>CAWINM010000015.1:0-73724 GCA_963837455.1 Thermoanaerobaculia bacterium | reverse complement strand
GCGCGCGCGGGGAAGCCAGCCGGGACGTCAATAGAGGGTGTCACAATGCGGGTCGATCCCCGCGCGCGCGGGGAAGCCCCGTTGCAGCGTGGCGCGCCATCGAAGCGGACGGGGTCGATCCCCGCGCGCGCGGGGAAGCCGTCTAGTGTCCTCCTGGGTCAGTGAGGTCAGTGGGGTCGATCCCCGCGCGCGCGGGGGAAGCCGGGGTCTTAGCGCTCCACACCCCCACTGTCAAGAGGGTCGATCCCCGCGCGCGCGGGGAAGCCCTGGTGAGCGCCGCGGTCCACCTTGTACCCGCGGGGTCGATCCCCGCGCGCGCGGGGAAGCCGCGACGCCCTTGGTCAGGTCGTCATGGACGAAGGGTAGTCCCCGCGCGCGCGGGGAGGCCCGTCGAAGAGCCTCACCCGCAAGCGAGTGAAGGGGGTCGATCCCCGCGCGCGCGGGGAAGCCTTGGGATCGAGATAGAGGGCGAACCGCGGAGGGGGTCGATCCCCGCGCGCGCGGGGAAGCCTCAGCAGGCTCGCCGACGAGCACGCTGCCCTCGGGTCGATCCCCGCGCGCGCGGGGAAGCCCCCCTCTTCCTGACGGGGGTCGACGGTCTCGAGGGTCGATCCCCGCGCGCGCGGGGAAGCCTGACGTCGAGGCCAACGCGCTGCGCCTCTCTGGGGTCGATCCCCGCGCGCGCGGGGAAGCCCCGACGCTGCTCATCATGCTCGCCTACTCCGCGGGTCGATCCCCGCGCGCGCGGGGAAGCCCTCCCTTCTCGATCCAATAGATGTACTCGACGGGTCGATCCCCGCGCGCGCGCGGGGAAGCCGGCTACCGCCACGTGAGGGGGCGGGAAGCCGAGGGGTCGATCCCCGCGCGCGCGGGGAAGCCTCTGCGGCATTCTGACTCTAATCCTGGAGTCATTCAGGTGTCCAACGATCACACAAGCACGCCTCGGTCACCTAGCCATGCGCGCGACGAGGTCCCACGTCGTCAGGGCGTCGTCACTTGCGCGATGCGATGTGCGCCCAGGTAGGCCCTCAATCTCACGGATGGTGGCCAGAGGGGCACTGAAGCCTCGCCACTCGATGTAGTGCTGAAGGGCGCACTCCCAGTGTCCTGCTATCGGCTGAAGGTGAAGTCGTCGGCACTCACTGTCGAGAATGGCGCGGTCGAAGGCGGCGTTGAAGGCGACCACGATCCTGTCGCGATTGACGCGCAGGAGGTCCTCGTACACGGTGGAGACCCCGGGACGGTCGCCGCCTCCTCGTCGCTCAGGCCATGGACCCGGCGTGCATCCTCCAGAATCGATTCCGAGGTCTGGCCATCGTGTCGAGCGGCACTGCCAGCGCCCCCCACCACGGCGATGGCCACGATCCGAACCATGGCCGAGGCCAGTTGTCTGGAGATCGAGCGCCACCCGGTGTCGCGACGCATGAGGCGGTGTGCCCAGTCCTGCAGACTCGTCGTTCGAGCTCCGCGGTCTCCACTTCACCGATCTCCCGCTTCGTCAGAAGACGCCATCGTCGTCACAGAGGTCGAGTGCGGGGAATCCCAAGTCCCTCACTGCCTGGCCCCCGGGCAGATTCAGCTCGGCCAGGTCATGAGAATGGCATCTCTGCTCGGCCTGAACCAGTCCACGAGGACGCTCCACACCGGCTCGCGCACGCTCGCTGCCATGCGTGGACCGTGTAGACGCCTGATGTGATCTCGCACATGCAGGAGGCAAGGAAGCCCCGGAAGCGGGGCGCGAGTTACGCGTGATGACGACCGTCATCCCCATCGAGGAGCTCCTTGATGACATCGATCATGGTCGCGATGACTTTCTGTTCGCGGAGTGCTCGCACCGGCGAGCTCGTGTGGCCCGCTCGACCGGTCGCTCTTTGCGCACTCGCGGGCGGCCCCGAAGGCTGCGGGGCAGGTGATACGGTCTCGATAGAGGTCGGCGACGTCGAGGCGAAGGCGTTGGCCGAGTCCTCGTGGATAAAGCCAAGCTGCGGAAGGGTGCTTGTCATGCTGCCACCGCGATCATGGCGGCAGCCTCGACGGCACTGGCTGCGTGGTTGATGGCCTGGTTGGGGACTGGCGGCCGCTGGGCTTGCTGCGGTCGTAACGACGCCCCTTCCACAGTCCGAACCGTTGAGCCGGGAGTCTGTACGTCTCCTTCATTCGCGCGCCCTCGATGCCTCGGAGGCTTCGCGATGTCGCGGGAACGATCTCCCCCAGTCGCCATGCGTACATCTTCCGGACGATGTGCAACGCCGCGCGGGATCTGCCCAAGCCGCGGCCTGGCGACGAGCCCGGGCCGACGCGTCGGGCCCGCCGGCAGGCTCGCGTAGAAGCGCACACCGTCCTCACCCGTGAACACGAGACCGGTGCCATGGCGGGCCAGCAGCCGTAGGGCGTCTGGCTAACAGTCGTCCCCGGCTGGAGGACCATGCACGAGAGGATCTGGAAGGGGATCGAATAGTCGCCGGCGGGGAGGTCGCCCCAGCCTGCTGTGCGAAAGCGGAGCGTGCCCGATTCGACGTAGAGATTCCCGCGACCGAGCCACATGAGGCCGTGGCGGTCGGTGTGTGGAATCCGTGCGCTCTCGAGGCCCAGCCGACCCTTGAGCACCGATCACTCCGGAGGGCGCAGAAGCAACATGCCGAATCCGTAGGCGCGGTGGCGCCCGATCCCCGCGGCGAGCAGGCCGCCGAAGGCGGCGCCGTCAACCACCGTGAGGATGCCTCGCAGCAGTGCGTCGGGGCGCTCGAGCACGCGCGCATGGCGGTGCGGGGCGTGATCACGCCTGACCAGATCGACGCGACGGAACCCCTCGAGGCGGACCTCGTCGACGCTCGCCGCGAGGGCGACTCGGTCGCGAAGCCATTCTCCGTAGACTGTCTCGCGTCCGTCGTCGTTGTGAGCCCCAGGATCGGACAATCGGCGGTGGAGCCAGGCGTCCATTTCCGTCCCGCGGTCGTATTGGGCGGGACGGTGGCCGTTGCCTCCCGTCTCCAGATTGCGAGCGAGCCGTACCACGGGACACGTCCTCACCTCGAAGCCGAGGCGCCGCCCAACAGGCCACTGGTCCGGCATCTGCTTGACGGCCAGCTGTGCCCAGTCGCAAGCAGCGAACATTGCCGGGTCGGCCACCTCTTGCGCCCGACGACGAAGCTCGTGCTCGGGCCGGAGCGTGTAGCCGATCACCCCTACCTGGCGGCTCTCACTGACGACGCGGAATGGCTGGACTTCGCCTTCGCCGAAGAGGGCAGCCATTCCGGCATGGACGAGGAAACCCGCGTCGCCGTGCCGCGGTGGAGCTTCGCTGACTGGCCGAGCGCCGCCAATCGAGCGGGATCGAGAGAGCGGCGCACCATGAAGAGCGCGTCACTCACCGGAGATCTCCGCGCTGTCGATGCGACCCTCCCAGATCAGCCGGCGCCCGGTGTGGACTTGATTGGCCCAATCCCGTTCTTCGACCACCGGGCGCAGCCGAGCCGCGGTCGCCCCTACCGGTCCCTCGTCCTCTGGCCACCATGCCGAGTAGCCGCCGTCAGCGGTTGGAGCGGGTTCCGCGAGAGGTGCGCGAACGAGCGCGGCGCGCAGGGTCGGCGCGTCGACCCGCCCGAGCAGGACTGGACTAGCCGGCAAGCAGGTCTTGCGGCCGAGGAAGAGTGGTCGCTCGGGCTCGCGCAGCGCCTTCTCGATAGTGGGCAGAGAGGGTTCCTCAGACGCCGGTTCGAGGCGCAGGGCAACCGTGAAGGCGGCACCGGCCCAGTAGTGGCGGTAGCGAATGTGGGTGCCCGTGTTGGCCGCGCCTTTGCCGCGCCCTGCAGGCATGCCGTGCGTGGTCCAGCTCTCGGTGAGGAAGGTCTGCGACAGATCGACGGTCTGGTAGTCGATCAGCTCCTCACCTTGGCGATCTCGGCGTGCAGCGAACCGGAGCCGATCTTGGAGCCGCTGGAGGCGTTCAGCCTCAGAGTGGTCGTAGCCGAGAGCGTTTCCGAGAAGACCAACTAGCAGGGAGAGCGTGGGCGCTGCCTCGGTGACGTTGCGCTGGTCGACGGTGGTGCCGCCGAAGCTCATCAGCGGCGCGTCGAAGCGGAGCAGCAGCACATCGCTCACGTGTCTGCCCCGACCCTCGTCGACGCCCAGCGCGCGAGCCCGGGAAGGTCGAGTCTCACGTCGACAAGCGCGGCCAGGGCTGCGGGTGGCGCCAACGCTGCCAGTCGCCGCTCAGTGGTCTTGGTGTACATCGAGTCGAGTTGGCGCAGGTGATCGGCAAGCGCCTCCTGTGCCGCTTCGAGCAGGTTCCCGTGCTCCTCGACGGGCCGCAGAAACGCATTTGCCAGGGTGCGCGGCTGGTCGTTGCCGCTCTCGGCGAGCACCATCGACGCGCGCGCGTACGGTGCGGTGGATCCCAGCTTCGCGCCCGGCGAAACGGTCGCCATGAGATGAACGAATCGCCGGACTAGCTCGGAGGCGAGGGATCGGTCTGCCTCTTGCCACCGCTCTCGACTGCAGCCTTCGAGGTTGGATACCAGCAGGGGAACGTCGACCACGACATACCCGTAGTAGAGACCGCTGGTGAGCTCGGCGGTGTTGATGTGACCGCTTCCCGTCTCCTCCGCGCCCTGCAGGTCATCGACTGCCGAGAAGTAGTCGGTCTCGAAGTCGCCGCGGTGTACGGTGAAGGCATGGGCCACGTGGATGGCGGCATCGGTCCGCGCGAGCACGTCACCAGTGACCATGCGGCCGAACAGCGCAGCATCGAGGCCCGAGCCGCGCACCATGGCATGGAGGTTCTTCTTGAGGTCCTTGGCTTTTTCTTTCCATGCAGCGCGCGCCGCCTTCGAGTCGCCGGCCTCGGCGGCCGCTGCCATCGCGAGCTCGAGCAGGTAGCGCATCTCGGGATGCCCGAGCACGGTGACCTGCTCGGTGCGGAGGGAGTCCGCATCGCTCTGCTCGCCGGCCTTGCCCCTCTCGCTGTCCTCGCGGGCTTGCTTTGCCTTGGCCTTCCCCAAGACCGAGTCGATCACTTCATCTGTGAGCGCCGACGCTATTGCGGGTGGCACGCCGTGCGCCACCAAGGGGTCGCGCAGGTGCTGCTCGAACGTTCGTCGCGACCGGATCGACATCGCTACGGTGTGGCCGTCGTGTTCGATAGCGGCGAGCGCGTCGTCGCCGCCCGCCGTGCGCCAGTGACGCTTGAGACATTGCGAAGAGACGCGCACTCGCACCGCCCCACCGAAGGGAAGCCGCTTGGCAAACCCGACGTCGTCGCGGTTGAGAAGCGCACCGGGGTGCGACGTCAGCGTGTGCAGCTGCAAGAAACGGGCGGTCATGACTCCTCCTCTTTGCTCTCTTCACGGTCCGGGCTGCGGGACCCACCGTCGACCGCGCGGTAGTAGTCGAACCCGACACGCTCGCGCACGCTGCGGCCCCATTCCTCCGTTCCGTCACTCAAGATCAGCTCAGCCAAGTCGGTCCAGTCGACCGGTTGGCCGGAAGTGGCGAGCTGTCTCGCCACGCCCTGCACGATATCGAGCAACGTGTCTCCCTCGGCCTCCAGCAGCCGCAGCACGCGTGCTTCCGCGATCCTTGGTCTGCCACCCGGGTCGTGCGCGGCGAGTGCCTGGCCAAGACGCAGACCAGGTTTGTGGAGGTGCTCCATCTCCGCCATCCCCTGGAGGATGGCCTCCCAGCTCCGCTCCCAGGCCCCACGCGCCGGATGGCCTGGGGGCGGGAGCAGATCTCGCGGCTCGAGGTGGCGCACGGCGATCTTCCAGAAGGCAGGCCCGCCTTTGCCCCGGCGCAGCCGTGCGAGGTCGCCAAGCGAGAGACCACCGCGCCGTTCGGCGCCCGCGCGGATCTCGGTGGCGATCGCGGTCACGCCTTGCCGGAGTGACTCTCTCCCGATCCAATGCCTGGCTGTGGCGGTCGATGCGGTGGTCATGCCTCCCTCTCCCGCGGTCGAAAGGCGAGTGGCAGCCGCGACCGGGCGTTGCGGCGGAACGTGCGTTCGGCGACGGCGATTGCGCGGTGCCGGCGCGCGAGTGGCGTAGGGGCGCTGCGGAGCGCGTACTCCAGCTGTTCGTGGGCGAGCTCGTAGAGTCGACCTTGCCAGCCCGCCAATGCTTCCCGTGGCTCGACCCCCGGCTGGCTGTCGCGGAAAAGGGCCGAGAAGAACTCGCGATCGATGGCTGCATCGAGCGCGTCGACCCAAGGCTGTGTTCGCTTCTCGTTCATCTTGAGCTCCGCGCCGCCCCCTTGGAGCAGGGCACAAAGCGCTGGATGCAGTACCTTCCGCTCGGCGTCCTTGGATTGCTGGATTCGCTCCTTTGCAAGCTCGCCGAGACTCTTGCGCCGGGCCGGTTCGAACAACTGCCGCTTGACGTCTTCGGGAACGGGCAGGAGCCGTTCGTGGTACCCCTCTGTTTTACCCTGTCCCCGAGACAGCACTCGAGCGATCAGGATCGGTTCCCTGCCGTCGGCCTCGCGGATGGAAAGGGCGGGCTTGACGAAGTCGTCGTCGAACAGGACCTCGCTCAGCTTGTCGTAGCGCAAGCCGCCGGGGCCGACCGTCAGTGCTTTGCCATCGGACGACACCGGTGTCCAGATGTCACCCGTGTTGCCAGTCAGCGCCTTGGCATCGACGCGTGGCGCGTCGGTGTTCGCCAAACAGGCAAGGATGTCGTCTCCTCGATGCGTCAGACGGACTCGCCGTGCGATCTCGATGAAGAAGGGGTCGCAGGCGTCGAGCGATAGCGACTCCATTCCGTCCCAGGGCAGAAGCCAGAGCAGAGCCGGGCCCGACTCGGCTGGGTAGGTGAAGCTCTCGACGAGCTTGTCTCGCTGCTCGAGCCACACGCCCAAGTCCCGCTGAAATCGCCGTGCCCAGCCGAGCCCTGGCGCATACCCGAAGCCAGGTCGGCTGGCGAATCCACCATTCATCCTGGCGATCCCATAGTTGCCGCGGCCGAAGAAGCCAGCCATGGTCTGGAGGGATACCAGGGCGTAGACCCAGTGCTCTGGTCGAGCCCGGCCCATCCGCTGCTGCTTGACGTCGTGGTTGCGCGTGGTGATCACCACATCGAGCTCGTCCGGGGTCTCGGCGACGTTTCGGTACACCGCGAGTCCGCCCTCGGCAACTGGGACGGGAGACTGCATGAAGGCGGGGCGGAATGGATCGTCCACGATGAGGCGCCATGCGTCCTCCGGATCGCCAGACGCCGGGTCTTCGCAGGAGAGCGACAACAACGCATCTCTCCATGGGTCGGGCTCCGTTGGCAAGGAGTCCCAGGCCTGCCGATGCGTCGCGAGCGCCCCGAGCTGCACGAGGAAGGCGTACCACGCGTGGTGCTGATGTGGCCGGAGGGCAGCGAACTCGAGATTCTCGCCCGCCGCGAGCCCCGCCATGACCTGGGGGAGCGTGAGCGAATCGGCCTGCGCCCCGCTAACGCCAAGCAACGCGTTGCCTAGTAGGCTAAGACCGGGGCCGGTCATGCGTCGTCTCCACGTTTGGGCCCGACGCTCTTTAAGTGGCGTGCTACGCTGACTGCGCCGTGCGATTGACGATCGAAATCGAACAGGAAGTTGACGGCCGCTGGCTCGCAGAGGTGATTGATCTGCCGGGGGTGATCGTCTACGGCGAAACGGGGCAAGCGGCGGCAGCGGCGGCGAAATCTCTCGCCCTGCGGGTGCTCGCCGACCGCATCGATCATGGCGAGCTGGCACCCGCCGCTCTGACCTCTGTCTCGTTTCTGCAGCGTGAGCCGCTGGCCGTCGAGTAAGGCGCGTCGGGTTCTTTCGGCGTTGCTGCGGATCGGCTGGACGGTGCGCCGCCAGGCAGGCTCGCCCCGCACTTTGAGCCGCCCGGGTTGGCCTGATTTTGTTTTCGCCTTCCACGACGGCGTGGAGATCGGGCCCACTGCGCTCGCCCGCATCGCCCGGAGCGCTGGTCTCACCCCCGAGGATCTCCGAAGCGCGGTCGGCGCCCAGCTCGTCATCACGGCGACTCCTCGCGTCGCAATCCCAGCCGGTCGTAGCGAAACCACGTGCCGAAACGAAAGGTGAAGCCTCCCTCGTGGGTCGCGACCTGGCTCGCCAGCTCGTCGGGGTCTTCGGGCAGCTCGCCCTGGAACAGGTGATGGGCGACGTGCAGCTCGTTGATCTCGTGGCCAAAGGGGCCGAGTGCCGGTGCTGGCAGGCGTGCCACCCGATCCTCCCAGCCGAGACGAGTTCGAATCTGCGCGTCGCCGCTCTCCGGAAACCTGACGTCGGGCTGGGAGAAGGACAAGTCGCTCCTCAGCAAGTTGAGCGTTGCCCCTTGGCTCTTCGCCAGCACAATGCCGCGGAGGTTTCTCTCGTGCATGAGCCAGGCCGATCCCATCCGCAAGGCGAGCTCGTGCAGCGCCTCCGGATGCACGGCTGCCTCCACCAGCTGCCGATTCTCACCGGGGATCTCGGAGTGGGGACGAGCCGCAAGAGCATCCCACGTTGCCTGCAAGGCCAGCAGGCTCTCGTAGACGGTACCCAAGCCATGTCCGCCGCGCGGGGTTCCCTTCTCCGTCAAGTAAGGGGATAGATCCGGCACTGCGGGCACCAAGACCAGCACCCGCGCCACCTCGAAGCCGTCAGGGCGCTGCCGCTTGTGACGATGAAGCCTGCCCACCCGTTGCAATAGCACGTCCATCGGGCATAGGTCGGTGATGAGGAAATCCGCATCGAGATCAAGGCTCTGTTCCACGGTCTGGGTGGCCACCGCGACAAGGCCACGACCCTCGCTGCGCCGCCCGCGACCGAATAGGTGCTGGACCCGGGCGTCGAGCAGCGAGCGGTCGACGTTGGCAAAGCGGGAGTGGTGTGGGCAGGCAACCTCCGTGCAAGAGAAGAGCCGATCGCGTGCGTCACCGGCCGTTGCCTCCAGCTCGACCTGCATGTCTAGGCAGCTGCTCACGGTGTTCTTGATGATGAGCACGCGGGCACCCGCTACGGCAGCGGCAAGGGCGCGCGCCGCCACTTCGCGGGGGCGCTCCAGGGCGGCGAGCAGCTCCCAGTAAACGATCTTCTCCGTTGCCGGAGACTGGACATCGAGCACTTCGCTCTCGCCACCGACGCGGCACGAGATCGCCGGATAGCTCAGAGCCGCCGCAGCCTCGGGTGCCGGGCAGGTCGCGGCGGCGCGACGCCCGGGCGGCGCCAGAAGGCGCGCCCGCGAGGCGGCACCCAGCGTCGCCGACATCAGCAGCGCTTGTCCACCGGCGGCGAGGTGGGCATCGAGCACGCTCTCGAGCAAGCGGGTCATGTAGACGTCCGAGGCGTGAACCTCGTCCACGACCAACAGCTGCCGCAGCACGGCGCTTCTGCGCAGGTGCGCGTGGCGCACCTTGAGGGTCGACAGCAGCACCTGGTCGATGGTGCCGACGACGATCGAACCGGCGAGAAACCGTTTGGGGTTCTCCGCGGCCCATCCACGGGCATGCAGGCGGTCCGCCGGGTCGTCGGGCCAGAGGACAGTGAAGGGTGGCAGAGGGACTCCCACGACCCCATCGGCTTTGATGTAGCCCGTCACAGCCTGTACCACGGGCGGGGCCGCGTCTCCGAAGGCGTAGCGCGCAGCGGAGTAGACCCGCTCATAGATCTGGCTTGCGGCGGCCCGCGTCGGAAGCGCGAAGTACATGCCATCCACCAAGCCTGCGTGAAAGAGCCGAAGGAAGTGGGCGAGCGCGGCTTCTGTCTTGCCCGAGCCTGTCGGTGCCTCGAGGACGACCACGGCCCCGACTGGCGAACATCGGAGATCGAGCATTCGCAACTGCGCCGGTCGCGGCGAGACCACACCGAGCACGCGCTCGTAGCCAGGCGAATCGGCCCCGAGAGCCCGACGGGCCGATGTCGCGTCGAGGCCGAGATCACGGAGCCGTTGGGTGGCGCGCTCGCGGGCGAAGGCCATGCGATCGCAACTGACGTCGCCAAACGGGAAGAATCCGGGGCGACTGTCAGATCCCAACCAGTCCGCGAGAGTCAGCAACCCGCACCATGCATGCTGGAACGGTGGGGAGGTGGGCAATTGTTCGCCGTTCTCGGCCCAGGCCTCGGGGAACCAGGTCCGCACCAGGGCGACGAGCTCTGAAATTCCAGCGAACGGATCGACATCCTCGCCGGGCGTCCAGCACTCTGGCGATCGGTCGCAGTGCCGGGGCTCAGGTTGCACCGGCCGACCATGGTGGCTGATGGTTGCAACGAAGAGACCGAGCAGGTCGTCTCCCCACGCGCTCACTTCGGGGAAGGGGAACGCTCCAGCGAGACGCTCTCGGTTGGCGGTATCGGAGCAGGTGCCGTCGAGAAGCGCTAGAAACTCGGCGAGATGCCCGGCCCACGGCGTTCGACCCGGGAATGCCTTGTTCTGGAAGCCACGATTGAACTTGCCCAGGTCATGAAAGGCTGCGAGCGAGCACAGCCTTGCGACCTGAATCGGTGAGAGGTCGTAGAGCCCTGCGGTGCGCGCAAGGCGTTGTCGCAAGAGCGTTTGCTCGAGCAGCGCCTCGCAGCACGCCGCAACGTCGGCGCAGTGATGAGCGAGCGGGTGCCAGGCGACGGCGACACCGTTGACGCTCTCGAGCTTCCCCCAGAAACCGGTAGGCGGACCGAGCACCTCACCCTCTGGAATCTAGTTAGAGACTCTAGCGCATTGGCAGGGCCCCCCGGCCTGCGTCGGTGGGAGGCGCGATGTCGAGCCGGCCAACCTCCCTACTTTGCGTCGCGCGGCACGCGCGCTGGGTGAGCCGAGGCCGAAACAGCGGTGGGGACGGCTATCGCGGCCCCAGCTACCCGGCGCCGCCCACGGTCACCTGCCGCCGCACCACGCTGGTCTCCTGGCCCACCTCGTCGTGCACCGCCAGGGCGATGGTGTTGCGCCCCTGCCGCAGCTTGAGGCGGACCTCGAGTGGCACGGTGGCGGCGTCGGCCTGCCCCTCGGCGGGGGCGGGGAGGTCCACGGGCAGCGGCAGGGCGCGGACGGGGGTGGTGCGGCCGGCGCCGTCCTCCACCGCCAGCAGCACGCGCAGGCTGCCCTGGCGGCGCGCACCCTGCGGTATCAGGGTGAGGGCGCTCGCCGGCAGTAGCAGCCGCAGAGACGACCGTGAAGCTGCCGTCCGCCTCGCGGTGGGGAGGGCCGGCCTCGAGGCGCGCTTGCAGCGGGTTGGCGTCCTCGCCGCCGAAGTGCAGGGCGGCGAGCACGCGGCCGTTGAGCTGGTCCTCCGGCGTCGCCGGGTCCCAGCTCGAACGGTGGCGCACCCGCACACCGGGTCGCTTCACCTCGACGCGGATGTGATGGGCGCGGCCGGCGTCCCCCGGCCGCGGCGTGAAGGCGATCGAGTAGTAGGCGGTGAGGTCCTGGGCGAGATCGGCGAGCAGCAGCTCGGGACGGTTGCTTTCGAGCAGCGCTTTGCCGCCGGTGTCGGTGGCGAGCGCGAAGGCGGGGTCCTGGCTGTCGGAGCGGACGTTCGCCTGATTGGCGAGAGCGAGCCCGGGCCCCGCGCTCTCGGCAGACGCGAGCACCCGCTGGCCGCCGGCGTCGAGGGTGTAGAGCGTCACCTGGGCGGCGTTGGCGGCACGACTGACGCGCTCGAGCGGCCCGACGAGGCCGGTGGAGGGGTCGGGGTTGCCGCCGCAGAGCTCGCCGATGAGCAGCTGGGCCTCGAGGCCGGGGTTGAGGGGCAGCCCCTCGGTGACGTAGAGCAGCGCTTTCCTGCCGCTGCGACCGCCGAGGCTCTCGAGCAGCGCCTGCAGCGTCGACAGCGTGGCGCGGGTCTGGCGATCGACGTCCTGGGTCCAGGAAGCCGCGAGGGCCTGCATCTCGCCGACCGCCTCGCAGCCGCGGTCGGCGTAGAGGTCGCGGATCTGCGACATCGTCAGGCGGCGCTCGACCTCGGTGTGGATGCCGCCGGGGGCGTGCTTGGCGATCTTTGCGAGGTCGGCGTCCAGCGGCCCGGTGGCGTCGAAGCCCCGGCGCACCACCAGCGAGCGGTCGAGGGTGGCGATCATCACCTTGTCGCCGGCAGCCATGCGCTCGCTCGAGCAACGCGGCGAGGCGGTCCAGGGTGCGCTTGCGGCCGGCCGGCTGGAGGTGGAGCTCGTCGAGGAGCACCACCAGGGACATCTGCTGCTCCGGCGGCGGCGGTGGCGCTGCCTGTGCCGGCGCCCCCGGCTCGGCAGGCGCCGGCACCGTTGTCACCGTCGCCGTCGACAGCTCCGCTCGCGGGGCGGCCTCGAAGAAGCCGGCGATCTCCCGCGGCTCGCCGTCGACGCGCAGCACGAAGTCCTGCGGGGAGAGGCCGGTGACGGGCGCGCCATGGCCGTCGCTGACGAAGACCTCCACCTCCACCAGCTCGACGTCGACGCTGGCAACGAACGGGGCCGGCGGCGGCGCGGTGGCTGTCTGGGCCGCCGCGACCGCGGCCAGCGATGAGGTCAGAGCCCACGCCAAGACGGCGTTGCTTCGTCGCATGAGACGGAGCCTAGCCGAGAAGCCGGCCGGGTGCAGCGATCGCCGCCGTCACTTCGGCGGCCGCGCAGTTTCCCACAGCCCCAGCCGGGCCCCGGTGGGGTCGACGATGATGCTGAAGGTGCCCATGCCGGGGATCTGGTTGCAGTCGATGCCGACGACGGCGCCCAGCGAGCGCGCCTTGGCGGTCGAGGCCCGGCAGTCGGCGACCTCGACGTACGGCATCCACTGCGTCGGGATCTCGGGCATCGGCTTCTTCATCATGCCGCCGCCGGTGCCGCTGCCGACGCCGACGGTGACGTAGCTCATCTCCGGGACGTCTTTGAGCTCCCACTCGAAGAGCGCGCCGTAGAACTGCTTCGCCTTCTCGACGTCGTCGGTGGTCAGCTCGATGTGGACGAACGGATTTGCCATGGCTGGTCCTCCCTTGTTATCGGCCGTCGATCCCTCGTGCAAGCCATGGGCCGGTCGGCGCCGTCGCCGTCCGCTTCCGTACGCCGGCGTCCGTGGTCGTACGCAACGCGCCCGCGCTTGACGTGTAAGTGATTGACCCTGCGTCGACTCGTGGTGGCACACCGGTTGCGCTTGCGGATCGCCGCGGCGCCCCGGCCGCCCCACTCTACGACGAAGACATGGAAACCATGGACCGCGAGCTCGACCCTGGGGAGATCCGCCGCACGCGGTTGCGCCGCATCGCGCGGCTGGGAGCCCCCCTGCTCGGCGTCGTGCTGCTGCTCGCCCTGCTGCCCGGCTGGCTGCGACCGTCGATCGCTCGCGCGCGGGTGCGCACCGCGCACGTCGAGCGCGGCACCGTCGAGGCGTCGTTCACCGCCGCCGGTCGTGTCGTTCCCGCCTTCGAGAAGGTGCTGTCGAGCCCGGTCGAGGCGCGGGTGCTGCGGCTGCTCGAGCGCCCCGGCAGCCGGGTCGTCGTCGGCCAGCCGATCGTCGAGCTCGACCTCGGCGCCCTGCGCCTCGAGGCGGCGCGCCAGGACGAGCAGCTGGCGCACAAGCGCAACGAGGCCGAGCGCGAACGGCTGCGCCTGGCCGGCGAGCTCGCCGACCTCGCCGACCAGCGCGAGGGGGCGCGGCTCGACCACCAGCTCCTGAGCTTCCGCCTCGAGCAGACACGGCGGCTGCACGCCGAGGGGCTGGCCGCCGAGGATGCGCTGCGCCAGGCCGAGGTGGCGGAGAGCAAGGCGCGGCTCGACGAGTCGCGGCTCGGCCGCGAGCTCGAGACGGCGCGCCGCCAGGGCGAGGCCGCGTTGCGCGCGCTCGACCTCGACGCGCGCGGGCTGGCCGAGGAGCGTGCCGCCACCGCCGCCCAGCTCGAGCTCGGCACGGCGCGGGCCGACCGCGACGGCGTGGTCACCTGGGTAGTGCCGCAGGAGGGCGCCACGGTCCAGCGTGGCGCTCCCGTCGCGCGCATCGCCGACCTCTCCGCGTACGGCGTCGAGGGGACGGTCTCCGACGTCCATGCCGCCGCCCTGCGAGCCGGGCTGCCGGTGCGCGTCACCGCCGGCGAGAGCTCGCTCGAGGGGACGGTGGAGACGGTGTACCCGACCATCGAGGAGGGGGTGGTGCGCTTCCGCGTCGCCCTCGCCGATCCCGCCAATGCCGCGCTGCGCAACAACCTGCGGGTCGACGTCGAGGTGGTCACCGATCGTCTTCCCGCCGTGCTGCGGCTGCCCCGCGGCGCCGCTCTTCAGGGTGGGCGGCAGGAGCTGTTCGTCGTCGAGGGCGACCGCGCCCGCCGCCGCACCGTCGAGCTCGGGGCCTCGGGGCCCCAGGGGTGGGAGGTGCGCTCGGGTCTCGCCGAAGGAGACGAGGTGATCCTCTCCGACATGACCGACTACCTGCACGCCGCAGAGTTGCGCCTGCGGTGAGCGGGGACGCGCGCGCGCCTCGACGCCGGAACGACCCAGGCGACGAAGAAGGAGGAGCGACCGATGATCCGCCTCGAAGACGTATCCAAGACCTACCGCACCAACCGCATCGAGACGCGCGCCCTCGACGGCATCCAGCTCGACGTCGAGCGCGGCGAGTTCGTCGCCATCATGGGCCCCTCCGGCTGCGGCAAGACGACGCTGCTCAACCTGATGGGCCTGCTCGACGTGCCCAGCGGCGGCCGCGTCGTGCTCGACGGCCAGCCGGTGGCGACGCGCCGCGACCGCGAGCTGTCGCGGCTGCGCAACGAGAAGGTGGGGTTCATCTTCCAGAGCTTCCACCTGGTCCCCGACTTGACGGTGCTCGACAACGTGGAGATCCCGCTGCTCTATCGTCGCCTCGCCGGCGGCGAACGGCGGCGCATGGCGCTCGCCGCGCTCGATCGTGTCGGGCTGTCGTCGCGGGTGCACCACTTCCCGAGCCAGCTCTCCGGCGGGCAGCAGCAGCGGGTCGCGGTGGCACGGGCCCTCGTCGGCCGGCCGCAGGTGCTGCTCGCCGACGAGCCCACCGGCAACCTCGACAGCACCATGGGCGACGAGATCCTGGGGCTGCTCGCCAGTGCCAATGGCGAGGGCACGACGGTGGTCATGGTCACCCACGACGCGCGGATGGCGGAGCGGGCGCACCGGGTGGTGCGCCTGTTCGACGGCCGCCAGGTGCAGTAGCGGCCCGCGAAGAGAACGGAGCGAACCATGCTGCGCAGCTATCTCAAGCTCGCCTGGAAGGTCCTCCTGCGGAGGAGGTTCTTCACCTTCGCCAGCCTCTTCGGCGTCGCCTTCACGCTGCTCGTGCTGACGCTGGCGGCGGCGCTGCTCGACGGCGTCTTCGGCCCGCACCCGCCCGAGACGCGCATGGGGCGGACGCTCGGTCTCTACGGCCTGGCGATGGTGGGCCCCGAATCGACTCGCACCGGCTTCGCCGGCTGGCCCTTCGTCAAGCGCTACATGGGGGACCTGCCGGGCGCCGACAAGGTCGCCCTGCTGCAGCTGCAGCACGAGGTCGACTCCTACCCCCACGGGCAGAAGCTGGTCTCGTACCTGAAGCGCACCGACGGCGCCTTCTGGCAGGTGCTCGACTTCGAGTTCGTCGAGGGGCAGCCCTACACCGAGGACGACGAGCGGCAGGCGCGACCGGTGGCGGTGATCAACGAGACCACCCGCCAGCGCTTCTTCGGCGACGACCACGCGGTGGGGCGCACCATCGAGGTCGACGGCCAGCGCTTCCGGGTCGTGGGCGTCGTCAGGGACGTGCCCTTCCTCCGCGTCGTCCCCTTCGCCGATGTCTGGGTGCCGATCAGCACCGCACGCTCCGACGGCTACAAGCGTGAGTACGTGGGCGACTTCTTCGCGCTGGTGCTCGCCGACCCGGCGCGGCTCGACGAGGTGCGCAACGAGCTCGCCGCCCGCGTGGCCGCCGCCCGACCGCCCGACGCCCACACCTTCTCCCGCTTCTACGGCGGTCTCGAGACGCTCTTCGAGTTCGCCTCGCGGGTGCTGTTCACGTCGCGCTTCGAGGCGGCGCACCCGGGGGCCCTGCGCGGGCTGCTCGCCGGCCTGGCGCTGGTGTTCATGCTGCTGCCGGCCATCAACCTGGTCAACCTCAACCTGTCGCGCATCCTCGAGCGCGCCGGCGAGATCGGCGTCCGCAAGGCCTTCGGCGCCTCCTCCTCGGCGCTGGTCGGCCAGTTCATCGTCGAGAGCCTGGTGCTCTCGCTGCTCGGCGGCGCCCTCGGCCTCGTGCTGTGCGGCCTCGTGCTGGGGGCGCTCAACGGCAGCGGTCTCATCCCCTACGCCCAACTGACCCTCAACCTGCGGGTCTTCTTCTGGGGAGTGGTGTTCAGCGCCGCCTTCGGCCTGCTGTCCGGGGTCTACCCGGCCTGGCGGATGTCGCGGCTGCATCCGGTGGAAGCCCTGCGCGGGAGGTCCCTGTGATCCGTCACCTGCTCAAGCTCGTCTGGCACCGCAAACGCTCGACCGGCCTCCTCATGCTCGAGATCGCCGTCTCGTTCCTGGTGGTGTTCGCGGTGGGCCTGGTCGCCCTGCGCTTCGCCACCAACTGGCGCCGGCCGCTGGGCTTCCAGTGGCAGAACGTCTGGGTGGTCGACGTCGACACCAACGTCTCCACCGACGACGAGTGGTCCCCCGAGGACGTCACCCGCGTCCGCCAGCTGCTCGCCGAGGCGCGCTCTCTGGCCCCGGTCGAAGCCGCGGCAGGCGCCTTCATCACCCCCTACCGGGTCGGCGGCAGCTTCAGCAATCTCCACTACAAGAACCGTTCGACCGAGATGTCGGTGATCGAGGTGACCGACGACTTCGCCAAGGTCGCGCAGCTGCACCTCGTCTCGGGGCGCTTCTTCGGCCGTGCCGACGACGGCGCCAGCCTGCGGCCGGTGGTGATCAACCAACGGCTGGCGCGGGACCTCTTCGAGGGCGCCGACCCGCTGGGGAAGGTCATCTTCCGCGGCGAGCGATCGACGCGGGTGGTGGGGGTGGTGGACGAGTTCCGCCAGTACGGCGAGCTCATCGGTGGCGGCAACGTGCTCTTCGACCGGGTCTCCCTCGCCGATGCCGACGAGCGCCCGCCACGTCACCTCATGCTGCGCATGGCGCCGGGCACCCCTGCCAGCTACGAGCCGGAGCTGCTGCGCCGCCTGGCACCGGTGGTCCCCAACTGGTCGCTGTCGGTGGAGCCGCTCGCGGCGATGCGCCACTCCCAGCTGCGCCTGCAGCTGGCACCGCTGGTGATCGCGGCGGTGGTGGCGGCTTTCCTGCTGATGATGGTGGCGCTGGGGCTGCTGGGGGTGCTGTGGCAGAACGTGACGCGACGCACTCGCGAGCTCGGGCTGCGCCGTGCCGCCGGCGCCAGCCGCCAGGCCGTGCACCGCCAGGTGCTGCTGGAGCTGAGCCTCGTCACCAGTTTGGCGGTGGCGCCGGCGCTCGTCCTCGTGCTGCAGCTGCCCCTGCTCTCGCTGTTCGGCGGCATCGAGCCGGGGCAGGTGATCCTCGCCGCCGTGGCGGCGCTGGTGGTGATCTTCGTCCTCACCCTGACCTGCGGCCTCTACCCGAGCCGGGTGGCGACCCGCCTGGCGCCGGCGGACGCCCTGCGCTGGGAGTGAGGTGTTGCGCATGGAGGGCGGCGAGAACGCCTACCCGCGCCGGTCGCCCGATGGGCGGGAGATCGTCTACGCTTCGCAGGAGAACGGCGGCTTCAGCCTGGACGCTGCTGGAGGTCACAGGCGGCGCATCACGACTCCCGAGGCGCCCTTCCGGGATGCCCGGCCGCAGATCGCCGCCGACGGCCGCAGTCTCGTGTGCAACCGCTCGGACGGCAAGACCATCTCCATTTACACCCTGCAGCTACCCGCGTCATGAAGGCCCGCCTGCTGGTCGTCGACGACGACACCTCGGTGCGGGCCTCGCTGGCGCTGCTGCTCAAGCAGCACGGCTACGCCTCGGCGGGGGCCGCCTCGCCCGCCGAGGCGCTGGCGCTGATGGAAGGGGAGCCCTTCGACCTGGTGCTGCAGGACATGAACTTCACCCGCGCCACCAGCGGCGCCGAGGGGCTGGCCCTGCTGCGCGCGCTGCGCGCCCGGCGGCCGGAGCTGCCGGTGGTGCTGATCACCGCCTGGGGCTCGATCGGCCTGGCGGTCGAGGGGATGAAGGCGGGTGCCTCCGACTTCCTCACCAAGCCCTGGTCGCATGCGGCGCTGCTCTCGGCGGTGGAGACCGCGCTCTCGTTGCGCCACGTGCGCGCCGAAGGCGAGCCGGATCTCGACCGCGCGGCGCTCGACTCGCGCTGGGACCTCGAGGGGTTGCTGGGTGAGGACCCACGCTTCCTGCGCGTCGTCGAGATGGCGATGCGGGTGGCGCCCACCGACGCCGCGGTGCTGGTCACCGGCGAGAGTGGCACCGGCAAGGAGCTGGTGGCGGCGGCGATCCACCGCAACAGCCGCCGGCGCCAGGGGCCCTTCGTCAAGGTCAACCTCGGTGGTATCTCGCCGACGCTGTTCGAGAGCGAGATGTTCGGGCACGTGCGCGGCGCCTTCACCGACGCCCGCGCCGACCGCCGCGGCCGCTTCGAGCTGGCCCATGGCGGCACGGTGTTCCTCGACGAGGTGGGGGAGGTGGAGCCGGCGGCGCAGGTGAAGCTGCTGCGGGTGCTGCAGGATCGTTCCTACGAGGTGCTGGGCTCGAGCGTGACGCGTACCGTGGACGTGCGGGTGGTGGCGGCGACCAACCGCGACCTCGCCGAGATGGTGGCGCACGGCCAGTTCCGCGAGGACCTGCTCTACCGGCTCAACCTCATCGCCCTGCGCCTGCCGCCGTTGCGCGAGCGCCCCGACGACATCGAGCTGCTGGCCCGCTCCTTCCTGGCGCACGCCGCCGAGGCCTACGGGCGCCCGCCGCGCAGCTTCGCGCCCGGAGCCCTGACCTGGCTCGCGGGGCAGCGCTGGCCGGGCAACGTACGCCAGCTCCGCCAGCTCATGGAGCGCGCCACGCTGGTGCTCGAGAGCGAACGCCTGGAGGCGACAGACCTGGCCGTTCTCGCCGATCGACGGGCGCCGGAGCCGGCAGAGCCGGGTGCGCTGCCGCACCCAGGAAGCATGACCCTGGAGGAGATGGAGCGGGCGATGATCGCGCGCGCGCTCGAGCACTTCTCGGGCAACCTCACGCGCGTCGCCGAGTCGCTCGGCCTCTCACGACCGGCGCTCTACCGCCGGCTCGAGAAGCACGGCATGCTTCCACGCGAAGGGGAACCCGAGTGAGCGCGGCCGCGGCCGGCGGCGACGCGGACGTCTCTGGATCGCGGGGTGCGGCGGGCTCCGGCGATGGGCCCGCGGTCGAGGACGATCCGCCAGGGCGGGGACGCGCTGCCGCCACGGAGAGCGCTCGGGTGCCGCCGCCGCGCCTGCGCGTGCGCGCCATGCTCGCCTACCTCGTCCTGGCGCACCTGCTCTTCGCCGGGCTCCTCGTCCTCGCCCTGTGGCAGCGCCCGATCTGGATCCTCGGGGCCGAGCCGCTGCTGCTGCTGTCGCTCGCCGGCGGCCTCGCGCTGCTGCGCCGGGCCGCCGCCACCCAGGAGCTGCTGGGGACGGCGGTCGAGCTCCTGCGCGAGCGCGACTTCGGCTCCCACCTGCTGCCGGTGGGGCAGCCCGAGACGGACGCCCTCGTGGACCTCTTCAACCGCATGAGCGACCAGCTGCGCGCCGAGCGGCTGCGGCTGGAGGAGCAGAGCTTCCTGCTCGACAAGGTGCTGTCGGCCTCGCCGGTCGGCGTGCTCACTCTCGACCACGACGGCAGGGTGACGCTGCGCAACGAAGCGGCGGCGCAGCTGCTCGGCGCCGGCAGCGAAGGCAAGGGCGACCGCATCGTCGGCACCCCGCTCGCCGCGGTCCCCGGTGCGCTGGCCCGCGAGCTCGCCGGGCTCGCCGCCGGCGAGTCGCGGCTGGTGCCGCTCGAGGGGCGGCGCCGGCTCAAGTGCTACCGCGGCCAGTTCTTCGACCGGGGGTTTCCCCGCAGCTTCTACCTCATCGAGGAGGTGACCGAGGAGCTGCGCACCTCCGAGAAGGCCGCTTACGAGCAGCTGGTGCGGATGATCTCCCACGAGGTGGGCAACTCGGTGGCGGCGGTGGCGTCGCTGCTCGAGTCGTGCCTGGCCTTTGGCGAGCGGCTGCCGGCGACGGAACGCGAGGACTTCCGGCAGGCGCTCACCGTGGCGGGAGCGCGCATGCGCAGCCTCAACGCCTTCGTCAACGGTTTCGCCGAGGTGGTGCGGCTGCCACCCCCGAGCGCCGGCCCGCCGACCTCGAGACGCTGGTCGCCGAGGTACGGCTGCTGCTCGCTCCGGAGCTCGAGCGGCGGCGCATCGCCTGCGGCTGGACCAGGCGCGAGGGGCTGCCGCCGGTGTCCCTCGACCGCCACCAGATCGAGCAGGTGCTCGTCAACGTCTTCCGCAACGCCATCGAGGCGATCGGCGAGGACGGCGAGATCGCGCTGTCGCTGGCTCGCGAGGAGGGTCAGGTGACGCTGCGGGTGGCGGACAGCGGCGGCGGCATCCCGCGTGAGGCGGAGGCGCGGCTGTTCGTGCCGTTCTTCTCCACCAAGCGCGACGGCCGCGGCCTCGGGCTGGTCCTCATTCGCGAGGTGGTCGGACAGCACGGCTTCGGCTGCGGGCTTGCCAACCGGCCCGAAGGCGGAGCGGAGTTCGTGCTGCGGATGCGCTGCTAGTGGCTGCTGGCCCTGGACCGGGCGCCGGCGTCGGTGCCTAGCGGCCTGCCGACGGTGAGGATGCCCACCAGGTGGCTCCCGGCGCGGATCGGCACCGAGATGTGCATGAGGTCGAGCCCGGTGCTCTCGTCGCGGCTGATCTCGGAGACGAACACCGCGCCCGTTCCTCCCGCCCAGGCGCGCGTCCACTTCGCCTCGTCGCCCTGCCAGTAGTCGCTGGTGCGCCGCGACATGCAGACGAGGGCTCCCTGCGCGTCGGCGACGAACGCCTCGCCGAACCCGGGGTTCGCCGCGAGGTAGGACTGCAGCGTCTTCGCGCACTCGTTGCTGGCGAGCCTGGTGACGAGCCCCTGGGGGTCGCCGCCGCGCTGCCAGGCGCGGTCGATCTCGAGGATGTGCTCCATGGTGTTGGGCTTGGCGCTCTGCTCCTCGGCGGCCCGGACCAGGGACTCGGCGGAGGCCCAGCCGACGATCTGGTCGGCGTAGTGCCAGAGCAACTCCTTCTGGCGGGCCGGCAGGGCCTTGTTCTCGAAGTCGATCCTCACCACTCGGCTAGGGGATGTCGGGCCGTCGAGACCGGAGGCGGGGAGCGCCGCGGCCGCCAGCAGCAGGGTCACCAGCCACGACGAGCGATGCAGGGCGGAGATCTTGGTTGCCATCATGGTCCTTACACGGCGGGCCCCCAGCCCACCCGCACTCACCCCTTGTTAGATCGGTGACTCAAGGTTAGCACGGGCCCGCCGCCGCCGGATCCCAGGGGATGGGGCGGGGGCGGCGACGCGGCGCCGGGTCACGCCGACCGCGAGCCGCGGGGCGGTGGGCGGCGTTGCCGCAGCGGCCGGAGTGGCAGCGGGCGACGCCGTAGACTGCGCTCGTGGGAGAGTGCCGCGAGACGTACGCCTGGTGGCAGCGCGGAGCGATCTACCAGGTCTACCCGCTTTCCTTCCAGGACTCCGACGGTGACGGCTTCGGCGACCTGCCGGGCCTGCTGTCGCGCCTCGATTACCTGCAGTGGCTGGGCGTCGACGCCCTCTGGCTGTCGCCGATCCATCCCTCGCCGATGGCCGACTGGGGATACGACGTCGCCGACTACTGCGACGTCGATCCCCGCTTCGGTACCCTCGCCGACCTCGACGCGCTGATCGCCGCGGCCCACGAGCGCAGGCTCAAGGTGCTGCTCGACTTCGTCCCCAACCACACCTCCGACCAGCATCCCTGGTTCCTCGAATCGCGGAGCTCGCGCCAGAGCCCCAGGCGGGGGTGGTACCACTGGCGCGATCCGGCTCCCGGTGGCGGCCCGCCCAACAACTGGATCTCGGTGTTCGGCGGCAGCGCCTGGGAGCTCGACGCGGCGAGCGGCCAGTACTACCACCACTCGTTCCTGCGCCAGCAGCCCGACCTCGACTGGCGCCAACTGGCGGTGCGCGCCGCCATGCACGAGGTGCTGCGCTTCTGGCTGCGGCGGGGTGTCGACGGCTTCCGGGTCGACGTCATCCACCACCTGGCCAAGGACGCCGCGCTGCGCGACAACCCGCCCAACCCCGACTGGGTGCCGGGGCAGAACCCCTACCGGCGCCTGCTCGCCACCCACACCGCCGATCTCCCGGAGGTGCATGAGGTGATCGCCGGCCTGCGCGCCGTGGTCGACGAGTTTCCCGACCGGATGCTCATCGGCGAGCTCTACCTGCCGCTCGAGCGGCTGATGCTCTACTACGGCGCCGCCGGCAGCGGGGTGAACCTGCCGTTCAACTTCCAGCTCATCCGGCGACCCTGGGAGGCGGCGGCAATCGGGGACGCCATCGAGGCCTACGAGGCGCTGCTGCCCACCTTCGGCTGGCCGAGCTGGGTGCTCGGCAACCACGACAAGAGCCGGGTGGCGAGCCGCGTCGGGCCGGCGCAGGCGCGGGTGGCGGCGATGATGCTGCTCACCCTGCGCGGCACGCCGACGCTCTACTACGGCGACGAGATCGGCATGCGCGACGTGCCGATCCCCCCCGACCGGGTACGCGACCCCTTCGCGCGCAACGTCCCGGGGCTCGGGCTCGGGCGCGACCCGGAGCGCACACCGATGCAGTGGGACGATGGCCCGGGCGCCGGCTTCACCGGTGGCGAGCCCTGGTTGCCGGTGGCGTCGGACGCCGCGGCGGTGAACGTCGCTGCACAGCGTGACGACCCGCGATCCCCGCTCACCCTCTACCGCCGCCTGCTGGCGCTGCGGCGAGCGGAGCCGGCGCTCGCCGTCGGCCCCTTCGCGCCGCTGCGGGCGGGAGGCGACCTCCTCGCCTGGGTGCGCAAGGACGGCGACCGGCGCTTCCTGGTGGCCCTCAACCTCGGTTCCGAGCCGGCCACCTACGCGCCGCCGCTACTGCAGCTCGCAGGCGTGGTGGCGCTGTCGACCCACCTCGACCGCGCCGGTGAGCGCGTCCACCGCAGCCTCGAGCTGCGGGCCGACGAGGGGGTGGTGCTGGGTCTCGACGGTGGGTTCCCGGGGTCCTCGGGGGGTCGTTCGAGGCCGGTGTGACACACTGGGGGAGCGCGCCTGCGGGCGCGACCACCCTCAGGCGCGGCCGGCGAGGCCGCGAAGTCCCCAGGAACCAGGGAAAAGGCAGGCTCCCCGTATGGCGATGAACTCCGGCACGACCAAGCGGCAGAGAGAGATGGCGCGCCGCCAGCGCCAGCAGGAGAAGGCGGCGAAGATGCAGAAGCGGCAGGAGGAGAAGCGCGCTCGGTTGGCCAATGCCGTCCCCGGCGAGGATCCGGACCTCGCGGGCATCGTCCTCGGTCCGCAGCCGCGGCAGGAGGACGACTGGCCCGAGTAGGCTCCCTCGGGGCCCCGCTCAGCCCGCCTTGAGGAACACCGCGCCGAGCGGCGGCAGGGTCAGCGTTAGCGAGTGGCTGCGCCCGTGTAGCGGCACCGGCGCCGCCTCGACGCCGCCCAGGTTTCCCTGCCCGCTGCCGCCGTAGTCCCTCGCATCGGTGTTGAGCAGCTCACGCCAGAAGCCGCCGCGCGGCGCTCCCAGCCGGTAGTTGCGGCGCACCACCGGGGTGAAGTTGAGGGCGACGAGGACCGCCTCGGCGGGGTCCTTGCCGAGGCGCAGCAGCGTCACCACGCTCTGCTCGGCGTCGTTGGCGTCGATCCACTCGAACCCGGCGGGGTCGCAGTCGAGCTCGTGGAGGGCCGGCTCGGCACGATAGAGGCGGTTGAGGTCGCCGACCAGCCGCTGCACGCCGCGGTGCAACGGCTGCTCGAGCAGATGCCAGTCGAGGCTGCTGTCGTGGTCCCACTCACGCACCTGTCCGATCTCGCCGCCCATGAACAGCAGCTTCTTGCCAGGCTGCGCGTGCTGCCAGGCATGGAGCAGGCGCAGGTTGGCGAAGCGCTGCCACTCGTCGCCCGGCATGCGGGAGAGCAGCGAGCGCTTGCCGTGGACCACCTCGTCGTGAGAGAGCGGCAGGCAGAAGCTCTCGCTGTAGGCGTACATGCGGCGGAAGGTGAGGCGGTCGTGGTGGTACTTGCGGTGCACGGGGTCGAGGGCCAGGTACTCGAGCGTGTCGTGCATCCAGCCCATGTCCCACTTGAAGCCGAAGCCGAGGCCGCCGACGTAGGTGGGCCGTGACACGCCCGGCCATGCGGTCGACTCCTCGGCGTAGGTCTGGGTGTCGGGGTACTGCTCGTAGACCTCGGCGTTGAGCGCGCGCAGGAAGGCGACCGCCTCCAGGTTCTCGCGGCCGCCGTGCTCGTTGGGGAGCCACTCCCCCTCCTTGCGCGCGTAGTCGCGGTAGAGCATCGAGGCGACGCCGTCCACCCGCAGGCCGTCGGCGTGGTAGCGGTCGAGCCAGAACAGCGCCGAGGAGACCAGGAAGCTGCGCACCTCGTGGCGGGAGTAGTTGAAGATGTAGCTGTTCCACTCGGGATGGAAGCCGAGCCGCGGGTCCTCGTGCTCGAAGAGGTGGGTGCCGTCGAAGTAGGCGAGGCCGTGCTCGTCGCTGGGGAAGTGCGAGGGCACCCAGTCGAGGATCACCCCCAGCCCGCGCTGGTGGAGGTGGTCGATCATCCCCATCAGCTCCTCGGGGGTGCCGTAGCGGCGGGTCGGTGCAAAGTAACCGGTGGTCTGGTAGCCCCACGAGCCGTAGAAGGGGTGCTCCATCACCGGCAGCAGCTCGACGTGGGTGAAGCCGAGGTCGAGGGCGTGGTCGGCGAGCGCGGGGCCGAGCTCGCGGTAGGTGAGCGAGCGGTTGCCCTCTTCGACGACGCGCCGCCAGGAGCCCAGGTGGACCTCGTAGATGGACACGGGCGCCGCCAGGTCGCCGCGACCGCCGCGCCCGGCCATCCAGGCGCCGTCGTGCCACTGGTGGGCGAGGTCCGCCACCTCGGAGGCGGTCTCCGGGGGCAGCTGGGCGCGGAAGGCGAGCGGATCGGCCTTGTCCACCCGGTACCCCTGGTGGGCGGCGGACTCGATCCAGTACTTGTAGAGCGCCCCCGCGCCGACGCCCGGCGCGAACCCCTCCCAGATCCCCGAGCTGCCCCGCGGCGCGAGCGGGTGGGCATCGGGGCGCCAGTCGGAGAAGTCCCCCACCACGGCGACGCGCGCGGCGTTGGGCGCCCAGACGGCGAAGTAGGTGCCGGCGACGCCCTCCGACTCCCCGGGGTGGGCGCCCAGCTTCTCGTAGAGGCGGTAGTGGGTACCCTCGTTGAAGAGGTGGAGGTCGTCGGCGGTGAGCAGGTAGATCCGCCCACCACCTTCACTCATCGCTGCCCCTTGCGTCATGGCGCGTTCCCCAGCAGGAATGATGCCGGATCCCAGGTGACCGGCGGTGGAGATGGGCCCACGACCCCTGCTCGAGGGCAACGCTGGAGACCGTGAAGAGGTCGATGTCCCGCGTGGCGCGGCTGACGCCGTGGGCGGCGAGAGCGGAGGCGCCGATGGCACAGTAGGGAATGCCCAGGGACTCGAGCCGACCAGCGACCAGGTCGAGCAGCGTCAATCCCGGCTGTCGTCCATGCAGCGCGACGCGCGGCGGCCCCGCTGGCGACGTTGCCGCAGCGACCGGCGAGCTTGCTCGATGGTCAGCCGCTGGGTCGCCGCGAAGGTCCGCGTGTCGCGCTGGCCGAGACGGAGCGCGAGGGCGACGCGCTCGGCCGGAGTGAGCAGGGCGAGCGCCCGGCGCTGCTCCCGCCGCAGGTCGTCGGCAACGGATCGCATGCTGGCGAGTATAAGCGGCGGCCGGCGAGCGGGCGGCGGTGGGCCGAGCGCGCGTTCCCAGCGAGGTGGAGCACACCGGTGGGTCAGCTGGCGCCGAGGAGCGCCTCGATCCCGCGCAGCGGGATGCCCGCCCACTCGGGCCGGTGATCGAGCTCGTAGCCGAGCTCGTACAGCGCCTTCTCCAGCAGGTAGGCGTCGAGGAGCACCGCGCGACTGGCCTCGGTGGCAGGGAGAAACGGCACCGCGCCGGCGGCGTCGAGGTAGGCGCGCACGAAGCTCACCGCCGCCCAGCGTTGCCAGTAGCGCGCCCAGGCCTCGGCAAGCGGCAGCCGCTCGGCAGGGACGAGGCCGCGGCGCTGCGCCTCGGCGAGGCCGGCGTGCGCAACGTAGTCGAAGGAGCGCACCATGCCGGCGACGTCGCGCAGCGGCGAGCGCTTGTGGCGTCGCTCCTCGAGCGGGCGGGCGGGCTCCCCCTCGAAGTCGATGATGACGAAGTCCTTGCCGGTGTAGAGAACCTGCCCGAGGTGGAAGTCACCGTGGTGGCGCAGGCGCTGCGCGTCGAGCCGCCTCGCGAGGAGCGGCGCGAAGCGCTCGGCGAGGGGCTGGCGGCCGTCGAGCAGCCGCGCCGCCGTGTCGCGGTCACGGGTGGCGAGGCGGGGCAGGGTGGCGCGCAGGAGCCGCAGAGTGCGGCCGGCCAGCGACCGCATCGACTGGTAGAGCGAGCGCTGGTAGAGGCTGGTGAACGGCTCGGCGGCGAAGGCGGGATCCTCGGTGGGGGCGGCCAGCGCCAGGTGCAGCTCGGCGGTGCGGGTGCCGAGGAGGGCGGCGGCGCCGACGTAGAGACCGAGCGCCTCGGCCACCTCGCGCGGTGGCTCGGCGGCGGCGAGCGCCAGCAGCGACCCCTCCTCGAGTGACGGCGGCGTGCCCTCGGCACGGGTCATCACCCGCTCGAGGTAGCGGTTGAAGGCACCCAGCGAGTAGCTCCAGGCGTCGCCCTCGTTGGGGACGTAGGCCTGCACCAGCGCCAGCGTCAGCGGCTCGCGCCCCGGGCGGCCGGCGGCGCCCTTGCTCAGCTCCAGCCAGCCGGCGAGCGGCGGGGTGTGGGGGAAGCCGTGGGCGGCGAGGAAGCGGCTCACCTCGAGGTCGGGATTGGTGCCGGGTTCCACCTTGCGAAACAGCTTGAGGATCAGCTGGTCGCCGTAGACGAGCGAGCTGTTGCTCTGCTCGGCCCGGCCGAGCTGGGGCTCGAGGCCGGCGGCCGCGCGCAGCAGCGCCGCCCCGCCGGGGGCGGCAGTCGCCACCACCTCGCCGCTGTCGCCGCGGAAGGTGCGCCCCTTGGCCACCGCCTCGAGCAGGGCGCGGCCGAAGGCCGGGTCGTGCATGGCGTCGTAGAGCACGCCCTGGATCGCCGTGCCGCCGCGCCCCTCGACCCGCAGGCGCACCAGCACGGCCTCGGGTTGGCTGGCGAGCAGCCGCTCGGCCCGCCTCCCCTCGGCGAACGCCACCGGCAGGGCGTAGGTGTCGGGCTCCCCCTCGCTCTGCTCCACGCGCAGGAGCAGCAGCCAGGCCCCGGCGCGCGCCGAGCGCGGGGCTCCGCGGCCGGCCCCGTCGGCGCCGTTGGCCTCGGCCGCCGCCGCCGGGGCCTCCTCACCGTTCGCGGGCAGCGCGTGGGCTCCGCTCTCCGCTCGAGCGCCGGCGCCGTTGCCGGCGCCACGGCCAGCCTCCCCCAGTGGAACGGCGCCGTCGATGTGCAGCGAGCGCACCGCTCGCGCCTTGCCGCCGAACCAGCGTCGCACCCGCAGGACGTCGGGGAGCAGCGCCGCCAGCTTCTCGCCCCCGTCACCGCGCAGGCAGGCGTCCCAGCTGCCGGCGACCACCAGCTCGCGAGGCTCGCTCGCCGCACCGTGCAGCTGCATGACCTGCGGCGCCTCGAGGGCGAACCAGTAGAAGTCGTGCGAGCCCAGGGTGAGAGCCGTCGGCCGCTCGTCGAGGCGCGGCAGGCGGTTGCCGCCGAAGAGCTCGATCGGCTCGGCGCCGGCGAAGGCACCGAGGTCGAGCTCGACGTGCTGGACGAAGCGCGAGAGGTTGGCGACGACGAGGATGTGCTCCTCCTCGTGGCGGCGCACGAAGGCGAGCACGCGGTGGTTGTCGGGGTTGAGCAGCTCGATGCTGCCGCGGCCGAAGGCGCGGTGGCGCTTGCGCAGCGCCACCAGCCGCCGCGTCCACCACAGCAGCGAATGAGGGTTGCCCAGTTGCGCCTCGACGTTGGTGGCCTCGAAGTGGTACTCGGGGTCGATGATCACCGGCAGGTAGAGCCGCTGCGGGTTGGCGCGCGAGAAGCCGGCGTTGCGGTCGGGGCCCCACTGCATCGGCGTGCGCACGCCGTTGCGGTCGCCGAGGTAGATGTTGTCGCCCATGCCGATCTCGTCGCCGTAGTAGAGGACGGGAGTGCCCGGCAGCGAGAACAGCAGCGCGTTCATGAGCTCGATGCGGCGCCGGTCGTTGCCGAGCAGCGGCGCCAGCCGGCGGCGGATGCCGAGGTTGATGCGCGCCTGCGGGTCGCTGGCGTAGACCCGGTACATGTAGTCGCGGTCCTCGTCGGTGACCATCTCGAGCGTCAGCTCGTCGTGGTTGCGCAGGAAGACCGCCCACTGGCAGCCGGGCGGGGGGTCGGGCGTCTGCTGCAGGATGTCCACCACCGGGAAGCGGTCCTCCATGCGCAGCGCCATGAACAGCCGCGGCATCACCGGGAAGTGGAACGCCATGTGGCACTCGTCGCCGGAGCCGAAGTAGGCGACGGCGTCCTCCGGCCACTGGTTGGCCTCGGCGAGCAGCATGCGGTCGGCGAAGCGATCGTCGACGTGGCGCCGCAGCTGCTTGAGGAAAGCGTGGGTCTCGCCGAGGTTCTCGCAGTTGGTCCCCTCGCGCTCGTAGAGGTAGGGGATGGCGTCCAGGCGCAGGCCATCGACCCCCATGGCGAGCCAGAAGTCGAGGGCACGCAGCACCTCGCGCCGCACCTGCGCGGAGTCGAAGTTGAGGTCGGGCTGGTGGGTGTAGAAGCGGTGCCAGTAGTAGGCGCGGGCGAGCGGGTCCCAGCTCCAGTTGCTGCTCTCGAAGTCCTTGAAGATGATGCGCGCCTCCTCGTAGCGCGCCGGCGTGTCGCTCCACACGTAGACGTCGCGCGCCGGGCTGCCCGGGCGCGCCCGCCGGGCGCGCTGGAACCAGGGGTGCTGGTCGGAGGTGTGGTTGATCACCAGCTCGGTGATCACCTTGAGCCCGCGGCGGTGGGCCTCGCGCAGGAAGAGCTTGAAGTCCTCGAGGGTCCCGTAGGCGGGATGGACGCGGCGGTAGTCGGCGATGTCGTAGCCGTCGTCCTTGAGCGGCGAGGGGTAGAAGGGGAGCAGCCAGAGGGCGGTGACGCCCAGGTCCTGCAGGTAGTCGAGCTTGCCGGTGAGGCCGCGGAAGTCGCCGATGCCGTCGCCGTCGCTGTCGGCGAAACCGCGCACGTGCAGCTCGTAGAGCACGGCGTCGCGGTACCAGGAGGGGTCGGAGGGTGCAGCCGCGCGGCGTCGTGGAGCCATGTGGGTGGGACTCGCTCTCACATGAAGTAGTCGAAGTCGACCTCGCTGCGCACCCGGCGGCGGACCCGGTAGATCGCCGCCGGCACCGACTGCGGGTCGAGAGCGACGTAGTTGCGGCCCGGCTGCCAGAGGAAACGGGTGTCGGTGAGCAGGTCGTGCACCTGGAACGGGCGAGCGGGAACCTCGCCGCCCACCGCCGTGCCGAGGGCGGCGGCGTCGAGCTCGAGCCAGCCGCCGTGGGCGTGGGTGGGGTCGAGGTTGACCACCACCAGCACGGCGTTGTCGCCTTCGGGCGCGACCTTGCTGTAGGCGAGCAGCGCCTCGTTGTCGATGGCGTGGAAGGCGAGCCCGCGGTCGTGCTGCAGGGCGGGGTTGTCGCGGCGGATGCGGTTGATGCGAGCGATGAGCTCGGCGAGGCTCGGACGCGCCGCGAGATCCCAGAAGCGCAGCTGGTACTTCTCCGAGTCGAGATACTCCTCGCTGCCGGCCTCGCGCGGCTGCGCCTCGAGGAGCTCGAAGGGGGGGCCGTAGACGCCGTAGCTCGCGCCCAGGGTGGCGGCCAGCACCAGGCGCTGGGCGAAGGCGGCGCGGCCGCCGTGCTGCAGCTGCTCGGTGAGGATGTCGGGGGTGTTGATCCACAGGTTGGGGCGAAAGACTCGGCCACCGGCGGGCGCCCGAGCTCGCTGAAGTAGGTGGTGAGGTCGCGCTTGCTGGTGCGCCACGGGAAGTAGTTGTACGACTGCGAGAAGCCGACCTTGGCGAGGCGGTACATCACCTTCGGGCGCGTGAAGGCCTCGGCGAGGAAGAGCACCTGCGGATGCCGTCCGCGCACCTCGGCGATCAGCCACTCCCAGAACGGGAAGGCCTTGGTGTGCGGGTTGTCGACGCGGAACAGCTCCACCCCCTGCGCCACCCAGTGCTCGACGACGCCGGCGAGCGCTACCCACAGCGCGCGCCAGTCGCTCGACTCGAAGTCGAAGGGGACGATGTCCTCGTACTTCTTGGGCGGGTTCTCGGCGTGCTGGATGCTGCCGTCGGGGCGGTGGCGGAACCACTGCGGGTGCTCGCCGACCCAGGGGTGGTCGGGCGAGCACTGGAAGGCGAGGTCGAGGGCGACGCGCAGGCCGCGCCGTCCCGCCGCGGCGACGAGGTCGCGGAAGTCGGCGAGCGTGCCGAGCGCCGGGTGGATGGCGTCGTGGCCACCGTCGCCACTGCCGATCGCCCACGGGCTGCCGACGTCGTCGGCCGTTGCCGTGGTGGTGTTGTTGCGGCCCTTGCGGTGGGTCTCGCCGATGGGGTGGATGGGGGGCAGGTAGAGCACGTCGAAGCCCATGCCGGCAACGTAGTCGAGGCGGGCGATGACGTCGCGCAACGTGCCATGGCGACCCGGCTCGCCGGCGGCCGAGCGCGGGAACATCTCGTACCAGCTCGAGAAGCGTGCGGTCGTGGGGTCGACGACGACGGCAAGCGACAGGCTGCGGGTTGCCAAGCTGCGGTCGGGGAAGCGCGCCACGAGCTGGTGCAGCTCGCTGTCGAGGGCGAGAGGGACGCGGGCCGCGGCCTCGAGGGAGCTCTCGTCGAGGTTGGTGGCGAGCTCCTCGAGCGCACTCCGCTCGCCGGCCGGCGCCCGCCGCGCCGCCGCGGCGACGAGGTCCGCACCGATCGCCAGGTCGGTCGCCGTCACCTGTCCGGCGGCCTCGCGCTTGGCGAGGTCGCGGCGCCAGCTGCCGAAGGCGTCGATCCACCCCTCGACGGCGATCTCCCAGCGGCCCAGACGATCGACGGTCAGCTCGCCGCCGAAGCGGTCGTTGCCGAGCAGCAGCATCGCCGCCTCGCGCCAGCTGCCCTCGCCGGCGGGACGATAGAGCAGCCGTGCCGCCACCAGGTCGTGGCCGTCGGTGAAGGCGTCGGCCTCGACGACGACGCGGTCGCCCAGCGTGCGCTTGGCGGGGAAGGCGCCGCCGTCGACGCAGGGTGTCACCGCCTCGACGACGACGCGTTGCCGCCCCTCGAGGGCGAGCGGCGGTGGCTCGATGTCTGGAAGGGCTCCGGGTCTTGCGTCCGAGGGGGGCATGGTACGGTGGCGTGGCATGTCGCGGCGGTTTGCGAAGAGCTTGCCGGCGCCCGAGCGGTGCGGCCAGATCCGCTCTCCGCGGCAGGCCGCTTGCACCCTGGACTGTTGACCTCAGGTCGCTGGCACGGCACTCCGGCTGGCCGCTCGCGACCGTCTTGCGATGGAAGACCTACAAACGTCCCCCGGAAGACCTTACAGCACGGCTCCCGCGGCGGAAGCGAAGCCCGGCGAGAGCCTCACCCAGCGGCTGCTCGGCGGGCACCGCCTGCTGCTGGTCTCCAACCGCGAGCCCTACGTGCGCAAGCGTACCGCCGATGGGGTGCGCTTCGAGCGCACCGCCGGCGGTCTGGTCTCGGCGCTCGATCCCGTCATGCGCGGCTCGGGAGGCGTCTGGGTCGCCTGGCAGCCGGACGAGAGCCCCGAGCTCGAGTCGCGCTACCAGGTTCCTGGCGAGGCCCCGCAGTTCACGCTGCGGCAGGTACCGCTCACCCAGCGCGAGGTGGCAGGCTACTACCACGGCTTCGCCAACCGCGCGCTGTGGCCGCTGTTTCACTACTTCGTCGACCGCTGCCGCTTCGACGAGGAGGAGTGGCGCCAGTACGAGCGGATCAACGAGCGCTTCGCGCGGGTGGTGGTGGAGGAGGCGGCGCCCGGGGACGTGGTCTGGGTGCACGACTACCACTTCTGCCTGCTGCCGCGAAAGATCCGCGAGCGCCGGCCCGACGGCGGCCCGCTCGCCTTCTTCCTCCATATCCCGTTCCCCACCGAGGAGGTGTTCCGGGTGCTCCCCTGGCGGCGGCAGGTGCTCACCGGTCTGCTCGGCGCCGACCTCGTCGGCTTCCACACCGAGGACTACGCCGGCGACTTCCTGGGCTGCTGCCAGCGGCTGCTCGGCGCCGAGGTCGATCACGCGCGTCACATCGTGCGCTGGGAGGGGCGCGAGGTGCGCCTCGGCGCCTTCCCGATCGGCATCGATCCCCGAGACGTTCCAGGAGCCGCCGGCGGCAAGACGGTCGAGGAGCTCGCGAGCGGATTGCCGCGGCCTCGACAAGCGCCGGCTGGTGCTCGGTGTCGACCGCCTCGACTACACCAAGGGGATCCCGGAGCGGCTCGCCGGCTTCGCGCGGCTGCTCGAGTCTCAAGCCCGAGTGGCGCCGCAGCCGTCTCGCTCATGCAGATCTCCGTCCCCTCGCGCGGCGACGTGCCCGAGTACGCCGAGCAGCGCGAGCGCATCGAGAAGATCGTCGGCCGGACCAACGGCGAGTACGGCGACGCCGACTGGGTGCCGGTGCGGTACATGTACCGCTCGTTCGGGCGCGGGCAGCTCTCGCTGCTCTACCGCAACGCCGCCGTCGGCTACGTCACGCCGCTGCGCGACGGCATGAACCTCGTCGCCAAGGAGTACTGTTGCTTGCCAGCAGGGCCGCGATGGCGTGCTGGTGCTCTCCGAGCTGACCGGCGCCGCCAATGCCCTCGGCGACGGCGCGCTGCTATCAACCCCTTCGCCGTCGAGGAGACCGCCGAGGCGCTGGCACAGGCGCTGGCGATGCCGGCCGAGGAGCGTCGGCGGCGCATGGAGCGGCTGCAGGCTCGCGTCGAGGCCTGCGACGTGCACGGTTGGCTCGCCACCATCCTTGCGGCGGTGGTGGCAACCCGCAAGGGGATGCCGGCGCGGGCCGGTGGCGGCGACAAGCGCGGGGCCGCCGAGCGACCGGCGGAGCAACGGGGAAGTGACGCTCGCCGTCGCGCCCTGCACTGAGAGATGGCTCAGGGAGTGACGAAGACGGCGGTGCGGCCGGTTGGCGCGGCCGGTGGGGAGCGGCAGGAGGCGCCGCCCGGGCGCCAGGGCGGCCCGTCGCTGCTCCTCTGGGACCGCTGGTCGGAGCTGGTGCCCCGACTCGCCGCCGGCACGCTCCTCGCCGCCTTCGACTTCGACGGCACGCTGGTTCCCATCCAGCCCACCCCGGAGCAGGCGCTCGCCGACGACGAGACGCGCGCGGCGCTCGCCGCGCTGGCAAGCCGCCCGGGCACCACGGTGGCCGTGGTGAGCGGCCGCCCGGTGGCGCAGCTGCGCGATCTCGTCGGCACCGAAGGGGTGTGGATGGTGGGGCTGCACGGGCTCGAGCTCGCCTCGCCGAGCGGGGAGGTGCTGCCGGCGATCGACCTCGAGGCGACGGCGGCGGCGCTGGCGCCGCTGCGCCGGGGCGCCGCCGCCATCGCCGCCCGCCATGACGGTGTGCGGGTCGAGGACAAGGGCGCGAGCCTCGCCCTGCACACCCGGCTGGCGGCGGCCGAGGACGCTGCCGCAGCGGCGGCGTCCTTCGAGCTGGCCGCGCGCGCCGTGGTCGGATTCGAGGTCCTGCGCGGCAAGGAGGTGGTCGAGGCACGCCCGGCGGGGACCGGCAAGGGCGCGGCGATGGAGCGGCTGCGGCACCGCGCCGGCGGCGAGGTCGTGCTCTACGTCGGCGACGACACCACCGACGAGGATGCCTTCGCGGCCCTCGCCGGCGATGACGCGGTGACGGTGCGGGTGGGAGCCGACCGGCCCACGGCGGCCGCTTTCACGCTAGCCTCGCAGCTCGAGGTGGCGGAGCTGCTGCGGCGGCTCCTCTGCCTGCGGAGCAGGCTGGGCTAGCCCCATGCGCACGGCACCGTTCGGTCCCGGCGGGCGCCCGGTGGCCGTCGTCGGCCAGGGCACCTGGAACATCCCCAAGAGCAGCCACGTCGAGCACGTCGAGGCCAACGCCGCGGCGGCCGACCTCGAGCTCGGCGACGACGAGCTCGCCCGCATCGACGCTGCCTTCCCGCGCGGCCCGCGCCGGGAGGGCGTGCCGGTGCTCTGACCCGCGAGGTGCCCGATGAGCGAGCCGACGTTCGCGCCGTTGTCGTCGCAGCCCGAGCCGGCCGACCCGATGCTCGTCGCCGCGCTCGAGCGTTCGTTGCGCGACAACCTCTTCCGCGTGCTCGGGCGCTTCCCCGAGGTGGCGACGCCGAACGACCTCTACCTGGCCCTCGCCTACGCGGTCCGCGACCGCCTGATGGTGCGCTGGGTGCGCACCGGCGAGACCTACTACCGGGCGCGGGCGCGCACCGTCGTCTACCTCTCGGCCGAGTTCCTGCTCGGACCCCAGCTGGGACAGAACCTGCTCTGCCTCGACCTCACGGCGGCGGCGCGGCAGGCAGTCGCCGCGATGGGGCTCGACCTCGACGACCTGCTCGACCGCGAGGAGGAGCCGGGGCTCGGCAACGGCGGTCTGGGGCGGCTCGCCGCCTGCTACCTCGACTCGCTGGCGACGCTGCAGGTGCCGGCCATCGGCTACGGCATCCGCTACGAGTTCGGCATCTTCGACCAGGCGATCCGCGACGGCTGGCAGGTGGAGATGACCGACAAGTGGCTGCGCCTCGGCAACCCCTGGGAGATCGCCCGCCCCGAGATCGCCTTCGACGTCCAGCTCGGCGGCCGCACCGAGGCGTGGAGCGACGACGCCGGCAGGTACCGCGTGCGCTGGGTGCCCGAGCGCGTCGTGCGCGGCGTCGCCTACGACACGCCGGTGCTCGGCTACCGCGTCGGCAACGTCAACCTGCTGCGGCTGTGGAAGGCCGAGGCGGTCGAGTCGTTCGACTTCCAGGCCTTCAACCTCGGCGACTACTGCGGCGCCGTCGAGGAGAAGGTGCGCATCGGAGACCATCAGCAAGGTGCTCTACCCCAACGACGGCTCGGCGGCGGGCAAGCGCCTGCGGCTCGAGCAGCAGTACTTCTTCGTCAGCTGCGCGCTGCAGGACATGATCCGCCTCCACCTGCAGTCCTCGCCCGACGTGCGCGGCCTCGACGGCAAATACGCGGTGCAGCTCAACGACACCCATCCGGCGGTGGGCGTCGCCGAGCTGATGCGCCTGCTCGTCGACGAGCACGAGCTGCCCTGGGATGAGGCGTGGGAGATCACCCGTGCCACCTTCGCCTACACCAACCACACGCTGCTGCCGGAGGCGCTCGAGAGCTGGCCGGTCGAGCTCTTCGGCGCCGTGCTGCCGCGCCACCTCGAGATCGTCTACGAGATCAACCGGCGCTTTCTCGACGAGGTGCGACGGCGAGCGCCCGGCGACGAGGGCCTGGTGCAGCGCATCTCGCTCATCGACGAGAGTGGCGGCCGAGCCGTGCGCATGGCCCACCTGGCGTGCGCCGGCAGCCACTCCGTCAACGGCGTCGCCGCCCTCCACACCGAGCTGCTGCGGCGCAGCGTGCTCGCCGACTTCCACGCGTTATGGCCGGGGACGATCCGCAACGTCACCAACGGCGTGACGCCACGACGGTTCCTCATGCTGGTCAACCCCGAGCTGGCGCGCCTGGTCTCGGCGGCGATCGGCGACGGCTGGCGGCGCGATCTCGACGCGCTGCGCGCCCTCGAGCCATTCGCGGCCGACGCCGCCTTCCGTGCCGCCTGGCAGGCGGTGAAGCGTCGCAACAAGGAGGCGCTGGCGCGCGAGGTGGCGGCGCGCACCGGTGTGGTGGCCGACCCGGCGAGCCTGTTCGACGTGCAGGTGAAGCGCTTCCACGAGTACAAGCGGCAGCACCTCAACGCTCTCCACCTGCTCACCCTCTACCGCCGGCTGCGCCTCGACCCCAATCTCGAGGTGGTGCCGCGAACCGTGCTGTTCGCCGGCAAGGCCGCCCCCGGCTACCGCATGGCGAAGCTGATCATCCGCCTCATCCACGCCGTGGCGGCGGCCGTCGACGCCCGACCCCGCGACGCGCGGCCGCCTCGCCGTTGCCTTCCTCCCCGACTACAACGTCAAGAACGGCCAGCGGATCTTCCCCGCCGCCGACCTCTCGCGAGCAGATCTCGACGGCCGGCATGGAGGCCTCCGGCACCGGCAACATGAAGCTGGCTCTCAACGGCGCGCTCACCATCGGCACCCTCGACGGCGCCAACGTCGAGATCCGCCAGGCGGTCGGTGCCGACCACTTCTTCCTCTTCGGCGCCACCGCCGACGAGGTGGCCGCCGGCCGCGCCGGCGGCTACAGCCCGCGCGACCGTTACGAGAGCGACCCCGAGCTGCGGGCGGTGCTGGACGAGCTGGCGGCGGGTGAGCTGGTGCCCGCGGATCCCGGCCTGTTCCGCCCGCTGACCGACGAGCTGCTCGGCCACGATCACTTCTTCCTGCTCGCCGACTACCGTCCCTACCTCGATGCCCAGGCGGAGGTGGAGCGTGCCTGGGGCGACCCCGAGCGCTGGACGCGGAGCTCGATCCTCAACGTCGCGCGGATGGGGTCCTTCTCCTCGGACCGCTCGATCGGCGAGTACTGCCGGGAGATCTGGCGGGCCGAGGCGCACCCCGTCGACGCCTGAGAATGGCTCGCAGCCGCGGCTCGGTGGGGTAGGGTTTCGCTCCGGAACCCCGACGCGCACGCGTCGGGAAAGCGACCCCGAAAAGGAGAGATCGAGATGGCAAGCAAGGGCGGGAGCAAGCGGGCCGGTGGGAAGCCGGCGAAGGCGAGGGTGAGCAGGGCGGGCAAGTCGAGGACGGCGGCGAGCAAGGCGAAATCTGCGGCCCAAGCGAAGCCTGCGGCCAAAGCGAGACCGGCGGGCAAGGCGAAGGCCTCGCCACGGCCGCGGGCCGCGGTGCGGTCCAAGGCAGCCGCCAAGCCGCGGTCGGCGGCGAAGCGGCGGAGGGTTGCGGCGCCCGGCCGCGTCATCCTGCCGCGGCAGGAGCCCGCGACCCTGCGCTGCAAGATGCTCTCGGCGGCGCTCACCGTCGACGACCTCGCCCGCAGCCTGCGCTTCTACGTCGACGGCCTGGGCTTCTTCGTCAAGGACCGCTGGGAGCGTGACGGCGTGCTCCTGGGTGTCGAGATGCTGGCCGGGGCCTGCATGATCGGGCTCAGCCAGGACGACTGGGCGAAGGGGCGCGACCGCAGCAAGGGCATCGGTATGCGGTTGTACCTGGAGACCACGCAGGACATCGACGCCCTCGCCGAGCGCATCAAGGCGCGCGGCGTGGAGGCGCGCGGACCGGAGACGGCGCCCTGGGGGGCCCGGGTCCTCAACCTCACGGATCCCGACGGCTTCCAGCTGACGCTGCTCCAGGAGGCCAACAGTTGAGCCGCAGGTGTCGACGCCGGTGAAGCGCGTCGATTCGCTGCTGGCGCCCGGAGAGCGGTTGCTGTGCCGGACGCGGCGGCACTGGGTGGCGCTGCTGCCTGGTGTGGGAGGGGCGCTGGCTCTCGCCGCCGCCGGCGCGGCGGCGTCGACCCTGGGCCGCCTCGGGAGCTGGGAGTCGCTCGCCGCGGCCGCAGTGGGCGCCGGTCTGCTGGTGCTCGCCCTCCCGCTCGCGCTCCTGGCATGCCTGCGGTGGGGGACCGAGGCCTATCTCGTGACCACGCGGCGGGTGGTCCATACCGTCGGGTTGCGGCGGCGCGCGCTCGACGCACCGCTCGCTGCGGTCGCCGAAGTGGGCCTCACGCAGGGGCTTCCCGGTCGGCTGCTGGGCTACGGGACCCTGGAGATCCGGCTCGCCGGTGAGGGGGGCATCCACCGGCTGGAGTGCCTGCCACGCCCGCTGGCCGTGGAGGGGGCGCTGCGCGCGGCGATGGCCGGCCTGCTCGCCGCCGAGGCCGCCCGGATCGCCGAGGCGGCGGCTGGCGAGCGCCCGCCGGCCTACCGCTCGCCGGCCGAGCGCCTCACCTCGCAGGATGAGGTTCGGCGGTCTGGTCTCCTCGCGACCTCGCAGGTGACGGGAAGCGGGTGACGGGGGCCGGCGGGCCGGATCCACCGCCGCCAGGCCCGATCGGCCTACCGGCCTCCCCTGACCGATCGCGGCACGGGGGCGGTCGCTCTGGCCGACTGCAACGGGTTGACAGCGCCGCCGCCCCTAGATAGGTTTGGCCTGCTTTAGCCCTAGCCCAACCACGATCCGCGGCGCGTCGACGCCCGAGGATCCACTGCCCCGGAGGTGGACGAATGTCCCGTGTTGCTCGCTGGTCCACGGTGATCGCGCTCGCTTTGCTCGCCACGGCGGCTGCCTACGCCGCACCTCCGAAACTGAGCGCGCAGGCGGCCACGCAGATGGCCGCCTTGCGGGCATCAAGAGCGGCAAGACGACGACGCAGAACAAGATCGACTCGCGCCTCTACCTCGGGCTGCTCCACCTGCGCAACGATGCGCGGCTCGCGCCGTTGACGAGCTTCCGCTTCGTCAAGAACGAGACCGACGGCCGGGTGCCGGTGGACATCATCGCTCACCAGCACGGCGGGCGTGAAGGCAGTGCTCGCTGAGCTCGAGTCGCTCGGGGGCATCGTCAAGTCTGCGAGCGTGCGCTTCCAGCGGGTCACCGCGCGCATGCGCCTGCAGGACCTCGAGACGCTCGCCGCGATCCCGCAGGTGCGGAAGATCCGCCAGCACATGCCGGCGATGACGTCACGTCGTCAACGTCTCCGAGGGCGACGCTCACCCACGATACGCCGTCGGCACGAGGCACGTTCGGCGTCAACGGCGCGGGGGTGAAGGTCTGCGTGCTCTCCGACGGTGTCGATTCGCTGGCTTCGCTGCAGGCAAGCGGCGACCTGCCGCCGACGGTCGACGTCCTGGCCGGCCAGGCGGGCAGCGGCGACGAGGGCTCGGCGATGCTCGAGATCGTCCACGACCTCGCACCCGGTGCGAGCCTCGGTTTCGCGACCGCCTTCACCAGTGAGGCGAGCTTCGCGCAGAACATCCTCGACCTGGCCACATCCGGCTGCAACGTCATCGTCGACGACGTCATCTACCTCGACGAGTCGCCGTTCCAGGACAATCCAGTGGCGCAGTCGGTCAATACGGTGACGGCCGCCGGTGTCATCTACTTCTCTTCGGCCGGCAACGAGGGGAACACCGACGACCTGACCGCGGGTACCTGGGAGGGCGACTTCCTCGCCAGCGGCGCCGCCGACCCGACCCCCCTCGCGGGGGCGAACCTGCACGACTTCGGCGACGGCGGCAACTCGATCCTCGTGGAGTTCGGCGGCGGCAACCCACCGGTGCTGATCTGGGCGGAGAACTACGATTTCGCCACCGGCGACTGCCTCCACCGACTTCGACATCTACGACATGGACGGCGGACTCACCATGATCTTCGACGCCAGCACCGACACCCAGGACGGGGTCGGCGGCGACGACTTCCCGATCGAGTTCATCGGCGGCGGCACCTTCGGCGGCGAGCGCTTGCTGATCGACCTGTTCGCCGACGGGACGACCTCGTCCCGGCCGATGTTCAACCTCATCGTCTTCCGGGGCGAGCTCGACGACGCCCTGGTGACGGCCGGCGCGACGCGCGGTCACAGCGCGACGGCGGACGCCTTCAGCGTCGCGGCGACGCCCGCCGCCACTTCGTTCTCCGGCACGCCGGACGGGCCCTACCCCGGCCTGTTCACCGCCGCCAACGAGAGCGAGAGCTTCACCTCCGACGGTCCGCGGCGGATCATCCTGAGTCCCACCGGCGTCGAGCTGACGCCGGGCAACCGCACCAGCACGGGCGGCGTCGTGCGCCAGAAGCCGGACATCACGGCCGCCGATGGTGTCTCGACGGCTGCGCCGGGCTTCAATCCCTTCTACGGCACCTCGGCCGCCGCGCCCCACGCGGCGGCGATCGCAGCGCTCTGCAAGTCGGCGAGCTCCGGCCATCACGGCGGGGGCGTTGCGCACCGCCATCCTCGCCTCGACGATCGACATCGAGGCGGCGGGAGTCGACAAGGACACCGGCGCCGGCATCCTCATGGCCCCCGCGCTGCTACAGAACTGCGGCGTCGTGCCCCAGGCGTTCCTCGACGCCGGCGCGGCGGTGCCGACGCAGGTCGCCGGCGATGGTGACGGCGCCATCGAGCCCAACGAGATCTGGAGCCTGATCGTCCCGCTCACCAACGTCGGCGGCGCCGGCGCCACCGCCATCAGTGCCGTGCTGAGCACCTCGACGGCGGGGGTGAACGTCGGCGTCCCCAACTCGGCCTATCCCGACCTCGCCGTCTCCGCGTCGGGGAACAACGCGACGCCCTACCGGTTCACCGTCACCAACGCGGCCGCCTGCGGTGCCGCGATCCAGTTCACGCTGACGGTGACCTACACCGGCGGGTCCAGCCCGCAGGTCTTCAACTTCAGCCTGCCGACCGGAGCGGCGGGGACACCTGTGGCCTTCAGCTACACCGGGGCGCCCGTGCCCATTCCCGACAGCCCGGGTGCCAACACACCGGGCGTCACCGCGATCGCCTCGCTCCCGGTCGCCTCTCCCGGCAACCTGGTGGGGCTCACGGCCAGCATCGACGGAACGGTCTGCAACACCACGATCAGCTCCACGACGGTGGGCATCGATCACACCTTCGCGAACGACCTGCAGATCGACCTCAAGTCTCCGGCCGGGACGCTGGCGACGATCATCAACCGGATCGACGCCGGCGGCAACAACTTCTGCCAGATTCTGCTCGACGACACCGCCGGCACCAGCATCCAGTCGGCCGCCACCGCACCCTTCACCGGCACCTGGCAGCCGGCCAATCCGCTCTCCGCCTTTGGCGGCCAGGCGATCACCGGCACCTGGGAGCTGCACGCCACCGACTTCTTCGTCGGCGACACGGGCAACATCCGCGCCTGGTCGCTGAGCTTCACGCCAGCCGTGTGCGACGCTCCCGTGCTGGCGCCCGCCAACGTCACGGCCACCAAGTCCGTCACCGGCACCTTCACGCCGGGCGGCGCCATCGCCTACACCATCGTCCTCACCAACAACGGCACCGGGGCCCAGAACGACAATGCCGGCCATGAGTTTACCGACACCCTGCCGGCCGGCTTGACGTTCGTCAGCGCCAGCGCCACCTCCGGCACCGTGACCTCGGCACCTCCGACGGTCAACTGGGACGGTTCGATCCCAGCCAACGGGGGCACGGTGACGATCACCATCAACGCGACGATCGACAACGCGGCGGCCCCCGGCCAGGTCATCTCGAACCAAGGCACGGTCAACTACGACTCGACGGGCGGTGGCACCAACGACGCGACGATCCAGACCGACGCCCCGGGTGGAGCGGTGGGTGACCCGACTACGTTCGCCGTTCAGGGCTCGGTGCTCGAAGTACCGACGCTCTCCGGCCTCGGGTTGCTGCTCGCCGGGTTGCTGCTCGCCGCCGCGGCCCTGTGGCGGCTGCGACTGCACGGCTAGCCGCCGAGCCTCTCTCGGCGCCTCGACGGCGCGCCCTGCCGGACAGCCGGCAGGGCGCTCTCCGTTTGGTGCGAGATCGCGACAAACCCGGTGCGCGCCGCGCCGACTGCCGCGAGCGGCCACCTGCACGGCTCGAGGCGAGGGTGAACGCCGCGGTGCGGCCCCGGGCGCGACGCGACGGCGACCCTCGTTGCACTCGCGGCGTCCCGCCGACCGTCAGACGCGAGGCGTCGTGGCCGCGGCGCCAGACCAGACCTGGGCGCTGCCGCGGCGCGTGCGCTTCCCGGCGTAGAGCGCCTGGTCCGCCCTCTCGGTGACCTCGGAGAGGCTCCTGCCGTCGGTGGGGTAGGCGGCGACGCCGAGCGAGATCGAGATCGGTACCCGCGTGCCGTCGTCGAGCAGCAGCGGGTGCTCGGCAAGGTGGCGCTGCACGCGCCCGCAGTAGGCGAGGGCGCCCTCGGCCGTGGCGCCGGCGAGGCGGACGATGAACTCGTCACCCCCCAGCCGCGAGCAGAGGTCGTCGCCGCTGCGGGCGACACGGCGCAGGGCCACGGCAACGCGCTGGATCAGCTGCGAGCCCCGAGCGTGACCGTAGCTGTCGTTGACCCGCTTGAGGCCGTCGGCGTCGACCATGACGATGGCGTAGGGCTCACCGAGCTGACCGCGCAGGTCGGCTGCGCCGGTGAAGTAGCGCAGGTTGGGGAGGCCGGTGAGGGCGTCGGTATGGGCGACGAGGAAGAGCGAGCGGTGCAGGTGGGCGCCCACCGATCCTGACTCGGCGGCGAAGTAGGCCACCAGCCAGAGGGCGGCGAGCGGCCACACCAGCTCGCTGACAGCCCGCCAGCCGGCGGCGCCACCCGCGCCGCGCACGGCCAGCAGGCCGCTGATGGCGGCGATCGCCGCCGCCTTGAAGTAGGTCGGCCGGCGCCCCGCGGCAGGCAGGGTGGTGAACAGCCCCATGTAGTAGAGGAAGTAGAGGGGGCTGGCGGCGCCGCCCGTGGCGAGCACGACCCCGGTCACCCAGGCGATGTCGAGCGCGGCCTCCAGCCACACCCGCGAGAGCGTCAGCACCGCTCCCAGGCGCGGCCAGTGCAAGGCGAGCGTGTACGCCACCATGGCGCCGGCGAGCAGGTAGAGGAGCAGCCGCGTGCCCGCACCTCCCTCGGCGCCGCGATGGAGCACGGCATAGAGCACCACCAGCGCCGCGGCCAGCCAGTGGAGGTTCCGCGCCAGCGCCGAGTAGGCGACGTAACGTTCGCGCTCGATGGCAGCGAGCGCCGGGGAGACGAAGGCCTCGTCGCGCGCAGGATCGGTGGCCGCGGCGTCCATGCCGGATGGCGGAGACTAGCACCCGGCTGCACCGCGCTTGGGGCCGGCGTGCCCCGGCAGCTCGAGCTACGGCGCGTAGATCTGGTCGAAGGTGCCGCCGTCGGCGAAGTGGTCGCGTTGCGCCTTCGCCCAGCCGCCGAAGACCTCGCCGACGGTGAACAGCGTCAGCTTGGGGAACTGCGCCGCGTGGCGGGCAGCCACCACCGGGTCGCGGGGGCGGTAGAAGCTGCGCGCCACGATCTCCTGGGCGGCTGGCGAGTAGAGGTACTCGAGGTAGGCGCGCGCGAGGTCGCCGTTGCGGTGCTTGGCCGCCACCGCGTCGACCACCGCCACCGGCGGCTCGGCGAGGATCGACTGCGAGGGGGCGACGAGCTCGAAGCCGCCCCGCGCCTGGGGCCGCTTCGCCAGCTCGCGCATGGCGAGCATGGCCTCGTTCTCCCAGGCCACCAACACGTCGCCGATGCCGCGCTCGGCGAAGGTGATGGTGGCGCCGCGGGCGCCGGTGTCGAGGATGGGGACGTTCCTATAGACGGCGCGCACCAGCGCGCGCGCCCTGGCCGGCGAGCCACCGGGCTGCCGCAGCGCCCAGCCCCAGGCGGCGAGGTAGTTCCAGCGCGCCCCGCCCGAGGTCTTGGGGTTGGGCGTGATCACCGCGATCCCTGGTCGCGCGAGGTCGTCCCAGTCTCTGATCCTCTTGGGGTTGCCCTTGCGCACCAGGAAGACGATGGTGGAGGTGTAGGGCGCCGAGTCGTGGGGCAGCCGCCGCTGCCAGCCGCGGTCCACGAGACCGGCCCGGGCGATGGCGTCGACGTCGTAGGCGAGCGCCAGGGTGACGACGTCCGCCTGCAATCCCTCGATGACGGCACGCGCCTGCTTGCCGGAGCCGCCGTGCGACTGGTTGACGGTGACCACCGTGCCGGTCTTCTGCCGCCAGTAGGAGGCGAAAGCGGCGTTGTACTGCTCGTAGAGCTCGCGCGTCGGGTCGTAGGAGACATTGAGCAACGTCCTCGCCGGCGCCGCCGGCAGCGGCGCCGCGGAAGCCAGCAGGACGGCGGCGAGGAGCGGCAGCAGCCGGTGGGTCGGGCGCATCGCCGTCGGAGCCTATCTGCGGCGAGGTCGCGCCGTCAGTGGCCGCGCGGTCGTGGGGCGGTCACGGGCCGCACCGGCGACGCGTTGGCCGGCGCGTCACCGTCGCCGCTCGCCGGCCGCTCGCGGGCCGCCACCGATCCCGCGGCGTTGGCGGGGGCGGCGGTGGGCACCGCGCCTCGGTGCAACATCGCCGCCAGCACGGCGTTGAGGGTGACCGCCAGGGTGACCGCCAGCACCACGCCGTTGGCCAGCATCAGCCGCGCCAGCGCCGGCAAGGTCGCGAACCATGCCTTGCTCGCCGGCGCCACAAGCGGCAGCGTCAGCGCGACGCCGAGGCTGACGGCGGTGGTGAGGTAGGAGACCTCGTCCCGCGGGCCGCTGGCGAGCAGCCGCAGCCCGGTGGCCGCGATCATGCCGCAGATGACGAGGAAGACGGCGCCCACCACCGGCCGCGGAATCACCACCAGCAACGCTCCCACCTTGGGCGACAGCCCGTAGAGCAGGAGCAGCAGCGCGGCCACCTGCACCACGCGGCGGCTGGCGACGCGGGTGGTGGCGACGACGCCGACGTTCTGCGAGTAGGTGGTGAGGGGCAGGGCGCCGAACAGGGGGCCGACGGCGGAGGCGATCCCCTCGACGGTGATGCCGCGGTTCATGTGGCGCACACGGTAGGGGATGCCGGCGACGGCACAGGTGCCGGCGTAGTCGCCGATCGACTCGGCGATCGATCCCAGGTAGCCGATGGTGACGCCGATGACGGCGGCCGGCACCAGCTGCCACCCGGAAAACGGCGAGCCATAGGCAAAGAGACGAGGCAGGCCGAGCCACGGCGCGCGCCCGATGGCGCTGAAGTCGGCCAGGCCCAGGGCGGCGCCGCCGACACCGCCGCACAAGAGCAGGCTCCAGAGCAGCGAGCCGCGGGCGAGGATGCCGACGCCGCAGCGGTGGCCGGCGACGGTAAGCGCCAGCACCGCCAGCATGGCGGCGCCGGCGAGGCCGAGCATGCGCGGGCGCGGGTCGGCGAACAGCCAGCCGCCGGCGACGCGGGCGAGGGTGACCCCGATGGTGAGGACGATGATGCCGCACACGTAGGGCGGCAGGAAGCGGCGCAGGCGAGCGAGCACTCCGCTGGCGCCGATGGCGACCTCCAGCAGGCCGCCGAGGAAGCCGGCCATCCACATCGCGGGCGCGCCGCAGATGGCACCGGCGGTGGCCATGGCGCCGGTGTCGGTGGCCGAGGGGCCGAGCACCGCCGGGAGGCGGTTGCCCCAGGTGGCGTTGACGAAGGTGGCGAGCCCCATCAGCATCAGGCAGGCCGAGATCATCTCGGCGGCCTGCGCCGGCGTGTAGCCGACCGCCGTCGCCACTACCAGCGGCAGGACGTAGGGGGAGACGTCGACGAGCGTGTGCTGCCAGGCGTAGAGCAGGGTCTCGACCGGTGGCGGCACGTCGTCGATGCCGAAAACGGGGGAGGCGACCTCGAGGTCGTCCTCCCAGACGCGCGCATCGTCGTGGCGTCCAGCCATGCGGGTGGCCGGCACTCTATCGCGCCCGCCGGCGCGGCAGCGGGCGGGTCTGCCCCGCCCGCCGTGACGCCGGGCCGCCTCTCCGGGGACCGGCAGAGGCTCGCCGTCGCGTCAGGTGATCAGGCGGAAGCCGACCTCGGCCGAGCTCTCGTCGGCCCTGGCCACGAAGCGGACGTGATCCACCTTGCGCCCATCCGCGAAGTCGAGCAGCGAGTAGACCCCGGGCGCGTGGACCTTGTCGGCGAAGTCGACCACCCTGGCCTCGCCGTTGTCGAAGACCACCTCGGCGAAGCTGATCGCGGCGGCACCCCCTTCGATGTCGAGGAGCAGCTTGCTGCCGCGCTTGTCGACGTTGAGGGTGAGCTCCGTCCAGTCATCGTCACGGTCGAGCTTCTCGCTGCCGCGCCAGACCTGGACCGCGGTCCTGGGAGCGGCGACGACGGTGGCAGCGAACACCAGCGGTGGCAGGAACACCCGCGGCGCCACGCGCACCGCCACCCGCGGTGGCCGGACGTAGACGCGGGGCAGGGTCCGCCGCAGGGGGAAGCCGGCGCGGACCCTCACCGTCGTGCGGTGCGGGTGGTGGACGACGCGGACGCGGGCGGCGTCGGCCCCCGAGGCGAGGGAGGCGAGGGCGGCTATCAGCAGGGCGCTGCGAAGGGTGCGATGGTGTCTCACGGTCGTTCTCCTCACGTTGCGGGCTGGTCAGCCCTACCCTTGGAACGCGCAGAGCGGTCAAATCCTGCGCGAGGGCCGTCCTCTATTGGAGAGGGCTGCCGGCCAGGGGTACGGGCACCCACATACGGGCACTCACGGATGGACGCTTCCAGGGTACGATCCTATCGTCTAAGCCATGTCGTCACCCTCCCGTGGGTGCCGCGGGTGAGCGGCTCCACGACATCGGTTGCCCATTCAGCCAGCCCCGGTGCGCGACGGCGCGCGCTGTCCTCCGTGTCCCGGGAATGAGCGACACCATCACCGTCGTGCTCGTCGACGAGCACCGCATGGTGCGGCAGGCGCTTGCCGCCCTGCTCGCGGCCGAGGGTGGCTTCGCCGTCGTCGGCGAGGCCTCCGACGGGGCGCAGGCCATCGAGCTGGTCGAGGCGCTGCGACCCGACGTCGTGGTGGTCGTCCTGGCGACAGCTCGCCAGGCCGCCCTGGACGTGATCCGGCGCGTGGCACAGCGGAAGCTGCGGACGCGTTCGCTGGTGCTCTCGGCGCCGGCCGACGAGGTGCAGGTGCTGGCGGCGTTGGAGGGCGGCGCCGGTGGCTACGTGCGCCAGGACGCCACCGCGGCGGACCTGTTCGATGCCATCCGCGAGGTGGCGGCCGGGCACCGTTACCTGAGCCCGCCGTTCTCGGACCAGGCGATCGAGGCCTACCGGCAGCGCGCCACCACCGAGGCCGGGGCCGACCTCTACGCCACCCTCACCGACCGCGAGCGCGAGGTGCTGAGGCTGATGGCTGAGGGTCTGCGCAACCGCGAGATCGGCGACCGCCTGGCGATCAGCCCGCGTACCGCCGAGACCCACCGCGCGCGGGTGATGAGCAAGCTCGGGCTCCGCCGCGAGGCCGACGTCGTTCGCTACGCCTTGCGCCGCGGCATCCTCCCGCTCGACTAGGGCCTCGAGGGAGCCCTGGCGCCGGCTTGGGACCCCATCGGGGTCGGGAGACCGCCGGCAAGCCCGCAACCCGATCCCCGTACGTGGTTTACCTGATAGACGTGGCACCTGGGGCGAGCTAGCTTGGTCTCGTCAAGGGTCTGGTGCGGAGCCGGGGTCGGCCCGGCCGTGCCTCCTCGGATGGCTGCTCTTGGGGGTGGGGCATGGTCGACTCGGGCACGTCCCGCTTCGCTCAACGGCTGGTCGAAGCGACCCGCGAGGCGCTGATTGCGCTCTCCTGCGACGGCCGAGTCGTGTTCTGGAACCGCGGCGCCGAGGCGACCCTGGGCATCGCCGCCGCCGATGCCATCGGCCACTCGCTCGACGAGCTGATCGTGCCTGCCGAGGGCCGGGTCGAAGCGAGAGCGATCCTCGAGCGCGCCGTGACCGAGGGTGCGACGAGCTTCGAAGCCTTCCGCCGGCGGGGAGACGGCGCCCTCGTCCGCGTCGACGTCTCGATGCGGCGGATCGACGAGGGCGCCGAGCCGTACGTTGCCGTCGCCCTGGGCGAGGTCACTCAGCGCGACACCACCGCCGAGACCACCTTCCGCGACCTGCTCGAGGCGGCCCCCGACGCCATGGTCATCGTCGACCGGGAAGGGCGCATCGTGCTGGTCAACGCGCAGACGCAGCGGCTCTTCGGCTACGCGCGCGAGGAGCTGCTCGGCCAGGGGATGGAGCTGCTGGTCCCGGAGCGCTTCCGGCGCTCGCATGCGCGCCATCGCGCCGGTTACTTCGCCGAGCCACGGGTGCGCGCGATGGGCTCGGGGCTCGAGCTCTACGGCCGCCGCAAGGACGGCAGCGAGTTCCCCATCGAGATCAGCCTGAGCCCGCTGCAGACGGACGAGGGGATGCTCGTCTCCGGCGCCATCCGGGACGTGACCGAGCGACGGCGGTTGGAACGCCGCATCCAGGAGGCGAGCCGTCTCAAGAGCGAGTTCCTCGCCAACATGTCGCACGAGCTGCGCACGCCGCTCAACGCCATCATCGGCTTCGCCGAGCTCATGCACAAGGGCAAGGTGGGCCCGCTCGCGGCCGATCACCGCGAGTACCTGGGCGATATCCTCACCAGCGCCCGCCACCTCCTGCAGCTGATCAACGACGTCCTCGACCTCGCCAAGGTGGAGTCGGGGAAGATGCAGTTCCGCCCCGCTGCCGTCGACCCCCTGACGCTGGTGGCAGAGGTGCGCGACATCCTGCGCGGGCTCGCCGCCAGCAAGCGCCAGCGGCTCGAGGTCCAGGCCGACCCCGAGCTGGGCACCGTGGTCGTCGACGCCGCCCGAGTCAAGCAGGTGCTCTACAACTACCTCTCCAACGCCATGAAGTTCACGCCCGAGGGGGGCAGCATCACCATCTCGGTGCACGGCGAGGGGCCCGACCTCTTCCGCCTGGCAGTGGCGGACACCGGCATCGGCATCGCCGCCGAGGACCAGATCAAGCTGTTCGTCGAGTTCCAGCAGCTCGATGCCGGGGCGGCGAAGCGATACCAGGGAACGGGCCTCGGGCTGGCGCTCACCAAGCGGATCGTCGAGGCGCACGGAGGCCGCGTCGAGGTGCGCAGCGTCGCCGGCCAGGGCAGCACCTTCGCCGCCATCCTGCCGCGGCAGGCGAGGGCCGCCGGCGGCAGCGCCGCGACGCCGCAGGCGCCGCGATCCGCGGTCGAGCGGCTCGGCACGCCGCTCGCCCGGGAGCAGCCGTGACCGCCGAGCCGATCCTGGTCGTCGACGACAACCCGCAGAACCTCAAGCTCGCGCGCGTGCTGCTCGCCGCCGAGGGGTACGAGGTCCGCACTGCCGTCGACGCCGAGGCGGCGCTGGTGGTGCTCGAGTCCTTCCTGCCTCGGCTCATCCTCATGGACCTGCAGCTGCCGGGCATGGACGGGCTCGAGCTGACGCGCCGCCTCAAGGCCGACCCGGCGCGACGGCGGATTCTCGTCATCGCCCTCACCGCCTACGCCATGAAGGGGGACGAGGAGCTGGCGCTCGCGGCCGGCTGCGACGGCTACCTGGCGAAGCCGATCGACACCGATGCGCTGGCAGCGCTGGTCGCCGCGCGCTTGCGCGCCGACGCCGCGGCCGCTGGAGGTCGCTGATGGGCGCCGGCACCGTGCTCGTCGTCGAGGACAACCCGATCACCCGCAAGATGCTGCGCCTGACGCTCGAGAGCGACGGCTACGAGGTGGTGCCGGCGGGCGACGGCAGCGGGGCGCTGGCGGCGGCGGCCGGCGCCGCCCTCGACCTCGCGGTGATCGACTACGTGCTCCCCGACATGGATGGCCTCAGCCTCCTCGCCGAGCTCCGCCGCGCCGGCGCCCAACCCGAGCTGCCCGCATTGCTGGTCACCGGCATGTCTTCGCGGCTCGAGGAGCTGACCGAGCGCGGCGGACCGCTGGTCCAGGTGCTGATCAAGCCCCTCGAGCCGTCGCGACTGCTGGAGGTGGTCAGCGCCCATCTCGGAACCCACGGCAGCCCCGGTTGCGGGCGGCGCGTGCTGGTGATCGACGACGAGCCGCTCAACCTCAAGCTCGCGGCGCTGCGGCTGCGCAACGCCGGCTACGAGGTCGAGACGGCGACGAGCGGCGAGGCGGGCCTCGAGGTAGCGCGCCGCTGGGAGCCGCAGGCGATCCTTGCCGACGTGCTGATGCCGGGGATGGACGGGTTCTCGCTCTGCCTCGCAGTGCGCTCGGACCCGCGGCTCGCCGCCGTGCCGGTGGTGCTCGCCTCCTCGTCGTACGTCGAGGACCCCGACCGCCAGCTGGCGGCACAGGTGGGCGCGAGCGCGCTGGTGCTGCGCACCGGCGACCTCGGCGAGGCCGCCGCAGCTTTGGCCCGCAGCCTGGGTGCCGCCGGCGTGCCCGTTGCCCACCCGGGGGAGGACGTCGTCCTGCTCCATCGCGAGCGCCTGCAGGCACAGGTCGAGCGCGAGAAGATGCGCAACGACCTGCTGGTGCGCGAGGCGGCCATCCAGGCCACCGCGCTGTCGGTGATCCGTGGCCTCTCGGAGGCCTTGTCACGGCCCCAGGACGTGCCCGGGACGATTGGCGACGTGCTGATCCACAGTCTCGACGCCACCGGGCTCTCGACCGGGCTCTTCTACCGCGCCGAGCCGGACGGCTCGCTGCAGCTGCAGGCGCTGTTCGGAATCGCCAGCGAGATGCGAGCCGATGCGAAGGCGTGCTTTGGGCAGCCCGAGCTGCTGCAGGATGCCATGAGCTCCGGCGCGAGCGTCGGCTTCGCGGAACGCGGACGCCCCTCCGAGGCGCAACGTCGATTCCTCGCCCGCATCGAGCAGTCGTCCGCCCTGCTCGTGCCGTTCGTGGTGCTGGGCCGGCGCTTCGGGCTGCTGGTGCTCGCTTCCGACAGTCACGACCTCGACGAGGTGCCATGGCAGGCCTTTGCCCGCAGCCTGGCTTCGCAGCTCGGGCAGACGGTGGCGCTGGTGGAATCGCTGCAACGGCTGGGCGCGTCGGAGGCTCGTCTGCGAGCGCTCATGGAGCAGGCCAACGATGCCATCTTCGTCGTCCAGAGGCCCAACCGGGTGATCGAGGCCAACCGCGAGGCCGAGCGGATCCTCGGCCGTCCTCGCGAGGAGATCATCGGGCGCACTTACGACGAGCTGGTCGTCCCCGAGGAGCGCGCTCTCCTCGAAGGGGAGCGGCGGGTGCTGGCCAGCGAGGGGGCGCTGCGGGTGGTGGACCGGCACCTGCTGCGCTCGGATGGCACCCGCGTGCCCGTCGAGGTCTCGGTGTCGCTGGCGCACGTCGACGGGCCCGGCAGCGACCCTGTCCTCATCGCCATCATGCACGACCTCACCGAGCGACGCCGCCTCGAGACCCAGCTCCTGCAAGCCCAGCGGATGGAGTCGATGGGCCGCCTCGCCGGCGGCGTGGCCCACGACTTCAACAACATGCTGGGCGTGATCAGCGGTTACGGCGAGCTGCTGCGCGAGCGGCTCTCGGCCGACCCGCAGCTGCAGGGCTTCGCCGACGAGGTGCTCAAGGCGGGCGCGCGGGCGGCCGGGCTCACCCGCCAGCTGCTCGCGTTCAGCCGCCGCCAGGTTCTGCAGCCGCGCATCCTCGACGTCAACCGCGTGGTCGCCGACATCGAGACCATGCTGCGGCGGGTCATCGGCGAGGACGTCGAGCTGGTGACCGCGGTTGCCGAGCGGCTGCCTGCGATCGAGGCCGATCCCGGCCAGCTCGAGCAGGTCCTCCTCAACCTGGCGGTCAACGCTCGCGACGCCATGCCCCGCGGTGGCCGGTTGACGCTCGCCACCCGCGCTGTCGAGGCCGGCGGGGAGCTCGATGCGACGCGGGCGGTGGCGCTCGGGCCTGGCCCGCACGTGGTGCTGGCGGTGAGCGACACCGGTATTGGCATGCCTCCCGAGGTCCAGGTGCATCTCTTCGAGCCCTTCTACACCACCAAGGGGGAGGGCAGGGGCACCGGCCTCGGGCTCGCCACCGCGCACGGCATCGTCGAGCAGAGCGGTGGTCGCATCTTTGTCAGCAGCGAAGAGGGCCGCGGCTCCACCTTCGAGGTCTACCTGCCGGTGGTCGAGGGGCGACCGTCGAGCGCGGCCCCGGCGCCGCGAGTGGAGCTGCCACGCGGCGCCGAGACGGTGCTGGTGGTCGAGGACGAGGCCGCCCTGCGCCCCCTCATCCGTCGTTTCCTCGACGCCTGTGGCTACGACATCCTGGAGGCCGGGGATGCCGCCGCGGCGCTGGAAGTGGCGGCCAGCTTTGCGGGCGTCATCCACCTGCTGCTCACCGACGTGGTGATGCCGGGCTGCAGCGGAATCGAGCTGGCCGCCCAGATGGTGGCGCGACGGCCGGGAATCAGGGTGCTCTACATGTCGGGCTACACCGACGACGAGGTGATCCTGCGCGGGGCGTTGACCGATGACGTGCCGCTGCTCGAGAAACCCTTCACCGTCGGCATCCTGGCGCGCAAGGTGCGCGAGGTGCTCGACCGCTAGGGCGGGCTCGGGCAGGCCCCCGCGGCCCTTTCGGCCGGCAGGCGCCAGCGCTCGAGCCCGAGCCGGGTGGCGCTCCGCGCTCGCCCGCGGCCCGGGCAGCCGGCCGCCCCGCAGGGAGGAATCGGGGCCGCGCACGGCACGTATCAGCCTCCTGGACGGGGCGGGAGATACAATGCGAGCCCGATCATGAGCGACAAGAAGGGCTGGGGATCGACCGTGCTGGGCTGGTTCGTGGTGCGACCGGAGGACGACGCCACCGCAGCAAGCGTCGCGGACGCCGCGGCCTACGCGCCGGCCGACCCCGCCGCCGGCGCCGAGCCCTACGGGGCCGACCAGCCGGTGGTGCCGGTAACGCCGATGAGCAACCCTCCCCCCGCCCCCGGCGGCAAGGTCGACTTCGGCGCCGTCTACGGCGCGGCGGGTGTCGACGGCGACCAGCAGGAGCGGGTGGAGAAGGCGGCGGCGCTCTTGCGGTCGCTCCCCGCCGAGACCGACCCGGCGGTCAAGAAGCAGATCGTCGAGGCCTCGCTCAAGGCGTTCGGCGTGCCGATCGACAAGATCATCGAGGCCGGCGTCGAGGAGATCCAGGCGCTCGAGGCCTACATCCGAGCCGGCGCCGCCGACACCGCAGAAGCTGCTCTCCGAGTCGCAGGACGCGCATCACGCAGCTCGAGGAGGAGATCGCGCCGCATCAAGCAGGTGATGGACGCAGCGGGTGCAGGAGCAGGAGCGCGGTGATGACGACCTGTAACGACGAGAAGCTGGACGTGCAGCAGGTGCTGGAGTTCTTCGGGCAGGAGGCGGTGGCGCGCGTGGTGCGCGACTCGCCGAAGCTGCATCGACCCCTCGCAAGGGCAGAACCAGCCGCAGGGCTGAGACCTCAGGAGCTGAGTGATGGCCAACGGCATCTTCTCCCGCCTCGCCAACCTCTGGCGGGGTTCCTCTCGCTCTGGATCTCCGACATCGAGAAGGAGCACCCCGAGATCGCCTACGAGAACGCCATCAACTCGATGGTCGAGAAGTACTCGAAGCTCAAGAAGGCGACCGCCGCCATCATCCGCCGCCGCGAGGACCTCGACGAGCGGCTGAAGAAGGCAGACCGCCGAGCTCGCGCAGACCGAGGCCGAGCTCAACGTCGCCGTCGAGACCAACCAGGACGACCTGGCGGTCGTGCTGATCCAGAAGAAGAACCAGCTCGCCACCGACCTCGGCGAGCTCAAGGCGCGACCTGCAGACGGCGCAGAAGGACGCCGACTCCGCCAAGTCCTCGCTGATCGGCGTGCAGGCAGAGATCCGGAAGCTCAAGGCCGAGAGGACACCATGCTGGCGAAGATGCAGTCGGCGCAGGCCCGGCTGCGCATCCAGGAGCAGCTCGAGGGGCTGTCGGTGGACGCCGAGGTGAAGGCGCTCGACAACGTGCGCGAGCACATCAAGAACACCATCGCCGAGGCCAACCTCGGCAAGGAGCTCTCCGAGTCCTCGCTCGACGCGCGGCTCGCGGCGCTGCGCACCCAGGCCGGCGACGTGCAGGCCAAGCAGCAGCTCGCCGAGCTCAAGGCGCAAGAAGGCGGCGCAGCAGGCCGCTGCCAAGGCCAGAAGACGATGTAGCGCGAGGAGCACCGATCACCATCGAAAGCTCCTGACGACCGCTTTGCGAAGCTCTTCATCACCCTCGTCATCCTCGGCGTGCTCGGCTACGCGGCCTGGCACTACAAGGGTGCCGCCATCCGCCAGTGGGCGACCGGGAGCCGAGCGAGCCGCAGCCGCCGACCGCCCAGCGGTGTCGTCGAGCGACTTCGACGCGCTCAAGAACGCCCCTGCCGACCCCGAGCGCAACGCCGGCGTCACCGGCGTCGCCACTGCCTCCCTCGGCCACCGGCACCGCCCTCGGCCGCCCGCTGGTGGTGGGGATCAACACCTGGGCCGGCCACGCGCCCGGGCATCGTCTCCAACGGCGGCCTCGAGCCCGAGCCGACGTCGCTCTACAAGCAGAAGTACGGCCTGGACGTGAAGTTCGTGCTGCTCGAGGATCCCGGCGGCCAAGCTCGCCGCGTTCCGCAAGGGCGACATCGACATCATGTGGGACACCGTCGACAACTGGGCCCGCGAGGCGTCGGTCCTCGCCGAGCAGAACCAGCAGGCCAAGTCGATCATCATGCAGGACTGGTCGCGCGGCGGCGACGGCATCGTCTCGCTGGCGTCGATCAACTCCATCGAGGAGCTCGCAGGGTCAAGCGTCGCCTGCACGCAGTTCACGCCGTCGCACTTCCTGCTGCTCTACCTGCTGGCGCAGTCGGGGCTGTCGCCCGAAGACCGCGCCGGCGGTGGAGAAGAACATCATCTTCACCCAGGACGCGCCGGCGGCCGCGGCGATGTTCAAGGCCAAGCAGGTCGACGCGGCCGTGACCTGGGAGCCGGACCTCTCGGCGGCGGTCGAGGCGCGCGGCGACGAGGCCCACGTCCTGGTGTCCACCACGGCGGCGACCAACATCATCGCCGACACGCTGGTGCGCGCGGCAGGACGTCATCGACCAGGCGCCGGAGACCCTGCGCGACTTCGTGCACGGCTGGTTCGACGGCATCGAGATGATGAAGCAGGACCCGGCCGGCTCGTACGCCGTCGTCGGCCAAGGCGCTCAAGCTCGACACCGACACCGTCTCCGGGATGCTCTCCGGGTCTCAAGCTCACCCCCTACGCCGACAACGCGCAGTTCTACGGGCTCACCGGCGGGCAAGGCGCACTACGAGACGCTCTTCGACACCGCCTTCGTCATCTGGCGCAAGAAGGGGCTGGTGACGCGGCCGGTGGACGCGAAGGACTGGGCGGACACGCGCTTCCTCGCGCGCGCTCGCCGTCGACTACCCGGGGCAGCAGGTGGAGGAGCCGAAGCTCGCGGCCAAGGCGCCCTCGGCCAACGACCGGGCCATCATCAACAAGCAGATCCAGATCCACTTCACGCCGGGCTCCGACGAGATCATGCCCGGCTCGTACTTCGTGCTCGACTCCCTCGGGCGACACCATGACCTCGTTCGGCAACACCTATCTGCGGGTCGAGGGCAACACCGACTCGACCGGCTCCGCCACCAGCCAACATGACGCTCTCGGAGCGCCGGGCCCTGGCGGTCAAGAACTACATGCTGAAGAACTTCCCGAACATCACCGCCAGCCGCTTCCAGACCATCGGCCGCGGGTCCAGCGAACCCGATCGCGCCGAACGCGACCGAGGCGGGGCGCCAGCTCAACCGCCGCACCGACATCAAGGTCGTCCTGGCGCCGAGGAGGGCTGAACGAGCGTGGCGAGCGACGCCAAGGCGGCGCCGCCGCGACGCCGGCACGACCTCGTTCGGCCTCCGCGACGCCGCTGCCGCGGGGTGTCTCGCGCTCGGCGCTCGGGCTGCGTGGCTGCCGGTCGCTGGTGCTCGGGGCGTGGTGCGCTGCTCACCTACGGCGGCTTGGCGCCGCCGGACTTCCTGCCCTCGCCGACCGAGGTGGTGAAGGGCACGCTGCAGCTCTTCTATCGAGCAGGACCTCTGCGAGCGCCATCCTCGTCATCGACGCGGCGCATCGCCATCGCCTTCCTCCTGGCGTCGGCGCGTCGCGCTGCCGCTGGGCGTGCTGATGGGCGCCTTCGAGCCCGTCAACCGCCTCTTCGAGCCGATCATGGCGCCGCTGCGCTACATGCCGATCTCCGCCTTCATCCCGCTGCTCATCCTCTGGTTCGGGATCTACGAGAAGCAGAAGATCGCGTTCCTCTTCCTGGGCGTCTTCGTCTACCTGCTGCCGGTGGTGGTGTCCGCCATCCGCGCCGTGCCCGAGGAGCTGGTGCAGACGGCGCTGCACGCTCGGCGCGAGCCAAGACGCAGGTCGTGCGCACGGTGCTGCTGCCAGCGGCGCTGCCCGGAGATCTTCGACTCGTTCCGGGTGATGAACGCCATCTCCTGGACCTACGTGATCCTGGCCGAGGCGGTGAACCCCGAGCACGGGCTCGGCTACATGGTCGAGCTGGCGCGCACCCACCAGAAGGCGTCGTGGTCGTTCGCCGGCCTGCTCGTCATCGGCGGCATCGGGCTGCTGACCGACTTCGTCATCCGCCGTGTCTGCGGACTGCTCTTCCGCTGGCGCAGAGGACGACGTGAGCGACCGCGAGCCGCGACGGCTCCCGACGCACGCCGCAGGTAGGCGAGCCCGGCACCGTCGCGGTCACCGTGCGGCAGCGAAGGGCGCGCTGCGACCTACAGCGGCGAGCTCGCCGGGCCGCCGCCCAAGCTGCGCGTCGACGCACGTCTCGGTGACCTATCGTCGATCGCGACGGCGTCGCGCACCGAGGCCGTCCGCGACGTCTCCTTCGACGTCGCCGACAAGCCGGGCGTGCGGCGAGATCGTCGTCTTCCTCGGCCCCTCGGGCTGCGGCAAGTCGACGCTCCTCAAGGCCGTCGCCGGGCTCCTGGCGCCGACGCAAGGGTGAGGTCCTGGTCGAGCGGCGAGCCGGTGCATCGGCGTCGGGCGCGACCGGGGCATGGTGTTCCAGGCCTACACCTCGTTCGGCTGGCTGACGGTGCGCGAGAACGTGGAGTACGGCCTGCAGCCTGCGCGGGGTGCCGCGGGCCGAGCGCCGCGCAGCAGTCGCAGAAGTACCTCGCAGGCGGTGGGGCTCGCCGACTTCGCCGACCGCTACCCGAAGGACCTCTCGGGGGGCATGAAGCAGCGCGTCGCCATCGCGCGCACCCTCGTCAACAAGCCCAAGCTGGTGCTCATGGACGAGCCCTTCGGCGCCCTCGACCCGCAGACGCGCTGGGGAATGCAGGGGCTGCTGCTCGACGTCTCCAAGACGCGAGGACAACACCATCCTCTTCGTCACCCACGACGTCTCCGAGGCGGTCTACCTGGCCGACACCGTCTACGTGCTGTCGTCGCGGCCCGCGCGGATCCTCCACCGCGTCGACGTCCCGTTCTTCCGCCGAGCGCGACATCGCGCTCAAGTCGCCCACGAGTTCCGCGCGGTCGAGAAGCAGCTCCTCGACCTGCTCTACACCACGGCGGCGCACTGAGCCATTCGGCCGGGTCGGCGGTGCGGCCCTCAGGGCGCGAGGACGTGGAACCCGGCGACGGCGGTGGCGCGGGCTCCCGCTTGGATCTGCCGCTCGACCAGCCACACCGGCTTGCCGCGCGCGGCGATGCCGAGCAGCGCCCGCCCGCCGGAGCGCGGCAGGCGCAGCGCGACGTCGGCGATGGCGCGGTCGGCGGCGCGCTCCACCTCGTCGTCGGCCTCGAAGCTGCTGGTCACCTTGCCGGCGGCGTCGAGGACCTCGCCGAACAGCGTCACCCTGGTGCCCGGCTCGAGGGCGCCATCGAGCGGGGGATCGAACGCCAGCGCCAGGAAGGGCACGCCCCTGCCGCTCACGAGCTCCCCCCAGGTCAGGTCGACGTCCTTGCGCAAGGCTCCCTTTCCCGCCAGATAGTCGTCGAGTGCATGGCGGAGGCCGCGCGCCCGCAGGGGCCGCTGCGGTCCCGCGCTCTCCGGTGTGCTGAGGTCCCAGCGGTGTCCGTCCTGACGCTGCAGCTCCTCGGGTGTCTTGGGCGACCGCTCGGCGCCGCCCGACTGGCCGCTGGCGGCAGCGGCGACGGAGAGCGCGACGGCGGCGATGACGGTGGCGCGTGGGGTGTGCCGCATGGAAGGGAGATGCTAGCGTACCCATGGCGCGCCACCGCCGGCCGACGGCGGCCGCTGCCCTCGAAATACGGCGGGCGGGGTCTCCGCGCTAAGCTCCGACTGCCGTGAGCGAAGCGAACAAGCCCGTCCGGCCGCGCACCGCGGTGCGCCCCGGCGCGCCGGCGCCGCCGGCGGCGAGCGCTTCGGCGACCGCCCGGCCGGCGGCGGCGGTGGCCAGCCGCCCGCCGGGCGTCTCGACGTTCCGCTCCGACCTCGGCGCCGCCGGCCGCCAGGTGCTCGACCAGGCGGTGTTCGGCAAGCGCCCCTACTTGCGGGCCGCCTTCTTCAACCCCTACAACCTGTCGCTGTTCGGCGGCGGCCTCGCCGCCTCGGTGCTCACCGTCAATCCGCTGCTCTGCCTGGCCACGCTGGGGCTGGAGGCGATCTGGCTGCTGCACGCGCCCGACAGCCAGCGGCTGCGCCACATTCTCTGGGACCCGCGGTTCGAGCAGCTGCGCAGGTCGATCCAGGCGAGCGAGCGCGCGCAGCGGATGCAAGGCCTGCCGGAGGAGGCGCGGGCCCGCGTCGAGGGGCTGGTTGCCCGCCGCGAGGAGATCCAGCGGCTGGCGGCCTCCAACCCCTCGTTCGCCGGCGACCTGCTGCGCGGCGAGCTGGTCAAGACCGACAAGCTCGTCGACGCCTTTCTCGAGATGGCGCTCACCTGCGAGCGCTACGAGCAGTACCTGCACAGCGTCGACCCCAACGTGCTCGCGCGCGACCGCCAGCGCTACGCCAAGATGTCCGAGCAGGACGGGCAGCAGGGCGACATCGCCAAGAAGAACCTGGCGATCGTCGACAAGCGCATCGAGAAGATGCACGAGATCGACCGCTACCTCTCGGTGGCCAAGGGCCAGCTCGACCTGATCGAGAACTCGTTCCAGCTCATCGCCGACCAGATCGTCACCATGCAGTCGCCGCAGGAGCTCTCCGGCCAGCTCGACGAGCTGCTCGACGGCGTCGAGGCCATCCGCGAGACGACGCGCGACACCGAGCAGCTGCTGGGCAACATCGAGAGGGAGATGTGAGCGCTACGCTGGAGTTGCTGGCAGGCACGGCTCGGCTCGCTTGCGTGGCGACTCCATCAGCCATGACTCCACCAGACATGACTCCGTCGACGATGGCTCGACGCGCCGGCATGCGGCTGGCGACCAAGCCAACAGCCAACCGTTCGCCCGCAAACGGCCCATCCGCGCACCGCCCATGACCGCACGTCCGCTACCCAACTGGGCCGAGGAGCTCCGCCGCCGCTACCTGCGTGGCGAGGCGTCGATGTTCCTGCTCCACGGCAACGTCTACGACGTCGTCCTCTACGACGGCAAGCCGCTGTCGCTCTCCGACTTCCTCGCCGGCGCCCTGCTGCGCGACAGCAAGCAGACCATCGTCCTCTACAACGTGGCGACCGGCGTGCGCTTCGCCAAGCGCGCGCACGACGTCGGCTTTCCCGACGAGCTGGAGGCCCCCGGTACCAAGGACCGCACCCTCGCGGCGCTCGAGACCCTGCTCACCAGCAGCACCCGCAGCGCCGTGGTCCTCGAGTACGCCGACGCCCTGGTCCCCGCCGGCGATCCCTCGTTCCAGGCCGACAGTGACCGCGCGGCGACGGTGATGCTCCACCGCTGGTCGTTCCTGCCCGCCATCGAGCGCGGCGACAACGTGGTGGTGCTGATCGCCGAGAACCTCACCGAGGTCTCGCCCAAGCTGGTCTGCAACCCCAAGGTGGCAGTGGTCGAGGTGCCGATGCCCGACCGCGACGCCCGGCGCGCGGCGGCCCTGCTCGCCGACTCGCGCCTCGAGCCGGCCGACGCCGACCGCTACGCCGAGATCACCGCCGGCCTCAAGGCCATCCAGATCGCCGCCATCCTGGCGCCGCCGCCGCCCGCCGAGGAGGAGCTGGCCTCGCGCGAGGCATTCCTCGCCGGCGTGCTCGGCGACGGCGCCGACGCCGCGGCGCGGGCCCACAAGCTCGCAGCGCTCACCGCCGGTCTGTCGCGGCAGGAGGTGCTGGCGCTGCTCGCCCCCGGCGCGCCGGCGCCTCCCGAGGACGCCGCCGGCATGGCGGAGCGGGCGCGGCGCGAGACCGAGCGCCTGATCGCCCGCCGGAAGCGCGAGATCCTCGAGCGCGAGTGCTTCGGGCTGGTCGAGTTCGTGGAGCCGCAGCACGGCTTCGAGGTGGTGGGCGGCATGGAGGAGGTCAAGCGCGACCTGCTGCTGGTGGCCGAGAGCATCCGCGAGGGGCGCACCGCACGCGTGCCGATGGGCATCCTCTTCACCGGCCCGATGGGCACCGGCAAGACCTTCGTCGCCGAGGCCTTCGCCAAGGAGTGCGGGCTCACCACGATCAAGCTCAAGAACTTCCGTTCCAAGTGGGTCGGCGCCACCGAGGGCAACCTGGAGAAGATCCTCGGCGTCATCCAGGCCATCGGCCAGGTGGTGGTGATCATCGACGAAGGCGACCGCGCCTTCGGCAACACCGACGGCGAGGGGGACGGCGGCACCTCGTCGCGGGTGATCGCCCGGATCAAGGAGTTCATGTCCGACACCAGCAACCGGGGCCGCATCCTCTTCCTGGTGATGACCAACCGTCCCGACAAGCTCGACGTCGACCTCAAGCGCGCCGGCCGCCTCGACCGCAAGATCCCCTTCCTCTACTCGCAGACGGCCGAGGAGGTGGAGGGCGTGGCGCGGGCGCTGGTGAAGAAGGACAAGATCCGCACCGAGGTCGACTTCAAGGACATCCGCGAGGGCTTCGGCGCCAAGCTGGTCGGCTACAGCAACGCCGACGTCGAGGCGGTGATCCTGCTCGCCAACGACGACGCGGCGCGCGCCGGCGGCCCCGACGCCCCGGTGCTGGCGGGCAACTTCGTGGGCGCCGCCGCCGACTACTTCCCGAGCCGCGACGTCGAGCTGCTCGAGTACATGGAGCTCTTGGCGGTGTTCGAGGCGAGCAGCCGCCGCCTGCTGCCGCCCAAGTACGCCGGCATGTCGCCCGAGGAGCTCGACCAGCGCCTGCGACGGCTGCGGCTGATGGTCGGCGGGCGGCGGTAGCGGGGTGGCGCCCCTGGTGTGCCGCCGCCGGTTCCCGGCGCGATCGGCTCACGGCCCGGCGCCGAGACTCTGCAGCGCCACGGCAGCGGCCTGTCGCAGGCGGGCCACCTCGCGGGGGTCGAGGCCCTCGGTGGCCGCAAGGTAGCGGCGGTAGCAGTCGATCGCCGGCGCGACCTCGCCCACCTCGCGGTGGAGGTCGCCGAGGTAGAACCAGGCCGACAGCACCTTGGGATCGCGCGTCGCCGGCAGCTCGGGGACGAGCGACTCGAGCTCGCGTCGCGACGCCGCGGCACGGCCGGTGAGACGGTCGAGCACGGCGAGGTTCACGGTGTAGAGGGCGCGACGGTAGGGGAGGGCGCGGCGCCCGCGCTCGAAGAGCGGGATCGCCTCCTCGTAGCGCCCCTCGTCCTGGTAGACGAGGCCGAGCAGCTCGATGGCGGGCGCCAGGTCGGGGAAGTGGGTGAGGACGACACGCACGTTCTGCTCGGCCTCGGCGAGGTGGCCCGCCTGGCGGTCCAGTGCCGCCAGGCCGAGGCGGGCGGCGGTGACGCCGGGGTTGAGCGCCAGGGCCTGCGCGAGCTGCTGCCGGGCTTCGGCGATGCGGCCAGCGCGCCGGTAGGCGTCGGCGAGCTGGACGTGGGGGAAGGCGGTGTGGGGGTTGCTATGAATGCCGGCCTCCCACAGCGTCACGTCGCTGGTCCACACGGCGGTGGTGGCGCGGGTGACCGGCAGCAGGACGAGCGCCAGCCCGAGACCGCCGCCGGCGACCACTGCCGCCACCCGGGACGGCGCGAGCCGCCGCTCCAGCGCTGCCGTTGCGGCGGCGAAGGCGAAGGCGAGGGCGCCGAACAGCGGCAGGTAGAGGTAGCGGTCGTGGGCGACGTCCTCGGGGATGAACGACCGCACGTCGAACACCGGCGCGAGCGGCAGCAGGAACCAGAGCAGGGCCAGGCGCTCGACTCGCTGCCGGCGCGAGAGCCACCAGGCGCCGAGCGCGAGGATCGCGGCGGCCACCAGCGGCAGGACGAAGTCGTGCAGCGAGGCCGTGGCGACGGGCGCCAGCGGGTAGCTCGGGCCGGGGTGGAGGGGAAGGAAGATCCGCCGCAGGTAGAACAGCAGCAGGGCCGGGGCGGTGAGGACGACGCCGTCGAGACCGGGGGCGCCGGGCGGGATGACGTGGGTCATGCCCACCAGGGCGACGCGGATGGCCAGGTAGACGGCGGTGACCGCGAGGTAGGGGAGCGCCGCGCGCAGCGCGGGACCGAACGGCGAGCGGCGCGGCTTCCGCCTCGGCAGATGGTCGCCGCTGTCGAGCACCAGCTCGCTGCCGAAGACCACGAGCGGGAAGACGATGGCGATTTCCTTGCAGAGAAGGGCGGCGGCGAAGAGCGCCAGGGCGCCCCCGCGCGTGCCGAGGCCGCCGCGGGCTCGCGCTCGCAGGTGACAGAGGAAAGCGCCCAGCAGCAGGGACGTCGCCAGCGGGTCGGGAGAGCCGGAGATCCAGGCCACCGACTCGACGTGCGCCGGGTGGACGGCGAACAGCAGGGTGACCGCGGCGCAGACCTCGGGGCGGGCGCCCATGCCGCGCAAGGCGAAGAAGGCGAGCAGCGTGGCGAGCCCGTGCAGCGCGAGGTTCACGAGGTGCCAGCCGAAGGGGTGAGCCCCAAACCAGTGATACTCGACGGCGAGCGTGGCCACGAACAGCGGGCGCCAGTAGTTGCTGGTGGTCTCCACTGCGTTGCCGCTGAATGCCCAGACGTCGGAGGTGAGGGCCTTGCCGAGCAGCTGGGCTTGCTGGATGAGCGGGTTGTCCTCGATCTGCTGGTGATCGTCGTAGACGAAGCCGCCGTGCACCGCCGGCCAGAAGGCGAGGCCGATGAGCGCCAGGGCGGCGAGCAGCACCGCGGCGGTGGCGCCACGGCCCGTGAGGGCAGGGGTTCCGGGAGCCGGTGCCGAGGGGCTGACGCGTGCGGGGCGAGACGTCTTCTTCACCACGGAGGAGCCGATGATAGGGCAGGCGGGGGCGGCACCTTCCAGCGCCTGCAGTAGGTTGCTGCTGATCGTTGGCGGGCGCCACTGCGACCGCCAACGGGCGGCGCCGGCGCGGCGCGGCGGTGGGCCACCACCAGCGCTCCGCTGAGTGCCATACTGCGGCGGCAGAGGCCGAGCCCCGACAACGCTGCGGAAGGAGGCACCGTGAGTCTCTTTGGCAAGAGCGACGAAAAGGAACGCCAGGAGAAAGAGGCCTACGAGCAGGCGCAGCAGCGTCTGCTGGAGGCCCAGCGGAAGCGGGAGGAGGGCGCGAAGGCCGCGGCTGCCGCTCCCGCCGCGGCGGCCGCTCCGGCGGCGGCCGCGAACCCCGCGCCAGCCGGTCAGACGGCGGGCGCTTTCGAGGAGTACGTGGTGAAGAGCGGCGACAGCTTGTCGCTGATCGCCAAGCACCGGCTGGGCGACGGCAAGCGATGGCGCGAGATCTACGAGGCCAACCGGGAGGTCATCGGCGACAACCCCGACCTCATCAAGGTCGGCGCCCGCCTGCGGATTCCCAACAAGGCCGCTGGCTAGCGGCCGAATCGGCCGGCATGTCCCTCGTGCGCGGGCATCCGTTGGCGAGGTGCCAGGTCGCTCCCTCCTCATCGCTGATCCGACAAGGAGGCCCCGTGTCCGCCATCCTCGAACTGATAGCACGACAGCTCGACGGCGAGAGCGTGCAGAACCTGGCGTCGCAGGTCGGCGCCACGCCGCAGCAGACCGCCGCCGCCGTGCACGCGGCGTTGCCCGCCCTGCTGGGCGCCTTGCAAGGCAACGCGGCGACCGCCGGCGGCGCCCAGTCCCTGCTCGCGGCTCTCGACCGCGACCACGACGGCTCGATCCTCGACGACGTGGCCGGCTTCTTCGGCCAGGGCCCGACGCCGGCCGACAGCCGCAGCGTGCACCACATCCTCGGCGACCGGCGGGAGCCCGTTGCCCAGGCCGTCGCGCAGCGCAGCGGCCTCGACGCGGCGCAGGTGATGCGCCTGCTCGCCATGCTCGCGCCGATCGTCCTCGGGGCGCTGAGCAGGGCCCGCCGGCAGGGCGGCGCGGGGCCCGAAGCCGGCCTCCTGTCGCAAGGCGGCGGTGGGCTCGGCGACCTCCTCGGTGCCGCGCTCAGCGGCCTGCAAGGCGGCGCGGCCGGCGGCGGCGGGCTCGGAGACCTGCTCGGCGGCCTGCTGGGAGGCCGAGGAGGCGACGGCGAGGAGACCGACCGCGAAGGCGAAGCTGGCGACCTCGGCGACCTGCTCGGCGGGCTGCTGAACCCCAATCGCTGAGTGGCGGCGGCGGCGCCCGAGCGACGGTCCGGCCGGCCGCCGCTGGACGTTCCGGCGCTCCGGCTAGTCGTCGATGATGAAGGTCACCATCATGTTGACCTGATACTCGACGATCTTGCCGTCGTCGCAGCGCACGTGCTGCTCCTTGATCCAGGCGCTCTTGATGTGGCGAAGCGTCTTCGAGGCGCGGGCGAGGCCCTGCTGGACGGCATCCTCGAAGCTCTTGCTGGACGTGCTGCTGATCTCGGAGACCTTGGCGACGGACATCTGCGCCTCCTTTTCTGGTCGACGGGAACGCGACTCGGCGCAGCCACAGTACCAGAGCGGTGGCGCGAGCTTCTTGCACGCCTGGGCATCGGGGCCAACCTCGGCTCACGGGCGGGCGATCGAGCTGCGACATCTCGAGCGCACGGCGCGAGAGCTCGCGCCTCCTGCGGGTGGCCGGCGAGCAGACGCTGGCGAGCGAGACTCTCGCGCCACCCGGGGCAGTGCCCGGGGAATCAACCCACCCGCCTCGCACGTATTGGGTTGGACGTCACCTGCCGCGGGCCGCGACGGTGTTGCGGCCGATGTCAGGCACCTTCTACTGGCGCCCCGAGCCCGAGGCGCCCGCATTCGAGGACTCGAGCCATGAGACGACTGCCACCGTCCCTCCTCCTCATCCTGCTCGTGCTCGCCCGCACGGGGGCCCAGGCTGGCGAGAGGCCGCCGTTCGCCGTCGAAGCGGCGAGCCTGGCGCCGACCCTCGGCCATGGTGCCATCGCCACTGCCGAGAGGCGCGACGGGCGGTGGCGGTACGCCCTCGCCGGCGAGCCCTTCGCCGCCGGGCACGCCGAAGTCGCGCCCGAGAAGGTGCTGTTCGAGATCGGCTCGATCTCGAAGGTCTTCACGGGCATCCTGCTCGCCGATGCGGTCGTCGAGGGCAAGCTCTCTCTCGACGACACGCTCGCGAAGCGCCTGCCGGTCGCGTTCGAGCACCCGCAGACCGGGGGCGTCACGCTGCGGCAGCTGGCGACCCACACCTCCTGCCTGCCGCGGCTGCCGGACAACATGATGCACGCCGACCTCGCCGACCCCTACGCCCAGTACGACGACCGGGCGCTGTTCGAGTACCTGAAGTCTGCCCAGGTCGAAGGGCAGCCCCCGTGCGCGCCGGCCTACTCCAACCTCGGGTTCGGAGCTCTCGGGGTGGTGCTCGAGCGGGTCCATGGCAAACCGTGGGCGACCCTCGTGCAGGAGAGGATCGCCGCTCCGCTCGGCCTGGTCGACACCGTGCAGCAGCTCTCGGCGGAGCAGCGTGGCCGGCTCGCCCAACCGTGGAACGGTACCGAGCCCGCCCACGAGTGGACGTTCGAGGCGATCGCCGGCGCCGGCGCCCTGCACTCGACGACGGCCGACATGAGCAAGCTCGCCGATGCCCTACTCGCCGGGCGTGAGGGGCCGCTGGGCAAGGCATGGCCCATCCTCGCCGGCGACTACGTCGAGATGCCGCTGATCGGGGGCAAGGTGGGCCTGGCGCTCGAGCACGTGACCCTCGACCATGGCGACGGCTGGGGCGACAGCTATGGGCACGAGGGCGGCACCGGCGGCTACCGCAGCATCGTCGAGGTGTGGCCCGCCAAGGGTCGCGGCGTCGTCGTGCTGGCGAGCAACGCGGTCGCCAATCCGCTCGCCTGGCTGGCAACGTGGCAGACGGCAGGCGAAGAGCACGCCGCCCGGGTGGAGGTCACCCTGCCGCTCGCCACCCTCGACGACTACGTCGGCGTCTACCCCATCGACAAGCAGGCGCGCTTCACCATCGTGCGCCGCGGCGACGGCCTGGTGGCGCGGCTTACCGGGCAGCCGTTCCTTCCCATCTTCGCCAGCGCCAGGGACGAGTTCTTCTACCGGGTCGTCGACGCCCAGCTTAGCTTCCACCGCGACGCCGGCGGCAAGGTCGGTGGGCTGACCCTGCACCAGAACGGTCGCGATCTCCCCGCTCACGCGCGACGACTCACCGCCCCCGCACATCGAGTTCCCCAACGCCGCGGCGCTCGCCGAGTACGTGGGCGACTACGACTTCGGCGCCTTCCAACCGGGCTCGAAGATCACCGTCTCGACGCGCGGCGAGGTGCTGCTGGCGATGCTCACCGGCCAGCAGGCGCTGCCGGTCTACTGCGTCGGCAAGGACCGCTTCGAGTACGACCTGGTGGCGGCCGCGCTCACCTTCGAGCGCGACCAGGCCGCCAAGGTGGTGGCCGTGACGCTGCACCAGAACGGCCTCGACATGCGGGCTCCCAGGAAGTAGCCGCGGCGGCGGCTACTCGCGCCCGATCCCCAGCGCGTCCGCCACCCGGTTGACGTAGTTGAACCAGGAGGCGATGAGGGTGATCTGCAGGATGCCACGGTCGTCGAAGCCGTGGGTGCGCAGCCGCTCGTGGTCGGCGGGCCCGACGCGCGTGGCGTCGACGGTCAGCGTGCCGGCGTAGTCGAGCATGGCGCGCTCGGCGGCGGAGAGGGGGGCGTTCTCGTAGTCCTCGCGCAGGCACCGCGCCAGCTCGTCATCCAGGGTCACGCGACGCAGAAACTCTGCGTGGGCCTGGATTCAATACTGGCACCGGTTGAGCGCCGAGACGCGGGTGGCGATCATCTCGTGCTGCCGGCGCGACAGAGGCAGCTCGGGCGCCATCAGCACGCCGAAGGTGGCGAAGGCGTGGTAGAGGGCGTCGGGGATGAGAGTGTGCGAGGCCACGATGCTGGTGCTGCCATCGTCGCTCGCGTCGCGGGCGTACTCCGGGGGGTAGAGGGCGCGCTGCCCCTCGAGGGCCCGCTGCAGGGCCGCGTCCGCCGCGGGGAATGGAATCGTCCGGATCCATGCCATGCCTTCCACCTCCACCTGAAGGCGACAAGCGTACACAGGGACGGCCGGCGCCGTCACGCCGCCGATGCCCCTTGCCGCCAGCGGCGAAGGGACGCGGCTAGCGCGCCCGACGTCTCCGGCCGGCGCCGCCTCGGCGCGCCGATCGTGATTTTCCGTCCTACGCGGTTACGGCGCCTCGGCGCTCCACAGCAGGGTGTCGCCGCGCTCGAAGTAGAAGTCGGAGTCGATCGCCGTACCGCCGCCGTCGGTGTTGCCGGCGACGACGCTGTTCGCGAGCGAGAGGTCGAAGGTGAATGAGGGATCGACCAATATGCCGCGGCCGCCGCCCTCGTCGGCAGAGACTCGCTCCAGGCGCCGACGTCGCCGCTCTCCAGCCCGTCCTCGAAGAGCGCGCCGAGCTCGAAGGCGCCCGCGTCGGTCTGAGGCCCAACCACGCGCGGGCCGTGCGCGGCGTCGAGGGCGTGGACGCTCGCCAGAGCCGAGTTGCCGAAGTCCATGCCGGCGAGCCGGCGGCGAGCGAGTAGTCGTCGCTGGAAGCATCGAGCGAAGACCGGGGTCGCTGCCGTCGCCGAAGCGTCGAGGGGTCGATGATCACCGGCCCGCTCAGCCGCCAGCGCCTCGCTGTCCAAGAGGATCGAGTTCTCCAGCCGCAGCGCGCCCGTGCCGTTGGCGGCGAGGATCGCGGCGCGCGTGCCGTGGCCGGCGAGGGTGACGTGCCCGACGAGGCAGTCTGCCGTCCGCGCACTGCAGGTTGAAGCCGGTCTCCGGTCCATCGGCGATGAGGAGGTTGGTGGCGGAGATGGTGGCGTTGCCGGTGGCGAGCACCACGAGGTGCTGGCCCTGGCCTCCAGCGTCGTCGTGCTCCAGGCGCAAGCGGTCGAGAACCAGGGTGGCGCCGCTGGACACCTCGATATGAAGGGCTCCTGTCGGGGCGTTGGGACCGGGCGCGACGGTGTGGTTCGAGGTGAAGACGGAGTCGACCACTGCGATTCGCGCACCGGCTCCGCTCGCGGACAGCCAGGCTCCCGAGCCCCTCGCCGGCGCCGCCCACTCCGGGGTCGACCTGGTTGAGGTCGAAGGTCGAGCGCACGATCTCGAGCGAGGACGCGGCTCCCACGAAGCCATGCAGCCCTCCGCCGATGGCGTTGTCCACTGACGACACCTGGTTGCCCAGGAAGGTCGAGTCGACGATGCGCGCGCGGGCGCCCGCCTGCACGGCGACACGCGCCCCTCCTCCGAAGGCGTCACCCATGTCGTTGTTGGCGCCGTTGCCCGAGAAGACGCAGCGCTCGACCGTCAGGCTGACGGCGCCGGCGGCCGTGTAGCTGAGGGCGCCACCAAAGGAGCCGAAGTCGAAGCCGAAGACGTCGTCGTGGAGGGCGAGGGTCGCGTTCTGGGCGCGGATCGCCCCGAAGCCGCCGACCCGCAGCTCGAGCGAGTCGACCGTGACGTCGGCGCCCGGCCCCACGCTGAGGATGAGCTGCGGGTCGGAGAACGAGCCGTTGAGGACCGAGGGGCCGGGAGATGCGGTGCCGCGCAGGACCAGCGGTCCGGAGCCCGAGACCACGGCGAGGGTTCCGAGCGCGAGCGTGGGGTTGCCGGGGATGAGCACGGTGTCGGGCAGCGTCGGCGAGCCGGCCGCACACGCATCCACGCCGAGGTCGGTCTGCGCCGCCTGGATCGCCTCGCGCAGCGTGCAGTTGCCATTGACGGTGACGTCGTCGACGTCGGTGGTGACGGTGATGGTGGTCGACGATGCCGGTGTGGCGAGGGCGGTCATGGCGAGGGACAGTGCCATCCAGGAGCGGTTCATTCGCGTCTCCTCGGGTCGTGGTGCCGTGGCGCCGGGCCAAGACCCGAGCGGCGCCTACCCAGGAGATCGCAAAGGTGGCCACGAAGACGACAGGGCAAGGACGCCGCGGAGGGTCTGGCGCGGAGCTTCCGCGAGCCTGCCAGGCGTTGGCCGGAACCTCAGCCGGCTGCTCTGCTCCCCGAGCCCGGTCCAATGGACGGTGAGAGGTCCGACCTTCCTGGGGCGCGGCTCGTTGGCACGACCGGCCGGCTCGCGGCCAGTCGCCAAGGCCGACGGCGCGTTCAGCCGCCGGTGCGGTCGCCCACCCGCGACCAGTCGAGGTCCCATGCCTCGCGCCGCTCGGCGAAGCCGGTGACCTTGCCGGCGGCGTCGCGGTGGAAGATCTTCCGATAGCGGGGCGAGCCGGGCACGAAGAGGACGTCGGGCGCCTCGACGCGCAGAGTCTCGGCGGGGCGCCCGCTGCGCTGCCCCTGCAGGGCGCCGTCGACGAGCCGGATCTCGTAGTCGATGCCCGGCGCCAGGTTGTAGCGGCCGAGGTAGCTGGCGACCTGCTCGGGGGCGAGCTCGATCGCAGGCGGATCCGTGCGCAGGGCGAGCACCTGGCTGGCCAGCAGGCGCCACCCCGCAGGGCTCCGCACCCAGGTATCGGTGGAGCGGTAGTGGCAGTGCAGCGAGTGCCCGTGGTACTGCTCGTGCTCGTCGGTGACGTAGGTCGCGATCGCTACCGAGCCGTGGACGGTGGCCTGGAAGTCGGTGACGGTGATGGTGCCGGAGACCCCCTCCGGCAGCGGCTTCACCTGCGCCACCATCTCGGCCTTGGTCGACACCGAGCCGTCCTCTGCGGTGATGCGGGCATCGGCATCGAGGAGGCGGTCCCAGACCTCACCCTTGCCGCTGCTGATGGCGTCGAACAGATCCTGAGCCTGGCCTTGCAGCACCGCGGCGACATCCTCGGCGGCGCGCGCCGGTGCCACGGCTTGCGAGCCGAGCAGGAGGAGCACCGCGGCGAAGCCTCCGACCGAAAACGCGCGCATCCGTACCTCCTTGGCGAGCATCGGGGTCGCTGCCACGGCCATTCTATGGGTGCGTTGGGCGGACGGCGGCTGCCGCCTGGCGGCGGTCAGAGCTGGCCGCGCACCAGCGGCGCCAGCAGCCGCAGCAGCCGCAGCTCCCACACCTTGCGGCGCGGCACGCCCGGGTAGCGCTCGCTGGCGCCCGTGGGGTACCCGCGCTCGTCGATGCGCACCGGGTTGGCGAGGTGGCGATCCATCCGCTGGCGCAGCTCGGCGGCGAGCTCGGGGTCGTCCACCACCAGCGCCAGCTCGCGGTTGAGCCGCTGCGAGCGCGGGTCGAGGTTGCGGCTGGCGATCTGGCGGCCGACGCCGCCTCGCGATCGGTGCCCAGGACCTCACCAACTCGCTCGCCGCCACCGACGACCTCTGGCCACACGCGGGCTACGCCGGCGACAAGGCGCAGGACGCCCTCCTCGACGGTAGGACGGCGATCGAAAGAGGCAATCGGCATCGACCGCCACGCCACGCATCACCCCAGCGCCACAGGTACCCGAGGGGAGGCGAGGATCCGGCTGCAACGGAATCAAGAGCTTCGCGGAGGGAGTGCGGTAGAGCAGGAAGGTGGTATTGAACACCGGGACGCGAACCTCGGCGAAGTCGCCGGCCGAGATCGGCCCCGTGATGCCGGCGTGCGAGTCGAGGACGGTGTGCCGTGGGCGGAATGCATCGAGGGCGGGCGGCCGCCGGCCGACCGCCGCTGCCTCCCAGCCGTGCAGCGCGTCGTAGGCGGTGAGCACGCCGAGATCCCCGTCGCCTCGCCGCAAGAGGTAGTCCCGCTGCTCCGCCGAGCCGACCGGGAACAGAAAGGCGTCGAAGCTCGCGCCGAGGGGCGTGTTCTTGTCCAGCTCCAGGATGTACACGTCGAGAGATTCGGTCACGCTCACGGGCTGGGTCAGGGGGAGAGGGAAGCCCATGGTCGGCCCCCAGGCGGGTTTCAGCGAACCCAGGAACTTGTTTGCTTCCGCGAGACCAGATCGAAGTTCTTTGGGTCCGAGATGAAGTGTCGCGGTGCTCCGGTTTCCGGGCAGGGGAGTGGCGTCACGACCTGCTCGCGGCAGGAAGGCGCGGCCAGGCTCGGTTGCAGCCGGAAGTAGTCGGTTCCGTGTCGGCGGTAGTGGCCACTCTTCGCCTGGGAGCTAACAAAGTACAGATACTTGACCGCGTAGGTCGAGCCGCCGCAGGCGTCTGGACCCGGATCGTCGATCAGCACCGTGCGGTCGCCGTTCTCGGTGCCGACGTCTACGGCCACCATGAGGTGGCTCGACGCAGCGCATCACCATTTCCGTGCTCGCCGCCCAACACCAGACCCTCCGCTGACGACCTGAATTGGGAGCCTCGCCTTCGTCCCGTTGGCGGGAGCTCGAGGTCCACGAGGGCGCGGCACGCGGTTTGCCGATCACCCACGCGGAGCGCCTCAACGCGGATCTACTGGTGTTCGCGAGGCGCTGACCGCGCGCAGACTCGGGGACGGACGCACAGGGACAACTTTTCGAGGCCGGGATGCCGTGCCATCTTCTTGGCGGGCTCGCCAGCGCACTGCTCGGGAGCAAGTCGTTCGCGAGCGGGCGAGCGAGCGCCGCCCTCGGCGCGGCGTGTCACTCTTCATCGCGTTCTCAGCCGCCACCGTGTTCTACCTCGCGCGCACCCGACTCACCTGCATGATCCGCCTACCGATCACGTTCGTCGTGCGTCACTTCTCCAGTCGCCGGTGAGGCGGCCGCCCGCAGGCCGATCGCGAGCAGGTGAGCGAGCACAAACGTCCACACCAGATAGCCCAGGGCGACGTGCCACAGCGACATCACGTGTAGGAACGAATGCGGGATGGGGACGCGAAGGAAATAGCCCAGATAGTTGACGAATCCACCCGCCGCACTTCCCGTGACGGCAGCGAGCGCGAGGCCGTCGACGGCGCCGGCCATTTGCCCGGGGTCGCGCCTCGATCGAGCCCCGAAGCGCACAAAGCTCACGATCTCTCGCCGCAGAGCGGCGCGGCCCTGCCGCCGCGTCCACGTGAAAAGGTCTACGAGGCGAAGCCTTGAGAAAGGCGAGCAGATCCACGCCCAATACAGCGCGCAAACCAGCGCCACGGCAAGCCCACCCGGGCGTGGATCTCGAAAGCCTGCGGTGCCAGTCGAAAACCCCGAGGCCTGGGCCCGGTGGAACGGTCATCAGGGTGCCGAGCACCATCTGCGCGACCACTCCGAGAGCGAGGCCGGCGTGCAGCCAACGGGTGGTCGGGTCCAGTCTCAAGCCTGCCGCTCCCGGTCGGGTGCGGGGCTCGGACCCGTCGCGTTGCCCGGCCGTCACGACCTGGGAGGGTCGACGCCGGCTCGGTTTCCGGCCGTCTGGCGCAGCCACACGGCGTGCGCTCCGGGTGGCAGAGTCTTCAAGTTCGCCACGAACAGCGCGAGCTGCCAGATCTCGGTCTCGCTGAGCGTCGCGCGGAATCCGGGCATGCCGGTGAATCGGATCCCGTGTGCGATCTTCCAATACGTAGTGGGCACCGGATCGTCGTCGACGCCGTACGTGGCGAGCGGCGGCGCCTGAGGAGTCAAGCCCTTAGCGATGGGCGACAAGACGCCGTCGGAACCAGCGTGACACACGCGGCAATGCCGGTCATAGAGCGCCGCGCCCGTGATCAAGTTCTCGTCCGTGGCCTCGAGGGGGCTCTTCAGGCCCTGCGTTTCGCGACGAATGGTGGCGTGCAGCCCGCTCTTCGCCACCCACCTTTCGTACCTACTCGGCTTCACATCCTGCCCGGCGTGGAGGCCGCCGCCGGCCAGGAACAGCGAGAGAGCAATCACCGAGGCGGCGATCGCCGTGAGAAAGCCGATGACGAAGCCTTTCTTCACTCGGAGCTCATCGTGTATCGCATCGCAGCGCGAATCGTTCGATCCACCTTAACGGTCGACAGCAAGTTTGAGGTCCTCGCGGCTACGGCGGAATCCCGTTCGACCAGATCGCCGTGATCGTGCGAGCGCTGCGGCAGATCTGCGACGCGGCGCCCGCCTAAGGCCGACGACCGGCGGGTGCCCGAGGGTGCCGTGGCAGTGCTCCGACCGATCCGAGGGTTCATCAGGTCCGGCCCGCGCGCGCCCAGGAGGCGACGTCGGTAACCGCGGAAGAGAGAGAACTCGACGCCATTGGCGAGCACTGCCCGATAGCACCCCGACACCGTCGGCCGCAGCTCGCGAACGCGGTCGAGATTGACGATCGTTCCGAGCGGTGGATGCGCACGAAGTGCTCCGGATCGAGGCGCTGCTCGAGGTGGCTCAACGTCTCACGGAAGTGATGTCGCACGCTGCCGGCGTAGAGGCGAACGTAGTCCCCCTCGCCCTCGATCCAGTCCACCGAATCATGCGCAGCATCAGCAGCCGACCGTCGCTGCGGATCAGAAGTCGGGTGAGCGGGGCCCGCATCTGTTGTCCAGGCCACTCCAGACGTCATGCGCGCTGCGGCAGACGACGGTCGAGGCGCGGCTGTCGCTCCGGGCCCGGCGGTCGATTCAACATAACAGGTCGATTCGGTCCAGATCATCGTCTTCCTGAATCGCGGACTGGCGGACGTTGCTTTTTGGGGGGGCGTTTCCCGCCGTCGGCCCCGGCGCAACACCGTTTCGAATCGTCGATCGGAACATTCGCGCCGACG
>CAWINM010000014.1:0-274826 GCA_963837455.1 Thermoanaerobaculia bacterium | reverse complement strand
GACCAGTTCGCCGTCGTCGACGCCGCCAGCTTCGGCGCCCTCGTCGCGGCACGCACCGTCGCGCGCGCCGGCGCCTCGCCGCCGTACCTGCACGAGGTCGCCCCGGCCAGCGAGGGCGCCGACGCGTAGCGCGACGTGCTCGCAGCCGTGGCCGACATCTGACCATGCGCCGAACGGCCGCGATCGCCGCGGCGCTCGTCGTCCTCGTCCTCACCGAGGCCAACGCGGCCGACCAGACCCAGGCGAGGACGGCGAAGACGCAGACCGCGAGGCCCGCGGCCGCCGCGCGCCGCAACCGTCCTGCCCTTTGGTCGCAGAACGACCATTCGGCAGGACAGTTCACCCAGAAGCGACTACCCGGGGCGGCGGCGCTCTGGGGCCCACCCTCCCTCGGTGATGCTGGTACGACAGCTAGGCGGGGGCGAAGGCGGGCAGGTCGGTCTCCGAAGAGGCGGCGGATCGCCTCCAGGCCCCCCACCTCCGGCATGCCGAGGTCCATGAGCACGATGTCGGGGCGCAGCTCGAGCGCGAGGTCGACCGCCTCGCGGCCGTTCCTCGCCTCGCCGACGACCTCGATGCCCCGCGACTCGAGCAACGCCCGGAGGCTGTCGCGGAAGAGCGCGTGATCCTCAGCGATGAGTAGTCGCATGGTCTCCCTCCTCGCAGATGGCGGTGGGCACCTCGAAATGCAAGACGGTGCCGGTGCCCGGTGCCGCCGTCACCTCGAAGCTGCCACCCACCGCCTGCGCCCGCTCGCGCATGGCGGCGAGCCCGAATCGCGGTCCCTCGCCGCGCGCCAGGGGCAGCGCGGGGTCGAAGCCGACACCGTCATCGGCGAGCTCGAGGCGGATGCCGTGGGTATCCTGGCGGAGTGCCAGACGGACGCGCGACGCCTGCGCGTGGCGCCGCACGTTGTCGAGGCCCTCCTGCACGATGCGCAGCAGCTGTAGCTCGACCTCGGGTGGTGCCTCGACGGCGGATGGCAGCTGGAGGTCGACGTCGAGCCCGGCCTCGTCCTCCCAGGCGCGCACGTGATGGCTGATGGCCTCGACGGTGGAGGACTCGTTGTTGCCCAGCGCCCGCAGGTCGAGCAGCCGCGCCCGCTGCTCGGCGTAGATGCGGCGCGCCGCGGCGGCAAGCTGGTCGAGGTGAGAGAGCGCCGCCTCGATGCGCCCCTGGCGGACGTGCTCGCGCACCACCTGCGACTTGGTGTTGACGTAGGCGAGCACCTGCGCCATGCCGTCGTAGGTCTCGCCGGCGAGGCGTAGCCGCTCCCGCGCCCCGGCGAGCTCGTGGGTCTCGCGGTGCAGGATGGCGTTGTCGACCGCGATCGCCGCCTGGATGGCGAAGCGCACCAGCGTCTCTTCTTCGCTGGCAGTAAAGGCCGAGCCATCCTCCTTCTCGCTCAGGTAGAGGTTTCCCCGGCGCCCGCGGTGGCTGGGGAGGGGCACCGCCAGCAGGGTGCGCATCGGCGGGTGGCCGGGCGGGAAGCCGGCGTGCCGCGGATCGGCGCCGAGGTCGTCGAGGCGAAGCCGCTCGCCCTGCCGCAGCGGCACTCCCAGCAGTCCCTCGCCACGCGGCGGGGCGCCGATCCGCCGGCGCAGCTCGGGGTCGATGCCCGAGGAGATGAAGCTGAGGACGCGTCCGTCGTCCTCCACCACCGACAGCGCACCATAGCGGGTACCGAGCAGCTCTCGCGAGCGGTCGACGATGCGCTGCAGCACCGAGTCGAGGTTCAGGTCGGCGCTGATGTCGAGCGCGGCGTCCCGCAGGGCGACCAGCTCGGCACTGTGCAGTCGCAGCGCCGAGCGCATGCGGCCGAGAGGTACCAGCATGGCGCGATCGACGAGCGCGCCGATGAGAAGCAGCAGCGTGGCGACGAGGAGCGCCTCGGCGGGTCCGGCATGGCTGGGCGCCAGGGGCAGCCGCAGCAGCACGAAGAGCAGCCAGGCAGCGGCGAGGCCGGCTCCGAGGAGCCACCGCAGGCGGTCGACGGCGACGTCGGGAGCGCTCGGCTCAGCCAAGGTAGTACTCAGGGCAGTGCAGGGCCCAGGGCTGGTCGACGGCAGTGTCCGCGCCGGCGTGGTGGGGCCAGACGGCGGCGGTCCCGCTGACCACGACAGCCGAGCGTGGTGGCGTGCGCACCGAGGCTGGTGAGGGACACGAGGAACGCGTCGGGGCGGCGGTTGCAGGCACGCCGCAACGGCTTGCAGGACCTGGGCCTATTGGTGCCATGGTGCTCGGAAGCGTAGGCGTGTCGCGCACCGGGTCCCATGACTACGAGGGTGGCGACGCTAGCGCTGTGATGCGGGGTTCACCCTACCTCGACGGGTGGCAGCGCCCGCCAGGGGGTGGGCTAGGCCAGTGCCGAGAGGTGGGCCGCGGACCACCCGCCATTGGGTAGACTCCCGCGCTCATGGCCGTCGACGAGCCCGTCTGGAGCGCCGGCTTCCTCTCCGCGCTGGTGCACGAGCTGCGGACACCGGTGGCGAGCCTCCTGCTCAGCGCCGACCTGCTGGCGGGCTCCCAGGGCCTCGAGCCGAGGCAGGCTCGTTATGTGCGGACGCTGGAGGATGCGGCCGCCGACCTGCAGGCCCTCCTCGACGAGGCCGGCGAGCTCAACCGCGTGCGCGGCGGCCGCCTCGCCCCGAGCCGCCACGAGGTGTCGACCGAGGAGGTCCTGCAGCGGGCCTGCGCTCCACTCTGCGAGCAGGCGGCGGCAGCGGGTGTGGAGCTGGACCTCGGCGACGCCGCGTCGTCGGTGCCGCGGCTCGCCAGCGATGGCGCTCTGCTCGCCCGCAGCCTCGGCGCGCTGGTGCGCTCGGCGATGGCGGCCGGGGCGCGCCGGGTGGCGTTGCGGGTCGCGCTCGAGGAGGGCCAACCCGGGCGCGTCGCCTTCGAGGTGATCGACGATGGGGAAGCCGTCGCCGGCGACGAGCTACCACGACTGTTCGTTCCCTTCGCAGTCAGCTGTGCGCGCACCCGCCGTCCGCATGGCGGCACCGGGCTCGACCTGCCGCTCGCGGCGGCGCTCGCCGAGCTGCTCGACGGCAGGCTGGAGGCGAGGATGAGAGCGGACGGCGCCGGGATGATTCTGCGCTTGGCGTTGCCATCCGGCTAGGGCCGCCGGCGCGGGCAGTGTATGCGGGGCGCCGCCGCGCCGGGGGTAGGGCGCGCCGGGCTCAGCCGGCGCTCGTCGATGGGGGCACCCTGGCGTCGACCCCTTCGAGCAGCCGCCGCGCCGCCTGCAGCACCTCGCGGGTGCGGAAGGGCTTGGCGAGGAAGGCGCCGCCCATGTCGGCGGCGAAGGCCGCAGCCTCGTCGAGCTCGCTGTAGCCGGACATCAACAGGACCTTGAGGTCGGGCCGGGCGGCGGTGAGCCGCCGTGCCAGCTCGGTGCCCTTCATCACCGGCATCGAGAGGTCGGAGAGCAGCAGGTGGATCGGCCGCGCTGCGGGCTCGGCGAGCGCCAGCGCCTGCGCGGGATCGGCCGCCACCAGTACCTGGTAGCCCGCCTGCCGCAGCACGTCGGCGAGCAGCTCGCGGAAGGTGGTGTCGTCCTCCACCAGCAGCACCGTCTCGCTGCCGCGCGTCACCGTCGTGGTCTCCTCCTCGCCGGCGCTGGGCACACGCTGCAGGCCGTCGGTGCGCGGCAGGTAGATCTCGAACCGCGTGCCAACGTCGGGCTCGCTGTCGACGAGGATGGCGCCGCCGCTCTGCTGGACGATGCCGAACACCGTCGAGAGCCCGAGGCCGGTGCCCTTGCCGGGCTCCTTGGTGGTGAAGAAGGGTTCGAAGATGCGGGTCCTCACCTCGGCGCTCATGCCGCAGCCGTTGTCGGCCACCATCAGGCGCACCCAGCGCCCCGGGGCGACCACGCCCACCCCGCCCAGCAGCTCCTCGCGCACCTCCACGTTGTCGGCAACCATGGTGATCCGCCCGCCTTCGCCGAGGGCGTCGCGGGCGTTGACCACCAGGTTGAGGACGACCTGCTGCAGCTGGCCGCGGTCGGCGAGCACCAGCCAGAGGTCGTCGGCGAGGTCGTACTCGACCTCGACGTGCTCGCCGAGCAGCCGGCCCAGCATGTCGCGCAGCTCGCCCAGCACCGCGCTCACGTCGAGCGGCTCGGGCGCCAGATCCTGGCGGCGCGAGAAGGCGAGCAACTGGCGGGTGAGGCCGGCGCCGCGCTCGGCGCTGCGGCGAATCTGCTGCGCGGCGTGGCGCAGCGGGCCCTCGGCAAGGCCGTCGGCGAGCTGCTCGCTGTAGCCGAGAATGGAGGCGAGCAGGTTGTTGAAGTCGTGCGCCACGCCGCCGGCGAGACGGCCGATGGCTTCCAGCTTGAGGGCCTGGCGGAGCTGGTCCTCGAGCTGCTTGCGGGCGGTAATGTCGCGAATGGTGCCGACGAACAGCCGGTGCCCCTCGAGCGGCACCTCCGAGACCGCCAGGTCGACCGGGAACACGGAGCCGTCCTTGCGCTGCCCCACCACCTCGCGGCCGATGCCGATGATGCGCCGCTCGCCGGTGCGGCGATAGCGCGCCAGGTAGCCGTCGTGCTCGTCGCGGTAGGGCGGCGGCATCAGGATGCGCACGTTGCGCCCCACCAGCTCGGCGGCGGCGTAGCCGAACAGGCGCTCGGTGGCCGGGTTGACCGAGTCGATGCGCCCGAGCTCGTCGATGGTGATGATGCCGTCCACCGCCGAGTCGAGGATGGCGCGGGTGCGCGCCATCGTCTGCGCCAGCGTCGAGGTCCGGGCCACGAGCTCGCTCTCGAACAGCTTGCGGCTGGTGACGTCCTCGACCAGCCCGACGGTGTACGTCACCGTGCCCTCCTCGTCGCGCACCGGAGAGACCGTCAGGCGGCCCCACATGGTGCTGCCGTCGCGACGCCGGTAGCGGTTCTCGCGCTGGTAGGAGTCGATCCTGCCCGCCGCCAGAGCGGCGGTCGAACGGAGGTTCTCGGCGCGGTCGTCGGGGTGGAGGATCTCGCTGGTCGTCCTGGCCAGCAGCTCCCCGTCCGCGTACCCGAGCATGGAGTGCATGACGCGGTTGGCCTCGACGATGCGACCGGGATCGCGGACCTCGGCGAGCCGCATGCCCACCGCGGCGTTCTCGAAGACGACGCGGTGCCAGTCGGCGCTCGGGGAACGCTCGGAGCTCGGTGGGCGAGGTGCGTCGGCCATGGCGAGTCGGCACGGAGTCGAGTGTGCCGCCTAGTCTAGCCCCCCCGCCGCGGGCCATGCACCCGGGCCGGCGCCCGATCCGCGACAGGATCGAGCGCCGGCGTCGGTCGTCGCGCTCGCGACGCCGCCGGGCGTCAGTGGCCGGCGAAGAGACCGATCAGGATGGCCACCGCGAGCAGCAGCCCGAGGGCCACCGCGGCGAAGCCAAAGATGCGGGCGAAGGTCATCTCCCCCTCGCTCGGCGGTGGGGCGAGCGCCGCCTCGAGCGTGCCCTCCCGCACCATCCGCTGGTACTCGACCGGCCGCTCTTCCTTGAAGCGGGCGAGCGGCACGCGGCCGGTGAAGATGACGGGGTCGAGCGGGAAGGCCTCCGGCCGCAGGTGGGTGTGGAAGAAGTGGAAGATGAAGATGAAGCCGGTGGCGAGCAGCGCCTCGTCGCTGTGCACGACGTGGGCGACGTTGAGCACCCAGCCGGGCAGGAAGGCGGCGAAGAGCTTCGGCAGCCAGAGCATCAGCCCGGAGAGGCCGATGATGGCGACGCCCCAGAACACCGCGAAGTAGTCGAACTTCTCCCAGTACGTCCAGCGGTCGAGCTGTGGGCGTGGACCGGTGTAGAGGAACCAGCGCAGGTTCTGCCACATGTCCTTGAGGTCCTTGCCTCGCGGCACCATCGAGCGCCAGCCCCAGAAGAGCCCGCGCTCCTTCTTCGCCAGCCGCTTGTAGGCGAGCTGCGCGACGTGGGCCAGGAAGTAGCCGAAGGTGCCGATCGCCGCGATGCGATGCAGCACCTGCGTGCCGCCGATGCCGCCGAAGAAGCTGGCGAGTGGAGTGGCCCAGCCGGCACCGTGGAACTTGAGCGGCAGTCCGGTGGCGGCGAGCAGCAGGAAGGTGAGCACCACCACGATGTGCATGCCGATCTCGAACGGCCCGAAGCGCCGCAGCCACTTGCCGCTGGGGTCCTCGTGCAGCGGGGGCGGCAGCTCGCCGCGCCGGCGGGCCACGAAGGCCCGCTGCAGCCAGAGCAGGTCATGGGCGGTGAAGAAGCCGAAGACGCCGAACAGCAGGCCGCTCATCGCCACCCAGGTCCAGTAGATCTTGACGCTGCGCGTCTTGTCGCTGGGCTCGGCGTGGGGGTCGAAGCTGGCGAAGGCCGCGGTCACCTCGCCGTGGCACTGGCCGCAGGTGTTCTGCAGCCGCGCCGGGTTGACGCTCGAACGCGGATCCTTCGCCGGCAGGTTGGCGTGCGGGGTGTGGCAGTCGGCGCAGGTGGCGGCGGTCAGGTAGCCGAGGCTCGTGGCCTGGCCGTGGAAGCTGTCGCGGTAGCTCGACAGCTCCTCTTTGTGGCAGCCGCCGCAGCTGACCGGGAACTTGAGGCGCTCGGTGGCCAGCGTCGGCTGCATGATCTGGTGGGTGGCGTGGCAGGTGGTGCACACCGGCGCCTTGGCGTTCCCCGCCAGCCAGGCCTGGCCATGCGCCGAGGTCTGCTCCCACTCGCGCAGGATCCCCTCGTGGCACGAGCCGCAGGTCTTGGGCACGTTCTGGTGGGAGACCCTGGATGCCGGGGACTGCACCCTCTGGATCTGGTGCGAGCCATGACAGTCGCTGCACGAGGGCGCGACGTCGGAGAGGCCCGACTTGAGCAGCGCGCGGGCGTGCACGCTGCCGAGGTAGGCGTCGAGCACCTTGGGCTGGTTGTGACAGCTGCCGCAGGTCTTCACCTGGTTGAAGGCTGCCGTCGGCGACTGTGCGCTCTTCGCCGCCACCATCTCGTGGGCGGCGCCGTGACACGCCTTGCACGAGAGCTTGGCGTGAACGCTCCCGGAGAGCTCCGTGGGCGTCTCGTGACACTGGCCGCAGATCGCCTGCGGCGAGAGGTCGACGGGTTGGTCGGGGTGGCCATCGAGGTTGACGTCGGCGTGGCAGTCGCTGCAGGCGAGCGCGGCGTGCATCGGCGACGTGACCTTGACGTCGTGGCAGTCGGCGCACTCCTGGCCGCGGGCGAGACCCGCGACGAGCAGGGCGGCGAGAGCCACCAGGGCGATGGCGAGTGGCCTCGGGCTCCGATAGCGCATTGGGGGGGACCCTCCGGAGCGGCTTCGCCAGCGTGGGCGACTGCTGCTCGCGGCAGTCTTGCCGGCGGGAGGCCGCCGCGACCACCTCCCAGGGGGTGAAGGGGCGCCGCCTCACCAGGCGGGGACGGCGCCCGAGCGGACTACGGCTTGACCCCCGAGTGGCAGTCCGAGCAGGGCATCTCGAGCTCGGCGCCGCCGACGTCCTCGGGATGCTGGAAGGGGAGGCCGGCGGCCACCAGGCGATCGTTCTCGGGTCCCTGGGCGAGGATGAGATGGCAGGCGTTGCAGTCGTGCGTCACCACCACGCCCTGTGCCGACTTGTGGTTGCCGTCATGGCAGCGCATGCAGCCGGGGCTGGTGAAGTGGCCGAGGTTGTTGGGGTAGGCCGACCAGCGCGCCTTCATCGCCGGGAAGATGTTGCCCTCGTAAGCCTGCTGCACGGCGGCGATGCTGCGCTCGATCGCCGGCGTGCGCTGCGCGAACTGCTCCGGCTGGCTCTGCCGGTAGTGGTCGGTGATGCGGCCGGCGATCTGGCGCTGCGCCTCCTCGGTGCTGGCGTAGTCGGCGGCCATGGCATCGACCGCCACCTCCTTGATCCCCGGCAGGGTGGCGTCGATCTCGCCGCGCAACAGGGCGTCGTCGACGGCGCGGTCGGGAGAGAGGTAGATGTGGCTCGGCCGGTTGTGGCAGTCCATGCAGTCCATCCGCCGCGGCGTGGCGGCGGCGATCTCGGCCTTGGCGAGCGGCTTCTCGCTGTCCTCGTAGACGGTGACCCGGCCGGTGCGGCGGTCGCGCACCTCGATCCACGGGATGTCCTGACGCTTCTCGTCGCGGGCGATGTAGTGCACCTCGACGCCGATGTTCATGTGCCAGTGGATGCCGGCCTGGCCGCTCAGCGGGTCGCCGCCGCCGGTCTTGATCAGCAGGTCGATCGGCCAATGGGTGTTGCCGTCGTCGTACTTGTAGTGGTGGATCAGCCGCTGCTGGGCGCCGTAGATCTTCTCCGGCCAGTGGCACTGCTCGCAGGTCTCCTGTGCCGGACGCAGGCTCTCGATCGGGGTGCCGATCGGTCGTGGGTAGATCTTCCGCGCCACGGCGTAGATCTGGTAGGTGCCCGAGAGCTTCGACTTGACGTACCAGTCGGCGCCCGGTCCGACGTGGCACTCTGTGCAGGCGACGCGGGCGTGCGGCGAGTGCTGGTAGGTCACGTACTCCGGCTGCATCACGGTGTGGCAGGTGGTGCCGCAGAACTTGACCGACTCGCTGTACTGGTAGGCGCCGTAGCTGCTGGTCGCCATGATCACCGACAGCGCCACGGTGCCGACGACGAAGATGATGGCGGCGTTGCGATGGCGGGGGTCGTTGAGGTCGATGCGCGGCCACTCGCTGGCCAGCTTGCCGGTCTTGCGGAAGCGCCGTCGCCGCAACAGCATGCCGATCGGGATCAGCAGCAGGCCCACCACCAGCAGCGGCGGCAGGACCATGTACATGAAGATGCCGTAGTAGGGGTTGGGCTGATCGGCGTAGAAGCTCATCCCGAGCAGCACCAGGAAGGTCAGGCCGGCGACCAGCGCGATGGCGGCGCCGATCGCACTGGTGACGTTGTAGGCCAGGCGCGGGAGCTTCTGCTTGGGCGCGGCGGCTGGCTTGGCGCTCATGGGTGCCTCCGTGTGCGCGATTGCTGGCGCACGATACCGCAGTAAATAAAGAGGACGGCCGGTGGATACCAGCCGTCCTCCTCGGGTGACCCGGGCGGAAGGCAGGCTCAGGTCACGAGCGGGCCTGCTCGGGCGCCGGCTCGACCGCCGCTCACGCCTTCTTCAGGCTGGCGAGCCAGTCGACCAGCTGCTGGAGCTCGGCGTCGGTGCCTTTCCATTCCTTGGGGTGCTTCTTGCCGTCGGTGTTGGCGACTTCCTTCTTCAGCCACTGGGTGATCCAGGGCGCCAGATGGGAGCCGCCGACGTTGGAGAGATCGGGACCCTTGATCTTCTCCGACTTGGTCTGCGCCTCGATCCCCTGGCTGCCGACGCTGTGACAGAGGCTGCACTTCTGGGCGAGGAAGATCTCCTTGCCCGGCGGCCCCGTCTCGCCGGCCGCCAGCACCCGGGCGGGAGCGGCGGCGAGGACGGTCAGGGTGGCGGCCATCAGGACCGGCAGGCCCAGCATCGTCCCCAGGATCGCGGCGTCCTTCGTTCTGCGCATGGCGGATTCCTCCTCGTGGTTGCCAGCGTGCTGCAAAGGGCTCTGCAGCAAGTGCAATTCTTACGCCGGGAGCGGAAGATTTCCCACTGGCAGCGCGCGATCCGGATGACGCGGGCGCCGAGAGAGTGGCGGGCGGCTCGCCAGCGGCGGCCACCCGCCGCATGGCGAGCGTGGGACGCTTCGTCGGCCTACTTGAGCGAGGCGAGCCACTCGGTGAGCTGCGTGAGCTCCTCGTCGGTGCCTTTCCACTCCTTGACGTGCTTCTTGCCTTCCTGGTTCTCCACTTCCTTCTTGAGGAACTGGGCGAAGAAGGAGGCGGGCCTGCCGGTGTTGTCGCCCGGCAGGTCAGGCGTCGTCATCTTGCCGGTGCGGGTGATGCCGGCGGCGGGCACGTTGTGGCACATGTTGCATTTCTGGGCCAGGAACACGGCCTTGCCCGGCGGGTCGCCGTCGGCGCGCGCCGGCTGCGGCACGGCGATCAGCGGCAGCATCAGGGCGAGCAGGACCGGAAGGCCGAGGATCGCGGTCAGCGAGAAGAGGTCGGTGAGCTTGCGCATGGGTTCCTCCAGGTAACGCGGGCAGCATAGGGAGCGCCGCGGGTGGGAGCGCCGTGTTGGCAGGTGGCGCTCCCCCCACCCCGCCGGGCGGCCGCCGCCTCCCCGCGGCTCGGGCGTCCCCTCCGGTGACGCGGTGCGCCCGCCCGGAAGGGCTCCTACCCTTGAGGGCGATGCACCTGGCCCGCCGCCGCCGGCCCGACGTCGTGCTCGTCCACCCGCCGAGCGTCTACGACTTCCGTGAGCGGTCGATCTTCTACGGCCCGATCAGCGACGTCATCCCCTCGTCGCCGGTGTTCGAGATGTATCCCGTCGGGTTCCTCACCCTCGCCGCCTACCTGCGGCGCCACGGCTACCGGGTGCAGATCGTCAACCTGGCCCTGCTGATGATGCGCAGCCGCCGCTTCCGCCCCGAGCGGTTGCTGCGTCGGCTGCGGCCGAAGCTGTTCGGCGATCGACCTGCATTGGCTGCCGCATGCCCAGGGCGCGCTCGAGGTGGCGGCGCTCATCAAGCGCCTCCACCCCGACATCCCGACGGTTCTCGGTGGCATCTCCTCGACCTACTTCCACCAGGAGCTGATCGCCGAGCCGGCAGTGGACTTCGTGCTGCGCGGCAGCGTTACCGAGCCCTGCCTGCTCGCCCTGTTGCGCGAGCTCGAGGGCGAGCGGCGCTTCGCACAGGTGCCCAACCTCACCTGGAAGGAGGCGAACGGGCAGCCGCACGCCAACCGCGCCTCCTTCACCCCGCGCTCCCTCGACGAGTACGGTATCGACCTCGGTCAGATGGTCTCGACGGTGCTCGGCCGCCTCGACTTCTGGACCAACGTGCCGTTCCACTCCTGGTGGCGGCACCCCATCACCGCCGTGTTCACCACCCGCGGCTGCAAGCGCCGCTGCGTCACCTGCGGCGCCTCGCGGGCGGCGTTCGAGGCCTTCATGCCGGCGCCACCCCCTGCTGCGCAGCCCCGAGGCCATCGGCGCCCAGGTGCGCGAGCTGGCGGCCGCTCACCCGGGCGCCGATCTTCCTCGTCGGCGACGTGCGCGACGGCGGCGACGACTACGCCGCCGGCGTGCTGGCGGCGCTCGCCCGCGCGCCGGTGTCCAATCGCATCATCTTCGAGTTCTTCGATCCGCCGGCGGCGGAGCTGCTCGCCCGCATCGATGCGGCGATCCCGCACTGGGGAGCGGAGCTGTCGCCGGAGAGCCACGACGAGGCGGTGCGGGCGCTGCTCGGCAAGGCGGTGTACGACAATGCCGCCATGGAGGCGGCGATCGCGGCGATGCTGGCGCTGCGCTGCGAGCAGCTCGACCTCTTCTACATGATCGGCCTGCCGGGGCAGACTCGCCGCAACGTCGAGGAGATGGTCGACGCCATCGAGTCGCTGTTCCAGCGCTTCGACCGCCGCCTCTCCGCCTTCATCACCCCGATGGGCCCGTTCATCGACCCCGGCAGCCACGGCTTCGCCGAGGGCGCGGCGCGCGGCTACCGCCTGCGCGCCCATACCCTCGCCGAGCACCGGACGCTGCTCGAGCAGCGTGACTGGGAGTCGATCCTCAACTACGAGACCGACTGGATGACGCGCGCCGAGATCGTCGACGCCACCTACGACGCGGCGTCGCGGCTCAACGACCTCAAGGCACGCCACGGCCGCCTCCGCGAGCGCAAGGCAGCCGCGGTACGCGCTCGGCTGGCTGCCGCGCGCTCCATCCGCCGCCAGCTCGCCGAGGCTCCTCCCGGGCCGCTCGACCCCGCCATCCACCGCCGCCTGCTCGGCGAGATCCGGCAATTCTCCGAGAGCACGGTCAACGACAAGGCAGAGCTGTTCCCCCCCGGTGCGTTCCTGCGCAATTTCCGTCTCGGGGGCATCCTGCGGCTGGTCGCGCGCGAGCTGTGGCGCGAGCTGAGCGGCCCGCCCCCGGTCCCCAAGGCGCCTGCGGCTCACCCGCGCGAGCTGCGCGCCTGAGCCGGCGGCCGCGGCGGCCCTCGCCGCACCCCTCGTGTCAGCGCGCTCGGCGTGCCGCGCGTGCCGCGGCGAGGAGAGCACTACCGAGAGCGGCGAGGGAGACGAAGAGCGTGAGCGGCCGCCCCGGGGTGAGGTCCACCAGCAGCAGCTTGAGGGTGGTGGCGGCGAGCAGCGGGTAGACCAGCCACCCGGCGGCTGGGAACGAGCCGCCGCGTCCCGCGTACGCGAAGGCGGCAGTGGTGGCGGAGAGCAGCAACGTGCCGCAGGCCGCCGCCGCCCCGGCGTCGCCGGCGAACGCCGGCGCGGCGAGCGCCAGCAGCGCGCCGCTGCCCATCCAGGCGAGCAGCGCCAGCAGCAGCGCGACGGCGACGTCGCGCGCACGGGCCCGCGGGCGCCCACCGGTGGCCAGCGGCGGCAGGCAGGAGACGATCGCGGGCAGCGTTAGCAGGGCGACGAGTGGCCAGCGGGGCGGCGCCGTGCCCGGGCGTAGGAGGGCGGCGGTGGCGGCGGCGAGGGCACCGCCGCTGACGGTGGCAGCCGCGGCGAGGAGCACCCCCTGCAGCTCGAGCGAGGTGCTGGCGCGCCGCGCCCCCACCCAAACGGCGACGATCGCCACCGCCAGCCACGCCGAGGTGGGGGCGGGGAGCAGCAGGGCGGTGCCCCCCAAGAAGAGCACAGTGGCGGCCGCGAGGAACAGCCGACGCAGCGGTGCCACCGCCGCCGCCGACCCTAGCGCCAGCGCCTCGGCGGCGACGGCGAGGAGCACGCCCAGCACTCCGGTGGCGAGGGCCAGCGCGCCACCTGCCACCCGCCCCACGATCAGGGCTCCGCCCCAGCCGACGAGCACGGCCGCCGCCGTCTGCGTGCGCAGCGGCCAGCCGGGGAGCTGGCCGCGCACGGCGAGCGCGGCGGTGAACCCGAGGTAGAGCAGCAACAACGCGAGCTGCACCGGCAGCACCGCCGCGGGCGCGAGCGGGTACGGCACCACCGTCCCTGCCGTCACCACGGCGGTGGCGAAGACGGCGGCGGCGGCGCTCGCCGCGCCCAGCGGCCGCCAGCCTCGCCGCTCGCCGAGCAGCAGCCCGGCTCCCGCCAGACCGACGAGGAGGGCCGCGAACAGCGCGGGTGCCCCGGTGGCGAGAGCCAGGGCGGTGGCGGTGGCGATGGTGGCCAGCAGCGTCAGCCAGGCGACCACCGCCGAGTGCTGGCGCCAGCCGGCGTGGAGCAGCAGGGCGGTGATCCCGGCGAGCGCCAGGGCGCTGGAGCCGGCGCCGAGGACGTGGAAGCGTGCCGCCGCCTCGAACAAGAGTGGGTAGGCGATGAGCAGGGGGGCCAGGGCGTGGAAGGCGGCGCCGGCGCCGTCGCCCCGGGTGCCGGCGCGGTGGGCCGCCGGCAGCCAGGCGAGCGCGTAGGCGAGGCCGATGGCGACCCCCAGCGCCGCCGGCAGCTGGCCGCTCTCGGTGGCCGCACGCAGGAGGAAGGCGCCGGCGAGCACCAGCAGCAGGCGCCCGCCGAGCGCCAGGCGGGCGGGAGAGCCGACTGCGGGTACGAGGGCCTCGGCCGGTGGCGAGGGGGGCTCGGCGCCCTCGATCTCCTCCTCGCCGGCGGCGGCGATCGCGGCTACTCCCTCGAGACGCTCGACGCGGGCGGCGAGCCGGCGCAGCTCCTCGCGCAGTGCGGTGATCTCGCCGGCGGCTGCGGTGGCGGCCGGCTGCTCGCCGGTCGCGGCCCGACGCTGCTCGGCACGGGTCGCTCGCTCCGCCGGCGGCGCGGCGAGATCGGCGAGCTGACGAGGGGTTCGTTCCACCGCGACCACCCCCGATCCTGTGGGCTCCACCGAAGGTCAGCCCTGGCAAGGCGATGCGAGCTGGCGCCGACGCTAGCCCCCGGGTCGGTGCGGCGACCCCATCCACGAGGCAGCCCTGGCGGCGCCAGCGGGTGGGGAACCCGGCTCCCCCGCAGGGTCGGGCCGGGTCGCGCTCCCCGCCCTCGCGTGCCCCGGCGCCACACCCGATGGGGCGGTGTCGGGGCGGCACCGTGGCACGATGCTGCTGGATATCCCGACCGACCCCTTGCGGAGGTTGCATGGCCCAAGTCGACCGCCGACGGTTCGTGGAGTGGTTCCTGGGCACCTCGCTGGGTGCCCTGGCGGTGAGTGTGCTGTACCCGGTGCTGCGCTTCCTGGATCCGCCGCGCATCGCCGAGCAGTCGGTGCAGCAGGTGGAGGTGGGACCGACCAACGACCCCGACCTGGTCCAGAAGGGGTTCAAGATCGTTCGCTTCGGCAACGAGCCGGTGATCGTCGTCAAGGCGGGGGACAACGATTTTCGTGCCTTCACCGCTACCTGCACGCACCTCGACTGCATCGTCGAGTACCGGCCCAGCATCTCGAGGCTGTACTGCAACTGCCACGGCGGCCAGTACGACCTGACCGGTCGTAACGTCGCCGGGCCGCCGCCGCGGCCGTTGACGCAGCTGGTGGTGCACCAGGTGGCGCAGACCGGCGGCACCCCGATGCTCGTGGTGGCGAGGGCGTGACCGTGAAGCGCACCGCACGCCTGGCCGCCTGGATGGAGGAGCGCGCCGGCTGGAAGCCGATCCTCGACGTCCTCTCCCACAAGCGGGTGCCGCAGCACCGCTACTCGGTCTTCTACTACCTGGGCGGGATGACCCTCTTCTTCTTCGTCGTCCAGGTGTTGACCGGCATCCTGCTGCTGCTCTACTACCGCCCCGGCCCGGACGATGCCTTCGAGTCGGTCGAGCTGTTGATGACGCGCGTGCCGTTCGGCTGGCTGGTGCGCTCGCTGCACTCCTGGTCGGCCAACTTGATGGTGTTCTTTGCCGCCCTGCACCTGGGCAGCGTGTTCTTCCTGCGCGCCTACCGCCGGCCGCGCGAGCTCACCTGGGTGACGGGCGCGGTGCTGCTGCTGCTCATCCTGGCGTTCTCCTTCTCCGGCTACCTGCTGCCCTGGAACCAGCTCGCCTTCTTCGCCACCAAGGTCGGCACCGACATCGCCGGCGTCATCCCGGTGGTGGGCGAGTACGCGCTGCGCTTCATGCGCGGTGGTGACCGCGTCACCGGCGCCACGCTGGCGCGCTTCTTCGGCTGGCACGTCTGCGTGCTGCCGCTGATCACGCTGGTCCTGCTGGGCGCCCATCTGGCGCTCGTGCAGGTGCACGGCATGAGCGTGGCACCCGGCGCGGCCGCGGAGAGCGCCAAGCGGCGGCCGATGCGCTTCTTCCCCCACTACGCGCTGCGCGACCTCTTCGGCTGGACGCTGGCGCTGGGCGTGCTGGCGACGCTGGCGGCGGTGTTCCCCTGGGAGCTCGGCGAGAAGGCCAATCCGTTCGCCCCCGCCTATCGCGACATCCGTCCCGAGTGGTACTTCGTCTTCATGTTCGAAACCCTCAAGCATGTGCCCGGCGGGGAGGTGGCCGGCGTCGAGTACGAGGCCATCCCGCTGATGCTCTTCGGCCTCGGCGCGGCGCTGCTGGTGGCGGTGCCGTTCCTGGGGCGGAGCGCGCGGGCGGACCAGGTCCGCCTCGGCGTGGGAGCGGTGCTGTGCACCTACGTGGTGGGCATGACCGCCTGGGGCTACCGTTCGTGGGTGCCGGTGGCGGTGCTGCTCGGCACCGGCGCCGTGCTCGCCCTGCTCGCCTGGGGCACGCGACAGCGCGAGGAGGAGAGGTCATGAGGCGCCTCGCGCTCGCCGCCCTGCTGCTTGTGTCCACCCTGGCGGTGCCAGCTCGTGGGGAGGAACCGGCGCCGCCGGCGGCCCCGCCCGCCGCCGCCGCCAACCACCGGCCGCAAGCCGCCCTCGCCACCGCCTGCGTCACCTGCCACAGCAACCCGGACGTCTTCGACGAGGCGACCATCGCCATCGTCCGTGCCATGCAGAAGGACGTGCACGCGGCGGCCGGGCTCTCCTGCCAGGACTGCCACGGCGGCAACCCCGACCCCAAGCTGGCCGACGACCCCGACGCGGCGATGAGCAAGCAGGCGCCAACTCCCTTCCGCGGGGCGCCGTCGCGGGCCGAGATCCCGGACTTCTGCGGCCGCTGCCACTCCGACCCGGTCTTCATGAAGCGCTACCACCCGGACCCGCGCGTGGACCAAGAGCGCGAGTACTGGACGAGCCGCCACGGCGCGGCGCTGCGTCAGGGCGACACCAAGGTCGCCACCTGCGTCGACTGCCATGGTGCCCACGGCATCCTCGCGCCCGGCGACAACGCCTCGCCGGTGTACCCGACGCACGTTGCCGAGACCTGCGCCAAGTGCCACGCCGACCCCAAGCACATGGCCGGCTACGAGCTCGACGACGGCAGCCCGCTGCCCACCGATCAGTACGAAAGCTGGCGGCGCAGCGTGCACGCCGCGGCGATGTTCGACAAGGGGGACCTCTCGGCGCCCACCTGCAACGACTGTCACGGCAACCACGGCGCCACGCCGCCGGGGCTGGGCTCGCTGTCGTTCGTCTGCGGGCAGTGCCACGGGCGCGAGGCCGAGCTGTTCCGCCAGAGCGCCAAGAGCCGCGACTTCGAGGCGCACAACGAGCTGCTGGCGGACGCCGGTCCCGAGGCGTGCGCCAGCTGCCACTCGGCACCGGAGCCGCCGGCGACGCTCGAGGGGGTGCGCTCCTTCACCGAGTGCACCACCTGTCATGGCAACCACGCGGTGGTGGCGCCGCGCGTCACCATGCTGTCGCTGCTCCCCGACGTGCCGTGCGCGCTCTGCCACGAGCCCAATGTCCAGGGCGTGGCGGTGATCGCCGAGCCCCGGCGCGCCGCCGCCACTACGTCGAGCTGCGCGACCAGCTGCTGGCGACGGCCAAGCAGCAGGGGCTCACGGGCGACGCCCGCTTCGACTGGTTGATCGACCAGGCGCGGTCGCTGCCGACGCACACCAACGTCGGCGAGGACGGCGCCCGCACGCTGCGGCCGGAGTTCGAGCGGCTGTTCACCAAGTTCCGCCTCGGCAAGACCACGGTCGACGTGCGCGATCCCGGCACCGGCCGCGTCGAGCATCGGCGGCTGCGGCAGTGCACCGACTGTCACGGCGGCGAGGACGCCTCGGGCGGTCTCGCCACGGCGCGCAGCTTCCGCGACCAGCTGCAGGAGCTCACCGGTCTCATCGGGCGGGCGGAGCGCATCGAGCTGCTCGCCCACCGCGGCGGCGTCGAGGTGGGCGACGCCAGCGAGCAGATCGATGCCGCGGTCGACGCGCAGATCCAGCTGCAGGTGCTGGTCCACACCTTCGACGCCAAGGGGGCCTTCGCCGCCAAGCATGAGGAGGGGATGGAGCACGCCACCGCCGCGATCGAGGCGGGCCAGAAGGCGCTCGACGAGCTGCGCTTCCGGCACCGCGGCCTCGGCATCTCGCTGGTGGTGATCGTCTTCGTCCTGGTGGGGCTGGCGTTCAAGATCCGGCAGCTGCCGGTGGGGGAGTGAGAGGGGCTCGATTGCCGCGGGCGCGGCGGAGAGGTCCGCCGCGCCCGTCTTCTTCGCGCGGTGCGCATGTGCCGGCCAGTCGGCGTCTGATGGTGGCGGCGGGCTCGAAGCGAGCGGGTGCTGGAGGACGGCGCGAGCTGCTGCCGGGTCAGAGTCGTGCCAGCGCCTCGCGGGTGAGACGGGGGCGAGCCGAGAGCTGTCGGCGGACGAGTGGCGAACGGAGAGATGGGCAGGTTCCGGCCTCCGCGAGGCGGACGACCTCCACCTTCGGCTCGCCCGGGCGGAGCGGCGGCCGGCGGCGGTCGGGAGCGAGCGCGGTCAGCCGTTGACAGCGCTCGACTGGGCCGTCGCGCCGAGACCGGGGGCCTCGGCGCCGAGTCGCTGGAGGAGGTGGGCGAGGGCCTTGCCGGAGGCCGGGAGGGCGGTGATGAGCTGGGTACCGCGGGCCCGCATCCAGGGGTCGTCGGTGACCAGGCCGGTGGCGCCGAGCAGGACCTGCCACTCGCTGCGGAAGTCGCGCTCGTAGTCGCGCAGCTCCTGGCGCGTGTCGGCGCCGGCGAGCTGGCGGTCGAAGATGGTGGCGAGCCGTACTCCTTCACGCAGGCCGACGTTGAGGCTCTGCACGCCGAGCGGCAGGGTGACGTGGGCGGCATCGCCGGCGAGCCAGACGGCGCCGCGCCCGTAGCTCTGGGCGAGGCGTTGCTCGAAGTTGGCGAGCCCCGACCAGCCGAGGGCGCAGCGCTCGGGGCTGAGCCAGGGGAGCCGTTGCGCGGCGAGGGCGACGAGCTCCTCCTGCGGCTGCCCGGCGGGGGCCCAGCGCGAGCGCTCCTTGGTGCGCGGGCTCTCGTCGGCGGGTGCCGCCGGCAACTCCAGCGTGCAGCGGCAGGCACCCTCGGCGAGCGGCCACACCGCATCGGTGCGCCCGTCGCCGAGCAGCACCCGCAGGTCGTGGCCGGCGCCTCCGGCGGGCAACGTCAGCTCGAGGGCGAGGAAGCGGCGCGCTGTTCCCACCGCTTCGAAGCCGATGCCCAGGCTGCGGCGCACGAACGAGTCGTGACCATCGGCGCCGACGACGAAGCGCGGCCGCAGCTCCCACTCCTTGTCGACCACCCAGACGCTACCGGCGAAGGCGTAGCCGGCGCTCTCCTTCTCCAGCCGTTCCACCAGCACCGTCGGCTGGTCGTCACCGGCGAGCGCCACGGCGCGGTGGTTCCACAGCAACTTGACGCCGGCGGCGGCGAGCGCCTTGGCGAGCTCCTCCTCGAGCACCGCCTGGGGCACCGCGAGGACGAAGGAGTGCGCGGTGGGCAGGCCGTCGAGGGTCATCCAGCCGCGCTGCTCGCTCCCCTCGTAGAGGAGCAGCCCGTTGACCTTCTGCCCCCGCTCGAGCAGCGGTCCGAGCACACCGAGCTCGGCGAGCAGGTCGAGCGACTCGGGGTGCAGGGCCACCCCATAGGTGTGGCTCGCCGGACGCCACCCGCCGTCGATGAGGACCACCTTGCGCTTGCGCTGTGCGAGCGCCAGGGCGGTGCACATCCCCACCGGGCCTGCGCCCACCACCAGCACGTCCGGGTGCCTGTCCATGTCCAACCTCCTCGGTTCCGTTCCGAGCTCATGCTCGTATGCTCGGGCGGGAGCGGCAACGCACCCAGGGGCGGCACGCTGGCGACACTTTGGGGGTGGGGGCGCCCACCCCGCGAGGTGGGATGGGCCATCGGGCTCCCACCCGTTGGCAGGTTTCCTGCCGCCAGCGGACGTCTCTATCGTGACGGTCAGTGGCATTTCATCAGGAGGCGACCATGAAGCGAATGCGATGGACCCCAATCCTGGTGGCGCTCGCAGCCTGGGGGGCGCTGCTCGCTCTCCCGGGCCATGCCGTCACCACCGTCCCCGCCCACGCGGCGCTGCTGCAAGAGGGCACCGCGCCGGCGGCGACCGCCCAGGCGCCGATGGAAGGGAAGGCCGGCATGATGACGCCCGACAGCAGCAGCGCCACCTACGTCGGCTCCGAGACCTGCACCACCTGCCATGACACCGTGGAGGGGCAGCTCGCGCACACTCCACACGGCTCGGCGGCGTTCGGCAACCTGGCGCCGCACGGCTGCGAGACCTGCCATGGCCCCGGCAGCAAGCACGTCGACAACCCCGATGACCCGGCGCTGCGCCCGCGGGTGGACAAGTTCCCTGCCGCGGTGATCAACGCCACCTGCACCTCGTGCCACAACGGCCGCATGCAGTTCTTCTGGCCGGGCAGCATGCACCAGAAGCGCGGGCTCGCCTGCACCACCTGCCACAGCATCCACAACTTCAAGTCCGAGCAGGCGCAGCTGAAGATGGCGAGCGTCACCGAGCAGTGCGAGAGCTGCCACCAGCAGGTACGCGCCGAGACCTGGAAGAACTCGCATCACCCCATCCGCGAAGGGAAGATCACCTGCACCGACTGCCACAACCCGCACGGCAGCACCACCGACAAGCTGCTCAAGGCAGACTCGGTCAACGACCTCTGCTACAGCTGCCACACCGAGAAGCGTGGTCCCTTCCTCTGGGAGCACGCGCCGGTGCGCGAGAGCTGCCTGAACTGCCACACTCCGCACGGCAGCAACCACCAGAAGTTGCAGCGCGTCTCGGTGCCCTATCTCTGCCAGCAGTGCCACGCCAACACGCGGCACCCCGGGACCATCTACGACGCGCGCAACACGCCGCTGCCGGAGGAAGGCCTGCCGGTGCCGATCAGCCCCAGCAACCGCCTGTTCGAGCGCGGCTGCGTCAACTGCCATGCGGCGATTCATGGCAGCAACCACCCGTCCAGCCCATATCTGGCTCACTAGGAGGGCACGCCATGTCATCAAGACCACGCATTGCGACCATCGTTCGCCTGGCGCTGCCCGTGCTCCTCTGCAGCGTGCTGCTGCCGAGCGCCTTGGCCGCCCAGGGCATGGCCTTCCACCTCGACTCCGCCGTGCTCGAGGTGCTCAACAAGGACATCAACAGCGACGCCGACCTCACCTTCCGTGATGCCGGCAGCGACGCGCAGTCGGCAAAGTTTTCCGAGTACCGCGATCTCGGCAGCGGCTTCCGCCTGCGCGAGCTGCACCTCTGGGCCGACGACGCTCCCACCAGCCGTCACTTCGACTTCAACGGCAAGAACGTCGGGCGCGACGACGCCCGGCTGGGGCTCGAGTACGGTACCTGGGGTGGCTGGTCGGTGGCCGTCGACTACAACAAGATCGTCCACAACTTCGGCAACGACGGGGTCTTCCTGTGGAACGTCACCGCGCCGGGGCACTTCGAGATCGCCCAGCCGACACGGCAGGCGATCCAGAGCGCCATCGAGGCGCAGCGAGCCGCCAACCCCGCTGGCATCACCTATCCCTTCCTGCGCAGCCTGCTGCAGCCGTTCCTCGAGTCGGCCAACCGGATCGATACCGGCCTGCAGCGCAACCGCACCGACATCAACCTCGAGCTCGGCCGCATGGCCACCCTCGGCTGGGCGCTGGAGATCCAGCATGAGGATCGCAACGGCACCCGCCCCTATGGCGGCTCGTTCGGCTTCGGCAACGCTCCGGAGATCGTCGAGCCCATCCAGTTCCACACCGACAGCGCCGAGCTGCGCGGCGAGCTCAACCACAAGAACGCCGGCGCCCAGTTCGGCGTGCGCTACTCCCGGTTCACCAACGACATCAGCACCCTCTACTGGGACAACCCCTTCCGCGCCACCAACGCCACCGACGGGTCTGCCTACTCGGCGCCGGGCTCGGGCTCGATCGCCGGCGCTGCCACCGGCTTTGCCGACCTGGCGCCCGACAACCGGGCCGGGATGCTGTTCGCCAACGGCCGCTTCAAGTCCGAGGGCGGCTGGTGGGCCAACGGGCGGGTCAGCTACCAGCAGCTGCGCCAGGACGATCCGTTGCTGCCGTACACGCTCAACTCGGCGATCGGCACGAGCTCGAATCCGGCGGCGCCGTTCGATCCCACCAATCCGGCCAACCTGCCGGTGCGCAACGCCGACGAGAAGGTCAACATCAGCGACATCGCCGCCAACGTCGGCACCAAGCTCGGCGATCGCATGAGCCTCGCCTTCCGCTACAAGTACTACAACTACGACAACAACTCGCCGCGCATCGAGTTCCCCGGCTACGTGCGCTTCCACGCCGTGTGGGAGGCAGTCGAGCGCGTCACCGCTCCCTACTCCTACAAGCAGCAGAACGCCACCGCCGAGCTCGGCTACGAGCTCAACCAGTCGTCCGACCTGCAGCTGTCGGTGGCGCGGCGCCAGTTCGACCGTGACTTCGCCGAGACCACGCGTACCAACGAGGACGCCGTGCGCATCTCTTACGACACGCGTTCCATTGCCAACCTCGGGTTGCGGGCCTCGTTCGAGCACGGCAAGCGCAACATCAGCGGCGAGTACGACAACGAGCGCGGCGGCGGCTCCACCTTCCCCGAGCCCGAATCGACCAACCTGCCGGGCATGCGCAAGTACAACCAGGCCGAGCGCGGCTACAACCTGTGGCAGCTGCAGGCCGACTATTCGGTCGGTGACCGCCTGACGCTCACCGGTCTGACGCAGGGGCGTCGCGACGACTACGACAAGAGCGACTTCGGGCTGCGTCGCAGCGACCTCACCACTTACGGGCTCGAGCTCGGCTACGCCATCAATGAGGTCTCATCGCTCTACGTCTTCGTGAACCGCGACGACCTCGGCTACGACCTCCGCTCCCGGCAGTCCGGCGCTGCGCCGTCGACCAACCCGGCCGACGACTGGAGCGTCGACTTCACCGACAAGACCGACACCTTGGGGATCGGTTGGAGCTGCACCAAGTGCGGCAAGCTCTCGGCCAACCTGTCGGCGAGCTACTCGAAGACCAACGGCAACGCCGACTTCTTCTCGCCGCCGGGCGGCACGCCCGACGTCGCCTTCCCGATCGCCAACTACGACGACGTGAAGCTCTGGTCGCTCGACGGCCAGGTCGACTACAGCCTCGCCGAGCACGTCGCCGTCGGGGTTTCCTGGCTCTACGAGAAGTACGACCTCGACAGCTTCCGGCTGCGCGGGGTCGACCCCTTCCTGCCGGGCTCCCCCCTGCTCGACCTCGTCAACGGACCGTACCGGGCCAACGTGTTCGGTGCACACCTGAAGATCGGTATCTGAGTCGGTAGGTTCCCGCCCGGCCGCGGCGCGCCCAGCCCCGTCCTCCGCTGGCGCGCGCCGCGGCCTTCGTTCGTCTGCCTACCACTGCACACCGCCAGGCGGCGCCCCGGAGCTGCGGCGATGGCGCGTGCTCCGCGGAGCCCCCTCGCGAGGCGCTTTCGCCAACCGCTAGAATGGCGTTCCGCGCCGGCGGCGAGCGTCGCGTTCAGGCCTGCCCACCCCCGCTCCCTGGAGCCACCCATGACCGACAGCCCTGACGAGCCCGAGGACTTCGCGTCGCTGTTCGCCGCCTACGAGCGCGAGCAGGCGGTGAGGCCGCCGGGGGCGCGCGGCGGGCCGCAGCCCGGCGACATGGTAAGTGGCCGCATCGTCGGCTTCGGCGAGAGCAGTGTCTTCGTCGACCTCGGCGGCAAGTCGGAGGGGGCGATCCCGCTCGCCGAGCTCACCGACGCCGACGGCCAGCGCACGGTGAACGTCGGCGACGCCATCGAGGCGATGGTGGTGGGGAGCGGCGACGACGGCGTCGTGCTGCGCGTGCGCGCCGGTGGCCGCGGCCAGGCGGCGCCCGCCGAGCTGGCGCAGGCGCAGGCGGCGGGTCTGCCTGTGGAGGGCACCGTCACCGGTGTCGTCAAGGGCGGAGTCGAGGTGACGGTGGCCGGCGTGCGCGGCTTCTGCCCGATCTCGCAGCTCGACGACCGCTACGTCGCCGACGCTGCTGGCTTCGTCGGCCAGCGCCTCGCCTTCCGCATCAGCCGCCTCGAAGAGGGGCGCGGGCGTGGGGTCAACCTGGTGCTGTCGCGGCGCTCCCTGCTGGCGGAGGAGAAGGCGGCCCGCGCCGCCGAGGCGCGCGCCCTGCTGGCGCCCGGCAAGGTGGTACGCGGCACCGTCACCTCGCTCCAGAGCTACGGCGCCTTCGTCGACCTCGGCGGTGTCGAGGGGCTGCTGCACGTCTCGCAGCTGGGCCACGCGCGCGTCGCCCACCCGCAGGACGTGCTCGCCGTGGGCCAGGAGGTCGAGGTGCAGGTGCTGGAGATCAAGACCGACGCCAAGGGCGAGGAGCGCATCTCGCTGTCGCGACGCGCGCTGCTGCGCGACCCCTGGCACGACGAGGCGACGCGGCTGCAGCCCGGTGCCCGCCGCCACGGCCGGGTGGCCCGCCTCGAGACCTTCGGGGCCTTCGTCGAGCTTGCCCCCGGCGTCGACGGCCTGCTCCACGTCTCCGAGCTCGGCGCCGGCAAGCCCATCCGCCACCCGCGCGAGGCGGTCAAGGTGGGCGAGACCCTGGAGGTCGCGGTCAAGTCGATCGACGTCGAGCGCCGGCGCATCGCGCTCACTCTCGCCGCCAGCGCCGACGCCGCCGAGACCGACCTCTCCGCCATCCCCGCCGAGCCCCCCGGGTTCGGGGCGCTCGCGGAGTTCTTCGCGCGCGATCGCAAGAAGGGGTGAGTCGTGGCGCGCCACGGCGCTCCGGCCACCACGGGTCTCGCCGCGTCACCCGGACCGACTGCGGCGCGCTGCGGCACGCCGACGGCGGACACCGTTGCGGCGGACGCGGAGGGTTGGCTCCGCGCGATCGTCGCGCCTCTATACTGAGCGCGGTGAGGCCGCACCGTGAGCCGGCAGGATCACCCGATCCCGGCGACGCCGTGGCGTCGCACCTGCGCTGGTGCGCGGTGGACGACGACGCTCCCGACCAGCCGACGCCGCTCGTCGATGACGGACCGCGCACGGTGGTGCGCCTTCGGCTGCGGCAAACGCGCGCGGTGCAGGCGCCGCGGCGCACGACGGCGAGCGTGGGATCGTGAACGCCGACCGCTGGCGCCAGGTGCGCGAGCTGTTCGCCGCGGCGCTGCAACGGGAAGTGGACGAGCGCGAGGCCTTTCTCGTCGCGGTGTGCAGCGGCGACCCGGAGCTCCAGCGCGAGGTCGAGAAGCTGCTCGCGGCCGACGCCGCGGCGGGCAGCTTTCTCGAATCGCCGCCGGCGACACCGGCCGACCTGGTGGCCGGTGAAGGAGTCGACGACGAGCCGCCGCGGGAGCGCATCGGGCCCTATCGCGTGCTCGGGGAGCTGGGCCACGGCGGCATGGGGACGGTCTACCTGGCGGAGCGCGAGGACGGCGGCGTCAGGCGGAGGGTGGCGATCAAGATCATCCGCCGCGGCCTCGACACCGAGGCGGTGCGCCGTCGCTTCCTGCGCGAGCGGCAGATCCTGGCCGGGCTCGAGCATCCGGCGATCGCCCGCCTCTACGACGACGGCACCACCGAGGACGGCCTGCCCTACTTCGTCATCGAAGCGATCGAGGGGGAGGACCTCCTCGCCTGGGCCGACGCCCGGGCGCTGTCGATTGGCCAGCGCCTGCGCCTGTTCCTGCAGGTGTGTGGCGCCGTCCACTATGCCCACCAGCGTCTGATCGTGCACCGCGACTTGAAGCCCGGCAACATCCTGGTGACCGCCGACGGCACCCCCAAGCTGCTCGACTTCGGCCTGGCGCGGGTGCTCGCCGGCGAGGGCCCGGCCGAGACGGTCGACCTCTCGGCGCTGGGCGTCCACTTCTTCACTCCCGAGTACGCGAGCCCCGAGCAAGTGCAGGGGGAGCCGATCACCACCGCCAGCGACGTCTACTCGCTCGGCATCATCCTCTACGAGCTGCTCACCGGCCGGCGTCCCTACGAGCTGCGCACGCGCTCGCTCGCCGAGGCGGAGCGCGTGGTGGTCAGCAGCGTGCCCGAACGCCCCTCGAGCATCGTCACCCGCGCCACCACCATGCGGGCGGATGCCAAGAGCGAGGAGGTGGCTGCAGAGGACCTGGCACGGCGCCGGAACGCTTCCCCCGCGCGGCTGCGCCGCAGCCTCGCCGGCGACCTCGACACCATAGTGCTCAAGGCGCTGCGCAAGGAGCCGTTGCGCCGCTATGGCTCGGTCGAAGAGCTGATGGAGGACGTGCGGCGCCACCTCGACGGGCTACCCATCCGAGCCCGCCCCGACACCATCGTCTACCGTACCCGCAAGCTCATCGGCCGCCACCGGGTGGAGGCGGCGGCGGCGCTGCTGCTGCTCGCGGTGGTCGCCGGCTACACGCTCTCCCTCGCCCGGGAGCGGGACGCTGCCCGTCGCCAGGCGAAGAGGGCCCAGGAGGTGGTGAGCTTCCTCGGCAGCCTGTTCTCGGCCGCCGATCCCAACCGCTCGACCGGTGCGAAGCTCAGCGCCGAGGAGCTGCTCGAGCGTGGCGGTGCGCGGGCGGCCAGGGAGCTGGTCGACCAGCCCGACCTCGCGGCGACCATGCTGCACATCATCGGCGGGGTCGAGACCCAGCTCGGGCTGTACGCACAGGCGCGGCCGCATCTGGAGCAGGCGCTGGCGCTGCGCCGGCGCCTCTACGGGGACGAGAACCTCGACACCGCCGCGAGCCTGGGGGCGCTGGGGCTCCTCCTCCACCTCACCGCGCACTACGAGCAGGCCCAGCCGCTGCTCGAGCGGACGGTGGCGATCCAGGAGCGCCTGCTCGGACCCGACGACGTCGAGGTCGCCAAGACCCTTGGCAACCTTGCCAACGACCGCAAGGCCAACGGAGATTTCAAGGGTGCGGCAGCCGACTTCGAACGGGCGATCGCCATCCTCGGCCGCCAGCAGGACCCCTACTCACCCGAGCTGGCGAAGGTCTCCAACAACTACGGAACGCTCCTCGTGCGCACCCACGACTGGTCGCGGGCGGCCGCCGCCTACCGCCGGGCGCTGGCGATTCACGAGCACAACCAGGGGCCCGACGGGGCGCTGGTGGGCGGCACCCTCACGAACCTCGCCGCGGCGGTCAACCTCGGCGGCGACCCCCGCGGCGCCCTGCCGCTGTTCGAGCGTGGGCTGCGGATCGCGGCCAAGACCTACGGCACCAAGCACCGCGTCTACGCCAATGGTCTCACCGACCTCGCTAACCTCTACCTCGACCTCGGCGACGTCGATCGCGCGGCGGCGACCTACCGGGCGTGCGTCGATGCCTATGCCGCGGCCGTCGGGCCGGACCACCCGGACGGCTCGTGGTGCGTGCGTGGGCTCGGACGAGTGGCCGAGCGCCGCGGCGACCTGCAAGGGGCCCTCGCCGCCTACCAGCGGGCGCTGGCCATGCGGCAGGGTGGGTTCGGCCACGGCCACGAGACCATCGCCCTCAGCCTGCACGACGTGGCCCTCATCAAGTGGAAGCTCGGCGACACGGCGGCCGCGGAGCCCATGCTGCGCGAGGCGGTCGAGATCGATCGCCAGGCCCTGCCCGCCGGCGACCCGACTACTGCCACGCTTCTCGCCGACCTCGGCGACGTGCTGCTGGCGGAGGGCAAGAGCAGCGAGGCCGTGCGCACCTTGAGCGCCGCCCGCGATCTGCTGCGCGGGAGCCCCGCGGGCGCGTCCCGGCTGGCGAAGGTCGAGAGCGAGCTCCGCCGGCTCGCCTCCTCCGACCCGCCGGCCGTCCACTGACCGGGCCCGGGCACGCTTGCGGTTTCCGCTCGGCGACGCTCGGCAGCGCGCCAATCGTCCAGGAGAGGGTACCGCCGACAGGGACCGGCAGCTACGGCTCCGCCACCAGGATCCGCCGCGCCACGTCGGCGTCGAGCGCCAGCTCGGTCTCGCCCACGCGCAGCACGTAGGCGGGCACCTTCTGCAGCAGCTCGAAGTCGGCGCCGGGGACGAGGCCGAAGACGGCGAGGGCGTCGCGCGAGCGCTCGCCGGTGAGGTGCAGGACGCGGGCGCGGGTGCCGCAGTCGAGGTCGCACACCGTCGGCGCCTGCGGCGACAGGGTGGGCTCCTGGTGGCGGCCGATATGGAACAGGCGCTCGAGGAACCTCGGCCGCGCGCCTTGCCGCGCCTCGTCCTCACCGCTGAGCTGCGGCGCCCGCGGGCGCTGCGGAAACTCGTAGCCGCAGCCCGGGCAGGCCACCAGGTGGCACATCTCGGCGAGCGGGCAGCCGTGGTGGCAGAGAGCGTCGCCGCGGCTGAAGGCGAGGCCGCAGAGCGGACAGGTGGCCTCGCTGACCTCGGCGAGAGCGGGCGGCGGCGGCGTCATGGTTGGCGGCTCTCCTCGTCGCAGGTTACGGCGTCAGGGCGCCAGGCGGTGGGCCAGCCCGCCGACCAGGAAGGCGAAGGGGAAGATGAAGCCCGCCATGCGCCACGCCACCTTCCAGCCGTGCTCGCGGCCGATCATCAGGAAGTTGGCGAAGCAGGGCAGGAAGAGGGTGATGGTGACCATCGCCACGAACACCTGGTGCGCGCTCATCGCGTGGTGCGGGCCGGTGGCGGCGTCGAGCAGGTAGACGGCGCCGTAGTCGCGGCGCAGGAAGCCGATGAGGAAAGCGATGGCGGTGGGCGCCGGCAGGCCGAGCCAGCCGGTGACCAGCGGCTCGCCGAGCCTGCCGATGACGGCGAGCAGGTGGAGCTTGTCGAGCAGGAAGAGCAGCGCCGTACCGGCGATGAACAGCGGGATCACCTCGCGCAGGTACCAGTCGACGCGGGTGGCGGTCTTGATCAGCACGTTGGAGAGCTGGGGGCGGCGCAGCGGTGGCACCTCGAGCACGAACTCGCTGGTGGGGCCGGGGAAGAGCCGGGCCGAGAGCCAACCGACGAACAGCAGCAGCCCGATCATCAGCGCCAGCCAGGCGAGCGCGTAGCCCACCGGCAGGGTGGCCATCATCGCCAGCAGCACGCCGAGCTGGGCCGAGCAGGGGACGGCGAGGGCGAGCAGCATGGTGGTCACCAGCCGCTCCTTGCGCGTCTCGAGGATGCGCGTCGTCATCGTCGCCATGGTGTCGCAGCCGAGGCCGAGCACCATCGGCAGCACCGCCTTGCCGTTGAGCCCCATCAAGCGGAAGCTGCGGTGCAGCAGGATGGAGAGCCGCGGCAGGTAGCCCGAGTCCTCGAGCAGGCTGAAGACGATGAAGAAGGTGCCGACGATGGGCAGCACGATGGCGAAGGCGTAGGAGAGCGCCATCGTCACCAGCCCGTACTCGCCGACCAGGAAGTCGTGGAGGAAGCGCAGCAGCGGCTGCACGCCGGAGAGGGGCGCGGTGAGCCGGTACTTCGGCTGCACGGTGGCCCGTTCGTCGTGGGCCACCACCCAGCCGGAGACCGGCGTCAGCGGCACGCTGATCGCGAGCGTCACCGGCTCGACGACGTGCTGGTGGGGGAAGGGGAGCAGCGCGTCGGTGGCGCGGATGGCGAGCGGCGACAGCCGCTGCGCGAAGAGGCCGGTCTCGAGGGTGTTGACCAGCGTGCCGGCGCCGAAGAGGCCGACGAACCAGAACACCGCCACCAGCACCAGGGCGAGGACGGCGAGGCCGCGCACGGGGTGCATCGACCACCAGCCCAGCCGCGCTCCCAGCGAGGCGCGCGCCGGCGGCGTGATGGTGTAGCTGGCGGCGAGGATCTCCTGGATGCGCTCGAGGCGGCGGCGGTTGCGCTCGTAGTCGTCGGCGGCGTCGGCGAGGTCGAGGCCGCCCACCGTGGCCGGGCTCGCCGCGGCGACCGCGGCGAGCAGCTCGCCCATGCCCAGCCCACGCACGGCGACGGTGGAGACCACCGGCACGCCGAGCAGCGCCGACAGCCGGTCGCGGTCGATGACGCCGCCGCGGGCGGCGAGCTCGTCGGCCATGTTGAGCACCAGCACCATGGGGTGGCCGAGCTCGGCGAGCTGCAGGGTGAGCAGCAGGGCGCGGCGCAGGTTCTTGGCGTCGGCGACCTGCAGCACGGTGGCGTCGGGGTGCTGCTCGAGGATCCGCCGCGTCACCCAGGCGTCCTCGGCGCGCGGCACCAGGTCGTTGAGCCCGGGGGTGTCGACGACCTCCACCTCGCTGCCGCCGAGCGTCGCCTTGGCGCGCACCACCTCGACGGTGGTGCCCGGGAAGTTGGAGACGTTGACGTAGCGCTGGGTGAGGTTCTTGAACAGCACGCTCTTGCCGACGTTGGGGTTGCCCACCAGCAGCAGGCGCGGCGTGGCGGCGACCCGCGCGGCGACGCCGGGCATGGTCAGCACCTTGGCGCCGCGCGACGAGGTGGCGGTGGCGGGCCGCGGGTCGCTGGGGTGGCTGACGGTGGCGCTCATCGCTCGCGGCAGCATGCCCGCGCCTACGGAGGGAGCACCACCGCCGCCCGGGTGGCGGATCCCCGCCCGCCCGCCGGCGGGCGCCCAACCCTACGGGGTGGGCTCGCTCTGCACCGCGCGCCCATCGAGGTTGCGGCGGCGCCGCGGCGCGCAACGCGCGACGGCGCGGAGCTCGCCCACCGGTGGACGGGAGCGAGGAGGCCCACTCCTTCGAGCGGGGTGAGCCTCCCCACCCGCGCGGGCGGTGGCGGCCCGGCACTTCCGTATAGTGATCTCGAGATGGACGCGCCGGTCGAGGCCCCGGGACCGCCTGCGGGCGGGTTGCGCCCCTGGGCGCGGGTGCCGCTGGCGCGCCTGCGCTTCTGGGCGGTGCTCGGCATCCACCTCGCCGCCTTCGCGGTGCTCTACCTCGGCACCTTCGGGCTGCTCGAGCGCGCCGCCTCGGAAGCGGGGGCGACGGCGGCGCGCTTCCAGCTCGACGACGCGGTGCGGCAGATGCCCTTCCTGTGGATGGGCAGTAGCCCGCACGAGCTGCCGCCCCTGATGGCCGCCCATCAGGGGATCGGGTTACACCTCTACCGCCGTGACGGCACGCTGGTCAACGCCGGCGACATCTCCCCCGACCCGTCGGAGATCGCACGCGTGCGGCGCTTCCTCGGCGGCAGCAAGGCGTCGGACTCCTGGGTGAGCGACGAGGGAGGGCGCCCGTGGGTGCGCGGCATCGTCCGCATCTCCGCCGCGGCGCGCTGCGCCCCCTGCCACACCGTGGGCGCGACGATGGGCGCCGCGACGATGAAGATCGACTTCACCACGCCGCTCTCCGAGATCCGCAACCGTCTCCGCGACCGCACCGCGCTGCTGCTCGGAGCCTGGGTGCTGCTGCTGGCGGGGGTGACGATCTCGGTGCAGCGCACCGTCGACCGCGCCGGCGCCCGGCTGCGCGCCGACTTCGCCGCCGAGGCCGCCGGCAGGCCCAACGGTGAGGCGGGAGCGGGGGTGCTCCCCCTCGACCCGGTCACCGCCGAGGTGCATCGCAACCTGCGCGAGCTGCTGCGCCGCCAGCGCGAGCGTGAGTCGCACGTTGCCACCCGCCTCGCGCACGTCGACCAGCTGGCCTCGCTGGGGCAGCTCGCCGCCGGCCTGGCGCACGAGATCAAGAACCCCCTCGCCGGCATCCAGGGCGCCCTCGAGCTGCTGCGCGACGAGACCGGCGAGGAGGCAACGGCGAAGCTCTACGGCGAGATGCTCAAGGAGCTCGAGCGCGTCAACGCCATCCTGCAGCGGCTGCTCGAGTCGGGGCGGCCGGCGCCGCTGCGGCTGGTGCGCACCGACCTGGCGCGTCTGCTGGCGGAGACCACGGAGCTGCTGCGCCCGTCGCTGCGCCGGCGCCGTGTCGAGCTGCGTGCCGAGAGCGAGCAGAGCCTGCCGGAGGTGCAGCTCGACACCGCCAAGCTGCGGCAGGTGCTCGTCAACCTCATCCAGAACGCCGCCGAGGCGATGCCCGAGGCGGGCGGGCACGTCACCGTGCGCGCCAGCGGCTTCCCGGCCCAGCGATCGGTGGTGGTGACAGTGGAGGACGATGGACCGGGCATCCCGGCCGAGAACCTGGCGCGCCTGTTCGAGCCCTTCTTCACCACCAAGTTCGCCGGCACCGGCCTCGGCCTGGCGATCTCGAAGAGCATCGTCGAGCAGCACGGCGGGCGCATCGAGGTGAGCTCCGAGCCCGGCCGCGGCACCACCTTCCTGCTCCTCCTCCCCCAGCCGGCCGCCGCTGCCGAAGCGGCCGTCTCGGTGGTAGAAAGCGCCTGAGCCATGGCCCTGATCCTGCTCGTCGAGGACGAGAACCTGCTGCGCTGGGCGCTCGACAAGCAGCTGCAGCGCGCCGGCCACCAGGTGCAGGCGGCCGGCGACCTCGCCACCGCCACCGCCGCGCTGGCGAGCGCGCACCCCGACGTGGTGCTGCTCGACCTCGGTCTGCCCGACGGCCACGGGCTCGACTTCTACGAGGCCAACCGCGACCGGCTGGAGGGGAGCGTGGTCATCGTCATGACCGCGCTGGGTGCCGTCGACGAGGCGGTGCGGGCGATGAAGCTCGGCGCCCTCGACTTCCTCTCCAAGCCGGTCAACCAGGGGGAGCTGGTGGCGCTCGTCGACCGCTCGTTGGCGGTGCGCGGCGTCGAGCTCGAGGCGCAGGCGGCGCGCCAGCGGCGCGAGCAGCACCTGGCGCAGAGCGTGATCTGCGAGTCTCCCGCTTTCCGTGCCGTGGTCGACGTCGCCGGGCAGGTGGCGCGCTCGGCGGTGGCCACCATCCTGGTGTGCGGCGAGAGCGGCGCCGGCAAGAACGTGGTGGCGCGCCAGATCCACGCCGCCTCGCCGCGCCGGGCGCGGCCGATCCTCGAGGTGAGTTGCGCCACCATTCCCCACAACCTCCTGGAGAGCGAGCTGTTCGGGCACGAGAAGGGCGCCTTCACCGACGCCAAGGCGGTCAAGCGCGGGGTGTGCGAGCTGGCCGAGGGCGGCACGGTGGTGCTCGACGAGATCGGCGAGCTGCCGCTCGAGCTGCAGGCGAAGCTGCTGCACTTCCTCGAGGAGCGGCGCTTCCGCCGCGTCGGCGGCACCCGCGAGATCGTCGTCGACGTGCGGGTGGTGGCGCTCACCAACCGCGACCTGCAGGCGATGGTGCGCGACAAGACCTTCCGCAACGACCTCTTCTACCGCCTCAACGTCTTCCCCGTCTACGTGCCGCCGCTGCGGCAGCGGCGCGAGGACGTGGTGCCGCTGGCGCGCCACTTCCTCGCCTCCCTGCAGCCCAAGCTGGGGCGCCGCTTCGAGGGCTTCGAGCCCGAAGCGGAGGCCCTGCTGCTCGGCTACCGCTGGCCCGGCAACGTGCGCGAGCTGCGCAACGTCGTCGAGCGCGCCATCGTCCTCGAGGGCGGTCCGCGGGTGTCGGCGCGCTCGCTGGTGCTCGACTGGGGACCGAGCGGCGAGGCCGCGGAGCCGGGAGCGGGCGGGGCCTCGGCGGCGGGCCTGCCCGGCGGCGTGGTGCCGCTCGAGGAGATGGAACGCGAGATGGTCAGCCGCGCCATGCGCGCCACCGGCGACAACCAGACGCGCGCCGCGGAGCTGCTCGGCATCACCCGCGACCAGCTGCGCTACCGGCTCAAGCGCTTCGGTATGCGCGGCGAGGAGGGGGAGCCCGCCGCCGACGCGGTGGCGCCGGCCTGAGGCCGCAGCGCGTGGAACGCGCCTTGCGTGTGCGCACGGCGGAGCCTGAGCCGTGCGCGTCCTCGTCCTCGACCACAGCGGGATCCTGCCCTGGATCATCGAGCATGCCGCCGAGACCCATGCCGAGGTGGAGGCGGTCACCAGCCTCGAGGAGGCGGAACGCGCGGTGCGCGAGCGACCTCCCGACGCGGCGGTGGTGAGCCTGACGCACGCCGAGCTGCCATGGGGGCGCTTCCAGCACCTGTGCGCCAGCCAGGAGCCGCCGGTGCCCGTGCTGTGGGAGTCGTGCTTTCACGACGGCCCGCGCCAGGCCGGCATCGACCCCGCCGACGGCATCGCGATGTTCCTCGCCAAGCCGGTGCCGCGGGCGGTTCTGCATCGCGCCCTCGGCGAGCTGCTGGCGCGCTCGGCGGGGCGCTGTGCGCCGGCGCTGCCGCACTAGTGGTGACGGATGGCCGGTTGGGCCACGGTCGAGCGACGAGAGGCTCCGGGCCCCTCTCGCCCCGGCGAGGGGAGAGAGGGGCTGGGGAGAGAGGGGCGGCCGAGCAGGGGTGTGGGCGCGCGCCCACCGCGGGTGCGGATCCTCACCCAGCTGCTGGGGAATGACCCCCAGCGTCGTCACCTCAGGGCGAGCTCTTCGCCGGCCGGGAGCGGTGGGCTGCGACGGTGTCGATGCCGCTCGCCGGCGCCGCCGCGGTGGTGAAGATCCAGCGCAGTGGTGAGACCGTGCGCCCCTGGGGGTCGCGGAAGTACGGGTAGCTGTCCGAGTTGATCCACACCACGTAGGTGCGCCCGGGCTCGAGCCGCACCTGCGCGGTGTTGACGCGCAGCGCCGCGTCCCAGCTCGACTCGGCGATGGTGGGCGCGGTGTCCGGCGACTCGGTCACCCAGGCCCAGCCCTCGGGGTCCATGGAGCGGTCGAAGGTGACCGCGAGCGTGGCGCGCCAGGGGTCGACGTCACGCGCTCCCTGTGGCGGATCGAGGGAGATCGGCCGCGGCGGCTCGCCCGGCAGGCTCGCTGCAGCGTCGACGGCCGGCGAGGGTTCCGCCGCCGTGCGCCCCGCCTCGGTGGCGATCGGGGGTGGGGCCGGATGGCAGGCGAGCAGCGCGAGGAGCAGCGGCGTCGCCAGGCGCGCGACGCGGCCTGCATGTGGTGGCGGGTTTGGGAGGCGGTGCATGGCTCGAGCATTGTCGCCGTCGGGTGGCGCCCCGCCGCCACCCCGCCGGAGGGCCTCCCCCACGCGTGCGGGGGAGCGTGACCGTGACGCCACGACACCAGCCGTCGTGGCCGTCCGCGCACTGCGTCAAATCCCCCAGCGCCTGCGGGAAAAGCCCCAGCGCATGGTCTGCCTGGCGGCCGGATCGTCACGGTTAAGTTATGCAAAACCAGTCACTTGCAACTTGTCGCCAGCGACTCCGAGGCGCGGTACGGCTGTTGCGATTGCAGCGGTCGAACGAGGAACCCCGCTCCAGGTAAACCGATCGCGGGAGGACAAGGAGGCTCAAATGAACAGGAACGGAAACGGCTTCACGAGGAGCATGCGCGTCGTGCTTCTCGGAGCGCTGGTGGCGCTGCTGGCGGTATCGGCAGCGTACGCCCAAGGCAACGTGCTCGTCGACGCGAAGGTGACCGGCACCACGGGCTTCGGCAAGGCGGTGCGCGGCACGGTCGCCATCCAGATCAAGGACGGCTCCCGGCTGCGCTCGGTGACCTGGACCCAGATCGCCGGTGCCACGGCGCGCCTCATTCCGCAGAAGGGCAACGCCGTACGGGTGAAGCTCGGCGACGAGGCCACCTATCGCAAGGCATTCGTCGACGTGCTCGAGGAGGCGCCGGTGGCGATGGCGCCGCCCAACATCCCGGTGACCCAGGCAGGCTTCTTCGGTGGCCTGCAGGATCGCTGGCAGGTGGTGGCGATCAACCCGCTCGCCCTCGAGGAGGGCGGCGTGGTGACGCTCGAGGTGACCGTCAACACCACCTCGGGGATCTACAAGGACACGGTGAGCGTCTCCCTGGCGCTGCCCTTCGGGATGAGCACCGGCCTCAACAACGTGCCGGTCAACGAGCCGGTGCTGCTCTGCGGCAAGAAGCAGGCGAGCTACGAATGGACGCTCACCCGCCCCTTCGCCTCGGACGCCGTCCTGCGCTTCGCGCGCACCCAGACTCCGTCGTTCACCCCGGACGCCCCCGGCGTCTATGAGCTGCGGGTGACCGACCTCGCCACCGGCCAGCCGGTGACCCTGACCGTCTACGCTGGTACCTGGCGCGGCGTCGTCGTCGGCCAGGACGTGCAGGGCAACGCCATCGCCGACACCGCCTGCACCAACTGCCACAACGTCTTCGCCCCCGACAAGTTCACGCCGTGGTCGCAGACCGGCCACTCGAAGATCTTCACCGACAACCTCAACACCAGCGACCACTACGGCACCAGCTGCTTCTCGTGCCATACCGTGGGCTACAACCCCAAGGCCGTCAACGCCGGCATCGACGAGGCCCCCGACTTCTCGGGCTTCCTCGGCTCGGACCTGCTGCACGGCGCCGCGCCCACCAACTGGTCGACGATGCTCGGGGATTTCCCGATGGCGGCGGAGAAGGCCAACATCCAGTGCGAGAACTGCCATGGCCCGCAGGTGACGGCGCGTGACGACTCGCCGGCGCACGGCCTCGGCGGCGAGGCGGTCGGCAACCCCCGCATCACCTTGTCGTCGGACCTCTGCGGCAGCTGCCACGGCGAGCCGACGCGGCACGCCCGCTACCAGCAGTGGCAGATCTCCGGCCACGCCAACTACGAGACGGCGATCGGAGAAGGGACCAACCCGGGCTGCGCCAAGTGCCACTCCGCGCAGGGCTTCCTGCAGATGATGCCGGTGCTCAGCGGCAAGGTCCCCGGCAACGCGCAGGGCAACGTCACCGTCACCTGGACGGCCGACGAGGTTCATCCGCAGACCTGCGTCACCTGCCATGACCCGCATGACGTGGGCACCACGACGGCCAGCTCGGCCGCCATCCCGACCGATGCCAAGGTGCGCATCAGCGGCGACACGGTGATGCTCGACTCCGGCTTCCGTGCCACCGGCATCGGCTCGGGCGCGATCTGCGCCACCTGCCACAACTCGCGCCGCGGCCTCAAGAACGACAACACCTTCAGCGCGGCGAGCGCCGATCAGGCCCCCCACGTGGGGACCCAGGCCGACCTGCTGTTCGGGCAGAACCTCTACTTCGTGAACACCGGCGTGCGCGGGCGCCACTCGCTGATCGAGAACACCTGCGTCAACTGCCACATGGAGAAGAGCAAGCCGCCGGCGGCGCTCTCCAACGCGCTGGCCGGCAGCAACCACACCTTCTTCGCGTCGATCGAGGTGTGCAAGGAGTGCCACACCGGCGTCAACGGCGAAAACCTGGCCAACGGCTTCGAGGCCATCATGGCCGACCTCAAAGACGGCATCGAGGCACGGATCCTCAAGGTGATGGGTGACCAGATCGCGCTCGGCAACAAGATCGACATCGGCGGCACCATCATCACCAAGGTCAACCAGGTGGCGAGCCTCGACATCCTCGACTCGCACGGCCGCCAGGCGGTCAACGTCGTGCTCACCAACGGCAAGCACATCGATGCCGTGCAGATGGGCAGCGTCAAGGTCGTGCAGCCGGGCGGGTCGGTAACCCTCTACTCGGTCACCGACACCGGCCTGCCGAAGGCCTTCTGGAACTACCTGGTCGTCGAGACCGACGGCAGCAAGGGCGCGCACAACCCGACCTTCATCCTCGACGCGCTCAACGAGTCGCTGAAGGCCGTGGGCGCCACGCCCAAGTCCGCTCTCGCGGTCACCAAGAGCGACCTCATCGTCGGCATGAAGTGAGCGCTGGCGGGTAGCTCCCCGCCCGTCCTAGCGGGCGGGGGGCTCCACCCCCCTGAGAGCGCACCATTCACCCGAGCACCGCGGAAGGTCACCATGCGCACGAAGCTGCCACTGCTCTGCATCCTCCTCGCGACGATGGCCTCGGCCGCCATGGCGCAGAGCTTTCGCGGTGAGCTCACGACCCGCTATCGGGACCGCTGGGGCTCCTCCGACTGGGCAGACCAGGACGTCTTCACCTACCTGCGTCTGAGCTACGGTGAGGATGGCCAGCACGACATCTCGGGAGCCTTCTCGCTGCGCTGGGACAAGGACCTGCTCACCCGCGCCAACGAGATCGACGACGGCCACGACAACTTCCGTCTCTACTACGGCTACGTCGACATCACCAAGATCAAGCGCTTCGACCTCCGCCTCGGCCGCCAGTACGTGGACGAGGCCGAGGGCTTCAACCTCACCGGCATCAAGGGCGTCTACAGCGCCCCCTGGAGGCACCTGCGCATCGGCCTCTTCGCCGGCCAGCCGGTGAGCTACTACGCGTCGATCCACGGCGACGAGCGCGCCGGCGGCCTCACCTGGTCGCTGCGGCCCGACGACCGCGCCCAGCTGCGCGGCAGCTGGATCCACCTCGAAGAGGATGCCACCGACAGCGACGTCGTCACCCTCGCCTACCGGCGCGCCTTCGTGCAGGGCTCGAGTCTGTACGCGACGGCGCGCACCCTCGATTTCGAGATCTTCAACGAGCTCGTCGGCGGTAGCTGGCAGGTCACGCCGCAGGGGTTCTTGGTCACCGGCAGCTACCGGCGGCAGGAGGACACCAACGCCTCCCGCTCGATCTACTTCGGCGACCTGTCGACCATCATCGGCCCCAGCCGCCCGTACCACGAGCTGACCGTGGACTTGACCCGGCCGCTGCGCGACCTCGCTTCCGTCGGCGTCGGCTACACGCGGCGCGAGCTGCTCCACGGCGACGCCAGCGCCGGCAACCAGGAGTACGGCCGGCTGTTCCTCGACGTGGCGCTCACCGATCAGGCGCTGCATGGCTTCACTGCCAACGCCAACTTCAGCCGCTGGCAGACCGGCCACGACGACAGCTCGACCCTCGGCGGCTCGCTGTCGCACCGCTTCGGCGAGCACCTGCAGCTCGAGGTCGGCAGCTTCTACACCGAGTACGACCTGCGGCGCATCTCCGATGCCCCCGACGAGATCCCGCAGGAGCGCTTCGACGTGCGCTCGAATTACCTGCGGGGCGAGTGGCGGGTGCTCCATCGCTATCGCCTGCGCCTCGACCTCGACCGCACCACCGACTCGACCTCCGAGGACGCCTACTACGAGGCGGAGCTGCGCTTCGGGCTCGACCTCGGATTCCTCGGCAAGGGCTCCGGCAAATGAGCAACACTCCGCGGCAACCCGCTCGCTCGTCTCTGCTTCTTCTCACGGCTCTGCTGGCGGCGCTGCTCGTGACGCCGGCGCTCGCGCGGACGGGAGGCAGCGAGCCGCCCGCGGCTCCAACCGCGGCCCCGGCCGCGGGCCCGGCCGCGGCCCCGGCCGCGACCCCGGCGCCGACCTTCACGCACGCTCTCCACCTCGACGCCGGAGTCGAGTGCCGCAGCTGCCACCTCGGCGACGACGGCAAGTCCCCGCTGCTGCCGACCGCGACGACCTGCCTCGACTGCCACGGCGAGAGCGAGGTGGCCTACCCGGTGGCGACGGTGCCCGCGCACGCGCACGAGTGGACGTTCCCCCACGACGAGCACGCCGCCGCCGTCGACAACTGCACCACCTGCCACGACGTCAAGCAGCTGACGCCACGGGCCCAGCTCGCGATGGAAACCTGTCAGGACTGCCACCGCGACAACGGCTTCGAGCTCGCCTGCCGCGACTGCCACACCAAGCTCGACCGCAACGTCGCTCCCGGGCTCGGCAGCTCGCCGCTGATCGACCACAGCCAGGCGTGGACGCTGCGCCATGGCGAGAGCAGCAAGGTCGCCGACGAGACCTGCGCCCGCTGCCATCAGGTGCCTAGCGACTGTCAGTCGTGCCACCTCGACAAGCCGCCGCAATCGCACACGCGGCTGTTCAAAGTGAAGACGCACGCCGTCGAGGCCCAGCTCGACCGCCAGCGCTGCGAGACCTGCCACCAGGACGCCAGCTTCTGCACCGAGTGCCACCAGGACGTGCGGCCGCAATCGCACACCCCGGCCTGGGGCAAGCTGGCGAACCTGCACTGCGGGAGCTGCCACCTGCCGCTGGCTGACACCAGCTGCGCCACCTGCCACCGTTCGCTCGAGGCCCACCAGACCGAGAAGCCGGCCGACCACGTCGCCGGCTGGGGCCAGCCGGCCAACAACCACTGCAACACCTGTCACCTGCCGCTGGCCGACACCAGCTGCGCCACCTGCCACGCCTCGCTCGACGCCCACCAGGACGTCAAGCCCGCCGACCACACCGCGGGCTGGGGCGAGCCCACCGACAACCACTGCAACAGCTGCCACCTGCCGCTCGCGGAGACCCGCTGTGCGGTCTGCCACCAGGGCACGCCGTCGCACCGCGAGCCGCCACAGTCCCATGGCCCCAACTGGGGGCAGCCGGCCAACAACCACTGCGGGAGCTGCCACCTGCCGCTCGCCGACACGCAGTGCGCCGTCTGCCACCGCGACGTCGAGGCCCACCGCCAGCAGGCGCCCGCCGACACCCACCGCGGCGGTTGGGGAGCGCCGGCCAACAACCACTGCAACAGCTGCCACCTGCCGCTCGCCGACACCAGCTGCGCCACCTGCCACAATGAGGGCGACCTCGCCGCGCACCAGAACGCGCCGCCGCCGGCATCTCATGACGTGACCTGGGGCGGCCGGCTCAACCGCCACTGCAACAGCTGCCACCTGCCGCTCGCCGACAACCAGTGCGCCGTCTGCCACCGCGATCTCGCGGCGCACGACACGCCGCCGCCGTCGCACGACAGCAACTGGAACCGCGAGCCCACCTTCGGCCACTGCAGCAGCTGCCACTTCCCGCTCAGCGACGAGAGCTGCGCCGTGTGCCACCGCCGCTCGGACCACCCCAGCTCGCCGACGCTGCCCTCGTGGCACGACACCATCAGCGACTGCCTCTACTGCCATCCGTCGGCGCGGCCGACCAACCACCCGCTCACCGACATGGAGACCTGCCTGCGCTGCCACCAACCGGGCTAGCAGTGACGGCTGGCCCGCTCAGCCACGGTCGAGCGACGAAAGGCTCGGGCGCCTCTCGCCCCGGCGAGGGGAGTGAGGGGTGGGGAGAGAGGGGCGGCTGTTCCGAGCAGGCTCGAGCGAGCCGTAGCGACGCGGCGGCGCCGGCAAGGGGCGCCGCCGCCGCCGTTTGCCTGCCGGCGACGGGTCCGCCGCTGGTGGCCGTGCACGCCCCTTGCACCGGCCGCCCGAGAGTGATGGGCTCCCACCCCGTGGCGGGGGGGCGGGCGCCCCCTCCCTGCGTATCGTCCAAGCTCGAGAGGAGCCCACCATGTCGCCGTCAAGCATTCGTCTCACCCTGCTGCTCGCCATCCCCCTCGTCGCCCTCGGCTGCCACCACGAGCCGAAGCTCGACGTGCAGGCTTCCGCGGGGACCCCGGCCGTCTCCGACGCCGCGGCGCCGGCTGGCGCCGAGCCGGCCCCCGTCTCCGGCCACGCCAGCGCGCCGCCGCTCGCCCCCGACGCGACGCTGCCGCCGGGTCATCCTTCGCTCGACGGACCCACGCAGGCGGCGGGGCCGCTGCCCGCCGGCCACCCCGCGCTCGGCGCGGCCTCCCCGGCGCTGCCACCCGGCCATCCGGCGTTGCCGGCCAACGGCACGCAGCCGATGGCCGGGATGGTGGTGCCCGGCGGCCAGGGCGAGCAGGCGCTCGCCTGGAAGACGCCCCAGGGGTGGATCTCCGAGCCGCCCGCCAACGAGATGCGGCGCGCGCAGTACCAGGTGCCCGGGGCCGACGGCGCCGCCGAGTGCGACGTCTTCTACTTCGGTCCCGGTCAGGGGGGCGACCCGCAGGCCAACGCCGCGCGCTGGGCGGCCCAGTTCACCAATCCCGACGGCAGCGCCGCGACCTCGGCCCTGAAGACGCGAGCGAGCGAAGCTGCCGGCATGAAGGTGCTGATGGTCGAGACCCGCGGCACCTACATGGCGGGCTCGATGGCTGGTGGGGCGGTCGAGAAGAAGCCCGGCTACGCTCTGCTCGGCGCCATCGTCGAGGGGCCCGACGCCAACTGGTTCTTCAAGCTCACGGGGCCCGAGGCGACGGTCACCGCGCAGCGTGCGGCCTTCGAGTCGATGATCGGCTCGATGAAGAAGGGGGGCTGAAGACCAGGGGCGGCGGCGCCCCGGCAAGCTGCCGCCCGTTCCCTGCCCCTACCCGCCCGGCGCCTCTCGCGGAGCTGCGCTGTCTGCCCGGGTTGCGATGCGGCGGCGCACCGACGGCCGCGGGCCTCCACCCGACCGGTGTCGGGCGGTGCGTCCCCAGCACGGAGTCGTGGGGCGCCACGGGGCGGCCGCCCCGTCAGCTGCCCGCGGACCACGTGGCGGGGTGGGGGCACAACCCTCCCCGCAGGTGGCCGCCCTTTCGCGTCGAGCCGCTAGCGTGTCGGCGTACCGGAGGACACACGCCATGAAACGCTGGCTGTATGCGCTCGCCTCGCTCAAGCTCACCGTCACGCTCATCCTCATGCTCGGCGTGGTGCTCGCCGAGGGAACGATCCAGGAGTCGCTGCACGGCGCCGAGGCCGGACGGGCGATCTACTACGCACCCTGGTTCTTCGCGCTGCAGGGGGTGTTCGCGCTCAACCTGATCGCCGCCCTCATCACCCGCTGGCCGCGCAACCGCCTGCGGCTCGGCTTCGCGATCACCCACCTGGCGATGCTGGTGATCCTCGCCGGCGCGCTCGTCACCTGGGCGTACAAGGTGGAGGGTCAGCTGCCCCTGTGGGAGGGCGAGCGCGCCGATGCCATCGCGCAGCGCAGCGACCAGGGGCAGGTGACGCAGTACCCGCTCCCCTTCGCGCTGCGCCTCGACGACTTCCAGATCGACACCTACCCGGGCACCCACCGGCCGGCCATGTTCCGCAGCCGGGTGACGGTGATCGATCCGCTCCACGGCGTGACGCTGCCGGCGGTCATCCAGATGAACCAGCCGCTCGCCTACGGCGGCTTCCACTTCTTCCAGAGCAGCTTCCGCCAGGAGGGGGGCCGCGAGATGTCGGTGCTGTCGGTGTCGCGCGATCCCGGCCAGCCGATCGTCTTCTTCGGCTACGCGCTCCTGGTGGGCGGCATGATCGTGGTGTTCGCGACGCGCCTGGCACGACGGCACGCCCTCGCCGAGCCCGATGCCGTGGCGGCGCGCCGCGGTCCCGCGCCGGCGGCCAAACGGGTGCGCAAGGCGGTCGCCAAGACGGCGGCGGCGCTGCTGCTCATCCTGCTCGCGGCGCCGGCGGTGCGCGCCGCGCAGGTGCCGGAGCCGGCGGTGGTCGCCAGCCTGCACGCGCTGCCGGTGCAGCACGACGGCCGGGCGATGCCGCTCGATACCGAGGCGCGCGAGGTGGTGTGGAAGGTCACCGGCATGCACGCCTGGCCGGGTGTCGACCCGGTGGCGATGGCCCTGGGCTGGAGCTTTGACCCGGGTGGCTGGGCGAGCCAGCCGATCGTCAAGCTGGGAGACGCCAGGCTGGCGCAGGAGCTCGGTCTCGATCCGGCGGCGCGCTGGACCAGCTTCGACGCCCTGACGGCAAGCCCGCAGCTGCAGCGGCTTGCCAGCAGTGCCATGGCGCGCCAGGACGCCGAGATCAAGATCTCGCCGTTCGAGAAGAAGGCGCTGGCGCTCTACGATCGGCTGCAGGCGCTCGACGAGATGTTCCGCGGTGACGGCCTGCGCGTCGTCCCCGGCGCCGACGCCCACGCCGCCTGGTCGCCGGCGCCGGTGGCCGACGCCGCCGGGCTGGTGGCGGTCGCCGCCCGCCTGCGCGCCTCGGCGCCGCCGTTCTACCCCTCCGAGGCCGCCATCGCCCGCGAGCTGCGCTACAACGCCTGGCGGCCGACACGGCTCGCCTGGCTGCTGCTGCTGCCGGCGGCGGTGGCGGCCGGTCTGAGCCAGGCGCGCGACCGCTACCGGCTGCGGCTGGTGGCCACCGTCGCCCTGGTGCTCGGCTTCGCGGCGATGACCTGGGGGCTCGCCGTGCGCTGGCAGATCGCCGGCCGCATCCCTGCCTCCAACATGTTCGAGTCGATGCTCTTCCTCGGCTGGGGAGTGGGTCTGTTCGGCGTCGTCGCGCTGCTGCTGCGGCAGCGGCTGCTGGTCGCCAACGCCGCCGGCCTCGGGGCGCTGGCGATGATGCTCGCCGACCTGTTGCCCATCGACGGCTTCGTCCACCCGGTGGCGCCGGTGCTCTCCGGCACGCCCTGGCTCGCCATCCACGTGCCGATCATCGTCGTCAGCTACTCGGTGCTGGCGATGGCCACCGGCCTCGCCCACCTGGTGCTGGCCGCCACCATCTTCGCGCCGCAGCGCCGCGACCTCACCGAACGCTGGAGCCAGCTGCTCTACTGGTACCTCCACGTCGGCTCCATCCTGCTCATCGCCGGCATCCTCACCGGCTCGATCTGGGCCGCCTCGTCGTGGGGGCGCTACTGGGGTTGGGATCCCAAGGAGGTGTGGTCGCTGGTCGCCTTCCTCGCCTACATGGCGATCCTCCACGCCCGTTTCGACCACCAGCTCCGCAGCTTCGGCGTCGCCGCCTGCTCGATCATCGCCTTCTGGGCCATCCTCATGACCTACCTCGGCGTCAACTTCGTGCTCGCCAGCGGCCTGCACGCCTACGGCTTCGGCAGCTCCAACCTGGTGACCATCCTGCTCGCCATCGCCGGCGCCGAGGGCGCCTTCCTGCTGGCGGCATGGAACGCCCAGCGCCGGCGTATGCTGGCCGTGGCGGCTCGTCTCTCCTGAGGCGGCCGGAATCTGTAGCCATGAGCGACCCTGCGGTTCCTGTCGGTACGCCGCCGCCGGCGCGTGAAGCCTCCTCGCGCCGGCGGCGGCCCACCGGCATGGAGCTGCTGCACGACCCGGCGCTCAACAAGGGCACCGCCTTCAGCGAGCGCGAGCGCCAGGAGCTCGGCCTGCGCGGGCTGCTGCCGCCGCGTCGCTTCACCATCGAGGAGCAGCAGCTGCGCATCCTCGACAACTTCCGGCGCAAGCCCAACGACCTCGAGAAGTACATCTTCATGACCAGCCTGCAGGAGCGCAACGAGACGCTCTTCTACCGCGTGCTGGTCGACCACCTCGAGGAGATGATGCCGATCGTCTACACGCCGACGGTCGGCGAGGCGTGCCAGGTGTACGGGCATATCTTCCGCCGTCCGCGCGGCCTCTTCGTCTCGGCGGAGGACCGCGGCCGCGTCGGCCGAGCTGCTCGCCAACTGGCCGGTCGACGACGTGCGGGTGATCGTCGTCACCGACGGCGAGCGCATCCTCGGCCTCGGCGACCTCGGCGCGCAGGGCATGGGCATCCCGGTCGGCAAGCTCGCCCTCTACACCGCCTGCGCCGGCGTTCACCCCGGTCGCTGCCTGCCCATCACCCTCGACGTCGGCACCAACAACGACGAGCTGCTCGCCGATCCGCTCTACATCGGCCTGCGGCAGCGACGGCTCTCCGGCGAGGCCTTGGACGAGCTCGTCGACGAGTTCGTCACCGCCGCCCACCGCCGCTTCCCGCACGTCGTCATCCAGTTCGAGGACTTCGCCAACCACAACGCCTTCCGGCTGCTGCAGACGCTACCGCGAGCGGGTCTGCGCCTTCAACGACGACATCCAGGGCACGGCGGCGGTGACGCTCGCCGGCCTGTTCTCCGCCATGCGCGTCACCGGCGGCGCCCTCGCCGCGCAGCGCATCCTCTTCCTCGGCGCCGGTGAGGCCGGCATCGGCATCGCCGACCTCATCGTCGCGGCGATGGTGGAGGAGGGGCTCGACGAGGCGGCGGCGCGTCGCCAGTGCTGGTTCGTGGACTCCCGGGGCCTCGTCGACGCCGGCCGCGGCGACCTCGCGACGCACAAGCGCCCCTACGCGCACCACCACGACCACGGAGCGCTGCCCGACCTGCTGGCCGCCGTCGAAGCGCTGCGGCCGCACGCCCTCATCGGCGTCTCGGGCCAGGCGCGCACCTTCAGCCGCGAGGTGGTCGCGGCGATGGCGCGCCACCACCAGCGGCCGATCGTCTTCGCGCTCTCCAACCCCACCGCGAACGCCGAGTGCACCGCGGAGGAGGCCTACCGCGGGAGCGACGGCCGCGCCCTCTTCGCCAGCGGCAGCCCCTTCGCGCCGGTGACCCTCGCGGGGCGCACCCACGTTCCCGGCCAGGGCAACAACGTCTACATCTTTCCCGGCGTCGGCCTCGGCGTCGTCGCCGCCAAGGCCCGCCACGTCACCGACGAGATGTTCATGGCGGCGGCCAAGACCCTCGCCGCCCGCGTCACCGAGGAGGACCTCGGGGTGGGGCGCCTCTACCCGCACCTCACCACCATCCGAGCGTCCTCGCTGGCGATCGCCGTGGCGGTGGCCGAGGTCGCCTACGCCCAGGGGCTGGCCGACGAGCCGCGGCCCGACGACCTGCGCGCGTACGTGGCGTCGCTGGTGTACGAGCCGGAGTACAAGGACGACGCCGGCTAGCGCCGCGCTCGCGGCGTGGCGAGGTCCGCCGCGAAGGCCGGTGGTGCGCTGACCGCGTGGCGGACGCGACGTCGCTTGCGGCGGGCATCGCCCGCGAGCTGCTGAGACCGGGGACGTAACGGCCGGCAAGGTGCGCGCGGCAGTGGTGGCCGCGAAGATTGGCACCGTCGTGCGCATGCTCGACGGCATGGCGAGCCTGCCGCTCGGCTCCGAGGCGGAGCTGCTCGCCGATCCACGCATGGTCGCGGCCGGCGAGTCGTACCTGCGGCGCGCCCTGGAGGCTCTCTTCGACCTCGGCCGCCATCTGCTCGCGGGCGATGAGCGCCACGTCGTAGCGACCGCGGCCCAGCTGCGGTCAACGATCGCCCTCTCGGCAGATCCCCACTCTGAAGGCCTCAGCGTGACCATCGCGGCCACGTTGGGCAAGGCCCGCTACTCCTTGAAAGCAGATGGAACATTCGCCGTCACGGGGGACCAACGAGGCCAGGCCGCTCCTACCGAGACGGCCATGCTCCCCGCCGCGAAAGTCCAAGAGGTCGTTCGCACGATCGTGACTCCGCACAGTCGCCCCTGAGGCGGTCGGATTGGGCGCCCGCAACCGAGTTTGGGCGCGCACGTTTCCTACCGATGCGTGTCGCTAGCCTCGGTGGGCGCGGCGAGCGCGTCGACGCCCTCGCGGGCCCGAGCTTCGAGCCGCCGGCGATCGCGTGCGAGCAGCAACGCCTCCTGCTCGGGATCGCGCGGCCGGCGCCCGGGCGGCCGCCCCGGCGGCTCGCCGGCGAGGATCTCCGCCCAGCGCTCGCGCCGGCGGCGCTGCACCTCGGCGCGGAAGGTCTCGTAGGGGATCATGGCTCGGCCTCGGCGGCGAGCCGCGCCAGCTCGTCGCGCTCGGCGGGATCGTTCGCCGTGCGGGCGCGCAGGTACTGCCAGTCGACGCGGTCGGCGTAGAGCAAAGCCAGCCGGCGCGCCCAGCGGCGGTCCTCCTCGCTCTGCCAGTGCACCGCGGCGCGCAGCCGGTCGAGCAGCAGGTCCTCGACGCCGATCACCACCACGCGCAGGCCCTCGACGTCGAGCACGGTGCGCGGCGCCGTTTCCCCGGGCAGACCGGACGGAGCGGGTGCCTCGAAGTAGAGGTCGAGATCCTCGCGGATCCAGAACCGTCCCTGCTTGCGGAACCCGAGGTCGGCGAAGGCGCCGTCGACCTCCGGCACGCCGGGTAGCGCCAGATCGACGTCACCGGTGGCGTAACCGCCGGCGGTGTAGAGCTCGAGCGCCGCGCCACCGACGAGGATCGGCTCGATGCCGTCCTCGGCGAGGCGATCGCTCACCAGCGCCAGCGCCACCAGACGACGGCGCGCCGGATCGGCCTCGCCGGTGAGGGCCTCGAGGCGCTGGCGTCGGCGGCTGGCCTCCACCCGTCGATCCTACGCCGCCCTCGCTCCCGACGGCGCCCCGCCGGATCCTCGCCGCGATGGGTGCGTTGGAGGAGGCCGCCGGCGGACGGCCGCTTGCCGCCAGGGTGGTGCGCGTGCTGGAAGCGGGCGCCGAGGTGCGCGCCGCCACCGAAGGGGTACCTTCGCCGTGGGTGGTCACCTCGCGCGCGGCGCTGTCGCCCTGCACCCCCTGCCCGCGACGTCCCGTGATCACCGGGCGCGTGCTTCGAGCCGCGCAGGCTGCCTGTGGTACGGTCCCTTGCCGCCAGGTCGGGAGGAAGTGAGTGAGCGTGCCCAACCGAGGCCCCACCGTCGCGCTCCTGCGCACCGCCGTCGTCTCGTGCTGCATCGCCCTCGCCACCGGCGTGGCCGGCGCGGCGCCGCTCGACGTCGCGACGCTGCTGTCGGCGCCCTTTCCGTATGACCTCGTGGCCTCACCGGCCGGCGAGGCCGTGGCCTGGATCGAGAACGATCGCGGCTCGCGCAACGTCTGGGTGGCGAGCGCGCCGGAGTGGAAGGCGCGTCGCCTCACCGACTTCATTGGTGACGACGGCTACGAGCTCGGCGCGATCGCCTGGAGCGGCGACGGGCGCTGGCTCGCCTTCACCCGCGGCGGCGACGAGGGGGAGCCGGACAACGAGAAGACCAACCCGGTCTCCGACCCCGCCGGGCGGGCGCAGATGGTGTGGATCGTCGACCTCGACGGCAGGCACCCGCCGCGCTCGCTCGCCGCCGGCGGCGAGCCCGCCCCTTCGCCGCGCGGCGACCGCCTAGCCTTCGTCGCCGAGGGTCAGCTCTGGCTGGCGCCGCACGACGCCAAGGGCAAGCCCGCGCAAGTCACCAAGCTCGCCGGCCGCGACTCGACGCCGCGCTGGTCTCCGGACGGCACGCGCCTCGCCTTCGTCTCCCACCGCCGCACCCATGCCTTCGTCGGCGTGCTCGACCCGGCAGCGAAGAAGGTGCTCTGGCTCGACCCCGCGGTCGACTCCGACCGCGAGCCCACCTGGGCGCCCGACGGCGGTCGCATCGCCTTCGTGCGCATCCCGGCGCGCTCCGAGCCCTTCGCGTTCCTGCCACGCCCGACCTCGGAGCCCTGGTCGATCCGCATCGCCGACGCGGCGACGGGCGTGGGGCACGAGCTCTTCCGCGTCGACGCCGGCCGGGGCAGCACCTTCCATCCGCCTGATGCCGAGGCGGCACTCTGGTGGACGGCGGGGGACCGCCTCGTCTTCCCCTGGGAGAGGACCGGCTGGCTCCACCTGTGGTCGATCGCGGCCGCCGGTGGCATTCCGGTCGACCTCACGCCCGGCGCCTTCGAGGTCGAGCACGTGGCGCTGGCACCCGACCACGCGATCCTCTGGGTGAGCTCGAACCAGAGTGGTCTCGACGAGCGCAAGGTGTGGAGCGTCGCCGCCGACGGCTCCGCACCGCCGCGCCGCGCCACCGCCTCGACGGCGGTCTTCGAGCTGAGGCCCGCGCCGCTCGCCGCGGGAGCGGTGGCCTACGTCGAGTCGGGTGCCCGTGAGCCCACCCGCCCGATGCGGGCCGGCGGCGCCGGCGCGGTGCCGGTGGCGCTGCGACCCGACGCGCTGCCGGCCGCCTACCCGTCCGCGGCGCTGGTCGAGCCGCTCGACGTCGTCTTCCCCTCGACCGACGGCCTGGCGATCCATGGGCAGCTGTTCCTGCCGGAGGGCGGGGCCGCCGGCGAGCGGCACCCGGCGGTCGTCTTCGTGCACGGCGGCCCGGTGCGGCAGATGCTCGCCGGCTTCCACTACATGGGTTACTACTGGCAGGCCTACGCCGTGAACCAGGCGCTGGCGTCGCGCGGCTTCGTGGTGCTGTCGATCAACTACCGCGCCGGCATCGGGTACGGGCTCGACTTCCGCGAGGCGCCCGGGATCGGTGAAGCCGGCGCCTCGGAGTTTCAGGACGTGCTCGCCGGCGCGCTCTTCTTGAAGGGGCGGTCGGAGGTCGACGCCGCGCGCATCGGCATCTGGGGCGGCTCCTACGGCGGCTATCTGACGGCGCTCGCGCTGGCGCGGGCCTCCAACGTGTTCGAGGCGGGTGTGGACTTCCACGGCGTGCACGACTGGAACGTCGAGTTCCCCAACCCCCCCTTCACCCGGGACTATGCCGCCACCGGCGACCGGCTGTGGCGCTCCTTCCGCGCCTCGCCCCTCGCCGACGTGGCGAGCTGGCGCTCGCCGGTGCTGCTGATCCAGGGCGACGACGACCACAACGTGCCCTTCGAGGAGACGGTGCGGATGGTGGAGGCGCTGCGCAAGCAGGGCGTCCCTTGCGAGCAGCTCGTCTTCCCCGACGAGGTGCACGACTTCCTGCTGCGCGCCACCTGGCTGCGGGCCTACGGCGCGACGATCGACTTCCTCGAGCGCCAGCTGCGCTGAGCGTGGCGGCCGCGCGGGGCAGAGCGGTCGATGCCGGCGGGCCGCTCCGCGAGGCGAGGCCGTCCCGCAGGCGACGACCGCGAGCGGCTGCCTCCGAGTCAGCCGGCGGTGGCCGCCACCGGCGCGCCCGCCATCTCGCGCAGCAGCCCCCACAGCTCCTGGCGGTCCTCGGCGAGGGCCACCATCTCGGGGCTGACCTCGAGCCTGCCGAGGGCGCCGTCGCGTCGGCGCGTCCACAGGAAGGGGACCTTGCCGGCGCGTTCGGCGGGCGCTAGCGCGAGCAGCTGGTGGAAGGGGACCGCGTCGGCGGCACGCTCGAGGTCGAGCTCGCGAAAGTGGCGCTCGAAGCGCGGCTCGGTGGCCGCCCAGTCGGCGGTGGTGAGCGGCAGCTCGAGGGTACGCTCCGTGCCCTCCTCGTCGCGGCCGCTGAGCTTGTAGGTGGGCCACTCGAGCTTGGGCGCCGGGTTGCCGTCGAGGCGCAGCCGCGAGGCGAGGCTCCTGCCGCGGTCGGGGTCGTACTCGAGGAAGGGGAAGGCGCGCGACTCGAGGGCGAGGCGCGCCGCGCGCGCGGCGCCGTCGTCGGGGATGGCGTGCTCGCCCTGGCAGGGGGTGTAGAGGTTGAACACCGCCGGCCGCCGCGAGGCGAGGCCGCGCAGCACGCCGCCCAGCAGGTGGCCCGGTGAGGCCTGGCTGCTCTGCAACACGAAGGCGTTGCGGTGGGCGATGGCGATCAGCGCCAGCTCCTTGCGCTGCTCGCTCTTGCCGTGGTGCGCCGCGCCCCACGCCGCCATGTCGGACACCTGGCCGAGGAAGCCGCTGGTGCAGGCTTGGCCGCCGGTGTTCGAGTAGACCTGGGTGTCGAGCACCACCACCTTGAGCGGCTTGCCGGAGGCGAGCAGGCGCGACAGGTTCTGGAGACCGATGTCGAGCATGGCGCCGTCGCCGCCCACCACCAGCAGCGGCGGGCTCAGCAGGTACTCCTCGTCGCTGAATCGTGTCCAGTCGAAGGCGGCGAAGAAGGGCTCGTGCACCGCCGGGTCCCAGGCGTCGGCGAGCTCGAGCTCGGCGCGGCGCACGGCGGCGAAGCCGTCGGCCATCTTGCGCATCAGCCCCTCGAAGAGGCCGATGCCGATCGACGGCGCGTCCTGGAAGAGGTGGTTGGTCCACGGGTAGGGGTACGGGTTATAGGGGTACGTGCTCCCCCACACCGACGAGCAGCCGGTCGAGTTGGCGATGCCGAGGGCGGCACGGCCGGCGCCGGTCGGCCCCTCGACGTAGCGCCAGCGCAGGTCGGCGAGCTGCGCGTGCAGCCGCGCCAGGCGCGCGAGGCGTTCGCGGTCGCCACCCGCCGGTGCGCCGCCGGCGACCCGCGCGTCGGCGAGCAGCCGCGAGGAGCCCTCGGCGGCGAGGTCGGCGGCCTTGGCCTCGAGGCCGGTGAGGAGCTGGGCGAGCCTGGCGACGAAGCGCGCCGCGCGCGGCCGCGCCGCCGCCTCCGCCGCCGCCATCACCAGGTGTATCGCGGTCTTCTCGCCGCACCCCATGCAGGCGCCGTCGCCGCCCACCATCGAGCGGAAGACGCGCTTTTGCAGCAGCAGCGTGTGCAGCACGCCAACGCCGCGGTCGAGGTCGCTCACCTTGATGAAGCGCTCCGCCGTGTCGGGGAGGCGCTGCCACAGCGACCAGCCACGGCGCAGGCGGTCGAGCACCTGCTCGTCCTGGGGCACCGGCACCAGGGCGCCCTCGCCGCACACCTCGACGCAGAGGTTGCAGCCCTTGCAGGCGTTGGGGTTGACGGTGACGGCGAGGAGCCCGCCGCTGCCCGGCTGCCGTTTTTCGGGGACGCCGAAGAAGGGGGCGGTGACGGCCACCGGCAGGTCGTCGAGGCGCGAGAAGAGCAGCGCCGCGTCGAGGGCGAGCGAGGCGCGCTCGCCGCTCGACAGCTCGAGCGGCTCGGTCACGCTGGCGGCGGCCCGCGAGAAGGTGGTGGCGAAGCCGTCCGGCTCCTTGCCGGCGCGCAGCAGCTGCCGGCACCTGTCGGCGATCTCGGGCAGCAGCTGGCGCAGCGGTGCGCCCACCTGCGACTCCGTCGCCGCGGCGCGCAGCAGGTCGGGGATCTCGACGACCAGGCCGGGGATGGCGGCGTCGGGGCAGTTAGTCCAGCAGTGGCCGCAGCCGGTGCAGCGCTCGGCGACGAAGGCGGGGACCTCGACGCGGATGCCCGAGAGGTCGCGCAGCACGCCGGTGGCGGCGGGGATGACGGAGAGCGCGGCCAGCGGATCGGCGACCGGATCCACTCCCGCCGCATAGCCGCCGCACACCTCGCAGGCGAAGCGCTCGGGGTCGAGGAGGACCGGCAGCGGCGCCGCGGTGCCGGGGGCCGGCAGCGACTTACCGTTGCGGGGGTAGGCGCGGTCGTCGTCGGAGAGCTCCTGCCAGCGTACCTCGCGCACCTCGTCGTAGCCGCGGCGGATCACCCGCAGGTTCTCGTCCACCAGCCGCGGGTCGCGGTGCCCGAACTTCTCGTGCAGCTGGGCGGCGATGGCGGCGAACAGCGCGGTCTCGTCGAGACCGTGGCGCGCCATCAGCGGCGCGACGCGGAAGAAGGCGCCCTGGAAGGCGCCCCCCTGCATGCGGAAGCGCAATGCCGGGTCGCTGCTCTCGCCGCGGGCGATGGCGAAGCCGTCGAGGCAGAAGACGCCGATCGCGCGCTCGCGGATGCGGCGGCGCGCCGCCGGCGGCAGGCTCGCCCACACCGCCTCGGGCGGGGCGCTCGCCTGCAGCACCAGCGCCCCCGAGTCGGCGAGGCCGCGCAGCGGATCGGAGTGGCGGAACACCGCGGCATCGGGGCAAAGCACGACGTCGACGCGGTTGAGCTCGCCGTTGGTGCGCACCGGGGCCGGCGCGAACACCGCATGGTAGGTGGTGGGCTGCCCCTTCTTCTCCGAGCCGTACTTGGGGTTGGACTTGACGTGGAGCCCCAGCAGGTCGAAGAGGGTGTGGGAGAGGTTCTTGCCCATGGTGATGGCGCCCCAACCCCCCACCGAGTGGATGCGTAGCGCCAGGGCGCCGGCCGGAAGCAGGTCCGGGTTCTCGCCCGCCGGCAGCGCCAGCTCCTCGATGCGTGGGTAGGCGCTGGCGAGCTGCTGCTGCCAGGGCGCGAGGCGGCGTGCCTCGCTCCCCTCGCCGCGCACGAAGTCGATCCCCAGGTAGACCTGCCGGCGGCCGCGGCCCCCGGCGAGGGCGTTGTCCACCGCCGCGACGAGGTCGCCCGGCTGCAGGTCGCGGCTGCCGAGGCCGAAACAGGCGCTGTAGAAGTCGGGCACCGCCCAGAGCAGCCGGGGCGGAATGCCGGAGTGGGGTGGCGGCGCGGTGCCGCCAGCGCGGGCGTTCTCCATCGCCTTGCCGAAGGCGGCGCGCAGCTCGCGCAGCAGCGGCGGATCGACAGCCAGGGGCTGGTCGACGCGCTCGAGCACCACCGCGGCACGCTTGCCGGCGAGCAGCTCCACCAGCAGGTCGGCGGGGAAGGGGCGGAACATGGTGAGGTTGACGACGCCGACGCGCACGCCGCGCCGGGCGCGCAGCCAGTCGGCCACCGCCTCGGCGTTGGCCACCACCGAGCCCTGGCCGACGATCACCACCTCGGCGTCGTCGACGCGATAGCCGCTGGCGCGGCGGTAGCGGCGGCCGGTGAGCGCGGCGTACTCCGCCATGGCGCGGTCGGCGAGGGGGGCCACATGGTCGAAGAAGTAGGGGCGCTGGGCGGCCACCCCCTGCTCGTAGCTATCCTGGTTCTGCACCACGCCGACCATGCGCGGCTGGTCGAGGTCGAAGAGCTCGGGGATGCGCCGGCGCCGGTCGCCGAAGAGCAACCGCTGCGCCGGTGTCGGGGTGTCGATCCAGTCGCCGGGGTCACCGAGATACTCGCGTACCAGCTCGCGCTCGGGCAGCAGCAGCGATTCGATGACGTGGCTGGTGAGGAAGCCGTCCTGGGCGCAGACCCCCGGGTTGAGCGCCAGCTCGGCGAGGCGGTGGGAGATGAGCACGAGGTCGGCCGCCTCCTGGGCGTCCTTGGCGAAGAGCTGGAAGAAGCCGGTGTCGTCGATGGCGTGGTAGTCGTCGTGCCCGGCGTGGACGTTGAGGGCGTGCTTGGTGATGGCGCGGCACGCCATGTTGAGCACGTAGGTGAGCCGCTTGCCGACCGCCGGGTAGAGCGACTCGTGCATGTAGACGATCCCCTGCCCGGAGGAGAAGTTCGTCGAGCGCAGCCCGACCATCGCCATGCCCGCCGTCACCGCCGCCGCGGCGTGCTCCCCCTCGGGCTCGAAGAAGAGCAGCCGCCGGCCGAAGACGTTGGGACGGCCCTCGGCCACCGCCTGCGCCCACCCCTCGCCCATCTGCGTCGACGGCGTGATCGGGTAGGCGCCGGCCGCCTCGCTGGCCGCCGTCTCCATGGCGACGACTGCGGCGGTGCCGTCCATGGCGGCAGGGACCCCGGGGTACCTGACAGCGGTGGTGCGGGTGCTCTGCTCGGCGGTGGCGGGAGCGCTTTCCTCGACGATGGCGGTCATGGCATTCCTCCAGCGGCACGGGGGCTCGCTGACCTCAAGCTCGCATTCCCGCGCCGTCGGGGGGACACCCCGCGGGGGCGGCGGCCTGCGGTCACCGGGGTGGGTGGCAAACGCACCGCCGGGTGGGCGCGAGCCGGACATGACCGCCGTCATGTCGACCCGCGCGCCGCGCCTGCTAGCAAGGCCCCAGGACGATTCCCGGAGGTGCGCGATGCTCTGGATCTGGCCGGTGGTGATCGTCACGCTGGTGTCGGTGATGGCCTTCCTGGTGAGCTCCGAGGTCGCCGCCTCGACGCGCGGGCGCGTGCACCGCAGCTTCGCCTGCCCCACCACCGGCCGCGAGGTGGCGGTGCTGTTCGAGTCCGACTTCTTCGAGCCCGGCTACTTCCGCGACGTCATCTCGTGCTCGCGCTTCGGCGGGCGACCGCGATGCTCGCTCGCATGCCTCGAGCTCTCCAAGGAAGTGCTGGCCGGAGAGGACCGCCGGCGGGCGCGGGCGGTGGGGGCGTGAGCGTCATGCGGGCCGAGGGGTACTTCCTGCTGGCGCCCTCCGAGCGGCTGGTCAAGCGCTCGCTGCCGCTGCCCGAGCCGCGAGCCGGCGAGGTGGTGGTCGAAGTCGAGGCCTGCGGTCTCTGCCACACCGACCTCGCCTTCGCCAGCGGCGCGGTGGCGCCACGTCACGAGCTGCCGCTGGTGCTCGGTCACGAGGTGACCGGCCGCGTGGTGGCGGCGGGTGAGGACGTTCGCGACCTGCTCGGACGGCCGGTGCTGGTGCCGGCGGTGCTCCCCTGCGGCGACTGCGCCTTCTGCCGCGCCGGCCGCAGCAACATCTGCCCGCACCAGAAGATGCCGGGCAACGACCTGCACGGTGGCTTCGCCTCGCACCTGCTGGTGCCGGGACGCTTCCTGGTGCCGCTCGACGACGCCCCTGTCGGGATCGCGCGCACCGACCTGGCGGTGGTGGCCGATGCGGTCTCCACCGCCTATCAGGCGGTGCGCCGCTCCGGCCTGCAGGTGGGCGACGTCGCCTTCGTGGTCGGTGCCGGCGGGGTGGGCGGCTTCGTCGCCCAGGTGGCGCGAGCGCTGGGAGCGCGGGTGGTCGCTCTCGACGTGCTGCCGGAGCGGCTGGAGGCGCTCGCCGGGTGCGGCATCGAGCGCACCGTGCGGGTCCATGACGACGAGCGCGCCGTGCGCGCGGCGGCGCAGGCAGCGGCGCGCGAGTGGGGGGTGCCGTCGACAGGCTGGCGCATCTTCGAGTGCTCCGGCACTCCAGCCGGGCAGTCACTCGCCTTCACCCTCCTCGCCCCCGCCGCGACCCTGGTGGTGGTGGGCTTCACCCCCGAGAAGGTGCGCCTGCGCCTCTCCAACCTGATGGCCCACGACGCCACCGTGCACGGCAGCTGGGGGGCGCCGCCCGACGCCTACCCGCCGGTGCTGCGGCTGGTCTACCAGGGGAAGGTGGCGATCGCACCCTTCATCGACCGCGCGCCGATGAGCGAGCTCAACCGCCTGCTCGACGACATGGCCGCGCACCGGCTGAAGCGCCGGATGGTCCTACTGCCGGCCTAGCGCCGCTGCCAGAGGAGAACGCCTGTGGAGCTGAAGACACACGAGCTTGCCCCCGACCGCCAGTTCCGTCACCTGCGCTACGAGCGGCGCCCGCTGCATGATCGCGACGGCACCGTCGTCGCCGGGCTGCACCAGGTGTGGATCACCCTCGACAACGAGCGGCAGCTCAACTCCTACACCACCGCGATGGTCGTCGAGGTGATCCTGGCGGTGCGCCGCGCCAGCGCCGACCGTGCCGCGGTGGCGGTCGTGCTCAGCGGCGCCGGCGAGCGCGCCTTCTGCAGCGGCGGCAACACCGAGGAGTACGCCACTTACTACGCCGGCAGGCCGCAGGAGTACCTGCAGTACATGCGCCTGTTCAACGACATGGTGACGGCGCTGCTGCTGTGCGACAAGCCGGTGATCTGCCGCGTCAACGGACTGCGCATCGCCGGCGGGCAGGAGATCGGCATGGCCTGCGACTTCACCGTCGCCGGCGACCACGCCACCTTCGGTCAGGCGGGGCCGATGCACGGCTCGGCCCCCGACGGCGGTGCCACGGACTTCCTCGATCTCTACGTCGGCTGGGGGCACGCCGTCGAGTCGCTGGTGCTGTGCGAGCCCTGGTCGGCCTACAAGGCGCTGCGGCTGGGGCTGGTCAACGAGGTGGTGCCGGTGCTGCGCGGGCCGGACGGCGCCTGGCTGCCCAACCCGGAGGTGATCACCGACCGCTGGGTGGACGAGCGCGGGCGCCTGGTCTACGGCGAGCGCCACGAGGGCGAGGCGCTGGCGCGGGCGCGGCAGGTGGCGGCCGGCTGCCGCGTCGACCTGGCGCTGCTCGACGAGGCAGTGGAGCGGCTGGTCACGCGCCTCCTCCATACCTTCCCCGACTGCACGCGCAAGACCCTCGAGAGCGCACGCAAGAAGAAGCTCGAGCACTGGCAGCGCAACGCCGAGAGCAACCGCTCCTGGCTGGCGCTCAACATGGTGACCGAGGCGTCGGCCGGGTTCCCCGCCTTCCACCATGGCGAGCGCGGGGCGCGCGAGGTCGACTTCATCGCGCTGCGCCGCCGGCTGGCGGCGGGGGAACGCTGGGAGCCGGGGCTGGCGGAGGCCGTGATGCCGGAGGCGGCGCGGCTGGGCGCCGCCGCGGCGCGCGCCGCCGAGCAGGAGCTGGCGCCGCTGGTGGAGGCGCTGGAGCGGCCGCTGTGACCACGGGGGCGGAACCGGCTGTCGACCCGGCGGCGGCGCCGCTCGCCCGCGCCCAGGCCCTGGTCGAGGATCTCGTCCTCGAGGGCGTGGCGGCGTGGAAGGTTGCCCACCCCGGTCGTCTCGCCGTCGGCAGTCTGCCAGTGTGGGTGCCGCGGCCGCTGCTCGAGGCGCTCGGCTGCCTGCCGGTGGAGCTCTTCGGCGGCGGCGACGAGGTGGAGATCGTGCGCGGCGACTCCTTCTTCCAGTCCTACATCTGCCACCTGCCGCGCAGCACGGTGGAGCTCGCCCTGCGCGGCAGCCTCGGCGCCCTCGACGCCTTCGTCTTCCCCTCCACCTGCGACGTCATCCGCAACCTCGGCGGCGTCTTCCGTCTGCTCTTCCCCGAGCGTCTCGTCGCCTACCTCGACCTGCCGCACAACGACGACGTCGAGGTGGGCGGCCGCTTCTTCGCCGGCGAGATGGCGGCGCTCGCTGCCGCCCTCGCCGCGCAGGGCGCGACGCCCCTCGAGGAGCTGCGGCTGGTGCGCGCCATCGTCGAGGAGAACCGCCGGCGCCGCGCCATCGCCGAGCTCGACCGCCTGCGGCGCGAGGAGCCCTGGCGGGTGCCGGCCTCGGAGGCCTACCTGATCGTGCGCGCCGGCAGCATGCTCACCGCCGTCGACCACTGGCGGCTCCTCGACGAGTACACCGAAGCGGTGCAGGCGCGCGCCGCCCGCGTTTACGACAACGTGCGGGTGGTGGTCTGCGGTGCCTTCTGCGAGCAGCCGCCGCTGTCGCTCATCCGCGCCCTCGAGAAGGCGGGCTGCTACCTGGTGGACGACGACTTCCAGCTCGGGCTGCGCCTGCTGCAGGGCGAGATCGAGCTGCGCACCGGGGAGCCGCCGCTGCTCTCGCTCGCCCGCGGGTTCCTCGAGCTGGGGGCCGCTACCGCCACGCGCTGGGGGGGCGAGCGGGAGAAGGGCGCCGCCCTGGTCGACCGCGTGCGCGCGGCGGGAGCCGACGGCGTGCTCTTCGCGGCCGCCTCCTTCTGCGATCCGGCGCTTCTCGACCGGCCGCTGCTGGAGGCGGCGCTCGACCGCCAGGGCATCCCGCACAGCAGCTTCAAGTACGCCGAGAACACCGCCCAGCTGGGGCCCATCCGCGAGCAGGCGGGAGCCTTCTCGGATGCCGTCAAGCTGTGGGGAGGAACCCCTTGAGCAGCACCGCAGCCGCCGCCCTCGCGCCCGAGGTCCGCAAGGACCGCAGCCAGCTGCGCCAGAAGCAGATGCTCGCGGACTACTACGCCGGGCTCGAGCGCGCCCGCGACGAGGGGCTCAAGGTGGTCTACACCTTCGTCCCCGGCAACCTCGCCGAGCTGGTCGGCGCCTTCGGCACCGCGCCGGTGCTGCCGGAGATCAACGCCCTGCAGTCGGGAATGCGCAAGCTCTCGGCGGGGTACATCGCCGAGGCCGAGCGTGCCGGTCACTCGGCCGACGTCTGCACCTACGTCAAGTGCGACCTCGGCATGGCGAGGAACGGCAACCGCGGGCCCACCGGCACGCGCATCCCCGAGCCCGATCTCCTGCTGCTTTCCTACACCGGCTGCTTCACCTTCATGAAGTGGTTCGAGATCCTGCGCGAGCAGTACCACTGCCCGGTGGTGATGCTGCACGTGCCCTACCAGCCCGATGGCGCCATCACCCCCGAGATGCGGCGCTACGTGGTCGACCAGCTGCGGCGCGAGGTGATCCCGGCCCTCGAGCGGGTCACCGGCCGCCGCCTCGACGAGGCGGAGCTGGCGCGGCGGCTCGGGCTCTCGCGCCGCGCCGAGGACGACCTGGTGGCTGTGTGGCAGTCGGCGCGCCACCGCCCCTCGCCGATCGACGCCTATTTCGGCGGCGTCTACTACGTGGGGCCGATCTTTTCCGCCTTCCGTGGCAGCGAGGACGCCGTCGCCTACTACCAGGAGCTGCGCGCGGAGGTCGAGGAGCGCGCCGCCGCCGGCGAGGGCCCCACCACCCCCGATGGCCCGCTCACCGCCGAGCGCTTCCGGCTGGTCGTCGAGGGGCCCCCGAACTGGACCGACTTCAACGACTTCTGGCGCATGTTCAGCCGCGAGGGAGCGGTGGTGGTGGCCGCCTCCTACACCCGCGTCGGCGGTCTCTACGACGACGGCTTCCGCCACGACCCCGAGCGGCCGCTCGACAGCCTCGCCGAGTACTGCCTGGGCTGCTACACCAACCTCGGCCTGCCCTCGCGCATCGACCTGCTGGAGCGTTGGATCCGCGACTACGCAGCCGACGGCTTCGTCGTCCACAGCGTCAAGTCGTGCAACTCGTTCGGCGTCGGCCAGCTGCTCATGCTGCGCGAGCTCGAGCGCCGCACCGGGGTGCCGGGCTGCTTCCTCGAGTCCGACCTCGTCGACCCGCGCTACTTCGGCAAGGCCAACATCGAAAACCGGTTGCAGAGCTACTTCCAGATGCTCGAGGCGCGGCGCCAGGGGGCCTACGCGTGAGGAAGGGAGCGGTGGCATCGTCATGATCTCCGTCGTCGGCATCGACCTCGGCTCCACCACCACCAAGGCGGTGCTGCTCGACGAGCAGGGCGAGCTGCTCGGGCGCGGCATCACCAACAGCCGCAGCGACTACGACATCGCCTGCGCGGTGGCGCGCGAGGAAGCGCTCGCCGAGGCGCGCTTCGACCTGCTGGCACGGGCGCTGGCCGGGGCGTCGGAGGGCGAAACCGGGCGGGCGCCGACGGCCAGCGCCCGATCACGTACCAGCGGCGACGGTGTGAGGGGCGGCGAGGACGCGGTCGGCCCTCTCGGGCTGCTGCCGCACCTCCGCGAGGCCTTCCGTCTCGAGCTCTACCGCGCCGAGCTCGCCTCCCTCGCCGAGGAGATCGAGCGCGTGCTCGCGGACGATGCCTTCGCCGTCGAGCGCGCCGACCTGCGGGCGGCGGTGGCGGAGATCCTCGCCGACGCCGCGGCGGTCGCCCCGGCGCTGTTCCGCGTCGGCGCCGAGCGGCGCAGCGACTTCTTCCGCGACCTCGCAGGCGCCACCTACGCGGCTCGCGCCGAGGAGGTGGCGGCGCGCGGCCGGCTGCGCTTCGAGCGCCTACTGGCGCTGTGGGACCGGGCCATCCTCGCCGTCGAGACGCGGCTGCAGCCGCGACCGTTCGGCGCCCTGCTGTCGGTTGCCCTCACCCGCGTGCTGGCGCTGTGGCCGCAGCGCGACGAGGCCTCCGCCGACGCCCTGCGCGCCGCCGCGCACGCCACCGCCGCCGAGCCGCTCGAGGAGGTCGCCTTCGTCGGCACCGGCTACGGTCGCCAGACCCTCCCCTTCCCCAAGGAGGCGATCCGCAGCGAGATCCTCTGCCATGGGCGCGGGGCGCACCGCGCCTTTCCGCAGACCCGCACGGTGCTCGACATCGGCGGTCAGGACACCAAAGCGATCCAGATCGACGACGGCGGCGTCGTGCGCACCTTCCAGATGAACGACCGCTGCGCCGCCGGCTGCGGGCGCTTCCTCGGCTATCTCGCCGACGAGCTCAACCTCGGCCTGCACGAGCTCGGGCCGCTGGCGCTCACGGCCCGGCGGGCGGTGCGGGTGAGCTCCACCTGTACCGTCTTCGCCGGTGCCGAGCTGCGCGAGCGCCTCGCCCTCGGCGAGCGGCGCGAGGACGTGCTCGCCGGCCTGCACCGGGCGATGATGCTGCGCGCCATGTCGCTGCTGGCGCGCTCGGGAGGGGTCGAGGACCAGCTCACCTTCACCGGCGGCGTGTGCCGCAACGCGATGGCGGTCAAGGTGCTGCGCGAGCTGGTGGCGGACAGCTACGGCCAGGGCATTCACCTCAACGTGCACCCGGACTCGATCTACATGGGGGCCCTGGGGGCGGCGCTCTTCGCGCGCGACAACCTGCGGGCCGGCCGCGCGCTGTCGCCGCTGCAGCGGGCGACAGGAATCCAGCGAAGTGGCGCCGTGAACGAGGTTGCCGGCGGGCAGCGGGAAGGGATCGAGTCGGTGGCGACGGGAGATGCGGCGTGAGCACCCGACGACAGCTCACCGCCGGCATCGACCCCGGTGCCAGCGCCGTGCAGGTGGCGATCGTCGAGAGCCGCGCCGGCGAGGACGCCGTGGTGCGGGCGACGGTGGAGCAGCGGATCCGCCGCCGCGACCCCGCCGAGGTGACGGCGGCGGCGCTTGCCGAGGCCTGTGCCGCCGCCGGCGTGGCGGCGGATGGCTTCGACTACGTCGCCACCACCGGCGATGCCGACGCCATCGAGCGGCGCACCGGTCACTTCTACTCGATGACCGCGCACGCCCGCGGCGCCGTCTTCCTCGAGCCGGCGGCGCGCGCCGTGCTCGACGTCGGGGCGCTGCACACGCGCGCCATCCGTGTCGACGAGCGCGGCCGCGTGCTCGGCCACCGCATGACCAGCCAGTGCGCCGCCGGCAGCGGCCAGTTCGTCGAGAACATCGCCCGTTACCTCGGCGTGGCGCTCGACGACGTCGGCGCCCGCTCGCTGGCCTCGCAGAGCCCCGAGCGCTGCTCGAGCATCTGCGCCGTGCTCGCCGAGACCGACGTCATCAACATGGTCAGCCACGGCGTCGCCACCGAGGACGTGCTCAAGGGCATCCACGTCTCGATCGCCAGCCGGCTCGCCAAGTTGCTCGGAGCGGTGGGTGCCGAAGGAGTGGTGCTGGTCACCGGCGGCATGGCGCGCGACTCCGGTCTGCTGGCAGCCCTCTGCGAGGCTTTGGCCGCGGAGCGCAAGGGACCACGCCTGGAGGTGCGCAGCCACGGGCAGTCGCCGCTCGCCGGGGCGCTGGGAGCGGCCCTGCTCGCCGCCTTCCGCCACGACCAGCTGGCGCGCAAGGGCAGGGTGCCGAGCGCCGCCTGAGCGGGACGCGGGTCTGGGGCTGCCCTCGAGCAGCGAGCGGACGGGCCAGGCGGAGCCGAAGCTCGTCCGGGGTCCGTCGCGGGCTCCGGCTAACCGAGCCGTCGGTCGTCGCCAAGCCGGTGGGCTGGTGGCGAGAACGGCGCATGTGCGCGCGAGGCGGTGACACCCGATGCGCGATGACACTTGGTGCCAGTGTCCCCCGCCGGGGTTGGCTCGCCGCTGCAGTGGGGGGTTGACGTGAGCGCGGAGGGTGGTACGGTCAAAGAAATTCCGCAGAAGGGAGGCTCCTCATGGGAAAGAGTGAGACCTGCCGTCTTCTCGTCGCCCTTTGCCTGGCGGCGGGATTGGTCGGCACGACGCTCGCGGCAGGCCCCACTCCGGCCGGAGGGGGTGCGCTGGTGCGCGACGCGGAGCACGGGCTCACTTGGGTGGCTGACGACGCCTTCGTCGTCCATGCCGGTCTGAGCAAGGGCGTGGTGACCAGCCGGGCGCGTGGGGAACGCGCGATGGCGGCGATGAACCGCGCTGGCGCCTTCGGCTACCGCGACTGGCGGCTGCCGACCCGCCGCGAGCTCGAGGCCCTCGACCGTGGCCGGCGCTCGGGAGCCCTCGGGCGCGCCACCACCACCGCCGACGCACCGGACCTCACGGCCTGGCTCGCTCGCACGCGGCCGGACGAGGTCGTGCTGGCCCTGCCGGTGCGCGGCGACAAGCTGCTCCCCGGGTTCTCGCAGGTGGTGCTGCTCGGCACCAACAGTGTGCGACTCAAGAACCAGGCCGAGGTGGTGAGCGGGGACGTGGTGGCGAACGACGCCGCCACCGGGCCGACTCTCCAGGACGGCTACGAGCTCAGCCTCGACCCGCGAGCGAGCATCGCGGACGGCCGGACCGCCGGCGACAGCGTGCGCATCAAATCGCACGCCACCGTCGGCGGTGACCTCGCCTACAACGACCTCTTCAACCAGGGCATCGTCTCCGGGGCCTTGATCACACCGCTGGCGCTGCCCGTGTACCCGTTGCTGCCGGGCTTCGTCACCGCCGTCCCCGGATCGTCGCCGGTGAACGTGCCGGCGAACGGGACGCTGGTGCTCCCGCCAGGACAGTACGGCGCCGTCACGGTCGGCCATGGCGGACACCTCGAGCTCGCCGGCGGCGCCTTCGACGTCGCGTCGATCGACCTCGGCCACAACGCGCAGCTGCTGTTCTCGGCACCGACCGAGGTGCGCGTCGCCGGGCGACTGATCAGCGGGGACAATGCCGTGCTCGGCCCCAACGCCGCCTCGACCGTGTCCCCTCACGACCTCGTGATCTACGTCGGCGGCGTCAATGGCGGCGACTGTCGGCTCGAGTCGACCCCGGAAGCCGTCACCTTGGGCGTTCGCAACCTGGTCGGTCTCAGCATCTATGCGCCCTACGGCACGCTGCATGCCGGCCACGCCAGCGACCTGACCGGCGCCTTCCTGGCGCGCGACGTGCTGATCGAGAACCAGGCGCGGGTCGCCCTCGACAGCTACTTCTTCAACCGCCCGCCGGTGGCGGTCGACGACGCGGCCACGGTCGACGAGGGAGGCACGGTGAGCGTCCTCGACTCCGGCGCCAGCTCGGTGCTCGCCAACGACAGCGACCCCAACCCAGGAGACACGTTGACGGTGGACACCACGCCGGTGTCGGGGCCCGCTCACGGCACGCTCACGCTGGGTGCCGACGGCACCTTCACCTACACCCACGACGGCAGCGAGACCACTGCCGACAGCTTCGTCTACCACGCCTGCGACGACAGCTCGCCGCAGCTGTGCAGCGACGCCTCCGTGGCGATCACCGTCAACCCGGTCAACGACCCGCCGGTGGCGATGGACGACAGCGCCACCGTCGGCCAGGGGATGACCGTCACCGTGCTCGATTCGGGGGCCACCTCGGTGCTGGCCAACGACAGCGACGCGGAAGGCGGGACGCTCACCGCCACGGTCTCGAGCGGGCCGAGCCACGGCACCCTCACCCTGGCGCCCGACGGCACCTTCAGCTACGACAACGACGGCAACGAGAGCCCCAGCGACAGCTTCGTCTACGAGGTCTGCGACGACGGCACGCCGGTGGAGTGCGCGACCGCCACGGTGACGATCGCCGTGCGAGCGCCGGTCCGGGTCACCATCATCCGCTTCGGCTTCGGTGATGGGTCGGTGACCTCGTCGCCGGCGGGGATCGACTGTGGCGTCACCTGCTCGGCCACCTTTGCCGGCGGCGTGCCGATCGCGCTGACGGCGACTCCCGCGGGGACCTCGGTCTTCGGCGGCTTCAGTGGCGACCCCGACTGCGAGGACGGGGTGCTCGAGCCCGACGCGGACAAGCTCTGCTACGCCCGCTTTGACGCCACCGCGGTGCCGGGCATTCTGACGGTGGTGCTCGCCGGCGACGGCAGCGGGCGGGTGACCAGCGAGCCGGCCGGTATCGACTGTCCCGGGAGTTGCAGCGCCGGCTACCCGATCCCCACCCGCGTGCTGCTCGCGGCCGAGCCCGACGCCGGCTCGGTGTTCACCGGCTGGAGCGGCGATCCTGTGTGCTCGCTCGGCGACGTGGCGGTGCTCGCCGACACCACCTGCGTCGCCACCTTCACCGCGCTGCCGCCGCCGCCGCCGTCGTACCAGCTGACCCTGGTGTTCCTCGGCTCCGGGGCGGGCACCGTGACCAGCAACCCCCCCGGCGTGCTGTGTCTCGGCAGCTGCACGGTGTCGCTTGCGCAGGGCACGACGCTCACCCTCTTCGCCCGCCCCGACAACCCGGGCGACGTCGCCTGGGGGGGCGACTGCACCGGCGACTCGTTCTCGAGCGATGTGGTCCTCGATAGCGACAAGACCTGCACCGTGAGCTGGCCCTGAGCCGTGAATCGGCGGGCGTGACGGGAGAGCCCGTCCGCCCGCCGGCCGTCGCCCGCGAGTGGGCCGTCTGGGTCGGGGTGCTACGGCGCGATCGTGGACGACGCGGGCAGGTTGCGGGTGTCGGCGCCGTCGCTCGTGAGGCAGTAGGCGCCGAGGCTGAGGGCTTCGTTCCAACGGCGGTACGATGCGCTCGATGTCCCTCGAGAAGCTGACCCGCTCCGACCGGCGCCTGCTCCTCGCCTGCATCGTCGTCGCCGGCGTCTCCCTCTTCGTCGGCGTCAAGTACTTCTTCTCGGCCTTTCCCGAGGCCTCGATCGAGTTCCGGGTGACGCGCGAGAGCTCGCGGCCGATCGCCGAGAGCTTCCTCGCCCGCATGCGGCTCGCCCCGCGTCGCTACCTGCACGCGGCGATCTTCGGCTACGACGACGAGCAGAAGACCTTCCTCGAACGCGAGCTGGGAGTGGAAGAGGAGAACCGGCTGCTCGGCTCCACCGTGCGCCTGTGGCGCTGGCAGCACCGCTGGTTCCGGCCGCTCGAGAAGGAGGAGATGGCGGTCGAGGTGACCACCAAGGGGGAGGTGGTCGGCTTCCGCCACGAGCTGGCGGAGGAGGCGGCGGGGGCCGACCTCACCACCGACGCCGCGCGGCAGCGTGCCGAGGCGTTTCTCGCTGGCATGGGACGCCCGCTCGCCGGGCTCGAGTTCGTGGAGGCGTCGACGCAGAAGCGGCCCCACCGCACCGACCACGCCTTCACCTGGAAGGTCAGGGGCAGCGAGGTGCACGGCGCCGACTACCGCCTCGAGGTGGACGTCGCCGGCGCCGCCATCAGCGGCTACCGGGAGTGGCTGAAGGTGCCCGACACCTGGGTGCGCGGCTACGAGAGGCTGCGCAGCCGCAACGAGGTCACCAACCTCGTCGACGACGTGCTGCTGCTGCTCACCGTGCTCGCCATGTTGGTGTTCCTCGGCATGCGGGTGCGACGCGGCGACTTGCGCTGGCGACCGGCGGCGGCGCTCGGCGGCGTCACCTTCCTGCTGATGAGCGTGTCGCAGCTCAACAGCCTGCCCTCGGATCTCTACGACTACGACACCACCACGTCCTTCGCCGGTTTCCTCGCCGGCAAGGTGCTGATCGCCCTCGCCGCCGGGCTCGGCACCGGGGTGCTCATCCTGCTGCTCGCCGCCGCCGCCGAGCCGCTCTACCGCGAGCGCTTCCCGTCGCGGCTGTCGTTCTCGTCACTGCTGCGGCTGCGGGGGCTGCGCTCGCGCGAGCTCTTCCTCGCCACCGCCGTGGGGCTCACCCTAACCTGCTTCTTCTTCGCCTACGAGAACGTCTTCTACATCATCGCCAACCGGCTGGGGGCGTGGGCGCCGCGCGAGGTCGCCTACTCGGACCTGCTGTCGACGCGCTTCCCCTGGGTCTACGTGCTGTTCTTCGGCTTCCTGCCGGCGATCTCCGAGGAGCTCCTCTCGCGGGTGTTCTCCATCCCGTTCTTCGAGCGCCTCTTGCGCAGCACCGTCTTCGCGGTCGTGGTGGCGGCCTTCATCTGGGGCTTCGGGCACGCCGGCTACCCCAACCAGCCGTTCTGGATCCGCGGCCTCGAGGTGGGCCTGGCGGGCTGCATCCTCGGCGCCGTCTTCCTGCGCTTCGGCGCCGCCGCCGTCGTCATCTCCCACTTCTCGATCGACGCGCTGTACACCGCCTTCGTGCTCATCCGCTCCCCCAATCTCTACTACCAGATCTCGGGCAGCCTCTCGGCGGGGATCTTCGTCCTGCTTCTCGTTGGTGCGGCGGTCGCCTACCGGTGGCGCGGCGGATTCCTTCCCGCCGAGGGCACCAACGCCGCGGAGGGAGTGGCGCCACCCCCCGAGCCGCGAGCGGCCGCGGAGCCGGTGGCCGCGGCTGCGGTGATCGCCTACCAGTCGCTGCCGGCGGTGCGGGTGGGCTGGGGCCTGCTGCTCGCCGCCGGTCTTGCCGTCATCGCTTTCGAGCCGGTGCCGCGCTTCGGCGACTGGATCGCCTTCCACGGCCGCCGCGACGCGGCGCGGGCGGTGGCGGGGACGTTCCTGCGCGACGCCGGCTTCGACGTCGTCGCCTACCGGCGCGCCGAGCGGATCATGGATCGCACGGACCCCACAGCTGCGGCCTACCTGCTCGAGGCCGGTGGCCTGCCCGCGGCGGAGCGCGTCTACGGTGGGCTCGCGCCCACCCCGTTGTGGCGCGTGCGCTTCTTCGTGCCGGGGCAGAAGGAGGAGTACTGGGTCTCGGTGGACGTCACCACCGGCGCCGCGGTGGGCTTCAGCCGCGAGCTGCTCGACAGCGCACCGGGGGCACGGCTCACGAAGGACCAGGCGCGGGAGCTGGCAGAGACCTTCCTGCGCCGTCACGGGGTCGACCCGACGGCGGCGGAGCTCAAGGAGCAGACCCAGAAGGACGAGACGGCGCGGCGGGACCACACCCTGGTGTGGGAGCTCGCGGTGCCGGGCGCGGCAGAGGGCAAGGTGCGGCACCAAGTGGTGGTCCAGGGCGACCGTGTCGCCGGCTGGACGCGCGAGGTGAAGATCCCCGAGCAGTGGCGGCGCGGCCGCGAGAAGGAGACGGCGGCGACCGTGGTCGTGCGCTGGCTGAAGCTGCCGCTGCTCGGCACCCTCGGTGCCCTGGCGGTGCTGCTGCTGGTGGCCAAGATCCGCTCCGGCGAGGTTCCCTGGCGGATCGCCGTCCTCTTCGGTGCGCTGGCCGCCGCGGCGGTGGCGCTGCGCCTCGCGCTGTCGCTCGATACGCTGTGGGCCCAGTACGACACCTCCATTCCGGCCGGCGCCTACACCATCGTCATTGCGGTCAGCTTCGTGCTGGCGGCGATCGGCAGCCTGGTCGGCGCCGGCCTGGCCAGCGGGCTCGCCGCCGCGCTGCATCCTGGTGCGCTCGGCATGCTGGGACGTGGCGCGCGCCGTCTCTACGCGCGCGACGCGCTGGTGGCCGGCGCGGTGACGCTCGGCCTGGCGCTCGGGCTGCCCAACCTGCGCGCGCTGGTCGCCTACCTGCTGCCCGCAGGGCGGCTGCTCTCCGGGGTCTCCTGGCCGCCGGCCGTGGATGCCGCCGCTCCCGCCCTCTTCGGCCTCCTGCGGGCGGTGTCGGGGACGGTCTTCGTCGCCGCCCTGGCGGCGATCGTAGTCACGGTGCTGGTGCGCCACTTCCGGACCCCCGCCCGGCGCGCGTTGCTCGCCGTGCTGGTACTGCTGTCGTTCCTGCCCGCCGCCGCGCGCACGCCGGCGGAGTACGGCGTGGCTGCCGTCCAGCTCGCCCTCGTCGCGGGTGGCGTGCTGCTGCTGGTGCGCGGCTTCCTGCGCGACAACCCGCTCGCCTGGGTGGCGAGCGTCTGGCTCGGCCTCGGCGGCGCGGCGGCGATCGAGCTGCTCGCCCTGCCGGGCGGTGCCTACCGGCTCGACGGCGGGCTGATGCTCGCCGGTATCCTGCTGCCGGCGGCCTGGCTGCTCCTCGACGCCCGCGGCGGTGTGCCGCCGGCGGCGACCAGGGTCGCCCAGTCGCTCGCCGAGGGGGTTCGGGACTAGAATCAGCGTTGGGATGACCGCCCCGCTCGAAACGCGCCCGCAGCTGTCCGCGATCTCGGCGGCGAGCGAGGCGATGGACCTAGCGGGGAAGCGGCTTTTCCCCTTCCGCTTCGAGCGCTGGCTGGCGCTCGGCTTCGTCGCCTTCCTCGACCAGTGCGGGCGCGACAGCGGAGGTGGTGGTGGCGGTGGCACCGGCTTCCGCATGCCCGGCGGGAATCTGCCCACGGGTGGCGGTTTCGACCGCGGCGAGCTCGCCAACGCCACCGACTGGATCTCCGAGCACGCGGTGATCATCCTGGCGGTGGGCGCCATCGCCTTGGTGCTGCTGCTCGCCTTCGCCGCGCTGGTGCTGTGGATCCACTCGCGCGGCGTCTTCATGTACGCCGACAACGTCGCCAGCGGTCGCTTCGACGTCGCCCGCCCCTGGCGCGAGCACGCGCGGCGAGCGTGGTCTTTCTTCGGCTGGAGCTACGGCGTCTTCCTGGCGGCCCTCGCCGGCATGCTGGCGCTGCTGGCGTCGATCGTCTGGATGGGCTTCTGGGTGGCGCACGGCGGCGCCGTCGGCGGCGCCATCGCGCTGCTGGTGCTGGCGATCCTGCTCTTCGTCGCCTACGCCATCGTCCTCAACCTGTTCCTGCTCGTGCTGCGCGACTTCGCCGCTCCCCTGCAGATGTACCTCGACGTCTCCTGCGGGCGTGCGGTGGGGCAGGCCTGGGGGCTGGTGCGCCGTCACCTCGGCACCTTCCTCGTCTACCTCCTGCTCAAGATCGTCTTCACCATCGGCGCCGCCATCGTCACCCTGGTCGCCGGTTGCTTCACCTGCTGCCTGGGCTTCCTGCCGGTCGTCCGCCACACGCTGCTGCAGCCGGTCTACTACTTCGAGCGCGCCTGGTCGCTGTGCCTGCTGCGGCAGGCGGGCTACGACCTCATCGCGGTCCCGGCGCCGGAGGCGGCGCCGCCGCTGGCGCCGCCCGCGCCACCGGCATCGCCCCTCGCTCCCTAGACTCGCGCCCGGCTGCAGCTTCCCGGTCACCACCACCAAGGTGCGGGTGCCGGGGGTCGGAAGCACGCACGACAGCCGCGCCCGCGAGCCCGCAGGTGTGGGGCTCGAGGCGCGACCCGTCGTCAGCGTTCGCCGGCGGGGAGGGGTACCGGCGCCGGCGCGGCCTTCTCCTTGCGGGTGAAGAAGGCTTCGAGCCCGGCGGCGAACTCCGGGCTGTCCGCCGAGCGCACCAGCTCTTGCAGCTCCTGGTCGAGGTGGAGGTCGAGGCGGTCCATGCCGGCGGCGCGGTTGAGCAGCGCCTTGCCCGCCGCCCAGGCAGCGGTGGGGCCGGCGGCGAGCTCGAGGGCGACACCCATCACCTTGCCGGCGAGCTCCTCGCTGGGGTAGACGGCGGTGACCAGGCCGAGGTCGCGCGCCCGCCAGGGGTCGAGCCGCGGGTTGAGCAGCACCAGCTCGAGAGCGTGGCGCAGTCCGATGAGCCGCGGCAGCAGGAAGGTGGTGCTCTCGGCGCCGGAGAGCCCGGTGCGCCCGTAGGCCCACTCGAAGCTCGCCCGCTCGGAGGCGTAGACGAGGTCGCAGCACATGGCGAGCCCGAAGCCACCCGCCGCGGCGACGCCGTCGACGGCGGCGAGCACCGGCTTGGCGGCGCGGCGGATCTCCGAGATGGTGCTGTGCAGGTACTCCAGGATCTGCTTGAAGATGCGGCCGTAGCCGCTGCCCACGGGGCGGCTCTCCGGAGTGAGATAGGCGAGCTCGCCCTCGCCGCCGCCGGCGCGCACGTACTTGAGGTCGACGCCGCTGCAGAAGGCGCCTGGCTGCCCGCGCAGCACGATGCAGCGCACCGCCTGGTCGCGGGCGAGGGCGAGGGCCGCCGCCCGCAGGTCCTGCGCCGTCGCCACGTCGAGCGAGTTGAAGCGCGCCGGGCGCTCGATGGTGAGGATGCCGACGCCGTCGTTGCGCTCGACGTGAATGTGCTCCATGGCTAGTCCCCTCAGCAGATGCGTGGCAACAGCTCGCCGTCGGGCTCGGCGAGCAGCCGGCGCCCGAAGCCGGTGTCCACGAGCACCTGCCCCGGCCGCTCGTTGACAACGCTGCCGATCTCGGCGGCGTCGCGCCCGAGCGGATGCGCCCGCAGCGCCGCCAGCACCGCCAGCACCGCATGGGCGCGCACCACCAGCACCGCCTTGCCCTCGTTGGCGACGTGGAGGGGATCGATGCCGAGCAGCTCGCCGGCGGCGCGCACGGCGGCGGAGACCGGCACCGCGCCCTCGTCGAGACGGATGCCGACCCCGCTCTTGCCGGCCATCTCGTGCAGCACCGCGCCGAGGCCGCCGCGGGTGGCGTCCTTCATCGCCACCAGGGCGTCGCCGGCGGCGGCGATGGCGGCGCGCAGCAGGCCGTTGATCGGCGCCACGTCGGAGCGCAGCTCCCCGTGCAGCTGCAGCCCCTTGCGCACGCAGAGGATGGCGAGGCCATGGTCGCCGACGGTGCCGGTCACCAGCAAGCGGTCACCCGCGGCCAGCCCGCGGTCAGGGACGACGCGGCGGGTGAGAGCGACGCCGGCGGTGTTGATCACCAGGCCGTCGACCTCGCCTCGCCCCATCACCTTGGTGTCGCCGGTGACGATCACCGCGCCCGACTCGGCGCAGGTGGCGGCGATCGAGGCCTGCACCCGGGTGAGCTCGGCGCGCGGGAACCCCTCCTCGAGGATGATGCCGCAGGTGAGCGCCAGCGGCTCGGTGGCCCCCATCACCGCGAGGTCGTTGACGGTCCCCGCCACCGCCAGGCGGCCGATGTCGCCGCCGGGGAAGAAGCGCGGGTGCACGACGTGCGAGTCGGTGGTCAAGACGAGGAAGCGGCCGTCGCCGAGGTCGATGGCGGCGCCGTCGTCGAGGGCGTCGAGGCCGACGGTGACCCCGCGGCTGGCCGCCGCGGCGCCGTGGCCATTGACGAAGGTGGTGGCGATGAGGTCGCGCATGGCGGGGCCGCCGGCGCCGTGGGCGAGAGTGATCATGGGCTCGTCGAACGGGGTCATGGCGTCACCTCTCCGGGTGCCTCTCTCGGCGTCGCGCACGGCGGCTGGCAACTGCAGCAGGGTCCGCTCTCCGCAGCCGCGGCGGCCCCGGCGGCGGCGCCGGCTTCGGCGCCCGGAGCGTCGTCCGCCCGCAGGTCGGGGACGCCGCCGTACTGGTGCCAGATGCGGCAGGTGCCCTCGCTCGACACCATGCAGGCGCCCACCGGGCGCGCCGGCGTGCACTCGCGGCCGAACATCGGGCAGTCGTGGGGGGAGGCGATGCCGGCCATGATGTCGCCGCACCGGCACTCCTGCGCCAGCGCCGGCGGCGCGAAGTCCCACAGCGAGGCGAGGTCGATGTCGAAGCGGCGGCGGGTGTCGAGGTGCGCCCACTCGTCGCGCAGCCGCAGGTTGCCGTTGGGCACGTGGGCGATGCCGCGCCAGCGGCCGCCCACCGGCTCGAAGACGCGCCACAGCTGCCGCTGGGCGTTGCGGTTGCCCTCGGCGGTGACGCAGCGCGGGAAGGTGTTCACCACCTGCGGGGCGCCGTCGCGGATGAGCTCGACCAGCCGTACCAGCCCGGCGAGGATGTCGAGCGGCTCGAAGCCGGCGACCACCACCGGCAGCCGGTGGCGCTCGACGAAGGGCTCGAAGATCTTCCAGCCGGTGATGGCGGCGGCGTGGCCGGCGGCGAGGAACCCCTCGACGCGCGTCTCCGGCATCTCGGCGACGATCTCCATCACCGGCGGGATGTACTTGTGAGCGGAGAGGATCGACAGGTTGTCGGGCACGCCGGCGAGGGCGATGGCGGCGGTGGCGACGGCGGTGGTCTCGAAGCCGCTGGCGAAGAACACCAGCGGCTCGTCGGGGTTGGCGCGGGCGAGCTCGACTGCGTGCGTCGCCGAGTAGACCACCTCGACGCGGCCGCCGGCCGCCTGCGCGTCGGCGAGCGACTGCACGCTGCCGGGGACGCGCAGCATGTCGCCGTAGGTGGCGACCCGCACCCCCTGGCGCGCCAGCACCACCGCCTCGTCGACCTCCGGCTGGTCGGTGACGCAGACCGGGCAGCCGGGGCCCATGATGACGTCGAGACCGCGCGGCAGGGCGGCGCGCAGCCCGAAGCGGGCGATCGCCTGCTCGTGGCTGCCGCAGACGTGCATCACCGCCACCGGCGCGCGTCCGATCTCGGCGAGCAGCACCCCCAGTCTCTCCGCCAGCCGGCGGCCGGTGTCGCGGTCGCGGAACCAGAGGGGGGAGCCGGCCGCAGCGGCGGAGCTGGCGGAGTCGGGGGCGGGAGCGTCCACGGGCTGGCTTGGCGGGCTCACGCGCCACCCTCCCCGCCGCCGCCCGCCGCCGCCACTTCGCCGCGAACGTCCGCGGCCATGAGGTCGTCCTCGGCGGCGGCGAGCAGCTGCTCGTAGACGGCGAGCGTCTCGCCGATGTCTTCGGGGGGGATGCGGCGGATGGCGAAGCCGACGTGGTTGAGCACGTAGTCGCCGGGTCCCACCGGCTGGTCGACGATGTCGAGCCGCACCTCGCGTTGCACGCCCCAGAAGTCGACCACCGCGATGTCGTCGGCGACGCTGACCACCCGTCCAGGCACTCCCAGGCACATCTTGGCGTTCTCCTCGGCCGCGTTCGGGCGGCGGTCAGTTCGCGAGCGCCGTCTCCGGCGGCCCCAGCGTTTGCAGATAGGCGACGAGGTCATCGAGCTGGTCGGCGGAGAGAGCCTGCCACGCGGGCATGTCGGTACCCGCCACCCCGTGCTCCAGCACGTCGCGGAGCCGCGGCGCTCGCCGGTGCTCCGGCGGCAGCCGGGTGAGGTCGGCGGGGTGCGTTGCCAGGTTCCGGCTGCGCGGTCCGCGGCCGTCGGCGTGCTCGCCATGGCAGGAGGCGCAGTGGGCGAGGAAGAGAGCGCGCCCGCGCGCCACCGCCACCGGCGCGACGACCCGCGCCGCCGCAGCGCTGGTGGAGCCCGATCTGGACTCCGCGCCGGCGTCGCTCCCCTTACAACAGGGCAGCATGAGCAGCAGTGCCGCCAGGGGCAACAGCGGGAAGCGCATCCGTCACCTCTCTGCGAAAAGGGAAGCCGAGGCTTGCGGCCTCGTCGACCACCGCAGTCACCAGGTCCTCGAGCGCCGCTTCCACTGCCGGCGTACAGCCGAAGCCGAGCTCGATGCTCTCGGGGACCACGCCGAGCAGGGAGAGCTGGCGGGGCAGCCGGTCGAGCAGGCGCAGCGCGTCGAGCAGGTCGGCGACGCCCACCTGGTGCACCGAGAGCTGCTCGCGCGTCGCGGCGGCGACATCGTCGCCGGTGAGGCGCACGAGGGTGCCGGGCGCGAGGCCCGGCACCCGCACCGCATCGACGAGCAGCACGTGATCGGCATCGGCGAGCAGCGACAGCAGCGTCAGGCCGAGGGTGCCGCCGTCGGTCACCCGCACGCCCGCCGGCGCCTGCCAGCGGGCGGCGAGGCGGCCGACGACGGCCGGCCCGGCACCGTCGTCGCTGCACAGCACGTTGCCGAGGCCGAGGACGAGCAGCTCCGGGTCAGCCACCGCGCTTCCTCCCCAGGTCCGACTCGTCGATGTCCTCACGGTGGAACCACTTCCAGCCGGAGAAGATCGAGTCCATGGTGCCGTTCTTCTCGACGATCGCCACCAGACCACCCGAGTAGATGTGGTGCACGGCGAAGCCGAGCAGCAGCCACATCACCACGTGGTGGATCCAGCGGATGAGGCCGGTGCCGCCGAACAGCGGCACCAGGAAGGTGAAGTGCCGGAACGGGGAGTGGACCCCCGCCGACAGCGCGTACATGCCGAGGCCGGTGCCGATCATCACCAGGTAGAGGCCGAACACGGCGCTGTAGGCGGCGCCGGCGACCGGATTGTGACCGACGAAGGGCGGCGGCGTGCGGCGCGCGAAGAGGTAGAACTTGATGGTGCCGACGAAGCCGGCGCGCCGCTTCTTGGCCACCGGGATGAACTGGGTCCAGCGCGCCGCCGGCGGGCCGATCAGCATCCACAAGAGGCGCGAGAGCACCGCCAGGGAGAAGATGATGGCGGCGTAGAAGTGCACCGCACGGATGGTGCCGGTGATGAAGTGATCCTCGGCGCGGCCGGGAGCGACGAAGAGGGGGTGGCCGATGAGGAACCCGGTGACCGCGAGGACGGCGATCGACAGCACGATCAGCCAGTGCGTCCAGCGCACCACCAGGTCCCACACGTAGACGGGGACGATCTCGCGGCCGGAGCGAGGCGCCGCCGCGAGCGGTTTGTCGAGGACTGTCATACCGCCCTCACGCTCACCACCTCGTGCCCTTGGGCGTCGCAGACGTGGACTCCGCAGGCGAGGCAGGGGTCGAAGGAGTGGATGGTGCGCAGCATCTCGAGCGGCTGGTCGGCCTTGGCCACCGGCGTGCCGATGAGCGAGGCCTCGTAGGGACCACGCTTGCCGGCGGCGTCGCGCGGACCGGCGTTCCAGGTGCTGGGGACGACGCACTGGTAGCGCTTGATGGCGCCCTTCTCGATCTGCACCCAGTGGCCGAGGGCGCCACGCGGGGCCTCGTGCAGGCCGGCGCCGGAGCACTCCGCGGGCCAGCTCGCCGGGTCCCACTTGCTGTTGTCGGCGATCGACAGGTCGCCGTTACCGGCGTTCTTCGCCAGCTCGTCGACCCAGCCCTCCATCTTGTCGGCGAGGATCGCCGTCTCGATGCCGCGTGCCGCCACCCTGCCGAGGGTGGAGAAGAGCGCCGCCGGGCCGACGCCCAGCTGGGCGAGGGTGCCGTCGACGAGCGCCTTGACCTGGGGCTGGCCGGCCACGTAGGCCACCAGCATGCGCGCCAGCGGCCCCACCTCCATCGGCTGGTCGTCGTAGCGCGGCGCCTTGAGCCAGCTGTACTTGCCGCCGGTGTCGAGACGGTCGAAGGGCGGTTGGGGGCCGGTGTACTTGGGGGTGGTCTGGCCGGCGTAGGGGTGCAGCCCGGTGTTGTCGCCGCTCTGGTAGCTGTACCAGGAGTGGGTGACGTACTCGGTGACCTTGGCGGGGTCGAAGGGCTCGAGCTTGGAGATGTCCTGGTTGCGGATCACCCCGGCCGGGAAGTACATCTTCGGGTTGGCGCTGTCGTCCTCGGGGTACTCGCCGTAGACCAGGTAGTTGCCGACGCCGGCGCCGATGCCGGCCCACTCCTTGTAGAACGACGCCACCGCCATCAGGTCGGGGATGTACACCTTCTGAACGAAGTCCTTGCCTTCCTGGATCAGCCGATGCATCTCGGCGATCGAGCCGGCGTTGAGCGAGGCCTGCTGGTCGAAGTCGATGGGCGTCGCCATGCCGCCGACGACGAACCCCTGCAGGTGCGGGTTCTTGCCGCCGAGCAGGGCATGCATCTTGATGAAGTCGCGCTGCCAGTCGAGCGCCTCGAGGTAGTGGGCGACGGCGAGCAGGTTGGCTTCCGGCGGCAGCTTGTAGGCCGGGTGCCCCCAGTAGGCGTTGGCGAAGGGGCCGAGCTGGCCGCGCGCCACGAAGGCGCCGACGCGGTCCTTGATGCCCTGGAAGTAGCGCGGGCCCGACTTCGGCCAGTCCGAGATCGACTCGGCCAGCGCCGAGGTCGCCTTGGGGTCGGCGGAGAGGGCGTTGACCACGTCCACCCAGTCGAGCGCGTGCAGGTGGTAGAAGTGGATGACGTGGTCCTGCACCATCTGCGAGGCCATCACCAGGTTGCGCATCAGGCGCGCGTTGGTGGGCGGCTTGGCGCCGATGGCGTCCTCGACGGCACGCAGCGAGGCGATGGCGTGCACGGTGGTGCAGACGCCGCAGATGCGCTGCGTGAACAGCCACGCGTCGCGGGGGTCGCGCCCCTCGAGGATGGTCTCGATGCCGCGGAACATGGTGGAGGAGGACCAGGCGTCGGTCACCTTTCCGCCGTCCACCTCGGCTTCGATGCGCAGGTGCCCCTCGATGCGGGTCACCGGATCGACGACGACGTGGGTCATGACTGGGTCTCCTTCTCCTCGGTCCCGGCCGCGGCGCCACTCTGGCGGAACCGCTTGCCGATCTGGATCAAGCCGTGGGCGGCGAAGGCGGCGCCGACACCGGCGACGGCCCAGGTGCCGACCTTGTCGACGTTGCTCTGCACGCCGAAGCCGGGCACGCCGGCGGTGTGGACGTAGAACGGCGTCATGCGGTCCCAGAAGTTGGGCTCGGCGCACCCGATGCAGGGGTGGCCACAGGCCACCGGCCAGCTGGTGTTGCCGTTCCAGCCCACGGTCGGGCAGTTGTGGTTGGTCACCGGGCCCTTGCACCCCATCTTGTAGAGGCAGTAGCCCTTGCGGTGCCCCTCGTCGCCCCAGGCCTCGACGAACTGGCCGGCGTCGTAGTGGGCGCGGCGCTCGCAGTTGTCGTGGATGAGCTTGCCGTAGGCGAACAGCGGCCGGCCATAGCGGTCGACCGGTGGCCACTTCTTGAAGGTGAGGTAGTAGACGATCGTCGCCGTCAGGTTCTCGACGTTGGCCGGGCAGGCGGGGAGGTTGATGACGTTCTTCGCCTCCGGCACGGCGTCGGCCACACCCAGCGCGCCGGTGGGATCGGGCGCCGCTGCCGGCAGCCCGCCGTAGGTGGCGCAGGTGCCGATGGCGATGGTGGCCGCGGCGTTGCCGCAGACGTCACGAGCGATGTCGAGCGCGGTACGACCGCCCACCGTGCAGTAGATGCCCCCTTCGGCGGTGGGGATCGAGCCCTCGACGACGGCGATGTACTTGCCGCGGTACTTCTCCATCGTCGCCGCGCGCGCCGCCTCGGCCTGCTCGCCGGCGGCGGCCATGATGGTCTCGTGGTAGTCGATGGAGAGGGTGTCGAGCACCAGCTCGGCGACGCTCGGCCGGCTGGCGCGCAGCAGGCTCTCGGTGTCGCCGGCGCAATCCTGGAATTCGAGCCAGATCAACGGCGGCTTGTCGGACCGCGCCACCGCCTCTGCGATCTGTGCGCCCACCCGCGTCGGCAAGGCGAGCACGGAACCCATCACACCGCAGAAGCCGAGGAAGTCGCGTCGCGAGACGCCACGTCGCTCGAGCTCGTCTAGGAACCACCGATTGGAATCAGCCATGGCAGCCTCCTTTGGCCCACCTACGTGAGGCGATCCTGAGCGGTGTCGGCCCCGCGCTCGCCTGCACGTCGGGTGGCGGCAGGCGTCATCGCGGGGTGGGTGGGTCCCGCCCCCGCGGGTCGGTGGTCGCCAGGGATGGGGCGCCGGCCGCGCCGGTCGGGACGCGATGGAGCCGCAACGGGGCATGACGGCACGCATGCCACGACAGGTTGGGGCTGGCTATCCTCGAACCCCCAATGGCTGGAGGAAACGCGGATGGCCGACCTTGCCTCTCCCGTCGTCATCGACGCTAGCGAGGGCGCCCCGTCGGGGCTGGCGCCGGCTGGGCTGGGCCTCGCTCGCCGCTTCACGCGGCCGGGGGAGGACCCTTACGAGCGCGTGGAGTGGGTGCGCCGCGAGGCGGTGATCCGCGACGCCGCCGGCGGCGAGGTCTTCCGCCAGCCGGCGGTGGAGGTTCCGGCGGCATGGTCGGACATCGCCACCCGGGTGGTGGCGTCGAAGTACCTGCGCGGCGCCCTCGGCAGCCGCGAGCGCGAGGACAGCGTGCGGCAGCTGGTGTCGCGGGTGGTGGGGACGATCGCCGCCTGGGCGCGCGAGGACGGCTACCTCGCCGGCGGCGACGAGGCCGCCACCTTCGCTGCCGAGCTCGCCTTCCTCACCCTCGACCAACGGGCGGCCTTCAACTCCCCGGTGTGGTTCAACGTCGGCGTCGAGGCGCGGCCGCAGTGCTCGGCCTGCTTCATCAACGGCGTCGAGGACAGCCTCGAGTCGATCCTCGCCCTCGCCCGCAACGAGGCGATGCTGTTCAAGTTCGGCTCCGGCAGCGGCACCAACCTGTCGTCGCTGCGCGCCTCCACGGAGCCGCTCTCCAACGGCGGCGTGGCCTCGGGGCCCCTCTCCTTCATGCGCGGCCTCGACGCCTTCGCCGGCGCCATCAAGAGCGGCGGGCGGACGCGGCGGGCGGCGCGCATGGTCATCCTCGACGTCGCCCATCCCGACGTCGTGGCGTTCATCCGCGCCAAGGCCACCGAGGAGGCGAAGGCGAGGGCGCTGGTCGCCGCCGGTTACGACCCCGGCTTCGACGCTCCTGGCGGCGCCTACGACTCGGTCGCCTTCCAGAACGCCAACCACTCGCTGCGGCTGAGCGACGCCTTCCTCGACGCGGTGGTGGCCGACGATGCCTGGATGACGCGGCTCGTCGCCGACGGCAAGCCGGCAGCCACCTACCGCGCTCGCGACCTGCTGCGCGAGATGGCGGCGGCGGCCTGGGCTTGCGGCGACCCTGGCATCCAGCTCGACGGCACCATCCAGCGCTGGCACACCTGCCCGGCGGGCGGACGCATTCGCGCCAGCAACCCGTGCAGTGAGTTCCTCTTCCTCGACGACAGCGCCTGCAACCTCGCCTCGCTCAACCTGCTGCGTTTCTGGAGCCGCGAGGGTGACTTCGACGCCGGCGGCTTCGCTGCCGCCTGCGCGCTGCTGGTGACCGCCCAGGACGTGTTGGTCGACCGCGCCAGCTACCCCACGGCCAGGATCGGTGAGCTGTCGCGCCGCTACCGGCCGCTGGGGCTCGGCTTCGCCAACCTAGGCGGTCTGCTGATGGCGAGCGGGCGCCCCTACGACTCCGAGCCCGGTCGCGCCCTGGCCGCGGCGGTGACGGCGCTGATGACCGGTGCCGCCTACCGGCAGTCGGCTCGCCTCGCCGCCGCCCGCGGCCCCTTCGCCGCCTACCGCGACAACGCCACGGCGATGAAGGCGGTGCTCGCGGCCCACCGCGAGGCGGCAGCCGCCATCGACTCCCGCACGCTGCCGCCCGGGCTCCACGAGGCCGCCCTCGCCGCCTGGGACGAGGCCCTCGCGCTCGGCGCCGCCCATGGCTTCCGCAACGCCCAGGCCACCTGCCTCGCCCCCACCGGCACCATCGCCTTCATGATGGACTGCGACACCACCGGCGTCGAGCCCGAGCTCGCCCTCGCCAAGACCAAGCAGCTGGTGGGTGGCGGCAGCCTGCGCATCGTCAACCGCACGGTGCCCCTCGCCCTCGCGAGCCTCGGCTACGAGGAGCGGGAGGCGGCGACCCTCCTCGCCTGGCTCGAGGAGCGCGGCACCGTCGAGGGGGCGCCTGGTCTCGACCCCGCTCACCTGCCGGTGTTCGACAGCGCGCTGCCGGCGAGCCCGGGGGGCCGCCGCATCGCCCCGCGCGGACACCTGCTGATGCTCGCCGCGCTGCAGCCGCTGGTGTCGGGCGCGATCAGCAAGACCATCAACGTGCCCCACGACACCAGCGTCGAAGCCATCGAGGCGATCTTCCTCGACGCCTGGCGGCTGGGGCTCAAGGCGGTCACCGTCTATCGCGACGGCTGCAAGCAGAGCCAGCCGGTGCGCGCCGGTCGGGAGCGGCCGGCCGCGAGGGCAACCCTGCCGACCGTGGCGACTCCCGGCGCCGCGGCGCCCGCCCCGGCGGCACCCAGCCCGGCCGCCTCGTCGCCAGCGTTCCCGGCCCTCGTCGCCCAGCCTGCTGCCACGCCCACCCGCCGGCGCCTCCCCGACGAGCGCCGCGCCATCACCCACAAGTTCTCCGTCCAGGGGCACGAGGGCTACGTGACGGCGGGGCTCTACGACGACGGCGAGCCGGGAGAGATCTTCCTGGTGATGGCCAAGGAGGGCTCCACCGTCTCGGGGCTGATGGACGCCGTGGCCACCACCGTCTCCATCGCCCTGCAGCACGGCGTGCCGCTCGCCACCCTGGTGGAGAAGCTCGCCCATACCCGCTACGAGCCCTCCGGCTTCACCCGCCACCCCGCCATCCCCTACGCCAAGTCGCTCACCGACTACGTCTTCCGCTGGCTGGGGTGGAAGTTCCTGCCTGCCAGCCAGCGGCAGGCGCTCGGCCTGATCGAGGGCGGCGGCGAGTCGGGTGCAGCGCCGCCGATGCTGGCCGCCCCCCTCCCCTTTCCCGACGACGCTCCGGCCTGCCCCGCCTGCGGCACGATGATGACCCGCAGCGGCAGCTGCTACCGCTGCGGCAACTGCGGCGCCACCAGCGGCTGCGGGTGACCCGGGCGGCGCGCGGTGGGAGCGGAAGACGATGGTCTTCCGCAAGGTCGCCGACGACCTGCTGTGCGGGGTGGGCGCCTATAGCACCTCGTAGGCTCGCACCAGACCCCTGGCGCCGCGTCGCGGCGTGCGCAGCGGTCCGCGATCAGACGGTGCGCGAGAAGCGCTGCCCCGGGCGGCTCAGGTAGGCGTCGAAGGCCATCGCCACGTTGCGCACCAGCAGGCGGCCGAGCGCAGTGCACCTCGACGCTGTCGGCCGCGAGCCGCACCAGGCCGTCGTCGGCAAGCGGTGCCAGCCGCGCCAGCGGGTCGCCAAAGGTCTGTCGAAGTCGATGCCGAAGCGCTCCTCGACGGCCGCCTTGTCGACGCGAAAGTGGCACATCAGGCGACCGATGACGTCGCGGCGCAGCTCGTCGTCGGCGCTGAGCAGGATGCCGCGGCAGGTGGCGAGCCCATCGCCGTCGATCGCCGTCGCGTAGTCGCCGACGGTCCGCCGGTTCTGCGCGTAGCCGCCGGCGAGCTGGCCGATCGCTGAGACGCCGAAGCCGAGCATGTCGGCGTCGCCATGGGTCGAGTAGCCCTGGAAGTTGCGAGTCAGCGTACGCGTCGCGCAGCGCGCGCGCCAGCGGGTCCTCCGGCCGCGCGAAGTGGTCCATGCCGATGAACACGTAGCCGGCCCCGGTCACCGTGGCGACGACGTCTCCAGGATGGCGAGCTTCTCCTCGGGAGCGGGCATCGCGGCGCTTCGAGCGGCGCGCTGGTGGGCAATCATCTGGGCAGATAGGCGAAGTTGAAGACCGCGAGCCGGTCGGGGGCGAGGCTCGAGACCCGGTCGACAGTCCGCGGCGAACCGCCGGGGTCTGGTATGGCAGACCGTAGATGAGGTCGATGTTGAGGCTCGATGCCAGGCGCGGCGCGCCCGCCACCACCTCGCGTGTCTGGTCTTCCGGCTGGATCCGGTGCACCGCCTGCTGGACCTGCGGGTCGAAGTCCTGGACCCCCACGACAGCCGGTTGAAGCCCGACCGCGGCGAACGCTCGAGCTGCTCGGCGCTGCACCGGCGCGGGTCGACCTCGACGCCGATTTCGGCCTCGGGATCGAAGTCGAAGCGCTCGCGGCAGGCCCCCGAACGGCGGCGAACTCGCGGCGGGGAGGAAGGTGGGCGTCCCGCCGCCCCAGTGCATCTGCACCACGCGCCGCCGTCGGCGCCGCGAGCTGCCCGCCACCCGTCGCATTTCGCGCTCGAGGTGGGAGATGTAGGCACGGCCGCGGGCGCGGTCGCGAGCGATCGATCACGTTGCAGCCGCAGAACAGCAGCGGGTGTCGCAGAAGGGGACGTGCACGTAGAGCGACAGCGGGGCGCCGCTGGCGGCGCTCTTGCCAAGGAGCGCGGCGTACTCGGCAGGGCCGAAGTCGTCGCGGAAGCAGGGCGCGGTGGGGTAGGAGGTGTAACGCGGCCCGGCGACGTCGTACTTGCGCAGCAGCGCGCGATCGAAAGTGGGAGGCTGCCAGAGATCGTCTGCAGCGCCCCGCGGGGCTGCCCGGCGGGCGGTGGCGGCGGCGAGCGGCATCACCGGCCCCCCCTCAGGCCTGAGCTATCGTTTCGAGACCGGGGCGGTCGTGGAGCACGAAGCCCTGGCGACAGGTGGTGACGACATGCTCCTTGCTCCAGCGGCTCATCACCCGGATCGCGGTCTCCACCGTGGTGCCGGTGAAGTCGGCGAGCTCCTGGCGCGACAGCGCGAGGGGCACCAGCCAGCCGCCCTCCGTTGCCTCGCCGATCTTCGCCGCCAGGCCGAGGAAGAGGCTGGCAAAGCGGCTCTCGACGCGCGCGCAAGAGGTCTCGACGAGGCAGTTGCGGCACTCCACGAGGTGGCGGGTGAGCCAGGGGAGGATCTCGGCGACGAGCTCGGGACGTCGGGAGAAGAGCGCGTAGAGGTCGGTGCGCCGCACCTGCAGGCACTGGCAGGGGACCGCCGCCTCCCAGGTGGCGGTGCAGCGCTCGCCCGAGAGCGCAGGGGTGACGCCGAACAGCTCGCCGGGGCCGAACAGGGAGAGGATGAGGTTGCGACCCGCCGGGGTGAGGCGGCACATCTTCACCTGGCCGCGGGTGACCAGGTAGAACGAGTCGCCGCGGGTCCCCTCGCCCATGATGGTGGCGCCGGCGCGGAAGGCGGCCGGACGGGCGATGGCGAGCAGCGCCTCGCGGGCGCGTGGCGGCAGCGCGTCGAGCGAGGCGGGTGGCGCGGTCGAGGTGGCGTTGAGGTCGGACATGACGGAGGTCATGTTAGGCGCGCCCTCCGACACCGCCGCCCCTCCGCGGGGGTGGGTGCAAGGTGAGCAGCGGGGTGGGGCGAAGGGCCGGGCGGGGGCGCCGGCGCCCGCCTCACGGCTCGAGCAGCGGCAGGTAGGACTCCTCCTCCTGAGCCACGTGCAGCTGCAGCAGGGCGTAGAGCCCATAGAGCAACCGCCGCAGCTCGGGGAGGTCGTCGGCGCCCGGGCCTTCCGGGGGCAGGTCGGCGAGCAAGCGCTCGTAGCTGCCCACCAGGTGGGCGATCTCGAGGTGGGCGCGGCTCATCGCCGCGGTGGGGTCGTCGCCACCCAGCAGCCGCGCCACCGCAGGGTAGAGCGAGGCGTCCTCGTTGCGCTCGTGGGGCAGCAGCTCGTCGGCGAGGAAGGCGCCGGCGCTGTGCAGCTCGGCGCGGGCGCGAGCGGGCGGCAGCTTGTCGAGGCCATCGGCGAGCTGGCGCAGGGCGCGGATGCGCGGCAGCAGCTGGCGGTGCTCGGCGCGCACGCGCGCGCCCAATCGCGTCGCTTCGCCGTCAGCCCGGCGGTGAGGCCGGCCACCGGCGCCGAGCGCCCGCAGCGCATTGAGGATCACCGCCACGTCGATCGCCTCTTGCAGCAGCGCGCCCTCGACCGGTGGCAACATCCCGGCAGCGGCGGCCGCCATGGCGAGCAGCGACAGCCCCATGCCGGCGCCGAGGCTCTGCAAGGCGATGCGGCGTGAGCGGCGGGCGATGGCCACCGCCTCCACCAGGCGGTCGAGCCGGTCGGGCACCAGCACCACGTCGGCGGCCTCCGAGGAGGCGGTGGCGCCGCGCGCTCCCATCGCCACGCCGACGTGGGCGGCAGCCAGCGCCGGCGCGTCGTTGACGCCATCGCCCACCATCACCGTCACCCCCTCGGCGGCGAGCGCTCGCACCGCCGCCACCTTGTCGGCGGGGGAGCGCTCGGCCAGCACCTGATCGACGCCCAGGGCGGCGCCGACGACCTGCGCCACGCCGAGGTGGTCGCCGGTGAGCAGCACCACCTTGCGGAAGCCGCTGCGACGTAGCGCCCGCAGGGTGCGCGGGGCGTCGGGACGGATGGGGTCGTCGAGCACCAGGGCGCCTGCCACCTGGTCGTCGATGGCGACGAAGACGGTGGAGAGCCCCTCGAGAAAGCCGCGACGGTGGAGCCGGCCGGCCTCCGGCGGCAGGGGCTTGCCGCCGATCACCCAGGCGGCGCGGCCGACCGCCACACGGTGCCCCTCCACCTCGCCGCGGATGCCGGTCCCGAGCTCCTCGCGCGTCTGGTGCGGGAAGGCGAGGCGCAAACCCCGCTCGCGCGCGGCGCGCACCAGCGCCGCCGCCAGCACGTGCGAGGAGGCGAGGTCGAGCGACGCCGCCAGGCGCAGCACCTCGTCGCCGTCGAGGTGCGCGAAGGGGATCACCTCGGCCACCTCTGGGGTGCCGCCGCTCACCGTGCCGGTCTTGTCGAGCACCAGCACCCGCCCGCGAGCGAGCACCTCGAGCGCGCCGCCCCCCTTGACCAGCACGCCGCGGCGGGCGGCGCGCGAGATGCCGGCGATCACCGCCACCGGCACGGCGAGGATGAGCGGACAGGGGGTCGCTACCACCAGCACGGCGAGCGCGCGCACCGAGTCCCCGGAGGCGATCCAGGCGGCGGCGGCGGCCACCAAGGTGAGGGGCAGGAACCACACCGCCCAGCGATCGGCGAGGCGGACGAGCGGCGCCTTCTCGGCCTGCGCCGCCGCCACCAGCCTGACGATCGCGGCGTAGGTGCTCTCCTCGGCGGTGGCGATGGCGAGCAGGTCGAAGGCGGGTCCGGCGTTGAGGGCGCCGCTGCGAACCCGCCCCTGGTCCCCGTACACCACCGGCGTCGCCTCGCCGGTGAGCGTCGCCTCGTCGAGCACCGCGCGGCCGCCGGCGACCAGGCCGTCGACCGGGATCACCTCGCCCGCCTTGACCAGCAGGCGGTCGCCGGGACGCAGCTGGTCGAGCGGCCGCTCCACCAGCGCGTCCCCCTCGTAGCGGTACGCCTGCCGCGGCGCCCGCGCCAGCAGCGCCGCCAGCTCGCGGCGCGCCCGCCCGGCCGCGAAGGTCTCGAGGACCTGGCCGCCGGAGAGCATCAGCGCGACCACGGCCCCGGCGAGGTGCTCGCCGAGCAGCAGTGCCCCCGCCATCGACAGCAGGGCGATGACGTCGACGCCGAGGTGGCCGCGCCGGAGCTCGCGCACGACGCCCCAGAGCAGGGGCACCAGGGCGCCGCCGGTGGTGAGACCCCAGAGGAGGTGCGCCGTCTGCGGGTGACCGGCCAAGGTGGCGGCCGTGCCGGCGGCCAGCCCGGCGAGCGTCAGCGCCAGCACCGCCACCACGCCACCGGTCGCGGACGGTCGCGGCGGCGGTGCCGGAGGCGGCGGCGGCGGTATCGGCGTCCCCTCGGTCGGCGGCAGCCGCAGCGTCGCCGCAGCCGGGGCGGTGGCGATCACACCGCGAGCGGCGCTTCCTGCGACAGCTCCGCGGCGCGCGGGAAGAGCACGTTGTTCTCCAGGTGGATGTGCACGAAGGTGTCGCCCTCGAGCTCGGCGAGCATTGCGTAGAGGCCGCGGAAGCTGTTGCATGCCGAGCGCGGCGGCAGGTACTCGCCGGTCAGCGCGCGCAGCGTGGCGAGCATGGAGGCGACCTCCTCATGCTCGTGCTCCATCACCTGGATGGGGCCGGCGAGGGGGTTGGCGGCCGCGCTGGCGCCGTCGGCACCGAGGCGAAGCAGGAGGGGGAAGAGCAGCTTCTCCTCGCGCTCCATGTGCGAGCCCATCTCGACCGCGAGGTCCTCGATCACCTCGCGCACGGCCAGCAGCGCCGGGACGTCGTTGCCGTGGCGGTGCGCCACCTTGGTGGCCAGCCCGCGCAGCACCGGCAGGTCGAGACGCAGCTTCTCGTGGTAGCGCTGGAGGATATGGGCGACGAGGGCGGAGGTGGGCTGGCGGCTCCAGTCGGTCTCGCCACCGGTCTCGTGGTCGGCCACCGCGATGAGCTCCGCGAGCACCTCGTCGGTGACGAGGCCCTGCTCCGCGCACGCCTCGCCGAGCGGGTGCTTGCCGCCGCAGCAGAAGTCGATGCGCCGGCGCTGGAAGACCTTGATGGTCTCCGGATGGCGGCGGGCGATGGCGGCGACCGGAGTCTGGGTGTCGATGTTCATGGGGCGTCGGCTCCTCTGCTGTTGCCGTCATGCTGCCCGCCGCCGCGCGGCAGTGCGCCACCCTCCGGTGAGCGGCTGACCTGCCCGAGCGGGCAGGCTCGGCTCAGATGACCCGCGCGTCGCCCCCGTCGACGGGGATCTGCGCTCCGGTGGTGCAGCCGAAGAGGTCCGTGCACAGCGCCACCGCCAGGCGTGCCACGTCCCGCGAGCGCACCTCGCGGTGGAGCAGGTTGCGGCGCCGGTACTCCGGCACGGTGAGCCCGTAGCGGCGGGCGCGATCGGCGAGCACTTCGGGGCGCCAGATGCCGGTGTCGAAGACCCCGTCGGGGTGCAGCACGTTGACGCGGATGCCGTGCGGCGCCAGCTCGAGGGCGGCGACGCGCGCGAGCTGCGTCAGCGCCGCCTTGGAGGCGGAGTAGGCGGCGGCACCGGGCCCCGGCGCCAGCACGTTGCGCGAGCCGACGAGGACCACCGCCGCCGCCGCCGGCGAGCGTTCGAGCAACGGCACCGCGGCGCCGAGCAGGGCCAGGTGGGAGGTGGCGTTGACCTCCATCACGGCGCGGAACTCGGCGAGCGGCAGCTCCGTGATCGACCGCCCCGGCGGGAAGACGCCGACGTTGCCGATCACCATGTCGAGGCCACCGAAGCGGCGCACCGTGGCGGCGACCGCCGCCTCCACCGCGGCGCTGTCGCGCACGTCGAGCTGGAGACCGAGGTAGTCCGGCTGGTCGGAGGTGGGCGCCAGGTCGAGACCCGTCACCGCCGCCCCCGCCGCCAGCAGCTCGTCGACGACGGCGCGGCCGATGCCACCGGCGGCACCGGAGACCACGGCCACCCGTCCGGCGAGCGGCAGCGCCGCGCCGCGGGCGCGCAGCTTGGCCTGCTCGAGCTCCCAGTACTCCACCTCGAAGACCTGGCGCGCCGGCAGCGGCCGGTAGCCGCCGAGCTGCTCCGCCGCCAGGATGGCGGCAATGGTGTGGCGGTAGAGGTCGCCGGCGGCGGCGGCCTCGGCGGCGCTGCGTCCGGCGGTGAAGACGCCGGCGCCGGGCGCCACCACCACCCGCGGTGCGGGGTCGAGCATGTGCAGCGGCCGGCGCCCGGCGAAGCGGCGGAAGTAGCGTTGGTAGTCGTGTGCGAAGCGGGTCAGCGTGGCGTGCACGGCCGCTGGATGGGGCACCAGCGCGGCCGTTCGCTTGGTGCGCAGCACGTGGTCCGGGGTGAGGGGCCCGCGGCGAACCAGGTCGCTCGCCGCCTCGTGAGCGGCGAAGTGGCGCGCCTCCTCGCTGGCGTCGAGGGTCACTACCAGCGGCACGCCGGCGAGCCGCGACAGCTCGAGGCGCAGCGTCGCCACCTCCTGCGTTCCCCAGCTCGGCAGCCCGGGTGCGAGCGGCCTTGGCCGGGGCCGCGGCAGACCGCTCGCGGCGCGCGTCGCGGCGTCGTGGAGCGCCTGCCAGGCTTGCTCGGCGTCGTCGGCGAAGGTGAGGATGCCGTGGTGGAGGAGCACTACGCCGCGCAGCGGCGTGCGGCCCCGGCGCCGCCACAGCTCCGCCACGGTACGGGCGAGGGCGAAGCCGGGGAGCACCCAGGGCACGATCGCGAAGTCGCCGCCAAACAGCCGCCGTGCGACGCCGGTGGCTGCCGGCACCGAGGTGGCGGCGAGCAGGCCATCGGGGTGGGCGTGCAGGACGAAGCGGTGGGGGAGGGCGGCATGCACCAGCGTCTCGACCGAGGGCGCCGGCGCCGCTGGGTCGAGCGTGGCACGTCGCAGCTCGCGCATCATGGTGCCGTCGTCGAGGGCGGGCAGCTCGAGCAACCGGCGCAGCGGCGCGAGCTCGAGCGGCGCGAAGCCGCGGGCGTCGATGGCGGCGAGGTCGCGGCCGCTCCCCTTGACCCACAGCACCTGTCGCGGCTGGCCGGCGGCGTCCGGCAGCTCGCTCTTGACCGAGGTGTTGCCGCCGCCGTGGAGCACCAGCTCGTCGTCGGCGCCGAGCAGGCGCGAGGCGTAGAGGCAGAGCCCGAGCAGCGGGTCGGCGGCCTCGGCCGCTGCGGCAGCCGCCAGCGCTTCGTTCCACTCGGGTCGCAGTGAGCGGCGGGTCGCAATGGGTGGCGGCGCGGCGGCGAGCATCGAGATCGAGGCTAGCGGCCGGCGACCACGACCGGACATGACCGCGATCAGGTGCGGCCGGCGAACGCGCTAGCCCTGCGGGAGATCACTCCCGCCAGCGGCCGCCACCCGGCGGAACCAACGGCGGGCGTCGCCGCGTCTCAACCGCGCCGCTTGAAGAGCTGCACGTGGCGCTCGTGGCGCTCGGCCGCTTCGCGGGTGGCGAAGGTGCCGAGGTTGCGGCGCTTGCCGGTCCTGGGGTCGACTTTGCGCGAGTAGAGACGGTACTCACCCGACTTGAGCTTGCGAATCATTCGCTCACCCCTCCTTCGATGGACGCGCAAGCAAGACCGTTGCCGGTGCTCTGGCGACGCCGCCGCCACCTCCGGAGGTGACCGCTTCGCCACCCGGGCGGGTAGGAGGGCCGCTGGCGGGGGTCGTGGATCATTGTCGCGAGCCCTCCCTCTCGAGGGCGCCTGGAGGCCCATGCACACCATCATCGAGCCGTTCCGCATCAAGTCCGTCGAGCCGCTGCCGCAGACCACCATCGAGGAGCGGCGGCGGCACATCGCTGCCGCCGGCTACAACCCCTTTCGGCTGCGCGCCGACGACGTCCTCATCGACCTGCTCACCGACTCCGGCACCGGCGCCATGAGCACCCGGCAGTGGGCGGCGATGATGCAGGCCGACGAGTCGTACGCCGGCAGCGCAAGCTTCTTCCGCTTCGAGGCGGCGGTACGGCGGCTCTTCGGTCACCGCCACGTCATCCCCACCCACCAGGGGCGCGCCGCCGAGCGGCTGCTCTGCCAGGCAGTCCTGCGTCCAGGGATGGTGGTGCCGGGCAACACCCACTTCGACACCACCCGCGCCAACATCGAGGCCTCGGGGGCGACGGCTCTCGACCTGGTGGTTCCCGAAGCCGCCGATCCGCGCTCCGAGGCGCCCTTCAAGGGCAACCTCGACGTCCCCGCGCTGGCCGCGCTGCTCGAGCGGCGGCGCGAAGACGTCCCCTTCGTGCTGATGACGGTGACCAACAACTCGGTGGGCGGGCAGCCGGTGAGCCTCGCCAACCTCGAACAGGTGAGCGACCTCTGCCACGCCCACGGCGTGCCGCTGCTGCTCGACGCCGCGCGCTTCGCCGAGAACGCGTGGCTGATCAAGCTGCGCGAGCCGGCCTATCGCGACGAGAGCGCCGCCGGCATCGCCCGCCGCATGTTCGCGCTCAGCGACGGCGCGCTGATGAGCATGAAGAAGGACGGCCTCGCCAACATCGGCGGGGTGATCTCGCTCGACGCCGAGGACTGGGCGGAGCGGGTGCGCAACCTGCTCATCCTCACCGAGGGGTTCCCCACCTACGGCGGGCTCGCCGGCCGCGACCTCGACGCCCTCGCCGTCGGCCTCGAGGAGGTGCTCGACGAGAGCTACCTGCGCTACCGCATCGCCTCGGTGGCGTACGTCGGCGAGCACCTGGCGGCCGCCGGCGTGCCGGTGGTGCACCCCTTCGGCGGCCATGCCATCTACCTCGACGGCCGCGCCTTCTGCCCGCACCTCGCCGACGAGGAGCTGCCCGGCTGGTCGCTGGCGGTGGCGCTCTACGTCGAGCTCGGCATCCGTGCCTGCGAGATCGGCAACGTCATGAAGGGAATCCCGGACCCCGCCACCAGCGGCTGGCGGTGGCCCGCCCTCGATCTCGTGCGCCTGGCCATCCCCCGGCGCGTTTACACTCAGAGCCACATGGACTACGTGGTGGAGGGGATCGTCGAGCTGTTCGCACGTCGCCACCAGATCGGCGGGCTCGGGTTCGTGGAGCGCCCGGCGGTGCTGCCGCACTTCACCGCCGTGCTCGCACCGCGGCAGCGCTCGACGGTGGCGACGGGTTCGTCTGCGGCGGCCGTGGTGGCGTGGTGGTGAGCGCGCCCGCCGTCGATTCCGAACCCGGCCAGGTGGCCGCCCCCCGCTCGCTCGACCCCATCTTCGCGCCGCGCTCGGTGGCGGTGATCGGCGCCTCGCGCGACCCCGCCTCGCTCGGCTGGGCCCTGCTGCACAATCTCGTCGAGGGCGGCTTCACCGGGCCGGTGTACCCGGTCAACCCCCACGCCCGCTCGGTGCACTCGCTTCCCTGCTACGCGTCGATCCAGGCGCTGCCGGAGGCGCCCGACCTCGCCATCGTGCTCGTCCCCGCCGCGGCGGTGCCGGTGGTGGTCGACCAGTGCCTCGCCGCCGGAGCGCGCGGGCTGGTGGTGATTTCGGCCGGCTTCGGCGAGACGGGCGCCGCCGGCGCCGCCGTCGAGGCGCGGCTGCGCGAGCGCGTGCGCGCCGCCGGCGCGCGCATGATCGGACCCAACTGCATGGGGGTGATCAACACCGACCCGGCGGTGCGCCTCGACGCCACCTTCGCGCCGGCTCGACCGCTCGCCGGCAGCGTCGGGTTCGTCAGCCAGTCGGGTGCGCTCGGCCTGGCCATCCTCAACGTCGCCGCCTCGCTCGGCATCGGCCTCACCCAGTTCGCTTCCATGGGCAACAAGGCCGACGTCTCCGGCAACGACCTCCTCGAGCACTGGGAGCACGACCCGGCGACGCGCGTCGTCTGCATGTACCTCGAGTCGTTCGGCAACCCCAGCCGCTTCGCCGAGATCGCCAAGCGGGTGGGCCGCCGCAAGCCGATCCTGGTGGTCAAGTCGGGACGCACGGCGGCGGGGGCGCGGGCGGCATCGAGCCACACCGGTGCGCTCGCCGGCCCCGACCGCGCCGTGTCGGCGCTGCTCTCCCAGTGCGGCGTGCTGCGCGTCGACACCATCGAGGAGCTGTTCGAGGTCGCCCACGCGCTCGACCGCTGCCCGCTGCCGCACGGCCGCCGCGCCGGCATCGTCACCAACGCCGGCGGCCCGGCGATCATGGCCACCGATGCGCTGGTGGCGCTGGGCCTCGAGGTGAGCCCGCTGGGGGCGGCGACGCGCGAGCGCCTGCGCGCCCTGCTCCCCGCCGCCGCGAGCCTCGCCAACCCGGTCGACATGATCGCCTCGGCGAGCGCCGCGCAGTACCGCTCGGTGCTCGAGGTGGTGCTCGCCGACCCCGAGATCGATCTCGGGCTGGTGATCCACGTGACGCCGACGGTGGGCGACCCCAGCGAGGTGCTGGCCGCCGCTACCGCCGGGGCCGCCACCGCTCCTGACAAGCCGGTGCTGGCGGTGATGATGGCGGACGAGAGCTTCTACGCCAGCCGCCAGGCGCGCGCCGACCAGCTCCCTGTCTACCGCTTCCCGGAGTCGGCTGCCCGTTCGTTGGAGAAGCTGTGCACGTACGCCGAGTGGCGCGCCCGCGGCGACGACGAGCCGCCGCCGGACCTGCCCGCCGACGACGCCCGCGTCGCGCGGCTGCTCGCCGGCGCCGGCCCGGGCTTCCTCCCCATCGACCGGGCGATGGAGCTCATGGACGCCTACGGCATCCCGCTCGCGCGCTGGCGCCTGGCGCGCACCGCCGCCGAGGTGCCGGCCGCCGCCGTCGCGCTGGGCTTCCCGCTGGTGCTCAAGGCGGTGGGGACGGCGCTCGTGCACAAGAGCGACGTCGGCGCGGTGGCCGTGGACCTGCGCGGCGCCGAGGAGCTCGCCGCCGCGTTGGCGGCGATGGAGCGGCGGCTCGCCGGCGCCGGCGTGGCGCCCGACGGCTTCCTGCTCCAGGAGCTGCGCCGCGGCGGCCAGGAGGTGATCTTCGGCGTCTCCACCGACGGTCGCTTTGGCCCGCTGCTGCTGTTCGGCATCGGCGGCAAGTACGTCGAGGTGCTCGGAGACGTGCGGCTGGGGGTCCCGCCGCTGTCCCGCGCCGACGCCGCGCGCCTGGTGCGCGGCATCCGCGGCTTCCCGCTGCTCGCCGGCGTGCGCGGCGACGCGCCGGCGGACCTGGCGGCGCTCGAGGACGTGTTGCTGCGGCTCGCCCAGCTGGTGAGCCGCCACCCGGCGATCGAGGAGATCGACCTCAACCCCTTCCTCGCCGCGCCCACCGGCGGCGCGCCGGCGGCTCTCGACGTGCGGGTGCGCATCGGCGGCGTACCCCCTACCGCCGGGCAGGCTGGCGAGTAAGTCGCTCCCAGCCTCGGCGGGCGGCTGCCCGGCAGCGTCCTCGGTACCACCCGCGCAGCGGTTGGCGCCCTGCGCGCCGCGCCGTAGGTTCGAGCCGAGGGCGAGGGGGTGGACCCGCGCCCGCACCGGAGAAGGAGAAAGTCATGGAGACCAAGGCTCTGATCCCCACCTTCGGACGCCGCGGGCTGCTGGCGCCGCTGGCGAACCTGCGCGAGGAGATGGACAAGCTGTTCAACGACTGGCTCAAGGACTTCGACTTCGAGCCGCTGCGCATGTTCGAGGGCGAGGCGACCTTCATGCCGCGCCTCGACATCCGCGAGTACGAGAAGGAGCTCGAGGTGGTCGTCGAGCTGCCCGGCCTCGAGAAGAAGGACGTCCACGTCGAGCTGGCCAAGGACGCGCTCATCCTCAGCGGCGAGAAGAAGCTCGAGAAGGAGGAGAAGGGGGAGGGCTACCTCCGCCACGAGCGCCGCTTCGGGACCTTCAACCGGGTCATCAAGCTGCCCTGGGAGGTCGAGGTCGGCAAGGTGGCCGTCGTCGCCAGCTTCGTCAACGGTGTGCTCACGATCAAGGTGCCGAAGCCGACGGAGGCGGTGAAGGCGACGCGCAAGATCGCCATCACCACCTGACAGCGCCGAGGTGCCCGCCGCGACCGTGGAGGACGGTCGCGGCATTCCGGGGGCCGCGCCGGCGACGGTGCGGCCCCCTTGCGGTGGCGCCGGGGGTCGCGAGGCGCGACCCACCCCGTGGCGCCCACCCCGTCGCGCGGCTCTCCCCCTGCCCTGCGGGAGCTTGGCCGGGACTTCCGCACCGGCAAGACTGCGGGTCATGCAAGCGGGAGGACGCGCCATGAACCAGCCAGCATCGACTCTCGACGTCGCCGTCGTCGGCGGCGGTATTTCCGGTCTTTCAGCCGCCTTCTGGCTCCGCCACGGCGGTGCTCGCGTCGCCCTGCTCGAGGCGTCGCCGCGCGTCGGCGGCGCATTGTCCACGGTGCACCACGATGGCTGGACCTTCGAGGTTGGCCCCAACACGGTGCTCGCCAAGCCGCCGGTCCAGGAGCTGCTCAACGCCGCCTCGCTCGCCGACCGCATCGAGCTCGCGGCGCCCGACGCCGCCCGTCGCTGGGTGTGGTGTCAGGGGGGACTGCGCGAGCTGCCGGGGAGCCCCATGGCCTTCCTCAAGGACCGTCTCTTCCCGCTCGCCTCCAAGCTGGCGCTGCTGCGCGAGCCGTTCGTCGGCCGCCCGCTTCCCGGGGTGGAGGAGTCCATCGCCACCTTCGTGCGCCGCCGCCTCGGCGAGGCCTGGCTCGAGCGCGCCGTCGCGCCCTTCGTCTCCGGCGTCTATGCCGGTGACCCCGAGAAGCTCTCGGTGCAGTGGGCGGTGCCCCGGCTCTACGCCCTCGAGCGCGACCATGGCAGCCTGATCCGCGGCGCCCTCGCCAAGCGCAAGGGGCCGGCGCCGAGCGAGGGCATGCTCGGCTTCCGCGGCGGCTTTGGCGAGCTGGCGTCGCGGCTGGCGATGCGCATCGGCGACGTGCGCACCAACCTGCCGGTGTCGCGGCTGTCGCGACGCGACGGCGTCTTTGCGCTAGAGACGCCCGAGGGCACGATCGCGGCGCGGCAGGTGGTGCTGGCGCTGCCCGCCGAGGAGACTGCCGAGCTGCTGGCGGTGGAGAGCAATGGCGCCAGCCTCGCGCTCGCCGAGATCCCCCACGCGCCGGTGGCGGTGGTCTGCCTCGGCTACCGGCGCAGCCAGGTGGCGCACCCGCTCGACGGCTTCGGCTTCCTCACCGCCCACGGGCAGGGGCTGCGCATCCTCGGCTGCCTGTTCCCCTCGACGATGTTCGCCGACCGGGCGCCGCTCGGCTCGGTGGCGCTCACCGCCTTCGTCGGCGGCGCCCGCGACGCCGCCGCCGTCGCGAAGTCGGAGCTGGAGATCGCCACCATCGCCGAGCACGACCTCGCGGTGGCGCTCGGCGTCGAAGGTGAGCCGACCTTCCGCTACGTGCACCGCTGGCCGCGCGCCATCCCGCAGTACGAGGTCGGCCATGGCCGCTTCGTGGCGCTCGGCGAGGCGCTCGAGCGGCAGCTCCCCGGCCTCCACCTCGCCGGCAACTGGGCGGGCGGCCCCTCGATACCGGACTCGATCGCCCGCGGCACGGCAGTGGCGGCACGCGCACTGGCGGCGCGCGAGGCCGCGGTCGTCGAGACCTGCCCGCTGGGCGCCAAGGTCGAGTCGCCGGTGGGAGCGGCCTGATGGTCGGCGAGCTGCGCCGCAACCCCGCGCTGCTCAAGCTCGACCTCTACTGTCGCGGCATCCGCCTCGACGACTCCTGCCTGGTGGCCGACGACGGGGGGCGCCCCATCCTGCGCACCCGCGCCGGGCTCGGCAGCGGTCTCGAGGCGATCCTCCCCGGCGGGCTGTGGACCAACGTGCCGGTCAGCGAGCCGTTTGCGCAGCGCTCGCCGTACTCGCTGCGGCGCGCCGCCGACGGGCGCTACTGGATCGACCGCCAGGGCGAGCCGGTGGCGCCCATCGAGCTGTCGCCGCGTCCGCGCTGGTACGACGCGACGCTCGCCTCCGGCAAGCCGATGACCCGCATCGGCACCCTGCAGGGGACGTACCTCGGGATCTACCAGGCGAAGGTCTGCGAGTACTGGACGCAGAAGCCCGAGAAGGTCAACTGCAAGTTCTGCTCGGTGGGGCTCAACCTCGGCATCGACGACGCCGACGAGAAGTCGGTGGAGGAGGTGCTGGAGGTGGTGCGCGCGGCGCGCGAGGAATCGGGCATCACCTACGTCGATTTCAACACCGGGCACTACGAGGGGGACACCTACCTCGACATTCTCGAGCCCTACATCGTGCGCATCAAGCGCGAGCTCGGCCTGCTGGTGGGCGTGCAGACGCCGCCGCACCGCGACCTCTCGCGCTACGACCACCTGCGCGAGATCGGCGTCAACCGCGTCTCCTTCTGCTTCGAGATCTTCGACCGCGCCCTCTTCCGCGAGATCTGCCCCGGCAAGCACGCCGAGTACGGGCTCGACTTCTACCTCGAGGCGACGCGCTACTGCGCGGCCCTCGGCAGCAAGGGACCGCGGCACGAGCCGTGGGTGACCAACGGCGAGATCATCGCCGGGCTCGAGCCGGCCGCCTCCTCGATCGCCGCCATCGACTGGGTGACCTCGGTGGGGGCGATCCCCACCGTCTGCGTCTTCCGGCCGCTGGTGGGGACCGACCTCGAGGATCGCGAGCCGCCGGCCACCGAGGAGATGGTGCCGGTGTTCCGGCGGCTCTACGAGGCGTGCATGGGGGCCGGCCTGCCCATCGGCTGCGCCCCCAACGTCCACGTCTCGCTGGTGATGCTGCCCGAGGAGTGCCGCTCGCTCTCCACCCGCCGCTACCCGCTGCAGTCGGTCAAGCTGCGGGCGATGAAGGCGGTGTTCGGGCGCCGCTTCGCGCGCCGGGTGCGAGCGCACGAGCGGGAGCTCGCGTCGACAGCGGCGTAACCGCGCCCGGCCTCACCTACCCCGAACGCTGCCGCCGTAACGGCGAAGCGGCTCCGCGCAGCGGGCCCGGGCCGGCCCGGGAACGATCGCCGCGGGGCTAGGCCGGGAGGCTCGCCGCGGCCGGCTCCGGCCGCACCACCTTGGCGCGCAGGGCGTGGCCCACCGCCTGCGCGCGGTCGTGCAGGTGGAGCTTGTCGAGGATGTTGCGGACGTGGAACTTGACGGTGTTCTCGGACACCGACAGACGCTTGGCGAGCTGGCGGTTGGAGGTGATGCCCTGCACCATCAGCTGCAGCACCTCCGTCTCGCGCTCGGTGAGCGCGTCGGGGTCCTTCTGCGGCACCAGCGGTCCGTTGCCGCGGGCGAAGGCGTGCATCACCTTGCGCGACAGCTCGGGGGAGAGCGCCGGCAGACCGAGCAACAGGCGGCGCAGCAGGTCGAGGAAGCGGTCCGCCTCGAGGTTCTTGAGCAGGTAGCCCTGGGCTCCCATGCGCAGGGCGGCGGAGAGGTCGGCGTCGTCGGCGGAGGCGGTGAGCACGACGATCTTGCTCGTCGGGCTCGCCTCGGCGAGGCGCGGGATGGCCTCGAGGCCGCTGAGCTCGGGCATCGACAGGTCGAGCAGCACGACGTCGGGAGTGAAGCGGCGGGCAAGGTCGATCGCCTCGCGACCGTTCTTCGCCTCGGCGACGACCTCCAGGCCATTGGCCTCGAGCAGGTTGCGCAGGCTCTCACGGAACAGGGTGTGGTCATCGGCGATCAACAGGCGCATGGTCGTCTCCTTCGTTCGGTGGGGACAGACTAGCCCCCACACGTTGTGAGAGGGCCGCCCCGCCGGTGGTCGCCGGGTCGCCGCTGGGCGGGGCTGGCCCCGCCCCATGGGGTGGGCGGACGCCCCATCGTGCGGCTCCGGGAGGCTGCCGCCGACCCCGGCAGGGGGCGTGCCGGCGCTCCGCACGCGCTGCCGTCTCCCCCCGGGTGGTGCGGTGCCACCTGCGCAGGTGGCGGCCAGGCGTCGATCGGGTGCGATCCTGCGGGCGGTGGCGGCCGGTCCTGCCGGCGGCCTGTCCGTGGTGGTTCGGATGCGCAAGCAAGCGGATCGCGCAGACCTCGACGGTGGTGAGCTCGCCGAGCTGGTGCTCGTCGAGCAGCGCCTCGCGGCGCGCCTCGCGGGGGCGCGCCGGGAAGCGGCGGCGCTCGTCGCCGCGGCGCACGCCGAGGCGGAGCGGGCGCGGTCGTCGGCGTCGGCCGCCACTGTCGAGACAATTGCCACGCTCCGCCGGCGTGGTGCCCGGGCTCGCCGGCGCAAGGTGCTGCTGGCACAACGGGCCTGCCGGCGCCGCCGCCGCCACTGGGAGGACGTTGCCGCCGAGCGCCTGCAGCAGCTCGCCCGCTCCCTGGTGGGCGAGCTGGTCGCCGAGCTGTGTGCCGGCGAGGTCGCGGCCCCGGGGGGGACGCCATGATCGTTCCCATGCAGCGCGTGCGCGTGCTGGCTCCCGGCGCCGAGCTGCCGGCGCTGCTGCTGGGGCTGCAGGACGCCGGGGTCGTCCACCTCGTCGCCGCCGGCACTCCGCTCGCCGCCGAAGGCGATCACCGCCAGAGGCGGCTCGAGCGCCAACTGCGGCGGGGGGTCGCCGACGCCGAGGGGGCGCTGGCCCTGCTCGCGCCCTGGTCGTCAGGTGGCGCGCGCGGAGCGGCGCCGTCGGCGCTGCCGCTTGCCGTGCGGCGCGCCCGTCACCACCGCCGTGAGGTCGACGCCCTCGCCGCTCGCCGCGAGGCGCTGCTCGGCGAGCGCGAGCTGCTGTTGCGCTACCGGCCGCTGGTCGCCGCCTTCGAGCGCCTCGCCGCGAGCGCCCCCACCGACAGCCTGAGCGGCCACCTGGTGCTGCTGCGCGAGGGTGGCGAGGAGACGGTGGCCCGCGTGCGGGGTGCCCTCGAGGAGGCGCTCGGCACCGCGGTCGAGGTGCGGGCCCAGCCGCTCGCGGGGGGCCAGACCGCCTTGCTGGCGCTGGTGCCGGCGAGCTCCTCCGATCGCCTCGAGCGCCTGCTGGCGCAGGCCGGGCTCGAGGAGGTGGAGCTGCCGGCCGGCTACGGCACGGGCTTCCTCGCCGCACTGCCGCGGTTGCGCCTGCGGCGCGGCGAGCTCGCCGGCGAGCTGACGGCGGTGGAAGGAGAGCTGCGGGAGCTGGCGACACGCACCGCCGGCGACCTCGCCGCCGTCCGCGCCCTGCTCCACGACCAGTTGCGAGCGCTGGCGGCGTTGCCGCTGCTCGGCCGTACCGAGCACGCGGCGGTGGTCGAGGGGTGGGTACCGGCGGGCGGCGTGCCCCGGCTGCAGCGCGCGCTCGGCGAGCGGCTCGACGGCCGCGTCAGCATCGAGCAGCTCGCGCGCGAGTCCTGGCAGCATGAGGAGGCGCCGGTCGAGCTGCGCAACCCGCGCCTGTTCCGCCCCTTCGAGACCCTGGTGCGGCCCCTGCCGCTGCCACGTTACGGCAGCCTCGACCCCACGCCGTTCGTCGCCGTCTTCTTTCCCATGTTCTTTGGCCTCATCCTCGGCGATCTCGGCTACGGTGCGCTGCTGCTCGCCATCTCCCTCTTCCTCGCGCGCGGCGCACCCGAGGGAAGCCTGCGCCACAGCATCGCGCGCATCGCCGGCGCCTGCGCCCTCTTCACCCTGGTGTTCGGCCTGCTCTTCGGCGAGCTCTTCGGCGATCTCGGTCGCCACCTGGGCCTGCGGCCGCTGCTCTTCGACCGCGAGGAGGCGGTGGTGCCGTTCCTCGTCCTGGCGGTGGCGCTCGGCTTCGTGCACCTGCTGCTCGGCCTGGTGGCAGGCGCGCTGGCGTCACTGCGCGGTGACCGGCGCGGCGCCCTCGGCCGCGGGCTCGCCGCGCTCATGCTGCTGCTCGTCGGCGCGGCGCTGCTGGCCGCCCTCGACGTGCTGCCGGCAGGGCTGCTGCGGCCCGCCGTGGTGGCTCTGCTGGTGACGTTCCCGGTGCTGGTGGTGATCGAGGGGATCGTCGCCCCTATCGAGCTGTTGTCGACGCTGGGACACGTTCTCTCCTACGCCCGCATCATGGCCATCGGCACCGCCTCGGTGATGATGGCAGTGGTCGCCAACCGCATGGTGGGCACCTTCGGCAGCGTCCTCGTCGGTACCCTGTTCGCGCTCCTCTTCCACCTCGTCAACTTCGCCCTCGGTCTGTTCAGCCCGGCGGTGCACGCGCTGCGCTTGCACTACGTCGAGTTCTTCGGCACCTGCTACAGCCCTGGCGGTGTGCGTTACCAACCGCTCTCACACTGGCGCGCCGACCCGGAACGCGGCGGTGCGGCGGCGTAGATCCGCAAAGGAGACCTCCATGCAAGTCCTCTGGCTCCCCTTCGCCGCCGCCCTGGCGATCGCCGTCTCGGCGGTGGCCACCGCGTGGGCGCAGTCGCGCATCGGCGCCGCCGTCGCCGCCACCCTGGCGGAGAAACCGGAGCTCACTGCTACCGCGGTGATCCTGGTGGCCATCCCCGAGACGATGGTGATCCTCGGCTTCGTGGTGGCCGTCGTCATCCTGCTCAAGGGCGGGTGAGCGTGGCGCTGCGCGAGCTCCTGGCCGCCCTCGAGCAGCAGGCCGAGGGCGAGGTGGCGTCTCTCCTCTCCGCCGCCGCCGCCAGCGCGCAGTCGCTGCGCGCCGACGCCGCGGCGATCGCTGCGCGGCAGCAGGAGGCCGCCCTCGCCGCCGAGCGGCAACGGCTGGCGGCGGAGGAGGCAACGATGGTGGCGGCGGCGGTGGCGGCGGAGCGAGCTGCCGAGCTCGGTGCCCGAGCAGAGCTGCTCGCACGCGCGGCAGCCGCCGCGCGCGCGGCTGCCACGACCGCCGAGGGGGAGCTGCCGCATGCCGCCGCCGTGCGGCTGCTGGCCGCGGCCCGCGACTACCTTCCCGCTGGCGAGCTGGCGCTGCGCTGTCCGGCGGCGCGATTGCCCGCTCTCCGCGGGGCCGCAGTCGAGCTCGGTATCGCGGTCGCTCCGGCGCCGCCGGGAGAGGCGCCAGCGCTCTGCGGCGGACCCTGGCGGGTGGAGGTGGGGCTGGCCGAGCTGGTGGAGCGGCGCTGGCCGCTGCTCGCGACGCGCCTGCTGCGCGCCCTGGAGGAGGAGTGAGCTGGGAGGCGGCCGCCGCGCGCGCCCGCGGTCTCGCCTCGAGGCTGCTCGCGCCCGCCGTGCTCGCCGAGCTCGAGCGCAGCGGGGAGCTCGAGCCGGTGCGGCGCGCGGTGGCAGGGCGGGGCTTCCCGCTCGCCACGCCCGCCGACGCGGCGGCCATCGAGGAGGCGGTGCGGCTGGGCGCCGGCGCCGAGCTGCGCGTCCTCTCCCGCTGGCTCGACGCCGCGCAGCGCGAGGCGCTGCAACCATGGTTCGCTGCCGAGGATCGACGCAGCCTGCGGCGCATCCTGCGTGGCCTCGCGGCCGGCGTGCCGCCAGCCGGTCGCGCCAGCGGCACCCTACCTACGCCGACGCTGCCGGCGCGTGCCCTCGACGAGCTGGCGCGGCGGTCCAACCCGGCGGCGGTGGCGGCCCTGCTGTGCCTGTGGGGGAACCCCTTCGGTGCTGCGCTGGCTGCCGAGACCGCTGCTGGCGAGCCGCGTCTGCTGCGCCTCGAGCTCGCTCTGGATCGCGCGCTGGCGGCGCAGCTGCGGACGGCGTCTCGCGCGGCCGATCGGTCGCTGCGCCGGCTCGCCGTGCGCTGGATCGACGGCCTCGATGCCGCCATCGCGCTGCTGCTCGCCGGCGGCGAGCGCGAGCTTCCGCCGGAGGAGTGCTTCCTGGCCGGCGGCAAGGTCCTCGACCGCGAGAGCTTCCTTGCCGCCGCCGCCGCTCCCGGCACGGCGGCGGCGGCGCGCCTGCTGGCGCCGCGCTTCGGCGGTGCGGTGGGCCGCGCCCTGCGCCGGCCCGAGAGCGCGGCGGCGTGGCTCGAGGCGGCGCTGCTCGTCGACGCGCTGGCGGAGCAGCGGGCGCTGGCCAGGCGACTGCCGCTGTCGGCGGCGCCGGTCGCGTGGTACCTGCTGGCTCTCACTCACGAGGCGGCGGTGCTGCGCCGGGCGGCATGGCGCGCGACGCTCGGGGTGGGCGCCGCGGAGGCGACGGCACTGGAGGTTGCGGCGTGAACGGCGGCGTCGAGGTGCTGTGCACGCCCGGGGTGGCCAAGGGCTTTGGCCTCGCCGGCCTCGCCGCGCACGCCGTCGAGGACGGCGATGCCGCGGCGGCGGCGCTGGCGCGACTGCTCGCCGCGCCGGCGGGCGAGCGGCCGGCGGTGGTGCTCGTCGAGGAGGACCTGCTGGCCGCCCTGCCGCCGCCGCTGCGACGGCGGCTGTCGCGCGACCCGGCGCTGCTGGCGGTGCCCTTCCCGGCGCCGCGGGCCGCCGCCGCCGCCGCGCCGGAGGCGTTCCTGCTCGAGATCCTGCGGCAGGCGATCGGCTACCGCGTGAGGCTGGCATGAGCGCGGCGACCGGTCCCGCCCGCGTGGTGCGGCTGCACGGCGCCCTCGCCGAGGCCGAGCCGCTCGCCTCGGCGGGCCTCTACGAGCTGGTGCGCGTGGGGGAGCGCGCCCTGCTCGGCGAGGTGATCCGCCTGCGCGGCGCGCGCGCCACGGTGCAGGTGTACGAGGAGACGGCGGGGCTGCGCCTCGGCGAGCCGGTGCGCGCCACCGGTGCGCCGCTCACCGCCGCGCTCGGGCCCGGCCTCCTGGGGTCGGTGCTCGACGGCGTGGGGCGGCCGCTGCGACGTCTGGCGGAGCGCGGTGGCGACTTCCTCGCACCCGGTGCCGATGCGCCGACGCTCGATCCCGAGCGGCGCTGGGAGGTGGCGCTCGACTGCCGCGTGGGTGACGAGGTCGGCGCCGGGGACCTCCTCGCCACCGTGCAGGAGACGCCGGCGATCGAGCACCGGGTGCTGGTGCCGCCCGGCGTTGCGGGCCGCATCACCCGCCTCCTTCCGGGGCCGCGCACGGTCGACGAGCCGCTGGTCGAGCTCGCCGGCGGCACGGTGCTGCGGCTGGCGCAGCGCTGGGCCATCCGTGAGCCGCGGCCGGTGGCGGCCCGTCTCGCCGTCGATCGCCCTCTGCTCACCGGTCAGCGCGTCTTCGACCTGCTCTTCCCCGTCGCCGAGGGGGGCGCGGTGGCGGTGCCCGGCGGCTTCGGCACCGGCAAGACGGTGATCGAGCAGTCGCTCGCCAAGTACGCCGCCGCCGACGTCGTCATCTTCGTCGGCTGTGGCGAGCGCGGCAACGAAATGGCAGAGGCGATCGGCGAGCTGTCGGCCCTCACCGATCCCAAGAGCGGCCGCCCGCTGCGCGAGCGCACGGTGCTCGTCGTCAATACCTCGAACATGCCAGTGGTGGCGCGCGAGGCCTCGATCTACCTCGGGGTCACCATCGCCGAGCACTACCGCGACATGGGCTATCGCGTGGCGTTGCTCGTCGACAGCCTCTCGCGCTGGGCCGAGGCGCTGCGCGAGATCGGCTCCCACCTGCAGGAGATGCCGGGCGAGGAGGGCTACCCGACCTACCTCGGCAACCGCCTGGGGCGCTTCTTCGAGCGCGCCGGGCGGGTGCGTGCCCTCGGCGCTGCCGCGCGCGAGGGCTCGCTGACCATGGTCACCGCCGTCTCGCCGCCCGGAGGGGATCTCTCCGAGCCGGTGACGCAGGCAGCGCTGCGGGTGGTGGGCGCGCTGTGGGGCCTCGACAGCCGCCTCGCCCACCAGCGCCAGTTCCCCGCCGTCGACTGGCAGGGGAGCTGGTCGCTCTACGCGCGCGAGCTGGCGCCCTGGTTCGCCGGCGCGGCGAGCGGCGACTGGGAGTCGCTGCGCAAGGCGACGCTGGCGATGCTCGCCCGCGAGGCCGAGCTGCGCGAGATCGCCGGCCTGGTGGGAGCCGAGGCGCTGCAGGAGTCGGACCGCCTGGCGCTCGCCACCGGCGCCCTGGTGCGCGAGCACCTGCTGGGGCAGAGCGCCTACGAGCCCAACGACGCCACCTCCAGCCTGGCGAAGACGGCGGCGCTGGCGCGTCTGCTGGTGGCGCTGCAGGGTGCGGCCGAGACGGCGCTCGAGCGCGGCGCCACCGTCGATGCGCTGCCCCTCGCCGCCTGCGGCGAGGCGTTCGCTGCCCTGTGCGCCACGCCCGAGGCGGAGCTGCCGGCGGCGGTGGCGGCCTGCGAGCGGCTGCAGCGGAGCGTCGAGCGTTGCGGCGAGTCGGCCGCGGCCACCGCCGAAGCGGCCGCCCCTGCCTCGCCACCAGCCCCCCTCGGGACCCCGGTGGACGGCGGGGAGGAGCCATGAGCGCGGTGCTGCCGCCGACCGTCGAGCTCGGCCCGCGGGCAGGGGACGCCGCCGAGCCGCGCCTGCCGGCGCCGCCGGCGCCACGCGTGGCCACCGTCCACCTGCCGCTGGCGCGCCAGCTGCAAGGCGCAGCCGGTATCAGCGGGCCGCTGCTCTACCTGCAGGGAACGCCGGGCGCCGCCCTCGGCGAGCAGGTGGAGGTGGTGGTGCCCGGACAGCCGCGGCGGCGCGGCCAGGTGATCGACGCCGGCGAGGGGGAGACGGTGGTGCAGGTGCTCGAGGAGACGCTCGGCATCGCGCCGGCGCTCGCCGGCGTCACCTTCAGCGGCGGCGTCGGCGAGGTGGCGGTGGGGCGCGAGCTGCTCGGCCGCGCCTTCGACGGGCTCGGTCGGCCCCGTGACGGTCTGCCGCCACCGGTCGGGGAGGCGCTGGCGCCGCTCGCCGGGGCGGCGATGAACCCGGCGCGGCGGCTGCCGCCCGCCGACTTCGTGGAGACCGGCATCTCCGCCATCGACGGCCTCAACACCCTGGTGCGCGGACAGAAGCTGCCGATCTTCTCGGGCCCCGGGCTGCCGGCGCTGGAGCTGGCGGCGCAGATCGTGGTGGGCGCGCGTGCGCCGCGCGGCGAGCCATTCGCCGTCGTCTTCGTGGCCATGGGCATCACCCACCGCGAGAGCCAGCTGTTCCTCTCGCGCTGCGCCGGCAGCGGCGCCGCCGCGCGCACGCTGCTCTACCTGAACGAGACCGCCGACCCGCCGATCGAGCGGCTGCTGGCGCCGCGGGTGGCGCTCGCCGCCGCCGAGTTCCTCGCCTTCGAGGCGGGGCTGCACGTGCTGCTGGTGATGGCCGACGTCACCCACTACGCCGAGGCGCTGCGCGAGATCTCCACCGCGCGCGAGGAGATCCCCGGCCGGCGCGGCTATCCCGGCTACCTCTACACCGACCTGGCGTCGCTGTTCGAGCGCGCCGGCATCCTCGCCGGGCGACCGGGCTCGCTCACCCAGATCCCGGTGCTCACCATGCCCGACGATGACATCACCCACCCCATCCCCGACCTCAGCGGCTACATCACCGAGGGGCAGGTGGTGCTGTCGCGGGAGCTGCACCGCCAGGGCGTCTACCCGCCCATCGACGTGCTGCCCTCGCTGTCGCGGCTGATGAAGGCCGGCATCGGCGAGGGGCGCACGGCGCCCTGGCACCGGCGCTGGGCCGACCAGCTCTACGCCAGCTACGCGCGTGGCCGCGAGGCGCGCGCCATGGCGAGCATCGTCGGCGAGGGAGGCCTCGCCGACGAGGACCGCCGCGCCCTCGCCTTCGCCGACCGCTGCGAGCGCGAGCTGATCGGCCAGGGGGAGACGCGCCGCACCATCGCCGAGACCTTCACCGTGGGCTGGCGTCTGCTCGCCACGCTGCCGCGCGGTGACCTGCATCGGCTCGATGCCACCTGCTGGGCGGAGTGCGAGAGGGCCGCGGAGGCCGGCCGGTGAGCACCCAGCGGCTCACCTCGACGCGGCTCGACCTGCTGCGCGGCCGGCACCGCCTGGAGCGCGTCGCCAAGGGGCGTGGGCTGCTGCGCAAGAAGCGCGAGGCACTGGTGCGCGAGCTCATGCGCCAGGTGCGGCCGGCGGCCGACGCGCGCGCCGGCATCGCCGCGCAGGCAGCGGCCGGCTACCGGCTGCTGGTGGACGCCCTCGCCGCGGCCGGCGACGCGGCGCTCGAGCCGCTCGGCTGGCCGAGCCGCCAGCTCGAGGTGGAGCTCGAGCCGGCGCAGGTGTGGGGCGTGGCGGCGCCGCGCCTGGTGGCGCTGCCGGCGGTGCGTCGCACCCTGGCGGCGCGCGCCACGACTCCCGGCGCCGGTGGCGCGGCGACGCTCACCGCCGACGCTTTCGAGGGGCTGCTCGAACAGCTGCTCGCCGCCGCCTCGCGCGAGCTGCTGATCACCCGCCTCGGCGCCGCTCTCGCCGCCGCCTCGCGGCAGGTGCGCACGCTCGAGCAGCGGGTGACGCCGCAGCTCGAGGCAGAGCTCTCGCGCGTCGAGAGGGTGCTCGACGAGCGCGAGCGCGAGGAGCGGGTGCGGGTGCGGCACCTGCTGCGCGGCGCCCGCCGCGGCAGCACCGCGGCAGCGAGCTAGGCGACCGGCGGAGCCGGCGCTCCGCTGCCGCTCAGCACTGCTCGTCCAGCGCCGCGCCGACCAGCGGCACCGCTTCCTCGCCGGCACCCTCCTGCTCCTGCCAGGCGCGTCGCGGCAGCACCAGCAGCGGACAGTGCACGTGCTGGATCGCCCGTTCGGCGTTGCTGCCCAGTAGCAGGTGGGCGATACCGCCACGACCGCGGGTCCCCATCACCACCAGGTCGGCGCCGAGGTCGCTCGCCGTCTGCGCGATCACCTCCGGCGGGTAGCCGTCGCGAAGCTCGGTGTGGACGTGCAGGCCGGCGACGTGGAGCTTGGCCGCCGCTTCAGCGAGCCCCTCCTCGGCCGAGCGCCGCAGCTTGTCGACCAGCTCGCCGTCGAGGTAGGCCTCGGGGGTGGCGGCCGGCAGCGGCGCCGCGAAGGCGTGGAGGAGCACCACCTCGGCGATCGCCTCCGGCAGCAGCCGGACGGCGGCGTCGAGCGCCCGGTCGGCGTCGTCGGAGAAGTCGGTGGCGACGAGCAGCTTCATGCCGCCATGGGGCAGCCCGGCGTCGGTCTCGTGCACCGCCAGCACCGGACAGCTGGCGTGCGCGAGCACGCGCGCCGCGGTGCTGCCGAGCAGCACGTGTCGCCAGCCGCGCAGGCCCCGCGTGCCGACGACGAGGAGCTCGGGGCGGTGGGCGCGGGCGGCGGCGAGGACCACCTCGGCGGCGCTGCCGAGCTCGACCTCGAGCGTGACCTCGGGCACCCGCTGGCGCAGCGGCAGGGCGAGCTCGGCGAGTCGTTGCCGGGCCACCGCGAGCAGCTCCTCGGTGAGTGTCCAGCCGAGATGGGGAGCGAGCTCGGTGGCGCCAGGCGGCACCAGCGCGTGCACCAGGCGCAGCTCGGCGCGACGTTGCGCCGCGAGCTCGACCGCCCAGGCGACGGCACGCTCGGCGGCGGGGGAGAAGTCGGTGGCCGCGAGAACGAGCCGATAGCGCGGGGAGTCGCTCATGGAGTCACCTCGGCAGCAAGGGACGGCGGGTCGGCACGCGAAGGCGCAGGGCCGTGGCCCCGGAGCTCCAGTCGAAGATCGCAGCGCTCGTGGCCTCCGGCCGCGGCGCCAGCCGCCGCGCCACCACTTCCGCCAGCCACCCCGCGGGCAGCGGGCGGCAGGAGAGCGACGCCCCGGCGGCGAGGGCGATCCTCGCCGCCGGCCGGGGCGTGCTCGGGGTGGGAGCGCGCCGCGGGTCGGCGGCACGCTGCGGGCAGCTCGTGGCAGGGGAAGCGGCAGGAGGTGGATGGGAAACTTCCATGGCGCAACCTTAGGTCGCTGATCGCCGTCATGTCCCCACCCGCCGGTGGGGCGGCTCCGCGCAGCGGCGTGGGGCGGGAGGCGGCCAGCCCCACCCGGCGACGTGGGCCCGGGCGCGGCCGGGGTGGAGCCCTCGGGGTCGGTGCGGGGCCAGGCGCGGGACGGCGACGTCCGCGCTGGCCCTTCGCCACTCAGGAGTCCTTGCGAGGCGCGCCGGGCGCCTGGCTCGTGGTCCAGGAATGGCTCCGGCGCCTGCCTCGAGCCGGCGGCGCGTCACGCGGCGAGAGCGAGGGAGCGCTGGGCCCGGCCGCACGGCCTGCCCGTAGGGTCGGCATGCCACCACCCGCTGGCGCGTGGCGCTCGCTCCCACCTGTGCGAAGGATGGTGTCGAGAGGAGGATCGCGATGAACGTCCACGACATCCTCTACCCGACCGACTTCTCGCCCTGTGCGCAGCTGGCCTTCGGCTATGCCACCGAGCTGGCGCGCTGCTTCGGCGCCCGCCTCCACCTGCTGCACGTCATCGCGCTGCACAGCGACCTTCCGTACGACCCCATGTTCTACGTCCCCGCCGCCGACGAGGCGTACGCGCGCGCCGAGGAGGAGACCCGCGCCGCCCTCAGCGAGCTCGCCGTGAGCCCCGCGGCGGTCGAGGTGAGCTCGGTGGTGACCGTGCTGCGCGCGGCCGATCCCAGCGCCGCGATCCTCGCCTACGAGGAGAGCCACGCCATCGACCTCGTGGTCATGGGCACTCATGGCAGGCGGGGGGCGGCGCGGCTCCTGCTCGGCGGCCATGCCGAGGCGGTGATGCGTCACAGCCGCTGTCCGGTGGTGACGCTCCGTGCCGGCGACGTCTGCGCCACCCGCGAGGTGCCGCCGCGCGAGATCCTCGTCCCCTTCGACTTTTCGGGGTCGTCGCGAGTGGCCCTCACCGACGCGGCGGCGCTGGCGCGGCGGTGCAGGGCGCGGTTGCGACTGCTCCACGTCGTCGACGAGCTGCCGCTCGGCGAGGTCGCCGGCGCACGCGCGATGGACGACCTCGACGTGGAGCGCGCGCAGCGGGCGACACAGCTGCGGCTGCGGCTCACCGACGTGCTCGGCCGCCTCGGAGGCGGCGTCCCGGGCGAGGTCGAGGTGCGGATCGGACGTCCCGCCGACGAGATCCTCGCCGCCGCCCAGCAGCCGCCGGCGGACCTCATCATAATGGCCACCCGTGGTATCAGCGGTGTCAAGCGGTTGCTCTTCGGCAGCGTCGCCGAGCAGGTGCTGCGGTCGGCGAGCACGCCCGTGCTGGTGATCAAGCCGGAGGCGGAGACGCCGAAGGCATGGACGGGTGCGATAGCAGTGGAAGGCGTCGGCGGCACGGCGTCGGCGCCACCGGCGGAGCCGGTGAGCGCGGGCGCCGGCGCATCGCCGAAGAGGACGGAGACGAACGCGTAGCGCGTGGCAGCCGCCGGGCGCCGCGCAGCGCGGTGCCGCCCGCCGGCGAAGGAGGATCCGATGGCGATCGACATCGCACCCGCCCCCAGCCTCACCGAGGGGCAGCTCACCGAGCTCGCGGAGCTCTTGCAGAATGCCCGCCGCCAGTTCCTCGACGAGTACCGCACCGACCTCGGTCATGCCGGCGAGATCGACCCCGAGGTGACCGGCGACCTTGCCGACCGTGCCGAGGTCGAGCTCGAGCGCGAGGCCTTCCTGGGAGCGAGCGAGAGCGAGCTCGACCTGTTGCGCGAGATCGCCGATGCCGTCGAGCGGATGCGCGAGGGCACCTACGGCATCTGCCTCGAGGGTGGCGAGGCCATCCCGTTCGAGCGCCTGCAGGCGGTCCCCTGGGCGCGCAACTGCGCCGAGCACCAGGCGGCGCTGGAGGCCGACCTCGCCCGTCACCAGCGGAGCCGGGCGGCGCTGGCGGCGGAGGCCCGCGTCGACCGGCGACCGCGCTGACGGCGGCTCGCCGACGCAACGCCTCTCGGGCCCGCGGCGCACACGGCGGCGCCACGCGACCGCCGAGGGCCGCGGGCTCGAGCCGCGCATGGCCCGGTCGGGCGATGCCGCCCCGCGACTCCGCTATGTTTGCCGTGGATCCCGCTAGTTGTGCGCCATCGCCATCGCCGGCGCGATGGCCGACGATGCGCTCAGGTGGCGGCGGAACCACGTCGAGGCCTCGGCGGCGACCGCGGTGAGCGCCCCCGGTTCCTCGAAGAGCTGGCTGGCGCCGGGAATGACACGCAGCTCGGCGCCGGCGCCGAGCCGCGGGAGCGCCTCCTGGTTGACCCGCATCATCTCGGGGTCGGCGCCGGCCACCAGCAGGAGGACAGGGGCCCGCACGTGGCGCAGAGCGCCGCCGGCGAGGTCGGGGCGGCCGCCCCGGCTGACGATCGCCTGCACCCTTCCGGGCGACCGCGCGTCGGCCATCAGGGCCGCCGCGGCGCCGGTGCCGGCCGCGAAATAGCCGAGCGGGAGCGAGCCGAGGCTCGCCCTGGTGGCCCAGTCGCAGGCGCCCGCCAGCCGCTCGGCGAGCAGCCGCACGTCGAAGCGCAGGTGCGCGGTGACGGCGTCCTCGAGGTCCTCGATCGGGGTCAGCAGGTCGACGAGGAGGGTGGCGAAGCTGGCGGTCTCGAGAGTCCCCGCGACGAAGCGCTGGCGCGACGAGAAACGCTCGCTGGCGCTGCCGTGGACGAACAGCACGAGTCCCCTTGGGGCGGCAGGCAGCCCCAGGGTCGCTGACAGCTCGACGCCGGCGGTTGGAATGACGACGTCGAGGTGCTCGGTTTCGATGGCCATGGCATCACACTCCTCGAGGGCAAGCTATGGGCCCTCTCGCGCCAGCCTAGGCCCACACTCCCTCGCTGGCGCCGAGCCCAATGGGTGGAGGGACTTGCCGCAGGAGGCGGGGGAGCGCACCGCTACCTCGGGTGGGATGATCCGGGGCGCCGATGACGAGCGTCGGGCTCGCCGCGGCCGCAGGCGGCCTGGGCCGTCGCGAATGTGGGCCGCGTTGAGCTTGGCGCTCGCCGTGTCGGCTCTCCTCGGCGCCTGCCACCGCGAACCGGCAGCGGACGCGCCGGCCCGCGGTGCGCTGGATCCCGCCGGTTCGCCCACCGCCTCGCTCCCGACCCTCGGCGAAGGGACGCCGGCGCTCGGCGCGATGGACGTCGCCGCAGCGCTCCGCACCGCCCTCGGCGGCGCCCATCCCGCCGCGCTGCGACGCTGGACCGCGGCGGAAGGACGTCGCCTCGACGCGCTCTACCTCGCGGGCGGCGACGCGCCGCTCTGGGTCGACGCCGCCGGCCGGCCGACGCCCGACGCTCGCGAGGCCCTCGCCCTGCTCGCCGGCGCCGCCGGTGACGGCCTCGATCCCGAGGACTACGGCGCCGCGGCTCTCCCGCCGGCGGCGGCCGCGCTCGCCGCGGCGGCATCCGTCCCGCCCGCCGCCGAGGTGGCGGCCTTCGACCTCGCCCTCAGCGCCGGCGTCCTGCGCTACCTGCAGGAGCTGCACGAGGGCCGCGTCGATCCGCGCACCATCGGCTTCAAGATGACGGCGCCGCCCGACCACCACGACTTCGCCGCGGTGCTGCGGGCGGCGCTGGCCGCGCACCGCCTGAGCGCCACGGTCGCCGACTTCACCCCCGCCGTGCCGCTCTACCACGGCCTGCGCGAGGCGCTGGCGCGCTATCGCCGCCTTGCCGCCGACCCCACGCTGGCGCCACCGCCGACCACGGCGACGGTGCACGTGGGCGAGCCCTACCCGCCGGCCGCCGCGCTCGAGCACCTGCTGGCGGCCTTCGGCGATCTGCCGGCGGACGCGGCGCGGCCCGGGGAACCGCCCACCTATGACGAGAGGCTGGAAGCGGGAGTGCGCCACTTCCAGGGGCGCCACGGGCTCGAGGTCGACGGCGTCCTCGGCACTGCCACCCAACGCACGCTGCAGGTGCCGCTGTCCTGGCGCGTGCGGCAGCTCGAGCTCGCCCTCGAGCGGCTGCGCTGGTTGCCACACCTCGCCGAGGACCGTTTCCTCACCGTCAACATCCCGATGTTCCGGCTCCTCGCCTGGGGACCGGCGGCGCGCGGCGGCCCGCCCGCGTTCACCACCGGGGTGATCGTCGGCCGCGCCCTCGACCGCCAGACGCCGGTGTTCGTCGAAGAGCTGTCGCAGGTCATCTTCCGCCCCTACTGGAACGTGCCGCCCTCGATCGCCCGCGGCGAGATCCTGCCGGCGCTGGCGCGCGATTCCGGCTACCTGCAACGCCACGACATGGAGATCGTCGCCGGTCCGGGGGACGATGCCCGGCCGGTGGCGGTGACCGCCGAGAGCCTCGCCCGGGTGCACGAGGGGACGCTGCGCGTGCGCCAGCGCCCGGGAGCGGCCAACTCTCTCGGGCTGGTGAAGCTCGTCTTCCCCAACGACGACAACGTGTACATGCACGGGACGCCGGCGCCCGAGCTGTTCCGCCGCTCGCGCCGCGACTTCAGCCACGGCTGCGTGCGCGTCGAGGACCCGGTAGGTCTCGCCGAGTGGGTGCTCGCCGGCGAGGACGGTTGGAGTCGCGATCGCATCCGGGCGGCGATGGATGCCAGTCGCTCCAGCCGGGTGACGCTCGCACGGCCGATCCAGGTCATCCTCTTCTACGTCACCGCGGTGGTGTCCGCCGAGGACGGGACGGTCCGCTTCGCCGACGACGTCTACGGTCACGACGCGCGGCTGGATCGCGCGCTGGCCAGGCTCTCCGAGAGGTAGCGCTGGCCGGTCGGGGTGGGGCGGCCGCCGCCACGCGGGGTGGGCGGTCGACCGCCCCGCGGGGTGCCGGCGTGGCGCCGTGGCGACCACCCGCCGGGACGTCGACGGCGTGCCGCGACGAGAGCACCATGGCCCACAGCGATGCGACCCGGCAGAGGAGACGACGCGACCGGGCTGGCAACGGCGCCACGGGTCGCGCACCGGTAGCTGCCCCGAGCTACGGAGGAGACACCCCATGGAGCCACGCAACGTCCTCTACCCGACCGACCTCTCGCCCTGCTCGCGGCAGGCCTTCCCGCACGCGCTCGAGCTCGCGCAGCGCTACGGCGCGTGCCTCCACATCGTGCACGTGGTCGCCGTCGACGCCGGCCTGCCGTACGGACCCGCCTTCGCCGTGACCTCGACGGAGGTCGCTTACGAGCGGGTGGCGCGCGAGGTGGCCGGCGCCCTCGCAGCCCTCGTCGGTGAGGCGCGGGCGCGTGGCGTCGTCGCCGTCGCCGCGCAGCCGCGGGAGCTGCAAGTGGGGCCGGCCTTGCTCGCCTACGCGCGCCAGCACGACGTCGACCTCGTCGTCATGGGTACCCACGGCCGGCGGGGAGCGGCTCGGCTGCTCCTCGGCAGCCTGGCAGCCGAGGTGCTGCGCTACAGCTCCTGCCCGGTGCTCATCGTGCGCGAGCGCGACGACCAGCCCGGGCGTCCGGCGACGCCGCGGCGGGTGCTCGTGCCCTTCGACTTCTCGGCGCCGTCGCGGCTGGCGCTCGCCGACGCCGCCGACCTCGCCCGCCGCTGCGGCGCCGGCCTTAGGCTGCTGCACGTGCTCGAGGAGGCGCCCGCCGGAGCGGCGGCCACCGTGGACGCGCCGGCGGAGGAGCAGCGGGCCCGCGCCGTGGCGCGATTGCGGCTGCGGCTGCGCGACGTGCTCGCCTACCTCGCACCCGGTGTCGAGGGCGACGTCGAGGTGCGGGTCGGGCGGGCGGCCGAGCAGATCGTGCGCGACAGCGAGGAGGCGGGAGCCGACCTGCTGGTGATGGCGGCGGGCGGCGCCAACGGTGTCCGCAGGCTGCTCTTCGGCAGCACCTCCGAGGCGGTGTTGCACGCCTCGTCGGCGCCGGTGCTGGTGGTCAAGGGCGAGCAGCGGGACACCACTCGCGTGCCGCTGCCCCACCGCGTGGCGGCTCGCCGGGAGGAGCCGGCGATGCGGGTGATGGACGTCATGCAGTGGCAGCCACGGGTGGCGACGCCAGAGATGAGCCTGGCGCGCGTCGGCCAGGTGATGGAGGAGGCCGGCTGCGGCTTCCTGCCGGTGGTCGGCGAAGGGCAGCGCGTGGTGGGCGTGATCACCGATCGCGACGTCTGCCTCGCCCTGACCGGCGCCGATCGCGCGCCCTCCAGTGTCGCGGTGGGGCAGGTGCTGCGCGGCGAGGTGTGGGCGTGCGGCGCCGAGGACCGGCTGGCGAGCGCGCTCGAGACCATGGCGGCGCGCCAGGTGCGGCGGCTGCCGGTGCTCGGCCGCGAGGGCCGTCTCGCCGGCATCCTCTCGCTCGACGACGTGGTGGAGGAGGCCCGTCCGGGGAGCGCCGTGGGCCACCCGTCGTTCGAGCAGGTGGGCGCCACGCTGCAGGCGATCTGCCGCCACGCCCTGCCGGCGTTGCGCTAGGCGCGGCGGGCTACAGGCGTACCTGGCGGCCCAGCTCGACCACGCGGTTGGGCGGCAGGCCGAAGTAGAAGACCGGCCGCAGGGAGTTCTTGTAGAGGTTGATGAACACGCGCTCGGCGGAGGGCAGGCCGAGGGGGCGGCTGGGGAGCAGGGTGACGCGGCTGAGGAAGAACGAGGCGTTCTTCACGCTGAGGTCGAGCGCGCGCGCTGCCGGCGAGGCGAAGATCTCCTCGATCTGCGGCCATTCCATGAAGCCGTAGCGAGCCACCACGCGGTAGAAGCCCTCGCCGAGGTCCTCGGCGGTGACCCGTCGAGACGACTCGACGTAGGGGACGTCCTCGGACTGCACGGTGAGCTGCACGACGCGCTCGTGCAACACCAGGTTGTGCTTGAGGTTGTGGAGCAGGGCGGCGGGCGTGGCAATCGGGTCGCGACCCATGAACACCGCCGTTCCCGGCACCCGCGGGATGCCGCCGCTCATCGCCACGAAGGCCTCGAACGGGACACCCTCGCCGCGCAGGCGATCCTCGAGGCGCAGCCGGCCGCGCCGCCAGGTCGTCATCACCAGGAAGACGAGGCCGCCCACCAGCAGCGGGAACCAGCCGCCGTCGAGGATCTTCGCCATGTTGGCGATGCCGAAGGCGAGGTCGGGGACGAGGAAGGCGGCGGTGACGAGGAGCGCCACCCAGCGCCGCCAGTGCCACACGTGCCGCGCCACCTGGTAGGCGAGCAGGGTGGTGATCAACATGGTCAGGGTGACGGCCACGCCGTAGGCGGCGGCGAGCCGCGCCGACCGCTGGAAGGCGAGCACCAGCCCGACGGTGGCGAGCATCAGGAGCCAGTTGACGGTCGGCAGGTAGACCTGACCCTTCTCGCGCGCCGAGGTGTGGACGATGCGCAGCCGTGGCAGGTAGCCGAGCTGGATGGCCTGCCGCGTGAGGGAGAACGCACCCGAGATGATCGCCTGCGAGGCGATCACGGTGGCGGCGGTGGCGAGCACGACGAGCGGGATGCGCAGCGCCGCCGGGGCCATCAGGTAGAAGGGGTTGGCGGCTGCCTCGGGGTGGACGAGCAGCAGCGCTCCCTGGCCGAGGTAGTTGGTCATCAACGAGAGGCCGACGATGCCGAACCAGTCGATCTGGATGGGCAGCTCGCCGAAGTGCCCCATGTCGGCGTAGAGCGCCTCGCCGCCGGTGGCGACGAGGAAGACGGCGCCCAGCACCAGCACCGAGCGTGGCCCATTGGCGGCGAAGAAGGTGACGGCGTGCATGGGGTTGAGCGCCGTCAGCACGCCGGGCGCGCGGACGATCCAGCGCAGCCCGAGCAGCACCAGGGTGGAGAACCAGAGCAGCATCACCGGACCGAACACCGCTCCCACCCCGCCGGTGCCGCGCTTCTGAAAGAGGAAGAGCCCGATGAGGATGCCGATGGTGATTGGCACCACCAGGTGCGACAGCACCGGCGTCGCCACCTGCACCCCCTCGATGGCACTGAGCACCGAGATCGCCGGGGTGATGATGCCGTCGCCGTAGAGCAGGGCGGCGCCGAACAGCCCCATTGCCACCATCAGCCCGCGCCCGCGCTCGCGGATGCGGGCCGGGATGAGGGCGAGCAGGGCGAGGATCCCGCCCTCGCCATGGTTGTCGGCGCGCAGCACGTAGACGTGGTACTTGATGGTGACGACGATGACCAGCGCCCAGAAGATGAGCGACAGGGCGCCGCGGATGTTCTGCGGGTCGACGCGTACCCCGTGCTCGCCGTAGAAGCACTCGCGCACGGCATAGAGCGGGCTGGTGCCGATGTCGCCGTAGACGACGCCGAGGGCGGTGAGGCAGAGGGCGGTGAGGCGCTTGCGATCGACCGCAGGATGGGGGCGAGGGTCGTCGCCGGCGGGCGCGACGAGCGAGGGTGAGGAGACGGAGGGAGCGAGCCTTTCGGCCGGCATGGTGGAGGTAGCGCCGGCCATCGTGCGCACCCTGTCAAAGCGAGCCGTGGCGAGGTCGGAAGGAGTCGCAAGAGAAGGCCAAAGATCTCCAAAAGGCGCGCGCCGGCGAGCTTCCTGAATAGACTGCGGGAGATGCGAGCCGAGCGCGCGATCCAAGTGCTGGTGGCGGCGTTGGCGGTGGCCACCCTCACCGCCGGTGCCCGTGTCGGTGACCTCAACGAGCCGACCACCGGGTTCCTCTTCCTCCTCGCGGTGCTGTTTCTCTCCATGTGGGGGGGCTGCTCGTCGGCGCCGTGACCTCGCTGCTCGCCACCGCCTGCTACAACGTGTTCTTCTTCCCGCCGCTCTACACCTTCACCATCGCCGACCCTTCGAACTGGGTGGCGCTCGCCACCTTCCTCGCCACCTCGGTGGTGGTCAGCCGCCTGGTGGTGCGCGCCCGCCAGCAGGCCGAGCAAGCCGAGCAGCGGCGCCGCGAGGTCGAAGCCCTCGCCGCCGAGCGCGAGCGCTTCCTCGCCGAGGCGGCGCACCTCGAGGCGCTGCGCGAGAGCGACGAGCTGAAGACCTCGCTGCTGCGCGCGGTGTCGCACGACCTCAGCACCCCGCTCACCGTCATCTCGCTGCACACCCAGGCCTTGCAGCGGGAGGCGACAGGCAATCCCCAGCTCGCGGAGGTGGCCTCGTCGATCGCCGACGAGACGGCTCGGTTGCGCCGCCGCATCGACAACCTGCTGGCGATGGCGCGGCTCGAGGCCGGGCGATTCACGCCGCGCCCGGAGCCGACCTCGCCAGCCGACCTCTTCCACGCCGCCGCCGAACACCTGCCGACGGTGTTCGCCCACCGGCAGGTGACGGTGCAGGTCGACGGCGATTGCCCCGACGCCGAGGTCGATCCCTCGCTGGCGCTGGAAGTGATCGTCAACCTGATCGAGAACGCCCATCGCGCCGCTCCCCCCGAGACGTGGATCGAGCTGGTGGCTCGCCGTCATCCCGCCGATCCCGGCAAGGTGCGGCTCGAGGTGCTCGACCGCGGGCCGGGGCTGCCAGCGGCGGCGGCGAGCGGCGGGCCCGCGCCGGGAGCGTCGGCGGCGGGCGCCAGCGACCTGCCCCGCCGCGGGCTCGGTCTGGAGATCGCCCGCGGGCTCGCGAGGGCGAGCCGGGGAAGCGTCGAGATCGCCGACCGGCCGGGCGGTGGCGCGGTGGCGAGATTCGACCTGCCGGCTGCCGACCTCGCCACGGCGGAGGGGACGGAGTGACCGTCGCCCCGCTGGTGCTGGTGGTCGACGACGACCCCGGCATCCGCGACGGGCTCGCCCGCGAGCTGCGCGCTGCCGGCTACACCGCCGCCGTGGCGGCCGACGGCACTGCCGCCTTCGAGACGTTCCGCGCCACCGGACCCGACCTCGTGCTCACCGACCTGGCGATGCCGAGCGGCGACGGCTTCGCGCTGATCTCCGCCATCCGCGGCGTCTCGCGCACCCCCATCGTCGTGCTCTCGGTGCGCGGCGGCGAGCCCGACAAGATCCGCGCCCTCGACCTCGGCGCCGACGACTTCGTCACCAAGCCATTCTCGGTGGGGGAGCTGCTGGCGCGGGTGCGCGCGCAGCTGCGCCGGAGCGCGGGTACGGCTAGCCCGGTGCTGCGCTTCGCGGAGCTCACCATCGACCTCGAGCGGCGTCACGTGGTGCAGGGCGAGCGCGAGGTGAAGCTCACCCCCACCGAGCTCGCGCTGCTCGAGCTGCTGGCGACGAACGCCGGCAAGCCGGTCACCCTCGACCAGATGATCGCCCGCGTCTGGAAGGGCGCGCCGGGCACCAGCGACGACACCGTGCGCGTGCACGTTGGCGCGCTGCGCCGCAAGCTCGAGCCCGATCCCGCCCGGCCGCGCTACGTCGTCTCCGAGCCCTGGGTGGGCTACCGCTTCATCGCCGAGCCCTTGTGAGCGCGCGAACCAGGCGCGATCGAGCGCGTTAGTAGGCCACGAGCCTGAGGTCCGGGACGCGCTCGAAGGGGGTCGTCGTCGAGGTGCTTCTCGAGATACGAGAGGCCGGACCGCTCGCCCCGCGCGTCGTCTCGCGAAGCAAATCGACGAGGAAGGTCGTGTCGAGATGGACGATCCCAGGTCCACGGGCCGGGCAACCTCTCGCCGCCGATCCTCGACGGCTGCCTCGATGGCGTCGAGCGCCGACTCGGACAGCCTCGTCGTTCGCAGCAGGGCCGCGAGGTCACGGCCCGTCCGCCGGCGTCCGAAGTGCTGCTTGATGACCTGCGAGAACGACTGACCTGGCTCTTGGCGGCCAGGGCTTCGTAGGCCTCCAAGTCGATGGTGATCGTCTTGACGGCCATGCACTTAGCAGGCACTGACCGGACGAAGCTGTCAAGCTGACAGCCGTCGAGCCGACCCCATCGAGCTGCCAGGTGCGTTTTCGAAGGGAGATCGACCCGTTGGCGGCAGTCGACACTCCTGATCGGCTTCCGCATCTCTTTCGACAACGCTCGACGTTTCTTATTCGTTCGGACCGGCGTTCTTTGCGAGGCTCGCGGTGGCCGCGGGTTGTGACGTGTGGAGGTCACGCAAAGATGAACCCGGCGCTGTTTCTCTCCAAGGCAGTCTCTACTACTCGTTGGCCGCTGCGGGCGGTGGTGACGATCGGCTCGTGGGCGCTCGCCGCCGGGCTGGTTGCCGGCGTGGGGCCCGCGGTGGCCGCGGACAGCGGGGCTCGAGCCGCGCTGCTCTTCAAGCTGACCGTGATCCTGGCCGTCAGCGGATCGCTGGCGACGGGTCCGCTGCGACGCCGGGGCCTCGAGCCCACGCTGTGGACCGGTCTCGCCTGGCTGGCGCTGACCATCGTCGCCGAGGTCGCCACCGCCCTGCTGGTCCGGCACGGCTGGTGCGAGCTGCTGGGCAACCCCGACGTGCCGTGGATGCGCAACGTGCTGATGCTCACCTGGCTGGCGGCGCCGGCGCTGTTCACCCGCGGCGACCAGTGGTGATGCCGCGCCGGCGCTTCCGCTCGGCTCGCCGCCCGCAACGGGGTGGCGCAGCCGGCGAGGTAGTGGTTCAGCATCGCTCGAGGGGGGCCGGAGCTTTACGGCGAATTTGCGGCGGCGGCCGCGTCGCGGTCTAGCTCCTTTACGCACCTCCCGGCCACACTGCCGATCCCAGGAGGTGGATCCGACCATGAACCGCGTCTCCCTGCGCAACCTGACCCTGACTCTGTCCCTCGCCGCGCTCGCGGCAATCGTTCCTGCCACCGCCTCGGCGACGCCCTCGGGGACGGTGTGGACGCCGCTGTCGCCCGACGTCCAGGCTTACGGCGTCGGCCACTGGGGCGTGGACAACTACTTCACCGTCTTCCGCAAGGCGGAGGACGGCGGCGCCTCGTTCCCCACCGATGCCGGCTTCACCCTCGGCGTCCTTCCCGGCGACCAGCTCAAGCTCGAGATCGGCGTCGACCTCATCGAGGCCAGCGACTACCCGGTCTCCTTCAACGCCAGGCTCGGCTACACCGAAGGCGGTCTCTTCGACGGCGCTCCCGCGCTGCAGCTGGGGATCGCCAACCTCGGCACCAAGAGCGGCGTCACCAACCAGGACCTCGTCTACCTGGTGGTCGGCAAGACGATCCCCAACGTCGGACGGTTCTCCGTGGCTCCGTATCGCGGCAACCCCGACGTGCTCGTCGACGCGAAGGGCGAGAAGGACAACACCGGCTGGATGGTGGCCTTCGACCGCGGGTTCCACCTCGTGCAGGGGCCCGAGGGTGACTTCAACCGCTTCGTCCTCGCCGCCGACTACGCCTCGGGCAAGAACGCGCTGGGCGGCACCGGGCTGGCCCTCAACTACTACTTCACGCCCAACGTCAGCCTCCTCACCGGCGCGGTGTGGTTCAACGAGGAGGCGATCAACGGCAAGATGAAGTGGACCATCCAGCTCGACGTCAATCACTTGTGGTTCGGTGGCAAATAGCCATGCAAGTCGCCTTGCACGTGCCGGTGGGAATCGCCGTTTTCGCCGTCGCCCTGGCTCCCTGTGGGCTCCGCCTGCGGCTGGCGGCAGCGAGAAAGCAACGAGGTGAGCGATGAACGCGTTGTACTGGATCGGAGCCATCGTGACCGTGCTGCTGACGGTCTACCTGTTCGTGGCGTTGCTCGAGCCGGAGAAGTTCTGATGCGCCCTACACAACGTTCCCTGTTCGACCCGGCCCTGGTCGGGTCGGCCCTGGGGGCGAGCTTCACCAAGCTCGACCCGCGGGTGCAGATCAAGAACCCGGTGATGTTCGTGGTGGTGGTGGTCTCGGTGCTGACCACCGGCCTGTGGGTCCAGGCGCTGGTCGGCCGGGGCGAGGCGCCCGCCGGGTTCATCTTCGCCGTCGCCGTCTGGCTGTGGTTGACCGTGCTCTTCGCCAACTTCGCCGAGGCGATGGCGGAGGGGCGCGGCAAGGCGCAGGCAGAGGCGCTGCGCAAGACCCGTGAGGAGACCCAGGCCAAGCGCCTGGCCGCCCCGCGCCGAGATGCCGCCGTCGAGACGGTGGGCTCGAGCGCCCTGCGCAAGGGCGACGTCGTGCTGGTGGAGGCGGGCGACGTCATCCCTGCCGACGGCGAGGCCATCGAGGGCATCGCCTCGGTCAACGAGAGCGCCGTCACCGGCGAGAGCGCCCCGGTCATCCGCGAGGCCGGCGGCGACCGCAGCTCGGTGACCGGCGGCACCAAGGTGCTCTCCGACTGGCTGGTGGTGCGGGTGACCAGCAACCCGGGCGAGACCTTCCTCGACCGCATCATCGCAATGGTCGAGGGTGCCCGCCGCCAGAAGACCCCCAACGAGATCGCCCTGCAGATCCTGCTCAGCGGGCTGACGCTGATCTTCCTCTTCGTCACCGTCACGCTGCTGCCGTTCTCGATTTACAGCGTGCAGGCCTCCGGCACCGGGACGGCGGTGCCGGTGACGGTGCTGGTGGCGCTGCTGGTCTGCCTCATTCCCACCACCATCGGCGCCCTGCTCTCCGCGATCGGCATCGCCGGCATGGACCGGATGATTCGCGCCAACGTCATCGCCATGTCGGGCAAGGCGGTCGAGGCCGCCGGTGACGTCGACGTGCTGCTGCTCGACAAGACCGGCACCATCACCCTCGGCAACCGGCAGGCGGCCGAGCTGGTGCCCGCCGGGGGCGTCGCCGAGAGCGTCCTCGCCGACGCCGCGCAGCTCGCTTCGCTCGCCGACGAGACCCCCGAAGGGCGCAGCATCGTGGTCCTCGCCAAGGAGCGCTACGGGCTCCGCCAGCGCGAGATCCACGAGCTCGACGCGCACTTCGTGCCGTTCTCGGCGCACACTCGCATGAGCGGCGTAGACCTCGGCAGCCGGCGGATCCGCAAGGGAGCGCCGGACGCGATTGCCGCCTTCCTGCAAGCGCAGGGCGCGTCCGTGCCCGCCGAGCTCGCCGCCAAGGTCGACGCCATCGCCCGCACCGGCGGCACGCCGCTGCTGGTGGCCGAGGGCGGGCGGGCGCTGGGGGTGATCCACCTCAAGGACATCGTCAAGGGTGGCATCCGCGAGCGCTTCGCCGACCTGCGGCGGATGGGGATCAAGACGGTGATGATCACCGGCGACAACCCGCTCACCGCGGCGGCCATCGCCGCCGAGGCGGGGGTGGACGACTTCCTCGCCGAGGCGACGCCGGAGGCCAAGCTCGAGCTCATCCGCAAGTACCAGACCGGCGGCCGGCTGGTGGCGATGACCGGCGACGGCACCAACGACGCCCCGGCGCTGGCGCAGGCCGACGTGGCGGTGGCGATGAACTCAGGCACGCAGGCGGCCAAGGAGGCGAGCAACATGGTCGACCTCGACTCCAACCCCACCAAGCTGCTGGAGACGGTGGAGATCGGCAAGCAGCTGTTGATGACGCGCGGCGCGCTGACCACCTTCTCGATCGCCAACGACGTGGCCAAGTACTTCGCCATCCTGCCGGCGGTGTTCGCCACTCTCTACGCGGCGGGGGGAGCCAAGGGGCCGCTCGCGGCGCTCGACGTCATGCACCTGCACTCGCCGACCTCGGCGATCCTCTCCGCCGTGATCTTCAACGCGCTGATCATCGTCGCCCTGATTCCCCTGGCGCTCAAGGGCGTTGCCTACCGGCCGGCGAGCGCGGCCACCATCCTGCGCCGCAACCTGCTGATCTACGGGCTGGGCGGTGTGGTGGCGCCGTTTGTTGGCATCAAGCTCATCGACGTCGTGCTGACGGCGCTGCGGCTCGCCTGACGCCGCACGCGAGGAACAAACCCATGAGCGACCTCATCTACCTGCTGCTCGGCTTACTCACGTTCGCCGCCCTCTTCGGCCTCACTCACGTCTCCGACCGCGGGCAAACCAAGGACTGACTACGATGGAAGCCATTCTCTTCGTCACCCTGATCGTCGGCGGCACGGCGGCGCTCTCGTGGCCGCTCGGCCGCTACATGAAGTGGGCCATGGACCCGTCCGCGCCGGGATCGCGCCGCCAGGCCCTCGAACGCCTGTTCACCGGCATCGTCGGCCGCGCGGCCGGCGAGGAGCAGCAGGGCTGGAAGCGCTACGTGATCACCATGCTGGTCTTCAACGTGGTGATGTTCGTCGTCAGCTTCGGCTTCATGGCCCTGCAGCAGCACCTGCCGCTGAACCCGGACCACAAGGGGCCGATCGAAGGCAGCCTGATCTTCAACACGGCGGCCTCGTTTACCACCAACACCAACCTGCAGCACTACTCGGGCGAGGTCTCGATGAGCTACCTCTCCCAGCTGTGCGCCCTGATGTGGCTGCAGTTCGTGTCGGCAGCCACCGGCATCGCCGCGCTGGCGGCCCTCGCCCGCGGCGTCGCCGGCCGCAAGCAGATGGGCAACTTCTTCATCGACCTGCAGCGGGCGACGTTCCTGGTGTTCCTGCCCGTGGCCCTGGTGGTCGCCACGCTGATGGCGCTCGGCAGCATGCCGATGACCCTGCATGGGGCGGTCGTTGCCAAGACGCTAGAGGGCGGCGCGCAGACCATCGCCCGCGGGCCGGTCGCCGCCTTCCTCACCATCAAGCAGCTGGGCACCAACGGCGGCGGCTTCTTCGGGCCCAACTGCGCGCAGCCGTTCGAGAACCCCACCTTCTGGACCAACATCCTGGCGTCGATCTCGATCATCCTCATCCCGATGGCGTGCGTGTGGATGTTCGGGCGCATCGTCGGGCGGATGCGGCACGCGACGGCCGTGTTCGCGGTGATGCTGGTGCTGTTGGTCGCCAAGATCTCCGGCGCGGTCTGGTTCGAGCGCGCGCCCACCCAGGCCTTCGCGGCGCTACCGATCGAGCAGACGCTGGGCAACCTCGAGGGCAAGGAGCTGCGCTTCGGGACCACCGCCGGACCGCTGTGGGCGGTGCTCACCACCTCGACCAGCAACGGCTCGGTAGATGCCATGCACGACAGCCTCAACCCGCTCACCGGCCTGATGCCGATGATCGGCATGTGGCTCAACGCGACCTTCGGCGGCGTCGGCGTGGGCATGATCAACATGTTCCTCTACATCATCGTCGCCGTCTTCCTCGCCGGCATGATGGTGGGGAGGACGCCGGAGTACCTGAACCGCCGAGTCGAGGCGAGCGAGGTCAAGCTGGCCGCCGTCGCCATGCTGGTGCACGCCTTCCTGGTGCTGGCCCCGACCGCCCTCTTCGCCGCCACTCCCTGGGGGCAGGGCGACGCTCAACAACACCGGCGCGCACGGGTTTTCCGAGATCCTCTACGAGCTCAGCTCGGCGAATGCCAACAACGGCTCCGGCTTCGAGGGGCTGGGTGACAACACGGTGCCGTGGAACGTCGCCACCGGCCTGGTCATGCTGCTGGCGCGCTTCTTCCCCATCATCCTGCCGCTCGCCATCGCCGGCTCGCTGGCCGCCAAGCGGGCCACGGCGGAGACCGCCGGCACCCTGGGCGTGGAGGATGCCACTTTCGGCATCATGCTGATCGCCACCATCCTCATCTTCGGCGCCCTGACCTTCTTCCCGGCGGCGGCGCTGGGGCCGATCGTCGAGCACTTCCAGTTCATGCACTAGCCCGCGCACGAGGAACCGATCATGCAATCCTGGATCGCCAGCATTCGCCTCACCATCGCCACGCTGCTCGTCTGCGTGGCCGGCTACACTGCCGTCATCCTCGGTGTCGCCCAGCTGCTCACGCCGGACACCGCCGAGGGGTCGCTGATCGCGCGACCCGACGGCTCGGTGGTGGGCAGCCGCCTGCTCGCCCAGAAGTTCAATCAGCCTGGCTACTTCTGGCCACGGCCCTCGGCCGTCGACTACAACGCCGCCGCCGCCGGCGGTAGCAACAAGTCGCCCACCAGCAGCGATCTGACCGATCGTGCCAAGGCGCTGATCGAGCAGTACGGCGCCACGGTGGAGAGGCCGCTGCCCGCCGAGCTCGCCGCGGCGTCGGGTGGCGGATTGGATCCCCACGTCAGCGAGCACGCCGCGCTCTACCAGGCCGGGCGCGTGGCGGCCGCGCGCCGCATGCCGCAGGACCGGGTCGAGGCGCTCGTCCGCGCGCGCGCCTTCTCCCCCGGAGGGCCGCTCACCGGGGATCGGCTGGTCAACGTGCTCGAGCTCAACCTGGCCCTCGACGAGGCGGCGGCGACGGCGCCGCGCTAGGCCTGATCGTCATCGCGCCCATGCCCACGGACCCGCGCCGCGCCGACCCCGAACGCCCCGATCCCGAGGCCCTGCTGGCCCTCGCCCGCAGCGAGGAGGAGCAGGCGAAGCGCGGCAAGCTGAAGGTCTTCCTCGGCGCCGCCCCCGGCGTCGGCAAGACCTTCGCCATGCTCAACGCCGCCCGCGAGCTGCGCCGCAACGGCGCCGACGTGGTGGTGGGCCTGGTCGAGACCCACGGCCGAGCCGAGACCGAGGCGCTGCTGCAGGGGCTCGAGTTGCTGCCGCGACAGCGCCTCGAGTACAAGGGCAGGACGCTCGAGGAGCTCGACCTCGACGTGCTGCTGCGTCGCAAGCCGCAGGTGGCGCTGGTCGACGAGCTCGCCCACACCAACGCGCCGGGCGCGCGCCACCAGCGCCGCTGGCAGGACGTCGAGGAGCTGCTCGACGCCGGCATCGACGTCTACACCACGCTCAACGTCCAGCACTTCGAGAGCCTCAACGACGTCGTCGAGCAGATCACCGGCGTGCGGGTGCGCGAGACGGTGCCGGACTCCTTCTTCGACCGGCCGCACGACCTGGTGCTGATCGACCTGCCGCCGCGCGAGCTGATCGAGCGGCTGCGGCAGGGGAAGGTGTACGTGCCGGACCAGGCGCGGGCGGCGCTGCAGTCGTTCTTCTCGCCCACCAACCTGGCGGCGCTGCGCGAGCTGGCGATGCAGACCGCCGCCGACCGCGTCGACGCCGACCTGCGCGAGTACCTGCTGGCGCACGGCGCGCAGCCGGGGGCACCGATTCGCCGTCAGGTGCTGGTGGCGGTCGACGGTCATGCCCACACCGAGTACCTGGTGCGAGTGGCGCGCCGCATCGCCGAGCTGCGCCACGCCCCCTGGACCGTCGCCTACATCGACACCGGCAGCGCCCGCACCGACCGCGACAGCCTGCACCGCGCCTTCCAGCTCGCCAAGCGACTGGGCGGCGAGACCGCGATCCTGCGCGGCACCAGCGTCGCCGACGAGCTGCTCAGCTACGCCAACCGCCAGGGCGTCTCCACCATCGTCATCGGCCAGACGCGCGAGCGGCCGCTGGCGCGCGCCCTCGGCCGCACCGTCACCCAGCGGTTGCTCGGCAGGGGCGGGCGCTTCGACCTCACCATCGTCAACACCCCCTACACGCGGATCCGCTCGCGGCGCTTGCTCGAGCGCGAGGAGCCGCTGCCCGAGCTGCTGCGCGAGTACGCCTTCGCCGCCGTCGTCACCGCCGCGGCGACGGCGCTGTCGCTGCTGCTCGACCGGCTGCTGCCGGTGGCCGGCGTCGGCTTCGTCTTCATCACCGCGGTGGTGGCGGTGGCGGTGCGCTCGCGGCGGGCGGTGGCGCTCTTCACCGCGGTCGTTTGCTTCCTCGCCTACAACTTCTTCTTCACCGAACCGCGCCTCACCCTGCGCGTCGCGCACGGCACCGACGTGGTGGCGGTGTTCGCCTTCCTGCTCGCCGCCCTGGCGTGCAGCCAGCTCGCCGGACGGGTGCGCGGGCAGATGGTGGGGCTGCGCGCCGCCAACGAGCACACCCGCGCTCTGCAGTCGCTGGGGGAGCGGCTGGCCGCGGCGGTGGACGAGGGGCAGGTGTTCGAGGCGGCGGCGGAGGAGCTCGCCGCCGCCCTCGGCTGCGAAGCGGTGGTGCTCTGCCGGCCGCCGGGCGACGCTGGCAGCCTGCGGCCGGTGGCCAGCCGGCCGCCGGGCGCCGCCCTCGGGGCCAAGGACGCCGCCGCCGCCGACTGGGTGGCCGCGCACGGCCAGCAGGCGGGGCGGTACACCGGCACGCTCTCGGCGTCGGAGTGGTGGCTGCTGCCGCAGGTGGTCGAGCGCGGCTGCCTGGGCGCTGTCGCGCTGCGCTTCGCCGGCAGCCAGGTGCGTCTTTCCGAGGAGCAGCGGCGGCTGGCCGAAGCGATGGTGCAGCAGATCGCCCTGGCCGCCGACCGCGCGCGGCTGGCCGCCGACCTCGAGTCGGCGCACGTCGAGAGCGAGACCGAGCGGCTGCGTGCGGCGTTGCTCTCCTCGGTGTCGCACGACCTGCGCTCGCCGCTGGCGTCGGTGATCGGCGCCGCCACCAGCCTCACCGCCTACGGCGACAGCATGCCGCCGCAAGACCGTCGCGACCTGCTCGAGTCGATCCGCAGCGAGGGCGAGCGGCTCGACCGCTACATCCAGAACCTGCTCGACATGACGCGGCTGGGCGCCGGCGGTCTCAAGCTGCAGCGCGACTGGGTGGGCATCGAGGAGCTGGTGTCCTCGGCGGCGGCGCGAGTACGCAAGCTGTTCCCCGCCCTACAGGTGGAGATGCGCCTCGCGGCCGCGCTGCCGCTGCTCTTCGTCCACCCGGCGCTCATCGAGCAGGCGCTGTTCAACGTGCTCGAGAACGCCGCCAAGTTTTCGCCGCCGGGCGTTCCCGTGGTGGTCAGCGCCGCGACCATCGACGGCAGGCTGGCGGTGGAGATCGCCGACCGCGGCCCCGGCATCCCCGAGGAGGAGCGACGGCGCATCTTCGACATGTTCTGGAGCGCCGATCGGGGCGACCGCGGCGCGCGCGGCAGCGGCCTCGGCCTTGCTATCGTCCGCGGCATGGTCGGGGCCCACGGCGGCAGGGTCGAGGCGCTCGCCGGCCCGGATGGAGCTGGCACGACCATCCGCATCACGCTGCCGCTGCCCGAGTCGCCTCGCGGTGGCGGCAGCGACGAGGAGCCGTGAGAGCGAGTCTGCCGCAGAAGGCGCGATCCACGAGGTCGCTGACCGCGTGACCGAGCCCAGCGCCCCGCCTGCCCGCATCCTCGTCGTCGACGACGAGCCGCAGATCCGCAAGTTCCTGTCGATCAGCCTGCGCGCGCAGGGCTACGTGATCGCGGAGGCGTCGAGCGGACGCGAGGGGCTCGAGCTGCTGGCCACCCGCGGCGCCGACCTGGTGGTGCTCGACCTCGGGCTGCCGGACGTCGAGGGGCACGAGGTGTTGTGCGCCCTCCGCGAGTGGTCCCTGGTGCCGGTGATCGTCCTCTCGGTGCGCGCCTCCGAGGCGGAGAAGGTGCGGGCGCTCGACGCCGGCGCCAATGACTACGTCACCAAGCCGTTCGGCATCCGGGAGCTGATGGCGCGCGTGCGCGGCCTGCTGCGCGTGCCGGGCGCGGGCCACGACGCGCCGCCGCTGTTCGACGACGGCAGTCTGAGGGTGGATCTGGGCCGGCGCCTGGTGAAGCTGCGCGGCGAGGTGGTGCACCTGACCCGCAAGGAGTACGCGGTGCTGGCGATGCTGGTCCGCCACGCCGGGCGCGTCGTCACCCAGCAGCAGCTGCTCCGCGAGATCTGGGGGCCTGACCATGTCGAGGACACCCACTACCTGCGTATAGTCGTGGCGAAGATCCGCCAGAAGCTCGGCGGCGAAGGCGGAGATGCGCGCTACCTGGCGACCGAGGCTGGAGTGGGCTACCGCTTCGGCGGCGAGCCTTGACCGCGACACCCGGGTCGCTCCGGCCGGAGGTTCCCTTGGCGCCGGCGCGGTTCGCGTGCCGGGGTGGCGCGCTAGCGCGGCAGGCCGAAGCGCCGCCCGAAGGCGACGTGGCGCGCCTCCGCGGCTTCCAGACGGCGAGCCAGCTCGGGCTCGCCGGCAAGCGGCGCCAGCAGCGGATCGTTGCGGAAGCACGGCGGGCAGAAGAAGCCCTGCTCGATCGCCCGCGCCGCCTGCTCGCTGGCGGCGCGCGGCTCACCGGCGAGGGCGAAGAGCTGTGCCATCTTGAAGGTCACCTCGCCGTCGCGGGCGCCGGTCGAGCGGCGCTGCAGGGCGACCTCGCGCAGCAGCGTTCGCGCCTCCTCCGGGCGCTCCTCGACCACCGCCAGCAGCGCCTGGGCGAGACGTGCGAAGAGGTCGTTGGGTGCTCCCACGAACGCCGGCGCCAGGATCTCGCGAGCGGCCGCGCGCTGCCCGCGCTGCAGCTCCCCCCAGCCACGGTAGTAGCGAAAGAGCGGCGAGTCGCCCGCCGGCAGCAGCTCGAGGAAGGTGTCCCAGTCGCGGCGGTAGGCCCAGGCGTTGGGGGTCCAGCCGCCGTCGGCGAGAAAGGTGGGGTCGCGACGCAGCGCCTCCTGGACCAGCTTCTGCGAACGCTCGAGGAAGCCGGCGTAGACGAGCACATAGCTCTCGAAGAAGGGCAGATCGGCGGGGCTGGCGGCGCTGCGGCGCTCCTCGGCGAGCAGCGCCGCGTAGGCTGCCTCGGCCTCGCCGGTCTCGGCGCGCACCACCGCCGCGAGGCCGAGGGCGCGCGGCCAAGTGGGATCGAGGCGCAGGGCGCGGGCGCTCGCCTCCAGCGCCAGCCGGTAGTTGTCGCCGGACTCGCCGCAGCTCGACACCGAGTTGTAGCGTGCCCAGCCGAGCTCGCCCCAGGCCGGGGCGAAGTCGGGGTCGAGGGCGAGCGAGCGCTCCAGCAGGTTGATGGCGGTGGGGCCGACGCACACCGCCTCGCGCAGCGGCTCGAGGGCCTGCAGGTAGAGCCGGTACGCCTCCGGGTGGCGCGGCGCGCTGCCCAGCCCCGGCGAGCCTGCCATCGCCGGCAGCAGGCGGCTGACGACGCGGCTGGTAATCGCCTCGCGCAGCACGACGAAGCGTGACAGGTCCCCGGCGTCGGCTAGGAACGGCAGGTCGTGCGTGGCGAGGCGCACCGGTATCGGGTCGCCGCCAGCGGTGAAGTCGTAGAGCACGAGCGACAGCCGCGCGCGCCCCGGTGCGGTCGATGGCCGCAGCGTGCCGGTGACCAGGTAGCGGCCGCCGCCGAGACGGCGCAGCTCGGCGGCGGAGGCCGGCTGGGCCCGCGGCAGGCCGCCACCCGGGGTGTCGACCACCAGCCCCTTGACCTGCTCCAGCCGTCGCGAGAGCAGGTCCTGGATGGAGAGCGCCGCCAGGCGCAGCTCGGGGTTGGTGCCACTGACGGCGAGCGGCGCCAGCACCAGGCGCACCGGCGCCGGCAATGGCGACGCCGGCGTGGGCGGTGACCGCAGCCGCCAGGTGACGGCGACGCCGAGCAGTAGCAGGAGGAGGGCGGTGAGGGCCACGAGGCGCGGCACGCGCCGCGGCGTGCGCGCACGCGGCGGCACCTCCGCTGGGGCCGAGATGAGGAACGGAGGCCGCGAAGCGCCGGTCGTCCAGGCGCCCATCCCTGGCTCGACGGGCGTGAGCGGCGCCGATGGGGGCGACGGCCCGGCCGCAGCGGTAGCCGGATCACCCCGCACCACCACTGACGCTCCGCCCCCCGTTGCCTCGGATGCGACCTCCTGCGCGTCCGGCGCCACGAAGCGGTAGCCACGGCCGTGCACGGTGTGGATGGGGCTGCGCTGCGGCTCGCCGCCGCCCAGCGCGCGCCGGGCCTCGGCGATGGCGCCGGTGAGCGTCGACTCGCTCACGAACTTGCTCTTCCAGACGCGGTCGAAGAGCTCCTGCTTGGTGACCACCCGCTCGCGGTGGGCCGCGAGGTAGAGCAGCAGCTCGAGCACCCGCGGCTGCAGGTGCACCGGCGAGCCCCCGCGCCGCAGCTCGAACCGTGCCTCGTCGAGCTCGAGCTCGCCGAAACGCAAGATCACGGTCATGGATTCTACTGCGCCAACTCATGGAAACGGCGTGATTTGCGGGCGTCGATGCGATGGCTGACGAAATGCCGGGGCTTTGCCAGCACTGCGCCAGGGACTGCGCCGCCGCGGCCGCCGAGAGTAGCGCCAAGGCGGGCACGGGACCCGCCGATCGGCAACGGCAAGGAGAACGCCATGACCTCGATGCTGTGGAGCGTCGCCCTCCTCACCACCACCACCGGCGTGCTCGCCGGGCTGGCCTTCGCCACCTCGGCGCGCGGCGAGCGCTCGGCGGCGGTGCCCCTGCACCGCTACATGATCGAGCGCAGCTTCGCTGCCGGCGCCCTCGACGGCCTCGACGCCGCCACCAAGGCGAAGGTGAACGGCAACAACGCCAGCGTCGACGTGCGCTGGGTCCGTTCCTACGCCACCGCCGACCGCACCAAGACCTTCTGCGTCTACGAAGGTCCCAGCAAGACGGCGGTGAGCCAGGCGGCGGCCCTCAACGGCCTGCCCATCGACAAGGTCACCGAGGTGCCCGTCGACCTCGACCCCGGACCGGTCCCGGCGCTGAAGGAGCCGGCGCACCGCTACATGGTGGAGCGGGACTTCCCCGCCGGCGCCCTCGCCGGCCTCGACGACGCCACCAAGGCGCGCGTCAACGCCAACAACGCGCTCTTCGGCGTGCGCTGGGTGCACTCCTACGCCACCGCCGACCTCACCAAGACCTACTGCGTCTACCGCGCCCCCAGCGAGGCGGCGGTGCGCCAGGCGGCGGCGAAGAACGCCCTGCCGGTCGACCGCATCACCGAGGTGCCGCTCGACCTGCTGCCGCAATAGCGGACGAGCGAGAGATGAGAGCACCAGAGGCTGGACCGGCGATACTTCGGCGTCGGCTAGGGCGGCAGCGCGGTGGTCGCCGGCTGGAGCGCGCGCCTCAATGGTGCCAGCGACCGCGGTAGTAGTGGTGGCGGCGCCACCGGGGTGACTCCCAGCGGGCGTGCAGGAACGGCGGTCGTACCCAGGCCCCGGCCACCCATACGTAGCTGGCCCCAGCCCAGTCCCAGTAGCCGGGCACCCAGACGAAGCCCGGTCCGGGGCTGGCGAGGATGACCTCGGCGCGCAGCGGTGGCGGCGGAATGCCGACCGCAAGGGCGATGCCGACACGGCCCCCGGCGCAGCCGCTGGTAGCGAGCCCGAGGCCGGACAGTGCCGCGGCGAAGAGGAGCGAGAGGGCGGTGTGACGAACTGTGCGCATGACTGCGTACCTCCCTTCGCGAGGTCGAGCAGGAATCCTGCCAGCCCGGCTGCGGGTCCCGGGAGGGTCCCGGTGCCTGCCCGCCATGGGGGTCCCGTCCGGCTCAGGACGCTTGCCGGCGGGCACCGCGGACGCGGCGCCGCGCCAGCGCGCAGCAGGGAGACCCAGGCACGGCGGTCTAGCTAGCCGCATCACGAATACGTTGGCGAACTTCCGGGCCAGAGCACTAAGAGCCGGGTCTATGTAGAAGCGTACTCCCGTCACTGGCGATCGCCAGTGGACAAGTCCGATCCACAGAGCCGCTGATCACGAAGCTGACGCTCTGTCGTCGGGCGATCGCAGCCGAAGAAGCGTCGCACGGTAACGGTCGGTGCCGTGGGCGACTGCTGCAGCATCACCGTCTGGATGGCGTCGAAGAAAGCGCAGAGTGTCGACGATCAAGTCGTAGCACTCCGCGCAGGTAGCAAGGTGCGCCTCGATGGCGCCCTTCTCGGTCGCCTCTGCGGTGTGGAGCGCGTAGGTGGCGAGGACGGTGCTGTCCGGGTGCTGCGATGGCTGGGGGACTTCGGCGCGGGTAGACATTCAGCTTGGGAAGCTGGTGCTCTGCGCTCTCCCTACGGACACCCGTTCCACTCCCTCAAATCGTCCGGCTCGAAGCCGCTCACAATGAGCGGGACCAGGTAATCCAGGGTTAGGGACGGATCTAACGGGTCCGGCGCAAAATTCGTGTTGATGGCGATGAGCGGTTTAGGTTGCGGCGACGAACCTACGACGCTGTAGTGCAGAACCAGGCCGCCGACGGGCGGAACAGTGGGCGACGCCGCTATATCAGCGTCACACCCACCTAAGTTGCTGGCGGGAAGGGTGGGGTCAGCGTAGACCTCAATGTCCGCCTGCGCACAGTCGGCGACGTGCTCAATGACCAAGGTGTAGTCATCAGGCGGAGCTGGCGAATTGGCGAACCGGTCGACTCCCGTCATCGCCATGCGTACCATGTTCACGTCATCAGCGGTGAGCCCGCCGTTCCATCCGTTCCCCCTCGCAAGCTTGCTGTACATGGCCGCCTGGGTGTTGGGGTACCCGAGGGAGACACCCACGCGGCGGTTTGCGTTGGCGGCATAGGCGCTCCCAGCCGGGAGCAGGGCTTTGTTCCTCGTAAACGTGTTCCGGTCGATTACCAAGCCGTCGATGATGAAGGGGTTGTTGTCGATCTGCCGATACCAAGCGAGATCCTGCATCGTCATCGGCGCGGTGGGACACGCCGAGCCGGGGCAGGGCGGGCAGCACTGCACTAAGCCCAGGTCCGGGTCGCTGCATGCTGCCTTCACTACGAAGTTCTTGGGCTGGCAACCTGCGGCTACATCGTCCGGGTCCACGATCGGAGGAGCCATCCAGTCCGCCATTGGCGGCGCAATAAAGCGGCTCTCCTCAACTTCGGGTGGGTAGCTGGGGAACGGCCTATGGAAGGCGCGGAAGTCCCCAACCGCCGGCCGCCCAAGGACTTCCGCCCCTCCCACAGGCCCGGCGGCGAGGGGCGAGACCGTGCAAGGAGTTGAACGGGGCCGTGCTGCACGGGCCCTTGCGGCGCAAGGGCATGGGCGGCTCTACCAGCGAGAGCGGCCGTCGAGCGCGCCCCCACAGGCCGCTCACGAAGGGCGCGCAGGATTCGGGGGCCACGACGCTCCGCCTAACCGGCTCAGATACAAGCACTTCGGAGGATTCGGAAGCGGTTGTTGACCCACCCGAAGTCTAGGAGAGGCAATAAAGCCACATTGGTTGAGAGGCGAGTCATCGCGAGAGCCGCGGATGCCGTCTGCGCCGACGAGGACCTCGGTGGCCATGCCGACGTCGGTAAAGCTGTTTTGGTCGCCACAGCTGCCGTCGCTATCCAAGTCGCACGTGCCGGTGCGCCACGGCTGCGAAGCGATAGACGTTCTGAACTCTTGGAGGTTTGGATGGCCGAGACCAACAGCACAGTGACCCACCTCGTGGAGGAGAACGCTGGCCCCGCTGACCGTCGTGCCGGCGACGGCTGGATACGGCGGCGGAGTTCCAATTAGGTCCTCAATCGTGCGGCAGTCAGGGCAATTCGCGGTTCGCGGTATCTGGCAATTCCACTGTTTGATTGCCCAGTCGAGCGGCGGCGTCAAGATCTCGCTGCCCGGCCGGACACACAGACGCACCGTTACTGTTCCGCTCTGGCCCGCCCAGCCGGGCGAATGCACGATGGCGTAAGGACCAACGTTGCCCGCGACGTTGGGATCGTTCTCGCGGATCTTGCCCGTGATCAGGAAGTAGCTGCCTGCATGGGCGGCGCCACACGAGAGCCCGACGAACGTTAGCGAATAAGCAACAACGCGCAGGGGGTTCACTGCGCCTTCTCCTTCTCTGTGTGGAGGCGGTGGAGGCCGTCCACAAGGGCGGCTAACGCCTGCACGCCCTTGCCTCCGTGGCCCAGTTTGGCGGCGAGGCTGGGTTCGACCATCTGGAAGCGCCGCTCCACGGGCGCCAAATACACCGCGCCCCGGGAGTAACTCGCCAGACGAATCTCTACCTCAACGACGCTGCCATCGGGCAAGCCCGAGCCGGCGCGCTGAAACTCGGCAGCGAGCTGCCCGTGATCGCCTTCGATGAGCACGGGTGCGGCCGCCAGAGCCGCCAGTCCGTGCATTTCCTGGGCATCAAGAGTAACGGTCCGTGGCGAGCGGCCGGGAGGAGGCACGTACGTTCGCGTGGCGACCGCCGCGAGCTCGACGCGGCCGTCGCCATAGAGGGTGTAGCTGGAAGCGCGCACACCCATTACGAAGGTGGGCTGGATTGTCACGCGGACCAATCGGCTCCCGAGGGTCCGACGAGACTACAAACTCAGCTGTCGCTTGTTCAGGTGGCGCCTTTGCCTCTGCCGGGCCCCGATCCTCGGAGGAGACTCGCCCATCAGGCTTAGCCGCCTGGGCGTCGGATCGGCCGCAACCGAGCAGGCACATCACCAGCACGAGGCTGCTGACCACGTGTTGACGCATCAAGGACCTCCCTTCGAGAAAACGGCCGCCTTCTCTTAGAAAGAGGCGGACACGAAGGCCGATTTTCACCCCTCTGTTTGATCTCGTCACACCGCGACGACGAACCGCGTCCACGATTTCCGCTCTTCGTTACGCGGCCTCACCAAACTCTGCTCGTTCCCGATGCTTCCACCCCCGACACTTGTGCGCGTGTCGCCGAGCGCCAGAGCGAGCGGCGACGCGGCTCATGCCTCCAGTGTGCCTAACATCTCCGCGCAGTGAAATCCGGGCCTGTGGGTCTCTGTCTCATCGGCAAGGACGTCGCTCCAGATCCCGCGCCCACTTACCGTCTGCGATCGCGCAGCGGGCTTGTGGTGGGACCTGTCGATGCGACAAGTAGAGATTTCCCGCACCCTGGTGCTCGACGCTCCCCGGCATGCGCGCACCTTCTTCGAGGCTGTCGTCCGCGACAACCTCGGCCTGGGTCGTCCGAACGAAGTCGAGCTGATCTTCACCGGTCGGCGCTCCCCTCGCGGACGTCCCTGGAAGCAATCTCACTTCACCACCAAGGTAGTTACCGCGGGTGTCGAAGTGCGGGTCAACGTCTTCTACAAGCACTCCCGCATCAAGCAGTACCTCAAGGGCGGCCGTGGCCTCCGTATCGAGACAGTCGTCAACTGTCCCACCGACTTCGGCGTCCTTCGCCGCCTCCAGCAGCTCCCTGAGCTCGTCGCCAAAGCTCGTGATGCAAACCGTCGTATCCTGGAAGTGCAGTCTGCCGGCCAGGGCTGTGCCATCGGACCGACTCTTTTAGAGCGGATCCAACAGCCCTACGTAAGGGAGGGCCAAAGAACCGGAGCCTTGCACTTCGGGGATTCCCGGCGGCTACGGCGTGGTCTTCACCGGCATGCGGGTGCTCAAGCACGACGGCTCGCGCCACCACCTGGTGGGCATCGGCCCGACGGTGCCGGCCGCGCCCACCATCGCCGGCATCCGCGCCGGTCGCGACGAGGTGCTGGAGGCGGCGCTGCGCGTGGTCGGCGGCGGCTGACGCTACGCCTTGGCGGCAGCCGGGCGCGGCGCCCGCAGCGCCAGCGGCAGCTCGACGCCCTCGCGCAGGAAGGCCTCCTGCACCCCCTCCTGCACGCTGTTGGTGACCGCCAGCACGTTGTCGCGCTGCACCCACACCGAGAGCTGCAGCTCGATGCCCACCTCGGTGAAACCCCGCACGCTGAAGGTGGGGCGGGGCTCGTCGAAGCAGAGCGGCTGCGCGGCAGCGACCCCCTCCATCAGCCGCCGCACCCGGGCGAGGTCCTGGCCAAAGCCGACGGTGGCCCTGACGTCGACGCGGCGGATCGGGTAGCGGGTGTAGTTGGTGATCTCGGCCTTGAGCAGCGTCTCGTTGGGGATGCGCACCGAGAGGTTGTCGAGGGTGCGCAGCTTGACCGACAGCAGGTCGATGGTGACCACCTCGCCGGTGGTGTTGGCGACGTGGATGACGTCGCCGACGACGAAAGGGCGCTCGGCGATGAGGAAGAGACCGCTGATGAGGTTGGAGGCGGAGGTTTGGGCGGCGAGACCGAGCGCCACGGTGAGCACGCCGGCGGCGCCGAGCAGCACCGAGAGGTCGACTCCGAGCTGGCGCAGCGCTCCCGCCACCGCCAGGCCGAGCGTGCCGTAGAACACCGTGCGGCGGGCGATCAGCGCCTGCTGGGCGGTGCCCCGCCGCGCCACCACGCGGCCGGTGGCGGCGCCGCCGAAGCGCGCCAGCAGCAGTCCGATGGCCACGACCAGGGCGGCGGCGAGACAGTTGGCGAGCTGCGCCGAGGTCACCCAGCCGACGAGAGGAGCGAGGTCGAGCTTCATCTCCGCCGCCCCCTCATCCGAGCAGCGCCTCGAGGGCGCGCACCAGGCCCAGCTTGGGCTCGGGAAGCCGCGCCGCCGCCACGTGGCTGGCACCGAGGACGGCGGCGGGAGGGCCGTCGGCGAGCCGCAGGCTCGCCAGCGTGCCGTCGGCCGCGCGCTCGACCTCGATGCCGCGCGTCCACAGGCCGCGCTCGCGGTGCCACCAGAGGTCGAGGTGGGGCACTGGCAACGACAGCCGCTCGATCAGCAGGGGTGCCGGGGAGCGATTGGAGAGGTGGACGGGACAGACGGCGACGTGGGGCCGCGGCGTCAGCGAGTGCGGCTGCAGGCGTGCCGAGGTGCGCGTCGCGTAGCACACCTCGCCGCTGCGCGGTGAGGCGCCGAACCAGGTCTCCGCCAGGCGCTGCGTCGGCAGCTCGATGAGGGGCCGTTCGCCCTCGACCAGCAGGCGCACCCACACCGGCATGGCGACGAAGAGGGCCACGTCCTCGCCGCCGAGCAGGTGCAGCCGCTGCTCGGGGCGGGCGACCACCGCGCGGTCGGGGAGCACCGGCGCGAGCACCAGCTCGGGAGTCGTGGCGTGGACGGCGAAGCGCGCCACCTGCCTGCCGCTGGGCAGCTCGGCGGCGGCGAGCGGGCAGCGGGTCGACTGCCGCTGGGCGATGCCGTCCCCCTGCGGGTCGAGCGCCTCCCAGCCGACCCGCCACTCGCTGGCGCCGCGCTGCACCGAGAGGGTGAGCGGTCCGATCTCCCACTCGCCGCCCTCGTCCTCGGCGAGCGTGTAGCGTCCCCACCAGGGCCGTTTGGTGCCGGCCGCGCCGGCGGGTGCCGGCGTTGCGGAGATCGCAGGATCCGGCTGCATGGCGCCTATTCTCACCCCACATGGCGCCGGCGGCGACCCCGGGGCGCCGGCCAGCCTGGCCGACCGCGCCCGAGCGACCGAGAGGCGGCGCAGCAGAGGGCGCCGCGGAGCGGTTGACGCGGCGAATCGGGTCGTTGTAGGTTCGGCAAAGCAGATTCCTTTGTAGTCCGATACTTGGGGATCGCCCTGTTGGTCCTGATGCTGCTCGGCGTCGGCCTGGCGGCGATGCGGCGCCACTGAGCCGCAGCGAGAATCACGGCGAGGGCAGGCCGGGGGGGCGAGCTCCTCGCCGAGGCATGCCGCGTCCCGGGTCCACTGGGTGGGGTCGACTCCTCGTCCGGCAATTTGCCGGCCCCGGAGCCACGAGCGTCCGCTGGCACTCGTGACCTGGTCGTGGTGCGCGGCTGCCTCCGCGCCCGCGGCCAGGCGGCGGTGTCAGAGCCGAGGTGCGAAACATTCCATCGCGACGGCGAGCCCCTCTCGCTACCCTCAGTGCTCGACGGCACGACTGCCGCCGAGATCCTCCCATGCGACGGCGGGCGACTCTCCGACCCATCTCCGGCAGGCGGCGGCACCGGCTCCCCGCGGCAACCCCTTTGCTGCTCGTTCTTGCCTGGCAAGGGATCGGTTCCGGGGCCGCCCGCGGTCAGGGCGGCGCCACCGCCGCGGTCTTTGCCGACGGCTTCGGGTCGGGGACGCTCGCCGGCTGGTCGATCGCCTCTCCGCTCACCGCGCCGCCGGCAGTATGCCCGCCACCGATCGCCGCCGTCGACACCAGCGGCGCCACCGTCGTCGGCAGCGGCTCGCCGGCGAGCTGCACCGAGGCGGCGCTCGACGCCGCGCTGCTCGCCAACAACGGCCTGATCCGCTTCGCCTGCGGCACCGCGCCGCACACCATCACGGTCTCCGCCGAGAAGGTGGTGACCGGCACGCTGGTGATCGACGGCGGCGGCACCGTCACCCTGAGTGGCGGCGGCGCGACGCGCATCCTCTCCCTGCGCCCGCCGTTCGGCGTCTCGCCGCCGGCGGTGCTCACCGTCGAGCGGCTGACCCTCGTCGCCGGCTACACCGGCAACCTGCCCGGTGGCAGCATCACCAGCGGCGGCGCCGCCATCTACCGCGACAGCGGCGGCCACCTGCGGGTCATCGACAGCGTCTTCTCCGGCAACGTCGGCCCGGCGACCGGACAGGACGTGGCGGGAGGGGCCGTCTACTCCTTCGGCACCGGCACCACCACCATCGTCGGCAGCACCTTCGTGGGCAACCGCTGCAGCAGCGGCGGCGCCCTCGGCAACCTCGGCAACGACCTGACGGTGGTCAACAGCCTGCTGGTGGCCAACGCGGCCACCGGCACCGGCGGCAACCCGGGCAGCGGCGGCAACGGCGGCGGCATCTACATGGACGGCAACAGTCAGACGGTGACCCTCTGCGGCATCCGCGTGCTCGACAACCGCGCCAATGCCCGCGGCGGCGGCGTCTTCCGGGTCTCGAACGACGGCGTCGGGCCGATGGGCATCGACCGCTCCACCGTCGCCGGCAATCGCATCCCCGATGGGCCGGACAGCCAGGCGGGGGGTCTGTACCTGCAAGGCCTGCAACTCACGATCACCGGCTCCACCATCGCCCGCAACGTGGCGAGCAGCGTCGGCGGCATGTTCGTGGCGACCAACCCGGGCACCCAGACGCTGTCCATGACCAACGACACGGTGGCCGAGAACCGAGCCAGCACCGGGCTCGGGGCCGGCATGGCGGTGGCGGCCGCCATCGCCGGCACGCTGCGCCATCTCACCATTGCCCGCAACGCCAATAGCGGGGACGCCTCGTTCGCCAGCGCCCTCTCCGGTGGCGACGGCCTCACCGTCAGCAACTGCGTGGTCGCCGACAACGCCAAGGTCTTCATCTGGGAGAACACCAGCTGCAACGCCACCCACCCCGGTGGTGGCACCTACCAGTGGCCCGACCACAACGCCGGCGGGCAGAGCGAGCTGCCCTGCACCAGCGTGACCTTCGCCAACCCCGCCCTCGGCAGGCTGGAGATCCAGGACGGCGCGACGGCGACCATCCCGCCCGCCCTCCCGGCGCTGCGCCATGCCGCCGGAAGCGGCTGCGCGGCCACCGACCAGCGGGGCTTTGCGCGCGGGCAGCCGTGCACGCCCGGCGCCGTGGAGATGCCCTAGAGACACGACGCGGCGGCAGCGGACGGCCACGGAGCGCGGTGCGGCGCCGCCGCCGCGGTCCCTCGCGGCAGGCGGCGACTCGGCGCGCAGGCGGTCGACGGGTCGACGCGCATCGCTCGCCGTACCGCCGGTACCGAGGCCACCGCCGCCGCTGCGAGCAGGAGCGTACCGGCGGCGACCGTCAAGCCTGGATCCGCGGGCGAGACCTCGCAGAGGACGTGGCGGATGACGCCGGTGGCGAGCTGGACGAGCCCGTTCCTTCCCTGACGGAGCTCGCGGTCCCACGCTCCGCCGGCCCGCCGCGAGAGGTACACTGGTGCCAAGTTGAACGGGACGGAAGCGCGACCCGCAGACGAGGGGGCCGGCGCTCCCGACCGCGGCGAGGTGACGCAGCTGCTCGCGGCGGCCGGAGGTGGCGACCGCGACGCGCATGCGCAGCTGTTTCGCCTCGTCTACGAGGACCTGCGCCGCCTCGCCGCGCGGCGCCTCTCGCGCGGCCGGACGAGCGACACGCTCTCGCCCACCGTCGTCGTCCACGAGGTCTACCTGCGCTTCGCCGATCCGAAGTCGCTCTCCCAGCGCGACCGGCAGCACTTCTTCGCCGTCGCCGCGAGCGCCATGCGCCAGATCCTGATCGACCACGCGCGTCGCAGGAGCACGATCAAGCGCGGCTCGGGCGAGGTCGCGCACGAGCTCGTCGAGAGCGATCTCGCGGCGCCCCACCGAGCGGAGGAGATGCTGGCCCTCGACGCGGCGCTGGAGCGGCTGGAGGCCTGCAGCGAACGCCTGGCGCGGGTCGTCGAGTGGCACTACTTCGGCGGCTTCACCCTGGAAGAGATCGGGCAGGCCCTGGCGTTGACGGAGCGCACTGTGACCCGCGACTGGAGCAAGGCGAAGGCGTTCCTCTACCATGAGCTCTCCGCGCAGCGAGGCGCCCCCTAGCCACCGCAGCCCCTTCGCGGAGCGGGCCCACTTCGAGGAGCTCGAGCGCGGGTTCGACGAGCTCAGCGAGTGCTCTCCCGCCGAGCGCCGGCGTCGTCTCGACTCGCTCGCGGCGACGCGACCCGACCTCGCCGCCGACCTGGCGGCGCTGCTCTCCGACTTGCCGCAGTCGGGCGGCTTTCTCGACTTCTCGGCGCCGCTGCTGGCGAGCACGCTCGCCGAGGTCTTGGACGAGCTCGCCGCAAGCGACCCCTGGCATGGCTTGCCGAGCGTCCGGCCGGGGGATGGCATCGGCGCCTGGCGTCTCACGCGACAGCTCGGGGTCGGTGGCATGGGCGAGGTATGGGAGGCCGAACGGCAGGAGGGCAGCTTCGCGCAGACGGCGGCGCTCAAGCTGCTCAAGCGCGGCCTCGAGAGCGCCGAGATCCTGCGGCGCTTCCTGCAGGAGCGCCAGATCCTCGCCCATCTCTCGCACCCTGGCATCGCGCGGCTGCTCGACGGCGGTGTCGCGGCGGACGGGCGTGCCTTCTTCGTGGTCGAGAAGGTCGACGGCCTGCCGATCACGCGCTTCGCCGCCGACCACCGCCTCGGCATCGACGCGCGTCTGCGTCTCGTCGCCGCCTGCTGTCGTGCCGTCGAGTCCGCTCACCAGCGCCTGGTGGTGCATCGTGATCTCAAGCCGGGAAACATCCTGGTCACCGCCGAGGGCCGGCCGGTGCTCCTCGACTTCGGCATCGCGAAGGTGCTCTCCCCGGACGGCGACGGTCAGGACACCACGCAATTCCACGCGCGCGTGCTGACGCCCGACTACGCGGCGCCCGAGCAGATCCTCGGCGAGCCGGTGAGCGCCGCCACCGACGTCTACGCCCTCGGTGTGGTGCTCTTCGAGCTGCTCGCCGGCGAGCTTCCGCACCAGCGCGCGGCCGGATCTCCGGAGGCGCTGGTGGCGGCGGTGTCGTGCGAGGAGGTCGAGCGGCCGAGCCGACGGGTGCGCCGCCCCGCGAGCACGGGATCGACGACGCTGCCGATCGGGAGCGCGCGCGAGCGGGAGCGCTGGGCGCGTCACCTGGAGGGCGACCTCGACGTCGTCGTGGTGACCGCGCTGCACCGCGACACCGCGCGCCGCTATCCCTCGGCCGCGGCGCTGCGCGAGGACCTCGAGCGCCTCCTTGCGGGGCGCCCGATCGCCGCGCACCCCGATTCCGCGGCCTACCGGGCCCGCAAGTTTCTCGCCCGCCACGCCTGGGGGGCCGCCTTCGCGGCCGCGCTGCTGCTCTCGCTCGTCGGCGGCCTGGCGGCCACGCTCTGGCAGTCGCGCCGCGCCCTGGCGGAGGCCATCGAGGCGCGCCGCCAGTCCGAGCGCGCCGCCGAGGTCGAGGGGCTGCTGTCGTCGATGTTCGAGGTCTCCGATCCCGAGCGCTCGCTGGGCAGGACGATCACCGCCCAGCAGCTGCTCGCCGACGGCGCGCGGAAGATCGGTCACGAGCTGGCCGGCGAGCCGGCGGTGGCGGCCCGGCTCCTGGTCACCGTTGCCGAGGTCGACCGGGGGCTCGGCCTGTACGCAGAAGCGGGGGCCATCGCCCACCAGGCGATCGGCCTGGCGCGGCGACACCTGGACCCTGGCGATCCCGTGCTGCTGCGCGCCCTCGACGTCCTGGCGGCGGTGCACGATCAGGATCGCGACGGTGCCGGCGCGTGGCGCGTCGCCGCCGAGGCGCTGATGCGGGCGCGCACCTACCATGCCGCCGACAGCCTCGAGGTGGCGCGCGCCGCCGCCCAGGCCGCCGCGGTGCTCGAGGACTCCGACCGCTCGGCGGAGGCGCTGCCGCTGGCACGTGAGGCGCTGCGCATCGACCTCGCTCGGCTCGGGCCGGACGACCTCACCTCCATTCGCCAGCTCGCGGACGTCGCCGTCTCCCTCGACAGCCTCGAGCAGTACGACGAATCGGTGGCGCTGGCCAAGACGGCGCTGGCGCGCTTCGAGGCCAGGCTCGGTCCGGAGGACCCGGAGGTGGCGCGGGTGAGCCACAACCTCGGCTCGACGCTGACCTGGACCGGCCGCTATGCCGAGGCCGAGCCCTACTTCCGGCGCGCCATCGCGATCCGCCGCAAGGTGCTCGGCGCCAACCATCCCTGGCTCGCCTTCACCCTCACCGAGTACGCGATCCTGTTGACGCGCGAGGGTCGCGTCCAGGACTCCATCGATCGCAGCCGCGAGGCGCTCGCGATCTACCGCACCATCGGGCCCGACGAGCCCCACGTCCCGACCTGCCTCAACGCCATCGCGGTCAACGAGTACGTGCTGGGCCAGTACCGCGGCTCGCTCGCGGATTTCGATGCCGCCCTCGCCGCCGGTGCCGGGCGCATGGACGCCCAGGGCTCGGCGGTGCTGACCTGGCGGGCCAACCGCGGCATGGCGCTGGCACAGCTCGGTCGCCTCGACGAGGCCGACCGCGCGCTCACCGGCGCCGTGGCGAGCGACCGCCGCACCGAAGGTGCCGAGAGCACCGCGGTTGCCGCCATGCTGCGCAAGCTGGCGGCGGTGAAACGTCTCGAAGGTCGGCTGGTCGAGGCCGAGGCGCTGCAACGCGAGGCGCTGGAGATCACCAGCTCGAAGCTCGACCCCGACAGCATCCCCGCGGCCGGGACTCGCGCCGGCCTGGCACAGGTCCTCCTCGAGCGCGGCGGCGCCGCGCGCCTGGCCGAGGCGGAGCGCGAGGCGAGGCGCGGCCTGGCGGCGATGGAGAAGGTCAACCCCGACCACCCGCGGGTGCTCGAAGGGCGCAAGGTGCTGGCCCTGGTTCTCCTCGCCGCGGGAGCGCGCGAGGAGGCTCGCACGCGTCTCGAGAGCCTCCTGGCCGACGCCTCGCGCCTCGGCGGCGAGCACGCGCCCGAGACGATGGAGGTCAGGTTCTGGCTGGCGAAGGCAATCGATCCCTCCGGCCGCGCGCCGCAGTCCCACCAGCTCCTGATCGCCGCCTACCGGGACCTGCGTGCGGCGCACGGAGAGAGCTTCCCGTTGACGCGTCGCGCGCACGAGCTCCTCGCCGCGCCACCCGCCGCCGTCGCGACCGGTGACGGTTGAGGCACTCCGCGCCGAGCCTGGCGCGCCGGAGGCGATGCTCTCGCCGCGCTCAGATCACTGCGGGTTGCGCGGGGCGCCTCGCCGCCGGTCGTCCTGCCCGCCGCTGTTCCCCTCGATGAAGCCGACCACGGCGGCGGCGACGTCGACGCCGGTGGCGCCCTCGATGCCCTCGAGGCCGGGGGAGGCGTTGACCTCGAGCACCAGCGGCCCGCCCGGCGAGCGCAGGAAGTCGACGCCGGCGACGTTGAGGCCCACGGCGCGGGCGGCGCGCACCGCCACCTCCTCCTCCTCGGCAGTGAGGGTGGCGGCGGTGGCGGTGCCGCCGCGGTGCAGGTTGGCGCGGAACTCGCCGGGTGCGGCCTGGCGGCGCATCGCCGCGATCACCGCGCCGCCGACGACGAAGGCGCGGTAGTCGGCGGCCTCGGTGTTCTGGATGAACTGCTGCACGAGGATGTCGGCCTCGACCCGGCGAAAGGCGGCGATCACCGAGCGCGCCGCCTCGTCGCTGTCGATGAGCATGACGCCGATCCCCTGGGTGCCCTCGAGGAGCTTGACGATGAGGGGAGCACCCCCGACGGCCCGTACCAGCGCCGGCACGTCGTGGATGGAGTGGCAGAAGCCGGTCACCGGCAGCCGGATCCCCTCGCGTGCCAGCAGCTGCTGCGAGCGCAGCTTGTCGCGTGCGCGCACGATGCCGGTGCTGGTGTTGACGGGAAACACCCCCATCACCTCGAACTGGCGCACCACCGCGGTGCCGTAGAAGGTATTGCTGGCGCCGATGCGCGGCACCACTGCCTCGAAGGCGAGCTCGCGGCCGCCCAGCATCACCGCCGGCCGCTCGGCGGTGATGTTCATGTAGCAGCGCAGGTAGTCGACCACCTCCACCTGGTGGCCACCTGCCTCCGCCGCCTCGCGCAGCCGCCGCGTAGAGTAGAGGCGCGGGCCGCGCGAGAGGATGCCGATCCTCACCCGGCGGCCTCCGGCGCGGCGGGGTCACCGGCGAGGAAGGAGCGCGCCGGGTCGACCAGCAGGCGGCGGCGCAGGGCCTCGCGTCCGAGCAGCATGCGGAAGCCCATCACGTCTCGTGCCACCAGGGTGAGCTCGATCGGCCAGCAGCGCGCGCCGATCACCAGGCGCGTGACGATCACCGGCCGGAAGGTGCGCCGGCCGGAGGAAGAGCGCACCCAGCGCTCGTCGAGCAGCCGCGCTCGCCCGCGCACCGCGGCCGCCCGGTCGCGCTGCAGCGGGTGGACGCCGAACTCCACCCAGGCACCGTGCTCGTCCTCGAGGCGGCGGATGTCGAAGGCGTGCAGCGCCGACGAGCGTGCCCCGGTGTCCACCTTGGCCTTGATTGCCGCGATGCCGAGGTCGGGCAGCGCCACCCACTCGCGCCACCCCACCGCCGGTCGCCGTTTCGGCTTCGCGGCCACGACGGGATCTTAGTGCGACTGGCTCGCGTAGACTCGGCTGCCACGAGGGAGGAGAAACCAGCGATGGCTGTGAGGATCTGCCGACGGCGCCTGGCCTGGAATTCGCTGCCGCTGCTGCTGGCGCTGCTGCCAGGCTCGCCCGCCGCCGCGGCGCCGGCGGCGCCGCCGGCGAAGGTGCCCGCGAGCAGTGTGCCGGAGGCGGCGGACCTGCGTCTGGGAGACGAGGTGGTCCCCACTGCCGAGCGCCTCGACCTTCGCCTCGACCCGGTGGCCGCCGGCTATAGCGGAACGGCCACCATCGACCTGCGCGTCTCACGGCCGGTGAGCGCCTTCCGCTTCCACGCCGAGGAGATGCAGCTGGCGCGGCTGACGCTGCAGCCCGCCGGCGGTGGCGAGGTCGTCACGCTGCAAGCGAAGACCCTCGACGACGGCCTGGTGGAGGTCACGTCACCCCGGCAGCTGCCCCCCGGCGCCTACCAGCTGACCGTCGCCTTCAGCAACGACTGGGACGCCCACTCGGTCGGCCTCTACCGCGTGCAGCAGAACGGCAAGAGCTACGTCTTCACCCAGCTCGAAGCCGACGACGCGCGTCGCGCCTTCCCCTGCTTCGACGAGCCGCGCTTCAAGATCCCCTGGCAGATCGCGCTCACCGTTCCCAGCGAGGTTACCGCCGCCTCCAACGCCCCCGTCGCCGCGGGCCGGGGCAGCGGCGCCGGACGCTGGAGGTTCGTCACCTTCGCCGCCACGCCGCCGCTGCCGAGCTACCTGGTCGCCATCGCCGTCGGGCCCTTCGACGTCGTGGAGATGCCCGGGATGTCGGTGCCGGTTCGCGTCCTAGCACCCGCCGGCGAAGGGAAGCTCACCGGCATGGCGGTCGAGATGACGCCGCGCCTGCTAATCGGGCTCGAGGGGTAGTTCGGCCAGCGCTACCCGTACGCCAAGCTCGACCTCGTGGCGGTGCCCGAGTTCTGGCCGGGGGCGATGGAGAACGCCGGCCTCATCACCTTCGCCGACCACATCCTGCTGGTCGCCGGAGGAAGGTGCAGGCACCGGCGATCGCCGCGCCTACGCCGCCGTCGCCACGCACGAGATGGCCCACATGTGGTTCGGCGACCTGGTGACGATGAGCTGGTGGGACGACCTCTGGCTCAACGAGTCGTTCGCCGACTGGATGGGACCCAAGATAGCGGACGAGGCCTACCCCGAGTCTCGGCATCGCCAACGACGAGCTCGGCGACGTGCAGCGGATCCTCGGTGCCGATGCCCGGCCGAGCACCCCCGCCATCCGCCAGCCGGTGGCACGGGCGAGCGACGCCCTCGGCAACGTCGGCATCGCCTACGCCAAGGGGCGTGCCGTTCTCGGCATGGTCGAGCGCTGGCTGGGAGCCGAGGCCTTCCAGCGCGGTGTGCGCAGCTACCTGGCCGCGCACGCGCGCGGCAACGCCACCGGCGGCGACCTGTGGGACGCCTTGAGCGCCGCCTCGGGACAGGACGTGGCAGCGGTGATGCGCGGCTTCCTCGACCAGCCGGGCGCGCCGCTGCTCACCGTCGAGGTCACCGACGCCGCCCGGGGGACGGTGGAGATCGCCCAGCAGCGGCTCCATGCGCCCGGCGTCGAGGTCGCCGCGCAGGGCTGGCAGGTGCCGGTGGTGCTCGAGTGGTCCGACGGCACGGTGGTGCACACGCGGGAGCTGCTGCTCGCCGCCCCCCGGCAGCAGGTGAATCTCGGTGGGCCGGTGGCCTGGCTGTTCCCCAACGCCGGCGGCGTCGGCTACTACCGCTGGCGCCTGCCGGGGCCGGCGCTCGCCGACCTCGCCGCCCATGCCCCCGAGCGGCTGGCACCGGGCGAGCGCATCAGCCTTCTCGGCAACGCCGGCGGTCTTCTCGACGCCGGCCTGCTCGCCGGCGACGACTACCTCCGGATCGTCGGAGCCGCCGTCGGCGATCCCGAGCCGGCGGTGGTCGACATGGCGCTCGATGGTCTCCGGCGCGTGCAGACCGCCTTCGTCTCCGACGCCGGTCGCGAACGGTTCGCCGCCTATGTGCAGCGCACGGTGGGGCCGGCGCTGGAGCGAATCGGCAGGGAGCCGCGGGCGGGCGAGGCCGAAGCGGCGGCGCTGCTGCGGCCAGGGCTGCTCGAGTGGCTGGGCGCCAGCGGCCGCGACCCGGCGATCCGCGCCTGGGCCACCACGCAGGCCGATGCCCTCCTGCAGCACCCGGAGACGGTGCCGGCCGACCTCGCCGGCGTCGTGCTGCGTCTCTCCGCGCTCGACGGCGACGCCGCCCGTTTCGACGCCTACCGGCAGCGTTTCGAGGGGGCGCAGTCGCCGTCGGAGCGCCGCCGCTTCCTCGCCGCGCTCGGGGCCTTCGAGCGTCCCGAGCTCAGCGCGCGCTCGCTCGCTTACGTGCTCACGGGCCCGCTGCGCGACAACGAGCTCAACGTCATCCCCGGCGAGCTGCGCGACAGCGACGCCAACGAGGACCGCGCCTTCGCGTGGCTGCGCGAGCACTGGGCCGAGATGTCGAAACGGACGCCGCCGGAGCTGGTTCCATTCCTGGTCTTCTACGCCGGCGACTGCTCGGCCGAACGGATGGCGCTGGCGCGCACGTTCTTCGGCGCTCCCGAGCGCAGCACTCCGGCCATCGCGGTGCGCGTGAAGCGGCTCGACGAGCAGGTGGCCCAGTGCGTGGCGCTGCGCCAGCGCGACGGAGCCTCGGTGGCGCGCTTCCTCGCCGCGTCGGCGACCGGCGCCCCATCGCCGCCCCCGGCGGCCCCCGCTGCCACGGCGGCGCCCGGGGCGACCACCGCGACCACCGCCATCGAGACGTCGACGGCCGCGCCCGAGGAGGAACGGCTCGGCGAGGCCGTCGTCCCCACCGCGGAGCGCCTGGTGCTGCGCCTCGACCCCGGACGCGACGACTACACCGGTAGCGCCGAGATCGCCGTCGAGGTGCGCCAGCCGGTGCGCTCGTTCCGCTTCCACGCCGAGGCGATGCGGGTGGGCGCCGTTGTGCTGGAGGCGACGGGCGGCGGCGCGGCGACGAAGCTCCAGGCGACCCCCCTCGCGGGCGGCCTCGTCGAGGTGACGGCGACGGCGCCGCTCGCCCCCGGCAACTACCGCCTGCGCGTCGACTTCGGCAACGACTTCGGCACCCAGGCGGTGGGTCTCTACCGGGTGACGCTCGGCGACAAGCGCTACCTGTTCACCGACTTCGAGCCCGCCGATGCGCGCACCGCCTTCCCCTGCTGGGACGAGCCCGGCTTCAAGATCCCCTGGCGGCTCGAGCTCACGGTGCCGGCGGGGCTGGTGGTGGCGGGCAACGCCCCCGTCGCGCGCACCACCGATGCCGGGCCGGGCTGGCAGACCGTAGAGCTGGCCGAGACGCCGCCGCTGCCGAGCTACCTCGTCGCCTTCGTCGTCGGCCCCTTCGACGTCGTCGAGGTGCCGGGGATGTCGGTGCCCGGCCGCATCCTCACCGTTGCCGGCCAGGGGCGCCTCGCCGCCATGGCCCGGGAGATGACCCCGCAGCTGCTCGCCGGGCTCGAGGCGTGGTTCGGCCAGCGCTACCCCTTCGCCAAGCTCGACCTGGTGGCGGTGCCGGAGTACGCCAGCGGGGCGATGGAGAACGCCGGGCTGATCACCTTCCTCGACCGCATCCTGCTGGCGCCGCCCGACGACACCAGCCTCGAGGCGCGCAGCACCTACGCCGAGGTCGCCACCCACGAGCTCGCCCACATGTGGTTCGGTGACCTGGTGACGATGCGTTGGTGGGACGACCTGTGGCTCAACGAGTCGTTCGCCGACTGGCTGGGGCCGAAGGTCGCCGACGAGGTCCACCCCGACCTCGGCATCGCCGCCGGCATGGTGCGGGCCATCCAGCGCACGCTCACCTCGGATGCGCGGCCGAGCGCGCCGGCGGTGCGTCGCCCGGTGACCTCCGTCAAGCGGATCTTCAGCAACGCCGACCTCACCTACAGCAAGGGGCGAGCGGTGCTGGGGATGGTCGAGCAGTGGCTGTCGCCGGAGGTCTTCCGGCGCGGCGTGCAGGCCTACGTCGCCGCCCACGCCCGTGGCAACGCCGCCGCCGGCGACCTGTGGTCGGCGCTGGCGGCGGCTTCGGGGCAGGACGTCGCCGAGGTGATGCGCTCCTTCCTCGAGCAGCCCGGCTTCCCGCTGCTCGACGTCGAGGTCGTCGATGCGGCCAGGGGGACGGTGGAGATCGCGCAGCAACGCTTCCTCGCCGTCGGCGCGCAGGCTCCCGCCGAGGGCTGGCGGGTGCCGATGGTGCTGGCCTGGTCCGACGGCAGCGCCGTGCACCGCAAGCCCTTCCTGCTCACCGCCGCGCGCCAGCGCATCGAGCTCGGCGGTCCGGTCACCTGGCTGTTCCCCAACGCCGGCGGCCGCGGCTACTACCGCTGGCGGCTCTCCCCGGCGGCGCTTTCCGCGCTCGCCGCGGCCGCTCCACGCGAGCTCGACGCGCGCGAGCGCATCGCGCTTCTCGGCAACGTCGGCGGCCTGCTCGACGGCGGTGCCGTCTCCGGCGACGCCTACCTGCGACTCATCGCCACCAGCGCCGGCGACCCCGACCCCGACGTGCTGTCGGCCGCCATCGGTGCCCTCGCCAAGACGGAGGCGAGCTTCGTCGGCGACGAGCTGCGGCCGGCGTTCGCCGGCTACGTACGGCAGACCCTCGCTCCGGCGCTGGCGCGCATCGGCAGCCTGCCGCGCGCGGGGGAGCCGAGCCAGGTGGCCCTGCTGCGCCCCGTCCTGCTGAGCTGGCTGGGCGACCAGGGTCGCGACCCGGAGGTGCGGCAGCTCGCCAGGCGCCTCGCCGCCGACTCCCTCGGGCGGCCGTCGGCGGTGCCCCCGGAGCTCGCCGACGTCGCCATCGACCTCGCCGCGCTCGACGGCGACGCGGCCCTGTTCGACACCTATCGGCAGCGCTTCGAGGCGGCGGCCGATCCCGCCGAGCGGTCTCGCTTCCTCCGCGCCCTCGGCTACTTCCGCGACCCGGCGATCACGACGCGCGCCCTTGCCTACGCCGCCACCGGCCCGCTCCGCCCCCAGGAGCTCCCCACCATCGCCTTCGCGGCGGCGAGCGACGACGCCCGCCAGGACCTCGCCTTCGCCTGGGTGCGCGCCAACTGGCCGCTGCTGGCCGGCCGCATGCCCCCCGACCGCGTGCCCGGGCTGACCCGCTTCGCCGGCGGCTGCTCCCCGTCGCGGCTGGACGAGGGTCGCGCCTTCTTCTCCGCTCCGGAGCGGGCGCAGCCGGCGATCGCGGCACAGCTCGCGCGGGTCGCCGACCAGGTCGCCGAGTGCGTGGCGCTGCGGCAACGCGAGGGGCCGGCGGTGGCGGCCTTCCTGGCGACGTCGGCGCCCACCACGGCGCCCGTCGTGCCGTCGGCATCGCACCGCCAGGTCGGCCCCGGCGCCGAGAGGCGCCGGGGGTCACCGCTCGCCTTGCTCGAGTCGCCCCAGGAGGCGCAGCAGGCCGTCGAGGATGGTGAGCGGGTGCGGCGGGCAGCCGGGGACGTAGAGGTCGACCGGCAGCACCGCATCGGCGCCGTCGTGCGCCTCCGGGTGGCCGATGTAGGGGCCGCCGGAGATCGCGCAGGCGCCGACGGCGATCACGAGCTTGGGCGGCGCCACCGCGTCGTAGGTCTTCTGCAGCGCCAGGCGCATGTTCGCGGTCACCGGGCCGGTGATCAGCAGGCCGTCGGCGTGGCGAGGCGAGGCGACGAACTGGATGCCGAAGCGTGCCGAGGTCCAACACCACCGTGCCGAGGACGTTGACGTCGGCTTCGCAGCCGTTGCAGCCGCCGGCGCTCACCTGGCGCAGCTTGAGCGAGCGCCCGAAGAGGCGGCGCATGCGCTCGTCGAGCGCGGCGGCCAGTCGCACCGATTCGCCCTCGGAGACGACGAGGTCGGCGCGTCGCCGCGCCGCCAGGCGATGGTCGCCGCCGTAGGTGACCGCGCCGCTCGGGCAGGCGTCTGCGCACTCGGCGCAGAACAGGCACCGGCCGAGGTCGACCCTCAGCCGGCGCGAGGTCGATGGCGCCGGTCGGGCAGGCTTCGGCGCACGCGGCGCAGCCCTCGCTACAGCGGCTCGCCGCCAGCACCGGCCGGCCGCGGAAGCGCGCCGGCAGCGCAGGCGGTGGTCCGTCGGGATAGGAGATCGTGCGGCGCCCCTGGCGCAGGCGCGCGCGCAGGATCTTGATCACGGTGGCGCCTCCCTGTGTGGGCTCACAGGTCGTGCCCGCAGTAGGACAGGTTGAAGCTCTTGTTGCACAGCGGGAAGTCGGAGATCTGCTGGCCGCGCAGCGCGATGGCGAGCGCCGCCCAGTTGTGGAACGAGGGGTCGACGACCTTGTAGCGGCGAAGCGGCCCGCCTCGTCGGTGATCGCGACGTGGCAGATCTCGCCGCGCCAGCCCTCGACCAGCGACGCCGCGAGGTGGCGCGGTGCCAGCGGCGCAACGGAGCCCCTGGTGGCGGCCGTGGTCGGCCCGGCGGGGAGCGCCGCCAGCTGCTCGCGCACGAAGGCGAGCGAGCGCTGGATCTCCAGCCAGCGCACGTAGGCGCGGGCGAACACGTCGCCGCTGGTGGCGAGTGCCACCGGAATGTGGAGGAAGCGGAAGATGCCCGCGGGGTGGTCGCGCCGGACGTCGCGATCGAGGCCCGCAGGCGCGCGCCGCCGGGCCGACGAGGCCGAGCGCGGCGGCCACCTCGCGCGTCACCACGCCGGTGCCCTCGAACCGCGCCATCACCGAGGGCGAGTCCCACAGCAGCTCGATGGCGTTTGCGCAGTCCCCGGCGGCGCGCTGCAAGCGGCAGGTCGAGGTCGTGCGCCATGGCGTCGTCGACGTCGAAGGCGACGCCGCCCGGACGCACCAGGCCGCGCCCGAAGCGGCTGCCGCACAGCTCCGCCGTGAGGTTGAGGAAGTCGCCGCGGAGGCGCCCGCAGTACGACGCGGTGGGCAGGAAGCCGACGTCGCCGGCCAGCGCGCCGAGGTCGCCGACGTGGTTGGCCAGGCGCTCCAGCTCGAGGGCGACGCCGCGCAGCGCCGCGCGCGCGGGCCGGGGGCCTGGCTCGCGGCGAGCGCCTCGACGACCTGGCAGTAGGCGGTGGCGTGACCGACGCTGGTGTCGCCGGCGACCGTCTCCAGCGTAGTGCACCGTGCGCTTGTCGGGTCCGCCGACGAGCGCGCGCTCGACGCCGCGGTGCTGGTAGCCGAGGACGATCTCCAGGTGGAAGACCTGCTCGCCGTGGCACTGGAAGCGGAAGTGGCCGGGCTCGATGACGCCGGCGTGCACCGGGCCGACGGCGACCTCGTGGACCTCCTCGCCCTCGACGCGGTAGAAGTCGACGACTCCCGGCGTCGGCGCGGCCGCTGCCGTGCCTCCGCGGCTGCCGCGGCGGCGAGGTGGGAAGCGGACCGGCTTGAGCCAGGGGTGCCCTTGCGGCCGCAGCGCCACACTGCTCGGCGATCTCGCGCTCGAAGAGGTGGACCTGCGGGCATCGCGGCGTCAGCGACGGGAAGCTGATCGCCGCGCACGCTGCGTGGTTCCCAGCGCCAGCTCGGCGCCGGCGTCGTCGGCGAGCACCAGGTGGAGGCGCGACGGCCGCTCGGCTCGGCGGCGCCGAAGAAGGCCACCACCCGCAGGCCGCGTTCGACGCCGGCGCGCAGGGCGCCGCGAAGTCGTCCCAGGCGAGGTCGGGCAGCGCCGCCCGCGGGACAGCCTGCCCCGCCCGTAGGCGGGCAGCGTCGCCAGTGGGCTCGACGTCGCCATCGGTTCATGGCCCGCGCCGAGGGCGGTGGCGGCGTCGTGATGAGAGTGCGCAGCGGCGGCGGCAGGTAGAGGCCGAGCAGCAGCAGCAAGGCCAGCAGCACGGCCGCCGGCGCGACGGTCGGTGAAGCTGTCGCGGTAGCTCGGTTGCGCGCGCTCGCGGGCGGGCGCCCCTGCACGACGGCGAGCACGGTGGCTCCCATGCCGACGAAGACCAGCAGCAGGAGGCACCAGGAAGCTGGCCGCGACCACCCAGCGGCTGGCGTCGAGGGCGGCACGCAGGATCGGCAGCTCGCTGACGAAGGGGCCGAACGGCGGCGAGCCGGTGATGCGCGAAGAAGCCGAGCAGGAACAGCGCGCCGGAGAGCGGCAGGCGCCGCAGCGCGCCGTGCACCTCGTCGGTGGTCTTGCTGCCGTAGGCGCGGTGGATGTTGCCGGCCGAGAGGAACAGCACGCCCTTGGTGAGGCCGTTGTTGAGCAGGTGCAGCAGGGCGCCGAACATGGCGCAGGCCGCCGATGCCGACGGCCGAGGGACGAGGATCCCCATGTGCTCGACGCTCGAGTAGGCGAGCATGCGCTTGAAGTCGCGCTGGCCGAGCATGAAGACGGCGGCGACCGCCATCGAGAGCAGGCCCATCGACCAGGAGCAGCCGCGCGGGCAAAGGCGCCCTCGCCGGCCGCGGTGCTGATCTGGTTGAGGCGCAGGACGGCCAGGAAGGCGCAGCTGGTGAGCGCCGCCGGCGAGCAGCGCGCCCACCACGCCGGGCGCCTCGCCGTAGGCGTCGGGCTTCCAGGTGTGCATCGGCGCCAGGCCCATCTTGGTGCCGTAGCCGACCAGCAGCAGGACGAACGCCGGCGTGCAGCCAGGGCGCGACAGCGATCGGCGCGGCCGCCAGCAGGTCGTCGAACAGCAGCGAGCGCCTGGCCGCCGCCCTGCAGCGCCGCGTAGGCCAGGAAGAACGAGCCGAGCAGGGCCAGCGCGATGCCGACCGAGCAGATGAGCGAGATACTTCCAGGTCGCCTCGAGCGAGCGCGGCGTGCGGTTGAAGTAGATCAGCGGCGCGGTGGCGAGCGTGGTGGCCTCGATGCCGACCCACATCAGCCCAGGTGCTGCGCGTAGGCGACCAGGCTCATCGTGCCGAGGGCGGCGAGCAGGCAGGCGCAGAAGAGGCGGTTGGCGCGCTCGGCACGGTAGCGCAGGTAGCCGACGAGTAGACGGCGCAGGCGAGGAAGAGCAGGCTGACCAAGCCGAGCACGAGCCGCCCGGGAGGGTCGAGGCGCAGCCAGCCGGCTGCCGCCGCCGGCGCGCAGGCGTCGGGCGAGCGAGGAACGCGGTGAGCGCGAAGTGCGCGCCGGCGGTCGCTGCCAGCAGACGCGGTCGCCACGCCCGCGAGGGCGTTGAAGGACGACCACCAGCGCCATGGCAAGCGGGAGCAGGATCGGCGAGCGAGGGCAAGCGGCTCAGTCCTTCAGCGACGACAACCGGCGCGTGTCGAGCGAGGCGAACTCGCGGTTGATGTGGTGGATGATGATGCCCATCACGAAGATGCCGACGAAGAGGTCGAGCAGCACGCCCGACCTCGACGAGGAACGGCATCGCCTCGACCAGCAGCAGGCCGAAGATGAAGATGCCGTTCTCCAGCACCAGGTAGCCGAGCACCTGGGTGATCGCCTTGCGGCGGGTGGTGAGCAGGATGAAGCCGTGAGCACGGTGGCGAAGCGAGGCGGGGACGAGCAGGGGTGCAAGCCGGCTCTCCGCGAGCGGCAGGCGGCCACGACGGCGAACGGCGAGCGCCGGTCGCGAGCGCGCCCAGCAGCAGCGAGGGGAGCAGGCCGAGCGAAGGCTCGACCTCGCGCGTGATCCCGACCTCGCGCATGGCGCGGAAGAGCATACGGCGGGATGAGCCATCCCTTGAGCAGCGCGCTGGCGCCGGCGAGGGCGAGGACCGGGCACGGCCAGGCTCTCCGTGCGTGGCCAGCGCCAGGAACCCCAGGAGCACCCCCTGGGCGGCGACGACGCGGATCACGGCGCGGATGCGGCTGGTGCCGAGCGCGACCAGGTTGACAGCAGCAGGGCGGCGACCAGGAGCGAGCAACGAGCGCATGGGGAGAGCCAGTCCCCGGGGTAGCGCGCGCGGGTCCGCCGGGGGTGCATCAGCGGCTCAGCAGCAGCATGGCGAAGCCGCAGCACAGGACGGCGGCGATCAGGAGCGTCGGGACGTGGAGCAGCCGCAGCCGCGCCATGACTCGACTCGACCACCCCGACAGCGACGGCGAGGGCAAGCAGGCCGAGCGCGAACAGCGCCAGCCCGGCCAGCCGCTGCACGCGCGCGGGGGGGCCAGCACGTGCAGCAGCAGGGCGCTCGAGCACGAACAGCTTCAGCGGCGGCGCCGTACAGGACCAGCGCCGAGCAGCGGGCCGCTGTGGTCGAGCACCATGACCTCGTGGATCATGGTCAGCTCGAGGTGGGTGTTGGGGTCGTCGACCGGGATGCGGCAGTTCTCGGCCAGCAGCACGACGAAGAGGCCGGCGGCGACGAGCACCAGCGGCGCCGGCCGCGCCGCCCAGACGCCGACGCTCGGTGGCGCGCAGCATGCCGTCGAGGCTGAGCGAGCCGGAGAGCGCGCCAGGACGAGGAGCGCGAAGAAGCAAGCGCCGGCTCGGCGAGGCACGCGAACGTCGACCTCGCGCGCGGCGCCCATGCCCTCGAAGGGGGAGCCGGTGTCGAGCGCGGCGGCGGCGGTGAAGAAGCGGCCGAGCCCGAGCAGGTAGGCGAAGAGGACGAAGTCGCCGGTGAAGGCGACGGCGGCGGCGAAGCGGCCGAGCGGGACGAGCAGCGCCGGCGAGCAGCGCGGTGGCCAGCGCCACGACGGGGCCGGCGAGGAAGATCCAGGTCGTGGTCGCTGACAGACCATCCTTGCGAGCAGCTTGCGCAGGTCGTGGTAGGGCTGCAGAGCGGGGGCCACGCGCGCCCGGCGAAGAAGGCCTTGGTCTTGTTGATGACGCCCAGCAGCAGCGGCGGCAGGACCAGCAGCAGGGTGAGCTGCGCCAGGACGGCGGCGCTCACCGACCGCCTCCGCCGCGGATCGCCCAGGCGAGCAGCGGCACCAGCACGGCGAGCACGTAGAGGAGGTAGCGCTGCAGCTGCCCGCGCGGCAGGCACCGCAGCCAGCTGGCGGCGCGTACGGCGCGCTGGCCAATCGCCTGCAGGTCGGCGAGCACGGGGATCCGGCGATCGTGGCTGTGGAACCGCGTCGGCGCCGGGAAGAGCCCGCTCACGCGCGGCCGGCGCACCTGCGGGCGCAGCACCCAGGAGAAGCGCGACGATCATCTGGGCGAAGGAGGACGCGGTGTACTGCATGCGCGGGGTGAGGAGCGGCGTAGCCGCAGTCCCAGGTGGCGACGGTCGGCTGCCGGCGGCGGGCCCGCCGGCACGCCGGCGCCACGGCCGCGACCAGCACGGCGGTCAGGGTGAGCAGCCCGGCGGCGGCCGCCGAGACCCAGCCGAAGGGCGCCAGGGCCACCAGCGGGGCGTCGCCTGGCGACGGCGGCGCCCAGCTGGCGACGGCGCGGGCGAGCGCCGGAGCGATCGAGCGCCGGCGCGAGGCCGATCAGCGCAGCAGGCGGCGCCAGCACCGCCATCGGCCCGAGCATGGCGGGGGCGACTCGTGGGCGCGCGCGGCGCCCGCCGTGCGCGGCGTACCGAGGAAGACGACGCCGAAGACCTTGACGAAGCAGGCCACCGCGAGCGCGCCGATCGGCAGCGAGCAGCCGGCGCGGCGAGGCAGCGCGAACCAGGCCACCGCCGGGGCCGATGGCGGCACGCAACAGACCCAGGTAGACGAGCAGCTCGCTGACGAAGCCGTTGAGCGGCGGCAGGCCGCAGATGGCCACCGCGCCGAGCAGGAAGAACCCCGCCGTCCATGGCATCCGCTTCGCCAGGCCGCCACTCTGCTCGATGTCGCGGGTGCCGGTGGCATGGACCACCGAGCCGGCGCCGAAGAACAGCAGCGACTTGAAGAGGGCGTGGTTCCAGACGTGCAGCAGGCACCGGCGAGGCCCAGCACCACCCAGGCCGGCCTGCCGAGCGAGCGGCCGACCATCGCCAGCCCGAGCCCCAGCAGCGATGATGCCGATGTTCTCGATGCTGTGGTAGGCGAGCAGCCGCTTGAGGTCGTGCTGGCCGAGGGCGAAGGCGACGCCGAAGAACGACGCCACCGCGCCGAGCGCCAGCAGGGTCGCGCCCCAGGCGAACGCCGGCGCGGCGAACAGACCGCAGGTACGCACCAGCCCGTAGATGCCCATCTTGATCACCACCCCCGACATCACCGCGGAGACGTGGCTGGGGGCGGTCGCGTGGGCGCCGGGCAGCCAGAAGTGGAGGGGCATCAGCCCCGCCTTGATGCCGAAGCCGATCAGCGCCAGGACGAAGGCGGCCGTCTGCAGGGCGGCCGGGGCGGCGGCGGGGATGGTGGTGAAGCCGACGCCGCCGCAGAGCTGCCACACCACCACCAGCAGCGCGAAGAGGGCGAGGATCGCGGCATGGCTGTAGAGCAGGAAGATCCAACCGGCGCGGCGCGCCGCGGGGTTCTCGTCCTCGGTGGTGACCACCAGGAAGGTGGCGACCGTCATCACCTCCCAGGCGACCAGGAGGCTCACGAAGTCGCGGGCCAGGGTGACGGCGGTGAGGCTCGCCAGCAGCAGGCCGTAGGAGAAGCGCAGCCGCGGGCCGCTGCGGCGGTGGCGGCGCGGGGACCAGTAGGCGGCGCCGTAGAGTGCGCCGAGCCCGCCGACGAGGAAGATCGGGAGCGCAAAGAAGCCGGTGAGGGGGTCGGCTCCCAGCTCCACACGCAGCCCCGGTACTGGAGATGGGAAGGTGACCGCGGACCTGGCGCCGCCCATGGCGAGGATCGCCCCGCCGAGGCCGAGCAGGGACGCGACCATGGTGAGCGCCGTGGTGATGCGCGGACCCCAGTGCGAGCGGCGCCCCAGCAGCAGCTCGGGCGCGGCGCCGAGCGCCAGCAGGCCGCCGGCGGCGGCGAGCCACGGCAAGGCCGACGTCGGGGCAACCCCGGACACGATCGTCACCTCGCCGCGACGGCGCGGGCGAGCCCCTGCTCGCAGCGCTCCGCCGCGGCCATCAGCTCCTCGCGCGTGGCCTGCTGGATGACCGCCTTCTTGAAGCCCGGATCGCGGAGGGCGAAGGCGAGACAGGACAGCAGGTGTAGGTGCGCGCGCACGGTGGGGCTGATGAGCGTGAACAACGCGTTGACCGGCTTGCCGTCGAGGGCGCCGAAGTCCACCGGGCGCTCGAGGAAGCAGGCGGTGATCAGCGGGCGCTGCAGGTGCAGGATCACCGGGTTGCGGACGTGCGGAATGGCGATGCCGTCGCCGATGGCCGTGGAGCCGAGAGCCTCGCGCGCCATCAACACCTGGTAGAGGAACTCGCGATCGACCTCTTCGGGAAGGCGCATCGCCTCCACCACGTGGTGGAGGACGCCGGCCCTGTCGTCGCCACCGATCCGGTAGTGAATTCCCCCTGCCTTGAGCGCCTCGGTGAGATGCGGCAGCGAGGCGGCCTCGGACTCCTCCTCGCGAAAGATTTCTGGTGACAGCGGGATCCGCCGCGCGGTCGCCCACTCCAGGAGCTCGGCGCGGTTGAAGCGGTACTGGTCGTTGAGGCGGTAGGCGGGAATGGATCCTTGCTTGATCCAGCGGTAGATCGTCTTCTCCGAGACGTTCAGCAGCCGCGCCGCATCCTTGACCAGCAGCTTCATCACTCTCTCGGCAATGCCATCACATGGACAATCGTGGACATGATAGGTAGCGCATACCCTGGTGTCAATCGTCACGGGAGGTAGGCGCCGCTCGACGAGCGGTGGCAACCGGCACAGGGACGCGACCGCGAGTAGACTGCGCCCCCACGTGACCGCGCTGCAGGCCGTCGTTCTCGCCGTCGTCCAGGGGCTCACCGAGTTCCTGCCGGTCTCTTCGTCGGCGCATCTCATCCTGGTGCCGCGTTTCCTCGGCTGGCCCGACCAGGGGCAGGTCTTCGACCTCGCCACGCACATCGGCAGCGTGGTGGCGGTGCTGGTCTACTTCCGTACCGAGCTGCGACGGCTGGTGCGGGCCGTGCCGCACCTGCTGTCGCGCGACGCGCTGCGGCCGGGCACCGAGGCAGGGCTGCTCTTCGGCCTCGTCGTGGGGACGATTCCGGCCGCGGTGGCCGGCCTGCTGGTGGCCAGCTTCGTGGCCGGCCGTGCCCGCGATCCGCACCTCATCGCCTGGACGACGCTCGTCTTCGGCGTCCTCCTCGGCGTCGCCGACTGGCTTGCCCGAGGCACCCGCGACGAGCGCCAGGTGAGCTGGCGACAGGCGCTGCTGATCGGCGTCTTCCAGGCCATGGCGCTCATCCCCGGCACCTCGCGCTCGGGCGCCACCATCACCGCCGGACGCTTCCTCGGCCTCACGCGCCCCGGCGCGGCGCGCTTCTCCTTCCTGCTCTCGGTGCCGGTGGGTCTGCTGGTGACCGCCAAGGAGACGCTCGACCTCGTGCACGGTCGCGGCGACGCCGTCGGCGCGCTGCCGCTCGCCCTCGGATTCGTCGTCTCGGCGGCGACCTCCTTCGCGGTCATCGCCTGGTTCCTGCGCTGGCTGCAGCGGCGGAGCCTGGTCGTCTTCGTCGGCTACCGCATCCTGCTGGCGGCGCTGCTGTTCCTCTGGTTCTGATCGCACCCCGGCGGTGACACGGGTGAACGGCTGGGGCTCGGCGCGGCGGCAGCGCTCCGGCACCGGCTCCGTTACGGCGCCGCCTCTTCGCGGCCGCGGTGCTTGAGCACCAGCTCGTCCCAGCGCAGGCCGGTGTCGTCGGCCCCCACCGCCACCGTCTGCGCCGACCGGGCGCGGGCCGCCTCGGCGCGCTTCGCCGCCACCTGCGGGGCGGCGGGCAGCGGCGTGGCACCGCTGGGAGCGAGGCCGGCGGCGACGCGGGCGAGCTCGGCCTCCAGGCGGGCCACCGTGATCGCCAGCGCGGCGTGGGCGGCGAGCCCGGAGAGGATGTCGACGTCGCGCTCGGTGAGCTCGGCGCCGTCGCGGCCGCTGTCGGCGTAGACGGCGCCCACCAGGCGCTCGGCGGCGACCAGGGGCAGGCAGACGAGGGCGCGGACCTTCTGCTCGACGTCGCTCGGGCGGTGGGCCAGCCGGCCGTCGAGCGCGGCGTCGCTAGTGGCCACCGCGCGTCCCTCCTGCAGCGCCAGCTGCACGGCGCCGACGCTGCTCGCGAAGTCGGCGGCGAGCACGGTGCCGGCGGGCATGCCGCGGCTGGCGGCGAGCACCATGCCGCCGTCGGCCTCGGCGAGCAGCACGAAGGCGCGATCGGTGCGCGACAGCTCGAGCACCGCGTCGAGCAGGCCCTCGAGCAGTGGCGCCAGGCCGAGCGCCGGCGTCAGGCGCCGCTGCATCTCCACCGAGCCGTGCCAGCGCCGTAGCTGGTCCTCCTGCTCGCGGGCGGCGGCCTCCTCGCTCAGGCGCTCGAAGCGGGCGAGCACGCCGCCGAAGCTGACCCAGCTCGTCTCCTGCAGCGCTTCACCGCGCTCGTGCACGGCGTGGCCGTCGACCTGGGTGCCGTTCTTGCTCCCCGGGTCGGCGAGGCGCCACCCCTCCTCCCCGCCCCGCAGCTCGGCGTGCCGTCGCGAGACGCGCTCGTCGTCGACGTGCACGACGCAGTCGGCGTCGCGCCCGACCACGTGCGTGGATCCTTCACGAAGGGTGTAGACCCGCGCGGGGCGATCCGCTGGGAAGAGGGTCAGACGCGCCGGCATCGCATCACCGAGACTGGCAGGCTCGAGCCGGCGGGAAGTCTACCAGGGCAACCGCTGCGCATCCGCCTTCACCCGCGGCCGCGGGCGGCTCCTGCCGCCCACCGCTACCTCGTTCCGCGAGCGCGAGGCCGCCGCGTTGGGCCCTGGGCGCGGGAACGGAGGCAGGGGTGGCGTCCGGGCTCGCCCGGGCTCACTGCTTTCCCATCAGCGCCTCGCGGAAGGGTTCCCCGGGGTCCGGGTGGGGACCGATCCAGCAGGCGAGCAGCGCGTCAGCGAACGGCTTGCCTCCGAGCGTACCCTTGCTCTGGCCATCGATCGTCACCTCGACCCCCTGGTCCGGGAGGTAGGTGAAGACGAAGCTGCCGCCGTCCTTGGCATCCTGCATCATGCCGCAGAGGGCCTCGAAGTTCTTCGCCACGTCGGCGGAGGCGTGCGGGGTGTTCGCCTCCAGCCCGTCGGTCCAGCCGTCGCAGATCTTGCCCTTGCCCACGTCGCGAACCCAGTGCATCACCATCTGCCGCGGCTCGTCGGCGGCCAGCACGCGGGCGGGGTCGTGCTGCGTCTCCGGCAGGTAGAGGCCGGCCACGTACACCTTGAAGCCGAACTTGCTGCGCAGGGCGATACCGTTGAGAGCCAGGGCGTGATCGCCCACGGTGACGGTGTCGGGCAGGTTGACGCCGGCCAGGGTGGCGGCGGCGAGCGGGGCGGCGAGCAGGAGGCCGAAGGCGAGAGCGAGGGTTCGGCGCATCGGACCACCTCCCGGGTGTTGGTGGGCTTCGTTGGCGGGCTTCGAGCGGGAGTATAGCCTGCGAGGGCGCAACCTCGGCCCGCACCCGCCGTACAGGGTGCCATGGAGGGGGTGGCCACGATGACGGCCTTGGCGGCAGGTGGGGGCGACCGCACCGCGGCCGGCGAGCCGGTGGCCGATCCCGAGGGGGCACGCCTGGCGGCTGCCGCCGCCGCCGGCTCGGCGGATGCCTTCCGCGCTATCGTCCTGCGCCATCAGGACTCCGTCTACCGACTCGTCGCCCGCATGGTGCGCGACGGCGCCCTTGCCGAGGACATCGCCCAGGAGACCTTCCTCAAGGCTTACCGGGCTCTGCCCGCCTACGATCCGCGCTGGAAGCTGTCGAGCTGGCTGCTCAAGATCGCCCACAACGCCACCATCGACCACCTGCGGCGCCAGCGGCTCGACACCACGCCGCTCGACCCGGGGCCCGAGGCCGAGAGGGATTCGCCCATCGAGCGGCTGGCGGACTCCTCGGTGCTCGACGCGGAGCAGCAGCTGCGCGGACGGGCCCTCGCCCGCGACCTGCAGACCGCCCTCGCCAGCCTCGAGCCCGCCTATCGCGAGCTCCTGCTGCTGCGCTTCCAGGAAGGGCTGGCGTATCAGGAGATCGCCGACGTGACCGGGTTGCCGCTGGGGACCGTGAAGGTGAGGCTGCATCGCGGCCGCAAGCGGCTGGGCGAGCTCCTGACGGCGCGTGGGTGGGGGGAGAGCGCGCCCTGAAACCAGCAGCCCCGAGGGCTCGTAGGGGCCGATGAGGACGAACGAATGCGCGACACCTCCAACCTCCCACGTCTGCGTCGCTGGCTGTCCGCCGAGGCCCGTGGCGAGGAAGCCGCAGCCGAGGCGGCCTTCGCCGCCCTGTTCGGCTCCCTGCCCCGGCCGGCGGTGCCGGCCGGGTTCGCCGAACGGGTGCTCGCTCGGGTGGCGACCGAGGCGGCCCTGCTCGCGCCCGTTCCGTGGCGGCTCGAGCGCCTGGCGCTGTGGCTGCTGGCGGTGTGCGCGGGCTCGCTCGGCCTGGCGCCGCGATGGCTGCCCAGGGCCTGGGAGCTCCTGGCGCCGCAGACCTGGCCGAGCGCGCTGGCGCAGGCGTTGGTCCACGTCGCACGCTGGGTGGCGGCGCTGGCGCCGTTGTGGGAAGGGCTCGCACGGGTGGTGCGGTGGACGGCGCTCGCCGCCGCCAGCCCGCAGGCGCTCGCCGCGGTCGCTCTCTGTGGCCTGCTGGCCGCCACGGCGGGTCGGTTTCTGCTGGGGTTGCTCGATGAAAGGAGCGCAGGTCATGCGCAGCTTGGCTAGAGCACTCGCGCCGGGGCGGGCCCTGGCGTGTGGGTCGGTCTTCGCCCTGGTGATTCCAGGAATGGCGTGGGCCCAGCTGGCCCCGCCCGCCCCGCCGGCACCGCCGGTGCCCGCGGTGGCCCCGGCACCTCCCGCGTTGCCGCCGTCGGCCGAGGGCGCGGCCCTCGCGGGACAACCGCTGCGGCAGCAGATCGAGGCTCGCTTCGAGGTGCTGCCGGTGTCGGACGGGCTGCTGCTGCGCCCGCGCCAGCCGATGGACGGCATCCGGGCCCTCGAGGTGCGCGACGGCGAGCTCGCCATCGACGGCCACCCGGCCGAGGCCGACGACCTCGAGCGGCGGATCGGTGTCGCCGCGGCGGCCCCGGTGCGGGCCCTGCTCGAGCTCGACCCCGACGAGCTGCGCGACATGTTCGATCTCAGCGCGGCGCCGGCGCCGACGGCGGCGGACGAGAGCCTCGACGAACGCCTGCAGCGCGAGATGGACGAGCAGCGCAGCGAGATCGACCGCCGGCGGGAGGAGATGCGCCAGCGCATCGAGCAGGAGATGGAGCGGCGCGGCGACGACTTGCAGCGGCGCCAGGAAGAAGCGCTCGCCCGCAGCCTCGAGCGGATGGCGCACCGCAGCGGTCACCGCGAGCGCGACGCGCGCGTGGTGATGGGGACCCCCGTGCACGTCGCCAAGGGCGAGACCACGGGTGACGTGGTGGCGATCGGCGGTGGCGTCACGGTCGACGGCGAGGTGATGGGTGACGCGGTGTCGGTGGGCGGCTCGGCGCGGATCGACGGTCCAGTCACCGGCAGCGTCGTGGCGGTGGGCGGCGGCGTCCGCCTCGGCCCCAACGCCAGGGTGATGCAGGACGTGGTGAGCGTCGGCGGCTCGGTGGACAGGGACCCCGGCGCCGAGGTCCTGGGACAGGTGACCGAGATCAGCCTCTGGCAGGGGATGTTCGGCAACTTCGGGGGCCTGCGCATCCCGTCCGTGCTGCGGGGTCTCCCCGTCGACGAATCGCTGCCCGACCTCCTCCGCTGCGTCGTAGTGGTGGTCTTCCTGTTGCTGCTGGGCTCGCTGATGGCCGCGGTTGCCCCCGACAAGATGGAGCGCATCTCGTACCGCATCGCGCTCGAGCCGCTGCTGGCGGGGATCGCCGGGCTTGCCGGGCTGGTCATCTTCGTCTTCGGCCTGGTCATGGTAACCATCCTGCTGGCGATCTCCATTCTCGGCATCCCGCTCATCCTGCTCGTCCCGTTCGCGGTGCTCGCTGCCGTGGTGGCGTCGATCTTCAGCTACTACGCGGCCGGGCACGCGCTGGCGCGGTGGAGCGAGCGGCGGTTCGGATGGCGCACGGGGGGCACCGTGCGTACCGCGATCCTCGGCTTCTTCGTGCTGCAGGGGCCGTGGATCATGGCGCGCCTCCTCGACGTCGTCGACACCCGGCACGACTTCGTCGGCTTCCTCACCAACATGCTGTGGCTCTTCTGGCTAACGATCAACGTCTGCGCCGGTTTCGCGGGCGTCGGCGGGCTGGTCCTCGCCCGCCTGCGTGGCCCGGCGGCCGCCGGGATCGCGCCTCCCATGCCGCCGCCGCTGCCCCCGACCTCCGGACCGCCGCGCCTCCAGGAGCGCTCCGCTCCCGCCGGTCCGTCGGCGCCGCCGGCCCCGCAGGCGGAGGAGCCGAGCTGGGAGCAGCCGTTCGCCGAGCTCAGCGAGACGGAGTCGACGTCGGGGTTGCCAGGTGAGCCCGAGACGCCAGAGGCGCCGGGGGCCCCAGAGCCCACGCCAGGGGGGCTCGTCGACGAGAGCGAGGAGGAGGGGCGGCCCGGCTGAGCTGGGTGGTGGGGTGGCGCTCGCCGGCGGATTGCCCCCGACGCCGTCCTCTCACCCGCGTAGGCGCTCCGCCAGCCGCGTGTAGCGCCGCTGCGGATCGGCGTTCTTGACCGCGCGCGCCACCGCACGGCGGCTCCCCAGCAGCACCACCAGGCGCTTGCCGCGCGTCATCGCGGTGTAGAGCAGGTTGCGCTGCAGCATCACGTAGTGCTCGCGGTGCAGCACGAGTACGACGCACGGGTACTCGCTCCCCTGCGACTTGTGGATCGAGCAGGCGTAGGCGAGCTCGAGGTCGTCGAGCTCCCCCGCCGGGTAGCGCACCGTCCGCTCGTCGAAGCGCACCAGCACCTCACCCGCCTCCTCGTCGACGCCCTCGACGCGGCCGAGGTCGCCGTTGAACACCTCGAGCTGGTAGTTGTTGCGTCCCTGCATCACGTTGTCGCCGACGCGCAGTCGGCCACGGCTGCCCTCGACGGGCGCCCCGTCCGGGTTGAGCAGCGCCTGCAGCTCGGCGTTGAGGCTGACGTCCCCAGCCGACCGCGGCGCATGGGGGCCAGCACCTGCACCTCGGCTCGGGGATCGAGGCCGAAGCGGCCCGGGATGCGCTCGGCGACGAGGCGGCGCAAGGTCTCCAGCGCCTCTTCGGCGTCTTCCTTCTCGATGAAGAAGAAGTCACTCGGCTGTCCCTCCGCCGGTAGCACCGGCAGCTCGCCGGCGTGCACCCGGTGGGCGTTGGCGACGATCAGGCCAGCACCGTCCTGGCGGAAGATGCGCGACAGGCGGACGCTGGGAACGACCCCGCTGCGCAGCAGCTCGGCGAGCACGTTGCCCGCGCCCACCGAGGGGAGCTGGTCGGCGTCGCCCACCAGCACCAGCCGCGCCCCCTCGGGGATCGCCTTGAGCAGGTGGTAGGCGAGCACCATGTCGATCATCGACGCCTCGTCGACCACGAGGAGGTCGACTGCCAGCGGCCGCTCGTCGTGGCGCTCGAAGCGGGCCCCCTGCGGGCTCCACTGGAGGAGGCGGTGGAGGGTGGAGGCTTCCTGCCCGGTGGCCTCGGCGAGCCGCTTCGCGGCGCGGCCGGTGGGGGCGGCGAGCAGCACCCGCTCCCCCTTGCGGGTGAAGATCTCCACCAGCGCCCGCACCAGGGTGGTCTTGCCGGTGCCCGGTCCGCCGGTGAGCACCAGCACCTTGCCGAGCACGGCACCGCGGATCGCCTCGCGCTGCGCCGGGGCGAGCGTCACCCCGAAGCGCCCCTCGAACCAACGGCAGGCGCGCTCGAGGTCGATCGCCACCGGCGGCAGGGGAAAGGAGATCAACCGGCGCAGGCGCAGTGCGGCGGTGCGCTCGGCGAGGAAGAAGGGGATGAGGTAGACGGCGGTCTCGGCCGCCGCCGGGGCGCCGCCGGCCTCGGGAGTCGGGGCGAGCGGGCCTTCGAGGACCACCCGCTCCTCCGTCGCCAGACGCTCGAGCGCCGGCGGCAGCAGCGCCGGGTCGGCGGCCAGCAGCTCGGCGGCGGCAGCGAGCAGCTCGTTGCGCGGCAGGAAGAGATGCCCCTCGTCGGCGGCGCGCGACAGCGCGTGCAAGAGGCCGGCGGCGAGGCGGGCGGGGGCGTCGGGTGGCAGGCCGAGGCGCCCGGCGATGGCGTCGGCGGTCTGGAAGCCGATCCCCCACACCTCGCTCGCCAGGCGATAGGGGGTCTCGGCAACCACCCGCATGGCGTCGTCCCCGTACTGCTTGTAGATCTTGACTGCGTGGTGGGCGGCGACCCCGTGCCCCTGCAGGAAGATCATCACTTGGTGGATCTGGCGCTGCTGCTGCCAGGCGCGCTGAATGGCGCGACTGCGCACGGCGCCGATCCCCTCCACCTCGGTGAGCCGCTCGGGCTGGCGATCGATCACTTCCAGGGTATCGAGACCGAAGACCGCCACCAGGCGGCGGGCCATTACCCGTCCGACCCCCGGCACCAGGCCGGAGCCGAGGTAGCGCTCGATGCCGTGCAACGTCGACGGCTGCACCGTCAGCCAGCTCTCGACCTGGAATTGCTCGCCGTACTTGCGGTCCTGCACCCAGCGTCCCGAGAGCTTCAGCGACTCGCCAGCCTGGATGCCGAACAGGGGGCCGACGGCGGTCACCGGATCGCGGCGGCCGGCGACCTTGAGCCGCACGACGCAGAACGCCGACTCCGGGCTCTCGTACACCACGCGCTCGAGGGTGCCCTCGATCCCCGTGGCCTCGCCGGGAGCGCGGGCGAGCAGCGATCGCTGCGCCATGAGCCCGATCTTAGACGGTGGAGGGCATTCCACTCTTCGCGGGGAGCGCGGCGAGCGCGGCGGCGCGCGAGTCGCCGGGCGCCCTGTCTCTCGCCCTGGAAATCCCCACGACATCCATGCCACAGTGTCCCCGAAGGAGATCCCGTGACGCGAGCCCCTCGCCTCGCCGTGGTCGTCCTCGCGACGCTGCTGCTCGCCGCCGGCGGCGCCTCTGCCCAGTACTTCGGCCGCAACCAGGTGCTGTGGGAGAAGTTCGACTTCCACGAGCTGCAGACGCCGCACTTCCGCGTCTACCACTATCCGCCGTACAACCCGGCGGCCGCGGACGCGGCGCGCATGGCGGAGCGCTGGTACGGGCGCCTCTCCAAGGTCTTCGCTCACGAGCTCTCCGACCCCAAGCCGATCATCCTCTACAACGACCACGCCGACTTCCAGCAGACGGCGCTCGCCGGCGGCTCGTTGATCGGCGAGGGGACCGGTGGCTTCACCGAGCCCCTGCGCGACCGCGTGGTGCTGCCGCTCACCGCGGACTACGCCGACACCGACCACGTCCTCGGTCACGAGCTCGTCCACGTCTTCCAGTTCGACATCGCCCAGCAGATGCGGCCGAGCACGCAGCAAGGGGTGAGCAACACCCGCGTTTACGGGCTCGAGAGCATGCCGCTGTGGATGGTCGAGGGGATGGCCGAGTACTTCTCGCAGGGTCGCGACGACACCGCGACCAGCTCCTGGATGCGCGACGCCGTGCTCCACCACGACCTGCCGACGCTGCGCCAGATGAGCGGCGACCTGCGCTACAACCCTTACCAGTACGGGCAGGCGGTGTGGGCTTACGTCGGCGGCCGCTGGGGAAACGGCAAGGTCGTCGAGCTGTTCCGCGCCGCCCTGCGCGTCGCCCCCGAAGAGGCGTTCGAGCAGGTGCTGGGCGAAGACTGGAAGCAGCTGTCGGCGGAGTGGCACCAGGAGCTCGAGACCTACTACACGCCGATGCTCGCCGAGAGGCAGAAGCCGCAGGAGCTCGGTACCGAGCTGGTGGGCAAGAAGGCGTCCGGGCGTCTGGCGGTGTCGCCGGCGCTCTCGCCCGACGGCAACTGGCTGGCGTTCCTCTCCAGCCGCGACCTGTTCGCCGTCGACCTCTACCTCGCCGATGCCCACACCGGCAAGGTGGTGCGCCAGCTGGCGAGCGCCGACCACGACCCCCACGTCGACGAGCTGCGCTTCATCGACTCGGCCGGCGCCTGGTCGCCCGACGGACGGCAGTTCGCCTTCCCGGTGGTGGCGCGGGGCAACAACGAGGTGCTCATCGTGGACGTCGGCTCGGGGCGGGTCAGCCGGCGCATCGACCCGCGGGTGGGGGAAGTGAGCAGCCTCGCCTGGTCGCCGGACGGGCGCCGGCTCGCCTACGCTGGCCTGGCGGAGGGGATCGACGACCTCTACCTCTACGACCTCGATAGCGGGCGGGTGAGCCGGATCACCGATGACGCCTACAGCGAGCTGCAGCCCACCTGGTCGCCCGACGGCAGGAGCCTGCTCTTCGTCTCCGACCGCGGCGAGGGTGCCGATCTCGACAAGCTCCAATACGCCCCTATGGGGCTGTTCGTGCTCGACCTCGCCACCAGGGCGGTGCGGGAGCTGCCGCAGTTGCCGGGTGCCAGCCAGATCGACCCCCACTACTCGCCGGATGGCCGCTGGGTCTACTTCCTCGCTGACGCCGACGGGGTGAGCGACGTCTACCGGCAGCCGGCCGGCGGCGGCGCCGCCGAGCGCCTCACCCACATCGCCACCGGTGTGAGCGGCATCACCGACAAGTCGCCGGCGCTGGCGGTGGCGGCCGACCGCCTGGTGTTCTCGGTCTTCGACGAGCGCGCGTTGACGCTGCGCGCGCTCCCGCTCTCGGGCCTCGTGGCGGCGCCGCCGCCGGCCGCGAGCGATCGCCGTGCCGCGGTGCTGCCGCCGGTGGAGACGCTGCGCCGCGAGACCCTCGACGAGATGCTGGCGCGCGGCGGGCAGCCGGCGCCACCGGCGCGCTTCGAGGTGGAGAGCTACAAGCCCAAGCTCGGCCTCAGCTACGTCGGGCCGGTGGGCGTGGGCCTCTACGCCAGCCGCTACGGCACCGGTATCGCTGGCAGCGTCACCGCCATGTGGAGCGACGTGCTGGAGCGCAGCGAGCTGGTGCTGGCGTTGCAGGGTGGCTCGTCGAGCAACGGCCTCCAGGGCTCGTTCGGCGCCGAGGCGCTCTACCTCGACCGCGGCGGTCGCTTCGTGTGGGGGGCCGGCGGCGCCCACCTGCCCTACACCTCGGCCTTCACCACCCTGGGCCGGGAGCAGGTGCCCGTGGAGGGCGGCGGCAGTGTGCTCGCCGACGTCATCGAGCAGGACCGCCTCACCGAGACGCTCGACCAGGCGCAGGCGCTCTCCCAGTACCCGCTGTCGCAGACCCGTCGCTTCGAGGGGACCGTCAGCTACTCGCGGTACAGCTTCGAGGAGGAGATCGAACGCCTGGTGCTGGTGGGCGACAGCGTCATCGAGGACAGCACTCGGCGCGTCACCCCGAGCCCGGCTCTCGACCTCGCCGAGGCGGGTGTCGCCTACGTCGGCGACAACTCCTCCTTCGGTTTCGTCTCGCCGGTGCGGGGCGGACGCATGCGTCTCGAGGTCGACCAGGACGCGGGAGACCTCGACTTCACCACCGCCCTCGCCGACCTCCGCCGGTATTTCTTCCTGCGACCGCTGACGCTGGCGGTGCGCGGGCTCCACTACGGTCGCTACGGGCGCGACAGCGAGAGCCCCCAGCTCACGCCGCTCTACCTCGGTGACGAGACGCTGGTGCGAGGCTACGCCATCGGCGACATCGGGCTCTCCGAGTGCACACGGACGGGGACGCCCGGCGCCTGTCCCGAGTTCGACCGCCTGGTGGGCAGCCGTATCGCCGTCGCCAACCTCGAGCTGCGGGTGCCGCTCTTCGGGGTGGAGGAGCTCGGGCTCTTCCAGCTGCGCTGGCTGCCCACCGAGCTGGCGCTGTTCGCCGACGCCGGCGCCGCCTGGAACCAGGGAGAGACGCCGCACTGGCGGTTCGAGCGCGATACCCCCGAGCGCGTGCCGGTGGTCTCCGCCGGCGTCGCGGCGCGCATCCTGCTGCTCGGCGCGCTGCCGCTCGAGCTCTACTACGCCAAGCCCTTCCAGCGCCCGCACGAGAGTGGCGTCTGGGGCTTTCTCATCACCCCAGGCTGGTAGGCTAGCGCCGCCGCGGCGTCTCCCCGCGGGCCGCCGGTTTCGTCGGCCTGCGCCGTGGCGCATCCCCGGGCCGCGCGACGCCGATGAGCTTCGCCATCGAGACCGACCAGCTCACCCGCCGCTTCGGGGAGATGTGCGCCGTCGACAGGCTCGACCTGCGCGTCGAGAGCGGACAGTTCTACGGCTTCCTGGGGCCCAACGGCGCCGGCAAGTCGACCACCATCAAGATGCTCACCGGCCTGCTGGCGCCGAGCAGCGGCTCGGTGCGGGTGCTCGGCGAGGACCTGCGCGACGCCGCCCGCGCCCGCGAGGTGAAGCGCCGCATCGGTGTCATGCCCGAGAGCCCGGCCCTCTTCGACAACCTCACCGCCCGCGAGTACCTGACCTTCATCGGCCGCATGTACCTCTTGCCTCTCCCCACCGTGCGCCAGCGCTGCGACGAGCTGCTGGCGGTGATGGGGCTCGCGGACGAGGAGAAGAAGCTGACGCTCGAGCTCTCGCATGGCATGAAGAAGAAACTGGCGCTGGCGGCGGCGCTCATCCCCGACCCCGTGCTGCTGTTTCTCGACGAGCCGTTCGAGGGGGTCGACGCCGTCTCCTCCCGCGTCCTGCGCGACATGCTCAAGCGCTGTGTCGAGCGCGGGGCGACGGTGTTTCTCACCTCCCACGTGCTCGAGATCGTCGAGCGGTTGTGCACCGACGTCGGCATCATCGCCGCCGGCCGGTTGGTGTTCGCCGGGTCGATGAGCGCGGCACGCGAGGGGGGCTCGCTCGAGGAGCGCTTCCTGGCCGAGGTCGGCGGCGAGCGCGCCGAGGCGCACACGTTGAGCTGGCTCGAAGCTTGAGCGTGCGCGGCGAGCACCTGCGCGCCATCCTCTGGCTGCGGTGGCGGCTGAGCCGCAACCAGCTGGCGCGCGGAGGCAAGGTCAACGCCGCCCTGACGGTGCTGTTCGCGCTGCTCGCGGTGGCAATGGTGGTGGGGGGAGCGGTGGGCGGCTTCCTGCTCGGTGCCTTCGCGCTGCGGAAGCTGTCGCCCGACGGTCTGCTGCTCGCCTGGGACGCGCTGGCCCTGGTCTTCCTGCTGCTGTGGGGGGTGGGCGTGCTGGTGGAGATCCAGCGCTCCGAGACCATCGACCTCGGGCGCCTGCTGCACCTACCGGTGTCGCTGCCGGAGGTCTTCGCCTTCAACTACGTCGCCTCGCACCTGTCGTTGGCGTTGCTGGTCTGCGTGCCGGTGATGCTGGGCACCGCGGCAGGTCTTGCCGTGACCCGTGGACCGCTCATGCTGCTGCTGCCGTTGCTGCTCGCCGGCTTCCTTTTCATGGTCACCGCCTGGACCTACTGCCTGCGCGGCTGGCTGGTGACGTTGATGGTCAACAAGCGCACGCGGCGGACGCTGGTTACCGGCATCGGCGCCGCCCTGGTGCTGCTGGGGCAGCTGCCCAACCTCTACTTCCAGGTGCTGCGGCCGGAGGGATCGCGGCGCAGCGCCACGGCGCACGCGCCGGTGCTGACACCTGGGCTGCTGCTTGCCCACCACGTCTTGCCGCCGCTGTGGCCGGGCGACGGCGTCCGCGGGCTCGCTGCCGGCGATCCGCTGCCCTGCCTGCTGGCGACAGTCGGCTCGCTGGCGCTCGGCGCCCTCGGGCTGCGGCGGGCCTATCGCGGCACCGTGCGCTTCTACCAGGGAGCGCCGACCGCCGGGGCGAGGCGGTGGCAGCGGCGGGCCATCCCGCGACCGCCCGCGGCCAGGGGTGGGAGGGCGCTGCTCGAGCGCCAGCTGCCCTGGGTGCCGGAGGAGGCCGCGGCGCTGGCGCTGGCGTCGCTGCGCTCCCTGCTGCGAGCCCCGGAGGTGAGGATGATGCTGATCCTGCCGGTGGTGATGACGGCCGTTCTGGCGGCGGTCCTCGGCCGGCGCGGCTGGGGGGCGCACGCGGAGCTGCGACCGTTCCTCGCCTCCGGCGTCGTCTCTTTCGCCCTGTTGGGGATGATTCGCCTCTTCGGCAACCAGTTCGGCTTCGACCGCGAGGCCTTCAGGGCATTGGCGCTGCTGCCCACCCCTCGCCGCCTCGTGCTGCTGGGCAAGAACCTGGCGGCGCTGCCCCTGGCGGGTTCCGTCGCCCTCGCCTACCTGCTGGTGCTGCTGCTGGCGGCGCACGTCGGGCCGCTGGCGTTCCTCGCCGGGCTGGTGCAGTTCCTCGCCGGATTCCTGCTGGTGAGCGTGCTGGGGAACCTGTTCTCGATCCTCGCCCCCTATCGCATCGCCGCCGGCTCGCTCAAGCCGACCAAGACGACCCCCAGGGCCACCCTCCTCATCTTCGTCTCGCACCTGCTGATGCCGACGCTGATGTTGCCGGTCTTCATGCCCGCCGGAGCGGCAGCGCTCGGACGCGTCGCCGGTGTGTCGCCGGCGGTGCCGGTCGACCTGCTGCTGTCGCTCGTCCTGCTGGCGCTGGTGGCACCGTTTTACTACGTCACGCTGAGCGGTCTCGGCGAGCTGCTCGAACGACGCGAGGGCGACATCCTGCGCAGCGTCACCGAAGAGCGCGAGTGAGCGTGCGGTGCCTGCAGCCGTAGCGCCGCGGTGAGTGCGCCCGCGACGCCGTGTCGGCTGTTAGGCTACGCCGCCGCCGGCGGGCGGTGACGAGGTCGCGCCGGCGGCGGCCTGGAGGGCGGAACCGAGGTGATCGAGAGCGTCGGGAGCCCGCTGATGTGGGGGGTCTTCGCGCTGGTGGTGGCGAGCGCGCTCGCCATCGACCTCTTCGTCTTCCACCGCCACGCTCGAGAGGTGCGCGCCCGCGAGGCCGGGGCGTGGGTGCTGGTGTGGATCGCCCTCGCGGCCGCCTTCGGCGCCTGGGTCTGGCTCGAGGTCGGCCGCCGCGCCGGGCTCGAGTTCGCCACCGGCTACCTGGTCGAGTACGCCCTCTCGGTCGACAACATCTTCGTCTTCATCGTCATCTTCCGCTACTTCGGCACGCCGTCCGAGCATCGCCATCGCGTGCTGTTCTGGGGGATCGTGGGAGCGGTCGTCCTGCGCGGCGTCTTCGTCGTCGCCGGGCTGGGGCTGATCGCCCTCTTCCACTGGGCGCTCTACGCCTTCGGCGCGCTGCTGGTGTGGACGGGGATCAAGCTGCTCCGCGAGTCGGAGATGGAGATGGACCCCGAGGACAACCCGGTGGTGCGCCTGCTGCAGCGGCACCTGCGGGTGACGCCACGGCTCGTGGGGGACCGCTTCCTCACCCGTGTCGACGGCAGGCTCTTCGCGACGCCGCTGCTCGCCGTGCTGCTGGTCATCGACGTCGTCGACGTGATCTTCGCCGTCGACTCGATCCCCGCCATCTTCGGCGTCACCAAGGACCCGTTCATCGTCTTCACCTCGAACATCTTCGCGGTGCTCGGGCTGCGCGCCATCTACTTCCTGCTGCACGACCTGATGGGGCGCTTCGCCTACCTCCACTACGGCCTCGGCCTGGTCCTCGCCTTCATCGGTGGCAAGATGCTCGCGGCACCCTGGATGGAGATCCCCGTTCACTGGTCGCTTGCCGTCGTCGTCGGGCTCCTCGTCGGCGCGGTGGTGGTGTCGTGGTTCGCCCCCAAGCGCTCCGGCTCGACGACCGCTGGGGACGGTGATGGCGACGCTGCGGGGGCGACGGGCGCCGGCGCGAACGACGAAGCGGGGTAGCGCCGCGTGAAGGGCTAGACGCCCTCGGGAGGAACGGCAGACGGCGCCGCCGGCACGGCGGCCCCGCCGTCGCTGCCGTCGGCCCCACCGGCGTCCGGCGTCTCGCCGCCGGCGGCGACGCCACCGGCCTCGGCGCCGTTGGCACGACCGCCGCGCCGCCGCCCGCCGCGCCGCCGCCGCCGCTTGGGCTTGGCGCCGCCGCCGTCGATGGCGGCGGCGGGAGCGTCGCCGTTGCGCGGCTCGGCGGCCTCGACCCCAGCGGCGGTCGCTTCAGCGGGGGCGCGGGTGCCACCCTCGGCCGCGCCGGCTTGGGCCGGCCCGGCCGCCGGGCGCTCGTGCGTTGCCGCGTCTGCCTCGCCGCCGCGGCCCCGCCGGCGCCCGCGGCGACGGCGGCGCGAACGGCGGCGGACGCCGTTCGCGCCCTCTTCCTCGCCCTCCGCCTCACCGTCACCCACCTCGTCGTCGAGCGAGGCGTCCGGCTCCTCGTCCTCCTCCTCCAGGGCCGGGGCGGTGGCGAGGCCGGTTGTCGCGGCGGCCAGCGCCGCAGCCGGTGGGCGCAGCGGCCGGACCGGGCGCTCGTCCCCCGGCTCGCGGTCGAACCACTCGACCTTCTGCTCGCTGCGCCGCAGGTGGCGGGAGGCGACGATCTCGATGCGGACGTCGAACTCCTGCTCGAGGTCGGCGAGCTCGTGGCGCCGGCCATTCTGCAGCGCGTCGGCGAGCTCGGGGTGGAGGCCGATGCGCACCGACTTGAGGGTGCCGGTGGCCGCCCGCGCCTGGATGCGACGCAGCAGCGCCAAGCCCACCATCTCCGGGCTGGCGATGCGCCCCATGCCGCCGCAGGTGGGGCAGGCGCGGTGGGTGCGCAGCCAGCAGCGCCTGCTGGATGCGCTGACGGTTGATCTCGAGCAGCCCGTTGGGGCTGATCCTGCCCACCGTGAAGCGCGCCTTGTCGGCCTTCATCGCCTCGCGCAGCTCCTTCTCGAGCTTGCGCTGGTTCTTGCTGGGCGCGCATGTCGATGAAGTCGACGACCAACAGGCCGCCGATGTCGCGCAGGCGGAGCTGGCGGGCCACCTCGCGGGCCGCCTCGAGGTTGGTGGTGAGCGCCGTCTCCTCCTGGCTGCCGGCGCGGGTCGAGCGCGCCCGGAGTTGACGTCGATGGCGGTCAGCGCCTCGGTGCGGTCGATGACGATCGAGCCGCCGGAGGGCAGCGGCACGGTGCGCTCGTAGATGCGGTCGATCTGCGGCTCGAGGTCGTAGGCCGAGAACAGCGGCGCGCGCTCGGCGTAGCGCACCAGCCGGGTCTTGCCGCGCGGCATGAAGGCACTTGCATGTACTCCTCGGCGTGCGCGAAGGCCTCGTCGTCGTCGACCAACCACCTCGGCGATGCTGGCGTCGAGGTAATCGCGCAGCGCGCTGTAGCACCAGGTCCTGGTCGCTGTAGAGCAGCCGCGTGCCCTTGCCCTGCCGCGCCTCGGTCTCGACTCGCTTCCACACCCGCAGCAGCGCGGCTGAAGGTCGCGCTGCAGGGTCGCCTTGGTCTGCTCGAGGGCGTTGGTGCGGACGATCACCCCACAGCCCTCCGGAACCTTGAGACTGCCCACCAGCGTCTTCAGCTGCTTGCGGCTGTCCTCGTCCTCGACCTTCCGGGACACGCCGAGCACGTGTGTCGAACGGGGTGAGCACCAGGTAGCGGCCGGCGAGGCGAGAGGTTGGTGGTGAGTGCCGCCCCCTTGGCCCCCTCGGCGTCCTTCTGCACCTGCACGACGATCGGCTTGCCGCGCTCGAGCACCTCCTCGATGCGCGGGCGTCCGGCGTGGGAGGGCTGGCGGTAGTAGGCCTCGGCGACGACGTCCTGGATGGCGAGGAAGCCGTGCTTCTCGGCGCCGAAGTCGATGAAGGCGGCGTTGAGCGCCGGCTGCACGTTGGCGATGACGCCGCGGTAGATGTTGCCGCGCTGCAGCCCCCGTTCGGCCACCTCGATCTGGTAGCCGGCGAGGGAGCTGCCGTCGAGGACGGCGATGCGCACCTCGCCAGGGTTCGCTGCATTGATGAGCATGCGTCGGGTCACGGGATCTCCGTCAGGCGGGGGCAGGCGACGGGCGGCCCCTCGCGGATGGTTCCAATGGCTGGGAGGGACGGGCCCACGACGTGCGCCCGCAGCAGGTGGCGCGGGCAGCCCACCGGCGCTGCAAGCGTAGCCGATCCAGGGGTCTACCGGCAAGCCGCGGTTGGCCCGCAACCCGGGGCCGCCTCTCCCGGCGGCTAGCCGCCACCGTACGCCCCACCGGCGCCGCCTGCGCTAGGATCGATCAATGAGCTCCTGTCCCTACTGTGGGGCGCCCGCCCCGCCGGGCGCCACCTTCTGCGGTTCGTGCGGCCAGCCGCTGGGCGCCGTCGCGGCGCCGGCGAAGTCGAGCAGCGGCATGAAGGCGATCGTCATCGTCGCCATCGCCGGCGGTTGCCTGCTGCTGGCGATCGCCGTCGCCGGCATCGTCGCCGCGATCTTCATCCCCAACTTCCTCGACGCGCTGCAGAAGGCGAAGCAGAAGCGCACCGTGGCCGACATGCGCACGATCGCCGTCGCCCTCGAGTCCTACCGCGAGCAGGCCGACGACTACCCGCAGGCGAGCGGCGCCAGCGAGCTCGGACCGATGCTCGCCGGGCACGGCTACCACGGCAAGATGGAGGACGGCTGGAACCGCGCCTTCCGCTTCACCTGCCTGTCTCCCGGCCGCTCGGGCTGCGCCAGCTACGAGCTCGACAGCGGCGGCCGCGACGGCGTCTTCGAGCACGACCCCGGCGCCTACGACGAGGGCTCGTTCCAGCCCACGGCCTATGACTCCGACCCGGTGCTCAGCGACGGCGGGTTCCTGCGCTGGCCCGAGGGACAGGGCCGGATGGCCACCGGCGGCAGCCAGTGACCGTGCCCGTGGCGCCGGGCTGAACGCGGCGCCTCCCCGCGGGTCGTCCGGCGCTACCGTCTCCCCGCTGCCACCACGCGCTCCAGCCGCTTGAGCCCACGCTCGACCTCGGCGAGCGGCGGTCCGAACGAGAGCCGCACGTGCTGGCGGAAACGGGCGAGGCGGCGCGCCCGGCGCTGGCCGGGGTTGACGTCGAAGAAGACGCCGGGCACGCAGATGACCTGGTGGGCGAGGGCGGCGCCGAAGAAGGTCATGCAGTCGTCGAGGGGCTCCGGCAGGTCGGCGAGCGAGGCGAAGACGTAGAAGCTCCCCTCGGGCTCGAGGTCGACGCCCATGCCGAGCTCGCGGATGCGGCGCAGCATGAGCCCGCGCTTGGCGAGGAAGGCGTGCCGGATGGCGTCGACCTCGGCAGTCACCGCCGCCGGGGCGAGGAGAGGGATGGCGGCGCGCTGCAGCGGCCGCGAGCCGCCGCCGTCGAGGAACGAGCCGGCGCTCGCCAGCGCCGCGATCACCCGCCGCGGGCCGAGCGTCCAGCTCACTCGCCACCCCGGGTAGCGCCAGTTCTTGGTCAGGCCGTCGATGAGCACCACGGGGTCGAGCTCGACGTCCTCGACGTAACGCGCCGCGCTCTCCATCGGCGGCGCGCCCGGCGCCCACACATAGTGGGAGTAGAACTCGTCGAGCAGCAGCGCACAGCCGAGCTCGCGCACTGTCGCCACCCAGGCTTCCAGCTCGCTGCCCCACACCAGCCTGCCGGTGGGGTTGCAGGGGTTCGACAGCAGCACGCCCGAGAGGCCGCGTCCGAGCACCTCGCGCCGCAGGTCCTGGGCGCCGAAGGCGAAGCCGCGGTCGGCGTCGAGCAGGATCGGCGTCGGCGAGAAGGCGCGGAAGATGTCGAGCAGCTCCTCATAGGCAGTGTAGTCGGGGAGGAAGTGGCCGAGGTGGATCTGGCCGAGCGAGGCGGCGACGCGGGTGAGCGCCGCGCGGCCGCCGCCGGCGATGCAGACGTTCTCGGCGCTGTACTGCGAGGGCAGGCCGCGGCGATACGTGTAGTTGTAGAAGTCGGCTACGGCGGCGCGCAGCTCGGGAAGCCCGGCGACCGGCGCGTACTCCTGGTCCCGCGGATCGACCTCCACGCGCTCGACGCGTGGAGGCGCGCCCGGCAGCTCGCCGGTCTCTGGTTGCCCCTGGCCGAGGTTGGACCACTCGGCGTGGCCGGGGCGGTAGCCGCGCGCCAGCGCCTCCTCAGTGACGAAGATGACGCCGGTGCGCGGCACCGGCCGGAAGGCACCGCCGAGCGCGGTGGCCCCCAGGTTGGGCCGTGGGTCAGCCGAACCCATGCGCGGTGGCGGTGGGCGCGGGCGGCGGCGTTTCGGCAGCGGCGGCGGCCGACGCTCCCGATGTCGCCTCGCCCTCTTCGTGCTCCGCGCCCTCGCCCAGGCGCTTCATCGCCGCCTCCTCGGCTTCCTCCATCCGTTGGCTGGCCGAGGTGGCCACACCGGCCGCCGCCGCCTGGCGCTGGTACTCCGCGGGCGACAGGTGGGGCATGGCCACCGCGAAGGCGGCGATCGCCCACAGGTCGCGATCGGAGTGGGTGCCACCGAAGGCCGGCATGCCGGTGTCGCGGACGCCGTTCTTGACGATCCAGTAGGTCGGCCCGATGCGCGCCCGCTCGTGGCGTTCGAGCAGGGGAGGGTGCGGGTAGAGGCCGCGGGCGATGTCGGAAGGCTCGATTCCTGGCGCACCATGGCAGGTGACGCACATCTCCTGGTAGTGGATCAGCCCGATGCGCAGCATCTCCGGGCTGCTGGCGTCCGCGGGCGGCGCCGCCTTCTCGCCGCCGCGGTCGACGGCATGATCGGACGCCGTCTCGAGGTACCACTCGATGAGGGGCAGGTGGTGGTTGCTGGCCGCCACCGGCACCAGGCCGGCAAAGGCGAGAGCCACGGCGACGGCGCCAAGTGCCGCGAAGGCGACGACGAGGGTCACGACGACGGAGACGACTCGACGCATCAGGGGACCTCCTGGAAGCTCGTGACCGCCGGCTCGCCTGCGCTCGCGAGCCCAGGGCTCGACGGCGCGACCCCCCGGCCGCTCGACGGGACAGCAAGATGACGGCCACCCGCCGGCGCCCTGCGGCGCCGGCGCGGGTGCGCGATGTGGCTACCGCCGTGGCTGCGGTTTGCGTGCCCGCGCCTCAACTGCGGGCCTCGAAGTCCTGCATGAAGGCGACCAGGGCCTCCACTCCGGCGAGAGGCATGGCGTTGTAGGTCGACGCCCGCAGCCCGCCCACCGCGCGGTGCCCCTTGAGGCCGACCAGACCGGCCGCCGTCGCCTCCTTGACGAAGCGCTCCTCCTGCCCCTGGTCGGCGAGCCGGAAGGTGACGTTCATCCGCGAGCGGCTCTCCGGCGCGGCGGTGGGACGGTAGAAGTCGCTGCCGTCGAGCGCGCCGTAGAGCAGCTTCGCCTTGGCCTCGTTGCGCTGGGCGATGCCGGCGAGCCCGCCCTGGCGCTGCAGCCACTGGACGCAGAGACGCGAGATCCAGATCGCCCAGCAGGGGGGCGTGTTGTAAAGCGATTGCTTGTCGGCGTAGGTGCGGTAGCTGAGCATCGTCGGCAGGTCGCGCGAGCTGCGCTCGAGCAGCTCCTTGCGCAGCACGACGACGGTGAGCCCCGCCGGCCCGAGGTTCTTCTGGGCGCCGGCGTAGATCAGCGCGTAGCGGTCGAGCGCCACCGGCCGCGACAGGAAGTCCGACGACATGTCGGCCACCAGCGGCGCGCCGGCGGTGGGCGGCTCCTCGTGCCACTGGGTGCCGTAGATGGTGTTGTTGCTGGTGAGGTGCAGGTAGTCGGCGCCGGGGGTCGCCTTCACCTCGTCGCCCCGTGGCACGCGGCAGAACCTCTCGGCCTCGGTGCTGGCGGCCACCTCGACGCCGCCGTGGCGCGCCGCCTCGTGCGCCGCCTTCTGGGCCCACTCCCCGGTGATGGTGTAGGCGGCGCGCCCGCCGCTGGTGCGCATCAGGTTCATCGCCACCATCGAGAACTGCGTGCTGGCGCCGCCCTGCATCAGCAGCACCTCCCACTCCTCGCCGGCGCCGAGCAGCTCCCTGATGCCCGCCATCAGGCCGAAGTGGATCTCCTCGTATGGCTTGCTGCGATGAGAGAGCTCCATCACCCCCATGCCTGTGCCGCGGTAATCGAGCAGCCCATCGCGCGCCTCGACGAGGACCTCCTCGGGGAGGGTGGCGGGGCCGGGATTGAAGTTCCAGATGCGGTGGGTCATGGCAGCACCTCCGGGAAGAGAGACTCTCAGAGCTCGTGGACGGCGAGGCCGGAGCGAAGCTTGGGCTCGAACCAGGTCGACTTGGGGGGGAGCACGCGGCCGGCGTCGGCGACCGCCATCAGCTGCGCCATCGACACCGGGTGGAGCGCGAAGGCGACGCCGCCGCCGCGGCGGTCGACGCGCCGCACCAGCTCCTCGGGCCCGCGGATGCCGCCCACGAACTCGATGCGTTGCGAGGTGCGCGGATCGTCGATGCCGAGCAGCGGCGCGAGCACCAGGGACTGCAGGATGGCGGCGTCGAGGCTCGCCACCGGGTCGGGATCGGCGAGCGCCGCCGGCGGCGCTGCCACCTCGTGCCAGGCACCTGCGAGGTACATGGCGAAGCGTCCGCGGCCGGAGGGGACGGGGCTGCCAGGGTGTACCGTCGCCACCCGCGTCAGCCGCGTCAGCAGCTCGGCGGCGGTCATGCCGTTGAGGTCGAGGACGACGCGGTGGTAGGGCAGGATCTGCAGCTGACCGGCCGGGAAGACGACGGCGAGGAACCGGTCCGCCTCGCTGGCGCCCGAAGCTCCGCCGCTCCTCGCGCGCACCGCGGCACGCGCCCGGCTGGCGGCGGCGCAGCGATGGTGACCGTCGGCGACGTAGAGCGCCGGCACGGTGGCGAAGGCCGTCTCGAGAGCGCTCGCCGCCGCCGTGCCGGCGCGCCAGACGGTGTGGCGCACGCCGTCGGCGGCGACGAAGTCATAGATTGGTGCGGTGGCGGTGACCGCCGCCACCCCCTCGTCGATGGCGGGCTCGTCGCGGTGGGCGAGGAAGACCGGCTCGCTGTGGGCGGACAGCGCCAGCAGGTGGCGGACGCGGTCGTCCTCCTTGTCGGGGCGCGTCTTCTCGTGCTTCTTGATGCGCTCCTCGTCGTACTCGTCGACGGAGCAGCAGCCCATGATGCCGGTCTGCGCGTGCTCGCCCATCACCTGCCGGTAGACGAACAGGCTGGCGTCGGCATCGCGCGCGAGGGCGCCCTCGGCGAGCAGCCGGTGGTAGCCGGCGGCACCCTGCGCATACACCTCGTCGGCGTGGGGGTCGGTCCCTTCCGGCAGGTCGATCTCGGGGCGGATGACGTGGAGGTAGCTCCACGGGTTGCCGGCGGCGAGCTGCCGCGCTTCGGCGGTGTCGACGACGTCATAGGGGACGCTCGCCACCTGCGAGGCACGCTCCGGCGTCGGCCGCACGGCGCGGAAGGGGCGGAGGGTTGCCATGGTGGCGAATCCTATGGGGCGGAGCCTCGGCACGCCACCTCCCCCCGGGGCGGGTCGCCGCGCCGGGGATCGAGGTGGGAGCGCGGGAGCGGCGTCGCTCCGCGGCACCAGCATGCAACGGGTAGGCATCCAAGCAGGCATGGCAGTTGCCTCCGCGGAGCGGCGGAGGAAGCCACATGCGACATCGCCGGAAGTGGGGGTTCGCCGGTTGGCTCGCGCTGCTGGCCGTCATCGGCGGTGCGCCGGCACGCGCCACTGCAGGCTCCAGCGAGGATGCCGGGCTCGCGGCGCTGGCGCGGCGCGCGGCCGCGGGTGACCTCGAGGCGGCGCGCTCGCTGCGGGCCGCGGGGCCCGATGGGCTGTCCGCGCTGGCGGACGTCAGCGTCGCCGAACCAGGGCGCGAAGGGCAGGAGGGCTACCGGCAGGCGCTCGACGTGGTGTGCGCGCAGCGGGGCTGCGTGTCGTCACATCTCTACTGGTACACGGACTTCGCGGCGGCCAGGGAGGCGGCCGAGGCGAGCGGCAAGCCGATCGTGGTCCTGCGGCTGCTCGGCCGCCTCGACGAGGAGCTCTCCTGCGCCAACAGTCGCTACTTCCGGCTGCTGCTCTACAGCGACCCGGCGATTGCCGGCTGGCTGCGCGGCCACGCCGTGCTCTACTGGTCGTCGGAGCGGCCGGCGCCGCGGGTGACGATCGACTATGGCGACGGCCGCCGTATGGTTGGTACGGTCACCGGCAACAGCATCCACTACCTGCTCGATCCGCACGGCCGGCTGGTGGATGCCCTGCCGGGGCTCAACACGCCGCAACGCTTCCTCGCCTGGCTGCGCAGCGGAGCGGAGGTGGCCCGTGGGCTGGCGCCGCTGGCGGACAGGGAGGCTCTGTTCCGGCTGCGCGAGGCGCACGCCGACGCGGAGCAACGACTTCTCACCGCCCTCGAGGACCAGCTCGTCGCGCTGGGTTGGAGCCCGGCAGCGGCCCGAGAGGCCTGGGAAAGCAGCGTGGCGGAGGTGCCGGCGGCGAATGCGGGCGCGGCGCCGCCAGCGTCCAGCGCCGCGCTGCGCGCGCTTTCCAAGTCGGTCGCCGAGCGCCCCCTGCTCACCGCCCTCGACACAGCGCCGCCGCCGGTGCCGCCGACGGCGGCGATCGACGCGCTGGCGCTCGCCCCGGAGTGGCAGGCGGAGCTCGCGCCGGCCTCCTTGCGGCTGATCGAGGAGCAGGCGCCCGCGGCGGCACGGGCGGATCTGGCGGCGGCGCTGCAGCGTTTGCGAAGCCGTCTCGCCGAGGATGGGCTGCGCAACGAGGCGCTCCTGCACCGGCGGATCCACGACCGGCTGGCGTCGACGCGTACGGCGGACTGGCGACAGCTCAACGAATGGGTGTACCGCGAGCTCTTCCTCACCCCGGCGAGCGACCCCTGGCTGGGGCTCGCACCCAGCGAGCTGCTGGGGGCGCTGGCGCCGGCTCCCTGAGCGCCGGTCACGGCTCGGCCCGCACCCCGCCGGTGGGTGGCGCGCCCTGGTAGATCTCACCGTAGCGCTCGACGCTGTTGAGGACCTTGCGCACGTAGGCGCGGGTCTCGATGAAGCTCACCGACGACAGGAAGTAGTCGTGGCCGGGAGCGGGGGCGAGGCGCAGCCAGAGCCGGGCCTGGGTCGGGCCGGCGTTGTAGGCCGCCGCGGCGGCGTAGGGGTCGCCGTCGAAGCGGGCGAGGAGGTCGCCGAGGTACTTGGCGCCGAGCCGGATCACCAGCCGCGGGTCGTAGAGGTCCTCGGGGGCGACCTCCACGAGGCCGAGCCCCTCGCCCACCTGCCGCGCCGTGGTGAGCAGCAGCTGCATCAGCCCGCGCGCGGCGGCGGCCGACTTGGCCCGCGGGTTGAAGCGCGACTCCTCGCGCATGATGGCGAGCAGCAGGCGCGGGTCGGCGTGATTGGTGGCGGCATCGGCGGCGATCCAGTCGTAGAAGTAGCGCGGGTAGAGCAGCTCGCGAAGCTGGCGCGGCAGCAGCTGGGGCACGTAATCGTCGGGCACCTGGGCCATCAGCGACTCGACGGCCTGGATGGACGCTCGCGAGGCGCCCCCGAGGCGGTAGACCACGGAACGGGTGAGGCCGGAGTCGAAGGGGGTGAGAGGGTAGCGGGTCCCGGCGCTGCCAACCACCTCGTCGAAGAGACCCATGGCGGCCAGCTGCTCGTCGGTGTCCGCGTCGTCGAGCGGGAAGGACGGCAGCGGCAGCGGGCGCGCCTCCAGCACCGCAGCGTAGGCCGGCAGGTTCCGGTAGATCGCCGCCAGCGTCGCCAGGTCGTCATCGCCGCCGAGCAGGACGGCGTCGGTGGCGAGCCGTCGCGCCCTGTCGAGGTCGTGGGCGCGTAGCGCCCTCTCGACCTCCCGGCGGAGCGCGGCAACGCGGGCGGCTGCCGCGGCGGCGAGCGGTGGCTCCGCCAGCCGGTGCCGCGCGAGATACGCGAAGTGGCTGGGCACCTCGGCGCGCAGCACTTCGAGGTAGGCGGCGAGGGCGGCTGCCGGATGGCGCGATTCGGCGCTGCGCGCCCGCCAGTAGGTGAGCTCGGCGCGGTCGAAGGGGTCGAGCGAGCGCGGCATCCGGGAGAGGGTGGCCGCGGCGGCGGTGTCGTTGCCGGCGGCGAGCTCGCCCATCGCCACCAGCACCGCGCCCTCGACGACGGCGCGGTTGCCGCCGGCGCGCAGCCGCAGGAGCGCGAGGTCGGCACGGGCCGCCGTGCGCCGGTGCCGGTGGACGTCGAGGCGGATGCGGGCGGTGAGGGCCGCCACCGCACCCTCGGAGCGGCCAGGGACGGCGATGGCCTCGCCGAGCAGGCGCTCGCAGCCCTCGTCGTCGCCGCCGAGCTGGGCGGCGCGGGCGGCGTGAAAGAGCGCTCGGGCGCGATCGGACCCCTGGTGGGCGTGCAGCGCCGCGCGGCGATAGAGACGCTCGGCCTGCCCGTAGTCCTCGGCGAAGAAATGGGCGCGGCCGATGGCGAAGTCGAGCTCGGCGGCGGCTTCGGGGAGGGCGCGCCGCGCCAGCAGGTAGAAGTCCTCGGCGCGTTGCCAGCGACGGTGGTGGAGCATGCTGTCGCCGAGGTCGCGCAGCGCCGTCGCCGGCAGCCGGCGCAGCACGTCCGGCCGATCGAGGAGGAGGGCCACGCGCTCCGCGCTGTCGTCGGCGGTGGACTGGGCGAGTAGCGCGGCGCCCTCGTGGCCAGCCGCGTCGGCGGCGCCGGCGGCGAGCAGGGCGTCGACGCGGGCCGCCAGGAGCTCGCGCTGGCTCCGCGGGTCCGACGCCAGGGGCTGCATCGCGGCGACGAAGGCGAGGGTGGCGGTGGGGCTGCCGCGCTGCTCGAGACCGGCGAGCTGCTCGACCAGGTCGTCGTGCCAGTAGAGCGAGCCCGGGTGCTGCCGGAGCAGTTGGCCGCGACGCAAAGCCGCCTGGCGCGGGTCGCCGGCGGCCTCGGCGAGCGCGGCGAGGTGATGCAGCGCCAGGGGCCGCAGCGGATCGCCGGCGGCGAGGAACGGCTCGAGGTGAGCCACCGCCGAGGCGTCCTCGCCGGTCGCCAGGTCGGCGCGCGCGTGCAGGTAGCCGAGCCGGCTGCGGCGGTAGAGGGCGGGAGCGCGCGTTGCGAGGTCGTCGAGCAGCGCGTCCAGCTCCTCCCATGCGCCGCGCTCCTCGAGGGCCCGGAAGCGGGCGGTCCAGGCGGCGACCGGCAGGGCGCCCGGCGGCCCGAACGGGGGGCGTCCGGCCAGGGTGCCGTTCGCGCTCGCGGTGCTCTCGATCAGCCACGGCATCAAGGGCAGTCTCACCCCGGTGGGCGGCGGCACGCGCTCGACGGCGCGAGTGGCGGCGAAGGCGCCGAGGAGGAGGGCGAGCGCCGCCGCGGCGGCGTGGCGAAGGGCGCTCACGGCTGGGCGACGCGGTGCCGGGTCACGGACCCGTCAGGGTCGCGGCGCGACGGGGCCCGCAGGAGCAGCTCGGTGTGGGGTGCGTGGAGCCTGGGCACGAATCGCGACCCACAGACGGCGCGTGCGGCCTGCCGCCGCGGACTGCAAGCGACGAGCCACGGGCCGGGTTGCCCGGAGCCGGCCTCGACGTGAGGGCTCGCGCGTGCCAAAATGGCGCCGCAATGGAGAATCCTCAGGTCCTCATCATCGACGACGAGACCGGCTCGCGCGAGTCGATGGCCATCGCCCTCGAGAAGGCGGGCCTCGCAGGTGCGCACCTTCGACGACGCCGCGAAGGGCCTGGCGTACCTCGAGGAGGACCCCGAGCGGGTCCGGCTCGCGCGTCTGCGACCTCGAGATGCCGGGCATGGACGGCCTCGCCTTCCTCAACGCGGTGCGCGAGGCCGGCTACCCGACTCGGCCGTGGTGCTGGTCACCGCCTTCGGCTCGATCGACTCGGCGGTCGAGGCGATGCGGGTGGGGGCCGACGACTACCTGACCAAGCCGGTCGACCTCTACGAGCTGCGCACGCGGGTCGCCAACCTGCTCGAGAAGCAGCAGCTCCGCGAGGAGGTCACCACCCTCCGCGCCCAGCTCGACAAGCGCTACGGCTTCGAGAGCATCATCGGCCACTCGCCGGCCGATCGAGCGGCTGTTCGAGAAGATGAAGATGGTGGCGCCGACCCGCTCGACGGTGCTCATCATCGGCGAGAGCGGCACCGGCAAGGAGCTGGTGGCCAACGCCCTGCACCACGCCAGCCCGCGCCGCGACGAGCGCTTCCTCGCCATCAACTGCGGCGCCATCCCCAGCGACATCCTGGAGAGCGAGCTGTTCGGCCACGAGCGCGGCGCCTTCACCGGCGCGGTGGCGCGCAAGATCGGCAAGTTCGAGCTGGCCCACCGGGGCACCCTCTTCCTCGACGAGATCAGCGAGCTGTACCCCGAGCTGCAGGTCAAGCTGCTGCGCGTGCTCGAGGAGCGGCAGATCATGCGGGTGGGCGGCGGCGAGCTGATCGACGTCGACTTCCGGCTGATCGCCGCCACCAACAAGGACCTCGAGAAGGAGGTCGCGCGAGGGGCGCTTCCGCGAGGACCTCTACTACCGGCTCAAGGTGGTGACGCTGCGCATGCCGCCGCTGCGCGAGCGGCCGACCGACGTGCCGCTGCTCGCCGAGCACTTCCTCAAGCTGTTCTGCGAGGAGCACGGCCGGGAGCCGAAGCAGCTCGTCGCCGGAGGCGGCGGAGGTGTTCTCCGCGCTACGCCTGGCCGGGCAACGTGCGCGAGCTGAAGAACCTGGTGGAGTCGCTGGTGATCTTCCACGAGGGGCCGGAGATCGGGCGTCGACGACCTGCCGCCGCGAGCTGCGCGACGCGGCGACGGTGTCGGTCGGCGCGGGGCGCCGGTGCAGCCGGCGAGCGGGCACGCCGCGGACGATGGCGGAGATCGAGCGCCAGGCGATCCTCGAGACCCTGCAGCGCACCGGCGGCCACCGGGCGAAGGCGGCCGACATGCTCGACATCGGCCTGCGGACCCTGCAGCGCAAGCTCAAGGAATACAAGGACGAGGGCTACTGGAACGACTGAGGGCCTCGGCACGATGGAACCGCGGGGCGGGCTCGAACGCCACCCCTGCTCTGCTGACCTGGGAGGGCGGCGATGGAGATCCCGACCGACGTGCTCATCCACAACGAGCTGCTGGGGATGAAGGGGGCGCGCGGAGTGCTCATCCGCAGCTCCCCCGAGGGCTACTACGAGGTCAACGTGCGCTTCGGCGACCACACCCACCGCGTGCTCCTTCCCACCGTCGCCTCGGTGCTCATCGCCGCCGAGCCCGAGCCGACGGTGGGCGAACAGGTGGGGGAGGTCGAGAGGTAGGGGAGGGCCGGCGGCGCGCTCACCGCTCCCGGATCGCTGCCAGCATCTCGAGCACCGCCTCGGCGAGGCCGACGAAGACGGCGCGCGAGATCAGGCCGTGGCCGATGTTCAGCTCCTCCACTTCGCGGCAGCGCGGCCACCGGACCCACGTTGGCGGGGGTGAGGCCGTGGCCGGCGAAGACGGCGAAGCCGCGGCCGGCGCCCTCGGCGGGCGGCACGCATGCCGGCCAGCTCGGCAGCGCGCGGTCGAGGCCACTGCTGCGCGTGTAGGCGTCGGTGTTGATCTCGAAGCCGACGATCGGCCGCCGGTTCGGCGCGGCCGGCCAGCGCGGCCAGGGCGTCGATCTGCCGCCGGGTCGGGGTCGAGGAAGACGCGAGACGGCGATGCCGGCTTCGGTGAGGCGCCGGCGGCGCGCAGCATCCGCTCGCCCTGGGCGACCACGTCGAGGCCCCCTTCGGTGGTCACCTCCTCGGGGCGCTCGGGGACCAGGCTCACCTGGTCGGGACGGAAGCGCAGCGGCCAGGCCCAGCATCTCCTCGGTCGCCGCCAGCTCGAGGTTGAGCTTGCCGCGCACCCGCTCGCGCAGGCGCCACCACGTCGTCGTCCTGGATGTGGCGGCGGTCGGCGCGGAGGTGGGCGGTGATCGCCGGCGCACCCGCCGCCTCGGCGAGCACCGCCGCCTCGACCGGGTCGGGGTAGGCGGCCCGGCGCGCCTGGCGGAGGGTGGCGACGTGGTCGACGTTGACCGACAGGCGGGGCGGTCATGGGGTCGACTCCTCTGACGGCGCGCGCCGGCGCCCGGGCTGTCAGGCGCCGATCGGCGTGCGCGGATGGCGCCGCTCGCCAGATCGCCGCCGCCAGCGCCTCGCAGCGCGGCGAGCTCGGGGCCCTCGACCATCACTCGGGCCAGCGGCTCGGTGCCGCTGTAGCGGAGCACCAGCCGCCCCTCCGATCCGCCAGCTCGCCTCGACCGCCCGCGCCGCCGCCGCCACCCGCGGCAGGCTCGCGAACGGCGGCTTGCCGCCACGCGGACGTTGACCAGCAGCTGCGGGAAGCGGTGGAAGCGCGGCGAGCAGCGCGGAGAGCGGCTGCCCGGCCGTGCGCCACCACGCTGCCGCCACCTGGACCGCCGTCAGCAGCCCATCGCCGGTGGTGGCGAGGCCGAGAGTGCACGATGTGCCCGGACTGCTCGCCGCCGAGCACCATGCCGTCGCGGCGCATGGTCTCCACCACCTGGCGGTCGCCCACCCCGCAGCGCACCACGCTCGACGCCGGGGCGGGCGAGGGCGCGCTCGAGGCCGAAGTTGCTCATCGAGGTGACGGCGATCCGGGTGGCGCCAGCTCGCCGGCCGCGCGCAGCGCCGACGCCCAGAGGTAGAGGATGGCGTCGCCGTCGTGGACGCTCGCCGCGCTCGTCGACGAGGATCGCGCGGTCGGCGTCGCCGTCGAAGGCGATCCCCAGGTCGGCGCCCTCCGCCAGCCCCGTCAGCGCATGGCGGCCAGCCGCTCGGGGTGCGGTGGAGCCGCAGCCCAGGTTGATGTTGCGCCCGTCGGGTCGGCGCAGAGGGTGTCACGGCGGCGCCCGGCGCGGCGAACAGCGGACCGGCGTAGGACGAGGCGGCGCCGTTGGCGGGGTCGAGGGCGATGCGCAGGCCGGCCAGCGGGCTCGCCGGGCAGGGCGGCCGGCGGTAGTCGTCACGGCGCCGGCGTCCGCCACGAGCGCTCGGCGAAGCCGGCCACGTAGGCCTCGGGTAGCCGCCGCGGTCGACCGGCAGCGCCAGCGGGCTCGAGCGCCTCGACGCCGCTGGCGAGCCGCCGCCCGCCAGGGCCGTCCTCGAGGGCCCGCCTCCGCCGCCGCGCTCCACTTGAAGCCCCGCGGTCGACGAGCTTGATGCCGTTGTCGGGGTAGGGGTTGTGGCTGGCCGAGACGGCGATCCCGGCGTCGGCGCGGAGGCTGCGCACCAGGAACAGGCGACGCCCGGGGTGGGATCACCCGGGTCGAGTAGTCACGTCGACGCCGGCCGCGGCGAGCCCCGCCGCCAGCCAGCGGCAGAGCTCCGGCGTCGAGGCGCGGGTGTCGCCGCCGAGGCACCGCCCGCGGCGCTCGCGCGCTCCGTGCGGCACGCCGCCAGCTGGCGCCCAGCTCGACGGCCAGCGCGGTCACCGTCGGCCGGTCGAGCGGATAGTCGCCGAAGGGCGCGCGGATGCCGTCGGTGCCGAACAGGCGGTGCCCGGCGGGGCCGACGCGGCGGTCACCGGCGGCGTCGGCGATCGGCTCGGCCACCGGCTGGAGCTGTGCAGCGGCACCTTGCCCCGCACCCGCGACGGCTGCAGCACCTGCACCAGCGGCTCGGGCGCTGACCACGTCGACCACCTCCTCGAAGTCGAGGGCGTGGCCGTCGAGGCGGATCGGCGCGGCGTCGAGGTGGATCACCCGATCGACCATCGACTCCGGGCCGACCACCTGCACCTGGTCGGGGGTGATGCGTCGCCTTGCCGCGGGCTGGCGCCGGCCGCCGGCTCGCCGACGAACTGCGGCAGCCACCGGCAGGCCGACCGTCTTCTCGCGGTCGAGGCGGAGGGCGAGCTACGCTGGGCTTGATCGACACCACCGCGCAGCCCCTGCGGGCGGATCGACGTGCTCGGCGGTCAGGTTGCGCGGTCGACGGTGCCCGGCTGCGGCGCGCCTTGAGATCGACCTGGACGTCCACCTGGAAGGGGTTGAGGCTGGTGATCAGCCGGTCGCGGCCGGCAGAGCACGACGGTGACCGTCTGCACCGGGTTGAGGATCACCAGGCCGCTCGGCGGGTTGTAGCTGACGCTCGCCTCCACCCCCTTCTCGGCGCTGGGTTCTCGCGCTTCTCCACCGAGATGATGAACCACAGCGCCAGGGCGATCACCAGCGCCAGCAGCCGCAGCCCCCGAGACGCGACCCCGCTCGCTCACGCCGCCCTCCGGCCGCCGCCCTGCGGGTAGAGGTCGGTGATCAGCGGTCTTGTAGAGCTGGTTGCGGAGCGCCCTTGGCGTCGAGGTTGCGGGTCAGCTTGCCGTCGAAGGCGAGCGAGATGACGCCGGTCTCCTCCGACACCACCACCGCCACCGCGTCGGTCTCCTCGCTGATCCCCAGCGCCGCCCGGTGGCGGGTGCCCAACTCGGTGGACAGCGCGGGGTTGAAGGTGAGCGGCAGGAAGCAGGCGGCGGCGGCGATGCGGTCCTCCTCGATGATCACCGCGCCGTCGTGGAGCGGGGTGCCGGGGGTCGAAGATGTTGATCAGCAGATCGTAGGAGACCAGGGCGTCGAGGGCGATGCCGTTCTCGATGAAGTTCTCGCAGCCCCTCCAGGCGCTGGAGGACGATGAGGGCGCCGATCGCGCCGCGCCGCCATGCGCCGAGGCCGCCAGCGCGATCTCGTGGAACGCCGGCTCGACCTTCTGCTGCTTGCTCATCCCGAGCAGCGGGTTGCGCCCGAAGTTGGCGAGGGCGCGGCGGATCTCGTGCTGGAAGAGGACGATGGTGGCGAAGGGCAGGAGGATGAGCAGGCTCTCGAGGATCGCCTTGCAGGGTGGGCAGGTTGGCCAGCCGCGCCACGTAGTAGACGCCGACCGAGGAAGGCGATGCCGAGCAGCACCTGCACGGCGCGGGTGCCGCGGATGAGGAGCAGCAGGTTGTAGACGACCATCGCCACCGCCAGCACGTCGACGAGGTCGCGCCAGGTGAGGAGGCTCGAGGAACTCGAGGACGGCGCATACGGCGGGCTCGCCGGCGTGGCGGTCCGCGGCTCGTCGCGGGTCGGCGAGGTGGTGTCGAGGCCGCGGCCGCGATCGCCGCCCAGACGCGCGAGGAACTGCACCGTCGCCGCCACGTCGTGGACGCGCACCAGGGCGGCGCCGCCGGCGGCCGCCCAGCCGACGGCGGCGAGGCTCCCGGCCAGCCGCTCGGCCGGCGGCGCGCCGGTCAGGTGGCCGATGAAGCTCTTGCGGCTGGCGCCGACCAGCAGCGGCCGGCCGAGCCCGGCGAGGGCGTCGAGGCGGCGCGAGCAGGGCGAGGTTGCCGTCGTAGCTCTTGCCGAAGCCGATGCCGGGGTCGAGCACCATCTGGCCGGGATCGACGCCGGCGGCGACGGCGCGGGCGGCGGCGGCCGCCAGCTCCGCGCGCACCTCGCCGAGCAGGTCGTCGTAGTGGAGGCGGCGCTGCATGGTCGGCGAGCTCGCCGCGGCTGTGCATCAGCACCAACGGGCAGCCGGCGGCGGCGACGGCGGCGCCGAGGGCGGGGTCGGCCGAGGGCGCTGACGTCGTTGATCAGGTCGGCGCCGGCGGCCAGAGCGCGGCCCGCGCCACCTCGCCCTTGCGGGTGTCGACCGACAGCGGCGCCGTCGGTGCGCCGGCGCAGCTCGCCGAGCACCGGACCGAGCCGGCGCCCACTCCTCGTCGGCGGGCACCTCGGCCGCGCCGGCGCCGTAGACCCCGCCGCCCGGGCCGGGTCGACTCGGCGCCGAGGTCGAGCAGATCGGCGCCCTCGGCGAGCATGGCGCAGCCCGTGGGCGACGGCGCGCGTCGCGCTCGACCGAACCGTCCGCCGTCGCTGAACGAGTCGGGGGTCAGGTTGAGCACCCCCATCACCTTGGGGCGCCCGCCCGAGGTCGAGCGAGCGGCCGCCCGGCAGCCGCAGGCGCCAGCGTGCCACCGCCGGCGCCGGCGCGAGCGGGGCGGTCGGCGCGGCGGCGTTCACGGCGTCAGACTACCGGCGCCGGGAGGCCAGGCGGCGGAGGGCCGGGAGGCGGGAACCCGCTGGCGAGCCGTGCCGCGCATCTCCGAGGGGAGACACTACGCCGTCGCCACTCCAGGCTCGAGGCCGAGGGAGGGCACGCGCTCCCCCTCGTCGGCGGCCTCGGGCGCCGCGACGCCGCCGGAGTCCGGCTTCGGCCTTGCCGGCTCCTTGGGCCGTGGCAGCGACCGCCCGGTCATTTCCTCGATGATGGCGTAGACGCTGGCGCCGTCGAGCGACTCCTGCTCGAGCAGCTCGAGCGCGAGCGGTCGAGGACGGCGCGGTGCTCGGTGAGGACTCGCGCCGCGCTCGTAGCGCTCTGGCGACGATGCGCTCGACCTCGCGGTCGATGCGGATGGCGGTGTCCTCGCTGTAGGCGGCGCGCTGGGCGAAGTCGCGGCCGAGGAAGACCGGCTCGTCCTTGCCGCCGAAGCCAGCGGTCCGAGCTTCGACATCCCCCACTCGCAGACCATCCGGCGGGCCATCTCGGTGGCCCGCTCGATGTCGTTGCCGGCGCCGGTGGTGATGTCGTCCTGGGTCAGCTCCTCGGCCACCCGGCCGCCCATCAGGATGGCGATCTGGCGCCTCCACGTAGGGCTGCTTGTAGGTGTACTTGTCCTCGGTGGGGAGCTGCATGGTGAGCCCGAGGGCGCGGCCGCGGGGGATGATGGTGACCTTGTGCAGCGGGTCGGCGCCCGGGCGTGAAGGCGGCCACCAGGGCGTGGCCCGCCTCGTGGTAGGCGGTGATCCGCTTCTCCTCGTCGGTGAGCATCAGGGTCTTGCGCTCCACCCCCATCAGCACCTTGTCCTTGGCGAACTCGAAGTCCTCCATCGCCGACCTTCTTCTTGTTGCGCCGGGCGGCGATCAGCGCCGCCTCGTTGACCAGGTTGGCGAGGTCGGCGCCGGCGAAGCCGGGCGTGCCGCGGGCGATCACCGACAGCTCGACGTCCTCGCCCAGCGGGATGGTGCGGGTGTGGACCTTGAGGATGCCCAGCGCGGCCGTCGATGTCCGGGCGGTCGACCACCACCCGGCGGTCGAAGCGACCGGGGCGGAGCAGCGCCGGGTCGAGGACGTCGGGGCGGTTGGTGGCGGCGATCAGGATGACCCCCTCGTTGGACTCGAAGCCGTCCATCTCGACGAGGAGCTGGTTGAGGGTCTGCTCGCGCTCGTCGTGGCCGCCGCCGAGGCCGGCGCCGCGGTGGCGGCCGACGGCGTCGATCTCGTCGATGAAGATGATGCAGGGGGCGTTCTTCTTCCCCTGCTCGAAGAGGTCGCGCACCCGGCTGGCGCCGACGCCGACGAACATCTCGACGAAGTCCGAGCCGGAGATCGAGAAGAACGGCACGTTGGCCTCGCCGGCGATGGCGCGGGCGAGGAGCGTCTTGCCGGTGCCCGGCGGGCCCATCAGCAGCACCCCCTTGGGGATGCGGCCGCCGAGCTTCTGGAACTTCTGGGGCTCCTTGAGGAACTCGACGATCTCCGACAGCTCCTCCTTGGCCTCCTCGACCGCCGGCGACGTCCTTGAAGGTGACCTTCTTGCCCGACGCCGACAGCAGCTTGGCCTTGCTCTTGCCGAAGGACAGCGCCTTGTTGCCGCCGCTCTGCATCTGGCGCATGAAGAAGACCCACAGCCCGAGGAGCAGCAGGAACGGCCCCCAGGTGAGCAGGACGGTGATCAGCGGGTTGTCGCGCACCTTCTGTGCCTTGATCTCCACCCCCGCCTGGCGCAGGTCCTTGACCAGGTCGGGATAGGCCGGCACCTGGCTGGTGAACTCCTCGCCCTTGGCGTAGCGGCCGCCGCCCTTGAAGTGGCCGTGCACGCCGTTGTCGTCCTGGATGGTGACGTCGGCGACCCGCCCCGCCGCGACCTGCTCCATCAGCTCGCTGAAGGTGAGCTCGTGGTGGGCGTTCTTGCCGGCCTGGAAGGCCTGCCAGAGGAAGATCACCAGGGCGAAGATGACCATCCACCAAAATATCGTCTTGAGCGTGCCGTTCAATGTCGCGGTTCCTCTCGCTCGGGGCGCCGAGCCATGGGCGGTGGGGAAGGGACTCTCCCTCCTCCTTCTAACGCATCAGCTCCGCCGCCGATTCCTCTCCGGGGCTCCCGTGGGCCTCATCCCTCCCCCAGGAAACCGATGTAGGGCAGGTTGCCGTAGCGTCCCTGGTGCTTCATGCCGTAGCCCACCAGGCGCGCCGAGCGCTCGGTGGTGAAGACGCTGTAGTCGACCTGGCAGTGCGTCTTGCGCTCCTTGGGCAGGTCGACGAGAGCCACGAAGCGCACCTTCTGCGCCCCCTTCTCCAGCAGCTGCGTGGCGAGGTAGGTCTCGATGATGGCGGTGCTGACGACGTCCTTGAGCACCAGCACGCTCTGCGCGGCGACGTCGAGGGGGATCGGGTACTGGATGTCGACGACCTCCTCGTGCCCCTCCTCGTGGGTGCGGTACTCGACCTGCACGAACTCGTAGCGCAACGGGGTGGTGATCGAGCGGATGAGGTCGGCGAGGAAGATCACCGAGCCGCCGAGGAGCGACACCACCATGGGGTCTTCCTGCGCCACCTCGCGCTGCAACCGCTGCCCCAGCGCCTGCACTCGCGCGGCAATGGCGCGGGCATCGAAGAGGACCTTGATCGTCGGTGTCCCGCTCATGTTCTGGCCATCTCCCGCAACGCCCCCCGCGGATGGGTGGGGGGCGAGAAGACCTCAGCCCTGGTCGCGGTGCGCGAGCAGCTCGGCAACCCAGGCCACCGTGGCACCCTCACGCAGACGGAAAGGGTGGTGAATGGTCACCCCGGGCACCCACGCCACCTGGCCCGCCACGCACAACAACGGCAGCCGGTCGCGTCTCTCCCGCGGCACCTTGTGGTCGATCAGGACGTCCTTGAGACGGCGGCGATGCGGGCAGCCGAAGGGCTGGAGGCGATCCCCCGGACGCCGGTTGCGCACCGTCACCTCTCCGCCGGGGGCGAGCGGGAGATCGAGCGCGGCACGTTGCAACGAGCCTCGCCGCATCCAGGCCGCGACGGGCTGTCGTGAAAGGCAGAAGGTCGTGCCGGCTTCCCTGATCTCCACCCCCCCGGGGACGTCGACAGTATAAGCGAAAGGCGTTCTCGCGGCGGGCGCCGGGAGCGGCCCCGGCGAGCCCGCCGAGGCCGGTGCCGGCGACCCTTCCGCCCGAGCGCCGGTGCGGTCGAGGCGCAGGTCGCCGGCGCCGTCCGTCCACCACCGCCAGCCGCCGCCGCAGTCACAGGCGAGCGCGTCGCCGCGAGCGAGCTGCCCTCGCAGCTCGGCGACGGCGGCGGCACGCGGCGGGTAGGCGGCGCCGGCGTGGCGATGGAGGAGCGCCAAGGCCCAGGGCAGGATCTCGCAGGGGAGGTCGCGGAGGACAGCCAGCGGCAGCCGCGGCGAGGGCGCCACGAGGCCGGGGACCAGGGACACGAGCCGCCGCTCGAGGCCCCCGGAGAGGGTGGCGGCCGCATCGCCGACGGCAATCGCCTGGCGCGCCGCGGTGTCGCCGCCGAGGGCCGGCAGCAGCCCGTGACGGAGCCGGTTGCGCGGCACCTCGAGGTCGCGGTTGGTGGGGTCGTCCACCGGCACCAGGCCGGCGGCGGTGACCGCGGCGGCGAGCTCGTCGCGTCCGTGCGCGAGGAGGGGCCGCAGCAGGGTGCCCTGCCGCGGGCGGATGCCCGCCAGACCGGCGAGCCCGGAGCCGTGGGCGAGCCGCAGCAGCACCGTCTCTGCCTGGTCGCCCGCGTGGTGGGCGGTGAGCAGGTAGCGGGCGCTGGTGCTCCGGCGCAGCTCCTCGAGCAGGGCGTAGCGCCGGCGTCGCGCTCCCGCCTCGGGACCGTCGGAGCTCGCGACGCGGGCACCCGCAGCGGGCGGTGCGGCGACCAGCAGCCGGAAGGGAACCCCGAGCCCGAGTGCCAGGCGCTCGGCGGCGGTCGCCCGCGCCGGCGAGCCCGGGTCGAGCCGGTGGTCGACGTGCGCGGCGAGCAGGCGGCAGCCCAGCCGGGGGGCGAGGCGGCGCAGGCCGAGCAGCAGCGCCGTCGAGTCGGGACCTCCCGAGAAGGCCACCAGCAGCAGGTCTCCGGGCGCCGTGCCTCCGGCGTCGCGGAGCGCGCGGCGGAGGGCGGCGACGAACGGCGGCGGCCGCGGGGAAATGGTGGCGGTGACGGGACTCGAACCCATGACCTAGCGGTTATGAGCCGCTCGCTCTAACCGGCTGAGCTACACCGCCACGGAACGGCGAACCATAAACGAAAGCCCGGAGGCCTTCAAGCCGAGCTCGAGGGGCCCGCGTGCGCCCCGCGCGCGTGGCGGCGGACAGCCCGCGAGCGGGTCGCCTGCCCTCCGCCTCAGCGCGCCGCCTCGTAGCGCCGCGCCACCTCGCTCCAGTTGACGACGTTCCACCAGGCGCCCACGTAGTCGGGGCGGCGGTTCTGGTACTTGAGGTAGTAGGCATGCTCCCAGACGTCGACGCCGAGCAGAGGCGTCTTCCCCTCCATGAAGGGGCTGTCCTGGTTGGCGCTCGAGGAGACCTCCAGCTTGCCACCGGCGATCGTCAGCCAGCCCCAGCCGGAGCCGAACCGCTTCACCGCCGCCTCGGTGAGCTTCTCCTTGAAGCTCTCGAAGCTGCCGAAGGCGGCGAGCAGGGCGTCGCCGAGGGCGCCGGTGGGCACGCCACCGCCTCCCGGCCCCATCACCAGCCAGAACATCGAGTGGTTGGCGTGGCCACCGCCGTTGTTGCGCACCACCGTGCGCACGTCTTCCGGCACCCGGTCGATGCCGCGCAGCAGCTCCTCGACGCTCTTGCTGGCGAGCTCTGGGTGCTTGTCGATGGCGCCGTTGAGGTTGTTGACGTAGGCGGCGTGGTGCTTGCCGTGGTGGATCTCCATCGTCCGCGCGTCGATGTGCGGCTCGAGGGCGTCGTACGCGTAGGGCAGCTTGGGCAGCTCGTGCATGGTAGGTACCTCCGAGGACAGGTGATGCGGAGAGTTTGGCGGGTCCGTTCCTCCCACCGCGGCCAGGCCGACGATAGCACCCGGCCCGCCGGTGGCGGGCCTGCTTCAGGTGCCGCCGGCACCCATCACCGCCGGCAGGTCGGGGCTCGGCGTCGCGGTCAGCTGCAGGCGCAGCCGGTGCAGCACGGTGTGGACGCTGCTCGGCGAGAGCGTGCCGGCCAGCCGTTGCGAGATCTCCGCCGCCGTGCAGCCCTCGATGGCGGCCAGCTCGAGGATGTGCAGGTTGCGGGCGCCGTGCTCGGTTCCGCCCAGCTCGCGAATGCGGCGCCGCAGCATCGCCGCCCCCTCCCGAGCCAGCAGCCGCTCCTCGGCCGTCGGCCCCGGCGCCCGTGGCTCGGGTGCCGGCGTGTCGTCGCACGTCGCCGCCGGTGGTGCCGGGTGAGGACGGGCGCCGCCGCGCTTGCGGGCTCGCCGGCTGCGCAGCTCGTCGACGACGACGCTGCGCGCGATGCGATGCAGATAGGCCCACAGCTGCGCCGGCGGCCAGCCGGCCAGACCCGGTGCAGATGCGCGCTCGAGAAGGCGGCAGTAGACCTCCTGCACCAGCTCCTCGAGGTCGCTGGGCTCGGGGTACCAGCCGAAACGCCGCATCGCCGACGCCACGCAGCGCTCGAGCTCGCGCCCTTCGCGGCGGGCGAAACGGCCCCAGAACGCCGTGGCTTCGTCGCTGCGGGTGCTGCGAAGCGGGGCCGGGTCGGCCGCCGCGCCGTGGGCGAGAGGCGCCGCGGACCGACTCCACCCCAGGGGTTCGCCACGCTGGGGCTCCTCCTGCCGGCACCGTCGTTCGTGCCGCTCGCACCGTGCGTGCCGCTCCTGCTGTCCGTGCTGCTCGTGCTGTCCGTGCTGCTGGAACATCCTCCGCTCTCCTTGGTTGGGGAGCAGAGGTGGGACGGGCTCCCGGAACGGGGCCCGCGGCAGGGTGGCGGCAACCTACCACGAAGTGCCGCGTTGCGGCAAGCTGGGGGTCGTCGCTGGCCGCGCTGCGGCAGGGTCGAGGTCCTCCGGGAGGCGTCGCGTTGGCCCTCACCGGAGGCCGGCGCGGGCGAGGCCTGCAGCGCCCGGTGGATCTCCGCAGCCTGCAGCAGGGGTGGACGTTTGCGCGGGCCAGCTCCACCCCCATCGCCCGCGCGTTGACTTGCGCCAGCGCCGGCCGCTATCATCGCGCCCCTCGTAGGGGGGTTAGCTCAGCGGTAGAGCACCTGCCTTACACGCAGGGGGTCGCGGGTTCAAATCCCTCACCTCCCACCATCGGGTCTACGGGGTCCACGTTCAGGGGGTCGTAGTTCAGCTGGTTAGAACGCCGGCCTGTCACGCCGGAGGTCGCGGGTTCGAGTCCCGTCGACCCCGCCATCCCGCCTGGGTGGCGGACCCCGAAGCAGGAGAGTGAGACGATGCGCGACAAGATCAAGCTGGTGTCCTCGGCGGGTACCGGGTACTTCTACACCACCGACAAGAACAAGCGCACCTCGACCGAGAAGCTGCGCTTCAAGAAGTACGACCCCAAGGTCCGCAAGCACGTCGAGTTCGTGGAAGAGAAGCTGCGCTAGGTCTCGCCGCGATGCGCCGGTGAGCCGTCTCTGGCTCGCGCCATGGACGTCCTCACCGACCCCCGCTGCCTGCTCCACGACGTTCCGCTCGGTTTCCCCGAGCAGCCGGCGCGGCTGGCCGCCGTCGTTGGGGGTCTCGCCGGTGCCGGTCGACCGCTGATCGAGGCGGGCGCGCACCCCGATGCCGCGGCGCTCGTGGAGCGGGTTCACGGCGCCGCCTACGTCGCTCGTTTCCGGGCTGCCGTGGCGCGCGGCGACGGGCTGTTCGACTCCGCCGACAACCCGCTCGTGGCCTCCACCTTCGACGCTGCCTGGGGCGCCGTCGAGGCGACGCTCCACGCCGCCGACCGCGCCTGCGATCGGCAAGCGGCGCTCGCCGCCGTGCGGCCCCCGGGCCACCATGCCGAGCGGCAGCTGGCGATGGGGTTCTGCTACGTCAACAACGCCGCCGTCGCCGCCGAGCGGCTGCGGGAGCGGGGGCTCGCCCGGGTGGCGATCTTCGACTTCGACGTCCACCACGGCAACGGCACGCAGCACATCTTCGAGGAGCGGGGCGACGTCTTCTACGCCAGCACCCACCAGTACCCGTTCTACCCCGGCACCGGTGCCGGGGGCGAGCGGGGACGCGGCGAAGGGGAGGGCGCGACGCTCAACGTCCCCCTGCCGGCGGGCTGTGGTGACGACGAGTACGGGGCAGCCATCCAGCAGCTGGTGCTGCCGGCGCTGCGGGGCTTCCGGCCGCAGGCCCTGGTGGTGTCGGCCGGCTTCGACGCCTGGCAGGCGGACCCTCTGGGGGGCATGCGGGTGACCGCCGAGGCCTACGGCCAATGGGGACGCTGGCTCGGCGAGCTCGCCGCCGCCGAGTGCGGCGGCAGGCTCCTCGCCCTGCTCGAGGGGGGCTACGACCTGATGGCGCTGCCGCGGCTCGTGGAGGCATTCCTGGGCGGCGCCGAAGACGCCCTGTGACCGCCGCAATTGACTCGGTTGCAACGCTGTCGGTACAATCGGCCTCAAAACCTCAGGTAGAGCTTGAAGAGCTGGAGCGCCTGAGAGGTCGAGATCGCCCCTGACGCGTCCCGTCCGCCGTGCCGCCGGCACGGCGTTTCCGGGGCGCCGGCGCTGGAGGAGACGCAATGCGAAGCAGATTCGTCCTGGCGGCCGCGGTCCTGCTGATCCTCGGAGGCACCCTCCCTGCCGTCGCGGCGTTGCCGATCGGCTCGTTCGACGGCAACCCGAACGGCAACGCCGGCTACGGTGTCATCCCGCTGACCGGGTGGGCGCTCGACGACGACGGCGTGAAGACCGTCCACATCCTCGTCGACGGCCTCGACGAAGGTCTGGCGATCTACGGGCTGCAACGCCCCGGCGTCACCCGGAAGCGGCCGGGCTACCCGGACAGCCAGGCCCCGGGCTTCGTCTTCAACCTCAACACCACCCACCACATCAACGGCAAGCACAAGCTGCAGGCGCTGGTGGTCAGCAACAGCGGCGAGCAGCGGATCCTCGGTCCGGTGCGCGTCATCGTCTTCCGCAACGCCGAGAACATGCTGGCCCCGTTCGGGGATATCACCTTCCCGCAGCAGAGCGCGGAGCTGCACGGCGACTGCACGAGCCAGACGGAGCGCTGGAGCGTGATCACGGGCCACGCGCTCGACATCGGCTCGGGGGAGAGCTCCACCGACATCGGCGTCGCGTGGGGCGAGCTCCTCATCGATGGCGCCTTGGCTTTGAACACCAAGAATGCCTGCGTCTTCATTCCTTCGGCGGCTGGCCTCACCAATTGCGCCAACCTGCCGAGCCCCGAGCTCCTCGCCGCCTTCCCCCAAGTTCCGGGCGCCGATCTCGCGGGCTTCCGCTTCGCCATCGACGTCGGTCAGCTCATCGCCTCCGGCCAGTACTTGCGGGGCGGTCACACCCTCACCATCCGCGCCGGCGACTACGGCGAGAACGTCCGCAACATCGCCTCCATCACGGTCTTCTTCTCCTGTGCGGAGGACATCGCCAACGAGAAATCGATCGGTGCCATCGAGAGCCCTAACACCCAGCAGCCCTTCTTCGGCACCTTCACGCTGAAAGGCTGGGCCGTCGACATCGACGGTATCGCCGGCGTCCTGGTCAAGGCCAACGGTGTGACCTACGGCAACGCCACCATCGGCCTCCCGCGCCCCAACGTCGCCAACCTCTACCCCAGCTACCCGTCGTCGGCCAGCGCCGGTTTCTCGCTGTCCGTCAACACCCTCGACTTCAATGACGGGGTGGTGCCGTTCGAGGTCTTCGTAACCGACTTGCGTGGCGACGTGACACGGATCGGCAAGGTGATCGCCATCATCGACAACACCGACCACTGACCGCGGCCGGGCCCGCGGCGATCGCATCGAGGCCGGCGCCTGGGCGCCGGCCGTTCTGCGTTCCGGCCCCGTCGCGGGCGCCCGGCTAGGGCTCGGGGATCTCCTCCATGTCCACCTCGAGCTCGACGTCGTCGTCATCGGCGTCGGGGGTCACCACCACCACTGCCAGCACCGGCTTGTAGCCCGGGTAGACGAGCCGGATGAGATGGCGGCCGGGAGTCGGGAAGGTGTAGGTGTCCACGTCGTCGGCGGTGCCGAGGTCGCGGCCGTCGACGAACACCTCGGCGTCGTCGGGATCGACGTCGAGCTCGACGCCGCTCTTGGCGCGCAGCTCGATCGAGGGATTCTCCGCCGCTGCCCGCGGCGGCGCCGCAGCCGTCGTCGGCGGCGCGGGCGGCGGTGGTGGGGTCGCCGCAGGCGGGGCTTCCGACTCTGCGGGCGCAGCCGCCGGCGGCATCGCGGTGGGCGCCAACGGCGTGTCGTGGGGCGCCACCGGCACCACCGTGGCCGCGGCGACGAGGGGCAGCGGCGTCGGCGTGGGTGCGGGCGGGACCGGGGCCAGGGAGGGCTCGGGCAGCGGTCCGCTGCCAGGGGTCCAGCCGCTGGGGCGAGGGCTGCGGACGACCGGCAGCGGAGGCGCGTGGTTCCACAGCGCCACCGCGGCGGCGACGACCACCAGCGCCGCCAGCAAGGCGCCGCCGGCTAGCAGCACCACGAGGCGGTAGGGAGCGTGGGTGCCGAGGGCCGAGACCGAGGGCCCGTCGGGAAGCGGCGGCGTGGGTGCCGACGGTGCTGCGGGAGTCGGCGGCAGGATGGGCGGCACCCGCACCGTGAGCCGGGTCACCGCCTCTCCGTCTCGATTCGCCACTTCGAGCGGCAGCTCGCGCAGCGCCGTCGCCACCCCTGCGGCGTCGGCCGGACGTTGCTCCGGCTGCTTGGCGAGCAGGCGGCGCAGCAGCTCGGCCGTTCCCGGCTCGAGCTCGCGGGAGATTGCCGGGTCGGCGAGCGGGTCCTCGTGCAGGATCTGGTAGAGCAGGGTGGTGATCGACTGCGCCGGGAACGGTCGTTTGCGCAGCAGCAGCTCGTAGAGGACGACACCCAGGGAGAAGAGGTCGGCGCGTCCATCGACCGCCGCTCCTCGCAGCTGCTCGGGAGCCATGTACGCGGGGCTGCCGACTACCATCCCGGTGCGGGTCAGCTCGGACACCTCGTCGAGGCTGCGTGCGACGCCGAAGTCGGTGAGCAGCACGCGGCCGTCGGCCGACAGCAGGATGTTGGCGGGCTTGACGTCGCGGTGGACGACCCCCGCGCGGTGGGCGGCGGCGAGCGCCTCGGCGGCCTGCACGGCCACCTCGATGGCGGCGGCGCGGTCGAGGAAGGCGCCGCGCTCGAGTCGGTGAGCGAGCGACTCCCCCTCGACGAGCTCCATCACCAGGTAGAGGCCGCTGTCGGTGACGCCGACGTCGTGGATGGCGACCACTCCGGGGTGGCGGATGCGCGCCGCCGCCTTGGCCTCGCGGCGAAACCGCTTCTCGAGCTCGACGCGGAGCTCGCGCGAGGCGTCGACCGGGAGCTGGATGTGCTTGACCGCCACCTCGCGATCGAGCTCGGGATCGTGAGCGCGGTAGACGACGCCCATGCCCCCGCGTCCGAGCTCGCCGACGACGCGATAGCGGCCAAACCCGGAGGAGGCCATGGTGCGGCGATTCTAGTGGGTTTGCCGCCCCTGGTACGCTCCGCGCGTGCCGCTCGAGCGCGTCCTCGGCGTCGTCGGCTGGCAGGGCTCGGGGAAGACCACGCTCATCGAGCGGCTGCTGCCCGAGCTGGTCGGCGCCGGTTTGTCGGTGGTGGTCGTCAAGCACGCCTCGCACGGTGTGGACGTCGACGTCGCCGGCAAGGACTCGCAGCGGCTCTTCGCCGCCGGCGCGGAGGTGGTCGTCGAGGCGAAGGAGGAAGGGTTCGCCCGCTGGCGGCGGGGGTCCGGCGAGCCGTCGCTGGCGCGCTTGCTGGCGCTCGAGCGGCGCTGCGACCTGGTGCTCGTCGAGGGGCGCAAGCGGGGCCCGCACGCCAAGGTCTGGCTGCTGCGCCCGGGGGAGGAGGCGCCCTCCGCCGAGGCGGCGGCCGTGGTGGCGACGTTGCCCTGGAGCGCCGACCGGGTGGCCGCGATGGGGGCGCTGGTGCGCGCGCGGCTGGCGGAGGCGTGGGCGGCTGCCCCCGGGCGCGCCGGAGTGCTCGTCGGTGGTGCCAGCCGCCGGATGGGGACTCCAAAGCAGGAGCTGCGGATCGCCGGCGAGTTGCTGCTCGATCGCATAGCGGGTGCCCTGGCGCCGGCGGGGCCGGTCGTCCTTCTCGGTGGGAGTGGCGCCGCGGCGCTGCCGCGGCTCCCGGATGCCCCGGGCGTGCGCGGGCCGCTCGCCGGCATCCTCGCCGCGCTGCGCTGGGACCCGCGCCGCTGGGCGATCGCCTCCTGTGACCTGCCGCGTCTCGGCGCGGAGGCGGTGGCCTGGCTGCTCGCCGAGCGGCGCCCAGGGACCTGGGCGGTGCTACCGCGGGTCGGCGGCCAGGTGCAGCCGCTGCTCGCCGTGTACGAGCCGCAGGCATTGCCGCTGCTCGAGGAGCTCGCCGCCGCCGGCGCGCCCGCGCCGTCGCGGCTCGAGGGCCTGGCTCACGTGGCGACGCCGGAGCCTCCGGTGGCCCTCGCCGACGCCTGGCGGGGCGTCAACACTCCCGGAGAGCTGGCGGCCCTGTGAGGCGAGCCGCGCGGCCGGCGCGAACGGCAGAGGCGCCGCACCGGAATCGGTGGGCCACTCTGGGATCACCATCGCGCCGGTGACACCTCCGGCGGCAGCGTTGCCGCCCCCCCGAGCAGGCCGCGGGCGGCGATCCTCCCCACCTCCCAGCTGGTGCTCAAGCCGTAGCCACCGAGGCCGGCAAGCCACCAGAAGGCGGGGCGGCCGGGAGCGGGGCCGATCACCGGCAGGGCATCGGGAACCTTGGTGCGGAAGCAGGACCAGGCGCGCACCAGCGGCGCGGCAGCGAGTCCCGGCGCCAGCGGCCGGAGCCGCTCGCGCAGGAGTGCCTCGGCCCCTGCCGTGACGGTCTCGGCGAGCGCCGCCGAGGGCTCCTCGTCGCACATGCAGGCCAGGGTCCCCTCCTCGTCGGCGCGGAAGTAGACGTCGAGGTCGAGGTCCCACACGTAGGGGAGGTCGCGCCGCACCTCGTGGGCGAGCAGGAAGAGGTGGCGCTTGTAGGCCACCAGCGGCGGCGGGGGAACCGCGGCGGAGGAGGCGAGCTCGCCCGCCCAGGCCCCGGCGGCGTCGACGAGACGCTCGGCGTGGCGGGTTCCGGCAGAGGTCTCGACCCGGAACGGCCCGCTGCCCGCGATCGCCGTGACCTCGACGCCGAGCTCGACGACGGCGCCGGCGCGTCGCGCCGTGTCGAGGTAATAGGCGAGCAGGCGGTGAGGATCGAGGACGCCGTCGCCCGGGGTGAGGAGGGCTGCCTCGCCGCGGCGCTCGCCGAGGCCCGGCACTCGGGCGCGCACGGCCGCCGCGTCGAGCACGCGGCTCTCGACGGCGGCGTCGCGTCGCGACGCCAGCACTTCGATGCTGCCGAGCAGCAGGGAGCCACAAGGGTGGAAGCCCACCTCGCCAGCGTGGGCAGAGAAGAAGCGGCTGCTGGCCACGGTGAGGCGGCGCACCAACGGCTCCGCCACGGACTGCAGTACCAGCCGGGCATTGCGCCCCGAAGCGTGAGCGCCGGCCCGTGGCGCACGCTCGAGCAACCGCACCGGGGCCCCCGCCGCCGCGAGGTGGCAGGCGAGAGCGGCGCCGGCGACGCCGCCGCCGACGATCAGGGTCTCGGCGCGCTCCACACGACTAGGTTATCCGCTGCCGCCCGCGCCCCGGCCGAACGGGGACCGGGATGTAGAATCCGACCACACCATGAGAGAACGCGGCGCGCGCTCCCCGGTGGCGTCGACCAGCCGGCTCTCCCCCCGCGGTACGCCGTGACGTCGGGCCTCGTCGTCCGCTGCCCGGCGTGCAGCTCGCGCCTGCGTCTGCAGCCAGGCCGCGAGCTGCCCGACCGTTTCAAGGTGCGCTGCTCGGCCTGCGGCAAGCCCTTCCTCGTGCGCCGCCGCGACGAGGGGCAGCAAGGAGCGCCCGCCGAGCCCTTCGATCGCACCCTCACCGGCGAGCGGGTGGCGGCAGCGTCCGGCAAGGACGACGAGGCGACCCGCTCGACTCCCGCCAGCCAGCTCACCGCCTCGCCGTCGCCGACGCAGCGGCCGCCCCTGCGCACGCAGCCGCCGGCGCGCTCGCCCCCGTCGCTGAGCTCGACTCTCGGCGGTGTCACCGAGGTGGCGGGCAGGAGCCTGGCCGCCACCTTCGCCATCGGCGAGCTGGTGGCGGGGCGCTACCGCATCGACCGCTTCATCGCCAAGGGGGGCATGGGAGAGGTCTACGAGGCCTTCGACACCGCGCTCGGCGACAGCGTGGCGCTCAAGACGGTGCGCCCCGACGTCGCCGCCGACGAGCTGGCGCTCGAGCGGTTCAAGCGCGAGATCCACCTCGCGCGCCAGGTCACCCATCGCAACGTATGTCGCATCCATGACCTCGGCTCCCACCCCTCCGAATCGCCGGTGGCGGCCCTCTACCCGCGCGGCGAGATCCTCTTCGTCACCATGGAGCTGTTGCGCGGCGAGACCCTGGCGGAGCGGCTGACCCGTCTGGGGCCGCTGTCCGAGGAAGAAGCGCTGCCGCTGGTGCGACAGATGACCTCTGCGCTCGACGCCGCCCACCGCGCCGGCGTCGTCCACCGTGACTTCAAGTGCGCGAACGTCGTGCTCGAGGCCGCCGACGGTGGTGAGGTGCGAGTGGTGGTCACCGACTTCGGCCTCGCGCGCGCGTCGCGCGCCGAGTCGGGCGCCACGCTCACCGTCGTCGGGGCGGTCATGGGCTCGCCGGCGTACATGGCTCCCGAGCAGGTCGACGGCAGCGGCACGACGCCGAGCGTCGACATCTACGCGCTCGGTGTGGTGATCTTCGAGATGGTCACCGGCCGCCTGCCGTTCAAGGGGGAGAGCCCGCTGTCGACGGCCGTGAAGCGGCTCACCGAGGCGCCGCCCCGGCCGAGCGAGGTCAAGCCCGGGCTGCAGCCGCGCTGGGACGAGGCGATCCTGCGCTGCCTCGCCCGCAAAGCGGAGGATCGCTTCTCCTCGGCCGGCGACGTGCTGTCCGCGCTCGACCCGTCGCCGATCGCCGCCGCCCTCGGTACCGCGCGAGTGACGCGCCGCCGGCTGGTGTTGGCGGTCACCGCAGGCTTCCTCGTCGCCCTCGCGCTGGTCGCCAACTTCTACGTCTGGCGCCAGCGCGCCATCAACCAGGAGGGGCGCCTCGAGGCGCCCAAGGTGGCGCGACCCGCGGTGGCGGTGCTCGGCCTCAAGAACGTCACCGCCGACCGTCAGCTCGACTGGCTCTCCACCGGGCTGCCCGAGATGCTCGCCACCGAGCTGTCGGCGGGCGACGCCGTGCGCCTCATCCCCGGCGAGAACGTCGCCCGCGCCCAGCTCGAGCTCGGGCTCGAGCCAGGAGCCACCTGGGGCGCCGATACCCTGGAGCGGGTGCGGAAGAACCTCGGCACCGACTACGTGGTCACCGGCGCCTACACCGCGATCGGCACCGGCGCCGGCGGGCAGCTGCGCCTCGACCTGCGCCTGCAGGACACGGTGACCGCCGGCAACAGCACGGCGGTGGCGGTGTCGGGGCCGCGCGAGGCGGTCTTCCAGCTCGTCGGTCAGGCGGGTGCCAAGCTGCGCGAGGCGCTGCACCTCGAGGCCGGCAGCGCGCGCTGGACCACCACCAACCCCGAGGCGGCGCGGCTCTACGCCGAGGGGGTGGAGAAGCTGCGACGCTTCGACGCCCAGGGGGCGAGCGAGCTGCTGCAGCAGGCAGTGGTGGTCGACGCCCGCGACCCGCGTGCCTACTCCGCGCTCGCCAACGCCTACTCGGCGCTCGGTTACGTCGAGAAGGCGAGGAGCGCGGCGCGGCAGGCGGTGGAGCTGTCGGCGCCGCTCGACGAGAACGAACGGCAGGAGGTGCGGGCGCAGTATCTCGAGGTCGGCGGCGACTGGACGGAGGCGGTGCGGGCATGGTCGGAGATCTGGCGGCGACAGCCCGACAACCTCGAGTACGGCCTCAAGCTGGCGCAGGCCCTCACCGCCGCCGGCGAGCCGGCGCGCGCCCTCGACGTGGCGCGGGTGCTGCGGCGTCTTCCCTCGGCGGCCGCCGACGACGTGCGCATCTACTTTGCGGAGGCGAGCGCCGCCGGCGCCCTCGGGCAGTCGCGCCAGCAGCAGCAGGCGGCCGCCAAGGCGGCGGAAGTGGCGGGTGCGCAGGGGGCCCGGCTGCTCCGCGCGCGCGCCCTGCTGCTCGAGGGCTGGGCCCTGCGCAACATGGGCAAACCCGAGCAGGCGCAGGGAGTGACCAGCGAGGCGGAGGGTCTCTACCAGCAGGCGGGCGACGCCTCGGGCGTGGCCAAGGCGCGGGTCCAGCGGGCGAGCCTGCTGTACGACCAAGGGGACCTCGGCACCGCCCGCAAGACCTTCGACCTCGCGCTCGCCACCTACCGCGAGCTCGGCGACAAGGGCAACGAGGCACAGGCGCTCAACAACCTGGCGCTGGTGCTCAAGCAGCAGGGCGACGTGAAGGCGGCGCTCGACCTCTACCAGCGCTCGCGGGCGCTGTCGGTGGAGACCGGGAACCGCGTCGGGGTGGCCAGCGCCGAAAACAACATCGGCGCCATCGACCTCGAGCGCGGCGACCTCTCGGGCGCGCTCGCCGCCTTCGAGCGTTCGGTCGACCTGGCGCGCCAGGTTCACGACCGCAGCCAGGAGGCCAACGCGCTCTACAACGTGGCGGTGACGCTGCGCAAGCTCGGCCGTCTGGCCGAGGCCGAGACGCGCCACCGTCAGGCGCTCGAGCTGCGGCGGCAGATCGGCCAGCCGTTCGGCGAGGCGGCCTCGCTCACCGACCTGGCGGCGGTGCAGCTGGACCGGGGCGACCTCAAGGGCGCCGCCGCCACCTACGAGCAGGCGGAGGCGCTGGCGAAGAAGACCGGCAACCGGCGCTTCGAGGCCTACGCGCTCGCAGGGCTCGCGCAAGTGCGCCTGGAAGCCGGCGACCTCGAGGGTGCCGAGACGCTGCATCGGCAGGCGCTGCAGCTGCGCCAGGAGCTGGGTCTGGCGAGCTCCGCCGCCGAGAGCCAGCTGGCACTGGCGGTGGTCGATCTCGAGGGAGGCCGCTTCGCCGCCGCCGAGCAGCTCGCCGCCGCCGCGCAGCAGACGTTCGCCGCCGAGGGTGCGGCGGACCTCGTCGCCTGGGCGCGGGCGATACGCGGGCGCGCGCTGGTCTTCCTCGGTCGCGCCGACGAGGGAAAGGAGCTGGTCGCCGCGGCGCTGCAGCGGGCCACCGCCAGCGAGGACCTGCGCATCCGCTGCGAGGTGCAGCTCGCCTGGGCGCGGGTGATGGCGAGCGGCGGCGACACGGCGCAGGCCGACCACGTCGCCGGCGAGGCGGCGATGGCCGCCGAACGAGCCGGCCTGGTGCCGGTGCAGCTCGAGGCGCAGCTGCTCCAGGGGCAGCTCGCTCGTGAGGCCGGGCAGGCGGAGCGCGGCGCACAGATCGTCTCGGCGGTGCGGGCGCAGGCCGAGCGCTCCGGCCTGGGTCTGCTGGCCCGCAAGGCGACGCGCTAGCTGGCGGCTGGCCGGGCTCGACGGCCCGCCGCCCGACCGCTCAGTCTCGATCGGCCGGCGGCTCGCTGGGGACCATGATCCAGTCCCAGATGCCGGTGTCGCCGCTGCGGTAGATGTCGCGGAACTCCACGCCGACCGTGGAGACGGGCACGAGCGAGCCGCGCTGGCGCACCACCCGCGACACCGAGCACCAGCGCACGGCGGCCTCGACGTTGGCGCGCTGCTGGCCGTGGCGCATCTCGAGGCAGACGCTGTCGCCGACCTCGAGCTCGGCCGGGGCCTCGATGGCGGCGCCAAAGAGGCTGACGTCGAGCACCTTGACGTCGCCTGGCGTCCGCAGCGTGGCCTCGATGCCGGGGATGTGCCGGCGTGCGGCGCGGCGACGATCCGATGCGCTGGGCTCGGCCACGGCCCCTCCTCCTCGGAATCAGGCAATCGTACATCCAACGACCGCTGCGATGGCAAGCGGGCGACCGCTGGCAGCGGCGTGGAATCGCCGCCATCCTCCGGCCGTAGAAGCTCTCGAGGGACCGCTATACTGCCGCGCACCTCGCCTCGTTCAGCCACGGGAGCCAGCCGCGCATGAGCATCCTCAGCCTGCCCTACGTCTTCGGCGCCCTCTTCGCCCTGCTCTTCTTCTACATCCTCGTCCGTGCGCTCTACAAGAAGGCAGGTCCAGACGAGGCGCTGATCGTCTACGGCCGCCGCAAGCTGGTCGGTGCCAAGGTGCGCGACGAGAAAGGGCAGATCGAGAGCTTCCGCATCGTCCGCGGCGGTGGCACCTTCGTCTTTCCGGCCTGGGAGCAGGGCGAGTACCTCTCGCTCAAGATGATGACGCTCGACATCGACCTCAAGCACGTCTACACGATGGAAGGCATCCCCATCAACGTGCGGGCGGTGGCGCAGGTCAAGGTCGGCGGGCAGGTCGACCAGATCCGCCGCGCCGCCGAGGGATTCCTCGGCATGAACCCCGACCAGATCACTTCCACCATCAAGGAGACGGTGGCCGGCCACCTGCGCGGCATCATCGGGACGCTCACCGTCGAGGAGCTCTACCGCGACCAGAAGCGCTTCCAGGAGCGTGTGCGCGAGGAGGCCCACGTCGACCTCGAGGGCATGGGCTTCGAGTTCAAATCGTTTGTCTTCCAGGAGATCCAGGACGACGAGGGGTACCTCAACGCGCTCGGCCAGCCGAAGATCCAGGAGGCGCTCAAGAACGCCCGCATCGCCACCGCCAACGCCGACCGCGACGCGCGGCTCGAGGAGGAGGCGGCGCGCCAGCAGAAGGAGAGCAAGCGTCTCACCGTCGATACCCAGATCGCCGACTCCGACAAGGCGCTGTCGCTCAAGAAGGCCTCGATCAAGAAGGAGGTCGACGTCGCCTCGGCGCAGGCGCTCAAGGCCGGCGAGATGGAGCTCAAGGTGCAGGACATCAAGATCGCCGAGCAGGAGGTGGAGCGGCGCAAGCTGCAGCTCAACGCCGAGATCCGCGAGCAGGCCGACGCCAGGAAGTTCGAGACCGAGCGTCTCGCCGACGCCGACCAGTACCGCATCGAGCGCGCCGCCGCCGCCGAGCGCAAGCGTCGCGAGGAGCAGGCGGAGGCGGTCAAGGCCGAGGGACTCGCCCGCGCCGAGGCGGAGTCGGTGATGCGCCGCAACATCGGCCTCGCGGAGGCGGAGGCGATCTCCGCCAAGGGGCAGGCCGAGGCGGAGGCGCGCCGCAAGCTCGCCGAGGCGCTCAAGCTCTACAACGACGCCGGCCTGTCGATCGAGGCGCTCAAGGTGCTGCCGGAGATCGCCGCCGCGGTGGCCGAGCCGCTCTCTCGCGCCGGTGCCACCACCATCATCAGCCAAGGGGGCGCCGGCACCGGCACCGGTGCCTCGAAGCTCTCGGAGGACGTCGTGCAGGTGCTGTCGCAGCTCACGCCGATCATGCAGCAGCTCGCCGGCGTGGACCTCAAGAGCTTCCTCCAGGGCGTCTCCAGGCTGCCGGCGGCGGCGGCGGGCCGCCGCGTCCCCGCCGAGCCGCAGGCGCCGGAAGCCGAGACCTGATCGAGGCTCTCGCGGGCTGCGCCCGCCGCTGAGACCGCCATGAGCAGGACCGATCCCGTTCCCGAGAAGACCGACCTCGCGCGGTTGCTGGCGGCGCTGCGCGCCGCGCGCGATCCCTGGAGCCGTCTCAAGCTGATGGCGAGCGGCGCCCGCGCCCTCGGCAAGCTCACCCGCAGCCAGCGCCTGCAGCTGATCCGCCAGCTCGGTCTCGAGGGTGCCGAGGAGCTCGCCGAGGCTGCCGCGGGCGGCGACGCCGAGACCTCGGCGGCGATTGCCGGCGCCTTGCAGGCGTTCGAGTCGGACCCGCAGCGGCTGCGCCGGCTGGCGGCCGCCGTCGCCGACCCCGGTTCCCGGCGCGCCACGCTGAGCGGGCTCGCCGCCCATGTCCTCGACGCGATCACCGCTCCGCCGGTGGTGGCGACGGCAACGGCCGCGGCGGTGGCGGCGGCGCCGCACGGCGGCGCGCCCGCCTCGCCGCAGCGGCGAGGTCGGCCGCCGACAAGCGAGGAAGCGTCGCCGGCGCCGCCCGTGTCCGCCCGGGCACCAGAGGCGGTGCCGCCCGCGCCGCCGCCCGCGCCCGTGCCACCGAAGGTGACGGCACCGCCGCCGACTCCGGCCCCGATCTCTCCTCCGGCCGCGGAGCCGCCGCAGCTCGAGCCGCCTCCAGCCGCGGAAGCCCCGCCGGTACCGCCCTCCGCGCCGGCACCGGCGACCCCGGCCGACGGCGCGCCGGCAGCGGTGTCACCGGATGCCACGCCGGATCCGGCCGCCACGCCACACACCGGCGCATCACCTTCGACGCCATGGCTCGGCGCCGTCGCCGGCATCGCGGCATCCTCTGCGGCCGCGCCGGGCTCCCCTTCGGTCGCCACCCTCGGCGCATTGAGCGCGCTGCGCCGTCGCCTCGCCGCCGGAGACGTGCCCAGCAGCGAGGCGGTGGCCGCGCTGCTCGACCACGAGCTGCCCCACGACTGGGCCCGCCGGCGCGCGCTCGCCGCGCTGTTCGCGCGCCAGCTCCCGGCGAGTCTCGACGAGGCGCTCGCGCTTCTCGACCGGGTGGGCAGCGCTGGCGAGAGGCGCTGGGCGCTCGCCGACCTCGCCGCCAGCCGGCGCTGGGAGGAGGCCGACTGGGAGCGCTTGGTGGCGGTTGCCGACACCCCGGCGCAGCGGCGCCGCCTGGCGGCACGGCGGGCGCGGGCGTAGACTCCGCCGCGTCACCGCGCAGGAGGATCCTCGCCCCGCGGCGCCGCGCCATGGCGGCCAAGAGCGCCCTTCCTTCCGACCCGTCACGGCTCGACCTCACGCTGGGAGGCGTGGCGCCGGGGCGTCTTGCCCCCGGACGCAGCCTGCGCCGCCGCATCCTGGTGGCCGTCGTCGCGCTCGTCGGCCTGGTGCTGCTGGCGCTCGCCCTCGTCTTCGTGCTCACTAGCTGGCGGACGCTGCGCCGCGACATCGAGCTGCGCGGCGAGGGCTTCGCGGCCCTCGCCACCGGACCGGTGTGCGAGGCGTACGAGACCTACTACTGGAGCGGCTACAGCAAGTTCCGCGAGCTGATCACGGACGTGCTGAGGCGCAATCCCGACGTCACGACGCTGGCCATCTACGACACCGCCGGCAGGCAGCTGTTCGACTCGAGCGAGCTCGAACGCGAGCTGTTCCAGCCCGGCGAGCACTCCGCCTCCGTCACTCGCGATGCGCGGCTGCTCGCCGCGCTCGAGGGGATGCGGGCGGGCGCCTGGAGGGAGCGCCTGAGCGGCCCCCGATGGGACACCGACCGCGAGGTCTATCGGGTGGTGGTGCCCTACGTGGAGCAGTGGGGCCGCCATCGCTACTCGGTGGTCTACGACCTCTCCTACCGTGGCCTCGCCGCGGCCATCCGCGACCTCGGCATCCGGCTGCTCTGGCTCACTGCCGGTTCCCTCGCCCTCGGGACCATCATCGCCTTCGTGCTCGCCCGCCAGATCCTGCGCCCGCTGTCGCAGCTCACCGAGGGCGCCGCCGACTTCGCCGAGGGACGGCTCGAGCGCCGACTCGATCTCGGCACGGGCGACGAGCTCGAGGTGCTGGCGCGCACCTTCAACCACATGGCCGGGAGGCTGGCCGCCTCGATCGCCGACCTCGAGGCCGGCAACCGGGCGCTGCAGCGGTCCAACGTCGAGCTTCGCGAGCTCGATCGCCTCAAGAGCGACCTGCTGGCCAACGTCAGCCACGAGCTGCGGACGCCGCTGACCTCCCTCAAGGGGTACGCCGAGGCGCTCTCCGAGGAGCTGCTGGGGCCGCTCACCGAGCCCCAGCGCGAGGCCCTCGAGGTCTCCACGCGCAACCTCGACCGGCTGCTCTACATGATCAACGAGCTGCTCTCCTACGCCCGCTTCGAGTCGGGCGCGGAGCAGGTCGACCGCCGGGCGCTCGACCTCGCGGCGGTGGCGCGGCAGGTGGTCGACAGCGCCTTCGCCGCGCGCGGCCCGGACCTCAACCTGCACCTCGAGGTGGCAGCCCGGCTGCCACCCGTGGAAGCCGATGGCCAGCGCATCGCTCAGGTGCTCGAGAACCTGCTCACCAACGCCTTCAAGTTCACTCCCGAGGGAGGGAGGATCGACGTCCGCCTCTGGCGCGACGGCGGCGAGGTTGTGGTGGAGGTCGCCGACACCGGCATCGGCATCCCGCGCCAGGAGCAGCAGCGGATCTTCGAGCGCTTCTACCAGGTGCAGTCGACCTCCACCCGCAAGTACGGCGGCCTCGGTCTCGGCCTCGCCATCGTGCGGCAGATTCTCGACGCGCACGGTGCCGCCATGGAGGTGACGAGCGAGCCCGGCCAGGGAGCAGCCTTCCGCTTCCGGCTGCCGATCGCGGCGCACCTCGAGAGCTCCGCGGGGCGTGGCCCGCGGGTGGTGGTCGTCGACGACGACGTGCCGTTCGCGCGCGGTCTCGCCGAGTACCTGGAGTCCGCGGGCTACCTGGTGCGCATCGCCAGCAGTTTCCAGGGCGCCGATCAGCTGGTGCGCGCGCTGCGGCCGCGCCTAGTGGTGCTCGAGCGCCTGCTCCCCGACGGTGACGGCTTCGACCTCGTCGCGCGCTGGCGGCAGACCCTCGACGCCAAGGCGCTGCCGATCCTCGTCGTCTCGGTGCGTCAGGAAGAGGCCTTGGCGCGCCGGCTGGGTGCCAACGGCTGCCTCACCAAGCCGGTGGAGCCCGCGGCCGTGTGCGGCGAGCTCGAGCGCATCCTCGCCGGCGTCCGTGCGCCCACCGTGCTGCTGCTGCCGCTGGGTGGCGGCGGCGCGCTCTTCGAGCGACTCGCCGAACAGCTCGCCGCCGGCGGCCTGCGCCTGCAGCGCCTCGCTTCGGCGCACGAGCTCGCGCAGGCGGTGGAGAAGAAGGCGGGGGCTGCCGCGCTGCTGTCGCTCGGTCCCGGCCTCCCCGCCGAGGCGACCATGGAGGTGCGTGCCGCCCTCGCTCGCGCGCAGCTGCCGGTCGGCCTGGTGAGCCACGACGAGGTGCCGCTCGACTCCTGGCGTCGCGAGCTGCAGCTGGTCGGCGTGGTGACCAGCGAGGAGAACGTCCCGGCGGTTGCCTCGCTCCTCTTCGAAGCTATATCTTGGAAAGCAAGTGGCTCACACTCTGACCGCTAGCGTCGAACCGGCTGGGGGCGGCGCCGGGGAGGGCGGGGAGCGCTGGCGCCCATGAACGGCTTCAAGATCCTGGTCGTCGACGACGAGCCGGACGTGCTCCGCATGCTCGAGGTAGTGCTCGGGCGGCGCGGCCACAGCGTGCTCACCGCCCCCACTGGCATCGAGGGGCTGGTCACCGCGCAAGGGGAGCGCCCGGACCTCATCCTTCTCGACATCATGATGGAAGGGATGGACGGCTGGGAGGTGCTCAAGCTGCTCAAGCTCGAGCAAGGCACCCGCGACATCCCGGTGGTGATGCTGTCGGCGCGGGTGGAGCCGCGCGACAAGATCCGCGGCCTGCAGGAGGGCGCCGTCGACTACCTCACCAAGCCCTTCTCGATGCGCGACATGCTGGAGACCATCGAGGCCATCCTCGAGCGCTCGCCGAGCAACGGCGGCGCCGGGGAGCGGGCCTGAGCGGGCGCCGCGACAGAAGATGGACGACCGCACCCACGAGTTCCTCGCCATGCGCGCCGAGTGGCTCAAGGTGCGCGGCTACCTCTACGACCCCAACACCAGCCTGCCGGCAGTACCGGCGGTGCTCGAGGACGTGCGACGGCGCATCGAGCGCGGCGAGCGAGTAGGAGTGATCCACCTCGACGTCTCCGGCGAGGAGCACCTCGAGGAGGTCTACGGTTGGGAGACCTACGACGGATTGCTGCAGCAGGTGGCGCAGGCCCTCGGCGACTTCAAGGGACCGGTCCTGGCGGCCGGCGACGTGGTGGCGCTCGCCGGCGTGCGCAGCGACCAGTTCGTCATCTTCGTCGGTCTCCATGGACGGCGCGGCGCGCGTGAGCTGGCGCAGCTGCGCGAGACGGTGGTCGCCGAGCTGGGCCGACGGATCAAGGTGCAGATCGGCAAGGAGGTGCCGCGCGGGCTCGGCGTGCACTCCGCCAGCAACGTCCTCAAGTACGACCCCACGGTGCGCATCGAGCGCTCGATCTACAAGGCGCTCGACGGCATCCGCATCGAGTGCCAGCGCGACCGCGAGGAGAGCCTGTCGGCACGCCGGCGCGAGCTGAGGCGCATCCTGCAGGCGCGGGACATCCTCATCCGCTACCAGCCGATCGTGCGCCTCGGCGACGGCTCCGTGTTCGGCTACGAGGCCCTCTCGTGCGGCCCCGAGGGGGACCTCTTCCAGAGCCCCGAGATGCTGTTCTCGTTCGCCGAGAAGACCGACCAGATCCTCGACCTCGAGCGGCTCTGCCGCCTCGAGTCGGTGCGCGGCTCGGTGCGCCTGCCCCGTGGTCACAAGCTGTTCCTCAACTGCTCGGCGCACGGCATCGGCGACGTCGAGGGGCTGTCGATGCACCTGGTGGCGCAGGCCGAGGCGGTGGGGCTCACACCCCGGGACGTGGTGCTGGAGATCACCGAGAGGGTGGCGGTGACGGCGTGGAACGACTTCCGCAAGCGCATCGACGCCTTGCGCGCGCTCGGCTTTGGCGTCGCCATCGACGACATGGGAGCAGGGTACTCGTCGCTGCACTCGGTGGCCGAGGTGGAGCCGGACTTCCTCAAGTTCGACCTCGCCCTGGTGCGCGACATCCACCTCTCGCCGATCAAGCAGGGGCTGCTCGAGAGCCTGGTGCTGCTCGCCGAGCGCATCGACGCGGAGGTCATCGCCGAAGGGGTGGAGAAGAGCGAGGAGCTCGAGACCCTGCGCGGGATGAAGGTCCCGTTCGGCCAGGGCTACCTCTTCTCGCCGCGCACCTCGCTCGCCTATTACGTCCCAGAAGCCCCGTAGCGGCTCCCCGCGCGCCCCCGCGGCAGCAGGTGGGCCGAGGCCGTAGCGTCGACGGCGTGGCAGCGGCGGCCCGCTTCGCTACAATCCCTCGCCTATGCGACGAGAGGTCGACGAGTACCGTCCCCACGAGATCGAGGCGCGTTGGCAGGAGCTGTGGAGGCGCCAGGACCTCGACCACACGCCGGAGCCGCCCCGCCACAAGCGCTACCTGATGGAGATGTTCGCCTACCCGTCGGGCGACATCCACATGGGGCACTTCCGCAACTACACCATCGGCGACGTGGTGGCACGCTTCGAGCGCATGCGCGGCCACGACGTGCTGCACCCCTTCGGCTGGGACGCCTTCGGCCTGCCGGCGGAGAACGCCGCCATCAAGCACGGCATCCACCCCGCGGTGTGGACGGCGAAGAACATCGAGACCTCGCGCCACACTCTGCGGCGCATGGGCCTGTCCTACGACTGGGACCGCGAGGTCGTCACCTGCCGCGCCGACTACTACAAGTTCACCCAGTGGATGTTCCTGCTGCTGCACCGGCGCGGCCTCGCCTACCGCGCCCGCGCCGCCGTCAACTGGTGCCCGGTGGACCAGACGGTGCTCGCCAACGAGCACGTGGTCGACGGCTGCTGCTGGCGTCATCCCGGGGTGCCGGTGGAGAAGCGCGAGCTCGAGCAGTGGTTCTTCCGCATCACCGCGTACGCGCAGCGGCTGCTCGACGACCTCGACGGGCTCAGCGAGTGGCCGGAGAGCACGGTCAAGATGCAGCGTTCGTGGATCGGCCGCAGTGAGGGTGCGGAGATCACCTTCCAGGTCCCCGGCTGGGCCACCGCCAGCGGCCACGGCGAGGGGATCACGGTGTTCACCACCCGTCCCGACACGCTGTGGGGGGCGACCTTCCTCACCCTCGCCCCCGAGCACCCCATGCTGCCGCCGCTGATCACTCCTGACCGGCGCGACGAGGTGGAGGCGTACGTCGCGCTGGCGCGAAAGAAGACCGACATCGAGCGCTCGGACCTGACGCGGCAGAAGGACGGCGTCTTCACCGGCGCCTACGCCATCAACCCGGTCACCCACGCGCCGATCCCGATCTGGGTCGCCGACTACGTGCTGGGCGGCTACGGCACCGGCGCCATCATGGGGGTGCCGGCCCACGACCAGCGGGACTTCGAGCTCGCACGCGCCTACGAGCTGCCGCTGGCGGTGGTGGTGCAGCCGCCGGAGGGGAACATCGACGCGACGACGATGACCGAGGCCTACCCGGGAGTGGGCACGCTCGTCCACTCGGCGCCCTTCGACGGCGCGGCAGCGCCCGGCGCCATCGCCGAGGTGATCGCCTGGCTCGAGCAGCAGGGCATCGGCCACGCCAAGGTGCAGTTCCGGCTGCGCGACTGGCTGATCAGCCGCCAGCGCTACTGGGGCTGCCCGATCCCGATGGTGCACTGCCCGCAGTGCGGCATCGTGCCGGTGCCCGAGGAGCAGCTGCCGGTCGAGCTGCCGCCGCAGGTGGAGAGCTTCATCCCCACCGGACGCTCGCCGCTCGAGGACGTCCCCGAGTTCATCGACACGACGTGCCCGCAGTGCGGAGGTCCGGCGCGCCGCGACCCCGACACCATGGACACCTTCGTCGACTCTTCCTGGTACCACCTGCGCTACCTCGACCCCCACAACGACCGCCAGCCGTTCTCGCGGGAGCGCGCCGCCGAGTGGCTGCCGATCGACCTCTACATCGGCGGCGACGAGCACGCCACCGGGCACCTGCTCTACTTCCGCTTCTTCACCAAGGTGCTCTTCGACGAGGGCTGGGTGGCGGTCGAGGAGCCGGCGCGGCGGCTGGTGCACCAGGGCATGGTGGCCGACGCGCAGGGTGAGATCATGTCGAAGTCGAAGGGGAACGTGATCTCCCCGGGCGATCTCTTCGCACGCGACGGTGTCGACGTGCCGCGGCTGGCGATGCTCTTCTTCGCCCCCTCCGACGCCGAGATCCTGTGGAACGAGGCGGGCATCGAAGGGGTGCGACGCTTCGTCTACCGGCTGTGGGAGACTATGCTCTCCACCATCGCCGATCGGCGCTTCGGTGGCAGCGACGGCGGTGCCGTCGACCCCGCCGCGCTGTCGAGCGGTGCCCGCGAGGCCTGGCGCCTCGCCCATCGCGCCCTCGAGCGCACCACGCAGTCGATCGAGCGCGACCTCGCCTTCAACACCGCCATCGCCGCCTTCATGGAGTGGCTCAACGCGGTGCGGCGGGTGGGGGAGCCCGAGGAGTGGAGCGACGCCGACTTCCCTTCCCTCGCCGCCGCGGCGCGCCTGGCGGCGCAGGCCATCGCGCCGCTGGCGCCGCACCTGGGAGAGGAGCTCTGGCAGCGGGTCGGCGGGCAGGGGAGCGTGTTCCGCTCGACCTGGCCGCAGGTGGACCCGGCGGCGCTGCGCAGGGAGACGGTGGAGGTGCCGGTGCAGGTCAACGGCAAGCTGCGCAGCCGTCTCTACCTGGCGCCCGATGCCGGCCGCGAGGAGATGGAGCAGGCGGCGCTCGCCGACGAGAAGGTGCGCGAGCTGCTGGCGGGGAAGGACCCGCGGCGGGTGGTGGTGGTACCAGGGCGGCTGGTGAACGTCGTGCTCTAAGCAGGCGTGGCACCCGGCCCGCCGCATCACTCCCGGCGGAGCAGGTAGAAGCCGGTACGCCCGTCGGTGCCGGGGCAGGTGAGGATGGTGAGGCGGCCGGCGGCCGCCAGACGGAACCCCACTCCCTCGCCGAGCACCGCGCCGTTGCCCCCGGTGGTGAGCAGCAGCTCGCCGTTGCGCCACACCCTGGTCGGACCGCTGGCGGCGAGCTCGTAGCGCCCCGACTCGCCGGCGGCCTCGGCGCGGGAGAGGGCCACGCACCCGCGGGCGACGCGGCGGGAGTCGACGAAGCCCTCCATCTCGCGGCCCTCACCCTCGCGGAGCCGCGGGTAGGCCGGCCACGAGGTGGTCACCGCGGAGGCAGGGGGAGGCAGCGGTCCGCGCGGTACCAGCTGCCAGTCGAGCACGAAGCTGCCGGGCGGCGGCGGGCTGAGCGCGAAGAGCGCCTGGAAGCCGAGGTGCAGCGGCCGCGCGCGGGGGTCGTGCGTGAGTCTGTGCAGCAGACGTGGCGGCGCTCCCGGCAGCGACCAGGCGAGGTATCGGCTGTCGAGCGCCGTCACGCTCACCAGCGGCACGTCGGGCTCGTCGCCCGCGAAGACGGCCCGCTGCGCCTCGTAGAGGTGCGGGAAGGGCACCGCCAGCGCCGTGGGGTCGAGAACGTTGAGATAGCGACCCTGCGGCGCCCAGAGCAGGTAGAGAGCCGTCTCGCCCCAGGGTGATGCGATCGTCGCGCCGGTCGGCACCGCGCGGCCGAAGGCCTCGGCGTCGGCGAGGCGCTCGCGGTGCGGGCCTGGGTTGGTGCGGCGCGCGAAGCGCGCCAGCTCCTGGGCGGTGCCGGGCACCGCCAGCAGCGCCGCGACGAGGAGCGCGGCGGCGGTGGGAACGGAGCCGCGAAACGGCAGCCGCAGCCGCGATCCGGGCACCTCGCCGCGGGCAGCGAGCCGGAACAGCAGCCAGAGCAACGCAAACGGGTAGGCGTACAGCGCGAAGCGAGAAGCCAGCAGGTAGAGGGCCCCGAAACAGAGGGCCGCGAGGCCGAAGGCGTCGGCCAGGGCAGCGGCGGCCGAGCGCGAGGGGTCGTCGCTGGAAGGGTCCGCTCGCCGGCTGCGCCAGAGGATGGTGGCGACCGCCCAGTAGCCAAGGTTGGCGAGCAGGATGACCTGCGGCGACGCCGGCCCCAGCTCGCTACCGCGGTCGAGCAGCTGCGTGCTCGCCAGCACGTCGAAGGAGGCGAGCTTCCAGAGCAGCAGGTTGGCGGGGAAAGCCGGGTGCACGAGCAGCCCGAGGCCGCTGCCGAGAAGGGGATAGAGCGCCAGCGGCCAGTCCCAGCTCTTGCGTGCCCAGCCGCGGAACCCGAACAGCAGCAGGAAGAGGCCGAGGAAGGCGTGCCAAGCGACGTAGGAGAGGGCGAAGAGGGCAGCAATCGCTCCCAGCAGGCGGAAGCGGCGGGTGCCAGCCGCCGCCAGCGCCAGCAGGAGCAGCACCAGCGCCAACAGCTCGGGCCGCAGGCGCACCAGGCGCCAGAAGACCTCGAGCGAGCCCAGCCCGATCGCTAGCGGCGCCAGCAGGGACCACCGGCCGACGGCGCGCCAGGCGAGACCGGCGATGATGGCGAGGATGGCGGCGTCGAGCAGCGCCAGCGCCAACCGCCCGCCGGCGAGCGGGTCGCCGTGGACGGCGAAGGGCGCGAGCAGCAGGTGGAACCCGAGGACGTTGTCGCTGAAGCCGTAGAGCGTGAGGGCGCTGCGGCGCACCGCCGGCAGCTCGTGCAGCACCCCTCGCTCGCTCGTCGCCCTGGCGATCGCCAGGTGATAGGCGGCGTCGGTGTCGTAGAGCAGCGGATGGCGGCTGTAGAACCCCCACCAGAGCGGAACCGCGACGACGAAGACGACGAGCGCCACCAGCCAGGGGCGTCGATCCGGGGCTGCCGTTCCGGGGCCGCCGTGCTTCGATCTCGCCGGGAGCCTGGCGGGCCCGACTGCAGCGGTGAGGGCCGGGGGCACGCTCGGCATCCTAGCGTGCGAGCGGCACCCCGTTTGCCTCGGCTGGCACTGATCTCGCAGCCTGAGCCACAAGGCGCCGGCATCGGCGGCGCCCGCCACGTACGCCACCACGGAGACTCCAGCGATGACCGCCTCCCAGATGTTCAAGAGGTTCATCGATCCCGGCGATCCGGGGCAGGTCGATGAGCTCTACCAGAGCTTCCGCCCGACGATCCCCGTGGATCGTGCCCTCCTCTGCCTCGACTGCGACGCGATCTTCGAGGCGGCGGGGACCCAGCGCTGTCCTGCCTGCGGGTCGCCGGTCGCCTGGGCCCTCGGACGGGCCCTCAGCCGCCCGCGCCCGCAGGCGAGCGAGACCGGCCCGCCGACGCATACGGAGGTCGAAGCGCCCCGCTGAGTGAGCGAGACGATGCCGAGAGCCCCACCCGCAGGAGATGGCGCCGGCGGCTGCCCCTTTTGCGAGGGCCGCGGTAGGCTTGTAGCGTGGGCGAACGCCGCCGCAACCGCCGCTGGCCCCGCCAGCTCGAAGTGCGTGTCTGGAAGCAGGGGGAGGAGGGGCAGGGGAGCCGGGCGGTCTCCACCAACGTCTCGCGGACGGGGATCTTCGTGCGCACCCAGCTGGTGCTGCCGAGCGGCGCGCGGGTGCGGCTCGAGATCGGCCATAGCGGGCGTAGCTTCGCCGTCGAGGGTGTGGTGATGCGAGCGTTGCGCTCTCCCACGCACCTGCAGGCGGTGATGCCATCCGGCATGGGAATCCGTTTCCTCACACCCGAGCAGGCGCTCGAGGAGCTGCTGCCCGCCATCGACTTCCAGACGGAGGAGCGCGTGCCCGGAGGCGTGGAGTCGCCAACCAGCCCGGCGATCCCCATTCCCATGGGGCTCCGCGCCTCCGGCTCGGGCACGCCGAGCTTCGCGGATGAGCCCCCGGCGCCGGCGCCCCCCCGCCCTCCGCCATCGCGACCCCCGCCCTCAGCGGCGCAGGCGACCCCGTCCGCGTCCACGAGCCGCCCCGCCGCCACCTCGAGCGGGACGATCGGATCGCTGCAGGTCTACCCGCTGCGCTTTCGCGACGCCGAGCAGTTCCGCCGCATCTTCGATCGCGACGTGAAGACCGGGGGTCTGTTCATCTCGACCGCTCGCCCACCGGCGCTCGACACCATCATCCAGGTCGAGGTGTTGGTGGAGGGGCAGCGTGATGCTCCGGTGGCGTTGCAGGCGCGGGTGGTGCACCGGATGGAGCCGCCTCCCGGCTCGCCACCGGGGAACCTGCTCGCCGGCATGGGTGTGCAGTTCCTCGACGTCGGCCGCGCCATCGACCAGCTGCGCGCACTGCTGCGCTAGCAGGGCCGGGAGAGGGGCCGCGGCCACGGGAGGTCGCGCGGCCCGCCGCGCGGTGGCGACGATCGCGTCCTCTCCAGTGGTCGGCCGCGGCGCGGCCTCGCGCCCCGATCGGCGCACGCAAACCCTTGCCACCGCAGCCCCCCGGCCGTGCGGTGCGAAGTTGGCCCACGATGGCACTGGGGTTGCTCTCTTGGCCGCCAGGGCCATGGGGCCGAAGGTGCGACCAAAAATCGATGCCAACGCTTAGCGAGCGAGGAGAGGAGACGGCGATGAGACGACGCTGGTGGATCGGAGGCTTGCTGACGATCTGCGCGCTTGCCGGGGCGACCCCCGGCCTGGCGGATTCGGGTTACGGCGACGGCGGCTATCGGCGCTACGGACCGGACAACTCGGTCCGCCTGCGGTTGGGCCTCTTCACCCCGGACGGCAAGGGTGACTACTTCCGCGACACGCGAGTCGATTTCACCGGCGACGCCAAGGACCTCGAGGACGCCGTCGGCGGCGTCGACTACGAGCTGCGGCTGGCGCACAACCTCGGCCTGCTCATCTCGACCGACTTCTTCGAGGGGCGCAACGATCAGTCGTATCGCGACTTCGAGGACAACCGCGGGCACAACATCACCCACACCACGACGCTCGACATCACTCCGGTGACGGCCGGACTGGTGGTGCACCTCGCGCCCGAGGGCGCGCCGATCGTCCCCTACGTCGGTGCCGGCGGCGGCGTCTACGCCTGGCGCCTGCGCGAGAAGGGGGACTTCATCGATTTCGGGGACCCCAATCTGACGGTCTTCCACGACAAGCTGGAAGCCGACGGCGCGGCGCTCGGCTACTACCTCCAGGCGGGACTCGACGTGCCGGTGTCTCCTTACTTCTCGATCTTCGGCGAGGCGCGCTGGGACCGCGCGGACGACAAGCTCAACCGGGACTTCGACGGCTTCGGCACCATCGACCTCTCGGGCCGGCGGGTGATGGGCGGCGTCGCCTGGCACTTCTAGCGACGGGCACTCCCGCGGCCGCGGCGGAGCGGGGCGACGGCGCCCCGCTCGCTGTTTTTCCCCGTGTTAGACTGGCCTCGTCATGCCGCCCGGCCGCGTTCGCGGCCGACTCCAGGAGGAAGCCCATGCCGTATTCCCCCCTGCTCGTCAAGCCGATGCGCGAGGAGCTCACCGCCGCCGGCGTCGAGGAGTTGCTCACCGCTACCGACGTCGACCGCTGGATGGCCCAGCGCGAAGGCACCGCGCTGTTGATCGTCAACTCGGTCTGCGGCTGCGCCGCCGGCGCCGCCCGGCCGGGCATTCGTGCCGCCCTCGAGGGCGGAGCTCGCCCCGATCGCGTCGCCACCGTCTTCGCGGGCCAGGACCTCGAGGCCACCAGCCACGCGCGGTCCTTCTTCGCCGACATTCCGCCGAGCAGCCCGTCGATGGCGCTCTACAAGGACGGCGAGCTGGTCTACTTCGTCCCCCGCCACCGCATCGAGGGGAAGATGCCGCAGGAGGTCGCTGCCGATCTCACGCAGGCCTTCGAGCGCTGGTGCGTCGCCGAGCCGGCCGCCCGTTGATGCTCGTTGCCACGCTCTCCGTCGGCCCCTGCCCCGCGAGCCTGGGGGTATGGCACGGCCTGCCGGCCTGACGCTGGAGCGCATGGGCACCTTTCACCAGGGCAAGGGGGAGCTGCACGGCATCACCGTGGTGGTCGACACCGAAGGGCCGGAGGTGTTCGTCGGCCGCTGCGACGAGGTGACGCCTGCCGGTGTGGTGCTGCTCGACGCTGACGTCCACGCGGCGACGGACGGGGTAGCCAGCAAGGACGAGTGGGTGCGGCGGGCGGCGCGCTTCGGCGTCTGGGGCCGCCATCGCCACCTGGTGGTTCCCCGCGAGCGCGTCGCTTCCATCCGCCGCCTCGCCGACGTCGACGCGGGTTGACATGGGCGGGTGGGTGGCGCTGGGGGCGTTGGGGTGCGCGCTGGCGGTCGCCGCCGGCGCCTTCGGCGCCCACGGCCTCGCCTCCCGGCTCGACGCACACTCCCTGCAGCTGTGGGAGACGGCGGCGCGCTACCTGATGTTCGGCGCCTTCGGGATGCTGCTCGCGGGTCTCGCCGCGCCGCGCTGGCCGGGCGTCGAGCGCGCCGCCTGGGCCCTCCTCGCCGGCACCCTGCTGTTCTCCGGCACGGTGGCGGCGCTCGCCCTCGGCGGCCCGCGCTGGCTCGGTGCGGTGACGCCGCTCGGCGGCACGTTGATGATCGCCGGATTCCTGCTCTTCGCCTGGACCGCCTGGCGAGGGTGACGCCGGCGGCCTGGCCGCCGTCGCGTCGATAGCTCCAACCCCCGCTTCCGTCTGGAGGATCCCGCCCCATGCTCAACGGAGTCGTCCCCGTCCCGCCGCCGGTCAACGAGCCGGTGCTCTCCTACGCCCCCGGCTCCCCCGAGCGCGCTTCGCTGCGCCGCCGGCTCGAGCAGATGTACGGCGAGCGCATCGAGATCCCCCTGCGCATCGGCGGCCACGACGTGCGCACCGCAACCACTGGCGAGGCGGTGTGCCCGCACCAGCACGGGCACGTGCTGGCGACCTTCCATCAGGCCGGCGAAGCCGAGGTGCGCCAGGCCGCGGCCGCCGCCCGCGCAGCCTGGCGCGAGTGGTCGGAGACGCCCTGGGAGGCACGGGCGGCGATCTTCCTCAAGGCCGCCGAGCTGCTCGCCGGGCCCTGGCGCGACACCGTCAACGCCGCCACCATGCTCGGCCAGTCGAAGACCTGCTTCCAGGCCGAGATCGACTCCGCCTGCGAGTTGGTCGACTTCTGGCGCTTCAACGCCGCCTACATGCGGCAGATCTACGCCGAGCAGCCGCTGTCGCCGCGGGGGGTGTGGAACTACGTCGAGTACCGGCCGCTCGAGGGGTTCGTCTTCGCGGTGACGCCCTTCAACTTCACCTCGATCGGCGGCAACCTCCCCACCGCGCCGGCGTTGATGGGCAACGTCGTGCTGTGGAAGCCGGCCTCGACGTCGATCCTCTCCAACTACTACGTGCTGCGCGTCCTCGAGGAGGCGGGCCTGCCGCCGGGAGTGATCAACTTCGTCCCCGGCAGCGGCGCCAGGGTCGGCGACCCGGTGTTCGCCCACGAGGGCTTCGCGGGCATCCACTTCACCGGCTCGACCGCCACCTTCCACGGCATGTGGAAGACCATCGCCGCCAACCTGCCGAAGTACCGCTCCTACCCGCGCATCGTCGGCGAGACCGGCGGCAAGGACTTCGTCTTCGCCCACCCCTGCGCCGACGTGGCGGCGCTGTCGACGGCGCTCGTGCGCGGCGCCTTCGAGTACCAGGGGCAGAAGTGCTCGGCAGCGTCGCGGGCCTACGTGCCGCGGTCGCTGTGGGGCGAGGTGCGCGAGCGGCTGGCGGCAGACCTGGCGGCGATCCGCATGGGCGACCCGCGCGACTTCCGCAACTTCATGGCGGCGGTGATCGACGCCAAGGCCTTCGACGGCATCGCCGGCTACATCGACCATGCGCGCCAGAGCGGCGACGCCGAGGTCCTCCTCGGGGGTGGCACCGACGACCGCAGCGGCTGGTTCATCGAGCCGACGGTGGTGCTCACCACCAACCCGCGCCACCAGCTGATGACCGAGGAGATCTTCGGGCCGGTGCTCACGGTCTTCGTCTACGACGACGGCCAGCTCGACGAAACGCTCGAGCTCTGCGACACGGCCACACCGTACGCGCTGACCGGCGCCGTGTTCGCCCAGGACCGCGCCGCCATCGTCCACATGCTGCGGCGTCTGCGCCACGCGGCCGGGAACTTCTACGTCAACGACAAGCCCACCGGCGCGGTGGTCGGCCAGCAGCCGTTCGGCGGCGGGCGTGCCTCGGGCACCAACGACAAGGCGGGCTCGCCGATGAACCTGCTGCGCTGGGCCTCGCAGCGGGCGATCAAGGAGACCTTCGTGCCGCCACGGGACTTCCGCTACCCCTTCATGGGGGACGAGACCGCCTAGCGCTGCCGGCCCCGCCCGCCGCGGCCCACCGGCCCGCTCCCGAGCGTGTCGGCCGCGGCGGCTCGGCGGGCTGGCGAGCCCTTCGCGGTGGCGTCCACCCGCGCCGGTCACCACCAGCGAGGGCTCGCCCCCGTAAGATGCCGGCGGCGTCGACATGGGCGAGAGCACACCACAACGGTCGCCGCGCCGGCGGCGGCGCCTTCCCCGGATCCTCCGCAGGGCGGTCCTACTGCTGGTGGCACTGCCGCTGCTGGTGGCGCTCGGAACCTCGCTGGCGCTGCGCTCGCGGGGCGTGCGGCAGGCAGTCCTGGCGCGCGTCGCGACGATGCTGGCGAGCGGCTACGGGCTGGCCTTCTCGGCCACCGATTTCACGCTGCAGTGGCGCGCCGGCGCCGTCGAGCTGCGCAATGTGCGGCTCGGCGCACCGGGCGGGCCGCCGCTCGCCACCGTCGGACGCCTGCGCGCGGTGGTGGACCTCGGCTCGCTGCGGTCGCGGCCGCTGGTGGTGCGCGCGCTCGCCGTCGACCGCCTGCGCGTCGACCTCGCGGCGCCGCTGCCCCGGCTGCCGGCGTCGCCACCCTCGCCTCCCGGTGCCCGGCCGGCGATCGAGATACGCCGCTTCGACCTCACGCGCGGCGAGGTCGCCGGCGCGCCGCTCCCGGGCTCTGCCGCCACCTGGCTGCGGAGCTGGGTCGGGCAGGGGATCGACGCGCGGGGCTCGTATCGCGGTGGTGTCGCCAGGATGGAGGTCGAGCGCGCCGCGCTGAGCCTCGACCGTCCCGGGTTCGGCCGCCAGCGGCTCTCCCTGGCGGCGAGTGTCCGCTACCAGGAGACGCAACCGCTGCGGGTGGCCGGCTTGCGGCTCACCGGTGACGGCCTGCACCTCACGGCCGCCGGCACCATCGGGCTCGATGCGGCGGCCTCTACGGTCGTCGACTTCGACCTCGATGCCGCCGCCCGGGCGCTCGCCGCCGGCCTGCCCCCGCGCGGCACCGTCGTCGCCGCCGGTCACCTCGCGCTGCCGGAGGGCAGCGGTCGCGTGCGGCTTACCGCCAGCGACGTCCCCGCGGAAGCGCTGGCCCCCTACCTCGAGCCGCGGCTCTTCGCCCGGCTCGCGCTCGCCGGCACCCGTGCCGACCTCCGCGCCGACGTCACCCTCGGACCCGGCAGCTGGCAGCGGGTCGCCGGCGAGGCCGACGCCGTGTGGCGGCAGGGGGACCGCCCGCTGGCCCGCGTCGCGCTGCGCCTCGCTCCCGGCGCCAGCGCGGCTCCCCTCGTCGCCACCGTCACCGGCGCGGTGCTGCCCGAGTCGCCGGGGCGCCGAGCCTTCGCCGGCACGGTGCGCGCCGCGGCCTGGAGCGCGCTCGCCGAGGCGACCGCCGAGAACGTGCGCGCCGAGCTGCGGGTCCCCGACCTCGCCGCGGCGCTCGCCGAGGTGCGGTCGCTGTGGCCCGGGCTGGTCCCGGCGCCACCGCCGGAGGCGCCCCTGCGCGGTGCGCTCACCGCCGAGGCCCGCGTCGACGGCCCCCTCGTGGCGCCGCGAGTGCGCGCTGATGCGACCTGGCTGCCACGGACGGGTGCGCGCCTGCGGGTGTCGGCCAGGGGCTGGCCGCGGAGCCTGACGGGCGAGGCGAAGGTGCGCGCCGAGGCGATGCCGCTCGCCCTGCTCGGTTCGCTGGTTCCCGGTGTCGCCGGCACGCTCACCGGCAGCGCCGAGCTGTCCGGCGGACCGCGGGGCTTCCGGGCGCACGCCGAGGCGGCGGCCGGCGGGCTCATGGTGCCGCTCGCCCTCGCCGGTGGCCTCACCACCGCGCGCGCCGACGATCTCCATCTCACGGCCGACGGCACCCTGCGTCTCTCGCCGCTGCGCTGGGAGGGCCCGCTCGCCCTCGCGGCCGACCACGCCGAGCTCGAGGGTCGCGCCCGCGCCGATCGCATCGCCGTCGCCGCCGAGGGTCGTCTCGCCGGCACGCCCCTCGTCTATGTCGGCAAGGCCACCCTGGCCGGCGACGCGCTCGAGGCGCCGGGAGTCGCCCTCGCCGACCACCTCGAGCTCGCCGCCGACGGCGAGGTGGGGGCCGATCTCCGCTCGGCGAGCGCACGGGTGCGGCTCGACGTCCCGAGCCTGACGCTGGTGGAGGGGAGGAGCGAGCTGCGCGACCTGCACCTCGAGGCCGAGGGAACCGGGGGCGAGCTGCGAATCGCGTCGCTCTCCGGGGAGTTGCCACGGCCGGCCACCGTCGAGGCGGGCTCGACGTCGCCCGCCGCGGAGAGCCCCGGTCGCCGCACCTTCGAGGCCTCCGGCACCGTGGCCCTCGATCCCTTGCTCTCCCGGGCGGAGCTCGCCCTGCACCTGGTCCGCCCGCTCGACGGCGTTGCTGACGCCAGCCTCACCGCGAGCCTGCGCGACGGCGTCCTCGGCGTCGAGGCGCCGAACGTCGACACCGCGTCGGGACCGGCGCGGCTGTACGTGCACGTCCCCCTCGGCCAGCTCCGGCAGCTGCCCCAGCTGGCGGAGGCGGTCGGCGCGCTGCCCGGCACCGACACCGCCGGCCCACTGACGCTCACCCTCGAGGCACCATCGCTAGACTCCGCGGCCCTGCTCGCGGCGCTCGGGGAGCCTCCTCGTCCCGAGCGCCTCCGTGGCGGCCTCAGCGCCGATCTGTCGCTCGACCTCGCGGCGCCGGCGGCGGGGAGCGGCGAGGTACGGCTCGCCGACCTCGCCCTCGACACCCCGCGGGGGCGCGTGAGCGCCGGCGCGCCGATGCTTCTGCGGCTGGCCGGCGGTCGCCTCGAGCTGCTGCCGGTCCACCTCAGCGTGGAGGGCGGCGTCGTCCCGGGCGCGGGGCTCGACCTGCGGGCGAGCGCCGATCTGGCGCCGGCGTGGCGCCCCCTCACGGATCCCCTCGCGGCGGCGGTCACCCGGCTGGCCGCCAGCGGCGCCGGCACCGTCGACGCGGCCTTGCTCGACCCCTATCTCGAGGGGGGCGTCGCCGAGGGCGCTCTCTCCGTCTCGGGGCACGTCGAGGGCCCGCCCGACCGGCTCGCCGGTGCGTTCACCGTCGACGGCAGGCCGGCGTCCTTCGTCTGGCCCGGCGCCGCGCTCCACCTCGAGGGGCCGCGTCTCGCGGTGGGAGTCGAGGGGGGCCATTGGACCCTGAGCGACGGTGGCGCCACTCTCAACGGCGGAGCGCTGGAGCTCTCCGGCGATCTCTCTCCCGATGGTGAGCTCGCCCTCGAGGCGCGGCTCGCGCAGGTGGGGTATCGGCTGCCCTACGGCATCGCCACGCAGCTCTCCGGGCAGCTCGCCTTCCATGCCCCTGCCGCCGGGCGCAGCCGCCTGAGCGGCCGCGTCGTCGTCGATCGGGGTGTGCTCGATCGCGACCTCGACCTCGATCGCGAGCTGCTCACGCTGGTGCTGCAGCCGGCGGCGACGGCGAGCACCGAGGAGGACGCGCTCGCCGGCATCGACCTCGACCTCGCCATCGAGACCATCGAGGGCGTCCGCGTCAGGAACAACGTCGGCGACCTGCACGCCGGCTGGCGGCGGCTGACGCTCGGCGGCACGCTCGCCAGCCCGGTGCTGCGCGGCCGCATCGAGCTCGACCCCGGCGGCCTCTTCTACGCCTACGGCCAGACCGTGCGCATCGATCGCGGCTCGCTGCTGTTCACCGGCGACCCCGCGACCGACCCGCAGATCGACCTCGCCACCACCAGCTCGCTCGACGACCCCAGCATCTCCCGCCTGCGCGGCGCCAGCCCCCTCGACTTCATCGACCAGCAGACCGACCGGGGGCTGGGCGCCTACGCGCCCGGCGGCGAGCGCGAGCAGGCCGGCACGGGCGAGGTGCTGTCGAGCGGCCTCGCCAGCTACTACGGCGCCCGGCTCGTGGAGCGGCTCTCGCAGTCGCTCGGCCTCGGTGGTTTCACGGTAACTCCCGCCCTGGTGTTCGGCGAGACCGATCCCAGCGCCCGCCTGACGGTGGGACACAACCTCTCTCCGAGCGTCGCCGTCGCCCTCTCGCTCGACCTGCGCAACGCCGAGAGGCAGACCTACCTGCTCTACGTCGACTCGGTGCCCGGCCTGCCCGGTCTGCGACTGGAGGGGTTCACCAGTGACGCCGGGCGCGAGGGGGCCAGCCTGCAGCAGTCCTTCGAGCTCGGGGGTGGGGCGCCGCCCCAGCAGCAGCGCGGGCCGCGCCTGCACCGCATCAGGCTGACGACCCCCCTGGGCAGGATCGCCGCGCGGCGGCTGCGGGGCGCCATCGGCCTCACCAAGCGAGAGGCGGTGCCGCCGGGAGCGGCGTTCGGCGTCGAGGTCGACCTCGCCGAGTTTCTGCGCCAGCGGGGGTACCCCGATCCCCACGTCGAGGTGGCGCTGCCGCCCGTCGCCGGTCGCGACGGGTGGGTCGACCTGGTGGTGTCGGTGGACCCCGGACCGCACGTCGACTTCACCTTTGCCGGCGACGCTCCGCCGAGAGGGCTGCGGCCGGCGATCACGGGCCTCTACCGCACCGATTTCTACGAGCCGATCGCCCGCGAGGAGATGCGGCAGGCCACGGTGCGCGCTTTCCGCGCCACCGGTCACCTCGATCCGCAGGTGACGATCGAGGTCGCGCGCGAGCATCCCGAGGACGCGCGCAGCCGGCGCACGGTGACCGTGCGCACCGAGGCCGGACCCCGCCGCCGGCTCGACGTGGTGGAGATCGCGGGCGTCGACGCCGAGACCTCGCGCCTCGCCGTGGCGAGCTTCCGGGGCACCCTGGCGCGTGCCGAGCTGGCCGCCGGCCTCCCCACCGCCAACCGGCTGCTGCTCGCCTCCCTGCGCGGTCTCGGCTACCCCGAGGCCAAGATCTCCGGCCGCTCGCTCGCCGCGGACGGCTCGCGACTGGTGGTGGACGTCGAGCCGGGGACGCGGCAGACGATCGCGGCGGTCGAGGTGCGGGGCGTCGAGGGCGACGAGCGCGAGCGTCTCACCGCACTGCTGGCCATCCACGTCGGCGACCCTGCCCGCGTCGACCGCATCTCCGAAGGCTCGCTCCGGCTGGCGAACGACCTGCGGCGCCGTGGCCATGCCGACGCCGAGGTGCGCTCGGTGGTGGTGCCGGCTGCGGACCGTTCCGCCGCGGTCGAGGTTGCGTACGAGGTGACGCCGGGCATCGCCTACCGGCTCGCCGCGGTCGACTTCAGCGGGGCGCGCTCCTCGCGGACCGGTGCGCTGCGGCGCCAGGCGGACCTCGCCACCGGCGGCCCGCTCGACGAGCGCACCCTGGAAAGGGCGCGGGGTCGCCTCCTGCACACGGGCCTCTTCTCCCGCGTCGACACCGACGTCGACAAGACCGCCGACGGCTCGGCCCGCGCCACCTTCTCCCTCCTCGAGCGCCCGCGCTATCAGGTCGGCTACGGCGTGCGCTGGGAGAGCTCGGTCGGCGCCGCGGCCGTGCTCGACCTCATCGACCGCAACTTCCTCGGCCGCGCCCTCACGCTCGGTCTGCGCGGCCTCTATCAGGACGACGATCGCAGCGGCCGGCTCTACCTGAGCTCGGGTGGCCTGCTCGGCACCCAGGTCTCCCTCGAGAGCTACGCGCTGCGGCGCCGCCGCCTCTTCCCCGGCGACAATCTGATCGAGGACTCGAGCGAGCTCGCCCTGCAGGCCAGCCGCCCGCTCGGCGCCGCCGACACCGCTCGCCTCTACCTGCGCTACCGCTCCAGCCACCTCTTCGAGATCGACCCCGATCCGTTCTTCCCCTTCGACACCAAGCTGCACCTGCCTTACCTCGGCGCCGAGCTGGTGCGCGACACCCGCGACGACGGCATCGACCCGCACACCGGCCTGCTCGCCACGGTCGACGTCTCCGGCAGCGGTGCCTTCCTCGGCAGCGACCTCGAGTACGTCCGGGTGCTGCTGCAGGGAGCCTACTTCCGCCCCTTTGCGCTTGGCGGCAGCCAGTTGACCTGGGCGCAGGGGGCGCGTCTCGGCGTCGCCCATCCGTTCGCCGGGCAGGAGGTCGTCTTCGAGGAGCGCTTCTTCGCCGGCGGGCCGTTCTCGGTGCGCGGCTACGAGCGCGAGAGCCTGGGCCCGGTGGAGACCCTCGGCGGCATCACCCGTGTTCTCGGCGGTGAGGCGCTGTTCACGCTCAACGAGGAGCTGCGCGTCCCCCTGCCCTGGAACCTCGCCGCCCTCGCCTTCCTCGACGCCGGCCAGGTGTGGGCGAGGCCGGGGGAGGCGAGCCTCGACCTCGCCAAGTCGCTCGGGCTCGGGCTGCGGGCCCACACGCCCGTCGGGCTGCTGCGCTTCGACGCCGCCTACCCGCTGGACAGGCGGCCCGGCGACGCGCGCTACAAGCTCTACTTTGGCTTCGGCAACGCCTTCTGATCCGCCGCGGGCGCCGGGCCTCAGTGCTTGACGGAGCGCAGGACCGACCGTGCCTGCTCGGCCTCGGGGGCGTTGGGCGCCAGCGCGAGGAAGCGCTCCATGTCGTTGATCAGCTGGTCCTTGCGGCCGAGCTTGTCCTGCGTCAGGGCGCGGTAGTAGTAGGCGTAGGCGAGCCCGGAGTCCATCTCGATGGCGCGACTGAGCTGCTCGGCGGCCGCCGACCAGCTCTGCTGAAAGGCGCGGGTGACCCCGATCTGGTAGGGGATCAAAGCCGGTTGGGGCGCGCTGGCACTCTGCAGGGTCGCCACTGCGGCGTCGTACTGCCGCAGCCGCTGCTGCGCGACGCCGAGATAGTAGGCGGCTTCGGCGCCGCCCCGCGCGCTCGCCGTTTCGGCGGCCTTGCGGAAGGCGGCGTCGGCATCGCCGTCACGGCGCTGCCGCAGGTAGACCTCGCCGAGATAGACCCAGGCAGCCGGGTCGGCGGGAGCGAGCTCGGTGGCGCGTCGCAGCCGGGTCGCGGCGTCGCCGTAGTTCTTCTCCTGCTCGAGGACACGGCCGTAGGCGGTGGCCACGAAGGCGTTGCCGTCGGCCTCGGCGAGCATCGGGGCGAGGGCGTTGCGAGCTGCCGCCGTCTGCTGGTGCCACAGCTTCTCGCCGATGGCGGCGATGCCGGGTGGCGGTGCCTGGGCGGGAGGCGCCGCGGCCGGGTTCGCGGCCTGTTGCGGAGCGGGAGTGGGCTTCGGCCGCGGCTTCTTCTTCGCCGCCGCGGCGGCGGGGACGACGAGCAGGGCGCAGAGCAGGAGCCCGAGGGGCTGGGCGAGCGAGCGCGAGCGTTTGTGGGACATGGCGGCGACTCCAGCGTTGACGGCCTCGACGGGCCGCCGGCAGTATAGCCACCGTCGGGCGACGATGCGCTGCCGCCGCCCCCTCGCCGGCGCCAGCACACAGTGGCGCACGTACAATGCCGCGCGGTGGAGCCGCGGACGCACCTCGCGATCGACCCCGCCTGGTGCGGCACGCCGCTCCAGCTGCGGGAGGGGACCGCGGAGGTGGAGCTACTCACCAGCGCCGCCATGGCGGCCGACGAGCGGGGCCTGGTGCACGGTGGATTCGTGTTCGGCCTCGCCGACTACGCGGCGATGCTGGCAGTGAACCACCCGCTGGTGGTCCTGGCGGCCGCCGAGGTGAGCTTCCTGCGACCGGTGCGCGTGGGGGAGCGGCTGCACGCCACCGCCGCCGTGGCGGGCGCCGAGGGCCGCCGCCTCGAGGTGCAATGCACCGTGCGCGCAGCTGGCGGCGAGGTGATGCGCGGGCGCTTCGACTGCGTGGTGCCCTCGCGTCACGTCCTCGAGCCGCGGCCGGAGCGCGCCGGCGGTGGCGACGGCGCCTGAACCGGCGGCCGCTTCACGGCGCCAGCGGGCGCGGCAGGCCGACGGGGCTGCCGGCGGCCGAGGGCAGCGTGCGCGGTGGGTCTCGGGCGGGCGGTTCAGCCCGCGAGGTCGCGGCCGCTGGCGCTCAACCGCCGCTCCTCGCGGAGCCCTCCGCGACCGCCGCCCAGTCGACGGGACGGCCGGTGGCGAAGCGCTGCTGGAGACGCCCGAGCACGATCGGGTTGTCGCGATGTTGGCGGGCGAGCCGAGCCCCCCGTGGAGGTCGTAGCTGGCCTCCCAGTCGCCGCCGATCTCGAGGTGGATGGCGGCGACCGGAGCCACGAAGCTGCGCAGCCCCTCCGAGGTGGAGAAAGCCTCCCACACCCGGGCGCGGCTGGCCGCCACGACTGCCTCCTGGCGCAGCACGCGCTCGCCCGACGGCAGACGGTACGAGCTGTCGAGGGCAGGTGGGGTGTCGGCGCCGGGCAGGGGAGCAGCCTGCCCGCCGATCAGAAGCGTCAGGACGAGGGCGGCGCTCGCCGCGCTGCCGCGGGAGCGCAACCGCCACCATGCGGTGGCGAGCCCGCCGACGGCACCGGCGACGGCCGAGCTGCTGCCGGCGAGGAGCAGCAACGATGCCGGCACGTCGCCCAGCAGCAGCGAGACGACCACGCCGAGCGCACCGGCGAGGCCACCGGTCAGCGCGCCCCAGGCTGCGGCGGTGGGGGCCGGAGGTCGGTCCGCAAGGAGTGCCCACAGCACGCCGGTGACGAGGGCGAGCAGGGTGCCTCCGGCGGCGAAGCTCCTCGCCACCGCCGGCAGGAAGTGACCGGCGATCACCATCGCCACCTCCAGGGCGGTGCCGATGGCCAGGGCGAGGGTGGTGGCGCGACGTCGGGCGGTGCTCATCGCTGGGCTCCTGTCGGTGGGACGGTGGTGGGGCCACGCCGCTCGCCGGCGGTCGAGTCGGCTGCAGAAGGCGTGGCGGGGAGGGCGCCGCCGCGGCGGGCCGCGAGCAGGCCCCGCAGCTGGCCGACGCAGGCGTCGAAGGGTTCGGCGCTGCGGAAGGTGCGCGCTTGCATGACCGCCCCTTCCATCACCGCCAGGACCAGGCAGGCCATCGCCCTGGCGTCCGCGGCGGTCGCCATCCCCGACGCCTGCAGGCACTGCTGGACCGCCGCCGTCCAGGCGCTGAAGTTGGCGGCCAGGCTCTCGCGCACGACGGGATCGGGCTCGTGCAGCTCGAGGGCGAGGCTGCCGATGGGGCAGCCGTAAGCGAAGTCGGTCGCCACCAGCAGCTCGCGGTAGAGGCCGAGAAGGGCGAACACCTTCTCGAGCGGATCGTCGACTCCCCGCCAGGCGGGCGCCAGCAGCATCGGCCCGATGCCCTCGCGGTAGCTCTCCAGCACCGCCAGCAGCAGGTCCTGTTTGGTGGCGAAGTAGTGGTAGAGGCTGCCGCTGTTGGCCGCCGCCTCGCGCAGGATGTCCGCGATGCTGGTGCTGCCGTAGCCCTTGTCGAGGAAGAGGCGGCGGGCCGCCTCGACGATCCGGGTGCGGGTGTCGGACGGCCCGGCTGCCGGCAGCGGAGCGGGTTGATTGAGCATTCAATCAGGAGAATGCCATGAACGCTGGCGCGGGTGCAAGCCCCGATTGCGGGTCGCCCCGGGGCGCGCGAGCGCGGCGCGGCGGCCCCATGGCTCCGCATAGAATGAGCCTAGTGGAGCCGTGCCACGCCTGGGATCGCAGCCACCCGGATCCGCAAGCCGGCCGAGCTGCACGATGCCGTCGGGAGGGGGGTCGTCATGAGGTCGACGCCGGACGCTCCAGGGGCGGCGCGATGAGGCGCGATGCTTGCCAGCGGGTGGCTGTCTCGCGCCGCACTCTCGCGCCACGGCCGGGGAGCTGCGGCGAAGGGGGCCGCGCATGAACGGTGGGGCCCTGATCGCGCAGGTGCTCGAGCGGCACGGGGTGCGCTTCCTTTTCACGCTGTGCGGCGGCCACATCTCGCCCATCCTCGTCGAGAGCAAGCGCTGCGGCATCCGCGTCGTCGACACGCGCCACGAGGCCACGGCGGTGTTCGCCGCCGATGCCGTGGCGCGACTCACCGGCATCCCCGGGGTGGCCGCGGTCACCGCCGGTCCCGGCGTCACCAACGCCATCACCGCGCTCGAGAACGCCAGCTCGCGCAGTCGCCGCTGGTGCTGCTCGGCGGCGCCACCGCCACCGTGCCTCAAGGGGCGCGGCGCGCTGCAGGACATCGACCAGCTGGCCTTGATGGCGCCGATCTGTCAAATGGGTGCCACCGTGCGGTCGGGCCCGCGAGATCCGCCGGCAAGCTCGACCGAGGCGTTCTACGTGGCCCAGGAGGGCGTGCCGGGCCCGGTGTTCCTCGAGTGCCCCGTCGACCTGCTCTACGACGACGACGTCGTGCGCAGCTGGTACGAAGCGCGCAGCAAGCCGGGGCGGAAGGCGTCGCTCGGCGAGCAGGTGCAGGCGGCCTACCTGCGCTGGCATACGCGCTGGCTGTTCTCCGGTAGCGACCAGGTCAGCTGCCGGCGGCGCCGCCGCGCGAGCCGCTGCTCCCCGGCGGTGGCGAGGTGCGCCGCGCCGCCGAGGCGCGCTGGCGCGCGCCGAGCGGCCGGTGCTGGTGGTGGGCAGCCAGGCGCTCACCGAGGCGGCCAGAGGCTGCCGAGCTGGCGCACGCCGTCGACGCACCTCGGGGTGCCCGTCTACCTGTCCGGCATGGCGCGCGGGCTGCTCGGCGCCGGCCACCCGCTGCAGATGCGCCACCAGCGCCGCCAGGCGCTGCGCGAGGCCGACCTGGTGATCCTCGCCGGCGTGCCGGCGGACTTCCGGCTCGACTACGGGGCGCAGATCGCCCGCCGCGCCTTGCTCGTCGCCGCCAACCGCAGCCTCGAGGAGCTGCACAAGAACCGCCGCCCCAGGTGCCCGTCCACGCCGACCCGGGACGTTTCCTGCGGCTGCTCAGCCAGGCGATGCCGGCCGTTGGCAGCGGCCGCTGGGAGGCCTGGCGCGAACAGCTGGCCGACCGCGATGGCGCCCGCGAGGACGAGATCGCACGCATGGCGGAGCACCCCACCGACGCCGTCAACCCGCTGGCGCTGTGCCGCGAGATCGAGGCTCGCCTCGACGCCGACAGCGTGCTGGTGGCCGACGGCGGCGACTTCGTGGCCACCGCCTCCTACGTGGTGCGGCCGCGCGGCCTGCTGCGCTGGCTCGATCCCGGCGTCTTCGGCACCCTCGGCGTCGGCGCCGGCTTCGCCCTCGGCGCCAAGCTCGTCCACCCCGAGGCCGAGGTGTGGGTGCTGTGGGGTGACGGCTCGCTGGGCTACGGCCTCGCCGAGTACGACACCTTCGTGCGCCACGGCCTGGCGGTGATCGGCGTGGTCGGCAACGACGCCTGCTGGATGCAGATCGCCCGCGAGCAAGTCGAGATCCTCCACGACGACGTCGGCTGCACGCTGCGCCGCACCGACTACCACCTGGCGGCGGAAGGGCTCGGCGCCTGCGGCCTCCTCGTGCGCGGCTTCGCCGAGGTGCCGGCGGCGCTCGCGCGCGCCAAGGAGACGGCGCGTCAGGGGCGACCGGTGCTGCTCAATGTCCACCTCGGTGCCACCGACTTCCGCAAGGGCTCGATCTCGATGTGAGCGCGGCACGGCGCACCGGCGAGCTGCCGGCAACGACATCGGGCGCCGCCGAGGCGAAGGCCACCATGCCTGCCGCCCCCAAGGGCCTCGGCATGGAGGTCTTCGGCGCGGGGGTGGAGGGCGCGCTGGCGCCCGAGCAGGCACCCCAATCTCCCACGCCGGAGGAGCTGCGCGACCTCGGCTTCGGCTCGCGGGTGGCGCAACTGAGCCGCCAGCGGCTGCTCAACCGCGACGGCAGCTTCAACGTCTTCCGGCGCGGGCTCTCCTTCGTCGGGCAGCTCGACGCCTTCCACGCCCTGCTCACCATCTCCTGGCCGCGCTTCTTCGCCCTCTCCTTCGCCTTCTACATCGGCATCAACGCGCTGTTCGCCGGCGCCTTCGCCCTCTGCGGCCCGCAGGCGCTCCGAGGCGTGGCGGCGGCCGGCTTCCTGGCGCGGCTGCCGCGGGCCTTCTTCTTCAGCGTCGAGACCTTCACCACCATCGGCTACGGCAACATCGTCCCCACCAGCACGGCGGCGGAGCTGCTGATGACGGTCGAGGCCTTCGTCGGACTGCTGACCATCGCCCTCGTCACCGGTCTGCTCTTCGCCCGCTTCTCGCGTCCCGCCGCCGCCATCGCCTTCAGCCGCCGCGCCGTGGTGGCGCCTTACCGCGGCGGTGCGGCGCTCATGTTTCGCATGATCAACCAGCGGCGCGGCGAGCTGTCGAGCGTCGCGGCGCGGGTGGTGCTGGCGCTCTCCGAGGAGCGTCGCGGCATCCGCGCCCGGCGCTTCTTCAACCTCGCGCTGGAGCGCTCCGAGGTGGCCTTCTTCCCACTCGCCTGGACGGTGGTGCACCCGATCGACGAGCAGAGCCCGCTGTGGGGGCTCGGCAGCGGCGACCTCGCCGCCCGCGGAGCCGAGGTGCTGGTGCTGGTCACCGCCATCGACGACGCCTTCTCGCGCACCACCCAGGCGCGCACCTCCTACAGCGACGACGAGATCGCCTGCGGCGCCCGCTTCGCCGACATGTTCGAGCCCACCGGCGGCTCGCTGGCGGTGGACGTCCGGAAGCTCGACGAGATCGAGCCCGCCGAGCTGCCGGCGCGGCACTGAGCCGGCGGTCAACGACTCCCCGGCGACCACCGCCTCCTCATCCGTTGGCCGCTCCCGTCGGGCGCCGTTGCGGGGTCCCTCGTCCCGGCGTCGCCGCCTGCGGACGCGCCGCACACGGATCCGGTGAGGTAGGCTCCGGCGCCATGGCCGAGACACGACTGGCGAGCGTCGGCGACGGTGACGTGGTGCTCCTGGTGGGGACGATGAAGGGGGCCTTCCTCTTCCGTTCCGGCCCCGGGCGCGAGGAGTGGGACGAGGCGGGACCATGGTTCCAGGGGGAGCCGGTCTACGCCCTCGCCTACGACGGGCGGGCCGGCCGCCACCGCGTGTGGGCGGCGCCCACGAGCTTCCACTGGGGCCCGCGCCTGGTGTCGAGCGACGACTTCGGCGCGACCTGGGCGATCCCGGAGGCGACGCCGGTGCGTTTCCCCGAGGGCAGCGATCAGGAGCTCAAGCGCATCTGGCAGATCGAGCCCGGCCGCGCCGACGAGCCGCAGACGCTCTACTGCGGCGTCGAGCCGGCGGCGCTCTTCGCCTCGCAGGACGCCGGCGCGTCGTGGCAGCTCGTACGCGGGCTCTTCGACCACCCCCACCGGCCGCGCTGGGAGCCGGGTGGCGGCGGCCTCTGCCTGCACACCATCGTGCCCGACGCCCACGACCCGCGGCGGCTGCTGGTCGCCATCTCCACCGGCGGCGTCTACCGCAGCGACGACGGCGGCGCCAGCTGGGCGCCGAGAAACGTGGGCGTGCGCGCGCAGTTCCTGCCCGAGGGCAGCCGCTACCCCGAGTTCGGCCAGTGCGTGCACAAGGTGGTCGCCCATCCCGCCCGCCCCGAGCGGCTGTTCCTGCAGAACCACTGGGGCCTCTACCGCTCCGACGACGCCGGCGACAGCTGGCAGGACGTCGCCAACGGTGTCCCCTCCGACTTCGGGTTCGCCATGGCGGTGCACCCGCACGAGCCCGACACGGTCTACATCGTGCCGCTCGAGTCCGACGGCTTCCGCTGCACTCCCGAGTCGCGGCTGCGCGTCTTCCGCACCCGGGACGCCGGCGCCTCGTGGGAGGCGCTCGCCACGGGGTTGCCGCAGGAGGGCGCCTTCGAGACCGTGCTCCGCGACGCCCTCGACGTCGACAGCCTGCCCTCGGCGGGGCTCTACTTCGGCACCCGCAACGGCAAGCTCTACGCCTCGCGTGACGCCGGCGACTCCTGGCGCGCCCTCGCCGACGGCCTGCCGCCGATCGTCTGCGTCAAGGCCGCCGTCGTCTGATGGCGATTACCGTCCACGTCCCCGGTATGCTGCGCGAGCCCGGCGACGGCGAGGCCGAGGTGACGCTCGCGGGCGAGCTGCCGACGGTGGCGATGGTGCTGGCAGCGCTCTTCGCCGTCCATCCCGAGCTGCGCGACCGCCTCCTCGGCGAGCGCGGCGAGCTGCGCCAGCACGTCAACCTCTTCGTCGGCCAGGAGAGCATCCGCTACACCGGGGGGCTCGACACCGCGGTGGCCGACGGCGACGAGGTGACCATCCTGCCGGCGGTGAGCGGCGGCTAGGTCCCACCGGCGGACGGCAGGGTGCCGAGACACGCACGCGCTTCCGGGTTGGGGGCCAATTGGCCGCCCCCAACCCGGAGGCCCTCATGCGCCATGCAGCTATCGTCGTCGCCGGTGAGCCAAACGGTGCGCCTTTCGCACCCGGCACGCCGGCGGCTTGGCGGCCTCAGTGGATGGTGGATCGCATCGCCGACTCGAGCGCCTGGGCCCGCGCCACGCCGTCGGCGATGACCTTGGCGTAGTAGCGGCTCATCCTGCCGGTGACCCCCGGGCCGATCTTCGTGGCTGCGGGGTGCTCGTCGAGCGACAGGCCCGCGAGCTCCGTCAGGCCGCCGTTGGCGAGCAGCGGCCGCACCCAGTCGAGCGGCTCGCTGCCGACGTCGGTGACGTCGGCGCGCAGCAGCTTGCCGTCGACGTCGAAGGCCGCGGCGATGCCGACCGGGCCGTGCTGCGACGGCATCCAGAGAAAGAGGACGATGCCAACGAGGCCGCCGCCGTCGTCACGGCCTACGTAGACCTTGGTGTCCTCCGCGGAGGCGTCCCAGCCGGTCGCCTGCCGCAGGGCGCTGCGCTGCGCGCCATCGAGCACCACCGGCTTCTCGAAGAACTTCGTCGCCCCGGCGAGCGTCGCTTTGATGAAGTCGCCGCGCGCGAGCAGCTGCACGTTGGGTGTGACATGCGCGCGCGCCGCCGCGGCCACGAGGACGAGGGCAACTACCGCTACTGGAATCTTCTTAGTCATGGAGGGTCTCCGGTCGAGGTCGTTGCAGGAAGCACTGCAGGAGCACGGCGACGAGCACCAGCAGGTAGACGGCGCCCATGGCGAAGCCGCCGACCACCGTGAGGACGCCGAATCCGCGCCCGTGCCGGGGATCGAGATGGGCGCCCCACAGCCCCGCGAAGTCGAGGAAGGGGGCTGCGAAGGCGGCGAGGACGAGCGCCGACCGCGCCCGCGAGCTCATGGCGAGACCGCAGACGATGAGCGAGAGCAGGGCAGCGGTGAGGGCGTAGGCCGGCACGTGGACGTGAGTGTCCTGGACGAGCAGGGCGCGGTCGATCATGTGGTGCGGCCGGTTGAGGGTAGCGAGGTCCACCGGCCGCTCGCTGGCGTCGGCTGGGCCCGCCGCCCCGTCGTGGGCTTCCATCGGCGCCACGGTGTCCGCCACCGCCCCGGGCGTGAAGGCCGCGAAGTTGCGGACCTCCCAGGCGCCGAAGGCATCGGCCACACCCAGCAAAGCGAGGAAGAGGAGCACGGCGAGCCGCAGCTCGAAGGGCGCTGCCGGAAGGCGTCCCATGGTTGTCTCCTAGAAGAGGACCACTGTCTGGAGGGCGAGCTCGGTGTGGTTCTTCTGCCCTACCTCCTCGTCGGCGCGGGAGCGGAAGACGGCCTCGTCGGAGTGGTCGTAGCGCAGGTCCAGACGCAGCGCGACCTGGGGGAGTCGCAGGGTGGTGCGGTCGAGATAGCGGAAGACGCCGTAGAAACCGCCGCCGATCAGGTACTGGGGCGACACGGTCAGCGAGGTGAGGGTCTGCGCGGTGCCGGTGCGCGCGCCGTCGGCGTCGTGCAGGTAGTCGCCGCGCACGGTGGCCGCCCAGTGATCGCCGAAGCGATGGTGGGTGAACAGCATCGCCGCCCGCCAGGTGGCGGTGCCGCCCTCCTCCGTCGCACCTTCCTCGCGACCGGAGATGGCCTCGCCGCCCAGCACCCAGCGCGAGGTCGGCTGCAGCAGCACCGTTCCCACCGCCGTCGTGCGGGGATTGCCGCTGCTGGCGTCCTGCTCGTCGCCGCGGATCACCCCGAGGCCGAAGTGGGCGCCGAGCGAGGGGCTCCACATGCCGTAGAGGGCCCCGGTCTTCGAGTGGTTGGTGTCGGTGTCGAGGTCGGCCCCGTTGGAGGCGATCGCCCAGCCTTCGAAGCTCGGCGAAAACGCCTCGTGCAGCTGGACGCCGGTGAACTTGATCGGGCGCGCGAAGTCGAACGTAAAGGAAGACGTGGCCTGGAAGTTGAGCGGCGCGTCGTCGCGCTCGATGCCGAGGGGAGAATCGAACTTGCCGAAGACGACGTCGAGCCCGGCCTGTGGGCTGGGCACCCAGCGGATCTGCAGGTTGTCGATCTCGGCCGACGCCTCCTCGGGCTCCTCGGCATCGACGAACGGCTCCTTCGTCTCGCGTGCGGTGGTGAGCTGGGCGAACACCGAGACCTGGTCGTCGACCGGCTTGTAGAGCGCCAGCGCCAGCGCGTCGGGGGAGAAGGTGTTCTCGCGCGTGGTGGCGTTGAGGTCGTAGCTCGCCACCGCGAAGGCGCTGAGGACGAGCCGGCGGCTGGGATCGTCACCGATCCCGAGGAGGGAGTCGTGGGAGTCGAAGGCGGCCGCAGAGACCGGCGTCTCGGTCTCCTGCGCGGCGGCCGGGAATTGCGAGAGACAAAGCATCATGGCGCTCGCCACGAGGGCGAGCGCAGAGGGGCGTGCGTGCATGGCACCTCCGCGGTCGTTCGTTGGGTTCGGGTTGCGACGCCGAGACCTACGAGCTGCGGGGAGGCCGATCGACGGGAGGGCCGCTTCTCTCCGCTGCGAGCTGCCCGACGACCGCGAAACGGACCGCGGTGGCCGCGGGCAGGGGGAGCGAGGTGACGGCGGGCATGGCGGCCGGCAACCAGGCGTCGCCGCCGCCGATCACCGATCCCCTATGGTGGCACGGGCAGGCAATGGGTCCCGACCCGTCGACGCGCTTGCAGCACGACATCCGCATCTCGCTATCGTGGCGGGGAGGCGACACCATGAGGCAGAGGTGCGAGCCGTCGAAGAGCAGCGCCGCGAGGGCGATCTTGGTGAGAGCGCGTCTCGCCATCAGGGCGTCGAGCCTACCAAAACGCGGCCCGTCGGGCGGCGAGCGCGCGGTGAGCCATCGGCCGGCGTGGAGTGGCAGCCAGCCGATCGCGGTCGCCTCGACCCGCATACCGTTCGGCGCGGCCCCGCGCCTGGGCACGGGTCCGCCGGCCGCAACCGACTTGCGGGCGCTCCGGCGCGGGTATCATCCCGCCGACACGGGAGGTGGATCATGTGCGTCGTCCTCGCCGCTCTCCTGGCCCTCTCCGCCGCTCCCGCGAGCACCCCGGCGGCGCCACCCGAGCTCATCGCGATCCATGTCAACCCCTTCCTCGACATGCACCACTGGGTACGCCACCTGGCGGAGCAGAAGTCCGAGCCGCCCGCGGTCGCGGGCCTTGCCGCTGCGGTCGCCGCCGCGCGCCAGCTCGACGCCGACCTCGGCAGCCCATTGGCCTGGGGCCCGCTCGAGGGGGGGCTCGTCGGGGCCAACGACGCCGCCAGCTTCTCCCGGCTTGCCGCCGACCTGCCGGAGAGCTTCGCCATGCGCGGCGGTGCCACCGTGCACCTGCGCGCCGGCGCGGTGCGTCTCGCCGCCGCCTACCGCGACCTCGAGCAGCCCTTCCTGCAGTCGGTCTGGCCGCGCCATCGCGAGGCCGTGGAGCGCGCCGAGCAGACGCTGCGCCGCGATCTCCTGCCCCACGCTTCCGCGGTCTACGCGGACGTCGCGAAGAGCCTGGGCTCTGACCTGCCCGCCCGCCCCTTCGACGTCTACCTGGTGGCCGCGGGGCCCTTCCCCGGCGCCGTGACGCACCGTGGCGCCGGCGGCCGCGGGGTGAGCATCGTGGCCGCCGACGCGGCGCAGGGCACGCAGTGGCTCGAGACCGTGGTGCACGAGACCATCCACTCCCTCGACGTCGGCGGCCACAGTGTCCTCGACGAGCTGCGCGACCGCCTCGCCAAGGTGCAGCCGGCGGGCTCGCCGCGCGAGATCCACGACTTCGTCCACACCCTCATCTTCGTGCAGGCGGCAGGGTCGGTGCGCAGGGTCATCGACCCCGCTCACCGCGACTACGGCGACGTCGACGGCTACTACGCGAAGGTGCCGGCGGCCGCGGCGGTGGTGGTGCCGGCCTGGCGCGCCTACATGAACGGCGAGATCTCCCGCCAGGCGGCGGTGGACCGGATCGTGGAGGGGTTCGCAGCCGCCTCTGGCTATCCCGGCAGAGGCGAAGGACATTCGCCGGCTTGGCCTCGGAGGGCGACCTCCACCATTGCGAGCAAGGCGGTCGGGGTGAAGGGCTTGGGCAGAAAGCGGACACCGGGCTCGAGGGCGTTCAAGCCCTGGAGGCCCGCGGGTGCGTAGCCGGACATGAACAACACTCGCAGCTCGGGTCGGCATCCGCGAATCTGTTCGGCGACCACAGGCCCGGCGATATCAGGCAGTACGACGTCCGCGAGAAGAAGGTGGATGGGTTCCCCGAAGCTCTCGACCAACCTCATCGCCTCGGCTCCGCAGCCCGCTGCCAGGACCTCGTAGCCGGCGCTGCTCAAGGTTCTGCGTGCCAAGTGCCGCAGCGTCGGGTCGTCCTCGAGCACGAGCACAGTGCCGTTGCCGCGATGGTTGACGTCGCTGGTCGCCTTCACCGGTTCCTCCAGCGGCGCGTCCACGGTCGGCAGGCAAATCCTCACGCGAGCTCCTTGGCCCGGCTCGCTTTCCAGCCAGATGTGTCCGCCGCACTGCTTCACGATTCCGTAGACCGTGGAGAGGCCGAGCCCGGTGCCCTTGCCCTGGACCTTGGTCGTGAAGAAGGGCTCGAAGGCGCGCGCCTGCGTTTCACGGTCCATCCCGCAGCCGGTGTCCGAAACGGTCAGCATGACGTAGGCGCCATCGTCCGCCCGCACACGCGCCTGGGCCGCGATCTCTCGAGCGGTTACGGTCGACGTCTCCAGCACGAGCTCGCCCCCGTCCGGCATCGCATGGCGGGCATTGACCGCGAGATTGACGACGATCTGCTCGAGCCCGCCGATGTCGGCGCGAATCCGGCCCGGCCGTGGGTCCAGACGGGTCACCACGCGGATGTCCTCGCCGATGAGGCGCTGCAACATCGTCTGCACGCCCACGATCACCGAGTTGAGCTCAACGACGCGCAGCTGGAGCACTTGCTTGCGACTGAAAGCCAGCAGCTGTCGCGTGAGCCCAGCCGCCCTCTCCGCTGCCTTCTTCACCTCCTCGACCTGGTCCCGCACCGCCGGGTCGGAGATGGTGGCAACGGCGAGCGCGGTGTAACCGAGGATGATCGTCAGCAGGTTGTTGAAGTCGTGCGCCACACCACCCGCCAACCGACCCATGGCCTCCATCTTCTGCGACTGTCGAAGCTGCGCCTCGAGCCTCCTGTGTTCGGTGACGTCGCGGTATTGCCACATGCGGCCGACGAACTCGCCATTGGCCGAGTAGATCGGGATCGAATCGCGCTCGAACAATCGGCCGTCTGCAAAGGCGATCTCCTCCGCGATGACCGCTTGGGGATCGCCGACGGTGTTCGTGAGGCCGCGAAGGAAGCTCGCGCGATCTGCGAGCATCGTCTTTCCCGCGGCAATCGCCATTCGATCGCGCCCAATCATGCTCTCGGGCTGGCCTTCCAGCGTGAAGACGCGGCAGAATGACGAGTTCACGGCGAACACCGTCCGATCGTCGCGCTCCACCAGAACCGCGGCGTCCATGTTCTCGATCAACGACCAGAACAACGCCAGGCTCTCCTGACGCTCGAGCTCGGCGCGCTTGCGGGCGGTGATGTCGACGACGGTGCCTTGGAGGACACCGCCCGCTTCGTCGAGCGGGTCGTATGCGACGTTTTCCAGCAGCCACACAGTGGTTCCGTCGCGGCGGCGGCCACACCATTCCTGATTGACCAGCGCCCGACGTTGGCGCAGGCGAGCGATGAACGTCTCGCGGTCTGATGGGCTGGCGTACAGGCTGCTAGCCATCCGGCCCTGCAGCTCTTGGGGCGAGGCGTAGCCGAGAAGCTGGGCGAACGAGGTGTTGCAATCCAGGATGGTCCCGCTCTCCGTGGTGCGATAGACCCCCACCAAGGCGTTCTCGAACAGGAGGCGATACCGCCGCTCACTCTCTTCCACGCGCCGCTCGGCCCGTTTGCGCTCACTGATGTCGCGAACGAGCATCATGAGCTCCTCACCAGGAATGGGCACGAGACGAGCCTCGAAGTACGCCTTGCTCTCGCCACGCCCCTCCGAGTACTCCAGGCTCACCACCTCGCCAGTCTCGCAGACCCTCCTGATGGCACATTCGAACCGACTGGCTTCTTCCACGCTGACGAGATCCGAGACGTGCTTGCCGATGAGCTCCTCTGGTCGATCCTGGGTCTCTGGCCTCCCGCCCCCTCGCTGGTCGAGGATCGTGCCGTCCGCGCGCAGCCGAAACGAGACGTCGGGGAAGGCTTGGAACAGGCCTCGCAGCTCTGCGTTCGCTTGGAGTAGCTCCTGGGAGCTCAGGTCCAGCGATCGTTCCAGCATCCTGCGGTCGCTGTCGAACTGCCGATAGGCAGCGTCGACGGCGTCGACCACTGGCCGCCACGCCTCGGGGATGAGCGTGTCGGTCCCGAGCACTCGTGTGAGCTGGCGTCGCAGGAGGCTGTGAAGGGCCGGCATGGTCTCTCGGGTCTAGGTCTCGGACAGAGTGGTGATGGTCATCGTCTGGTTGTGGAGCTCGCAGCGTGACGTCGGCGTGAACGGCGAGATCTCGCCGTAGGAATAAAAGCCGGTGAGCGCCGGGCGCGGCCCCAGAACCTCGCGCACTCCCTCGATCTCTTCTTCCACGCGCTGGCCGAGCACCATCTTGCGGCCCACACAACTGATGAGGATTGCCAGCTCCGGCGAGGTGTTGCCGATACCAAGGCGGCTCGAGCGCGCAGCGCCAACCGCACCGTCGATGAGTCGGTCGAAGTTCGCCTTCATGAGACGGACATAGCAGCCCTGGGGCACGTCGCCTGCGAAGGTCATGCTCTGCGACGCCTCGTCGATCGAGAGGATGGTTCGCACGACGCTGGTCTCGCTGTCGGGATGTCGGAGGCTGAGCGGGAACAGAAGCGCAGTGCCCGGTAGCCCCTCCGCCTGCTCTCCGAGGTATCTCTTGTAGAGACCGAGCGCCGACTGCCCGTCGAGCTCATAGAGAACGCTGCCGCTCGACCTGGTGATGAAGCGCTCCGGGCCGAACGGGTCCCAGCCTCCGAGCGAGCCGCACCCGACTCGCAGCGCGCCGCCATAGAAGCCGAGGGCCGCCACGCCCCCGACCATGGGCTTGTCCCAGAGAACGACCGTCTCGCCAAAGCGCTCGCCGTCGCCTGCCAATCCGCCGGTTACCCGAACGTGGTGGGGAAGCTCCGCTGCCAGGCCGGCGGCCAGCGCGGTTCCGTTGACCGTATGGCCATCGGAGAGCACGAAGAGGTGCGCCAGGCCGTCCTTGGGAAGTGCCGCCACCAAACGGAGCCCGGCCTGGTAGCTGTCGGGGCCGGAGAGACGCGTGCTGAGACCGACGACCGAAGTCGCCGCGAATTCCATGGCGGTGACGACCACAGAGTCATCCGTCACCTTGGTGTCTCGGATCTCCCCGGCTGTGGAGCAGCCGAGCAGTTGTGCGCCGGGGTGACGGCGTCGGACCTCCTCGAGCACCGCTTGGTCCGAGAGAGCCCCCTTGCTGCCGAAGACGAGCGCCAGAGTGCTCGCGGTCGGCCCTGCGGCTGTGTCTGGATCCTCGTCGTTCCATCCTCCCGCCGGCGTCCAGCTCTGCTGCGAGATCTTCATAGTCACCTCGAGGCTCTGGGTCGAGCGATCCGAACGCGAGCGATTCGGGGCCGGTTCGGAGGATGACGCGAGAATCGTCGAGAACCGGTGTCGGGATATGCGAAGGGCATGCCTGTCGCCGCGCCGCAGAAACAAACACGAAGACGGATTCTTGCCCAAGGGGGTCAAGGCCGTTGCTGCACCAAGGCACTGGTATATGGGAAGGCCAAACGCACCCCTGAAAGTATCACTGCAGGGAGACGATAGAGGAGCGATGTGCCCGCCGCCACACGATCTTCGTCTCCGCTGTTGGTCAGAGATCCCGGCCGGGCATGCATCGCACAGCAACCTGCTGGTCACTCGGGGGCGTGGGCCACGGCCGCACCTCCCAGACCTCATGCAGTCTCGATTCCGGAAGCCGTACGGCCGTCCAGAGCCAGGACGGCACTCGCAGCCCGGCGGAGGGCGGCGGGAGGACCTACCCGGATACCACTATCTACTACGGCAACAGGGTTTACGTTGCGGATTGGGCCCGGGATGTGTGACGCATGTCACTTCGGGCCTGCCTCTTGCTGGTAGCGGTCTGGGGGGAGGAAACCTGATGAGCACCCAGACGAGAGTCCTTGTGGCCGACGATAGTTACGTGATGCGCGAGAGCCTTCGCATGCGGCTCGCGGGGTGGGGCATTCGCGTGCAGCTGGCCGTCGATGGCGAGGATGCCTGGCGCCACCTGCAGAGCCCGGACGCGCCACACATCGCCATCCTCGATTGGACCATGCCGGGCGCCGACGGTCTCGAGGTCTGCCGGCGCTTGCGGAGCCTCGAGCGCGACTACTACACCTATGTGATCCTGCTCACCGCCCACGAAAAAGAGGAAGAGATCGCAGCCGGCTTTGCGGCTGGTGTGGACGACTACCTCTTCAAGGACTCCCCGGCGCACGAGCTGCGGACGCGGCTCGACGTCGCCCGCCGGATCGCCGCGGTCCAGGACGAGCTCCTCCATGCCCGTGAGCAGCTTCGCCGGCAGGCCCGCCACGACTCCCTGACGGGTCTCTTGAACCGGGGCGCAGGCGAGGAGGAGCTCGAGCGCGAGCTGCATCGCGCCGCGCGCGTGGGCCCGCCGTTCGGGGTGTTGATGCTCGACCTCGACCACTTCAAGGCGATCAACGACGGCCGAGGGCACGAGGCTGGCGACCGCGTCTTGCGCGCGGTGGCCCAGACCCTCGAGGGGTTCACGCGGGCCCAGGATCTGGTGATCCGATGGGGGGGCGAGGAGTTCCTCGCCATCCTGCCCGGGGTCGACCTCGAGGGCGCGGTGGCGGCGGCCGAACGGATCCGCGTCGGGGTCTCCGAGACGCCAGTCCACCTAGCCGGAGGCAGCTTGCACGTGACCGCGAGCCTGGGCGTCGCGGCGGTCCCCAGCGGTGGGCGGGCGAAGGAGGAGCTCCTCGCCGCGGTCGACGCCGCGCTCTACCGGGCGAAGGCGACCACGCGGAACTGCGTGGTGTCCGAGTCGGCCTCGAGCGCGCGAGACGCGCAACCGAGGCCGATGCTGGCCACTCTCCTCGGCGAGTGTGAGCCCACGCCATCGGGCTCGTCGTCGCGGCTCGGGCCGTCACGTCTCAAGGCCGCTTCGTGACGATGGAAGGCAGGACCGCCACGCCGCATCGGCGCACCTCCTCGCTGACCGCGCCGGCGAGCCCGGCGGTGACGACAGGTGCCACCACGTGTTGCATGAGGGGCGAATCGGTGGGAGGCTCGTCGCCGTGATATCCGTAGCGGTTGATGAGTGCGAGGTGCACGAGCGCCTTCACGGCGCAGAGGCCGACGACGACAGCGAGGCTCGCGCGATCCCACTCGAACGGAAGGGCGGGCACGACGCGCTCCATGCGAGGTGGTCTCTCAGCCCCGAAGCAGCCGGAGCGAGTTGGCGACGACCAAGAGGGCGGCGCCCATGTCTGCGGCGATGGCCGCCCAAAGAGATGCAGCGCCCAGGAAGGTAAGTGCGAAGAAGATCGCTTTCACCGAGAGGGCGAAGGTGATGTTCTGTCGGATCACTGCAAGCGTCTTGCGCGAGTGGCGAACGAGCCAGGGGAGCCGAGAGAGGTCGTCGCCAAGCAACGCGACGTCGGCGGTCTCGATGGCGGCGTCCGAGCCGCCGCCGCCCATCGCGATGCCGAGACTGGCGCGTGCCAACGCCGGCGCGTCGTTGATGCCGTCGCCTACCATTGCGACGCGATGGTAGCGCTCGACGAGCTCCTCGATCGCCGCCACCTTCTCGTCGGGCAGCAGCTCGGCGTGGACCTCCGAGAGGCCGGTCTCGCGGGCGATCGCCTCGGCCGTGCCTCGATTGTCACCGGTGAGCATGACGGTCGTGTCGATTCCCAGCCGTCGGAGCTCTTCGAGCGTGACGCGGGCGTCGATCCGTACTCCGTCCGCCACCGCCACGAGGCCGCAGACGTGGGTCTCGTCGCCGATGACGATGGCGGTGCGACCGGCCTGGGATACCGCCTCGAGCCGGCCGTGCACGTCGGGGGTCTCCAGCCCGCGCTCTTCGAGATAGCGATGGGAGCCGACCCAGAACACCCGGCCGGCGATCGAGCCTTCGGCGCCCTTGCCCTCGAAGGCGCGGAATCTCTCGGCGGGTGCGGCAGAGATCCCCTTCTCTGCCGCGTAGTCGCGAATCGCGGCGGCCAGCGGGTGCTCGCTGCGCGACTCGAGCGCGACGAGCAGCTCGAGCAGCTCGGGTTCGTCATGGCCCGAGAGCGGTACGACCTCCAGCACGCGAGGTCTGCCGTGGGTGAGCGTGCCGGTCTTGTCGAAGGCGAAGGCCCGGATCCTGGCTGGAGCCTCCAGGAAGGCGCCGCCCTTGACGAGCACGCCGTGGCGCGCGGCGGCGGCGAGACCGGCAACGACTGCGACCGGTGTCGAGACGACGAGGGCGCAGGGACAGCCGATGACCAAGAGGACGAGGGCCCGATAGCCCCATTCGCTCCAACTGGCCCCGGCGAGGAGTGGTGCCAGGACTGCCACCGCCAGTGCGACGGCGAAGACGCAGGGTGTGTAGATGCTCGCGAAGCGATCCACCCAACGTTCTGATGACGATCGCCGCGCCTGGGCCTCCTCGACCAGCCGCAGGATTTTTGCCAGCATCGTCGCTTCGGCCGCAGCGGTCGTCTCGATCTCGAGAGCACCCGCGCCGTTGATCGACCCCGCGAACACCTCATCGCCTGCCTGCTTTTCGAGCGGACGGCTCTCGCCGGTGATCGGTGCCTGGTTCAGGGCCGACCGTCCGGAGACGATCCGCCCGTCGAGCGGAATTCGTTCGCCGGGGCGCACCGCGAGCCGCGAACCGACCGCGATTTCCGATGGGTGCACTTCGCGCTCGCCGCCTGGCGTGACGAGGCGGGCGGTCGGGGGCGCCAGGTCGAGAAGCTTGGCGATCGCCCGTCGCGCTCGGCCGACGCTCCAGGCTTCGAGCGCCAGGGACAGCGCGAACAGGAACGCCACGGTGGCCGCCTCGAGCCACTCGCCGATCCCTACCGCGCCAACGATGGCGATCGTCATCAGCAGGTTCATGTCGGGTCGGAGCCGCCGCAGGGCCAGCCAGGCCTTCGGCGCTACGGTGAACAGCCCTGCCAGCACCGCTATGGCATAGACGAGCCTCGCCGCGAGCGGAGCTGCGTGGCCGCCGCCGAGACCTTCGCGACCGAGGGCGGCGCCGAAACCACCGGCGAGCGAGGCATGAATGAGGAACCCGGCCAGGGCGGCGGCACCGGACGCGACCGCTGAAGCCAGGCGCCGTCGTCGCAGGCGCTCGCTGCCTCCGTCGTCGCCCTCCCCCCGCCAAGGCGCCGCCGCGAGGCCCGCCTTTCTCGCGGCGCTGACGATCGCCGAGTCCGGTACGCTCCTCGCGTCCGCCGCAACCGTCATCCGGCCGCGCAAGAGGTCGAAGCCGAGCTTCGCTTCGCCTCCCACGACCGGGCCCACCTCACGCCGTAGGGTCGCGATCTCCTCGGCGCAGTCCATGCCGGCAACGCGGAACGCGCGCGCCTGTTCAGAGGGCATCCTCGATCTCCTTTCCGCTCCTGTGAAGCGCTCGCTCGACCGCGGAGACGAAGATCTTGCCATCTCTGGCCGCCCCGTGAGGGACCGCGGCAGCGATTGGCGAGGACCCTCGCTAGCGGAGAGCTTCGCCATGCGCGGCGGTGCCCACCGTACCTGCGCGCCGGTCCGGACCGTGTTGCCGCGGCGTACCGCGACCTCGCGCAGCCCTTGCTGCAGTCGGTCTGGCCGCGCCATCGCGAGGGCGTGGAGCGCGCCGAGCAGACGCTTCGCCGCGACCTCCTGCCCCACGCTTCCGCGGCCCACGCGGACGTCGCGAAGAGCCTGGGCTGCCATGCCCACCCGTCCCTTCGACGGCGGATCCCGACGGCGGTCGCGATCCCGCCAGCTGGTCGGTGACGCCAGGTGCCACCATGTGCTACATGGGGGCCGAATCAGTGGGGGTTCGCGAGCTGAGGCAGCATCTGAGTCGTTACCTGCGGCGAGTCGCGCGCGGGGAGACGCTTCGGGTCACGGAGCGAGGCCGCCCCGTTGCGGTGCTCGCACCCCCGCCCGAGAACGCTTCAGCCGGCGACCGCTTGGTAGCCGCGGGACGTGCTCGACGTCCCCTGGGCGACCTGGCCAGACTCGGATCGCCGCCCGCGGTACCCCTGCTGGCCGCGGGGAGCGCGGCTCTCGATGCCGAGCGCGAAGAGGGCTGAGTGGCGGGGCTGGCGGCACTGGCGTATCTCGACACGTCGGCGCTGGTGAAGCTGGTCCTGCCCGAGACCGAGACTCCGGCCCTCCTGGCGGCGCTTGCCCAGTGGCCCGAGCGGGTCACCAGCGCGGTCGCGGAGGTCGAGCTGCGTCGGGCCGTGCGGCGCGCGACCGCCGATGGCGGAGCCTACCGGCGTGCCGAGGAGGTGCTGGCGGGGCTCTACCTGCTCCAGCTCGGCGATTGCTTCCAGGTCCTTGGGGCCCGCAACAATCCCTCGAAATCCGTCATTCGGAGGCCTGCCTCGCGGCAGCATTCCGGAGCTCGTCGGCGAAGCGCTCCATCTCTACGAGCTCGCGAACTCGCTCGTCGGGAGTCTTTCGCAACTGCTCGCGAAGCAGAGTCCGATCGACGTCTCGCTTGTAGAGCTCGATGGCGCGAATCGTAGTTTTTCGCCGGGCGCAAAGCGAGACTCCAGCCGCCTGCGATTCTGGGCCGCCCCTTCACGACTGCCCCAGCGCCGCTCCCAGCCAAGCGCGAGCACGGTGATCGACCCGGGGGACGCGGTGCTCGTCGCGTCGGCAAGCAGCTGCGCCGGCTGCGAGGCTGGTGCCGTCCTCGCAGGCGGCAGCGGTCACCCGCGGCACGGGCGTCGAGGTCGATCGGTTTCACAGCTCGGCGCGGTGTTCTCCGCTAGGGTGCTCCCAATGGTGCCCCTGATGGTGCTCCCGATGGTTCTCCGGATGCGCCCATCCAGCCTGGCGCTCGCCATGCTCCTGGTCGCCGCGACCGGTGGGGCCGCGTGGCCGGCTGCCGCGCAGCCGCTCTTCGTCGACGGCTTCGAGGACGGCGCTGGCTGTGGCTGGAGCCTCCTCGTCCTCGGTGGCTTCGACTTCGCCGGTGCCGATGGCGCTGCCTGGCCGGCACCGTGGGAGGTCGCCGGCGGCGTCGCCGTCGCCGACCTCAGCGGCGGGCGCGGTCGCTGGCGGCCGACCTTCTCGAGCGATCCCTACTCGCTGGCGCGCATGCGCGCCGCGGTGCCTACGCGCGAGGTCGAGGCCACCTTCACCCTCGTCTTCGGTGAGCACGCGACCGAGGGCGTCGGCTTCTACGCTCGCCAGAACGGCGGGCAGCTTACCCACACCGACCCGCCGGGCCAGGGCTACGCCGTCTTCGTCGACGGCGCCATCGCCGGCTCGCGCATCGGCCTGTGGAAGGAGGAGGGCGGTCGAGTCGCAGCTCGTCGCCGCCGACGCCGGCTTCGCCTACGTCGACGGCACGCCCTACCGCGTGCGCTTCCGGCTGGTGCAGGAGGACGCCACCCACAGCCACCTCGCCGCCCGGATCTGGGCGGCGAGCGACCCCGAGCCGGGCACCTGGCAGGTGGAGGTGAGCGACGCCACCGCAGCGCTGCAGGCGCTCAGCGGTGGCATCGCGCTCGACTCCTACAGCTCGAGCAACCCGCCGAGCCCGGTGTTCGACACGCTGGTCGACGACCTGGCGGTGGTGCTCGCCTGCGGCGGCCCCTGAGCGCGGCGAGCGGCGCCGGCGGCGCGCCGTGGCCGCCGCCGGCTCGCAGAGCGGGCCAACGATCGCTGGAGAGTCACACTGCGGCCACCGCCGAGTCGTGACATGCCGCGCTAGCGACTGGCCAAGGACGACGAGACACCCATCGCCGCCGCGGGCGCGACCTTCCGGCGTCGGGCACCTCCGATCCGGCGCGCGGCGGCGGTCACTCCCCAGCTTCCCAGCACGGCGCCGGTGAACACCAGGAGGGCCTTCAACGGCGCGCCGAACGGCGCCGCGAGCAGCGCCAGCTGCAGCCAGGCGACGAACGCGTAGTGCACGACGTAGATGCCGAAGGCGTTGGGCGTCAAGGCGGCGAGCAGGCGCGGCGGGCGCCGCAGGAAGCGCAGAGCGGCGGCGAGCACGGCGAAGGAGGTGGTGGCGCAGGTGAGCGGGAACAGCACGTTGCCGAAGGTCGCGAGGCCGGTGCTCACGGGCCCGCGAGCGGCGGCGGCGAAGATCGTCAGCCAGGTGGCGAGGGCGACGATGAAGAAGACGAGGGCGGCCGCCAGCCACCAACCCCAGCGGCGCGCCAGCGCGCCCTGCTCGACGAGCAGACCGCGGTCGAGGCCCCATGCGCCGAGCGCCGCCCCGGCGACGAAGAACACGAAGTAGAGACCCAGCCTGCCGATCTGCACGAAGAACGGTCCGAAGCTCACCCAGCGCAGCGGGTCGTAGAGGGCGACCATGGCGAGGTAGGCGACACCCGAGACGGCGACCAGCCCGGCGAGCGCGCGCACGGGGCGGTCGCCGACGCGCGCGGCCAGGCGCCCGAGGGCAGCGATGGCGCTGGGCGCCGCGGCGTAGAGGGCGGCGGCGACGAGATCGAAGGCGAGCAGCACCCACAGGAACCACGCCGGGCCGGCCGGCCAGACGCCGAGGTGCAGCCACTGATGCCAGAACGACGTCGGCTGCGGCGCCAGCGCGCGGTAGGCGGCAAAGTAGGCGAGCGGCGCCACCACGCCGGCGGCGAAGAGGAAGGCGAGCCCGAGCTTCCTCAGGCGATCGCGCAGGAACGCTGCCGCCCCCTTGCGCCGCAGGCTCGCCGGCGTGAAGACGCCGGATACGAGGAAGAGCAGCGCCATGAAGAAGGTGTCGTTGAAGGTGGTCAACAGGTCGAAGCCGGGCCACCTCGCCGGGTCGACGACCGGGAACGCCGCCCACAGCAGCATCGGCACGTCGAGGCTCGACGAGCGCGGCGGTGCCATCTGCACGTAGGCGAGCAGGGAGTGGTGGAGGACGACGAGCAGCGTCACGAGCGTGCGCAATGCGTCGAGTGGCTGGTGACGGGTGGCGGAGGTGGACATGTGGTGGGCTCCTCGTGGGCAGCGTTGGCGGACGGCCGTCGGGTGGGGCACACCGCGGGCCGTCCCGCCGCGGAGTGCGGTGAGCGATGCGATCGGGCGGGCGAGCCCGCCGGTCAGCCGGGCGTCAGTGGCGCGCCGGCGGTCGCCGGTCGCGCGGGGCGGCGCCGGTGGTCAGAGGAAGTCGCGCTTGCGCTCCTGCAGCACGAAGGTGAGGCCCAAGGCCAGCGGCACGATCGCCGCTTCGCCGAGGAGCAGGGCGATGGTGGCCGGCGGCCACACCGTGGTGGCGCCCTTGGTGGCGCTGGCGATCGCCGGGACACGCGACACGTAGTAGAGGAAGGCCTGGAAACCCAGGTTCATCACCACCTGCGTGACGATCGTCCACGCCATCGAGTCGGAGACGATGGCGACGGCGAGCATCAGGCAGTAGGCGGCGAGCAGCTCGACCAGCACCAGCGCGGCGAGCGGCACCAGCGCGCGTCCCGGCCCGCCGAGCCGTCCGCTGGCGAGCATTCCCAGCGAGCCGACGGCGAGGGTCGCCCACGGCACCAGGAAGATGAGCAGGCCGCCGGCGATCTTCGACAGCGTGTAGTCGCGCGGGGAGATCGGCAGCGTCATGACGAAGGGGAGCGTCTGCTCGCTGCGCTCGACCACGGTGGTGGCGATCACCACGTGGATCCCGGAAGCCATGACCACGGTGATCAGCAGGATGCAGCCGAAGTAGAAGGTGGTCTCGGTACCGACGCCCATCAGCGCCAGCGCGATGAGACCGATGACGACGTAGCCCGCCAGAGCGGGACGTAGCAGGGACAGGTCCTTGACGATCAGTCGCCGCACCATCGCGTTCATCGCGCCACCTCCTGCCGCCGGCTGGTCACGCCGGCGACGAAGATCTCCTCGAGCGTCATCGTCTCCACCGCCTGCACCACCGCGCCCGCCCGCTGGCAGGCGGCGACCAGCCCGTCGTCGAAGCGTTCGGTGGTGATCACCGGCAGCCGCTCGCTGCCGCGCGTCGACACCGTGCCGGGCAGCGCCGGCAACACGACGCCGGGCGGCACCTCCAGGCGCAAGCGCCGCCAGCGGTCGAGGAAGACCTCCTTGTCGTCGGCAGCCACCAGGCGGCCGCGGTCGAGGAAGGCGATCTGGTCGGAGATCTGCTCGACGTCGAGCGTGTTCTGCGAGGAGAAGAGGATGGTGCGCCGCTCGTCGGCGAGCGCCTCCATCATCTCGCCCAGCACCTCCTGCCGGGCCAGCGGGTCGAGCCCGGTGGTCGGCTCGTCGAGCACCAGCAGCCGCGGCCGGTGCGCCAGGGCGAGCAGCAGCATCGCCTTCACCCGCTGCCCGTGCGACAGCCCCTTCACCTTGCGGTCGCGCCGCAGGTCGAAGCGGTGCAGCAGCAGGTCGGCGTAGGCCGGATCCCAGCCGGGGTAGATGGAGCGCATGAGCTCCATGTGCCAGCCGATCGTCGCCGCCTTGTAGAGGCGCAGGTCCTCGGAGGCGAAGCCGATCTCGCGCTTGGCCACCGCCTGCCGCTGCGGGATCGGCTCGCCGAGCACCTCGACCTCGCCGCGGTCGGCGCGCACCAGGCCGAGCAGGATGCGGATCGTCGTCGACTTGCCGGCGCCGTTGGCGCCGATGAGGCCGAGCACCCGCCCGCTCGCCACCTCGAGGTCGAGGTCGCCGAGCGTGAACTGCGCGTACTCCTTGCGCACACCTGCGAGACGCACCGCCAGCTCACTCATGGCTTCCCTCCTCGAGCTCCTTCGCCGCCGCCGCCAGGCGCGCGCCGAGCTCCGCCGGCGCGATGCCGAGCAGCAGCCCGAGCCGCGCCGCCGACTCCAGGTGACGCGCCAACTCCTCGACGTGCAGCGACGGCCCCAGCTGCGGCGAGCTGGCCACCGTCGAGCCCTTCCCGTGCATGGTCACGATGACTCCTTCGCGCTCGAGCTCCAGGTACGCCCGCTTGACGGTGATGACGCTCACCCGCAACGCCACGGCGAGCTGGCGGATGGAGGGCAGCTCTGCCCCCGCCTGCCAGTCGCCGACGGCGATGCGCGCCTTGATTTGCTCCAGGATCTGGAGGTACATCGGGCGCCCGTCGGTGCGGGAGATGACCATGTCTCTGTGCATACTCACATACTGAGTATACACAGTCGTCTCGCGCCGTCAAGCCCCGGGTCGATGGGCGGCCGCATTCCCCACCATGGTCGCCGACTCCCTCGGCGTCGCCGGCCTGCTCTGCTTCGGCTACCCGTTCCACCCCCCGGGGAGCCGACGCGGCTGCGCACCACTCATCTCGAGACGCTACGCACTCCGGCGCTTCTCGTGCAGGGCGAGCGCGACCCCTTCGGCAACCGTGACGAGGTACCCGGATACGCCCTCGCGCCCACCATCGAGCTCGCCTGATTCCCGACGGCGATCACTCGCTGGTGCCCAGAAAGCGCAGTGGCAACGACAGCAACCTGAGCCTGGCGGTAGCGACCGCCCTGGCCTGGCTCGATCTGCTCGGAGCGAGCTAGCGAGAGGTGCGAGCGCTGGAAGCGGGCGTGCCGCGGCCCGGACTACTGATCGAGCGAGAGGGGCTCGGGTGCCCAGACTGCGGCAACACCGGCGCCGGGGTCCGGGAGATCCTCGAGCGTGGCGAGCTCACGACCGTCGGCGAGGAGCACCAACCTGCCGTTGGCAGCGCCGGGGCTCGACCGCCACCACTCGATCTCGATCACCGCCGAGGTCGCCGCGGCGCCGTCGAGGTCGATCCAGGCGGTCGCCCGGGCGCCTGCAGCCGCGGCGGCCAGCGCGCGCAGCTCGAAACCCGCGCCGCCCGCGGCTCGGCGCACCTCGACGCGGACGAGCTGCGCACCGTCCGCTCCCACGGCGACCAGCAGCGGCCGCGGTGAGCCGTTCAGTCGCGCCAGCAACCGGGGCGCCAGCACCGCGCGAGCCGCGAGGTCGTCGCGGGGCGTGCTGGCGAACGAAGCGACCAGCACCGGCGGCTCGGTCGCCGACCAGGCGGCGGTCGAACCGCTCTCGAAGCCGTCGGCGAAGATCGCGGTGTCGAGCACGTCGAAGCTCGACGAGATCGCGCCGAGCAGGCCGCTGGCGCCACCGAAAAGCGTGTAGCCGACGCCGGGTGCGCTCACCGCGAGGTCCGGGAACGACGCGACGCCGCCCACCGCTGTCACCGTCGCACCCGCGAGGCTGGCACCCCCCGGGTTGTCGAACAGCTGCAGCGACATCTGCTGCGTGTCGTCGGTGCAGAGGTTGTCGAACGCGTCGCGGATCGCCAGCGACACCGGCGGCGCGATCGCCATCCCGGCCACGGCCTGGGTCGGCGGCTGCACGAACGCGGTGTGGTGGGGTGCGCCCGGGGTCACGTCGAAGGTCCCGAGGGTCACCTCGCCGAGCCCGGTCGCGCTCGCGCTCAACGCGTAGCCGCTGCCCACCCTGTCGATCGACAGACCCGAGAACGTCGCCAGACCGCCGACGGAGCTCTGCCACGAGGACCCGAGCAAGGTGCCGCCACCGGGGTTGGCGGCGAACCCCAGGTTCACCGCCTGCGTCGAAGCAGTGCGATTGCCGAAGACGTCGACGATCTCGATTGCCGGCGGCGGCGTCATCGCCTCGCCGGCGGCGATCGACGAGGGCTGCTGCGCGACCGCGAGCCCTTGCGGCGCCGCCGGCACGATGGCAAAGGGGTCACTCTCCGCTCCGCTGAGGCCGGGCGACGACGCCGTCAGCGTGTAGCCGCTCGCCGCGCGCTCGATCGACAGGTCGTCGAAAGCCCCGATGCCGCTCGACGGCGCCGCCAACAGCGATCCCGAGAGAGTGCCTCCTGCGGGGTTGTTTGCGATGCCGATCGTCACCGGGTTCGCTGCGCCCGAGACGACAGCGCCATCGGCGTCGACGAGCTTCACGGTGACCGCCGGCGCGATCGTTTCGCCCGCGATGGCGTCGCTCGGCTGGTCGACGATTTCCAGCGCCGTCGCGTTCGAGATCGTCGTGCACCCGGCGGTGCTCTTCTCGATCTTCACGTCGTCGAGGTAGAAGCCGCCGCCCTGAAACTCGACGATGCTGTCGGTCACCAGCCGAAAGCGGAACCAGACCCTGTGACCCAGGAGACCAGCGAGATCGACGGTCTGGAGGCTCCAGGAACCGTCGTCCGGCTGGTCGAAGCCGGTCCAGGACCTGGCCAGCGTCCACGGACCGCCAGCGCTCGTGGTGCTGTAGTCCAGATAGGCGTAGTCGAACTGGTCCTCGAGACCGTACCAGCGCCGAAAGCTCAGCGACGCCGTGAGCGCCCAGGTCAGGTCGAAGCCGTCGATAGCCGCCACCGACCCGTTGCCGCCGAGCACCACCCCCGCTTCGAGGCTCGCCGGGTAGAACGAATCGCACAACGTGTCCCGGGCGCCGAGGCGGTACGAATGCGATGGCGACTGGTAGTGGCAGTCGACGACGTTGAGCGCCGTGCCCTCTGTGTCGGGCACCCAGTACGCGGTGGGGTTCGGCGGCCGATTGCCATCGAAGTCGTCGAAGTACACGGTCGACGTCGCCACCACCGGCCCGCCCGGCGCCGAGCTCCGGCGGACCGTGTTGGCATCCTCGGTCGTCGAGCCCGCGGTCTCGACCGCCCGCACGACGTACTCCACGACGCTGTTCTCAGCGAGATTGATGCCGTCCGAGTAGCTCGTGCCGACGATCCCCTGGGCGACCCTGTTGCTCGGCCCGGGGGTGAACCCCGGCGTCGTCGAGCGATACACCGAATAGGTGATCGCGCCAGCGCACGACGGCGTCGCCGCCGCCCAGTTCAGCGAGATGGTACAGGTCGAGAGGTTTGCAGCGCTCGCCGACGTCAGCCCCGCGAAAGCGGGGGGCGTGGTGCAGGTCACTGCTCCGGCCCGTGAAGCGGCCAGCCCCAAGACCAGCGCGAAGCGCACCGCGGCCCTCGGTCCCCTGCGGGCGCGCAACCGGATGCCCCTCGGCGCGGAAGCGGGTTGGGTTCTCAAGGGTGGCTGGAGTGGAAATTCTACGCGAGGTAGGTGCCGAAGGCGAGAGGTGCGCCGCGTCGCAAAGGCCCTGACCTGGGACTTCTGAAGCGTCAGAACCCAGACGAGGCGCCGCCGCCGAGCTATTGAGGTGGAGCTTTATCGGCGGTGATTCCCCGATCACGCTTCGGACAGCCAGCGGCGCGGTACCGCTCGTCGGGAGCGGCGGGACGATCCGCAAGGCGGGCTTTGGCCCGTGCTTCTGGTGCTGGGCACATTCCGCACTGGTTGCCGCCCGACTGCGCCGCCAGCGGCCCGTCCCTCAGGGCGTCCAGCGGCCCTGGCGGTCCGCCGCCCGTTCCGCGATGGGCCTTCCCGCCCTGCACGACGCGTGAGGCGATCGATTCCCGTTTCCTGCGTTAGAGGGCAGGAGGTCCCTTCACGCTCGATCTCCTCGGCTACCACCCGCACAGATCCAGCCGAATCCACGATCAGGATCGGCTCCAGGAGGAACGATGCTCATCAAGAGTTGGACGAACCACCGATGTGGGGAGCTCGGGATGGTCGACTCTGGTTCAGCACCCGCGCGGGAGCGATCGTCGTCGACCCTCGTCTCGTGCGAGCCAAGGCGGTGCCGGCGGTGATCGCCGAGCAGGTCCTCGCCGATCACCACGCGGTCGACACGACACGACCGCCGGTGCTGCAGCCCGGCACCTTCGACGTCGAGATCCACTACACGGCGCCGAGCTTCACCGCTCCCGACAAGCTGCGCTTCCGCTACCGCCTCGAGGGCTTCGATCCGCGCTGGGTCGAGGCCGGTGACCGACGCGTCGCGTACTACACCAACCTGCCTCCCGGGCGCTTCCGCTTTCTCCTCACGGCGGCGAACGAGGACGGCGCGTGGAACCCCGTTGCCGCGAGATTTCCCCTGCGCCTGCTGCCGCGCTACTACCAGACGGCGTGGTTCCGGGCGCTGATGGCGGCACTGACCCTCCTCGCCCTGTATGGGCTCTATCGGCTTCGCGTCAGCCGCGTCGAGGTGCGCGCCGCCGTCGCCGAGGAACGCAACCGGCTGGCGCGCGAGATCCACGACACCATCGCGCAGGACCTCGCAGGCATCCTGATGCAAGCCAGGGCGGGGCAGCGCGTGGACGGCGGCAAGCCGGCCGATACGGCCGGTGGGAGGCTGGCACGCATCGCCGCCCTCGCCGAGCGCGGTCTCGAGGAGGCGCGCCGTTCGCTGCGCGCACTGCGGCCGCAGGCGCTCGACGGGCGCGACCTGGCGGCCGCGCTGGCCGAGGCGGGCCGCCTGTTCGCTGCCGGGCCGCCGCCGCACATCGAGGTGCGCTCCCGCGGCGGCGACCGCCCGCTCCCCCCCATCGTCGAGTCGGAGCTGCTGCGCATCGGCGGCGAGGCGATGACCAACGCGGTCAAGCACGGCGGTGCCCGCCACATCGAGGTCGATCTCGACGTCGGGCGCCGCGAGGCGGTCCTCGCCGTGCGTGACGACGGCCGTGGATTCGATCCGGCTGCGACGCATGGCCGCGAGGTGCGCGGCGATGGCGGCGACGATGGCGACTCGGTGCCCGGCAGCGGGCTCGGGCTGGTCGGCATGCGGGAGCATGCCGCCAGGCTGGGCGGCCAGCTGGAGGTCTCCAGCGCTCCGGGTGAGGGCACGCGGGTCGAGGTGCGGGTGCCGCTCAGGACAGCGCGGCGATGACTGACCGGCTGCGCGTTCTCGTCGCCGACGACCACCCGGTGGTGCTCGAAGGGCTTGCCGCGATCCTCGGCTGCGAGGAAGACATGGAAGTGGTGGCTACCGCGCCGGGCGGCGAGGAGGCCATCGCGCTCTACCGCCGCTACCGTCCCGACGTGCTGCTACTCGACTTGCGGATGCCCGGCTGCGATGGGCTCGCCGTCATCGCGCAGGTGAAGCAGGCCGACCCGGGCGCGCGCATCCTGGTGCTCACCACGTTCGACACCGACGAAGAGGTCTACCGGGCGCTGGCGGCAGGCGCCGCAGGCTATCTCCTCAAGAGCTCGCCCCCCGAGGAGCAGCTGCGCAGCCTGCGAGCTGTGGCGAGCGGGCGGCGGGCGGTGCCCGCCGCCGTCGCCGAGCGGCTCGCCGACAGGGTCGCCGCCGCCGAGCTCACCGCTCGCGAGCTCGAGGTGCTGCAGGCCATCGCCCGCGGTGAGAGCAACCTGGCGATCGCCCGCGAGCTCGGTATCACCGAGGGTACGGTCAAGGGCCACGTCAGCAACGTGCTGGCGAAGCTGGGCGTGGATAGCCGCACCCAGGCGGTGGCCGAGGCCCTCACCCGCGGCCTCGTGCGCCCGGGTCGTAGCGGCACCGGGATCGCCCGGCGACGCCGGGGCTGCGCGTGGGGTTCGCCCACCGCGCCAGCTGCGCCGGCGCGACCCTGGCGACGTGGCGTACCCGACGGAAGTCATGCCGCGCCACCCGACCTCCTCCACTGTCACCGCTCCGGCGCCACCCGTAGCGTGCGTCGTGCACTCGCCGCTCGCTGCCGCGAGCTGGCGCACGGAGGACCAGCGATGCGCAGTGAAACCGAGGGCACAGTCTCCATCCGCCGGGGACGGCGCGCCTGCGCAGCTGGCGTCGGGCTGACGCTGTCAGCGCTGCTGGCGGCGGGGCTGCCGTCTCCCGCGGCCGGCGAACAGGTGGTCGGCATCAGCCGCTCGGCGACGCCGCCGGGGATGGCCAACGGCTCGAGCGGAGATCTTCTCGTGTGGGACGAGGAGGGCCACTTCGCCGTCGTCGAGCCGGGCGACGGATCTCGTGGCGGGACAGAACACTCCGCCGAATACCGACAACCTCTTCCTCTACGACCGCTTCAGCGGCCAGATGCGCCTGATCAATCACCTGCCTGGGCAGCCCACGACGGCAGGCGGTCTCGGTCTCGGTCTCGGCACCGTGGCGCAGATCAGCGCCGACGGCAACTGGGTCGCCTACCAGTCCGCAGCGTCCGACCTCGTGCCGGGGCAGATCGACAGCAACGGGGCGAGCGACGTGTTTCTCTGGAACCGCGCGAGCGACACGACCACCCTGGTGAGTCACAGCGCGGGGTCGCCGCTGCAGGCCGGAGACGCCAGCTCGGCGCTCGGGATCCCAACTGCGTTCGCTGGCATCGTGCGCGTCATCTCCGGTGACGGACGTTTCGTCGCTCTCATCACCAATGCCAGCGACCTCTTCTCCACTCATGACGGCGAGGGCCACACGGACGTTGCGCTGTACAGCCGCCTGACCGACAGCATCACCCTGGCCAGCCATGTCGCAGCGACCGACACGCCAGGCAACAGTACCTCTTTCGCTCCAAGCTTGTCGCGCGACGGTCGCTGGCTCGCCTTCACCACGACCGCCACGAATCTCCTGCCCAGCATCACCGACGCCAACCAGGCCGCCGACGACGTCTACCTCTGGGATCGGCTGGCCGGTATTGGTGGGGATCTGCGGCTGATCAGCCGCAAGGGAGGCGACGCGACCACTACCGCCAGCGGCAGCTCCCATTCGCCGGTGGTCTCCGCCGACGGTGCGGCCGTGGCCTTCGTCTCCGACGCCACTGACATCGAAGGAGTCTCGACCGACACCAACGGCGGCCTCGACGTCCTCCGCTACGACCGGCCGAGCAACACGGTGAAGCTGGTGAGCCACCAGGCGGGAATCGGCAACCAGACGGTGACCGGCGACGGCGACGTGACGCCAACTGTCTCGATCAGCAGCGACGGAACGCGAGTGGCCTTCCATGGGCGGGCCTCCAACCACGTCGCCGGCCAGCTGGACACCAACGGTGTCGAGGACTGCTTCCTCTGGGTGGACGGGGCGATGATCTCGCCCATCAGCCTCGTCAGCCACGCCCCGGGCGAGCCGCAGACGACGGCCAACGCCCGCTGCACCGCCGCGATCGTCACGCCTTCGGGACGCACGGTAGTCTTCGAGTCCGACGCGACCGACCTGGTGCCGGGGCAGGTGGATGCGCCGACGCCAACGCTCGACGTCTTCTCCTTCGACCACCCCTCCCGCGTCGTCACCCTGGTCAGTCACGTTCCAGCCAATCCGGCGCAGGCCGGTGTGTTCGCCTCGCAGCTCCGCTCGCTGGCTGCGGAGGGCGAGCTGGTCGGCTTCACCAGCTTCGCCGGCGATCTCGTGCCGAACGACCCGATTCTGGGACAGGACGCGTTCTACCTCCACGCGCCGCTCTTTGCCGACGGCTTCGAGTCCGGCGACGAATCGGCCTGGTCAGACACCGGACCTTGAACCACCAGCCAACCAGCAACCAAACCAAGCCACCGGGGACGACCATGATCCGCCGGCGACTCTGCCAGCTTCGTCGCTTCGCCATCGTGCCGACCCTCGCTCTCCTCTCCTCGGCCCTGGTTGCCTCGCCATCGCTGGCGACCGACCTGCCCCTCACGCTGGTCACCCACAACGCCGCCGGCACCGGCTCGGCTAACGACAGCAGCTCTCGGATGTCGTGGGACGACGCCGGCCGCTATGCAGCCTTCTCGAGCGGTGCCACGAATCTCGTCGCCGGCTCGACCGGCGGCGAGCGCGGCCAGGCCTACCTCTACGAGCGCCTCACCGGCGCGGTCACCTTGATCAGCCACGCGATCGGCAGCCCGCTCCAGGGCGCCAACGGCGTCGCCACCGCGATCGCCATCAGCGGTGACGGTGCATTCGTGCTCTTCGACAGCGACTCGACCAATCTCGTGGCCGGCCAGGTCGACCCCAGCGGCTCCGGCGGCCTCTTCCTCTGGAGCCGCGTCGCCGACACCGTGCAGCTGGTGTCGCACTCGACCGCCGGCACCGCCACCGCGGCCAACGCCTCGGCCAGCGGCGGCGCGCTGAGCGCCGACGGCCGGTGGGTGGTCTTCGCCAGCGGGGCCACTGACCTACCCGGTGTCGCGGTGAAGAACAACTCCTGTGAGGACATCTACCTCTTCGACCGCAGCAACGCGCAGATCATCCTCGTCAGCCACCAGTTCGCCACCAGCGCCACCACCACCAACGGGTGCTCTATCGAGGACTCGATCTCGGACGACGGCGGATTCATCGGTTGGGAAACGGACGGTACCGACGTCGTCGCCGCGATCACCGACGCCAACGGCGCTCCCGACGTCTATCTCTTCACGCGGGCAACCGGTTCGAACCGGCTCGTCAGCCGCGCCTCCGCCACCTCGACCGCCAATCAAACCTCCAATCGTCCGCAAGTCTGTCCCGATGGCACCTGCCTGGTGTTCCTTAGCTCCGCGAGCGATGTCGAGGGCCTAACCGCGGACAGCAACGGAGCGTTCGATGCGTTCCTCTACGATCGGCTGGCGGATGCGCTGCTCCTGGTCAGCCGCCGGGGGGCGTCGGGCACCGCCACCGGCAACGGCCGCGTCTTCGCGGCGATTCCCAGCGGCGACGGGAGCTCGGTGGCCTTCTCCAGCGACGGCACCAATCACACCATCGGGCAGGTGGACACCAACGGCGAGAAGGACCTCTTCCACTGGCGCCGCAATGGAGCCGCCGGCTTGGTACGGGTGGTCAGCCACCTGCCGGGAGCGCCGACCACCACCGGCGAGGGCGGGGTCGACGAGTTTCACATCTCTCTCGACGGCTCGCGGATCCTTTACAGCAGCGAGGCCACGAACCTGGTGGCCGGCCAGGTCGACACCAACGGCGACTTCGACGTCTTCGCCTGGAGCCGCTCCTCCGGCGAGAACCGCTTGCTCAGCCACACGCCGGCGGGCGTCGCAAGCAGCGGCGACGGTCGGTCGTTCGAGCCGTCGCTGTCACGCTCCAGTAGCCTGGTGGCAGGGTTCTCGAGCGGCGCTTCCAACCTGGTAGCCAACGACACCAATGGCTTCAGCGACCTGTTCTTCACCATCCTGCCGCTGTTCGAGGACGGCTTCGAGAGCGGCGACGTGGCGTCCTGGACGACCGCGCCGTGAGCCCTTGGGGAGTAGCTCGGCGCCGAGGCTCTGGGGCGCCCTAGGGAGCGCCGGCCGCCGGCGGCAGCACAAGAGGGAGCTCCGCGAGGAGGGCACCCACCAGAGCTCTACAACCAGGTTTCGCCCGCGTGCGCTGCGACCAGTGCCGTGGGGAGGACCTGGTGGCCTTCTCCTGCCAGCGGCGCGGCTTCTGCCCCTCTTGCGCCGCCAGGCGCGGGGCCTTGTTGGCCGCCCTGCTCGCCGAGGAGGTGCTCGCGGAGGTGGGCCACTGCCACCCCTGCCGAGACGGCGACGGCCTCAGGCGGGCGGCGCGGCATCGTCGAGAAGGGCGAGGACGCGGGCGACATAGGCTTCACGCTTGAACGGCTTGGTGATCGCCCGTCCGGCGAGGATGCCGGTGACCGGATCCTCGCCGTCGGGCTCGATCTCGCCGGTCACGAAGAGGCAGTGCTTGGCAAGATCGGGCTGGGCGGCCTCGATCCAGCGGTACAACGCGATGCCGTCGATCTCGCCCGGCATGCGGATATCGGTGATCACCGCATCGCACCGCTCGCGCTCGAGGACGGCGACCGCCTCGGCGCCATCCTTCGCGACCAGGACTTCGATGCCTGCCTTCTCCAGGAACCGGCGCTGAATCTCGCGAATGGCCGGCTCGTCGTCGACGACGAGAATCCGCCGCAGCCCACGCCGCTGGCCAGCCGCCACGTGGGTCGCTGCGACCACGATGCTCGAGGTGGCCTCGGGAGTGTGGGCCGGCAGCGAAGCCCCCCGAGCTTCGGGAGCTGCGGGAGCTCGCTCGACCGCTGCCGTCCCGCCCGCGAAGGGCGGGGACGCCGCGCGCAGGCGCATCGTCAGGCGGGCGCCGCCAGAAGGTGCGTTCTCCGCCGCGATCGTGCCCCCGGCCTCGCTGACGAACCGCTGGACCAGCGAAAGGCCCAGCCCGGTGCCACTGCCCACCGGTTTCGTCGTGTAGAACGCATCGAAGACGCGGTCGGGCTCGCGAAAGCCAGGTCCGTCGTCCTCGAAGGTCAGGGCCACCCAGCCGGAGTCGATCCGCTCGGCGCGGACCTCCAGTTTCGTGCCGCCGCCCGCCCGCATGGCTTCGAGCGCGTTCGACATGACGTTCATCGCCACGTGCTCGAGGCGCTGCTCTTCGACCGCCACGTACAGCCCGTCGGGAACCGCCACCAGGAGCATCATGCCGGCCTGGGTGTAGGCGTAGGCGCGGAGGCCGCGGGCGACGTCGATGGCGGTTCGCAGGTTCACCGCAGCGAGCTGCGCATTCGACGGGCGAGAGAACAAGAGAAGATTGCGCACCAGATCGCCGGCGCGCGCCGCCTCGGTGATGAGGGGCGCCACCAGCTCCCGGACCACGCGGCGAATCGCCGGATCTGTGTGGCCCGCGAGCTCCTGCTCGATGCACTCCGCGCTGCCGAGAATGCCGGCCAGGGGATTGTTCAGCTCGTGCGCCAGCCCGGCGAGCATGAACCCAATCGCACCCAGCTTCTCCTGCTGCACCAGGTCCTGCTGCGTCCGCCTCAAGTTGCCGATGGCCGCGCTCAGCTCGCGATTTCGATTCTCGACCTCGGCATGGGCCTCCTGGATGCTGTCCGCCATGCCGTTGAAACGTCGCGCCACGGTTTCCAGCTCGGCATGCCGCTGCGGCGGGATGCGCGCCGCCAGATCGCCGCTGCCGAGGCGAGCCGCTGCCTCGGCGAGCTGACCGAGCGGCAGGACGACGCGCCGTTGGACGAGCCGGACGAAGAGGGCTGCCAGCGCGATCAGCGCCGCGGCGACCAAGGTCATGCCGGTCAACAGCCGCCGGAACAGGAGGAGCTCCTTCTGGCGGAGGTGGGCGCGTTCTCGTTCCCGCAACGCCACGAAGCGATTCATTTCCACCTGGAGCCGCTCGGCGCGACGCTGCATCTCCGCTACCCGTACCCGCGCCGCCTGGGACTCGGCGCCACGGCCGAGGTCGAAGGCCGCATGCGCCTCGACCTCGAGCGTCTGATGCAACTCCTTGATCGTCTCCACCTGAAGCCGGGCCTCGAGCGGCATCGGCTGGAAGAGGTACTCGCGAAGGCGGCTGAAGGTCGTCTGACCGAGCGCGTTGAAGCGCTTGAGGTTGCGCTCGCTCGGCGACTGCAGCTGCTGGTACGCCGCCAGAATCTGCCCGTAGACGGCGGTGACGATCTCGTCGGCAGCCTGCTGCTCCGCCAGGCGGGCCCTGGCGTCACGCTCGGCGACGCGCTGGAGCGAACCGACGAGCACCAGGATTCCCACCATCAACCCGCCGGCGGCGACCGCGAACGCCGTGGTGCCGACCAGCAGCAGCTGGCGGAGCGAGCGCTGCCGCCTCACTCGTGCCGGCTCCCCGGCACCGCGTGCGATCCATCGGCGGCGATCTCCGCCAGGTAGTAGGCCGGCCGCGGATCGCCGTTCTCATCGAACGCGATGGTGCCGCTGGCGCCGTCGAACGCAGGCTGCCCATTGCCGACGGCGGCGAGATACCGGCGAATCGCCTCGCGGTCGGGGCCCACGGCCCGTGCCGCCGCCGCGAGCAGCATCACCGCGTCGTAGGTCAAGGCGCTCTCCGCGGTGAGGGTGTTCCCGGTCAGGGCGCGATAGCGTGCGCGCAGGTCCTCGAGTCGGGCTCGCGAGCTGCCTGGATCGACGACGCTCACGTAGCGCACGCCGGTGAGCACGCCCCCGAGGTTGCGCTCGGCTTCGCCGCTGTTCATCCCGTCGCTGGCCAGTACCCGCAGCTCCGGCAGCGCCGGCCGCAGCACGGAGAGGAGCTGTTGCAGCTGCGCCGTACGTCCGACCCAGAGCAGCAGCTCGGGCCGCCTGTCGGCGACGCTGCGGGCGATGGCGGCCACGTCAGGCAGAGGCTCCCCTTCGCCGTAAGGTGCGTCGTAGACGATCGGCACCTCGTCGCGGGCCATCCGCGCGAGCAGCTCCTCGTGCAGCGCGTGGCCGTAGTCGTCGTTGACGAAGAACACCGCCGTGCGTGGCCGGGCATTGCCGGCGGTGACCTCGCCGGCGAGAAACTGCGCCTGATGCACGTCGCTCGCCACCAGCCGGAAGGTGTACGGCCCGGCTCGGGAGAGCAGAGGTGCGGAGCTCGTCGGTGCAATCTGCACCACCCGGCGCTGGTTGTAGATCTGTGCGGCGGAGAGGCTTGCACTGCTGTTCGAGTGCCCGACGACACCGATGACGGTGGCGTCCTGGGACAGGCCGTCGGCTGCCGCGAGAGCCAGGCTGGCGCGCGTGTTGCCGCCATCGGCGATCACCCGCAGAGACAGCGGCTGCCCCCGGATGCCCCCGGTGGCATTGACCTCCGTTGCAGCGAGCTGGGCGCCGGCAACGGCGGTGTCGCTGACGACGACGCCGATCCGCACCGCTTCTGGCGAGCGGCAGCCTGCCGCCCCCGAAGCCATCAGGGCTACGACGCCGAGGGTCTTCCGTGCCTGCAGGGATAGGGCCTTCATCGATTTACGGGGCGCATCCCCCGCGGTCTGATCTCGCGCCGCCAGGGCTCGGTGGGGCTTCGCAGCGCAGGGTCGCGACGGAACCATGAGGAGATTCGCGGGATTCCACTCTACCCTCCTACGGACCCTGGCGGGCCGTGCCGAGTGGACGCCGCGCGCAGGGTCTCGTCGCTGGCGAGCTTCGCCAAGTGGCTGGGACCCTTGGCGCACCGACCCCTTGGCGCACCCGCAGCGCTGATAGCGTTCTTCCGCTTCGGTGCCGCCCTGCTGCCCGCCGCCCTGGCTTGCTGCCACCTCGAAGCTCGGGTTGGCCCTCCTCGGATTCACGGACTGTCCGCTCCAACGGAGCTCGTACGCGCGTTCCACCGCCTCCAAGAGAGAGGAAGACAGTGAGGGACTTCGGAGCGCCACGCGACTATCGGGTCGCCATCAGTCAGGTGCTGGCGAGCGGCGTCTCTCCACGGCAAGCCGAGCTCCTGCGAGCTCACCTGTGGGCTCCTCGCCACCGCGCCAGCTCGGCGGAGCTGGCCGAGGCGGTGGGTTATCGCAGCTGGAGGACGGCCAACTTCCAGTACGGCGCCCTTGCCCATAGGATCGCCGCGAGCTCGCGGTCTTCGAGCCGCCACGCGGCTTCTGGGTGAACGTGCTGATCCACTGGGCCCCAGATACGACACGGTCGCCGGCGGGACACACCCGCTTCGTGCCGCAGGGCCACGGGTAGAGTCGAGGACGGGCGCGGTGGCCGTAGGCAACAAACTACTGCTTCAATGGGGCCGGATCGCTTTCGATCCGGAAGTGCGAAACGGCGCGATCGTGCTCGGCGAGGTCAATGCCTGCACCGGTCGAAAGTGGCCAGCGATTCCGATTGAAAGTGGACACGCGTTTCGATTGAAAGTGGACAGGGATTCCGACGGAAATCCGGACGGTGTCCGGGGGGTTGGTCGGAATCGGTGTCCAGGTTGGGTTGGAACGGGTGTCCACACTGGATCGGAATCGGTGTCGGGATCGCGGTCGACGCCGCGGTGATCCTCGCCAACGGGGTATGACGCCTCCCGAAGGGAGGGCTGATGCCCAGAGCGAGGACATCGATGCGCAAGATTCGAGAGGTACTGAGGCTGAAGTGGGACCGCGGGCTGTCGCACCGACAAGTCGAGCGTTCCCTGCAGATTGGACGAGGGACGGTGGCAGGCTACCTGCGTCGAGCGATGGCGTCCGGACTGATCTGGGCGCAGGTGGCAATGCTGAGCGACGAGGAGCTCGAGCAGCGGCTGTTCCCGTCGGAGGTGAGCTCGCCGGCGGGGGACAGGGCGCTGCCGGAGTGGGCGAAGCTGCACGGGGAGCTGAAGCGCAAGGGGTGACGCTGTCGCTGCTGTGGCAGGAGTACCGGAGGGGGTGCCCGAGGGGTACGGCTACAGCCGGTTCTGCAAGCTGTACCGCGCATGGGAGGGTCATCTGGACCCCTGCCTGCGCCAGGACTACGTTGGTGGCGAGAAGCTCTTCTGGACTACGCCGGTCAGACGGTGTCGATCCAAGACGCCACCGGCGAGAGTCGCGAGGCCGCGATCTTCGTGGCGGCGCTGGGGGCAAGCAACTACACCTACGCGGAGGCGAGCTGGAGCCAAAGCATCGAGGACTGGATCGGCGCTCACGTCCGCACCTTCGCCTTCCTGGACGGCGTCAGCGAGCTGATCGTCCCGGACAATCTGAAGAGCCGCGTCACGAGCCCGTATCGCTACGAGCCCGACGTCAACCGCACGTATGCGGAGATGGCCGAGCACTACGGCGTGGCCGTTGTGCCGGCCCGAGTCAAGTGAGCCTGAGCGAGCTAACAGCGCCCTCAGATCCAAGTCGAGCCGCTGGGCTTCCTTCGGGATAGGATCACGGCTCCCGACGGACTACCTCTCTAAGGGTGAGGGTATGAGACGAGCGATAGCTGCAGTTCTCCTTGCGGGCATTGTCCTGCTCGCAGCGGGCAGCAAAGCCGAGGCGACCACTGCGCCACCTCGGGACACGCGGGCCACGGTCACGCTCGCCGGATGGCACTTCGACCGCGGGCGCACGACGCTCCTGACTCCGTCAGGAAAGGTGTCGCAGGAGCTGGCCGCCGACCATTCGACCACCCCAGGATCACTTGTCCTGGAACTTGGCCTGGGCCGTCCAAAGGCGGCGCTCCTCTTTGGCGCCAGCGTGGAGCGGCTGGCGGCTGGAAGATGGACCGAGGTGCCGCTTGGCGATCTTGCGTTCGCATCCGAACCCGGGGCGAACGACAAGACCGCCCGGATGCTCATTGCCGCGCGGTCAGGGTGGGAGCCCGGCGTTCTCTGTCGCGTCCGTTACAGCGTCGGCCTCGCCGACCAGCCCGAGGTTTCGCTCGACGACACGCTCACCTGGCGTGTCGACGCTGCCGGAGCCAAGGCCGACGCGCAGCCTCCTCCGGTTATCTTCGACAGGAGTTTCCCGGTCGAGTTCGACTCGGCCCAGGCATCCGCGGACACGCTGGGCGGGCGGTTCCCAGGCGGCCAGAACATGCTCTTCCAGGGCATGTGGACCGATCCGGTCACCGGCTTGGGGTACGCCCGCAACCGCTGGTATGACCCCCGCAACGGCGTCTTCCTCTCCGAGGACCCAGCCGGCTCGGTGGATTCGCCCAACATCTATGCCTTTGTGGGACACCAGCCCAACATGGCCACCGACCCCATGGGGCTGTGTATGGAGAATTGCCCCCTGCAGGAGGAGGCACAAGCAGTTCTGGATCAGGCAGCCGCGCAGCAGCGAAGGCAGCATGAAGCCGAGCGGAGGGCCCGAGCGGAGGAGCAGGCCCGCAATAGGGTCCACGCCGAAGCTGAGATGCGGAGGCGAATCGTCGACCTCGAGTACCAGCTTGATTCGCCTGTTGGACGGCTGATGCTTCTACCGGCCGTGATGAGCCCCTTCATGCTTGAAGCAGGCGAACTTACGACGATCTCCGAAGAAGACGCGGCAGTTGACGTTTCTGAAGCAGAAGTCGTTAGGTTGGCCGGGCCGGCAGAGTTCGTATCCGACGTGCCAGAAGGAGCGAGTGGGCAAGTTGTTCCAGGGGATGCGTCGCCAGAGCCCGTACTCTCGCGTTCCGCGTATGGCAGGTTGCGGAAGAACACGCCCAATAGGACCATGCGGAACGCCGTGAATCCAGAAGGACCGAAAGTGGATCCTGTCTACGGCTACGACGTCGAGCGATTCGAAGCTGACCACATAGTTCCGATGAAGGAGGTAACCCAAATGCCTGGTTTCGCTAGGCTCACGTTCAAGAGGCAGGTAGAGGTCCTGAATCTGCCTGAGAACTTCAGGCTCTCCAAGACTTCGGGTGGGTTGATCAAAGGGTAGTCGCGTAGTGCAAGTGCCGAAGAGCGAAGAGCTTGGAGAGCAAGTAGGGGTGAAGAGTAGGACTGGAAGTGCGCACAGGATCTTTGGTCTTCTCTGGGGAGTTGTCCAGACAACCCAGGGAGGCAGCAGAAACCTGTGCGCGCAACGACTCTACTGCGGCGGCTTCTCGGCATCACGGGCTTGGTGGTCGGGCGGGTGGTGGTGATGATCACGGGGGATCTTCACGTCGAGGTGAGGCCACGGTGGCGTAGGCCGCGGTGTGGTGGCTGCGGTCGGATTGGTCCCGGCTACGACCGCAAGCCGCCGCGGCGGTGGCGGCACCTCGGCCTCGGGCGCACCGGGGTCTATCTCGGCTGCGAGCCCCGCCGCGTCAACTGTCGGCAGTGTGGCATCCGCACGGAGCAGGTGCCCTGGGCAGCCGCGGATAGCCGCTTCACCTGGGACTTCGAGGAGATGGTGGCCTATCTGGCCCAGATCACCGACAAGACCAAGGTAACCGAGTTGACCGGAATCGCCTGGGAGACGGTCGGTTCAATTGTCGAGCGAGTCGTCGCTCGGCGGTTGGCGCCCGATCGGTTGCTCGGACTCCGCTGCATCGGGGTAGACGAGTTCAGCTACCGCAAGCGCCACCACTACATCACCGTGGTCGTCGACCACGATCGGCGGCGAGTGGTCTGGGCCGCCGAGGGGCGAAGTGGCGACGTGTTGGCGGGCTTCTTTGCCGAGCTTGGTCCTGAGCGCTGCGCCGGCATCGAGACGGTGACGATGGACATGGCCGCCGGCTATCGTCGGGCGGTGCAGAGCTGTCTACCCAAGGCCGAGATCGTCTACGACCGCTTTCATGTCCAGCGGTTGGCCTCCGACGCTCTCGACAAGGTTCGGCGCGACCTGGTCCGCGAGATCGAAGACCCCGACGAAGCCCGGGCCGTCAAGAACAGCCGATACGCTCTGCTCAAGAACCCTTGGAGCCTCAGGCCCACCGAGCGCGGCAAGCTCAACACGATTCAGCAGACGAACCGGCGCCTCTATCGCGCCTATCTGCTGAAGGAAGCGCTGGCCGGCGCCCTCGACTACCGACAAGTCGGGCGCGCCAGACCCGCACTGCGCGAGTGGATCGCCTGGGCTCCCGCTCACGACTCAAGCCGTTCGTCCGAGCAGCACGGACTATTCGTAAGCATCTCGACGGCATCCTTGCTTACGTTCGCACCCGCCTCACCAACGGCTTCACCGAAGGCACAAACACCAAGTTACGCCTTGTCGCTCGCCGCGCCTTCGGCTTCCACTCCCCTCAGCCTCTGATCGCAATGCTTTTCCTCACCTGCGGCGGCATCCAACTCAACCCTCCTCTACCCACCCGAAGTTGAGGAGAGGCGAACTTCATCGGCCTAGGCAAGCCATCCAACGCGTCGAAGGGCCCTTGTCATGGGCGGAATGGCGCGGGCATTCGCAAATGGGTGCGATTCCGGACGCTGTTCGAGCACAGATGTTGGAGGCAGAGGCCACCGCACGTGCGGCGCTGCAAAAGGCCATTCAGGAGAGGCTGTCACCTTGAGGCCTCTCCTCAACTTCGGGTGGGTAGAGGAGGGTTGAGTTGGATGCCGCCGCAGGTGAGGAAAAGCATTGCGATCAGAGGCTGAGGGGAGTGGAAGCCGAAGGCGCGGCGAGCGACAAGGCGTAACTTGGTGTTTGTGCCTTCGGTGAAGCCGTTGGTGAGGCGGGTGCGAACGTAAGCAAGGATGCCGTCGAGATGCTTACGAATAGTCCGTGCTGCTCGGACGAACGGCTTGAGTCGTGAGCGGGCAGCCCAGGCGATCCACTCGCGCAGTGCGGGTCTGGCGCGCCCGACTTGTCGGTAGTCGAGGGCGCCGGCCAGCGCTTCCTTCAGCAGATAGGCGCGATAGAGGCGCCGGTTCGTCTGCTGAATCGTGTTGAGCTTGCCGCGCTCGGTGGGCCTGAGGCTCCAAGGGTTCTTGAGCAGAGCGTATCGGCTGTTCTTGACGGCCCGGGCTTCGTCGGGGTCTTCGATCTCGCGGACCAGGTCGCGCCGAACCTTGTCGAGAGCGTCGGAGGCCAACCGCTGGACATGAAAGCGGTCGTAGACGATCTCGGCCTTGGGTAGACAGCTCTGCACCGCCCGACGATAGCCGGCGGCCATGTCCATCGTCACCGTCTCGATGCCGGCGCAGCGCTCAGGACCAAGCTCGGCAAAGAAGCCCGCCAACACGTCGCCACTTCGCCCCTCGGCGGCCCAGACCACTCGCCGCCGATCGTGGTCAACGACCACGGTGATGTAGTGGTGGCGCTTGCGGTAGCTGAACTCGTCTACCCCGATGCAGCGGAGTCCGAGCAACCGATCGGGCGCCAACCGCCGAGCGACGACTCGCTCGACAATTGAACCGACCGTCTCCCAGGCGATTCCGGTCAACTCGGTTACCTTGGTCTTGTCGGTGATCTGGGCCAGATAGGCCACCATCTCCTCGAAGTCCCAGGTGAAGCGGCTATCCGCGGCTGCCCAGGGCACCTGTCCGTGCGGATGCCACACTGCCGACAGTTGACGCGGCGGGGCTCGCAGCCGAGATAGACCCCGGTGCGCCCGAGGCCGAGGTGCCGCCACCGCCGCGGCGGCTTGCGGTCGTAGCCGGGACCAATCCGACCGCAGCCACCACACCGCGGCCTACGCCACCGTGGCCTCACCTCGACGTGAAGATCCCCCGTGACATCACCACCACCCGCCCGACCACCAAGCCCGTGATGCCGAGAAGCCGCCGCAGTAGAGTCGTTGCGCGCACAGGTTTCTGCTGCCTCCCTGGGTTGTCTGGACAATTCCCCAGGAGAAAACCAAGCCTGTGCGCACTTCCAGTCCTACTCTTCACCCCTACTTGCTCTCCAAGCTCTTCGCTCTTCGGCACTTGCACTACGCGACTACCCTTTGATCAACCCACCCGAAGTCTTGGAGAGCCACCTTGAGTAGGTGGGGCCAAGAGCTTCCAGATGGTCGCCGGATAGAAATCGAGGCAAATGGGAATCTGAAGAGCCAGGCCGAGTGGTTGCTCGGCCTTTTGGCGAGGCTCGAGAGGGACAAGAGCGTCCTCAGAGATGGCGCGCGGATTCAAGTCGGCTGGGTACTGCTGACGGTGCGTGAATCAGCTGGTGTTGTTTCCCTTCTTGGCCCGAGCTTCGGTCGCGATCCGTTGCGAGAGCTGACGCGCGATCTTAGTGTGCCTCTCGAAGTCCAGGCCAAGCAAAATGATGTGCTGCGAACGGTGGAGTCGAAGGAGAGCCGGTCAGCTTCTGCGACAAGGTTGTCCTAGCAAAAGGAGTGCTAGGGAAGAGCTACATTTACCTCGAGGGGACTGCGGATCGATCCGAGGTATTCCGGTCCGTACATTGGGGCAGTTGACGAGGACGCGTTCCACCGAGAGCTTGAAGCAAGGATGGTCTTCGAGTTGCTGGAGCTGAGACCGGCACTCCTACAGGTGCTGGCTTTGCCTTCTGGCCATCTCGTTGTCTTTAGACGCGACGCCATAGAGGCGGTTCTGAATCCGGAAGACCAGAACCTGTGGCCGACGCAGGTCATATAGGCCGATGACTCCCCTGAGTTCTCGAGTTCAGATCGGGCACCTCCATGACGATGAAGAGCGACTGGCCGTTCAGCTGGATTCCCGCGACCAAGTATT
>CAWINM010000013.1:0-15127 GCA_963837455.1 Thermoanaerobaculia bacterium | reverse complement strand
CGCGAAGATGCTCGAGCTGCGCATGCCGGACGCCCGCACGGCGATCCTCCCCGATTGCGGCCATTGGCCGATGGTGGAGAAACCCAAGGAGGTCGCCGAGCTGCTGGTCTCGTTTTTCAGGGGGGGCGGGCCGGCCAGGAAGGAGCGGCCGCAGGAGGCGCAGCCGGGCTGAGACGCCCGCCGCGGCTCCTGCGGAGGAGAGCTACACTGCCCACCGCCGGGAATGGTGCCGGTCACCACCTTGCCCGATCGCGGCACCGCACCCGCCGCTCTCGTCGTCCGCCAGGAGGTCCCATGCCACGTCGCATCGCGCTCGCCAGCACCGCCGCTCTGCTGCTCGTCGTCAGCGCCACACCGCGTCCGGCTGCCGCCGCCCCGCGTGGCCCCTCGACGCCGGAGGAGCGCGACAAGGTGGTGCAGCTGGCGCGACTGCTCGAGACCACCCCCTGGAGCGACGAGGCGCCGGCGGCCCGGAAGTGGCTCGACACCTTCCTCAGCGAGGCTCCGGGACATCACCGTCAAGCGCTGCCTGAGCCTCTTCGGCACCCCGCAGGAGCGCCAGGGCATCCCCGGCGAGCTGCTCGACCAGCACATGTACTCGAGCGCCGCCTACATCCTCCAGCACCCGGGAGTGGGAGCCGGCGCCACCGCCACCTTCCTCGCCGGCGTGGAGGGCACGCTGGCGGCCTACGCTGCCGGGCGCGCGCACGGCTCCTACGAGGCGGTGCCGCGTCTCGATCAATTGGCGGCCATCGAGGCCGGCGGCGGCCTCGAGGCGTATGTGCGCGGCCAGGGGCGGCACTGCCTGTAGGCCCGCCCCAGCGACCGCTCGTCACCCCGTCTCCGGGCCCATCGCGGCTCACCCTCTGCGCGATAGGGTCGGCGCAGGCGCGGCCGCGGCGAAAGGCGTGACCGTCGGGGCTCTGACAGCCGCGCCCAACCCCGGGAGGTCGGACATGACGGGGCGACGCATCGCCACGGGCCTCGTGCTCGCCGCCGCTGGCTGGCTCGCCGGCTGCGCCGGCCGCCCCACCGAGGCGGCCCCGCCCACGTCTCCACCGGTGCCCAGCCGCCAGCAGGCCGCGGCACCGGGAGACGACGGCCGGGCCGTCGGGCAGCCCGGTGCCGACCCCGCCACCGCGGCGCGGGTGCGCGAGGAGCTCCGTCATGCCTGGCTGGGCTACGCCACCTACGCCTGGGGACACGACGAGCTGCGGCCGCTGTCGCACACGGTGCGCGACTGGTACGGCGAGCCCTTGCTGATGACGCCGGTGGACGCGCTCGACACCCTCCGCCTCGCCGGGCTCACCGCCGAAGCGGTGCGCGCGCCGGAATCATCCTCTCCCGCCTCTCCTTCGACCGCGATGCCTCGGTGCAGGTCTTCGAGGTCACCATCCGCCTTCTCGGCGGGCTGCTCTCCGCCTACCAGCTCACCGGCGACGCGCGATTCCTGGCGCTCGCCGACGACCTCGGCAGGCGCCTGCTCCCCGCCTTCGACTCCCCCACCGGCATGCCCTACCGGTTCGTCAACCTGCGCACCGGCGCCACCCGCGACCCACGCAGCAATCCCGCCGAGGTGGGCACGCTGCTGCTCGAGCTCGGCACCCTGGCGCGCCTCACCGGCAAGCCGATCTACTACGACACGGCGAAGCGCGCGCTCGTGGCGCTCTACGCGCGCCGCTCGCCGCTCGGCCTGGTGGGCGAGCAGATCGACGTCGAGAGCGGCGCCTGGACGAGCGCCGCCAGTCACGTCGGGGGCGGCATCGACTCGTACTACGAGTACCTGCTCAAGTGCGAACGCCTGTTCGGCGACACCGACTGCGGGCAGATGTGGCGCGCCAGCAGGGAGGCGCTCGACCGCCACCTCGCCGAGGAGACCGCCACCGGCCTCTGGTACGGCCAGGTCGACATGAACAGCGGCGCCCGCACCGCCAGCGAGTTCGGCGCCCTGCACGCCTTCCTGCCGGCGGTGCTGGCGCTCGGCGGCGACCTCGATCGCGCCCGCCGTCTGGAGAGCTCGGCCTTCGCCATGTGGCAGCTCTCCGGCGTCGAGCCCGAGCTGATCGACTACCACACCATGAGAGCGGTCGACCCCCGCTACCCGCTGCGCCCGGAGATCGTCGAGTCGGCCTTCGTCCTCTACCGCACCACGCACGATTCGCGCTACCTCGACATGGGCCGCACCTTCCTCGCCGCCCTCGTCGCCCGCTGTCGCACCGCCGACGGCTACACCGTCCTCGACGACGTGACGAGCGGCAAGCAGGGGGACCTCATGCCCAGCTTCTTCCTCGCCGAGACGCTCAAGTACCTCTACCTGATGTTCGCCCCCGAGGCGACCCTCGACCTCGACGCCGTGGTGCTCAACACCGAGGCCCACCCGCTGCGCCGCACCTGGTGAGCCGGCGCCGGCGGCGCGATCGCGGGCGCTGCAGGCTCGCCGCCGCCGGGCGCCCGCGGGTCGTAGCGCCAGCGATGGGCCTGCTGGCGCAGGCCGTCGAGGATCCACGGCAGGGCCCGCGACAGCGTGCGGTTGACCACCCAGGCGGGGACGTGCCCGCCGGGATCGAGGAACAGCCGGCAGGAAGCCAGCGTGCCCCCACCGGCGGCGCCGGCGAGGATCCAGGCGCCACGCACCGTGCGCACGTTCCCCGAGCCTGGCACATAGCTCCAGTCGAGGCGCCAGCGCCGCGCACCGCCGCCGCCCTCGGCTCCGCCGCCCACCCGCACGCGGAAGTGGCGTGCGGCGATCGGCGCCGGCAGCTCCAGCCACTGCTCCTGCTCGACGCTCCCGTCGCCCACGTCGCGCGCCGCCGAGCGGGCGACGAAGGGCGCCCACTCGTCGTAGTGGCCGAGGTCGCGGAGGGCGCGGAACACCCGCTCCGGCGGTGCGTCGAGCAGGGCGAGCCCGACCCCTTCGCGGATGCCGGTGCCCTCCACCGCCACCAGTCGGACCACCGTCTCGCCGCGCGCCAGCAGCGACCGCTCCGCGGCGCCGGGAGCCGACCCCGGCATCAACGCCGCTGGAGACGGACCGCCGGCGAGGAGGACGCCGGCGGCGGCGAGAGCGACGGCGAGCATGACCGATTCTCGCCCCTCGCGCGCAGGCGCCGTATCCGCGGCCGCGAGCTCGCCGCCCGAGGGTGGCGGCTGCTGCCCGCGCCCAGGGCGGTTCTCCCCGCCGGCTAGGTCGCGGCCACCGGTGCGCTCCCGACGGCGGCGCGTGGCCGCGGCGCCGACTCGCCGCGGCACTGGCAGCATCGCAAGCATGCCGCTGGCGCGACCGTTGCCGCCTTCACCGCCGCGTCCGACGGTAGTCAGGCTGCCTCGTCGCGCCGGCGCCGGGCGGCGGCGACGCGCTCGCCCAGACGACGCATCGCCAGCCGGCGGCCACCGCGCACCCGCTCCTTGAGGTCGTCGAGCAGCGAGTAAGCCACCGGGGTGACCAGCAGCGTCAGCAGCAGGCAGAGGCTCTGGCCGCCGATCACCACCACCGCCACCGAGCGCCGCTCCTCGGCGCCGGGTCCGTTGCCGAGCGCCAGCGGCAGCATGCCGGCGACCAGCGCCATGGTGGTCATCAGGATCGGCCGCAGCCGGTCGCGGTTGGCCTGCAGGATGGCGGCGGTCCGATCGAGGTGCCCCTCGGCGCGCAGCCGGTTGGTGTGGTCGACCTGCAGGATGGCGTTCTTCTTCACCACCCCGAACAGCACCAGGATGCCGAGCGCCGAGTAGAGGTTGAGGGTGTTGCCGGTCAGCCCATATCGAGAACAGGGCGAAGGGCACCGAGAGCGGCAGCGAGAGCAGGATGGTGAGCGGGTGGACGAGGCTCTCGTACTGCGCCGCCAGGATCATGTACATGAACGCCACCGACAGTGCGAAGGCCCAGAGGAACTCGTGGAAGGTGCGCTCGAGTTCGCGGGCGCGGCCGGAGACAGCGGTGGTGTACCCCGCTGGCAGGTTCATCGCCGCCGCCGCCTGGCGCAGGGCGGCCAGGCGGTCGGCGAGCGCATAGCCGGGCGCGATGCCGGCGCGCAGGCTCACCTGGCGCTGGCGGTCGAGGCGGTCGATGCGCGACGCGGTCTGCCCCGGCACCAGGGTCACCACGCTGTCGAGGCGCGCCAGGCGGGCGCCCGTGGCCCCGGTAGCCCCCCCGGAGGTGCCGCCGCCCGAGCGCTCGACGTAGAGGCGCGACACGGTGTCGGGGTCCCTGCGGTCGGCGTCGACCAGCCGCAGGCCGACGTCGTAGTCCTCGTTGATGGTGGGGTCATGGAAGCGTGACACCTGCGGATCGCCGCCCACCAGCAGCCGCAGCGTCTGCGCCACGTCGTCGCTGGCGACGCCGAGGTCGGCGGCGCGGGCGCGGTCGATGACCGCCCGCAGCTCCGGCTTGTCGATCTTGAGGGTGGTGTCGGCGTCGACCAGCCCCAGCTCGTCGGCACGCAGGCGCAGATTCTCGGCATAGCGCCACAGCGCCTGCAGGTCGGGGCCGCGCAGCACGAAGTCGAGCTCGGCGCTGCCGCCGCCGAAGTTGAACGAGCGGGCGTTGCGCACGCTGGTGCGGAGGTCGGGGAACTTGCGTAGCCGCCGGCGGATCTCCTGCATGACGTCGCGCTGCGAGTAGCGCTCGGTGATGGCGGCCCACGGCCGCCCGTGCAGCGTCTCGCGCAGCAACCGCGACGGCGAGAAGGTGCGCTCGGAGTGGGGTGCGATGCGCACGTAGACGCCCCCCTGGTTGACGCCGCCGAGGAAGCCGCCGCCGACGGTGGCGAGCGCCAGCCGCACGCCGTGGCTCGCCCGCACCTCCTTCTCCACCGCCCGCATGACGTCGTCCATCGCCGCCAGGCTGGTGCCCTCGGGAGCGTTGACGTTGACGTCGAACTCCGCCTCGTCCACGTCGCTGGGCACGTACTCCTGGCGCACCAGGGCATAGAGCGGGATGGCGGCGGAGACCACCAGCAGCGCCCCCGACACCACCAGCCGGCGGTGGCCCATCGCCCAGGCGAGCAGGCGCGCATAGGTGACGTCGAGGTGGGAGTAGAAGCCGCGCCGTGAGGCCGCCTGGCCGCCGCCTTCCTGACCGCCGGCGGCCGCGGCGTCCTCGACGCGCAGCATGCGGGCGCTCATCATCGGCGTCAGCGTGAACGAGACCAGAAGCGACACCAGCACCGCCACCGCGGCGGTGATGCCGAACTGGTAGAGGAAGCGCCCCGAGATGCTGGACATGAACGACACCGGCACGAAGATCACCACCAGCGAGAGCGTGGTGGCGAGCACCGCCAGCCCGATCTCGGCGGTTGCCGCGCGTGCCGCCTCGAAGGGCGCCATCCCCTTCTCCTCGACAAAACGGAAGATGTTCTCCAGCACGACGATGGCGTCGTCGATGACCACGCCCACCATCAGCACCAGGGCCAGCATGGTGACGCTGTTGAGGGTGAAGTGCAGCGCCGCCATCATCCCGAAGGTGGAGATCACCGAGGCCGGAATGGCCACCGCGGCGATCACCGTCGCCCGCCAGCTGCGCATGAAGGCGAACACCACCAGCGAGGCGAGCAGCGAGCCGAGCAGCAGGTGGGTGTCGATCTCGTGCAGGGCGCTGTAGATGTAGAGCGACTGGTCGCGGATGACCTCCAGCTCGACGCCCGGTGGCAGCCGGCCGGCGAGCTTCGCCAGGTTGGCCTTGGCCGCCTCGATCACCGCCACCGTGTTGGCCCCCGACTGCCGGCGTACCTGCAGCGTGCACGGTGGGCACACCGTCGAGCCGTGCGAGCGAACGCTGCTCCTTGGTGCCGTCCTCGGCGTAGCCGACGTCGCGCACCCGCACCGGCGTACCGTTGACGGTGGCGATGACGAGGTCGTCGAAGCCACGCGGATCCTCGATGCGGCCCAGGGTGCGCAGCACCCGCTCGCGCGAGCGACCGGTGACGTTGCCACCGGGAGCATCGGCGTTCTGCTGCTGGATGGCGTCGCGCACGGCAGCGATCGGCAGGTGGTAGGCCGCCAGGCGGTCGGCCTCCACCCAGATGTTGATCGCCCGCTGCAGGCCGCCCACCAGCTCCACCTCGCCGACCCCCGCGGCACGCTCGAGCTGCACCTTGACCACCTTGTCGGCGATCTCGGTGAGCTCGCGCAGCGGCCGGTCGGCGGTCACCGCGACGGTGAGCACCGGCGTCGAGTCGTTGTCGGACTTCGACACCACCGGCGGCTGCACGTCGGGGGGCAGCTGCCGCGCCACCGCCGCCACGCGGTCGCGCACGTCCTGCGCCGCCACCTCGATGTCGCGGTCGAGGTCGAAGGTGACGATGAGGATCGAGCTCCCGGATCCCGAGACCGAGCGCAGCTCCTGGATGCCCGCCACCGTGTTGACGGCCTCCTCGAGCGGCTGCGAGAGCACCGTCTCGACCTCCTCGGGCGAGGCCCCGGGGAGGGTGGCGCGTACGGTCACCGTCGGCAGGTCGACGGCAGGGAAGCGGTCGACGCCGAGACGGAACCAGCTGGCGGCACCCACCACCACCAGCGCCAGCACCAGCATGACCGCGAACACCGGCCGCCGGATGCAGATCTCGGCGAGCTTCTGCACGGCTCAGCGACCGCTCTCGGGCTCAACGCTCAGGTGTCACCGCCTGACCGCCGACCAGGTTTCCCGGCGCCACCACCACCAGCTCGCCGGCTCGCACGCCCTCGCGGATCTCGACCTGGTCGCCGCTGCGGCGGCCGACGGTCACCCGCTTCTCCACCGCCTTGCCGTCGGCGACGGTGAGCAGCCGGTCGATGCCGGCAAACGACACCAGCGCCGTTGCCGGCACCAGCACCACCGGGCGGTCGGCGGTGATGACGATCTCGGCGCCAACGAAGGAGCCGGCGCGCAGCGCGCCGTCGTCGTTGGGCACCTCGGCCTCCACCTTGAGGGTACGGTCGCTGGGGTCGATGGCGGGGCTCACCCGCGCCACCTTGCCGTCGTAGGCGCGGACGTCGCCCTCGACGTGCACTCGCACCGCCTGGCCCACCCGCACCCGTGCCGCCTGGCGCTCGGGCACGGCGAGACGCAGCCGCAGCGGGTGGGTGCGCACCAGGGTCACCACCGGCTGGCCGGCCGCAACGTACTGGCCGGCGGTGGCGTGCCGCTCGCTCACGGCTCCGGCGAAGGGAGCGACGAGCACCGAGTCGGCGAGCTGCTGGCGCGCCAGGTCGAGCTCGGAGCCGCGCTGCGCCAGCACGCCGTGGCGGTTGAGCGCCTCGTCATGGGCGTCCTGGAACTGACTCTCCGCCACCTGATAGGCGGCCTCCGCGGCATCGAGGTCGGCTTGCGGCAACAGCTGCTCGGCGAACAGCGCCTGCGCCCGCGCGCGGCGCGCCGTCGCCTCGGTGAGCACCGCCCGCGCCTGCCGCACCACCGCCGTCTGCTCGGGGTCGACGCTGTCGCCGGCGTCGCCGGGGCGCAGCCCGAGCCGAGCTCGCGCCTGCTTGAGAGCAGCCTCCGCCTGTCGCACCCGCAGCTCGAAGTCGGCGGGGGCGAGGCGGGCGAGCACCTCGCCGCGGCGGACGACGCTGCCGAGGTCGACGGGGAGCTCGGCCAGGCGCCCCGCCACCTTGGTGCCGAGCACCACTTCGTCCTGGGCCGCCAGCGTGCCGGCGACCGAGACCACGTCGGGCAGCGCCGCCGACGCCGCCGGTACCACCCGCACCGCCCGGGGGACCCCGGCACTGCCGTGCTCTGCGGCCCGCGACTCGGCATCGCCGCCGCAAGCGACCAGCAGCGGCAGCGCCAGCAGCAGCAGGGCCCGGGCGCCGGTCGCCACGGCCGAGCCGCGCGCCCCACGCCTCGACGTCCCGCGAGGCGCGGCGGCGGTGCGGCAGGCGCCGCGGCGGGACATCGCGGCGGGTCCGTGGCCCATGGCGGACAGAGTGTAGCGCCCACCACCCCGAGGCTCGCAGGGCGATGTTACGATCCGGCGCCACGCCCAAGGCCACGGAGGTCCTCCATGCGAACGCTGCGCTGCCTGCTGCTGCTCGCCGTCGCGGGTGCTCTCGCCGCCGCCCCCGCCGGTGCCGCCGGACCCGGTGCTGCCGAATGGCGCAGCGAGGGGCCTTTCCTCGGCAACGCCCGCGGTGTAGCTATCGATCCGGCGCACCCCGACACGGTCTACGCCGCCACCTCGCGCGGCGGCGTCTGGCGCAGCGACGACTTCGGCCGCACCTGGTCGCTCCCCGGCGACGGCCTCGCCGGCAGGCCGCTCCGCTGGGTGGAGGTCGATCCCGGCGAGCCCGCCACCCTGTGGGCGGGCGTCGAGGACCGCCGGCCTCTGGCGCTCGCTCGACCGCGGCGCCACCTGGAAACGCGTGACCGACCTACCGGGCGATCGACCACCTCCGGTGGGTCAGCGGATCGCCTTCGCGCCGTCCGCAGCCGGCGAGCTCCTCGGTGCCGTCGACCAACCTCCACTACCGCAGCCGCCGACGGCGGCAAGAGCTGGACCAACTTCCGCGTCGCCGGGCCAGGACGCCTACGCCTTCGCCGTCGATCCCGCGAACCCCGAGATCGTCTACGCCGGCGGCCGCGGCGAGAGCTGGGACCTGTCGCGCGAGCCACGACGGCGGCAAGACCTGGAAGCCGGCCGGGCGCGGCCTCCGCGACGCAGCCTCCACCGCATCCTCCTCGTCGACCCCGAGCGACCCGGCCACGGTCTACGCCGTCACCGGCTTCCACGACCTCTTCAAGAGCGACGACGGCGGCGCCACCTTCACCCGGCTGGCGCTGCCGGCGGAGGGCACCGACGAGGTGTGCGGCCTCGCAACTCGACCCCGCCTACCCGCGAGGTGCTGTGGGCGGCGACCGAGGCCGGCCTCTTGCGCAGCAACGACGGCGGCCGCCACTGGCGCCCTCCGAGCGCGGCACCGGCCGCTACCTGGTGCGGGCCGTGGCCTTCGATCCCGCGACAGCCGGCACCATGCTCGCCGCCTGCGCCGGCGACGGCGTCTACCGCAGCGACGACGCCGGCGCCACCTGGTCGCCGTCGCGCCAGGGCCTCGCCGCCGGGTGGATCGACGCGCTGTTCGGTCTCGCCGCCGGCTGCGCCGAGCGCTCTTCGCGCAGACCTCCGTCGGCGTCTGGCGGCGCGAGCCGGCGAGGCCTGGAGCGAGCTGCAGCGCCCGTTCGCGAAGACGACGCCGTCAAGCTCGACGGCGTGATCTTCGACCGGCGGGCGCCGCAGGCGGCGTAGGCCTTCACCATCGCGCGGCTGGCGCTCGGCCGACGGCGGCCGGACGCTGGGAACGAGCTCAAGGTCAAGGAGCCCTCGCTGCGCGACATGATGAAGGGCGACCTCGCCGTCGGCGCAGTTCAGCAGCCTGGCGCAGTGACCCCGGGCGACCCGAGGGTCTCTACGCCGGCTCCTGGTCGAACGACGGGCCCGGGCAACGCGCGTCTTCAAGACCACCGACGGCGGCAAGACCTGGAAGCCCGCCGGCAAGGGCTGCCGGCGGGAGCGGTGACCCTCCTGCGCAGCGAGGCGGCGGGCGTCGTCTACGCCCTGGTCGAGACCGTAGCATGTTCCGCAGCCGGCGACGGCGCCGGCAGCTGGGCCGGCGGTCGGCGCCGGCCTGCCCGGACGGCGAGATCCGCGAGCTGGCGATCGACCCCGCCGCCCCTCGCGCCTCTTCGCGGCCACCGAGCACGGCCTCTTCCGCAGCGACCGACGGCGCCGACAGCTGGCGCCGCGTCGGCGAGCGGGCTGCACGAGGACGACGTCGAGGCGGTGGCCGTCGCCCCCGACGGCGGCGTCTACGCCGGCGCCTTCCACGGCGTCTTCCGCAGCCGCGACGGCGGCAGCACCTGGGCGCCGATGAACGGCGGGCTGCCCAACCTCGACGTGCGCGCGCTGGCCATCGCGGCCGGCCGCTCTCTACGCCGGCTCCGCCGGCGGCAGCGTCTGGTCGACGGCGCTGCCGGGGGGCTGAGCGCCGTTCACCCACGCCACCGGCGCGCGATGGCACGGATCTCCGCGTTCTCGATGCAGGTCTCGGCGGTCTCCTCTTCGGCCAGCAGCGCACGCGGGGCAAACGGCCTGCCGGCTCGTCACACGAGCCGCCCCGGGCGGCGTTATACTCCCTCCCGCGCGCAGGGCGCACCCGGTCCGCGGAAAGGGACGATCCCACCTGCAGTCGACCTGACGGCTGAGATCCACGTCCCTCCGGCCCGTCAGGCGGACAGCCGGCCGATGGAGGACGTGCCATGTCACCCGACGCCCCCGCCTCGTCTACTCCCGCTGCCTCGCTTCCCGCCGGACCGAGCCTCGAGCTCCTGCGCCGGCGCGCCAAGGCGCTCCTGCGCGCCGCCCGCGCCGGCGACGCGGCGGCGCTCGAGCGCTGTCGCTCCGCCGTCCCCCGCCTCGCCGGCCGACCTCGCCGACGAGCCGCCTCGCGCCGTGCTGCGGCTCGCCGACGCCCTGCACGTCGTCGCCCGCGAGCAGGGCGCCCGAGCTGGCCGCGGCTCAAGCGGCAGATCGAGGAGCGGCAGCCGATCTCCTTCCAGGCGTCGGCGCTTCCTCGCCGCCGTCCGCGACGGGCGCTCGCCACCGCCCGCCGGCTGCTCGACGCAGCACCCGGCGATCGCGCCGCGTCAGCGCGCATGCCGCCGCTGCCTCGGCGAGGTGGACGTGCTCGCGGCCCTGCTCGCGGCGCGGCCGGAGCTGGCGACGGCGCCGGACGCCCCGGGGCGGCTGGACGCCGCTGCTCTTCGCCTGCGGCTCGCCCTTCGTCGCCGTCGCGGCCGGCGCGCAGGGAGGCCACCTGCCGCTGCGCCGAGCTGCTGCTCGACGGCGGCGCCTCGCCGGGCGAGCACACCCTGTGGCGAGCGGCGCGGAGCCGACCAGCCAGCTGACCGCCCTCTACCGCGCCTGCGTCACCGACCAGCCCGCCCTCGTCGACCTGCTGCTCGACGCGCGGCGCCGACCCCGACGACGGCGAGTCGGTCTACCACGCCGCCGAGCTGGACCACCGCGACTGCCTGAGTCGCTGCGACGCCACGGCGCCGAGCTGAGCGCGCGCCACCCGCGGTGGGGCAACACCCCGCTCTACTTCCTCGCCGGCTACAAGAGCTTCCATCCCGGCTGCGCCGCCGCCACCCGCGGCATGCACTGGCTGCTCGAGCACGGCGCCGATCCCAACGTCGGCAGCGGACGCGCGCGACGAGACGCCGCTGCACCGCGCCGCCGCCTACGGCCGGGAGCCGCGAGCTGGCGGCGAGCGCTCCTCGACCACGGCGCCGCGCTCGACCGGCCGCGGCAGGACGGCGCCACCGCCTACGCCCTGGCGGTGCGCACCGGCAACCGACCGATGGCGCGATTCCTCCGCGAGCGGGGCGCCGACGTCTCGGCGCTGCGCCCGGTCGACGAGCTCCTCGGCGCCTGCATGGCGGCCGACGGCCCGCGCGCGCGGGCGCTGCTCGCGGGCGCACCCCGGGCTGCTCGCGACCGCTCGACGAGGAGGGCCGGCAGCACCTCGCCCTGGCCGCCGAGGAGGGGCGCGAGGGCAGCGTGCGGCTGATGCACGAGCTGGGCTTCGACCTCGCCTGGGGAGGGCGCCTGGGGCGGCACTCCGCTGCACCACGCCGCCTGGCACGGCGACCCGCCGATGGTCCGGCTGCTGCTCGCCCTGGGCGCCCCGATCGACGCCCGCGACCGCGAGTACGGCAGCTCGCCGCTCGGCTGGGCGGCCCACGGCTCGGCCAACTGCCGGCGCGCCGACGACGACTACTGCGCCGTCGTCGACCTCCTGCTCGCCGCCGGCGCCGACCGCGAGACCTCGCATCAACCGCTGGGGAGAGCCCCCCGAGAGCATGTGCAGCCGCCGCCTCGAGCGGCTGCTGCGGCGGCGCGGGTTCGTCCCGGAGCCCGCGTCCTCGGCCGCAGGGAAGGCAGCCCCGGGGGGTAGCAGCTAGGCTAAGCTAACGGCCGGGAAGCGGGCGGCTTGGCGGGGCGCGAGCCTGGGCTCGCCCCCCCCCGAGCCGCCGCTGTCGGCGCGAAGAACGCCGTACTGCGTCACCTCGTCGGGCGAGACCAGGACGACCGTGCCGGGCGGCCGGGGTGCCTTTGAGCGTCCGAGCACCATGACCCGATAGCGGCCAGGCTTCAACCTCCCCAGATCGAAGTCACCACCTTCGCCGGTGGTCACCGTTCTCACCAGCCCGGTCGTCTCTTGGTGCCACTCCAACGTCAAACCGCCAACGTCTTCGCCATCGACGCGGCCGCGCACAGCGACGCTGCGGTCCTCGAGGACCAAGCTGACCGGTTGCGCCACGGAGTCGAGGTCGACGGCGACCCGGAGACTCTCGTAGCGCTCGTCCACGACCTCGAGAGTCACCCGCGAGGAGGTCAGGTCCTGAAGCTCGAACTCTCCCTCCGAGCTCGTCGTGACGGCTCCCGACATCGCATCCACGGGGCGCACCAGCACACCGGGGATCGGCGCTCCCTGGTGGTCGGTGACCCTTCCGCTCAGTGACCTTGGCTGCTGCAGCGCGATGGCGACCTCTTCCTCTTCGGGTGGCGGAGGGATCCGGAGGGTGCCGTGCCACTGGGCGCCGCCGTAGCCCGTGATCGCGGCGTCATAGGTCCCGGCAGGCCTCCCCTCGACGACGAGGACTCCGTCCCCGTCGGTGGCAGGTAGGGGACCGCCGCCCGAGATTCCGCCCTTCATGGCGGCCATTAGCACCACGCCAGGGGCGGGCTCGCCGTCCGGCAACGTCACGTGGAGCGTCAACCTGCCGGACGGTGCGAGATCGAATGACTGCTGCCTCCCCATGCCGCGGGAGGACCTCCTCCTCGTGCGCCAGGTAGCCGCGATGGAAGAACGCCAGGCGCGTGGGCCGGCCGGCATCGAGGCCCCCGAGGTGAAAGCTGCCATCGGCCGCGCTGCGCGCATCGGGCCCGCCCTCCGGACGACCCCCGGCGAGGAGGCTCTCGCTGAGATCGCGACGGACGAAGACCTCGACCCCCTCCACCGGTTCGCCCTCACCATCGTCGATCCTCCCGTCCAGATCGGAGGCCGGGTGCAGCGTGATCGCCCCGAGCGCGAGCGCTCCCTTGCCGGGCGGGACATCCACGCGACGGTAGCAGGTGGCAAGCCCCGCGGCATCGATCCGAAGTCGATATCTGCCGACCCCCACGCCCGGAACGACGAATCCGCCGTGCTCGTCCACCTCCCCGGGAATGGTGTCCGTGTCCGCCACCAAGCTCACCCGTTCGGGGGGAACCGGCCTACCATCAGGGTCCTGCACCCGGCCGACAACGTCGCGCGAGCTGTAGATCTCGATGCGCACGGGCTGTGCGGTATCGATCACCCGCGTGCTGGCTGGCGCGTAGCCCGCTGCGGATGCCCGAAGCACGAACGGCTGCGGGCTGGCTGGCAGATCCAGGAAGGAGAACGACCCGTCGGGTCCGGTGCGGACGGGCCACCGCGGCGAATCGAGCTCCACCAGAGCCTTCCCGAGCGGTCGGTCGCCGCCGTAGACCTTGCCCGCCAGCACGATGGGGGCGGCAGCCATGGATACGCGGGCAACGGAGCCCCTGGCGTCGACACGGGCGTCCTCGTGGCGCTCGGCGGCGACGCGGAGCCAGGCGCCCCGCGCCCCATCGAGCTCCAGCTTGCCGTTAACACCGGTGCGCCCCCAGCATGTGGGGTCGTCCTCGGCCCACACGAGGGCCCCGGCAAGGGCGGAGCCCTTCATCGCATCACGGACCGATATGACGATGCGGCGCCCCGAGCCGGCCGGAAGCCCCTTGACCGGGGTCAGTGAGCTCGAGCCCTGCGTTGGGAGATCGCCGATGTCGGTGGATCGGGGCAGCGACAACACGATATCCGTAGGAGCAGCCGCTCGTGCCGGCACGGATCGGACACGGAGGACTGCCGGCTCCCGCACGACAACGAAGAAGACGCCGTCGTCGCCGGTCGTCGTCTCGAGCGAGGGGTCGACGCTCTCCTTCGAATCGCCGCTAGCTCGCGGCGCCCACCGGCACGACGAGGCTTGCCTCGAAACCGTCAGCGCGACGCCCCTCAGGGGCGCCCCGTTTCGAGTCACGAGGCGGCCCGACAGAGACAGAAGGGGAAGAGGCACTCACGGCGCCCTCTCGCGCCAGCGCGAGGAGAACGAGACTCGAGCAGACCGGCAGGAAGCAACGGCGCCTGGGGACCACGGCTAACAGTGGCCTTCCGCTACGAACGGATCGGAAGTCAACGCACTCGTCTCCGAAACCGGCCGGGTTCCCTTGCAGAATTAGACGGACGCGGAGTCGGAGATTCCCCCTCTTTGGTCCCAGACAGATCGCAGACCTCCGAACGCCGAACGATGAAGGCACACTCCAGTCGGGCGGCGGACCGGCTTGCCAGCGCGGACAACGACCTCCCGGCCCTCGCTAGCGACAGGGCTGGTCCCCGACCCCGGGGGTGCGGCTAGAATGCGCCGCATGCCGCACCAGCTCGCCTTGCGCCGCGCGCTCCCCGCCCTCCTCACCCTGGCCGTCGCCACCGCCGGCTGCGGCGGCGATCGCACCGCCGAGAGCCCCCAGGCTGCGGCGGCGACGCCGACCCAGGCAGCCGCCAGGGCCGGCGCCAAGGCAGCGCGAAAGCGGGCGCCGGCGGGCCGCCCGAAGCACCTGCTGCAGCAGATCTACGCCCCGTACGAGAAGGGGGCCAAGGCCGCGGAGATCCTTGTCGACGACCGCCAGCAGCTCGAGGCGCTGGTTCGACGACGAGATGGTCACCCTGGTGCTCGCCGACTTCGCCTGCCAGAAGCGCGACAAGAAGGTCTGCGCCATCGACGGCGACCCGTTCGTCGACGCCCAGGACTGGAAGATCGACAAGGTCGCCATGGAGCGGCAGTCCGGGCTCGGGACGACGCGGTCTTCGAGGTCACCTTCACCAACTTCGGCAAGCCGAAGACGGTCGACTACTCGCTGGTCAAGCTCGACCGCGGCTGGCGGATCCACGACATCAGCTACCCGCCCGGCGGCGCCGGCCACCCCTCGTTCAGGGCGCAGCTGGCCAAGGCGCACTGAGAGCGCCGCCCCCGCCGCCGTCGGTCGCCACCACCGCTGGCCCGATGGTCGCGACCCATCCGACGGGGCGGCTCGGAACGTCC
>CAWINM010000012.1:0-303080 GCA_963837455.1 Thermoanaerobaculia bacterium | reverse complement strand
CCGCCGAGGGCGAGGTCCTGCTGCAGGTCGAGGTCGTAGGTGTCGCGGTCGGCCCGCAGCGTTCCGGAAATGCGGCGGACGGTGCGATCCCAGTAGGCCTGGAGCTGGAGCCGGGAGCCCTCCCGCGGCTGCCGCTCCCATCGTGCCAGGAGGTTGCCCCCACCCACCCCGGTCGCGCGGTCCGTCTGCTTGCCCGAGTAGGCGTCGCCCTGGGCGGTCAGGGTGTCGCGTCCGCGCTCCCAGTCGAGGCGGAAGCCGCCCTGCGCCAGCCGCCACCGATCCGCCGCGTCGCGGCCGTCGGCGAGCACGTTGGGGCCACGTCGAGGTCCTTGACGTAGGCGCGGACATGGGCGCCGTCCGCGAGCGTGGCGCCGTAGCGGGCGCCACCGAAGGCGCGCTCCACGCTGCCGCCGCCCGCCTCGAGGAAGCCTCCCTGGGAGTCGGCGGCTTTCCTGGTGATGATGTTGATGACGCCGTTGACGGCGTTGGCTCCCCACAGCGTGCCGCCGGGCCCGGCCGACCACCTCGATGCGGTCGACGTCCTCGAGCAGCGTGTCCTGCACGTCCCAGAAGACCCCGGAGAAGAGAGGGGTGTAGAGGCTGCGGCCGTCGATCAGCACCAGGAGCTTGTTGGCGGTCGTGCTGTTGAAGCCGCGGATGCTGATGGCCCAGCTGTGGGCGTCGATGCGCGCTACCTCGACCGCGGGCGCCAGCCGCAGCGCCTCCGGCATGGAAGTCGCGCCGGAGCGCCGGATCTCCTCGCGCGTGATGACGTAGACGGCAGCTGCGGCGCGCAGCTGCGTCTCGGCCCGCTTGGAGACCGACGTCACCTCGACGTTGGCCAGCTCCTCGATGCTCATCGCGGCCAGCGGCCGCTCCTGCGGCGGCGCCTGCGCGACGGCGCCTCCGAGGGCCGCGAACCAGCCGATAGCGAAGATCCGCGCCGCCCGGCACTGCGGAAGCTCGCGAGGACTCGACGGCGAAGACCCTGAAGGGTGCTTCATGCCAGGCCCCTCTGCAAAACCGCTATCCCGACGCCCACGGTACCGCGAAGCAACATCATTGCCAACCCCGCGGCGTCCACGCGAGCCCCAGTCCGACGCAGCTCTCCCCGTGTGAGCACTGCACTCACTGGTTAGACGGACGCGCGGAACCGATTTCCCCCAAGAGGGCTCTCGATGCTCGACTCGGCGCGGCGCGAGGGGGTCCCCACCGAGGCCCGAACCAGGGACGGATCCCCGTATGGCCACGGGGTCGAGCGACGGAAGGCTCGGTGCCCCTCTCGCCCGGGCGAGGCGAGGAGGGGTCGGAGAGAGCGGCGGCTTTCAGCGCAGGGTGGCCCCGGGTGCACCGCCCGGGGACGAAGCTCGAGCGCGCTGGCGTCCGGCCAACGGGGGCGCTCCCCCGGAGTGCCGTGGCCCCCTGGGTGGGCTGCTAGCGCTCGCCCACCCCGACCGGGAGCAGCGCCCGCGCCGCCTCCTCCACCTCCTCGGCGCTGGGCGCCTGCTCGCCGTGGCGCAGCCGGCGCTTGACGAAGCCAAGCGCTCCCTCCTTCCACTCGTCGAGGATCTCGTAGAAGGTGGGGATGACGAGCAGCGTCAGCAGAGTCGAGGTGATGATGCCGCCGATCACGGCCCGGCCGAGCGGCGCCCGCCAGTCGGCTCCCTCGCCGCGCCCGAGGGCCACCGGCACCATGCCGGCGATGAGCGCGAAGGTGGTCATCAGGATGGGGCGCAGGCGGATGCGGCCAGCCTCGATGATCGCCTCCCGCCGGCCCATGCCGCGCTCGCGCCCCCACTTGGCGAAGTCGATGAGCAGGATGGCGTTCTTGGCGACGATGCCCATCAGCAGGATGACGCCGATCAGGCTCATGATGTTGAGCGTGTCGCCGGTGAGGATGAGCGCCACCACCACGCCGATGAGCGATAGCGGCAGCGACAGCATGATCGCCATCGGGTCGAGGAAGGAGCCGAACTGCATGACCAGGATGAGGTACATGAGCACCACGGCGATGCCGAGAGCGGCGAAGATCTTGCCGAACACCTCGGCCTGGTCCTTGGCCTCGCCTCCCTGGGTGATGCGGTACCCGGGCGGCAGCTCCACCGTCTCCAGGTTGTGCTGGATGGCGGTGAGCACGTCGTTGAGCGGGCGACCGGAGACGTTCGCCTGCAGGATCACGACGCGGTTGGTGTCGAGGTGGTTGATGGCGGCCGGCCCCAGCCCCTCGCTGATGGTCGCCACCTGGCCGAGCGGCACGCTGCTGATCTCGCCGTTGGCTCCGGAGACTGCGAGCGGCAGCCGCGCCAGGTCGGCGGCGTGCCGCCGCGCCTCGGGCGCGAGCCGCACCGTGACGTCGCGCGTCTCGCCGGTGGGGTCGACCCAGTCGCCGGCGTCGAGGCCGGCGAAGGCGGGGTACATCGACTGCGCGATCTGTCCCACCGAGAGACCGAGCGAGCTGGCCAGCCCACGCTTCACCTCCACCTCGAGCTCGGGCTTCTGCCCACGCGTCGAGAGGCCGACGTCGACCGCGCCGGGCACCGCCTTCACCAGCGGCAGCATGCTCTCGGTGAGCCGGGTGAGCTCCGCGGCGTCGCGCCCGCGAACCTCGATCTGCACCTGCTTGAGGTTGCCGTTCAGCCAGGCGGTGAACACCGAGCTGGTGGCACCGGCGAGGTGCGAGACGTCGCGGCGCAGCTGCTGCCCCACCCTCTCCTGCGACCGGTGGCGCTCGGCCTTGGGGGTGAGCCTGACGTAGATCGACGCCGTGTCGACGGCGCCCGAGTCGCCGCCGATGGTCGTGTAGGTGTACTCCACTTCGGGGTAGCTGCGGGCGATGCGGGCCGCCTCCTCGGCCTTCAGGCGGGTGTACTCGAGGCTGCTCCCCGGCGGCGTCTCCACCAGCATGTTCAGCTCGCTGTTGTCCGACACCGGCATGAAGCCGGCGCCACCGAGCGTGGCCTGCAGGACGAGGGCGCCGACGAAGGACAAGGTGGCGATGGCGACGGTGGCCAGCCGATGGTCGAGCGCCCAGCCCACCAGGCGCTGGTAGCGGGTGGCGAGGCCGTTGAACCAGTGGTTGAAGCGGTCGAGCACGCGGGTCACCCAGCTCTTCCGCTCCTCGGCGAGGTGCGGGTCGGGCCAGTAGGCGGAGAGCATCGGATCGAGCGAGAAGGAGACGAACAGCGACACCAGCACCGAGCAGGCGATGGTGAGCGCAAACGGCTTGAACCACTGCCCCGCGACTCCGGTCATGAACGCCACCGGCACGAAGACGGCGACGATCGAGAAGGTGGTGGCGGCCACCGCGAGACCGATCTCTGCCGTGCCCTCGCGGGCCGCCGTGTAGTGGTCCTTCCCCATGCGCACGTGGCGGACGATGTTCTCGCGCACCACGATGGCGTCGTCGATGAGGATGCCGATGGCGAGCGACAGCCCCATCAGCGACATCGAGTTGAGGGTGAACCCGAAGGCCCAGACGGCGACGAAGGCGGCGATCACCGACACCGGCAGGGCCAGGCCGGTGATCACCGTCGAGCGCCAGGAGTTGAGGAAGAGGAACACCACCAGCACGGTGAGCAGCGCCCCTTCGACGAGCGCCTTCTCGACATCGCCCACCGAGCGCTCGACGCGCTCGCCGGCGTCACGGATGACGCTCATGTCGACGCCCGCCGGCAGCGTCGGCCGCAGCTCCTCCACCTTCGCCTTGATGCGGTTCGCCACGTCGGCGGTCGAGTAGCCCTTGGCCTTGATGACGTCGAGGCCGATGGCCTGCTGGCCGTTGAAGAGGGCGAGCGTCCGCGGCTCCTCGGTGCCGTCGATGGCGCGGCCAACCTCGGCGAGGCGGACCAGACGCCCACCGCGCGAGGCCACCACCACCTGGTCGAAGTCGCGGGCGTCGGCGAGCCGCCCGGCGAGCCGGATGGTGCGCTCCGAGAGGGCGTCGGTCACCCTCCCCACCGGCGTCGCCAGGTTCTGCGCCTGCATCGCCCGCACCACGTCGGCGACGGTGACGCCGGCGGCCTGCAGCCGCTGCGGCTGCAGCTCGATGGTCATCTCGCGCTTGACCTTTCCCCTGCAGCCGCACGTCGGCGACGCCGGCGACGCTGCGCAGCTCCTTCACCAGGTCGGGGTCGGCGACGTGGGTGAGCTCGGGGGCGGCGATCGACTGCGAGGAGAGGACGATCGAGACGATCGGCATCTCGCCGGGATCGAAGCGCGACAGGATCGGCTCCTTCATCTCCGGGGGCAGGTCGTCGCGGATCCGCGAGATGGCGTCGCGAATGTCCTGCGAGGCCTCGCGCAGGTCCTTGTCGTAGTGCCAGAAGACGATGATCTGGGCGAAGCCGTCCTGTGCCGTCGACTGCATCTTGTCGAGGCCGCTGGTGCCGGCGATGGCCTTCTCGATGGGATCGAGCACCTCGCGCTCCACCCCCTCCGGCGAGGCTCCCGGGTAGACGACCGAGACCGCGATGATGGGCTGCTGGACGTCGGGAAACTCGTCGACCTTGAGCGACCAGAGCGCGAAGACGCCGAAGACGACCAGCGCCAGCATCGTCACCACGGTGACGGTGGGGCGCTTGATGGCGAGATCGGAGAGGAACATGCCTCGGTCCTCCTTCTAGGCGCGCGGGGCGCCGCTCCTGGTGGGGCTCACGGCAGCGGCCGTGCCGCTGCCCTGAACGACGACCCTGGCACCGGGGGTGATGCCGCGGGCGGCGCCGAGCAGCACCACGTCGCCGGCGGCGACACCCGAGATCACCTCCACCTTCTCGGCGTCCTCGTCGGTGATCCCCAGCTTCACCGGCACGCGCTCGACGCGGCCGGCGGCCACCCGCAGCAGGGCCGGCTGGCCGAGGGAGCGGTCGACCGCCGCCACCGGCACCGCCAGCGCGTCGTGACTGGCAGTGGCGACCCGCCCCTCGGCGTAGAGACCGGCTACCAGCTTGCCCTCGACGTTGGGGAGGGCGACGTGGATCTCGACCTGGCGGGTCGCCGGGTCGGCGACCGGGTTGATGCGCTGCACGGCGCCGGTGATGCGCTGGCCGGGCAGCCCGGCGACGGAGAACTCCACGGGTGTTCCCACCTCGAGCGTGGCGATGGCCTCCGCCGGCACGTGGGCCACCAGTCGCATGCGAGTGGGCTCGACGATGGTGTAGAGCTTGGTGCCCGGCTGCACGGTGTCGCCCGGCGACACCCACTTCCGGCTCACGATGCCGCGGAAGGGGGCGTGCACCACCGTCTTGCCGAGCTGCTCGCGAGCGTAGCTGGCGCGGGCGCGGGCGTCGGCGAGCCCGGCCTGCGCGTTGGTCACGTTCCAGCGCGCCGTCTCGGCGTCCCGCTCGGGGATGGCGCCGCCCTGGAGGAGGGTCTCCGCGCGCTCGGCGTTGCGCGTCGCCACCGTCACCTGCTGCTCGGCGGAACGCACGGCGCTCTCGGCCGAGAGCAGCGACTCGCGGAGGGGGCTGTCGTCGATGCGCGCCAGAACGCTGCCGGCGCTGACGGTCTGCCCCTCCTCGGCGGCGGTGGCAACCACCGGGCCGGGCACCTCGGCGGCGACGGTGGCCTGCGTCTCCGCCTCGAGCGAGCCGGAGATGACGGGTCCCGAGGATAGCCGCGTCGAGGCGACGTGGTAGACGCTCTCGCTGCCCACCGAGAGCGCGGCCTCGCGCCGGTTGGTGTCGGGAGGCGCCTCGCGGTGGCAGGCGGCGAGGGCGAGGGCGCCGCCGAGCAGCAGGGGTACGGTACGCATCAGGGAACGGTGGCGAGCGGTCATGGCGACACTCCTCCGGCGGAGGTAAGGGTGGTCGTGGCAGCTGCCGCCGGCGAAGCGGCGGCAGGAGTGACGGTGCCGCCGGTGACCGCGCCCGCCGCGGCCGCGGTGAGCGTCGTCCCGGCGCTGGAACCGAGCGGCAGGTCGGGGAGCAGCGCCACCCGCGCTCGCGCCACCTGCAGGTTGCGCGCCGCGAGGGCGGCGTTGCCCTGGGCGAAGGTGAGCTGGATGCGGGTGTCGTTGAGCTCGAGCTGGGTCGACAGCCCCTCTCGGTAGCGCAGCTCGGCGATCTCGTACGCGCGCTGGGCCTGGGCGATGGTGCCGAAGGCGGCCGCGAACACCGCCTGCGCCGCGCCCAGGCGGTCGAGGGCGTCCTTGCCGTCGAGCCACGCGAGCTCGCGGACCCGCTCGAGCTGGGCGGCGGCCTCGTCGCGCGCCGCCTTCGCCTCCCCCTCCTGCGCTGCGAGCCGGCCGCCGGTGAAGAGGGGCAGGCGCAAACCCACCCCCACCGTCCAGTTGGTGCGGGTGTCCGCCCAGGCGGGAAGGCCACCGATCGGGTAGGCGACGCGACCGTAGTCGGAGCTCACGCCGATGCTCGGCAGCCGCTCCGCGTGGCGGGCGCGCACCAGCTGCTGCTGCGCCTCGAAGGCCGCCTGGGCCTGGCGCACGGGAGCGCGCTCGGCGGTCAGGCGCTCGAGCCAGCCCGACCGTTCCTCCTCCGCCGGCACCGCGCCGCGCGCCTCCCAGGTGGCGAAGTCGTCGAAGCCGGTGGTGAGCGCGAGCGGCTCACCCGGCGGCAGGTCGAGCAGCTGCGCCAGACGAGCGTAAGCGAGATCGCGGTCGGCTTGCCGTTGCACCAGCTGCGGCCGCTCGTTGTCACGCGCCACCTGCGAGCGAAGCAGCTCGAACTCCGACTGGTTCCCCACCTGGTGGGCCAGCTTGGTCTGCTGGTAGGCGCGATCGGCCTGCTCGAGGGTCTGCTTCGAGATGCTCACCAGCCGGTCGAGCAGCAGGGCATCGAAGTAGGCCTCGGTGACGGTGAGCCCGAGCTCGGCGCGGCTGGCGTCGAGGCCGCTCCTGGCGCCGCGGAGCCCCGCCTCCGCGGCCCGGGTCTGGGCGGTCACCCGGCCCCCCGACCACACGCTCTGGTTGACGGTGAGCCCGAGGCGGTACTGGTTGGCCTGGCCGAACGGCAGGCTGGAGAGATCCGTCGAGCCGCTGTCGCCTCCGAAGTCGAAGCTGACGTCTTCGAACTCGCTATGCAACGTGCGGGTATAGCTGCTGGTGGCGTCGAGCTGGGGAAAGCGCTCGCCGCGCGCCTGCCGCCGTTGCGCGTCGGCGCGGGCCACCTCGGCCTCGGCGATGCGCACCGTCTCGCCGGCCCGCTCGGCGAGCTGCAGCGCCTCCGGCAGAGAGAGCGCCCGCCCGCCGCTGGCGGTCGCCGCCGCCGCGGGAGCCGCGGTCGCCGCCGCATCCGGCGTGCCTTGCTCGGCAAGGGATGCCGCCGGAACGGCCGCCAGGGCCGCCAGCAGCACGAAGAGCTTCCTCATGTCGCAACCGATCCTTTCTAACGCGGGGTGGAGAGGCCCTACGGCGAGCCCCGCCGATGCCGCCGCGGGCGGCTTCGGCTACCTGTCCTCGAAGTTACGGGCGCGCCCCGGAGTTGGCGAGACGGCGACGCCCAACGGTGGTGCGGCGGGGCCGGACGGTGGTCCCGGGACCCGCTCCTGGAACATCAGCCCGGCGAGAATGTAGCGGGTCATCTCGGCGACGAACTGCTCGCCGTCGGGTACCTCGGGGCAGCCACAGTTGCCGCTCAGCATGCGCACCGCGCCCATCAAGGTGGCGTGCGCACCGAGCACCAGCACCGGCAGCGGTCGATCGGGAAACACCCCGCTGCCGATCCCCTCCTGCAGCACGGCGAAGATCAGCGCCGTGATCTCACCGTCGATGCGCTGCAGCTCCGCACCGGTGGCGCCGTCGAGACGCCGCCGGAAGTCCTCGCGGTTGCAGTAATCGACGATGCGCTGGTAGCGGCGACCGGCCCGGTGGGCCTCGAAGACAATGGCGATGGCGGCGCGCAGCCGCTCGAGGACGGGCAGGGCAGAGTCGATGTGCTGCAGCCTGGCCAGCAGCTGCCGGGAGAAGTCGAGTGCCAGGCGGCCGTAGATGTCCTCCTTGCTCGGGAAGTGGAGGTAGACGGTGCCCTTGCCGATCTCCGCCTCCTGGGCGATGCGCTCGATGGTCACCAGCTGCCAGCCCTCGTCGTCGAAGAGCCGCAGTGCCGCCTGCAAGATGTCGCGCTCGCGACGCTTGAAGTCGCGCTCCTTGCGTTCGGCGATCCCCATTCCCGTGATCCTCTTCGTGCCCTGCGGCAGTGCTCCGGCCGGCGGTCGTACAGCGACCGCTGGTAAATGTATGACCAACAGTCAAACGGTGTCAAGCGTCCACCGACCCTCTCCCCTTCCCGCTCCGGCGCCGAAGCGCTACCATCCTCGTCAGGGATCGTCACCACTCGGGGATGGAACCGCCGCCGGCGGGTCGTCCATCGCCGGCACGAGCGCGTCGAGTGCGCCAATGCAGAGCCGGGTACTCCTGCCCTCCGCGCTACCCGCGTCGCCCTCGGCAGCGGCCGAGGCGGCGCCCGCTCCCGACCTCGTGGTGGCCTTCCTGCCCCCGGGTGCGGGAGTGCCCGCGCAGCTGCGTGCCATCGCCGCGGCATGGCCGGACGCACTGGTGGTGGGGTGCGAGGCCTCGAGCCAGTTTGCCGAGGACCGCCTGGAGACGGGTGGCTGTCTCCAGCTGCACCACTTCGAGAGCCCTCGCAGCCGCGCCTGGGTCGAGGTGATCGAGGCAGAGCATGAGCTGCCCCCGCCCACCGAGCTCGAACGCGTCGCCGAGCGCCTGCGCCGCGCCGACGCCAGCTTCCTGATCGCCGACGGCTTGCGCTTCCCCATCCAGCGCCTGCTCAAGGCCCTGCGCGAGCCACTCGGCCGCCCCCTTCCCCCCATCGCCGGCGCCCTTGCCTCCCAGGACCTCCCGATCGCCGCCGCCGGCGCCCGCGTCTTCGCCGCCAACCGCGTCTACCCCTCTGCGTGCCTGGTGATCGGGCTGGAGGGCGTGCACATGGAGGTCGAGATCGTCCGCGGCTGGGACCCGGCGAGCCCGGTCTTCACCGTCACCCGCGCCGAGGGCAACACGGTGCTCGAGATCGACGGCGAGACGGCCACCGACTGGTACCGACGCTTCTTCACCGTCGACGGCGCGCTGGCACCGATGCCCGAGTCGGCGTATCGCTTCCCCCTCATCATCGACGGGCCCGATCCCGGCCGCCAGGGCCTCTACCGCAGCATGCAGGTCTTCGACGAGGAGCGCTGCGCCGTCACCTACTGGGGGGACGTCGTTGCCGGCGACCGCGTGCGTCTGGGGATCGGCAACGACGCCTCGCTCGAGCGCGCTGCGGCGACCTGCGAGGCCGCGGTGCCAGCGGAGTCGGCGGTGCTCTACTCCTGCGTCGGCCGCGAGGCGGTGCTCGGCGCCGAGGCGCACCGCGAGGCGGCGGCGGTGCACCGCGCGCTGCGGGGCATCCCGCTCGCAGGCTTCTTCAGCTTCGGCGAGATCGGCCCCACGCCGCGCGGCGACGTGGCCTTTTACAACCAGACCGCCGTGCTGGCGCTGCTGCGCGAGGAGCCCGCGTGAGCACTCCTCCGGACTTCGACAACGCCATCCTGCGCAACCTGCTGGTGCACACCACCCGCGCCTACGAGGAGCAGGTGCGGGCGCTGCATGAGGAGAAGGAGCTGGCGCAGGTCACCCTCGCCTCGATCGGGGACGGCGTGATCACCGCCGACGCGCTGGGCCGGGTGCGGTACCTCAACCCCACGGCAGAGGCGCTCACCGGCTGGAGCGCCGAGGAGGCAGCCGGCCAGCCGCTGGCGGAGGTGCTGCTGCTGCTCGACGAGGCCACCGGCGCGCCGCTGGCAATTTCGCCCCTGCCGGCCTCGTCACCGGGCGCCGAGGCGGTCGCAGGCGGCAGTGTGGCGCTGGTCCGCCGGGACGGCAAGCGCTTCGCCATCAGCCACTCCATCTCCACCATCCGCGACGCCGGCGGCGAGGCGGTCGGCTCGGTGCTGGTCTTCCGCGACATCACCGAGCGGCAGTTGCTCCACCTCCAGCTCGCCCACCAGGCGAGCCACGATGCCATGACCGGCCTCCCCAACCGGCAGAGCTTCGAAGCCAAGCTGCGCCATGCCCTGCAGGCAGCGCGCGCCGATGGGCGCCGGTCGGCGCTGTGCTACATGGACCTCGACCAGTTCAAGCTCATCAACGACACCTGCGGGCACGCCGCCGGCGATCAGATGCTGCGCGAGGTGGCGGTGCTGCTGCAGGAGCGCATCGGCAACAGCGACGTCCTGGCGCGGCTGGGCGGCGACGAGTTCGGCCTGCTGCTCGCCGACTGCGATGGCGAGGAGGCGCTGCGGCGGGCGCGCGAGCTCGAGCGCGCCCTCGCCGACCTGCAGTTCGAGTGGCAGCAGGCGAGCTTCCGCGTCGGCGCCAGCATCGGAGTAGTGCCCATCGCGCCTGGCTTCGGCACCGTCGCCGACCTGCTGTCGGCAGCCGACCACGCCTGTTACATCGCCAAGGAGCGCGGTCGCCAGCGCGTCCAGCTCTACCAGCAGGACGACGCCGAGCTGATGCGTCGCCACGGCGAGATGGAATGGGTGGTGCGCATCCAGGACGCGCTCAACGAGGGACGCCTGGAGCTGTGGGCGCAGCCGATCGCGCGCGTCGGGCGGGTCTCCCCCGCCGGCTGCGAGCTGCTGCTGCGCATGCGCGAGCCGGACGGCGCCCTGCTGGCGCCCCGCGACTTCATCCTCGCCGCCGAGCGCTACGGGCTGATGCCGCAGATCGATCGCTGGGTGGTCACCCACGCGCTCGCCACCCTCGCCGCCCAGCCGGCGGCGGCAAGGCAGGCGGTCGCCCTCTACAGCATCAACCTCTCGGCGCTGTCGCTCGGCGACGAGACCTTCCTCGAGTTCCTCGCCGCACGCCTCGACGAAAGCACCCTCAGCCCCAGTGCCCTCTGCTTCGAGATCACCGAGACGGCGGCGGTGGCGAACCTGCCGCAGGCGCTGCGCCTCATCGGTCAGCTGCGCCGTCTGGGCTGCAGCTTCGCGCTCGACGACTTCGGCAGCGGCATGTCGTCGTACGGCTACCTCAAGGACCTCCCCGTCGACTACCTCAAGATCGACGGCAGCTTCATCCAGGACCTGCTCTCCGATCCTCTCGACCGCGCCATGGTGGAGTCGATCAACCGCATCGCACACATGATGGGCATCGAGACGGTCGCCGAGTCCGTGTCCAACCCGGCGCTCGCCCGCGAGCTGGAGGCGATGGGCGTCGACTGGCTCCAGGGGCACTGGGTGGGGCGTCCGCAGCCGCTCGCCAGGCTCTTCGCGACGGCGCGCGGCAGCGGCGAGCACCTGGTGCGAGAAACGGCCCGGACCCCGCGTCCACCCTCCGCTCGCGCGCTGCGAGGCCCGAGCCGTTGATCCGAGCCCTCTCGCTCCGCGGGCCCAAAGTGCAAGGGAGAGGCCACCTCTCGCGCTGTCGGCTGGCTCGAGCGGTAGGAGCGTGGCCCTTCTGCGGGTGCTCGCTCGGCCTCCGCTCCGCCCACCACCAGGCGGGTCGATGTAGCTCTTTCAAGCTGCAGGGAAAGGCCTTCCGTCTCCGCTCGCCGCGCGCGGCACGAACGGTGGCGACCGCATCCACTCCTCGAGCTCTGCCAGCACCCGGCGGCGCTCCTCCGCCTCGACCCGGGCTCGCCGCCCGTGACGTCGTGCCGGCGGCTCCCCTGTCGTGGGCCGTCGTCCGCTCCACCGCAGCTCAGCCGTCACCCCTCTCTCCATGGCGCTCCTCCTCGGGCTCGCCCCCGATGCACTCTCAAACGGAATTGGGGGGCGGAAGCTTGCCCGCAGCCAGGAAGGCGCCGAGGATGCTCCGCGCGGCGCGCTCGGGCGTCTCCTCGCCCGCCACCACCCGCGCCTCGAGCGAGGGCAGGTCGCTGCTCACCAGCGGGTGGGCGCGCAGCGACTCGCGCAGCCCCTCCTCGACCTCCTGCCAGAGCCAGGCGCGGCGCTGCTCGCGGCGGCGAGCCTCGAAATCCCCGCTCGCCACGGCGCGCTGGCGGTGTTCCTCGAGAGCGCCCCACAGCTCCGCCACGCCCTCACCGGTGCGGGCGGACACCAGCTGCACCGGCGGCCGCCAGCGCTCGCCAGCGGCGTGAAGGAGACGCAGGGCGGCGGCGAAGTCGCGGCGGGCGCGCTCCGCGCGCGGCCGGTCCTCGTCGGCCTTGTTGATCGCCACCAGGTCGGCGGCCTCGAGGATCCCGCGCTTGATCCCCTGCAGCTCGTCGCCGGCGCCGGCCACCAGCAACACCAGGAAGGCGTCGACCATGCCGGCCACCGCCACCTCGCTCTGGCCGACGCCGACCGTCTCGACCAACACCACGTCGTGGCCGGCCGACGCCAGCACCTGCATCGCCTCGCGAGTACGGCGGGCCACCCCGCCGAGCGAGCCAGCGGATGGGGTCGGCCGCACGAAGGCTCGCGGCTCCTGTGCGAGCCGGGTCATGCGCGTCTTGTCGCCGAGGATGCTGCCGCCGCTGCGCACGCTCGAGGGGTCGATGGCGAGCACCGCGACACGATGGCCGCGTTCCAACAGCCAGCAACCGAGACGCTCGATGAGCGTGCTCTTGCCGACTCCCGGAGGACCCGAGATGCCGATGCGGCGGGCGGCAGCGCCCGCGGGTGCGAGCAGGGCGAGGAGCTCCTGGGCGAGCTCCTGCTGCGCGGGCAGCGAGCTCTCGACGAGGGTGAGCGCGCGCCCCACCAGCGAGCGGTCGCCGGCACGCACGCCGGCGGCGAGCTCGGCGACCAGCCCGCCAGCGGCAGTCGCGGGAGCGGGTCGCTCGGGTCCCGGCACCACGCTCAGCCCAGCCGATCGAGCAGCGTCGCGGCGGCCTCGGCGATGACGGTGCCGGGACCGAAGATCGCCGCCACGCCGAGCTCGAGGAGCGCCTCGTGGTCCGCTGGCGGCACGACCCCGCCGACCACCACCAGGATGTCGGGGCGACCGAGTCGGGCGAGCTCGGCGATGAGGGCCGGCACCAGGGTCAGGTGGCCGGCCGCGAGCGAGCTGATGCCGGCGACGTGGACGTCGTTCTCCACCGCCTGCCGCGCCACCTCCTCGGGGGTCTGGAACAGCGGGCCGACGTCGACGTCGAAGCCGAGGTCGGCGAAGGCGGTGGCGATCACCTTCTGCCCGCGGTCGTGCCCGTCCTGGCCGAGCTTGGCCACCAGCAGCCGCGGCCGGCGGCCGTGTCGGCGTGCGAACTCCGCGGTGCGGCCGCGCATGGCGCGCACCACCTCGGCCTCCTGCAGCTCGCCGGCGTAGACCCCGTGCACGGTGGAGACGGGCGCCTCGTAGCGCCCGAAGACTTGCTCCAGAGCGTAGCTGATCTCTCCCACCGTGGCGTGCGCGCGGGCGGCGTCGATGGCCAGCGCCAGCAGGTTCCCCTCCCCGCTCGCCGCCGCGGCGGTGAGCGCGGCGAGCGTCGAATCCACGGCGGTCCGGTCGCGCTCGGCGCGCAGTTGTGCCAGCCGCGCCTCCTGCGCGGCGCGCACCGCCGAGTTGTCGACCCTGAGGATCTCGAGCTCGCCGGGGTCGAGCCCGGCGTGGTAGCGGTTGACGCCGACGATGCGCTGACGACCGGAGTCGATGCGTGCCTGGGTGCGCGCCGCCGCCTCCTCGATGCGGTGCTTGGGGATCCCCTGGGCGATCGCCTCGGCCATGCCGCCGAGCGCCTCCACCTCGGCGAGGTGGGCGCGCGCCCGCTGGGCCAGCTCGTGGGTGAGCCGCTCGACGGCGTAGCTGCCCCCCCAGGGGTCGATCGCCTCGCAGGTGCCGGCCTCCTGCTGCAGCACCAGCTGGGTGTTGCGGGCGATGCGCGCCGAGAAATCGGAGGGGAGCGCCAGCGCCTCGTCGAGCGCGTTGGTGTGCAGGGACTGGGTCTGCCCGCAGACGGCAGCGAGCGCCTCGACGCAGGTGCGCATGACGTTGACATAGACGTCGCGCGCGGTGAGGCTCCAGCCCGACGTCTGGCAGTGGCAGCGCAGCATCGACGAGCGCTGGTCGCGCGGCGCGAAGGGCGCCATCAGCTCCGCCCACAGAAGGCGCGCCGCGCGCAGCTTCGCCACCTCGACGAGGAAGCTCATGCCGACGCCCCAGAAGAACGACAGCCGCGGCGCGAAGTCGTCGACGGCGAGCCCACGGGCGAGGCCGGTGCGCACGTACTGCAGCCCGTCGGCGAGGGTGTAGGCGAGCTCGAGGTCGGCGGTCGCCCCCGCCTCCTGCATGTGGTAGCCGGAGATGCTGATGCTGTTGAAGCGCGGCATGCGCTCGGCGGTGTAGCGGAAGACGTCGCCGACGATGCGCAGCGACGGCGCCGGCGGGTAGATGTAGGTGTTGCGCACCATGAACTCTTTGAGGATGTCGTTCTGGATGGTGCCGGCGAGCCGCTCGGGGGGAACCCCCCGCTCCTCACCGGCGACCACGTAGAGCGCCATCACCGGCAGCACGGCGCCGTTCATCGTCATCGAGACGCTGGTGCGGTCGAGCGGGATGCCGTCGAAGAGGATCCGCATGTCGAGGATGGAGTCGATGGCGACCCCCGCCATGCCGACGTCGCCCACCACTCGCGGGTGGTCGGAGTCGTAACCGCGGTGGGTGGGCAGGTCGAAGGCGATCGACAGCCCGGTCTGGCCGGCGGCGAGGTTGCGGCGGTAGAAGGCGTTGCTCTGCTCTGCCGTCGAGAAACCCGCGTACTGGCGCACCGTCCACGGCTTGACGAGGTACATCGTCGTGTACGGGCCGCGCACGAAGGGCGGGAAGCCCGGCATCCCCTGCAGGTGGCCGACGCCGGCGAGGTCTTCGGGGCCGTAGAGCGGCGCCAGCCGCAGCCCCTCGGGTGTGCCGCTCGGCGCTGCCGCTGTCCGCCGGAGAGCACCGCCGTCCAGGAGCACCTCGCGCAGACGGGCCAGGGCCGCGTCGAACGGCGGCGCGCGCGGGCCCGCGACGGGCGGGGGCGGCACCGCGCCCTTCACGCCGCCCCCGCCGGCTCGAAGGTTTCGGCGTCGCGCCAGGGCACCAGCGCCGGCGCGCGCAGCGGCGGGCCTGCCGCCGGGATTGCCGCCGCCAGCTCGGCGAGCGAGGCGCCCGCAGCCGCGGCGTCGACCGCCGCCGCGAAGAGCTCGCCGTCGCCTAGGGCGCCGGCGAGCACCGCCACCGCGAGATCGGCCGCCGCGGAGCCGTGGCGTGGAGTCGGCCGCTCGCTCGACACGCCGTCCGCCGAGGCCGCATGCGCCCCCTCCGCGGCGAGCGGCCGGTAGGGCAGCGGCACGGCCTCGTCGGCGGCATGGACGGTGACGCCGACGATGGGCAGCTGGCCGCTGCCGAGCGCCTGCCGGCGGCGCTCTGCCGCCGCGTCCACCTGCTGCGCCACGGCACCCACGGCGAGCTCGCGCGTCATGCCGCCCCGCCGCTCGATCCCCTCGAACAGCTCCCATCCCCGGCGAGCCAGCGCCGCGGTGAGGGCCTCCACGTACCAGCTGCCGCCGGCGGGGTCGGCGATGCGGTGCAGGCCGGCCTCCTCCCGCAGCAGCAGCTGCGTGGCGCTGCCCAGCGGCAGCCCGAGCGCCAGCTCACTCGCGGGATCGAGCAGGGGCGAGCAGGTCACGTCGTCGCAGCCCCCGAGCACGGCGGCGAGGGTCTCGAGCGTCGCTCGCACCAGGTCGGTGCCGGGGTCGCGAAGGCCTTGGGTCCGCCACGCGGTGCGGCCGTGGAGTCGCAGCGCCGTGGGCGGCGCGCCATGGCTTGCCAGCAGCATCCCCCACGTGAGGCGCAGCGCCCGCAGCTTCGCCACCTGCAGGTAGAGGTCGCGCCCGACACTCGTGGTGACCGCGAGCTGGGACGCCGCTGTGTCTGCGGCAAGGCCGGCGGCGTGCAGGGCGCGCAGCGCCTCAGCGCCGGAGGCGAGCGCAAAGGCGATCTCCTGTGCGGCATCGGCCCCTGCCTCGGCGTACGGCGCAGTCGACACCAGCCCCGCGCGCAGACCGGGGGCGTGATCGCGCGCCCAGCGCGCGGCGACACCCAGCTGCGCGGCGGCAGCCGCGGAGATCGCGCCGCGTCGCGCCAGCGTCGCCAGCGGGTCGCAGCCCAGGCAACCCGAGAGCGTCGCGATCTCGCGGCCGCTCCGTATCGGAGCGGCCGCGGTGCGCGACGCTCTGGGGTTTCCTGGGCTGCGACCCGCCGGCGACGCTGGCGCGACGCGGCGCGATCTCCGCGGCTGCCGCCGCGCAGCTGGGTGTCGCCGCGCGCTGGGCGCGCGATCGCGCCCGGTCTGCGCGCGGGGCTGGTGTCGACTGCGCCGTACGCCGAGGCAGGGGCCCCTGCCGCACAGGAGATCGCCTTTGCGCTCGCCTCCGGCGCTGAGGCGCTGCGCGCCCTGCACGCCGCGGGTGTGCCGCAGACGCGGCGGCGTCCCAGCTCGCGGTCACCACGAGTGTCGGGCGCGACCTCTGTCCTCGGTGGCGAAGCTGCGGGCGCTGCGCCCTCCCCAGCTGGCAAGCCATGGCGCGCCGCCCACGGCGCTGCGACTCCACGGCCGCGCCGCGTGGCGGACCCAAGGCCTTCGCGACCCCGGCACCGGCAGGTCACCGAGAGCGACGCTTGGAGACCCTCGCCGCCGTGCTCGGGGGCTGCGACGACGTGACCTGCTCGCCCCTGCTCGATCCCGCGAGTGAGCTGGCGCTCGGGCTGCCGCTGGGCAGCGCCACGCAGCTGCTGCTGCGGGAGGAGGCCAGCCTGCGCCGCATCGCCGACCCCGCCGGCGGCAGCTGGTACGTGGAGGCCCTCACCGCGGCGCTGGCTCGCCGGGGATGGGAGAGACTTGTCGAGGGGATCGAGCGGCGGGACGGCGTGACGCGCGAGCTCGCCCGTGGGTGCCGTGGCGCAGCAGGTGGACGCGGCGGCAGAGCGCCGCCGGCAGGCGCTCGGCAGCGGCCGCTGCCCATCGTCGGCGTCACCGTCCATGCCGCCGACGAGGCCGTGCCGCTGCCCTACCGGCCGCTCGCCAAGGAGGATACGCATGCCGGCCTCGGCGGACGGCGTGTCGAGCAAGCAGCCAACTCCACGCCACAGCTCCGCCGCGGCCCGATCTCGCGGTGGCGGTGCTCGCCGGCGCCCTAGGCGACGGCGAGCTCTTCGGCGGCGGTCGACGCCGCGGCTGCGGGCGCCTCGCTCGCCGAGCTGGCGGCGGCAATCCCGGGGCCGGCCCCCGCTGCGCGCGCCGGCGCTGGTGCCCTGGCGCGACGCCGAAACCTTCGAGCCGGCGGGGGCGGCGTGAAGGGCGCGGTGCCGCCCGCCCGTCGCGGGCCCGCGCGCGCCGCCCGGTTCGACGCGGCCCTGGCCCGTCTTCGCGGTGTCCTGGACGGCGGTCATCTCCGGCGGACAGCGGCAGCACCGAGCGGCACACCCGAGGGGCTGCGGCTGGCGCCGCTCTACGGCGCCACGATCTCGCCGGCGTCGACCACCTGCAGACGATGCCGGGCTTCGCGCCGTTCGTGCGCGGCCCGTACGCGACGATGTACGTCGCCGCGGCCGTGGACGATCCGCCAGTACGCGGGCTTCTCCACCGCCGAGGAGTCGCAACGCCTTCTACCGCCGCAACCTCGCCGCCGGGCAGAAGGGCCTGTCGATCGCGTTCGATCTCGCCACCCACCGCGGCTACGACTCCGACCACCCGCGCGTCGTCGGCGACGTCGGCATGGCGGGCGTCGCGATCGACTCGATCCTCGACATGCGCATCCTGTTCGACGGCATCCCGCTCGACCAGATGTCAGCGTGTCGATGACGATGAACGGCGCGGTGCTGCCGGTCCTGGCGCTCTACATCGTCGCCGCCGAGGAGCAGGGCGTGCCGCCCGAGCGAGCTGAGCGGCACGATCCAGAACGACATCCTCAAAGAGTTCATGGTCCGCAACACGTACATCTACCCGCCGGCGCCGTCGATGCGGATCGTCGGCGACATCTTCGCGCTACACCGCGGAGCACATGCCGAAGTTCAACAGCATCACGTCTCCGGCTACCACATGCAGGAGGCCGGCGCGACCGCCGACCTCGAGCTCGCCTACACGCTGGCCGACGGCCTCGAGTACCTGCGCACCGGCCTCGCGCGCGGGCTCGACGTCGACGCCTTCGCGCCGCGCCTGTCGTTCTTCTTCGGCGATCGGCATGAACTTCTTCATGGAGGTCGCGAAGCTGCGCGCCGCGCGCCTGCTGTGGGCGCGAGCTGATCGAGCCGTTCGCGCCGAAGAACCCGAACTCGCTGGCGCTGCGCACGCACTGCCAGACCTCGGGCTGGAGCCTGACCGCGCAGGACCCGTTCAACAACGTCGTGCGCACCTGCGTCGAGGCGATGGCCGCGGTGCTCGGGCACACCCAGTCGCTGCACACCAACGCGCTCGACGAGGCGCTCGCGCTGCCGACCGACTTCTCCGCGCGCATCGCGCGCAACACCCAGCTCCTGCTGCAGCAGGAGACCGGCATCTGCCGCGTCGTCGACCCGTGGGGCGGCAGCTACTACGTCGAGCGGCTGACGCACGACCTGGCGCAGCGCGCGCTGCGCCGCACATCGAGGAGGTCGAGGAGCTCGGCGGCATGGCCAAGGCGATCGACAGGGGCTGCCGAAGCTGCGCATCGAGGAGGCCGCCGCGCGCACGCCAGGCGCGCATCGACTCCGGGCAGCAGACGATCGTCGGCGTCAACACGCTACCGCCCGAGCACGAGCCGGCGGCTCGAGATCCTCAAGGTCGACAACACGCGCGGTGCGCGAGGCGCAGGTCGCGCGGCTCGCAGCGAGCTGCGCGCCGAGCGCGACGAGGCCGCGGTGGCGCGCGCTCGAGGCGCTGACGCGCCGCGCGCGGCAGCGGCGACGGCAACCTGCTGGCGCTGGCGATCGACGCCGCGCGCGCGCGCGCCACGGTCGGCGAGATCAGCTACGCGCTCGAGCAGGTCTTCGGCCGCCACCAGGCGCGCCGTCGCACGATGCGCCGGGCGTGTACGCGCGGCGAGCTGCAGCGAGGCCGAGGCGTTGCGCGCAGGTGCGCGCGCGACCGCGGCGTTCCTCGCCGCCGAGGGCCGGCGGCCGCGCATCCTGGTCGCCAAGATGGGCCAGGACGGCCACGACCGCGGCGCAGAAGGTGATCGCCACCGCGTTCGCCGACCTCGGCTTCGACGTCGACGTCGGCCCGCTGTTCCAGACGCCGGACGAGACGGCGCGCCAGGCGGTCGAGAACGACGTGCACGTCGTCGGCGTCAGCTCGCTCGCGGCGGGCCACCTGACGCTCGTGCCGGCGCTGATCGCGCGAGCTCGCGCGGCTCGGGCGCGGCGACATCCTGGTCGTGGTCGGCGGCGTCGATCCCGCCAGCAGGACCACGACGCGCTCCTCGCAGCCGGCGTCGCCGCCGATCTTCGGTCCCGGCACCGTGATCGCCGAGGCCGCCGCGACGCTCCTCGATCGGCTCGCGGCCGAGCCGCGGTGCCGCGGACGCCGAGCGATCCGCGCCCGCGACTGCCGCAGGCGGGCTCGGTCGACGAGCTCGCCGCCGGCGTGCGCGCGCGGCGACCGCGCCGCTGCTCGGCCGCGCGCATCACGCTGGTCGAGAGCGCGCAGCCCGCGCCGACAGCGAGCTCGCGCAGGAGCTGCTGCTCGCGCCTGCTCCGCACACCGGCGCGGCGCCCGCCGCGTCGGCATCACCGGCGTGCCCGGCGTCGGCAAGAGCACGTTCATCGAGGCGCTCGGCTCGCGCTGTCGGACGCGGCGCAGCGCGTCGCCGTGCTCGCCGTCGACCCGTCGAGCGCGCGCACGCGGCGGCAGCATCCTCGGCGACAAGACGCGCATGGCGCGGCTCGCGCAGCGAGCCGCGGCGTTCATCCGGCCGTCGCCGAGCCGCGGCTCGCTCGGCGGCGTCGCGCGCGCACGCGCGAGGCGATGCTCCTGTGCGAGGCGGCCGGCTTCGACGTGGTGCTGGTCGAGACCGTCGGCGTCGGCCAGTGCGAGGCCGCGGTCGCCGACATGGTCGACTGCTTCCTGGTGCTGCTGCTGGCCGGCGCCGGCGACGAGCTGCAGGGCATCAAGCGCGGCATCCTCGAGCTCGCCGACCTGGTCGCGGTCAACAAGGCCGACGGCGACCGGCCGCGCGCGGATCGCGCCCGCCGCGAGTTCGCCGCCGCCCTGCGTCTCCTTCGGCCGCTGCCGAGCGCTGGCGCCCGCGCGTGCTGCTGCTGTCCGCGCGCACGGTGAGGCCGTGGAAGCCGTCGGGCGCTCTCGGGACCACCGCGAGCGCGCCGCGGCGAGCGGGGGATTTGAGGCTCGCCGGCGCGAGCAGCACCGCGCCTGGATCTGGCAGGAGGTGGAGGAGGGGCTGCGCGAGTCGCTGCGCGCCCGCCCCCGCTGGTCAGCAGCGACCTGCCCTCGCTCGAGGCGCGGGTGGTGGCGGGCGAGGAGACGCCCGATGCGCGCCGCGCGGAGGACCGTACGCACCTTCCTGGCTGCGGGCAAGCCCGCGCCCCCGACTACCGTTCTAGAGTGCATCGGGGGCGAGCCCGAGGAGGAGCGCCATGGAGAGGGGGTGACGGCTAAGCTGCGCTGGAGCGGACGACGGCCCACGACAGGGGAGCCGCCGGCACGACGTCACGGGCGGCGAGCCCGGGTCGAGGCGGAGGAGCACCACCGGGTGCTGGCGGAGCTCGAGGAGTGGATGCGGTCGCCACCGTTCGTGCCGCGCGCGGCGAGCGGAGGCCTTTCCCTGCAGGCTTGAAAGAGCTACATCAGACCCGCCTGGTGGTGGGCGGAGCGGAGGCCGAGCGAGCACCCGCAGAAGGGCCACGCTCCTACCGCTCGAGCCAGCCGACAGCACGAGAGGTGGCCTCTCCCTTGCACTTTGGGCCCGGCGCGGAGCGAGAGGGCTCGGATCAACGGCTCAGGCGCCTCGCAGCACAGTAGCGGAGGGTGGAAGCGCGATCCGGGCCGTTTCTCGCACCAGGGTGCTCGCCGCTGCCGCGCGCCGTCGCGAAGAGCCTGGCGAGCGGCTGCGGACGCCCCACCCAGTGCCCCTGGAGCCAGTCAACACCCACGTTCATCGCGGCAAGCGCCGGGTTGGACACGGACTAGGCAACCGTCTCGATGCCCATCATGTGTGCGATGCGGTTGATCGACTCCACCATGGCGCGGTCGAGGGGATCGGAGAGCATGTCCGGATGAAGCTGCCGTCGATCTTGAGTTGTCCACCGGCAGGTCCTTGAGTAGCCGAACGAGCGACATGCCGGCGCCGAAATCGTCCAGCGCGAACTTGCAGCCCCCGACGGCGGCAGCTGCCGATGAGCGCGCGCCTGCCGCAGGTTGCCACCGCCACCGTCTCGGCGGTCTCGAAACAAGGCCTTGGGGCTGAGCGTCCTTTGTGGAGCGCGGCGAGGGGCTCGGGCAGGTCGTCGTCCCCGAGCTGCAGCCCCGGAGAGACGGATGGTCGCAGGGCGACCGCGCTGCTTGCCCGCCGGCTGAGCGGCGAGTGGCGAGCGCCGTGGCGACCACCCAGCGATCGATCACCGGCATCAGGCCTAGCGCTCGGCGGCCGGAATGACTCGCGCGGCACCACCAGGCGCAGTTCCCGCTCGCGAATACGCAGCAGCAGCTCGCATCCGCGGGGGACTCGCCCCGTCGCCGCGTCGGCTTCGGCCACAGCTCCTGGCTACCTCGTTGAGCGCGTGCTGGTCGCGCCCACCCCCGTTCCATCTCGCCGTGGCGACGCGCCTCGGCGTCGCCGCTCTGGTAGAAATGGACCCGGTTGGGGCCCGGCTCCTTGGCGATGTAACAGGCGTGGTCGGCTGGCGAGAACAGGTCGGCGAGTGCCGAATCCCCGGCGCGATCAGCGCTCGCCGATGCTGGCGGCGACGGAGAGCTGGCCTGCTCCAGATGAACTCAGGTCGCGAGGCGCGCTCGAGCTCGCGCGCCCGGCCCTGGCCTCGCTCGCCATCGCGTCGACGAGCAACACCCCGAACTCGTCGCCGCCCAGCCGCGCCAGGACATCGCGTCCCCGAGCTACTGCAGCAGCGCCGCCACCTCGCGCAGCATCTGATCGCCGGCCATGTGGCCAGAGGTATCGTTGATCAGCTTGAACTGGTCCAGGTCGATATAGCACAGCGCCGACCGGCGCCCATCGGCGCGCGCTGCCTGCAGGGCATGGCGCAGCTTGGCTTCGAAGCTCTGCCGGTTGGGGAGGCCGGTCATGGCATGGTGGCACGCCTGGTGGGCGAGCTGGAGGTGGAGCAACTGCCGCTCGGTGATGTCGCGGAAGAGAAGCACCGAACACACCGCCTCGCCGCCGGCGTCGCGGATGGTGGAGATGGAGGTTGGCTGATGGCGAAGCGCTTGCGTTCCGGCGGACCAGCGCCACGCTCCGCCCTCGACCGCCTCGGCGCCCGGTGAAAAGTCCGTCAGGGGCGATTGCAGCGGCGCGCCGGTGGGCCTCGTCGAGCAGGGGCCGCGCCTCCGCCAGCGGCTGGCCAGTCGGCGCTCCAGCCGGTGTGGGCCTCTGCCGTGGGGTTGAGGTACCGCGCCCGGCCCAGCGCGTCGGCGGTGATCACGCCGTCCCCGATCGAGGCGAGGGTGCCTGCGCCAGCTCCTTCTCCTCATCAGCGCCCGCACCTGCTCCTCGTAGGCGCGGGTGGCGTGCGCCCGCAGGTTGCGCAGGATGGCGTTGCGAAGCCCGGAGGAGTGCTCGCGCGGCTCCTCGCGCAGCAGCGCCCGCGCGGCGGTCTGGTTGTAAAAGGCCACGTCGCCGCGCGGCGTGGGGCCGATCTCGCCGAAGCTGAAGAAGCCTGCGAGCGGGATGCCCGCAGCGCGCGGTGCACCGCCGCCGCCTCGCGGTGCGCCTCGGCGCCGAGCACCGCCTCGCGGCCGAAGCAGGAGTAGAGCACCGCCGACTCGGCTGGCACCGCGGCCTCGCAGGTCGCCGCAGCCGCTCGAGCGAGGCGTCGTGCCGATCCCCAGACGCACGCGGTCGCCGGCAACGACGTCCCCCCAGTAGGTGACGGCGCAGCGCTCCTCGTCGAAGACCTGCATGCTGCGGTAGAGGCCCTGGCGGCCGGGATCGGGCCCGTCGATGATGAGGGGGAAGCGATACGCCGACTCGGGCATCGGTGCCAGCGCGCCGTCGACGGTGAAGAAGCGTCGGTACCAGTCGGTGGCCGTCTCGCCGTCGATCTCGAGCACCGTGTTGCCCTCGGCGCGGGTGACGGTGAAGACCGGGCTCGCCGGGTCCCAGCCGCGGACGATCTCGACCTCCATGTGCACGCCCTCCAGCCCGATCACCAGGCACGCAGAGGGGTAGACGCGGTTGGCGGCGAAGACGCGGGCGCCGGCGGCGGCGATCGGGAGGTCCTGGGAGGCAAGGGCGCCGGCGATGGGGGGAAGGGGCGGCCGAGTGGCTCGCGCAGGGCCTTGAGCAGGCGCTGGATGGGGAAGCGCAAGCCGTCGGCGATCAGGAAGCTGGCGTCGGCGCGGCGCAGGCGCTCGGCGACGCGTTCGAGCTCGTGGGCGGGGGCAGCTGATGCTCTGCCTCGATCACCTCGACCCAGGCGCGGCTGCGAGGGCTCTCGAAGTGGTGCAGCTGGAGACCGCCCCCGTCTCCAGGCGGTCCTCGGCGAACTGGCTCGAGGCCTGGCGCCCCGCCGCCATTCCGTCCGGCCATGCCGCGGCGATGGCACGCAGCTGCGCGGGCACTCCCGCACCCGGGGGCAGGAAGGCCACCGCGAGGTCGGGAGCGGGCGCCGCCTCGGCCGCTGCCGAGGGCGACGCGGGTAGCGCGGAGGGCAGGAGGGGGTACCCGGCTCTGCATTGGCGCACTCGACGCGCTGGTGCCGGCGATGGACGACCCGCCGGCGGCGGTTCCATCCCCGAGTGGTGACGATCCTGACGAGGATGGTAGCGCTTCGGCGCCGGAGCGGAAGGGAGAGGGTCGGTGGACGCTTGACACCGTTTGACTGTTGGTCATACATTTACCAGCGGTCGCTGTACGACCGCCGGCCGGAGCACTGCCGCAGGGCGCGAAGAGGATCACGGGAATGGGGATCGCCGAACGCAAGGAGCGCGACTTCAAGCGTCGCGAGCGCGACATCTTGCAGGCGGCACTGCGGCTCTTCGACGACGAGGGCTGGCAGCTGGTGACCATCGAGCGCATCGCCCAGGAGGCGGAGATCGGCAAGGGCACCGTCTACCTCCACTTCCCGAGCAAGGAGGACATCTACGGCCGCCTGGCACTCGACTTCTTCCGGCAGCTGCTGGCCAGGCTGCAGCACATCGACTCTGCCCTGCCCGTCCTCGAGCGGCTGCGCGCCGCCATCGCCATTGTCTTCGAGGCCCACCGGCGCGAGTACGCCGCTACCAGCGCATCGTCGATTACTGCAACCGCGAGGACTTCCGGCGGCGTCTCGACGGCGCCACCGGTGCGGAGCTGCAGCGCATCGACGGTGAGATCACGGCGCTGATCTTCGCCGTGCTGCAGGAGGGGATCGGCAGCGGGGTGTTTCCCGATCGACCGCTGCCGGTGCTGACCTCGGTGCGCACGCCACCTTGATGGGCGCGGTGCGCATGCTGAGCGGCAACTGTGGCTGCCCCGAGGTACCCGACGGCGAGCAGTTCGTCGCCGAGATGACCCGCTACATTCTCGCCGGGCTGATGTTCCAGGAGCGGGTCCCGGGACCACCGTCCGGCCCCGCCGCACCACCGTTGGGCGTCGCCGTCTCGCCAACTCCGGGGCGCGCCCGTAACTTCGAGGACAGGTAGCCGAAGCCGCCCGCGGCATCGGCGGGGCTCGCCGTAGGGCCTCTCCACCCCGCGTTAAAAGGATCGGTTGCGACATGAGGAAGCTCTTCGTGCTGCTGGCGGCCCTGGCGGCCGTTCCGGCGGCATCCCTTGCCGAGCAAGGCACGCCGGATGCGGCGGCGACCGCGGCTCCGCGGCGGCGGCGACCGCCAGCGGCGGGCGGGCGCTCTCTCTGCCGGAGGCGCTGCAGCTCGCCGAGCGGGCCGGCGAGACGGTGCGCATCGCCGAGGCCGAGGTGGCCCGCGCCGACGCGCAACGGCGCAGGCGCGCAGCGAGCGCTTTCCCCAGCTCGACGCCACCAGCAGCTATACCCGCACGTTGCATAGCGAGTTCGAAGACGTCAGCTTCGACTTCGGAGGCGACAGCGGCTCGACGGATCTCTCCAGCCTGCCGTTCGGCCAGGCCAACCAGTACCGCCTCGGGCTCACCGTCAACCAGAGCGTGTGGTCGGGGGCCGGTGACCGCCCAGACCCGGCCGCGGAGGCGGGGCTCCGCGGCGCCAGGAGCGGCCTCGACGCCAGCCGCGCCGAGCTCGGGCTCACCGTCACCGAGGCCTACTTCGATGCCCTGCTGCTCGACCGGCTGGTGAGCATCTCGAAGCAGACCCTCGAGCAGGCCGATCGCGCCTACCAGCAGACCAAGCTGGCCCACCAGGTGGGGAACCAGTCGGAGTTCGAGCTGCTTCGCTCGCAGGTGGCGCGTGACAACGAGCGGCCGCAGCTGGTGCAACGGCAAGCCGACCGCGATCTCGCTTACGCTCGTCTGGCGCAGCTGCTCGACCTGCCGCCGGGTGAGCCGCTCGCGCTCACCACCGGCTTCGACGACTTCGCCACCTGGGAGGCGCGCGGCGCGGTGCCGGCGGAGGAGGAACGGTCGGGCTGGCTCGAGCGCCTGACCGCCGAGCGCGCTCCCGTGCGCCAGGCCCAGGCGGCCTTCGAGGCGCAGCAGCAGCTGGTGCGCCCCGCCACGCGGAGCGGCTGCCGAGCATCGGCGTGAGCTCCGACTACGGTCGCGTCGCCTACCCGATCGGTGGCCTTCCCGCCTGGGCGGACACCGGCACCAACTGGACGGTGGGGGTGGGTTTGCGCCTGCCCCTCTTCACCGGCGGCCGGCTCGCAGCGCAGGAGGGGGAGGCGAAGGCGGCGCGCGACGAGGCCGCCGCCCAGCTCGAGCGGGTCCGCGAGCTCGCGTGGCTCGACGGCAAGGACGCCCTCGACCGCCTGGGCGCGGCGCAGGCGGTGTTCGCGGCCGCCTTCGGCACCATCGCCCAGGCCCAGCGCGCGTACGAGATCGCCGAGCTGCGCTACCGAGGGGGCTGTCGACCAGCTCGAGTCGACGACACCCGCATCCAGCTCACCTTCGCCCAGGGCAACGCCGCCCTCGCGGCGCGCAACCTGCAGGTGGCGCGAGCGCGGGTGGCGCTGCTCCCCGACCTGCCGCTCGGTTCCAGCGCCGGGACGACGCTCACCGCGGCCGCGGCGGGCGCGGTCACCGGCGGCACCGTCACTCCTGCCGCCGCTTCGCCGGCGGCAGCTGCCACGACCACCCTTACCTCCGCCGGAGGAGTGTCGCCATGACCGCTCGCCACCGTTCCCTGATGCGTACCGTACCCCTGCTGCTCGGCGGCGCCCTCGCCCTCGCCGCCTGCCACCGCGAGGCGCCTCCCGACACCAACCGGCGCGAGGCCGCGCTCTCGGTGGGCAGCGAGAGCGTCTACCACGTCGCCTCGACGCGGCTATCCTCGGGACCCGTCATCTCCGGCTCGCTCGAGGCGGAGACGCAGGCCACCGTCGCCGCCGAGGTGCCCGGCCCGGTGGTTGCCACCGCCGCCGAGGAGGGGCAGACCGTCAGCGCCGGCAGCGTTCTGGCGCGCATCGACGACAGCCCCCTCCGCGAGTCGCTGCTCTCGGCCGAGAGCGCCGTGCGTTCCGCCGAGCAGCAGGTGACGGTGGCGACGCGCAACGCCGAGCGCGCGGAGACCCTCCTCCAGGGCGGCGCCATCCCCGAGCGGGACGCCGAGACGGCGCGCTGGAACGTGACCAACGCGCAGGCCGGGCTCGCCGACGCCCGCGCCCGCGCCAGCTACGCTCGCGAGCAGCTCGGCAAGACGGTGGTGCACGCCCCCTTCCGCGGCATCGTGAGCCGGAAGTGGGTGTCGCCGGGCGACACCGTGCAGCCGGGCACCAAGCTCTACACCATCGTCGAGCCCACTCGCATGCGACTGGTGGCCCACGTGCCGGCGGAGGCCATCGCCACGCTCGAGGTGGGAACACCCGTGGAGTTCTCCGTCGCCGGGCTGCCCGGCCAGCGCATCACCGGCGCCGTGCAGCGCATCAACCCGGTCGCCGACCCGGCGACCCGCCAGGTCGAGATCCACGTCGCCCTCCCCAACGTCGAGGGCAAGCTGGTAGCCGGTCTCTACGCCGAGGGGCGGGTCGCCACTGCCAGTCACGACGCGCTGGCGGTGCCGGTGGCGGCGGTCGACCGCTCCCTCGGCCAGCCGGCCCTGCTGCGGGTGGCCGCCGGCCGCGTCGAGCGCGTGCCGGTGAAGCTGGGGATCACCGACGAGGACGCCGAGAAGGTGGAGGTGATCTCGGGTGTCGCCGCCGGCGACGTGGTGCTGCTCGGCGCCGCCCGCGGCATCACCCCCGGTGCCAGGGTCGTCGTTCAGGGCAGCGGCACGGCCGCTGCCGTGAGCCCCACCAGGAGCGGCGCCCCGCGCGCCTAGAAGGAGGACCGAGGCATGTTCCTCTCCGATCTCGCCATCAAGCGCCCCACCGTCACCGTGGTGACGATGCTGGCGCTGGTCGTCTTCGGCGTCTTCGCGCTCTGGTCGCTCGAGATCGACGAGTTTCCCGACGTCCAGCCGCCCATCGTCGCGGTCTCGGTCCCCTACCCGGGCGCCTCGCCGGAGGGGGTCGAGCGCGAGGTCATCGATCCCGATCGAGGAGGCCTTCGCCGGCATCAGCGGCGTCGACGAAGATGCATCGACCGCACAGGATGGCTTCGCCCAGATCATCGTCATCTTCTGGCTTACGACAAGGACCTGCGCAGGCCTCGCAGGACATTCGCGACGCCATCTCGCGGATCCGCAACGATCTGCCGCCCGGAGATGGAGGAGCCGATCCTCACGCGCTTCGATCCCGGCGAGATGCCGATCGTCTCGCTCGCCCTCTCCTCGCAGTCGCTCGCCGCCCCCGAGCTCACCCAGTCGCCGACCCCGGCCTGGTGACACGGAGCTGCGCAGCGTCGCCGGCGTCGCCGACGTGCGGCTGGGGGCAGTCGAGCGCGAGATGACCGTCGAGCTGCAGCCGCAGCGGCTGCAGGCCGCCGGCGTCAGCGTCGCCGAGGTGGTGCGGGCGATGCAGGCGCAGAACCTGGCGGCGCCGGTGGGGAGGCTGACCGACGCCCTCGCGGAGCGGACCATCCGCCTCGCCGGGCGGCTCGCCGACGCCCGCGACTTCGACCAGCTGGTCGTGGCCCCGCGCGGTGGGCGTCTGGTCCGCCTCGGCGACGTTGGCCGCGCCATCGACGGCACCGAGGAGCCGCGCACGCTCGCCCTCTTCAACGGCCAGCAGGCCGTCGGCCTCGACGTCATCAAGGCCAAGGGCTACTCGCACCGCCGACGTGGCGAACCGCATCAAGGCGAAGGTGGAGGAGCTGCGGCCGACGCTGCCGGCGGGCGTCGACATGAGCGTCGTCCGTGACGCCGGCGAGCGCGTCGAGCGCTCGGTGGACGACGTCGAGAAGGCGCTCGTCGAAGGGGCGCTGCTCACCGTGCTGGTGGTGTTCCTCTTCCTCAACTCCTGGCGCTCGACGGTGATCACCGGCCTGGCCCTGCCGGTCTCGGTGATCGCCGCCTTCGTCGCCGTCTGGGCCTTCGGGTTCACCCTCAACACGATGTCGCTGCTCGGGCTGTCGCTCGCCATCGGCATCCTCATCGACGACGCCATCGTGGTGCGCGAGAACATCGTGCGCCACGTGCGCGATGGGGAAGGACCACTACACGGCGGCCCGCGAGGGCACGGCAGAGATCGGTCTCGCGGTGGCCGCCACCACCTTCTCGATCGTCGCCGTCTTCGTGCCGGTGGCGTTCATGACCGGAGTCGCGGGGCAGTGGTTCAAGCCGTTCGCGCTCACCATCGCCTGCTCGGTGCTGGTGTCGCTGTTCGTCTCCTTCTCGCTCGATCCGATGCTCTCCGCCTACTGGCCCGACCCGCACCTCGCCGAGGAGCGGAAGAGCTGGGTGACCCGCGTGCTCGACCGCTTCAACCACTGGTTCAACGGCCTCGCCACCGCTACCAGCGCCTGGTGGGCTGGGCGCTCGACCATCGGCTGGCCACCGTCGCCATCGCCACCTTGTCCTTCGTCGGCGCCCTCGTCCTGCAGGCCACGCTCGGTGGCGCCGGCTTCATGCCGGTGTCGGACAACAGCGAGCTGAACATGCTGGTGGAGACGCCGCCGGGGAGCAGCCTCGAGTACACCCGCCTGAAGGCCGAGGAGGCGGCCCGCATCGCCCGCAGCTACCCCGAAGTGGAGTACACCTACACGACCATCGGCGGCGACTCGGGCGCCGTCGACACGGCGGCGATCTACGTCAGGCTCACCCCCAAGGCCGAGCGCCACCGGTCGCAGGAGAGGGTGGGGCAGCAGCTGCGCCGCGACGTCTCGCACCTCGCCGGTGCCACCAGCTCGGTGTTCACCGCCTGGCTGAACGGCAACCTCAAGCAGATGCAGATCGAGGTTCGCGGGCGCGACGCCGCGGAGCTCGCCCGGCTCGCCGAGAGCATGCTGCCGCTGGTGAAGGCGGTGCCCGGCGCGGTCGACGTCGGCCTCTCGACGCGTGGGCAGAAGCCCGAGCTCGAGGTGGAGCTGAAGCGTGGGCTGGCCAGCTCGCTCGGTCTCTCGGTGGGACAGATCGCGCAGTCGCTGCGCCCGGCCTTCGCCGGCCTCGACGCCGGCGACTGGGTCGACCCCACCGGCGAGACGCGCGACGTCAAGGTGCGGCTCGCGCCCGAGGCGCGGCGGCACGCCGCCGACCTGGCGCGGCTGCCGCTCGCAGTCTCCGGAGCCGACGGCGAGATCAGCAGCGTGCCGCTCGGCCAGGTGGCGACCATCAGCGAGGGGCTGGGGCCGGCCGCCATCAACCACCTCGACACCAACCGCGTCGTGATCCTGCAGGCGAACGTCTCCGGTCGCCCGCTCAACGACGTGCTCACCGCCATCCAGCACAACCTGGAGACGGTGGAGCTGCCGCCCGGGTACCGCATCACCCAGGGAGGCGAGACCAAGGACCAGGCCGAGGTGTTCGGCAAGATCTTCGCCGCTCTCGGCATCGCCGTGGTGCTCATGTACCTCATCCTGGTCATGCAGTTCGGCTCCTTCCTCGACCCGGTGGCGATCATGCTGTCGCTGCCGCTATCGCTCATCGGCGTGGTGGTGGCGCTCATCCTCACCGGCGACACGCTCAACATCATGAGCCTGATCGGCGTCATCCTGCTGTGCGGCATCGTCGCCAAGAACGCCATCCTGCTCATCGACTTCGCCAAGTGGGGGCGCGAGCGCGGCATGGGCCGGCGGGCGGCGATCATCGAGGCTGGCCGCATCCGCCTGCGCCCCATCCTGATGACCACCTTCGCGCTCATCGCCGGCATGGTGCCGATCGCCCTCGGGCGCGGCGAGGGAGCCGACTGGCGGGCGCCGCTCGGCCGCGCCGTGATCGGCGGCACCCTCACCTCGACTCTGCTCACGCTGCTCGTCATCCCCACCGTCTACGAGATCCTCGACGAGTGGAAGGAGGGAGCGCTTGGCTTCGTCAAGCGCCGGCTGCGCCACGGCGAGCAGGCGCCCAGCGCCGAGGAGGTGGAGGAGGCGGCGCGGGCGCTGCTCCCGGTCGGGGTGGGCGAGCGCTAGCAGCCCACCCAGGGGGCCACGGCACTCCGGGGGAGCGCCCCCGTTGGCCGGACGCCAGCGCGCTCGAGCTTCGTCCCCGGGCGGTGCACCCGGGGCCACCCTGCGCTGAAAGCCGCCGCTCTCTCCGACCCCTCCTCGCCTCGCCCGGGCGAGAGGGGCACCGAGCCTTCCGTCGCTCGACCCCGTGGCCATACGGGGATCCGTCCCTGGTTCGGGCCTCGGTGGGGACCCCCTCGCGCCGCGCCGAGTCGAGCATCGAGAGCCCTCTTGGGGGAAATCGGTTCCGCGCGTCCGTCTAACCAGTGAGTGCAGTGCTCACACGGGGAGAGCTGCGTCGGACTGGGGCTCGCGTGGACGCCGCGGGGTTGGCAATGATGTTGCTTCGCGGTACCGTGGGCGTCGGGATAGCGGTTTTGCAGAGGGGCCTGGCATGAAGCACCCTTCAGGGTCTTCGCCGTCGAGTCCTCGCGAGCTTCCGCAGTGCCGGGCGGCGCGGATCTTCGCTATCGGCTGGTTCGCGGCCCTCGGAGGCGCCGTCGCGCAGGCGCCGCCGCAGGAGCGGCCGCTGGCCGCGATGAGCATCGAGGAGCTGGCCAACGTCGAGGTGACGTCGGTCTCCAAGCGGGCCGAGACGCAGCTGCGCGCCGCAGCTGCCGTCTACGTCATCACGCGCGAGGAGATCCGGCGCTCCGGCGCGACTTCCATCCCGGAGGCGCTGCGGCTGGCGCCCGCGGTCGAGGTAGCGCGCATCGACGCCCACAGCTGGGCCATCAGCATCCGCGGCTTCAACAGCACGACCGCCAACAAGCTCCTGGTGCTGCTCGACGGCCGCAGCCTCTACACCCCTCTCTACTCCGGGGTCTTCTGGGACGTGCAGGACACGCTGCTCGAGGACGTCGATCGCATCGAGGTGGTGGCCGGGCCCGGTGGCACACTGTGGGGAGCCAACGCCGTCAACGGCGTCATCAACATCATCACCAGGAAAGCCGCCGACTCCCAGGGAGGCTTCCTCGAGGCGGGCGGCGGCAGCGTGGAGCGCGCCTTCGGTGGCGCCCGCTACGGCGCCACGCTCGCGGACGGCGCCCATGTCCGCGCCTACGTCAAGGACCTCGAGCGTGGCCCCAACGTGCTCGCCGACGGCCGCGACGCGGCGGATCGGTGGCGGCTGGCGCAGGGCGGCTTCCGCCTCGACTGGGAGCGCGGACGCGACACCCTGACCGCCCAGGGCGACGCCTACTCGGGCAAGCAGACGGACCGCGCGACCGGGGTGGGTGGGGGCAACCTCCTGGCACGATGGGAGCGGCAGCCGCGGGAGGGCTCCCGGCTCCAGCTCCAGGCCTACTGGGATCGCACCGTCCGCCGCATTTCCGGAACGCTGCGGGCCGACCGCGACACCTACGACCTCGACCTGCAGCAGGACCTCGCCCTCGGCGGGCGACAGCACGTCGTCTGGGGGCTCGGCTACCGCATCACCAGCGACGACATCGCGAACAGCGACTTCATCGCCTTCGTCCCCGCCAGCCGCACCGACCAGCTCTACAGCGGCTTCGCCCAGGACGAGATCGAGCTCTGGCACCAGCGGCTGGCGCTGACCGTGGGCAGCAAGGTCGAGCACAACGACTACACCGGTCTCGAGGTGCAGCCCAGCGTCCGCCTCGCCTTCCTCGTCGACGATCGACAGACGCTGTGGACGGCGGTGTCGCGCGCCGTGCGCGCCCCTTCCCGTCTCGACGCCGACCTCGTGCTCACCACTCCCATCGACATTCCCTCGGTGCCCGTCCCGGTGTCGCTGGTCATCCACGGCGACGAGCGGTTCGACTCCGAGACGCTGGTGGCCTACGAGGCCGGGTACCGGGCCCAGGCCGCGGACGCGCTCACCATCGACCTCGCCGTCTTCTACAACGACTACGATCGGCTGCGCAGCACCGAGGCCGAGACGCCGGTGTTCGTCACCACGCCGTCGCCCCGCATCGTCCTACCCAACCGGATCGACAACGGGCTAGCAGGAAGCAGCGAGGGAGGAACCCTCGCCGTGCGCTGGTCGCCGTTCCGCTCGCTGGTGCTCCAGCCCAGCTACACCTACCTGGCGATGGACCTGCACGCGCGGCCGGGAAGCGTCGACCTCTCCACGGCAAGCGAGACCGAGGGCAGCAGCCCCCGTCACCAGCTGGCGCTGAGCTCCTTCCTCGACCTGCGCGCCGGCCTCCACCTCTACGCCGGCTGGCGCTACGTGGACGACCTGCCGGCGGTCGGCGTCGCCGACTCCACGACGCTCGACCTCGGTGTCACCTGGCAGCCGACGCCGAGCCTCGAGCTCTCGCTGTTCGGCCAGGACCTGCTCGACAGTCGCCACCGCGAGTTCGCTCCGGCCGGCGGCGTCGAGCTCGAGCGAGCCGCCTACTGCCGCGCGACATGGCGATTCTGACGCTCCGCCGCGCGCTGCCGCGCATCGCGTGCCTCATCGCGGTGGCGATCGTCGGCGGTGGGGCTCGCCAGCCGCCCAGCGAGCGCGAGGTGGAGGCGGCGTTCCTGTGCAGCTTCGCCGAGTTCGTCGACTGGCCGGGAGCACGCGCCGACGACCCGGTCAGGGTCCTGGTGCTCGGCGATGATCCCTTCGGCAAGCTCCTCGAGCAGACGGTGGCGAGCCGGCCGCTGCACAGCAAGTCGATCGAGATCCGTCGTTCGTCGCACGCCGAGGAAGCCCGCGAGGTCGAGATGGTCTACGTCGGCACCGGCGACCCGCGGCGGGTGGCAGAGATCCTGGATGCGCTCGGCGGCGCCAGCGTGCTCACCGTGGGCGACATCTCTGGCTTCGCGGCGATGGGAGGCACCATCGGCTTCGTGGTCGAGGACAAGCGCGTCCACTTCGAGATCAACACCGGCGCCGCCGAACGGGCGCACCTGCGCATCAGCTCGCGGCTGCTCAGCCTGGCGCGCATCGTCGACACGCCGCCGCGGGGAGGCGGTTGAGGCGGTGACGCTCTCGGCGCCTTCCTCCTTCCGTCGCAAGCTCACGCTGCTGAGTGTGATCACCAGCGCCTCGACGCTGCTGCTGGCCGGGATCCTGATCACCGCCTACTCCGTGCGCAGCTATCGCCTGAGCCTGGCGCAGCGGCTGGCGACCGAGGCCGACATCATCGGCTTCACAGTCACCCCGGCCCTGGTCTTCCGCGACGAGCGCGCCGCCGGCGAGGCGCTGGCGGCGCTCCGTGCCGAGCCGCGGGTGACCGTCGCGCGCATCTTCAGCGCCGACGGCAGGGTGTTCGCGAGCTACGGTCGGGCCGAGGCGCCGCTCTCGGCGCCCCGCTCGCCGCGCGCCCGCATGGACTACCTGCACGGCTACTTCGAGCTCAGCGAGCGGATCGGCGAGCCCTCCCGCCCGCTGGGCACGCTGTTCCTGCGCGCCGACCTCGCCGAGCTCGAGGGGCGCCTCGGCCGTTACGCAGAGATCACCGCCGGCGTGCTGGCGGTGTCGATGCTGGCCGCCTTCGGCATCGCCTGGTTCCTGCAGCGGGAGATCTCCACGCCGGTGCTCGACCTGGTGGAGACGGCGCGTCGGGTGACGGTGGAGAAGGCCTACGACGTGCGCGCCAAGGCGCGCGGCAGCGACGAGCTGGGCGTTCTGGTGGAGGCGTTCAACGACATGCTGGATGGGATCGAGCAGCGCGACGAGCGGCTGCGCGCCGCCAACCGCGAGCTGCGGCAGCGGACCGAGGAGCTGGCGCGCAAGAACGAGGAGGTCGAAGCCTTCGTCTACATCGTCTCCCACGACTTGCGCGCCCCGCTGGTCAACCTGCAGGGATTCAGCCGCGAGCTGGGGCTGAGCTGCGACGAGCTGGGCCGGCAGCTCGCCGCGGCCTCGCTTCCGGCCGACGTCGAGGCGGCGGTGCGCCAGCTCATCGCGGAGGAGATTCCCTCCTCGCTGCGCTTCATCTCGGCGAGCACCGCCAAGTTCGAGCGTTTGATCAACGCCCTGCTCCAGCTGTCGCGCTCGGGGCGGCGTGAGCTGCAGCCGGAGCCGATCGACATGGAGGCCCTGGTGGCGACCACCCTCGACTCGCTGCAACGCAGCATCGAGGACAGCGGCGCCGAGGTCGTCGTCGGCGCGCTGCCGGCGACCCACGCGGATGCCACCGCGGTGGGGCAGCTGCTCGGGAACCTGGTCACCAACGCCCTGCGCTACCTGCAGCCCGGGCGACCGGGGCACATCGAGATCGGCGGCGAGCCCGACGGCGGCGTCAATCGCTTCTACGTCAGGGACAACGGAGTGGGCATCCCGGCGACGGCGCAGAAGAAGCTGTTCCAGGTCTTCCAGCGCTTCCGTCCCGACCTCGCCGACGGCGAGGGGATCGGGCTGGCGACCGTGAAGCGTATCGTCGAGCGGCACGGCGGCCGGATCTGGGCGGAGAGCGTCGAAGGCGTCGGCACCACGTTCATCTTCACCCTGCCGTCGACGGCGGCGTTTCCCCGAGGTGCGTGATGACACAGGAGCGGAAGCTGGCCATCCTGGTGGTGGACGACGACGAAGGGCACGCCGAGCTGGTGCGGCGCAACCTCCGCCGCGCTGGCGTGAGCAACCCGATCGTCCGGCTGACCACCGGCCAGGATGCCCTCGACTACGTGTTCCGCCAGGGCGAGTTCGCCTCACGCCCCCAGGGTCACCTGATGATCCTGCTCGACATCAACATGCCCGGCGTCGACGGCGTCGACGTGCTCACCCGCATCAAGGCCGACCCGCAGCGCCGTGCCATCCCGGTGGTGATGCTGACCACCACCGACGATCCTCGCGAGGTGGAGCGCTGTTATGCGCTCGGCTGCAACGTCTACATGACGAAGCCGGTCGAGCCCCTGGCGTTCATCGATGCGGTCAATCGTCTGGGGCTCTTCCTCTCGGTGGTCGACGTTCCCCCCGAGGAGGTGTGGACAGGATGACGGAGACCAACGAGGCCGCCGCCCCGATCCTCATCGTCGAGGACGATCCCCACACCGCCGAGCTCGAGCGGCGCGCCCTCGTCCGTGGTGGCAAGCGCGTACGCACTGTCGGGCGGGTGGCCGAGGCGCTGGCGGCGATGGGCGAGGAGAGCTTCGCCGCCGTGCTGCTCGACTACCGCCTCCCCGACGGTGAGCCCTGGGCGGTTCTCGACGCCGCCCGCCTGGCCCTGCCGCCGGTGCCGGTGATCCTGGTCACCGCCATGGGGGACGAGCGCGTCGCCGCGGAGGTCATCCATCGCGGCGGCGCCGACTACCTGATCAAGGCGGAGGGCTTCTGGGAGCAGCTCACCGGTGCCGTCGACCGCGTCCTCAAGGTGGCGCGCATCGAGCAGACCAACGCGCGGCTGGCGGCGCTGGTGGAGTCCTCCGACGACGCCATCTTCAGCCAGGCGCTCGATGGCAGCATCCTGAGCTGGAACGCCGGCGCGGCGCGGCTCTTCGGCTACACCGCCGCCGAGGTGGTAGGGCAGCCGGCGACGCTGCTGTCGCCTCCCGACCGCGCCGGCGAGGGTGCCGTCATCGCCGCTGGCATCCTGCGCGGCGAAGCCATCCGGCAGCTGGAGACGGCCCGCCTGCGCAAGGACGGCTCCACGGTCGAGGTCTCCCTCACGGTCTCCCCGGTCTGCGACGCCGGCGGCCAGCTGGTGAGCGCCGCCAGCATCTCGCGCGACATCACCGCGCGCAAGCGCACCGAGCGCCGCCTCGCCGCCCGCAACGAGATCACCCAGGCGATCGCCGAGTCGGCTGCTCTCGCCGACGCCTGTCCGCGGCTGCTGCGCGCCCTCTGCTCCGCCCTCGGCTGCGAGCTGGGCATGGTGTGGATCGCGGCCGCGGGCGGACAGCCCCTGAGCCGCGCCGGCCACTGGCATGGTCCGGGCGAGCAGCTCGCCGCTCTCGCCGCCGTGGCGCCATCGACGACGCGCTCGCGAGACAGCTTCCCCGGAGGCGCCTGGGCGGAGGGTGGAGTCGCCCTCGTCCCCGACCTGGCGGCGGCGAGCGCCGTGCCGTTGCACCTGGCGGCCAGCGCCGCCGGCCTGGGGTGCGCCCTGCTGTTCCCGATCACCGCTCACGGTGAGGTCCGCGGGGTGGTCGAGCTGATCGGCAGCCGGCTGCCAGGGGTCGAGGCGGAGCTCGAGGCCTGGCTGACAGCGGTCGGCTCGCAGCTCGGCCAGTTCGTCGAGGAGTGCCAGGCCAGCGATGCCCTGCGGGAGAGCGAGCGCTGGTTGCGGCTTGCCCTCGAGGCGGCGCGCATGGGGGTGTGGGACCTCGACCTCGCCACGGGCGAGTCGACACGGTCGCTGCGCCACGACCAGATCTTCGGCTATGACTCGCCTCAACCCCGGTGGAGCATCGAGGTGTTCCGCCGCCACGTGCTGCCCGAGGACCGGCCCCGAGCCAAGGCGGCGCTGGCCCGCGCTCTCGCCAGCGGCGAGCTCGAGCTCGAGTGTCGCGTGCGGTGGCCCGACGACTCGATCCACTGGGTGGCCCTCGAGGGCAAGGTCCTGTGCGACGCGGCGGGGCAGCCGGCGCGGATAATGGGCGTCATCACCGAGGTGACGGCGAGGAAGGTGGCCGAGGAGGCGCTGCGGCGCAGCGCCGAGCTCGACCGTGCCCTGTTCCTGGGCAGCCCCCTGCCGATGTGGCTCTTCGACATCTCCACGCTCTGCATCCTCTCCGTCAACGACGCGGCGGTGCGCCAGTACGGCTACACGCGGGAGGAGCTGTTGGCCCGGAGCCTCGCCGACATCGGCAGCCCCGAGGAGCTGGCGGCGATGGCAGCCACTGCCGGCGAGGGCGAGCTCCCCGAGTACCAGCGACTGGGAGTCTTCCGCCACCGCAAGCAGGACGGCTCGGTGATCCGCGTCGACACCTACGTGCACGACGTGTGGATCGACGGCCGGCGGTCGCGGCTGGCGCTGCTGCAGGACGTCACCGAGCAGCAGAAGCTCGAGGAGCAGCTGCGACAGTCGCAGAAGATGGAAGCCATCGGCCAGCTCGCCGGCGGCATCGCCCATGACTTCAACAACCTGCTGACCATCGTCAACGGCTACGCCGACCACCTGCTCGCCCAGTCCCATCCGGCGGCGGAGGGCTACGAGGAGCTGGGCGAGATCCGCAACGCCGGGGAGCGTGCCGCTTCCCTAACCCGGCAGCTGCTGTCCTTCAGCCGGCGACGCGAGGTCGACCCCCGCGTCATCGACCTCAACTCCACCGTCACCGACATGGACAGGCTGCTGCGCCGTCTGATCGGCGAGCACCTGCAACTCGAGGTCCAGCTCAGCCCGGCGCTGGGCAGCGTGCGGGTCGATCCCAGCCAGATCGAGCAGGTGATCATGAACCTCGCCGTCAACGCGAGGGACGCGATGAAGGGAGGCGGGACGCTGACCATCGAGACCGCCAACGTCGAGGCGGACGAGGCGTTCGTCAGCGGTCACGTCGGGGTGCGCCCCGGGCCTTACGTGGTGCTGGTGGTGACCGACACCGGCTGCGGCATGGACGCCGAGACGCGGTCGCGGATCTTCGAGCCGTTCTTCACCACCAAGGCGCTCGGCCACGGCACCGGGCTCGGGCTCGCCACCGTCTTCGGCATCGTCAAGCAGAGCGGCGGTCACGTCTACGTCTACAGCGAGCCCGACCGCGGCTCGACCTTCAAGATCTACCTGCCACGGGTGGATGCCGTGGCCGCCAGCCGGCCGGGCACCGCCATCGGTGAGGGGCTGCGGGCGCACGGCGAGACCGTGCTGGTGGTGGAGGACGAGGAGCAGGTGCGTCGCCTCACCTGCCTGGTTCTCGGGCAGGCCGGCTACGCGGTGCTCGAGGCCTCCAGCCCGGAGGAGGCCCTGAGGCTGGTGCGGCAGGTCGACCGGCGCATCGACCTGCTGATCACCGACATCGTCCTGCCGGAGATGGAGGGCCCGGTGCTGGCGGCCGCGGCCAATGCCATCCGCGACGGCCTCAAGGCGCTCTACGTGTCGGGGTACACGGCGCGCACGGTCGGGGAGAACGCCAGTCTCAATGCGCGGGTGCCGTTTCTCGAGAAGCCGTTCACCCCCCGCTCCCTGCTGAGCAGGGTGCGGGAGGTGCTCGACGCCGAGACGCCGTCGTCGACGGGCTGACGCGGCTCACGCCGCGGAGCGCCTACGGACAGGTGGAGAAGGCGCCGGTGTCGAGGATGGGAGTGAAGGCGTGCCCGGCCGCGTTGTGATAGGCCTTCGCCGTACCCGTGTGGGTGTCGGTGACGGTGAGGTCGACACCGACGTCGGTGAGCCCGCTGGCGAAGACCCAGAAGCGGTGGTTGAACGAGCAGCCGTCGAGCACCTTGAGGTTGACCTCGACGTTGTCGCGGGCGAAGAACCAGAAGTATCCGCTCTCGGGGGTGAGCGTCACCGACTGCGCCGGGTTGGTCGGGCCTTCGCCGACGTGCCAGGTGGCGGCCACCCTGAAGCGGCTTTGGACCAGGCACAACGTCGGGCCGCCGGCCACGCAGGCGGTGGTGACCTCGAAGGCGCCGATGTCGCAAGCAGCGCCGGCGGGCCGGCCGCCGCCCCGCTGGTCGGTGGCCTGGCAGGCGGTCGCGCCGTTGCCAGCCGGGTTGCCGGCATCGAGGGCCGGGCTGCCGGCGAGCGGCGCCCGGGTGGGTGTCGGGCCGCCCACCTCCCGCAGCACGTCGAGCTTGGGGTCGATGGGAGCGGAGGCGGAGCCGACCAGGTCGTGGTTGGCCGCCGAGGGGCCCACGCAGCGGTCGCTGGCATTGCCGATCAGGTCGTAGGCGCTGTTGAGCGGTCCGCTGCAGTCGGGGTCCTCGCCGGCTCCGTTGCCGGCGAAGATCGAGTTGGAGACCACCGGCGCCTGGGCGATGAAGGGGCTGCTCTCGGCGAACGCGCCACCCCCCGACGCGGTGGCGGCGTTGCCGGCGATGGTGACGTTGTCGACCGTGACGTGACCACTGGCAAAGGTGTAGAGACCTCCGCCGGAGCCTCCGGCGCTGTTACCGGAGATGGTCACGTTGGCGAGCGTCGAGGTGCCCCCCGCGGCCACGCCGCCGCCCCCGCCCGTAGCGCTGTTGCCGCTCAGGGTGCTGTCGCGCAGGGACAGCTCCGCGCTGGCGCCGTTGCTGAGGATGGCACCGCCAAAGCCAGTGGCGCCACCGTCGGCGGTGGCGCGGTTGCCGTCGAGCACGCAGCGCAGCACCGTGAGCGCCCCGCCGTTGCGCACCGCGCCACCGCCGCCGGCACCGGTGCCGTTGCGGAGGGCGACGTCGCGCAGCTCGAGCCTCGAGCCGGTGGGTACATCGAAGAGGCGGTCCAGGGCGTCCCCGTCGACGACGGTGGTGGCGGCACCCTCGCCGACCATCGTCAGGTCCCCCAGCACGTCGAGGTCGCCCGCGAGCGCGCCGGCTTCGTCGCCAGGGAGAGTCAGCGTGTAGACGCCCGCCGGGAGCAGGATGACGTCGTCGCCGCTGCGCGCGTTGGCCTCGAGGACCGCCTCGCGCAGCGAGCAGTCGGCGTCGCACGCACCGTCGGCGCTGTCAGTCGTCTTGGTGGGCTCGAAGACGGCCGCCGAGGCGACGCCGGTGGCAACCAGGGCGAGCAGAGCGAGGCAGGGCGCGAACACCAGGGAGAGGCACTTCATGATGGTGGTCCTCCTCGAGAAAGGGTGGATCTGCAAGGGTCTACGGCAGGCGCGCGAGGGCTGTCTATGGCGATACAGCATGTGCACGGCAGCCTATGATCCGCCCCGTGCGCGCGCCGGGCTCGTGGCGGAAGCTGGGGATCCTCTGGGTGCTCTACTTCGTGCAAGGGCTGCCCTTCGGCTTCCAGGCCACTGCGCTGCCGGTCTACCTGCGCGCCGCCGGCCTGTCGCTCACCGGCATCGGCCTGGCGTCGGCGCTGGCCCTCCCCTGGTCGCTCAAGGTCTTCTTCGCGCCCCTGGTGGACCGCTATGCATCCTCGCGCCACGGGCGGCGGCGCGCCTGGATCCTGCCGTTGCAGCTGGGGCTCCTCGCCTGCTGCGCGGCGGCGGCGGCGGTGCCGCCGGAGCGCCGGCTGACTCCCATCCTGCTGCTGGTGTTCGGCATGAACCTCTTCGCCGCCACCATGGACATCGCCGTCGACGGTCTCGCCGTCGACGTGCTCGACGAAGCTGAGCTCGGGCACGGCAACGTGGCGCAGGTGGTGGGCTACAAGGCGGGGATGCTCACCGGCGGCGGCCTGCTGGTGTGGGCCAGCGGCCGCATCGGCTGGGAGGGTCTGTTCCTGGCGATGACGGCGCTGGTCGCCGTCTGTTTCCTCGTCACGCTGGCCTGGCGCGAGCACGAGCTGCCGCGGGCCGCCGCGGCGGCGGTCGCCGTCATCCACACCAGGGTGCGCGACATCCTCGCCCTGCTGCGACGCGGCGTGACCTCCGGCGGCGGTCTCTGGTTGCTGCTCTTCATCGGCACCTACAAGCTCGGCGAGACGATGGCCGACGTCATGTTCAAGCCCTTCCTCGTCGACGCCGGCTTCGGTCGCGAGCAGATCGGCCTCTGGGTCGGCACCTGGGGGATGCTGTTCTCGATTGCAGGCTCGGTGGCGGGAGGCGTCCTCGCCGGCCGCATTCCGTTGCTGCGGGCGGTGGCGATCACTGCGGCCCTGCGCCTGCTGCCAGTGGCGGCGGAGTGGTGGCTGTCTCTGGTGCGACCCACCGCGGGTCGGGTGGTGGCCGTCACCTGCGCCGAGCACTTCTTCGCGGGCGCCCTCACCACCGCCATGTTCGCGTACATGATGAGCAGGGTGGACCGGCGCATCGGGGCCACGCACTACACCCTGCTGGCTACCGTCGAGGTGTGGGGGAAGCTGCCGGCGGCGACGATCTCCGGCCTGGTCGCCGACCACACCTCCTACGTGTTCGTCTTCGCGCTCGCCACCGCGCTGTCGGCGGCCTTCCTCGGCCTGCTGGTGCCCCTGGCGCGGCGCCACCGCGGAGGACCGCTGCCCGGGGCGGCGGCCACCTAGCGCGTCCGCGTCGCGGAAGCGCTCCGGATTCAGGACGGCGTGGCGGCGCCCGGCGGTTCCGTCCGGGCTCGCGTCAGCCACCATCGCTCCGTGGAAGTGACTGCAGCATCGAGAGTTGTCTCCTCGGCCTGCGGGCGAGTCCCGGCTCCAGCGAACGCGACCAGGGCTGGTCGGCGGCTTGCTCTCCGTCACGGCGGACACTCATCTCGCCGCCCGGAGCGGGCGGCCCTCACTCGACCGGAGGAGCCACCGTTGGAACCCACCATCCTGATCGCCGAGGACGACACCGTCTCGCGCATCGCCTTGCAGCGCCGCCTCGAGGGGTGGGGCTACCGCGTCGCCGCCGTGGCGGACGGCGCCATCGCGTGGGAGACGTTGCAAGCGGAGACGCCGCCGCCGATCGCCATCCTCGACTGGGTGATGCCCGGCCTCGACGGCGTCGAGGTGTGCCGCCGCCTGCGGCTCAACCAGCGGGACCAGTACACCTACGTCATCCTGCTCAGCGGCCGCGAGGAGAAGGGAGCCATCCTCACGGCGCTACAGGGCGGGGTCGACGACTACCTGATCAAGCCGTGCGACTGGGGTCAGCTCGAGGCTCGCCTGGTGGTGGCGCTGCGCATCCTGGCGCTGCAGAGCCAGCTCATCGCGGCACGCGAGCAGCTGCGGGTGGAGGCGACGCGCGACCACCTCACCGGCCTGTGGAACCGCCGTGCCGCCACCGCCGAGCTGCGCCGCGAGCTGGCGCGCGCGCGCCGCAGCGGCGAGCCGCTGGCAGTCGTTCTCGCCGACCTCGACCACTTCAAGGCGATCAACGATGGCTGGGGGCACGCCGCCGGAGACAGCGTGCTGGTCGAGGTCGCGCAACGTCTGCGCTTCTGCGTCCGCGACACCGACACCCTCGCCCGCTGGGGTGGCGAGGAGCTGCTGCTGGTGCTCCCGGGGGCCGACGCGGCGACCGCAGAGGAGGTAGCGGAGCGCGTCCGAGGCGCCATCGTCGGGGAGACCTTCGCCGTCGAGGGCGACGAGCTTGCGGTCACCCTCAGCCTCGGCGTCGCGGTCACCCGGGGGGCAGTGGAGGAGTGGGGCGGGTTGGTGCAGCTCGCCGATGAGGCCCTCTATCGCGCCAAGTCGCGGGGGCGCAACCGTGTCGAGCTGGCCGGCGAGCACGGGGTCCTGGTGGCGATGGCGTCGTGCGGCGAGCGCCTGCCCGCCGTCGGAGGTGCACGGTGAACCGACTGCCGGTGGTGGGGAGGTGGCTGCCCCGCTCGCTGCGCGGGAGATTCGTGCTGCTGGCGGCGCCCTTCGCCACCGTCGTGCTCGTCCTCGTCGGCGAGACCAGCGTGCCGCTACTGGGCCTCCATCGCAACCTGGTGGCGGTGTCGACGACGGTTGACGAGGTGCTGATGGTGGAGGACCTCGAGCAATCGCTCAACGCGCAATGGGCCTCGCTCGCCGCCAGCGTCGCCGGCGAGCCTGCGGCGCCGCGCCAGCTGGACGCTGCCGCGAGCGCGGCCAGCCGTCGCATGTCCGCTCTCGCAGAAGCACTGCGCTCGGACCACGGCGCCTCCCTCGATGCGATGTCGGCGCTCGCCGCGATCGCCGTCGAGCACCGGCACCTGGCGGCCGCGATGGACGCTGCCACCGCTGCCCTCGCCGGGGGCGACCCTGCGGTCGCCGCCGCCCTGCTGAGCGATCGCGTCGAGCCGGCGCTCTCGGCGTACCACCCGTACCTCGAGGGCCTGCGCGAGAGCGAGGAGCGGGAGCTGCTCTTCCGTGCGCTGCCGGCGTTGAGCCACCGGCTTGCCCGGCTGGGTCCCTTCGCCCCCGACGGGAGCTTCGAGCGGTTGGCCGCCCTGCAGGGCCTGGTGGAGCGGACGCTGGCGATCGGACGGCTTCAGCGCAGCCTGCAGCGGCTCGGCGGCGAGATGACGGTCGGCGCTCTCGACGGCTCGCACCGCGATCACCTCGGCGCCGCACTCGGTCGCGGCGAGGCCGCCATCGCCACCTGGCGGCACAGCCTGGCCGCGGGTGCCGCCGACCCGGTCGCCGCGGCGCAGCTGCGGAAGGTGGAGTGGGAGTACGCGGCGATCGTTGCCCAGGCGCGCGCCATCGCCGCCGCAGCGGAGACCGGGGTGGCAACGGACGAGGACGGCAGCGGCACACCTGCCATCACCGAGCGGGTCGATGCTCTCGCCCGCACTGCGCTGCTTCCCAGCGCCCGGTCGAGTCGACGCGCCATCGCCCTGCAGCTCGCCGCCATCGACTCGACGGCCTCGCGGAGCGGCGTCGCCCTCGTCCTCCTCGTGCTGGTGGCGCTGGCAGCCAGCGCCACCAGCCTCTGGTCGCTGCCCTACCAGGTGGTGCGACCGATCGAACGGCTCGAGGCCGCGGTGGCGCGCACGGCCGGTGGCGACCTCGCCACCCGCGTCGAGGAGGAGGGCGCCGAGGAGACGCAACGGCTGGCCAGGGCCTTCAACCACATGACCGCCAGCCTCGCCGCCTCCAACGCCGAGGTACGCCGCGCCCACCTCGAGCTGGCGGCGCAGGCAGCGGAGCGAGCTCGCCGCGCCGAGGAAGCGGCGAGCCGCGTGGCGAGCGAGGAGGGCGGCCGTCGCCAGCAAGCTTTCGCGGTGCTGCGGGAGACGCAGCAACGCTTCCAGGACATCGTCGAGAACGTGGCCGAGTGGATCTGGGAGTCCGACCGCGACGGGCACCTCACCTATTGCAACGCGGCGGTGAAGGAGCTGCTGGGCTACGAGCCGGAGCGGCTCCTCGGCCGCCAGTGGTGCGCGCTCGTCGAGCCCCGCGATCGCGAGCAGATCCTCGCCAACATCCCAGCGGCGACCGCCGAGGCGAGCACCTGGCGGAGCGTGGTGCGGCGCTGGCGGCATCGCGACGGTAGCTGGCGGGACCTCGAGAGCAGCGGCGGACCGATCGTCGACGACGGCGGCGCCATCGTCGGCTTCCGCGGCATCAGCCGTGACGTCAGCACCCGCCGGGAGGCCGAGCGGGAGCTGCGGCGTGCCAAGGCGGCGGCGGAGGAGGCCAGCCAGGCGAAGAGCCAGTTCGTCGCCAACATGAGCCACGAGATCCGCACCCCGCTCAACGGCATCCTCGGCATGACCGAGCTCGCCCTCGACACCGACCTCGACCCCGAGCAGCGCGAGTACCTCGAGCTGGCGAAGACCTCGGCGCACGCGCTCTTGAAGGTGGTGGGCGACGTTCTCGACTTCGCCAAGATCGAGGCCGGACGGCTCGAGCTCGAGCAGGAGCCGTTCGCGCTGCCGCCGCTGTTGGCCGAGGTGGTGCGGACGCACGTCGTCGCCGCCGAGCAGAAAGGGCTCGAGCTGGTGCTGCGCGTCGCTCCCGACATGCCCGAGGTGCTGCTGGGCGATCCGCTCCGCCTGCGGCAGGTGCTCAACAACCTGGTCTCCAATGCCGTCAAGTTCACCCGCTCGGGCGAGGTCGTGCTCGAAGCCGAGACGGGGCCGTCGGAGGCCGTGGCGCCCGTGCTGCGCTTCGTCGTCCGCGACACCGGCATCGGCATCGCGGCCGAGAGCCAGCAAGGGATCTTCGACGCCTTCCGTCAGGCCGACGGCTCCACTACCCGTCGCTTCGGCGGCACCGGCCTCGGTCTCGCCATCTGCAAGCAGCTGGTGGAGCTGATGGGCGGGCAGATCGAGGTGGCGAGCGCTCCGGAGCAGGGCAGCGTCTTCTCGTTCACCGCCTGCCTCGAGCGCGCCGGCGAGCTGCCGCCGGCGGCGAAGCCGGCGCGGCTCGAGGACCTGCGCCAGCAACCGGTGCTGGTGGTCGATGACAACGCCACCAACCGGCGCGTGCTGTGCGAGCTGCTGGCGGGGTGGGGGATGCGCCCGCAGAGCGTGGCGGGGGGTGAGCAGGCATTGCGTGCGCTGGCGGCGGCGGATGCCGCCGGCGCTCCCTTCCTACTGGTGCTCTCGGACGTGCAGATGCCGGGTATGGACGGCTTCGACCTGGTGGCGCGGATTCGCGAAGACGCCGAGCGTCCCGAGGCGGCGATCCTCATGCTCTCTTCGGCGCCGCGACCGGGTGACGTCGCGCGCTGCCGCGCGCTCGGCGTCGAGGTCTACCTCACCAAGCCGGTGACGGGTCCCGAGCTGCTGGACGCCGTGCTCAGGACTCTCGGCGGTGCCGTTGCGACGGAAGCGGGGCGCACCGCCTCGCTTCCCGATCCCGGTTCGCGGCGTATCCTCGTCGCCGAGGATCATCCGGTCAACCAGCACCACCTGCGGCGGCTGCTCGAGCGCCTTGGCCACGCCGTGACGGTGGTGGGCAACGGGCGCGCGGCGCTCGCCGCCGTCGCGCGCGAGCGCTTCGACGTCGTGCTCATGGACCTCCAGATGCCCGAGCTCGATGGCCTTGCCGCCACCGCCGCGATCCGCGCCGGCGAGGGCGCGACCGGACACCACCTCCCGATCGTCGCCGTCACCGCCCATGCCCTGGTGGAGGACCGCCAACGCTGCCTGGCGGCGGGAATGGACGAGTACCTCACCAAGCCGCTGCGGGCCCGCGAGGTCGCGACAGCGATCGCCCGCCTCGTCTCCGCGCGGCGCGAGGCTGCCTGAGGTCGCGGAGCGCCGCAACGCGACCGACGCTCCGCGGATTCCCTCGCAGGGGTTGGCGCAGCGGTGCCAGCGGTGCCGAGGTCCACCCGGATGGCGGGGGAGCGCGTGCTACGCTGCCAGCGGCCACCCGCGCGGAGACGTCACCCAGGATGGACCCCAGGCTGGTCTCGAGCCGCCTCGACACCGGCGTCACCAGCGCCCTGCCGCAGGGGACCGGGGTGGCGCCCCTCCCGGGCCCCGGGCACCAGCTCGGCGGTCGCTACCGGCTGCTCGACCTGCTCGGACAGGGGGGCATGGGGCAGGTGTGGCGTGCCCACGACGTGGCGCTCGACCGCCAGGTCGCCGTCAAGGTGCTCGCCGCGCCGGACGTGCCGGAGGCGCGCGAGCGCTTCCTGCGCGAGGCGCGGGCGGCAGCCACCCTCAACCATCCGCACATCGTCGCGGTGCACGACCTCGGAGCCGAGGACGGGCGGCTGTTCCTGGTCATGGAGCTGGTGGCGGGCGGCTCGCTGCGCGAGCACCCGCAGCCCTCGATCGTGGCGGCCGTGGAGATCGCCCGCCAGCTCTGCACCGCCCTCGCGCACGCCCACTCGCACGGCCTCGTGCACCGCGACGTCAAGCCCGCCAACGTGCTGGTGGTCGCCGCTGGCGAGAGCCCCCACGTCAAGCTCGCCGACCTCGGTCTCGCCGTCTCGGCGGGGGCCACCCGCCTCACCGTCGAGGGGGCGATCGTCGGCACCGTCGCCTACCTCGCCCCCGAGCAGGCGGTGGGCCGCAGCGTCGACGGGCGAGCCGACCTCTACAGCCTCGGCGTCCTGCTCTACGAGCTGGTCACCGGCCGCCTGCCTTTCGCCGGCACGCCCATCGCGCTCGTCTCGCAGCACCTCCATGCACCGGTGGTGCCGCCGCGCAGCCACCGCCCCGAGCTCGACCCGGCCCTCGAGGCGGCGATCCTGCGGCTGCTCGCCAAGGACCCGACGCAGCGCTACGCCACCGCCGAGGAGGCCGCCGCTGCGCTGGGCGGCAACCTCGTCAGCCGGCCCGGCCAGGTCCTCGCCGCGGCGCCAGGGGAGCTCGACGCCCTGGTGCGCGGGCGCCTGATCGGCCGCGACGCCGAGCTCGATCAGCTGCGCGGGCTGTGGCGGCGCGCCAGCGCGGGGGGCGGCCAGCTGGCGCTGATCGGAGGCGAAGCGGGCGCCGGCAAGACGCGGCTGGTGCGCGAGCTGGCGGTCTACGCTCGCCTCGGTGGCGCGGCGGTGGTGAGCGGCGGCTGCTACGAGTTCGAGGCGACCACTCCGTACCTGCCGTTCGTCGAGGCGCTGCGCCGCTGGGTGCACGAGGCGCCGGCAGGCGAGCTGAGCCGGACCCTCGGCGACCAGGCGGCCGTGCTGGTGCGGCTGGCTCCCGAGCTGGGAACGCGACTGGGGCCGCTGGCGCCGGCGGCCGAGCTGGCGCCGCACGAGGAGCGCCTGCGGCTCTTCGATCACGTGACGCGCTGGCTGCAGGCGCTGGCGGCTCCCCGCGGCGCCCTGCTGCTGCTCGACGACCTGCAGTGGGCCGACCAGGGAACCCTGCAGCTGCTCCACTACTTGCTGCGCCACTTCGGTGCCGACCGTCTCCTCGTCCTCGCCACCTTCCGCGCGGAGGAGGTGGGACCGGAGCATCCGCTCGGGGTCACCCTCGCCGAGCTCAACCGCGAGCGCGTCGGCACCCGCCTCCACCTCGGGCGGCTCGACCTCGCCGCCACCGGCGAGGTGCTCGCCACGCTTTTCGGGGAGGGCTCGCTGGCCGAGGGGCTCGCCGCCGCCGTCTTCCGCGAGACGGAGGGGAACCCGTTCTTCGTCGAAGAGACCGTCAAGGGGCTGATCGACCAGGGCGTCATCTCCCGCCGCGGCAACCAGTGGTGCTGCGACGGGGCGATCGACATCCGCGTCCCCGAGGGGGTGCGCTCGACGATCGCCCGCCGCGTCGAACGGCTGTCGGCGACCTGCCGCGAGGCGCTGGCGACGGCGGCGGCGCTCGGCAAGGCCTTCGACTTCGACGACCTGGCCGCGTCCGGGGCGCTCGACGAGGAGACCCTGCTCGACGCCCTCGACGAGGCGCGCAGCAGGCAGCTGGTGGTGGAGGAGGGGGAGCGCTTCGCTTTCACCCACGACAAGATCCGTGAGGTCCTCTACGCCGGCATGAACCCGGTACGCCGGCGCCGGCTGCACCTGCGAATCGGCGAGGCGCTGCTGGCCCGCCATGGCGACAGCGTGCGCGACGGCCACGCCGAAGTGCTCGCCCACCACTTCCATGAGGGTGGCGACCACGAGCGCGGCCTCACCTGGGCGGTCGCCGCTGCCGAGCAGGCGAAGGCGGTCTACGCCCACGACGAGGCGCTCGCCTACTACCGCCGCGCCGTCGCCAACGCCCGCGTCCTCGGTCGCGCGGCCGAGGAGGCGGGCCTCGAGGAGGCGACGGCGGCGGTGTGCTTCGGTGCCGGGCTGTACGAGGACGCCGCCACTCACTTCGAGCGCGCCCTGGAGCTCGTCACCGACGCACGTTGGCGGCTGATTCTGGCGGCCAAGCTCGGCGAGGCACACGTGCAGTTCGGCGACCCCCGCGGGTTGCCGCGCCTGGCCGAGGCCCTCGCCGGGCTCGACGCCGAGAGCGAGCCGCTCCCGCGCGCGCGGGCGCTGCGCAGCCTGGCGCGCTACCAGCACCTCGACGGCCGCCACCGTCACGCCATCGAGCTGCTCGAGGAGACACTGGCGCTCACCGAGCCGACCGGCACGGTGCCCGAGCTCGTGGCCACCTTCGCGTGGCTGGCCGGTGCGCACCAGCACCTCGCCGAGCTGCGCCGAAGCAACGAGTGGGCCCGGCGCATCGTCACCCTCGCCGAGCAGCGGCAGGTCCCGGCGGCGGCCGCCCTGGGCTGGGAGTTCCTCGCCGAGAACGCGGTCAGCGCGGGGCGCTTCCGCGACGCCGTGGGGCTCGCCCAGCGCGACCGCGAGATCGGTGAGCGCACCCACGCCTGGACCCACATCGCCTGGGCCGAGTACGCCCTCACCGCCGCCTATCACGGCCTCGGCGATCTCGCAGCGGCCTCGGCCGCCGCCGGGCGCAACGCGGCGCGCGCCGCGCAGATCGGCGACCGCCGCGTCGCTCGCCTCTGCGACGTCATCGCCGCCATGGTGGCGACCGACGCCGGCGACCCGCGGGCCGCCGAGCTGGCAGCCGCCACGCTCGCGGCTGCGGACGCCTCCGGCCTCGTCGGTCTGAGCCTGGAGGGGCGCCGCGCCGTCGCCCACCACGAGCTGTGGGCCGGCGACCCGGCCCGCGTGCCAGCGCTCGCCGGCGAGGTCGAGACGCTGCTGGCGGGCCGGGACGCCCGGCTCACCTCGCTGCACCTGGGTCCCCTCCACGCCGAGGCCCTGGTGCGGCTGGGTCGCAGCGAGGAGGCCCTGGCGGTGCTGGCCGGCGCGCTCGACCTCGCGGCCATCGCCGAGGCGCCGTTCGCGCACCATTGCTGCCTTCGCGTCCGCGCCCTCGCCCGCGCCGCGCGCGGGGAGCTCGACGCCGCAGCCGGCGACCTCGACGCCGCCGTGGCCGGCTTCGAGGAGATTGCTGCCGGCACCGAGCTGGCGCGCGCCCTCGCCGCGCGCGCGACGGTGCGCCAACGGCAGGGAGCGGACGGCAGCGCCGACCGCGAGCGCGCCGTCGCCATCCTCAGCGCCGCCGGGGCCGCCGGAGCGCTGGCGCGGCTCCCCTGAGCGGCGGGCGGGAGCGGAACCGCCGCCGGCGTCTTCCGCGGGCGCATGGCGCGGGGCCCGGCCTTGCGGGCGCGGTCGCCACTCGCGGATCGAGCGCCTGTTGGAAAGGCGCCAGGCTCGAGCCGCAGCGCCGAGCCCGGAAAGGACTCATCTCGGGTGTCGAGAATGGACCCGTGCCCCAGGCCCTGCCCATCGAGCCCTGGCCGGTTGGAGCCCGCTTCGGGCCGGTGGTATCCTTCGCCGGCTCGGCGGCCGCCGCCCCGGCACCCGACCGCCCATCCCACCCACGCCGACGTAGCTCAGCGGTAGAGCAGCTGATTCGTAATCAGCAGGTCGCCGGTTCAATCCCGGCCGTCGGCTCCAATGAAATCCAGAGGTGATGACGATTCTCGGTGGTGAGCGATGCCGAGAGTGCGTCGGTGCCGCGCATTGCCGTGCCCGAGATTCCACGGTGACTCGGAGCGACCGACCCGCAGCTCGAGGGCGTTCGACCACGGGCGGTGTCGGTGATTGACCGCCGGCCACGGCGGCCTACCTCGATGCCGCCATGCCGCGGGCGCGGGGCGCCCGCGGCAGGCGCGCGATCGAGCTCTCGCTACTTGACGATCTCGAGCAGCTCGACGTCGAACACCAGCATGCCGGCGGGCTTGCCGGGAGCGCCGCCGTAGGCGAGCTTCTCGGGGATCCAGAAGCGACGCGTCTCGCCCTCGACCATTAGCTGCACGCCCTCGGTCCAACCGGCGATGACCCGGGTCAGCGGGAAGGTCGCGGGGGTGCCGCGCATCACGGACGAGTCGAACATCTGGCCGTCAGTGGTCCAGCCGGAGTAGTGCACCTGCACGGTGCTGCTCGCCGTGGGGTGGACGGTCCCGGTGCCGGGCTGCAGCACTTTGCTGGCGAGGCCCGACTTGGTCACCTGGGCGTCGGCGGGCGGCGCGGCGACGTCGGCGGGGGTGGTAGGGGGCTCGACGATGCTCAAGAGCTCGATGTCGAAGACCAGCATCCCCTTGGGCACGCCGGGGCGGGTGCTGTTGTCGTAGGCGAGCGCGCCGGGGATCCAGAGGCGCCGCGTCTCCCCCTCGACCATCAGCTGCAGGCCCTCGGAGAAGCCGGCGATCACGTGGTCGACCGGGAAGACCGCGGGCCGGCCGTGGACGACGGAGGAGTCGAACATCTTGCCGTCGGTCGTCCAGCCTGTGTAGTTGATCTTCACCTGGGCGGCGGCGCTCGGGTGGACCTTGCCGCTGCCGGGAGTGATCACCTTCGAGGCGAGGCCGCTGGCGGTGCGCTCGGCATCGGCGGGGGGAGCGGCGACGTCGGCGGGCGCCGGGATCGCCGAAGGTGCCGCCGCGGCCGCGGTGGCGGCGGGCTTTGCGCCGGCGGCCGGTTCCGCCGCACCGGCGGGGGCGACAGCCAGGGTGACGAGGAGGAGCAGGAAGGCGACGGTGGCAGAGAGGTTTCGCATCATGGCGGCAAAGGCTAGCGCCAGCCGGGAGATGGAGCAAGGGGCGTAGGAGGAGCGTGCGCGGCGGAAGACGCGGTAAGACCCGGGACGAGGGGAGGAGCGCCGTCACGTCCGCACGGGTCACGTCCGCACGGGTCGCGTCCGCACGGGTCGCGTCCGCACGGAGACTCCCGGTGAATTCGCTCGACGCCGATGCCCCCCCGGGGGTGTGACCGCAGGTGGTGTGCGCGTGCGTGGCGGCGGTGACGCGGACCGCTAGAATCGCGGCGTTGCACCTCGACAGACCCGAGATCGCCGCCGGCCCGGCACGCCGCCGCCGCTGGCGCTTCGCGCTCGAGGTCGCCACCGTCTTCGCCGGCGCGCTGACGGTGCTGATCGCCGCCTCGCTGCGCTTCGGCCTCACCTGGGACGAGGCGAGCTACTTCCGCTACGCCGACGAGATCCGCAGCTGGTGGCACCAGGGCGCGCCCATCGACGCCGCCGCCCTCGCCCGCTACTGGGGGTACGACCCCTACAACAACTTCCACCCGCCGTTCATGCGCACCCTGGCCGCCATCGGCGCAGGCTGGGCCTCGCGCTGGCTGCCGTTCCCCACCTCGTACCGTTGCGGGCACCTGGTGTGGATCGCCCTCTGCACCAGCGCCGCCTACGCTCTGCTGCGGCGCTCGTGGACGATGCCGGCGGCCGCCACCGCGATGGCCTTCGCGCTGCTGCAGCCACGGGTGTTCGGGCACCTGTTGATCGCCTCCACCGACTCGCCGGTGGCGCTCGCCTGGCTCCTGCTGGCGCTCCTCGCATGGCGCCTCGACCGCGGCGCCATGGGGTGGCACCGGCGGGCGCTGTGGTGCGCCTACTTCCTCGTCATCGGGTGCGCGGCGGCCACCAAGTTCACCGGTTTCCTCGCCGCGGCGCCGGGCGTGGGGCTCTTCCTCTGGCGGCGACGGTGGCGCGACGCCACCCTGGCGGCGGCGGCGGCGGGGTGGGCGCTGGCCTTCATGGTGCTCTGCTCGCCCCACCTGTGGCATCAGCCGCTCGCCGGCGCCACCGCCTACCTGCTCTACCCGCTGTCGCGGGTGGCGGCGCCGTTCAGCACCGCCTACTTCGGCAAGCTCTACCTCGGCGACCTCCCCTGGCACTACTTCGCCGTGATGTCGGCGATCACCGTGCCCCCCCTCGTGCTGGCGCTGCTGCCGCTGGCGCCGCTGGCGCGCGGCGAGGCGCGGAGACTGCTGCCCGCGGTCGGCTTCGGCGTCGGCTTCTGGTTGCTGCTGGTGCACCTGCCGGGAACGCCACGGCACGACGCCGTGCGTCAGTTCGTGAGCGTCTATCCGCTCCTCGGTCTGGTGGCGTGGATGGGTCTCTCGGCGGCGCTCGAGCGGCTGGGTGAGGCACACCCGCGTTGGCGTCGGCGAGGTCTGGCCGCCGCCGTCTCGCTGGTCGCGGCGACGCTGCTCGCCGCCACCGTCGCGCGTGCCCACCCCCACGAGCTCAGCTACTACAGCGGCTTCATCGGCGGGGTGCGCGGTGCCGAGCGGGCAGGGATGGAGCTGTCGCTCTACTTCGAGGCCATCGACCGCGGGACGCTGGCGGCGCTCGACCGCAACCTCCGCCCGGGGCAGAAGCTGTTCATGTCGCCTTACTGGCCGGCGCTGCTGCGCAGCTACTCCGACCACGGCCAGCTGCACGCCGCCTTCGAGATGCTGCCGCAGCGCACGCGCGTGCGCCCGGACTGGCTGCTGCTGGTACGGCGCCGCTACTACATCGACGACCGTCTGTTCGTGGCGTTGCCGGCGGTGTACGAGGTGAGCTACGACGGGGTGTCGCTGGTCAAGCTGGTGCGCACCGCCGACGTGCCCGCGGGGGCGGCGCCCACACGCTGAGACGGCAGGTGCTCGAGGCGACGCCGGGCGACTCCGGCTCCGGCGGGGTTAGGCCATCGCCAGCTCTTCGGCGGGCTGCACCTCGTCGAGGGCCACACCCACCACCTTCGACACCCCGCGCTCCTGCATGGTGACTCCGTAGAGGGTGGAGGCCGCCTGCATGGTGAGCTTGTTGTGGGTGATGACGAGGAACTGGGTGTCACGGCTCATCGCCTTCAGCACCTCGACGAAGCGCACCGTGTTGGGGTCGTCGAGCGGCGCGTCGACCTCGTCGAGGATGCAGAACGGCGACGCCTTGGTGTGGAAGAGCGACACCAGCAGAGCGATCGCGGTGAGCGCCTTCTCGCCGCCGGAGAGCAGCATCAGGTTCTGCAGCCGCTTGCCGGGGGGGCGGGCGACGATCTCGATCCCGCTCTCCAGCAGGTCCTCGTCGTCGAGCAGCCGCATCTCCGCCTCGCCGCCGCCGAACAGCGACTGGAAGACCTCGCCGAAGCGCTTGTTGACCTCCTCGAAGGTGGTGCGAAAGCGCTCGTTGGAGGTGGCGTTGATCTCGCGGATCGTCTGCTTGAGGCTCGCCACCGAGGCGGCGACGTCGTCGCGCTGGACGAGCAGGAAGGAGTGACGCTCCTCCTGCTCGCTGTGCTCTTGGGCGGCGAGCAGGTTGACCGGGCCGATGCGCTCGAGAGCGGCGCGCTTGTCGGCGAGCTGCTGCTCGAGAGCGGGAAGCTCGTCGTCGGCCGTCGCCAGCCCCACGGGAAGGTCGCCACCGAGCTCCGGTGGCTCGGCGTGGAGCTGCTCGGCGAAGGCCTCCCGCAGGTGGCGCCCCTCGTTGGCGAGGGCGGAGAGCTCGACCCTCCGCGCCTCGGCCTCGTCGCGCACCCGCTCGTGCTCGGCGCGCAACAGCTGCGCCTCGTCGTCGAGCGAGCGGAGGGTCTCGCGCTGGCCGTCGAGGCGCGCCTGGGCGGCGAGCACCTCGTCTTGACTGCCGGCGCGGCCGGCGAGCGCAGCCGCCAGCTCGAGCTCGCCAGCCTGGATCGCCGCCTGCAGCTCGTCGCGGCGGCGCTGCAGCTGCACCTCCTCGTCGCTCCACCGCTGCAGCTGCTCCTCGCTCTGCCGTGCCTCGCGCTCGAGGCGCGCCGCGTCGGCGTCGTGGGCGCGCCGCCGCTCCTCGAGCAGGTGGAGGTAGCCGAGCCGCTGGGCCCCAGCCGTCCGTAGCTCCTCGCGCTCGCTGCGCGCGCCGGCGAGCTCGCCCTGGGCGGCGTCGAAGCGCTCCTCGAGCTCGTGGTGCTCCTCCTCGCGCGCCGAAAGGCGGCCGCGCACCTCGGCGATGCGCTCGCCCAGCGTGGCAGCCTCGGCGCTCAGGCGCTCGCTCTCGGCGACGAGGGCGAGCCCCTGCTTCTCGAGACGGCGCAGGCGCTCGGCGGCATCCTCCCGGCGAGCCTCGGAGACGGCGAGCTGCCGGTGGAGCTCGGCAATGGCAGCCTCCTCGGCCTGCAGCGCCTGGGCCCACGTCGTGCGCGCCGCCACGGCGTCGGCGAGCGCCGCCGCCGCCACCGCTGCCTCCTCGCGCTCGCGCGGCAGCCGGCGCTCGAGAGTGCCGCGCTCCTGCTTGCGTGCGAGCAGGCCGGGGTGGCGGCGCTCCCCCTCGAGGTGGAGCAGGCCGCCGCGCCAGAAGGACCCCTCGCGGGCGATGAAGGCGACGCCGGGGTGGTCGGCCGCGAGACGGCGCGCTGCCGCCTCACCCTCGACGAGGTAGGCCGGCGGCAAGGCGGCGGCGAGCTCGGCGGGGAGGCCGAGGGCCTCGCGCAGCGAGCCGGCGATGGCGGGGTCCGTCAGCGCGCCGCTGGCCCACGCCGACTCCGGCGCCAGCGGCGTCACCAGCACGGCGGCGGTGGGAGCAGTGACACCGTTGCCGTCCCCGCGGAGTACGGCGGCAAGGCCCAGGGGGTCGGTGCCGGCGGGGACCACCACCGCATCGGCAAGCGTGACGAAGTAGAAGTCGAGGGCGCGCTCCCACCCCTCGGGCGCCTGCACCTGCTCGACCAGCAGCTGCGGAGCCTCGAGCCCGGCGCCACGGAGTGCGGCGAGCAGTGCGTGCCGTCCACTCTGGTGGGCCTCCTCGAGCTGCCGCAACACCTCCAGCCGCTGCTCGGCGGCCCGCACGCGCTCGTCGGCCTGCTGCCGCTCGTGCGTGGCCTCCGTCTCGCGGGCGAGCGCGGCGGCGAGCTGCTGTCGTAGCGCCTCGCGCTCGTGCTCGCGCTCGGCCAGCGCCTGCTGCAGCTCGGCGACCTGCGCCCCGGCGAGCTCGAGCGCCTGGTGCGCCTCTCCCCGCTCGTGGCCGTGCTCGGCGGTCTCTTCGTCGAGGTGGCTACGGCGCAGGGTGGCGCGCTCGAGCTCGAGCTGGCGGCTGTGCAGCTCCGCACGCAGGGCGTCGAGGCCGCCCATGGAAGCGAGCAGCTGCTGGCGCAGCGCCTCCACCTGCGACTCGACCTCCTGCAGCTGGCGGATGCGCGCCGAGAGCGCCGTCTCGTCCCCCTCGACGGCGCCGCGCGCGCTGGCGAGCTCGGCCTCGAGCGTTGCGCGGCGGGTGTCGACCTCGGCGCGCGCCTGGCGCTTGCGAGTGAGCTCGTCGCGTCGCTCGGCGGCGACGCCGGCGCCAGAGGCGAGCCGCTCCGACACCTGCTGCAGGTTCTCGCGAGCGCCGAGCAGGAACGCCTGGCGCCCCTCGATGCGCGCCTGCAGCTCGGCGTCGCGACGATGGATCTCCCCCAGCTCAGCGGCCAGCTCGTCGGCGCGCTGGCGGCCGCCGGCGAGGGCGGCCTCGCGCTGGTGCAGCCCCGCCACCAGCTCCGCCTGCGCCGCGGTGCGCTCGGCGCAGCTCGGCAGCGAGGGCGCGCTCGCGGGCGACGAGGGCCGCCCAGCGACCGGCGAGCACGCGCGCCAGGAGCTCGCGCAGGTCGGCCTCGAGAGCCTGGTAGCGTCGCGCCGCAGCGGCCTGGCGCTTGAGCCCGCGCACCGCGCGGTCGACCTCGCCAAGGACGTCATCGAGGCGCATGAGGTTGGCGGTGGCCTCCTCGAGCTTCACCTCGGCGACGCGCCGGCGCTCGCGGTAGCGGGTGACGCCCGCCGCCTCCTCGAGCAGCCTGCGGCGCTCCTGCGGCTTGCCGGAGAGGATGAGGCCGATCTTCCCCTGCTCGATGATCGAGTAGGCGCGGATGCCCAACCCGGTACCCATGAGCAGGTCACGGATCTCTTTCAATGTGACCCGCTTGCCGTTGAGCCGGTACTGCCCCTCGCCGCCGCGGAAGACGCGACGGCTCAGGGTCAGCCGCCCCTCCTGCGCGTGCTCGAAGGTGGGGTCGGTCTCCAAGCTGAGGGTGACCTCGGCCATGCCGAGGGGCTCGCGGCGCTCGGCGCCGTTGAAGATGACGTCCTCCATGGTGCCCGAGCGCAGGGTCTTCGCGCTCTGCTCGCCGAGCACCCAGGAGATGGCGTCGGAGAGGTTGCTCTTGCCGCAACCGTTGGGGCCGACGATGGCGGTGACCCCTTCCGCGAAGTCGAGGGCGACGGGGTCGACGAAGGACTTGAAGCCCGAGATCTCGAGGCGGCGCAGCTTCAGCATGGTGCTCCGTTCTTGGCCTGCCGGCAGCATAGCAGAGGGATTCGCGCACCCACAACCGATTGGGGATGCGCCGCGCTACGGCACCACATGTCGGGGTGCGAGGGCGGGGAAAGCCCTTGCATGGAAAGCGGCTGGCGGTCTGGGCCTGCCTGCCGAGGTGGGTCAGGAGCCCCGCTCGCCGGCCGCGAAGAGATCGCCCGCGAGCTGCGGCAGGTAGAACGAGGCCCAGAGCACGAAGGGGAGGGCGAGCTTGACCGGCAGGTCGAGGACGTGCTTGCCGAGGCCCCAGAAATTGCGCGCCACGGGACCGTAGTGGGAGAGGCTCCAGTCGCCGAGCTGGGTGGCGTACGCGAACTTCACCCAGAAGAAGAGGTCGATGACCTCGAAGCAGAGGGTGATGAGCAGGGCGTAGCCGAGGTTGGCGAAGCGCTCGCGGGCGCTGACGTGGGGGGTGGCGAGGAAGATCGCGATCAGCAGCACCAGCGGGAAGTGGATGTCGGTGACGCGGATGCCATAGGGGAGCTTGCCATGCGCCCGTGTGTCGCCGCGGGTGAGCAGCGCATCCTCTCCCTTCGAGAGCTCGATACGCGTGGTTGCGGGGTGCTCCCCGAGGCGGGTGAGGCGCTCGGCGGCGCGCGACAGGAAGAGGCTGAGGAAGGGTGAGATCAGCAGCCAGAGTAGCATCGCCGCCGGGGCGGTGAGCAGCAGGTTGCGCATCAGGCGCCAGGGCCAGCCGGGGGTCCAGCCGGTCGCCTGTGGCGGCGGCGCAGGAGCGCGCCGGGAGCGTCGCCGGCTCACGCGGCGGACGGGCGTCGCGGCGTCACGCGCTGCGCCCAGAGGATCCAGATCAGCACCGCCGAGAGGATCACCAGGCTCTGCCATACCACCGTGTGCGAGGTGTCGAAGAAGCGCGGCAGGTAGGCACCGGTGAGGAACAGCGCCACCACCCTCACCAGGTTGACCACCTGGATGGCGACGGCGCCGATCGCCAGACCTGCGAGACGGGCTTTCCAGGGGGCGGGAAAGGCAACGATCGCGGCGAGCAGGATCACCATCGCCTCGACCCCGTTGCAGCCGTTCTTGATGTTGACCGCGAAGCGCGGCGAGCGCAGTGCCGTGCCGCTGCGCGTGACGTCCTGTCCGATGGCACGCAGGGTGACGCCGCTGAGATCGGCGATCCTGGCGGTGAAGGGCTCGACCAGGTGGTCGTTGACCGGCTTCCAGGCGAGGAACGCGAAGCTGGCGCCGAGCACGAGCAGGAAGGTGATGAGGAAACGGGCCTCCGCTCGCAGCCGACGAGGCGGCTTGGCGGCGGTCGCGCCGGCGCTCTCGGGCGACGCCTCCGACGCGGCCGCGGCCTCATCCTGCAGGCCGGAGCCCGGCGGCGGGGATGCGTCGGAGTTGCGCCGCTTCCGCTTCGCCATGAAGGCGCGAATTGTAGCAGCCGCAGCGCCGGCGCCCGGGGGAGAGGAGCCGTGGTAACTTGGCCGATCCATGGCCGCGGACTCCAACTTCGAGGAGCCCTTGCTCGAGCTGAGACGCCAGATCCAGGAGCTCGAGAACTATCCCAGCCGTCCCGGCATCGACAAGGAGATCGACCGCCTGCGGTTGCGGCTGCGCAAGGAGACCGAGGACGTCTACCGCGGGCTCAACCGCTGGCAGAAGACTCTCGTCGCCCGCCACTCCGACCGCCCCTACACCCTCGACTACGTCGAGTTGCTGATGGAGGACTGGGTGGAGGTGCACGGTGACCGCGCCTTCGGCGACGACCCGGCCATCGTCTGCGGCCTCGCCAACTTCCGTGGCCGCAGCGTGGCTGTGGTCGGCCACCAGAAAGGGCGCGATACGCGGCAGCGCATCCGCCGCAACTTCGGCCAGCCGCGCCCAGAGGGGTATCGCAAGGCGCTCCGCGTGATGCACCTCGCCGAGCGCTTCGGGCTGCCGCTGCTGACGCTCATCGACACCCCGGGCGCCTACCCCGGGATCGGCGCCGAGGAGCGCGGCCAGGCGGAGGCGATCGCCCGCAACCTGAGGAGATGGCGACCCTGCGGGTGCCGATCGTGGTCACCATTACCGGTGAAGGCGGCAGCGGCGGCGCCCTCGCCCTCGGCGTCGGCGACCGCGTGCTGATCCTGCAGTACGCCATCTACTCGGTGATCTCCCCCGAGGGCTGCGCCGCCATCCTCTGGAAGGACCAAGAGCGCAAGGCCGACGCCGCGGAGGCGATGAAGGTCACCGCCCCCGACCTGAGAGAGCTGGGAGTGGTCGACGAGATCATCGAGGAACCGCTGGGCGGCGCTCACACCGACCGTCGACGAGACCGCCCGGCGGGTCGGCGACGCGGTCGACCGTGTGCTGCGGCAGCTGGTGCGCAAGCCGGTCGAGCAGCTCCTCGAGGAACGCTACCGGCGCTTCCGCGGCCTCGGCGTCCACGTCGAGGGGTAGCGTGCAGGATCCGGCCCGCGACGAGCCTGCAGCGGCGACGGTCACCGCGGAGGCGCCGGTGCCCTGGGTGGCGGCGCCCGTGCCAGCGGCGGCGCATGCGCTCGCCGCCGCCGGCTACCCGCGGGCGCTGGCGCTGCTGCTGTCACGGCGGGGGGTCACCACGCCGGAGGAGGCGGAGCGCTTTCTCCACCCGGCAGCCGGCACACCTCCACGACGGTGGTGGCTTCGCGGGAATGGAGCACGCCCTCGACCTGCTCGCCGCCGCTCGCAGTGCCGGCGGCACGGTGGCGGTCGTCGGCGACTACGACGTGGACGGGGTCAGCGCCGACCGCGCTGCTGCTCGCCGCTCTGCGCGCCTGCGGACTTGCCGCCGAGCCGATCCTCCCGCACCGCCTGCACGACGGCTACGGCCTGCAGGCGGCGCACGTGCAGGAGGCCCTGCGGCGGGGCGCCGCGCTGCTGCTCACGGTCGACTGCGGCAGCACGGCGCACGCGCCCATCGCCGAGGCTCTCGCCGGCGGGCTGGCGGTGGTGGTGGTCGATCACCACCTGCCCGACCGCCCGCTGCCGCCGGCGGTCGCCCACGTCAACCCGCGGCAGGCGCAGTGCACCTACCCGTTTCGCGACCTCGCGGCCGCCGGCCTCGCGCTCAAGGTGGCGCTGGCACTCGGGGGGCGGCTGGGACGCGCGCTGCCGGTGGAAGCGCTGTTGCGCGTCGCGTGCCTGGGCACCGTCGCCGACATGGTGCCGCTGCTCGGCGAGAACCGGGTGATCGCGGCGTTCGGGCTGCGGGCGTTGGCGACGACCCGCTCACATGGGCTGCGCGCCCTGTTCCGCCAGGCCCAGGTGGCGCCGCCGCTGTCGGCCACCGACATCGGCTTTCGCATCGGCCCTCGGCTCAACGCGGCCGGCCGTCTCGGCTCCGCGGAGCCGGCGCTCGAGCTGCTGCTCACCCGCGACGAGGCGCGAGCGGCGTCGCTCGCGGAGCAGCTGGAGACGATGAACGCCGAGCGCCAGCGCGAGGAGGCGCGGGTGGTGGAGGAGGCGACCGCACGCCTCGCCGAGCGCTCGCCGCTGCCGCCGTTGGTCGTCGAGTGGAGCCCGGACTGGCATCGCGGCGTGGTCGGCATCGCAGCCTCGCGCCTGGCGCGTTCGCTGCGACGGCCGGCGCTGCTGCTGTCCGTCGACGGCGAGCTCGCCACCGGATCGGGGCGCAGCGTTCCCGGGCTCGAGCTGCACCGCTTCCTCGCCCCCTGGGCGGGGCAGCTCGAGCGGTTCGGCGGTCACGCGCAGGCAGTGGGGCTGACGGCCCGGACGGCGCAGCTGGCGTCTCTGCGCGCGGCGTGGGAGGAGGCCGCCGCCGCCTGGTCGTCCGAGCTGCTGGGCCGGACACAGGTCTACGAGCTGACCCTGGCGCCTCGCCACGTCACCGCCGAGCTCCTGGGCCACCTGCTGCAGCTCGAGCCGCACGGCGAGGGCAATCCGCGTCCTCTGGCGCGCCTGGGCCCGCTGAGACTGCAGGGACCGCCGCGCCCGTTCGGGCGTGGCCACCTCAAGGCGACCGCCGCCGGCGAGGACGGCAGCCGGGTGCGGCTGCTCGGGTGGGGCTGGGCGGAACGGGCCGCCAGCCTCGCCGGCGCCTTCGAGCTGCTCGCCACTATCGAGCGCGACCGCCTCACCGGCGCCCCCGAGCTCCACCTCGTCGACTGCCGGCCGGTGTCCTAGGAAGCCGTCGATGTCCCCTCGCGTCCGCCTCACCGTCGGCCGCATCAGGGCCCTGCGCTGGCTGGCTCTGGGCGTGGCGGCCCTGTTCACGACGCTGCTCGTCGTGCTCTGGATGCTCGGCCGTCAGGCCAAGGTGGAGCTTCCGGAAGCACAAAGCGAGCCGCCGAAGGGGGCCCAGCAGGTGGGCAAGGGGTTCGATCAGACCATCACCCGCAACGGCAAGCCGCTGCTGCAAATCCGCGGCAAGCGCGACCGCTACGACAAGGAGAACAACCTCCACGTCGAGGAGGTGCTGATCACCGCCTACCAGGAGGACGGCAGCCGCTACGAGGTTGCCGCCGACACCGCCACCTACAACCTCGAGAAGAAGCAGGCGGTGCTCGAGGGGCGGGTCAGCCTCGCCGGGCCGCAGGGGTTCGCGTTGCGCACGCGCAAGCTGGTGCTCAAGCAGGGTGGACGCTGGCTCGACGCCGAGAACCAGGTCACCTTCCAGTGGGGGACCGACCCGCCCCTCGCCGGCCGCTCCCGCGAGCTGCATGCCCAGCTCAACCGTGGCGAGATCGTCCTCTCCGGCGGCGCCGGGGTGCGTGCCATGCGTGGCGGCGAGGGGGAGCCGTTCTCGCTCAGCGCCAACATCATCGTGTTCCAGCGCCAGCTGCACCAGGCGCGGGCCGACGGCAAGGTGCTGCTCAAGTATGGCGACTCGCACCTCGGCTGCGACCGCCTCGCCGTCCACCTCTCCACCGAGGACAACCGCCTGCAGTTCGTGCGGGCGCGCTGGAACGTGCGGGCGGAGCTGCACCAACTCGACGACACGGGGCGCCCGGAGTTCCTGGTGGCGGACGGGGACAGCCTCTCGGTGCTCTTCGATGAGGCGGGCAAGCAGCCGACCCGCCTCGACCTCGAGGGAGACGGCAAGAAGTCGGCGCACCTGCGGCGCGGCATCGAGCGTGGCGAGGTCTTCGACCTGGTGGCGCCGGAGGTGGAGGCCGAGATGGCGCAGGGCCACCTCACCTCGTCGCGGGCCACCGGCGGCGTCACCGTCGTCAACGAGGGACCGGGGGCTCCCACCCGGCACCTCGCCGCCCGCAACGCCGTCGCCGAGCTCGCCGCCGGCGGGGCGCTGTCGCGGCTCGAGCTCACCGGCGACGTCAAGGTCGACGAGGTCGGCAGCGGCGAGCTGGCGGCGACGCGCGCGGTGGTGACGCCCGATCGCGTCGACGCCTTCGGCGAGCCCGCGCGGCTCGACACGCCGCGCGGGCAGCTGCGCGCGCCGCAGCTCGTCTACACCCGCGAGGGCGCCCTGGCGCACGCCCTCGGCGGGGTGGAGGCGACGCTGCCGCCGGGCAAGGACAACCCGATGCGCGACACCCCGCTCAGCGAGCAGAGGGAGCCGGTGCAGGTGCAGGCGGAGGAGGCCTTCTGGCGTGACTCTCCACGCTCCTTCTGGTTCAAGGGCAAGGTACGCGCCTGGTCGGGTGACCGGGTGCTGCAGTCCGACCAGCTGCGCGGCGACGCCGACCAGCAGACGCTGTCGGCGGCCGGCAGCGTGCAGACGGTGTGGTTCATGCCGCCACCGAAGGGTGAGGAGGGGGCCAAGCCGGCGAGCCCGCAGCAGGTCCGGGTCGACGCCGAGACCCTGGTCTATGCCGACCGCGAGCACCGGCTGGTCTACGACGGCAACGTGCGCGTGGTGGACGGCCAGCGCACCCTGCACAGCAAGACGCTGACGGTGGACCTCACCGAGAAAGGGGAGGCGCGGCGGATGCGGGCCGACGGCGAGGTCAAGCTCGACGCCCCCGCCGAAGGGAGGAGCATCACCGCCGATTCGGCCGACTACGATGTGCAGGCACGGCAGGTAGTCTTCCGGGGCTCGCCGGTGGTCCTCCAGGACCAGAAGGGGGGGACGCTCAGCGGCAAGCAGGCCGTGTACTCGATGGCCGACGGCAAGGTGCGGGTGACCGCCGAGGAGGAAGAGGTGAGGGGGAGCGATTGAAGCTGTCTACCGCGCAGCTGCGCAAGGCCTACCGCGGCCGCGCGGTGGTCAAGGACGTGTCGATCGAGGTCAGCCCGGGGAGATCGTCGGCCTGCTCGGCCCCAACGGCGCCGGCAAGACGACCACCTTCTACATGGTGGTGGGGCTCACCCCGCCCGACGCCGGGCGACGTGCAGCTCGGCGACGAGGACATCACCGACCTGCCGATGTACCTGCGGGCGCAGCGGGGCATCAGCTACCTGCCCCAGGAGCCGTCGGTGTTTCGCAAGATGTCGGTGGAGGACAACCTGCGGGCGATCTTCGAGACCCTCGACCTCTCCCACGCCGAGCAGCGAGCGCCGCATCGACCAGCTGATCGCGCGAGTTCGGTCTCGACGAAGGTGCGCAAGAGCCTGGGCTACGCGCTGTCAGGCGGCGAGCGGCGGCGGGTGGAGATCGCCCGCGCCCTGGTCATCGACCCCTGGTATATCCTCCTCGACGAGCCCTTCGCCGGCATCGACCCGATCGCCGTGCTCGACATCCAGGGTATCGTCCGGCGGCTGAAGGCGATTGGGCATCGGAATCCTCATCACCGACCATAACGTGCGGGAAACATTGAAAATAACCGACCGCGCCTATATCATCAACAATGGCGAGATCTTGCGCGTCCGGCAGACCCCGCCGAGCTCTCCGCAGATCCCCAGGTGAGGAAGATCTACCTCGGCGAAGACTTCAGCCTCTAGGCCACCCAGGTTTCCGGGCTCAGCTAGACTGGCTCCGACATGGCGCTCGAGCAGAAGCTGTCCCTCAAGCTGGCCCAGAGGCTGGTGATGACGCCGTCGCTGCAGCAGGCGATCAAGCTGCTGCAGATGACGCGCATGGAGCTCGACACCCTGGTCAACCAGGAGCTGGTCGAGAACCCGGTGCTCGAGGAGCACCGAGGAGCACGCCGGACGGCCGCAGGAGCAACCAACGAGGAGGCGCCAGGCCGAGGCCGAAGAAGGACGAGATCGACCACGCAGAATCGATCGACAACATCGACCTCGACGCCTACTTCGACGAGTACTGGGAGTCGCTCGGGCTACTCCTCGCCGATGCGCGAGCATTCCGCGAGGCGCCGCCGTTCGAGAACACCCTCACCCACGAGCCCGACCTCTACGACCACCTGCTCTGGCAGCTCCACATGAGCGGCGTCGCCCGACCGCCAGCGCCAGCTCGCGAGCTGATCATCGGCAACCTCGACACCGACGGCTTCCTGGTCGCCTCGCTCGAGGAGATCCAGGAGATGGGCCGCATGGCGAGGACGGCGAGCCGTTCCCGCGCGAGGAGGTCGAACGGGCGCTGCAGCTGGTGCGAGCTTCGACCCGCCGGGGGTCGCCTGCCACGACCTGCGCGAGAGCCTGCTGGCCCAGCTCGATCACCAGGGAGAGCCGCACGACACCCTGACCTGGCGGATGATCGAGCAGCACTGGGACCTCTTCCTCCGCCGCCAGTTCGCCGCCATCGCCAGCGAGCTGGGAGTCGAGCTGGCGGAGCTCGAATCGGCGGTCGAGCGGATGAAGAACCTGGAGACGCGTCCGGGGCGCAAGTTCAGCACCGAGCGCGCCCACTACGTCGAGCCCGACGTGACGTTACAAGGTGGACGGCGAGTACGTCATCCAGCTCAACGACGACGGCCTGCCACGGCTGCGCGTTTCCAAGCGCCTACCGGCGCATGCTGCAGGAGATGCGCCACGACGGCAGCCAGAGCGAGGCCAAGCAGTTCATGCAGGACAAGATGCGCTCGGCGGTGTGGCTGATCAAGAGCCTCGACCAGCGCCAGCGCACCATCTACAAGGTGGCCAACTCCATCGTCCGCCAGCAGCGCGACTTCCTCGATCACGGCATCGAGCAGCTGCGGCCGATGGTGCTGCGCGACGTCGCCGAGGACATCGGCATGCACGAGTCGACGGTCAGCCGGGTGGTCTCCAACAAGTACATCCACACCCCGCGCGGCGTGTTCCCGATGAAGTTCTTCTTCCACAGCGGCATCGACCGCGAGTACGGCGACAACATCTCGTCGCTGTCGGTGAAGCGGAAGATCGAGCAGCTCATCGCAGTCCGAGGACACCAAACGCCCGCTGTCCGACAGCGAGCTGATGCGGATTCTCAAACGCGAAGGGATCCAGATCGCCCGCCGCACGGTGGCCAAGTACCGCGACGAGCTGGGGATTCCCTCGTCCACCGATCGCAAGCAGATCTTCTGACCGCCACCGGCGTCTCGACTCCTCGTGCCGCCGGTCGACACCGGTCGAGGAGGGTCGCGAGCATGAACATCGAATACGTCGGGCGCAATACGGCTCGACGACCGGGTCCGGCACTACGCCGACGAGAAGCTCGAGAAGCTCCACAAGTTCCTCCAGGAGCCGGCCGAGGCCCGGGTCACCGCTGGAGGTCGAGAAGCACCGCCGTCGCCGAGGTCCACGTCACCCACCGCTGCGGCGTGCTCCAGGCCACCGAGGAGACGCCGACATGTTCTCGACGCCATCAACCAGGCGGTGGACAAGGTCGAGAAGCAGGCGCGACGGTCGCGCAACAGGCACAAGGTCCGGCGCGCCGCGCCCAGCGACACGGGCCAACGGCCACAGCTGGCCGCTGGACGTCGTCGAGCGCGAGAGCCTCGCGCCTGGCGCGGCGTGCGGCGGGTGATCAAGTCCAGCCTGCTGCAGATCAAGCCGATGACCATCGAGGAGGCGGCGCTCCAGCTCGAGGGCTCGAAGAACGACTTCGTCGTCTTCCGCGACGCGGTCAACGACCGCGTCAGCGTGCTGTACAAGCGGCGGGACGACAACTACGGCCTGATCGCGCCCGAGCTCTGAGCCGTTGCCCCGCTCGACTCGCTCATCGAGCCCGAGCTGATCTTCCCCGAGCTCCGTGCGCCGACGACGCCGCCGGCCGTGCTGCGCGACCTCGCCGAACGGGTCGCCGCGCCGGCCTCGTGCGCGACGCCGAGCCGCTCTATCGACCGCCTGTGGGAGCGCGAGCAGCTCGGCTCGACCGGCATCGGCTCCGGCGTTGCCATTCCGCACTGCAAGATGAAAGGGTTGGCGACGCGCGGTGCTGGCCGTCGGCCTCGCCGCCTGGCGGGTGCGACTTTCGGCGCCGTCGACGGCGAGCCGGTGCGGGTGTTCTTCCTCGTCGTCTCCCCCACCGCGCGCCCGCCGAGCACCTGCAGGCGCTGGCCGCCATCTCGCGCTGGATCAAGGTCCGGGCCGCACGTCGAACGGCTCCTCGCCCTCGACGACCGCCGCCGTCCTCGACCTGCTGCGGGAGAGCGCTTGAGGCGATCCCTCGCGGAGCGGCGCGCGGCAGCGCGTCGGCTGGCGGTGGCTCCGGCGAACCCGCGGCGCCGGCGGCCGGCGACGGGCTGGCGTCTGCCGCCCCGGTGGCAGGCGGCGCCGGGATCCGCCGTCGAGGTTCGCGAGCTGCTGGGCGAGGAGCTGTCCGAGCTGCGCCTCCGCGTGCTGGCGGGGGAGGCCCACCTCGACAACCTGATCCAGCACCCGCGGGTGCAGAAGCCCGGGCCTCGCCTTCGCCGGCTACTACGCCTACATCAAGCCGGGGCGGGTGCAGATCATCGGCGAGAGCGAGACCGAGTATCTGAAGACGCTGTCCGCCGCGAGGAGCGCCACGCCGCTTCGACGCCATCACCGCGCTGCCGGTGCCGGGGTTCGTCGTCACCAAGGGGATCGAGCCGCTGCCCGGTTTCTCCAGCGCTGCCAGGCAGCGCGAGGTGCCGGTGCTGTCGGCGCAGCGCGCTGTCGTCGACGGTGATCAAGCAGCTCAGCTGGTTCCTCGAGGACCGGCTGGCGCCGTCCACCCACCTCCACGGCGTCCTGCTCGAGGTCTTCGGCCTGGGCGTGCTGCTCATCGGCGACAGCGGGGTGGGCAAGAGCGAGTCGGCCCTCGACCTGATCACCCGCGGCCACAGCCTGGTCGCCGACGATCGGGTCACCGTCAAGCGCTACCCGAGCGGCGAGCTGATCGGCTCCTGCGAGGGGCCGCTGCGCCACCACATGGAGCTGCGCGGCATCGGCATCGTCAACGTCCAGGACCTCTTCGGGCTCGGCGCGGTGCGCGAGCGCAAGTCGATCGACCTGGTGATCCAGCTGGAGAACTGGCGGCAGGGCGAGGTCTACGACCGCCTCGGGCCTCGACGAGAGCCTCTACACCATCCTCGACACCCCGGTCCCCTACATCCGCATGCCGGTGGCGCTGGGCCGCAACCTCTCGATCCTGGTCGAGATCGCCGCCCGCAACCACGTGCTCAAGATGCAGGGCCACCACTCGGCGCGCGAGTTCGCGCGCCAGCTCGAGCGCGAGCTGGAGCGCCGCCGCAGGCCGCCAGCAAGGGTGCCGCCGGACGGCGGCTGGGCCGGTCGAGGCGGAGGCCGTGCCGCCCATGAGCGCCGAGCTGGCCATCATCACCGGGCTGTCCGGCTCGGGCAAGTCGCACCGTCGCCAAGGCCTTCGAGGACCTCGGCTACTACACCGTCGACAACCTGCCACTGCCGCTGCTGCGGGTCTTCCTCGAGCGGCCCGCTCGAGCTGGTTCCCGGCCATCCGCGCATCGCGGTCGTCACCGACGTTCGCGCCCCCGGCTTCGCCGAGGAGCTCCCGCAGCTCGTCCGCGACCTCGACCGCACGCCAGATCGAGGTCGACCCTGCTCTTCCTCGAGGCCTCCGACGAGGTCGCTGGTGCGCCGCTTCTCGGAGACCCGGCGGCCGCATCCGTTGGCGACGGAGCGGCCGGTGATCGAGGCATCCAGCGCGAGCGCGAGCTGATGGCCGAGCTGCGCGGCATGGCCGACCTGGTCTTCGACACCAGCGAGTGGACGATCCACGAGATCCGCAGCCAGGTCTACCGCGGCTTCGCCGGCCGGCGCCCAGGGAGCGGCCGGCGATGCAGGTGTCGCTGGTGAGCTTCGGCTTCAAGTTCGGCATCCCCTACGGCACCGACCTGCTCTTCGACGTCCGCTTCCTGCCCAACCCGCACTTCGTCCCCGGCCTGCGCGAACGACCGGCCAGGAGCGAGCCGGTGCTCGCCTTCCTCGAGCAGCACCCCGACTTCGCGAGCTGGTGGAGCGGCTGCGCGACCTGCTGCTCTACCTGCTGCCGCGCTACCGGCAGGAGAACCGCAGCTACCTCTCGGTCGCGATCGGCTGCACCGGCGGCCGCCACCGCTCGGTGGCGATCGTCGAGAGCCTCAAGGCCGGCTGCGGGAGACCGGCTGGAACCCGCGAGTGCGCCACCGCGACATCGACCGCTAGCCCCTGCGCACGGCGCCGCCCGTGGGCGGAGCGCCATTGCCGCAGCGCGGCAAAGTCTTGCCGCGGTGGTAGCATCTTGGCGAACGATGATCCAGGTGCTGATCTTGAGCCACGGTGCGCTCGCCCGCGCGCTGGTAGACACCGCCGAGCGCATCGTCGGACCGCTCGACGGCGTGCAGGCCCTGTCGCTCGACTGGGACGAGTCGCGCGAGCAGTTGCTCGAGCGTCTGCGCCGGGTGGTCGCCCGTCTCGACAGCGGCGACGGCGTATTGATCCTCACCGACCTCTTCGGTGACACCCCGTCGAACCTCGCCCTCGGCCTCGTCGAGCCAGGGCGAGTCGAGGTGGTCAGCGGCGTCAACCTGCCGATGGTGCTGCGCCTCTCCTGCCGAGGCACCCGCCCCACCACCGTGGCCGAGCTGGCCCGCTGGATCCAGGACAAGGGACGGCAGGGGATCCGCCTCGGGATGGCTTGCGAGCCGACCCTCGCCGAGGAGCCGGTGTGATCGAACGTGAGGTCGAGATCGTCAACAGGCTGGGCCTGCATGCCCGGGCCGCGGCGAAGCTCGTGCACCTGGCGGGCCGCTTCCACTCCGACGTCACGTTGGTGAAGGACGGCGAGAGGTCGACGCCAAGAGCATCCTCGGCATCCTGATGCTGGCCGCAGCGCAGGGCGAGCGGGTGCGGCTGCGCTGCGACGGGCCCGACGAGCGGGAGGCGATGGAGGCCCTTGCCGGCCTGATCGCGCGGCGCTTCGAGGAGGACTCGTGAAGCGCCGCGGCGAGCCGCCCCCGGGTGTGGATGTCGAGCGCTTCCCGGCCGGGGACGGCGCCGGGGAAGCGCTGGTGATGCAGGAGCTGCGCGGCCTCGGGGCCGCCGAGGGCGTCGCCATCGGACGGGCCATCTGCATCGCCACCCGCGAGCAGGACGTCTACCGCTTCCCCCTCCCCGAGGAGCAGGTGGAGGAGGAGCTGGCTCGCTTCCGCCGGGCGGCCGAGCACGCCGTGGCCGAAGTGGAGGAGCTGCACTGCGAGTCGGCCCCGACCTCGGCGACGAGCTGGCCGGCATCTTCGAGGCCCACGCCTTGCTGCTCCAGGACGGCACCTTCAGGCCGCGCATCGAGCAGCGCATCTCGCGGCGAGCAAGGTCAACGCCGAGTGGGCGGTGCACCGAGACGGTCGCGGAGCTTGCGGCCCGCTTCGCCCGCCTCGACGACGCCGCCCTGCGCGACCGCAACGAGGACCTGCGCGACGTCGGCCGGCAGCTGATCCGGGTGCTGCGGGGGGTCTCCCACCACCAGCTCTCCGAGATCGCAGGCGACGTCATCGTCGTCGCCGACGACCTGACCCCTTCCGACGCGGTGCGCCTGGGGCGGGAGGCGGTGGTGGGCTTCGTCGTCGAGACCGGCGGCCGCACCTCGCATACGGCGATCATCGCCCGCTCGCTGAACATTCCCGCTGGTGGCCGGCATTCGGCGGCATCACCCAGCTGCCGCCGACCAGGACCTGGTCATCGTCGACGGCGAGGCCGGCGTCGGTCATCCTCCACCCGACGCGCGGCAGTCCTCGCCGACTACCAGCGCCCGCCGCGGGAGCTGGCCCGGCGCGAGCGCGAGCTGCTCGCCACCCGCGAGCTGCAGGCGCGGACCCGCGACGGCGTCCAGATCGAGCTGATGGCCAACATCGACCTGCCCGAGGAGATCGACGACGTCGCTCCGCTTCGGCGCCGCAGGCGTCGGCCTCTACCGCAGCGAGTTCCTCTACATCGAGCGCAGCCCCGAGCTGCCCAGCGAAGAGGAGCACCTGGCGGTCTACCGCCGGCTGGCGGAGGCGGCGGCGCCCTATCCGGCGATCATCCGCACCTACGACCTCGGCGGCCGCAAGCTCGCCCGCGAGGTGATGCACACCCACGAGGAGAACCCGGTGCTCGGCCTGCGCGGCATCCGCCTCACCCTGGCCCGGCCGGAGGTCTTCCGCACCCAGCTCCGCGCGCTCTATCCGCGCCGCCCTGTTACGGCGACGTCTGGGTGCTGCTGCCGATGGTCTCGCACCTTCGACGAGGTGCGCCGCTTCCGCGCCTTCGCCGCCGAGGTCACCGCGCGAGATGCGCCGGCGAGGGCGTGCTCTTCCGCGAGGACCTCAAGCTGGGGATCATGATCGAGGTGCCGGCGGCGGCGATGATCGCCGACCTGCTCGCCCGCGAGGTCGACTTCTTCGCCATCGGCACCAACGACCTGATCCAGTACTCGCTGGCGGTGGACCGCAACAACGAGCACGTGGCCGACCTCTACCAACCGCTCCACCCGGCGATCCTGCGCATGCTGCGCTCGGTGATCCGCGAGGCGGCGGCGGCGCGCATCGACATCCCGTGAGCTGTGCGGCGAGATGGCGAGCGATCCCCGCTACGCGCCGCTGCTGATCGGGCTCGGGCCTGCGCCGGCTGTCGATGAGCCCGCGGCTGGTGCCGGGGGTCAAGACCCGCTCCGCGAGCTGCGATGGGGGAGCTGGAGGAGATGTCGACCGCTGCATCGACCTTCCGCACCGCCGCCGAGGTGGAGCACTGCCTCGACGAGTTCCTCGCCGCGCCGTCCCGGCGGCGCTGCGACGGGAGCGGCAGTGAGCGCGCCATGCTGACGGCGGTGCGCCGGATCCGCCAAGCCGTGGGGCTATGAGCTGGTGTTCGCCCATCAGGCGCTCGTGGGCAGCTCCGCCAGTCGACGCCGGCCACGCGCTGTCGCTGCAGTACCACGAACGCAAGGACGAGACCCTCTACCTCGCCGCCGGTCGCTGGAGTTCCAAGTCGAGGGGATGGCGACCGTCGTGCGCGAGCTCGGCTCGGCGAGGCGTACCACATACCGCCGTTCACTCGGCACCGCATGATCGCCGGACCCGAAGGGTGTGACCTCATCGAGGTCTCGACCCCCGAGCTCGAGGACGTCGTGCGGCTGGAGGATCGCTATGGCCGGGCATGAGAGCCGGGCGTCGGTGGTACCACTGCTGCTGCTCGTCGTCGGTTGCGCGGGCGCGCCGCCGCCCAAGCCGGCGGACCGGCAACGGTCGCGGCGCCGCCACAGACGGTGACGCCGGCCCGGAGCCCACCTCGCCCACGGTCGAGGAGCCGGTGGCGGCCGCCGTTCGAGGCAACCAGCCGGTGGTGATCGACGAGGGGACAGATCAGGGGAGTGGTCCGCAGGGGCTCGCTGCCGCCGCCGCCGCCGAGCGCGAGCGGCGGCGCCAAGCGCCGCCGCCGATGCGGCGATCCCGACGACGACCTCGCCGAGCACGCCACCGGCACGCGAGCATCTCCCAGGGGCCGCCGAGCGCCGGCGCATCCGCCGCCCCGGCGACCTCCGCGGACGAGGCCTACTGGAGCGACCGGGCGCGCGGATCGCGCCAGCGCTGGCGCCAGAGCGCCGACGAGGTCGATCGGCGACTGGAGAAGGAGAGCGGCGGCCTGCGCTGGAAGTTCTACGCCGAGGACGACCCCTACGTCCGCGACCAGCAGATCAAGCCGGAGTGGGACCGGGTGCTCGACGACCTCCGGCGCGCCCGCCAGGACGGCGCGCGCCTTCCAGGACCGAGCTGGCCGATTTCCTGGAGGAGGGGCGGCGGGCGGCGCGCTGCCCGGCTGGCTGCGCGAAGGGATCGAGCTGGAGCCGCCGCCGCCGGAGGCCAGCCGCCGAGCGAGGCGGCACCGCGACGACACCAATCGATCGAAGCCCGCCGATCTCGACGAGCCGCCCCAGCGCTAGCCACCCCGTTCTGCCGAGCGCACCCTTAGGTGCGAATCTCTAAAGTGAATTCATTTGAGACGATTCCGGGCGGTGTCGATCAGACCCCTGCGCCGCTTTTTCATCGAGACCTGGGGCTGCCAGATGAACGAGCTGGACAGCCAGCGGATGGCCGGGCAGCTGATGCAGCAGGGGATCCTCCCCACCCGCGAGCCGGCCGAGGCCGACCTCATCCTGCTCAACTCGTGCAGCGTCCGCGACAAGGCCGAGCAGAAGGTCTACTCCCGGCTGGGCGAGCTGCCGACAGCTCAAGCGCGAGCGGCCGACCTGCTTCATCGGCCTCTGCGGCTGCGTCGCCCAGCAGGTCGGCGAGCGCGGCGCTGCGCCGGGTGCCCGACCTCGACTTCGTCGTCGGCCCGGCGCGGGTGGGGGAGCTGGCCCAGGTGCTCGCCCGGCGGCGCGCCGGCGAGCGGGTGGTCGCCACCGGCTTCCCGGCGGAGCGGAGCTACGACTTCGACGCCATCTCGCGCCAGGGCGAGCACAAGGGGATGGTGACGATCATCGAAGGGTGCGACAAGCGGTGCACCTTCTGCATCGTCCCCACCACCCGCGGCCCGGAGCGCAGCCGGCCGCTGGCCGAGATCGTCGCCGAGGTCCGCCACCTGCTCGACTACGGCTTCGTCGAGATCGAGCTGCTCGGCCAGACCGTCAACCACTGGCGGGAGCCGGGCGCGGGGACGGCGCGGGAAGGCCGACTTCGCCGACCTGCTGGACGCGGTGGCGCGCCTCCCGGGCCTCCGCCGCCTCCGCTTCGTCACCTCCTACCCGCGCGACTTCACGCCGCGGATGGTGGAGCCGCTTCGCGCGGCATCCCAGACCTCTGCAACTACCTCCACCTGCCGGTGCAGTCGGGCTCGGACCGGGTGCTTGCGCCGGATGGGCCGCGGCTACACCGTCGGCGGCGTACCGCGAGCTGGTGGCCCGCCTCCGCGAGCGCCCGCCCGGACCTGGCGCTCTCCACCGACCTCATCGTCGGCTTCCCCGGCGAGACCGAGGACGACTTCGCGGCCACGCTCGGCTCGTCGAGGAGCTGCCGCTTCTCCTCGTCTTCGCCTTCAAGTACTCGCCCCGGCCGTTCACCGCCGCCCCGCGGCTCGACGTGCCGGGTCGCCGGACGAGGTGGCCTCGCGACGCCTCCAGGAGCTGTTCGCCCTGCAGAACGGCATCCAGCGCGAGCTGAACCAGCGAGCTGGTGGGGGAGACGCATCGAGGTCCTGGTCACCGGCTGGGGGCCGCGAAGCGGGCACCCAGACCGGCCGCACCTCCTGCCACCGGGTGGTCAACTTCCGCCGCCGGCGCCGACCCGGCGGCCCCCGGCAGTCTGCTCTCCCGTCCGCATCGAGGCGCGCCTTTCCCACAGCCTCACCGGCACCGCGCCTCGCCGCGAGCGCCGGCCGCGCTGCCGCACCGCCGGGGATCGCTGCCAGAGCTCGCCGGCACCGACGGCGCCTGAGACACGAGAGTGCCCGGCGGCTCCGCCCCAGACGATCCCCAGCCGGCTTGACCTTGACGCCGGCGGCGGCCCGACAATAGGCCCATGACCGAGCCCGGAACCACCGCCGACGCCGAAGAGATCCGCATGGAGATCCGGGGCCTGATGCTCGACCCCTCGTCCAACGTCCCGATCGTCGTCCTCCGCGACGTCGACAACAACGTCTTCCTCCCGATCTGGATCGGCGTCTTCGAGGCCAACGCCATCGCCCTGCGCATCGAGAACGTCGTGCCGCCCCGGCCGATGACCCACGACCTCCTGCGCTCCGCCCTCGAGCCATGGCCGGCGTCAAGGTCCAGAAGTCGTCATCTCCGACCTCCAGGACAACACCTTCTTCGCCCTCATCCACGCCCGTCACGCGACCGCGGCGAGCGAGACGCTACGCATCGACGCCCGGCCCAGCGACGCCATCGCCCTCGCGCTGCGCGCCGAGGTGCCGATCTTCGTGCTCCGGCCGGTGCTCGAGAAGGCCAAGGCTGTCGATCTCGCCAGCGCGGCGACCGACGAGGAGAAGCTCAAGAAGATGGCTCGAAGAGCTGAGCCCCGAAGACCTCGGCAAGTACACGATGTAGACGGGGCCTGAGCGGCCGGATGTCGGCGCGCCGACATCATCCTGGCGCTGTCCGATCTCTCCTGGATCTCCTATCTCAAACAGTTAGCTTGCGGGTGATTGTCGGCGCGCCGACATGAAGACTGTCCGCTCGAGCCGGCCACGGCCCGTGCGCTTGACCTGCCTGTCCAGCTTCTCATAGACTCCGCGCCGACCGATGATCATCGCGATCACCAATCAGAAAGGCGGAGTGGGGAAGACCACCACCGCCATCAACCTCGCTGCGGCCCTCGCCAGCAAGGGGCTGCGAGACCCTGCTGGTCGACCTCGACCCCCAGGCCAACAGCTCGATGTCGTTCCTCGACATCCATCAGCTCGAAGGCGCTCGATCTACGATGCGCTCACCGAGCCCGACGTCCACCTGCTCGACATCCTCGTCGCCGCGGACCGGACGCCCAACCTGTCGATCGCCCCTTCGAACATCGCGCTGGCGAAGATCGAGGCCAAGCTGCTGGGCGAGCTGGACAGCCACTTCCGGCTCAAGGACGAGCTGCAGGCGGTCCAGGACCGTTCGACTACGTCATCATCGACACGCCGCCGACCCTGGGGCATCATCACCGTCAACGCCCTGGTGGCGGCGACCCACGTCCTGATCCCGGTCCAGGCCGAGCTACTTCGCGCTGGAGGGGACCGACGACCTCCTGGAGACGGTCGACAAGGTCAAGGTGCGCGCCAACCCCCAGCTCCAGATCCTCGGCGCCCTGATCACCCTCTACGACAAGCGGACGCTGCTGTCGAAGGACATCCGGGAGCAGATCCGCCGGGTGTTCGGCGACCGGGTGTTCAAGACCGTCATCACCAAGAGCGTGCGCCTGGAGGAGAGCCCGGCCTACCGGGAGTCGATCTTCACCTTCGCCCCCCGCAGTCGAGCGGCGCCTACGAGTACTACCAGCTCTCCGAGGAGGTGGTCAGCCGTGTCTGACCGCGGCCGCGGAGGGCCACGGTGCTGAGGCGACCAAGAAGCGCGGCCTGCCGATGCAGGTCAAGATGCGTCACGACACCACACTTCGTGGACGAGCTCGCGGCCCGCCACGAACTGCCGGTCGGCCGCATGCTGCCGCTGTCGGCCATCGAGCCCGATCCTCGCCAGCCGCGCTCGGCGATGGGCGAGCTCGACGACCTGGTCGCCTCGATTCGCGACAAGGGGGTCCTCGAGCCGCATCCTGGTCCGGCCGGCCCCCGACGAGCGCGCGGCAGCGGACGGCGAGCGGACAGCGCAGCTACCGGATCATCAGCGGCGAGCGGCGCTACCGCGCGGCGCAGGAGGCCGGCCTCTTCGAGGTCCCGGCGATCGAGATGGAGGTCTCCGAGCAGGAGGCGCTGGAGATCGCCCTGATCGAGAACCTCCAGCGCAAGGACCTGACCCCCTTCGAGGAAGCCGAGGGGTACCGCGCGCTGGCCGAGCGCCACGGCTACACCCACGAAGAGATCGCCGAAGCGGTGGGCAAGTCGCGCACCGTGGTCACCGAGAGCCTCGCCCTCCTGCAGATGCCAGCCGCGGGTGCGCGACACGGTGCAGGCCCTGGGGATCACCTCGAAATCCCTCCTGCTGGAGGTCCTCAAAGCGGGCAGCGAGGGGAGATGATCCGGCTGCTCGAGGAGGTGTCGCGCCAGGGCCTGAACCGCGACGACCTCCGGCGGCGAAGCCGGCCCCCAGCGGGCGGCCGCCGCAAGCCCTACGTCTTCAAGTTCCGGAGCCCCGACAAGACCTACCGGCTCAACCTCGCCTTTCGCCGCAGTACGGTCGACCGCCAGGACCTCATAGCCGCTCTGCAGGAAATCCTGCAACAGCTGGTTGCCGAGCAACAGCAGCAGGCATAGAACGACCGACGGCGAGGGGGGCGCGGCGATCCCTCTCTCGCCCAAGGGATTCAGTGTCAGCACTCGCTGGATTTGCGCGGTCAGCCCATGGTGCGCACGCTCCCCGCTGCCTCCCAGGCCTCCCGGGGCATTGGAGCGGTCCGATAGCTGTTGCCCGAGACCGCGCCGCGCCTCCTAGGAAGGCTCGATCTCATCGGTAGATGAGACCCGCCACCCGTTGAAGGTCGTGAGGCCCTCGTATCGGCACCTCTGATGCGCTCCGGCAGCCGTTGCCGGTCGCCCGCCGCCGACAAACTTGCGATTGAACCCTTGCTCGCCCTTTCCGGTGCGCAGGCAATGCCTGTGGAATTCAGAGTCCGATAAGATAGATTATGTAAACTCCACTGTGGTGATGGCTAGCCGCGGGCCTCCCCTTCGCCCCGTGTCAGCCGCCTGAACCGGCCTACCGCGATCGTCAGTGGCAGAGCCACCGAGGCGACCTGGCCTTCGCAGGCGCCCACCCTCCGTGTCGCACCCCTGCTCCCAAAGCAACGCAAGTTGGCAATCGCGCCGTGGGAGGCGGTTGGCTGGGTGGGCTCCGCTCTCCGCTGAGACCTCGGACCGCTGGCATAATCGCTGCCGCATGCTGCGCCGGCTGGATCGCTACGTGATCGGAGAAACCGTTGGGCCCCTCGCCCTGGGGTTCTCGATCTACACCTTCATCATGCTCGTCCGGTTCCTTTTCCGTTCGGCAGACATGATCATCCGCCGCGGGCTGTCGCCGGGTGAGGTCGGGCGACTGGTCCTCTACACGCTACCCAACATCGTGGTGCTGACGCTCCCCATGTCGCTGCTGTTCGGCATCCTCATCGCCATCGGCCGGCTGGCATCCGACAGCGAGCTGGTGGCGATGCGGGCGTCGGGAGTGAGCCTGTTCACGCTCTACCGGCCGATCCTGCTCCTCTCCGCCCTGCTCACGGCCGTGAACGTCTTCTTCTTGGCCTACCTGCTGCCGCGGGCCAACCATGCGCTCCAGGTGCAGCCGCTGGAGATCTTCGCGCAGACCGCCGCGCGGCAGGTCGAGCCGCGGGTGTTCTACGAGGAATGGGAGGGCATCGTCCTCTACGTGTTCGACATGGAGCCGGGGACCGATCTGTGGAAGGGTGTCTTCCTCGCTCCCTCGGTGCCGCAGTCGATCAACACGGTGACCGTGGCGCGCACCGGGCGACTGCAGATCGACAAGGCCGGCGAGAACATCGTCCTGCACCTGGAGGGCGCCTACACGCACAAGGTGGATCTCGACCACCCGCAGAACTACGACCTCATCAACCACGACTCCCTCGACGTGGTGCTCGACGACCAGTTCACCACCAGCCAGCGGGTGAAGCTGCCTGCCACCAAGGGGGTCCGCGAGCTGACCCTCACCGAGCTGCGGCAATGGGCCGACGACCCCAAGCGCGACATCGAGACCAGGCGGCTGGCGTGGGTGGAGATCCACAAGAAGTTCTCCATTCCGGCTGCTTGCCTGGTGTTCGGCCTGTTCGCCCTGCCGCTGGGCTTCAACAACCGGCGCGGCGGCAAGTCCTCGGGGTTCGCGCTCTCGATCGCCGTGATCATGGCCTTCTACGTCATGCTCTCCAACGGCGAAGACGCGGCGCGCGTCGGACGCATCGCGCCATGGCTGGCGATGTGGTTCCCCAACCTGTTCTTCGCCGCCCTGGGTACGTTTCTGCTCATCCGTCGCAACCAGGATCGGGGCCTGCTCGGTCGCCGGCTGGGCTGGTGGGTGCGGCTGGTGGCATCACGGCGGATGCTGGAGGCCCGTCGGCGCCAGCTGAAGCGTCGGCGCATCCGGGAGGAAGCGCGCCGACGTGCGATCCGCCAGCGCACGCCGGACGTCGTGCTGCGCATCCCCCGCTTCGCCCTCCGCTTTCCCAACCTCCTCGACCGCTATGTCGGACGACTGTTCAGCCGTGTCTTCCTGCTCGTGACCTGCTCGGGGATCATGCTCTACGAGATCGCCGACTTCACCGACAACCTCGACGATATGCTCAAGCACCGTCCAGGCATCGGCGTGCTCCTGGAGTACTACTCGTACCTCTCGCTGCAGATCTTCTTCGACATCGCTCCGATCCTGGTGCTGGTGGCGACGCTGGTGACTTACGCCCTGCTCTCGCGGACCAACGAGATCACGGCCTCCAAGGCGCTGGGAGTGAGCCTCTACCGGCTTGCCCTGCCGGCGGTGGCGGCGGCGGCGATCGTCGCCGGGACGGCGGCACTGCTCCAGGCCGAGGTCCTCCCGGCCTCCAATCAGCGGGTGGCCCAGCTCAAGGACCGCATGAAGGGGCAGGTTCGGGCCCGCACCTACCGGCGCGTCGACCGGCAGTGGCTGTTCGGGCGCGGCCCGTACATCTTCAACTACACCTACCTCGACGTCGCCCGCCAGCAGCTCAGCGACTTCCAGGTGTTCGGCTTCGACCGCAACCACCAGCTCGACCACCGGCTGTTCGCCCGTCTGGGGCGTTGGGAGGGCGGCCGCTGGGTGCTCGAACACGGCTGGGCTCGTCCCTTCAAGAGCCAGCTGGAGCTCGGCTTCCAGTCTTTCGAGCAGGTGCTCTCGCCGTACCGAGAGCCGCCCGAGTACTTCGCCTCGGAGGTGAAGCGGCCCGACCAGATGCACTACGGCGAGCTTCGCCGCTACGTCGACGAGCTGCAGCAGAGCGGGCAGGCCGTCCCCGACCTCGAGGTGAAGCTCTACGACAAGATCGCCCTGCCGGCGCTGTCGCTGATCATGGCGCTGGTGGCGCTGCCGTTCGCGTTCCGCCTCGGCAGGCGAGGCGCCCTCTACGGCATCGGCTTGTCGCTCGTGCTGGGCATGGTTCTGATCGGGGTGTACGCGTTCTTCTCCAAGCTCGGAGAGATCGGCACCTTGCCGCCGCTGATCGCCGTCTCGGGACCGAGTTTGATCTTCGCGGCGCTCTCCGTCTACCTCTTCCTCGGCGTGAGGACCTGAGGTCGAAGGTAGAGACCGCGCCGACGAGGCCTACAACGTCGTGTGGTAGCGGCGGCTGCCGGGATGGCTCTCGAGCATCCCGTAGAAGAGGGTCGAAAGCGCGTGCAGCGTCGCGGTGGCCACCGCCGAGCGGCGCGTCTCCATGCCACCGGTGATGGACGCGATCATGCCGCCGCTACGCCGGCGACCGGGGATGATGACCGGCGCGAGGTCGGGGGTGGGACCGTCGAGGATCCCCTCCGGCAGCTGGATCGAGCCGCTCCCTCCCCAGGCCTCCCCCACTGGCGCCCGGATCACCGTCCAGTTGCGGACGAAGTAGTGGAGCTTGCCGTCGATTTCGACGCTGTGCAGCCCCCCTTCGCTGGCCACGTAGAAGTGGTAGGCGTCACCGAGCTGGTGCTCCATGGCGGCGGTCTCGCGCCGCGCCGCGGAGATCGCCTCCTCGTCGCTGATCGGCAAGCATGGCTGCACCTCGACCTCGGCGTGGGGAACGATCACCACCGGGATGGCCCGGTGGAGCCCCTCGTGGAAGTAACGCAGGAAACCGTCACGGACGCCGAGCAGCTTGTGCGAAGCCGAGCTGCCCACGGCGATCTCGATGCCGGTTTGGAAGCGCTCCCAGAACGCCCTAAGATCCGCCGCCATGATCGTCAGCCGCCAAAACGCAAGGATCAAGACTATAAGGCGGCTACGAAAAGGTAAAGGTGACAGGGCGTTGCTCGAGGGCCGGCACCTGGTGACCGAGGCCCTCGCCGCCGGGCTCCCAATCGAGGTGCTCCTGGTGGCGCCCGCGCTGGCCTCGGACGCTGCGGTGCAACGGCTGCTCGCGAGGGTCGGGTGCGATATCGAGCAAGTGGAGCCCTCGCTGCTCGCCTCGCTGTGCGACGCCGACGCACCGCAGGGGGTCCTCGCCGTCGTCAGTCTCCCGCGTGCCGAGGTGGCCTCCCTCCCCCGCCGGCAGGATGGCATGTACCTCTACCTCGACGGCGTCCAGGATCCCGGCAACGTCGGGGCTATCGCCCGCGTCGCCGAAGCGGCCGGTGCCGTCGGCCTCGCCTGCAGCCCCGGCACCGCGCACCCCAACCATCCGCGTGCTCTTCGCGCCTCGGCGGGGAGCCTGCTGCGCCTGCCGGTGGCGGTGGCGACCTCGGCAGGCGAGCTGGCCGCTCACCTCTCTCCGCTGGCACCGGGCTGGGCCGCGCTGGTGGCGCACGGGGGGCGCGATCTCTATGCCGAGCCGCTCGCCGGGACGCTAGTGCTCGCGCTCGGCGCCGAGGGGGGCGGGCTGTCGCCCACAGCCCGCCGTCTGGCCGATCTCGAGCTGCGGATCCCGCTCGCGGCGCCGGTCGAGTCGCTCAATGTCGCCACCGCCGCGGCCGTGGTGCTCTTCGAGCTCCGGCGCCGCCGCTCGCTCGCCACGGCTCAGCCGCCGCGGCTCACGCCTTTGCCTCCCTGATGGCGGCCGTCAGGGCCGGCAGCACCTCGTGGAGGTCGCCCACGATGCCGTAGCGGGCGACGGCGAAGATCGGCGCGTTGGGGTCCTTGTTGATGGCGACCACGCAGGAGGAGCCCTTCATGCCCACCAGGTGCTGGATGGCTCCCGAGATCCCCACGGCGACGTAGAGCTTCGGTGCCACCGTCTGCCCCGAGGAGCCGATCTGGCGGTCGCGCGGCAGCCAGCCATTGTCGATCACCGGGCGGCTGGCGCCGATCTCGGCGCCGAGGGCTTGCGCGAGCTGATCGACGACCCCCATCTTGTCGGCACCGCCAACACCCCGGCCGGCGGCGACGATGATCTCCGCCTTGGTGAGGTCGACTTCCTCCTTGGCCGCCGACTCGACGCCGAGGATCTCGCGGTCGGGCGCGAGCCCGCTCAAGGAATCGGTGGGCAGGGACTGCACGGGTGCCGTGCCTGTTTGCAAGCGGGCGGCCGAGACGGCGCCCGGTTGCAGGCTCGCCAGCACCGGCCCGCGGCAGGTGGGCTTCACCCGGACCTCGGCCTGCAGCTTGCCGCCGAGCACCGGCCGGGTCCACAGGATGGCGCCGTCGGCGAGTCGGAAGCTCGCCACCGCCGGCACGATGGCCCCGTCGACCTGCTGGGCGAGGCGGGGGAAGTACTCCACCGACTGGTAGGTGTGGGGAAACAGCACGTGCGAGGGCGCCTCGGCGCGGATCGCCGGCGCCAGCGCGGCGACGTAGGCCCCTGGCGTGTAGTCGGCGAGCGCCGCGTGATCGGCGATCCAGATCCGCTCGGCGGCCACCTCCCCACCCAGCGACGCGGCGAGCGGCTGGACACCGCTGCCGAGCAGCACCACCTCGACCCTGGCTTCGAGGAGCCCGGCCAGCTCGTGCGCCGCCGCCACCGTCTCGCGGGACTGGCGATGGAGCTCTCCTCCGCGCTGCTGCAGCACCGCCCACACCTTGGGAGTCGCCATCAGGTCAGCTGCCTTGCGGGAAGGGTGTGCGTGCCCACTACAGCACCCGGGCCTCGTTACGGAGCCTGTCCACCAGTGCCCTGGCCGCCGTGGGCGGGTCGCCCGCCAGGATCTCGGCCCCGGTGCCGCTCGACGGCTGCTCGACGCTCACCACCTCCACCAGGGCGCCCGCCGCGCCGACCGCCACGGGGTCGAGCGCCAGCTCGCCGGGGCCGACCTCGACGATCGGTTTTCTCTTCGCCGCCATGATGCCCTTGAGCGAGGCGTAGCGCGGGTGGTTGATCCCCGCCTGCACCTCGATGACCGCCGGCAGCCGGAGACGCAACAGCTCGTTCTTGCCGCTCTCCATCTCCCGTACCACCCGGCAGCTCTGGCCCCCCTCTTCGAGGCTGAAGCCCATCACCAGCCAGGCGTGGGGCCAGCCGAGGCCGGCGGCGAGGACGCTGCCGGTGGCGCCATATCCGAGGTCGTCTGACTGCGAGCCGGTGAAGACCAGCGCGCAGTCCTCGCGCGCCACTGCCGCGGCGAGGGCGCGGCCGGTGCTCGCGGCATCGCCGTGCTGGAACGCCGGGTCGGCGAGGTGCACGGCGCGGGCGGCGCCCAGGGCGAGCGCCTTGCGCAACGCCTCCGCGGCGCGTGGCGGCCCGACGGTGAACACGACCACCTCGCCGGCGGTCGCCTCGGCCAGGGCGATCCCTTCCTCGAGGGCGTACTCGTCGCTCTCGTTGATGACGAAGGGGACGTCCTCTTCATCGATCCAGCTGCCGTCGGGACGCACCCGCAGGCGCGCCTCGGTGTCGGGGACTTGCTTGATGCAGACGGCGATGCGCATGGCGGGATCTCCCTCGGAACGGCGCGGCAGGCTATCACGCAGTCCGGCCCAGCGGCCCGCCCGCCGGCGGCGCCCAGGTCACACCGGCGCGGGTTGTGTTACGTTCTCGCCGCCATGATCGGCGCCCTCGTCCCCGCGCTCTCTTCGATCGTTGCCCAGCTCTCGGTCGGTGACCGCCAGGGGGTCTTCGACCTCTTCCTCGGCAGCGGCGTCATGGGAAAGGTGATCTTCGGCCTCCTCGCCCTCTTCTCCCTGGCCTCGTGGACGATCATGATCGGCAAGTTCTTCCAGCTGACGCGCAGCGACCGTCACACGCGGCGGTTCCTCGAGACCTTTCGCCGCAGCCGCAAGTTCAGCGAGGTCAACGCCGCCACCAGCCGTCACGTGGCGTCACCGATGGTGGGCCTCTTTCAGGCCGGTTACGTCGAGATCGACGCCCAGGTGAAGGCGCGCCGCGAGGAGGAGAGCGCCGGCGGGCAGAAGTACCGCATCAAGTCGCTCACTGCCGTCGAGCGCAGCCTGCGCCGGGCTCTCGCCATCGAGATCCAGATGCTCACCAAGGGGCTCCCCTTCCTCGCCACCGCCGCCGCCGCCTGCCCTTTCATCGGCCTCTTCGGCACGGTGTGGGGGATCATGGTTGCCTTCACCGACATCGGCGCCACCGGCTCGACCTCGATCGTCGCCGTCGCCCCCGGCATCGCCGACGCGCTGATCAACACCGCCGCCGGCCTCGGCGCCGCCATCCCCGCCCTCGTCGGCTACAACTACTTCGGGGCCCGCCTGCGTGCCCTGCGCACCGAGATGGACGACTTCATCCTCGAGTTCCTCAACCTGACGGAGCGCAACTTCACTTGAGCGCCGGGCTGGTTGCCCTCTGCGGCACCCCGGCCCTCTAAACTAGAGCCATGGCGCTCCACGTCGGCGGCGGCAGCGACCCGGACGAACCGATCCTCTCCGAGATCAACGTCACGCCCCTGGTCGACGTCATGCTGGTGCTGCTGGTGATCTTCATGATCACCGCCCCCATGCTCCACCAGGGGATCGAGGTGGCGCTGCCCAAGGCCAACGCCAAGAACCTGCCGCTGCGGGTCGAGGATCCGCTGATCGTCTCCATCAACCGCGACGGCATCGTCTACCTCGGCAGCACGCCGATCCACCCCTCCCAGCTCGCCGAGCGTCTGACCCCGGTGCTGCAGGCGCGCCGCGACAAATCGGTGTTCCTCAAGGGGGACCGCGACGTTCCCTACGGCGCCGTCATCGAGGTGCTCGACGCGCTGCGCGCCGGAGGCATCCAGGACATCGGCATGATCACTGAGAACAGCCGCACGCGGTCACGGAGGCGATGACGCCGTCGCCGCGACCTCCCGGTCCACGCCCTGGGGACCGCGCCGTCGTCACCTCCACCGCGGCCCGCCGGGTCGAAACCCAGGACAACCTCGACCGTCTGCTCGAGCTCCGTCGCTCCGGGCGCCGCTGGCCCCGGCGGCTGCTCGGCGGCACCGGTGCCGGCCTGCTGCACGCCCTGGTGCTGGGCGGCGCCATCTTCGGCCCACGACTCTTCGCCAGGCCCCCGCGACCGTTGGAGTTCGTGCCCGTGCAGCTGGTGCCGGCGCCGGCTCGTGGCACGCAGCGGCCGGCGACCCGGGCGCGCACTCCCGCACCGGCACCGAAGCCAACGCCGCCGCCCGAGCCGGAGCCGGAGCCGGAGCCCAGTGTGGCTCCGGCCCCCAGCGCGGTGCCCGCCCCCAGCAAGCCGCCGCCCGAGGTGCCGGAGCGTACCGCCACGCCGATGCCGGCCCCGGTCGCCTCGCCGCCCTCCGAGCCTGCCACCGGCCCACCGGGACCACAAGGAGCACCCAGCGGCCGCGCCGACTCGCCCTTCACCGCCACCGTCGGCGGTGTCGACAACCCCACCTTCACCTACGGCTACTACCTCGACCGCATGTTGCTGCTCATCCGCGCCCAGTGGGTGCGGCCACCGCTCGGCAGCGGCGTGGAAGCGACGGTGCACTTCCGCATCCAGCGAGACGGCACCGTCGAGGACGTCGAGCTGATCAACTCCTCGGGCTACAATTCCTTCGACCTCGCCGCGCTGCGGGCATTGAAGGCGGCGGCGCCGCTCCCACCGTTGCCGCGCAGCTATCGGGAGGGGGAGCTTGGTGTGAACCTCATCTTCCGCTGAGGCGGCCGGTACCCACTACATGACGAGAACCCGACCCTTCCCCCGACCGCTCCACCGTCGAGCGGCCGTCTGTCTGCCCTTGCTCGTGGCGACCTTGGCGGCGGCGCAGGCGCCACCGCCGGCCCCATCCTCCCCAGTGCCTTCCACCTCCCCCGGCTCCGAGGTCACCGTCGAGCTGCGGCCGGGAGAGGAGGCGCCGCTCAAGCTCGCCGCGCCTGCCTTCAAGGTGCGCGGGACGCTCTCGGCGGCGGCGCAGCAGGCGGCGGCCCAGCTCGAGCAGACGGTCCGCACCGACCTCGAGCACACCGGCATCTTCGTGATCCAGGGGCCGCCGGAGCTCGCCGCCGCGCAGCTCACCGGCGATCCCAGCCACGATTTCGAGCAGTACCGCTCCCTCGGCAACGAGGTGCTGCTGCTCGGGGAGCTCTACGAGGAGGGTGGCCGCCTGGCGCTCGAGGGTCGGGTGTACGACCTCAAGAGCGGGCAGTCCATCCTCGGCAAGCGCTATCGGGGCGGCTTCGAGCTGTCCCGCCGCATGGCGCACTCGTTTGCCGACGAGATGGTCCTCTACTTCACCGGCCGCCGTGGCATCGCCCTCACCTCGCTCGCCTTCTATTCGGATCGCTCGGGGTTCAAGGAGATCTACCTCATGGACTACGACGGCATGGACCAGCGTGCCGTCACCGGTCACAAGTCCATCTCGATGTCCCCCGCCTGGAGCCCCACCGGCGACGCCATCGCCTATGTTTCCTTCTTCGACGGCAAGCCGGCCATCTACATGGTCGACCTCACCAACGGTCTCAAGCGGCCGATGGTCACCGAGGGCCCGTTCAACACCTCACCCACCTTCTCCCCTGACGGCAAGCGGATCGCCTTCGCGCGCTCGCTCGAGGGCAACACCGAGATCTTCGTCGCCAATCGCGACGGCAGCGGCATGAAGCGGCTGACCTACTCGCCGGGAATCGACACCGACCCGGCGTGGAGCCCCAGCGGCACGCTGATCGCCTTTACCTCCAGCCGCGGCGGCTCCCCCAACGTCTACGTGATGGACGAGGAGGGCACCAACCTGCGGCGGGTGAGCTTCGGCGGCAGCTACAACGACGGTGCCGCCTGGAGCCCTGACGGCAAGCAGCTCGCTTATGCCAGTCGCCTGCGCAGCTACCAGTTCGACATCGTCGTCACCGACGTCGCCGGGCTGGGCAACCGGGTGCTCACCAACGGTCCGGGAAGCAACGAATCGCCGACCTGGTCGCCGGACGGCAGGTTCATCGCCTTCGCCAGCGCCGAGGGTGGCAAGACCCAGATCCGCGTCATGCGCTCCGACGGCGGTCCCTCGGAGCCCCTCACGGCCGAGGGCAGCAACTGGGCGCCGGATTGGTCGGGCTATCCTCCCCAATGAACCGAGCGGTGACACCGCCGCGACAGCCGGCCGTCGTGCCCCCTGGCCGCTGGCTGTCTGATAGTCTTTCCTATGCCAACGGATCATTTTTAGTTCCTGCGAGGAGAACGGCATGACGAAGAAAGCCATGGTGGCCTTGTTGATGGTGGTCGTGGTGGTCGCCGCCGGAGCCTGCAAGAAGAAGCCGACGACCGCTCCCGACATGGTGATCAAGCCCACGACCGTGGAGCCCACGCCGCAAGAGGTCTCCTCCGCGCCGGAGCCGACCATCGGCGGCGATCAGACCCCCGACCCGCTCTCGGGCGACCTCCAGGAGGCGAGCGAATTCGCCATGCGCCAGGGGCTGCTGGGCGACGTCTTCTTCGACTACGACCAGTTCGAGCTGCGCCAGGACGCCCGCGACCGCCTCGCCCAGAACGCCAAGTTCCTCACCTCGCACCCGGAGTTCATCCTCACCATCGAGGGGCACGCCGACGAGCGGGGCACCAACGACTACAACCTCGCCCTCGGTGAGAAGCGGGCCAACGCCGCCAAGGAGTACCTGGCGACCCTCGGCGTCGGTGCCGCGCGCCTGCGCACCGTAAGTTACGGCGAGGAGCGCCCGTTCTGCGGCGAGAGTAACGAGGCCTGCTGGTCGCAGAACCGCCGGGCCCACTTCACCATCACCGGCCGCACCAACGTCGGCTGACAGCGGAGGGAGAGCGTCGCGGGATGAAGCGCCACCGCCACCTCCTTCCGCTCGCCGCCCTGGCGCTCGCAGCCACCGCCTGCGGCTCCAGCCAGCTGGATTCGATGGAGCAGCAGCTAGCCGACATCCAGCGTCAAGTGCTGCAGATCCAGAAGCAGGGGTCGAGCAAGGAGGAGGTGGCCGGGCTGCAGACCCAGGCCGCCGAGCAGGGTCGCAACCTGCTCAAGGCGCAGGCGGACATCCAGCTCGAGCTGCAGAGCCTCTCCTCTCTCATCGAGCAGCTGGAGGGGAAGCTCGAGGACACCAACTACCGCCTCGCCCAGCTGTCGCAGCAGATCGCCGCCACCAACCAGCAAATCAAGGGCCTCCGCCCCGGCGATGCCTCGCCAGCGCCCGGCGGGGCCACCGGCGGACCGGTGCCGGGCAACGGCAACGCCGCCGCCGATCCGGAGACCCTCTACCGCACCGCCTATAACGACTACCTGCGCGGCAACTACGACCTCGCGATCCTCGGCTTCCGCCAGTACATCGAGAGCTTCGGCTCCACCGACCTGGCGGACAACGCCAGCTATTGGATCGGCGAGTCCTACTACCGGCAGAAGCGCTTCCAGGACGCGATTCGCGAGTTCGACAACGTCGTCAACCAGTACCCCAACAGCGACAAGGTGGCGAGCGCGCTGCTGCGCAAGGGGTACGCCTACCTCGAGCTCGGCGAGCAGTCGAAGGGCGTCGTGCAGCTGCAGAACGTCATCCGCAAGTTCCCGCGCAGCGACGAGGCCAACCTCGCTCGCCAGCAGCTGACCACGCTCGGCATTGACCCCGGCCAGAGCGGCGGGTAGAATCCGCCGTTCCCGCAATGGGCACCTCTCCCCAGGGGCGCCCGCAACGACCACCCGGAAAGTCGGCGAAGAGAAAGTTGGCGAAGAGACGCTATGGCGAACACCAAGTCGGCTGAGAAGCGCATGCGCCAGAGCGCCGAGCGCCGCGAGCGCAACCGCGGTGCCCGCTCGAAGATGCGAACGGCGATCAAGAAGGTGCGGGGCGCGCTGGCGAGCGGCGACGCGCAGGCGGCGCAGGATGCCCTGAGGAGCGCGGTGCAGGTGATCGACCGCACCGCCAAGAAGCACGTCGTGCACGGCAACACGGCAGCCCGCACCAAGTCGCGGCTGACCCGGGCCGTGGCCAGCGCCGCCAAGTAGCCGCGGGGCTGCGCGGGCGCAGCAGCAGACACCGCAACATCGCGATGGCGGGCACGCAGGCGCCCGCCATCGCTACGTTCGCCGGCTTCCCGGGCTCAGAATCCCTCGAGCAGGTCGATCACCACCGTACGCGCGAAGCGCCCGGCCGCCTCCTCGATGGCGATCTTCTCGCGATCGAAGTACTGCTGCTCCGAGGGATCGACCTGGTAGCTCTCCTTGTAGATGTAGCGGTCGTTCTGCCAGAGCACCTTGTCGGCGGCGCGGTCGCGGAACGCCATGCTGGCCGTGATGGTGATCTGGTACTCCGTCGCGCGCCCCTGGTCGTCGAAGGTCAGCGGCGAGGTGTCGAACCCCACCACCTTGCCATCGATCACCGCGTCGGCGTCGCCGGCCTCGTTGACCAGCGTGAAGCGCTTGCGGCTCACCAGCTCGTCGGCGAGGGCACGGGTGAGGATCTGCTCGACCTCGCTGCGCCGGGTGGCATTCTCGAGCGGCGCCACATACACCTTCTTGATGCTGTCCGGGATGTTGGTGCCCCGACCCACCAGCGCGTAGCCACAACCGAGCGGCAGCACCGCGAGCAGCAACGGCAGACAGCGCAGGGCGCCCCGCCAAGGGCGGCCAGGGAGTGCGCATCGATTCACGTCGACTCCTCCTTGGTGATGGGCGGGCGCGGCAGGTGCACCGACCCCCAGACGCGGTCGCGCAGGATGACTCGCTTGAGGCGAGGGCTCGCGCCCGCGACCTCGACGCGCAGCAGGTAGCTGCCGGGCTCGAGGCCGACGAAGGTGCTCTCGCCGCGCTCGAGGGCACGAACGCGTCGCTGCCCTCCGCCCTCGAGCACCGCCAGGCCGGCGTCGGCGCCCCCTACGGTCACCCGCAAGGCGGCGGCACGACGGGCAGGATCGTTGCGCCGCACGGTCACCCGCGGTGGCGCTTCGGCGAAGACGTCGACCGGCAGGCGCCGGTCGGCGCGGGCCAGCAGCCGGCCGGGGAACCCCTCGGCCTCGGGCAGCAGCGTCTCGCTGGCAAGGCGGACGTAGGTGGCGGGAACGTAGTGCAGGGTGAGCAGGGGATCGCTGAACACCCACCCCACGTCGTCGTAGCGCACCTCCACCCAGCGGTGGAAACCGGCCGGCAGCCGGGCCCCGCTCGGCGCCACCAGGAACCCGGGGACGTCGCGCGCCGGGATGGCGAGCGACTGCAGCAGCGCCACGGACAGCCGGGCGATGCCGGTGCAGTAGCCGCGGCGCCGTGCCAGCACGGCTGCGGCGTCCTGCGGGGCGCTGCGGTCGAGGTCGTAGGCGACGTTTCCCGCCACCCACTCGAGCACCTGGGTGACCGCCTGGTAGCGCGTCGTGGCGCCTGCGGCGACGGCGCGGGCGAGCTGCCCCACCCGATCGCTGCTCGACCGCGCCGGCGGCAGGGCGAACGGCTGGTGGCTGCGCAGGGGGGCCAGGCTCACCTCCACGGTGGCGACTCCCCCGCTCACGCGCAGCCTGTAGCCGGCGTTGCTGTAGCTCTCGACCAGGCCGACGGCCGGGAGCTCCACGCGCACGGCGTCGCTGCCGGCCAGCGCCAGCGCCTGCGCGCCCGCGGCGGCCGGCACGGCGGCGACCGCCAGCTGGACGCACACCCAGCTGCCGGCCACGCGACGCCTGGCGGCAGCGCTCACGTCAGGCTCCCGGGAAACCGCCGGCTGCGCAGCAGGCCGTCGAGCAGGCCGTTGACGAAGCGCCCCGACTGCTCGCTGCCGAATCGCTTCGCGAGCTCGATCGCTTCGTCGAGCACCACCAGTTTCGGCACGTCGGGCTCGTAGAGCAGCTCGTAGACCGCCAACCGCAGCACGTTGCGGTCGACCACCGACATGCGCTCGAGCCGCCAGTGCTCGGCCTGCTCGCGGATGAGCTCGTCGAGCTCGGTGAGGTGTGCGGCGGCGCCCTCGACGAGCTGGTGGGCGTAGGAGAGCGCCTCTCGCATCTGTGCCGGTTGCCCGGAGATCGTCACCAGGGTGTCGCCGTTGGGCTCGTCGCGCACGGCCTCGAGCAGGTCCACGGGGTTGTAGTGGTGGAGAACCTGCGGCGTCGTCGCGCCGCCCATCTCACGCTGGTAGAGCATCTGCAGCGCCATCTCGCGACCGGCACGCCGCTTGCTCGCGGCCCTGGCACGCGGCTCGCCGGTGCCTGCCTTGCGGCTCACGCTCCTGCCCCGGCGCAGCCCATGGTTAGAGGGGGGAGCCCATGGCTCGACCGGTGGAGCTCATCGCTAGTCGGCGGCCGTGAGGCGCGCCCGCAGGTCCGCCATCTCGAGCGCCGCCAGGGCCGCCTCCCAGCCTTTGTTGCCGGCCTTGCCGCCCGCTCGAGCGGCCGCCTGCTCCACGGTGTCGCAGGTGAGCACGCCGAAAGCCACCGGCACGCCGTGACGTTCGACCACGCGCGCCACGCCGCGGCTGCACTCGCCGCAGATGTAGTCGAAGTGCGGCGTCTCGCCGCGCAGCACGACTCCCAGGGCCACCAGGGCATGGAAGCGACCGCTGACGGCCAGCCACTCGAGGGTAACCGGCAGCTCCCAGGCGCCCGGCACCCGCACCACCTCCACCGCCTCGGCCGCCACCCCGTGGCGCAGCAGGCAGTCGACGGCACCGGCGAGCAGCTGGTCGACGAGCGTGCCGTTGAAACGGGCCGCCGCCACCCCGAACCGCCTGCCGTCGCCCCGCAGGGCCCCTTCGATCGCTTGCAGCTCGCGCATGGGCTGTTGCGGAGTATACCCGCCGCGAGCGGGACCCACCCTCGCGGCGAGCCGACCTCAGCGCCCCATCAGGTGCCGCAGCAGATGGCCCCAGCACGGCGCGAGCAGTGTCTTGAGCGCGAAGTCGGCGGCGATGCCGGCGAAGGCCAGGGCGAAGAGCTTCGCCTCACGCGCGGCGAACGGCCAGCGTCGGCGCACGAGCAGCGGCCGGGCCAGCAGGGCGCCGAGCAGCACGAAGGCCATGACGCGGATCACCGACCAGGGCACCCAAGCGGCGACGCCGGCGAGCAGCGGCTGCGGGCTGGCCAGCGCCACGCTGGCGACGAAGTAGCTCATGTAGGCCATCAGGAAGGTGCCGAGGACGAGCCCCAGGTAGCCGCCGCTGACCGCGCTGAGGCTGAGGAAGGCACCGAGGTGAAGGAGATGCTCGGGGATGAAGCGGGCCGGCGTCGTCTCCTTCCCCACCCCGGTGAGGATCCAGAGCGCCATCTCCCGTGCATACGCAGCGCCGTGGAGGATGCCGCGCGTCGCCAATCCCGGGCGCAACGCCACCAGGCCAATGACGCCCGCGCTCAGCAGCGACGCCCAGGCCATGCCGAGACCCCAGGCGGCGCCGTAGCGGCGCTGCTGGACGCGAGCGGCAAACGCTGGATAGACGGTCAGTGGCGCCACCAGCGGCAGCACCCAGGCGCCACCCGGCAGGGCCACGATCCAGGGCACCAGCGGCGTCAACAGCACCCAGGCCGTGCTGGGTGCCGCCAGGTTCGTGTCGACGGGGAATTGGTCGGGACGCCCGGATTCGAACCGGGGACCACCTGAACCCCATTCAGGTACGCTACCAGGCTGCGCCACGTCCCGACCGGAGGGATGGAGTGTGTCGAGTCCCGAGTTCCGCCTGCTTACGGCATGAGCCGCAGGATCTCCCGCGCTTGGGACAGCGCTTCCTGCAGCCCTGAGCGCAGCGTTTCTACCCTCTGCGCCGCATCGCTGTCAAGGATCCCCACCCCCGCCTCAGGGTCCCTTGGAGGGCGCTCGCCGACAGCCTCGACGAGCGCCGCCTGCGGCGGTGCCGGCCTTGCCGGCTGCTCCTCGACGAGCGGCGGCAGGCCGGAGCCGGAGAGCTCCGCCTCGAGCTTCTTCTTCGCTCCCGCGATGGTGTACCCCTCCTCGTAGAGCAGCTGCTTGATGCGCTGGATGAGCTGCAGCTCCTCCTCGGAGTACACCCGCTGCCCCGCCTTGCTCTTGCGCGGGCTGAGCACCGGGAACTCGGTTTCCCAGTAGCGCAGCACGTAGGGCTGGATGTCGAGCTGCTTGCAGGCCTCGCCGATGCGGTAGAAGAGCTTCTTGCCCACGACGCTCGACTAGGTGTCGCGACGGCTCGTGCGCTCGACGCGGTGTCGCATCTGCTTCGAGGGGCGGAACTGCAGGCCGCGGTGCGGCGGGATGAAGAGCGGCTTGCCGTCGGCGGGGTTGATCCCCGCGCGCCCGGCCCGGGGCACGATCTCGAACACCCCGAAGTTCTGGATTCGTACTGGCCTGCCGTAGATCAGTGCCGATTTCATGGCGCGCAGCACCTCGTCCACGACCTGGGCGGCTTCCTGCTTGGTCAGCGCTCCGTGCCGGTCGTGGACACGGTCCACCAGGAAGGCCTTCGTCCTGCCCCCGTCCCGAGATGCCGACACTCGATCCCCCCGGAAAGCCAGCGACGACTGGATTACAGAATCGGGCGTGAAAGTATCACATCAAAGGGAAAGTGCGAAGGTGCCCGGCGCCCGTCACTCCTCCTTGCGGCGCACCACCAAGCGGACCGGGACGCCCGTGAGGCCGAGCCCCTCGCGCACCCGGTTGGCGAGGTAGCGGCGGTAGGGGTCGTTGCGCGGCAGCGTCCGGTTGGCAAAGAGCATGAAGGTGGGCGGGCCATCCGCCACCTGGGTGGCGTAGTAGAGCTTCCACTTGCCGGCCGTCGCGACTGGCGGCGGCATCGGCTCGGACCGCCTGCTCGAAGAGCCGATTGACCTCGCCGGTGCCCAGGCGCGCTGGCGTACCCCTCGAGGGCTCGGTCGAGGGCAGGGAGCAGCCTGGTCGACGCCGCGACCGCACAATGCCGAGACGTTGACGCGAGGTGCGATCGGCGAGTAGCTGCTGCAGCCGCGGCCACGAGCTCCTCCAGGCGTCGCCGCCCTTCCTCGTCGAGCAGGTCCCACTTGTTGACAGATCACCACCGCGGCACGCCCGTGCTCCCAGATGGCGCCGGCGATCGCCAGGTCGCCGGTGGTGATCCCCTGCGCGACGTCGACGACCAGCACCGCCACCCGGCAGCGCTCGATCTGACGCCTCGCCATCATCACCGCCAGCTCCTCGGGAGCACCGGATGCCTGGGCGCGACGGCGGATCCCCGCGGTGTCGATCAGCAGGTAGGGATTGCCCGCGTGCACGATGAGGGTGTCGACGGGGTCGCGGGTGGTGCCGGCGAGCGGCGAGACCAGCGCTCTCGGCTCCCCCACCAAACGGTTGAGCAGCGACGACTTGCCGACGTTCGGGCGGCCGACGATGGCGATCGGGGGTGCCGCGGTGGGCGCCGGCACCGGCGCCGCAGGCACCGCTCGGGCGATCGCGTCGCGCAGCTCCTCGACGCCGCCGCCATGCTCGGCGGAGACGAGCAGGACCTCGGGGATGCCGAGCTCCCAGAACTCCCCCTGCCCCTCGCGCGCGGCACGAGTGTCCGCCTTGTTGACCACCAGCAGCACCGGTTTGCCATAGGGCCGCAGGGCGTCCCACACCGCGCGGTCGGCGGCGAGCAGCCCCTCACGCCCGTCCACCACGAGCAGCAGCAGGTCGCTCTCCTCGACCGCCAGGTAGACCTGCCGGGAGAGCCCGAGGGGGTCGGCCGCCAGAGCCAGGCCGCCGGTGTCCACGAAGTCCACCCGCCGCTCGGGCCCCACCTCGGCGCTGCCCACGATGCGGTCGCGAGTGACCCCCGGCTGGTCGTGCACGATGGCCTGGCGCTTCCCCACCAAGCGGTTGAAAAGGGTCGACTTGCCGACGTTGGGACGGCCGACGATGGCGACGGTGGCGGTCACGGCGGCGCCATCATCGCCCGCCGCAGGCTGGTTTGACACCCCCCGGGGGCTCTCCTACAATCCCGGCGGCCGCGAAAGTGGCGGAACTGGTAGACGCGCAGCGCTCAGGACGCTGTGGCCGCAAGGCCGTGGGGGTTCGAGTCCCCCCTTTCGCACTCCCTACTCGAGCGCGAGCAGCAGATCACCCTCGACCACCGTGGTTTCGCCGCGACGGAGCGTGGCGCGCACCTTGACCAGGGTGCCAAAGCGGGCGAGCAGCGTGGCGCTGGCGGTCAGCCGGTCGCCGGCCCACAAGGGGTGATGGAAACGCACCGCCTCGAGCCCGGCGAGAAGACCGCCTCGCGGTGCTCCTTCGCCACCCGCAGCAGGCAGCGCGACGAGCGCTGCCTGCGCCAGCACCTCGACGGCGAGCAGCGCCGGCAGCTCCGCTCCACCGCGGGCCAGCGCGGCATTGCCGCTGACCAGCACCCCGACGCCGCCCTCGGCATCACGGTCGAGGAGGCGGAAGGGGTAGGCGTGCGGCAGCACGCGCGACGCGCTCCGGGGCTCGCTCAGCCCTTCTTGGCGACCACGAAGTCGGCGAGGGCGTTGACCGAGGAGAGCGCCTGCGCCCCCATCTCCTCGTCCTCTATCTTCACCCCGAAGGCCTGCTCGATGCCGAGCACCAGCTCGAGGGCATCGATGGAGTCGAGGCCCAGGCCCTCACCGAACAGGGGCTGCGCGTCCTCGATCGCTCCCGGCTCGACCTCGAGCTTGAGGCGCTCGACGATGAGCTGCTTGATTTCGGACTTGAGCGCATCGAGGCTGGGCTGGGTGCTCGCCTCCCTCATGGCGGCGGAATGGTAACACAGGGGTCACGGGCATCCCGCTGATCCTCGTCACCCGGCTGCAGCCACCGTTCAGGCCGTTGCGGCCGCTGCCGCAAGGGTACCGGCGAGCAAGGGTGAAGGCAGCGGCGCGGGCACGTCGCCGGTCTCTCCCAGCCCCTCACGGATGCTGCGCCAGGGCAGGGCGTCGAGCAGACGCGGAAACTCTGCCCGGAAGGCGCTGCGACCTAGCTCGTGGATCCAGCGCGCCACCCCGGTGAGCTCCCCCGGGACCGGCCGCTCGGCGAGCTCCCAGGGGTGGACGACGAGGACCGGCATGCCACCGCCGCTCCGCTGTGCGGCGGCGGCGCGCGCCACCACCTCCCAGCCGGCGAGGCGCCCCGGCCAGCCGCCCGCCGGCAGTTGCCAGCGGCCGCCGAAGGTGAGCGGCGGCAACTCGACCAGCGTGCGGCCGCTCTGCCAGCGCAGCCGCGACGCCAGACGCGGGTTGCTCCGCCGACCCGAGCCCAGGCAGGGCGCCAGCGAGCTGTCGTAGGCGAAGCCGAGCTCGGCGACGATCGCCAGCCGAGGGTTGGCTACCTCGCGCAGCGACCACTCGGGCGCGCGATAGCCGCGCACGCCCTCGCCGAGGATGTCCTCGAGCAGCTTCTTCGCGTGCTCGAGCTCGGCGCGGAATCGCCGTGGCTCGGTGCGAGCGACGCGCAGGTGGTGCAACCCGTGGCAGGCCACCTCGTGCCCGGCTGCGGCGACCTCGCGAATTCGCCCCGGCAGCTCCATGGCCACCTCGCCGAGAGTGAAGAAGGTGGCGCGGCAACCATGCGCGGCGAGGAGATCGAGGGTCGCAGGGAGCAGGCGATCGAGCTCGCGCGGCACTGGTGGCCGCCGCGCGGGCTCGACGTAGTCGGGCTCGAGGCAGGTGTGGTACCACTCCTCGACATCGACCGTGAGCGCGCAACCTAGGGGTGCGCTCAACCGCTCGACCGCGGGAGGCGGGGGGAGCAGGGTTGCGGTGCGCGCGGCCACCGCCTCGATTCTACAAGGGGGCTCGCGACAGCGTCCGCCCGGCGCTCAGGCGTCGTCGAAGGCCTTGAAGTAGATCGACCAGAGTGCGATGCGGGTGGTGTCGAGAATGGGCCGGTAGTGGCTGGGGTTCCCCTCGTAGATGACGCGGATGGGGACCTGCGCGAGGCGCGCCTTGCGGTTGGCCGCCTTGATCAACATCTCGCTCTCCACGCCGTAGCCCTGCGAGGTCATCGGCAGGCGGCCGAGGAGCTCGGCGGAGAGCAGGCGGTAGCCCGACTGGCTGTCCTCGATGTCCCAGCCGGTCATCCAGGAGAGGATCCGCGAGCCGATGCGGTTGGCCCAGTAACGGGCGCGCGGGATCGACTCCCCCGTCGCCATGCGGCTGCCGATGAGCAGGTCGCCGGCACCGGCGTCCCAGGCGGCGAGGAAGGCCGGCACGTCGGCGGGGTCGTGCTGGCCGTCGCCGTCCAGCAACAGGACCGCCGCGGGCTGGCTCGCCAGGGCGAGGCCAATGCCGTGCAGCAGCGCCGCTCCCTTGCCGCGATTCTCCGCCAGGCGGCACACCTCCGCGCCGCCGCGCTCTGCCTCGGCAGCAGTGGCGTCGCGACTGCCGTCGTCGACCACCAGCACCCGCCACAGGTGCCGGCGCACGCCCCTCACCACGTCGCCGATGCTCGCGGCGCACTCGAATGCCGGGATGACCGCGACGACGTCGGACCGCATCCGCGCCGGCGATTAGAGCATAGTCGCCCGCAGGTGACGGCGGAGCATGAGCCCCCACCCGGCGCGCTTGTGACTGCTTTCACGAATTTGTAGACTCCGGCCGTCCGACGCGGCGGACCCGCGCGGGCAAGGAAGAGAGCGCCGTTGCCGCAGACTTACTTTCCCATCCTCCTCGGCCTCGGGCTGGCCCTCCTCGTAGGTAGCGTCATCGTGCTGCTGTCGTGGGCTGCCGGAGCCAAGAGGGGCGGCCGGGTGAAGCTCTCGACCTACGAGTCGGGCATGCCCCTGCTCGACCGCTCGCAGAAACGGCTCTCGGTGGCGTTCTTCCTCGTCGCTCTCGACTTCGTGATCTTCGACGTCGAGGCGGCCTTCCTCTACCCCTGGGCGCTGGTGCTGCGCCAGGGCGGCTGGCGGATCTTCATGGCGGTGATGGTCTTCTTCACCCTCTTGGTGGTCGGCTTCCTCTACGTCTGGCTCAAGGGCGGCCTCGACGTGCTGCGGCGCCGCCAGCTGCTGCCCGAGGGGGGCGCACGGTGATGGCCCCCGGAGAGGCCGTGGTGCCAGGGCTGCCGCCCGAGGCCAAGGCCCGGCTCGAGGCGCTGCGACCCCACTACCCCACCGCACGCGCGCTGCTGCTGCCGGCGCTGCACCTCGCCCAGCGCCACTGGGGGGGCTGGCTGCCCGAGGAGGCCATCCTCGCCGTCGCCGCCGAGCTCGGGCTGCCCCCGGCCGAGGTCTACGGTGTCGTTACCTTTTACGACCTCTACCACGAGCGACCGGTGGGCCGGCATCGCATCCGTGTCTGCTCGAACGTCCCCTGCATGCTGCGCGGCTCCGGGCAGCTCCTGGCGGCACTGGGCGAGGCCCTGGGCGTGGAGGAGGACGAGGTGACCGCCGACGGCCGCTGCTCCTACGTCCACTTCGAGTGCCTGGGTGCCTGCGAGCACGCCCCGATGATGATGGTCGACGACACCTACCACGGCGACCTCGATCCCGAGCAGGTCAAGCAGATCGTCGGGGAGCTCGACTAGCGATGCTGCCGGCGAAGATCGGCGCCGTCGGTGAGCCGGTGCTGCTGCGCAACGTCGGCAAGCCCGCGGCGCGCACCGTCGACGGCTACCGCCAGGCCGGCGGCTACCAGGCGCTCGCGAAGGCGCTCGCCTTGCAGCCGGCCGCAGTCATCGACCTGGTCAAGGCCTCGGGGCTGCGCGGGCGTGGCGGCGCCGGCTTCCCCACCGGCATGAAATGGAGCTTCGTGCCCAAGGCACCGGGCCAGAAGTACCTGACCGTCAACGCCGACGAGTCCGAGCCGGGGACCTTCAAGGACCGCGTGCTGATGGAGCACGACCCCCACCAGCTGATCGAGGGCTCGGCGATCTGCTGCTGGGCGGTGGGGGCGAGCGTCTGCTACATCTACATCCGCGGCGAGTACGTCGAGCCCGGCGACATCCTCGAGCGCGCGATCGCCGAGGCCTACGCCAAGGGCATCCTCGGCAAGAGCGTCCTCGGCTCGGGCTTCGCGCTCGACATGGTGGTGCACCGCGGTGCCGGCGCCTACATCTGCGGCGAGGAGACCGGGCTGCTCGAGTCGCTCGAGGGCAAGCGAGGGCAGCCGCGCGTCAAGCCCCCCTTCCCGGCGGTGGTGGGCGCCTTCGGGAAGCCCACGGTCATCAACAACGTCGAGACCCTCTGCTGCGTCCCCCACATCGTCGAGCGCGGCGCGGAGTGGTTCAAGGCGATCGGCACCGACGAGCGCAACACCGGGCCCAAGCTCTACGCGGTATCGGGGCACGTGGCGCGGCCTGGCACCTACGAGGTGCCGATCGGCATCACCTTCCACGAGCTGCTCGAGCTGTGCGGCGGGATGTGGCGAGGGCCCGGTGGCGACGAGCCGAGCCCGCGCCAGCTCAAGGCGTTCATCCCCGGCGGCGCCTCGGCGCCGGTGCTGCTCGAGAAGGACCGCCACATCAAGCTCGACTTCGATACCCTCGCCAAGGCCGGCACCATGCTCGGCTCGGCGGCGGTGATGGTGATGGACGAGACCACCTCGATGCTGGCAGTGGCCAAACGCAGCGCCAAGTTCTTCAACCACGAGTCGTGTGGCCAGTGCACTCCCTGCCGGGAGGGGACGAGCTGGCTCGAGGTGCTGCTCACCCACGCCTCCCATGGCGAGGCGACCGCGCAGGAGGTCGACCTGGTGCCGCTGGTGGCCAAGCAGATCGGAGGCAACTCCCTCTGCGCGCTGGGCGACGCCGCCGCCATGGGCGTCGGCCCGATCATCGAGAAGTTCCGCGACGAGATCCTCGCCGAGGTGAAGGCGGCGGCGGCGCGCGGTCCGGCGCACCGCAGCGGCGCGCACGCCGTCACCGGCGATCCGCTGCTGCCGGTGTTGCAGGGAGTCTGAGGGGAGCGCACGGCCGATGCCGATCGTCACCATCGACGACCGCCAGGTCGAGGTCAAGGCGGGGACGAACCTCATCGACGCGGGGCTCGAGGTAGGAGTGCAGATCCCCCACTACTGCTACCACCCGCGGTTGTCGGTGGTGGGGCAGTGCCGGATGTGCCTGGTCAAGGTCGAGGGGCTGCCGAAGCTCCAGGCCGGGTGCTCCACCCAGGTGACGAAGGACGGCATGGTGGTGCGCACCGACACCCCCGAGGTCAAGGAAGCGCAGCGGGCGATCATGGAGTTCCTGCTCGTCAACCACCCGCTCGACTGCCCGATCTGCGACCAGGCAGGCGAGTGCGCGCTGCAGGACTACTCGTTCAAGCACGGCCTGCCCACGTCGCGGGCCCGCTTCGAGGACAAGCGGGTCTACCCCGGCCGCGAGCGCATCCCGCTCGGTCCCACCGTGGTTCTGAACATGAACCGCTGCATTCAATGCACGCGCTGCGTGCGCTTCACCGCCGAGATCGCCGGCACCGGGGAGCTGGGCTTCCTGCAACGTGGCGCCCGCGCCGAGATCGGTACCTTCCCCGGACGCGAGCTCGACAACGACCTCGCCACCTGCGTCGTCGACATCTGCCCGGTGGGTGCGTTGACCTCGGAGCGGTTCCGCTTCGCCGAGCGGGTCTGGTACCTCGACAAGAAGCCTTCGCTCTGCACCGGCTGCGACGTGGGCTGCAACGTGACGCTCGAGCACCGCCGCGGCGAGATCAAGCGCTACAAGCCGCGCTTCAACCCGGCCGTCAACGACTACTGGATGTGCGACTACGGGCGGTCGACGCACGAGCGCTACCGTCAGCTGCCGCGCCTCCTGGTGCCCCGGCAGGTGAAGGAGGGGCGGCCGACGCCGGTCTCCTGGGACGAGGCGCTCGACGGCTTCCACCACCGGCTGCGCGGGCGCGTGGAGGGGGCGACGGTGTTCCTGGGCTCGGGCTTCCTCACCACCGAGGAGGCCTTCCTGCTGGCGCGGATCGCCGGCGCGCTGGGGTCGCCGCACCGCTCGGTGTGGACGGCGAAGAGCAAGCCGTACCACATCCCCAACCTCGCCGGCGGCGTCACCGCCGAGGACGCCTCGCCCAACCGGCGCGGCGCCGAGCTCGCCGGCCTGGTCCCCGGCGAGGGCGCCATCGACGCCGCCCGCCTGCTGGCCGAAGGGGCGGGCGACGTCGGCGTGCTGGTGGTCGCCGACAGCGATTTCGGGCCCGCCGCCCAGGACCCCGCCGCGGTGGCGCTGCTGCGCCGCGCGCGGGTGCTGATCGTTCTCGGCTGGGCGGACACGCTGCTCGCCAGGGCAGCCGACCTGGCATTGCCGGTCGCTACGCACGCCGAGAAGGCGGGCACCTTCGTCAACGTGCAGCGCCGCGTGCAGCGCTTCCCGCGCGCCTTGCCCCCAGGGGGCGAGGCGCTGCCGCTCGTCGAGGTTCTGGCTGGGGTGCTCTCGCGGCTGGATCCGAGCTGGAAGGCGGCGACGCCCGCCGAGGTGTTCGATCGCCTGGCGGCGGAGGTGCCGGCATTTGCCGGGCTCTCCTGGGCGCGCGTGGCTCCGACCGGCGTGCCGCTGCCGGAGGTCGAGGTCGCGGTCGTCGGGGAGACTTAGGGTGTCGCGGCACCCCAGGTGCGTCTTGCGCACCTCGCCAACGGGTGCCGGCAAGAGCAGGAGGGACGGTTGACGCTGGAGATCTGGGCCACGCTGGCCAAATTCGCCGCCTGGCTGGTGGCGCTGATGTTCGTGATCGCCCCGATCATGGTGTGGGTGGAGCGCCGCGGCATGGCGCTCATCCAGGACCGCCGGGGGCCCAACCGGGTGGGGCCGTTCGGCCTCCTGCAGCCGCTCGCCGACGCGCTCAAGTTCATCTTCAAGGAGGAGATCGTGCCGACCGCGGCCGATCGCACGATGTACCTCCTCGGCCCCATCCTGGCGCTGGTGCCGGCGCTCACCACCTTCGTCGTCGTCCCCTTCGCGCCCGACCTGCTCTTCCGCGGGCATCGCCTGCCGATGGTGGTGGTCGACGGCGAGGCCGGGGTGCTCCTCTTCCTCTCGCTCTCCAGCCTCGGCGTCTACTCGCTGGTGTGCTCCGGCTACGGCTCGAACAACAAGTACTCGCAGCTGGGCGCCATCCGCGCCTCGGCACAGCTGATCAGCTACGAGCTGGCGATGGGGATGGCGATCCTCGCCGTGCTGCTGCCGGTGGGCTCGTTCAAGCTCGGCGACGTCGTCGCCTACCAGCAGGCGCACGGCTGGAACGTCCTCTGGCAGCTGCCCGGCTTCCTCGTCTTCCTGGTGGCCTCCTTCGCCGAGACCAACCGCCTCCCCTTCGACCTCCCGGAGGCAGAGTCGGAGCTGGTCTCCGGCTACGGTACCGAGTACGGCTCCATGAAGTGGGCTCTCTTCTTCATGGGCGAGTACATCAACATGGCCACGCTGTCGGCGCTGATGGCCACCCTCTACTTCGGCGGCTGGAGCCCGTGGCCGGGAGTCGATTTCCCCAACACCTGGCTCGGCGTGCTGGCGGGCGCCGTCGTGCTCGCCACCAAGGTCGTCTTCTTCATGTTCTTCTTCGTGTGGGTGCGATTCACCTTCCCGCGCTTCCGCTACGACCAGCTGATGCGGCTGGGCTGGAAGGTGCTGCTGCCGATCGCCCTCGCGACCCTGGTGGCGGTGGCGATCCTGGTGCTGCTCAAGGTGTACTGAGGATGGAAGTCACCGTCTTCGCCCTCTTCGCGCTGCTCGCGATCGCCTTCGCGGTCGTGGTGGTGGCGCACCCGCACCCGGTGAAGTCGACGATGAGCATGGTGGTGGTGCTGTTCTGCATTGCCGTGCTCTTCGTCCTGCTCGGCGCTCCCTTCCTCGCTGCCGTGCAGGTGCTGGTCTACACCGGCGCCATCCTGGTGCTCTTCCTCTTCGTGCTGATGCTGCTCAACGTCGGCCGCGAGCGGCACGCCGACGCGGGGCAGCCGGCGCAGCGCTGGGTGGCGCTCGTCGGCGCCGCCTTCTTCGCCGGTTTCCTCGGCATGCTGCTGTGGCGCACGCACAAACCGGACGTTCTCGATCCGCTTACCCCCGATTACCTCTCCATCCACCGCCTCTCGTGGGAGCTCTTCTCCACCTGGCTGCTGCCGTTCGAGCTGGTGGGGCTGCTGCTGCTGGTGGCGGTGGTCGCCGCCTACGCGCTGGCGCGCGCCCCGCTGCCTGGAGAGATGAGCGGCGGCGACCCGGCCGCAACGGCTATCGCACCCGGCCCGTCGGGCGCCGCCGAGCAGGAGGGCGAGTCATGAAGGGAGTCGCGGTCCGGAGCGGCGCGCCCGGCGCGCGGGGCGGCCAGCGGTGAGCGTGCCGATCGCCTGGTACATGGTGCTGGCGGCGGTGCTCTTCTCGATCGGCACCGTCGGCGCTCTCACCCGCCGCAACGGCATCACCATCTTCCTCTCCATCGAGCTGATGCTCAATGCGGTGAACCTGCTGATCGTCTCTTACGCCCGGATGCTCGGCGACCAGGCGGGGCAGGTGATCGTCTTCTTCGTGCTGGCGGTGGCGGCGGCCGAGGCGGCGATCGGCCTCGCCCTCTTCATCGCCATCTTCCGCCTCCGCCGCACCATCGACGTCAACCGCCTCAACCTGCTGCGCTGGTGAGCCGAGCTTGAACGCGCTGAGCTATCTCTGGCTGGTCCCCCTGCTCCCCTTCGCCGGGGCGGCGCTCAACGGCGCGCTCGGGCCGCGCGCTCCGCGTTGGTTGACCACCTTCGTGGCGCTTGCCGCCCCCGGCGCCTCGCTGCTGCTGGCGCTCGCCGCCATCGGGCAGTGGTGGGGATCGGCGCCGGCTCCCTTCGAGCAGGTGCTCTACCCCTGGAGCGTGGCGCCGCTACGCGTCGACGTCGCCTTCCTGCTCGATCCGCTGTCGGCAGTGATGATCTTCGTCGTCACCTTCGTCGGCTTCTGGATCCACGTCTACTCGACCGGCTACATGGCCCACGAGAAGGGCTACCAGCGCTACTTCGTGTACCTCAACCTCTTCATGGGCATGATGTTGCTGCTGGTGCTCGGCAACAACTTCCTGGTCACCTTCGTCGGCTGGGAGGGCGTGGGGCTCTGCTCCTACCTGCTCATCGGCTTCTACTACGACCAGGACGTGCCGCCGCGCGCCGGTCGCAAGGCCTTCGTCGTCAACCGCATCGGCGACTTCGCCTTCCTCGTCGGCCTGTTCGCGCTGGTGCAACGCTTCGGCACCCTGGACTATCGCAAGATCTTCGCCGCCCTCGAGGCCGACCCCCACGCGGCCCAGCTCCCCTACCTCGGCGGGCTCTCCTTCGCCGCCTTCGTGGCCCTCTGCTTGTTCATCGGTGCCACCGGCAAGAGCGCCCAGGTGCCGCTCTACGTCTGGCTCCCCGACGCCATGGCCGGGCCGACGCCGGTGTCCGCGCTCATCCATGCCGCCACCATGGTCACCGCCGGCGTCTACATCGTGGTGCGCAGCAACGCCCTCTACCAGCTCGCCCCCGGCGTGCTGTGGGCGGTGGCGAGCATCGGTGCGCTGACCGCCATCCTCGCCGCCACCATCGGCGTCGCCCAGTACGACATCAAGAAGGTGCTCGCCTACTCGACGGTGTCGCAGCTCGGATACATGTTCCTGGCCGCGGGAGCCGGCGCCTATCCGGTGGCGATCTTCCACCTCGGCACCCACGCCTTCTTCAAGGCGCTGCTGTTCCTCGCCTCCGGCTCGGTGATCCACGCCGTCTCGGGTGAGCAGGACATGCGGCGCATGGGCGGGCTCAAGAAGCACCTGCCGCTCACCTACTGGACCTGCCTGGTGGGTTGCCTGGCGATCTCCGGGGTCCCCGGCTTCGCGGGCTTCTTCAGCAAGGACGCCATCCTCGGTGCCGCCTGGCAGGCTCATGTGGCGCTGTGGGCCATCGGCACCGTCACCGCCGGCATCACTGCGTTCTACATGTTCCGCATGTTCTTCATGACCTTCCATGGCGAGTTCCGCGGCAGCGACGAGCAGCGCCACCACCTGCACGAGTCGCCGCCGTCGATGACGCTGCCGCTCGTCGTCCTCGCCCTGGGCGCCGTCTTCGCCGGCTGGGTGGGCGCCATCCCGTTCCTCGACCGCGACTGGCTGGGAGGCTTCCTGGCGCCGGTGATCGCCGACGTCGGCCGCTCCCCGGCCACGTCGAGCACGCGCTCACCACCGAGGCCCTGCTCGTCGGTACCTCGGTGGCGGTGGGGCTGCTGGGCATCTTCGTCGCCTGGCTGCTCTACGGCCGCGGCCGCAACCTCGCTGGCGAGGACGCCTTCCTCGCCCGCCTGCCGCGGCTGCACCGCCTGCTGGAGAACAAGTACTACGTCGACGAGCTCTACGACGCCGTGGTGGTGCGGCCGCTCGCCTGGCTGGCGCGGATGTGCTGGAAGGCGATCGACACCATCCTCATCAACGGCACCGTGCACGTCGGCGCCTTCGTCGTCGAGCTCACCGGTGACCTGGCGCGCTTCACCACCACCGGCAACGTGCGCAACTACACGCTCTACTTCTTCACCGCCGTGTTGATCTTCTTCTGCTGGCTCGTGTTCTAGGCCGCTGGCGATGGACACCCTGCGCTACCTGCTCACCCACAGCAGCCTCACGCTGGTGGTCTTCTTCCCCGCCCTGGCGGTGCTGCCGCTGCTGTTCCTGCCCCGCCGCGCGCAGGGAGCGGTGAAGGCCTACACGCTGGCGGCCACCCTCGTCGAGCTCGGGCTGGGCGGCTGGTACCTGTGGCTGCGCATGGCCCCCGGCGGCGGCTTCCCCTTCGTCCGCGAGCTCGGCCTCGACGGCCAGCCGATCGCCTGGATCTCGCGCTGGGGGATCCACTACGAGCTCGCCATCGACGGCATCTCGATGCCGCTGGTGGCGCTCACCCTGCTCCTCATGCCGCTGGTGATCCTCGGTTCGTGGAAGGGGATCGACAAGCACTGGAAGGCCTACGGCGCCGCCATGCTGCTGCTCACCACCGGCATGCTCGGCGTCTTCCTCGCCTTCGACCTCTTCCTCTTCTACGTCTTCTGGGAGCTGGTGCTGGTGCCGATGTACCTCATCATCGGCATCTGGGGGGGCGAACGGAAGATCTACGCCGCGCTCAAGTTCTTCCTCTACACCATGGCCGGGTCGCTGCCCATGCTGGTGGCCCTCCTGTGGCTCGGCTGGCGCCAGCACGAGGTGAGCGGGCAGTGGAGCTTCGCCTACGCCGACATGCTGCGGCTCCACCTGCCACTGCACGCGCAGCTCTGGCTGTTCGGCGCCTTCGCGCTCGCCTTTGCGATCAAGGTACCGATGTTCCCGCTTCACACCTGGCTCCCGGACGCCCACGTCGAGGCCCCCACCGGCGGCTCGGTGATCCTCGCCGGCGTGCTGCTCAAGCTCGGCACCTACGGCTTCCTGCGCATCGCGTTCCCGCTCTTCCCGCAGGCCGCCCACCGGCTGGGCACGCCGCTCGTCGTGCTGGCTCTCATCGGCATCCTCTACGGCGCGCTGGTGGCCTGGGTGCAGACCGACATGAAGAAGCTGGTGGCCTACTCGTCGGTGGCGCACCTGGGCTTCGTCATGCTGGGGCTGCTCGCCTTCGACCTGGTGGCGTGGCAGGGGGCGCTGCTTCAGATGGTCAACCACGGCATCTCCACGGGCGCCCTCTTCCTGCTCGTCGGCATGCTCTACGATCGCCGGCACACCAAGAAGTTCGACGAGTTCGGTGGTCTCGCCAAGGTGATGCCGGTGTTCGCCTTCTTCCTCGTCTTCTCCTCGCTCGCCTCGGTGGGGCTGCCGCTGCTCAATGGCTTCGCCGGCGAGTTCCTGATCCTCACCGGCACCTTCGAGAGCACCGCCGTCGACCTCCGCTGGGCGGCGATCGCCGCTACCTTCGGTGTCGTGCTCGCTGCCGTCTACCTGCTGAAGATGCTGCAGCGCACGCTGTGGGGGCCGATCACCCGCAAGGAGAACGAGGGATTGCGCGACCTCTCGCTGCGGGAGGTCCTCACCCTGGCACCGCTGTGCGTGCTGATGCTGTGGATCGGCGTCGCTCCTGCCTGCTTCCTGCGGCCGAGCACAGCTCCGCTCCACCAGTTGCTCACCGGCGTGCGCGCCCACCTGCAGGAGGCGCCTGCCGCCGATCGTCAGGCGGCGGTCCCCACCCCGATGCCCCACCTGCGGCGCCTGACGGCGGCGTCACCCGCTCCGCACGCCGCCGCCGGTGCCGAGCCATGAGCGTCGACCCCGCAATGCGCGCCGACATCCTGTCGCTGATGCCAGAGCTGTTGCTCGGCGGCTTCGCGGTCCTGGTGCTGCTCGGCGACGCCCTGCTGCCGTCGCTGCGACGCGCCTGGCTGCCGCTCTCGGCGGCGGTGACGGCGTTCGTCGCCATCCTCGTCACCCTCCCCGGCTGGGCCCGCAGTAGCAGCTTCGGCGGCTTCCTCGAGTGGTCGCCGGTGACCCTGGCCCTGGTCGAGATCGTGCTGCTGACGGCGACGCTGGCGCTGCTCGCCTCGCAGGCCTACCTGCGGCGCGAGAGGCTCGGCACCGGGGAATACGCGGCGCTTCTTCTCTGGTGCACGGTGGGGATGATCTTCCTCGTCCGCGCCGCCGAGCTGCTCACCCTCTTCCTCGCCCTCGAGCTGCTCTCTTTCTGCCTCTACGCCCTCGCTGCCTACCACCGGCGGCTGGCGATGGCCACCGAGGCGGGGCTCAAGTACTTCCTGATGGGGGCGTTCGTCAGCTCTTTCGTGCTGCTCGGCATTGCCCTGCTCTACGGTGAGACCGGGAGCACCAAGCTGCCGCAGATCGCCGACGCGCTGGCCTCCGGCAGCGGCTCGGGCGTCGTCGTCACCCTCGGCTTCCTCCTGCTGATATGCGGCTTCGGCTTCAAGATGAGCCTGGTGCCCTTCCACGCCTGGGCGCCCGACACCTACCAGGGCGCACCCACTCCCTTCGTCGCCTTCCTCTCGGTGGCGCCGAAGGCGGCCAGCGCGCTGGTGCTCGGCGCGGTTGCTGTCGACCATCGCCAGCGCCCAGGTCGGCCACGACTGGCCGCGGCTGGTAGCGGTGCTGTCGCTGCTCTCGATGCTGGGTGGCAACCTGCTGGCCCTGGTGCAGAAGGACGTCAAGCGCATGCTCGCCTACTCGGGGATCGCCCACATGGGCTATCTGCTGATCCCGCTCGTGAGCGTGGGGCCGGACGCGCTGCCGCCGCTGCTCGTCTACCTCCTCGCCTACGCGCTGATGAACGCCGGCGCCTTCGCGGTGGTGGCGCAGCTCTACTCCCGCCCGGGCGAGCAGCACCTGATCTCCGAGCTCTCGGGTTGGGGGTACCGCTTCCCCTTCCTCGGGGCCTGCCTGACGATCTCGATGCTCTCCCTCGCCGGCATCCCGCCGACTCTGGGATTCATCGGCAAGTACTTGGTGTTCTTCCATGCCATCCAGCACGGCCACCTGACGCTCGCGCTCGTCGGCATCGCCGCCAGCCTGGTGGGCGCCGTCTACTACCTTCGCGTGGTCTACGTGCTCTACATGAAGCCCGAGGTGCAGGCCCCCGGGGCCCTGGCGATCGACGTCTGGGGGCGCCTGGCGGTGCTCGCCTCGGCAGCCGGCACGTTGGTGCTGGGCATCTGGCCGGGAGCCCTCCTCGACTGGCTGGCGCGCGCCGTCGGCGGGCCGTGAGCCTCGCCAGCGGGCAGTGAACCGATACGCGACGCCGTGAGCGACGTCTCCCCGCTCACGCTCAACCGGCTCTCGCTCTACCTGCGCTGCCTGCAGGACCTCGTCGTGCAGGGCGTCGAGCGCGTATCCTCGACCGAGCTCGCGGAGCGCTACCAGCTCTCGGCCTCGCAGATCCGCAAGGACCTCGCCCAGTTCGGCGAGTTCGGCATCCGCGGCGTCGGCTACGAAGTGGATCCCTTGCGCGAGCGCTTGCGCAGCCTCCTTGGCCTCGACCGCCAGCACGGGCTGGTGATTCTCGGCGTGGGCAGCCTGGGCACGGCCCTGGCACGCTTCCCCGGCTTCAACCGCGACGGCTACCGCGTCGTAGCCCTGGTGGACGCCGATCCGGCCAAGAGCGGCCGGCGGCTCGGTGAGCTGCGGGTCGGACCGCTCGACGCCCTTCCCGTCCTGGTGCGCGAGAGCGGCGCCAGCATCGGCGTGCTCGCGGTGCCTGCCAGCGCGGCCCAGGCGAGCTATGACGCACTGGTGGCGGCCGGCGTGCGTGCGGTGCTCAACTTCGCTCCCACCCAGATCCGCACCGCGCGCGGCGTGCGAGTGAAGACGGTCGACCTGCGCATCGACCTCGAGGGGCTCGGCTTCTACCTGGGTCAGGGGCGGCCGCGGTAGAAGGAGAGGCAGCTGTCGCCGTAGGCGCGGGTCTCCACCAGCTCGAGCCCGTCGGGGGGCGGCGGCGGGACGTCACGCGCCCCATGCTCGTAGCCGATGGCGCCCCCCGGCGACACCAGGCCGGCGAGGCCGGCGAGCAGCGCGGCACCGCCGTCGAAGCCGTACGGTGGATCCACGAACACGAGGTCGAACGGCGACTCGCGCTGCCGCAACACCGCCAGCCCGGCGGGGAGACGCAAGCGGTACGGGCGCACGGCGTCGGCGGCTCCGAGCGCTGCCACGTTCTCCCTCACCGCGCGCAGTGCCTGGGGATCACCCTCGACGAGGACGGCGGCAGCCGCCCCGCGGCCCACCGCCTCCAGCCCCACCGCGCCGGCGCCGGCGAAGAGATCGAGGAATCGCGATCCCGGGACCTCCCTCTGCCAGATCGAGAACAGCGCCTCGCGCAGGCGCCCCTCGGTAGGGCGCACTCCGGGCGGCACGCGCAACCGGCGGCCGCGATGGAGCCCCCCGCTCAGGCGCAGCTCGCTCAAGGCGGTGGCCGCGACACCAGCGCCTCGAAGAGGCCGGGCACGTCCTCGGGGCGGACGTAGAGCGTGAGCGGCTGCTCGACCCCCTGCATCTCGAGACCGTGGCCATCGCTGGTAAAGCCGACCACCTCGAACAGGACGCCGTCCGCGCGCCGCAGCACGTCGCCGACGCGCGCGCGGTAGGCCGCTGGCAGCTCGCTCACCACGCGCGTCTGGCCCCCCAGCTCGTCGGCCACGCGGACCAGCGTGGCCACCGGCAGCGGCAGGCTGTCGAAGCGCGAGAAGGTGAGCTCGCGCGGGGGCCGGTCGTCGAGCGCCAGCCGCAGGGTGCAGCGCTCGACCCACGCGCCCTCGGCGCTGGCCGGGGTGTCGTCCACCGCCGACAGGTCCTCGGCGGCGAGCCGCCGCAGGTACCCCTCGACCTCCACCGGCCCGAGCTCGCCGAGGCTCATGCGCGGTGCCTTGATCGGCCCCTCCCGCCGCCGGACCGTGCCGTTGGCGAAGAGGGTGACTTGCAGCACGCCGAGGTCGTTGGCGCAGCGGTAGTCGAGCAGCTCGCGCGAGCGGTCGCCGGCGCGCGGGGCGTCGGCGGAAGACGGACGCTCCCAGGGCTCACCGCCGCCGGGATCCGTCGCCGCGAGGGTGCGTCCGGTACCCGCCGTCAGAGCAACGGTGAGCATCACGCCCATGGCCAGCGCGCCCGTCCGCGGCGCGCGGATCCCGGTGATCGCGATGCCCGTTCCCACCCCGCAGATTCTAGCTCCCCACCGCGGGGCCGGTCTCCGGCTCGCCACCGCCAGCGGGCTCGGCGCCGCTCGCGTCAGCGGCCGGCGCCTCGTTCGTGGCGGCCAGCCAGGCGAGCGCGTGGTCGAGCTCCCCGTCAGGGCCAACGAGCCCGTCCAAGCGGGCATCGAGTGTGGCCCGCAGTGCTTCGCCGATGCGCGGCCCCGCCACCTGGCCGTGGCGCAGCAGGTGGCGGCCGCCGATGCCGAGCCGCAACCGCCGCAGCTCGGTGAGCTCCCGCCGCACCCAGCCGCGCACCGTCTCGTCAGGAACGGCGAGCAGCAGCAACAGCTCCTCGCCACCGAGCCCAGACATCGCAGCGTGGGCGGCGTGCGGCGCCAGGTCCGGGGTGGCGAGGGCGCGCAGGGCGCGCTCGAGGTGCCAAGGGAGGCGCTCGAGCAGCCGGCGGTCGCCTTCGACCAGCTGCAGCCGGGCGGCGACGCCGCGACGCTCCTCGGCGCTAGCCTCGCGCAGCAGCGCCGCCAGCAGCAGCAACGGCACCCGCACCGGCGGCTCCGCCACCCCCTCGACGCGGAACCAGTCGTGGGCGCTGCGCACCTCGCGCAGCTGCTGCAGTCGTGCCGCATCGAGTCGCAGCGCCGGGTGCACGGCGGCGAGCACTCCTAGCTGCTCGAGACGCTCGAGCCCCCGCAGGGCGGCATCGGGCTCGACCAGCAAGAGCTCGAGCTCGTCCCGCAGCCGCGCTCCGGAGAGCTGCTCGAAGATCCGCTCGCCCACCGCCACCGCGATCAGCCGCTCGGTCTCGGGCGAGATCACGAAGTCGAGGCGCAGCGAGAGGCGTACCGCCCGCAGCACCCGCGTCGGGTCGTCGATGAAGGAGAGGCTGTGGAGCACGCGCAGCACTCCGTCCTTGAGGTCGCGCTGGGCGCCGAAGTAGTCCACCAGCTCGATGGGACCCTGGGGGCCGAGCCGCAGGGCGAGCGTGTTGATGGTGAAGTCGCGGCGATAAAGGTCCTGGCGCAGCGCCGAGCTCTCGACCTCGGGGAGGACGGCGGGAGCGCGGTAGAACTCGCTGCGTGCGCTCGCCACGTCGATGGTCGCGCCATCCGCCTCCTTGACCACCGCGGTGAGGAAGGCGTCGTGCACGCGCACGTGCGCGTCGAGCTCTGCACCCAGCGCGCGCGCGAAGGCGGGGCCATCCCCCTCCACCACCACGTCGAGGTCACGGTTGTCACGCCCCAGCAGGAGGTCGCGCACGAAGCCGCCCACCAGGTACGCCGGCACGCCACTGGCTCGCGACACCGCCGCGATCGCCTCCATGCGGCGGCGCACCGGCACGCCCACGCGCTCGGCGAGCAGGCCGCCGATCCCCTGGCGGCGCTCGCGCAGCTCGCGGGCTCGCCGCTCGAGCGGCTCCGCCACCTCCTGCAGACGCCCGTGGAGGTGGCGGAGGACGGCCATGCGGGTGACCACCCCGAGCGGCCGCCTTGCGGCGGCATCCCCCACCAGCACGAAGCGCGGGTGCTGCCCCACCATCCTTCGCCCCAACTCCTCCGCCGGCGCGTCGGGCGCCACCCACTCGAGCTCCTGCCGCATCACCGCCGTGACCGGCCGCGTCGCGAGCTGATGCTGCAAGGCGGCGTCGAGCAGCTGGCGCGTCACCGCCCCCAGCGCGACGCCACCGGCGACCACCGGCGCGGCGTTGATGCGCGCTCGCAGCAGGCGCTCCTTGGCCTCGGCCACCGTGGCGTCGCCGTCGACGGCGACGAAGGGAGCGATCATCAGGTCGCGGGCGCGGGCGAGCGGCGGCAGGGCGCCGGGCAGGTAGGCAAGCAGCCGCTCGCGGAGCTCGAGCGCGGTCGCCCCCTTGACGCTCGCCGCCGCCGCGGTCTGGTGGCCGCCACCGCCGGCGAGGGCGGCCAGCGCCTGCCCGAGATGGAAGCCCTCCACCTGCCCGCGAGCGATCAACGTGACGCGGTCCCCTTCGCCGAAGATGGCAAACAGCAGTGGCAGGTCGAAGAGCTCGAGGCAGCGTGACACCAGCGGCGCCAGCTCGTCGACGAAGGTGCCCAGCTCGCAGGCCACGATGCCGACGCGATGGCCATGGATGCGCACCACCTCCAGCTCCTCGGTGAGCCGGTGCAGCAGCTCGAAATGGAAGCGGTCGAGAGAGTGCAGCGCGTAGCGTCGCACCACCGCAAGATCGCCCCCCTGCGCGAGCAGCCAGCCGGCCGCGTCGAGGTCGCGGCGGCTGGTGGTGGCGTAGGTGAGCGAGCCGGTGTCCTCGTAGATCCCCATCAGCAGCAGCGTCGCCTCCTCGGCGCTGGGTGCGTCGCCGCGCCGGCGCAGCTCCTCGGCAATCAGCGTCGAGGTGGCTCCCACGGTGGGGTCGACGCGGCCGCCGGCGGCGGCCACGTCGCTGGGCGAGGCCGGGTGGTGGTCGTAGCAGACCACCTCGATCTGCGGGTGGGCGTCGAGCCACTGGGCGACGACCCCCAGGCGCTCGCGCTGGCGGGTGTCGCAGAGGATCACCCGCGACAGCGTCGCCGGGTCCACCTCCCGGTGGCGCAGCTCGTCGAGCTCGACGCCACGGGCCTCCAGCATGTGCCGCACCGAGCCCTCGCGGGAGCCGGGGAAGAAGAGGCGAGCCTGCGGGTGGAGCCGGCGCGCTGCCAGCATCGAGGCGAAGGCGTCGAAGTCGGCGCCGAGGTGGGTGGTGAGGAGCTCCATCCGCGGAGGAGCTTACGGCACGGCCGGCGGCGGAGACGCGTCTTCCGCGTCCAACCTCGTAGCGAGCTCCGCCGGCGCCACCGCGCCACGGCGGCAGCCCAGCGCCGGATGCCGGGGCCTCAGTTGACGAGCGCTGCCGCCGCGGCGAGGTCGTCGGACGCCTCGACGTCGTCGTCCTCGCATGCCGCGGTACGCGGCGCCTGCACCACCGGCACCACCGTCCCGGCGCCGAGGATCGCCTCCACCGCCGCCACCAGTGGCGGCGCGTAGCGCACCTTGAAGCGGTCGGCGGGGTCGACGCAAACGCGCTCCTCGCCCCGCTGGAGGCGCAGCCGCACCGGCAGCTCACCCGCGTGCTCCGCGAGCACGTCGCGGAGGCGCAGCAGCTCGGCCTGGCCCACGCGCGGGCCAATCTGCAGCTCGAGGCTCTCCACCTGGTCGAGCTCGAGGGCGGCGAGCGGCACGATCTCGGCGGCAGTGAGCTCCACCTCGGTGCGCATGCGCAGCGTGCCACGCACCAGCAGCACGGCGTCCTCCTGCAGCAAGTGGTCGTGCTTCTGCAGGGTGTCGGCGAACAGCGACACCGCCACCGAGCCGTGCTCGTCCTCGAGCGAGAAGACGGCACGCATGCGGCCGGCGTTGGCGCCGCTCTTGATCTTGATCCGCCGCACCCGGGCGACCACTCCGGCAACCGCGACCATCCCATCCTGCTCCACCGCGTCCTGCAGCTCGGCGGTGTTGTGGCTCACCTTGCCGGCCAGGAGCTCCTCGTGCTGGGACAGCGGGCTGCCGGTGAGGTAAAAGCCCAGCGCCTCTTTCTCGTTGCGCAGCCGCTCCGCCTCCCCCCACTCGGGCAGCGAGCCGACCGGGGTGGGCTCGCTGGCGGCGGCAGCGGCGAACAGCGTGCCCTGACCCGCCTCCTGCTCCTCGCGGCGGCGTTGCGCCCAGCCGAGGATGCCGTCGAGGGCGCCCCAGGACGCCGCGCGGGTGGCGCCGAAGCCGTCGAAGGCGCCGGCCTTGATCAGGCACTCGAAGACCTTGTGGTTGAGCGCCTTGGGATCGACCTCGGCGGCGAAGTGGGCAAGGCCGCGGAAGCGGCCGACACGGATGCGCGCCGCGAGGATCGCCTCGACGGCGCCTTCGCCGATCCCCTTCACCGCCCCCAGCCCGAAGCGGATGGTGTCGCCCACCACCGTGAAGGTCCAGTTGCTCTCGTTGACCGCCGGCGGCAGCACCGCGATGCCCATCCCGCGGCATTCCTGCATGTACTTGGCGACGTTGTCCTTCGACGCCATCTCCGAGGTCAGCATGGCGGCCATGAAGGCGACCGGGAAGTGCGCCTTGAGGTAGGCGGTCTGGAAGGCGAGCAGCGCGTAGGCGACGCTATGACTCTTGTTGAAGCCGTAGCCGGCGAAAGGCTCGATGTAATCCCACAGCGCCTCCGCCTTGCGCACGTCCTTGCCGCGCTTCTTCGCCCCCTCGACGAATTTCTGCTTCTGCTCGAGCATGACCTCGAGCTTCTTCTTGCCCATCGCCTTGCGCAGCACGTCGGCCTCGGCCATGGTGAAGCCGGCGACCTCGACGGCGATACGCATCACCTGCTCCTGGTAGGCGATGACACCGTAGGTCTCCTCGAGGATCGGCCGCGTCTCCGGGAGCACGTACTGCACCTTCCTCTCGCCACGCTTGCGCTTGATGAACTCCTCCACCATGCCCACCGAGAGCGCGCCCGGCCGGTAGAGGGCGTTGAACGCGGAGAGGTCCATGAACCGCGACGGCGAGGCGCGGCGCAGCATGTCCTTCATCCCCGACGACTCGAACTGGAAGATGCCGTTGGTCCGCCCCTCGCAGAACAAGCGGAAGGTCTCGGGGTCATCGAGCGGGATCTCGGCGAGGTCGATCTCGACGCCCTGGAGCCGCAACAGCTGCAGGGTGTCGTCGATGACGGTGAGCGTGCGCAGGCCGAGGAAGTCCATCTTGAGCAGGCCGAGCTCCTCGATGACGTCCTTGTCCCACTGCGTGATGACCTCGTCGCGGCTGGTCTTGCACAGGGGCACCAGCTCCTCGATCGGCCGCGGCGCGATGACCACCCCGGCGGCGTGCATGCCGGCATGGCGGGTCAGCCCCTCGAGCCGCACCCCCACCTCGACCACCTGCCGCACCTCGGGGTCGCTCCTGATCTCCGCCGCCAGCGAGTCGACCTCGCGCGCCGCCTCGGCGAGCGACTTGGTCATCTCCGGGACCATCTTGGCGATGCGGTCGACCTTGGTGTAGGGCAACCCCATGACGCGGCCGACGTCGCGCAGCACGGCGCGCGCGGCGAGGGTGCCGAAAGTGATGATCTGCGCCACCTTGTCGCGGCCGTACTTGTCGCTGACGTACGAGATCACCTCGCCGCGTCGGCGCATGCAGAAGTCGATGTCGATGTCCGGCATGCTGATGCGGTCGGGGTTCAAGAAGCGCTCGAACAGCAGGTCGTACTGCAGCGGGTCGACGTCAGTGATGCGCAGCGCGTAGGAGACCAGCGAGCCGGCCGCGGAGCCGCGCCCGGGGCCCACCGGGATGCCACTGTCGCGGGCGTGGCGGCAGAAGTCCCAGACGACGAGGAAGTAGCCGGGGAAGCCCATGCGGACGATCACCTCGAGCTCGCGCTCGAGCCGCTCGCGGTAGACCTCGTCGGCGGGGGTGGTGAGCTTGACGCCGCGTGCCTGCCGTCGCCGCAGCTCTGCCAGCCGCTCGGCGAGCCCTTCGCGCGCCACCTCGCGGAGGTAGTCGTCGAGGGTGGAGCCTGCCGGCACCGGGAACTGCGGCAGGTGGAACTCGCCCATCGGGATGTCGAGCGCGCAGCGCTCGGCGATTGCCAGCGTGTTCTCGATCGCCGCGCCATCGTCGGGGAAGAGGGCGTCCATCTCCGCCGCCGTCTTGAGGTAGAACTCCTGGCTCGCGTACTTGAGGCGGTCGGGATCGGCGAAGGTCTTCTGGGTGCCGATGCAGAGCAGGACGTCGTGGGCGAAGGCGTCGTCGCGCTTGAGGTAGTGGGCGTCGTTGGTCACCACCAGAGGCAACGCCAACTTGGTGGCGAGCCGGCGCAGGACGTCGTTGGCCAGCCGCTGCTCGGCCATGCCGTGATCCTGCAGCTCGAGGAAGAAGTCGTCGCCGAACAGCTCCTTGTAGGTGCGGGCGATGGCCTCGGCCTCGCGCTCCTTCCTGCCCAGGATCTGCTCGTTGATCTCGCCGTTGAGGCAGGCCGAGAGACAAATCAGGCCCTCGGCGTGGCGGGCCAGCAGCTCGCGGTCGATGCGTGGCTTGTAGTAGTAGCCCTCGAGGAAGGAGCTGGTGGTGAGCTTGAGCAGGTTGCGGTAGCCGGTCTCGTTCTTGGCCAGCAGCACCAGGTGATTGCTGGAGCGACGGTCGGGGTGGCGATCGAGCCGGCTCCCGTGAGCCATGTAGGCCTCGATGCCGACGATCGGTTTCACCCCCGCCTTCTTCGCCTGCTTGTAGAACTCGATGGCGCCGAACATGTTGCCGTGGTCGGTGAGCGCCATCGCCGGCTGCCCGGCGGCGGCAGCGGCGGCGAGAGCGTCCTCCAGGCGGTTGGCGCCGTCGAGGAGGCTGAACTGGCTGTGCAGGTGCAGGTGGACGAAATCGGTCATCCGCGAGGGCTCGTCGGGGGCCCCTCCATCTTACCCTCGCCGGCGGGCCGCGCGGCACCGCGAGGCGCGGCTCAGCCGGCTCCGGGGGGCGCTTCCGATGAGGCCTGGTCGCGGCGCTCGGCGGCTGCCACGCGGTTGACGATCAGGATGTAGGAGATGCCCGACGCGACGGTGGTGAGCGCGGCGAGGTACGGCAGCCACACCACCAGCGGGATGAGGCCCACCCACACCGCCGAGGCGAGCACCCCGATGGCGGTCACCACCTGCACGGTGGTGTTCACCTTGCTCAGCGCGGTCGGTGGGAATCGTTTGTGCCCCAGCGCCAGGTACATCACCAGCGCCATGGCGACGATGATGAGGTCGCGGGCGATGACCAGCACCGTCACCCAGGTCGGCATCAGGACGCCGTGATGGATGCCGGGAATGGCGAGGATGACGTAGGCGGACATCAGCAGCAGCTTGTCGGCGATGGGGTCGAGGTAGGCGCCCAGCCGCGACTGCTGCCCGTAGGTGCGGGCGATGTACCCGTCGAGCGCGTCCGTGATGCCGGCGACGGCGAAGATCGCCAGCGCCCCCACCGGTTGCTCGTTGACCACCGTGATCACGAACAGGGGGGTGAGCCCCATCCGCAGCAGCGACAGCAGGTTGGGAACGGTGACCGGAGAGCGCCGGCGATTCATGACGGGGCCTCGGTGGCGTCAGGGCAACAGCGAGCCGGTGCGCCGGATCCAGTCCGCCGCCTCGCTGCCGGCCACGCCCGCCTCGGGCAGGCAGTCAGCCGCCTCGGGCAGGAAGCCGCAGGCCACCGCTGTGGTGCACACCGCTTCGCGGGAGGGCACCGGGTTGCCCTCGATGCCGGCGACGCACGACGGTACCGGCTGCGTGCGCTGCAGCACCCGCTCGAGGGCCCGCAGGGCCTGCAGGCGGTGCACCTTGGAGTCGGGATTGAAGCGCCGCAGCGCCTCGTCGAGGTCCATGAGCTGCAGGTTCACCACCCGCATGATCTCCTGCCGCTGCGGGTGCTCGAGGATGTCGCTGGCGATGTGTGGCGAGCTCACCACCGCCGCGCGCACCCCCGGCACCAGCCAGTAGAGCAGCACGGCGTAGTCGGCTCGGCTGAGCTCCGGGCTGTCGACGAGGCGCTGCACGTCTGCGGGCAGGTTGACCACCCGCCAGCGGAACTTGGCGCGCTCCACCTGCTCGGCGTGCCGCGGCTCGTCGGGGTGCCGCCGCGCCAGCTCCTCGAAGATCTCGATGGCGGCCGAGGGCTGCCCCACCGCCAGCTCGAGCTCGCCGCGCCGCTCGAGCAGCGCCTGATCGCCGCTGCGCGCCGTGGCCAGCAGGTCGCGCACCGCCTCGAGCTCCTCGCGGGAGTCGCCGCTGGCGCGGGCAACGCCCATCGCCGCCTCGAGCGTCGCCTGGTCGTCGGGGGCCCAGTCGCGCAGGGTTGCCAGGGCCGAGCGCGCCACGTCGAGCCGCCCCCTCGCCACCGCGTCCTCGACCTGCGCCGAGGCGGCAGCGATCGCCGCCGCGCGCAGGTCGCCAGCCCGCTCGAGCGCCAGCGGCAGGGCCGAGCCGAGGTTGCGGTAGGCCTCGTACGCCGCCATCGGGTCGCCGGCGAGCTCGGCGGCGCGGGCCGCGGCGAGCGCCGCCGCCGTGTAGTCCGGTTGCCGCGCCACCACCGGATCGAGCAGCGCCCGGGCCGCGGGCAGGTCGCGAGCGACGAGCCGCGCCTGCCCGCGCAGCACCTCGGCGGGGGCGAACCCGGGGTCCACGGCGAGCGCAGCTTCCGCCGCCGCCGTGGCTCCGCTCGCGTCGGCGGCGAGGAGCTTCGACTGAAACGCGGTGTCGAGGCTCCGCAGCAGCTCGGAGTCGGTGGGCGCGTGGAACCCGGTGCTCGGCGGCAGCAGGTAGGGGAGGTCCTCGCGGGCGACGCGTGGCCCGGTCACCGGCGCCGGCTGCGGCGCGCACCCCGACAGCAGGAATGGGATCACCAGCGCGGCCCCCGCCGCCGCCAGCGATCGGCCGCCCCTCGACCGCCGGCTACGAGCCGGCTGCCGCGGCGGCCCCGATGGTGGCGATCGCATGCTTGTAGACGAGGAGCTCCTGCCCGTCCTTCTCGAGGACGATGGCGAAGCGGTCGAAGCGCTTCAGCCGCCCGCCCAGCTGCTCGCCGGTGACCAGCGCGACGCGCATCTCCCGGGCCTCCTTGAGGCTCTGGAAGAGAAAGCCGTCCTGGATGTTAATCGCATGCTTCGCCATGAAACCTCCCGGCGCCTCGGTTCTTCAAGAAATCGAGAACTCGACTCAGGGTCGCGCCCGGATCGTCGGCCTGAAACCAGGTGACGTCAGGCTCGCGGCGGAACCACGTGGTCTGGCGTTTGGCGAAACGGCGGGTCTCCCTGACCGTCTCCTCGACCGCCTGGTCGAGGCCGACTTCCCCCCGGACGTGGCGGGCGAGCTGCCGGTACCCGATGGCCTGGAAAGCCGGCATCTCCTGGTCCCGACCGGCGGCGAGGAGCCCCTCGACCTCACTCACCCACCCTGCCGCGATCATCGCGGACACGCGGTCCGCGATGCGATGGTACAGGACCGCTCGCGGCACCGTCAATCCAACGCGGATGGCCGGAAATGCCCCGTTTCCGAAGGGCCGGCGCGCGATCCACCAGGCCTGGGAGCGACCGCTTCCGAGGGCCAGCTCGAGCGCTCGAAGGGTGCGCTGGGTGTCGCCCGGGGCGGTGTGCCGCGACGCCACCGGGTCGAGCAGCTGGAGCCAGCGGCGGAGGGGTTGCAGACCCCGCTCGCGGTGGCGCGCGCGCAACCACTCGCGCAGCCGCGGGTCGAGCGCCGGCATCGGGCTGATGCCGGCCAGGAGGGCGCGCAGGTAGAGCCCGCTGCCACCCACCACCAGCGGCAGTCGTCCCCGCGCCTCCACCTCGACGATGACCGTCCGCGCCTTGCGCGCCAGCTCCCCCGCCGAGAGCGTCTGGTCGGGTTCGACGAGGTCGAGCAGGTGGTGCGGCACCCGCCGGCGCTCCTCCGAGCTCGGCTTGCCGGTGCCGATGTCGACACCCCGATAGACCTGCAGCGCGTCGGCGTTGACGATTTCGCCCCCGAGTCGCTCGGCGAGACCCATCGCCAAGGCGCTCTTGCCGGTCGCCGTCGCCCCCAGCACCACCACGGTCGGCCGCATGCCATGGAAGTGTAGCCGCGGCCGAAGCGCCGCCAGGTCCTCCGCGGGGGACCGGCACCACGCAGCCGACCTCCGGCCGCACCGGTCCTCTGCCACGCCACCGCACAGCGTCTCCCCTCGAGCCCCCCTCTACCACGGGCCGCTAGGGAGCGGTGGTGCGGAGGTGCCAGCGATCTCCGAACGTCATGCGCACCATGCCGTCGCGGTCGCTCCTCAACACGGCGACGCTCTGACGAGCGAACGCCGCGAGCACCTTCGGCGAGGGGTGGCCGTAGGGGTTCCCGGCACCCACCGAGATCCACGCCAGCCGCGGACGTGCCGCCCGTAGGAAGGGTGTGGTGCTCGAGCTGGGGCTGCCGTGGTGGGCCACCTTGAGGAGGTCGCAGGCGATGGTCTCCGGACCCCAGCGGCGCAGCAGCACCGATTCACCGGCCGCATCGAGATCGCCGGTGAGCAGGACGCGGCGGCCGGCCGCCGCGGCGAGCAGCACGAGCGAGCGGTGGTTGTCGGGTCCGCCGTCCCCCGGCCCCGGCCCCAGCACCCGCAGGCGCCACCTCCCCACGCGCTCGCGGTCGCCGACCGCGAGCTCCCGGTACGGGACGGAGGGGGCTCGCAGGCGCTTTCCGCAGGGCGTCGCTTCCATCCCCGTCGGCGCCCACACTTCCGCCACCGGCAGCTCGCGCAAGAGGTCCGCGGCACCGTTGCAGTGGTCGCTGTCGGGGTGGGTCACGGCCACCGCGTCGAGCCGTCGCACCCCGAGGGCCGCGAGGGCGGGCAGCAGCACGCGACCGCCGAAGCCCGGGCTCCGCCAGCCGCCGCCATCTACCAGCAGGGTGTACCGCCCATCGCGCAGCAGCAGTGAGTCTCCCTGCCCGACGTCGAGCATGACGAGCTCGGGCGACGGCGGCGGCCCTGCAGGCGACGAGATCCAGAGCAGCGCCCCTGCCGCCACCAGCCGCGCCCACCTGAGCCATCGCGGGCGGGCGACAAGAACGCACGAGACGAGCAGCGCGGTGACTGCCCAGGCGGTGGTCCAACCTGCTTGTTGGGGCCAGCTGATCCAGGGGCTCGCGGGGAGTCGTGCCAGCCACCCGAATGGCGCCGCCAGGACGTCGAGCACTCGCAGCAGGAAGTCGGCCGGACCACCAATGGCGAGACGCAGCACAGCCCAGGCAAGGGCCACCGCCAGCGCCACCCCCGACCATGGAACGGCGAGGAGGTTGGCGAGCGGCGCCGCGGGGCTGAGGCGGCCGAACTCGGCGAGGGCCCAGGGAAGGGTCGCCAGCTGCGCGGCGAGCGTGACTGCGAGGGGCGCCGCCAGAGGTCCGCAGGCGCGCAGGCCGTGGCGCAGCGGACCGGTGAGCGCCAGGAGGCCGGCGGTGGCGGCGACGCTGAGCTGGAAGCCAAGGTCACCGATCCACGAGGGGTCGAGGAGCACCAGCAGCAGGCAGGACAGCGCCAGCCCGTTCGCGGCTGCCGGCAGCCGGCCGAGCAGGAGCCCACCCAGCACGGCGACCGCCATCAATAGCGCGCGCAGCAGCGAAGGGAGCGGGCCGACCAGCACCGCATACGCCACGACAGCGAGCAGGGTCGCGGCCAGTCGCGGCCCGCGCGGCACCCAGAGCAGCACCACCATCACGATGGCGGCCACCATGCCGACGTTGAGCCCCGACACCGCCACCAGATGGGCCAGCCCGACGCGGCGCATCGCTTCCCGCTCCTCGGCGGGGAGAGCACCGCCGTCGCCGAGGAGCAGAGCGCGCGCGAGCCGCAGCCCCGGCCGCGGCGAGACCTGGACGCCGCCGGGCGGGAAGATTCGCTGGCGGAGGGCGCCGGAGGCGCGGGCCAGCAGACCGGGCTCGCCCTCCACGCGAGCGAGACTGCTGCCCTTGACCCACAGGCTCCAGCCTCCGACCTCGGTGACCACGCCGTTGCGGTAGGCGCGCGGCGGGCGCAGGTACCCGCGCACGACGAGCCGGCCGCCACAGGGCGCAAGGGACTCTCCCGACGGGGGCCGGGGCAGATGCACCTTCACGCGTGCGGCGGTGTGCCGCAGCGAGCTCCCCTGCTCGAGGCGGTCGACGGCGAGGGAGGCGCTCAGGCCGTCTGCGTCGACGCTCCAGCACCCGGCGATGTCACCGGTGAGGGCCACCGGCCGTTCCCGGATGACGCCCAGGAAGGCCGCGTGCGGCCCTTCCCATCGCACGTCCGTCCAGAGCAGGCCGAGCGCCAGCCACGCGATCGCCGTGCCCGGCCGCCGCCCCAGCGCGAGCGCCGCGGCCGCGAGCCCGACCAGCATCGGAACCGGGAGCGAGGGCAGCCGTGTGGCCACCCAGGTGCCCCCCAGCAAAGCGATCGCTGGCACGAGCAGGGGTGCACGGACGGCGAGCGGTGCCAGCGAGCGCGGTGAGCCCACCTCGCTCCAGACGGATTCCGAGCGACGGGGCTCCCATTGTGGGTTCCGGCTGTCGCCTGGTCAGAACAGCGTCAGCACCGGCAACGACGCCTGCCGCCGCAGCCGCTGCCGCCACAGCTGACCGCGCAGAGCCACCAGCTCCTCGTCGGGGAAGCGGTCCCGGAGCCCATCGAGGATCGACTCCACCTCGTCCGCGAGCCGCTCCCGGGACGCCGGCGAGAGGGCGGCTTCTGCTGCCGCCAGGAGCTCGCCGTCGAGCCGCCGCAACGACCCCTCCACCTCCTCTGGAGGGCCGTCGAGGGCGCGCAGACGCGCCGCCCAGGCTTCCCGTCCGGCAAGGCTCGCGGGGAGGGCGGTCGCCAGCGCCTCCAGTCGCTCGCCCGCCGGCGCAGCGCCGGCGATCGTCTCGCGCGCGGCCGGACCTCGAAGCTCCTGCACCTCGCTCCACGCCGCATCCACCGCTGGCGCGCAGTAGCGGAGGCTGTTGATGCGCCCGCGGGCACCCCTCTCTCGGCGCTTGGCGAACACCTCCTCGAGGGTCGCCACCACCAGGCCCAGGGGTACCTCCTCACGACGCCAGCGCGCCGCCACCTGGAAGTCACCAGGGGAGAGCAGCAGCGGCGCACCGCGGAGGCGGATGAAGGCGTCCTCGATGGCGCGGAAGTAGGTGCTGTCGGCGTCGGCGAGGATGGGCTCGCCGCCGCCCTCAGCGGTTGCGCTCATGGACCAGCTTGAGACCGATGAGCGTCAGCTGCGGCTCGACGCGGGTGATGCGCGTCGAGCCCTCGGCGATGAGCTCCGCGAGCCCGCCGGTGGCGATCACGCCGCGTAGCCCGGGCAGCTCGCCGGCCAGCCGCTCGAGGATGCCGTCGACGAGGCCGACGTAGCCGTAGTACAGCCCCGACTGCATGGCGCCGGCGGTGTTGCGGCCGACCAGCCGCGACGGCCGCCGGATGTCGACGCGGTAGAGGCGAGAGGCGTGGGCGAACAGTGCCTCTGCCGAGATACCGATCCCCGGGCAGATGATGCCGCCGGCATACTCCCCGGCCTCGTTGACGACGTCGAAGGTGGTGGCGGTGCCGAAGTCCACCACCACCACCGGGGCACCGAGGAGCTCGAGCGCCCCGAGAGCGTTGACGATGCGGTCGGCCCCCACCTCGGCCGGGTTGTCGTAGCGGATCGGCATGCCGGTCTTCACCCCAGGCTCGACGAACAGGGGCGGGTGGCCGAAGAAGCGACACGCCAGGCGATCGAAGACATCGCGGAGCGGCGGCACCACCGAGGCGATCACCACCGCTGCCGCGTCGCGCGGCTCGAGGCCGGCGCGCGCGAAGAGCGGCAGCAGGAGCGAGCCGTACTCGTCGGCGGTCCGATCGGCATTGGTGGAGAGCCGGAAGCTCTCCGCCAGCTCCTCGCCGCGATAGACCCCCAGCACCGTGTTGCTGTTGCCGACGTCGATCAGCACCAGCAGCGGGTGCGCTGGCAGGCCGGGAGGGGAGGTCATGGCTCCCCCACCTCGGCGGTCACCAACACCTCCTCATGCCCGTCCACCGCCAGCCGCAGGAGGCCTTCCGGGGTCAGGCCGAGGAAGGCTCCCACCACCTCGCCTTCGGGCAGCCGCGCCCGCAGCATCTCGCCGTGGCGATGCAGCGAGCGCGACATCCAGCGGGCCACCGTGACCTCGCGCGGGCGGGAGTGGCGCAGCTCGCGGGCCACCGCCTCGGTGAGGTCCCAGGCGAGACCCGCGAGGGGTGGCGGCGCGTCGGTCTCCAGCGCCATGGACGTGGCGCCGGGAGTCGGCAGGTCGCGTTCGCCCTGGCCGTGGTTGACGCCGAAGCCCACCAGCACCTCCGGGCTGGCTCCCGGCCGCACCGCCGACTCGACGAGGATGCCGGCGATCTTCCGCCCCTTCACCATCACGTCGTTGGGCCACTTGAGCCGGCAGGGCACGGGCAGGTAGCGGTCGAGCACCTCGGCGATGGCAGCGGCGACCGCCAGTGGCACCACCGGCAGCCGCTGCAGGTCCGGCACGCGATCGCAGACGGTGGCGTAGACGCCCTGCCCGGGCGGGCTCGCCCAGATCCGTCCCAGGCGGCCGCGCCCCGCGGTCTGCTCGTAGGCGAGGAGGGCGGCGCCGGTGATGTCGAGGTCGTCCTCGGCGAGCTCGCGACGGATGCGCCAGGCGAGCCGGTTGGTGGAGTCGACCCGCCGCAGCACGGCGATGTCGAGCGCCGAGTGGACCCGCCGCCGGCGGCTTTCGGCGACGAGGTCGGCGAACGTGGTCAGGCCTCCAGCCCCTGACGGAGCTGTTCGCGACGGGCCCGCATCTCGCCCAGCCGCTGGCGCTGCTGCTCCACCACGGCGGCCGGCGCCTTGGCCAGGAATGCCTCGTCGCCCAGCCGCCCCTCGGCAGCCACCAGCTGCGACTCGAGCTTGGCGAGCTCGGCTTGCAGTCGACGTCGCTCCGTGGCGTCGACCGCTCCCGTCTCCCCTTGCAATCCGACGCGCACCCCGGCGACGAGGTCCTGGGGCACGCCGTCGGGAGGGGCTGCCCACAGGAGCTCTTGGGGACGCAGCAGGAAGCGCAGCAACGGCTCCTGCTCGCGGAGGAAGCCGTCGACGTCGTCTGCTGCGGCAGCGAGATAGAGGGTGACCGGCGCCCGCGGCGCGAGCGCCAGCTCGGCGCGCAGCGCGCGGAGTCGCGTCACCACCGCCATCAGCACCTCCATGCGCTCCTCGAGCGCCGTGTCCTCCCAGGCCGCGACGGGCCCCGGGTAGGAGGCCAGCGAGATGCTCACGGCGTGGACGGTCTCGTGCCCCGGCAGACGCTGCCAGAGCTCCTCGGAGAGGTGCGGCATCACCGGGTGCAGCAGCCGCAGGCTGCGCTCGAGGACGGTCAGCAGCACCTCGGCGACGCGGGGCCGGCCGTCCGCGGCGGCCTCGCCGCCGACGCCGAGCGCCGGCTTCGACAGCTCGATGTACCAGTCGCACAGCTCGCCCCAGAAGAAGTGGTAGAGACGGTTGCAGGCCTCGTCGAAGCGGAAGGCGTCGAGTTGTCGCGAGACCTCGGCGGCCGTGCGCGACAGCCGCGAGAGGATCCAGCGCTCCGCGGCGCCGAGCCCTTCCGTCGCCAGCTCGGAGTGGACCCGTGCCTCCCCTACTCGCGACAGGCTGAAGCGGGTGGCGCTCCAGATCTTGATGCCGAACTTGCGATAGCCCGCCATCCGCGCGCGGTCGACGGGGATGTCGCGCCCCGGGCTGTCGAGGGCGGCGAGGGTGAAGCGCAGGGCGTCGGCGCCGAATTCGCGCACCAGCTCCTCGGGGTCGAGGATGTTGCCCTTGGTCTTCGACATCTTCTGCCCCTCGGCGTCGCGCACGAGGCCGGTGAGGTGCACGACGTGGAAGGGCTCCTGGCCGGTGAAGTGGAGGCCGAACATCGCCATCCGCGCCACCCAGAAGAAGAGGATGTCGAAGCCGGTGATCAGCACGTCGGTGGGATAGAAGGTGCGACGGTCGATGGTGTCCTCGGGCCATCCGAGGGTCGAGAACGGCCACAGGCCCGAGGAGAACCAGGTGTCGAGCACGTCGGGATCCTGGGTGAGCTCGCTCGTGCCCGCCAGCCGCGTCGCCTCTGCCAGGTCATGGGCGACCACGCACCGCCCGTCGGCCGTGTACCAGGCGGGGATCTGGTGGCCCCACCAGAGCTGCCGCGAGATACACCAGGGCTTGATGTTCTCGAGCCAATGTTCCCAGGTCTTCACCCAGCTCTCGGGTATCAGGCGCAGCCGGCCGTCGCGCACCGACTCCAGAGCCTGGCGCGCCATCCCCTCGACGTTGCAGAACCACTGCGTGGAGACGAGCGGCTCGATGGGCTCGCCGCTGCGCTGGCTGTGGCCAACGTTGTGCTCGTGCTCCTCGACCTTGACCAGCACCCCCGCCGCGCGCAGCCGCGCCACCACCTGCTCGCGCGCCTCGGCGCGGTCGAGGCCGGCGAAGTCCTCGCCCGCCTCCGTGCTCATCCTGCCGCGCTTGTCGATCACCTGGATGGCGGGCAACCCGTGTCGTTGGCCGATGAGGAAGTCGTTGGGGTCGTGGGCGGGCGTGATCTTCAGCACTCCGGTGCCGAAGGCGGGATCCACGGCGGTGTCGCCGACGATCGGTAGGCGACGGCCCACGAGTGGCAGGATCGCGTGATGCCCGATAAGGTGACGGAAGCGCTCGTCGCCGGGGTGCACGGCGAGGGCGGTGTCGCCGAGCATGGTCTCGGGCCGCGTCGTCGCCACCACCAGCCGACCCGACTCCCCCTCGCCATCGAGCGCATAGGCGACGTGGTAGAGCTTGCCGCGCACGGCCCGCATCTCCACCTCGAGGTCGGAGACCGCGGTTTCCAGGGCCGGCGACCAGTTGACCATGTACTCGCCGCGCTGGATCAAGCCCTCGCGGTACAGCTGTACGAAGGCCACGCGCACGGCGCGGGAGAGCCCCTCGTCGAGGGTGAAGCGCTCGCGGCTCCAGTCGCAGCTCGCGCCCAGCATCTCGAGCTGCTGCCGGATGTTGCCCTGATAGTGCTCCTTCCACTCCCACATCCGGGCCAGGAACCGCTGGCGTCCCAGCTCGGCTCGGGACAGTCCCTCCTTGGCGAGCTCGCGCTCCACCATCAGCTGGGTGGCGATGCCTGCGTGGTCGGTCCCCGGCAGCCAGAGAGCGTTGTAGCCCTGCATCCGCTTCCAGCGCGTCAGCACGTCCTGCAGCGTGGACTGCAGGGCGTGACCCATGTGCAGCCTCCCGGTGACGTTGGGCGGCGGGATCATGATGCAGAAGCTGGGACGCTCCGACGGCGCCTCGACCCGATAGAGATCGCGCTCGCGCCACCAGCGCTGCCACTTCGCCTCGTAGGCGGCGGGATCGAAGACCTTCTCCATGTCCATGGGGGGTGCCATTGTAACGAGGACGCCGGTCGTGTCTCGGCAGGGAACGGCTGCTGGCGAGACCCGCGCCGCTGCGGTGCCCGGGCGGCCGTGCGAGGCGCCAGTGGGCGCCGGTGAGCTAGCTAAGCTAGGGCCCCTCGAGCTGGCGCTCGAGCTCGCGGATGCGGTCCTTGATCACCAGCTCCGCCATGTCGGGGACCACCTCCCAGACGACCTCCCGCACCAGGTGATCGCCGAGAAGCTCCACCACGCGGCGGGCGACGCGGTCGACGTCGGCCTCGGAGAGGCTGCCGTTGAGCGCCGGGGCGGCTGCAGGTGCCGCCGGCCTCGGCGCCGGCGGCGGGGCGGCCGCGGGGATCGGCGGCGCGGTCGCCGCGGGGATCGGCGGTTCCACCCGCGGTGGGCTCGGCTGAACCTGTGGAGCCGATGGGACGGCAGCGATCGGTGGAGGCTCAGCAGGGGTCGCGGGTGGCGCCTCGGGGATCGTCTCGGCGGCCGCGGGGAGCTCCTCCTCCTCGGCCTCCGTCCACGGCGAGGCCTCGAGCACCAGCTCGGTGGGAACCTCCTGTCCGAGCGGACCGGCTGGCTCGTCCACGGGCACACCATCGGCCTCGGCGTAGAGATCTCCCCGTTGCTCTTCCGTCGGCGCCTCGGGTGCCTGCCAGAGGTCCATCTCGTCGGCAGGGGTCATCAGCACCCCCGGTTGCTCGGCGGCGGCAGCGGCGGCGGCCGCGATCAGCTCCTCCACGCGGCGCAGCAGCTCCTGCGAATCGAACGGCTTCTTGAGGTAGCCGTCGGCACCGGCCCGGCGCGCCTCCTCCTCCTGGAAGGGCTCGAAGGTGCCCACCAGCAGCAGCACCGGAATGCCCGGGCGCCACTGCTTCGCCTGGCTGCAGACGTCGTAGCCGCTGGCACCCGGCATGTGGATGTCGGCGATCACCAGGTCGGGCTGGACCTCGTCCAGCCGTGCCACCGCATCGTCGCCGTTGCTGACCGCGACGACCTCGTAGTCCTCGTCCATGAAGGTCAGCTCGACGACCTTCTGAATGGTGACGCTGTCGTCGGCCAGCAGGATCCTCTTGCCCATGGATAGCGCTCCTCCCCGGCGGTTGCGCAAGTGTAACAGGGGAAGGGCATACCGCAGGCGGCGCGAGGCCTCGACGGCGGCGCCTTCAGCGGGTCGCCAGGAAACGGATGAGGTCCGTCGGCGGTGGGGCCGGATGGCCGAGCTGGCGCTCGATGGCTGTGAGCTGACCCCGGTGGTAGCCGGAGTGATGGCTCATGTGCACCAGGGCTTCCCAGAGCGGGCGCCGGTAGCTGTTGCCGCCCCGCGAGGTCCAGGCGATCTCGCGCAGCAGCTGCTCGTCGTCGAGGCCCGCCATGAAGAACTCGAGGTTGGGCCAGAGGTCCTCGAAGCCGGCGCGCACCGCGGCGAGGTCGGCATAGTCGCCCCCCGTGGGCTCTCGGTCCGTGGGCGCTCCCACGAAGCGCCCCAGCCACGACTGCTCGCTGGCGAGCACGTGCGCGATGGTCCCCACCAGGGTGCCGAAGCTGGTGCCGGTCTCGACGCGCAGGTGCTCGGGCGGCAGGCGCTCGAGCGCGGCGAGGTGCTCGCGGTCCGCCCACATGGTGTAGGCAACCAGAGTGCGGGAGAGCTGGGGCAGGTCGGGCATGGCAGTCGCGGCTCGGTAGGCGATTATGCCCCTGTCGGCCGCGGAGGCGCTCCCCGCTGGCCGAAGGCGCCTGCGCTGTCAGCAGCCGCCGAACGCCGCGACGTCCGTTACCAGTGGCGGCAGGGCGCCGAGTGAGCTCCCGTAGGCGTGCCTCTCTCCGGTCACCGTGTCCTCGACCGTCACCTCGTACTCCACGCTCGACCCCGAGGCCAGGAAGAGCCACCAATGGTGGTTCACCGCGCAGCCGTCGAGCGCCTTGACGGTGAGCTCGGCGTTGCTGGCGTCGAAGAACGACATCAGCCCCGATCCGTCGTTGCCGTCGAGGAGCAGCGCCTGTGCGGCGCCGCTGCCGCCAGCGGTGTGCCAGGTGGCGGTGACGCGGAAGCGTTGCCACAGGCAGAGCGCCGTTGCGGAAGGCAGGCAGCGATCGTGTGCCCAGATGCGCAGCGGAGCACTGTCGACGGAGACGCCGTCGGTGAGTCGCACCTCGTAGTCGCCGGCCGGCAGGTGGGGGATGGCGAAGTCGGCGCTGGAGGCCACGGGGACCGCCGGCAAGGGCACGCCAACAGGGAAGGAAATGGTGCCGTAGGTGACCTGCAGCACGTGACCGTCCACCTCGAGCTGGGCAAAGGGCTCGCCATTGGAGTGGGACACGAAGTAGACGCGCATCGGCCCGGGCTCGCTGTCGGTGGCGAGCGCCGGCAGCTGCACGGACGCTCCGCCCGGACGGTAGATGGTGAACGGCAGCTCGGTGGGGACCGCGCTCGCCGGGTCGGCGACCCGCACCCTCCAGGGGCCGGGATCGAAAGGTCCGATCGTGGTGGTCACCTCGATGTGCCGCAGCGACGCCGGGCCAGCCACCGGGCACCTGTCCACGAGCTCGATGTCGACGCGCTGCCCGCCACCCGAGTGAGTGATTCCCACCTGGTGGAGACCAAAGGCCTGTGAGCCGCAGGCGGTGATCCGGTCGCTCGCCACGTGCACCACGATGGCGTCTCTCCAGGTCGGGGCCGCAGGTACGAGCGAGATCTGCAGCGCCTGCCCCCAGAGGGGCGGTGCCACGGTGACAGCCGCGAGCAGCGCCAACGCGGACGTGAGCGCCGGCGGACGACCCCCAAAGCGGTGGATGGAGGCGCTCATGGGCACTCCTCGAAGGCGGCGGTGTCGGCGCTCAGAGTCGGCGTCTCACCGAGCTCGTTGCGGTAGGTCTGCACGTGACCGCTGGTCGTGTCGGTGACCGTGACCGTGTACTCGACGGTCGAGGCGGAGGAGAGGAAGACCCACCAGTGACCGTTGACGCCACAACCGTCGAGCACCTTGGCCGTGACCTCGGCGTTGTCGCGGCCGAAGAACCAGAGCAGGCCCGACTGCTCGTTGCCGTCGAGAGGCACGGCGTGGGCGATGCCGGTGCGGCCGTCGAAGGCGCGCCACTCGCCGGTGAGGGCGAATCTCCCGTCGTGCAGGCAGAGGCGGTCGTCGGCCGGCAGGCAGCGACCCGAGGCACGAACGCGCAGCGACCCGGTGGCCAGCGCCGGGAAAGGGTCGGCGCCGGTGTCGTCGTAGAGCCGGACGGCGTAGGTCCCCGGAGCAAGGGGCCCGAGGGGGACGTCGTAGGTGACGCGATGGGGCGGCGAGGGCTCGAAGGGGCACGGGTAGAGGAAGACCTTTACCAGCCCTGGAGCGACGTCCCAGTCGAAGCCGTTGCAGCCGCCGAGGTAGAGCAACCGCACGGGCGCCGGGTCGTCAGCGCTGGCCGCAGCCGTCGAACTCCAGGCTGGAAGAGGCGGCGAAGAAGAAAGCCACCGGCTGGGTGTCCTCCCCAAGGGCATCGCTGGCGCGCACGGTGTAGGTGCCGGGGGCGAACCCGCGCAGCTCGCCACGCAGGGTGAAGAGCGCCGGGGCGAAGCCGGGAGGGCGCTGGTCGGCGACGGCCACCGCGATCACCTGCCCGGAGTCGGCGACCGGATCGGCGAGCTGGGGGCCGCATCCGGAGCCGCTGATGGTGAAGCCGAGCGGCTGATTCCACACCGCCTCGTCCGCGTCGAGCGTCAGCGGAGCGCCTCGGCCGCCGCCGCCCAGGCGAGGCCCAGAGCCAGCGTCGCGAGAATCGAGCGGAAGGCGGGCCCGTGCGGGGCTCCGCGGTCGGCGAGCGCTGGTTGGCGGCATCAATGGATGTCCTCCCCCTTCTATATGGCATCAAACCATATCCCACCGCGGGCACCGAAACAAGACCCAGAAGGCTTGGTCCTCACCTCCTCGGCCGCCCCCCGGCGCCCAGGGCGCTCCAACCCGCCGGCGAAGGCTGACGCCCGCGACAAGGGTGCGCCTCCACTCCGAGGCCGCCGGCGCCTGAGCGACGCCCGGCGGCGTCAGATGTTCCGCCGGTACTCGCCGCCCACCGCGTAGAGCGCGTCGGGTGATCTGCCCCAGGCTGCAGTGCTGCCACCGCCGCCATCAGCGCCGCGAAGAGGTTCCCCCCTTCGCGAGCCGCCGTGCCCAGGCGCGCCAGCGCCGCCGACGCGGCGTCCGCATGCCGCGCCTGGAAGTGCCGCAACCGCGCGATCAGGCGTCCTTCTCCGCCGTCGACGCGCGCGACAGCTCGACCTCGCGCTGGGATCCCGCTTCTCCCGCGCCGCGGGCGACGAAGGTGTTGACGCCGACGATCGGCAGCTCGCCGGAGTGCTTCTTGCGCTCGTAGTGGAGCGACTCGTCCTGGATCTTGCCGCGCTGGTACTGCAGCTCCATCGCCCCCAGCACGCCGCCGCGCTCGCTCAGGCGGTCGAACTCGGCGCAGCACCGCCTCCTCCACCAGGTCGGTCAGCTCCTCGACGACGAAGCTGCCCTGGGTGGGTTCTCGCAGAAGGCGAGCCCGAGCTCCTTGTTGATGATGAGCTGGATCGCCATCGCCCGCCGCACCGACTCCTCGGTCGGCGTGGTGATCGCCTCGTCGTAGGCGTTGGTGTGCAGGCTCTAGGCAGTTGTCGTAGGTGGCGAGCAGCGCCTGCAGCGTGGTGCGGATGTCGTTGAAGTCGATCTCCATGGCGTGCAGGGAGCGGCCGCAGGTCTGGATGTGGTACTTGAGCTTCTGGCTGCGCTCGTTGCCGCCGTAGAGGTCGCGCATGGCCACCGCCCAGATCCGCCGCGCGACGCGCCCGATCACCGTGTACTCGGGGTCCATGCCGTTGCTGAAGAAGAACGACAGGTTGGGGGCGAAGTCGTCGATCTCCATGCCGCGGGCGAGGTAGTACTCGACGTAGGTGAAGCCGTTGGCGAGCGTGAAGGCCAGCTGGTGGATCGGGTTCGCCCCCGCCTCGGCGATGTGGTAGCCCGATGATCGAGACCGAGTAGAAGTTGCGCACCTCGTGGTCGATGAAGAACTGCTGGACGTCGCCCATCATCCGCAGCGCGAACTCGGTCGAGAAGATGCAGGTGTTCTGGGCCTGGTCCTCCTTGAGGATGTCGGCCTGCACGGTGCCCCGCACCTGCCGCAGCGTCGCCGCCGCCAGCCGCGCGTGCTCCTCCTCGGAGAGCAGCGCCCGCACCTCCTCCCAGCTGCTGCCGCGTCGCTCGTCCGGCTGCAGGCACTCGGCCTCGCCCAGTGCCAGCCGCCCCTCGCTCCGCAGCCACTTGCGGCACTGCTGGCGGATGGCGGTGTTGAAGAAGAAGGCGAGGATGGTCGGCGCCGGGCCGTTGATGGTCATCGACACCGAAGTGGTGGGAGCGCAGAGGTCGAAGCCGGCGTAGAGCCGCTCGGCCTCTTCGACGGTGCACACGGAGACGCCGCTCTCGCCGATCTTGCCGTAGATGTCCGGCCGCTCGTCGGGTCCTCGCCGTAGAGGGTGACGGAGTCGAAGGCGGTCGACAGCCGCTTCGCCGGCTGGCCGTCGGCGAGGTAGTGGAACCGCCGGTTGGTGCGCTCCGCCGGGCCCTCGCCGGCGAACATCCGGGTTGGGTCCTCCTCGGTGCGCTTGAAGGGGAAGACGCCGCCGGTGTAGGGGAACTCGCCGGGTACGTTCTCGAGCAGTCGCCAGCGCAGGCGGTCCCCCGCCGCACGGTAACGAGGGCGTGCCACCTTCGGCACTCGCGTCCCCGAGAGCGTCGAGCGGTGGTTGTCGACCTCCACGTCGCGGCCGCGCACCGAGTAGCAGGAGCGGTCGGACTCGTAGGCGGCGTCCCACCGCGGCCACTCCGCGAGCAGCCGAGCGTTGGCCCCATCGAGCCGCTGTGCGAGCCGCACGCGCTCCGCCTCGAGATCGTCGAGCGCCGCCTCTCCGCTCGCCGCCTGACGGCGCCGCAGGATGCCCATGGCCCCCTCGACCGCCTCGAGCTCGGCCGCCACCTCGGCCTGCTCCTCAGCCCAGCGACGGTACCCGCGGCAGCGCTCGCTGATCTCCGACAGGTAGCGCTCGCGCTGCGCCGGGATGGACTGCCGCCCGCCATCGGTGGTGCGCTCGGGCCCGGCCGCGTAGCCACTCCGCCAGGGCAGGTCGAGCCGCTCCACCAGGCGGGCGACGAGGTGCCCGTAGAGCGCGTTGACGCCGCGATCGTGGAAATGTGCCGCGCTGGTGCCGAACACCGGCAGCCGCTCTGGGGGGACGTCGAAGAGCTTGCGGTTGCGCTGCAGCTGCTTGCGCACGGCGCGCAGGGCGTCCTCGCTGCCGCGGCGGGTGAACTTGTTGACCGCCACCAGGTCGGCGTAGTCGAGCATCTCGATCTTCTCGAGCTGCGACGGGGCGCCGAACTCGGCGGTCATTACGTAGAGCGAGAGGTCGCACGAGCTCGACGACGGCGCTGTCGCCCTGGCCGATGCCCGCCGTCTCGAGGAGGATGAGATCGAAGGCGCCGCTCTCCTGGACGGTGGCGACGGCGTCGCGCAACGCCGCCGACACCTCGCCGCGGGCGCCGCGAGTGGCCAGCGAGCGCAGGTAGACCCGCGGGTGTTTGGCGGTGTTGAAGCGGATGCGGTCGCCGAGCAGGGCGCCGCCGGTCCGACGCTTGGTGGGGTCGACGCACAGCACCGCCACGCGCTTGTCGGGGAAGTCGTCGACGAAGCGCAGCACCAGCTCGTCGGTCAGGCTGCTCTTGCCCGCCCCGCCGGTACCGGTGAGGCCGACCACCGGAGCGGCGTCGGCGCGTCCGGCCACTCGCGCTTCGCGCGCGCTGGCCCAGTGGATCCCGGGACGCTTGCGGCCCAGCTCGACGAGGGTGATGGCGCGGGCCAGTCGCTGGAACGGCTCCGCGTGCGCGGCGAGCGGCCTCTCGCCGGGATCGAAGTCGCACCCCTCGAGGACGACGTCGATCATCCCCTGCAGCCCCATGCGACGGCCGTCCTCGGGCGAGAAGATGCGGTCGATGCCCCGCTGGTGGAGCTCGGCGATCTCCGAAGGGACGATCACTCCCGCCGCCGCCACCGTAGATCCGCACGTCGCCGGCGCCGCGCTCGTCGAGCAGCCGCCGCAGGTAGGTGAAGAACTCGAGGTGGCCGCCCTGGTAGCTGGTGATCGCCACCCCCTGGACGTCCTCCTCCACCGCGGCGGCGACGATCTCGGCGACGCCGCGGTTGTGGCCGAGATGGACGATCTCCGCCCCCGAGGCCTGCAACAGCCGGCGCATGATGTTGATCGCCGCGTCGTGGCCGTCGAAGAGAGCCGCCGCGGTGACCAGGCGCACAGGATGCGCCAACCGGTACGTTTCAGGCGCCCGTTGGCGCTCGCTCGCTAGTACCTGCGCCATGCCGTCCTCGCCGCGGTGGGTGGAAGTGGTCCTCGGCCCACGGCAGCGGATTATCCCACGCGTTGACGCGGCTGGCTCTGGAGGGGATTCCCGCCGCCCTGTGCGAGGCGGCGCGTGCCGGCTTCACGGCTCGCCCGCACGGGCGCGCACGGACTCCCCGACGGAGAGGAAAGCGGGGCGGCCGGACTGACCGACCGCCCCCGCCGGATGATCAGGACCCGGCGCTCACCCCTATGTCCATGGGAGAAGACCCCCTCGCGCGACCCTCACCCGTAGCCTGGAGGCTGACTCGTTCTCGCTCCGGGTGGCGGCTGATTAGACGGACGCAGACCCTCAGTTTCCCCCCGCTGTTTTCGGAGATCTCCATCGGCTTCGACCGCACACCAACGGCGCCCCGCAGCACGAGGCCGCTTTCTGTGCGCCCACCCACGCGAAGCGCTGTGACCCGGGTCATTGCCCGTCTGCTGCCGCGACCTTAGGGTCGGGAACGCTTCCTCGCCACGCACGACCAGGAGGACAACGTCATGTGGAAGCGTCCCGAGGACCTCCCAGCGTCCCCGCCCCCCGCGAGCCCCGAGGCTCGCCCCGCCTCGTCCCCCCCAACTCCAGGACGGGCTCCGGCGTCCTCCTCGCCGGCCCGCCTGGGGCCCTCCCTCTCCGTCGAGGGGAAGCTCAGCGGCGAGGAGGACCTGCTGGTCGAGGGGCGGTTCCGGGGTGAGATCCAGGTCCCGGAGCATCAGGTCACGGTCGGCAGCGACGGACGAGTGGAAGGTGAGGTCCGGGCCTCCGCCATCGTCGTCGAGGGTGAGGTGCGCGGAAACCTCACGGCATCGCAGCAGGTGCTGGTGCGCGCCAGCGGGCGCGTGCACGGCGACATCCGTGCCCCGCGCGTGGCTCTCGACCAGGGGTGCCGCTTCAAGGGCGCCATCGACATGGAGCCCAACGTCAAGGCGGCCGAGCTGCCGGAACGCCGGGAGGGGCGCCGCGAGCGCGACGTCGCGGCACGAGAGGCGGCCCGCGAGGCGGCGCCGGCGGCGAGCTGACCCCGGCGGGGGGAGGGAGCCACCGCCCGGTGGTCTTCTCGCTCCGGTGCGCTTCTCCTAGCCTGCCTTCGCCACCGCCGGTCCGCGCACGTCGCGGGTCGAGGCGGTGAGCTCGCGGCGCAACTCGTCGAGCTCGCCCTGGTGCCGCCGCTGGGTGTCGACCAGCCGGCGCAGCAGTGCGGCCTCCGCAGGCTGGCCGAGGTGCTCCATGTCGGCGATCATCCGCGGGTAGAGGACGTCGTTCTCGTACTGCTCGTCGCCGATCGCGTCGAGCAGGTTCGACGCCTCGGTCTCCACCTTGCCGGCGGCGTGCAGCAGCTCGATGGCGAGGCGGTCCTTCTCCGCGGCCAGCGCGCGCCAGCGACTGCCGAGGTTGGGCCTGCCGTCCGCCTCTGCCTGCTCGGCGAAGGCCCGGAACGACGCCGCCGAAGCCGCTTCGGCGGTGAACCCCGTGCGCAGATGCTCCAGGTGGCGCGGCAGTCGCGACATTCGCTCGACCCTCCCTTGCGAGCGCGAATCCTATCGCACGCCTGGGCGGGCGCCCCTGCAACCCTCGCCCCCATCCTGCGTAGTCACCCCCGGGGTCGCGGCATAGGATCCCGCTGCCCACCCATGAGCAAGCGAACCGTCCTGCTGCTCGGCGCCATCGGCCTGCTGCTGGCGTGCGCGGTGGCGGCCGGGGCGGGTGGCCTGCACGGCCTCTTCGTGCTGGCGCTCTCGGCCGCCCTGGTCCTGCTGCTGCTGTGGGGGGGCGTGCGCCTCTTCCGCCTCTTCCTTTGGCGGGTCGGGCGCAAGCTGGCTTTCTCCTACTTCCTCATCGGGGTGCTGCCCATCCCGATGGTGGGAGTGCTCATCGGCGTCGCGATCTGGCTGCTCTCCGGGGCGCTCGTGGGGCACCTCTTCCGTGACACCGCGGTGGCCTTCCACCGCGAGCTCGAGGAGACCACCGCCGACGCCCTCGACGCCTTCCGCGACGGCCATCCGCGGCTGCGCGAAGGGGAGGTACTGCTCGCCTACTATCGCGGCGGCAGGAAGGTGGCGGGCGCCAGCTTCGCACCCGACGAGTGGCCCGCCTGGCTGGTGCAACCGGAGAGCGTCGACGAGGGCCTGGCGCGGCACGTGCCGTTCGTGCTCGACCCGCGCGGCCGCCTTACCATGGTGGCGGCGGTCGAGGGAGATGGCAACGGCGCGCTCGGCATCTTCCAGGGTGACCTCGAGCGCGAGCTGCGCGAGCGCAGCGGGCTGTGGGTGGAGATCGCCCCCTGGAGCGATGCCGGTAAGCGGGTCGACGTCCAGTTCTTCGGCCACCACATACCGGTGTCGATGCCGGTGGCGGAGCGCAAGGCGGCCCTGCGGGGGGAGTTCTTCGGCACTGCCAACCGCGAGCTGCCGATGGCCGACCGCCCCTTCCTCGCCTGGGTCGAGAGGCTGGGCTCGGCGCGCCCGCTCGCCGGCGGCAGCCGCCGCGACACCCAGCCGATGGGGGCGTTGCTCAACGCCACCCCGCGCACGCTGTTCCGCCAGGTGGTATCTAGCAGTGCCGACATCGACGCCGCCGCCTGGGGCGTGCTGCTGCTGGTCGCCTTCCTGCTCTTCGACCTCTACGCCGCGGCGACCATCATGGCGCTGTTCCTCATCTACGGACTGTCGCGCGCCGTCAACCGCCTGTCGCGCGTCACCGAGGCGGTGCGCGGCGGCGACTTCTCGCTGCGCATCCCGGTGCGCAGGACGGATCAGCTCGGCGAGCTGCAGCGCTCCTACAACGAGATGGCGGCGAGCCTCGAGTCGCTGGTGGCGGCGACGGCACAGAAGGAGAGCCTCGAGAAGGAGCTGCAAGTGGCGCGCGAGCTGCAGCAGAGCCTGCTGCCGAGCTCCCTCACCACCACCGAGGCGGTCGAGCTGGCCAGCTACTTCGAGCCCTCGGCGGCCATCGGTGGCGACTACTTCGACCTGCTCAAGGTCGACGACGGCCACCTCGTGGTGGTGGTCGCCGACGTCTCCGGGCACGGGCTCTCCGCCGGCCTGCGCATGGCGATGCTCAAGGCGGCGCTGGTGATGCTTATCGAGCAGAGACTGCCGGCGAAGGAGGTGTTCGCGCGCCTCAGCCGGCTGGTCCGCGAAGGGCACGGAACGGTGGGGGCACGGCCGCTCGTCACCGCCACCCTGGCGAGCTTCGACCCGCGCTGCGGCACCCTCGAGCTCACCAACGCCGGCCACGTGCCCACCTACGTCCTGCACGAGGGCAAGGTGGAGGAGATCCTCCTCCCCAGCCCACCACTGGGGGTGCTCGGCGACCTCTACGCCTGCCGCGAGCTCAGGCTCTCGCCCGGTGACCTCGTGGTGTGGCTCTCCGACGGGCTCATCGAGACCACCGACCCCGACGGCGAGCCGTTCGGCTACGATCACGTTCAACGCTCGCTCGCCGGCGGCGGCACCGCCACGCAGGTCCGCGACCGCCTGCTCGCCCAGGTGGCCGCTCACTCGCAAGGGCAGCCGCCGGCCGACGACCGCACCTTGGTGGTGATGCGCTACCTGCCCGGCGCAGCGGCGGCTGGCGCCGCCTGAGGATCGAAGCTTCCGCCCATCGGTTACCATGGAGCTCATGCTCCGTCGGTTCGGTCTCGCGCTGCTCGCGCTCGCCGTCGCCGCACCAGCTGCGCGCGCCGAGCTGGTCTTGCTGCAGGGTGGCGACGTGATCAAGGTGAAGAGCTACCAGCTCGCCGGCGACCGCGCCCGCCTCACCCTCCCTTCCGGGGGCGTGCTCACCCTCTCGCTGCTGCGCGTCGATCGCATCCTCGCCGACGAGATCGAGCCCGCCCCGGACCCGCCGCCGGCCTCGGCGGTGGCCGCCGTCGTGCTCGCGCTCCCCAGCGACGCGGCGCAGCCGGACACCCCGTTCGGCGCCGAGGTACTGGCGGTGGCGCTGCGCTTCCAGGTCAACCCGGCGGTGGTGGCGGCGCTCATCCGCGTCGAGTCCGCCTTCGACGCCCGGGCGCTGTCGCACAAGGGCGCGCGCGGTCTGATGCAGCTGATGCCGGCGACGGCGGCCCGCTTCGGCGTCAGCGCCGAGGAGCTGTTCTCCCCCGCGCGCAACCTCGAGGCCGGCACCCGCTACCTGCGCTTCCTCGTCGACCGTTTCGGCGAGGACCCGGTGCGAGTGTTCGCCGCCTACAACGCCGGCGAGCACGCGGTCGACCGCTACGGCGGGATCCCACCCTACCGCGAGACCCAGGAGTACGTGCGACGGGTGCTGGCAGCCCTCGGCGCCCCCTCCGTGGCGCCCGTCGTCGCGTCGACCCGCTGAACGCCTCGGCGCCACCACCCGTATGCACCCATCGAGATGCCCAGCCACACCATGATCCAGGACGTCGAGACAGCCGCCGCCGGGCGACCGCTCACCGAGATCCGGCCGACCTTCATCTTCGGTGAGCTGCGTCGCGGCGTGCTCGGCCAGGACAAGGCACTACGCCACGTCTCGGTGGCGATCTACAAGCACACCACCGGCAAGGTCTCCGGCAACCTGTTGCTGGTGGGGCCCTCCGGGACCGGCAAGACGACGATCATGAACAACATCCAGCGCCTCTACCACGAGGTGCCGGAGTACCGGCCCTTCCGCTCGGTCACCATCATCAACGCCAACCTGCTGGTCGACTCCGACCGCATGGAGTTCCGTCCCGACCGCTTGCTCACCGCGGTCGAGCAACGGGCGCGCGCCATCCTCGGCGCCAGGCCCTCCGCTGCCGACCTCAAGGAAGCGATCGAGCGCGCCACCATCTGCGTCGACGAGATCGACAAGATGTCGTCGGTGGTCGCCGGCCGCCCCAACGCCATCGGCGTCGTGCTGCAGCAGGGCCTGCTCACCTTGATGGAGGGCGAGCTCGTCGCCCACAAGACTCACGCCTGGGTGGACGGCGAGGAACGCGCGCTCACCCTCGACGTCGACACCACGCGCATGATGTTTCTTTGCGGCGGCGCCTTCGAGGGGATCTACGATCAGGTCTACGAGCGTGTCACCAAGCCGGGCAGTGGTGAGCGGCTGCGCACCCACACCATCCGCACCGCCGACGGGCAGGTGCGCATCGAGACCCGCTTCTCGCTAGCCGACTTCCTCAAGGCGCAGGACCTCTTCGAGTACGGCATCGTGCCGCAGTTCCTGGCCCGCTTCGATCAGACGGTGCTGCTCAACGACCTCGGCGCCGAGACGCTGCGCGAGATCCTGCTCCACTCCTTCGACTCCCCCTTCGTGCGCTCGCGCAGCTTCTTCGCGGTGATGGGCATCGAGCTCGAGATCGAGGAGCTGGCGGCGGCGCTGATCGCGGAGCGCGCCGCGCGAGAGGCCCGCACCGGCGCTCGCTCGCTGCGGCCGATCTTCACCGACCTCGTCAACGCCTTCGAGTTCGACCCCTGGGGCCAGGACACCCTCGAGCCCCTCGGCGAGGGCCGGCACCGTCTGCGTCTCACCGCCGACCTGGTGCGCGAGGCGCTGGCGCGGTAGCGGGCTCGCCGCCAGCAGACGGAGCGCTCGTGTTGGCGGGTCGCGGCGCGGCCGACGCGAGGGCGGCGACGAGCCGTCGCAGGGCCTCGGACTGCGGGTGGCTTCGGGCCACGGCGCGCACGTAGGCAAGCGCCTGACCCCGGCGCTCGGGGCGGGCCAGCAGAGACGACAGGGCCCGCCACGCCGCGGCGTCGGTCGGCTGCTCGGCGATCACCTCGGCGAGGTGCCCGGCGGCCAGCCCGAACCTGCCGTCCTCCGCGTAGACCCTCGCCAGCTCGAAGTGGGCGGCCGGGTGCTCGGGCGCCAGCCGGATCGCCTGTCGCAGCTCGGCCTCGGCCCCGGCGCGGTCACCTGTGCTGCGCAGAGCGCGTCCCAGGTTGGCGTGGGAGAGCGCGATCTCCGGCCGCAGCTCGATGGCGTGACGCAGGTGGAGGATCGCCTCGGCCGGGCGCCCCTGCCCCAAGAGCCAGGTGCCCAGGTTGAGCTCCCCGAAGTGGTTGTCGGGCGTCACTGCGATCATGCGGCGGAACAGCGCCGCGCTGTCGCGCCAGGTGGGGATCTGAAGCCGCGTGCCGGCGCTGCAGGCCGCCACCGCCACCGCCGCCAGCGCGGCGAGGGCCGGGCGCCGCCAGCGGCGATCCGGCGCCAGCTCGGCGACCGCCCACACCACCACCATCGTGAGCCCGATCGATGCCAGGTAGGTGTAGCGGTCGGCCATCGCCTGCCCCCCCGCCTGCAGGACACCGCTCACCGGCAGCAGGCAAGCCACCCACCACAACCAGCCCACCGTGAGCCATGGCCACCGTCGACGCGCCCCCAGGGCGCCGGCGGTGAGCGTCGCGAAGAGCGCTGCGGCGGCGGCCACCCGGGTCCAGGGCCAGGGGTGGTACGGGTAGAAGGCGGTGAGGCCTGCCGGCCAGAAGGTCTTGCCGAGGTAGCGGGCGTAGCCCACCACGGCGTTGGCCAGCCGCTCCGGCAGCGTCAGGGCTCCGAGGTCGGCGATGGCGCCACCGACCTCGGCCGCCAGCAGGGCCCCGACCCCGGTGAGGGCCGCCATCACCAGCAGCGGCATCTTCTCCACCAGCAGCGTCACGAGCTGCCGCAGGGGCCGAAGCGCCGGCAGCGCGGCATCGCTCCCGCCCGGACGAGGCGGCGCCTCGAGGCTACCGAGCGGCCAGTAGTCGAGCAGCAGCATCAGCCCCGGGACCACCACCGCGGTGGCCTTGGCCAGCAAAGCCAGACCCAGGGTCGCCACCACCGCGACGTACCGGCGACGCGATGGCTTCTCCCGCCAGCGCACGTAGAGCAGCAGCGCGAGCAGCGCCCCGGCGGCGCTGAGCAGGTCCTTGCGCCCGGTCAGCCAGAGCACAGGCTCGACGCGGAGCGGATGGAGCGCGAACAACGCCGCCACCGTCAGGGCCCGCCATGCACGGCCGGTCAGCCGCTGCCAGAGGAGAAACACCATCACCGCGTTGGCGGCGTGGAGCAGGAGATTCGTGAGGTGGTGGCCGAGAGGGGCCGCTCCCCAGAGCTGCCAGTCGAGCATCACCGAGATCACCGTCAACGGCGCCCAATGACCGAAGAACGGCGAGGTGAAGGCGAGGCGCAACCCCTCGCCGCTGAGACCGTGCAGGAGCGGCGCGTAGCGCGGCATGGTCTGCGGGTCGTCGAGCTGCACGAAGCCGCAGTGCAACGCCGGCAGGAACACCGCCAGGGTGAGGCCGGCGAGCGCGAGGCCCAGCGTCGCCGGCCGCAGCCGCCGCGCGGCAGCGATCTCGACCCGCGGCCGGTCCTCCCTCGCTGCCTCGCGTGCCGCTGCCGCCGGCACGGGTCCCCCGGCGGCGCCGGCCCCGCCGGCCTCCACGGGTCCGGGGACTTGGCTCATCGCGGTGCGGCGAGCATAGCAGCCGGTCGACGGGAGCCGGCCGCCGGCACGCCGCCGGCCGGTGTACTAAGCTGGCGGCGGCCCGACCGGGATGCTCACGGAGCTCCTCGCCCGCAGCGAGACGTTCGCCGATCTCGCTCCCGAGCGCCTCCACGCGCTTGCCGCGCACTGTGCGGAGATCCCGGTTCCCGCGGGGCGGCTGATCTTCGCGCACGGCGAGGACGCCGACACCGTCTACCTCGTCCTGTCGGGAACGGTGACCGTCTTCCGCGACCAGGTGGGCAGCGCCATGCAGCTGCTCGCCCGCGTCGGGCCCGGCGAGCTGCTCGGCGAGCTGTGCCTGTTCGACGAGACCCGACGCACCGCCTCCGCTCGCGCCGCCACCGACTGCAGCCTGCTCTGCCTGTCGCGAGGGCCGCTCGCCGAGCTGCTGCGGTCGGAGCCCCAGCTCGCACTGCGCATCCAGAACACCGCCGCCCGCAGACGGAGCCGCAACTCGGCTGCTGCGCTCGAGCTCGGACAGCAGGCCGAGGTGCGCATCCGCCTGCGCGCGCCGGTCCGGCTGCAGCTTTCCGACGGCAGGATCGTGGCGTCGGAGCTGGTGAACCTCTCCCTGGGCGGTCTGTCGCTCGACGGCGCACCGGTGGAGTGGACGGTGGGAGCCGCCGTGCGCTTCGCACTGGGAAGCGAGGGGGAGTCCCTGCAGGTCGAGGCTCGTATCGCCTGGCGCGACGAGCACGCCGTCGGCCTGGCGTTCACCAACCAGCCACCTGGCCACGAGCGCCAGGTCTACCGCCTGCTGCGGCGGCTCGGCGGCGGCTGAGCGCCGCACGCGCCCGCTCCTCACTCGCCGCGGCCGCTGCGCCGCACGATGCCGTCGAGGATCATCAGGAACGCCGACTGCTGCTCGCGCTCCCCCTTCTCGATGACGCAGAGACAGCCGCGGCCGTCGAACTGCCGGTGCAGCTCGTCGGCGTGGTGGCTGGAACGGACGATCACCCGTTTGAGGTCGACGCCGCGGCGGCGCGCCTCCTCGAGCACTGCGGCTCCGTCGAGCGTCGGCGTCTCCCAGTCGAGCAGCAGGAGACCGACCCCGGGCCCGAGGTGTGCGAGCGCCTGCACCGGGTCACTGTAGGTCTCCACCCGGACCCGGTCGCCGTAGCGACTCTCGAGCATCTGCCGCAGCGCCTTGCACTGGAAGGCCGAGTCGTCGATCACCACCGCCCGCACGCCGTGAGCGACAGCCGCGCCGGTCACCGCTGCGTCGCATCCGCGGAGACGGCGGCCAGGGCCGTGCGGCGGAGGCAAGGCGATCGCGACGGCCTGCTCAGGTCGACGGTCCTGGGCTCGGACGGCTCCCTCACGCCGTCTGCCCCGCCACCATCGGCGTGCCCTCCACGACGACGACCATGCTACCGCGTGCCAGGGAGCGCCAGGGAAGAATGCTGCAGGCCCACGGTACAGCCGCGCGCGCCGCCAGGCGGCGTGACGTCCCCAGCCGACTCGTGGCCCCCTACGAAGAGGTGGGGTCGGCGCGGGGAAGCAGCGACCCCGCGCCGCGGCCGCGCCGGTGTAACGTCGCGCTCGGCGGCGCCGGCAGCAACGCCGCAGCCCCTTCCCGATGGATCCCCTCGAACCCTTCCATCCCATCGTCCGCGGCTGGTTCGAGCGTCGCTTCGGCGCCCCCACCGAGGTGCAGCGGCGCGCCTGGCCGGCCATTGCCCGCGGCGAGCACCTGCTCGCCACGGCGCCGACCGGCAGCGGCAAGACCCTGGCTGCCTTCCTCTGGGCGCTCGACCGCCTGCTCTCGGGCACCTGGGACGGCGGCCGGGTGCGCGTGCTCTACGTCTCGCCGCTCAAGGCCCTCAACAACGACGTCGAGCGCAACCTGCTGGCGCCGCTAGCCGAGCTCGCGGCGGCGTGGACGGGGAACGGCGTGGGACCTGCGCCGGTGCGGGTGGCGGTGCGCAGCGGCGACACTCCGCTGCCCGAGCGCCGGCGCATGCTGCGGCACCCGCCCGAGGTGCTCATCACCACCCCGGAGAGCCTCAACCTGCTGCTCAGCTCGCCGAGCGGTCGCGGGGTGCTCGGCGGCGTCGCCACCGTCATCCTCGACGAGGTGCACGCGGTCGCCGGCAGCAAGCGCGGCACCCACCTCATCACCGGCGTCGATCGCCTGGTGCGACTGGCCGGCGAGTTCCAGCGCGTCGCCCTCTCCGCCACCGTGCGGCCGCTGCCGCGCATCGCCCGCTTCATCGGTGGCTGGGTGCGCCATGGGCACGGGGAGACGGCCGGCTTCAGCCCGCGCCCCGTGACCGTGCTCGAGTGCGCCTCCTCCAAGGTATACGAGATGACGGTGGAGCTCCCCGCGCCGCTGCCGGTCGACGGCGGCACCGCCGGCGATCCCGCTCCGGGCGGCCTCGAGGCGAGTGGCGGCGCCCTCGCCCGTGGTCCCGCGCTTCAGGTGGGCGCGCCGCGGCTCTTCCGCGGCGGCCCGCGAGCCGCTCCCGGGCCGCATGGTGGCGTGGCCCCAGGCGAGGATCGGCCGGCGCTCGCGCGTCCCGAGGACTTCTGGCGCCCGTTCCTCGCCGCCCTGCGCGAGCGCATCCACGCCAACCGCACGACGCTCATCTTCACCAACAGCCGCCGCATGGCGGAGAAGCTCGCCCGCTTCCTCAACGAGGGGGAGACCGTCGAGCTCGCCTACGCCCATCACGGCTCGCTGGCCCGCGAGATCCGTCTCGCCGTCGAACGACGCTTCAAGGAGGGGCGCCTTCCCGCGCTCGTCGCCACCAGCTCGCTCGAGCTCGGCATCGACATCGGCGAGCTCGACGAGGTCCTCCTCGTGCAGAGCCCGTTCTCGGTGGCGAGCACGGTGCAGCGCGTGGGGCGCGCGGGTCACGCGGTCGGCGCCGTTTCGCGCGGCCGCTTCTATCCACTGTTCGGGCGCGACCTGCTGCGGTCCGCCACCGTCGCCGCCGCCGCTCTGGCGCAGGACATCGAGCCGCTCTCCCCGATCGCCGCGCCCCTCGACGTGCTCACCCAGGTGGTGCTGTCGATGGTGGCGGTCGAGGAGCGCGAGGTCGACGACCTCCACGACGAGCTGCGCACCAGTGATCCCTACCACGAGCTGTCGCGCGCTCAGCTCGAGCTGGTGCTCGAGCTGCTCGCCGGGCGCTACGCCGACTCGCGGGTGCGGGAGCTCACGCCGCGGGTGGCCATCGACCGCCTCGCCGGCAGTGTCAAGGCGCGCCCCGGCGCGGCGCGCTGGCTCTACACCGCCGGCGGCACCATCCCCGACCGCGGCTACTTCCACCTGCGCCTCTCCGGCTCGCTGGCGCGCCTCGGCGAGCTCGACGAGGAGTTCGTCTGGGAGCGCGTCGTCGGCGACCGTTTCGTGCTCGGCGCCCAGACCTGGCGCATCGCCCAGGTCACCCACAACGACGTGCTGGTGACGCCGGCCGCGGGCGACGCGGCGATGGCCCCGTTCTGGCGCGGCGAGGACAACGACGGTGCCTTCCACCTGGCGTGCCGCGTCGGGGAGCTGCTCGCCTGGGCCGACGGCTTCCTCGCCGACCACCCCACCGCGGCGCTGCCGGGCGCCCTCGCCGAGCGCTACCCTCTGCGGCCGGCGGCCGCCGCCGAGCTCGCCCGCTACCTCGAGGGGCAGCGCGCCGCCACCGGCCCCCAGCTCCCCCACCGCCGCCGCCTACTCATCGAGCGCGTGCGCGACCCGCAGGCCCCCGACCCGCGGCCGCGCCTGGTGCTGCACACCTTCTGGGGAGGGCAGGTCAACCGGCCGCTGGCGATGGTGCTCGCCGCCGCCTGGGAGGAGCGCTTCGGCACCCGCCTCGAGGCCACCCACGACGACGACGCCATCGCCCTGGAGCTACCGCACGAGCTGCCGACCGAGCTGGCGGGCGACGACCTCCTCGCCCTGGTCGACCGGGAGCGCCTGCTGCCGCTGCTGCGCCGGCGGCTCGAGGGCTCGGGCTTCTTCGGCGCCCGCTTCCGCGAGAACGCCGGGCGGGCGCTGCTGTTGCCGCGCGGCGACCCCGGCCACCGGGTGCCGCTGTGGCTCAACCGCCAGCGCAGCAAGCGCCTCCTCGACGCCGTGCGCGGCTTCTCGGATTTCCCACTGCTGCTCGAGACCTGGCGCACCTGCCTCCAGGACGAGATGGACCTCGCCGCCCTGCGCGACCTGCTCGGCGAGGTCGAGCGCGGCGAGATCGAGGTGATGGAGGTCACCACCGGCAAGCCGTCACCGTTCGCCGCCAACCTCGGCTGGAAGCAGACCAACCGGCTGATGTACGAGGACGACACGCCGGAGGGCGGGCCGTCGCGGCTAGGCGACGACCTCATTTCCGAGGTCGCGCTCTCGGCGGCGTTGCGCCCGCGGGTGCCTCCCGCCGTCGCCGAGGAGCTGCGTCGCAAGCTCCAGCGGACATGGCCCGGCTACGCCCCGTCTCCTGACGAGCTGGCGGACTGGGTGCGCGAGCGGCTCGCCGTGCCGCTCCCGGAATGGCGCGAGCTGCTCGATGCCGCGCGTCGCGATCAGGGGCTGACGGAGGAGGAGCTGGAGACGGCGCTCGCGGCGTCGCTGTCGCGCGTGGTGGCGCTGCGATTGGCAGGCGCGACCCGCACCGCCGCGGGCGGCGGCGTGGCGGCGACCGGCGACGCCGAGCCCGGCCGCGACCCCGAGCCGCTGATCACCGCCGTCGAGCTGCTGCCGCGGCTGCTCGCCGTGCTCGACGTCGGCGACGGGGCGGTCGAGCTGGCACCGCCGCTCGCGCCACATCGAGCAATGAGCGCTGCAGCCGCCGCCGAGCTCCTCGCGCGTGCCCGGCGAGCATCGCCAGTCGCTGGCGACGAGCCGGCGACGGGCCTGGGCGGCCTGCTCGCGGAGTGGCTCCGTTACTACGGCCCGGTAGCGCGCGCCGGCCTGGCCGCCACCTGGCGGCTCGATCCCGCGCGGCTGGTGCCGGCGCTCGACGAGCTGGTCGACGACCAGCGCATCGCCGTGGGCGAGCTCCTCGCCGGAGTCGACGTCGAGCAGGTCTGCGACGTCGAGAACCTGGCGCGCCTGCTGCGCATGGTGCGCGCCGCGGCGCGCCCGCGGCTGGCGCCGCAGCCGGTGGCGCACCTGCCCCTCTTCTTCGCCGTGCAGCAGGGGCTGGTGCCGCGGCGGGACGGCATCGACGGGCTGCAGGCCGCCCTCGAACGGCTCTTCGGCTGGGCGGCGCCTGCGGCACTGTGGGAGAGCGACCTGTTACCGGCGCGGCTCGAGCCCTATCACCCCGGCTGGCTCGACACGCTGCTCCAGGAGACCGACTTGGTGTGGGTGGGGGCCGGCCGGGAGCGGCTCACCTTCGCCTTCCCGGAGGACGTGGCCCTGCTGCGTCGCGAGGGGGGCGCGATCGAGGGCGCGGCGCTCGACGAGGAGCGCGGCGCCGGTGACCTCGATCGCGACGAGGGGGAAGGCCCCGCACCCGTCTACGGCGAGGGTGCGACCGACGAGGACGATCGCTCCGCTGCCGCCGCCGGACCGCTCTTCCCCGGCCCCGGCCGCTTCACGCTCCCCGAGTTGCTCCCCCACTCGGGCGGCGACAGCGCCAAGCTGACGGCTCGCCTGTGGTCGCAGGCGTGGTCGGGCGCGGTCACCAACGACACCTTCGCGGCGGTGCGCAAGGGGGCGCTCAGCCGCTTCCGGCCGGCGGCCCTGGAGACGGCACAGCCGGCCCCGGGCCTCACCGGTGGTCGCCTGGGAGGGCGCCGCGGCTTTGCGCGCTGGCAGAGCAGCCGCGCCTTCAGCGGGCGCTGGTACCCGCTGCCCACGGTCGATCCCGACGCCGTCGCAGACCCGCTCGAGCGCGAGGAGCGACAGAAGGAGCGCGCCCGGCTGCTCCTGCACCGCTACGGCGTGGTCTTTCGCGAGCTGCTCCTGCGTGAGGTTCCGGAGCTCGCGTGGCGGCAGGTGTTTCGCTCGCTACGCTTGATGGAGCTCTCGGGGGAAGTGGCCGCAGGCGCCTTCTTCGACGGCGTACCGGGGCCGCAGTTCGCCTCTCCGGCGGCGGTGCGGCGCCTTCGGCGGGATCTTCCCGCCGACGCCGTCTGGTGGGTCCACGCGCTCGACCCCGCCGCCCCCTGTGGCCTCGCCCTGGAGTCGCTGCGGGGCCGCTTCCCGCGCCGCGCCGCCGGAACCCACCTGGTGTTCCAGGGCAGCTCGCTGGCGCTCACCTCCGAGGGGCGCGGGCGTCGCCTGCGCTTCCTGGTGCCCCCCGAGCATCCGCGCATCGGCGATCTGCTCGAGGTCTTCCGGGTGCAGCTCACCCGCGGCTTCGCGCCCTGGCGCTCGGTCGAGGTGCAGGAGATCAACGACGAGCCGGCGGCGACGAGCCCGTACGCCGCCGTCCTCGCGGCCCGCTCCCAGCTCTCCTCGACGGCGAGTGGGCTACGGCTCTGGCGGCGTTACTAGCGGCAGCAGCCGCTGGCTCCTTGCCGCGTGCCCGCCGGCTAGCGCGGGCCGCGCGTGCGATGACCGGGCCCGAGGCCCAGGCCGGACATCACGTCGTGCAGCTCCTTGAGCTTCGCCTTCTGCCCCTCGTCGAGAATGGAGGCGAGCTGGCTCTCGAGCTCCTGGTGGGCGGTGGCGAGCGCTTGCCGGTTGGCGTGCAGCTGCTTGACCAGCTGGCCGAGCGCGGCGTCGGTCGCACCGGGGTCGTCGAGCAACCCGTCGAGCTGCTCGCGCAGCGCCCTCTGCTCGTCCATCAGCGGCCGCACCTTGTCGCGCTGCGCCTCGAAGATCTGGCGGGCGCTCGCCCGCTGCTCGTCGCTGAGGCCGAGGTAGTCGGCGAGGCGGCGTCCGTCGAGGAAGGGGCGACCGGGACCGCCGGGTCCGTCCGGCCCCCCCGGGCCACCCTGTCTGCCGAATCCTCCGGAACCGGGACTGCCCGGACCGGCGAACGCGGCGGGGGGACCGAACCCTCCAGGCCCGGGCCCGGGGGGCTGCGCCCGCGCCGGCGCGAGGCCGCTCAGGAGGACCAGGATGCCGGTGGCAAGGGCGAGGCGACCGATGGCGGCGTGGGTGACGTGCGGCATGCTGGAAGTCATGGCGATGAGCTCCTTCTCCGTGCGGGCTGTCTCTTCGAGGTGTGAGGTTTGCGGGCCCGGGTCGCGCCACGTTCCGTGGTGGGCTCCCAGCGGATGAAACCCGCGCCGCGGGGCTTTCCTGCGGGAGCCGGCGGCAGGCAGCTGTTATGGTGACGGCCCATGGTGGGCTCCGCCGCGCTGCGCCTCGCCGACCTGCCGTGGAGCGAGGTCGACGCCCTCGACCGCGACCGGGTGGTGTGCATCCTGCCGGTAGGAGCCACCGAGGCGCATGGGCCCCACCTGCCGCTGTCCACCGACGGCATCATCGCCGCGGCGATGGCCGAGGAGGGCGCGCGGCAGCTCGTCCCGCACGACCTGGTGCCGCTCCTGCTGCCCCCCTTCGACTACACAGCAGCGCCCTTCGCCGCCGGCTTCAGCGGCACCCTCTCGGTGACGCCGGAGACCGTCACCGGCGTGCTCGTCGACCTCGGCCGCGCCCTCGCCTTCCACGGCTTCTCCGTGCTCGCCTTCGCCAACGCCCACCTCGACCCCGCACACCTGCGCGCCCTCCACGCGGCCGTCTCGCGGCTGCTCGACGCCGAGACGCTCGCCGTCTTCCCCGACCTCACGCGCAAGCCCTGGGCACTGCGGCTGGGAGACGAGTTCCGCAGCGGCGCCTGCCACGCCGGTCGCTTCGAGACCTCGGTGGTGCTCGCCACCCGCCCCGACCTCGTTCGCGAGGAGGTGCGGCGCGGCCTGGCAGCCAACCCGGCCTCGCTGTCGAGCGCCATCCGCGAGGGTGTGAGCGACTTCGAGTCCGCCGGCGGGCCTCGCGCCTACTTCGGCGAACCGGCAGCGGCCTCCGCAGGCGAGGGGGAGGCCACCATCGCCACCCTCGGTGGCATCCTCGCCGAGGCGGTGCTCGCCGCCATGCGAGCGGGTTGAGCGGCGGTCGCGATATCGTCGCCGCCATGGCAACCGGGGCACTGGCGGGCAGGGGTGCGGTGGTGACAGGCGGTGGCCGGGGTATCGGCGCCGCGACCGCACGGGCGCTTGCCGAGGCGGGTGCCGCGGTGGTGATGGCGGGGCGCTCCGCCGCCCAGCTGGCGGCCACCGCCGAGGAGCTGCGCGCCGCCGGGCACCAGGCTTTCGAGGTGCCCTGCGACGTCACCGACCCGGCGCAGGTGGCGCGGCTGCGCGACGAGGCGACCGCCGCTTTGCAACGCGCCGGCGCCGGCGTCGACGTGCTGGTCAACAACGCCGGCATCGCCCACTCGGCGCCACTCAAGGCGATCACCCTCGAGGAATGGAACCGGCTGTTCGCCGTTAACGTCACCGGTACCTTCCTCTGCACCCAGGCGTTCGTGCCGGCGATGCTCGCCGCCGGCTGGGGGCGGGTGGTCAACGTCGCCTCGATCGCCGGCAAGATGGGGGCGCCCTACATCGCCGCCTACGCCGCCAGCAAGCACGCCGTCGTCGGCTTCACCCGCGCCGTCGCTGCCGAGGTCGCCGCCCGCGGCGTCACCGTCAACGCGGTCTGCCCGGGCTACGTCGACACCGAGATGACGGTGGAATCGGTGGCGCGCATCTCCGGCAAGACCGGCATCGGCGAGGAGCAGGCGCTCGAGCACATCCGTCGCACCTCACCGCAGAACCGGCTGTTCCGCGCCGAGGAGGTGGCGTATCTGGTCGTCTCGCTCTGCGATCCGCGCGCGGAGGGGATCAACGGCCAGGCGGTGGTCCTCGACGGCGGCGCGGTGCAGTCGTGAGCGAGCCCCTGCGGGTGATCGACCCGCCCGAGCTCGGCTCGCCGCGCGGGTATGCGAACGGCGTGCTGGTGCCGGCGGGGCGGCGCCTGCTGCTGGTGGCGGGACAGGTGGGCTGGGACTCGCGGCAGCAGCTGGTGAGCGAGGAGCTCGCCGCGCAGTTTGCGCAGGCGCTCGCCAACGTCCTCGCCGTGGTGCGCGCCGCCGGCGGCGGCCCCGAGGACGTGGCGCGGCTCACCGTCTACGTCCTCGACCGCGCCGAGTACGTCTCCAGCCGCCGCGAGCTCGGACAGTGCTGGCGCGAGCTCATGGGCCGCCACTACCCGGCGATGGCGCTCGTCGAGGTGCGCGCGCTGCTCGAGCCCGGTGCCAAGGTGGAGATCGAGGCGACGGCAGCCGTGCCATAGGGCGCCGCCGCGCCAGCCGGCGCTCCCACTGTTCCGCTGCGGACGCCGGCAGCACCCGGAGGACCGATGCCCCTGCACTTCGACACCTTCCGCTACGGCCTCGAGGAGGCCACCGGCGTCGCCACCCTCACCCTCGATCGCCCCGAGCGGCTCAACGCCCTCACCTTCGAGGTCTATGCCGAGCTCCGCCAGGCCTTCCTCCAGCTCGCCGACGAGCCCGGCGTCCGCGCCATCGTCCTCACCGGCAGCGGCCGCGCCTTCTGCTCGGGCGGCGACGTCGAGGACATCATCGGCCAGCTCTTCGCTCGCGATCACGGCGGGCTGCTCGCCTTCACCCGCGCCACCGGCGACCTCATCCTCTCGATGCTGCACTGCCGGCGACCGATCATCGGCGCCCTCAACGGCCTGGTCGCCGGGGCCGGCGCCGTCATCGCCACCGCCTGCGACGTCCGCATCGCCGGTCCGAGCGCGCGGATCGCCTTCCTCTTCACCAGGGTCGGGCTGTCGGGCGCCGACATGGGGATCTCCTGGCTGCTGCCGCGCCTCATCGGCCTCGGCCGCGCCAGCGAGCTGCTGCTCACCGGCGACTTCCTCGACCCGCGCGAGGCACATCGCATCGGCCTTTACACTCGGGTCGTCGACGACGACGCGGCGGTGCTCGCCGAGGCCCGCGAGTGGGCGGAGCGCCTGGCCCGCGGTCCCTCGCTGGGGCTCGAGGTCACCAAGCGCATGCTGCTGCGGGAGGCGGCGATGGACCTCGAGGCGGCGATGGCGGCGGAGACCGAGGTGCAGGCCACCTGCATGCAGGACCCCAACTTCCGTGAGGCCTACGAGGCCTTCAAGGCCAAGCGGCCGCCGGTGTTCCGCTAGGGGAGGCGCGTGGTGGCTCCCGCCGGCGACCCCGCGGCGATCCGCGCCTTCCTCGAGCCCCGGCACCTCGAGCTGGCGGCGGCGGTGCGAGAATTCGCCGGCGCCGCGATCGCGCCCCTGCCGGCGCCCGGCGACGACACCGCGGCGCGGCGTCAGGCGCGCGAGATCCTGGCGCGGCTCGGCGCCGCCGGCTGGCTACGCTGGGTGGTGCCCGCCGCGTGGGGCGGGGAGGACACGGCTCCCGACCTGCGCGCCTGCTGCCTCATCCGCGAAGCGCTCGCGGGCGCCTCGCCGCTCGCCGACGCGGTGTTCGCCCTGCAGTGCCTGGGCTCCCTGCCGATCACCCTTGGCGGCAGCGACGCGCAGCGTGCTTCCTGGCTGCCTCGCGTGTGCGGCGGGGAGGTGATGACCGCCTTCGCCATGACCGAGCCGGAGGCGGGCAGCGACGTCGCCGGTCTCGCCACCACCGCCAACCGCAGCGACAGCGGGTGGGAGCTCGCCGGTCGCAAGACGCTCATCTCCAACGCCGGCATCGCCGACCTCTACTGTCTCTTCGCCGCCAGCGATCGCGCCGCCGGCACGCGCGGCATCTCCTGCTTCCTGGTCGCGGCCGACACCCCCGGCCTGCGCTTTGCCGGTGCTCAGGTGCTCTCGGCGCCGCATCCGCTCGGAGAGCTCGAGCTCACCGCCTGCCGCCTTCCCGCCGGCGCGCTGCTGGGCGGCGAGGGCGGCGGCTTCAAGCTCGGCATGCGCACCCTCGACCGGCTGCGGCCGACGGTGGCCGCGGCGGCCTGCGGCATGGCGGCGCGCGCCCTCGACGAGGCGCTCGCCCACGTGCGCGAGCGGCGGCAGTTCGGCCAGCCGCTCGCCGCCTTCCAGCTGGTGCAGGAGAAGCTCGCGACGATGGCCGTCGACCTCACCGCCGCGCGGCTGCTCACCTATCGTGCCGCCTGGGAGGCCGATCGCGGCGCCGAGCGCATCACGCTGGAGGCGGCGATGGCGAAGGCCCACGCCACCGAGGCCGCGCAGCGCATCGTCGACCAGGCGGTGCAGCTGCTCGGCGGCCGCGGCGTGCTCGCCAGCAGCCCCGTCGACCGGCTGTACCGCGCCGTGCGCGCCCTGCGCATCTACGAGGGCACCACCGAGGTGCAGCACCTGGTGATCGCCCGCCAGCTCCTCGGCTGAGCGGCGCCGACACGCGCCGGCGCCGCCCGCGACTCCTCAGCGCATGGGCGCGTGCAACGCGAATGGCGCGCCCTGCGGATCGAAGCACTGGGCGATGCGGTCCCCGCCCGGCACCTCCATCGGGCCATGCGCCACCTGCCCGTGATGGGCACGCACCCGCTCGACCGCCGCGTCGAGGTCACCGGTGCGCACGTAGTAGAGCCAGGCGGGCGGTCCCGGCACGGCGAACATGCCCCCCATCGGCACGCCGCCACGGCCGAATATCAGGTACGAGCCCGCCTCCCCCATCTCGTGCCGGCCGGTCTCCTGCCATCCAAAGAGCTGGCCGTAGAAGCGCAGCGCCGCGGCGGCGTCCCCGGTCGCGAGCTCGTGCCAGGAGACGTCGGGCACGGGCGGTCCCGCCGGCGGCTGCGAGGCGGCGAGCGGGCGGAAGAGGGCGAACAGCGCTCCCTGCGGGTCGCGGAGGACGGAGAAGCGCCCCGCCTGCGGAATGTCTCTCGGCACCACCATGCTCGTCGCGCCGGCGGCGATGGCTGCGGCATGTGAGGCGTCGACGTCGTCGACGCTCACGTAACCGAGCCAGTGCGGGTGCGCCCCCTGCGCCACCGCCTCGCCCGGCAGCTGCATCAGGCCGCCCACGGGGACCTCGCTGCGCGTCCACATCGTGTAGGGCGGCATGCCGGGCGGCTCGAACCTCTGGGTCCCCCAGCCGACGACGGCTGTATAGAACGACACCGCGGCCTCGGGGTCGGTGGTCATCAGCTCGTACCAGACGAAACGCGACTCGCCCATCGATTCCTCCTCTCTCGCTCGTCGACCAGGCTACACCGCTTGGCAATCGCGGGCGAAGCGGGGTGTAAGAGCTGCAAGCTGCGAGCCGTTGCTGGCACCGGCGCCGGTGGCGGGGCACCGCCCGCCGGGCGGAAGACCGCTCGAGTCGGGCTCACCCGCCGGGCGAGGTTCTTGCTTCTAGCCACCGCCGATCCATCGATGACATCCACTCCACCCGCCGCCTACCTGCTCGCCGGACTCTCGTTGCTCGTCGCCGTCGGCCTGCTGGGCCTCGGGTTGCGGATGGCAGTGCGGGAGCGCTGGAGGGCGGTGGGGCTCCAGTTCGCCGCCCTCGCCTTCCTCGTCGCCGCCTGGCTGGGGGCCGCCGGCGTCTCGCTGGTGGTGAGCGAGCAGGCGGCGGCCGCCGCCTGGGCTCGCGCCTCCTACCTCGGCGTGGCACTCATCCCGGCAGCGATCTACAACTTCAGCGCTCGCCTGCTGGGGCGTCATCGCGAGCAGCAGCGCGCCATCGCCCTGCTGTGGGCCATCGGCTTCGTCTTCGCCGCCCTGGCCCAGGCGACGCCGTTCGTGGTCGCCGGCGTGGCGCATCACTCCTGGGGACACTACACGCGCCTGGCGCCGCCGGCGCTGGCGTTGGTCACCCTCTATATCGGCGTGCTGCTGTCCGTCATCGCTCTCTTCGCCCGCGAGCTGCGCGACCCGGTCGACGATCCCCACCGCCGTCGCGCCGCCGCCTTCGGCCTCGCCTTCGCCGTCGGCTCGCTGGGGGTGATCGACTTCCTCCCCTCGTTCGGCTGGTCGCTGCCGCCCCTCGGCATGCTGCCGGTGGCCGCCAGCCTGGTGCTGGTGGCGCGCGCCGTGCGGCGCCACCGCCTGGTCGACGTCACCGCCGCCTTCGCCGCCGACAAAATCCTCGAGACCCTGCAGGGCGCCGTGCTGGTGTGCGACCTCGAGGAGCGCATCCGCGTCGCCAACCCGGCGGCCTGCCTCCTGCTCGGCTACTCTCCCCGCGAGCTGCACGAGCTGCGCCTGCTCGACGTCATCGCCACGCCGCGCAACGTCGGCACCGCCTCGGACACGCTGATGAGCGGCGGCATCGTCCGCGAGCGCCCGATGATCTGGCGCCGTCGCGACCGTCGGTGCGTCGAGGTCGAGGTCTCGGTGTCGATGATGCGCGACGAGCTCGGCGCTCCCGCCGGCATGGTCTTCGTCGCCGGCGACATCAGCGATCGCGACCGCGCGGCGCAGATCGAGTACCAGGCATTCCACGATCCACTCACCGGTCTGCCCAACCGCGCCTTCTTCAACGACCGGCTCGAGACGCAGCTCGCCGCGGCGCGGCTCCGCGGCTCCCGCCTCGCGGTGCTCTTCCTCGACCTCGATGGCTTCAAGGTCATCAACGACTCGCTCGGCCACTCCGCCGGTGACCGCGTGCTGCAGACTCTCGCGCGGCGCCTGCGACGCGCGGTGCGCGACGGCGATCTGGTCAGCCGCTTCGGGGGGGACGAGTTCACGGTGCTGCTCGAGATCGCCCGCCCCGAGGACCTCGAGACGGTGGCCGAGAAGCTCCTGGCGGCGGTCGCCGAGCCGTGCCCGGCCGAAGGCGCGAGCCTCTACGTGACCGCCAGCCTCGGGATCGCCCTCCACCCCGAGCAGGGCGACGATGCCGAGTCGCTGGTACGCAACGCCGACGCCGCCATGTATCTCGCCAAGGAGCGCGGCCGCAACAACTACCAGCTCTGCGGTCATCACCTCACCGCACGCGCTCGCGAGCGGCTCTGGCTCGAGGCGCAGATGCGGCAGTCGCTCGCCGCTGACGACTTCCAGCTCCACTTCCAGCCGATCGTCGAGCTCGCCACCGGCACGGTGGTGGGTGCCGAGGCGCTGTTGCGCTGGCGTCTCGGCGGGGAGCTGCTGCTTCCCGAGCGGTTCCTGCCGGTGGCGGAGCAGACCCTGCTCATCCACCCGCTCGGCGACTGGGTGCTGCGCACCGCCTGCAACCAGGGGGCGTCCTGGCAGGATCGTCTCGGCTCGTTCCGGCTCGCCGTCAACCTGTCGGCCCACCAGTTGGCGCAGCCCGGCATCGTCGATCAGGTCGCCGCGCTGCTCGCCGCCAGCGGCCTGCCCCCGCCGCGCCTGGAGCTCGAGATCACCGAAGGCACGGCGATGAAGGACCCCCAACACACCAGCGAGCTGCTCGGCCGCCTCAAGAAGCTCGGCGTGCGGCTCGCCCTCGACGACTTCGGCATCGGCTACTCGTCGCTCTCGTACCTGCAGCAGTTCCCGCTCGACAGCGTGAAGATCGATCGCAGCTTCGTTGCCGACCTCGGCCGCGCTCGCGGCGGCCTGGCGATCATCCGGGCCACCCTGGCCATGGCGCAGGCCCTCGGGCTGCACGTTACGGCCGAGGGAGTGGAGACGCCGATGCAGCTCCAGCTGTTACGCGAGCTCGGCTGCCACGACGCCCAGGGCTTCGGCCTGGGGAGGCCGATGACGGCGACCGAGCTCGAGGCGTCGGTCCGGTCGGCGAGACGACGCGAGGTTCCCGACCAGCGCTCCCTCGTCGTTGCGATGCCGCCCGCCATCTCGTCCCCGCGACCGGCAGGCAACTGAGCCGCCAGGCCCGGCAACGGATCCCGCCTGGCAGCCGGCGGCCGGGCGCCTCACGCGTTCGAGTGCTCGGCGCCGCTCGCGCCACCCAGCAACGCCGCCACCCACTCCACCACCCCCGGCTTGCCGAGCACCACGTCGCGGCGCCGCTCGGCGCCGGCACCGCGCTCCCCCACCACCAGGAAGCGGCCGCCGGCCTCCTCGACGAGCACCTGGCTGGCGGCGAGGTCCCAGGGGCGCAGGTCGAAGTCCACCATCGCCCCGACGGCGCCCTCGACGGCCAGCGCGTGACCGAAGCAGTCGGCGTAGATGCGAGCCCCGGGGTGCGCAGCGAGCAGGCGGGCGAATGCCGCGTCGGCACCTGGGCGCGTGAACTGGCGGCGCTCGCCGAGCGCGATCACCTCCTCGAGCGGGCCCTCGGCGACCGGCGGCGACTGCCGCAACGGTGCGTGGTCGCGGAAGGCGCCGACGCCTCGCGCCGCGCCGTAGAGGCGGCCGAGCGCCGGCAGCGCCAGCGCGCCGAGCAGCGGCACGCCACCTTCTTCGAGGCCGAGCAGGATGCCGTAGAGCGGGATGCCGTGTCGCAGGCTGCGAGTGCCGTCGATGGGGTCGAGCAGCCAGCGGCGCGCCGCCTGCGGGCGCACCAGGCCGCCTTCCTCGCCGAGGATGCCGTCGCCGGGGAAGCGCCGCTCGAGCTCGCCGCGCAGGGTCGCCTCCACCTCGAGGTCGAGGTCGCTCACCAGCGTGCGGTCGGCCTTGCGGTGGAAGGCAAGGGTGCCGGCGAGACGCCGGCGCACCAGCGCCGCTGCCGCCTCCATCAGCGCGGTGCACTCGGCGAGCAGCTCGCGCAGCTCGATCGTCGGCGGTGTCACCGCGCGCAGGATACCGCTCCGGCGGCGGGACCCCGCCTGGGTCGCCAGGCCGAAGGCCTCCCGCCACGCTCCGCCATCCGCCGACCGCGGGTGCACGGCCGCGCCCGGCGCGCAGCCCCGCGCCGCGGTTAGACTCGACGCGATGTGGAAGCCCCCGGAGAGGGTGAAGCACCCCATCCCCGACACCACCTGGCCCACCCGCGCCGAGGCCGAGGCCTCGTTGCTCTACTCGCCGCTGCGGGTGGGCGCGACCGACCTCGCGCAACGCACCTGGGTGCCGGCGATGGTGCCCTGGCGCGCCACCGAGGACGGCTACGTCACCCCCGAGGTGCTCGACTGGTACGAGCGCTTCGCGCGCGGCCGCCCGGGCGCGCTGGTGGTCGAGGCCACCGGCATCCGCGACGTGCCGAGCGGCCCGCTGCTGCGCATCGGCCACGACCGCTTCGTGCCCGGGCTCGCCGAGCTGGTGCGGACGGTGCGAGCGGCCAGCGGCGGGCAGACGCGGCTCTTCCTCCAGCTCATCGACTTCCTCGCGATCCGCCGGCGGCCCGAGCCGGAGACCTTCTTCCGCCGCTTCCTGGCGCTCGGCGACCGTCACCGCGCCGCCTTCCCTGGCGCCGGTGACGACGAGATCCGCGAGCGCCTGCTGGCCATGAGCGACGAGGCGCTCTCCACGCTGCTCGACGAGCGCGAGCTGGAGGCGCTGCTCTTCGGCTACCGCGAGCGCGTCACCGACGTGCACGCTGCCCCACATCCGCGAGCTGCCGCGCGTGCTGCCGGAGCTGTTCGCCGCGGCGGCGGCGCGGGCGCAGCAGGCAGGCTTCGACGGCGTCGAGCTGCACTACGCCCACGCCTACACCATGGCCTCGTTCCTCTCCGCGCTCAACCAGCGCGACGACGGCTACGGCGGCGCGCGCGAGTGCCGCGTGCGCCTGCCGCTCGAGGTCTACCGCGCGGTCCGCGAGCGCGTCGGCGAGAGCTTCGCCGTCGGCTGCCGCTTCCTCTCCGAGGAGGGCATGCCGGACGGCAGCAGCGTCGACGACGCGATCTACTTCGGCGTCGAGCTGGCGCGCGCCGGCATGGACTTCCTGTCGCTGTCGCGCGGCGGCAAGTTCGAGGACGCCAAGCAGCCGAAGGTCGGCGGGGCCGCCTACCCGTACACCGGGCCGAGGGGCTACGAGTGCATGCCGACGGCGATCTCCGACGCGCGCGGACCGTTCGGGCGCAACGTGCCGGCGGTGGCGGCCATCCGCGACGCCGTGCGCGCGGCTGGGCTCGCCACGCCGGTGGTCGTCGCCGGCGGCATCTGCAGCTTCGAGCAGGCCGAGGCGCTCCTGCGCGACGGGCGACGCCGACATCGTGCGGCGGCGCGCCAGAGCCTCGCCGACCCCGACTGGTTCCTCAAGGTGCGGCTCGGGCGGGGCGCGGAGGTCCGCCGCTGCACCTACACCAACTACTGCGAGGGCCTCGACCAGAAGCACAAGCAGGTGACCTGCCAGCTCTGGGACCGCGAGGCGCTCGACGAGCCCGACGTGACCCTGGCGCGAGGCGAGATCCGCCGCCTGCTGCCGCCGGCGTGGGAGCCGGTGGGCGCCAGTGACGAGGCGCCGGAGGCCGCTGCCGCCGCCGCTCCGCACGCGCCGGCGGGCGACGGTTCTCCCCGCGAGGCGCGAGCACAGGCCGGCGCCGGCCCCGCCGCCGCGAGCAGGTAGCGATGGAGCTTCTCGTCGGCACCAGCGGCTTCAGCTTCCCGGAGTGGAAGGGGACCTTCTACCCCGCGGACCTCCCGGGCAAGAAGATGCTCCGCTACTACGCCGAGCGGCTGGGCACGGTGGAGATCAACAACACCTTCTACCGCATGCCGAAGCGCGAGATGCTGGCGGGCTGGTGCGAGCAGGTGCCGGCGGGCTTCCGCTTCGCCGTGAAGGCGCCGCAGCGCATCACCCACTGGAAGCGGTTGGTCGATGCCGGCGAGGACACCGCCTACTTCCTCGCCCAGCTCGAGGCGCTCGGCGACCGTCTCGGTGCGGTGCTCTTCCAGCTGCCGCCCAACCTCAAGCGCGAGACCGCCGAGGAACGCGCCAACGGCGAGCCCGGTCGCCTGGAGCGCTTCCTGCCACTGCTCGCCACCACTCCGGCGCCCTTCGCCTTCGAGTTCCGCCACGAGAGCTGGGACGACCCGGCGGTGGGCGCCGCCGTGGTCGCCGCCGGCGGGGCCGTCTGCGCCAGCGACACCGACGAGCGCCCAGCGGAGCTGGTGCCCGGCGCCCGCTTCGGCTACCTTCGCCTGCGCAAGAGCGACTACGACGACGCGGCGCTCTCCGCGTGGGCGGCGCGCTTGCGCGACCAGGGATGGACCCGCGCCTTCGTCTTCTTCAAGCACGAGGACGAAGGACGCGGCCCGCAGCTGGCGCGTCGATTCCTCGACCTCTGGAGCGGAGGCTGAGCGCCTGAGCGCGCCGCTGCGCGTCGGCGTCCTCGGCGGCGGCCCCGGCGGGCTCTACTTCGCCCTGCTCTGCCGGCAGGCGCTGCCGCAGGCACGGGTCACCGTGTGGGAGCGCAACCGCGCCGGCGACACTTACGGCTTCGGCGTCGTCTTCTCCGACGAGACGCTGGGCGCCTTCCGCGACGCGGACGGCGAGAGCTACGCCGCCATCGCCGCGCGTTTCCGCCGCTGGGAGGCGATCGACACCCACTACCGCGGCACCTGCACCCGCTCGCGCGGCCATGGCTTCGCGGCACTCTCGCGCAAGGCTCTGCTCGAGATCCTGCAGCGACGCTGCGCCGCGCTAGGCGTCGAGCTCACCTTCGAGCGCGACCTCCGCTCGCTCGCCGAGGTGCCGGCGTGCGACCTCCTGGTGGCGGCCGACGGCGTCCACAGCGTCGCGCGTCGCGAGCTCGATGCGGCACTCGGAGCCCGCGTCGAGCAGGGACGCACGCGCTTCAGCTGGCTCGGTACGATGCGGCCGCTCGCGGCCTTCACCTTCGTGCTGGCGGAGACCCGCTGGGGCCTCTTCGTGGCGCACGCCTACCCCTACGACGACGGCATGGCCACCTGGATCGTCGAGTGTGCCGAGGAGACCTGGCGAGCGGCCGGGCTCGCCGATGCCGACGAGGCGCGTACGGTCGCCGTCTGCACCGAGACCTTCGGCGACTTCCTCGCCGGTCATCCGCTGGTCGCCAACCGCTCCCTCTGGCGCACCTTTCCCACCGTCAGCTGCGAGCACTGGGGCGGCGAGGCGACCCTCGCCGGCGCCCCCACTCCCGTCGTGCTCCTCGGCGATGCCGCACACACCGCGCACTTCTCCATCGGCTCGGGGACCAAGCTGGCGATGGAGGATGCCATCGCCCTCGTCACGGCGCTGCGCGCGCACCAGGATGGTCCGCGCGCCGCCCTTGCCGCCTACGAGGCGTCGCGTCGCGTCGACGTCGCCAAGCTGCAAAAGGCGGCGAAGACCAGCCGCGAGTGGTTCGAGGCCGCCGCCGCCGGCCGCTACCTCGGCCAGCACCCCCTGCAGCTCGCCTTCAACATGATGACGCGCAGCAAGCGCATCACCTACGACAACCTCGCCCAGCGCGACCCCCCCCTCGTCGCTGCCGTCGACGCGCTCTACCAGCGCACTGCCGGCACACCCGTGAGCGACCCCTGGAGCGGGCCCACGGACGATTGCCTGGGCCCACCGTCGGTCGTGTGGCGAGTGGCAGCGGACGGCACGCGCATCGAGGGTGCTGCTCGCAGCGACGGTCCCCACGGTGAGGACGGCGGCTTCGACCAAGCTGGCGACTCCGGCAAGCGGGGGCCCCATGGCGCCCCCACGATCCCCCCGGCCACGTCTCAGGTCCCTCCGACTTCCCTTCCGACTTCCGCTCTGACTTCCCCTCCCACCCCTGGGCCGACCTCGGCGCCTCCCACGCCCCCGATCTTCGTGCCCTACAGGGTCCGCAGCCTCGAGCTCCCCAACCGCATCGTCGTCTCCCCGATGTGCCAGTACTCCGCCATCGGCGGCACCGTTAACGACTGGCACCTCGTGCACCTCGGCAGCCGCGCCCTCGGCGGCGCCGGCCTGGTGATCGCCGAGATGACCGATGTCGAGCCCGAGGGACGGATCAGCCTCGGCTGCGCCGGCATCTACGCCCGAGAGCACGTCGCCGCCTGGCGCCGCATCGTCGACTTCGTCCACGCCAACACCCCCGCCAAGATCGGTGTCCAGCTCGCCCACGCCGGCCGTAAGGCCTCCGTGCGGCACCCCTGGGCCGGCGACGACGTGCCACTGCCGGCCGCCGAGGGAGGCTGGCAGCCGATCGCCCCCTCGCCACTCCCTTACAAGCCCGACTGGCCACCACCGCGCGAGATGACGGCGGCCGACCTCGAGCGCACCCGCGCGGCTTTCGTGCGCGGCGCCCGCTGGGCCGAGCAGGCGGGCTTCGACTGGGTCGAGCTGCACATGGCGCACGGCTACCTGCTGTCGAGCTTCCTCTCGCCGCTCGCCAACGTCCGCCGCGACGACCACGGCGGCAGCCTGGAGAACCGCATGCGCTGGCCGCTCTCGGTGTTCGCCGCCGTGCGCGAAGCCTGGCCGGCATCGAAGCCGATGTCGGTGCGCGTCACGGCCTCCGACTGGATGCCCGACGGCAGCGGCGTGACGCCCGACGAGACGGTGGTGGTGGCGCGCGAGCTGCGCCGGCTCGGCTGCGACCTCATCGACGTCTCCTCCGGCGGCAACTCGCCGCTGTCGCTGATCGACTTCGGGCGCATGTACCAGGTGCCGTTCGCCGACCAGATCCGCCACCAGGCCGGGATCCCGGTGATGGCGGTGGGCGCCCTCCTCGGCGCCGACCACTGCAACACAGTGCTCGCCGCTGGCCGCGCCGACCTGGCGGTGATGGCGCGGCCCCACCTCGCCGACCCCTATCTCACCGCGCACGCGGCGGTGCGCTACGGCTACCCCGACTACCCGTGGCCCGGCCAGTACTGGCGCGGCCGGCCGCGTCCGGAGAGTGGCTAGGTCGCAGTGCGCGCCCGCGCTCCCGTCGCGATCTGGGAGGGAGCGCCAGCGGCGAGAATCGTCGTGCAGGAGGCGCCTCAGCGGGAGGGAATCGGGAGGCCGCGGGGAAGTCCGTGCGGGCCGCTGCCCGCCCCGCTCGCCTCGACCGCCGCGGCGATCTGCGCCAGGTCGGCGGCGTCCAGCTCGAGACCCCCGGCGGCGATCCAACCGTCCACCTGCCCGGGGGAGCGCGCGCCGACGATGGCCCCGGTGACTCCGGGCCAGGCGAGGGTCCAGGCGATCGCCACCGCCCCCACCGGCACACCGTGCCGCGACGCGACCGGCCGCAGGGCGGCGGCGAGCTTCAGGTTGTGCTCGAGCCGCGGCGACTGGAAATCGGGGGAGCGCCGCCGCCAGTCGCCAGCGGGCAGGCTGTCCAGGCGGTCGCGCGTCCAGCGCCCGCTCAAGAGCCCCGCCTGCATGGGGCTGTAGACGATCACCCCGGTGCCGTTGCGGGCGCACCAGGGGATCTCGGCGCCCGCCACGTCCCGACGGACGAGCGACAGCGGCGGCTGGAAGGAATCGACGTGGCGGATGGGCTCGCAGCGCGACAGCAGCTCGACACCGAAGTTGCAGACGCCCGTCCAGCGCACCTTGCCTTGCTCGGCGAGGCGTGCCATCTCCCCCCAGGAATCCTCCACCGGCGTGCCCGCGTCGTCGGGCCAGTGGAACTGGTAGAGGTCGATGACGTCGATGCCCAGGCGCCGCAGCGACGCCTCGCACTCGCGGCGGATCGATGCCGGGGCGAGGACGTGGCGAGGCGGCGCCATGCGGTCGCTCGCGTCCCACACCTCGCCGCACTTGGTGAACACCAGCGGCCGTTCGGATGGGGCCAGCTCGCGCAGGAGGCGGCCGACCACCTCCTCCGAGTGCCCGAGCCCGTAGACCGCCGCTGTGTCGATCCAGTTGATGCCCTGCGCGAGCGCCCGGCGCATCGCCGCCAGCGACTGCGCGTCGTCCTGCGGCCCCCAGCCGAAGGCCCAGTCGCCGCCGCCCACCGCCCAGGATCCGAAGCCGACACGGGTGATCTCGGGGCCGTGGGAACCCAATCTCTTGCGCGGCAAAGTCGGAACGGACATAGGGACAATCTATCGCGGGTGCAGCCGCGTCACCGCTCCTCGCGCCATGCCTCGGAGAGGCGAGCCGCCGAGAAAGGGTCCACCCCCACCCCATCGAGAGCCTGCGCGCTAGGATCCGGCGCATACGAGGACCGAGCGAGCCCCGATGACCCTGCCTCTCTCTTCCCGTGCCCACGAGGGCACCGGCGCACGTCCCTACGACCCGCCGGAAGACCTCAACCTCGCCGACCACCTCCTCGACGCCCGTGTTCGCGAAGGCCTCGGCGACAAGGAGGCCCTGCGGCTCGACGACCGCTCGCTCACCTATCGCGACGTCCAGGCGCTGGCCAACCGCGCCGCCCAGGCGATGGCTCGCGCCGGCCTGCAGCAGGAGGAGCGCGTGCTGCTCGGCCTGGTCGACGGGCCCGCGTTCGTCGCCGCCCTGTTCGGTGCGCTGAAGCTCGGCGCGGTCGTCGTCATGGTGAACCCGCAGCTCGGCGAGGCCGAGCTCGCCGGCATCCTCGCCTATAGCCGGGCCCGCCTGGCGCTCGTCGACGCCGGCGTGCTGCCCACCTGGGAGTCCGCAGCCCGCGGCAGCCGCTGGCTGCGCCGCATCCTGGTCGCCGGCGACACACCCACCGGCACCGTCCACGCGAGCCTCGCCGCCGAGCTGGCCGCCGGCGACGATCGCTTCGAGAACGCCCCCACCCACCGCGACGACCCCGCCCTCTGGCTCTTCTCCGGGGGCACCACCGGCCGCCCCAAGGCGGTGGTGCAGACCCACCGTTCCTACGCCAACACCACCGAGTGCTACGCCAAGCGCGCGGTGGGCTACCGCCAGGACGACGTCACCCTGGCGGTGCCCAGCCTCTACTTCGGCTACGCCACCGGCTCCAACCTGTTCTTCCCCTTCTCCGTCGGCGCCACCGCGACGCTCTTCCCCGAAGCGCGGACCGCCGAGGTGGTGCTGGAGAAGATCGCCCGCCACCGCCCCACCATCCTCGTCAGTGTGCCGACCATGGTCGCCCGCATGGTGCAGCACGTCGAGGAGCGCCGCCTCGACGGCCGCGCCGCCCTCGCCGGGGTGCGCTTCGCCACCTCCGCCGGCGAGCCGTTGCCGGTGCCTCTCTACGAGCGCTGGCGGCAGACCTTCGGCGTCGAGCTCCTCGACGGTCTCGGCACCGCGGAGATGTGGCACATCTTCCTCACCAACCTCCCCGGCGCCGTGCGCCCCGGCACCCTCGGACGCGCGGTGCCGGGGTTCGAGGTGCGTGCCTGCGACGACGAGGGACGCGAGGTCCCACCCGGCGAGGTCGGCCGCCTCTGGGTGCGCGGCGGCTCCCGCGCCATCGCCTACTGGCAGAACCTGCCGCAGACCCTCGAGACCTTCCGCGGCGAGTGGGTGGCGCTCGGCGACCTGGTGCGCATCGACGACGAGGGCTTCGTCACCTACTGCGGGCGCGGCGACGACGTCTTCAAGGTGGGTGGCAAGTGGTGCACCCCCGGCGAGATCGAGGCCTGCCTGCTCGAGCACCCGGCGGTCCGCGAGTGCGCCGTGGTGGGCGGCGAGGACGCCAGCGGGCTCACCAAGCCGATCGCCTTCGTGGTCGCCGCCGAGGGGGCCGCGGCCGGGCTCGCCGGCGAGCTCCGCGACTTCGCGCTCGCCCGTCTCGCCGCCTACAAGCACCCGCGCCGAGTGCTGGTGGTGGATTCCCTGCCCCGTACCCACCTCGGCAAGGTGGACCGCGGCAAGCTGCGCGCGTTGGCCCGCGGCTGAGCGCCCTCGAGCGGCAAGCAGGTCGTAGGCGTAGCCGATGCAGGCCAGGCGCCGCCCGGCGCCGAAGCGATCGCAATGGCGGCTGCGACGGGTTCAGGGTGGGCCGCATGGTCTCCGACCCGGTTCTGAAGCCAGGGTGGCGCGGTGGTCGTCATTGCGCCCCAGCCAGCCGACGATTAGCCTTGTGCGGTCCTCCGCATGTCCACTCCGCCCGATTCCAGGTCCGTCTCCGAGCCGTCGCCCGGCGAGGTCTCGCGGCTCCTCGTCGCCGTGCGCCAAGGGGACGAGGCGGCGCGCGAGCGCCTCTTCGAGCTCGTCTACGGCAACCTGCGCGCGATTGCCCACCGCGAGCTGGCGCGCCGGCGCGGCGCCACCCTCTCCACCACCGCCCTGGTGCACGAGGCCTACCTCAAGCTCGAGCGCCTCGACGGCTGGTCACCGCGCGATCGCGGTCACTTCCTGGCGCTGGCCTCGAGAGCCATGCGGCAGATCCTGGTCGATGCGGCGCGCTCGCGCCTCGCCGGCAAGCGCGGCTCCGGTGTCGCCCGGCTGTCGCTCGACGAGCACGAGATCTCCGTCGACCACCGCGCCGAGGAGCTGCTGGCGCTGCACCAGGCGCTCGAGAAGCTCGCCGATGTCGAGCCCGATCTGGCGCGGCTCGTCGAGTGGCGCTTCTTCGGCGGCTACTCGGTCGAGGAGATCGGCGACGCCCTGGGGGTCTCGGGCCGCACCGTGAAGCGCGACTGGCGGACCGCCCGCGCCTTCCTCTACCGTGAGCTCGGCGGGGACGGCGCGTCGGCGTCGTGAACGACGGCGCGATCTCGGCGCGCGCTTGGTTCGAGCGCCTCTGCGAAGCGCCGGACGCCGAGCGGCGGCGCGAGCTGGCGAGCCTCGCCGAGCGTGACCCGGGGCTCGCCGCGCAAGTGGTGGAGCTGCTCGCCGCCGACCGGGCGGCACCCCACTCCTTCCTCCTCGATGCCGAGCCTCTCCACGCCCTGCTCGAGGCGGTCCCGACTGACGATGCCGCGAGCCGCGGGCCGACTGCCGACGACCGCGTCGGACCCTACCGGCTGGTCTCCCGGCTGGGGCGTGGCGGCATGGGCGAAGTGTGGCGCGCCGAGCGGGCCGACGGCCAGTTCGAGCAGACGGTGGCCCTCAAGCTCGCCCTCCCGGATCTTCACTCGGGCGAGATCCTCCGCCGCTTCCTCGCCGAACGCCAGATCCTGGCGCGTCTCGACCACCCGAACATCGCCCGCCTGCTCGACGGCGGCATCGCCGCCGACGGCCGCCCCTTCTTCGCCCTCGAGCTGGTCGAGGGCGAGCCGATCACCCGCTACGCGGAGCTCCACGCGCTCGACCTCGCCTCCCGCCTGCTGCTGATCGTCGACGCCGGGCGCGCGATCGCCGCCGCGCACTCACGCCTCGTCGTACATCGCGACCTCAAGCCCTCGAACATCCTGGTCGGCCATGACGGTCGGGTGCGGTTGCTCGACTTCGGCATCGCCAAGCTACTCGACGCCGAGGGCGACGAGGACGGCGGGCCACGCACCAGAGTGCTGCCGATGACCCCCGCCTACGCCGCCCCCGAGCAGATCCGCGGCGAGCCGGTGTCGACCGGCACCGACGTCTATGCGCTGGGGGTGGTGCTCTTCGAGCTGGTGACCGGCCGCCGCCCCTTCCTGCGCCAGGCAACAACCGCGGAGGCGCTCGCCGAAGAGATCCGCCACGAGACCGCCCCGCGTGCCAGCAGCAGCGTCAGCCAAGCCGCCGGCGGCAAGCGCCGCGCGCGAAGACTGCGCGGCGGCCTCGATCTGATCCTGGCGCGCGCCCTCCACCCCGATCCGACGGGGCGCTACCCGTCGTGTGAGGCGCTCGTCAACGACCTCCAGCGCTTCCTCGACCGCCGTCCGGTGCTCGCCGGCCCTGCCCCGCTGCGTTATCGACTGGGGCGCTTCGCCAGCCGCAATCGGGTCGCGGTGGCGGCGGGAATCGCCGTTCTGCTGGCGCTCACCGCAGGTCTCGGGCTGGCCATCTGGCAGCGCTCCGCGGCGCTCGCCGCCGCCGTTCTCGCTCGCCAGGAGGCGGCTCACGCTCGTGCCGAGGCCAAGCGCGCCGAGAAGGTGCAGCAGTTCCTGCTGAGCATCTTCGCCGAAGCCGACCCTCTCCAGCGTCAGCGCGGCGCCGCGGTCTCGGTCGACGACCTGCTCACGGCGGCGATGGCGCGACTGCCGAAGGATCTCGCCGGTCAGCCGGAGGTCGAAGCGAAGATCCTCGCCGGGCTCTCCAGGGTACTCGCCAACCTGGGGCGCAAACAGGAGTCGCTCGCCACAGCGACGCGCTCCGTCGCCCTCTTTCGCCACTCGCTACCGCCGGGTGATCCGGCGATCGCAGCGGGGCTCGACGCGCTGCAGTTCGCGCGCTGGAACCTCGGTCGCGCCGCCGCAGCCGATCGCGCGGGGCGCGAAGCGCTGTCGATCCTGGTGGCCGCCGGGGATGGAGAGAGCGAAGAGGCCGACGATGTGCGGGGCGGTCTGATGATCGACGCCAACCAGCTCGGGCGGCCTGCCGAGGCCCTGGAGATGGAGCGAGAGCTCGTCGCCTCCATTCGCCGCCGGCAAGGCGACGATGCGGCGACGCTGGTCACCATGGGAATCACCGACGGCGCGCTACTCGTCGAGCTGGGGCGCTTCGCGGAGGCGGAGAGCTCGCTGCGCTCGACCCTGGCGCTCGCCGAGCGCCTGCACGGACCGGAGCACGTGACGGTGGCCTACGCGCTGATGAACCTCGCCGATGCCTTGGGGCAGCTCGGGCGCCACGCCGAGGCCGATCCGCCGCTGGCGCGCGCCTTGGCAATCCTCGAAAAGCAGCTCGGCCGCGCGAGCGGCCTGTGGGGCGACGCCTGCCGTCAGCGCGCCGACGGGCTGAGAGCGCTCTCCCGCGCCCCCGAAGCAGCGGCGTTGGGCTGCCCCCCACCCGCGCGCTAGCGCCGTTTCCAGTAGCCGCCGACGAGTTGCCTGAGCCCGGCACCTGGCGCGCGCCTGGCGCTTTCGAGGTTCGCCCCTGCCGAGCGGCGAGGCGGCCGGTATGGCGCTGTCGAGCGCGTGGAGCCTCGAAGGGGTGGCGAAGGCGCCCGAGCGGCGCCGTTCGAGCTCTACCGGTCGCTGTCCCTCGAAGGTCGCTTCCTTCGTGAAGAGGGCAGGGAGGTTGCACCATGCGCGCGAATCACCAAGCTTCACGTCGGGCACGGGTTCGACAGGCCATCGCGGTCGCCACTCTCGTCGTCAGCGCTCCGCTCGCGGCGGTCCAGGACGGACAGCCCGATCCGACCTTCTTCGGGAACGGCAAGTTCCACTTCACCACCAGCTTCTTCGCCGGCGACTACTTCCCCGTCGCCTCCGGCGTGACCAACGACGGCCTCTACATGTGGTGGGCCGGGACCGAGTCCGTCGGCGGGCAGTACTACTTCGACTATGCCGTCCAGTCGTTGACTGGCGGCGGCTATTTCGCCTGCGCCTATCAGGCTCCAGGCGGCTCGCTGACCCAGGCCGGGGGGGCCGCCATGGACTTCTTCGGCCGCCTGACCATCGCCGGCACCACCAACATCGGCGGCGCGCGGTACCTGGCGATGATGCGGGTCTCCTTCCCGGAGTCAGGGTGCGGCCTCGACTTCAACCTCGACGAGACGGGCGGCAACGGCGACGGCTGGGCGCTCTATTCCTTCGATCCCGTTATGGAGGTTCGCGACCTGGCGATCGACCGCTTCGGCCGCTTGTACGTGGCGGCGAAGGTCAGCAGCAGCAGCCCCCCTTCGAACTGGCTCGGGCGGGTCGCGCGCTTCCTGTCGAACGGGCACCTGGACACCAGCTTCACCGGCGGCGGGTCCCTCCTCATCGATTACAACACCGGCGAGGACTACCCCAACGCGATCGCCTTCGGCTCCTCGCACGGCTTCGACATTCTCTGGATCGGCGGCTTCATGACCCAGACCACGCCGCCCCGCCACGACCGCGACTTCTATCTCCAGATGCGATCGATCGACGGGGTGCTCGAAGCGAATCGAATCTTCTCCTTCGACGGCGACGGCGACGCGAACGACACGCTCGAGGCCCTGATCTGGGACCCGTCACGCGGCAGTCTCTATGCCGTCGGCGAGACCATGACGGCGCAAGGGCTCGGGATCGCGATGGCCCGGCTCAGCGCCACCGGCAACCTCGACCCCAGCTTCTCCGGTGACGGCCGTGTGGTCGTCCACTTGACCGACACCGCGAGCGCGGCCGACATCGGCGTCGGCGCAGCCGTGCAGACCGACGGCAAGGTGGTGGTCGCGGCGCGCCACCTCGAGGATCCGTTCGGTACCTCGGACTTCGGGGCTTCGCGACTCACCTCCGGCGGCAGCCTGGACCCGACCTTCGACGGCGACGGCCGGATCGTGGTTCCCTTCGATCTCGGCGGCAACCACGACGATCGTCCCATCGACCTCGACCTTACCGGCGGGCGCGCCTGGATCGGCGGCTACGTACCGATCTCGGATGCCAGCTCCAAGCCCGCCATGTTGCGGCTGTGGACCTCCCTCATCTTCGAAGACGGCTTCGAAAGCTCGATCGCGGCGTGGCAGCAATGACCCGGGTCGCAACGGCGCAGCTACCTTGAACGACGCTGCAGCAGCTCTCGGCCGCTGTCTCGCAGTTTCTCGAGCCGATCTCGCGAGCGACCCACGCTCTGTGCGCCGGCTCGCGACGGGTGCCTCTAGCCCCCGCGCGGGCGACGGCACCCGCCGGCCGGGAGGAGGCCGCGCCGGTGGGTGTGGCCCGCGGCGCTCGAGAAAGGTCGCCGCCGCGAGGCGACGCCACCCCGGGCGGCCGGGCGTGCTGGTGGTGGATTCCGTGCCCCGTACCCACCTCGGCAAGGTGGACCGCGGCAAGCTGGGGGCGTTGGCCCGCGGCTGAGCGCACGCGACCAGCCCAGTGTCCGCCGGCGAGGGTTGCGGGGAGACCTTCCTCGTGTATCATTCCGGCCTCGCCTCCACCCGGAAGCCAACTCTCTGCTTCGAGGAGAAGGACGCCCATGATGCGCGACCCGGTTGTGCCGTTGTTTGGTGTATGTCGCCACTGGACCCCGGTGGTCGCGGTGCTGGCAATGCTGCTCGCCGCCGCCCCCCTGCTCGCCGCGCAACCCAGCCCACCGCTGGCCGACCAGCTGGACGCCTTCCCGACCAGCATCCGCTACTCCGGCGAGGCGCGCGCAGCCGACGGGACTCCGCTCGCGGGCAGGTTCGCCGTCGAGGTGAGCTTCTTCGACAAGAGCGGTGAGGGTCAGCTCTGGCAGGAACGGTTCGACGGGGTGGACATCGCCGGCGGCCACTTCGCTGTGGACCTGGGTCATGGCAAGCGCGTCGGCTCCTGGCCGCTCGCCTCGCCGCAGGCCATGTTCGCCTCCAACTACCAGCTCGAGCTCGACGTGAGCATCGGCGGCACCCGCTTCGGGCCGCGGGTGGGGTTGCTGCCGGCCGGTCACTCGCTCGAGAGCCGATTGATCATCGATGGGCTGCGCCGGCCGAACGACGGGCAGCAGCACTGGATCGGCTACGCCCACCGCTCCGACGTCTCCTCCTTCCAGGCCACCGTGCTGACGCCGAGCGCTGCCGGCCAGCGGCGCCCGCAGGACGGGCCCAGCCTCCGCGGACCGTACCTGCTGTCGATGCAGGGCCCCTGGCTGAGCCGGCCGGTGCGCGAGCTGCCGCTGGCAGTCAACGACCCGCTGCCCCCGGGCACCGGCGAGGAGGGCGAGCGCCCGGCCGTCGACGCCGAGCAGAGCGACGCCCCGGCCAAGGAGATCAACCCACCGCGGCACGAGTCGCTGGTCGACGCTCACGGGCGGCGCTTCGGCACCGTCGCCAGCAAGGTGGTCGACCAGCTCGCCCTGTTCTCGCAGTTGCACGTTCCGCAGCAAAGCACCCCCGCCACCACGGTCAACTTCGAGGGCGTCCCCAACATCGACGGCTTCTACCCTCCCGACACCGAGATCACGGTGGGCCCGAACCATGTCCTCGAGGTCACCAACGTCTACTTCGAGATCTTCGATAAGACCGGCGGCGTCGTGAACGCTGCCGTTCACACCAACCAGCTGTGGAGCACGATGCCCCCGGGTGCGCCGTGCCGCACCAACAACGACGGCGACGCCATCTTCATGTACGACTGGCAAGCCGATCGCTGGGTCCTCGCGCAGTTCGCGCTGCCGAGCGGCAACGAGCAGGTCTGCTTCGCGGTCTCCACCACCGGCGACCCCACTGGCACCTACTATCTCTACTCGCTGGTGACGCAGCGCTTCCCGGACTACTTCAAGCTCGGGGTGTGGCCTGACCCGGCCGACAACGCCTACTTCATGGGCACTAACTCCGGCTTCCAGGGGCAGTACGACGTCTACGCCATCGACCGCGAGCACCTGCTCGCCGGCACCACGCCGCGAACGGCGCAGTTCTTCCAGAACATGCCCAACCTGCAGCTGCCGGCCGACACCGACGGCGTCACCGGGCCGCCGGCCGGCGCTCCCGGCGTGTTCTACAGCTTCCGCGACGGCGGCGAGCCCTACTTCGGCAGCCCACCGACCGACAGCCTCGACCTCCGCGAGTTCCATGTCGACTGGACGACGCCCGGCAACTCGACGTTCAACCTCGTTCAGAGCCTGACTCCCGCCGACGGCCTGGCCGACTTCAACTGGACGATCTGCGGCTTCTTCATCAGCGACTGTCTGCCGCAGCCGGGGGGCACCGGCGTCACCCTCGACAGTGGCTCGTGGTGGCCGATGCAGCGGCTGGCGTACCGGAACTTCGGCGCGCACCAGTCGCTGATCGGCACCTGGACGGTCGACACCCTCCCCAGCCCCGGCAACCACGCGGCACCGCGCTGGTTCGAGCTCCGCCGTGGCACCGAGACGACCGGCAACTGGTCGATCTACCAACAGGGCACGCAGTCGCCCGACAATGACAATCGCTGGATGCCGTCGATCGCCATGGACGGCAGCGGCGACATCGCCCTGGGTTACAGCGCGATGAACTCCGCCACCAACCTCTTCGCCAGCATTCGCTACGCCACCCGCCTGACCGGCGACACACCCGGCACCTTGCAGGCCGAGGCGGACATGCAGGTCGGCAGCGGGGCGCAGACCGGCCCGGCTCACCGCTGGGGCGACTACTCCGACATGGAGGTCGACCCCGCCGACGACTGCACGTTCTGGTACGTCAACGAGTACTTGACGACCAACGGCGGAGCTCCCTGGCAAACGCGAATCGCCTCCTTCCGGATCCCCGAGTGCGGCGCTCCGGACTTCGACCTCGGCGTCACGCCGGCGACTGCCATCGTCTGCTCGGGGAACAACGCGGACTACACGCTGCAGGCCTCCTACTTCGGCGGGCTCACCAGCGACATCGACCTCTCGGCAAGCGGCAATCCCGCCGGGACGAGCGTCGGATTCACCACCAACCCGATCACGACGGGGAGCCTCTCCAGCACGATGACCATCAGCAACATCACCGCCGCCGACGCCGGCAGCAACATCATCACCGTCACCGGCAGCGCCAACGCGGGCTCGATCCTGCACTCGCACGACGTGACGCTGTTCGTCGACGAGCCCGGAGCACCCACCCTGATCGCTCCCGCGGACGGCTCCACGCCGAGCACCACGCAGCCGTTCTTCCAGTGGTCGGCGGTGACCGGCGCGACCGGCTACACCATCGAGATCGCCAGCGACGCCGCGTTCACCACCATCGTCGACAGCGCCAGCGTGGCCGCCCCCAGCTACACCCCGGTGGTCGCGCTGAACATCGGCACCGACTACTGGTGGCGAGTGCGTGCGACGAACACCTGCGGGACCGGCCCAGATTCGACGAGCTTCACCTTCCATACCCCGGTGATCTACTGTGTCGACGCCGGGCTCGCCATCCCCGACAACAACCCCACGGGCGTCAACTCGACGCTCAATATCGTCTCCTCTCTCTCGATCGACGACATCAACGTCTACATCAACGCCACCCACACGTATGTCGGCGACCTCCGCTTCACGCTGCAGAAGGGCGGGCCGGCGGTGGCCATCTTCGATCGCCCGGGAGTCCCGGCGTCCACCTTCGGCTGCAGCGCCGACGACGTCGATGCCTTCCTCGATGACGAGGGGGGCGACGGTCCGGTCGAGGATGCCTGCCCGCTGAACACTGGCCTGTCCTACACGCCGAACAACCCCCTCAGCGCCTTCGACGGCCAGAGCATGGGTGGCACCTGGACGATGAACGCTTCGGACCTGGCAGGCGCGGACACCGGGACCCTCGTCCAGTGGTGTCTCATCCCCACCTTCGGCATGGCGAAGGACGGGTTCGAGTCCGGCGACTTGACGGCCTGGAGCGCTGCCTCCCCGTAAGCCGCGGTACGAGTTTGTCGCCCCCCGAGGCTAGCCGGCGCCGCCGTCGGCTAGCCTCGGCGTGGGGGACGCCTGCGCGACGGTTCACCCCCGGCCTGCCGCCCTGGCCCACGACCAGGGCCACCCGGAGCCTGGCGCAAATGAGATATCATTCTCATTCGCCGTGGCCCGCCACACCCGCCAGCGAGACGCCATCGCCTCCGCCCTCCAGGCCGCCGGCCGTCCGCTGTCGCCCCAGGAGCTTCTCGCCGCCGCCCGCGGCGACCATCCCGGGTTGGGCATCGCCACCGTCTACCGCACGCTCAAGGCGCTGCTCGCCGACGGAGCGCTGCGCGCGGTCGAGCTGCCGGGAGCGCCGGCGCGCTACGAGCTGGCCGGCAAGGGGCACCACCACCACTTCCACTGTCGCCGTTGCGACGGCGTCTTCGAGGTCGACGCGTGCCCCGCCGGCATCCGCGGGCTGCTCCCGGGTGGCTTCCTGCTCGAGCGCCACGAGATCATCCTCTACGGGCTGTGCGCCGCCTGCGGGGCGCGATGAGCGGCCCGTCGCACGGCGACGCCGAGGGCGGGCAGGGGGGAGGGCTTCGGGCTGCCGCTGTCGTCGTCGTCGTCGGCGTCGGGTTCGCCGCGCTGGCGCTCCTCGCCCCGGCCTTGCACGCCGGGCCGCTGCCGGTGGCGGTCACCGTGCCACCGCAGGCGTGGCTGGTGCGCCAGCTGGCCGGCAACCGCGCCGCGGTCGAGGTGCTGCTGCCGCCGGGCAGCTCCCCGCACACCTACGAGCCCACGCCGCAGCAGGTGGCGCGTCTCGGTGGGGCTCGCCTGGTGGTGGCGGTGGGTCACCCGGCACTGCCCTTCGAGGGGCGACTGCTCGCCGCCCTGCTGCCCCGCCAGACCCCGCCGCGGGTGGTGGACATGAGCGAGGTCGCGGCGGGGCTCTCCACCGCCTCCCTCGCCGACGCCGTCGCCGGTGACCCTCACCTCTGGCTCTCGCCGGCGGTGATGCGGGCCACCGCCACCGCCGTGGCCGCGGCGCTCAGTGACCTCGATCCCGCCGGCTCCGACCTCTACCGGCAGCATCTCGCCAGCGTCGTTGCCGCGATCGACCGTGTCGACGCCGACCTGCGCCGCGAGCTCACCGGCCTGCCGCGACGGCGCTTCCTCGTCTACCACCCTGCCTGGGGCTACCTGGCCCGCGAGTACGGCCTCGAGCAGGCGGCGGTGGAGGCCGAGGGCAAGGAGCCCAGCCCGCGCCAGCTCGTGGCGCTCGTCGAACGCGAGCGGCGCGACGGCACGCGGGTCCTCTTCGTGCAGCGGGGCGACTCCGAGGCGCCGGCGCGGGCCCTCGCCGCCGAGCTCGGCGCCCGCCTGGTCACCCTCGACCCACTGGCCGCCGACTGGCCCGACAACCTCCGCCGGGTGGGCGCAGCGCTGCGCGAGGCCCTCGGTGGCTGAGCCCCTCACGCCGATGGCGGCGGTGCAGCGGCCACCGCCCCTCCTCGCCCTGCGCGACGTGAGCTTCGCCTACGACCAGGAGCCGATCCTCGACCACGTCACGCTCGAGGTGGGGCGTCGCGACTTCCTCGCCATCATCGGTCCCAACGGCGGCGGCAAGACCACTCTGCTCAAGGTGCTGCTGGGGCTCGTGCCACCGTCGGCGGGTCGTGTCGAGCGCCATCTCGGCGGCGGTGAGGAGGGCACGGGGCGACCGCGCGCCGGCGCGCTCGGCTACGTCCCCCAGTTCGCCACCTTCGACCGCGACTTTCCATTGCGCGTCCGCGAGGTGGTGCAGATGGGACGCCTCGGCGTGCGCGGGCCGTTGCACCGCTACACCAGCGGCGACCGCGCCGCGGTCGGCACCGCCCTCGCCCGCCTCGGGCTCGCCGCCATCGCCGAGCACCCGGTGGGGCAGCTCTCCGGCGGCCAGCTGCAGCGCACGCTGATCGCCCGTGCGCTGGTCGGCGAGCCCGTCGCCCTGCTGCTCGACGAGCCCCTCGCCTCCGTCGACGCCGAGTACCGGGAGAAGCTCGTCGACCTGCTGCGCGAGCTGCACGCGACGATGCCGATCGTCGTCGTCACCCACGACCTCACCCCCTTCGCCGGCGTCGTGCGCCAGATCGCCTGCATGAACCGCCATCTCCACTACCACCCGGAGGGGCGCCTGACGCCGGAGATGCTCGAGGAGGTGTACGGCTGCCCGGTCGAGCTCATCACCCACGGCGTGCCCCACCGCGTGCTCGGGCACCACCCCCACGAGTGAGAGCCGCAGGCACCATGCATCACCTCGCCTACCTCCTCTCCTTCGATTTCCTCCGCAACGCGCTGGTGGCCGGTCTGCTCGCCAGCGTGCTGTGCGGCGCCGTCGGCACCTTCGTGGTGGTCAAGCGCCTGGTGTTCGTCAGCGGCGGCATCAGTCACGCCGCGTTCGGCGGGCTCGGCCTCTGCTACTTCCTCGGCGTCGACTACCGCTGGGGTGCGAGCGCCGTGGCGGTGGCGTCGGCCCTGGCCCTCGCCGGTGGCGAGCGCGGGCGGGGCCGCTCCCACGACGCCACCATCGGCATCCTGTGGGCGGTGGGGATGGCGGTCGGCGTCGTCTTCCTGCACCTCACGCCCGGCTACGCGCCCAACTTGCAGACCTACCTCTTCGGCAACATCCTCACCGTCACCACCCGCGACGTGCAGCTCACGCTGGCGCTGGTGCTGGCGATCGTGGCCCTGGTGGCGACCTTCTGGAAGGAGCTGGTGGCGGTCGCCTTCGACGAGGCCTTCGCCGCCGTCCAGGGGGTGCCGGTGCGGCTGGTGGTCGTCGCCCTGATGGTGGCGATCGCCCTCACCGTCGTCTTCCTCATCCAGCTCGTGGGCACCCTGCTGGTGATCGCCCTGCTCACCATCCCGCCGGCGCTGGCGCTGCGGCTGGTCAACGGCTTCTTCGCCGTCATGGCCACCGCCGCCACCACCGGCATGGTGATGACGCTCGGCGGGCTGGCGCTGTCGTACGCCCTCGACCTCCCCTCGGGCCCGGCGATCGTGCTGCTGGGAGCGGGCCTGCTGCTGGCGGTCGACGCCTGGCAGCGCCTGCAACGACGGCGCGCCCGATCGGCGTAGCGCCGCGCTTCGCCTCGTTCCGAGCGGCGAGGGCGAGAGCGAGACCCTCCGCCTCCCTGCCCTACGAGCAACTCCCGAGCGCGTCGGTGTCCTGAATCGGCCGGAAGGCCACTCCCTGGGGATTCACGTAGGTCCGCGTCTCCCCGCTCGACGTGTCGGTGACCCGCAGCGTCACCTTGACGTCGGTGAGCCCGCCGGCGAACACCCAGTGCTTCCCGTTCAGAGCGCAGCCGTCGATCACCTTGACGATCGCCTCGGTGTTGGTCGGCGTGAAGAACCAGAAGGTGCCGGTGTCGCCGGTCAGCCCCACGGCGTGACCTGCCCCAGTCTCCCCGTTCGAGCGCCGCCAGTCGACCTCCACACGGAAGCGACCGCCGCCGAGGCAGAGCTGGGTGGCCGACGGCACGCAGCCGGCGGCGGTCGCGGCGATCGCGTCGACGGCGGGCCGGCGGCGAGGCGCGGGCAGCGGCTTCCAGCCCGCTGGAGCCGCTGCAGCGCAGACGTCGACCGCACTGGTGTCCTGGATGGGTGCGAACGCGGTGCCGGTCGGATTGACGTAGCTCTTGCCGACCCCCGTCCAGGTGTCGGTGACCGTGGTAACGACGCGCACGTTGGTCAGCCCCGCCGCGAAGGCCCAGTAGCGCCCGTTCTGGCCGCAGCCGTCGAGCACCTTCACCACCGACTCGACGTTGGCCGGGTCGAAGAACCAGAAGTAACCGCTGTCGGCCCCCAGGGGAACGGCGTGCCCCGCCCCTCGTTCGCCGTTCGTGGTCACCCATTCCGTCTCGACCCGAAAGCGCCCACCGTTCAGGCAGAGTGCCGCGGGCGAGGGCACACAGGTCGCGGGCCCGCCTTGCTCGTTGACCCTTTGCCAGAGGTCGGCCGCGCTCATGCCGGTGAGGTCATCGAGGCCGAGGCGCGCCTGCTCGCGGTCGATCGTGCGCGCCAGGCTCTCGGATCCGGCTGCCTTGAAGTGGTCGAGGATCTGCCGCAGGTTGGTCGCCATGGCCGACGAGATCCTGGCCGTTGAGCCGCTACCGGTGGTGAGCGCCTGCAGGGCGGCGATCCAGTCGTCCTCGGCGGCGACGATCTCGGGCAGCAGCGTGGGCTTGGCGACCAGCGCCTCGATCAGGGCCGGTGAGAGCCTTTCGTAGAGGTTGGCGTAGTAGCGCCCCGCGGCTGTCGACCGCAGGGTCTGATCGCGGAACGCCCGCAGGATCGCCAACCGATCGCCGGAGATCGCGCTGCGCGCCGCGGTGCTGCCGTGACACTGCTCGGGATCGGGATACAGCCCCACCGCGCAGGCCAGGACCTTGAAGGCCTCGACCACGCAGTCCTGTGAGAGCTTCGCCGCGTCGACCGCTGCGACGACGAGCTTGTTCCGGTCGCCGATCGCGACACCGCTGGCGCGGTCGAGTCCCACCTGGAACAGCGCTCCATTCTCCTGGTAGTTCGGATCTCCCGGCTGAGCGTGAAAGTGCAACCTCGCGACCCGGGATCGGGGCGGGAACGAGACGACGCCCCCGCCCGGGACTGCCGGGCTGACGTCTCCCTCGATGGGTACCAGGCGCACGCTCCCGGAACCGGAGGCTCCCTCCAGCACCACGCCCACGTCGGCCGTGAAATCGGGGGGAAACTCGGTGACCGCCGGCGTGGCGCCACCAGCGATGTAGGGCAAGAGGCCGGTCACCGAGAAGTTGGCGCGCGGTGGCCCGGTCTGGGGTATGGGCTCGAGGCGAACATTGTCGACGCCGAGCCGGAAGTGGACGTGGAAGGTATTGCCTGGGTCCCCAGTGGGACGGGTGATCGTCGTCTCGACGATAAAGCCGAGCGTCACGTCATCCGCTCCCTGCGAAAGATCGATGGCGTAGCGCGGAACGGTGAGCTCCGGACGCAGGGTCCCCTGGCGGCTGGACCAGACGCCGAAGCCCCCCAGTGTGCTCCAGGCGAAGAAGGGCGCGGTCGCCTGGTCGAGCTCGGCCGTATTCCAACCCGAGTACCCCTGCATGATGAAGGGCCGGAGATAGACGAAGACCTGGCACGAACAGTCGGAATCGACCTCGGCCCGTGCGTCCATGCTGATGCGGAGCCCTTCGACCGCGTCGTGTTGGCGGAACGAGTAGGTCGCTCGCCGATTGAGGAACTGGAAGGAGCTATGGATGGTCGGGTGCTCGCCGGCGGGCAGGGCGGAGAACACGTCGTTGCGCTGCATCAACAGGTAGGCTCCCGGCGAGCCCCCGTCATGCGGGACGCTGGGTCCCCATGCGTACGCTTGCTCGCAGCTAAAGATGAGGGAATCGTCGCGGCAATACCAACCGGTTCCGTCCTCGATGTCGACGGCCCCGGTCTGAGCGTGCAGAGTGCCGCCCAGAGCTACCGCCAGCACGACGAGGGCGATGGCGGCGTGTCCCGGTCGCGTGCGTTGCATCGAATCCTCCCTTCATTTCGCGGTTCGCGCTGCGATCTCGGCGGTGTCCTCGCCATCGTCAGAGAGGAGCGCAAATCCGCCCCGGCGGTCCTCGGGAAATCGCCGGGAAAACGCCGGCAGATTCCTGGGAAGCTCGCCGCAATGCCCGGGCCGGATGCGATGGTGGCGGGCGTGCCTCGGGTGGCCGCGCGGCAGGCGGCTCGTCTCGGGCCGGTTCGGGACAGCCAGATTCGCCCCCTGTCGCCCCCTTGCAGTAGGATCGCGGCCGGGGAGATGAGCCCAGCCGAACGCGACGATCTCGAGTCGGTGCTGCGCAACTGGGGCGGCGAGGCGGTGGTCAGCCGCTTCGACCGCGAGACCGGCGCGTGGATCTTCATCGCCATCCACTCCACGGCGCTCGGGCCCCCCACCGGTGGCACGCGCATGCGCCACTACGCGTCCCCGGCCGAGGGCCTGCGCGACGCACAACGCCTCGCCGAGACGATGACCCGCAAGTGGGCCGTCCTCGAGCAGCCGATCGGCGGCGCCAAGGCGGTGCTGGCCATTGCCGGCCCGCTCTCTGCGGAGGCGCGCACCGGCCTGCTGCGGCGCTACGGCGGGCTGATCGAGAGCCTGCACGGCGCCTTCGCCACCGGCGAGGATCTCGGCACCACACCCGCGGACATGGCCGTGATCGCCGGCGAGACGCGCTACGTGCACGGCGTCGAGGAGGGGGGGCGCGTCGCCGACCCCGGCCCCTACACCGCGCGCGGCGTGCGCCGCGGCATCGAGGCGGCGGTGGCGGCGGTGCTCGGGCGCACCGATCTGCGCGGCGTCAGCGTGCTGGTCCAGGGGATGGGCGACGTCGGCTTCCCGCTCGCCGAGGAGCTCGCCGGCCTCGGTGCCCGCCTGCTGGTAACCGACGTCGACGCCGAGCGCGTCGCCCGCGCCGTGCGCACCCTCGGCGCCACCGCGGTGCCCCCGGAGCGCACCTGGGACACCCCTTGCGACGTCTTCGCTCCCTGTGCCATCGGCGGCGTGCTGTCGGCGGCGACCATTCCTCGCCTCGCCTGCCGGATCGTCGCCGGCTCCGCGAACGCCCAGCTTGACACCCCGGAGGACGCGGCGCGGCTCCACCGGCGCGGCATCGTGTACGTGCCGGACTACGTGATCAACGCCGGCGGCGCCTACGCCTTCTCGTTGCACACCCGCGGCGAACGCGATCCGGAGGCGCTGCTGGCGAGCATGGACCACGTGGCGGAGATCGTCGCCGCGGTGCTCTCCGAGGCGACGGCGGCAGGGGTCTCCCCGCTCGACACCGCCGGGCAACGGGTGGCGCAGATGCTGGCGCGCGGCCGGCAGGCCAGCTGACACCGTTCAAACGCCCGTTTGCGAGATCGACCCGATTGCCTAGAATGAGGCGGCGTCGCGGCGCCCGCGCTCGCGGTCGCCTCCACCCCACTCCTACGGAACCTGCCACCAACGGAGGATCTTCGTGAACAGAGCCCTGGCGCCACTGCTGCTCGCCTGCCTCGCGGCCGTCGCACCCGCCGCTGCCAAGAAGGCCGAGCCGGCCGCCTCGAAGGACAAGGACGCCAACGCGGACGTCCTCTCCGCGGCGACATTCAACGGGCTCGAGCTGCGCGAGATCGGCCCCGCCCTCACCTCGGGGCGTATCGTCGACCTCGCCGTCGACCCTCACGACACGGCGGTGCGCTACGTCGCGTCGGCCTCCGGCGGGGTTTGGAAGACCACCACCTCAGGGACCACCTGGAAGCCGGTCTTCGGGAGCCAGCCGAGCTACTCCATCGGCTGCATCGCTCTCGACCCCAGCGACCCGCTGGTGGTCTGGGTCGGCACCGGCGAGAACAACAGCCAGCGTAGCGTCGGCTACGGGGATGGCCTCTACAAGTCGACCGACGGTGGCAGCAGCTGGCAGCGGGTCGGGCTCGAGAGCAGCGAGCACATCGCCAAGATCCTCATCGACCCCACCGACACACGGCGGGTCTTCGTCGCCGCCCAGGGGCCGCTGTGGAAGGACGGCGGCGACCGCGGTCTCTACCGCACGCTCGACGGCGGCAAGACGTGGAAGCGGGTGCTCTTCGTCAGCGACAAGACCGGCATCACCGACGTGGTGATGGACCCGCGCGACCCCAACACGCTGTGGGCGGCCTCGTACCAACGCCGCCGGCACGTCTGGGTGCTCATCGACGGCGGTCCGGAGGCGACGATCTACAAGACGACCGACGGCGGCGAGACCTGGCGCAAGGTCGAGAAGGGGCTCCCCGAAGGGGACCGCGGGCGCATCGGCCTTGCCAGCTCCCCCGCCGACTCCGACGTCCTCTACGCCTGGATCGAGGCCAGCGGCGACAAGGGCGGCTTCTTTCGCTCCGCGAACCGCGGCGAGAGCTGGGAGAAGCGCAGCGACTACGTCTCGAGCAGCCCGCAGTACTACCAGGAGATCGTCGCCGACCCCGGACGTCTCGATCGCGTCTACGCCATGGACACCCTGCTTCACGTCACCGAGGACGGCGGCAAGACCTGGTCGACCGGCCTCGAGCACAGCAAGCACGTCGACAACCACGCGCTGTGGATCGACCCCGCCGACACCGACCACCTCATCAACGGCAACGACGGCGGCCTCTACGAGAGCTGGGATCGCGGCAAGAGCTGGCGGTTCACCGAGAACCTGCCGGTGACCCAGTTCTACCGCGTCCGGGCCGACAACGACCTGCCGTTCTACAACGTCTATGGCGGCACCCAGGACAACGAGAGCCTGGGCGGGCCCTCGCGAACGCTGAACATCAACGGCATCGTCAATGCCGACTGGTTCGTCACCCTCGGCGGCGACGGCTTCATGACCGTCATCGACCCCGAGGACCCCAACATCGTCTACTCCGAGTACCAGAACGGCAACCTCTTCCGCTTCGACAAGAAGAGCGGAGAGATCGTCGACGTGCAGCCGCAGCCCGGACCCGGCGAGCCGGGCAGCCGCTGGAACTGGGACGCGGCGCTGATGATCTCGCCGCACTTGCACACCCGCCTCTACTTCGGCTCCCAGCGCCTCTACCGCAGCGACGATCGAGGCGACAGCTGGCGCCCGGTGTCCCCGGACCTCACCCGCCAGCTCGACCGCAACAAGCTGGCGGTGATGGGCCGGGTGTGGAGCGTCGACGCGGTGGCCAAGAACGCCTCGACCTCGTACTACGGCAACATCGTCTCGCTCGCGGAGTCACCCCTCGTCGAGGGACTGCTCTACGCCGGCACCGACGACGGCCTGGTACAGGTGTCGGAGGACGGCGGCGCCACCTGGCGCAAGCAGGAGACGTTCCCCGGCGTCCCCGACATGAGCTACGTCTCCGACCTCGAGGCGTCGCGCCACGATCGCGACACCGTCTACGCCAGCTTCGACAATCACAAGATGGGTGACTTCGCTCCCTACGCGCTGAAGAGCACCGACCGTGGCCGCACCTGGACCTCGATCGCCGGCGACCTCCCCAAGAAGGGAACGGTGTACGCCCTGGCGCTCGACGGCGAGCAGCCCGACCTGCTCTTCGCCGGCACCGAGCTCGGCCTCTTCTTCACCCGCGACGGCGGCAAGAAGTGGATCCAGCTGCAGGGCGGCTTCCCCACCATCGCGGTGCGCGACATCGACGTCCAGCGGCGCGAGAACGACCTCGTCCTCGCCACCTTCGGACGCGGCTTCTGGGTGCTCGACGACTATACGCCGCTGCGCCAGGCGAGCCGCGAGATCCTGGAGTCGCCGGCGGCGATGTTCCCGGTGCGCACCGCCCTCGCCTACATGGAGCGCTACCCCTCTGGGGGCAAGGGCAAGGGCTTCTACGGCGACAGCTACTTCACCGCCGACAACCCGCCGTTCGGCGCCGTCTTCACCTACTACCTGCACGACGGCCTGAAATCGCTCAAGGAGCAGCGGCAGGAGAAGGAGGCCAAGGTCGAGGAGAAGGGTGGGGACGTCTTCTACCCGAGCTGGGAGGAGCTGCAGGCCGAGGACCGCGCCGAGGATCCGGCGATCGTGCTCACCGTCAGCGACGAGCAGGGCAACGTGGTGCGGCGGATCACCGGGCCGGTGTCGAAGGGGTTCCACCGCGTTGCCTGGGACCTGCGCTACCCCTCCCTGCTGCCGGCGCGGCAGGGGCCGCCGCCCGACAACCCGGAGTACGAGCCTCCGACCGGCTCCATGGCGCTGCCCGGCCGCTACCGCGTGCAGCTGTCGCAGCGCGTCGGCGGCGCCTGGACGCCACTCGGGCCGCCGCAGACCTTCGCGGTCGAGGCGATTGCCAACACCTCCCTGCCGGCTCCCGACCGCGCAGCGTTGGTGGCCTTCCAGCGCCAGACGGCCGAGCTGCAGCGCGCCGCGCGCGGCGCGGCCCGGGCCTCGGATGAGGCTCGGCACCGCCTCGACGCCCTGATCGACGCCATCATGGACACTCCGCGCGCCGACCTCGCCCTGCGCCAGCAGGGCGTCGAGCTGCGGCACCGGCTGGAGGACATCGACGAGGCGCTCGAAGGGGACGCCACCATCGGCAGGCGGAACGAGCCCGTGGCGCCGGCCCTTCTCGACCGCGTCGGGCAGGTCGTGCAGGGCAGCTGGGGCTCCACCAGCGGGCCCACCGCCACCCACAGGCGCAACTACGAGATCGCCTCCTCCGAGCTCGCCGCACTGCTGCCCAAGCTGCGCCAGGCGATTGCCGACCTCGAGGCGATGGAGACGAAGGCGGAGGAGCTGGGAGCGCCCTGGACACCGGGACGGATCCCGAGCTGGGAGGGGCACTGACGAGGGCGGCCTGGCGCCTGCTCGTCGACGGGCGGGCGCCGGCCGAGCCGCATCCCGGGAAACCACTTCCGTGAGGGAGGCTCGTTGGACGGCAAGCGCGTGCGCTCGCATCTGAGGCTGCCGAAGGCGGGCTGGCTCGCGGAGCCGCTGCGCCAGGGGGGCACGCGGTTCCGGCGCCGGCTGCCCATCGACGCCGGGCAGGGGGCCGGCGGCGCCCTCCGCCTGCTCACCCTCAACGTCGCCCACGGGCGCAAGCTCGCCACCCACCAGGCGCTGCTCAGCCCACGCACGGTGCGCCGAAACCTCGAGGAGATCGCCTCGCTCGTGCGCGAGTCGCGCGCCGACGTCGTGGCGCTGCAGGAGGCAGATGGTCCCTCGGCCTGGAGCGGCAACTTCGACCACGTCGAGACCCTCACCCAGCTCGCCGAGCACGCCTGGTCGTTCCGCGGCGAGCACAACGCCTTCAACCTCGGTCGCGCGGTCCTCACCTCGGGAACGGCGCTGATGAGCCGCTTTCCCTTCCACTCCACGCGATCCCTGCGCTTTGGCACTTCCTGGCGCGATACCAAGGGGTTCGTGCTGGCGACGCTGCCGGTGCCGGTCTGGGAGGGGATCGAGCTCGACGTCGTATCCCTCCACCTCGAGCCCTTCAACCCGGTGATCCGTCGCCAGCAGGTCCGGCAGCTCACCGACGCGCTCGTCGCACGCAACGCCGAGCAGCCCCGCCCGCTGGTGGTGCTCGGCGACTTCAACTGCTCCTGGTCCGAGGAGGCGCGCCAGCTGCTCCCACTCTCCCGCGAGCTGGGGCTGCGCCCCTACCAGCCGCACCGCCGGGCCCCCACCTACCCCTCACGGCGACCGTGGCGGCGCCTCGACTGGATCCTGGTGTCGAGCGAGCTCGACTTCGCTGCCTACCGGACGTTGCCCAACCCGGTCTCCGACCACCTCGGCGTCGTCGCCGACCTGGTGCCTCGCGCCCTCCGCCGGAGCCGTGGGGCCGCCGAGGCCGCCGGCTGGGCCACGGTCCCGGGGGCGGCCTCGCCGGGGCCCGGCGGTGACTAGCCCGCCGGCCCCTCTGGCTCCGCCGCCCCTGCGCGCGCTCGCCGTCGGGCTCGGCCCCATCGGGGCGGCTACCGCCCGGCTGGCGCTGTCGCGACGCTCGCTGCAGGTGGTGGGCGCCGTCGACGTCGATCCCGGCAAGGCCGGCAAGGATCTCGCCGCGCTGCTCGGCCTGCCGGCACCCACCGGAGTCGTCGTCGAGGAGGATCTCACCACCGCCCTCGCTCGCCGGGCTCCCGACGTGGTGCTCCTCTGCACCTCCTCGTCGCTGCCCTCGGTACGCGACGACCTGCTGCGCTGCTGCGAGGCCGGCGTCGACGTCGTCTCCTCCTGCGAGGAGCTGCTCTTCCCCGCCCTCCAGCACCCGCGGCTGGCGGCGGAGATCGACGCCGCCGCCTGCGCCGGCGGCGCCACCATCCTCGGCACCGGCGTCAACCCCGGGTTCGTGCTCGACTTCGTCCCGGTGGTGGCGTCAGCGGTCGCCAGCAGCGTGGAGCGGGTACAGGGCCTCCGCATCGTCGACGCCGGCAGGCGGCGGCTGCCGCTGCAACGGAAGGTAGGAGCCGGCCTCTCGCGCCAGGAGTTCGCCGCCGGGGTCGCCGCCGGGACCCTCGGTCACGTCGGGATGCGCGAATCGGTGGCGCTGGTGGGAGCCGCGCTCGGCCTCGACCTCGACTCCGTCGAGCAGATCGTCGAGCCGGTGATCGCCACCGAGGAGCGCCGCACGCTGCACCTGCAGGTGCCAGCCGGCCACGTCGCCGGCATCCGCAACCTCGGCCTGGGCCGGAGCGGCGGCAAGGTGGTGGTCGAGCTCGACCTGCAGATGTACGTCGGCGCCGCCGACCCCCGCGACGAGATCCTTCTCATCGGCGAGCCTCCCGTGCGCCTGCTCTTCGAGGGCGGCATCTTCGGCGACTCGGCGACGGCGGCGATCCTCGTCAACTCGCTGCGCCAGGTAGTTGCCGCCCGCCCCGGGCTGCTCACCATCCTCGACCTGCCGCCCGCACGCCTGGCGCGCTAGCGACGCTTCGCCGCCGCCCGCCGCTCGCTCCCCGTGGGCGAACCGTGCGACAATCCACACGACCCGATCCTCTTCCACCCACGAATGCCCGAGTCTGCCGGAACCCGTCGCGGCAGCGAGTTGCTCGCCGCCCTGCAGGACCCCGAGCACTTTCGCGTCCTGGTCGAGGACGTGCAGCTGGCGGCCGTCTTCCTCGACCCCCGCGGCTGCGTCGCCCACTGCAATCCCTTCCTGCTGGCGGTGTCCGGCTGGCGGCGCGAGGAGGTGGTCGGCGAGGACTGGTTCGAGCGGTTCTTGCCCGCCGACGAGCGCGGCGAGCTGCGCATCCGCTTCCAGGGCGAGATGCGCCGCGGCTCGGTCGCGCCGCTCGCCGTCCACTCCCTGCTCACCCGTCGTGGCGAGCGCCGGCTGGTGCGCTGGAGCAACACCCTCCTGCGCTCGGCCGGGGGCGAGGTGCTGGGCACCGCCAGCATCGGTGAGGACGTCACCGACCGCGAGCGCGCCGAGGAGGCGATGTGGATCCAGAACGCCTACTACCGGCAGCTGTTCGAGAGCTCGCCGGTGGGCATCGTGCTGCTCAACGACGACGACGTCGTGGTCGACGTCAACCCCGGCTTCACGCGCCTCTTCGGGTGGTCGCCCGACGAGGTGCGAGGCCGCCACATCAACGAGCTGATCACTCCTCCCGACCTCGCCGTGGAGGCGAGCGGCCTCAGCCGCGCCGCCCTCGAAGGGGCCCTGGTGAGCCACGAGACGGTGCGTCTCCATCGTGACGGCACCCCCGTCCACGTACGCGTGCTGGGCTCCCCCGTCGAGCTTGGTGAGCGCCGGCTGGGGGTGTTCGGTCTCTACCTCGACGTCGGCGACCGCAAGCGCGCCGAGGAGGCGCTGCGGCGCAGCGAGGAGCGCTACGCGCTCGCCGCGCGGGGCGCCAACGACGGCTTGTGGGACTGGGACCTCGAGCGCAACCAGATCTACTACTCGGCCCGCTGGGCGTCGATGATCGGCTACGAGGAGGGAGAGCTGAGCAACGACCCCCAGGAGTGGTTCTCGCGCGTCCACCCCGGGGAGCGCGGGCATCTCCGCCGCGCCCTCACCGAGCACGTCGAGGGTCGCTCGCCGCACTTCCAGTGCGAGTACCGGTTACGTCACCGCGGCAGCTCGTTCCGCTGGATGCTCTGTCGCGGCCTTGCCGTTCGCGACGCCGACGGCCGCGCCTACCGCATGGCGGGCTCGCAGACCGACATCAGCGATCGCAAGCAGGCCGAGCACCAGCTGCTCCATGACGCCCTGCACGACGCCCTCACCGGGCTGCCCAACCGCGCGCTGTTCATCAACCGCCTGGAGATGGCGCTGCAACGCTGCCGCCGCACTCCGCGCAGCCGCTTCGCCGTGCTCTTCCTCGACCTCGATCGCTTCAAGGTGATCAACGACAGCCTCGGGCACCGGCTCGGCGACGAGCTGCTGGTGGCGCTCGCCGATCGTCTGCGCAGCACCGTCCGCGTCATCGACACCGTGGCCCGGCTGGGAGGCGACGAGTTCGGTTTCCTGCTCGAGGGGCTAGTCGACGTGCGGCAGGCGAGCCGCAACGCCGAGCGCATCCTGGCGGAGCTGACGCGCCCGTTCCAGCTCTCCGGGCACGAGGTGTTCACCTCGGGCAGCATCGGCATCGCCATCGGCGATGGCGATTGTGCGACGCCGGAACAGATCCTGCGTGACGCCGACATCGCCATGTATCGCGCCAAGGCCCAGGGGAGGGCCGTCTACACCGTCTTCGACCAGGAGATGCACCACGAGGCGGTGGCGGCGATGCAGCTCGAGAACGATCTCCGTCACGCCCTCGAGCGCCAAGAGCTGGAGCTGTACTACCAACCGCTCGCGCGCATCGGTGACGGGCGGCTGTGCGGCTTCGAGGCCCTGCTGCGCTGGAACCACCCCCAGCGCGGGGTGCTGCTGCCGGCGCAGTTCATCGCCAGTGCCGAGGAGACCGGGTTCATCGTGCCGCTGGGCTCCTGGGTGCTCGAATCGGCTTGCAGCCAGCTGGCGGCGTGGTCCGAGCTGCTCGCCCACGATCCGGGGCTGACGGTGAGCGTCAACCTCTCCGGACGCCAGCTCGCCCACCCCGAGCTGGTGCAGCAGGTGCGGCGCACCCTCGCCGCCACCGGTGCCGACCCACGGCGCCTCAAGCTGGAGGTCACCGAGAGCGTGCTAATGGCCGACGCGCCGGCGGCGCAGAGCGTGCTCGTCCAGCTCCGCCACGGGCTCGGCCTGTCGCTGATGATCGACGATTTTGGCACCGGCTACTCGTCGCTCGCCTACCTGCAGCAGTTCCCCATCGACACGCTGAAGATCGACCGCTCGTTCGTCGCCCGCCTCGGCGCCGGCGAGGAGGCGATCGTGCGCGCCATCGTCACCCTCGGCAAGAGCCTGGGCATGCAGGTGCTGGGCGAGGGTGTGGAGTCGCCGGCGCAGCTCGCCGCGCTCGGTCGACTGGGCTGCGACCTGGCGCAGGGGAACCTGCTCTCGCCGCCGCTGACGCCGGAGGCGGCGGCGGCGCTGCTGCGGCGCGGCCAGCTGCGCGTCGACGAGCGCGCCGGCTGAGGCGCCCGCGGTATGATCACGGGCTCCCCTCGGGCGCTCGCCCCGGGGGCTCCCTATCAGCGAGGGCGCGTTGGACACCATCCGCAACTTCTGCATCATCGCCCACATCGACCACGGCAAGTCGACCCTCGCCGACCGCCTGATCCAGCGCTGCGGCGGGGTCGAGGCGCGCGACTTCCGCGACCAGATCCTCGATTCGATGGACATCGAGCGCGAGCGCGGCATCACCATCAAGAGCAACACCGTCACCCTCAACTACCCCGCCCGCGACGGCCGCAGCTACCGAGCTCAACCTCATCGACACCCCGGGCCACGTCGACTTCTCGCACGAGGTGCGGCGGTCGCTGATGTCGTGCGAGGGGGCGCTGCTGATCGTCGACGCCTCGCAGGGGGTGGAGGCGCAGACCGTCGCCAACCTCTACCTCGCCCTCGAGTACGACCTCGAGGTGGTGCCGGTGATCAACAAGATCGACCTGCCGTCGGCCGACGTCGAGCGGGTGCGCGAGGAGATCGACGCCGACCTCGGGCTCGACCCCTTCGCGGCGGTGCTCTGCTCGGCGAAGACCGGCCAGGGGGTCGACGACGTGCTCGAGGCGATCGTCGCACCAGCTCCCGGCGCCCGACCGGCGACCCCGCGGCGCCGCTCCAGGCGCTGATCTTCGACGCCGAGTACGACCCCTACCGCGGCGTCGTGCTGCTGGTGCGCGTGGTGGACGGCGTGGTGACGCCCGGGCCAGCGGATCGAGCTGATGCACACCGGCAAGGAGTACGAGGTCGAGGAGGTGGGCCTGCTCCAGCTCAAGCACGTGTCGTCCCGAGCGAGCTGGAGCGCCGGCGCCGTCGGCTACGTCATCGCCGGCATCAAGACGGTGCAGCGACATCGCCATCGGCGACACCATCACCGACGCCGACCGCCCGGCGGCCGCGCCGCTGCCCGGCTACAAGGAGGCCAAGCCGGTGGTCTTCTCGTCGATCTACCCGATCTCGACCGACGACTACGAGGACCTCGCGGCAAGGCGCTCGACAAGCTGGCGCTCAACGACGCCGCGCTCACCTACGAGAAGGACTCCTCGCAGCGCCCTCGGCTTCGGCTTCCGCTGCGGCTTTCTCGGCCTGCTCCACCTCGACGTCGTGCAGGAGCGGCTGGCGCGCGAGTACGGCCTCGACGCTGCTGCTGTCGGCGCCGTCGGTGCGCTACCGGGTCACGCTCAAGACCGGCACCGTGATGCGAGGTCGACAACCCCGGCGCACTTCCCCGATCCCGGTGCCGATCGAGCAGGGCCGAGGAGCCGTACATCAAAGCCTCGGTGATGATGCCCGAGCGCTACATCGGGCCGGTCATGGAGCTGTGCCGCGAGCGACGCGGGCGTGAACACGACCTTCCAGCTACCTCGCCGTCGGATCGCGTCGAGCTGACCTCCGAGCTGCCGCTGGCCGAGGTGCTGTTCGACTTCTACGACCGGCTGAAGACGCTCACCCAGGGCTACGGCTCGTTCGACTACGAGCTGCTCGACTATCGCGCCACCGACCTGGTCAAGGTCGACATCCTGGTCAACGGCGAGCCGGTCGACGCCCTCGCCCAGCTCGTCCACCGCGACAAGGCGCGCGCCGCGGGCGCTGCACCTACTGCGAGCGGCTGGCCGAGACCGATCCCGCGCCAGCAGTTCAAGATCGCCATCCAGGGCGCCATCGGCGGCACCGATCATCGCCCGCACCACCATCAACGCCTTCCGCAAGGACGTCACCGCCAAGTGCTACGGCGGCGACATCACCCGCAAGCGCAAGCTGCTCGAGAAGCAGAAGGAAGGCAAGAAGCGGATGAAGATGGTGGGCGCGGTGGAGATCCCGCAGTCGGCCTTCGTCGCGGTGCTGAAGACGGAGCGCAACTGACGCCCGCCCGGCGGCGAGGGGACCGCTGGCGATCGCCGCCGGTTGCGTCGCGAGCTCCAACCATGCGTGACGCGACCGCCCCCGGGCTCTACCTCCACGTCCCCTTCTGCTCGGCGATCTGCCCCTACTGCGACTTCTCGGTGCTCACCGGCGGCGCCGAGCGCCGGGCGGCGTTCGCGGACACGTTGCGGCAGGAGCTGGATCTGTGGGGGGAGCGCCTCGCAGGCGGCTCTTCCCCCGGCACCTTCGCCGCGGCTGCGATCGACAGCGTCTACCTCGGCGGCGGCACGCCTTCTTCACTCTTGCCTTCGCAGCTGGCGGCGATTCTCGAGCAGGCGCGCGCGCGGCTGGCGGTGACCGCGAGCGCCTGGCTGGCGATGGAGGCCAATCCCGAGGACGTGACGCCCGGGAGTCTCGGCGACTGGCGTGCGCTCGGCGTCCACACGCTCACCCTGGGAGTGCAGTCGTTCGACGACGCGGCGCTGCGGTTCCTGGGCCGGCGGCACGACGCGGCGCAGGCGCGGCGGGCGGTGAAGCTGGCGCTGGCGGCAGGCTTCGCGACGCTGGGGGTCGACCTCATCTATGGTCTTCCCGGGCAGGAGGCGGAGGCGTGGGATCGCGACCTCGAGGCCGCCATCGAGCTCGGCCCCCAACACCTGTCCTGCTACCAGCTCAGCGTCCAGGCCGGCACGCCTTTCGGCTTCCGGCGGCAGCGGGGCGAGCTCCGCGAGCTCGGCGAGCACGGGCAGGCGGCGCTCTTCCGGATCACCCACCGGCGGCTGGCGGCGGCGGGTTATGCCGCCTACGAGGTGTCGAGCTTCAGCCGCGGGGAGTCGCACCGTTCACGGCACAACGGCAAGTACTGGCGGCACGTTCCCTACCTCGGCGTCGGACCTTCGGCGCACTCGTTCGACGGCCGCCGCCGCTCCTGGAACCACCGCAAGCTGGGCGACTGGGAGCGAGCGATCCACGGCGGCGCGGTGCCGGTGGCGGGAGAGGAAGTGCTGGGGCCAGGCGAGCTGGCGCTCGAGGTGTTGATGCTCGGGCTGCGCACCCGGGAGGGTGTGGAGCTCGGCCGCCTGCAGGCGCTCGGCTTCGACCTGCCGGCGGCCAACGGTCCGCTCCTCGCTCGCCTGCAACACGATCGCCTGCTGCGGCTCGAGGAGGGGCGCCTGGTTCCCACCCTGGAAGGGTGGGCGGTGGCCGATGGCCTGGCCGCCGCGTTCGATCTGCCGACGGCGCCAGCGCAGGTCGAAGGGTCCGCGCCGCCCGTGGCGACCCGCACTGCCGGCGGCCGTCATCGAGCCGAGACCTACGGGCCGAGGTAGAGCGGCAGGCTCGGCTTGTCCAGCCGGTAGCTGCCGGCGGTGGCGGCCGCGCGGCAGACCTCGCCGGCCGGGCCCTGGAGCTGCTCGCAGGCCCTCTGGGCCGCCTTGGCGTCCCACACGGCCAGGTACTCGATCGCCCCCTCGATGCACACCGTGGCGTCGTCGAGCGGTTCGCTGGGGCAGGTCGAGCCAAAGAAGTCGGGGCGAGCGGCGACCGCGGGCATCTTCGCCCAGCCGTAACCGAAGAAGCACCCCAACCGCTGCGCGTGGGGCAGGGAGCGGCAGAGCTCCATGGCCTCGGCGTCCCCGCCCGCCCTCGCCACCAGCCCGGGCGCGATGTTGCGATAGCACGCTGCAGGGAAGCGCGTGTACGTGTCGCAAGGCCACAGCTTGTCGTCGGCGTGGGGGGCCAGCAGCTCGGGATGGCTCTGCAGCTCCATGAACACACCGCTCTGGCAGTAGTAAGCCATGACCGGCCGCTGGAAGCCCAGGCAGCCGTCGAGCGCCTTCCCGAGGTCGTTGCCCCCGGCCATCATCAGCGCGTGTCCCATGCCATGGGCACAGGGCCCGGGGCGCCGGACGGTCGACTGCCTGCAGATGGCGTCGAGCCGGGGCACGATCGCCTCCAGCCGTTGATGCCCGAAGGCCTCATTGAGCACGCCGTGCAGGCAGCCGAACGAGCAACGACTGCCGCACTCGGTGAGGGCACGCCCGAGGTCCTTGACCTGGGCGTAGGCCGCCTGTCCGAGCTCGTGCGCCTCCTCGTGGCAGAACCTGTTGCGCTCCTCGAGTACGTCGAGGATGGGCTGCACCCCGAGCTTGGGCAGGTAGCGGTCGAAGAGCTGGCGCGGCGGCGCCGTCTTGTGGATGTAGTCGAGCAGGAACTGGCCCTGGATCACCTCCTGCTCGTGGGTGAGCCGGCGGCGCGGCGCTGGCTCCACGTCGGTGGTCACGGACGAGGGGCTCGGCTCGGCAGTCCCCGTCTCGTGGTGGTGAGGTGCCGAGTGAGGGTCCTCGGCACGAGGTCGTTGTTGTGCCGACACGGCGGCCGCGACCAGCGCGGCTGCCACGGCGAGCGGGAGGAGCCCGGGACGGCGCTGACGGCAAGGTCTGATCATGGGCCACCACCTTAGCCAGGGCCACCCACCGGTGTCCACCCATGACAGGCCAGGGCTGCCCCCCGAGGGAGCCCCGCAGGCGAGCGGTGTATCATGCCGCGATCGCTGGCCTGCCGACGGCCCACCGACGCCGTCCTCCCCATCGCGCCGCCAGGCGGCGCCCGAAACGAGGAACCCCCTGATGCCGCGCCGTCAGATCGCGTTGCTACTCCTGCTCCCGGTGCTCGCCCTCGCGGGCGCCTGCCGGCGCCCGCCCGCAGGCGACCCGGCGCCAACGCCTTCCCCAGGAGCCACCGCCCCGGCCCCTGCGCCCTCCACTCCCGCCGCCGCTCTACCGTCGTCCGCGGCAGCCGCCACCTCTTCGTCCCCCGCTCCGGCCTTCGACGTCTCGCGGCTCCCCGCCCTGGTGGCCAAGCTCGACGGCGAGTCGATCAGCAAGGCCGAGCTGATGGAGCGCGCGCAAGCGATGCGGGCACAGATGCAGCACATGGGATCTCCGGCGCCTCCGGACACCGAGGAGTTCTATCGCGCCATGCTCGATCAGCTCATCGGCGCCCGCCTGCTGCTCGCCGAGGCGAAACGGCGCGGGCTCACGCCGAGCGAGGCCGAGGTGGCGTCGAGCCTGCAGCGACTCCAAGGGAGCGACCCGGCTGCCTTCGCGCGCCAGCTCGCCGCGCAAGGGATCACCGAGAAATCGGTCCGCGACGACGTCGCCCACAACCTCGCGATCCAGAAACTGGTGGCCGCCGACGTCACACCGGCAGTCAAGGTGAGCGCCGAGGCCGAGCGTCGCTTCTACCAGCAGGACCTCGAGCGCATGCAGCGCCCGCCCCAGGTGCGGATCCGCCACATCCTCGTCGGCGTGCCGCGCGACGCCACCGCCGAGCAACGCCAGCAGGCGCGCCAGAAGGCGGTCGCGTTGCGGGCACGCATCAAGGGCGGCGAGGACTTCGCCACGGTGGCCCGCGAGAGCTCGGACGATCCCGGCTCGAAGGCCAGCGGCGGGCTCCTGCCCTGGATGGCGAAGGGACAGTCCGTCCCGCCCTTCGAGCAGGCCGCCTTCGCGCTCGAGCCCGGGCAGCTCAGCGACGTCGTCGAGAGCCCGTTCGGCTTCCACGTGCTGCGCCTCGAGGAGAAGCGCGAGGCGGGCACCGTGCCGTTCGAGGAGGCGCAGCCCCAGATCGAGCAGCTGCTCTCCAGGCAGCAGGCGCGCGAGCTCCTCGAGCAGAAGGTGGCCGCACTGCGCAAGGCCGCGCACGTGGAGGTTCTCTTCTAGCGCCGAGCGTTCCGCCGGCCAGCGGGCGCTCGAGGTCACACCCAGTGGTCACCCCAGCGCCGGCGGCGCTGCTACGATAACCCCCTTGAGCCAGCGCATCGCCAAGTACGAGGTCCTGGAGAAGATCGCCGAGGGCGGCTTCGGAGTCGTCTACAAGGCCCGCGATCCGTTCATCAAGCGGCTGGTGGCGATCAAGACCTGTTCGGTGGCCGATCAGGAAATGGCGCGGCGCTTCTTCCGCGAGGCGGAGATCGCCGGCCGCTTCGACCACCCCAACGTCACCATCGTCCACGACTTCGGGGTCGAGGACGAGACCGCCTACCTGGTGCAAGAGTACCTCTCGGGCGAGGACCTGCTGCAGAAGATCAGGCGGCGCGATCCGCTGCCGCTGGCGCAGAAGATCGACTATCTGCTGCAGGTGGCCGCCGGGCTCGCCTACGCCCACAGCCAGCAGGTCATCCACCGCGACATCAAGCCCGCCAACCTGCGCGTGCTCGAAGGCGGGCAGGTGAAGATCCTCGATTTCGGCATCGCCAAGCTCGCCACCTCCACCACCCAGCTGACGCAAAAAGGGATGGCGGTGGGGACCCTGGGGTACCTGTCCCCCGAGCAGCTGCGCGACCAGGAGCTCGACACCCGCACCGACATCTTCTCGTACGGCGTCGTCGCCTACGAGCTGCTCACCTACACGCGACCGTTCCAGGGCAAGCAGCTCTCGGTGCTGATGGACGAAATCCTCAACCGCAACCCGCTGCCGGTGTCGCAGCTCGTCCCGGATTGCCCGCCGGCGCTCGCGCTGGTGGTGTCCCGCTGCCTCGAAAAGAATCGTGACCGGCGCTACCAGAGCTTCCAGGAGGTCATGCTCGACCTCGAGGAGGTACGCCGGGAGCTCAGCGGCAAGCAGCAGATTTCCGTCACCCCGCTGCCGGCCGTCGGGCCCGCGATCGGCGTCGGCGACGGCGGTCCGGCGACGCGGCCGATCCGTCTGCCGCCACCTACGGTGATGTCGCTGGCGCCCACTCCACCTCCGCCACCAGCGCCTTCCCAGGCAGCGGCGTCCTCCCGCGGCTCGGCGCCACGAGCGGTGGCCCCACCCCATCGACCCACCTCCGCACCGCCGTCTTCCACCACCCCACCCCGGATGGCAGCGCCGGCCGTCGCCACACCGGCAGGCATGGCGCCGACTGCCGTCGCGCCGCCAGTCGTCGCGCCGGCGGCGCCCACGGTCCTCCTCTCCGATCCTCTCCCACCGCTGCCGGCCGCGGATGTGCTGGGCGGCAGGCCTGCGGCGATGAGCGCGCCTGCCCCAGCCGCTCCGGTACCGGCCTCGCCGCCGACGCCTCCTCCTCCGGTCGCCAGCGCCCCGACTCCGCCGCCACCGCGCACCAGCGCCCCCACCCCGGCGCCACCGCTCGCCAGCGACCCCACTCCGCCGCCACCCCTCGCCAGCGCCCCCACCACGGCGCCACCGGCGGCGCCCACGGTGCTGAGGGACGCCGGCGGGACGCTGCTGCCGCGGGAGCCCGACCTTGGGGCGACGGTGCCACCGCCGGCTCCGGTGACGGTGCCTCCCCGTACACCGCCCGCGGCCTCCGCGGCGCAACCAAGCGGAGTGCCCCCACGACGGACGCTCTGGCTCCTCGTTGCCGCCGGTGCCATCCTCCTGGTCCTGGCCATCGGGGCCACCGGCTGGTGGCTGCTGCACGCGGCGCGACAGCGGGCCGCCGCCCAGCCTGCTGCCACCGCGGCGCCCGTGCCCTCGACCGCCCCGGCCCCCGCCGAGGCGACGGTGCTGGTGGTCGCGGCGCCCTGGGGCGAGCTGGTGTCGCTGCGCGACGGCACGGGACGCGAGCTGCCGCTCCCCGCTGCCCGCGAGACGCCGCTGCTCCTCGAGCTGGCTCCGGGCCACTACGTTGCGACGTTGAGTCACCCGGCAGCCACCGCGACCGCGAGCTGCGAGGTCGACGCCGTGCCGGGCCAGGCAGCGACCTGCCGCGTCGAGCTGCTGCCGGTCGACGCCATGCAGTACTTCAAGGAGGCGGGTTGGTGGCGCTGACCCTGCGCCGGACCGCCGCGCTGGCGCTCCTGCTCGCGCTCCTCGTCGCGCCGGCCCTGTGCGCCGACGTCAAGGACGCCTACAAGCGGGCGATGGATGCCATCGATCAGAAGAAGTGGGACGAGGCGATCAAGCAGCTGCGACTGGCGATCGCCGAGCGGCCCGAGGCGGCCGGTCTGCTCAACGCCGACACCCTCTTCCACCGCTACACGCCGCACTACTGGCTGGGCGTCGCGCTGTCCGAGCAGGGGCACTGCCGCGATGCCATCCCCGCCTTCGACACCGCCGAGAAGCAGGGCAAGCTGTCGAAGGACGAAGGGCGCGACCTCATGCAGCGCCGGCAGACCTGCCAGAAACGCGTCGCGCGCACCGCCGAGGCGGTGTCCCAGGCGCAACGGGAGGTGGACGCGGCCGCCGCGGCCGCCTTCCAGGTCGCCGGCGTCGAGGGGAGCCCGGTGATGCACGGTGTCTGGCGCGAGGGCTCCCCCTCGTTCGCGGCGCGCCAGCAACCGGCGACGGCGCGGCTGGCCAGCGCGCGGGCCTCGCTGGCGCGCGCCGACCAGGAGCTCGATGCCGACCAAGCCGCCGAGGCGGGGCGGGCGGCCCAGCAGGCGCGCAAGGATCTGGAGGCCCTCCTGGCCGAGGCCACGACTCGCCGCGACGCCTTGCAAGTGGAGGCTCAGGCCGAGCTCGCGGCGCTGCACAAGGCGGTGGAGGACGCCCGCCGCGACGTCACGTTCGTGACCCGTTCCCTGGCGCCGCTGCCGCCCGCCATCGCCAAGCAGTGCGAGCGCGTCGACGAGGCGCTCACCCGCGCCGCCGCCGGCGACCTGGGTACCCCGCTCATCGAGCTGCGAACCTTCCAGGCCGACCTGCGCATCGCCGTGCGCGAGCTGCGAGCGGCGGTGAAGCCTCCCCCTGACGAGCTGCAGCGCGCCGCTGCTGCCTACCTCGCCGCCGACTACGCCGGCGCGCTGGCACAGCTGCAGGCGATCCAGCTCACCGACCCGCGCGCCGAGGCTCACGCCTGCCTGCTGCGCGCCGCGGCCCTGCACGGCCTGCACGTCATCGAACGTGCGCACGCCGCCGAGAGGCTGCGTCAGGCGCGCGAGGAGCTCGAGCGCTGCGTCGCGCTGCCCGCCGCCGTCAAGCCGGTGCCTGCCGCCTTCCCGCCCAGCTTCGTGGCGCTCTACGACCAGGTGGCGTCGACCTCGGCGCAGCCGCCGGGTTAGCGCACGCCCTTGGGCTCGAACGAGCGACCGCGGCCAGTGTCGACAACCCCCGGGCCGACCGATGCCGAGGCAGGGCTCTGGCAGGGACGCTCCGTCGCCCGCCGCTTCACCTCGCCCGACGGCATGACAGTGCTGGTCGGTCGCACCGCCGCCGACAACGACCTGCTGAGCCTCCGCCTCGCCGCGCCGCGCGACTTCTGGTTCCATGTCGCCGCCGGCTCGGGGTCGCACGTAGTGGTGCGCAACCCCACCGGCCTCGAACGGCTGCCGCGCGACACCGCTCGCTTCGCCGCCAGCCTCGCCGCCGGGCACTCCAAGGGCAAGGCGGGCGGGCGAGTGGCCGTGCACTGGACCCGCTGCAGCGAGGTGCGCAAGCCGCGAGGCTGGGCCGCCGGCCAGGTAGCCCTCGGCCGCTACGAGACCCTCACCGTTTCCCCCTGGCGCGGCGACTGACCCTCGTCGTGGCTCGCGCCGGCGGGGAGTGAGCCGTGCGCCGACGAGGGGCGATGGCTCCGTGGGCCGCCAGGAGGGCGAGGCGCACCCGGCGCTCGACCGCGGCGCCCCGCGCGGCATCACCGGCGACCGCCGTTACGACGAGGCCAGCGGGTCCGTCGCGAAGCCGACGAAGGTGGGCTCGGGGACGAGGAGCACCCCGAAGGCGTCCTCGACCCGTCGCCGGATGTCGCGTACCAGCGCCATCACCTCGCGCGCGGTGCCGCCGCCGCGGTTGACGATGGCCAGCGCGTGTTTGCCCGAGATCCCCACCGCGCCGTGGCGGTGCCCCCGGGCGAAGCCGGCCCCCTCGATGAGCCAGGCCGCCGACAGCTTGACGGCGGGCTCCGGCGAGCCGGGAGCCGGATAGGTGGGCATCGCTTCCGCTGAGAGGCCGCGCGCGGCGGCACGCGCGGCAATGGCGGGGAGCACCGCCAGCGGCACCACCGGGTTGACGAAGAACGAGCCGTCGCTCCGGCTGTCGGGATCTCCAGGGTCGAGCACCATCCCCTTGCGGCGGCGGAGGGCGAGCACGGCCTCCCGCACGCCCGCGAGGTCCACGGGCGCGCCCGCCGCCGCGAGCTGCCGCGACAGCTCCGGGTAACGCACGGTCGGTGGAGCGTCCATCCGCAGGCGATAGGAGACAGCGAGGATCAGCCAGCGGTCCCGCTCCTCGTGCTTGAAGGCGCTGTCACGGTAGGCGAAGCCGCACTCGGCGTTGGTGAAGACGCGACGTCCGCTGCCCTGGCGCGACAGCGCCTCCACCGCCACCACCGTCTCCGCCACCTCCTGTCCGTAGGCGCCGACGTTCTGGATCGGCGTCGCGCCCGCCGAGCCGGGGATCCCCGACAGACACTCGAGCCCGGCGAGCCCCGCTCCCACCGTGCGCGCCACCAGCTCGTCCCAGGGCTCCCCGGCGCCCACCGCGAGCAGCGCGCCGCCGCCGTCGCGGCACTCGCTGACACCGCGCAATGCCATCCGCAGCACCAGCCCTGCAAAGCCCTCGTCGGCCACCAGCAGGTTGCTGCCACCGCCGAGCACGAAGAGCGGCAGCGCGCGCTCGTCGGCCCAGGCGAGCCCCGTCGCCGCCGCCTCCACCGACGTCGCCTCGAGGAACCAGCGCGCCTCGCCGCCGATGCCGAGAGTGCTCAGGGGGGCGAGCGGCACGCGCTCGCGCAGTCCGGCCGGCAGGCTCATCGACGACGGCGAGTATAGACGCCGGCCACGGGGGATGACGTCGCGCAGGCCGCCGGACATGCACTCATCCGCGCCTGGCTCGGTGTCGTAGTGGAGGTACAGGCAGCCCAACCAAGGAGGACAGAATGACCACGAGAAGGACGGCATTGTTCGCGGCCCTGCTGGCGATCGTCGCCGGTCTGCCGGCCGCCGCCTCGAGCCATCGCGAGGCCCCCTCGACGAAGAACGACCCGTGCATCGACAACACCGACCTCTACGCCTGGGTGACTCCGGGGACGCACGACAAGCTCTACCTGATCGCCGGCTACGACGGCCTCCACGAGCCGGGCCAGGGCAACCAGCAGACCGCGCTGTGCGACGACGTGCTCTACGAGTTCCACGTCGCCCGCGGCGCCGGCAAGCTCACCGACGCGCTCACCTACCAGATCCGGTTCCACACCACGCCCGCGACGCCTGTCGACACCAGCGACCTTTCGCTGCCGCCCGGCGGTGGCAAGGAGCTACTCGGCCAGCTCAGCGGTCGCGTGCAGACCTACACCGTGACCAAGCTGGTCAACGGCCGCCACCCGAGGGTGATCGGCAGCGGCATCCCGGTGGCGCCTCCCAACGTCGGGCCCTTCACCGACCGCATCGCCTACGGCCTCGGACCGTTCGACCCAACCGATCCCGATTCCCACAACGTCGCGCTCTACAACAACGCCTTCGCCAACAGCTTTACGCGGCCGCTCGGCGACAACGGTGACGAGGGCCGCGCCTGGGCGGGGACGCGCGATGACGGCTTCTACCTCGACGAGAAGGCGATCTTCGACGTCCTCAACCTGGCCGGCATCAACGGCCGCGTGGGTCCCGCCGAGGACGTCTTCGCCGGCTTCAACCTCAACGTCATCGCCCTCGAGATCCCCATCACGCAGGTCACCGGCACCGGCCAGTCGCCGGCGCACAACGGCGCCCCCGGCGACGACACCTTGATTGGCGTCTGGGCCTCGGTCAGCCGGCGGGCACAGAAGGTGATCTCCGCCGACGGCGATCCCAAGTACTTCGGCAGGTGGGTGCAGGTCGGCCGCGAAGGACTGCCGCTGGTCAACGCCGGTCTCATCGGCACGCAGGACCAGGACAAGTACCTGCGGACCCGGCCGATCAACGACGTCGAGAACTTCGCCGCCTACTTCCTCAACCCCATTCTCGTCCGCGACGCCGAGTTCCTCGGCATCTACGACGCGCTCGGCGTGCCGCAGTCGGCGGTCGACTCGCTCAAGGCCGGGCGCGTGGACCTCCTGCAGCTCATCAACCTCGACGACATCCCGACCCCCGGCGCCCACCACGTGCCGATCGCTCCCGGCTACACCGGCGACGTGCTCCGTCTCGACATCGCCACCGACTCCCAGTTCCCCAACGGTCGCTCGATCCCCGGCGGCGCGGCCGCGAACCAGGAGCAGGTCGACGTCAGCGATGCGCTCATCACGGCCATCCTCTCCAAGTTCACCATCCCCCTGGGCGACGGCGTCAACCACAACGACAAGAACTACATCCAGCAGTTCCCCTGGCTCGCCCTCCCCTGGCAGGGGCTGTTCCAGGGGCACGGCGCGCCGGCGCCGTAAGCCTCTCTCTCGTGACCTCGACGGTGGCCGCCGATTGCGCTCGGCGGCCAAGCCCCTTCTCTCCTCGGCTCACCAACAACCCGAGCGATACCCATGCCCGCCAACCTCTTCACGCCCCTCCTCGCCATCGGCCTCGCCCTCCTCCTCGCCGTGGGACTGCCCGGCGCGGCGCTGGCGCGCCCGCTCGCCTCCACCACCGTGGGCGCCCGCCCGATCGCCGGCGCCGCCACCTCACCCGACCCGCTGGCGCTGCGGCTTTGCGAGGCACTGCACGCCATCCCCGCCGCCCGGCGCGCCGCCTGCTGCCAGGTCTCGGGGCCAGCACCGCGCGGGCTCGTCGACGAGTGCACGCGGTTGTTGACCGCTGCGCTGCACGCCGGCGCGGTAAGCCTCGACGCCGCCGGCATCGAGCGCTGCGCGGCCGCGCGCGGGGCGGCGCTCGACGCCTGCGACTGGGTGGGCATGATCCCTCCGGCACCGCCCCCGGCCTGCCAGGGGCTCATCGAGGGCAAGCTCGCTTCGGGTGCCACCTGCGGCTCACCGGTCGAGTGCGCGGCAGGTCTCACCTGTGTCGACCTCGGCATGGGCAGGCGGTGCTCCCCTCCACCCGGGGTTGGCTACAGCTGCAATCGCGGCTCGGACGCTCTCTCGGCCGTCGTCGCCAGCGCCCCCCAGGGCCCGCACCCGGAGTGCGCCGGCTACTGCCGTCTCAGCCAGTGCGCCGCCCTGACCCCGCTCGGCTCGGCATGCAAGGCCAGCCGCGAGTGCGGCGCCGATGCGCGCTGCGCCGACCACGTCTGCGTTGCCGGCGCCACGGCGCCCCTCGGCGGAGCCTGCACCGGCAGCGACTGCGGCGGCGGCGCCGTCTGCCTGGCGGGCCGCTGCACGGCGCTCAAGAGTGCCGGAGAAGCCTGTTCCTCTCCCTACGAGTGCAAGGCCGCCTGCCTGCGCCCTCCGGGCGCCCAGACCGGAACGTGCGGCATCAAGTGCGCCGTGACACCGGCCGACTGGACGCTCCCCGGGGGTTGATCCCGGAAGGCGCTCGCCCGACCTCGCAGCGGATTCCGCGACTCGCCACCCTGTGCCGCGGGAGGCCAGCCGCGGTACAATGACGCAGCGGCCCTCCTGCCCCCCTGGAGGGTCCCTTCCCGTCCCTCTCCAGCCCTGCGCGTCGGGGAATAGTTCTCCACGACGGCGCCGTTTGATCTAAGGCGGAGGAGGGGTGGATCCTGCCACCACCCTCCCTTACCAGCGGCACAGGGAGAACTGATTGACCCAGCGTAAGTTGCGCCCCCAGGACCTGGTCGCCATCGCGATCCGCCAGCTGCTCGAGCGGGGGCGGGGCCAGGGCTACCTGCTCTACGACGAGATCTACGACGCCCTGCCCGAGACCCTCCTCGACCAGCCGGGAGAGATCGAGGACCTCTACGCCCGCTTCGCCGACGAGGGCGTGGTGGTCATCGACCGCCCGCAGATGTTCCACAACCCGGTCCTCGACGAGGAGACCGACCTCGAGACCAAGGAGACCGAGCCCGAGATCGTCCACCACGACGACGACCAGGGCAGCGACCCGGTGCGCCTCTACCTCCAGGAGATGGGGGCCGTGCCGCTGCTCGACCGTGCCGGCGAGGTGGTGCTCGCCGAGCAGCTCGAGCGCGGCCAGGCCGAGGTCTTCCTGGCGCTGGCCGACGGGGAGGCCCTCCTCGCCCAGCTGCTGCGCTTGCACGAGAGCGGCATCGAGGACCTCGAGCGCGCCTTCGACCTGCTTCCCGCGGTGGCCGAGCGTCTCGACGCCAAGCGGCGAGGCCGGGTCGACAAGGCCCTGGCGGTCTTCCGGCGCGTCGCCGCCGTGGGCGAGGAGCTCGCCGCCGTGCGCGAGCAGGTCGACGCCACCGACGAGGACGACGCCGACCGCGGCACCCTCGAGCGCGCCGCCGACCGCGTCATGGCGCGGCTGTCGGCGGAGATTCGCAGCATCGACCCCGCGGGGCAGGTGCGCAACCGCCTGCTCGGCCTGCTGGAGGCGATCTGGCGGCCGCTGTCGCGGGCCGCGCAGGAGGCCCGGGCGGCCGACCGCAAGATGCGCAAGACCAGCTCGCTGCAGCTCAAGACGCTCTACAAGAAGCGGGCGGCAGAGAAGCGGGCGGTGTTGCGCGAGCTCGAGAAGCGTGCCGGCGTGCCCTGGCGCGAGCTCGAGCGCGCGATGGCCCGCATCCGTGCCGGCGAGGCGGAGTGCGAGCAGGCCAAGGAGCGGTTGATCCGCGCCAACCTGCGGCTGGTGGTGTCGATCGCCAAGAAGTACACCTACCGTGGCATGCAGCTGCTCGACCTCGTGCAGGAGGGCAACATCGGTCTCATGCGCGCGGTCGAGAAGTTCGAGTTCCGGCGCGGCTACAAGTTCTCCACCTACGCCACCTGGTGGATCCGGCAGGCGATCACTCGCGCCATCGCCGACCATTCGCGCACCATCCGCATCCCGGTGCACATGCTCGAGACGCTCAACAAGCTGCGCCGCACCACCACCGCGCTGGTGCAGGAGCTCGGCCGCGAGCCGACGCCGGACGAGATTGGCCAGCGCATGGACCTGCCGCCATCGAAGGTGCGCGAGATCCAGAAGATCGTGCAGCAGCCGATCTCGCTCGACACCCCGATCGGCGAGGACGGCGACAGCTATCTCGGCGACATCCTCCCCGACCAGCAGGCGGAGTCGCCACTCTCCAGCTTTCTCGCCGCCGACCTGCGGCGCGAGACGATGGAGGTGCTGCGCACGCTGACGCCGCGCGAGGAGAGCGTGCTACGCATGCGCTTCGGGATGGCCGAGGACGGCGAGCTCACCCTCGAAGAGGTCGGCCGCTCGTTCAACGTGACCCGCGAGCGGGTGCGTCAGATCGAGTCGGAGGCGCTGCGCAAGCTGCGCCGTTCGGGGCGCGCCTCGCGGCTGCGGCCGCTGCTCGAGATCGTCGACTGATGACGGCGTGGCAGCCCGCGCACCAGGGCGGTGCGCGGCGAGCGGCCGCCGGGCGGCTCCCGGCGGCTGTCGCCGCGGCGGCAGGCGTCGGCCGGGTCGGGGCACCACCATGAATGTCAGCCTGCGCGGCGGCGGCGGCGGGCGGGGCAGCCGCGTGGCCGCCATCGCCCGCCGCTCGGCCGCTGCCACCCCTCCTCCCGCCGGCGGCGAGGCGCGCCGCAAGGTGCCGCCCCTCTCCACCGTCTGGCGCGAGGCGCGCGAGATCATCTGGGCGCGGCGCGGCCGCCTTGCCTTCGGCCTAGTGCTGATGGTGATTTCGCGGCTCGCCGGCCTGGTGCTGCCGGCGAGCTCGAAGTTCCTCATCGACAAGGTGCTGGTGGGCAAGCGCGCCGACCTGCTGCTACCCATCGCCCTCGCCTCGGCGGCCGCGACGCTGGTGCAGGCGGCGACCTCCTTCGGGCTCGCGCAGCTGCTGGGCGTCGCCGCCCAGCGCGCCATCACCGAGCTGCGCCGCCAGGTGCATCGGCACGTCATGCACCTGCCGGTTTCCTATTTCGACACCGTCAAGAGCGGTGAGCTGGTGTCACGGGTGCTCAACGACGCCGAGGGGATCCGCAACCTGGTCGGCAACGGCCTGGTGCAGCTGGTGGGGAGCGTGGTCACCGCCACCGCCGCCTTCGGCGTGCTGCTGTGGCTCAACTGGCGGCTCACCCTGGTGACGCTGTCGATGATGCTGCTGTTCGGCGGCGCCATGGCCTGGGGCTTCAAGAAGCTGCGGCCGCTCTTCCGCGAGCGCGGCAAGATCCAGGCGGAGCTCACCGGTCGCCTCACCGAGAGCGTCGGCGGCGTGCGGGTGGTCAAGGCCTACACCGCCGAGAAGCACGAGGAACGCGTCTTCGCCCACCACGCCCACCGGTTGCTGCGCAACGTCGCCACCACCATTACCGCCACCTCCGGTGTCGGCTCGTTCTCCACCGTCGTCTTCGGTGCCGTCGGCGTGGTGATGACTCTCGGCGGCGGCCGCGCCATCCTCGCCGGTCGCATGAGCCTCGGCGACTTCGTGATGTACATCTTCTTCACCGGTCTCTTGGCGGCGCCGCTGGTGCAGATCGCCTCCATCGCCACCCAGCTCTCCGAGGCGTTCGCCGGTCTCGACCGCATCCGCGAGCTGCAGAGAGTGGAGGCCGAGGACGCCGGCGACGCGGACCGCCGGCCGCTCGACGTCGTGCGCGGTGACGTCGCCTTCGAGAACGTCAGCTTCGAGTACCTCCCCGACCGCCCGGTGCTGCGCGACGTGTCCTTCCAGGCGCCGGCGGGCACCACCACAGCCCTGGTCGGGCCGAGCGGCGCCGGCAAGAGCACGCTCATCCACCTCGTGCTCGCCTTCGCGCGACCGCGGGCCGGGAGGGTGCTGGTCGACGGCGAGGACCTGGCCATGGTACGGCTGCGCGACTACCGCGCCCAGGTAGGCGTCGTGCTGCAGGACAACTTCCTCTTCGACGGCACGGTGCGCGAGAACATCGTCTACTCGCGCCCCGACGCCAGCGACGAGGAGGTGCGGGAGGTGGCCCGCATCGCCCACGCCGCCGAGTTCGTCGAGGGCTTCGCCGACGGCTATGCGACGGTGATCGGCGAGCGCGGCGTCAAGCTCTCCGGCGGCCAGCGCCAACGCCTCGCCATCGCCCGCGCCATCCTCGCCGATCCGCGCATCCTCATCCTCGACGAGGCGACCTCCAGCCTCGACAGCGAGAGCGAGGCGCTCATCCAGGACGCCCTGCGGGCGCTGCGCAAGGGGCGCACCACCTTCGTCATCGCCCACCGCCTGTCGACCATCTTCAGCGCCGACCAGATCCTCGTCGTCGACGGCGGCAGGATCGTCGAGCGCGGCACCCACCGCGAGCTGCTGGCCAAGGCGGGGCGCTACCGCGACCTCTACGAGGCGCAGTACCGGCTGGAGACCGACCAGTTCGTCAACCCTGGCGAGGACCCGCTGGCGAAGACGGCGGAGCCGGTGGCGCGCGGCATCCGGCCGCTGGGCGAGCCGCGGCCGCGCCTGTTGCCGTAGTCAGGCCAGAGCCGTCCGACCTCCCGAGCCTGCGACCACTCCGGGTGCGGTAGCACCCAACGGGTCCCGCTGCTCCTGAGCCTCGTCGCGCGTCGGAGCTCGCTCCGTGGCAAGCGTGTCCACCTGGTGGCGCCCGGCCGCACGCACGGCGCGCGGGCGCTCGTGGGAGTCTCCTTCGTCTCTCTTCCCGAGGGCCCGCGCTCGCGGCGCGACGGGCCCTCGACACGGCACTCGTGCGCGCTCGCGTCCTCAGGCCGTGAGCCGGCCTAGGTGGTAACGGGCCTGCCGCCGCCACCACGGCCACTCGTGGGAGACGTCGTGGCCCCAGATGTCGCGCGAGTGGCTGATCCCCTTGGCGGCGAGGAGGTCGGCGAGCGCCTGGGTCTCCTCGATGCAACCCTCCTCCCACTGCCCCTGGCCGCACACCAGCGTCAGATGGGTGCCGCGGCGCACGCGCTCGAGGGCGGCGCCGTCGAGGTTGGCGACGTAGGCGAGCGGATTGTTGAAGTAGACGTCGCCGTTCTGGAAGCCGTCGGTGAAGTGGCGCATCTCGTAGCGCCCGCTCATGCACAGGGCGTAGGGGAAGGCGTCGGGGAACTTGAGCGCGAAGTTGGCCGCATAAAAGGCGCCCAGGCTGCAGCCGGAGACCGCGACGCGGATGCCGGGTGTGCGGCAGTCCGCCTGGATCCAGGGCAGCAGCTCCTCCATCACGTAGCGCTCGAAGAGCTGGTGGCGCTGGATGCGCCAGTGGGGCGGGTTCTCGCGTCGCGTCCACGCCTCGGAGACGTTGCTCTCGGTGCAGTAGACCTTGATCCGCCCTGCGACGATCCAGTCCTCGAGGGTCTCCACCATGCCATGGGCGGCCCACTCGTGGGCGAAGCCGGCGGCGGTCGGGAAGACCAGCAGCGGCTGGCCGAAGTGACCGTAGCGCCAGAGGTGGAGGGGGCGCCCGAGGTGGCGGCCGCCGATGCGCTCCAGCGACTTGGGGACGTTCATTGGAGGCGGAAGCGTATCGTGATCCGGGTCTCGCTCTCGACAGGCTCGCCGTTGCGACGGGCGGGCGCGAAGCGGGCCCCGAAGGCGGCGCGGCGCGCCGCGGCCTCGAAGCCGAGACCCAGGCGCTCCCCCACCGGGTCGGCGGCTCGCACCCGGCCACCGGCGTCGACGAGGACCTGCAGCTCCACGGTTCCCTCGCGGCCCATGCGGCGACCGACACGGGGGTACTCGGGCGCCGGCAGGTACATCAGCCGCGGCGGCTCGAAGCTCGGACCAAACGGTGCCTCGGGGGGAGGCGGAACGACCTCGCCGAGGCCAGGCGTCACCGCCGCTGGTGGCTGGAGCTCGGCGTCCGGGGGCGGCTCGGGATCCGCCGCGTAGGGGACCACCTCGGGCACGGGTGGCGGCGTACCGGCGGGTGGCGGAGGCGCCTCGCCGCTGGGCGGTGGTGGCGGCTGGCCCGCCCCCTTGCCGCCGTCGGGCTGCCACACCGGGGGCAGCTCGGATCCGACCACCTCCCCCTGCCCACCGCGGCCACCGCGGGCAAGGACGAGGAGGAAGACGACGGCGCTGGCGACGATCGCCGCCAGCACCACGACGCCGAGCACGACCAGCAGCGGCGGCACCCCCCCCGGGCCGGTGGCGCCACGGCCCGGGCTCCCCTTCCCCGCCGGAGCCCGCCGCCGTTCCGGTGCGCCCATCGCCACCATTGTAGTGGCCGTGGCGAGGCGCCCCGGAGGGCCGCGCGGAGGTACACTTCACCGCTGGGTCGCCGCGGTGCCGATGAAGAGCTCCCTCCCCTTCCTGCTCCCGGTCCTCATCCTCGGTTTCGTCGCCGGCCAGCTGGCGCCGTCGATGCTCCCCGTCGCCGAGCGCGCCGAGCCCACACCGGCCGTGCCGCCGGTGCCCGCCGGCGGGTCCCTAGCCTCCGGCACGCCGCGGCTGCCGCCCATTCCGAGCGGGCTCAGCGACGACGAGAAGCGCGACATCTCGATCTTCCGTCACGCATCGCGCTCGGTCGCCTTCATCACCAGCATCGCCCTGCGCCGCGACCTCTTCACCTTCGACGTGATGCAGATTCCGCAGGGCGCCGGCAGCGGCTTTCTGTGGGACGATCAGGGGCACGTGGTGACCAACTACCACGTCATCAGCGAGGGCAGCAGCTTCCAGGTCACTCTCGCCGACCACACCGACTGGCCCGCCGAGGTGGTGGGCTACGCCCCCGACAAGGACATCGCCGTGTTGCGCATCGAGGCGCCGCGCGACCGCCTGGTGCCGCTCGACGTCGGCGCTTCCCGCGGGTTGGTGGTCGGCCAGCGCGTCCTCGCCATCGGCAACCCGTTCGGCCTCGACCAGACGCTCACCGTCGGCGTGGTGAGCGCGCTCGGCCGCGAGCTCACCTCGCCGAGCGGCCGCACCATCCACGACGTGGTACAGACCGACGCGGCGATCAACCCGGGCAACTCCGGGGGGCCGCTGCTCGATTCGACCGGACACCTCATCGGCATGAACACCGCCATCTACAGCCCCAGCGGCACCTCGGCGGGGATCGGCTTCGCGGTGCCGGTGGACACCGTCAAGCGGCTGGTGCCGCAGATCATCCGCTACGGCAAGGCGATCCAGCCGGGAATCGGCGTGCAGCTGCTGCGCGACGAGTGGGCGCAGCAGATCGGGGCCCAGGGCGTGGTGGTGCAGGAGGTGACGCCGGGCGGCCCTGCCGATCGGGCCGGCATCGTCGGCCTGCAGCGAGGGCGGCGCCGCATCACCCTCGGCGACGTCATCGCCTTCGTCGACGGCCAGCGGGTGAAGAGCACCGACGACGTCTACTATGCCTTCGAAGCCGCCGGCGTCGGCAAGGAGGTGACCCTCACCCTCATCCGCGACGGCAAGGAGCGCACGGTGCGGGTGCGCGTCAGCGAGCAGCAGTGATGCTCGCGAGCAGGTCGCGCGCGGCGTCGATCTCGGCCTCCACGATGGTGTGGCCGATTCCCGGGTAGCGCTCGGCGCGTACCACCGCGCCCATCCGCGACAGCACCGCCGCGCTCTCCTCCACCCGCGACCAGGGCACGTGCGGATCGGGGTCACCGGCACCGAGGAACAGCGGCGTGCCGGCGAGCGAGCCCGGGTAGTCGCGCGGCGTCCCCGGAGGCCCGATCAGGCCGCCGGTGAAGGCGACCACCGCGCCGTAGCGCCGCGGGTGGCGGGCGGCGTGCTCGAGGGTGAGGCAGGCCCCCTGAGAGAAGCCGGCCACCATCAGGCGCGTCGCCGGCACGCCGGCAGCCGCGAGCTCCTCGACCAACGACTCGAGCCTGGCGAGGGCCGACGACAGCCACGGCTCGTTGGCCGCCAGTGGCGCCAGGAAGCTCTGTGGATACCATGTGTGCCCTGCAGCGGCGGGCGCCAGGTAGGCGACGTCCGGGGCGCCGATCGCGCCGGCAAGGCCGAGGACGTCCTCGGCACTGCCGCCGCGCCCGTGCACCAGCAGCACCGCCGCCGTCGCCTCCGCGAGCGGCGTGCCGGCGCGCAGCACCGGCTGTCGCTGGTGCGGCCCGCCGGCCCTTCCGTCCTCGTCGCTCACCCGTTGCCGGCCTCTTCGTCGTCGAGCTGCAGGGGCAGGCGCGGGTCGCGCGCCGACACCCGCCCCGCCGCCACCCAGCCGTAGCGGGTGAGCACGGAGCCGGCGAGCGCCGCCACCGCCGCGGCGCGGCGGGCGCCGAGCAGACGCAGGGCGAGAGGCAGGGGCCCGGAGAGGACGCCGCCGCTGCGCACGAGGAAGCCGCTGCCCCCCTCCTTGAGGGGCCCGTGAGCCGGGTCGGAATCGAGCTCGTGGACGGCCCCGGTCGCCACCTCGACGAGCGCGGCGGCGATCCCCAGCCGGTTGAGGGCCGGGTGCCCGTGTCCCAGCAGCTCGAGCAGCGAGACCGCCGCGCCGAGCCCGGAGGCGGCGAAGTGGACGGGGAGCACCGATACGCTGCGGTTCCACACCGGGATCGCCGTCGCCCCTACCAGCACGCCCGTGTAGGTGGCCATGGACAGGCCGGTGGCGGCGGCGAGCATGCCGGCGGCGTCGCCGACGACACGCACCGGCGGCCGCGCGCGCGAGTCGAGGGCACTACGTCGCTCCACCAGCTCGGCGAAGGCTGCCGCGCCGGCAGCGCTGCCGAAGGCGGTGAGCGTCCAGGCCCCCACGGACATCGGGCTCTGGGGCTTCCCGACCCGCAGCATGTTGAGGAAGCGCGCGGGGCGGCCGAGGTCGCTGATCAGCAGCGGCGCCGCCGCGGCGCCGCCCAGCGCCGCCACCCAGCGGGCATCGCGGACGAGCTCCCCCTCGTCGTCGCCGAGCGCCCGCGCCGCCGCCGCCACCACCGCAGCCGCACCCGCGGCGCCGCCGACGAAGAAGTAGAGCGGCACCTCCCACGTCCAGGTTGGTTCCTTGAGCAGCGGGCGGCCGTAGTAGCCGGTGGCGGCGCTCGCCGCCGAGCTCGCTGGCGGCAGCGGCCCGCCCCGGGCTCGCACGCCGCGGGCGAGGAGCGCTCCCGGTGCCTCGGCGGCACGTTCCCGCAGCTCGTCGAGCCGCTGCTCGCTGCTGGCGTCGGGACGCCGCGGCACCCGCTCGCTCATCGACGCCCCGCGGGCACGCCGCCGAGCAGGAAGGAAGCGACGGTGGCCGCCAGCAGACCCCCGGCGGCGAAGGCGGCGGCCCGCCAGCCGTCGCGCTGGTAGACGGTGGGTACCTCGGGTGCCGGCGGCAGGTTGTAGGCACGTGGATCGCCGCGCACGAGGAACATGGCGTGGGTGCCGCCGACGCTGCTCTCCCGCGCGTCCCACAGCACGGCGTCGTCCATGCCCCGCTCGTGGAGCTCGGTGAGGCGCTCTGCGGCGCGCTCGCGCAGCGCGTCGAGCTCGCCGAAGAGGATCGACTGTGTGGGGCAGGCCTTGGCGCACGCCGGCTGCAGCCCCGCCAGCTGGCGGTCGTAGCAGAAGGTGCACTTGAAGGCGCGGCCGTCTCCCTCGCGGCGGTCGACCACCCCGAACGGGCAGCTCACCACGCAGTAGCCACAGCCGTTGCAGACGTCGGGCTGGATGAAGACGCCGCCCAGCTCGGTGCGCACGATGGCGCCGGTGGGACACGCCTCCAGGCAGCCCGCCACCTCGCAGTGCTTGCAGACGTCGGAGGAGAACTGCCACGACAGCAGGTCGGGGTCGTTGCCCCCCGCTCCCACCGTCGGCGGCTGCTCGACGAACTTGACGTGGCGCCAGGTGGAGGCGCCGAGCGCCGCGGTGTTGTCGTAGGAGGTGCCGGTGAACAGGAGCCCGTCCTCGGGCACCTCGTTCCACTCCTTGCACGCCACCTCGCACGCCTTGCAGCCGATGCAGAGGGTGGAGTCGGTGAGGAAGCCGGTGGTGGTCATGACGCAAGTCGCGACTGGTTGCGGCGCTAGCCGCGTGGCGAGTCGCTGCCGGCGATCTCCCCGAGCTCCTCCACGCCCGCTCCGGCGCGGCCGGCGCGACGCTGGTGCAGCACGTCCGCACCGCGCGGGCGGCGGCCGCGGGCCACGGCGCAGAGCAGGGCCTTGGCCTCCATGATGCGAACGTTGGGCTCCTCCGAGAGGGCCACCAGGTCGTTGACGACGTCGCCGCGCACCACCCCGCGGGGTCCCCAGTGATAGGGCAGCCCCACTTGGTGCACGAGGCGGCCCTCCACCCGCAGCGGCGTCATGCGCGCCGTCACCAGCGCCCGCGCCTCGATCATCGAGCGCGGCGTCGAGACGGTGACCCAGTCCCCGTTCACGATCCCCAGCTCGGCGGCGAGCTGCGGGGAGATCTCGGCGAACAGCTCGGGTTGCAGCTCGGCGAGGTGCGGCAGCGTGCGGCTCATGCCGCCGGCGGTGTGGTGCTCGGTGAGCCGGTAGGTGGTCAGCACGTGCGGGTAGCGCGGATCGGCGGGCGTCGCGTAGCGGTTGTCGGCGCCGCGCATGTCGTCGGCAGCCGGGTTGACGCGCTGACCGTACAGCGGATTGTCCGCCAGCGGCCCCTCGAGTGGCTCGTAGTGCGTCGGCAACGGACCGTCCTCGAGCCCCGAAGGCACCCAGATCCAGCCCAGGCCGTCGGGGTGCATGATGAAGGGGCGATCGCCGGCGATGGCGTCGTCGCCGCGGGCGCCGGGAGGCGGGCGATAGCCAGGGGGCTTGTGCGCCGCGAAGTCGGGAACGTCGAGACCTCCCCAGCGCTGCTCCTGTTCGTCCCACCAGACCAGCCGCTTGCGCTCGCTCCAGGGGCGTCCATCGGGCCGCGCCGAGCAGCGGTTGTACAGAATGCGCCGGTCGGAGGGCCAGGAGTAGCCCCAGCCGTGCCCCAGCGCGTCGTGGGCGGCACGCTGGCGGGGGCGGTTGACGCCGCCGGCGAACAGCCCCGAGTAGATCCAGCAGCCGCAGGCGGTCGAGCCATCGGCGGCGAGCTCGGCGAAACCAGTGACCAGCTCTCCGTCACCACCGCCGCCGCCCGGCGGCACCTTGCGCCCGTGGATCTCGCGCGCGATTGCCTCCACCACCGGCTCCCCCGCACTCCACTCCAGCGGGTAGTCCCAGGTCAGCGCCAGCAGCGGGCGGTCGCGACGGCGGCGGCTCCCCCGTGCGCGCTCCCTGAGGCGGCGGCCGAGGTGATAGACGAACCAAGGCTCGGCCGTGCAGTCCCCCGGTGGCTCGACAGCCTTCTCGTGCCACTGCAGCAGGCGCTGGGTGTTGGTGAAGGTGCCGTCCTTCTCGGCGTGCCCGGCCGCCGGCAGGAAGAACACCTCGGTGGCGATCTCCTCCGGCTTCAGCTCGCCGCGCCGAACCTCCGGTGAGTCGTACCAGAAGCTCGCCGTCTCCACCTCGACGAGATCGCGCACCACCAGCCACTTGAGCTGCGCCAGCGCCTTGCGCTCGAGCCGGGCGTTGGGTGCCCCCACGGCCGGGTTCTGGCCGATGACGAAGAGACCCTCGAGCCGCCCCGCGGCCATCTCCAGCCAGTAGCCCTGGTGCGAGTGGTCGCCGTCCACCCGTGGCAGCAAGTCGAAGGCGAACCCGTTGTCGGCGGCGGCGGCGTCGCCGTACCAGGCCTTGAGCAGGCTGACGACGTATTTGTCGAAGTTGTGCCACCATCCGGTCTCGCTGCGGTGCTTGGCCACGTAGGCGTCGAGGCTCTCCGAGGCTGCGTCGAAGAAGGGCATCGGCAGGTAGCCGGGGAGGATGTCGTAGAGCGTCGGGATGTCGGTGGAACCCTGGATCGAGGCGTGGCCGCGCAGCGCCATGACGCCGCCGCCGGGTCGGCCGACGTTACCGAGCAGCAGCTGCAGGATCGCCGCCGTGCGGATGATCTGCACTCCCACCGAGTGCTGCGTCCACCCCACCGCGTAGCAGATGGCGCCGGTACGCTCCGCACCGGAGGCGCCGCAGAACGCCGCCGCGACGCGCAGGAACTGTTCGCGCGGCACGCCGCAGGCACGCTCCACCATCTCCGGCGTGTAGCGCGCGAAGTGGCGGCGCAGCACCTGATAGACGCAGCGTGGGTCCTCGAGCGTCGGGTCGCACTGCGGCCCGTCGGCCTGCCGCGCCCCGCCGCCACGGCCCTTGCCACGGCTGCCCTTTGCGGTCTCGGGGCCCGAAGCCTGCCCCTGCGGCGACTGCCTCGCCTCCGCGTCGCGGTAGAGCCAGCTCGCCGGATCGTAGCGGCGCTCGCTCGCGTTCCATCCCGAGAACAGCCCGTCGAGATCCTCGACGTCGCGCAGCTCGTCGCGCAGCAGCACCGGGGCGTTGGTGTAGGCGACCACGTAGTCGCGAAACACCTTGTCGTGCTCGATGGCGTACCGCACCAGGCCGCCGAGGAAGACGATGTCCGAGCCCGCGCGCAGTGGCACCCAGAGGTCGGCCATCGCCGACGTGCGCGTGAAGCGCGGGTCGACGTGGATGACGGTGGCGCCGCGCTCGCGTGCCTCGATCACCCATTGGAACCCCACCGGGTGGTTCTCCGCCATCGACGAGCCCATGATGAGGATGGCGTCGGCGTTGGCGAGGTCCTGCTGGGCAGTGGTGGCGCCGCCGCGCCCGAAGCTGGTGCCCAGACCGGGCACCGTCGAGCTATGTCATATACGGGCCTGGTTGGAGACCCTCGTCATCCCCAGGCCGCCGGTGAACAGCTTCTTGAGGAGATAGTTCTCCTCGTTGTCGAGGGTGGCGCCGCCGAGGTGGGCGATGCCCCGGCACTGCATCAGCACGCGCCCGTCGCGCTCCTCCTCGAAGGTGCGCTCGCGGCTCTCCCACACGCGGTCGGCGATGCGGTCCATCGCCTCCTCGAGCGGCAGCTCCTGCCAGCGCGTGGCGTAGGGAGCGCGATACTTCACCCGTGTCTGCCGCCCGGCGTGGGTGAGCAGCTGATGCGAGGCCGCACCCTTCGGGCAGAGGCGGCCACGCGAGATCGGTGATTCCGGATCCCCCTCGATGGCGACCAGCTTGCCGTTGCGATGGTGGACGAGCTGGCCGCAGCCCACGCCGCAGTAGGGGCACACCGACCGCGCCACCTGCGCCCCCGCCGTCTTCGGCACCAGCTCGCGAGTCCGCCGGCTCATCGCCTCGCTGCCGGTGCCGTCGCCCCCCTCGCGCAGCTGGCGCCACAGCGGCCACTCGCGGAGGAGGTCCCACATCGCCCGCGATCCTACCGCCGGCGACCCCGGCGGGCGAGCCGACAGGTACGGATGCCCCGCCGCCACGGTCGATCGACGAATCTCGCGGCCCCCCTCGCCCCCGGCGAGCAGAGTGCGGCCGGGGCGCGACGGGCGGCCGTCACAGGCGCACGCGCCGCCAGACGATGCTGCGGTCGCCGCGGCCGAGCGGCACCTCCGAAGGGGGCCGGGCGCTCACCAGCGCATCGCCCTCCCCCCCGAGGCCCGTCCGCACGTCGTAGAGGTAGAGCTCGACCGGCTCCTCCCCGATGAACGCGAGCTCGATTTCGGCGCCAGCGGCCGGCAGGGTCGCGTCCTCCACGAGCAGCCAACCGCCAGCCCTGGTCGGTACCTCCACGCCCTCGACCCGGGCCTCGAAGAGGCGCCGCGCGGGGAGGTACAGCCCGGCGATCGACGCACCCCGCCGCGAGGACAATCGGGCGAGGACGCGCATCTGCCCCCCGGCACGAGAGACACGCTCGACCGTCACCTCGGGAGCCGGCTGCGCCGCGGCTGCGGCCGGCGCCGTCCAGGCCCGGTAGTCCGGCCACCACGGGAACGGCCGCTCGACGTCGAAGGACGCCGCCCTCGCCAGCCAGGCGGGCAGCGGCGCGCCGGCGGCCCCCGCCACCCACCGGCTCGCTCCGCGGTCCGCGTCCTGCTCGAGCACCAGCGTCACCGGCCGCGGCGCATCGACGGTGAACGGCGGCAGCACGACCGCCGCGATCGTGGCCGCCGCGGCGACGACGCCGCCGGCGACCGCCACCACCCCTCGCGCCCGCGGCGCGGCGGTGGCGAAGGCCGGCAGCGCGGCCACCAGCACGAGCCCCACCAGCACGGCGACCGCGGGCAGCACCGCATCGCCCATCCCGGTGTAGAGCATCCAGCAGAGGGGGAAGACCAGCAGCGCCGCGGCGACCAGCGGTGGCAGGGTCTGCCAGGCGCCACCCGCCGGCCCGCGCCGCGCCGCGGTGAGGACGCCCACGAGGCCCGCGATCAGCGCCGGCACCACCAGCGGGTAGGACACCGCAGGCGCCAGGAGCGCGGCAGCGAGGGCGAGACACGACCACCCCACCCACAGCGCTCCCCAGGTAGCGGCCGGCCGCAGCCTCCTCCCCACTCCGGCGGCCACCGCGGCCGCCACGGCGACGGCCAGCGCCCAGAAGCCGACCTCGAGCGCCCAGCCCGAGGCCATCCACCGGTAGGGCAGCGCCGCGGCGGCGTGGAGCCCCGCACGCAGCGCCCACGCCAACCCGGCGACCGCCAGCAACACGCCGAGGACGGCCAGCACACCCCAGCCCGCGCCGCCCCCCTCGGCGCCGCGACGCCTGCCGACCCGCACCGCGATCGCGATCAGCAGCACCGCCAGCGACGCCAGCCACGGCGTCGAGCCTTGCGGCCAGCGCACCAGCCGCCAGGTCAACAGATCGAAGAAGACACTCTGCTGCTGGGTCCGAAAGCCGACGTCCCCGGCGCCGAACGCGCGCACCATCGCCAGTGCGTCGTCGCCGAGTTGCTGCAGGCTGCCCGCGTCCAGGTGCGCGAGGTCGTCACGCCGGGTGTGATAGCGCTGCGGGCCGCCGATGATGGCGAAGTTGACTCCGGGCACGCCGTTGCGCTTGAACACCGTGAAGTCGGTGTCGTTGGGCAGCCGCTGGTAGATCGAGTAGTAGATCGAGTTGGTCGCCGGCCGTCGCAGCGCGGAGGCGGCGGCGCGCACCAACATCGAGCTGCCGGTGGACATCTCGAACATCAGCGCCGGCCCGGTGGTGCCGCGCGCATCCACGTTGACCACCGCTGCCACGCTGCTCCCGGGATGATCGCGGATGAAGGCCTCCGCGCCCAGCAGACCCAGCTCCTCGCCGTCGTCGATCAGCAGCCACAGGTCGGAGCGCGGCCGCGGCCCGGCGAGGAGCGCCCTCGCCGCCTCCAGGGTCACCGCCACGCCGACGCCGTCGTCGCCGGCGCCCGGGCCGGCGGGGACCGAGTCGTAGTGGCAGGCGAGGAGCACCGCCTGGCCCCCCGGATCGGTCCCCGGCACTCGCGCCAGGAGATTCGTGACCTTGGCACAGCGGCCGTTGAGACCGCAGGCGAACCCTTCCTCGACATCGGGGGCGATGCCGAGAGCGGCGAGCTCGGCGCGCAGGCGCTCGCGGACGGCCGCGTTGGCGGCGCTGCCCGTGGGATGCGGGGTCCCGGCGCCGAGCACGCGCCCGAGAGCCGCGCGCGCGCGTGCCGCGGAGAACTCCGCGCGGGGTGCGTCGACACCTCGCGCCGCGGGCGGCGCGTAGCGCCAGGCGACGAGCGCCAGCACGACGGCGAGAGCGACCAGGGCGCGACGCATGCGACCGCTATTCGCGCCCCACCCGGATCTCGAAACGGCCGCTCGCGTCGGCGATGCCGCGGCCCATCATGCCGGTGCTGAACGGGGTGGCGACGGCACCGTCGCGGCTCACCGCGATGAGGCCGCCGTCGTCGGGCGCCAGCACGCGCTCGATCACCTCGGCCGCCGCCTGCTCGAGGCTGCGCCCGCCGTACTCCATGAGCATCGAGACCCGCGCCGCCGCGGCGTGGCGGATGAACTGCTCCCCCTTGCCGGTTCCGGAGACGGCGCAGGTGGCATCGTCGGCCCAGGTGCCGGCGCCGACGAGCGGGCTGTCGCCCACGCGCCCGGGCAGCTTGTTGGTGGTGCCACCGGTCGAGGTGGCGGCCGCCAGGTGCCCGTGGAGGTCGAGCGCCACGGCCCCCACCGTGCCCATCGACGCCGATCCCGCTCCGGTCGCGCGCCGGCTCTCCTCTCGCTCCAGAGCCTCGTCGAGCTGCTGCCGGCGTCTCGGCGTGTCGAACCAGGAGTTGTCCACCTGCTCCACGCCGGAGGCGGCGGCGAAAGCTTCGGCGCCGGCGCCCACGAGCAGCACGTGCGGCGTTCGCTCCATCACCAGCCGCGCCAGGTGGAGGGGATGGCGCACCGTGCGCACCACCGCCACCGCCCCCGCCGCCGGGCCGCCGCCGCGCATGATGGCGGCATCCAGCTCGTGGGTCCCCGCGTGGGTGAACACCGCGCCCTTGCCGGCGTTGAAGTTGGGGTCGTCCTCGAGGGAGTCGATCGCCGCCTCGACGGCGTCGAGGCTGCTGCCACCGCCGGCGAGCACGTCGCGACCCCGCCGCAGCGCCGCCTCGAGGCCGGCGCGGTAGGGGCCCTCGATCGCGGGGTCCAGTCGCCGGCCGGCGCCGCCGTGCACGACGATTACCCAGGACGGAGCGCCGCGACCGGCCCTGGAGGTGGCCTCACTCGCGGGCGCCCCGCTCCCGCCGCTGTCGACCGCCGCCCTGCAGGCGACGAGGGCGAGCGCCAACAGGGGAAGGAGCCACGCGTCTCGCATCATCAGCCAACTATGCCACCAACAGTGGCCGCCCTCACTCCCGCGAGGCGGCCTCCTTTCCGGTCGCCGGGAGGAGCCGCTGCCGAGTCGGCGCATGGCAGCGGTGTGATAGGACATCCGACGTCGACGAGGGTGGCGTGGGCTGCCAGCGCGCGCGGCGAGCGCGGGTCACGAGGCGGCACCGCCGCTTGCACGGCTCACATCGTCACTCTCCATCTCCACCGTGCATCCGCACCCTCCTCTCTGGCCGCCACCCCGTCACGTTGCCCCCACCGGTGGGGTGCTTCCGCTGCCCTCGACGCTGCGCTGGGACGCCGCCGGCGAGCCCGCCACGCTGCGCGGGGCGACGGCGCTGCTCGCCGCCGCCCTCGCCTCTCGCCGGCTGGGGCTCGAGCGGGCGTCGGGAGCGGGAACGCTGCGCTTCACCCTCGGCGCCGACGACCTGCCACCGCAGGGGTATCGGCTGAGCGTGAGCGAAGCGGGAATCGCGATCGCCGCTGCCGACGACCCCGGCCTCCTCCACGGCGCCGCCACGCTCGCGCAGTGGCTCGCCGCGTCCGCTCCCGGCGCCACCGGAGTGCCGTGCGTGGAGGTAGAGGACTGGCCCGACCTCGCTCGCCGCGGTGTGATGCTCGACGTCAGCCGGGACAAGGTGCCGACGATGGCGACCCTGCGCGCCCTCGTCGAGCGGCTGGCGGGCTGGAAGGTCAACGAGCTGCAGCTCTACACCGAGCACACCTTCGCCTATCGCGGTCACGAGCGGGTGTGGCGCGACGCCTCGCCGATCACCGCCGCGGAGGCGCGCGAGCTCGACGCCCACTGTCGGGTCTTCGGCATCGAGCTGGTCCCCAACCAGAACAGCTTCGGCCACCTCCACCGCTGGCTGGTGCACGAGCCCTACCGCCGACTGGCGGAGGTGCCGGAAGGGATCGAGCACCCCTTTGGGGATCGCCGCGAGCCCTTCAGCCTTTGCCCGATCGATCCCGGCAGCCTGGCGTTGCTCGCCGATCTCTACGACCAGCTGCTGCCCAACTTCGCGAGCCGGGAGCTCAACGTCGGCCTCGACGAGACCTTCGACCTCTGCCAGGGCCGCTCCGCCGCGGCCTGCCGCGAGAAGGGGCGCGTGCGCGTCTATCTCGACTTCCTGCGGCAGGTGCACGCCCTCGTCACCGCGCGCGGGCACCGCATGCAGTTCTGGGGCGACATCATCCTCGAGCAGCCCGAGCTCCTTGCCGAGCTGCCGCGCGACGCCATCGCCCTCGAGTGGGGGTACGAGGCGGAGCACCCGTTCCGCGAGCACGCCCAGCGCTTTGCCGCCTCCGGCCTCGAGTTCACGGTGTGTCCGGGGACCAGCAGCTGGAACAGCCTCGCCGGGCGCGCCGACAACGCCCTGCGCAACCTGGCGCTGGCGGCGGTGGCGGGGCACGAGGCGGGAGCGCGCGGCTGCCTGATCACCGACTGGGGAGACTTCGGGCACCTCCAGCCGCTGCCGGTTTCCTACCTGGGGTTCCTCGCCGGCGCCGGCTTCGCCTGGAACGTGGCCAGCGCCGCCGCGCCGCTCGCCCACCCCTGGGCCGAGCTGCTCGACCGCCTGGTCTTCGCCGATGCCGCCGGCCGCGCCGGCAGCGCCGTGCTCGCCCTCGGTGACGCCTACTTGCGCACCGGCGCCACGCAAAGCAACGGCACCGCCCTCTTCTACCTTCTCGCCTTCCCGCAGCAGGACCTCACCCACCGCCGCTACCGAGGCCTCGATGCAGGGGCCCTCGCCGCCACCGAGTCGTGGGTGGAGGACGCCGCGAGCCGCCTCGCCGCGGCGCGTCTGCCGGGGCCGGAGGGCTCCCTGGTGTGCCGCGAGCTCGCCTGGGTCGCCGGCTTGCTGCGGGTGGCCTGCCGGCTGGGTCGGGCGCGGCTGGCCGCCGGGCGGGAGGCTCCCGTGCCGGCGCTCCCGGCGGCGACGCGACGGGAGCTCCTCTCCGCGCTGGCGCCGCTCGTCGAGGAGCACAGGACGGTCTGGCTGGCGCGCAACCGTCCCGGTGGCCGCGCCGACTCGGTGGCGCGGTTGGAGCGACTGGCAGGTTGGCTCTCCGGCGAAGGAAACCTGGCTCCGGGGTCCCTCTAATCCGCGATGACGCCCCACGCACCGCATCGTTCTCGCAGACGCGGGCCGCGCCTCCCGCCTGGTGTCCTTCTCACCCTCGCCCTGGCCGCTCTCCCTCTCGCGCCGGCGGCAACGGCGTCGGCCGCCGAGCCTCTTGCCCCTGCCGCCGCCGCGGCAGACGCCGTCGCCTGGCGCGGCAACCTGCTCGCCGCCGTCGGCGCGCATCGTGCGGCCCTCGGTCTCGAGCCGGTCACCGAGGTCGATCCCCTCGACCGCGCGGCGCAACAGCACGCCGAGGAGATGGCGGCCGAGGGCTGGTTCGGGTTCACCTCGCCGTCGGGTGTCTCCGTCGAGGCGCGGGTGGAGGCGGCCGGCTTCTCCGCCACGCTGGTGGCCGCCAAGGTGTACCGGGCGCCGCTCGCCGACGCGCCCGCGGCGCTCGTCGACCGCTGGTGGAAGGATGACGGCAGCAGCCGCCAGAGCGTCTTCCACGGCGAGGTGCGGGCGGTGGGCGTGGGGATCGCCACCAGCGCCAGCGAACGGTTCTTCGTCTTCGTGCTCGCTACCGCGGCGCCGACCGGGCCGCCACCGTCGCTCGGCGCCACGGCACAGCAGCGACGCGCCGCCTTCCTCGCCGCCGCCAACGCCACCCGCGCGGCGCGCCAGCTCTCGCCGCTGCGGGAGGACGCCGAGCTCGACCGCGCCGCGCAGAGCTACGCCGACGAGGTGCTGGCGGCGCTGCGCGCGGGGCGCCCGCCGAGCAGCGTCGCCAACCTCTCCGCGCGCATCACCGACGAGCGTGCCGCGAGCCCGCCGATCCTCGCCGCCGGCAGCACCGGCGGCACCGTCTGGTACGGCGCCCGCACACCCGCCAAAGGCGGCACCAAGCTGCGCGCCGGCTCGATCGGCGAGACGCTGGTCGTCGACGCGCTCAGTGCCGCCCTGGCGGTGGAGGTGGGAGCGGCGAACGGGGCTCCCGACCTGCTCGCCCCTGGCTACACCCGCCTCGGCGTCGGCATGGCCTTCATCGGCGACGGACCGCCACCCCACGTGGTGTGGGTGGCCTGCCTGATGCGGCACTGAGCCCCCTCAACCGCCACGCGGCCGCAGGCCGAGCATGGAGCGCGTCACGTGGCCGACGATGGCCGGGTTCTCGCGCAGCCGGCGCAGCGAGTAGCGGTACCAGTCCTCGCCGAACGGCACGTAGACCCGCATACGGTGTCCGCCGGCGACGAGGATACGCCGCAGCTCGTCCTCGACCCCGAGCAGCATCTGCAGCTCGTAGCGCTCCGCCGCCACCCGCTGGTCGAGCATTGCCACCGCCGCGGCGAGCAGGTACTCGTCGTGGGTGGCGACGGCGACGTAGACGCCGCGCACGAGCAGCTTCTCGAGCGCCGCCAGGAAGGTCGCCCGCACGCTGTCGTAGCCCTTCCAGGCGACCGCGCGCGGCTCGACGTAGATACCTTTGCACAGGCGTACGTTGGGGTCTCTCGCCGGCAGCCCGTCGACGTCGCGCAGGGTGCGCCGCATGTAGGCCTGCAACACCACCCCGACGTTGCCGTAGCGCTCCTGCAGCTGGCGGTAGATGCGTAGCGTGGCTTCGGTGGTGCTTCTGTCCTCCATGTCGATGCGCACGAAGGTGCCCTGGCGCTGGGCCGCCGCGACCAGCCGCTCGATCTGCTCGCGGCAGAACCCCTCGTCGATCTTCAGGCCGAACATGGTGGGCTTGATCGACACGTTGGCATCGAGCCGCTCACCGGCGATCGCCGCCAGCACCCGCAGGTACTCCTCGACCGCGGCGATGGCGGGCTCGCGTGCGGTGACCTCCTCGCCGAGCACGTCGACGGTGGCCATCGTCCCCTCGCCGTTGAGCCGCCGCACGGTGTCGACGGCATCGCCGAGGGTGGGTCCGGCGACGTACCGCCGCGCCACCCTCCAGACGAGGGCGCGCGGCATCAGCGGCAGGGTGCGGGCGACGAAGCTGGCGAAGACGCTCACGCGCCGCGAAGGCTAACGCAAAACGCCGCCCGTAATCCCCTCACCTCCGCTGCCGTGGGCGCTGCCGTTGCCACCACCGTCGGCGCCGACGGCCGGCGCGTCGACTACCCAGCGCACCGACTTCGAGCAGGGGCAGACGCCACCCACGCGCCGCAGGTTGGGGGTCGCGGCGGTCGCTTCCTTGAAGGTGATCTCTCCCCCCGCCAGCTTGCGCAGCAGCTGCACGAAGCCCTGGAAGTCGCGCCCCGCCAGGTACTGCTCGGGAAGATGGCGCGACAGGTACTGCACGTACGCCTCGGCCTCGTCGAAGGTCTCGCCGTCCACGCCCACCATGCGGAAGGCCGGCTCGCCGCGGCGGCGGAAGAACTCCTTGGCCGGCAGGCGCAGCAGCTCCTCCGGCTTGCCGACTCCCTCCACCACCTCCCCGGCGAGCAGCCGCTCCAGCACCGCGTGCGCCTGCGCGTGGTCCAGCTGCGGGTCGCGCGCGCGCACGAAGCGCAGGTTGAGGTCGCGCACCAGCTTGGCGACCTCCTGATAGTAGGCGTCCTGCGCCTCCCTGTTCTTCATCGGCTTCAAGCCGTACTTGACGTTGGTGTCGCCGCCCTTCTCGTGGCCGAACATCTCGAGGCCGCGCGGCAGCCACTTGTTGAGGTGCTTCTGCAGCACCTCCATCGACACCCACACCTCGCCGCGCGCCGCGTCCTCCACCATGCGCCGCCAGGGCACCACGCCGGTGGCGAGGTGGAAGGCCTCCTCGCGCAGCATCTGCGGCATGCTCTCCGCCATCGGCTGGTAGGCGGAGACCCGCTGCATCGACAGCTGGTACTTGCCGACGCGGTCGATCAGCGCACAGAAGACGATGTTGTCGACGAAAGAGTCGAAGTCGATGTTGAAGGCGCCCAGCACGTGGCTGCCGGTGCGCATCTGCAGGATCTCCTCCACCATCTCGGCACCCGGCTGCGAGGAGACCTTCGACCAGTCGTCCTCGAGCAGCAGGTGCAACATCTGGTAGCCGTGGCGCAGCTCCTCGGCCATCATGCGCAGCACCCAGAACTGGTCCTGCTCGCTCTGGGCCCGCGCCAGGGTGAGCTGGTGCTGCTGGATCGAGCCGAACTCGGTCGAGGCCTGGGCGCGGATGGCTTCCAGGAGGTGGTGCCCCTGCTCCTCCGACATGTCGCAGGCGCGCGTGAACTTCGGCTTGCCGGCCTCGTCGCCGATCTCGATGGTGGCGCACATGCCGCATTCGCGATGGGCGCACAGCCGGAAGCGGTCGTCGTTGGGAAAGAACTTCTCCCAGCTGTCGAGCAGCAGCTCGTAGTCGGGAAGGAAGCGCTCTCGCCAGCGCTCGACGGCGTCGTGGAACGTCCCGGGCAGCGTCGTGGTGTGGGTGCTCATGGCGCTCCTATGCGGTCTCCCCCAGCGACATCGCCAGCGCCTTGACGGGAGCCGGCAGGAAGCCGAGGGAGCGGAAGAACTTCTCGATCTCGGGCATGCGCTCGTCCACCAGCGTGCGCACGGAGTGCGCGCCCTGGGCGCGGAAGTGCGCCAACATCGCGGCGGCGAGGCGACGCCCGACGGCGCGCCCCTGGAAATCGGGGTCGACTCCCAGGACCTCGACCCAGCCCGTGGGCTCCTCCATGCCGAACTCCCCCGCGCGCACCTCGCCGAGCATGAAGCCGACCACCCGGCCCGCGGCGGTGGCGACGAACGAGCCCTCCGGGTCGCGGCGCAGGTAGTAGATGACGCGCGACTCCCAAACCTCGGGCCGGTAGCGACCGGCGAGCTTCTCGTCGATGGCGGCGATCTCCTCGATGTCCAGCTCGTCGACGGGCCGGATGGCTGCCTCGGTCGCGGTCTCGGCCATGAAGCGCCCTCGCTGCGGGGGTGAGACGGACGGGAGGCCGCGGGCGCGGCCTCTGTGCATTCTACCGGACAGCCACCGCGGCGCTGCGGGCCGTGTACCAGGTGAAGGGCAGCACCAGCACGAGCCGCAGCGCCACGCCTGCGAAGACCTTGCGCGCCACCGGCCAGCTCCAGGCTCCGGCTCGGCGGGCCTGCGCGTAGGCAAGCCCGGCGAGGCCGGGGTAGCTGAGCCCCATGAGCCCCCGTCGCGATTGGCCGGTGCCCGCGGCCTGCGCTAGGTCGCGACCGCGCTGGCGGCGGCGGCCAGGTGCTCGTGGGCGTGGTACGAGCTGCGCACGAGCGGCCCCGATTCGCAGTGGGCGAAGCCGAGAGAGAGCGCGTAGGCGCGATGCTCGGCGAACTCCTGGGGGTGGACGAAGCGGTCCACCGGCAGGTGTCGCGGGGTGGGCTGCAGGTACTGACCGATAGTGAGGATCTCCACCCCGCTGCCGCGGATGTCGCGCAGCGTCGACCGCACCTCGGCGGGAGTCTCCCCGATCCCCACCATGATCCCGGTCTTGACGCGCCCGCCGTGCTCGCCGCGCTCGCGCCTGGCGGCGGCATCAGCGAGCAGCGCCAGGCTGCGGTCGTAGCGGCTGCCCGGCCGTGCCTCGCGATAGAGACGTGGCACGGTCTCGACGTTGTGGGAGAACACTTCCGGGCGTGCCGCCAGCACCACGTCGAGAGCCTCGGGCACCCGCCGGAAGTCGGGGGTGAGCACCTCCACCGCCGTCCGCGGGTTGCGCTCGTGGATCGCCGCGATCACCGTCGCGAAGTGGCCGGCGCCGCCGTCGGCGAGGTCGTCGCGGTCCACCGAGGTCACCACCGCGTGGCGCAGCCCCATCGCCGCCACCGCCGCGGCGACGTGCCCGGGCTCCGCGGCATCCACGCCGGGCCGCGGCCGGCCCGAGGTCACGGCGCAGAAGCCGCAGCGGCGCGTACAGACGTCGCCCAGGATCATGAAGGTGGCGGTGCCGTGCTCCCCCCAGCACTCGTAGATGTTGGGGCAGCGCGCCTCCTGGCAAACGGTGTGGAGGTCGAGCCCGGCGATGAGCTGCTTGACGCGGTGGTACTGCCCCGGGGTGGCGATCCGGATGCGCAGCCACTCGGGGCGGGGCGTGCGGGTGGCGCCAGGGGGGCCGCCGATCTGGACCAGGCCGTCGCTCATCACCCCAAGTCTAGCGGAGGCGGCCGGCGCCGGCGGGCGAAGCGAGGCGCGGCACGCTTGGGCCCGCAGGACTAGTAGTAGGATCCCGCCTCGACTTTGCGCCAGCGAGGAGGAAACCCATGCGCCAAGCCACCCTGCGCCTGATCATCGCCGCGACCGCCCTCGGCGTCGCGGCCGCCCCGGTCGCCGCCCAGAATCTCGCCGACCTCATCCCCACCCTGTTCGGAACCCGCATCGTTCTGGCGCCGCCGCCGCCCGGCTTTCCCAGCCACGAGGCCCACTTCCTCGACGACTCGCTGGCGCTCGCCGGCACCGGCCGCACCCTCGACCAGAGCCTCATCGAGCAGCTGTCGAGCGTTCCCCTGGTCTCCGCAGCCGGCAGCTTCACCTACACGCTCGACCCCACGCTCGGCACCTTCACCCGCAGCACCGAGTCGTTCGGCCCCCTCTTCACCGACCGCGCGCAGACCATCGGCCGCGGCAAGCTGAACGTCGGCTTCAACTACCTGCAAGCGTCCTACGACAAGCTCGACGACCTCGAGCTCGACAACGGCGACGTGCAGTTCCAGCTCCGCCACCTCGACACGCCGCCCACCGACCCCGACGTCGAAGACGTGCCGCAGCCCTTCTTCGAGGGGGACGTCATCGGCGTCAGGACCTTCCTCGACGTCAAGAATCAGACGACGTCGTTCTACGCCAACTATGGCGTCACCGACCGCTTCGACGTCAGCGCCGTGGTGCCGGTGGTCAAGGTCGACATCAACGCCCACGCCGACCTCAAGATCAACCGGCTGTCCACCGGCGGCTCGCCCTCGACGGCGGCCATCCACCAGTTCGTCGGCGGCGGCGACAGCGCGACCTTCGCAGCCAGCGACAGCGCCACCGGCATCGGCGACGTGCTGCTGCGCGGCAAGCTGCGCTTCGGCAGCTGGTTCGCCTCCGCCGTCGACGTGCGGCTCCCCACCGGCAAGGAGGAGGACCTCCTGGGCACCGGCTTCACGCAGTACAAGCTGAGCTTCATCGGCTCCGGCAACTTCGGTCGCGCCGGGCTCCACGGCAACCTCGGGTACAGCGTCGCCTCGGGCAGCAGCAGCGTGCTGAGCGACCTCCCCGACGAGCTCTCCTACGGGGCGGCGCTCGACGTCGCGGTGCATCCGCGGTTCACCATCGTCGGCGAGGTCTTCGGCCGCACCCTCTACGACGCCACCAGCGCCGTCTCCACCGAGGTGACGCACATCTACCAGGACGGCCCGGGGGGACCGACCCGGCAGGCGCAGCTGCCCCAGGTGACCTTCCGCAAGGCCGACCTTCAACTGCTGCAGGGCTCCTTCGGCATCAAGGTGAACCCCACCGGCAACCTGCTGTTCTCGGCCGACGCGCTGGTGCCGCTGAGCAACGACGGGCTGCAGGCCAAGGGCGTGGTCGCCGTCTTCGGCGCCGAGTACAGCTTCTAGCCCCGCACCGCCTGGCGTGGCGCTGCGTTCACTGCGCGGCGATGCCATCGATCAGCCACCCCTCTCCGCTGCGGCGGAGACGGAAGCGGATCTGGTGGTTGTCGTCGAGCGCCCGGCCAGCCTTCGGCTTCACCTGCTGCTGCCGCCGGCAATCGGCGGTGGCAGCGCTGCCGTCGACCCGCACCGCGCAGCCGGTGACCGCCATGTGCAGCGACTCGTAGCCGTCGAAGGCGCCCTGCAGTGCCGCCACCGGCGCGCTCGGCCATACCGCCTGCACCGCTTGCGCGTCGAGGCTCTCGAAAGCGTGCTGGTAGCGGCTGATGACGGCCAGCACGGCGCGCGTGTCGTCGGCCGGAGAGGGGCCGGCGGGCGCTGGCGGCCGATCGCCGGGGGCGGGCCCGGACGGCAACGAGCTGGAAGCCGGTTCGGGCGTCCGCGCCGGCTCCGGCGGTGGCGGAACGGTGGCGGCGAGCGAGGGCACCGGCGCCGGGGTGGGAGCCTGCTGAGCGAGCTCGCGCCGGCGCGCCTCGGTGCCGGCGGCGCCAGCGGCGGCGTCGAAGAGGGTGGCGCTCTGCCAGAGCTGGCGCGCCCCTTCGAGGGGTTGCGCGGCAGCCGCCCGCTCGCCGGCGTCGCGGCGGCTGGTGGCGGCGGCGAGGGAGTCGCGCGCCAGCTTGGGCGCTCCGGCCGCCTCGGCGCGGGCCGCGGCGTCCGCCGCCGCTGCCCGCGCGGCACGCAGGAGGTCGGCGAGCATGCGCGCCACCTCGGGTGCCACGGGCGCTGCCTGGCTCGCCGCCGCGGCCTCGTGAAGCGCCAGCTCGTGGTCGCCGCGGGCGAGTGCCGTGCGAGCGCGCTCGGCGGCGGCGCGCCCCGCCTGCAGGGCGTCATCCGGCTGGCTCGTCGCAGTGGGCCGCGGGGGCGTCTCGACGCCGACGGGCGGCGAGGTCGAGGCGGCCGTCGGCACGGCGACGGGAGGTGTCGTCGACGCCGGCACCCGAACGTCGGGCGGCGCCCCCATCGACAGGCCTGGCGGCGTGCTCGCCTCGGTGGCGGTCGGCTGGGCGGCGACCGGCTCGGCGCCATGCGGCCAGAGGAGAACCGCCAGGACCACCGCCACCACCGCGCCGAGCCCTGCCGCCATCCAGGGGAGAGGACCGCGGCCGCGCCGCGCTGGCGGCTGGCTGGCGCTGGCGGCGGGCCGCGCCAGCGCCGGAGCGGGGCTCGTTGCCACCATGGCGGCCGGCGCCGCCCGCGGCCGTACAGGCTCCTTCGGCGCCGGCGCCGGCCTGGGCGCGGGACGCAGCGCGGCCTCTGCTCGCTCCGCGAGCGCTGTCAGCGCAGGGTCGGTTCCCAGTGTGGAGATCGCCTTCTTGGCCAGCCTGCGCGCCACCTTCGCCTTACCGCCCCCGAGCGCCGCCTCCACCTCGACCACCGCCCTCGCCACGCGCTCTCTCCGCGCCGCCTCCTGCTGCCGCCGGTGCATCTCGCCGCGGTCGGCCTCCAGCTGCGCCGCCAGCGCGGCATCGCTGCCGAGCAGCAGGGCCGCCTCCAGACTCGCTACCGCCCCGGCGAGGTCGCCGGCGGCCCGGCGGTCCACCGCTGCCGCGGCGAGCTCGGCCATCCGGGACCTTCGCGCCTCCTCCTGCGCGCGGCGCGCCTCTTCCTGCGCCAGGCGCTCGGCCTCGCGTTCGGCGCCCAGTCGCCGCGCGAGTCGCTCGAGCTCCGGGAGGGCGCCCAGCTGGGTGGTGGCGCGGCGCAGGGTGGCTTCCGCCTCGTCCCATCGCCGCTGCTCGAGCGCCGCCTGGACGAGGATGACCGCGTCCTCGAGTGCCTGGGCGCGCGCCGCGGCGGCGCGGCGCTCGTCGAGGGCGCGCTCGATCTCGCCGCCGCGCCGCACCAGCTCGGTGTCCCCCGGCGCCAGCTCGATCGCCTCGCGAAATCTGGCCAAGGCGGCCTCGAGGTCGCCGGCGGCGGCACGCCGCTCCGCCTCCTGGCGAACCTCGATCAACCGTGCCTCCCGCCGACGGACCCCCAGCCGCTGGCGCAGCGCCACGACCTCGGGCCGCTCGCCGTCCTCGCGCTGCAGGCGGTCGAGGTCCGTCTCGGCGGCATCGAGATCCCCCTGGGAGAGCCGCTCGTCCACCGCCGCGAGCGCCTGGGTGAAGGCACGCTGACGCCGCTCCGCCTCCGCGGCCTCGGCCTGGCGCTTCCGCTCCGCCTCGGCGGCGAGAGCCTGCCGCCGCCGCTCGGCGGCCGCTGACTCCTCGGCCACCCGCAGCAGCCGCTGCGCCTCGGCGTGCTCGGGCAGCAGCTCGAGCGCCGTGTGCAGAACCATCGCCGCCTCGTCGTGCACTCCGGCGCGCGACAGCTCGGCGGCCCGCACCACCATGCCCTCGACCTTCTCGTGGCGGCGCTGCTCGGCATCGCGCCGGCTGCGCTCCTCGGTCACCCGCGCCAGCAGCGGCGCGAGGGTGCCGACGGCGCCGGGCGTGGTGGCGAAGCGACGCTGGGCAAGGGTGACCTCGATCTCGGCCGCGGTGGGATTGCCTGCGGCGAGCAGCTCCACCACCCGCGCCTCCACCTTGGCCAGCTCCTGGCGCGCGGCGCCACCGTCGAGAGCCGTCGTCCGCCCCTGCTCGTCGTACTCGGTGCGGAGCACGAGCGGCTGCGTGCTGCTAACCTCGTCGACCGCGGCCGCCGGCATGGTGCTGCGGACGGCTTCCAGCGCCTCGAGCAGCTCGTGCACGCTCGGCCAGCGCTGCGCCGGGTCCTTCGCGAGGCAGCGCTCGATCACCGCCGCGAGCTCGGGCGGCACGCCGGGGCAGAGGGAGAGCAGCGGCGGCGGCTCGGCGGAGAGCACCTGGTAGAAGAGGTTGGACAGACTCTGGCCCTCGAAGGGACGCCGGTTGGCGAACAGCTCGAAGGCCATCACCCCGAAGGAGAAGATGTCGACCGCGCGGGTGAGCTCGTCGCCGCGGATCTGCTCCGGCGCGAGGTAGGACGCGGTGCCGAGGGTCATCCCGGTCTTGGTCAGCTGGCTGTCGAGGTGGGCCAGCTTGGCGATGCCGAAGTCCATGATCTTCACCCGCCCGCCTTCCACCACTCGCACGTTGCTGGGCTTGATGTCGCGGTGGATGACACCCTGGTCGTGCGCGTAGGCGAGGCCGTTGGCGACCTGGATCAGGTAGTCGAGCTTCTGCGGATCGCTGAGCGAGCGCCGCGCGATGACCTGGTCGAGGTCCTCGCCCGGCAGGTACTCCTGCACCAGGTAGGGGAGCTCCCCCTCGAAGCCGAAGTCGTAGACGGTGGTGACGTTACGGTGCTGCAGGTTGCCCGCGATCTCGGCCTCGCGGAAGAACCGCTTGCGCATCTCCTCGGACTCCGAGGAGCACGTCTTGATGGCGACGAAGCGCTTGATGAACGGGTCGCGCCCCTTGAACACGACGCCGAAGCCGCCGGTCCCGATCTTCTCCAGGATCTCGTACTTGCCGATCTTGTCCATGGTGGGCCGCGGCGAAATTCTAACTCCTGTGCGCGTTTCCCCTTGCGGGTCGGGGGGTCGTCAGGCCGCAGGTGGCGCGAGGGTCGTGGCGCTCCGCCTCGGCCGCTCGCGGCCGGTCGCCCGGCGCCCGCTCTGCAGTGACTTGCGGCGGTGGGCCCGCGCCAGCTCTCGTGCCCCCGCCGCACACGCCCAAGTCAGAGGTCGAGCGCCACGTCGAGCGCCGGCGCGCTGTGCGTGATCCACCCCACTGACAGCAGGTCGACGCCGCTCTCGGCAACGGCGCGAGCGGTCTCGGGCGTGATGCCCCCCGAGGCTTCGGTGAGGACGCGCCTGGCGACCCGCACCACCGCCTCTCGAAGCAGAGACGGCGTCATGTTGTCGAGCAGCACGGCGTCGATGCGGCAGGCGAGCGCCCGCTCCAGCTGGTCGAGGTCGTCCACCTCCACCTCGACCTTCACGAGGTGGCCGACGCTGGCGCGCACCCGCCGCACCGCTTCCTCGACGCTGCCGGCGATGGCGAGGTGGTTGTCTTTGATCAGCACCGCATCGGCGAGCCCGAAGCGATGGTTGCTGCCGCCGCCGCAGCGCACGGCGTACGTCTCGAGGGCGCGCAGACCGGGCGCCGTCTTGCGGGTGCAGGCCACCCGCGCGCCGGTGCCGGCGACGGCGTCGACGATGGCGCGGGTGACGGTGGCGATCCCTGAGAGGTGGCCGAGGACGTTGAGCGCCACCCGCTCGCCGGTGAGCACGCCGCGCGCCGGCCCCGCCACGGTGGCCAGCGTCGAGCCGGCAGCGACGAGGTCGCCGTCCGCCGCCCGCGGCTGCACGCGCACCGCGGGGTCGAGGAGGCCGAAGACCGCGGCCGCCACCGTCAGGCCGGCGACGCAGCCACCGGCGCGTGCGACGAGGCGGCCTGCGAGGCGCTCGTCGGCGGGCACCACCGCATTGGTGGTGAGGTCGCCGGCGAGCCCGAGGTCCTCCTCGAGGGCGCGCCGCAGCAGCGGCTCGTACTGCAGCGGGTGGAGCGGCAGGATCGGGGCGGCGCTCATCGCGGGACGCACGGCAATCGGTCTCTACGGCAACGCCAGGGCCGGCGTCTCGACGGCAGCAAGGAGCCCGCTCGCGGTGGCGAAGCTGCGCTGCGCCGCCGCCGGATCGGCAGCGGGGACGTCGCGCCGCCAGTGGGCGCCGCGGCTCTCGCTGCGTCGCAGCGCCGCCGCCGCCACCAAGCGGCCCACGGCGACGAGGCTGCGCAGCTCACCATGGGCAGCGGCGGGCTCTCCCGCCATCGCCTCGAGCTCGCCCAGTGCCGTGGCCAGCCCCTCCCCGTCGCGCTCGATCCCGACCCGATCCCACAGCACCTGCCGCAGTCGCGTCCGCAGCCGACTGCCGTTTTCCGTCGCGGCGTCGCCGCCTGCCCGGCCGTCGAGGGCCGGGAGCGCCTGCCGTGCCAAGGCCACGGCGAGCCGCGCCTCGGGCCGGACGGGCGCGAGCGAGGCGACGTCCTCCCCCACCTCGGCACCGAACACGAGGGCCTCGAGCAGCGAGTTGCTGGCCAGGCGGTTGGCGCCGTGGACACCCGTCGAGGCCACTTCGCCGCACGCCCACAGCCCGCCCCCGGTGCCGAGCGCACCCAGCGACGCGCGGCCGTGCAGGTCCACGGCCACGCCGCCCATGTGGTAGTGCGCCGCCGGCGTCACCGGCAGCGGCTCGACCCTGGGGTCGAACCCCTGCTCGCGGCAGCGAGCGAAGACGGTGGGGAAACGCCGCGGGAAGCGCTCCCCCACCGCCTCGCGGGCGTCGAGGAAGACCGGCTCGCCGGCCTGGCGAAGGCGGAAGATGGCGCGGGCCACCACGTCGCGCGGCGCCAGCTCGGCGAGCGGGTGCTCGGACTGCATGAAGCGGCGCCCGCGACCGTCGAGGAGCACCGCCCCTTCGCCGCGCAGCGCCTCGGTGAGCAGCGGCAGCGGGTCGTGCGGGCCGGCGAGAGCCGTGGGGTGGAACTGCACGAACTCGAGGTCGGCGAGGAGGGCGCCGGCGCGCGCCGCCATGGCCAGGCCGTCGCCGGTGGCCTCCGGCGGGTTGGTGGTGCAACGCCACCCCTGGCCGACACCGCCGGTCGCGAGGACCACGGCGCCGCTGGCAATCGCCCGCCACGCGGGCACACCCCCGCCGGCGGCCATGTCGCGCGCCAGCAGACCGACGACGCGCCCCTCCACCACCAGCAGCTCCTCGGCGAAGACCTCGTCGAGCACCTGGATCCCGGGTGCCGCGAGCACGGCAGCCGTGAGGGCGCGCACCATCTCGGCGCCGGTGGCGTCGCCCCCTGCATGGAGGATGCGCGCCGCCGAGTGCGCCGCCTCGCGACCGAAGGCGAGCTCCCCCGCCGCGTCGCGGTCGAAGCGGGCGCCGCGCGCCACCAGCTCGCGCAGTCGAGCCGGGCCGCGGCCGGTGAGCAGATCGACGGCGGCGGCGTCCGCGATGCCGCCGGCCACCGCCAGGGTGTCGGCGGCATGCCGCCGCGGCGAGTCGCCGCTGGCAAGCGCCACCGCCACGCCCCCCTGAGCCCAGTTGCTCGCGCCTCCCTCTCCGAGACGTCGCTTGGAGACCACCAGCACGCGGCGAGCCCCGGCGGCCCTGCCGCCCAGCGCCAGGGCCGCGGCCAGCCCCGCGACACCGCCGCCGATGATGACGGCGTCGGCCTCGAGGATGGAGAGCCAGGGCCGCGACCAGCTCGGGTGAGGCAGCGCCGGGGCGGTCCCGCGGGCCGGCGGGGGGGTCTGGTAGCCCGGGTCGCTGGCGGTGGCGCCCATCTCAGTCACGACCTCCGCGGCCGACGGCGAGCATGCGCTCGACGGCCGCTCGCGCCCGGTCGGCGACCTCGGGCTCCACCGACACCTCGTGCTCCATCGCTTGCAGCGCGCGCAGCACCTTGGGCAAGGTGATGCGCTTCATGTGCGGGCAGAGGTTGCACGGACGCACGAAGTCGACCTCCGGATGCGCGTCGGCGACGTTGTCGCTCATCGAGCACTCGGTGACCATCACCACCCGACGTCGCTGCCGCGGGGAGGCGCCCGCCGGTAGCTCGTCGAGGTGACGGATCATGCCGGCGGTCGAGCCCACGAAGTCGGCCGCGGCCAGCACGTCGGGGGGACACTCCGGGTGGGCGAGGACCTGCAGCGCCGGGTCGGCGGCACGATAGCGCCGTAGGTCCGCACCGCTGAACCGTTCGTGCACCTCGCAGTGACCCTTCCACAGCACCAGCTCGACGGCGCTGTTGGCCGCCACCCACCTTCCCAGGTACTCGTCGGGGAGGAAGATGACGCGAGGAACGCCGAGCGACTGCACCACCTCGACGGCGTTGGCGGAGGTGCAACAGACGTCCGACTCCGCCTTCACCGCCGCCGAGGTGTTGACGTAGGTGACCACCGGCACGCCGGGGTAGCGCTGCTTGAGCAGGCGCACGTCCGCCGCCGTGATCGAGGCGGCGAGCGAGCACCCCGCCTCGAGGTCGGGGATGAGCACCGTCTTCCCGGGGGAGAGGATCTTTGCCGTCTCCGCCATGAAGTGGACGCCGCAGAGAACGACGACCTCGGCGTCGCCTTCCGCGCCCCGTCGCGCCAGCGCCAGCGAGTCGCCGGTGACGTCGGCGATGCCGTGGAAGATCTCGGGTGTCTGATAGTTGTGCGCCAGCACCACGGCGCGGCGGCGCCGCTTCCACTCGGCGATGGCGGCGACGTAGGGCGCATGCACGGCCCACTCGATCGGCGGCACCACCCGTCGCATCCGCTCGTAGACGGGCTCGAGCCGCGCCAGCAGGTCGGGCGATGCGGGCGGAAGGAAGCCGGGCGGCGGAGCGGGAGGCAGCGTCTGCGCGGCGGTTATGCTCATTGTGAGTATATCCTTGGCCTCAAAAATGACCGGCCCGCGCCGGCACCGCTTATGCTGCCAATGAGCATAACGGCTGTCAAGGGGCTGCCATTCCCTCCTCCCCCGGCTCCCGGCTTCCGCTCAGCCGCGGCGAGCGCCGGGCAGCCCCACCCCTGGCGCCGGCCGTTCGCGCAGCACCTCGCGACGGAAGCGAAAGAGCTCCGCCGGACGGCCGCCGGTCGACAGCTCCAGCTTCCCCGTCCCCTCCACCAGGCCGCCCCGCTCCACCAGACGGCGAAAGTTCTGCTTGTGCAGGCGCACCCCGGCGAGAGCCTCCACCACCCGCTGCAACCGCGACAGGGTGAAGGTCGGCGGCAGCAGCTCGAACACCACCGGCCGGTACTCCAGCTTGCCGCGCACCCGGCCCAGCGCGGTGGCGAGGATGCGGCGATGGTCGAGCGCCATCGGACGGCCCAGCTGGGAGCGGCGTGCGGGCGGTTTCCCCCCGCGGTCGACCCACGCTTCGCGAACGAGCCCGGCCTCGTAGAGCAGCTCGTAGCGTTCGAGCACCCGCTCCGGGTCCCATGGTGCGCCGATGCCGAAGGTGAGGTCCACCCGCTCGCGCCGCGAGCGCGCCTGGCGCCCCCCGGCACGAGCCCAGGCGGCGAGCGCCGGCTCGACGGTGTGCTCGAGCAGCGGCGACACCCCCTCGCGCCAGTCCTCCCAGGGGAGGTAGCCGTAGGCGTCCTGCCAGCGTGCCCTTCCGGCGCCCGCCACCTCCCGCTCCTCCACCAGGGCGAGGTAACCGGCCGACACCACGCGCGGTCCCCCTTCGCGCTCGCGCGGGTCGCGGAAGCGGTCGCCGAAGGTGTAGAGCTGCTCGACGTAGCCGAGCTGCAGGCCGGTCTGCTGCGCCACCCAGGCGCGCAGCCCCTTGTCGAGGGTGAGGTGGCGCTCCGGGTCGAGCGGCCCGAACGGCAGGGCGTCGGGGAGGTCGCCGCCTGCGGGCGGCGGCGCCAGCTCCTCGGGAGCGGCGAGCGCGTGCCCGGCTCGCTTGACGGTGAGCACGCGCGGCACCTCGCCGGTGACGGCGAGGATCACCGCGTTGAGGCCGAGGACGACAGGCGGCAGGTCGACGCTCACCGTCGCGGTACGGCAGGTGTGGGCGGCAGGGGGCCGACATCCTCACAGCGGAGGTCGCGGACCGGGTACGCCTCCACCAGGTCGCGGCCGAACACCGTCGCGAAGTGCGGCACCAGCCGCCGCGCCACCTCCGGCAGCGGCCAGGCGGCGCCGGTCAGCCGCTCCACCGAGGTGAGCGCCACGCCGGGCAGCCCGCACGGGACGATGCCGGCGAAGGAGCTGACGTCGGTGGTGACGTTGAGGGCGAAGCCGTGGGTGGTGATCCAGCGCGAGAGGTGGACGCCCAGCGAGGCGATCTTCGCCTCCCCCACCCAGACGCCGACGTGGGGTGAGGGACGCGGCGCCGCCCGCACGCCGAGCTCGGCGAGGGTGCGCACCAGCACCGCGCAGAGATCGGCGACGTAGCGCCGCACGTCGCGGCGATCGGGCGAGAGGTCGAGGATCGGATAGCCCACCAGCTGGCCGGGGCCGTGGTACGTCGCCTGGCCACCGCGGTCGGACGCATGGACGGCGATGCCGCGCCGGGCGAGCCAGGCGGCGTCGGCGGTGACCTCGCCTTTGCCGGCGTTGCGGCCGAGCGTGTAGACCGGCGGGTGCTCGAGCAGCAGCAGCCGCTCCGGCCCGTCGCCGCGGCGGAGCGCCGCACGCACGCCCTCCTGCAAGCGCACGCCCTCGCCGTAGGGGACGCTGCCGAGATAGCAGTGCTCGACCCGCCGCAGCGACATCGCGACCATCTTACCGGCCGCGCTCCTCCTCCTCAGGGATCGATGATGATGATCGGATCGGGGCCCTCGACGGTGCCCACCCGCGTGCGATAGTGGTGCCTCGCCTGGTGGTGGATGGCGAGGTCGGAGCGGATCGCTCCCACGCAGGTGCCCTCCTTGCAAGTCACCGCCAGCGGCCAGCTCTCGGGGTCGGTCGGCACGATCTCGAGGCTCGCTCCCGGCGGATCCACCTCCCACGTGATGGTGTCCTTCCGCCCCTCGGACAGGTGTGCCTCGGCGCGATCCACCGCCCCGCTGTGGTCCACCTTGGCGTGCAGGTTCACCGGCGCCTTGCCGTCACCGCCCGGCTGGCCACTCCCCGCCGCCGGCGTGTTGGGAGCGGAGCACGCCACCCCCGTCGCCATCACCGCCGCCACCATCCACAGCACCAACGCCCCTCGTCCCTTCATCGGCCTTCCCTCCTCCGCGTTGCGTCATTCATGCCGCCGGCCGGACCGGCGCCACCAGAACCGTGAACCCGGGTTTTCCACGCAGCCGCGACAGCTCGGGGTCGTGCGCCAGCAGCCGGCGGTCGTAGCCGGCGGCGGTGGCCCGCCGCAACAGCTCCGTCGCCTGCTCGTCGTGACCCGCGAGCAGGGCCACGATCGCCGCCGCGTAGAGCTGCTCCGGACCGCCGGCGTCGGCGTGGGACAGTGCCAGCTCCCGCTGCGCCTCCGCCACGTCTCCCGCCTTGGCCAGCGCCATCGCCAGCGACGCCCGCAGCACGCCGTCGTTGGGGTCGATGGCGAGCTGCTGGCGGCCGATGGCGATCGCCTTGCGGTAGGCCGTGACGGCCTCCGCCGCGCGCCCCGAGCTCCAGCGGTAGGCGTCGCCGAGATTGAACCAGACGATGAAGCTCGACGGCATCAGCCGCGTCGCTTCCTCGAAGGAGCGCGCCGCCTCGTCGAAGCGGCCGAGGTAGAACTGCAGCGTGCCGAGATTGGCGACGCCCGAGCCGGTGGGCTCGAGCGCCACCGAGCGCCGCGACGCCGCGAGCGCGCGCTCGAGCTCGCCGGCGGCGGTGAGCGCGCCGCAGAGGTTGTTGAAGGCCCGCGCGCTGTCGGGGTTGAGCTCGGTGACCCGCTGGAACATGCCAGCGGCCTCACGGAAGCGGCCGTGGGAGAAGAAGAAGCCGCCGAGCTTGCTGTAGGCCGCCCAGTAGCCCGGCTGGAGCGCGATGAGGCGGCGATACGCCTCTTCGGCTCGCGCGGGGTCGCCGGCGGCGTCCCAGGCCTGGGCGAGGGCGAGCATCGCCTCGCTGTTGCCCGGCTGCACCGCCAAGGCGTGGCGCAGCAGCGCCAGCGCCTGCGTCGGCTGTCCGCTGCGCACCGCGAGCTGGGCGAGCGTCAGCTCGACCTCGGGCAGGTGTGGCGCGAGCTGCCGTGCGCGCTCGCAGTAGGAGCGTGCGAGCGGCGCCCAGCTGGGATCGTGGGTGAGCGCGAAGCGGTCCAGGAACGCGCGCCCCAGTGCCGCATGAACGAGCGGCGAGGCTGGGGCCTCCCTCGCCAGCGCCTCGAGAAGCTCGACGGCGCCGTCGATGGCCTTGGCCTGGTCGTAGCGCTGCAGCAGACCCAGCGCCTTGAGGTAGCGATCCTGCTGATCCGGCCGCGACAGGCCGAAGTCCTCGACGGCGCGCCGGGGGCGGGTCAGGTCGAGGGCGGCCAGGACCTCATCAGCGAGCTCGTCCTGGGCGGCGAAGAACGACCCCGCGGGGGCCGTCACGGTGCCGCCGGCAACCTGACTCCCGCCACGCGTCTCGAGCATGGTGAAGGTGACGCGGACCTCGCCACCGGCGCTCTGCACCGTGCCGAGCAGCGTCAGGTCCGCGCCCACCAGCTTCGCCGCCCGCATCGGATCGGTGCCCCGCTCCACCGCCTCGAGGGTGCTCCAGGCGGGGAAGATGCGCACGCCCCGCACTTCGGCGAGCTGCGCGCTCACCGCCGCGGCGAGACCGTCGCCGAGCCACTGCGCGTCGGGACCGCCACCCCCCAGGTTGCGGAAGGGCAGGATGGCGAGGCTCGGGCGCGCCCCGGCGGTAGAGCGATGGCGCCACCAGGCGAGGCCGCCGCCGATGCCGGCGAGCACCAGCGCGGCGAGCACCAGCGTGGCGGCGCGCCCCTTGCCATGCCCCCACCCCCGCTGCCCGCCCAGGCTTCGCGCGCGCACCCGCTGCGTCGGCGTCCGCGACCCCCAGCGGCCGAACCAGCGCCGACGTGGGCGCTCCACGCTCACCCACGTGCTGGCGCTCGCCGGACCGCCGAGCACGGCGCGCGCGCCGCCGAGGTCGGGAAGCCGCTTGTCGGCGTCCTTCTCCAGGCAGCGGCGCAGCATCGCTGCCACCGCCGGCGGCAGCTCGCGCGGCAACAGCGACCAGTCAGGGGTGTCGCCCATCACCGCCGCCAGCACCTCCCACGGCGTGCTGCCGGCGAAGGCGCGGCTGCCGGTGAGCAGCTCGAAGACGATGCAGCCGAACGCCCAGACATCGGCGCGGCCATCGACCACCTCGCCACGAACCTGCTCGGGGCACATGTAGCCGGCGGTGCCGAGCAGCACGCCGCTGTGGGTCAGGCCCAGGGCCGCGGTCGGCGAGCGCGACAGGTCGTCCCCGGTCGCCGCGGCGCCGGCACCGGTCTTGGCGAGGCCGAAGTCGAGGATCTTGAGCCGGCCATCGGGGGTGAGCGCGAGGTTCGAGGGCTTGAGGTCCCGGTGCACGATGCCGCGCGCGTGCGCGGCGGCAAGACCGTCGGCGAGCTGCGCGGCGATGGCGAACGCACCCGCCATCGGCATCGGACCGTCGGCGAGACGTTCCGATAGCGTCTGCCCCTCCACCAGCTCCATGACGAGGAACGGCCGCCCCTCGCTCTCGCCGATCTCGTGGAGCGTCGCGATCGTCGGGTGCGCGAGCGCCGCCAGGGCGCGCGCCTCGCGCTCGAAGCGTGCCCGCCGCTCGGGATCGCTGACCACGGCATCGGGCAGCGTCTTGATCGCCACCTCGCGTCCGAGGCGATGGTCGCGCGCGCGGTAGACCTCGCCCATCCCCCCCGCGCCGATCGGCGCGAGGACTTCGTAAGGTCCGAGCCGGGTGCCCGCCGACAGCGCCATCGGAGTGGCGCGATTCTACAGGTGCACGCGCGTTGGGTTCGTGGCCACGGTTGGGTAGCTCGACCGGCTCGCGGCGGCACGCGCCCTCTCGGGTCAGCGAGCCAACCTGGTGGCCGGCTCCATCGACGTCGAGGGTGCCGAGGCTCGCCTGCAGCCGGGTCGAGGTGGAGATCGATGCCGACGCAGTGCCCGGTCACGGGCTCGACGGGCCGCTCTGCGACCTCGCCAACGCTGTGGAGTCCAAGACCGACCTCGGGGCCGTGACCGCCGCCCTCGATCGCGTGCTCGCCACGCTCGAGCACGAAGCGCGGGTCCGTGGCGCGAACGGCGTGGCGCCACGGAGCCGGCGCTTGCCTAGCGCCGTCCCGCCCAGGCCCGCCGCACGACCTCGGCCGCCGGGCGCCCGCGCAAATCGAAGGGGTCCTCCCGGTCACCCCAGCGCGGCCCCTCGCCGGCGTCGGAGAACCACTTCCACCAGTAGGCGCCGCCGAACCATGGCTGCGGCCACACGGCCTCCAGGAACGCTGCATAGGCGTCGGCCTGGAGCCCCGGATTGGGCGCCGCGCCGTTCGGCAGCTCCCACGGGCGCCAGGCTCCCCAGTCCGCCGCCGGGTAGCCGATTTCGGTGAAGACGACGCGCCTCCCCCAACGTCGCGACAACGCCCCCAGACTGCCGACGAGGGGCTGCCACGCTGCCACCAGCTCCTGTCGCGACGGCGACGGGGCCGCGACGAGCGGGAAGTAGGCCGAGACGCCGATGAAGTCGAGCGCGTCCCAGAACGCGACCTGCTCGACCTCCGAGTGGTTGGCGCCGTAGCCGAGCGGGCCCCGGTACTCGCGCCGGGTGGCGGCGATGAGCCTTCGCCAGTCCGCCTCGCGGCGGCTGGTGCCGGCGAGCTCGTTGCCGACCAGCAGCGCGTCCACTCCCGCCTCGCGCCCCACCACCGCGTAATGGAGCAGGAACTCCTCGTAGGCGGCGAAGAAGGCGCGCCAGCCCGCCTCGTCGCGCTGTCTCACCTCCCCGGCCCAGTGCGGCGAGCGCAGCCAGAGGTGGGGCTTGAGCAGCACCCGCATCCTGAGCGCGTGCGCCTGCGCCGTCACCGCGCGCAGCCGGTCGTCGCTCTCGCCGCGCAGGCGGTGGATCTCGGTGGCGTCGGGTGCGGCCAGGAAGCCGAAGGGAGTGATCGACACCCAGGTGACCCCGAGAGCCCGCAGCTCGGCGAGCGAGGCGGCCGAAGCAGGAGTGCCGTAGCCGACGCCCGGGCCCATCGCGTGCGCAAAGCAGGCACCGCGGTGGGGCCCATCGACGAAGGCGTCGCGTGCCGGCGCCCGCGGCGGAGCCGCGGGAGCGGCGTTGGCCGGGGCCGGTGGCGCCGCCATCGCCAGCGGCAGCGACCGCTGGCCGCAGGCGAGGAGCATCAGGGCGACGACGAGCGGCCACGAGCGACGCGGGGCGCGGTGCCGACGTTGACCGCGACCGCCGGAACGACGGTACCGAAGTGGAGCCGGCGAGCGCGGGGCGCTCACGCCGCCGGTGGCCAGCTGCCGAGCATCTGACGCAGCGTCACCATCTGCCCGACGTGGTAGGCGTTGTGGTCGGCGATCAGCAACGCCTCGCGCAGGAGCGTCTGACCGTCGCCCCAGGGGAACGGCGCGAAGAGGTCCCGGGCAGGGTCGTCGAGGAGCGTGACGAAGCGCTCGAGATCGTCGTCGAGCGCACGCAGGCTCGCCTCCCACGCGCCGGCGTCGGGAGGCGCCTCGCTGGCGGGCCAGTAGCCCTCGGGCCACGGCGGCGACTGGTGGTCGGCCCGCCGCGAGAACTCGACGATGTCCCACTGCGCGATGCGGAGGTGCTCGAGCAGCTGCCAGAGGGTGTGTGGCTGCCCTGCGGGCCGGGCGCCGTGCAGCGCGGCGGGGAGGCCGGCGATCACCCGCGCCAGCGGCAGGTGGGCGTGCGCGCTGCGCAGCAGCTCGCGGAGCTGGCGCCGCAGGGCAGCGTCGGGTGTGGCCGCGCTCACCGCGCTCCCCCACCGGCGAGCGGCGAGTCGCTCGCACCACCGGGCACGGCAGAGAATCGACGTGGGCGCGCGTCTGGCGAGCGCATGAGCCGCTCCTTTCGCTCGGGCAGGCAGCCTACGGAGGGGGCTCGCCGCCGTCAAGGTCCGCCCGGTCACCCGCCCGGGAGCGACCCGTCGCCGCGACGCTCGACAGCGGGCTCGGCAGGCGCGCCGAGCGGTAGACTGCCGCGCCAGGGGGACGCGCACATGGGCGACTGGGTGGCGGAAGGATCGATGGCTCCCGACTTCGAGCTCGAGACCGATCGCGGCGAGCGCCTGCGGCTCTCGTCGCTGCGCGGCCGGCCGGTGGTGCTCTACTTCTACCCCAAGGACGACACGCCGGGGTGCACGGTCGAGGCCTGTGCGTTCCGCGACCGCCGCCCCGAGCTGGCGGCGCGCGGCGCCGAGGTACTCGGGGTCAGCCCCGACGGCGTCGCCAGCCACGCGGCGTTCCGCGACAAGCTCTCGCTCGACTTCCCGCTCCTCGCCGACCCCGACCACCAGGTGGCGGAGACCTACGGCGCCTGGCGCGAAAAGACCAACTACGGCCGGACCTTCATGGGCATCCAGCGCTCGACCTTCCTCATCGACGCCGGCGGCGTGGTGCGCAAGGTCTGGAAGCGAGTCGACGTGCGCGAGCACGACCAGCAGGTGCTCGACGCCCTGGCGGCATCGTCGGGCGCGTAGCCGGAACCGTTCAGTTGGGCTCGGGCGGCGCGGCCTCCGCCGGCGGGCTCGGCGCGGGCTGCGGTAGGCCGAGGCTGGATCGCAGCCGGTAGAGCCGCGGCTCGCGGGGGTCGCGCTCCTCGGCACGCCGCACCCACTTGCGTGCCCTCGCGAGGTCGCCGCGCGCCAGCGCGCAGGCGGCGAGGGCGGCCGCCGGTGCGGCCTCTTGCGGGGCCGCGGCGCGAGCGCGCTCGAACAGCTTCTGCGCACCGGCCACGTCGCGGGCCTCGAGGCAGGCGTCTCCCATGCCGAGCAACAGCCAGGGGTCGCGGTTGGGCAGCCGCGCGACCTGGGCGAGCAGCGCCGACGTCTCGCGGTGGCGCCCTGCCGCGCGCAGCAGCGCGTAGAGGTTCGCGTAGCCGGGAAGCAACCCCTCGTCGACGGCGATGGCCCGCCGATAGGCGGCCTCGGCGCCGGCAACGTCGCCGCGGCGACGCAGCGCCACACCCAGGTTCACCCACGCCGGCCCGGTTCCGGGATCGACCGTCACCGCGGTGGCGAGCGCCGACAGCGCACTATCGACGTCGCCGCGACGGAGCCCCGCTGCCCCGAGGTTGGCGTAGTGCAGAGCGAGGGCGCGCCGATCGTCGAGCAGGCGCACCCTGGCCGGCTCGAGACGCGCCTCCTGGCCGAACTCCACCATCCAGCGCCGCGGGCCGTCGCCCCAGCCGACGGTGACGTGCCCGCTGAGCAGGACCAGGTCCCCCTCTCGCCCGTAGCGCTCACGGTCGAGGGCCTGGAGGTAGTAGGCGTCGAGCCCGAGCTCGCGGGCCATCGCCACCAGCAGGTGTGAGAAGGAGAGGCAGTTGAAGCGGTGTGCGGCGAACGCCTCGCTGGCGCTGGCGGTGAACCAGGGGTCGTAGCGCAGGGCGGCGCCATCGGGAGCTTGCAGGCGTCGCACCAGCAGGTCGAGGCGCTCCACCGGCGGCAGCGAAGCCGGCACCTCGGCGTGGGCCCAGGCTCGCATCGCGTCGGTGAGCGCCAGCACGTCGACCACCGGCATCGGCGCGACGTCGGGCGGCAGGCGGACCGCCGGCGCCGACGCTGCGGCAACCCGGCCCATCAGCGCCACCAGGGCGATACCGAGCAGGGCAACGGCACGTCCCGGACGCACCGCAGCACCGGCTCGCTTCGCGGCCATGGTCAGCGACCGGCGACCGAGCGCGTGGCGCGCTCCGTCTCGTCCCCCTCGCCGGCAGCCGCCGCTCGCGACGCGGAGGCGTCGCCCACGGTCGTCAGCCGTCGCAGCAGCCGGATGTCGAACGGCGGCGTGGCCGGCTCCTCGTGGGCCACCACCAGCGGCGCCCCCGAGCTCGCCAGCAGGTGGTGGAAACGCAGCTTGGGAGTGGTGAACACGACGTCGACGGCGCGCGCCAGCGCCGCGCGCCACGGCGACGGCGGCGGCTCCTCGGGGAGGAACTTGTCGAACACCGACAGCCGGCCGCCGGGGCGCAGCACCCGCGCCGCCTCCACCAGGCAGGCTAGCGGGTCGGCCACCACCTCCAGCACCTGATGCAGGAGCACGGCGTCGAAGCTGGCGTCCGGGAGGTCGAGCCGCTCGGCGTTCATCACCCGCAGCTCGACTCCCGGTCGCCCATGAGCCCGCGCCCTGGCCAGCATCGCCGGCGTCAGGTCGACGCCGAGGACGCTCACCGAGTGCGGCAGCAGCGGCAGGTCGGCGCCGGTGCCGACCCCGGCGATCAGCACCCGCTCGCCGGCTCGGAGGTCGAGAAGAGCGATGGCGCGCCGGCGCTCCGCCACGAACCTGGGGCCGAGGTCGTAGAAGGTGGCGTAGACGCTGTAGCGCGCACGTCGCCAGGTGCTCAACCGGGACCTCCTGTCGCTCGCCTCCGCCACGATCGCGATGCCAGATCCGTCGCCAGCATCGTGTCGAGAGAGTAGCAGCCGACGGCGTGTTGGGAGCCGTGGTGGCCGTTCAGCGCGGCGACGAAGCTCGCTGGTCTCGGCGATGCCGCTCCCGTACAATGACTCCAGCGCTTTTCGTCGTCGGATCGAAGACGTTGGCCGTTCGCCGCCGTACCGAGCTGCTCTTTGCCCTCGGCCTGGTCCCGCTGGTCCTGACGCTGCTGGTCCTACAGGCGCTCGACCGGATCGAGTTCTCACGCCGCCAGGTGGGGGTGTATCTCGACGAGTCCCCGGACAAGCCGGGGGTCATCCGCATCGCCGCCGTCGTCCCCGGGCTCCCCGGCGAGGCCGCCGGGCTGCAGGTCGGCGACCTCGTGCGCTCGCTCAACGGTCACCCGCTGCGGCGCGGCGTCGACATGGACCCAATAACCGAGTCCACCCACGGCACCCTGGTCTACGGGGTCGACCGCGGCAGCCAGCACCTAGAGCTCCCGGTACACCCCGGGGCCCGCTTCCCGTTCCTCGCCTTCGTCGTGACCATCCTCGTCGTCATCGGCTATCTCGCCATCGGCCCGCTCGCCCTGCTCAAGCGGCCCGGCTACCTGCGCGCGCGGCTCCTCTTCCTCTTCAGCGCCGCGGTGGCAGTGGAGATCGCGCTCCCCGAGATCCGCGACACCGCCTCGCTGATGCTGCCGGTGAGCCTTCTGCTCAACGGCTTCCAGATGGGCAGCCATCTCCATCTCGCCTCGGTCATCCCCGAGCGCCAGCGCTGGGTGCGCAAGCGGCCATGGGTGATTCCCCTCTTCTACGTCATCGGCCTCGGCAGCTTCGGCCTCGTCGCCGTCGAGTATCTGGCCGAGCACCTCGGGTACGTGCCGTCGCCACGGTGGTCCGGCGACAGCCTGTTCGACGCCCTCGGCTGGGTCGCGGTTGCCTGGGCGCTGGCGGTGCTGGTGCTGCTGGCCCGCCAGGCGCGCACCTATCCCGAGGAGCAGGGGCGCCAGCAGGCGGGCCTAGTGGCGGCCGGCCTGCTGCCCTGGACGGTCGTGGTGCTGCTGTCGGAGACGCCGCTGCTCGATCGCTGGATTCCCATGCACTGGCAGGACGTCACCTGGAACCTCCTGCTCCTGCTCTTCCCCGTCGCCGTGATGGTGATCCTGGTGCGGGAAGCGGCGAGCCAGGAGCAGATCCTCCTCTCGCTCACCGACGAGGTGCAGCGGGTGAGCTCGATCGGCGAGGTGTCGCGCATCGTCAGCACCGACCTGCACGAGGCCTTCCACCCCAAGAGCACCCACGTCTTCTACCGCCAGCGTCACTCGCGTGACCTCACCCTCGGCCACTCCACGGGCGTGGCGCCGCGCGAGGAGCAGATCCCGGAGAACAGCGTGCTGCTGCGGCTGGTCGAAGCCTACGGCAAGGCCGTCGACTACCCCGAGGACCTCGCCGGCCTGCCGCCGGAGGAGGAGGCCTGGCTGGCGCGGCTCTCGGCGCGGCTCATCGTGCCGCTCATCGGCCGCGACCACCGCCTGCTCGGCCTGCTGGTGCTCGGCGAGAAGAAGTCCGAGGAGCCCTACACCCCGCGCGACCGCAAGCTGCTGCAGGCGCTCACCAATCAGATCGCCTTGGTGTACGAGAACGCCCGCCTCAAGGACCGCGTCGAGCAGAGCCAGAAGCTGCAGCGCGAGGTGCTCGCCCGCCTCGGCGACCAAGAGCTGCACCTGGTGCACGAGTGCCCCACCTGCGGCCGCTGCTACGACGCCACCGCGGGTGTCTGCCCGCACGATCGCAGCGAGCTGCAGCCGTCGCTGCCGGTGGAACGCCTCATCATGGGCCGCTACCGGCTCGACCGCCGGCTCGAGCGCGGCGGCATGGGCGCCATCTTCGAAGCCAGCGACCTCCACCTCCGTCGCCGCGTGGCGGTCAAGGTGCTCCACGGTGCGCTCCTGGGCGACGAGGTGACGCGCCGCTTCGAGGCCGAGGCGCGCCTCACCGCCTCGCTGCACCACCCCAACGTGGTGACGGTCTACGACTACGGCACCACCGGCACCGGCAACTCCTTCCTGGTGATGGAGCTGCTCGACGGCTTCACCCTCCTCGCCGCCATTCGCGACGAAGGGGCCCTGCCGCCGGCGCGGCTGGCGGGGTGGCTGGACCAGGTGTGTGAGGGGGTCGAGGCCGCCCACCGCGCCGGCATCATCCATCGCGACCTCAAGCCCGCCAACATCTTCGTCACCCGCATCGACGGGCGCGAGGGCGCTGTGAAGATCCTCGACTTCGGCGTCGCCAAGGTGCGTAAGACCGCCCTCGAGGCCCAGCACGGGCTCACCGCGCCGGGGGCGCTGGTAGGCACCTTCAGCTACATGGCGCCGGAGCAGCTTTCGGGCGGCGAGGTCGACGAGCGCAGCGACGTCTTCGCGCTCGGCGTGCTGGCGGTGGAGGGGCTCACCGGCGGTCGCCCCTTTCCGGGCAGCGACCCCAGCGAGATCCTCGCCGCCATCGTCCGCGGCGTCCTCCGCCTCGACGGAACCCTCGCCGGCATCGAGCCGCTGCAGTCGATCCTGGCGCGCAGCCTGGCGCGGGAGCCCGGCGACCGCTTCCCCTCGGTGGCGGCTCTGCGCGCCGAGCTGATCCCGGCCCTGCGCGAGCTCATCGGCGGGCGGGCGGCGGCGCCGGCGACCGGCTAGCCGGCGTGCCGGCCGTCACTCCCCGGTCAGCTCTCGCAGCAGGGCGAGCATCTCGGCATCCCAGGGATCGGGGCTGGGATCGTCGTCGGCGACGTCGACGTTGACCTCGGGCGTCTCGAGGATGAGGGGCACGCCGAGGCTGCGACGGTCGGCGAGCAGCCAGCGGAACGGCTCGACGCCGATCTCTCCCTTGCCGAGGAGCGCGTGGCGGTCGCGGTTGCTGCCCAGGGCCCCCTCGCTGTCGTTGAGGTGGAAGAACGACGGCGGCTCGCCGGTGGCCTCCTCGAACTCGTCGAGCACGGCGGTGAGAGCCTGCGGCGAGCGCCGGAGGTCGTAGCCCGACGCGAACAGGTGGCAGGTGTCGAGGCCGTAGCCGCTGCGTGGCCGCAGCGCCGCCGGCACCCCGCCGAGCATCGCCGCCACCTCGGCGGCGGTCCGCCCGATGGTGGCGCCGGCGCCGGCGGTGTTCTCCACCAGCAGCCGGGTCGCTCCGTCCATCGCCCGCAGGGCCTGCGCAATCGCCGCCGCCACCCGCGCGGCACCCGCGGCGCGGTCGCCGGCGCTCCCGGCTGCCGCTCCGCTGCCTACCGAGCCGGGGTGGAAGCAGATCGCCCCCGCGCCCAGGGCCGTCGAGCGTTGGAGCTCCTTGACCAGGCCCGCCACCGAGCGGTCGTGCTTCTCGCCCTCGGGGCTCGCCACGTTGAGCACGTAGGCGCCGTGCACCATCACGTGCTCGGGGTGGATCCCAACCTCGGCGAGCACGGCACGGAAACGCTCGACGCGCGCCGGCTGGATCGAGGCCTTGTCGCCGTAGAAGCGGGGCGGCGCCGTGAACAGCTGCAAGGCGCGCGCGCCGGCGGCGGCGGCGCGCCGCGCTGCCATGTGGATGCCGCCGTTGTCCACGGTGTGCACGCCGAAGAGCCGGCCGGGCCCGCCATCCGTGCGCATCCTCGCTGCTGCGCTCATGCCGCCCGCTCCCTCCCGTTGGCTCGTCGCGACACCCGCTGCGTCCGCCGATCGCCGCCGGCGGCGACGTTACCATCGGCCCGCTCGCCTCCTGGCTCCGGCGCGTAGAATCGAGGCCTGGGAAGGGTCGAGGAGCCACCATGCGCAGGACGCCCGCTCGCCTCCTCTGCCTGTTCGCCACCGCCACGGGGCTGCTGAGCCTCACCGCCGCCGCCAGCCTGCGGGCCGAGACGGCGAAGGCGGAGGCCACGGACACGCCCCGCGATGCCGCGCCCGCGCCCGACGCCGCGCAGCGTGGCGGCGCGGCCGGCTCGAGCTCCCGTCTGCGGGAGAAGCCCGTCCCCGCGCGACCGATCGCCCCGACACCGGTGAGGCCGACCACGGTTGTCACCCCGACCGCCCCGCAGCAGGAGGGCGTCGCGCGCGCGGCCTCGGCTCCCGCGCCGGCTCGCAGGGCCTCCGCGGCTGCGACTCCCGTAGCGCCGCGCCCCGCCCCCCTGTCCCTCGGCGAGCACGGCGCCATCGAGCTCGGGCGGGCTGGGCAGCGGGAGAGCCACTGGCATGGCTTCCTCATCTCGCTCAGCTTGCGCGACGCGCCGCTTCCCGAGGTGCTGCGCTCGTTCGCGAAGATCGCCGGCGTCAACCTCGTGCTCGACCCCAGGGTGCAAGGCACGGTCACCGTCGAGCTACACGACGTGCCGTGGGACGAGGCCCTCCACGTCATTCTCGAGAGCCAGGGCATGGGGGCCGAGATCGACGGCCGCATCTGGCTGGTGTCCCCCTACTGACAGGGCGCGGGGCCGGGCCGCCGACAGGACAGGGTTGGGTGAGGCGCACGGGAAGAGAATCCCCCGGCCGCGCGTAGGAGGGTGCCATGAGCGACGAAGAGAGTCCCGCCATCCCCTCCGAGCCGACGACGGCGCCCGAAAGGGCGAAGGTTCCGTGGCTGGCGATCGGCGTTGCCATCGGCACCGCCCTCGGGGTGGCCAGCGGCGCGATTGCCGTCGGTGTCGGCATCGGCGTCGGCCTCGGTGCCGCCCTGCAGGCGGTGCAGGCGATCCGTCGCCGTTGACGGGTCCTCGAGCCGCGCACCCGGCGTGGCGCTTTGGTGGCGAAGAGTAACAAACCGATGCATCGTGCGGAGGCCCTCGCCGGGCCGCCCCGCACGTCACTTCTCGGCCGCGGCGTCACTTAGCCATGGTTGGCCACGGTGGCACGAAGCGTGCTCGCCCCGCTCGCCGTTGGGAGCTCCGCAACCATGGCCAAGCTGAGGATGCACTGGCAGCTCGGGAAGGACAGCCCCTCGGGCGAGGCCCACTTCTTCCTCTACCGCGAAGACGACGAGGTCCACTGCGACCACCGTCTCTACAGTCGCGAGGAGCTCGAGCGCCGGGTGGGCGCCCTCCTCGCCAGCAGCGGCGAGATCCCCCAGTACTACCGGGACGCGCTGGCCGCCCTCGAGGATCCCGAGGCCCCCCGTGCCGGCGACGTCCCTCTCGACGGCCTTTGAGGCGCCGCTCAGGCGCCGACCGGCATCGCGAGGGGCGGTAGCACGCCCTCGATCTCGCTGCGGTGCGCCTCCAGCCAGGGCGGCAGCACCAGCGATTCACCGAGACGTTCGGGCGCCTCGTCGACGGCGAAGCCGGGACCGTCGGTGGCGAGCTCGAAGAGCACCCCGCCGGGCTCCTTGAAGTAGACGGACCGGAACCAGAAGCGGTCGATGACCTCGGTGGGCCAGGCTCCGGCGCGCTCCACCTGCCCGCGGACGTCCCCCTGGTGGCGGTCGTCGGCAACGCGAAAGGCGAGGTGGTGGATGGTGCCCGTCCCCCACGCCCCGCGTGGCGCCAGCGGCAGCTCGCGGACGTCGAGATAGCGCCCCGAGCCGCCGCCGCCCACCTCCCAGCGCTGCCACTCCCCCTCGCTGCGACCGGGGTGGAAGCCCATGGCGCCGCCGAGCATCGCCGCCGTGGGCGCCAGCTGCCGCACCTGGATGCGCGCTCCCTCGAGGCCGCGGATCTGCCGCTCCACCGGCACCGGGCTGCCCTCCCAGGGCGTGAAGGGTCGTGCCGCGGCGGTCTCGCTCTCCACCAGCGCCACGCGCAGGCCGTGGGGGTCGACCAACGGCAGCACGAGCTCGCCGAAACGCATCTCCTCCGACTGGCGGCGAACGTCGTGGCGCGCCATCCGCTCCTCCCACCAGCCGAGGCTCCCCGGAGGTACCGCCAGCGCCACCTCGCTGCTGAGCCCGTGACCGGCACGCGCCGGCGCCATCTGCGACCAGGGGAAGAAGGTGAGGTCGGTGCCGGGATGCCCCTCGGCGTCGGCGTAGAACAGGTGGTAGGTGCCGGGGTCGTCCTGGTTGACGCTCCGCTTCACCAGCCGCATGCCGAGCACCCCGTTGTAGAAGTCGAGGTTCTCCTGCGCCGGGCCGGCGATGGCGGTGACGTGGTGGAGGCCGTCGACGGCGCGCGGCGGCGCCGGAGCTGCGGTAGTTGGCGACTCCATGCCGGGAATGCTACCCCCTTCGGCTCACCAGCCCGCCCGGCCTGCCGCAGCGACGTCGCGCTCGTCGCTGCCAGCCGCTCGAGCCTAGGCCCTGGGGACGACCGCGGTGCCGACCGCGATCACGGCGCGGCGTCGAAGGTCACCACCACCGGGCCGTGGTCGCTCGTCCCCACCTCGCGCTGCACCGCCGCCGAGATGGCGGTGCGCGCCAGCTCCTCGCTCGCCGTCACGTAGTCGATACGCCAGCCGATGTTGCGCTGTCGCAGGTTGCGCCATGGCGCCCACCAGGTGAAGAGGGCGTCGTTGTCGGGATCGAGGGCGCGACCGATGTCGACGACCCCGCTGGCGAGGAAGCGCTCGAGCAGCTCGCGCTCCTCCGGACGGGTGCCGATCTGGTGCGGCTTGCGCTCCTTGGGGTGCACGTCGCGCTCCTCGCGCGCCACGTTGAGGTCGCCGCAGAGCAGCAGGCGGCGCCCCTCGCGGCGCTGCGCGGCGCCCCACTCCGCCATCCGCGCCAGGAAGTCGAGCTTGCCGGCGAAGTCGCGCCCGCCGTTGGGGACGTAGACCGAGGCGAGCACGAGATCGCCGACGCTCGTGCTGACGACGCGGTTCTCGCGATCGAACGGCGGATGGACGAACTGCGGCTGGTGCGGGAAGCGCGCGCGCGCGAGGGCGAGGGCGACTCCTGAGTAAGGACCGGCGCCATGCCAGAAGCACCAGTAGCCGGGCAGGGCGCAGAGCTGCTCCGAGAGCTGCTCGCGGCTCGCCTTGATCTCCTGCAGGCACGCCACGTCCGGCGCCTCCTCCTGCAGCCAGGCGAGGAGCTGCTGCTCTCGGGCGCGCACGCCGTTGACGTTCCAGGTGGCGACCTTGAGCGACATCCCACGAGCCAGGATAGCGCGCGGCGAAGGGCGCGCGGGAGCGCCTCGCGGTCCACGATTTTGGGGCGGCGCAGCGCCCGGCCCCAACCCTTTGGGGTTCACCCCTCGGTTGCGGTCCGCTCCTCGGCCCCCCAAGGGATTGGGGGTCCGTTCCCAGAGCCCCCCACCTCCTTGCGCTCCCGCGCGAACGCCCCTATACTCCCCCCGTGATGTTCGCGGCGCCGCTCTCCTCCGCCCACGAGCGTTAGAGACTCCCGCGACCATCCTCCGCCGAGGCGCACCCGAGCTTCTCCCTCCCACCCCCCACCGTGCGCTTCCCCCGTCGTTTGCCGCTCCGTTCACGTGTATCCGCCGCCGTCCATCGGGCGGGCCGCGGAGCCGCCTCCGTCCGACGCTTCCGGCGCCGAACGGCAACTGTCCCGATGCACGCCATCGCAAGGAGGACCTCGTCTCGATGAGCTCCCACGCCAACGCCGTCCACGCGCCTGTCGTGGACCGCCGACCGAAGGAGGGCCAAGCGGAGACACAGACCTCCGAGCCCCCGCCCGCCCGGACGGCGCACGCCGTACGCCTCCCCGTCCTCGCCGCGCTCTCGACCGCCGCCACTCCGGGCTCCGCAGCTCCGGGGCTGTCGCCGAACGCCGCAGGCTCCGCCGTCACCGTCCCGCCGCCTCGCCCACCGCTCCATCGCCGGCTGCCGCGCGTCAACCCGCGGACCGACGCCTTCCGCAAGCGCTTCTTCCCGGCGGCCACGCTCGCCGAGTGGAACGACTGGCGTTGGCAGTCGCGCCACCGCATCACCAAGCTCGCCCAGCTCGAGGGCATGCTGCGGCTCTCCGACGACGAGCGGGCGGCAATGGTTCAGGGTGGCTCGATGCTGCCGGTGGGCATCACGCCGTACTACCTGTCGCTGTGCTCCGCCGAGGATGCCGCGGAGCCGTTGCGCCGCACCGTCATCCCGGTGACCACCGAGCTCACGCGGCTCCCCGGCGAGGCCGACGATCCGCTGGGCGAGGACCACGACATGGCGGTGCCCGGGCTCGTGCATCGCTACCCCGACCGCGTGCTGCTGCTCGCGCTCGACTTCTGCTCCACCTACTGCCGCTACTGCACGCGCTCGCGCGTCGTCGGCCATGGCGAGATCAGCCCCGACGAGCGGCGGCTCGAGGTGGCGCTCGACTACATCGCCCGCACGCCCACCATCCGTGACGTGCTGATCTCCGGCGGCGACCCGCTGGCGATGGCCGACCACCGGCTCGACTGGCTGCTCGGGCGGCTGCGGCAGATCCCGCACCTCGAGTTCGTCCGCCTCGGCACCAAGATGCCGGCGGTGCTACCGCAGCGCATCACCCCCGAGCTGGTGCGCATGCTGCGCCGGCACCACCCGCTGTGGATGAGCATCCACTTCATGCACCCGGCCGAGTGCACGCCCGAGGCGTATCGCGCCTGCGCCCGCCTCGCCGACGCCGGCATCCCGCTCGGCTCGCAGACCGTGCTCGCCAAGGGCGTCAACGACGACGTCGACACTATGAAGCGTCTGGTGCACCACCTGCTGCAGATGCGGGTCAAGCCCTACTACCTCTACCAGTGCGACCCGATCTCGGGGTCCTCCCACTTCCGCACCTCGGTGCAGAAGGGGCTCGAGATCATCGCCGGCCTGCGCGGCCACACCACCGGCTACGCCATCCCCACCTACGTCGTCGACGCACCCGGCGGCGGCGGCAAGATCCCGCTGCAACCCGACTACCTGGTGGGGCGCGACGGCGACGACCTGGTGCTGCGCAACTTCGAGGGCAGGCTGTTCCGCTACCGCGACCCGTTGCCGCCGGACGCCGGTGGCTCGGTCTCCGACCTCGTCCGCGCCCACGGCGCCTTCGAGCTGGCCAAGGGTCGCGGGCGGCGCGCCGGTCGCGTCAGCGGCAACGGCGCGGCCCACACCAACGGCGAGACCAACGGTCATGGCCACGGCTACACCCACGATCCCGCTGGCGACACCGGCCACGCCGGTACCGCCCCCAACGACGACGCGCCCTGCGGCGACAACTAGACGCTCGACTCACCCACGAGGCACGACACACCATGTTCATCGGGCTGACCTACGACCTTCGAGACGCCTATCTCGCCATGGGCTACGGCGAGGAGGAGACCGCCGAGCTCGACCGCGAGAGCACCATCGCGGCGATCGAGGAGACGCTGCACGCCCTCGGCCACCGCACCTCCCGCATCGGTCACGCCAAGCAGCTGGCCGCGCGCCTCGTGCGCGGCGACCGCTGGGATCTCGTCTTCAACATCGCCGAGGGCATGCACGGCATCGGCCGCGAGGCGCAGGTGCCAGCGCTGCTCGACGCCTACGAGGTGCCCTACACCTTCTCCGACCCGCTGGTGATGGCGCTCACCCTGCACAAGGGCATGACCAAGCGGGTGGTGCGCGACGCCGGCGTGCCGACGCCGGACTTCTCCCTCGTGCAGTGCGAGACGGACGCGGCGGCCGTAGAGCTGCCGCTGCCGCTCTTCGTCAAGCCGGTGGCCGAAGGGACGGGCAAGGGCGTGACGCCGCGCTCCGTCGTCCGCGACCGCGCTTGCCTCTGGCCGGCCTGCCGCGAGCTACTCGAGCGCTACCGCCAGCCGGTGCTGGTCGAGACCATGTGCCCCGGCCGCGAGTTCACCACCGGCATCCTGGGCAGCGGCGAGCGCGCCAGCGTGGTGGGCACCATCGAGGTGGTGCTGCTGCCGCAGGCCGAGGCCGACGTCTACTCCTACGTCAACAAGGAGCGCTGCGAGGAGCTCGTCGAGTACCGGCTGGTGCGCGCCGACGAGCCGGTGGTGGCCGAGGCGGAACGGGTGGCGCTCGCCGCCTGGCGGGCGCTCGGCTGCCGCGACGGCGGCCGCGTCGACCTGCGCTGCGACGAGCTCGGGCAGCCGCAGTTCCTCGAGGTCAACCCGCTCGCCGGGCTCCACCCGGAGCACTCGGACCTGCCGATCCTGTCGGCCAAGGTGGGGCTCCCCTACCGCGACCTCATCGCCCAGATCGTCGACTCGGCGGCGACGCGGGTGACCGCGCCGCCGGCGGTGACGCCGATGCGGTTGGTGCGGGGCGGCCGCGCCCGACGGCGTCAGGCGTCCTAGGCGAGGCGCTCGCCGGCGAGCCCTCTGCCGCAAGGCGAGGGCTCCGCCGCGACCGCCCGGGAGCTCGACATGAACGTCGCCATCCTCTTCAACCAGCCCCGCGCCGACGCCGCGGCGGACGAGGCGGACGTGTTGGTGCAGGTCGAGGCGGTGGCGGCGGCGCTGCTGGCGGCGGGCCATGTCGTCTCGCGCCTCGCTTGCGGTCTCGACCTCGACCACCTTGGGGCACGGCTCGGCGCCGCGCCACCGGACCTGGTCTTCAACCTCGTCGAGGGTCTGGGAGGCCACGACCGGCTCTACGCGGTGGTCCCTTCGCTGCTCGACTCCATCGGCATCCCCTACACCGGCTGCCCGGCAGAGGCGATCTTCGTCACCACCAGCAAGCTGCTCACCAAGGAGCGCCTCGCCGCCGCCGGCCTGCCGACGCCGCCGGTGCCGGCGCGCTGGCCCGCCGGCACCGGCGGCGCGGCGACCGCGTTCACCCCCGGCTCCTACATCCTCAAGCCGGTGTGGGAGCACGGCTCGCTGGGCATGGGGGACGACGTGGTCGTGACCGTGGAGTCGCTCGCCGAGCTCTCCACACGACTCGCCGAGCTCGGCGAGACCCGCGGCCGCGCCTGCTTCGCCGAGGCGTTCGTCGCCGGCCGCGAGCTCAACCTGTCGCTGCTCGCCGCGGGCGCTGCTGGCGCCGAACCCGAGGAGCTGCCGCCCGCGGAGATCGACTTCTCCGCCTTCCCCGCCGGCAAGCCGCGCATCGTCGGCTGGGCGGCGAAGTGGGACGAGGGCTCCTTCGAGTACCACCACACGCCCCGCCGCTTCGACTTTCCCGACTGCGACCGCGAGCTGCTCGCCGAGCTCTCGCACCTGGCGCGCGAGTGCTGGCGGCTCTTCGGCCTCGCCGGCTACGCGCGCGTCGACTTCCGCGTCGATGCCGCGGGCCGGCCTCACGTGCTCGAGGTCAACGCCAACCCCTGCCTGTCGCCGGACGCCGGTTTCGCCGCCGCCGCCGCCAGGGCCGGCCTCGGCTACACCGCGGCGATCTCCCGCATCGTCGCCGCCTCTCCGGTGCGCCAGGGGAGCGCCGTGCCGACATCGGGCTGACATCGGGCTGACCGTGACGCCGGCCACCGCTCTGCGGACCTTCCGCGACGAGCCGCACGCCGCCGACCTCGCCCGGGTGCGCGAGATCGTCGCCGCCACCGGCTTCTTCTCTGCCGAGGAGCTGCAGGTGGCGATCGAGCTGCTCGACGACCGCCTGGCGAAGGGACCGGCCTCCGACTACCGCTTCCTCTTCGCCGAGGAGGACGGCCGTGTCGTCGCCTACGCCGCCTACGGCCGCATCGCCCTCACCCGCAGCAGCTGGGACCTCTACTGGATCGCCGTCGATCCCGTGGCGCAGGGGCGCGGCGCTGGCAAGGCCCTGCTGCTCGAGTGCGAGCGGAGGATCGCCCTCGCGGAAGGCGAGCGCGTCTACGTCGAGACCTCGTCGCGCTCGCAGTACCTGCCGACGCGACGTTTCTACGAGCGCTGCGCCTACGAGGTCGCCGCCACCCTGGGCGACTTCTACGCCCCGGGTGACGGCAAGGTGATCTTCGTCAAGAGGCTCGGCACGGCACCGGCCGAGCCGAGCCCCCAGCGTCCAGGGACCTAGGGCCTCGGCCTCCTCACGGACAGGTGTGGAAGGCGCCGGTGTCCTGGATCGGCTGGAACGCCACGCCCTGGTTGTTGTCGTAGGTCCTGGTGGTGCCCTGGGCGGTGTCGGTTACGACGATGTGCACGTCCACGTCGGTGAGCCCGCCGGCGAACACCCAGTAGCGGTTGTTGAGCGAGCAACCGTTGATGATCTTCACCACCGCCTCCACGTTGGAGGAGGAGAAGAACCAGAAGTAGCCCGTGTCCGGGGTGAGCTTCACCACCTGTGCCACCCCGCTCTGGGTCGGAGTCTGGAACGAAGCGGACACCGCGAAGCGATTGTTGTTGAGGCACATCGTCGTCGCCGACGGCGTGCAGGTCGAGGGCGTGGTCCCCGGGTCGGCGCGAATCGCCATGGCGCGCGGGATCGCGGTGGGGAAGACGCTGCTCATGCTGGTCCAGGAGCCCCCGTTGTTGGTGCTCTCGAAGCTGGCGCGCAGGGGCGTGCCGGCGCTGCGATCGCCCAGCATGTCGATGAACTGCGTGCCGCCCGAGTAGAAAGCCTGCCAGTGGGCGCCGACGTAGACGCTGCCCGCCGGCAGGACAACCCCCGAGCCACTGAGGTCGAAGGCGTAGAACGCCGCACCAGGCTGCGCCGGGATCGAGCTGGCGACGGCGGACGTCCCTCCGAGGAACGTGCCGGGCGAGCCCCCGGGCCCGTTGTCGTCGTAGATGACGATGTTGACGGTGACGCTCGAAGGCGCCCCCGAGGTGCGCGTCAGGCCGATGCAGACCTGGTCGAAGGCGGTGGTGGTGGGCACCAGGTCGAGCTTCATCACCATGCTCGCCGCGGCGGGGCCCACCGCGTAGGCGGCCTCGAAGCCGCCGTCGTCGTAGACGATCCCCGCGTTGCACGACGGGCTCGCCGTCTGCGGCGCGAGGCGCATGGAGTCGTGGTGCCTCACCTCGTCCTGAGCGGCGCCGCCAAGCCCTCTCATCCACTTATACTCTTCTCATGGGTTCATGTCGATGACCGCCGTGCCGAGCCGTCGCTTCCGGCCGCCGCTGCCCCTCTCGGCGCTGCGCAGCCTCCTCCCCCTGCTGCTGCTGGCAACGGTCCCGGGGGCCAGCCGCACGGGGGCGGACACCACGGTGCGGGTGCTGGTGCGGTTCACTCCCGGCGTCGTGATGGAAGAGCGCGAGCTGGTGGCCCGCCGGCTCCACGGCGGGGTGCGCCGCGCGTTCGCCTCGGCGCCGCTGGCCGCCCTCGAGCTGCCGGCGAGCGAGATCGACGCCCTGCGCCGCGATCCGCGCGTGGCCACAGTAGAGGCGGACCCCGTCTACCACGCCGCCGCCCTCGCCCTCTCCGAGCTCAAGCCGACGATCGACAACGGCCTTTACGGCCTGGTCCTCAGCCGGGCGGTGCAGGCCCAGGCCCGCAAGGTCACCGGCAAGGGAGTGCGCGTGTGCATCGCCGACACCGGGATCGACGCCCACCACTCCGACCTCTCCCGCGCCTACGCCGGCGGCTTCGACCTCGTCGACGACGACGAGAACCCCGACGTCGGCAGCGATCTCGGTCTCGGCGAGCACGCCACCATGGTGGCGGGGATCCTCGCCGCGGCGGTGAACCGCAAGGGCGTGCACGGGGTGGCCTACGACGCCCAGCTCCGGGTGGCGCGCGTCCTCGGGGCGGACGGCACCGGCTTCGGCAGCGACGTCATGGCGGCGGTCGAGCGCCTCGTCGAGGAGGACGGTTGCCGGGTGGTCAACTTGAGCCTCGGCACCAGCGAGCGCACCGACAGCGAGGAGCTCTTCTACCGTGACCTGCTCGCCCGCAACGACGTGCTGCTGGTGGCGGCGGCCGGCAACGACGGGCACGCTGGCGTCAGCTACCCGGCCGCCTACCCGGGAGTGGTGGCGGTCGGCGCCGTCGACCACACGGCGGCGTTGGCGAGCTTCTCCAACACCGGTCCCGAGATCGACCTCGTGGCCCCCGGCGTCGGCATCCTCTCCTCCGTGCCGCGCGGTTCGGGGAGCGAGGCCTACGTGAGCGCCGGCCACGTCTGGCCGGCCTCGGCGTTCACCTATGCCGGCCAGACGCGCCGCAGCGGCATCCGTGCCGCCCTCGTCGACTGTGGCAGCGGCAACACCGCCGAGGAGTTCCCGCGCAAGGTGCGCGGCGGCATCGCCCTGATGCGCCGCGGCGACGCGTTCTTCTCGGTCAAGGTGGAGAACGCCATGAACGCCGGCGCCCGCGCGGCCCTGATCTACAACAACGTCGCCGAGGGGGTGATCGGCACGCTGCAGGAGCCGACGGCGAGCGATGGCCGCCCCTGGATCCCCGCCGTGCTGGTGAGCGAGGCGGACGGCGCCTACCTGCGCGCCCACCGCAAGGCGATCGCGCTCGTCAACGGCCCCAGCGACTGGGATGCCGGCAGCGGCACGTCGTTCGCGGCGCCGCACGTCGCCGGCGCCGCCGCGCTCGTCTGGTCCGTGGATCGCACGCTGTCGCGGGATCAGGTGCTGTCGCTGCTGGAGACGACGGCTGTCGACCTCGGCGAGGCGGGCCCCGACGAGCGCTTTGGCTGGGGGCTCATCGACGCCGATGCCTCCAGCCGCGCGGCGCGTTGACCCGCGGCGCGGCCGCCGGCGGCTTCAGGGACAGGCGGCGAAGGCGCTGGTGTCGAGCACCGGCTGGAACGGCGTCCCCGATGGGCTGCCGTAGGTCACCTGGTCACCCGTCACGGTGTCGGTGGCAGTGAGCGTCACATGCACGTCGGTGGTGCCCGAGGCGAACACCCACTGCCGGTGGTTGAGCGCGCAGCCGTCGAGGAGCTTGACGCTCACCTCGACGTTGTCGGGGGCGAAGAACCAGAGGTAGCCGCTGGCGTCGGTAAGCTGCACGACGCCGGCGCTGGCCGACACCGTCGCCGTCTGCCAGCTCGCCTCGACGCGGAAGCGGCCGCGCAGGCAGAGCGCCGTCGGCCCCGGCACGCAGCTCGACGCCGGTTGGGCAAGAAGGAAGGCGAAGCCGGCGCGCAGGCTGGCATCGGGGACGTCGCTGTGGCCGTGCCCGACTCCGAGCTCGAGCTCGTTGGGCACTCCGAGACGATCGAACATCTCGCGCAGAGCCAGGTACTGCCCCTGGGCGTAGTTGGGATCGAGCGAGCCGTACCAGAAGTGGATCGGCGGCGGGTGCGCGGGGTTGGCGAGCTGGATCACGGTGCGGTAGGGCGCCGAGAGGGCGAACACCCCGTCGAACCTCGACGGCGAGCCGTAGGCGAGCACCAGCGCGTAGGCACCGCCGGCGGAGTGGCCCGCCAGGCCGATGCGGCGGCGATCGATGCTCACCACTCCCTCGGCCAGCCGCAGCGCCTCGTCGATCACCGTGTCGTCGGCGCCGATGCCGAAGTCGAGGTCGGTCTGCGCGCGCGGCACGACGAGCACGAAGCCGAGGTCCTCGGCGATGGGGGCGAGGATGGGCTCCCAGCCCTCGGGGTAGGCGCCCGAGCCGTGCAGGAACACCACCGCCGGCGCCGGTTGCGCGAGGTCGAGCGAGTAGGGAACGTACACCAGGGCATACGACCCGGTCACCGGCAGGGTCAACCGCGTCAGCCCCGGCGCGGCGGCGCTCGCCGGCGACGGCACGCCGGCGAGCGAGATCGACGCCAGCACGAGCAAGACATCGCGCGTCCGCGCCACGACCCATTCTAGACCGGGCCGCATCGCGCCCGCCGTGAAGGAGGATGCGGCGGGCAGGACCTGCGGCCGGTGACGACCGCGGCCCGGTCACGCCGGGCTCGCGGCCGCCACCGTCTCCACGCCGCCCTGCTACGGCCGGTAGGCGGGCGGCAGCAGCTGCGCCCCCACCGTGCGGTAGCGCTCGAGCAGCTCGCGCTGGCGGGTGTCGGCGGGCACCTCACGCCCCTTGATGAAGACGTGCTCGGCGCTGATGAGCAGCTCGAAAGGGTCGCCGCCCCACACCACCACGTCGCCGTCCTTGCCCACCTCGAGGGTGCCGTAACGGTCGGCGATCCCCCAGACTGCGGCCGGCGCCGAGGGTGAGCGCGCGCAGCGCCGCCTCCCAAGGCATCCCGTAGGCCACCGCCTTGCCGGCGGCGTGGCGCAGGTCGCGCGAGTTGTGGGCGTCGCACGAGGCGAGAAGGCGACGTCGACGCCGGCGCGTTGCAGGCGGGCGGCGTTCTCCAGGGTCGCGCCCAGGCTCTCGAAGGTCGGGGAGGTTGGCCATCGGGTCGAGCACCACCGGCACGCCGGCCGCCGCCAGCGCCGGCGCCACCATCCACCCCTCGGCGCCGCCCACGACCACCAGCCGCAGCCTGTAGTCGGCGGCGAAGCGCAGCGCCGCCTCGATGTCGCTGGCGCGGTCGACGACGGCCGCCAGCGGCAGCTCGCCGCGCACCACCGGCGCCAGCGCCTCGAGGTCGAGGCGCGACAGGGCGTAGGTCCGTCGCTGCGCCGCGCTCCCAGGCGTCGCGGTGGGCGGCGAAGTCGCGGGCGTCCTCCAGCGCCTCGCGCAGCTCGCAGCAGCGCCGCGCCACGGGCGCCGCCGGCGAGCTCGGCGCCTTCCTGCCGAGCTGCACCACCATCGCCACCGGTCGCGCTCGACCATGCCACGGGGATCGGGCACGCGCCTCCGCCGGCGAGATCGAACAACGCCGCCTGGCCGGCGATCGGCGTCTTCCCGGCGCGTGGCACCACCAGGGCGCGCGTGATCCCCTCGATCCGGTTACTCGCCACCAGGAGCCGAGCGCGGTTGAAGGCGTCGGCGACGTCGAAGGCGGCGGTGATGCGGTCGTTCGCTCCCGCGCCTCGGTGGTCGTCGTCGTAGGCGTTGACACTCGACCGCTGCCGATCTGGCTCACCGAGTCGAAGAGCCCGGGGGTCACCACCTTGCCGGCGGCGTCGATCACCCGCGCTCCGGCGGGCACCGCCACCCCGCGGCCGACGGCGGCGATCTTGCCGTCCGCGAGCAGCACCGTCGCCCCTTCGATGCGGGTCCCGACACCGGGTAGACCTTGCCGCCGGTGATGGCGATCGTCTCGGCGGCGGCCGGCCCTCCGCCCAGCAGCCAGGCGCCGATGAGCGAGGGCCGCGGCCGCCAGCGAGGTCACGATCCGTCGTTGCGTGCGCGAGCCGCTCACCATGCCACCTCCTCGCCGGCGCCGAGCTCGAAGTCGGTGGCCGGCTGCCGGCTCGGGTCGTGGCGGTCGAAGAGCAGGGCGCCGTCGATCCACACCTGCTCGGGCTTGCTGTAGACGCTGAACGGGTCGCCCGTCCACAGCACCACGTCGGCCACCTTGCCGGGCTCGAGCGAGCCGGTCTCACTCGTCGATGCCGAGCGCCTTGGCCGGATTGACGGTGATCCAGCGCATCGCGCCGCTCGCGGGTGATGCTCGAGCCCGATCCGGTTGCCCGGCGCGCCATCGCCTTGGCCGCCTCCTGGTTGAGGCGCTGGATGCCCTCGGCCGAGTCGGAGTGGACGATGGCGCAGGCGCCGGCGTCGTTCGAGCAGCGCGATGTTCTCGCGGATGCCGTCGTAGGCCTCGATCTTGAAGCCCCACCAGTCGGCCCACATCGCGCGCGCAGATGCCCTCGCGCGCCAGCAGGTCGGCGATCTTGTAGGCCTCGACGGCGTGGTGGAAGGCGGCGACCTTGTAGCCGAACTCCTCGCCCATGTCGAGCACCTGCGCCATCTCGTCGGCGCGGTAGCAGTGGTTCGTGCACCAGGATCTCGCCCGCCAGCACGCCGGCCAGCGTCTCGAGCTGCAGGTCCCGCTTCGGGCTGCTTGTCGGCGGTCGCGCCGGCCGCTCCTTGCGCCGGTACTCGTCCGAGCTTGTCGCTCGGTAGGCGCGCGGCGTGGATCCAGGCCGCGCGGTAGCCGGCGACGTTGCCCATCCGCGTCGACGGCGCCCGGCCGTGGCCGCCGTAGACCCGCTTGGGGTTCTCGCCGCAGGCCATCTTCAGGCCGTAGGGGGCGCCCGGGAACTTCATCCCCTGCACGGTCACGCGACGGCACGTTCTTCAGCGTCACGCCGCGGCCGCCGATCAGGTTCGCCGAGCCGGGGAGGATCTGCATCGTGGTCACGCCGCCGGCCAGCGCGCGCGGGAACTCGCGGATCCTGCGGCCAGACCGAGTGCTCGGCCCACACCTCGGCGGTCATCGGGGTTGGTCGCCTCGTTGCCGTCGGAGAGCGCGTCGACGCCGGGCGCCGCGTACACCCCGAGGTGCGAGTGGACGTCGATGAGCCCGGGCGTCACCCACTTGCCGGTGCCGTCGATCACCACCGCGTCGGCGGGCGCCTCCACCGTCGCCGCCCACGGCGGCGATCTTGCCGTCGCGCAGCAGCACCGCGGCGCCGCTGATGCGCGGCCCGGTGGCGGTGAGCACGGTGGCGTTCGCGATCAGCGTCGGCCGCGAAGGCAGCGGCTTGTAAGTCGACGGGTACGGCTCGGTCTCGGCGGCCGCCTTGGCGGGCGCTGCGGGGGTCGCGGCGGCGGCGGCGCTCGTCGGCTTGGCGCCGGTGGTGGCGCAGGCGACCAACGGGACGGCGAGCGCGGCGGCGAGCCACCGGCACGCAACCCTCGGGCCGCCCACACCCGGCTCGGGTGAGAGCATCTTGGGCAACGGAAACCTCCTGGTGGTAGGCGACGCGGCCCAGCCGCCGCGCCGCCCGTAGCCTACCGCAAGGTGGCGTACCAGCCGTCGTGCCGGCGCCGCCAAGCGACGCCAGCACGATGCGAGCCTCGGGGACCGCTCCTCAGGGGGTGACGCCGCTCCAGGATCCGGGCATCTCGCCGCTCTCGAAGCCGTCGCTGAAGATGGCGCCGGGAGTGCACGCCGCCGCGCTGCTGATGGTCACCGAATCCACGTACCAGCCGGTCGCCGAGACGCTCGTGTCGTCCCCCTCGTGCCAGCGCAGCTTGACGTCGGGGCCGGCAAGGGCGCTGAGATCGGCGGTGACCTCTGTCATCGGCCCGATACTTCCCATGCACCACGCCCGCTTCCCCGCAAGCGGGTTGGAGAAGTTGCTGTTCACCGTGCCCGTGAAGCCTCCAGAGATGAAGGCCTGGTCCGGCAGCACGGTCCACACCGAGCCGCCGTTGGTCGAAACCTCCAGCGTGCCGGCGTCGTAGCAGTTGCCGCTGCTGGTCTCGAAAGCGAAGGTGTGCCAGAACGACAGCGTGCTCCCTGCCGTCGCCGCGAAGCTGGGCGTCACCAGCACGCGATCGGAGGCCGGCGGCCCCGCCACGTCGGCCGAGAACCAGGAGTGGATGGGCGTCTGCGCCTGGGCGGTGCTCAGAGCCCAGTCGGTGGCGCCGGCGATCGGGCTGTGCGTCCAGCCGGCGGTGTCGAAGCCGCCGCCCCCCTCGAAGGTGTCGGCGAGTGCATTCGAGATCGGCCCGGTCACGGGCGCGCCGTGCTCCACCGTGTTGGGGTCCTCGAACGCGTTGGACGAGTCGACGGCGCGCACCACGTAGGAGTACGTCGTGCCGCTCGCCAGCGCGAGGTCGGAGTCGACGTAGCCGGTGCCGCCGAGACCACTGGCGACGAGGTTTCCCGCACCCGGCGCACTGGGCGACCGATCCGCCCGGCCCGTTCACGATCCCCGGTGTCACCGAGCCGGGCTCCTCGGGCTCGCCGCTGTTCAACGCCGAGGGTCGCTACGTCGGCCAGCTCCATGGCGGCGCCTCGGCTTGCGGCGCCACCGGCGACAACCTTTCCGACATCTACGGTCGGTTCAGCGTTTCCTGGACCGGCGGCGGTACCGACAGCACGCGCCTGTCGACCTGGCTCGACGCCGGCAACACCGGGGCGATGGCCATCGACGGCATCAACGCCTGCGTCGCCCCGGGGGCGCCGGCGGTCGGCTCCGCCACGGCGACCGGGCTCAACGCCATCCAGGTCACCTGGAGCGATGGTGCGCCCTCGTCGACGGACTTCAACGTCTATCGCGCCATCGGCACCTGTGCCGCGCACGGCGCCTTCGCGGTCGTCGGCGCCGCCGTGGCGGGCTCGCCGTTCGACGACAACGGCGTCTCGGGTGGCACCACCTACGCCTACCAGGTGACCGGCCGCGACGTCAGCGGCGGCTGCGAGTCGGTGCCCTCCGCCTGCGTCGAGGCAACCGCCACGGGCGCGTGCACGCTGCCACCCGACTTCGCCGGCCTTGCCAGCGCCACCAACAACGCCGCCAGCGGCTGCGGCATCACGCTAGCCTGGTCGGCGGCGACCGCCAACTGCGGCGGGCCGGTCACCTACGACGTCTACCGCTCGACGTCCTCCGGCACCCAGAGGTGCGTGCCGTCACCCGGGGTGGGGGGGGGCGTGTTGGCCCAGCTGCTGCTCACCATGTTGGTGACCGAGTAGGTGATCCGTTTCTCGTCGGTGTTGGGGTGGTGGATCGTGGTGCAGGGAGAGACCGCGCTGCAGGTCGGGTCGCCGGTCGAGCGGTCCCACCCCTCCCAGAAGTGGTTGTACGCCTGCACCGGCGGGTCGTCGAGCTCGACGAGGGTGAAATCGGAGGGCGCGCTGGCGGCGCGGAAGACCGAGCCGGTGTGGAACTCCGCCAGCGAGCCGTCTCCCGCGGCCCCGCTCTGCGGGCTGCCGGGCGTGCGGCAGAAGGAGTTGTAGTAGTTCCAGAAGGCCACCAGCGAGGCGGCGTTGCCGGAGTTGACGCCGCAGGGGTTGGCGGTGATGAAGTACATCTTGTGATCGTTGGCGGTGTCGTTGATCAGCGAACCGCTGCAAATGCGCCCGCCACCCAGCGAGATGACTGCCACCGCTCGCACGTCGTCGCGCCAGGAGTCGCCGGGGTCGAGGCACTCGACGTCCAGATTGCAGCTGCCCGACTTGACCAGCGGCACGGTGCCGAAGCCGCGGTACCCCTGGTTGATGGAGCCCAGCGTGAGCTCGACCTTTTCCTTCTCCCCCGCCGCCACGGTGAGCTCGACGACGAGGTCGTCGGTGAGCACCGGCGGCGTCCACAGCTCGCGATGCGCCTCGTTGTCCTCGGAGGTGAACGGGCGCAGAGGCGACGCCTTGCCGTTCGTCGGGTAGAGCAGCAGCCGCGCGCTCGGCGGCAACGAGAAACGGGAGAACCCGAGGTTGATCGAGGTCACGCCTACGCCGCCCTCGATGCGCAGCCGCCACAGCAGCTCGCCGTTGGGGAGGGTCTCCCAGGTGCCATGGTCGGCGGGGGTGATCGACACCCTCTGGGGGATGGCGTAGCGCGGCGGCAGGCCGAGGTGGTCGTCCCGATCGTCCTCGCTGGCGATCGCTACGAGGTCGAGCGGCTCACCAGGAACGACCTCGATGCGGCCGATGTCCTGGACCGGGTAGAGGCTGGCCGTGGAAACGGCCGGCTGGGCGGCTCGTGCCGCTGCTCCACCCACCAGCAGGAGGACGACTGCGATCCACTGCGCACGCATCTTCATCGCGCTTCTCCCACGGACGCGGAGGACGGTGGACGGGATCCGACATGCGGTGCCGGTGCCGGCGCGCGGCACGAGACCGGCCCGACGCAGGTGCCTGCGGATGCGCGCAAGGACTGGCTCTGCCGACGCTGGAAGGACCGTAGCACGGCGAGCTCACCCGCTTCAACGCCCTCGGCGGCAGATAATCAGCCGCCATGACGGCACCGTGGCGCGCGCACCTTGGGCACCTCGAGCGGGCCCTCCCCTGGGCGATCGTCGTCCTCGCCTTCGCCCTCCGCATCGCCTGGCTGCCGCTGCGCCCGCCTCACTCGGACGAGGGCGTCAACGGCTGGTTCGCCGACAAGGTGCTCGCCGAGGGCTTCTACCACTACGACCCCGAGAACTACCACGGGCCGCTGCACTACTACCTGCTGGCGCTGTCGCGCGTACTCTTCGGCCACAACCTGTGGGCGCTGCGCCTGCCCACGGTGCTCTTCGGCGTCGCCGCCGTCTGGCTGGCGGCGCGCTGCGCCGACGCCCTCGGCAGGCGCGTGGCGTGGACGGCGGCGCTGTTCCTCGCCGTCTCGCCGGCGCTCGTCCTCTACGCCCGCTGGGCGATCCACGAAAGCGAGTTCCTCTTCTTCTCAGTGCTGCTCTTGCGTGGGTGGTGTCGCTGGCGGGTGCGGCCCAACCAGGCAGCGCTGTGGCAGGTGGGGATCGGCGTCGCCGGCGCGCTGGCCACCAAGGAGGTGTGGGTGGTGCACGCCGCAGTGCTGGCCGCCGCGTGGGCCGCCTGGCGGCTCTCGCGACGCTGGGTGAACGAGCCCCTCGTCGCCCGCCTCCGGATGCCCTGGCGGCCGGTCGCCGTCGTGGCGACGACATGTCTCGTGGCGCTGGTGCTCCTCTTCTCCGGTTTCGGCCGCGACCCCGGCGGGGTTGGGCGGTTCTTCGCTCCCTACTCGATCTGGGCCACCCGCGCCATGCAGGGGGCGGGGCACCAGAAGCCCTGGTACTACTGGCTGGGCCTGTTCTGGCGCTACGAGCCGGCCGCGCTGCTCGGTCTAGCGGCCTCCCCGTTCGCGGCCCTCGCCGCCCGCCCGCCGCTGCGCCTGCTGGCGATCTACGGCATGGGCAGCTTTGCCGCCTACAGCGTCATCCACTACAAGACCCCCTGGTGCGTGGTCGAGCTGGTGTGGCCCTTCGCCTTCGTCGCCGCCTGGGCGCTGCAGTGGCTGGCGCGACGCGTGCGGCCGGCGCTTGCTGCCGCCCTTGCGGCCGCCCTCGCCGTCGCCTCGCTGGTGCCGGCGGTACGGGTCGACTTCTTCCGCTACGCCGACCCCGACGAGCCCTACATCTACGTCCAGACCGTCCCTCGGGCTCTCGTGCCGCTCCACCTGCTCGAGTGCGCCGCGCGCACCGACCCTGCTCTGCACGAGGCCACCATCCACGTGGTGATGACGCTGTCCTGGCCGCTGCCTTGGCTGCTGCACGACTTCCACCGCGTCGGGCACTGGAACGGCGACCGCCTGCCGCCGGGTGACGCCGCCGTGCTGTTCGTCGACGAGCCGCACCGTGCGGCGGTGGAGGCGCTGCTGCACCGGCGCTACCTGGTGCTGCCGTTCAAGCTCAGCCCGGCGCACGCGCAGGCGTTCGCCTACTTCGACGCCGAGCGCTTCGCCGGCAAGCTGCCCGCCGGCGCCACGGTCTTCGTCCCCAGCGAGTAGACGCGGTAGGCGCCGCGGGCGAGCAAGAGCGGGTAGCGGCGGGCGAAGAACGACTCGTCGACGGCGAAGGCCCGCCGCTCCGGCGGCCCCACCACCACGTAGCCCACGCCGTAGCGGCGCAGCAGCGCCGCCGCTTCCGGCCCGCCGCCGTACATGGTCCGCACGTCGGCGAGCACCGGCCCCACGTCGAGGCCGTAGGTCCACAACCAGCCGCGGTAGCCGAGGACGATGCGGCGGCCGGCGACGACGGGCACCGGGTGGTCGTGGTTGTCAGCGGTGAGGAAACGCGCGTCCGCCGGGGTCAGCAGCCGCAGCGCCATGCCCAGCGCCACCTCGTCACCGTCGAGCAGCGGCCAGTGCAGGAGCGACTCGCGCAGGATCGAGACGCCGCCGCTGGCGGTGGCGAGCACCACGCAGAGCGCCGCCGCCGCCTGTGCCCAGCCCCCGCGCCGCCACCAGCCGGCGAGCAGGCGCGCCGCCCCCACCGCTAGGGCCAGGTAGGCATAGAAGAGGAGCTTCAGGTTGTCGTAGGCGTGGGGCTGGAAGAGGTAGACGTTGGCGACGGCGAAGAGCGCCAGGCAGGGGGCCAGCAGGTGCAGCCAGAACCCGCGCGCCGGCCAGCGCCGCAACCACCACGGGGCCGCGGCCAGGAAGGGCAGCAGGACCCCCAGGTTGCGGGCCCAGAAGGCGAAGGGGCTCTCCCCCGGTGCCACCATCCAGGACAGCTGCCAGCGCGAGAAGCGCTGCCCGAAGGAATGGGAGAGCTGCCAGGCGAGCTGCGGGGCGGCGAGCGCCAGGCCGAGGCCGAGCGCCGCCGCCCACGGCCAGGGCGCGGACCCCGGGCGGCCCACCTCACCCCTGCCGTCGCCCCGCCACCAGGGCAGGCAGCGCGCCAGCGCCATCCAGCCCATGACCCCGGCGAGCACGAGGAAGGTGTGCACGTGCTCGAAGGGGAGCGAGCCGAGCAGCGCCCCGGCGGCGACGAGCGTCCCGCGCGCCCGCCGCCGCGACCGCGCCGCCGACAGCGGGCCCGCCGCCCGGCGCGCCGCTCGCGCCTCCTGCTCCCAGGCGCTGCGCAGCAGCACGGTGGCGAGCAGGAAAGCGGCGAGCCCGGCGAGCATCCCGCGTTGGGGCAAGAGGGCGTCGCAGACGATATTCGAGAAGCGCACGTTGAGCGCCGGCACGTGGGCGAAGTCGTGGCGGATGGCCCGCAGGTAGGCGAACAGCGGCAGGCCACTCTCCCGCAGCTCGCGCCACAGCACGGCCAGACCCGCCGCGCTGCCGTCGAAGAGCACCAGCAGCACGACCAGCAGCGCCGCACGGCGGCTGCGCGCGGCGCGCCAGCCGAGGAAGAAGAGCAGCTGCACGAGCGCCAGCCCCAGCACCAGGGTCGGCGCCAGGAGACCCCAGCGCAGCGACGCGCCGCCGCGATGCAGCACGCCGCTCAGGAAGTCGGGGAGGAACGGATAGGTGAGCGGCGCACCCGCGAGCAGCGGGAAGTCCCACTCGAACCGCGCCTCCTGCGAGAAGCGGGCAGCGAGGCTGGCGTGCAACGCCAGGTCGCCCCAGCTGCTGCCGGCGCTGCCCCAGCCGCCCTGGAGCGCTGGCAGGAAATGCGTCGAGTCGAGATAGACGAGGAGCACCGAGACCGGCGCCGTGGTCCCCAGCCACCAGGCGTACAGCCGCCGCGGTATGGCCGTGCCCTGCGCCTCGTCCCTTCCCCGCCGCCACCCCACGACCGCCAGCACCAGCAGCAGCACCGGCGCCGCGACGGCGGCGAAGCGGAAGCCGCCGGCGAGCACCAGCAGCCAGCTCGCCCAGCCGGCGGCGAGCACGCCGACGATCGCCGCCGCGGCGAGGCGCTCGGGCAGGAAGAGCCGCCCGGGCAGCCGCCCTGCCCACGCCACGCCGGCGAGGAGGGCGGCGGCGAGGAGCAGCGCGGCGGCCATGGGGCAACGGCTGGCGGTGACGGAAGGGGCTCAGCGGGCTCCGCTGCGCCGCCTGCGGTTAGAATAGGTCCCGATGCAGATCCAGACACGGCGAGCGGGCGAGGTGGTCATTCTCGACCTGCAGGGGAAGCTGGTGCGCGGCGACGGCGACGAGTTGCTGCGCGAGGCCATGGACCAGCTGCTCGCCGAGCGCTGCCGCAAGGTGCTCATCAACCTCTCCGACATCTCCTTCCTCGACAGCTCGGGGATCGGCGAGCTGGTGGCGAGCAAGAAGGTGGCCGACCAGCTGGGCACCGCGCTCAAGCTGATGCAGCTGCCCGAGCGCGTCAAGCACACCCTCAAGCTGTCGCTCATCCTGCCGCTCTTCGAGACCTTTGCCAGTGAGGAGGAGGCCCTCGCCGCCTTCGACCGCAGCGACCGCTCGGAGACGGCGGCAGGCTGAGACCCCGCGCTCGGATCCCGCGCTCAGGCAGCCGGCCCGAAGGAGCGCGCGAACAGCTCCTCGATCGCCTGGCGCCCCTCGTCGCTCAGCTGCCGGGTGCCGGTGGCGGCGATCGCTTGCTCGGGAATCACGGGGTCGTCGGGGTACCAGTGGCCCTCGCCCCAGGTGAACCACTGGTTGCGCCCCTGGTCGAACACCGAGACGGGCCGGTTGAAGAACTTCGCCAGCTCGACCCCCCAGCCGGTGCCCCCCTTGACGGTGTCATCGGGCTGGATCCAGCCGATGGCGAAGACGTGGTAGGCCGGCACCACCATGTGGAAGATCGACTGGATCACCCGCCGGATACGGTCGGCGCGGTGGTACGTGCGCCCCATGTGGCGAGAGACGATCTCCATCGAGACGTCCCCCTGGCGCAGCTCGTCCTCGGCGAGCACCCGCGAGCCGCGGTCGCGCTCCATCGCGTGCCCCTCGAAGGAGAGCGTCACCTCGCGGACCCCCCACCGCTCCGCCTGGCGGCCGAACTCGGCCTCGGTGCCGCGATGCCCACCACTGTAGAGCACGACCCGCGAACGATCGACCATGGTCCCTCCTCCGCGGGGGCGCCATCGGCAGGGCGCCCCCGGTCCCGGCGCCGCCGCCGGGCGGTTTTTACCATGACGCCGCCGGGGGGTGAAGGCTCAACCCGCGCGAGCGCCGCGAAGGAACACCACCGGAGACGGGCTCTAACCGACGAGGATTCCTCGCAGCGACCGCTCGCGCGCGAGCTTTCGACGGGAGGCACTATGCCCAGCTGCGCACCGCCTCGACCGCTCCGCCTCGCCACGTTCTCCACGCTCGTGGCCGCCGCGCTCCTGGCGGTGTCGCTTCCCGCCGGGGGAGACGAGCGCCCGGCGACGCCTACCGCCGGCTCCTTCTCGGCCACCGCCGACGTGCAGGTGGTGGAGATCCCCGTGCAGGTGGTGCGCCACGGCGAGCCGGTGCGCGGCCTCACCGCCGCCGACTTCCAGGTGTGGGCGGGCAACAAGCCGCAGCAGATCGTCGGCTTCGACGTCGTCGACGCGGCGCGGGTGACCTCGGCGGCGGCGTCCGCCACGCCGGCCAGCGTCGCCAGCGTGCCGGTCTCGGGCCGCCGCCACTTCCTCTTCCTCTTCGACCTCTCCTACTCCGACCCGCGGTCGCTCGATCGGGCGCAGCAGGCCTCGCTGCAGATCGCCCGCGACAGCCTGCAGCCCGCCGACCTCGCCGCCGTCGGCGTCTACAGCCCGGTGCGCGGCGCGCGGCTGGTGCTCAGCTTCACCTCGGACCGCCAGCAGCTCGAGCTCGCCCTCTCGACGCTGGGTTCCACGGAGCTCGTCGAGCGCCGCCCCGACTACCTGGGCCTGCTGCTGGGCCAGGCGGCGGACAAGCTCGGCATCGAGAATGGCCACGAGCACACGGCCCTCACGCACCTGGCGGGGGACTCGGAGGTCGACCTCCCCAACCCGGGGCAGGCGCTGGCCGAGAAGGTGCTCAACGACATGAGGCTTCTCGACTCCATGCATCAGCGCGACATGGCGGCCGAGGAGCGCGACCGCGTGCGGCGCTTCACCACCAGCCTCAAGGACCTGGCGATGCTCATGGAGCAGGTGCAGGGGCGTAAGCACGTGGTCTTCCTCTCGCGCGGCTTCGACGCCTCGCTGCTCACCGGCCAGCAGCAGGTCGAAGGTCGCGAGATCGTCTCCGCCGACGAGGAGATGCGCGAGATCGTCCGCACCGACTCGGATGCGCGGTGGGGAAACTCGCGCTTGCAGCGGGCGCTGCGCGAGAGCCTCGACGAGATGCGTCGCGCCGACTGCGTGATCCACGCCATCGACATCTCGGGCGCCGAGGTCCAGGTGCGCGGCATCTCCGGCGAGGCGGGGGACATCGCCAAGCAGACCGCTTCGAGCGGGCACGGCAGCGAGTCGCTGTTCGTCATGGCTCAGGAGACCGGCGGCACCTTCTACCAGAACTTCAACGACGTCGGCGCGGCCCTGAAGCAGGTGCTGGAGTCGACCTCGATCACCTACGTGCTCACCATCCAGCCCGAGGGCATCGAGCCCAAGAAGGGCGGCTACGTGCCGCTGCGCGTCGAGGTGCGCGGCGCCAGCCGCGGCGAGGTGTCGGCGCGCCCCGGCTATTTCGTCGGCACGCCCCCCGGCGCCCAGCAGGCACTGCGGGAGCGGCTCAAGCTCGCCGACCTCGTCATGGACGGCCGGCCCGCGGGGCAGGTCGAGGGAGCGGTGATGGGCGTACCGCTCGCGGGGCCGCAGGGCGGCGCCTGCGCGATCGTCCAGGTCGACGGCACCAGCTTCCTCACCGGCCACGTCGGCGACATGGCCTCGGCCGAAGTGACCGTCTACGCCTTCGACGCCGCGGGCGCCATCCGCGCCTCCGCCCGCCAGCTCGTCGGCATGGACCTGCGCCAGGTGGGCGCCAAGCTGCGCACCACCGGCTTCAAGCTCTTCGCCGCCCTCGACCTGCCCCCTGGCCACTACGACCTGCGCGCCCTGGTGCGCAACACCGTGAGCGATCGCTTCGGCATCGCCGTCGGGGGAGCTCGACATCCCGGACGCCGGGGCGGGCTCGGCGGTGACCGCCGCCTTCGTCGAGCCCCCCGGCCGGGAATGGATCCTGCGTGCGCGAGGACGCCGCCGACCATCCGCTCGCCTACCCCTTCACGCTCGGCGAGCGAGTGGTGGTCCCGGCGGCAACGCCGACCCTGCACTCCGGGGAGGCGGCGTCGATCTGGCTCACGGCGCCGGCAGGAACGAGTGGCCTCGATGTGGTGGTGCGGCGCGCCGATGGCGCGGTCGCCCGCAACGCGGTGCTGCAGCTCGGCGAGCGCAGCGAGGCCGGCGCCGGCGAGCGACTGCTGGCGAGCTTTTCGCCGGCCGGGCTCGCCCCCGGCGGCTACACGCTCGAGGTGCGTCTCCCTGGCAGCAGCGGCGAGCCGGCGGCGGCGATGCCCTTCACCGTCGCCCAGTAGTCGTGCGCTGCGGCCCGCCCGGACGGCCCCCGCGGGGCGCCCAGGCAGCGACGCACGACGCCGGGCCGCCTCACTCGCCGTAGGGGACCCAGATGTTCTTCACCTGCGTGGCCGCGACGCAGGAACTCGCGCCCCGCGCGCCTGCTCGGCGTCGTACCAGTCGCGCGCCGGCCCTAGTTGACCCAGGTCGCTTCATGTTGCCCGCGCCGACAGCCGCTCCACCGCCGCGCTGCCGGCCGCGGAGCCGAACGTACCACAGTGCGTCGACGTCGTCGTGGGCCGCGAGCACCTCGGCCAGCTCGTCGCGACGCCGGTGACGATGTTGACCACGCCGCCCGGCAGGTCCGAGGTGTCGAGCACCTGGTAGAGCTCGGCCGCCGCCAGCGGGTGGCGCTCGGAGGGCACCGCCACCACCGTGTTGCCCATGGCGATCGCCGGCGCCACCAGCGACACGAAGGCCAGCAGCGGGCGCTCGTCGGGGCAGACGATCCCGATCACGCCGATCGGCTCGGGCATCGCCAGGGTGACGTTGCGGAACGGCGTGCGGTGCACCGCGCCGTCGTACTTGTCGGCCCACGCCGCCTAGTGTGAACAGCCGCTCGATCGGCGCCTCGACCTCGCGGCGCGCCTGGCGCGCGCCGATCGCCGGTCATGGCCGCGAGCCGCTCCGCGAACTCGTCGGCCCGCGCCGCCAGGTTCTCGGCGATGTAGTAGAGGATCTGCGCCCGGTTGTGCGCCGTCGCCGCGGCCCAGCCCGCCGCCTTGCGCGCCGCCTCCACCGCGTTGCGGATGTCCTTGCGGTTGCCCTCGCCGACCTCGCCGACCAGCCGCCCGTCGGCGCGCCAGACCGGCGGCTGTAGCCGGCGTCGGGCCGCGCCTGCTTGCCGCCGATGTACAGCTTGGGCGTGCGGTCGATGGCTCGGCAGGCCCTCCGTCGGCGCGCCGCGACCCTCGGCAGGCGCCTCGGCCAGCGCGAGGTCGCCGTCGCCGTAGGCCGGGCAGCTCCTTCGCGTACGCCGGGCTTGAGGTACTCGTACAGGCCCTCGCGCCCGCCCTCGCGCCCGAAGCCGCTCTCGCGGTAGCCGCCGAATCCGGCGGCGGCGTCGAAGAGGTTGGTGCAGTTGACCCACACCACGCCGGCCTTGATCTTCGGCGCCACGTCGAGGGCGAGGTTGATGCTCTCGCTCCACACGCTCGCGGCCAGGCCGAAGCGGGTGTTGTTGGCGAGCTCCACCGCCTCGGCCGGGGTGCGGAAGGTCATCGTGACCAGCACCGGCCCGAAGATCTCCACCTGGGCGATGGTCGACGACGGCGACACCTCGGTGAACAGCGTCGGCGGGTAGAAGCAACCCTCGCTCGGGCAGGCCCAGGAGGGCTGCCAGCACTGCGCGCCCTCGTCGACCCCCTGCTCCACCAGCTGCTGGATCTTCGCGAGCTGCACCGGGGCGATGATGGCGCCGATGTCGATCGCTTTGTCGAGCGGGTCGCCGACGCGCAGTGTCTCCATCCGCGCCCGCAGCTTGCGCACCACCGCGTCGGCGATCGCCCTCCTGCAGCAGCAGCCGCGAGCCGGCGCAGCACACCTGCCCCTGGTTGAACCAGATCGCGTCGACCACCCCTTCGACGGCGCTGTCGAGGTCGGCGTCGTCGAAGACCACGAACGGCGACTTGCCGCCGAGCTCGAGCGACAGCTTCTTGCCGCTGCCGGCGGTGGCCTCGCGGATGATGCGACCCACCTCGGTCGAGCCGGTGAAGGCGATCTTGTCGACGTCGGGGTGGCCCACCAGCGCCGCCCCGGTGCGCCCGTCGCCGGTGAGGATGTTGACGACGCCGGGCGGCAGCCCCACGTCGTGGCACAGCTCGGCGAAGGCGAGCGCGGTGAGCGGCGTGAACTCCGCCGGCTTGAGCACCACCGTGTTGCCGCAGGCGAGCGCCGGCGCGACCTTCCAGGCCAGCATCAGTAGCGGGAAGTTCCAGGGGATGACCTGGCCGACGACCCCCACCGGCACGTAACCGGCGAGCTCGCCTGCCGCGTCACCAGCAGCTGCGCCCAGCCGGCGTGGTGGTAGAAGTGCCGCGCCACCAGCGGCATGTCGATGTCGCGCGTCTCGCGAATCGGCTTGCCGTTGTCCATGGTCTCCAGCACGGCGAAGAAGCGGGCCTGCCGCTGCAGCCCGCGGGCGAGGGCGTAGAGGTAGCGCGCGCGGGCGTGCGCGGAGAGCGCCTGCCAGCCGGGCAGCGCCTTGCGCGCCGCCTTGACCGCCGCGTCGACGTCCTTCTCCCCCGCCTGCGCGACGCGCGCCAGCGGCCGCCCGGTCGCCGGGTTGAGCGTCTCGAACGGCTCCCCGGCCGCGTCCCCGCCCCCCTTGGCCTTAACCCAGTGCCCGCCGATGGAGAGCTCGAAGGAGCGCCGGTGCTGCTCGAGCCACTCCTCCACCGGCGCCGCGCTCTCCGGCGCCGGTCCGTAGTCGAGGGTGGTGAGGATGTCCGCTACGCTGGCCATGCTGCTCCTTCCGCCGTCACGCCATCGGGTGCCGGTGATACGCCGAGTAGCGGCCGGTGGCGAAGTGCTCGAGCTGACGCTCGACGTCGGCGAGCAGGCTGCTGGCGCCGAAGCGGAAGAGCGCCGGCTCCATCCACTCCCTCCCCAGCTCCTCCCTCATCAGGATCAGCCACGCCAGCGCGTCCTTGGCCTGGCTGATGCCGCCCGCCGGCTTGAAGCCGACGCGGAAGCCGGTGCGCTCGAAGTACTCGCGGATGGCACGCACCATCACCAGCGACACCGGCAGGGTGGCGTTGACCGCCTCCTTGCCGGTGGAGGTCTTGATGAAGTCGGCGCCGCCCATCATGCACACCAGCGCCGCCCGCTGCACGTTGCGCAGCGTGCCCAGCTCGCCGGTGGCGAGGATGGTCTTGAGGTGCGCCTCGCCGCAGGCGGCGCGGAAGGCGCGCACCTCGTCGTACAGTGCCCGCCAGTCGCCGGTGAGCGCGTGCGCGCGCGTGATGACGATGTCGATCTCCGCCGCCCCCGCCGCCACCGAGGCGTGGATCTCCGCCAGCCGCTGCTCGAACGGCGAGAGCCCCGCCGGGAAGCCGGCCGACACCGCCGCCACCGGCACGCCCGAGCCGGCGAGCGCGCGCACCGCCGTGGCCACGAAGCGGTGGTAGACGCAGACGGCCCCCACGGTGAGCCGCAGGTCGGGGACACCCAGCGCCGCCAGCAGGTCGCGGCGTACCGGCGCCCGCGCCTTGGCGCACAGCCGCTCGACCCGCCCCGGCGTGTCGTCGCCGGAGAGGGTGGTGAGGTCCATGCAGCGGACGGCGTGAAGCAGCCAGGCAGCCTGCCACGCCTTCTTCACCGTCCGCCGGGTGGTAAGGGTGCCGGCGCGCCGCTCGACGGCGCTGCGGTTGACCTGCACGCCGCGCAGCCAGTCGAGCTCGAGCGGCATGCCCGGGTTGCGCGTGCCCAGCAGAGTGGCGAGCGAAGGGCTCTCCTGCAGCATGTCGCGTCGTATCTTAGTACCGGGCACCCGGAGCCGGCGGCTCACCGCTCACCCGGGCTGCTTCCAGGCGGCACCGCGATGCACCCGCCGGGCACGCCGAGGACGCCGGTGCGGGCCGCCACCATCGCACCGCCCCCCCCTCGCACCGACGGCAAGGGACCGGTGCCCGGCGCGCCACCGGCGCCCAACTTGCGGGTCCCGCGGTAGCATGGCGGCCTGAGGTGCGACCACCCGCGTCCGGGCGCCGGTCTCCCGGCACCGGCTACATGGAGGTGCCCCATGGCCAGCCGCAGGTTTCCTTGGTCCCTGCTCCCCCTGCTCCTCCTCGTAGCCTGCTCGAAGCCGCAGCCGACGCCGAGCGCGGTCGGCGGCGTCGGAGCCGCGCCACAGGCCGCCAACCCGGCGCCCGCCGCGCCGCAGCCGCCGCCGGCCACCACCGCCCCCGCCTACCCGGCCGCCACCATGCCGACTGCGGCGGCGGCGAGCGGGCCCGCCGAGACGGTCCTGGTGAGCCAGGACACCAACTGGCCGGGCATCGTCGCCGAGCTTCTCGAGCTCCGCCGCCGCGGCACCACCCTGACCGTGAAGTTGCGCCTGCGCAACAGTGCCCAGAAGGACCAGGAGCCCGACATCCTGTGGCCGGAGGCCTACCTGATGGACGCCGACAACGCCAAGAAGTACGAGGTGCTCAAGGACGAGAAGGGCACCTACGTGGCGGCGCTCGCTCCCAACTGGCAGGACCGCTGGCACCATCAGATCGACCCCGGCGAGAGCTACGTGGTGTGGGCCAAGTTTCCGGCGCCGCCGCCCGAGGTCAAGACGGTCACCCTGCAGATCAACGGCATGCCCCCGTTCGAGGACCTGGCGATCCAGGACGGCTGAGATGCGCCGCGTCTGGATGCGTCGCTTCGGGCTTGCCTGGGGGGTGGCCGCGGCGCTCGCTGCCAGCGCACCCGCGGCCGCTGACCAAGCGCCCTACGGCGATCCCTGGGATGCCGCCACCACCGCCGCCGCCGAGGCCGCCGTGGCACGCCTGGGAGCGAAGACCGCCCTCGACATCGAGGCGACGGTGCTCGCCATCCCCGCGCTGGCCCTGACAGTCGGCTCCACCGGCACCGGCATCGTCGCCTCGGTGCAGCAGATCGAGCAGGCCAAGCGCGACCTCGGGGCGCAGGAGACCGCCCTCGTCGTGCACGTCGACCTCCCTGCCGACGTGCTCTTCGACTTCGACAAGGCCGACATCCGCCCCGACGCGGCGAAGGCTCTCGCCGACCTCGCCACCATCATCGCCGCCTACCCGAAGGGCCGCGTCGAGCTCGAGGGGCACACCGACTCCAAGGGGGACGACGCCTACAACCAGCGCCTCTCCGAACGGCGCGCCCAGGCGGTGGCGAGCTGGCTCACCGCGCACCATGGCGTCGATCCCGCCCGCATGACCACCCGTGGCCGCGGCGAGACCCGTCCGGTGGCCGACAACACCACCGACGCCGGCCGCCAGAAGAACCGTCGCGTCGAGGCGATCGTTCACAAGCAGTAGGTAGGCAGGTCGCTCATCCGGGCGGCGCCGGCGCGGGAGGTGAGAGGGCGGTGGCAGCGTCCTTGCTCGCCTTTCGGGCATGCCACCCGCGCTCCCACCACCCGCCGAGGACTCCGCCGCGCCGCCAACTGCCGCCAGCCGGCGGCCGCCGTCTCTCGTGCCGCGGCTGGCCGCACCGCCCCCGCCCGCCAGCGTCCTCGGGCGGCGCGCCATCCTCGCTGCCTGCCTGGCCGCCGTGCTGCTCCTCGGCGGCGGTGGCGTGGCGTGGGTCCGCTGCGGCATCCATGGCTGCCCGGACGTGGCACGTCTCGCCGCCTACGAGCCCGACGGCGCGCCGTTGGTGCTCGACCGCTATGGCGACGAGATCGGCACCCTCACCCTCTCCCACCATGTCGTGGTACCGCTCGCCAGCCTGCCACCCTACGTCGGCGACGCCTTCATCGCCGTCGAGGACAAGCGCTTTCGCCGGCACCACGGGGTCGACGTGAGGCGTGCCTGCGGTGCGCTGCTCTCCGACCTGCGGGCCCGCGGCCTGCGGGAGGGCTCGAGCACTCTCACCATGCAGCTCGCCGGCAACCTCTTCCCGGAGCGCATCAGCCGCCAGCGGCACACCCTCGGCCGCAAGCTGCTGGAGGTCCGCGTGGCGCGGGCGATCGAGCGCGCCTACAGCAAGGACCAGATCCTCAAGCTCTACCTCAACCAGATCTACTTCGGCGGCGGCGCCCGCGGCATCGAGGCCGCTGCGCAGCACTACTTCGGACACCCCGCGGCCGAGCTGAGCCTGCCCGAGGCTGCCCTGCTGGCCGCGCTGCCCAAGGCTCCCACCCGCTACGACCCCCGAAGTCACCCGCACCGCGCCCGGCGCCGGCGCAACCTGGTCCTCACCCTCATGGCGCAGCAGCGGCGCATCCCGCCGGCCGCCGCCGCCACCGCCCGCGCCAGCGGCCTCGGCCTCTCCGACTCCGAGCGACGGCGCCTGCCGCGCGAGCCCTTCGCTGGCTGGTTCCTCGAGCAGGTTCGCGACGAGCTCGAGGAGCGCTTCGGCGATGCCCTCTACCACCGGCGACTGCGCGTCGTCACCACCCTCGACGCGCGAGCCCAGCACGCCGCGGAGGAGGAGCTCGACGCCCAGCTGCGGCGCATCGAGGCCGGCGATTGGGGTCACTTCGGCGGCCGCCGCTACGCACCCGGCAGCTTCGGTGACGACGAGGGAACCGACTACCTGCAGGGCGCCGTCGTCTTCATGGCGGCGCGCAGCGGCGACGTGCTCGCCTGGGTGGGCGGGCGCGACTTCCGCCACTCGCGCTTCGACCGCGTGGCGCAGGCACGCCGCCAGCTCGGCAGCGCCTTCAAGCCCTTCGTCTACGCCACCGCCCTCGCCGACGGCATTCCCCCCACGCGCCGCCTCTCCGACCGGCCCCTCGCCATCCGTCTCTCCCGCGACGACGTCTGGCGCCCCCGCAACTTCGGCGGTTCGTACCTCCCGGCGGTGACCCTGCGCGACGCTCTCGTCGAGTCGCGCAACGTCGCCACCGTGCGCCTGGCGGAGGCGATCGGCATCGACAGCGTGGCCGCCCTCGCCGAGCGGGCCGGGTTGCCCGCCGTGCCGCGCCAGCCCTCCGCCGCCCTCGGCGCCTCCTCCGCCACGCCCCTCGAGCTCACCTCCGCCTACAGCGCCTTCGCCAACCTCGGTATTGCCGTGCGAGCGCGCTTCGTCCTCCGCGTCGAGTCGCCCGACGGCGAGGTGCTCTGGCAGGCCGACCAGCATCCGGCCGGCCGCCAGATGGTCGATCCCGCCGTCGCCTACGTGCTCACCGACATGCTGCGCGACGCCGTCCGCCGCGGCACCGGCGTGCGCGCCGACGCCGGCGGCCTCCCCGTCCCCGCCGCCGGCAAGACCGGCACCACCAACAATCGGCAGGACGTCTGGTTCGCTGGCTACACCCCCGACGTCGTCGGCAGCGTGTGGATCGGTTTCGACCAGCCGCGCACCATCGTCCCCGCAGCCAGCGGGGGGGCCCTCGCCGCCCCGGTCTGGGGGCGCATCGTCCGCCGCCTCTACCAGCACCGCCGCCCCGTCGGTGACTGGTCGCCACCAGCCGGCGTCGTCCGGCGGCAGGTCGACGCCGAGAGCGGCCAAGTCCTTGCGGCCGGCTGCTCCTCCGCTTCGGGTCGCACCTACCGCGAGGTCTTTCTCGCCGATGCCACACCCCCTCCAGCCTGTCCGGCGCCCGAGCCGCGCTGGCGGCAGCAGGCGCGGGGATGGCTCGCCGAGGGACGCGGGGGCGACGACGGGGCAAGCGAGGAGGCGAGCGCGCAGTCCCTGACGCCGTTCGCCGACCTCCAGTCGTGGCCGCGCCCGCCGCACCCGGCGGCTCCCGCGCCCGCCGAGGTGCAGCCGACGAGCTCCGCGACAGCCGACCGCCCGTTCGCGGCCCGCGAGGGGGAACCGCCACCGGCCCCCGCCGTTCCCCACCACCTGGACCCGTTGCCGTCACGCCTCGTGCCGTTGGTGACGCCGCCCAGCCAGGTCCCGGCAGCGGACGCCTCCCTGGCCGCCCCACCACGGACGCGACCGACCCCGAGCTCGAGGCCCGCGCCGCCCCGCAGCCGGGCTAGCCATCCCTCCAGGCCTGCGAGCCGCGGGACACCCGGCCACGCGGGGCAACTCCCCTCTCGCAGCGGCCGAGGCGCTCGCCGTCACCTTTCGCCACCGCTATCCTCGTGCCTCCACGGATCTCTCCAACGCGTGGCCAGCTGGCTCGAGCTCACAGTCGCCTCCACCTGGGACGGCCTCCCCGCCGTCGGCGAACGCGTCCGCCTCCGCCTGCGCCTCGACGCCGTTCGCCTCCGTCTCGCGCTCTCCGCTCCGTTCCACGGCGACCCACCCCCCGACGCTCCGCCGGGGTCCACGGACCGGCTGTGGGAGCGTGAGGTCGTCGAGCTCTTCGTCGCCGGTCAGGGGGCCGACGCCACCGTCCCCTACACCGAGATCGAGATCTCCCCGTGGGGGCACCACCTGGTGCTGCAGCTCCGCGGCCGGCGCCGCATCGCCGCCAGCGGCCTGCCGCTGCGGCTCCGCACCTGGCGCCGCGGCGCGCGCTGGTGGGCGGCGGCAGCCCTCGAGCGCTGCTGGCTACCGCCGCTCCCCTGGCGCGCCAACGCCTTCTCCATCCACGGAGGTGGGGCAGCTCGCCGCTACCTCGCCGCCACGCCCGTGCCCGGCGATCGCCCCGACTTCCACCAGCCCGAGGCGTTCCCCCGCCTGCCGCTCTCGTTCGAGGGGTAAGCTCACGCCAACCCGCGGCCAGCAACCCACGCCGCGAGCACCGTCAGGAGGCCCCGATGACCCGAGCCCCGATCCTCTACCTGGCCGCCGGGCTGGCCATCGCCGTCGCCGGCTTCGCACCGGCACGACCAGCGACGGGAGCCACTCCCGCCGCGGCCCCCGCCGCGACGCCCACCGGCGGCGAGCCCGCCACGGCAAGCTCCCCGACCGCCGCGCAGCCTGCCCTGGCGAGCCCCGTCGAGGCACCCACCGACCCCGCGGCGGCACCGCGCATCACCGTCAAGGAGGCCGCCGCCCTTCGCGACGCCGGCAAGGCGGTGATCGTCGACGTCCGCGACGCCGCCAGCTACGAGCTCGGCCACGCCGCCGGCGCCCTCAACATCCCCCTTGCCGAGCTCCCGAATCGCCTCGGCGACCTGCCGCACGACAAGCGCGTCCTCACCTACTGCGCCTGACCGCAGGAGCACACCAGTGCCCGTGCGGTGCTGATCCTCCTGCAGAACGGCTTCAACGAACCCGCCTGCCTCCTCGGTGGCATCTCCGCCTGGCAGAACGCCGGGCTGCCGATGGAGTGACCCGGCGGGTTCGCCGGCTGCGGCCGGCGCGGTCCAGCGCCTCGAAGCCCCTCGCCCGCCCCGCAGGGAGGCGAGCAACGCCCCGCCCATCTGTAAGCGAGCCAGGGCGGTCGACTCGGGGCGTCCCCTTGGCCTCGCCGCGCTCCGCGGGTTCCGGCTCGACGTCCCCGTGACTGCGCGCGCCCTCGCTGCCCGCTGGCGCGGGCGGACCCACAGCCGTTCGGGCTGGCTGGTCCCCGAGCGCGGCGCCCCTGCCGTCTCACGCAGCGCCGCGGCCGGCGCCGCACACCCTCCAGCCGGACCCGCTCGCGCCGCCGAGTCAGTGCGTCAGCTTGCGGTACTTGATGCGGTGCGGCTGGTCCGCCTCCGCACCCAGCCGCTTGTGCCGCTCCGCCTCGTAGTCCTGGTAGTTGCCCTCGAACCACACCACCTCGCTGTCTCCCTCGAAGGCGAGGATGTGGGTGGCGATGCGATCGAGGAACCAGCGGTCGTGGCTGATCACCATCACGCACCCGGCGAACTCGAGGATCGCCTCCTCCAGCGCCCGCAGCGTGTCGACGTCGAGGTCGTTGGTGGGCTCGTCGAGCAGCAGCAGGTTGCCGCCGCTCTTGAGCAGCTTCGCCAGATGCAGCCGGTTGCGCTCGCCCCCCGAGAGGTCGCGCACCTTCTTCTGCTGGTCGGCTCCCTTGAAGTTGAACGCCGAGGCATAGGCGCGGCTGTTGATCTCGCGCTTCCCCACCTGCAGCACCTCGCGCCCGCCGTCGGAGATCTCCTCCCACACCGTGCGCTCGCCGTTGAGCGTCTCGCGACTCTGGTCGACGTAGGAGAGCGCCACCGTCTCGCCCAGCCGCAGGCTGCCGGCGTCCGCCGTCTCCTGGCCGACGATCATCCGGAACAGCGTCGTCTTGCCCGCCCCGTTGGGCCCGATGATGCCGACGATCCCCGCCGGCGGCACCAGGAACGACAACCCATCGATCAGCAGCTTGTCGCCGTAGCCCTTGACCAGCCCCTTGGCCTCCACCACCACGTCCCCCAAGCGCGGCCCCGGCGGGATGCTGATCTCCAGCGCCCCCTGGCGCTTCTCCGCCGCCTTGTCCTCCGCCAGCAGCTCCTCGTACGAGCGCAGCCGCGCCTTGCCCTTGGCGTGACGCGCTCGCGGCGCCAGGCGCACCCACTCCAGCTCGCGCTCCAGCGTGCGCTGCCGCGCCGACGCCTGCTTCTCCTCCTGCGCCAGCCGCTTCTGCTTCTGCTCGAGCCAGCTCGAGTAGTTCCCCTCCCAGGGGATGCCGGCGCCGCGGTCGAGCTCGAGGATCCACCCCGCCACGTTGTCGAGGAAGTAGCGGTCGTGGGTCACCGCCACCACCGTGCCCGTGTAGTCGTGCAGGAAGCGCTCGAGCCAGGCCACCGATTCGGCGTCGAGGTGATTGGTGGGCTCGTCGAGCAGCAACAGGTCCGGCTTCTCGAGCAGCACGCGACACAGCGCCACCCGCCGCCGCTCACCCCCCGACAGCGTGCCCACCCCGGCGTCACCCGGGGGCAGCCGCAGCGCGTCCATCGCCACCTCGACAGTGCGGTCGAGCTCCCATCCCCCCGCCACCTCGATGGCGTCCTGCACCCGCGTGTACTCGGCCATCACCTTGTCCATCTCCGCGGCCGTAAGCTCCTCCCCCATCTTTGCCGTCAGCTCATCGAAGCGCTCCAGCAGGCGCCGCGTCGCCGCCACCGCCTCCTCGACGTGCTGGCGTACGTTCTTCTCCGGATCGAGGACCGGCTCCTGCGGCAGGTAGCCGACCGTGTACCCCTCGCCGAGGAACGCCTCCCCCGAGAAGTCCCTGTCCACCCCCGCCATGATGCGCAGCAGCGTGCTCTTGCCGGCGCCGTTGGCGCCCAGCACGCCGATCTTCGCGCCGTGGTAGAAGGACAGCCAGATGCCGCGCAGGATCTCCTTGCCCTGCGGCGTCACCTTGCGCAGCTGCTTCATGGTGTAGATGAATTGGGGCACCTTCCGCTCCTCTCTCGGCCGTCGACTGCAGGGAGGTTCGCCGGCGGACGCCGGCGCCGGAATGATCCCACATCGGAGGCGCCGTCGCCAGGCGCCCCCGCTAGGATGCCCGCATGGCGGAGATCCACGTCGTCGGCGCCGCCATCGTGCGCTCCGGCCGCTGCCTGACGGCCCAGCGCGGCGAGCGCATGGCGCTGGCCGGGAAATGGGAGTTCCCCGGCGGCAAGGTCGAGGCCGGCGAGGCACCCGCCGACGCCCTGGCGCGCGAGGTCCACGAGGAGCTCGGCCTGCGCATCGCCGTCGGCCCGCTGCTCGGCACCGGCCGCGATCGCGACGTCCGTCTCGACGTCTACCTCGCCAGCCTGCTCGGAGGCGAGCTCCGTCTCCTCGAGCACGCCGCCATACGCTGGATTGCCGCCGCCGACATCGACACCCTCGACTGGGCCGAGGCCGACCGGCCCCTGCTCCCCATCCTTCGTGCCCGCCTCGCCGCCCCGGCCCTCCCCACCACCTGCAACCCGTGAGCGTCGGCCGACCGCAAGACCGCGGCGGATCGACTCGCCGTCGATCCCGCGACCCCGTCGCCGACCCCTGCCCGACCTCCAGCTACACCCCACGCGGTCGTCCCGCCCAGGCTGCTGCCCCCACATCACACCCCGGCGCGCCTCGCAACCGACGCAGCGCGACCGCAGGGCGCCCTAGCAGGCATCGGTGGGCCGGGGTGCCACACCTTCCCGCCGCGCTCACCCCCGCAGGCTCCGCGCGATCCGGAAGCCGGCGTCCTCCACCACCTCGCCCGCGGCAGGCAGACGCCGCCGCCCGCACCCCTGCTCGGCCAGCGGCGTGCGCCAGGACCCGCCGCACAGCAGCGCCCCGTCCTCGCCCACCACCCACTCCCACACCCCCCCCAGCATGGCGTGGAGGCCGAAACCGTTCGAGCGCTTGGCTCCCAGTGGCGGCACCCTCGAGCCATCGCAGTTGCCGCCGTGCCACACCCACGCCTCGGCGGCCGCCTCGTCCTCGCCCCAGAACCACCGGCCACCCCCACCGGCACGGCAGGCATGCTCCCACTCCGCGTCGCTCGGCAGCCGGATCGCCTTCCTCGACACCGCCGCGTACCACGTGCAATAGGCACTCGCGAGGTCGAAACCGACCAGCGCCGGCTCGTCGTCCCCCGGTGCCGCGGCGCTGCGCTCCCGCTCGCCCGTGCAAGCTTCCAGCTGCCGGTTCGTCACCGGCAGCGTGCTCATGTAGAAGGGAGCCACCGTCTCCCCTTCGGGCACCAGCCACAGCACCGGTCGCGGATAGGCCGTGTAGCGCTCGGTCAAGTTCATCCACTACCGCTCGTCGAAAGCGCCATTACCCTCCGTCTCCCGGGGCCGGCACGAACTGTCCCCAAGGCCCGCCGCCTCATCGCGCTCCCTACCGAGCGCCAGCCCGCGCCTCGTGGCTGCGCGCCAACGCGGCGCATCGCAACGCTTGCCTTTGCACGGACCTGGAGTTGACCCGGTTTGGTGGACACCTCACCATTGGGTGAAGGAGTCCAGATGCCGAAGACACGTTTGCCGTACGCGCCGGAGTTCCGGCGACAGATGGTCGAGCTCGTGAGGGCGGGTCGCACGCCTGAGGAGCTGGCCAAGGAGTTCGAGCCCACCGCCCAGTCGATAGGGAACTGGGTGCGGCAGGCCGACCGCGACGAGGGGCTGCGGAAGGACGGGCTGACCACCAGTGAGCGCGAGGAGCTCACGCGGTTGCGTCGCGAGAACAAGCAGCTGCGCCTGGAGCGAGAGATCCTCTCAAAAGCCGCGGCCTGGTTTGCTCGGGAGACGGATTCGATACCTCCGAGGTCTTCGAACTCGTGAAGCGACACCAGGCCGACTACCCGATCACCACGATGTGCCAAGTGCTGGGTCTGTCCACCAGCGGGTACTACGCACGGCGGCACCGACCGCCATCGAAGCGGGCCAAGTCCGACGCGGTGCTGACCGAGAAGATAGCGGCCTCGCATGGACGGTCGCGGGGGACGTATGGCGTGCCGCGGATCCACGCCGACCTGGCTGCCGAGGGGCAACGAGTCGGGCGCAAGCGCGTCGGTCGGTTGATGCGAGACGCCGGCTTGGCCGGAGTGAGTCGTCGACGCGGAGTGCGGACCACCTTGAGAAACAAGGAAGCTCAGCCAGCACCGGACCTGGTGAGCCGGGAGTTCAGCGCGCAGAGGCTGAATCGGCTGTGGGTCGCCGACATCACCTACATCCCTACCTCGGCAGGGTTCCTCTACCTGGCCATGGTGCTCGACGTCTGCAGTCGCCGGATCGTCGGCTGGTCGATGGCCACCCACCTGCGCGCCGAGCTGGTGCTCGAGGCGCTGAACATGGCGAGCGGACAGCGGCGTCCGACCCAGGTGATCCATCACTCCGACCAGGGTACCCAGTACACCTCGGTCGCCTTCGGTCAGAGGTGCGGCGAGATCGGAGTCAAGCCCTCCATGGGCTCGGTCGGCGACTGCTTCGACAACGCCATGGCCGAGAGCTTCTTCGCCACACTGGAATGCGAGCTCATCGATCGGCGGTGCTTCCAGACCCAGGCCGAAGCGAGGATGGCGGTCTTCGAGTACATAGAGGGCTGGTACAACCCGCACCGCCGCCATTCGGCACTGGGCCAGGTCAGCCCCGCCGAGTTCGAGAGACGGCTCGAGAGCACGTCTGATCCGAGTCAGATCGGTCCCCCAGGCTCGCAGAATGCCGGCGAGGTGGACCGAGGTACGAGATACGAGCCACAGGGACCCGATCAGCCTGCCCATCCTGTGGAAATCGCCCCCTCCTCCCCCGCACCCCCATCACCCCGGCCGGAGGCCTGCCGGGGCGTGGAAGGCTGCCACCCCCTCCCATCCCCCGGCACCCTCCCACCCCCCTTGGAAATCGCTGCGCGATTCCCACAGCCCTCCGGCCACGGCGACGGAGCGAGCGGTCTCTGATAAGACTTGGCCGAAAGCCCTAACCCGTCCACCAAACCGGGGTAGCTCCAACCTCCCCTTTGCATGGACCCTCGGGACGCCGCCGCGGCTCCCATCGCCCGCGCCTCGCAATCGTCCCTGCGCTTCGCTCCCCACCCTTAGAACCCACCAATCCGGGGCAGCAGCCGGGTCAACCGCGGCGCATCCCACGGCAACCGGCACCGCGTTCGGCCCTCGCAATCGCCCCGAACCCCATCCGTCACTGGCCGCTCACGAACGACTCCGTCACCCGCGCCACCCGATCGAGACCGTGCGAGCGCAGCACCTCGGTCACCTGGCCCTCGGTCCACCCGGCCGGCAAGTAGGCAACCAGCCAGGCCGCGGCGGTCTCTTCTCGCACCGCCACCCGCACGCTGTCGGTGATCGGGGTTCCGAACGGCCCGCGACCATCCTCCAGCAGCGGCTTGTCGCAGAGGTCGAAGTCCCCGCGCAGCGACTCCATCCGCTCCCCGGCCACACCGCGTCGCAGGCGGATCCGCCCCGCGATGCTCCCCTCCGCCATCACACAGCTCGGCACCCCCAGACACACCGACAGACAGTTGTTGAGGTCCACGAGCGGATAGATCGCCGGTAACGCCTCGCCGCGCAACACGCGACGCAGCAACGCCTCCGAAGATGGACGGTAGCGCGTCGGGTCCGTGCCCGCCTCGCGAAACAGCCTGCGTACCGCCGCGATCACCGGCACTTCGGCCAGCTGGCTGCCGCCGAAACGCTCCCTCGCCTCCCGCGCTGCCGCGATGCGAGCTTCCTCCACGGCACCTCCCGAGCCAGCCAGCGGCTCGATCCGTGACCAGGCGAGTCGCCAGCCTGCCAGCCGATGATCGACCTCCAGCATCGCTCTGAAGCCTGGAGCCGCGGTCTCAATCCCCACCGCCGTCCCTCACGTTTGCCGCTCCGATCCCTCGTCGAAAGCTCCTCCCCCACCACGGGCCTCTTGCCTCTGCCGCGCCTAGCGGCACGGCCATCCAGGATCACCCTCTGCCGCCCTCCGGCGCGGAGCTCGAGCCTAGCAGTCGAGCCCGATCTGCCCGCACAAACCACCCCTGATCGCCAGTCGAAGCCTCCGGAGTGCAAGGAGACCCGCCAGCGACTCACCCGGCCGAACAGCACCGAACCCCATTCGTGTCACGGCGGCTCCGCCAGCCACAGGCCCGTGCCAGTGGCCCGAGCAGCCCGTGTGTCACCCAGCCCATCTGTCACCCCGGCGGGAAAAACGGGCCACCGCGTCCGTCTAATATGGAGACGGCTTCCCCGCCCAGCACGGACCTTGCGCATCGGTACCGCCCTCCGGCTGGGCGATAGAGTCGGTAGACACGATGGCCCGCTTCATATCGGTCCCGGACACCGAAGGGCGCGGAGCGTGCGCCGACCGCTCATTCCTCCAGCTCGGCGCCCGCATCAACGCCACCCCGTCCCCACACCACTCGCAAGGTTTTCGCTTCCTTTTCCGTCTGGAGGGTTTGAGGAATCGCGCCTTGTCCGGTCCCACGATCCTGCCACCCGAGATGCTGCGCCTGCTCGTCCGTCTCCGCGCGGCGACCCGCGCTCGCCACCTCAGTCGTCGAACCGAGCAGGCCTACTACCTCTGGACCCGCCGCTTCCTCACCGAGCACCGCCATAGCGACCCCACCACCATTGGGCCCCGCGCCGTCAACCAGTTCCTCAGCCGACTGGCCAACGATCGCAACATCAGTGCATCGACGCAGTCCCAGGCCCTCGCGGCAATCGCCTTCCTCTTCCGTGACGTCCTGGGTAAGGACCTCGGCTCCATTCCGGGCCTCATCCGGGTCCACCGCAACCCACGCCAGCCCCTCGTCCTCACCCAGGATGAGGTTCGCCGAATCCTCGCCACCATCATCCCGGAGCTTCGCCTCTTCTTCGCCCTCCTCTATGGCACCGGCCTGCGCCTCCTCGAGTGCCTCCGCCTCCGAGTCAAGGACATCGACCTCGAAACCGAGCAGATCACCGTCCGCGACGGCAAGGGCGCCCGAGACCGTTTGACCGTCCTCCCCTCGAGTCTGAAGCCCGCCCTCGCTCGACACCTCCAGCTCGTCAAGTCCACCTACCGGGACGACCTCGACCAGGGCGTCGCTCACGTCTACCTCCCCGGTGCGCTCGCCCTCAAGTGGCCCTCGGCAAGCTCCGAGTGGCCCTGGCAGTACGTGTTCCCAGCCCCGACTCTCTCAACCGACCCACTCACCGCCTGCACCGGTCGCCATCACCTCCAAATCCGAACCGTGCAACGTGCCTTCTCCCGCGCCGTCCGCGCCTCCGGCATCGCCAAGCCCGCAAGCTGCCACACCCTCCGCCACTCCTTCGCAACCCACCTCCTCCTCGCCGGCTACGACATCCGTACCGTCCAAGAGCTCCTCGGCCATCGCCACCTCAAGACCACCATGATCTACACCCACGTTCTCAACAAAGGCCGCGGCGTCCACAGCCCCCTCGACCTCCTCGGATGGACCGATTGACCCTTACCGACACCCGAAGAGACGTGCAACGTCCAACAGCCATTCACGCCTCTCAAGCCAACATCCTCGCCTCCAGCTACTTCCGTGGCGAAACTCCGCACCGGGCATCACACTTATCTGACATCATTTCTGGCCAATCTTCGGCCTGGGGGTGTCGTCGAATAGAGGGTTAGGCGTCTCAGGCAGCAGCCGTACACCTACCAGGCATGACTGAAGAAGCAAGCCGCATTGCCGGTGTCCTTGAAGCCATCAATCGCGCGTGGCTCGAGGGTCGCTACGACGCCATCGGGGACTACGTCCACGAGTTCGTCGTCCTCTCCCCACCCAGCGCTGCCCCGGTCCTCGGCCGCATGCGTTCGTACAAAGCTACGCCGACTTCGGAGCGGCGGCCACTCTTCATTCCTTCGAGAGCGCAGCAGCCTAACGTTCGCGCGTGGGGCGACACCGCCGTCGCAGAGTGCCCCTATGCGGTCGACTACGAAATCCCCACGAGGCGATTCAAAGAGCGCGGCGTCGACCTGCTGGTCTTCTCAAGGGTCAACTCTCAGTGGCTCGTCGTGTGGCGCACTCTCTCGTCGTCCCCCGCTCCGGACGCGCCATGAACATCGACGATTCGCCGCCTAACCCCTCGTTGCAGCGGACAACAACCGGGCGTTCGCCCGGTTGTTGCCGCTGAACTCATACGCCGTTAGGCGACAGGTTCACCACTCGTGGTACTCGCTTCTCCGTGACCAGATCAGAGCACGAGCTGGGTTTCAGAGCTCCGCACCACAATTGCCTCCGACCTCCATCCTTTTGGGGCCAAGGGCAGCTCCGCTTCCAGAGTGTGCCCGCTCGACCGTCAGAGACGGTGCGTCCCTTCCGCCTCGAGACTTGTTGGTCCCTTCGGCCACTTCCATCCGGTCCAGTGCGGCGGGCGTCGCCTGTCAGATCCGAGACCAGGCACGTCGAGTCGCGCATCTGTCGACTCAGCATTCGGACCAAACATGCCCGTTCCCCGACGCCAAGCCTTCCACTCATTGCAACCAGCGGCGCCATCGGCGCGTCGACGCAGTTGTGGCAGCTCGTCAGAACCGAGCCCGCCGTCGAGCAGCTGCGCGCCGCCTCCAACGGGCATCAGCGATCTGTCGCCTAACCCCTCGTTGCAGCGGACAACACCCGGGCGTTCGCCCGGGTATTGCCGCTGAACTCATACGCCGTTAGGCGACCAGGAAGCAATAGTTACGGTCTCGCCGTTCACTCAAGGCAAGGATCCGCGGAATCCACCGGAGCCAGAGATGAAACGAATGGACGTGCTAACCATCTTGTGCTTGTTGTGGGTGATATCTGCTGTCCTTCGCACCTCACCGACGACATGCTCCACTCGGGACCGAACCAAACATGGGTGGCCCCGGGCGGCACTCTCAACCTCGTTGTCGCAGTGCCCGCCCTGGCGCTCTGGCTGTTCGCCGCGCTGGTGCTCAGGGAACGTCGATCCGGCTACGTAGTCCTTCTCATCGGATCGCTGTTTGCTCTCGCCATGCCCATCCTCCACATGACAGGACCAAGGTTTGCCGGGGCGAGATAGCGAAACCAAGCGGCGCCTTCTTCTTTGTCTGGACTCTTCTCGCGCTCGGCACCATCGGAATGGTCTCGGCGATCCTTTGCGTTCGAGCGCTATGGTCGTTTCGCACCACCAAGAAACCAATCGCTTGAACGCGAACGCTAAGGGCGAACAGCGCATTTGGGCGGTTGCGACTGGTCGCCTAACCCCTCGTTGCAGCGGACAACACCCGGGCGTTCGCCCGGGTGTTGCCGCTGAACTCATACGCCGTTAGGCGACATGGTCACCAATCGTGGTACTCGCCTCTCCGTAAGCAGATCAGAGCAAGAGATGGGTTTCAGAGCTTGGACCACAGTCGCCTCCGACCGCGATCGCATCCGAGCTAGCGGCAGCTCCGCTTCCAGAGTGCGCCCCTCGAACGTCTGGGCCGGCAGATCTCTTCCGCCTCGAGACTTCTTGGTCCCTTCGGCCACTCCCTCCCGGTCCAGTGCGGCGGCCGTGGCCGATCAGTCCGGCACGAGTCACGCACGGCCGGCTCCTGTCGATCAATCGTTGGACCAAACACGCCTGTTCCTAGCTCCGAGACTCCTCCTCCCGCTTCCCACCGGCGTCCTCGGTACGTCGACGCAGTTGTGGCAGACGCGTCAGAGACTGGTCTCCCGTCGAGCAGCTGCGCGCCGCCGCCAACGAGCATCAGCGATCTGTCGCCTAACCCCTCGTTGCAGCGGACAACACCCGGGCGTTCGCCCGGGTGTTGCCGCTGAACTCAGACGCCGTTAGGCGACACCCGCAGCGCTTTCTCCTTCATCCATCGAAGAGCGGACCACGAAGAGCGAGACGCTTGCAGATCCAATCCAATCAGTTCCAGAGGGGAGCCACCTCTTCGCCTCCCTTGCTACCTGCAGGCAAGCCGGTCTCTGGAGGCATCGCTCCCTCTCCGGCCAAGCGCTGTTCCTTGACCCCGAAAGCGGTCACCGAGCCGGTTGCCTGCCAAAGCCAGCGCATCTCCTATCAGCGTGATCAGAAGTGTCGCCTAACCCCTCGTTGCAGCGGACAACACCCGGGCGTTCGCCCGGGTATTGCCGCTGAACTCATACGCCGTTAGGCGACACTCGCAACGAATTCCTTCTCTCTCCATCGAAGAGCGAACCACGAGAAGCCAAACGCTTGCAGATCTCATCCAAGCGGTTCCAGAGCAGAGCCACCTCCTCGCCCTTCTTGCCACCGGCCGGCACGCTCGGTCTCTGAGCGGCATCGCCCCCTCTCCGGCCAAGCGCTGTCCCTTGACCCCGCAAGCGGTCACCGAGCTGATTGCCTGCCAAAGTCAGCGCATCTCCTATCAGCGTGATCAGAAGTGTCGCCTAACCCCTCGTTGCAGCGGACAACACCCGGGCGTTCGCCCGGCTGTTGCCGCTGAACTCATACGCCGTTAGGCGTCTGAGTCGCCGACTGTGGCAAATGAAGCTCCGTAAGATCGCACTACTCTTGGCCGCAATCGCTCTTGCGCTTGTGACAGACGATCGCCGTTGGACGAACTGGTCTAACATGCGCTGGTGCCGCCAGATGAAAGCTGCGGCGACACTCCTAGAAGCACAGCTCGCCAGCGGCGGGCTGCCCAAATTGCGGCGAACTCCCGACCCCACCCAGCACATATGAGCTACGCCCGCATCGCCAATTCATCCTGTTCTTCGAGCCGCCTGCGCTCGTCTGGACCTACCGCCTAGGCAACACACGATTCGGGTACCCACTCACCAAGGCTTGGAGCAAGCTCAAGTGGCGGCTTGTTGGCCAAAATACGAACAGCAACAACGCGGCCGAGTTCGCTTGGCAACACACGGGATTCGCTCTGGGAGTAGCGAGCTGTCGCATGTCTAACTCGCAATGCCCCGCCGATCAATGGTTCGTCTGGGTCAACCACGGCCCACAGATCTGATGTGACCAGACGCCTAACCCCTCGTTGCAGCGGACAATACCCGGGCGTTCGCCCGGGTATTGCCGCTGAACTCATACGCCGTTAGGCGACCCGATCCACGATCGTGACCACCGTCACTCTGTTTCTCGGAGTGCCCGTCATCCGCGTGGAGGTCCCGAATGCCGCTTGACCGCAACGCGCTCCCTACTCTGCGCGAGGTCCTCGACACCATCGACAATCAACCTGACAATTGGCTGTTCCTTCCCTCATCAGAACAGTGGTCGCTCGATTCGCCGTGTGCGATCCTCGACACGAGCGATCTCGACGACGACGATGACACTCCGCCCGAGGCGAAGGCCGCCGATTTGATGCTCGCCCTCTCGGTCTCCCAAGTCCAAGACATCATCCACAACGCCAAGGCGCAACTTGGCGCTATCACCGCCGAGCAAGGACTCGAAGGGTTCCTTTACTACTACGACAACGACGCGTTCAAGGATTTCGGGTTCCTCTACGTCCCATCTCGTTTCAGCTAGCCATCACACGTGGGCCCGCTGCAAAGACCGCCTTGCAGCGCTGAAGACGGGTCGCCTAACCCCTCGTTGCAGCGGACAATACCCGGGCATTCGCCCGGGTATTGCCGCTGAACTCAGACGCCGTTAGGCGGCACTCGGACCCACCGTGATAACCGGAACTACCGTCTTCAGAGCGCCGTGGTCAGCCTCGCTCAAGGTGCTGACCACCATCTCGGTCGCGGTGCTGGCTGGAGTGGCCATGCTCTTCGCCACGGTATTCCCACGCCACTTGCTCGGTGGCGCTCCCTTCATACTGACCATGCTTTTCGTGCTGACGACGCTCCTTGGTTCAGCGCTCTTCATCGTCCGCGGCTACGAGGTCGAGTCCGGCAGCCTACTCATTCGGCGCCTGCTCTGGTCTACAGCAGTCCCTCTCTCCGAGCTGCAGGAAGCGTGGTCGGATCCGGCCGCCATGGCGCAGTCGCTACGCCTCTTCGGAAACGGCGGACTCTTCGTCTTTGCCGGCCTCTTCTGGAATCGGAAGCTCGGCAAGTACAGAGCATTTGCCACACTCCCTCGCAATTCGGTCGTGCTCAAGTTCCCGCGGCGCGCTGTTGTCGTAACGCCAGAGAACCCCGCTCAGTTTCTCCAAGTTGTTGCCCTCTCCTGCCCCCATGCCAGCATTCGTCGGAGTGCCGCCTAACCCCTCGTTGCAGCGGACAATACCCGGGCGTTCGCACGGGTGTTGCCGCTGAACTCATACGCCGTTAGGCGACGGAATTGACGACTGAACGTTCCGCTCCGCCCTCTCCGTGAGAGACGGTTCTGCTCATGCCTCGAGATCCCTCAGCGATAGTGCGGCCCGAGCGGTCGCGTTTGCTACCTGCGTCCGCGCCCAGCGCCCAGCTTGAGGTCAGCTGAAACTCTTCCGCAAATAGTCCCACCGGTATTGTTACACAGCACATGCGCCGGCAGGTAGTTGTTGGCAGCATGAAGGCCTCCTCCGCTGTGGGCACGAACGTGGTCGGCCTGCCAAGGTTCTCCCCGATCAGCCCGCCACAAACATGGCAGTGGCCTGCAGTTGTCGCCAATACCTTCTCCGCTCAATCGCAGCAGGGCTCTCCGGGGCGACCGACTCATCCGGTCGACTCTGCCACGCCGTCGGCGGCTCCGCAGCTTCCTAGCACCTCACAGTCACACAGGTCGCAAGTGAGGACAGGCTGTTCCACGGCAACCTCCGAGGTTTCGGTTCAGAAGTCCTTGCAGAATTCTCGACCCGTCGCCTAACCCCTCGTTGCAGCGGACAATACCCGGGCGTTCGCCCGGGTATTGCCGCTGAACTCATACGCCGTTAGGCGACAGTTGAACGAACCTTCTACTCGTCTGCGAACCACAACAAGCTTCAGATCCCAGCGACTTCAGATCACAGTCACCTGCGCTTGCCGGCGGTCTGCGCAATACGGAGCCCCGCTCGGCCAAGGCGACCCCGCAAGGTCACCGAGCATGCCGCAATCCGCCTCGACAGCTATCAATGGCTCGCTTCTGGTCACTCCACTGCTCGAGTGGACTGACCGGTCTGGCGGACGTCATGGCCCCGACTCCTGCGCCGACGGCCTCGGTCAGCCACGCCGGCCGCTCTCGCGGGACCGCCCATGCCCTCGCCCAGGCGTGCAAGGCCCTTCCGCTCCTTGCACGCTCCGCCCCTCGCCGCCGGCCTGTGGCAGGGGCCGTGGAGGCCGCGGTCAGACACTCGCCCTGCCGCCGAGCAACAGCTACCCACCGCCAACGAGCAGAGGCGATCTGTCGCCTAACCCCTCGTTGCAGCGGACAACACCCGGGCGTTCGCCCGGCTGTTGCCGCTGAACTCATACGCCGTTAGGCGGCGTTGCCAACAACAGTTGCCTTTCAGCATTCTCCAGAGGACTTCATGGAATCCCCTCTCCTCACTCTGATACCGGTGGCTATCGTCTTGGGTCTCTACGTCACCGTCTGGTATCGCGGGCGAAGGCGCCAACAGCGTCGTGCGAGAGAGCTCCCACAGCGCGCCGCAAGGCGATTGCTCGCAAGTCGTCAACTTCGCGGGCTCACAGTCGCCCGCGTCCATTCGAGATGGAATGCGCGCCAACACGCCTTGGCTGGTCTATGCAGGGCCGATCGCTCTGGCGGTCGCACTTTTCTCAGGGACTGCCAGCATTCCCGAGGGGGTGCGCAACCACCCTAGCGGAGCCTACTTCGTAACTGGATTCTGGCTCGTCGCCGGCTGCTTCCTTGTTTACCTGTACATCGGATCGCCCCGGCGCCTACTGCGAACTTCTCGTGTTCACTCTCTGCCCGTCCACGGGTTACTCGACGCGACTCGCGTTGTTGTCGAATCCGAGGTGACCAAAACTGAGCTGCCTTGGCCGCGGATTCACTCGGCGGCTCTGACGGCGCGCTCTACAGTATCCTGCTCTTCACGGCGCCGCCCGCAGGACTGCACTTGCACCGCTCATTCTTTGCCAGCGACGCTGACTGGCAGTCGGCAGTTCAGCTCGTCAGAACCAGGGTACTGGTGCGCGAACCACCCCTCTTGCTCCGATTCGTCAAGGCATGGCTTTGGCTTGTTCTCATCGGTCTACTGTTCGCCTTTGTCTGGGGCTTCCTGCAGGCATCGTGATCCGCCGCCTAACCCCTCGTTGCAGCGGACAATACCCGGGCGTTCGCCCGGGTATTGCCGCTGAACTCATACGCCGTTAGGCGGCACTCGGACCCACCGTGATCACCGGAACTACCGTCTTCAGAGCGCCGTGGTCAGCCTCGCTCAAGGTGCTGACCACCATCTCGGTCGCGGTGCTGGCTGGAGTGGCCATGCTCTTCGCCACGGTATTCCCACGCCACTTGCTCGGTGGCGCTCCCTTCATACTGACCATGCTTTTCGTGCTGACGACGCTCCTTGGTTCAGCGCTCCTCATCGTCCGCGGCTACGAGGTCGAGTCCGGCAGCCTACTCATTCGGCGCCTGCTCTGGTCTACAGCAGTCCCTCTCTCGAGCTGCAGGAAGCGTGGTCGGATCCGGCCGCCATGGCGCAGTCGCTACGCCTCTTCGGAAACGGCGGACTCTTCGTCTTTGCCGGCCTCTTCTGGAATCGGAAGCTCGGCAAGTACAGAGCATTTGCCACACTCCCTCGCAATTCGGTCGTGCTCAAGTTCCCGCGGCGCGCTGTTGTCGTAACGCCAGAGAACCCCTCTCAGTTTCTCCAAGTTGTTGCCCTCTCCTGCCCCCATGCCAGCATTCGTCGGAGTGCCGCCTAACCCCTCGTTGCAGCGGACAATACCCGGGCGTTCGCCCGGGTATTGCCGCTGAACTCATACGCCGTTAGGCGTCCAGGTAAACAGCGTCGGCTGTCAGATCGGAAGTGGCCTTCAGCGCGGACTCTTTCGAGTTCCACAGTCTGTTAAGCTGCGCGTCAGAATCCTCCTCCGAGTTCGAGCGACCTAGCCTTCGGTCCCCACAAACGCCGTGAACCACAAACAGATCCATTGCGAGGAGCACGGGGCAGGTCGCTACACCGGATCTGCAAGCACTTGGCCCGGGCGGCTCCAACCTCCCATACGTTGCGCTTCCGGATAACAGAAAGAGATCCAGTCCTCAACGTGGTGTGCAACCTGCGATGACATTCTCGCCTACGCAGAACGCGGGATGGTCGACAAGGCCGACGCTCACGCCGGCTGGCAGCTCTACTACCGGTTCTGCCTTCGTGTAAGACGCTCAAGCGGCCACACTGCCCCTCGCGACCAGTGACGAGTCTCCAGTCAACCGGCGCTCCGACTGGCACGCCTAACCCCTCGTTGCAGCGGACAATACCCGGGCGTTCGCCCGGGTATTGCCGCTGAACTCAGACGCCGTTAGGCGACACTCGCAACGAATTCCTTCTCTCTCCATCGAAGAGCGAACCACGAGAAGCCAAACGCTTGCAGATCCCATCCAAGCGGTTCCAGAGCAGAGCCACCTCCTCGCCCTTCTTGCCACCGGCCGGCACGCTGGTCTCTGGCGGCATCGCCCCCTCTCCGGCCAAGCGCTGTCCCTTGACCCCGCAAGCGGTCACCGAGCTGATTGCCTGCCAAAGTCAGCGCATCTCCTATCAGCGTGATCAGAAGTGTCGCCTAACCCCTCGTTGCAGCGGACAACACCCGGGCGTTCGCCCGGGTGTTGCCGCTGAACTCATACGCCGTTAGGCGACACTCGCAACGAATTCCTTCTCTCTCCATCGAAGACCGAACCACGAGAAGCCAAACGCTTGCAGATCCAATCCAAGCGGTTCCAGAGCAGAGCCACCTCCTCGCCTTCCTTGCCACCGGCCGGCACGCTGGTCTCTGGAGGCATCGCTCCCTCTCCGGCCAAGCGCTGTCCCTTGACCCCGAAAGCGGTCACCGAGCTGGTTGCCTGCCAAAGCCAGCGCATCTCCTATCAGCGTGATCAGAAGTGTCGCCTAACCCCTCGTTGCAGCGGACAACACCCGGGCGTTCGCCCGGCTGTTGCCGCTGAACTCATACGCCGTTAGGCGACTTGGTCACCATCGTGGTCAGTCGCGTCTCCGTAACCAGATCAGAGCAAGAGATCGGCTTTCAGAGCCATGGACTACTGTCACCTCCGACCGCGATCCCGTCGTGCCACCGCAACTCTGCTCCCAGAGTTCGCCCGGCAAGCCTCACGGGCAGCTCATCTTCCCTGCCGCCTCGTAGCGCACTTGGTCCCTTCGCCCGCTCCGATCCCGCCCATTGCCGCGACGTGGCCGCCGGTCCAACACCTGCCACGTGCGGTCGGTATGCTCTCGGTCCCTCGTTGGACCCAACACGCCCGCTCCCGACTCCAAAGCTCCACTGCGCTGCTTCCCTCTCAGCGTCAGCGGCGCGTCGACGCGGTTCTGGCAGAGCCGTCAGAAACGACTCCCCGTCGAGCAGTTGCGTGCCGCCCCCAACAGGCATCAGCGATCTGTCGCCTAACCCCTCGTTGCAGCGGACAACACCCGGGCGTTCGCCCGGGTGTTGCCGCTGAACTCATACGCCGTTAGGCGACAGGTTCACCGATCGTGGTACTCACTTCTCCGTAACCAAAGCAGAGCAAGAGATGGGTTGCAAAGCTTGGACCACAGTCACCTCCGACCGCGATCCCATCGGTGCTAACGGCAGCTCCCCTTCCAGAGTGCGTCCGTCGAACGTCTGGCCCGGAACATCCCCTCCGCCTCGAGAGCTATTGGTTCCTTCGCCAACTCCTATCCGGCCCAGTGCCGCGGTTGCGGTCCGTCAGTCGCACCCAGCCGCGAGCCACCAGGTGCCTGCCGGTCGATCGTGGGACCAAACACGCCCGTTTGCCGCGCCAAGCCTTCCACTCCTTGCCAACAGCGGCACGATCGGCACGTCGACGCAGTCGTGGCACGCTCGTCAGAAACGAGCCTCCCGTCGAGCAGCTGCGCGCCGCCACCAACGGGCATCGGCGATCTGTCGCCTAACCCCTCGTTGCAGCGGACAACACCCGGGCGTTCGCCCGGGTGTTGCCGCTGAACTCATACGCCGTTAGGCGGCAGAAGCCAACGTTATACGGCTCTCTAGAGGAAGTCCTGCCGGAGACTGATTCGCACCTATCCACATTGCGGTATTCGAGTTGCACTCATGCTCCTCGCAGCTCGACGCTCGAACTGCGGGCTCCTTCGCGCTGACGCATCTGCGGACCCGTCCAAGAGCCGAGCTAAGTCGGGCGGCATCAACTGACTGTCCGTCGCCATTCAATGGCCGCGATTCTTGCGCGGTTCTCGCGGCCGGAGTCATTCCCTTCACTTCTCGTCCTGAAGCTAGTAGCCCTTCCCTCACCCTCGGAGTCTCCGCCCACTCAACAGCATGGCATTCTCGTTTACCGGTCGTGAGTACAGGCGCGCATGGCCATTTCTCGTTGAATCGGGTTACCTAGATTGCATTCAACCATCTCGCGCTGTCTTCACGGCGGCGCCATCACCTATGGCATCAACGGACTGCGAAGTCGAACGGCTTCCCTGACGTTCGTCCCATCTGGCGGGACAACCCTTAGAATCCGAGTCTCCGGTCGACTTGGTCCAATGATCGACCTCGCTCTTACTCAGATGCCGTTCGATGCGTTGGTGGCCTGCCGCCTAACCCCTCGTTGCAGCGGACAATACCCGTGCGTTCGCCCGGGTATTGCCGCTGAACTCATACGCCGTTAGGCGACACTCGCAACGAATTCCTTCTCTCTCCATCGAAGAGCGAACCACGAGAAGCCAAACGCTTGCAGATCTCATCCAAGCGGTTCCAGAGCAGAGCCACCTCCTCGCCCTTCTTGCCACCGGCCGGCACGCTGGTCTCTGGCGGCATCGCCCCCTCTCCGGCCAAGCGCTGTCCCTTGACCCCGCAAGCGGTCACCGAGCTGATTGCCTGCCAAAGTCAGCGCATCTCCTATCAGCGTGATCAGAAGTGTCGCCTAACCCCTCGTTGCAGCGGACAACACCCGGGCGTTCGCCCGGCTGTTGCCGCTGAACTCATACGCCGTTAGGCGACATGGTCACCAGTCGTGGTAGTCGCTTCTCCGTAACCAGAGCAGAACAACGTGAGACTGAGCTTTCAGATCGCTTCAAGGACCACAGTCGCCGACCTCCCGACCGCGATCCGGCTGTGCCAGCAGTCGCCTGCGAACTCTGACTCCCGAGTTCGCCCGTGCGACGCGTCTGGGGCTTGGCCACATCTCGCCTGCACTTCGCCTTCGATCCCGCGCAGCCTTCGGTCACCCCGAGCTGATCGCGTGCCAACGTCTCCGCATCCGGTCCTATCTGCAGTCGAAGTGTCTCCGACTCCGTCGCAACTTCCTGCCACGTGCGGTCGGTATGCTGTCGGTCCCTCGCTGGACCAAACGACGCCCGTTCCCGACTCCAAGATTGCCTTCCGATCCACTCGCTAGCTGTCACCACCAGCGTCAGCGGTGCGCTTCGACGCGGTTCAGGCAGGCCGCCTGCTCGAGACACTAACCCCCGGTGACGCTGCTCTGCCGCTCGAGCTTCAGTCGCCGCCCTACCAACAGGCATTTCTAGCGCATCTTGTGCTGCGCCTAACCCCTCGTTGCAGCGGACAACTACCCGGGCGTTCGCCCGGGTGTTGCCGCTGAACTCATACGCCGTTAGGCGGCCTCGGAACAACCGCTCATCGAGACTGGCAGGTGCAGAGAGCTATTGCTTGACGGTCGCGTACGTAGTGGGCGTCCTCGCCGGTCACTACGCTCTCTGGGCCGCGGTGTCCCGTCGTTCACGTGGTACGAGCGCGCGTACTCCGTGGACATGATCTTCGCGAGCGAGCTGCTGCGCTTGAGTCATCCGATTCCCACGGCCATCTGTCCAGGCTTAGCGAAACGCCTCACCGGTCGGACGCCTCGAGTCAACCCAGAGGACCTCGCGCCGTGGGTGAACCCTCGTCCGCTGGCTCCGATCGCGCTTGCTGCACGCCGTATCATCCTGACTACTCGCTCGATGTTCCGAGCGTTGCGACAGGCCCGCAGAATCGTCCGGTCACCGCACTCGAGCTAAGAGGCTATCAGCCTCCCCATGGTCCTGGCGTCTGGGTACCCATCGAGATGACCATCCGCTTTGCCATCCCAGTCGCTCCCGCGCTCGTTGCCGTCTACTACGACAGCGCAACTCCAGAAGGCGGCGGCGCTGGTCCTCTCTGCTCTGGTGGGGTGCCCGCCAACCGACAGATTGGAGCCATCGCCACCGGCGGATGTCGTGATGCGGCGCCTAACCCCTCGTTGCAGCGGACAATACCCGGGCGTTCGCCCGGGTATTGCCGCTGAACTCATACGCCGTTAGGCGACATGTCGACCAGTCGTGGTACTCGCTTCTCCGTCACCAGATCAGAGCAAGAGATGGGTTTCAGAGCCTTGCAGACACCTGCAGCCGCAATCCCGTCGGTGCCCACTGCAACTCCGTTCCCAGAGTGCGCCCGTCGAGCGTCAGGGCGGCACATCCCCTCCGCCTCGAGTGCCTCTTGGTCCCTTCGGCCACTCCCATCCGGCCCAGCGCCGCGGTTGTGGCCCGTCAGTCCAAGACCAGCCGCGTAGGCGTCAGGTCCCTGTCGATCAATCGTGGGACCAAACACGCCCGTCTGCCAGCTCCAAGGCTTCCGCTCCTTGCTTCCAGCCGCGTCATCGGCTCGTCGACGCAGTCGTGGCAGGCTCGTCAGAAACCAGCCTCCCGTCGAGCACCTGCGCGCCGCCGCCAACGGGCATCAGCGATCTGTCGCCTAACCCCTCGTTGCAGCGGACAATACCCGGGCGTTCGCCCGGGTATTTGCCGCTGAACTCATACGCCGTTAGGCGACATGGTCACCAATCGTGGTCGTCGCCTCTCCGTGACCAGATCAGAGCAAGAGATGGGTTTCAGAGCTTGGACCACAGTCGCCTCCGGCCGCGATCCCATCCGAGCTAGCGGCAGCTCCGCTTCCAGAGTGCGCCCGTCGAACGTCTGGGCCGGCAGATCTCTTCCGCCTCGAGACTTCTTGGTCCCTTCGGCCACTCCCTCCGTCCAGTGCGGCGGCCGTGGCCGATCAGTCCGACACGAGTCACGCACGGCCGGCTCCTGTCGATCACTCGTTGGACCAAACACGCCTGTTCCTAGCTCCGAGACTCCTCCTCCCGCTTCCCACCGGCGTCAGCGGTACGTCGACGCAGTTGTGGCAGACGCGTCAGAGACTAGTCTCCCGTCGAGCAGCTGCGCGCCGCAGCCAACAGGCATCAGCGATCTGTCGCCTAACCCCTCGTTGCAGCGGACAACACCCGGGCGTTCGCCCGGGTGTTGCCGCTGAACTCATACGCCGTTAGGCGACACTCGCAACGAATTCCTTCTCTCTCCATCGAAGAGCGAACCACGAGAAGCCAAACGCTTGCAGATCCAATCCAAGCGGTTCCAGAGCAGAGCCACCTCCTCGCCCTTCTTGCCACCGGCCGGCACGCTGGTCTCTGGCGGCATCGCCCCCTCTCCGGCCAAGCGCTGTCCCTTGACCCCGAAAGCGGTCACCGAGCTGATTGCCTGCCAAAGTCAGCGCATCTCCTATCAGCGTGATCAGAAGTGTCGCCTAACCCCTCGTTGCAGCGGACAACACCCGGGCGTTCGCCCGGCTGTTGCCGCTGAACTCATACGCCGTTAGGCGACAGGTTCACCAGTCGTGGTACTCGCTTCTCCGTGACCAGATCAGAGCAAGAGATGGGTTTCAGAGCCTTGCAGACACCTCCGGCCGCAATCCCGTCGGTGCCAACCGCAACTCCGCTCCCAGAGTGCGCCCGTCGAGCGTCAGCGGCGGCACATCCCTTCCGCCTCGAGGACTCTTCGTCCCCTCGGCCACTCCCATCCGGCCCAGTGCGGCGGCTGTGGCCCGTCAGTCCGAAGACCAGCTCACGCAGGGCCAGGTCCCTGTCGATCAATCGTTGGACCAAACACGCCCGTTGCCAGCTCCAAGGCTTCCACTCCTTGCTTCCAGCTGCGTCATCGGCGCGTCGACGCAGTGTGGCAGGCTCGTCAGAGACCAGCCTCCCGTCGAGCTGCTGCGTGCCGCCGCCAACGGGCATCAGCGATCTGTCGCCTAACCCCTCGTTGCAGCGGACAACACCCGGGCGTTCGCCCGGGTGTTGCCGCTGAACTCATACGCCGTTAGGCGTCGGAGGAACCGGCTGTGGCCGCCACTAACACCGAGCAGGACCACCCTTCGTGCTCGCAGCTCTCGCGGCCGCAATTGCGGCTGCGTCGATCGCCCACAGCTGCAGACTGGCCGCCCCCACCCTCCTGACGACGGACTCCACGACTCGCTCATTGTGGTTGAGATCAACGCAGTCCAAGACTGCCCGCCTCACGGCCTCAACACCCCCATCCATTCGCAGGCCCAACCGGCTGGACCGGTACACTCCGTCTTGGCCACGTAGCGTGCTTTCCACCAGGAACGATCGACTCGGCTCAGATACTCGCCACAATTCGTGAGCTGGCATCTGACTTCGTGTTGAACGGGCGCCCTGGAGCCGCGGCAGCGTGGTGCTGCCCACAGTTGGAGGAAAGCGCAACGGTGCCTCATTGCGCTCGAACTCGTACGAGCGGGTTCGCTCGCGCGGCACCAAACGCTCCGCAGTCTCTCGTCGACGCTGAGGGCGATGCTCGCAAGGAAAGACTGCGCGCATCGGGCCTGCAACCTGACCCGACGCCTAACCCCTCGTTGCAGCGGACAACAACCGGGCGTTCGCCCGGTTGTTGCCGCTGAACTCATACGCCGTTAGACGACCCGGAATCAATATGCGCCTCCGGGCACTAGCTATCGGATTCGGTGGCCTCTTCCTTGTTGGTGCCGCAACGCCCGCCCTGCGGACCTGCGACTGCAAGCAGGTGCCGTCGTTCCCTGGGTTCGCGGTAGCCCTCGAGAAGGTCGACGCGCCAAAGCTTGATCTCTCGAGCCATCCCATCGGCTCGCGCTTTCGGACGGTGCTCAGGCGCGCGGTTCGCTCAGAGCCACCGAACCTTGCCGGGCATTTCCTCTTCGTGCACTGGGGTTGCGGCTCATCCTGTCAGCAGTTCGCCATCGTCAACTTGAGGAACGGCAACATCTGGCACGACCCAGAACTCATCCTCGTTCGCGGCGCCGAAACACAGGCCGCCAGTCGCCTCGTGGTACTGGACCCAATAGGCTACCCGTTCCCAGACGCTGTTCCAGTCACCTACTACGTCTGGCGCGGCAGCAGCCTCTCCCCAGTCTGCGAGCTGCGCCATGAAGCGGACGACCTTCGGCCCGCCTGTGGCGGGTCGTCTAACCCCTCGTTGCAGCGGACAATACCCGGGCGTTCGCCCGGGCATTGCCGCTGAACTCATACGCCGTTAGGCGACACTCGCAACGAATTCCTTCTCTCTCCATCGAAGAGCGAACCACGAGAAGCCAAACGCTTGCACATCCAATCCAAGCGGTTCCAGAGCAGAGCCGCCTCCTCGCCTTCCTTGCCACCGGCCGGCACGCTGGTCTCTGGAGGCATCGCTCCCTCTCCGGCCAAGCGCTGTCCCTTGACCCCGAAAGCGGTCACCGAGCTGGTTGCCTGCCAAAGTCAGCGCATCTCCTATCAGCGTGATCAGAAGTGTCGCCTAACCCCTCGTTGCAGCGGACAACACCCGGGCGTTCGCCCGGGTATTGCCGCTGAACTCAGACGCCGTTAGGCGACAGGTCCACCACTCGTGGTCAGTCGCTTCTCAGTGACCAGAATCAGAACAGGAGACGGGTTTCAGAGGTCGGAGCGCTGTCACCTCCGGCCCCGATCCCGTCGGTGCAAACGGCAGCTGCTTCGGAGTGCGCCCGTCGAACGTCTGGGGCGGCACATCCCCTCCGCCTCGAACCCTCTTGGTCCCTTGGGCCACTCCCATCCGGCCCAGCGCAGCGGTCGTGGCCGATCACTCCTTT
>CAWINM010000011.1:0-68703 GCA_963837455.1 Thermoanaerobaculia bacterium | reverse complement strand
GTTATGTCTCGACGTATTGCTGTTCGCGGCTGGTGCCGCTGAACTGAGTACGCCGTTAGGCGGCAGAACAACCGCTATCGCATAGGAAGCGCCATGAAGAAAGCCATCGTCTTTCCGTTGCTGTCTCTCGTCGCCTGTCAGCTGGTGGCACAGGAGGATTAAGGAATTTGCCCACAATGGAGCTACCCCGGTTTGGTGGACGGGTTAGGGCTTTCGGCCAAGTCTTATCAGAGACCGCTCGCTCCGTCGCCGTGGCCGGAGGGCTGTGGGGATCGGCAGCGATTTTCAAGGGGGGTGGGAGGGTGCCGGGGGATGGGAGGGGGTGGCAGCCTTCCACGCCCCGGCAGGCCTCCGGCCGGGGTGATGGGGGTGCGGGGGAAGAGGGGGCGATTTCCACAGGATGGGCAGGCTGATCGGGTCCCTGTGGCTCCTATCTCGTACCTCGGTCCACCTCGCCGGCATTCTGCGAGCCTGGGGGACCGATCTGACTCGGATCAGACGTGCTCTCGAGCCGTCTCTCGAACTCGGCGGGGCTGACCTGGCCCAGTGCCGAATGGCGGCGGTGCGGGTTGTACCAGCCCTCTATGTACTCGAAGACCGCCATCCTCGCTTCGGCCTGGGTCTGGAAGCACCGCCATCGATGAGCTCGCATTCCAGTGTGGCGAAGAAGCTCTCGGCCATGGCGTTGTCGAAGCAGTCGCCGACCGAGCCCATGGAGGGCTTGACTCCGATCTCGCCGCACCTCTGACCGAAGGCGACCGAGGTGTACTGGGTACCCTGGTCGGAGTGATGGATCACCTGGGTCGGACGCCGCTGTCCGCTCGCCATGTTCAGCGCCTCGAGCACCAGCTCGGCGCGCAGGTGGGTGGCCATCGACCAGCCGACGATCCGGCGACTGCAGACGTCGAGCACCATGGCCAGGTAGAGGAACCCTGCCGAGGTAGGGATGTAGGTGATGTCGGCGACCCACAGCCGATTCAGCCTCTGCGCGCTGAACTCCCGGCTCACCAGGTCCGGTGCTGGCTGAGCTTCCTTGTTTCTCAAGGTGGTCCGCACTCCGCGTCGACGACTCACTCCGGCCAAGCCGGCGTCTCGCATCAACCGACCGACGCGCTTGCGCCCGACTCGTTGCCCCTCGGCAGCCAGGTCGGCGTGGATCCGCGGCACGCCATACGTCCCCCGCGACCGTCCATGCGAGGCCGCTATCTTCTCGGTCAGCACCGCGTCGGACTTGGCCCGCTTCGATGGCGGTCGGTGCCGCCGTGCGTAGTACCCGCTGGTGGACAGACCCAGCACTTGGCACATCGTGGTGATCGGGTAGTCGGCCTGGTGTCGCTTCACGAGTTCGAAGACCTCGGAGGTATCGAATCCGTCTCCCGAGCAACCAGGCCGCGGCTTTTGAGAGGATCTCTCGCTCCAGGCGCAGCTGCTTGTTCTCGCGACGCAACCGCGTGAGCTCCTCGCGCTCACTGGTGGTCAGCCCGTCCTTCCGCAGCCCCTCGTCGCGGTCGGCCTGCCGCACCCAGTTCCCTATCGACTGGGCGGTGGGCTCGAACTCCTTGGCCAGCTCCTCAGGCGTGCGACCCGCCCTCACGAGCTCGACCATCTGTCGCCGGAACTCCGGCGCGTACGGCAAACGTGTCTTCGGCATCTGACTCCTTCACCCAATGGTGAGGTGTCCACCAAACCGGGTCAACTCCACAAGGTCCGCGGATCCGTCGTTCTATTGACCCTTCTGGATGCTGCCGGTGATCCCCTCGCCAGTGGCACCGGCTTTGCCATCGGCCCCTCACTCGTCGCCACGAACTACCACGTGGTCGAGCACGCCACGCGATTGCGGGCTACGCTCGCAGACAACACGTCTGTGGATGTCGCAGCGGTCGTTGCCCAAGACGAGAAGAACGACCTCGCTCTACTCCGCCTTGACGGCCCCAGAACACTCGCCCCGCTCACTCTCGGTCTTGGCAGCATCGAACCCGGCGATAGGGTGGTGGTTGTCGGCAACCCCCTCGGCCTAGCCGGGACCGTCTCCGAAGGCATCGTCAGTGCCGTCCGACTCAAAGGCCTTGGGGAGGATTCGGGCGACTATTCGGATCGGCCGCTGCTCCAAATCACCGCCCCCATCTCGCCGGGGTCAAGCGGTTCTCCGGTCTTCAACTCCGCCGGCGAGGTCATAGGCATCGCGGTGGCGCACCTCGTTGAGGGCCAGAACCTCAATCTCGCCATTCCGTCCCGCTTCCTCAATGACTGCGCAAAGCTGGCGACAGCCATAGCCTGGTTCGTGCCCTTGGCTCCAATGTCTCTCGCTGGGCGCTTACGCGCAACCTCTCGGTTTCGCTCGTTCTCTTCGGCCTCATCTTCGTTGCCTTCAGGTTTATGCGCCCCCCCAATGAGACCCGAGAAGCTGGCAAGACGCCTCGCATTCGGATGCCTGCTCGCCGCCCCCGCGGCTGGGACACTTGACCACCCTCCGGCGCCAAACCGTGGCGATCTGTCGCCTAACCCCTTCCATGAGAAGGCCGGTCAAAGTCAAGCCGGCCGCCTTGGCGGCCGACCGAATGGGTGACGAGTCCTGAGCCACGCTTCCATCCGCACTCGAGTGGGCCTCAGTGGGCCCGGTGCATGCTGGGTTCCGTCCTGCCGGGGCGCTGCGATCTCGTTTTCGACCTCGAGGGTCATGGGGTTAGTCGCAGTCGCCCAGACCGGCTTGGACTCGTCCTGTCTCTAGGTGAATCCGTCTGCTTTTCTGATGCCTCTCGGTCTTACGCCACCTTGCGGGGGAGCTCGCGAAGCGGGTGGTAGGTCTGTTGGGTAAGCCACAGTCGATGCAGCACCACGGCCAGCTTGGGAGCGACAGCGATGGCGGCGCGCTTCTTGGCGGCCTTGCCGCCGCGCTCAGCGAGCTTCAGCCCGTGTCGTCGCAAATCGCAGTCGGGTCCGAACGGTCCGAGGATGTAGTGGGCGGACTGCACCAGCAGCTGGAGTAGGAACGGATCGCCCTCCTTGGTGATGTGCTGCTGGGGGTCGCACTCGCCCGACTGGCGAGTGCCGGGGGTGAGTCCGAGATAGGCGCCTACCTGGCGGCTCTCGGGGAAGCGGACCGGATCCTCGAGCGTCAAGACGAAGGCGAGCGAGGTCAGCGTGCCGACGCCGGCGATCTGCCGCAACGCCGCGCTCTCGGGATGACGCGCGCTCAACGCTTCGAGCTGGCCCTCGTAGCCGCGGATCTGTTCGGTGAGCTCGCCGACCAGAGCCAGGACGGGATCGAGGGTGGGCCGCAGGTGCTCGGGCAACGCGGCAGCAGCCTGCCGCGACAGGCTGGCAGCCGAGCAGCTGGGAAGTCGCTCCCCTGCCGACTTGACTGCACCGCGCAGGTGGTTGACCAAGAGCGTCCGTGCCCGCACCAGGGCCGCGCGGGCGCGCAGCACCGCGAGGTCCTGCTGGCAGCTGGCCGAGCGATGCCGCACCGGCGCCAGCAGCTCGGGGTCCAGAGGTGCCAGGCGGGCCAGCGTACGACCGTCGAAGCGATCGGACTTGCGCCGGCTGTGGGCGATCAGCCGCACCTTGCGGGGATTGGCCACCAGCACCTCGTGACCCCAAGAAGCCAGCAATCGGCTGACCCACGGCGAGTGCGTTCCCACCTCCAGGGCAATGCGCATCCGCGGTTGCCCCTCGAAGTGCTGCGCCAAGCCCTTGCCCGTCGTCGGCAACCGCCACTCGCGGGCGATCTCACCGCTCGCCGCGAGCGCACAGGCGCTACTGAACCGGTCGCCGAGGTCCAATCCCACCGTCATCCTCGCAGTGCTACGCTTCTTCATGGCCAGTCTCCCTTTCTGAGCCTCAGAGCTCGAAACCCATTGCACGTCACATGATGACAAGTGCGCGGGAGGCTGGCCTTCTCATCCCATCTCGTTGCAGCGGACAACACCCGGGCGTTCGCCCGGTTGTTGCCGCTGAACTCATACGCCGTTAGGCGTCACCAGAACCAGCGGTGGTGTATCATCGGTTCCATAACGGAACCGGAGATGCCATGCCGACCTTCACCCTCAAGAACATCCCGGAGCCGCTGCTCGAACGCCTTCGAGTGGCCGCCGAACTCCACCATCGCAGTATCAACGGCGAGATACTCGCCTGTCTCGAACGGTCGCTCGGCACCCCCATGCAACCAGCCGAAGCGATCGAGCGCGCCCGCGAACTCCGCGGCGCGTTCAAGGGTAGGCCCGTGACCCTTCGCGAGCTCAAGACCGCTCGCGAGGCGGGACGCCTGTGATCGTCGTCGATACCAACGTCGTCGCGGGACTCTTCCTGCCCTCGCAGTGGACGGCGAAAGCCGAGCGTCTCCTCTCGACCGATCCTGAGTGGGCTGCACCCTTGCTGTGGCGAAGCGAGTTTCGCAACATCTTGGCCACCTACATTCGCACCGGAAAGCTGGCACTCGAGACAGCGCTGACCATCTCCGAAACCGCCGAGGCGCTCTTTGCGGGTCGCGAGTTCTGCCTCTCCTAGACTTCGGGTGGGTCAACAACCGCTTCCGAATCCTCCGAAGTGCTTGTATCTGAGCCGGTTAGGCGGAGCGTCGTGGCCCCCGAATCCTGCGCGCCCTTCGTGAGCGGCCTGTGGGGGCGCGCTCGACGGCCGCTCTCGCTGGTAGAGCCGCCCATGCCCTTGCGCCGCAAGGGCCCGTGCAGCACGGCCCCGTTCAACTCCTTGCACGGTCTCGCCCCTCGCCGCCGGGCCTGTGGGAGGGGCGGAAGTCCTTGGGCGGCCGGCGGTTGGGGACTTCCGCGCCTTCCATAGGCCGTTCCCCAGCTACCCACCCGAAGTTGAGGAGAGCCCGAGTTCTCGGTGGACTCTTCTTCGGTTCTCCGCCTTGCTGCGCAGTCCCGCTGCACAGCCTACGACACCGAATTCGTGGCTCTCGCTCAGCACCTGGGTTCGCGCCTAGTCACGCTCGATCACCAGCTCCTCGATGCGTTCCCTTCGGTGGCCACTGACCTCAACGCTGTTGTGGGTGACGCCTAACCCCTCGTTGCAGCGGACAACACCCGGGCGTTCGCCCGGGTGTTGCCGCTGAGCTCATACGCCGTTAGGCGACGGGGGAACCATTCGTTGTCTCGGATCGATCACCCTAGGAACGTCTCGACGGCCAGTGCGCGAACTCCGCTTCTTGCCATGGCCCTCTGGCCACTATTGACGGTTTGCACCGCGGCGGCACCGCTGCGGACAACCCCAGTCTCAAGCCCACTGCCAGCAAGCAGTGAGTTGAATCCAGCGGCGGCGGTGTTGGCCAATCCGAGTTTCGCCCTGCTACTAATCGACGTCGATCGAGTCCACGTTCAACGGCGAGGGGAGCTCCCCACGGCAAAGGTGCGCGTGCGCGAGGTGCTGCGAGGACGAATTGGAGTCGGTGAAACCGCGACAGCTCAGTGGGGATGGGGGCTGCCGTCCGAACGCCTTGACCCACCAAGTCCAGGCTCCCGCCTCCTTGCGGCTGCGCTCGAGAGCAGAGTAGATCGCGATGCTTGGCATCTGAGGGTGGTCAGCACCTTTCCGCCTTCCACAGCGAACATGGAAGTCGCCAGGCGTTACGCGGCGCCTCGGTCCAAGTCGCCGATAGCAGTACTCGTACTGCCATTCATCGGCTGCCTCATGGTACTTCTCGCAGCGCTCCTCAAGAGCGGCTGGCGAGAGCTACTCGCTCTGGCCGCAATCGGTCTTACCCTGGCCGACATGCTCCTCTACGTTAATTACGAGAGGCACATGTCGTCGTACTACAACATTCGTACCGACCTCTTGCTTATCTGGCCGGCAATAGCGCTGAGTCTCGGGTCAACGCTGGTGGCTCTGCTTCTACTCCGACGACGCACACCGATTCCCGTTTGAGCTTCCGAGAACGGCTTGACGATGAACACCACGGACGCGCCGTGACCCGTCGCCTTCCCTGAGAAGGCCGGTCAAAGTCAAGCCGGCCGCCTTGGCGGCCGACCGAATGGGTGACGAGTCCTGAGCCACGCTTCCATCCGCACTCGAGTGGGCCTCAGTGGGCCCGGTGCATGCTGGGTTCCGTCCTGCCGGGGCGCTGCGATCTCGTTTTCGACCTCGAGGGTCATGGGGTTAGTCGCAGTCGCCCAGACCGGCTTGGACTCGTCCTGTCTCTAGGTGAATCCGTCTGCTTTTCTGATGCCTCTCGGTCTTACGCCACCTTGCGGGGGAGCTCGCGAAGCGGCTGGTAGGTCTGTTGGGTAAGCCACAGTCGATGCAGCACCACGGCCAGCTTGGGAGCGACAGCGATGGCGGCGCGCTTCTTGGCGGCCTTGCCGCCGCGCTCAGCGAGCTTCAGCCCGTGTCGTCGCAAATCGCAGTCGGGTCCGAACGGTCCGAGGATGTAGTGGGCGGACTGCACCAGCAGCTGGAGTAGGAACGGATCGCCCTCCTTGGTGATGTGCTGCTGGGGGTCGCACTCGCCCGACTGGCGAGTGCCGGGGGTGAGTCCGAGATAGGCGCCTACCTGGCGGCTCTCGGGGAAGCGGACCGGATCCTCGAGCGTCAAGACGAAGGCGAGCGAGGTCAGCGTGCCGACGCCGGCGATCTGCCGCAACGCCGCGCTCTCGGGATGACGCGCGCTCAACGCTTCGAGCTGGCCCTCGTAGCCGCGGATCTGTTCGGTGAGCTCGCCGACCAGAGCCAGGACGGGATCGAGGGTGGGCCGCAGGTGCTCGGGCAACGCGGCAGCAGCCTGCCGCGACAGGCTGGCAGCCGAGCAGCTGGGAAGTCGCTCCCCTGCCGACTTGACTGCACCGCGCAGGTGGTTGACCAAGAGCGTCCGTGCCCGCACCAGGGCCGCGCGGGCGCGCAGCACCGCGAGGTCCTGCTGGCAGCTGGCCGAGCGATGCCGCACCGGCGCCAGCAGCTCGGGGTCCAGAGGTGCCAGGCGGGCCAGCGTACGACCGTCGAAGCGATCGGACTTGCGCCGGCTGTGGGCGATCAGCCGCACCTTGCGGGGATTGGCCACCAGCACCTCGTGACCCCAAGAGGCCAGCAATCGGCTGACCCACGGCGAGTGCGTTCCCACCTCCAGGGCAATGCGCATCCGCGGTTGCCCCTCGAAGTGCTGCGCCAAGCCCTTGCCCGTCGTCGGCAACCGCCACTCGCGGGCGATCTCACCGCTCGCCGCGAGCGCACAGGCGCTACTGAACCGGTCGCCGAGGTCCAATCCCACCGTCATCCTCGCAGTGCTACGCTTCTTCATGGCCAGTCTCCCTTTCTGAGCCTCAGAGCTCGAAACCCATTGCACGTCACATGATGACAAGTGCGCGGGAGGCTGGCCTTCTCATCCCATCTCGTTGCAGCGACAACACCCGGGCGTTCGCCCGGTTGTTGCCGCTGAACTCATACGCCGTTAGGCGTCGCTAGACATGCTGTGCCAAGCGCAAAGCCGTCAGAGTTGGGGTTCTGCGATCCCCACTTCTTGGGCTCTGGGCGTTCGCGGTCGACTCGGTAAGAGTCACGGCGCAAGCTCACGCTCGGCATCCTCCTGTAGAAGCGCCTATTCTCCACGTCGGCTTGAAGCGCCCTGCTCTTGCATTGCGCGGAAGATCTTCGGGTCGCCGTCCGCTGACCAAGTCCACGCCTGCCAGATGATGACCACCGTGCATACAGTCTCAATCGTCGCGAAGAACACGTACGCTGGATAAATGGGCTCCCGAAAGGCACCGTTAGTCACAGGCAGAACGAAGGTCAGGAAAGCGTTGGTCAGTGTCTCAAGGGCACCCGCAACGATATTCGCCTGCCGGTTCGCTCTAAACGGAAGCAGTCGACACGCGACAATCATGGCGATGGGTATTTCCATCAAGACGGCTGAACCCAGCAGAGCCCATTGTGGAAGGTGTGGGGCTGTATTCGGTGAGCCAATGAAGGCAAACAGGGCAAGCACGTCCGCATACAGGTAGTTCAACAATGCGAAGATCCAGAATAGAGACAACCGCTCCTTTGTGTCCTGCATGTCAACCTCCTACGGAAAGGCAATGCGGGTTCTGAGTTGAGCTCCAGCCAAGCTACGGAGATCCCCTGTCCGATTGTCAGGAGCGACTCTCCCGGAGGCTTGGATACTTAGCTCTATACGCCGAAACCGGCGAAGGATTTCAGCTCTCCTAGACTTCGGGTGGGTCAACAACCGCTTCCGAATCCTCCGAAGTGCTTGTATCTGAGCCGGTTAGGCGGAGCGTCGTGGCCCCCGAATCCTGCGCGCCCTTCGTGAGCGGCCTGTGGGGGCGCGCTCGACGGCCGCTCTCGCTGGTAGAGCCGCCCATGCCCTTGCGCCGCAAGGGCCCGTGCAGCACGGCCCCGTTCAACTCCTTGCACGGTCTCGCCCCTCGCCGCCGGGCCTGTGGGAGGGGCGGAAGTCCTTGGGCGGCCGGCGGTTGGGGACTTCCGCGCCTTCCATAGGCCGTTCCCCAGCTACCCACCCGAAGTTGAGGAGAGCCGGATTTCATCGGGGAGCGCGGTCCCTCCAACCGACTCGCCGATCTCGGGTCAACTCCCGGTGTCACGTATCCCCGACAAGGCCCCCTTTCGGCCGCTCCCGAGGCGACCCCTCGTTGCAGCGGACAATACCCGGGCGTTCGCCCGGGTATTGCCGCTGAGCTCATACGCCGTTAGCCGACATTCGGAACGTACTTTGGCGTCCCATCAATCGCTTCAGAGAAGACATGACGCCGCGAGTTTTCGGGGTCTCAAGGGGGCTGACTTGAACTCTGTGCACGTTCGTGCATATGCTGCTCGAGTGGACTACCGGTGGGATCCCGCCAAAGCCGCGACCAACCGCCAGAAGCACGGCGTCCGACTGTCCGACGCCGTCGCCGTCCTCGAAGACGAGCCTCGCTCGTACCGCTCCCGATCCGTCATCTGACGTCGAGGATCGCTTCGTCGCCATTGGCATGGACGCCTTCGGTCGCATCCTTGTTGTCGTCTCCACCCACCAAGAGGACCACATCCGTCTCATCTCCGCGCGTCTCGCTGAATCCCATGAGCGCCGGGACTACGAGGCTAATCCATGAGAAAGCGCTATGACTTCAGCAAGGCCGCTCGTGGCCCCGTCGTGCCGACGCCTCCCGGTAAGACGCGGATCACCATCCGGCTGGACGACGACGTGATTGACTGGTTCAGGGATCAGGTCGAGCAGGCCGGTGGCGGCAACTACCAGTCACTAATCAACGCCGCACTTCGCGAGTACAGCCTCTCCTAGACTTCGGGTGGGTCAACAACCGCTTCCGAATCCTCCGAAGTGCTTGTATCTGAGCCGGTTAGGCGGAGCGTCGTGGCCCCCGAATCCTGCGCGCCCTTCGTGAGCGGCCTGTGGGGGCGCGCTCGACGGCCGCTCTCGCTGGTAGAGCCGCCCATGCCCTTGCGCCGCAAGGGCCCGTGCAGCACGGCCCCGTTCAACTCCTTGCACGGTCTCGCCCCTCGCCGCCGGGCCTGTGGGAGGGGCGGAAGTCCTTGGGCGGCCGGCGGTTGGGGACTTCCGCGCCTTCCATAGGCCGTTCCCCAGCTACCCACCCGAAGTTGAGGAGAGCCCGAGTACATGGGCCTTCGCCGCGAGCCCCTTGAGGACATTCTCCGCAGAGTGATCCGGCAAGAGTTGCGACATGTCGGCTAAGGAGTCGCAATTCGCCAATCGCACCGGCCTGACGATCACCATCTGTCACTTTCCGCCCGGGACGAGCAAGTGGAACAAGATCGAGCACCGCCTGTTCTCCCACATCGCGACCAACTGGCGCGGCAAGCCACTGGTCAGTCTGGTGGCCGTGGTGAGCCTGATCGGGTCGATACGCACGGCCTCTGGACTGCGGGTGCGCTCCGAGATCGATCGCATGCACTATCAGGATGGGGTGGTCGTCACGGACGAACAGATGGGCGAAGATCAATCTGGCGCGCCACACATTTCATGGTGACTGGAACTACTCGCTCCAGCCCGCGAGGCGAGACATCTCTGACTCAGTTCTTTCCTGACATCTCCTTAGGCGATACGGAAACCGCCGGGACTCGAGGGCGAGACCTACAATGAGCTCACCCCTGCACATCACTCCGTTTTCGATCCGGATCGAGGCGGACGTCCTGTCTGACCTCCGAACGCGTATCCGCAACACGCGCTGGCCTGACCAGGCACCAGGCGCGGCCTGGGAGCAGGGGACTGACCTCGAGTACCTCAAGTCGCTGCTTGCGTATTGGGCCGACGAGTTCGATTGGTACGCACAAGAGCGCTTGCTGAACACGGCGAAGCAGTTCCGCGCCGAGCTCGACGGCGCCCATATCCACTTCGTCCATGAGCGGGCCAGGCGCGGGCAAGGCATTCCGCTGATCCTGACCCATGGCTGGCCCAGCACGTTCGCCGAGGTGCTTCCGCTCGTACCGTTCCTGACCGATCCCGAGGCCCACGGCATCGAGGGTCCCGCCTTTGACGTTGTCATCCCTTCTTTGCCGGGTTACGGGTTTTCCGATCGGCCCGGTCAGGTGGGCGTGAACTATCAACATGTGGCCGGTCTGTGGCATCGCCTCATGCGTGGCCTGGGCTACGAACGCTACGGGGCTCAAGGTGGAGACTTCGGAGCCGGGGTTGCGACGTTCATGGCATTGACCGATCCCGCGCCCGTGATTGGCGTCCACTTGAGCAATCTGGAGATAGCCCCCTTCACTGGACCAGGGGCGCGGCCGCTGTCCGCAGCGGAGACGACCTATCGCGAGCGCAATGCGGCGTTCTGGCAGGAGGAGCTTGGTTACAAGGCAATCCAATCTACGAAGCCCCAGACGCTCGGATACGCGCTCAACGACTCGCCGGCTGGGCTCGCCGCCTGGATTCTGGAGAAGTGGCGCTCCTGGGCCGATTCGCGCGGCAATCTCGATCAGCGCTTCTCCCGCGATTTCTTGTTGACCACGGTGACGCTCTATTGGGTCACGCAGACGATCACATCCTCGATGCGGGACTACTTCGACAACGACAACCGGCGGTTCCGAGTCACGCTTGGACCCCAGGATTTCGTCAAGGTGCCTACTGGCATCGCGGTCTTCGCCAATACGTTTGTCGATGAGGGAACACCTCCCCGTGAGTGGGCCGAACGCCTATACAACGTACGGCGGTGGACCCCGATGCCGAGCGGCGGGCACTTCGCCCCAGCCGAGGAGCCCGAGCTCCTGGCCCGCGATATCGCGGCGTTCTTTGCGGGCTTGTGACTCGCACGCGGTACCCATGGAGTCTGAATCGCGTGCTACGGTTTGCGCGTCCTCTGGTGGCGCGGCGGCGCCGATGGAGGTGCTCGTGGACAGACGTAAGCAGGACACTCACGGATTTGTCGTTCCTCTGCTGGTTTGCGTGGTCTGCGCCTCGATCGCATCGCGCGCGGGCGCCACGCGGCCAGTAGGCCGCACGGCCGAGCTGGCTCGCGAGACCGCGCCGGTGTCCTTCGGCACCGCGACGACCTCCGACTGGTCCGTCGTGGCGTGGGTGGCCCGGCGCCCGGACGGCACCGCCGGTTTGAAGGCAGCCTGGGTTCCGTGGGGTGCTTCGGTCGCCGGCGCGTCGATGGCCCTGGCGGAGGCCGTCGCCGACCTGCCGCCGCAACCGCTCGCTCGCGACGACGGGAGCGCCTGGGTCATCTACGCAAGTGGGGACGCGATCCTGGGCCGCATCGTCACGCCCGGGGGACCGATGGGTGACCCGCCCATCACGCTGACAGTGCCAGACGGTTTTCTGCACGAGTTCCACGCCAGCGCGCAGCCAGATGGAGGTCTGCTGCTGTGGTGGTACCACCAAGGACGAGACGATTCCATCAATCACCAGTCGGCGCGCGCGTTCGACTGGCGAGGGATCCCCCTTGCCGATGAGAGTGAGCTCCTGGGCGGAGAGACTGGCTCGAAGCTGGCGGTCGCCGCCGATGGCGGCGCCCTGGAGGTCGCACGGACCGAGGACTCGGAGCAGGGGATACTGTTCGACTACCTGACCGGTCTGCACTTCGACAACGATGCAGCCTTCCTCCGCGGGGTGCAACTCACACCGCGCATCCAGCCACCTGTTGCCATACTCCAAGAGTTCGACGTGAGCCGCGCCGCTTCCGGTGGGTACTGGTTGACCTGGCGCGAAGACCGGGCGGATGGCGCGAAGGTGCGGGCGCGGCGCGTGGCGGCGGGGGGCGATCCGGGCCGAATCCTCACTGCCGGTGCAGACCCGACCGCAACACCCCTGGCGCCCACGCCGGACGACGGCTGCCTGCTCTGCTGGGCGTCTCACGGCAGGTTGCTCGCCCAGCGCCACGGGAGGGACGCTCGGCCGCGGGGTGGAGCGATCCTGCTCGCGCGCGGCACCCCAGCTTCGCAACAGCTTCCGTTGCAGCTCGCGGTCACCGCCACGGGTCGGGGCGTCGTGGCCTGGTGGGGCCCGCCGGCGAGCGACGAGAGCCAGGCCCTCTTCCTGACCCGGTTCGCGGTGACCTCGCGACCAACGCGAGGCAGCTGACGCACCGTCGGGTCGCTCGTCTGGTCGAAGGATTCTCGAGGGAATGAAGGATCAGATGCATCGCTGGGTCGGCTTGGTCGCTGTCGCTGCTCTCTCGTATGCACTCTGCGACCTCTTGCACGAGGCCGCCCATGCACTCGCCACACTTCTCCCACTTGGTGTCCGAGCTTTCTCGATATCCACGGTGGCCGTCTCGACCTCTTCCGCCAATCCGATCGTTGCGGCGGCCGGCTGCTTGGCCAACCTTGCACTGGGCGCCACGATCGTGCTGTCCGGCAGTCCGAACCGCTCACCAGCATGGCGTTACTTCTGGTGGCTCTTTGGCTCGCTCAATCTGTTCAACGCAACGGGCTACTTGCTCTACTCGGCCGCTCTCGACAGTGGCGATCTGGCAGTCACCTTTGGCGCGCTTGCTCCCCCAGAAGTCTGGCGTCCCGTCTCTGGAGCCGTGGGCCTTGCGACCTACGCCGCAGCGGTTTTCGCTTCGCTCCGCGGCCTTCGACGGCTCGTCAGCGGAGGCGTTCTCGCCTCTTCTGCGGTGGAAGAGAGCTGCATGATTCCTTACTGGTCTGGCGCCCTCCTCCTCGGTCTTGGCGCCGCGTTGAACCCCACCAGCCATTGGCTCGTGCTCACCTCTGGAGCGGCAGTCGGCCTTGGCGCAATGGTAGGTCTGATCTTCCTACCGGCCTTGATGAAGAGGCGACCGCTACCCTTGGTGCGCGAGCAACACTCCCTCGATGTCACCTGGCCTTGGCTTGCCTCCGGGCTCGTTGCGGCATTGCTTTTCATTGCGGTGTTCGGTCCAGGTCTTTCACTTCGCCGTTGAAGCGCGGCGTCGAGCGCCTCATAGGGCTTAGGCGGGCATTCGCGGCGCAAAGGATCGTGACAGCTGGCGGCGAGAACGTCGGAAGATAAGGGGATGGCGGAGAACGGGCTCCCTTGCCTCGACCTGTTGGAAGCCACACCTGGAATTCTCCGCGGCCTGATGACGGAGCTCACCGAAGAAGACGCCCGTTGGAAGCCGGCCCCCGACCGATTCTCCGTCGCCGAGGTACTGGCCCACCTGTCGCACTCCGAGGGCCACTGCTACCGGATGCGTCTCGACCGCTTCCTGGCGGAGGCCCGTCCCGAGCTCGAACCCGACGACGCGCAGATGTATCTCGACCTGTATCGCGACGCCAACCCCGAGGATTCCTTCGACCATTTCGAGGAGCAGCGCGAGAGCAACATCGAATTTCTCCGCGGCCTCTCCGCCGGCGCTCGCGATCGCACCGCGTTGCACAAGGAGTATGGTGAGATCACGCTCGCGCAGATGTTGAACGAATGGGCGCTCCACGATCTCGGCCACATTCGCCAGATCGCGGAGTTGGTCCGCGCCCGCAAGTACAAAGCCGGAGCTGGCGCCATGGCCGCCTCTTACAACCTGAAGCCGTAGACGAGGGTCTTACACAAGTCCTTCGCGCCGCGCCCGTCGTCTGCGACCGGCAGTACTTGTCGCCAGCCCAGCGCGAGGCCCTCCGTGGGTGACTTCGGCACAGCGAGGGACTACCGAGTTGCCATCTCCAGAGTCCTCGAAGCTGGCGTCTCCCACCGGCAGTCGGAGCTACTGCGAGCGCACCTCTGGGCGCCGCAGCACAGTGCCAGTGTGGCGGAGCTCGCGGCGGCAGTCGGCTACGGGAGCTGGCGCACCGTCAACCGTCAGTACGGAAACCTGGCTCACCGCATCGCCGCGGAGCTCGGGCTCTTCCAGCCCCCTCGCGGCTTCTGGGCCAACGTACTCATCCGCTGGGAGCCCGACAGCACGCGGTCACCCCTCGGACACGCTCGATTCGTCCTCCGGCCGGAGGTCGCAAGGGCGCTGATCGGGCTGGGCTTCGGCGACGTGCCGCCCAACCCTTCGTTGCGGCGGGCAACGCCCGGGCGCTCGCCCGGATCTTGCCGCTGACCTCATACGCCGTCGGGGTCGGTGATACTGTCCTTCTCGCCGAGTCGGAGGTCAAGAGATGTTCCCGACCCACTACCCTGCCTTGGTCGGTGCGTACTTCGTAGCGCTCGCTGGATGGTGGATTGCTCGCCGCTTCGTTCGTTGGTGGCCAGCTTCTGCCGCGCCCCACTTGGAACATCCGTTCCGAGAGTTTCTCTATGCGTTGCTCGGCGGCATTGGAGTCCTTGCGATCGGGATGCTCTGGAGCCGAGGCATCCGAATACCCGAGCAGGGCACCCTCAGGCCCGTAGCAGCCTCGCTGAATCAAATCCTGATCTTTTGTCCGATTCTCCTCGTCCCAATCATTCGGCGCCAGGGGCGCGATACCGTCTGGCTCGGCGGCTCGAAGGTTCACTATCGTATCGGCATGGGTCTCGTTCTTGGGGCGATCGCCATCATCGTGTACTCCTACTTGCGGATCGGGGCTGCTCCAGCCTGGGTCATTCTGAGTCGCTTCGTTGCTTTTGATCAGCTCGACAGGCTCGTCCAGGTGTTCCTCGAAGACCTGGCCCTGGCGATACTCATGGTGCGACTCGCCGCGAAGATCGGTGACCTGTGGTCGGCAGTCGGCGTCGCCGCCTTGTTTGCTGCTGGCCACATTCCAGCGCTGCTATCGAGCGGTGCAAGCATCGGCGATCTCGGCGGTCTGATGGTTGATTTCGGCCTGGCCGTTGGAATCTTGTACACCCTTACAAAGTCTCGCGACATTCTCTGGTTCTGGCCGGTGCACTTCATGCTCGACATGGCGCAGTTCGACCGGCTGGTTCTGACCCACTAGTCGGGCCAGAGGCGTCGGGACGAAACGATGGCAAACCCTGATTCTCGCGTGACGATCCACATGGCGGCGAGCCTCGACGGCTTCATCGCCCGGAAGGACGGGCGCGTCGACTGGCTCGAAACCGCGGACGAATTCGTGGGCGGCGAGACCATGGACCCAGGATTCGTCGAGGCGTTCCTCAAGACGATCGACTGCTACGTCATGGGATCGCGAACCTATGAGACCGCGCTTCGTTTCGAAGCCCAAGGGTTGGGGTGGGCGTACGGCGACAAGCCCACGTTCGTCCTCACCACTCGCGAGCTGCCGCGGACCCGGGACACCGTCGAGCTCCACTCGGGCGATCTCGCGCAGTTCGTGAATGAGCGCCTGCGGCCCGCGTTCCGGAGCATCTGGTTTGTCGGAGGCGGCGTGGTCTCCGCCGAATGCCTTCGTCTCGGGCTGGCCGACGAGGTTCGCTATTCGATTCTGCCGATCTTGATTGGTGAAGGGCTCCAGTTCTTCGAGAGGCTCGACAAAGACGTCGCCCTCCATCTGGCGGAGGTCAAGGCCTACAAGAGCGGCATGGTGGCGCTTCGTTACGAGGTGCGTGGAGATCGCGGCGAGTCGAGAAACGCCACGTAGCAAGAGCATGCTGCGGACCGGGCACTCGCCGGAGCTGTGAAGCCCCATCGCAGATGCAATGACTCTCCTGGATCCCGGTGCCACGCTAACAGACTTCGGTCTTGCTCTCGAAGCGAGCCTCTTGGCCTTTCATGCTCGCAGGTCCAGCACCAGGGCCAAGCCCATCGAGCTCCTCCTCTACCTCACGGCGATCGCCGTCTTCCAACCAGACTTCCGCCTGGCGCTCTACAACTATGCCGTTCCGACCGCGCTCCTGCTCGTTGCCATGGGAGTCGCGTTCCTTCGGCAGCCGACGCCTCACACTGGCTTCGGTGTCGCTGGGGTCCTGCTGAGCTTCGGCGCTGCGTGGGTGCAGCAGAGCCAGCTCTCTCTCCACGAGTCGTACTTTGGGAGGATGCTTCGGCCTACGACCGGTTCATGGGCCGGTGGAGCCGTGCGTTGGCGCGGAAGCTCGTCGAGTGGCTTGCCATCCCGCACGGCGCCAGCTGGCTCGAGATCGGCTGCGGTACCGGCTCACTCACGAGCGCAGACGGCTCCGGGCCTTGCGCCGGCAGCTCGGACGCCGTCAGGCGGCACCCAACATGCTGGTAGGCTCCGCATGTCCCTACCAGAGGAGACGAACATGTCGAGTCGCCGCGCTTTGCAGGCTGCCCTGGTGCTGGTCGGAGTGGTCGCTCTCAGTGTCTATCCCTTGATGGTCGTGTGGCCCTCGGGCTGGCAGTGGCAACCACCGCAGCACGAGTACGAGCAGATGATCGTCGGCGTGTACGCCACCCTGGGTGTCTTCCTCCTTCTCGCGGCGCGCCGGCCGGAGGCCAACGTCAGCCTCATCTGGTTCACGGTTTGGTCGAGCGCGGTGCACGGCGGCATCATGGCCTTTCAAGCCTTCGTCGATCCCGCCGAGCACGGTCACCTCTTCGGCGACGTACCGCTCCTGCTGTTCGCTGCGGTGCTCCTCGGCGTCCTGACACCGCGCGGCGCGACGCCGCGGGCCGCCACCTGACGGAGCTCCCCTGAAGTCAGCGGCAGCTCCCGGCCGCTTGCCCGGGTGCTGCGGCTGAGCTCGGACGGGCCATCGCGAGTCGGCAGGCCCAATCTGGGGCGCGAGAACGCCCGGTGCCAGCGCGACAACCGCGTCTCGCCGGAGGGCAACCTCGCCGGCCGCCTCTAGGGGACGTGGCCGCCCTCGTACTGGGCCGCGGCCGACGGCCGGCCCCACTCGTGGTAAAGGCGGGCGAGCCGCGCTCGGGCGTCGCGAGTCGGAGCGGCGTCGGCTCCCAGACGCTGCGAGAAGCCGTGATGGCTGGCGAGCAGCGCGGTCTCGGACGCGTCGAACCGTCGCTCGCCGAGCAGGCACTCTCCCAGGATCGCCTGGGCGTCGGCGATACGCAGGTGGTTGGGGGGAAGGGCCTGGCGCAGGATCGAGAGACCTTCCTCGGCGAGCGGGGTCGCCGCCGACGGGGAGCCCTGGAGACGCAGCAGCTCGGCGACCCCGAGCAGGGAGTCGCCGACATCCGGGTGGGTCGCCGGCAGCGCCTTGCGGCGGGCCGTCAGGGCTTCGCGCAGCAGCGGCTCGGCCTCCTTCACCTTCCTGCGGCGCAGCAGCAGCCTGCCGAGGCGGTACCGGCCCTCGGCGACGGAGGGATGATCCGCGGGGTAGATCCGGGCGCGCAGCTCGAGCGAGCGGCGGAGGAACCCCTCGGCGCCATCGAGGTCGCCGCGATCCGCGAGCTGGCGTCCCAGGTGATCGAGGGTGATGGCCACCTCGCGATGGTCCGGGCCGAGGTGCTCCCGCTCGAGCTCGAGCACCTTCCTTTGAGTGGCCTCTGCGGTCGCCCAGTCCCCCTCGAGGTGGCGCACGTAGGCGAGGTCGCCCTCGGTCCCGAGCACGTCGACGTGGTAGTCACCCCAGGACTTGCGCATGATGTCGAGCGCAGCGCGCAGGAGTCGCTCGGCCTCGGCGTAGTCGCCGAGCTCCCGGACCGGCCCGGCCAGCAGGGCGAGCGTGCGACCCCGCGACGGATGGTCGGGGGCGATCACGCGGCTCCTGAGCGCGAGCGCTTCGCGCCCGGTGGCCACGGCGGTGCGGTAGTCGCCGCGGAGGATGGCGAGGAGCGTCAGGTTGTGCAGGCTCTGGGAGACCAGGTAGTCATCGCCGAGGCGCCGCTTGCGGATCTCGAACGCGGTTTGCAGGAGGGCCCCGGCGCGGTCGTAGTCGGCGGTGCGGAGCAGGCCGAGCGCCATGTTGTTGAGGGCCTCGGCGAGCTCGATCGAGTCACTTCCGAAGTGCGCGCGGCGAATCGAGACCGCCTGCTCATAGTGGGGCATGGCTTCCTTGACGCGCCCCTGGACGCGCAGGTCGTCGGCAAGGTCGAGCTCACTGGTCGCGATGTCGGGGTGACCGGGCGGCAAGTGCTGCAGGCGCCGCTCGAGCGAGGTGGCGAAGAGGGGCTCGGCCTCGGCGAAGAGCCCGCGGTTGTGGTACACGCGACCCAGGGTGCTCATCAGGCGGGCCTGGACGAGGGGCTGATCGGTGAGCTCCTTCTGGATGCGCTCGACACCGCGGTCGAGGAGCTGGCGAGCGGTCAGCACGTCGCGCGTCCGGGTCGGGTCCGAGGCATCGAAGAGCCGGACGAGGAAGTCGGCGACCTGGGCGGAGCTCCGGGCCTCGAGGTTGGCGCGCGCGGTTTCGCGATTGGCGCGCTGGGTCGCTCGCATCTGTCCGACCAGTCCGATGGCGAGAGCCAGGACGGTCGAGGCGCCGGCGGTGACCCCGACCCGGTGTCGTCGCAGGTAGCGGCCGGTGCGGTAGCGCCAGCCTCCGCGGCGAGCTTCGATGGGCAGTCCCTGGAGGTGGCGGTCGATGTCCGCGGAGAGCTGCTCGACCGACCCGTAACGCTCGTTGGGCTCCTTGCGCAGCGCCTTGGCGAGGATGTGGTCGAGGTCGCCCGACAACCGGCGCCGGAGACGGCCGGGCTCGGTCGCGCGGGCCGCGGCGATCGCCTTGCACCTGGCCGGGTCGGCGGTCGCCAGGCGAGCCACGGTGGCGCTGGGCCGCTCGGGGGGGGTGTCACAGATCGCCTTGCGCAGCTCCTCGCCGCGCGTCGTGGGGACGGCGTAAGGGCGGTCGCCGGTCAGCAGGCGGTGGAGGAGGAGACCGAGGGCATAGACGTCCACCGCGGTCGTGATCGGCTCCTCCCGCACCTGCTCGGGGCTGGCGTACTCGGGGGTCAGCACGCGCTGGCCGAGGATGGTGAGCGCGGTGCTCTCGGCCGCATCCCCGTCCTCCAGCAGCTTCGAGATGCCGAAGTCGAGGAGCTTGGGTCGCCCGTCGACGGTGACCAGGATGTTCGAGGGCTTGATATCTCGATGGACGACGAGGCTGCTGTGCGCAACCTGCACCCCGGTGCAGACCTTCCTGAAGAGCTCGAGCCGCGAGGAGATGGGCAGTTGGTGGTGGTCGCAAAAGACGTCGATGGGCTCGCCGTCGACGTACTCCATCACCAGGTAGGGTCGCCCTTCCGGGGTCGTCCCGCCGTCGAGCAGTCGCGCCACGGCTGGATGCTCGAGTCGGGCGAGAATCTGCCGCTCGCGCTCGAAGCGGCGCTCGACGAGCGGCCCGATCAGGCCCCCCTTGACGACCTTGATCGCAACTCGCTGATGGTACGCGCCGTCGGCTCGCTCGCCGAGATAGACCTCGCCCATGCCGCCTTCGCCGAGCACCTCGAGGAGACGGAAGGGACCGAGTGCGGCGCTGGGGGGCAGGTCGGCGGCCTCCACCTCGATGGTCGCGGCCTCGCGCACCACCCGCTCGAAGCGATCGCCGACCGAGTCGCTGGCGGCGAGGAGGCACTCGACCCTCTGGCGAAGGGCCCGGTCGCTGCTGCAGGCCTCGTCGAGAAACGGATGCCGCGCCTCTTCGGCGAGCTCCCCACAGGCAAAGAACAGCTCTTCGACCCGCTGCCAGTTCTCCTCTGCCCTCATGTCAGGTATCCTCGCTGGTACCTCGATCGTGACCCAGAATCAGCGCCCATGGCGGTCGGTGACGGAGCTCCTCGTCGAGTGGAGGGCGGGCGATCGCGACGCCCTCGAGCTGCTGGTGCCGAGGGTATACGAGGAGCTGCGGAGGATCGCGCGGTTCCACCTCCGGGGGGAGCGGCCGGGTCAGACGCTGAGCGCCACCGACCTCGTTCACGAATCCTTCGTCCGCCTCGTCGACGTGGACGTCTCCTGGAACGATCGAGCTCACTTCCTGGCCGTCGGGGCGCGCGTGATGCGGCGCATCCTGGTCGATCGCAGTCGCGCGAAGGGGCGCCTCAAGCGACTCGGCGCCGCCATCCGAGTGCCCCTCGAGGACGTCCAGCCGGCGACCCCCGAGCCCTCCGTCGAGCTGCTGGAGCTCGAGCAGGCACTCTGCGAGCTGGCCGAGATCGATGCGAGGAAGGCACACGTCGTGGAGCTCGTGTTCTTCGGCGGTCTCACCTACGACGAGGTGGCGGCGGCACTCGACATCTCTCGTGCCACGGCCCATCGCGACCTGCGGCTGGCCAAGGCCTGGCTGCACGACCGGATCGAGTCGTCCGCCTCGCCGGCGGTCTGACGCTGCGCGGCACGAGCAACGCACGCTCAGGGTGGGCGTTCGCGTTCCTGGTGGAGCGGCTGGTCGGCCCCGCTCCAGCGATTGGCCGCGCGAGCGACGGGCTCGCATTGGCATCGGCACGGCGGGGCAGGGGAGCGAGCGATGGTGCGGGTGAGGAGGTTGGCCGACACGATGCGGTGCTCCTTTCGGCGGTGGCACCAGGGTGCCCAGGCCTGTAGCGCCGAAGCGCGCCCGGGAGTCTCACCCTGGTGGGGCTCGATCGCCCTCGCCGTGGCCTCGTTCGAAGCGGTCACCATCCGGCGCTAGACTCGCAGTGCGAGGAGGCCATGTCGCAGCACGCCGAGATCGATCGCGTCTTCGCCGCCTGGTCGGCGGCGGTAGTGGCCAAGGACGTCGAGGCCCTGGTGGGCCTGGTGACCCCCGACGGCGAGCTCTGGACCCACGGCGCGCCGGCCCTGTGCGGCCTCGAGGCGGTGCGCAGCACCTTCGAGGGCTTCTTCGCGCGCTACGACCTGCGGCAGGACTTCGAGCTGCTGGAGCTGATCGTGCGCGAGGACGTGGCGATCGCGCGGGGCATCGAGCACAACCGGCTCGTCCCTGCCGGTGGCGGCGATCCGGTCGAGCGCACGCAGCGGGCGATGTCGATCCTCTTCCGCCTGCCCGACGGGCAGTGGCGCTTCGCGCGCGGCATGACCAACCTGCCACCGGCCGCGCCCTGAGAGGCGCCGCCGCGCCGCGCCTGCCATGCCGCTCGCCGTCCTCTACGACATCCACGGCAACCTCCCCGCGCTCGAGGCGGTCCTCCGCGAGCTGCGCAGGATTCCGGTGGAGGGGATCGTCGTGGGCGGCGACGTGCTGCCCGGGCCGCTGCCGCGCGAGACCCTGTCCTGCCTGCTCGACCTCGACCTGCCAGTGCGCTTCCTGCACGGCAACGGCGATCGCGTGACGCTGGCGGTGCGGCGCGGCGAGCCGATCGACGAGGTTCCGGAGGCGCATCGCGAGGGCGTCCGCTGGGGCGCGCAGCAGCTCGAGCCCGCGCACGAGGCGGTGCTGGCGAGCTGGCCGGCGACGCTGCGTCTCCTCGTCGAGGGCGTGGGCGAGGTGCTGTTCTGCCATGCGACGCCGCGCAGCGATCGCGAGATCGTCACCCGGCTCACGCCCGAGGAGCAGCTCCTGCCGCTCGTCGCGGACGTCGGCGCCGACCTGGTGGTCTGCGGTCACACCCACATGCCGTTCGACCGCCGGGTGGGCACGACGCGGGTGGTGAACGCCGGCAGCGTCGGCATGTCGTTCGCGGGACCGGGCGCCTTCTGGCTGCTGCTGGGGCCCGGGGTGGAGCTGCGCCACACCAGCTACGACCTCGAGGCCGCCGCGGCGCACATCCGCCGGAGCGCCCACCCGCAGGCCGGCGACTTCGCCGAGCGGTCGGTGCTGCACCCGCCCACGGAGGCGGAGATGCTCGCCGCCTTCGCGCCCGCCGAGGTCCGGTAGCGCCTCACGCGGTCGCAAAGGAGCCCGTAGCGGCGCCTGGGGCGCCGCGGTTGCCTCGGTCGGCGATGGCGACGGAGATCGGCGAGCTCGCGCCACGAGCGGGCGCCGCCGCTGTCCCGGCATCGGGTAGCGCCCGGCGCCGGCGCGCCGCAGCTAAGCAGCATGGCCCCCGCGCGAGGAGACTCGCCGGGGGCCGTGGTGTCTCTGGCCGGCCGGGCTCTCCAACCGCTTCCGTGCGGGCCTCGCGTGGCGGGGCGCGGCGGTCCCCGGGCATGCGCGGCGCGAGGGCGCGGACCGCTGCGCGGCGGTGTCCGTTCGTGGAATGGCCCGTCGTGCCGTCGGACAGTGGCGTTGCTGGCGCTCGGAGCTCGGCGCTGGCCCGCGAGGTGGCGTAGCTGCGGCGGGGCTGGCACGGCGGTTGCCAAGCCGACAGCGACCCGCGCGGACGGCGTGTCCCGCCGGCCTGGGAACGGAGCGAGCCATGGAAGCGATGTGGAAGGACCTCGTGGTGGCGGTGCGACGGCTGGCGCACGAGCCGCTGTTCGCCACCGTCGCCATCCTCACGCTGGCGATCGGCGTCGGCGCCAACAGCGCCATCTTCACCCTCGCCAACGGCGTGCTGCTGCGGCCACTGCCGTTTCCCGGCGCGCATCGTCTCGTCTACGTGCACGGCATCCCGCCGGGCGGCGGCACCGACGTCATCTCGGGACCGGTCTACCTCGCCCTGCGCGAGCGGAATCGTTCGTTCGCGAGCATCGCCGTCATGCGCGGCACCTCGGGAACCCTGGCGAAGGGCGGCGAGCCGGAGGTGGTGAGCGGGGTGGAGACCAGCGGCAGCTGGTTCGCCACCATGGGTCTCGCGCCGCTGCTGGGGCGCGGGTTCGGCGAGGCGGAGAACGAGCCGGGAGCCGACGGGGTGATCGTGCTCGGCGAGGGGCTGTGGCGGGACCGCTTCGGCGCCGACCCGGGCGTCATCGGTCGCACCGTCGAGCTCACCGGTCGCCGTCGCGAGGTGGTCGGCGTGATGCCGGCGTCGGCCAGCCTGTCGCCGCGGTGGCGCTACTGGGTGCCGCTCGAGTATCGCCCCAGCTTCGAGGCACCCCGCAACGTCTTCGCGCTCTCCCTCGACGGCGTCGCGCGGCTGAAGCCGGGGGTGACGCTGCGCCAAGCCTCTGCAGACGTGGCGCGCATCCAGGACGAGGCCGAGGAGGCGGGCGGCAAGGCCAACCCGAAGTGGAGCGCTGGCGTCATGCCCCTGCGCGAGTGGGTGGTCGGCGACGTGCGCTCGCCGCTGCTCGTGCTCATGGGCGCCGTGAGCCTGGTGCTGCTGATCGCCTGCGCGAACCTGGCGAACCTGCTGCTCGCGCAGGCGGCGTCGCGCCGGACGGACTTCGCCGTGCGGCGCTCGCTGGGCGCGAGCCCGGGCCGCCTCGCGCGCCAGCTCGCCCTGGATAGCCTGGTGCTGGGCGCCGCCGGTGGCGTCGCAGGGCTGCTCGTCGGCGCCTGGGGCGCCGGCGGCCTGGTCGCCATGCTGCCGCCCGGCATGCCCCAGCTGCCAGGGTCGCGCCTCGACGGCAACGTGGTGCTGTTCACGTGCGGCATCTCGCTGGTGGCGGCGCTGCTCTTCGGCTTCGCTCCCATGCTGCAGGTGGGCCGTGACTCGCTGGGCTCCGCCCTGCGCGCCGGCGGGCGCGGCGCGGCGAGTGCCGGCGGCCGCACGCGGGCGGCCCTCGTCGTCGCCGAGACCGCGCTGGCGTTCGCCCTCGTCATCGGCGCCGGCCTGCTCCTCCGCAGCCTCGATCGGCTGCGCCACGTCGACCCCGGGTTCCGCACCGAGAACGCCCTCACCTTCGGCATCTCGTTGCCCGCGACGCGCTACGACACCGACTCCCGGGTGGCCGGTTACTGGGCGCAGCTCATGGCACGCCTCGACGCCACGCCGGGCGTGCGCGCGGCCGGCGCCATCATGGATCTGCCGCTGGGTGGCGACGACACCAGCGTCACCTTCGACGTGCGGGGCCGTCCGCCGGCCAGGGTCGAGGACCGGCAGGTGCTGGCGGTGCGGGTGGTCACGCCCGGCTACCTGGCCGTGATGGGGATTCCCCTCCAGCGCGGCCGCGCCATCGACGAGCGCGACCGCGAGGGTGCGGTGAGGGTGGCGCTGTTGAGCAAGGCGGCGGCCGACGTGTACTTCCCCGGCCAGGATCCCATCGGGCAGCACATCGCGCTCTCCTGGAGCCGCAACGGCGCGCGTGTCGAGGGCGACGTGGTGGGCGTCGTCGGCAGCGTGCACCACGACGGCCTGCGCCAGGCGCCGGCGCCCGAGATCTACCTCCCCGCCGCCCAGGTGCCGACGACGCAGATGTCGGTGGTGGTCCAGGCGGGCGGCGCCGCCCGGCGACTGCGGCGCGACCTCGCGGCCGCCGTGCACGAGCTCGACCCCGGCATCGCCCTCGGCAACCTGCGCGAGATGCACGACGTGGTGGAGGCCTCCGTGGCCACCGACCGCTTCCTCACCCGCCTGCTCGCCAGCTTCGGCAGCATCGCGCTCGCACTTGCCGTGGTCGGCATCTTCGGCGTCATCTCGTACAGCGTCGCGCAGCGGCGCCGGGAGATCGGCGTGCGCATGGCGGTGGGGGCGAGCCACGCCGACGTGCTCCGGCTCGTGGTGGTCTCGGCACTCCGTCTCACCGTCGGCGGTGTGCTCCTCGGTGCGCTCGCGGCGGCGGCCCTCACCCGCGCGCTGCGGGGGCTGCTCTTCGGGGTCGGGCCGAACGACCCGGCCACCTTCCTGGTGGCGGCGCTCGTCGTGCTCGCCGCTGCCCTCGCCGCCAGCGCCGCACCGGCCCTGCGGGCCGCGCGGACGCCGCCGCGATCGGTGCTCACCGCCGAGTAGACCCATGCTGGCGCCACCCCGGTTCGGGGGCGTCGAGCGGGGCGGCGAGGGCGCGGGGCCCCGTGCTAGCGTCGCCGCCGTGACGACGCCCCCGTCCGGCGCGGCAGGCGCTCGTCGCCCGGCATGGCGCGCGCCGGGTCGGGTTGGCGAAGGAAGGGCAAGCAGCGGCGATGAAAGCCTACGTTGCGACCAGTGGGGCGATCTTCGGTCTGCTCGTCGTCGTGCACCTCTGGCGGGCCGTCGAGGAAGGGCCGGCCCTGGCGCGGGAGCCCTCGTTCGTCGTCGTCACCATCGTGGCCGCGGCGCTCTCGACCTGGGCCTGGCTCACGCTCCGGCGGGCGGCGCGCTCGTGACCCTGAGGCGCTCCGCCTCCTGCGTCTTCGCGGCGGCCGTGGTGACCTCGATGGTCCCTGGGGTGCGCTGCCGTGCCGCGGCCGCCGCGCCGCCGCCGGCACCCGCCGCGGTGGCCATCACGCACGCGTCGCTCGCCCCGGCTCCCGATGCGGTCCTGCCGCACCAGACCTTCACCCTCGCGACGAGCTCATGCCGGTGGTCCGGGAGCGCTACCGTGGCAACGGCGAGCCGGCCATCGTCGGCGAGTCGCTGGCGGGCCTCTTCACTCTCGAGACCTTCTTCGCCGAGCCGGGGCTCTTCGACACCTACATCGCCCTGAGCCCGAGCCTGTGGTGGAACGACGAGGCCCTGGTGCTGGGCGCCGAGGCTCGCCTGCGAGCGCGGCCACGGCCGACCGGGACTCTCTACTTCGCGACCGCCGTCGACGACGGCAACGACGACGCCGCCAACGCACTGGCAGCGGCCCTGCGCGCCGCTGCGCCAAAGGGCCTGACCTGGTACTTCGAGCCGCGGCTCGACCTGCGGCACAGCACGATCTACCGCGGGGCCTCGCCGGGGGTGTTCCGCAAGCTGTTCCCACCGCGATGAGGCGGCGGGGCGCACGGGGAGGCGCCGACTGCCCGTTCGCGGCACCGGGTGGCGTCTCGCGGACGGGTGCGGAAGCTGCACGACGTCCGGCCTGGGTCGGTCCGTCATCGGCGGAGAGGGATCGACATCCCGGCGCCGCAGCGATGATCCGCGGCTGCATGGCACGCGCGGCGATTCCGCCGTGGCGGCGCTGTGGCCTTCCTGAAGCTCGCCAGCGTGTGCGATCATCGGCCTCGCCGGGGCGCTGACTCGCAGCGAATCCCGACCGCTCCCATGCACCCACGGACGATCGCCACGCTCGCGGTTCTGGCCGCGGTCGTCGTGCCCGGCCAGCTCGAGGCCAGGGCCGGGCACGACGCGCTCGATCTCCTTGCCGCCTCGGTGCAGGCACAGCGGTGGGCCGACGGCGCCAAGACCTGCGACGAGCTGCCGTCCACCGAGTCCCGTCTCCACGACCGCGTGGGGTTCCCCGCCTCGCGCTACGCGATCCTCGCGGCACGGTGCGCGTTGATCGCCGCGGCGACCGGCGATGGCGCGGTGTCGGAGTGGTGGTGGTACACGGCCCTGGCGATGGACTCTCATGCCGCCACCGAGGAGGCCGGAGGCTTCCCGGCCGTGCCCGCCTTCGATGCCGGCCCGCCGCGCGCCCGGGCCCTTCAGGCCTCCGGCGAGCCGGCGGCGGGGCAGGTCCGCTTGCAGGACGGCTCGCTGGTGGCTGCGACGCCTCCGCGGCGGCTCGGCTCGACCCGGCCGCCGCGCTACATCTTCGAACCGCTGCCCGGGATCGCCCGGACGGAGATCGAGATCGAGTCCATCGTCGGCACGGACGGTGCCCTGCATCAACCGCTTCTCGTCTCGGCGCACACCGTGCCCGCCGGCGCCTTCCTGGCCTTCGCGTGGCTGCGGCAGTGGCGCTATCAGCCCGCAGTGGTCGATGGCAAGCCGACCGCCGTGCCGTGCCTCGCCACCGTCACCTTCCAGGGCGGGGCCGCCGTCGGCCGCCGCTCGCCCGGCCCCTGACACGCCGCGCCATGGTGAAGACGCACGGGCTCACGCACGTCGCCCTCGCCGTGCGCGACCCGCAGCGCTCTGCGGCGTTCTACACGGCGGTCTTCGGCTGCGCGGTGGTCTACGAGGGCCCCGATCTCGTGCAGCTGCAGACGCCCGGCACGCGCGACGTCCTCGTCTTCGTGCGGGAGGCCGAACATGCCGGGGCGAAGGGCGGCATCAAGCATTTCGGCTTCCGTCTCCAGGAGCCGGAGGCCATCGCGGTGGCGGCGGCCGCGGTCGAGGCGGCAGGGGGCCGCATCACCAGCAAGGGGGAGTTCTGCCCCGGGGAGCCCTTCCTGTTCTGCGGCGACCCCGACGGTTACGAGGTCGAGATCTGGTACGAGCTGCCGACCCCGGTGGACCCGTCATGACCATCCGTTCGGCGGCGGAGCTCGAGTCGCTGCGGGCGGCAGGACGGGTGGTGGCCCTCGTCCTCGATGCCATGGAGGCCGCGGTCGGGGCGGGGGTGACCACGGAGGAGCTCGACGCCATCGCGGCCCGCGCGCTCGAGCGGTATGGCGCCCGATCGGCGCCGCGGCTGGTGTACGCCTTTCCCGGCCACACCTGCATCAGCGTCAACGACGAGGTGGTGCACGGCATCCCCGGCGCCCGCGCCCTGGCCGCGGGCGACGTCGTCAAGCTCGACGTCACCGCCGAGAAGGGAGGCTTCATGGCCGATGCCGCACGCACCGTCGTCGTCGGCGAGGCCGGCCCCGAAGCGATGCGGCTCGCCTCCTGCGCGCGGCGGGCCTTCCGGCGCGGGCTCGCGGCGGTGCGTCCCGGGCGGCGCGTGGGAGCGATCGGTCGCGACGTCGACCTCGAGGTGCGCCGCAGCGGCTTTGCCGTCGTGCGCGAGCTCGCCGGCCACGGCATCGGTCGCACCATCCACGAGCCGCCGACGGTGCCCAACTTCGACGACGCGACGTCGCGCGAGCGGCTCGAGCCGGGCATGGTCGTCACCATCGAGCCCATCATCTCCGCCGGCAGCGGCGGCGTGCTCCTCGCCGGCGACGGCTGGACGGTGCGCACGGCCGACCACGCCCTCGCGGCACACTACGAGCACACCATCGTCGTCACCCGCCGCGCGCCGATCGTCCTCACCGCCGCCTAGGCGGTCGGCTCGGCCTGTCGCTCGAGGGACGCACGGTCCCAGCCGGCGAGGATGGCGGCGGCCTCATACGTGCTCTGCAGGAAGTCGAGCAGGGTGGCATCGGGGTCGGCGGCGTTGCGCAGCGCCTCGTAGGGGAGGACCCACTCGTGCAGCCCCGCGTCGTAGCGCGCGGCGGCGGGGCGCACGACAGCCTCGGGGCAGCCGGCGGGCTCGGGGTAGGCGTAGGCGTAGAAGGCCGCCTCGTCCACCATCCCCGGCGTTCCGGGCCACCAGCCGGCACTGATGCAGGCGTGCGAGTAGGCCTCGCGGGTCACCCAGTCGGCGAGGTTGGGGAAGCCGCCGGGGTGTGTCGGCGCGCGCGCGCCTGAGAAACGGGTGCAGGCGAGGTCGAAGCTCCCCCACCAGAAGTGCGACGGGCTGCTCTTGCCGAGGAAGCGGCCGCGGAACTGCTTCAGCACGCGGTCGACCTGCGTCAGGACGCGCCAGCAGCGCTGCGCGGCCTCGGGGTCGTACGCCGCGTGCACGCGGTCGTCGCGGAAGGGGATGACCTCCGCCATCTCGACGGGCACCGGCCACAGCCGCACCTCGACGCCGAGCGAGTGGAGCAGCTCGAGGTAGCGCTCGTAGAACTCCGCCAGCGGCTGGGCCACGAGCGGCAGCGAGGCCGCGCCGCCGTCGCTGGTGAGGGCGAGCAGCCGGTGGTCGAGGAAGTCGAGCTCGACCTCGAGCGTGCGACCGCCGCACGGCATCGGCGAGGTGGTGAGGCCGCGGGCGGTCAGGTAGAGCACCACCTGCCACCAGTGGTTCTGCATCGGCGCCAGCGCCAGGCGAGTCTTGCCGACGATTTGCGTACGCAGGTGGAGGCTGGCGTAGGTGTCCTGCCAGCCCGCGAGCGGCAGCGGTGGCCAGTCGGCGGCGGTGGTGAGGGGGGGCGCCATCGGCACTCCCCACTCTACCCTCGAGCGCGAGGGGTCGCGACCGGCGCCGAGCCTGGTGTCTGCCGGCATGATCGCTCTGTTAGACTGCGCCCGCTTCGCCGAGGCGACCCCACCCGGCGGGGCACCGCGGCCTCGCGCCCGCACTCGAGAGCACACCCCCCGGCCCGCGCTCCGGGCCCACCAAGGAGGGACAGCGGTGAAGATCCACGAGTTCCAGGCCAAGGAGATCCTGCGCCGATACGGCGTGGCGACCCCGCGTGGCCGGGTGAGCGAGGACGCCGGCGAGGCGGCGGTGCTCTGCGCCGAGCTCGGCGGACGCTGCGTCGTCAAGGCGCAGATCCACGCCGGCGGGCGCGGCAAGGGAGGCGGCGTCAAGCTCGCCGCCTCGCCAGCCGAGGCGGAGGAGACGGCGCGCCAGATCCTCGGCATGCAGCTGGTGACGCCGCAGACCGGGCCCGAGGGGCAGAGGGTGCGCAAGGTCCTCATCGAGGAGGCGGTGTCGATCGCCAAGGAGCTCTACGTCGGCGTGCTCCTCGACCGCCAGCTCGGCAAGCCGCTGCTCATGGCCTCCTCCGCAGGCGGCATGGAGATCGAGGAGGTGGCGGCGCACACCCCCGAGGCGATCCTCCGCGAGCCCTTCGACCCCCACCTCGGGCTGCTGCCGTTCCAGGGGCGGCGGGTGGCGCGGCGACTGGGGCTCGCCGGCAAGACCGCCCGCCAGGCGGTGACGCTGTTCGAGGCGCTCACCCGCGCCTGGGTCGACAGCGACGCCACGCTCGCCGAGATCAACCCATTGCTGGTCACCGGCGACGGCGACGTGCTGGCGCTCGACGCCAAGATGTCGTTCGACGACAACGCCCTCTTCCGTCACCCCGACATCGCCGCCATGCGCGACCTCGCCGAGGAGAACGCGCTCGAGGTCGAGGCCAGCAAGTTCAACCTCAACTACATCAAGCTCGACGGCAACATCGCCTGCATGGTCAACGGCGCCGGCCTGGCGATGGCGACCATGGACATCATCAAGCTCTACGGCGGCGAGCCGGCCAACTTCCTCGACGTCGGCGGCGGTGCCTCGCAGGAGGCGGTGCAGAACGCCTTCCAGATCCTCGTCTCCGACCCCGCCGTGGTGGCAGTGCTGATCAACATCTTCGGCGGCATCGCCCGCACCGACCGCATCGCCCGCGGCGTGGTGGCCGCCATCGAGCACCTCGGCAACGTCACGCTGCCGGTGGTGGTGCGGCTCGAGGGCACCAACGTCGAGGAGGGGCGTCGCATCCTGCGCGAGGCGCCGTTCCCCTTCGTCGTCGCCGAGCAGATGGCTGACGCCGCCGAGAAGGTGGTGGCAGCGGCGAAGAGGGGGGCCCAGTGATGAGGCACGCCGGGGCTCGAGTGGGGGCGCCCCCTGCCCCTCGAGAGGCGAGGGGACGGGGGAACGGGGGCGGAACGGGAAGCAGGGGAGGGGGTCGCGTGGGGGACGGCAGCGCGCTTTGCACGCGGGGGCGGGGATGATCTGGCTCGACGCCAACACCCGCCTGCTGGTGCAGGGGATCACCGGCAAGGAGGGGACCTTCCACGCCCTCGGCTGCCGCGACTACGGCACCCAGGTGGTGGCCGGCGTGACGCCGGGCAAGGGCGGGCAGACGGTCGAGGGGATCCCGGTGTTCGACTCGGTGGAAGAGGCGCGCAAGCAGACGGGCGCCAACGCCTCGATGATCTTCGTGCCGCCGCCCTTCGCCGCCGACGCCATCATGGAGGCGGCCGACGCCGGCATCGAGCTGATCGTCGCCATCACCGAGGGGATCCCGGTGCGCGACATGCTGAAGGTGAAGGCCTTCCTGCACGACATGGCGCACCGCTGGGGGAAGGGGAAGGTGCGGCTGATCGGGCCCAACTGCCCGGGCATCATCACCCCCGGCACGGCGAAGATCGGCATCATGCCGGGGCACATCCACCGGCCGGGCAGCGTCGGCGTCGTCTCGCGCTCGGGCACGCTTACCTACGAGGCGGTCTGGCAGCTCACCAATCTCGGGCTCGGCCAGTCGACCTGCGTCGGCATCGGCGGCGACCCGGTCAACGGCACCAACTTCATCGACGTGCTGAAGGCCTACAAGGAGGACCCGCACACCGAGGCGGTGATCCTCATCGGCGAGATCGGCGGCAGCGCCGAGGAGGAAGCCGCCGCCTGGGTGCAGGCCAACTTCGACCGCCCGGTGGTGGGCTTCATCGCCGGCCGCACGGCGCCGCCGGGGCGGCGCATGGGCCACGCCGGCGCCATCGTCGCCGGCGGCAAGGGCACCGCCGCCGAGAAGATGGCAGCGCTCGCGGCAGCCGGCATCCACGTCGTCGAGTCGCCGGCCGAGCTCGGCGCCACCGTGGCGCGGGCGCTCGGCAAGTAGCCCGTTGCCGATGCGAACCACCGCCGACCTCCACGTCCCATTCACGCGGCCGCCCGGCGGCGGCTGGCTCGCCCTGCTCGGCGGCGGCGAGTTCAGCTTCGGCGAGACGCTCGACGCCGACCGCGCCTGGCTCGACAAGACGCCGCCCGGCACGGTTGGCTTCCTGCCGGCGGCGAGCGGCTCGACCGACTACCCGCAGCACTTCGCCACCTACCTCAAGGAGACCTTCGAGCGCGAGGTCGAGACGCTGCCGATCTACCGCGGCCGCGACGGGCGGCGCGAGAAGAACGTCCAGAGGTTGGGCGAGGTGGCGGCGATCTACCTCGGCGGCGGCGTCGCCGACCACCTCCTCGAGGCGATCGCCGGCACACCGGTGGCCGCCGCCCTCGAGCGGCGGCTCGCCGGCGGCGGCACGGTGGCGGCGATCGCGGCGGCGGCGCAGTGCATGGGGACGGTGGCGCGCAGCGTCTTCGGCGGCGGCGCCGTCGCCGCCCTCGGCTGGCTCGAGGGTGGCGTCGTGGAGCCCAACTTCGACCCCGAGCACGACCGGCGGCTGCGCCAGATGCTGCGCCACCCCGGTGTGCGCTGGGGCGTCGGCATCCCCGCCGGCGCCGCGCTCATGCTCGGCCCCGACGGCGCCATGGAAGTGATCGATCGGCTCTACGTGCTGGGCTCTCCCGAGGGCGACTACACGCTGCTCGAGGAGGACGACACCAGCGACATCATGTAGCCCGGAGGATTCGCGGATGGAGCACACCCTCGCCATCGTCAAGCCCGACGCCTTCGCCGCCGGCAACGCCGGCCGCATCCTCGCCCACCTCGAGAAGGAGGGCTTCGAGCTCGTCGGCGCTCGCGTGCTGCGGCTCGAGCGGGTGCAGGCGCAGGCCTTCTACGAGGTGCATGCGCAGCGCCCGTTCTACGACAGTCTGGTCAACTTCATGACCAGCGGCCCCTGCATGCCGCTGGCGCTGCGGCGCAAGCACGCCGTGGTGACGCTGCGGCAGGTGATGGGCGCCACCGATCCCGCCAAGGCCGAGCAGGGCACGGTGCGCAAGCTCTACGCCACCTCCATCGAGCGCAACGCCATCCACGGCAGCGATTCGCCGGAGAACGCCGAGCGGGAGCTCGCCTTCTTCTTCGCGCGCGCCGAGCTGCTGGCGGCGCGCTGAGCGGCGCGCGCGCCGAGCCCGCGGCTCACTCGTAGGCCAGCGCCGCCGCCGTCGTCACCCGCGTCGCCCGCCAAGCGGGCCAGGCGGCGGCGAGCAGCGCGACGACGACGGCGACCAGCAGCCAGCGCAGCACGCCCTCCGGCTGCGGTGTGAGGATCACCGGCACGCGGAACATGATCCGTCCGAAGGCGTTGCCGAGGGCGACGCTCATCGGCACCGAGAGCGGCACCGCCAGCAGCCAGCCGAGCACGGCGACCACCAGCGCCTCGACGTGTACCAGGGCGAGGATGGCGCCGTGGCGGGCGCCGATGGCGCGCAGGACGCCGATCTCGCGGGTGCGCTCGAGGACGGAGAGGCTCATCGTCGACGCCAAGCCGAGCCCGCCGACGGCGATGGTCAGCCAGCCCATGACCCCGAGGAAGGAGGCGACCATCAGCACGTGGTCCTCGATCACCTTGCGCTGCTGCGCCATGAGGACTCCCGACTGCACCTCGAGGCCGGCATCGGTGGCTGCGGCGCGCAGGCGCTGCAGGAGATCGAGCCGCGAGGCGGCGCCGGCGTGGGTGGCGGCCACCATCACCGAGCGGCTGCCGCCGACCGTCGGCAGCAGCGACTCGCGCGCCACGTAGGCGCCGGCGGTCGGTCCTGAGTCGACCGTGCCTACCACTCGCCAGCGGCTGCGGCGGCCCTCGACCACCAGGGTGGCCTCGCGTCCCGGCGCCAGCGAGGGCTCCTCCTCGAGCAGGCGGCGGTTGACCACCAGCGCGTGGTCGTCGCCGGGCCGCAGCCAGCGGCCGCGCTCCGGCCGCGGGACGAGCAGGCGGGTTCGCACCGGTGGCGCGGTGAGCGGGAAGGCGTTGCCGAGCGAGCCGTCGGCGCGCTCGAGCGCGGCGCACGCTCCCGCCCACGCCTCGGCACGCGCCACGCCGGGGACCCGTGCGGCGAGCCGCTCGAGCTGCTGTGGCGGGTAGGGCCGGGCGAGGCGCAGGGCGAGGTCGAAGCGCTGGGTGGCGAACAGCAGGTCGACCGAGCCCGCGACGGCGGCGCGCAGGTTGATGGCCCCCAGGTAGATGGCTCCGCCGGCGGCCAGCGTGGCGAGTGTCAGCGCCATGCGCTGACGGCGACGGAAGGCGTTGCGCAGCGACAGCAGGAGGGGGCGGCGGATTCCCAGCCGCGCCATCAGCTCGTGGCCGGCCCGCGGGCCGCCGTCGCGGATGCCGAAGTCGCGTAGCGCCGCGCCCACCGTCACCCGGCAGCCGCGCAGCACGGGCATGGCCGCGGCGGCCACCGGCAGCAGCGCGCCCACCAGCAGCTGGACGGCGACGACGCGCAAGGACAGGGTGGTGCCGGCGATGCTGAAGTTGAGCAGGTCGGCGGTGAAGCGGGCGTAGGCGCGGCCTAGAATCGCCGCCGCCGGTACCGCCAGCGCCGAAGCGACGAGGCCGAGCAGCAGGGCCAGCACCAAGTACATGCCGCCGATCTGCGCGCTCGTCGCCCCCACGGCCTTCATAACGCCGATCTCGCGCACCTGCCCGGCGAGCATGGCGGTCACCAGGTTGACCACCAGCAACCCGCTGAGCAGCAGCGCCAGCAGCCCGAACGCCTCCTGGGTGAAGAGCAGCGAGTCCATCTGCGCGGCATGGACGTGGCGGCCCGGCACCGGCACGTCGACGTTGGCGACGCGGCGGCCGCTGGCCTCCACCACTCGCTTCACCGCGTAGGCGGCTCGCCGCACCGCCTCGCGGTCGTCGCGGTCGTGGGCGACGACGATCTGCAGCTCGTCGAGCGCCGGCGAGGCGCCCAGGCGCGCGAGCGTGGCGCGGCTGACGAAGCCGTACACCACGTGCTCCATCCAGCCGGGGGCGAGGCCGACGTCGCGAGCGACGCCGGACACCGGCAGCGCCAGCGGCTCGCCCGTTCCCACCTGTACGAGCAGCGTGGAGCCAACGCCGGTGCGTGCGAAGTCGACCGACGAGCGCTCGACGACGATGCCGCCGTCGCCGGGCGGCCATGCCCCCAGCTCCGGTGCCACCACGCCGATGCGGTTCTCCGTGAAGTCGTCGACGGTGAGGAGCACGGCGGTGCGCCACGACCCCTCCACCTGCGCGCTGGCGATCGTGGTGCGGTGGGCGCGGGCGTCGGCGATCTCCGGCATGGCGCGCACCCGTGCCACCAGCGCCGCGTCGAGGCGCTCGCTGCGCAGCGTGGCGCTCGCCGGATGGCTGACGCGGTAGGCGCCGTCGGTGACCTGGCGCAACAGCGACCAGGTGTCGAGCACGGCGCCGGCGCCGAGGATGCCGACGGCGATCGCCGCCACCACCAGGAGCGGACGCGCCTTGTGCTGCCAGGCGTCGCGCCACACCGTGCGCCAGCGCGGGCTAGGCATCGGCGGCTCCCGGCGCCGCGATGCGGCCGTCGACGAGGGTAACGGTGCGCGAGGCGACGCCGGCGGCACCGCGATCGTGGGTGACCACGACCACGGTCTGCCCGTCGCGCGCGATGCCGGCGATCAGCTCGAGCATCGTCTCGGCGTTGCGGGTGTCGAGGTTGCCGGTGGGCTCGTCGGCCAGCAGCAGCGACGGCTCGTTGGCGAGCGCCCGCGCCACCGCCACCCGCTGCTGCTGCCCACCGGAGAGGGTGGCGGGGAGCTTGTCGGCCTGGTCGGCGACGCCCAGGCGGTCGAGCAGCGCCATCGCCCGCGGCCGCCGCTGCCGCGGCGCGAAGGTGGCGCAGAAATCCATCGGCAGCATCACGTTCTCGGCGGCGGTGAGGGTGGGCAGCAGCTGGAAGAACTGGAAGACGATGCCCACCGCCCGTCCCCGCCAGGCGGAGACGTCGCGCTCGCGCAGCGCGTGCACGGCGGTGCCGCCCACCAGCACCTCGCCGCGGCTCGGCCGGTCGATGCCGGCGAGCAGTCCCAGCAGTGTCGACTTGCCGCCGCCCGAGGGCCCCGCCACCACCACCAGCTCGCCGCGCGCGATGGCGAGGTCGACGTCGGAGAGGGCCGCGAAGGCGCCCGCCGCGGTGACGTACTGCTTGCTGACGCCGCGCATCTCGACGACGGTCTCGCTCATGGCGGTGACCCTACGCGACAGCGGCGCGCCGGCGGCGACCGTTGGGCAGGCTGCTGCGACCGTTGGGCGAACGGTGCGTCGGGCGGTGCGAGCGTGCCCCTACCATCTGCGCGGACGAACCTCGGAGGAACCATGAGAACCCACCCCGCGTCGGCCGTCGCCCTCACGCTCACTCACCTTCACCCTCGCCCTTGCCACCGGTGCCGCCGCCCAGCACGGCGCGCCGTCGCCGCCGGCGACGACGGCGCCGCGCGAGGCTCACCAGCTCGACTTCCTGCTCGGCCAGTGGGAGCTCGTCGCCGAGCCCCACGTGTCGGCGCTGGCGGCGCTGGTGCATGGCCAGCCGAAGCTATGCGTCTACGTAGACCTGCTAAAGGTGAGCGCTTTGGGTGCTCGTAAACGGCGCGCGTGAGCTCACGGTCTGGTCTCTCCGTGCGCGCGATGTGACGTCAGTGGACTCGGACCTGGGTGGCGGGCTTCCAAGGCGCTTTCTCGAGAACTTCCGAAGGCAGCCACCACGCCTTGCCGCTGCGTTCGGCCCAGTAAATCCCGCTCGCATCGGCAACGAAGCTTGCCAATTGCTCGGTCACCTCGCCCTCGACAGGAATGCGCATCACGCGCGCCTCTCCCGGTGAGTAGCGATCGATCGCCAGCTTGCCCTGCGCCAGCCGCGGAGCAACGAATATGTAGAGACTGCCGTCTGACCCTTCCGCAAGGCCCAGCAGTGCACGATCCGTACGAGGCCCAGGGGACGCCGCTGGGGGAGTAACGCCCATTCCCTGGAGCGCGGCCTCGGCGTTCTTGCGCTCCGCCTCCGACGGTTCCCGGAGCTTCACCTCTAGCGGGCCAGATTCGAGCATAGTGTCAACGCGGCCCGCGCTTGTGACGCGCCGCACGTTGTAGAAACCAGCCTGCCCGATCCAGAGCCGCCCTCGGTAATCAGGGGTCGTGACGACCTGAGAAGCCCCCACGGACTTGAACACGAACTTTGCTCCGGTGGCCTTGCCCCGCAAATCCAATAGCCGGTCGACGTGCGGAGCCCATCGTTCGCCGTCCCAGCGCAACATGAGTGCTGGCGGCTCTGTCGGGGGCGGGCCGGGCGGGCCGCCGATCGATTGCCCAGGCGTGACCGCGACGGCCGGAGTACCACCCGGGCAGGCCACACCCGTCATCTCCCATTCCGGCTGTGGAATCGGGACTTCTTCGCCGTTCGCGAACAAGCGAACGGCCGGCTCCGGGGTGGCAACGAGGATGACCCAATCGTCGCCGCCCGAACAGACCGCCGCATCAAGGACAATGCCGATCGGGGTGCGCGCCTTCAGTTTCACTTCGCTCTTTGGGACGGGTGCGCCCGCGGCAACCCGAACAACGGTCAGAGACTTTGCGCGCAGGAGATACAGGCGCCCCTTCGCGTCTGCGCGCAGGAAGCGAGCACCACCGCCAACGCCGTACTCGAGGAAGCTTGTGATCGAAATCGGCCGGAGCGGTCCTTGCGTGGACGAACCGGCTGCTGCGACGGAGCACAGAAGGAGCAGTGGCAGCACGAAACGCGGCGGTCTTTGCATGGTCATCTCAGACGCTCCAGGAGCACTCCCACGGGTCGTCGCCCGAATACCATTGCAGCGAGCCGTCGCTTGTTTCGTACCAACAGTTCCAGTGCTGGCACCTGATGCAAGGCTGCTGGCTGCAGGTATATATGTACGTGTGGCAACCACTCTGAGCATTGAGCGGCGAGTTCGCACCAGAGATCATCGCGATCGAGCCCAACATCACCCCGGCGAGAATCGGACGCAATCTCATTCCGAACCTCCTTTTTGACCTTGGCCCAAGAAGCCTCTGGCAGGCGTGTGAAGGGGGTCAACCTACGAAACACAGAGATGTTGGTCTGATCCTTTGCCGCATGTGCTTGGGCCTCAGCATGGTTAGACGAACGCGGGCCGCCAGATTTCCCTGGCTCTCCAGAATTGTGCCGCCTTGTCCTCCCTGAGAGGCTTATGTATTCGGGCCTTCCTCAACTTGGTGTGGGTGATGAAAGGGGGTGGATCGAGGCGAATATCGGAGCAGGTGAGGAAGAGCATTGCGATGAGGCTGTCGGCGGTGTGATAGCCGTAGGCGCGGCGAGCAACCACTCAGAGCTTGGGATTGAGACCCTCGGTGAGGCCATTGCTGAGTCGGGCTCTCTACGGGGATGGCGCCGGGCTCGCCATCGCCACGGCGCCGGGCGGCGGCTTCCGGGCCACTCTGACCATCCCCCAGGAGGCTGCGTGAAGGTCGGCGCGCTCATCGCCGACGACGAGCCGGTGGCGCGTGCAGGGCTGCGCGAGATGCTCGCCGAGGTGCCGTGGCTGGCCTGCGTGGGCGAGGCGGCCAGCGGCCCCGCCGCGGTGGCGGAGATCGACCGGCTGCACCCCGAGCTGGTCTTCCTCGACGTGCAGATGCCGGGCCTCCTCGGCACCGACGTGCTGCAGCGGGTCCGGCACCAGCCGCTGGTGGTCTTCACCACCGCCTTCGCGCAGCACGCGGTGGAGGGGTTCGAAGCTCGGCGCCCTCGACTATCTTCTCAAGCCCTTCGGCCGCGAGCGGCTGGCCACGGCGCTCGAGCGCGTGCGCTCGGCGCTCGGCGAGCCGGCGGCGCTGCCCGCCTTCGAGCGGCTGCGCGAGACCTTCGGCAAGGGGCCGCTGGAGCGGCTATTCGTGCGCTCGGGCGGCGCCATCGTCCCGGTGGCGGTGCGCGGCATCTCCTGGTTCGAGGCGCTCGGGGACTACGTCGTCGCCCACGCCGGGACGGCGCGGCACGTGCTCCACCTCTCGCTGCAGCGGCTCGAGGGGCGGCTCGACCCTGCCCGCTTCGTGCGTATCCACCGCACCCACGTCGTCAACCTCGACCACGTCGAGACCTTCCGCCGCCTGCTCGCGGGGCAACTGGTGGCCGAGCTCGCCGACGGCAACCGGCTGGCGGTGAGCCGCAGCCGGGCGCGCCAGCTGCGACCTCGCGGTCTAGCGCTGCGGTCGTGCCGCCGGTGGCGGCGTGGAGGCGGCGGCCGGCGCCGGGCAGTCGGGGGGCCATGCCTCGTCACCTGCCTGGCGCCAGACGAACAGCTCGCCAGAGAGCGGCGGGCCGGTGTCGCGCGCGAAGAGCAGGGAGCGCCCGCTGGGAGAGGAGAGCGCACCGATCTCGCTGCCGTTGGCGTTGACCTCGGGGCCGAGCTTGCGCCGTGGAGTCCAGCCGCCCGCTGCCCGCGTCGTCTTCCACAGGCCGCCGTCGGCCATGACGATCAACCTGCCGCCGTCGGGGCTGGGCAGCGGCTCGAGCTCGTCGCCGGCGCTGTTGACTTCGGGACCGAGGTACGGTGGGGCGATCGCCATCGCCAGCGCCACCCAGTGGGCGGCACCGCGCGGCGCCACGGTTCTCGCTGCCTTCTTCCGGTCGCCGTCGCTCACCTCGAGACTCTAGCCTCGCGCCACCGGGCGAAGAGGCATGTAGGTCTCGATCGCAGGAAGTTCCGCTCGCACCCGTTGGGGTCGGAGGGGCGCCGACCCGGAGCGCGGCGGTGGGGTGACTGGGATATCCTCCGCTCCGCATGGTCTTCCGCGCCCCCAAGGCCGCCCCGGTAAGCCGCGTCCCGGAGGATCGCCGTGGCCACGTGCTGGGGCGCTTCTGCCACGGCTGCAACCAGTCCTACCCGCTGATGCGCACGGTGCACGCCGGCGACCCCGTCTCCGGCCGCGACCACGTCGGCTCCACCTGCCCCTACGAGGGGTGGGCGTTCGAGCCCGACGCCAGCTGGTGGGAGCTGGCGGTGGAGGTCCTGCCACCACCGCCGCCGCCGAGCGCCGAGGCGGCAGCGGTGGGCGTGCCCGGTGGCAGCGCGACCGCGGCGCCACCGCCGGCCGCCTCGGCGCCGCCACCCGGGCAGCCGGCCGCCGATCCACCGAAGGGCTGAGGGCGGCATCGCGGCCGACCGCAGAGAGTCGGGGCCCCGGGCTTGCCGCGGTGTCGACCCTGTGGGGTGCACCTCGAGGGCGCGCGCTGGGCCGGCCGCCGAACGGCGGGCTCTGTTAGGCTGGCGCGGTTTCACCCGGGCAGGAGGTCCCCTTCGTGGCACGCTGCGACTACTGCGGCTCGACCATCATCGTCGGCGGCGTCAAGCAGGCCGATGGCAAGCGATTCTGCAACCAGAAGTGCCACCAGCGCGGGGTGCTGGTGGCGATGTCGAGCCGCGTGGACCCCGGCGAGGTGGCCGCCGCGGTGACGCGCGTGCACCTCGGACAGTGCCCGCGGTGCGGTGGCGCCGGGCCGATCGACGTCAGCACCAGCTACAAGGTCTGGTCGGCGCTGGTGCTGACGTCGTGGAGCAGCTCGCCACAGATCTCCTGCCGCTCCTGCGGGCGCAAGCAGCAGGCGCTCGGTGCCCTCATCTCCATCGTCGCCGGCTGGTGGGGGTTCCCCTGGGGGCTCATCCTCACGCCGGTGCAGGTGGTGCGCAACGTCGCCGGACTGTTCCGCTCTTACGACCCCTACCAGCCCTCGGCGCAGCTCGAGGCGGCGGTGCGGCTGCGGCTCGGCGCGCAACTGCTCGAGCAGCACCGCGCGGCGCAGGCGGCGGCGGCACCGGTGGCTCCGACCTGAGCGTGGGCTGACGCTCCGCCAAGCTGGCGCCGGAGCCGCACCGCGCCCAACCCTCCATGGCCGACGACGTTCACAGCGGTGGTTGGCAGGCGCGGCGGACGATCGCCGGCGTCGGCGCCGTCTGGCTCGCCTACCAGCTCTACGCCTTCAGCGGCGCCGGCCTCGGCCGTCCGGTGGTGGTGGTGGCGTGGGCGGGGGGCGCCGTGTTGCTCGGCGGCTGGGTGGCGGCGTACCGCTCCTGGCGGCGTCACGATCGATCCCTGGCGCGGCGGGCCCTCGAGTGGACGGCGCCTGCCACCTGCCTGCTGGTGGCAGCGCTCTTCCTCTTCGGCAAGCCGCCGCACAACCCCCTCTTTCACCTGCGGTTCCGCGCCAGCCGCGAGGCGCTCACCGAGCAGGCGGGCGGCGTCCTCATCGTGCCGCCGCCGGCGGGGGAGGAGTGGATCGGACTGTTCCGCGCCAGGGTCGAGGTGGGGGAGCACCGGGTGTGGTTCCTCACCCCGAGCTGCGCCGACGGCCATCGCTGCGGGCTCGTCTACGCGCCCGGCACGCGGCCGCCGGGAAGCGCCCCTGCCGTCTTCACCCGGCTGGGCGGGCCCTGGTACCACTTCGACCAGCCAGCGCGCTGAGCCCGCCTTCGCCTTGCCGGAGGGGCCACGATCGTCGCGGCGAGGCAGTCGTCGCCGGCCACGCCGGGTCAGCGAGCGCGCGCGAGCGACATGCCGAACCAGCCGCGCTCGTCGCTGTACCACCGCTGCGGCGCGAAGTCGCTGGCGGCGAGCAACGCTTCGACCCGCTCGCGCGTGTACTTGGCGCTGATCTCGGTGCGGATCTCGTCGCCGGGCGCGAAGCGCAGGCGCTCGCGCGTGACGCCCAGCCTCACCACCTGCGCGGTGGTGGCGGCGAGCCGCATCTCGATCCAGTCGTTGGCACGGTCGTAGAAGGCGCGATGGCGGAAGGCGCCGGGATCGAAGTCGGCGCGCAGCAAGCGGTTGACCACCCGCAGGACGTTGCGGTCGAACTCGGCGGTGACGCCGGCCGCGTCGTCGTAGGCGGCCTCGAGCGTCGCCACGTCCTTGACCAGGTCGACGCCGAGCAGGAACCAGTCGCCGGTGGCGAGGGCCGCGCGCAGGCGGGCGAGGAAGGCGGGCGCCTCGTCGGCGGGGCGAAGGTTGCCCAGGGTGCCGCCGAGGAAGATCGCCAGCCGCGCCTCCCCGTCGCCCGGCAGCGGCGCCAGCGGGCCGAGAAAGTCGGCGGCGACGCCGTGCACCAGCAGACCGGCGTAGTCGCGCACCAGCTCCTCGCCGACGCGCGCGAGCGACGCCGCGTTGACGTCGACCGGCACGTAGAGGCCGAGCGTGCCGGCCGCCTGCAGGGCGTCGAGCAGCAGCCGCGTCTTGGTCGCCGACCCCGAGCCGAGCTCGACGAGCTCGACGGCGCCGGTGGTGGCGGCCACCTGTGGCGCGATGCGCTCGAGGATGGCGCGCTCGGTGCGCGTCGGGTAGTACTCGGGGAGCTCGGTGATGCGGTCGAACAGCTCCAGGCCGCGCTCGTCGTAGAAGTGCTTGCTGGGGATGCTGCGCGGCGTCGCGTGCAGGGAAGCGAGCAGCTCGCGGCGCTCGGCCTCGGCGTCGAGGTGCCACCGCTCCTCGACGGTGACGGCGGATTCGACGGCGCGGGCGGGGCGGCAGCGGGGCATGGTCAGCCGTCCTGGGCGAGGCGGAAGCCGGCGAAGATCTGGCGCCGGATCGGGTAGTCCCAGTTGCGGAAGGTGCCGCGAGCCACCGCCGGCCGGGTGGCCCACGAGGCGCCGCGCAGCACCTTGTAGTCGGCGCCGAACCAGCTCTTGGAGTAGTCGTCGTAGGGGTAGGCGACGAAGCCGGGGTAGCCCGCGAAGTCGCTGCTCGTCCACTCCCAGCAGTCGCCGACGAGCTGCTCGACGCCGCAGGCGCTCGCCCCCGCCGGGTAGGCGCCGATCGGTGCCGGCGCGAAGCCGAGCTGGTCGAGGTTGGCGCGGCCGGCGTCGGGCGGCTCCTCGCCCCAGGGCCAGGGCCGGGTGTGGCCCGTCGCCGGGTCCCACAGCGCCGCCTTCTCCCACTCGGCCTCGGTGGGGAGCCGCTTGCCCGCCCAGCGGGCGTAGGCGTCGGCCTCCCAGTAGCAGACGTGAACGATCGGCAGGTCGGCGAGCTCCTCGACCGGGGCCACGACGTCCATGAAGCGGGCGAGCCAGCCATCCCGGAACGGCGAGCCGATGCGGCCGGCGCTGCGGGCGGGTAGCCAGTGACGCGGCGCCTCCAATCCCTCCTGCTGGCGGAAGGCCCAGCCGGGCTCGCGCCACAGCTCGGGGCGGCGGTAGCCGCCGTCGCCGACGAAGGCCAGGTAGTCGCCATGGGTGACGGGGAAGCGGTCGATGGCGAAGGCGCCGACCTCGACCTGGTGCGCCGGCAGCTCGTTGTCGTAGGCAAACCCGCCGCGCTGCCAGCCCATGCGGAACGGCCCGGCGGGGACGCTCACCATGTCTCGCGGCAGGGAGCGTCGGGCGGCCGGCAGGGACCGGCGGCGTGCCGGTGCGTACGGCGGGTCGGCGAGCACCTGCATGCACTGCAGCAGCGTCTCCTGGTGCTGCTCCTCGTGTTCGGCCACCATCTCGTAGACGAGATCGTCGGCGACCAGCCGGGGGTCGCCGCCGTCGGCACCGCTCGCCAGCACGGCGAGCGTCTGGGCGCGCACCCTCCCGAGGTAGGAGACGAGCTCGTCGCCGGTGGGCAGCGGCAGCGCCTCGCGCGTCGGCCGTGGGTTGGCCACCGGGTCGAACATGCGCTGGTAACCATCGGCCACCGGCGGCCGGCCGGTGAGGCGCTGGCCGATCCACAGCTCCTCGAAGTTGCCGATGTGGCCGAGGTCCCACACCATCGGCGAGAGGATGGGGATGTGCTGGCGACGCAGCGTCGCCCAGTCGAGCACCGAGATCAGCTCGAGGGTGCGGCGGCGCACCTCGTCGAGGCGGAAGGCGACTGCCTCACGGTCGATTCCGGCCAGCTCCTCGAGCTTCATCCCGCCCTCCTCATGCAAACTCGGGTCGCTGCTTCGACCTTGGCCGACACCGCTGACGAGCCCATCCGCGGCTCATGCGGGCAGCAACTCTCCTGCCATACGCGCCAGCTCGGCGGCCGGATCGGCGAGGGTCAGCCGCACGCAGCGATGCCCGGCGGCGTGCAGCGCCAGCAGGTCCCCCTCGGCCTGAGCGGCGGCGAGCGTGGCGAAGCCGTAGCGCCGGCCGGGGATCACCAGGTCCGCCATTGCCCGCGGCACCACCTCGACGTGGAGCCCGCCCGGCGGTCCCCCCTTGTGCAGCTGCCCGGTGGAGTGCAGGTAGCGGGGGCCGAAGCCGAAGGTGGTCGCCACGTGGAAGCGCCCGAGCAGCGCTCGCCGCAGCGACGCCACCGCGTCCTCGAGCGCGGGCGACGGGGCGAGGTAGCCGAGGAGCGCCACGTAGGTCGGTCGCTCGCGCTCGAGCTCGGCCACGAGGTCCGTCGCCGCCGCCACGCGCGGCAGCTCGCCGCTCCTCTCCCAGGTGGCGAGCACCTGCCGGGTGCTCTTCTTCGCCGACTCGACGTTGGGCTGGTCGAAAGGGTGGATGCCGAGCAGGTGGCCGGCCACTGCCGTCGCCACCTGCCAGAGGAAGAACTGCGCGCCGAGGTCCCAGAGGTGCGCGAGCTCGAGCTGCCACACGGGCTGGCCCGCCGCGCGCAGCCGCGCCGCCTGCCCCTCCACCTCCTCGTCCGGATCCGAGGAGAGCCGCAGGTGCACGAAGGCGCGGTCGTTGGCGTAGCTCGCGGGATCGGCGAGCGGCTCGCCTGCCACCGGCACGATCCCCTTGCCATGCTTGCCGGTCGACTCGGCGAGCAGCTGCTCGACCCAGAGGCCGAAGGCCGCCACCCGTCGCGGCACCAGCAGCGTCGCCTTGTCGCGACCGAGCTGGGCCGCGGCGGCGAGGTAGGCCCCCAGCGCGAGGCCGGGGTTGCGGGGACCCGGATGCTGGGCGCCACAGGCGCGGCGCATGCGATCGGCACGGGCGAGGAGCCGGCGCACGTCGATGCCGGCGAGGGCTGCGGGAACGATGCCGAAACGCGTCAGCACGCTGAAGCGCCCGCCGACGTCGGGCTGGTTGAGGAAGAGCTCGCGGAAGCCGCGCTCGACGGCGAGGCCGGCGAGCGGCGTGCCCGGGTCGGTGATGGCCACGAAGCGGCGGCCGGGGTCGTCGCAGCCGGCGGTCACCTCGCCCCAGAAGTAGTCGAAGAGTGCCTGCACCTCGGCGGTGGTGCCCGACTTGCTGCAGGCGAGGAACAGCGTGCGCCGCGGGTCGATGGCGGAACGCACCTGACGCACGCGGTCGGGCACCGTGGAGTCGAGCACCAGCAGCCGCGCGTACCCCTCCTGCCGGCCGAAGCTCGACGCCAGCGCCTCGGCGCCGAGGCTCGAGCCGCCCATGCCGAGCAGCACCAGGTGCGTCACCTCGTCGCTGTGGGCCTCCTCGACGAGCGCCGCTACCCGTCGCAGCGGCTCGTCGGCGTCGGGCGGGTCGAGCCAACCCAGCCGGTCGGCGGTGTCGTGGGGATCGGGCGACCAGAGCGTGTGGTCGCGCGCCCACAAACGCTCCACCACGCGGTCCCCCTCGAGCTGCGAGAGCGCTTCGTCGTAGCGTTCGGCAAGCCGGTCGGGTAGAGGCTCGTTCATCGTCCGAGCTCGGGGAAGGGCGAGCGCGCGTAGCTTACTACCTGCGTGCATGGCCAGGGCGGAGGCCGGCCGGTGGGGGTCGGCGGTGTCAGTGCTGCTGCGACAACCGGTGGAGCAGCAACGCCGCGCGCCGGGTCTGCGTGGGCAGCGTCGAGAGGTCGGCGGTCTCCTCGACGGTGTGACCGCCGGTCCCCTTGAGGCCCAGCGCGTCGAGCACCCGCGGCACGCGGTCGGCGACGAAGGAGACGTCGGCGGCCCCCGCCTCGCGCGGGTCGACGGCGGTCACTCCACCGAGGCCGAGGTCGCGGCTGACGGCGTCGAGCTGGGCGAGCAGGGCGAGGTTCCCCGGCGCCGGCGCCATCGGCGGGTACCCCTCGCCGAAGGCGAGCTCGGCTGCGGTGCCGGGGAGGTGGCGCGCCGCGATCGCCTGCATCCGCTCCTGGGTGGCGGCGAGCTGCTGCGGCGAGAGCGTGCGCAGGTCGCCGGTGACCACCACGATGCCGGCCACCACGTTGTTCTTGCCGCTGGCGCTGCCGTGCACTTGGTCGTCGGCGAGCTGAGCGGTGGTGCCACCCAGAAGCAGGCCCGGGCTGAAGGTGAGGTCGGTCTCGCCGGCGAGCTCCTGGTAGAAGCCGTCGAGGATGCGCGCCGCCTCGTAGGCGGCGCCGGCGCCGACCTCGGGCTGGAAGATCTGCGACGAATGGGCGGGCTTGCCGGTGGCGGTCAAGCGCCAGTCGACCGCCCCGCGGCGAGCCACCACGGCGTGCTCCGCCTTGCCGTCGCCGTCCTCGAAGCCGAGCGCCACGTCGACCCCGTCGGCGGCCTCGAGGAGGTCCTTGCGGGCCAGCGACAGCGGCGACCCCGAATCCTCCTCGTCGCCGGAGAGCACGACGGTGATGTGGAGGCCGTCGAGCGCGCCGGCGGCGCGGAGCGCGGCGAGCGCCTCCACGAGGATGACGTCGCCCCCCTTCATGTCGATGACGCCGGGCCCGCGGGCGCGGTCGCCCGGCAGTGGCTCGAAGCGCTGGAAGGGGCTCTCGGGATCGAAGACGGTGTCGAGGTGTCCGATGAGCAGCACGTGGGGCCCGTGCCCCGGGCGGTCGGCGATGAGATGTCCGGCGCGGCCGAAGGCGGCACCCTCCGCCCAGCTGGTGGAGAAGCCGAGGGCCGTGAGCTGCTGGTCGAAGATCTGCCCCACCGCGCGCACGCCGGCGAGGTTCTCGGTGCCGCTGTTGACGTTCACCACCCGCTCGAGCAGCGCCCGCGCCTCGCCGCGCCGCGCGTCGACCTGAGCGACGATGGCCTTCTCTATCGGTGACAGTCGGACCGAGGGGGGAGCCGGGGCGGCGTCGCCCTGTCTGGCGGCAAGGGCCAGCGCGACGAACAGAGCCAGGGCGAGCGCCACCGTCCCGACGCTGGAGCCGCGGCCGGCCAGGCGCTGCATGGTGGGTCGAAGCTCGGCAGCCGTGCCGGCAGGGCGAGGGCCTCGGAGTTGCGGGGTGGGAGGCTTCACCGGATGGCGGAGCTTGCGTCGTCGCGCCATCAGGGCAGCGCGCCGCCGGTGTTCTTCTTGAACAGCTCGTAGAGCTCCACGGCCTTGGGCCCGAGGTAGCGGGCGAACAGCTTGTAGAGCAGGCCGTCGTGGCGGATGTTAACGAGGTGGCGGTCGAGCTCCGGGCGCAGGTCGCTGCCCTTGCTCATCGCGAAGCCGTAGTAGTCGGCCTTGGGCAACATGCCGACGAGGACGAGGTCCGGGAATCGATCGAGGCTGACCACGCCACTGGTCGAGTCGACGAAGGCGAAGTCGGCCTGGTTGGCCTCGAGCGCGTCGTAGGCGAGGCCGGAGCGCACGAGATCGAAGCTGGGGGTGATGCCGCGCTCGCGCATCAACGCATCATGCGTGGTCCCCAGCACCGCCGCGCCGCGCTTGCCGGCGATCTCGTCGATGGCGTGGATGTCGCTGTCGCGGCGCGCGATCACCATGATGGCAACCGGGAAGTAGGGGACCGAGTAGTCGACCCGCTCTGCCCGCGCCGGCGTGATGCTGAAGCCGCCGGCGATGAGGTCGCCGTCGCCGCGCAGCAGCGCCGGCATCAGGTCGTCGAAGCGGGCGATCTCGCGCACCTCCAGGCGCACCCCCAGGGAGACGGCGAAGCTGTGCAGGATGGAAACGTCGACGCCGTCGAAACGCCCCGGCCCCTGGCGGGTGAGGAACGGGTTGTTGGCGTCGGGGAAGCAGAGCACCACCAGCGCGCCCCGGGCCTTGACGTCGGCGAGAGTGGTGCCGCTCGCCGGTCGCGCCGCCGCCACCGGCAGCAGCGACAGCAAGCCGACGGCGAGTCTCGCCACGCCGACCGGGCGGCGCCGGGGGGCGCGTGGGGAACCAGCGGCCTTGGCCATGAGCAGCCGAATCTTAACCCCGGCCGCGAGAGCGCCGGCGCGGCTTCAACCTTCTCATATACTTACCGGCAGTGAGCGAGGGCACTTCCGAGCCGCGCGTCCTGCCGCGGCCCGAGCATCCGGTCTCCCGCAAGGACATCTCCCCCAACGCCCTCAAGGTGTTGTACCGGCTCCACCAGCGGGGGCACAAGGCCTACCTGGTGGGGGGGAGCGTGCGGGACCTGATGCTCGGCCGGCGGCCCAAGGACTTCGACGTCGGCACCGACGCCAGCCCCCAGGAGGTGCGCCGGCTGTTCCGCAACTCCCGCATCATCGGCCGCCGCTTCCGGCTCGTCCACGTGGTGTTCGAGGGGGAGGTGATCGAGGTCTCGACTTTCCGTGGCGCCCCCGAGGCCGGCGCCGAGGGCAGTCGTGAGGAGGAGCTGCTGGTCACCAGTGACAATACTTTCGGCACTCCCCGCGAGGACGCCTTTCGTCGCGACTTCACCATCAACGCCCTCTTCTACGACATCGAGGACTTCTCGGTGATCGACTGGGTGGGGGGTATCGACGACCTGCAGCGGCGTCTGGTCCGCGTCATCGGCGACCCCGACGTGCGCCTGCAGGAGGATCCGGTGCGCATGATGCGCGCGTGTGAGTACGCGGGGCGTCTCTCGTTCGGTATCGACGCCGTCACCCAGGAGTCGATCGAGCGGCAACGGCGCAAGGTCGAGCTCGCCTCGCCGGTGCGGGTGACGGAGGAGATCCTGCAGCTGCTGCGCTGTGGTCACGCCGGCGCCGCGCTGCAGTGGATGTTGGAGCTGGGCCTGCTCGAGGTGCTGCTGCCGGAGGCTTTCGCGATGGTCGGCGGCGGCGGCGGTGGCGGTGGCGGTGACTTCGGTCGGCTGCTGCCCACCGTCGACCGTCTGGTGCAGGGGGGCCGCGAGCTCTCCGACGCCACGCTGCTGGCGGTGCTCCTGCTGCCCAAGCTGTTGCTGCGGCGTGACGACGTCGAGGCCTTCGAGCAGCGGCCGATGAGCCGCGCGGCCCTGCGTCAGCTCGTCGACGAGACGGTGACGCCGTTCGCGGCCCGCCTCGCCCTGTCGCGGGCGCGGGCGGCCCAGCTCAACCACGCGCTGGTCGCCTTCCACCGCCTCTGCGAGCCCGCCTGGACGCCACGCGGGCGCGTCCAGATGGCGAGGCGTGCCTACTTCGACGACGGCCTGGCGCTCTTCGAGCTGATGGTGGAGGCCACCGGCGAGGGCCGCGAGGCGCTCGCCGCGTGGCAGGCGGCGGCCCGGCAACGCGGTCACGTCGAAGAGCTGCCACCGCCGGAGCCCGACGACGCCGCGCCGCCGGTGGCCGGTGCGACCGGCGAGCCCCCGGCCGCGCGCCGCAGCCGTCGTCGTCGCCGGCGCCGGCGCGGTGGCGCCTCGCGCGGCGCCGGCAGCAAGCCCACTGCCTGAGGGGGCCGACGAGGCGGCGCTGAATTCGAGGGAGAGGGAGCGAGGGGGGGAGAGACGAAGCGAGCGGCGAGAGCGGACGCCCTCGCCGCTCGTGCCGCTTACCGCGACTACTTCTTCTTCTTGGCGGACTTCTTGGCAGCCGCCTTCTTCGCCGCCGGCTTGGCAGCCGTGGCCTTCTTGGCCGCGGGCTTCTTGGCAGCGGCCTTCTTCGGAGCAGCCTTCTTCTTCCCAGCCATTCTCTGTCTCCTCCTTGTTAGGGAACCGCTTTATCAAGAGTACCACAGCCTGTAGTGGAGCGGAAGACCTCCCGCCACAATTGATGGGGTGGACCGTGACTCTGGTAGACTAAAGGTTCCCCCTGGCGCTCCCGCCCTTCCCCAACGTACCGCTGCGGCCGCTCGCCCCCACCCGCGGCGCGGGGTTCGCACCATGTCTCCGTGATACCTTCGCGCCCGATCGGGAGGAGCGAAGGTGAGCATGCGCTGGATCCTCGAGTTCTACCGCTCCAGTCTCGGCAAGAAGCAGGTGATGGCGGTGTCGGGCCTCCTCCTCTGCGGCTTCGTGCTCGCCCACATGGTCGGCAACCTCAAGGTCTACGAGGGACCGGAGGTGTACGACGGGTATGCCAGGGCGCTGCGCACGATGGGCGTCCCGTTCGTGCCCGAGTCGGGCCTGCTGTGGATCCTGCGCAGCGTGCTGCTGCTGGCAGTGGTGCTGCACGTTCATGCCGCCTGGGCAACGACGCGGCAGAGCCACGCCGCGCGCCCCACGGCCTACCGCCGCCGCGACACCGTGCAGACGAGCTATGCCGAGCGGACGATGCGCTGGGGTGGCGTCATCATCCTGCTGTTCGTCCTCTACCACCTCGCTCACTTCACCTGGGGCGTCGACGTCGCCCCGCCCGCGACCTTCGTGCCCCACGACCCCTACCACAACCTCGTCGCCGGCTTCTCGATCTGGTGGGTGAGCCTGATCTACGTCGTGGCGCAGGTCTTCCTCGCCTTCCACCTCTACCACGGCGTGTGGAGCATCTTCCAGTCGCTCGGCTGGGTGCCGCGCACCGGCGCCGACTGGCGGCGCCCGCTGGCCACCGCCTTCGCCCTCGTCATCGCCGTCGGCAACATCAGCTTCCCCATCGCCGTGCTCGCCGGCGTCATCCGCTAGAGGTCCGTGCGCATGGTCAGCTTCGAGCAAGCCAGCGATCCCCTCCGGGCCCACGTTCCGGCCGGCCCGATCACCGCCAAGTGGGAGCGGGCGCGCTTCGAGGCCAAGCTCGTCAACCCCGCCAACAAGCGGCGCTTCAAGGTGATCGTCGTCGGCTCCGGCCTCGCCGGCGGCGCCGCCGCCGCCACCCTCGGCGAGCTCGGCTACGAGGTCGAATGCTTCTGTTTCCAGGACAGCCCGCGCCGCGCCCACTCGATCGCCGCCCAGGGCGGCATCAACGCCGCCAAGAACTACCAGAACGACGGTGACAGCGTCTGGCGGCTGTTCTACGACACCGTCAAGGGTGGCGACTTCCGCGCCCGCGAGCCCAACGTCTACCGGCTCGCCGAGGTCTCCGTCAACATCATCGACCAGTGCGTCGCCCAGGGAGTGCCCTTCGCCCGCGAGTACGGCGGGCTGCTCGACAACCGCTCCTTCGGCGGCGCCCAGGTGTCGCGCACCTTCTACGCCCGCGGCCAGACCGGCCAGCAACTGCTGCTCGGCTGCTACCAGGCGCTGTCTCGACAGATCGAGGCCAAGCAGGTGGCGATGCATCCGCGCACCGAGATGCTCGACCTCGTGGTCGAGGACGGCCGCGCCCGCGGCATCGTCGCGCGCGACCTCATCGACGGCACCATCAGCCGTCACGCCGGCGACGCGGTGGTGCTCGCCAGCGGTGGCTACAGCAACGTCTTCTTCCTCTCCACCAACGCCAAGGGGTGCAACGCGACGGCGATCTGGCGTGCCCACCGCCGGGGCGCCCTGTTCGCCAACCCCTGCTTCACACAGATCCACCCCACCTGCATCCCCACCTCGGGCGACTACCAGAGCAAGCTCACCCTGATGAGCGAGTCGCTGCGCAACGACGGCCGCATCTGGGTGCCCCGCGAGGCCGGCGACGTGCGGCCGGCCAACAACGTCCCCGAGGACGGACGCGACTACTTCCTCGAGCGCCGCTACCCGGCCTTCGGCAACCTGGTGCCACGCGACGTCGCCTCCCGGGCGGTCAAGCGGGTGGTCGACGAGGGGCGCGGCGTCGGCGCGCAGAAGAACGGCGTCTACCTCGATTTCGCCGACGCCATCGGCCGCCTCGGCCGGGCGGTGATCGCGGAGCGCTACGGCAACCTCTTCGAGATGTACGAGCGCATCACCGGCGAGAGCCCCTACGAGGTGCCGATGCGCATCTACCCGGCGCCGCACTACACGATGGGGGGCCTGTGGGTCGACTACGACCTGCAGAGCACGATCCCCGGTCTCTACGTCATCGGCGAGGCCAACTTCTCCGACCACGGCGCCAACCGCCTCGGCGCCTCGGCGCTGATGCAGGGGCTCGCCGACGGCTACTTCATCCTGCCCAACGTCATCGGCGACTACCTGGCCCGCCACCTCGGCGAGAAGCGGCTGGCGGCCGACGCGCCGGTCTTCCGGCAGGTGGAGACGGAGGCACGCGCGCGCCTGCAGCGCTTCCTCTCGATCGACGGCAGCCGCAGCGTCGATTCCTTCCACCGTGAGCTGGGCCACCTGGTGTGGGAGCACTGCGGGATGTCGCGCACCGCTGAGGGGCTGGAGGCGGCGCTGGGCGCGATCGCCGAGCTCGAGGAGCGCTACTGGCGGGAGCTCAAGGTGCTGGGAAGCGGCGAGGAGCTCAACCAGAGCCTCGAGCGGGCGGGTCGCGTCGCCGACTTCTTCGAGCTGGCGCGGCTGATGTGCATCGATGCCTGGCACCGCAACGAGTCGGCCGGTGGCCACTTCCGCGAGGAGTACCAGACCGAGGACGGCGAGGCCCGGCGCGACGACGAGCGCTTCAGCTACGTCGCCGCCTGGGAGTGGACGGGACCCGGGGCGCCGCCGCGGCTGCACAAGGAACCGCTCGAGTTCGAGCACGTGCACCCGAGCAAGCGGAGCTACAAGTGAACGAGGGGAGCGACGACTGATGCGCGTGGTGCTCCATATCTGGCGGCAGGCGAACGCGAAGGCCCGCGGGCGTTTCGAGCGCTACGAGGTGGCCGACGCCAACGAGCACATGTCGTTCCTCGAGCTGCTCGACGTGCTCAACGAGCGGCTGCTCGCCCGCGGTGAGGCGCCGGTGGCGTTCGACAGCGATTGTCGCGAGGGGATCTGCGGCACCTGCGGTTTCATGATCGACGGCGTCGCCCACGGCCCGCGCCGCGCCACCACCGTCTGTCAGCTCCACCTGCGTGAGTTCGAGGACGGTGCCGAGCTGTGGCTCGAGCCATGGCGCTCGGCGGCGTTCCCGGTGGTACGCGACCTGGTGGTCGACCGCTCCGCCTTCGACCGCATCATCCAGGCCGGCGGCTACGTCTCGATCAACACCGGCAGCGCCCAGGACGCCAACGCCACACCGGTGCCGAAGCCCAACGCCGACCGCGCCTTCGAGGCCGCCGCCTGCATCGGCTGCGGCGCCTGCGTCGCCCAGTGCCCCAACGGCGCCGCCCAGCTGTTCACGTCGGCGAAGGTGTCGCACCTGGCTCTGCTGCCGCAGGGGCAGCCCGAGCGCCTGCTGCGGGTGGAGACGATGGTGGCGAGGATGGAGCAGGAGGGCTTCGGCACCTGCAGCAACTTCCGCGAGTGCGAGGCGGTGTGCCCGAAGGGGGTCTCCATCGACTTCATCGCCTGGATGAACCGCGACTGGTCGAAGGCCAGGCGCACGCGGCGCAAGGACGCGCCGCCGTAGCCGTCGGCGGCTCACCGCGAGCCCTCAGAGCCTGTGAATCAATCTGCAAGGGGTCGCGTTGGGGGTGCCTTGGGGCCGGATGCAAGGCGCGCGACCGAGCCGTAGCCTTGTCCTACGGCGCAGGGAGCGCAACGCCGCAGACGGCCCCAAGCCACCCCCAACCCGAAGGGCACCAGGGGATTGGGGCCCGATCGCGTCGTTGCTCGTCGTCGCCGATGGGCAAGGCATCGACTCCTCCTCGCGCCTAGCGCTCGGGCCCCAAGCCCCTGGTGCGCGACCCCTTGCAGATTGATTCACAGGCTCTCAGCGCAGCTCGTCGAGGTCGCGCAGCACGCGCGAGTAGACGGCGATCACCCGCCGGTAGTCGTCGATGGCGATGCGCTCGTCGATGCCGTGGAAGCGTACCACGTCGGCCGCCCGGATGGTGAAGCCGGTGAAGCGGTAGACGTCGTCGGCGAGGGGCACGAACCAGCGGGCGTCGGTGGCGCCGGTGAGGAGCCAGGGCGCCACCGCCACGTCGCCGCGATCCCACGCCTCCTGCGTCGCCCGCGCCACCACCCGCCAGCCGGCCGAGCCGACGCGGGAGATCGGCGGCGGCTCCATGCTGCGCGGTACCGGCGGCTCGCCGGGCGCCGCGGGCATCGCCAGCGGGGCGAGGGTGACGCGGGGGTCGTCGACGATCGCCCGCGCCCGCGCCAGGGTGCCGGCGACGGTCTCGCCGGGAAGGATGCGGAAGTTGACCACCGCCCGCGCCCGCGCCGGCAGCACGTTGTCCTTGTCGCCTCCGGCGACGACGGTGAGGGCGGTGGTGGTGCGCACCATGGCCGCGGCGCCGGGGTCGGCCGCCATGCCGCGCGCCACCAGGGGAGAGCTCAGCCACAGGTTGGCGAGCAGCACCCGCTGGGCGAAGGGCACCCGCGGTGCCAACGTCTCCAGCATGGCGCGACCGGCCCCGTCGAGGCGCGAGGGGAAGGGGTGAGCCTGCAACCGCTCGAGGGCGCCGGCGAGGACGCCGATCGCCATCTGTGCCGGCGGCCGCGACGAGTGCCCGGGCTCGCCACGCGCCGCGAGCTCGATCGAGAGGTAGCCCTTCTCGGCGATGCCGACCAGCGCCGCCGGCACGCTCAGCCCCTGCAGCAGGCCCTCGGTGTAGAAGCCGCCCTCGTCGAGCACGAAGGCGAGCCGCACGTGGCGCGCCGCGAGCAGCTCGGCGACGCGGCGCGCCCCCTGGCGGCCGGTCGCCTCCTCGTCGTGGCCGAACGAGAGGTAGACCGTGCGCTCGGGGACGAACCCCTCGGCGAGCAACGCCTCGACCGCCTCGAGGATGCCGAGCACCGCCTGCTTGTCGTCGAGGGCGCCGCGGCCCCACAGGTAACCGCCGGCGACGACGCCCCCGAACGGCGGCTGCTGCCAGGCCCGCGGGTCCTCCACCGGCACCACGTCCTGGTGCCCCATGAGCAGCACCGCCGGCAGCTCTGGATGCCTGCCCGGCCAGGTGAAGAGGAGGCTATGGCCGCCGACCACCTCATGCGCGAGGGTCGAGTGCACGCGCGGGAAGGAGCGGCCGAGGAAGTCACGCAGCCCGTCGAGCTGCGCCAGGTCGTCACGCGCCGGGTCGTCGTAGGAGACGGTGCGGTAGCGCAGCGCCTGCGCCAGCCGCTCGACGGCCCCGGCGGGAAGCGTCATCGGCGCCACCGCCGGCGGCGGTGCGGCGGGCGCCGGTAGCCGCAGGGTATTGCCGACGAGCAGCGCGACGAGCAGCAGCAGCGTGCCACCGCCCGCCAGCAGGAGCCGCTTCAGCCAACGCATGGCGACGCATCGTACCGCGAGCACGACCGGTTCCAGGCGAGTGCTACCGGCTCGGCGATGACGAGGGTACCCGCTTCACTTGCGGCGCCGCCCGCCGCGTCGCTCGAGCCGGCGGCGCTCTCGCAGGCCTCGAGCCACTGGCAGGCGACTCCGGGTGCTCGGCAGCCTTTCAGCTGCCGGGGGCGCCCGACGCCGCCGGCAGCGCGTAGTCGAAACCGTACGAGTGCGCGCCGCCGGGGGCGATCTCGATCGTCATGGTGCCGGCGATGCCGGTCAGCTCGCCGGTGCCGGAGCCGGGCACGACCGAGACCTCGAGATGCTGCGCGCCGTCGTCCATGATGCCGCGGTGGGCGAGCACGAAGGTGCCGCGACGCCCCTGCAGCGTGGCGCTCACTTGCTCGATCGCCACGTAGGCGCCGGAGCGGTTGCCGGCGGTGCGGGCGGCAAGCATCTGCCCCTTGCCGCCCCCCTCGAGGTCGCCGTGGTAGTGCTTGTCGAGGGTCATCCGGCTCGGTGGCGCGGTGTCGCCGGGCACGTCGGGCGGCTGCGGGGCGATCTTGACGTCGAACGGTCCGTGGGCGTGGCTCATGGCGCGCGGTTCTCCTGCCGGGCGCGGGGCGGGTGCCAGAGCGAGGCTCAGCAAGGTCGCTGCCATGGTCACCGCCTGCGCGCGAGGTCGTCGGTTCATGGGGGTCTGCCGTCTCGGCGAGCAATGCTCGGCAGCTTGGCGCCGGGCGGACGAAAAAAGGGCCGCGCTTCGTCGAAAACGCGGCCGGAGAAGGGACTGCCGGGAGGTCTTAGCAGTTCGTTTTGGGGGTCGTTGCGCCTCGGTTCGGCTCGCTGCCCTCGCCTGGTCGATGGTGTCTGTCGCTGCCGGAACGATCGCAGGATAGACCCCGCGCCGGAGCCGCGCAGTCATGGGTGTCACTCTGCGGTAGTGAACGTGGTTACAAGGCGAGGTTGGGCGGTCGCGCGCCTGCCCCGGCGCGCCCGCGAGCGGCGCACCAGTCGGCCCGACGCCGCACCCGCGGCTACCGCGCGGGGAGGCGGTGCTCAGCGGCAGCGCTCGGCGAGCGCGTCGCGATCGTGGATGGTGATGCGGTGGTGCGGGTCGACAGAGAGGGCGCCGGCATTCTTGAAGGCGACCATCGCGTGGTTGACGCGCTCGCGGGTGGCGCCCACCATCTCGGCGATGTCGCTCTGGGTGAGCGGCACCGGTATGCGGATCCCCTGCGCCTCCTGGCGGCCGTACTGGTCGGCGAAGACGAGGATCTGCCGCGCCACGCGGCCGGCGACGTCGAGGGTCGACAGCGCCTGGATGTTCTGGTTGGCGAGACGCAGGCGCGACGACAGCTGGCGCACCAGGTTGTAGGTGAGCTGCGTCATCGACTGCAGGGCGTCGAGGAAGGAAGCGCGATCCATCCACAGGAAGGTGGTGTCCTCGAGGGTCACCACGTTGGCCGAGCGCCCCTCACGCTCGACCAGGCTCATCTCGCCGACGGTATCGCCAGGGCCGAGCAGGGCGAGGGTGATCTCGGTGCCGTCCTCGCGGTCGAGCTGGATCTTCACCGAGCCCGAGAGGACGAGGAACAGCGACTCGCCCGGCTGCTGCGCGCTCATCACGCGGGTGCCGGCGGGGAAGGTGCGCCGGCGCAGCTGGTCGTTGAGGCGAGCCAGCTCGTCGCTGGACATCCCCTCGAAGAGAGGGAACTTTGCGAGCTCGTTGGGGTCTTCGAACGCAGGCATCGGGTTGGATTGGGTCGGACCGCCCACGGCGGGCCGGCGGACGCATTCTAATGCCGGTTCGGTGTCGAGGCGAAAGGTGCCATCGCCACCTGCCGTGGCCCTGGCGCGCGCGCCGGTGCCAGGTGGCGCCGTGGCGCGCGGCGCCACGCTAGCGCAGCAGCCGGAAGCGGAGCTTCAATGCCCTCTTCGCTCGCGGCGTTAGCCGCGAGCGGTTCCAGGCGTCGGCCGCCTTCTTGACCACCTCCGACAGCGTCGGGTAGACGTGCACCGTGTCGGCGAGCGTCTCGAGCCCGATGCCGGCGCGCATGGCCAGGCACAGCTCGGCGATGAGGTCGCCGGCGTGCTCGGCCACCAGGGTGGCGCCCAGCAGGTGACCGGTGCCCGCCTTGACGTGGAGCTTGAGGAAGCCGTCGGGCTCGCCGTCGAGGCGGGCGCGGTCGACGTCCGCGACCTCGACTCGCACCGTCTGCACCCGGAGCCCTTGGGCGGCGGCAGTGGCAGGGAGCAGCCCGACGTGCGCCAGCTCGGGGCTGGTGAAGGTGCAAGTGGGGATGAGCAGCGCGGAGAGTCGGCCGCGGCCGAAGAAGAAGGCGTTGCGCAGCACCAGCCGCGCCTGCGCGTCGGCGGCGTGGGTGAACTGCAGAGGCGAGGCGACGTCGCCGCAGGCGAAGACGCGCCGGTTGGTGGTGCGCAGGTGGTCGTCGGTGCGGACTCCCCGCGGGCCGTGCTCGACCCCGGCCGCTTCCAGGCCGAGCCCGTCGACGTTGGGGATGCGGCCGGTCGCCACCAGCACCTCGTCGACGACGGCGCGGTCGGCGGCGGTGCCGTCGCGGCCGAAGCGCACCACCTTGTGCGGCCCCTTCGCCTGCACCTCCTCGATGGTGGCGCCGAGCTCGAGCCGCACGCTCTCGCGTTCCATCACCCCCGCCACCAGCGCCGCCGCCTCCTCGTCCTCGCGGGCGAGCAGGCGCGGCAGCACGTCGAAGAGGGTGACCTGGGCTCCCAGGCGGCCGAACGCCTGCGCGAGCTCGCAGCCGATGGGTCCGCCGCCGATGACCGCCAGACGGCGCGGCAGGGTGGTGAGCGAAAACACCGTCTCGTGGGTGAGGAAGCCCGCCTCGGCGAGGCCGGCGATCGGCGGCACGGCGGCGCGCGCGCCGGTGGCCACCACGGCGCGCTTGAAGGCGAGGCGCGCGCCGTCGACCTCCAGCGCATCGGCGGCGACGAAGCGGCCCTCGCCGAGGAAGACGTCGATGCCGAGGTCGCGGAAGCGGGCGGCTCCGTCGTGGGGGGCGATGTCGGCGCGCAGCCGCCGCATGCGCTCCATGACGCGGGCGAAGTCGCCGGTGCCGATGGGGGGCGCACCGCCCATCTCCTCGCCGTTGTGCACCGTGTGCCACACCCGCGAGGCCGCGATCACCGCCTTCGAGGGCACGCAGCCGGTGTTGAGGCAGTCGCCGCCCATCAGGTGGCGCTCGACGAGGGCCACCTTCGCGCCCAGGCCTGCGGCGCCCGCTGCCGCCACCAGACCGGCGGTGCCCGCGCCGAGGACCACCAGGTCGTAGCGGCCCTGGGGCTGCGGGTTCCGCCAGTCGCTGGGGTGGACGGCCTCGAGCAGGCGGCGGTTGTGCTCGTCGAGCGGCTGCACGACGGGGTCGGTGACGTCAGGAAGGAACATCCTTGACCTCCTCGGCGAGGGCACGGCGGGCGGTGCGGGTGACGACGATGGTGACGGTGGCGGTGGCGGCGAGGCCGAGGGCGAGCACGCCCCAGTAGCGGGCGTCGTGCGGCACCGCGGCGCCGGCGGCCACCGCGACGACGTCGCCGAGGGCCTTGCCGGTGTAGACGTAGAGGACGGTGCCGGGGAGCATCCCCAGCGAGGCGAGCAGGTAGTCGACGAAGCGCACGCGGGTGAGCCCGAGCGCGTAGTTGAGCAGGTTGAAAGGGAACACCGGAGAGAGGCGGAGGAGGAAGACGATCTTGCGTCCCTCGCGGGCGATGGCGCGGTCGATGGCGGCGAAGCGAGGGTTGGCGGCGAGCCGGCCCTCGACGACGCCGCGCGCCAGGTGGCGGGCGATGAGGAAGGCAGCGCTGGCGCCGAGGGTGGCGCCGGCGAAGACATAGACGGTGCCGCGCAGCAGGCCGAAGAGGGCGCCGCCGGCGAGCGTGAGGGCGGAGCCGGGCAGCAGGGCGACCGTGGCCACGGCGTAGGCGGCGACGAAGGCGAGCGGCGCCCAGACGCCGAGGCCGCGGATGCGGGTGGCGGCGATCGCCACGTAGCCGCCGAGCCGATGGGCGACGAGCAGCAGGGTGGCGAGGGCGAGCGCGACGAGCAGCAGACGAAGCCAGGGAGAGGCGCGGCGCGCGCGGTCGGCGTCGGTGGCAGCAGGCGCCGCGGCGTTCGGCGCGGCGGCGGCGTCGGGCGCTGGCGCAATCGGGTCGGGCTCGGTCATGGCGACCGCTACAGAGGGCGCCGCTCGCCCGGTCACGAACGGGTGCGCGCGAGCGTGGCGGCGGCTGGAACGCGGGTGCGGCGCATGCTACCACCGGTCAGGGCAACGCGACTCCGGCGGTTGCGACGGGGATCAGCGCGGCGGCAGCGTGCTCTGCCAGCCGAGCACGACGCGGACCTCGGCGGGCATGGTGGCGGCATCGGGAGGGCGACGCTCGAGGATGGCGTAGATGCCGCCGGGAGCCTCCGAGGCGAGCTCGAGGTCCTCGCGATGGACGAGGCGGTACGCGGGTCCGGGGTGGAGATCGCGCCCCGCCGGCGCCACCGGCACCGCCCAGACCTCGCCGTCGCGGTGGAAGAAGAGGGTGCGTCCATCGGCCGACCAGAAGGGGCTGAAGCCCCCGTCGGTGGATACCTGCCAGCGCCCTCCGAGGTCGGGGTAGCTGCGCACGAAGACCTCCCAGTCGCCGCTCTCGTCGCTGATGTAGGCGAACCAGCGGTCGTCCGGCGACCACACGGCATAGATCTCGTTGGCGGGCGTGCGCAGCAGGGGGCGCGCCCGGCGAGTGGCGAGGTCGAGCACCCAGAGGTCGAAGCCGGTGTCGTCGCCGACGTCGCCGATCATCAGCTCGCGGCCGTCGCGCGACCAGGAGGTGGGGTGCTGGTGGTGGGGGCTTGCCAGCAGCCGCTCGGCGGGCGCGCTGCCGTCCGCGGGCCGCCGGAAGACGTTGAAGGGGCCGAGGCGGTTGGAGGCGTACGCCACCCACTTGCCGTCGGGCGACCAGGTGGGCTCGATGTTGAAGCCGTCGAAGGTGAGGCGGGTGAGGCCCCCGTCCCTGGGATCGACGAGCCAGACGTCGGAGCGGTCGCGATCGAGCAGGGTGGCGGCGAGCTGCCCGCCGGGGCCGGTCTTGAGGTTGCGGTAGAAGCGCGAGGGTGCGGGCAGCGGGCGCTCCGAGGTGCCGTCGAGCCACGCGAGGCGCCGCACGCCGATGGGTGCCGCCGTGTTCGGCAGGTATGCCAGGGTGCCGCCACCCACCGCCAGCTGGGCGAAGCCGTCGAACGGGTGGGGGACGACGTTGGCGAGCAGCGGCTCGGGTGGGCCCAGCAGGCGGGCCGCCCTGGGGTCGAAGGGCGCCGCCACCACCGTGCCGTCGGGCCGCGCCCAGAGCAGGCGGCCGTCGGCGTAGCGGGCGCCGGCTCCGCCCTGCACCAGGGTGCGGCGTTCGCCGGTGGCGAGAGAGAGCCACTCGACGCGGGCGTCGTAGAGGGTCGTCGACCAGGCGGTGAACAGCACCGCCTCGCCGCCCGGCAGCAGCTGTGGCCACCAGTGCTGGACCTCGCCCCGTCGCGGCTCGGGGCTGGTGAGGCGGCGCGGCGTGCCGCCGGTGGCGGCGACGCGGTAGAGCGACGTCGGGCGGCCGGAGGCGAAGACGATGGTGTCGTCGTCGCCCCAGCTGCCGCCTTCGCCGTAGGCGGGGGCAATGGTCGCCGGCGGCCCGCCGGAGAGGCTCACCCGACGCAGCTGGCCGTCGGCGAAGAAGGCCACCGCGCGCCCGTCGGGGGCGAAGAACGGCGTGTGGGCGCCGTCGGTGCCGACGAGCGGGCGGCTCTGAGACTCGCCAGGTCACGGACCCACAGCTGCATGTGGTCCTTGCTGTCGAAGGCGGTGAACACCACCCTTCGGCCATCGGGCGACACGGTGAGGTTCGGTCGGTAGGAGACGAGTCTCCACCCGCTCGGCGGCGGGAAGGCGAAACGGGTGGGCGTCGAGGCGTGGGGCGTGACGCGGCGACCGGCGAGGAAGCCGCCGGCGAGGGCGGCGAGCAGCAGCGCCGCCGTCGCGACACCCATCGCGACCCGGCGGCGTGGCGGTGGCGCCGCTTCCGGCTCCGCCGCCGGCGGCGGGCCTTGAGGCGCCGCGGCAACGACCGCCAACGGCCACGCCGCTTCCGCGGCAGGCGCCGGCGCGGCGCGCGGCGACGCCAGCGGCGCGCGCGCCGGCGGCTCCTCGAGCCGCAACGGGGCGATGAAGCGGTAGCCCCGACGGTGGACGGTCTGGATGTAGAGCGGTCGCTGGGGGTCGTCCCCGAGCGTCTGGCGCAGCAGGCTCACTGCCTCGGAGAGGGAGGTCTCGGTGACGAAGGCGCCGTTCCAGGCCGTCTGCAGCAGCTCGTGCTTGCCCACCACCCGGCCGGCGCGCTCGACCAGCACCGACAGCACCGCCAATGCCCGCGGCGGCAGCGGCAGCTCCTCGCCGTCGCGGGCGAGCAGGCCGTTGCCGCGGTCGAAGCGGAAGACGCCGAAGCGCACCACCGTCTCGGCGGCGGGGTGCAGGGTGACGGCGGCGTGCTCGCGCGGGGTCATCGGCTCGGGTGCTCTGCAGAAGATCTTACGGGTTTCCTCCCGGGAGGTTCAGGACTCGAGGGGCGCCGCCAGGCAGACTACTCCGGTCGCCGCCACCCGCCGTCGCCTCGTCCCTGAGAAGAACGCGGGCGGCGGCGGGCAGGTTTCAGCCGACGCCCCGCGTTGCCTCCGATCCCGGGGCGCAACGTGCCCGATGAGCCCGGAGGTCCCCATGTCCCACGCCATCCAGCGCTTCCTCACCCTCGCGCTCGCCATCGCCGGTGTCACCGTCCTCCCCACGGTCGCCCTGGCACAGGCGCCGGCCGCCGGCGCCGACGTCCACCAGACCTTCCACGTGCCTCGTGCCAGCTCGGCGGTCCACGTCGACGGCGTCCTCGACGAGCCGGCGTGGCGGCAGGCGGTCATGGTGCCGCTGGCCTACGAGTGGACGCCGGGGGAGAACGTCCCGCCACCGGTGGCCAGCGAGGCCCTCATCACCTACGACGGCGACGAGCTCTACGTCGCTTTCCGCTGCCACGACCCGGAGCCAGCCAAGATCCGCGCCCACTTGATGGACCGCGATTCCATCAACACCTTCGTCCAGGACGACCACGTGGTCTTCCTCCTCGACACCTTCGACGACGAGCGCCGCGCCTACCAGTTCCGGGTCAACCCGCTGGGCGTGCAGGCGGATGCCTTCAACAGCGACGCCGCCGGCGAGGACTGGTCGTTCGACCTCATCTGGGCGGCCGCCGCGAAGATCACCGCGCAGGGCTACGACGTCGAGGTGGCCATTCCCCTCAAGCAGATCCGCTTCCCCGGTGGCGGTGGCGAGCAAACCTGGGGCATCGAGCTCGGCCGCTCGTGGCCGCGCAACGTGCGCCACCGCATGGCGGACCATCCCACCGACCGGAACCGAGGCTGCATCTTCTGCCAGTTCAACAAGTTCGTCGGCTTCTCCGGGATCCGGCCGGGGCGCAACCTGGAGCTCGATCCTACCCTCACCGCCCACCGCACCGACACCCGCCCCGACTTCCCCGACGGCGCCTTCGAGAGCGGTGACACCAAGGTCGAGGGAGGCCTCACGACCCGCTGGGGGGTCACCCCCAACGTCTCGGTCGGCGCTGCGGTGAACCCCGACTTCTCGCAGGTCGAGGCCGACGTCGCCCAGCTCGACGTCAACGAGCGGTTCGCCCTGTTCTACCCGGAGACCCGCCCCTTCTTCCTCGAAGGCAGCGACTTCTTCGCCACGCCGATGACGGCGGTCTTCACCCGCACCGTCGCCGACCCCAAGTGGGGGCTCAAGGTGACCGGCAAGGCGGGGGCCAACGCCGGTGGCGTCTTCGTCACCGAGGACCGGGTGAACAACTTCCTCGTCCCCTCCAACCAGAGCACCGAGTTCGGCTTCGCTCCCGGCGACGTCACCGCCGGCGTGATGCGCTACCGACGCGACGTGCTCACGCGCTCGACCGTGGGCGTGCTCTACGCCGGCCGCGAGGGGGAGAACGGCTACCACAACCGGGTTGCCGGGCTCGACGGCTTCCTCCGCTTCAACGACTCCGACAGCGTCACCTTCCAGTACCTGCACTCCGACACCGCCTACCCGCGCGCCGTTGCCCTCGAGCTCGACCAGCCCCTCGACGCCTTCGGCGGCGACGGCTGGGAGGCGGCCTACAACCACTTCAGCCGCAACTGGACAGGAGGCGTCTTCCTGCAGGACCTCGGCGAGGCCTTCCGTGCCGACAGCGGCTTCGTCGAGCGGGTCGACGTGCGCACCGCCGACGCCAACCTGACGCGGGTGTCCTGGCCGCAGCCCGGTGCCCGCTGGACGCAGCTCACGGTCGGTGGCGAGGCGCTGCGCACCGAGGACCACCACGGCCAGCTCACCGACGAGGGGGAGTATCTCTTCGCCACCCTGCTCGGCCCCTGGCAGTCGACGGTGGGGCTGCGGGCGGCGCGCGAGAAGGTGTTCTCCAACGGCGTGCTCTTCGCGGGCCTCGACTGGTGGCGTCTCACCCTCGGCGCGCAGCCGAACGGCGTCGTCAAGCTCGACCTCACGGCGCAGGTGGGGGACACCGTCGACTTCGCCAACACCCGTCCCGCCGACCAGGTGCTGCTGCTGCCCGCCGTCGAGCTCAAGCTCGGGCTCCACCTCAACACCCGCGTCAGCCACAGCTACCAGCGGCTGGAGGTGCTCGGCGGCAAGGAGCTGTTCACCGTCAACCTCACCCAGCTGCGCACCGTCTACAACTTCAACGTGCGCAGCTTCCTGCGGCTCATCCTGCAGTACCAGGACCTGGCGCGCGACCCCAGGCTCTATGGCTTCCCGGTGCGCGACGACCAGCGCACGCTGCTCTCGCAGCTGCTCTTCTCCTACAAGCTCAACCCGCAGACGGTGCTCTACCTGGGCTACTCCGACGACGCCCTCGGCTTCGAGGCCGCCACCGACCGCGTCGATCTGACGCGGACCGACCGCACCCTCTTCGTCAAGGTCGGCTACGCGTTCCTGTTCTAGGGGCCACGCTTGCGGGCGCTCCCGGTCGCACCAGCCAGGGGGGAGCTGGATGGCGGCCGACTGCTCCCAGGCGGTGAGGAAGAGGCTGGCGAGGAAGCCGGCGGTGGTGCGGTAGCGCTCGACGGTGAAGGCGGTCACCGCCGGCGGCAGCGGTGAAGCCCCGGCCCGGGACGGGGCCGGCGTTGCCGCCGGCGCCGGCGGCGGTGGGAAGGCGGCGCGCAGCTGCGGCTCGAGCTCGTAGACGCGGTCGACGAGGGCGTGGCTGGCGGTGAGCTCCTGCTGGATGGCCGGCCAGGGATCGGCGAAGGCGTGCACGGGAACGTCGCGGGTGGCGGCGGCCTCGTCGAAGGGTACGCGCTCGAAGAGCCCGTCGACGAGCTGGTGGATGCCGCTGAACGGCGAGCTGCCGTCGGCGAGCGCCCGGCCGTCGTGGTGGATGGTAGTGTGCAGCGGCTGCTCGAGGTCGGCGGCGTAGTGGGCGAGCCACCCGGCGTAGACCAGCGCCTTCTGCTGGATGAAGACGTCGTCGGGGTAGCGCCGGGCCTCGGCGAAGGTCATCGTCAGCCGCTGCACGCCCTCGAGCACGGAGTAGGGGAGGATGCCGACGTGTTTGGGGTCGAGCTGGTGCTGCGCCGCCATGGCGATGAAGGCCCAGCGGTCCGCGGGCAACGGCATGCCGGCCACCAGCTCCCAGTCGAGGTAGTGCTGCGGCTCCTCGGCGGCGCGCAGCGCCGGCAGCATCCTGTCCTTGAGCAGATCGGGGTCGACGGCGGCCTCGCCGACGGCGAAGGCACCGTCGCGGAAGAAGGCCGGCACGCTCGGCGGCAGGGCCCGCACGGCGGCGCGCGCTACCTTGGCGTGGCCGACGGTGAACCAGGCGTGTGCGGGCGCTGCCAGCGGCAGCGCGGCGAGCAGGGCGATGGCGAGTGCGCGATGGCGCGGGCGGGGTCGCATGAGGTGATCTTACCGTCGCCGCCGGATAGCGGGCGGCGCCCCCCGGGCGCGCTACTGGTGCTCGGGACGGAGCAGGTCGAAGAGGGTCTTGACCGGCGCGAAGGTGGCGTCGGGCACCTCGACGAAGATGGTGTTCCAGCCCGCCATGGCGCCGTTCCACAGGCCGGGGCGCTCGAGGGCGAGCAACGGCCGGCCGTCGTGCGACTTGCGGGCGATGAAGACGGCGCCCGGGTCGACGTGGCGGTCGAGGTCGAAGGCGCGATCGTCGGCGTCGCGCAGGCCGAAGGCGAGGTCGACCGGGTTGAAGTGGGTCGCGGCGGCGAAGCGCTCCCGCTCGCCGGGGTCGTCGCCGAGCTCGGCGAGCTCGACGATCTGGAGCGAGACCTCGCCGCCCTCGCGCTCCACCCAGAACGGGCCGCCCCCGGGCTCGCCCTGGTTGCGCACCACCCCGCAGACGCGCAGCGGCCGGTCGAGCCGGTCGCCAGCAGCTGCCCGCCGCTCGGCGGCGGCGGAACCCGCCGCCAGCCGGCGCCGGACGGTGATGCCGAGCTCGTCGGCGAGGAAGCGGCTGGCGGCCGCCAGCGGCTCCTCACCGTTTCCGGCGCGCAGCCGGTGCAGGTGCTCGCGGGCGCGCGCCTCGGTCGCCAGCAGGGTGCCGGCGAGCAGGCTCCTGCCAGTGCGCCACCAGCTCGTGCGCCGGCGTCCGGCACGCACGTTGTCGACGTTCTTGAGCAGCACCCAGCGCAGCCGCCAGCGACTGCCAGGTTGCCGAGCAATGCGCCGTGACCGCCCGGCCGCAGCAGCAGGGTGCCGTCGGCGGCGCGGAAGGGTTCGCCTTCGAGGTCGACGGCCAGGGTGTCGGTGGCGGGGGACTGCAGCGAGAAGCCGACCTCGGGACCAACCCGCGGCACGCAACAGGCGGTCGGAAGCCTCGGCGAGCTCGGCCTCGAAGCGCTCGCGCGTGCCCGGGCTGCACCGTGAAGTGGGCGCGGCAGACTCCCTCGGCGTCGCGAGGTAGGCGGCGCCTTCCCACAGGTGCTCCTCGACGGCGGTGCGACTGCCGCCGGGGTAGCGGTGGAAGGGGATCAGCCCCTTGGGCAGGGAGGTCGAGGCCGAGGCCGCGCCGCGGTGAGCAGGAGTCGAGCATCCGCCGGCCGTCGCGCCGTTCGCGCAAATCCGAGAGCGGCGTGCCGCGCGCGGCGGCCATGCGCGGCGAGGTCGTCGAAGAAGGGAAAGCGCGGCAGCTCGCGCCACAGCAGCTGGAGGTCGCGCGCGGCGTCGTCGCCGGCGGCGGCGCGCCGTGACAGCGCGGCGGGGCGGGGAAGGGGTGCTCGTCGAGCAGGCCGAGCAGCGAGCGGAACATGCGGGTCGCCGCTCCCGAGGCGGGCACGAACTTGGCGGCGCCGCCGGCGGCGACGGCGCGGTCGCCATACCGCGCGCCAGTGCCTCGCGCTCTCGCCTCGTCGAGGCGGCGAATGCCGTCTCCTACCGTGCACGGCCGCAGCAGGCGGAACGGTCGTGGTGGCTGCCGCAGCAGCCGCAGCTGGCGCTCGGCCTCCTCCGGCGCGATGCCGCGCGGCGGCGAGCTGCTCGGAGGTCGGCCGCTGAGAGGCCGTCGCGCGGTCAAGCCGGCGTGCCCTGCAGCAGCGGCTCGAGCCTCGGCGAGGCGAGGCGGCGTCGCGGTCCTTGTCCGACAGCAGGGGCTCCTCGACCGGCCAGTCGATCGCGATCTCGGGGTCGTCCCAGGCGATCGTCAGCTCGTCGTCGCGGTCGTAGAGGTCGGTGCACCTTGTACTCGACCTCGGCCGCCTCGCTGAGGACGCAGAAGCCGTGGGCGAAGCCCGGGCGGGACGCAGAGCTGGCGGTAGTTGTCCGCCGACAGCACCTCGCCGACCCAGCGGGCGAAGGTCGGCGAGCCGCGGCGGATGTCCACCGCCACGTCGAAGATCTCGCCGGCGAGCGCCCGCACCAGCTTGCCCTGCGGGCTGCCGGCGCTGGGCGTGGAGCCCGCGCAGGATCGGCCCCACCGAGCGCGAGTGGTTGTCCTGGACGAAGCGGCGGTCGATCCCGGCCTCGACGGTAGCGGTCGCGGTGGTAGGTCTCGAGGAAGAAGCCGCGGCTGTCGCGGTAGCACCAGCGGCTCGACCACCAGCACGCCGGGCAGGGCGGTCGGCGCGCACCTTCACGTCCCGCAGCCCCAGCCGCTCGCGGCGGTAGCTGCCCGACTCGCACCGCCTCGCACCAGTCGCGATGGTCGAGGTACCAGCGCACGGTGGCGGCGAGGCCGCCGGCGAGGTCGTGGCCCGGTCGCCAGCCCAGCTCGTCGCGCACCTTGGCGTCGTCGATGGCGTAGCGGCGGTCGTGGCCGGGGCGGTCGGGGACGAAGCGCCTTGAGGTCGCGGTAGTCGGCCAGACCCCGGCTCGCGCAGGCGGGGGTTGTCGGCCGCCGGCAGCTCCGCGCTCGAGGGCGGCGCAGATGGCGTCGACCATCTCGAGGTTGGTGCGCTCGGTGCGCGCCGCCGAGGTTGTACTTCTCGCCCGGCCGGCCCGCGGCGCAGCACGCGGAGGATGCCGCGGCAGTGGTCCTCGACGTAGAGCCAGTCGCGGACGTTGCCGCCGTCGCCGTAGATCGGCAGCGTCGCGCCCTCGAGCGGCGTTGAGGATCATCAGCGGCACCAGCTTCTCGGGGAACTGGTAGGGGCCGTAGTTGTTCGAGCAGTTGGTGACGATCGCCGGCAGCCGCGTAGGTCTCGCAGTAGGCCCGCACCAGGTGGTCGGCGCCGGCCTTCGAGGCGGCGTAGGGGGAGTTGGGGGCGTAGGCGGTCGTCTTCCGAGAAGAGGCCGTCGGGCCCGAGGCTGCCGTAGACCTCGTCGGTCGACACGTGGAGGAAGCGGAAGCGCTCGCGGCCGCGCGGCGCGGCCGGCCTTGAGGTGGCGGCGCGCCGCCTCGAGCAGCTCGAAGGCGCCGACGACGTTGGTGCGCACGAAGTCGCTCGGGGTCGTCGATGGAGCGGTCGACGTGGCTCTCGGCGGCGAAGTTGACGACGGCGGTGGGGCGGTGCTCGCGGAAAGGCGGCGGCGCACCGCCGCGCGGTCGGCGATGTCGCCCTGGACGAAGGCGAAGCGGGGGTGCGCCGGCGACCTCGGCGAGGCTTGGCGAGGTTGCCGGCGTAGGTCAGCTTGTCGAAGACCACCACCGACCGGCCGGCGTCGCCGTCCGCGGCGAGCGCCAGGCGGACGAAGTTCGAGCCGATGAAACCGGCGCCGCCGGTGACGAGGAGGGTGTCCATGGCGGCGCGGAGTATAGCGACGCCGCGCCATCGCGCGCCGGCGGCGCTGGCTGGCGACCGCGCTAGGCGATGAGGCTGCGGCCGCGCTCGACCACCTCCGCCACCGACTCGAGCGCCTCGACGGCACGCTCGCCGAGCGCCTCGCCGCTGCGCACCAGGCGACGGCGCGTGCGCTCGCCGCTGGCGGGGGCGTAGAGCAGGCCGACCACTGCACCAGCGGCGAAGGCGAGCAGGCCAGTGATCGCGAGCTGCGTACCCTTGATCAACATGATCGTCACCTCCTCTCGAGATCCGACCCTAGGGCCGTGTCGGCAATGACGCCACACGCTCGCGGGTGGCCGGCTGCAGCGCGCCGATGGGGGGCGGTTCCCGCGCCGGTGCGGGCGCCCGGCAGCATGCCAGCCACGGCCGCCGGTGGAGCAACGCCCGCACGACCAGGTGCGCGACCAAGTGGCACCCCCAAGGTCACGGTCGAGTGCACGGCCCCAAAGCGAACAGCGCCTGCACCGGCAGCTCGACCTCGAACGACCGCCGCCCCACCCCGACAGCGTGGGCCGTTCCCGAGGCTTGCTCCGAGGCCTGCTCCCGAGGGCCTACCCCGCGGGCTCCACCATCTTCTTGCGCAGCGCTACCGACACCGCCTGCGCGCGATTGTGCAGGTGGAGCTTGTCGAGGATGTTGCGGACGTGGAACTTGACGGTGTTCTCCGACACCTGCAGGCGGCGTGCGAGCTGGCGATTGGAGGTGAGGCCATCTACCATCAGCTGCAGCACCTCGCGCTCGCGCTCGGTGAGCGCATCCGGATCGGGGCGCTCCGCCTGCTGGCGGTTGCTGAAGGCGCGCAGGATCTTGCGCGACAGCTCGGGGGTGAGCGCGGGCTGCCCCTCGAGCGCACCCTCGAGCAGATGACGGGTTAGGCGTACATA
>CAWINM010000010.1:0-1165930 GCA_963837455.1 Thermoanaerobaculia bacterium | reverse complement strand
GTATCGCTGGCACGGCGGATGCCCTCGCCGCGGCGGGCCGGACTTGTCGGACTGTCGGAGGAACCGCGCGTCCGTCCGGCACGACGGGCCCTGGTGTTTCGTTCGCGGCCCAACGCTAGCAGAAGGCTGCTCGGAGGGGGTAGTGCCGCTCGATGCAGGCGTGGGCGACCAGGCCCGTGGTGACCCAAGACGGGGCGGCGACTTGACCGTGTGAGCATCGGCAAGGCGCCGCCAGCGAGCGCGCCGCACGCGTCGAACGCGAGTGCGACGCGGCGGGTCCGGGCAGCACACGTCGCGGGCCGCCGATTCGCGCCTCGCTGGTCCGCGTTCCCGGCGCCGGGGGAGGACGCGCCAGGCGGCCGGCGCCGCCCTCGACGCCGGCAGGCCACGACTATCGCTTCGCCGTCAGGGGATGCCGCCGCCGATCCCCAGCAGGCGTCGTTGCAGCCCCAGCTGGCCGACGTGATACGCCTCGTGGAGGCAGAGCTTCGCCACCAGGCTGCCCACCGTCTCGCTGGGGTCGTTGCCGGGGCTGAACGGCGCCTTCTCCGCCAGCCGCTGCGGGGTCAGCTGCGCCATCCCCGCGAGCAGCGGCTGCAGCGAGCGGTCGAAGAGCTCCACTATCTCGGGGAGGGGGAGACCCCAGGGTGCCGTCCTCCAGCGGGCTCGAGCCACGCTTGTAGCGCTCGAGGCGGGCGGGGTCGAGCGGCGGCGCCATCCCCAGCACCACCGAGAGCCAGTTCTGGCGGGCGAGGAGCAGAGGTGGCCCACCACCCAGTTGAGACAGTTGCCACCAGGCTGCGGGGCATGCAGACTCTGCTCGTGGCTGATGCCATCGACATTGAGGTGGAAGGCCCGGTGCGCGAAGCGGATCTGCACCAGCAGCGACTGCACGTACGGCTGCACGGTCTCTCCGGCGGCGGCGTCGAGGGTCACTGTGTTCACGATTCCTCTCCTTTCGAAATGTCGACCCCGGGTCACCGCGCCGAGGGTGTCGAGGACGGCGCGGAAACCGGCGAGGTCGCGTTGGGGCAGCTGGCGGAGGACCTCGGCCTCCAGCGATTCGATCTCCCGGCGGAGCGTGGCGGCGATCGACTCCCCCTCGGGCGTGAGCTCGAGCAGCAGCGAGCGCCGGTCGTCCGGGTTGGCGCGACGCAGGAGCAGGCCGCGTTGCTCGAGCCGGTCGAGCATGCTGGTGAGGGTGGATCCCTTCAAACCGAAGATGCGGCCGAGGTCGCCGATCGGTGCCGGCGCATAGCTCGCCAGGTAGGTGAGGAGGTGCCCCTCGGGGGGGGAGACGCCGTGCTGGCCGGAGATGCCCTCGAGGTGCAGCGCCACCTGTCGCGAGGCGCGGTGGAGCAGCGAGAGGATCTGCAGCGGCTGGTGACGGGGCTTGCTCACGTGGCGTCGACGCTCTCCGATTCGTTCCGAAATCGGATTATACGAAAACGTATAAATGCGGTCAAGGGGTTGCCGTGTGGATCTCCGCCCCGGCGCCTGCAGAGGAGAGCTCCGGGAGCGGGTAGCATGTACGGAGTGCCCCGCCCACGGCTGTCGCCGGCAGCGTTCACGTCGCTGCTCCTCGCGCTCGCCACGCTGACGGCTTGTGCCGGCAGGAGGGCGCCGGCGACCGCCGCGCTCCAGGGCGCGACCGAGCCGGCGAGCGAGGCGCCAGGGCCCCCCTCCGGCGCAGGTGGCGGCACCCGTGGCGCCCGCGCCGGCCGCGCCCGCCGGGGAGAGCGCGGCACCGGGCGGTGGCGTCGGCCCGCGCGTCGATGCTGGATCGCAGCCGGCACCCGGCGCCACCCGCGCGGCCGAGCCCTCGCTGCGCGAGCTCTGTCGCCGGAGCGCCGGGGAGTCAGGGATCCTCGACGAGAGTCGGCGCCTGCTCCAGCGAGACCTTCTGCGACGCCACGCTCTGGTTCGACGGTCTGTTCGGTGATGCCCCCGACGTGCGCAACGCACGGGCGGTCTCCGGGCGCGTCGAGCTGTCGACGCTGCACACCGACTTCCAGGGGTACGACGTCCGCCCTCGCCTGCACCTCAACTACGAGCTCCCCAATCTGGAGCGCCGGGTGCGGTTCGTCATCGGCCGCGACGACGACCGCACCGACGTCACCGCCGACCGCCGCGAGGGCTTCGCCATCCGCTCCGCCGTTTTCGGGCTGCAGGACCAGGACGAGTGGCTCGCTGGCCTCGGCTACTCGCCGCCGGGACGCTTCTTCAAGCGCCTCGAGTTCGGGGTGGGCGGGCGGCTCCGACGGCACCGGAGGTGTTCGCGCACGCCCGCTACCGCCGCAACGTCTTCGTCGGCGACCGCGACGACTGGCGGTTTCGCGAGACGGTGTTCTGGGAGAACCGGGACGGCCTCGGCTCCACCACCAGCCTCGACTGGGATCACGTGCTGCAGCACGACCTGCTACTGCGTTGGGGGACCGTCGGCACCACCTCGCAGGGCACGGACGGCCTCGAGTTGGCGGTCTGCGATGGGTGCTCTACCAAAACCTGCGCCAGGCGCGGGCGATCGCCGGCGAGCTGTTCCTGCGCGGCGCCACCCGCGCCGAGGTGCCGCTGCGCGAGTACGGCGCCCGCGCCATCTACCGTCAGCCGCTGGGCGTCGAGTACCTGTTCGGCGACCTCATCGTGGGCTACACGTGGCCACGAGAAGAGCGCGACAAGCCCCGCAACGGGTCGATGATGGTGGGGCTCAGCCTCGAGCTGCTGTTCGGGCAGGAGCCTTACTGAGCGGCTGCGGCTGATAGCCTCCGCCGCCATGAGCGAGTCGATCCGCATCGCCAGCTACGTCGAGGAGCGCTGGGTGGAGGGGGAGAAGGGAGGTTAGACCCGCTCGTCAATCCCGCCACCGAGGAGCCGCTCGCCAGGCCGGCTCCTCGACGGTGTCGACTTCGCCGGCGCCGTGCGCTGGGCGCGCGACGAGGGCGGCCCGGCGCTGCGCGGGCTCTCGTTCGCCGAGCGCGGTCAGCTGCTGAAGGGCCTCGGCGGCGATCCACGAGCGCGCGAGGAGCTGATCGACCTCGCCGTGGCGAACGGCGGCAACACACGGGCGACGCGAAGTTCGACATCGACGGCGCGACCGGAACGCTCGCGGCCTACGCGCAACGCCAGGGGCCGGCCCGACACGCCGTCCCTCGTCGACGGCGAGGGCGTGCAGCTCGGCCGCACCGCGCGCTTCTGGGGCCAGCACGTGCTCGTGCCGCGCCACGGCGTCGCCGTGCACGTCAACGCGTTCAACTTCCCCGCCTGGGGGATGATGGAGAAGCTCGCCGCGTCGATCCTGGCCGGCGTGCCGGTGATCGAGAAGCCGGGCACGCCGACGGCGCTCGTCGCCTGGCGCGTGGCGCGCATCGCGCTCGGCGGCTCCTGCCGGCGGGCAGCTACCAGCTCCTCGTCGGCTCGCTCGGCGACCCGCTCGAGCACCTCGGCGCGCAGGACCACCTCGCGTTCACGGGCTCCTCGAGGACCGGCGCGCTGCTCAAGGGCAACGCGAACCTCGTCGCCCGCAACGTGCGCGTCAACGTCGAGGCCGACTCGCTCAACGCCGCCGTGCTCGGCGCCGGACGTCGACGCCCGGACGAGGCCTACAACCTGTTCTGTCGAACGTCGCGCTCGACATGACGCAGAAGACCGGCCAGAAGTGCACCGCGGCGAGCCGCTCGACGAGGGCTACTCGCGTCCGCGCTCGCGCCGCGCCGCGGGCGCGAGCACGCGTTTCGGCGGATGGCCGCCGTGCACTTCTGGCCGGCTTCTGCGTCATCTCGCGGACGACGTCGCGCACGAAGAGTCGACGTCTCGGAGCCCGTGCGACGTCGGGGCCGAGCACCGCGGCGTTCAGGCTGTCGGCCTCGACGTTGACGCGCACGCCGCGCGACGACCACCCGTTCGGCCGCGCAGCTGCGCGCCGTCGCGCTCGACCGGTGAAGGCGAGGACGTCCTGCCGTCGCCGAGGTGTCGAGCAGGTCGCCGGCGCGAGCCGCCGACGAAGGTGACGCGCCCCGGGCAGGACGCCGCCTCCGACAGGAGTCGACGATGCGGTGCGCCACCAGCGCGGTGCTCGTCGCCGGCTTGACGACCACCGGCATGCCGGCGAGCAGCGCGCAGGCGGCCTTCTCCGCGAACCCCCAGGCGGGGAAGTTGAAGGCGTTGACGAGCACCGCGACGCCGCGGCGCGTGCACCCAGGAGGTGCCGCCCGGCGAAGGCGGGGGTGCGGCCGAGCTGCACGCCATCGCCGTCGAGCGAGGTGACGCGCGCGTCGCCGAGCTCGCGCCCGAGGTCGGCATAGTAGGCCAGCGTCCCGCTGGCACCGTCGATGTCGAACTTGGCGTCGCCGCGGGTGTTGCCGCCGTTGCGCATCGCGATGTCGAGCAGCTCGTCGCGATGCTCGTGGATGGTGCCGGCGAGGCCCTTGAGGAGCGCGGCGCGCTGCGCGAAGGTGAGCGCCCGCAGGGCCGCTCCACCCGCGGCGCGGGCGTGGCGCAACGCCGCGCCGAGGTCGACACCGGCGATGGAGGCGGTGGCGAGGAGCTCGCCGGTGGCGGGATTGACGAGCGGGCTGCCCTCCCCCTCCCCCTCCACCCAGCGCTCCTCGACGTAGCTGGCGATGCGGATCGACTCGCTCATGGCGGCGGAGGCTATCAGCCGCAGCCGCTCAGTAAGGCTCCTGCCCGAACAGCAGCTCGAGGCTGAGCCCCACCATCATCGACCCGTTGCGGGGCTTGTCGCGCTCTTCTCGTGGCCACGTGTAGCCCACGATGAGGTCGCCGAACAGGTACTCGACGCCCAGCGGCTGACGGTAGATGGCGCGGGCGCCGTACTCGCGCAGCGGCACCTCGGCGCGGGTGGCGCCGCGCAGGAACAGCTCGCCGGCGATCGCCCGCGCCTGGCGCAGGTTTTGGTAGAGCACCATCGCAGACCGCCACTCGAGGCCGTCCGTGCCCTGCGAGGTGGTGCCGACGGTCCCCCAACGCAGTAGCAGGTCGTGCTGCAGCACGTGATCCCAGTCGAGGCTGGTGGTGGAGCCGAGGCCGTCCCGGTTCTCCCAGAACACCGTCTCGCGAAACCGCCAGTCGTCGCGGTCGCCGACGAAGACGTTGCGGCGGTAGCGGGCGTGCGCGAACACCTCCGGTGCTGTCTTGAGCCGCCCGCCCACCCCGAACTCGAGGCGCTTGAAGAAGCGTCCCGGCGGCGAGTAGCCGAGGCCAGCGAGCCACTCGTCCTGGTCCTGCAGCCCGAAAACGGCGGAGCGGATGGCGAAGCCCTCGCGGCGGTCGGCGGTGACGTCGGTGCGGTCGTCGCGGCCGATGACGAACCGCACCCGGCGCTCCAGATTGGGGAGCTCGTAGTTGAGGTGCAGGCGAGGGCGGACGTCGTACCCCTGGAAGTCGGTGTGCAGCGTCGACAGCTCGACGCGCCCGGAGACCGCCCGTGCGTTGCGCACGTCGGGGGCATCACCGAACAGACCGTCGAACCAGAGCGTGGCGTCGCAGAAGGTCTCGCTGAGCAGGCGCCGACTCTCGTCGAGGATCCCTGACTCCCCGGCGCTCCGGCGACAGAGCTCGCGCAGCGAGGGCTCGGCCGCGCGGGTGGCGCCGGGTGCCGGCTGCGATCCAGCATCGACGCGCAGGCCGACGCCACCGCCCGGTGCCGCGCTCTCCCCGGCGGGCGCGGCCGGCGCGGGCGCCACGGGTGCCGCCACCTGCGCCGGAGGGGGGCCCTGCGCCTCGCTCGCCGGCTCGGTCGCGCCCTGGAGCGCGGCGGTCGCCGGCGCCCTCCTGCCGGCACAAGCCGTCAGCGTGGCGAGCGCGAGGAGCAGCGACGTGAACGCTGCCGGCGACAGCCGTGGGCGGGGCACTCCGTACATGCTACCCGCTCCCGGAGCTCTCCTCTGCAGGCGCCGGGGCGGAGATCCACACGGCAACCCCTTGACCGCATTTATACGTTTTCGTATAATCCGATTTCGGAACGAATCGGAGAGCGTCGACGCCACGTGAGCAAGCCCCGTCACCAGCCGCTGCAGATCCTCTCGCCGCTCCACCGCGCCTCGCGACAGGTGGCGCTGCACCTCGAGGGCATCTCCGGCCAGCACGGCGTCTCCCCCCCCGAGGGGCACCTCCTCACCTACCTGGCGAGCTATGCGCCGGCACCGATCGGCGACCTCGGCCGCATCTTCGGTTTGAAGGGATCCACCCTCACCAGCATGCTCGACCGGCTCGAGCAACGCGGCCTGCTCCTGCGTCGCGCCAACCCGGACGACCGGCGCTCGCTGCTGCTCGAGCTCACGCCCGAGGGGGAGTCGATCGCCGCCACGCTCCGCCGGGAGATCGAATCGCTGGAGGCCGAGGTCCTCCGCCAGCTGCCCCAACGCGACCTCGCCGGTTTCCGCGCCGTCCTCGACACCCTCGGCGCGGTGACCGGGGTCGACATTTCGAAAGGAGAGGAATCGTGAACACAGTGACCCTCGACGCCGCCGCCGGAGAGACCGTGCAGCCGTACGTGCAGTCGCTGCTGGTGCAGATCCGCTTCGCGCACCGGGCCTTCCACCTCAATGTCGATGGCATCAGCCACGAGCAGAGTCTGCATGCCCCGCAGCCTGGTGGCAACTGTCTCAACTGGGTGGTGGGCCACCTCGTCCTCGCCCGCCAGAACTGGCTCTCGGTGGTGCTGGGGATGGCGCCGCCGCTCGACCCCGCCCGCCTCGAGCGCTACAAGCGTGGCTCGAGCCCGCTGGAGGACGGCACCCTGGCGCTCCCCCTCCCCGAGATAGTGGAGCTCTTCGACCGCTCGCTGCAGCCGCTGCTCGCGGGGATGGCGCAGCTGACCCCGCAGCGGCTGGCGGAGAAGGCGCCGTTCAGCCCCGGCAACGACCCCAGCGAGACGGTGGGCAGCCTGGTGGCGAAGCTCTGCCTCCACGAGGCGTATCACGTCGGCCAGCTGGGGCTGCAACGACGCCTGCTGGGGATCGGCGGCGGCATCCCCTGACGGCGAAGCGATAGTCGTGGCCTGCCGGCGTCGAGGGCGGCGCCGGCCGCCTGGCGCGTCCTCCCCCGGCGCCGGGAACGCGGACCAGCGAGGCGCGAATCGGCGGCCCGCGACGTGTGCTGCCCTGACCCGCCGCGTCGCACTCGCGTTCGACGCGTGCGGCGCGCTCGCTGGCGGCGCCTTGCCGATGCTCACACGGTCAAGTCGCCGCCCCGTCTTGGGTCACCACGGGCCTGGTCGCCCACGCCTGCATCGAGCGGCACTACCCCCTCCGAGCAGCCTTCTGCTAGCGTTGGGCCGCGAACGAAACACCAGGGCCCGTCGTGCCGGACGGACGCGCGGTTCCTCCGACAGTCCGACAAGTCCGGCCCGCCGCGGCGAGGGCATCCGCAGTGCTGATCGTGGGGTCCGGCCCCCGGACCCGGAGGGTGATCGATGAGACGCATCCCGGTTCGCCTGCTGGCGCTCGTGGTCGGGCTCGCCCTCAGCGTTGCCGCCGCCCCGGTGCAGGCAGTGCAGTCGACGATCACTGTGCTGCTCGACCTCGACAACGACCAGGGGACCGGGTGCACGATCTCGGGCTTCGCGGGCGTCGAGCAGCGCGTGGTCACCACGGTGCAGACGACGACGGGGCCGAACGCGGCGACGGTGACGCGCATCGAGGGGTTCGACTGCGCCAGCACGCAGACCTTCGTCGACACCACACCGCACCCGGTGGGGATCGGGAACGGAGCGCTGGGGCTCGACGTCATCGAGACCTACTGGCCGACATCGCTGTCGACGGTGAGCCCGCTCGACGTCATCCACCTCGGCGCCACCAACGAGAACGCCAACGGCGGCTTCGACAGTCTGTTCACCACCGACGGGACGCGGCTGGGCGGCCCGATCCTCTTCGGCTTCGGCAGCATCGTCGAGATCCCGACGCTGTCGCAGTGGGGTCTGCTGTTGCTCGTTCTGGCGCTCGCCGCGAGCGCGGCGGTCGGGTTGCGGCGGCGGCCGCTGCGGGCGCTGCTGACGGTGGTGCTGGTGCTCGGGCTCGCCGGCGTGGCGTGGGCAGTGGTCTCCGACCTCGATGGCGGTACCACCGCGGAATGGAACCCGGCCTCGCGCCTCGCCTTCGACGGCAGCGCAACGGATGACGGCGCCGCCATCGCCGCGCTTCACGCCATGCGCGACGACCCGACGGGGCGCATCTACTTCCGCGTCGACGCCTCGCTGGTGTTCAACACGCCGCCGGTGGTGACCACCACACCGGGCGCCACGGCATTCACCGAGGACGGCGGCCCGGTGGTGGTGGACGCCGGCATCACGGTGGTCGACGCCGACAGCCCGAACCTCGCCTCGGCGACGGTGACCATCGCCAACCCCCAGGACGGCGCCGCCGAGACGCTGGCAGCTTCAGCGTGCCCGGGTCTGGTGGTGACGCCCGGCCTCGACAGCCTGTCGATCACCGGCAGCCAGCCGCCGGCCACTTACCAGGCCTGCCTGCGCTCGGTGACCTTCGACGACAGCTCGCAGAACCCGGGGACGGCGGCACGCACGCTGAGCTTCGTGGCCAATGACGGCATCGTGGCGAGCCTGCCGGCGAGCCGCACGGTGACGGTCGCTGCGGTCAACGACGCGCCGGTGGTGACGACCAGCGGTGGCGTCACCGCGTTCACCGAGGACGCCGGGCCGGTGGTGGTGGACAGCGCGCTCACGGTGACCGACGTCGACAACGCCAACCTCGCCTCGGCGACGGTGGCGATCACCAACCCGCAGGACGGCGTCGCCGAAACCCTGGCGGCGAGCGCCTGCCCGGGGTTGGCGGTGACAGCCGGGCTGAACAGCCTGTCGATCGCTGGCAGCCAGTCGCCGGCGACCTACCAGGCGTGCCTGCGCTCGGTGGCCTACGACAACGCCTCGCAGGACCCCGACGGCACTCCGCGGACGATCGCCTTCGCCGTCAACGACGGCACCGCCGGCAGCGCGCCGGCCAACAAGACGGTGACGGTGACGGCGGTCGACGACGCGCCGGTGGTGACGACAGCGGTCGGCGCCACCGCCTTCACCGAGGACGGCGGCCCGGTGGTCGTCGACCCCGGTGTCACCGTGACCGACGCCGACGACCCCAGCCTCGCCTCGGCGACGGTGACCATCACCAACCCCCAGGACGGCGCCGCCGAGGTCCTCGCAGCCACCACCTGCGTCGGAATCACCGTGACACCTGGCCTCAACAGCCTGAGCCTCAGCGGCAGCGCGACGGTCGCCGCCTACCAGACCTGCTTCCAGTCGGTCACCTACGACAACACCTCGCAGGACCCGACGCCGTCCCCCAGCCGCGTGGTGCGCTTCGTGGCCAACGACGGCACAGCCAGCAGCAACAACGGCGACAAGACTGTCACGGTGGCGGCGACCAACGACGCCCCCACCGACATCGCGCTGGCGCCCTCGTCGGTGGCCGAGAACCAGCCGATCGGCACGGCGGTGGGGAGCTTCACCACCACCGATCCCGACGCCGGCGACACCCACACCTACACGCTGGTCGGAGGCGCCGGCTCGACCGACAACGCGAGCTTCAGCATCAGCGGTAGCCAGCTCTTGACGGCGGCGGTGTTCGACTTCGAGACGCAGGCAAGTTTCAGCATCCGCGTACGCACCACCGACAGCGGCACGGGGAGCCTGTTCTTCGAGAAGGTCTTCACGGTGACGGTGACCAACGCCAACGAGGCACCCACCGACCTCGCGCTCGCGCCCTCGTCGGTGGCGGAGAACCAGCCGACCAACACCGTGGTGGGGGCCTTCTCGTCGACCGACCCGGACGCCGGGGACACCTTCACCTACACGCTGGTGGCGGGAGCCGGCTCGGCCGACAACGGCTCCTTCAACGTCGCCGGCGGCAACCTGCGGACGAGCGCTGTCTTCGACTTCGAGACCAAGAGCAGCTACAGCATCCGCGTGCGCACCACCGACGCCGGCGGCCTCTTCTTCGAGAAAGCGCTCACGGTGGCGGTGACCAACGTCAACGAGGCGCCCACCGACCTCGCGCTCGCGCCCTCGTCGGTGGCGGAGAACCAGCCGATCAACACGGTGGTGGGGGCCCTCTCGTCCACCGACCCCGACGCCGGTGACACCTTCACCTACACGCTGGTGGCGGGAGCCGGCTCGGCCGACAACGGCTCCTTCAACGTCGCCGGCGGCAACCTGCAGACGAGCGCCGTCTTCGACTTCGAGACCAAGAGCAGCTACAGCATCCGCGTGCGCACCACCGACGCCGGCGGCCTCTTCTTCGAGAAGGCGCTCACCGTGACGGTGATCGATGCCAACGACGCGCCCACCGACATCGCCCTCTCCCCCACCGCGGTGGCCGAGAACCAGCCAAGCGGTACGACGGTAGGGGGCTTCTCGACCACCGACCAGGACGCCGGTGACACCCATGCCTACACCCTGGTGGCGGGTGCCGGCTCGGCCGATAACGGCAGCTTCAGCATCAGCGGTGGCCAGCTCCTGACGGCGGCGGCGTTCGACTTCGAGACCAAGAGTAGCTACAGCATCCGGGTGCGCTCGACCGACTCCGGAGCCGGCAACCTGTTCTTCGAGAAGGTCTTCACCGTTACGGTGACCGACGTCAACGAGGCGCCCACCGACCTCGCGCTGTCGCCCTCGTCGGTGGCCGAGAACCAGCCGGCCAACACGGTGGTGGGGAGCTTCTCGAGCGCCGACCCCGACGCCGGCGACAGCTTCACCTACACGCTGGTGGCCGGCGCCGGCGCGACCGACAACGCGAGCTTCACGATCGTCGGTGGCCAGCTCCAGACGGCGGCGGTCTTCGACTTCGAGACCCAGAGCAGCTACAGCATCCGGGTGCGCTCGACCGACTCGGGCGCGCTCTTCTTCGAGAAGGCGCTGACGGTGACGGTGACCAACGTCAACGAGGCGCCCACCGACATCGGGCTGTCACCGGCCGCGGTGGACGAGAACCAGTCGGTCAACACGGTGGTCGGCGCGCTTTCGACCGTCGATCCCGACAGCGGCGACACCTTCACCTACACGCTGGTGGCGGGCGCCGGCTCGACCGACAACGCCTCGTTCAACATCGCCGGCGGCAACCTGCGCACGAGCGCCATCTTCGACTTCGAGGCCAAGAGCAGCTACAGCATCCGTGTGCGCTCTACCGATTCCGGCGGTCTGTTCACCGAGAAGGCGTTCACCGTCACCATCATCGACCTCCCCGAGCCCCCGATCGCAGCCGCCGACAGCTACGACACGGTGGGCAACACCGAGCTGCGCGTCGACCTGCCGGCGGGGACGTCGCCGAACGTCGCGGTGAGCACGCCGGCCTCTCCGCCCAACAAGGGCGTGCTCGACAACGACGTCGACGAGGATAGCGGGCAGACCGACACGCTGGTGGTCGACGCCATCACCAGCCCGGCCTGCGGCGACACCACGCCGCCGTTCGTCTGCGCCACCACCAACGGCGGCGCGGTGACGATGGAGAGCGACGGCAGCTTCTCCTACACCCCGCCCGCCGGCAACAACGCCGACGACAGCTTCACCTACCGGGCCAAGGACGTCGACGGGCTCACCGCCACCGCGGTGGTGACGCTGAAGCTGCACGAGCGGGTGTGGTACGTGAAGAACGACGCCAACGGCGGCGCCCTCCACACCGGCACGGGGACCTCGACCGACCCCTTCAGCACGCTCTCCGATGGCAGTGGGGACGGCGCTGCCAATGACGCCGAGGACGCCTCGGCGGCCAACGACTACCTGTTCGTCGCCTTCGGCGACGGCATCACCACCCACCAGGCGGCGGGCGTCGCCCTCAAGGCCGGGCAGCACCTCATCGGCGAGTACGAGGGCCTCGTCGTCACCTTCAGCCCGGCGATCACCTTCAACGGCGCGGCCGGCACCACCAGCGTCACGCTCCTCGCCCAGCCGGGCGCCACCGCCTGTGGCGGTGGCCCCTGCCGGCCACTGCTCGACAACCCCGGCGCCGGCGGCAACGCGGTGTCCGCCACCGACGTCGTCCCCGCCGAGGTCTCCGGTCTCGACCTCGCCGGCAACGCCAACGGGCTCGACTGGACCACCAACGCCGCCTTCAGCGGCGGCGGCACCCTGACCGTGCGCGACGACGTCGTGCGCGGTGCCGGTGTCGAGGGAATCGACCTCAACATCGCCGGCTCCGGCGCCACCGTCCTCTCCTTCCACGACAACGTGCTCACCGCGAGCGGCAACGGCCTCGACCTCCAGGAGACAGGAACCGGCGCGCTCACCATCACCAACTTCGCCAACAACGCGGTGAGTGGCAACACCGGCGGCACCGGCATCAGCGTCTCCGGCGCCATCTTCGACGCCAGCCCGGGCAACCCGATCAACACGGTGCCGGGCGGCACCACGGTCATCGGTCAATCGGGCAACGGCACGGGGACGAGCGGCATGGTGCTCGCGGGTGTCGTCGGTGACCTTTCGTTCACCGACCTCGACGTCTTCAACGACGCCGGGGCAGGGCTCTCAGTCAGCAGCAGCGGCGCCCTCAACGCCGGCGCCGGGACCGGCTTCCGCATCACCGTCGGCGCCGGGGTGGCGACCGTCGACTCCAACGGTGGGCCGGCGGTCAGCGTCAACAACGCCTCGATCAACCTGCCGCTCAACTTCCTGCGCTCGACGAGCTCGCCGACCACCGGGTTGTCGCTGGTCAGCGCCTTCGGCGGCGTCGGCGGCACGGCGCTGTCGGTCGGCAACAGCGGTCAGATCGCCGACCCGTCGCCGGGCGCTTCGGGTAACGCCGTCAACATCGACGGCGGCAGCGGCAACGTCACCATCGGCGTGCCGATCACCAACAACTCGGGCCACGCCATCGTGGTGACCAACCGAACGGCCGACACCGTGACCTTCTCGAACACCGTCAACGAGACCGGGACCGGCATCTCGCTGACCAACAACGGCGGTGCAACGGTGTCTTTCACCGGCGCGATCACCGCCTCGACCGGCGCCAACCCGGCCTTCACCGCCACCGGCGGCGGAACGGTAACGGCGACCGCCACGAGCAGCAGCATCTCTACGAGCAGCGGGACTGCCGTCTCGATCTCCGGCACCACGATAGGCGCCAGCGGCATCACGTTCGGCAGCGTCTCCCACAACGGCAACAACACCGCCATCAGCCTGAACAACACCGGGTCGGGTGCACGTCTACGGGACCGGTCAACGGCTCCGGCGGACGATCCAGAACACCGTCGGTGCGGACGCGATCACGCTGAACACCACCGGCGGCCTGGTCACGCTGAAGAACATGATCATCCAGGACATCACCGCGTCCACCGACGGCAGCGATGGCGAGGATACGCACAGCAACGTCGACGCGATCCATGGGCAAACCGTGAACGGCGGCCTGACGCTCAACAACGTCACCATCCAGCGGATCAGCGACAACGGCATCAACGGCTCCGTCAATGGCGCTCCCCCGACGTCCACCGTCTGGAACGGTCTGACGCTCACGAACTGCACGTTCACGAACACCAACCGATTCAACACCAGCCACGCCGACGCAAACAACGAAGGTGCGGTCTACATCCTCGGCATCAAGGGCACGGTCTCGGTCACCGGCACCTCGTTCTCGAACGCCGGCAGCGGCCTGAGACTCTGGTCGGATACGAGCGGAACGCTCGACGTGACCATCCAGTCCAACAGCTTCACGACGCTGTACAAGGAGATCGGTACGCTCAGCGTCGGCCTATACGGAATCGATATCCGGCAATTCGGTTCGCTGTCGTCGACCGTACGCATCGGGGATACGACGAACGAGACGAATGCGGCGCTCGGGAACACGTTCACCAACGGCGGAGATCGCGCCTCGATCGACATCATTGCCGACATCGGCTCGACAGGCGCGATGAAGACCTCGATCGCAAAGAACACCTTCACCGTGACCGATCACTCCTCGCCGGGTGCTCCCGCCGGAAGCACTCGACTACAACTTCCCGCAGGGCGGCGTGCTGCTGCGCGCGAGGGGAACAGGCAATTTCGAGGCGATCTTCGCCGCCAACGTCCTCGATCAGGTGATGCATGCCGATGGCGGCCTCGGGCAGCTCTCGATGATCAACGAAAGCGGTGATTCGGAGTTCATCGTCCGCAACAACACCTTCCAGCTGCCATGGGATGCTCCGATCGAGCTCCGTGCCGACGGCGGCCACAGGTACGCAGACCAGCGCCAAGGTGCTCTTCACCGGCAACACCTACGTCGACGGCACCGTCGGAGACGGCACGACGGACCTCGGCGGCCCGTCGCCGTACAGCCCCTTCTACACGCAGGTTCGCAACAACGGCCGACTTGATCTCACGATCCAGAACGAGGCCAGCCCCTTCGGACTCAACGACACCTCGTCCGGGTTCGCGAACTCGGTCCACGTCCAGACCACGACCGCGGGGGACATCCTCAATCTGTTCCTGCAGAATCTGCAGTCGCCGCGCGGCTATCAGTTGAAGGCGTCGACCGGTACGACTTACAACCTGTTCCGCAACGGGTCGGCGTCGGGTACCGCGCAGGGCGTCCTTCAGGACAACGGCAATACGGGAGGCGGCGGAGCCGACGGTACCGTGCCCCCGGTCACGAACCTCTGTGGCACGGGGTCCGTGAGCCTGTCCGGCACGGCGCCGCAGCTGCCGAACATCACGCCGCCGTAAGGGAAGGCCTTGCGAACCTGGACGCTTGACTCCGTCACTTGCCAGTAGGGAGACAACGTATGGCAGAACCGTTTCTCAGCGAGATCCGGATCTTGAGCATTCGTCTTTCCGCCGAAAGGGTGGGCGCTGTGCGATGGGCAACTGCTGCCGATCAATCAGAATCAGGGGCTGTTCTCGTTGCTGGGGACGACGTTCGGAGGAGACGGACGCGTGAATTTCGCGCTGCCGGACCTGCGGGCAGACGCCCCATTCACGTCGGGCAGCGGGCATACGCTGGGCGAGCGGGGAGGGGAGCAGGCGCATACGCTGTCGATCGCGGAGCTTCCGACGCACACGCACACGGCATCGGGGGTGAATGTGACGGCGGATGCGGCCGACCCGACCGGAGCGCTTCTTGGCGCCAGCCGCCGACGGCCGCTCGGCTCCGATCTACGGACCAGCGAACAACCTGGTGGCGATGAACGCCGGCGCGATCGCCAATCACCGGCGGATCGCAGGCGCATCTGAACATGCAGCCGTTTCTGACGCTCTCGTTCTGCATCGCATTGCAGGGCATCTTCCCGCAGCCCGACCTAGGAGGGAGCAGAAGATGGCACAACCATACGTGGGTGAGATCCGCATGTTCGCGGGCAACTTCGCTCCGGCCGGGTGGATGTTCTGCGAAGGGCAGCTGCTTCCGATCTCGGAGAACGAGACGCTGTTCAACCTGATCGGCACGACCTACGGCGGCGATGGACAGACCACGTTCGCCCTGCCCGACCTACGGGGGCGGCTCCCGTGCATCAGGGGAACGGCTTCATTCTGGCCGAGACGGGAGGGGCGGAAGAGATCACGCTGACGGTGAACCAGCTTCCGGCTCACTCGCATCCGTTCCTGGCCAGCGGTGCGACGGCGGCCGGCGCATCCGCAGGACGAACCTCCTGGCGACCAGCCGACGGCGAGCATCTACAGCACGGGAACGACGGTCAACATGGCGGCGCGGCGATCAGCATCGACGGGGGGGTCGCAGCCGCACACGAACTTCCAACCGTATCTGTGCGTCGACTTCATCATCTCGCTCTTCGGGATCTTTCCGTCCCCGACCTGACGGAGGAGCCATGGATCCATTCGTCGCCGAGATCCGCATCTTTCCCTTCAACTTCGCCCCCAAGGGGTGGGCGTGGTGCGACGGCCAGCTCCTGCCGCTGTCGCAGAACACGGCCTTGTTCTCGCTGCTGGGTACGACCTACGGCGGAAACGGCAAGTCCAACTTCGCGCTGCCCGACCTGCAGGGACGAGCGCCGATGCATCCGGGGCAGGGTCCGGGACTGTCGCTGCACGATCTGGGCGAGACCGGCGGGAGGAGACGGTGTCGCTGCTCGAGTCCGAGATCCCGTCCCACTCGCACGCGCTGAGGGCATCAGGTGACGCGGCGGAGAGCAGCTCGCCAGCAGGCCAGCTGGCCGCGCATGGCGATAGGGCGCGGCACCAATGCTCTACTAACTCCTCGACGGCGGCGAAGGTTCCGATGGCCGATCAGGCGCTCGCGCCATCCGGCGGCGACCAGCCCCACAACAACATGCAGCCGTACCTGACGTTCTACTTCTGCATCGCGCTGCAGGGGGTGTTTCCGCCCCGCACTTGACGGGCTCGCCCCACGGAATGGACACTTCTCCCGACTATCGACGCTCCGCCGTTCCAATCGGCACGTCGGGACCTTGGCGCATCGAGCGCTTTGACGTTAAGGAGCGGCCGTACGATCCAGCAGCCGACCCACGCCCGAGCTGCCTCAAGCTACGCCCGGGAACGTACACGGCCCTGCGGCTTGGCAGCACCGATTTCATGACCGACCTCTACGACGAATGGTGGACCCAACACCGCGCCATCGACGAGGCGCTGAGCCGAGGCGGAGAGGTGCTCGTCACCGGTCTCGGGCTCGGGCTCGTCATCGAATCCATCCTGGGGCCAGCTAGAAGCACCGTCCACCGCATCACCGTCATCGAGCAATCTCGGGACGTGATTGGGCTGGTGGCTCCCTACCTGCACGCGCGGTACCCCGGCCGCGTGGACGTCATCGAGGCAGACGCCTTCGCCTGGTGCCCTCCCCCCGGGCTTCACTTCACCGTGGGCTGGCACGACATCTGGCCCGATCCCTATGCGGCGCGTTGTCAGCCCGAGATGCGAGCCTTGGAGGCTCGCTACGCCGCGATCTGCCACTGGCAGGGATCATGGCCCCGCGAGTACCTGCGCGAGATCGACGGAACCCTTCGTCCCAGGGGCTCCGATCCACCCGGATGGGCTCCTGCTGCGGATGTTCACCGTGTCGCTTCTCAAGAAGAGATGAAGTGAGTGAAGCCGCTCCGTCCCCCTACCCACCCGCTCGCCGCCGCCAGTCCGATGCGCGTCTTCAACCCTGCGCTCTGCCCCGGTGAGCTGGGAGCCTGGCGTACTCGCTAGTGGGGCTCCTCGGGTCGGGACCCCCGGCCCTTCCCGCCAACCAGCGCGGTGGCGACTCCCTGGGCGCCGTCATGCGCTGTTGCAGGGTCAGAGTCGGCCGCCGCCAGGACGCGCTGGCCGGGCTCTCCCTCCGCCCCTGTAGCGCCACTCTCGCCGGGCCCTACGGCATGCGCCACACTACCAACCGACTCGCTCGGTGGTAGAGTCACTAACCGAACATTGTAGCCAGCGAAGCCACCGAGGCAATCACCTCGATCCGAAGCCCGTTGCTCGTCGAGGTCGCCGTTCAGGAGCCGGCCGGATGCGCCGAACCCGAGTTTCCACGCCGGTATCGAGAGCCAAGACGACGGCTGCCGCCGCGGCCTCGCCCGAGGTTGCCTTCGGCGCCCGACTCACGCGCCGGCATCTGCTCGTCTGGTCGGGCGCCGCCGCCCTCCTCCCCGCCTGCGAGGGGATCGCCCGCGCCCAGGAGGCGGCAGGGGCCGCCCGCCTCGCGCCACAGCCGATGTCGATCGGCTACGTCGACGGCAGCGACGCCTGGCGCACCTTCCGCAGCATCACCTCCGCCACCCTCCAGCGCGGTATCCGCGTCGAGCGGGGGCGCCCGCCCGAGCCCGCCACGGTGGTCCCCGCGACGTCGCTGCTCACCGGCGATCAAGAGCTCGCCAACGAGCTGGTGAGCGTCCACGTGCACGGCCTCTACCCCATCCCCAACCCCACCCACGTGCGCTCTGCCTACTTCACGGTTCTCTTCCCCTCGACCGATCCGGCGTTCAAACCGGCGCCGCTGCCCTTCCTCGCCTGGGGGTACAAGAGCCAGCCGGCTCCCGACGTGCCGGCGCCGGTGCGCTTCGTGGCGCCGCTCGGTCCCACCGGCGACCTCGACCTGCTCTTCGAGGTCGACCCGGCGCCCAACCGCAAGCTCGCCCGGCGGCCCGTCGTGAGCCCGGCACCGAGCCCGGTGGGCGGCCGCTTCACCGCCAGCTTCACCGTCGACTGGTTCGCGGGGCGACCGCGCCTGCAGCGCGGCCTCTACCTCCTCGGGATGGCGCCCGACACCTGGGCCGTCGAGCGCACGTTGCCCACCGCCAGCCCCGGCGTCTCGCGCCCGGTGGAGCTGATCTCGCTGATGATCAGCATCGAGCCGCTGCCACCCCAGTGAGCGCGCCCCGCGGCGACGACGGTTAGAATCGCAAGGAGCGCGGGACGAAGGACTACGAAGAGATGTGCGCGTGCTCGAGCCGCCACGGCGCTAGAGCGTTGGTGGCCGGCGCGCACGAGGCAGCCTTCGGGCGGCCGCAGGACCTCGCCGATCTTTCGTGGCTCCGAGGCTCGCCGTGACCGGCGACCGACCTGCGGAGGAAGCCCGGCCGCCCCACCTGCGCCCGGCCACCGACGCCGACCTCCCCTTCCTCCTCCGCCTCTACGCCAGCACCCGCGAGGAGGAGCTCGCCGGCGTCGACTGGCCGCCCGAGCAGAAGGAGGCTTTCGTGCGCCAGCAGTTCGCGGCGCAGCACGCCTGGTACCAGGAGCAGTACGCGGGCTCGGCCTTCGACGTCGTCGTGGTCGACGGCGAGCCCGCCGGCCGCCTCTACGTGGCGCGCTGGGAGCGCGAGGTGCGCATCGTCGACATCAGCCTGCTCCCCGCCTATCGCGGCCGCGGCATTGGCAGCGTGCTTCTCGCGGCCCTCTTCACCGAGGCCGAGGCCGCCGGCAAGCCGGTAAGCGTCCACGTCGAGCGCTTCAACCCTGCGCTGCGGCTCTACACCCGCCTCGGCTTCGCCTGCCGCGAGGACAAGGGCGTCTACCTGCTTCTCGAGCGCCCGATCGGCGGCCTCGCCAACGGCGACCCGGGCTCCGCTGGGGGGTAGTCTCGCCAGGCCGACGGCGGGCGGGGCCCCGACGACGGCGCGGGCGCTCGCCCCGAAAGGGCCGCCACTCGCAACACCGGGACCAGGAGGTCGCCATGGCATCCGAGATCGTCCACGACGAGGCCGGCCACCGCTTCACCTACGAGCGCGACGGCCAGACCTCGTACCTCGCCTACCGCCGCCTCGACGAGCGCACGGTGGACTTCGCCAGCACCTACACGCCGCCGGGCCTGCGCGGCCGTGGCATCGCGGCGCGAGTGGTGCGGCACGCGCTCGAGTGGGCCGACGCCCAGGGCCTGCGCGTCCTCGCCGGCTGCTGGTTCGTGGCCGACTACGTGCAGCGGAACCCCTCCTGGCGGCGGCTGCTGGCGGATCGCTGAGGGTGGCGAAGGCGCCCACCGTCACCGTCCTCCCGGCCCCACCGGTCGGCTTCCGAGCTCGTGAGCAGGTCGGCGCGCGATCCGTCGGGCCGGCGCGTAGAGCACGCCGACGGCGGAGGGCTCTCGCCACACCTGGTGGGAAGCGCCACGCAGCTCCTGGCGCGACAAGGCCGGCAACACCTGGGGCCGAGGAGTCGGCGGCCGACCGCGAGCTCTGGCAGGCGCTCTGGCAGGCGCTCTGGCAGGCGCTCTGGCAGGCGCTCTGGCAGGCGATGACCGCCGCGCAGCGGGTGCTCACGGTCGACGCGCCGCTCTTCGCGCGCACCCGCCGCCCTTCACCGCCCGCCGCCCTTCAGCCGCGCCCTAGCGCCGCGTGAGCACGGCCGCGTACACCAGGTAGCAATCCTCCGCGACCTCCTTGGCGTTCTCGACGCGGACGATCCGCGCTTCCAGGGAGCCGAGATTGCCGAGCACGCGCTCGACCAGGTGCTCCGGGTCGTAGAAGCGACCGTGGACCTCTTCCCAGCCGTCGGCCTGGCAGACCAGCGCGTCCCGCTCGAACCAGGGCGGACAGCTTGCCCGCCACCGATCCAGGTTGGTCTGAATGCAGTAGCGCCGGTTGGTGTACAAGGGAAGAATGCAGAGACGCCCACCAGGGCGCAACACGCGGTCCGCCTCACGAAGGAAAGCGCCGTCGCGATCCTGCTCGAAGTGTTCGAACGAGCAGTGTAGCGTCATCAGATCGACGGAGCTGGCCGGCAGCGGCATGGAGACCGCGTCGCCTCCGATCCTGTCCCCTTCCACACCCAATGGGTACAGCAGATCCTGCCGGTATGCTGTGACGCCGAACCCGTCGCGCACGATGTCGGGGAATGGGGAATGGCAGCTGGCGACGTCGATCAGCAGCTCGCCCACCCGCGGCCCCAGGAGCTCGATGGACACGAAGTGCTCGAGCCACTTCTCGGTGGCGGCGCGCGCCTGTCCTCCCTGCCAGTATGCCAGCGAGCGATAGCCGACCTGGTCCACGTAGCTCCAGAACGCGGCGACATCGATGCGGTACGGCACGACCTCGAGGCCACAGCGCGTCAGCTGCTCCGTCAGATCCTCGGAGTCGGCCCAGCCCAGCCGGACTCGGCGCCCTCCGCGGCGCCAGATCCGGTAGCGGTCCCGCCACGGCAGGGGAGATCGCCACACCGATGTCTCGGCGCTCGTTCGACTCACCGGCCGCCGCTCCTCGCTGGGTGCCATCGCCTGGGGCTCAGTCGGCACTCGAGCCGGCGCCTTGGTGAGGCGCACCGCACCGAGCTCCCCGCCATAGAGCTCCCACACCTCTCGCACGGCTTGCGCCTCGGCCATGAACCGCGAGTTGTCGCGACACCGCGGCGCCGGCGCACCGTGGGTCCCCGGACGGCCGAGCACGGTGAAGCAATCGGTGAGAACGTCACTGCCGCCCCAATTCACCGTTTCCTGCGACACCACCGAGAGCCCGTGCTCGCCCGCCAGGGCAGCAACGGCCGCCGCCGAAACCGTCCGCGCTCGCCATTGATGGTGCATGGCGACCTGCCCCGCCAAGTCGCCACAGGCGGCTAGATTGGAATGGTGCAGAAAGGCAAAGCCCTCCGTCGCCAGCCCCCGCGCGAGCTCGCCCAGATAGGCCGCCACGACGTCGATCTCGCAGTGGACGAGGGAGTCGAAGCTGAAAACGAAGTCGATGCTCGCGGCGGCAACTGGCAGCGTCAGTCCGTCGTTTTGCTCGACTCTGACGCCGGGGTCACCGCCGAAACGTTCCCGGCAATCTGCAACACACCGAGCCGCGAGGTCGACGAGCACCAGCTCGTCGGCGACCTCGCGCAGGAATCGCGACCAGCGACCGTAGCCACAGCCAATCTCCACCACCCGGTGAGCTGGAAGATACCGGCGCAATCGCGGCATCAGGCATCCCCACCACTGAGCCTCACTCCCTCCCCACACCTGGGACCACTCCTCCCCGCCGTCAGCCCACTCGTAACTACCGTCGAAGACCTCGCGGTTCTCGTCCAGCGTCGGCATCTCGGAGGATCCTCCGCAGTCGTCCGTCGAGCAACTTGCCAGCGAGCCGCAAAGTCTAGCAGCCCGCCTCTCGCCGCTCGGCCTCGCGATCCTCCTGGGCACGTCCTCGGGCACCGACCGCCCAGCACATGAGGCTGAGAAGGAGTCTGGCCACCCAATGCCGAGGGCGCTCGACGGAGAGCTGAAGCGGAACAACAGGAGAACCGGCTCTTCGTCACGAGCGTGTTACCATGCTTACTGAGATTTCAGACAGTCAGTCAACCAGGCGGCCCGACGGCGCTCGTCGGCGCCGACGGTCGCCTCCGGAGCTCCTGTCCACGATCCGACTTCCTTATTCGGGCGAGCGCTTCATGCCGGGCTTTGGTGCCCCGGGAATCGAGCTCGAGCACCTCCACCGCTATGCGATCGCGGCGGCGATGGTCGAGGGCAACGTGCTCGACCTCGGTTGCGGAGTCGGCTACGGATCGAGCCTGCTCGCCCCACGGGTGAGCCGAGTCGTCTGCCTCGACATCTCGTTGCCCGCCGTCTCTCTGGCCTTGCGAGGCGGCCGCGGCGACACGAGCACAGGCGCGGTGGCCGACGCGTGCGACCTGCCGTTTCCCGCCGGTCACTTCGACTGGGTCGTCTGTCTCGAGGTCATCGAGCACGTGGCGCAGCCTGCGGCGCTGATCGCCGAGATCTCGCGGGTCCTGGCTCCTCACGGCCGTCTCCTGCTGTCGACGCCCAACCGGCCTGTCTACAGCGGCAGCCACGGCGCCAACAACCCGTTCCATCGCCACGAGCTCGACGAGGCCGAGCTACGCGGCCTGTTGGCGGGACCCTTCCGCGACATCGTGATCCTCGGCCAGCAGATCGTGGCGGCATCGGCGACGATGCGGCTGGGGTCCGCGAGCTCGTCGATCGGCTCCTGCGAGCTCGCTGCATGCACGAGCGATCGTCTGCGGGTGGAGGCGGCTCCAACCTACTTCCTCGCGTGCTGCGGTCGTAGCGTCGAGCGGCCGGCCTCCGGCGCGTTGCAGTCGGTACTTGCCGCCAATCTCGAGCCGTTCCTCGCGGAACGGGAAGAGACGTGCCGCCAGCTGGAGTTGGCCTTGCGGCAAACCTACGAAGCGGAGGTCGGCCGCCTGACCGGCTACCTTCGAGACTTCGACGCCAGGATTCGTTGCCTGGGTAGCGACATCGAGTCGCGCCAGAGCAGTCACGACCTGGCAATCGGAGCTCTGCGCGCGCGACTCCACGAGCTCGAAGACGAGCACGAGCGCCATCAACAGAATTCGGACCGACGCGGCCGCCTGGCCGCCGCGCTCGCTCGTTCGCGTCGCCGGGCGCGTAGCCGCGCAGCCTGGCTCGAGCAGCACGGTAACCAGCTCCGGGAGCGGCTCGACGAGCTCGGGCTGCAGCATTACCAGCTCCACGAGCAGCACGACCAGCTCCACCAGCAGCACGACGAGCTCCGGCTGCAGCACGACCAGCTCCACCAGCAGCACGACGAGCTCCGGCTGCAGCACGACGAGCTCCGGCACCAGCACGACGAGCTCCGGCACCAGCACGACGAGGTCGGGCAGCAACGCGACGAGCTCCGGCAGCGACTCGATCGCATCCGCCACGATTATCTTGCGTGCTACGGCGACTGGCAGCAGCGACGAGCCGAGCTGGCATCGATCCACGGCTCCAAGATGTGGCGCTTCTGGACGACGTACCACAGCGCCCGGCGTGGCCTGCTCGCTCTGCCGGCGCTCGCTGGGAAGACCTGGTCGCTGGCCTGCTCCCTGGTCTCGGCGGTAGCGTCGGGAACCCGCCAGCTGGCCGGCTGGGTCCTGCTGTTGGCGACGACGGCAAGGCTGTGGCTGGGCGCCTGGTGCCGGCAACATGCGCGCCTGGCGCCTGCCGATGGCGGCGCGGAGAAGCCCATCGATGCTGGATCTGGGCGCCGCCCCCGCGTGTTGATGGTCTGCCCCTACCATCTGTACCCCGCGAACCATGGGGGCGGGACGAGGATGCTGAACCTGGCGCGGCACCTCTCCGCGTATTGCGATGTTCACCTGCTCGTCTTCGCGCGGGGTGAGGAAGAGGCCGTCCAGCGTCCGGTGCTCGAGTCGTTCGCGAAGACGGTCCACTTCCACGCCTGGGAGCCCCGTCTGTGGCCCGACCCTTGGGGCCTGGTCCCGAACGGTGCGCAGCTCTTCGCCAGCGATGCTGTCAAGTCCCTGATCAACGAGATCCTGGCACGCGAGGGCATCGACATTCTGCAACTCGAGTACACCGAGCTGGGGCAATACGGTCTGCCTCGATTCGCCCGGGTGAAGGTGAGCCTCAGCGAGCTCGACATCACTTTTCGCACGCGCCAGCGGCGCTGGCGCGCCGGCTTCCACCAGCGCTATCACCAGGACGTGCTCCACGGGCACTCGCTGCGCAGCTGGATGCAGATTCTGCGCTTCGAAGTGCAGGTTCTTCGCCGCGCCGACCAGGTACATGTGATGTCCGACGAGGACCGTCGCTATCTCGCCCGGTTCCTCCCCGCGGGCGGCCGCAAGCTACGAGTGGTGCCCAACGCGGTCGATCTCGAGCAGTTCCGGCCAGGCAAGGAGAACGAGAGAGATCGCCGGCAGCTCCTGTTCCTGGGCAGCTTCGGGCACATTCCCAACATCGATGCCGTCGACTGGCTATTGGCGGACATCTGGCCTGTGGTGCGGGCGCGAGTCCCCGACGCGACCCTCCTGATCGTTGGTGAACAGGCCGACCACATCCTGGCAAGACACGCACCGACTGCCGGCGTCTCCATCCTTGGCGGCGTCCCCGACCCCGCCCCCTACTACCAGCGGTGCAGGGCCTTCCTGGCGCCCATCCGCGCCGGCTCGGGAACACGACTGAAGATCCTCGAGGCGCTCGCCTGCTGCACCGCCGTGCTCAGCACCGCGCTAGGAGCGGAGGGCATTGGCGGAACCTCTGGAGAGCACTACCTGATCGCCGATACCCCAGCCGACCTCGCCGATTCGATCTGTCGGCTGCTCGAGGATGATTCGCTCTGTGCACGGCTCGGCAGGGCCGGCCGCAGGCTGATCGAGGCGCGTTACACGTGGCAGCAGAGTGCCGAGGTAGCCGTTTCCGGATATCGGGCGCTGATGGCCTCCTCCGCCACCTCGCCGAGCACCTCCAGACCGGCCGAGCCAGCCCGGAGCTTGGCCAGACGAAGGCGGCGACGACCTGCGGTCGACATCTCGATCATCATCCCGACTCGCAACGGTGGCCCCGCCCTGCAGAACTGCCTCGCCGCCGTGAAGAGTCAGCGTGTGGGCCGGCGTTTCGAGGTCATCTGCGTGGATTCCGGCTCTCCCGCCATCGAGCTCGAGGGCATGCGGCAGCGCGGCGTTCACCTCGTGACCCTGGCGCCGGAGCAATTCGATCACGGCCTGGCTCGCGACCTCGGAGCCGAGCACAGCAGCGGTACCATGCTCGTCTTCATCAACCAGGACACGCTTCCGATCGGCGATGAGTGGCTCGAGCGGCTGACCAGCGGGCTGTTCGCCGACGACAACGTCGCTGCCGCACAGGGACGCATCGTCGAGCTGCCCGTCGAAGGAGCCCGCTTCTTCTGGCATTCCGCGGGATCGCGCTTCTACTTCACTCGCGAGACTCGACGCTGGCTCGAGGGTTACTTCGGGATCGGCTTCTCGACCGTCAATGCCGCCCTCAGCCGAGAAGCCTGGGAAGCGATCCCCTTCGGTCCGGCAGCCATTCTAGAAGACAAGAAATGGCAGCGCGAAGCCACCAGCGCTGGCTTCGGAATCCTCCAGGCTCCGGCCGCTGCCGTCTACCACACCCACAACTACTCGTTGCGCGCACTGATGCGGCGTTGCTACAGCGAAGGCGTGGGGTGGCGCGCGATCGGGGAGCGGTACGCGGCGGCCGACCTCTTCGCCGACCTCTGGCAGCCCGAACTCTTGGCGGAGCTTCTCCGTGGCATCGCCCAGCGCGAAGTGCGGTCCAGCGCCGAGATCCTCTTCCCCTTGGTGCGGCCGCTGGCTCTATTCGCCGGCAACAGCTGGGGTCGAGCCGTTCATCTGTGATCGTCGACACCCGACGGCCGCGCCGAGGCCTTCAACCAGATCCCGAGGCATAGCCGAGCGCTCGCAGCTGATCGATCGTCTCGGGATCGAGAACGGGCGGCTTCCTGGTCGGACCGCGACGGCTGCGCCGCCCCAGCTCGGGCTCGAGCGCTGCGAAGGCCTTCGTCATGACTGCCAGGTCCCGCGGGTCACTCGCCGTCAGATCCTGCAGCTCGAGCGGGTCCTGGCGGTAACGGTAGAGCTCCACACGACCTGACTCGAGCCAGCGGTGAAAGCTCAGGTCGCCGATGACCAGCACCCGCTGCTGACCAAAGAAGGGAGACTGAGCGTACGCCCAGGCGCGGTGCGCTGGCACCTCTCCGACCAGCAGCGGCACGAGGCTGCGACCGTCGAACGAGGTCGGCGACGGCACCTGCAACAGCTCGAGAAGGGTGGGAACCACGTCGATGGTCTGCGTCGCTGCGGGCACCGTGCGCGGCGCCAGGCCTGGCACCACTAGAATGAGCGGCACGTGCAACACGGTCGTGTAGAGCTTCTCGTGCAGCACTGACCCGTGCTCCTGGAACTCCTCGCCGTGATCGGAGAGCACCACGAGGATCGTCTGGTCCGAAAGGCGCAACTCGCGCAGACCCTTCACCAAGGCCGCGATCCAGTCGTCGACGAAGCGAATCTCCGCGTCGTACTGCGACAACGCGTAGGCGATGTCGTTCGCCGGCAGTCGAGTCGGCCGTCCTTGGTCATTCGCCAGGCGCACCGCCTCGAGGGTTTCGCTGTCGGGCTGGAACCGAGGGCTGGGCGGCGGAACCATGCTCGCGAACTGGGTCCGATAGGGCTCCGGTGGCAAGTAGGGCGAGTGCACGTCGTAGGTGTGGATGAGGAGCAGAAACGACTCCGTCCGGTGCTCACGAAGCCATGCGAGGGCGGCGGGAATGCTCGCCGCCAGGCCCCGTCCCTTCATGTCCTGGTAGCTCTCGAAACCGCGTTCGGTGCCATACCCGGCCGTCATGAAGCCGCCGTCTACGAAGGCCGCCGTGCGTCGACCAGTCCGGCGGAGAATCTCCGCCAGGGTGGGCACCGTCGCGTCGATCGACTCGAAGTCCCCCACCCGCCCGTGATGGTAGGGATAGAGCCCGGTGAGGATGGAGGCCTGGGACGGGGGCGTGTTGGGCGCCTGGGAGAAGGTCCAGGCAAACCGCACTCCACGAGCGGCCAGCGCATCGAGGCTCGGCGACGTGCCGCGGTCGTTGCCGTAGCATCCCAAGCGGTCGGCACGCAGCGTGTCGATGTCGAGAATGAGAACCGAGGTAGCGGGGAGACGTCGCTGGTCTGGCTTCTGGCAGGCCACTACCGCGAGCGCTAGCAGGCACAGGGTCGCGGGACCGACCCGTCTTTGGGCGACCTCCCGTCGAAGGAGCTCGAAGCGACGCCACGACGCAGAGAGCAGGGTCCGCTCTCCTATTCCACGTAGCCCAGGCTCTTGAGATTGTCCAGGTCCCGCTCGGAGAGCGGCATCCCTGGGCCCGTGCCGAGCCGGCGCCGCAGTGCCGCGCTCCCCCGGCGCTGCTGATCGAGTCGGGCGCGCAAGGCCCGCACCAGGCCGCCTCGCTCGCCGAGCCAATCGTGATGCTCGTGCGGATCCGCGGTGAGGTCGTAGAGCGCCCCCCGCGCCGCACCATAGTCCCACACCAGCTTGAAGCGATCGCAGACGATCGCGAATCGCCGCTGCGACAGCTTGTCCTGGATAATCGCCAGGCGTTCCCGAGCAGCCGGGGCTTCGCCACCTGCCAGGGGAAGCAGGCTCCGCCCCTGAATGCCCGCCGGCACGGCAACGCCGGCCCACTCGAGGATCGTTGGCAGGATGTCCATGAGGCGGACCACTGCCCCGACTCGCCTGCCGCCTGGCTGGGCCGCCGGGAAGCGCAGCATCAGCGGCACGAGGGTGGACTCGTCGTACACCTGGCTGTGCAGCAGGTGGCCGTGCTCCTGGAATTCCTCACCGTGATCGGCCATGACGACGATCAGTGCATGCTCGATCAAGCCCCTCCTCCGCAGGCCGTCGAACAGCGTCGCGAGACCAGCATCGAGATCGCGGACCCCGAGGTCGTAGAGGTGCTCGAGTCGGCCCAGAGCCTCGGGCGACAGGCGAACGCCCGCCTCGTCGATGGCCAGCAGGTAATCCGTGGCGCATCGACCCGCCAAACAGTAAGTCGATTCGGAGGCCCGCAGCTCCGGCGACGCCATCGCCGCGGTCGAATGGTAGGGAAACGAGTGCCCCGTGGCGCCTGTGAAGTCCGAATGGGCGTCCAGGTAGTGCAAGAAGAGGAACAGCGGCCTTGCTCTGCCCCGGTTGGCGTCGATCAGCTGCAGCCCGCGGGCCGTCACCCGCTGAGCGTACGTCGGTCCGTAGCCCACGCGCTCATAGCTGTCGAAGCCCCGGCCGAAGCCGAACTTGGAGTCCATCCAGGTGTTCGAGACGACTCCCCGGCATTGGTAGCCATGCGCCGCGAGCAGCTCCCCCACGGTCGGAATCGACGGACTCAGTCTCGAGCTCTGATCCAGCACGCCATGGGCCTCTGGATAGAGCCCGGTGAAAACCGACATGTGTGACGACAGGGTGAACGGCATCGGGGCGTAGGCGCGATCGAACACCACCGACTGGCTCGCCAAGCGCGAGAGCGCCGGCGTCAAGGCGAGAGCCGACGGCTCGTAGGTCCCGACCCGATCGCGCCGAAGCGTGTCCAGGGAGACCAGGATCACATTCCGCGCCGTCCGGCTCGCTCGTGGCGCTGGCGCGCGGCATCCGGCGCTCCAGCAGACGAGGAGGGCCAGTCCCGCAACGCGAGCCCAGCGCCCGGCCTGGCCAGGCATCGGCCGTCGGGAAGCTACGGCAGCCATACCGCCGCCTCCCCACCGCGGGCTCGGTAGCGAGGCACCCACCATGGCGCCGTCAACGCACCGCGGAGGTAGCCGCGCAGCGCCGATCGCCGACAGCGATCGGCAAGCACCTGCCCGAAGCTGGCTCCGTTGCCCGGCGTCGGTCGAGAATCGCGTAGACGCCGCCACATCCCTCGCGCGAGGCCGCGCCAGGCAGCATGTCGCCACTCGAGGAGGGCCTCGGACTGGCCCTGAGCACCGAATCGTCGCTCGAGCCACAGCGGCGTGACCCGGCTGGCAGGGGTTCGGTGCCGCACCCGCGCCGATGGGGCATAGAGGATCCGCCCTCCGCCTCGCTCGACACGTAGGCACAGCTCGATCTCCTCACACGAGAGCAGAGACCCTGGGCGGCGGCCGAATCGCGGGCTGAAGCCGCCGAAGCGCTCGAAAACCTCGCGGCGGAAGCCCATGTTGGCCCCACGGGGATACTCCGCGTACGCCAGCTCGTGGATCTCCGTTCCGCGGTCCCAGGCGCTGAGGTAGGGCAGGAACGGTGTCACCCAGGGAGGCGGCGGGGCATCGAACAGCGGTTCGACCGGCCCACCGGCAACCAGGACGCCGTCCTGACGGAGCACCTCGACCAGCGCGGACAACCACTGCGGCTCGGGGATCGCATCGTCATCGAGGTAGGCCACGAGCTCGCCACGCGCCTGACGAAACCCGGTATTGCGCGCCACCGACAGCGCACCGCTACGCTCCTCGACGATCCGCACCAGCCCGGGAGCCGCATCCGCGAAGCGGCGCGCCACCGCCGGCGTGTCGTCTCGGGAGCCATTGTCGACGATGAGGACTTCCCAGCCGCCGCTCGGCGTCTCCAAGTCCAGAAGCGCCTGGCAGGTGCTGGTCAGGGCCTGCGAGCGATCACGTGTGCACACCACCACGCTCGTGGCCGGCGGACTCGACTGGCTCGTCATGCTGGGCGGCATCTCGGGGCCGGGATGCAGCGAGTCTATCGTCACGAGCTCATACCGCTCGCATGACCCGCTCGCCCCGCAATCGTTCGTGCGAAGGCACGCAGCAGGAAGGGTCCACCGCGGCGGCAATCGCCTCGCCGGCTGCGACGGAACCGCTGGCACCTCAGCGCGCGGGCACCTCAGCGCTTGGTGGCGCCGCTTCCAGCCGCGGGCGGAGGGATGTTCGCATCCTGGTAGCCGGGGTCGGGGCCGCTCGTCGCGACTTGCCGGCTGCGTTGCTCCAGCTCGCGCAGCCGACCCCGCACGATGCAGAGCTGCTCCTCGAGCCCGGCCACGGACGCATACGCTCGGGAGAGTCGCGTCTCGGCGATCGCCAGGCGCTGCCGCAGTGCCCCCTCCTCGGCGCTACGGACCGCCAGCATGGTCGGATCCAGCGAACGCCGCAACAGCTCGCTGCGCAACCGGCGGATGGTCTCCCCCAGCTCCGCACGCACCCGCGCCTCGGCCTGACCGGCGTCGCGATGGGTGACGTCGGCACCGTCGGCGTGCTTGCGGGCGACGAACAGCATCAGGTCGTCTCCCAAGTACCCCCAGTCCTCGGACCAGTAGCGATAGCCGCAGACATCGGCAAAGCCGATCTCGCGGAGCTGGTCGAGCAGGTCCCAGCCGAACGTGTGGTAGGCCAGTGCGCCCGTCGGTCGCTGGGGATCGAAGTGGATCTCGGGCTCCAGCAGATAGCGGATCTCGCTGGTAGTCGGGTCGATCGTGGCGCGCAGAAGCCCACGTTGGGAGTGAACCAGGAAGGGGACGGTGAGCAGTAGGGAACCATCGCTGCGCAGGACCCGGTGGCATTCGCGCAACGCAAGCCGGAAGTCGGGCAGATGTTCGAGAACGTCGAAGCACAGCACGAAGTCCTGGCTCGCCGGTATCAGCGTGAGTGCCTCCAGCTTCTCGTTGCGCACCCCACGTTCGTTGCACAGCCCGAGCGGCAAGGAATCGCCGAGGTACTCACTGCCGATGACGTTGGAGTAGTTGTCGGCGAACCACAGAAAGGTACCGGTCTCCTGCTCGGTCAGATAGACGTTGGCGTCTCGTGAAGGCGCGAGCAGCTCGTGGAAGAGCTGGATGGAGGCCCGCATCCGGTTGCTCAGCTGGCAGACCGGGCAGACGAGCTCCTCGCGCCAGTTGGGTGCCCCGCCCGCCGGCAAATCCGGCACCGGAGCGATCCGAAAGTCGACCCCGCGGCCGCACACCCAGCACCTGGCCGGGAACGTGGCGCCAGCGGGCGACGCCAGGCTGCGCTCCAGCTCCCGACGCCGCCGCATCTCTGAGGCGGCCTCGAAGCGATCCGCCAGAAAGTCGGTATGGGACTCCAGACGCAGCAGCTCGATGCGGAACTGGGCCCCGGGGGGGAACTCGATGGCGGTTCTCATCGCGCGCAGGATGTGAGCCGCAAGCACCCTCGGCCGCCCATGTCAGGGGCCGGCCGCGGGAGGGCCGGGAGCATACATCGCACCGTCGTGGCGCCTCCGTATCGAGCAAAGCACCAAATCGGTCGGCCCGTCAAGGCAGCGGAGGCCCTCCCGAAGGGCACCGACCGGGGGCGCCCGCCAGGCGCCGGGATCCTGCGGATCGCAGCGGGCTCGAGCCCGAAGGCCACGCCCTCGTCGCCGCCGGGCGGCGAAGTCGGTCCCCGAAGGTTTCCCCCACGACGAAGGTGCCGCCGGAAGCCTGCGTCCGGCCACCGACGCCGACCTCCCCTTCCTCCTCTGCCTCTACGCCAGCACCCGCGAGGAGGAGCTCGCCGGCGTCGACTGGCCGCCCGAGCAGAAGGAGGCTTTCGTGCGCCAGCAGTTCGCGGCGCAGCACGCCTGGTACCAGGAGCAGTACGCGGGCTCGGCCTTCGACGTCGTCGTGGTCGACGGCGAGCCCGCCGGCCGCCTCTACGTGGCGCGCTGGGAGCGCGAGGTGCGCATCGTCGACATCAGCCTGCTCCCCGCCTATCGCGGCCGCGGCACTGGCAGCGTGCAGGCCGGCCACCGCTTCACCTACGAGCGCGACGGCCAGACCTCGTACCTCGCCTACCGCCGCCTCGACGAGCGCACGGTGGACTTCGCCAGCACCTACACGCCGCCGGGCCCCCGCGGCCGTGGCATCGCGGCGCGAGTGGTGCGGCACGCGCTCGAGTGGGCCGACGCCCAGGGCCTGCGCGTCCTCGCCGGCTGCTGGTTCGTGGCCGACTACATGCAACGGAACCCCTCCTGGCGGCGGCTGCTGGCGGATCGCTGAGGGTGGTGAAGGCGCCCACCGTCACCGTCCTCCCGGCCCCACCGGTCGGCTTCCGAGCTCGTGAGCAGGTCGGCGCGCGATCCGTCGGGCCGGCGCGTAGAGCACGCCGACGGCGGAGGGCTCTCGCCACACCTGGTGGGAAGCGCCACGCAGCTCCTGGCGCGACAAGGCCGGCGACACCTGGGGCGCGCTCGCAGACGAGCGGCGGCGGGCCGGCAGTCGTCGCGCGCCGGGCCCCGGGCTTGATAGGGTCACCGCTTGCGGCAACGCCATGGGACCGTCGTCGCGACCTTCCTGGTCGGCCTCGCCACGGCCACCGTCCCCGCCTCGCCGGCCCCAGCGAACGACGACGGCCACGTCTGGTACGTCGACAACAGCGCTGCGCCCGACGGTGACGGCTCGATGGTCGCGCCCTTCGATCGGCTGGCGCGCGCCGAGCGGGCCGCCGACGCCGGCGACACCATCTACGTCTTCCGCGGCGACGGCACCGACCGCGGGCTCGACGAGGGCATCCGCCTGCGCCCCGGGCAGCAGCTGCTGGGGAGCGGCGTCGCGCTCGAGGTGGCTGGCGAGGAGAGGCTGCCGGCTGGCGAGCCGCCGCTGCTCGGCGCGGCAAGCGGACCGGTGCTCACCCTCGCCGACCACGTGTATGTCGCGGGTATCGACGTGCATGGCGGCGGCGAGACGGTGGTGGAGGGTACCGGCGTCGCCGATGCCCATCTGCGGCTGCTTCGCGTCGACGGTGGTGGCGTCGCGACGGCAGGTGTGGCCCTCGCTGGAGCACGCGACAGCACGCTCGACGAGGTGCGCGTGACCGCCGTGCGACGCTTCGGCATACGCCTCCTCGACGCCACGGGCGTCACGCTGCGCCGCAGCCACGTCGACCACGCGGGTACCGCCGCCGGCGACGCCGCCCTCCTCCTCCGCGACCCCGCCGGGGAGCTGCGGATCGAGGCCACCGACCTCGAGGCGCGCGCCGGAGCGGCGCTGGCGGTGGAAGCGACGCGCGGCGAGGCGAGCGTCCACCTCGCCGGGGTCGGGCTGGCGGGCGATGACGATGCCACGGCGCCGGTCGCCGGTCTCGACGTCCGAACCGCCGGTGACGCCGTGCTGAGCCTCGCCGCCACGGTGACGGCGCTCGCGCGCCTGCGCGGTACCGCCTTGTCGCTGGTCGCCGAGGAGCACGGACAGCTGCGCCTCGAGCTCGCCGGCTGCGACGTCGCCACGGACGTGCCCGGGCGACCGGAGACGGCGCTCAGCGCGCTGGCCCGCGAGGGAGGCCTGCTGGAGGTCTACGCCCACAGCAACCACCTGCTGGCGCACGAGACGGCGTTCCTTTTCTCCGCCAACGGCCGCGGCCACCTGCGCGCAGAGGTCGCCGGCAATACCGTCGGCGGCGCCGGTGCGGCGCGCGGCCTGGTGGTGCTGCTCGGCGACCTCGCCGAGGCCAGCGTCGAGGTGGCGAGCAACCACTTCGTCGGCCAGCGGGCCGAGGCCTTCTACGCCGTGGCGGCCTCGCAGACGAGCCTCGGCGTCGCGGCGCACGACAACGACCTCGCCAGCGGTAGCGCCGGCGCACCCTCCGGATACCCGGCGCTGCTCGTCGAGACGCGGGACGCCAGCCGGGCCTGCCTGGCGCTCGCCGGCAACCGCTTCGCCGACGGCAGCGGCGGCGGGCCGCACGTGCGGCTGCGCCAGCGCGACTCCAGCCACCTGGCGCTGAGCGGCTTCGAGCCGGCGGCGAGCGAGGGGGGGGCCGCCCAGCACCTGACGGCCAGCAATCGGCTCGGACGCGTCGAGGTCGAGGGAGAGCGCGCGCTGGCCGCGCCGGCGGGCCTCCCCTGCCCCGCGTCCCCGCCGGCGGTGGCGGCCGGGCACTAGCCGAGCGGGCTAGTTGAAGATCGCCTCGTAGTCGACGCCCGCCTCACTCCCCTGCACCGGCACCAGGAAGAAGGCGAGCGCGCCAACCCGCGTGTGCGCCAGCGTGTGGACGCGCTGCGGCAACACCGGCTGCCGTGGCCCCCGGAAGACGAGGGCGAACGGCTCCGCCCGCCGGCGATGCGGCGGCAGCGCTCGCACCTCGAGCAGCTCGAGCCCGAGGTCCCCCTCGTTCTGTACCACCGTGAAGCGCTCGCCGACGAGCGGCTGGAAGTCGCCGGGAGTGAGCTCGTCGAGCGATCTCGTCACTCGCCGCTCCCCATCGCCTGACGGACGATGGCACCGTCGCGCTCCACCGTCCACACCTCTCCCGAGTAGAGCAGCTCCCGCAGCGTGCCGGTGCCCACCTTGTCCTGCCGTCCCTGGATCTGGGCGATCACACGCTGCTCGTAGGTGGGCCGCGCAACGGCGCGGAAGACGCCGACGGGGGTGGGGAACGCCGGCGGCTCGAGCTGCGCCAACATGAAGCCGATCGTCGGGTCGGGCCGGGTCTCGTCCCACATCAGCAGCTCGTCGCGGGCGACGCCGCCCTCGCCCAGCGGCACCACCTCGAGCTCGAGGGTCTGGTGGTCGAGGCGGATGCCCTTGTCCTTCCGCGCCCCGAAGACGAGCGGCTTGCCGTGCTCGAGCTGGACGGTGGTCTCGTCGCGGGTCTCCTTCTCGGTCATCGCCGCGAAGGCCCCGTCGTTGAAGATGTTGCAGTTCTGGTAGATCTCGATGAAGGCGGTGCCCTGGTGCTCGGCGGCGCGCCGCAGCGTCTGCTTGAGGTGCTGCTGGAAGACGTCGACGCTGCGCGCCACGAAGGTGGCACCGGCGCCGAGCGCCACCGACAGGGGGTTGAACGGGTAGTCGACCGAGCCGAGTGGCGTCGACTTGGTGCGCTTGCCCATCTCGCTGGTCGGCGAGTACTGCCCCTTGGTCAGGCCGTAGATGCGGTTGTTGAAGAGCAGGATCTTGAGCCCGACGTTGCGGCGGAGGGTGTGGATCAGGTGGTTGCCGCCGATCGACAGCGCGTCGCCGTCGCCGGTCACCACCCACACCTCGAGGTCGGGGCGCGAGGTCTTGAGGCCGGTGGCCATCGCCGGCGCGCGGCCGTGGATGGTGTGGAAGCCGTAGGTGCTCATGTAGTACGGGAAGCGGCTCGAGCAGCCGATGCCGGAGACGACGACGAAGCGCTCGCGGGGGATGCCGAGCTCGGGGAAGACCCCCTGCACCGCATTGAGGATGGCGTAGTCCCCGCAGCCCGGGCACCAGCGCACCTCCTGGTCGGACTGGAAGTCCTTCTTGCTGAGCACCGCTTCAGGCGCCATGAGTCGCTCCCTTGCTGCCGAGGACCTCGACGATCCGGTCGTGCACCTGCTGGCGGAAGAACGGCCGCCCCTGCACCTTGGTGTAGCTGATGACGTCCTTGAGGAAGCGTGCGCGCAGCAGCAGGGCGAGCTGCCCCAGGTTCATCTCCGGCAGCAGCACCTTGTCGAAGCGCGCGAGCACCTCGCCGGTGTTCTTGGGCAACGGGTTGAGCCAGCGGAAATGGGCGCGCGCGACGCGCATGCCGTGGCGGCGGGCGAGGTTGACGCCGCCGATGATCGCTCCCTTGGTGCTCCCCCAGCCGATCACCAGCAGCTCGCCTTCGGGGTCGCCGTCGACCTCCAGGGGCGGCAGCCGGTCGGCCACCCGCGCCACCTTCTCGGCGCGCAGCTGCACCATGTGCTCGTGGTTGTCCGGGTCGTAGTTGACGTTGCCGCTCCTCTCCTGCTTCTCGATGCCGCCGATGCGGTGCTCGAGCCCCGGCGTGCCGGGCATCGCCCAGGGCCGCGCCAGCGTCTGCGGGTCGCGCAGGTAGGGCTGGAAGCCCTGCGGGTCGGTGCGGAGCTCCACGTTCAGGTCGGGCAGGTCCTCGAGCGCCGGCAGCCGCCACGGCTCGGCGCCGTTGGCCAGGTAGCCGTCGGAGAGCAGGATCACCGGCACCATGTGGCGCGTTGCCACCTCGCAGGCCTCGAGCGCAGCGGTGAAGCAGTCGGCCGGCGACGACGGCGCGACGACCGGCACCGGCGATTCGCCGTTGCGGCCGAACATCGCCTGCAGCAGGTCGGCCTGCTCGGTCTTGGTCGGCATGCCGGTAGACGGCCCGGCGCGCTGGATGTCGCACACCACCAGGGGCAACTCCACCATCACCGCCAGGCCGATCGCCTCCTGCTTGAGGGCGAGGCCGGGACCAGAGGTGGCGGTGACGCCGAGGGCGCCGCCGTAGGAGGCGCCGATCGCCGAAGCGACGGCGGCGATCTCGTCCTCGGCCTGGAAGGTGATGACGCCGTAGTGCTTGAGGGAGGCCAGGTGGTGCAGGATGTCGCTCGCCGGCGTGATCGGGTACGACCCGAAGAACAGCGGCAGCCCGCTCTTGCGGCTGGCCGTCACCAGCCCGAGGGCGAGCGCCTGGTTGCCATTCATGTTGCGGTAGGTGCCGGGCTCGAGCTTGGCCGGCAGCACCTCGTAGCGCACCTGGAACAGCCCGGTGATGTCGCAGAAGTTGTAGCCGGCGCGCAGCACCTTGACGTTGGCGTCGGCGATCTCCGGCTTGGCGGCGAAGCGCTTCTCGAGCCACTCCACGGTGGGCTCGAGCGGCCGGCTGAACAGCCAGTAGCACATGCCGAGGGCGAAGAAGTTCTTGCAGCGCTCCTGAGCCCGGCTGTCGAGGCCGCCCCCCTCCAGGGCGCGGCGCGTCATCGTCGTGATGTCGGCCTTGAAGACGCGGAAGCCGTCGAGCGTGCCGTCGTCGAGCGGGCTCGTCTCGAGCCCCACCTTCTTGAAGTTGCGGGCCACGAATTCGTCGGTGTTGACGATCACCACGCCGTTGGGCTTCAGGTCCCGCAGGTTGGCCTTGAGCGCCGCCGGGTTCATCGCCACCAGCACGTCGGGGGCGTCGCCGGGGGTGTGGATGTCGTAGTCGGCGAAGCGCACCTGGAAGGCGGAGACCCCCGGCAGGGTGCCGGCCGGGGCGCGGATCTCGGCCGGGAAGTCGGGCAAGGTCGCGAGGTCGTTGCCCATCAGCGCCGAGGTGCTGGTGAACTGGCCGCCGGTGACCTGCATGCCGTCGCCGGAGTCGCCGGCGAAGCGGATGACGACTTCGTGCAGGGGCTCCTGGCCGGCGCTCGCGGTGGATACGGTCTCGATCACGGGGAGCGTCATGCGCGGTACCTTCCCTTCCGCTGCCTCATGGAACCCTCGAATTGTAGGGCACCGCGGGGGGAGACGCGAGCCACGCCAAGGCGGGGGTATGCTTGGGTCTTCCCCGCCCCACCGGGCAGTACCGCAGGAGGCTTCGCATGCGAAGGCGCGCCACCCTCGTCACCATTGCCATGCTCGCGCTCACCGCATCCGCCGCGCTCAAGCCCGGCCGGGCAGCCGCGGCCGAGGGCCTCCGCATCGCCGTCATCGCCCGCGTCTCCGGCAAGTTCGTCTCCCCCGCCGGCGCCGAGACTCCCGGCTTCGACGTCGAGCTGCTGCGCCACTTCGCCGCCTGGTACAAGGTGCGCACCGGCAAGGATGCGGAGCTCGTCTTCGCCTACGCCCCGACAGTGCCAGAGCTGCTCGACGCGGTGCGCAAGGGCACGGCCGACATCGGCGTCGGCGGTGTCACCGCCACCGCCGAGCGTACACGCGTCGTCGAGTTCACGCTGCCGACCCTGCCGGTGCGCAGCGTGCTGGTGGCGCCGCCCGGTGTCCTCGACCCCAAGCGCTGGCACGAGCAGCTCAAGGGCCTGCGTCTCGGAGCCACCGTCGGCAGCACCAACGCCGCCGAGGTCGAGCGCCAGGCGGCGGCCATCGGCGGCGTCAAGGCCAACACCGGCTACCAGACCAACGAGGCGGTCTTCGCGGCGCTCGGCGGCACGGCACGGAGCCTCGACGCCGCCATCGTCGACCTGCCGCAGTACTGGACCACCGGCAAGCAGATAGGCCTGGTGCTGGTGGACAGCCTCGGCGAGCCCCAGAACATGGCCTTCGTGGTGGCCAAGGGATCGTCGCTGAAGGGGAGGATCGACCCCTTCCTCGACGGCTACACCCACTCCAACGAGTACTTCCAGCTCATCCGACGCTACTTCGGCCAGGATGCCGAGGAGATGGTGCGGCTGTCGCGTGGCGGCAGCTGAGACGACGCGGGCACCAGGCGAGCCGGCGCGCCTTCTCGAGGCGCGGCGGCGGCAACCCGATCGACGACGGCTTCACGGGCCAGCCCCCGAAAAGCAGCGCTGCGCCTGCCTGGTCGTCGACGCCCGGACCGAGAGCCCACCGGCGAGCTCGAGCGCCGAGCCTCGGCGGCGGGGGCCGCTAGCGGAGCTCCATCTCCTTGCGCAACCACGCGCGCGCCGCCGCCCACTCGCGCTGCACCGTCTTGGTGGAGACGCCGAGCAACTCGGCCGACTCCTCGAGGGTGAGGCCGGCGAAGTAGCGGTGGAGGACCACCTCGGCGGCGCGGGGCTGAAGGGCCTGCAGGCGCTCGAGCGCCTCGTCGAGCTGCAGCATCTCACGCGCCTGCTCCTCGTCGAGGAGGGGCTCGACGTCATCGATGGGAACGTCCGGCCGGCCGCCGCCGCGCTTGACCGAGCTGCGGAAGCGCGCGGCGTCCACCAGGATGCGCCGCATGACGGTGGCGGCCACGGCGAAGAACTGCTTGCGGTCTTCGACCGTCAGCTGGCGCTGCTGCACCAGCCGCAGGTAGGCCTCGTGCACCAGCTCGGTGGTCGCCATCGGGCGGTGGCCCCACTCGTGGCGCAGGCGCTGGTGGGCGATCGCGCGCAACTCGCCGTAGAGCCGGCTGACCACGCGGTCGAGGGCGGGACGGTCCCCCTCGCGCAGCTCACGCAGCCAACGGGTCACCTCGCCCGGGTCGGGGGCGCCGCTGGTGGGAGAGGAACTCTCGTCGGCCATCCCGTCACGTCTCGTTGGAGGCTCCCGCTCAAGGCTAGCGCACGACGCCGCGGCGCCCCAACCGGGGCGACGCGAAACCGATCCCCCGCCGGCCAGGCGACTGCCGGCCACGGCCGCGAATGTCCACCTCGGCGATCGGCTCTCGCCATGAGGGTGTGAGGTGCTCCCACGCCCGAGCCCGAGAGAGGACCGAGGTGACGAAACCGACGGCTTGTTGCGCGGCACCGCCACTGCGGTCACGGCTCCCGCACGGCCTGGACCTGTAGGATGGGGTGCGAACGAGGGCGGTGATCCCCATGTCTCCAGCGCCTCCGAGCGGAACCGGAGAGCCCGCCGCTACGAGCGGAGCCGGCGTAGCTGACCCGGCGCGCGATGCGAGCCGCTGGCAGCGGCTGGTGGAGCTGTTCTCCGCCGCGCTCGAGCGCGAGCCCGCCGAGCGCGCCGCCTTCGTCGCCGCCGCCGCCGGCGACGTGGCGCTGCACGAGGAGGTGCTGGCGATGCTCGCCGCCCATGAGCGCACGCCCACGGGCGGGCTCGAGGGCTGGCTCGCGGCGCGCCTCGCCTCGGCGTCGGTGCAGCTCACCGGCAGCGTCATCGGCGCCTACCGCCTGCTCGAGCGGCTCGGCGAGGGAGGCATGGGTCAGGTCTACCTGGCGGAGCGCGCCGACGGCCAGTTCCAACAGACGGTCGCCCTCAAGCTCCTGCGCACCGGCCACGACGATCCCGCGTGGGTGGCCCGCTTCCGCGGCGAGCGCGAGATCCTCGCCCGGCTCGAGCACCCCAACATCGCGCGGCTGCTCGACGGCGGGGTTACCGATGCGGGGCTCCCCTACCTGGTGATGGAGCTCGTCCGCGGCGAGCCGGTGACCGACTGGTGCGACCGCCAGCGCCTGCCACTCGCCGAGCGCATCCGGGTCTTCCAGGACATCTGCCACGCCGCGCAGTATGCCCACCAGAACCTCGTCGTGCACCGCGACCTCAAGCCCTCGAACATCCTCGTCAACGGACGCGGCGAGGTGAAGCTGCTCGACTTCGGCATCGCCAAGCTGCTGGCCCCAGGGGAGGCTGGGGAGGCCGCGGCCGAATCGACCCGCACCACGGCGCTGATGATGACGCCAGCCTTCGCCAGCCCCGAGCAGCTGCGAGGCAACCCGGTGACGACGGCGACCGACGTCTACGCCCTGGGGCTGCTGCTCTACGAGCTGCTCACCGGCTGCCGCGGCCAGACCGTCGACGGGCTCGCTCCCGGAGAGCTGGTGCGTCGGGTGTGCGAGGTGGAGCCCCAGCGGCCGAGTGCCGTTGTCCTCGAAGGCGCCGACGCCGCCACCCGTGCCGATCTGCGTGGCGGCATCGCCAGCGAGCGCCTGGCACGTCTGCTGCGGGGCGACCTCGACACCATCGTCGCCCGCGCCATCCACAAGGAGCCGCAGCGCCGCTACCCCTCCGCCGAGCAGCTCGCCGACGACCTCGAGCGCTACCGCACCGGGCTGCCGGTGCGCGCCCGCCCCGATACCGTCGCCTACCGCGCCGGCAAGTTCGTGCGCCGTCACCGGGTGGCGGCGACCTCGGCGACGCTGGCAGTGGCGGCTCTGGTGGTCGGCCTCCTCATCGCGGTGCTGGGCGTGGTACGGGCCCGCACCGCCGAAGCGCAGGCCCGCGCCGAGGCCGAGACGGCGAGCCAGGTCTCCGCCTTCCTCGTCGACCTGTTCAAGATCAACGAGCCAGGGGAGTCGCGTGGCAACGCCGTTACCGCCCGCGAGCTGCTCGACAAGGGTGCGGCACGCATCGAGGGCGAGCTCGCCGAGCAGCCTGCGGTGCGGGCGAGGCTGCTCGACGCGATCGGCAGGGCCTACGACGAGCTCGGCCTCTTCGACCCCGCGGAGGCGGCCAGCGAGCGCGAGCTGGCGGCCCAGATCGCCGCCCACGGCAGGAACCATCCGGCGGTCGCCGGCTCTCTGTCGACCCTCGCCAAGGTGCAGATGGACAAGGGAAACTACGAGAAGTCGCGCCAGCTCGTGCAGCAGGCACTTGCCATCCAGGAGCGGGCGTTCGGCGAGGAGAGCCTCGAGGTTGCCGGGAGCCTCAGCCAGCTCGGCCTCGCCCACTGGTACCTCGGCGACCTGGCGCGGGCTCGCGGGCTGCTCGAACGCTCCCTGGCGATCCAGGAGACGCTGCTCGGGCCCGACGACGAGAAGCTGGGAGGCATCCTCAACAACGTCGCCATCCTCTACTGGCAGGAAGGGCACGCGGCCGCCGCACGGCCGCTCTACGAGCGGGCCCTCGCCATCTTCATCCGCGCCCACGGTGAGGACCACCCGGCGGTCGCGCACACCCTCAACAACCTCGCCCTCGTCTACGAGCAGATGGACGACTTGGCCAGCGCGCGCCGCTACCACCAGCGTGCCCTCGCCATTCGCAGGAAGATCCTCGCCCCCGATCACCCCGACATCGCCGAGAGCCTGAACAACCTCGGCAACGTCCTGCTCTCCACCGGCGAGCTGGCGGCGGCGCGCGACGCCTTCACCCGGGCGCTGGCGATCCGCGAGCGCGCCCTGGGGCGCGACCACCCCTACGTGGCAACGACGCTCAACGACCTCGGCCTCACCCTCATGAAGCTCGGTGAGGACCAGGCGGCGCGGCCGCTGCTCGAGCGCTCGATGGCGATCTTCGGTCGCGGGCCGGGCGGCTCCAACTTCGAGATCTGCTTTCCGCTCGCCGGCATCGCCGAGCTCGACCACCGCGCCGGCCGCCTCGGCACCGCCGAGGAGGAGTTCCGCCGCGCCCTGGCGCTGGGTGAGCGCGGCTTGGGCGCCGACAACCCGGAGCTCGCCCCTCTCCTGCGCCCCTACGCCGCGTTGCTGCGCGACCTCGGCCGCGGCGCCGAAGCGGCGGCGTTGGAGCGCCGCGCCGGCCGCCAGCGCGACAGCGCCAAGGGCACCGGCTAGCATCGCGACGGCGCGACGGATGTCCTCCTCCGCACGGTTTCCACGCCAGGGTGGGAGTGAGGGCCACTGACGGCCCCGATCCCACACTGGAGACCATCATGCGCCAGCCCACGTTTCACCCCCTCGACGCGCTGACGAACGCCGCGGCCCTCGCCGCATTGCTTCTCGTTCCCACCGCGTCCCACGCCATCAACCTCTTCGTCGACGCCAGCGGCACCGGCGCCGCCCCCTGCGCCAGCGCCGCGCCCTGTCCCCGGATCTCCGACGCCGTCGCCGCTTCGAATGCCGGCGACGTGGTCCTGGTGGCGGCCGGCACCTATGCCGAGCGCCGCATCCGCGTGCCCCACACCCTCGCCATCATCGGCGCCGCCGCCGCCACCACCATCGTCGACGGCGGCGGCGGCGGTCCGATCTTCATCGTCGACGCCCCGGGCGGTCAGGTCCTCCTCAGCCGATTGACTCTCACCAACGGTGACGCTGGCCTCGCCAACGGCGGCGCCGTCCGGCAGCTCGCCGGTGAGCTGGTGGTCGAGGGCTCGCGGCTGCTCGGCAACGACGCGCTCGCCGGCGGCGCCATCTCGCAGCAGAGCGTCGACGCGCTCGTCGTCCTCACCTCCGACCTCGAGGACAACACCAGCTCCGCCACCGGCGGCGCCATCTCCTGCGACGGCTGCGGCGGCATCGACGTGCGGCTGAGCCTGTTGCGCAACAACACCGCCGGCTCGACCGGGGGCGCCATCAACACCGAGGTGAGCACGCTCGACGTCTGGCTGAGCGACCTCTCCAACAACGTCGCCGACTACGGCGGCGCCGTCCACGCCCTCGATGGCACCGTCACCATCCGCGACAGCGCGCTGATGAGCAACCGTGCCGACGCCGGTGACGGCGGCGCCGTCTTCACCACCGGCACCCTCGACATCGAGCGCAGCACGTTGGCGGCCAACAGCGCCTACACCAACGGTGGTGCCGTGCTGGTCGACGGGCCGATCAGCGTCGAGGTTTCCAACTCGACCTTCTCCGGCAACAGCGCCCTCTGCGGTGGCGCCTTTTCCCTCATCCGCAACCTCGGCCTCGGCCCCTTCGCGCTCCTCGGCACCGCGACCTTCTATGGCAACGTCTCCACCTCCGCTTTCTGCGGCGGCCAGTTCCAGAGTGCGGCGAGCTCTCTCGAGCTCTACAACTCGATCGTCGCCGGCGGCATCGGGGCGAGCTGCAACACCGCCATGACCGGCGGCGCCTACAACCTCATCGACGACGCCAGCTGCGACACCGGGGCCGTCGACTTCGACCTCGGGCCGGTCACCGGTCTCGATCCGACGCTCGCCTACAACGGCGGCCCCACCAAGACCCATCTCATCGACCCGACCTCCAATGCCGTCGACGCCGGGCGCAACGCCGCCTGTCTCAACCCCGCCACCGGCGCGCCGCTGGTGATGGACCAGCGCGACCTGACGCGCCCCGTCGACTTCACCGGCAGCGGCACAGCGGTCTGCGACATCGGCGCCGTGGAGCTGCAGTAGCGGCGACCCGGGCGGCGGCAGCGGCACGATCGCGCTCCCGCCGCCCGTTCTCCGCGCCGCCCGTTCTCCGCATTGCCGGCCCCAGGCGAACCCCCAAAGGCCGGCCGGCGGACGACGGGAGAGCCGAGGCTCTCAGCCGAAGGAGCGCAGCTGCGGCCAGAGCTCCTCCCAGGGGACCCGCGGCCCGCGGCAGAGGAAGATGTCCGGGTGGTCGCGGGTCTCCTCGTTCTCCACCTGCCAGGGGTTCGGCGGGTGGCCGACCAGCTCCACCGAACGGCAGCGCTGCTCGAGACGCTCGCGGTGGGCGCCGAGCACGATCGCCTGCAACGGCGGCGGATCGCCGTAACCGCGCGCCCAGTAGGAGTTGACGCCGCTGATCGCCGGCGACAGCCCGAGCGCCGGCCCGTAGAGGTCGATCGCCCCGGCCTCGCCGTAGTTGGCGCACAGGATGGCCGTCCGAGGGCGTTCACCGGCCGGGAGGGTGCGGTAGATGCGCCCCACCTCGGCCACCAGCTCGGGCCATCCCAGCTCCTCGACGAGGTCGCCGTTGAGCGCGCTGGCGCGGCGGAACCAGCGGGACCCGAGAGGCGCCGCCGGCACGACCACCAGCGCCACCGCCGCCCCCGCGACGAGCAGGACCCCCGCCGCCGCCAGTGCCCAGCGACGCCGAGTCGCCCGCCAGCACGACACACCCTGCACGGTGAGCACCGCGCCGGCGGCGAGCAGCATCGGATACACGGGCGCGAGGTAGTAGCCACGGCCGTGAGCGAGGAGGAAGAGCAGGAAGGGGACGGTGGCCATCCAGAAGAGCGGCCGGAAGGGGCGCAGCCTCCTCGCCGCCACCAGCCCGGTCAGCCCGGCCATCCAGAGCGGAATGGTCACCGGGTTGGCGGAGGCGGTGAGCTGGTCGAGCAGGAAGCCGTCGGTGCGCCCGATGCGCACGTCGCGGGCGTGGATCTCGCGCAGGAGCTCGAAGGTGACGAAGCCGTGCCGCGCCTCCCAGATCAGGTGGGGCAGCGCCACCATCAGCGCCACCGCGGCCCCCAGCCACAGCCAGCGGCTGCGCAGGTCCGAGCGCAGCGGTGAGAGCAGCACGCCGAGGGCCAGCCCCGCGAGGTAGAAGGCGATCGCGTACTTGGTGAGCACCGCCAGGCCGATGACGGCGCCGATGGCCAGCCACCAGCGGCGATCGCCGCTGGCGATGCGCCGCACCAGCAGGTAGGCGATGAGCACCCACCAGAGGTAGTCGAAGCTCACGTACTGCAAGAGCGAGCTGGCGCCCAGCGAAGCCGGCGCCACCGCCACGGCGGCGGCGGTCAGCCACTGCGCGCGGCGGTCGCCGCCGAGGTGGTGGGCCAGTCGCGCCGCCAACACCATCGCCAGCGCCTGCGCCGCGGCGGCGAGGAAGCGAAACCCCGCCAGCGAGGTGCCGAACAGGGCCAGCTCCACACGGCCCAGGAACGGCGTCAGCGGCGGGTAGGCGACGAACCCCCAGGCGAGGTGGCGCGCGTCATCGAGCGTGGCGAGCTCGTCGCGGTGGAAGCCGTAGCGGAAGTTCAGCAGCGTGTGCGCGGCGAGCTTCGCCGCCGCCACCAGCAGGAGGGCCAGGAGCGTGGCGTCGATGCCGAGGACCCGCCCCGGCCCCGCGGCGCCGGCAGCGGATCGGCCCGGCGGCGCGACGGCTGCTGTGCTGGCAGCGGCGCCCACCGGGGTCCCTCCCCTCAGGTGCTGTCGCCGGCCCGAGCGGGCCGCTCTCGAGGCTCCCCGCGCGCCGCGCTCACCAGGTCGAAGGCCCCGCGGCGCATCTCGGCCCGCTTGCGCTCCTCCTCCGGGTAGTACGGCCGGTAGCCGAGGCGCTGCGGATCGACGGTGAACGGCTTCATCAGCTGGTCCTTGCCGACGATCGACTGCTCGCGGTTGAAGTAGGCCATGTCGGTGTTGCGGCTCATGATGATCGCCTCCTCGGGGCAGGCGTCGACGCAGTAGCCGCAGAAGATGCAGCGCAGCATGTCGATCTCGTAGACCACCGGGTACTTCTCGATGTTGACGTCGGGCTGCTCGGCGGCCTCGATGTGGATGCACTCGGCCGGGCAGTTGGTGGCGCAGAGGAAGCAGGCGACGCAGCGCACCGAGCCGTCGGGGCGCGTGGTGAGGATGTGGTGGCCGCGGTAGCGGCCGCTGTAGGGGCGCCGCTGCTCGGGGTAGCTGATGGTGTACTTGCTCTTGCGCAGGTTCCTGAAGAAGTGGCGGGCGGTCACCATCATGCCGCGCAGCAGCGGCAGGTAGAGGCGGTCGGCCAGCGTGTAGCGATACGGCCTGGGCTCACCGGAGTAGGGCTGCCGCGCTGCCGCCGGCGTCGTGGCGGTCACCGGCGCGCTCACCGCTCGAGCTCCCCGGCGATGACGTTGAGGCCGCCGAGCGAGATCACCGCGTCGGAGACGGTGTGGCCGCGCACCAGCTGGCTGAAGGTCGAGAAGATGGGGAAACACGGAGGACGCACGCGCACCCGGTAGGGCTTCGCCGAGCCGTCGCTGACGCAGTAGAAGCCGAGCTCGCCGTTGCCACCCTCGACCATGCCGTAACGCTCCCCTGCCGGCACCTGGACGCCGTCCATGATCAGCTTGAAGTGGTAGATCATGGCCTCCATCTGGTTGTAGGCCTTCTCCTTGGGCGGCAGCGCCACGTGCGGGTCGTCGACGATGTGCGACCCCTCGGGCATGCCGCGGTCGAGCAGCTGCTCGATGATGCGCAGCGACTGCTTGATCTCCGCCATGCGCACCCGGTAGCGATCGTGGACGTCGCCACCGAAGAACACCGGCACCTCCCAGTCGACGGTGTCGTAGAGGTCGTAGGGGAAGGCCTTGCGCACGTCGTAGCCGACGCCCGAGGCACGCAGGCAGGGCCCCGTCCAGCCCCAGTCGACGGCCTCCTCGCCGGAGATGGTGGCGATGCCGACGGCGCGGTCGAGCCAGATGCGGTTGTGGTCGACCAGCGTCTCCATGTCGTGGATGAAGGGAGGGATGATCTCGAGCAGGCGCCGGCTGCGAGCCATGAAGTCGGGAGGCAGGTCGGCGAGCAAACCGCCGATGCGGCAGCCGGAGACCGTCAGGCGCCCCCCAAAGCAGGACTCGAGCAGCCCGTAGATCTCCTCGCGCGGCTGGAACATGTACCAGAAGTTGGTGATGCCGCCGCAGTCGACCAGCGTCGCGCCGTTGCAGACGCAGTGGTCCATGATGCGCGAGAGCTCGGAGAGGATGGTGCGCGCCCACACCGCCTTGGGCGGCGCCTCGATGCCGAGCATCGTCTCGACCACCCGGCAGTAGCCCACGTTGTTGATGAACGACGAGCAGTAGTTGAGGCGGTCGGTGTAGGGGATCACCTGGTTCCAGGTGTGGGTCTCCGACATCTTGTCGAAGCAGCGGTGCAGGTAGCCGATCTCGACGTCGGAGGCGACGATCACCTCGCCGTCGAGCACGGCGGTGAGCCGGAAGGTGCCGTGCATCGCCGGGTGCGAGGGCCCGATGTTGATCGTCATGCGCTCGAACATGTCGTCCTCCTTGGGCGGCACGTCGAGCTTGGGCTTGTAGATGTCCTTCTCGGTGCAGATCCAGCGCCGGGCGGGATCGTAGTCCTTGCGCAGCGGGTGCCCCTGGAAGGCCTCGTGGCAGAGGATGCGACGCAGGTCGGGATGCCCCTCGGCGCGGAAGCCGAAGTGGTCCCACATCTCGCGCTCGAACCAGTTCGCCGCCTTCCACACCGGCACCACCGAGGGCAGGGTGGGATCGCTCTCCGGCAGGGGCACCTTGAGGCGCAGCCGCTTGCCATGGGCGATCGAGTAGAGATGGTAGACGGCCTCGAACCGCTCCTCGCGTTCCGGGTAGTCCATGCCGAAGCACTCGAGCAGCAGGTCGAAGCGAGTCTCCGGGTCGCTCTTGAGGTCCTGGCAGACCTCGCGCAGCACCTTGCGGTCGACGATCCAGCAGGGCTGGTCGAGCCCGTCCTCGGGGGTGATGCTGCCGCGGTGCTTCTCGAGCAGCGACTCAGGCGGCGCCAGCGTTGGCATGCTGCTCCTCGTCCTCGATCGCCGGTCGCACCTTGGGGCCACCGTGCTTGCCGCGCTCGCGCAGCACTCGCTCCTTGAGCTGCAGGATGCCGTAGATGAGCCCCTCGGGCGACGGCGGGCAGCCGGGTACGTAGACGTCGACCGGGATGATCTCGTCGATCCCCTGCATCACGTGGTAGGCGCGGTAGAAGCCGCCCGAGCAGGCGCAGGCACCCATCGAGATCACCCACTTGGGGTCGGGCATCTGCTCGTAGATCTTCTTCAGCACCGGCCCCATCTTGTCGGTGACGGTGCCGGCGACGATGAGGATGTCGCTCTGGCGCGGCGAGAAGCGCACCACCTCGTAGCCGAAGCGTGCCACGTCGTAGTGCGACGAGACCACGCCCATGAACTCGATGGCGCAGCAGGCGGTGCCGAAGGGGAGAGGCCAGAACGAACGGGTCTGGGCCCACTCCTCGAGCTTGTCGAAGGTGGTGGTCAGCCAGGATTCCCCGCTGAGTGCGGCCATGGATTCGCTCCTGACGGTAGTGGGCCGGGCCCGAGCAGTCGGGGCCGCCGCGGCGAGTCTATCGCTCGTGCGCGGGAGTCACAAAGCTGCCCCTCGTAGCCTGCAACGGCCACCGGCGCGAGGGGATTCCCGCCCTCGATCGCGGCGCGGCGGGCGATCCAGAGCCTCGACTCCCACCCCCACCGGCTGTCCTGGCGGCGATGGCGAGCGCGGGGCCGTAGAATCCGCGCCGACCCCTATGTTCCTCATCGACGTCCTCGGCGCCGCCCTGACGCTGCTGGCGCTCGCCTTCCTCGCCCTCGGCGGCTACCTGGCGGCGCTGCGGTTGCTGGGCCGCAGCGCCGCGCTGGACCCGCTCGCCCTCGCCGTCGCCTCGCTGCTGCTCGCCTTCGCCGAGGCAATCGCCGGCGGGCTGCTGCTGGGAGCGCTGGGCGTGCTGCGCATCGACCTCGCCCTGTCGCTCCAGATCCTGCTGGTGCTGGGGCTGCTGCTGCGACTCCGCCGCCAGCCGCCCGCGGGGGGCATCGGCGCCCCGCTGGCGCTCGTCGCCCGCCGCTTCCAGGCGGTCGCCCGCCACCACTGGGCGGCTTCCCTGCTCGCCCTCCACGCGCTCGGCTCCGAGGCGCTGCGCGGCCTGCTGCGGCCGCCCTTGTCGTGGGACGCGCTGATGTACCACCTGCTGCTCGCCGGCACCTGGCTGCGCGACCAGGACCTGGCACCCGTGCTCGGCAGCGTCCCCGTCAACTACTACGGCTACGCCCCGGCCAACGGCTCGCTCTGGTTCTGGTGGTGGATGGCGCCCTCGCACAGCGAGCTCTACGTCAACCTGGCGAGCGTGCCCGCCTGGATTCTGCTGGCGCTCGCCACCGGCGCGCTTGCCCGCGAGCTCGGTGCCCGCCGCCACTGGCCGCTGGCCGCCTACCTGGTGGCGCTGACCCCCACCGTGGTGCGCTTCGCCGCCACCGAGTACGTCGACCTGCTGCTGGCGGCGGTGTTCCTCGCCGGCTGCCTCTTCGGCATGCGCTGGTTGCGGGAGGCCGGCTGGCCCGACGCCCTGCTCTTCGGGGTCGGCCTCGGCCTGGCGGCCGGCACCAAGGTGCTGGGCGTCGCCTACGGCCTCGCCGCCGGCGGCGCCGTGGCGCTGCTGGCGGGCGGCCGCTGGGGGCGGCGCGCGGCGCAGCTCGCCGCCGTGGTGGCCACGGTGGTGCTGCTCGGCGGTTACTTCTACGTGCGCAACGTCGCCCTCGGAGCCGATCCCCTGGCGACCGTCTGCGAGCAGACCGCCACCGGCCCCGACTTCCCCCACGGCAACGGCCTGCCGCGCCCCAACTCGGTGCTCGGCGCCTGGGGCGAGATGGTGCGCAAGGGGTGGCTCGTCGAGTCGTTCCTCGGCACCACCCACCCCCAGTCGCTCGAGCTCGGCGCCGGGCCGCAGGCCTCGCTGCTGCTGCTCGCCGCCCTCGCCCTGCCCTGGCTGGTGCCGCGCGCGCGGCGGCGCCAGGGGTGGATGGCCGCCCTCCTGGTGTGGGCGATGCTCCTCTTCTGGCTCACCGTCCCCTTCGCTCGCAACCGCCACGTCTACGCCAACGTGCGCTACCTGGTGCCGGCGATCGCCCTCGCCTTCGCTGCCGCGGTCGCCTTCGGCGAGCGCCGGCAGGTGCGTGACGGCGTGCTCACCGGCCTGGCGGTGGCCCTCCTCGCCCAGGACCTCCTGCAACTGCATGCCGAGATGCCGCTCGGCGTGCGGCTGGCGATCGCCGCCGCCGACCTCGCCGTGCTGCTGCTCGTCCTCGCACCCACGATGCGACACCGCCTGGCCGCTCGCGCCCCCACCCTTGCCGCCGTGGCTCTGCTCGCCGCCCTCGGCGCCGCGCCCTTCCTCGCCCGCTTCCGCATCGCCGACCGCTCCCGCGCGCTCACCACCGAGTTCACCGCTCACACCACGGTGGCGCGCTTCTTCGCCTCCGGCTGGGCGTGGCTCGACGCCCACGCCGGCAGCGGCGCCGTCGCCGTCGTCCACGCCCCCAACAGCTACCTCACCTACCCCACCATGGGACCGCGTCTCGAGCGTGACGTCCGCTACGTCAACGTCAACGAGGCCGACCTCCCACTCGCCATCGACTACCCGGATTGCCAGCCGCGGGTGGCGCCGTCTCCCCCGGCGTGGGTACGCAACCTGGCGCGGCGCCACATCCGTTGGCTCGCCGTGGCGCGCTTCCCGGGATTCGACTTCCCCCTCGAGTCGCGCTGGGCCGATGCCCTGCCGGGGCTCTTCACCCTGCGCTTCTCCGACCCCACCAACCGCATCTACGAGGTCCGGCTGCCGGTGGCCGGCGCGACAGCGCCGGCGCCATGAGTCGCTGGCGGCAGGCGTCCCCGGCGCTCCGACGCTTTCCGCGCCGGCTCAGCCCGCGGCCGCGGGCAGCCGCTCCTCGAGCTCCACCCGCCGCCCCTCGAGGAAGGTGCCCACCGCCCGCCCCTGCAGCTGCCAGCCGGCGAAGGGGGTGCTCCGCCCCTTGCTGCGGAACCCCTGCGGCTCGACGGCGTAGCGCTTCTCGAGCGACAGCAGGGTGAGGTCGGCGGGCGCTCCCACCCGCAGCGTGCCGCTGGGCAGCCCCATCGCCCGCGCCGGGCCGCAGGAGAGCAGCTCGACGAGGCGCGACAGCGAGACGATCCCCGGCCGCACCAGGCGGTCGAGGCAGAGTGGCACCGTGGTCTCGAGGCCGACGATGCCGAAGGGGGCGTTGTGGAAGCTGTCGTCTTTCTCGTCGGGGTGGTGCGGGGCATGGTCGGAGGCGATGGCGTCGACGCCGCCGTCGGCGAGGCCGGCGATCAGTGCCTCGCGGTCGGCCGCCGAGCGCAGCGGCGGCTTCATCTTGCAGGCGGTCGAGAAGCCGGTGGCGGCGATCTCCTCGTCGCTCAGCAGCAGGTGGTGGGGCGTCACCTCGCAGGTGACCGGCAGGCCCCGCCGCTTCGCCGCCCGCACCAGGTCGAGGCTGCGCGCCGTCGACAGGTGGGCCACGTGGTAGCGGCCGCCGGTGTCCTCGAGCAGGATGAGGTCGCGGGCAACCATCACGTCCTCGGCGGCGCCGGGGATGCCGGGCAGCCCAAGGCGCGCCGACGTCTCCCCCTCGTGCATGACGCCGCCACCCGACAGCGACAGGTCCTCGGCGTGCTGCACCACCGGCAGCCCGTAGTGCTGGGCGTAGAGCAACGCCCGCCGCATCAGCTCGGCGTCCATCACCGGCCGGCCGTCGTCGGAGATCGCCACCGCCCCGGCGGCAGCCATCTCGCCGATTTCGGCGAGCTGCCTCCCCTCGAGGCCGCGGGAGATGGCGCCGATCGGGTGCACCCGCGCGAAGCCGTGGCGCTCCGCCTCGCCGCGGATGTGCTCGGTGATCGAGCGGTGGTCGTTGACGGGCACGGTGTTGGCCATGCAGCAGACGGCCGTGAAGCCACCCGCCGCCGCCGCCATGGTGCCGGTGCGCACGGTCTCCTTGTACTCCTGGCCCGGCTCGCGCAGGTGGACGTGGATGTCGATGAAGCCGGGGGTCACCACCAGCCCGCTGGCGTCGACCACCTCGCAGTGCGGCGGCGGCTCGATGCGCTCGTCGAGACGCACCACCTCGCCATCCTCGACCAGGAGGTCGACGAAGCCGTCGAGCTCCTGGCTGGGGTCGACGACGCGCCCACGCTGGATGAGCGTCCTCACGGCGCCGGCACCCTCACGCCGCCGACTCCCCGTGCATCCCCGAGCAGAGGTAGAGCACGGCCATGCGCACCGCCACGCCGTTGGTCACCTGCTCGAGGATCGCCGAGTGGGCGCCGTCGGCGACGTCGCTGGCGATCTCGATGCCGCGGTTCATCGGCCCCGGGTGCATCACCACGGCGTCCTCGTTGGCCAGCCGCAGCCGCTCGCGGGTGAGGGCGAAGAGCTTGAAGTACTCCTTTACGGTGGGGAACAGCGGCCGCCCCATGCGCTCGAGCTGCACCCGCAGCATCATCACCACGTCGGCGCCAGCGAGCGCCTCCTCGATGGTGTAGAACCAGGGGACGCCGAAGGCGGCGATGCCCACCGGCATCATCGTGCGGGGACCGGCGAGCACCACCTCGGCGCCCAGCTTGGTGAGCAGGTGGAGGTTGCTGCGCACCACCCGGCTGTGCTCGAGGTCGCCGACGATCGCCACCTTGAGACCGGCGATGCGCCCCTTGCGGCGGCGGATGGTGAAAGCGTCGAGGAGGGCCTGGGTGGGGTGCTCGTGGGCGCCGTCGCCGGCATTGATGACGCCCGCCTGCAGCCGCCTTGCCAGCAGGTGCGGCACTCCGGGGTGGGCGTGGCGGATGACGATGAGGTCGGGCGACATCGCCTGCAGGTTGAGGGCGGTGTCGACCAGGCTCTCCCCCTTCTCCAGCGCCGAGCCGGCGCTCGAGAAGTTGAGGTTGTCGGCCGACAGCCGCTTCTCGGCGATCTCGAAGCTCGAGCGGGTGCGCGTGCTGGCCTCGAAGAAGAGGTTGAGCACCGTCTTGCCGCGCAGCGTCGGCACCTTCTTGATCGGTCGCGACGCCACCTCGGCAAACGACTCGGCGGTGTCGAGGACGTGCACGATCTCGGCGGCCGACAGCTCGGCGATGCCGAGCAGGTCCTTGCGCTGCCAGCGGAGGTCGCTCATCGCGCGCGGAAGTCGTGCACGAGCATGACCTCCTGCCGGCCGTCGGTGGCCTCGAAGGCGACCTTGATGACGTCGTCGTCGGCGGTCTCCACCCGCTTGCCGACGAAGTCGGCCTGGATGGGCAGCTCGCGGTGGCCGCGGTCGACCAGCACCGCCAGCCGCACCGCCTGCGGCCGTCCGTAGTCGATCAGCGCGTCGAGGGCGGCGCGCACCGTGCGGCCGGTGAACAGCACGTCGTCGCAGAGCACCACCACCTTGCCGTCGATGGGCTCCTGCAGCGAGGTCGGGCGCACGATCGGCTGCGGTCCGATCACCGACAGGTCGTCACGGTAGAGCGTGATGTCGAGGATGCCGCGCGGCACCTCGGTCTGCTCGACGCGGGCGATCTCGTCGGCGAGGGAGTCGGCGAGCGGCACGCCGCGGGTGCGGATGCCCACCAGGATGAGGTCGGCGGCGCCCTGGTTGCGCTCCAGGATCTCGCCCGCCATGCGGCGGATCACGCGGTCCATCTGGCGGGCGTCGAGGAGCCTGCGCGAGCGCTGCGCCTGGGTGTCGGGCAAGGAGGTCCTCCGCGAGTCCGCGGCATGGTATGGCAAACGCAGGGGGCGGGCAACCGGGCTCGCGCGCCGCTCCCTCGCTGCTCGCCGAGTCTCCCGCAACGCCGCGCCAGCCGCTGCCGGCGCGGCAGGCACGGCCTCACGGGCAGGCCGGGAACGCCAGCGTGTCCTCGATGGGCGCGAAGGGAGTGCCCGCCGGGCTGTGGTAGGTCCGCACCCCGCCAGCGCGCACGTCGGTGACGGTGAGCGTCACCTCGACGTCGGTGAGGCCGGCGGCGAAGACCCAGAAACTGCCGTCGACGGCGCAACCGTCGAGCACCTTCACCACCAGCTCGACGTTGGTGGCATCGAAGAACGAGAAGGTGCCGCTGGCGGCGGTGAGGCGGGCGGCCTGCGCGGTGCCGGCACGGCCGCTTCCGGTGCGCCAGGACGCCTGCACGCGGAAGCGCCCGCCGGCGAGGCAGAGGTGCGTGGCGTCGGTCTGACAGGGCGCCTGGTCGGGGGTGAAGACGAGGTAGGTGGGGAGCACCAAGCCATGGGTGGCGAGCTCGCCGACGAAGGCGCCGTCGGATCCCCGGTAGCGGAAGACGCGGGCGTTGGTGATGCCGACGACGTAGAGGTCGCCGTCGCTGCCGAAGGTGAGCCCATAAGGCGAGGAGAGGCCGCCGCGGTGGGCCGGCACGAAGGCGTCGAGGAAGGCGCCGGTGCTGCCGTCGTAGCGCAGCACCTGCTGGGTGGCCAGGCTGCTCACGTAGAGGTTGCCGTCGGGTCCGAAGGCGAGGCCCACCGGCTCGTCGAGCCCACCGCTGCCGGCGGTCACGAAGGCGCCGCGAAAGACGCCACTGCTGCCGTCGTAGCGCAGCACCTGGTCGCTGTCGGTGCTGCTCACGTAGAGGTCGCCGTCGGGTCCGAAGACCATACCGCTCGGGGCGTCCAGCCCACCGCTCCCCACCGGGACGAAGGTGTCGAGGTAGGCACCCGTCACGCCGTCGTAGCGCACCACCTTGTCGCCGCGCAGGCTGCTGACGTAGAGGTTGCCGTCGAGGCCGAAGACCGGGAGCTCGGCGACGTCGAGGCCGCCACTGCCGGGGGCGACGAAGGTGTCGATGGAGGCCCCGCTAGCGCCGTCGAAGCGCAGCACCGAGCTCACCTGCTCGTTGCAGACGTAGAGGCTGCCGTCGGGCCCGAAGACCATGCCGTCGGGGCTCTGAAGGCCGCCCGCTCCCGCGCTCACGAAGTCGCTCGCGGCGCCCGTCGCGACGTCGACGCGCACCACCTTCGACGACCCGGCGCTCGACACCAAGAGGTCGGCGGCGAGGGGTGGTGCCATGCCGCCTGCCACCGCCAGCGCGATCGCGACACGTCGCCAGAACGCTGCCCGCCGAGGCATCGAGGTCAACCTACCACGCCACTTCCCTTGCGCTCGACTCCCGGCAGCCAAACGCACTGCCGTCGCAGCTGGAAATCAAGCTCCATGCCAGTGCGGAGGCCTCCCGCAAGGCGTTGCTCGGCCACGACTTGGCGCTCAGCGTGGTGGGCGGACGGCGCTCTGTGTGGGTTCGCCCCTGGGACCCCATGCCTCACAGCAGGTCGTAGGGGTCGACGTCCACCACCAGGTCGCGCTCGGGTCCCGGGGGCAGCACGGCGGCCACCAGCCGCCGCAACCGACTACCCGAGCTGTGGCGCAGGAGCAGCTGGAAGCGCCACTGGTTGCGCAGGCGCTCGAGCGGCGCCGGCGCCGGCCCCGAGACCCGCACCCCGGCGGCCAGCGGGTGGTCTGCCAGCCGCTCCGCCAGCTCCTGGATGCGCGTCCAGCCGCGCTCGCGCCGCGCGTCGCGCACCAGCAGGTGGACCATGCGGGTGAACGGCGGGTAGTGGAAGACGCGGCGGAAGCGCATCTCCTCGGCGGCGAAGCGCGGCGTCGTCGTGGCTGCAGCGCCGCCTGGATGGCGTAGTGGTCGGGGTGGAAGGTCTGGATCACCACCCGCCCGGCGCGCTCGCCACGACCGGCGCGCCCGGCGAGCTGGGCGAGCAGCGTGTAGGTGCGCTCCACGGCGCGGAAGTCGGGGAAGCCGAGGTAGCTGTCGGCGGCGAGGACGGCGGCGAGGGCGATGCGCGGAAAGTGGTGCCCCTTGGAGACCATCTGGGTGCCGATGAGCACCTGCGCCTCGCCGCGTGCCAGGCGCTCGAGGATGGCCGCCGCTCCCCCCGGCCGCCTCGCGCTGTCGCGGTCGAGCACCGCCACCTTGGTCTCGGGGAAGAGCTCGGCGAAGCGCTCCTCCACCCGCTCGGTGCCGGCGCCGATCGCCTCGAGCGCGTCGGCGCCGCAAGCGGGGCACGCCGCGGGCACCGGGCTCGACTGGCCGCAGTAGTGGCAGAGGAGACGGTTGGCGCGCCGATGGTAGGTACGCGGCAGGCCGCAGTCGTCGCAGCGGAAGTCCTCGCCACAGGCGCGGCAGAGCAGCAGCGGCGCGTAGCCGCGACGGTTGCGCAGCAGGACCACCTGCTCGCCGGCGGCGAGCGCGGCGGCGATCTCCTCGCGCAGCCGCAGCGAAAACAGCACTTCGCCGGGCCGCTTCGGCCCCGGCTCCTGCGCGAAGGTCGACGAGAATGCCACGCGGCAGCTCCCCCTGGCCGGCGCGATGGGTGAGGGCCAGCGGCTCGAGCTTGCCCCCCGCGACGTTGTGGCGGCTCTCGAGCGACGGCGTCGCCGAAACCAGCACGGCCACCGCCCCGACCTGGCGAGCGCGCACCAGCGCCAGGTCGCGGCCATGGTAGCGCGGCACGGAGTCCTGTTTGTACGAGGGGTCCTGCTCCTCGTCGACCACCACCAGCCCGAGCTCGGCGATCGGCGCGAAGAGGGCCGAACGCGCTCCCAGCACGACGCGGCCGCGCCCGCCGCGCACGCGCTCCCACTCCTGCTGCCGCTCCGGCGCCGAGAGCCCCGAGTGCAGCACCGCCACCCGTTCGCCGAAGCGCTCGCGCACCGCTGCGGGCGAGGGCGGGCACGAGGGCGATCTCCGGCAGCAGCAGCAGTGCGCCGCGGCCGTCGTCGAGCGCGGTACGCGCCGCGCGCAGGTACACCTCGGTCTTGCCCGAGCCGGTCATGCCCTGGAGCAGGAACCCCTGGTACCCGGGGGTGGCGAGGGCCTGGCGCAGGCGCGAGAGCGCCGCCTCCTGGTCGGGGCGCAGCCGCACCGGCGGCGCAGCGCCACGACCCAGCAGGTGCCCCTCCAGCGACAGCCGGTGGATCTCGAGGAAGCTGCGCAGCACCCCCAGCTTGACCAGCCGGCGGACCACGGCTGGCGTGCAGCTAACCGCCTGCGTCACCTCCTCCACCGTCGCCGGACGCCCCAGCGCGGCGAGGAAGGCCACCACGGTGCGCCCCTGCGGCGACCGCCCGACGCGGCCGGCGAGGTCTTCCGTGTGGCCGCTTGCCAGCTCCACAGCGGGCCGGTAACGGCTGCCGGCGTGGCGCTCGCCGCCCTCCACCACCACCTTGCCCTGCTCGCGCAGGCGCTCGAGCAGCGGCGCCAGCGCCACGACGCCGGAGCGTTCCTGCAGCTCCGCCACCCGCAGCCGGCCCCCCTCGCGTAGAGCTGCCAGCACCCTCCCCTCGTCGCCGCCGGCGAGCGCCAGCGCCCCGCGGTCGGTGAGCCGCACGCGCTGCGCCCCCCACGGCTCGAGGTCGGGAGGGAGCATCGTGCGCACCACCTCGCCGATGGGCGCCAGGTAGTAGCCGGCGGCGAACCCGGCGAGGGCGAGCAGGTCGGCGGGGAGCGCCGGCTCGCGATCGAGCACCTCGATCAGCGAGCGGATCTCCACCCCGGCCGGGGGCGAGTCCCGCGGCGCCACGACGACGCCGATCAAGCGCCGCCGCCCCACCGGCACCCGCACCCGCACGCCGGCGACGGCGGCGCCGCGCCAGGCGGGCGGCACCTCGTAGGTGAGCGACCCCGGCAGCGGCACCGGCACCGCCACCTCGCACCAGCGGCCGGGCTCCTCAGCGCTCGGCTCGGACGCCATGCGCCTCAGGACCCAGCGCAGGCGCGGCAGACGTAGCCGCCGCCCGCGGGCGCCGCGGCGCGGGCGCGCGGCACGAAGACACCGCACCGGCTGCAGGCCACGAGCGCCACCGCCGCCGGCGGCGCGAGCGGAGCCCCCCCTCGCGAAGCGCTACGGCCACGACGGCCGCCAGCCGGATCAGGAAACGGATGAGGAGCGCGACGAGGAGGACGAGGAGGACGACACGCACGAGCATCCCGTGCCGCTAGGTTACCAGCGGCCCGCGGGCAACTAGGCGCTGCCGCCGCGCCGCGCCAGCTCGTCGGTCAGGCGCGTCACCTCGGGGTTGTCCGGCTGCAGCTCACGCAGGCGCCGCAGCAGCTGCTGCGCCTTCGCCATGTCCTTGAGGTCGAAGGCGAGCACCACCACCTCGTTGTAGAGCGACTGCCAGTGCCCCGGCTCGAGCTTCTGCGCCTCCTCGAAGCGCGACATGGCGGCCTGGAACTCCCCCACCCCCCGCAGCGAGACGCCGAGGTCGGTGAGCACGCCGGGGTCGGCGGAGCGCAGCTTCAGGTAGTGCTCGTAGAGCTCGCGAGCCCGCGCCCAGTTGCGGATGTCGTAGTTGAGGTTGGCGAGGGTGAGCACGGCGTCGGCGTCGTTGGGGTTCTTCTCCACCTGCGTCTTGAGGCGCTGGATGTCGGCCATGGCGGGCCCGGCCGGAGCTCCGGCCGCGCCGCCCGCCGCCTCTCCCGGAGCCGCGCCCCCGAGGTCGCCGTGTGGGGCGCCGTTCCCCACCGCCGCCGCCTGGGCCGCCTGCAGCAGGGCCAGCGGTGGAGGCTGGCGGATCGCCATGACCTCGTGGGCGAAGTAGCCGGAGATGAAGCCGGCCAGGATGCCGATGGTGGCGAACAGCAGGTTGTCGCGGGTCATCAGGAGCTCCTCGCGAGCGCCGGGGCGCCGCCTCGAATCGCGGCGATCTTACCCCCCACCCAGGGCCACCGGCTGCGGAGCTGGCGGCCGAGCCGCCCGCGAAGTGGCTGGCGCTGGCCGAAAGACCGAAGGGCCCCACCGTGGTGGGGCCCTTCGAGGAGAGCGCCGAGCGAAGCCGCCGGTCAGCAGGCGCGGGGCTCCTTCTTGTGGCGCTTGGCGAGGCTCGAGTCGAGGGCCAACTCCACCTGGCGCAGGGCGTCGATCTCGGAGATGCTGCGCACGTGGGCGACCTCGCTGACGATGAAGTGCTTGGCGCGCTCGAACATCTTCTTCTCGCGGAAGGAGAGGCTCTTGCGCTCGCTGACGAGCCGCAGGTTCTTGAGCACCTCGGCGACCTCGATCAGGCGCCCGGTGCGCATCTTGTCCAGGTTCTGCTTGTAGCGACCCTTCCAGTCCTTGTAGGTGTCGATGTTGCCATCCTCGAGGATGCCGAAGAGCGCCCGGATCTCGCCGTTGCCACCGAGCGGCCGCAGGCCAACGAGGTCCTTGTTGGCGAGCGGGACCATGATCTGCGCATTGTTCGACAGCAGGCGCAGGTGGTAGCACCGCTGCTGGAGACCGTCCCAGCTGGCGGCGTCGATCTTCTCCACCACGGTCACCCCGTAATTGGGGTAGACGACCTTCTGCCCGGGCTTGAAGTCCAAAATCATCCAGGCCCCCTTTGCAGATTAGACTTTATGGCTAAATTGAGGAGTGCTAACCATTTAGCGTGATTAAGGTACACCACGGCCGGCAAAAAGTCAAGCCGCGGGAATAAAACAGGTCACACCCTTCGCCCCCCCGACCGGCTCCTCGGCAGCCGGCACCGAACCCCGAATTCTCGCCTAAATACCGTCCCGCGAACGCCTCGGTTCCGCTCTTCTAGCGTCTCCATTCCGCCTCGAATCTGGCAACCCGTCAGCCGATCCACCTGGACGTCGGCCGTCCTCTTCTGAGGACGACCACGGGCTCGAGGGTATCCCGCTCCCCTCTGCCAGCGAGCGCCGACGGCGAGATCGACCGGCTTGCCCACCCCTCCAAGTGCCGCGGAGGCGGGAGCTCGAGAGCAGCCTCGCGAATGTCCTCGTGGCCCTGGCACGGACCCTCCCACGCCGGGTTGGCGACGAACTTGCTCCACCAGCCGGGGAATCGCCCGGCTCGCCGTCGAACCGGGCCGCACACCGGCGGTCGGCGGCCGGGCCTCAGCAGAGGAGGTAACGACATGAACCGAGCGACGCAACGCACCGTCCTGGCGCTCGCCGTGAGCGCCGCCATCATCGGCTTCGGTACCCCGGCGCAGGCCGACAGCGGCAGGCGTCAGCGGGAGAGCTCACACCAGCAGCAGGACCAGCGCCACCACAAGCCCACCCAGCAGGAGCAGGAGGCCCGGCGAGCCACCGAACGGCAGCGGCAGCAGCAACAGGCCGCGGTGGCGAGACAGCGGGAGCAGCGGCAGGGCCAGGAGCAGCACGGCGAGCGGCAGCTCGACCGGCAGCGTCACGCCGTGCCGCAGCGTCCGGCGGTGACGCCCCAGCGCCACGAGACGCGCACGGTGAGCCGACCGACCAGCGTCTCGCGGCAGCGGCAGGAGCAGTTGATCGAGGTCCAGCGGCACCGCCGGAGCGACTACGAGCATCACCTGCAGCGGCAGCGCCAGTGGATCGAGGAGCGAGGCGTCCGGCTGCGCCAGCAGCGCCGCACGGCCCAGTATCGGTTCCAGCAGCAGTACCTCGACCGGCTGCGCCGGCAGCAGCTGGCGATCGCCAACGCCCGCTACGACTACTCCCGGGACCCCTTCTTCTACACCCCGGCGAGCTACGCCTACGTCTACGGTGGTCGCCGCTACGAGACCAATCGCTACGGCGTCGCGGCGCTCCGTGACGCCCTCGAGCTCGGCTACCAGCAGGGGTACCAGGCGGCCGTGGCGGACCTCCAGGACCACTGGGGCTACGACTACCGCAACTGCTACGCCTACCAGGACGCCAACTACGGCTACACCGGTCTCTACATCGGCGAGGGCGAGTACAACTACTACTTCCGGGAAGGCTTCCGCCGCGGCTACGACGACGGCTACTACCGGCGCCACCACTACGGCCGCTACGAGGACGGCACCCTGCGACTGGTAGCGGACATCGTCGACGGCATCCTGCAGCTGCACCAGCTGGGGTACTGACGGACGCCTACCAGGGGCGGGGCCGATGGTCCCGCCCCCGACGCCTACTGGCGCTCTCGGGGAGGCGGCTCGTCGTCGCCGGGCAAGAGGCTCCCGGCGAGCAGCGCCGCCAGCTCGCGGGGGTCGGCCGGCTTGAGGAGCAGGTGGTCGAAGCCGGCGCTCGCGGTATCGGCCGCGAGCCCCTCCCGATAGAGTCCCGTCCAGGCGATGAGCGGAATGCGAGCCGTCCGCGGCCTTGCCCGCAGCAACCGCGCGACCGCGAAGCCGTCGCCGTCGGGAAGCACGAGGTCGATCACCGCGGCATCGGGAGTCTCGGCGTCGCCCAACCCGGCAACCGCCGCCAGCGACCCGGCGACGGTCACCTGCCAGCCCTGCAGGCGCAGATACTCACCGAGCGCATCCGCCCCGTCCGGGTAGTCGTCGACGACCAGCACACGCGGCAGGCAGCACCTCCGGGCCATTCGGCCCGCTCACCCGCAGCGCAGCATACGGCCCCGGGGCGGCCCCCACAAGCGACCGCTCGACGGCAGGAGGGCAACCAGGAGGCAGAACAGGGAGGAAAGTCGAGACCGGGGGATCGGCTGCGACGACGAGGTGGCAAGATCAGCTGCAGAAAGGGGACCCAAGTGTCGAAGCGATCAGGAACCCTCGCTGACGATCCGTTCCGTGGCCGCCACCCGACCAGTCATGAACGGATGACGGGACTGCCCTGGGATGCGTCGTACCACGACGGCCCTCCGCCTTGGGATACTGGCCGGCCGCAGCCGGCAATCGTGCGCCTGGCATCCGCAGGCGGCCTCGCCGGAGCGGTGCTCGATACCGGCTGCGGGACCGGCGAGAACGCTCTTCACGTCGCCTCACTCGGGTTTTCGGTTCTGGGCGTCGACGTGGCCGAGACGGCACTGGCGATCGCCCGAAAGAAGGCCGTCGACCGAGGGATCGAGGTGGAGCTCGCTACGGCCGACGCGCTCCACCTGGAGCGTTTGGGGCGCAGGTTTGCGACCGTGCTGGACTGCGGGCTCTTCCACACCTTCGACGGCGACGAGCGACCAGGATACGTGGCGAGTCTGGCCGCGGTGACCGAACACGATGGAACCTTGTACGTGTTGTGCTTCAGCGACGTTGGTCCCGATATCGGCCCCCACCCCGTCAGTCAGGAAGAGCTGCGAGCGGCGTTCCATGCCAGCGCTGGATGGAAGGTCGCGGCCATCGAAGCGGATCGGGTCCAGACGACATTCCACGACGACGGCGCACCGGCCTGGTTCGCGACGATCAAACGGATCTAGAGCACGGAGCTGGTTGCGCCATGAGGGGGCGGCACGGCACCGCTCACCGGGCCTCTGTGGGCTCGATGAGCTCGAAGGCCATCGCGGCTCCGCAGCCCGTGGAGACGGGTCTCCTGGCAACCCCTTGTCGGCGCCGGACAGTGGCAAAGGCGGGTGAGTCTCGATGGTGCCGGAGGCGGGAGTCGAACCCGCACGCCCTTGCGGACGGGGGATTTTGAGACGTGCCACGGCCCTCTGTCAGCCGCTGCAACTGTCGACCAACTGCTGTGTCTACAGTCTGTTGAGCCGCCGTCTCTTCCTGCGTCCTGCTGTGCATAACTGGGCTGCTTTGCACCCCGGGCGTGACGCCATTGTGACGCGGGCGGCTGTTCCTGGCCCTCCGGCTCCCCCTCTCTCTCCTCTTTTCTCAAGGTAGGAGAGAGGAGCACCGTCCCCACCGTCCCCACCGTCCCCGACCCTTAGAAAGACTGGCACTTGAGCGGGGACGGTCGCGCTCTCCTACCGTCCCCACCGTCCCCGCTCCGCTGCCCGACTCGAGGGTTCAGAGAGGCGTAAACGTGCCGCTGCTGTGACTCGCTTACGTCACAACGCTGTAAGCAACTGCACTGCCTTGTGTTCAAGCGTTATGTTGGGGGAGTGTGTATCCCCTATTGCATTCTGCTGCGCAGCTCTGTAGGCTCCAAAGCATCATGGCGACTATCAGAAAGCGGACCTGGCAGGACGGCACCGAGAGCTTTCAAGTGCAGATACGGCGGAAGGGCGCCTCGACGGAGTCGGCGACGTTCGATCGTCTCGCGGACGCAAAGAAGTGGGCCCGCCACACCGAGACCGCCATCGAGCAGGGCAAGCACTTCAAGACGTCCGCGGCGCGTCGTCGCACCTTCGCCGAGCTCGTCGACCGTTACCTCGAGTCGGGGCTGACGGTCGGCTCGGAGGTCGAGCGTCGCAAGCGAGCGAAGCAGCTCGAGTGGTGGCGCGACAAGCTCGGGCCTCTGACGCTCGCCGACCTGACGCCGGATCGCATCGCCGACTGTCGCGACGAGCTTCTCGAAGACGCCGCTACGGGCCTCTCGACGGACCAAGCGAGGCACACCCGCGAAGCCGGGCCAGAGCACGCTAGCGCCCGGCACGATCAATCGCCGCCTCGCTGCCCTCTCGCACTGCCTGACCTACGCGTCGAAAGAGCTCGGCCGGATCGACGGCAACCCCATGGCCAAGGTCCGCCGCCCCACTGAGCCCCGCGGCCGCCTGCGCTGGCTCGACGACGGCGAGCGCGTGCGACTCCTCGCCGCCTGCCGCGAGGCCAACGACCCACGGCTGTACGCGCTGGCGGTGCTCGCCCTCACGACCGCGGCCCGGCAAGGCGAGCTGTTGGCACTCCGCTGGCGCGACGTCGACCTCGGCCGCGGCATGGCCGTGCTCGAGGAGACGAAGAACGGGGATCGCCGCTCGCTCGCACTGCGGGGGGAGGCGCTGGACCTCATGCGGGAGCGGTCGCGGGTCCGTCGCCTCGATACCGACCTGGTGTTCGCCGACGAGCTTGGCCGCGCGACCTTCCCCGAGAAGGAGTGGCGGGCGGCCGTCAAGCGCGCGGGAGTCGACAGCTTCCGTTGGCACGACCTCCGCCACACCGCCGCCAGCTACGCCGCGATGAGTGGGGCAACCCTCGCCGAGCTGGCCGGCCTGCTCGGGCACAAGACGCTCGCGATGGTGAAGCGCTACGCGCACCTCAGCGAGCAGCACGTCGCGGGGGTGGTGGAGCGGGTGGTAGAGCGCGCCGGGCTCGGGGGAGGCGCGCCGTGAGCTTTGTCCTTGACACGCTGCTCGAGGAAGCAGAGCGTGCCCAGCGCCACCGCCATGAGCTTGCGACGGCGGCACGGAAGCTCGCGGAAGAGCGCGTGCGTCCGCTGGATATCGTCGGGCCGCAAGCTCAGAGCCTGCGCGCGGTCATCGCCGGCACTGCCGGGCCCGACGAGGTCGACGCCGTAGTGCGCATGGTCGCGCAGTTGCAGAGCCGGCGGCGCGAGAAGTTGCGCGCGCTCGAGGCTGAAGTGGCTGAGCTGGTCGACCAGAGCACGCCAGGGGAGGTTTTCGACGCTGCGACGGAGCTTGCAGAGAGCGAGCAGCGCACCTCCGACGGTCGAAAGCGCACGGCTCTTGGAAAGGAAGCGGCGGCCGCCGCCAACGCCGAGCTGGTGCTGGCGAGCCTCGACGAGGAGCTAGCGAAGCTTCCCGCTCACCGGCGGACGGAGAAGGCCGCCCGTTCCCAACTCGCCTACCGGCTCGGCGAGGACCCCGAGACGGTGCGGCAACGCGTGTACCGCGCCCGCCGCCACCTCGCCCGCCCCAGGTCATAGCGCGACACTTCGCAATACGTAGCGCTCGCCCGCCCGACCTCTCTGCACAATGTTGCGCAGGGAGGTGCAGCAAATGGCGCGACTCGCGGGCATCCCGAAGTTTGCAAAGGACGAAGGCTTCACGGAGGGACAGGTCCGGTGGTGGCTCTGGCGGTCGCAGCCGCGGCGCCGCACCAACTTCAACCCCACGACCCGGGAGCGCGAGGCGGTCGAGCTGCCGGCGAACGGCCTGGCGCCGGCCTTCGTGCGCATCGGCGGCCGCTGGTTCGTCGACGTCGACCGCTTCTATGACTCGCCGCGCAGCTGACGGCCGGTGAACAGGCCGCGCGAGAGCTTGGCGGAGCCGCCTGATGAAGCCGACGTCTGCCCCACCGGCCGCGCTGGTGGAGGCGCTGCTCGCGCGCGACGGGCGCCGAGAAGGTAGCGAGCTTCCGTTTCCGCTGCCCCGCTCACGCGCCCGACGAGCACCCCTCGGCCCGGTTCTCCGTGCTGAAGGCGTGCTGGCGCTGCGACAGCTGCGGGGCCTCCGGTGGTCAGCGGGACCTCGAGAGCCGGCTCGGACTTGAGGCTCCCCCGCGGCGCTCGAGCGGGAAGGCGCGCACCCTGCGCACGACCACTTACACCATTCGCGACGCGGAAGGGCGCGTCGTCGCCGAGCACGTTCGGCAAGAGCTCGACGGTGGCGGGAAGCGGTTCGTCTGGCGCCGCGGCGGCGCGAACGGGCTGGGCGGCATGCGGGCCGCCGACCTGCCGCTGTACGGCGTGGAGCATCTCCGCGACGTGCCGGCGGAGTCGCTAGTCTTCGTGGTCGAGGGCGAGAAAGCCACCGACGCGCTACGGGGCCTCGGGCTGGCCGCAGTCGGCACCGTGACCGGTGCGAGCGGCACTCCCTCGGCCGTGTCCTTCGCGCCGCTTACCGGCCGCCTGGTCGCGCTCTGGCCGGACAACGACGGCCCAGGCCGCCAGCACATGGCGCGCATCGCCCGCGAGCGCGGAGGAGTCGCCACCGAGGTCCGCTGGATCACGTGGCCGGGTGCGGCGGCTGGTGGCGACGCGGCCGACCTTGTGGCTCAGCTCGGCCCCGAGAAGGCACGCGCCGAGGTGGAGCGGCTCGTCGCCGCCGCTGAGCCGGCCACCGACGTTCTCGCCCGGGAGCCTGGGCTGCTCGCTGGTGGCGGTGCTGCCGACGATGGTGGCGACGAGGGCGGCGGCGGGCGCGGGCCGTCGCTTGTCCTCCTGGTCGCCGACGCCGCAGCCGAGGCCGGATGGCGGGCGCTTCAGTCGCCCGATGGCCGCGCATGGGTTGCAGGCGCCGGGCCGGCCGGCGTCGTCTTGCCGCTGCGAGGCCGCGAGTCCGCTGCAGCGACCACGAGGCTTGCGCTCGACCGGCTGGGGCGGGTACCGAGGCTCGCAGACGGTCGCCGAGGCTGGCCGCGTTCTCGAGGCCCGGGCTCCCTGGGGCGAAACAGCGAACGTTGGGCTGCGGTGGGCGGCGCTCCCCGGCGGTATCTGGCTCGACCTTGGCTCCGTGCCGGGTCGGCAATTCGTCGAGGTCCGCGCCGGGGGATGGGAGCTGCGCGATCGGCCGCCGGAGCAGCTCTGGTTCAAGCGCCCGAGTGGCTTTCGACCGCAAGTCGTGCCCACCCGCGGCGGCGGCGACTTGCTCGAGCTGCGGCGCTTTCTGAACGTCGCAGACGACGAAGACCTCGCGCGTCTGTTGGTTTTCGTCTTCGCCGCAGCCAAGGGTAGCGGGCCGTTCGCTCTCCTCGCTATGTCGGGGCCGCCCGGCTCTACGAGAAGCTCAGCAAGTCGCGTGGTGCGTGCGCTGCTCGACCCCAACGGCGCGCCGCTTCGAGCGTTGCCGCGCGACGAGCGCGAGCTGGCAATCACGGCCAGCAACAGTTTTCTGCTCGCGCTCGACAATGTGTCCGACGTGCCGCCCGCGCTTGCGGATGCGCTGTGCCGCCTAACCCAGGGCGCCGGCTTCAGCACCCGGGAGCTTTACTCGGACGATTCGGAGTCGATCTTCACCGACGCGCGGCCCGTCATCGTCAACGGCATCCCCGAAGTGGTCGCAAGCCGCTCCGACCTGCTCGACCGGGCCCTAGTCGTCGCACTCTCGCCGCTGCCGCCGAGCAAGCGGCGAACGGAAGAGGCGATCCGTTCTGACCTTGAAGCCGCTCTGCCTCGACTGCTCGGAGCGCTACTCGACGCGCTCGCGGAGGGGCTGGCGCGTCTGCCGACGCTCAGGCCGCTCAATTTGCCCAGGCTCGCGGACGCGAGCGCCTTCGCGGTCGCGTGCGAGTCGGCCGTCGCTCTCCCGCCGGGCTGGGTGGCCCGGGCGATCGCCGGCTCGCGAGAGGACGCCGCGGCGTCAATCCTCGAGGGAGATCCCGTCGCGGCCGCGGTTGTCGCGCTGGTAGGGGCCGAGGGCGGGTTCGTCGGCACCTCGGCCCAGCTCCTGAACGTCCTGGGGGAGCGCGTGGGCGAGCGGGCCTCGCGGTCTCGGTCATGGCCGGGTTCGGCGCGAGCGCTCGCGGGCACCCTTCGTCGTCTGGCTCCCTTGCTCGTCGATGCCGGGGTCGGGGTCTCGTTCGAGAAGCGCGGGCGGGACCGCGAGCGACAGAGGGTAGTCGAGCTTCGGCGGGTCGAGCCCGGGCCGACCTTCTCCGCTGGCGACGACGAAGAGCAACCGCTCCCGCTCGCCGCCGCTGGAGATCTTGAGCTATGAGTGTCGCCGCCGAGTTGCTCTCTGCGCTCGAGGCTGAGGGGGTCGAGGCGCTGCCCGTGGGCGATCGCCTGCGGCTTCGTCGCGGCGAGAAGCTCTCCGCCGATCTGGTGGACGCGGTGCGCGCACACAAGGGCGAAATTCTCGCCGAGCTCGAGGCCCGCGTCTGGTCTCCTGAGTGCCTCGAGTCGGCCCGCCGGTTCGGCTCCCCGAGCGCTCGCCTCTACCCACTGCTCGGCCTGAGAGTGCTGACACCGCGCGGTCCCGGCCGCCTGCTGCAGGTGCTCGGGCGTCGCGCCGCCGTCGTGCTCGAGGCCGACGCACGCCGCGCCGCCACCTTTGACTCCCTGGAGATCCTGCCGTGAGCCGCTCCCCGTTCGCGGCGCTCGCCGCCCGCCTTGCGGCGCGAGACGTAGACGTGCCGGCTGAGTCCGCGGCTACCGCCACAGTCGAGCCCGAGGTGGCCCTTCCACCGGCTCCCGTCGCCTCGCCACCTGCCCCAGCCACTCCACGTAGCGTAGGCACGCTCACGCTCCCCGAAGAGGTCGACGGACTTCCGGTGCTCGAGCGCGTGCGCGAGGCTCGCCGCTGCCGGAGTCCGCGAGCGCGACATCGCGCGACGAGTCGGGGTCCGCTGGGAGGACTGGCGCCAACTCCGCCGAGACGATGCAGACCTCGCCGACGCTGTGGAGGCGGGCCGCCAGGAAGAACACGACAGCCTGCTCGGGAAGCTCGTCGAGCTCGCCATGGGTGGCGACCTGAAGGCGTTGACCTGGCTCCTCGAGCGACGTCACGGCTACCTCGAGCGTGTAGAGCGAGAAACGGAGAAGACAGTGCGGGTGGTGCTCGAGTTGCCAGCCCCCTTGGACGTTGATCGCTATCGGGAGCTGGTCGAGTCCAAGCGGTTCGCCGCTGCGAAGGTGGTCACCTAGTGGAGAAGCTCACGCCGACCGCTTGGCAACGGCTGGTGCTGCTCGTCTCGGAAGCCTTCGACTTGGCTCTCCTCGGAGGTCGCGGAGCTGGCAAAACGCTCTGCCTGCTGCTGCTCGCTCTAAGATTCTCAGAAACGTTTCAAGGTGCACGATCACTGTTCATTCGCCGCACGTTTCCCGGGCTGCTCGACGCGGAGCAAATGGCGCGGGAGATGTTCTTCGCCCTGTATGGCGACGCCGCACGGTTCAACGGCGCCGAGCACATTTGGCGGCTGCCCAACGGCGGCACAATCCAATTCGACCAGCTCGACGAGCCAGCCTCATGGCGCAAGCACACGGGCCGCAGCTTCGGTCTCTTGCTGGTTGACGAAGCCCAGCAATACGAAGCGCCCGCTCTGATAGACCGGCTGCGCTCGGGCCTTCGCACTCCAGCGGGCGTGCCGACCCGTACCGTCCTGGCAGGAAATCCCGGCGACGTCGGCAGCGCGTGGCTCGCCCGCCGTTATGTGTTTCCGTCCCAGCCGTGGGTGCCGCACCTCGACCCGGCAACCGGCCGCGAGTTCGTATTCTGTCCGTCGACATACAAGGACAACGAAGCGATCGACCGCGACGACTACGGACGCTCACTTCTCGCCTCGACAGCGACGGACCTCGAGCTCCGGCGGGCCTGGATCGAAGGCAGTTGGACAGCGGCCACGGGCGCCTACTTCGCGGCCGTTCTCGACGAGGCCCGCTGCGCCCTCGAGCCATCCGCCTGGTCGCCTGAAACATTTCGAGAGCAGCGGCGCAGCGTGCAGCGCGCCTGGTCGCCATTCCTTGCGCATGACTTCGGCGTCAGCGCGCCGTCAGTCACGCTGCTGTGTCTCCAGTCTCCCGGCACGAAGGGTCCTGATGGGCACTTCTACCCGCGCGGCAGCGTGCTGCTCGTCGACGAGCTGGCGACGCACGAGCCCGGCAATCTCACGCGCGGTCTCGGCTGGACAGTCCCGCGCCTCGCCGGCGAGATCAAAGAGCTTTGCGAGCGGTGGGATGTCGAGCCGAATGGCGTTGCGGATGACGCGTGCTTCGCTAGCGCGCGAGGCTACGGTGCCGCCAGCATCGCGGACGAGTTCGCCGCGGCGGGCGTCGCGTTTCGGCCGGCGCGCAAGGCCGATAGGCGCAGCGGATGGGAACGCATGCGGCGCCTCCTGGCTGACGCGGGCACGCCAGACCGCGCCGGCTTGTACGCGTCGCGCCGCTGCACGTACTTCTGGGAGACGGTCCCGTTTCTGCCCCGCGACCCACGGCGCCTCGATGACGTCGACAGCCGAGCCGCAGACCACTGCGCCGACTGCGCACGATATGCCGTGCTCGGCAGCAGTCATGGCGCCGGTATCGTTCGAATGGGCGACAGCGAACACGCGCGAGAGTCCCTGGAGCACCTGGCGGAACTCGAGCGCGCCGAAGGTGCGCTGTCGATCGACCACTGGATAGAGCGCCGCCACGGCGGCGAGAAAGGACATGAACATGGCCCTGTTCACAGAGGATGAGATCCAGCGAATTGAGGCGCTGAAGCGGCGGCACGAAGTGGCCAAGCGCGAGCAGGACGCTGCGGCGATCGCGGCTTCGTTCTCACCGCAGCCGCCAGCTGCTGCTGCCGCAACCCCGCCGGCTCCGCAACCGCAGCAGCCGGCGCGCCGCAAGAACCCAGTCGACCTCATCGCGACGGGCCTGGCACAGCGGCGTGCCGAAGCCGGCGAGGAGCCGCGCCCGGAGCCGCCGCCGCCCGAGGAGTCGCCCATTCGGCGCGGCTTGCGCAAGCACTTGGAGGAGCGGAAGGCCCAGCTACAGGCGCGGCGCAGCGCGCTGCAGGCTCGCCAGGCGCCCGCGGCGAAGACGGGAACCTAGAAGAACGGCGTGTGCGGGTCGGCCGGCACCAACATCCTCGGGCGCTGGTCGGCTCGCCCACGCCCCTTGCGGTCTGGCGAAGTGTGATGCGTGCGTGGCCGGGTCCTCGGTTCGTTGCCGTCTCGATGGGCCCGGCCCCTTTTTTCCGGGCACTTCTTTCGACCGCAGGAGGGCGAAACGAAACGCCGTGACGGACATTCGCGACCTGCTCGACCAGGACGCCGGTAAGCGGCGCCCGCCTCGACGTCGCCGGCAACGCAGGCCCAGGCCCACCGCCGCCCAGGCCCAGGCGGGCGCGGAGCCGACGGTGGACCAGCTGCGCGCCCGGCTCGCTGCGGTCGAGCGCGAGGCCGCCCTCATCCGCCACCAGCTCGAGACGCTCGCCAACCTCGAGCCGTTCGCCGCACCGACCCGCCGCGGGTGGGAAAGCCTGGCGATCGCCGGCGCCCGCAACGGTCGGGCACGTTGAGGGCGCGACGGGACGCCGCACCCGCGCCGACCTCGCCGGCTTCGATGATGCCGTCGCCGCGCGTCCAGCCCGCGACCGGGGCCGACGTCCTCTCCCAAACCCCGCCCGCACCGGCGACGATCGCAGCCGGCTTCCCGCGGGCGGGGTCTTCTTCGACCGCCACCAGCCCCGGGCGCACTGGAAGGACCCGCGCCGCGCCGCCAGGAGCCGCCAGCGCCGCGCCCGAACGGTGGCGGTGACCAAGCCCCCCTGGCGGTGGGGCAGCTACTCCTTGTAGCGGGCCGGCAGACCGTTCAGGCGGGCCACCACCCACTGCCAGCAGCACGCCTTGGCCTCCTCCAGCGACGACACCCCTTGGGCGCTCGTCTCGGCGACGCCATGTTCCTTGTTGCCTGCCATCCAAGCGCCGCCCTCGTCCTTGCGGCGCCGCCGCCCCTCGGACACCGGCACCCAGGCGGACCCCACCTTCTGGCCCTTGTACAAGAGGTCCCAGCCCCCGTACTGGCCCAGGCTGCCACGCCAGCTCGTCGTGAAACGTCTTGTACTCCATCGTGTTACCTCAACCGTCCTCCACTAGCCGCCGGAAGGCGCTCTCCACCTCGGCGATTGCGGGTGGCAGCTTGTGCCGCATGACCTTGAAGCCTTCGGACACAAGGGCGCTGTACGAAGCGTCGCGCTCACCTCGAGCGTGTCCCTCTTGTCCGGTGCTGAGGTTGGCCCATCCCTCCTTCATGGTCGCGATGGCCTGCGCAACGCAGTCGGCCGTCGCCTGCGGAAGGTAGTAGCGGCGAGCGGCGAAGAAACGATCCGCCTCCCGTCCCGCTTCCGTGGCCCTCTGCAACGGCTCCAGTCCATGGGGATCATCCAGCGACTGGATGCCGCTCGCGTCGTCGAGCGCGTTCCTGAGCGCTACGAGTCGGTCGATCATGCCTTCCATCACTTCGACACGGCGCTCATGCAGCTTGGTGAACCGGACCTCCCACCGCTTGAACTGGTGAGCTACCGCCTTGTCGATCACCGCTTCCACGGCCTTTCGGACCACCAGCACGACTATCGGTGTGAGCACCGCGACAACCGCGGAGACGACAAGCAGGAAGCTACTGAACGTCATCGTGGAACCTCCGTGGTGGAGCCCTTGCGAAACGGCGCCGACCTGGGCCCCTGCCCCTGCCGCCGTCTGCGGCCTGGTGGTGTCACAGACCACGGTCGAGGTCCTGCGAGACTCTACGGCGAGTGTGACGCCAGTGTGACTCGAGACCCGCGAGCAGGGGGCGCCGCCACCAACCTCGAGCCCCAACCGGGGACGCAAACGGGTTCCGCGGGGACGGTTACCGTCACCAATCGTCACCGTCCAACCTATTGATTCTAAAGAGTTTGGAACGGTGGGGACGGTGGGGACCATCTTTCCGGCCTACTCTCTATGGTAACTGATACCGGAGGTGGGAGTCGAACCCACACGCCCTTTCGGACGGGGGATTTTGAGTCCCCTGCGTCTGCCATTCCGCCACTCCGGCGCGGAGGAAACGCGATTCTAGCGGTTGCGCGTGGCGGTGTGAGCGGCCGCGTCTCGCGCTCACCCACGGCAGCGGCACGAGCTTCGCCACCCGGGCGCCTAGCGACCACCGATGCCGGCGGCTGCCTTCGGGGCCGGGGGGCGCTGTGGCGGGACCTCTCGGAGGGCGCTTGGTGGATGCCGCCCCACCACGGCCGTGCCTGCGCCCGGAGAGCGGAGGCGCGCGCTCCTCGTCCCCTCCACCACGTGGCGCGCGCCGGTCCCGCGGCGGCGCCCCCCGGCCCCGAAGGCAGACGCCGGCCACCGACCGTCCACCGCTCGACGACCACTCTTCCAGCGACCGAGCGGAGTCGCCACTGAGTCAGCAGTCGCGAGTCGCCAGTCAGCAGCCCCAGGTCGGCAGTCGCCAGCCGGCTCCTGCCACTCGCCCGTCGCCAACCCGACGGCCGGCGGCAGCGCCTCGCTACTCGTAGCGCAGCGCCTCGATCGGGTCCAGCCGCGCCGCCTTGCTCGCCGGGTAGATGCCGAAGACGACGCCCACCAGCGAGCAGAAGCCGAAGGCGATCGCCACCGCCCACAGCGGCACGTGGGCGGCAGGGAAGTTCCCCGGGATCAGCTTCACCACCAGGGCGCCCACCCCGTAGCCGAGGGCGATGCCGATGACGCCGCCGAGCAGGGCGAGCGAGACCGCCTCGATGAGGAACTGCACCAGGATGTCCTTGCGGCGGGCGCCCACCGACTTGCGAATGCCGATCTCGCGAGTGCGCTCGGTGACCGACACCAGCATGATGTTCATGATGCCGATACCGCCCACCAGCAACGCGACGCCGACGATCGCCCCCACCACCGCGGTGACGCCGCCGAGGATCTTCGAGTAGATATCGAGGATCTCGTTCTGCACCATGACGCGGAAGTCGTCCTTCTGGTCCTCGCCGATGTGGTGGCGCTCCCGCAGCAACCGCTTGATGTCGTCCTTCACCTGGTCCACCGACTCGCTGGTGGCCGCCTGCAGCTGCAGCTGCACCTGGTCGGCGGCGCTGCGCCCGAAGATGCCGAGGGCGGTGTCGAAGGGAACGAAGACGATGTCGTCGTAGTCGAAGCCGAGAGCACGCCCCTTCTTCTCCATGACGCCGATCACCGTCACCGGCGTCTTGCCGATGTAGATCTCTTCGCCGATCGGGTCCGGCATCTTCAGCTCGTCGATCACCGAGGTTCCCACCACCGCCACCTTGGCGCGCCGGTCGAGGTCGATGCGGGAGAAGAAGCGGCCGCGGTCGACGTTGAACTTGTTGACGTCGGGCCACTCGTTGTTCACCCCGAGCACGAAAGGCTTGTGCTGGCGGTCGCGGTACTTGACGTCCGTCTGCCCGAAGATCTGGGGCGTGATCATGGCCACGTTGCGCACGTGCTGGAGGATCGCCTGGCCGTCGTCCCAGGTGAGCCTCACCTGGCGCTGCACCATGCCGGGGCCGCCGAACTCCTGCTGCGGCACCACCTGGATGAAGGTGGCACCGACGTTCTCGAGCTGCCCGGTGATCATGAACTGCAAGCCCTGGACGATCGACACCACCGCGATCACCGCCGCCACGCCGATGATGATGCCGAGCGCGGTCAGCCCCGAGCGCATCAGGTTGGCGCGCAGCGCGGTGAAGGCGACGCGGACGTTCTCGTCGAGGAGCATCGGCCTAGCGTCCGTCGCCGCGGACGTCGGAAACCACCTTGCCGTCGCGCAGGGTCACCCGCCGCGAGGCGTGCTTGGCGATGTCGGGCTCGTGCGTGACCAGCACCACCGTGTTACCGCCGCGATGCAGCTCGTCGAAGAGCGCCATGATCTCCTCCGAGGTGGCGGAGTCGAGGTTGCCGGTGGGCTCGTCGGCGAGCAAGATCGAGGGGTCGTTGACCAGCGCCCGAGCGATCGCCACCCGTTGCCGCTGGCCGCCGGAGAGCTCGTTGGGCATGTGCTTGGCACGATCGGCGAGACCGACTCGCGCCAGCGCCGCGGCGGCGCGCTGGTGGCGCTCGCCGCGGCCGGTGCCGCCATAGACCAGCGGCAGCTCGACGTTGTGCTGCGCGGTGGTGCGAGCCAGCAGGTTGAAGGTCTGGAAGACGAAGCCGATCTCCTTGTTGCGGATGGCGGCGAGCTCCTCGTCGCTCATCCCCTCCACCGCGTGGCCGTTGAGGTGGTAGCTCCCCTCGCTGGGGGTGTCGAGGCAGCCGAGCAGGTTCATCAGCGTCGACTTGCCGCTGCCCGAGGCCCCCATGATGGCGATGTACTCGCCCTTCTCGACGGCGAGGTCGACGCCGTCGAGCGCCCGCACCTGCTCGCTGCCCACCTCGTACACCTTGCGCACCGCGCGCAGCTCGATGAGCGACATCAGTCCTTGTCCTTGTCGTCCTTGTCCTCGTCCGCTTTCGATTTCCCCTCGGCCTTCTTGCCCTTCTCCGGCGCCGCCACGCGGACGGCATCGCCGTTCGCCAGGTCCTTGAGGATGCGGTGCGGTCCGGTGATCACCAGCTCGCCGTCGCGGACCCCGTGCTCGATCTCGACGTGGGTGGCGTCGGAAATGCCGAGATCGACGAGGTGCTGCGTCGCCTTGCCGTTCTCCACCACGAACGCCACCTTCACTTCGTCCTCCCCCTCCCGCTTCGGCTTGCCATCGGCACCGAGAGGCCGCCGGTAGACCACCGACTCGATCGGCACCACCAGGGCGTTGGGGTGCGTGGCCACCCGGACCTCGGCGCGTGCCGACATCCCCGGGCGCAGCTTGGCGTCGGGGTCGGAGAGCAGCACCTTGACCTTGAAGAAGGTGACATCGGGCTGCTGCGGGCGCGAGTAGCCCGAGCTGCCGATCTCCACCACCTTGCCGTGGTAGACGTGGTCGGGGATGGCGTCGACCTTGATCTCGGCCGGCTGACCGAGGGCCACGTCGACGATGTCAGTTTCGTCGACGTCGACCTCGACGAGCAGCTCCGAGAGATCCGCCACGGTGGCGATGATCGAGGCCGGGTTGTTCATCGTCCCCGACACCACCACCTCGCCCTCCTTGGCGTTGAGGGCGATGACGCGCCCGGAGATCGGGGAGTAGATGGTGGTCTTGCGCAGGTCCTCCTGGGCGCGCGCGAGCGCCGCCTGCGCCTCGTTGATGGCTTCCCCCGACTGCTCCACCTGCAGCCGTGCCGAGCGCTCGTTCAGCTCGGCCTGGTCGAGGTCGTTGCGCGAGGCGATCCCCTGCTCCTTGAGGTTCTTCTGGCGGGTCAGCTGCAGCTCCGTGTTGGCGAGGTCGACCTGCGCCTGGCGGCGCTGCGAGGTGGCCATCTCGAGGGCGGCGGCGGCGCGGTCGCGCTCGGCGGCGAAGGTGTACTTCTCGAGCTCCAGAAACGGCTGGCCGACCTTGACCTCCTGCCCCTCGACGACGAAGAGCCGTGCGATCTTGGCGATCACGTGGGCGGAGATGTTGACCTTGATGCGCGGGTCGACCTGGCCGGTGGCCTTGACCACCTGCGAGATCTCGCGCCGCTTCGCCGCCTCGGCGTAGACCTCCTTGCCCTTGTGGCGGCTGCCGCCGCGCAGGCTCGTCCACATCACGAGGCCCAGGACGGCGACGACGCCGAGGGCGATCAGCGCTTTCTTCAACCGTGCTTCCCCCCACCCATCGCCATGCCGAGGGCCGCGAAGCCGACGGCGATGCCGACGTAGAGCAGCCAGAGCAGCGTTACCGTGATGGCCGAGGTGCTCGACTTGACCTTGGCGGCAAAGACGAAGCCGATGGCGAGCAGCACGACGCTCCAGATGGTGAACACGTCGACGTGCGCGAGCAGGCTGATCACCACCGCGTTGGCGCCCTCGGGCGCGAAGGCGGCGAGGTTGGACTTGAGGTAGCTGCCTTGCTCCGCCACCTCGGCGCCGACCTTCTCCAGGCCGAGCGCGATCGGCACCGACAGCAGCGACGAGACCGCCAACGGCAGCATGCCGTGGGAGGTCACCGCCAGGCTGCGCTTGAAGCCGAGCTCACCTCCGGCGAGCGTGAAGGCCCCCCAGAAGGCGAGGCCGCAGACGAGGATGAAGACGGCGAGGAAGAGGGGCGCGACGTAGGTGAAGACCGGGCCGATCTTCTCCATCATCTCGACGCGCTGGTCGATCTGGTCCTGGGGCAGCTGCACGTCGGCGCGCTCGAGCTGCGTCTTGATGATCCCCTCCCAGTCCATCTTGTGCGCCGCGATGAGGCCGGGCGCCAGGGGTGACAGCGCCACCACCAGGAACGCCACCACCCAGGTCGGCCGCTCGGCGATTGAGCGGAAGGTCTTGCCCGGCGCCACCAGGGCGCCGATCAGGCGTCCGAACGCGGAATTCTCCATTGCTCCCCTCCAGGTCTGGAAGACACTGTGGCCGCCACGCAGGGAGGCGCGGCGGCCCAGGCAGTGCATACCCTACAGCCTCACGCGACGTCAGCATCAACCCCCCTTCGCTTCGTCGGGGGGAGCAGCCGGCCCGGGAGCTACTTCGCCGGGCCACCCACGCCCCAACCAAAACGGTCGAGGTGCTCTACGCGCTGCGGGTCGTCCAATTCCACGCCCTCGGCGTCGAGTAGCTTGCCGGTGGCGAGGTAGTAGGCGGCGAGGGCGCGCCGGTAGCCGGCGATCGCCGCCACCTGGCGCGAGCGCGCCGAGGTGAGGTCTTGCTGGATGAGCAGCACCTGGAAGCTGGTGGAGAGCCCGTTTTCGTAGCGCTTGTGCTCGGCGTCGAGGTTCTTCTCGGCCAGCCCCACCGAGGCGGTGGTCGACTCGATCTCCTGGGCAGCCGTCTTCACCGCCCGCACCGCCGTGCGCACCTCGGTGCGGATCGACTCCTCGAGCTGGTCGAGCTGCGCCTTGCCCTGCTCGAGGTTGACGTCGGCGATCGCCTTCTCGGCCCGCGCGGTGCGGTTCTGCAGCGGGTAGCCGAGCACCAGCTCGACGCTCCAGCCGTTGAAGTCGCGGCTGCGGACCTGGTGCCAGACGTCGCTGAAGTCACCGGCCACCGGCACCAGCTGGCCGGTGTTGGAGTCGGTCGTCACCAGCGTGTTGCCACCGTTGTAGCCGTAGCCGGCGGTGAGGTCGAGCCGCGGCATGAGCTGGTTGCGGAAATAGGCGGCGTCGAGCGCCCGCAGGTCGACCTGCAGCTTCTGGCTGCGCAGCTCGGGCCGCTCGGACATGGCGGTGCCGATCGCCGCCTTGAGGTCGACGTCGGGGTGGGTCGTCTCGGCAGAGGTCGTCGGGACGATCGGCATGTCCCACAACGGCCCCTCCTCGATGTGCAGCAGCTGGCGCAGCGCGTCCTCGGCGTTCTGTTCGGTCTGCTGGGCGGTGATGATCTGCTCCTGGGCGGTGGCGATGCCGACCTCGCTCTGCACCAGCTCGAGCGGTGCCAGGGTGCCCACCTGCACCCGCACCTGGTTCATGCGGTGGAGGTCCTGCGCGAGCCGCAGGCCCTCGTCCGCCACCTCTGCGTTCTTGCGCGCCTGCACCAGGTCCCAGTAGGCGTTCTCCACCGACTGCAGGGTGGCGGCGATCTGCGTCTCGAAGGTCTCACGGCTGATGTTGTTGTTGAGCCGCGCGATGCGGATGCCGCGCTCGGTGGCGCCGCGGCCGAAGTTGCGCAGCAACGGCTGGGTGACGCCGAGGCTGAACGAGCCGCTCTCGATGGGGTTGACCGGCACGTCCTTGGAGTTGCTCTCCTGCCGGAAGAAGTTGGTGGTCACGCTAGCGGCGCCGCCCCACGGCGTCAGCTGGTCGAGAGAGAAGGTGCCCCGCCGCGTCTTGGTGGTGAGCAGCGCGGCGCCGGTGACCAGGCTGGTGGACGGCGAGCTGTTCGAGCTCTGCGTCACGTCGGCGTTCAATCCGAGGTCGTAGATACCGATCGCCTCGTCGATGCGGAGCCGGAACTGCCGGCGGTCGTAGCGGTCGACGAGCAGCCCGAGGTTGCGCTGCAGCGCCGTGGTGAGGGCGTCGTCGAGGGAGAGCTGGAGGGCGTTGTCGGCCACCGGCAGGTGGCTCTGCGGCAGCTCGGCATTGGGGGTGGTGACGACCATGCGGGGGCCGGCAGGGGCCATGGCGCCCGGTTCCGGCATGGCCGGCTCGGCCGCCGGCATCGCCTCGCTGCCTTCCATGGCGGCGGGCGCCGGCGTCGCCGGCGCCATGCTGTCGGCGGGGGCAGGGGTCGCCTCCGGCTCGGCGGCAGGCTCCTGCGCCCGTGCCGCCACCGCCGGCAGCGCCAGCGCCAGGACCATCGCCCCCACCAGGTACTTGGCGGCACCGCCCCGAGCGCAGGTACGCCGCGAGCTGGACACGAAGCTCCACCAGAGGCTCGGCATCACGATCTCCTTATCAACCGTCCTGTGCGTTAAGGTCAGTGGTCGTCGCCGTCGGAATCGGCCCTGCCGCTCTCTACGCCCCGGGGCACCGAAAGTTTCCGCTCCCCCGCATAGTGACAGGCCGCGAGCCCGCCGCCAACTGGTCGCAGCACCGGCTCGTCGGACGCGCAGCGCGGGCGCGCGATCGCGCAGCGCGGATGGAAGCGGCAACCCGATGGCGGCGCCGCCGGGCTGGGCGGCTCGCCGGCGACACCGACCACTGCGCGGCGCCCCGGCTCGGGGATCGGCACCGACTCGAGCAGGCTCACGGTGTACGGGTGCTGCGGCCGCGCCAGCACCGTGCCGCAGGAGCCGAGCTCGACGATGCGTCCGAGGTACATCACCGCCACCCGGTCGGCGAGCTGCTCGACCAGGGCCAGGTCGTGGGCGATGAACAGCATCGCCAGCCCGAGCCGCCGCTGCAGCTCGGCGAGCAGGTTGACGATCTGTGCCCGCACCGAGACGTCGAGGGCGGACACCGGCTCGTCGGCCACCAGCAGGCGCGGGCCGGTGGCGAGGGCGCGGGCGATCCCCACCCGCTGCCGCTGGCCGCCCGAGAGCTCGTGCGGGTAGCGGGCGGCGAGCTCCGGCGCCAGCCCCACCAGACACAGCAGCTCGGCCACCCGCGCCGGCTGCTCGCGACGCGGCGCCAGGCGGTGCACGGCGATCGGCTCGCGGATCGCCTCCCCCACCGACAGCCGCGGGTTGAGCGAGCTCCAGGGGTCCTGGAACACCACCTGGATCTCGCGGCGCTTGTGCCGCAGGGCGGCGCCGCGCAGGGCGAGCAGGTCGTCGCCGGCGAAGCGCAGGGTGCCAGCGTCCGGCTCGACGAGCCGGGTGACGAGCCGCCCGAGGGTGGTCTTGCCGCTCCCCGACTCCCCCACCAGCGCCAGGCACTCCCCCGGCCGCACCTCGAGGTCGACGCCGTCCACCGCGCGGACGGCACCCACCGTTCGCTGCAGCGCGCCGCGGCGGATCGCGAAGCGCTTGACGAGGCCGTGGGCCTCGAGCAGGGGAGCTGCCGTCGCGGCGGCGTCGGAGACGACGCTCGACGGTGCGATCACGACGTCGCGCCACCCGCGCCGTCGCGCACCGCGGCGTCGTGGAGAAAGCAGCGTGCGGTGACCCCGTGCGGCAGCGAGTAGAGCGGCGGATGTCGCAGCGAGCACACCGGCATCACCGCCGGGCAACGCGGGTGGAAGGCGCAGCCGCTCGGCCGTCGGCGCGGGTCCGGCACCTGGCCGGGGATCGCCGGCAGACGGCCGCGCGGCGCCGGCCGTCCCAGCCGCGGCACGGCGGCGAGCAGGCCGCGGGTGTAGGGGTGCGCAGGGTCGGCGAAGAGACGCGTCGTCGGAGCCTCCTCGACCACCTCGCCGCAATACATCACGGTCACCCGGTCGCAGGTCGCCGCCACCACCGCGAGGTCGTGGGTGACGAGCAGGATGCCGAGCCCGAGGCGATCGCGCAGCGACAGCAGCAGCTCGAGCACCTGCGCCTGCAGGGTGACGTCGAGGGCGGTGGTGGGCTCGTCGGCGAGCAGCAGCGCCGGCTCCGCGGCGAGGGCGAGGGCGATCATCACCCGCTGCCGCTGACCGCCCGAGAGCTGGTGCGGGTACGCGTCGAGGCGGCGGTGCGGCTCGGGCACCGCCACCAGCGCCAGCAGCTCCTCGGCACGGCGCCGGGCCGCGGCCCGCGACACCTGGCGGTGCGCGCGGATCGCCTCCACCAGCTGGTAGCCGATGGTGAACACCGGGTCGAGCGCCGCCGCCGGCTCCTGGAACACCATCCCGATGCGGCCACCTCGCACCCGCCGCAGCTCGCGCTCGGAGAGGGTGAGCAGCTCGACGGCGGGCTCGCCACCCGGCAGCAGCAGGCGGACGCTGCCGCCGGTGATGCAGCCCGGTGGGGGCACCAGGCGCAGCACCGCGAGGGCGGTCATCGTCTTGCCGGAACCCGACTCCCCCACCAGCCCCACCACCTCGCCGGCGCCGACGCTGAGCGAGGCGCCCCGCACGACGTCCGCCCATCCATCGCCCGCCGGGAAGGCGACGGTGAGCCGGTCGACGGCGAGCAGCGGCGCCGTCAGTGCCCGTTCGCCAGCGATTGCAGCCACTCGACGGTGAGCGCCACGCCGTAGCCGGTGGCGCCGCGCTGCCCCTCCCCCTCGCCGCCGACGTAGGCGGGACCGGCGATATCGAGATGAGCCCAGCGCGCGACGTCGCCCACGAAGTGGGAGAGGAAGGCCGCGGCGGTGTTGGCGCCCCCCCAGCGACCGGCGACGTTGCGCAGGTCGGCGTGCGAGCCCTCGAGCGCCTCCTTGAACTCGGGCCACAGCGGCATCCGCCACAGCCGCTCGCCGGTGCCCTCGGCGGCGGCCAGCAGCGCCGCCGCCAGCTCGTCGCTCGGCGTGTAGAGACCGGCACCGGTGTGGCCCAGCGCCACTACGCAGGCGCCGGTGAGGGTCGAGTACTCGACGATGTAGTCGGGGTGCGCCTCCGCCGCCCAGGAGAGGGCGTCGGCGAGGATGATGCGCCCCTCGGCATCGGTGTTGAGCACCTCGACCGTCTTGCCATTGTGGCAGCGCACGATGTCGCCTGGCCGATAGGCGCCGCCACCGAGCATGTTCTCGGCCAGCGGCAGGTAGGCGGTGAGCTCGACAGGGAGCTCGAGCCGGGCCACCGCCTGCACCAGCCCGAGCACCGTGCAGGCCCCGGCCTTGTCCCACTTCATCTCGTCCATGTCCTTGGCGGGCTTGATCGAGATGCCACCGGTGTCGAAGGTGACGCCCTTGCCGACGACGGCGACGCGCGGCGCGGCTGCGGAGCCGCCGCGCCAGGCCAGCCGCACCAGTCGCGGCGGGTTCCGCGAGCCCGCGCCCACCGCCAGCAGGCCCCCCATTCCCAGCCGCTGGAGGTCCTCGCTGACCAGCACCTCGGCCTCCAGGCCATGCCGCGCGGCGAGCGCCTGCGCCTGCTCCGCCATCCACTCGGGGTTGGCGAGGTTGGGGGGCGCGTTGGCGAGGTCGCGGGTGGTGAGGGCGCCGCGGGCAACCTCCATGGCGCGGGCGATGGCGTCTGCCTCCGCCTTGCCGGCACCCGGGAGCAACAGCTGCACGGACACCAGCGACTCCGGCTCCTCGGGCGCCTCGCGGAAGGCGTCGTAGCGGTACCGCGACAGCGCCAGGTGGCGCGCCGCGTGGGCGGCTCCCGCCGCACCGGTCGTCAGCGGATGGGCCGGCAGCGCGAGCACGAGGCGCTCCACGCCGTGCAGGGAGGTCACCGCGGCGGTGTCTCCCAGCCACTTGGCGAGCCTGCGCACGTGCAGCGCCTCGCGCTTGCCGAGGCCGCGCAGGGCGAGCTGCGGCAGCTCCGCGCGGCCGGTGTCGGCCTCCGCCCACTGCCCGTCGCGCCCCCCCCACCCGGGGCGCTCGGCAAGGCTCGCGGCCAGGCTGGCGGCCCAGCCGGGCAGGGCCGCGACCTCCGGCGGCTCCCCCTCCCAGCAACCGACGAGCAGCAGCCTGCCGCGCGGCTGCTCGCCGGAGGCTAGCGAGACGTCGACGATCGGCTCCATGGTGGGCTTGGGCTCCTCGCTACGGGGTGGACCAGGGTGACCCGATCGAACAGAGCGATCGGGTCGAACAGTGGGCGCCGGGGCCGGCTGCGGCCGGCTGGTGCGGACCCCTATCCTATAATCGCCGTCGCCCACACCCATGAGCGATCAGCTCCCTTCGCTGGCCTCGCTGGCGCGCGCCTTGCGGGGCCCCCTCAGCTTCCTGCAGAACGATCCCGAGGAGATCCAGCGGCTGGTGCCGGAGATCCTCGAGCTGCTGCCGCTGCCGCAGCGGGTCTACTTCGCCGACGAGTCGGCGACGCCGCTGATGGGATACCCGGTGCTGGCCTCGGCGGGGCTCAAGGCGCTGCGCGAGGCGCTCGCCGCGTACGTGCGCGCCGAGGAGGCGGCGCAGGTGGCGACGCTGCTGCGCCAGGCCGTCGACGCCCCCAACCTGCAGGGGGCCTGGGAGCGCTACCGCGCGCTGCTGGCGCGCGCCACCGAGAACGTCGCCACCTCGAGCTACGGCCGCCACTTCCCGGACCTCTTCTGGGTGATGCACTCGAACGACGTGGCGCGCCTGCTCAAGGAGACGCCGCGGCGGGTCACGCGCCTCAACCTGTCGCTGGGCAAGGAGCAGGGAGGCGCGCTCAAGTACAAGGTGCTGTACCGCTACCTCGACCGCGTGCTGTCGCTCAGCTACGACCTCGCTCACCGGCTCGCCAGCGACACCGAGGAGCTCGAGGAGGAGATCTTTCCCGCGCTGCTGTCGCGCATGCGCGACAACGTGCTGGTGTTCACCGAGGACCACATCAGCCCCGACCTTGCCGAGCTCACCCACTACCTGTACGGCTACCTGCGCATCGACGGCGCCGATCTGCGCTTCCGCTTCGCCAAGCTGGTGGAGTGGCTGCAGGAGCGGCTCTCCGGCGACCCCGCGCTGCGCGCCGCCGCCACCCACCTGCTGCGGCTGCCGGCGAGCGCCGAGGCGCGCGACCTGGTGCGCCACCGCGGCTTCGTCGAGTACCTGTCGCGGCTGCCGGGTTACGACTCGCGGCTGCTGCTGTCGGCGCAGCAGGTGCAGGTCTGGGAGGCGCTGCTCGTCAAGCTCAAGGAGTTCGAGCTCTTCCACGGCATCCGCCGCCTGGTGGTGACCGTGCACGAGCAGGACGGCGCCCTGGTGCTCGCCGACCGCAGCCTCAACCGCACCTGGGTGGGCGGGCCGCCGCTGCTCGAGGTGTCCAACGCCACCCGCCCGCTCGACTTCATGGCGCCCTGGGTGGTCGACCCGCACATCGCCCGCTACGGGATGATCTACGACATCACCGACTTCTCCCACTTCGTGTCGCTGCTGCGACGCGCCAGCTCCGAGGAGCAGGATCGCTCCTTCCGGCTGATGTTCCGCCTCCAGCGCCGCGTGCACCGGCTGGCCACCAGCCAGCGGCTCAAGCTCGAGAAGTACCTCGGCGACGGCGCCTTCTACTCGGCGCGCGAAGCCTGGCGGATGCTGATCGTCGCCCTCCAGGTGCAGCGCTTCTACCGCCAGGCGCTCGAGGAGGGGCTCCCCTTCAACCGCGGGCTGCGCATCGCCCTCAACTTCGGCCAGTACCGGCTGCTCCCCATTCACGGCGGCGTCGGCGAGCCCGAGCGCTACGAGTTCTTCGGCCACGGCGTCGTCGAGCTCACCAGGCTCACCACCGGCAAGTCGATGCGCGAGCTCGAGGAGTTCAAGGTGCTGCTCGTCAACCTCGGCTACCCCGAGGCCGCCGTGCATCGCTTCTTCGCCCCGCTCGCCGCCGCCGACCAGGACGTGGTCGACAAGCGCGAGGAGCGGCGCCGGTTCTACGCCTACATCAACCGCAACGGCAGCCTCGTCAACGAGGGGATCGTCGCCACCGAGCAGCTGATCCTGCGCCTGGCGGAGGAGGAGCCGGCCCGCTTCCTCTACCCGCTGCGCTACGAGGGACGGGGCTACGTGGCGCTCGCCCTCGACCTTCCCGACGGCCGCTGCCTCGCCGGCGTGCGCAAGCTGGGGATCGTCAAGCTCAAGGGCCTCGAGCCGCTGGCGGTCTACGAGCTCGTCGACGGCGGCCCCTTCGCCGCCGGCTTGCAGCCGCTGGTGGGAGTTGATCTGATGACCGCCCTCGAACGCGACTACGCCACCGCCCTCACCGAGGCGAGCTCGGCGTAGGCACCCGGGAGGCCAATGCCCACGGAAGACCCCACCGCGCTCTGGCAGACCGACCTGCCCGGCCTGCCGCCGCCGCGGCGAGGCAAGGTCCGCGACGTCTACGACCTCGGGGACAGCCTGCTGATCGTCGCCTGCGATCGCATCTCCGCCTACGACCACGTGCTGCGACCGGCGATCCCCGGCAAGGGGAAGGTCCTCAACCAGCTGTCGAACTTCTGGTTCGGGACGCTGCGCGAGCGCGCCGCGGGCCACGACCTCGCCGACCACCTGCTGGCCACCGACCCGGACCACTTCCCGCCGGCCCTGCGTCCCTACCGGGAGCAGCTCGCCGGACGCGCGGTGCTGGCGCGCAAGGCGCAGGTCATCCCCTTCGAGTGCGTCGCCCGCGGCTACCTCGCGGGCAGCGCCTTCAAGGAGTACCAGCGCGACGGCCGCGCCTGTGGCATCGCGCTCCCCGCGGGCCTGCAACGTGCGAGCCGGCTGCCGCAGCCGATCTTCACCCCCGCCACCAAGGCCGAGAGCGGCCACGACGAGAACGTCGCCTTCGCGACCATGGCGGCGGCGGTCGGCGGGGGGCGCGCGGCGCGGCTGCGCGACCTCACCCTCGAGCTCTACTCCGCCGCCGCCGCGCACGCCGCCGGGAGCGGGCTGCTCCTGGCCGACACCAAGCTGGAGTTCGGGCTCGTCGGCGACGAGCTGCTGCTCATCGACGAGGCCTTCACCCCCGACTCGTCGCGCTATTGGGAGGCGGAGAGCTGGCGCCCGGGCCAGGAGCCCGCCTCGTTCGACAAGCAGTTCGTGCGCAACTGGCTCGACACCAGTGGCTGGGACCACGAGTCGGCGCCGCCTTCACTGCCCCCCGCGGTGGTCGAGGGGACGCGCCAGCGCTACCTCGAGGCCTACCGCCGAATCACCGGCGGCGAGCCCGCGCTGTAGGCCGGCCACCGCCGGCGCCCGGGGTGAAGGCGCGGCGCGCTCTGCGGCACGGCTCCTCAGTACCTCGGCATCGCCGGCTCGATCCGCTCTGCCCAGCGGTCGATACCGCCGGCGAGGTTCCACACCTTGCGGAAACCCGCGCCACGCAGCAGCTCGACCGCCCTGGCGCTGCGCCCCCCCACTTTGCAGTAGACGACGATCTCGTCGGCGCTGTCGAGGCGGTGGAGCTGCTCGGGGAGGTTGCCCAGGGGGATGCGCAGCGAGCCGGCGAAGGCGCAGATCTCCACCTCGTGCGGCTCGCGGACGTCGAGCAGCACGAGGCCATCCTCGCCGTCCAGGCGAGCGCGCAGCTGCTCGACCGTCAGCGACGGCAGCCCTTGCTGCCGTGCCTCCTCGGCATGTGCCTGCGGCAGGCCGCAGAGCTGCTCGTAGTCGACGAGCTGGCGCTGCGTGGCGCGCGGCCCGCACAGCGGGCAGCCTGGGTCCTTGCGCAGTCGGAGCTCGCGAAAGCGCAGGCCGAGGGCGTCGACGAGCAGCAGCCGGCCGATGAGAGACTCGCCGATGCCGAGCAGCAGCTTGACCGCCTCCGCCGCCTGGATCACGCCGAGCAGCCCGGGAAGGATGCCGAGCACGCCCCCTTCGGCGCAGGAGGGGACGAGACCCGGCGGCGGCGGCTCGGGATAGAGGCAGCGGTAGCAGGGGCCACGCTCGGCCCAGAACACCGACGCCTGCCCTTCGAAGCGGAAGATCGAGGCGTAGACGTTGGGCTTGCCGAGCAGCGCGCAGGCGTCGTTGACCAGGTAGCGGGTGGGGAAGTTGTCGCTGCCGTCGGCGATGACGTCGTAGCCGGCGAACAGCTCGAGCGCGTTGGCCGCGGAGAGTCGCGTCGCGTGCGGCACCAACCGCACGTTGGGGTTGACGTCGTGCAGGCGCTCCACCGCGGAGTCGAGCTTGGGGCGCCCCACGTCGGAGGTGCCGTGCAGAATCTGCCGCTGCAGGTTCGACTCGTCGACGACGTCGAAGTCGACGATTCCGAGCGTCCCCACGCCGGCGGCGGCGAGGTAGAGGGTGAGAGGCGAGCCCAGCCCGCCGGCGCCGACGCAGAGCACCCTCGCCGCCTTGAGCTTCCTCTGCCCGCCGAGGCCGACCTCGGGGATGATGAGGTGGCGCGAGTAGCGGCGCACCTCCTCGTTGGAGAGCGCGGGCTCGCAGGGCTCGGCCACGGGCGCGTCGCGCGGCGGCGGCGCGACGCGTCGCTTCCGGCCGCCGGGAGCACTCCGATCGGCGCCGTGGACGCCGCGCGGGTGGGGGGTTCGCTCCTCGGCTCGTACGCCGTCGCGGCGGTGGCTCATGGGCGCGATCTCGCCGGCGTTCGAGGTCGGAGCGGCAGCGCTGCTTCGCGTGCCCGGCGCGCCACCGGCGATGGCGGGCACGATCGACAGCGCGTCGGCCTCCTCCAGCGCCGTCGCCTCGCCGTCGAGGAAACGCACGTCCTCGTCGTTGACGTAGACGTTGACGAAGGAGCGCAGCCTCCCCGCCTCGTCGTAGAGGTGGCGGCGCAGCTTGGGGTGGCGCGCGGTGAGGTCGGCGAGCACGTCGCCGACCGTCGCGCCGCGCGAGGACACGACGTGCTCGCCGTTGGCGTAGGGGCGCAGGGGAGTAGGGAGAGCGATGGTCGGCATCGGTGAGGCTCCTATCGCTGGTCCGCGGCGTCGGTCTCGAGGACGAGACGCTCGCGGCGCATGGTCTGGCGATCCTCGGCGAGACGCCAGGAGGTCAGCTCCCCCGGCTCGCCGCGGCGGACGCCGAGGATCACGTAGTGCAGGTTGGGCCAGGCGTGGAGACGATCGACCTCCGAGGGCTGCGGCGGATGATCCGGGTGCGAGTGGTAGAAGCCCAGCAGCTCGAGACCGCTGGCTCGCGCCTCGCGTTCGGCCGCCAGGTAGTCGCGCGGGTCGACGAGGAAGCGGCGGCGCCGTTGCTCCTCGCGCGCGTTGTCGATGGCCAGCGCCCGCTCGACGCGGGCGAGGGCCCCCTCGCTCCTGCCGAGCAAGGCACCGCAGCACTCCTCGGGGTAGGCACGCCGCCCGTGCACCCGGATGAGCTCGGCGGGCGGCGGCGCGAGGGCGATCACGGCGCCACCTCGCGCTCCTTCCAGAAACGCTCCGAGACGTAGCGGGCGCCCCCATCCGGGAGCACGGTGACTACCACCGCCGGGGCGCCCGCCGGCACCTCGGCGGCGACGCGCAGCGCCGCCGCTACGTTGGCGCCCGCCGAGGGGCCCACCCACAGCCCCTCTTCGCGCGCCAGCCGACGCGTCATCGCGTACGCCTCCTCGGTGTCCATCGCGAGCCGCCGGTCGACGAGGCTCGCGTCGTAGATCGCCGGCACCATCGCCGTCGGCAGGTGCTTGAGCCCCTCGAGGCCGTGCAGCGGACCGTCCGGCTCGACCGCCACCGCCACCACGTCGGGCCGGCGCGCGCGCAGGTAGCGGGTGGTGCCGACGAAGGTGCCGGTGGTGCCGAGCCCGGTGACGAAGTGGGTGACGCGGCCGCCGGTCTGCTCCCAGATCTCCGGGCCGGTGCCCAGCAGGTGGGCCTCCCAGTTGGCGTCGTTGCTGTACTGGTCGGGGTAGAGGAAGCGGTCGGGGTGCTCGGCGTAGAGCTGGCGCGCGCGGCGAATGGCACCGTCGGTGCCGGCCAGGGGGTCGGTGAGCTCGACGCGCGCGCCATAGGCCCGCAGGGTGGCCCGCCGCTCCGCCGAGGCGTTGGCGGGCAGGCAGATCAGCACCTCGCGGCCGAGCGCGCCGGCGAGCATCGCCAGCGCGATGCCGGTGTTGCCCGAGGTCGCCTCGAGCACCGTCCGGCCCGGCGGCAACAGGCCGCGACGCAACGCGTCCTCCAGCATGGCGCGCGCCGCGCGGTCCTTGACGCTGCCCCCCGGGTTGAGGTGCTCGGCCTTGGCGTAGACCTCGACGCCGCGCAGGTGCGCAGCCACGCTCCGTAGTGGCAGCAGGGGCGTGCCGCCGATGGCGCGGAAGAGACCCGGCAGCGGGCCGAGCAGCAGCGGGGCGGTAGGTGCACCAGCGGCGTTCGCGCCACCGCGGCCCAACGCAGCAGCGCCATGTCTAGCCACGGCGCACCTCATCCGCGGAGGTCCCGATGCTTGCTGCGATCGTCTGTCTCAAATCCCAACCCTCCCGCGTCGACCGTTCGTCTGCCGCGGCCACGGCGGCCGCGAAATCGAAAAAGGCCCGGGTGCTTCCCCGGGCCTTCAGTCGATCGGGTTCAGGTGGTTGCTAGACGGGCGGGACCTGGAACGCGGTCGAGCTGCCGGCACCGGGGGCTTCCCGGGCCTCGCTACAGGCGCAACAGCACAGCTTCGCGTTCACGAGCCTCTTGTACGCGCGATCGGCTCCCTTGTCAAGCGCGGTTGCCTCGGCGTGAGCGGCGCACCCGGCCAGCACTCGCTCCTCGAGCGCATCGAGGTCGGCGCCTCGCGAGGCGAGGGAGCTCGTCCCGCCCTCCGCGGGATCGCAGTCAGGACGTCGCGGTCGGTCTCGCCGCTCAGGTGAGCCGGGCGACCAGCTCGCGCACGTGCTCGAGCTCGACGAGGCGCACGTCGCGCGGTCCGGCGGCACGCTCCAGCCGGGGCGTGTAGGCGGTGTGGAAGCCGAGTGCCGCCGCCTCGCGCAACCGCACCTCGGCGCGGCCGACGGGCCGGATCTCGCCGAGCAGGCCCACTTCGCCGAAGAAGGCGGCCTGCGGCGGCAGCGGCCGCTCGCCGAGCGCCGACAGCAGCGCCGCAGCGATGGCGAGGTCGGCGGCGGGCTCCTCGAGGCGCAGGCCGCCGACGACGTTGAGGTAGACGTCGCGGCCGGCGAAGGAGGCGCCCGCGAAGCGCTCGAGCACGGCGAGCAGCAGCGCCACGCGAGGTCCGTCGAGACCGAGCGCCACCCGGCGCGGGGTGGCGAGCTCGCTCGCATGCACCAGCGCCTGCACCTCGACGAGCAGCGGCCGCGAGCCCTGCATGGTGGCCGCCACCGCCGAGCCAGGTGCCTCCGGCCGCCGTTGCGCCAACAGCACGCGCGAGGGGTCGGCCACCGCCACCAGCCCGCTATCGTGCATCTCGAACAGCGCCACCTCTCCGGCGGGGCCGAAGCGGTTCTTGGCGGCGCGCAGAAGGCGATGGTCGGCGCCCCCCTCGGCCTCGAAGGCGAGCACGGTGTCGACTAGGTGCTCGAGCGACTTGGGGCCGGCGATGCTGCCTTCCTTGGTGACGTGGCCGACGAGGAAGAGCGCGCAGTCGCCGCGCTTGGCGTGCTCCACGAGCCGTTCGGCGCAGGCGCGCACCTGTCCCACCGACCCCGGCAGCCCGCCCAGCTCCTCGCTGTGCACCGCCTGGATGGAGTCGACGAAGAGAGCTTCGGGGTGGCTCTCTCCGGCCGCGGCGAGCACCGCCTCGATGGCCGTCTCCCCCGCCACCAGCAGCCCCGGATGGCCGCAGCCGAGGCGCTCGGCGCGCAGCCGAAGCTGGCGCGGCGACTCCTCGGCGCTGGCATAGAGGACGCGGCGACCGCCACGCGCCAGCGCCTCGGCGAGCTGCAGCAGCAGCGTCGACTTGCCGATCCCGGGCTCGCCGGCGAGCAGCACCGCACCGCCCGCCACCACGCCGCCCCCGAGCACGCGGTCGAGCAGCGGCATGCCGCTCGCAAAGCGCAGAGCAGCTTCCTCCCCCACGGCCGCGAGCGGCAACGCCGAGGCCGCGGCGGCCGACCACCCCCTTGCCGGCGGCGCGCGCCGCCGGCAAGGCCTCCTCGACGAAGCTGTCCCAGGCCTCGCACTCGGTGCAGCGCCCCAGCCAGCGCGGGCTGGCGTAGCCGCAGGCCGAGCAGACGAAGCGCGTGCGGGGGCGGACCACCATCAACCCAGACGCAATGCCCGCGGCAATCCTTGCAGCATCGCTCCGCGCGGGCTCGTGTCCACTCGCTAGAACTTCGAGATCGAGCCCATCAGGTACTTGAGGTCGTCGTCGCGCCAGCGCACGCCGACGCCGAGGAAGAGCGAATCGCGCTGCCGCACCAGTGGATCGTCGTAGCCACCCAGCAGGTAGAAGTGCGCCAGCGGCCGCCAGGCGGCGGTCATCCGCAGGTGTGCCCGCTCATCGTTGGGGCGCCCGAAGTCGAAGGCCTGAAACGTGAGGTCCAGGTGCGGCGTAGGCCACGTAGTCGGCCTGCACCCCGAAGTGGGACTCGACGAGCCCCGCCCACAGGCGGTAGCGGTCGCCCACCGGGAAGCCGAAGAGCGCCGAGAGCGTGTTCTGCTTCTCCTGGGTCTCGCTGGTCACCACCTCGCGCTGCGTGGTGCCGTCGGGCAGCGTGGTGGTGATGGTCTGCGTCTTCGAGCGTACCCGGCCGTTGGGGTCGTCGACCACTGCCACGCGGTAGAGGTGTCCGTTCTGCGGATCGAGGTTGACCTGGAACTCGCCGTGACTGTCCTCCGCGTCCTGCAGGTAGTACCCCTGCATCGCCAGGTCGACCTTCAGCTTGTTGATCTTGCCGATCGACTGGGTGAGCCCCTCGACGCCGCTCTGCACCGACTTGAGAGCTCCCACCAGCTCCTCGTGGGCCTGGTCGCTGTTGAGCAGCTTGCCGATGGTGCCCTCGCCACGCGCCAGCTTGCCGGTGATGGTGTTGAGGTTGTCGACCGAGGTCTGCAGGTTGCCGGTGAGCTGCTCGACGTTGGCGAGACCCTCGTGCAACGTGCCGCGGTTCTCGGCCACCACCGCGCGCACCTCGCTGAGCAATGCCGTCAGCTCGGCGGACAGCCGTGGCAGCTCGCGGGCCAGGGTGGCCGACACCTGCTGGAAGTTGCCGACGGTGGCGTCGAGGTTGGCGCGGTTGCTCGCCACCAGGTCGCGAATCTGTCCCGAGGTAGCCTCGAGGTTCACCACCAGCCGCCCCAGCGGCCCGTTGGGCGGCGCCTTCCCGGAGAGCTGCGCCGCCACCTCCTGCAGCGAGCTGCCGAGCCCCCCCACCGAGGAGAGCACCTGGTCGATCCCCACCGCCGCCTGGCCGGGGATGATGGCGCCCTCCGGCAGCGGTGGAGCGTCCGGCGGCCCCGGCACGAGCTCCACGTACTTGTCGCCGAGCAGGCCGAGGTTCTTGATCTCGGCGTAGGTGCCGCGGGTGAGCGTCACCTTGGCCTCGACGACGATCGTCACCAGAGCCTGCCGGCCGCGCAGCCCGATGCCGTCGACGCGGCCGACGCGGACGCCGGCCGTCCGCACCGCCGACTGGTCGTCGAGCCCGGCGACGCTGTCGAACTGCGCCACCACGCGCCTGCCGCGCGGCTCGAAGAGCCGCACCTGCTCGGCACGCAGGATGAGGTAGGCGAGGACCCCCAGGGCGAGGGTCATGAAGATGCCGACCTTGACCGTGTTCTCCATCGCGGCTGCGCTCCCCCCCGGGCAGGGTCGGCAGGCGATGCCTGTCGACATCCGGCCCGCAGAATTCCTACCGGAAAATCGAGTCCCCTCCGTCGACCGACACGCTGTGCCCGCGGACCGGCGCCGCGCCCCCACGCGCGGGAGGGCACACCAGGACGTCTGCTCGTCGATCTGCGGCGGGCGTCATAAGTCGTCGGTGAGCGGACCCCGCGGCTCGCGGCGCAGGAACTGCTGCACACGCGGATCGGGCAGCTGGCGGAACTCCTCCGGCGCGGCGAGGGCGATCACCTTACCTTGGTGCAGCATACCGATACGGTCGCCGATGCGAAAGGCGAGCTCCATGTCGTGGGTGATGGTGACGGCGGTGAGATCGAGGCGCTCCAGCAGCTCGAGCACCAGCTCCTCCACCACCGCCGAGATCACCGGGTCGAGCCCGGTGGTGGGCTCGTCGAGGAGCAGGATCTGCGGCTCCACGGCGAGGGCGCGGGCGAGGCCGACGCGGCGGCGCATGCCGCCCGAGAGCTCTGCCGGCAGCTTGGCCTCGGCGCCCTCGAGGTGCATCTCTGCCACGCACTCCGCCACCCGGGCGCGCACCCGCTCGCGCTCCCAGCCGGCGCGCACGAGAGGGAAGCCGATGTTGTCGGACACCGTCAGTGAGTCGAACAGCGCCCCCTCCTGGAAGGCCATGCCGAAGCGCCTCCGGAACTCCGTGATGGCGCGGTTGTCGAGCGTCGCCAGGTCGACGCCGTCCACCCACACGCTGCCGGAATCGGGGCGCAGCAGGCGGATCATGTGCTTGAGCATGACGCTCTTGCCGGTGCCCGAGCCGCCCACCACCACCAGCGACTCGCCGGCCTCGACGTCGAGGTCGATGGCGGCGAGCACCACCTTGCCGCCGAACGACTTGCTCACCCGGCGCAGGGAGATCTTCGGCTGCTCCGCGGCCACCGCGTGCGGGGGCAGCTCGACGGCACCGGGACGGGCCGCGGGCACGGTCACGCGCGACGCTCCCCGGGCAAGCGGGGCGTGCAGGCTCGGGGCATCGCTCGCGTCATCTCGGCCCGGCTCAAAACAGCAGCTTGGTGAGGAAGAAGTCGGAGATCAGCACCGCCATGCTGGCGAGCACCACGGCGCGGGTGGTGGCCCGCCCGACCCCCTCGGCGCCGCCGCGCGCGTAGTAGCCCTGCTGGCAGCCGATGGTGGCGATCAGCAGACCGAACACCGCCGCCTTGATGAGGCCCGAGGTGAGGTCGCTGAGGTCCATGAAGCGGAAGGTGTTGTCGACGTACGACACCGGGTTGGCGCCGAGCAGCACCACCGACACCAGGTAGCCGCCGACGATGCCGATGGCGTCGCCGAGCGCCACCAGCAGCGGCAGGGTGATGGTGGTGGCCCACACCCGCGGCACCACCAGGTAGTGCACGGGGTCGGTGGCCAGCACCTCGAGGGCGTCGATCTGCTCGGTGACGCGCATGGTGCCGAGCTCGGCCCCCATCGCCGAGCCCGAGCGGCCGGCGAGCACCAGCGCCCCCAGCACGCAGCCGAGCTCGCGCACCATCGACAGCGCCACCAGGGTGCCGACGAACCCCTCGGCGTGGACGCGCTTGAGGGTGCTGAAGGTCTGCAGCGCCAGCACTCCGCCGGTGAACACCGAGGTGAGCAGGATCACCGGCGTCGAGTCGACGCCGATCTTCACCATCTGGCGCGCCCACTCCCGTAGGTCGAGCGGGCGGCGCGGGGTCCAGGCAAGGGTGCGCCAGAGCAGCGTGAAGAAGCGACCGACCTCGAGGAAGAACGCTTCGAGCAGGTTGCGGAGGACGGCGATCACGCGAGGTGACGGGAGGTGGTCGCGACCACCTCCCCCCCTTGCCGGTAGTGTCGGGCGAGCCGCAGCCCGAAGCGGGTGAGGATCTCGTAGGGAATGGTGTCGGCGCGCTCGGCCACCTCCCAGGCGGTGATCTCCTCCTCGCCCTGGCGGCCGAGGAGCACTGCCTCGGCATCGAGCCCGCCGTCGGTGTCCGTGAGGTCGACGGCGATCATGTCCATCGACACCGCGCCCACCACGGGGACACGGCGCCCGTCCACCAGCGCCTCGGCACGGTTGGAGAGCCGCCACGGGTAGCCGTCGGCGTAGCCGAGCTGGAGGATGCCGACGCGGCTCGGGCGCAGCGCCGTCCAGCGACCGCTGTAACCGACGCGTCCGCCGGTGGGCACCTGCCGCACCATCACCACCCGCGCGTGCACCGACAGCACCGGTCGCAGCCCGGCCTCCGCCGCCGCCGGATCGAGACCGTAGAGCGCCAGCCCGCACCGCACCAGGGTGTGGCGGGTCTGGGGCCAGTGCAGGGCACCGGCGCTGTTGGCGAGATGCACCCAGACGCCGTCGCGATCCCCGGCGGTGAGCTGGGCGAGCACCCCTTCGAAGCGCTCCTCCTGGTCCTCGTTGCGCAGACTCTCGAGGTCGTCGGCGTCGGCGAGGTGCGAGAGCACGCCGGTGAGCCGCAGCAGCGGCTGCCCGCGGATGAGCTCGAGCGCGCGCGGCACGCCGTCGAGCTCGATGCCTAGACGGCGCATGCCGGTGTCGACCTTGAGGTGGATCTCCTGGCTATGGCCGCTCTCGGCGCACCAGTCGAGCCAGGCCTCCAGCTGCTCGACGCTCGACACCGCCGGGGTGAGCCGGTAGCGGCGCACCAGCGGCAGCTGCTCGCGGCGAATGGGTCCGAGCATGAGGATGGGCGCGGTGACGCCGGCCCGCCGCAGCTCGGCCCCTTCCTCGACCATGGCGACGCCCAGCCAGTCGATGCCCGCCGCGGCGAGCGCGCGCGCCACCTGGGGCGCGCCGTGCCCATAGGCGTCGGCCTTCACCACACCCAGCACCCGCGCGCCACCGACGCGCTCGCGCACGCGAGCGAGGTTGGCAACCAGGGCGTCGAGGTCGATCTCGGCCCATGAGGGGCGCAACGCCCCCACCCCCTCCCGGTCCTCGAGCAGCCGCATGCTAGACCCGGCCGCGCTCCCGCACCGGCGCCGCAGCCGACGGCGCGCAGGACTGGGGCCACCCCACGTCAGTGCCCACCGCGGCCGTCGAAGCCGCCGGCCATCGAGTCCGGCGCCCGGTTCTTGAAGGTGGTCGTCTCGCCCAGGAAGACCAGCTCCACCGTCCCCGTCTCGCCGTTGCGGTGCTTGGCGAGGATGAGCTCGGCGAGGCCGCGGTTGCTGGGGTCGTCGGGGTTGTAGAGCTCGTCGCGGTAGACGAAGGCGACGACGTCCGCGTCCTGCTCGATGGAGCCGCTCTCGCGCAGGTCGGCGAGCTGCGGGCGGTGGTCGCCACCACGGCGCTCCGGCTGCCGCGACAGCTGCGACAGCGCGATCACCGGGATCTCGAGCTCCTTGGCGAGCTGCTTGAGGCCGCGGCTGATGGCGGCGATCTCGAGGTTGCGGTTCTCGTAGCGGCCGCCCGCCTGCATCAGCTGCAGGTAGTCGAGGATGATCAGCTCGAGGCCGAGCTCGGCGCGCAGGCGGCGCGTCTTCGAGGCCACCTCGAGCAGGCTCGGGTTGGGTGAGTCGTCGATGTAGAGCGGCGCCGGGGCGAGCCGGCGCACCGTCTGCACGATGGTCTGCCACTGCTTCTGCGAGAGATGCCCGGCGCGCAGCCGCGAGAAGGAGACGTCGGCTTCCGAGCAGAGGATGCGCAGCGCCAGCTCCTGCTCGCTCATCTCCAGCGAGAAGACGCCCACCGGCTTGTGCTGGTGGATGGCGACGAACTGCGCGACGTTGAGGGCGAGGCTGGTCTTCCCCATCCCGGGCCGCCCGGCGATGATGATCAGGTTTCCCTTGTTGAGCCCGTGGGTCATGCGGTCGAGGTCGGTGAAGCCGGTGGGGACGCCGATGAGGGTGCTGCCCGGGCGCTCCTCGATGTCCTCCATGGTGCGGTCGAGCACCCGCCCGAGGGGCACGAAGCCGCGCGCCACCGCCTCTTCGCCGAGGCCGAGGATCGCCTGCTCGGCCTTGCCCAGCGCCTCGTTGGCCTCCAGGCCGCCGTCGAGACAGGAGCGGGTGACGTCGCTGCACGCCTGGATCAGGCGACGGCGCAGCGAGCGCTCCTTGACGATCTCGACGTAGGCCTCGATGCGGCCGAGGTCGGGGAGGTCGACGTCGAGGCCGGCGAGGTAGGCGAGGCCGCCGACGCCGTCGAGCTGCCCCTGCTGCTCGAGCCGCGCCTGCAGCGTGCGCAGGTCGACCTCGGTGCTCGCCGCCTGCAGGTCGAGGATGGCGCGGTAGATCCGCTGGTGGCGCTCGAAGTAGAAGTCGCCCTCCACCAGCCGCGCCGCCACCGTCGGCAGCACCTGCGGCTCGAGCATGACGCCGGCGAGCACGGCACGTTCGGACTCCTCGCTGTGGGGGAGCGTGCGAGGGGCCTGCAGGGGCTCGAGGAGGGCCATGGGGCGGGCGGCAGTCTAGCACGCAGAAGGCCCGCGACCGGCTCCGATGCCCTTGCGCAAGTCACTGTATCGACGATAATTATGGCCCCGGTCTGGCGATGCATCGGGTATCATCGGGGGAGGCCGGAGTGGCGAAACTGGCAGACGCAGCGGACTTAAAATCCGCCGCCGCAAGGCGTGTGGGTTCGATCCCCACCTCCGGCATCCCGTGCCGCGAGCCGCGCGGGCAGCGGCAGGGCGCGAGGATCACCAGGGCCGATGCCACGCCAGCGCTCGGGAGGGCCCCATGAGGTGGCGGACCGCGCGCGACGAGGGCCCTCGCTCCTCCTCCCCTATCGAAGACCCGTCAGCTGCCGCGCGGCACTGCCGTCGGCAGCCATCACCCACACCTCCATCCGGCCGCTGCGGTCGCTCTGGAAGGCGAGGTGCCGGCCGTCGGGGAACCAGCTCGGGCACTCGTCGTCGTAGGGTTGCTCGTGCGGCGCTAGCTTGCGCACCGCTCCACTCGCCAGGTCGAGCACCCACAGGTGGCCCGGCTTGCCCTTGGCGCTGGTCTGGAAGGCGAGGCGCTTGCCATCGGCAGAGGCGGCGCGCTCGGCGAAGCCGGCGAAGCGGATGTCGCGGCCGTCGGCCGACCACCTGGGATCCCCCTCGAGCTCGGCGGTGGAGGTGAGGCGCGTCGCAGCGCCGCCCTCTGCCGGCATCACGTAGAGGTCCTCGGCGCCGTCGCGATTGGAGAGGAAGACGACGCGGCGGCTGTCGGGAGACACCTCCGGATAGCCGGAGTAGAGCGCCGGCTCCACGATCCGCTTACCGTCGGGCGAGACCCTGGGGTTGTAGTCGGCGGCGGGGTCGCTGGTGAGCCGGCGCGGCGTCCCGCCCGTCGCGGCCACCTCGTAGAGGTCGAGGTTGCCGTCGACCTTGGCGGTGTAGACGAGCGATTTGCCGTCGGGAGCCAGCTCGGCACCTCGTCCTCTCCGGCGCGATGCGTGATCTGTCGCAGGTCGCCGCCGTCGGTGCGCACGGTCACCAGCTCCCAGTCGCCGTCGACGTGCATCCCCGCCGCCAGCCGTTGCCCGTCGGGGGAGAACGCGGCGTAGACCGCGCGCCGCAGCACCAGTCGGGGGCGAGCCGTCCCGCTCCGCCACCCACAGCGTCCAGTGGTCGTCGTCGTAGGGCCCTGTCGCCTCGTAGCGAGAGAAGGCCACTAGCTTGCCGTCCGGCGAGATGGTGGCGTCCTGCACGTAGAGCTCCCGTTGCGGCGGCGTGGCGGACGCGGTGGCGCCCTGCGCGTGGGCCGGTGCCCCCACGCGCAGCAGGCAGATCGTCGCCAGGCTGGCGAGGAGCGGCGCGGGTCGGAGCCATCCGCGGTGAGGGTGCAGCATGGCCAGCCTCCACGTCATGGCCACAGTATCGGTCCTCCGCTGCCGACCGGCGACCCCGCTCGCTGCGCCGCGAGGGCGGCTGGCTGCAATGCCCGGCGTGCGGCCAGCGCGAGCTACCGCTAGAGGCGAGAATGGCGTCGCGGTGGAGCCATCGCGGCGCGACCCACGGAGGGTGAGCGTCGAGGGTCCTCCTCACCATAGGCTCCGCCCCGGATGATCGCCTCCATGCCGACGTCGCGCCCCTGGCGCTCCACCCTGCTGGTGATCGCCCTGGCCACCGCTTTCGGGTTGTTGCAGGGGGCGATGGTCTACGTCGGCCTGCGGCAGGAGAGCGGCCTCGACTTCACGCCCTCGCTCCCCCGCTTCCTCGCCTGGCAGGTGGCGACGTGGATGGTGTGGGCGGCGATGGCCCCCGGCATCCTCGCCCTCGCCGCCCGCGTGCGGCCGGAGCGGACAGGACGCTGGCTCGCCGTCCACCTGCCCGCGGCGGTGCTCGCCGCCTGCCTCCACGCCGCCGCCGGCGTCCTCATCTCGCTCGCCGTGCAGCCGTTCGGCCGGCCGGCGAGCGCGCCCTTGACCGCCCAGCTGGTCGGCCGCCTCACCAGCACGCTGCACCTCGAGGTGCTCGTCTACTTCGCCATCGTCGGGGCCAGCTACACGGTGGACTACTACCGCCGTTTCCGCGACCGCGAGCTGCGCGCCGCCCAGCTCGAGGGGCGCCTCGCCGAGGCGCGGCTGGATGCCCTGCGCCTGCAGCTGCAGCCCCACTTCCTCTTCAACACCCTGCACACCGTGGCCGCGCTGGTGCGCCAGGACGAGAACGCGGCGGCGGTGGAGACTCTCGCCCGCCTCTCCGACCTGCTGCGCGCCAGCTTCGAGGGTGGCGGGCGCTCGCTGGTGCCGCTCGACGAGGAGCTGGCGCTCGCCGAGCGCTACCTGGCGATCCAGCAGGTGCGCTTCGGCGACCGCCTGCGGATCGAGCAGGAGGTCGATCCCTCGCTGCTGGGCCTGGCGGTGCCGCCCTTCGTCCTCCAGCCGCTGCTCGAGAACGCCCTGCGCCATGGCCTGGCGGTGCGCGCCGGCGCCGGCCTGGTGCGGGTGGTCGCGAAGCGCAGCGGCGCCCTGCTGCGGCTGGAGGTGCACGACGACGGCCGCGGCCTCATCGACGGCGGCGGACCCGCCGTCGAGGGCGTGGGGCTCGCCAACACCCGCGCCCGTCTCGAGCAGCTGTTCGGCGACGCCGCTCGCCTCGAGCTGCTGGCGCGGGCGGGGGGCGGCGTCGTCGCTCGCCTCACCTTGCCGGCGGTCGAGACGCCACCGGCTCGGGAGCGCCCCACGTGACGGTCGCTGCCGAGGCCCTTCGCGTCGTCATCGCCGACGACGAGCCGAACGCGCGCGCCGCGCTGCGACTGCTGCTCGGCCGCCACCCCGAGGTCGAGCTGGTCGCCGAGTGCGCCGATGGCGCCGCCGCCGTCGCCGCCGTGCGCCGGCATCGACCCCAGCTGCTCTTCCTCGACGTGCAGATGCCCGAGCTCGACGGCTTCGGCGTGCTCGCCGAGCTCGCCGCCGAGGAGACGCCGGCGGTGGTGTTCGTTACCGCCTACGACGCCCACGCCCTGCGCGCCTTCGAGGTGCAGGCCCTCGACTATCTCCTCAAGCCCTTCTCCGACCCGCGCTTCGAGCAGGCGCTGGCGCGGGCGCGCCGCGAGATCGCCGAGCACGGTCTCGCCGCGCTGGCGCGGCGGATCCGCGGCCTGGTCGGCGGCCGCGGAGGCCCGCCCGCCGCCGCGGTCTCCTCTTCCCCGGCGACGACCGCCGGGGCGTCGCGCCTCCTCGTCACCGGCACCGGGCGCACCGTCGTGGTCGCCGTCGACAGCATCGACTGGATCGAGGCCGCCGACTACTGCGTGCGCCTGCACGCCGGGAAGCGCACGCACCTGCTGCGGCGTCCCCTCAGCGAGCTCGAGCGCGAGCTCGACGGCACGCGCTTCGTGCGCATCCACCGTTCGACCATCGTCAACGTCGAGCGGATACGCCAGGTGCGACCGCAGGCCAAGGGAGACGCCTGGGTCGATCTCGCCGACGGCACCGAGCTGCGGGTGTCGCGACACCACCGCCTGGCACTGATGGCAGCGCTCGGGGGCCGCTGAGCGAACGACCTTCGGAGCCGGGAGCGGTGCGGCTCCGGTCGGAGCCGGCGATCCGCTAGTATCGGCGCCGGCCTCGGCAGCGACCCCCTCGAGCCGACCGATCCCGCCCGCCCGAACGATGCAGGAGAGCGAGACCCCCGAGCGCCCTCGAGTCTCGCGGCGCGAGCGCGCGGCAGTCCTCGCCATCCTCGTCGTCGCCTTGGCGTTGCGCGCCTGGTTCGGCTGGGCCGACCCCACGCCGCGGCGCTTCTTCGACGAGCAGTTTGCGCTCGAGAACGTCGGCCACCTGCTGCGCTCGGGCGATCCCAAACCGGCCAATGGCTACCACCCGACGCTCTCCTACCTGCCGCAGGCGATCGCGCTCGGTGGGCTGCACGGGCTGGCGGCGCTCACCGGGCGCGGCGAGCTGCGACCCCTGGGGCCGGGACCGTGCATCGGTAATGGCGTCGAGCGGCCCGCGACCTACCCGTTCACCCCTCTCGCCTACCACGTGGGCCGGCTGGTGCAGGCGCTTCTCGGCACCCTCGCGGTAGCCCTGACCCTGGCGCTCGGACGCTTCCTGGGCGGTCCCGCGCTCGGTCTCGCCGCCGCCACCCTCGCCACCGTCTCGCCGCAGCTGGTGCGGCAGTCGTCGCTCATCAACGAGGACATCAGCCTCGTCGTCACCGTCGTGCTGGCGGTGCTCGCCGCCGCGAGAGCCGGTGCCCACCCGACCTGGAAGCGCTACCTCTACGCCGGCGCCGCCGTCGGCCTCGCCTGCTCCTCCAAGTTCAACGGCGCCGCCGCAGCCCTCCCGCTCATCGCGGTCACCTGCCTGCGCGCCGTCGAGCGGCGCGCCTGGGTGCGACTGGTGGCCGCCGGCGCCGTCGCGGTCGCCGTCTTCCTCCTGCTCGACCCCTTCGTCCTCGTCGACCGCGCGATGTACGTGCGCGACTTCGGCCGTACCGTGGGCCACTACGCGAAGAAGGGTGTGCAGCAGGGAGAAACGCACGGCGCCGTGCTGCTCTCTGCCGCCGGCGCCGCCCTCGACCCCGCGTTCCTCGGTGCCGCCGGCGGCGGCGCGGCACTGCTCGGCGCGGCCCTGCTGTTGCCTGTCGTGGTGCGTACCCGCCAGCCGCAGCGCAGGTTCGCCGCCGCCGCGGTCCTCGCCTTCCTTCTCGGCTACCCGGCGCTCTACGCGCTCGCCACCCGCGGTGTCATGCGGCACAACTGGCTGCCGCTGCTGCCCCTGCTCGCCGTCGCCGCCGGGCACCTGCTGGTCGCCGTGAAGACGGCGCTCGACCGCTGGACGGGGCGACGGTGGCTGGGCGCCGCCACGGCCGCCTTCCTGCTCGCCGCCACGGCGGTACCGGAGCTCGGGGCCACCTACGTCTGGGGGACGCCGCCCACCGCCGCCGCGGTAGGCGCCTTGCTCGCCACCCGGCTCGGCGCGCGCGAGGGGCGTATCGTGGCCGTCACGGGCACCCCTGGCGAGCCGCTGGTGATGGGCCTGCACAGCGGCACCGTGATCCGCCTGCCGCCGGAGCCCGCCGACCTCGAGCGCTGGCGGCGGCTCGATGCGGTGGTGGTCGCCGAGGGCGATGGCGCGACGGCGGCGCTGGCCTCGGGCCTGCGGGACCGGCGCGTGCCGAGCGTCCTCGTCGCCGCCCGCGCGTGGCGACGGCGCGGACCGGCGCTGCGGGTCTTCCTTCCCGGCTGGCAGCCGACCGCTAGAGGGGATGCCACGCCCCTGCAGTGCGCGGGACGAGGTCACCTCGTGGGAAGCCTCGCGCCGCCCCCGGGCTCGCACCTCTCGCTCGCGTTGTCGGTGCCGTCCGGCGCCTCCCCCGTCGAGTTGCTGGTCGGCGGACGGCCGGCGCCGCTGCACCTCGCCGCCGAGCGTCGCTCGCGGCAGCTGTTCTACTCGGAGCGCGTTCCCAGGCCGCCGGGGGAGCGTGTGCAGGTCGAGGTCGAGGGTCCGTGCAATCGACCCCTCCGCGCCGCGCTGCTCGGCTGGAGCCTCACCGGTCGGGTGCCGCCGGCCGCCAGCGGCGGCTGATCCCCCCGGCCGGGGGTACGCCCGCGCGGGCCCCTATAATCCCGTCGATGTCGCTCGCCGCAGCCGCAGCTTCGCGTGCGCGCGCCGCCGCCGAGCGACCGCCGGCGCGGCGCCAGCACGTCTGGGTGATGCTGCCGGCCTTCGACGAGGCCGACGCCCTGCCGGCGCTGCTCGACGCCATCGAGACGACGATGGACGAGGCGGGCCTGCCCTACGGCGTGGTGGTGGTGGACGACGGCAGCCGTGACGCCACCGCCGACATCGCGCGCGCCCAAGCCGAGAGGATGCCTCTGCTCCTCGAGCGACACGAGCGCAATCAGGGGCTGGGCGCGACCTTGCGCGACGGCATCGTCAAGGTATCCGCGCTCGCCGACCCCGGCGACGTCATCGTCACCATGGACGCCGACGACTCGCACAACCCGCAGCTCATCCCCCGGATGTTGCGCGCCGTACGCGAGGGGCACGACGTGGTGATCGCCTCGCGCTATCGCCCCGGCAGCAGGGTGCTCGGGGTGCCGTTCTCGCGGCGGCTGCTGTCGTACTGGGGCAGCCTCTTCTTCCGGCTCGTCTTCGGCATCCCCGGCGTGCGCGACTACACCTGCGGCTACCGCGCCTATCGCGCCGCGCTGCTACAGCAGGTGCTCGCCGAGGAGGGCCCGGCCTTCTTCGAGCAGCCGGGGTTCTCCTGCATGGTCGACATCCTGCTCAAGCTGCGCCGCCGTGGCCTGGTCTTCGGCGAGGTGCCTTTCATCCTGCGTTACGACCGCAAGCGCGGTCTGAGCAAGATGCGGGTGGGGCGCACCGCCCGCGAGACGCTGTCGCTGCTGCTGCGTCGCCGCTTCCAGCGGGGCTGAGGCCGATGCTCGAGGCAACGGCTGCTGCGCCCGCACCACCCGGGCCCGGCGCGGACCCTAGTGGCCGGCGCCGCACGCGCTGGATGCTGGCAGCCCTTCTCGCCCTGGCGTTCGCGCACCGTCTCTGGTTCCTCTCGCAGGGTCTCGACGGCAAGCGGTTCTTCGACGAACGCTTCAGCTTCCGCAACGTCTCGGTGCTGCTCGGTCAGCATCCCTGGGGCCGCCTCAGCGCCTTCTACCCCAGCCTCTCGTTCGTGCCGCAGGCGATCGTGCTGTGGCTCTGCGATCGCCTCTACCGGCTGACCGGCAGCGAGCTCCTGCGCGTCTTCCCCGTCGGCGGCGGCGACTTCACCCCCACCGCCTACTTCGTGGTGCGGGCGCTCTCGGCGGCGTTCGGCATCGCCTCTCTCTACCTGCTCTACCGCATCGGCAGCCGCCTCGTCTCCCCCGCGGTCGGGCTGTTGGCGGCGCTCGTCTTCGCCGCCACCCCGCGGCACGTCTACGCCTCGTCGATCTTCAAGCCCGACATCCTGGTGGTGCTGCTGCTGCTGTTGACCTTCTCGTGGAGCCTCGACGCCCTCGAGTCCGGGAGTCGCCGGCGCTTCTGGCTGGCGGGCTGCGGCGTCGGCCTGGCGGTGTCCGCCAAATACACCGGGATCGCCGCTGCCGGGCCGGCGGCCTTCGCCGTGCTCGCCTCGCACTGGCGGCAGTGGCGACGCTGGCAGTGGCTGCTCGAGATGGGCGCGGCCTCGGTGCTCACCTTCGCCCTGCTCAACCCCTACGTCGCGGTGATCCTCCGCTTCCTCCCCCGGCTGTGGCGCATCAGTCGGGACAAGGGAGTCGAGGTCGGCGTCACCGGCGCCTCGGTGCTGCGCAGCGAGCTCGACTTCCTGCTCTTCCACCACACCGCGGCGGTCTTCGCCCTCGCCGTGGTGGGAGCGGCGGCGCTGCTCTGGGGCTGCCTGCGGCACCCTCGCGCCGCCGCGACGGTGCCGGTGGCGATGACCTTCACGGTGGTGGTCGGCTACTCCATGCTCTGGGTCGGCGTGCGCTTCTTCCGCGGCCTCTACTTTCTCCCGGTCGCTGCCTTCACCTCGCTCTACGCCGCCTGGACCCTCTGGCGACTGGGCACCTTCGCCCTCGCGCGCGTCCCGCCCGGGCCGCGCCCGACGGTGGCGTGGTGGCTCGCCGGGCTCACCGCGGCGGCGCTCCTCGTCCACCCTCTCACCTGGTCGTACCGCGAGTGCCTGCCCTCGACATGGGAGCTCGCCGGCTCGAACGTCGAGCGTGGCCTGCCTGCGCCATTGCAGCTGCGCAGCGTGCTGGTCGACATCCCGCCAGGTACGGGCAAGGTGCAGCTCGCCGCCCACGGCGCGACGCTCTATCGCCGGGTGACCAGCCTCAGCGACCTGCCACCGACCGCCGACGTCGAGATCTTCCCCGCCAGCCGACTGCTGGGGCCGTCTGCTGCCAGCTACCGTCACCGCGTCGAGGCGCCGCAGGTGCGCCTCGAGCGCGTGCGCGCCTCCTGGTTCCGCTCCTACGGACCGGAGCTGGTGGTCCTCCGCCGCCGCTGGGAGCCCTCGGGACCGCAGACCGCCGAGCTGCGGGACGGCGGCGGCGCCGTCTTGAGCCTCGCGCCTCCACCGCTACCCGGCGAGCTGGCCTCGCTGGCACTGCACTGGAGACGCTGCGACGGCGCCGGCGTGCCGCGCGGATTGCTCGTCCCCGCCGGGCGGCTGCCGCTGCTCACTCTCGCGGAACGACCGCGGGCCGTGCTGCTCACCACCGCCCGCTTCCCCCTCGCCGCAGCCGACCGCGAGCTGACCGTCGCGCTTCCCAGGGAGGGAGGCGCGCGCCGCTGCGCGGCGACGGTCTCGCTGTGGCGCTGGCGCCCCGCAGCTGCGGCGGCAGCGGGCGTCGACGCGGCGCCGGCGAGAGCTGCGGCCCCGCTCAGGGCGCGCCGGGGTGGGAGTCGCCGACGCCAAGGCGCCGTCGCTCGCGCTCCCGCAGCGCCGCCAACGCCGCCGGGTTGAGCAGCCCGCGCTCCCGCAGCCAGTCGCGCAGGGACTCGGCCACCACCAGGTTGGCGGCCCGCGGGTAGTGGATGAACCTGCGACGCACCAGCTCGCCCCGCGGGTCGTAGCGCGCGAAGCCGTCGAGGAGGTCGACCGCCAGCTCGCCGCGCCGTGCGAGCTCGTCGCGCAGCGGCTGGTAGACGACGCGGTGGCCGCCCAGGCGGGCGACGATGTCGTCGTGCTGTGGGAAGAGCACCACCACCGGCAGCGCGCCGTCGGCGAGCGCCTGGCGGTAGAAGACGTCGAGCACTCGCACCGCGACCGCGTACGCCTCCGACCGCGGGTTGTAGACGCCATCGCGCAGGGTCGGCTCATCGAGGTAGCGGTCGCGCAGCACCCAGGCGAGCCGCACCGAGGGCAGCACGTCCAAGCGGCTGCGGCGGGAGCGGCGCCGGAAGTAGAAGTCGTGCTCGCCCACTCGCGGCAGCTCGCGCGCCGGGACGGCGAGCAGGCGCCGGTAGGCCGCGGCGTCGGGCAGCGGGTTGGGCATCAGCCGCAGCCCGCCACCGGCGAGCTCGAAGCGCGGCTTGCCGAAGGCCATGCCGCTGTTGGGAAAGTAGAAGGGCCGGAAGGTGTTGACGACTCTCCCCACGTTCTCCGACATGAAACCGATGAGCACCACGTGCGGGTGGAACGCCCGCCCGTCGCGGCGGTAGCGGAGGAAGGCCTGGTCGGGTCCGTAGCCGGGGACGCCGAAGTTCAGCACCTCGAGGTGCGGCGCCAGCGACTCCAGCCGGACCTCCCAGGTGGCCGGGTTGGCGACGTCGCTGGCGTGGGTGAAGGAGTCGCCGAAGGCGGCCAGGCGGAGCACGCCCGGCGGCGGCACCGGCACGTACTCGCGGTCGGCGCGGATGGCGGCGTGGTTGCTGCGGTAGCCGCCCCGGCTGCGGTCGGCGCCCACCACCCAGCCCAGCTCGGGGTCGGGGACCATGTACGAGTCGCGCTCCGCGAGGTGTCCCGCGATGGCGGCGCGCTGCTTGGCGACGAGCGTCCCCAGTTGCGCCGGAACGTAGGCGATCCCCTTGTAACGCTCGAGCGCCCACAGCCCAGCCCACGAGCCGAGCTCGACGAGGAGCCAGAGGTAGACGAGATAGAGGGCGGCGAGCGTGACGCGGCGCCGTGGCGAGCGCGAAGAGCGCGACCGCCTGGACGGTTGCGGCTCGCCGCCGTCGATGACGGTGGCTGCCGGCTGGCGGGTGGCGGGATCCACTACCGGCGATCAGCGCGCGGGAAGCCGGCAGTCGCCCGACCCGGATGCCGAGGAGCAGACGAGGCTGGAGGCGACGCCCGGATTCGAACCGGGGAATGAGGGTTTTGCAGACCCTTGCCTTACCACTTGGCTACGTCGCCGCGGACCAGGGTGGGAGGAAGACTGGAGCGGGAAACGGGATTTGAACCCGCGACCCCAACCTTGGCAAGGTTGTGCTCTACCCCTGAGCTATTCCCGCTCGGGCGCAAAGGATAGTGGCGCCCCCCGGGGCTGTCAAGGCGACGGCGGCGCCTGCGGCGGCGGCCGTCGGGGCCGCCGGGAAGCTCCCGCCGGTGCCGCCTCGAGCTGCGCGAGCGCCTCGTCGATGGCGGCCAGCAGACCGGCGTCGCTCACCTCGGCGCGCAGGGCGCGCAGCGCCGCGCGTGCCTCGGGCAGCCTGCCGGCGTTGGCCTGCGCGATCGCCGCGTCGTAGCGGCGACCCTGCGCCTGCCTGACCTGGAAGGCACGGGCCTCGTGCAGATGCGCCTGGAGCTCCTGGCGCAGCTCGGGGTCGGTGGCCCAGGCGAGGGCTCCTGCAAGGGCCGCCGCCGCACGGTCGGCGTCACCGGAGGCGAGGGCGGCGTCGACCTCCGCCTTGGCGCGGGTGCGCTCGATCGCGGCCCGCGCCTGCGCCACCAGCTCGGGGCTGCCGTTGGCTGCGACCCGCGTGCGCACCAGCGTCTCGGCGCGCGCCACCTCGCCCGCCCGCAGCTCGAGCATCGCCAGGTCGTAGGCGACGTCGGCACGGTCGGGCAACAGCTCGAGAGCCCGGGTGAGCTCGGCGATGCCGGGGCCCGGGTCGCCGTCGGTGAGCAGCCAGGTCCTGCCGAGCACCGCCCGCGCCTCGGCGTACCCAGGCTCCGCCGCGACCACGCGGCGCAGTCGCTGGCGCGCCTCGAGGGCGCTCGCGGCGGCGCCCGGGGCCACCAGCTGCGCGCGCACAGCGGCCACCACGGCGGCGGGTCGCGTGGCTCCGGCCGCCAGCGCGCGGTGGTAGAGCTCGGCCGCCGCCGCGGGGTGATCGGCGGCCTCCTCGGCGAGACCGAGCATCGCCCAGGCGTCGGGGATGCCGGCCGCGGCGGCAGCCTCCAGGTGCCGGCGGGCAAGCTCGCCTCCACTCCTGCCCTGGAGGGCCAGCGCCGACCCCAGCTCGAAGAGCACCTCGGCAGGTGGCAGCGGCCGCACCGTCACCGGCGGCTCCGGGCCGAGCTGGGCCTGTGGCAGCTTGAGATACGGCATCGTCGGACCGTTCACGTAGCCGCGCAGCTCCTTCTCGAGCTGATCGAAGCCGTGACCGAAGGCGGCACGGAAGGCGGCCTCGGGGGCGTCGCCTTGCTGGATCGAGCTCAGGAAGGCGATGGTGCCCTGCAGCCGCTGCGGCCCGCCCATCAGCAGGTAGTGGACGAGCGCCCATGACTCGGCGTAGAAGGTGCCGACCCGGCTGCTCTCCTGGTACTCGGGCGAGGAACGGTCGACCGCGAACAGGCGCGCCAGCGGCACGAAGGGCTCCTCGCGCAGGGTGCGCACGTGAGCGTCGATCGGCTTGCCTACCAGCAGGTCGCTGCCGTCGACCGCGAACGTCGAGTAGAGCTCGGCGAGCCCCTCGTCGAGCCACAGCGGCAGATTGGAGAACGACGCGTGCGTCACCGCGTGCTCGTACTCGTGGTAGACGACCGGCAGCGCGCTGCCACGCGCCGGATAGCCGTTGATGAGGATGTAGTCGATGGCGTGGGTGTGCTCGAAGACGCCCAGCAGGAGCTTGCGGCTGTCCCCCTCCCCCGGCTTGTAGGGGTCGAAGCTGCGGTCGTTGCGAAAGACCAGGATGCGGGTCGGCTCGGGCGGCTCCGGAACGCCGCCGGGGTGGACGATGCGCAGGGCGGCGCGGAAGCGCTCGAAGCCGAGAGCGATCTCCCGTCCCTTGCGCTCGCCGGCATTGGTCAGCGTCACGAAGCCGGGAGTGCGCAGCTCGAGCCAGTCGTCGTCGACGGCGCGCGGCAAGGACACCGGCACCCCAACACGGGTGGCGGCGGCAACGAGGGGCTTCGCGGCGAGGCCGAGGAGCGCGAGGGACGCCGCGAACACCACTCGCCATCGCCCGGCTGCGTCGGTGCTGGTCACCCGTTGCTCTCCTCGAGCGCCCGCTTCGCTACTCCAGCCGGAAGGCGTCGCGCACCAGGGTGAAACGCCAGTCGTCGCTGTGGCCCTCCACCCCCTCGATCGCCAACACGTCGAACCGGCAGGGCGGCTCGACGCCGCGCATCGCCAGGTAGAGCGCCGCCGCGCGGGCGATGCGCCGGCGCTTGCGCGGCCCCACCGCCGCCAGTGCCGGACCGTAGCGGGTGTCGGTGCGCGCCTTGACCTCGAGGAAACAGAGCGTGTCGCCGTCCTCGGCGACGAGGTCGATCTCCCCCGCTACGTTGCGGTGGTTGCGCTCGACGATGCGGTAGCCCTGCCGCTCGAGCCACCGCGCCGCGGCCTCCTCCCCCACCCGGCCGCGCCCTACTGTGTGCGGCTGGGCACCGAACTCGTCGAGCCCGTTCAGTCCGCTCCCCCGCGCCCGCGCTTCCATCGCGTGCCGCCCGGGGTGTCCTCGAGCACCACTCCCCGCGCCGCCAGCTCGTCGCGGATGGCGTCGGCGCGCGCGAAGTCGCGTCCACGGCGCGCCGCCTGGCGCTCGCCGATGAGCCTCTCGACCTCCTCGTCGCTCGGCCCCTCGGCGCCCGGCGGCAGCCAGGCGGGGGCATCGAGCACCGCCAGGACTTGGTCGACGTCGGCGAGGGCGGCCTCGACGCGCGCCCTGTCGCCGTGCCCCAGCCGCCCCTCGTCGATGGCGACGTTGACGGCCTTGACGAAACGGAAGAGGGCGCCGAGGGCTGCCGAGGTGTTGAGGTCATCGGCGAGCGCGGCGGCGAGCTCCTCGCGCAGGGCGGCGGCGAGCTCCACCACGTCGCCGCGCTCGCTGGCAGCCGCGGCCGCCGTCGACAGGCGCAGCCGCAGGTCGTCGACACGCGACAGCGCCGCGGCGGCGGCATCGAGCGCCTCGAAGGTGAAGTTGAGCTTCTGCCGGTAGTGCACCGAGAGCAGCAGGTAGCGGATCGCCCGCGGGTCGTGCCCGGCCTCCAACAGCTCCTTCAGCGTAAAGAAGTTCCCCAGCGACTTCGCCATCTTCTGGCCTTCGACGACCAGGTGCTCCGAGTGCAGCCAGATCCTGGCGAAGGGGCGGCCGGTGGCAGACTCGCTCTGGGCGATCTCGTTCTCGTGGTGCGGGAACATGTTGTCGACGCCACCGCAGTGGATGTCGAAGGTCTCGCCGAGGTACCTCATGCTCATCGCCGAGCACTCGACGTGCCAGCCGGGACGGCCGCGGCCCCACGGGGAGTCCCACGCCGGCTCGCCGGGCTTGGCCCCCTTCCACAAGACGAAATCGCGCACGTCTTCCTTGCCGTACTCGTCGCTCGCCACCCGGTCGCCCTGCTGCACCTGCTCGAGGTCGACGCCCGAGAGCTTGCCGTAGTCGGGGTCGGCGGCGATGCGGAACCACACCGAGCCCTCGCTCACGTAGGCAACGCCGGCGGCGAGCAGCCTCTCGGTGAGGGCGATCATCTCGGGCACGTGTCGGGTGGCACGCGGGATAGAGCTCGGCGCGCTCGACGTGGAGGGCGTCGAGGTCGTCAAAGAAGGAGGCGATGAACGGCGCCGTGTACTCGTCGAGGGAGACGCCCGCCTGCTGCGCACCACGGATGGTCTTGTCGTCGACGTCGGTGAGGTTCATCACCTGCGTCACCTGGTAGCCGAGGTAGCGCAGGCTGCGCCGCAGCACGTCCTCGAAGAGGAAGGTGCGCAGGTTGCCGATGTGGACGTGGTCGTAGACGGTCGGCCCGCAGGTGTAGATCCGCACCTTGCCCGGCGCCAGCGGCTCGAGCGGCACCAGCCGGCGCCCGAGCGTGTTGAAGAACCGCGCCGGGCGCGGCTCGCGCCCGGGCGCGAGCGCCGGGGCCGGCGCCAGCTCCTCAGCGGCCGGGGCCCCGGACGCGCCGCTCACTGCACCACCGTCACCGTGCCGGCCGCCCAGGGGAGGTCGAGGGCGGTGCCGTCGGGCTGGAAGGCGGTGTTGCGCGAGAAGGCAAAGGCACCGGTGCCGCTGGCGACGGGCGAGAAGACCAGCCGCAGCAGCACACCGTTGCCAGTGACGCCGGGGAGGGAACCGAGACGCGTCACGCCCCCCACCAGGTGACCGCTGGCGGTCTCCACCAGCTGGGCCGACACCGTGCCACCGCTACCGAGGAAGTCACCGGCGGCAAAGCTCTGGAAGCGCAGCAGGGTGGCGGGGTAGTCGAGGTCGAAGGCGGCGCCGTAGAGCCCGGTGACGTCGGCGGCGCGCACCTCAACCGTCAGCGAGGAGGCGGTGGTCGCCGCCCCCTGCGCCAGCACGATGCCCGGGCCGGCGGAGGCGGGAGTGAAGGTGAGGCTCGGCGTCGGCGTCGGTATCGGCGTCGGCGCCGTGGGACCGCCGCCACCGCCACCGCCGCCGCACGCCGGCGCCAGCAGCGCCGCGGCGAGCAAAGCGCTCAGCGCGAGGAGGCGGGTGCCGCGTCCCACTCTCGCTGCTCCTGCTCCTTGGCCAGCTTCCGCAGCGCCCGCCTGGCGCGCTCGCGCCGCAGCCCGTGCAGGTGGTCGACGAACAGCACGCCGTCGAGATGGTCGATCTCGTGGGCGATGGCGCGCGCCAGCCACCCCTCGGCGACGAACCGCTGCGGCGCGCCGGCGGCGTCGAGCGCCATCACCTCGAGGCGCTCCGGGCGCTCCACCTTCTCGGTGAGCTCGGGAATCGACAGGCACCCCTCGCTCTCCACCGCCGAGCCTTGGTCGGAGAGGATCATCGGGTTGACCAGCACCAGCAGCTGCTCGGGGTTCTCACCCACCGAGAGGTCGACCACTGCCACCCGCCGCTCGACGCCGACCTGCGAGGCCGCGAGGCCGACGCCCGGCGCGCCATGCATGGTATCCACCATGTCGGCGATCAGCTTGGCGAGCTCGTCGTCGAAGCTGGTGACCTCGGCGCAGCGTACGCGCAGCACCGGATCGGGGTAGATGCGGATGGGGAGGACGGCCATCGAGCAAGCGTACGCGATGCGCAGCTACGCGTGCGACTCCAGCCGCGCCACGTTCTGCGCCACGTCGCGGTCGCTCTGCTCGCGCCGCAGCACGTCGAGGAAGCCGCGCGGATCCGGGTTGCCCTTGAGGCAGACCTCGAGCCCGGCGGCGGCGAGCTTGAGCACGGTGGCGCGGGTTTTCGCCTTGTAGGTGGCCGGCCAGGCGCGGTGCTCGAAGAGCGAGCCCTCGCCGAAGATGTTGCCGGGGCCGAAGCTGCGCATCTCGATGGTGGCGCCACCGCGGTCGACGATGGTCGCCACCACCTCACCGCCGACGACGACGTACAGCGCCTCCTCGCGGCTGGCGCGCTCCACCAACGTGTGCCCGGCCTCGAGGTAGATGCCGACGACGCCCTGGAAGAGCAGCCGCAGCTGATCGCTCGACAGATCGCGCAGCAGCTTGCTCTTGGCGAGCTGGCGCCAGATGGTCTGGAACTCCATGACCGCCGTGCCCCCGCCCTCCTTGGCGTGCAGCCCCTGGAGGAAGCCCTCGAGGGCGCCCGAGCGGCTGTGCTCGAGCTTGCGGGCGTTCTCCAGCCGCTCGATGCGCGCCGGCAGAGTGTCGTCCATGGGGTTGAGGCGGCGGGCCTTGGTAAGCACCGCGATGGCACGGTCGTGGAAGCCGTCGCTGGCGTACTTGTCGGCCACGAACCCGTACTCGTCGATCGCCTTGGCGATGTTGCGCAGCCCGACGTAGACGTCGGCGAGCTTGAGGTGCAGGTTGAGGTCGTTGCCGCGGAACTTGAGGTCCTGGTGGATGCGCTGCTCCGCCTCGCTGTACCGCTCGAGGACGATGAGGTCGTCGATGGTGTACTGCGGTCCCTCGGAGCCGTCCTTCTTGCCGAAGAACTTCTTGATCACGACTGCCGCCCCTTCGCCGCGCATCGGACCAGCCTGCCCCACGCTCGCTCGGCACCGGAGGGGGACGGAGGGCGCCCTCGCGAGGTGACGACTGGCCGCTGCGCCGCGGCATTATAACGGACGCGACGCCCGCCGCTTCAGCGCCGGGCGCGCTTCCAACGGTGTGGCGTACCCCTTGCAGCCGGGGGCGGCGGCAGCCAAGGAACACCCGACTCAGGAGCGAACCTACGATGTCCACCGCGTGCGCACGACCTCTCCGGCGGGCGATCCGCCTCCAGACCCTTGCCCTTGGCGGGCTGTTGCTCGGCGCCATGGTGCCGACGGCAGCAAGCGGCCAGTATCAGGGCCAGGACTCGTACCAGGATCAAGGCCGCTACGGCTACTACCGCATCGTCGAGGGCACCGTCAGCGTCGTGCAGAGCGGCTCGACGCAGGCGGCCCAGGAGAACCAGCCGCTGCTCACCGGCGACCGGCTGTGGACCGGCCGCGGCGCTCGCGCCGAGGCGGTGCTCGCCAACGGCACGGTGCTGCGCCTGGGCGGCGACAGCGAGGTGGGCTTCGACCAGCTCGCCGATTCCGGCGACAGCGGCACCGCCGAGCTGCCGGCGGCCAACCTGCTGACCCTCGCGCGCGGCGAGCTGCAGCTGGTCACCGACGCCTCCGCGGACACTCGCGTCGACGCCGACAATGCCACCGTCTACCTGCGCGACGCCGGCACCTACCGCGTCGAGAGCCGCGACGGCACGACCCTGCTGGTGGTGCGCGCCGGCTCGGCGGAGCTGCGCACGCCGCGCGGCGCCACCACGGTAGAGGCTGGCGAGGAGGCGTGGGTCGAGGGAGACGCTCCGCCCGAGGTGGAGGCCGCGGGGAGCCGGGACGTGCTCGAGACCTGGGCCGGCACCCTCGACGACCGCTTCCGTCGCACGCGCTGGGACGACGACTACGTCGATCCCTCGCTCGCCTACGACGCGTCGCGCATGGCCGACTACGGCAGCTGGGTGACGGTCTCCAACCGCCGCTGCTGGCGGCCGCGGGTGGCCGCCGGCTGGAGCCCCTACCGCGACGGCCGCTGGACCTACACGCCGAGCGGGCTCACCTGGGTGTCCTACGAGCCCTGGGGCTGGGTGCCCTACCACTACGGCTCGTGGGACTACACCCCGGGCTGGGGATGGGCCTGGTACCCCGGCCGCAGCTACGCACCCGCCTGGGTCTACTGGTACTGGGGCCCGAGCAACATCGGTTGGTGTCCGATCGGCTACTACTCGCACTTCTACGGACCGCGCGTCTACGTCGGCCTGGGCTTCGACTTCACTTTCGGGTTCGGCTTCGGCATCCACGGCTGGGCCGGCGGCTCGCCGCGCCACTTCGACCACTGGAATTTCGTCGATTGCCACAACCTCTACGACCACCGGCTGGCGTCCCACACGCGCAGCGCCGCCCAGCTGGGTGCTCGCGACCTGCCGCGCGGAGTCATCTCCACCGTCACCCGCGGCCTGAGCCCCGGCGTCGCCACCCGCCCCTCGGAGGGGATGCGGCGCCTCGCCAACGGCGTCGGCTACGAGAAGCCGCTGCGCACCCTCCCCGACGTCAGCCGCTTCGTGGCCCGCGACCCCAACCTCTCGCGTGACATCGCCCGCGTCGCCCTGCCGGTCGATCCCGGCCGTGGTGCGCGCACCGTCGGCGGTCCGGGCGGCGCCCGAACCCTTCGCACGCTCCCCGCCGAGAAGCCGGCGATGGTGACCGGGACTGGCGGTCGGAGCGCCGGCGTCACACCGCCTGGCGGCGGCCGCGAGGCGGTGGCCGTTGGCCGCCCGAGCGGATCCCGCGGCGGCCGGCCGACCGCGACCTCCGGTGAGAGCACCGGCACTCCGGGGCGCGCGGCGGTGGGCACCAAGCCGGGCGCTCGCGCTCCTTCCGGCGGCGCCGGCACCGTGCGCGTTGCTCCTGGTGGCGGCGATGAGGGCTGGCGTGGCAACGCCGGTAGCGCCGGCGGCCGCGAGGGTGCGACCAAGCCGGCCGCGCGCCCGCGTCCCGAGGGCAATGGCCCGGACGGCGACCGCGGGCGGGGGATGAGCAGCGGCGCCACGCGGCTGCCGGCGCGCGACGCCACCGGCGCAGCGGGGCGGGGCGCGGACGGCGACGGCTGGCGTGCCGGCGGCGGGCTCCAGGCGCGGCCCTCGGCAGGCGCGACCGCGTCGCAGCGGCCGAGCTGGGAGAGCGTGCGGCCGCCGCGCGCGTCGGCCGACGATTGGCGCACCAGCCCCATCGTGCGCTCGCCGGTGCGCCGCATCGTCGAGGGAGTGCGGGACCGGCAGGAGCCGGCGCGCCCCGAGCCGGGTCGCTCGGGGAGCGAGCGGCCGACGACTGCGGTGGTCGCGCCGGCAGGCTCGCACGGGGCGACCGCGCAGCCCACCTATCGGCCCCAGCCCAGCTCGCACGAGAGCGTTCGCGGGTCCTCGAGCCACGGCGAGAGCCGGGGCACCGCCCGCGACTCGCGAGGCGATCGCGGTGGGCACGGCAGCCGCGGCGGCGCCGGCACCACGCGCCAGCATGGCTCGCACGGAGACAGCGGCCCCAATCGTCGCTGAGGCCCGTCGCGACGGGCCTCCCCGGATCCGGAAACGAGCCGCCGCCATCGCTGTCCGCCTGCGTCAACGGCACCACGCGGCAGGCACCGTCGGCGGCGGTTGCCTGCGCGGGGCGGCGGACGGATCACGTACAATCCGCGCCGCCGATGCGGCCCTCCCCCTCCCCTGTCCTCTCCCTCCTCTTCGTCCTCTACTGCTTCGAGATGGGCGTCTTCCTGCTGCTCTGGCCCTGGCTCACCGCCTGGGACCGCACCTGGTCGCAGCTGCCCTGGTTCGCCATCCGGCACCTGGGTACCACGCCGCTCGCGCGCGCCCTGGTCTCCGGCTTCGGGACCCTGCACCTGGTATGGGGAGCCCACGACTTCGAGCTCTGGCTACGGCGGTTCCGGAAGTGAGCGCCGAAGCACCGTTCCGACTGCTCGCCATCAGCGACCGCCAGGGGCTCGCGGACGTCTCGCTGCCTGCCTGGGCGGCGGCCCTCGCCAGGGCGGGAGTGCCTGCCGTGCAGCTGCGCGAGAAGGACCTCGCGGATCGTGCCTGCTTCGAGCTGCTCCGCCTGCTGCGCGGCGTCCTGCCGTCGAGCCAGCTGCTCGCCAACGGTCGCGCCGACCTGGCGCTAGCCGCCGGCGCCGACGGGGTCCACCTACCTGCCGACGGCGTGCCCACGTCCGCACTGCGCTCCCGTTTCGGCGATCGGCTGCTGCTCGGTCGCTCGACGCACACCGTCGAGGAGGTGGCGCGAGAGGCGGCGAGCGGCGCCGACTACGTGACCTTTGGCCCGGTCTTCGCGTCGCCCGGCAAGACGGCGCCGGTGGGCCTCGGAGCGCTCGCCGACGCCACCAGGCTGGGAGTGCCGGTGCTGGCCCTCGGCGGCATCGGCGTGGAGGAGCTGCCCCGGGTGGCGGCGGCCGGAGCGGCCGGGGCGGCGGGCATCCGGCTCTTCCGCGACCTCGCGCGGCTCCCTGCCGTGGTGGCCGCGGCCAACGAGGCGTTCGCGGCATGAGCGTCGTCGGCATCGGCATCGACCTCGTCGAGGTGGCGCGCATCGGACGCCTGCTCGCACGCCACCGCGATCGCGCGGTGGCGCGGCTCTGCCAGGAGGGGGAGGCCGACCTGCGGCGGGCGGTGCTCGACCAGCACCTCGCCGGTCTCTTCGCCGCCAAGGAGGCGGTGCTCAAGGCGCTCGGCACCGGCTGGGCGCAGGGCACCTCCTTCCGGCAGGTGGAGGTGGTGCGCGCGCCCGGCGGCGCCCCTGGCGTGCGGCTGCACGACGTGGCCGCGGCGCGCGCGGCGGCACTCGGCGTCGGGCGCATCCACCTCTCGATCACCCACGAGGGCGGCTTCGCCGCCGCCGTGGCGGTGCTCGAGAGTGGAGCCGACGAGCGCTGAGCCCGGCCCGGAACAACAAGACGGCGCGCCCTCCGGCTGGCGCCGGTGCCGCCTACCCCCTGGGGTAAGATCCGACGGGCATGGACGCGGACGAGGCAGACACTCCCACCGGTGGCACGCCGGGGGACCCGCAGGTGCCGCACTGGCGCCAGAAGGTCGGCTTCCTGCTCGCGGCGCTGGCGGTCCTCGCCCTCGACCAGTGGAGCAAGTGGCTGGTGGAGATTCACCTCCCGCAGCTGGCCAGCGTGCCCGTGATCCCGCACCTGCTCAACTTCACCCACGTACGCAACACCGGGGTGGCCTTCGGGCTCTTCGCCGCCCGCGGCAGCGACGTGCACGCCGTCGCCCTCTCGCTGGTGGGCGCTCGCGCGCTGGGGGTGGTGCTCGTCTACTTCTGGCGCACCCCGGTCAACGACCGCCTGCTGCTGGTGGCCCTGGCGCTGATGCTCGGCGGCGCGATCGGCAACCTCCCCGACCGCGTCGCCGGCGGAGCGGTCACCGACTTCATCGACGTCTACCTCGGCATCCACCACTGGCCCTCCTTCAACGTCGCCGACAGCGCGATCGTCATCGGCCTGGGGCTGATCGTGTGGGACGCCCTGCGCCCCTACCTCGTTCGGCGCCACCAGCAGGTCGCCGCCGCGAGCTGAGCGCCGCCGGCGGCGGCCCCGCGAGCCGATGCCCGAACGCCTGCTGGTGCCCGCCGCCGCGGCTGGCGCACGGCTCGACCGCTACCTGGCGGCGCGCCTGGAGGTGCCGCGCAACCAGCTGCAACGCTGGATCGACGAGGGCCGGGTTCGGCACGACGGGCGGCCGGCAAGGCGGCCAGCCGGCTGGCGGCGGGGGACGAGCTGGAGTGGGATCCGCCGCCGCCGCCCGGCGAGGAGCGGCTCAGCGCCGAGACCGGAGAGTTGGCGGTGCTCTACGAGGACGCCAGCCTGATCGCCATCGACAAGCCGCCCGGGCTCGCCGTCCACCCGGGGGCCGGCCGCCGCACCGGCACGCTCGCCCACCGGCTCCTCGCCCGCTTTCCCGAGATCGCCGGCGTCGGCGGCCCCGGGCGGCCGGGGATCGTCCACAGGCTCGACAAGGACACCAGTGGGGTGATGGTGGTCGCGCGCACCGCCACCGCCTACCAGCGGCTCGCCCGCGCCTTCGCGACGCGGCAGGTGGACAAACGCTACCTCGCCATCTGCCACGGGACCTTCTCCGCACCGCGGGAGGTCGACGCCCCGATCGGCCGCCACCCCACTCGCCGCCAGGAGATGACCGTGCGTGCCGGCGGCCGCCCCGCGAGATCGCGGCTCCACCCGCTGGGTGCCGCCGCGGGGGCGTCGCTCGTCGAGGTCGAGCTCCTCACCGGGCGCACGCACCAGATGCGGGTCCACCTGAAGAGCATCGGCCACCCGCTGGTGGGCGACCCGGTCTACGGCGAGGCGCGCTGGAAGGCGGCGACCGCGGCAGCGCGAGCCCTGCTGCGCGACTTCCCGCGCCCGGCGCTGCACGCCTGGCGGCTGGCCCTCACCCACCCCGCCGAGGCGTGCCGGCTCGAGCTCGAGGCACCGGTGCCGGAGGACATGCGCGCCTTGTGGAGGGGCCTGAGCGGCAGGGAGATCTGACCTGGCACTCGCGGTGGAGCTCCCTCAGCCCATGAGACGGCAACAAACCTGCTGCTCGTGGAGCGACCCGCGACCCTTGACGGCGTGAGCGACCTCCGCCCGTCGCAAGGCAGCCCGAATCGGAGACTGTCGCCCCCTGCTGGATGCCGCGCCGCGAGGGGCAGGGTGAGGGCAGGCCCTGAGCGCGAAGCCCGGGCACCGCTTACGCCAGCAACGACTCCAGCGCCGTGTACGCCCGGCCCTGCGACTCCGCCACCGGCTGGCAGGTGATCTGACCGCGGTAGGTGTTGACGCCGTTGGCGAGCTCGAGGTTCTCGCGCACGGCGCGATTCACCCCCTTGTCGGCGAGCTCGAGCGTGTACGGCATGGTGGCGTTGTTGAGCGCGAAGGTCGAGGTGCGCGGCACGGCACCGGGCATGTTGGCGACGCAGTAGTGCACCACGCCATCGACCTCGAAGACGGGGTCGGAGTGGGTCGTCGCGTGGGTGGTCTCGAAGCACCCGCCCTGGTCGACGGCGACGTCGACCGCCACCGCACCGGTCTTCATCTGCCGGATCATCTCGCGCGTCACCAGCTTGGGCGCCGAGCGGCCGGGGATCAGCACGGCGCCGATGACGATGTCGGCGCGCGAGAGGGCGGCGGCGAGGTTGTAGGCATTGGAGGCGAGGGTGGTGACCGCGCCGTGGAAGATGTCGTCGAGGAAGCGCATGCGGTCGCCGTTGGTCTCCAGGATGGTGACGCGCGCGCCCATGCCGAGCGCCACCTTGGCCGAGTTGAGGCCGACGATGCCGCCGCCGATGATCACCACGTCGCCGGGCGGCACTCCCGGCACTCCGCAGAGCAGCGTGCCGCGGCCGCCGAGCGGCCGCTGCAGGTAGTAGGCGCCGACGAGAGGCGCCATGCGGCCCGCCACCTCCGACATCGGAGTGAGCAGCGGCAGACCGCCGCGCCGGTCGGTGATCGTCTCGTAGGCGATGCCGATCACCTGCCGCCGCAACAGCGCGTCGGTGAGCTCGGGCAGCGGCGCCAGGTGGAGGTAGGTGAAGAGCACCTGGTTGGGTTGCATGCGCTCGTACTCGGCGGGCAAAGGCTCCTTGACCTTGACCACCATCTCGGCCGCGCTCCAGACCTCGTCGGCGCCGCCGAGCAACGCGGCTCCCGCCGTCGCATAGGCCTCGTCGGCGATGCCGCTGCCGAGACCGGCGCCGCGCTCCACCACCACCTGGTGTCCGCGCTCCACCAGCGCGTGCACGACCGCCGGGATCAGCCCGACCCGGTACTCGTGGTTCTTGATCTCCTTGGGGACGCCGATCCTCACGCGCCCTCCTTCTTCTTGCCGGGCTGGTTGGCAGCCTGGTTCGCAGCCTTGCCGAGGGCGCCGGTCATCTCCACCTTGCCCTTGAAGAAGGCTCCCTCGGCGAGCACCACCCGCGGCGCCGCCACGTCCCCCTCGAGGCGGCCGGTGGGGAGGATCTCCACCTTCTCGTGCCCTTGCACGTTGCCGACGACCCGCCCACCGATGCGCACGCTCCTGGCGACGATGTCTCCCTGCACGCGGCCGTCGGCGCCGATCGTGACGTTGCTGTCCAGGCGCACCTGTCCCTCGAGCTCGCCGTCGATCACCAGGTCGCTGGTGCCGTTGACCTGGCCGGTGATCTTGGCGCCGGGCGCGATGTGGGTGGTGCCGACCGCAGCCGGCGCCGCCGGCTGTGGGCGGCGCTCCGGCGGAGTCGCCGGGGATCCGGTGCTGGTGGCGGCGGCGGCTGGCGCCGGCCGCGGGTCGTCCGATTCGCGGCGAAAGATGGACATGCGCTGCTCCGATCGGGGGGTGGTTAGGGGTGGCAGGGCGTGGCGCAGACCTCGCCTCCGGGTGCGGAGTCTACCGGAAGTGGAGCGGGTAACCGGACTCGAACCGGCGACATTCAGCTTGGGAAGCTGACGCTCTACCAACTGAGCTATGCCCGCTCGGCGCGCTGCGCATCCGGGGAACGGCGGCCGCTGCAGGCGCAATGTAGCCGAAGCCCGTCCGAGGGGTCAAGGCTGCCCGCGCCGCGAACGGGCCACCCGTTGGCGCAACGCGACGGCGCGCGACGGGCGGCGGCCAGGGGTATACTGCCGAGGTCATGCTCGAAGGCGGGTCCGGGTATCTCTACTTCTTCCCTGACGACAAGGTGACCGGGGAGCAGGCGGTGGCGTGGCTCCGCCAGGGACCGCCGGCGAAGCGCCTCTGGGTCATCTCTTGCCTGCTGCGCTACGCGCAGTGGGACGACATCTGGACCTACGTCAGCCGCGACGAGGTACGGGAGTGCTTCCCCGATCTCGACCTGCCGCCCAACCTGCGCGTCGCCTGGGCGCGCATGCTGAAGATCGAAACCCCCGTCGGCTAGCTGCGCGCCTCCGGCCGGGCGCGGCCCCCGCGCTAGGGCTTGGCGGCGGCGCGTTCCGCGAGCAGCTGCTGGGCACGCTCGGCGGCGAGCTTGACCAGCGAGGCGACCCGTTCGCCGGGGAGCACGAACACCCCCAGCGGGCCCTCGCCGGGAGCGCCGAAGGCGCCGCCGATCATCTGCCCAACGGTGGGGCTGCCGGCGGCGCTGTCGCTCTCCGAGCCGCGCGTGACGACGGTGGTGAGCGCTCCCACCGGATTGCCCTCGCTGTCGAACACCGGCAGGCCGAAGGCGGAGAGGTTGCCGTCGAGGATCCACGCCTCGCGGGGCTTCTTGAGCACACCGCCCATGCGCGCCGTCTGCACGTAGGGCGCGTGGTCGAAGCCGCGCCCCAGTCGCGACACCACCATCATCGGCTCGCCCACCGCCGGCCGCGTCGAGTGGCTGAAGTCGACGAACGGCAGCGGCTGCGCCGGCGGCCGCTCGAGCTGCAGGAATGCCAGATCGAGCGCCGAGTCGGTGGCGGCGAGCAGCGCCGGCACCTCCCCCTCGGGGAGCATGACGGTGAACGAGCGCGGCACCACCTGGATGCCCATCCCTTCGCTGCGGCCGGCGTTCTCCATCATCTCGGTCATGCGCGCCGAGGAGATGTGCGAGTTCCAGATCATCACCAGGCCGCCGGGATCGACCACGGCGCCGAGCAGGTCGAGCCGGGAGTCCTGAGCCTCGCCCTGGCCGCCGAGGTTGAGCCGCGTTTCGAGCACGGCCTCGACGCGCACGATCGCCGGCGCGTAGCGGGCCAGCAGATCGCCGGCCGCCGCCGCGCCCACGACAGCTGGAGCGGCCGCCACTCCTGCCGCCGGTGGCATCGCCGCTGCGCGCAACGGCGCCGCGGCAAGGACCAGCAGCACCGCCGCGCCGGCCACGCCCGCGAGGGCTCTCCTCCACCGTCGCGCTCCGCTCATCGCGCGCCTCCCTTGGTGTCGACCTCGCGCCAGGTCGGCTCGACGATGACGAAGTGGGTGGCGCCGCCGCGTCGCACGAACAGCCGCACCACCGGCGGCCGCTGCGCGGCGAGCACCTTCATCACTCGCTGGAACGCGGTCACCGTCGGTACCGCCTGATCGTTGACGGTGAGCAGCAGGTCGTCGAGGTGAAGGCCGGCCATCTGCGCCCAGCCGCCCCGCTCGGCTTCGGCCACCAGCACCCCCTCGACGTCGGTGCTCCAGCGGTTGCGCACGCGGTCCTCGAGGGTGAGCTCGCGGACCGCGAACTCGAGGGTCTCCTGCTTGGCGCGCGGCACCTCGTCGGCCTGCGGCGGCCGCGGCTCGAGCGCCACCGTCATCTTCCTGGTGGCGCCGTCACGGCGCACCGCCAGCTCGGCGGTGCCTCCGACCGTGAGCTCCTCGACGGCGCGCCGCAGGTCCTCGGCCTCCTGCAGGCGAACCGGCGCCAGCGTCTCGCCGTTGAGCCCGGAGATGAGGTCTCCGACCTGCAGGCCGGCCTTGGCGGCGGCGGTCTCCGGCAGCACCTGGGTCACGCGGAAGCCGCGCAGGTCGGGGGTGCCGAGCGCCGCCGCCAGCTCGGGGGTGAGCACCTGGGTGCGCACACCCAGCCAGGCCTTGGGCAGCTCGCCACCCCAGTGCTCGGCCTGGTCGCGCGGCGGTGGCAGCAGCGCCAGCAGCTCCTCGCCGGCGCGCCACAGCGACACCGGCAGGGGCTTGTCGCCCGGCCAGGAGGCGACCCGCGCGCGCACCGCGGCGAGCGAGGTCACCGCCTCGCCGCCGAGCTTGGCGAGCAGGTCGCCCTGCTGCAGCCGTGGCTTGGCGGCGTCGGCGGCACCGCCGGCATGCACGCCGGTGACCAGCAGCCCGTCGCTGCCCGGCAGCTGACGGGCCGAGGCGAGCAGCGGCGTCACCTCCTGCAAGGTGAGCCCGAGCTCGTGCACCTCTCCCTCGTCGCCGTGGTAGGGGCCGAGCAGCTCGACGGTGGCGTGGAGGGTCTTGCGCTGGCCGCCGCGATCGACCACCAGCTCGACGGGCGAGCCCACGGGCAGGCGCGCCACCCGCTGGTAGAGCAGCGGCACCTGCTCGAGGAAGCGCACCGTCACCGGCTCGCCGGCGAGCGTCAACAGCAGGTCGCCGGGGGTGACGTCGGCGCGCGCGGCCGGGCTGTCGGGGAGGACCGAGGAGACCAGTGCCCCGTCGTTGCGGCCGATCTTTGCCACCGGCAACACCGACAGCCCGAGCGTGCCGCGGCGCACCTCGCCGTGGGCGAGCACTTGCTCGAGCACGTCCTTGGCGATCGCCGAGGGGATGGCGAAGCCGAAGCCCTCGCCACCGAGCTCGTTGATCCCCACCACCCGCCCCTCGACGTCGACCAGCGGGCCGCCCGAGTTGCCGGGCAGGATCAGCGCGTCGTGCTGGATCCAGCGCGTGAAGAGGCCCGACGGCTCGCCCTCGGCGACGTCGAGCTGCTCGATCTCGCTGCCGGTGAAGTCGGTGAAGACGCGCGCCGGGTTGGAGACGATCCCCTCGGTCATCGACGAGGAGAGGGCGAGCGGGTTGCCCATGGCGAACACCGTGTCGCCCACGCGCAAGGCGTCGGAGTCGCCGAACGCGGCGTGGGGGAAGGTCTCGCCGGGCCGGGAGGCGAGCCGCAGCACCGAGATGTCGGTGAGCGGGTCGTGCGCCACCACGCTGGCGGCGATCACCCGCCCGTCGGTGAGCGTGCAATCGATGCGCGTGGTGTTGCCGGCGACGTGAAAGTTGGTGAGGACATGGCCTTCGGGGGTGACGATGACGCCGCTACCGGCCCCCGGGTAGCGCTCGGCCCGCCCTTCGCTGAAGCGCTGGTAGACGACGGTGATGTTGACCAGCGCCGGGTAGACCTGGTCGCGCACGCGGGCGACGATCTCTGGCGGTGAAGCCGCCGCCGCGGCGTTGGCGCCGAGCAGCAACGAGCCCAGCAGCAGCAGCGGTGTCACGCCGGCCGCCCTCCGCACCGGGACGCCCGGCCGACGCCGCGGCGCGCTCAATCGCCCATCACCAGGCCACCGAGGCCGCCGAGGATCGACCCTTCGTCCTTGCTCTTGCCGCCACCCTTGGGGGCCGCCGCCCAGACGCGGCTGGCCAGACGGCTGAACGGCAACGACTGGATCCACACCTTGCCGGGGCCGGTGAGGGCGGCGAAGAACAGCCCCTCGCCGCCGAACAGCGCCGTCTTGATCCCCGGCACCGTCTGGATGTCGTAAGCCACCGAGGGCTGGAAGCAGACCAGGCAGCCGGTGTCGAGGCGCATCGTCTCGCCGGCGCGCAGCTCGCGCTCGACGATGCAACCACCGGCGTGCACGAACGCCTTGCCGTCGCCGTCGAGCTTTTCGAGGATGAACCCCTCGCCGCCGAACAGGCCGACGCCGAGCTTCTTCTGGAACGCCATGCCCACCGAGATGCCGCGGGCCGCGCAGAGGAAGGCGTCCTTCTGGCAGAGCATGCTGCCCCCGAGCTGCTTGAGGTCGAGGGCGACGATGCTGCCCGGGTAGGGGGATGCGAAGGCCACCTTCTGGCGCGTGCCGCCGGTGTTGCCGAAGAGGGTCATGAACAGGGACTCGCCGGTGAGCACGCGCTTGCCGGCCTGCATCAGCTTGCCCATGAAGCCGCCGCCGCCGCTCTGCGCCGAGCCATCGCCGAAGATGGTCTCCATCTGGATGCCGGGGTCCATGTACATGAACGATCCCGCCTCGGCGACGCACTGCTCGCCGGGGTCGAGCGTGATCTCGACGAACTGCATCTCCTGGCCGAAGATCTCGTAGTCGATCTCGTGGGCGGTGAGGGCGGAGGTGCTCGGCGCGGGCGGCGGCATCGCGACCCCGGCGCCGCCACCGGCGAAGGCCGGGGCGAACTCGGCGCGATTGCCGATCGGCTCCCAGTTCGCCATTCCCTGGGTGAACACGTGGGCCGAGCGATCGAGCTGCCCCGCCCGCACGCGCGCGATCACGTCGTCGCCGCTCATCGGCCCCTGCTGCTGCCCCGCCACCGCCACGTACCACTGCTGTCCGTTCATCACCGAGCTCCTTCCGAAGGGATCGCGGCGCGGGCGCCGCCCCGCCGCGGCGTCAGCATACCCCCCACACGTGGCGGCTTCCAGCGCGGCGGCAGCGCCATGGCACGAAAGGTGCGGCACCAGCGGACCTGAGAGCGGGTCGCGATCTTGCGCCACCGGGAGGGCTCGTCTATCGTCCGGAGGCGCTCGGTGCCAGGGAGGGGATGACATGTCTGGACTCGCAAAGGTCTTTCTCGGGCTCGTCGTGCTGGCGATCCTGACCTTCGGTACCTACGGTTACTCGACCTGGCGCTGCCGCCAGGAGATGGAGGGGGCGGAGCGCCTGCTCGCCGAGGCGCAACAGAAGCGGCAGGTGGCGGAGACACAGAACGCGGCGCTGCAGCAGCGGCTGGAGCGACTGCGGGTGTGGGGAGAGTTCATCCAGCTGCAGCAGGACGTCAACGGCGTCCACGCGATCATCAACCAGCTCAACTTCGGCAACGCCATCCAGGCTCTCGACGGCATCGAGAAGCGGCTCGAGCGGGGGGAGTACGGCCAGCTCTTCCAGCAGCGCCGTCCGGAGCTGGCGCCGCTGCTAGAGCAGTCCAAGCAGGCGCTGCGCCGCACCGATGCCTCCGCGCGTACCTTCCTCGTCGAGCTCGATCAGCGTGCGTTTGCCATCCTCGCCGGCGTCTCGGCGCCGGGCGAGCTGCCCGGCGCGGCGGCGACGCCGTCGGCAGTCGTCCCGGCGGTGCCGCCGAGCGGGCCGACGCCGGCCACCGAGCCGACGCCTACGGCCACTCCGAAACCCACGCCGACGCCGCAACCCGGCGTCATCTGACCGGCGGGAGGTGCTGTCGATGGATCCCGAGACCTTCGTCGAGCTGCTCGGCCGCGAGCGCGCCTGCGCCATCCTCCGCAGCGGCGACGCCGAGGTGGGGCGCCTGGCGATGGAGGCGGCCATCGCCGGTGGCTTTCGCGTCGTCGAAGTGACCCTGACGACGCCCGCCGCGCTCGAGCTCATCGGCGAGCTCTCGACACGCCCCGACCTCGTCACCGGCGCCGGCACCGTGCTCACGGTCGCGCAGGCCGAGGCCGCGGTGGCCCATGGTGCGCGCTTCCTGGTCAGCCCGGTGACCGACGCGGCGGTGATCCGCCGCGCCGCCGAGCTGGGCGTCGCATCGCTGCCGGGGGCGCACACGCCCACCGAGCTGCTGGCGGCGCATCACGCCGGCGCGCCACTGCTCAAGCTGTTCCCGGCGCCGGCGGGCGGACCCGCATGGCTGCGCTCGGTGCTGGCACCGCTCCCCTTCCTCAAGGTGGTGCCCACCAACGGCACCGACGCCGACACCGCTGCCGACTGGCTGGCCGCCGGCGCCTACGCGCTGGGCTTCGGCGCTCCGCTGTTCCAGGCCGACGACATGCGGCTCCGCCGCTTCGACCGCATCACGACCCGCGCGCGGCTGATCCTCGAGCGGGTGCGCCAGGAGGCGGTGCTGGTCGGCTGAACGGCGGCGTCGCGCACCGCCGTGCGCTCGCGTACGCGCGACCCCGCCGGTCGCGACTCGCGAGCCGAGCCTCGTCTCAGCCGCCGGGCGGCACCAGCCGGACCTCGAACAGCGTCGGCCACAGCTTGCCGGTGAGCAGGAAGGTGCGCGTCTCGGGGCGCCAAGCGATGCCGTTGAGCACGGCGTCGGCGCCGGCACCTTTCTCCGCCATCTCCTGGTGCAGGGGTGAGGCATCGATGCGCGCCGTCACCTCGCCGCTCGCCGGGTCGATCCTGACGATGTCGTCGAGCGTCCACAGGTTGGCGTAGAGCGCGCCGTCGACCGCCTCGAGCTCGTTGAGCAGCGCCACCGGCTTGCCGCGGTCGGTGACCTCCAGCGTGCCGGTGACGGCGAAGGTGTGCGGATCACGAAAGGTGAGGCGGGCGCTGCCGTCGCTCTGAACCAGTCGCCGGCCATCCCAGGCGAGCCCCCATCCCTGACCGTCGAAGCGCCACTCACCGACGAGCGCCAACGCCGCCGGGCTCCAGCGCAGGGCACGCCCCTCCTGCCAGGTCAGCTGCACGAGCTGGTCGCCGGCGAGGGCCAGCCCCTCGCCGAAGAGCTCGCGCGGCAGCGGCGCCTGCGCCTCCACCCGCCCACTCTCGAGGTCGACGCGCCGCAGCGAGGAGCTGCCGTAGAGACCGGTGCTCTCGTAGAGCTTGCCGTCGTGCCAGAGCAGCCCCTGGGTGAACGCCTGCGGGTCGTGCGGGTAGCGCGCCAGCACCCGTACGGTGAGGCGCTCCGGCGCCGCTGTCTTCACGGCCCGGGCGCCTCGCCGCGCGGCCGGCGACGGCGTAGCGGCGCCGCCGTTCCGCCCGCCGTCGCCGCAGCCAGCCGCCAGCGCCAGGACAACCGTGAGCGCCGGCGACACGACCCCCTGCAGGACGTCCCTCCGCCTCAACCGCTCACCGCCGTCACCCGCCTCTGCAAGCCGCCCCTCTCTCCCCAGCCCCTCTCTCCCCTCGGGGCGACAGGAGCCCCGAGCCATTCGTCGCTCGACCGTGGCCCATCGGGCCGCCCGTCACTGCGAGTCATCGCCGAGGTCGCAGGACAACCCACCTATGGGCATGCCGGGCGGCGCCTCGGGAGCCTTCACCAGCTGCTGAGCCTGCCACTCGCGACGCTCCAGGTAGCGCTCGAGATCGCGGTGCAGGAGTGCCCGGTGTGCCGCCTCGACGCGATCAGTCGCCGGCTGGCCGAGCTTTCGCGAGAGGTCGCGCAGCTGCGCCTCGACACGGACGCGCACCGGATACGGGGTATCCGGCGACGACGCTAACGCCACCAGGTGGTCGGCGGTGAGCCGTTGCACGGTGCGGGCGATCTCCGCCAGCCGCGGGCTTGCCGGTAGCTTCGCCGGGAACGCCGCCGTCACCACCCTGGCGAGCACGTCCTCGAGGGCGGGCTGCGCCGCGTCGCGACGGTGGAAGTCCGCCACGCGCTCGAGCCGCTCCGGTTGCAGGACGGCGGTGAGCACGAGATCGGCACCGGTGGCGGCGGCGCCCAGCGCGTCGAACACCAGGCCGGTCTGGCCCTGGAACATCTCGCGGTTGTCGTCGTACCCTGCGGGTCGCGGCAGCAGCAGCTGCAACACGGGCTCGGGGAGGTCGAGCGCCTCGGGCCGCATCGCCGCCAGCAGCGCATCGAGCGCCCGGCGCTCGAGCGCGGGATCGAGGAAGCGCGCACCCTCGCCGTCGCCGCGCAGGGCGTAGCGGTAGTCGAGACCGCCGATCGCCTTCGCCGCCGCATCCACCTGGTAGCGGTGCCAGAAGTAGACCGGCGCCAGCACCTCCTGCAGCTCGGCCAGCGGGCGGCCATCGGCGATGTTGTGCTCGCCGAAGCTGGCGAGCGCCGCCTGCCGCACCCGCAGCGTTTCCTCGAGCTCGGCAGCCGGGTCGGCGCCGTTGTCCCACAGGTTCGCCCACGGCTCGGCGGCGCCGGCGGGGCGGGCGTCCTGGTCGGTGAGGAAGCGCAGCCCGGCCTTGCCGCCGGCGACCAGCAGCTCGTCGAGCGCCTTCCGTTCGTCGACGCCCGGCGCCGTCTCGCTGTAGGCGTAGCGGATCGCCTGCACGTCCCAGGCGCCGACGCCGGTGGCGTAGGCCTGCGACACGTCGAGCTTGCCGTCGGGGCCGAGGCGAACGAGCGGCGCCGGGTAGTCCATCACCGAGGCTCGACCGTAGGTGGAGGCGGCGAAGTTGTGCTCGAGCCCGAGCGCGTGGCCCACCTCGTGCGCGGCGAGCTGGCGGATGCGGGCGAGGGCGAGCTGGACCGGGTCGTCGGCAGCGCCGCTGCCGGTCTTGTCGGCGCCCAGCAGCCCCTCGAAGATGACGATGTCCTGGCGTACGCGCAGCGAGCCGAGGGTGACGTGCCCCTTCACCAGCTCGCCGGTGCGCGGGTCGATGACGCCGCCGCCGTAGGACCAGCCGCGGGTGGCGCGATGCACCCACTGGATGACGTTGTAGCGCACGTCGAGCGGATGCGCCCCGGGTGGCAACAGCTCGACACGATAGCCACCCGGGAACCCTGCCTTGGCGAAAGCGTCGGCCCACCAGCCCGCGCCGGTGAGCAGAGCGGTGCGGATGGGCTCGGGGGCCGCCCGGTCGACGTAGAAGACGATGGGCTCGACCACCGGCGACGCCGGGTTGCCGCGCTCGGCGTGCTGCAGCCGGTGGCGCGCGATCCAGCGCTTCTCGAGCGGCTGCCCGAGCGGCGCCGCGTAGTCAGCGAAGGTGATGCCGAAGCTGCCGGCGCGCGGATCGAACGCGCGCGGCTGGTAGCCGGCGTCGGGGAGCCGGATCAACGAGTGGTGCTGCACCACCGTTACCGACTGCGGCTGCGGCGTCACGGCGGCGACCTCGCTGCCCGGCTCACGGCCGCCGAAGGTGAGGATGGCCTCGAGCTCGAGGTTGTCGGGAAAGGAGAGGCAGTTGTCGGGGTCGAGGGCGCTGCGCGCGCCGTCGAGCTCGAAGCTCCCCTGCCGCGTCTGCTGCAGGCTGCGCGCCACCCCGTGGGCGTCGCGGACGACGAAGGGCGTGAAGTCCACGAGGGCGCGGCCGTCGGGGTCGAGGGCGGCGACCTCACCTCCCCACAGCACCGAGGTGGCGAACGACTCGGCGACGGCGCGTCGCTCGGCGGGATCGGAGGAGAGGGCGCGGTACCGCTGGTTGGGCTCCTCGAGGAGCACCCGCGGGCCGAGCCGCCGCAGGCGCACCACGCGGGTGGCACCGATCTGCCCGCGGTCGAGGCCGATGGGATTCGAGCCGACGCCGGTGAGCAGTCCCTCGACGTAGAGATACTCGCCGATCACCCCTTCGGTGCCTGGCGGGGGCAGCTCGAGCCAGAGCTTGCCACGATCGCGGTCGAGGTAGGTGGTGAGCAGGCCGGGGCGCGGGGTGAGGCCCGCCACCTTGTCGGCGACCTTGGGTGTGGTCTCGCCCTTCTCGGGCTGGTGTGGCGCCGGCGCCGGCGGGGCGGTTGCGGCAAGAGTGGGAAGGGCGGCGACGGCAAAGGCGACGGCGAACGAAGCGCACGCGAGGGGTCTCGTCATCGAGCTCTCCTGGGGTCAGTGGGAGGCGACCGACGGAGCGGGCGGCCCGGGTGCACTCGCAGCATAACGCGGAAGCTTTGCCGCTTCGAGCACGCCAGCGCGCGCCTGGAGACACCCGGCAGGCGGCGGCAACCGGGCGTCCTATAATGCGTGCCACCGGCCACCACGTCTGCGAGGTGCGATGAGCGCAGAGCCTTCCGACAGCTCTCCCCAGCTCGATCTGGAGCGCCGCAGGGTCAAGCTGGAGCGGAAGATCTCCCTCAAGTTCAAGGAGTTCCGCGGCTTCATCACGGAGTACTCCTCGAACCTCTCGATGGGGGGGATGTTCATCCGCACCAGCTCGCCGAAGCCGGTCGGGACGATTTTCGACTTCGAGCTCAGCCTCACCGACGACTTCAAGCTGGTGCAGGGGATCGGCGAGGTGATCTGGGTGCGCGAGGCGGACGCCGGCCCCGATCGTCCCGCCGGCATGGGGGTGCGGTTCCTCGACCTCTCGAACGAGAGCCGACGGCTCATCCAGCGCATCGTCGAGGAGCAGGTCGCTCACGGCGGCACGCCCTTCGAGCTCGAGCCCCAGGCGTTCCCGCCGCCACCGCTGCGACCTGGCGCAGGCAGCGGGCGGTCGAGTGGGCATTCGACGCTCTTCCACCCCACGGCTTCACCCCTGACTCCCTCGCCCCCGCCCCTCGCCCCACCAACCCCGGCACCGGTGCGGGCCCCGCCGCCGTCGCCGGTGGCGGCGGCACCGCCAGTCGCCCCATCGCGACCTGACCCGCCGCCACCGGGACGGCCTCGCCTGCCGGCGAGCGCACCGCCGCCGCCGACCGCCAGCACCGCAGGGGTCGAGATCCCCCGGCGACCGCCGCCGCCCCCGGTGCCAGAGCCGCCGGCCGCGGCAACCCGGCCCGCGGGCGATTCCTTTCCCGATCTCGGCGCTCCCGAGCTGCCGGTCCCCCGGATCGACAGCGGGCTCACCCACGCGCGGAACGTCCTCCCCGACCTCACCGAGGAGTGGGACGGTGAGGGCCTCCCGGGCTTCAACCTCGAAGACGACGACACGGTGCCGCGCGGTCCGGGGCCGGCGCTCGATGTCCCGGTAGCGAGCTCCGCGAGCCGGGATCCCCACGGCGAGCCTACGGTGCTCCACGCCGGCCCCGCTGCCGCGGAGGCGCCGCCGCGCCTGCCGTGGGAAGCACCGCCATCGCCGTCGCAGCGGCTACCCTGGGACGCACCGCCGCCGGCCTCGCCGCCCGCCCTCGCGGCCCCGGAGCCTTCGCCAGCGCCGATGCCGCCAACCGTCATTCGCAGCCGCGGCCTCCCTTCCGGCTTCGACGAGGTGGCGCGTGCCTTTAGCGAAGCACCTGCGTCGCCGGAACCCGTGCGCATCGCCCCGCTGGCGGTGCCGGACGCCCCCGAGCCCGCTGCCGCCGTGCGCTCGACCCCGGCACGCCCCGCCGCCGCATCGCCGTCGCCTCATCCCCTCGCGCCCCACCCGGCGCCGCCCCACCCGACGGCGAGGTCGTTCGCCTCGCCCCGTCCACGAGCGCAGCGACGCCGGCACTCGCCGCTGGTGCCACTGGTCGCCACGGCCGTGCTGGCGCTGGTGGCGGGCGCCGGCCTCGTCTACGTTCGCTTTCCACAGCTGCTGCCCGCGTGGGCGCGTGGGCCCAAGCTGCCGGAGCCGGCGGAACGGCCCGCGGCCGGCTTCACCGAGCCCGGGGCGCAGGGGGCGGTGCCCGCTCCCCTGCGCGCCTCCGCCTCCGCTTCCTCGGCCCCCTCTCCCGGCCCCGCGGTCACGCGGCCACCCTCGACCACGGCCAACGGCCCCACGCAGCTCGCACCCCGCCCCCTGCCGCCATCCGCCGCAGCCGTTGCCGCCGCCCGCCAGGCGGCGGCCCGGGCCGATGGCGCCGTCAGCCCCCGCTTCACCAGCGTCCAGGAAATCTGGGGCCAGCGCACCGCCGCCGGTACCGTGGTCACCATCGTCACCAATGGCTCGGTGCCCGCCGATGCGTTCTCTCACTTCCGCCTCGAGGGCGAGAGCCCACGTGAGGTGATCCGCCTGCGCGGCGTCGACGACAGCTACCGCCGGCCGACCGTGTCGGTGGCCACCGGTGAGGTGAAGCAGGTGCGTACCGGCTACCACGCCGGCGGCGACGGCGGCGAGCTGCACGTGGTCGTCGACCTCACCTCGCCGCGAGTCCAGCTCCTGAAGCTGACCCCGCTCGACAACCGGCTCGAGCTGCTGTTCTCCGCGCAGTAGCCGGGGCGCTCGCTGCACCGCGCGCGGGAAGAGCCGTCGGCGCTCAGCGAGCCTCGATCCACCCGGAGAGCGCATCCCCCGCCGCGGCGTTGCCGCGCTCGCGGCCCTCTGAGCGTGGCCGCAGGGCGAGCACCCGGGGAAGCCATTCCCAGCTCGACGAACGCAGCTCGTGGGCCGAGACCGCAACGCCCGCCCCCTCCACCGCCAGCGCCGCCGCCAGCACCGGCGACTCCGGGAACGACTCGCGTGGCACGAAGCCGAACGGGACGCCGCTTCCCCAGCACTCGGCGAGCGTGCTGTACCCGAGCTTGCCCACCACCGCATCGGCCGCCGCCACCAGGTCGGGGTGGAAGAAGGTCGAGCGGAACGGCAACAGCACCGCGGCCACCTCCAGGCCGTCGCGGTCGAGGAGGCGTCGCGGCTCGTCCGCCCCCCCGGGCACCACCAACACGACGCCGCGCGGCAGACGCGGACCGCCGCCGGCGACCATTCCGGTGTAGTCCCAGGCGATGCCGCCCATGGTGAGCAGGACCGCGCGCTGGTGCGGGCCGATCCCCAGCTCGTGCCGGACCTCGTCGCGGCTTCGACGCGGCAGTCGCGCCACCGGCGCCACGGCTACGGTGCCGGGCCACGGGCGGCATACCGGTACGGTCTGAAGGCGCAGGTCGGCAGCGGCGAACCACCGCGCGAGCTCGGCGGCGTGCCGGCGCAGCCCCGGAACGCGCTCGCCGTAGGCCTCGTAGATCCAGTCCCAGGTGAAGCTCTCCACCAGCGCCACCGGCAGCCCGGCGGCACGCGCGGCGGCAACCCCCAGCGGCGCGATGTCGCAGAGCACCGCCTCGCACCCGCGCTCGCGCAGCCTCGTGCCGAGACCCTCGACGATCGACGGCGGCCAGGGCAGGAAGGCGTCGAGCGCGCGCACCGTGGCCGCCAGGTCCTCGTCGAGCGCGTCGCGCTGCACCAAGCCGACGTCGCTGTGCACCGCGTGGTGGGTGAAGGCGCAGGGCAGCGAGTCGCGGAAGAACCACTCGGGCACGGTGGTGAAGAGGTCGACGTCGAGCGGCATGCGCTCGTGCCACGCGGCCAGCACCGCGCAGGCACGCGCCGCGTGGCCGAAGCCGTGCGGGGTGACGAAGCAGGCGATGCGGCGCGCGGTCACGCGACGGATGCTAGCCTGCGCGGCGCCGCAGCCGGCTCCCGGAGCCGGTGCAACGGCGGCGACCGACGACGCGGCCTACCCACCCCCTCCTACTGGGTCTTCAGCCAGATGCTGCCGTTGGTCGTGCGCAGGGTCAGCCGGGTGAGGCCACCGTTGAGCCGACCGATGAGGCGGCTGCGGCTGCGACGCCCATCGACCTGCAGCGGCAGGTCGCTGCCCACGCTGCCGTTGGTGGTGCGCGCGTCGACGTAGGCCCGGAAGTCGGCGGGCAGCAGCATGACGATGTTGCCGTTGACGGTGGAGAGCTCCATCGACGAGCGCGGCTCCGCATGGCGCATCACCACCCGGATGCTGCCGTTGACCGAGCTCGCCTCCACCTCGCCGCCCACCTCGAGCGCAACGTTGCCGTTGGTCGAGCTGGCACGCACGAAGCCCATCACGCCGCTCACCTCGACGTCGCCGTTGACGGTGCTGGCGGCGAGCTCGGCCTCGCGAGGCAGGCTGAGCTGGTAGGCGACCTCGCCATCGACGCCGGCGGACGCCAGCCACCCCTTGAAGCCCCCTTCGGCGCTCGGCGTGCGGGTGCGGATCAGCAGCCTGCCGTCGGACTCGTCGATCTCGACCTCGAGCTGGCGGAGGTAGGCCCGCGCGCGCCCGTCGGTGGCCGCGTGAGCGCTCTTCACCGCCACCAGCCGCACCTGCGGCGACTCCCAGGCCGTGACTTCGACAGGGCCGTTGAGGTTCTGCACCACCACCTGATGGTCGGCAGGCAGCGGCAGGTTGCGGTCGAGGGTCTCGCTGGCGCTCCCGGCCCAGGCACCGGCGGCGCTTGCCAGGGCGAGGCAGGTGGTGAGCACGGTCGAGCGCACGGGTCGCATCGTGTTCGTGATACGTCGGGGGTGGCCGCGGGTTTCAGTTGCGACCCGGCCGCGCGCCCGTCTCGAGAGCGCCGTCGCTCAGTGCAACCAGGGGTCGCGTCGGTCGTCGACCACCGTGAACCCGCGCTTGCGTCGCAGCCGCGTCATCCGCCGCCGCAGCCACCACCCCTGGGCGCGCAGCCAGCCCTCGCGGGCAGCGCGGCGGAAGCCGCCGTAGCCGAGAGTGACCCAGACCACCGCGAGGGCGGCGCAGATGCCGAGGAAGCCGGCGAGGTCGTGACTGCGTAGGAAGCCGATGAAGGCGAACAGCACCTCGAGCGGCAGGAACCAGCGCGCCTGGACGGGGATGACGAAGAAGAGGAGGATCTGGGCGTCGCGGTAGAGCACCGCGAACGCCGCCACCAGCACGGCAAGGAGCATGCGCTGCCCCTGCAGCAGCAGCAGCGACGCCGGGGAGACCTGGTGGACCCAGCGCGCCGCGGCATCGATCGACAGCGCGATGCCGCCTCCGATGGTGCAGCTCCACAGGAGCAGGCGCCAGAAGCGCGGGCGGCCCAGCCGCGCGAAGACGTCGCGGGCGAACCAGAACAGGAAGAGGAGCTCGAGGACGATCCACAGCGAGGCGTCGCCGATGCCAGCGTAGGGGTACGTGACCAGCTGCCAGACCAGCAGGCGCTGCCAGGCGAGCGGCGTCAGGCGTAGCAGCTCGGGGATCCAGGCGGTGGCGGCGAAGAACTGCAGCGAGAAGGTGACGAACACCGTTGCCAGCAGCGCCGCCACGTCGGGCGGAAACCCGCTGGCGAAGCCGAAGCGCAAGGTGGGGCGGCCGTAGTCGTAGGGCATGGTGGCAGAGACGCTGGTGTCGAGGCCGATTGTAACGGCCGGCCGCCGCGCACCGCTGGTGGGAACCGGCGAACGGAGCAGCCGCCGTCGTGCCCTACCCCGGCGGGCAGGGCACGGCGACGAAGGTCTCCGCTCTCAGTGCGAGACGCCGCTCTCGCTCGCCGACCGTCGCGGCGGTGGCAGCGTCGGACCGGGGCTCGCCGCCTCCGGCACCGGCTCCCCCACCGTCATCGCCGGCAACGCCAGCAACAGCACCTCGGAGAGGTCGTTGACGGTGTGCACGCCGATACGCTCGCGCACCTCCGGCGGCAGGTCCTCGAGGTCGGCCTCGTTCTCCGTCGGCAGCACCACGTCGAGGATCCCCGAGCGCACCGCGCCGAGCACTTTCTCCTTGACGCCGCCGATGGGCAGCACCTGCCCCGAGAGCGTGATCTCGCCGGTCATCGCCAGGTCGTGACGCACAGGCCGCTGCGACAGCGCCGAGATCAGCGCGGTCGCCATGGTGATGCCGGCCGAGGGACCGTCCTTGCGGATGGCTCCCGCCGGCACGTGGATGTGCACGTCGCGCTCGAACTGGTTGGGGTCGATGTGCAGCTCGTCGGCGTGGGCGCGCGCGTAGCTCCAGGCGGCGAGCGCCGACTCCTTCATCACCTCGCCGAGCTGGCCGGTGAGGACGAGGGTGCCCTTGCCCTTCATCGTGGCCGCCTCGACGAACATGATGTCGCCGCCCGCCGGCGTGTAGTACATGCCGGTGGCGACCCCCACCTTGTCCTCGCGCATCGCCTGCTCGGGACGGATCTTCGGCCGCCCGATCAGTGCCGCCACCTCGCCGCGGTCGACGGTCACCGTCTGTGCCTCGCCGGTGGCGATGCGCCGCGCCACCTTGCGCGCCAGCTGCCCCAGCGAGCGTTCGAGCTGGCGCACGCCACCCTCCCGCGTGTAGCGGCTGATCACCTCCAGCAGCGCCTCGTCGGTGACCTCGAGCTGGCCGGGCACCAGCGACTTCTCCTTGAGCTGCCGCGGCAGCAGGAAGCGGCGGGCGATGACCAGCTTCTCCTTCTCGGTGTAGCCGGTGAACTCGACGAACTCCATGCGGTCGAGCAGCGGCTCGGGGATGTTCTGCACGAAGTTGGCGGTGGCGATGAACAGCACCTCGGAGAGGTCGAAGGGAACGCCCAGGTAGTGGTCGACGAAGGTGTCGTTCTGCGCCGGGTCTAGCACCTCCAGCAGGGCGCTCGCGGGGTCTCCCTGGTAGGAGACGCCGAGCTTGTCGACCTCGTCGAGCAGGAACACCGGGTTGTGCGTCCCCGCCTGCTTCATCCCCTGGATGATGCGGCCGGGCATGGCGCCGACGTAGGTGCGGCGATGCCCCCGGATGTCGGCCTCGTCGCGCACGCCGCCGAGCGAGACGCGCACGTACTCGCGCCCCATCGAGCGGGCGATCGACTTGGCGATCGAGGTCTTGCCGACGCCGGGCGGCCCGACGAAGAGCAGGATGGGCCCCTTGGAGATACGGTCGTCCTCGTTGCCGCGCAGCTTGGGCTGCGGCGGCGCGATCGGCTCGTCGGCGGCGGCGGCGCCTTCGCTCTCAACGGCGGCCTCGGCCGCCTCGGCGGCGGCCGCCAGCTCCGCCCGCTCGGTCGACAGCCGCGCCTCCGCTGCCTGCTGGCGCAGCTGTCGCACGGCCAGGTACTCGAGCACCCGGTCCTTGACGTCGGCCAGCCCGTAGTGGTCCTCCTCGAGGACCCTCTCCGCCTCCTTGAGGTCGAGGTGCTCCTCGCTGCGCACGTTCCACGGCAGCTCGGCGATGGTCTCGAGGTAGGTGCGGATGACCTGGTACTCCATCGACTCGCGGGCGATGCGCGACAGGCGCCCGAACTCGCGGTCGACCTCCTTGCGCGCCTCCTTGGGCAGCTCGAGGGCGTCGAGCTTCTCCTTGAGCTCCTCGAGCTCGCCGGCGTCGTCGCTGCCACCCAGCTCCTGCTGGATGGCCTTCATCTGCTCGCGCAGCACCATCTCGCGCTGGCGGTCGCCGAGCTCGCGCTGGACCTTGTTCTTGATCTCCTGCTGCGCGTCGATGACGGTGATCTGGCGCTCCACCTGCAGCAGCACCAGGCGCAACCGCTCCTCGACGTCGGCAGTCTCGAGCAGCATCTGCTTGTCTGCCGCCGAGACGTCGAGGTAGCTCGCCACCAGGTCGGCGAGGCGGGCGGGGTCCTCGACGCTGGCGAGGAAGCGGTCGACCACCTCCTCCGGAAGGCCGGACTTCTGCCCCAGCTCGGCGGCGCGGTTGCGCACCTCGCGCTGCAGGGCGACGAAGGCGGGGTCGCGGGGGTTCAGTGGCGCGCCCTCGATGATCTCGCGCACCACCGCCTCGAGGTACCCCTCCTTCTCCTCGTAGCGCACCGCGAACGCACGGTGCTGCCCATCGAGCAGCAGCTGCACCGTGCTGCCACCCGAGCGCTGCACCTGGTCGATATGGGCCACCACCCCGGTGCCGTAGAGCAGGTCGGGGGTGACCTTGTCCCGATTCTCCCGCTGGCAGACGGCGAAGATCAGGCGCTGCGGCGACGACACCGCCGCCTGGATCGCCCGCAAGGTCCCGGGGCGGCCGGCGCCGATCGGCGATGACACACCCGGAAAGATCACCGCTTCGCGCAAGGGAAGCACGGGAAGCGTGAACGTTTCAGCCATCGATTGCTCCTCTCTGGGTGCCGGCCGGTACTCACTCTCGCCTGAAGGTCCGGCTGGCTACGGTTACAAGCGGCCGGATCAGTGAAAAAATTCCGCTGCCGCCGGGTTCTTCCCGGGCTCCCGGGCGGCCTCTCCACAACCGCCCGGGCGAGGGAAGCCCCATGCGCCCGACCGCCGCCGCCGCGCTGCTCGCCATCGCCACGATGCTGGTGCTCTCCCCGGTCCGCGCTCCGGCGGCAGAGAACGGCGCCGCCCATGCGCAAGCGGTGGAGCTAGCGCGGCAGAGCATGGCGGCAATGGGTGGCGAGGAGCGGTTCGCCGCGGCACGCCTCCTGCGCTTCGACTTCGTGCCCGTGCGCGACGGCAAGGCGACGGGGGCCTACCACCACTGGTGGGACCGTCGCACCGGAGCCTATCGCCTCGAGGGGGTGAGCAAGGAGGGGATGCCCTTCCGCATCCTGTTCGACGTCGGCAGCAAGCAGGGGCGGGCCTGGCTCGGCGACCGCGAGGTTTCCGGCGACGAGCTCGCGCACTGGCTGCAGGTGGGCTACGGCCGCTTCATCAACGACAGCTACTGGCTGCTGATGCCGTGGAAGTGGCTCGATCCCGGCGTCAACCTCTCCTACGTCGGGCGCAAGTCGGTCGACGGCCAGGAGTACGACGTGGTCACCCTGTCGTTCGGCAGCGGCGTCGGCCTCACCTCCAACGACCGCTATTGGGCCTACGTCTCCACCCGCACCCACCTCATGGAGCGTTGGGAGTACGTGCTCGAGACCGAAGAGGGCGCCCCCGGCACCACCCCTCCCACGGCCTGGGCCTGGCAGGACTGGAAGGAGACCGCCGCCGGCCCCCGGCTCTCGACCGTGCGCCGCCGGCTCGCCGAGGGGCCGCCGCTGCTCCTCACCTTTCCGGTGGCCGAGCTGCGGAGCGACGTCTCCGACGCCGAGATCGACGCGATCTTCCACCCCACCGAGCCGCTGCCGGCGCCAGCCCCCACGGCAGCGGCGCCATCGGGCGCGAGCCGGCGGCCATGAGACGCGAGGATGCCTGGCAGCTGGTGGCGGCGAACGTGCGGGCGCCGGGGCTGCGGCGCCACATGCAGTCGGTGGAGGCGGCGATGCGCGCCTACGCGCAGCGTCTCGGTGCCGACCCCGAGGCGTGGGGGCTCGCCGGCCTGCTCCATGACTGGGACTGGGAGATCCACCCCACTCTCGGCACCCACGTTGTCGCGGGGACACCGATCCTGCGCGAGAAGGGGTGCCCAGAGCCGGTGGTGCAGGCGATCCTGGCGCACAATGAGGCCGCCACCGGGGTACCCAGACGGCAGCCGATGGACTTCGCCCTGCTCGCCTGCGACGAGGTCACCGGGCTGATCCTCGCCGCCGCCCTGGTGCGGCCGAGCAAGGACGTGCGGGACGTCGAGGTGAAGTCGATCAAGAAGCGGTGGAAGGAGCGCTCCTTCGCCGCCGGCGTCGATCGCGAGCACGTCGAGCGAGCCACCGCCGACTTCGGCGCCGCCTGCTTCGACGGTCGGCTCGACCTCTGGGAGCACGTCGGCACGGTGCTGACCGCGATGCAGGGCATCGCCGCCGAGCTCGAGCTCGACGGCCGCCTCGCCGGTGGCTGAGGGGCGTCAGGCGCCGCGCAGGCGCCGCGCCTCCTTGAGCCAGCGCACCGCCTCGCCGCCCCGACCCAGGCGCTCGTACACGCCGGCGAGGTTGACGCAGGCGTCGGCATTGGTGGGGTCGCGGGCGAGCGCCGCCTCGTAGGCCTCCGCGGCCTCGGCGAGACGCCCGCGGTCTTCGAGCGCCACCCCCAGGTTGTAGGCGGCGACCGGCTCTCCGGGCGCCAGCGCCAGGACGCGCCGGTAGCACGCCTCGGCCTCGCGCAGCTCTCCCGCCTCGTGCTGGAGGCGGCCCAGGTTGAGCAGCGCGTCCTGGTGCCCGGCGTCGAGCACCAGCGCCCGACGGTAGACGCCGGCGGCCTCGGCGGGCGAGGTCGCCTCGAGCTCGCAGCCGAGCAGGAACCAATCGTCGGCGGAAAGTGCGCCGTCGGGGCCCGATGCCTCGTGCACCACCGCCTGGCGCACCAGCCGGGGCGCCAGTGGCGCCGCTGCGGCGGCAAGCCTGGCGACGTCGAGGTCGAGCAACCCCTGGCCCGACTCCGGGTTCCAGCGCCGCCCTCCCTCGCGCACCACCACCTCGCCCCCCTCGGCGGTGATGCGCACGGCCGACAGGGAGCGCCCGCGCGGCAGCTGCGCCGGCAGCAGCTCGAGCGCCCGGCGCACCCGCCGCAGCGACACGCCGGAATCGAGCAGCCCCTGCGCGGCCCGCAGCAGCACGAGCTCCTGGAAGGTGAAGCGGTACTCGCCGGCGGCGCCCCGCCGCGGCGCCAAGAGACCAGCGCGCACCAGGTAGCGCACGCGGGCGACCGGCACACCGAGCACCGTCGCCACCTCGCGAGCCGAGTAGCCGAGAGAGCGGGGAGGGCTCACCGGGCTCCCTCCGAGGGGCACCTCACTTCTTGGCGCGGGTGCGGCGCGCCGCCGTGGCGGGTGCGCGCTCCGCGCGCTCGCCCACGGCGCGCGCCGGCTTCTCGGCGGCGGCGCTCGAGCGCGGCGAGCGGCGCGGTGGGCGCCGCGCCGCGCCGGCTTCGCCCTCCTGGCCGAGGCTCGCCTTGAGGGCCTGCATGAGGTCGATGATCTGCCCGCGCGGCGGCTCGGCGGGCGCGGCGGTGACCTCCTCGCCCTCGATCTTGCGACGCAGGATCTCGCGCAGCTGCTCGCGGCTGTCGTCCTTGTACGCCGAGGGGTCGTAGCTGTCGGCGGCGATCTGGTCGATGAGCTGCCGCGCGAGCTGCAGCTCCGCGGGCTTCACCTCGCCCTCGCCCACCGGCACCTCGTCGAAGCCGCGCACCTCGTCGGCGTAGCGCAGCTGCTGCATCACCAGCCCGTTGGCGAACGGACGCAGCAGCACCAGGTAGTTCTTGCCGCGGGCCGCGTAACGCGCGAGCGCCACGCGGCCGGTCTGGCGCATCGCCTCGGCGAGCAGACGGTAGGGGCGATCGCCTCCCTTGTCGGGGCCGAGGAAGTAGGAACGTTCGTAGTAGATCGGGTCGACGGTGTCGACGGGTACGAACTCGGTGATGTCGATCGAGTTGGTGGCCTTGGTGGTGAGGGCCGCGAGCTCCTCGTCGTCCATGACCACGTAGCGGTCCTTGGCGAACTCGTACCCCTTGACGAGATCCTTGCGCTCGACGACCTCGTCGTCGGTGGGACAGAAGTACTGCTGCCGCACGCGACCGCCGCACTTGCCGTGCAGCCAGTTGAAGGAGATACCGGCGGCGCTCTCGCCGGTAGAGTAGAGCTTGATCGGGATCGCCACCAGACCGAACGAGATCGTGCCCGTGCCCATCGCTCGTGCTGCCATGGTGCAAAGTATCGCAAACCGGCCGGCCTCTTGTCAGCAGGTCACGGCAGCAGCGGCAGGTACGGTGGCAAGGGGACTCCTGGACCACGACCTGTAGTGCCGCCATCCCACCTCCCGCACCGGCGAGCCCGCACCTCTCGCGCCCGGGCTCTTCGCGGCTGATGCCCCACGACCGCCTGGCCCGCTACCGCGCCAAGCGCGATCCGGGTGCGACTCCCGAGCCGTTCGGCGACGCCACGGCGGCGCGCCCGCGCCTGTTCTGCGTGCAGGAGCACGCGGCGCGCCGTCGCCACTTCGACCTGCGGCTCGAGATGGGCGGCGTGCTGCGCTCCTGGGCGGTGCCCAACGGCTTTTCGGCCGACCCCGCCACCAAGCGGTTGGCAGTGGAGACCGAGGATCACCCCGTCGAGTACGCCGACTTCGAAGGGTTGATCCCCAAGGGGGAGTATGGCGGCGGCACCATGGTGCTGTGGGACCGTGGGTTGTGGCTGCCACTGTTGCCACCCGAGGAGAGCATGCCCAAGGGCAAGCTGCTCTTCGAGCTCTTCGGCTTCAAGCTGCGCGGCAAGTGGACGCTGGTAAAGACCAAGGGCGAACGGGAGTGGCTGCTGATCAAGGAGCGGGGCGACGGCTGGGTCCGCAGCGGCGCCGAGGCCGAGGCGTATCCGCGCCAGTCGGTGCTCTCCGGCCTCACGGTCGAGGAGCTGCGCGACGGCGTCGATCGCTCGGCGGCGGTGGTGGCGGAGCTGCCGGTGCTGCGGGCGCCGCGACGTCCCGTCGACCCCGCCAAGGTGGACCTCATGCTCGCCCGCCAGCGCGACCGCCCGTTTCGGCGTGAGGGCTGGCTGTTCGAGCTCAAGTACGACGGCTACCGGACGCTCGCCTCCCGTACCGCCGCGGGACCCCGTCTGCTGTCGCGCGCCGGCCACGACCTCACCGCCCGCTTCCCCGAGGTCGCGCGGGCGGTGGCGGCGCTGCCCGGCGAGGGGCTGGTCGCCGATGGCGAGCTGGTGGTGCTCGACGAGGGCGGCCGGCCGAGCTTCCAGGGGCTGCAGAAGCGGGCCCAGCTCTCGCGTCGCGTCGACGTCGAGCAGGGCGCCGTCGAGCGCCCGGCGACGCTCTACCTGTTCGACCTGCTGGCCATCGCCGGCCACGACCTGCGCCCGCTGCCGCTCGTCGAGCGCAAGCGCCTGCTGGCGAGGCTGCTGCCACCGCTGGGCACGGTGCGCTTCGCCGACCACGTCGTGGCCGAGGGCGAGGCGCTGTTCGCCGAGGTGCGCCGCCAGGGTCTCGAGGGAGTGATGGCCAAACGCGCCGCCTCGCCCTACAAGGGAGGGCGGTCGGACGACTGGTTGAAGGTGCGCGCCGACCGCCACGAGGCCTTCTGGGTGATCGGCTACACCGAGCAAGACGCGGCCGCGCGCGTGGCCGCCCTCGACCTGGTGGCCTGGCACGAGGGGGAGCCGGTGTACGCCGGGCGCGTCGGTTCCGGGCTGTCCGAGGAACAGCACAGGTGGCTCCTCGAGCGGCTGCCGCGCCTGCGCCGTGCCACCCCGGCTCTCGCCGCCGCCGCAGCGGCGCCCAGGGGATCGCGCTGGCTGACACCGGCGCTGGTCGCCGAGGTGCGTTACAAGCAGTGGACCGAGGGCGGCCAGCTGCGCCACCCGGTCCTGCTCGAGCTGCGCGAGGAGGCGCCGCCACCAGGCTTCACGGCCGCGATCGAGGGCTCGGGAGGTGCCGACGTCGGAGGAACGAAGGCCGCGCCGAGCGGCGCCGCTGCCGATCTGCGCCTCACCAACCTCGACAAGGTGTACTGGCCCGACGACGGCATCACGAAAGGCGACCTCATCGAGTACTACCGCAAGGTCGCCCGCTGGATGCTCCCCTACCTTCGCGACCGGCCGGTGGTGCTCACCCGCTACCCCGACGGCATCGCGGGCAAGTCGTTCTACCAGAAGAACTCTCCCGAGTTCCTGCCGTCCTGGATCCCCACCGTCGGGGTGTGGAGCGAGGAGGCCGGAAGGGAGATCCGCTACGCGGTGATCGGCGATGAGGAAGCTCTCCTCTATCTCGTCAACCTCGGCACCATCCCCTTCCACCTGTGGGCCAGCCGCGCCCCCCAGCTCGACCGCCCCGACTGGTGCATCCTGGACCTCGATCCCAAGGGGGCGCCGTTCTCCCACGTCGTCGAGCTCGCCCGGTCCCTGCGCGATCTGGGTGAGGAGCTCGGCCTTCCCACCTATGTCAAGACCAGCGGCAGCAGTGGTTTGCACGTGCTGGTGCCGCTCGGCTGCAGTCTCGGCTTCGAGCAGAGCCGCATGCTCGGCCAGCTGCTCGGCCAGCTGCTGGTGGATCGCCATCCACGCATCGCCACCCTTACTCGACAGATCTCGGCGCGGGGAGGCAAGGTCTACGTCGACTACCTGCAGAACCGCCGCGGCCAGCTGCTGGCGGCGCCCTGGTGCGTCCGCCCGCTGCCCGGTGCGCCGGTCTCCACGCCCCTCCGCTGGCGGGACGTGGTCCCGTCGCTGGACATCCGCCGCTTCAGCCTGGCCACGGTGCCGGCCCGCCTGCGCCGCGCCGCAGCGGATCCGTTGGCTCCGGTGCTCACCGAGCGGGCGGACGTGGCAACTGCGCTGGAGCGTCTGGCAGCACGGTCCCGGTGATTCCGGGGGGCCTTGCCGCAATGCGGAAGAAACGTCGCCCGTAGGCGGTTCTCACGGGCATGCGTGGAAGCAACGACCCGCGGCCGGACAGCTGGCACATGGGTTGCTAGAAGCGCTTCCAGACAGAGAGAACACCTACGAGGGAGGTTCCGCTTACCGAATCGATTGTCCTACCTTATTCCGTGAGATCCCTGATCTCCACCCCTCACCTCCATCTTGCCTGAGTCCCCTAACCACAGGGGTAAAGCCAAGAAGCCAACCAAAGACCGGAACCTCCCTCGTATCCCCGGTCATCCCAGCGGAGCGGCCCCCGGAATACGGGGGCCGCGGTGTTTCTGGGCTACCCCACCGCCGCCGAGCCATCGGAAGGTGTCTATGCCTTAGTGGCATCGCGAGGCGGCGGCCAAACTGGCATCGCGCCGCTCCGGCCGGTCGCGCCTCCCTGGCATAGAGGGCAGGCTTGGGTCCATGGTGGGTGCCACTACGCGGTGCAACCAGTGGATCGGGTATCGTCACCCAGCACCTCGCTCGCTCCGGGTCAGGGCGCGATCGCTTCCAGGTCCACGAGCGGTCCCTCCAGCTCCCGTCCCGGGCCGAGGTCGACCGTCCCCTGCAGGTGCCAGCTCCCCTCCCCCTCGGGGTCGAGGAGGTCGTGGGTCACCTCCCAGCGGCGCGGAGCGAGCTGGACGATGCGGGTGAGCGCCGCCTGACGGGCGCGCGGGGTGAAGTCGAGGGCTCCATACTCCGCGAGGAGCGGGGCCATGGCGGCCTCGAAGCGATCCGCCGTCCAGGGGTCCTCGGGTGCCTGCCACACCGCCGCGGTGGCGTCCTCCCATTCCCCGCGCGCCAGCGCTGCCACCAGCTGGTGCATCTCGGCGCGGATGCGCGCCGCGAAGGCCTTGGGATCGTGCAGCAGCTCCCAGGCGCGCAACGCCTCGCGAGCACGCTGGCGCTCCTCGGCCTTTTGCGCCCGCAGCTCGGGGTGGAGCAGGCCCTCCCATTCCTCGAGGAGGCTGGTGTCGGTGTGCTCGAGCAACGTGCGGAAGACCGCCGTCGCCTCCACCACCGGCTCACTCCGCGCCCGCTCCGGCACTCCCTGCTGCAGAGTCTTGTAGAGCTGCGACAGGTAGCGCAGCAGCACGCCCTCACTGCGCTGCAGACCATACAGGCGTACGTAGTCGCCGAAGGAGGCATAGCGCTCCAGCAGGTCGCGGCCGATCGACTTGGGGTGGATCACCTCGTTGCCCAGCCAGGGGTGGCGACCCCGGAACTCCCGGAAAGTGGCGTAGATGAGCTCGGCGAGTGGCTTCGGGTGGGTCACCTCCTCGAGACGCTCCATGCGTTCCTCGTACTCGACCCCCTCGGCCTTGAGCCTCGCCACCAGCTCGTCCTTGGCCTTGTCCACCTGGCGGCGGAGGATGACGTCGGGGTCCTCGAGCACCGCCTCGACGAGCGACAGCAGGTCGAGCCCGTAGTCCGGGGAGGCGGCGTCGAGGCGGTCGATCGCCTCGACGAGGTAGAGCGAGAGGGCCTGGTGCAGCGAGAACTCCCGCTGCAGCTCCTCGTCGACGACCACCCAGAGGTAGCTGGTGCGCTCGTCGCGCCGCATCTTCAGCACCCCGGTGCGGTGGAGCGAGCGCACCAGCAGGGCGGCGTGCCGCAGCAACCGGCGCTTCCCGGCGTCGTCCTCGTGGCAGCGGCGGATCAGCTCGCGCAGCGACCAGAAGTTGTCGGTGTTGGGATCGTCGAGCTCGCCATCGCGCTGCACCAGGTCCAGCACCATGCCGTGGGTGAGCTTGAAGCTCGACCGCAGCGGCTCCGGGGGCGAGCGCACCAGGCGGTCGAACGTCTCCTCGCTCCACTGCACCTCGCCCTTGGGCGGTGCCTTGGCACGCCGGCGCTTCCCTTCCGAGCGCCGCGCCGCGATGACGTGCTCGGGCGCCTGCGCGACGACGAAACCACGGTCGTCGAAGCCCTTACGGCCAGCGCGGCCGGCGATCTGCTTGAAGTCGCGCACGGTGAGCAGGCTCACCTTGCGGCCGTCGTACTTCGCCAGCTTGTTGAAGAGCACGGTGCGGATGGGAATGTTGACGCCGACCCCGAGAGTGTCGGTGCCGCAGATCACCTTGAGCAGCGACTGCTGGGCCAGTTGCTCGACCAGCAGGCGGTACTTGGGCAGCAGCCCGGCGTGGTGGATGCCGATGCCAAAGCCGAGGATGCGGCGCAGCTCCTTGCCGTAGGGAGTGTCGAAACGGAAGCCGCCGATGGCCTCGCGCAGGCGGTCGCGCTCGTCGCGGCTGGTGAGCTGCATGCTGGTCAGGCTCTGTGCCAGCTCGGCGCACTCGCGCTGGGTGAAGTTGACGACGTAGGCTGGAACGCGGTCGGCGTCCACCAGCTCCTGCACCGTCTCGTGCAGCGGCGTGTCGCGGTACTGGAACTCGAGCGGCACCGGCCGCCGCTCGCTCGCCACCCGCGCCACCTCGCGACCGCTGCGACGGCCGAGGTCCTCCTCGATCGCCGCGGTGTTGCCGAGGGTGGCGGACATGAGCAGGAACTGGCTGCTGCCGAGGAGCAGAAGCGGCACCTGCCAGGCGACACCGCGGTCGGCGTCGGCGTAGTAGTGGAACTCGTCCATCACCACGTACGGGGCGTCGACGACGGGCATGCGGAGCGCCATGTTCGACAGCACCTCGGCGGTGCAGCAGACCACCGGCGCCCCCGGGTTGATGCTGGCGTCGCCGGTGAGCATCCCCACCCGCTCGGCACCGAACAGCGAGCAAAGGGCGAAGAACTTCTCCGACGCCAGCGCCTTGATCGGGCTGGTGTAGAACGAGCGCCGCCCCTCCCCCGCCGCCTTGAACTGCAGCCCGAGGGCGACCAACGACTTGCCCGATCCGGTGGGAGTGGCGAGCACCACGTGCCGGCCGGCCCAGAGCTCGAGCAGGGCCTCCTCCTGCGCTGGGTAGAGCTCGAGATCCTGCGACCTCACCCAGGCGAGGAAGCGATCGAGGAGGTCGTCGGCGGGCGCCCGCTCTCCGACGGCGGGCAGGAAGTCCGAGAGCGGCGGGCGCTCGGGGGACGCGAGGCCGAGGGTCGAGACGGCGGTCGTTGGCATGGGAGCGGGTGCGGCGCTTCACGGCGCGGGACCCGGCCGCAGGGTAGCATTGGCGCACCGGAAAGCACCGCGAGCCGCGATTCCGCCATCCCCACCAGCATGGGCGCGCTCGTCCGCCGTATCGCCCTCTGCGCCGCCGGCCTCGCCGCGGCAGCTGGGGGTTCGTGGGCGCAGGTGGTGCAGGTCGTCACCATCCCGTTCGATCAGCCCGACCCCGAAACCGAGGTGCTGGCGTTGCTCAACGACGCTCGCCGCCAGGCCGGCCTGGTGCCCCTGCGTGCCGAGCCGGCGCTGGCCCAGGTGGCGGCCCGGCGCGCCCAGGCAGTCGCCGCCAGCGGCGACTTCGACGCCGACGCCGAGACCGCGATGGCGCTCAGCCGCGACCTGCGGCGCGCCGGCTACCCCCCCTATTCATGGCGGCAGCGCCTGGTGCAGGGGCCCCACGACGCCGCTTCGTTGGTGCGCCAGTGGCGCGAGTCGGACCCGCAGGGCTTCGCCGAGATCGCCCTCGGCGACTTCGAAGGCTTCGGCGCCGCCCGCGCCCCGGCGGTCGAGCCGCCACTGTGGTCCCTCTTCGTCGCCTTGCCGCGGATCACCTGGGAGCGCCGGGAAGCGGCTCCTCTCGACGACGTCGCGGCCGTTCAGACGGCGGTGCTCGCAGCCGTCAATCGCGAGCGGGCACATGCCGGGCTGCCGGCGCTCAGCCTCGACCCCCGGCTGGACGACGCCGCCCAGACCCACGCCGGCGACATGCTGGCCCGGCACTTCTACGACCACGTCACGCCCGAAGGGCACAACCTCGCCTACCGCTTCGTGGCGCGCGGCTACGGCTTCAGCTGGGCGGCCGAGAACATCGCCAAGGGCGTCTTCACACCGATCGAGGTGGTGCGACGCTGGATGCTGTCGAGCGGCCACCGCCGCAACATCCTCGACCCTCACCCGGTGAGCGCCGGCATCGGCGTCGCCCGCGGTGAGGAGAATGGCCGGGTGACCGCGCTGTGGGTGCTCGACCTCGGCTCCCCCGGTCCCCGCTGACGGTCAACCGCCGCGTGCCTTGGCCGCCGCCATCCGCACCACCTCGGCGTACTCCTCCGCCGTCACCGGCTGCACGCTGAGACGCTGCCCCTTCTGCACCACTTTCATCGCCGTCAGCCGCGGGTTGGCCTTGAGCTCGGCGAGGGTGACCGTCGCCGGCAACGCCCGCTCACCCTGCACGTCGACCATGAACCAGCGCGGCCGCTCGGGGGTGGAGCCGGGGTCGTGGTACTCCGAGCGCGGGTCCCAGGCGGAGTCGTCCGGGTAGGCCTCGCGCGCCACCCGCGCCACGCCGGCGAGGTGCGGGGGCTCGCAGGCGGAGTGGTAGTAGAGCACCGCGTCGCCCACTCGCATCTCGCGCATCAGGTTGCGGGCCTGATAGTTGCGCACGCCGTGCCAGCGCGTGGTGCGGTCCGGCTCGCGCATCAGGTCGTCGAACGAGAAGACGCTGGGCTCGCTCTTGACCAACCAGTGGCGCATGGTTCTCCTCCTTCGTGGCGGCGATGATATGGCCGCCGAGCCGCAACACCGGTCGCGCTGTGGCCGGCCTGAGCATCTCAGGCGCAGCCGCCGCCCACCCGGCCTCGTCGCGACCCCGAGCGGGGCGTCACGCTTGTCGGCGGCGGGCGCCCGTCACCGTCGCCGCGACGGCGAGCAGTGCCCCAACGGCCGCGAGCAGCAGCCCCCAGGTCCATCCCGCCGGGCGGTACTCGAGCCGCACTCGGTGCCGGCCCGGGGGGATGCGAAACCCGACGAAGCCGCCGTTGACGCGCAGCGCCCCGACGGGGTGGCCGTCGACGGCAATGCGCCAGCCGCGTACGAAGGTGACGCTGGAGACGGTGACACCGCCGGTCGGTGAGGCGACCTCGAGCGCGAAGCCGTTGGGCTCGACGTGTCGCACCCACGCCTCGCCCCGCTGCTCCAGCGGTCGCGGCAAGCCCTCGACCACCGCCTCGGCGCGGAAGTCGCGATTCGCGCCGCTGCGCCGTACGGCCATCCCGAGATCTGCCGCCGGCTCGACCCGCGCCGGCAGGAAGAAGAGCGGCAGCGCCGCGGGGTTTTCCCAGACGCGCCCCCCGGGGGCGAGCCAGGCGCGTCTCCAGGGGTGTGGCAGGCGTCCCGCGGGACGCACCAGCATGTAGCGCACGCCGAGGTAGTCGAGCATCGGGCGCGCCCGCGCGTCCTGGCGGCGGGAACCTACGGCGATGGCCGGCGCGTCGAGCAGCGTCATCAGCGTCCGTCGTGAGCCCCACGCCGCCGCCAGCACTTGACGCGTCGCGGCAGGGTGGGTCGGATCGTAGGAGCGCGGGTCCCAGAGCCCGTAGAGCGAGGGCAGGTTGGGGAGCAGGTCGCCGGCCATGCCGATGACGCGGAAGGGCTCGCCATGGCGAGCGACGAGCAGGGGCCGCAGCGCGGCGGGAGGGGCGAGGTCCAAGGAGCCAGGAACGAGAGGGTTGTAGCGGGCCCCGACCAGGACGAGATCGACCAGCGTCGCGGCGACCGCTACCCAAGGGAACCAGCGGTGTCCGCGGGGCACCAGTAGCGCTGCCAGGCAAGCCGCGCCGCCCGCGAGCGCGGCGACCCACCACGCTCGCTGCCAGACGCTCGCTGGCGGCGGCAGCAGGGCGAGCGCCGCCGCCGCCGCGAGGAGGCTCGCGGCGGCCGCCCAGCGTCCGGCGCGCCGGGAGACGACCTCATCGAGGGCGAGCCCCGCAGCCAGCGCGACCGCCAGCGTCGTCAGCAGGCGCAGGCGAGCGGGCGGCACGGCGTCGAGTCCCGGCAGGGCCAGCAACGGGGTCAGCGGTTTGGCGCCGAAGGCCGCGCCCGCAGCAAGCGCCGCCGTCATCAACAGCCACCGCCGCCGGCCCGATACCGCGCCCCCCACGGCGAGCGCGAGGGGCACGAGCCCGGTCCACGTCGTGCAGAGCGCGCCGTAGCTGGAACCTCTCGTCGTCTTCCAGTTGCCGTCCCGCGGGCTCCCGAAGGCAAGCGGGTCGACCAGCACGCGCAGCTGACTCGGTTCCCACCGCGGCAGTGGAAACCTGCCGCCCTGACGCTCCAGCTCGCCCCAGCGCTCGCTCTCGGGAAGCACCTCGAGGAAGGGGAGGAGCGCTGGCGCCGCGAACAGCCCGGTGAGCAGGGTGGCAAAAGCAAGCCGCCCGAGGAAGCGCGCTCGCGAGAGGGTGCCGCCGACGGCGGCGGCGACCGCGAAGCGGCGGCCCGGCGCGAGCAGTGCCGCGACTGCGAGGATCGCAGCGATGGCAGCGTTGACGAGGCTCTCCGGGTGACCAGAGAGCGCAAGGCCGACACCGCAGGCGACCAGCCCGGTGAGGGCCCCGCGCTCCTTTCCGTGCAGGGCGACGATCCCCAACAGCACTCCCGGGATCCAGGCCGCCGCCATGCCGATCGGGTAGTACGCCCACGTCACCAGGTACGAGGACAGCCCGTAGCCAACGGCGCCGAGCGCCGCTCCCGCCTCGCTCGCCCCCAATGCGCGCAGCAGCGCGTGCACCAGGAGCAGGGCGAGCAGTGTCTGCCAGGCGGCGGCGAGGGTGAGGGCACGCAGCGGCGGCAAACCGATGGCGAGAAGGTGCAGCGGCGCAAAGGGAGCCGACTGGGCGTTGCCGAGCAGCGGCTGCCCGCAGCCGATCTCGTGCGTCCACAGGGGCGCCTGCAGGTGCAGCAGGCGTTCGCGCACCAGGGCGCGGAACGGCACCATCTGAGAGACGACGTCGAAGAGCAACGGGTTGCGCGGGTGCACCGGAGCAGGTGCCAAGTCCGACCACGGACGGTAGACGTAGGGAATGTCGGTGGGCACCTGCAGCGCCGAGCTCGACAGCGCTCCACCATGGAAGCCGCCGGCGAGCAGCAGGTAGCCGGCCGCCGCGCCGAGGGAGAGTCGAGGCTGCCACCAGCGCACCAGGGACGCGACAACGAGGCCGCCAAGGGTGTACCAGAGCAGGTCCATGGGTCCTCCCGGCGCGCGCCAACCCGGGCCAGCGCCAGGCGGCGGCCCGGCTCAGCGGGTCGACCCGAAGAGTACTAGCGAGAGCCCGTCCCACGGCGGTGCAGGGTGAGCGCGCTGACGGCGCGTCCACCTGGGCCGTCGCCGCACGCCATTCGCGGCGGGCCGTTCGCCGCTGACGGCCTGGCGCCATCGCGCCGAGCATCGCGGCCCGGTGACGCCAGGGCTCAGCCAGTCGCGCTGCGCAGGTAGCGCTGCAGGCGCAGCAGCCCGTCGCGCTCGAAGGAGACGAAGCGAATGCCGATGCCGCGCAGCGACTCGCGGCCGGGAGTGGTCTGTCGCACCACCTCCCCCTCACCGCGGATGGGCAGCCGGTCGCCGCCGAGGTGGAACTCGAAGCTGAGGCGACTGCCCATCGGGTAGGGCTCGCCGGTGCGCACCAGCATGCCGGTCTCCGAGAAGTTCTCGCTCTGCGCCATCTCCAGCGCCGCGCCCTCGCCGATGTTGACGACGATCCTCACCATCACCCGCAGGGAGCTGCGCGGCGCCACCGCCAGCAGGCGGGACACCGCGGCCTGCAGGAGCTCGGCCGACTCCTCGACGGCGACCACCTCGTTGGCGCCGCGGCCGATGAAGCGCTTCGCCTCCGCCAGCTGGTCGCCGTGGGCGACGAGCAGCAGCGGCGACTGCCGGCACGGTGAGCTCGCAGAGCGGACGGCGTCGAGGAGCTCCTGGGTGGCGATGTCGGGCAGCGGATAGCCGATCAGCAACACGTCCACCGGCACGCGCGAGATCAGCTCGAGAGCGGCGCCCGCGCGCGGGAAGCGATCGATGTCGAACTCCTCCCTGTGGAGGAGCGGCGCAAGCTTGTCGAACAGCTCGGTATCGACGTTGACGGCCAGCACGTTTCGTCGCATCGCCTGCAGCATGGGGAGCATTCGCAGGACCTTGTAACCCAGATCGCCGGGAGAACGCAAGCGTACCGCGACGCGGGGCCCGGGCGCACCCTGCCCCGCGGTCGTCTAAGCGGGGTCGAGCAGCAGCCTTCCGCGCGCCACCAGTGCGGTCTGACCGGCGAGCCGCACGCGATCCCCGACGACGCTCACGCGCACCTCACCCCCCCGTTGCGAAGCCTGGTAGCCGACCAGATGCGAGCGGCCCAGCCGCGCCGCCCAGTAGGGTGCGAGGCAGCAGTGCGCCGAGCCGGTGACCGGGTCCTCGTCCACCCCCGAGGCGGGAGCGAAGAAGCGGGAGACGAAGTCGTGATCGGCGCCCGTCGCCGCAGGGGCGGTAAGCATCACGCCGCGCGCCTCTACGCCGCGGAGACGGGTGTGGTCCGGCTGCGCGGCGCGGACCGCCGCCTCCTCGTCGACCACCACGACGAAGTCGAAGCGGCTCCGCCCCACCCAGCGCGGCTTCACTCCCAGCGCTTCCATCAGCCCCGCCGGCGCGGGCGCCTCCTGCGGCGGTGTTGCCGGGAAGTCGAGCTCGATCCATGCCCCGTCGCGGCTGGCGGTCAGCGCGCCGCTCTTGGTGTGGAACACCAGCGGCGCCGCCGTGGCATGCCCCTCCTCCCACAGCACGCGGGCGCTGGCCAGCGTGGCGTGGCCGCAGAGCGCCACCTCGACCGTCGGCGTGAACCAGCGCAGGCCGAACTCGTTGCGCTCGGCGTCACCCTCCCGGCGCACCAGGAACGCCGTCTCGGAGAGGTTCATCTCGGCGGCCACCGCCTGCATCCAGCTCTCGGCGGGCCAGTCCGCCAGCACCACCACCGCCGCCGGATTGCCGCGAAAGGGCTCGGCGGTGAACGCATCCACCTGCGTGAAGCCGACGCTCATAGGCTCTCCTCGCTGTCCCAAGACGTCAACGTGAAGCGATCGATCGCCTTGCGCTTGGGGGGCGTGCAGCTCACCAGCGCCTCCTCGCTCCAGCGCCGCAGACGGACCGAGTACGCACCGCGCGCGCCGCGGAAACGCACTCGCCACTCGCCCTCGCGCACCTCCTCCGCGGAGCCCTCCAGATGCCAGGGGTCGAGGTCGTCGACGCCGGTGGTGCGCCGCAGCAGGACGTCGGCCGCCTGCACCACGGCGGAGTGGAAGGTGCGGCCGCGGAAGCAGGGCAGGTGGAGCGCGCCCCGGGAGCGAGCGGCCCGCAGCGCCGGCACCTCCTCCGCCTGCAGGTAGCCGTACGCCACACCTTCCGGCAGCCAGAGACCGGTGCCGGCGTGACGGTGGCCCCCCTGGTGGGTCGACAGCCAGCTCCGCTCTCCCTCTGTCGCGGCGAGCTCACGATAGGTCGGCAGCCCGAAGCGTGCGCAGCAGCGGTCGCGCCGCCCGTTGCCGCACACCAGCGTGAGGGGCTCGTCGGTGCGGTAGCCCCCGAGCCGATCGGCGGCGAGCCCCTCCGCGAGCGCCAGCCCCGCCAGCTCCTCGTGCCGCGCGACCTCGAACCGGAAGAGCTCGCGCCGGCTCTCCTGGGTGAGGGCGAGGAAGCAACTGAGCGCTCCGTCCTCGCGACCTTCGCGACGCACCAGCAGCGCGCGTGATTTGCCGACGGTCTCGGCCAGCGCTGCGAGCTCGTCCTCCAGCCAGCCCTGCACGGCGGCGGGGAGGTCGTTCTCCTCCACCGCGCGTTCGCCCCAGGGGCCGCGGTGCTCGACGAGGAGGAACGCCGCGGCGCGGGTGGCGGTGCCCGCCAGCGACGCGTCCGCCGCCCGCGCCACCTCCGCGCAGTACACCTCAGCCATCGCCGCGCTCCCCGGGGAGCGCGGCGGCGTCAGGCGCCGCGTGGCGCCGGCACCACTCGTACATGGCGACCGCCGACGCGGCGCCGGCGTTGATCGAGCGGGTCGAGCCGAACTGCGGGATCGACAGCAGCGAAACGACCGCGTCGCGCGCCTCCACGGAAAGCCCCTCCGCCTCCTGCCCGAAGAGCAGGATGCAGGCCCGTGGCAGCTCGGCGCGATCGATGGGCTCGGCACCCGGCAGGTTGTCGACGCCGACCATGGGTAACCCCGCCGCCGCCGCCCACGCCGCGAGCGCGGCGAGGGTCCCGTGGTGCACGACGCGCTGGTAGACCTCGGTCATCATGGCGCCGCGCCGGTTCCACCGTCGCTCCCCCACCACGTGCACGGCGCCGGCGAGGAAGGCGTTGGCGTTGCGCACCACGGCGCCGATGTTGAAGTCGTGCCGCCAGTTCTCGATGGCGACGTGGAACGGGTGGCGGCGCCGGTCGAGGTCGGCGACGATCGCCTCCAGGCGCCAGTAGCGGTAGCGGTCGACGACATTGCGGCGGTCGCCGGCGGCGAGCAGCTCGGGATCGAGCCGCGAGTCCACGGGCCAGGGGAGGGGATGCGGCCCCACGCCCACCGCGGTGGTCGACATGGTGGCGGCGGCCTCGCTCGGCGGCGCGGTCATGAGGCGGGATGTTAGTCGAGGCCTCGGACCGTCGCGACCACCCAGGCGCCGCGCCTACCGGCGGCACGCCAGCCACCCTGCGGAGGGCCCGGCCTCACTTGCCGAGCGGGTGGTGGTCGAAGGGGATCACCCGCGCCAGCTGCCAGACGCCGTCCTGCTGACGCCAGAGGTGGATGAGCTTCGCCTCGCCTCGACAGCGCGATGCGGACCCGGTTGTTGGTTAGACTACGCGGCAGGATCGGGAGCGCAGGCGGCCGCGGCGTCCAGCAGGTGGGCGGCTCGTCGCGCGGCCGCGGCAGGAGGTGGTGATGGGGGTCGCCGAGGAGAGCCGGCAGGATCGCGCCGAGGAGGCGCTGCGATTCCTCAACGTCGTCTGCGTCGGCCTGGTGGCGACCGTGGCGGTCTTCGCCATGGTGGCCTGGTTCATCGCCTCGGGGCCCGGCGAGCTGGGGCCGATGGGGCCGCCCCTGCCGGCCGGCGTAGCCTTCTTCGGCGCCGTCGTCGGCGTCGCCCTGCTGCTCGCGGCGCCGGTCGTCCACCGCAGGATGCTCGAGCGCGCCCTCGCCGTCCAGCGCGCCGACGAGCGGCTGGACACCGCCCTCGAGAGCTATCGCTTCGCCACCCTGCTCGCCTTCATCCTGCGCGAGGGCGCGGCCATCGTCGGGCTCATGCTGACCCTGCTCACCGACGAGGCGGCGTGGTGCTACGTGCTGTCGGCACTCACGCTGGTGGCGATGATCTGGGGCTGGCCCCGCAGCGACGACCTCGCCGAGCTGCTGGCACGCCAGCCGGTGGGCTGAGCCGCCGCGTCAGCTCTCGCCTTCGGCGCCCTCGGGAGGCTCCCCCACTCCCTCCCACAGCACGCCCGCCGCCTCCAGCACCTGCAGCTCGGCCTGCGAGAGCAGCTCCTCGAAGCGACGCATGGCCGCTCGCAACGACGCGATGTCCTGCAGCGTGCGGCTGACCCGCTGCCGACTCGGCCGCCGCATCGCGAGGTCGATCGACACCCTGGTGGCGAGGCCGAGGTCGACGAGCGCTTTCTGCGCGAACTGCAGCTTGTGCATCATGCGGTCCGTTTCGGTGGGCTCCGCCGACGCGGCCGACGTGGGCGTCACGGCTGTAGCGGACAGCGGCGGAGGCTCGGTGGCGAGGGTCTCCAGTGGCGGCGCCTGGAGCACGATGGCGTCCTTGATCTCGTTGAAGGCGCCCAGCGCCGACAGCGCCAGGTCGCGGTCGCCGGTGAGGGTGTAGATCGATCGCGGCAGCAGGTAGCTCATGTCGCCGCCGACGACCTCCTCGAAGTCGTAGAGCATCTCGATGAGGATGAACGCCGACGCCGAGCGCTCGTAGGTCCTCGTCGCCAGCCGCTCGCCGATGGTCTCGTACAGCCGCGTCAGCCGCGGCGACTCGTCGACGGCGCGCAGCCGCTCGACGATCACCTCCTTGACCGGGAAGTCGATGAAGTCGCTGATCGGCAGCGGCGACTCGGGCGGCGGGGTGTACGCGGAAGCCATCGGTGCGCTCGACAGCAAACTCTACCTGAACAGTGAGTTGATGCCGGTGAGGGCGCTCACCCCATGGCCGTGGACGGCCCGCACCGCGAGGCCTCGGGGGCCGCTGCTACCATCGGCCGGCCCCGCCGATGCTGCAGCTGGTCTACTCCAATCGCACCGAGGAGCTGCTCGACGCCCTCGCCGAGGTGCTGCGCGCGCGTCGTGCCGCCGGCACTCACCCGCTCGAGCCGGTGGAGCTACTGGTCCCCAACCGCAACCTCGAGCAGATGGTGCGGCTGTCGCTGGCCGAGCGGCTGGGCGTCGCCGCCAACCTGCGTTTTCGGCGCCTCGAGCGCTTCCTCGCCGAGCTCGCGGCGGCGGGCGCGACGGGCAACCGGCTGCTCGACGCCGAGGCGCTGCGCGGGGGCGTGCTGGCTCTCCTTCACGACCCGCTGGCGCTCGCCGATCCCGCCCTGACGCCGGTGCGCGCCTACCTCGAGGCGCCCGATCGCGACGGCGTGGCGCTGCGCCGCGTGCAGCTGGCCGGCCGCCTCGGTCGCCTCTTCGAGGAGTACGCCTACTCGCGGCCGGAGATGCTCGCCGCCTGGCCGGAGGGGCTCACCCTCGCGGGCGGCCCGCTCACTGGTCTCGAGGCGTGGCAGCGGTCGCTGTGGCTGGCGCTCACCGGCCCCGGCGGCTGGCTCGAGGACCACCCACCGCCGATTCCACAGGGAGGAGACGGCCGCTGGGTGACGCTCGCCGAGCTGGCCGCGGGCTCTCTCCCACCGTCGTCTGCCACGACGCCCCTGCATGTCTTCGGCGTCTCCTACGTCGCCCGCGCCTTCCACGCGCTCTTCCACCGCCTCGCCGCTGCGCGCGAGGTCTGGCTCTTCACCCTCAACCCCTGCCAGGAGCTGTGGGACGACGTCGAGACCGAGCGCGAGCTGCGACGGCGCCAGGCCCGCCACCGAGGCCCGCTGCCGCCACCGGAGGAGGATCCGTACGGGCTGTTCCAGGACACCGAGAACCTGCCGCTGCGCTACTGGGGCAGACCGGGGCGGGAGCACGTCCGCCTGCTCGACGATCTCACCGAGTGCGACTTCACGGCCCGCTTCGTCGCTCCCGATGGCGATGCCGAGCCGACCCTCCTGGCCGCGCTGCAGGGGGACATCCTCCGCCGCGCCGCCACCGTCGAGCGTCCGCCGCGCCTGGCGTGGGCGGCCGATGGCAGCCTGCGCGTGCTCGCCTGCCCCGACCCGCGGCGCGAGGTGGAAGCGGTCGCCGACGCCCTCTGGCTGCTGATGGCCGAAAGCGAAGACGGGCCCGAACCGTTGCGCTGGAGCGACGTGGCGGTGATCGTCAACGCCGGCGCCGGCGCACGCTACCTGCCCCAGGTGCGAGCGGTCTTCGCCGAGTACCACGGCATCCCCTGCAACGTGACGGACCTGCCCCTCGCCGGCGAGCGCCGGGTGGGCGAGGCGGCGCAGTTGCTGCTGGGGCTCCCCTTCGGGCGCTTCTCGCGTGCCGAAGTGCTGCGCGTGATGCTCCACCCGGCGGTACGCGGCCGTTTCCCCGATCTCGACCCAGCGCAGTGGGCGCGCCTTGCCGACGAGCTCGGCATCTTCCACGGCGCCTCGCGCGAGGACCTCGCCGACACCTACGTCGGCGAGGACCTGCTGTCGTGGGACCAGGGGCTGCGCCGGCTCGCGCTCGGTGCCTTCATGGCGGGTCCGCGCGGCGGCGAGGAGCGCCTGTGGCACCCCGCGGACGGCGGCGAGGTGCTGGTGGCCGACGTGGTGCCGGCACGGCTGGAGGCCTCCGCTCGCTTCGCGCTGCTCGCCCGCTCGCTGCTCGCCGACTGCCGTCGGCTGCGGGTCGAGGAGCGCCCGCTCGCTACCTGGGCCGCGGTGCTGCGCCGCCTGCTCGCCGCCTACCTGACGCCGGCCGAGGAGGAAGAGGCGGACCTCGCCCGCTGCCTCGCCGCTCTCGGCGCCCTCGAGCGCGCCGACGTCGGCGGCGTGCCGATGTGCGGGCGCGTCGCCTGCGAGCTCGCCGCCACCGCGGTCGGCGAGCTGATGGTGGGGCGCGGCGGCTGGCTGGGCGAGGGCGTGGCGGTCTCGACGCTCCTGCCTATGCGCACCATCCCCTTCCGGGTCGTCTTCGTGCTCGGCCTCGGCGAGGGGGAGTTCCCGGCCGCCAACCGCCGCGACGCGCTCGACCTGCGCGCGGCGGGGCGCCGCGCGGGCGACGTCACGCCGGCAGAGCGCGACCGCTACCTGTTCCTCGAAACCCTGCTGGCCGCGCGCGAACGGCTGGTGCTCTCCTACGTCAGCCGCGACGAACGCACCGGCGAGCGACTGCGTCCATCGAGCGTGGTGCAGGAGCTGCTCGACGTGCTGGCGCGCGGCTACGTCGGCGCGGAGGGCGCCGAGACGTTGGTCCAGCGGGTGCCGCCGCGCCGATGGGACGCGGCGTACGTCCCGGCGCCGGGAGAGGCCGCGCCAGCCACCGGCGAGCGCGCCGCGCCCGTCGTGCCCCTGCCGACCGTGGCTCCCGGCGCCGTCGAGGAGGCGGCGGCACGGCGTCTCGGCGAGAGCCTGCGCGCCGAGCTCGGGGAAAGTGCAGGCGACCGTCTGCCCGTGCTCCGGCGCGAGCTGCCGGCGGCGACCTGGCAGCCGCTCGCCTCTCTCCTGGCGCTGCCGCAGCTGGCGGCGGCGGCCCCGGGGTGTGCTGCGACGACCGCCGCCGCGCCTACCGTGCTCACCGTGAGCACCCTGCGCGCCTTCCTGGAGTGTCCGCTGCAAGGTTCGGCGAGGGCACTGCTGGGGCTCGAGCGCGACGACGAGGAGGACCCGGCGGAGGTCGAGGACGAGCCGCTGCGGAGCTCGAGACTGGTGGAGACGGTGCTGGTGCGCGAGGCCTTCGCCCGCGCGCTGCGGCGCGGTGAGGAGCCGCCCACCGCCTACGCCGCGCTAGCGCGCCCGCGCGAGCTCGCTGGCAAGCTCCCCACCGGCGCCCTCGGCGCCGTCGAGCGCGAGCTGCACGGCGAGCTCCTCGCCGGCTGGCACGCCGCCGTCGCCGACCTCACGGCCCGCGGCCGCGGCGAGCGGCTGCGTCTGGGTCGCGCCCCCGAGCACGAGGAGCTCGACGAGGTGCTGCCGGCGCTGCGACTCGCGAGTGGCGACGGCGGCCCCTGCTGCGAGCTGCACGGCCGCAGCGAGCTGCTGCTCGCCGAGCGCCGGGCCAGCGTCGTCTGCGACCTCGGCGGCCCCAGGCAGGACGCCAAGGAGGAGCGGGTCCGCGAGCTCAAGCTGGCGCTGCGCGGCTACTTCGACCATCTGCTGCTCGCCGCCAGTGGCAAGCTCGCCAAGGTGAAGCGGCAGCTCGTGCTCCTGCGGCGCGACGGCGACGGCCCACGGCAGGTGCGCTATGACCTGCAGCCGCTCGCGCGCGAGCAGGCAATCGAACATCTCGGCGCACTCGCCGGCGACCTGCTGGCCGGCGTCCACGACTACCTGCTGCCCTGCGAGGCGGTCTTCGAGGTCTTCCGCGCCGGCCGGCTCCGCCTGCCACTCGACCCGCGCGCGGTGCGGGCCGAGGCGTTGCGCCGGATCGGTGCGGATCGCCTCCCCTGCTCGTCGCGCTGGGGTCCGGTGCCGGACCCCGGCGGCTACCCGCCGCCGGCGCCGCAGCGGACGGTGGACATCCTCGCCCGTCGCTACGCCCCCTTCCTCTCCCTGCTCGGGACCCGCTGGGAGTGAGCGCCCCCCTGCTCGCCCGGCGACCCGACGTCCTGGCATCGATCCCCGTCACCGGCCACGTGGTGCTCGAGGCGAGCGCCGGCACGGGCAAGACCTACGCCCTCGAGCACCTGGTGGTGGATCTGCTGCTCGACCGCGGCATCCCCATCGAGCGCATGCTGGTGGTGACCTTCACCGAGAAAGCCACCGAGGAGCTGCGCGAACGGGTGCGTGGCAAGCTGCGCCAGCTGGCAGCCGGCCAGGCGCCGCCGCCGGTGGACGGCGGTGCCGCCTGGCGGCTCGACGAGGCGTCGCGCCGCGAGCTGGCAAGCGCCGTCGCTCGCTTCGACGCCGCCACGCTGTCGACCATCCACGGCTTTTGCCAGCGCGTGCTCACCGAGCATTCGTTCGCCCACCGCCGCCTCTTCGAGCAGCGACTCGTCGACGGGCGCGAGACCTTCGCCCGCGCCTTCCGCTCCGTGCTGGCGCACGAGCTCGGCAGCAGCGGTGCCCTGCGTGAGCCACTGCTCGACTGGCTACGCGGCGGGGGCACCCTCGAGCGCCTGCAGGAGCTCGTCGCCGAGTCGCTGCGCCAGCGCGGCACCTTGACGCCCCGCTGGCAGCCCGCCGCTCTCCGCGAGGCGTCGCGTGCCTTCGTCGCCGACTGCGACGACGCCCTGCTCGCGCGGACGTTGCTCGCGGCCGGGGTGGCACCGCGAGCGCGCGACGAGCACGACCCGCGAGCGCTCATCGCGACCTTCCTCGATGCAGGCGACCCCGTGACCTTCGCCGCAGCGCTGCGCTCCTGGGGACGCGACAAGCCCCGCGGCAAGCCGGCGCACTGGGTGGCGCTGCAGCAGGGCCTCGCCGCCCTGGAGGCGACGGGAGACGCGGCGGCGCGACGCGCGCGCGAGGCCCTCGACGACCTCGGCGACCTCGCGGCGCCGCCGTTGGCGGCGCTGGTGGGCGGGCTCCGCGCGGCGGTGGGAGAGTGGCTTCGCCACCACAAGCTCAGCCTCGGCCTCTACGACTTCGACGACATGCTGCTGCACGTCCGCGATGCGCTGTGCGGGCCGCACGCCGACGCCGGCATGCTGGCGGCGCTGCGCGAGCGCTGGGAGGTAGCGCTAATCGACGAGTTCCAGGACACCGACGAGGTGCAGTGGGACATCTTCCGCACCCTCTTCTTCGCCAGCGGCGGGGGCCACCGGCTGTTCCTCATCGGCGACCCCAAGCAGGCGATCTACGGTTTCCGTAACGCCGACGTGCAGACCTACGTGGCGGCACGGCGGCAGGTGCTGGCAGCCGGCGGCACGCTGGTGCCGCTGACCGCCAACTACCGCTCGACCCCGGCATTGATCGCCGCCTGCAACCTGATCTTCGGGGGCGACTTCTTCAGCGGCGACATGGCCGAGCCAGTGCAGGCGGTGCCCGGCGACTCCAGCCTCGCCGCCTGCGACGGCGACGGCCAGGCGCTGGCACCGGTGGTGGTGGTGCGGCTGCGGCAAGAGGGCGCCGCTCCCGGCGTGGCCCTCGGGCGCGCCGGTTTCGCCACCTTCGTGGCCACCGAGGCACGCCGGCTGGTGGCGAGCGGGGCGTGGTTCGCTGCCGCCGGCGAGGAGCGTCCGCTCCGCTATGGCGACCTCATGGTGCTGACCCGCACGCGCGCCGCTGCCAAGGAGGTCGCCGACGCGCTGCGTGCGGCTGGCGTGCCGCACATGCTCTACGGGCAGGACGGGCTGCTCGCCACCGCCGAGGCCCAGCACGTGGGCCGCCTGCTGGCGGCGCTCGCCGCTCCCGAGGACGTGCCGGCGCGGCTCGCCGCCTGGCTGACCCCATTCTTCGCCGTCCCGCTCGCCGACCTCGCTGCCTGCCGCGAGCTGCCCGAGACCCACCCGCTGCCGGCGCGTCTGCTCGCCTGGGCGGAGCTGGCGGAGCGCCGCCAGTACCCCGCTCTGTTCCGCAGCCTGCTGCGCGACAGCGGCCTCGTGCGCCGGCTCCTCTTCGCCCACCAGGGGGAGCGCGAGCTCACCGACTACCAGCACGTCTTCGACCTGCTGCTCGCCGAGGCGCAACGCTCCCCCGCCGACGTCGGCGAGCTGGCGCTGCGGCTACGCTCCTGGATCGGCGGGCGCAGCGCGCCGCCGGGGCTCGAGAGCGACGTACAGCGACTCGAGGCCGAGCGCGACGCGGTGCAGCTACTCACCATGCACAAGGCCAAGGGGCTGCAGGCGCCGGTCGTCTTCGTGGCCGGCCTCGGCGGCGGCGCACAGGTGACGCACGAGTCGCTGCGCGTCTACCACCAGCACGGCGAGCGGCGCCTGCACCTTGGCAGGGATCCGGTCGGCGAGGTGGCCACCGCCATCGCTGCCGAGGAGCGGCAGGACATGGAGCGCCTCTACTACGTCGCCCTCACCCGGGCGCGGTGCCGCCTCTACCTCCCCGCGGCCTCGGGACGCCGCGACAGCCCGTGGCGGCTGGTCGAGGACCGCATCGAGGAGGCAGTGGCGAACGGAGCGGTGGGGTTCGAGCTGTGCGAGGTGGAGTGTGTCGTTGCGGAGAGCGAGCGCGCGGCGCCGGCGATCACCTGGACGCCCGACCCGACGTTGCTCGCACCGGCGCCCGACGCCCGGGCGCGGCTGGCCGCGCTGCGACGCCGTCGCGCCGGGCGCATCCTCACCTCCTACACCCGCATCCGCCGTGGCGCGGCGGCAGGCGAAGAGGGCGACCTCGCCGAGGAAGCCGCGCCGCCGCCGCTGCCCCCGGCGCCAGGGGAGCTTCCTGGTGGTCGCGGCAGCGGCATCTTCCTCCACCGTCTGCTCGAGGAGCTCGACCCGGCGACCCTCCGCGCGGCGAGCGATGCTGTCGCCTGGCAGGCGCGCCCAGAGGTCGCAGCCACCGCTCGCCGCGTCGCAGCCGAGCTCGCGATCCCCGAGACCGCCATTCTCGCGGCCTGCCGGCTGGTGTGGGGGGCGATGCGCACGCCGCTGCGCCTACCCGGCCTCGACCTCCCGCTGGGGCTCAGCCAGGCGGACAGGCGCGCCGTCGAGATGGAGCTCGTCTTCCCCATCCCAGAGGCCTGGCAGCCGCGCCTCGGGGAGCCCGTGGCCAAAGGCGGAGCGGCGCCGTTCCGCGCCGGCCGCGGCTTCGTGCAGGGCGTCGTCGACCTCGTCTTCGAGCACCAGGGGCGCACCTACTTCGTCGACTGGAAGAGCGACCGCCTTCCCTCCTGGGGCGCCGGCGCGCTCGCCGTGCACGTCGCCGACGCCTACGCGCTGCAAGCCCAGCTCTACGCCCTCGGCGTCCTGCGGCTGCTGGCGATCCGCGACGCCGCCGACCACTCCCGTCGCTTCGGTGGGCTGCTCTACTGCTTCCTCCGCGGCATGGGTAACGACGGCGAGGGCGTGCACTTCGCGCGCCCGCGCTGGGAGGAGCTGTGCGCCTGGGAGGCCGAGCTGCGCCACCGCGAGGATTGGGGGGCGGCGTGAGCGGCGAGTGGACTCCCTACGGCGCGGGGACGACGGCCGGCGATGCGCCCCCGTTCCCGGCCGACGTGCTGAGCGCCGCGGCGGCGCAGGACCTCGCCCCCGAGATGGTCCACCTGGCGTGGAGCTCGCCCGCCTGGCGGCGCCGGCGTCGCCGGCCGAGGGGCGAGCCCTGCTGCTCCTCGCGCTGGCGGTGCTCGCGGCGCAGCGCGACGGCAGCACCCGCCTGCCGCTTGCCACCGGCGGCCCACTGGCGCCACTGCTCACCACCCTCGGCGCCAGCGAGGAGGACCAGGAGGCAGTGGCCGCACTGCTGGCGGCGGCGGCGACGGGAGACCCGCGGCTGCGGCCGCTGTTCGGCGCGGCCGCGACGGCGGCGGTCGTCACGCCGGGCGCCGGAGCCGACGGCACCACCGCGGAGGGGACTACCGGCCCCTACTGCGCGCCGGCTCGCACCTCTACTCGCAGCGGCTGTGGCGGCTCGAGCGCCGGGTGGTGGCGCGGCTGCGCGAGCTGCTGGGTGCCCCCGCCCGCCTCGAGGCCGCCGCCGTCGCGGGCGCACTCGCCGACCTTCGCGCCCGACCGGCCCTCGACCGCTCCGGGCGCCCCGTGCCGCTCACCGCGGAACAGGAGGACGCCGTCCGCGCCGCGCTCGGCGGCGGGCTCACCGCCGTCACCGGCGGCCCAGGCACGGGCAAGACCTGGATCGTCACGGCCATCCTGCGGGTGGTCGCGCGGCTGGGCGACCCGCCGCTGCCGGAGGTCGCCCTCGCCGCCCCCACCGGCAAGGCCGCCGATCGGCTGCAAGCCTCGGTGCGCGCCGCGCTCGCCGCCATTGTCGACCCCGCCGAGGCCGACCGCCAGCTGCTCGCCGCACCGCTCGCCGCCTCGACGGTGCACCGCCTGCTCTCTTACTCGCCCAGCGGCGAGCGCTTCCTCCGCCACGAGCGCAACCCGCTGGCGGAACGGCTGGTGCTGGTGGACGAGAGCTCGATGCTCGACCTCGCTCTCGCCGAGCGTCTGCTGCGCTCGCTGCAACCGGGAAGCGGTCTGGTGCTGCTCGGCGATGCCGAGCAGCTCCCCTCGGTGGAGGCGGGCGCCATCCTGCGCGACCTGGTGCAGGCGGCGGCGGCGAGCGGCCGCGTGGCCCGCCTCACCCACAGCTGGCGCATGGACGCCGGCGATCCCGCCGGCAGGGCCATCCTCGGCCTGGCGCGCGCCATCGCCGACGGATCACCGCCGCTGCCGGCCCCTGCGTCGCCGGCGACGCCGCCGGGGGCGCGCGGAGGCTCCGTCGCGACGGCGGTGCTGGTGGTGCGGCACGACCCGGCGGAGCTCACCTTCACGGGCGCGGAGCTCCTGCTCGCGCCGCCGGCACCGCTCGCCGCCTTCCTTGCCCGCTGGTGGCAACGGCGGCTCGCCGGCCTCCCCGACTGGCCCTCGTTGGTCAGCCGCGAGTGGGCGAGCCACGACGGGCTCCTTGCCGGCGACCAGGTCGCCGCCCTCGAAGACCTGTTCGCGCACCAGGAGTCCTCCCGCCTGCTCGCACCCACACGCGGCTGGTCCGGCGGCGCCGGCGTCGCCGGCCTCAACGCCTGGTTCCGTGGCGCGCTGCTGCGCACCCTCCACCTCGCCCGCCCTCGCGACGAGGAGCTGCCGTTGCCCGGCGAGCCGCTGCTGGTGACGAGCAACGATTACCGCCGCAACCTCTACAACGGCGACCAGGGGCTGGCCCTGCTGGTGGCCGCCGACGGCGGGGCGCTCCAGCCGATGGCGGTGTTGCGGGGACCGCAGGGGTTCCGGGCCCTGCCCCTGGCCGCCCTCCGCTCCCACCTCGAGCCGGCCTGGGCGAGCACCGTCCACAAGGCCCAGGGCTCCGAGCACGACGCCGTGGCGGTGATCCTCCCCGCCGCGGACAGCCGCCTGCTCTCCCGCGAGCTCCTCTACACCGCCGTCACCCGCGCGCGCCGCGCGGTCACCCTGGTGGGCACGGCGGAGCGGCTCGCCGCGGCCGCGTTGCGCGGCGTCGAGCGTTGGTCGGGCATCGCCGAGGCGCTGGCCGCCGCGACCGCGGCCGCCCCCACGCCGTCGTCCCCCGGCCGCCAGCTGCCGCTGTTTCCCGAGTGAGCCCGGCCCTGGGCACGAAGGCGGAGGCACCATCGGGTTGCATTTACGCCTCACTTACGCTAACGTGCGGGACCATGGGCTCCTCCCCGCTCACCGCCCCGAAAGCATCCCCACGCGGTCGCGGCGCCGCCAGCAATCCCGCCAACCGCTTCGAGCCGCTCACCGTCGAGGCCGAGGAACCGGGCCCCGAGAAGGTCCCCACCCGGCTCCTCGCCGACACCACCAAGTCGATCATCGCCCGCAACGACAGCCCCGACATCGGCTTCGAGACCTCCGTCAACCCCTACAGAGGATGCGAGCACGGCTGCGTCTACTGCTACGCCCGCCCCTTCCACGAGTACCTCGGCTTCTCCGCCGGGCTCGACTTCGAGACCAAGATCCTCGTCAAGCAGGACGGCCCCCGAGCTGCTGCGCCGCGAGCTGATGGCACCCTCCTGGCAGCCCCAGCTGCTGGCGATGTCAGGGGTCACCGACCGCTACCAGCCGAGTCGAGCGCCGCCTCGAGATCACCCGCCGCTGCCTGGCCGTTCTCGCCGAGTTCCGCAATCCGGTGGCGATCGTCACCAAGAGCGCACCTGGTCGACCCGCGACCCCGACCTCCTGGGCGAGCTGGCCCGACACCGAGGCGGCGGCGGCGTCGCTGTCGATCACCACGCTCGATCCGCGAGCTGGCGCGCCGCATGGAGCCCCGCGCCTCGCACGCCCCGCGACCGCCTGGAGGCGTTCGGCGGCTGGCCGCGGCCGGCGTCCCCTGGGTGTCAACGTGGCACCGGTGGTCCCCGGCCTCACCGACCACGAGATTCCCGCCATCCTCGGGCCGCCGCCGACGGCGGGGCCCCGAGCGCGGGCTAGTCATGGTGCTCCGCCTTCCCCGCGCGGTGACGGCCTCTTCGACGACTGGCTGGCACAACACTACCCGGACCGCAGGACAAGGTCCTCGCCCGCATCCGCGCCCTACGCGGCGGCAAGCTCAACGACTCCCGCTTCGGCCAGCGTTTCCGCGGCGAAGGTGTGTTCGCCGAGCAGCTCGAGCAGCTCTTCCAGACCACCTGCCGCAAGCTCGGGCTCTCCATCTCCGCCCCCGAGCTCTCCACCGCGGCGTTCAGGCGGCCGGGCCTTCAGCTCGGGCTGTTCGGCGAGCCATGAAGCCGCGAACGCCGCGGCGAGCCAGCGCCACGAGCTCCACGCCCCTGCCGTGGACGAAGTCACGCCAGCGCGACCCCCAGCAGGGGGTACGGCAGGTGCAGCAGCAGGGAGCCGCCGTGCCCCTCCAATGGCGTGCCCATGCGATCGAGCACCTGGTGGCCGAGCCCCAGTCGAGCGCCAGGCAAAGAGCGCCATCGCCAGCAGCGCCGTCACCGCAGCCCCGCTGGCGCCCGCGAGCGCTCCTCCACCCCTCTGCGCGGCGTTCACGGCGCGTCGCCGAGCACCCCCTCGAGCGCCGACATCACCCGCGGGTCCCAGCGCCCGACGCGCGTCTCCTCGACGAGCACCGAGAGCGCCTCTGCAGCGGTGAGGCTCTCGCGGTAGGGCCGGGTGCTGGTCAGCGCGTCGTAGGCATCCGCCACTCCCATGACCCGGGCGCCGAGAGGAATGCCCTCGCCGGCCAGGCGATCGGGGTAGCCGCTGCCGTCGTAGCGCTCGTGGTGGTGGCGGATGATCGGCAGGGCCTGGCGGGCGCTGCGCAGGGGACGGCAGATCTCCTCGCCCAGCACCGGGTGCGCCATCACCGCCAGCAGCTGCTCGCTGTCCAGCCGGCCGGGCTTGTTGAGCAGCGCTTCGGAGACACCGATCTTCCCGATGTCGTGCAGCAGCCCCGCCACCAGCAGGGTCTCGCACTCCTCATCCGCCATCCCCAGGCGTCTGCCGAGGCGCTCGGCGAGGAAGCCGACCCGTTCAGAGTGGCCGTGCGTGTAGCGGTCCTTCGCCTCCAGGGCCGAGGCGAGCGAGAGGATGACGCTCTGGTACTCCTCGAGGTCGTTGAAGAACAGCCGCAGCCGCAGCAGCGACCCGACACGCGACACCAGCTCCAGGCGGTGGATCGGGTAGGTGAGGAAGTCGTCGGCGCCGGCATGAGCGGAGAGGGTGCGGTCGCGCAGCTCGTCGTGCGCGGTGAGGAGGATCACCGGCAGGAACTCGGTCTCCGGGCGCGCCTTGACCTGCCGGCAGAGGTCGAAGCCGTCGACATCGGGGAGGCTGACGTCGAGCAGCACGAGATCGGGCCGCTCCTCGGCGAGCGCCGCCAGGGCGGCGGCACCGCTGGCTGCCGCGGTGACGCGGTGGCCGGCGTCGCTCAGCACCCCCAGCAGCACGTCGCGGTTGGGGGCGCTGTCGTCGACCACCAGGATGCGCCCGCTGCGGGTCACCTCCTTGGCGGGGAGCTGCTCCATCCAGGTGCGCACGTCGAGCGCCTGGCCAACGCCGTCGTCGTCGAGCGCCAGCACCTCCTCCACCAGCTCGCGCCCCAGCTCGCCACGATGCGCCGCCTCGCGCAGCAGCTGCGGCGCCCCGGCGCCATGCCGCGAGTGGAGGTGGTCGTAGAGGTTGGCGAGCGCCACCACCTGGGTGGCCAGGTCGAGGTCGCTGCCGCCGAGCCGATCCGGATAGCCCCGGCCGTCGAGCCGCTCGTGATGGTGGCGAATGAGCGCCCGCACGCGCCCGAACGAGCGCAGCGGCGAGAGGATCTGCTCGCCCAGCACCGGATGGCGCCGATACTCGGCGAGCGCCGCGCCGCCGAGGTCGTCGCGGCCGAGCAGGCGCTCGCTGACGCCGATCTTGCCGAGGTCGTGCAGCAGCGCCCCACGTCCCACCACCTCCACCTCGCTGCCGCTCAGGCCCAGGCGACGCGCCAGCCGCATGGCGCGCCACGCCACCGCTGCGAGTGCCCGGCGTGGTGGGGAGCCTTGCGCTCGAGCGCCTGGATCATCGAGACGATGATGTCCTCCGAGGTGTCGAGCTCGTCCCGCAACCGCTTGATGCGCACCAGCGACCGCACGCGCGCGCGCAGCTCGTGAGCATGGACCGGCTTGTTGAGGAAGTCGTCGGCCCCGGCGTCGAACGCCGCCACCTTGTCGTCGACCGCAGAGAGCGCGGTGAGCATGACCACCGGGATGAAGCGGGTGCGCGAGCTCGCCTTGAGCCGGCGACAGGCCTCGAGCCCGTCGAGGCGCGGCATCATGACGTCGAGCACGATGCAGTCGGGGGGCTCGGCGGCTACCGCCTCGAGTGCCGCCTGCCCGTCGCTGGCGAGCCGGATCCGGTAACCCTCGTCGGCGAGGATCTCCGCCACCAGCTCGAGGTTCTCCGGCTGGTCGTCCACCACCAGCACCACGCCCCCTTCCGGAAGCCGCGAGTAGCGGCTCACCGGGGCTTCACCGGGTGCCGGCGGATGATCTCCTCCACCAGCAGGGCAAAGGTGGAGACGTCGATGGGCTTGGCGATGTAGCCGTCGCAACCGCCGGCGAGGAAGCGCTCGCGGTCGCCGCGCAGCGCGTGGGCGGTGAGGGCGACGATGGGAAGGTGGCGGAGGCGGGGGTCCTGGCGCAGCTCGGCGACCAGCTCCAAGCCGTCGGTGCCGGGCAGCTGCATGTCCATCAGCACCAGGTCGGGGAGCTCGCGCTCGAGCTCGGCGCGTGCGCCGCGGGCGTCAACCGCGGAACGCACTCGCATGCCTGCCTCCTCGAGCAGGAACTGTGCGAGCTCGAGATTCTGGCGGTTGTCCTCGACGATGAGCACCCGGCGTTCGCCCGCGATTCCGGGCGGCAGCTCACCCACGGGCGCACCCTACCGGCGCGACGCCTGGCCGCCGGAGAAAGGCGCCGTCGAGCCCCGCGTCGAGCCGGCCCGGGACGGAGCTCGCAGTCCCCACCGGCGCCGCGATGCTGCCGGACGGGCGCCGGCGCTCCACGGCCTCGGTCTCCCTGGCGTCGTCGATCACCAGCACCCCCCACCCACCTCGCGCGACATCGGATCGACGCGCCGCGCGAGCAGCGCTCGGCGATCGACCGGCCTCACGGGGTCGCCGCCGCCCCGCGAGTGGGAGCGAGCTCCCGGCGATCGAGCACCGACATGATGATAAACCCGGAGGTCGCGGGCCGCCGCTCCCCCCGAGAACGGCTCGCGCCTTGCGGCAAGACCATCCACGGGGCGCGGCGGCGTCCCCAGCCCCCAACAAGCTGCGGCTGGGACGAGCCGCAACGCCGACTCGCGGGCCGCCGGCAGCGGTCTTGCGTCGGCATCCCGGCCGGCGGCTGGTAACGTTGCGCCTCGGCGAGCGGCGCGACGGTCGCGCCCGCGGGCGACAGGAGGCGGGGATGGCAGAGACGGTGGTGGGCCTCATGGGTCTGGGGAGGATCGGCCGCAACCTGGTGCGCATCCTTCACGGCCGCGAAGACGTCAGGCTGGGAGCGATCTCCGACCCCGCCGATCACGGGGCGCTCGAGTACCTGCTGCGCTACGACACCATCCTCGGCCGCTTTCCGGCGCCAGTGAAGCTCGCGGGGGGGGACCTCGTCATCGCCGGCCGCGCGATCCGCATGCTCTCCGCCGAGGACCCCGGTGAGGTGCCGTGGGGGGAAGCTCGGCGTCGAGGTGGTGATCGAGGCGACCGGCAGGCACCGGTCACGCCAGGAGCTCGAGCGTCACCTCGCGGCCGGCGCCAAGCGCGTCATCCTCTGCGCGCCGCCGCTCGACCCGCCCGACCTCACGGTGGTGATGGGCCTCAACGACCACCTGCTCCGCGCCGAGCACCGCATCGTCTCCAACGCCTCGGTAACGGCCCACGCCGCGGCGCCGATCCTCGCCATCCTGCAGCAGGCATTCGGCGTCGAGCGCGCCTACCTCTCCGCCGTCCACGCCTACACCAGCCAGCTGCGGCTCGCCGACGTGCCGGCGGAGGACATGCGCTCCGGCCGCGCCGCCGCCGAGAACGTCATCCCGCAGCCGACCCGCGTCGGCGCCATGTTGATGGACCTCCTTCCGGAGCTGCGCGGCCGCGTCAGCGCGATGGCCCTCAACGTGCCGGTTCCCAACGGCTCGGTGGTCGACCTCGTCTGCTGGCACCGGCGCCCGGTGAGCAAGGAGGCGATCAACGAGGCCCTGCGCGCCGCCGCCGCCGAGCCACGCTGGCAGAGCATCCTCGCCTACGAGGACGGACCCATCGTCTCCGGTGACATCCGGCGCTCGCCGTTCTCGAGCACCTTCGACTCCCTGGCGACGATGGTGATCGGCGAGCGGCTGTCGAAGACGCTCAGCTGGTTCGACAACGGCTGGGGGTACGCCCACCGCGCCCTCGACCTCATCCGCCGCTTCGACGAGCTCGAGAGGAGGGCCGCCTGATGGCCGCCGCCGGCAACGGCACCCTGCGGGTCGGGATCAACGGCTTCGGCCGCATCGGCCGCAGCGTCTTCCGCATCCTCGCCGACCGCCCCGACGTCGAGGTGGCAATCATCAACGACCTCTTCCCCAACCCGCAGCTCGCCTACCTGCTCAAGTACGACACCGTGATGCGGGTCTTCCCCAAGCAGGTGAGCACCGACGACGACTTCATGTACGTCGAGGGAAAGCCGATTCGCATGACCGCCGAGCGCGACCCCGCCGCCATTCCCTGGGGCGAGGCGGGCGTCCAAGTGGTGGTGGAGTCGACCGGGGTCTTCACCACCCGCGCCAAGCTCGAGCGCCACCTGGAAGGGGGCGCACCGCGCGTGATCCTCACCGTGCCGCCGAAGGACGAGATCGACGCCATGGTGGTGATCGGCGTCAACGACGACACCCTGTCCCCGGCGCACCGGCTGGTCTCCAACGCCTCGTGCACCACCAACTGTCTCGCCCCGCTCGCCAAGGTGCTCGACGACGCGTTCGGCATCGAGGAAGGGTTCATGACCACCGTCCACGCCTACACCAACGACCAGCGGCTCGCCGACGTGCCGCACAAGGACCTGCGACGCAGCCGCGCCGCCGCCGAGAACATCATCCCCACCACCACTGGCGCGGCGCGTGCGGTGGGCAAGGTGCTCCCCCGCCTCAAGGGGAAGCTCGACGGCCTCGCCATGCGGGTGCCGGTGCCCGACGGCTCGATCGTCGACCTGGTGGCGCGCCTGCGCGAGCGCCCCGGTCGCGACGAGGTCAATGCCGCCGTCCGCGAGGCGGCGGCTGGGCCGATGAGCCGTGTCATCGAGTACAGCGAGGTGCCGCTGGTGTCGAGCGACATCATCGGCAACCCCCACTCGTCGATCTTCGATGCCCTCTCCACCGCCGCCAGCGACGGCTACGTGCGGGTGGTCTCCTGGTACGACAACGAGTGGGGGTACAGCAACCGGGTCGTCGACCTCATCGATCGTCTCGCGGCGCTTTGACCGCTCCGCCCCCCTTCGCACCAACCTCGGCGGCACCGCGGCACGTCGGGCTGCTGGCCGCGCTGCTGCTGGCATGGCTCGTCGCCGGGCGTGCCGCGGCGGCATCGCCATGCCCGCTGCGGCCGGGCAATCTCGTCCGCAACTGCGACTTCGCGCGCGGCATCACCGGCTGGCGGCGGCAGGCGGCGACACAGCTGGCACCCGACCGCCGCGGCCACGACGCGCCCGGCTCCCTGCTCATGACCAACGAGCCGGCGAGCGAGGCCGGCGCCGCCACCTGCGTCGCCGTCGAGGGCGGCGCGAGCTACGAGCTCAGCGGCTGGCTGCGCCGGCTGCTGGGCCGAGGCGAGTGCCTCACCTTCATCGAGGAGCACGCCACCACCGACTGCAGCGCCGGCGCCCTCGCCTCGCACGAGCTGGTGTCGACGCCTCTCGTCCCTGGCACCTTCACCCGCGTCGCCGGCACCGCCACGGTGGGCGCGAGGACGGTGGCCATCCGCGCCGGCTTCGCCTGCTACGGCGAGCACGACGACGACGTGAGCGGCGTGCTGCTCGACGACGTCGTGCTGCGCAAGGTGGAAGGCGCGTCCGGCGCCGCCAGCGCCTCTCAGGGGCGCCCCTCCGGCGTGCCCGAGCCGGCGGGAGGTCGCACCCGCGCCAGCGCCCGCGCCGTCTCCCCCACCAGCCCTGGCCCGCGGTAGACGAGGCCGGTGTAGAGCTGCACGAGGTCGGCGCCGGCGTCGCGCTTGCGGCGCGCGTCCTCGCCGCTGAGCACGCCACCGGCCGCGATCACCAGGACACGGCCGCCGGCGCGGGAAACGACGCGGGACAGCATCGCATCGGCGACCGCCGTCAGCAGCGCTCCGGAGAGACCGCCCGCCTCGGCGGCGTGCGGCGAGCGCGCACCGTCGCGGCCGAGGGTGGTGTTGGTGGCGACGATGCCGTCGATGCCGGCGGCGAGCGCGGCGTCGACGGTGGCGTCGAGGTCCGCGGGCGCGAGATCCGGAGAGAGCTTGACCAGCAATGGCACCCGCCGTGGCAGCGGGTCCTGACGGCCGGCTGCGGCCGCCAGCTCGTCGCGCCGGCGCAGCAGCGGCGCCAGCAGCGAGCCGAGCCGCTCGCCCCCCTCGAGCAGGCGCAGTCCGGGGGTGTTGGGGGAGCTGACGTTGACGGTGAGGAAGTCGGCCAGCGGTGCGAAGGTCTCGAGCAGGCCGAGGTAGTCGTCGACGGCGCCCTCGATGGGCGTGTCGCACTGCTTGCCGAGGTTCACACCCACCACCACGCCGCGGGGGCGCCGGCGCAGCCGCGCCGCCACTCGCGCGGCGCCCTGGCTGGGGAAGCCCAGGCGGTTGACCACCGAGCGGTCCTCCACCAGCCGGAACAGCCGCGGCCGCGGGTTGCCGGCTTGCGGGCGGGGTGTCACCGTACCGATCTCGAGGTGGCCGAAGCCGAGGGCGGCGAGCCCGGCGAGCGCGCGCGCGTCCTTGTCGTAACCGGCGGCAAGGCCGATGCGGTTGGGGAACCGCAACCCGATGGCCGTGCAGGGGTCGTCCACCGGCGGCAGGCGCCGCTGCAGCCACCGCAGCGGCGCCACCCCGCCCATCAAACGCAGCAAACGGAGCGACAGCGCGTGGGCACGTTCGGGGTCGAGCCGGAACAGCAGCGGTCGCAGCAGCGGATAGAGCGACACGGGCAGGGGCGCCGAGGGCGGCAGCGGGTGCGCGGCGCGGCGACTCTAGCAGAGGGCCGAAGGTAGACTGCGCGCGCGATGAACCGGCGCCTCGAGATCCACATCGGTCGCCCCGGCCTGCACGAGATCACCCGCGAGGTGTCGGCGGTGGTGCAGGCGAGCGGGCTGCGCGAGGGCCTGTGCACGGTGTTCGTGCAGCACACCTCGGCGAGCGTCATCGTCAACGAGGGGGCCGATCCCGCCGTGCGGCGCGACCTCGAGGCATGGCTGAGCCGTCTGGTGCCCGAAGGCGACGAGATCTACACCCACGACGCCGAGGGGCCCGACGACATGCCGTCGCACGTCAAGGCGACGCTCACCGGCTGCTCGGTGTCGATCCCGGTCATCGACGGGCAGCTCGCCCTCGGCACCTGGCAGGGCATCTTCCTGTGGGAGCACCGCCGCTACCGCAACAAGCGGAAGGTGGTGGTCCACGTCGGGGAGTGAACGCGCAGGCGACCGCCGTGCAAATGCCGAGCCCTGTCGCTGAGCGCGGCCTTGGCCGCGGACCTCGACACCCGCTCGTCTCCGCCTCGCCGAGCTTACTCCCTTGAGCGCCCGCGGTCCTCTCCGCCTCTGGCTGCGACGCACCGCGCTCGCCGCCCTCGGGCTCGTCGCCCTCTGGCTGCTGGCGGTGAACCTCCTGCTCGCGACACCGCTGCTCTCGAGTGGCTTGAGCCGTCACCCGCAACGCTTCCACATCGCCTGGCGGTGGGGTTGGTGCCTGCTGCCCGCTCACGTCCACCTCTACGGGCTGCGGCTCGGCAGCAACGCCACCCGCGTCGGCTGGACGCTCGGCGCCGATCGCGCCAGCGGCGAGGTCGAGCTCGCGGCGCTCCTGCGCCGCGAGCTGCGGGTGCGCCGGCTGCACGCCGGGGGCGTCGAGGCGGAGCTCTCCCACCGCCCGACGGGTGGCGCACGCGACGAGCCGGCGCCGGTGCGCGAGGGCGGCGCGAGAACGCCGCCGCCACGCGGCGCGGGCCACCGGCCCTGGTCCCTGCACTTGGGCGCCATCACCCTCGACCACGTGCGGGAGGTCCGCAGCGGCGACCTGCGGCTGGTGGGCGACGGGGACGCGGCCGGCGCCCTGCGGCTGGCGTTCGGCGGCGAGATGCAGCTCGCGCCGACGCGGCTCCGGCTGCACCACGCCTCCTTGATCTGGGGTGGGCGCACCCTCGCCCGCCGCCTCGATCTCGATGCCGGTGCCAGCATCGGGCCCTACGCACCCCGCCTCCACCGCGGCCTCGCCGGGTGGGACTTCCTCTCCGCCACGCTGGCGACCCGTGGCGAGGTGGAGGACCTCCCCTTCCTCGCCGGTCTGCTGCACGCGCCGACGCGCTCGGGAAGCCTGGTCGCGAACCTGCGGGTCGACGGCGGGCGCCTCACGACCGGCAGCCGTCTCTCCCTGACGGCGGAGCCGGGGCCCGGAGGCGACGACGGTCGCGCACCGGGACTCGATCTGAGGGCGGCGGTGCAGCAGGCGGCCGGCGGACCCCGGCTTCGCCTCGACGTCACCGCTCGCGGCTTGCGCCTCGGCGGCGGCGGGGCGGCTCCTCCCGTCCTGCAGGTTGCCGATCTCGCGCTCGCCGCCAGCGCCGCGGAGACGCGGGTGCGCTACCTGGTCGCCGCCGCGCGCTCCGGCCGCACCGCGGTGACGGCGCCAATCGTCGGCGAGCTGCGCGCCACCGGCGTCCACATCGACGCGCCCAGCTCACGGCTGTCGCTGCATGCCACTCTCGACGGCGCCAGCGGCCGCGTCGACCTCGGAGCGTTGCTGGCGCGCGAGGTAGCCGTCGCGGGCCTCGAGGTGACCGGTGCCGACGTGCGCCTCGAGCTCGCCTCGCCGGCTGCCGGTGCCAGGCCGCCGCGAGCTCCCTGGTCGGTGCGCGTCGACGAGGCCCGCCTCGACCACCTGCGTTCGGTTCGCCTCGGCGAGCTCGCGCTCGTCGGCGACGGCAGCGCCGAGGCGACGCTGTCGCTCGACCGCGGCGGCACTCTCACCGTCGCGCACGCCGCCGTGACCATGCCCGCCGGCCGCTTCGAGGTCGGCGGCGAGCCGGCGGCCAGCGAGCTCGCCCTCGCCGTCGCCGCCCAGGTCGCTCCGGTCGCCACCGGTACGGGCCGTGCCTCCGAGCTGCTGCACGCCACCAGCGGCACCGCGCGGGTGCGCGGCAAGGTAGCGTCCCTCGGCTTCCTCCGCCCCTACCTGCAGCGCGTCCCGTGGCTCGCCGTCCAGGGACAAGGCGGGTTCCGCTCCGACCTCCACCTCGAGAGCGGCCGCTTCGCCGTCGGCTCCCAGCTCACCGTCGACGGCAACCCGGTGGTGGCGACCATCCTCGCCAGCCGCGCCAGCGGCCGCGGCACGGTGGCGGTGGCCGTCGAACCGGGGCCCGCCGGGGCCCGCACGGCCTTGCGCGTGCGTTTCGAGCGCTTCGGTCTCGCCGACGTGCTGCGCAGCCGGCAGCCACACTACCTGCGCGGCAGGGGGCTGCAGATCGTCGCCATCGCTCCCGCCGCGGTCGACCTCTCGGCCCCGCTCCAGGACTTCGACGCCACCCTCGACCTGCCGGACGCGGAGGTGCCGGACCTCACCATCTACGACCGGCTGCTGCCCACCAGGGCCGGCCTCTCGCTGCTCGGCGGCCACGGTACGGCGCGGCTCCACCTCGAGGCCTCGAGCCGCACCCACCGCGCCCGCGGCAGCGTCGACCTGCACGCCGAGGGGGCCCGCATCCGCTTCCAGGACCTCGAGGTCGAGGGCCGTCTCGCCCTGCACGCACCGCTCGTCTCCCCCGACCTCACCAGCGGCCGCTTCGACCTCGCCGGCACCACCGTCGACGTCGACGAGGCGTCGTACCACGACCTGGCGAGCGATGGCGCCGCCACGCCTCCCGTCTGGTGGGCGCACGCCGCACTCGACTCAACGACCCTCAGCTGGCAAGACCCGATCTCCCTGCGCGGCACTGGAACGATCGCGATGAAGGACACCGGGCCGCTGCTGGCGCTCTTCGCCCAACGCCGCGGCGTCGTCGGCACCCTCGTCCACTGGTTCGACGACGCACTCACCGTCGAGAACGTCCACGCCTCCGGCGTCTTCCGTCTCGACCGCGACCTGGTTGCCGTCGACTCTCTGGAGGCGACCGGCGGCGACACGCTCGAGGTCCGCACGCGCATGCGGTTCGCCGCCAGCCAGCGGCGCGGCGACCTCTACCTCCGCTACGGCCATCTCGCGGCGGGAATCGAGCTCCGCGATGGCCAGCGCTCCTACAAGTTACGGCAGCCGCGGGAGTGGTTCGATTCGAGTGCCGCGAGCTGGCCGTAGACGGGTGCGGTGGCCGCACGCTCGCTGTCCGGCGGAGCGAAGGTGACGGCCGCCGTGCGTGCACCTTCCCGGCCCCCCGCTGGAGCCCTTGGTGAGAAGACGTGGCGATGGAGTGAAAGGAGCACCGGATGAAGACCTGAAGAACAGGAACGCGGCGGGCTCGGCGCCGTAGGGCCGGCGCCCTAGCAGGGGGCGGCCCGGTTGCGGATCGGCTCAGATGATCTCGGCCCGCAGGCCCTTGGCGACCGCTTCTGCCCGGGTGTGGACCTGCAGCTTCTCGTAGATCCGGCGGACGTGGTTGCGCACGGTGTTGATCGACACTCCCATGTCGGCGGCGGCCTCCTGGTAGCCGTGCCCGTCGGCGAGCAGCCGCAACAGGCGGACGTCCTGCGGCGTGAGGTGGACGTCCGCTTCCGGGCGCGGGCGAGCCCGGCGCTGGAGCTCACGGATCACCTTGCGTGCGATCTCGGGTGACATCGGCGAGCCCCCCTCGTGCACCTCGCGGATCGCCTCCAGCAGGCGCAGGCGCGGCGCCCGCTTCAGGATGTAGCCGACGGCGCCGTTGCAAAGCGCCTCGAAGATGCGGTCCTCCTCCTCGAAGACGGTGAGCATCACCGCCGCGCTACCCGGCCAGCGCGCGAGAAGCTCCGGCACCGCCTCCGATCCCGAGCGCCCCGGCAGCTCGATGTCGAGCAGGAAGACCTGCGGTCCTTCCACCGCGCGCCAGGCCAGCGCCTCCTCCGCGGAGCCCAGGGCGGCGAGGCAGCGCAGGCCCGGCGTGCCGTCGAGCAGGGCTCGCAGCGCCTCGCGCAGACGCCGATCGTCCTCGACGAGAACCACCCCGATCTCTTCGGCTGGGCTCGCGGCATTCGTCATTCTCGGCCTCCTCCTGACCCTGCGCCGTCGCCATGGCGGCGGCGGCGAAGCGGCGCGACGAGACGCACCAGCGTGCCCTTCCCCGGCGTCGATTCGATGTCCAGCGAGCCACCCAGCGCCGCGGCGCGGCGCGCCATGTTGCGCAGGCCGTTGCCCTCACCCGCCTCGGCACCCGGTGCGAAACCGCGCCCGTCGTCGATCACCTCGGCCACCAGCCGGTCGCCGGTCACCGCCACCCGCACGGTGAGGTGGCGCGCTCCGGCGTGACGCGCCGCGTTGTGGATCGCCTCCTTGAGCAGCAGATAGATCTCGCGCCGCTGCTCCGGCCCGAGACGTGGGTTGGAAGCGGGCGGCGCCGCGAAGGCGAGCGCGGCACCGCCCTCGCTCAGCAGGTCGGAGGCGAAGCGCCGCAGCCGCGCCACCAGGTTCGCCAGGTCATCGCGTCGCGGGTCGATCGCCCAGACGATGTCGCCCATGCCGGCCACCAGCTCGCGCGCGCTGTCGCCGATCAGCGCGAGGGTCTCGGCCTGCTCGCCCTCCTGGGCCCGCTGCGCCGCCGCCTCGCTCAACACCGAGATGCGCGACAGACTGGCCCCCAGGTCGTCGTGCAGATCGGAAGCGATGCGCGTGCGCACTCGCTCGAGCGCCACGAGGCGGCGCATGCGCATGCGATAGAGCGAATCGGCGAGCAGCAGGAGCGCGAGCCCGACGACCGCCACGAACCACCACCGGCGCCAGATCGGAGCCAGGATCTCGAAGTCGACGCTGGCCGGCGCGAGACCCGCCAGCCCCTGGCCACTGACCGCACGAACGGCGAACCGGTACGCCCCGGGCCCCAAGGCGGCGTAGAGCACGGAGCGTTCGGCGGTGGGTGCGCCCCAGTTGGCGTCGGCGGGTGAGAGCCGGTACTGGAACCTCATCGTCCCGAGGCCCTGGGGATCGATCGCCAAGAAGTCGAACTGCACGGTCCCCGGGTGCGGGCCGAGGGTGAGCGGGCCGGCGGACCGCACTCCCAGCACCGGCAACGGCTGCGATACGCCGCCGACGCGCACCGCGCTCAGCCAGGTGTTGGGCGCCCGCGCCGGGGCCTCCTGCGCGGGATCGAAGCGGGTGAGCCCGTTCGGGCTCGCAAACCAGAGCCGGTTGGCACGGTCGCGCAGGCAGGCCTGCACGGCGCCACCGACGAAACCGTCGGTCTCGGCGAAGCTGTCGACGCGACCGCTCCCCGGCTCCAGGCGGTCCACGCCGCTTTCGCCGCCGATGTAGATCCGCCCTCGCTTGTCCTCGGTGAAGCAGTCGACCCTGCCGGAGGCGAGCCCGTCCGCCGAGCCGTAGCGATGGATCCGCGGGCTGTCCCCCGACGCGTCGTCGACGCGCAGGACGCCGCTGTCGGTACCGATCCAGAGGCGGTCCCTGGCGTCGACGAAGACCCCCGTCGTGGGTCCCGGTGGGAGCTCCACCGCGCTGCGCAGCCGGAGCGAGGCTCCGGGGTGCCAGCGCACGACACCGCCCATCATCAGCAGCGAGGCCCAGAGGTCGCCAGCCCGGTCCTCGGTCAGGCTCTGCGCGGTGGGCAGGCCGGCGAGCCCGGCCGGTTCCACGAAGCGATCTGTTCGGCTGTCGAGTCGCATCGCGGCGTGGCTGCCGACCGCCGAGACCCAGAGCGCCCCGCTCGGGGCGCGAAAGACCTGGGAGATGCGCTCGTCCGGCAGGCCCTCCGCCAGGCCGTAGCGCGCCACCAGCGGGGCTCGCGCCAGGTCCCGTGCCGGGCACGCTCGCAGCCGTAGCAGCCCGTTCCAGGTCGCGAGCCACCAGTCTCCGTCGGCGCCCTGGGCGACGACCTGGCCGTCGCGGCTGGTGGCGAGGGCGGCGGCGAAGGAAGGCGGCGTGACCGCCACGAAGCGCGCGCCGTCGAACCAGCTCAGGTCGCGATGCGCGCCCCCGGTCACCGCGACGATCTCGCCGTCGCGGTCCTCGAAGATCGCCCGCACGTCGTCGATCGCCAGCCCGTCGTCCGCCGTGTAGGTCACCCAGCCGGCGCGCCGGATGCGGGCGAGGCCGTGATCGGAGCTGCCCGCCCAGAGGTTTCCGTCGCGATCCTCCAGCTCGGGCGCCCACTCACGCCCGGCGAGGGGACCGCCGCGCGTCGCCGGCTGCACCATGCCATCCACGAGGCGCGCCAGCCCATCGTGCACCGTCACCCAGACCGCACCGCCGGCGCCTTGCAGGAAGTAGGGCGTGCTGCCGGTTTCGCCTACCCGCAGCGCCTCGCCGGGCCGCTGCGGCAACACGACGCGCACGCCGTCACGGTCGAGATCGGGGCCACGCGCGGCGCCCTCGAGCAGCGGCATGGCCGGCGGGTGGGCGCGCGCCGCCGGTTCGGGCCACCAGACGAGCAGCCCTTCGCTGGTGTAGATCCAGAGGCGGCCGGCGCGATCCTGCTCGACGAAGACGTCGCCGGAGACGGCACGCGCCGCCAGCGGGTAGCGCTGCCAGCCGCCGCCGGGGAGACGACGGATCAGGGCGCTGGAGGTCGCCAGCCAGAGGGAGCCTTCGCGGTCGACGAGCTGCGGCGACACGAACGGGTGAGTCATGTCTGCCGGCAGGTCCACGGCGGCGAATCTCCAGCCTCGCGCCGGCCTCCCCTCGTGGAGCCGGCCGCGGCTGCCGACCCAGAGCAGACCTGCGGCGTCGGGCACCAGCCCGAGGATCGCGTTCTCGAGCGGGTCACCACCCAAGCGGTAGACGTCGAACAGCGGCTCCCCCGGCAAGGCGTCCCGGCGCAGGCGGGCGAGACCGCTCGCGGTCTCGAACCAGAGGCCGCCGTCGCGGGTCTCGGCGACGCCATCGGCACGCGCCGCCGGGAGGCCCTGGTCGGGGCCGAGCCTGAGGAAGCGCTCGCCGTCGAAGCGGCTGACGCCCCCACCGCCGGTGATCCAGTAGAAGCCCCGCCGGTCCTGAAAGACGCTGCCAACCTGGTTGCTCGCCAGACCGTCAGCGGTCGTGAAGACGCGCACCGGCAGCCGTTCCCCCCACGCCCCGAACGCCACACCCAAGCCGAGCAGCCAGATCGCGGCGCTGCGTCGGGCAGCCATGGTGGTTGGCGATCGTAGCAGCGGGCGCACGGGCAGTCGCGCCGGGGGCATGGCGTCCGGCAGCCGCCGGCGCACCGGCACCCCTACGGACAGCTGGCAAAGGCGCTGGTGTCCTGGATCGGCTGGAACACCTGCCCTTGCGGGTTCGAGTAGGTCCTCACCTGGGCGGTCTGGGTATCGGTGACGGTGATCGCGACGTGCACGTTGGTGAGGCCGCCGGCGAAGACCCAGTAGTGGCCGTTGACCCCGCAGCCGTCGAGCACCTTGACGACCATCTCGACGTTGGACGGCCCGAAGAACCAGAAGTCACCGGTGTCCGCCCCCTGGCGGATCGGCGTGCCGAGGCCCGAGAGGCCCCCCGGCGCGCTCCAGGAAACATCGACCTCGAACCGCCCGCCGTGGAGCCGGAGCGTCGTGCTGGTGAAGAAGAGATCGTCGAAGTTGGCCACCTCGGTCCCCATGGCGCGCACGCAGTGGAACGCCTCCAGCTCGGCGCTGTGCGCGTTGGCGGGTGCGACGACGGCCGCCGCGGCGCTCGAGGTCCACTTCCCCCCGTGGCTGCTCGATTCGACCAACGGGCTGCCGACGGTGAAGAACTTGCCGGCGCAGCCGCTGCCGCTGGCCCAGGTCAGGTACACGGCACCGACTCCTCGCACGAGCTGCCCGGCCGGATGGAGGACCTGGCCGCCGAAGCTGTAGGTGGAGCCGCCGACGATCCCGTCGATGCACTGGGTGGGAGGAGCGTTGCTACAGCCGAGATCGCCGGGGTCGAAGGGCTGGTTGACGACCACCGTCGACCTCACCGAGCCCGACCGCGGCACGCCATCCGCGTCGCGCGTTCCATCCCACGACGCGTTCCCCGGGGACCAGCCCGCGGCGTCGGCGTCGAAGTGGGCGTTGCGGACGAGGTTCTGGGCCGCAGCCGGTAGACCGCCCAGCACGAGCGCCGAGAGAGCGGCGACGATCCAGGTTCTCAGAGGCGCTTGTCGGCGCCGGGCGACGGTGGAAATTCGCTCGGACATGGGGCCCTCCTCGCACCTCACGGGCAGACCGCGAGCGCGCTGGTGTCCTGAATCGACGGGAACGGCGTGCTGAAGGGGTTGTGGTAATGCCTGACCTGGTCGGTGTCGAGATCGGTCACGTCGAGGTCGACCTCGACGTTGGTCAGGCCGCTCGCGAAGACCCAGTAGTGCTGGTTCAGGCCGCAGCCGTCGAGGACCTTCACCACCAGCTCCACGTTTGCCACGTCGAAGAAGATGAAGTAACCGCTGTCGTTGCCGAGCCCGAAGGGCTCCGCCTGTCCGCTCTGGCTGGGTGTCGTCCAGTGCGCGGTGACCTTGAAGCGGCCGCCGTGGAGACAGAGGTTCGTCGCGTCGGTCTGGCAGGCGGGTCCGACGAAGACGTTGTCGAAGCCGGCCTTGAACTGCGAGCCGCCCTGCTTGTCCACCGACAGCTGAATCCTGACGCTGCGCACCGCAGCGTCGACGGCGAAGATCGCGGAGCGGTGCTGCCACGAACCGCTGGTCACCACGGGTGACACGAAGTCCACGCCCAGCAGACTGCCAGCGCAATTCGCGCCGGAGAGCTTCGCCAGGGTCATCGCCGCCTGGCCCGTGCCGCCCTGGAGCTGGGGGACGTCGATGTCGACCGCCGCCGCGTAGGTGCCCGCCGAGACGGGAACGCAGGCGTAGGCGAACGTCGTGGCGCCGAAGTCGACGATGCTCAGGGAGCCCGAGCCGGGATTCCCTGCCGCGTCCTGAGAGCTCCACGACACGTTGGGGTCGACGAGCCAGGACCCGAGGTCGTGGTCGAACCTGGAGTTCGCCACCAGGTTGGCGGCCGCAGCGCGGACGGCGACCAGCACACCGAGAGCCACCATCACCCAGACGCCAAGTCGATTCGATCGCACCGGAGCCTCCTTGTCGCGTTTCTCGCCCATCGCCGTCCGCAGCGCAAGGTAGCAGCGGCCTCCCGGCCTGCAGAGAGCATGCGGATGCTCCCCGCGCCGCTCGCTCGGCAGGCCCCACGCCACAGGCTCCAAGTGCGCTGCGCGTCGCGGAACCGAGGCCGTGGGCGACTCACCGCCACCGCGGCGGCGGGGTGCCGTTTCTCCTCTCAGCGCCTCGACGGGGAGGGAGCATCCCCGTGCTCTTCTCGGAGCGGCAACCCCGGCCTAGCGTCACCTCGCATCGTTGCGTCAGGGAGCTCGACGACGAAACTCGGGGAGGCACCACCATGCGCCAGCACGAGCCCAACCTGTCCCCGCCGCGAGCAGCGATCCTGGCCGGCCTGCTCTACCTCCTTGCGGGAGCTCCAGCCGCTCCGGCCATCGCGGCTGGCAGAAACCTCCTGACCAATCCCGGCTTCGACACCAACCTGGGCGGGTGGAGTGGCGATGGCGCCTGGGCGGCCGCGGACGCGCTCGGCGACGTGCACTCGGGGTCGGTGCTGCAGCAGATCGCGGCGGTCAACAGCGCCGCGCTCCTCTATCAGTGTGTGACGGTCGAAGCGGGGGCTTCCTATGTCTATGGTGCGTCGGGGTGGATCGACATCGGCGGCCCGGCAGGCTCCAGCACCGCCGTGGTGGTGCAGTTCTTCTCGGGACCCGGCTGTACCGGCAGCTTCCTCACCACGCCCACCAAGATCCTCGCCACTTCCGGTCACTGGATCGACGTCGCGGGTTCCACGTTCGCTCCTCCCCAGGCACAGTCAGCCCACCTCGAGCTGTTTACCGGGCGCGGCGCCCGCGACCCGGGACTGACCTCACGCGTCCACTTCGACAACGCCTTCCTGCGGCGGGGCAGCTGCGCCGCCGGGGCGACGACCCTATGCCTCAACCAGGGGCGCTTCATGGTCCAGGTCACCTGGACCACCACCGGGCCAAGCGGTCACTCCGGTCCCGGCATGGCGGTGCCGTTCGGCGACAAGAGCGGCAGCTTCTGGTTCTTCGATCCCACCAACGTCGAGCTGGACGTCAAGGTCCTCGACGGTTGCGTGCCGGCACTCGGAAACCACTACTGGGTCTTCGCGGCCGGGTTGACCAACGTCGCGGTGGACCTCACCGTGACCGACACCCAGAGCGCCAAGGTGCGCACTTACCACAACCCGCAAGGCACGGTGTTCGAGCCGATCACCGACACCGCGGCTTTCGCCAGCTGCCCGTAGGGCCGCAGGGCCGCCAGCGCCATACGGCGCTGGCGACCGAGGCCACCTTCGTACCGCTGCGCTACCCGCTCAGGGCTACGTGGACGGCCCCATCCCTCGGCGGGTGTGTCGACCCATTGCTCAGGGAGCGGCCGATGCCCATGCGAACAGGTCGCCGAACTCGAAGCTATCGCTCAGCAGCTGTCCCTGGAACGACAGCGCCCACATACCGCGCCCATGGGTGGCGGAGACCAGCTGACCGGTCTGGGCGTTGAAGTCGAGACCGAAGACCGACACCGCCGGGTGCCCGTTGTTGAGATAGGTCCAGCTGGTCCCCTCGTCGGTGCTCTGGAAGACGCCGACGTCGGTGCCGACGTAGATCGTCTTGGGTGTGGTCGTCGCGTTGATGGCGATGGCGTTGGCCGGGATGTCGGGCAGGTTGCCGGAGATGTCCACCCAGGTCGGCGTGGCGGCGAGACCGTTGGTGGTCTTGAAGACGTGGCCGGGCGTGCCCGGCGTGTTGACGTTGAATCCCGAGAACGTCGCGTAGGCGGTGTTGCCCGTGGGGTCTCCCGAGAAGACCTCGATCTCGGTGACGAAGCGGTTGGGAGTGGGGGCCGCGTTGATGAAGCTCCAGGTGCTGGTGCAGGCGCCCGGGCAGCCCGAGGTCGAGCCGTTGACGTCGGCGCTCACCGCGATCGTGCCGTCCGAGCCGCCGCTATAGATCACCTCGTTGCCGCCGATGAGATGGGGGAAGGTGGCGATGGCGGAGACGAAGCCTCCCGAGAGCACCGGGCTCACCGGAGTCCACGCATCCGGGCCCGAGGTCGGGAATATGGGATCGGGCGACCGGTAGATCTTGTTGGACCCGAAGAGGATCACGCTCGGGGTGTACGACGGGTTGGCGACCACCGGGGCGTAGAACGACACCGGGTCGGTGGGATCCATGCCGTTGTAGTAACCGGGGTAGTAGTAGGCGCCAGTGAACTCCCAGTTGCCGGGGCCGTCACCGCCCCCGGTGGTGCTCTTGGCGGGTCCCATGAAGTTGAAGGCCTGGTTGAAGTAGGTGTGGAACATGCGCGCCGGCGTGCGCTGGTCGATCAGCGACTGGCCGCCGTCGCCGAAGTCGGTGTGGAACCAGGCCGGCGGCGTCTCGAGGTCGGGACGACGGATGTTGGTGCCGTTGTCCTGGGTGCCGCCGATGACAATCTCCTTGTCGCTGGGATGGAGGCCGACGCTCTGGAACTGGGTGATTCCCAGGTTGCTGTTCATGGTCACCCAGGAGGCGCCCTGGTCGTCCGACCGCCAGGCGCCGCCGTCGTTGCCGGAGTAGAGATGGCCGCTGCCGTCGACGGTGAGCACGTGGACGTCGGTGTGCACACCGCCGGCGACGCCGTCGCCCTGAGAGATTCCCCGCCAGGTGGCGCCGCCGTCGAGCGACTTCCATACCGACCGGCTTCCCCCCAGGCCGCTGAGGTCCGCCGCGAAGGGGCGGGGGTCGCCGCCGGCATACACCGTGTTGCCGGTCGCGTCGCTGGGATCCACCCCCACAGCGATGTCGTAGAAGCACTGCCCGTCGCAGAACCGCGGATACGAGCCCACCGACCAGCTGACGCCGGCGAGCGAAGCGGTCACAGTGGACTCCATGCTCAGGTGATCGCCATCGGCAACCGCCGTCACGCGCCGCGAGAAGCGGTTGTCGACGATCACCTTGAGGCCGATCATCGCGGCGGTGAAGCTGGGGCCGGTGGTGCGGGTGAGCACGCTGCTGGCGCTGGTGACGCTGCCGGTGCCGTTGATGCCGCCGTCGACGTGGCTCCAGGTGGCCCCGAAGTCGCTCGAGCGGTAGAGCCCCCAGAGGGCGCTGCCGGTGAGCGACTCGACCGCCGCGTAGACGGTGGAAGGCGCCCCGGAGCCGCCGCCGGCGAGGCGGATGCGTCGGGTCTGGGGGTCCGCCACGCTGTTCTGGATGAAGGTGGTCACGTGGGTGAACGTCGGGGTGGACGCGAGGGCGTTGGTGGACTTCCAGATCCCGGCCACCGCCTGGTTGCCGAAGCCGCGCACCCCGACCAGCAGCTCGTTGGAGCTCGAGGGGTTCTGCACCATGTCATGGATCTGCTGCGTGCCGGCGAGACCGGTCGGCACGTCGAGCAGGGTCCAGTGCAGCCCGCTGTCGGTGGAGCGATAGACGCCACCGGTGTTGCCTCCAGGCGTGCCGGCGCACTGCGACGTCCCGCTCGAGATGTTGCCGAGCCGCACGGCTGCAAAGATGGTGGTAGTGGTTGCAGAGCCCGCGGTCGAGGGATCGACGATCACCTTGGAGATCGATTGGAAGGTGAAGGGACCGCCGGCGCCACCGCCCAGGAGCACCCAGTTATGGCCGCCGTCGGTGCTACGCAGGATCCCCTGGCCGTAATAAGAGTCGCACGAGCCCGCCGACTCGCCGGTGCCGACGTAGACGATGTTGGAGTCGACCGGGTCGATGGCGATCGAACCGGTCGCGAGGCTGGCCTCCTGGTCGGTGAGCGAGACCCAGGTGGGGGTGGCGGAGAGTGCGTTGGTGGTCTTCCACAGCCCACCCTGGGCACCGCCGGCATAGACGACGTTCGGATCGTTCGGGTCCACCGCAATGTCCGCCACGCGGCCGCTGACCGGCGACAGGGGCGCGCCGGCGCCGGTGTCGGTCTGGCCGTCCGGCAGCTTCGACGGCCCGAGGAAGCTCCACGGTGGACCGGCGACGAGACCCTTGATCAGCCCGGCCGTCGTGCGCGGAGCGTTGGGGCTCCCCGGTGGCAGGTTGAAGCGCCTCACGTGATCGAGCGCGTCGAGGCGGGCATTCCTGGGGATCGAGTGCCCGGGGTAGACGCGCTGGTCGTAGAACCACTGGTCGAACCCCGCGGGTCCGAGCTCGGAGCCCGGGCTCGTCTCCTCGATCATCCGCGCTCGCCGCTTCGCCTTTCTGGCGGCCTTGGTCGCGGCCTCGAGTTGGGCCTGGGTCGCATCCTTGGCGGTCGGAGCCAGCTCGGCTCGCTGATACCAGCATGCGCTCACCACGAGACCGGTCACTAGGCCCGTCACGACGATCACTCGCTTGGTCATTCAGCACCTCGCTCCGAAGGTGACACCGGGTAGGCGGATCGGGACCGCCGGCCATTATTCGCTCGCCCGTCGCCGAGGTCAACGGGACAACCCAGAGGGGACAAACCTGATCGTGGGTACCCGGTCGACATGCAACGGTTCACGTGACCAGTGCCTGCAGGTGCCGCGCTAGACGGCGCCAAGGAGCTCTTGCGGCGGCGCCCACGACGAGGCCGGCGTGCGCGCGCGTCAGCCGCCGTACGAGGCCACGAAACGGCGCACGTCGGCCTGGTCGGGAGCAAGGGCCAGGGAGCGCCGCCACAGGGCGACGGCGGTGGCCCGGTCGTGGCGATGCTCGAGGTAGAGGGCGGCCAAGGTGTTGAGGGCCAGCGGCGTGGGCTGGATGGCGACCGATCGCTGGTAGGCCTCGAGGGCCTTGTCGAGGGCGCCGAGACGCCCGTACGCAGCTCCCAGCATCCCCCATAGGCCGGCCGACCCGGGTAGCTCGTGGCAGGCCCGCTCGAGCTCGACGACGGCGCGGTCGTCGCGCCCCTCCATCTGCATCAGCAGGCCGAGGTCGCCGAGGGCGCCCTCACGCTCGGCACCATTGGCCGCCTTGGCGACGGCGTGTCGGAAAGCCGCCTCCGCAGCGTCGTGGTCGCCCTTGCCGGCGAGCGCCTGTCCCAGCTTGCGCTCGAGGACCGAATCGTGAGGGCTGCTCTGCGCCGCCACGGCGAGGTGCCGTGCCGCCTCGCCGAACTGACCGCGGGCGAGGGCGAGGTCTCCGCGGGCGGCCTCGAGGGCGCGCTCCGAAGCGAGCGTCGCCGCCTGCGCGAGCGCCGCTCGAGCCAGCTCGAGGCGGCCGCTCTCGGCGGCCACGCGCGCGCGGAACAGCAGGATCTCCGCCCGCAGGTCGTCGCCCTCGGCGAGCCCCTCGGCCCGCGCCAGGTCGGCGAGCGCCTCGGCGGGCCGGCCCGTGGCGTTGTGGAGCTTGGCCTCGAGCAGCGGCAGCCGCACCAGCCGGTCGTCGAGCGCCGCGGCGGCAGCGAGCTCCTGGCCGGCAAGAGTCCAGTCGGCCGCTCGCAGCGCCCAGTCGGCGCGCTCGAGGTGCACGAAGACGCTCCGCGGGTTGACGACGAGGGCGCGCTCCAGCAGCTTGCCGGCAGCGGCGAGGTCGCCGCTCTCGCTCTCGAGGTGCGCCGCCGAGACCATGGCATCGACCCGTCGCGGATCGAGCCGGAGCGCCTCGGAGAACGCCCGCCGGGCACCCGCCGCGTCGCCGTCGGCGACCCGTGACGTGCCCTCGTTCACGAACGACGACGCGGTGCGCCCACCCGGGTCGTGGGCCGGCGTCGCGGTGCCGCCGAGGTAACCCAGAGCGTGCAGTCGCTCGATCGCCTCGGGGTCGGCGAGCGCGCGGGTTGCTCCCCCCGCGGGGGGGTGCCAGGCGTAGCGGTCGAGCCGCCGCACCGGCGACAGTGCCCCGGGCTCGAACGCCGCGGCCAACGGGTGGCCCGGGAGCTCGGCCGAGAGCGGGATGTGGAGCAGGCTGAGAATCGTCGGCGCCACGTCGAGCACGCCGGCGCCGGAGATCGCCCGGCCTCGCCGCACGCCCTTGCCGGACACGTAGAGCACGCCCTGGAGCCGATGCCAGAGGCCGGCCACGCCGGTATCCGCGCGACCCGAGGTGCGCGGTCGCAGGGCGTCGCTCTTGAAACCGTGATCCGAGCAGATCACGGTCACCGTCTGCGGGCCGGCCATCTCGAGCAGCTCGCCGAGGACCTCGTCCTGGTACTGGTAACAGCGATCGGCGGTGCCAGCGAAGGCGGCGTAGGCAGCGTCGCTGACCTCCGGCCGCCGGGGCGGCGCGTCCTCCATGAAGAGGTGAGAGCAGGCGTCGACGAGCTCGAAGTAGACGCCGAGGAGAGCGGGGTGGAAGCGCCGCTGCAGGTACGGGGTGGCGTGACGGTAGAGCTCGGCGGTGGCGTGGATCCGCGCCAGCTCGAGGAGGCGTTTCTCGCCGTCGGCGTCGACCTGGGCGGCGGGGTCGTCGAGGAAGCGGGCGCGGGTCGCCTGCAGGCTCGGGCGGGCCTCTCCGAAGTGCCGGCGGAGGTCATCGGCCAGGGCCGGCGGGAAGGTGGCACCCGCCGCCGAGCGGGCACTCTTCACCTGGTGGAACCCCAATCGGTCGGAGACCTGAAAGCCCTTCACCTCGGCGGCCGGGAACGAGGCGTACCAGCCCACGAAGCCGCTCGCCAGGCCCCGCGCCGAGGCCAGGTCCCAGAGAGCCGGAACACGACGACGGAAGCGCGTCACCGGCACCAGCTGCCCCTCGCCGTCGACCTCGACGAAGTCGAGCACGCCGTGGTCCTGGGGCTTGCGCCCGGTGGCGATGGTGGTCCATACCAGGGGAGAGAGCAGCGGCTCGTGCGAGCGCAGCGGCCCGTAGGCACCCTCGCGCTCGAGGCGCGCCAAGGTCGGGAGCCGGCCTGCCTTCACCAGCCGCGCGACGATCGCCGGATCGACGCCGTCGACGCCCAGCAGCAGCACCCGCGGTGGCGGCGGCGCGGCCCTGCCGCAGGCTATCGCCAGGCAGAGACAAGCGGCGCCGAGCGTGAGGAGACGCCCCAGCAGACCTCCGCGACGACCCGACGGCGGCACCATCCGCCCATCCTAGCGGGCCGGCCTCAGCGGTACAGCTCGCTCCCCTGCTCCACGAACTCGCGCGCCTTCTCCTCCATCCCGGCCGCGACCGCCTGCTCCGCCCCCACTCCGTGTGTGGCGGCGTAGTCGCGCACCTGCTGGGTGATCTCCATGGAGCAGAACTTCGGGCCGCACATGGAGCAGAAATGCGCCACCTTCGCTCCCTCCTGCGGCAGCGTCTGGTCGTGGTAGGCGCGTGCCGTGTCGGGATCGAGGGAGAGGTGGAACTGGTCGTCCCAGCGGAACTCGAAGCGCGCCTTGGAGAGCGCGTCGTCGCGACGCCGCGCCGACGGATGGCCCTTGGCGAGGTCGGCGGCATGGGCGGCGATCTTGTAAGCGATCACCCCCTGCTTGACGTCCTCGCGGTCGGGAAGGCCGAGGTGCTCCTTGGGCGTCACGTAGCAGAGCATGGCGGTGCCGAACCAGCCGATCATCGCGGCGCCGATCGCCGAGGTGATGTGGTCGTAGCCCGGGGCGACGTCGGTGGTGAGCGGCCCGAGGGTGTAGAACGGCGCCTCGCGACAGGTCGCCAGCTCGCGGTCCATGTTCTCGCGGATGAGGTGCATCGGGATGTGTCCCGGGCCCTCGATCATCACCTGCACGTCGCGGCTCCAGGCGACCTCGGTGAGCTCGCCGAGGGTGTCGAGCTCGGCGAACTGGGCGGCGTCGTTGGCGTCGGCGAGCGACCCCGGGCGCAGCCCGTCGCCGAGCGAGAAGGCGGCGTCGTAGGCGCGCAGGATCTCGCAGATCTCCGCGAAGCGGCTGTAGAGGAAGCTCTCCTGGTGATGCGCCATGCACCACTTGGCCATGATCGAGCCGCCGCGCGAGACGATGCCGGTGACGCGGTGGGCGGTGAGCGGGATGTAGCGCAGCCGCACCCCGGCGTGGACGGTGAAGTAGTCGACCCCCTGCTCGGCCTGCTCGACCAGCGTGTCGCGGTAGATCTCCCAGGTGAGCTCCTCGGCCTTGCCACCCACTTTCTCGAGCGCCTGGTAGATGGGCACCGTGCCGATCGGCACCGGGCTGTTGCGCAGGATCCACTCGCGGGTGGTGTGGATGTCGCGCCCGGTGGAGAGGTCCATGACGGTGTCGGCGCCCCAGCGGATCGCCCACACCATCTTCTCCACCTCCTCCTCGATGGAGGAGGTGATCGCCGAGTTGCCGAGGTTGGCGTTGATCTTGACCAGGAAGTTGCGGCCGATCGCCATCGGCTCGCTCTCCGGGTGGTTGACGTTGGCGGGGATGATGGCGCGACCGCGCGCCACCTCGTCGCGGACGAGCTCCGGGGTCATCTCGCGCGGCAGCAGCGCGCCGAAGGGCTGTCCAGCGAGACGGGCGGCGCGCTCGGCGTCCGCCGGCGACAGCGCCCGCAGCCGCTCCCGCACGTCGAGCCGCCGCTGGTTCTCGCGGATGGCCACGAACTCCATCTCCGGCGTCACCATGCCGCGCCGCGCATAGGCCATCTGCGTCACCGCGGCGCCACCCACGGCTCGCCGCGGCCGGCGCCCGCTCCACGGCGTCTCCGCCCGACCGGCGGCACCGCCGCCCCGCCCGTCGTCCGCCGGCCGGTAGGCACGGCCGACGATCTCCTCGCTGTCGCCGCGCTCGGCGATCCAGGGCGCCCGCAACGACGGCAGGCCGGCGCGCACGTCGATGCTGGCGGTGGGGTCGGTGTAGGGGCCCGAGGTGTCGTAGACGAGCAGCGGCGCATTCTCTTCGACCACCCGCTGCTCGGTGCCGCGACCGGCGAGCGTCGGGCCGAGGACGATCTCGCGCAGGGGCACCCGCAGATCGGGATGGAGGCGGCCGCCTACGTGGACCTTGCGCGAGCCGGGCAGCGGCCCGGTGGTGACCCGGGAGGGGGACGACGGATCGCTGGTTGCGGGCTCCATGCATCCAGCTTACCGCGCGCGGCACCGGCACCCTACGGACGCGGCGCCGCCAACGCCCCGGGAGACCGGCGCCTCCTGCGGCGAGATCACCGGGCCGGCGCACCAGGTTCTCCTTTGCCGCCACTCCGTATCTAATGAGAAATGATGCGCCACCGAACCGCTCACCTGCGCGCCCTGGCAACCGTCGTCGGTCTCGGCGCGAGCTGCGCCCTCGGCGGGCTGGCCGCGACCTCGACGCCCGCCCAACCCGCCACCCCGCACCCGACGCCAGCGACCGCGCCGGCGCGCGTCGAGCCCCTGCCGCCCCCGGCGGCCGGCTGGAAGGAGGTCGACCGCTTGCAGGACGAGCAGAAGATGCAGGCCGCGCTCGACCTCGCCGGCAAGCTGCGCGCCGCGGCGCAGGCGCGCGGCGAGGGGCCCGAGTGGGCACGCGGCCTCATCCGCGAGGTGCAGCTGCGGATGGCGCTGCACGGCTACGAGACCGCGGTGCGCTTCCTGCGCGAGCAGCCGTGGCCCGCCGACCCGCTGCCGCACGCCCTGCTCGACCTCTTCTACGCCCAGGCGCTCGGCACCTACCTGCAGGCCTACGGCTACGAGATCGCGCAGCGCGAGGAGGTCGTCTCCACGGCGGTGCCCGACCTCAAGCAGTGGACCCGCGAACAGATCTACCTCGAGGCGCAGAAGGCCTTCCTGGCGGCCTGGCAGCACCGCGCCGACTGGGGTGTCACCCCGGTCTCCGTGGTCGCGGAGTTCGTCGCCCCCAACGACTACCCCAAGGGCGTCCGCGGCACCCTTCGCGATGCCGTGAGCTACCTCTTCGCCGAGCTCCTTGCCGACAGCTCCCACTGGGAGCCGGCGCAATCGAACGAGCTCTATCGCCTGCCGCTCGACGAGCTGATCGCTGGAGCCCCGGGGGCCCAGGGCGCCGCCGCCACCGTCGCCGACCCGGCGGCGCACCCCTTGCGCAAGCTCGCCGTCGTGCTCGGCGACCTCGAGGCATGGCACCACGACGCGGGCCGTGCGGAGGCCGCCTTCGAGGCGCGACGCCAACGACTCGAGCACCTCCACGGAGCTCTCACCAGCGAGGACGACCGCGCCCGCTTGCGGGCGGCGCTCGAGGCTGCCCTGGCGGAGCTCGGCGACGCCCATGCCTGGTGGTCGCGGGGCATGGCCACGCTGGCCGAGTGGACGCGCGGCGAGGGCGACCCGCAGGCCCTGGTGCGCGCCCACCAGATCGCTGCCAGCGGCGCCGCCAAGCACCCGGGGAGCGTCGGGGGCCGCCTCTGCCGGCGACTCGTCGCGGAGATCGAGGCGCCCGGCTACTCGCTCGCCGCGATGGCAAGCGACGCGCCGCGCCGGCGCTCGCTCCAGGTGACGCACAGAAACCTCCCCCGGCTCTGGTTCCGCGCCTACGCCGTCGACCTCGAGGCACGCCTGCGCTCGGCGCAGGACTACAACCTGCTGCCCGCCTGGCGCGAGGTGCAGCAGCTGGTCGAGCGGAGAACCCAACCGGCGGCGAGCTGGAGCGTCGACCTGCCGGCCACGCCCGACTACCGCGAGCACCGCACCTACGTCGAGCCGCCGCTCGACGCCCCCGGTCTGTTCGTGATCGTGGCCTCGGCGCGCCCCGACTTCGCCGGCGGGAGCAACCGGCGGGCGGCGGTCGACATCGTCCTCGGCGACCTCGTGCTGCTGTCGCAACGCACGGCGGACGGCTACCTCGTCCACCTGCTCTCGGGCAGCACCGGCCGCCCCATCGCCGGCGCCACCGTCGAGCTGTGGCGCTTCGACTGGGGCAAGGGGCACCGGCTCCAGCAACAGGCGACGAGCGACGCCGCCGGCGAGGCGTCGGTGCGCTGGGAGGAGACCGACGGACCCCGCTTCCTCCTCGCCCGCCGCGGCGGCGAGCTCGCCCTCGAGCCCGACTACCTCTACGGCGCGCGGAATTGGCCGCCCGACGTCGAGCGCGACGCGCTGCTCTACACCGACCGCAGCATCTACCGCCCCGGACAGCAGCTGCACTGGAAGGCGGTCGCCTACGAGGGTCGCGGCAGCCGCTTCCACACCGACGCCGACACCAGCTTCAAGGTCGAGCTCGTCGACGCCAACGGCCAGGTGGTGGCTTCGCAGGAGGTGACCACCAACCGCTTCGGCAGCGCCTCGGGCACCTTCGACATCCCGGTGGGACGGCTGCTCGGCTCCTGGCTGCTGCGCTCCTCGCGCGGCCGCGGCACGGCCGTGGAGGTGGAGGAGTACAAGCGTCCCACCTTCGAGGTGACGCTCGACGACCCCGCCGCGGCGATGCGCCTCAACCGCCCGGCCAGCCTGCCCGGCAAGGCGCGCTACTACTTCGGGCTGCCGCTCACCGCCGCGACCGTGCGCTGGACGGTGGCGCGGCAGCCGGTCTACCCCCCGTGGTGGGGGTGGTGGTTCGGCGGCTCGCCGCGCTCGCAGTCGCAGGTGATCGCCGCCGGGACCACTACCGTCGACGACCAGGGCAGCTTCCGGGTGGAGCTCACTCCCCAGGCCGACGAGCGCGAGAAGGACACCGCGGGGATCAGCTACCGCTTCCTGGTCACCGCCGAGGTCACCGACGAGGGGGGCGAGACGCGCAGCGCCGAGCGCGAGCTGCGCCTGGGCTTCGTCGCCGTCGAGGCGACGATCGACCCGGCGGCCAGCTTCTTCCTGCATGGCGAGCCGGCACGGGTGACCCTGCACCGCAGCGACCTCGACGGCACACCGCGCGCCGGCGAGGCCACCTGGCGCCTCCTGCGGCTGCGCCAGCCGCAGCGGACCCTGCTGCCCGCCGACCAGCCACCGCCCGTCGACCCGGCGCAGCGCGACGCCTACCGTACCCCCGGGGACCGGCTCCGGCCGCGCTGGGATACCGGCCTCAGCGCCGACGCGGTGATGCACGAGTGGCCCGACGGCGAGGAAGTGGGGCACGGCAGCCTGCGTCACGGCGACAAGGGCCTCGCCGAGCTCACCCTGCCGGCGGTGCCTCCCGGCGCCTACCGCCTCCGCTACGCCACCCGCGACGACTTCGGCGCCAGCTTCGAGACCAGCCGCGATCTGCTGGTGGTGGAGGCGGGTGCCGCGGCGCCGGCACTGCCGGCGCTGCTGCGGGTGGAGCACTCCTCGGTGCCGCTCGGCGGCACGGCGCGCGTGTTGGTGGCCTCCGGCCTGCCGGCGCAGTCCCTCCTGCTCGAGGTGTTCCGTCGCGAGCGCCCGGTGGAACGGCGCCTGCTCGACTCCTCCGCCGGCGTGCAGGTGCTGAGCATCCCGGCAGGCGAGGACGAGCATGGCGGCTTCGCGGTGGCCCTCACCGCGCTGCGCGACCACCAGCTCATGACGCAGCAGACGCAGGTGCTGGTGCCGTGGGACGACAAGCGCCTGCAGGTCGAGCTCGCGACCTTCCGCGACCGCGTGCGGCCACGAACCCGCGAGACCTGGCGGGTGACCGTGAAGGGAGCCGACGAGCGCGCCGTGGCCAACGGCGCCGCCGAGCTGCTCGCCTATATGTACGACCGCAGCCTCGACCTCTTCGCGCCCCATCAACCGCCCGACCCGTTGAGTCTCTACCCTGGACCACCCGGGGCGCCGGGGCAGCAGTCGAGTTTGCGCGCCGGCGGCGAGACCTGGTCGGACGGCAACCTCCAGGAGCTGCCGTCGGCGCCGGGTCTCACCCCCGACCGGCTGCGCTTCCTCGACGGCTACGGCATCGGCGGCCCGGGCGTGCGGCTGCGGGCACTCGGCATGGTCGGCGGGGTAGCCGGGGGCGCCGCCCCGGCCGAAAGCGCCACGGCGGCGCGGCCCATGCCCGGCGCGCCGCCACCGCCCGCCCCCGCCCTGGAGAAGCAGGCCTTCGACCGGGTGACGGTGGGGGGTGAAGCGAAGACCGAGGGGGGCGTCGCGGCCCCGGTGGCCACTCGCGAGCTGCGCAGCGAGTTCGCCGAGACGGCATTCTGGTACCCGCACCTGATCACCGGCGCCGACGGCTCGGCGAGCTTCGAGTTCACCGTCCCCGACTCGGTGACCGAGTGGAACCTCTGGGTGCACGCCATCACCGCCGACCTGCGCGCTGGCTCCACTCGGCGGCAGGTGCGCACGGTCAAGGAGCTGATGGTGCGCCCCTACCTGCCGCGCTTCCTGCGCGAGGGGGACGAGGCAGCGCTGCAGGTGGTGGTCAACGACGCCGGCGAGCAGCCGTTCAGCGGCAGCCTGCGCTTCGAGATCCTCGACCCGGCCACCGGGGCGAGCGTAGCCGAGAGCTTCGGGCTGCCGGCCGCACAGGCGGTGAAGCCGTTCCGCGTCGAGCCTGGGGGCGGGGTGACCCTCACCTTCCCGGTCAAGGCGCCGCCGCGCGTCGGCACCGTCTCCTTCCGCGTCACCGCCCAGGCCGGCGACTGGAGCGACGGCGAGCTGCGGCCGCTGCCGGTGCTGCCCGGCCGCATGCACCTCGCGCAGTCGCGCTTCGTCACCCTGCACGACAAGGACCGTCGCGTGATGCGCTTCGACGACATGGCGCGCAACGACGACCCCACCCTGCGCAGCGACCAGCTGGTGGTCACCGTCGACGGCCAGCTCTTCAACACCGTGCTGTCGGCGCTCCCCTACCTCGTCGAGTACCCGTACGAGTGCACCGAGCAGACCCTCAACCGCTTCCTCTCCACCGGCATCGTCAGCAAGGTGTTCGCCGACCACCCGGCGCTCCAGAGCCTCGGCCGCGAGCTGGCGGCGCAGCGCGACACCCCTCTCGAGCCGTGGGCGCTCGACGACCCCAACCGCCGCATGGCGCTCGAGGAGACTCCCTGGCTGGTGACCGCCCGCGGCGGCGACGCCGGCAGGCTGCCGCTGATCAAGGTGCTCGATCCCGAGGTGTCGCGGGCGCAACGCGACTCGGCGATGGCGAAGCTCGAGCGCTCGCAGACCTCGCTCGGCGCCTTCCCCTGGTGGGCAGGCGGCCCGCCCTCCCCCTACATGACGCTCTACCTGCTCGCCGGGCTGTCGCGCGCCCACGAGGCCGGCATCGCGGTGCCGCAGGACATGGTGGTGCGTGCCTGGGGCTACATGCACCGGCACTACCTCGACGACATGGTGCGCGACATGCGCAAGGACGACTGCTGCTGGGAGACGGTGACCCTGCTCGGCTACGTGCTCTCCAACTACGAGGACCGCTCCCCCGACGGCTCGTCGTGGACCGGCGGCGTCTTCACCCGGAAGGAGCGGCAGGAGATGCTCGCCTTCTCCTTCCGCCACTGGAAGCAGCATTCGCCGCTGCTCAAGGCGATGCTGGCGCTGACGCTGCACCGTGCCGGCCGCGCCGCCGATGCCAAGCTGGTGTTCGACAGCGTCATGGACTCGGCGAAGACCACTCCCGACGAGGGCACCTTCTGGGCTCCCGAGGACCGCGCCTGGCTCTGGTACAACGACACCATCGAGACCCACGCCTACGCGCTGCGCGCCCTCTCCGAGCTGGCGCCCGACGACGCGCGCCGCCACGGCCTCGTGCAGTGGCTGCTGCTCAACAAGAAGCTCAACCACTGGTCGTCGACGCGCGGCACCGCCGAGGTGATCTACGCCCTCGTCGGCTATCTCGAGCACGAGGGAGAGCTGGGGAAGGAGGAGGACGCGCGGGTGCAGGTGGACGGCATCCGGCGGCTCTTCCGCTTCCTCCCCGACCGCGTCGGCCCGCTGGTCGAGGACGAGGGAGCGCCCGCGCCGACGAGCGACGAGCGCACGGCGCCCGGACCGGCGGCGGCGCCACGCGCCAACCAGCTGGTGATCTCGGGGTCCGACGTCGACCCGGCGACGATGGCCGAGGTGGTGGTCGAGAAGGACACCAAGGGATTCCTCTTCGCTTCCGCCACCTGGCAGTTCTCGACCGAGCGCCTGCCCACGGAGGCGCGTGGCGACCTCTTCGGCGTCACCCGCAGCTACTTCCGCCGCCTGCAGGAGGGTGGCAAGTGGAAGCTGGTGCCGCTCGCCGAGGGCACCGAGCTGCACCCCGGCGACCAGCTCGAGGTGCACCTGTCGATCCGCAGCCGCGCCGCCGCCGAGTACGTCCACCTGCGCGACCCGCGGCCGGCGGGCTGCGAGCCGGAGAGGCTGCACTCGGGCTGGAAGTGGGAGATCCTCCCCGTCTACGAGGAGATCCGCGACAGCGGCGCCAACTTCTTCTTCGAGTGGCTGCCAGCCGGCGAGTACACCTTCAGCCACCGCCTGCGCGTGAACCTGGCGGGAACCTTCCGCGTCGCCCCCGCGGAGCTGCAGTCGATGTACGCCCCGGAGTTCACGGCCTACTCGGCGGGGAACGTGGTGCGCGTGGCCACGGCTGCGGCGCCCGCCGGCGGCGCCCGGCACTGAGAGCCCGTCGCGCCCTGTTCGCGAGCGGGACCGCAAGCGCCGGTGACGAGCACCCCTCCTCGAGCCAGTGCGGGTGAGCCCGTGCTCGCGCTGGCGCGATCCGCGGGCCCCGGCGGTCTCACTACGGTCGACCGGTGCCGCGGTGTAGGCTGCCTCCGGATGCTGGGACGCGGGACGGCGGATCGAGCGCGGCGACTCCTGGGGGGACCTCGTGGATGCGACCGCCGCAACGGACGCGGGGTGCGCTCGCGATGAGCGCCGCCGCGCCGAGTGCCGACCGCGCCGCCACCGCGCTCGCCGGCGTGTCGACGCTCGTCACCGGCGGCGCCGGGTTCATCGGCTCGCACCTCGTCGAGGCGCTGGTGGACGCCGGCGCGCGGGTGCGGATCCTCGACGACCTCTCGAGCGGCCGCCGCGCGCACCTGGCAGCGGTCGCCGATCGCTGCGAGCTGCTGGTGGGCGACCTGCGCGATGGCGCGACGTGCCAGCAGGCGTGCGCCGGCGTGCGGCTGGTCTTCCACCAGGCGGCGCTGGTCTCGGTGCCCGGCAGCCTCGAACGGCCGGAGCAGACGATCGCGGTGAACGTCGCCGGGACCGCCAACCTGCTCGCCGCGGCGCGTGACACCGGGGTGCGGCGGGTGGTCTACGCCTCCTCCTCGGCGGTCTACGGCGAGCCGCCCGGCAGCGCCCCGCCCGGCGCGGCCGCAGCCTTGCCGGCCTCCCCCTATGCGCTCTCCAAGCTGATGGGCGAGCAGCTCGCGGCGCAGTTCTCCCGCTGCTGCGGGCTCGACAGCGTCGGCCTGCGCTACTTCAACGTCTACGGACCGCGCCAGGATCCGGGTGGGCCGTACGGCGCCGTGATCCCGAGGTTCATCGCCGCCGCGCTCGCCGGCGAGTCGCCGGTGGTGCATGGCGACGGCCTGCAGAGCCGCGATTTCGTCTTCGTCACCGACGCGGTGGAGGCGAACCTGCGAGCCGCCCTCGCACCCGAAGCGTACGCCGGCGAGCCCTACGACGTCGCCTCGGGCACCGCCACGACGCTCCGCGAGCTGCTGGCGCAGCTCGGCGAGATCCTCGGCGAGCTGCCGCCCCCCCGCTACCAGCCACCGCGCGCCGGCGACCTTCGCCACTCACGTGGCGACCCCCGGATCGCCCGCGAGCGGCTCGGCTTCAGCGCCCGCGTCGCGCTCGCCGCGGGCCTGCGCCAGAGCGTCGAGTGGTACCGGCACGCCGCTCCCTGAGGGCGCCGCCGCGGGCCGCGAGCTCGCGCGGTCTAAGGGAGCTTGGCGGCGAGGACGTCGACCTTCTGGATGGACGGCGGCTCGGCGAGCAACGTCGGGGCGTTCGCCATCAGGGCAGCCGCCACGCGGCCGCTGAGGTGGGCCTGGCGGCCGGCGTCGTCCGGGAAGGCGTCGAAGATGCCGAAGGTGGACGGTCCCAGGCGGAGACCGAACCACGCGGTGGTCGCGGGCTCCTCCTCGACGAGCGGCAATCCACTGCGCAGGAAGCTCTCCACCTCGGACTCCTTGCCGGGCTTCGCCTCGAGGCGCACGAACAGGGCGACCTTGACCATGCTCGAATCTCCTCCGGTTGGTGCAGGGCACCGTCGCGGTGCACCCGCAGAATGGGTACCACGGACGTCGCCATCGGTTCGCAGCAGCTCGGATCTGCCGCCGCCGGGACACCTCAACAGCTGCCAGACCGATGTTGCTGCCGCACGTCGACGACGGTGGCAACGCCGTCGGGGGCACAGTATCCTCGCCCGACATTGCGGTCCAGCGTGCACTCGTTTCGCCGGATGCCCGCTCGGGCGCCATGAAGATCCTCCTCGTCGTCCCGCGCTACCCGTGGCCGCCGCGCCGAGGAGACCAGCTCCGCACGGCGCAGACGATCGACCTCCTCGCTGGCGAGCACGAGCTGACGGTGCTCGCGCCGGCCCCTCCCGCGGGCGTCGCGGCGCCGCCGTCGCACCTTTCCTGCCGGCTGCTCACCTACCGGCGCAGCGCGATGGCCGACGTGATGGGCGGCCTCGTGCGCGTCGCGGGCCGGTCGCTGCCGCTGCAGAGCGCCCTCTTCTACCGCCAGGACCTGCGGCGCCGCATCCGGGAGCTGGCGCCGAGCCACGACCTGGCCATGCTCCAGCTGGTGCGGCTCGTCGCCCACAGCGACGACATCGCTGCGACGCCGCTGGTGGTCGACCTCATCGACAGCCTCTCGCTCAACCTCGCTCGCCGTGCCGAGGTGGACCGCCCCTGGCGGCGGGCGGCGCTGCGCCTCGAGGCGAACCGGCTGGCGCGTGCGGAGACCCGGCTGCTGGCGCGGGCGGTCGCCGCGCTGGTCGTCTGCGAGCGCGACCGGCGGGTGCTCGCCGCCCATGGCGGGCAGGCCGCACACCCCGCCGCCCCGCTGGCGGTGGTGCCCATCGCGGTGTCCGCCGAGGCGGTGGCCACGACCCCGCCGGCCGCAGACGGGCCGGCAACCATCTCCCTCACCGGCAACCTCGGCTACTTCGTCAACGACGATGCCGCGCGCTGGTTCCTCGCCGCGGTGTGGCCCCGGCTACGGGCGGCTGCACCCGGCGTGCGGCTGTTGGTCGCCGGCGACCGGCCCGGACGCGGGCTGCGGCGGGTGGCCGCCGCCAGCGGCGCCGAGCTGGTGGCCTCGCCTCCCGACCTGCGGGCGCTGCTCGCGCGCGCCACGCTGGCGCTGGCGCCGATGCGCTGCGGCTCCGGGCTGCCGCTCAAGGTGCTCGAGGCGTGGTCGTCGGGGGTACCGGTGGTGGCCTCGCCGTGGGCGGCGGCGGGGACCTCGGGGGTGGCGGGAGAGGACCTCGTCGTCGCCGAGTCGCCGGACGAGTGGATGCGGGCGATCCTCGCCCTGCTGGCCGACCCCGACCGGCGGCGCCAGCTCGCCGCGGCCGGCCGGGAGCGGCTGCGCGCGGACTACTCGCCGCAGGTGGTGCGGCGCGCGCTTCTCGCCGCACTGACCGGGTGCAACTCGGCGCACGCCGCAGGCGGCAGACCGGCGCCCCCACCACGTTGGTCCCGGCGCGAGTGACCCCGTGTCACCGCGCCAGGCGAGCGCCTCGCGAGCGCCGGCCGCGCCGCCGCCGCCACCGAGCTACCCCGCCAGCGGCGCCCCGGCCTCGACGCGGTTCGCCGCCTGGATCGCCCGCAGCAGGGCGATGTTGTCGCGGTGCCCGGTGAGACGGCCCGTGACCCTCCCCCGGATGGGATAGCCGAGCAGGTAGAGGTCGCCGATGATGTCGAGGATCTTGTGGCGCACGAACTCGTCGGGGAAGCGCAGGACGGTGTTGACCACCCCTTCCTCCCCCACCAGGATGCAGTTGTCGAGGCGGCCGCCGGTGCCCAGGCCGAGCTCGCTCATCATCTGCAGGTCCTTCATGAAGCCGAAGGTGCGCGCCGGCGCGATCTCGCGCTCGTAGGCTGCGAAGCTCGAGAGAGAACTCGCCGTGCTGCTCGCCGATCGGGGGTGGGTAGCGCAACAGGTAGCTGACCGCGAACCCGTCGTACGGCTCGATGGCGAGCTGCTTGCCGCCCGTGCCCGCCACCTCGTAACGGCGATCGATCACCAGCTCGCGACGGCGAGCCGGCTGGTCGACCACCCCCACCTGCTCGAGGGCCTGGCAGAACTCGAGCGCCGAGCCGTCGAGCACCGGGATCTCCCCGTGCACCTTGATCAGCAGGTTGGTGACGCCGCGAGCGTGCAATGCCGAGAGCAGGTGCTCGACGGTCTTGATCGCCTGCCCGTCGACGGTGAGGGTGGTCGCGTAATCGGTGTCGCCGACACTGTCGACATGCACCGGCACGTGGGTGCGGGTGGGGAGGGTCACGATGTGGAGACCACTGTCCTCGGGCAGCGGCTGCAAGGCCATGCCGGTGCGGGTGCCGGAGTGCAGACCGAGGCCGTAGAGCACCGTGCTGGCGCGCAGCGTCCGCTGCGGCAGCTCGCCCTCGACGAGCAGCCGCAGCGGCGGCGCCGGCGCCAGGTCGGGCGGCGCGGCGCGGTCCTCGGCGAGCGGCGGCAGTCGCGCGGCGCCGCTCTCCTTGCGTGCCAGGGCGCCGGCGACCGCGGTCACCACCTGGCCGTAGGAGAGCGGCTTCTCGATGAAGTCGCAGGCTCCCATCTTGAGCGCCTGCACGGCGGTGGCCGCCGTGCCATGGCCGGAGATCATGATCACCGCCGCCCCGGGATCGCGCCGCCGCAGTGCCTGCAGGGTCTCGAGACCGTCCATGTCCGCGAGCCAGATGTCGAGGAAGACGACATCGGGGCGCGTCTCCTCGTAGAGGCGCAACGCCGCCTCGCCGCTCTCGGTGACGACGGTGCGATACCCTTCGTCGGCGAGGATCGCGGAGAGGGTTACCAGGATCGATGGCTGGTCGTCGACGACGAGGACGAGCTTGTCCATGGCGGGGAGGTGATTATCGGCCATCGCCAGGGGAAACCCAAAGCGGGCGTAACTCCCGATCCAGCCCGCATTTCCGAGAAAGGGGCGGTTCCTGGAAGCACCCGGCCGGCCCCCGCGGAGGCACGGTCTCCCCCGGCGCGATACCCTGGGGACCCGGGTGACCCCGCCCGGCCCTGCGCCCTCGTCGCTGGCGCGGCACCCTGCGGGGCATGCCGATACCCCGAGCCTGGCCAGCAGGCCGTCCCACGATGCGCCGAGTCCTTCCCATCCTCGCCCTCTCCCTGCTCGGGGCCGGGTGCGGCAGCGAAGCCTCGGTGGTCGAGCGCTTCGCCGCCTCGGAGCCAGCGATGGCGGCGACGCCGGAACCGGCCACGGCGAGGCCGCGATCGGCCGCGCGATGCTCGCTGACCATCACCGGCTATCGCGTGGTGCACGACGAGGACCCCGACCTGGTGGTCCTGCGCACCCGCGGCGGCCGTCAGCCGGGCCTGCGCCTGGAGCTGTGCCACCGCGTCGGCGGCCGCTCGCAGCCCGATGCGATGGTGGTCTTCCTCGACGTGCCAGCGCGATCCGGCAGCTACGAGCTCCACTCCCCCGAACGGCCGCCGCTGCCGGGCCGCGTCTACGCCTACCTGAGCACCCGCGGCGATGCGGTGGGGAGCCTCAAGGAGTTCAACGCCCTGGTGCACGGCACCCTGACGCTGCGACTCCATGACGGAGCGCTGGCGGGCAGCTTCCACCTCACTGCGCAGGAGCCGCAGCCACCGCCACCCGCAACGCTGCCCGGCCAGCCGCCTCCGCAGTCGGCGGCCGGCACCGTGCCGCCGTCACCACCGGCACGGGTCGAGGCTCAGGGCCGGCTGCGGGCCGTGCTGCCCGCCGCGACCGGCACCGGCGGCGGCTGAACGGCGCGTGCCGAGGGCTCCGGCAGGACGTCGGGCCACCAGCCATCGGCGCGGATGGGGATCGGGCAGCTGTCGGCGATGTGCAGGTCGTGCAGCATGGGATGGTCGTGGCGCAGGGGAATGACGATGCAGTCGCCGCCGCCGCAGCGGTGCCGCCGGCCGCCGAATCCGACGAGCACGACGATCACGACAGCGATGCTCGCCCAGATCCACGTCGCGCGGCGCACCAGGGTCGGGCGCCGGCGCGCCACCAGGCCGCCCCACCCCACCAGCGCCAGGACCGCCGCGTGGAGCAACGGGACGCCCTGCCACCACATCACGGTCGTCGGCGCCGCCGCGTAGGTGAGCATGGCGGCGACGAACGACACGCGCACGTAGCCGGCCACCCAGGCGCGGCGGCCGGGGCGGACGCCGAGCAGCTCCGCCAGGCCACGGCGTCGGATCCCGCGCCAGAGCCGGAGGTTGGCGAGCAGCGGCAGCAGCAGGCTCGCCTCTGCCATCACCTTGACCAGCACGTCGGCGAACAGCTTCAGCGGCGCGGCGAGCGCCGGCCCCAGCTCCGGCCTGAAGTCGAAGCGTGCCTCCGGGCCGGCGAGCCCGAGCGAGGCATGGCGCAGCCAATAGAGGACGCCGCGCAGCAGCGGGAAGACCAGCACCAGCCCGCGCATGGGGAACCCCTTCGACACCGGCAGCAGCCCAGGCTGGCGCGCTGCCGCCAGCGCCCACGGCAGCAGCGCCAGCGCCGCCAGTGCCGCCCCCAGCAGCACGCCGCTGGCGCGAAGGTGGAGGTGGCCGGTGAGCAACAGCAGCAGCGTGGCGGCGGCGAGGAGCACCACCGCGGGGTGGATCTGGAAGCCCAGGCCGACGGCAAGCACCAGCGCCAGCGACGCGCCGAAGGTCGCGCGCTGCCGCTGCCGCCAGCAGGCCCACGCGTGGACCGCCCCCAGCAGCAGCAGGTAGCCGGGGTTCCAGAGGAAGCCCGAGAGCAGCACCCGCCAGGGGTTGAGCCAGTAGAAGACCGCGAACAGCAGCCGCTCCCGGCGTGGCAGCGCGGCGCGCAGCCAGGCGTCGAGGAGAGCGAAGGCGACGAGATGAGTGAGCAGCACGCCGAGCACCGCCGCCCGATGGTGGCGCCAGAGCGCCAGCGGCCCGGCCACCAGCAAGGCGGTGAGCCCTCCCGGGACGGCGCCGCCGCTGCTGCTGGGATTGCCGTAGGGCACCCAGCGACCGCGCGCCAGCAGCAGCCAGCCACGGGCGAGCAGGTTGAGCTGGTCGCCACCCACCTGGCTGCGCATCGCCAGCAGCAACGACAGCGCGAGGCCGAGGAGGAACACCGCCGCCACCGCCAGGTCGCTGCGACGCCGGGCCGTCTCCGCGGCTGCGGTCGGCATCGCGCGCAGGATACCAACCGGGCGCCTCGTGCGAGCGTCCCGCACCTCGCCGTAGCGCCGCCGCCCGCGGCATAATGCGACCCGATGACGGATCCTCGGGAAAGGGAGCCGCGGTGCTGCGCCTGCTGACCTGGTCCGGCGGCCACGCCGTCGAGGTCGCGCGCGAGGAGCTCGCGACGCTGCTGTCGCACCGCGCCACGGTGTGGGTGGACATCGTCGGCCCCGACGACGAGGAGGCGGCGCTGATGCGCGACGTCTTCCACTTCCATCCGCTCGCCATCGAGGACACCCGCAACCAGCACCAGCGGCCGAAGGTCGAGGAGTACCCCGACCACCTCTTCCTCATCCTCAACCCGGGCGCCCTGGTGGAGGGCGACGTCGCCTTCCGCGAGCTCGACGTCTTCCTCGCGCCGCACCTGGTGGTCACCGTCCACCCCGAGCCCGAGGCGATGGTGGGAGAGGCCTCCCGCCGGCTGTCGCGGCAGTTCCCCAAGGACATCACCCCGGCGCACGTGCTCTACGCCCTGCTCGACACCGCCGTCGACAGCTACTTCCCGATGCTCGACGAGCTCGGCGACGAGATCGAGCAGCTCGAGGACATGGTGCTCGAGCAGCCCAACCGCGAAGCCCTCAACCGCCTGTTCAACCTCAAGCGACAGCTGGTGATGATGCGCAAGGTGGTGACGCCGCAGCGCGACGCGATGACCCTGCTCAACCGTCGCGACCTGCCCTACCTCGACACCCACAAGCTCACCTACCACCTACGCGACGTGCAGGACCACCTGCTGCGCATCGGCGACATGCTCGACACCTTCCGCGACCTGCTGTCGAGCGGCATCGACCTCTACATGTCGGCGACCAGCAACCGGCTCAACCGGGTGGTCAACCGGCTCACCGTGGTCACCATCGTCATCGGCGTGCTGGCGGTGATCACTGGCTTCTACGGCATGAACTTCGACCACAGCTGGCCGCCCTTCCACGCCAGCTGGGGGGTGCCGTTCGTGCTGGCGGTGATGGTCGCCGCGGTGGTGACGATCGTCGCCACGCTGCGTCGTGTCTGGCGCTTGTAGCGGCCCCTCACCACCGCGGTTCCCGATCTTGTCCCCCCACCTCCTCCGCCGCGTGCTCCGTCAGCCGGCCACGGCGGTGCCGTCGCTGCTGCTGGTCGCGCTGGCGGTCGGTGCCACCACCGGCCTGTTCTCCTACCTCGCCGCGCTGCTGTGGCCGCGCGTCGACGCGCCGCGGGCAGAGCGGCTGGTGTCGATCTACGTCGGCACCGAGTCCGAGCCGCGAGGACCGGCGTCGTTCCGCGAGTACGAGCTGCTGCGCGCGCAGCGCGCCGGTCTGGCGCCGCTCGTCGCCTTCTCGCCGCTCGGCCTGGCGCTCGGTGATGGCACCTCCACCCAGTTCGTGTGGTGCAACGTCGTCAGCGCCGGCTACTTCGAGCTGTTCGGCGCTCGCCCCCAGCTCGGCCGGCTGCTGCAGCCGCAGGACGACCGTCCCGGCGCGCCGCCGGTCGCCGTGCTCCACCCCGCCTTCTGGCGCGCGCGACTGGGCGGCGACCCCGGGGTGGTCGGCCGCACCCTGTGGCTCAACGGCCTGCCGGCAACGGTCGTCGGCATCGCTCCCGACGGCTTCCAGGGGCACGGCCACGTCACCCCGGCCTACGTCCCGCTGGCGCTCGCCGACGCCCTCAGCGGCACGTCGCGGCGCAACGACCCCGAGAGCCGCTGGCTGCAGCTCACGGCGCGGCTCGCGCCGGAGTGGAGCATCCCGCAGACGCGGGCGGCGCTGACGCCGGCCGCACGAGCCGCCGATGCCGAGCACGCCCTGTCCTCGGGGCCCCGCCGCATCGCGGTGGTGCGCGCCGACCGCTACGACGACGGCTGGGGGCGCGACCCGCAGCTCGAAGCCGCGCGTGCCCTCTTCGCCGGAGCCCTGCTCTTCCTGCTGCTCGCCGCCGCCAGCGTCACCAACCTGACGCTGGCGCGCACGGTGACCCGCCACCGCGAGTGGGCGATCCGCGCCGCGCTCGGCGAGTCGCGCCGGCGCATGGCGCTGCGCGGGGTCGGCGAGTGCGCTCTCGTCTGCCTCGGCGGCGGCGTGTTGGGGCTGCCGCTGGCGTGGGCCCTCGGCCGCCGCCTCGAGGCCTTCGGGCTCACCAACCCGGGCGGCCTCGGCGCCTGGTCGGACTGGAGCCAGCTGGTGCGCCTCGACGCCCGCGCCGGCCTCTTCGCGCTGGTGGCGACCGCCGCCTGTGCGGCGATCGCCAGCGGCGCCTCGCTGCCCACCCTCCTCGGCAGCGGGCGCCGCGGTCTGGCCCCCCGCGGCGCGGCGGCCGAGGCCGGCGGCCTCGGCGCCCGGCGGGCCCTCGTCGCCGTCCAGGTGGCGCTCTCTCTCGCCCTCTGCCTCGGCGCCGGCCTGCTCTCGCGGTCGCTGCAGCGAGCTAGCCGCTACGATCCCGGCTACGCGGTGGGCGAGCTGCAGATCGCCACCCTCTACGCGCCGCGCAACCTCGACGGCGGCACGCCCTTCCGGCTCTTCGAGCGCCTGCGCGAGGAGATGTCGCGGCTGCCGGGCGCGCGGACATCGAGCCTCGCCCACCAGGCGCCACTCGCGGGCTGGTACCGGCCCGCCGAGGCCGCCTCGGCCGACCGTCCCGAGCAGCTCCGCAGCGCCTCGTACGACCTCGTCACGCCTGGGTACTTTGCCACCCTCGGCCTGCCGCTGCGCGCCGGGCGGCCCATCGACGAGCGCGACCAGCCGCAGGCAGCGGCGGCGGTGGTGATCGCCGAGCGGCTGGCAAGGCAGCTCTGGGGCAGCGCGGCGGCGGCGGTGGGACGGCAGTTGGTCTCGCCCGGCAGCCCGCGCGACTCCTGGCAGGTGGTGGGAGTCGTCGCCGACACCCGCACCGGCCCGCCGGACTCGCCGGCGGCGCCGACGATCTACTTCCCGGTGGCCCAGCGGCCGCACAGCCGCATGAACCTGCTCTTCCGCTCGGCGCTTCCGCAGTCGGAAGTCGCGGCCCAGGTGCGGGCGACACTCCATCGCGTGGATCCCGGGCTGGCCCTCGTCGAGCTCACCAGCGGCGAGGAGGCGCGCCGCCGCCTGGTGACGCCGCTGCGCAGGAACGCCGAGATCGGCGCGCTGTTCGCCCTGCTCGGCCTGGCGGTGGCGATGGGCGGGCTCTTCGGGCTGCTCAGCCATGCCGTCGTCGCCGGTGCCCGCGAGCTGGCGGTGCGCATGGCGGTGGGAGCAACGCCCCGCGACTTGCTACGCCTGGTGGCGGGCAATGCCCTGCGCATCCTCGGCGCCGGGGGGCTGCTCGGCGTCGCGCTGTGGATCCCGCTCTCGCGTTGGATCCGCGGCATGCTGTTCGGCGTCCCGCCGCTCGATCCCGCCACCCTGGCGGTAGCTCCCGCCCTCCTCGTCGCGGCCGCGCTGGCGGCGGCGCTCTGGCCGGCGCTGCGCGCCGCGCGCACCGGGCCGGCGGCCGCGCTGCGGCGGGAGTAAGCCAGCGGCTGCCAGCGGCGGCTTCCCCTCCGGCTGCATGTCCTGGTTCGCGACGCCGTGGCGGGCTCGCTCTACGCGCTCGGCTTCGGCGCCTCGCCCTGTCCGCGGCGGGCGTAGCCGGAGCTTGCTTGCGCGCTCGCGGTGGGTCTCGGCTCCTGGCGCGGGTTTCAGCGCGCCCGGGAGGAGCTGCTGGACAAGAAGGAGGACAAGCCGGAGTGACAGCTGCTCAAGGGGCGTCGAGCTCGGCGATGCGCCGCGCGTGCCGGCCGCCCTCGAAGGGGGTCGTCAACCAGGTGTCGACGATCTCCACCACCAGGTCCCAGGGCAGCAACCGCTCGCCGAGCGAGATGACGTTGGCGTCGTTGTGCCGGCGCGCCAGCTCGGCGCTCTCGCGACTCCAGCACAGCGCGCAGCGCACGCCACGCACGCGGTTGGCGGCCATCGCCTCGCCGTTGCCCGAGCCACCGAGGACGATGCCGCGCTCGCACTCTCCCGCCGCCACCGCCTCGGCCGCCGGCCGGATCAGCAGCGGGTAGTCGACCGCCTGCTCCGAGTCGGTGCCGAAGTCGACCGGATGGTGGCCGCGCTCGGCGAGCAACGTGCGCAACCGCTCCTTGAAACGGAACCCGGCATGGTCCGAGGCGAGGGCGATGCGCACGGTGCGATCCTAGCGGAAGGGCGGCCCGCCCACCGGCTCCCAGGCAGGAGTCGAGTCACGCCGTCGCGGTCAGGCGGGCCGAGGCGACGTGGTCACGCCGGCCCGTCGCCGCGGCAGCAGCTGCGCGAGAGCCATCGCCAGCAGCGCCAGCAGCGGGATGGAGACCTGGAGCAGGAACCGGTTCCAGGTCTGGTGGACGAGGTCGTCCGGCCGATGGCTGATGGCGTAGGCGACCCAGGCGATGGGTACCGGGGCGGCGGCGAGCAGCGCCAGCGGCAGGGCGGTGGCGCGCAGCAGCCCGCGCCGCGCGGCGAGCAGCACCAGCAGCGCCGCCGGCCAGAAGAGCCCCCAGTCGTCGGTGGAGGCCATCTCCCTCCCCACGTCCGCGAACAGCCGCGGCAGCCGCGTCACGGCAGCGACCCACGGCGAGCCCTCCCCCGGCCCGGCCTTGCCGCCGACCGCCTCGACGTAGTCGCGCACCCAGGAGGTCGAGCTGGCGAGGTGCGCTCGCCAGGCCGTCAGGCCGACGGCGGCCACCGCCACGACGAGCGCCGCGAGCGCGAGGGCGCGACGCCGTTGCGGCTGGCGGCGCAGGGCCGCGAGTCCGCCGCCGGCAACCGGAGCGAGGGCGGCCACGGTGAGCGCGACGATCGCCAGCGGCGTTCCCTCGTTCTTGCTCAGCACCGCGGCGCCGAGGAGCAGTCCGCCGGCGAGCGCAGACGGCAGCCGCGCTCGCGACCGCTGGAGGAGCAGGAAGCCGCCACCATAGAAGCAGGCGAGGGGGAGGTCGCTGTAGGCGCTCACCGCACCGCCGCCGCGGAAGATGGCGGGCATCGGCAGCAGGGCGGCAGCGAGAGTGACGAGCGCCGCCGGCGTGCGCCCGGCGTGGCGGCGCGCGGCGGCGTAGATCAGTAGCAGCCACACCGGATAGAAGAAGGCGTACATGCCGCGAAAGGCGTGTTGGTCCTCCGCCGCACCCACCAGCTCGAGCACCGCCACCTGCGCCACCGGCAGCAGCGGCGGGTATGCGGGCTGGGTGAGAAACGAGCCCGGCTCGGTGAGCGCCGGGGGCAGCACGCTCCCCGCGGCGCGCATGTAGCGCGCGTGCGCCGCCCAGATCATGCGCCCGTCCCAGTCGCGCAGCGGGTTGGCGAAGACGTCCGCCAGCACGCCGAGGAAGACCACCCCGGCCACCACCGCGGCGACGACTTCGGCACCGCGCCTGCGTGTGCGCGGCGCGGCGGGTCGCCGAGCCACGGCGCCCCTCCGACGCACCACGGTCGTCGCCCACGCCAGCAGCGGCACCGCGGCCACGGCGAGCACCGCCGGTCGCCGCAGCGGCACCGCGAAGAGCAGCGACAGCGCGAACAGCGCGCCCGCCACCCAGGCCACGCCCAGCAGGTATCCGTACGCCCACCGGCGCGCCGGCGGCTGCCCTCGCAAGCCCGGCACGAGCGTCGCGATGGCCGCCCCCGGCAGCGCGAAGAGCAGCACGCCGGCGAGCTGGGCTGCCACTTCAGCGCCGGGCATCGCGGCGCTCCAGCAGGGCACGGAACTGCTGGCGCGAGAGCAGGGCCGGCGGGCGCGGCGGGTGGAAGGCGACCACCACCCACGGGTCGCGCAGCGGCACCCGTGCGGCGGCGGGCAGGTCCCACCACTGCCCGAGGTAGTGGGCCCGCCGCGGCGCGAGGTCGAAGCGCACCCAGTAGGCGTTGGCGCCCCGCTCGACCCCACCGTCGACCAGCGAGTAGGTGCCACCGGCCGGGACGGCACGCCGGATCTCCTCGATGGCCGCCACCCATGGCGCACCGAGGGCGCGACGCCGCTGCGCCTGCGTGTCCTCGCCGATCACCGACGCCGCCTGCAGGCTCCAACGCAGGCTGCGCAGCAGTGCCGTCGGCGCGGCGTAGGCGAGGGCGGCGACGAAGAACGCCAGCGCGACGACCCGCAGCACGCGGTCGACGAGCGACGCAGGCGGCGGGGTGCTCACCGGCGACGTCTCAGGACGGGGGCGGCTCCACGTCGCCGCGCGTGTCACCCACCACCTCGAGACCGGTGACGTTGTGGAACCCCCGCGGCAGGCGGCCGCCGCGCTGGGCGCGGGCGCCGCGGAAGAGCTCGAGGTCCCCCTTCTTGATCTGGTAGAAGCGCTTGCCGGCGAACACCCGCAGCGTCGCGCCGGGCGGCAGCACCACCGGCGTCACCAGGCGCTCCTGCCCCTGGCGCTTGGCGGGGATGTTGAGCAGCTTGACGCCCTTGCCGCGCGACATCTGCGGCAGCTCGGCGAGCGGGAAGAGCAGCAGGTTGCCGGCGTCGGTGGCGGCCGCCAGCAGCTCGTCTCCCACCTGACCCCCACGCAATCCGGGGAGCGACACCGGCGGTAGCGGCCGCGCTCCCTTGGGCAGCGTCATCACTACCTTGCCGCTGCTGTGGCGCGTCTGCAGCTCGCCGAACCGGGCGAGGAAGCCGTAGCCGGCGTCGCTGCTGAGCAGCACGAGCTCGTCGTCTCCGGCGAGCACCACGCCCACGAACGAGGCCCCCGGCGGCGGCGACACCGTGCTGGTGAGCGGCTCCCCCTGGCCGCGTGCCGAGGGCAGGTTGTGGCTCGGCAGCGCGTAGGCGCGCCCGCTGGAGTCGAGGAACACGGCAGGCTGGTTGCTGCGCCCGTGGGCGGCGTGCAGGAAGGCGTCGCCGGCGCGGTAGCCGAGCTCGCGGGGGTCGAGGTCGTGACCCTTGGCGGCGCGCACCCACCCCTTCTCGGAGATCACCACCGTCACCGGCTCGGAGGGCACCAGCTCGGCCTCGGCGAGCGCTCGCGCCGCCGCTCGCTGGCGGATCGGCGAGCGCCGCTCGTCGCCGTGCTCGGCGGCGTCGGCCAACAGCTCCTCGCGCACCTTGCGCGCCAGCCGCCTCTTCGACTTGAGGATCGCCTCGAGCTCGTCGCGCTCGCGCATCAGCTCGTCCTGCTCGCCACGGATCTTCATCTCCTCGAGGCGGGAGAGGTGGCGCAGGCGGAGCTCGAGGATCGCCTCCGCCTGCGCGTCGGTGAGGGCGAAGCGTGCCATCAGCACCGGCTTGGGCTCCTCCTCGCGGCGGATGATGGCGATCACCTCGTCGATGTTGAGGAAGGCGACGAGGAACCCCTCGAGCACGTGCAGGCGCGCCAGCACGCGGTCGTAGCGGTGCTGCAGGCGGCGGCGCACCGTCTCGGTGCGGAAGGCAAGCCACTCGACGAGCATGCTGCGCAGGGTGTAGAGGCGCGGCCGGCCGTCGAGGCCGATGGCGTTCATGTTGGCGCGGTAGGTGCGCTCGAGGTCGGTGGTGGCGAAGAGGTGCGCCATCACCGACTCGACGTCGACGCGGCTGCTGCGCAGCGAGATCACCAGCCGCGTCGGATTCTCGTGGTCCGACTCGTCGCGCAGGTCGTCGACCCAGGGGAGCTTCTTGGCCTGCATCTGGGCAGCGATCTGCTGCTGCACCTTGGCGCCCGACACCTGGTAGGGCAGCGCCGTGATCACCACCTCCTGCTCCTCGCGCTCCCAGGCGGCGCGCATGCGCACCGAGCCGACGCCGGTCTGGTGCAGCTGGGCGAGCTCCTCGGGCGAGCTGATGATCTCCGCCTCGGTCGGGTAGTCGGGGCCGGGGACGAGCCTGGCCAGCGTCGTCGCCGGCAGGTCGGGGTCCTCCAGCAGGGCCACCGCGGCCGCCACCAGCTCGCGCAGGTTGTGCGGCGGGATGTCGGTGGCGAGACCGACGGCGATGCCCGAGGCGCCGTTGAGCAGCACATGGGGCAGCCGCGACGGCAGCACCTCGGGCTCCTCGAGGGTGCCGTCGAAGTTGGGCAGCCAGTCGACGGTGCCGTGCGGCAGCTCGCTGAGCAGCGTCTGCGCGAAGGCGGTCAGCCTGGCCTCGGTGTAGCGCATGGCGGCAAAGCTGCGCGGGTCGTCCTGGCTGCCCCAGTTGCCCTGCCCATCGACGAGCGGGTAGCGGAACGAGAACGGCTGCGCCATCAGCACCATCGCCTCGTAGCAGGCGCTGTCGCCGTGGGGGTGGAACTTGCCCAGCACGTCGCCCACGGTGCGCGCCGACTTCTTGTACTTGGCGGTGGCCGACAGCCCCAGCTCCGACATCGCGTAGACGATGCGCCGCTGGACCGGCTTGAGCCCATCGGCGAGGGCCGGCAGCGCGCGGTCGAGCACCACGTACATCGAGTAGTCGAGGTACGCCTTCTCGGTGAAGGCGCCGAGCGGCAGGCGCTCGACGTCGGGGGGAGCGGGCGGGGGCGGCGCGGAGCCGTTGCCGCGGGCGGACTTCGAGGCTCGGGCCATGGATCTCCTGGGTGGCCGCCACGGGCGGGGCGATCGGCGCGCATGGTAGCAAAGGGCGGCGACGACGGAGGCTGTCCCGCTTGCGGGATCCGCTGCCCGGACCCGCACACGTCTTCCACTGACAAGCCTTGATGTTTCCATATCTTATGTGTGTAACCCGGGTGGAATCGGGGTTGCAGCCAGGGCACCCCGACGCCAGGAGGTCCCATGACGCTGCCGCCCCTCTCGCTGCTGCTGCGCCGGCTCGCCAGTCGACCCGGCTACACCCTGGCCGCCGTCGTCACCCTGGCCCTCGGGCTGGGCGCCAACCTCACCATCTTCAGCCTCGTGCGCGGCGTCCTGCTGCGGCCGCTCCCCTTCCCCGACGAGGGTCGGCTAGTGGCGCCCTTCAGCGTCCAGCAGGGCGACCGGGAGACCAGCTCGCCGCCGGATTTCGCCGACTTCCGCTCCCGCGCGCACTCGCTTTCGGGGCTCGCCGCCTACTACTACGACGCCCTCACCTTCAACGGCGACCGCGGCTCCGAGCAGGTGGCCGCCGCTTACGTGACGGCGGACTTCTTCCGCGTCCTCGGCGTGCGGCCGCGGCTGGGGCGAACGTTCACCACCGACGAGCTGCAACCGGACAACCGCTCGGGGGCGCGCATCGTCGGCGCCGGGCCCGAGGCGTCGCGGGTGGTGGTGCTCTCGCACGGGCTGTGGGCGCGGCGCTTCGGCGCCGATCCCTCGGTGGTCGGTCACTCCGTGCGGGTGGGGGGGCAGCGGTGGTCGGTAGCTGGGGTGATGCCGCCGAGCTTCGACTTCCCCCGCGGCAGCGAGGCCTGGGTGCCGCTCGCCTTCGACAGCGAGACGCTCAGCACGCAGCGGGGTGCGCACTTCCTGCGCCTCGTCGGCCGGCTGCGGCAGGGGATTCCGCTGGCGGCGGCGGAGGCCGAGCTGCGCGGCATCGCGGGCAGCCTGGCCAAGCTCTACCCCGACACCAACGACGGCGGCAGCGCCGAGCTGGTGCCGCTGCGCGAGGCGATCGTCGGCCGCGTGCGGCCGCAGCTGCTGATGCTGCAGTGGGCGGTCGGCCTGGTGCTGCTGATGGCGGCCGCCAACGTCGCCAGCTTGATGCTGGCGCGGGTGCTCGAGCGACGCCGCGAGGTGGCGCTGCGCACGGCGCTCGGAGCCTCGCGCACGTCGCTGCTGGGCGACGTCCTCGGCGAGAGCCTCCTGCTCGGCGGGACGGCGGCGGTGGCGGGCGTCGCCCTCGCCTCGTGGGTGGTAGGCGGACTGCGCGGCATCGCCTCGTTGCCCCTGCCCCGTCTCGCCGAGGTCCGCATCGACGGCCTGGTGGTACTCGGTGGGGTCGCCGGCGCCGCGGCGGTCTCGGCGCTGGTGGCGCTCATGCCGGCGCTGCGCATGGCCAGCCGCCGCGACCTCGCCGGCGCGCTGGAGGGAGGGGGGCGCAGCGGCGACGACCGTCGCGGCCTCCGCCTGCGCGGCGGTCTCATCGTCGGCGAGAGCGCCATCGCCCTGGTGCTGCTCTTCGGCGCCACGCTCGTCGGGCGCAGCTTCCTCAACCTCAGCCGCGTGGAGCCCGGTTTCGCTCCGCGGGGGGCGCTCACCTTCACCCTCGCCCTGCCGGCGGGACAGTACCCGCAACCCGCCGATCGCCGTCAGGTCACCGAGCGTCTGCTGGGGCGGTTGCAGGCGATCCCCGGAGTACGGTCGGCCGGCGCGGCGCTGGCGCTGCCGATGTCGAGGGACACGCAGGACTACGTCGTCGACAAGCTCGACGGGGCGCTCGCCTTCAGCAAGCCCGCCGACGCTCCGAGCGTCGTCGTCCAGGTGGTGAGCCCGGGCTACCTGCGGGCGCTGGGAGTGGCGGTGCAACGAGGGCGCGACTTCACCGCCGCCGACCGCCTCGACTCGCCGGTCGTCTGCCTGGTCGACCCGGGGGCGGCGGCGCTGCTCTGGCCGCGGCGCGACCCGCTCGGGCACACCCTCGACATCGGCACCCGCTTCGGCCAGGGCGGGCCCCACGCCGGTGGCGAGGTGGTAGGGGTGGTGGGTCGGGTGCGTCAGTACGGCCTCGCCGACGAGGCGCCACCCACGGTCTACGTGGCGCATGCCCAGTTCCCGATCGAGAGCTACGGCGTGGTGGTGCGCTCGCCCCGCCCGCCGCAGTCGCTCGAGCGCGAGGTGCGGGCGGCGTTGCGTCAGGTCGACCCCACTCTCGCCGCCGCCAACGTGCGGCCGCTCGCCTCTTTCCTCGCCGACAACACCGCGGAGGCTCGCCTCCACGCCACGCTTCTCGGCCTCTTCGGCCTCGCTGCCGTGCTGCTCGCCGCCGTCGGCCTCTACGGGCTGATGTCCTTCGCAGCCCTGCAGTCGCGCCGCGAGGTCGCCATCCGCATGGCCCTCGGCAGCGACCGGGGGGCAGTGCTGCGCCGGCTGCTGCGCCGCGGCATGGTGCTCGGCGGCGGCGGGCTGGCGCTCGGCCTCGCCGCCGCCCTGCCGCTGGGAAACGTCCTGCGGCGCTGGCTCTATGGGCTGCCACCGCAGGACCCCTGGAGCGCTGGTGCCGCCATTGCCCTGCTGCTCGGCGTCGTCGTCGCCGCGTCGCTCGTCCCGGCCTGGCGAGCCGCCGGGGTGGACCCGGCAACGACCCTGCGGCAGTAGGACCGAGGCACGTCAGGGGCGACCTGCGGGATCCTCCTCCCGGGTCTCCCTCCGGGTGGCGGCGGCCGCCCCTCCCTCGCCGCTTCGGTGCCCGGCCGCGCGCCGCGCCGGGCCCGCCCGAACGATCCCTCGGCCCGGCCCGCCGCCGGGCCCTGCAGCGGGATTGTCACCGCATCGCCAGCGGGCGCGACGAGAACTTAATAAGCTCCCGCCCGTAGCTCTCCCCGGAGAGCCACGGGCACAAGGGGGCCGCGGGTCGATGACGAAACGGATGACGGTGATGCTCCTCGCCGTGGTCGCCTTCCTGGCGATCCTCGGCGGCTACAAGTACCTGCAGATCCGCAAGGCGATGGCCGGCGGCAGGTACCAACCTCCTCCCGAGGCGGTGACCACCGTCGTCGCCCACCAGGAGACCTGGCCGGAGAGCCTGGCGGCGGTGGGCTCGGTCAATGCCGTCCACGGCGTCACCATCGGCGCCGACCTGCCGGGACTGGTGACCAGGATCGCCTTCGAGTCCGGCCGCCCGGTGCGCGCCGGCGACGTGCTGGTGCAGCTCGACAGCCGCCAGGAGCAGGCACAGCTCGCCGCCGCGGAGGCCCAGGACCACCTCAACCGGCTCAACCTCGAGCGCGCGCGACAGCTCCGCGACCAGGGCATCATCGCGCAGGCGGATCTCGACCAGGCCGCGGCAACCGCCCAGCAAGGGGAGGCCGCTATCGGCGAGATCCGCGCCACCATCGAGCGCAAGACCATCCGCGCCCCCTTCGCGGGAGTCGCCGGTATCCGCCGCATCGACCTCGGCCAGTACGTCGCGGGAGGGGACCCCATCGTTCCGCTGCAGGCGCTCGACCCGGTGTACGTCGACTTCGCGCTGCCGCAGCAACAGGTCGGCCAGCTGCACCGCGGAGCCGAGGTGCAGGTGAGCGCCGCGCACGTCGCCGGCACGCCGAGCGGTCACGTCACCGCCGTCGACTCGAAGGTCGACGAGGCCACCCGCAACGTCCACGTGCAGGCGACCCTGTCCAATCATGACGGCGCCCTCAGCCCCGGCATGTTCGTCGACGTGCGGGTGATGACCGGCACCGGCGAGCGCGTCATCGCGGTACCCGCCACCGCCATCAACCACGCCCCGTACGGCGACTCGGTCTACGTGGTGACCGGGATGAAGGGTCCGGACGGCAAGCCCTATCGCGGGGCGCGCCAGCAGCTCGTCAAGGTCGGCGGCTCGCGTGGTGACCAGGTGGCGGTGGTCTCCGGGCTGCAAGGGGGCGACGAGGTCGTCACCTCCGGCGTCTTCAAGCTGCGCAACGGTGCCGCCGTAGTGGTCAACAACGAGGTGCAGCCGGCCAACAACCCGGCCCCTACTCCCGAGGACAGCTAGTGAAGCTCACCGACCTGTTCATCCGCCGGCCGGTGCTGGCGGTGGTCGTCAACCTGGTGATCCTCATCGCCGGCCTGCAGGCGGTGCGCTCGCTCAGCGTCCGCCAGTACCCGCGCAGCGACATCGCGGTGGTGCAGGTGACCACCGTCTACGTGGGTGCCAACGCCGACCTCGTGCGCGGCTTCATCACCACCCCCCTCGAGCGTGCCATCGCCAGCGCCGACGGCATCGACTTCCTGGAGTCGTCGAGCGCCCAGGGCGTGAGCACCATCACCGCGCACCTCGAGCTCAACTACGACACCAACGCGGCGCTCACCCAGGTCCAGACCAAGGTGGCGCAGGTGCGCAACGACCTGCCCCCCGAGGCACAGGCGCCGATCATCGAGCTGCAGACGGCGGACACCCAGTTCGCCGCCATGTACCTCGGCTTCTCCTCGCCCGACCTCGACGAGAACCAGATCACCGACTACCTCACCAGGGTGGTGCAGCCCAAGCTCACCTCGGTGGCCGGCGTGCAGCGCGCCGACATCCTCGGCGGCCGCACCTTCGCCATGCGCGTCTGGCTCAAGCCCGACCGCATGGCGGCGCTCGGCATCTCGCCGTCGGCGGTGAGGGATGCCCTGGCGCAGAACAACTACCTCTCGGCGCTGGGCAGCACCAAGGGCTCGATGACGTCGGTGAACCTGGTCGCCAACACCAGCTTGCAGACGCCCGAGGAGTTCCGCCAGTTGGTGGTCAAGGAGGACAACGGCGCGGTGGTGCGGCTGGGGGACATCGCCGACGTCGTGCTGGGGGCGGAGACCTACGACCAGGAGGTGCTGTTCAACGGCCAGAACGCCACCTTCATGGGAATCTGGGTGCTGCCCACCGCCAACTCGCTGGAGGTGATCGGCCGCGTTCGCGAGGCGCTGCCCGAGATCGAGGCCGGGCTGCCGGCCGGGATGAAGCTCGGCGTCCCCTACGACTCGACGGAGTACATCCAGAAGGCGATCGACGAGGTGCTCAAGACCCTCAGCGAGACGCTGCTCATCGTCATCATCGTCATCTTCCTCTTCCTCGGCTCGGTGCGGGCACTGATCATCCCGGTGGTCGCCATCCCCATCTCGCTCATCGGCGCCGTGTTCCTCATGTTGCTCGCCGGCTTCACCATCAACCTGCTCACCCTGCTCGCCATCGTGCTCTCGGTGGGGTTGGTGGTCGACGACGCTATCGTCATGGTGGAGAACATCGAACGCCACCTCCACCTCGGCCAGCGCCCCTTCGAGGCGGCGATCGCCGCCGCCCGCGAGCTGGTCGGCCCGATCATCGCCATGACCATCACGCTGGCGGCGGTGTACACGCCGGTGGCGATCCAAGGCGGCCTCACCGGCGCGCTGTTCCGCGAGTTCGCGCTCACCCTCGCCGGGGCGGTGATCGTCTCCGGCGTGGTGGCACTCACCCTGTCGCCGATGATGGGCAGCAAGCTGCTGCGCGAGGGCGACACCGAGCGCGGCTTCGCCGGTTGGGTCAACCACCGCTTCGAGCAGGTGCGCGTGGCCTACCGGCGGGCGCTCGCCGCCACCCTCGATGCGCGCCCGGTGGTGCTCACCCTGTGGGCGATCGTCGTCCTCCTCATCGTCCCCTTCTACCTCTTCTCGCAGCACGAGCTGGCCCCGCAGGAGGACCAGAACATCATCTTCGGCATCATCCAGGCGCCGGCCAATGCCACCTTCGACCAGACCCGTCTCTTCGGCCGCGAGGTGAACCGGATCTACCAGTCCTTTCCCGAGGCCGCCGCCATCTTCCAGATCATCTTCCCCAACGGCGGCTTCAACGGCATGGTGACCAAGCCGTGGAACGAGCGCCACCGCAGCACCGCCCAGCTGCAGGTGGCCGCCTCGGCGGCGCTGGCCAAGATCCCCGGCGTGCGGGTGATCACGCTGGTGCCCCCGGCGCTGCCCGGCAGCGGCGGCTTCCCCATCGACGTCGTCCTCTCCTCCACCGCCGAGCCGCAGCAGATCGCCGAGCTCGCCCAGGGCCTGGTGGGCAAGGCGATGGGAAGCGGCCTCTTCATGTTCGCTGACACCGACCTCAAGTTCGACCAGCCGCAGGCACAGGTGGTGTTCGACCGCGACAAGCTGCGCTCGATGGGCGTCGACATGAGCTCCGCCGGGCGCGACCTCTCGACCCTGCTCGGCGGCAACTTCGTCAACCGCTTCAGCATCCAGGGGCGTAGCTACAAGGTGATCCCGCAGGTGCAGCGCCGCTACCGGCTGAACCCCGAGCAGCTCGGCAACCTCTACATCGGCGGGCCGGGCGGCCAGCTGGTGCAGCTCTCCACCGTCGCTACCCTCGCCACCACCACCGAGCCGCGTGAGCTCAAGCGCTTCCAGCAGCTCAACGCGGTGCGCATCCAGGGCGCCATCCCCCCCGGCGTGCCGCTCGATCGGGCGCTGCGCTTCATCGAGGACCAGGCGCACGCCACCCTGCCACAGGGCTACACCGTCGACTACGCCGGCGAGTCGCGACAGCTGCGCGTCGAGGGGAGCAAGTTCCTCGGCACCTTCCTGCTCTCGGCGATCCTCATCTATCTGGTGCTCGCCGCCCAGTTCGAGAGCTTCCGCGACCCCTTCATCATCCTCGCCGGCTCGGTGCCGCTGGCCATCGCCGGCGCCCTGCTCTTCTCCTTCCTCGGGCTGACGACGATCAACATCTACAGCGAGGTGGGGCTAATCACCCTGGTCGGCCTGGTGTCGAAGAACGGCATCCTCATCGTGCAGTTCGCCAACCACCTGCAGGAGACCGGGATGGCGAAGCTGACGGCGCTGATCGAGGCCGCCAGCACCCGCCTGCGGCCGATCCTGATGACCACCGCCGCCACCGTGGTGGGCCACCTGCCGCTGGTCTTCGCTCGCGGCCCGGGCGCCGGCGCCCGCAACAGCATCGGCATCATGCTCGTCTCCGGCATGATCATCGGCTCGGCCTTCACCCTCTTCGTGGTGCCGTCGATCTACATGCTTGTGGCGCGCACGCGCGCGCCGGCGACGGCGGAGGGGCCTCTCCCCGAGCCCGAGCTCGAGGGCGCGCCGGTGTAGCGCCCTCGGCCGGGCGATGGGCCGCCCCGCGCTCAGGGATGCGCGTCGAGCAGCTCGACCTCGAACAGCAGCGTCGCCGCCGGCGGGATCACGCCGCCAGCCCCGTGCGCGCCGTAGCCGAGCGCCGGCGGCACCACCAGGCGGCGCTTGCCGCCGATGCGCATCCCCTCGACACCGGCGTCCCAGCCCTTGATCACCTGCCCGGCACCGAGGCGGAAGCTGAACGGCACGCCGCCGTGCTGATCGCTGCTGTCGACCTTGCGCCCGCGATGCTGCGGCTCGCGCGGGTCGTAGAGCCAGAGCGTGTAGAGCACCTCCAGCTGCTGGCCGCGCCGCGCCGCCTCGCCGCCGCCCTCCACCAGGTCCTCGATCTGCAACGCGGCGCTGGGGTCGCCGGTCTCCCGCACTTCGATCTCGCTCACGACAGCACCTCCGCCTGGTTTCCCTTCTCCTCCAGCCAGGCCCGCCGGTCGGCGGCGCGCCCCTTGGCGAGAAGCATGTCGATCATCTCGTCGGCACCGTCGCCCGGTGTCAGCTCGAGGCGGACGAGGCGCCGCGTCTCGGGTGCCATCACCGTCTCGCGCAGCTGCAGCGGGTTCATCTCGCCGAGCCCCTTGAAGCGCTGGATGTTCACCTTGCCCTTGAGCTTCTCGGCCGCGATGCGGTCGAGGACGCCCTTCTTCTCCCCCTCGTCGAGGGCGTAGAAGACCTGCTTGCCGACGTCGATGCGGTAGAGCGGCGGCATCGCCACGTGCACCCGGCCGGCCTCGACGAGGGGCCGGAAGTGGCGCACGAAGAGGGCGCAGAGGAGGGTGGCGATGTGGGCGCCGTCGGAGTCGGCGTCGGCGAGGATGCAGACCTTGCCGTAGCGCAACCCCGAGAGGTCCGCCGAGGCGGGGTCGACGCCCAGCGCGACGGCGATGTCGTGCACCTCCTTGCTGCCCAGCACTTCGTCGGGCTCGACCTCCCAGGCATTGAGGATCTTCCCGCGCAGGGGAAGGATCGCCTGCGTCTCCTTGCTGCGCGCCTGCTTGGCCGAGCCGCCGGCCGAGTCCCCCTCGACGAGGAACAGCTCGGTCTCCTCGAGGTTCTCGTGGGTGCAGTCGGCGAGCTTGCCGGGCAGCGCCGGTCCCGCCGCCACCTTCTTGCGCTGCACCTTCTTGGCCAGGCGCTGGCGCCGCATGGCGCTGTCGATGGCAAGCTGGGCGACGCGCTCGGCGAGGTCGGTGTGCTGGTTGAGCCAGAGCGAGAAGGCGTCCTTGGCGACACCGGAGACGAAGGCCGCCGCCTCGCGCGAGGTGAGCCGCTCCTTGGTCTGCCCCGAGAACTGCGGGTCCTTGGTGCGCAGCGACAGCACGTAGGTGCAGCGTTCCCAGACGTCGTCGGGGGCGAGCTTGACGCCGCGCGGCAGGAGGTCGCGGAACTCGCAGAACTCGCGCACCGCCTCGGTGAGGCCGCCGCGGAAGCCGGAAACGTGCGTGCCCCCCTGGGCAGTGGGGATGAGGTTGACGTAGCTCTCCTGGACCGGGTCGGCGCCCTCCTCGGGCAGCCAGGCGACCGCCCAGTCGATCTCCTGCTCGGGCCCCTGGAAGTGACCGCCGAAGGGGGGCGCGGGCACCAGCGGCTCCCCCTCCAGCTCGTCGAGGAGATAGTCGGCGAGCCCCGCCTCGTAGCACCACTCCTGGTCGTCCTTGCGGTCCTCCTCGCTCTCGAAGGCGACGTGGAGGCCGGGGCAGAGGACCGCCTTGGCGCGCAGCACGTGCTTGAGCCGCGGCACCGAGAACTTCGGGCTGTCGAAGAACGTGGGGTCGGGCCAGAAGCGCACCGTGGTGCCGCTCTGGCGCATGCCGACGGTGCCCACCGCCTTGAGGTTGGAGGTCTTCTCGCCGTCGGCGAAGGTCATCCTCCAGATCCGGCCGTCGCGCTTGACCTCGACCTCGAACCGGCTGGAGAGGGCGTTGACCACCGAGATGCCCACCCCGTGGAGGCCGCCGGAAAAGCGGTAGGACTTGTCCGAGAACTTGGCTCCCGAGTGCAGGCGGGTGAGGATCAGCTCGACTCCCGACACCTTGTGCTCGCGGTGGACGTCCACCGGCATGCCGCGCCCGTCGTCGCTCACCGACAGCGAGCCGTCGGCGTGCAGGACCACCTGCAGGCTGCGGGCGTAGCCGGCGATCGCCTCGTCGACGGCGTTGTCGATCGCCTCCTGGGCGAGGTGGTTGGGGCGCTCGGTGGCGGTGTACATTCCGGGCCGGCGGCGGACCGGCTCGAGGCCGGTGAGGACCTCGATGGCGGAGGCGTCGTAGGTCGGCATGCGGAGCGCATAGTATCGCCAGCCGGTGTCGCCGTCCGGCCGCCCCCGGGCCGCCCGAGCCCACCGCTGGACGGCTGCTCGCGTAGCTGCCATCGCCACCAGGTCTCGCGGCCGTGGCAGAGGAGGTGCCCATGCTCGGCAATCTCATCCGGCCCGACATCGCGGAGCTGATCGCATCGCGCAGCTTCAACGAGCTGAGGGAGTTCCTGCTCGGTCTCCCGGTGCCGGACCTCGCCGAGCTGCTCGCCGACTGCACTCCCGAGGAACGCGCGGTGATGTTCCGGCTGCTCCCTCGCCAGCTCGCCGCCGAGACCTTCGAGTACCTCCCCTTCGAGGCCCAGGAGGAGCTGCTCAAGGGGCTGGGGGACGAGCAGGTGGCGCGGGTGCTCGACAACATGCGCCCCGACGACCGCACCGCTTTTCTCGAGGAGCTGCCGGGGCAGGTCACCGCCCGCCTGCTCAACCTGCTGTCGCCCTCGGAGCGCGCCGTTGCCCGCTCGCTGCTGGGCTACCCCGAGGAGTCGATCGGGCGCCTGATGACGCCCGACTACGTGGCCATCCGCGAGGACTGGACGATGGACCACGTGCTGGCCCACGTCCGCCGCCACGGTCGCGACTCGGAGACCCTCAACGTCCTCTACATCGTCGACGAGCACGGCAAGCTGCTCGACGACGTGCGCATCCGCGAGGTGCTGCTCGCCGACGCCGGCAAGCGGGTCGCCGACCTGATGGACCGCGAGTTCGTGACGCTCAACGCCACCGACGACCAGGAGACGGCGGTGGCGGCGTTCCGCCGCTACGACCGCACCGCTCTGCCGGTGGTGGACTCGGCGGGCGTGCTGGTGGGCATCGTCACCGTGGACGACGTCCTCGACGTCGCCGAGGAGGAGGCCACCGAGGACATCCAGAAGCTGGGCGGCAGCGAGGCGCTCGAGGAGCCCTACCTGGCGATCGGACTGCCGACGCTGGTGCGCAAACGGGCTTCCTGGCTGGTGATCCTCTTCCTCGGCGAGATGCTCACCGCCACCGCCATGGCGTTCTTCGAGAACGAGATCGCCCGCGCCGTCGTGCTCGCCCTCTTCGTGCCGCTGATCATCAGCAGCGGTGGCAACTCCGGCAGCCAGGCGGCGACGCTGATCATCCGCGCCCTGGCGCTCGGCGAGGTGTCGCTCGCCGACTGGTGGCGGATCGTGCGCCGCGAGGTGATGGCCGGCCTCGCCCTCGGCGTCATCCTCGGCACCATCGGCTTCCTGCGCATCGCCGTGTGGTCGGCCTTCTCCCAAATGTACGGCCCCCACTGGCTGCTGATCGGCCTCACGGTGGGCGCCACCCTGGTGGGCGTGGTGCTGTGGGGAACGCTCGTCGGCTCGATGTTTCCGCTGCTGCTCAAGCGCATGGGCGCCGACCCGGCAACCTCCTCGGCTCCCTTCGTAGCGACGCTGGTCGACGTCACTGGCCTGGTCATCTACTTCAGCTTCGCCCTGCTGCTGTTACGCGGCAAGCTCCTGTGACAGCAGCGGCGACGGCCGGCGCAGCCCGTCCTACCATGGCGCCCGCCGCCTCACACCTCGAGCGTCAGCTTCACCATGTCGTGCTGGTTGCCGTCGGGGTCGGTGCCGTAGCCGGGGAAGAGGTGCGGTTCGAAGCCGAGCTGCGAGAGCGTCTGCACGGCGTCGGCCTCGACGTCGGCGAACAGCATGCAGGTGAGATGGCGAAGGCCGTTGTCGCGCGCTATCGAGATGAAGTAGTTGACGAGGATGAGGCCGAGCCCCTGGCCGCGGTAATCGGGGTCGAGCAGCCATTTGATCCGCCCCACGAAGCGCAGCGGACCGCCGTGACGGCGGTGCAGCGTGGCATCGGCGACGATGCGCTCGCCGTCGAAGGCGATCAGCGGCAGCGCCTTGTAGTAGTCGACGTTCTGCCCCCACCCTTCGATCACCGAGCGATCGTCGATGTGGTCCCAGGCGAGGCGCCGCACGTCGGGCGGCAGACGCTGGAAGAACTGCCAGAGCCCTTCGGTGTCCCGCCCGGTGAAGGGGCGGATCAGGACCCGGGAGCCGTTGCGCAGCACCCCCTCCTGCGGAAACCGGTACGACATGGAAACCTCCTCCCGGGGCGGTGTGGTGACCGCCCCGGCAAACGACGCGACGGGTGGGACGGCGAGCGATCGGGGGGAGGATACCAAGAGGGGTGGCGAGGGACGCCTACCCAGGAGCAGGGATGAGCGAGCCCTACCTCGCGGGCCTGCGCGTGCTCGACCTCTCGCGCGTGCTGGCGGGGCCGCTCGCCGCCCAGGTGCTCGGCGACCTCGGCGCCGAGGTGCTCAAGGTGGAGCCACCGGGTGGCGACGACACGCGCGCCTGGGGCCCCTTCTTCCAGGGCGCCATGAGCGCCTACTTCCAGAGCTGCAACCGCAACAAGGCCTCGCTGCTGCTCGACCTCGCGACGGCCCCCGCTCGACGCCGTCTCGCCGCCCTGCTCGCCGCCGCCGACGTGCTGCTGCACAACTGCCTGCCTCCCACCGCGCGCCGGCTGGGGATCGACGAGGCCACCCTGGCGGCCGCCCACCCGCGCCTCGTCGCCCTCGGCATCACTGGCTACTCGGGCTCGCGGCGCGACGAGCCGGGCTACGACCTCTCCCTGCAGGCGGAGGCCGGGTGGATCGGCATGACCGGTCCGCCGGGACCCCCCGAGGCAGGATTCAAGGTGGGGGTGGCGGTGGTCGACGTGCTCACCGGGCTGCTGGCGGCCAACGCCGTGCAGGCGGCGCTCCTGCGGCGCGCGCGCAGCGGTGCGGGCGCTCGTCTCGCGTTGTCGCTCCACCGCACGGCGCTCTTCACGCTCGTCAACGTCGCCACCAACCACCTGGTCTCCGGCGCGCCCACGCGCCGCTGGGGCAACCAGCACCCCAACCTCGTCCCCTACCAGGTCTTCGCCGCCGTCGACGCCCCACTGGTGCTCGGGGTTGGCAACGATGCGCAATACCGCCGGCTGTGCGCGCTGCTCGCCATCGGCGAGCCGCTCGCCACCCTCGACCACGCCGGCCGCCTGGCGCGGCGCGAGGACGTGGTGGAGGCGGTGGCGGCCGTGGTGTCGACCCGCCCCGCCGGCGAGCTGGTGGCGGCACTGCGTGCCGCCGGCATCCCCGCTGCGCCGCTGCTCATGCCCCACCAGGCGCTCGCCGCGGTTGCCGCCTCCGATCCGGGAGCGCTGGTGGCGATCGCCCATCCGCAGCTCGGCGAGGTGCGACTGCCGGCGTCGCCGATCGAGGGGGACGGCGTGCGGCATCCACACCTGCCGCCTCCGCTGCCGGGGGAGGGTGGGGAGGAGGTGGCGGCGCGCTGGCTCCGCGACACGGCCTAGCTCGAGGAAGGAGCGGCCGCCTCCGCGAGCAGGGACGCCGTCCGACCCGAGCCGAGCCCGCTCGCGCTGCCCGACGCTACGGCGGCGGCAACTCGACCGCCACCACCTCCGGCGGCCCCAGCACGCCATCGCTGAAGCGCCGCATCGCCAGCGCCGCGCCATCCTGACGCGAGACGCATCCGGTCGCGAGCACCCAGTGCTCGCCGGCGAAGCGGAAGAGCTGGTCGTAGGGGAGCCGGTCGCCTTCCCTGGTGAGGATCCCCTGCGGCGTGCGCAGCAAGGTCCGCCACGGCCCCGCCGTCGTCTGGGTGGCGAGGAACAGCGGCGGCTCCTCGCTGGCGCGGCGGTCGGTCCACATCGCCGCCAGTGGCGGGTCCCGGTCGCCCTCGGGAAGCTCGATCCAGTAGTCGCGTCCGGGGCGCCAGGCGAGGTCCCCTTCCCCCGCCGTCAATGGCTGCCAGCGCAGCGTCTGCCAGCTCGCCCCCGCATCGCCGGTGGTGCGCAGCACGCCGTCGACCCCGAGGTGCATCGCCGAGGCGCCGCCGAGCCACACCAGCTCGCCGCGACCGCTGTCGGCCATCGCGGGCAGGCCCTCGAGCCAGTAGCGTGGCTTGCCGCCGGCAGTGAAGAGACCGTCACCGGAGGTCACGCCATCCTCGCCGGTGGGCGCCGGTGCCGCCCCCGGGCTCCCCACCGCGTGCACCGTCAGGCCTCCCTTGCTCACCCAGTCGCTCCCCTCCAAGCGGTAGGCGGTGGCCGACGCCCCGGTGCCGCCGGCGAAGGCGTGCAGGACCGTCCATGGCGCGCCCGCGCGGTCCCAGGTGAGGTAGACGGTGGTGGCCTGCGAGGCGAGCAGCGGCTCACCCAGCGGCTCCCAGGCGCCGTCGCGGAAGCGCACCACCTGCAGGCAGGAGTCGCCGCAGCGGCTGGCTGCCAGCAACGGCCCGGGACCGATCGAGCCGGAGAATCGCGTCGGCACCCCTTCCTCCCTCCACGCCCGCACCGACGGCGTGGCGAGGTCCGCCTCGAGCAGCCACGAGGCACCACCGCTCTGCTGCGGCAGGCCAAAGAGCACGCGACGGGCCGTGGTGTCGACGGCGATGGGAGTGAGCGTGGTGGTCGAGTCGCAACGGAAGGCGGCGGCCGCGGGCGGCGTCAGGCCGAGAACGGCGGCGAGGACGAGCGGCGCGGCGCGCCGGCGCGAGGGGGGCACGCGCGGAGTGTATCCGCCGTCCGCCCGATGCGCTCGAGCACGACGCCGCAGAGGGCCGCGCAGCCGGCCCCGGAGATGCCGGCAGTGGTCAACAGGATCCCGAGCTCGAAGAGGGTCATGGTGTCGGTGCCTCGTCATTCCCGACTCGCCGCCCCGCGAGTCGCCGCGAAGGGGGTGCGCCGGCGGGTGGCGCTCGTCGGAAGCTGGCAGCAAGGTGCTTGCCAGGCTGCCTCCGGACGGCCGTCCCACGCCTGTTCGACTGCTAACCTAAGAGCCCACCCGGAGCGAACTCGCGGGGCGCTCGACCGTACTACTCACCGGGGACGCCCCTGCGCACGTCCATGCTCCAGCTGCTCCTCGCCCGCCGCCTGCTGCCGCTCGCCGGCATCGCCGCCTTCGCGCTCGTCGCCCTTTCGCTGGCCGACATGTTCCTGCCACGCCCCTACGACGGCGTGGTGCTGGAGAGTGACGCGCCGGGCCAGCTGATGGTCGCGGACGTGGTGGGGGGCTCAGGAGCCGACCGTGCCGGGATCTCCCGCGGCGATCGCATCGTCGGTATCGGGCGCGAGGTGCTGCGCTCGGAGGCGCACGCCGCGGCCCTGCTCCGCCGCCATCGCATCGGCGACACCGTTCCCTACCTGGTCGACACGCCGGCCGGCCGCCGCGAGGTCGAGGTGCGCCTGGGGCCGCGCCGCATCGGCAGCCTCGCCTACCTGGGGGCGGCGCTGCTCGGCTTCGCCTTCTTCGCCGTCGGCACCTTCGTTCGCGGCCGCCGACCGGAGCTGCTGGCGGCGCGGCTCTTCTACCTGCTGTCGATCCTCTTCCTCGTCTTCCTGGTCTGCAGGCTGCGCCCGGCCTCCTACTCGCCGGTCGACCTCTTCGTGCTGCGCACCGGCACCCTGGCTCTGCTGCTGTTGCCGGGCACCTTCCTGCATTTCTTCCTGGTCTTTCCGCGGCCGCTCTGGGAGGATGCGAGCTCGCCGCTGCCGGCGCTGGCGCGCCCACGGCTGCGTCGCCGGCTGCTCACCGCCTGCTACCTGCTGCCGTTCGCCGTCTACGTCTACAACCTCGTCTTCTGCCTGCAGCGCGGCACCTGGATCCTCATCAGCGGTGCCCCTCGCGCCAGCTGGTGGCTGCTCGCCACGTACATGCTGCTCGGCCTCGCCACGCTGGGCGCCAACACCAGGCGGCTCGACGCCGACGACGCGGCGGGCGTGGGGACCATCGGCGGCGCGCCCGCGCAAGCGCCCCCGGGCGGCGGACGCGGCCACCGGAACGAGCGCCGCGGCGCCGGGCTCATCTTCCTCGGCACCCTCTTCGGCCTCGTCCCCTTCCTCGTCTTCACCGTCGGCTTTCCTTCGATACGCCACACCGAGCGCTACCTCTTCTACGGCGTCGCGCCACTCGGCCTCGTGCCGCTCACCTTCGCCTACGCGATCGTTCGCTTCCAGCTGCTCGACATCCGCGTCATCCTGCGCAAGAGCCTCTTCTACACCGCCACCACAGCGCTGGTCACCGCTCTCTACGCCGGCGGCATCGCCGCCTTCAACTGGCTCTTCCAGGGCACGGCGGTGGCGCGCTCGGCCTGGTTTCCGGTGGTCTTCGCGCTCGTCATCGTGCTCGGCCTCGATCCCCTGCGGCGCCGGCTGCAGGGCCCGGTGGACCGCTTCTTCTACGGCGAGCTGCCACGACTGCAGCGGGCGATGGTGGAGCTCGGCGAGGCGCTGTCGGCCGACCGCGATCCCGGCGCCCTCGTCCACGAGCTGGTGGAGACGCTGCCGCTCCACCTGCGCCTCCACTTCGCGGCGCTCTACCTGCGCGAGGACGACGTCCTCGCCCGCGCCGCCGGACCCGTCTCGCTGCCACCCACCATGCCCGATCCCCCCGAGCTGCACCGCCTGCTGCGCGGCGCCGGCGGCCTCGCTCCCCTCGACCTGCTCGCCGGGCTCGCCGGCGGCGAGACCGCAACCCTGCTCGAGCGTCTCGCCGCCGGCGGCGTCGAGGTGCTCGCCGAGCTCGCCTCACCGCGGCGCCGCCTCGGCCTCGTGCTGTTGTCGGCACGCGCCAGCCAGCTGTCGTGGGAGCGCGCCGAGCTCGAGCTGCTGCGCGGGCTGTTGGCGCAGGCGGCGATCGCCCTCGAGACCGGGCTGCTGCTCGGCGAGCGCACGCGCCAGGCCGAGCTCGAGCGCGAGCTCGAGATCGCCGCCGGGATCCAGGCGAGCCTGCTGCCGGCATCCCTGCGCTTCGCCCCCGGCTGGCAGGTGGCGGTGCGCTGCCGCCCCGCACGCCACGTGGGCGGCGACTTCTTCTGCGAGCTCGCCCATGCCGGCAACGGCACCGGCGCCCTGGTGTACGGCGACGTCGCCGGCAAGTCGGTGCCGGCGGCGTTGATGATGATGGCGGCCCACGAGGTGCTGCACTCGCTGGCCCTCACCAACCACCAGCCGGAGGAGCTGCTGGCCCTGGCCAACCGCCGGCTCTACCAGCTGCGGCGACGCAGCTTCGTCGCCCTCGGCTACCTGGCGGCGGCACCGAGCGGGCGGCTGCGCTACGCCCTCGCCGGTCAGCCCGGGCTGCTGCGCCGGCGTGCCGACGGTGCCGTCGAGGAGCTGCCGCTGTGCCATCACCGCGTGCCGCTCGGCGCCCTCGCCGAAGGGCGCTACGTGCTCGCCGAGGTGGCGGTGGCACCCGGCGAGGTGGTGCTCGGCTACTCCGACGGCGTGCTCGACGCGCGCTCCCCTGGAGGCGAGCCCTTCGGCGCCGAGCGCCTGGCCGCCGCGCTCGGCGTGTCGCCGGCCGAGCCCGCCGCGGCGGTCGACACCATCCTCGCCCACCTCGCCGACTTCACCCGCGGCGAGGACCCCTTCGACGACGTCACTCTGGTGGCGGTGGCGCGCCGCCAGGAGGCCAGCGATGCATAAGAAGCTGCTCGTCCCCCTCGTCGCCGTGCTGCTGGTGGCGGCAGCGATCGCCGCCTGGGCGGCCCTGCGCGCCCGCGAGCAGCAGGCGTGGACGACCTCCTCGCCGGCCGCGCTCGCCGAGCTGCGCCTGGGCATCGACGCCCAGCGCAAGTTCTACTGGCCCGAGGCGCGCAGCCACTTCGAGAAGGCCCTCGAGCTCGACCCCGGCTTCGCCGCCGCGGCGCTGCTGCTGCTGCACAGCGGCCCCGGCAAGGAACGCCGCGAGCAGCTGCTGGCGCAGCTCGCCAAGGTCGACCGCGCGCGGCTCACCGCGCGGGAGGCCTTCCTCGTCGACGTCCGCAACGACTGGAGCAGTGACGAGGTGACCCCGGCACTGCGCAAGGTCGTCGCCGACTACGTGCGGGCCCACCCTCGCGATCCCTACGGGCTCGAGCTCCAGGGCAACATCTTCTGGAGCGACCGCCGTTGGGAGGACTCCGAGCGTGTCTACCAGCGGCTGCTCGCCGTCGACCCCAACTGGGTGACGGCCCAGAACCGCCTCGGCTACCTGTCGATGGCGCAGCGGCGGTTCGCCGAGGCCGAGGACCGCTTCCGCACCTACCGCTACGTGGCCCCCGACCAGGCCAATCCCCACGACTCGCTGGGCGAGCTGCTGGTGCTGGTGGGGCGTTTCGACGAGGCGCAGGCGGAGCTCGAGGCCGCGCTGCGCATCCGCCCCGACTTCTGCACCTCCTACAGCGACCTCGTCACCGCGGCACGCCTCACCGGCCATCCGGAGCGCGTCGAGGGCTACCTCGGGCGCGCCGCCCGCAGCGGCTGCTCGCCGCGCTGGCTCGCCAGCGCGCGCTGCGACAACCGCATCTGGACGCTCTACCTGGCGCGCGACTGGAGGGCGCTGGCCCAGCTCTCCCATGACCCTTGTGTGACCGGTCATCACGCCAGCGTGGTGCTGCCGCACCTCGGCGCGGTGCTCTCCGGCGACCTGCAGCTGGCGGCGGAGATCGAGGCCTTCGAGGCCAAGCAGACCAACACCACCTACATGGCGATGCACAACCCGGTGCCGCCGCACGTGCGCGCCGTACGCGAGGTGGCGAGCGGCGACCTGCCGGCGGCGCTGCGCGACTTCGCCGCCTGCGATCGCCTCCTCGAGTACCGGCAGCTCGACGATGGCGTCTTCAAGATGTACAACCGCCTGCAATGGGCCCACGCGCTCGAGCTCGCCGCCGACCGCCCCGCCGCGGAGCGCCTGCTGCGCGAGGTCGCCGGCGTCAACCGGGCGATGGCGGGGCTCTACGCCGCCCTGCCGGCGCCCTCGCTCCCACCGCCGAAGCGCTGACCATGGAGCGGTCGGCCCGGGGAGCGCCGTCGGGTGCACCGCGAACGCTGCCGGCGATACTGTCGCGGCGATGAGCGAGCCCGCGGCGATCGGCATCGACGAACGGCTGGCGATCCCGCTGGCCGAGCTGACCTTCGAGACCTCCCGCGCCGGTGGTCCCGGCGGCCAGAACGTCAACAAGGTGGAGTCGCGGGTGACGCTGGTCTTCCCCCTCGACACCTCGCCGAGCCTCGATTCGTCGCAGCGGGCCAGGCTGCGCGAGCGGCTGGCGACCCGGGTGAGCAAGGCGGGCCTCCTGCGCGTGAGCTCGCAGCGGCATCGCACCCAGGCGGCCAACCGCGAGGCGGCGCTGGAGCGTTTCGTCGAGCTCCTGCGCGCCGCCCTCGCCGAGGAGGCACCGCGGCGGCCGACCCGACCGCCGCGCGCCGCCGGCCGTCGCCGGCTCGAGGGCAAGCGAGCACGCAGCCGGCTCAAGAGCCTCCGCAGTCGGGTCGCCACGGAGGAGTGAGCCGGCGGCGGGGCTCAGCGCGGCCGCGCCGGTGCGCTCCGCTCGCCGATCCGGTACTGCAGCAGCTCGCAGCGGATGGCGCCGTTCCACAGTGAGTTGCGCCGGAACGCGCGCATCCGCACCTCGCCGGCCAGCGCGGCGTCGGCGGTGAGCAGGGCGAGCGTCCAGCCGGCGAAGCGCGCCTTGAGCGCCTCGCCGAGGCGACGGTAGACCGCCGGCAGCTCGCTGGCGTCGCCGAGACGATGGCCGTAAGGCGCGTTGGTCGCCACCAGCCCGGAGGTGACGCCGGGCGGCGGCGCGAGGTCGCCGACGTCGGCCTGCACGAGGTCGACGCCCGCCACCTCCGCCGCCGCCAGGCTCGTCCGGGCGCGCCCCAGTGCCGCGGCGTCGAGGTCGGCACCGGCGAGCCGCGGCGGGCGCTGTCGCCCGGCGCGCCACCGCTGCCGTGCCTCCTCGAGCAACGACAGCCAGAGCGACCGCTGGTGTCCGTGCCAGCCACGGAAGCCGAAGCGCTCGCGCGGCGCGCTGCGCAGCAGCCCGGGCGCGGCATCCATCGCCATCAGCGCCGCCTCGACGAGCAACGTCGCCGCACCGCACATGGGGTCGACCAGGGCGCCGCCGGCGACGGCGACGGCGGGCCAGCCGGCGCGCAGCAGCAACGCCGCCGCGACGTTCTCCTTGAGCGGCGCCGCGCCACCGTCCGTTCGGTAGCCACGGCGGTGCAGCGGCTCGCCGGAGAGGTCGAGCGAGAGCTGGGCCTCGGCGCCGTCGACGAGCACGTGCAGCCTGAGGTCGGGATCGTCGAGGTCGACGTCGGGGCGCTCGCCCCAGCGCGCCCGCAGGCGGTCGACGACGGCGTCCTTGGTGCGCAGCGCCACGAAGTGGGTGTTGAGCCCGCGGTCGCCGCGCGCCCGCGCGTCGACGGCGAAGGTGGCGCCGCGCCGCAGCTGCTCCTCCCACGGCAGCCCCCGTACGGCGTCGTAGAAGGCCCCCGAGGAACGCGCGTCGACACGCCACAGCGGCAGCAGCACGCGACTGATCAGGCGCGACCAGAGGCAGACCCGGTAGGCGACCTCGAGGTCGCCGCCGAAGGCGATGCCACCTGCGGTGGGGCGCGGGTCGCGACCACCGAGGGCCAGGAGCTCGCTCTGCGCCAGGTCCTCGACGCCGCGCGGCAGCACGGCGAAGAGCGACAGCTGGCCCGGCGGTGTAGGCGAGGGTCTTGCTAGGGGGGGCGCTGAGGGCCGATCGCCACGTGATGGAGCCAAGCCACGTCCCCCTGGTCTTGATCGTCGACGACTACGCCGAGGGCCGCGAGGTGTGCGCCGAGTACCTGGCGTTCCGCGGTTACCGCGTGGCCACCGCCGAGGACGGCGTCGACGCGCTCGCGAAGGTCCACGAGCTGCACCCCGACGTCATCCTCATGGATCTCTCGCTCCCCCGGCTCGACGGCTGGGAGGCCAGCCGGCGGCTCAAGGCGGACGACAGCACTCGCCACATCCCCATCATCGCCCTCACCGCGCACGCGCTGCCGAGCGCTCGTGAGAAGGCGGTGACCGCAGGCTGCGCTGCGGTGATGACCAAGCCCTGCCCACCTGACGAGCTCGAGGCAGCGGTGCGGGAGCAACTCGGGCTGAGCCTCGACGAGGCACCGACTTGAAGCCGCCCCGCTGGCGACGCTGCGTCTCGCGATAGCCCCGGGCGGCGTCGTCGCGAGACAGGACGGCGCCGCGGGGCACGAGGGCCCCACGGCGCCGGTCGATCGGAGGTCGCTCGGGCGCGCGGACGCGGCGCTACATGCCCGACATGCCGCCGCCGTCGCCGCCACCACCCGGCATCTCGGGCGGCGGAGCGGGAGCGGGAGGCGGCGCCGGGGCCGGAGCGCGACGCGGGGCACTGCGGCGCGGGCGCTTCGCGGCGGCCCGTTTCGCGGGCGCCTTCTTCGCCGCCGGCTTGCTGGCCGCTGCGCGCTTCGCCGGCGCCTTCCTGGCCGCCTTGCGCGCCGTCGACTTCTTCGCTGCCGGCTTGCGGGCGCTCTTCCTCGCCGCGCCCTTCTTCTTGGCCGCGCCCCTCTTCGCCGCGGGCTTCTTCGCCGCGCCCTTCTTCTTTGCCGCGGTCCTCTTCGCAGCCCCCTTCTTCGCCGCCCGCGTCGAGCGCTTCGCCGCCGGCTTGCGAGCCGCCGCCTTCTTTGCCGTGGACTTCTTCGCCGCCTTGCCGGCCTTCTTCGCTGCCGGCTTGCGAGCCGCCGCCTTCTTGGCGGCGCCGCGCTTGGCGGTACCCCGTGAGCTCTTCTTCGACTTGCCCTTGGCCATTGCGGCGGCGGGCGCTGCTGCAGTCGCGCGCATCTTGTTCGCTCCCCCTTTGCGCTTGGCGCTTTTCCCTACCGCGATCCCAGCCGCAGCCGCGGCATCGACCGCGCCGGCGGCCACGACGTGCACCTTGCCCGTCGCCGCCACCGTCCGTTGTTTCGCCGATCTTCCGATCATCCGACTCTCCTCCCGATCCGACCGCCGAGGGCGACTCGCGACTCGCTCGCACCACCCTCGCTCCGCGCGTACTCCGATACGACCTCTGCGTATTGTGCGGGAACACTGCCGATTTGCCAATAGCTTCGCGACGTCTATGCTCCTCTCGTGCGCGACGATGGTGACGATGGCGAGCCGCTGGACGGTCGGCGAGCACGCGATCACGCCGCGAACGACTCGGGCGAGCACGCGACTGCAGCGACCGCCTCCTTCGTCGCCCTCACTCCCGATCGCGTGCTCGCCGCCGTCGAGGCGGCCGGCATCGCCACCACCGGCCTCTGCTATCCGCTCAACTCCTTCGAGAACCGCGTCTACGAGGTGGAGCTCGCCGCCGGCGGCGATACGGCGATGCCCGGACGCCGGAGCTCGCGGCGCGGCGAGCGCGTGGTGGCGAAGTTCTACCGCCCCGGGCGCTGGAGCGGCGAACAAATCGCCGAGGAGCACGAGCTGCTGCGCGAGCTGGCGGAGGCGGAGGTGCCGGTGCCGCCGCTGCGCAGCTTCGCCGACGGCTCGACGCTGCGGCGCATCGACGGCCTCTGGTACGCGCTGTGGGAACGCAGTGGCGGCCGCGCTCCCGACGAGCTCGACGCGGCGCTCGCCGAGCGGCTCGGCATGTTGGTAGCGCGCTTGCACGAGGTCGGCGCGCGGCGCCCACTCCGCCACCGGCCGCGGCTCGATGCGGCGCGCTACGTGCACCGCCAGCTCGACTGGCTGGAGCGCCATCGCACCCTCCCGGCCGCCCTGGCGTCGCGCTACGCCACCGCCGCGCAGGGCATCGCCGGCGCCTTCGAGGCACTGGTCGCAGGTGTCCCCTACCAGCGCATCCACGCCGACCTCCATCTCGGCAACGTGCTGCTGCGCGACGGCGCGCTGCGGCTCCTCGACTTCGACGACATGGCGGCCGGGCCGCCGGTACAGGACGTATGGCTCGCCCTTCCCGGGCGCGACGACGAGAGCCGTCGCCGCCGCGACGCCTTCCTCACCGGCTACGAACGGTTCCGCAGCTTCGACCACGCGACGCTGCGCCTCGTCGAGCCGCTGCGCGGCCTGCGGCTGGTGCGCTACGCGGGTTGGCTGGCACGCCGTTGGGACGACCCCGCGTTCCGCGCCGGCTGGCCGCAGTTCGGCTCCGACGCCTACTGGCGCGACGAGACCGAGACCCTCGAGCAGCAGCTGCGGCGGATCCACGGCGAGCAAACGGAGACCGCTCGAGCCGGCGGCGCGGCACCACTGCCGCCGGGCGAGGAGCTGCTCGCCAACCGCGACTACTTCTTCGACTGGGACGACGATTGAGGGGCGCCCGGCCGATGGCGGGGCCGGCTCCGAGGAGCCGCTACCCGGCGCCGGTCGCGGCTCTTGGGTACGGCGGCTCTATCCATTGACGGTATATCCACTGTGGATATAATCGAGCGATGGCCGACGACGATCCCACCGCCGAGTCCCTCCTCCCGCTTCCCCCCGCCGCCTTCCACATCCTGCTCGCCCTCGCCGACGGCGATCGCCACGGCTACGGCATCATCCAGGAGGTGGAAGCGCGCACCGGCGGCGAGCTGCGGCTCTCCGCCGGCACCCTCTACCGCTCGATCCAGCGCCTGCTCGAGCAGGGGCTGCTGGTGGAGGCGCGCGAGCGCCCCGCACCGGAGCTCGACGACGAGCGCCGGCGTTACTACCGCATCACCCCCTTCGGCACCGCGGTGGCACGGGCCGAGGCACAACGGCTGACACGCCTGGTGAAGATGGCACGGGCGGTGGGCTTCGCACCGGGGCGGGCCTGATGCGCGGCCGCGACCAGCGCTTCTTCCGTGGGCTGTTGCACCTCTACCCCGCCTGCTTCCGCAACGAGTACGGCGCCGAGATGCAGGCCGACTTCGCCGCCCGCCGGCGCCGCACGCACGGCGCGCTCGCCGGCGCCCTACTGTGTGCCGACAGTGTCCTCGACGTGCTGCACAACGCCGCCCGCGTGCATGTCGACCTGCTGCGGCAGGACGTCCGCTTCGCGGGGCGCACCCTGCGCCGGTCGCCGGGCTTCACGCTCACCGCGGTGCTGCTCGCGGCGCTCGGCGTCGCCGCCACCACTGCCACCTTCTCGGTCGCCGACCATGTGCTGCTGCGGCCGCTGCCCTTCCGCGACCCTGGCCGCCTGGTCAAGCTGTGGGAGGACCAGTCGTACCGCGGCTACTCGCAGATGGAGCTCTCACCGGCCGACTACCGCGACTGGAAACGGCGGGCCCGCTCGTTCGTGGCGGTGGGCGCCTACAACGGCAGCGCCGTCAACATGGTGGGTGTCGGCGAGCCGGAGCGTCTCGACGCGGTGGCCGTCACCGCCGACCTGCTGCCGCTGCTCGGGCGCGAGCCCGTGCTCGGCCGCACCTTCTCCGCCAGCGACGACCGTACCGGTGCCGCCGGCACCGTGCTGCTCAGCTACCGCCTCTGGCAGCGGCGCTTCGCCGGCGCGCCGGGTGTGCTCGGTCGCAAGGTCCTCCTCGACGACGAGCCCTACGAAGTGATCGGCGTGATGCCGGCGGACTTCGCCTTTCCCAGCGCCGCCACCGAGCTGTGGACGCCGATGCGCTTCCCGCCCGAGGTCTTCGCAGAACGCGACGACCACTACCTGCGCTGCATCGCGCGCCTGGCACCGGGCGTGTCCGCTGCCGCCGCGCGGGCCGAGCTGCGTGTCATCAATGCCCAGCTGGCGCACGAGGACGTCACCGCCGTGCAGCTGGCGGCGAGGGTCGACGACCTCGAGTCGGATCGCCTCTCGTCGCAGTCGCGACTGCTGCTGGTGACCCTGTGCGGCGCCGCCCTCTGCCTGCTGCTCACCGCTTGCACCAACCTGGCGAGCCTGCTGCTGAGCCGGGCGATGCGCCGCCGCCGCGAGCTGGCGGTGCGCACGGCGCTCGGCGGCAGCCGCGAACGGCTGCTGCGCCAGCTGCTGACCGAGAACGTCCTGCTGGCGCTACTGGGCGGCCTGCTGGGGGTGGCCGCCGCGGCGGCCGCCGTGCCGGCGCTCGCGTCCCTCGTGCCGCCGGCGCTCCCCCTCCCCGAGGCGCCGGCCCTCGACCTGCGCGTGCTGGCCTTCGCCGCCCTCGTCACCGCGGTCACCGGCATCGGGTTCGGCGTCGGGCCCGCCGCGCGAGCGTGCCGCCGGGTCGACGCCGCGGGCCTGCGCGAGGGCGCCCGCGGTGGCATCGGCGATCGCCGCGAGCGCCTGCGCATCGCCCTGGTGGTCGCCGAGCTCAGCGTCACGGTGGCCCTCCTGGTGTGCTGCGGGCTGCTCCTTCGCGCCCTCTGGCGGGTCGAGCGAATCGCCTCCGGGGTTCCGACCGGAGGGCGTGCTGACGCTGCGCACCGAGCTGCCGCGTCCGCGCTACGCGAGCACCGCCGTGCGCGCGCGCTTCTACCGCCAGGTGCTCGCCGGAGTGCGGGCCTTGCCCGGCGTGCACCAGGCGGCGTTCACGAGCTTCCTGCCGATGGTGATGGGAGGCGGCATCTGGCCGGTCCTGCTCGACGGCGAGACCGTTGCCGCCGACTCCTCCTCGCGCATGGCGAGCCTGCGCTTCGTCACGCCCGGCTACTTCGAGACGCTCGGCATCCCGCTGCGGTCCGGTCGCGACATCCGCGAGTCCGACTCCATCGACGGCACCGCGGTGGCGGTGGTCAGCGAGTCGTTCGCTCGCTCGTGCTGGCCGGGCAGGGACGCCCTCGGCCGCAGCTTCCAGGTCCCCTTCGGCGAGAACGCCGTCAACAGCTTCGTCGTCGTCGGCATCGCGGGCGACGTGCGCGTGCGCGGCCTCGAGCGCGGCAGCGAGCCCCAGATGTACCTCTCCTACCAGCAGGTCGCCGACGGGGCGGTGCCATGGTATTCCCCCAAGGACCTCGCCATCCGCGCCTCGACGCCACCGGCGACGTTGCTGCCGGCGGTGCGGCGGATCATCGCCGCCGCCGACCCGCAGCAGCCGATCGCCGCGGTGCAGACCCTCGCCGAGGTGGTCGCCGACGAGACCGCGCCGCGGGCGCTGCAGGCGCGTGTGCTGGCGATGTTCGCCGCTGTCGCCTTCCTGCTCGCCGGCATCGGGCTGCACGGGCTGCTCGCCTTCACCGTCTCGGCACGCGCCGACGAGATCGCGCTGCGCCGGGCACTGGGCGCCGACACCCGCGAGGTCCTCCGGCTCGTGCTCGGTCGCGCACTGGCGATGGCGGCGGTCGGCGCCGCGCTCGGCGCCGTGCTCGCCTACGCCGCGGGCAGCACGCTGCAGGCGCTGCTCGCCGGCGTCAGTCCCCACGACCCCCTCGCTTTCGCGGCGGCGATCGCGCTGGCGGCGGCGATGACCCTCGCCGGCAGCCTGACGCCGGCGCTCCGCGCCGTACGGCTGGACCCGCAGTCCGTGCTGCGCGCCGAGTGACGGCGACGGCAGCGCGATCCGACGCCGGCCGGCGGCCGCCGCCGGACACTCGTGCGGTGGCCGACCTGGCCGCCGCTGAACCAGCGGCGCAGCGCCGCCGTACGTAAAGGCATGAGACTCGCCCTCCTCCCCATCGCCACCTGCCTGCTGCTCGCTTGCGCCCGCGCCGGCGCCGCTGGCGCTCCCGCCGCGGCGGCAGGCCCGGCGCGCCCCGTGCTCGTCGAGCTCTTCACCTCGCAGGGCTGCTCGAGCTGCCCTCCCGCCGACCACATGCTGAGCCGGCTGGCGGCCGCGCCGGCGGGCGAGCGCACCGTCATCCCGCTCGCCTTCCACGTCGACTACTGGAACTACATCGGCTGGCAGGATCCCTTCTCCTCGGCGGCCTGGTCGGAACGGCAGCGCCGCTACGGCGTGGCCTTCGGTGCGGGCCGCATTTACACGCCCGAGCTGGTGGTCGCCGGCCGCGCCGACTGCGTCGGCACCGACCGCTCGCGCCTGCGCGCTCTGGTCGAGCAGGTGAGCTCCGAGCCCGAGCGTGCCACGGTACGCGTCGCCGCCGGCGCCGCGAGCGGCGGCAAGCTGCCGGTGACGATCTCGGCGCGACGCGTAGTGGACCCCACCGCGCCGGCCGCCGAGGTCCTGGTGGCGCTCTACGAGAACGGGCTCGACACGCCGGTGGGCAGCGGCGAGAACGCCCACCGCAAGCTGCACAACGACCGCGTCGTGCGCCGCCTGCTGCGCGCCCTTACCCTGCCCGCCGGAGGCGGCGACGCCCAGACCCAGCTCGAGATCCCCGTCGATCCCGCCTGGGGCGAGCGCGTCGGCGTCGTCGCCTTCATCCAGGAGCCGGCGACCCTGCAGGTGCTCGCCGCCGACGAGGCGGCCGCCCTGGCGGCCCGCTGAACGGCGCATCGCGCGGCACGAGGTGCACGAGCAGGACCGGGCGGCTCGCCACCCGGCCCCTTACCTCTTCGCCCGGCCGCCGGCGGTCGCGCCGCGAGCGGCGCGACCGCTCAGCTGGGCCGCTTGAAGACGAAGCTGGCCGTCGCCGTCCCGTTGTCGGCGACCGTCACCTGCTGGTCCTGGGTCCCCAGCTTCTCGTGCCACGCCTCGACGGTGTAGGTGCCCGCCGGCAGGTTGGAGATGGTGAACTTGCCGTCGTCGCCGCTGACGGCGAAGAACGGGTGCTTCATCACGCCGACATAGGCGGTCATCCACGGGTGCACGTCGCACTTGACGTGGAACATCCCTTCCGCCTGGTCGAAGGTGTGGTCGGCGGTCTGGCGCTCGGCCGGCATGGCGATGTTGAACTCCTGGTTGACCTGCGGCAGGGCGTGCACGTTGTGCAGGATGCCGTCGGAGTTCTTGAACTCGAGCGCCTGGCCGACCATGACGCCGATGACGTGCGGGTGGTACTGGCAGCCGTTCTGATCGATGACCGCCGGCGTCGACGGCGGCGTCCAGCTGGCATCGGCGGGCAAGCCCTCCTTGACGTAGACGAAGACGTTGCCGAGCTCCTTGTTGGGGCCCAGCACCAGCACGTCGTTGGGCACCGGGCCGCTGTGCTTGGCGGCGCAGGTGGGATCTGCCGACATGCTGATCGGCTTGAGGTTGGGCACCTCGCCCTCGTAGGTCACCGTGCCCGCCACCATCGCGGTGCCCATGGGACCCGCCGCCGCGGCAGGAGCCGCCGGCGCCGCCGCAGGGGCCGCGCCGGCCTCGTTGCCACCCTGCCCACCCGGCTTGTTGCCGCCGCACCCCACCAGCGCGAGCGCCCCCCAGGTGAGGGCGAGCCCGCCGCAAAGGACGGCGCTCTTGCTTCTCGTGATCATCGTCTCGACTCCTTCTCTAGGTCCGTGGTTCGCCGCGTCGGGACACCGCGTGGACCGCGCGCGGCGCGGTCACGGATTGTAACCAACATCGGCGTCGCCGCCGGAAGCGACGGTCGGGCAGGGAGAGCGCGCCCGCGGGCTTCGTCAGCTTCCGCCGCCCGCCGCAGGCCATCCCCGGCGCCGACCGACCTCCTCGCCACGCGGCCCGCCATCAGCCGCCATCGGCCGCCGGGCCTCCCCCCGCCTCGAGGCGGGGCGCCGGCGCAGCGCCACCCAGGCGTGGGAAACAGCGCAGCACCACCGGCTCCACCCCCTGCTAGACTGCCCGTTCACTCCCATGCTCGCCTACGAGTTCACGCTCCCCAACGGGCGGGTTCACCGCTTCGTCATCGGCGGCGACGAGGAGGCACCCACCACCTCCGAGCTGCCGCCCTGGACGCGCCTCGACTTCCATCAGTGCGGCAACTGCCCGCTGCGCGCCGCCGACGCGCCGCGCTGCCCCGCCGCCGTCGACGTCTTCCGCATCGCCGAGCGCTTCGCGGACGAGCTCTCCTACGAGCGCGTCCACGTGCACGTGCAGCGCGGCAGCCGCGCCTACGACATCGACTGCGACGTGCAGACCGGCCTCGGCTCCCTGCTCGGCCTGGTGATGGCGAGCAGTGGCTGCCCGATCCTCGGCCAGCTGCGCGCGCTCGCCCGCTTCCACCTGCCGTTCGCCGAGTTCGAGGAATCGCTGTTCCGCACCGTCGGGCTCTACCTCCTGCGCCAGTACTTCGTCGCCAAGGACGGCGGCGTGCCCGACTTCGAGCTCGCCGGCCTCGCCCGCCTCTACGACGACCTGCAGGAGGTCAACCGCGCCTTCAAGCGCCGCGTCGAGGCGGTGTCGCCGCGTGACGCCAGCATGAACGCCGTGACCTTGCTGTTCTCGCTGTCGGCGCTCGTCTCACTGTCGCTGGAGAGCGGCCTCGAGCAGCTGCGGCAGCTGGTGGCGGGCGGGCCGGATCCGCTCGCCCCGGGCGCCGAGGCCTGAGTGGACGAGCCCAGCGTCGCCACCGCCGAGCTGGTCGCCTACCTCGACGACTACCTCGACGCCGCGGCCGTCCCCGACTACGGCCCCAACGGTCTGCAGGTGGAGGGCCCGGTGGCGATACGCCGGCTGGTCACCGGCGTCTCCGCCTGCCGCGAGCTGTTCGAGCGCGCCCGCGCCACCGGCGCCGATGCGCTGCTCGTGCACCATGGCCTGTTCTGGCGCGGCTCGCCATACCCTCTGGTGGGCTTGCAGTTCCAGCGCGTCGCCGAGCTGGTGCGCGGGGGCATGGCCTTGCTCGCCTACCACCTGCCGCTCGACCGCCACGCGGAGGTGGGCAACAACGCGGTGGCGGCCCGGGCGCTCGGCCTCACGGAGCTGACCCCCTTCGCGCGCCACGAGGGCGTGGCGATCGGTTGGCGCGGCACCCTGCGGGAGGCCATCTCGGCCCGCGAGCTGGCGGCGCGCTGCGCCGCCTATTACGGCCAGCAGCCGCTGCTGCTGGGACCGGCGGAGCGCTCCGTGCGGCGGGTGGGAATCGTCAGCGGCGGCGCCCAGCGCGAGCTCCTCCAGGCCATCGCCGAGGGGCTCGACGCCTTCATCACCGGCGAGGCGAGCGAGTGGGTGACCAACATGTCTCGCGAGTCGGGCGTCGTCTACCTCGCGGCCGGTCACTACGCCACCGAGCGGATCGGTGTGCGCGCCCTGGGCGAGCACCTGGCGTCCCGCTTCGGCATCGCCGTCGAGTTCGTGGACGTCCCCAACCCGGTCTAGCGATGCGCGCCGGGCTGCCCAGCGCGACCGCGCAGCGCGTGGCCCTGCGCCGTGCCGCGCACCAGCTGCTCGACCACCCGCGCGTCTTCGACGACCCGCTCGCCCTGCCGGTGGTGGGCAACGAGGATGCCGCGCTGCTGCGCGCCGACCCGGCCAGCTTCGAGACCTCGCGGCTGTCGCCCTACCTGCGTGCCTTCATGGCGGCGCGCAGCCGCTTCGCCGAGGAGGAGCTGGCGGCGGCGGTCGGCGACGGCACCCGCCAGTACGTGGTCCTCGGCGCCGGCCTCGACACCTTCGCCTACCGCAACCCCTACCCGGCGCTGCGCGTGCTCGAGGTCGACCATCCGGCGACGCAGGCCTGGAAGCGGCAGCGGCTCGCGGAGGCCGGCATCGCGGTGCCGGCGAGCCTCACCTTCGCCCCGGTCGACTTCGAGGCGCAGACGCTCGCCGACGGGCTGCGCGCGGCGGGCTTCGACCCCGGGGTCCGCACGTTCTTCTCCTGGCTCGGGGTCACTCCCTACCTGCTTCCGGAGACGGTGATGGGCACCCTGCGGTTCGTCGCCGCCACCGCCGCCGGGAGCGCCATCGTCTTCGACTTCGGAGTCTCGCCGTCGCTGCTCGACGCCACCGCGCGCAGGGTCCTCGACGCGGCGGCGCGGCGGGTGGCGGCGGTGGGCGAGCCGTGGCAGGCACTCTTCGCGCCCGACCGCCTGGTTGCGGACCTCCGCGCCATGGGCTTCCGCTCGGTCGAGGACGTCGATCCCACGGCGATCAACGCCAGGTACTTCGCGGGCCGCGACGACGGCCTGCGGGTGGGCACCCTAGCGCACCTGATGCGGGCTCGGCGCTGAGCGTCGAGGCCGGCGCTCAGGTGGGCGCGACGCCAGCGAAGAGGGCGCGGAAGTTGGCGGTGGTCAGGGCCGCCACCGCGGCTGGCTCGCGGCCGAGCTCCGCCGCCAACCGCAGCGCCACCTCGACGACGTAGGCCGGCTCGTTGGGCTTGCCGCGGTGGGGCACCGGCGCCAGGTAGGGAGTATCGGTCTCCACCAGCAGGCGCTCGGTGGGAACGAGGGGGAGCGGCGCGCGGACGTTGTCCGCCTTCTCGAAGGTCACCATCCCCGAAATCCCCAGCCAGGAGTTGCCGCGGGCGAGGAGCTGGCGCGCCATCGCCGCGCCGCCGCTGTAGGAATGGAAGTCGGCGCGCAGCGGCGCGTGGGCGGGCTCGGCGAGGAGACGCAGCATCGCCTCCTCGCTCTCGCGGTTGTGCACCACCACGGGCAGATCGAGGTCGAGGGCCACCGCCCACTGCTCGCGCAACGCCCGCTCCTGCTCCGCCGGGGTCGCGAAGTCGTAGTGGAAGTCGAGGCCGCACTCCCCCACCGCCACCGCGCGGGGATGGCGCAGCAGCTCGGCGAGCCGCGCCGCATCCCCGGGGCGCCAGCGCGCCGCCTCGTGGGGGTGGACGCCGAGGGCGCACCAGACGTCGGGGTGGCGCTCGCACAGGGCGAGCAGCTCCTCGGCCTCTTCGAGACGCGTGGCCGGCGCCAGGAAACCGGCCACGCCGCGGGCGCGGGCGCGGGCGAGGGCAGCCTCGCGATCGGCGGCGGCGAGGCTCTGCAGGTGGCAGTGGGAGTCGACGACACCGGCGAGCGCCGGCGGCGCGGCGCTCACCGGACGCGGGTTCCCGGCGGCACCTCGCGCTCGGGGTGGAGGAGCACGGCGTCGCCGTTCTCGGAGGCCGCGAGCACCATGCCCTGCGACTGGACGCCCATCAGCTTCGCAGGCTGCAGGTTGGCGACGATGACGACCTGGCGGCCGACGAGCTGCTCGGGGGAGTAGCTCTTGCGGATGCCGGCGACGATGGTGCGCTGCTCGTCGCCGAGGTCGACGGTGAGCTTGACGAGCTTGCTCGACTTCGGGATCTCCTCGGCGGCCTTGACGGTGGCGACGCGGAGCTCGACCTTCATGAAGTCGTCGTAGGTGATGGCATCCATCCGTTGTCGGTCTCCTTGGGTCGGCTCTGGCGCTGCTGCTGGCGCTGCTGCTGCTGGCGCTGCTGCTGCTGCTGGTCGAGGCTCGGCGCCGGCGGGGGCGGCGGGCTCCACGGGTCCCCGCTTGCCGGGGCCATCCCGTCCGTCCTCGGCGCCGCGGACGGCGCCTGCGGGCGGCCGGGAGCCATCCCCCGGCGCGCCCGCTCCGCCCGCCGCCCCCACCGGCGCCGAGGGTTGGCTGGCGGCGAAGTAGGTGTCCTTGTCGACCCGCGGAAAGAGAGGCTCGACGGGCGGCAATGGAGAATCGAGCGGGAGCCCGCCCCAGGCTAGCGCGTCGAGTGATGTCGGTATCGCGGCCCCCAGGGCGCGCAGCACGCGGGCCGCGGTCTCGGGCATGACGGGGAGGAGGCCGACGGCGACGATGCGGACGGCCTCGAGTCCCTGGCCGAGGATGTCGGCGACGCGGCCGCGGGCCGACTCGTCCTCGAGCAGCTTCCAGGGCTCCGCGGTGACCAGGTGCTGGTTGGTCTCGGCGAGGAGTCGCCACAGCGCCTCGAGGGCGCGATGGAAGGCGAGCTCGTCCATCGCCGCGCGGTACTCGCCGGCGACCTCGCGTGCCAGCGACGCCAGCGCACCGTCCGCGATTGGGGTGGGCGGCGTGCGGTCGGCGAAGGCGCGGCGGGAGAGCGTCACCAGCCGCGACAGCGTGTTGCCGAGGCCGTTGGCGAGGTCGCCGTTGTAGCGGTCGACCACCGCCTCGTCGGAGAAGCTGGCGTCCTGGCCGAACACCATCTCGCGCAGCAGGAACCAGCGCAGGGCATCGGGGCCGAGGCGCTCGACGAGCTCGTCGGGGCGCGCCACGTTGCCGACCGACTTCGACATCTTGCGGTTGTCGCGCAGCCACCAGCCGTGGGCGAAGACGGTAGTGGGCAGCGGCAGGCCGGCGGACATCAGGAAGGCAGGCCAGTAGACGGAGTGGAAGCGCAGGATGTCCTTACCGATCAGGTGCACGCGGGCGTTGCCGCCGGCCCAGAAGCGCTCGTAGTTGGCCGCCTCCTCCCCCGCCGCGCCGTAGCCGAGCGCGCTCACGTAGTTGGTGAGGGCGTCGAACCAGACGTAGACGACGTGGCCGGGGTGGCCGGGGAAGGGGATCCCCCACTGGAGGCTGGCCCGCGACACGGACAAGTCGCGCAGCCCGGCGGTGACGAAGGCGCGCATCTCGTTGGCGCGCGACGCCGGTCGCACCGGTGCCGTGGGGTGGTCGTACCAGTCGAGCAGCGCCTGCTGGTAGCGCGAGAGGCGGAAGAAGACGTTGTCCTCCGACTTCCACTCCACCGGCGTCTGGTGGTCAGGGCAGCGGTTGCCCGGGAGCAGCTCCTTCTCCGTGTAGAAGGTCTCGCACGCCGGGCAGTACCACCCCTCGTGGCGCGCCACGTAGAAGTCGCCGGCGGCCTCGATGCGGTGGATGAGCGCCTCGACGCCGCGCCGGTGCCGCGCCTCGGTGGTGCGCACGAAGTCGTCGTGGGAGATACCCAGCCGCCGCCACAGCTGGTGATAACGCGCCACCACGCGGTCGGCGAGGGCGATGGGCTCGAGGCCGGCGTCGCGCGCCGCCTGCTCGATCTTCTGCCCGTGCTCGTCGGTACCGGTGAGGAACCGCACCTCGTCGCCGCGCAGGCGGTGGTAGCGGGCGACGGTGTCGCACACCAGCGTCGTGTAGATGTGCCCGATGTGGGGCAGATCGTTGACGTAGTAGATGGGGGTGGTGACGTAGAAGCGGCTCATCGTCGCTTGCAGGGTCTCCTCGCCGCGGAGCGCACCGGCGGCACCATACCGCGGCAGGCGACGCGGTGGCCGTCGGCGCTACTGCGGCCGCAGCTCCGCGGGCTGGAAGAAGTAGACCTCGCCGCAGAACCCGCACTCGGCCTGCGCCGTCTCGGAGCCGATCCCCAGCTCCTCGAGCTGATCCGCGGAGAGCAACAGCAACTGTCCGAGCAGTCGCTCGCGGCTGCAGCGGCAATGGTATCGCACCCCCTGCGCCTCGAGCAGCCGGGCGTCGAGCCCGGCGAGCGCCGACGCCTTGAGCGCCTCCACTCCCCCCGCCTCGAGCAGGCGGCTCACCTCCCGGCTGCCGGCGAGGTTGCGTTCGAGGTGCGCGACGACGTCCTCGCCCGCCTCGGGCATCGCCTCGACGATGATGCCGCCCGCCGCCGCCACGCCGTCGGGCCGGGTGAGCACGCCCACCAGCACCGCCGACGCGGTCTGCTCGCTCTGCTGCAGGTAGTGTGCGAGGTCGGCGCCGATCTCGCCGGAGATCAGCTCGACCTGGCTGTGGTAGCGGCCGCCGCCCTCGTACTCGCGGAGCACCTGCAGGATGCCGCGCCCCACCGCCCGTCCCACCGCCAGCTTGCCGTTGGCGTAGGCGGGCAGGTCGACCCGTGGCTCGCCGACCAGGCCACGCAGGTTGCCGTTGGGCTCGGCCTCGGCCATCACCTTGCGCAAGGGGCCGTCGCCGCGGATCTCCAGCACCAACCGCTGCGGCGTCTTTCCCCCCAGCCGCAGCAGCATCGCCGAGCCGGCCAGCGAGCGCCCGAGCGCCGCGGCCGACACCGGCGAGAGGTCGCGCCGGCGACGGATGTACTCGAGCGGTGCCGTGAGGTCGACGGTCACCCAGCGCAGGTCACCGCTGGCGGCCATGCCGACCTCGAGGGCACCTTCCGGCGAGGCGACGTGGAGGGGGGTGGTGGACATGCGCACGCTTCCGCCCGGCGGGCGGAGGCGGAGTGTAGCCCAACCCGTTGCGGTCCCCCGTGGTGCGCTGGCTTAGGATGCGGCCTCCTTGCCACCCACGGCCACCGCTCCCCCGTCCCTGCTCGTGCCGCTCGCGGCGGCGGTGCTGTTCGTCGCTCTCGCCACCGGCGTGATGCGGGTGGCGGCGCGGCAAACGAGGCTCGCCGCCGCCGCAGACCGCACCGCTGCCTGGTTCCGCTTCTGGGGCATCCATCGGCTGTGCGTCGAGGGCGGTTGGGTGGCGTGGATCGTCGCCGACGTCGCACTCGCCCTCGGCCACAGGCTGGCGGCCCGCTTCGCCGCGCTGCCGGCCGGCGTTCTCTCGACGGGTCTCATCTTCCTGCCGCCGATGGTCGTCACCTTCATCGGCCTCCTGATCGCCCGCTCCTTGCACGCGCGGCTGCAGAGCGTCGAGAGCAGCCCGCGCGATGCTGTGTTGCTCGCCGCGGCGAGCCTGCTGCGGCGGGCGGTGCCCATCGCCTGCGCGCTGCTCGCCGCCTGCTCGGCGGTGGACGAGCGCACCGGCGGCTCGCCGGCGCTGTGGATGCTGGTCGCCATCGCCTCGTCGATCGCGGGGCGCTCCGTGCTGCTGCAAGTGCCCGGTCTGGCGCCGCACGCCATCCTCGACGGCGAGCTGCGCGACCGCGCCTTCGCGCTGGCGGCGCGGGCGGGAGTGACCCTCCGCCACCTCTACCTGCTCTCCTCGCAGCAGCTCCGCGTCGCCAATGCCTTCGCCCACCGCCGCGGCGCCATCCTGCTCACCGACTACCTGCTCGAGAACCTGTCGCGCCGCGAGGTCGACGCCATCGTCTCGCACGAGCTCGGACACCTGCGCCGCCGCAGCCTCCCCCTAGTGCCGGGCTGGCTGGCGCTGCTGCTGGTGGCCGGTCTGCTGGCCGGAGCCCTCGCGCTGGCGCTGGAGGTGCTGGTGCCCGCCCAGCCGGAGAGCCAGCCCTGGTCCTCGGCGACGCTGCTCGGACTGTCGCTCGCCGTCGTCGCCGCCCTGCTCGCCGCTGCCGCGCGCGGCCGCGAGCGCCGTGCCGACGCCTTCGCCGCCGAGCTCACCGGCGACCCCGAGGCGATGATCGGCGCCCTCGGCCGGCTGTCGCGGCTGGGCATGATGCCGATGCGGTGGGGACCCCTGACCGAGCTGTTCACCGCCCACCCGTCGACCTGGCGTCGCGCCCGCGCGCTCGCCCGAGACCGTCGTCTGCCCCCGGCGCGCATCGAGCAGCTGCTGGTGGAGGGCAGCGGCGACGCCAGCCGCTACCCGGTGCCCGACCTCTCCCTCTGCCGCTGCTTCACCACCCGGTGGCGGCAGGTTGCCAGCCAGCGCGCGGCCCTGGTGACCATCGTCGCCACCACCGTGGTGCCGGTGGCGGCGGCGGTGACGGTAAAGGTCTCGGGGATCCACGACGAGACCGCAGGGCTCGTCTACGCGGTGGTACTCGTCGTCGCCTGTCTGCTCGGCGTCGAGGTCACCAACCGGCTCTCGCCGTGGGGCTACGAGGCGTTGCGCCAGCGGCTCGCGGCGCGGCTGCCGGCGGCGGCGGCAGCCGCGACGGCGCGCGCAGAGGGATGGTTCGTGGGGTTGGGTGTGGGCGCGGTAGTGCGCATCTACGACGGCCACTCGGTGTGGGACGTCGGGCACCTGCTGCTCGACCGCGATGCGCTGCGCTTCCACGGCGACGGCGTCGCCTTCTCCCTGCCGTGCAGCGCGGTGCGCGACGTGCATCGGGCGAGAGGCGCTCCTGGCTGGCTGACGGTGCCGATCCTCGTCATCACCTGGGAGCGCGAGGACGGCAGCCGCCACGCCCTCAACCTGCGACCCATCGACACCACCGTCCGTCGGGCGCGGCGCCGAGCGGACGCCCTCGCCGCTGCGGTAGCCGCTTGGCAGCGGGGCGAGGCCCCCCAGGCTGCCGACACCGAGGCCGCGTCGCTGCCGCAGCCGTCGTGGACGGAGGTCAAGGGCACACCGGCGGCGGCGCTCGCGCAGCCACGTGACGCCCTCCTCGCCTTCACCCTCGCCGGTGCGATGGCCTGGGCCGCTCTCGACGCGCTGCGCCTCGCCTCCGCGTTGGGACCCGTGCTGCTGGTGATCGGCGGCCGCCTCGCCTTCGGTTACCTGCCGCTGCTGCGCCGTCGCGACGCGAGGGGGTAGCGACCGCTCACCAGCCGCCGCGCCGGCGCAGCGACACCCAGCGATGGCCGGCGCCGAGCACCAGGTGGTCGAGCAGCCGCACGCCCAGCAGCTCGCCGGCGTCGGCGAGGCGGCGGGTGAAGGCGAGGTCCTCCGCCGACGGAGAGGGGTCGCCGCTGGGGTGGGTGTGGAAGAGGAGCACCCCCGCCGCCGAGCGCAGCAGGGCCTGCTTGAGGATGGCTCGCGGCTCGACCGCGGCGCGGGCGAGCGTGCCGCGGTAGAGCTCGGCCTCGCCGAGCAGACGATTGCGCACGTCGAGGAAGAGCGCCCCCATGACCTCCTGGTCGCGCTCGGCGTAGCGCAGCAGGAGGTAGCGGGCCACCGCCTCCGGATTTCCCAACGGCAGGCGATCGGGAAGCTCCGCGCGCGCCACCCGGCGGGCGAGCTCGAGGGCGGCGAGGAGGCCCGCCGCCTTGGCGGCGCCGAGGCCGCGCCGTGGCAGGGAGCCGCCGTCGAGGGTGGCGAGACCGGCGAGCCCGCCGGCGGCGGCGAGCAGGTCACGACCGAGGTCCAACGCCGAGACGCCGGCGCAGCCGGTGCGCAGCAGCACCGCCACCAGCTCGGTGTCGGTCAGCGCCGTACCGCCCTCGCGCAGCAGCCGCTCGCGCGGGCGGTCGTGGGGCGGCAGCTCGCGAATCGAGGCGGCGACGCGGGGAGCGAGGTCCATGCAAGGATGGACGCAAACGGCGGGCGAACTGGCTCGCGCGGAGGGTCGATGAGCGAGATCCCCGACAACTTCCTGGGCCTCCCCGCCGCGGCGAGCGACTACACCACGAGCCGGGTGGCGGTGCTGCCGGTGCCCTTCGAGCGCACCACCTCGTATGGCAAGGGAACCGCCGGCGGGCCGGCGGCGATCCTGCGCGCCTCGCAGCAAGTCGAGCTGTGGGAGGAGATGCTCCGCAGCGAGCCTTGGCGTCTCGGCATCGCCACCCTGCCCACCTTCGTGACGGCCAGCGCCGACATGGCGACCGCCCTGGGCGAGCTCGAGGCCGAGGCGCGGCGCCACCTCGAGGCCGGCAAGTTCCTCGTCACCCTCGGCGGCGAGCACAGTCTGACGGTGGCGCCGGCACGCGCGGCGCGCAGCGTCCATGGTGAGGTGGGGGTCGTGCAGTTCGACGCCCACGCCGACCTGCGTGCGGAGTACGACGGTACGCCGTGGAGCCACGCCAGCGTCATGCGGCGGCTGCACGAGGACGGCTTCTCCGCCCTCGCGGTCGGCATCCGCGCGCTCTGCGACGAGGAAGCGACGTTGATCGCGGAGAGAGGTCTTCCCACCATCTGGGGGTGGGAGCTGCCCGCGCGCGAGCGCTTCCTGGAGCTGCTCGCCGCCCTGCCGCCGAAGGTCTACCTCACCTTCGACGTCGACTTCTTCGACCCCGCGCTGATGCCCGCCACCGGCACGCCGGTGCCGGGTGGCGGTCACTGGTACCCCACCCTCGACTGCCTGCGCGAGCTCTTCCGCCGCAGGACCGTGGTGGCGATGGACGTCGTCGAGCTGGCGCCGCAGCCGGGGGCGCACGGTGCCGACTTCCTCGCCGCCGACCTAGTGCACAAGTGCCTCGCCTACCTGCAGGCGGGGCCTGAGCCGGACGCCGACCGAGCGGCAGCCGGACCAGGCTAGCGCAGGATCCTGAGCGCCCCCGGCAGCACCTCGAGGTCGATGCTGCCGGCGGGAGCGACGTCACCGTCGAGCTCGTAGGCGGTGAACGGTCCGTCGGGCTCGCAGCGCAGCGTGCGGGCCTGGCGGAAGCGGACGTAGCGGCTGCCGAGGTGATGGCCGAGCTGCAGCTGCGGCAACCGGTACGGCAGCTGCCAGCGCGGGAGCTGCCCCACCAGCACGACGTCGGCGAGCCCGTCGTCGGTCCTCGCCCGCGGCGCCACCTTCATCCCCTTGCCGAAGGTGACGCCGTTGGCCACCGCGAGGAGGAAGATCGGCCCCGCGTAGTACGGCTCGCCGTCGACGGCGACGCGACAGCGCACCGGCCGGTAGCGGAGCAGCGCCTTGACGGTGGCCAGCGTGTAGACGGCGGCGCCCCGCCGGGTGAGCTTGTTGATGGCCTCGACGACCATCCCCGCCACGCCGGCCGAGACGGTGTTGACGCAGTAGACCACCGGCAGGTCGAGGCGGCGCACCGCGAAGGCGTCGAGGGGCCGCGGCTCTCCGGCGAGGGCCTGCTCCAGCGCCGCTCCGGGAGCATCGGCGATCCCCAGGCTCTTGCAGAGGTCCGAGCCGGTGCCGCCGGGCACCAGCCCGAGCGCCACGCGCGCGCCCGCCCCGGCGCCGAGCACCACGTTGGCGACCATGTGGGCGGTGCCGTCGCCGCCCAGCGCGACGATGCCGCGGGCGCCGTCGGCGATGGCCGCCCGCAGCTTGTCGCCCGCCACCTCGAGATCGCTCTCGCGCACGACGGCAGCGCCACGCAGCTCCGGATGGGAGTCGACGAGGGCATCCCAGACCGCTCCCGCGCGGCCCGAGCCGGCGCTGGGATTGACGAGGAAGACGAGCTGCCTCATCGCACTCCCTCCAGCGTCCAGCCCGTCAGTGCCGCCGACAACGAAGCCTCCTCGGCCTCCCGGCGCGGGCTCGCCCACGCCAGCTCGGCAGCGCACAGCTCGGCCAGTCGAGGGGCCACCGCGCGCGCCGCCGCGGGATCCCACATCGCCAGCCGCACCCGGCGCAGCAACAGATCCTCGAGGCGCAGCACGGCACCGTGACGCAGCTGCGCGCGCACCTCGGCGGCGGTGACGTCGACGCCATCGACGAGCGGGCGCAGCTCATCGGGCTTGCGCGCCAGCGCCAGCGCCGTCCAGGCGAGCGTCGCCCAGTCGCCACGCCATCGCCGCCGCCACCGCCCGCCTCGACGCCGCGCGCCGCCAGCCGTGCCGGCAGGTCGGGCGGTGCGAGCCCGGCGAGCGGCGTGCCGGCGGTGGCGCACCGGCGGCGCGCCGGGCGCGCTCGGGCGGCAGCCGCTTCAGCACCTCGTCCACCACCTCCTCGGCGGTGGCGCGCTAGGTGGTGAGCTTGCCGCCGGCCACCGTTGAGCAGCCCCTCCTCCTCCCACACCTCCTCCTCGCGGCTCGCCTCCGACGGCGTCTCGGCATGGCTCTGCAGGATCGGCCGCAGCCCGGCGAAGGCGCCGCGCACCGTCGGCGAGAGATCGGCGCGCGACCGGGAAAGGCGTGGGTCACCGTCCGCAGCAGGTAGTCGACCTCCTCGCGGGTCGGTCGCGGGTCGTCGAGGTCGCCGTCGTGGAAGAGGTCGGTGGTCCCCACCAGCACCCCCTCCGGGTGCGGGATGAAGAACACCGGCCGGCCGTCGTCGGGCGAGGCGACGGTGAGCGCGGCGGCGATCGGCAGCAGCGGCCGCCGGCGAGCACCAGGTGCACCGCCGCGCGACGGGCGCAGGCGGCTGCCCGGCGAGACCGAAGCGCGCGCGCACGGCGTCGACCCAGTGCGCCGGCGGCGTTGACCACCAGCCGCGGCATCGACGCGATGCGCCTCGCCCGCGCTCGAGGTCGCGCAGCACGCAGGCCGGCGAGCCGCCGCCGGCGATCGCGCCGCCCGTCGATCGCCTCGGCGCGGGTCAGCACCAGGCCGCCGTAGGCGCAGCCGGTGGCGGCGACCGCGAGGGTCAGGCGAGCGTCGTCGGTCATGGCGTCACCGTAGGCAAGCGCACGGTCGAGCCCGTCGAGCGCGAGCCCCGGCGCCAGCCGCTCCAGCCTCCGCCGCGTCGAGCCTGGATGTGGCGGTCGGGCCGCTGGGTGAGCCGGTCGTACATCCACAGCCCGAGGTCGACCTGCCAGCCGGGCATGCGGTCGCCCGCGTAGGCCGGGTAGACGAAGCGAGACCGGGGCACCAGATGGGGCGTCGAGCGCCAGCATCCGGTCGCGCTCGCGGCAGGCCAGGCGGGTGATGCGCGAACTGCATCTGCTTGAGGTAGCGCAGGCCGCCGTGGATCAGCTTCGACGAGCGCGAGGAGGTGCCCGGCGGCGATGTCGCCGCGCTCCACCAGCAGCACCGCGCAGGCCGCGCTGGGCGGCGTCGAGCAGCATCGCCGCAGCCGGTGATGCCGCCGCCGACGACGACCAGGTCGAAGGGCTCGCCGAGGCCGGCGAGGGCGCGCTCGCGCAAGGCGGGATGGAACACGCTTCGCCCTCAGGCCTCCAGCCGGTCGACCGGGTCGAGCAGCACGTGCGGGTTGAGGATGCCGCCGGGATCGAGCGCGCGCGGCGGCGGCGGCCAGCGCCCGCACGCCGGCCTCCCCCACCTCCGCCGCCAGCCAGGGGGCGTGCCAGCTGCCGACGCCGTGGTGGTGGCAGATCGTCCGCCGGCGCCGACCAGCGCCGTCGTTGGCCGCCCGCTTGAGCGTCGCCCAGCGCGCCACCGCCGCGGCCGGGTCCGGCCGGGCAGCGGAAGAAGCAGGTGAAGTAGAGCGAGGCGCCGTCGCGGTAGGGGTGGGAGAGGTGGCAGAGCACCGCCACCCGCTCCCCCGCGCCGACCAGCGACGCGCCGAGCCTGGCCCGCACCGCGTCGCGGATCTCGCCGAGCCGCGACCACGGGGCCGCGGTCTCCAGGGTCTCGGTGGCGATGCCGCGGTCGAGCAGCGCGTCGCGCAGGTAGGGGTGGCGGAAGCGGTCGGCGAGCCAGCGCCGGCCCGGCCCGCGTCCCAGCGTCACACCGCCGTGGCGGGCCAGCCTGCGGCCGGCGCCGCCGAGGGCGCGACGCCGCACGGCGCTCGTCACCGGCGGCGCCGGCGAGCAGCAGGCACCCGTCCGCCGACGCCGCGCCAGTCGAGGTAGCGGCGCACCAGCGCGGCGCCCGAGCGGGCACCCATCCCCACCGCGCAGCGCCAGCTGCGGTCTCGTCGCGATCGGAGAGGCGCAGCATCGCGAGCGGCACCCCGTCCTGGACGAGCTCGCGCGCCCCCGCGAGCCCCGCCCCGAAGTCGGGCAGCAGCCAGGCGATCACCTCGCGCCGCGGCGGCGCGCGGCCGCACGCGGACCGTTACGCGGGTCACCACGCCCAGGCGCCCCTCGCTGCCGAGCACGAGCTGCCGCAGGTCGGGCCCGGCCGCCGACGCCGGCTGCGCGGGCAGCGACAGCCGGCCGCACGGCGCCTCCAGCTCGAGGCCGGCGACCAGGTCGTCGATGCGGCCGAAGCCGAGCGACTCCTGTCCCGCCGAGCGGGTGACCACCCAGCCGCCGAGCGTCGAGAGCTCCCAAGACTGCGGCAGGTGGCCGAGGGTGAGGCCGTGCGGCCCAGCGCCGCCTCGAGGCGCTGGCCCGCGGGTGCCGGCGCCGAAGGTGGCGAGCCCCGAGATCGGGTCGAGCGCGCCCAGGCCGGAGAGCCGTTCGAGATCGAGCGACAGCGTCGGCCCTCGCCGGCCTGCACGTTGACGCCGCCGGTGACCGACGTCCCGCCGCCGCGGATCACCACCCTGAGGCCGGCACCGGCACAGGCGGCGAGCGTCGACGCGACCTCTCCCTCGCGCGGGCGGACGACGCCGTCGGGCAGCGCCGGCGCCACCCCGGCGCGGCGCCACAGAAGGTCGGGCAGACCCTGGCCACGGGCGTGCGCCAACCGATCGAAAGGCTCGGCGGAGGCTGCGACCGGCAAGCGTGGCAGCTTTCGCGGCCTGGGCAGTCCCGCCAGCCGCGGGGACAGGCGGGTCGCAGGAGTCCCCGGCCCTAGCCTCTCGACGAGCCAATGCACCAGCGCCGCCGGCGGCGGCACCTCGACGCCCTCGAACCCCCAGCCGTCGAGCCGCGGATGCGGCCCGCCACTCCCGGCCGGAGCGGCGCGCCCAATCACGGGGCACGACCGAGGGTAGCGGCCGCCCGTGGCAGGAGCTCACCCACCGTCGCCGGCCGGTCGTCGACGTACTGCCGCAGGTCGGCCTCCGCCCGCTCGGCCAGCGGATCTCCCACCTCGGCGTAGCAGGCGGCCCGCTGGCGCAGCAGCGGCTCCACCCACAACGGATAGGGCTCGAGCTCGTGGAACGCGGCGCGACAGGCACCGCCGCCGGCGCGCTCGCTGAGGATGATCCGCGTCAGGCGCCGGTTGATCTCGAACAGGTGCACGGCGAACGGCTCGGTCAGCGCGGGGAGCAGGCGGCGGGCGGCCGCCGGGTCGCGACCAGCCTCGTCCGCGAGATCGAAGACCCGGCGCATCAGAGGCGGCCAGGGCCAGGGGTCGCGCCGATAGCCCACGAGCGACTGCACCAGCTCGCCGAGCGCCGCGTCGCGCCGGCCGCTGCGCAGGCACCAGCGGGCGAGCAGCGCGTGCGCCTCGACCGGGTGGCCGGGCAGCAGCGAGCGCGCCAGCGCCACCACGCGGGCGTCTCCCTGCTCCGCCAGCTCCTCTGCGGCGAGCAAGGTCGCCACCGGCGATGAGTCGCGCCCTGGCGAGGTCGCCGCCGACTCGGGAGGAGCGCTCTGGCCGAGCGCACGCATGCGTTCGGCGAGCCAGCGCGCCTGGGCCGCGATCGTCGAGTTCATCCCGGGCCCTTCCTGGCTGGTGGCGAGACCGCGCACCACCGCCAGCTCTCTCACGCGCTGCCAGTCGAGGCCATCCAGACCGGGCGGCCGGCGCTCCGCCGGCGGCACCGTGCGCCGCAGCTGGGCGAGCGAGAACAGGCTGCGGCCCAGGCTGCGGGCGAAGCCGAACTCGATGACCGGCAGGTCGTCGACGTTGGGCGGCGCGCCGCCGGACGCCAGCCGCCGCGCGAAGCTCGGAACCGCCACGAAGCCGGTGTAGAAGCCCTCGGCCCCGCCGACCCCCCAGGCGCCGGCGAGCGCCTGCCGGAACGGCTCGCCGGCGGCCCGCCGCCGCAGGCGATCGAGGTCGTGGCGCACCGGCGTGGCGGAGGCGATGAGCAGCAGGTCGGCATCGCCGGTGGCCCAGGTTTCGACGTTCGGGAAGACCTGCGTCAGGCTGGTGTAGACGCTCGCCACCACCTCCGCGTCCACCTCGTACGCCTGCAGCCACTGCACGAAGATGCCGTTCGGCGCCAGGCGGTCGGCGGCGGCACGATAGAACTCGGTGGTGAAGAGGCTGGCGATGCCGGCTCGGTAAGGGTTCGAGGGCTCGGAGACGATCACGTCCCAGCGCTGATCGCGGGTGAGCAGGAACTCGCGCCCGTCGGCGATGTGAAGCTCGACCTTGGGGTTGCGCAGGGCATCGTGATTGACCGCGGCGCAGTCGCGCGCCACGCGCACCACCGCCGGCTCGAGCTCCACCACGTCGACGTGGCGGATCGAGGGCACCGCCGCCAGCCAGCCGGCGCTGCTGCCCGTGCCGAGACCGATCACCAGGCCCTGCTGCGGATCGGGGTGCAGCATCGCCCCCACCAGCGGCGCCATCACCTGGGTCTCGGCATCGCCCCGCGAGTGGCCGTCGGTCTTGCCGTTGATGCTGAAGGAGAGGCCGTTGAGCCCGCGCACGGCGACGCCGCTCTCGCGGCCGTCCTCCTCCCACGTCACCATGGCCTCCTCCCACAGCACCCGCTGGCGCAGGTCGTTGGGCGAGTCCGCGGTGATCGGGTTGCGGCCGGCACCGATCTCCCCCTCCCGCCAGAGCGCCCCTGGCCCCGGTAGCAGGCAGAGCAACGCCGCGGCGACGGCGGTGCCGGCGCTGCCGAGCAGTCGCCCCGAGGGCGAGCGCCGCAGCGCCGCGATCACCGCCGCAGCGGCCGCCAGCGCGGCGAGCAGCACCGTCGCCAGCCGCCAGGCTCCCGGCGCCCCCAGCAGCGGCAGCAGCCCGAAGCCGCCGGCGAGCGATCCGGCGATGGCGCCGCCGGTGTTGGCAGCGGCCACCATGCCGGTCTGCGCCGCGACCTCGCGCCGACCGGCGCCGAGCAACGCCACCAGGAGCGGGAACTGGTAGCCGGCGACGAGCGAGGCGGGGAGCACCACAAGAGCGCCGACCCCCATCCAGCCGAGCACCAGGCCGTCGAAGCCGAGGGCGCCGAGCGATCGCAGCGCCGAGGTGAGCAACGCCACCCGGTAGGAGAGCGCCAGCGGCACCACCACGAGAAACGCCTCGAGGGCGCAGGTCCAGGAGAAGTCGGCGAGCGACGGCATGCGGCGCGGCGCGAGGGCGCCGTAGAGCAGGCCTCCCGCGCCGATACCGGCGAGCGCCAGCATCAGGATGATGCCGAAGGTGTAGGTGGTACCTCCCAGCAGTGGCGCCAGCAGCCGGTACCACACCAGCTCCATGAGGAAGAAGACGAAGCCGACGACGGCCGCCGCCGACAGCACCAGCGGCAGCGGCGCCGCGGCGCGGGCGGGCGTCGCCGCCGCGGCCGCGACGGTCTCCCCCTCGACCTCGGTGCCGCCCTCGTCGCCATTGCCGACGCCCGCCGGGCCCCAGCCACGCGCCAGCGAGACCGCCGTCATTCCCACCAGCAAGTTGACGAGGGCGGCAAGGACGAGGCTCTTGCGCTGCCCTACTGCCTCGAGCAGCAGGAACGTGGTGAGCGTCGCCCCTGCCACCGCGCCGAGCGTGTTGCAGCCGTAGATCCAGCCCAGCGACCGCCGGCCGCGGTCACCGGCCGCCGTCACCGCGCGGCCGAGGGCCGGCAGCGTCCCACCCATCAGGAAGGTGGCGATACCCAGCACGAGGGCGGTGAGGGCGAGCCGCACGACAGCACTGCCGAAGGCGCCGAGCGTGGCGCTACCCCCGGTGGCGATGTAGAGGCGGCGGGCGGCGAGGATCGACAGCGGCGAGATGCCGGCCACCACTGCCGCTCCCATCTCGAGGCGACCGTAGAAGGCGAGGGGCAGGGGCGAGCGCTCGGCGCGACGGCCGAGCGCCAGACCGCCGAAGCCGAGGCCGCCCATGAACACCGCCAGCACCGCCGCCGACGCCGGCGTCGAGGCACCGAACACCAGGCGGAGCTCGCGCAGCCACGCCACCTGGTAGACCAGGGCGCAGAGGCCCGAGCCGAACGCCAGGGCGGCCACCGCCGCCGAACGCGAACGGCTCGCTACCATCGCACCGGCAGGCGCAGGCGGCGCTCCTGGCGATCGCGCCAGATCACGTACCCCTCGCGGCGTCCGAACAGGTAGAGGTCGCGCAGCACCTCGACGTCGTGCCGGCAGTACTCCTCCACGAGGTCGAGGCGGCCGGCGCGCACCCAGGCGAGCGACTGCAGGCCATCGGCACTCTTGCCGTTGCCCAGCGTCTCGCGGGCGAGGTGATCCAGGCGCAAGCGGAAGCCTAGGGCACGGCGGACGTCTTCGAGTAGGTCGAGCGTGGGAACGAAGCGATTGTAGTCAGCCCCCGTGTAGCCGGCAAGCACGCGGTAGTCGAAGCGACGGACGTTGAAGCCCACCACCAGCCCCGCCGCGCGCAGCGCCGCGGCGAGCGCCCGGGCCTCGGTCTCCCGGAACACCTCGAAGCGCTCCTCCTCGAGGTGGCACACCACGGCGAGGGCGATGCCCATGCGATGGGCGTTGCCCCAACCCCCCACCTCGGCGGCGGAGCGCAGGGTCTCGAGGTCGAAGACGAGTGTGTTGCCACCGGACCCGGGAACGAGCGGCGGCACTGCCCGCGCACCGCGACGGCGCCACCAGCCGCGCCAGAAGAAGCGGAGCGCGGCGCCGAGGCGCGCCAGCCCCCGCGGCGGGAGCGTCGGCGCCGGGGGCGGCGACGTCGCCAGCGACCGCGGAGCGCTTGCGGCTCCGGATCCGCGTGCCGGCGGCGAGGCGAGCTCCTGCGAGCGCATCGCACCATTGCCATGCCCTGGCTGCGCCGCGAGCGGTCGGGAGCCGGCCAGCAGGACGCGAGTCGCGCTGCCGTTCGTGGGCGTCCCGGCTGTCGGCACCACGCTCGATGACCCGCGCCCCGGGGGTTCGCCGGGCGGTGGCGGCGCACCCGGCGACGCCGGCCGGGAGGCCTCGGCGGCCGGCTGTGGAGCCTCTGCGGCCGCGCCCTTCAGCGCGCTGTCGGTTTCCGCCGGCGTTCGGCCAGGCTCCTCCACCCACCCCCGCAGGTCCTCGGGGTCGACCCACCTATCGGTAACGGCCTCCAGTCGCAGCTGCCAGGCCTCGACCGCCGCGCCGAGCTCCGCCCCGACGAGCGCCTCCTCCCCCAGCAGCAGCGCCAGCAGCCGCCGTGCCCCGGCCTTGTCGAGAGGCCGGTTGCCGTTGCCGCACTTGGGCGACTGCACGCAGGAGGGGCAGCCATCCTCGCAGGGGCACTCGGCGAGCAGGTGGCCGACGCGGCCGAGCCACTCGGGCAGCGCGGCGAAGGCCCGAGGGGCGATCCCCACGCCGCCGGCGTGACCCTCGTAGACGAACACCGCGCCGCAACCCACCTGCGGGTGCAGTGGCGTCGAGATACCGCCGAGATCGCCGCGGTCGCAGAGGGCGAGCAGCGGCAGCAGGGAGATGGCGGCGTGCTCGGTGGCGTGCAGCGAGCCGAGGACGTGGTGGGGGCCGCGGGCCTGCAGCGACGCCTCGAGCGCCGGCGTCGCCGCCCACCACACGCCCACCGTCTCGTAGTGGACGGCGGGCAGCTCGAGCTCGTGGCGCGACAGCACCTCACCACCGAAGATGCGCTTGCGCTCGAAGCCGACGACACGCTCGGTAACTCGCAGCCTGCCGAGCCAGGCCGAGAGCGCACCCTCGTGGCGCTCCGCGAGCACCTCGAGGATGGCGGTGTCCTTCTCCGCCAGCGCCATCGTGTACCAGTCGGCGGCGGTGGGCTCCACGCGCACCCGGCTGCCGCCCGTGTCGAGCAGGCGCACCAGGTACTGGCGGCCGGCGTGGAGGTAGACGGCGCCCGGGTGGCACTCGAAGAACACGCGCCGCCCATCGATGGTGCCGATGGTGCGGCCGCTGCGCGCCTCGACGATGGCGAAGGTGTCGCCGCCGCCGCGCAGCGACACCCGCCGGTGCGGCCGCGCGGCGCGCGCGTGGTAGCGCTCGCCGTCGTCGGACTGGAGCAGCTCGTGGGCGCCCAACAGGTCTTCCACGGCGCCGGCGTGGGGCCCGAGGTAGCGGGCATCGGCGCCGCGCTCGAGCGGCATCTCGGCGGCGGCGCAGGGCAGGTGGTGGCGCGCCACCGCTGCGTTGCCGGGGTCCACCACCAGCGGCTCGCAGGGGCGGCCGCGCAGCTCTTCCGGGTGCCGCACCAGCCACTGGTCGAGGGCGTCGGGGAGCGCCACCAGCGCGGTCAGCGATTCGCGTCCCTGGCGGCCCACCCGTCCCGACCGCTGCCAGGTGGCCATGACGCTACCCGGCCAGCCCACCAGCACGCAGGCGTCGAGCCCGCCGATGTCGATGCCCAGCTCGAGCGCCGAGGTCGAGATCACCCCCTGCAGGCGGCCGGCGGCGAGCGCGGCTTCGATGCGGCGGCGCTCCTCCGGCAGGAATCCGGCGCGATAGCTCGCCACCCGCACCGCCAGCGCCGGCTCCTGCTGGCGCAGCCAGCTGTAGAGCAGCTCGGTGATGCGCCGCGCCTTGGTGAAGACGATCGTCTGCTGCCCTTGACGCAGCAGCTCGACGAGCAGTGCGAGCGCCGTCGTGTACGGGCTGCCGCTCGGCTGCACGAGCAGCAGGTGGCGGTCGGCGCGCGGCGCGCCGGAGACCGTCACGCGCCGAAACGCCGCCCCGGCCAGCGCGGCCGCGAACTCGTCGGCGTTGGCCGCCGTCGCCGAGGAGGCGACGAGCTGCGGCACCGTACCGAGCTCGCGGCAGATGCGGGCCAGCCGCTGCAGCACGTGGTGGAAGTGGCAGCCGAAGATGCCGCGGTAGGTGTGCAGCTCGTCCACCACCACCCAGCGCAGGTCGGCGAGGAACGGCGCCCACGTCATCCATGAGGGGAGGATGCCGAGGTGCAGCATGTCGGGGTTGGTGATCAGGACCCGTGGCGGCCGCCGACGCAGTCGCGCGCGCGCCGCCGGCGAGGTGTCGCCGTCGTACACCGCGCAGTCGAGCTCGATGCCGGCGCTGGCGGCCAGCTCCTCCAGCTTGCCGCGCTGGTCCTGGCCCAGCGCCTTGAGCGGGTAGAGCAGCAGCGCGCGTCCGGGGCCACCGCGGGCCGCCTCCTCGAGCACCGGCAGCTGGAAGACCAGCGACTTGCCCGACGCGGTGGGGGTGGTGACGAGCACGTTCTCGCCCCGCCGCAGCGCCTCCAGACCCTCCACCTGGTGACTCCACAGGCGCGGCGTACCGCCCGCGGCGAGCGCCGCGGCGAGCCCGGCGGGGAGTGGCGGCTCGAGCTCGGCGAACGCCGCCGGCGCACCGGGAAGCCGCTCGACGTGGACGATCTGGCCGCCGAGCCGGGAGTGGCGACGGAGCGCCTCGACGACCGCGGAGAGGCCGCTCGCTTCGCTCATGGTGGCGGGTCGCCAGTCTACCGCGTGGCGGCGCCGCGCACGACGCCACGAGCCTGGCCGGCGTGGCTGCGAGAGCGGCGATTTGCTATCCTCTAGAGGCTCTTACGGAGGATGGGATGCGCGAGCGCCGCACACGGACGATGCTGACGGGTCTCCTCGTCGCCCTACCCATGGCGGCGTTGGCACAGCCGTCGGCCCCCGGCTCGGCGCCGGCGCCGCCGCCGGCCCAACTGCGGGTGGCCGCCCTCGAGCCGCGCCTCACGACGCTGCAGGCGGTCGGTCCGCAGGCTGGCTTCGGCGACCTGCTGGTGCTCGGCACCGGCGGCCGCTTCGAGCTGCCGCAGTCGACCGGCGAGGGTCAGGTGCCGGTGCTCGACGGCCGCCAGGTCGGCGTCGCGGCGCTCGCCGGCCCCTGGGAGCCGGGCCGCCACGCCGTGTCCTTGCAGTCGGTGCCGGCTGCCGGTGCGGAGCCGGTGACGCAGCCGCCGCTGCAGTTCGTCTACGACCCGGGGGCGCCGACGCTGCAGTGGGAGATCGGCACCACCAGCCTGCTCGACGTCCACGGGCTCGACCAGGGCGTCGACCGCGAGCATCCGCCTCGGCACGTGCTGCCCGAGCGCGACCGTCACGTCAAGATCCTCTGGTCGCCCGACGGCCGCCGCTGGCTCCCCTTGCTGCCCAAGAACGCCAAGCCCGACCCGAGGGGAGTCCTCGCCGACTGGTTGACCGCCGCCGACCGCCCGCAGATCTTCCTCTGGGCGCTCGGCAGCGACACCTTCGGCCGCGGAGCCCCGGTCGCTCCCCGCAAGCTGCAGCTGGTGCGGATCTGGGCCGCCGACGAGCTGTCGGCGGTGCGGGACCTGCGGCTGCGGGTGCTCCCCGGGGTGGCGGGGGGGGGCTACCGCCTGGAGATGGTGGCCACCGACCTCGTCGGCAACCTGACCACCGTCACCTGGCCGCTCGCGCGATAGCGGTCCGCGCGGTGCGCGTGGGGCCCATCGCGCCCCTCCCCAGTCTCCCTGCGGCCGCCGGTGGAGGGCCGCCCTGTGTCATCTGGCGGCGCCGCATCTCTGTGATACAAACAAGGCCAGCGCGGGTCCCCGCGCGCCGGCTGACCTCCACCCCCCCGCCAGGAGCACAGCGCCATGACCGAGGCCCAGCAGACCGTCTCTCCCGCCGGGACCACGCGCGCCAAGCAGTGCATCGCCCTCGAGGATCGCTATGGGGCCCACAACTACCACCCGCTGCCGGTGGTCATCGAGCGCGGCGAGGGCTGCTGGGTCTGGGACACCGAGGGGAAGCGCTACATGGATTTCCTCGCCGCCTACTCGGCGGTCAACCAGGGGCACTGTCATCCCCGCATCCTCGCTGCCATGCAGGAGCAGGCGCGGCGGGTGACGCTCACCTCGCGCGCCTTCCGCAACGACCAGCTGGGGCCGCTCTACGAGCAGCTCTCTGAGCTCTCCGGCTACCAGCGGTCGTTGCCAATGAACAGTGGCGCCGAGGCTGTGGAAACGGCGATCAAGGCGGCGCGCAAGTGGGGGTACAAGGTCAAGGGCATCCCCGCCGGGCAGGCCGAGATCCTCGTCTTCGCCAACAACTTCCACGGCCGCACCACCACCATCGTCGGCTTCTCCAGCGAGGCCCAGTACCAGGACGGCTTCGGCCCCTTCACCCCCGGCTTCCGCCTCCTCCCCTACGGTGACGCCGACGCCGTCGAGGCGGCGATGGGCCCCAATGTCGCCGCCGTGCTGGTGGAGCCCATCCAGGGCGAGGGCGGCATCATCATCCCGCCCGCGGGGTATCTGCGTCGGCTGCGGGAGATCACCACCCGTCACCGGGCGCTGCTCGTCGTCGACGAGATCCAGAGCGGCCTCGGCCGCACCGGGAAGATGTTCGCCTTCGAGCACGAGGGGATCCGCCCCGACGTGGTGATCCTCGGCAAGGCGCTCTCGGGAGGCTTCTATCCGATCTCGGCGATCCTCGCCGACGACGAGGTGATGTCGGTGTTCCACCCCGGCGACCACGGCTCGACCTACGGCGGCAACCCGCTGGCGGCGGCCATCGCCCGCGCCGCGCTCACCGCCCTCGTCGAGGAGGGCATGGTGGAGAGCTCGGCGCGTCTCGGTGACTACTTCCTCGAGCGCCTGCGCGCCATCGACTCGCCGTGGATCCGCGAGGTGCGCGGCAAGGGGCTGTGGATCGGCATCGAGCTGCGCCGCGAGGCGGGCGGCGCCCGCCGCTTCTGCGAGGCGCTGATGCGGGAGGGTCTGCTCTGCAAGGAGACGCACGAGCACGTCATCCGCATCGCGCCGCCCCTGGTGATCGACCGCGCCGGCATCGACTGGGCCCTGGAGCGGCTCGCGAAGGTGCTCGCGGCTTGAGGCGGTGGGGTCGACGCTCGGCACTGCTGCTCGTCGCCAACGCCGGCGCGGCGCTCGGCCTCTCCGCCTGCCGCGCCGCCCCGCTGCCTCCCGCCGACGCCACCTACGACACGCGCGGCGAGGTGCTGCAGCTGCCGCAGGGCCGGGACGGTGAGCTCATCGTCCACCACGAGACGGTGTCGAGCTTTCGCGACCGCCAGGGCAAGCCGACGCAGATGGACAGCATGGCGATGCCGTTCGCCGTCGCGCCGGGCGTGTCGCTCGCCGGCATCGCACCCGGGGACAAGGTGGCGATGACCTTCGAAGTGCGCTGGAAAGGCGAGCCCACCCTCCGCGTCGTGAGCCTCCACGGGCTCCCCGGCGACACCGCGCTCGCGCTCGGCGGCCCGATGCTCGAGCGGGTGGCTCCCCTGGGCTCGTCGCCCGCCCAGACGCCGGCCGCCACGCCGCCACCGGCCGCCGACCACCCGCTCCCCAGGGCGAGCGGCGCGCCGGGCTCGACCGCCTGAGATCCGCACCATGCCGATCTACGAGTTCTACTGCTCCGCTTGCCACATGCTGTTCAACTTCTTCTCGGCCCGCATCGACACCACGGCGCGCCCGAGCTGCCCGCGTTGTGGCCGCCCCGACCTCGAGCGCCGGCCGGCGCGCTTCGCCACCCTCAAGCGCACCGCCGGTGACGAGGCTGAGACCGAGGGGGAGGAGGACAGCCCCTTCCCTGGTCTCGACGAGGAGCGTCTCGAGCGCGCCATGGCGTCGATGGCCGGTGACCTCGAGGGGGCGGGCGACGAGGAGGACCCCCGGCAGATGGCGCGCTTCTTCCGCCGCTTCGGCGAGGCCGCCGGCATGCGCCTGGGGCCGCGCATGGAGGAGATGCTGCACCGCCTCGAGCGTGGCGAGGACATGGAGGCGCTCGAGGAGGAGATGGGGGGCGCCGGCGGGGAGGGCGGTGACGAGGGAGAGCTCGAGGATTGGTTCCAGCTCAAGGAGAGCGCCAAGCGCCTGCGCCAGCGGCGCCCGAAGCTCGACGAGACGCTCTACTTCCTCTGATCCGCGAACCGGCCGGCCGGCGCGAATCGCGCACGCCGGCCCTGCCCATTGCTCGTTCCGGCCTCCGCGAGCCGCCATTTTCGCCGTCTCAGCCCGAGGGGCGGTTTTCCGACCCCCGGCCGGCCTGCTACCGTTACGGGGAACCCTCACCGTTGGAGGATCCTATGAGCCGCCCCACGCGCCGCTTCCGTATCGCTCTGGCCTTGGCCTCGATGCCCCTGCTCGCGCTCCTCGCTCTGCCCGTGCACGGGCAGAGCATCGGCCCGCAGTTCGTGCCCGATCCCGTACCGCCCGTGAGCACCGCCGCAACCCTGGATGCGGCCCCGCACATCGCCGAGTCGCTGGCACAGCCGCTGGCGATGCTGCCGGCGGCGGCGACGGCGGCCGGCGACCAGCTGGCCGCGCTCGCCGCCTGGAACAAGAGTCACCGCCCGGTGCGCAGCGGCATCGTGCGGCCCCTGGCCGAGCCGCTCGCGGCCGACCTCGCCATGACCGGTGACAGCAAGAGCGGCACCGCCGTGCAGGTGGCGTCCGGCGCCCGCGTATGGGCGACCCGCATCCACGTCACGGATGCCTACAGACTGCGGCTGCACCTCGAGGGCATCGACGTCCCCGCCGGCACCACCTTCCGGGTCTACGGGCTGGGCGAGGAGCCGCGCGCCTTCGGGCTCGAGCTCGCGTCCGACGGCTCGCTGTGGACGCCCAGCGTCGGCGGCGAGGAGGTGTTCCTCGAGGCCGTGGTGCCGCCGGGCGCCAGCCTGACCCCCGGCCAGGGCTTCCGTATCACCGAGGTGGCGGAGTCGGTGCGGGTCGACGAGGACGGTCATGTCCTGGGCAGGGACCTCGTCGAGAAGAGCACCGGTTGCCTCGTCGACGGCACCTGCGTGACCGCCGGCACCTTCCCCGAGATCGCGCATCTGCGCTCGGCGATCGCCCACATCGAGTTCACCTGTGCCCCGTTCCTCTGCCTCTGCACCGCCAGCCTGCTCAACGACACCGACACCAGCACGGTCATTCCCTACCTCCTCACCGCCAACCACTGCATCTCCACCCAGGGGGCGGCCTCGACGCTGGAGGCGTTCTGGGACTTCAAGACGGCGAGCTGCAACGGTGCCTTCCCCAACATGAACTCCCTCCCCCGCAGCAACGGCGCGACCCTGCTCGCCACCGCCAGCGCGACCAACTCTTCCGACTACACCCTGCTGCGGCTCAACAGCATTCCGGGGGGCCGCTGGCTGCTGGGCTGGAACGCCAACGCCAGCGCCGTCACCGGCGGCACCACCCTGCACCGGTTGTCGCACCCGGTACCGGTGACCACCGTCTTCCCGCAGTTCTACTCGCGCTCGGTGGTGGACGGCTCCCCCGACATCTGCCCCGGCATCCCGACCTCCCACTTCCTCTACTCCAACCCCAACCAGGGCGGCACCTTCGGCGGCAGCTCGGGCTCCCCCGTCGTGCTCGCCAACGGCCAGGTGGTGGGACAGCTGCTCGGCGCCTGCGGGTTCAACCCCGAGGACGGCTGCGACCCAACCAACCAGGATGTCGACGGCGCCTTCTTCCACAGCTTCCCCGGCCTCTCCGCCTTCCTCAGCCCCGCCCCCCTCGACACCTCCCCCTGCGTGGAGAGCGCCACCACCGCCTGTCTCAACAGTGGTCGCGACGAGGTGAAAGTCACGTTCCAGTCGGCCACCAGCAGCGGCAACGCCCAGGTGATGAGCTTCGGCGGCCAGCGCGCCGAGACCAGCGAATCGGTCTACTACTTCTTCTTCGGGGCCACCAACTTCGAGGTGGCCGTGAAGGTCCTCAATGGCTGCGGCGTCAACGGCAAGTTCTGGGTCTTCGTCGGCGGCCTCACCGACCAGGGCTGGACGGTGAAGGTGCGCGACACCCACACCGGCGTCACCAAGTCCTACACCAACGCCCTGGGCCACCTGTCGACGACCGTCGCCGACACCTCGGCCCTCAGCTGCTCCTGAGCCGCGTCGCGAACTCCGCCCGGGGCTCGAGCGCGGCCCCGGGCGGTGGCGCGACGACCACGACGCGCGCCGCGGCACCCTCGCGCCAGCGCAGCGCGCTCGGCGGCACCACCCCGGCGGTGAGCCGGGTCAGCACTCCGCCAGGCAGGGCGAGCAGCTCGCGGGGGCGCGCTGGCACCGGGGTCCAGCCCGCGACGCCGCGCACCTCGGCGCCGGCGGGCGCGACCGGCAGGACGGCCAGCAGGGCGTCGCCGAGCGCTGCCACCAGGGTGCCGGCATCGGCGGCAGACAACGGCCGCGCCGTGGCGCCGGCCGCGAACGCCCGCGGCGGCAGCCCGAAGTACTCGCCGAGCGCGGCGAGCAGCTGGTCGGCGACCGCCGCCAGTGCCGCCGCCTCGTCGTCGGCCTCGCCGGAGTCACCCTCGAGCCGCACCCCGCCCTCCTCGCGCAGCGCGTCACCGATGGTGGCCACCGCCTCGCGACGGCCGGCGACGCCACCGTCGAGGTACTTGCGGAGGTCGACGCGGGACAGCTTGCCGGGGTTTGCCGGCGACCTCACGCCGGGGCCCCGCCGGCGCCGCGCAGCAGGCTCTCGAGCTCCTCGGGACGACCGCTGCGGATCCGCGCCTCCTCGACGGCCACCACGCCCGCCTTGACCAGCCGTGCCAGCGATTCCTCGAGCGAGACCATGCCGTGCCGCTTGCCCAAGGTCACCTCGTTGTAGAGGCGGTGCGTCTGCTCGCCGCGGATGTGGCTGCGCACCGCGTAGGTGGCGGTGAGGATCTCGAGCGCCGGCACCCGGCCGCGGCGGTCCCGGCGCGGCACCAGCTGCTGGGTGACGATGGCGTGCAGGCAGAGCGCCAGCTGCTGGCGGATCTGCGCTTGCTGGTCGCCGGGGAAGACGTCGACGATGCGGTGCACCGCCTGCGCCACGTCATTGGTGTGCAGAGTGGCGAGGATGAGGTGTCCGGTCTCGGCGGCGGTGAGCGCGGTCGCCACCGTCTCGAGGTCGCGCATCTCCCCCACCAGGATGACGTCGGGATCCTGGCGCAGCGCCGCCCTTAGGGCGGCGGCGAAGGAGGGGGTGTCGCTACCCACCTCGACCTGCTCCACCAGGCACTGCCGACTGCTGTGCTCGTACTCGACCGGATCTTCGATGGTGATGACGTGCGCCGCTCGCGTGCGGTTGAGGTGCCCCACCAGCGCCGCCAGCGTCGACGACTTGCCGGCGCCGGTGGGGCCGCAGAGGAGCACCAGGCCGCGTGTCGGCGCGACCAGCTCGGCGAGCGCCGCCGGCAGGTTCAGCTCCTCGAGGGTGGGGACGCGCCGCGGCAGCGCCCGCAGCGCCGCCGCCAGCGCCCCGCGCTGGCGGTGGAGGTTGGCGCGGAACCGCCAGCCATCGGCGCCCTCGCCTCCGTCGCCGGCGCCCGCCGCCAGGCGAAGGGTGAAGTCGACGCTGCCCTCGTCCCGCAACACGCGACGCTGGCGCGCGCCGAGGTGGGGCTCGAAGAGCGCTGCCAGCGCGTCGGCGACGAGGGTCCCGACAGGGAGCGACAGCAGCCGGCCGTCGACCCGCGCCGCAGGAGGCGATCCCGCCACGAGCAGCAGGTCGCTGGCGCCGCGCCGCACCGCCTCGGCGAGCAGGCGCTCCAGGGGATCGTCGCCGCCGAGCGCGGGCGGCGCCGACACCGAGACCAGGGGCGACAGACGCTCGCACCCTTCATCGCCCTCGCCGCCCGCCGTCGCCACGCCGTCCACGACCGCGGTCGCTTCGCCGGAGCCCTCGCCGCCGCCGCGGTTGAGCTGCTCTACCAGCCGTTCGAGCTCGGGATCGGGGTTGAGCTTGCGGGTCATGACACTCCCGGGCGCGTTTGCCCTGGCTGCGGGAGGAGGCGGCGTTCGGGCACGACCCCCGTATACGCGGCCGCGGCTACCTTCGCCTGGGGGCGCGCGGCGGCGGACCGTGCCGGCCCCGCGCGCGAGGGTGAGCATAACAATCGCGTGCCGTCGGACGTTGCGCTCCGACACCCGGTGCGCTCCGCTAGAGTGTCCGGCGATGCCGCGCCTGGTTCCGCTGCTGGCCGCCCTGCTCTGGCTCCAGGCAGCGCCACCGGCCCCCGCCTCACGCTTCCCCAACGTGCTGTTGGTGACGGTAGACACGCTGCGCGCCGACCGGCTCTCCTGCTACGGCTACCGCCGGCCGACGACGCCCAACGTCGATCGCCTGCTGGCGCGCGGTGTCCGCTTTGCCGCGGCACGTACCGTGGAACCGCTCACCAACCCGGCGCTGGCGTCGCTCCTCACCTCGCGCTACCCCCACGAGACCGGCGCCACCCGCAACGGCCTGCGCCTGCGCCCGGGCCTGCCCTCACTGTCGAAGGCGCTCGGCGAGCGCGGCTTCGCCACCGCCGCCTTCGTCGGCAACTGGACCCTGCGCGACGACATCTCGGGGCTCGGCGAGCACTTCGCGACCTACCGCATGATCGCCAGCCGCAAGCGCTGGCTGGTGATGAAGAGCGAGGCGACCGGCGACGACCTCACGGCGGCGGCGCTCGCCTGGCTCGCGACGCTACGAGGCGGGAGCCGCGAGCGCCCCTTCCTACTCTGGGTGCACTACGTGGAGCCGCACGCCCCCTATCGCACCCAGTCGGCGTTCGCGGGGCCCCTCGGCTATGGCAGCAAGCGCGAGCTCGGACCCGGCGAGCGCTACGACACCGAGATCGCCTTCGCCGACCACGCGATCGGCGACCTGCTCGCCGGTGTCGCCCGCCTCGCACCGGGCGAGGACACCCTCATCGCCTTCGCCGGCGATCACGGCGAGAGCCTCGGCGAGCACGGCTACTGGGGGCACGGGCGCCACCTCTACGAGAACAACCTGCGAGTGCCGATGGGGATCGTTTGGGAGGGGAAGCTGGCGCCCGCCGTGATCGGCGCCCAGGCCTCGCTGCTCGACCTCGCGCCCACCATCTTCGGCCTGATCGGCTACCCCGCACTGTCCGAGCCGCGGGGCTTCGACTGGACTCCGGTGCTGCGCGACCAGGCGCCGCCCCCCGTGCGGGCGAGCTACTTCCAGGCCCACAAGGGTGCCGTGCAATCGGTGGAGGACCTGTCGCGGGCGCGTCGGCGCGGGTTGCTCGAGGTGGCGATCCTGCTCGGCGGCCGCAAGGAGACGTTGCGGCTACGCGGCGACGAGCGCGCGCTCGTCGATCTGCGCCTCGACCCCGAAGAGCAGCACAACCTGGTCTCTCGCCGCTCGTCACCTTCCGCGGACCTGCAGCGCTGGGAGCGCCTCGTCGAGCAGGGGCTGGTGTCTGCCGACGGGCTGCCACCGCCCACCCTCGACGACGAGACCGAGGAGCAGCTGCGGGCGCTCGGGTACTCGGACTAGAGGGGCGCGCGATGAGCCCGTCCCACGCGGGAACGACCGCAGCGCCAGCGCCGTGGCCCGCGGACCTGCGTCACAGCCAGCCCTTGGCTCGCGCGATGCGCGCCGCCTCGACGCGGTTGGCCGCCCCCAGCTTGCTGATCGCCTCCGAGAGGTAGTTGCGCACCGTGCCCTCGGAGAGGTGGAGCTCGCGGGCGATCTCGGGACCGCTGCGCCCCTCGCCGGCGCGACGCAGCACCTGCCGCTCGCGCTCGGTCAGCGGGTCGGGGTCTCCCCACGCCTCGGCGGCGAGCTCGGGGTCGATCGCCCGCCCGCCGGCCTGCACGCGGCGCAGCGCCTGCGCCAGCTGCTCGGCGGGGGCCTCCTTGAGCAGGTAGCCGGCGGCGCCGGCGTCGAGCGCTCGGCGCAGGTAGCCGGGGCGCGCGAAGGTGGTGAGGATCACCACCCGCACGACCCCTCCCAGCTCGTCGCGCAGCGCCTGGGCGACCTCGAGCCCGGTCAGTCCCGGCATCTCGATGTCGGTGACCACCACGTGCGGCCGGAGGCTGCGCGCCAGAGCCAGCGCTTCCTTGCCGTCGCGCGCCGTGCCCACCACCTCGAGGTCGGGCTCGAGGGCGAGGAGCGCGGCGAGCGCGCCGAGCACCATCGCCTGGTCCTCGGCGAGCAGCACCCGGATCACGAGGCCGCCTCCGCTCCGGCGCACGCCAGGCTCGCGGGCGCCTCGGGGGCCTCGCCCGCGAGCGGCAGCGAGACCCGCAACGTCGTCCCCCCCTCACCCAGCCGGTCCAGGCGGCCGCCGAGCGCGGCGGCGCGCTCGCGCATGCCGGTGAGGCCGACACCCTCGGCTGCGCCGCCGCCACGACCGTCGTCGCTCACCTCCAGCCGCACCTCGTTCCCCTGCCGCTCGAGGGTGACGCGGCAGCTGCGGGCGCCGGCGTGACGGATGACGTTGGTGACCGCCTCGCGCAGCGCCAGCGCCAGCACTCCCTCTACCGCCGCCGGCAGACGCGGCGGCTCGAGCTCGCACTCGAAGCTCACGCCCGCCGCCTGCAGGGCGCGCCGTGCCCCGGCGACCTCCGCCGGCAGCCCACGCTCGCGGTACCCCTCGACCGCCCGCCGCACCTCCGACAGCGCCTCGCGGGAGATGCGCTGCACCTCGTCGATCTCGGTCGCCGCCGCCGCGGGGTCGCGTGCCAGCAGGCGGCCGGCGAGCTCCGCCTTGAGCGCGATCACCGACAGCGTGTGGCCCAGCAGATCGTGCAGATCGCGGGCGATGCGCTCGCGCTCGGCGAGCTTGGCGAGGCGCTCGACCTCGTCCTGCGCCAGGCGCAGCTTGCGCCGGCTGCGGTGGGCCTCGGCGAAGTGGGTGTTGGCGGCGCCGATGAGCAGAGCGAAGACGACACCGGGAATCCAGGTCGGCGGTGGCAGGGCGAGAAGCCACGCCTCGAGCCCGAAGCCGCCCACCACCGCCAGCAGCCAGGTGGTCGCCACTCGCGGCGGCCCGGTGAAACCGACGCAGGCGGCGGCATAGATGAAGAACACCAGGGCGCCGCTGTTGATGGGTACGAAGATGACGCCGAGCAACGCCTGGCCGAGGATGACCGGCAGCAGGTCGACGCCCTGTTTCCAGTAGCCGCGGAAGTAGAGGACGAGGAAGAGCGCCGTGGCCAGCGCCACCGCCAGCCACTCGCGTCCGCTCGCCCGCCGCTCCACCGGCTCGAGGAAGAAGGCAAGGAAGTAGACGAGCCAGAGGTACGGCGTCCAGCCGATCTCGGGCAGGTCGGGCAGCAGCCGGAAGCGGCTCATGGCGGTCTGCGGCCAGCGTATCAACACGGGCTCGGCGGTGCGGCGGGAAGCCGCACCCTCGGAGTCAGCCGTAGGTCTTGCCCTCGTCGCGCAGATAGGCCCAGCGGGCGCCGGCGAGGCACAGCACGGTGAAGGCGACGAGGAAGAGCACATGACCGAGGGGACGGCCTCCCTGGTCCGCTCCCAGCCAGCGCAGCGCCAGCTGGGCGTAGTGGTAGGGGGGCAGCCAGATCGCGACGTGCTTGAGGAACGGAGGGAGCACCTGGACGGGGATCCACAGCCCCGAGCAGAACGACATCGGCAGATAGATGAGGTTGACGATCGCCGGCGCCGAGCTCGGCCCTGACAGGTAGCCGAGCCACAGCCCGAGCGCGCAGAACGGCACGGCGCCTGCCACCAGCGTGGCACCGAGCGCCAGCCAGGTGAGGGGGGCGATGCGCACACCGCCCAGGGTGTAGCCGAGCAGCGAGAGCGAGGCCACGATGGCGACGCTGAACAGGAGCGCCATCACCGTCTTGGCCAGGAAGTACGCCGCCGGCGGCATCGGCGTCGAGCGCTTGACCAGCATCCAGCCCTGGCCGCGCTCGGCGGCGACCCCGACGCCGAAGCCGAAGAGGCTGGCGCCGATGACCCCGAAGGCGCCGTAGGTGGCGATGAGGTAGGTGCCGAGCGGCGTCGGTCCCGTCTGCTGGTGACCGAAGGCGATGCCGAAGAAGAGGTAGAACACCAGCGGGAAGGCGAGAGTGGGCAGCGCGTAGGCGGGGAGGCGCAGCACCTTGAGCAGCTCGTACTTGGCCTCGCGGCCGTAGAGGCGCAGCTGGTAGGCGAGACCGGCGTCGGGCGCGAAGCGCGGCGCCCGGAAGGTGGCGTCGACGGACATTGGCGTCTCCTTTCCCATCGTGAGGTCGACGGCGCTCAGGCGGCGGCGCCGCCGTGCCGCGTGGTGGTGAGGGCGAGGAACGCTTCCTCGAGACCCGCCGAGCGGACCTCGAGGTCGGCGAGGGTGGGGTCGGTGGCGAGCAGCGCCCGGACCGTCGGCTCGGCGTCGCCCACCAGGAGCTCGACGCGCTCCCCGTCGTGGCGCACCTCGTGCACGCCTGGCAGAGCGGCGAGCGCCGCCGCCGGCAACGAGGTCCGGCAGCGCACCCGGCGCAGGGCGGCCTGACGCTTGATCGCCGCCGGTGGACCGTCGGCGAGCACCCGCCCCTGGTGCAACACGACGACCCGCTCGGCGAGGGCGTCCGCCTCCTCCAGGTAGTGGGTGGTGAGCACCACCGAACGCCCCTCGTCGACGGCGCGGCGGATCTCCTGCCAGAGAGCGCGCCGCGCCGCGACGTCCATCCCCACCGTCGGCTCGTCGAGGAACAGCAGCTCGGGGTCGCCGACGAGCGCGAGGGCGAACAGCGTGCGCTGCCGCTCGCCGCCCGACAGCTCGCCGAAGCGGCGGTCGACGAAACGCTCGAGCCCGGCGCGTCGCAGGACCTCGGCGAGCGGCAGGGGCCGGGTGTAGTAGCTCGCGAAGAGGTCCAGGTGCTCGCGCACGGTGAGCGTCTCGGGGACCTTGCCCACCTGCAGCATGGCAGAGCGCCGGCGGCGGACGCCGGCGTCGCCGGGGTCGCGCCCGAACAGGAGGGCGCTGCCGGCGCTCGCTCGCGCCAGGCCGAGCAGCAGCTTGACGACGGTGGTCTTGCCGGCGCCGTTGGGACCGAGGACGGCGGTGAGCTGACCGGGCCGCAGCTGCAGGTCGATGCCGGCGAGGGCGGTCACGGTGCCGTACCGTTTGACGGCGCCGCGCAGCTCGGCGACGGGGGTGGTGGGATCGGATCTGTGTAGCGACATGCGGGGTGTCCTCCTCTCCTGCTGCCCCATGGTGCGTCGCCGGGCTCCCCGCCGGCAGTGGACGACGTCACGACCTGGCGGTGACAGTCGTCATGCCCTGGCGATACCCGGAGGACCGGGCTCGCGTCGGCCATGATCTGGTACCGTGTAGGGCCGCCGCCACCTCGGCACAGGCCTCCATGGATGAAGCTGCACCGCCGCCGCGCGTCCTCATCGTCGACGACGAGCCGTACATCCGCGAGCTGATCCAGCGCTGCCTGGAGCTCGAGGGGTACGACTGCCAGACCGCCGCCCACGCCGAGGCGGCGCTCGTGGCGCTCTCGGCCGACACCTTCCAGCTGCTGGTCTCGGACATCCACATGCCCGGCATGTCGGGGATGGACCTGCTCGGCGTGGTGCGCCAGCGGCACCCCGAGTTGGCGGTGCTGATGGTCACCGGCGTCGACGACCGCAAGGTCGGCATCCAGGCGCTGCGGCTGGGTGCCTACGGCTACCTGATCAAGCCCTTCGACGTCAACGAGCTGGCGATCAACGTCGCCAACGCACTGCAGCGGCGCCAGCTCGCCCTGCTCTCGCAGGCGACCCAGGAGCGCCTCGAGGGGGAGGTGCGGCGGCGCACCACGCAGATCCGCCGCCGCGAGGAGGAGATCGCCCTGCGGCTGGTGGCGGCGGCCGAGTTCCGCGACACCGACACCGGCGCCCACGTCCGCCGCATCGGCCTCTACGCGGCGGCGCTGGCGCAGCTCTTGGGCTGGCCGGCGACGCGGGTCGACGACCTGCGGGTGGCGGCGATGATGCACGACATCGGCAAGATCGGCGTCCCCGACTCGATCCTGCTCAAGCCCGGCCCGCTGCTTCCCGACGAGTTCGAGACCATCAAGCAGCACACCGTCATCGGTGCCCGCATCCTCGAGCGCTCCGAGATCGCGCTGCTCGAGATGGCGCGCGAGATCGCCCTCTCCCACCACGAGCGCTGGGACGGCGGTGGCTATCCCCACAGGCTCGCCGGCGACGCCATCCCCGAGAGCGCCCGCATCGTCGCCGTCTGCGACGTCTACGACGCCCTCGTCCACGACCGCGTCTACCGCCGGGCGATGCCCGAGCCCGAGGTGCTCGAGCTCATGGGGGCGCAGCGCGACCACCACTTCGATCCGCGCATGCTCGACCCCTTCCTCACCGAGGTGGCGACCTTCCGCGCCATTCGCAACGAGGTGCAGGGCGCCATGATCCCCGGCTAGCGCCAGCGGCGGCCGCTCGCTCGAGCCGCTACACTACCGCCGTGCGCGCGCCGGAGGCTGCCCCGCTCCCCGTCGACCGCCGCCTCGCGGTGGCGCCGATGATGGACTGCACCGACCGCCACTGCCGGTCGTTCCATCGCCTGCTCAGCCGCCGCACGCTGCTCTACACCGAGATGGTGACCAGCGCGGCCCTGCTGCACGGCCACTGGCGCCGGCTGCTCGCCCACGAGCCCGCCGAGCGGCCGCTGGCGCTGCAGGTCGGGGGCGACGACCCCGGCGCCCTCGCCGCCTGCGCCGAGCTCGCCGAGGGGCTGGGCTTCTGTGAGGTCAACCTCAACGTCGGCTGCCCCAGCGACCGCGTGCAAGCCGGGCGCTTCGGCGCCTGCCTGATGCGCGAGCCGGCGGTGGTGGCGGCGGCGGTGGCGGCGATGCGGGCGCGGGTGCGCATCCCGGTGACCGTCAAGCAGCGGCTCGGCGTCGACGAGCAGGAGGGGTTCGAGCCGCTCGTCGCCTTCGTCGATCGCGTGGCAGCCGCCGGCTGCACGACGTTCGTCATCCACGCGCGCAAGGCCTGGCTCTCCGGCCTGTCGCCGAGGGAGAACCGCGAGGTGCCGCCGCTGCGCCACGACCTCGTACGCCGCCTCAAGGCGGAGCGCCCCGAGCTCACCGTGGTGCTCAATGGCGGCGTCGCCTCGCTCGACGAGGCCCTCCTCCACCTGCGCCACGTCGACGGGGTGATGATCGGCCGTGCCGCCTACCATCAGCCCTGGATGCTCGCCGCCGCCGACAGCCGCATCTTCGACGCCGCCAGCGACCCGTGCCCCGACCGCGCCGCGGCGGTGGAGGCATTCCTCCGCTACCTCGAGCGCCAGCTCGCCACCGGACAGCCGCTGCTTCGCCTCGCTCGCCACCTGCTCGGCCTCTACCACGGTCAGCCGGGAGCGCGCCGCTGGCGGCGGGCGCTCACCGCGGCGGCGCAGCAGCGGGCGGCGCAAGATCCGGCGACGGGCGTCGAGCTGGTGGCGGCGGCGCTCGCCGACGTGACCCACGGTGCGCGCGCCGTCGCCTGAGCGGCGCTGAGATGCCTTCGCCGGCGGCCGGCTAAGCTGGGTCCCCGTGCCCTTCGCCTACTACCAGCGGCTGTCGGCGGCGAGGAAGAGGATCTACCGGCGCAGCGACGCCGTCGAGCGGGTGGAGCTGCCCGACCCGGTGGCACTGCGGCCATTGGTGGCGCCGCTGCGCGCCGCGCTCGAGCTGGAGGGCCGGCGCGACACCGAGGCCGCGTGCCAGCGCCTCGCCGAGGCCCTGCTGCGCCAGCTGGCGTTGCCGCCGGTGCGCATCGTGGTATTGGCGGCGCGACCGAGCAGGAGCTGGGGGGAGCTGCACGGGCTCTACGATCCCACGCGGGAGGGTGTCGCGCCCACCGTCACGCTGTGGATGCGCACCGCCCAGCGCAAGCAGGTGGTGGCGTTCCGCAGCTTCCTGCGCACCTTCCTCCACGAGCTCGGCCATCACCTCGACTACGAGCTGCTCCAGCTCGCCGAGACCTTCCATACCGAAGGTTTCTACAAGCGCGAGTCGAGCCTCTTCAGGCAGCTGGTCGTGGAGGGCGACGAGGACGCCTTGCCCTGAGCGAGGCACCCCTTGGCGCCACTCACAGGCGCGATCTGCTTCCTCTCGTCCGCACGGGGCCGCCGGCGCCGGGCTGCGGCGCCGCCGACCCGCTCACCCTCAGGCCGCCGGGCTCGCCGTCGACCCGGCTCCCTGCAGCGCCTCCCGCAGCCGCGCCGGGGTGATGGGCAGCCGCTCCACCCGTGCCCCGGTGGCGGAGAAGACGGCGTTGGCGATCGCCGCCCCGGTGGGCACGATGGCGGGCTCGCCGCCGCCCTGCGGCGCCAGCTCGTCGTTCTTCACCAGCACCGCCTCGATGTGCGGCACCCAGGAGAAGCGCGGCAGGGAATAGGTGCCGAAGTTCTTGTCGAGGATCTCACCGCCGCGGAAGCGCAGCTCCTCGCCGAGGGTGTAGCCGAGGCCCATGGTGATCGCCCCCTCGACCTGCATCTTCGCGCCCTCGGGGTTCACCACCAGGCCCATGTCCTGAGCGCAGACGATGCGCTCGACATGGAGGGTGCCCGCCGCGCGGTCCACCGCCACCTCGGCCATGAGGGCGACGTAGCTGCCGGCGTCGACGCTGCAGGCGACGCCGCGGCCGCGACCGGCGGGCAGCGCGCCGCCCTTCCAGCCGAAGGCGTCGGCGGCGGCGGTGAGCACCCGCCGCATGCGCGGGTCGGTGAGGTTGCGCAGCCGCAGCTCGAGAGGATCGAGGCGCGCGGCGGCGGCCAGGGCGTCGAGGTGCGACTCGCGGGCGAAGACGTTCATGTTGGCCCCCGGCGCCCGCCAGGGGCCGACCGCGAACGGGTGGAGGCTCGAGGCGGCACGCCGCTCGTCGGCGAACATGCTGCCGCCGAAGGCGCGCACCCGCACGTTGGGGACGTCGTAGAAGACGTCGGCGCCGCGGTTGCCGGCCGCCCACACCGAGTAGTCCCAGAGCACGATCTTGCCCGCGGCGTCGAGGGCCGCGGCGATGTCCACCACCGCCGCCGGGTCGAAGGTGTCGAAGAAGAACTCCTCGGCTCGCGTCCAGGCGACCTGCACCGGTTTGCCGGTCGCCTTCGCCAGGCGTGCCGCCTCCAGTGCCTGCTGGTGGGCGCTCTTGCCGCCGAAGCCGCCCCCGACGTAGGGGGTGATCACGCGCACCTGCTGCTTGGTGAGACCGAGGGTGGCGGCGATGTCGTCACGGGTCGGGAAGGGCGTCTGCGTCGACGCCCAGACTGTCAGCTTGCCGTCGACCACCTCGGCAAGGGCCGTGTGCGGCTCCATCGGCGCGTGCGCCACGTAGCCCTTGCGATACGTGGTGCGCAGCAGCTGAGCGGCGCTGGCGGCCGCCGCCGCCTCGATGTCGCCCTGGCGGGCGAGCTCCCGGCCCTCGTCGGCCGCGGACTGCAGGTGCGCGAAGATCGTGTCGGGATCCACCGTCGCCGCCGATGGCTTCCAGTCGGCCCGCACCGCCGCGAGCGCGCGCTCGGCGGCCTCGGGCTCGGCGTGCAGGACCGCCACCAGGTCCCCGTCATGGACGACCGTCACTCCGGCCAGCGCCGCGGCCGCCGCGGTGTCGACGCTGGCGAGGGTCGCGCCATGCGCGGGAGGCCTGAGGAGGCGGGCGTAGAGCATCCCCGGCCGGCGGAGGTCCCCCGCATAGCGAGCGGCGCCGGTGACCTTTTCGGGACCGTCGAGCCGCCGCGGCGAGGCCCCCATCACCGACATCTCCCGGGCCGCACGCAGCACCGCCTCCTCCCCCACCACCCGGGCGATCTGCTTGCCCTGCGCCAGCTCGCCGTAGCCCACCTTGCGGCGGGGGTCGGCGGCCACCGAGACGACGCCGCCGGCGACCACCAGCTGCTCGGGCTTCACCCCCAGCCGGCTCGCCGCGAGGCGCACCAGGGAGAGGCGCGCCTCGGCGGCAGCGGCGCGCAGCGCGGGCCCGAACATGCGCGTGGTGAGCGAGCCGAAGGTGCCCATGTCCCACGGGCAGCGGTCGGTGTCGCCGAGCACCATGTCGATCGACTCGAGCGCCACCCCGAGCTCCTCGGCGGCCATCTGGGCGAGGGAGGTCATGACGCCCTGACCCATCTCGATCTTGCCCGCGAAGACGGTGACCCGACCGTCGGCGCCGACCAGCAGGTAGGCGTTGAGGTCCTCCGGGTAGATCCGCCGGCGATCCTGCGCCAGCAGCGCCACGGGCCCCTTGCACACCAGCACCGCGACACCACCCCCCAGCAGGCGAAGGAAGGTGCGGCGATCGATGCCTGACGGGCCGTTCACGACGCACCCCCCTTGCCGCTCGCCACCGCTTCGACGGCGGCGAGGATGCGCTGGTGGGCGCCGCACCGGCAGAGGTGGCCCTCGAGCCCGCTGCGAATCTCGTCGCGGGTGGCGTGCGGCCGCCGGTGCAGCAGCGCGTGGGCGCCGAGGATCATGCCCGAGGTGCAGTAGCCGCACTGGTAGCCGCCGTGCTCGAGGAAGGCTTCCTGCAGAGGGTGGAGCTCACCGCCCCTGGCGAGCCCCTCGATGGTGACGACGGCCTTGTCCGCCACCGTGCCGACCTCGGTGCGGCAGGAGCGCACCGCGGCGCCGTCGACCAGCACCGTGCAGGCGCCGCACAACCCGATGCCGCAGCCGTACTTGGCTCCGGTCAGGCCGAGCTCGGTGCGCAGCACCCAGAGGAGCTTGCGCTGGGGGTCGACGTCGAGCGTCCGCGGCGAGCCGTTGAGCGTGAAGCGCAGGGACCGTGGCATGGGCTCCTCCCTAGTGACGGCCGTCACCGCCACGGAGGACCACACCAACTCGACCGCCGGCATGCTCGCCCCGCGCGGCAGGGCGCCCAGGCTACCAGCTTTGGGGGCGGCCGGTAGGTGGTCGAGCGCACACCGTCCCTCGCCCACCACGACCGCGAACGCGCGCTCGCGGCTAGGCGCCTCCCGACACCTTGGCGCGGCGGGAGGGCACCGTCGTCTGCCGCGGCTCCGGCAGCAGGCGCCGGCCGAGGTGCAGGCGCTCCTCGGCCTCTCGAATGAGGCGGTCGAGCCCCTCGCGTCGCCGGGCCGAGAGCGCCACGCCATGGAAGCGCTCCGCGAGGCCGCGCGCGGTGGACGGCGCCAGCAGGTCGGCCTTGTTGAGCACCATCAGCCGCGGGATCTCGGCGAGCTCGAGGTCGCGCAGGAGGGAATCGACGGCAGCGATCTTGCGCTCGAGCTCGGGGTCGGCGGCGTCCACCACGTGCAGCAGCAGGTCGGCGTCGGCGAGCTCCTCGAGGGTGGCGCGGAAGGCGGTGACGAGGTCCTTCGGCAGGTCGGCGATGAACCCCACGGTGTCGGTGATCACCACCTCCCCCTCACGCGGGAAGCGCAGCCGGCGGCTGGTGGGGTCGAGGGTGACGAACAGCTGGTCGGCGGCCTCCACCTCGCTGTTGGTCAGGGCGTTGAGCAGGGTGCTCTTGCCGGCGTTGGTGTAGCCGATGATCGACAGCACCGGCAGGTCCGCCTCGCTGCGCTGGCGCCGCCGCAGCGCGCGCTCGTGCGACAGCCGTTCGAGTCGGGTCTCGAGGTTGCGGATGCGGTCGCGGATGCGCCGGCGGCCGATCTCCAGCACCGTCTCGCCGGGACCCCGGCCGCCGATGCCGCCGGTCAGCCGCGACAGCCCGGCGTCCTTCTCGGTGAGCCGCGGCAGCGAGTACTTGAGCTGCGCGAGCTCCACCTGCAGCTTTCCCTCGCTGCTGCGCGCGCGCTGGGCGAAGATGTCGAGGATGAGCTGCGTGCGGTCGATCGCCTTCATGCCGGTGGCGTCCTCGAAGGCGCGCGCCTGCGCCGGCTTCAGGTCGACGTCGAAGACCGCCACCTCGGCGCGCTGCCGCATCCCCTGCAGCACGATGTCCTCGAGCTTCCCGGGGCCCACCACGGTGCGCGGGTGGATCTGCTTGCGCCGCTGGCGCACGGTACCGGCCACCGCCACGCCGGCGGCGCGCACCAGCTCCACCGTCTCGGCGAAGCGCTCCTCGTCGGCGCTGACGCCGATCACCAGGGCGCGCTCCTGGCCGACCTCGGCGGAGGCGCGGGCAAGCCGCGCGCTCTCCGCCTCGAGTGCCGCCATGGTCTGCTCGAAGTCGAGGTCGAGCCGGTGCACGTCGGGGGCGACGACGCGGTGGAACGGCTCCTCGCCCTCGCTGGCGCCAGGCAGCAGGTAGGCCACCTCGATCCGCCCCGGATCGCCGTCGGGCAGCGTCTCGATCGCCGCCACCATGTCGAGACGCAACAGCGCCAGGTCGTTGAGGTCGTCCTGCGTCACCGGCTCGCCGCGCAGGTGGGTGTGCACCAGGCGCAGGCCGCGGAAGCGCGAGGGGCCGCCGCGGAGGCGGCCGACGTCGGGGAGGTCGAGCTTGGTGGCATCGCCGACGATGACGTTGCGGATCGTGCCCTCGCGGCTAATGAACACGCCCACCTGGCGGCCGATCGCGCGCGACACCTCGGTGAGGTGGCGCGCGAGCTCGGGGGAGACCACCTCGCTCGGCGGCACGCGGCGCCGGTAGGTACGCTCGAGGGCGCGCTCGTCGGAGGGCTTGAGGCCGCGGGTGTTGCCGTGGAGGGTGGAGATGGACGGTGCCTGTCGTTGCGGCGGCGGCGCGGCGGGCAAGCGTCCCGCCGGCCGTCGGTGGCGACACTCTAGCAGTGACGGATGGCCCGTTGGGCCGCGGTCGAGCGACGAACGGCTCGGGACCCCTCGCGCCCCGGCGAGGGCAAAGAGGGGCTGGGGAGAGGGGCGGCTTTGAGAGCAGGGTCGCCCGATGGTCTTCCCTCGCTCGCCGCCCTCTACGACTGGCGACACCCAGCGATCCTCGACCGTGCGCCGGCCTCGGCGGGGCTGCGCGCCTTGACAGCGTGGAAGGTGAGAAGGAAGATTTGAACCGTGGTTCAAGGGACTGGTGCCGCCAGGCGGCAAGCAGAAGGGACGGAGTCCCCGCGCAGCCTCGAACGCAAGCGCGAGATCCTGCGCGCCGCCGCCACCGTCTTCCGCCGGCAGGGGCTGCACGCTACCGGCATGCGCGACATCGCCGCCGCGGCCGGGATGGCGGTGGGCAACCTCTACTACTACTTCGCCGACAAGCAGGCGCTGCTCGCCTTTTGCCAGGAGGACTCCCTCGACGGCCTGCAGGAGCTCGCCGCCCGCGTCCGCGCGCTGCCGCTGGCGGCCGACGCCCAGCTCTGGCTGCTCGTCGTCGGCCACATGCTGCGCCTGCACGAGGCGACGCCCGGCGCCATCGCCCACCTCGACGTCGACGGCCTGGCGCTGGGCGCCCGCGACGCCGTGCTGGCTCGCCGCGACGGCTACGAGGAGACCTTCCGCGCGGTGGTGCGCGCGGGGATCGCCGCCGGTATTTTCCGCGCCGTGGACCCCAAGCTCGCCGCCGTCACCCTGCTCGGCGCCCTCAACTGGACGGCGCAGTGGTACCGGCCCGGCGGCGGCCGCAGCGCTCGCGACCTGGGTGAGGAGATGGCCGACCTGCTGGTGCGCGGCCTGCTCGCCGCCGGGCGGCGCCTGCGGCGCCCCGAGGTGCCCCCGGAGCTCGTCCCCGCAGAGAGCCCAGGGGAACGCGCGTGAGTCTCCCGGAGACCGTCCTCGCCACCCTCGACGTCAACGGCGAGCGGCGCGCCGTCGCCTTCCCGGCCCACCACACGCTGCTCGAGGTGCTGCGCGAGGGGCTCGCTCTCACCGGCACCAAGCACGGCTGCGAGCTCGGCGAGTGCGGCACTTGCACGGTGCTCGTCGACGGCCAGCCGGTGCTCTCCTGCCTGGTGCTCGCGGCAGCGCTGGAAGGCCATCGCATCGAGACCGTCGAGGGGCTGCAGCAGGGCAACGCGCTGCACCCCCTGCAGGCGACGTTCGCCGACCTCGGCGCCGCCCAGTGCGGCTACTGCACACCCGGCATCCTGATGACGGCCAGCGCCCTGCTCGCCGCCAACCCGCGACCGAGCCGCGACGAGATCGCCGCCGCCCTCGCCGGCAACCTTTGCCGCTGCACCGGCTACCTCAAGATCCTCGAGGCCGTCGAGGGGGCGGCGGCGCTGCTGCGCGGCGAGGCGTGGGAGCCGGCACGCGAGACGCTCTACGGAGCGCCGGCACCCGGCCGCCAGTAGCTAGCCCGGCCCGTCGCCCTCCGCGGCAGGCGGGGCCGCGGCGGCTCGGTCGGCTTCCTCGGCACGCCGGGCCGCCGCCGTGTAGAGCGCCCGCGTCGGTGCCGCGAAGAGCGACAGCACGAGCAGGACGAGCATCGACGCCGCCAGCGCCAGCAGCGCCGACGCCAGCAGCAGCGGCACCCAGTGGCCGCGCCAGCCGGACACCCGCACGGCGGCCGGGTCGGCGAGGAAGTCGATCAGCTTGTGGCGGACCTCCGCTTCCGTGTCGCCGACGACGTCGCCGCGCTCCGCCGCAGGCTCGTCCCAGCCGGTGAGCGCAAGCGCGCGGCCGGCGGTGTCGCGCACGACGAGGCGGGTGCGGAACCCCGCGACGGTGCGCCCGTTTCCGGCGTATGCGGGGATGCTTCCCTCCTCGTCGTCGACGGCGGTCACCCCGGCGAGGCGGGCTTGGCGCCAGGCGTAGAGGCCGAGCGGCCGCTGCTGCACCGTGCATGCGGGCACGCCCGCCGGGTCCCGCTCGCAGTGGTAGCCGGTCACCGGCGCCATCGACCCCACCGCCAGCGCGGCGGCCGCCAGGCCGGCGGCGATCGCCAGGGCGCGCCCGCGGTGGGGCCGCCGTCCGCGCTCGCGAGCGAGCCGGGCCGTCAGGTCCGGCGTCCTTCGCGGCAGCGGCGGCGGCGGCTCGGCGCTCGCGGGCTGGAGCGAGAGGCTGAGCGCCGTGACGAGGAGGCCTCGCTCCTGGAGCTCCCGCAGCGCCTGTTGTCGGGAGGGGGCCACGAGCTCCCCCTCCGTCTCGTTGCCGTCGCGCCCGCGCGCCTGCCAGTGGAAGGTGCCCATGCCGGAAGACGCGTCAACCCGCCGCGCCGCGGCTCGAAGGCGGGCGAGCCGGGTGGATCCCACCCGGCCTCGGCCCGCCAGGTGTCCTACGGGCCCCCGCGTTGCTCCGTCAGTCGTGCGATTTGGTCCAGTCGACAGGACCCTCGGCGAAGCGCTGGTGGAGCTGGGTGAGCAGCTGCGCGTTGCCCTGCGCCAGGTACTCGTAGGCGTCGTCCCATTCCTTCCCCGACTTCCACCCCGTCTGCACGAGGGTGACGCGGGTGCTCGCGGGCGTCACGCTGTCGAGCTCGAAGACGGCCGTGGTGCGCTCCCTGCGGACGGTGGGGAACCACTCAGGGGCCAGCGCGCGCAGCTCGATGCGGTGCGGCGGGTCGAAGGAGACGATGGTCCCGCCCCCCGTCTTCCCCTCCGGGTAGAGCACCAGCCAGTCGCCCCCCGCGCGGAGATCGACCCTGGCATCGCGCCAGAGCCAGGTCTCGAGGCCGGCGGTGGTCGTCAGGGCTGCCCAGACCTCGTCGAGCGGAGCGGCGACGACGACCTCGAAGCGCAGCGCCTTCTCGGGCGCCGTCACCTTGGTCACCGCCACCGGGCTTGGTGGGGGTGCGGTGGCGTGGATCAGCAAGGCAAGCGTGAAGGCGGCGCCGGTCATCATCTCGAGGCTCCTTTGGGCTTCCCACGCGCCGGGCCGGCGGAACTGCCGGCGGCGGTGTCGAGGTAGGTGCGGAGTTGCTGGGTACAGGTGTCGAACGGCTCGATCGAGCGCTGCACGCGCGACTGCATGACGCCCCCTTCCATCACGCACAACACGATGGCGGCGACGGCGGCCGGATCGGGGATCGCGGCGGCGCGCAGGTACGCCTCGACGGCCCGCCGCCAGGCCGTGAAGTTGGCCGCCAGGAGCTCGTGGGCCGGCGCGTTCTCGGGGTCGATCTCCAGCGCCAGGCGCCCGATCGGGCAGCCGTAGCTGCAGTCGGTGGCGAGCAGCCGCTGGCGGTAGCCGTCGAGCAGCGCGAAGACACGCTCGAGCGGGTCGGCGACCGCCGCCTCGACCGGGCGCAGCACCTGCGGCTCGAGCAGCTCGACGTAGGTGTGCAGCACCTCCCGCAGCAGCGCATCCTTGCTCTCGAAGAAGTGGTAGAAGCTGCCGCTGTTGGCGCCGGCACGGGCGAGGATGTCGGCCAGCCCGGTGGCCGCGAACCCCTTCTCCCAGAACAGGTGGCGGCCGGCCTCGACGAGGCGGTCGCGGGTGGAAGGGCCTGCGGTGGGACGCTTGGGCACCACGCTCTTCTCCTTACTTGATCGACCAACTAAATCACCGGGGCGCCGCGGCTGTCAAGTCCGCCACGCAGCCGCCACGCCAGCCCTCGCCAGCCGGAGGCCTCTGGAGCGGATCACCGGCGGCGCGGCGACGCCTCGCCGGGGAGCTCCACCCGCCACAGCCATCGCCGCGGTGCGTGCCACACCGCGAGCGGCGCCGAGGCCAGCGGGGCCAGCCGCAGCGGCCGCCGCATGAAGCGGCCGGCAGAGCCGACCGTCGCCTCGTCGTCGGCGAGAAAGCCGAGCCGCTCGTCGCGGAAGTACGCGTCGAGGCGACGCTCGCGGTAGTAAGGAATGACGGAGCTGTTGACCAGCCCGTCGACGTTGACGACGCGGTGGCCCCCGAAGAAGCCGGCGATGCCGGCGTTGAAGCAGGCCACGCTGGCGCCGGGCGGCAGCAGGCGATCGAACGCGAGCTGCGAGTGGTACAGGCTCGGCTGCCAGGGGTAGGGCTCGGGCGGCCGGCGGTAGGCGAGCACGTCGGCGCGCAGTGACAGCGCCAGCACGAGCAGCGGCGCGCCCGTGCCGACCACCAGACCCCAGACGCGACCGGCGAGCGCCCGCGCGCGGTCGATCCACAGGTAGCCGACGACGAAGAGCACGAGCGCCGGCTGCGCGTGGTACCAGGCCGGCATCTGGGTGTCGAAGAGCCCGTAGACGAGGCCGGTGAGCAGGCAGCCGCCGAACAGCCAGCCGCACCATGCGATGACCCGTGCCTGCGCCGCGGGGCGGCGGACCGCGAGCAGCAGGCCGACCGCGGCGGGGATCTGCAGCGCCCAGGCGGCCGCCCGGAAGGCGGGGATGGCACCGACCGTCAGCCGCCGCCAGCCGAACCAGTCGAGGACTGTCAGCTCCCCCGCTTGCAACAGCCGCTGCCACGGGCCAAGCGCAGCGAGCTCACCTCCCGCCCACAGCGCCTTCGCAACGCCGCTGCTCTGCCAGGGCGATCCCGTCTGCCACCAGCAGACGAGGAACCAGGGAGCGGCGCACAGCGTGAACGTTGCCCCCACGAGCAGTGACGAGCGCAGCCCGGCGCGGCTCCACGGCAGCACGCCGCGCAGCACCGGTGCCGAGGCACAGGTCACCGCCGCCAGGATCCCGGCCTCGGTGCGGGCGAGGAAGCAGGCGCCGAGGGCGACGCCCAGCACGAGGTGTGGCCGCAGCGCTCCCGCCTCCGCCGTGACGAAGTGATCCATCGCCAGCATCACCAGGACCAGGCTCAGCGCGTAGAGCGCGCTCTCCACACCCTGCACGGTCAGGAACAGCGCCAGCGGGTTGAGCAGCCAGCAGAGGGCTCCGGCCACCGCCAGGGTGTCACCCATGAAGCGCCGGAAGAGCACGGCGAGAGCGAGCGCCGTGCCGGCGTGGAGCAGGAAGGCGAGGCCGAGGGCCGAGCGCAGCAACGACTCCGGCGCCGGCACCAGAGCCGCCAGGGGCACCAGCAATGCCATCCAGCCGGGGTGGTAGCCGCTCGCCGGGTGCAGCCCGTCGAACGTCGAGCCGTGCCCCGCGGCCAGGTGACGGGCGATCTGCAGGTAGTAGAAGGCGTCGTCAGGGACCAGACGCAGCAGCACCTCGAGCGGCCGTGCCACGAGCCGCGCGTAGCCGGCCCCGACGGCGAGCGCTGCCAGCGCGAAGCCGCCGCCGAGAAGCGTCCTGCGGCGCAACCGCTACTCCCGCAGCTGCGGGATCTCCGTGCCGTAGACGTACCTGTCGAACCAGGGCTGCCAGGGGCCGCCGGTGAGCTCGTCGAGAGTGGCGACGAGGTCGCGCGTGGTCCCCCAGCCGTAGCGGTCGCGCTGGAGGAAGGCGCGCAGGAAGGCGAGGAAGTAGCGGTCGCCCTCGGCGACGCTGCCCTTCTGCCGCTGCAGCTCGAGGCGGAGAGCGTGGATCACCAGCGGCCCCTTGGCGTAGCGCAGCCGGAAGAAGTCGTCGCCGTTGCGCTCGTCGCTGAAGGCCAGCCGCTGGGAGAGGTAGAGGCTGGCGCCGGGCGCCAGCTCGTTCGCCGTCCGCGCCCAGTCCTTGACGATCTCATCGAAGGTGTAGTCGCCTCCCCCCTCCCCGCCCTTGAGCTGCCACAGGGCCAGCGCCGCGGTGTAGTCGGCGAACCCCTCGGAGAGCCAGCTCTCCTCGCCGGAGCTCATCTTCACCACGTGCCCCCACCAGCCGTGGGCAACCTCGTGGAGGAAGCGCGCGTCGCGGTTGTTGAAGAACAGCCGCCGCCGCGAATCCATCGGCGCGGTAAAGAACTCGCGGGTGAAGAAGATGACTCCCGGCGGCGCCTGGCCGAACCCCCAGTCGCTGAGCTCGACGATCGAGACGTCGTGGAAGGGGTAGGGCTCGCCGAGCATGCCCTCGAGCATGCGGCGAGCGGAGAAGAACTTGGCGATCAGCTTGCGCGCCGCCTGCTCGTTGAGCAACGCGTAGGTGGCGACCCGGCAGGTGACGCCGTCGCGACTCTCCTCGACGATCGAGTAGCGGCCGGCGGCGACCACCGCGAACTGCAGCGGCACGTCGAGCCGGGTGGTCAACCGCCGCCGCCCCCCCTCCACGGTGCGGCTCACCTGGGCGCCCGAGGCGAAGGGAGTCAGCGCCTCGGGGACGTCGACCTCGATCTCCATCGTGGCCAGCTCGCCGCCGAGCTCCTGGCGCGGGTACCAGGGCCAGGTGCCGAGCACCCAGTAGGAGTCGCCCGCCGGCCGCACGGCGAGGTCCCCCTCGTAGGCCACCTCCACCTCGGTGGTCGCGCCGGCCGCGAGCGGGCGCGCGAAGGCGACCAACAGCTCGTCGTCCTGGTGCAGGAATTCGGCAGGCTTGCCGTCGACGCGGACGCTCGTCACCGTCACCCGCCGCGGTCGGCCTCTGCCATCCCAGAGACGGTCGACCAGCTGTGCCTGCCACAAACCCACGCCGGGGCGCCGCGAACGCAGCCTTGCGCGGCTGGTCAGGCGCAGCAGGTCCCCACCCGGGTTCTCCACCCGCAAGGTCTCGTGCTCGGCCAGCATCGAGCTCGGCAGGTGCACCCACCACGAGCGGCCGATCGGCTGCGAGGCGAGCGTCACCGGACCGACCCCCTCGTGGAAGGTGCTGCCGACCTCCCGCGCGCGGCGAAGCAGGTAGAGGTTCTCCTCGCCGGCGGCGGGGTCGACCTCGAGCAGCAGGTCGGCGTGGGCACCGTGCAGCATCGCGTAGCGAACCCCTGCGCCGCCGTTGGCGTGCTCGGCCACCAGGTCGTGCGAGGGGGGCGCGAAGTGGCGGTCCGCGAGCACCTCGACGGCCCACCTCGGCAGCCCATCGCCGGCCGCCGCCGGCACCTTCTTGCCACTCGACCCCGGTGCGATGGCGACGGCCGCCGCCTCCTGACCCTCTGCCATCATCCCCCAGCCCCAGACGACGGCGCCCGAGAGCTCCTCGCTCACCTCGAGCTCCGTCTTGCTGCGCTCGACCTCGAGCGAGGAGGCGCGCCGCAGGTTCCTCTCGGCGACCGGGACCGAGATGCGGTCGTCGACCCGGTAGCGCAGCCGCGCCGGACCGTCGACGAGCAGGCCGCAGACGGCGCCCGCGGCGATGAGCGGGTAGACCCTGGCGCCGGCGGCGGGAACGATCTCGCCATGGCCCACCGCCAGCGGTGCGACGAGCGCGATGGCGGCACCGCGTGCCGGCGCGTCGAGCGCTGCCGCCCGCTCCGCCAGGGTGGCGCTGCGGAGCGGTACCGCCAGCGCCAGCAGGGAGGCGCCGAGGGCGAGGGCGCGGGCCCCGCCTCCCGACGAGGCCGGCGACCTCACCCCGGAGCCTCCATCCACACCGTCTTGACGTTGACGAATTCGCGGATCCCCACCAGCCCGAGCTCGCGGCCGTGGCCGCTCTGCTTGACGCCGCCAAACGGCAGCCGCGGATCGGAGCGCACGAGGTCGTTGACGAAGCAGCAGCCGGCGGCGAGCTCGCGGGCGACTCGCTCGCCGCGCGCGAGGTCGCGGCTGAACACGGCGCCACCGAGGCCGAAGACGCTGTCGTTGGCGATGCGCACGGCGTCGGCCTCGTCGCGCGCCGGCAGGATCGCCGCCACCGGCCCGAACAGCTCCTCGTCGTACGCCGGCATGCCGGGGCCTACGCCGCCGAGGACGGTCGGCGGATAGAACGCCCCGGGGCCCGGCGGCACCACGCCGCCGAGCAGCAGCCGGGCACCGGCAGCGACGCTCTTCGTCACCTGCTCGTGCAGCGCGTCGCGGAGGTCGATGCGCGCCTGCGGCCCCACCTCCACCCCCGGGTCGAGCGGGTTGCCCATCTTGGCCGCACGCAGGCGCTCGACCATGCCGCGCTCGAAGGCGGCGACGAGTGGCGCCACCACCACGAAGCGCTTGGCGGCGATGCAGCTCTGACCGGAGTTGATGAGGCGGCTGCGGGCGCAGGTGGCGACGGCGGCGTCGAGGTCGGCGTCCGCGAGCACCACGTAGGCGTCGCTGCCGCCGAGCTCGAGGACGCTCTTCTTCACCAGGCTGCCGGCCTTGGCAGCCACCGCCTTGCCGGCGCCGACGCTGCCGGTGAGCGTCACCGCCGCGACCTCCGGCAGCGCGAGCACCGCGGCGACGCGATCGCTGCCGATGAGGAGGGTGGCGAAGAGACCCGCCGGCAGCCCGGCGTCGGCGAACAGCCGCTCGATCGCCAGGGCGCAACCAGGGACGTTGGCGGCGTGCTTGAGCGCCACCGCGTTGCCTGCCATCAGCGCCGGAGCGGCGGCGCGAAAGACCTGCCAGAAGGGAAAGTTCCAGGGCATGACGGCGAGCAGCACGCCGAGCGGCTGGTAGGTGACGAAGCTCCGGTGCGCCTCGGTCGGCACCTCCTCGTCGGCGAGGAAGGCCGCCGCGTGCTCGGCGTAGTAGCGGCAGACCAGGGCGCACTTCCTCGCCTCCGCGACGCCGTCGGCGTGGGGCTTGCCCATCTCGCGTGCCATCAGCGTGCCGTACTCTCTGGCGCGCGCCTCGAGCAGCTCGGCCGCGCCCATCAGAGGCGCCGCCCGCGCGCCGAAGCCGAGCCGCCGCCACGCCTCCTGGGCGTCACGCGCCGCCGTCAGGCGTCGCCGCACCTCGGTCTCGTCGTGCTCCTCGTAGGTTGCCAGCAGCTCGCCGGTCGCCGGATCGATCGCCTCCAGGGTCATGCTGAGCCTCCCGCCGCCAGCGTATCCCCGCTGGCCCCCGTTCTCCCCGTCCGCCGTTCTGGGAAGGGGACGCGAGCTCAGGAGGACCACCGCATGCCGCGACGCAGCCTGTATCGATTGACTTTCTTCTTGGCGCTCGCCGCGCCCCTCGTTGCTACGGGTTGCAGCAGGGGCCGTCCGGCTGCGAGCCAGGACACGGGGGAGCGGCCGGGGGCCGTCGGTGGCGACGCGACCCCGGCCTCACCGGTGCCACCGTACACCTACCCGCCGCCCGTGCACGGGCAGTCGGCCTCAGCCCGCAATGACGACCCGGCCACGGCCGGATCTTCGAACCCCTTGTCTGCCAACAGCTTGCGAAGAGCGCCGGCGTGTGGTGGAATAACGCACTGTTCGTTTCGCCCGCGCCAGGAGGTCCGCACGCGTGAAGGTCGCCTTTCTCAAGCCGCCGATCGGGGGGATCCTCGGCCTCGAAATGCTCACCTTCGTCGAGCCGCTGGGGCTCATCTGCGTCGCCGGCGCCCTCGAGGAGCTGGGCCACGAGTGCGCCATCTTCGACCTCCGCATCGACGGCGAGGAGGCGGGCATGGAGGCCTGCCGCCGCTTCGACCCCGATGTCGTCGGCCTGCAGTGCAACTTCACCACCGAGCGCAAGCGCACCCTGCGCCTCGCCGAGCGCGTGCAGCGCGAGATGCCGCGCGCCTTCGTCGTCGTCGGCGGCCACGACGCCTCGCGCGAGCCGCACTGGTTCGACCAGCCTCTCTTCGACACCATCGCCGTCGGCGACGGCGAGGAGGTGATGGCGCCGCTCGTCGAGGCGCTCGCCCACGACCGCGACCTCGACACGGTGCCGGGCCTGGTGCTCAACCGTGACGGCGGGCAGGTGCCCACCGGGCACGCGCCGGCGCGCCGCGAGCTCGACAGCCTGCCGATGCCGGCGCGGCACCTGATCTCCCGCTACGCACCCCACTACTACATCAACTTCCGCAAGCCGCTCGCTCTCCTGGAGACCGCCCGCGGCTGCCCCTTCAAGTGCAACTTCTGCTCGGTATGGAAGTTCCACGAGAGCACCTTCCGCGAGAAGTCGCCGGCCCGCGTCGTCGCCGAGCTCGCGGCGGTCGAGGCCCCGAACGTCTTCATCACCGACGACATCTTCTGGATGAACGTGCGCCGCGGCGAGGAGATGGCGCAGGCGATCAAGGCGGCCGGCATCCGCAAGTACTTCACCGTACAGACGCGCACCGACATCATCTGCAAGTTTCCCCACCTCATCGAAATGTGGAAGGACTGCGGCTCGCTGGCCATCTTCCTCGGCCTCGAGTCGGTGACCGACGAGGGGCTCAAGGCGGTCAACAAGAAGAACACCGCCAGCAACAACGTGCGCGCCATCGAGATCCTCAAGGATCTCGGCGTCGGCTTCACTCCCAACTTCATCGTCGACCCGGCCTGGGATCGCGACGACTTCACCCGCCTGCGCGAGTGGATCGAGATGATGGGCGCCTACAACAGCGGCTTCTCCATCCTCACCCCGCTGCCCGGCACCGACCTGTGGGACGCCGCCAGCCGCCAGGTCACCACCCACGACTGGGAGATGTACGACATCGTCCATGCCGTGCTGCCCACCAAGCTGCCGCTCGACGAGTTCTACGGCGAGTACTCGGCGCTCTGGAGGCACGTGCTCGACCTGCGCTACCGCACCAAGGGCAAGGTCAAGACCTTCGTGCAGCTCGGCGCCGCCCTCGCCACCGGCAAGGTCACCATGTCGGCGGTCAAGAAGGGGATGAACATGGCGAAGGTGTTCAGCCGCCCCGAGACCTTCCTCAAGGCGCACGAGACGATGACGCCCGCCGCGGCCGGCTGAGCCGCCGCGGAGAGGGCTTCCTCCACGGCAAACCGCGAAGCAAGCGCACGGCGTGGACGTTGGCAAGGCTGCTGAGAGCGACCTCAGCTTGCCGCCGCGACCCTGACGAGGGCGCGGGTGGGCTGGGCGCCGTGCACGCGCCCGCGGCCGGCCGCCTTGGCGCGGTAAAGGGCGGCGTCGGCGCGGCGCAGCAGCGAGGCGCCGTCCTCGCCGGAGCGGCTCTCGGCACAGCCGGCGCTGAAGCTCGCCTCGAAGCCGCTGCGCCCGGTCACGCGCCGCACCCGCGCCAGGCCCCGCTCCACCACCCGCATGCCGGCGGTGAGCTGCGTCGACGGCATGAGGACGCACAGCTCGTCGCCTCCGAGGCGGAACACGGCGTCGCCTGCCCGCACGGAGCGGGCCAGCACCGCGGCCACCTGCCGCAGCAAAGCGTCTCCACCGGCGTGACCGAGCCGATCGTTGGCCTGCTTGAAGTTGTCGAGGTCGAGCAGGGCGACGACCGCCGGCGAGCCCTGGCGGGTGGCGGTGGCCAGCGTGGCCCCGAGCCGTGCCTCCAGCTCGCGGCGATTGGGCAGACCGGTGAGCTCGTCGCTCAGCGAGAGCCGGCGCAGGCGGTCGGTGAGTCGGGCCATGGCGGAGCGCGACGACTGCAGTGCCAGCACCTCGAGGAAGTGACGGCGGCGTGCCCCGTCGCGCTCGTGGGCGACGAGCAGCCCGAGGACGGTGCTCATCAGCAGCAGCGCCATCTGCATCGTCCGCTCACGGCCGGCCATCACCGCGGCGAGGAGGCTCTCGGCGTACGCCGCGTCGAGTATGAGCGCCAGCCCGAGAGCATGCGGGAACCGCAGCGGCAGGGCGGAGCAGGCGAAGGCCACGATGAGCAGCATGCCGGGAGCGTGCAGCTGCCGATAGGCCGGATCGGCAACGGCAAGCAGCGTCGCCTCGGCCGTCCCCAGCAGGGCGACCGCCCAGGCGACGCGCCCGGACCAGCGTCCGGCGCCACCAGCGAGGAAGGTGGAGACGAGCAGGCCGGCGGCAGCAGCCGCCATCACGCCCCGCAGGAGCAGGATCACGCCAAGCCCGTGCGTCACGGTGACGGCGTCGCCCGTGGCGAGAGCGAGGACGATGAGGAGCGTGGTGGCGGCGAGGAGCCGGATGCGGGAAGCGGCGTGGCGTTCCGAGAAGATCCGGAACAGTCGTTCGCGGCGGGGATCGGTGAAGCGGAGAGTTTTCATGGTGACCCCTTTCACAGGGTCCCAAGAGCAGCCTCCGTGCCTATCCGGAGCAGACGTGTAAACGTTGCAGCAGCTATGCTTGAGAATCGCTTTCTGGAGACCTGGTCCAGGAGACGGAAGGGACATCCGGACCCCGGACGCCACGCGCCCCACCCGCCAAGCGGCGCTACCCGCCGGACGGCGGTCCGGTCTGCTCGCGCAGCCGCTTCTCGAAGGCCTGGCGCTGCCGCTCCAGGTGCGCCCGCCAACCCTCAGGGTCGAGGAACGGGTTGCGCTCGGGATGGCGGCAGAGCTCCCGCCTCTTCTCGAGCAGACCGAAGAAGCTGCCGTGGGCGCCGAGGAAGACGTCCACCGGCATCGCCGCCAGCCGGCGGAAGCTGGCGCGGTAGTCGTCGACGATGCCCGGGTAGGCCGCGTTGCCCACCAGCTGGTACCCCGGCGCCGTCACGCTGCAGAGGAAGGCCACCAGGAGACGCTGGCCGTGCTCGACCACCTCGGTGCTCCAGGTGGTGCATCCGGGAGTGTGCCCCGGCGTCACGTTGGCGACCAGCCGGCTCCCCCCGAGCTCGACGGTGTCGCCATCGGCGACGAGGCGATCGGCGGTGAACGGCCGGTAGGGGAAGCGATCGCCGAAGGCGAAGTCGCCGACGCCCCCTCGCGCCACCTGCGCGGCGTCGGCGGCGCTGACGACGATCCGCGCGCCGGTGGCGTCGCGCAGGTCGGCGATCCCGCCGACGTGATCGAAGTGCGGGTGGGAGATGAGCAGCCACTTGACGTCCCGGGGCTCGAACCCGAGGGTGCGCACGTTGGCCAGCACCTGCGGGACGGTCGCGGCGAAGCCGCTGTCGATCAGCAGGTGCCCCGCCGGGGTGGCGACGAGGTAGGAGGTCACCTCGCTGGCCCCCACGTAGTAGACGTTGCCGGCGATGCGGAACGGCTCCATGGGCGCGTTCCACTGCCGCTCCTCGGCGCTCAGCTCGTGGGTGGGCGCCGCGGTGGTCGCGGCAACGGGCACGCCGAGCGCCGCCACCGCGACCAGGGGCCATGCCATGCGGGTCGGTCTCATCGTTCCTCCACGAAGGTCGATGCCAGCGTGACAGCCCGCGGAGTCAGTCGACCCAGCGGAAGCGCTTCACCGCCACCGCGAAGGACAGCAGGGCCCAGGCCGCCAGGATCGCCAGCCCCGCCCCCTGGCCGGCGAGCGACGCGCCGTCGTTGAATACCGCCCGCATCGCCCGCAGGTATGGCGACAGCGGCAGCACCAGCACCGCCACTTGCAGCCAGCGCGGCGCGTTGTCGAGGCGGAAGTAGACCCCCGACAGGAGCATCATCGGGAACAGCACCAGGTTGGCGATGGCGCCGTAGGTCTCGAGCGTGGAGGCCAGGCTCGACAGCGCGAAGCCCATGGCGATGAAGGTCGCCGTGCCGCCCACCACCAGCGCGGCGAGCAGCAGGTACGAGCCTTCGTTGGCGATGCCGAAGCCGAGCCAGGCCGCGAGCAGCAGCAAGGCCGTCTGCAGCACCACCACGGTGACGCGCTGGCCGATCTGGCCGAGCAGGAAGATCCACTTCGGCAGCGGCGTCACCGCCAGCCGCCGGTACTTCCCCTTCTCGCGGTACGACACCGTCACCATGCCGACGGCGAACAGCCCCATGGTGAGCAGATTCAGCCCGATGAGCCCGGGTACCAGGAAGGCGGCGTAGCTGTTGGCGTGCGCGTGCCCCGGGCTCTCCACCACCACCGGAATGCGCTCGGGATCGGGCGAGCCCGCGAGCCGCGCCTGCGCCACCAGGAACGCCTGACTCGCCATCTGCGCCGCCATCTGCCCCTGCGCGATGAGGTAGCTGTTGAGGCGCAGCCGGTAGCCGTCGCCGGCGCTCTCGAGCTGCGCCGTGGTCTCCCCCTTGCGCCAGCGGGCCTCCGCCGCGGCGGGGTCGAGGGTGATCACCCGCAGGTGCGACTCCGCGAGCGCCTTCGACAGGGCCTCGTCCCGCGGCGTCGCGTGTGGGGGCGCCACCCGCACCAGAGTCAGCACCGGCGGGCCGCCGGAACGGAAGATGACGCCGAAGCCGAAGAGGACGAGCAGGGGCAGCACGAAGGTCCAGAACATGGCGCCACGATCGCGCACGTAGAGCCGCCACTCGATGCGGAACTGCTGCCGCAGCAGGGCGAAGGGGTTGGCGCGCTTCATCGCTCGCCGAGGTCAGTCGCGCAAGCTGCGGCCGGTGAGGTGGAGGAAGACGTCCTCGAGCGTGGCGCGGCGCACGTGCACCTGGTTGTAGTCCAACCCGCTGCCTTCGATGGCCGTGAACAGCCGCGGCAGCAGGGTCTTGGGGTCGGGGGTGGCGATCTCCCACAGCCCGCCGCGCACCTCGATGGCGGCGCCGAGGCGCTCCCGAAACGCGGTCGGGTCGGGAGCGGCGCCGTCGAAGGTGAGCTCGACGACGCTGGGAATGCCGAGGCTGGCGATCAGCTCGGCCGGCGTTCCCGAGCGCAGGATGCGGCCGTGGTCGAGGATCGCCAGGCGGTCGCACAGCGACTCGGCCTCGTCCATGTAGTGGGTGGTGAGCACCACCGTGCGCCCCGCCGCCTTGATGCCGCGCACCACCTCCCAGAGCGAGCGCCGCCCCTGGGGATCGAGGCCGGCGGTGGGCTCGTCGAGGAACACCACCTCGGGGTCGTTGACCAGCGCCAGGGCGAGCGCCAGCCGCTGCGCCTGGCCGCCGGAGAGGGTCACGTGGTAGGCGTCGGCCTTGTCCTGAAGCTGCACCAGCGTCAGCAGCTCGTCAGTGGGGCGACGCCGCGGGTAGTAGCTGCCGAAGAGGTCGAGCGCCTCGCGCGGCGTGATCTTGTTGTAGAGGCTCGTCGCCTGCAGCTGCACGCCGATGCGCGAGCGGATCTCCGTGGCGTCCTCGCGCCAGCGCAGCCCGCAGACCTCGATCTCCCCGTCGTCGGGGGGCGTCAGACCCTCGATCATCTCGAGCGTCGTGGTCTTGCCGGCGCCGTTGGGCCCGAGCAACCCGAACACCTCGCCCGCCGCCACCTCGAGGTCCACGCCGTCGACGGCGAGGACGTTGGGGAACTGCTTGCGGAGGTTGTGGACGACGACCTGCCCGGGCATGCCGGGCAGAGGTTATCCCGTGTCGGCGCGGTCGGGCGGGCAACTACCGCCGGGAGCGCCGCCACCGCCCGCCGCCGGCGGGTCCGCGCCGCGGCGGCGCTCACCACCAGTGCACTTGCGAGACCTTGCCGTCCGGCTCGACGGTGGCGCTGCACCACTGCGGCGTGGCGCCGAAGACGACGCGGTAGCGGAGGATGCGCCGCTCCCCCACGCGCTCCGTCTCGCTGTAGGTGAGCTCGGCCACCGCACCGTCGGCGGCCACCCAGGGACCCAGGCCACTGCCGGTGCTGGTGGCCAGCGATCGTCGCAGCGCGGAGGTGACGGCGCCGGCATCCGGCTTCCCCGCGAAGATGCCGAGCAGCACCTTCCCCACTCGCGCCGACAGGGCCGGATCGGGGTCGGCGGCCGGCACCGCCGGCCTGGCGAGCGCCGGCAGGTAGATCCCCGCCAGGTCGATGGCCAGGTGGTCGATCACCCGGTCGCCATGGTTGCTCAACACGATCACCGTCAGGCCGTCGTCGAGGAAGCGGTAGATGAGCGACGAGAACCCCGGCGTGCCGCCGCTGTGGGAGACCAGGCGGTGACCGTGGAAGCTGTCGAGGAACCAGCCGAAGCCGTAGTCGAAGGGAGGAGTGAGACCCCCCGCCAGCCGCTCGGGCGTCCACATCTGCTCGCGGCTGTCGCGGCTGAGGAGACGCTCCCCGTAGAGCGCCCCATCCCACCTCGCCAGATCCCCGACGGTCGACACCACGGCGCCGGCGGCGTAGGCGTTGGCGCTCAAGGCCGGCCGGTTCTCCAGCCTGCCGGCGTTCCACTGGTACCCCGCCGCGCGCCCGGCGATGATCGCCGCAGGCTCGCTGCTGCGCGTCGACGCCATTCCCAGCGGCCCGAAGATGCGGCGGGCGAGGAAGTCCTCGTACGACGCTCCGCTCACCGCCTCGATGAGGTTGCCCAGCAGCAGGTAGCCGCTATTGCTGTACGACCAGGTCTCGCCGGGAGCGAAGTCGGAGTGCAGGCGCGCGAACAGCAGCCTGGCCACGTCCGCGTGCGTCGTGCCGGCGCGCTCGGCCGCCTCCTCGAGGCCGGGGACCTCGAGGTAGTTCTGGATCCCGGAGGTGTGGGTGAGCAGGTGGCGCACGGTCACCGCGCCCCAGTCGGCAGGCATCGCCGGCAGATAGGCGCGGACGTCGTCGTCGAGGCGCACCTTGCCCTCCTCGACGAGCATCATCACTGCCGCGGCGGTGAGCTGCTTGGTGTTGGAGCCGATCTCGAACACGGTGTCGGGAGTGACCGGAACCTGCAGCTCGACGTTGGCGAGCCCGTAGCCGCGCACGGTCACCAGCCGGCCGTCGCGCACGACAGCGAGCGCCAGCCCCGGGAGGTGCATCTCCCGCATCCGTGCCGCGACGACATCGTCCACGGCATCCGCGCGCAGCAGCGAGGGCGCCAGAACGAGGCCGCAGGCGACGGCGAGCTGCAACGGCAGGCGGTGGCAGGCCCGGCCCGGATCGGCAATGCGTCGCCGCCACATCCCGCTGCGAGTCTACCGCCGATGCTCGCAGGCCCCTGCCGGCGGCCGGCTTCGAGCTTGACAGCGACGGCGCCGCCAACAACAATTCGAACGAAGGTTCAAATCCATGGCCGACTCGCTCGGAACACCCCCCGCACCCTCACCGGAAGAGCCGGCCGAAGGGACCCGCCGGCGCCCGCGCAACGTCGTCGGCACGCCGTTCCGGCGGGTCGACGGGCGCGCCAAGGTCACCGGCAGCACCCGTTTCGCCGACGACCTCAGCTTCCCGCGCATGGTCTTCATGAAGCTCGTGCGCAGCACGGTGCCGCACGCGCGCATCCTCCGCATCGACTCCAGCGCGGCAGCGGCGATGCCGGGGGTGCTCGGCATCTTGACCGGCGCCGACCTTCCCGAGCCGTTCGGCATCCTGCCGGTGTCGCAGGACGAGCACGCCCTCTGCCCCGACCGCGTGCGCTTCGTGGGCGACCCGGTGGCGGCGGTGGCGGCGCTCACCGAGGACGAGGCGACGGCAGCCGCCCTGGCGGTGAAGGTCGAGTACCAGCCCCTCCCTACCATCGCCTCGATCGAGGAGGCGCTCGCCACCCCCGAGCCGCGCCTGCACGAGTACGGCGACCACGGCAACGTGCACAAGCAGGTCTCGCTGCAGTTCGGCGACGTCGAGGCCGGCTTTGCCGAGGCGGACCTGGTGCTCGCTGACACGTTCTACTACGAGGGCAACACCCACCTGCCTATGGAGCAGCACGCGACGGTGGCGGTGCCCGAGGGCTCCGATGGCGATTCGGATGGGCGCGTCACCGTCTACTCGTCGACGCAGACGCCTCACTACGCCCACCGCGCGCTCACCAAGGTGCTGGGGCTGCCGGCGGCGCGCATCCGCGTCGTCGCCACCCCCAACGGCGGCGGCTTCGGCGGCAAGAGCGACCCCTTCAATCACGAGATCGCCGCCGCCAAGATGGCGCTCGTTCTCGGGCGGCCGGTGAAGGTCGTGCTCACCCGTGAGGAGGTCTTCTACTGCCACCGCGGCCGCCACCCAGTGGCGATGCGCATGAAGACCGGCTTCAAGAAGGACGGCAGCATCACGGCGCAGCACCTCGAGACCGCTCTCGACGGCGGCGCTTACGGCAGCTACGGGGTGGCGAGCACCTACTACACCGGTGCCCTGCAGACGGTGACCTACGAGCTGCCGCGATACCGCTTCGACGGCGTGCGCGCCTTCACCAACAAGCCCCCCTGCGGTCCCAAGCGCGGCCACGGCACGCCACAGCCACGCTTCGGCTTCGAGGTGCACCTCGACAAGGCGGCCGAGCGGCTGGGCATCGACCCCGCCGAGCTGCGCCTGCGCATCCTCACCAAGCCGCACTCGACGACCGCCAACTGGCTGCGGCTGGGGACGATGGCGCTGCGCCAGTGCATCGAGGCGGTGGTCGCCGGCAGCGGCTGGCGGGAGCGCCGCGGCAAGCTGCCGCCGGGACGCGGCCTCGGCCTCGCCTGCGGCTCGTACCTGTGCGGCGCCGGCCTGCCGATCTACTGGAACCACATGCCGCAGTCGGGGGTGATGCTCAAGCTCGACCGCAGCGGTGGCGTCGCCGTCTTCTGCGGCGAGAGCGAGATCGGCCAGGGCTCCGACTCGGTGCTGGCAGCGATGGTGGCCGAGGTGCTCGGCGTGCCATTCGCCGACGTACGGCTGTGCGTCGCCGACACCGACCTCACGCCGGTGGACCTCGGCAGCTACTCCTCGCGGGTGACGCTGATGGTGGGCAACGCCGCGCTGCAGGCGGCCGAGCGCGCCCGCGAGCTGCTGGCCAAGGCGGTGGCGGTGCAGCTCGAGGTGCCGGAGTCGCGGCTGGTGTTCGCCGAGGGGCGCGTCTTCGACGCCGCCGACCCCGAGAAGGGGCTGCCGTTCCAGGACGCCTGCATCGCCGCCGAGGCGCGCTTCGGGACGATCGCCACCACCGGCTCCTACATCCCGCCACGCTCGCCCGGGAAGTACCGCGGCGCCGGCGTCGGTCCCTCCCCCACCTACTCCTACACCGCCGCGGTGGTCGAGGTGGAGGTCGACGCCGACACCGGCCTCTACGACGTCGAGCAGGTGTGGATCGCCCACGACGTCGGACAGTGCATCAACCCGGTGCTGGTGCTCGGGCAGGTGGAGGGCAGCGTCTACATGGCACTCGGCGAGGCGATGATGGAGGAGCAGGTGTTCCGCCGCCTGCCGCGCCACCTGTCGGCGGCACTGGTGCACGAGCACCCCTCGATGCTCGAGTACAAGTCGCCCACTAGCCGCGACATGCCGCCGGTGACCACCTACCTGATCGAGGATCCCGACGCGCAGGGCCCATTCGGCGCCAAGGAGGTCGGCCAGGGGCCGCTGCTGCCGGTGATGCCGGCGGTGGCGAATGCCATCCACGATGCCGTCGGGGTGCGCGTCGACCAGATCCCCATCCACCCGCACATGGTGCTCGAGGCGCTCAAGCGCAAGGAGAAGGGGGAGGAGGCGCGTTTCGGCCCCACCTCGTTCCCACCCATCGACGCCGGCGAGACGCTGCTGGTGCCGACGCCGGCCGAGGGCGGCGACGGGCGGGCGATCAACGACTGGAAGGACAAGCTGCGCTCGGGCATGCGCTCGGCGGGGACGATGACGACGCGGGAGGAGGCGTTGCGGCAGAAGAAGCCGCTGACGAGCTCGTGATGGCGAGTACGAACGTCCGGGGATCGGGATACGGAAGGGGAGTCCGAGGCGGAGTCCAAGGCGGAGCGTCCGTGCGCGGGACGGGCGGTGGGAGCGCCGGGCTCCACGGGTCCCCGCTTGCGGGGGGTATCCCGTCCGTGCTCGCCGCGGACGGCTGCGCGCGGCCGGGAGCCCTCCCCCCGCGCGCCCGCTCCGCCCGGCGCTCCCACCGCCCGGCATCGTGGAGTGCCGGCCGGGGGCAGGGAGCGCAGGCACCATGCTGAGGCTGCCTCCGCTGTCGTTTCTGCGGCCGGGTTCGGTGGGGGAGGCGCTGGCGATTCTTGCCGGCGAGGGGCCGGCGGCACGACTGGTGGCCGGCGGCACCGACCTCTTGCCCAACCTGAAGCGGCGGCACCAGCAGGCGACGACGCTGGTGAGCCTGATGCGGGTAGCAGAGCTCGCCGGGGTCGCCGACGCCAACAGCGGCGGTCTGCGCATCGGCGCGACGACCACCCTCAGCGCGGTGGCTGGCGATGCGGCGGTGCGCGCTCGCTACCCGGCGCTCGCACGTGCCGTCGAGGCGATCTCCTCACCGCCGCTGCGCAACATGGGTACCCTCGGCGGCAACCTCTGCCTCGACACCCGCTGCACCTACTACAACCAGAGCGAGGAGTGGCGCCGCTCCATCGACTACTGCATGAAGGAGGCGGGGACGGTGTGCTGGGTGGCAACCTCCAGCCCGCGCTGCTGGGCGCACTCGGCCTCCGACGCGGCGCCAATGCTGTGCGCCCTCGACGCCACGGTCCTCCTGGCGAGCCGCGGCAGCGAGCGCGAGATCCCGCTCGCGGCGCTCTACCGCGAGGACGGCATCGACTACCTGACGAAGCGGCCCGACGAGGCGTTGGTCGAGGTCGGTGTACCCGCGGCGAGCGACGCCGCGCACTGCCGCAGCGCTTTCTGGAAGCTCCGCCGCCGCGGTGCCATCGACTTCGCGGTGCTCTCGGCGGCGACGGCGGTGTGGCTCGACGCGGGGAACGCTGTCACCCGTGCCGAGATCTGGCTCGGCGCCGTCGGCTCGGCGCCGCGGCGAGCCGAGGCGGCGGCGCGGTCGCTCGTCGGGCAGCAACTGGACGCGGGGACGATCGCCGCCGCCGCCGAGCTGGCGAAGAAGGCGGCGACGCCAATGGACAACACCGACTTCCAGACCCAGTGGCGCAAGGCGGTGGTGGGGCGCTACGTCGAGGCGGCGCTCGCCGAGTGCGTCGGTCTGCCGGTGGGCAGGCTGTCGCGGCAGTGACGGCGCCGGCCGCGCAGGGCCGGCCGATCAGCGGCTGTTGCCGATGCTGTTCTTCACCGTGTCGTGCTTGGTCTACATGATGTTGGCGAGCGCGGTGTACGACCGGTCGGCGTCCTGCATCTGCGATGGCACCTGCGGGTACGCCGAAGCAGCCTGCGAGGCGAGCGTCATCGCGCGGAGCCCATCCCCGCACAGGCTACGCCATCTCGCGCTGGCTCGACGCTGCCGGCGCCGCTGGCGCTCCGCGCGGCCGCTGCATCGACACCACGCCGTGCCTGCCGGGCACCGGCTGGTGGGAGAGCTCGCAGGCCGGCAGCGGCCCGCGAGCGTGCCGCTCGGCGAGCAGCGCGCCGAGGGTCATCCCGCGGACGCGCCGCCGCGCCGCATCGGCGAGGAAGGTGGCGAACGCCGCCGCGTAGGGCCCGCCCTCGAGCTCGGCGTGCACCGTGAGCACGGGCCAGCTTTCGACACCGGCGGCCACCAGCTCCAGCATCGACGCAAAGTAGCCGGCCGCATCGCCGTGCGTGTCGCCCAGCGCCTCGTCGAGCGTCGGCAGCGTCGCCGGCACCTGCGGCGTGCTCAAGGTCTGCCCCGCCACCACCGGCAGGAAGGGCTCGCTCCCCCGGCAGTCGCTGCCGTAGTCGAGCCCGAAGGTCTCCTCGTGCAGCAAAGCCGCGTCGTTGGAGAGCCACGCCGGAGCGGCGTAGGTCCGCGGCTCGTCGCCGAAGACGGTGCGGAAGGCGTCGCGCCCGCGGTCGAGCTCGCGCGCCACCTTGGCCGCCGGCCAGCCGAGCAGGCGATCTTGCCAGTGACGGTGCTCCCAGGCGTGGACACCCACCTCGTGCCCCTCGGCGCGCGCGCGGCGGGCGATCTCGGGGAAGGCCATGGCGATGGGGCGCGCCGGCAGCAGCGTGCCGGAAAGGATGGTGCGCCAGCCGTAGACCCGCGCCGCGCCGGTGCGCCGCATCTTGGCGAGGAACCCCGGGCGCAGCGCGTTGAGCACGGCGAGACCCGAGCGGTCGGCACCCATGCTCAGGTAGAAGGTGGCGTGCACGCCAGCGGCGGCGAACAGCTCGAGCAGCCGCGGCACGCCGTCGCGCATCCCCTCGTGGGTGTCGACGTCGACCCGCAGCCCGAGCGGTGGGCCGGCGGCCGGCGCCGCTCCCCCATCGACCACCGCGGCTCCCCGCGCCGCGCCGCCGCCCGCGCTCACGAGCCGCTGCCGGCGCGTGGCGGCGCCGCGGAGCCGGCAGCCTGCTCTCGCGTCCGCGCCTGCGCCTCCTGCAGCTCGCGCCAGTCGGCGAGGAAGGCATCGAAGGTCTTGGCCAGCGCCTCGTCGACGCCGGTCTTCGGCTCCCAGCCGAGCAGGCGGCGCGCCTTGGCGATCGACGGCTTGCGCACCGCGATGTCCTGGTAGCCGGTACCGAAGTAAGCGTCGGCGCCGATCGCCTCGCAGCGCGGCGGCGTGTAGCCGGGGATGTCGTCGCGGCGCGACTCGAAGATGGCGATCAGCCGCTCGGCGAGCTCGCGCACCGACAGCTCGCCGTCGGGGTTGCCGATGTTGAAGATCTGGGAGTCGCAGACGCCACCCGGGTTCTCGATGATGCGCATCAGCGCGTCGATGCCGTCGTCGAGGAAGGTGAAGCAGCGCCGCTGCGCGCCGCCGTCGACGAGGCGGATCGGCGCGCCGCGGAAGAGGTCGATGATGAACTGCGTCACCACCCGCGACGATCCCTCCTTGGCGGCGTCGATGTCGTCGAGCTTGGGTCCGATCCAGTTGAAGGGGCGGAAGCAGGTGTAGCGCAGCCCCAGCTGCTGGCCGTAGGCGGCGATGACGCGGTCCATGAGCTGCTTGCTGCAGGCGTAGATCCAGCGCTGCTTGGCGATCGGGCCGTAGACGAGGGGGCTCGAGTCCTCGTCGAACTCGGCGTCCTCGCACATGCCATAGACCTCGGAGGTGGAGGGGAACAGCACGCGCCGGCCGTACTTGACGCAGTCGCGGATGACCCGCAGGTTCTCCTCGAAGTCGAGCTGGAAGACGCCGAGTGGGTTCTTGACGTAGGTCGCCGGAGTGGCGATCGCCACCAGCGGCAACACGACGTCGCACTTCTTGACGTGGTACTCGATCCACTCGCGGTTGATCGAGACGTCCCCCTCGAGGAAGTGCATGCGCGGGTGCCCCAGCGAGTGGCCGAGCTTGCTGTCGGCGACGTCCATCCCGAAGACGTGCCAGTCGGTGGTAGCGAGGATGCGCTGGGTGAGGGCGTTGCCGATGAAGCCGTTGACGCCGAGGATGAGGACGTTCATGGCGACTCCGCGAGAGTGGGGGCAGGTTCCCGAGCGGCCGCGAGCGCGGCACCGAGCCGCGCTCCGGGTACGAGGCCGGCGACCCGGGCAAAGGCGCAGGCTGGCAGCTCCGGCTCGCCGGCACGCTGCACGGTCACCAGGCGCAGGGCGTCGCCGCCGGCGGCGACCAGCACCCCCGAGGGCTCGACGGCGAGCACGGTGCCGGGCGCCGTCGGCGCCGCCCCCGCGGCCGGCTCCGGCAGCGCCCACCAGACGTGGAGGGCGTCGGCGCCGAGGGTGGTGAACGCCCCCGGGTAGGGGTGGGTGACGGCGCGCACGAGGTCGAAGATGCGCCGCGCCGGCCAGTCCCAGTCGATGGCGCCGTCGGCCGGCTTGCGGCCGCCGAAGTAGGAGCCCTGGCTGAGGTCGAGCGGCGTCGCCTTGGCGGTGCCGGCAGCCAGCGCCGGCAGCGCGCGGTCGAGCAGACGCCGCGCCGCGCCCTCGAGCTGGTGAAAGAGCGTGAAGGCGGTGTCGAGCGGTGCGATGGCGACCCTCTCCTGGTCGACCAGGCGGCCGGCGTCGGGGCGCACCACCATCTCATGCAGGCTGACGCCAGTCTCCGTCTCGCCGTGGACCAGCACCCAGTTGACCGGCGCTCGCCCGCGGTAGCGCGGCAGCAGCGAGCCGTGCAGGTTGAAGCAGCCGCGCGCGGGCAGCGCCAGCACCTCGGCGGGGATCATCCAGCGGAAGTAGAAGGAGAAGAGGAAGTCGGGGGCGACGCCCGCGACCAGCTCGCGCAGCGCCGGGTCCTTCCCCGACTCGGGGTAGGCGACCGGGATGCCGTGCCGCGCCGCCAGCGCCGCCAGCGACGGCCACCACACTTCCTCGCGCGGGTCGTCGCGGTGGGTGGCGACGGCGGCCACCTCGTAACCGTGGGCGAGCAGGGCCTCGAGCCCGAGGCAGCCCATGCCGTGGTAGCCGCAGACCACCGTCCTCACCCGCCCCCCGGGGGCAAGGCGCTTTGCCGTCTCCCGACCCACGCCGTGCGGGGTCTCGCTCACCCCGCACCACCTTCGCGAGCGGCAGGGGACGGCCCCTCCCCTATCGCCTCCCGCGCCGGCCCGCGGTAGACCGAGCGCACCACGTAGCGCGGCCGCCGCCGCACCTCCATGTAGATCCGCCCCACGTACTCACCCAGCATGCCGACCGCGAAGACGAGGAAGCCGAGCAGACCGAAGAGCAGCGCGAAGAGGGTGAAGATCCCCGACACCGCCCACTCGGTGCCGTAGACGAGGCGCCCGGCGAGCAGCACGGCGGCGACCGCCAGCGAGGCCACCGCGGTGACCACCCCCACTCCCATGGTGACCCGCAGCGGCAGCACCGTGAAGCTGGTCATGAGGTCGAACTGCAGCCGCACCAGCTTCCAGGCGCTGTACTTGCTGGTGCCCGCGGCGCGCTCGCTGTGCGCCACCGGGATCTCCGTCACCCGTCCGGCGAACATGTCGGCCAGCACCGGGATGAAGGTGGAGATCTCCCCCGACGCGGAGAGCGCCTCCACCACGCCGCGGCGATAGGCGCGCAGCATGCAGCCGTAGTCGGAGAGCTTGGCGCCGGTGGTGCGCGCGGTGATCTTGTTCACCAGCCGCGAGGCGATGCGGCGGAAGAGCGTGTCTTGCCGCTGCACGCGCACGGAGCCGACGACGTCGTACCCCTCGTCGATCTTCGCCACCAGCCGCGGCACCTCCTCAGGCGGGTTCTGCAGGTCGGCGTCGAGGGTGACGATCACCTCGCCGCGCGCCGTCGCGAACCCGGCGAACACCGCCGCGTGCTGGCCATAGTTGCGGTTGAGGTCGACGACGACGAGGTGGGGACCGCCAGCAGCCGCCTGTCGCAGGAGCGCGAGCGAGCCGTCGGTGCTGCCGTCGTTGACCAGCACCACCTCGTAGGCGCCCAGCGACCCGCCCACCTTGGCGAGCCGGTCGAGCAGCAAGGGCAGGTTGGGCTCCTCGTTAAAGACCGGGATCACCAGCGAGACCCGCGGCCGCGCCACTCCCGGCCCGTCGCCGCCGTGCGACGGCACCATCGTCGGGGACTCTGCGGAGCGCTCGCTCACCCGCGCGCCCTCGCCTCGGCCAGCACGTCGCGGATGGCGTCGACGACGTAGCGCACGTCGTCCTCCTCCATCATCGGGAACAGCGGCAGCGAGCACAGCCGGTCCGAGGCCCACTCGGCGTTGGGCAGCCGCCCGAGCCACTGCGGGTACTTGCCGGCGTAGTAAGGCTGGGTGTGCACGGCGCGGAAGTGGAGCCCGGTGCCGACGTTGCGCGCGCGTAGGGCGGCCATGAAGGCGTCGCGTGACATCCCCGCCCCGTCGAGCACCTTGACCACGTAGAGGTGCCAGGTGTGGAGATGGTCGTAGGCCGGCACGCCCGGCCGCTCGATCTCCGGCACCTCGGCGAGCAGCTGGTGGTAGAGCGCGGCAAGGTCGCAGCGCTTCTGGTTGAACTCGTCCACCGAGGCGAGCTGGTGGATGCCCAGCGAGGCCTGCACGTCCGTGAAGTTGTACTTGAAGCCCGGCATCACCACCTCGACCTGCGGCGAGCCCCCCTCGGCGTAACGGTTCCACGCTGACTTCTCGAGGCCGTGGAAGCGCAGCGCGCGCAGGGTGCGGGCGAGCGCGTCGTCGTCGAGGGTGAGCACGCCCCCCTCGATGGTGGTGACGTTCTTGATCGGGTGGAAGGAGAAGATGCCGACCCGGCTCTCGGTGCCGACGTGACGGCCGCCGTAGCGCATGCCGATGCCGTGCGCGGCGTCCTCCACCACCCACAGTCCGTGCCGCGCCGCCAGCTCCAGCAGCGGCGCGAGGTGGGCGGGCGCGCCGCCGAAGTGCACCGGCAGGATGCCCACCGTGCGCGGCGTGATGGCAGCCGCCACCAGCTCCTCGTCGATCTGCAAGGTGCCGGGGTGGACGTCCACCGGCACCGGCACGCCGCCCAGCACCTCGACCATGTTGAACGTCGAGGCCCAGGTGATCGGCGTGGTGATCACCTCGTCGCCGGGCTCGAGCCCGAGGGCGAGCAAGGCGATGTGCATGCCGGCGGTCGCCGAGGAGAGGGCGAGCGCGTGCGGCACGCCGATGTAGGCGGCAAGGTCCTTCTCGAAGCGGTCGCACTTGGGGCCGGTGGTGATCCAGCCCGAGCGCAAGGTGTCGACGACCTCGTCGATCTCCTGCTGCCGGATGGTCGGGCGGGAGAAGGGCAGAAAGGCATCGCGGCGCCGGAAGGGTTCGCTCATGGGGTGGGGCTCGGTTGGATGCTCGGGACCGGCGGTCCGCGGCAGTCGGGGTGTGCTGGCGGCCGCACGCCGCGGCGCCGGGACGCTCCATCGCGTGCCGCCGGGCAGGCCGGACCGCGCGTCGCGGCGAGGCCGCCAGTGGCGCCGGTGCGCCAGGCATCACCGACGTCCGCCCGGCGCGGCATTCTACAGGACGCCGGCGCACCACAGCCTCCCCTCGGCTGGCCGCCGGCCCGCCGGCCACGGGCCGCGCGCGAGGCGGCCATGGCGATTCGCCAGGCGGTCGTTCAGCGCAGAGGGAGCTTGAAGAAGGCGCGGATGCGGTCGAGCAGCGTGCTCTCGGTGCGCTGCGTCGCGCTGGCGCGCCGGCGATCGCCACGGTCGCCCAGCGTCGAGGCGGTCCTCGCCTGCCGCGCCGCCACCGCCACCGAGAGCAGCTCGGCGACCTGCGGGTCGCGCTCGAGCAGCGGCGCCAGCGCCGCCTTCGCGAGCACCAGCACCTCGCAGCCGCCGTCGGCGGTGACGGTGGCGCTGCGCGGCTCGCCGGTGAGCAGCGACATCTCGCCGAAGAAGGCACCCTGCTCCAGGGTGGCCAGGGCGACCGGCCCACTCTCGGCGTCGGCCCCCGCCTTGGTCACCCGCACCCGACCGCGGGCGACGACGAACAGGGAGTCGCCCAGCTCCCCCTCCCGCACCAGCACCTCGCCGGTGCCGAAGTGCTGCTGCATGGCGGCCGCCGCGAGCTCGGCGATCGCCTCGCCATCGAGGGCGCGGAAGAAGTCGACCTGCGAGAGCAGCTCGAGGGCAGTCTGCCGGCGGCCCTGCGCCTGCCGTCGCTCCTCGCGCTCGGCGTGCCGCCAGAGCACCGTGCGGGTGGGGAACGGGATGCCCAGGTCCTGGCGCCGCAGCTCGTACCAGATGCGGCTGTTGACGGCATCCTGGAAGCGCGACAGCTCGCGCAGGCCGCGGGTCCAGACGCGCAGGCGGTACTGGGCGCCGGAGTCCTCGAAGCGCGAGAGGAAGGCCTCCGGCGGCGGCGACTCGAGGGCGCCCGCCACCGAGCGCGCGGCGGCGAGCAGCGCCTGCTTGACCCTGAACGGCGGCGCCTCGTACGCCACCTGGACGTTGAAGTTGATGCCGATCGGTCGCGACCCGCCCCCGTAGTTGAGCAGGCGTGTCGCGGAGAGCATCGAGTTGGGCTCCCACAGGTCGACGCCGTCGCGGGTGCGCAGCCGCACGCTGCGCCAGGAGCTGTCGATCACCTGCACGGTCTGGCCGTCGAGCAGCAGCCAGTCGCCACGCTCGAACGGCTTCTCGAGCTCGAGCGCCACGCCGGCGAAGACGTTCTTCAGCATGTCCTGCAGCGCCAGGCCCACCACCGCCGAGAGCACGGTCGAGGAGACCAGCACGGCGGGCAGCGGCTGGCGGAGGATCATGGTGGCGATCAGCAGGCCGGTGGCGGCGAGCGCCATGACACGCAGGACGTCGCGCGCCAGCTTGGGCATCATCGGCCCGCGCGCCGGGTTCCACGGCCGCTGGAACACCAGGACGTCGAGCAGCGAGAAGAGCACCAGCGCGGTGAGCATGGCGGCCAACGAGGCGGCCACCCGCCAGCCGACGGTGGCGCGGAAGCTCATCACCGCCAGCATCGCCACCGCCGCCGCCGACAGCGCCCAGAGCTGGAACAGGGCCCGCACCCGCGTCGGCAACCGCGCACGCCGCAGCAGCACGTAGACGAGCTCGAGGGCCACCAGGACTCCCGAGCCGTAGGCGATCGCCGGAATCACCGGCGCTGAGCATAACAAGGGTGCTCGCGCTGCCGGCGCCGCCCGGGGCTCGGCCGCACCGCGATGGCGCGACGCCGGCATCCTCTTGCCTGGCACCTACCGACTCTGTTAGAGATCCGGCGTGGCGGCGGATCCCGGCAATGGCAAGCGGCGCTGCGACTGGGTGGCGAATGCGAGCCCGCGCATGCTCGCCTACCACGACGAGCAGTGGGGCGTGCCGGTGCGCGACGACCGCCAGCTGTTCGCCAAGCTGATCCTCGACGGCGCCCAGGCGGGCCTCTCCTGGTCGACCATCCTCGACCGCGAGCCGGGCTACTACCGCGCCTTCCATGGCCTCGATCCCGAGCGCATGGCGCGCTACGGCGAGCGCGACGTCGCGCGCCTGCTAGCCGACCCGGGCATCATCCGCAACCGCGCCAAGGTGCGCTCGGCGATCGCCAACGCCGCCGCCTACCTGCGCCTGCGCGACGAGGTAGGGAGCTTCGCCGACTGGCTGTGGGCGTTCACCGGCGGCGCGCCGGTGCCCAACCGCTGGCGTCGCGCCGCCCAACGGCCAGCCGAGACGCCGCTATCGCAGGCCGTCAGCAAGGAGCTGCGGCGGCGCGGCTTCTCCTTCGTCGGCCCGACCATCGTCTACGCCTTCATGCAGGCAGTCGGCATGGTGAACGACCACCTGGTGACCTGCTACCGCCACGCCGAGGTGGAGAGCCTGGAGGGAGGCGCGGTGGCGCCGCCGCGGGCGCCCCGGCGGCGCTCCGCAACCCCGAGGAGGACGAGATGAGGAAGCTGCTCGCGCTGCCGCTGCTCCTTGCCGCCGCCGCCGCTCCCGCCGCCGCCCAGCGCGACTGGGAGAAGGTCGAGATCAAGACCAGTCAGGTGGCGCCCGGCGTCTCCATGCTGCAGGGCGCCGGCGGCAATATCGGGCTGTCGGTCGGCGACGACTGCGCCTTCCTCGTCGACGACCAGTTCGCGCCGCTCAGCGACAAGATCAAGGCCGCGGTGGCGGCCGTCACCAGCAAGCCGATCCGCTTCGCGTTCAACACCCACTGGCACGGCGACCACACCGGTGGCAACGAGGCGCTGGCGGGATCGGGAGTGCTCATCGTCGCCCACGACAACGTGCGCACCCGGCTCGCCGTGGGCCAGCTCAACGAGCTCTTCTCCCGCACCGTGCCGCCGGCGCCCGCCGCCGCGCTGCCGGTGATCACCTTCACCGACGCCGTCACCTTCCACCTCAACGGCGACGAGATCTACGCCTTCCACGTGCCGCCCGCCCACACCGACGGCGACGCCGTGGTGGTGTTTCGCAAGGCCGACGTCATCCACACCGGGGACCTGCTGTTCAACGGCGGCTACCCGGTGATCGACGTCCCGTCCGGGGGGTCGCTGTCGGGGATGATCGCCGCCGACGACCGCATCCTCGCCCTCACCGGGCCGCACACCAAGCTCATCCCCGGACACGGCGAGCTCGCCACGCCGGCCGACCTGCGGGCCTTCCGCGACATGCTGGCCACCGTGCGCGATCGCGTGCTGCCGCTGGTCAAGGCCGGCAAGAGCGCCGACGAGATCGTCGCCGCGGCACCGCTCGCCGACCTCGATGCGCGCTGGGGCAAGCTCTTCGTCAAGGCCGACAGCTTCCTGCGCGCCGTGCACATGAGCCTGACGCGCGAGCTGGGGATGGTGACGCCGGTGCCGGCGCCGCCGGCCGCCGCGGCGACACCGGTGCCCACCGCCAGGCCCGGGCGGTGACGCCACCGCCATCCCCCGCGGCTGCACCCGAACCCGGCCTCTACGAGCAGGCGCTCGCCGCCGCCGCCGGGACGCCCCTCGCCGCGCCGCGACCACCCCGCCCGTCGGCGGCGGTGGTGCCCTGGCGCCGCCGCGCGGACGGGCGGCTCGAGGTCTTCTGGGTGCGCCGCGGCGACGGCGTCCCCTTCATGCCGGGGTGGTACGCCTTCCCCGGCGGCGGCGTGGCTCGCGACGATGCCGGGCTGCCGGTGGCGCGCGAGCCGCGCAGTACCGGCTCCGGCGTCACCGGCACGGAGGGGCCGACCGCAGCGCTGTCACCCATTCCACCCGGCGCTCGGCGAGAGAGGGACGGTGCCGGCCCCGACCTCGTCCCCGGCATCGCCGCGGCGGCGCTTCGCGAGCTCTGGGAGGAGACCGGCTTGCTCCTGGTCACGAGCGCCGAGGGCTCCGGCCGTTCCGGCGCCACCGCGACCTCCGCGCCGGCGCCCACTCGGCCGCTAACTCTCGACCTGCAGCGCGACGCCGGCACCACCGCCCTCGCCACCGCCCTGGGAGAGCGCGGCCTCGCCCTCGACGGCGGGCAGCTGGCATTTGCCGGCCGCTGGCTCACCCCGCCCTTCGCGCCGCTGCGCTTCGACAACCGCTTCTTCCTCCTCCACTGGCCGCAGGAGCGTCCCGTGCAGCCCGACGTGGTGCCCGGCGAGCTCGCCGCCGGGGAGTGGGTGGAGCCCACCGCGGCGCTCGCGCGCTGGCGCTCCGGCGAAGCGCTGACCGCCCCACCCATCCTCCATCTCCTCACCGTGCTGGCCGAGGACGGGCCGGAGGCAGGGCTCCCCCGCCTGCGGGCACCGCTGGAGGCCGACCTCGGCCCCTTGCGCCGCATCGAGCTCCGCCCCGGCGTGGTGATGGTGCCGCTGCGCACGCCGACGCTGCCGCCGGCGACCCACACCAACGCCTACCTGCTCGGCACCGGCCCCGCGGTGCTCGTCGACCCCGGCTCCCCCTGGCCGGAGGAGCAGGAGACGCTCCACGCCGCCCTCGACGCCGCCGCGACGCGGCTCGGCCGCGGCATCAGCGCAGTCTGGCTCACCCACCACCACCCCGACCACGTGGGGGGCGCCACCGCCGCCGCCGCCCGCTTCGGGGTGCCGATCGCCGCCCACCCCGAGACCGCCGCGCGGCTCGCCGGGCGCGGCATCCACGTCGACCTCACCCTCGCCGATGGCGAGCGCCACCAGCTCGGGCCCGGCCTCACCGTGCACGTCGTGCACCTTCCGGGGCACGCCCGCGGCCACCTCGGCTTCCTCGTCGAGGAGGACGGCGCGTTCCTCTGCGGCGACCTCCTGTCGGCGCTCTCCACCATCGTCATCGATCCGCCCGACGGCAGCATGGCGGCCTACCTCGACTCGCTCGAGCGTGCCCGCGACCTGGCACCGCGTTTCTTGTTCCCCGCCCACGGGCCGGTGCTGCGCGACGGCGGGCGGGTGCTCGCCGAGCTCATCCAGCACCGCCGAGACCGCGAGGCGCGCGTGCTCGCCGCCTGGCGGCAGGGTTCGCGCGAGCCCGAGGCCATCGTCTCGCTCGCCTACGAAGCCGACGAGATCCCTGCCCCGCTGCGACCGATCGCCGCGCGTCAGGTGGTCGCCCACCTCGAACACCTGAGGGAGCAGGGGCTGTTGTGAGCCGCCGCCCCGAGGAGACGACGATGCCGAGGAGGCGCCGGCAGCGCAAGAGCCGAGTCAGCCACCGCATCGCGGCGCTCGCCCTGGTCGCACCGCTGCTGCTCGCCGTCGCTCCGCCGGCGAGCGGCGACACGGCCTCCGCGCGGGTGCGCGCCCTCGTCGGCGCCACTCTCGTCGACGGCACCGGCACACCGCCCGCGCCCGACGCCGTGGTGCTGCTGCGCGACGGCCGCATCGCCTGCGCCGGCTCCCGCGCCGCGTGCCCGCTCCCGGCCGGCGCCGCGGTCACCGACCTCGCTGGCCTGTGGCTCCTCCCCGGCCTCGTCGACGCCCACGTCCACTTCTCGCAGACCGGCTGGGCGGACGGTCGCCCCGACGCGATCGACGTCCGCGAGCGTCACCCCTACGAGATCGTCGAGGGGGACTTGGCGCGGCACCCCGAGCGCTTCGGACACTCCTACCTCTGCTCGGGAGTCACCGCGGTGTTCGATGTCGGTGGTTACCCCTGGACTCTCGATCTGGCACGCCGCGCCGAGCCCGACGGCTCCATGCCGCGGGTCGCCGCCGCCGGCCCCCTGCTGTCGACCATCGACTTCTGGCTCAACCTCCCCGCCGAACGCCAGTTCCTCCACCTCGACGGGGCGGAGGCCGCCCGCAGCGGTGTGAGCTACCTCGCGGCGCGCGGAGCACAAGCGATCAAGGTCTGGTACATCGTCACTCGCGAGCAGCCGGTCGAAGCGTCGGCCGCGGCGGTGCGTGCCGCCGGCGAGGCGGCACGGCAGCACGGGCTGCCGCTCCTCGTCCACGCCACCGGCCTCGCCGAGGCCAAGGAGGCCCTGCGGGCGGGAGCGAAGGTGCTCGTCCACAGCGTCTCCGACCTCCCGCTCGACGACGACTTCCTCGCCCTGGCGCGGGCCAATGGCGCGATCTACTGCCCCACTCTCACCGTCCGGCGCGGCTACCTCCGCATGTTCTATGGCGCCGCCCACCACCAGGCACCGGCGGTCGACGATCCCAACGGCTGCGTCGATCCGCAGACCCTGGCGCGAGTGGCGGAGACCGCCACCGTCCCTGCGCCCCACAGCAGCGACGAGCTCACCGCCTTCGCGGCCCGCGTCGCCGCCGGCGAGCAGACCGCCGCCGCCAACCTGCGGCGCGTCGCCGCCGCCGGCATCGTGGTCGCCACCGGTACCGACGCCGGCAACCCGCTCACCCTGCACGGACCCGCGATCTACGCCGAGATGGAGGCGATGCAGGCTGCCGGCCTGACCCCGATGCAGGTCCTCGTGGCGTCCACCCACGGCGGTGCGGCGGCGATGGGGCGCGGCGACGAGCTCGGCACCGTCGCGCGCGGCAAGCTCGCCGACCTGCTGGTGGTCGCCGCCGACCCGACCACCGACGTCGCCCACCTGCGCCAGGTGCGCTTCGTGGTGCGCGGCGGCGTGGTGCGCTCGATCGCCGAGCTGCACGCGATGGCCACCACAGTGGGGCGCTAGCCGCCTGCCGGCGCTGCCCAACGTGAAGCGCGTGTTACGCTCCCCCGGCCTCGGAGACCATGGAGGAACGGCAACGATGACCGAGCTTTCTGCGCGCACGCGAGGCGCTCTCGCGGGCATCCTGGTGCTGGCCGTCGGCACCCTCGGCTGCCAGCGGGCCAGCGAACCCGAGCCGACGGCGGACACGGCAGTCACCCCGGCGACCACCCCTGCCGACAGTCCCCTCGTGAGCCAGGCCGACCAGGCCGGGCAGGCGATCACTCCCGAGGTGCTGCGCGAGCCCATCGCCCAGCTCGGCAGCGACGCCTTCGAGGGGCGCGGCCCGGGCACCAAGGCGGATCCCAAGACCCGCGAGTACCTCGTGCAGCAGATGCAGCAGATCGGCCTCGAGCCGGCGGCTCCCGGCGGCGGCTGGATGCAGGACTTCGAGATGATCGGCGTCAACGCGCACCCGCCGGCCACCTGGACCTTCAGCGACGGCGCCGGCAAGCGCGTCGCCTTCAAGCGCCGCGAGGAGTTCGTAGCCGCCTCCGGCGTCACCGAGCGCAAGGCCGCCATCGAGGATGCCGAGGTGGTCTTCGTCGGTTACGGCATCCAGGCGCCCGAGTTCCAGTGGGACGACTTCAAGGGCATGGACCTCAAGGGCAAGGTCCTGCTCATGCTCAACAACGACCCGGACTGGGACGACCACCTGTTCGCCGGCAACCGCCGCCTCTACTACGGCCGCTGGACCTACAAGTACGAGAGCGCGGCGCGCCAGGGCGCGGCGGCGGCGATCATCATCCACACCACGCCCTCCGCCGGCTACCCCTTCCAGGTGGTGCAGACCTCCTGGAGCGGCGAGCAGTTCGAGCTGCCGCCCGAGGGGCAGCCGCGCATCCAGGTCCGCGGCTGGCTCACCGAGGACGCCTCGCGCCGCCTCGTCGAGCTCGCCGGCAAGAAGCTCGACGAGCTGGTGGCGGCGGCGCGCTCGCGCGACTTCCAGCCGGTGCCCCTCGGCGTCCACACCTCGCTCCTGCTCAACAACGACGTCCGCCACGTCCAGACCGCCAACGTCATCGGCAAGATCCCCGGTCGCGACCCGCAGATCGGTGACCAGGTGGTCTTCTACACCGCGCACCACGATCACCTCGGCATCGGCGCCCCCGACAAGAACGGCGACCGCATCTACAACGGCGCCCTCGACAACGCCTCGGGCGACGCGCAGGTCCTCGCCATCGCCCGCGCCTTCAAGGCCCTGCCCGAGGCGCCGCGCCGCACCATCATGTTCGCCTTCGTCGCCGCCGAGGAGCAGGGGCTCCTGGGCTCGAAGTACCTCGCCGAGCACCCGACCGGTGCCCGCCGGCAAGATCGCCGCCGACATCAACTACGACGGCGGCAACATCTGGGGGCGCACCAAGGACGTCACCTACGTCGGCATCGAGAAGTCGTCGCTCGACGACGTCGTGCGCCGCTTCGCCGCCGAGCAGGGGCGGGTGGTCAGGCCGGACCAGTTCCCGGACCGCGGCTACTACTACCGCTCCGACCAGTTCAGCTTCGCCAAAGTGGGCGTGCCCGGGATCTATCTCGACACCGGCACCGACTTCATCGGCCGGCCGGCGGGCTGGGGCAAGCAGCAGGTCGAGACCTACGAGGCCGAGCACTACCACCAGCCGAGCGACGAGCTGCGCCCCGACTGGAGCTTCGACGGCATGGTCGAGGACGCCCGTCTCGGCTTCAAGTCCGGTGTGTGGCTCGCCGAGCAGGACGGGATGCCGACGTGGACGCCGGGCGACGAGTTCGAGGCCACCCGCAAGGCGGCGCTCGCCGCGTCGGGGAGCGGCGCCACCGAGCCGCGCGCCGCGGCCAGCCCGCAGGCCAGCGCGCCCGTCGACCAGGACTAGGGCGGCCCGCGACCGCGGAGGGCACGAATGCCGGCAGCGCTGAGCTTCTGCTCAGCCTGCCGGTCCGCTCAGCCTGCCGGCGCCTCTCCGCCCAGCCACTTGTCCACGCCGCCCGACTCGAAGCCGTCCGAGAACAGTCCCGAGCCTGCCGGCCAGGCCCACGGCTCGACCCCGTGGACGCCGTCGTCGGCGAAGAAGAAGAGGCGGTCGCCGGAGACGGTGAGGCCCTGCGGGCTCGAGGGGTCGGGCCCCGGCCAAAGGTCGACCAGGAGCTGGGCGCTGTCGCCGTGCTCGCCGGATTGCCACAGTTCCATGCCATGCACACCGTCGTCGGCCGCGAACACCAGCGCTTCTTTCCAGGCAATGAGCTCGGCCGGGCTCGAGCTCTCCGGCCCCGGACGGACATCCTGCAACAGGTGGGTGCCGCCTGGCGTGCCGTCGGTGACCCAGGGCTCGCGACCGTGCTGGCCGTCGTCGGCCGAGAAGTAGAGCAATCCACCAGCCACGGTCAGCCATCGCGGCCGCGAGCCCTCGGAGCCCGCACGAACCTCGAGGAGAGCGGCATTGCCCGCAGTGCCGTCGCTCACCCACAGCTCCTCGCCGTGCGTGCCGTCGTCGGCGACGAAGAATGCGCGGCGGCCGATGGCGGCGAGGATTCGAGGGTCGGCGAAGTAGAGCTCGGTCCGCGGCGGTGTCGACACACCCGGGCCCGGGCGTACGTCGGCGACCAGGCGGGTGCCTTCCTCGGTGCCGTCGCTGCTCCACAGACCGTCGACGTGGGTGGCGTCGTAGCCGATGAAGTAGAGCAGCTCGTGGCCCTGGGAATCGCTGGTGACGACCTTCTGACCCGGAGAGACATCCAAGCCCGGGGCGATCCGGTCCGCCGTCCCGCTGCTCCCCTCCACGGACCAGAGACGACCGTCGTCGACGAAGTAGAGCCGGTCGCTGCCGGCGGTGAGATCGGAGCAGCTTCGAGTGGCGAGCGGCACCGTCCCCGATCCCGTTCCGTCGCTGCGCCAGATCCCGGTCCCGGCAGTGAAGTAGCCAGCGCCCCGCCACGCGACGAGGTCGTTGGGACCGCGGTAGCCCCACGGCTCGTCGGTGAGTTGGTTGATGCCCCCGGGATCGCTCACCCACACCTGGTCGGTGTCCGTACCGCCACCGTCCCGTCCCACGATCAGCAGCTCGTCGCCGAAGCCGGCGAAGAGATGGAGGGTGTTCTGCGGCATCGACCAGTCGATGCCCGGGCGCAGGTCGCCAACCAGCTGCGTCCCGGCGGTCGAGCCGTCGCTTCTCCAAGGCTCCGCACCGTGATCGGCGTCGTAGCCGAGGAACGCCACGCCACCGGGCGTTGCGGTCATTACCGGGCAAAGGCGGCCGATGTTGCAGCCTGGGACGGAGCCTGGCCGCTCGCCGGTCCCCTGGAGCGAGGCAACGGCTGCCGTTTGCAGGTCGAGACTGTCGAGCGTCATGCCCGACGAGGAGAAGGCACGGAACAGCAGATGCTCCCCGACCTCCGTGGGGTAGGTCGGAAACTCGATGGGGTCGAGCGAGGAGCTGCTCCCCGCCAAGAGGTCCGCCACCATCGCGGTGCCCGGGGCAGTCCCGTCACTCGACCACGGCTCGATCCCGTGGATCCCATCGTCAGCGGGAAAGAAGACCCGATCGCCCGCGGCGGCGAGCCCGGAGAAGGACCAGCCGAGGGTACTCTCGCTCCCCGGGCGCAGGTCAATGACCAAGTGGGTGCCGACGACTGTGCCGTCGCTGACCCACAGCTCCCGTCCGGTGGAATCCTGCCAACCGGGGAAGAAGACGAGCGATCCTACGCGAGCGAAGGAGGTGGGTGTGAGCTCGGTGCCACCGTTGGACGCCACGCCGAGCGGGTAGGTGCCGGCAGGTGTGCCGTCACTGCGCCAGAGCGTGAAGGGCCAGTCGGGGTTGCCGTAGAAGAGCACGACATCGTCGAAAGCGAAGAAGCGCAGCGCGTCCCAGGTGTTCGTCGCCGGCACCAGAGGCTGCGTGCCCGCCTCGGTGCCGTCGCTCACCCAGGGTACCAACCCGTCCAGCGAGCCGGAGCGAAAGAGCACGGAGAAGAAGGCCTTGCCGCCCGCCACGGCAGGGCCGTACCAGGAAGACGGCCACGGCTCGTACCACTGCAGCCCCGAGTCGGGGCCCGCGACGAGGTCCTTGACCAGGCTGGTCCCGCCGGCAGTGCCGTCGGTGCGCCATAGCTCGCGACCGTGCTGGCCATCATTGGCGGCAAACAGCAGGGTATCGCCGATCATGACGAGGTGACTGGGGCCGAGGCCGTCGTCCTCGGCGCTGCCCGGAAGGATGTCGTCCACCAGGTGCGTGCCAGCGGCGCTGCCGTCGCTCCACCACAGCTCCCGACCGTGGACGCCATCGTTGGCGACGAAGTACAGGCCGCCGGGCGCCGGCGTCAGGAAGGTGGGAAGCGAGCCGTCGGCGGCGGGCCCGATGTCGGCAACCATCGTGGTACCCGCCGCACTCCCATCGCTGCGCCAGAGCTCGGTGCCATGCTCGCCGTCATCGGCGGCGAAGAAGATCACCCCTCCGGACTGTACGACCTCGATCCCATACGCCCCGTTGCACGATCCGGAGCAGACGTCGCGGACCCGCCACGTCCCTGCCGGCGTACCGTCGCTGCGCCACAGCTCCAGTCCGCTGCTCGCCTCCCAGGCGAAGGTGTAGGCGACTCCGCCCGCAACGACGTACTCGGTTGCGGGATACGTCAGCCAGGGCAGTATGAAGGCGGGCGGCGTCGCGATGTCGCGCAACAACCTGGGCGGCTCCTGCGCCGCGGCAGGCGACAGCGACATCAGCCCCATCACCGCGAGCCAAGGGGCCACGATCCGACCGTGAGCCCTCCCGCCTGCGCCGGGTCGCATCGAGACGACAGGATATAGCACTCAGCGCGTTGGACGCTGCATGGAGCGGGCGGACCCGACAACCGCCCGACCCTGCTCGGCCCACCGGTTGCTGGCGGCCGCGCCTGCCCGCCCTTGGCGCCTAGCGTCCCGAGGGCTTCGCGCCCGCCGGCGCCGCCTCCGCAGGCTTCGGCGCTTCCCAGCCGGTCTCGAGCTGGATGCTCACCTCCACCTCGTCGCCGAGCAGCGCGCCCCCCTGGTCGATGGCCCGGTTCCAGGTGATGCCGTAGTCCTTGCGGTCGATGGTGAAGGTGGTGGCGAAGCCGGCCTTCTCGCCGCCGCGGAAGGGCATGGTGCCGAGCACCTCGACGGGGATGGTGACGCGCTTGGTGACACCGTGCAGGGTGAGGTCACCGGTGACGTCGAGCTTGTCGGCCGACCGCGGCTGCACCGACACGCTCTGGAAGCTGAGGGTCGGGAACTTGGCGACGTCGAAGAAGTTGTCCGAGCGCAGGTCGTCGTCGCGGCGCGGGGTGTCGGTGTCGATGCTCGTCGCCTGCACCGTGACCTCGACGCTCGAGCTCTGCGGCGCCCTGGGGTCGTAGGTGACGGTGCCGGCGAAGTCCTTGAAGCGACCGTCGACGCGGCTCACCAGGTGGCGGATACGGAAGCCGACGTGGCTGTGGTGGGGGTCGATGGAGTAGGCGTGGGCACCCGGCGCCGCCATGGCGGGGGCGTCCTCGGCGTGAGCGGCCACCGGCAGCAGAGCGGCCGACAGTGCCGCCACGGTCATGGCAAGGGTCAGGGCATGCGGAGTCGAACGCATCGAAGGCCTCCTCGTCTCGACGTGTGGAATCCTCGTGAGTGCCGTTCGGGGGCGGCGGGGTTCACTGGTGCGGCGTGCTCAGGCCTCGCGCGTGGGCGCCACCGCCTCGCGGGCTGCCGGCTCGACCGGTGCCCCGAGCAGCTGCTCGCCCAGGGAGGCGAGCTGGCGCCGGAAGTCGCGCTCGTGCGCCTCCTTCTCGGCCGCCGGCAGGAAGGAAGCGCGCAGCGCGGCCAGCGACAGCGCAGCGCAGGTCGCGGCGTCGTAGCCGAACGTCTCCGCCAACCGCTGATACTCACCGCTGAGCGTGGTGGCGAAGAGGGGCGGGTCGTCGGAGTTGACGGTCACCTCGACTCCCGAAGCGCGCAGCCGTTCGAAGGGGTGGCTGGCGAGGTCCGGCACCACGCCAAGGCAGACGTTGGAGCTCGGGTTGACCTCCAGCGGCACGCCGGTGGCGGCGAGCTCGGCGACCAGATCGGGATCCTCGATCGCTCGCACCCCGTGGCCGATCCGCTCGGCACCGCACACCTCGAGCACCGAACGCACGGAGGCGGGGCCGGCGTGCTCGCCGGCGTGCGCCACGCGGTGCAGACCGGCCGCGGCGGCCACCCGGAAGTGCTCGCGGAAGGGCTCATTGGGGTGGGTCTCCTCGAAGCCGGAGAGGCCCAGCGCCACCACGCCACGCCCCTGCATCTCGAGCGCCCACTCGAGCGTGCGGTCGGCCCACTTGAACGGGACGTTGCGCACCAGGTCGGGGATCAACCGCAGCCGCACGCCGTGGCGCCGCTCGGCGTCGACCAGCGCCTCGGCCATGGCGTCGCGCAGCTCGCTGGCGCTGTGGCCGTGGATCAGGTGGGTGCCGATGGTGAAGTGCATCTCGCTGTAGACGACGTTCTGCCGCGCCTGCTCGGCGGCAACGGCGTCGACGAGCTGCTGGAAGTCCTCGGGCTGGCGCAGGCAGCGGCAGATGGTGAGGTAGATCTGCACGAAGTGAGCGAAGTCGCGGAAGCGGAACCACTCGGCGAGCCCTTCGACGGTGCTCGCCGGCAGGTCGAGGTGGCGTCGGTGCGCCAGGGCCAGCAGGCTGGCCGGCGGCAACGAGCCCTCCAGGTGGACGTGCAGCTCCACCTTCGGCATCCGCAGCAGCAGCTCGTCGAGCGGCGTCATGCCCTACGGCGCGGTGCCCTGCGGTGGCAGGCGCTCGCGCAGGCACTTGAGCACCGTCTCCGGCACCAGGCCGCGGAGGTCGCCGCCGAGGCGGAAGACCTCCTTGACCAGGCGGCTGGAGACGAAGCTGTACTCCTCGCGCGGCGTCATGAAGACGGTCTCGATGCGCGGGTTGAGGCGCCGGTTCATCAGCGCCATCTGGAACTCGTACTCGAAATCGGAGACCGCCCGCAGCCCGCGCACGATGGCGCAGGCGCCGATCTCGTCGATGAAGGACACCAGCAGACCGCTGAACCCCTGCACGCGAAAGCCGGGACCCTCGCGTGCGAGCAGGTCGCGCAGCATCTGCAGCCGCTCCTCGACGGTGAACAGCGGCGCCTTCCCCTCGTTCTCGAGCACCGCCACCACCACCTCGTCGAACAGCGGCCGACAGCGCCGCATGATGTCGAGGTGCCCCTCGTGCAGGGGATCGAACGACCCCGGGTAGACGGCGATCCGCGGGCCGCTCATGAGTGGGCGCTATTCTGCCTCGCGCGAGAGGTCGAAGGTAGCCCCGTTGAAGGCGGCGTCCATCACCTTGAGGATCACCAGCCGGGAGCCCTTGGCAGCCGGCACCGCCAGCACCTCGCGCTTGCCGTCGAGCAGGCCGTCGGCGGCGGTGGCCTGCTGCCAGGGCCCGGCGGCGACCGAGTACGAGGCCTCGCGCAGCGGGTCCCACGCGTCCTCGACCTCGACCAGCAGGCGGTCGCCGTCGCGCCGCATGCCGAGCAGGCGCGGTGGGGTGTGGTCGACCACCACCGGCTCGCTCACGCGCACGTCGTGAAGCGCGCCGCCGGGGCGGTCGTCGGGGCCGTCGCGGGCCTCGAGGCGGAAACGGTAGACGCCGTCGGGCAGCGCCGTCTCGTCGAAGCTGTAGTAGGCGTCGGTGAGGTCGGCGGCCATCGGCAGCCAGCCGCCGTCGCCATCGCCGTCGGTACCCCCCGTCGACCGGCCCTCCGGCCGGAACGACAGGGTGTAGGTGAGGGTGTCGCTGTTAGGGTCCTCGGCCTTCCAGCGCAGCGTCCGGTAGCCCTGCTTCCACAGCGTCTTGAGCCTGTCGTCGCCGCCCTCGGGAGCTTCCTCGAGGGTGGTGAAGATACCCTCGCGGTTGGGGTGCGCCGGCTCGTACGACTGACCGCCGGGGTTGAAGTTGAAGGGCACGAGGATCTGTCCCGCGTCCATGGCGGCGAGCGCGGTGATGCGCGGCGCCAGGTTGCTCTGCAGGTAAGAGAGCTCGGCGGCCGCGAGCTGCGGCGAGGCACCCTCGCCCGCCTTCGCCTCCAGCCGCCACTGCACGTAGCGGCCCGACGGCACGCCGGTGAGGGCGATCTCGCGCCCCTCGCGGGGCTCGGTCCAGGGCGACCAGGTGGCGTCGGGCTCGGCGGCGATGCCGCTGCGGAACGCGAAGCGCAGCGCGGCACCCGGAGGCGACTCCCCCGTCCAGCGGAAGGACCCGAACCTGGCGATCTGCTGGGCGTCGAGCACCGGGCTCGTGTAGGTCCCCTGCCGGCGCTCGGCGCTCGTGCGGTAGAAGGCGGCCGCGTTGGTGGTGGCGAAGGCCGGACGGCCCTCGTCGGGAAGCAGCGCCATCACCTGGCGCTCCTCGACGTCCCCCTCCAGCACCAGGTCGCTGCCATGGAGGCTGAACAGCTTCCCCTCGAGCCCGGTGCCCAGCCACAGCCGGCCATCGAGCCAGAGCAGCGAGTGCACGGTCTCGTCCTGCAGCCGCGCCACGGTGGTCACGCCCCCCTGCGGATCGATGCGCAGGATCTCCGAGCGCGGGCCGCCGAAGCCCGGCGGCCGCGTGCCCATCGGCTGCCCGGCCACGCCGCCAGCGCTCACCTCCGCCGAGGCGTCCCCGGGCTCCCCACTGCCTGCCTGCTGCCCCTGCTTGCTGGGCTGCTCCTTGGCGGCTGTCGTCGCGGGGGCCGCTCCCAACAGCGGCACCTGGCTCGCCTCCGAGGCCACCGCCGCCGCCCAGGCGGTGCCGTCGGGCGCCACCGCAATGACCACCACCTCGGGCTCGACGGCATCGAACAGCGTGCGGACCACACCCTTCGCGGAAAGCCGGACGATGCGACCCTCGCCGGCGGTTCCCGCCAGCACGTCGCCACCCGGGAGCAGGGCGAGCGAGCGCACGTGGGTGTCGCCGGCGTCCCACAGCACCTCGCCCTTCGCGGCTTCGTCCCCCCTGCCCGCCGCGACGCGGAAGAGCTTGCCCTGGGTGCCGGTGGCCACCAGCAGGCCGCCGTCGCGGGTCCCCAGCAGCTGCCAGATGTAGGTCTGGCCGGGGTCGAACCAGACCGCGGCCTTGGCCTCTCCACCGTCCTTGGCGGCGTGGTAGCGGTACACCTTGCCGTTCGGCGACGACCCCGCATACACCGTCCCCTGCCCGTCGACCCACACCGCGAACACCTCGGGCTCGGCGGTGGCGAAGAGCTCCTTCACCTTGCCGTCGCGGCCCACGAGCAGCACCTTGCCGGAGTTGCCGGTCCCCACCACCCAGCCGTCCGGGTGCGCTGCGGCGCTGAGCACGAACGGCTCGGCGAGGGCCGTGAGCCGCTCCGCCTTGGGGGCGATGCGCAGGGTGCCGAGGGCGTCGACGCTCATGCCCTCGAGCTGGCCGCGCAGGAAGGCCTGCTGCGACTGCAGCCGGAAGAGCTTGACCTCGGAGGCGCGAGCGGTGCCGGCGGCGAAGGCCAGGAGGCAGGCGGCGGTGAGCGGGAGAGCCTTCACCCGCGGCGCCCTCACCGGCCGCTCCCCAGCGTACCGCCTTCACCGCCGCCGACGCCGTCGTCGTCGGCTGTCGAGGGCGCCTCGTCGCCGGCGCCCGCCCCGTCCGCGGCGCCGGCGTCGCCGGCATCGAGGGAGCCCCCACCACCGTCTTCGTTGCCGGTCAGCGGCGTGCGGCGCACCACGTTGAGGTCGATGCGCACGGCCCCGTCGACCGGGAACGGGGCCCGCTCGCTCTCCTGCTGGGCCAGCGTCAGCGGCAACGCTACCGCCGACTGCGACGAGGCCGCCGACCACACCGCGCGCAGCGAGCCTGGCAGGCGCGGCAGCACTTCGCCGGCCACCGCCAGGCCATTCCCGGCGTAGACACCCAGTGCCACCAGGTCGCGCCGCGAGTGGAACGCGCGCACCAGCCGCAGCGCCTGGTCGAGCCGCACCGGGGCCGCCGGCTGCAGCGCCAGCCTTGCGGCGTCGAGGGTGACGCCGTCACCCACCAGCACCGTGTAGCGGCCGGCCGGCAGGTCCTTGGGCAGGGCCAGGGTGAGGTCGCGCCGCACCGCCTCGCCACGCCAGGGGACGAGGTCGAGGTGGAGCTTCACCTGCTCGCCCGGGTGCAGCTCGGTGCGTTCGGCGTAACCGCCGACCAGCGCCGCCGTGCGCGGCGTCGGGTGCTGCGCCAGCCGGATGTCCACCTTCTTCAGGTCGACCTGCGCGAAGCCGTTGTTGAGGAAGAAGTTGCCGAAGGCGAGCATGTGCACGGCGGCATCCGTCGGGGCGCTGTCGCCGTCGAAGCTCTGGCTCACCTTGACGATGCCCTTGGCGCCGAGGTCGAAGGTGGCCTCGAGGTCGATGCCGAGCGGCCCGGTGCTCTGCGCCGCGGCCTCCTGCGCCCCCAGCACCGACAGCCCGAGCAGCGTGGGGGTGATCTGCGGCACCCGTGCCAGGCGCAGGTGGTAGTCGACGCTGCGCCCCGACTCGACGTGAACGTCGAGCGGCAGAGTCGTCGCCTGGGCGCCGAGCTCGCCGTAGATGCCGGTGAGGCGATCCTGGTGGAAGCTGCCGACGATCGGTCCGAAGTTGGCGATCTTGAACGAGCTGTACTGGTTGGCGATCACCGCCACCACCTCGGCGCCGGCCATCGGGATGTCGGTGGCGCCGAGGCCGAGGAAGGGGTGGCCGAAGGCGAGCACGCCATCACCCACGCGGTCGGTGACGGTGCCGGTGGCAGCCAGCCGGAGGTCGCCGTCGACGAGCACCGCCGCCACGGCCGCACCGGGAGCGAGGTCGGTCGGCACCGCGCCGGGGGGGGCCTGCCCCGAGGGAGCCACGCCGCCGAGGCCGTGGGCGACGAGCTCCTGGGTGGGCGCAGCGAAGCCCGACATGCTCCATGCCACCGCGCCGGCGGCCTGGCCGCCGACCAGCGGGCGCAGCTTGCCGAGGGCGGCGGTGAGGATCTCGCGGCTCGACGCACCGGTCGTCTTCGGTAGCAGCGCCTCGAGGTCGCGCGTGCTCGCCATGGCGGTCGTGGGCACGGCGAGGGGGGGTGGCACGCCGCCGCGCAGCTCGCGCATCGCCTCGATGGGGGTGATGCCGGCGATCGCCTCCTTGGCGAAGGGCCAGGAGAAGGCCACCGCGCCCACCAGCTTGCCGTCGATGTAGACCGGGCTGCCGCTCATGCCGGCGATGACGCCCGAGTCCTCGAGCCCGCGGCCGGAAAGTCGCGCCAGCACGTAGCTGACGTTGGGCGAGAGGTCGTGGATGACGCCAAGGACCTCGACCTCGAAGCGCTCGCGAGCCGTGCCGGCGAAGACCGAGACGCCGTACCCCTTCTGGCCGCGCTGCACCTGCGACAGCGGCATGACCTCCTCGGCGACCGCCGGCGAGAGAGGCGCGGCCAGCGCGGGAGTGACGGTGAGGGCCAGGGTGGCCGCGGCGGTGAGCCCGGCACGGAGTGTCTTCAGCATGATGGCACCGTCCTCATGGGTGGGGAGATGGTATTCCACCCCGTGCAACCGCGGGGCGGAGCCCCGCATTTCCAGGCCTGGCGGCACGCGGCCCGGGTGTGACGGGTTAGAGCCGCCGCGGCAGCCGATCCAAACCGAAGCGCCCCTGCCGCAGCACGCGCCAACCGCCGCCCTCCCAGGCAACGAGGGTGGAGGGCGCGCCGCCGGCGAGCCGACCGCCCTCGACGACCCGCGCGTCCTCCCCCCCGAGCAGCGCGGCGACGGCGCCCGGCTCGAGCAGCGGGAGCTCGCCGCTGCGGTTGGCAGAGGTGGCGGTGAGGGCGGTGCCGAGCTCGTGGAGCAGGTCGCGGAGCGCCGCGTGGTCGGGGATCCGCACCGCCAGCGTCGAGGCGCCGGCTGCGGCCGGCAGCGGCCGCGATACCGGCAGCAGCACGCTCAGCGGCGCCGGCCACACGGTGGCCGCGAGGCGGCAGGGCTCGGAGTCGACCTCCAGCCCGAGAGCGGCGAGCTGGCCGAGGTCGGCGGCCACCACCGGCAGAGGCTGCCCCGCCTGCCGCGACTTGATGCGGTAGATCGCCGCCACCCCCCGCTCGCTCGCCGGATCGGCGGCGAGGCCGTAGCTCGACTCCGTGGGGATGCCGAGGACGCCGCCACGCGAGAGCAGGGCCCCCAGCGGAGCCACCGACTCGCCGGGGCGCCAGGTCGGGACCGCGCTCACTCGCTCGCGCCGCTCCGGATCAGCTCGCGGGCGTGGTCGCGGGAGAGCTCGGTAACCTTCTTGCCGGCGAGCATCCGCGCCACCTCCTCGACCCGTGTCTCGCCGGCGAGCGGCTCGAGCGAGACGAAGGTCCGACCCTCGGCGACGCGCTTGCTGGTGCGGAAGTGGTGATCGGCGAAGCTCGCCACCTGAGGCAGGTGGGTGACGGCGAGGATCTGACCGCCGGCGGCCAGCCGCTTGAGCTTGCGTCCGACGGCCGCCGCCTCGCGGCCGCCGATGCCGGCGTCGACCTCGTCGAAGACCATGGTGGCGCCGCTGGCGACGCCGGCCCCGCGCACCGCCAGCTGCAGAGCGAGGTAGACGCGGGCGAGCTCGCCGCCGGAGGCGATGCGGGCGAGGGGGCGCGGCTCCTCGCCGGGGTTGGGAGCGAAGGTGAAGGTGGCGACGTCCCAGCCCAGCGGCCCCGCTTCCACCGGCTCGCCGTCGACGAGCACCGCGCTCCCCGCGCGCCGGCGAGTGCCGAGCTCCACCGCCAGGCGCGCCTTGGGCAGCGCCAGGTCACCCAGCTCGCGAGCGATCGCCTTCGCCAGCGCCGCCGCCCACCGCCAGCGCGAGGCGGAGAGCTCGCCGGCAGCAGCCCGGTAGGCCGCGAGCGCCTCGGCGACCTGCCGCTCGAGCGCGGCACGGCCGGCCTCGTCGGTGTCGAGCTCGGCGGCCTCGGCGGCGAGCCGGTCCCGCCGCGCGAGCAGGGCCGCGCTGCCTTCGCCATACTTGCGGAAGAGGCGCTCGAGCAGTGCCAGCCGCTCCTCCACCGCGTCGAGCCTTGCCGGGTCGGCCTCCACTTCGCCGGCCCGGCGCGAAACCGCCAGGGCCACGTCGTCGAGACGGATCCGCAGCTCGCCGAGGTCACTTGCCCAGGCCGTCGCGCGCGGCTCCCACTCCCCGACCTCGGCGAGCGCTGCGGCGGCGCGTTGGAGCCGCTCGCCGGCCGCGCCGTCGTCCTCGGAGAGGTCCGCGGACGCGGCGGCGAGGCCACGCACGATCGCCTCGGCGTGCCGTAGCACCTGCCGCTCGGCGCGCAGCGACTCCTCCTCGCCTGGCACCAATCCGGCAGCGTCGAGCTCGCCGAGCTGGAATCTCAGCGTCTCCGAACGCTCGCGGCGCGCCTGCTCGTCGCCGGTGGCACGCTCGAGTCGATCGGCGACGCCGCGGTAGCGCTCCCAGGCGGCCGTCGCGCGGTTGCGCAGCGCCTCCGCTTCGGCGCCGCCGCTGCGGTCCAGCCAGCCGCGCTGCAGCTCGGGGTCGGCGAGCCCCAGCTCGTCGCGCTGCCCGTGGATCGCGAGCAGATGCGGCGCCAGCTCGGCGAGCAGCCGCACCGTCACCGGCTGGTCGTCGACGAAGGCGCGGTTGCGCCCCTCGCGCGACACCTCGCGCCGCACCACCAGCTCCTCTCCCGCGGCCTCGACGCCGGCCGCGGCGAGCGCCCGCCGCCACCCCTCGCCGGCCGGCACGAAGCGACCCGTGACAGTGAGTGTTTCGGCGCCGGTACGGATCAGCTCCGCGGAGGCGCGGCCACCGGCGAGCAGCGAGAGCGAGTCGACGACGATGGACTTGCCGGCTCCGGTCTCGCCCGACAGCACGTTGAGGCCGGGCCCGAAGTCGACACTGGCCTCGGCGAGGACCGCCAGGTTGCGGACGTGGAGATCGCGAAGCACGAAGGGAGCTACTCCCCGCCCGGGTCCCCGGACCCGAGAGCCCCGAGGCGCCGAGCCGCTCCGCCGCCGCCCGCTCCCCGCCGTCCCCCCGGGGGGCGGCGGCGGCCGAAGCGTTGCGGCGCCAGCGGCCGCACCTCCGGGTTGCCCAGAGCGTCGCGGCCCGGACCGCAGAGCCCCTGCACGCCCAGGCGGCAGGCTTCCGCCTTGATCAGCAGCGCCTGCGGTGCGCCGAGATTCTCGCTGGCGAGCCCCATCATCTCGATCAGGAACGGGCGCGCCAGCGGCGCCCTCCCGCCGTCGATGGCGTAGGGCATCCACCGCCGCACCGCCGGCTCGTCGCGCGCCTCGATCGCCTCGGCGGTGAGGAACTGCGACACCAGCTCCCGCCCCCGAGGGTCGATGCCGGCCCGGCTGGGGTCGATCCCCGCCTCGGCGATGAGCCGCATCGCTCCCGTGTGGTTGCCGTCGAGGTGGGCCGAGTAGGCGGCGGCGAGCGCCGTCCGTGTGTTGCCGCCCATGCCCCGCAGCTGCGGCTGCAGCAAGGTGTCGAGCTCGTGCTTGGGATCGGCGTAGATGGCGGCGAGGTCCCAGGCGTTGCCCTCGCTGAACACCAGGGCCGGCCACCCGACACCCCAGGCGGCGTCGGCGGGGTCGAGCTCGCGACGACGGAGGCTCGCCTCGTCCTCGCGCCCCTGGGCGTAGGCGAGACCCCCTTCCGCCCACCGGCGCAGCACCAACAGCCGTTCACGGATACCGCCGGGCTCGGACTCGGCCCCCCGGGTCGCATCGAGCAGGCGCTGGAAGTCGGGGGCGCTCATCCGCCGCGTCGGCCGGCGCAGCAGCTCGAGAACCTCGCGCCGTCCCCCGCGCCCCGCCAGGTCGCCGCCCAAGGTGAGCTCGGAAGGTGCCGGTGCCTCGCCTTCGGCCCGCGGCGGTGGTGGCTCCGCACCGGTACCGGCACTCGTGGGGACGGCCTTCGCCGGCGGCGGCGCAGCCGTGGCCGCCGGGCGTGCGTCGTTCGCAGCGGCGCCGGATGACAGGCTGAGGCTGGTGGGCGCCGCAGCGCCGGACGGCCCCGTTGGAGCGGGTGCGGCGGCCCCGGGGGGTACGGCGGCGGCCGGGGCCGGTGCCACTCCTTCGGGCCGGACGCCGCCGGCAAGCCAGCCGCGCGGCACCAGCAGCAGGGCGAGCGCCACTGCCGCCACCACCCCGATTCCCCACAGCAGCGGCGAGCCGCGAGAGGGTCGGGGCGCCTCCGCAGTCACCGCGCTGGTCGACGACCGCAGCACGGTCGGGCCCGTCGGCCCGGGCATCTGCAGGGTGCGACCGCCGACGACCACCGTCGGGTCTTCGGGCAGCGAGCCCGACGTCGCGTCCGCCCCTCCCGCCCACACCAGGGTCGACAGCTCGGCCCGCTGGTCGGGGGAGAGCTGCTGCACCAGCTCCTCCGCCATCGCCCGCGCCGAGGGGTATCGCGCCGGCGGCGACTTCGCCAGCGCACGGCGCAGGAAGCCATCGATTCCCGGCGGCAGCTCGGGAAGCCGACCCGCCAGCGGCGGCACCGGTTCGTGCACCTGCTGGTGCAGCACCGACAGCGGATTGCTGCCGAGGAACGGCGGCAGCCCGGCGATCATCTCGTAGACCATCACCGCCAGGGCGTAGCGGTCCGAGGCCGGGCTGGCGTCTGCCCCGCGCGCCAGCTCGGGCGCCATGTAGAGCGGCGTTCCCACCACCATCCCGGTAACGGTCAGCCGGGTCGTCGCCTCCGCCAGCCGCGCGATGCCGAAGTCGCCCAGCATGAGCCGTCCGTCCTTGGTGACCAGCACGTTGCCGGGCTTGATGTCGCGATGCAGCACCCCGCGCGCGTGCGCCGCGTCGAGCGCCCCCGAGAGCTGGATCATCCACGCCGCCACCAAAGGCAGCGGCTGCGGCACCGAGCCCATGCGGCCGGCGAGGCTGCCACCTGGCAGGTAGGGCAGCACCAGGTAGGGGGTCCCGCTCTCCTCGCCGAAGTCGTACAGCGGCAGGATGCTGGGGTGATCGAGGTTGGCCACCAGCCGCGCCTCCTGCAGGAAGCGGCCGAGGAACTGCGGGTCCTCGGTGAAGGCTGGGCGGATCACCTTGACGGCGACGGTGCGGCCGAGCACCGAGTCGACGGCGCGATAGACCACCGCCATTCCCCCCTGCCCGACCAGCTCCTCGAGCTGGTAGCGACCGAGGGTCTCGCCGAGTTGCAGCGGCATCGGGGGCGGGCTTTGCCTCAGTTGCCGGTGGCCCCGGGGCCGGCAGGGTCGGCAGCGGGCGCGAAGAGACAGACCATGTTGCGGCCGCCCTGCTTCGCCTCGTAGAGGGCGCGATCGGCCGCCTCGTAGAGGGCGGCGCCGTCACGCATGTCGGGCTGCAGCTGGGAGACGCCGAAGGAGCAGGTCACCGGCACCTGGAACCCCGCGTAGTCGACGGGCTCGGCGGCGATGCGATCGCGCAGCTTCTCCGCCAGCCGGCGCGCGTTCTCGCCGTTGGTCTCCGGGCAGAGCACCACGAACTCCTCGCCGCCCACCCGCGCGAACACCTGCTCGGCCCGCAGGCCGGTGCGCACTCGCTCCGCCACCTGCTTGAGGACGAAGTCGCCGCAAAGGTGGCCATAGGTGTCGTTGACCGCCTTGAAGTGGTCGATGTCGAAGAGCACCAGGCCGAGGGGTCGCGCGTAGCGGCTGGCGCGCGCCACCTCGCGCTCGACCTCCTCCTCGTACTTGCGCTTGTTGAAGATCTCGGTGAGCCCGTCGCGCATCACCAGGTCGTAGATGGCGAGGTGGAAGGCGTTCTCGACGTCGCGCTCGTGGAGGAACTTGAAGTGCACCGCCCCCACCTGGAAGCGGTCGCCGCTGCGCAGCTGCTGGTGCTTCTGGATCAGCCGGTCGTTGACGTAGGTGCCGTTGGTGCTGCCCAGGTCCTCGATCACCACGCTCGAGCCCTGGTGCTCGAGCCGCGCGTGGGTGCGCGAGATCGACAGCACCTCGGGGAACGAGATCTCGGAGGTCGGCGATCGCCCGATCTCGATCACCGAGCCCGGCCGCAGGCGGAAGCGGGTCCCCAACGTGCGGTGCTCCGGGTGAGCGATGAGGATGACGTTGGCCTCGCTCTCACCCGCCGCCGCCGCCCGCCGCTCCTGCGACGACGACGGCTGCCACGCCTGGGTATGCCCCGACTCGCTCCGCAGCTGTGCGAGGTCGATGCTGTCGGTGCTCGACTCGTTCATGCCGCGAGCCCGCCGGGAGGCCTTCGCGTCGTCGTTCTTCGACCCAGGAGCATCACTCACCGGATTAGGTTCCGAGAAATCGCAGGAGATGTTAACACAGGGCCCCCGGGCGGCCGGTGGGCCGAAGCACTGATACTACAGTGAATTGCGCGCAGAGAGCAGAGTGCGGGGCTGCCCTGACCTGGCGCGACGGCCGCGCTCAGAGACACGCCCCGACGAAGCGCGCGAGGATCTCGTCGGCCCAGGGGGTCGCTCGCAGCCGACGCGCCAGCTCGGCGGCCGGGTCGTCGCCCCTCAGGTAGTCGCCGGCATACATGAGCACCCGCTCGCGCATGTGACGCTCGGTCATCTCGCAGTGGAACTGCGCACCGTAGACCGGCTTGCCCTCGATCCGCACCGCCTGCTGCCGGCAGCGCTCGGACGAGGCGAGCGTGACCATGCCCCGCGGCACGACGTCGATGCGGTCGTGGTGCCCGAGGTGGACGGCGAACCGTGCCGGCACACCGCGGAAGACGGGGTCGCTCTCCCCCTCCGGCGTCAGCGCCACCTCGAAGGTACCGACCTCCTCGTTGGCGGGGTCGTTCACCACCGTACCTCCCAGCGCGCGGGCGAGAAACTGGTGCCCGAAGCAAGCCCCGAAGAAGGGGCGGCCCCGTGCCACCAGCGCGCGTACCAGCTCGACGAGCGGCTCGGTGAACGGGTAGTCCCGGTACGCCGAGTGAGCGCCGGCGCCGCCGAGCACCACGAGGTCGGTGGCCAGCGCCGCCGCGAGGCTCGGCACCGCACGCTCGACGACGTTGACCGCGGTGAGGCGCTCGGGCGCCAGGGACAGGCGGTCGAGAAAGCACTGTTGCTCGTGCAGCTCCGCAGCGCTCTGGTCGCGGACCTGCAGCAGCAGGACGCGCATGCGAGCCGACGGGGCCGGCGCGGTCGCCGCGGGGGCGGGCGGAGCGAGCGTGGCATCGGGCATCGAGCGCTGCGATTCTAGCAGCGCTCACAGCCACGACCGCGCGCGCGAGCCGGCTCCCGCGCTGGGGAGCAACCCCTCCAGCTCGGCACGCTCCTCGGGCGTGAGATCGGGGTGCGATCGCACCCGCGCCGCCAGGGCCGCCGCCGCCACCGGTACCGGGTGCTGCTCGGCGGCCAGCCGCAGCAGCCTCAGCATCGTCCCCAGCGGCGCGCCCGTGGGACAGCGCTCGAGCGTCACTTGCAGCATCCTCTCGAGCTCGCGGTGATCGCCCTGGCGCGACAGGGTCTGCAGCAACGACAGACCCAACACCGGCTCGACGGTGAGCCGCGGCGAGGCGGCCACCAGCTCCCGCCAGTGCGCGAGGGCCTGCGCCTCCTTGCCCGCCCGCAGCTCGCGTCGGATGACGCCCTCGAGCCATCCCGCGACCTCGTCGGCCTCGCCACGCTTGCGCCCCAGCGACCACACCAGCAGCGCCGCGCCGTCGTTGGCAGGGTCCTGCCGCAGGAGGTGCGTCGCCATCAGCTCTGCCTGATCGAGCTTCCCCGCCGCCACTGCGGCATGCGCCGCGGCGAGTGCGGCCACCGCGGCGGTGTCCTCCGGCTTCTCCTCGGGCACCCGGCTGACCACCCGCGCCGCCAGCGCCACCACCAGGCCGCAGGCGAAGCCGGCGATGTGGGCGTCGTAGGCGGTGCCGGTGCCGAAGCCCGGCGCGGCCTGGTCGCCGACCGCCGCCCCGAGCAGGTTGAGCCCGTACCAGATCGGCACCACCACCGCCGCCCGCACCCCGAACCGCCAGTAGGGCGGCAACGGGAACAGCGGTGCGAAGAGGAAGCGAATGCGGTTGCGCCAGAAGTAGACGAGGAATGCCGCCATCACCGCCGACACCGCCCCCGACGCCCCCACCAGCGGCCGGTAGAGGTACGGGAAGTGGATCGAGAATGCCGCCGCCGACAGCAGCGCGCCGCCGAAATAGAACGCCAGGTAGCGCCAGCGCCCCCAGCGCTCCTCGACGAAAGGGCCGCTCAGGTAGAGGAACAGCATGTTGCCGAGCAGATGCAGCCATCCGCTGTGGAGGAAGGCGTGTCCGAGGTAGCCGACCACCCGCGGCTGGGCGGGAATCAGCCCCGCCTGCCACAGCGGATCGTGCGCCGCCGACTCCAGCCAGACGCCGGTCAGCCGGTCGAGCTCCCCTTGCTCGGCGGCCGCTCGCACCCCGTGGCGCTGGGCCGGCAGCTCCAGGCTCGCCACCGTCTGCTCGGGCAGCAGCTTGGGGTCCGGCCGCAGGTAGGGGTGCTCGGCGAAGTAGCCGATCGCCGCGCCGAGATCGCGCCGCGTCTCGGCGACGCGATCCGCGCGCACCAGGCTCGTCGCCACGAACGCCACCAGGCAGCAAGCCATCAGCGAGAAGGTCGCCCACGGCAGGTCGCGGACCTTGGCGTCCTCGTGGGCGATGGGAATCAGCATCGAGGCCCCTCCTCCAGGGTGCGACGGCAGGCGCTCGACTCCCGCGGGGGACGCGGGGCGCCGCGCTGAGGGTCGAAACGGGAAGCCCGACGCTAGTCGGGCAGGGGGGTGGGGGTCAAGTTGCAGGGATGGTGGAATCCCGTCGAGGGGCGGCACCCGGACGATCCTCCGCGCCTCACGCGGTGCCGTGAGCATCGCGGGGTGAGAACCCGCCCCTCGGCTGCCTCAGTGATAGAGGTTGCGCGATTCGCCGCGCCGGAGATCGGGCAGCTCGAGACTGCCGTGCTCCGCCGCCCAGGCGAGCCGGCGCTCGAGGTCGGGAGCGGTGCCACCCCAGGTCGTCTCGACCCGCGTGCCGGCCGCTCCCGCGGCGAGCTCGCGCAGCACGGCGCCGCCGTCGCCATCGCGCTCGACGAGCCAGAAGAGCTCGCTGCCTTCGGCAGTGAAGTGCAGACCCAGGCGAGCCTCCCGCGGCCGCTCGGAGAGGAGGGCCGACAGCTCGCGGGCGGCCGCCGGGCGGCTCAGCGCGCCGCGCTCGACGACGACGAAGCCGGGCGGCGGCGTGAGCTGGACTCCCACCAGCTGGTCGCTCCCGGCGCCCCCTCCGAGCGCGTCGACGAACAGTCGACCGACGGCGACCAGCACCGCCAGGGCGACGACCACCCCGAGGCCGACGCGGAGCGCCCGCGCGCTGGTGCCGCTCACCACCTCCAGGCGGTCAGGATCAGCGCCGCCACCACGAACGACACCGCGTTGTAGGCCGAGTTGATGAGCCACAGCCGCTTGGGCGTCATCGAGAAGACGGCGGTGGCGAAGCTCGTCGGCGCGGCGAAACCGACCCAGCAGAAGAGCCCCACGGCCGCCGCCCGCGTCAACGTGAAGGGCGGGAAATGGTTGATCACCACCGCCATCGCCCAGGCGATCAGCAGCCCGCAGACGAAGGCCATCGCCAGCAAGGCCCCCATACCGGATTTCGCCCCTGCCGCCTTGATCTCCTCCTCGCTCTTCCCCATCAGCGCCATCCAGGGCTTGGCGAACAGCGCCTTCGAGTACCACAGACCGCCGAGCACGAAGATGACGACACCGGCGACGAGAACGGCGAGATAGTTGACGGCGGGAAGTGACATGGCGGCCCCTCCTCGAGTCGAAAGTGGTGAGGACGCGATGATGGCACGAGTTTCAGCGGAGCGACCCCATCGGGCGGTCGATCGGCACCGGCTCCCACCGACCGAGCCAGGTCGAGCCGCTCCCCACCGCCGTGCCAGCGACACCTCCGGGCTCGGCGGCCGCGAGCGAGCTTCCTCGACCGCGGCACGGCCAAGCCCGACCGTGGCGCCACCAGGCAGCTCCAGGTCTACACTGGGCGCATGAGCACCGAGCCGCAGCAGGAACCGGAGCGAAGGCCGCCGGTGGCCGCCCCGCACGCCACCGCGATGTGCATCCTGCGCAAGTACGTCCTCATCTCCGCCGGCGCCGGTGCCGTCGTCACCGCGCCGGTGCTCGACGTGACGGTGCTCGCCGGCGTCCACGTGGCGATGATCAAGGAGATCACCGAGCACTACGGCATCTCCTTCTCGGAGGACGAAGCGCGGGCGATCATCGCCGCCGTCGCCGCCAGCCTGGTGCCCGGCTCGCTGGGGTCGCTCTTCGGCCGGCGGCTGCTGCGCGCGTTGCCCTTCGCCTCACCGCTGGTGGCGGTGGTGCTGTGGGGCGGCGCCTCCGGCGTCGTCTCCTACCTGCTGGGCACCCTCTTCATCCGCCACTACGAGGCCGGCGGCACCCTCGCCACCTTCGACGTCGAGCACCTGCACGCGATCTTCAGCCGGGGCTGAGGGGACGCCGGGTCGACCCGGCGTCCGGCGGCGACCCACGACGGCTCGACCACCGTTCCCAGGCACGACCGCGAGCAAACAGCCGACGGCCGCGGCATCGCCCCGCGACCCCCGCGGGCTAGTGGTCCAGCACCGCCTCTGCCGCGAGCCACCCGGGAGTCACGGTCACCCCTCCCCCACCGTGGCTCCCGCTGCCCCCGAGGAACAGCCCCGGCACTGCAGTGGCATACCTCGCCGCCGAGGGTGCCGGGCGCATGACCAGCATCTGGTCGAGGGCGGGCTCGCCGTGGTGGAGCTGGCCACCGGTGAGAGCGTAGCGCTGCTCGAGGTCCACCGGCGTCAGCAGCTCCTGGGCGACGATGCGGCTGCGCACGGTCGGCGCGTGGCGCTCGAGGATTCCCAGCACCGATTCCACCAAGGCAGTCCGCCGCTCCCCGGTCCAACCGCCCTCGACGTCGTGCGGGGCGTAGCTCACCAGCACGGACACCACGTGGTGGCCCGCCGGGGCGAGGCTGGGGTCGGCGACCGAGGGCACCCGCACCTCGAGGTGCGGTCGCGCCGACACCTCGCGATACTTGACGGCGTCGAAGGCGCGCTCGAGGTCGTCGACGTGGCCGCCGCCGATGCGGATCGCCTCCAAGCGCTCGCCGGGGCGGGAGGCGATCTCGAGCGGGCCGTCGAGCGCGAGGTGGAGCTTCGCCGCCGTGCCGCGGGCACGAATGCGGCGGAACTCGTCCTCGATGCGGATCGGCAGCGTGCCCAACGCGATGAGGTCCAGGAAGGCGCGCTTGGGGTCGCAGGTGGCGAGCACGGCCCCGGCGTCGAGGCTCTCGCCCGAGGTGAGCGTCACCCCGGCGGCGCGGCCCTCCTCGACACGGATGCGCGCCACCTCGGCGCCGGTGCGGATCTCGGCACCGGCCGCCCGCGCGGCGCGCTCGAGGGCGGCGACGAGGCCAGCCGGGCCACCGACCACGTGACCGCCGTGCGCGGCCTCGGCGAGCAGCAGGTTGGCGTTGGTACCCGCCGACCAGGGGCCGGCGAAGGTGCCGAGGACCGCCGGTGCGGCGAGCCCTTCCACCAGCAGCGCCGTCTCGAACTGCTCGTCGAGGTAGTCGGCGACGCACATCGGGGCCACCCGCAGGAGCTCGAGCGTGTCGTGACGCCCGAGGCGCCAGAGGCCGAGGCCACGCCGGGCTAGGTCCCAGAGGTCGCTCACGCCCTCGGGCGAGAGCGGTGGTGGCGGCGAGGTGAGGAGCTGCTCGACGAGCGGTCGCAGCTTCACCATAAAGCCGAGGTAGGCCGGGTAGGCCGCGGCGTCGTGGGGCGAGCGGGTGGCGAGCTCGGCGGCGGCCCGCGACGGCTCGCGGCTGAGCAGGATCCCCTTGCCCGCCTCCTCGGCGAGCAGCGTCGGCGGCGCGGCCCGCCAGGCGAAGCCGTGCGCGGCGAGACCGATCGCGGCGGCGGCGCGCGGCGCCACCAGCCCCTCGTCGTGGAGGATGCCGGGGAGACGGTAACCGGGGTGGATCTCGCAGACGCCGGAGAGGCCACCCAGGATCTCTCGGCCCTCGAGCACGACCACCTTGCGGCCGGCGGCGGCGAGGCGCACCGCGGCGGCGAGGCCGTTCTGGCCCCCACCGACCACGACGACGTCGTAGCGGGCCGCGGTCATCAGCGCTCGCTCCCTGGCCGCTGCGCGAGGCCCCCAGATCCGACCGGGCCATGACGGGGACTCCGGCGGCCGCCGGCAGGCGCGGCATGCGCGCTCGTGCCTGGCTCCCGGTGCCACGGAGAGTGCGACGAGCTCCCGAGGCAGCCGCCAGCTCTCGCGGCCTGCGCACGAAATCCCAGCCGCAAGCTGGATCCCACCCGGACTCCCGTCCCCTGCCCGCTCACGCCACCCCTCACACCGCCCTCCCGTCGAGCATGGTCCGGGCACAAAGCGCTCCCGGAGCGCCCATGATGCCGCCGCCGGGGTGGGTGCCCGAAGCGCACATCCAGAGGCCCTCGATGGGGGTACGGTAGCGGCTCCAGCCGGCGATCGGGCGCAGGAAGGCGAGCTGCTCGAGCGACAGCTCGCCGTGGAAGATGTTGCCCTCGGTGAGGCCGTAGACCTGCTCGAGGTCCCAGGGGCTGAGCACCTGGCGGTGCAGGATGCGGCTCTTCAGGTTGGGCATGTATGCGCTCAGGGTGTCGATCACCGCGTCGCCGAACGCCTCGCGCTGGTTGGGCCAGTCGGCGGCGCCCTCGGCGAGCTTGTAGGGCGCGTACTGCACGAAGATCGACATGGTGTGCTTGCCCGGCGGTGCCACCGTGGGATCGGTGAGCGAGGGGATCACGACGTCCATGAAGGGCTGCCGCGAGAAGCGGCCGTACTTGGCGTCGTCGTAGGCGCGCTCGAGGTAGGCGATCGACGGCGCGATGGTGATGTCGCCGCGCAGGTGCGGCCCGACGCCGGGCAGGCAGGCGAGCTCGGGCAGTGCGTCGAGCGCCAGGTTGACCTTGCCCGAGGAGCCGCGCATCTTGAAGCGCTTGATCTGTTTGGCGAGCTCGGGGTCGAGATGCGTCTCCCCCACCAGGCGCAGAAAAGTCCGATGCGGGTCGACGCCCGAGATCACCTGCCTGGCGGCGATCTCGTCACCGTTCTCGAGCACCACGCCGGTGGCGCGGCCGCCCTTCATCGTCAGGTGGTCGACGGGCGAGGAAACGCGGATCTCGGCGCCGAGCTCGCGGGCGGCGCTGGCGATCGCCTCGGCCACCGCCCCGGTGCCCCCCTTGGGCAGCCCCCAGGCACGGTAGGAGCCGTCGATATCGCCCATGTAGTGGTGCAGCAGCACGTAGGCGGTGCCGGGCGAGCGCACGCCGAGGAAGGTGCCGATGATGCCGGAGACCGACATCGGCGCGATGAGCTGCTCGCACTCGAACCACTCGGAGAGGAAGTCGACCGCCGACATCGTCATCATCTTGAGGTTGCCGATCAGCCACTCCTCCCCCTGGCCGCGCACGTGCCGCGCGAGCTTGGCGAGACGCAGCAGCTCGAGCGGGTTCTTCGACACCGGGTCGGGTGCCGGGCCGTCGATCATCGGCTTGACCAGGCGCCCGAGCTCGGCCATCTTGGCGCCGAACTCCTTGTAGACGCCGGCGTCGCGCGGCGAGAAGGCGGCGATCGCGCGCTTGGTGCGCTCGGGGTCGGAGTCGCGCAGCAGGTAGCGCCCGTCGGGGAAGGGGGTGAAGGTCTCCTCGAGCGGCAGCACCTCGTAGCCGTGGCGCGGCAGCTCGAGGTCGCGGATGATCCACGGGCGCAGCAGCGACACCACGTAGGAGCAGCAGGTGTACTTGAAGCCGGGGTAGATCTCCTCGGTGGTGGTGGCCCCTCCCACCTGGTGGCGACGCTCGAGCACCAGCACCTTGCGGCCGGCCTTGGCGAGGTAGGCCGCGCAGACCAGCCCGTTGTGGCCGGCACCGACGACGATGGCGTCGTAGCGCGTGCTCATCGGGCGGCGGCCGGCGTTGCGGAGTTGGGGGACGCGGAGATCCAGTACGGCGAGCTCGAGAAAGCGCTCGGGGATGCGGAGGTCGAGGACGCTGAGGTCGAAGATGTGGAGGTCGAGACCATGGCCGGAGCGATGGTGGCGAGCCGGCGTGGGCGCCGGGCTCCACCGGTCCCCGCTTGCGGGGGGTATCCCGTCCGTCCGCGGCGCCGAGGACGGCGCCTGCGGGCGGCCGGGAGCCCTCCCCTCGCGCGCCCGCTCCGCCCGGCGCCCCCACCGGCCCGGTTGGGAGTCGCAGGCGGAGCGTCGGACCGGACCACGCCACATGAGGAGAGTGGTGAGGGAGCAACGGCATTGGCCACCGTGGGACAGGATCTCGAGCGGTTGCAGGCAAGAGATAGGGCCGCGCTTGCCCAAGACCCTGCTGGGGTCGATAGTAAGAACGACCCCGCCATGGCGAGGCTGGGACGGGCGCCGAGCGGAACGGACGCGCGGGGGGGAGGGGTCCCCACCCGCGCGCAGGCGTCCGCGCCGAGCACGGCCGGGGTACCCCCCGCAAGCGGGGACCCGTGGAGCCCGGCGCCCGTCCCAGTCTCGCCAGCCACCACTTCGGCGCCACCAAGCTCGGCTCGCGCGGCGATCCTGTCAGCGACCACCGCCGCGGCGCACAGCTCAGCTCCCATGGCAATCGCGCCAGCCACCACCGCCGCCGCCTGCGCCTCAACGCGCACGGCGATCGCGCCAGCCGTCGCCGACGGGCCACATGCAGCCGCGCCCGTCATGGCTTGCGCTTCCTCTCGGGATCGAAGAAGGGCGTCTTCACCACCTTCGCCGGCACCTTGCGCCGTTCGAACTCCACCGTGTGCTCCATCTGCAGCACCGTCCCCGGCGCGGCGCGCGGCGCCAGCACCGAGGCGAGGGCGATGTACTTCTTGAGGATCGGCGACCAGGTGTGGCTCGTCACCTTGCCTACCTGGACGCCGTCGTCGTCGTAGACCGGCAGCCCGTCGCGGCGCGCCGTGGCGGGGAGGTTGGGTGGCAACGAGAAGCTCTCGTAGAGCTTCTCGAGCGCCTCCCAGCCCACCTCGAGCCCGACCAGCGCCCACGCCGGGCCGCGCTGGCGCTCGGCGGCGATGGCGTCGCGGCCGATGAAGCCCGGGAAGCGCGGACGCTCGAAATCAACCAGCCAGCCGAGCCCGATCTCGTCCGGCGTCGACTTGCGCGCCTCGAGCACCACCTTGGGGGCGCTGAAGTAGTCGACGCCGAGCAGGATGAACCCCGCCTCGATGCGCGACACGTCGAGGGCGTCGAGCCCGGCCGGGGTGATGCCGTGCGGGCGCCCGGCGTCCATCAACGCATCCCACAGCCGCGATGCGTGAGGCTTCTCCACCCACACCTCGTAGCCGAGGTCGCCGGTGTAGCCGGTGCGGGTGATCCACACGTCGAGACCGTCGAGCTTGGCGCGCGTGGCGCCGAAGAACTTGAGCGCGTCCATGTCGGCATCGCTGGCGGCGCGCAGGATCTCCCGCGAGCGCGGCCCTTGCAACGCCAGCGCGGCGAGGCGGTGTGTCGAGTCCTCGAGGCTGACGCGCATGCCGCGCCCCACCGTCTGCAGCCAGTGCAGCGTGGGATCGGCGGCGGTGACGCGGTAGTAGTCCTCGTCGAGGCGGGTGACCGTGCCGTCGTCGATCACCTTCCCGTAGTCGTCGCACCAGCAGCTGTAGCCGACCCGCCCCACCCGCAGCTTGCTGACGTCGCGCACCATCATCCGCGCAAGCAGCGCCACGGCGTCGGGACCGTAGACCTCGTACTTGAACAGCGGCGTGACGTCGAGCAGCCCCGCCGACTCGCGAAAGGCGAAGTACTCGCGGTCGTGGGTGGTGTCGTAGCTGCACACCGCCGCGTAGCCGGACCAGTCCTTCCAGCGAAAGCTGGTGCACAGCGGGGCGGTGCGCTCGTGGAAGGGGGAAGGGACGGGCATGGTGGCTCGCCAAGCCGGCAGCGCGCCGAACCTATCAGCGAGGCCCCGCCGGCGCAAGAGCCGGTGTTCCACATAGTGGATTTCTGTCCCAGATCATGAAATCACTCTTGACGGCGACCTGCTCGCCGTGCATCGTAGGCGCATGCGCGAGACGGCGTCCACGAGCGGCCTGCCGGGAGCCCAGGCGGTGCTGCGGGCGGTGGGGCTGCTCAAGGCTTTCACCGCCGAGCAGCCGGTGCTGCGCCTCCCCGAGCTCGCCCGCGGCGCCGGGCTCAACAAGACCACCGCCCACCGGCTGCTCTCGGCACTGGCCAACGAGGGCCTGCTGGAGCGGCTGCCCGCCGGAGCGGGCTACCGTCTCGGTCCCGAGCTGCTCGCGCTGGGCAGCCGTGCGCTCGGCGCCGCGGGACTGCGTGCGGCCGCCCGCGGCGAGCTGCAGGCGCTCGCCTTCGCCACCCGCGAGACGGCGACGCTCGAGGTGCTCGTCGGTCGCGACGTGCTCATCCTCGATGAGGCCACGGGCGACTACGTCGTCGGCAGCATGCCGTCGCTGGGCACCCGCTGGCCGGCGCACGCCACGTCGACGGGCAAGGTGCTGCTGGCGCAGCTGCCGGCGGCGGCCCTCGATCTTCTGCTCGACGGCACGCTCGCCGCTCCCACCGCGCGGACGATCACCGACCCGGCGGCGCTGCGGCGCGAGCTGGGGCGCGTACGCCGTCGCGGTTGGGCGGTCGCCGTCGAGGAGCTCGAGGCGGGCTTCGTTGCCGTCGGTGCGCCGGTGCTCGCTCCCGACGGCGTGGCGGTCGCGGCGGTCAGCATCGGCGGCCCCAAGTCCCGGCTCGACCACCGCCGACTGGGAGAGCTGGGCACGCTCCTGCCGGCGGTCGCCGCACGCATCTCCGCTCGGCTCGGCTTTCAGCCGGGCGGTCGCGACGGCGGGCATCCCCCATCCTCGCGCCGAGGACGGGCGGAGCGGGCGGGCAGCCCGGCCGCGACATCGGAGGCCGCCTCGCGCGTGGTGCCGCGAGCCACGACGCCGGAGCGGCAGCATGCTCTGCCGCCACGCGCGGCCCACCGTGCGGCCGCTCCGCGACCGGCGGCCCGCTCCCGTGGCCGCGCCGCGGCCGACCGAAGACGATGATCCGAGAACGACCCCTGCGGGAGACGCCGAGATGAAAGCGCGCACCTCCTTCGGCCAGCACACCCTGCCTCGCGAGTACTTCGTCGCCCCCGAGATCTGGAAGGCCGAGCAGGAGCGGGTCTTCGGCCGCTCCTGGCTGCTCGCCGGGCACGTCTCGCAGCTCCCCGCGCCCGGCAGCTACCTCGTCCACTCGCTCGCCAACGAGAGCGTGCTGGCGGTGCGCGACGCCGCCGGCGAGGTGCGCGCCTTCCACAACCACTGCCGCCATCGCGGCACGCGGCTGTGCAGCGAGCACGCCGGCACCCTCGGCACCGCCATCCAGTGCCCTTACCACGCCTGGACCTACGGCCTCGACGGCGCCCTGCGCGCCGCTCCCAACATGCAGGGCGTCGCCGGCTTCGACCGCGCCGACTACCCGCTGCACTCGGTGGCGCTCGCCGACTGGCAGGGCTTCCTCTTCCTCAACCTCGCCGCCGAGCCGCAGCCGTTCGCCACCGCGATGGCGCCGCTCATCGGCAAGTTCGAGGCCTGGCGGCTGCGCGAGCTGGTCTCCGCGCACCAGACGGTCTACGAGGTCGACGCCAACTGGAAGCTCCTCTTCCACAACTACAGCGAGTGCTACCACTGCCCCACCGTGCACCCGCACCTCAACAAGCTCACCCCCTATCGCAACACCGAGAACGACCTCGACGAGGGGCCGGTGCTCGGCGGCCCGATGTGGATGAGCAACCCCGAGGGCAGCATGACGATGGGCGGCGAGCGTTGCGCGCCCCCCTTCGCCGGGCTCAGCGCCGAGGAGCGCGGGCGCGTCTACTACTACACGCTCTTCCCCAGCGCCTTTCTCTCCTTTCACCCCGACTACGTGCTGGTGCACCGCGCGCAGCCGCTCGCCATCGGCCGGACGCGCATCGTCTGCGACTGGCTCTTCCACCCCGACGCCATCGCCGCTCCCGGCTTCGACCCGCAGCCGGCGATCGATTTCTGGGACCTCACCAATCGCCAGGATTGGGAGCTGTGCGCCAACGCCTACCTCGGCGTGGCGTCGCGGGCCTGGGAACCGGGCCCGTATGCCGACCTCGAGAGCCAGCTCGCCGCCTTCGACCGCCAGTACCTGCGCGCGCTCGACCCGGCGACGCCGACGAGCGCGCTGCGGCACGCCTGAGGCCACACCCGCAACCGGCGTTCGAGCGAGGGGCGACTCGCTCGCGCTGACTCGCCTGTTGCTGGCTCGCGCGCCCGTCCGCTCAGAGGCTCGAGCGCAGCCGCGCCGCCCGCTCGGGGTCGATCGGAGGCGGCGCCAGCGGCGCGACGTAGAGTGTCGAGACCACGCTCGCCGGTGCCTCGCCGAGGGCGGCGAGCGGCATGCGGGTGATCACCGGCTCGAACGGCGGCAGCAGCCCCGCCTCGTAGAGAACCACCGGGTGCGCAGGCGGATACCAGCGCGCGAGCGCTCCGGCGAGCAGCCGCAGACCCTCGCGGTGCGGCTTGCGGCCGCCATGGAAGGCGCGCAGCCCCACCGCTCCTGCCTGCAGCAGCACCAACGCCGCCGTAGCGTCGAAGTCGCGGGGCCGCAGCAGGAAGTCGGTGGCGTCGAAGAGCACCCGCCCGGGAACCGCGGGGTCGACGCCGAGGTCGGCGAACAGGCAGTCCTCGCACGAGATCGCCGGCAGGGTCTGCACCGCGAACCCTTCGGCGCGCGCCTGCTCGGCGGCGAGCCGGGCGGGGTGCACCAGCACCATCGGGTGACCGTAGAAGGCGGCGCAGACGGAGAGCCCCTGGCGTAGCGGGGCGACGATGCGCTCGACCATCCGGCGCGCGGCGACGGCGCCGTCCTCACCCTCGCGGTAGCAGTCGTGCAGCGAGGTGGCGGCAGGGTTGAGGCCGCGCAGCCAGGCGCTGGTGGCCGGGTCGGTGACGAGATAGACGAGACGCTCGGCTGCGACGAGGACGGCTCGCGTCTCGGCGGTCACCTGCCCCGCCACGCGGTAGCCGGTGCCGACGAGGGTGAGCGCGCTCATCGCGGCTCCGCGGCGAGGGTCGGCGAGGGGTCGGGCAGAGGGCTCGCCGCCAGCCCCAGGCGCGCGAGCATCGTCTCGTCGAGGGGCGCCTCCCGCGCCGGCGGCACCCAGAGCGTGGAGTAGGTCGACACCCGCGCCTCGGTCATCGCCGCCAGCGGCAGCCGCTGGATGAGCGGATCGCAGACCGGGTAGAGCGAGGCTTCGTAGACGACCACCTCATGCCCGGCCGGATAGATCTCGAGCAGCGCCTCGGCCAGCAGGGCCAGCCCGTCGCGGTTCCACAGCGAGCGGGTGCTGTAGGTGGTGACCCCCAGGGCGCCGATCTGCCACAGCACCAGCGCGGCGCTGGGGTCGACGCGCCGGCGGCGCAGCAGGAAGTCGCTCGCCTCGAAGCTCTGACAGCCGTGGAGCGCCGGGTCGACGCCGAGGTCGGCGAACAGGCAGTCCTCGGCGGAGACGCCGGGCAGCATGGTGGCGGCGAACCCCTCGGCGCGCGCCCGGCGCACCGCTTCGTGCGAGGGGTGCACGAAAACCCCCGGGTGGCCATAGAAGGCGGCACAGACGGTGAGCCCCGCGCGCACCGGCGCCAGGATGCGCTCGACGACCTCCTCGTAGGCGTCGAGGCGCGAGCGCCCTTCCCAGAACGCGTTGCCCATCGACTCCGCCGCCGGGTGCTGCCCCTCGAGCCAGATGCGCGTCGCCGGCTCGGCGACCAGAAAGAGCAGCCGATCGGCGCCGCGGATGCAAGCGAGCGCCTCCGGCGTCGTCTGCCCGGCGACGAGGAATCCGGTGCCGACGACGGCGAGGGAGCCGCTCCCCACGCGCCCCGGCTCAGACGAAGAGAATGAAGCAGCCCGGAGGCGAGTCGTCGCCGAGGTGACCGCGGATCTTGTCGGGGTCGCCGCTCTTGAGAACCTGCTTGTCCTCGGCGGAGAGCCCCTCCTGATCCATCACCCCGTCGGGATCAGCACGGAAGCGCGAGCGGAAACTGGGATCGCTGGACAGCTTGGTGATGAGGTCGGCGACGTGCTTGGACGACATACGTCCTCCCTTCTCGGAGTGATCGGCATGCGAGGCGAACGCCTGTAGGCTATTGCTAATCGAGGAGCATCGTCAAACGCGGAACGTGAGGCCGGGAGGGGCGGCAGCCGGGCCGGCCAGATCCCGGAGGAGGCGAGCAAGGTGCCATCGAAACGAGCCGATTCCAAGACCCCGAAGCGTGCCGCGGGGGGCAGCGCCGCCGCTCGCGGCGGCGCGAAGACGCGCGGCACCCCGCAGGCCGGCAGCAGCCGCGCCACCGCTACCGCCAAGCGGGCGACCTTCCGCCCCGTCGGCGGCGAGGGCGAGGTCAAGGGACCGATCCTGCGCCTCGGAACGGGCTGGATCCCCGAGCCACCCGACCGTCGCGACCTCACCACCGCCCACGCCCCGCTCGCCCAGATGCTGGCGAAGATCGCTCTCGGCGGGCTGCTGCGGCGGCGACACCTGCCGGCGAGCGTCGACCTGCGGCGGTGGGCGGGACCGGTGCGCTTCCAGGGCGGCTTCAACACCTGCGCCGTCCATGTCGTCGCCGGCCTCCTCGCCTACTTCGAGAAGAAGGCCCACGGCAACGACGTCGCCGCATCGCGCCTCTTCCTCTACAAGGTGGCGAAGAACTTCCTGCAGAGCGATAGCGACGCCGGCGTCTACATCCGCCAGGTGATGGGCGTGCTCAAGCTCGTCGGCGTGCCCCCCGAGCGCTACTGGCCCTACCCCGACCCCGGCACGATGACGCAGCCGCGGACGAGCGACCCGCTGCTCGAGGCCGAGCCCAGCGCCTTCTGCTACGCCATCGCCGCCGACTACCGCGCCATCACCTACTACCGGCTCGACGAGGCCGAGCAGAAGCCGGCCGACCTGCTGCACCTCGCGAAGGCCCACCTCGCCGCGCAGGTGCCCTTCGCCTTCGGCTTCCCGCTCTACCACTCCGTGCTCGACGCACAGTCGACCGGCCGCATCCCCTACCCGGCCACCGAGGAGCCCAACCTCGCCAACCACGCCGTGGTGGCGATCGGCTACGACGACGCCCTGGAGGTCGGCGACGGCGCCGAGGGCGCCGCCAAGACGCGCGGCGCCCTCCTCATCCAGAACTCCTGGAGCGACCAGTGGGGGGAGAAGGGGTTCGGCTGGCTGCCCTACGAGTTCGTGCTGCAGGGGCACACCCGCGACTTCTGGACGCTGCTGCGCAACGAGTGGGTCGACACCGGGGCCTTCGACCTGGAGGGCAGCTGACCGCTCTCTCACCCGAGCGAGGTGGATCGCCCGAACCCGTTGGGCCTCCACCCGGTCACCCTGCGCGCCATCGAGGGCAGGCGCCTGCGCATCGGCCCCATCGAGGCGATCGACGGCACTCCTGGGGTCGACGTCAAGCCGGTGATCTGAGGGGCGGGGACACCGACGCGCTGCTGTTCGCGTTCGCCACGCGGCAGGTTGCGCGACGGCGCCAGCGGTTGGTCCGCGAGCCAGTCGCTGCGGGTGAGGCCGCCGGCCGCCACCGCGACAGCTGGTGACTTGACGCCCGCTCCGCCTTGCGAAACAGGGCGCACGCTACGGATGCCGAGCGGCCGCTTCGGCGGCGAGGCTCGCCGCCTGCGCGCGCGTGTCCTCGTCGAGCGGGAAGAAGCACTCCAGGCGCAGCTCCTGGAGCAGCACGTCCTGGGGTGTGCCGAGGGTGGTGACCGTCGAGAAGAACCGGAAGCTCCTGCCCGCCTTGGCGAAGCTCACCGGGATGACCGGCAGCGGCGGCGGCTCGAGGGCGGACGACCGCCAGGCCGCGGGGACGCCAGGCTGCCGCAGGGTCTCGTCGAGCAGGCGGCGGGTGCCATCGTCGAGGGCGCCGCCCACCGCCTCGCGGTGGACGCGCCCGATCAGGGCCGCGGCCGCCTCGCCCCAGTTGACGACATACGGGCGCAGCCCGACAGGGTCGAACATCAGCCGCAGGACGTTGGGCGCTCCCTCGGCTGCGCGCTCGCCGAGGAGGAAGCCGAAGAAGCGCGACGCACCGTCGTTGGCCTGCAGGATGTCCCAACGCCGGTTCATCACCACCGCCGGGAACGGCTCCTGCTGACGCAGGATCGCGGCGAGGGCCGCGCGCACCGGCGCGAGCTCGGGCGCGGCGAGGTCGGGGCCGGCCTCGCGGTAGGTGGGCGCGAAGCCGGCGGCCAGGAGCAGCGCGTTGCGCTCGCGCAGCGGCACGCCGAGCGTCTCGGCGAGCCGGTGGATCATCTCGCGGCTCGGCCGCGCCCGGCCGGTCTCGAGGAAGCTCACGTGGCGGGGTGAGACACCGGCCTCGTGCGCGAGGTCGAGCTGGCTGAGGCGCCGCAGGCGGCGCCAGCGTTGGAGCAGCAGCCCGGCGGGGGCGGGCGGTGCTGCGCCCGCCCCCCGGCTGCCTCCGGCGTCATCCCGCCTGTCGCCGGCGGTTAGAAGCGCGTGATTCTGGCGGTTTGAGCGCGCGCTGGGTCTTGCCAGCATCATCGTGGCGCGCGCAGCGCGCCCTCCGGGTCGGCGCGGTGTCGGGGAGAATGGGGGCGCCCGAAAAGGGCGCGGGGGACGGTACACGTCTTGGCAGACCCGTCCCCCGCTTCAGAGCCTGGAGCTGATGCTCCCGGCGCGGCCATCATCGCCGCATTGGAGGTCGGAGTCCAGGCCCGGGAGCACCGGCCCTGCGACTGGATTGTCGGCGCCTGCTTTGTGATGGCTGCCACCGCGCCGCCTACGTCTGCTCGTGGTGCGATCGAGGGCAGCGGTACTGCTCGCGGCGCTGTAGCCAGGCGGCGCGTCAGCGCAGTCGGCGCGAGGCGGGCCGGCGCTATCAGCGCAGCTTTCGCGGCCGGCTGATGCACTCGCAGCGGCAGGCCGCCTACCGCCGCCGCCGAGCCGGCGAGGCGCAGAAAGTGACGCATCAGGGTAGCCCGCAGGATGCGCGCTCTGGCAGCGTGGCAGCATGCGAGAGCCAACTGACCACACCATCCGCCACCGCAGCGCCGATCCCTTCGGGAGCCTCGCTGAGCTGCACCTTCTGCCGCCAGCCGTGCGGGCCGGTGTTGCGGCACGACTTTCTGCGCTGTCGCCGGCCGCGCTCACGGCGGTGGCGGCATGATTCCGCCGCGGTTGGTGACAGAGATCCGGCGGTTGGCCACCACGGAGGGCTGGCCGACGGGAAGGATCGCCCGCCAGCTCGAGGTGCACCACAGCACGGTGCGGCGTGTGCTGGGCCGCGCCGAGCAGGCCGACGGCGATGAGGGGCGCCGTCCTTCGATGCTCGACGGCTTCGTGCCCTGGCTGCGCGAGCAGCTCGGCCGCTTCCCGACGCTGCCGGCTTCTCAGCTCTACGAGATGGCCCGCCGGCGAGGCTACGCGGGTGGCGCCGACCACTTCCGCCACCGCCTCGCCGAGCTGGGCCTGCGGCCGCGCAAGGCGCCCGAGGCATTCTTCGAGCTGCGCACCCTGCCGGGCGAGCAGGCGCAGGTGGACTGGGCCGACTTCGGCGCTCGGCAGGTGGTGGGTGGCGTGCGGCGCCTCTTCGCCTTCGTCATGGTGCTGTCCTACTCGCGGCATCTCTTCGTGCGCTTCTTCTACGACGCACGGCTGCCGAGCTTCCTCGCCGGCCACGTCGAAGCCTTCACCGCATTTGGCGGCTGCGCCAGGGTCCTGCTCTACGACAATCTCAAGAGCGCGGTGCTCGAGCGCGTCGACCTCGGCATCCGCTTCCATCCCCGTCTGCTCGAGCTCGCCGATGCCTACGGCTACGAGCCGCGGCCGGTGGCGCCCGGGCGCGGCAACGAGAAGGGAAGGGTCGAGCGCTCGATCCGGTACCTGAGGAGCGCCTTCTTTCCGCTGCGCGCTCACCTCTCCCTCGACGCCCTCAATGCAGAGGCCCGCCGCTGGTGTCAGGAAGTGGCTGGCTACCGAGGCTGGCCGCAGGACCGTCGGCGCATCGTCGAGCAGGCCTTCCGGGAGGAGCAGCCACTGCTCTTGCCGCTGCCACCGTCGCCGTTTGCGTGCCACGAGACGGTCGTCGTCACCGCTCGCCGCACTCTGTACATCGCCTTCGACGCCAATCGCTACTCGATCCCGCACGACCGCATCGACCGCACCCTCACCGTGCTGGCGGATCTGCAAACCGTCCGCATCTTCGATCGGGAAGTCGAGATCGCCAGCCACCGCCGCTGCTGGGACAAGGGGCAGCTGATCGAGACCGAGGAACACCTCGCCGAGCTGCGCCGCGCCAAGAAGAGAGCACGCCTACATCGCGGCCAGGACCGCCTGCTGCGCACCGTCCCTGCCGCCCAGCCGCTGCTGGTGGCTCTCGCCAAGCGCCAGCATCACCTTGCGTCCGCCGTCGCTGCGCTGCTGCGGCTGCTCGACGAGCACGGCCGCGACGAGCTGACCGTCGCCATCACCGAGGCGCTCGCCGCCGGCTCGCCGCACCCCGACACCGTGCGGCTCGTCCTCGACCGCCGGCGGGCCCAGCGTGGGCAGCCGCCGCCGCTGCCCGTGGCGCTCCCCGACGATCCGCGCGTGCGCGATCTCGTCGTCAACCCGCACCCTCTCGCCGACTACGACCCGGAGGATGAGACGTGAGCGACCTCGAACGCCAAGCCCGCGACCTCAAGCTGCATGGGCTGCTGTCCCACTGGCAGGAAGTCCAGCATGAGCCTTGGCTCACCCAGCTGCTCGCCTGGGAGCACGAGGAGCGCGCTCGCCGCGGGCTCGAGCGTCGCCTCAGACGCGCCCGCCTGGGCGCCTTCAAGCCCCTCGCCGACTTCGACTGGAGCTGGCCGAAGAAGATCGATCGCACGCAGATCGAGGACCTCTTCTCGCTCGACTGGCTGCGCGCGGCCACCAACGTCGTGCTCGTCGGCACCAACGGCCTGGGCAAGACTCTGATCGCCAAGAACCTCGCCCATCAGGCCGTGCTCGCCGGCGTCACCGTGCGCTTCTTGACCGCCTCCGAGCTGCTCAACACCCTCGCCGACCAGACCACTTCCAGCTCGTTGCAGCGCAAGCTCGCCCTCTTCTGTCGCCCGCACTTACTCGCCATCGACGAGGTGGGCTACCTGGCCTACGACTCTCGCCTCGCCGACCTGCTCTTCGAGATCGTCTCCCGCCGTTACCTACAGCGGCCCATCCTCATCACCACCAACAAGCGCTTCCAGGAGTGGAGCGAGGTCTTCCCCAACGCCACCTCGGTGGTCACCCTCGTCGACCGTCTGGTCCACAAGAGCGAGATCGTCACCATCGAGGGCGAGTCGTACCGCAACAAGGAGCAGAAGGAGGCCGCCCGACACCGCGCCCAAGAGCGCGCCGCGCGCAGGCGCAAGTCATGAGCCGCCGCCACTACCTCGCCGCCGTCATTCGCCTCTACCTCGCGCAGCCGGGAGCACCGCCGCGCGCATCGCGCGACGACTGGGCGGCGGCCCAGGATCTCTTCGCCCGTGGCGTCGACCTCGCCGATCTCCGCCACGCCGTGCGCCTGGCCACCCTCCGCCGTCTCGCTGCCGCTCCCTCGTGCGGCCCGGCCCGCTCTCTTGCCTACTACCGCCGCGTCCTCGACCAACTCGCCCCCGACGAGCTCGACCCCACCTACGTCGACTACATCGCCCGCCGCTACGCCGCGCTCACACCACCCAGCGCGCGCTCAGACCGCCAGAATCGCGCGCTTCCTGACCGCCGCTAACACCGCCGTGCCGTTCCATGCGTGGGCCGCGAAGGCCTCGTCGAGGGGACATTCGGTCAGGTGATGGGCGAAGTTGGGCAGGATCGACACCGCCACGCCGAGGACCACCTCGAGCGCCTGGGAGCGAGTGTAGCCAGCCTGCAGCAGATCGGCGAGCGCTCCTTCGTCGGCCCTCCCTCGACGCCGCACGAGGTGGCGCGAGAGCTCGCTGAGGGCGCGCAGCCTCGGCTCGACCGGCGGCCGCCCCTGCCGCAGCGCCTCGACGGTAGCGGCGGACACCCCGACGCGCAGCGCGAACGCGGAGTGCAGCGCCATGCAGTAGTGGCAGCCATTCTCGAAGGCGTTGGTGAGGGCGAGGACTTGCACCTCGGCCGGCGTGAAGCTGCCCTCGTAGAAGAGCTTGCGCAGGTGGAGGAACCCGGCGAGCAGGGCGGGCGACTCCGCCATGCAGGCCGCGAGGTGGGCACCATCCCGAGGCTCTCCTGCAGCCCACGCAGCAGCGGCTGCGCGCCGGCAGGGGCGCTGTCGACGGTGTGGACGGGGATGTCGAGCATGCGAGACCTCCTGGTCGGCGCGAGCGGCACCATGCCGCTCGCGGTGGCCAAGGTAGGGCGCCGCGCGAAGCGTCGCAATTCCCTCACAGGGAAGCGCCGGGCGTTCTACGGGCTGGAGGTTGCTCGTCCAGGGGGGAGGCCAAGCCGGGAGGGTTTGCGCCGCTCATCCCGGCGCCAGGGTTCCCCCGGGGCGAACGGCCGGGTATTGGCCGCTGCAACGACGAGGGGTTGGGCGGCCAGAGACCAACGCCTCATGGCCGGTTCAGAATCGAGAGGTAGGCGCGCCAAACGCCAACCTCGTCGGTGTAGCGCTTTGCCATGACGCGCGCTATCTGGGCGATGTGGTTGAGGTCGTGGACCACCCAAGTGGCGAGCAGTTGCCGGAGGTTGACCGAGCCGAGCTCGGGGTGACGGCCAAGAAGGTCGAGCTGCTCAGTGCCAAGGTCCCAACCGGCAACGGTCTTGATGTTGGTCGAGCGAAGCTCTGCAAAGTGGTATAGCAGCTCGCCGAGCGGCCAGCCTGCGAAGCGCTGAAACTGAGCGAAACGGTCGAAGGGCTCGAAGGCGCGACTCTCGCCGTGCTCGAGGATGATCCGTGCCCGTGGTACCCAGTCCGTTTCCTCGCCGTGGATCAAGTGCCCGACGACCTCGAACGCACTCCATGTGTTCGGCCCTTCGCGTGCGGCGTGCCATGACTCGCTGGTATCACGCAGCAGCGCGCTGAGCACGGTAGGTGTGCGTGCGAGAAGGTCGAGCGTATCGGAAAGATCGAAGGAGCTCATCCTTTCTTCAAGGGCGGTGAGGAGGCAGCAGACACGACCATGGACGCCTATCGGCGCATGAGGTCAGCGGCAACGCCCGGGCGAACGCCCGGGGACTGTCCGCTGCAACGAGGGGTTGATCACTGCGGCCCAAGTCTCATTGGATGTCGCCGGAGCACAAACAGAGCGACCACACCGAGCGACGTCGAGTGTGATCGTCGCACTTGCCGAAGAGGATCACCATGGGCAATGCCCTCGCCCAAGCTCCAGTGAGACGACGTCGACAACGCTCGGTCATCTGGTGCACCTCCGCGCAATGGAGACAGGAATGCACCACAAGGTGTGGACGTGGTCGCGCATAGGACACCTGCAAGCGAACGAATGAGGTGGGCCGTGCAGGTCTCGAACCTGCGACCCGCGGATTAAAAGTCCGCTGCTCTGCCAGCTGAGCTAACGGCCCGGCCCCGGCGCGCGAGTATAGCCGCGCTCCGGCTGGCGCCGGGTCAGCCGATGCCGAGCCCGGTGGCGATACGCTCGACCATCGCCGCCAGCTCGTCGAGGCGACGCTCGAGGTCGGCGACACGATCCTCGAGGTCGGGATCCGCCGAGACGTCCGCGAGCCCGCGCAAGTGCGCCGACTCGCCTGCCGGTGGCGGCGCCGCTGCACCAGCGGCTTCCACGCCCGGCGGTGCGGGCGCCGGCCGCGCAGAGTCGACCGGCCGCGGTTCGCGGGGCGGCGGCAACGGCGCCCGCTCGACGATGCTCCCCGCGTTGGCGGTGGCACCGCTCCGCACCTCCGGTAGGGATGCTTCCACCTCGTCGCGGGAGTCCCAGCCCAGACTCTCGACCGGCCGCGATGGCACCGCCGGCACCGCGCCGCTGCCGAGCAGCTGCCGCCAGCGCCGCTCCTTCTGCCCCGGCTGCCGCGGCAGCTCCTCGACGAGACCGCTCTCCTGCAAGGCCACCAGAGCCGCCTCGACCGCCGGCAGGCCGGCGAAGGCGTGCATCCGCGGCGAGCGCGCCCGCAGCTCCCCCGGCGTCTGCGGGCCGCGCAGCAGCAGCTCGGCGAGCAGCGCCTTCTCGGCCGGCCCGCCGACCGCCAGCTTGTCGTCGACGCTGTGCTTCCAGCGCAGCGCGCGGGCGCCGCGGTCGCGCCACACCAGCAGGTCGGCCATTAGGCGATGGAGCGCCGACTCGACGTCGCCGGCGTCCAGGCGGCACACCGGGTCGCGGTTGCTGGTCTGGTTGCAGGCCGCGACGAGAGCGTTGAGGGTCAGCGGGTAGGCGTCGGGGGTGGAGAGCTCCTTCTCCACCAGGCAGCCGAGGACGCGCTGCTCGATGGCATCGAGAGGGCGTAGCGCGGGCACGTCGCGCATCCTAACTTGCCCGCGGCCGGCACCCACCGCGTTAGGATCAGCCCCCGCTGGAGGAGCCCCGCCACCCATGCAGAAGATCCTTGTCACCGGAGCGCTCGGGCAGATCGGCTCCGAGCTGGTCCCCGCGCTGCGCGCGCGCTACGGCGACGACAACGTCGTCGCCTCGGACATCCGCATGCCGCCGCGGGGCTCGCTGGGGGTCACGGGATCGACCTGGGACCACGGCCCCTTCGAGTTCCTCGACACCACCAATCGCAACCAGATCCAGGAGGTGCTGCACCGGCACCAGGTGGACACCATCTACCACCTCGCCGCGCTGCTGTCGGCGCTCGGCCGAGGCCGCCCCAGCTCGCCTGGAGCGTCAACATGAGCGGCCTCTACAATGTGCTGGAGGTCGCGCGCGCAGTACGGCTGCGAGGTGTTCTTCCCGAGCTCCATCGGCGCCTTCGGCCCGTCGACGCCGCGCGACGCCACGCCGCAGGTCACCATCCAGCGGCCCACGACGATCTACGGCGTCACCAAGGTCGCGGGCGAGCTGCTGTGCGACTACTACGCACCGGCGCTTCGGCATCGACACGCGCGGCCTGCGCCTTCCCGGCCTCATCTCCTACGTGGCGGCGCCCGGCGGCGGCACCACCGACTACGCGGTCGAGATGTTCTACGCACGCGGTTCGCTACGGGCAGCTACACCTGCTTCCTCGTCCGCCGACACGCGGCTCGACATGATGTACATGCCCGACGCCATCGCGGCGATGATGGCAGCTGATGGAGGCCGACGCGGCGCGGCTGCGCTACCGCAACGCCTACAACGTCACCGCCATGAGCTTCACGCCGAGCCGAGATCGCCGCGGCCATCCGCAGGCACATTCCGGCCTTCGCCGTCGACTACGAGGTCGATCCGGTGCGCCAGGCGATCGCCGACTGCTGGCCGCGCTCGCTCGACGACACTGCGGCGCGCGCGCGACTGGGGCTGGGCGCCGCGCTTCGATCTGGAGGCGATGACCGCCGACATGCTCGCGCGGCTGAGGCCAAGCTCGCGCCGCGCTGAGGCGAGGTCCGACCGGGAGCCGCATGCCGCACGACCAGGCTGACGCCAGCTGCTCGCACGTCGAGCTCGAAGAGTTGCGCCGAGCGCGGCCGGCTCAAGGGCGGCACGAGAGCGTGGTCACCGGCGGTGCTGCCCGCCGACCGCCGAGCAAGGGCCCGCGCTTCCTCCTCGAGGGCGAGGGGGAGACGCGCGTTCCTGCGCATGAACTCCAACAGCTATCTCGGGCTGTCCTTTCGCCGCGGAGTGATCGCCGCCGAGGAGGAGGCCGCGCGCCGCTTCGGCAGCGGGCCCGGGTGCGGTGCGCTTCATCAGCGGCACCTGGGCCCCGCACGTCGCACTCGAGCAGCGGCTCGCCGCCTTCCACGGGCGCGAGGCGGCGATGCTCTTCAGCTCCGCCTATGCCACCGTCATGTGGCTGCTGCCGCCGCTGATCACCGACCAGACGGCGGTGATCAGCGACGCGCTCAACCACAACTGCATCATCAACGCCATCGCGCTGGCGCGGCCGGCGCGCAAGGAGCGTCTATCGCCACCTCGACCTCGAGGAGCTCGAGCGCTAGCTCGTCGACGTGCGCCGGCAGCTGCCGCCGCGCCATCGTCGTCACCGACGGCGTCTTCTCCATGCGCGGCGATCATGCGCCGCTCGACGAGATCATCGCGCATCGCCCGCCGGCTACGACTCGCGCTTCCCGAGAACGTGATCGTCGTGGTCGACGACTCGCACGGCGTCGGCGCCTTCGGCGAGACGGGTCGCGGCACCGAGGAGGTCACGCGCAGCGGCCCGGTCGACCTGCTGGTCGGCACGCTCGGCAAGGCCTTCGGCGTCAACGGCGGCTACGTCGTCGGCAGCGCGCTGCTGATCGAGCTACCTGCGCGAGACCTCGCCGTTCTACATCTACTCGAACCCCATCACGCCCGCCGAGGCGGCGGCCGCCGCGGCCGCGCTCGCCATCCTCGACAGCGAGCGCGGCCGCGCGCTGCTCGCCCACCTGCGGGCGATGACCGCCCGCTTCCAGCAGGGGCTGGCGGACCTCGGCCTGGAGACCATCGCCGGCGAGCACCCGGTGGTGCCGCTGATGGTGCGCGACACCGACCCGCACCACCGAGCTCGTCGCCCACCTGCGCCGGCACGGCAGTCTCGCCACCGGGCTCGCCTTCCCGGTCGTGCCCAGGGGCGACGAGGAGATCCGCTTCCAGATCTACGCCGACCACACGCCGGCCGACATCGACGAGGCGCTGGCGGCGCTGGCAAGCTTCCAGGCCTAGCGCGCCCGCGGGCTCAGCGATCGCGCAGCGTGGTGTCGACGCTGCCGTGGTTGCCGGTGGCGCGGGCGAAGTAGGACTCCCACGCCGTGCGGTACCCCTCGACCTGGTCGATCACCGCCTGGGTGGGCGTCTTGCCCGCCGGCTCGACGATGACGAATGCCATGGTGAACGCGTGCGGCGCCTTGGCGACGTTGGGCACGCGTGGGCCCTCGGCGCGGATGACGTCGGCGAGCCGCACGTCGACGCGCGTGCCGGTGATGCCGACCCCCTCCTCCGGTGGCGCGCCGCGTGACACCGCGCCGGAGTCGATGAAGAAGAAGTCTGGCACCTGGTCGGGGCCGATCAGCCCCATCACGTAGAGGTCGAGCGGGCTGTAGCGCGTGGTCGACTCGACGGTGGTGAACGAGCCGTTGCCGTGGTCGTCCCACTTGTTGCCTTCCATGTCGGAAGCGTCCGAGTCGGCGAGGAAGCTCCAGTGGGCGAGCGCGCGCCCGAGCAGGCGGTCGCTGACCTGCCCGCTGCCGTCCTTGAAGCCAAGGAAGGCGAGCCAGCGGTGGCCCGTCTCCTGACCCAGGATGTCGAGCGTCGAGTTGGTGCCGAGGAAGGTCTGGTCGGGGTTGAGCGGGTAACGGTTGGTCTCGAGCGAGCCCATCTGCACGAAGCTGCGCAGGCGGCCCTTGCTTCCCGCCACCTTGCTGAAGTCGAAGATCGGCTGGCCGATGCCCTTGATCTCGTTCTTGATCGGGAACTCGTAGGCGAAGGCGCCGCCGCCGAGGTCGTAGGGGAAGTCGAGCCAGACGACGAGGTGATCGTAGACGTCGGCGAAGCGATGGAAGAACATCTGCGCGATCGCCAGGTCGTCGACGTGGTTGCCGGTGCCGAAGATCTCGGCGATGGCGTTGGTGGTGGACTTGGGCAGGTTGGCCTGCAGGTCGACGAGGTCGATCGAGCCGCCGCCGCCCGCCGCCACTCCCACCACCGCCTCCTGGGTGTGGAGGTCGCCGTAGGCGATGGTGATGCGACCATTCTTGTACAGCGTCACCTGGAAGGTGTTGAGGATGGTGTTGCTGCGCTCGTCGAACTGCGGGACGTCGAGCCAGGTGACGATGACCTGCTTGCTGCTGGCGTTGACGTAGACGCCGCCGTCACCGCTCGCTGTCGACGGGTTCAAGTCGGTGAAGAACGCGGCGATCCGTGGCGGCCCGTTGAGCAGACGCTGCAGGTCGCGGGCGGTGGACTGGTTGTCGCCCTCGGTGAAGGTGAGGTTGCCGTCGGAGTTGACGAACACCGAAGTGTAGTTCTTCTTGAAGAAGGGGAAGCGGAACCCCTTGCCGAACTTCACCAGCCGGCTGTCGTCGTCGCCGAGGTCGAGGCGGGTGCCGATGGCGTCGGTAAGGGTGGCGTGGCCGATGGCCACGCGCTCGGCCTTGCCGGCGCGGGTGAGCTCGAGCGCCGAGCCACCCACGTCGACCGGGTTGGGCCGCTGGATGATGGTGCCGTCGTCCTCGAGGACGGCCAGGTTGCCCGCCCGCGAGGCAGCCTGCGGGACCATGGCGTTCTTGCCATGCTCGGGGCGCGGCAGGTCGTCGCCGCGCCGCGCGCGCTCGGAGTCGTCGTGGTGGATACCGAGGGCGACGGCGAGGCTGGAGCGGCTCGTCCCGCACCAGGCGTGCTCGTCGCCCTCGAGCTTGGCGAGAGCGGGACCGGCGAGCAGCAGCAGGAGCGGCAGCAGGGCGGACAGGCATCGTGCGCGCATTCTCGAAGTCCCTCGCGTCGTTCGGGTTGAGTCCTGCCGAAACCTAACGACGGAGCATAGCAGCCGCATGGCCTGCCGCCGGTCGCGCAGCGCATCGCCGGCCGCGGCCGGCGCCCGGCGATGGCGTCATCGAGGTCACGGAGGGACGGCGGCCCGGATTCCCGGGCCGCCTCATGAAGCGCCTCGTCCGCGGATCAGAACCGCACGCCGGCGGTGAGCCGCAGGGCGCGCGCCGGCAGGCGGTAGAACTGCGCGTCGCCGAGCTCGCTCTCCGACACCGCCGCGCGCTCGTCGCCCAGGTTCTCGCCGTCGAGCCGCAGGTCCCAGGTCGGGAAGCGGTAGCCGATGCCCGCCCCCCATTCGGTGTACGACGGCGCCAACACCGTGTTGCGGCGGCTGAGGAAGCGGTCGCCCACCCACTCCACCTGGGCGTGGGCGTTGAAGCCGGCGGCGGGCGCCCACGCCAGGCCGGTGCTCCACAGCTTCTCGGGCGCCAGCTCCGGGCGGTTGCCGGCGAGCTGCACCGGCTCGCCGTCGAAATCCTGCACGAAGTCGGTGAACTCGGGCTGGTGCCAGGCACCGGCGAAGCGCCAGGAGAGGTCCTCCGCCAGCCGCACCGACCCCTCGAGCTCGACGCCGCGGAAGCGCTGCTTGCCGCCGTTGATGAAGCCCAGGTCCTGGGGCAGCAGCAGGTTCTCGAGCTTCATCTCGAAGGCGGTGAGCTGCCAGCGCAGCCGCTGGTCGCCGAAGCTCCCCTTGGCGCCCACCTCGACGCTCTTCGAGGTCTCGGGCTCGAGGATGTCCCCCTCGGCCTCGGGGCCGAAGTCGATCGCCGCCGGCTTGAAGCTCTTGCGGAAGTCGGCGAACAGCCAGAAGCCGTCGTGCTCGGTCGCGTAGGCGAGCCAGCTCAGGCCGATGACGCCGCTCGTGCGAGTGAGAGTCTTGTCGCTGTTGGTGCTCTCCTCTTCCTCGCCCTCCTGCTTGGCGGGCAGCGGCGCGTCCTCCTCGTGCGGCTCGACGCCGCCCTCGAGCGTCTCCCTGGTGTGGTTGAGGCGCACGCCGACGTTGACGTCGAGCCGCGGGGTGGGCTGCCAGTCGGCCTGGGCGTAGAGACCGGTGAAGCTGCGGCTGTCCTCGAGGTCGGTGCTCTCGTCGATGTGCAGGCTGTGGCTGTTGGGAGCGCCCTCGCCGTCGAGACCCACCTCGTACTCGAAGTTGTCGCTCTCCTGCTTCCCCTTGCCGTAGAGCTCGTCGATGCCGACGATCATCCGCAGGTTGGTGCCGCTGCCCCAGGCGAGGTGGCTATCGAGGTAGACGTCGGTGAGGTTGACGTCCTGGCGGAAGCCGTCCGCCTCGACGTCGGGGTCGGCGGAGATGTCGTCGCGGCGGATGAAGCCGCGGACGTTCTGGCGCTTGCTGTGAGTGAAGGCGAGGGTGCTGCCCCAGGTGCCGCCCGCCAGCGGCCGGTCGTAGCCGCCGACGAGGTGGAAGCGATCCTCGTCGAGCTTGGCGTCGGTGGGGTTGTGGTTGGCGTCGAGCGGGATGCGCGGGTCGAGGATGCTCGTCGAGTCGCCGCGTGCGTGCGGGCTGGTGGGATCCTGGTTCTGGATGATGGCGTCGGCGTCGAGCCGCCAGCTGCCGCCGAGCCCGCCGCCGCCGGCGCGGTAGAGGGCGTGGCCACGGTCGAGCCCGGCGCGGTCGTCGGCGTAGCCGACCTTCTCGCCGTCGACGGTGAGCGACTGCTTGACCGCGCCCTGACCGGGGAACGCCAGCGTCGCGGCCGCGCCGCCACTGCTGTGGCTTGCCCAGCCAGGCGCTGGCGCGGCGCCCGCCTTCGCCGGGCGCGTAGTGGATGACCTGGATGACCCCCGAGAAAGCGGTGGCGCCGTACATCACCGGCGCGGCACCACGCAGCACCTCGATGCGCTCGACGTTCTCGAGGTCGATGGCCTCGACGGCGGGGTTGAAGGCGCCGCCCCAGGGCACGCCGTCGACCACCAGCAGGAAGGCGTCGATCTCGCGCAGGCCCCAGAGCTCGGGCACGAAGCCGGCGGGGCCCGCCTCGCCGCCCGGCGCCACGGTGACGCCGGCGAGCAGCGACAGCGCGCCCGCCATGTCATGCACGCCCTGCGCCTCGAGCTCGGCGGCGGTGACGACGGTGATTTCGGCCGGCACCGGCTCGACGGCCTCCGGCACCCGCGAGGTGGTGACCTCCATCTCGCCGGTGACGACCGGCATTCCCGACGGTGGCTGCCCCGGCGGCGCGGCTTGCTGTGCGTGCGCGCTCGCGGCGAGGGTTCCCAATGTGATGACGATCCACAATTTCGATCCACTGACCATGGTGAAAGCTCCTGACGAGGCGGCAGACGAGGGTCGGTCGGCCGCTCGCGCACGCGCGGCAGGCCGCCGGGGGAACGACGCGCGAGGCGGCCGTTCCTATTCGTTCTGGCGCTGGGTCAGCAGCAGCAGGTCGGGGCAGGGGCGGGGCGGAGCGGAGCCGGCCGCGCGCCTGGCGACAGGGGATGGGATCGTCTGCGCGCCGAGCTCGCGGACGACGCCGGGCTGCCACGGCGAGCGCACCGGAGCGAGACCCTCGATGCGGAAGCCGCCCAGCTCCACGACCTCGCCAGGGCCCACCCGCGCACCACCGGTGGCCACCACGAGGTGGCTATCGCCGCCCTGGCGCGAGCCCTCCACCCAGCTCGAGACCCCGGGCTGCCCCGGCAGCGCCGGCTCGCCCGCAGCCACCAGCGCCCGGTGGGCCAACAGCCACACCCCATCGCCCAGCGGCGACGGCAGCGCCGGCGCGACGATGGCGAACGACTGCGGCAGGCGCACCGGCGTCTCCCGGCGCTCGTCCCCGAAGCGGAACAGCAAGCGCGCGTCGCTGGTGGGGAACGACGGCACCCGCCAGGCGAAGCGCCGCAGCCCCTGGTCGAGGTGAGGGGTCAGCCGCAGCGGGTAGGTGACCCCGCCGTCGAGGCTGAGGAACGCCTCCCACTCCTCCACCCGCGCGAGGTCGCCGAACGGTGGCAGCGGCTCCCAGGCAAGCTCCACCGTGTCGCCGCCGACGAGCGTGGCGCCGGCCGCCGGGCTCACCAGGCGAACCGGGGACGCGGCGTCTACCGGGCTGGCCGCGCCGGGAGCCGCCATCGCGGCGACGCAGCCGATCCAGAGGCCGGCGACAAGGAGAGGGGAAAGCCGGGCGCGCATGAGGCTGAGAAGACTATACCGAAGCCGACCTGGCCCCCCCCGCGCTCACGCGCACCCCCGAGGCATGCCAGAACGGTGGCGCCGGGGCGGCGACCGCGGCGCCGCTGCGCGAGGTCGCCAGAGGGCGCGGGACCCGTCTCGCGCACAGTTCGCTGAACCTCGACCCGCCGACGCTCTGCCTGCTCCCGGCCGGCACGGGATCGGAGACGGTGCCCCGAAAGGCCTGGGCGTTCGCGCCCGCAGGCCGTGCTATCGCCCCGCGCCAATCAGTCCACCGAGGGGCCCCTGGGCCTCTCCACGCTCCCTATGCCGTCGATCTGCCGTCGAGGAGGTTCCGTGGACAAGCTTCGTCTCGCCGCCGCAGCGTTGCCTGTGCTGCTCCACCTCTGGCTCGGCGGGTCGCCCCTCATGGCCGCCTGTCAGCCGCCGGTGCTCGACCACTCCTACCAGACCGAAGACGGGACCACCGTCAACGTCTATCGGGTGCCGCCGGGCTACGGCTCGGGCTGCATGAAGAGCGCCGAGGAGTGGGTGGCCAACAGCAACCAGGGCAACAGCCCTGGCACCGCGAGCTTCGAAATCGTGCCCACCGGCGTCGCGGCCCTCGCGACCTGCACGGTCCACATCGTCGACGGCACCACCATGGCGATGCGCGGGCTGCCTCGCATCACCGGCGGTCGCTTCGTGTTCACCAACTCCCAGGGCAGGCTCGTTCAGCTGCCGCTGCGCGAGGTGGTCTCTACCGACAGCGGCAAGCTCCATCCGTGCCAGGGCTGCCAGCGCGACGCGGCCGGCCACTTCGTCCCCAGGCCCGGCATCCGCGAGGCGTTCGCCAGCGATCACCCCTGCCCGGCCACCGGTGGCGCCGGCGCGGTCTGCCCCGGCTACGTCATCGACTACGTCACTCCCCTCGCCTGTGGCGGCGAGGACTCCCCAGACAACCTGCAGTGGCAGACCGAAGGCGAGACCAAGCGCAAGGAAGCGTGGCTGGCGAAGGCCTGCCCGAGTTAGGCGCGAGCCCATCGCCACCGAGCGGACAAACTGGCGCCCGGCAACGCCGGACAACCTGCTGGTTGCATCTTCACGCCGGCTCGCCCGGTGCTCGCACGGTGGCGAAACCCGCTGTCGCTCGCCGCCGTCCGCAGGCCGCGCACCAGGCGCTGCGAATCAGCCCAGCTTTTCGAGAGCGCTCTTGGCGTCCTTCAGTGCAGGGTCGAGCTTCAAGGCTGCCAGGTACTCGGAGCGTGCGCCGGTGCGATTGCCCTGACGCTCGAGGATCATGCCGAGACGGTAGTGAGCGTAGGCGAGGGGCGGCTCGTCGGGTGCAGGCGTGCGGCCCAGGTAGCGCCTCAGCGCGGCCTCGCCGCGGTCGAGGTGCTGGCCGGAGAGTGCCGCGGCGCGGCCGACCTGGTAGAGCACCGGCCAGGAATCGGCGTCCTGCGCCAGCGCGGCCTCGTAGACGGCGAAGGCCGCCTCCCACTTCCCTTCGCCCTGGAAGAGCTGACCGAGGCTGCTGCGCAGGTGCGGGTCGCCGGGGTTGTGGGTCAGCGCCTCCTGCAGGATGCTCTCGGCGCCTGCCAGGTCCTTCTCGTGCTGCGCGACGCTGGCGCGGGCGATGGCCCCGCGGGCCGGGTCGCGCCTGGCGATCTCGTCCGCCTGGCGGCGGGCCTCGTCGACGCTGGCGCCCATGAAGCCCGGCGCGACGAGATGAAACTCCACGAGGTCGGCCCGCGCATCGAGGTTGGCAGGATCGAGAGCCACCGCCTTCTCCCAGGCCTTGCGGGCGCCAGTGGCGAGCCCGAGCTCGCGGAAGACGTTCGCCTCGAGCGCCGCCTGGGCATCGGCGCGGCCGAGCGCGAGGAAGACGTCGGATCGCGAAGGTGCGAGCGCGGCCGCCTTCTCGAGCCACTCGGCGGCGTGCGGCGCGTCGTGGAGCGCAAAGAACGCACGACCCGTCCAGTAGGCCCCTTCGGCGTCCTTGGGATGCGCCGTGGCATAGGCGGCAAATGCCTTCTGCGCCTCCGCGTACCGGCCAGCATCGAAGAGGGCGATGGCGGGGGCGAGTGCGGTGTCGGCACGCACGGTGGCGGTGCCGGCGAGTGCGACGGTGACGAGCATCCAGGTGCGCGCGTACTGCATCGAGCTCCTCCTCACGCCGGAGGATACGCCGGCGGTGCGACGCCACTAACGCCGGCGAGGTAGCCGTCTTCCCCCCTCGCTCTCCGCGGGTCGCTCACGAGGCTCCGCTCGCTACCGCCATTCGCCGCGGCCGGGAACCTCGAGGACGCCGCCCCGGCGTGCGGCACGCCATCGCGTGCGCTCGCTGCCGAGGGCAGGGCTGGCGCCGCTGCACCTCAACCTCTACCCTTGTGGCGACCCTCTCGCTGGCCGCCGGCATGGCGAACGGGTGGTGGCGAGGATCGCCGGGCTGCCTGCCGACAGGCGCGAACGTCGTGCCGGGCGCACCGGACGCTCCCCGCCGCGGGAGAGACGCGATGCCTCACGGTCACCCCGACGAGTTTCTCGCCAACGCGCGACGGGCCATCCGCGGCGCGCGCCAGAGGCTGGGTCCGCCGGCACCCGACTGGCAGAAGCGAGTCAGCCCCAACCACGCGGTGGACCTCGCGGTGGGAGGGTACGGTCTCGACCCCCACGGGCCATGGCGTGGCGAGGTCATGAGACTGCTGCGCGAGCAGCGCGAGGGTGGGCTGTGGGCCCTGCGCGCGAGCGACGAGCTCGGCACCGGGAGCCACTGCGCGCACTGGTACGCGGCTCAGGACAGCCTTCTCCTCCTCGCCCACCGGCTGGGGGACGAGGAGGTGCGCGACGCCGTGATGGTCATCGAACGCGGCGTGCATGCGATCGAGTCCCTGTGCGTGGTGGGCAGCGGGCGCCTGGCGCACATCGTGATGCCCGGCGCACGCTGCTGGATCGGCCCCAGGGGAAAGGGCGGCGCCGACCAGCGAGCGATCCGCGATCTCCGCTGGCAATCGATCCAGGGGTGGCCGCGCCGACCGCTGATGTTCGAGACCGCCGACGACTGGCTGGGCGCCTTCGCGCTCCACCTGCTGGCGGACGAGCCGGGTGGCGCCGTCCTCCTCGCCGACATCAACCGAGCGGCCACCGTCGCCGTGGACGGGCACCTGCCCACCCTGCGCAACTCCTGGCGCATCGAGCGCGGCCCCCACGGCCATGTCGCCGTCATGGAAACGTGGACGGGCGCGGCCCACCCGGCCTTGTACGCGGCGGCGATCGACGGCGACGAGGAGTATGGGTGCGACGGCAACTGGGCGGCGGGCCATGAACCGAGCGCCCGCGAGGGTAGAGCGATGATCGCCAGGGCGCCGCGCCTGCCCAGCGCCGGAGCGCGGATCGTCCGACCGCCCTCGCGGGAGTCGGCGGCAAGGGGAGAGTCGCCGTGATCCGCGACCTCACAGCAGCAGCACGGCACCGTCTGCCTCGCTGGTGAGACTCAACGGCTAGCCGGCCCCGGCGAGACGGTGCCTGAGCTCGGTGAGCCTGGCCTTCGCTGCGTCGAGGCCGGCTCGCGCCTTGGCTTCCATCGCCGGTGTCGGCGCCTCGAGCGCGGTCCGCCCGCCACGCTCCAGGGTCGAGAACCGGCAGGAGATCTGCCCTTCGACGGCGTCGGGAAGAAACCGCGCCGCGTCCCCCGACACCACGAACTGCGACCGGCCCTCGGCCCCGGGCGCCACGGGTGGGTGAAAGACCACGTAGTCCAAGCTCCTCGCGGTCTTGCCGTCGCCGAGGCGAACCGCGGTCGTCAGCCACCCCGCCTCGAAGGCCCCCTCGAGGCCGTTCCGCACCGTCACGGTGAGGCGAACCCTGTCCTCGAAGCGATCGCCGATCTCCGTGCCCGTGACCGCGAAGCGAGCCAGGCGAGCGGTGGTGCCCAGGAGATCCTGGTTGTAGCGCGCGACCTGCTCGAACCAGGCGATGTCCCTGCCGGATGCCGATCCGTTCCGCCTCCGCGAAGATGGCGGCAGCGTTCATCCCGTCGAGGGAGAACGGCTTCGTCCCCGCCACCTCGCCGCGGCTCGCCTGCTCGACCACCTGCAGCGACTCGTCAAAGGCGACACGCCGCTCCTCCCCGACCGAGGCCCGGAGCCGCCGCGCCGATGCCGCCAGGTCGCTCGCCTTCAAGGTCGGGGCGGAGCACCCGCCGAGAGCCGCGACGGCGAGCAGCAGGAGAGCGCCCCCGGCGACGCCTCCGTCGCCTCGAGCTGCACCGTGAGCTGGGCTTCGATGCACGGCAACGATCCTACCCGAGCGGAGTCGACGGAACGATCCAAGGGTTCCCCGGCCTCCTTCCCGGCGGCTGCCCCGCAGCAGCCTGCACGCTGGCGCGCGCTTCCGGAAGCAACGGGTGACCGATGTCGAGCTAAGGGAGGGCTACGGTCACCATCTCGCCCGAGGCGACGAACGGCTTGCGGATGATTCTCTCGCCGGTGCTCCAGGCCAAGAGATAGCTCGCTCCCGCGGTCACCCGCCCCAGGTCGAGGGTGCCCGTCTCGGAGAACCGCCCCGCCCCGCCGAGAGCGGGGAGGCCGCCGTTGATCAGCGCTCCGGCAGAGAACACCCAGATCGAGCCCGTCGACCGCCCACCACAGACCGCGCACTCGAGCTGAAGGTCGACGCCCTCCGGCAGGGTGCGCTCGAAGTCGGCACCACCGCCCTCGCGAGGCACCTCGATGCCGACCTCGGCTCCCGTGCCCGCGAGCGGATCCTGCCACACCAGCGCATAGGTTCCCGGCGGCAAGTCGGGCACGACAAACCTGCCGGAGGCGTCGGTGGGGAACGCCCGCACCTTGGCTCCCGAAGCGTCGAGCACAGTCACGAAGTCGAACGCTCCGGGGCTGCCATCGAACCGCGTCAAGTGGATTCTCAGCTCGCCCTCCCCGGCCCGTCGCATCGGCACGTCGACGGGCTCTCCCCCGACCGCGACCTGGACGGCACGCAGCGAGGTCGCGGCGAAGCCTTCGGCCGTCAGGGCGATGCTGTAGAGACCCGGCTCCATCTCCGGGATCTCGAACGTTCCGTCCACACGCGACACCGTCTCGGCCACCGTGTCACCGAGGTCGGCGACAACCTGGACTCGCGCCCCGGCCACCGCATCCTTCGATCCCGCCTCATGGACGAAGCCCTCGAGATCTGCACCACCCAAGTCGACCTCGACGTACGCCTCGGCCTGGTCCGCGATCTGCTGCTCCCGGACCCAGCGGCGCCCCTGGAGGTCGAGGTAGGTGAAACGCACTTGCCCCGGGTTGACGTCAGAGATCTCGAATCGGCCAGCAGCGTCCACCTCGGCGTGCTGGACGGAGGTCGGACCACCCAGCATCCTCCGCTCGTCTCCACCCACGAGCTGAATCAAGCCGCCACGAAGGCCAGGATCGGTAGGCTGCACGAGGACCAGCTGTCCCGGGCCCTCCGCTCGAGGGCCCCGACGGACCCTACCGTGGACCGCGACTCCCGGCACGGTCAGCTCGAGCTTCTGCTCCTCGTCGGCATGTGAGATCTCGATTTGCTGCGCCAGCAGGACATGGTCGCTGACGACGCGAACGACGTACCGCTCGATCGCCAGCTCGGCCTCGAAGCGGCCCTCCTCGTCCGTCACCCAGCTGTCGAGAGGCAGGAGGCGCGTGGCATTGGCGTCGAAGAGCTCCACCGTCAGTCCCGAACGCGGCCTGCCCGCGCGGTCGACGACGCGGCCGTGCACGGGCTCCGGCTGGTCGAGGAAGAGGTCTCCGAGATCCTCGCTGGCCGTGCCACTGAGGTCGAGGCGCATCTGGAGCGTGCCGGCACCCTCCCGGCGGGCAAGCAGGTCGTAGCTTCCGCTGCCGAGGCCGGTGAGCTCGAAGGCGCCTTCGCGATCGGATACCGCCGAGGCGAAGCCCTCGGTCAGGTGGTCGAGAATTGCCGCGCCGTGCGGCTCGGCCCGCACCCGCACGCCGCGCACCGGACGGCGGTCGCCGTCGACGAAGCGGCCCCGCACGACGATGCCACGATCGAGGCCGATGACGCCGAGGCGCAGCGTCGCTCCAGGGACGACCTCGAGCGGGGCGAGCCACAGCGGTCGATAGCCGGCCGCCCGCACCCGCGCGCGGTAGGATCCCGCCTCGCCAACCTCGATGCGCATGGCGCCGCGCTCGTCGCGCACCTCGAAGTCATGGTTGTCCCAGGCCCCGCGGGGTAGCTTGCGTTGGAGGCTGATCGAGGCCTCGGCGATCGCCTGCCCCTGCTCATCGACCAGGTCCCCCTCGATCCACATGCCGCGCTCCAGCTGCACGGTCCATCCCGCTGGCCCGGGCGGAGCCTCCAGGCGCGCCTTGCGCTGCTCGAACCCCTCCGCCCGGATCGTCACCTCGGCTGGCAGCGCGGCGACCGTGAGCACGAACTCGCCCCGCGCGTCGCTCGTGGTGGCGACAGCACCCGGCGCGGTGATGGCCGCACCCGCGACGCGCTCCCTCGCCGGTCCAACCACCGTTCCGTGCAAGCTCCGGCCGCGAACGGGCCGCAGCGTCCAGCTCTTCGCGGGGATGGCGGAACCCTCGAGCGGCAAGTAGCCTGCCACCTCGAGGCGATAGTCCAGCGCCCCCGTTGGCACCCCGCGGAGGACAAACGCTCCGCCCGGCGAGAGCGTCGCGCAGCGCTGCCAGGCCTGCGTGCGGCGAATCGACTCGGCCTTGACCTCCCCCCGCGCACAGATCTCGCCTCTGGAATCCGGCGGCTCCACGATGGCCCGGCCTTGCACCGGCGGGGTGACGGGAAGGATCAGATCGAGGTCCGGGGAGCTCCCTATCGGCATCACCTGAGCGGGAGCCTCTGGAGCGTCGACGAAGGCCAGGGCGCAGGTGCCCGCGGGCAACTCGGCGCCCAGGTGCCCGCGCACGTCCGCTTGCGCCGACCAGATCGGTCCCTCCAGAAGCCGCATCGCCGCACTCGGCTTGCAGCTCCACACGGTGACCCTCGCAGCCGCAGCAGGCCTGCCATCGGCAAGCCGGATCTCGGTAGCCTGCGCGGCTGGCAGCGCTCCGAGCAGCAGCAGGAGCGTGGATGGAGCGAGTCGTCGAGTCACTTCCTTCACCCTCAGGTCAGGCCTCTATAGTTGTCCAACAACTGGGCCACGAAGTCCTCAGCAGCGCTTCGCTCATCGAGAGTCTGCATCCCGACCAAACGATCCTTGGTCCAGACCTCGAGCCGCGGTGCCGCGAGCTTCCACGGCGAGCGCACCGACTAGCGAGCGGAGGGGGCGCACGCTGCCTCGACGAGTTTGGGGGAGCCTGGCGCTCCGAGCCAGTCGTTGCCGAGCAGGAGCAGGCTCTTCGGCCGCCGCTCGAGGCCGTGAATGGTTGCGATCTCGAGTATCGCGGTCTCGCGCTCACCGGGCAGCACGAGGATGTTCGCGGCAGTAGTCGGGAGCTCGCGCTGGAAGTCGATGCTAGTGCCCGCCGCGTTGACCGCGAAGAGCGTCCAGCGTTGCCCTCGCGGCGCGGGCGTGTGACCGAGCAAGTACAGGCGCCTGCCGTCGGTGAGCAGCTGCGAGATCATCGTCGCCCGCTCGATCTGCTTGCCGATGCTCTCGATTTCGTCGAAGGTCACCTCTTCGGGGAGCGTGCGCGGCCACTGCGCGTATGCGGCGGGTACCACCGGCAAAGTGCGCAGCCTGCCCGCACGGTACTCGACGAGCTCGAGCCCGAGGTTCTCCTTGACGCGAAGCCAGAAGACTCGATCCTCGACGCGAACGAGGTAGCTGCGGGAGAAGACCGTTGTGTACGCGTAGAACCGCCATGTCGGCCCGGCGTGGGGTCGACGCCCGGGCGGCATGGGAATCGATTCGATGAGCTTCGGCGCGCCGGCGTTCGGCTCAAGCTGCATCCGAACGACTCCATAGTCCTCGCGGTCGCCATGGCTTTGACTCGCCACGCCGATAGCTTGGCGCCCCTGAATCTCGGACTGGCTCGTCACGAACCACTCATCGCCCTCACCATCGTCCCGCCGCAGGTCGAACGACGCGAAAGCGCGCAGGTTCCGATCGAGCCAGAGAAAATGTTGCTCCTGGTCGTTCAGGACGTAGCCCGAGCTGGTGCGCTGCAATCCCCCGGGACTATTGAAGTCCAGCGCACCGCCTCCCGGCGAGGAAATTCGGCTCAGGCGGCGGCCTTCCAGAGAGACGACATCCAGAGAGCGTGTGCCGTTGTTCAAGAGGATGATCGAGTTGCCGTCGAGGGACCACGTCGCCCCAGCGATGGAGGTCGGCGGATCCGCGATCGGGACGCGGCGACAGTGGCGGTCGGCGCGAGAGACCGCTGGAAACGAGACCGCTAGCGACAGAGCGAGGCCGCCAAGGATGGCCCGTTGGAAGCTCATCTTCTAGGTCTCAGCCGGCGCTGATCACCCTCCGACCTCCCCCTCGTAGATGAGGGTCACGCGCTCTGGCGCCTTCTCGCCAAGCCTCTTGAGCCACTCAGCCTGCTCCGGCTCGAGGTGTGGACCCAGAAGCTCCTCGACCTTCGACCCCTTGTCCTTCAGGGCTTGCCGCAGGTCGAACTGCATGCGAAAAGGAGACGCCGCTCCATAGGCGTCGCCCTCGGCTGCCAGCATCCGTTCAAAGGCCGCTTCGTCGTGGCCAATCTTGAGGCCGGCTGGATCGAGCGAGCTAACGAGCGCAGGCTCGAGAAGGTAGGCCGGCGCCTCAAAGGTCACGTCGACGCCGTCGGCCACGAGCCTATAGCGGTGGCGCTGAGGAGATGCACCGGCAGGACCCTTGCTGAAGGCGTCGAGCATTGCGGCCTCGAGCGGGGAATACTCTTTCGGTTCGCGGAAGCTCTCCTTCGTGGGGGCCTTCGTCGAGCCTCCAAACGACCCCCCGAGCCAGTGCGATGCCAACTCGCCGCCGCCAATGGTTATGCCTTCGGCCGCCGCAGTGAGCAGGAGAACTGCAAGGGCCGCTCGATGGGCCTGCTGAATCGGAGCGTGCACCCTCACGTTGATCACCGGCTGCACCTGCAGAGGCGGTTGCTGAGCGACAGGCTTCGTGGGCTTCCTTCGCTTCGAGCGTCTGCTCTTCATGCCGTCTCCACTTGGCTGGCTGGTGGGTACAACGTCTCCGCCGCCCCCAGGGGGCCTCTTCTGTATCTGACTAGACGGACGGGAAGCGCCGATTTTCCCCATTTCCACCGATGGCACAAAGCGCGATTGCCAATCTGCAACACCCGGGCGAACGCCCGGTCTTGCCCGCTGCAACGAGGGGCTAGGCTGTAGATCGAGATGATTCCTTTGCGTCCTTGGCAGCAACGGAACGACCGATGAGCGCGAAGACAACCAGGGCAGCGCCAGTAAACCAGCCGCCATAGGTCGCGAGGTCGGGTGCGTAGAGACCCAGGAGCAGTCCGGCAGAGAGCAAGACGGCGGTGAGCGGCACAAACTGGCGCATGCCGTAAAGGAACGAGAAGGGTAGGTAGTGGGCCCCGACAACCATCATCATGGCGGGGTAGAACCACGCGGTCTTGTGGACGGCGGCAGCGCCAACGAGGGGCAAGAGGAGAGGAACTAGAAAAGCTACCTCCAGCGCTAGCTCCCGGAGCGGATTCGCGGGTGAGAGCGAGGCTGGCCGTCCGATGGCCAGAAGGATGAGCTGGGTCAGAGGAAAGATGAAGATACCGCCGACCACGAGGGAGATCACGCCGGCGCCCGGTGACAGCCAAGTGGTCAGGGCCGCCGAGGTGAGCCACAGAATCCCGGAGACGAGTTGGCCGACGAAGCCCCCGAGGTACGTCGACCGAACTTCGCGTTGAGCTTCGGCTACGTCCATTTCTCCTTCCTTCTGCCGACGGCGGTCCGTTCAACCACGGTTGGTAGTTCTGCCGCCTAGCCGTGACTTCGACGGGACATCCAGCCTCGATCGCCTGGCCGCTCACCACGGCAGCCCCCGTATCCCACCTCAACGACCGAGGAGCAGCTCCCGCACCAACGGGTCCTCGTGGGCGAGGCCCGCGCAGTCCGGGCCCACCGGCAATGCGCCGCTCCCCCACCACCAGCCCGCAGACGGTGAGGACGCGCAGCCGACGCAGTCGTCGGTCGCATCCCAGCGCCAGCCGTCGCGAGGATCGAGCTTCACCGGACACGGCCGCGTGCGGGCGCCGCGCTGCCTCGCTCGCTGACCGCGCCAGCTCGCCGCTCCGTTCCCTTGGCCTGTGTCTCCGCGCTGCGTCGCTATGCGTCCATGAACCCCTGCTCCCAGTCGTCGCCCTGATCCTCGCGCCACTCGTCGACGAGCTCGTGGATGCGGATCTCGTTGGTCTCCTCACTCCCGATGCTGGTGGCGAGCTCGAGCGACAAGGTCTCGGACTCGGTGTGACGCAGCCGCGCAACGCCACGGGCGTCGTCGCCGCTGCCCTCGATCGACAGCTCGAAGCCGCGGTAGGTGCCGAGGGGACGAGTCACAGCACCCTGGGTCCGCGCACGCACGGTGCGGGCGCCCGCTTCCACTGGGCGTTGATGACCATGCCGCCGCCGTCGCAGACGTCGGCTTCCATGATCGAGGGCTTCGTGAGGTTGTCCATCACGATCCAGGGCGTGCAGCTCGAGAGGTGCAGCTCTCCGCTCTGAGATGGGGGCGTAGGAGCCGCGTCGGCCTGCTGCTCGCCGTTGAGCTGCTTCAGGAGGGAGAGCGCCGCGCTGCGTTCGTCGGCGCTCGAGTCCTCTTCCTCGAGCACGGCTTCGAGCTCGTCGCGCGCCTGGGCGATCAGCGCGCGGGCGTGCTCCACGGACGCCGCTCGGCAGGGTACTGCCGCGACAGCGAGTAGCGCGCTCATGGCGACGATCACCATCTTCATCAGGCGGCGGTTCGTTTCCTGCAACCGGCTGGCGATCGATGGGCGCTCGCGACGGGCAGCGCAGGCGCGTGTGACAGTTCGCCGATACCCCTTGACAAGGTTCCCCGGCCTCGCGGCGCCCGCATCCCCGATCGCCGCTCGAGCGCCTCGCCAAGGCCCCTGGCCGGCCCTCTGCGGTTCGATCTTCTTGCGACCCTAGCTCGAAGGACCACCGCCCGCGATCGAGCCCGCTCTCTGGCAGCCAAGACCCTGAAAAAACAGGGTTGACTATGGTCTCCATCGACCGGAGGAGGCCATGGACACGCCCACCCAGACCGTTGTACTCGCCCACGCCGAAGTCTCACCCTCGCCGTCGCGCCGGACGGATCTCGACGCCCTCGGCGAGCGCATCGCCGAGCTCTCGGCCCAGCTGCAGGCCGCCACCTACCACCTGCTGTTGATGATCCGCGACTTCGACGAGCACGGCGGCTGGAACGGCGGCTTTCGCTCTTGCGCCCACTGGCTGTGCTGGCGCACCGGGCTCGACCTCGGTGCGGCGCGCGAGAAGGTGCGGGTGGCGCGCTCGCCACGCCGCCGCTGCTCTCGGCGGCGATGGCACGGGGCGAGGTGTCCTTCTCCAAGGTGCGGGCGCTCACTCGCGTGGCGACTCCGCACAACGAGGCGGAGCTGCTCGTCTTCGCCAGAGCCGGCACCGCGGCGCACGTCGAGAAGGTGGTGCGGGCGTGGCGGCGCGTCGACCGCATCGTCGATGGGGAGCACGAGCAGCTTCGCCACGCCGGCCGCTACCTGCGCACAACCACCGACGAGGACGGCATGGTGGTGGTCCAGGCTCGCCTCGCCCCCGAGGCCGGGGCAGCGCTGCTCGCGGCACTCGATGCCGCCGCGGTGAGGCTCTACGGCGCCACCCCTCGCGTAGTCCGTGCGGACGACGCCGTTGCCGCCGGCGCGCCGACCGCCGAGCAGCGCCGCGCCGATGCCCTCGGCCTGGTCGCCGAGAGCGCGCTCGCGGGCGGCCTCGACCCCGGCACCCGCGGCGATCGCTACCAGGTGGTTGTTCACGTCGACGCCGAGGCCCTTCGAGCCGGCGGCGAGTCGGGCGCCGCGCTCCTCGAGAGCGGCGCTCGCGTTTCCGCGGAAACGTCCCGGCGCCTCGCCTGCGGCTCTGCCCGGGTGGTGATGCAACACGCCGCCGACGGCAGCGTGCTCGATGTCGGCCGCCGCACGCGGGTGGTCTCCACGCCCTTGCGCCGCGCCCTCGCCCGTCGCGATGGCGGCTGCCGCTTCCCCGGCTGCGGCCTGAGGCTCTGCGACGCCCACCATCTCGAGCACTGGGCCGATGGTGGTGAGACCAAGCTCGACAACATGGCCCTTCTCTGCCGAGCTCACCACCGCGCCGTGCACGAAGGCGGCTTCCGGGTCGAGCGGCTCGCCGGCGGCGAGCTGCGCTTCTTCCGTCCCGACGGCCGCCTGCTGGACGCCATGCCGGCGTTGCCCCCGTTGACCGTCGAGCCGATCGCCGCACTCACCGCCAGCCTCCTCGATCGCGGCGTGGAGGTGGACGGTGCAGCCAGCATTCCGAGCTGGGATGGGACGCCCCTCGACCTGGCGTGGGCAGTCGATCGCCTGCGGCCGGTGAGCACGACCGCCGCCAACCAATCGACCGCCAACTGATCGACTGGCGCCTCTCCTTGGGGGGCGCCCCCGGCGACCCCGCGGCCGAGCGCGACGACTACGGGCAGGTCGTGCGAGCGGCCGAGGATCGACCCCGGCTTCGAGGAGGCGACCGCGGGCGAGGAGGTCGCGCGCAAGGAGGAGCTGAAGAGCAAGGGGGCGCAGCTGGAGGCGGTGGTGGGCGCCGAGCGGCGACTGCGGCTGGTCGCGAAGGACCTCGTCGAGCCCTTCGGGAAGCGGCTCGAGGCGATGGACGGCAAGGGGATGATCGTCTGCATGAGGCGGCGCATCTGCGTCGAGCTGTACCGCGAGATCGTCGCGCTGCGCCCCGACTGAGATAGCGCCGAGGACGAGCGCGGCGCGCTCACGGTGGTGATGACCGGCTCGGCATCCGATCCTCTCGACTGGCAGCGGCACATCCGCAACGAGGTGCTGGGCGACGAAGCGCTGCGCACCGTCGCCCGCGATCCGGTCAAGACCGTGCCTGCCCACGTCGCCATCGACTGGACGCCGCGCGAGAACGTGCAGGCCCACCTGCGGGTGCTGGTGAAGCGAATCCTGAGGCGTTACGGCTATCCGCCCGACAAGCAGGAGAGGGCGACGGAGACCGTGTCGGAATAGGCTGCTCTATTGTCTGCGGAGTGGTCGGTCGCCTAGTGAGGCGCCGCGAGAACGCTGGTATGCAGTGGGCCCAAGGTCGGCCCCTCTCTTCTTCTCTGCCGACCACCGCCGAGCATTGGCCGTCAGGGTCACTCCTCCTCGTCCCCTTCCTCGCTGTCGGAGACGGCCACTGTCGCGGTTGCTGTCCTCATCCCTCACTCCTTCTAGCAGCAGGGGGGGCGCGAGGGTCCTCACGAGCTACTCCTCAAGGTCGACTGCAATGCAATGAATACCCCCAACGGGATTCGAACCCGTGTTACCGCCTTGAAAGGGCGGCGTCCTGACCGGGCTAGACGATGGGGGCGTGAGCCGGCCAGCGTGGTTCGGAGGATTCTACCCGCCCGCCGGGGTCACCGTCCGGTGAGCCGGCGAGCTGGGTCGGGGTAGGGCCTCGCGCCCGCCGGTCATCGGGGCGCGCGCTCAGCGGTGGCGGCGTAGCAGACTGCGGCGTAGCAGGCCCGCGGGGACCGCGCTCCACTTGTACTTGGCTATCGAGTTGGTCGGAGGCCCAGCCGCTCAGCGGCCGAGGGTCAGGAAGGCGATGGCGATCGCCCACAACACGAGCAGGGCCGGCCAGTTGACGGCGGAGGTGGGGGCGGTTTGCTTGCTCATGTCGTTCCCCTCCCGAGCACGCGGCGGCGAGCCGCCACCAGGACATTCAAGATCAACAACGCGCGATTCCCGGCCGCGACGGATCATGGGCCGGGGGCCGCAGGGATCGCGGGCGGAGGCACCGGGGAGGCACGATCGCCAGCACCTTTCCGGTCGTGATTGGAGCCATAGACCCTACTATGTCACAAAACCATGGAGGCGGTGCAAGGGGCACTCGGCAAAGCCCGCGCGCGGCGCAGCCGAACGGCCCCCGTTTGGAAGGCCAGCCGGAGGGCTCTGTCGGGAGGTGTGCGGGCGGCGGGCCTTCGAGGTGACCTCCCCCGCGCCACCGCTCCCGCCGGCGCCGCTTCGGCCGCCCGCCGTCCGCGGCTCAGCGGCCCACCGCGGCGAGGCGGTCGCCCAGCATGTGGTGCAGCTGGGCGTCGTCGCGCAGCAGGGTCTCTTCGCGGCGGGGGCCGGTGGAGACGAGGCCGACGGGCGGCCTCGAGCTCGTCCTCGATCAAGGCGACGTAGTCGCGGGCGGCCGGCGGCAGGTCGGCGTCGTCGAGGATGCCGACGGTCGAGCTTGCGCCAGCCCTTGACGCGTGCGGTAGACTCGGCTTGGCCTCCTCGAGCGCTGCGCGGTCGGCGGGGAAGTCGCCGCACAGCTCGCCGCGGTAGCGGTAGCCGACGCAGACCGGGATCTCGTCGAAGTCGTCGAGCACGTCGAGCTTGGTCAGCGCCAGGGCGTCGACGCCGTTGAGGGCCTCGGCGTAGCGGGCGGCGACGAGGTCGAGCCAGCCGCAGCGGCGGGGGCGGCCGGTGATGGTGCCGAACTCGTTGCCGCGCTGGCGCAGGTACTCGCCCGCGTCGCCGTGGATCTTCGGTGGTGAAGGGGCCGCCGCCGACGCGCGTGGTGTAGGCCTTGAGCACGCCGATGCGCGCCGTCGACGGCGGTCGGCGGCACGCCGCTGCCGGTGGCGGCGCCGCCGGTGGTGGAGTTGGAGCTGGTGACGTAGGGGTAGGTGCCGTGGTCGAGGTCGAGCAGTGCTCCCTGGGCGCCCTCGAAGAGCAGCCGCCTGCCCGACTTGACGGCGCCAGCCGGCGAGCAGGTCGGCGGTGTCGGCGACGATAGGGCGCCAGCCGCTGCGCCCCAGTCGCGGCAGCGCTCGGCGAGCGCGCCCCGGCGCCGACCGACGGGCTCGCCGCCGAGGCCGGCGAGCTCGGCTTCGATGCGCAGCAGCAGCGTGCGCAGCCGCTCCTCGAGGTCGGGGGCCGGAGAGGTCGCCATGCGCAGGCCGTAGCGCGGCCGACCTTGCTCTCGTAGGCCGGGCCGATGCCGCGCGCGGTGGTGCCGATCTTGCGGCGTGCCCCCGCGCCTCCTCGCGCGCGACGTCGAGGGCGACGTGGCTGGGAAGGATGAGCTGGCGCGCGGCTGGAGACGAACAGCCGGCCCTCGACCGTCGACGCCGGCCTGGCGCAGGTGCTCCACCTCGCTCGAAGAAGGCCTCGGGGTCGATCACCATGCCGTTGCCGAGCACGCAGCTGCATCCCGGGGTGGAGGATGCCGGAGGGGATCAGGTGGAGCGAGAAGTGGCTGTCGCCGAACTTGACGGTGTGGCCGGCGTTGTGGCCGCCCTGGAAGCGGGCGACGACGTCGAAGGCCGGGCAGATCAGGTCGACGATCTTGCCCTTGCCCTCGTCGCCCCACTGCATCCCGACGATGATGACGTTGGCCATGGCAATGGGGTACAAACGCTGGGGTGGCGGGTGGCGCCTACCCCGGCGGGCGGGCGGCGGGACAGTACCAGACCGTGCCCGCGGGCAGCAAGACGATGCCACCCCGGGCGCTAGAATGCCAGCGCAATGACACCCATGGCGAGAGGCCCACGCTCGAGGCACGCCAGACCGGCGGCGTTGCCCGGTCGCCAGGCCGCTACGCGATCGACGACCTCTCCTCGACGCCGCCACGTGCTGCTGCCTTCGCCTACTGCGGTGGCGACCGCCGCCTACGGCTTGCTCTTCTTCAGCGGCGCAACGGCGCTCAGCGTCTCGCCACGCCCGCTGCTGCAGGCGGCGGTCGCCCTCCACCTCGGCTGGCTCGGCTGGCTCACCTGGCGCTGGCACCAGTTCCCCGGCGCCACCGTGTCGCAGGCGCTGTAGGTCGTGGCCTTCGCCGTCGCCATCGTCTACCTCTTCCTCGAGTGGCACGGGCGGCGAGCGCGCGACTCGGGCCTCTGGCTGGTGGCGCTGGTGCTTCGTCTTCCAGCTCCTGGCGGCGGTGCTGCACGAGCCGCAGCCGCCCGCCGCGAGCTCTTCCACAGCCCGCTCTTCGGCACCCACGTCTTCGCTCGCCCTGCTCGGCTACGCCGCCTTCGCGGTGGCGGCGGCTACGGCTTCCTCTTCCTCCGCCTCTACCGCGAGCTGAAGCGCGCCCGCTTCTCCACCTTCTTCGGCCGGCTGCCGCCGCTCGAGGTGCTGGAGCGGATGATGAGCGGGGCGCTCATGGTGGGCTTCTTCGGCGCTCACCGGCGCCGCTCGTCTTCGGCGTCGTCTGGGCGCAGCGGCAGCTCCCCCGCCGCCTGGCTGCACGACCCCAAGATCGTCTTCACCCTCGCCACCTGGGCCCTCTACGGCGGCGCCCTGCTGCTGCGGCGCACTCGCCGCTGGCAGGGGCGGCAGACGGCGCTGGCGAGCCTCGCCGGGCTCGGCGCCATCCTCTTCTCGCTGCTGGCGGTGAACACCCTGTTCTCGGGCTTCCACGGCTTCTTCTGATGGCCCTGCCCGACACCGCCCCCGAGCTCGGCCCGGTGCGCGTGCCGGCGGCGGCGAGCGGGCCGCCCCTGCTGCTGGTGGGCACCGACCACGCGCCTCCCCCGATCGAGCTGCGCGAGCGGCTGTGCTACGCCGGCCGGACGCCGAGGCCCTGCTCGTCCACCTGCTGGCGCGGGAGGAGGTCGCCGAGGCCTGCCTGCTCTCCACCTGCAACCGCACCGAGGTCTACCTGGTGCCCCGCGACGACGAGGCTCGCCTACCGCGCCGCGCTCGTCTCGGCCTTCGCTCGAGCGGGCGCCGGAGGTCGCGCGCGAGGCGCGCCTCTACGTCAAGCGCAACGGCGAGGCGGCGCGCCACCTGCTGGCGGTGGCCAGCGGGCTCGAGTCGATGGTGCTCGGCGAGCCGGAGATCCTCGGCCAGGTCCGGCGCTCCGCCGACGCTCGCCGAGGAGGTGGGCAGCGCCGGCACGGTGCTGTCGGCGGCTGCTCAGCGCTTCGCGCTGCAGGCCGGTCGCCGCGCCCGCGCCGAGACCGCCATCGCCAGCGGCGCGGTCTCGCTCGGCTACGCGGTGGTCGAGCTCGCCCGCAACATCTTCTTCGGTCTCGAGGCGCGCTCCTGCCTGGTGCTCGGTGGCGGCGACATGGCGGTGCTCGCCGCCCGCTCGCTGACCGAGAAGGGGGTGCGCGACCTGCGCTTCGGGGTGCGCGGCACCCACCGCCACGAGGCCCTGCTCGCGGAGTTTCCGGGCGCCACCATCACCGCCTTCCAGGAGCGCTACCAGACCATTGCCGACTGCGACGTGCTGGTCGCCTCCACCTCGGCGACGAGCCGGTGGTGGAGCCCGCCGAGCTGCGACAGGTGCTGCGGCAGCGCCGCTCGCGGCCGCTGCTGGTGGTCGACCTCGGCGTGCCCCGCAACGTCTCCGCCAAGGCGGGGAAGATCGAGAACGTCTTCCTGCACGACCTCGACTCGCTCCAGCACCTGATCGCCCGCAACCTCGAGCGCCGCCGCGACCAGGTGCCGGCCGTCGAGGAGATGATCGCCGAGGAGCTACGCCACTTCCGACTCCTGGTACCGCGGCCTCGAGGCCGAGCCGCTGGTCGCCCGGCTGCAGAGCCGGCCGAGCAGATCCGCCGCCAGGAGCTGGACGGCGTCCGCGGGCGCTTCCCCAGCGAGCCGCACGACGACCTCGACCGGCTGACCCGCGCGCTGGTGCGCAAGATCCTCCACCACCCCACGACGCGGCTGCGCGCCGGCCGCCCCGACCGCGACCTGGCGCACCTCGAGGTCGCCCGCGACCTGTTCCAGCTCGACGAGGACGAGGAGTGACGGCGGCGCGCGCGGGCACGGAGCGCCTGCGGCTGGGCACCCGCCGGAGCGCCCTGGCGATGGCCCAGTCGGGGATGGTGGCCCGCGCCCTCGAGGCCGCCCACCCCGGTCTCACCGTCGAGCTGGTGTCGATGTCGACGCGCGGTGACCAGCTGGCGGGCGACCTCGCGAAGCTCGGCGGCAAGGGCCTCTTCACCGAGGAGCTCGAGGCCGGGCTGCTCGACGGCTCCCTCGACCTCGCCGTGCACAGCCTCAAGGACCTGCCGGTGAGCTCTGCCCCGGGGCTAGTGGTCGCCGCCTACCCCGAGCGTGACGACCCCCGCGACGTGCTGGTGTCGGCCCTGGCGAACCGCGTCGCCGAGCTGCCCCAGGGAGCGCGCGTGCTCACCGGCTCGCTGCGGCGCGGCGCCCAGCTGCTCTCCCAGCGCCCCGACCTCGCCGTCGAGCCGGTGCGCGGCAACGTCGAAACGCGGCTGCGCAAATGGCGTGAGTGGGGAGCGGCGGGAGCGATCCTCGCCGCCGCCGGGCTGGCACGGCTGGGCATCGCCGACGTCCCGGCACACCCGCTCGCGGCCGAGGAGATGCTGCCCGCGCCCGGCCAGGGCGTGCTCGCCGTGCAGACCCGCGAGGGCACCGCGGCGGCGGCGCTGTGCCACGTGCTCGACCACTCCCCCACCGCCGCGGCGGCGCGCGCCGAGCGGGCGGTGGTGGCGGCCTTCGGTGGCGACTGCACGCTGCCGCTGGCGGCCTGGGCGCGCGCCGGCGACGGCGGCCTCGTGCTCACCGCGCTGCTGGCCGCCGCCGACGGCAGCGAGGTGGTGCGCGCCGAGGCCGCGGGCGCCGACGCCGAGGCCGTGGCGGCGCGCTGCGTGGCGCTGCTGCGCGAGCGTGGCGCCGAGCGGGTGCTGGCGGCGCTCGGCGGCGCGCGGCCTTGAGCGACGCCCCGCTCGCCGGGGTGCGCGTCGTCGTCACCCGCGCCGAGCACCAAGCGGAGGGGCTGGCGGCCGCGCTCGCCGCGGCGGGCGCAGAGGTCGAGCGCCTGCCGCTGCTCGCGGTGCTGCCGCCGGAAGATCCCGCACCGCTGGCGGCAGCGGCGGCGCGGCTGGATTCTTACCAGTGGGTGGTGCTCACCTCCACCAACGCCGTGCGCGCGTTCGCCGCGGCGCGTGGCGGCGCCTGGCCCGAGGGCGTGGCCACCGCGGCGATCGGCGGCGCCACCTGCGGCGCGCTCGCCGAACGTGGGCTCGTACCCACGCTGGTCGCCACCGAGTCGCACGCGGAGGGATTGCTCGCCGAGCTCCTGCCACGGCTCGGCGCCGGCGCGCGGGTGCTGCTGCCGCAGGCGGCCGACGCGGGGCCGACGCTGGCCGCCGGGCTGCGCGCGGCTGGGATGACGGCCGACGTCGTCGTCGCCTACCGCAAGGCGCTGCCCCCCGGTGCCACGGCGAACGCCGCCGCCATCTTCGGCACCGGCGCCCTCGGCTGGGTGACCTTCACCAGCCCGAGCACCGCGCGCGCCTTCGCCGGCCTCTTCGGCGCCGAGTGGTCGGCCCGCCGCCGCACCCTGCGCGCGGCCTCGATCGGGCCGGTCACCAGCGAGGCGCTGCGGGCGCTCGGCGTGCCGCCGGCGGCAGAGGCGCGCGGCGCCTCGGATGCCGCGCTGGTGGCCGCCATCGCCGCCGCCGTGGCGAGTGACCCCGCTCCACCGCAGCCGGTCTAGAATCCGCCCTCCCGCGAGGAACCCGAGCGTGCTCGAGCGCAGCCACGGCCGTCGTGCCGTCATCGCCCTGGGCGGCAACGCCATCACCCAGCCGGGCCAGGAGGGCACCGTCGAGGAGGACTACGCCAACCTCGAGCGCAGCCTCGACGGCGTGGTGGCGGTGCTCGAGCGCGGCTACGAGCTGGTAATCACCCACGGCAACGGGCCGCAGGTGGGCAACCAGATGATCCGCGTCGAGCTCGCCAGGGGGGAGGCGCCGCTGCTGCCGCTCGACGTCATGGGCGCCGACATCCAGGGCGGCCTCGGCTACATGATCGAGCGCGTGCTGCGCGGCAAGCTCCGCCGCGCCGGCCTCGTCCACCGCGTCTGTTGCATGCTGACGATGGTGGAGGTCGACGCCGCCGACCCCGCCTTCGGCGACCCCACCAAGTTCGTGGGGCCCTTCTACCGGCAGGAGCAGGTGGCCGAGCTCAGCCGCGAGCGCGGCTGGGTGATGAAGGAGGACAAGGGGCGCGGCTGGCGCCGCGTCGTCCCCTCCCCTGAGCCCAAGCGCATCATCGAGCGGCAGGAGGTGCTGACGCTGCTCGAGGCCGGCGCCATCGTCATCAGCGGCGGCGGCGGCGGCATCCCGGTAGCGCGCAACACCGACGGCGACCTGGTGGGCGTCGAGGGGGTGATCGACAAGGATCTCGCCTCGGCGGTGATGGCGCTCGCCCTCGGCGCCCCCGAGCTGATCATCCTCACCGGCGTCGAGCGCGTGCAGCTCGGCTACGGCACCCCGGCGGCGCGCCCGCTGCACATCGTCCACGTCGCCGAGGCGCGGGCCTACCTCGCCGCGGGGCACTTCCCCGCCGGCAGCATGGGCCCCAAGATGGAGGCCGCCTGCCGCTTCGTCGAGGGGGGCGGCAGCCGCACGTTGATCACCAACGTCTTCACCCTCGAGCAGGCGCTGGCGGGGACGACCGGCACCTGGGTGACGGCGTAGGCGCCGGCAGCTCCCACGGCTCGCGCCCGCTGGCGCCGTCGTCGGCCGCGAAGAGCAGCCAGCCGCCGGCGGCGGTGAGCTCCCCGACAGACTGCACCGCCACCGTCCACCAACAGCCCCACCCCGCCGACGCCGATCGCGCGGTGGAGATCGCCCGGCCTTCGGGGTAGCATCCCCGCTTCCCGCGCCACCTGCCGGAGGGTTCGCCATGATCAAGGTTCCCGGTCTCATCCTCAAGCAGCTGTACAACTTCGGCAGCCTCGAGAACGTCCCGGGCGGCGTCCGATTCAGCGTCAAGAACCGCCTCTCCGACGCCACGCTGACGCGGCTCGCGGGCATTCGCATCGACGGCAGGGAAGTTCCCCTCGCCGACCTCACCCTCGACTACGCCGAGGGGGAGAAGCAGCACTCGCTCAAGGCACCGGAGGTGTCGGAGAAGAAACCCCTCCCCTTCCCGCTCGCCCGCACGGTGTCGATCTCGGCGAAGAACGGGGCCCTCGAGAAGGGCAAGCACGAGATCGAGATCGCCTTCGAGACGACGCCCTTCGGCACCCTCACGTTCAAGGTCAGCGACGCCATCGAGGAGAAGAAGGACAAGCCGGTCGCCGTCCCCTACAACAAGGAGGACAACTACAGCCACAAGATCGTCCGCCAGCGGCTGCGTTTCCTCGAGGAGCACACCGGCGTCAAGCCCAAGCACCTCACCCAGGCTTCCTTCGACCCCAACGTCACGCAGGGCAACATCGAGAACTTCGTCGGCGTGGCGCAGGTCCCCATCGGCCTCGCCGGGCCGCTCAAAGTCAACGGCGAGCACGCCCAGGGCGACTTCCTCATCCCACTCGCCACCACCGAGGGGACGCTCGTCGCCTCCTACAACCGCGGCATCAAGCTGCTCAACATGTCGGGCGGCGTCACCTGCACGGTGGTCGACGACGCCATGCAGCGGGCGCCGGTGTTCATCTTCGACTCGGCGCGCGAGGCGCGCGACTTCAAGCACTGGGTCGACCACCACCTGCCGCAGATCGCCGAGCAGGCGGAGACCACCTCGCGCGTCGCCAAGCTGCTCAACATCGAGATCTACCTCGCCGCCAAGCTCGCCTACCTGCGCTTCAACTACTTCACCGGCGACGCCGCCGGGCAGAACATGGTCGGGCGCGCCACCTTCGCCGCCTGCAGCTGGATCCTCGAGCAGGTGAAGACCATCCGCCGCTTCTACCTCGAGTCGAACCTGGCGACCGACAAGAAGGCGTCGCAGGTCAACATCATGAACACTCGCGGCAAGCGGGTGATCGCCGAGGCGGTGGTACCGCGCGAGACGCTGGCGCAGAACATGCGCGTCGACCCCGAGACGCTGCACTACCACGCCTCCATCGCCAACGTCGGCACCATGCTCTCGGGCGCCAACAACAACGGCGCCCACTCCCCCAACGCCATCACCGCCATGTTCATCGCCACCGGCCAGGACGTCGCCAACGTCTCGGAGTCCTCGGCGGCGATCGGCTACACCGAGGTGACCAAGGAGGGAGACCTCTACATCTCGATCACCCTCCCCTCGCTGATCGTCGCCACCCACGGCGGCGGCACCGCGCTGCCGACGCAACGCGAGTGCCTGGAGATCATGGGCTGCTTCGGCAAGGGGAAGGTCAAGAAGCTCGCCGAGATCATCGCCGGCACGGTACTGGCAGGCGAGCTCTCGCTGGGCGCGGCGATCTCCTCGCTCGACTGGGTGTCGTCGCACGAGCAGTACGGGCGGAACCGCTAGCGCCGGCCGGCGGCCACCCCGGAGCGAGTGGGGCGCCGCCCGCGCACGCGGCGACAGCCCACCTCTCGCCGCAGGACGATAGGGGCTGCGCAGGACGTGCGGACCCGACGGGGATCCGCCAGCTTTCGAGGTGCGCAACAGCGACCTGCAGCCCCCCGACACCATACCAGCGGGCCGCCTGCCGCGGCCCGGCGGCGTCGATCGGGGCGGCGCCCTCTGCCGGCGGCCGTACAATGCCATGATGCCTCACCAACAGTCGCCGCCCGCGGCGCCCGAAGCGTCGCTCGCGGGAGACCCCACCAGCGGACCGCTGCCGGCGAAGGTGGCGACCCTCCAGGTGGACGCAGAGGCTGCCTCGGCGCCGAGCGGCGACGTCGCAGGTCCCGCCGCGCCGGGCTCGCCCCCGGCCGATACCCCTGCCGTGGCTGACCGCCTCGGCGCAGCGGAGCCCGAATCCCCACCCCCGCCGAGCCCGGACGACGACGATCGCGCCGGTTTCGAGCTCTACATCGAGCCGCCGACGCCGACGCTGTGGCGTCGTTTCCGCGCCACCCACCGCCACTTCCTCGGCCTCTTCTTCGGCGGCCTGCGCGTGTGGCTGCGCGACCGCCCGCGCACCGCCCCGCGCGGCCTGCGCATCCTGCTCGCGCGCATCCTCGCCGCCCTCGGCGGGCCCTTCGTCGACCCGGCGATGCGCGACCTGCCCTTCCCGGTGCAGCTGCGGCGGCGACTGGAGATCCTCGGCCCCACCTACATCAAGCTCGGACAGATCCTCTCGCTGCGCGAGGACATCCTGCCGCGCGCCGTCACCGACGAGCTCAAGAACCTGCTCGACCGCCTGCCGGCGGTGCCCTACGACCGCTTCGTCGAGCTGGTGGCGAAGGATCTCGGCATCGACCCGCAGCGCGCCTTCGCGAGCATCCAGCGGCGGCCGATCGGCTCGGCCTCGATCGGCCAGATCCACCTGGCGACCTTGCCCAGCGGCGAGCGCGTGGTGATCAAGGTGGTCAAGCCCGGCATCCGCGAGACGCTGCGCCGCGACGTGGTGCTGCTCAAGACGCTGGGCAGCTTCCTGCAAATCATCGCCGGCCGCTTCCAGCCCAAGCGGGTGATCGACGAGTTCTGCCACTACACGCTGCGCGAGGTCGACCTGCGCCTCGAGGCCGACAACGCCGAGACCTTCGCCGCCAACTTCCGCGACCAGCCCGACATCGTCTTCCCACGCATCTATCGCCACCTCACCGGGCCCAGCGTGCTGACGATGGAGTTCTTCGACGGCCTCAAGCCCGACTCGCCGGCAGCCCGCGAGCTGCCGCGCGAGGAGCGCGAGCGGATCATCGACCTCGGCGCCTCGGCGATCATCCGCATGCTCTACCGCGACGGCTTCTTCCACGCCGACCTGCATCCCGGCAACCTGATCGTGATGCCCGGCCCCAAGGCCGGCTTCATCGACCTCGGCATGGTCGGCCGCTTCGACGAGGAGCTCAAGCGGACGATGCTCTACTACTACTACTGCATGGTGACCGGCGACGCCGAGAACGCCGCGCGCTACCTCTCGGCGCTCGCCGACACCACCACCAGGAGCGCCCCCAAGGGATTTCAGCGCGAGGTCGAGGAGATCTGCAGGCGCTGGTACCGCACCGCCAACTTCGAGGAGTTCTCGCTCGGCCAGCTGATCATGGAGTCGGTCGCCCGCGGCGGCCAGTTCCACATGTACTTCCCGGTCGAGATGGTGCTGATGGTCAAGGCCATCGTCACCTTCGAGGGGGTGGGACAGCTGCTGCTCCCCGGCTTCGACGTCGCCAAGGTCTCGCAGAAGCACATCAATCGCATCTTCCTGCAGCAGTTCAGCCCGCTGCGGGTGGCCAAGGAGAGTCTGCGCGGCGCCCCCGAGCTGGTCGACGCCCTGGTCAAGATGCCGATGCTGGTGACGCAGGGGCTGCGCGCCCTCGACAAGGCCACCAGGCAGCACCCCGAGAACCCCTTCGCCGGTCTCCGCGGCACGCTGCTCGGCGGCTTCTGCATCGTCGCCGGCGCCATCCTCGCCGCCTTCCACGGCCCGTGGCCGCTCTACGGGTTGCTCTTCCTGCTCGGTTTGTTCCTGGCGCTGCGCAAGGGGAGCTGAAGGGCGCCGCGGCCCGATCGGGCACCACCGGGGACCATGGCCGCCGATCACGGACCCGCGTCGCAGGTCGTCCGCCACGAGTCCGCCCTCGGCAGCTGGGAGATGGTGCGGCGACCTCCACCCACGGCGCTCGCCGGCCTCGTCCACGGCACCTACTGCGGGTGGAGCGAGTCGATGTCGCCCGGCCCCATCCGGCGCGAGCTGCCCACCACCAAGGTGCCCCTGATCTTCAACTTCGGCTCCCCCTACCGGATCGGCACACCGGCCGGCGCGATCGACGACGCCGCCCTCTGCGACAGCTTCGTCGCCGGGCTCTACGACTCCTTCGCCGAGACCCAGGCGACGGGCCCCACGCTCGGGGTGCAGGTCGACCTCACCCCGCTCGGCGCCTGCCGGCTGCTCGCCCTGCCGCTCGCCGAGCTCTCCGGTCGCAGCGTGCCGATCGCCGTGGCGCTGGGGGCCGGTGGCGATGAGCTGGTCGCGCGGCTCGCCGAGGGGCGCGGCTGGGAGGCGCGCTTCCGCGCCCTCGACGAGGCGCTGCTGCGCCGCCTGGCGGGGGCGCCCGAGCCGTCGCCCGCCGTCGCCTGGGCGTGGCGGCGCCTCGCCGACAGCGGCGGCACCGCCGCCATCGGCCCGCTCGCGGCGGCGGCCGGCTGGAGCCAGAAGCACCTTATCGACCGCTTCCGGCGCCAGCTCGGCCTCGCCCCCAAGCGGCTGGCGCGCATCCTGCGCTTTGCCCGCTTCGCCGAACACCTCCAGGGCGCCAGGGTGGTTCGCTGGGTGGGGCTCGCCCTCGACTGCGGCTACTACGATCAGGCGCACCTCATCCGCGATTGCCGCGCCTTTGCCGGCTGCACGCCCCGGCAGCTGCTGGCGCGACGGTTGCCGGACGGCGGTGGCTGGCTCGGCGGCGCCACACCGGACCGCGAGTCGCGAGACGTGCGAGTGCGCGGCGAGCCCTCCCACGCGTGAGCCGGCGCGCGCCGGGGCGGCGCCAAATCCCATCGCGCGAGCTGCCGGTAAGTTTTCTCCAAGACGGCGCACCGCGCGCCGCCTAGGCTCTCCTCGCGCCGCCCGCTGACAAACCCACACATTCGCGGCGCGAGGAGGATCGCGCCATGACCGCCACCACCACCACCGTCACCACCTCCGTCATCCCCTTCCTGCGCTATGAGGAGGCACGAGCCGCCGTCGCCTGGATGGGCGCCGCGCTCGGCTTCGAGCCGCACGCGCTCTACGATGCTCCCGACGGCACCGTCGGCCACGCCGAGCTGCGCTTCGGCGATGGGCTGGTAATGCTGGGGCCCGCCAACGACGACGCGCTCGCGCTGCGCAGCCCGCGCCGCCTCGGCGGCAGCAACCAGGGCAACTGCCTGGTGGTGAGCGATCCCGATGCCCACCACCGGCGCGCCGTCGCCGCCGGCGCCGCCGTCGTGGCGCCGCTCGCCGACACCAGCTACGGCTCACGCGGCTACACCTGCCGCGACCCCGAAGGGAACCTCTGGACGATCGGCACCTATCGCCCCGAAGGCGCCGCTGGCGTGACCCCGTGCCTCCAATACGACGACGCGCGGGCGGCCATCGACTGGCTCGAGCGGGCCTTCGGTCTGCACCCGGCGCTGGTGGTGCCGGGACCCGACGACGTCATCGTCCACGCCGAGCTGCGCGCCGATGTCGGGATGGTGATGCTCGGCTCGCACCGCGAGAACGACCTCGGTCTCGCCACCGCGCGGCGGCTGGGCGGCGTCAACCAGGGAATCTACGTAGTGGTCGCCGACGCCGACGCACACCACGCGCGCGCCGTCGCCGCCGGCGCCACCGTCGTCCAGCCGCCGCGCGATACCGACTATGGCTCGCGCGAGTCCAGCTGCCGCGACCTCGAGGGAAACCTGTGGAGCTTCGGCACCTACCGGCCGTGAGCCGGCGGCCCGCGCCGAGACACACCACGGTCCCATCGGTGTGCTAGCTTCACGCGCATGCCGCCGCGGATTGCCGTGGTCGAGGACGAGCCCGATCTCGCCGAGGTCGTGCGCTACAACCTGGCGCGGGAGGGCTTCCTGGTCGAGGTGCACGGGCGCGGCGACACCGCTCTCGACGCCGTGCGCCGCCGGCCTCCCGACCTCATCGTGCTCGACCTCATGCTGCCCGGCCTCGACGGCCTCGAGCTGACGCGGGCGCTCAAGCGCGATCCGGCGACCTCGCGCATCCCGCTGGTGATGCTCACCGCCCGTGCCGAGGAGGTCGACCGCGTGGTGGGGCTCGAGCTGGGGGCGGACGACTACATCACCAAGCCGTTCAGCCCGCGCGAGCTGACGCTGCGCATCAAGGCGGTGCTGCGCCGCGGCGACGGTGCACCGGCGCCGGCGGTGCTGGAGGCGGGGGGCATTCGCCTCGACCCCACCGCCCACGAGGCGCAGCTCGGCGGCGCGCCGCTGCCGCTCACCGCCACCGAGTTCCGGCTGCTGCAGCTGCTGCTCGAGCGGCAGGGGCGGGTGCAGACCCGGGCCCAGCTGCTGTCCGAGGTCTGGGGCTACGCCGAGGACGTCGACAGCCGCACCGTCGACACCCACGTGCGCCGGTTGCGCCGCAAGCTCGCCACCGAGGCCGACCGCATCGAGACGGTGATCGGCGTCGGCTACCGGCTGCGGGCGTAGGGAATCGGCAGGTGCGGCCGAGCACGGCAGCCGCCAGCGGGTGCCGCTGACGTGCGTCTCTCCTTCGCCGCCAGGCTGCGGCTCGCCCTCTTGTGGCCGGCGTTCTCGGCTCTCGGTCTCGTCGCCCTCCTGCTGCTCTGGCTGCTGCCGCGCCACTTCGAGAGCATCGCCGCCAGCGAGCTCTTGGAGACCAGCGCCCTGCTCGCGCCGCTGGCCGCCGATCAGGTCGAGCATCATCCGGAGGGGCTGCAAGCATGGGTGGCCGGCATCGCCGCTGATTCGCAAGTGAGGGTGACGCTGATCGACGCCGACGGCGTCGTGCTCGCCGACGGCGGCCCCGGCGGCGAGGCCCTGCGCCGCCTCGACAACCAGGCAGGCCGGCCGGAGGTGACCCAGGCCCTCTCTACCGGCAGCGGCACCGCGGTCCGTCGCAGCGCCGCCACCGGGCTCGTCTACGCCTATGCTGCGCGCGCCGTTTCGGGGCCGGGGGAGCGGCGGCTGGTGGTGCGGCTGGCGGCACCGATCCGCACCCTTCCCGGCCTCGAGCGCGAGCTCGGCCAGGCAGCCCTGCTGGCGGTGCTGGCGGCGGTGGCGGCGACGGCGCTCGTCTCCTGGTGGGTGGCGCGGGCGTTGGTGCGTCCGCTCACCGGGCTCGTCGCCAGCGCCGACCGCTTCGCCGGCGGCGAGCTCGCCCACCGCGTGGCGCTGCCCGAGGAGGGAGAGCTCGCCGGCCTCGCCGCCGCCCTCAACCGTCTCGCCGAGCAGGCGGAGACGCAGGTCTCGGCGGCCGAGCGCGAGCGCGACCAGCTGCGCTCGATCCTCGCCAGCATGGCGGAGGGGGTGCTGGTGACCGACGCCCAGGGGCGAGCGCTGCTCGCCAACCCCGCGTTCACCCGCCTCTTCTCCACCCGCACCAGCGTCGCCGGCAAGCTGCCGATCGAGCTCGCCCGCGAGCCGGGCTTGCAGCAGCTGGTGAGCGCCACGCTTGCCAGCGGCGCCGGCGGCGGTGCCGACCTGGTGCTCGAACGCGGCGAGCGGCGGCACGTGGCGCTGCTGTCGGCGCCCCTCGGCGGCGGCCGCGGCGTGGTGGTGGTGGCGCGCGACGTCAGCCCCTTCGTGCGACTCACCGAGGTGCGTCGCGACTTCGTCGCCAACGTCTCCCACGAGCTCAAGACGCCGCTCGCCGCCATCCGCGGCCTCGCCGAGACCCTGCGCGACGGCGCTCTCGCCGACCCCGAGGCGGCGACACGCTTCCTCGGCCGCATCCTCGAGCAGTGCGCGCGGTTGCAGGCGCTGCTCGAGGACCTGCTCACCCTCTCGCGGCTGGAGAGCCCGGCGGGGGCGATGGAGCCCGAGCCGGTGGCGCTCGGCGACCTGGCACGACGCGCTCGCGAGGTGATCGCCCCGGCCGCCGCCGAGCGCGGCGTGACCCTCGAGGTGGAGGCCACGGAGCTGATCCTGCCGGGCGACGCGGACGCCCTCGAGCGGCTGCTCCTCAACCTGCTCGACAACGCCGTCAAGTACAACCGGCCGGGTGGCCGGGTACGCCTCGAGCTGCGGCGCGAGGGAGCGGAGGTGATCGTCGAGGTGCGCGACAGCGGCATCGGCATCTCCGCCGAGCACCTGCCGCGGCTGTTCGAACGCTTCTACCGCGTCGATCGCGCGCGCTCGCGCGGCGAGGGGGGCACCGGTCTCGGGCTCGCCATCGTCAAGCACGTGGCACAGCTGCACGGCGGGCGCGTCGAGGTGGAGAGCGAGCCCGGGGTGGGCTCGACCTTCCGCGTCCACCTGCCGGCGCAGCCCGCCGAGGCCGGGCCGTAAGCCCGCTACGCTCCGCCGGGCTCCGCGGCGGGCGCGCCGGCGAGCTCCTCGAGGAACTGCAGCTCCTCCTCGAAACCGGCGACGATCCCCTCGGGGTCGGCAACGACGTTGGCGTCGCTCGCCACGCCCAGTCGCACCTGCCCGTCGTAGGTCATGATGCTGATGCCGAGGCCGAGGCGGCCGCTTTGCGGCACCCAGAACACCAGCCCGGTGATCCGCTGGCCGGCGACGTAGAGCGGGCGCACCGGCCCGGGCACGCTGGTGAGCACCGCCGTACCCTTGGTGCCGAAGATGCGGATCACCAGGTCCTGGAGCGCCTTCGGCACGCGGCCGAGGAGGCCGAGCAGGGTGAGCACCACCACCGGCTCGACCGAGCGCTTGAGCGCACGCATCCGTCGCTGCAGGTCGCGCAGGCGCGCTCTTGGCTCACCGATGCCGATCGGCAGCGGCAGGAACACCAGCCCGAAGCAGTTGCCGAGATCGCTCATGCGCGACAGCGGCCGCAGCGACACCGGCACCACGGCGCGGAACGAGCGCCCGACAGCCCCCCCGCGGTGCACCAGGTAGCGGCGCAGGCCGCCGGCGATGATGGCGAGCAGCACGTCGTTGACGGTCCCCCCAACCGCCTCCTTGGCGGCGCGCACCCGCTCGAGCGGCACGGCGCGGCTCCAGGCGACGCGCTTCTCGCCACCGAGAGTCCCCTTGAGCGTGCGCGGGTCGGCGCGGCGACCGGCGAGGCGGGCGAAAGCCGGCAGCGCGGCGGCGCGTCGCAGCCAGCGGTTGCTGGCAGCGAGCACCTCGGCGGGGCGGGCCAGCAGGCGCGCGCCCTCGGGCAGCAGCTGCTCGAGGTGGGACACCGCGTCCTGGGGGGACAGCGGCTCCTTGCCGAAGAGCGCCGCCAGCGGGTTGTCGCTCCCCCAGGTCCCGTTCCCCTGCCGCCGATCGGCATCGGCGTCGAGGTCGGTGATCGCCAGCATCAGCACCATCAGCGCGATGCCGTCGCCCATGCAGTGGTGCAGGCGCCACAGCAGTGCCGACCCACCACCATAGCCGTCGAGCAGGTAGACCCGCCACAGGGGGCGGTCGAGGGGCAGCGGCTGGGCCATCTCGGCGGCGACGAACGCCCGCAGCTCGGCCTCGCCGCAGGCGGGAGGCAGCCTCCTCTCCACCACGAAGTCGGCGACATCGAACGTCGCCACCTCCTCCCAGTCCCAGCGCGTCCGTGAACGGCGCACCGCTCGCTGCCGGAACCGCGCCACCCCGCCCAGCCGTGGCCCCAGCATGGCGCGCAGCCGCGACAGCTCGAGGGGCGCGGCGAAGAACATGAGCCCATTGATGACCATCAGGTTGGCGGGCTCGTCCATGCGCAGCCAGGCGCGATCGACGGGCGCCATCGGCTCGCTGCGCGCCGCGCCTGCCGCGGGCGGGGACTGCTGCGCTGTCACCGCCCGCATCATAGCGCCCGGCGGCGGGCGCGGCGGCCGGCCGGGCCGCCCTCGCCCGGCCTTCAGCGCGCCGACGGCGCCTGGCGGTCGAGCACACCCTCGAGGCGGTCGAGGGTGGCCGAGAGGCGGTCGAGCGTGTCGTTGGCGGGGCGCCCGTTCTGCCCCGCGCGCACCAGCCCGAGACCCTGCCACACCGTGCGCTCGTCGTCGGCCAGCGCCTCGCGTCGCAGCCGCAGGCCGTGGCGGGCGAGCACCGGCGCCAGCTCGTCGGCGCGCGCCCGCAGGTCCCGGCGGGTGGCGAGGTAGGCGTGCTCGCACACCGCCTTGCGCGAGGAGAAGGTGAAGATGTTGGTGAAGAACATCCGGTAGTCGGTGCGCCGCGGCTCGAAGAGCAGCACGTCGGCGCCCGGGTAGCGCTCGCGATAGGCGGCGAGCCCCACCTGCAGCCGGGAGTGGATGAGGGTGCGGAAGGTCTGCGAGAGCACCGCGCCGAGGCCATGGTCGACGAGCTTGTGGTCGCTGTCGCCGTTGCCGTTGTGGAGGTCGACCGGCACGATGGGGTTGACGCAGAGCACCAGCCGGGCGCCGTCGTCGAGCGCCACCGAGGCGTGGAGGGTCTTGAGCAGCACGCCGTCGACGTAGTGACGGCCGTCGATCTCCACCGGCGGGTAGAGGCCCGGCAACGCCATGCTCGCCTGCACCGCCGACGAGATCGGCACCTCGTCATGGCCAGGGTCGCCGAAGCAGACCGCGGCGCCGCTCTCGAGCTCGGCCGCCACCACCACCAGCCGCCGCGGCAGCCGGCGGAAGTCGTCGCTGCGCCCCTCCTGGGCGTAGAGGCGCCGCAGGTAGGTACGCACCGGAGCGTTGTCGAGCACCGCCACCGGCAGCGCCCGCGTCAGCCGCATGAACGAGTCGGAGAGCGGCAGGTCGGAATGCCCCGCCCACTCGCGAAACGACTCGAGCAGCAGCCCCGGCAACCGCGTGCCGCGGTGGAAGAACTCGGCGATCGCCGGCTGCAGGAAGGTCTCGGGCAGGAAGGGGTGCTCGCCGCCGCCGGCGAGCGCGCGGCACATTTCGTCGATGGGGATCTGGTTGGCGAGGTTGGCGGCGATGCAGGCTCCGGCGCTCACCCCGACGTAGACGTCGACGTCGTTGAAGTCGAGCCCCTCGATCGCCTCCTCGAGCGCGCGCAGCGCGCCGATCTCGTAGATGGCGCCCTCGGGCCCGCCACCGGCGAGCGCCAGACCGATGCGGGCCGAGAGTGGATCGTTCATGGTGCAGTGAGCGGGCGCGCGCCCGGACGAAGGGTCAGGGCTTGTGCGCCACGCCCGCGGTGGAGGCGCCGTCGCCGGCGGCGCCCTGGCGCAGCTCGGGCGGCTTGCTCGCGGCCGCCGGTTTGGGCGCCGCCGACTTCGCCGCCGCCTTCGCTGCCGCCGGCTTGGATGCGGCCTTCGCCGCCGGCCTGGGAGCGGGCTTCGCCGCACCCGGCTTGGCCTGCGAGCCGCGCACCCGCTCGACGGCACGAGTGAGCTCTTCGATGCGGCGGGTCAGCGCCGAGATCTCGTCGCGGGTGGGCACCCCGATGCGATGCAGCGCCTTGGCGAGCTTCTCGTCGAAGGCACCTCCCAGCTGCTCCCACGCCCCCTCGGCCACCTTGCGGGCGCGCTCGGTCGTCTCCTCGGCCATCCGGCGAGCCTTCTCGCTCGCCTGGCCGGCACCCTTCTTGGCGTCCTTCAGGGCCTGCCTGGCATGGGGCTCGAAGCGCTCCCCCTGCGCGACGAGGTTCTTGAACAGCTTCGAGCCCTCCTCCTCCGCCACCGCCATGGCTCCCAACCCGGCGAGCCAGATCTTGTGCGCCGACCCTCGCAAGTCATCCTGCCAGTCCTTCTTGGCCATTCTTCGACCTCCTCCTGCACCCGACTATTGGGAGTTCTTGGGGAGCTTGCGCGCGACAACGACCTTGTCCGCGCGCGCCAATGCCGGTTTGGCGGCACTCGGCACCGACCGGCCCGCGGCGCGGGCCGCCGGTCGCGGGGTCCTCGCGCGGGCCGCCGCCGCGCCAGGGTCGCGGTCGTGCTCGAGGGCCTCGAGCGAGGACTCCAGCTCCTCGAGCCGCTCGCGCAGCTGCGACATCTCCTCGCGCGCGCGCCGCACCGGCCCGAGGCGGTCCATCGAAGCCTTGAGCACGCGGTCGACGCCGTGCTGCAGCTGCTCGACGCCGCTCGTCACCGCGCGCTCGCCGACCCGTACCAGCTCGTGCAGCAGCTCGCTGGGCAAGAGCGAGGTGCCCTTCTTCCCCTCGTCGAGGATGATCTGGGTGAGGGTCTGGGCGGTGACGTCCTCGGAGGTGCCGTTGTCGACCACCTTGACCTCCTGCCCGCCGCGCACCCAGACGGCGATGTCCTCGAGCGAGACGTAGCGGCTCTCTTCCGTGTCGTACAGCTTGCGGCTCTCGTAGCGCTTGATCAGGCGGATCATTCGGTGCCTCCTAGTGCGACGCCCCACTCCGGGAACCCTGCGGGCTGCCGCGCGGCGGCGTGCCGCCGACCCTCACTATACCGCGTCATGCCGCACCGCGGCAAGCTCCGGGTGCCACCCCCCCCGCAGCCGCGGGACGGACCGCGGTGTCCGGAGCGGGAGCCACTGCAGCGATACGCGGTCGCTCCGCCGGCATCAGCCGCGCAGGCTCTCGCCGATCGCCGCGAGCGCCGGCAGGTCGACAGGCTCGGCCGGGAGCAGCGGCAGGCCGAGGAGGCGCTGCTCCCCGGGCAGCAGGGCGCGCAGCGCCGCGACGCCGCGCGCGTCGCGCTCCCCCAGCCAGGCGAGCAGCCGCCGGCCGTCGGCCGGGTCGCCCGCCGCCGGCTGCTCGGCGCCGGCGGGCGGCGCCAGGCGGGGATGCACCCGGTTGACGACGATGGGGCCCAGCCGGTACCCACCCTCGAGCAGCCGGCGGGCGAAGAAGAGGGTGTCGGCGTTGCGCTCCTCGCCGGGACCGGCGACCAGCACGAAGAGCGTCGCGCGCTGGCGCAGCAGCGCCTGCACCTCGAGGGCGCGCGCGCGGAAGCCAGCGAACAGCGGCCCGAAGGCGGCGAAGAACTCCGCCATGTCGCGCAGCAGCTCGAGCCCCACCACCTCGTCGAGCCAGGCCTCGAAGCTGCGCCCCACGGCTCCCCAGCGGCTGGCGGCGCGCAGCCTCCCCGCCTCGTCGAACCAGGGGCGCAGCGCCAGGCGCAGGGCGCCGCTGTCGAGGAAGTCGACGATGCGCTGCGGCGCCTCCAGGAAGTCGAGCGCCTGGCGGGTGGGCGGGGTGTCGAGGATGATGCGCTGCCAGCGCCCCGAGCCCCACGCCTCCCACAGGCGCTCGACGGCCATGTACTCGAGGATGCCGGCGAGGCTGCCGGCGAGGTTGCGGTAGAAGCGGTTGGCGAGGATGCGGTCGCGCGCCGCCGGGTCGGGGGCGTGCCGCTCGACGAGGCGGTCGAAGGTGCGCCGCGCATCGAGCAGCCCGGCCCACAGCGGCGCCACCGCTGCCTCCGCCCCTGCCGCCGCCGCGCCCACCATGCCGGGCACCCGCACCTCGCCATCGCGCGCCTCCTCTCCCACCCCCAGCGCGTCCTTGAGGCGCAGCGACGGGTCGAAGGTCATCACCAGCGTCTCGACGCCGGCCGCCGCCGACTGCACACCCAGCGCCGCCGCCAGGGTGGTCTTGCCGACGCCGCCGGCGCCGACGACGACGAGCAGCGGAGGCTCGGGGCCGGAGAGGTCGATCACGCCGGCGACTCCGCCGCCGCGAGACGCTCGGCGAGGGCCGCCACCAGCCCCGGCCCGCTGTCGAGCGGCAGCTGCGGCAGCTCCGGCCGCGCGCCGCTCCACGCCGCGGCGAGGCGTGCCAGCTCGCGCTCGTTGACGGCGCGGCGGTCCCGCCACAGCCGCCCCGCCGCGTCCTCGGCGGGGTCGCCGGCGGGGAACGGCGGGAAGAGGCCATTGACCACCACCGCCGCCGCCTCGCGGCCGTGCTCGGCACGCAGCCGCGCCAGCGACTCGAGCGCCTCCTGCATCGGCATCTCCTCGGCGCCGGCGACCACCACGACTCCCGTGCGCACCGGGTCGTCCACCATCGCCGCCAGCTCCCCGGAGAGCCGACCGAAGGGGCCCTTGCCGATGGTCGTGGCGGTGAGACGCGGGGCGAGCAACAGCGACAGGCCGTGTCCCGTCGCCGGCGCGTCGAGCACCACCATGTCGACATCGGCGCTCGCCGCCGCGCGTCGCGAGGGCCTCTCGCGACCGACGTGCTCGTAGCCGCGCACCATGCGCAGGGCGTGGCCGAGCACGGCGAGCTCCTTGAACCCCGGCGCACCTTCCGCGAAATGCCGGTAGATCTCGCTGCCGAGCACCCGCCGCACCACCGGGCCGATGCGCACCTGCTCGCGGACGAGCTGGTCGAGCACCGCCCGCGGCCGCAGGTTTTGCAGGAACAGCCGCTGCCCCACCGCCGTCACCTCGCCGCCCGAGGGCGCCACCCCGAGCAGGCGATGGGCGTTCTCGCGCGGATCGACCTCGAGCACCAGCGTGCGACGGCCGGCCTCGGCGAGCGCCGCGCCCAGCGCCACGGCGACGGTGGTCTTGCCCACGCCGCCCTTGCCGGTGACCACCAGCAGCTGGCGCGTGGCGAGAGTGTCGAGCAGGGGCGGCAAAGCCCGCGCATCCTATCGGCTGCGGGGCGGATGGGGCGGCCCCCGCCGGCGCCGGCGGTCGACGGTGCGGCGAGGCGCCAGTGCGGCGCGCATCCGCTCCGCCGTCGCCTCCTTGCTTCCCGGCTGCGCGGGTCCGTACACTTCCTCTCGTCCCGACATGGGTGTTCGGCACCGGTGCCACGTATGAGAGCCATGCATCACGCGCGCGTCTCGCTGTGGGTCCTGGCGGTGGCGCTGTGCGCGGCGGGCTCGGCCCGGGGCGATGACCTCGTCCCCATCGCTCCCTGTGCCGTGCTCGGCGCGGGCGCGGGCGAGCCGCTCGTTGCCGCGGCGGCCCGCACCTTCGCCATCCTCGCCGGCAGGTGCCCGGTGTCGAGCGCCGCCACCGCCGTCAGCGTCGAGGTGCGCACGCTCGCCCTCTCGGCGCCGGCGCACTTGATCGCCGCGGCGGCGAGCGGCCGCCCCGACGACGACACTGTCTTCGAGGCGTCCCCCGAGCTCCCGGGCCGCACCACCGTGAGGGTGCCCCTCGGGCCTGGTCTCGCGGGACGCCTGGCGCTCTCCATGAGCGTCGCCGGCGCCGCCGGCGAGGCCCGTGTCGCCGCCGACGTCGTCGGCTATTACGAGGCGAGCGCCACCTTCTCCGGCACCACGGGCTTCATCCGCACCCGACCCACCTGCGCGCCCCCCGGCTACACCCCCGATGCGCTCAACTACCTCCAGGGGCCCGAGCCGCTCGCCCTCCCCAACGGCGACGTCACCCTCCTCGTCGGTGCCGGGCGCTGCTGCAACGGCACCCACTGGGAAGGGCTGTTCTCGCTCACCTACCCGGCAGCCGGTCGCGCCGCGACGCCGCGCTTCCGCGGCCTGTGGGCGAGCAACGACTTCAACCGCAAGCGCAGCCGCAAGGAAGCCGAGGTGGGGTTCCCCTCCGCCCTCTACTACGGCGGCAAGTGGCGCATCGCGCTGACCACCACCTTCCTCCCCTTCCACCGTCCCGACCGCGACCGCGTGGGACGAATCGACCTCCCCGACCTCGACACCCGCGCCACACCGGCCCAGGTCACCAACCAGTGGGTCCAGCCCATCGACAAGAAGTGCCGCAAGATCGCCGGCTGCCCGGGAGACGGCAGCGGCATCGACCCGGTGCTCACCCTGCACCCCAACGGCGACCTCTACCTCTACCACCGCGACGGCAACTACGCCGCCTGCCCCTCGGGGTACGTGCGGCACAAGGTCGCCCCGAACCTCGCGCCGGTGAGCGCGGTGCCCCCCGCCTGCGTGCGCTTCGAGGGGCTAACCGCGGCGCCGTTCTTCATCTCCGACATGGCGCGGACCGGCGACGGCACGATGTCGCTATTGGTGGAGAAGCTCGAGGGGCCGGGATACATCGCGGAGTGGAGCTCGGAGGGCGACCCGGCCGAGATCGGCCTCCTCTGGCGGCCCACCGGTCGCGTGTGGCCAGCGCCGTCCCACCCCAAGGGCGCGCCGTGGAGCTACTACGTTCGCGACGCGGCGTTTCTCAAGGACGAGAGCCGCACCATCGTCGAGCCCGAGGTCGTCGTCGCACAGATCTCGGACGGCACCAGCTACTCCCAGATCGTCGACGTCCAGCTCGGCCGCTGGTACCTCTACTACTGGGCCGACGACGGCGCCGAGCTGCCGCCCACCTTCGGCGGCCCCGCCAACGGCTGCGCCCTGCAAGGAGCTCAGGAGAGCACCACCTGCAGCGACGTCCACGGCTGGGCCTGGGACCCGATGTTCCCCAACTCGCCGGTGAGCGTCGACGTCTTCGTCGACGGCGTCTACGCGGCGACGGTGGCCGCCGACCAGTACCGCGCCGACCTCGAGAACGGCGGCCGCGGCGACGGCCGTCACGGGTTCGCCTGGACGATCCCCGACGCGCTCAGGAACGGGCGGAAGCACAGGGTCGCGGTGCGCTACGCCGGTTACGCCGAGGCCCTGTCGGGGAAGCCGAAGCCGATCACCTGTCACTAGCAGTGACGGGTGGCGCGACGTAGACCTTCCCATCCTTCATCACCAGCACCGGCCGCTCCATGACGTGGATGTCGGTGAGCGGGTTGCCGGGCACGGCGACGACGTCGGCGATCTTCCCCGCCTGCAGCGTGCCGAGGGTGGCGTCGACGCCGAGCAGCTTGGCGGCGGAGAGGGTGGCCGCCTGCAGCGCCGCCGCAGGCGTCATGCCGAGGCTGGTCATGAGGGCGAACTCCTTGCCGTTCTGGCCGTGCGGCGACACCGCGGAGTCGGTGCCGAAGGCGATCGGCACCCCTGCTTTGAGCGCGTTGCGGAACATGTCGGTGCGCGCGGCGAGCGCGGCCTTGGCCTTGGCGCCGATCGCCGCTGGGAACTTGTCCGCCTTCGCTCCCACCGTCTCGCCGGCGAGCAGCGTGGGCACGAGGTAGATCCCCTTCTGCTTCATCAGCTGCAGGGTGGCAGGCTGAAGGAAGGAGCCGTGCTCGATGGAGTCGACGCCGGCGGCGATCGCCACCCGCGCCGCGGCGTCGCCGTGGCAGTGGGCGGCCACCTTGCGCCCCCAGGAGTGCGCCTCGCTGACGATGGCGTTCATCTCCTCCTGCGACAGCTCGGGCGCGTCCACCGGGTCGGTGAGCGAGAGCACGCCGCCCGACGGCATCACCTTGATGACGTCGGCGCCGTACTTGATCTGGTAGCGCACCGCGGCGCGGCACTCGTCGGGGCCGTTGCACACCCCCTGCAGCGGGCCGGAGGGCTCGACCACGTTGGGGTCGAAGGGCGGGGCGTCGCCGTGGCCGCCTGTCGAGCCGATGGCGTAGACGGCGACCAGCATGCGGGGGCCAGGGATGATCCCGGCGTTGATGGCGTTGCGCAGGCCGACGTCCACGTAGTTCGTGGCGCCCACGTTGCGCACCGTGGTGAACCCGGCCTGGAGCGTGCGCAGTGCGTGGGGCACGGCGCGCAGCGCCTGCTCGGGCGGCAGCTGCAGCAGGCCGTCGGTGAAGTCCTTGTACCAGTTGTCGCTCGCCTCGGCGGTCAGGTGCACGTGGGCGTCGATGAGGCCGGGCAGCAGGGTGGCGTCGCCGAGGTCGACGACGCGCACGCCGGCGGGCGTCGGCACGTCGCTGCCGACGGCGGCGATCTTGCCGCCCTCGACCACCACCACGCCGGGAGAGACCACGTGGTCCGTGGTGCCGTCGAAGAGACGGGCGGCGTGCAGCACGACGGTCTCCGCCCTGGGCGCCGGCGGCGCGGCGGCGGGCTCGGCGGCGACGGCGGGGGCGGCGAGGAGCAGGGCGATGGCGGCGAGCGGGAGACGGTGTGCCATGGGCTCTCCTGGGTCGATCGCGGTGCGCGGGGGTGGGACGGGGCGCTCATTGTAACGGCGCGCCGTGCCGCCCCGTCCACGCGGGTGGGCCGCGTCGCACCCGGAGGTCGGGCCGCGCCCTCCACCGTGTGGTACAACTCCCTGTCGACCATGGGCTTCCCCGCCGTCCGCCTGCGCCGCACCCGCCGCACCCCGGTGCTGCGCCGCATGGTGCGGGAGACGCGCCTCTCCACCGCCAACCTGGTGCTGCCGCTGTTCGTGTGCCCCGGTGAAGGGGTCGAGAAGCCGATCGGCTCGATGCCGGGGGTCGCCCGCCAGTCCGTCGATCGCATCGTGGCCACCGCCGGCGCGGCCTTCGCCGAGGGGGTGCCGGCGGTGATCCTGTTCGGCATCCCCGAGCACAAGGACGCCGTTGGCTCGAGCTCGTGGAGCGACGACGGCATCGTGCAGCAGGCGCTCTCCGCCCTGCGCGAGCGCGTGCCGGGCCTGGTGCGTCATCGCCGACGTGTGCTTCTGCGAGTACACCGACCACGGCCACTGCGGCGTGATGCGCCCCGACGGCGAGCGTCGACAACGACGCCACCCTCGAGAACCTGGCGCGGCAGTCGGTGTCGCTGGCGCGGGCCGGCGCCGACGTCGTCGCCCCCAGCGACATGATGGACGGCCGCGTCGGAGCCATCCGCACCGCGCTCGACGCGGCCGGCTCTCACCGACACCGCGATCCTCGCCTACGCCGCCAAGTTCGCCTCCGGCTTCTACGGCCCCTTCCGCGAGGCCGCCGACTCCACACCGTCCTTCGGCGATCGCCGCGCCTACCAGATGGACCCCGCCAACCGGCGCGAGGCGCTGCGCGAGGTGGCGCTCGACGCCGAGGAGGGCGCCGACATGCTGATGGTCAAGCCGGCCATGCCCTACCTCGACGTGCTCGGCGGCGATGCGCGAGCGCTTCGACCTCCCGCTCGCCGCCTACCAGGTGAGTGGCGAGTACGCGATGCTCAAGGCCGCCGGCGCCAACGGCTGGCTCGACTACCAGCGGGTGATGATGGAGTCGCTGGTGGCCATCCGCCGCGCCGGCGCCGACTGGATCCTCACCTACGCCGCGCGCGAGGCGGCGGCGCTGCTGGCTCGTGGGTGGGACGAGTGAGGCGCGCACGGACGGCGGTCGCCCTCGGGCCGAGCGAGCGACGGCGCCGCGCGCCGCACGGTGCCGCGAGAGCATGCCGGAACCGCCGCTGAGCGAGCTCTTCGCCCGCGCCTGCCGGGTGCTCCCCGGCGGCGTGAGCTCCCCGTGCGCGCCTTCCGCGGCGTCGGCGGCGAGCCGGTGTTCGTGCGCGCCGCGCAAGGCCCCTGGCTCGAGGGAGAGGACGGCCGGCGCTACGTCGACTACATCGGCGGCTACGGGCCGATGATCCTCGGCCACCGCCACCCGGCGGTGGAGGAGGCGATCGCCTGCGCGCTGCGGCGCGGCACGGTGTTCGGCGCCCCCACGGTCGCCGAGGTCGAGCTCGGCGAGCGCATCGTCGCCGCCGTGCCGTCGCTCGAGATGGTGCGCCTGGTCTCCTCCGGAACCGAGGCCACGATGTCGGCGCTACGGCTGGCACGCGCCGCCACCGGCCGCAACCGCTTCGTGAAGTTCGCGGGCTGCTACCACGGGCACGCCGACAGCTTCCTGGTGGCGGCGGGGTCGGGAGCGGCGACCATCGGCACGCCTTCCTCACCCGGCGTGCCGGCAGCGGTCACCGACGACACCCTGGTGGCCCCCTACAACGACCTCACCGCCGTGGAGGCGCTGCTCGACCGCTGGGGCTCCGAGGTGGCCGCCATCTTCGTCGAGCCGATCGCCGGCAACATGGGTCTGGTGCCGCCGCGCGAGGGCTTTCTCACCGGGCTGCGCCGCCTCTGCGACGCCTGCGGCGCCCTGCTCGTCTTCGACGAGGTGATGACCGGCTTCCGCGTTGCCTGGGGCGGCGCCCAGGAGCGGCTCGGCGTGCGCCCCGACCTCACCACCCTGGGCAAGGTGATCGGTGGCGGCCTCAACATCGGCGCCTACGGCGGCCCCCGCGAGCTGATGCTGCGCATCGCTCCCGCCGGCCCCGTCTACCAGGCAGGCACCCTTTCCGGCAGCCCCCTGGCGGTGGCCGCGGGGCTGGCGACGCTCGAGCGGCTCGCCGCCGACGACGGTGCCGTCTACCGGCAGCTCGAGACGAGCGCGGGAAGGCTCGCCGATGGCATCGCCGCCGCCGCCGCGCGTGCCGGCGTCCCCTGCCGCGTCCACCGCGTCGGCTCGATGCTGGGGGTGTTCCTCAGCGCCGGCGTGGTGACCAACCTCGCCGACGTCGACGCCTCCGACCGCGCCGGCTTCGCGCGTCTCTTCCACGCCCTGCTCGACGGCGGCGTGCACCTGCCGCCCTCCCCCTACGAGGCGCTTTTCGTCTCGGCCGCCCACGGCCCGGCCGAGATCGACCTCACCCTCGAGGCCTGCGAGCGCGCCTTCGCCTCCCTGTAGCGCGGCGCCGCGATCCCTTCCTATAATCGGCGCACCGAACGGTCAGAGGAGATGCCAAAGGCATGACCCACATCATCGCGGAGCCTTGCGTCGGCGTCAAAGACAAGTCGTGCGTCGACGTCTGCCCTGTCGATTGCATCTATGGCAAGGACGAGGAGTGGGAGATTCTGTACATCCACCCCGAGGAGTGCATCGACTGCGGTCTCTGCGTCGACGCCTGCCCGGTCAACGCCATCTTCCCCGAGGAAGAGACGCCCGACGAGTGGAAGGCCTTCATCGCCAAGAACTACGAGCACTTCGGCCTAACACCGCCGTAACGGGTGCGGCACACCGGTGCGGTGCGAAGAGGGCGCCCCGTCGGGCGCCCTCTTCGTTTTTTGGCCGCGGTCATCCGGCGCGGCAGATTGTGCGCTAAAATGTGAGGTGGTAACACTCAGATCCTGCCTGAATGGGCGGGGGACGAGCCTGGAGGGATCGGGTGGAGTACAAGGACTACTACAAGACGCTGGGCGTCGAGCGCTCAGCCACCCAGCAGGAGATCCAACGCGCCTACCGCAAGCTGGCGCGCAAGCACCACCCGGACATCTCCAAGGAGGCGGGGGCCGAGGACCGCTTCAAGGACATCACCGAGGCCTACGAGGTCCTCAAAGACGAGGACAAGCGCAAGAAGTACGACCAGTTCGGCCAGGCCTGGAAGCAGGCAGGAACCGAACGCGGCGGCCAGCCGCCCCCGGGTTGGGAGCAGGTGATCTTCGGCGGCGGCCCCGGAGGTCGCGTCGAGTTCGATTTCGGTGGCCCCGGCGGCGGCTTCGGCGGCGGCGGCAGCGGTTTCTCCGACTTCTTCGAGGCGCTGTTCGGGCAGCGATTTGGCCAAGCGGGCGCCGAGGGCGGGCCGCGTGGCGGCGCCGGCTACCGCGCCGACTGGGCGCGCCGTGGCGGCGACCAGGAAGCGGCCATCCAGCTCACCCTCGAAGAAGCGGCCCAGGGTGGCGAGCGCGCCATCACCCTCACCGACCCACAGAACGGCAGCCAGCAGACCGTGCGCGTAAAGATCCCGCGCGGCATCCGGCCGGGGCAGAAGATCCGGCTCGCGGCCAAAGGAGGCGCGGGCAGCGGCGGCGGGCCGCCGGGAGACCTCTACCTGCACGTCGACGTGCTCCCCCACTCGCGCTTCCGACTCGAGGGCAGCGACCTGCACACCACGGTGCCGATCACTCCCTGGGAGGCGGCCCTCGGGGGTACCGCCCAGCTCGAGACGCTCGAGGGTCTGGTGACGGTGCGCATCCCGGCCGGCTCGCCAGCCGGTCGCAAGATCCGCCTGCGCGGCTACGGCTACCCGCAGGCCAAAGGGGGGAAGGGGGACCTCTTCGCCGAGCTCGAGGTAGTGGTGCCGACCCAGCTCTCCGAGCGCGAGCGCGAGCTGTTCGAGGAGCTGGCGAAGGTTTCCACCTTCAACCCCCGGCGGTGAGCCGCTTGCAAACGAGACTCCGGATGAAAGGTTGATCTGTCATGGACCCCAACAAGCTGACCCAGAAATCGCAGGAGGCGATCGCCGCGGCGCAAAGTCTGGCGGTGCGCCTGGGACACCAGGAGGTCGACGGCGAGCACCTCGCCGCGGCGCTGCTCGACCAGCCCGACGGCGTCGTGCCGCGGCTGCTCGCCCGCATGGAGGCGCCGGTCGACGCGCTGCGCGCCGCGCTGCGACGCGGAGCTCGAGCGCCGGCCGAAGGTCTCCGGCCCCGGCGTCGAGGCGGGCAAGGTCTACGTCACCCAGCGCTTCCAGCAGGCGCTGCTGCGGGCCGAGGACGAGGCCAAGCGGCTCAAGGACGAGTACGTCTCGGTCGAGCACCTCGTGCTGGCGCTGCTCGACGAGCGCCGGCAGCGCCCCGCCGCGCGAAGCTGTTCCAGCGGCTAGGCCTCGACCGCGACCGCTTCCTCGCCGCCCTGCAGCAGGTGCGCGGCAACCAGCGGGTCACCACCGCCAACCCCGAGGTCGCCTACGAGGCGCTCGAGCAAGTACGGCGTCGACCTGGTCGAGCAGGCGCGGCGCGGCAAGCTCGACCCGGTGATCGGCCGCGACGCGGAGATCCGCCGGGTGATCCGCATCCTCTCGCGCAAGACCAAGAACAACCCGGTGCTGATCGGCGAGCCGGGCGTCGGCAAGACCGCGATCGTCGAGGGGCTGGCGCAGCGCATCGTGCGCGGCGACGTCCCCGAGGGGCTCAAGGACCGCGCCGTCTTCGTCGCTCGACATGGGCTCGCTGCTCGCCGGCGCCAAGTACCGCGGCGAGTTCGAGGAGCGCCTGAAGGCGGTGCTCAACGAGATCAAGGAGAGCGAGGGGCGGGTGCTCCTGTTCATCGACGAGCTGCACACCATCGTCGGCGCCGGCAAGCACCGAGGGCTCGATGGACGCCGGCAACCTGCTCAAGCCGATGCTCGCCCGCGGCGAGCTGCACTGCATCGGCGCCACCACCCTCGACGAGTACCGCAAGCACATCGAGAAGGACGCCGCCCTCGAGCGCCGCTTCCAGCCGGTGCTGGTCGACGCCGCCGAGCGTCGAGGACACCATCTCGATCCTGCGCGGGCTCAAGGAGCGCTTCGAGGTGCACCACGGCGTGCGCATCCAGGACAACGCGCTGGTGGCGGCGGCGACGCTGTCGCAACCGCTACATCACCGACCGCTTCCTCCCCGACAAGGCGATCGACCTGGTCGACGAGGCGTGCGCCATGATCCGCACCGAGATCGACTCGATGCCGGCCGAGCTCGACGAGGTCACCCGCCGCGTCATGCAGCTCGAGATCGAGGAGGCGGCGCTCAAGAAGGAGAAGGACAAGCGCCAGCAAGGAGCGGCTCGAGGAGCTGCGCAAGGAGCTCGCCGACCTGCGCGACGCAGGCCGACGGCATGCGCGCCCAGTGGGAGGCCGAGAAGGCAGGCCATCGAGCAAGGTGCGGGCGCTGCGCGAGCAGATCGAGCAGGTGCGGCGCGAGATCGAGGAGGCCGAGCGCGACTACGACCTCAACCGCGCCGCCGAGCTCAAGCACGGCCAGCTGCCGCAGCTCGAGGCGCGAGCTGGCCGAGCGAGGAGGCAGGCGCATGGCGAGCCAGGGCGGCGACCGGCTGCTGCGCGAGGAGGTCACCGAGGACGAGATCGCCGAGATCGTCTCGCGCTGGACCGGCATCCCGGTCACCCGCCTGGTCGAGGGCGAGCGCGAGAAGCTGCTGCGGCTCGACGAGATCCTCCACCAGCGCGTGATCGGCCAGGACGAGGCGGTCGCGCTGGTCGCCGACGCGGTGATCCGCGCCCGCTCGGGAATCAAGGACCCGCGGCGGCCGATCGGCTCCTTCATCTTCCTCGGCCCCACCGGGGTGGGCAAGACCGAGCTGGCCAAGACGCTCGCCGAGGCGCTCTTCGACAGCGAGGACAACATGGTGCGCATCGACATGTCCGAGTACATGGAGAAGCACACCGTGTCGCGGCTGATCGGCGCGCCCGCCCGGCTACGTCGGCTACGAGGAGGGCGGCCAGCTCACCGAGGCGGTGCGGCGCAAGCCCTACTCGGTGCATCCTCTTCGACGAGATCGAGAAGGCCCACCACGACGTCTTCAACGTGCTGCTGCAGATCCTCGACGACGGCCGGCGTCACCGACGCCCAGGGCCGCACCGTCGACTTCAAGAACACCGTCGATCATCATGACCTCCAACATCGGCTCGCCACTACCTGCTCGAGGGCGATCACCGACGAGCGGCGAGATCACCGAGACCGCCCGCAACGCGGTCATGGGCGAGCTGCGCGCGCCACTTCCGCCCCGAGTTCCTCAACCGCGTCGACGACATCGTGCTCTTCAAGCCGCTCACGCCTGGCGGAGATCGAGCGCATCGTCGACCTGCATGACCGCCGACCTGCGCAAGCGCCTGGCGGAGCGCGGCATCGCCCTGGAGCTCACCGAGCCGCGCGCGAGCGCTATCGCCCGCGAGGGCTTCGACCCGGTCTACGGCGCCCGGCCGCTCAAGCGCTACCTGCAGCGCGAGCTGGAGACCCGCATCGGCCGGGCGCTGATCGCCGGCGAGGCCAGCGAGGGCACGACCATCGAGGTGGGCGCCGGCGAGGGTGGGCTGAGGGTGGAGATCCGCAAGGCCGAGCCGGCGGCGGTGGGCTGAGACGACGGACGGCCGCCGCCGTCTCGACCTGCGGAGCCGCGGCCGACGGACTCCGCCGCGCCGCCGCGCGTTGGGGCGGCCCCATCCCTCGCGGTCCTCGCTCACTGCTCGCTCACCTTTCTGTGAGACGCCACTCGTTCTTCCGGCGCCAGGATGCCGCAGGCTGCCAGCCCGTCACGACCTCGGTTCCGTCAAGGGAGACCGCATGAAGGCGCTTCGTCCAGGCCCGACTCTCCGTCGACTCCTGAAGATCGCGATGGCGTTCGCTGCCCTGGTAGCGGGGGCCGTCGGTCTCCTGCTCGTCCTGCTCTGGGCAGGTCACTACAGCGCCGTCACCCTGCCCACCCCGACGGGGCCCTTCGCGGTCGGCCGCCTCACCGATGCGTGGATCGACGAGGCGCATGTCGATCCGTTCGCCCCCTCTCCCGGTGCCAGGCGCGAGCTCGTGGTGTGGATCTGGTATCCCGCCACCGCCACCGCGAAGGCAGTGCCCGCGAGCTACTTGCCGGAAGACTGGCGGCGCGCGCTGGAAAGGCAGCGGGATTCGCTGCTGGGCAGGACGATGGGCACGCTCCTCACTCGTGACCTTGCCCGGGTGCACCCCCACAGCGTGGTCGACGCGGCGATCGCCGGCGCACGGCTCCGCTACCCGCTGGTGATCCTGCGACCCGGGGGTGGAGCGTGGACGATCAGCTTCACCACCCTGGCGGAGGACCTCGCCAGCCACGGCTACGTCGTGGTCGGTTTCGACGCCCCGTACCGGACGGGTTCGGTCGTCTTCCCCGACGGCCGGGTCGTCACCAGACCGGCCGCCTACAACCCCGAGACGCTGAGCGGCGAGGCGCAGGTGAAGCTGGCCGAAAGGCTGGCCGCAGCGTGGAGCGAGGACGTCGGCTTCGTCGTCGATCGGCTGGAGCAGCTGAACGCGGGGACCGGCGGCCGCTTTCGCGGCCGTCTCGACCTGCGACGGCTCGGCGTGGTGGGCCACTCCCTGGGCGGGGCGACGGCGCTGCAGTTCTGCCACGACGACGCCCGCTGCCGCGCCGCCGTCGATCTCGATGGCGCGTTGTGGGGCAGCGTCGTTCAGGAGGGGCTCCACCAACCGGTCCTCATTCTGTTGAGCGACCATCGCGGCGAGTCGGATCCCCAGGGGCGCCTGATCAGGGCCAACCTGCGTTCGCTCTACGCGCGGCTGCCGGCAAACAGCCGGGCCCTGCTGACCATTCGCGGCGCCAATCACTTCACATTCAGCGATCAGCTGCTCATCCGCCCTCCGGTGCTGGTGTGGCTGCTCCGACTGGCCGGCGTGCTGCGACTCGATCCGCTGCGGGGCCTGGCCATCACCCGCGAGACGGTGCGCCGCTTCCTCGACGTCCACCTCGAGGGAGCGGCGGCCGGATCGTCGCCCAAAGGATCGTACCCTGAGCTGGTCGCGGGCTTCTGACCCTCCTGGCGAGCGCCGCGCGGCGGGCTCACACCGCCTCGTGACCGCCTCGCTTGCGTCGCCGTCGAGGCGCGTGTCACCGGTCTCCTGCTCCTATGGCAGCGGTGGCCTCGCCGTCGTGCGCTTCGCGCCCAACTTGGACAACCACCTCTTCGACCAGATCCTCGGCGGGGCGCTGGCGAAGTGGACTCGGGTCTTGGCTCGGGTGTCAGCTCGTTGACCCCACCCCGACGTGCCCGTATACTCGCGCCAGCCCTATGGTTTCGCAACATGGTCACGCCTTGCGCACGGAAACGGCCCAGAACCGGCCCGTCCAGCTCGTCGGCCGGCGCATCCGCCGGCTGCGCAAGGACCGGCGGTTGTCCCTCGCCGAGCTCGCCGACGCGACCGGTATCCAGCAGGGGGACTTGGCCCGCCTGGAGAAGGGGGAGTACCGCGCCAGCCTCGACGTCTTGTTCCGCATCCTCGGAGCCTTGAAAGTGAGCGGCGAGGCATTCTTCGCCGAGCTGGCCGTATCGCCGGCAGGGGAGGGACGGTGAGCGACGACGACCTGACCGCCTCGGCAGACTTCGAGCGCGAGTGGCGGCTGGCGGAAGCGGCCAAGGATCGCGGCGATCTCGCACTCTCCAGCACACACCTGGAAGCCGCCCTCGCGGCATCTTCTGGAGCAGGCGACGAGGAGCTCGCCGAGCGCGTTCTCTGCGCGCAGGCGGCGGTGGCCTTCGCGCTCGGCGGCGGTGAGGAATTCATCCCCCGCCTGTGCGCGGTGGTGCTTCGCAACAGGTCGCTCCTCAATGGCTTCGTAGCGGCCAACAACCTCGCCCGCGCCCACGAGCTGCGACGGGAGCACAGCAGGGGCGTGTTCTATGCCCGCATCGCCCGCCAGCGGGCAGAGATGCTCGGCCGCCACGACCTGGTGGCGGCGGCCGTCAACCAGATGGCCAACCTGCTGCTCGCGGACAGCCACTTCGAGGAGGCTGCCACGACCTATGGCGAGGCGCTGCGCCTGCTCCCGCAAGTGGACGACAAGCGGCAGCTGACCTATCTCGCCAACCTCGGGTATTGCGAGATCGTGCTCGGTCGCTACCAGAGCGGCATGCGCTTCCTCCATCGCTGCCTGCGGACGGCGATCCGCCACCGTTGGCCCCAGCTGGCGATGATCGCCCACATCGACCTCTGCTACGGTCACCTCGAGCTCGCGCGCTACGAGAGTGCCGAGCGCCATGGCCGACGCGGCCTCGCCCTGGCGGAGACCATCGGCGAGAGCGACTGGATCAAGAACGGCCTCTACCTGCTCGGCGAGGCGGCGGTGCTCGCCGGCGCCGAGAGCCGCGCCTACGCCTGGTTCCACGAGCTGCAACGCCGTTTCTATCCGGCGCAGGCGCATCTGCCCGAGTTCCTGCTCAGCGTCGACATCCGCAAGCTGATCAACCTGCGAGCCTGAGTCATGCGACGCGCGCTTCTGCTCACCGTCACTGTCTCCCTGCTGCTCGTCGCCGCTGCGCGAGCCGAGTACAACCACACCCTGCTGGGCTCCGCCGGCGAGGTCTACACCGTTCAGCAGGGCTCCTATGCCGCGCTCTTCGGGCCCCAGGCGCCCGCGGGTGCCGGGGCCTTTCCGGTGCTCGCCCTCGACGTGCAGCGCGATGGGCACCTCGAGCGCCTGCTGGTACCGGGCACCGATGGTCCCGAGAACGAGCAGCTGCCGGCGATCGCCTTCGATGCCGCCGGCGGCCGCGTCTACACCCTCTGGCTGCAGGGTGGAGTCTTCCACCTGGCCGGCTATGCCGCCGACGGCTGGCAGCCCACCGTCGAGCTGGCTGGCGACCCCGCCAGCAGCAAGAGCAACCCGCAGCTGACGGTCTCGACCGTGACCTACCAGCGACTCGACGCCGAGGGCGTCGAGGTCGCGGCCAAGCGCACCGTGCTGCACCTGGTCTGGTTCGACGACGGCGCCGCCGGCAAGCGGCTGCTCTACACCGCCGTCACCATCGAGGGCGATGCGGTGACACCTGGCGAGCAGGTGTTCGACCTGCGGCTGCTGGCGGGGGACGCCCCGTCCCTGTCCAACGCCGGTGCCGTTTCCCTTGCGCTGCTGCAGAGGCCCGTGGCGCGGCGCGGTCACGACACCGAGAACGTCGGCCTCGCCTTCGTCGACAGCGAGCGCGACGAGCTCGTCACCCTCGAGCTCCGCCCCATCGACGGCGACCTGCTCTGCTTTGCCGACGAGGCGCGAGCGGTGATCATCGACTTCGGACGCCAGAACCCTGGCCTCGGGCCGGCGGCGCTCGCCGACCTGGCCCGCGCGGTGATCATCGACTTCGGGCGTCACGTGCTGCACCCGCTGGTGGCGGATTTCCTCAGCACCGGCTTCCTCCAGGACCTCGCCGCCGGCGATGCCGAGGCAGATCTGCACACCGTCGTCAACGGCGCCTGGGCGCAGCTGCTCGGCACCGGCATCACCCTGCAGCAGGGGTCGAGCTCCGGCACCCCGCACATCGTCGAGCTCGCCGCCGCCGACGCCGACGGCACCAGCCGGGCGCTCGACCTGCGCTGGGTGTCGCGGCGGGCGCTGCCGTCGCTGCCCGACAACGACATGAGGCTATTCCTCTCGCCGCGGGCCCAGGAGGCCTCGATCGCCTGGAGCGTGCCGGACGCAGTGCACTACCGCGAGACCAACCCGGCGGGTTGGGAGCCGCTGCGCAGCATCGCGGTCGGGCCGACGCTGTCGCCCGACCAGGCGATGTCCCTCGTCGAGCAGCATCTCGAGGATCAGTAGGCCGCCACAGGCGGGCGCTCCCTGTCGCGACGCGCTAGAGTCGCCGGGCTCGCGCACGGACGACCCGGGGAGGACCCGTCGATGCCACCAGCACGCACGTTCCCGCTCGCCGCACTCCTCTTCGCAGCGCTCGCAGCGCTCGCGGCGGTCGCAGCGGCGCCCCGTCCCGCGGTCGCCGCCGCCGTGCCCCACCTCGCCATTCGCCATCGCGCTCTCGCCAATGGCCTCGAGGTGTACAGCGTCGAGGACCACGCCAGCCCCACGGTGGCGATCCAGGTCTGGTATCGGGTGGGCTCCAAGGACGACCCTCCCGGGCGCAGCGGCTTCGCCCACCTCTTCGAGCACATGATGTTCAAACGCACGGCAAACATGCCGTCGGAGATGTTCGACCGCCTCACCGAGGACGTCGGCGGCTACAACAACGCCACCACGCGCAGCGACGTCACCCTCTACTACGAGGTGGTCCCCTCGCGCTACTTGCAGACGCTCCTGTGGGCCGAGGCCGATCGCCTGGCCACCCTGCAGGTCGATGAGGCCGCCTTCGGCTCCGAGCGCGACGTGGTCAAGGAGGAGTACCGGCAACGCGTCGATGCCTCGCCTTATGGCGCTCTGTATTTCATCTACCTGCCGCAAAGCTCCTTCCGCGTCCACCCCTACCGGCGCCCCGGCATCGGCTCGCTCGCCGACCTCGATGCCGCCACGCTCGCCGACGTCCAGCAGTTCCATCGCACCTTCTACCGCCCCGACGACGCCGTGCTGGTGGTGGTGGGCGACTTCCAACCGGCGCAGCTCGACGGCTGGGTCGATCGCTACTTCGCGCCCATCCCGCGGCCCGAGCTGCCGCTGCCGCGCGTCGACGTCAAGGAGCCGCCGCGGCAGCAGGAACGGCGGGAGGTGCGCTACCGGCCCAACGTCCCGCTGCCGGCGGTGGCGGTGAGCTTTCTGGTGCCGCCGGCGGCGAGCCCCGAGGCACCGGTGGCACGGGTGACCGAGGCGCTGCTCAGCGAGGGGACCTCGTCGCGCCTGCAGCAGTCTCTCGTCTACGCGCAGCGCGTCGCCTCGCAGGCGTTCGCCTACACCAGTCTCGACAGCGACGCCGGGACCTTCACCCTGGTGGGCATCGCCGCCAGCGGCAAGTCGCCCGATGCCGTCGAGCACGCCCTCGAAGCGGAGACGGACAAGCTACGTACCGAGCCGGCGGGGGCGGCGGAGCTCGCCAAGGTCAAGCGGCAGCTCGTCACCCAGCAGCTCGAGCAGCTGGAGACCGCCGCTGGCAAGGCCGAGGTGATCGGGGAGGCGGCGGTCATGCAGGGAGACGCGGAGGAGGCGAATCGCCTCGTCGAGCGGCTCGAAGCCGTGCAGGCGAGCGACGTGCAGGCTTACGCGCGACGGTGGTTCGGAGCCGAGAACCGCCTCGTCATCGACTACCTCGCCGACGCCGCGCAGCCCGCGTCGGAGACCGCGGCCGCCCCGGCCGGCGCCCCCCAGCAGCCGCCACCGCCCGGACCTGCCGCCGCCACGCAGCTGCCGGTGCCGGCGGAGCGCACCCTCGCCAACGGGTTGCGCGTGGTGGTGGTCGACAAGCCGGGCGTGCCGCTCGCCACCGCGCGGCTGCTCGTGCGCAGCGGCGCCGCCGCCGACCCGCCGGCCGAGGCGGGGCTTGCCGACTTGACGGCACGGCTGCTCCAGCGCGGAACCCAGTCGCGCTCGGCGACCGAGATCGCCACCGAGGTCGAGTCGCTCGGCGGCAGCCTCGACAGCGGGGCCGACTGGGATGGCTCGTCGGCGACGGTCAGCGTGATGGTCCCCGAGCTCGCCCCGGCGCTCGGGCTGCTCGCCGACGTGGTCGAGCACCCGGCCTTCGCCCCGGAAGAGGTGGAGCGGCTGCGCCAGGAACGCGTCGACGAGGTGACCGTTTCGCTCGAGCAGCCGGCGACCCTCGCCTTCCTGCAGGCGCGCCGCGAAGTGTTCGGTCAGGAGCCGTACGGCCATGCGAGCGGCGGTACCCCGCAGTCGCTGTCGGCGATCCGTCGCGAGGACCTGGCGGCGTTCCACGCGCGGGCGTTCCGGCCCGACCAGGCCGTGCTGGTGATCGCCGGCGCGCTCCCCACCGAGCGATCCTTCGCGCTCGCCGAGGAGGCGTTCGGGGGGTGGGCGCCTCCGGCGGCGGCACCGGCCGCGACGATCGCCGCGCCCGCCACCGGCGGACCCACCGCGGCCGCCCCGCCGGCGAAGGCCCCGGCACGAAGTGCCGCCGCCCCGCCGCAGCCGCTCTCGGTGGTGGTCGTGGACCTCCCCCATGCCGGGCAGGCCGCGGTGGTGGTCGCCGCGCGGACGATCCCGCGCCGCGACCCTCGCTACTTCACCTCGCGGGTGCTCAACTCGGTCTTCGGCGGCGGCTACTCGTCACGCCTCAACGCCGAGGTGCGCATCCAGCGTGGCCTCTCCTACGGCGCCGGCAGCAGTCTCGAACCCCTTCGCCTCGACGGCTACTTCGCCGCCTCCGCGCAGACCAAGAACGAGTCGGCGACGGAGGTCGCCACGGTGATGCTCGACCTCCTCGCGCAGCTGGGTAGCAGCGCGCCCGCGAGCGACGAGCTGGCGCCGCGCAAGGCGGCCCTGGCGGGCGGGTTCGGCCGCCAGCTGGAGACCACGGAGGGGCTGGTCCGCGGGCTCGGCGCCCTGCTGGTCGAGGACCTCGAGCCGGCGGCGCTGGCGACCTACCTGCCGGGCTACGAGGCGGTCACCGGCGAGCAGGTGCGCGCCTTCGCCGCCGAGCAGCTGCCACCGGATGGCATGCGCCTGGTGGTGGCCGGCGACGCCAAGGTCTTCCTGGACGGGCTGCGCAAGCTGTTCCCCGCGCTGCGGGTGGTAGCGGCCAGCGAGGTGGCGCCGCCAGGCGCGGCGGCGCCCTGAGGCCGTCCGCTCAACGCAGCCGGCGGCGGCGCACGGCGCTCTTCGGCTTCTCGACGTAGGGCTCGACGCCGAGCGCCGTGCAGCGCGGCAGCGTCTGGCCCAGCGCCTGCTCGATGGCGCGCACCTGCTCGCGGTCCTGCCAGGTGGCGATCGTCGACACCACGCCGCCGGCGGAGCCGCGCGCGGTCCTGCCGGCGCGGTGGACGTAGTCCTCGACCGTCTCCGGCACGTTGTAGTTGACGATGTGATCGATCACCGGGATGTCGATGCCGCGGGCGGCGATGTCGGTGGCGACGAGGATGCGGTGCTCCCCCTCGCGCAGCCCCTGCAGCGCGGCGACGCGCTGCTGCTGGGTGAGGTCGGAGTGGATCCGCTCGACCGGGTGCCCCTCGCGCTCGAGCTGCCGTGACGCCCACTCGGCGTCGATCTTGCGCCGCACGAACACCAGCACCGCGCCCTTCTCCTGCTCCACCAGCGCGAAGAGGGCGCGCTTCTTCTCCTTGTCGTCGACCATGTAGAGGCGGTGCTCGATGCCTGCCGCGGCGCGGGTCGTGGGCCGCAGGTCGACGATCGCCGGCGAGTCCATGAAGCGCTTGGCCAGCCGCTCGATGGTGGCCGGCATGGTGGCCGAGAACATCAGCGTCTGGCGCCAGGGGGGCAGCCGCTCGAGGATGCGGTTCATCTGCGGCAGGAAGCCGAGGTCGAGCATGTGGTCGGCTTCGTCGAGCACCAGATGCTCGATGCCGCCGAGCTCGACGTTGCCGCGCTCGACGTGGTCGAGCAGCCGTCCGGGGGTGGCGACGACGATGTCCGGGCGGCCGCGCAGAGCATCCACCTGCGGGCCCATGCGCACCCCGCCGATGATGCAGGAGGCGCGCAGCTGGCGGCTGCGGCCGAACAGCTCGAGGAAGGCCTGGGTCTGCAGGGCGATCTCGCGCGTCGGCGAGAGGATCAGCCCGCGTACCCCACGCCCGTGCCAGAGCCGCTGCGCCAGCGGCAGCGCGAAGGCCGCGGTCTTGCCGGAGCCGGTCTGCGCCAGGCCAATGACGTCGCGGCCGGAGAGCGCCAGGGGGATCACCTCGGCCTGCACCGGCGTCGGGTGCTCGAAGCCGATCTCGCGCAAGGCGTCGAGGATCGGCTCGGCGAGGCCGAGCGCCGGGAAGCCCTTGTCGGTGGTGGTTACGGTGTGCTGCGGGATCGCGCCGGTGAACATCGACTCGGAAATTGTAACTTGCATCGGGTCTGCGGACATTCCTCTGGGAGGGGCGGCGGGCGCGCTTCTTGCTCGCCGGGGGACAGGTGCCGCCGTTGGTGGCGGGTCGCCGTTCACCGCCATGGTGAAGGGGGGAGGTTCATGGGGATCATCGCCTGGATCGTCTTCGGGCTGCTCGCCGGCTGGGTCGCCAAGGTGCTGATGCCAGGCCGCGACCCCGGGGGCTGTGTCGTCACCATGCTGATCGGCGTCGCCGGCGCCGTCATCGGCGGCTTCATCGGCAACGCCCTGGGGTTCGGGCCGGTCACCGGCTTCGACCTGCGCAGCTTCCTGCTCGCGGTGGGGGGAGCCGTGCTGCTCCTGCTCCTCTACCGCGCCATCGCCGGGCGGCGGTGAGCGGAGCGGGGCGCAGCCGGCGCGACGGACGCTGCATGCCTACTTCGCCAGCGTCCGTCGCCGCGAGGCGGAGAGCACGCGCTTGCGCAGGCGGATGGCCTTCGGCGTCACCTCCACCAGCTCGTCCTCGCGAATGAACTCGAGCGCTCTGCTCGAGGTTGAGCAGCCGCGGCGGCGCCAGGCGCACCAGCTCGTCGCTGGTCGAGGAGCGCATGTTGGTGAGCTTCTTCTCGCGGGTGACGTTGACGTCGAGGTCGTTGTCGCGGGCGTGCTCGCCGACGATCATCCCCTCGTAGACCTCCTCGGCTGGGGGTGACGAAGAGGGTGCCGCGGGGCTGCAGGTGGTCGATGGCGTAGGCGGTGGCGCGGCCGGGGCGGTCGGAGACCAGGGCGCCGGTGGCACGGTGCTCGATCTCGCCCTGCCACGGCTCGTAGCCGTCGAACAGGTGGTGGAGGATGCCGGTGCCGCGGGTCTCGGTGAGGAACTCGGTGCGGAAGCCGATGAGGCCCCGCGAGGGGATGCGGAACTCCATCCGCACCCGCCCGAGCCGTGGTTGACCATCTTCATCATCCGCCCCTTGCGCGCCCCCACCCGCTGGGTCACGCCGCCCGATCGAACTCCTCCGGGCAGTCGACGACCAGCTGCTCCATCGGCTCGTGGCAGCTGGCCGTCGACCTTGCGGGTGAGCACCTCGCGGCTTGCCCACCGCCAGCTCGAACCCCTCGCGGCGCATCATCTCGATGAGGATGGCGAGCTGCAGCTCGCCGCGGCCCGAGACCTGGAAGGCCTCGGGGGCGTCGGTGGCCTCGACGCGGATCGCGGGGTTTCTGCAGCGCCTCGCGGACCAGCCGCTCCTTGAGCTTGTCGCGAGGTGACGTAGCTGCCCCTCGCGGCCGGAGAACGGCGAGTCGTTGACCGCGAAGACCATGGCAGCGTCGGCTCGTCGACGTGGATGGCGGGGAGCGGCCGGGGATCGTCGGCGGTCGGAGATGGTGTCGCCGATGGCCACCTCGTCGAAGCCGGCCACCGCCACGATGTCGCCGGCCGCGGCCTCGCCGCACCTCCACCCGCTTGAGCCCGTCGAAGCCGTAGAGGTTGCTGACCTTGCGCCGGCGCTGCCGCCGTCGTGCGCGACAGAGCGCCACCTCGGCCCTTTGCGCAGGCCGCCGTTGAACATCCGCCCGATCGCCAGCCGGCCGACGTAGTCGTCGTAGTCGAGGGTGGTGATCAGCAGCTGGAGCGGCACCTCGGGTTGTAAGCTCGGGGCCGGCACGGTGGCGAGGATCTCCTCGAACAGCGGCGCGAGCGTGGTCGTCCTCGCCGTCCGGTGTCGGCCCGGCACGTGCCCTTGCGGGCGTTGGAGTAGAGCACCGGGAAGTCGAGCTGCCCCTCGCTCGGCGTCGAGGTCGATGAACAGGTCGTAGATCTCGTCGAGCACCTCGGCGGGGCGGGCGTCGGGGCGGTCGATCTTGTTGATGACGACGATCGGCGGCAGGCCGGCCTCGAGCGCCTTGCGCAGCACGAAGCGGGTCTGCGGCAGCGGCCCCTCGCTGGCGTCGACCAGCAGCAGCACGCCGTCCACCATCTTGAGGGTGCGCTCCACCTCGCCGCCGAAGTCGGCGTGCCCCGGCGTGTCGACGATGTTGATGCGCGTGCCGCGATAGTGGATGGCGGTGTTCTTGGCCATGATGGTGATGCCCTTCTCGCGCTCGAGGTCGTTGGAGTCCATCACCCGTTCGATCACCTACTCGTTGGCGCGGAAGATCCCGCTCTGCCAGAGCATGGCGTCGACCAGGGTCGTCTTGCCGTGGTCGACGTGGGCGATGATGGCGAGGTTGCGGACGTCGTTGCGACGGGCGGGATTGGCGACGGCGGCGGCCGTCTCGGTCTCTGCGTGCACTGCTGCCCTCCGGACCTGGGGTGACGCTGGATGGGGGTGGCTCGGCGGGTGGCGCCGGACGGCGCGCCGGCCTGGCGATCTGCAAAGCCGCTGTCTACGACAAGGCCGGAGGCAGACCTCCGGCCTTGCGCATTATAGCACCCACCTCCTCCGGTCGCCCCCCGCGTCCGGGAATACGAAACCGTTCCCCGCTGTTGCGCCGTATGCACCGAAGATCTCCGGATCGATCCCATCGGGTTGCCGGCACGGGCGCGCTGCATGCACACGAGGATCGTCACCCTGGCTCAAGCCAGCCTTCGCCATCCACTCCCCCACCGAGGGAACGAAGGAGCTCGATGCGCCGCACGACTCGCTACCTGGTCGCCGCCCTCGGTCTGCTCCTGGTCGTCGGCGCCGCGCTCGGCGCGCTGCTGGGCCGGCACCGCCGCGCCCGTCCATCGCTGAGCGGAGCGGTCGCCGCCAGGCCGGTTCTCGCCCCCCCACCCACCGCGGCGCAGGCCTACGCGGCGGCCGCGGCGGCCTACCGGCGGGGCGACATCGACACCGTGCGGCGGCTGCTCACGGCGCTCGGCGACCGCGACCCGCACGAGCGCCAGCGGGCCCTGCTGGTGCTGGGCCTGCACCAGTACGCGAGCGGCAACTTCGCCGCTGCCGCCGAGCTGTTGCAGATGGTGACCGACCCTTCGGGCGAGCTCGAGGACTGCCGCCTGTTCGCGCTCACCGACGCGGCGGCACGTTCGGGCGACCAGGGCCTCTCCGACCGCGCGCTCGGGCTGTTGCTCGACCGTGGCACGTCCTCGCCGCTGCACGGCCGCGCGCTCCTCGTTGCCGCCCAGCGTGCCTGGGAGGGGGGCGATAGCGAGCGCGCGCTCAACTGGATCGAGCTCGCCCGCACCCAGCCGCTGACGCCGGTTGCCGCCACCGACGTCGACGTGCTCGCCTGGCGCATCGGCGTCACCCTGGGTGACCGGGTCATCGAGCGCACCGCCGCCAAGCGCCTGCTCGTGCGTGCTCCGCTGAAGGCCAGCGAGCTGCGGGTGAGCGACGTCTTCCGCGACGAGACGGGCCGCATCGACAGCTGGGACGGTGTGCTCACTCCCAGGGAGGTCGAGCAGCGCGCCTCCGGCTGGCTGGCGGCAGGCCAGGGGCTCGCTGCCGCGACCACCCTCGGCACCGTCCCGGACGCCGACCGCGACCTCTCCTGGTACCTGCTGCAGGCCGAGGCCCTCACGCAGCAGGATCAGGGCGCTCTCGCCTACGCGCTGCTGCGCGACGTCATCGCCAGGGACGAGCGTGACGAGGCCCGCCTGGAGTGGCAGCGCGCCCTCGCCGCCACCGACGTGGCGACCGCGCGCGCGGGACGACCCCACCTCGCGGCGAGCGAGCGCCAGCAGATGCTGGCACTGGCCCAGCAGCACCTGCGGCGGGTCGTCGACCTCAACGTCGACGCCGCCACCTCGGTGTCGGCGATACGCAAGCTGTACCGCCTGCTCACCGAGGATGGCCGCTTCGGCGAGGGGATGGAGATGTTGGCGCTGCTGCGCAAGCTCGACCCCAGCGACCGCACCGGCGCCTCCGACCTGTGGAAGCGCGGCTGGAGCGCCTTCGAGCATCGCCACTTCGGCGAGGCGGTCGACCTCTGGACGCGGCTCGAGCGGCTCTATCCGGACGACCGCGAGACGCACCGCGGCCGTTACTGGAAGGGGCGCGCACTCGAGGAGCTGGGAGAGCGCGCACGCGCCGCCCAGGAGTACCGCCGCGTGCTGTCGGGCGCCGACACCGCCGACTTCTACGTCCGCCAGGCGGCACTGCGACTGGGCGACCCCGTCGAGCCGGTGGAACGTCCGGGTAGCCTGTCGCCGGCCTGGCCGCAGCGCCCGGCGCTGCGACGGGTACTGGTGCTCTCCAACTTCGGCCTCGATGCGCTGGCGCGCCTGGAGCTCGCCGGCCTCGCCCAGCCCGACGGCGACGCCGACCACGACCGCGACGTCGTGGCGCTCGACGGGGTCCTCACGGTGCGCCAGGGTGACGCGCGCAAGGGGGTGCAGCTGCTGCGCGCCGCCTTCCCCGCACTCGGTGGCCCTTTCCAGGCTAGCGTGCCGCGGCCCGTGCTGGAGTCCTACTACCCCCTCCGCTTCGATGCCGCGATCCGCGACAACGCACGGCAGCTCGGGCTGGCGCCTGCCCTGGTAGCGGGGATCATCCGACAAGAAAGCTCGTTCGACGCCAGGGCGCGGAGTTGGGCGGGAGCGCGTGGCCTCATGCAGCTCATGCCCTCGACGGCGAGGGAGTGGGCGCGGCGGCTCGACCTCCCGTCCGCACCCGACAAGCTCTACGACCCCGACTACAGCATCCGCCTCGGCACCGCCTACTTCGCCAACGTCCTCGGACGCATGAGCGGCAACGTCGAGCTGGCGCTCGCCGGCTACAACGGCGGACCGAACCGCATCCTGCGTCTGTGGCGCGAGGCCGGAGGGCACGACGACCAGCTCGACCTCTTCCTCGAACAACTCGACATCGCCGAGTCGCAGGCCTACGTGAAGCGGATCCTGGTGCTCTCCGACAGCTACCGGCGGCTCTATCCGGCGTACGCCGACGCCGGCTAGCAGGCGCGCGGGCCCACGGCGGCGCCACAAAGGGTCGGCTTCTCGCGCCCGCAGCCACGAGCCCCCGCGCCGACAACTCGAGTGACGTTCGGCAGTCGTGGAGTGGGGAGACGGAACGGTACGGAGAGGCCCCGCTGCATAGCTGAAGAGAGGGGTGGTTCTGGCGGGGGATTGAAAGGGACCTGCGGTGTCGGCGATGGTGGCGAAGTCGACTGGTGCCCCCCGTACCGTTCTGTCGTCTCCGGCGTCCGTTTGTGCAGGCGGCGTGCCAGCTGCGGAAGCGCCCGCACCCGGCGCGCGAACGCGAACGACGAGAGCGAGTTAACGCCGAGGTGCTGGCGCGGCGCCGCGTGCAATCCGTGCAGCCGGGGTGTAAGACCTACGTGACGGCTGCCCGCAGCGCCGGTATACTTCACCCAGGTCGCGGGACCGCACTCCCCACAACCGAAGCCGCGCGGGCGACGATCCGCGCTCAACAGGAACGCGCCGCACCCGGCGCCCTCTCCAGAGGCCCGGATTCAGTGGCGACATCGCGTCGAAGGAGGCGTTCACTCTTGCACCAGCGCTCGCAGCCGTCGCTCCGCCCCGCCCTGCGCCACGCCGTTCTCCTCGCCTCGCTCGCCACCGCCGCCACGCCTGCTCTCCCCGCCGCCAGCCTCAGACCGACCCATGCGTCGCTCCTGCGCCAGTCAGCAGGGGCACGTCAGGCCGGCTTCACCTATCTCGAGAGCGACGCGCAGGTGGACGACTTCGTGCGCCGCGGTCTGCTCGTCACGCTGAGCGACAACGACGACTACACCATCCACCCCGACGTTCGGCACCCCGCCGCGCGCCCCGAGGTCAAGCTCTTCGTCGAACGGCTCGCACACGAGTACCGGCAGGCGTGCGGTGAGCCGCTGGTGGTCACCAGCCTGGTGCGACCGCGTGACCGACAACCGTGGAACAGCGATCCTCTCTCGGTGCACCCCACCGGCATGGCGGTGGACCTTCGCATCAGCGCCGTCTCCGCTTGCCGGCGGTGGCTGGAGGGCACGCTGCTCGATCTCGAGCGCAGGGGGTGGATCGAGGCTGCCCGCGAGCACGTCGTCCCGCACTACCACGTCGTCGTCTTCCCCAGCTACGTCGAGGGGCTGGAGCACAACGGCATCGAGCTGCCGGCGGCCGGCAACGTCGTGCTGGCGAGCGCCCCGGCGCCCGGGCCGGCGGCAGTGCCCGCTCTGGCCGCCGCGAGCGATGCCACCCAGGCGCTCGCAGCGGGCGCCGCGTTGCCGCTCCCGGCGAGCGGCCCCACCGCGGCCGGCGGCGCGACGAGCTCCCGCGCGACGGCCACCATCCGGAAACCGGCTGCCCAACGCCACAGCGTCAGCCACGCCACCGCTCGTCACTACAAGGTGCGGCGTGGGGACAGCCTGTGGAGCATTGCCCATCGCAACGGCATCAGCGTGCAGGCGTTGCGGCACGCCAACCACCTGCCATCGCGGCTGCAGCCGGGGCAGGTGCTGGCCATACCCGCACGCTGAGCAAGACGTCGAAGGCCGGCACGGATGTTGCGGCCCCGCGCACCGGTGGCGCGCCTTCGCGAGTACGAGCGCAAGCGGGACTTCGAGCGCACTCCCGAGCCGCGTGGCCACGCCGGCAGGCGCCGCCGGCACGAGCTGCGCTTCGTGGTGCAGAAGCACGCGGCCAGCCGGCTGCACTACGACTTCCGCCTCGAGCTCGACGGCGTGCTGAAGAGCTGGGCGGTGCCCAAGGGGCCGTCGCTCGACCCGGCCGACAAGCGGCTGGCGGTCCAGGTCGAGGACCACCCCCTCGACTACGGCGACTTCGAGGGGACGATCCCGAAGGCAGAGTACGGCGGCGGCACGGTGATGCTCTGGGACCGCGGCACCTGGGAGCCGGTCGGCGATGCCGAGGAGGGCCTGGCCGGCGGCAAGCTCGAGCTCGAGCTCGCCGGCGAGAAGCTGCGCGGCCGCTGGATCCTCGTCCGCACCGGCAGCGAGGGCGGCAAGTCGCAGTGGCTGCTGCGCAAGCTCGCGACGCCGAGGCCCGCCCCGGCAGCGGTGGCGCGCTCACCGCGGAACGGCCCGAGAGCGTGGCCAGCGGACGCACGATCGAGCAGATCGGCGTGCGCCCCTCGCGCGTCCGGCGCGACGAGCGCGCCAGCGGCAGCGGCGCGCGAGCGGGCCGTCGCCCCCGGCGCGCTGCCGCGTGCCCGTCGCGGGCCGCTGCCACGCTTCGTGCCACCCGAGCTCGCCACGCTGGTCGCCGAACCGCCCGCGCGGTGAAGGGTGGCTGCACGAGATCAAGCTCGACGGCTATCGCGCCCTCTGCCGCATCGAGCACGGCCGCGCCCGCCTCCTCACCCGGCAGGAGCACGACTGGACCGAGCGCTACGGCGGCGTTGCCGACTGCGGCGGCGCTGCTGCCGGCGCGCCAGGCACTGCTCGACGGTGAGGTGGTCGTGGTTGGACGCCGACGGCCGCAGCGACTTCCAGGCTCTGCAGCACGCGCTCGGCGACGGGCGCGACGCGCAGCTCGTCTACTTTGCCTTCGACCTCCTCCACCTCGACGGCTGGGACCTGCGGCGGACGCCGCTCATCGACCGCAAGCGGGCCTTGCGGGCCCTGCTCGACGCCGCCCCCGGTGCGGCGGCGACGGTACGCTTCTCCGACCACGTCGAGGGGGAGGGCGAGGCGTTCTTCCGCCAGGCCTGCCGTCACCAGCTGGAAGGGGTCGTCGCCAAGCGCCGGGACGCCCCCTACCGGGAAGGGCGCGGGCACGACTGGCTGAAGGTCAAGTGCCTCTCCGAGCAGGAGCTGGTGGTCGTCGGCTACACCGATCCAAGAGGCGCGCGCCAGGGGATCGGCGCCCTGCTGCTCGGCTACCCGACAGGCCGGCGAGCTGCGCTACGCGGGAAAGGTCGGAACCGGCTTCGACGAGCGCACGCTGCGCGACCTCTACCAGCGCCTGCGATCGCTCGCGCGTCCGGAACCGGCGGTGGTGAACCCGCCCCGCGGCTACCAGGCGCGCGGCATCCACTGGACGGAGCCCGAGCTGGTCGCCGAGGTTGCCTTCACCGGCTGGACGGCGGACGGCCACCTGCGTCACCCCTCGTTCCGGGGGCTGCGCGAGGACAAGGAGGCGAGCGAGGTGGTGAGGGAGACGCCGTCGGAGGTGCCGGTGCCCACGCGCGAAGCCGTGCCGTGGCGGCGAGCCAGCTCGCCCGCGCGGAAGGCGCACGGCGCCCGCTCTGCCGGCCCCGCCGCCGCGGCTGCCCGCCCCGCTGCCGGGTCGCCGGCGTGGCGGGGCGCCTCCGGCGGGGGCGAGGGCCTCGAAATCGCCGGCGTTCGCGTCAGCAACCCCCACCGCGTCCTCTACCCCGAGCAGGGGATCACCAAGCTCGAGCTGGTGCGCTACTACGAGCGGGTTGCCGAGCGCATGCTGCCGTACCTCGCAGGACGGCCACTCACCCTGCTGCGCTGTCCCGCCGGTCGCGACAAGCAGTGCTTCTACCAGAAGCACCTCGCCGAGGCGACGCCACCATCGCTCGTCGAGGTGCCGGTCACCGAACGCAGCGGCGAGCGCACCGTCTACGTCTGTGTCGAGTCGCTCGCCGGGCTGCTGGCGCTGGCGCAGATGGGTGCGCTCGAGCTCCACCCCTGGGGGTCACGGCGTCAGCACCTGGAGAAGCCCGACATCCTGGTCTTCGACCTCGATCCCGGGCCCACAGTCGCCTGGGCCGACGTCGTCGCCGCGGCCGGCGAGCTGCGCGACCTGCTCGCCGAGCTGCATCTGGCGAGCTTCGCCAAGCTCACCGGTGGCAAGGGGCTCCACGTCGTCGTGCCGATCGTCCCCGATCTGACCTGGGAGCCGGCCAAGGCGTTCACCCGCGCGGTGGTGGAGCTCCTCGCCAGCCGCCACCCGCAGCGCTACGTCACGGTCATGGCCAAGGCGAGGCGTCAGGGCCGCATCTTCCTCGACTACCTGCGCAACGGCTTCGGCAACACCGCGGTGGCACCCTACTCAACCCGCGCCCGACCCGGGGCGCCGGTGGCCACGCCGGTGCGCTGGGAGGAGCTCACGCCGCGGCTCGCTGCCAATCGCTACACCCTGCGCAACCTGCCAAGGAGGCTGGCGGCCCTGCGCCACGACCCGTGGCCGGGGTTCTTCACCTTGCGACAGCGGGTGCCGCGGGCGGTGCTGCGGCAGCTCGGTGTGCAGTAGGAAGCTCGTCTCGCTGGTGCCGCTGCCTGCGGTCGACGCTCGTCCTTTCGGCCATGCCACCGGATGCCCCGGCAGGGTCACTCTACGTCCGTGCCCGTGGCACCCCTCTTGCGTGGGCAGGGTCTCGGAAGAGCCATGACGACCGAGAACCGGCGCGCCTCACTGCTCGTCGTCGACGACGACGACACCCGAGAAGCCCTCGCCGAGCTGCTGCGCGGCGAGGGATACGCGGTGGCGACGGCTCATGACGGCACCCAGGCTCTCGAACGGGTGCGGGCCCACCTTCCCGACCTGGTGCTGCTCGACATCGTCATGCCAGGCACCACCGGCCTCGAGCTGCTGGCCTCGCTGCGGCGGACCTTCTCGCCCGCCGAGCTGCCGGTGGTGATGATGAGCGCCATGGGACACAGCAGCGACGTGGTGGCGGCACTGGGCCAGGGCGCCAACGACTACGTCACCAAGCCCCTGGACCTGCCGGTGGTGCTGGCGCGCGTGCGCGCGCAGCTGCGAACCAAGGCCGCGGCAACCCCACACGTCGAGCGGCTCGACAGCGGCGCCTCCAAGAGAGTCGGTCCCGGTGTCCTGCTCGACGGGCGCTACCTGATCGAGGAACGTCTGGGATCGGGCAGCTTCGGCATCGTCTTCCGCGCCCGCGATCAGCATCGGGAGGGCCCGGTAGCGGTCAAGGTGCTCAGGAGCGCCCTCGGCGACTCTCGCGAGGCGCTCGAGCGCCTGCGGCGGGAGTCGCGCGCCGCCGCCGCGCTCCGCCACCCTCACGCCGTCGAGGTGCACGAGCTGCGCACGACCGCCGACTCGGTGGCCTTCCTGGTCATGGAGTACCTCCAGGGGCACGGCCTCGACCGCGAGCTGCGCGAGCAGAGCCGACTCTCACCGAGTCGGGCGGCGGAGCTCGTGCTGCCGGTTTGCGAGGTGCTCGCCGCCGCCCACGCGAGGGAGATCGTCCACCGCGACATCAAGCCGGCCAACGTCTTCTTACACCGTGGCCCCGGCGGCGAGACGGTCAAGGTGCTCGACTTCGGCCTCGCCAAGCCGCTGGGGTCGTCGCTGCTCGGGGGAACCCTGACGCTGGAGGGCTCGATCCTCGGCTCACCCGCTTACATGGCGCCCGAGCGGCTGCGCAACCAGCCCTACGACGGGCGCGCCGACAGCTACAGCGTCGGCGTCATGCTCTACGAGATGCTCACCGGGCGCCTCCCCTTCGTCTCCCCCGACGACGACCCGCTGGGGGTGGTGACCCTGCATCTGACCGAGGTGCCCCGCTCGCCGCGGGCGCTGCGTCCGGACCTGCCGGAGGCCCTCGAGGCGGTCGTGCTCATGGCGCTCGCCAAGGACCCGCGAGAGCGGCCCCAGGCCTCGATGCTCGGCCGGCTCCTGGCGGCGGCGGTGGGAGTCTCGCTACCCCGGGGGCTGGCCCCCGACTCCATCGGCACGCTCAAGCTGGGAACGCCATAGCGCTCGGCTCGCGGGCGCCGACAGCGCCCTTGCAACGCCGGCGTGGAGGAGTTGAAATAGCCTGCCGTCCGGCGGCCGGCCGCCGCCCGGAATGGCAGGCAGCGGGGTCGTGGCGCGGCTACCCGGCAGGGTGCGCTGGCTGCCGGCCCGGCTGCCACACCTCGCGGCCCGTGGAGACCCAGGATGCGCAACCTCGTCGATTCGCAGGAGCCGGTCCTCTCGACCGCCGCCACCATCTCTCCCGCCGACTACCAGAACCGGGCCGGCACCCGGGTCTCCTGGAGCGAGCTGCGCGTGCAGCGCGAGGAGATCCGGCTGCCACGCCACGCCGCTCCCCCACCGCCGCGCGGCCGCTGAGCCGGCGCCGCCGCCCTCCCGCAGCGGCCCTAGGCGGGATAGATGACGACCCGCCGGAAGGGCTCGCGCCCCTTGCTCTCGGAGACGAGGCCGGCGCGCTCCACCAGCTCGTGCTGCAGGCGTCGCACGTACGACTCCTGCGGCGACAGCTCCACCGGGTGCCCTGCCTCCAACACCGCATCGACCGCGTCCTCCACCTCCTGCAGCGCCACCTCCTGCCCCTCGGGGATCTCGGCGAGCCCGAACTCCTTGCGCAGGAACGACTCCATCTGCTTGACCGTATTGCTGCGCACCACCTCGAGCCGCACCCCGTGCTGCTGGGCGTCGCGGATGCGCTGCGGCTGCCGGCGCTCCTGCGCCTTGACCGTGAGCACCAGGTCGGCCTCGTGGAGCTGGTTGACCAGCCGCGCCGGCACGCCGAGGTCGCGGACAGCCCGCTCGAGCTTGCCGCGCGAGACGGCGAACGGGAAGATGCGCGTCTGCCGCTGCACCGGCCGCGGCGGCGGCTCGCCGTGGATCGCCTCCGGCAGCAGCGGCGGCGGCGGCGCGGCGAGCGTCCCCGGCTCCTCGATCTCCATTCCCTCGGCGGTGCGCACCCGCACCTCCGGCCGCGGCTTGACGCCGCGCAGGAAGCGATCGACGACGTCGGCTACACGGTGGTGCACCGCCAGACGGTCCTTCTCCTGGATCTCGATCAGCACCTCGAAGGTAGGTGGCGCCTTGCGCTCGAGCACCGTCTTCTGGGTGCCGCGACGCCGTGCCTCCTCGTCGGAGAGCGTCACCGCGTGGATGCCGCCCACCAGGTCGGCGAGGGTAGGGTTGAGCAGCAGGTTGTCGAGGCTGTTGCCGTGGGCCGTGGCCACCAGCTGCACGCCGCGCTCGGCGATCGTACGTGCGGCCAGCGCCTCGGCGTGGGTGCCGATCTCGTCGATGACGATCACCTGCGGCATGTGGTTCTCCACCGCCTCGATCATCACCGCGTGCTGCTCCTCGGGGGTCGGCACCTGCATGCGCCGGGCGCGGCCGATGCCGGGGTGGGGAACGTCGCCATCGCCGGCGATCTCGTTGGAGGTGTCGACCACCACCACGCGCCGGTCGAGGTCGTCGGCGAGCACGCGCGCCGCCTCGCGCAGCAGCGTCGTCTTGCCCACCCCCGGCCGCCCGAGGAGCAGGATCGAGCGCCCCCCCTCGATGACGTCGCGGATCACCTCGACGGTGCCGATGACGGCGCGACCGACGCGGCAGGTGAGGCCGATGACCTCACCCTGGCGGTTGCGCAGGGCCGAGATGCGGTGCAGGGTGCGCTCGATCCCGGCGCGGTTGTCCTTGCCGAAACGGCCGACGCGGGCGGTGACGTGCTGTAGGTCCTCGTGGCCGATCGCCTCGGCCGAGAGCTGCTCGGCGCGATCCGGGTAGCGCGCCTCGGGCACGCGGCCGAGGTCCATGACGATCTCCAGCAGCTCCTCGCGCCGGGGGGCGGCTTCGAGACCGGCCCGCAAGCGCGGCGGCAGCACCCGCAGCAGCAGATCGAGATCGTCGGTGAGGATGCGCTCGGCGGTCATCGCGCGCCAGGTGGCGGCACAAGCGTACCGCAGCGCCTCGAAGCCGACCGACCGGCGGCGACGCCCACGGCGCCCTGCTCGCCTCCGTCCTGGCCTCCTGGGAGCGGCGATGGGGAGGCGGCCTGGTCGAGCCCCGCGACGCGCTCGAGCCGCTGCTGGGCGACGGGTCGGCGCTGCTCGCGGCGATCGCGCCCTTCCCGGCGGGCTGGCGCGCCCGCTTCGGCACGCCGAGTGTGCTGCCACACTTTCCGTTCGTGCTCCACCGCGGCGGCTACCCCGACGGCACCTTGACGCCGCGGTGGTGGTGGCGGGCCGTCTGACGACCGCTGTCTCAGACCGGCAGCGCCAGGACCACCGCCCGTGCCTCCGCAGCACCGGCGTAGCGGCGCTCGCGGTTCTTCTCGAGCAGCCGTCCCACCAGCTCGAGCCACTCAGCGGGCAGCTCGGGCCGCAGCTGCAGGATGTCGGGCGGCGGCTCGCGCAGCTGTGCGAGCGCGATGGCGCTCGGCGTCTTGCCGGTGAACGGCTCGCGGCCCGAGATCATGACGTACGAGAGGACGCCGAGCGCGTAGAGGTCGGAGCGACCATCGAGCTCCTCCCCCTCGATCTGCTCGGGAGACATGTACTTCGGCGAGCCGAGCACCTCGCCGGTCTGGGTGAGGCCGGTGTCCGGCCCTTCCTGGCGCGCGATCCCGAAGTCGAGGAGCTTCGCCCGCTCGGCGGTGAGGAAGACGTTGGACGGCTTGAGGTCGCGGTGGATGATCCGCAGCTGGTGCGCCTCCTCGAGCCCGGCGAGCAGCTGGGCGAGCAGGTCGCGCACCCGCCCGAGGGGCAGCGGCCCGCTCTCGCGAAGCTCCTGGTCGAGAGTGCGCCCCTCGAGGTATTCCATGGTGACGAACAGCCCGCCCGCGAAGCGACCGAGGTCGAAAAAGCGCACCACGTTGGGGTGGGTGATGCGGCGGCAGATCTGCACCTCGCGCAGCAGGCGGTCCTGATCGGCGGAGTCGTAGGCGCTCGTGCGCAGCGTCTTGAGCGCCACCGTGTCTCCCAGCTCCTGATCCTGCGCCTTGTAGACGCGACCCATCCCGCCGCGGCCGATCTCCCCCAGCAGCCGGTAGCGGCCGGCGAGGACCATCCCGGCGCGCAGCTCCGGCACCGGCGTGCTGTCGTCCACTTTGGGCTCGAAGCGCTCGTCGAAGGCGTTGGTGGCGTTGAGCTCGCTCTCGCGTTGCGCCCGGTCGCGCAGGGCCGCGAGCCGCCCCGAGGCGTCGCGGTGGTCGCGGCGCACCGACAACGCCCGCTGGTACGCCTGGGCCGCCTCGGCGATGCGACCGGCCCCCTCGAGCGCCCGCGCCTCCCAGTAGTGGCGTTCGACCGCCATGCTGCCGGTGACCGTGGGGTCTTGACGCAGCAGGCGCAGACGGTGCAGCGCGCCCTCGAAGACCCCCTCCTCGATCAGCAACGGCACCAGCAGCATGGTGGCGCGCTCGAAGTCGGGATGGTCGTCGCCGATCTCCTGCAGGGCGTGGGCAGCGCTGTTCCGATCGCCGGCGGCCAGGAAGCTTCGCGCCGCCCGCAGCGGCCGTTCCGCCGCCTGGAAGCAGGCTGCCGCCGACGCTTCGTCGGGAACCTGAGAGTAGGCCTCGGCGGCGAAGCTCGAGGTTCCCGGCGGCGGCGTAGCAGCGCGCCGCCTCGCGCCAGCTGGCTCCGCGCGAGTAGGCCTCGCCCGCCCGCTCCATCTCGCCACCGCCCTCCCAAAGTGGGGCCGCGCGCTCCCACTCGCCGGCCGCTTCCCAGCACTCGGCAGCCTCCGCCGGGCGATCGGCCGCGGCGAACAGCTCTGCCGCCTCGCGGTATCGCAAGCACTGACGGTAGACCTTCGCCCGCTCCTCGGCGGGCAGGTCATGGGCCTGCGGCAGCAGAGGAAGGGCGCGCTCCGGTTTGCCCGCCTTGACCCAGGTGCGCACCGCCCGCTCCATCTCCCCGCTCTTCTCCAATAGCTCGGCGGCGCGTCCGGTGGCACCCTGTACCAGCAGCAGGTCTGCTGCCTCGGCGCCGCGCCCGAGCCGGGCGAGCAGCCCGGCGCGCTGGGCGTCGAGCTGCCGTTGCTTGTCCTTCAGCGAATCGTCTGGCGCCACGCGGAGACGTCCGCTCAAGGTGCGCGACTCCCGCTCCAGCAACCGCATCGCTTCCTCGAGCTCGCCGGCCTTCTCGAAGCAATCGGCGGCGCGGTCGTTGGCGCCGGCGCGCTCGAAAAAGCGTGCCGCCCGCTCCATCTGCTTGATGGCCAGGCTCGACTCGGCGGCCTCGACGTAGGCCCGTGCAGCCTCGAAATGGGGGATCGCCGCCTTGTGATCGCCGCCCTGGGCGAGCAGCTCACCGGCACGCAGGTGATCCCCCGCCTCGAGGTAGAGGGCGAGCGCCGCGTCGCGGTCGCCGAGCTCGAGCTGCACCCGCGCCGCCTGGTCGAAGCGCTTGGCGGCGCGATACATGGCCGCCGCCCTGACCAGCCTCCCCTGTTGGTAGTAGAGATCACCGGCGCGCAGCGGATCGCCGGCGAGGCGAGCTAGCCAGGGGGAACGGGGCGCCATCGATGGGGGCCCGACGGCCGTGCCTCGGCGGCCAGCTACCGTGGGCCCGGAAAGTCTACACCGCGCTCCCACGGTCTGCCGTGATGCAGAACGCACCCCGCCTGCCCGGCGGCGCGAGGACTGCGCTGGCGTCGCGCCGCGCGCCAAACGGCTCACAGCTTCTTCAGAGCCGCGCGGCAGTGCCCGGCGATCCCGGTTCCGCGGCTCGGCAGCAGGTGCCGCAGCGGCTCGAGCTCCGCCAGCTCCTCACCACCCTCGGCAAGTGTCGCCAGCACCCCCAGGTACTCGGCGCGAGCGCGCTCGTGCCAGCCGGCGCGGCGCAATCGCTCGGCGAGCTGGAAACGGACCAGGTAGAGCCGCGGCCGCAGGAAGAGCGCGGCGCGATAGGCCGCCAGGGCGGCGTCGCCGTCGCCGGCCAAGTCGGCGACCAGCCCCAGCACGGCGTGCGCCGCGGCGTCCGCCGGCTCCGCGGCGACGCGGCGCGTCGCCAGCTGGCGAGCCTCCTGCAAGCGGTTGCCTGCCAGGGCGACGACGGCCTCCGCGAGCGGTGGCGCCACCGGCTCGCCCATCGCCGGCGGGGCCTCCCGGCGCGCCCCGCCTCCCCCTGCGCTCACGGCGCGCGGGTGGGGGTGGCTGTGCGTCCTCGTCGCAGCCGGCACCAGGCGGCGGGGTGGCGCGGCATCGCCGCTGGTGGCCGACGCCTTCGCCGTCGCGGCGGCGGCCAGCGCCTGCCGACGGTAGGCGAAGCAGCCGCCGAGGTCGACCGGTCCCAGCCGCGCCGAGAGCTGCCACAGCGACTCGCTGTGGCCGAGGAACAGGTAGCCGTGCTCCGCCAGGGTGTCGGTCACCGACTCCACCACGCGCCGCTGCGACTCGGGCCGGAAGTAGATCAGCACGTTGCGCAGGAAGACCAGGTCGAAGGGACCGCCGAGCGGCGGCAGCGGCTCGCGCACTAGATTGACGCGCGTGAAGGTGATCCGCCGCAGCAGCTCGTCGTCGAGCATCCAGCCGCCGGCGTGCGGGGCGAAGTAGCGGCGCAGCAGCTCCACCGGCACCTGGCTCACCGCGCGCTGGGAGAACAGGCCGCTCGCCGCCTGCTGCAGCGCCCGCTCGTCGACGTCGGTGCCGAGGATGCTCCAGGAAGGCGCCGGCAGGCCCGCCTCGGCGAGCACCACCGCCAGCGTCGCCGGCTCTTCGCCGTTGGCGCAGCCCGCCGACCAGATCCGCAGCTCGCCTCCCCGTCTTGCCGCCACCAAGTCGGACAGCAGGCGCTCGGCGAGCGCGTGGAACTGCTCGGGAATGCGGAACAGGTACGACTCCTTGACGGTGATCGCCGGCAGCAGCACGCGCCACTCCTCCTCGAGCCGCCCCCGCTCGAGCGCGAGCACGTAGGCAGCGAGGTCGGTCATGCCCAGCTGACCGGCACGGCGGGACATCAGCTCGTGCAGGTGGACGAGCTGCCCGGCCGAGAAGACGATGCCCGACACCGACTCGACCAGCGCCGCAAGCCGCTCGAGCTTCACCGCGCTCGCGCCCCCTACTCCGATCCGCTCCCCTCGATCGCCGGCACCGCACGGTTCCTCCCCTCCGCCTTGGCGCGGTAGAGGCGCTGGTCGGCGAGCGCGAGGAGCGCATCGGGGGTGGCCTCGTCGGGCAGCTCGGTGAGCGCCGCCACGCCCACCGAGGTGGTGATCGACAGCTGCTTGCCGTCGTCCATCGCCACCGGGTGGCGCGCGATCGCCTCGAGCAGGCGCTGCGCCGCGCGGCAGGCGTTGTCGAGCTCGGTGCTGGGCAGCAGGAGTAGAAACTCCTCACCGCCATAGCGGCCGATGACGTCGGCCGACCGCGCGTGCAGCCGCAGCACGTCGGCGACCGAGGCGAGCACGGCATCGCCAGCGAGGTGCCCGTACGTATCGTTGACCGCCTTGAAGTGGTCGAGGTCGCAGAGCAGGATCGCCAGCGAGCTGCCGTAGCGCCGCGCGCGTTCCCACTCCTCGCCCAGCCGCTGGTGCACCGTGCGCCGATTGAGCAGGTGGGTGAGGCCGTCGACCATCGACAGCTCGCGTAGCCGCTGCGCCAGCCGCGCGTTGTCGAGCACCAAGCCGAGGTGCACCGCCAGCTCGCGCAACAGCTGGCCCTCCCGCGAATCCTCGGCGAAAGGGCGCTTGGGAAGCACCGCCAGCAGGGCGCGCGCGCCACGCATCGGCAGCGCGAAGAGCTGCAACCGTTCGAGGTCCTGGTGCGCCGCTGCCGGCAGCTCGGCGGCATGAAGGATCACCTCGCGCGGGGCGTCGACCGGCACCCGCAAGTGCTCGAACAGTATGCCGACGAGGCCTTCACGCACGCCCTCGTGCAACTCATCGTTGGCCTTGAGGTGAACCGTCACCGACTCCTCGGGCTCGTGCAGGGCGAGGCCGAGCAGCACCAGGTCGACGAACTCGGCGACGGTTCCCATCACCGCTCGCGCGGCGTCGCGGATCCCCTCAGCCTGCATGCCGCGCTCGAGCACCTTGTTCACCAGCACCGCCTCGAGCAACCGTGCGTCGAGGTGGCTGCTCACCCGCCCCAGTACCTCGAGTGGCGTTCGCGGCGGGTCGGCGACCTGGCGCTCGCGGCTGGCGGCGCGCTGCAGCAGCTGGTCGACCGCCGGCAGGAGCCCGCTGGCGAGGTCGTCCTTGACGAGGTACGCGTCGGCACCGGTCTCGAGCCCCCAGAAGCGCGACGAGGCCTCGCCGTGGGAGGTGAGGATGAGCAGCGGGATGCCGACGGTAGCGGGGTCGCTCTTGAGCAGCCGCGCCAGCTTGTAGCCGTCCATCACCGGCATCTCGAGGTCGGTGACCACGGCGTCGGGGTGGTCGCGCAGCGCCATCACCGCTCCCTCGGCGCCATCACAGGCGGTGAGAACGGTGAAGCCGTGGCGCTCCAGCATGCGGGCGATGAGGGCGCGCGACAGCTCGCTGTCGTCGACGACGAGAATGCGGTGGCTCACCGCCGCTCCCCCTCGCAGAGCTCGACGACGTGCCCGGCGAGCGCCCGAGGCGACAACGCCAGGTCGGCGGCACCCGCCGCCAGCGCGGCCCCCGGCATGCCGAACACCACCGAGGTCGCCTCGTCCTGCACCAGCGTCGCGGCGCCGGCGCGGCGCATCGCCAGCAGCCCCTCCACGCCGTCGCGCCCCATGCCGCTGAGCAGGATGCCAGCCGCGCGCCCGCCCCAGCCGGCACAGGACAGGAACAGCTCGTCGACCGACGGCCGGTGCCCCGCACGGGGCGGGGCCACGGCATCGAGCAGGAGGGTGCCGTCGGCACGCACTCGCAGGTGGGCTCCCTGCGGGGCCAGGCGCACCGCACCGGAGGGTGCCGACTCGCCGTGCTGCGCCAGCCGCACGTCGACACCGACCACCTCGCGCAGCCAGTCGGCGAGGCCCCCCTGGAACTCGGGAGCGATGTGCTGCACGACCAGGATGGCCAGGCGCGGGGCCTGCCGCAACCCCTCGAGCAGGCACTGCAGCGCCTGTGGGCCCCCGGTGGAGGCGCCCACGGCCAGCACTTCGGGTCGCTGGCCTGGCAGCGGCAAGGAGCTCGCGCGGACCTCGGACGCCGTGGGCACCGCCACCGCCCGCTCGCCGGCGGCGGTTGCCAGGGCCGCCTCGGGACCCCGCGCGAGACTGCGCAGGGTCTCCGGCAGGCGGCTGGTGAGGGTGCCCCAGGCGTCGGGAGACTCCGGCTTCGCCAGCACCTCGGCGGCGCCGGCCTGCAGCGCCTCGAACACCGTCCGCCGTCCGCCGACGCGCAGCCGCGACGACAGCACGAGGATCGGCGTCGGCGTGCGTTCGACGATCTGCTGGATGGCGCCGAAGCCGTCGAGCCCCGGCATCTCGAGGTCCATGAGCACCACGTCGGGACGCAGCAGCCCGGTCAGCTGCACCGCCTGGCGGCCGTCGCCGGCCTCCCCCACCACGTCGAGCCCGGGGTCGCGACCGAGCATGCGCCGCAGCACCGCCCGCACGGTGCGCGAGTCGTCGACCACCAGCACTCGTACCGGCGCCCCAGATCGCGCCACACTCACGAGTGCCGCCCCCCAGCCGGCGGATCAGGCCGCCGACGCGCTGTGGCTGGAGCTCCTGCTTCGACAAGTAGGCGTCGGCGCCGGCCTGCAGGCCGGCGAGCCGGTCCTCCGGCTGGTCGAGCGTGGAGACCACCACCACCGGCAGCTGGGCGAAGCGCTCGGCGCCACGTAACCGGCGAGTGAGCTCGAGGCCAGTCATGCCCGGCATCTGAATGTCGGTGACGACGCAGTCGAACGGGTGCTGGGCGAGGACCTCGAGAGCCTCCTGCGCTCCCGCCACCGCCACGACGTCGAATCCCTCGTCCTCGAGCAGCCGGCGCTCCATCTCGCGGGTGACGAGGGAGTCCTCCACCAGGAGCACGCGGAGCCGAACCCCGCGCTTCACGGCCACCGGCACGGTCGCCGCCTGCTCCTTGTAGTCGCCAAGCCCGCGGGTGGAGAGGACCGGCACCGGCTCGCCGGAGGAGAGCAGGGCCACGGCGGCGTAGAGCGGCGGGGCGGGAACCGCATGGGTGAAGGGGCGCACCAGGACCTCCTCCACACCCTCCACCTCTTCGACGACGAGATACCGCGACGCTCCCGCCGCCTGGATCTCGAGCAGGACAGGTTCCTCGACGGGCTCCTCGTGCAGCATGGCGGAGAGCCGCAGGACGGCGACCAGCCGTTCTCCTTCTCCGCCAGGGGACGCCAGCCGCGCCAGCCATTGCCCCTGCCGCTCGAGCAGGTCCCCGGCCGGCAGGCGGTGGATGCCGGCCACGGCGCTGCGCAGCAGCGCCAGCCGCGAGAAACCCACCCGCACCACCACCACCCGCTCGCCGCGGCGCGCCGCGGGTACCACCACATGCACGCGGGTCCCGGCACCCGGCGTGGAATCGAGCCAGATCTCGCCACCCAGCCGGCGCACCGCCCCGCCCACGGCATCGAGACCGACACCACGGCCGGAGACTTCGGAGACGCGCTGCCGGGTCGAAAAACCCGCCCGCAGCACGAGCTGCAGCGCCTGCTGCGGCGTCGGCTCGGCGCCCGCCGACAGCAGGCCCACCTGCCTGGCCGCCTCCATCACGGCTGCGGGGTCGATCCCTTCGCCGTCGTCCTCGACGGCGATCTCGACCCGGTCTCCGACACCGCTGGCGACGACGCGCAGCAGACCGCGCACCGGCTTGCCGCGCTGGCGCCGCACCGCCGGCGCCTCGATGCCGTGGTCGATGGCGTTGCGCACGAGGTGGAGGAAGGCGCCGTGGAGCTCGGCGCTGATGCGACGGTCGAGCCGCGCCTCACCCCCCTCGAGCACCACCTCGACCTCCTTGCCGAGGCCCTGCGCGAGCTCCCGAGCGTGGCGCGCCAGGCTGAGGAGGAAAGGGCGCAAGGGCTGCAGCTGCAGCGCCAGCAACGTGTCGAGCTGCTCCTCGGCGCGCTGCAGCAGGCGACGCTGGTTGCCCTCGAGCTCTGCGGCGGCGCGCCGCAGCGAGGAGGAGAGCATCGCCAGCACTTGGTCGGGCTGCGGCTCGAGGACGCCCCCCTCGGCGAGCTTGGCGAGCTGCTCGACCCGCTCGGCGAGGGCGAGACCGGCGAGGGCGCGGATCCGCAGGTCGACGGCGCCGGAAGAGAGGGCATCGGTCACGCGGGCCGAGACTCGGTGGTCGTCGCCGATGGCATCGGCCGCCTCGCCGGGCTCGTCGCCGCCGCCGCGGGGCATCGTCCTCTCCTCGCCAGGCGCCGTCGGCGTCCCGGCTGCCGGTTCGGCGTCTTCGTCCACCGCCGCCGCGCTCTGCCGCCCACCCGCCTCTCCTCCTCGCCACCGGCCGCCCGCAGCATCCGGACGCGCCGGCGTGGCGGCCGCTGCCGCCGATCCGGCAAGGGAGCGCGCCACCCCTTCGAGCAGTCGGCTCAGCTGGTCGAGAAGCTCCGTCACCTGCTGGCCGGCCCCGACGCCGACGATGTCGAGCAACTCCTCCCCGCGGTGGCAGAGGTCGGCCATCGCGCTGAGCTTGAGCATGCGGCTCGAGCCCTTGAGCGTGTGCAGCTCACGGCGCGCCTCGACCACCGCCGCCATCGAGCTCTCGAGCTGCGGCGCCAACGCCAGCAGCCGCTCGACGCGCTCGCGCGCCTCACCGAGGAAGAGAGGCACGAGGTCGAGCAGCTCGTCGTCCAACGGGTGGGCTCTCGCGTACGCTCGGGGGCCGCAGCGGCGCCCGTAGGTGCCGGCCGCCGCCGCGCCGGCTCAGATGCGGATCCAGCTCCGTACGTTGACGTCGGCGCCGAGCACCCCCAGGGGCACCCCGTCCGCGCCCGTCACCGGCGCCGCGACGGTGAAACACGGCTCGCCGGTGAGCAGTGACTCGTAGAGCGGCGTCACGGCGGAGCTGCGGTTCTGATGCACCGCCTGGAACCAGGGCCGCTCGGCGAAGGTGCGTCCCACCTCGAGCGCGCTCGGCACCTTGCCGTCGCGGCTCCATTCCGGGGACACCGCCAGCGCCACCAAGCGGCCGCCGTGGTCGGCGAGGTAGAGGCACTCCACATAGGGGGTGTTGGCGAGGATCTCCTCGAGGTCGCCGTCGAGGCCCACGAAGCCCGGCGCACGCGGCGCAAGGCGCGCCGCATGCTGCTGCACCACGTGCTTGAGCGAGCGGTTGGAGTCGAAGCGGAACGACTGCGTCACCAGCTGGATCGACAGCGCCAGCTCGTTGAGCTGCTCGGCGGTAAGGGTGAAGCCGCGCAGCCCTTCCGCCATGCGCTGGATCACCTCGCGCACTTCCTTGATGGTGATGGCCACCTGGTCGGAGGCGGTGCGCTGCTCCTTGGTGGCGAGCGAGATCTCGCGCGAGGCGCGTGCCGTTTCCGAGAGCGCGCTGCGCAGGCCGGCGATGGACTCCTCGGCGGCACGCGCCTGCTCCAGCACCCCGTCGGCCTCCTTGGTCCCTTCCTCGGTGGCGACCACCGTCGATCGAATGGCGCCGACGAACTCCTCGAGCAGGGCCCGCACCGACTGCACCGACTCGCGGGCGCGCTGGGCCAGGCGGCGCACCTCCTCGGCCACCACGCCGAAGCGGCGGCCGTGCTCGCCCGCGGTCTCCGCCTCGATGGCGGCGTTGAGCGCCAGGATGTGGGTCTCGTGGGCGATCTCGTTGATGAGGTCGAGGATGCGGTAGATCTCCTTGGAGCGGCTGCCGAGGCTGTCGGCACGGGTGGCGATGCCGACGATGCGCTCGCGCAGGCCGTCGAGGCCGTCCACCGCGGCATCGACCGCCGCCGCGCCCTCCCTGCCTCCTGCCTCGGCGTGAGCCGCCAGGTCGGCCTGCCGCTCGGCGTTGGTGGCGATCTGCGCCGCCGTGCGCGCCAGCTCCTCGATGGTGGCGGTGATCTCCACCACCGCAGCCGACTGCTCGGAGAAGCCGCTGGCGAGGTCGGAGGCGGTCGCCTGCACGTCGCCTCCCACCACCGAGACCTCGCGCGAGCTGCCCTGGATGCGCTTGACCAGGATGGTGAGGGCCGCGGTGGCGCGTTCGACGTCTGCCGAGAGCTCGCGGGGCAGCGTCGACACCGGCTGCGCGGCGTCGACGAGGTCGCCGCTCCGCAGCCGGTCGAGCACCCGGCGCATCGACCGCTCGTGGGCATCGCAGGCGCGCCGCAGGGCGCTCATCGCGCCCTCGACCCGGCGCCGGTCTGCCTCGTCGCCGGCGAGCAGGGCGACGAGACCGACTCCGCCGAGCAGCACGGCGACCCAGGCCAGGGCGCCAGAGCCGCGGTTCGCGGCCGCCGCAGCGGCGGCCGCCGCCAGCAGCATGCCGCCCCCGAGCGCCATCGTTCGCCACCGGCGGCTGCCGGAGCGCTCGGCGAGGTGCGTCGCGACGTCGTTCGTCGCCACGCCCGCGGTGTCGTTATCGCGCATCCGGGTCCTCCCATCCGCTGGCGATCGGGCCATCGGGGTCCGCGGAGTTGCCGAGCAGGGCCGGCGGCGCCGCCGCAGCCGGATCGACGCAGAGCACGGGCTCGCCGCGCCAGACGGCGACGCCGAGGAGCCCGCTGGGGGCACTCGCGGCGAGGCAGCCAGGGAACCGCCGGGGCTCGAGCCGCGAGGCCATTTCCAGCAGCTCGTCCGCCTGCAGCGAGCTGCTGTCCCCGAGCGTCACCTCGGCTCCCCGACCCAGCCACCGCAGGCCGCGCATCGCTCCGCTCGGCACCGCCCAGAGCGCGCCGGCGCGGCGCAGGAGGAGCCAACGCCCTCGCGTCTCCCCTGGTGCCTCTGCCGCGGCAAACGTGCGGTTCACTCGCCAGCTCCCAGCCGGGAGAGCTCCACCAGACGCACCACCCGCTCCCCCACGTCGAGGTCACCGGCGGCCACCCCGCGCCGCGCACCGCTCGCCTGCGCGGGATCGAGCTGCACGATGTCTCCGGCCTCGTCGGCGGCGAGCCCTATCACCTCATGGCGTGCGCCGGCGGTGACCACCAGCGTGACCGGGAACTCGGCGGCGCCACCCGGCGGCGCGTCCACCAGCCGTTCGAGATCGAGCACCACCAGCGGCTCGCCGTCGACCTCCGCCAGGCCGGCGATCTCCCGGCCGGATCCCGGCAGCGGGTGGAGCTTCACCGCTGGCAGCACGCGACGGAGGTCGTCGAGCGGGATGGCGCACCAGCAGTCGCCCGCGCGCGCGAGCAGGGCCTTGGTCGGCCCCGGGCCGGAGCTTGGGGGCATGGCCCCGATAGGATAGCAAAGACGGCGAAACCCGCCCCAAACACCGACTTGAGCGATTCGTCATCCTGCCCCGCCGCCAGGGTCGCCGCCATCATCCCCGCCGCCGGCGCCTCCACCCGCATGGGGCGCCCGAAGCAGCTCCTGCCATGGGGGACGAGCACGGTGCTCGAGTCCACCATCGCGGCACTTCTCGGCGGCGGCGCGCGGATCGCCGTCGTGGTGGTGGCCGCGGGCGGTCCCCTCGCCCACTGGGAGCCACCGGCAGGCGCCCAACGGGTGGTGAACCCGGACCCCTCCCCGGGGATGATCTCGAGCATCCTGGCCGGCCTCGCGGCGCTCTCCGCCACCGAGCTCCCGCCGCCGGATCCACTCCTCGTTTGCCCGGCCGACCTGCCAGCGCTGCGCGCGGGGACGATCGCGTCGCTCCTCGCCGCCTACCGGCACCACGGCGGCGTCGTGGTGCCTCGCCATGGCAGGCGCCGCGGCCATCCGCTGCTACTCGCTCCCCACTGGCAGGCCCGCATCCCCGAGCTCGCTCGCCACGAGCGCGGGCTGCGCCGCATCCTCGAGATCGCCGCCGGCTGCGTTCACGAGCTGGAGGTCGATGACGCCGGCACCGTCCGCGACGTCGACACCCCTGAGGACTACGCGCGGCTGCGCCCCTGAGGTGGCCCCCGGCGTGGTGCGGCGAGGCGCGCCGAGCGCTCCCTAGCCGGCCACCAGCCGCAGGTGCGTCCCCACCCGGTCCGCCATCTCCAGGCAGGCGGCGAGGTCGGGGTGGCGCACGATGAGGTAGCCGTCAGAGACCAGCGTCGCCTTCCAGTTCCGCCGCGGCGCCCCCAGTGGCAGCAGGTTGACGTTGACGATCCAGTCGCCGTAGTGCTCCAGCAACGCCTCCAGGCCCTCGATGCGCTGGATCCGCCCCTGTCCCTGGGCACGCTTGAAGATCACCGCCGCGTTATAACGGCGCTCGATGGGCTGCGACCAGCGGCGGTGGCAGACGGCCTCCGCCCAGCCCCGGAAGACGTCGATATCGCAGCCATAGTTCATCAGCTCGGTCGAGCGCGCCCCCGGAGGGCGCGCCGCGATTTCGCCGAACACCGCCTCGCCGTCGGGCTTGCGGAACCACTCCATGTGGGTGAAGCCGGTGCGGAAGCCGAGCGCCTGGAGCACCCGCTGGCCCAGCTCGATGCCCGCTCGCAGGTCTGGGTGCTCGACGTCGCGTAGAGTCACCGTCTGCGGGCTGATCCACTCCACGGAGCGGCCGACGATCGGCTTCGGCCGGTACCAGGCGACGTTGAAGTAGAGGACCCGACCCTCGGCGCAAACGGTGTCGAAGGTGTACTCCTCCCCCTCGATCCACTCCTCCACCGACACCTCCGCCACGTGCCGCGTCGCCTGCAGCACTCCCTCGAGCTCGCCCGGGCTCGACACTTTGTAGGTGTCGGCGGAGCCGGCCCCGGCGATCGGCTTGACGCACACCGGATAGCCGACGCTTGCCGCCGCCTCGCGGACGCCGTCAGCGGTGGTGGCGCGGAAGTGACGCGGCGTGCGCAGCCCGGCGGCGTCGAGCACCTCCTTCATCCTCCCCTTGTCGCGGAACGGCACCGTCTCCGCCTCGCTCATGCCGGCGGCGCCCAGCGCCTCGCGCAGGCGAGCGGCCAGCAGCATGCCAGGCTCCCACAGGCACTCGACGCGATCGAAAGCGCGCGCCCCGCGCCAACCCAACAGCTCGCCGAGAAGCCGTTTCTCGTCCCACAAGTCCTGCACCTGCAAGTACCCGGCAAGCGCGCCCCGCGCCACCTCGGGCAACGCCCCGGCAGGCTGGTCGCCCAGCCCCCATACCCGCGCTCCCACCTCGGCAAGGCCGCGGGTGAAGTACGGCATCTCCGCCGGGTAGCCCGGCGAGACCATCAGCACGTCCATCGGCTACCCCACTCTTTCATTCGCGAGCCGCTCGTCACGCCCCGGTCCCGACATGGTGCACCGACCGCGAAGTACTTGCACGCACCACGGTCGCCCCGAGGAGCGCTCGCCCTCCAGCGCACCACCGCGACGTGGGGCGCGCCGGGGGGAGGGCTTCCAGCCGCGCGCAGGCGCCGTCCGCGGCGCCGAGCACGGACGGGATATCCACCGGCAGGCGGGGGCCCCACGTCGCGCCCCACGGTCGCCCCGAGGAGCGCTCCCACCACGATCCATTCGCCGACGCCGCCCTCACGCCACTTCCACCCGCACCGCCGAGATCAGCTTCCGCAGCGCCTCCACCACCACCGACGTCTCCGGGTGCCGGACGATGACGTTGCCCTCCCCCTCATAGCTCGCCGAGCGCGCCTGCCCCTTGCGCGGCAGGTTCGACTCCACCACCAGGTGCCCCATCTCGCGGTTCGCCTTCTCCAGCCCATGCACCGCCTGCACCCGGCCCGCCCCCTGGCCACGCAGAAAGGCGGCGCCGGCGGCGTACTTGCGCGGCGGCGGGTCGAAGGTCCCCAGCACCATCAGCCGCGCCCAGGCATCGTAGAAGTCGAAGTCGTGCGCGTAGCTCATCAGCCGCGTGATCTGCGCGCCCGGCGGGCGCGCCCCCACCTCGGAGATCGCCACCGACGCGTCGTCGCGGCGGAACCACTCCATGTGCGAGAAGCCGGTCTCCATCCCCAATGCGTCGAGGCTGGCGAAGGCGGCAGCGCGGATGTCGTCGTAGCGCGGGTCGTCGACCTCGCGCGGCAGCACCACGCACCACTGGATCCAGGGGTGGCGCAAGGCCTCGAGCGGCGTCGGCAGGTAGTGCGTCAGCGAGTGCCACACCGGACGGCCGCCGATCGACACGGTGTCGAACGACTGCTCGTCACCGCGGATGAACTCCTCCACCAGCCACGGCCGCCCCGGCGCGGGTGGATCCGTGGCCAGCGCCTCGCCGAGCTGCTCGGCGGAGTCGAGCCTGAAGGTCGACTTGGCACCGGCCCCCGCCGGCGGCTTCACCACCAGCGGGAACCCGGCCTCGCGGGCCAGCGACCACACCGCTTCGGCATCCTCGGCGAGGCAGTGCCGGGCACAAGGGAGCCCCGCCTGCCGCAGCAGCGTCTTCATCACGGCCTTGTCACGGAAGTTGCGTGCCACCCGCTGCGACATGCCGGGGATGCCGAGCGCGTCGCGCACGGCACCGAGGGGCTCCTGCAGCTGCTCGAGCACACCCAGCAGCCGCGTCGGTTTCCCCAGTCGCCGACCGAGCTGCGCCACCCCCGCGGCGAGCTGCTCGGCGTCGAAGCAGCTCGCCACCTGCCAATGCCCCGCGACCTGCTGGCGGAGGTCGGGCGCCAGCCGCTCGATCGGCTCCTGCGACACCAGCCCGAGGCGCACCTCGGGGAGCGCCGCCACCGCGCGCGCGAACCGATCGGCGATCGGCGCCGGAAACGGGAGGACGAACTGGACGTCGATCATGGCCGGGCCTGCGTCAGCGGTACGCGGCGCCATTCTATGGGCAAGGCTTCGCGTTCGGGCCGGCCGTAGAATGTCGCGGCACGGACGGGATGTTCGTCGCCGACGCGGCGTCCGGCCTCGGCTCGGCGGCGACGCCGGCGAGGATGAACCGGCAGCTGCTGGCAGCGGACGGCGCGGCGAATCGGCTGGCCACGCGCCAGCGCGGCTCGCGCGTCGTCACTCTCGTCTGCGGAGTGCTCAGCGATGGCGTCACCGAGGCCAGGAACGAGCGCGCCACCCCGCAGGCAGCCGACGTCACCGCCACCGTCGTCCGCTCGCTGAGCGCGCTGTTGCAGCCGCCGCACCTTGGTGGCGGCGAACGATGCCGATAACATCGCCGGCGGCGCGGCGGTCCGCAGGCCCCGCCACGGAGGACCGGCCGTGAACGAGGGTGGCGGCGGCACGCTGGGAGCGAGCGCTCAGGGATGACCAGGCCGGGCGGGGCCCGTGACGCGGTGACGGCGGTGCTCGGCGGCGGCCAGGGCAGCCGCCTGTGGCCGCTCACCAAGACCCGCGCCAAGCCGGCGGTGCCGGTGGGCGGCCGCTTCCGTCTCATCGACGTGCCGATCAGCAACAGCCTGCACGCCGGCATCGATCGCATCTACGTCCTCACCCAGTTCAACAGCGAGAGCCTCCACCGCCACATCGCCCAGACCTACCGTTTCGACATCTTCTCCGGCGGCTTCGTGCACATCCTCGCCGCCGAGCAGACGGTGACCAACCGCGACTGGTACCAGGGGACCGCCGACGCCGTGCGGCGCAACCTCGACCGCCTCAACGAGCAGAAGCCGGCCGACATCCTCATCCTCTCCGGCGACCAGCTCTACCTGATGAACGTGCAGGCGTTCCTCGAGCACCACCGGCGCAGCCGCGCCGACCTGACGGTGGCGGTCAAGCCGGTGCCGCGCGAGGAGGCCTCCGCCTTCGGCATCATGCGCGTCGACAACGACGCCCGCATCGTCGAGTTCGTGGAGAAGCCCAGGGAGCCGGAGCTGCTCGACCGCTTCACCCTCGAGCCGGGCCAGCTCGCCTCGCTGGGCTTCGAGGCGCCGGCGGGATCGCTGCTCGCCAGCATGGGGATCTATGCCTTCCGTCGCGAGGTGCTCAACCGCGCCCTGCGCGACGGCGAGGCCACCGACTTCGGGCACCAGGTGATCCCGCAGATGATCAGCCAGGCCGAGGTGTTCGCCTACAACCACACCGGCTACTGGCAGGACATCGGCACCATCCCCACCTTCCACCGGGCCAACCTCGACCTCACCCAGAACCTGCCGCCGCTCGACCTCTACAGCCCCGACCGGCCGATCTACACCCACCCCCGCTTCCTTCCCGGGACCAAGATCCACGACTGCGTGGTCCACGAGTCGATCCTCTGCGAAGGCAGCATCATCTCCGGCAGCTCCATCCGCAGCTCGATCGTCGGCATCCGCGCCCAGGTGCAGGAGGGGTCGATGATCGAGGGCAGCATCGTCATGGGGGCCACCCACTTCGAGGCCCCCGGCAGCCAGTCGGGTCCGCGCATGGGGGTGGGGCGCAACTGCGTGCTCAACCGCGCCATCGTCGACTTCAACGCCCGCATCGGCGATGGCGCGCGCCTGGTCAACGCTCGCGGCGTCGAGCACGCGGAGGAGCCGAGCTACTCGATCCGCGACGGCATCATCGTCGTGCACCGCGACGGCGTCATCCCTCCCGGCATGGAGATCTGAGCCGGGGCGGCGCTCGTCCCCGCCCCACTCGATGGCCGACTCGCCCCTTCGCATCGCGCTGGTGTCCGCCGAGCTGACGCCGTTCGCCAAGACCGGCGGGCTCGGCGACGTCGTCTCGGCGCTGGCGGTCGCGCTGCACCGCGCCGGCCACGACGTCAAGCTCTTCGTGCCGCTCTACGCCACCAGCGACCACGCCCACACCACCTTCGCAGCGGTCGAGCGGGTGCAGGCGGTGCCCCTGCACATGGGGCCGTGGGAGTTGCTCTTCTCGCTGTGGACGGCGACCATCCCGGGAAGCGACCTGGCCGCAAATTTCGTCCACTGCCCGCAGCTCTACGGGCGAGCCGCCTTCTACACCCAGGACTGGGACGAGGGGCTCCGTTTCGCCTATCTGACGCGGGCCGCCCTCACCTCCTGCCAGCACCTGCAGTGGGCGCCGCAGCTGCTCCACTGCCACGACTGGCACGCCGCCCTCGGGCCGCTGCTGCTGCGGACGGTCTACTCGTGGGACCGCCTGTTCGCCGACACCCGGACGGTGCTCACCATCCACAACCTCGGCTACCAGGGGGTGTTCCCCGCCACCCTGCTGCACGACCTCGGCCTCGACAACGAGTCGCAGCTGTTCTGGCAGGAGGAGCTGCAGGCGGGGCGCATCAACTTCCTGCAGACCGGCATCGTCTACGCCGACCTGCTGACCACCGTCAGCCGGACCTACGCCGAGGAGATCCAGACCCCGGAGCAGGGCTTCGGCCTCGACGCGCTGCTGCGCGAGCGGCGCGACTCGCTCGTCGGCATCGTCAACGGCATCGATCCCCGGGAGTGGTCGCCCCAGGACGACCCCCACCTTCCTGCCCACTACGCGGCCGATAACCTGTCGGGGAAGGCGCGGTGCAAGGCAGCGCTGCTCGCCGAGGCGCGGCTCGACCCCACCGCCTACAAGCCGCTCGTTGCCATCGTCTCGCGGCTCACCTTCCAGAAGGGGATCGACCTGCTGTTCGACACCCTGCCGGAGCTGCTCGCCGACGATCAGGTGCGCTTCGTGGCCCTCGGCAGCGGCGATCGGCGCTACGTCGACTTCCTGCGCTGGCTGGCCGTCCGTTTCCCCGGCCGTGCCGCCTTCCACGAGGGGTACAGCAACCCGCTCGCCCACCGCATCGAGGCGGCGGCCGACGTCTTCCTCATGCCCTCGCGTTACGAGCCCTGCGGCCTCAACCAGATGTACTCGCAGCGCTACGGCACGGTGCCGGTGGTGCGCAAGACCGGCGGCCTCGCCGACACCGTCGAGCCCTACGACCGCGAGCACGACACCGGCACCGGCTTCGTCTTCGAGCACTTCACCGCCGAGGGGCTCGCCTGGGGACTGCGCTACGCGTCGTGGCTCTACCGCGAGGACCGCGAGGCGTGGACGCGGATGCAGCGCCGCGGGATGGAGCGCGACTTCTCCTGGGAGCGGCGGGTACAGGACTACGTGACGGCCTACCGGCGGCTGGCACCCGGCGGCTGAGCTCGGCGGCAATCCTCGGGCCGGCTCAGCTGTGAGCCGACCCCACCGCCGCTGTCCCCGACTCGAAGTCATCGCAGAAGATCAGCGGCAGATCCTGCAGACAGGAGAGGCTCCGTGACAAGTCGCAGGTGTCTTCCTGAAACCCTCCGTCCAGAAGGCATCCGCGCTCTGCTCGCCATGCACTCCAAGCCACGTGTTGCCCCCCGCCCAATCGGCGCAGGTGCTCGCGCCCAGGGTGCCGTCGCTCTTCGCCCCTGTCCCCACGAACCCGCTCGCGGGCGCTCAGGCTCTCAGGGTGGCGAGCCGCCGAGCTCGCGGAACAGCCAGGCCTTGGCGGACTGCCAGTCGCGCTTGATGGTGGAGGGGGAGGAGCCGACCACCTCCGCCGTCTCCTCGACCGTCAAGCCGGCAAAGAAGCGCAGCTCGACCACCTTCGCCTGCTCGGGGTCGAGAGCCTCGAGGCGATCGAGCGCGGCGTCGAGCTCGACGAGGTCGACGCCCGGGGCGTCCGGGGCGGCGGGCTCGACCTGGGCAATTGTCACGTGGTGGACGAGCCCGCCCCTCTTGGCGGTGCGGCGGCCACGGGCGTAGTCGACGAGCAGGCGCCGCATGAGGCGGGCGGCGACGCCGAAGAACTGGGCCCGGTTCTGCCAGCTGGTGCGTCGCTGGTCGACGAGACGCAGGTACACCTCGTTGACGACGGCGGTGGGTTGCAGCGTGTGCCCCGACCGCTCACGACGCAGCTGGCGGGCCGCCAGCAGGTGCAGCTCGTCGTAGACCAGCGGCAGCAGGCGGTCGAGCGCGGTGCGATCGCCCTCCTGCCAGCGCAGCAGCAGCGCCGTCACCTCACCTGTCGTTGCGTCGTCGGCCTCGTCCACGGCACTGGCCCACTGCGACTCGTTCCTCGACCCCGCGGCGGCGCGTTATCGCGGGACGTGCGAGAGCTCCTTGGCGAGCAGCGCCGCCCACGCCGCCTGCGCTCTTCTGGAGCCGGCCCGCGTACTCGGCAAAGACGTCACGCTGCGGCTGGGTCGGTGCGGCATCGACCGCCTCGACGTCGGTGGCGAGCGAGCTCAGGGTGCCGGCGATGCGGTCGACGCTGTAGGCGCTGCGGTAGCTCGCCAAGGCGGCCTGCGGGCCGCTGGCGACGCGCCCACTCTCCTTGCCGCCTCGGCTCATCGCCGGCGGCGCCGGGCCGAGGCGCTTGCCCATCGCCTCGAGCTCGTCGTGCAGCGCCACGGCCGCCGCTAGCGTCCCGCGCAGCTGCTCGACAAAGGCAAGCTGCTCCTGCAGCTCGGCGAGTGGCGTGTGCACCCGCGGGTCCATCACCACCGCGAGCGGCGCGCTCGTCGTCTTGCCGTCGACGGTCAGGCGCACGGTGTAGGCGCCGGGCAGCGCCAGCATCCCCTGCGGCAGCGCCGGCGTGTCGGCGTCGGGAACGGCGGCGATCGAGTAGTCGTACTCGACGGCCGGCGGCCGCGGCAGCCGCAGGTTCCACACCACGCGGTGGTGGCCGGCGCTCACCGGCAACGGCCCCGGCGGTCGCACCCAGCGGTCGGCGAAGTACTGCTCTGCCTCCACCCGCGGCGGGGTCTCGGTACTGCTCTCGTGGTGGATCACGGCCCCCTGGGCATCAACGACGTCGAGGGCGACGGCGCCCGCGGCCGCCGGCAGCAGGTAGTCGAGCACCGCACCCGCCGGCGGGTTGGGCGTGCGCGGCTCCTCCGGCGGTAGCGGAGTGTCCTTGTTCTGATTTCCCGGCCAGCGCACCGCCGGTGCCGGCGGCACCAGGACGGCATCCGCAGCGGAGGCCTCCGCCTCGTGCGCCGCCAGCCAGCGCAGGGGGGTCACGTCGTCGAGCACCCACAGCGAGCGGCCCTGGGTGGCGGCGATGAGGTCGGTGCCGTGCACCGTGAGGTCGTTGACACCGGTGGTCGGGAGGTCGAGCTGCAGAGTCTGCCAGTGATCGCCGTCGTCGAAGGAGACGAAGGCGCCGTGCGTGGTGCCCGCGTAGAGCAACCTTGGCGCAACCGGGTCCTGGCGCACCACGTAGACGCTCCCCTGCGCCGGCAGACCCGCGACGGCGAGCGTCCAGCTCTTGCCGAAGTCGTGGGTGCGGTAGACGTAGGGTCGGGTGTCGTCGGCGCGATGACGGTCGACCGCCGCGTAGGCTGTAGCGGCGTCGGTCGGCGAGGCGTCGATCTGCGCCAGGCGGCTCCAGTCGGGCAGGCCCGGCGGAGTCACGTCCTGCCAGCTGGCGCCGCCGTCGCGGGTGAGGTGGATGAGGCCGTCCTCGGCCCCCACCCACAGCTCGCCGGCGGCCTGGGGCGAGGGTGCCAGGGTCGAGATCACACCGTAGCCGCAGGCGCGGGCGCGCGCCATCGGCACGTTGCCGCCGCACGCCGATGCCTTGGCGGCGCCCGGAGCCATGGTGGGATCGGCGCCCGTGAGGTCGGGACTGATCGTCACCCACGTGCTTCCCTCGTCGGTGGAGCGGAAGACCACCTGCCCCGCCGCGTAGAGCGCGTAAGGGGCCACCGGTGAGATCGCGATCGGCTGGACCCAGGTGGAGCGGAAGCGCACCTTGCGCGGGTCGGCGCCGTAGCTCGACACCGGCCAGGGAGAGACGTTCTGCACCTGCCCGGTGCGTGCGTCCCAGCGCGAGATCCGCCCGCCCAGGCCGCTGCCGAAGACGATCTCGGGGTCGCGCGGGCTGGGCAGGTCGTAGTCGCGCTCGTCGCCTCCCACCGGGTGCCAGTCGCGGAAGGTGAGCTGCCCGTAGTCGCTGCGGCTGGCGACCCCCACCGTGCCATTGTCCTGCTGGCCGCCGTAGATCCAGTAGGGGAAACGCTGGTCCGTCGCGACGTGGTAGAGCTGACCCGTGGGCTGGTTGTACCAGCTGCTCCAAGTGGCTCCGGAATCGAGCGAGACGGCGGCGCCCTGGTCGGCGGCGAGCAGCCGCCGCGACGGGTCGGAAGGGTCGATCCAGAGGTCGTGGTAGTCGTCGCCGCCGGGGGATCCGTGCTCGATGACGAAGCTCTTGCCGCCGTCGTCGGAGCGCAGCAGCGAGCGTCCCATCGCCCACAGGGTGTCGGCCTCGTGGGGGTCGGGCACCAGGCGCGCGAAGTAGTAGGTGCCGAGCTCGCCGTCGGGATTCACGCGCTGCCAGCTGTCGCCGCCGTCGTCGGAACGGTAGAGACCACCCTGCGTGGAGGCGCCGATGGCGGCGTAGACCCGGCGGCCACCGCTGCCGGCCGCCACCGCCAACCCGGTGCGCCCCATCGGCTCGGTGGGCAGGCCGCGGCTGAGATGCTCCCAGGTGCGGCCCCCGTCGCGCGAGCGGTACATGCCACTGCCGGGACCGACGATCGGTTGGTGGTATCCCATCCACGGGTAGCGGCGGGCCTGCCAGAGGGCCGCGAAGACGACATCGGGGGCGTCGCCCGCCCGCGCCAGCTCGACGGCACCGGTGTCGGCGTCGTGGTAGAGCACCTTCTGCCAGGTCTTGCCGCCGTCCTCGCTGCGGAAGACGCCGCGCTCGGGGTTGGGGCCGAAGAGATGGCCGAGCGCCGCCACCAGCACCACTCGCGGGTCGCGCGGGTCGACGAGGATCTTCCCGATGTGCTCACTCTCGGGCAGCCCCAGGTAGCTCCAGCTGGCGCCGCCGTCTGTCGAGCCGTAGACACCATTGCCCGAGGCGATGTCCCAGCGCGCCTCGGGATGGCCCGTGCCGACGTAGAGCACCCGCGGATCACTCGCCGCTACGGCGAGGGCACCCACCGACGCCACCGCCTCGTGTTGGAAGAGCGGCTCCCAGGTGCGGCCGGCGTCGACGCTGCGCCACACCCCGCCGTCGGCGGCGCCGAAGTAGAAGGTGTCGCTCGACCCGGAGACGCCGGTGGCGCAGATCGCCCAGCCGGCGCGCAGCGGACCCACCAGCCGCCAGTGCAGGTCGGCGAAGGTGCCGGCGGGCCGGGTCGAGGCACCCAGGTCGCCGGCGGCGACGAGCAACGGGACGGCGAGCAGCAGGACCAATCGACGGCGCATCGCGCTCCCTCCGTGGATCGAGATCGAGGACTAGCGAGGCGGCGGAGTGTCCTCGGCGGTGGCGCCGGGGACCACGGTGGCAACGGGCACGACAGTGGCAGCGGGGGCCGGAGCGTCGCTCGCTGCCGGCGGCGGTGTCGCACCGGTGGCTGGCGTCGAGGCCATGCTCGCCGGCTGTGGAGACAGCGCGACGGGGGTCGCCGCCGGCACCGCCGCGGTGGGTCCGGTGGGCTCCGTCGCACCTGCACGGGGTCGGCGACTCGCCGCCTGCCGCGTCGGCGAGGTCCCGGCGCCGGCGCGCGGCGACGCAGCGGCGGTCGCCGGCCTCCTCGCACCTGGCGCAGGTCTCTTCGTGGCCGCCGCGGCGGTGACAGCTGGGGCGGCGGGCGCTGCGGTCTCCGCCGCGGGCGGGATCGCTTCACTCTCGGCCTCGTCCTCGCGCGCGAGCCGCAGCCGCAGGGAGCGACCGTCACTCTCCATCGAACGCAACACGACAGCGGGAGAGGTGAGCTCGAGCACCACCCTGAGCTCGTCGCCGTCCCCCTGGTGGAAACCGATGCGGATCTGCTCCAGCAGAGGAGAGTGCACGGGCACCACCGGCCGCGAGTATCCGTGCCGCGCGCCGAGCAGCTGGATCACCTCGCGCGGCGGTGCCTCGGGGGGCCGGAAACGGTGCAGCGAGGTCTCCGGCAGCGTCCCGTCGAGCGCCAGGACCACCGAGATGCCGTCCCCGTCCTCGCTCCAGCTGACGTCGTCGAGGCCGCCGAACTGCCCCCCACCCTCGGCCCCGGAGGCGCCGGCCGGTAGGGCGCGTGGCCCCCCCAGGGGCCTGCCAGCGGCGGGCCGCGCGGTTGGCATGATGCCTCCGAGCCGGCCCGGCAGGGAGCCGTGCAGGGCGAGGAAGCCGGCGCCGGCCAGCAACAGCACCAGGCCGACGACCCACCATCCACCGCGACGCCGCGGACGAGCCGCCGTCCGTGTCCCCTCCGCTGGTGACGCGGCCGGCGCCGGCGATCGGGCGGTAGGCTCGCGCGGCGCGACAGCATCCGGGCGCGGTCCATCGCCGCCGTCCGGGCCGGCGGGAGCCGGCTGCGGCGGCAGCGTGTCGGCCTCGAGGTCGAGCGGCGCCGTCACCCAGGGAGCATCGAGCACGGCGGTGTCCGCAAGCGGCTCGTCGAGCTCCTCGGCCGGGTGCAGCTCATCGGTCGACTCGTCGTCGAGGCGGCGCCGCTGCCAGGCGGCGGTCATCGCTGCGAGCTCCTCCTGCATCGCCCCCACGCCGCCCTCGAGGAAGACGTCGGCGAGGCGAAGCATCGCCGCTCGCCCCTCCTCCTGGAGCTCGAGGAAGCGCACCGCGAAGCCCGGTGGGCGCGCCGAGCCCTCCCACCGGCGCCGCACCCACGTCACCTCGCCGACCCCCTCGAAGCGCGGGCCCTTGGGGGTGAGGCTGGCCTCGAACTGGAATCGCTGCCCCGACGTCATCGGCGCCTCGCTGCGGACGAACATCCCGCCGGGCGAGAGGTTGACCGCCCACTCGCTCAGGAAGCAGCGCTGCTCGGCGAACTCCATGCGTACCTTGGCCCGCAGGGGCACGCGCGGGAAGGCGCGGCGCTGGGCAGTGGCGCCGGCTGAAGGATCCATTTCGGCCATTCTAACCGCGGTCGCCGCGGCAGCGACTCACGCCTCCCGGCGTCCGAACTCGGCCTCGAAGAACGACCCCACCGCGCGGCGGGCCCGGCGCACCCCGTCGCCGCCACTCGCCAGGCGCGCGAAGAGCGTCTTGTAGGTGTGCCGCAGCGTCTCGAGGTCGCCGTCGCGGAGGAGCCGCAGCAGCTCCTTGTGGGCACGCCGCGCCGTCGGCGGCGCTCCCTCCACCCTCTCCTGCTCGAGCAGCATGAAGGCGAGCGAGAGGGCGTCGGGAAGGTCGTGCGGGGGCGCCCTGGAGGGCGCGGCGCCCGGCCCGGCTGCGGCCGCCTCCTCGACGTCGAGCACCTCGCCCAGCGCGAACGGCTCGGCTGGCGCCTCTTCGCCGGTGCGGCCGTTGGAGCCCGCCTCGGCTTGCGACGCCACCTCGGCCACCATCGGCGCCGGTGCCGGCTCGCCGGCGAGAGGCGAGGGCAGCGCGCGAACGTTGCCGGAGAAGCGGGAGAAGAGCTCGTACAGCTCCTGCTCCGAGCGGAAGTTGCCGACCAGGCGGCCGTTCTTCCCCATCTCCAGCTTCTCGGTCTCCTGCATCACCACGTGCGCCTCGGCGTCGGTGTCGACCTGGAGCATCCGCGCCACCACACGCCAGGCGGTGAGGGACCCCTGCACCAGGCAGGTCTCGGCACAACGCACCGTCACCGCCTCGACGTGAACGCTCGGCTCGATGCGGATCGAGCCCGAGACCGACTCCAGGGTGGCGTAGGAGCCCGAGTTCTGGAGCACCAGGTTGCCGGGGGTGCGGATCGACACCTGCCCCTGGGGGTCGACCTGGATCTGGGTGCCCGGCGGCACGATCATCGTCGGCACGCCGGGGCCGCCGCTGAAATGGAGCTTCGAGAGGTCGGGCTTGCGCATCGCGGGTCGGCTCGAGCTGGCCGCGGTCAGCGTCCGATGCCACGCGGCAACGGCTCGTAGTCACCGGGATCCGGCGCGCTGCGGGCCCGCACCAGCAACCGCTCCTCGTCGCGCCAGCGGTGATCGAGGATGTAGATCCGCGGGTCGATGGGGTGGAGCTCGGTGCCGTCGCGACGACGCACCTCGTAGTGCAGGTGGGGGCTGGTGCTCCAGCCGGTGTTGCCCACCAGGGCGATCACCTGCCCCTGGACCACCCGCTGCCCGGCCCGCACCTTCACCTCCTGGCAGTGGCCGTAGAGGGTCACGAAGCGGTCGCCGTGGCGGATCATCACCAGGTTGCCGTAGCGCCACCAGCCGACGCTCTGGCGCAGGTCGTAGCGGCCGGCGAAGGCCACGACCCCCGCCGCGGTGGCGTGCACCGGCGTACCCGGCGGTGCCGCCAGGTCGAGGCCGGCATGGAAATCGGCCGCCTTGGTGAACGGGTTGCGCCGCATGCCGAAGGGACTGGTGAGCACGAAGTCGCGGCCGCTGAGCGGACAGATCGAGGGCGTCAGCAGCACCTGGTCCCGGTGCTCCTGCTCGAACTCCTGCACGTCACGCAGGAACGAGCTCACCACCTCCAGCTGCTCCACCACCTCGCTCTGCAGCACGCCGCCGTGGGTGATGCTGTCGGCGTAGATCGATCGCGGCACCGGTGGGCGCCGCACCGGGAAGCCGCCCTGGCCGCGGGCAGGCTCCTGGGGCAGCCCGTAGGCGAGGTAGACCTTCTCGGTGCGCAGCCGCAGCGCGTCGGCGCCGGCGGCGAGCTGCTCGAGGCGCCCGAGCAGCGACTTGAGGCGGTCCCCCTGCTGCACCCGCAGCCGCTCGAGCTCGCGGTACTGCTGCCGCGACAGCTCGTTGCGTGCGACGCCCGGGGCCATGGCGAAACCCCAGGCGACGAAGGCGAGCACCAGGGCCGCCGCTGCACCCGCGACGAGGAAGTGGCGGCGGTCGAGGAACAGGTAGCGCACCCCGCGCCGGATGTCCGGCGCGTGCACCTGCACCTCCAGCAGTGGCCGATGCATCAGGCCACCGCGCCCCCGGCCGGATCGGCGGCGAGCAGGCTGGCCTCGTCGGCATGGCGGGCGACGGTCCGCTGCAGCTCCCGCCACACTGCCTCGCCGCCCGCCACGACGTTGCCGGTGCGAAGATAGCCCCGCCTACCGTCTAGGTCGGTGACCCGACCCCCCGCCTCTTCCACCAGCAACACCCCGGCCGCGATGTCCCACGGCGAGAGCCGGAATTCGAAGAAGCCGTCGTAGACACCGGCAGCGGTCAAGGCGAGGTCGAGGGCGGCGGCTCCACAGCGCCGCACCGCGCGCGCCCGGAGGAACACCTCGCGGAAGGCGGCCAGGTAGAGATCCAGCGCCGCGCGGGCGCGAAAGGGGAAGCCGGTGGCGAGAAAGCCGCCGGCGATGCCGGCTTGTGAGGTGACCCGCAGCCGCTCGCCGTCGCGCCAGGCGCCGCCGCCGCGCACGGCGCTGTAGACCACTCCGCTGAGTGGTTCCTGTACCACGCCGGCCACCGGCTCGCCACGCCGGCAGCAGGCCACCGAGGTGCAGAAGATGGGCAGGCCCTGGAGGAAGTTGTTGGTGCCGTCGAGCGGATCGACGATCCACTCGAGATCCCCGCCCCGGCGGCCGCTGCGGCCGCCTTCCTCGCCGAGGAAGGCGGCGTCCGGAAAGTGGCTCCGGATGGCCCCGGCGATCGCCGCCTCGGCGGCGTGGTCGGCCGACGACACCAGGTCGTGGGGGCCCTTGGCGTGTACCCGCAGCGCCGGGCTGCGAAATTGCTCGCGCAGCACGGCGGCGCCGGTCGCGGCGGCCTCTCGCGCGACTTCGAGGAGGTCGTGGTCACGGGGCTCGGCAGGGTACACCGCGAAGAGCATAGCAGGGCCGCTCCGGCCGGCTCCCGAGGCTCTTGGCCTGACGAATCAGTCGCTTCCACCTCGACTTGAACCGGCCGCCCCGCCGTCGGCACCCACCGGACGGACCGGAGGGACCATGCGCACGAGCCGGCTCTACCTATCCCTGATGCTCCTCACCGCCGTCACCCCGGCGACGGCGGACATCGTCGACGTCCAGGTGGGCGGGGTGACGACGACCTTCCAGCCGTCGATGGTAACCATCGGCGTCGGCGACACCGTGCGCTGGAGCAATGCCGGCGGCACGCACACTGTCACGGCGGACGACAACTCCTACGGCAACGCACCGTCGGGCGCCGCCTGGACCTTCTCGCACACCTTCGCTGCCCCAGGCACCTACGGCTATCACTGCGCCGTTCATGGGGCACCCGGCCTCGGCATGTTCGGCACCGTCGTCGTCCAGCAGGCGACCTCCCAGCCGGGCTCCCTCCGCTTCTCCCTGGCGACCTTCGCCGTCGCCGAGGGCGCCGGAGCGGCGACCCTTGGCGTCCAACGCACAGGCGGCGCCGACGGCGCGGTGAGCGTCCACTACGCGGCCAGCGCCGGGACCGCCACCGCCGGCGCCGACTTCGCGGCGACCAGCGGCACCCTCACCTGGGGCGACGGCGACGCCGCCCTCAAGACCTTCGACGTCGTCATCGCTCAGGACACCCTGGTCGAAGGCAACGAGACCGTGCTGCTCGCCCTCACCCTCCCCACCGGCGGTGCCACGCTCGACGCCGCCCACGAGACGGCCACGCTCACCATCCACGACGACGACAGCGCGCCCGACACCCCGCCAGCGGCGCCGAGCGGGCTGCAGGTCTCGACCCAGTCGGCCACGGCGGTGGAGCTCTCCTGGGTCGACAACGCCAGCGACGAGACCGGGTTCCGCGTCGAGCGGCGGACGGTGGACGGAGCCTTCCAGGAGGTCGCCACGACCGCGGCCAACGCCTCCGGCGCCCTCGTCTCCGGTCTCGATCCGTCGACCTTCTATCTCTTCCGCGTCCGCGCCGCCGGTGGCGGCGGCACCTTCTCGGGCTACACCTCCGAGCTCGGCGCGGTGACCGACGGCGTGATCGCCCCCTGCGTCGCCGACCCCCAGACGCTATGCATCGGCCAGGGCCGCTTCCGCGTGACGATCGACTGGCACACCCCCGCCGGCAACGGGGGGCACGGCCAGGCGGTGCCCTTGCCCTCGGCCCCCGACTCCGGTCTCTTCTACTTCTTCTCCTCCACCAACGTCGAGATGCTGGTCAAGGTGCTCAACGCCTGCGTCGATCCCTTTCAGCGCTACTGGGTCTTCTACGCCGCGACCACCAACGTCGAGCTCGCGATGGTGGTGACCGACACCCAGACCGGCAAGACCCGTGGATATCACAACCTGCTCAACCAGGTGGCCGTGCCGGTCCAGGACACCGGCGCCTTCGCCACCTGCCCGTGACGCACTGACCGACGCGACCGCTCTCAGCGAGAGCTGGCGGGCTTGCGCGCCACCAGGCCGTAGTCCTGGCAGCCGTGGAGGAGGTCGTCGAGCCGATCGCGGAGGCGGTTGACACGGTCCGCGAGCGGCTGCAGCTCGACGGGAAGGGAGGCGAGCGGGACCTCCGGAAGCCGCTCCTCCGCGGGGAACGGCCGCAGCTCCAGCACCTCGACGTCGTCGAAGCCCTGCAGGCGCACCAGCTCGCGCAGGTAACCTGGGTGCACCGGCCGCTGGTGGGTGGGGTCGAGCCAGAAGTTGCGCGCCGACACCACCAGCGACAGCGGGCTGGGCGTCTCGAGGATCAGCACCCCATGCGGACGCAGCGCCGCCCATGCCAGTGCGACCAGCCGCTCCAGCACGGCCGGCGGCAGATGCTCGATGACATGGAACGAGACTATCGCCCCCAGGCTCTCGCGGGGGACCGCTGCCAGGTGCGTGAGGAGATCCGACTCCGCCACCGCGAAGCCCTGGGCCCGGCAGTGCGCCACCATCTCCGCGCTGCTGTCCACGCCACGCACGGCGATGCCGGCAGCCGCGAAAACGCGCAGCGCCTCGCCGCGGCCGCACCCGAGGTCGAGCAATGGGCCGGCGTCGCCGGCCGTTCGGCCCCACAGCAGGTGCGGCAGGTAGACGGCGACACGCTCGGCGATCTCCTCCTCGGTGCCGCGATAGCGGCGCTCGAACTCCACGTAGCCACGCTCGGCGAAGGCGCGCGCCAGCGCCGGCACACCCTTCACCGGGCGGTCAGCCACCGGGCCGCCGACTTCGCCTCCCGACCCGGCGGCGGCGCTCACGGGCTCGGCGGCGAGCAGCGCCGAGCGCGCCCACGCCAGGAGCTCGCGCGCGTCGGCGCGGTGAGCATCCACCTTGGCATCCAGCCGCGCGTAGAGCGCGTCGTGGTGGCGGATCACCTCGTCGAGCCCTGTCTGCAGCGTCGCCTCGAGCCGCGTCAGCCGTTCCTCGACGCGGGAGTCCATCAGGTGCTCGAGCAGGATGAGGTTGAAAACCCGTTGCCGGTCCCAGAGGTCGTTCTGGGGTGGCTGGACGAGCGGGCGCAGCAGCTGCTTGCAGAGAACGAGCAGCCGCCCGGGAAGCCCGCGGTGGCTGCGGACGGGGAACCGGTGGTCGCCCGCCCACAACCAGCGCCAGGCCCGGAGGTCGCGGGTCGGCTCGTCGAGGAAGTCCTCGATGCGCGGAGCGGGCCGCGCCTCTTCGGACATCCGCCGCGGCTACTCCGCAGGCAGCACGGTGACCATCAGCTCGGCGGTGACGTCGGGGTGGAGGAAGACGTTCACGCGGTGGTCGCCGATGCTCTTGATGCCGCCGCCGACGTCGATCTTGCGGCGATCGACCGTGACACCCTTGGCGGCCAGCGCCTCGGCGATCTCCGAGGCGGTCACCGAGCCGTAGAGCGTGCCGGTCTCGCCGACGCGTTTGGTGATCTCCACCCGCACTCCGGCGAGCTCGCCGGCCGCCTGCAAGGCGCCCTCGCGTTCCTTGGCGACGCGCGCGTCGATCTTCTTGCGCTGGCTCTCGAACCACTTGCGGTTGGCGTCGTTGGCCTCGAGGGCATGGCCCTGTGGCAGCAGGTAGTTGCGGGCAAAGCCCGGCTTCACCTCGACCTCCTGGCCGCGCTTTCCCCGGTGGCGCAGGTCGTTGAGCAGGATCACACGCATGGCAGGCTCCTACTCCGACACGAAAGGCAGCAGCGCCAGGTGGCGGGCCCGCTTGATGGCGTCGGTCAGCATGCGCTGGTGCCGTGCCGAGGTGCCGGAGATGCGACGAGGCAGGATCTTGGCGTGCTCGAGGATGTACTGCTGGAGCAGCTTGACGTCCTTGTAGTCGATGTACTCGATGCCGTCCGCGCAGAACTTGCAGACCTTGCGACGGCGGAAGAAGACCTTCTTGCGCATACTCATGCCTCCCGTCCCACATCGTCGGCGCTGCGCTCGCGCGCGGCTTCGCGGCCGCCGCCGCGCAGCGGCCCGGTGATGCCCACCGCCTCGGCGGCGGCCACCGGCCGCTTGCCCTTGCGCATGGCGCGACGAAGGTCCTCGTCGGTGCGCACCCAGAGGTAGCGCAGCACCTGCTCGTTCTGGTTGAGCCGCTTCTCGACCTCGGCGATCGGCGGTGGGGTGCCGTCGGCGACGACGTAGAGGAACACGTACCGACCCTCGCTCACCTTGCGCACCGGGTAGGCGAGCTTGCGCTTGCCCCAGCTCTCTTCCTTCACCACGTCGGCGCTCTTGCTCGACACCATCTTCTTGACCTCGTCGACGAGACCCATCTGGTCCTCGTCCGACAGGCTCGGATCGAGCACGAGCGCCAGCTCGTACGTCCTGCGCATCGTTGGATGCCTCCCTGTGGACCGTTGGGCCCCGCTGCCTCCCGGTGGACGGGGGGTGCGGAGCAGAGAGGCCGGGAGCGGCACACCCGTCCCGGAGCCGGCCTTCCGGCGAAACCTGCGTATTGTACGCGCCGGGGCGCCACCGTCAAGCCGCGGCGGAGACGGCCGGCGCTGCCGATCCCGGGCAAGCGATCAGTTGAACCGCGCCATGGCGCGGTCGATCCCCTCGCGCAGCCAGCACTCGGCGGCGTCGGCCCCCCGTGCCACCGCCGCCTCGACGCGCTCGCGGACCTCGGCCGCGAACGGCGCCAGCACGTAGTCGGAGAGGTGCTCGCCGGTCACCGGCTCCTCCTCCTCGCGTACCCCGATGCGCAACCGCGGCACGGCGTCGCTCTGCAGGCTCTCGAGGATCGATTCCAGCCCGCGGTGCCCGCCGGGGCTGCCGGCGGCGCGCAGCCGCAGCCTGCCCAGCGACAGCGCGACCTCGTCGAGCACCACCAGCACGTCGCTCGCCACCAGGGAGTGCCGCTCGATGAGGCAGCGGGCCGAGTAACCGCTGCGGTTCATGAAGGTCTGCGGCATCGCCAGCAGGGCGCCGTCGACCGCAGCCACCAGGGCGTTGCAGCCACGGAGGCTGAAGCCGGCGCCGGCGCGCCGCGCCATCTCCTCGACCACCCGGAAGCCGACGTTGTGACGCGTGAGCCGGTACTCGGGACCGGGGTTGCCCAGCCCGAGGACCAAGCGAAGGCGCGGCTCGGTCGCTTCGCCAGGGTCGACGGAGGCGGGCGCCTCCTCGACCGGTCCCGCCGGAGCCCCGGCGGCTCCGCCGGGATCCGGCGCACCCACCGGCCGCTACCCCGCCTCTTCGGTCGCCTTGCCGCGCTTGACGACCTCGGGCTGCGCCTCCTCGGCCTCGAGCAGCTGCTCCTCGGCGACGGGTGCCGCCTCCGCCACCTTGTGATGGGAGACCAGGGCGATGACGCGGCCGGGCTCGTCGGTGAGCTCCACTCCCGCGGGCAGCTCGAGGTCCTTGGCCTCGAGATGCTGTCCGATGTGGAGATCCGAGACGTCGACCACGACCCTCGCCGGGATGCGGTCGGGGGTGCAGGCGACGTGCAGCTCGCGGGTGACGAAGTCGAGCAGCCCGCCGTCGACCTTGACGCCCACCGGCACGCCGGTGAGCTCGACGTGGATCGCCACCCGCACCTTCTCGGTCATCAGCACGCGCTGGAAGTCGACGTGCAGGACGCGGCGCGACACCGGCTCGATCTGCATCTCGCGGATCATCGCGTGCCGGCTCTTGTCGGTGCCCGCCAGCTGCAGAAGGAACACCGGGTTGTGCCCTTCGGTGGACCGCATGAGCTCGAGCAGCGTGCGGCGGTCGACCTGGATCGGCAGCGGCTCGCGGCCGCCACCATAGACCACCGCCGGTATCTGCCCCTGCTCGCGCAGGCGGCGGTTGGCGTTCTTCCCGGTCTCCTGCCGGGGGTGCACGTCGAGGTTGAGCTCAGCCATGGCGTCGATTTCCTTCGATTTTCGGATCTGCAGCCGGTCAAACGAAGAGCGAGCTGACCGAGCTGTCGTCGTGGATGCGGCGGATCGCCTCGCCCAGGAGCGCGGCCACCGAGAGGGGCTCGAGCTTCGAGCAGCGGGCAAGTTTATCACCCAACGGGATGGTGTCGGAAACCAGCACCCTCTCGATGGGGGCGGCGTTGATGCGCTCGATCGCCGGCCCCGAGAGGACGCCGTGGATGCCGGCGGCGAGGATGCGCACGGCGCCGCGGCGCCGCAGCAGGTCGGCAGTCTTGGTGAGGGTGCCGGCGGTGTCGATGATGTCGTCGATCACCAGCGCCGTCATCCCCTCCACCTCGCCGATCAGGTGCATCACCTCGGCCTCGTTCTTGGCCACCCGCCGCTTGTCGACGATTGCCAGCCCGGCGTCGAGCCGCTTGGCGATGGCGCGGGCGCGCTCGACGCCGCCGGCGTCGGGGGAGACGATGACGAGGTCGGGGAGGTCGATCTGCCGGACGGCGTCGAGCAGCACCGGGGCGGCGAACAGGTGGTCGACCGGCACGTCGAAGAAGCCTTGGATCTGCGAGGCGTGGAGGTCCATGGCGAGGATGCGGTCGGCGCCGGCGCGGGAGATGATGTCCGCCACCAGTTTGGAGCTGATGGGCACCCGCGGCGCGTCCTTCTTGTCCTGCCGCGCGTAGCCATAGTAGGGGATCACCGCCGTCACCCGCGACGCCGAGGAGCGCTTGAAGGCGTCGAGCATGATCAGCAGCTCCATCAGGTTGTCGTTGACTGGCTCACAGGTGGGCTGCACCACGAACACGTCGGAGCCACGGACGTTCTCGCGGATCTGGAAGAAGATCTCGCCGTCCGAGAAGTTGTAGAGGGTGACCTTGCCAGGGGCGAGGTTGAGGTAGGCGCAGATCTTCTCTGTCAGCACCGGGTGCGCGCGACCGCCGAACACCTTCAGCTCTCCAGACATACCCTCACCGCTGCGGGGCAGGGACCCCAGAGCGCCTCCCGACCGCCGTTCGCTGTTACCGAGACGCTGCACCTGTTGGCTGATGACTCAACGAGTTGGGGCGGGAGGATTCGAACCTCCGATAGCGGGATCCAAAGTCCCGTGCCTTACCACTTGGCGACGCCCCAGGACCCTGGAGCCGGCCAGACGTTAACACGACACCCCACCAGGGCCGTCCGGCGGGCGGCCGTTCTCCGAGCTCGCTCCACCACCTCCTAGGTGACGCTCCAGAACGAATCGCGGAGGTGGATCTGCTCGACCTCCTCGAGCGAGGTGCGACCCGCCTCCGCCGGCGGAGGGGGTTCCGCCGCGGGCGCAGCCGCCGCGGGCACGGCTGCCGCAGGCGCCTCTGGCGCCGGCTCGTGCCATCCCTCCTCGTCGGGCACGTCCTCGTCGTGCGGCGCCAGCCGCACCCCGGCGGCGGCCTCGCCGAGCGCTCGCTGGTACTCCGCGAGCACACCCTCCTCGATCATGCGGCGGGTCTCGTTGTTGAGCGGATGGGCAACATCGCGATAGCCACCCCGCTTGCGGCGCCGGCTCGGCATGCTGATGAACAGCCCCCGCTTCCCCTCGATGACCTTGAGGTCGTTGACGATGAAGCAGGCGTCCAGCACGATCGAGGCGTAGGCCTTGAGCTTCTCCTCGTCGACGGGGAACACCCGAACCTCGGTGATCTTCATGTCTCTCCTCCCCCCAGGGGGCTTGCCGCCACCTATCGCCCCCTCCTCGCGCTGCGGCCGGCGACTCAGAGGCCCGGATGCAGCAAGGCGCGAGGGACGGTGCGGACCCGCTCGATGCGGGTACCCACAGGCCGCCGCGTGCCGGGGAGCTCGACGCCGCCGGGAAGCGGGGGGTGAGCCGCCTCCAGGATCCAGAAGGCGGAACCGCTTCCCGACAAGCGGACCACCGCGCCCGTCGCCCCTAGGTCGGCGTGCAAGGCGGCCAGCTCCGGCCAGCGACGAAACACCGCGGCTTCGAAGTCGTTCGCGGCATGCACGAACGCCCCCCAGCCGAGATCGCTTCGCTGCACCAGGGCCAAGATCCTAGGATCGAAGGGTCTGGCTGTCAATTCACCCACCTCGGCGAAGAGCTCGCGGGTCGGCACGTGGATGCCGGGGAGGACCAGCAGCAGCTCCCGCGCCGGCAGCTCCGGCAGGGGCAGCACCTCGTCGCCGCGCCCCATCCCCAGCGCCGTGCCGCCGACGAGGAAGTAGGGAACGTCGGCCCCCAGCTCACGGGCGAGCTCCCAGAGCTCGGGCGCCGGCGCCGGGTGTCCGAGCAGGTGCTGCAGGGCCACCAGCACCCCGGCGGCGTCGCTGCTGCCGCCGCCGAGGCCGGCACCCATCGGGATGCGCTTGCGCAGCGCCAGCTCGACTCCCTGGCCGGGCGCCCAGCGGGCGAGAAAGGCGCTGGCCGCCCGATGCGCGAGGTTCTCGGGACCGGCGCCGAGCGCATCCCCGCCCTCGACCACCAATCGCACGGCCTCGCCTCGCAGCTCGACCTCGAGCTCGTCGGCGAGGTCGATGGTCTGGAAGATGGTCCGCAGCTCGTGGTAGCCGTCGGCGCGCCTGCCCACCACCTGCAGGTGCAGGTTGACCTTGGCGCAGCAGCGCAGCTCAACGCTCTGCCCGCGGCTCACCGCACGCCTCCTGGTAACCCGGCGGCACCACCAGCGGCGCCAGACCATCGCGCAGCGGTTCCGCCACCACCTCCTGCCAGCGCAGCTGCCTCCCCTGGCGCTGCGAGAGGATCCCTCCCCGGTCCTGGCGGCGCCACCACCAGAGCGGCTCGCCGCCCTCCGCCACCGTCCAGGCGCTGAGCCGGCCACGGCGCAGCGTGGCGCTCCAGCGCCGGCCGCCCGCGTCGGTGAGCTCGAGCTGGCCGTCGTTGGCGACCACCGAGCCGGAAGCGGGCTCGACAGGCAAGGCACCGATGAGGAGCGCCGGCAGCGCCGTCGCCGCCACCGGGCCGGCGCCGAGGCCCGGAAGGACCAGCCGTGACAGCTGCGGGCACCAGGTACCGGCGTGGTGGTCCACCCACCATGCGCGATCGCCGTCGACGTCGATCGACCAGAGCAGGCGCCCGAGCCGGTCCGAGGCGTCGAGACGGAAGCGGCCGCGGGCGAGCAGACGCAGGGTGGCGCGGAAGCTGCCGCCGCCCTCGGGCCCCCGGTAGCTGCCCTGGTAGAGCCGCTGTGACGGGAACGCCGACGACGGCAGCTCCCAGGGCGCGCCGGCCGGCGGAGACGCCACCGAGGCCGGGGCCCGCCCTCCGGCGCCCGCGCAGGCAAGGCAGGCCGCCGCCGCCGAGCAGCCGACGAGCAGGACGGCGCCACGGCGCCACCTACGCAACGCCACTCCCTGGCCGCGCCGGGCGCCTCTCACTGCCGCGGCACGGTTCGCTCGACTTCCTCGAGCTTGCGCTGCACCTGCGCCGCGTCGGTGTCGCCCAGCGACAGGGCACGCTGGTAGGCGGCGCGCGCCTCGGGGATCTTGCCGACGGCCCGCAGAGCGTCGCCGAGGTGCTCCTGCACCGTGCCGTCGCCGGGCAGCAGGCGGGCCGCGCGCTCCAGCTGCTCGAGGGCTTGCGGGAAGTCGCCCATGCGGAAGTAGACCCAGCCGAGGGAGTCGACGTAGGCGGCGTTGTCGGGCTCGAGCTCGAGCGCGCGCCGGATCATGCGCAACGCCTCGGGCAGATTCTGCCCCTTCTCCGCCCACATGTAGCCAAGGTAGTTGAGGGCCATCGAGTTGTCGGGCGTCTGCCGCAACAGCTCCTGGAAGGCCGCCACCGCCTCGGGGATCTTGCCGGTGCGCTCGTAGGCGGCGCCGAGGCGGAAGCGGAGCTGCGCGGAGGTGGGGTCCGCGGCGAGCAGCTCGAGCAGCAAAGGGATGGCCTGGGCGTGGCGCCCGGCGCGCTGATACACCTCCGCCGCGCGCTCCTTGCCCTCGGGCCCCGTCGGCAGCTTCGCCAGCTCGCTGGCGGCTTCCTCGTCGCGGCCGAGGGCGAGCAGCACCTCGGCACGCTTGGCGGCGAGCGTGTTGGGGACCAGGCCGGCAGACGGCACCAGCTGCGCGAGCGCCTCCTCCTTGTGCCCCTCACCGACGAGGGCATCCACGCGCAGCAGGGTGGCCGCCGCCCGCGTGGTGCTCTCGCTGCCGTCGACGCGGTCGAGCAGCGGCAGCACCTCAGCCCAGCGCTCCTCCTCGGCAAACAGCTGCGCCAGCTCGAGCCGGACCCGGTCAGCGATGCCGCGCCGCTCGGGACCACCGCCGTCGAGCGTGGCAAGCAGCTCCTGCAGCAGCGCCCGCGCCTCGTCGCGCTTGTCGCCGCGTGCCAGCATGCGAGCCAGCGACAGACCGACCTCGGGGTCGCCCGGCAGCTCGCCGTGGAGCTTCTCGAGCTCGACGAGCGCCTCGTCATCCTTGCCCTGGTCCTCGAGGAGCAGGGCGCGGAAGAGCCGCAACCGGGCGTCGGGGCCGGCGGCGAGCAGCTTGTCCACCAGCGCGGTGGCACCGGCGACGTCGCCGGTACGGTAGAGCTCGAAGGCCAGCCGCCGCTGCACGTCCGGCTCGCCGGCCTGGTCGCCGGAAGCGGAGCGCAGGATGGCGACTGCCCCGGCGTGATCGCCGCCGTCGCTGAGCAGGTCGGCGAGGCTCAGGCGTTGCTCGAGGTCACCGGGGTCGCGTGCCACCTGGTCGCGAAGGAGGGCCGTGGCATCCGCCTTCTCTCCGCGCTGCAGCATCAGACGCAGCAACTGGTTGGCGACGGGCCGCGAGTCGGGAACGGCGGCGGCGAGACGGCGCAGCATCTCTTCGCCGTGGCGGCTGTCGCCCTGCTCGAGGTAGAGGCGGGCGAGACCCTGGAGCGCGTCGGGGTCCTCCGGCCGCAGGACGAGCAGCGTCTCCAGCGCGCCGCGCGCTTCGGCGAGCAGCGTCGGGTCGCCGTCGGCAAGCACCAGCAGGTCGCCGGCGGCGGTCTGCAGCACGTCGGGATCGTCGGGGCCGAGGGCGAGTGCCTGCCGCGCCTGATGAGCGGCCTCGTCGACGCGACCCATCCGCAGCGCGAGGTTGGCCAGCTCGAGCCGTGGGTAGGGGTCGCGCGGCGCTGCCTCGACGGCCCGTTGCAGCAGGTCCAGGGCACCGCTGAAGTCCCCCTCGAGCAGCAGCATGCGGCCGACAGTGAAGGCCTCGGGCGCAGACCTCGGGGCGGGCGACGACGACCCCGCCGCCGCCCCCACGCCGGCGCCGGCAACCGACGCCACCAGCACCAGCGCGCACGACAGCCGGGGGCGCAGCATCGACAGAGGATAGCAGGCGCTGGCCGCCGTCGAGGGTGGCCGCCGCGGGCGAGAAACCGCGTCCGGCTACGCCGCGTTGACTCCCCTCGGGGGCCCCCGTAGCATGAACCACGATGCGATCGATCCTGTCGATTCTACTGGCGGCAGTGGGGCTCGCTGCCCCCGCCACCGCGGCGTCGCAGCTGCTGGTGGCCGGCCCGTTGGAGTCGCCCCTGCGCCTGCAGCTCGACGGCAGCGGGGCGTTCATCGAGGACGCGGCTGCCCGGGTGCACCTGCCGCTGCCGCCGGGGGGAGACATCGACAGCTTCGTCGCCACCCGCAATGGCTGGCTGGCTGCCGGCAGCGTGCCGGTCACCGGTGGTCGCGAGCTCGTCCTCTGGACCGGCGATGCAGGCAAGGGCGTCAGCCTGCCGCCGCCGCCCGGGCGCCGGAGCGCAGTGCGCGACACGCCGGTGGTGCTCGTCCGTGATGGCGAGCTGGTGGGCCTCGCCTGGCTCGAGGGGGAAGCCGCCGACCGTTTCGGCGTGTGGGCCTGCACCTGGGACGGCCGGGCCTGGGGGGCGCCGGCGGTGGTAGCGGCGCCGTCCGGAGGGAGCCAGCTCGCGCTCACCGGCGGCGTGCTCGCCGACGGCACCACGCTGCTGGCCTGGAGCGCCTTCGATGGCGAGGACGACGAGGTGCTGTGGAGCCTCCGCCGCGGCGGCCACTGGACGGCGCCGCGGGCTGTGACTGCGGGCAACCACGTCCCGGACGTCACGCCGGCGCTCCGCCCCGACGGTGACGGCGCCCTGCTGGTGTGGAGTCGCTACGACGGCAACGACTACCGTTTGCGGCTGGCGCGCTTTGCCGCCGGGCACTGGCAGCCGGCGCGCTGGGTGGGTGGCGCCGGCACCAGCGCGCCCCGCTGGCAGGGGCCGTCGCTGACCTTCCGCGATGCCGCGCACGGCGCCTGGGTGGCGGCGGCAGTGGACCGCGCGGACCGCCTGCGCGTCGAGACCGCGATGGCCGCGCCGCCCGAGCCGCGCCCGGCGGCATGGCGGCGCGGCGACGGCGCGCTCGAGCTGCTGTTCCCAAACCGGTGAGCGAGGCCGCCACGGTCATCGACGACCTCCTGGTCAAGACCAGCCGCACGTTCGCGCTGTCCATCCCGCTCCTTCCCGAGCCCACCCGCACCGAGGTCGGGGTCGCCTACCTGCTCTTCCGCATCGCCGACACCTTCGAGGACGCCGTCGGCTGGCCGCGGCAACGACAGCTGCAGGCGCTCGCCGACCTCGACGCCCTGCTCGCCCGGCCGCAAGACGCTCCCCTGCTGACGCCGGCCTGGAGTGCCGAGCCGTCACCGATCCCCCACGCCGGCTACCAGGAGCTGCTCGCAGCGGCGCCGCGGGTGCTCGCCGCCTACCGCGCCCTCGCCACGGCCGCGCGCGTCGCCATCCGTCACCACCTCGCGCGCACCCTCGCCGGCATGACGCGTTACGTGGCCGGCGCCGACGGCGCGGGGCGGCTCGCCCTCGCCTCGCTCGCCGAGCTGCGCGACTACTGTTACGTCGTCGCCGGCATCGTCGGCGAGATGCTCACCGATCTCTTCCTGCTCGACGCCGAACGGCTGGCGCCGGTGGCGGCGCGGCTGCGCCAGCGGGCGGCGCTCTTCGGCGAGGGCCTGCAGCTGGTGAACATCCTCAAGGACGCCGGCGGCGACGTGCGTGAGGGGCGGTCCTTCCTCCCTTCATTGGTGCCGGCGAGCGCCGTCTTCGAGCTCGCCCGCGGCGACCTGCGCGCCGCCGCCGAGTACGTGCACGCCCTGCAGGAAGCGGCCGCGCCGCGCGGGCTGGTCGCCTTCACCGCCCTGCCGGTGCTGCTCGCGCGCGGCAGCCTCGCCGCCGTCGAGGCCGCCGGCCCGGGCGCGAAGCTGTCCCGCCTGCAGGTCCGCGCCGCCGTCGAGGCGCTCGACGCCGCGCTCGACCGGGGCGAGCCGGCGGTCCCGCTCGAATAGCCCACGGTGGGCTCCTCGGAACCCGGCGTCGCGCGGCCACCGGGTGCGGGAGGAGCCGGCGGGCGTTGGCCGCTCACGCCCCCGTGGTGGCAGGCACGCGGCGGTGCAGCAGCGGCGGTGCCGGCACCGGCTCGGCGGCGATGCGGTAGCAGGCGGCGAGGCTCGCCGCCAGCGACTCGTCGCGGCGTCGCAGGTAGAGCCGCGCCAGCGGCGCCCCCGCCTCCACGCGCTCGCCCAGGCGGGCCTCGCGCCGCAGCGACACCCGCGGGTCGATGACCGCCCCGGGGTGCGCCCGCCCGGCGCCGGCCTCGATCATCAGCAGCCCCAGGGCGCGGCAGTCGACCGCAGCCAGCCAGCCGGTGGTGGGCGCCCGCACCACCTGCTCCTCGGCGGCGAGCGCGAGGCGCGGTGCCGCGGCCCACGCGGCGTCCGCCCCCTGGGCGCGAGCCCAGCGCAGGAACAGCTCTCGTGCCTTCCCCGAGGCGGCCACCGCGGCGAGGCGCTCTACCGGCAGCACCTCCCCGTGCAGCGCCGCAACCTCGCGGGCGAGGGCGAAGGTGACGTGCCGCAGGTCCTCGGCGCCGCCCCCGGAGAGCAGGTCGAGGGTCTCGTTGACCTCGCAGGCGTGCCCCACCCACTCGCCGAGCGGCTGGCTCATGTCGGTGAGCCAGGCGCTGGTGGGCAGCCCCAGGGCGTTGGCGGTGGCCACCAGTAGCTCGGCGAGCGCGGTGGCCTCGGCGAGCTCGGGGAGGATGGCGCCGCTGCCCACCTTGACGTCCAGCACCAGGGCGCCGGCGCCGGCGGCGAGCTTCTTCGACAGGATGCTGGCGGTGATCAGCGGCAGCGACGAGACGGTCGCGGTCTGGTCGCGCAGGGCGTAGAGGCGGCGGTCCGCCGGGGCGATGCTGCCGGTGGCGATGCCGATGGCGATGCCGGTCTCGCGCAGCAGCCGCAGCGTAGCGGCGCGGTCGAGATCGAGGCGCAGCCCAGGGATCGCCTCGAGCTTGTCGGCGGTGCCGCCGGTATGCCCGAGGGCGCGGCCGGTGAGCATCACCACCGGCAGCCCGCAGGCGGCGAGCAGCGGCGCCAGCGATAGGGACACCTTGTCGCCGACGCCGCCGGTGGAGTGCTTGTCGCACAGGCGCCGCACCTCGCCGGCAAGACCCCAGCGCTCCCCCGACTCGAGCATGGCGAGCGTCAGGATGCGGGTCTCCTCGCCGTCGAGCCCCTGGATCGCCGCCGCCATGAGGAAGGCGCCGAGCTGCGAGTCGCTCCAGCTGCCGTCGGCGGCACCGGCCACCACCGTCCGTAGGGCCGCCGCCGAGAGCGCTCCACCGGCGCGCTTGCGGCTGAGGATCTCGTAAGGGAGCATCGGGTCGCGGCGCTCGCCGACGGCGGCGCCCGTCGTCAGCCGACGCCGGGCGGCGGCACCAGCTCGCGCGCCTTCGTCGACGCCTTCTGCGCCCACGGCGAGTCGGGGTACTCGTCGGCCACCCGCTGGTAGGCGTCGTGGGCCTCCTGCCGGCGCCCCAGCTGCTCGAGGGTGAGGCCGAGCTGGTAGAGCAACACGTCCTCCGGCAGCGGCTTGTCGTCCTTTTCGAGGTCGGCGCGCAGGCGCTCCACCACCTGCTGGCCCTTGCCCGCCTTGCGCTCGAGGTCGAGCAGCGAGACACGCACCGCCGCCGCCAGCATGTGGTCGGGATGGTCGTGGAGGAACTGCTCCCAGACCTGGCGCGCACCCGCCTCGTCCTTCTGCTGCATGTGGATGCGGCCGAGGTAGACCTCGCCGACGGCCGCCGCGCCGGTACCACGGTAGTCGCGCTCGAGGGCGTCGAACAGCTGCTTGGCACGGGTCTGCCGGCTGGCCTCGTCGGCGAAGCTCGGGTCGTCGGCGTCGTCGGGCTTGGCGCCCGTTGCCACCACCGGTGCGTTGTAGACGGTGATCGCCTTGCCGAGCTGGTCGGAGGCCGCCGCCTCTCGGCGCGACTGCCAGCTGCGCCAGCCGGCCACCCCGGCCACCACCACCACCAGGGCGACGACGCCGAGGGCCAGGTTGCGGCGGTGGCCGAGCACGTAGTCGTAGCTCTCCCCCACCGCCTGGCGGAAGGCGTCCTCGCGGATCTCGTGTTTGATCTCCTTGCGGCTCAGACGCTGGCTGCTCATGAAGGATCCTCGCTCCGGGGAAGGCGACGGCGGTTCGGAAGAGTCGGTCGGGCGGATGGTGCGGCTGAGAGGACTCGAACCTCCGACCCGCAGTTTAGGAAACTGCTGCTCTGTCCAGCTGAGCTACAGCCGCGCTCGCGGCGGGTGATTATAGCGGCCTGCGGCCGAGTCACCGCGACGCCTCGCCTGGTTGCGACGCTGGACGGATTGCAGGCGTCGACGATCAGTACCGGATTAGCGACTCCAGCCGGTAGTCGGTCAGCCGGTCGCGTGGCCGCAGGAAGGTGAGCTCGATGATGAACCCCATCCCCAGCACCTTGCCGCCGAGCTCCTCGATCAGCTGCGCGGTGGCGCGCGCGGTGCCGCCGGTGGCCACCAGGTCGTCGACGATCAGCACCCGCTCGCCGGGCTCGATGGCGTCACGGTGCACCTGCAGGCGGTCGGTTCCGTACTCGAGCGCGTAGGCCTGCTCGGCGGTCGCGGCGGGCAGCTTGCCGGGCTTGCGCACCGGCACGAAGCCGGCGTTGAGGTCGTAGGCGACGATGGGCCCGAACATGAAGCCCCGCGACTCCATGCCCACCACCTTGTCGACCTGCTCGCGCGCGAACAGCCAGACGAAGCGGTCCACCGTCATGCGCAGGGCCAGCGGGTCCTTGAGCAGGGTGGTGATGTCGTAGAAGAGGATGCCCGGCTTCGGCCAGTCGGGCACCTCGCGGATGTAGCTCTTGAGGTCGTCCATGCAATCCCCCACGCGCGACGCATCAGAAAACGATCTGGAAGCCCTGCCAGCCGGGCACCTGGACCAGCCGCTCCTCCTCGATGTCCTCGACCAGCGCCCCCCGCGGCCCCCGCAGCAGCTCGATCTTGAACCGCTCCAGGACCTCGGCGCCACCCGCCACCTGCACCTCGCATCCGCCATCCGGGAGATTGCGGATCCACCCCCGCACTCCCAGCGATCGCGCGGCCTGGCGCGCGAAGTAGCGATATCCCACCCCCTGCACCCTGCCGATCACCAGCCAGCGCCGCGCCTCCGCATCGGGCATGGGAGCGGAAGGATACCAAAGCGTGCCCGCGGGCCCCGCGGCCTCAGGTCTCCGGCTTCCAGCCGAACCTGCCGAGCAGCGGCACGAAGGCGACCTCGTCGGCCTCCTGCCGCACCACGGCGCCGAAGCGGTCCTTGTCGTAGAGCGCCAGCCGCTGCTCCTGGCGCGTTCCCTCCGGCAACAGCAGCCGGCCGCCGGGAGCGAGCTGGTCGAGCAGCGGCTGGGGCGCCGCCGGCGCCCCGGCGGTGACCAGGATGCGGTCGAAGGGCGCCACCTCGCTCCAGCCGACGGTGCCGTCGAAGGCCTGGATCTTGACGTTGCCCACCCCCAACTCGCGCATGCGCTCGATCGCCTGGCGGGCGAGGGCCCCCACCCGTTCGAGGCTGAATACCCAGCGCGCGAGCCGCGCCAGCACCGCCGTCTGGTACCCCGAGCCGGTGCCGATCTCGAGCACGCGATGCTCCGGCTCGACGGCGAGCAGCTCGCTCATCCGCGCCACGATCCAGGGTTGGGAGATGGTCTGCCCGGCGGCGAGGGGAAGCGCAAAGTCGCCGTAGGCCTGCCCCCAGAGGTGCTCGCGCACGAAACGGTGGCGCGGAACCTGGCGCAGCGCCTGCAGCACGCGGGCGTCGCGGATGCCGCGCTCGGCGAGCTTCTGCACCATCTGCTCGCACTGCCAGCTGTAGTCGCGCGGGGCGCGTCGGCTCACCGCGCCCTCCGGGATCGCCTCATCCCGCGCCGGCTTCCACGCCCTGCTCGCGCCCGTCAATGCCCAGCCGCCGCACCAGGTGATCGCGCAGGGCGGTGGCGCCGTCGAGCACCCGGTAGTCGGTGAGGTCGAGGTGCAGTGGCGTTACCGAGGCGTAGCCTGCCGCCATCGCCACGTAGTCGGTGCCCTCCTCCTCGCGCCACTCGGGAGTGCCGGCGATCCAGTAGTACTTGCGCCCCCGCGGGTCGGTCTTCTCCACCACCACCTGGTGGTAGCGGCGGTAGCCGAGCCGGGTCCAGCGCACCCCCCGCACCTCTCCCGCCGGCAGGTTGACGTTGAGCAGGAGCCCTTGCGGCAGCGGCTCCCGCTGGGCATGGGCGAGCAGCTCGCGCACGAAGTCGCCGGCGAAGCGGGCCGCGCGGGCAAAGGAGAACTGCTCTGACACCTCCTGGCTGAAGGCGATCGAGGGGATGCCGAGCAGGCTCCCCTCGAAGGTCGCCGACACGGTGCCCGAGTAGGTGACGTCGTTGCCGAGATTCAAGCCGAAGTTGATGCCCGAGACGATCAACCCCGGCGGCTCCCCCTTCATCAGCCACTGCACGGCGAGGCTCACGCAGTCGGTGGGGGTGCCGTCGACGGCATACCAGCGCTCCTCGATCTTGCGCAGGCGCAGCGGGCGGTTGAGGGTGAGCGAGTGGCCGCTGGCGCTCTGCTCGCGGTCGGGGGCCACCACCACCACCTCGCCGAGCGGCGCCAGCGCCTGGGCAAGGAGCTTGATCCCCTCGGAGAAGATGCCGTCGTCGTTGGTGATCAGGATTCGCATGCTGGTGGTGCACCTGGCGGCTGGCGGTCGGCCGCCCCGGAGCCTATCCGTCTCCCGCCGGCGGCCCGACCGACGACCGCCGAGCCCTCCCTCTCAGAGGTACTTGCCGATGATGGGTCGCAGGTTCTCGAGCGTCCGCTCCGGGATCAGCGAGCGCTCGGTGATGAGGGCGTGCGCGAGAGCGTGCTGGCAGGCGCAGGTGCGCGGCATCATCGCCAGCCGCGCGATGACGTTGCGGACCACGTTCTGCGCCATCACCACGTTCTTGGCGATCACCTCCATCACCGCCTGGCCGGAGACGTCCTCCTCCTCCTCATGCCAGCAATCGTAGTCGGTGACCATGGCGAGGGTGGCGTAGCACATCTCCGCCTCGCGGGCGAGCTTGGCCTCCTGCAGGTTGGTCATACCGATGACGTCCATCCCCCAGCCGCGATAGACCTCTGACTCGGCCCGGGTCGAGAACTGGGGACCTTCCATGCACAGGTAGCAGCCACCCTCGTGCACGGTGGCCCCGGCGGCGCTCGCGCCGGCGACGAACACCGGCACCAGCTCCGCACAGACCGGCCGCGCCAGCGACACGTGCGCCACCAGCCCATCGCCGAAGAAGGTGTCGGGGCGGTGGCGGGTGCGATCGAAGAACTGGTCGGGGACGACGATGTGGGTGGGCTCGTACTCGAGCTTCATCGAGCCGACGGCGCTGATCGAGACGATGCGCTCGACGCCCAGCGTCTTGAAACCATAGAGGTTGGCGCGGTAGTTGAGCTCCGAAGGGAGCAGGCGGTGACCGCGACCATGGCGGGGCAGGAAGGCCACCCGCTGGCCGTCGAGGGTGCCCAGCAGGTAGGCGTCGGAGGGCTCACCCCAGGGGGTCCGGATCCGCCGCTCCTCCTCGATCGCCAGGCCCGCCATCGAGTAGAGGCCGCTGCCGCCGAGGATGCCGATGCCGTAGGTGTCAGCCAAGGGAAAGCTCCTGTCGGTGTCGGTGCCGCGCCGCGGCCCTGTCGGTGAGATCGGTCGATCGCCCGCCCGGCGGTGCCGGAGCCTATGACGTGCGGCCCATCGCCGCCACCACGTCCAGCGCGGTGGCCAGCGCGCGGCGCCCCTCGGCGCCGCCGACCAACGGTGTCGGCTCGCCGCGGCAGGCGCGGAGGAACGCCTCGAGCTCGCGCCGCAGCGGCTCGGCGGGCTCCACCGGCAGGTCGGCGCGCACGATCTGCGGCACGCCCCCTTCGCCCTCCAGCCGGTAGCCCTTGATCTCCTGCGCCTGGTAGTCGAGCGAGTAATAGCCACGGGCGACGAAGACCCGCAGCTTGCGCACCCGCTCGGCGGAGACGCGCGAGGCGGTGAGGTTGGCGGTGCAGCCGGAGGCGAGCTCCACCCGCACGTTGGCGATGTCGATGCGTGGCGACAGCACGTTGATGCCGGTGGCGCGCACCTCGGCGAGCGGGCTGGAGTCGAGCGCGTGCAGGATCTGCAGGTCGTGGATCATCAGGTCGAGCACGACGTCGACGTCGAGGCTCCGCGGCGAGAACACTCCCAGTCGCTCGACCTCGACGAAGCGAGGCGCGCTGCCCTCGGCGAGCAGCGCCTGCACCGCCGGGTTGTAGAACTCGACGTGACCGACCGCGAGCACGCCACCCCCGCCGGCGGCGGCGGCGAGCAGCTCGTCGGCCTCCTCCAGACTGCCGGCGATCGGCTTCTCCACCAGCACGTGCTTGCCGGCGGCGAGCAACGGCGCCCCCAGCCGCGCGTGCGCGCTGGTGGGCACCGCCAGCACCACCGCGTCGACCTGGGCGGCCAGCGCCGCGAGGTCGCCGAAAGCACGCGTGCGGTGCTCCGCGGCCAGCCCCGCCGCCACCTCGCCGCGCAGGTCGTGGATCCCCACCAGCGACGCCCCCGGCAGCGAGGCGAGGATGCGCACGTGGTGGCGGCCCAGCGAACCGGTGCCGACGACGCCGACGCGCACCGGTTGCGGACCGTCCGCGGTCTCGAGCTGCGGCCGAGCCAGCGGCTCGGGGGTGATGGACACGGCCACCGGCGGCTCCACCACCGCCTCAGCCGCCACCGCGTGCCCCTCGCCTCCCCGGCAGCGAGCGGATGACTCCCCGCGCCGCGGTGGTCACGAACTCCGCGAGGTAGGCGACCTCGGCGTCGTCGGGAAAGTCGGTGCGCAGGCCGGCGAGCACCTCGGCGAGCGGCTGCTTGCTGCGCAGCAGCCGGCGCACCGCGGTCTCCAGGCTCTCGATGGTGGCCACCGCCACCCCTTTGCGCTCGAGGCCGATGCGATTGAGCCCGTAGCACGCCGGCTTCGCCCCCACCGTCTTGACGAAGGGGAGCGCGTCCTGGGTGATCACCGAGTAGCCGCCGATGTAGGCGTGGCGCCCCACGCGGCAGAACTGGTGCACCGCCGAGAAGGCCGAGATCGAGGCGTCGTCCTGCACCTCGACGTGGCCGGCGAGGGTGGCGTTGTTGGCGAAGATCGTGCGGTTCCCCACCTGGCAGTCATGGGCGACGTGGGTGTAGACCATGAACAGGTTGTCGTCGCCGATGCGGGTGGTGCCGCCTCCCTTGGCGGTGCCGCGGTGGATGGTGCACAGCTCGCGGAAGTGGTTGCGGTCCCCGATCTCGAGCCGGGTGTCCTCGCCGCGGAACTTGACGTCCTGGGGGTCGAAGCCGATGCAGGCGCTGCCATGGATGCGGTTGTCGCGGCCGATGCGGGTGGGCCCATGCACCTGCGCCGCGGGGCCGATCTCGGTGCCGGCGCCGATCTCGACGCCGGCACCGATGACGGCGAACGGGCCGACGAGGACGTCGCCCGCAAGCTCGGCGGCGGGATCGACGAGGGCCGTGGGGTGGATGCGCGAGCTCATGGGGTGGTCAGCGGGCGACGGCCCTGGGACCGCGCCGAGCGACGGACGCATGGGACCAAACCTAGCGCGCCACCATCGCCGAAGAGAGGATGGCCTCGGCGGCGAGCTTCCCCGCCACCGACGCCTTCGCCTGCAGGCGGCAGAAGTTGCTGCGCAGGTTGAGGATGTCGATCTCGAGGCGGACCTGGTCGCCGGGCACCACCGGGCGCCGGAACCGCGCTCGCTCGATGCCCGTGAAGTAGAGCAGCTTCTGGTGGCGATCCGGCATGTCGTGCAGCAGCAGGACGCCGCCCGCTTGCGCCAGCGCTTCCAGCAGCAGCACCCCCGGCATCACCGGGTGACCGGGAAAGTGACCGAGGAAGTACTCCTCGTTGACGGTGACGTTCTTGATGGCGACGATGCGCTTGCCCGGTTCGAGCTCGAGCACCCGGTCGACGAGCAGGAAGGGGTAGCGGTGCGGCAGCACCTCCTGGATCCACCGGACGTCCCGCTCCGCCGCCTCGCTCACGTGCTCTCCTCCTCCTCGCCTCCCGGCGTGCCTTGGCGCCGCTCGAGGCGGCGCACGCGGCGGGCGAGCTCGGCGAGCTTGCCCAGCCAGCTCACCTGCCGCCGCCAGTCGGCCAGGGGGATGGCGGGGATCCCCGCCAGCTTGCTTCCCGCCGGCGCCGACTGCAGCGCTGCCGCCTTGGCGGCCACCTGCACACCGTCGCCGAGCTCGAGGTGACCGCCTACCCCCCCCTGCCCCGCCACCACCACCCCGTTGCCCAGCAGCGCGCTGCCCGCGATGCCGGCCTGGCCGCACAGCAGGCAGCTTTTTCCGAGCCGCACATTGTGTCCGACCTGCACCAAGTTGTCGAGCTTGCTGCCGGCGCCGATGCGCGTCTCGTCGAGCGTGGCGCGATCGACGGTGGTGTTGGCGCCGATCTCCACGTCGTCCTCGACCACCAGCCGTCCCACCTGTGGCACCTTGACCAGCTGGCCGCCGTGAGGGGTGAACCCGAAGCCGTCGGCGCCGAGCACGGCGCCGGCGTGGACGATTACCCTCGCCCCCAGCTCGGTATCGTCGTAGAGCACCGCCCGCGGGTGGATGACGGTGCCCGCGCCGACGCGGCAACGGGCACCCACCACCACGCCGGCGTGGAGCACCACCCCCGCCTCGACCCGGCTCCCCTCCCCCACCACCACCTGCGGCCCGAGGGTGGCGGTGGGATCGATCGCGGCGCCGGCGGCGACCACCGCCGTGGAGTGAATCCCGGGAGCCGCCGGCAGCGGCGGATGGAGGTGGCGTAGCAGCTCCGCCATCGCCCACGCCGGGTCGGCGCAGATCAGCTGGTCGTGCGGCAGCTCTTCCTCACGCCCCACCAGCAGCGCGCCGGCTCGGCTCCGGCCCGCCTCCTGGCGGTACCGCGGAGAGGTGAGTGGCGCGAGGTCCTCCGGCCCAGCTCCCGCCAGCGAGCACAGGCCGCGCACCGCACGGTCAGGGTTGCCGCGCACGCGCCCCTGCACCAGCGCCGCGAGCTCGCCCAGGGTGAGCGTCACGAAGCGCAGCGGGAGCGTGCCGGCGCCGGCTGGCGGCCCCCACCCCGGCCGGGTTCGTGCGGCGAGATCGTTGCCCGACGCGGCGTGCTCGACCGCGAGGGCACGTCAGTGCCCCGGAGGCTTCGGCGTCGCTGCCGGCTTGGGCGCTGCCGGCTTCGGCGCCGACCCGGCGGCGGCGGCGTTGGCGGCGTCGAAGCGCTGGATCACCTGCGTCGTCATGTCCACCGAATCGTCGGCGTACACCAGGCCGCTCTGGAACTTCTTGAAGATCAGCGTGTACCCCTGCTCGGCGCCGATCTGGTTGATGATCTTGAGGATGTCCTCCTCGATGGGGTCCATGACCTCCTTCTCGAGCTTGGTCATCTCGCGCTGCGCGTTCTCGCCGTAGCGCTGCAGGCCGATCGTCTTCTCCTCGATCTCGTCGTTGAGCTGCTTGAGCTTGTCTTCGCCCAGCGACAGCCGGCCGTCATTCATCCGCTTCTGCAGATCGGCGATCTCCTGCCGCAGGCGGTTGCCCTCGGCCAGGCGCTTGTCGCGCTCGCTGTTCAGCCGCTCGACTGCCAGCTTGCCGCGCGCCGACTCGGCGACGATGCGCTCGGGGTCGATGACGCCGATCTTGAACGGGTGCGCCGCCGGCTGAGCGGCGGCCGGCGCCGCCAGCAGGGCGAGCAGCGTCAGGAGACGGACGGGGCTTGCCTTCGAGGCCATGGGAGGCTCCTTGCGAGAAAACGCCCGCAGCGGGCCGGTCAGAAGCTCGTTCCGACGTCGAACTGGAAGCTCTCGAACCGGTCTCCGGGCAAAGGTGTCAGGTTCTTCGCGTAGATGAACCGCAGCGGCAGCCCGAACACGGGCACGAAGAGCCGCAGCTCCGCACCCGTCGTCGCCCGCAGGTCGCTCACCCCGAAGCTCCGGCCCTCGTCGCCGAAGACGTTGCCGCCGTCGACGAAGAAGACCAGCCGGAAGGGGCCGCCGAGGAGGAGATGGTACTCCAGAGAGCTCTGCAGGTACGAGCTGCCGCCGAGGAAGTTACCGAAGGCGTCCTGGACCGGGTTGTCCTTGTCGTCGCGCAGCACGATCGAGCGCGAGGCATGGCCGCGCAGGCTGCGCACCCCCCCGATGTAGTAGCGCTCGAGCAGCGGCAGGGGCTGCGCGCCGATGTTGGCGACCATCCCGGCCTCGAGGTTGAGGGCGAACACCGAGCGCACCGGGCGGCGGGCGATCGGCTTGAACCAGGTGAACGCCAGCTCCGGGCGCCAGAGGTGGATGTCGGCCCCCAGCGGGCCGCCCGCGTACTCCACCGACGCCGACATGCGCATGCCGATGGTGGGCTCGAGGCGATTGTCGAGGCTGTCGTAGGACCACACCGGGCGGATGTCGGACTTGGAGTACGCCGACGACGAGGTGATGGTCGCCCCCGAGATGTCGAGGACGCGGAACTCCTGCTGGATGTCGGCGAACTCGTACTGCAGCCGGACCGACTGGAAGAGGCCGAAGCTGCGCCCGTAGGTGAGCACGCCCCCCTTCTCGGTCTGCACCTGCTGCTGGGTGTCGAGCAGGTTGTAGTTGAGATCGCGCTTGAAGAGCTGGAAGCCCGCCGACTGCGGGCGATCGCCGAGCCAGGGCACGTAGTAGGAGAGCTCGTAGATGTCGCGCACCTTGCCGGTCTGCACCGAGACGCCCAGGCTCTCGCCGCGACCGAGGAAGTTCTGCGTCTGCATCGAGAACTGGCCGAAGAAGCCGTCGAGCTCGCTCCAGCCGCCGCCGAACAGCAGCTCGGTGCGGTCCGACTCCCTGCCCTTCACGGTCAGGTCGACGGTCTTGTGCTCGCGATCGAAGTTGCCGAACTCGATCGGGTTGTCCTCGTCGATCTTGAAGTAGGTCAGCTGGTTGAGCTTGAAGACGCTGTTCTTGAGCGCCCCCATGTTGAGGGTGAGCCCCTCCTGGACGCGGAACTCGCGGCGCAGCACCTTGTCGCGGGTGCGATCGTTGCCCTCGAACTCGATGCGGCCGACGGTGAACTGATCCCCTTCGAAGACCTTGACCACCACGTCGGCGACGTTGTCGGGGCGCTCGCGCAGCTCGACGTCGACCTGCGAGTAGATGTAGCCGCTGTTGCGGTACAGCTCCTCGATGGCCTTGACCCCTTTGTCCACGGCCGAGGCGCGCAGCCAGGGGCTATGCGGCCGCGAGAAGGCGCGCAGCAGCACCTGGTCGCTGAACACCTTGTTGCCTTCGATGGTGATGGTGCCGAACTTCCAGCGATCTCCCTCGAGCACCGGGATGCTGAGCTCGAGCCGGCGCTTCTGCTGCTTGACGGGAGCTTGCGGGTTGCGGGTCTTGACCTCGACGCCCGCCTCGCCGACGTCGACGTTCTTGTAGCCGTGCTCGTGATAGAGGTCGCGGACCTTGCCGAGGTCCTCCTCGAGCGTCGCCGGGTTGTAGATGTCGTGCTTGGAGATGCGCGAGATCAGCCCGGTCTCCTTGGTCTTCCGCATGCTCAGACGCAGCCGGCGGTCGGAGAAGACGGTGTTGCCCTCGAACTGGATCTTGCCGATCTTTACCTTGGTGCCCTCGTCGACGGTGAAGCGCACCCGGCGTTCCCCAGGGCTCACCTCCTCGAGGGTGTAGCCGACGGTGGCGAAGCGGTACCCCTTCTCGGCGTACATCTTCATCAGCTCGTGCTTGGCGCGCTCGAGCTCGCCGAGGTCGACCGGCCCGCCCTCGCGCAGGCGGATCTGCTCCTTGTCGAAGTGGTCCTGGATCTCCGTGTGGCCGAGCTTCTTGAGGCCCTCGTACTCGACCGAGCGCAGGGTCGGTCGCTCGGTGACCTTGAGCACCAGGCGGACCCCCTCCGCTGCCGGCGCAGCCTCGACGCTGATGTCGTCGAGCAGGTGCCGCTCCCAGAGGGCGTGCATGTTGAGGTCGAGGGCCGCGGGATCGAAGGGGCTGCCGACCTCGAGGCCCAGGTAGTAGCGCAGGGTCTCCTCGGAGAGGGTCTTGAGCCCCTGGAACTCGATGCTGACGATCGGCTTGCCGGCGAGGGCCGCCGCCTCGCCCGTGGCCACCTGGGAGGGCGGCGCCGGCTCGCTGGTCGCCGGCTCGCCGGTGGCAGCTGCCGCCGGACGGGTGGTCGACAGGGCAAGCGCGCAAAGCACCGCGCCGAGGCCCAGCGCGGCGCCAAAACGGCGGCGGCGGGCGTCAGCACGGCTCGCGACCTGGGTGCGGGCGCCCGGGCGACGGTGGGGAGCGTCAGGTCGGTTCACGAGCACAGCAGGTCTACCCCCTTCGAGCTGCCAGGAACGGCCGCGGATTCAGCAAGGGTTGCGCCAGGCCGCCGGCGCGGGAAGGGATCCTACCCGAGAGTCTCCAGAAAGCCGCGAGCTCACCTTCAGGTGGCCAGGATCTCGCGCGTCTGGACCTCGAACCGCAGCTTGCCGTCCACCAGCTCGACCTCGATCAGCTCGATCGACTCGCCGCGCCGGGAGATCAGAATTTCTGACACTGCGTCCTGCAGGTGGCGCTGGATCGTCCGGCGCAGAGGACGCGCCCCCGTCGAGGGCTCGACCCCGGCCTGATCGAGCAGCCACTCGCGCACCTCCGGCGACACCTCGACGTGGAGGCCACGCTGTCCGAGGGTGTGGTTGACGTCCTCGAGCAGGATGTCCACCACCGCCCGCAGCTCGGTAGGCCCCAGCGGGTTGAAGACGATCACCTCGTCGAGGCGGTTGATGAACTCCGGGGAGAAGGCGCGCTTGAGCTCGCCGAGGATCTCCTCCTCGATGCGGGCGAAGGCCTCCTGCTCGTTCTGCGCCCCGAACCCCATGCGGCCCTTGTTGAGCACCACCTTGCTGCCGACGTTGCTGGTCATCAGCACGATGGCATTCTTGAAGTCGACCTGGTTGCCGTAGCGTGTCGGTGAGCACGCCGTCATCGAGGATCTGCAGCAACAGGTTGGCGACGTCGGGATGGGCCTTCTCGATCTCGTCGAAGAGCACCAGCGAGTAGGGCTGGCGGCGGATGCGCTCGGTGAGTTGCCCTCCCTCCTCGTGGCCGATGTAGCCCGGTGGCGAGCCGATCAGCTTGGAGACCGCGTGCTTCTCCATGTACTCGGACATGTCGAAGCGCACCAGGGCGTCCTGGGTGCCGAAGAGGAAGGTCGGCGAGCTGTCGCGCCACCTCGGTCTTGCCGACGCCCGAGGGCCCGAGGAACATGAACGAGCCGACCGGACGGCTCGGGGTTGGAGACCCCCAGCCGCGAGCGGCGGATGGCGCGGCTGATGGCGGCGATGGCGCGCTCCTGGCCGACGATGCGACGGCGCAGGATGTTCTCCATGTCCATCAGCCGCTCGGCCTCCTCGCTCTGCAGCGCCGACACCGGCATCCCGGTCCACGAGGCAATCACCTCCTCGATGTCCTCGCGGGGTGACCTCCAGCACGGCGCTCTCCTCGGTGAGCTGGGAGAGCTTCTCGACGTCCTCGCGCAGCTCGATCTCGCGCTCGCGCAGGAAGACCGCCTTCTCGAAGTCCTTGCCCGAGATCGCCCGCTTCATCTCCTTGACCATCTGCAGGATCTCGCGCTCGAGCCGGCGCAGGTTCTGGGTGTCGCGGACGCGGCGCAGCTTGACCTTCGCTCCCGCCTCGTCGATGATGTCGATCGCCTTGTCGGGGTGAAGCGGTCGGTGATGTAGCGGTTGACTGGTAGATGGCGCTGCGCATCGACCGTGTCGCTGTACTGCACCTTGTGGAACGCCTCGTAGCGCTCCTTGAGCCCTCGAGGATCTGCAGCGTCTCGTCCTCGTTCGGCGGCTTGACCTGATCGCCTGGAACCGCCGCATCAGCGAGCGGTCCTTCTCGATGTACTTGCGGTACTCGCTGAGGGTGGTGGCGCCGATGCAGGAGATCTCGCCGCGCGACAGCGCCGGCTTGAGGATGTTCGCGGCGTCGAGCGATCCCTCCGCCGACCCGGCGCCGACCAGCGAGTGGATCTCATCGATGAAGATGATGATGTCCGGGTTCTCCTTGCAGCTCCTTGATGATCCCCTTGAGCCGCTCCTCGAACTGGCCGCGGTACTTGGTGCCGGCCACGATCAGCGATAGATCGAGCGAGAGGATGCGCTTGTTGGCGATGAACAGCGGCACGTTGCCGTCGACGATGCGCTGGGCCAGCCCCTCGACGATGGCGGTCTTGCCGACGCCCGGCTCGCCGAGCAGGATGGGGTTGTTCTTCGTCCGCCGGGAGAGGATCTGGATGATGCGCTCGACCTCCTTCTCGCGCCCGATCAGCGGATCGAACTGCTGCCCGGCGCCATCGCCGTCAGGTCGCGGGCGTACTCGGCGAGGAAGGGCAGCTCCTTCTTCTGCTTGTCGGCCTCGCGCTCCTTGACGATCGAGATCGTCTCCTCGCGCACGCCGTAGACGTTGAGCCCGCTTGGCGCGAGGATGCGCACGGCCGAGGAGCCCTCCACGCGCAGGATGCCGATCAGCAGATGCTCGGTGCCGACGTACTGGTGCAGCATCGACTCCGCCTCGTGCGCGGCGTAGGCGAGGATCTTCTTCGACTCCTCGGACAGCGGCAGCTCGGCGGACGAGGAGATGCGCTCGACGAAGAGCCGCTCGCCCTCGATCTCGCGGCGGATCTGCTCGGGCTTGACGTTGAAGCGGGAGAACATCTCCTTGACGATCTCCTCGCCCTCGCGCAGGACGCCGAGCAGCATGTGCTCGGACTCGATGACGCGGCTGACCCAGCTTGCTCGCCTCGTAGCGGGCGAAGAACAGAGCGCGCCGAGCCTTCTCGTTGTATTTCTCGAACATCAGGTGCGGTCCGTCTCGGGACTCTCCCCGGTTCCTTTCCCGATTCCACCCACTCCCGCTAGCTCGTTGAAGGGTTTGAGGATGCCGTCCTCCAGCAGGAAAAGTCTAGCACACCGGCGGGCCAGCTCCGGGTTGTGGGTCACGAGCACCATGGTGGTGCCGTGGCGCAGCGCCATGCCCCGCAGCAGCTCGAACACCTGCTCGCCGGTGGCGGGGTCGAGATTGCCCGTCGGCTCGTCGGCGAGCAGCAGCGGCGGCTCGAGCAGAAGGGCGCGACAGAGCGCCACTCGCTGTCGCTCGCCACCCGAGAGCTGGTTGGGAAAGTGATCGAGCCGCTGCTCGAGGCCGACCTCTCCGAGCAGCTGGCTGGCGGCTTCCGCCGTGGCGCGCGGATCGCGGCCGGCGATGCGCCCCGGCAGCATGACGTTCTCGAGCGCGGTGAAGTCGGGAAGGAGCTGGTGGAACTGGAAGACGAACCCCAGTGTCTTGTTGCGGAACCGCGCCAACGCCCCCCCGGAGAGGCGGGCCAGGTCCTGCCCCGCCACCTCGACGGTGCCCGCATCCGGGTGGTCGAGACCACCGAGCAGGTGCAGCAGCGTCGACTTTCCCGAGCCCGACGGGCCGACGATCGCCACCAGCTCGCCGGGGGCCACCTCGAGGTCGACGCCGCGCAGCACTTCGACGCGGCGGCTGGCGTCGAGATAGGCCTTCTGCAACCCGGCGACGCGGACGGGGACGCTCATCGCCGCAGTGCCTCCACCGGTGACAGCTTCGCCACACGCTGTGCCACCCAGAGCGCGCTGCCGAGGGAGAGGGCGAGGGTGACCAGCAGCACGGCGGCGACGTCGGAGAGCTGCAGCCGGAACGGCAGGTAGTCGAGGAAGTAGATGTGCCCCGGCAACCGCACCAGGCGATAGGCGTCGAGCAGCCGCGCGGCGCCGCAGCCGAGCAGCGTGCCGGCGCCGGTGCCGACGCCGGCGATGAGCAGGCCGAGGCAGAGGAAGGCGCCGCGCAGCCGCTGCGGGGTCGCTCCCATCGTCGCCAGCATGCCCAGCTCGGAGCGCTTGCTGGTGATCACCAGCGCCAGGTCGGCGACCAGCGCCATCGCCGCCACCAGGACGATCAGCGACACCGCCACGAACATCACCGACTTCTCGAGCCGCAGGGCGAAGAACAGGGGCCGGTTGAGCTGCTCCCAGGTGCGCAGCTCGGCCGCCTCCGGCAGCAGCGCCGCCACCGACGGCACCAACGCCAGCGCCTCGTCGAGGCCGCGCGCGGTCACCTCGAGGAAGCTCGCCGGGTTGCCGGCGAGCGGCCGCGCCACGCCCACCGGCAGCGCGATGCGCTCCACGTCCTCGGTGCGGCCGCTGGCGAAGGTGCCGGCCAGCGGCAGGCTGCGCACCCGCGGCTGAGGCCCCAGGGGGGTGAGCGTCGGGCGCGGCGACACCACCTCCATGACGTCGCCCGCCTTCACTCCCCAGCGGGTGGCGAGCGCGCTGCTGATGTAGAGGCCGGGGGCGCCACCCTCGGCGCCGGGGAAGAAGCGCGGCACCAGGCCCGAGTAACCGACCACCTCCACCGGCTGCACGAGCCCACCGCTCTCCAGCCAGCCCCGGCCGTGCACGGCTTCCTGGACCTGCACCACGCCGGGAAGTCGAAGCAGCCGTTCCTCGAGGGCCGCCGCGCGCGCTCCCGGCGGCAGCTCGATCTCGAGGTGCGGCGTGCGTGCCAGCACCTCGCCACGCAGCGCCTGCTGGAGCCCGGCGAGGGCCGCGAGGGCGAGCACCAGCGCCGCCACGCCGAGGCCGACCCCGCCCGCCGCCACCGCCGAGAGGAAGCTCACGAAGGCGTCCTTGCGCGTGCTGCGCAGGTAGCGCAGCGCCAGCAGCAACGGGAATGGCAGGCGCCAGACGGGGCTCAACGCGAGGCACCGTAGCCGGAACGCGGCCGGGGGTCAACGGGGGCAGCGGCGCGGCGCGGGGAACCGCGCACCACCACGTTCGTTACTTAGGATGGGGACGACATGAAGAGGGTCTGCCTCGCCGCGCTGATGCTGCTCGTCGGCTGTGCCGGGATCGACCGGCGGCCAGCACCCCCCGTCGCCTTCGACCACGTCTGGATCGTCGTCCAGCCCGGTGCCCCAGAACGCGCGCTGCTCGAGCGCGCCGGCTTTCGCTTCGACCCCCACGTCAACCGCCACGAGGGGCAGGGGACGGCCTCCGTCACCGCCGAGTTTCGCAACGCCTACCTCGAGCTGATCTGGCCCGATGCCGACGTGCCGGTCGCCCCCGGGCTCGAGAGGGGGCAGAGAAGTTTCGCCAGCGGATGCTGTGGCGCTCCAGCGGCTGGTCGCCGATCGGCCTCAACCTCCACTACACCGGCGGCGCACCGGCGACGCTACCTCTGCCGACGTGGGCCATCGCCCCGCCGTGGATGCCCCACGGCTCGGCGATCACCATGCTCACCCCGCGTGACGACACCACCAGCCCGTCGCTGTCGATCCACCCGCGCCCGCTGCCGGTGGCAGCGGACGCCAACGAGGCGCTGATCCGCCGGCGCGACGGCAACGTCGAGCTCCTCGTCCACCCGCTCGGCGTGCAACGCATCACCGGCGTTCGCCTCATCGCGCCGTCCTCGTATCGGCTGATCCCGGCGCTCACCTACCTGCGCGACCAGGGCGTGTTCGCCGTCGACCGCGGCGACTCCTGGGCGGTCGAGCTCACCTTCGACTCCGGCGCACGGCACGCGAGGCGCGACTTCCGCCCCGACCTGCCTCTCCTCGTCCGCTACTAGGCGAGGCAGCGACCCGCGGCGCGACCCGTCTCGGCCGCCTACAGCGGGGCGTCGCCATCGCTCGCGCCGGCCCCCGCACCGCTCGGCCGCGCCCGCCCCTGCAGGTCGGCGAGCACGTCCTCGATCTGCTCACAGCGCCGAGCGCAGGTCGTCGGCGATCTCCGCCGCCAGCAGGTGGGGCTCGGGGAGGCTGGCGGCGTCCTCGAGGCTGTCGTCGCGCAGCCAGAAGAGGTCGAGGCTCGCCTTGTCGCGCGCCATGATCTCGTCGTAACCGTAAGCACGCCAACGCCCCTCGGGGGTCTCCGGCGTCCAGGTCGGCCGCCGCTCGTGCCGGTTGTCGGCGTGGTAGAGGGTCACGAAGTCGTCGAGGTCTCCGCGCGCCAGGCGGTTCTGCTTGAGCGTGAAGTGGACGTTGGTGCGTAGGTCGTAGAACCAGACCTCGTCCGTCCACGCCGCCTCGCGACCCGGCTTACGATCGAAGAACAGCACGTTGGCCTTGACGCCCTGCGCGTAGAAGATGCCGGTCGGCAGCCGCAGCACGGTGTGCAGCTCGCAGTCGTGCATCAGGCGGCGCCGCACCTTCTCGCCGGCACCGCCCTCGAACAGCACGTTGTCGGGAACGATCACCGCCGCGCGGCCGTTGGTCTTGAGCAGGCTGACCACGTGCTGCACGAAGTTGAGCTGCTTGTTGCTGGTGGTGGCCCAGAAGTCCTGGCGGCTGTAGGTCACCGCCTGGCGGTCGGTGTCGCCTTCCGCGGTGACGACGGTGATCGACGACTTCTTGCCGAAGGGCGGGTTGGTCATCACCACCTGCGCCCGCTCGGCGTCGCCGGGAGCCGCCCGCAACGCGTCCTTGCCGCTGTCGATGGGCACCGTCCCGTCGCCCTTCCCGGCGTCGTCCAAACCGGGCGGACCGATGCCGTGGAGGTAGAGGTTCATGGCGCACAGGCGGGCCACTCCTTCCACCAGCTCGGTGCCGCGCAGCGCGTGGTCGCGCAGGTGCTCCTTCTGCGTCTTGTCGAGGTCGAAGCGGCTGAGGTCGGAGACGTAATCGTAGGCGGCGAGCAGGAAGCCGCCGGTGCCGCACGCCGGGTCATTGATCACCTCGCCGGGCTGCGGCCGGATGACCTCGACGATCGCCTGGATGAGCGGACGCGGCGTGAAGTACTGGCCCGCTCCGCCCTTGACGTCCTGCGCGTTGCGCTCGAGCAGCCCTTCGTAGGCATCGCCCTTGACGTCGGCGGACATCGCCGTCCACTCCTCCTTGCCGATCAGCTCGACGATGAGCTGCCGCAGCTTCGCCGGGTCCTGGATCTTGTTCTGCGCCTTGCGGAAGATGAGCCCGAGCATCCCGCCCTTCTCGCCCAGCACGCGCAGCGTCTCGCGGTAGTGCTCTTCGAGCCGCACGCCCTCGATGCCGGGCGCGGCGAGATCGGACCAGCGGTAGCCGGCGGGGATCGGCTGGTCCTCGCCGGTGAGCCGCGCCCGCTCGTCGGCCATCTTGAGGAAGAGCAGGGTCGTGAGCTGCTCGAGGTAGTCCTGGTAGGACAGGCCATCGTCGCGCAGCACGGTGCAGAAGCTCCACAGCTTCTGCACGAGGTTCGCTGTCTGGCGGTTCGACGTCTGGCGGTTCGACGTCTGGAGGTCGGCGGTGCGGCGCTCGGGGTCGGCCATCGGCGGGAGGAGTCTAGCGGGTCGGAACGGAGAGGAGGCGGATGGCCTGTGGAGGCTGCCGTCCTGCGGAAATCGCGGGGCGATTTCCGCAGGACTTGGAAAACGCTGCGCGTTTCCCACAGCCCCCACAAGCCCGGCGACGGGGGTCGACGGCTTGACAAGGTTTTTGAGGAACAGATCCTCGCGAGCTGAGAGTGCGCAATGGCGGCCTCGCTGCAGGCCTTCGGCGCGGGGCACTGGCGACGATCGGGAGCGCGCCGGCGAGCGCGGAGGTCGGCGGCGGAATCGGGCCTTTCGGGGGCCGACCAGGGCACGAAAAAAGCGCCCTTACACTGGCCGTACGGAGGATGACCATGCACGAGGAGATGCACGGGGAGCAGCGCGCAACCACGGCTCGTGGCGATGACGAAGCGAGGGCGGAGGCGCCAGGCGGACAGGAGCTCGAGGCGCTGGGCGACCGCATCGCGCTGCTCGCGGCGCAGATCCAGGCGGCCACCTGTCAGCTCCTCACGCTCATCCGCGAGCTCGACCTGCGCGAGGGCCGGAGCTGCGGCTTCCGCTCGTGCGCGCACTGGCTCGCCTGGCGCACCGGCCTCGACCTCGGCGCCGCCCGCGAGAAGGTGCGGGTGGCGCGCGCGCTCGGTGAGACTGCCCGCCATCGCCGCCGCCATGCACCGCGGCGAGCTTTCGTACTCCAAAGTGCGCGCGCTCACCCGCGTCGCCACGGCCGCCACCGAGGCAGAGCTGCTGGTCTTCGCCAAGGCCGGCACCGCCTCGCACGTCGAGGCGCTGGTGCGGTCGTGGCGGCGCGCCGATCGGCTCGCCGAGATGGAGGCCGAGCAGCGGCGGTTCACGAGTCGTCACCTCCGCCTGCACGCCGACGAGGACGGCATGGTCGTCGTGCAGGCGCGCCTCGCTCCCGAGGCCGGCGCCGCGTTGCTGCAGGCGCTCGACGCCGCCGCCGAGCGCCTGCGCGAGGGCTCCGGTACTGCCGACGACGCCACCGCCGAGCAGCGCCGCGCCGACGCCCTCGCCCTCGTCGCCGAGAGCGCGCTCGCCGCCGGCTTCGACCCGGGCACCCGCGGCGACCGTTACCAGGTCGTGCTGCACGTCGACGCCGAGGCGCTGGCGGTCGATGGCGCGGGCGCCGCGACGCTCGACGGCCACCGAAACGTTCCCGCGGAAACGTCCCGCCGCCTGGCGTGCGACGCCGCCCTGGTGGTGATGCGGCACGGCGCCGACGGCCGCGCGCTCGACGTCGGGCGACGCACGCGGGTGGTCTCGACGCCGTTGCGGCGGGCGCTGGCGCATCGCGACAGGGGTTGCCGCTTCCCGGGCTGCGGCGCGCGCCTGTGCGACGCCCACCACGTCGAGCACTGGGCCGACGGCGGCGCCACGACGCTGGAGAACCTGGTGCTCCTCTGCCGCCGCCACCACCGCGCCGTGCACGAGGAGGGGTTCCGCGTGGAGGCGACGGGTCGCGGCGAGGTGCGGTTCTTCCGCCCCGACGGCCGGCGACTGGAGTTCTTCCGCCCCGACGGCCGGCGACTGGAGACGGCGCCGGCATCGCCGCGGCTGCTCGTCGCTGGGGACACGGAGCCGGGCGCGATGCTGCCGGTGACCCGAGATGCGATCGACCCGGCGGCCGGTCTGCCGAGCTGGGACGGCGGCCCCGTCGACGTCGCCTGGGCAGTCGACTACCTGCGCCCGCGCGCGGCGGCGCCCTTCGCGTAGGTGCGCGCGGCGCACGACCCGGCGGTCACGACGATGGGTGCCGCCGCGGAGGGTGGCGCGCAGAGCGCACGCTACGCGGGGCTCTCGGTCGCCTCGGCGTGACCGGGCACGCCGTCGTCGCTCGGTGCCTCGACCTGCCGCGAGCGCCGGCCGCGACCGCGACGACGAGCGCCACCCGACCGCTGCCGCTCAGCGCGGATCCGCTCGAGGAGCACGGAGGCGGGCTCGTCGGCGGGGTCCTGGTCCACCAGCTTGCCCTGGAAGGCCCAGGAGAGGATGGATTGGCGGAGGCGGGAGAGGCGATCAGCGCTCGTCTTGATGACCCCCTCGTCAGCCTCGATCAGCGATTCCAGATCATCGAGTCGCTCGCGGATCCTGAGCTGTTCAGACAGCGGTGGAATCGCCACGCAAGCCCGCCGCACGTCCTCAATGTTCAGCGTCTTCCGGGCCACTTCGTGTGCCAGTGCACACGTTCTTGCCTTCATCTGAGGACTTCGAAGCCAGAGCTCGACCCAGGACGGGGCCAACCCTGTTGCGACTGGCAGAACCGCGATCGCACGGGCGACATTGGCCCCGACGAGAGTCGAGGGGACGACAGCGGTCCTACCGATCGTGCCGACGACGCTCAGAAGCACCTCGCCGCCCCGCACGTAGGTGCGCGAGAACCGATCGGCGATCGTCTTCGAGATCCGCTTCAGCCCATTGGCTTCGATGCGCCCGTTGGAAAGATCACCGACTCGAACCAGTGGGACGCCGTCGGGCAGATCAGGACCGGGCACGAGCACACCGTACCCGCACCTGCGGTCGCCGCTCTCGAGCTGCTCTACCGTCGCCCAGCACCACCCCTCCGGCAGCTCCGGCAGGCTGCTCGTGTCGGGCGCCGCGGGCTCCTGGTAGCGCGCCTTACTTCTTCCCCTGGCCAGCTCTTCCTCTTCCCAGCGCCGGCGGCGCTCACGGAGGATGCGCTCGAGCAGCACCGAGGCGGGCTCGTAGTCGCGGCCCTCGGAGCGCGCCAGCTCGGCCTCGGTGGGCACCACGCGTCCCTCGACCGCCGCCTGCAGCACCGAGGCGCGGTAGCGCTCGAGGTTGACCTCGACGCGGCGCAGGGAGGCGCCCGCGGCGTCGAGGCGGGTGAGGTAGGAGTCGAGGGCATCGACGATGCGGCGCTGCTCGGGAAGGGGCGCGATCGGTAGGCGGAGGTCGCGAAGCAGGCCAAGACCCAAACGGGGACGACCCATACCGTGCACCTGCTCTGCTGCGGCGCGGCGTGTCTGGTGAGCGTTCAGCGCCTGCATGACGAACGCGCCGTCGAAGCGGTCGCGGTCTACTCGTAATCGGGCGCAGTCGGCCTTGACGATGGCTGGACCGAGCGTCGGCGGCACAAGACAGGCACGCGGTACTTCTTCGCCCAGCATCGCCACGACGACGTCGCCAGGCTTTGCCTCATGCCGTCGCAGGCGCTCAAATCGTCCATCGGAGATGTGTGCCGGATTGTCGAGGAAACGGCCGTCACCGATGTTCTGCAGACGAACCACCCGTGGCCCCGCCTCGGTGTAGTGCTCAGTCTTGAGATTCGAGCCAAACGGGCCGTCAGTCAGCGACCCGGGCTCCGGTGCGACGGTGTCCGCAACGGTTCCGAACGCCCAGCCCGTCGGCAGCGCTCTCACGCCGCCAGCACCTCATTCAGCTCCTCCACCACCCGCTCGAGCTCTCCTCCCGGGAACACTCGCCCCGCCCTCCCCAGCCCGCCGCGCTCGACGAAGGGGGTCAAGTCGAAGTCGTCGAGGCCGATCTCCAGGCTGCGGGCCACGTGGTCGCGCATGAGCTCGAGCCAGAGCTGCTGGTCGGCGGTGAAGGTGCGGCCGGCGGACTGCTGCTGGGCGAGCCAGGTGGTGAAGCGGGCGCGCACCTGGTCGGCGTAGGGGACGAGCTCGGGCTGCTGGTGGAGGGCGTAGCGCACCAGGGAGACGACGTCGGTGAGCAGGCGCTTGCCGCCGGTGCGGCGCACGCGGTGGGCGTCGAGCTGCTGATAGGCCTGCCACAGGCGCTCGGGGGTCCAGTGGCGCGGTGGGGCGCCGATGGCGTCGGCGAGGGCCTTGATGTCGGCGAAGCGCAGGCGGCGGGCGTGGGGCTGGGAGTAGAAGAACTGCAGGGCGTCGATCTCGTCGCGGTGCTCGGCGAGGTAGTCCTCGAACGACTGCACGAGGTGGCGGGCGCGCTCGCGGGCCTCGGGGGCGGGGCCGGCCTCGAGGAGCTCGTCCTCGCTCACCTCGTCGATCGCCTGGTCGAACTGCTGCTTGAGGTCCTGGAGGAGCTGGCGCAGCTGGGGCTGGGTGGCGAGGGGGGCGACGGCGGTCTTGACCAGCTCGCGGGCGGCGGCCTCGACTTGCTGCGGCCCGGGGTCGACGTCGGGGCCGAGGGCGTGGCGGGCGCGGGCGTGCTGGCGCTGGCGGTCGGGGTCGAGGGCGTCGATGATGCCGTGGGCGATGGCGTGGAGGTCGGTGCCGGGGGCGGCCTGGGCGAGGCGGGCGCGCTCGGCGGGGCCGAGACGGAGGTCGAGGCGCGCCAGGCGGCTGGCGAGGGAGCTCGCCACCTCGGGGTCGGTGCCGCCCTGGCTGACGTGCTGGAGGAGCGCCTTGAAGGAGACGCCGCGGTGCTGATCGAGCGGGCGGGTGTCGTTCATGCGGCTCTCGGAGACGCCGACGCAGTCGACCAGCACGAAGTGGGTCTTGGCCACGGCGTCGGGGGTGACCGCCTGCAGCTCGTCGGCGCCGACGACGCGCACGCCGCGCCCCTTCATCTGCTCGTAGAGGACGCGGCTCTGCACGGTGCGCAGGAAGACGACGATCTCGATCGGCCGTACGTCGGTGCCGGTGGCGATCATGTCGACGGTGACGGCGATGCGCGGGTGGTAGGAGGTGCGGAACTCCTGGATGAGGTCGCGCGGGCTCTTGCCGGTGGTCTTGTAGGTGATCTTGGTGCAGAAGTCGTCGCCCTTGCCGAACTCCTCGCGAATGACGTCGACGACGTCCTCGGCGTGGGAGTCGTCCTTGGCGAAGATCAAGGTCTTGGGGACGTGGGTGCGGCCGGGGAAGATCTCGGTGAACAGGCGGTCGCGCAGGGTGCGCACGATGGTGCGGATCTGATCCTTCGCCACCACGTCGCGGTCGAGCTGGGTGGCGGTGTAGGTGATGTCCTCGTCGGGCGCCTCCCAGCGGGTGGCGCGCGAGCGGCGCTCGCGGTAGGGAACGACGACGCCGGGGCCGGCCTCGATGGTCGAGCCCGCGGCGGTGATGCGGGTGCGGATGCGGTAGATGTCGAAGTCGACGTTGACGCCGTCGGCCACCGCCTGCTCGTGGTCGTACCCCTGCACCAGGTTCTTGTGGAAGAAGCCGAAGGTGTGCTTGGCCGGCGTCGCGGTGAGGCCGACGAGGTAGGCGTCGAAGTACTCGAGCACCTGGCGCCAGAGGGTGTAGATGCTGCGGTGGCACTCGTCGATGAAGATGACGTCGAAGAGCTCGGGGGGAGCGCCGGGTTGTAGGCGACGGCAGGGAGCTCGCCGGGCAGCGGTGGGCCGCTCTCGGCGCCCTGCTCCAGCGCCGGATCGAGCTCGGCCTCGCCACGCAGCATGGAGTAGAGGCGCTGGATGGTGGTGATCACCACCTTCGCCGAGGAGGCGACCTTGTTGCCGCGCAGCAGCTGCACACCGTAGAGCTCGGTGAGCTTGCGGTGGTCGTCGTAGGTGCGGTAGCGCTGCAGCTCGTCCTCGGCCTGCTCGCCGAGGTTGGTGCGATCGACGAGGAAGAGCACGCGGCGGGCGCCACCGAACTTGATGAGGCGGTAGATCGCGGCCACCGCCATGAGGCTCTTGCCGCTGCCGGTCGCCATCTGCACGAGGGCGCGGGGATGGTCCGCGGCGAAGGAGGCCTCGAGGCCGCGGATGGCCTCGACCTGGTTGCGCCAGAGGCCGGGGATCACCGCCGGTGGCAGCGCGCGTAGTCGGGAGCGCAGGGTCGAGGGGGCGTCGAAGCCGGTGGCCTCCAGCTCCGCCACCAGCTCGGCGCGCGCCGGCTGCCACCCGCGGATCCAGGTGGGCAGCGGATCGGCCCGCAGCCACTCGCGCAGCGTCTCGGGCCGGTGCGGCGCGAACACCGGGCGCGACCGCGGCTCGGGGTCGAGTCGGTTGGCAAAGCGGATCTCCTCGCCGTTCGCAAGGTAGAGAAACGGTAGCGGCCGCAGGGCGGCCGGCACGTGACCGGGCAGCCGCTCGCCGTACTTCTGGACCTGGCCCGCCACCCCGCCGAGCGTGTGCCCCGCCCTCTTCGCCTCCAGCGCGCCGACCGCGGAGCCGTCGACGTAGAGGAGATAGTCGGCGATGCCGTGCCCCTCGGCCATGCGGAGCTCGCGGACGGCGACGCCGGGGCCGGCCGCGAGGTTGGTGTCGGCGCCGTCCTGAACGATCCAGCCGGCGGCGGCGAGCGCGGCGTCGATGGCCTGGCGGGCCTTGGCCTCGGGCTTGAGAGGCATCGCTCGGGGTTCAGGTCAGACCGCGGGCGCGTCGCATCTCGAGCGTGTTGCGCAGGACGGGCAGGACGGCGAGGTCCTTGGGCCGCCCCAGGGTTTCCTTGGACTCGATGACGGACGCGAGGTCGAGCACGTGGATGGGCATGCCGCCGATCTCCAGCGGGTGCGAGCGGGCCAGCACCTCGGGGAACCCCCAGCTGGGCGCGATCGCTTGCATCGCGTCGATCTTGCCTGCACGGCTGCGCAGCAGGTTCACGCGGTTCGCGCGCAGGCGCTCCACCGTGGGGCGGATGTCTCGTCCCGCCGGGTCGCGGTAAGAGCAGTCTATGGCCTCCAGTGCCGCCAGCAATCGTTCGAGGTTGCCATCGTCGCCGGCATAGACCACGTCGACATCCTCGGTGTTGACGATCGCCCCGGCGACGACAGCAGCGACGCCGCCGACGAGGACGAACTCGACCCGCTGGTGGTGCAACGCGCCGAGCAGCGCCAGGAACTCAGGCTTCATCGCCGCGCCGCACGAGCGCCGCGAAGTCGGCCATGGCCTGCAGTGCGCGGAGCCGCTCGGTCGGTGTCATGTCGAGGGCGACTGCGATGAGCGTGAGATCTGTCCCGTCCGGCGCGAAGCAACCCTCGAGCGTCGGCTCGCCGTCGTCCTCGCGGACCTCGTCCAGTTGGCCTTCCTCCCGAGCTGCCACGCAAGGATCTTACTCCCCACGGCGGAGGCTCGGGCGCTGGGTAGGCTCGCCCGAGCTACGGCTCGTCCCCCGCCGCCAGCGGCCGCAGGAGGGGGAAGAGGATGACGTCGCGGATCGACTGGCGGTCGGCGAACAGCATGGTCAGGCGGTCGATGCCGATGCCCTCGCCGCCGGCCGGCGGCATGCCGAACTCGAGCGCCCGCACGTAGTCCTCGTCGTAGCGGTGCGCCTCTTCGTCGCCGGCGGCGCGCTGCGCGAGCTGCTCGCGGAAGCGCTGCGCCTGTACGGCGGGGTCGTTGAGCTCGGAGAAGGCGTTGGCGAGCTCCATGCCGCCGAGGTAGAGCTCGAAGCGCTCGGTGAAGCGGGGGTCGTCGCGGCGCTGCTTGGAGAGCGGCGAGACTTCGGTGGGCAGGTCGGTGATGAAGGTGGGCTGCACCAGCTGGCGCTCGGCGGTGGCCTCGAAGAGCGCCATCAGCAGATGGCCGTAGCCGCCGCCGGGTGGCGCCGGCACGCCGCGCGACGCCAGCTCGGCGGCGACGTCCTCGCTGCGCTCGAGGCGGTCGGCGGCGACGCCGCCGAGCTGGACGATCGCCTCGCGGACGCTGAACCGCCGCCAGGGGCGGGTCAGGTCGAGGCGCTCGCCGCGCCAGCGCAGGCCGTCGCTGCCCAGCAGCTGCCCCTCGAGGTGGAGGAACAGCTCCTCGGTGAAGTCGATGAGGGTCTCGTAGTCGATCCACGTCCAGTAGAACTCGAGCATGGTGAACTCGGGGTTGTGCTGGGTGGAGATCCCCTCGTTGCGGAAGTTGCGGTTGATCTCGTAGACCTTGGGCATGCCGCCGACGGTGAGCCGCTTCAAGAACAGCTCGGGGGCGATGCGCAGGTAGAGGTCGAGGTCGAGGGCGTTGTGGTGGGTGACGAACGGCCGCGCCGCCGCGCCGCCGGCGACGATCTGCATCATCGGCGTCTCGACCTCGACGAAGCCGTGGTCGTCGAGGAAGCGCCGCAGCTCGCGCACCAGCGCCGAGCGCAGCTCGAAGACGCGCCGCGACTCGGGGTTGACGATGAGGTCGACGTAGCGCTGCCGGTAGCGCGACTCGAGGTCGGTGAGGCCGTGCCACTTCTCGGGCAAAGGCCGCAGGGCCTTGGCGAGGAGCACCAGGTCGTCGAGGTCGAGCGAGAGCTCGCCGGCGCGGGTGCGGATGAGGGTGCCGCTGGCGCCCACCAGGTCGCCGAGGTCGAGCTGGTCGAGCAGCCGCTGCGCGGCCTCCGGCAGCTGCGGCCGGCGCACGAACAGCTGCAGCTTGCCGCGGCCGTCGTCGAGGTCGAGGAACATCACCCGCCCGTGGCCACGGATGCCGCGCAGGCGTCCCGGCACGCGCAGGTGGAGCGTCTCCCCCTCGAGCTCGGCGGCCGAGCGCTCGCCCCAGCGCTCGTGCACCTCGCTGGGGGGAAGGTCGTGGGGGAAGGCGTGCGGGTAGAGCTCGACGCCCTGCCGCGCGAGCTCCTCGAGCTTGCGACGGCGGTTCTGGATCTGCTCCTGCAGCTCGGACATGGCGCTCAGCCGGCGGCGACGCGCACCCTACACCGTCAGCGCCGGGTCGACCAGCACCCGCTCGAAGAGACGCCGCAGCTGCAGGCCGGCGGCCTTGCCTGCCGCCAGCACGTCCTCGTGGTCGAGGGACTCGGCAACCATGCCGGCCGCGAAGTTGGAGGCGAGGGAGATGCAGGCGCAACGCACTCCCATGTGGCGCGCGGCGATCACCTCGAGCACGGTGGACATTCCCACCAGGTCGGCACCCAGCGTGCGCATCATGCGCACCTCGGCAGGAGTCTCGTAGCTCGGGCCGGCGAGCCCGCCGTAGACCCCCTGACCGAGCTCGAGCCCGATGGCCAGGGCGTGGTCGGCAAGGAGGGCCCGCAGGCGCGGGTCGTAAGCCTCCACCATGTCCGGGAAACGCGGCCCCCAGGCTTCCGGCGGCGTGCCGTATAGCGGATTGAGCCCGGTGAGGTTGAGCTGGTCGGTGACCAGCGTCAGGCGGCCAGGAGGCAGTCGCTCGCTAACGGCGCCGGCGGCGTTGGTGAGCAACAGCACGCGAGTGCCGAGCAGGGCGGCGAGGCGAACCGGGAAGACCGTCTGCGCCGCGGTGTAGCCCTGGTAGCTGTGCAGGCGACCACGGAAGTAGGCGACCGGAGCGGCTCCCGCGGGAAGCAGCAGCTCCACCTCCAGTGGGTGGCCGACGACGGCATGCACCGGCCAGGGGAGGAAGTGCTGGAGCGCCATCCTGCCGGCACTCGGCAGGGCGAAGTCCATCGCCAGCCCCGAGCCCGACACCAGGGCCGCACGGGGCTCCGGCCAACCCATCTCGCGCCAAGCGGCTGCCGCTGCCCCGAGCTCCTCGACCCAGTGCTTCATCGGCTCCGTTGCCGCACTACGGCTTGTAGAGGAGCAGCCACAACCCGGCGGACTCGCGCACCAGGCGCATCTTGAGCACCTGCAGGTCGCGAGCCTCCTCGCCGCTGCCGCCGGTCAGCACCGTCTGCGCAATCTCGTGGTCGAAGCGGTGGACGAAGAGATCGGCGAGTCGCGTCGTGTCCTTGGCGCGATCGAAGACCGGGGCATCGCGAGTGACCGCGGTGTCGTCGAGGATGCCGCGGATCTCCTCGATCTCCTCCTGGCTGCGGGCCCGCAAGGCAGCCGCCCACAGCAGGAAGCTCTCGAGCTCGCGATCGGTGTCCCCCTCCGGCTTGTTGAGGCGACGGAAGGCTACGACCTCGCGCGCCTCGAGGCGGTAGGGGTAGAGCTCCGGCGAGAAGGCCGCGACCTTGGGGCTCACCTCGGCGGCGACCCCCTCCAGCGCACCCATCAGCCTGCGATGGTGGGTGTTGAGCAGCTCCTCCCCCCACCCGCCGCCGCCCGCGTTGGCACCGTTGCTCCCGGCGCCAGCCGATGCCGCCTTGGCGGCGGCGACCGCGACCTCCTGGCTGGCGGTCAGCGGCGGCTCCCCTGGCTCGCTGAACATCTCCTCCGACGACTGCGCGCTGGTGAGGCGCGGAATCAGGGTCCGCACGTGCTGCCGCAGGCGGCGCAGCTCGTCGAGCGAGAGCGACTCGTTCTGCAGGTTCTTCTCGAAGGTCTCGACCTCCTCGCGGAAGGCGGAGAGCTCGAGGTCGAGCTGGGTGTCGACCGCCACCACCCGCTCGAGCTCGAAGATGCGCTGGTAGTCGGCGACGATGCGCTGCTCCTCGCGGCGGTACAGCTGCTGGACGTGGTTGCGCAGGGCGAGGTTGGTCTCGACGATGATCAGCAGCAGCTCCGGGTGGAAGAAGAGGTGGCCGAGCTGGAACTTGAACCGCCGGTACTCGGCGATGAGCTCGCCGTCGATGAGCTGGTCGAAGGTCTCGGCCTGCATCATCTGGCGCCGCAGGTCCTCGAGGTGACGCTTGTGCTCGTCGACCTCCACCTCGCCCTGGGCCGGCCCGCCCACCAGTTGCCAGAGGCCGGCATAGATCTGCTTCGCCTTGCTGTGCTCCTGAAGCACCCACGGTCCCTGTGGGCCCTGGGCCTCCTCCGACAGCTTGGTGACGAGGAAGTCGAGCTTGTCGTGGTGCTCCTGCCCCCAATCCAGCGCCGGACGCATGTAGAGGTAGAACTTGACCAGCTGGAGGAGGATGCTCTCGTTGTAATTTCGCACCCGCTGGAAGAACATCCGCAGCTGCGAGGGAGCGACCTTGGAGTCCTCCTGCAACAGCCAGCGGTTGAGATCCTGCAGACGGCGGTCCACCATCTCCAGCTCGTTGCGCACGCGCTCGGTGCTGGAGGCCGTGAGGTGCTGGGAGACCTCCTTGAGCAGCCCGTAGACGGCCTGGAACTCGGTGGCGTACTGGGCCAGCTCCGCCTCGCCCGACAGCTTCTGCAGCCCCTGGAGGAACTGGTGGTAGGTCCAGGAAGACTTGAACCGATCCGAGATGTCGATGTAGCGCTTGTGGAGCGCGCTGAGCTCTTGCACGGACATCGCTGGGACTTGCGCCTTTTCCTTGATTCTAAGAGATGATCCCGAAAAATGCCGAGCCGCCCTACACCCCGACCCCCGACCCCTAGGGTGCTGATCGCCGCCGACGCCCTGCAGCGGCGGGTCGCCGAGCTCGCCAGCGAGATCAACCGCGACTACGCCACCAGCGACCGCCTGGTCTGTGTCGGGGTCCTCAAGGGCTCGGTATTCTTCCTCGTCGACCTGGTCAAACAGCTCGACCTGCCGGTGGCGATCGACTTCTTCCAGACCTCGAGCTACGGCGGCGGCACCAGCCCCGGCGAGGTGCGGATCCGCAAGGACCTCGACCTGCCCGTACGCGACGCCGACGTGCTGCTGGTGGAGGACATCGTCGACACCGGCTACACCCTGCGCACCATCCTCGACCTGCTGCGCTGGCGCGGCGCCCGCTCCGTCAAGCTCTGCGCACTGCTCGACAAGGCGTCGCGCCGGGAGGTCGAGGTCACCATCGACTACTGCGGTTTCCCAATCGAGGACCTGTTCGTGGTCGGCTACGGCCTCGACTACGCCGAACGCTATCGCAACCTCCCCTACGTCGGAGTCTTGGAGGAGAGCCCATGAGGGAACCGGCGCGATGATCGACAGCCACGCCACCCGCCAGGCACCGCCTGCCATCGGACCCTACTCGCAAGCGGTGTCCAGTGGCGGCTTCCTCTTCACCTCGGGACAGATCGCGCTCGACCCGGAGAGCGGCGCCATGGTCGCCGGCGGCTTCGAGGCACAGGCGCGCCAGGTGCTCGCCAACCTCGGCGCCGTGCTCGCCGCCGCCGGCTGCCGCTTCGAGGACGTGGTCAAGGCCACGGTCTTCCTCGTCGACCTCGGCGACTTCCCGCAGCTCAACTCGCTCTATGCCGAGGCCATGGGTACGCATCGCCCGGCGCGTTCGACGGTACAGGTGGCAGGCCTGCCCAAGGGTGCGCTGGTCGAAATCGACCTGGTGGCCAGGCTGCCCTAGAGATTCCGAGCCCTAGAGATTCCGACCTGGCGCTCGCGGTCCAGGGACTATCTCCGCATCTCAACCTCTACCGCGGCGGCTCGGGGCTGGCCTCGGCGCGGTTCGTGCTGGTGGCGCTCCGCACCGCGCGAGATGACCGGCGGCGCGCCGCCGACCGCCGGCTCGTCGAGCGCGGCGGCAGGCGGCTTCACCGGCCGTGTCGGGCGGCTCAGAACTGCGACCAGAGGAACTGGTTGGTCACCTCGTGGTGGAACATCACCTCGGCCGCCTTGATGTGGGTACCGAGGGCCTTCGGGCAGCGCTCGGCTTGCATCTGCTTGAGCTCGGCGAATTTGGCGTGCACCTCCTCGCCCATCGCCTCCTGCATGAAGCGGCTGCCCTTGAAGAGGCGGATGGCGTCGTAGATGTTGTCGGGCAGGAAGCGGGTGCGCGGACGCTTGCCCTCGCCGTCCTCCTCGCTGGTCGGACCCTCGAGCCCGGTGCGGATCAGCGTGTAGATCGCCAGGTAGGGATTCGCGTCAGGCGCGATCGACCGCACCTCGACGCGCGCCGAGCGCTCGTTGCCGAGCGGGATGCGCACCATCGAGCCGCGGTCGATGGCCGAGGCCTTGATCTGGTTCGGGGCCTCGAAGTGGGGATCCAGACGGCGGTAGGAGTTGACGCTGCTGTTGAGCACCAGGCAGAGGTCCGTGGCGCTCGCCAGGATGCGGTCGATGAAGTCCCAGCCCGCGTCGGCGAGGCCATCCTTGCCGTCCTTGGCGTAGAAGAGGTTCGTGGCTCCCCGTGTCAGCGAGAGGTTGGTGTGCATCCCCGAGCCGTTGATCCCGGTCATCGGCTTGGGCAGGAAGCTCGCCGTCATCCCCATCCGCGCCGCCACCTGCCGTGACAGCAGCTTGTACAGCTGCACCTGGTCGGCGGCCACCGTCGCCTCGGTGTAGCCGTAGTTCATCTCGAACTGCGACGGCGCCACCTCGGGGTGGTCCTTCTCGTTGGCGAAGCCCATCGCCCGCTGCACCTCGGCGGCGGTGTCGATGAAGCGGCGCAGCTCGTCGCCCGGCAGCGAGTGGTAGTAGCCGCCGGTGGAGATGAAGTCGAAGCGGCGGGTCTCGTGGTAGCGCCGCTCGGCGTCGCGCCCGTGGAAGAGGAACCCCTCGATCTCGTTGGCGGCGTGGGCGACCGTGCCGTCGTCCGCGTAGAGCTTCTCGGCGTAGGTCTTGAGCAGCGCCCGCATGTCCGCGCGGTAGGGCGTGCCGTCGCGCTCGCGCACCTCGCCGAAGACCAGCACCTTGCCGGGGCCGAAGACGTCGGCGGGCAGCCAGTAGAAAGCCGGCCAGTCGATGGCGAGCCGCAGGTCCGACTCCTGCTGGCGCGAGAAGCCGCGGATCGAGGAGCCGTCGAAGGTGAGGTTGTCGGCCGACTTGAGGAGGAACTTCTTGTCGTAGTCGAGCATGTGCAGGCGACCTTCGAGGTCGGTGAAGCACACCGTTACCGCCTTGATCCGCTGCTCGTCCGAGAGGTACTTCATGCGCTCCTCGCGCACGACGTCGGCAGGCTTGCGGGCGAGCCGCTCCTCCTTGGCCTCGAGGTTCATCTCCTCGAGCTGGTCGTAGGGGATCTCGAGGAAGTCGCGCAGACCGCTGGCTCGCGCTGGGCCGGGGGCGGGCTGGGCCAGTCGCTCGAGCTTCTCCGGGGTCATGTCGGCAAGCGCCTCATCCTTCGTCGGCTCCGTGGGATGCATGGCAAGGCCTCCTTTTGGGTCGTGCTCATCGCGGTGAAGTTTCCCACGGAGTAGGCTAGTCGTCAACCGTTTTAGCCTTAATTCGAGCTCGGTAAGTACTAATCAGCACACAGCTCTGCCAATCTGCCGATCCTGCGGGATGCGTCGGGGGACCCTCCGGAGGCGCAGAGGCGACGCTGGGACCCCTCGGCTCGCCCGACACGACGACCCCCGGGGGCCTATTTGACGCCGAGGGGCCTCCCCGGCGAGGCTAGGGCGCGATGACCCCCACCACCCTGCGCGCGGAGGAGCTCTCGCCCGTCACCCTCGCCGAGCTCGCCGCCGCTCGCGATCGCATCCGCGGCACCGTCCTCGAAACCCCGCTGGTGCGGCTGCGCCGCCACGGCCGCGAGATCCACCTCAAGCTCGAGACCTTGCAGCCGATCAACGCCTTCAAGATCCGCGGCGCCGCCAATGCCGTCTTCTCCCTCGATCCCCAGGCGCGCGAGCGCGGCGTGTGGACGATCAGCGCCGGCAACGCCGGGCAAGGGGTCGCATACGCCGCGCGCGCCGCCGGCGTCCCGTGCACCGTGGTGGTCATCGACAGCGCTCCGGAGACCAAGGTGCGGCGCATGCGCGACCTCGGCGCGACGCTGGTGTCCGCCCCCTTCGACGCCTGCTGGGAGGCCATGGAGCAGCGCCGCTTCCCCGGCGTCGAGGGCACCTTCGTTCACCCCTTCGACGACCGCACCTTCATCGCCGGCAATGGCAGCGTCGCGCTCGAGATCTTCGAGCAGCTGCCGGCCGTCGAGACGATCGTTGCCGCCGTCGGCGGCGGTGGTCTCATCTCGGGCATCGGCGCCGCCGCCCGCGCGCTGCGCCCCGACGTGCGCGTCTGCGGCGCCGAGCCAGAGACCGCCGCGCCGCTCGCCCTGTCGCTCGAGCGCGGCTCGCCGCAACGGTTCGAGGGCTGGCAGCGGAGCTTCGTCGACGGCGCCGGCGGCAAGAGCATCTTCCCCAACATGTGGGAGCGGCTGCGGCCGCTGGTCGACGGCAGCGTCGTCGTCACCCTCGACGAGGTGCGGGCGGCGATGCGCACCGTCGCCGAGCAGCTGCGGGTGATCTGCGAGGGAGCGGGGGCGCTGCCGGTGGCAGCGGCGCTCAGCGGACGGGTGGCGGGCGACGGGCCGATCGTCGCGGTGGTGAGCGGCGGCAACGTCGACCTCGGGACGTTCTGCGAGCTCATCCGGCCGAGCTGAGGCGGCCGGCGCGAACGACCGCCGCGGCACGCCCCTAGCCGGCGGCGAGTCGCGCCAGCAGCTGGCCCCACAGCCGAGGCTCGCTGCCGGCAGCCGCCTCGGCGGCGACCTGCCGCGCCTCACCCTCGAGCCAGGGGAGCACGCCGAGGTTGCCCTCCCGCGCCAGCGCCGTCAGGTCCCGCGGTGCCCGCTCGGCGAAGCGGGCCGCCCGCAGCAGCGTCTGGACGCGACCCTCCGGCTCGTCGAGCAGCATCGCCAGCTCGGCGCAGCCGGCGAGCGCCGCCGCCACCCGCAGGTTGCCGGCGCCCACCAGGGGCGGACGCGGCAGTGGCCGCCGCAGCAGCGGCTCGAGGCCGTGGCGCGCTGCGGTCATCGCCAGCGCCGCCGGCGAGGGTGCCTCGCCGTGGAAGAGGCGGAGGTAGCGCTCCTCGCTCATCGTCTCGCCGAGCGCGCGGCGATCGCGGCCGCTGAGGTCGAGCGGCACTCCCACCAGCGCCCCGACGCCGGCCGCGACCAGCATCGCGGCGATGGCCTCGCGCTGGCCGGCGTCACCGAGGCCCGCGACGAGAGGCCAGGCCGCCGCGGCACCCCCTGCCAGGGACGAGGGCGACAAGACATCGACGCCGCGCTCTCCCGCCAGCGTCACCGGCAGCAGGTCCCACACCACGACGAGGCCGGAGGTCTCCAGGGGCAGCGGGTCGCCGGGTTGCAGCTGCACCAGCACCGGCGTGCCGCGGGAGGCGTGGCGGGCGGCGAGGCGGTCGCGGGCCGTGGCGTGCTCCGCCGCCACCGGCGGCAGGTAGAGCAGGTCGTCGAGGCGCGTCGCCAGCAGGGCGGCGAGCAGCTCGGGCTCGCCGTCACTGGCGCCGAGACAGCCGCCAGCGAGGTCGAGCCACGGCCGCGCCGGCCCCGGCCAGTGCAGCGGGCTATGGCGGATCCAGCAGCGCCCCGGCTCGGGGGCCTGCTCGCGCAGCAGCGCGGCGACCGGCACGCCGCCAGAACGTCTCACGGCAGCCCTCGCTCTTGCAGCAAGCGCTGCACGTACTTGCCGAGCAGGTCCGTCTCGACGTTGAGCCGATCGCCCGGCCCCAGGCTGCCGAGGGTCGTCACCTCGAGCGTGTGGGGGATCAGCGCCACCGTGAAGCGATCGGCGTGCAGGGAGGCAACGGTGAGACTCACGCCGTCGAGCGCCACGGAGCCCTTCGCCACCACCAGCGGCGCCAGCGACGCCGGCAGCTCGCAGAGGACCTCCCGGTGGTCCCCCAGCGTCTCCACGGCAAGCACTCCCAGCGTGCCGTCGACGTGCCCCTGCACCCAATGACCGCCGAGGGGGTCCCCCATGCGCAGCGCCGGCTCCAGGTTCACCTCGGCGCCGGCACGGAGGGCGCCGAGCGTCGTCCGCCGCAAGGTCTCCGGCGAGAGCTCGAGGAGCGACTCGCCGGCGCTCCCGCGGACCACCGTCAGGCAGACCCCGGAGACCGCCAGGCTCGCCCCCACCGGCAGCAGCCCCGAGAGCTCCACGGAGTGGTACAGGCGCAGCCCCACCCCCCCCTGTGGAGAGGGCGTAGGGTCGGCGGCTACCCGCCCACGCTCGCGGACAAGGCCGGTAAACATTGGGAACGAAAGGAGCTCAGGAGGACGTCCGGGCCGCGCCTGCGGATCTCGAAGGGCGCCAACGGCAGCGCTTCGGCGAGCCGCTCGGGACCCTCGCCACCGAGCGGGCCGGGTGCCGTCCGCCCCCCCACCAGCAGCGGTGCGCAGGCGACCTCGAGGCGATCGAACGCGCCCTCGGCCGCGAAGGCGGCGAGCACCTCCGCTCCCCCCTCCACCAGCAGGCTCTGCACCCCGCGGCGGCCCAGGTCGGCCAGCACCGCCGCCGGCGTCACCGCCGGCAGCAGCACCACCTCGACGCCTCGGCGGCGCAGCGCCTCGACGCGCTCGCCCGTCGCCGTGGCACCGCCGGCAGCATACACGAGCACGGGCCCCGGCTCGGCCAGCAGGCGCGCCGCCGGCGGCAGCCGCAATCGGCGGTCGAGCACCACCCGCAGGATCGGCCCGCGGGCGCGGCCGAGGCGGCGCGTCAGCAGCGGGTCGTCGGCGAGGGCGGTGCCGCTCCCCACCAGGATGGCGTCGTGCTCCTCGCGCAGCTCCAGCGCCCAGCGCCGCGCCGCCTCGCCGGAGATCCAGCGGCTGTCGCCACTGCGCGTGGCGATGCGCCCGTCGAGGCTCATCGCCCACTTGAGCGTCACTGCGGGGCGCCCGAGCGTACGGGCGGTGAGGTACTTCCAGTTCAGGCGCACGGCCTCGTCGACGAGATGGCCGGAGGTGACCTCCACGCCGGCCGCGGCGAGCCGGCCGAACCCCTCGCCCGCCACCCGCGGGTCGGGGTCGCGGTGACAGGCCACCACCCGGCGCACGCCGGCGGCGATCACCGCCTCGGTGCAGGGCGGCGTGCGCCCGTGGTGCGCGCAGGGCTCGAGGGTGACGCAGAGGGTGGCGCCGCGGGCCTCCCCGGCGCGGCGCAGCGCCTCCACCTCGGCGTGGGGTCCGCCGACTCGCCGGTGCCAGCCGACGGCGAGCGGTTCTCCGGCCGGGGCACCAGCGCGCAGCAGCACCGCGCCCACCATCGGGTTGGGGCTGGTGCGGTAGCGGCCGCGCGCCGCCAGGCGCAGAGCCAGGCGCAGGGCGGCGAGCTCGGCGTCGCTGGGAGGTCGCGTGGCCGGGGCACCGCGCAAGGCGCGTCCCTACGCCAGCAGAGCCTGCGCGAACTCGCGGGGGCGGAACTCCACGAGGTCGTCGGCGGTCTCGCCGACGCCGAGGTAGAGCACCGGCAGCTTGAGCTCGCGGGCCACCGCCACCGCCATGCCCCCCTTGGCGGTGCCGTCGACCTTGGCGAGCAGCACGCCGTCCACCGGCACCACGGAGAGGAACTCGCGCGCCTGCGAGAGCGCGTTCTGGCCGGTGGTGGCGTCGAGCACCAGCAGCGTCCGTCGCTGCCAGGAGGCGGCGTCGCGGTCGATGACGCGTCCGATCTTGGCCAGCTCGCGCATCAGGTGCTCCTTGTTGTGGAGGCGCCCGGCGGTGTCGATGATCACTTCGTCGACGCTGCGCGCGTGCGCCGCCTGCAGGCCGTCGAAGACGACGGCGGCAGGGTCGGCACCCTGCTGCTGGCGCACCAGCTCGACCCCCAGGCGGTTGGCCCACAGGGCGAGCTGCTCGACGGCGGCGGCGCGGAAGGTGTCACCCGCGACCAGCAGCACGCGGCGACCCTGCCGCTGCGCCAGGCGCGCCAGCTTGGCGATCGAGGTGGTCTTGCCGACGCCGTTGACCCCCACCACCAGCGTGACGCGGGGGCCCGCCGTCTCGCGCGGGCGGGGGGCCTGCAGCAGCAGCAGGCCGACCTCGTCAGCGAGGCGCTGGCGCAGGCGGAAGGCGTCGCCGCCCTCGCCGCTGCGGACCTCCTCCTTGAGCCGCGCGACGAGCTCGAGGGAGGTGGTGACGCCCAGGTCGGCGCCGATGAGGGTTTCCTCGAGGCTCTCGAGGGTGCGCTCGTCGAGGAAGTCGCGGCCAGCGAGGGTGGCGTCGAGCCGCTCGAGCAGCTCGGTGTGGGTCATGAGGAGCCCGCGCTTGAGCTTGCCCCAGAACCCCCGGCGCTCGGGCTCGTCGAGGGTGCTCTCGGGAGGCAGCTCGAGGGGGGCACCGCGCTCGGCCATCGCCGGCGAGCTTAGCAGGGGCCCCTGAAGCGCAGGGTCGAATGCCGGGGCGCCTCGGGGAGCTCAGAAGAGCGTCTGCACCAGCTGCTCGGCCGCGCGATCGAGCTGGATGCGGGCCCTGCCCACCAGCGACGGCCGCCGCTGCACCAACACCAGGTAGTAGCCCTCGGGGAGCGGCAGCGCATAGATGTGCAGCCGGTCCTTCTCGACGTGGACCAGCCGCGGCGTCCCCATCGCCCACTGCTCGAGCGCCGCGGCGACCTGCTTGAGGTAGATGCCGAGGTAAGCGCCGAGCACCCGCATCTCGTAGGGTGTGAACTCGGAGCAGACGACGTCCACCGTCTCGCCGGTGCCGTCGAGGAAGAGCACGCCGGCGGCCCCGGTCTCCGCCAGCAGGTTGGCGAGGATGTACTCGAAGGCCATCGCCGCCAGAGCCTAACAGCCGGAGCGCGCGCGCGGATCGCTGGCGGCGGTCCTCACGCGCTCACCGGCAGCGGCTCGGCGCGCTCCCCCTCCTCGCGCTCCACCCGGATGGCCCCCTGCTGGAAGGCGCGCAGGAAGGCGGTCACCACCTTGGCGTCGAAGCGGGCGCCGGTGAGCTTGGTGATCGTCTCCACCGCGTAGGCGTGGCCGTAGGCTTTCTGGTAGGGGCGGTTGGTGGTGATGGCGTCGAAGGTGTCGGCCACCGCTACGATGCGGGCGATGAGCGGGATCTGCTCGGCCTTGAGGCTGTCGGGGTAGCCGCGGCCATTCCACGCCTCATGGTGCCAGCGGATGGCGGGGAGCATCTCCTTGAGCGGCTCGAGTGGCTTGAGGATCTCCTCGCCGATCAGCGGGTGCAGCTTCATCTGCTCGTACTCGTCGGCGGTGAGCACGCCACCCTTCTTGAGGATGCGGTCCTCGACGCCGATCTTGCCCACGTCGTGGAGAACGCCGGCGATCCAAATGCGGTACTGGAACTCCTCGGACTGGCCGAGCGTCTTGGCGATGGTGCGGCTGAACGCCGCCACCCGCTCGGAATGGCCGCGCGTGTAGGGGTCCTTGGCGTCGACGGCGGCCGCGAAGGCCCGGATCGAGCCGATGAAGAGCTCCCGATTGGCCTGGGCGGCGGCCTGCAGCTGCTCGACGTAGCCCTGGACGTGGCCGCTCATGCGGTTGAAGTCCTCGGCGAGCTCCACCACCTCGCGGCCAGGCCCCGTCACCTCCACGTGGTGGCCGAACTTGCCGGCGGCGATCTCGTGGGTGGTGGCAGCGAGCCGCGTGATGGGGGCGCTGAAACGGCCGGCTGCGAAGCCGGCGAAAAGCCCCGACAGCACCACCAGCACCAGCGAGGCGATGATGGTCGTGTAGACGAGCTGCTGCACCGCCACGTAGGCGGCGGAGAGCGGCTTGTGCACGACGATCCCCCAGCCGGTTTCCTCCACCGGCGAGACGCGCCCGAGCATGCGTATCTTCTTGCCGTGGGCGAAGAGGGTGTACTCGGAGGCGAGGATCTCGGGGCGGCGCCGGAAGTCCTCCACCAGCCGCGACGAAGCGAGAGCGCGGGCGGTCTCGTCGTCGGCGCCGCGCTCCCAGAGCACGTTGCCCTCGGCGTCGATGAGGAAGACGGCGACGTCGCCCTGCGCCTCGCGACTGCCGACGCGCTGCAGCACGTCGAGCCGGGCGACAGCCTCGAGGATCAGCACCGGCACCGGCGGCTGGGCTTCGCCAGGCGCCTGCGGCCGGAAGACCGGCACCGCGGCGACTGCCAGCGGCTCGTTGTCGCTGGCGCGGCGGACGAAGCGGTAGACAGTTTGCGAGCTCCTCTGCGCCTGCTTGAAGGCATCGCGCAGCGCGCGCTGCACCTGTGCGTCGGGCGCACCGGCACCCAGCGACGGCCCGGAGCCGTCGAGCCCGAGCACCTGCAGCTGCAGCAGCCGCGCTTCGTTGTCGAGCATGAAGTTCCCGAAGTAGCGGTCCACACCCTGCATGCGCAGGCGATCCATCGGCGAGGCGGGGCCGGGAAGGGCGAGGAATCCCTCGCCCAGCTGCCGCACTTCGCGCTCGAGCGTGGAGAGGTCGGTGCCGATCTCCTCCGACAGCGCCTCCGCCGAGCGAGTGAGGAAGGTCTGTTCCTGGGTCTCGAAGAGGTCGACGTTGCGCCGGGTGAGCACGATGCTCGCGCCCACCAGCGGGATCAGGCCGGAGCCGAGCAGGAGGAGGAAGATGAGGTGCCGGAGAGGGATCCGGCTAAGGAGTTTGCTCATCGGCAGGCGCCATCCACGCCGGCGCGGATCGAGTCGTCACAGCCGAACGTGGGGGTTGGCGCAGCGATTATAGCCCGGCGCCCCGGCGCAAAACGGCGCCCGCCGCCAACCCGTTCGACCCCGGGACGGCGGTGCCTCCGGCGGACAGCGGTCGGCCCTCGCGGATCGCCGCGGCGCCTTCCACGCCGACGGCCGGGCGCGCGGGCGGCACCTTCAGGCGAGGGGATCGCGCAGGAAGGCGGCGAGCTGCTCCTCGACCTCGGCGGCGGGCACCGCCACTCCCCAGCGTCCCTGACCCAGGGCCCGTGGCAGCACCCAGCCGACGCCTCCCTCGCGCGCCTTCTTGTCACGCGCGAGGAGCGCCATCACGCTCGCCGGCTCGAGCTCGGGGAGCGGCTCCGGCGTCAGCGCCAGCACGACGCGCTGCAGTCGCTGCGCGGTCGCCGCGGCGAGGCCGCGCGGCAGCGCCAGGCGCAGGGCGAAGAGCATCCCCTAGGCGACCGCCTCGCCGTGCAGCAGGCCCTGGTATCCGCTCGCCGCCTCGATGGCGTGGCCGAGGGTGTGCCCGAAGTTGAGCAGGGTCCGCTCGCCCGCCTCCTCGGGGTCGCGCTCCACGACGCGCGCCTTTGCCGCCGCCGCCGCCGGCACCAGCGCAGCGAGCGCCGCGGCGTCGCCGGTGAGCAGCGCCGGCAGCTCCTTCTCGATGCGGGCAAAGAGCGGAGGATCGAGGAGGAAGGCCATCTTCACCGCCTCGACGAGGCCGGCGCGTCGCTGGCGGGCGTCGAGCGTCCGCAGCCAGCGAGTGTCCCCCACCACCGCATAGGGGTGGTGGAAGAGACCGACGCCGTTCTTCGCCTCGGGGAGGTCGACGGCGGTCTTGCCGCCGATGGCCGCATCGACCTGGGCGAGGAGCGTCGTCGGCAGCTGCACGAGCTGGATGCCGCGCAGGAAGGCGGCCGCGACGAAGCCCGCGAGGTCGCCGACGCTGCCGCCGCCAAAGGCGACCAGCCGGCTGTCGCGCTTGCCACCGGCGCGCAGCATCGTCCGCCAGAGGCGCTCCGCCTCCGCCAGCGACTTCGCCGCCTCCCCCTCCGGCACCTCCAGGCGCTCGACGCCGGAGGCGGCAGCGAGCAGGGGCTGCAGGTCGTGGGCGTGCAGTTCCCACACCCGCGGCGTGGTGACGACGAACGCGCGGCGGCCGGCGAGCCAGCCCGCGAGCTCGTCGGCGGCCGCCGCGAAGGCCCCCTCGCCGTGGAAGAGGTGGGTGACGCCTCGCGAGTGACGCAGCGGCAGGCGCTCGGGCTCGGCGGCCTCGCTCATCGTTGCCGCCGCTACTTCCTGCGCAGCGCGATGCCGAGCTCGGCGAGCTGCCGTCGTCCACCGCCGACGGCGCGTCGGTCATCAGGTCGCTCGCCGACGTCGTCTTGGGGAAGGCGATGACGTCGCGGATCGAGCTGCTCCCGCCATCTGCATCACCATGCGGTCGAGGCCGAGGGCGATGCCGCCGTGGGGCGGGGCACCGAAGGCGAGCGCCTCGAGCAGGAAGCCGAAGCGCTCGTGCGCCTCTGCCTCGCCGATCCCGAGCAGCGCGAAGACCCGGCTCTGCAGGGAGGTGTCGTGGATGCGGATCGAGCCGCCGCCGAGCTCGGTGCCGTCCATCACCACGTCGTAGGCGCGGGCGCGGGCGCCTCCGGGGTCGCTCTCCAGCGCCTCGACGTCGCGCCGGTCGGGGGCGGTGAACGGGTGGTGGATGGCGTACCACCGCTTGTCCTCGGCGCCCCACTCGAAGAGCGGGAACTCGGTGACCCAGAGGAAGGCGTGGCGGTCGGCGGGGACGAGGTCGCGGGCGCGTGCCAGCTCGAGGCGCAGCGCCCCGAGAGCGGCGGCGGTGGTGGCCGCCGGGCCGGCAGCAAGCAGCGCCAGCCCCCCGGGCTCGAGGCCCAGGCGCTCGGTCAGCAGCGCCAGCTCGCCGACCGAGAGGGCATCCTTGACCTGGAAGCGGGTCTCCCCCGCCTCGCGCTTGAGGGTGAGGACTCCGGCGGCGCCGTAGCGACGCGCCACCTCCGCCCACCCCTCCACCTGCTTGCGCGAGGCGCCGGCGGCGCCAGGGACGGCGAAGCCGCGCACCACGCCGCCCTCTCCCAGGGCCTCGCGGAAACCGCGAAAGCCGCTCTCGGCCACCAGGTCGCCGACGTCGGCGATCTCGAGGCCGAAGCGCAAGTCGGGGCGGTCGCTGCCGTAGCGCAGCATCGCCTGGCCTAGGGCAGGCGCGGGAAGGGGATGCCGACCGGGATGCCGACGGCGGGGAAGATGCGGGCGAACAGCCCCTCGATCAACGCGTAGACGTCCTCCTCGTCGATGAACGACATCTCGAGGTCGATCTGGGTGAACTCGGGCTGGCGATCGGCGCGCAGGTCCTCGTCGCGGAAGCAGCGGGCGATCTGCAGGTACCTCTCGAAGCCGGCCACCTGCAGCAGCTGCTTGAACAGCTGCGGCGACTGCGGCAGGGCGTAGAACTTGCCGCGCTGCACCCGTGACGGCACCAGGTAGTCGCGCGCCCCCTCCGGCGTCGACTTGGTGAGGATCGGCGTTTCGATCTCGTAGAACCCCTGCTCGTGGAAGTAGCCGCGGATGGCGTGGGTGACGTCGTGACGCAGCGCCAGGTTCCTCTGCAGCCCCGACTGGCGGAGGTCGAGGTAGCGGTAACGCAGGCGCGTCTCCTCGCTGGTGTCGGTAGCCTTGCCGTCGATGGCGAAGGGGAGCGCCTCGGCGCGCGACAGCACGGCGCCGGCGTCGGCGACCACTTCGACTTCGCCGGTCGCCATCTCGGGGTTGGGAGCCGAGCGCGGCGCCACCACCCCCTCGAGCTCCACCACCCACTCCAGGCGCACCGCATCGAGGGCAGCTACCAGGTCGGGCTGCTCGTCGGGGCGCACCACCACCTGCGCCACCCCCGAGCGGTCGCGCAAGTCGAGGAAGAGGATGCCGCCGAGGTCGCGGCGCCGTGCCACCCATCCGGAGAGCAACACGCGCTCGCCGGCGTTGCCGGCACGGAGGGTCCCGGCTCCCGTTCGTTTCAACGTCATCGGCGGGCTTTCATCGTCGGCTTCCTCGGCAAACCGGCACTGTCGTCATCCCCTCGCCACTCGCGAACCGAGCCAGACCGGCAGCGCACCGCGTGGAACGTCGTGCTGCTCGCCGCCCTGCAGATCCTTGACCGTCACCGCCCCGCCTCGCAGCTCGTCCTCGCCCAGCAGCACCACCCACCGCGAGCCGAGCTTGCCGGCGCGCTCGAGCGCTTTGCGCAGGGAGCGCTTGGCCAGCTCCAGCTCGACGCCCACGCCACCGCTGCGCAACTCCTCGCCCACCGCCAGCGATTCGCCGATGGGCACGCCACCCACCGCCACCACTAGCACCGGCGCAGGCGGCGCCACCCGCTCGCGGAAGATCGCCGGCAGCACGTCGATCAGGCGATCCTCCCCGATGGCAAACCCGATCCCCGGAACGCGCGGGCCGCCGAGGTCGGCCACCAGCTCGTCGTAGCGGCCACCGCCGACGATGGCGTCCTGCGCCCCGAGGTGGCGCGAGACGATCTCGAAGACGGTGTCCGTGTAGTAGTCGAGCCCGCGCACCAGCCGCTCGCTCACCCGGTAGCGGACGCCGAAACGGTCGAGCGCCTCGCGCACCGTCGCGAAGTGGCCGCGTGCCGCCGCCGTGAGGTGGTCGGCGAGCGCCGGCGCGCCGGCGAGCAGCTGCCGCTCGTCGGGGTCCTTGCTGTCGAGGATGCGCAGCGGGTTGACCTCGAGCCGCCGCCGGCTGTCGGCACCCAGCCGCGCGGCTTGCGGCTGCAGGTAGGCGCGCAGCGCCGCCGCGTAAGCCGCCCGCGATGGCGCGTCACCGACGGTGTTGAGCAGCACCTCGAGCTCGTCGAAGCCCAGCTCGCGCAGGAAGCGGTCGAGCATGAGCAGCAACTCGACGTCGGCGTACGGCGAGGCCTCGCCGAGCAGCTCGGCGCCGATCTGGTGGAATTGGCGGTAGCGACCCTTCTGGGGCCGCTCGTAGCGGAACTGCGGGCCGACGTAGAAGAGTTTCACCGGCAACGGCCCCGCCTGCAGCCCGCTCTCCAGGAAGGCGCGCGCCACCGGCGCCGTGTTCTCCGGCCGCAGGGTGAGGCTGCGCCCCTTGCGGTCGGGGAAGGTGTACATCTCCTTGCCGACGATGTCGGTCGACTCCCCCACCGTGCGCACGAACAGCTCGGTGTGCTCGAGCACCGGGGTGCGCACCTCCTGGAAGCCATAGAGGGCGAAGACGCGCCGCGCCGTGGCCTCCACGGCGGCCCACACGGAGGTCTCCGGCGGCAGCAGGTCGCGCGTGCCCTTGACGCGCCGGTACTCGCTCACGGTCGACACCCCACGCCGGCCGGAACGACTCCCAGGCCGCTCCCCAGCGCCTGCCGGTAGCTCTCCTTGAGCCGCACGTAGCGGGCGGCGATCTCCGGGATCGCCGCCCGCTCGCCGTCGGAGAGCGGCCGCACCACGCGCGCCGGCACGCCGAGGGCGAGGTGGTGGGCAGGGATGCGCACGCCAGGCACCACCACCGCGCCGGCACCGACCTGCGCGCCCGCCTCCACCACGGCGCCGTCGAGCACTCGCGCGCCGATGCCCACCAGGGCGCCATCCTCCACCGTGCAGCCGTGGAGCACTGCGGCGTGCCCGATCACCACGCCGGCGCCGATCGCCAGCGGATGGCGCTCGTGCGTGACGTGCAGGACGACCCCGTCCTGCACGTTGGTGCGCGCGCCGATGCGGATCCAGTTGACGTCGCCGCGAGCCGCGGTGTGGAACCAGAAGGAAACGTCGTCGCCGAGCTCGACGTCACCCGCCACCGCCGCCGAGGGAGCGAGGAAGACCCGCTCGCCGGCGCGCGGCCAGAGGCCTTGGAAGGGGTAGAGCGGCACGGCGGAAGTCCTTGCAACCGCACGGCATGACGCGCGGAGGCGCGGCAGTGTAGCAGAGGGCGGCGCTCCGGTTCGGCATGCCGTCCAGTTCCACCAGGTGGTCGTCCACTGCGGCGACGGCAGCAGCGAGCAGCTGGCCCTGCGGCAGACGATCCCGGCCCACGGGCACCTCGCGCGGCAGCGACCTCACCGCAAGGTGCGCGTCCTCCGCTCGATCGATCTCTGGCACGACTCGGAGTCGGTGCGCGGCAAGCGCGCTGGAGGGGGCTCGGCGGGCACTCGCGGACGCGGCCGCGGGGCCGGCGCGAGACCCCGCGCTCACAGCGCGAGGCGCACCAGGGCCAGCTCGCCGCTGAGCTCGTCGCGCACGGCGACCGCCACGTCGGCCTTGCCGATCTGCTGCGGCAGCGCGATCTCGAAGACGAAGTCGTGGCGCTGGGCCGCCTCCAGGCCGCCCGGCGGCACCCGCACCGGCACCGTCCGCTCGCGCACGTCGCTCAGCCGGCCGCCGGCGTCGCGAGTGACGACGAAGGCGGTGAAGAGCCCGTGCGCGCCGGCCCCCTCGGGGAGGAGGGCGAGGCGGGAGAGCGGCAGCGTGAGACGCAGCCTCCCCCCGGCGCCTCCGGGCACCGTGACCTTCGCCTGCAGCGGGTTGTCGACGACCCCCAGGTAGAGCGCCGCCAGCAGGCGGTCGGCGACCTGGAGCTCGCGCGAGCGCGTGGCGTAGCTGTCGCGGTAGTGCAGCTCGACGCCGGGCCGGCTCACCTCGATCTTCACGTGCCGCAGCCTTGGCTCGGCCGGGTTGGGCACACCCCAGGCGAGCAGGTAGGTCCCCGGCCGAGGCGCCAGGGCTGCCCCGACCTGGTCGCCGAGGTCGTTGCCCGGCCGCAACAGGCGCCCGCCGGTCAGGTCGGCGAGCTGCTCCGACACCTCGCGCGCCGCCGCCTCGGCGGAGCCGGCGACCACCATCGAGCTGCCGTGGCTGACGCTCTCGATGCGCGCCGGCGAGGCGGTGGGCTGCTGCAGCTCGAGCAGGTCGAAGGTAACGCCGACGGCGTTGGCGCGCGCCGCCATCGCCGACCAGGCCACGCTCATGTCGTAGCTCGCGGCCTCCATCCGCAGCTTCTGCGGATCGGGGCGATGGAAGCGCGCGGCTCCGAAGGTGGAGGTGTCGCGCGCTTCCCCGCGGGCGACGCCGTCGCCGCTGCACAGCTCGAGGTAGAGGTCGAGCGCCTCCTCGCCGGGTCGCGAGGCGACGCCGCTGCCCACGTAGAGCAGGACCTTGCGGCCGGGCATGGCGTCGAGGGCGCCGACCAGGCCGTCGAGCGTCCGCAGCAGCTGCTCGGCATCGGCCCGCTGCCGGTCCATGTAGCTGCGCGCGATCTGGTCGCCGAACAGGCAGGGCCCCTGCATGTTCGCCCCCACCTCGACGCCGGCGTCGTCGTGGATGGTGTCGAGCACCTGCACGCGCTCGCTCGTGCCGGCGAGCGCGACGCCCGAGAGGAAGCCGCTCGCCCGCACCAGCGTGCCGGCGAGGTCACCGCCGGCGCGGAAGGGCTGCAGCACCTGCAGCCCCCCCTCGTAGCGGACGACCAGAACCTGGGCGCGATCTCCGAGGCGCGACGCCAGCTCTCGGCCCAGCGTCGCGTAGACGTATTCCCGCCAGGCCGGCGAGGTGTGCAGCTCGTCGAGAAACAGCACCAGGCGGGTCGCCTCGTCGACGGCCGCGGCCGCCGGTGTTGCCGGCTCGGGAGCGGTGGCGGGTGGTACGAGCTGCTGCAGCTCGACCGGCTGGCCGTCCTCGAACACCCGCAGCTCGTCGCGGCGGAGGTCGTTCACCGGCCTGCCGTCACGGTCGACGGCGGTGACCTCGAGCTCGATCGAGCGCACGTCGAGACGCTCCCCGAAGGGGGCCAACGAGCCTCCCTGGGCGGCAGGCGCCGCCGCCAGAGCCCCCTGCGCAGTGGCGAGGAGGGTCCCCACGAGAACGAGGGTGCGGGGGCGGTAGTGTCGGCTCATCACAATGTTAGAGAGCCGCGGCAGCGCGGATCCTCTGTCGAGGCGGGGTGGATCCAAGGCTGCCCTCAACCCCACGCGTACCGCAGCACCGTCCACAGGATCTTGTAGCCAGCCCGCAGGGTGCCGGCGACGGTGCCGGTGATCTTCGACACGCCGACCCGGTGCCGGTAGGAGACCGGCACCTCGGCGACCCGCAGGCGGTGGCGCAGCGCCTTGACCTGCATCTCCGCCGTCCAGCCGAAGTCGGGGTCGCCCATGGCGAGCCGCTCGAGCGCCTCCCAGCGCACCGCCCGGAACGGCCCGAGGTCGGTGTAGCGGTGACCGTAGAGCAGCCGGATCAGCAGGCAGGCGACGAGATTGCCCGCCCGCGCCTGCGGCAGCAGCGCGCCCGGCTCGCGACGCCCCCGCACCCGCGAGCCGATGACGAGGTCGGCGGTCCCCGCCGCGATGGGTGCCAGCAACCGGGGCAGCTCCTCCGGGTAGTCCGAGCCGTCGGCGTCGAGGAAGACGACCACCTCGGGCGGCTCGTGCTCGCGCAGCCAGGCGAGGCCCGCGAGGCAGGCGCTGCCGTAGCCCTGGCGTGGCGCCGGCACCACCACCGCCCCGGCGGCGGCGGCCACCGCCGCGGTGCGGTCCCGCGAGTTGTTGTCGGCGACGACGACACGGCCGACCGGGGGTCGCGGCACCGAAGCCACCACCTCGCCGACCCCACGCTCCTCGTCGAAGGCGGGGATGACGGCGTCGACGCGCATGGTGCAGTCGGGGCGGGACGGTGCAGTCGGGGCGGAACGGCAACCGGGCCGGCGATCTTACCGTCGCACGCCGTGGTGGCGCTCGTGGCGCGGCTCCGTCCCGATGGAGCGCGACGAGGCGGCGGCGCCGACCCTTCGGGTCGTCGGGTCCCTGCCGGCGATCGGAGCTCCCCGAGAGCTCCAGCGCAGCCGAAGCGTGGAGCGGCTGCGGCCACCCACAACTCCCGTCCGGCGAGCGTTGGGAATCCGCTGTGCGGGCCGGGTTAGACTCATGACCCGGCTCCGATGAGCAAGCCCGCGGCACCCCGCCGAGCTGCTTCGGCGGCGCGCGACTCCGCGCTGCGCCGGCGCGCCCTCGCGCCGGCAAGGCGGACTCCGGCGCCAAGCGAGCCAATCGGGGAAAGGATGCGGTCGGCGGTCCCGACGAGCCGGTGGGGAGCCGCGACGGGGCGCGCGACGCGTCGAGCCGTCGGCGACGGCGGGGCTCGCGGCCATGGCTGACAGGCCCTCCGGCGAAGGCTCGCGAGAGCGGGCCGTGCTCGACCTGCTCCACGCCTTCGCGCGGTCGCCGGCGGGCGCCGTCCCGGTGGCCACCGCCATCGCCGAGGTCACGGCAGCCGCCAGGGCGGTGCTCGACTTCGAACGGGTGGCGCTCCTCTGCCCCGAGGGCGACGACGCGCTGCGCGTGCGCGTGGAGGCGCCGCAGCCGACGGAGGCGGGAGCGCCGGGTCGGTTCCTGCGCCGCAACGGCAGCTCCCAGCGCTTGTGGTCCGACCTCCAGCAGTCGGGACGTCTCGGCGACGCCGCGGCGGCGCTCGATCCGGCGTTCCCGATCGACCGCGAGATCCTGGCGCAGGGCACTCGCTCGATGCTCCGCGCGCGGCTGGAGGGGCGCGCGGGCTGGCTCGGGACCCTGCTCTTCTCGCACTCGCGGATCAACGCCTTCGACGACGAGGACGAGCCCACGGCGGCTGCCTTCGCCGGTCTCGTCGCGATGACGCTCGAGCACGAGCGCCTGCTCGCCGACGAGCTCCGGCGGCAGCGGCGGCTCGCGGCGCTCGACGTCGTGCTGCCCCAGCTCGAGGACCTGCAGGACCTCGACGACATCGCGGTGACGGTCTCCCGCCTCGCCAAGGGCATCGTCGACCACGACGCCGCCGGAGTGCTGGTCCTGCACTCGGGCGGCGGGCACATCCACGGCTTGATGGACGGCGTCCACCGGCTGTCGACCGAGGCCACCCCCGAGTTCATTGCGAGCCAGTTCCGGGGCCTGTCGGCGAGCGGCTCGCTGCGGGTGCGGGACCTCGAGGTGCTCGACGAGGCGAAGCGGCTGGTCCGCCAGCATCTGGCGCGGCGACGGCCCGGGCTCCTGGAACGACCTCGTCGTCCCCGAGGTCGGCGCTCCGCTCGCTGATCGCGCATCGGCGCCCGCTCCGAGCTGCGGGTCGCGGTGCGGCAGGGCGCCGAGCTGGTCGGCGTCATCCTGCTCGCCTCGCGGATGCCCGACCACTTCACCGAGGACGACGTGGCCATCGCCAAGCGGCTCGCCGAGCGCGTCTCGCTACGGCTGGCGCAGGAGCGCATCGAGGCGGAGCGCCGGCGGGCGAGCGAGGCGTCGGCACGGACGCGCGAGCTCGAGGAGCGCGTCGACCGGCTCACCAGCGAGCTCGAGCGCTACAGCGCGCACCGCGCGATCGGCCAGTCGCCGGCGTGGAGGAAGGCGCTCGCCGACGCCACCCAGGTGGCGCCGCGACCGACACGACGGTGCTGATCACCGGCGAGTCGGGGACCGGCAAGGAGGTGATCGCGCGCTTCCTCCATCGCGGCTCGCCGCGGGCGCAGCGGTCCCTTCGTGGCGCTCAACTGCGCGGCCCTCCCCGAGCAGCTGCTCGAGTCGGAGCTCTTCGGCCACGAGCGCGGCGCGTTCACCGGGCGCCGTCGACGCGCGGCCGGGCAAGATCGAGCAGGCGGCCGGCGGGCGTGCTCTTCCTCGACGAGGTCGGCGAGATGTCGCCGCCGGTGCAGGCGAAGTTCCTGCGCGTGCTGCAGGAGCGGGAGTTCCAGCGCGTGGGTGGCGCGAGGGTGCTCAAGGCCGACGTGCGGATCGTGGCGGCCACCAACCGCGACCCGCGCGCTCGCCATCGCGACGGGCGAGCTCCGCGAGGACCTCTACTACCGCCTCGGCGTCTTCGAGATCCACCTGCCGCCGCTGCGCGAGCGGCCGGAGGACGTCCTGCGTGCTCGCCGAGGCGTTCCTCGACGAGGTGGGCGGCCACCGTCGGCCGCCCGGCGGCCGGGCTCTCCGAGGACGCCCGCGAGCAGCTGCTCGCCCACGCCTGGCCCGGCAACGTGCGCGAGCTGCGCAACGCCATCGAGCGCGCCGTGATCCTCTGCCACGGCGGGCTCGTCACCCGCGAGCACCTGCCGATGCACCGTCGCGCGCCCGCGCCGCGCCGGCGCCGCACTGCGCCGGCGGCGCCGGCCGCGCTTCCCGCCCGAAGGGGTCAAGCTCGAGACGGTCGAACGCGAGCTGCTTGCAGAAGGCGCTGGCGAGGGCAGGCGACAACAAGTCGCAGGCGGCCAAGCCTGCTCGGCCTCACCCGCGGACAGCTCTACTCGCTGCTGCGGCGGCACGGCCTCACCGACGCGCGGCGCTGAGGGCGGACGGGCGCTCGTCGCTGTCGCGCGCGTGGCGATGTCGCGCCGGGGCGCGGTGCCATAATCCGCCCCCGTGCCGGTGCCCCTCCGCCAGACCGTCGAGGTCGAGGTCCGCTACTTCGAGACCGACCAGATGGGGCACGTGCACCACGCCAACTACATCCCCTGGTTCGAGCTCGCGCGCACCCACCTCTGTGCCCGCACCGGCTTCCCCTACGCCGAGGTGGAGGCGACCGGCTACCTGCTGGTGGTCACCGGTGTCGAGCTGCGCTACCGGCAGCCGGCCCGCTACGGCGAGACGGTGGCGGTCACCGCCTGGATCGAGCGGCTGGGCTCGCGGCTGGCGCGCTTCGCCTACGAGGTGCGGCGCGGCGACGAGCTGCTCGCCACCGGCGCCACCGAGCACATCTGGGTGGAGCGCGAGAGCCGCCGCCCCTGCCGCATACCGGAGGTGCTGCGGCTCCCCTTCGCCCGCCTCGCCGGGGTCGAGGACACCGGCGACGACGGCGCCCCCGCCACGTCCGGGTGAGGGTCCTCCTATGGTAGAAACCAGCCCATGGCGACCGTCGTGCTGCCGCCGCTGACCTACACCGAGGTCGAGCTCGAGAGCTACCTCCCCGCCGGCTGGACGCTGGGCGAGCCCGCTCCGCACTGGGACGAGAAGGGGCAGGCGTTCCACGCCAAGGTGCTCGACGGCTCCTTCCTCGACTGGGACCTGCGGGTGCCGAAGGCCGAGGCCGACCAGCGGGGTCGCATCGAGGCGCTGCGGCGCGCCGTCGACAGGCTCGACCGCGAGCGCTTCAAGAGCTTCCTGTAGGGCGCCCGCGGCTCACTGCCGCAGCTGGGCCGCATGCTCGCGCATCTGGGCGGCGCGGCCGTGGTCCCCACTGCGGTCGTAGGCCTCGGCGGCCCTGTCGAAGCTCTCCGCGGCGCTGCGGTCGAGGGCGCGGGCGGCTTCGCGCTGCGGCGCACCGCCACCGGGGTCCCCGGCGGCGGCCCGCTCGCGGGCTGCCGCGCGCAGCCGCTCGGCCGCGGCCGCCTGCCTGTCGGCGCGCGACCACCACGCTTCCGGGGTCTCCGGCAGCGGCAAGAGCACCTCGACGAGCTCGTGATCGAGAAGTGGCGCCACCGAGCTCTCGTAGCACTCGGCAGCCTCGCGGTGGGCCCCCGCGCGAGCGAATTCGTCGCCCGCCTTTTCGTACTCTTCCATCGCGTGGCGGCGGGCCTTGGTGGCGTCCTCGACCCGTTTCTCGACCTCCCCGTCGTAGAAGCCGATCAGCTCCTGGAGGTGCTCCCACTGGCGACGCAGCTCCTCCCGCTGGGCCGGTGTCGCGCCGCCCAACCGCTCGCCGAGCTGGGCGCGACGGTCCTCGAGATGCCACTTCTCCTGCTGTGCCTCGCGGGCCCACCGACGGTTGTCGTCGGCGTCCTGCTCGTACGAATCCGCCGCCGCGCGCGCGGCGCGCCCGGCCTCGCGGTGGCGCGCAGCAGCCTCCTCGGGCGTCTCGTCCTTTCTCCCCTCGGCGGCCAGCAGCGCAGCCTCGCGGCTCCATTGCTCCGCCAGGACGGCCGCGAACGAGCGTACGCAGGGACAATCGCCGTCCCGGGACGCCTCCTCGCCATGCAGCCCGGCCGCCCCGGAGGCGAGGAGCACGAGAATCGCCGAGCCTGCCAGCCGAGCCCCACGCGCTGCGCAGGCCGACCGGGCGACCGCACGACGCTGCGGCAGCTTCGCCATGGTGCCCCCTCCCAGGTCGCTCCCCTGAGCCTACCACCGGCCGCCGCGGCCACGGCGACGCCGGCGTCCAGCCCCCCAACGCCGCAGGGACGTCAACCGCGGCTACCCGGCTTCTCGGGCTTGCCGCCGCGGGCACAGAGCGGGCACTCGCGCGCCTGCCAGGTCGGCAGCTCGAGGGCGAGCAGCGAGACGAAGGGCACCCGGAACGGGTGGCGCCCGCCGCTGCGATCGAGGATGGCGCCCACCCCCACCACCGCGGCGCCGTGGCCGCTCGCCACCGCCGCGCACTCGAGAGTGGACTTGCCGGTGGTGACGACGTCCTCGACCACCACCACGCGCTCGCCGTAGCGGAGGCTGAAGCCACGCCGCAGCGTCATCTTGCCGTCCTGGCGCTCGGTGAAGCGGAAGGGGATGCCGAGGGCCGAGGCGACCTCGTGGCCGATGATCAGGCCGCCCAGCGCCGGCGACAGCACCGACTCGATCCGCAGCGGACGCAGCAACACCGCCAGCCGTTCCCCCAGCCGCTGCGCCCGCACCGGCTGCTCGAGCAACCGTGCGCACTGCACGTACCCCGGCGAGTGCAGACCCGACGAGAGCAGGAAGTGCCCTTCGAGCAGCGCGCCCGACGACTGCAGCATGCTGCGGGTCTCGGCACCCGCGTCGGGGAAGGCGGCCGCCACCGTCTCCAGCTCCTCGGGTGGCGCCGTCCGGCGTCCTCCCGCCCCTCCATCGCTGCGCTTCACGGCTCCTCCTCCTCCTCGCCAGTTGCCACCTCCACCGCCGCCTCCGCCTCGTCGTCGGCACCGGCCAGCGCGCCACCGCCACGGCGGATGCCGTACTGCTCCATCTTCTTGTAGAGGTTGCTGCGCGGGGTATCGATCGACTGCGCCGTCTGGGTCACGTTCCACTCGTTCTGCTCGAGCTTGTGGAGGATGAACAGGCGCTCGGCCTCGTCGCGGAACTCACGCAGAGCCCGTAGCGCGAACAGCGACTCGGGAAGCGCCGCGTCGCGGGCGCCGCTCGCCGCCAGCACGTCGCGGCGGTCGATGCTGTCGCCGGCGGTGAGGATGAGCAACCGCTCGACGAGGTTCTTGAGCTCGCGCACGTTGCCGCGCCAGGGCATCGCCTGCAGCTGGGCGATGGCCTCGGCGGTGAAGCTCTTGGGGCGGTAGTTGTCGGCCCGGGTGTAGCGGCGCACGAACCAGTCGACCAGCACCGGGATGTCCTCGAGGCGCTCGCGCAGGGGCGGCGTGCGCAGCGGCACGACGTTGAGGCGGTAGAAGAGGTCCTCGCGGAAGCGCCCGGCGCGGATCTCCGCCTCGAGGTCGCGGTTGGTGGCGGCCACCACGCGAACGTCCACCTGCACGGTCTTCTCCGCTCCCACCGGCTCCACCTCGCCGTTCTGCAGCACCCGCAGCACCTTGGCCTGGGTGCGCGGCGACATGTCGCCCACCTCGTCGAGGAAGATGGTGCCGCCGTGGGCGCTCACGAACTTGCCGGTCTGCCGGCGGACGGCGCCGGTGAAGCTCCCCTTCTCGTGGCCGAAGAGCTCTGACTCGATGAGCTCGTCGGGGATGGCGGCGCAGTTGACCTGCACCAGGGCACCGTTCTTGCGCGGCGAGAGGCGGTGGAGGGCACGCGCCACCAGCTCCTTGCCGCTGCCGCTCTCGCCGGTGATCAGCACCGTCGCCGGCGTCGGCGCGGCGCGCTCGATGGTCTCGCGCAGCCGCCGCATCGGTGGCGTGTCGCCCACCAGCTCCTCGGGCTCGGCAACGCGCGTACGGCTGTCGCGCTGCAGGCGCGAGCTCTCGAGGGCGTTGCGCAGCGACAGCAGCACGCGCTCGCGCTGCAGCGGCTTCTCGAAGAAGTCGTAGGCGCCGCGGCGGGTGGCCTCGACGGCGGTGGCGAGGTCGGCGTGGCCGGAGATCACCAGCACCGGCATCTCGTAGCCGCGGTTGCCGAGCACCCGCAGCACCTCGAGGCCGTCGATCTCCGGCATCTTGACGTCGAGGAGGATCGCCTGCGGGGCGAGGCTCGCCACCTTGGCCACCGCCTCGGCGCCGCCCGACGCCTCCTCGACCTTGTAGCCCTCGTACTCGAGGATCATCCGCAGGCTGTCGCGGATGGCTCCCTCGTCGTCGACGACGAGGACCAGCGGCCTGGCGGAGGCGTCGCGTTCGGCCATCTCTAGGGCACGCGCACGAAGGCGAAGAACTGCCCCGAGCGTCCGCTGCGCGGGTCGAAGCGCTGCACGTAGAGGCGCAGGTAGGAGCCCGGCCGCGCCGCCTTGACCACCGACTCGAACGCGGCGACGTCGTGCACCCGGCGGCCGTCGACCTCGGTGATCACGTCGCCGGGCTCCACGTTCTCGTCCACCAGCGGGCTGCGCGGCGACACCGCCCGCACCCAGGCTCCCTCGATGCTCTCGGGGATGGCGTGCGACGAGCGCATGGCCGGCGTCAGGTCCTGATAGCGCAGGCCCAGCCAGTCGATACCCGGCTCCGTCTGGGCGTCGTCCTGCGGCTCGGGAACCTCTTCGGCGTTGGGCCGCTCCCCCAGCGTCACCGTGCGCTCGAGGCGCTTGCCGTCGCGCAGCACCTCGAGCTGAACCTGCGTGCCAGGTGGATGGTCGGAGACGTAGTCGATGAGGGCGCGTGTGGTGCCGACGTCGTGACCGTCGACCTCGAGGATGACATCACCGTGCTGCAGCCCGGCGTCGGCCCCCGGCGTCCCGTCGTTGACCTGGACCACCAGCGCTCCCTGCCCGCCGGGCAGTCCGAACGCCTGCTGGGCGCGGAAGTCGAGGTTCTCGATGTTGACCCCCAGGTAGCCGCGCCGCACCTTGCCCTGCTTCTCGAGCTGCGGCAGCACCTCGGCGAGGGTGCTCGCCGGCACCGCGAAGCCGACGTTCTCGGCTCCCCAGTTGATGGCGGTGGCGATGCCCACCACCTCGCCAGCGAGGTTGACCATCGGCCCGCCGGAGTTGCCGAAGTTGATGGCGGCGTCGGTCTGTAGGAAGTTCTCGAAAGAGACGTCGGTGATGCCGAGGCCGGAGCGGCCCACCGCGGAGATGACCCCCACGGTCACGGTGCGGCCGAGGCGCAGCGGGTTGCCGATCACCATGATCCAGTCGCCCACCCGCACCTTGCCGCTGTCGCCGAGGCGCAGGTAGGGCAGCCGGCGGTCGGTGGCGATCTGGATCAGGGCGAGGTCGGTCGCCGGGTCGCTGCCGCGCACCTTCGCCGGCACCTCCCGTGGGTCGTCGCCGACGGTGACCATGAGCTCGCTCGCCCCCTCGACGACGTGATAGTTGGTGGCGATCAGGCCGTCGGCGGTGATGACGAAGCCGCTGCCACCGGCCTCCGAGCGGAATTCCTGCGGCGTCTGTCCCGGCCGCCCCGGGCTCGGCTGCTGGCGACCATGGGGACCGAAGAAGAAGTCGAAGAAGTGGTCGCCCTCACCGCCTGCGCCGACATCGGGGTGCCCCTCGGGCGCCTCCTGGAAGCTGACGGCGCGGATCGTCACCACCGCCGGCGCCACCGCCTCGGCAAGGTCGGCGAAACCCGGCAGCGCGCCCTGTCCGCCGTGCACGGTGACCGCCAGCGGGTCGTCGCCGGCGGCGCCCCAGCTGGGGGTCGTCCACTCCAGGTTGCCCGCCAGCACCATGCCCAAGACCACGCCGCCCGCCACCAGCAGCGCCGTGCTCCACCACCGTCCGCGCCTCTCTGTCATGTGAATTCGCCCCGGCTCCTTGGCGGCGCACCACCCGGCGCCTTTCCGACATCCGGTGAGGATTCTCACGCCTGCGGGCGAGGGAAGCAAATGCAGGGACTGGTGGGTGGTCCCGCCCACCACTCTTGCTCGTGCTATCCTCACTTCCGGTCACGGGCCCGGGGTCATGCCCCAGGGTGCGGTCTTGGCTTTGCCGGGGCCGCGGCGCGGCAGAAGCTGGGCGCTTCCCTCGCGCGACCTGGTCCGCGGCTGCCAACCTTCCTTCCGCAGTGAGGAAAGTGGGCTTCTGGCCCACTTTTTTTTTCGCGCGCGAAGGCAACGAGGGGAATCCGACGGAGCCGATGACGGTTAGCAACGATGGAGTCGACGACAGGCTGGCGACGGAGCTAGCGGCGATTGCCGCCAGCATCGGTTGCGGGCTCGTGCACGTCGAGTTCAAGGGCGGCGTCCTCCGCCTGGTGATCGAACGCGAGCCGGGCGGGGTCAGCCACGAGGACTGCGCGAACGTGTCGCGGCAGGTCTCGGCCCTGCTCGACGTCGTCGACTTCGGCCCGGCGCGCTACGTCCTCGAGGTGAGCTCGCCGGGGCTCGATCGTCAGCTCTACCGCGCCGAGGACTACGCCCGCTTCGCGGGGCGGCTGGCGCGGATCACCATCCAGCCGCCCGGTGAGCGCAAGCGCACGCTCGTCGCGCGGCTGGCTGCCTTCGACCCCGCCGAGGGCGGCCGGGTGACGGTGACCGACGAGAAGGGTGAGTCGCAGGTGATCGCGCTGCCACAGGTGCTCAAGGCCCGCCTCGAGATCGAGCTATAGAAGACCAGAGGAAGAGGAACATGGCCCGTACGCAGACCTCCGACGTCCAGCTGGGAGAGCTCCTCCGTCTCGTCGCCCGCGAGAAGGAGATCGACGAGGGCAAGTGGGTGACGGCGATCGAGGACGCAATGGCCTCGGCCGCCAAGAAGCAGCACCGCATCAAAGAGCCGGTGCGCGCCCACTTCAACCCCGACAACGGCAAGTTCGACGCCTGGATCGTCAAGCAGGTGGTCGAGGAGGTCGAGGACCCGCTGGCGCAGTGGAGCGTCGAGGAGGCGCAGGACCACAAGAGCGACGCCAAGGTGGGCGACGAGATCCTCATCCCCATCTCCACCGACGGCCTCGGCCGCATCGCCGCGCAGTCCGCCAAGCAGGTCCTCTATCAGCGCATCCGCGAGGCCGAGCGCGACAAGGTCTACGACGAGTACGAGCACCGCGTCGGCGAAGTGGTCAACGGCACCGTGCGCCGCTTCGAGCGCGGCGACATCATCGTCGACCTCGGCCGCACCGAGGCGGTGGTGCCGCGCGGCGAGCAGTCCCGCCACGAGCGCTACAGCCAGGGCGACCGCATCCGCGCCGTCATCGTCAACGTGCACAAGGAGCCCAAGGGGCCGCAGGTGGTGCTCTCGCGCACCGACCCGCGCCTGCTGATGAAGCTGTTCGAGATGGAGGTGCCGGAGATCTACGACGGCACGGTGATCATCAAGAACGCGGTGCGCGCGCCCGGCGAGCGCGCCAAGGTCGCCGTCTACTCGCGGGAGCGCGACGTCGACCCGGTGGGCGCCTGCGTCGGCATGAAGGGCTCGCGCGTGCAGGCCATCATCCGCGAGCTGCGCGGCGAGAAGATCGACATCATCGAGCACAGCGACGACCTGGTGACCTTCGCGCAGAGCGCGCTGGCTCCCGCCAAGATCACCCGCGTCTCGGTCAAGCACGAGGCCGAAGGGGTGCCGCACCTCGACGTCATCGTCGAGGACGCCCAGCTCTCGCTGGCGATCGGCAAGCGCGGCCAGAACGTGCGTCTCGCCGCCGAGCTGATCGGCTGCAAGATCGACATCAAGAGCGAGAGCGCGGTCAAGGACGAGGTGGCCGACGCCCTGGCGGCGCTGCTCCACGTCGGCGAGGCCGAGGAGCCGGCCGCCTTCGACCTGCTGCAGGTGCCGGGGGTCGACGAGGCGGTCGCCGAAGTACTGCGTAACGCCGGCTACGGCGAGCTCGAGGCGCTCATGGGCGCCACCCTCGAGGACCTGGCGGCCATCGACGCCGTCGGCACCGAGACCGCCGCCGAGATCCACGAGTGGGTCGAATCGCGGCGCCCGCAGCCCGCCGAGGAGGGCGCCGGCCCCGACTTCGGCGAGCTGGCGGCCCGCGCCGAGAAGGGGTCGCGGACGATGGGCGACGCCGACTTCATGGCGGCGCTCTCGCGCGCCTTCCAGGACCTCGATGCCACCCGCGGCACGGGCGCGGAGGGCGAGGCGGCGGCGGCGGAGCCGGCCGAGGCGCAACCCGAGGAGCAGCGGTGACCGCGCGGCGCCACGCGCCGACGAGGTAGACACCGGAGAGAGCCCGCAAAGCAGAGTCAGAGCACACGATCAGGAGATGGACATGGGGAAAGTTCGGGTCACGGACCTCGCGCGCACGATCGGCATGGCCGAGCAGGATCTCGTCTTCAAGCTGCGCTCGATCGGGGTGCGGGTGGAAGGGGACGACGCGCAGGTCGACACCGAGGTGCTCAAGGCGGTGCTCGAGGGCAAACGCCTGGCGACGCCGCGCGAGGTGATCGTCCGCGACGAGGACGCCCAGCGCAGCGCCGCGGCGGCCACCCCGCGCGCCCCAGGCCCTTCCCGCCGGCTGCCAGTCGAGCCGCCGCGGCCGACGCGCCGCGCCATCATCCACAAGGTGGAGGCGCCGATCCCGACCCTCCCCCATCGGGATCGCCCGGAGGGCCCGCGGGCCGACGAGGCGCTGGCCGCGGCCATGGCGGCGGGTGCCGGCATCAGCTCGGAGGTGGTGGAGCCTCCGCCGCCGGTGCTGGAGGCGCCGTCGCCGTCGCCGCCGCAGCCGGCCCCAGCCGCTCGCCCCGCCGCGCCTGCCAGCCGGCCTCCCGCCTCCGCCCAGGCTCCCGCGCGTCCCGCCGCGCGCCCGGCGTCACCGGCGGGGCGCCCCGGCGCGCCGCCGCGGCCGCAGCCGAGCCAGCGACCGCTCGCCTCGCCGGGGCGTCCGGCAGCGCTGCGGCCGAGCTCCACCGCACCGCGGCCGCCGGCACCGACGCGGCCGCCCGCCACCAGCACCGCGGCCGCCGCGGCGGTGGTCACCGAGGCCCGCCGCAAGGCCAAGGACGAGGCCGAGGCCAAGAAGCAGGCGGCCGCTCGCGACAAGGCGAAAAAGCGCCATCCCGCCGCCGAGCCGGCGGTCGAGGAGGACCTGCGGCACCTGCGCGGCAAGGTCGACATGGAGGAGCTCGAGGACGGGCCGGTGGCGGCACGCCGCCGCCGCCGCGCCCAGCGCGCCGCCGCCGCCGAGGCGGCCGCCGCCGCAGGCGAGCGCCCCATGGGCGCCGGCGAGGGGCCGGTGACCATCGTCGAGGGGATGACCGTGCGCGACCTCGCCGAGAAGCTCGGCATCACCGCCAAGGACCTCATCAAGAGGCTGTTCGATCGCGGCATGCTGGTGAGCATCAACCACGTGCTGGAGCCCGACCTCGCCGAGGAGCTGGCGCGCGAGCTCGGCTTCGAGACCATGCAGGTCTCCTTCGAGGAGGAGATCCAGCTGCGCCAGGAGGTGGATCTCGACGGCCGCGAGAGCGGCGAGGGGAAGGCTCCCCGGCCGCCGGTGGTCACCATCATGGGCCACGTCGACCATGGCAAGACGACGCTGCTCGACGCCATCCGCGAGTCGCGGCTGGTCGACGCCGAGCACGGCGGGATTACCCAGCACATCGGCGCCTACCAGGTCGAGAAGAGCGGCAGGAAGCTGGTCTTCCTCGACACCCCCGGCCACGAGGCGTTCACCCAGCTGCGCGCACGCGGCGGCCGCGCCGCCGACCTCGTGGTGCTGGTGGTGGCGGCCGACGACGGCGTCATGCCGCAGACCCTCGAGGCCATCGACCACGCGCGCGCCGCCAAGGTGCCGATCGTGGTGGCGGTGAACAAGATCGACAAGGCCAACGCCAACCAGGACCGCGTCAAGAAGGAGCTCTCCGAGCACGGCTTGATGCCCGAGGACTGGGGCGGCGACACGGTCACGGTGCCGATGTCGGCGCTCAAGAAGCAGGGCATCAACGAGCTTCTGGAGATGATCCTGCTCAACGCCGACCTGCTCGAGCTCAAGGCCAACCCCGACCTCCCCGGCCAGGGCGTGGTGCTCGAGGCGCGCAAGGAGACCGGCCGCGGCGTCGTCGCCACCGTGCTGGTGCAGGACGGCATCCTCCACGTCGGCGACGTCTTCGTCACCGGCGCCACCTGGGGGCGCGTGCGCTCGATGGTCAACGACCTCGGCGAGCGCCTCGACGAGGCGGGCCCTTCGACGCCGGTGGAGGTCACCGGCTTCCAGGAGATCCCCGGCGCCGGCGACGCCTTCCAGGTGGTCCCCGACGAGCAGAAGGCGCGCGGCATCGCCGAGTTCCGGCAACAGGAGCAGCGCCGCCGCGAGCTCGCTCCCACCGGCTCCAAGATCTCGCTCGAGCAGCTGTTCAGCAAGATCGTCCAGGGCGAGGTCAAGGAGCTGCCGGTGGTGCTCAAGACCGACGTGCAAGGCTCCGCCGAGGTGCTCAGCGAAGCGCTCGCCAAGCTGGTCACTCCCAAGGTCAAAGTCAACGTCCTCCACGCCGGGGTGGGCGCCATCAGCACCAACGACGTGCTGCTCGCCTCGGCGAGCAAGGCGATCGTCATCGGCTTCAACGTGCGGCCGGAGCGCAACGCCGTCGAGCTCGCCGAGAAGGAGGGCGTGGAGATCCGCCTCCACACCATCATCTACGAGCTGCTCGACGAGCTGAAAAACGCCATGGCCGGTCTGCTCGAGCCCACCTACCAGGAGGTCACCAAGGGGCGAGCGGAGGTGCGCGAGACCTTCAGGATCCCGCGCGTCGGCACCATCGCGGGCTGCCACGTCGTCGAGGGAGTCGTCCCGCGCACCGCCGGCGTCCGCCTGCTGCGGGACAACGTCGTCGTCTACGAGGGGAAGATCGCCTCGCTGCGCCGCTTCAAGGACGACGTCTCCGAAGTGCGCAGCGGCTTCGACTGCGGCATCGGCCTCGACCGCTACCAGGACGTCAAGCCGGGCGACATCATCGAGGCCTACGTGCGGGAGGAAGTGCGGCAGACGCTGTAGGGTGCGTTCTCCGCCCGGCGCGCCGGCCGCCCTGGCTGCGCCTGGCGCGCCGGCGCCGGTCCCGCACCCTCCTCGGCCCCCACGCCATGTTGATCGGTCTCTCGGTATTCGAGCTCCACCTCCCGCACTCGCGCTCGCTCAAGGAGAAGCGCAAGGTGGTCAAGGGTGTCGTCGACCGCTTGCACGACCGTTACCGGGTCTCGGTGAGGGAGAGCGGCTTCCACGACCTGCACCAGCGCGCCGAGGTCGCGGTCGCCTACCTCGCCGGCAGCGAGAGCGAGCTCGACCGCATGGCCGGCGAGATGCGGCGTATCGTCGACACCCTTCCCGAAGCGATGGTCTCGTTGTGGGATGACAAGGTGCTGGAGGCCATCGATTGAGCCGCCGTACCGAGCGCGTCGAGGACCTCCTGCGCGCCGAGCTCTCGCAGCTCATCCTGCGCGAGCTCGCCGATCCGCGGGTGCGCCTGGCGACGGTGGCGGCGGTGCACGTCACCCCCGACCTGCGCCAGGCCCGAGTGTCCATCTCGGTGATGGGCGAGGACGCCGCTCGCGAGGAAGCCGTCGCCGCCCTCCGCCATGCCTCGGGTTACCTCCGCCGCCAGCTCGGCGCCCGCCTGCGCTTGCGAGCGACGCCGCAGCTGGAATTCACGCTCGACCGTGGGGCCGAGCACAGCGTGCACATCGCCTCCCTCTTGGAGACGCTGCAACATGACGATGACGAACAAGACGGCTCCTGAAGCCCTGCTGGCGCTCATCCGCCAGGGAAACCGCTTCCTCCTCACCAGCCACCTCTCCCCCGACGGCGACGCCATCGGCTCGGAGCTCGGCCTGGCGCGCGTGCTGCGCAAGCTGGGCAAGGGGGCGGTGGTGTGGAACCGCGACGCCACGCCGCCGCTGTACGCGCCACTGCCGGGGAGCGCTCGCATCCACGCCGGGGAGGAGCCGCCCGCCGGCTTCCCCGAGGCGTTCAACGCCGTGCTGGTGCTGGAGTGCCCGAGCCTCGACCGTACCGGCCTCGAGAGCACGCTCGGCGCCAGCGGCCTGCCGCTGGTCAACGTCGACCACCACCTCGGCAACCAGCAGTACGGCCAGGTCAACTGGGTGGACACCGCGGCGCCGGCACTGGGCGAGATGATCCACCGCCTGTCCAACGCCCTCAAGGTGGCGATGGACGAGGACACCGCGACCTGCCTCTACCTGGCGCTGGTCACCGACACCGGCGACTTCCGCTTCGCCAACACCACCGCCGAGGCCTTCGAGGCGGCGGCGACGCTGGTGCGCGAGGGGGCGCGCCCGGAGATGGTGTCGACGTGGCTGCACGAGAGCCGCCCGGAGCCGACGCTGCGCCTGCTCGGCGCCATGCTGCAGACCCTCGAGCTGCACGACGGCGGCCGCGTGGCAACGGCGATGCTGACGCAGGAGATGTTCGCCCGCTGCGCCGCCGCTCCCGGCGACTCCGAGGGGCTCGTCGACTACCCGCGCTCGATCGCCGGCGTGCAGGCGGTGGCCCTGGTGCGCGAGGTCGGCGGCGGCCGCTTCAAGGTGTCGCTGCGCAGCCGCGGCGACGTCGACGTCGAGCAGGTGGCGCGACGTCACGGCGGTGGCGGCCACAAGAACGCCGCCGGCTTCACCACCGAGGGCGAGATGCCGGCGCTGCGCCAGCAGGTGACCGGCGAGGTGGTCGCCGCACTGCCCGCGGCCCCTGCCGAGCCAGCGCTGCAGGACGAGCCGCGATGACCCCACCGGACCTGCGCGGTGGCGCCGCCGGCTCCCCGGGGGGCAGGGGCGGATGGCAGCGGCGCGTCGCGCGTGCGGGGGCAGGCTGATGCAGCACGGCCTGCTGCTCGTCGACAAGGAGCCCGGGATGACCTCGCACGACGCGGTGCAGAAGGTGCGCCGAGCGGTGCGGCAGAAGAGGGTGGGGCACACCGGCACCCTCGACCCCGATGCCACCGGTCTGCTGGTGCTGACCCTCGGCAAGGCTACGCGCCTCACGCGCTTCTTCATCCAGGCACCGAAGGTCTACCAGGGCACGGTGCGGTTCGGCATCAGCACCGACACCTACGACGCCGCCGGCGAGATCACCGCCGAACGGCCGACCGCCGGGCTCGAGGCGGCCGCCGTGCGCGCGGCGATGGCCTTGCTCGAGGGCACCTACGAGCAGACACCGCCCCCGTACTGCGCCAAGAAGATCAACGGGGTCAAGTACTACGAGCTGGCGCGCCGGGGTGAGGAGGTGCCGCTCGAGCCCAAGGAGGTGACCGTCTACGGCTTCGAGCCGCTGGGCGAGCTTGCCGCCGGCGAGATCTCCTTCCGCCTCTCCTGCTCGTCGGGCACCTACGCCCGCAGCCTCGCCCACGAGCTCGGGGAGAGGCTGGGCACGGGAGCGCACCTGTCGAGCCTGCGCCGGCTGCAGGTGGGCGGCTTCCACGTCGACGCCGCCCTCACCGTCGGCGAGCTGGCGCGCCGCCTCGAGGCCGGCGAGCCGGTGGAGCCGGCCTGGATCCCCTTCGATCACGTGCCCCTCCCGTTCGCCGAGGTGGTCACCGACGCCCAGCAGGAACGACGGCTGGTGCATGGCCAGACGGTGCTGCTGCGCGACCTCGCCGGCGAGGCGGGGGACTGGGTCAAGCTCATGAACCGCCGCCACGAGCTGATCGCCGTGGGCACCGTGGTGGAGCGCATCGGGGGAGGCGGCGTGGGCGTGGTGCAGCCGAAGATCGTCTTCAACTGAGGCTGTGGCATACTTCCCTGATTGAAGAAGAAACGCGTAAAGGACGCGGAACAACAGAGAGCGACGAGAGGAAGGCAGGAGGATCCGCCTTGGCCCAAGCGAGAGAAGTAAAGGAACAGATCATCCGCGACTACCGGGTCCACGACCACGACACCGGCTCGCCGGAAGTGCAGATCGCGCTGCTCACCACCCGCATCAACGAGCTCACCGAGCACTTCAAGACCCACGGCAAGGACCACCACAGCCGGCGTGGCCTGCTGAAGCTGGTGGGCCAGCGCCGCCGCCTGCTCGACTACCTCAAGCGCAAGGACGGCGGCCGCTATCGCTCCACCATCGAGCGCCTGGGCATCCGCAAGTAGCCCCCCAGTGCCGGGTCTGGCAGCTGGCGGTCGCGCCGTGGGTCCTGGGCGGCCCCCGGCGGTAAGCGCCTGCCGATCGCGAAGCCCGGTGCCCCGCCGCCCCGCGACCGCTCGACGTGAGCGGCCGCCGTCGTCGTCGAAGGAAAAAGAGAAAAGAGAGACACATGATCGAGAAACGTGAGATCCCGCTGGGCGAGGGCACCGTGGTGCTCGAGACCGGCCGCATGGCCCGCCAGGCCGACGGCTCCTGCACCGTTCGCCTCGGCGACACGGTGGTGCTCGCCACCGCCACCATGGCGCGCGAGGGCTTGCCCCGCGACTTCCTGCCGCTGACCGTCGACTACAAGGAAAACACCTACGCCGGGGGCCGCATCCCGGGCGGCTTCTTCAAGCGTGAAGGGCGCCCCACCGAGAAGGAGATCATCACCTCCCGTCTCATCGACCGCCCGCTGCGCCCACTGTTCCCCGACGGCTACTTCAACGAGACCCAGATCATCGCCTTCGTGCTCTCCGCCGACGGCGAGAACGACCCCGACATCCTGGCCATCAACGGCGCCTCGACGGCGCTGACCCTCTCCAACATCCCCTTCTACCACCCGATCGGTGCGGTGCGGATCGGGATGATCGACGGCCAGCTGATCGTCAATCCCACCAATAGCCAGCGCGACGCCTCCGACCTCGACCTCGTGGTCGCCGGCACCCGCGACGCGGTGGCGATGGTGGAGGCCGCCGCCAACCAGCTCTCCGAGAGCCAGCTGCTGGAGGCGATCTTCAGGGCGCAGGCCGAGATCCAGAAGGTCATCGCCGCGCAGATCGAGATCTTCCACGCCCTGCGGCTCACCAAGCCCGAGTGGCAGGTCCCCGAGGCCTACCCGCCGGCGGTCGCCGAGTGGGTGAAGTCGTCGCTCAAGCCGCAGCTCAAGCAGGCGTTCCTGACCGCCGGCAAGCACGAGCGTCGCGCCGCCGTCAAGGCGGTGACCGAGCCCTTCCTCGCCGAGGTACCTGCCGAGGACGAGCTCAAGAAGACGCAGGCCAAGAAGGTCATTCACGACCTCGAGGAGGAGATCCTCCGCGACACGGTGATCGGCGAGCGCCGCCGCTTCGACGGCCGCGCCCTCGACGAGGTGCGGCCGATCACCATCGAGGTCGGCGCTGCTGCCGCGCACCCACGGCTCGGCGCTGTTCACCCGCGGCGAGACGCAGGCGCTGGTGTCCGCCACCCTCGGCACCGGCCGCGACGCGCAGATCATCGAGGAGTACGAGGGGGAGAGCAAGCAGCGCTTCCTGCTGCACTACAACTTCCCGCCCTTCTCGGTCGGTGAGGTCAAGTTCCTGCGCGGCCCCGGCCGTCGCGAGATCGGCCACGGCGTGCTCGCCCGCCGGGCGCTCACCCCGATGCTGCCCAGCGACGACGAGTTCGCCTACACGGTGCGCGTCGTCTCCGACATCCTCGAGTCCAACGGCTCGTCGTCGATGGCCAGCGTCTGCGGCGGCTCGCTCGCCCTCTTCGACGCCGGCGTGCCGATGCGCGCACCGGTGGCCGGCGTGGCGATGGGCCTGATCAAGCACGGCGACCAGTACGCCGTGCTCACCGACATCGCCGGCGCCGAGGACCACCACGGCGACATGGACTTCAAGGTCGCGGGCACCCGCGACGGCGTCACCGCCCTGCAGATGGACATCAAGATCACCGGCGTCACCCGCGAGATCATGGAGACCGCGCTCGAGCAGGCGCGCGCACGGACGGCTGCACATCCTGGCCAAGATGGAGGCCGCCATCCCCGCACCGCGCAACGAGATGTCGCGCTTCGCGCCGCGGCTGCACGTGGTCGAGATCCCGGTCGACAAGATCCGCGACATCATCGGCCCCGGTGGCAAGACCATCCGCGGCATCGTCGACGAGACCGGTTGCGAGATCGAGGTCGAGAACGACGGCAAGGTCAAGATCTACGCTCCACCAGCGCCGCCGCCGACCGCGCCAAGGAGATCATCGAGCGCCTCACCGAGGTGCCGGAGGTCGGCAAGGTCTACACCGGCACCGTGCGCCGCATCGAGCCCTTCGGGGCCTTCGTCGAGATCCTCCCCGGGCTCGACGGCCTGCTCCACATCAGCGAGCTCGCTCCCTACCGGGTCGGCGAGGTGCGCGACATCCTCAAGGAAGGGGACGAGGTCAGCGTCAAGGTGCTCGAGTACGACGACAGCACCGGCAAGGCAAGGCTGTCGCGCAAGGCGGTGATCATGGAGTCTCCCGACTACGACCCTGCCCAGTACGAGGGCATGGGCGTGCCGGTGGGCGCCAGTCCCGGCGCCAGCGGCGGGGGCCGCGAGCGCGAGCGTAACGGGCGTGGCGGCCGCGGCGGCGATCGTGGTGGCCGCGGCGGTGGACGGGGTGGTCGCGGCGGCGGCGGTGGTGGCGGCGGCCGCTACTGACCAAGAGCGGCCAACGCCGGTCGCGCCGGCTGGTATCGGAAGACGGCGGCCCTCGTCACAACGGGGGCCGCGTCGCTTTCGGTGACCCCTGGCCTGCGGCCAGAGCGCGGCCGATCGCTGGATTCCGGTGTCTGCCGCAGCGCGGCGTAAACCTCTTGACATTGCCGCACTGCGGTGTAGAATTGCCGCGTACCGGCAAGCTGTGGCCGGCAACCCAGAAGCGCCCACAAGAGGAGAGATCCCATGGCAACCACCGAGCAGATCCGGACCCAGGTCAAGAAGCAGCTGGACGACGTCACCACCTCCGCCCATCAGGTGTTCCTGGCTGGTCTGGGCGCCGCCGCCATCGCCCAGGAGGAGCAGGCCAAGCTGTTCGACCGCCTCGTCGCCCGTGGCCGCAAGGTCGAGGCCGAGGGGAAGAAGAAGGTCGGCCAGGGCCGCAAGCAGGTCACCGAGGTGAGGAAGCGCGCCGGGCAGGCCCTCGAGCGCCTGCAGGGTGAGGTCGACAACCGCCTCGCCAAGGCGGTGAACCGCCTCGGCATCCCCAACCAGCAACAGATCCGCCAGCTCAGCGATCGCGTCGCCGAGCTCACGCGCAAGGTCGAGGGGCTGCAGAAGGTCACCGTCAAGACGGCAGCCGCGAGCTGACGAGCCACCAGTCCTCTTCGCCGGACTCTCTCGCGGCGCCGGCGTTCGAATAGGGCGAGACGACCCCTGGCCGTCTCGCCCCCTCTGCCTCGCCCCTTCCCCTCCCCTCGCCGCCCAAGCAACGATTCCTTCGTGGCAGCAGCGGCAAACCGCCGATCCTCGTCAGGATCGAGCGCTCCGCCTAGCCGCCGCGCCACGGGCGTAGAATGGTGATCGAGGGCCATCCACCATGCGCCGTACCGTCCTGCTGCCCCTGCTGGCCGTCGTCGCCGTCCTCCCCGCCCGCGCCGACACCGTGCGACTGCGCAACGGCCGCGCCTACGAGGGCGTCATCGCCGAGCGCACCGCCGCCGGGGTCGAGGTCCACCTCGGCATCGGGCAGTTGGTGATCCCCGACGACCAGGTGGTCGCCATCGAGAAGGCGCCCTCGGCTCTCGCCTCCTACCTCTCCCGCCGCGCGGCGCTGGAAGCCGCGCCGGAGGCATCGGCCGCAGACTGGCTGGCGCTGGCGCGCTGGGCGAAGGTGCACGACCTTGCCACCCCCGCGCGCCAGGCGGCGCTGGTGGCTGCCGATCTCGACCCGCGCCTGCCCGGCCTCGACGCCGTGCTGCGTCCCCTCGGCCTGGTCTTCGACGAGTCGCAGCTGCGCTGGATCCCCTACGAGGAGGCGATGGCCCGTCGTGGCATGGTGCGCTACGAGGGGGAGTGGATGGCCGTCGCCGAGCAGCGCGACCGCATCGATGCCCGCGAGCGCCGGCGCGCGGCGCAAGCGCGCGAGGAGGCCAGCTGGCGCATGGCCGCCGCCGCGGTGGCGATGCGCGCCAGCGAGGACCGTCTCGCCGAGCGCCAGGAGACGCAGCTGGAGGCCGACCTCGCCGGCGCCTACGTCCCGGTCTTCACTTTTCCCGGGTTCTGGATCCCGCCGGTGATCGGGATCCACCAGCCCCACCAGGGGCACCGGCCCCCCGAGCAGCCGCAGCCGCGCCAGAGGCAGGGGCATGAGCTCGGCAACCTCCAGGGTCGCCAGCCCGGGAGCTTCCTGCCTGCGGACGGGGTGATCGTGCCACCCGAGATGATCACTCCACCGCCGCCGCGCGCCTCGTCGCGGAGTGGCAGGAGCTGAGGGGGCCCCGGGGCCATCCGCGGACCCGGAGGCTGGGCAGCGGTACGGTGGCAGCTGCGCTCGGTTCGCTTGGTGACCCGGGCGCCGACCGCGGGTCGACCCTGTCGCGATCGTGCCCGCATCCTGGCGCGCAATGAGCACCCTGCTTCCGCCGCCGTCCACGACGCTGCTCGCCAGCCTGCCCGCAGCCCTCGTCGCACACGCTCCCCGCCTGCACCACGCAGATCGGCGTGCCGCCGTGGCCGTGGTCGTGCGGCGTGGCGGCGGCGGTGACGAGCTGCTCTTCATCCGCCGCGCCGAGCACCCGCTCGATCCCTGGTCCGGGCACATGGCCTTCCCCGGTGGCATGGTCGACCCCGGCGATGCCGACCCCTTCGCCGCCGCCCGCCGCGAAACGCGCGAGGAGCTGGCGCTCGACCTCGACGGCGGCGCCACCTTCCTCGGCCGCCTCTCCGACGTCAAGCCGGTGGCGCTGCTCCGGTCGCTCGCGATCTCGCCGTTCGTCTTCGCGCTGCGCGACCCGGCGACGCCGCTCACCCCCAACGACGAGGTGCAGGAAGCGCTGTGGATCCCCTGGGCCTTCCTTGCCGACCGCGACCACCGCTCCACGTTCTTCTGGAGCCGCAATGGGGTGCCGGTGCCGATGCCGTGCTACCGCTGGGACGGCCGCGCCGTGTGGGGGCTCACGCTGCGCATGGTGGACGAGCTGCGCGAGCTGGTCGCCGGCTGAGGGGTCCCGTCGCGCCTCGCTGGCCGCCGCGCGAGCCCGCGCGCAGCGGTCCCATGCCACACGCTCACCCCGGGTCGCGGAGCTCCAGCGGCACCTTGTGCGGCGCGCCCGGCACCTCGCGTACGAGCCGCGGCACCAGATAGCCCGGCAGCTCCGCCATCATGGCCCGCAGCAGCTCCCGGGCGCGGGCCGCCGGCACCTCGAAGTGGGCGGCGCCGGCGACGCGGTCGAGGAGATGGAGGTAGTAGGGCAGCACCCCGGCCGCGAAGAGCTCCCGCGACAGCCCGACGAGGGCCTCGGCGCTGTCGTTGACGCCGGCGAGCAGCACCGCCTGGTTGAGCACCGTGGCGCCGGCGCCGCGCAACCGCGCCACCGCCGCGGCCACCGCACCGTCGAGCTCGCGGGGGTGGTTGGCGTGCAACACCACCACCGGCGCCAGCCGGCTCGACCCCAACCAGCCGAGCAGGGCCCCGTCGACGCGCTCGGGGACCACCACCGGCAAGCGGGTGTGCACCCGCAGCCGCCGCAGATGCGGGATGCGGTCGAGCCCAGCCACCAGGGCCGCCAGCTTGTCGTCGCTCGCCGCCAGCGGGTCGCCGCCAGAGAGGATCACCTCCTCGATAGCCGGGCTCGCCGCCAGCCAGTCGAGCGCCCGCCCCCAACCCTCCCCCCAACGGGAGTGGTCGCCGTAGGGGAAGTGGCGGCGGAAGCAGTAGCGGCAGTGCACGGCGCAGGCACCGGTGACGAGCAGCAGGGCGCGGCCGCGGTACTTGTGGAGCAGGCCAGGGAGGGGCGTCACGCCGCCGACGGCCGCCGTCTCGGCCAGCGGGTCGGCCTCGTAGCCGGCCGCCGGCAAGAGCTCTCGCCGCCGCCGGCAGCACCTGCAGCAGCAGCGGGTCGAGGGGGTCACCGCGTCGCATGCGCGCGACGAAGCCGCGCGGCACTCGCAGCGCGAAGGCGTCCGCCGCCGCGCCGGCGGGCCGCAGGTGCGGCGGCAGGCGCCGCGGCTCGAGCTCGAGCAGCGCCAGCAGCTCGGCGACGCTGCCCACGGCCTCGGCGAGAGCGCGCTGCCAGGCTCCCGCCGCGGGGAGCGCCGCCGGGGCGGCGACGTTTGACCGCGGCGGGGCCACTCGCGCTATCATCACCGCACCTTATCCGCCGGGGGTTTGGACGAGCAACTCACCGCCGCGCGGCCCTCCACCTCCGTTCCATCCCTTTCCCGGAGCAGATGATGGCGACGTACAGCACGAACCAGTTCCGTCCCGGCCTCAAGATCATGGTCGAGGGCGATCCCTGCAACATCATCGAAAACGAGTTCGTCAAGCCCGGCAAGGGGCAGGCGTTCAACCGCGTCAAGTACCGCAACCTGCTCACCGGCCGCGTCAACGAGAAGAACATCCGCTCGGGTGACACCTTCGAGGGCGCCGACGTCGTCGACACCGAGATGCAGTACCTGTACAAAGACGGCTCCGGTTGGCACTTCATGGATCCCGCCACCTACGAGCAGTACATGGTCAGCGAGGCGGCGATGGGCGACGCCCAGAAGTGGGTCAAGGAGGAGGACGTCTGCTCGGTGACGCTCTACAACGGCACCGCCATCTCCGTCACTCCCCCCAACTTCGTCACCCTCAGGGTCTCCGAGACCGACCCCGGCCTGCGCGGCGACACCAGCAGCGGCGGCAGCAAGGCGGCCACCCTGGAGACCGGCGCGGTCATCCGCGTGCCGCTGTTCATCAACGTCGGCGACCTGCTCAAGGTCGACACCCGCACCGGCGATTACGTGTCGCGCGCCAAGGAGTAGCCGCACCGGCGGGCGCGTCCCGGCGACGGCGCGCCGCATCCGCATGAGCTCGCGCTCGCTGTCACCTCCGGCCGCCGACGACTGGCGCCCCACCGCGCCGCTCGCGCACCTGCGCCGGCGCGCCGCGCTGCTCGCCACCGTCCGCGCCTTCTTCGCCGAGCGTGGCGTGCTCGAGGTGGAGACGCCGCTGCTGGGAGCGGCGACCGCTACCGACCTGCACCTGTCGAGCATGTCGACGGCGCTCTCCGCTGCCGGCCCGGCGTCGCCCACCCCGCCGGCGGAGCGGAGGCTCTGGCTGCAAACCTCGCCGGAGCTGCACATGAAGCGGCTGCTCGCCGCCGGCAGCGGACCGATCTGGCAGCTCGGCAAGGCCTTCCGCGACGGCGAGGCGGGGCGCCGCCACAACCCCGAGTTCACCATGCTCGAGTGGTACCGCCCGGGCTGGGACCACCACCAGCTGATGGACGAGGTCGAGGCCTTCCTGCGGGCCACCCTCGGCGAGCTCGCCGGCCTCGCGCCTGGCGAGCGGCTGACCTACCGGCAGGCCTTCGAACGCCATGCCGGCGTCGATCCCTTCACCGCTGATGCCACGACGCTGGGGCGTCGCGCCGCAGAGCTCGGCGTTGCCGGCGGCGAGCCGGTCGCGGGCGGAGGCAGCGATGCCCAGGGAGCGGGGCCGGGCGGCGAGGCCTCCTGGTCGCGCGAGGACTGGCTGCACCTGCTGCTCGCCACCGTCGTCGAGCCGCGTCTCGGGCGCGGCCGCCCCACCTTCGTCGTCGACTTCCCCGCCGCCGAGGCGGCACTGGCACGGGTGCGCGAGGGGGGACCGGGCGAGCCGGCGGTGGCGGAGCGCTTCGAGGCCTTCGTGGCCGGCATCGAGCTCGCCAACGGGTACCACGAGCTCGCCGACCCCGCCGAGCAGGCCCGTCGCTTCGCCACCGACCTGGCGGTGCGACGAGAGCGCGGGCTCCCGCCGGTGCCGGCCGACGCGCGGCTGGTGGCAGCCCTCGAGCACGGCCTCCCGGCGTGCGCCGGCGTGGCGCTGGGGTTCGATCGCCTGGTCATGCTCGCCCTCGGTGCGCGCTCGCTCGCCGAGGTGATCGCCTTCCCGCTCGAACGGGCGTGACACCCGCGGCGTGCGTCGTCTCCGCTCCCGCAGCCCAGGCGCGGCGCCGCGGCTCCGCCGCGCCCGCTACCGGCAGCAGATGCCGGAGCCGCGCCACCGGCGAAGCCGACGCCGCGCGCTCCGGGCCACCTCCTCGACGTGGCAGCGATCGACCTCGGCACCGGGTGCCGCATGCGGCTCGGGCCCCTCTTTGACGACTCGCTGAAGCCTGCACTAGGCTGCGAGGGTGAGCGTTCCCCACGAGGACAATCTCCTCGGGCGCCTCGCGCTCCACTTCAAGCTGCTGACGCGGGACCAGCTCGTGGAGTCCCTGCAGCAGCAGGAGCGCGAGGGGCACCGCCGCAAGATCGGCGACATCTGGCTCGAGAACGGCTGGGTCACCCGCCAGCGCTTCGACCAGCTGTTGCGCGCCCAGCGCGACTACGAGGAGCGGCAGCGCGCCCAGGCGGCGCCACCGGCGGCGCCGACCGCGGCTCCCCCCGGTACCCCGCCCGCGGCGTCGACGGCCCCGGCGCCACCGGCGCACCGGGAAGCGGCCAGGCCGGCGCTCGCGCCGCTCGCCGAGGGCCCGCCGGCGAGCCTCGAGCTGGTGCGCACGGAGGCCGCTGCCGAGCCGGCGCCAAGCCCGCAGGCGACGCCCGCGCCGCCAACCCCGACCGCCGCGGCGGCGCGGCCGGCTGCCGCTCCTCGCGGCGCCATGGCCCAGCTCCTCGCCTTCGCCGCCGAGCAGCGCGCCAGCGACCTCCACGTCCACGCCGGCATGCCGGTGCGCCTGCGCATCCACGGCGACTTCCGGCCGTTGCCGGGCGCCGCCCTGTCGCCGCAGGAGACCCAGCAGCTGCTCACCGAGATCCTCACGCCCGCCCAGCGCGACGCGGTGGAGCGCCAAGGGCAGGTCGACTTCGCGTACACCCTGCCGCAGGTCGGCCGCTTCCGCGCCAACGTCTACCGCCAGCAGCGCGGGCTCGACGGCGTCTTCCGCGTCATCCCCGCCGAGCCGCCACGCCTCTCCGACCTCGGCCTGCCGCTCGACCTCGCCCGCTTCGCCAACTACCACCAGGGACTGGTGCTGATCACCGGCCCTACCGGCTCGGGAAAGTCGTCGACGCTCGCCGCCCTGGTCCGCATCGTCAACGAGGAGCGGCGCGAGCACATCATCACCATCGAGGACCCGGTGGAGTTCGTCCACCGGCCGATCCGCTGTGTCGTCAACCAGCGTCAGGCAGGCATCCACACCCGGTCCTTCTCGCGCGCCCTGCGCGCCGCCCTGCGCGAGGACCCCGACGTCATCGTCATCGGCGAGCTGCGCGACCTCGAGACCATCTCGCTGGCGCTCACCGCGGCCGAGACCGGCCACCTGGTGCTGGCCACCCTGCACACCCAGAACGCCATCAACACCGTCAACCGCTTGATCGGCGTCTTCCCCGCCGAGCAGCAGTCGCAGATCCGCACCATGGTCTCGGAGTCGCTGCGGGTGATCACCTCGCAGCGGCTGGTGCCGCGTGCCGACGGCCAGGGGCGGGTGCCGGCGCTCGAGGTGCTGGTGGCCAACAAGGCCTGCTCCAACCTGATCCGCGAGAACAAGACCTTCCAGCTGCGATCGGTGCTGCAGACCGGCGGCGCCCAGGGCATGCGATCGCTCGACCTCTCCCTGGAGGATCTGGTCAAGCAGGGGTTGATCCGGCGCGACGAGGCCGCCCAGCACGCCGAGGACCCCAAGCGATTCGTGCCCAAGGTCCCGGGTGCCGGCAGCGGCACCATGAACCTGGCGGCACAGGCGGCGGCGGCCGCAGCCGCCGCCAACCGCCCAGACACCACCAGCTAGAGACAACCCGACGATGGCACGCCTGCACGAGCTCTTCCACTACGTCCAGGACCGCGGCGGCTCCGACCTGCACCTGGTCGCCAACCTCGAGCCGCGGATCCGCCGCCGCGGCCACCTCGAGGCGGTCGAAGGGTGGTCGACGCTCGGCGACGGCGAGCTCCGCTCGCTCTTGCGCGAGATCGTCTCCGCCGAGCAATGGCAGGAGTTCGAGGAGAGTGGCGACCTCGACTTCGCTTACGGGCTCGAGGGGGTGGCGCGCTTCCGCGGCAACTACCTGCTGCAGGAGCAGGGGGCCTCGGCGGTGTTCCGCGCCATCCCCCAGGACATCATCCCGCTCGCCAAGCTCAACCTGCCGCCAGCGATCGAGCGGCTCGCCCACCTGCTGCGCGGCCTGGTCCTGGTCACCGGCCCCACCGGCTCGGGCAAGTCGACCACCCTCGCCGCCATCATCGACACCATCAACCGCACCTACCGCAAGCACGTGGTGACCATCGAAGACCCGGTCGAGTTCGTGCACCAGAACCGCCAGAGCGTGTTCTCGCAACGCGAGGTGGGGACCGACACCGACAGCTTCGGCGGCGCCCTGCGCGGCGCCTTGCGCGAGGACGCCGACGTCATCCTGGTGGGCGAGATGCGCGACCTCGAGACCATCGCGCTCGCCATCACCGCCGCCGAGATGGGCACCCTGGTGTTCGGCACCCTGCACACCAACGGCACCGCCAACACCATCGATCGGCTGATCGACGCCTTCCCCGCCGACCAGCAGGCGCAGGTGCGCATCACCCTCTCCGAGTCGCTCGCCGCGGTGGTGTCCCAGCTGCTGCTCCCCACCGCCGACGGCAAGGGGCGGGTGGCGGTCAACGAGGTGCTGCTCAAGACCAGCGGCCTGCCCAACGTCATCCGCGAGGGCAACACGCCGATGATCCGCTCGCTCATCCAGGGCGGCCGCGCCGAGGGAATGCAGCTGATGGACGACGCCCTCGCCTTCCTCGTCGACAAGGGCGTCATCACCGGGCGCGACGCCTACCTCAAGGCGACCGAGAAGGGGCGGTTCGAGCAGTACCTGGAGGAGTAGCGTGACGGGGGTGCGGCTCAGGCGGGTGCTCATCCCCGCCTCCGGGCGCCACGGCTCACCGCTACACCCGGCGGACCGCATCTCGTAGACTCGCGATCCGGAGCGCGGTGCGGTTGCCCCCGAGCTCCCCTACACCATGCCCCACGACCCCCACCGCTCCACCACCCGCGAGACCTTCGAGGCCCTGCTCGTCGCCGGCCTCTTCCTCATCTTCGTCAACACCTGGGTGTTCCGTACCTTCTTCATCCCCAGCGGCTCGATGGAGAACACGCTGCTGGTGGGCGACCATCTGGCGGTCAACCGCTACGTCTACGGGCCGGCGCCCACCCGTCTCGAGCGCGCCCTGCTGCCGGCCCGCGAGCCGCGGCGGGGCGACATCGTCGTCTTCCGCTCGGTCGAGAGGCCGAGCGAGGACCTCGTCAAGCGCCTCATCGGGCTTCCCGGCGACGTCATCGTGGTGCGCAACAAGACCCTCGTCCTCAACGGCCAGGCGGTCGACGAGCCCTACACCACGCACGACGACGCCCTCATCGGCGGCGTCACCTCGCGCAACCCCAAGCGCATGGAGCGCGACCAGTTCGGCCCCTACCAGGTGCCACCGGGTCACTACTTCGTGATGGGCGACAACCGCGACGAGTCGTACGACTCGCGCTTCTGGGGGCCGCTGCCGCGCACCTACCTCAAGGGGCGCGCCAGCGTCGTCTACTGGTCGTTCGGCGGCGAGCCGCCGCCGGCCGAGTTCCAGGGCTGGCCGGCGCTGCTCCGCCACCTCGGCCGCACGGCGATCGGCTTCGTCACCGAGACGCGCTGGCGCCGCACCTTCCTGCTGCCGCGCTAGGCGCCCAGCGGCCCTTCACTCGCGGCGCCGTCCGGCGAGGTTACGGTCGGCGTAGGCGGCAACCTCTACGAGCTGCTCGAGCGGCTGCTCGAGGCGCGGATCGTTGGTGCTGCGCAGCACGACCTCCTTGGCGAACAGCAGCGCCAGGTAGCGCACCTTGAGCGTCGGGCTGTCGGCGATGGCGCGATACTCGGGATGCGCGCTGTTGACCTGCCAGCGGGCGTCGAGCAGGCGCGAGCGCCAACCGGCGCCGGGGAAGTCCACCAGCTCCGGCTCCGGAATCCCCTCCTGCGAACGGCCGCCGGCCGCTTCGTCGCGCACCACCACCGCGGTCTCGGCGCGCGCCTCGCGGCCGTCGACAGCCCGCGCCACCACCCCCAGCGTCGCCGTGCCCGCCGCGTCGGCGGCGGCGATCGTCGCCACCGGCTCGCCGTCCACCGCCGCCAGCCGTGCACAGTCGCCCGCCAGGTGCCAGTGGAAGCTCACCGGGCCGGAGGCCGGGCGTCGGCGGTCATCGAGCCCCAGGGCTCGCACCCGCCGGGCGGCGCCGCGGTAGAGGCGCAGCGGCGCCGGCTGGATGACGACCAGGGCGAGCGGCCCGGGTGGGAACGGCAGCTCGAGGAGGGGTGCCGCCTCCTCGCCGGTCTGCGCCGCCGGCCCTTCGCCGCCAGCCAGCGTCTCGGTGTCGCCCTCCGGCGCCGTCGCCACCCCGGCGGCGACCCCGGTCACCTCGCCGGGGCTCCCGTCCTCCGCCGCCGCCGGCCCCTCGCCGCGCCCCTCCCCCGCCACCGGCAGGAAGGAGTAGCGCGGCTGCTCGCGGAAGAAGCCACGGAAGGCGCGCTGGAGGTCGCGCACGAGGCGGCGGTCGAGCTCCTCCGCCTGGCGCCGCTCGAGGCTCGCCAGAGCCTCCTCGAGCAGCGGCTCGACGCCGCGCAGCGCGCGCACGAACGCTGTCGCCGCGGCGTCCGGGACGACGCCGCGGCGGCTTCCCGGAGCTACCGTGAAGCCCGGGAAGTCGACCAGGCCGGTGAGGCGGCGATCGGTCCAGGGCGCGCAGTCGAGAAGCAGGAAGGCGAGCTCGTGGAAGCTCTCGGCGACCAGCGTCCCGGCGGCGTAGATCGCCAACGGCTCGCTCTCCCCTTCGGCCGCGAGGTGGATCTCGAGACGGACAGGGGGGAGGCCCGGCACCTCGATCCGCTCCGGCAGCGCCAGCGCCTCGCCGAGGAAGCGTCGCGGCCGCACCGGCACCAGCTTCTCGGCCGACCCGCGAGCGATGTGGTCTTCCACGGTCAGCTCGACCTCGCGGGCGAGCAGCTGGCCACGCAGCTCCGCCGCCAGGTAGTCGGCGGCACGGCGCGCCACCAGGGCGGCCATCGCCTCGCGGTGCAGATGGGTCACCACCACCTCGGTCGTCCGCTCCGGAAACAGTGCGCGCGAGCGGATGGGCTCGACGAGGAAGTCGGCGCGATCGCGGTAGAGGACCAGCCGGTGCGGTCGCTGGCCGGGGACGTAGCTGCGCATCTCCAGCGTCTCGCCGAGGCTCCAGAAGCCGAGCAGACCGATGCCGTACTGCCCCTGCGTCATCAGCTGCAGGCGCTCCTGCGGCGAGAGCGAGCGCTTGCGGCTGTGCCCGACGTGGGTGGCGACGTACTTGAGCGCCTCGGGACGGGAGAGCTCCGGGATCACGCCCTCGCCGTCGTCGAGCACGCGCAGGCAGGCGACACCGCGCTCGCGCACGCGGGTGACGGTGACGTGGTGCGCACCGGCGTCGAGACTGTTCTGCACCAGCTCGGCGAGCGCCTTGCGGGGGTCGGGCTGCGACAGCGCCAGCCAGCGCACCAGCTCGAAGGGGTCGTGAACCTTGACCCGGCCGCGCAGGACGTCCTTGCCACCGCGGGGCCGGCCGCTCAAGGCGGCGCCTCCACCGCGGGCCGGCGGCCGCCGCGGACGCTCGGGCGGCAGCTGCAGCTCCGGCGCGACTGGCGAGCGGTCCCTCGCACCGCCGGCGGTTGGGCGCGGGGCGCCGCCCACGACACCAGGCGGTCGACGAGGAGGAGCCGCGGTCGCGAAGAGGAGTTGCCCAGGCGCCGCATGATACGCGCAACCTCCACCTGGCACCTGGCCCGCTGCGATGGCGGCCCGACCGCGACCACCGCCGGCGCCTGCCCGTTTGCAGGAACGGACGCCCGTGCGGTGGCGGCCCTGCGCCGGCGCCCGTGTCGGGACGGCGCCACGGCACGCTATGCTCCTGCCATGAGCGTGCTCGAGACCGATCGCGTCGTCGCCCCGTCCGAAGAGTGGAGCCTCGACTCCGCCCGCGAGCTCTACCGCATCGACGACTGGGGCAAGGGGTACTTCGGCATCAACGAACGCGGCCACGTCACGGTGTGCCCGCGGCAGGACGGGAGCGCGCAGGCCGACCTGCTCGAGGTGGTGCACGGGCTGCAGGCGCGCGGGCTCACCACGCCGCTGCTGCTGCGCTTCCCCGACCTCCTCGAGCATCGCCTGGAGGAGATCTACCAGGCCTTCCAGGACGCCATCACCGAGAACGGCTACCGCGGCCGCTACCACGCCGTGTTCCCGATCAAGGTCAACCAGCAGCGCCACGTCGTCGACGAGGTCTACCGCTACGGGGCGCGCTTCGGCTTCGGGCTCGAGGTGGGTAGCAAGCCGGAGCTCTTGGCGGCGCTGGCGATCTCACGCAGCGAGGTGGAGCGGCCCATCGTCTGCAACGGCTTCAAGGACGACGAGTACATCGAGAGCGTGGTCCTGGCGCGCAAGCTCGGCCGCAACATCATTCCGGTGGTCGAGAGCTTCCCCGAGCTGCTGCTCATCACCAAGCACAGCGAGCGCTACGGCGTCGAGGCGCGCTTCGGGGTGCGCGTCAAGCTCGCCGCCTCCGGCGCCGGCCGCTGGAGCGAGTCGGCGGGCTACCGCAGCAAGTTCGGCCTCACCATCCCCGAGGTGATCGACGCCATGAAGTACCTCGAGGAGCGCGGCATGACCCGCGGCCTCGAGCTGCTGCACTGCCACATGGGCAGCCAGATCCACGACATCAAGAACATCAAGGACGGCATCAACGAGCTCGCCCACGTCTACGTCGAGCTGACGCGCATGGGCGCCGGCCTGCGCTACCTCGACGTCGGCGGCGGCCTCGGCGTCGACTACGACGGCAGCCAGAGCAACTTCGAGTCATCGATGAACTACACCCTGCGCGAGTACGCCGGCGACGTCATCTACCGGGTGATGAACGTCTGCGACAACGCCGCGGTGCCGCACCCGACGATCATCACCGAGTGCGGCCGCGCCATGGTCGCCTTCCACAGCCTGCTGGTGTTCGACGTGCTCGGCGCCTCCAGCATGGAGCAGCGCTTCGCGGTGCCCGAGAACCTCGAGGAGCAGCTCGACGAGGAGGTGCCGCAGCCGCTCTTCGACCTCCTCGACGCCTACCGCTCGACCTCCGAGGAGTCGCTCGTCCCCTCCTACCACGACGCCGTGCAGGCGCGCGACGAGGCGATGCACCTGTTCAGCCTCGGCTACCTGTCGCTCCCCCTGCGCGCCCTCGCCGAGCGGCTGTTCTGGGCCACCTGCGGGCGCATCCGCACCATGGCGGCGCGGCTCGAGCAGATGCCCGAGGAGCTCGAGGAGCTCGAGCAGGACACCCGCGACACTTACTTCTGCAACTTCTCGCTCTTCCAGTCGGTGCCCGACAGCTGGGCGCTGCGCCAGATCTTCCCGGTGATGCCCATCCACCGCCTCGAGGAGCGCCCCACCCGGCGCGGCATCCTCGCCGACATCACCTGCGACTCCGACGGCAAGCTCGACATCTTCCAGGACCCGCGCGTGATGAAGAAGACCCTCGAGCTGCACGCGCTCGCCAACGGCGGCGAGTACTTCCTCGCCGTCTTCCTCGTCGGCGCCTATCAGGAGACGCTCGGCGACCTCCACAACCTCTTCGGCGACACCCACGTGGTGCACGTCAAGGTCGGCGAGGGCGGCCACTGGAGTATCGAGGAGGTGGTCGAGGGGGACACCGTGCGCGAGGTGTTGTCGTATTTCCAGTACAACCCCGAGGATCTCTTCGAGCGCATGTTTCAGGACTGCGAGACGGCGGTGCGCGAGGAGCGCATGACGGTCAACGAGAGCCGCTCGCTGCTCTCGTTCTACCGCAACGGGCTCAACGGCTACACCTACCTGGAGGCCGAGGAGGGCTGAGAGCCTGTGCCGCGGCGGCGGCGGCGGGCCCACCGCGCCGCACCGGAGTGGACCGCCGCGCCACCCACGCCAGGCGCGGCAAGCCGCGCGCCGCCAGAGCTTCCGGTTGCCAGCCCGGGCAGCCGGGCGGCAGCTCGGCCAGGTGCCGGCACGGTCGGCCCGCCGCGGTCGCACCAGCCCCGGTGCTAGGCTGCCGATGCTTGCGCGCGTTTCGTGACTCCCGGTGGTGGCGCCCGACGGCGGCGGCACTGTGGACCGCGGTGGCGGGTCTCGCCTCGCCCCTCCTGGGTGAGGAGGCGGCAGCCACCGAGGTCGTCGCGCCCCTCGCGGACAGCCAACCTTCCGAAGGCACCGCACCGACGGCGGCGGCGCCCGCGACGTCGCTCTTCGTCGGCTACGAGAGCGAGCCGGCGATGGACTATGGCGGCCGCGTCGTGGCCTCGGCGAACCTTCTGCTGGCACGCACCTTCGGCCGCATCGGCGACGTCGGCGAGCGTCACCCCGGGCTCGCGCCGGTGTGGGAGTTCCCGCTCGGCGCCGTCCTCCTGCTCGCCCAGCACGAGGTTCTCGGCCACGGCGGCCGCGGGCGGGAATTCGGCCTCTCGCCGAGCTACTCCTTCGGCTTCTTCTCCGGCGCCACCGGCACCGCGCGGCCGCCGCGCGACGCCCAGGAGCTCGCCCTGCTCGCCGCCGGCGGCGTCGAGGCCGACCAGGTGCTCGCCCACCGGCTGCTGCTCGACGCGCTGCGGCCGGAGGGGATCGACGGCGCCCAGCTGCCGCTGGCGATGATGGCGAAGCTCGACCTCGCGGTCTACGTGGCGACGGTGCCGGCGGCGCGGCCGGGCGACGACAAGGGCGACTTCGGCTACGAGTACCGCCACGGCAACGACATGGCCCTCTACCTCGTCGGCCGCCAGGCGCAGCGGCTCGGCGCCGCTGCCGGCACGGTGTGGGACGGTAGCTACGAGCCCGACTTCGACGAGGCGCTGCTCGGCGACACCCGCAGCGACGCCCGCGCGGCGGCGCTGTGGGACCTCCTCGACCCCTCGCTGGCAGCGGCCATGACCGCCTACTTCCGCCAGCACGTGCTGCAGGGGGCGCCGCGGGTACGCGTGCCGGCGCTCGCCCTCGGTGCCGCGCGCCTCACCCTCGGCACCCGCGCCGCGCTCGGCCCGCAGGAGATCTCGCGCTTCCTCGACGTCGAGGCTGCAACGCCTTTGGGAACCTTCGACCTCTACGTGCGCGACCTCGACTCGAGCGTCGATCGCAGCTGGGGGTACGGTGCCGCCGTGCGGGGCCTGCGGCTGGGCCCGCTGGCGCTGTCGCTGGCAGCGGACGCCTGGGACGACCCGCGAGCGGTCGAGGCGCCCGCCGGTGGCGGTCGCTGGAACGCCACCGCCGAGGCGGAGGCGAGGCGCGGGCGTTGGGGCGTGGCGCTCAAGGTCGGCAGCAAGTCGGCAGGTTTCTTCCCGGGGCTGCCGGCGGGCGACGGCGCCTACGCCGGCGCCGGCGTGCTGGCGGTGTGGTAGCCGTCGCGGGCAGCCTCAACGGCCGCTCTAGCGGCGCAACCTCGACGCGGCGGCGCTGTCGAGCAGCAGCATCGATCGCGCCGCGCTGCGGAGCAGCAGCGCCACCGGCAGCGGCGACGCGTCGTCGGCGAGCGCCGCCGCGAGAGCTGGCGCCTTGGCGGTGCCGAAGGCGCCGACCACCACCTGCCGCGCGCCGGCGAGCACCGGCAGCGTGAGGGTGAGCCGGCGCGACGGCAGCTTGGGGGCGTCGACGACGGCGGCGACCGTGGCGTCCTCCTCGCACAGCAGCGGGTGACCGGGGAAGAGCGAGGCGACGTGGCCGTCCTCCCCCACCCCCAGCAGCGCGAGGTCCAGCCGCGGCGGGGCGCCGGCGAGGGTTGCCAGCTCGCGGGCGTAGGCGGCCGCGGCACCCTCGAGATCGGGGGCATCGGCCGGCATGCGGTGCACGTTCGCCGCCGGCACCGCCGCCGGCGCCAGCCAGAGCTCGTTGGCGAGCCGGTAGTTGGAGTCGGGGTGGTCGGGGGGCACCGCCCGCTCGTCGGCCCACAGGAAGACCACCCGCGACCAGTCGAGCGGCAGCCGCGCCAGGCGGGGGAAGAACGCCGAGCCGACCGAGCCCCCGGCGAGGGCCAGCGTCAGCGTGCCGCGGGCAGCGAGGGCCTCCCCGGCGACGCTCAGCAGGCGGGTGGCGAGCGCCTCGGCGAGGACTCCCGGTGCGCCGATCAGCAGCTCGGGGCGCGGCGCCGCAGCGGGTCGACCGTCGCTCCGATCCTCGCCGCGGCCGCCCGGCGACGGCTCGGTGACGCTCCCCTCCTTGCGGCTTCCCGGTGAGCCCGCCCGCATCGCGCGACGGTACTATAGCCGCGCGATCCTGACCTGCCGCGCACCGGCCGGCGCGCCTTCTGCCCGCCCTCCGCCGCGCGGCCTCGACGCCACAAAGGAGGGTGACGCCGCGATGCAGCTGGGCATGATCGGCCTCGGCAGGATGGGAGCCAACATGGTGCGCCGGCTGATGCGCGGCGGCCACCAGTGCGTCGTCTACGACCGCGCCCCGGCCGCGGTCGAGGCCCTCGCCGTGGAGGGCGCCGCCGGCGCCGCCTCGCTTGCCGAGCTGGTCGCCCAGCTCGCGGCGCCGCGCGCCATCTGCGTGATGGTACCCGCCGCCTTCGTCGGCGCCAGCGTGGCGGAGCTGCGGCCCCTGCTCGCTGCCGGCGACGCCATCATCGACGGCGGCAACTCCCACTACCACGACGACATCGCCCGCGCCCGCGAGCTCGCCGGCGCCGGCATCGCCTTCATCGACATGGGCACCAGCGGCGGCGTCTGGGGGCTCGAGCGCGGCTACTGCCTGATGATCGGCGGCGAGCGCGCGGCGGTCGAGCGGCTCGACCCGATCTTCCGCACCCTCGCTCCCGGCCGCGGCGACATCCCCGCCACCCCCGGGCGCGAGGGCCGTGCCACCGGCGGCAGCACCGCCGAGCTCGGCTACCTGCACTGCGGTGCCAGCGGCGCCGGCCACTTCGTGAAGATGGTGCACAACGGCATCGAGTACGGGCTGATGGCCGCCTACGCCGAGGGCCTCAACGTGCTGGCCAAGGCCAACGTCGGCAAGGCCAGCGGCGAGCACGACGCCGAGACGACGCCGCTGCGCCACCCCGAGCACTACCAGTACGACCTCGACCTCGCCGACGTTGCCGAGCTCTGGCGGCGCGGCAGCGTGATCACCTCCTGGCTGCTCGACCTCACCGCGGCGGCGCTCGCCAGGAGCCCCGGCCTCGGCGACTTCGCCGGCCGCGTCGCCGACTCCGGCGAGGGGCGCTGGACGCTCGACGCCGCCATCGACGAGGGAGTGCCCGCACACGTGCTCACCGCCGCGCTCTTCGAGCGCTTCGCCTCGCGCGGCGAGGACGACTTCCAGAACCGGGTGCTGTCGGCGATGCGCCTCGGCTTCGGCGGTCACGTCGAGAAGAAGGGGGCGCCCTAGTGGCCGCGGACCCGGGTGGCGACGGCCGCAGTGACGCCCTCGTCTTCTTCGGCGCCACCGGCGACCTCGCCTACAAGAAGATCTTCCCCGCCCTGCAGCGGCTGGTCGCGCCGCGGTCGGCTCGACGTGCCGGTGATCGGCGTGGCCGCGTCGGGTTGGACCCGCGAGCAGCTGGTCGAGCGCGCCCGCGAGAGCGTCAGCGAGCACGGCGGGCTCGACCCGGAGGCCTTCCCGCGGCTTGCCGCCCTGCTCGCGCTACGTCGATGGCGACTATGCCGACGCCGCCACCTTCGCGATGCTCAAGCAGCGGCTGGGCGGCTGCAAGGCGCCCATCCACTACCTCGCCATCCCGCCCAGCATGTTCCCGGTGGTGGTCGAGAACCTCGCCCGCGCCGGCTGCACCAGCGGCGCGCGGGTGATCGTCGAGAAGCCCTTCGGCCGCGACCTCGAGTCGGCCCGCGAGCTCAACCGCGTCCTGCACCAGGTGTTCCCCGAGCGCTCGATCTTCCGCATCGATCACTACCTGGGCAAGGAGGCGGTGCAGAACATCCTCTACTTCCGCTTCGCCAACGCCTTCCTCGAGCCGATCTGGAACCGCCACTACGTCGAGAACGTGCAGATCACCATGGCAGAGGCGTTCGGGGTCAAGGGGCGCGGGCGGCTCTACGAGGAGGTGGGCGTGATCCGCGACGTGATCCAGAACCACCTGCTGCAGGTGATCAGCTACCTGGCCATGGAGGCACCCTCCGCCACCTACGGCGAGGCGATCCGCGACGAGCAGGCCAAGGTGCTGCGCACCATCCGGCCGCTGTCGACGGAGAACATGGTGCGCGGCCAGTTCCGCGGCTACCGCGACGAGCCTGGCGTGGCGCCCGACTCGTACATGGCCACCTACGCGGCGCTGCGCCTCTACGTCGACTCCTGGCGCTGGGTGGGCGTGCCCTTCTTCGTGCGCGCCGGCAAGTCGCTCACCAGCACCGTCACCGAGGTGCGCGTCGAGCTGCGCGATCCGGCGCCGGTCGTGTTCCCGCAGCCGCTGCCGCCACGCACCAACTACGTGCGCTTCCGGCTCAGCCCGCAAGTGGCGATCGCCATCGGCGCGCGCGCCAAGCGGCCGGGCGAGGCAATGGCGGGAGAGCCCGTGGAGCTGTCGGTGTACGAGGGGCCCGAGCAGGGGCGAGGACGGCCGGCTCGACGCCTACGAGCGGCTGCTCGGCGACGCCATGGCGGGGGAGCCGACGCTGTTCGCCCGCCAGGACGTGGTGGAGGCGGCGTGGGCGATCGTCGACCCGGTCATCCACGGCCCCAGCCCGCTGCACGAGTACGAGCCAGGGAGCTGGGGGCCGCGGGAGGCGGAGAGCCTCGCCGAGGGGGGCTGCGGCTGGGTCACCCCACCGTAGCGGGCCCGCCGCGCGGTCTCAGAAGTCCTCCTGCGCCTTGGGCACGCTGCCGCCGGTGTGTAGCCGCCAGTTGGTGGCGAGGATGTCGAGCACCATCCGCCAGCGCCAGTACGTGCCGCGGAGGAGGCCGTACTTCTTCTCCTTCACCGTCTGCGTGAGGCCGGCGAACACCTTGTGCAGGGGCCGCCCCGGGTGGTCGGCGTAGTAGTTGAGCGCGGTCTCGATCTCGAACCCCTTCTTGAACTTCGGTGGCGTCCGCTCCCACAGGGCGCGAGTCAGGGCGCGGATGCCGCCGAGCAGGGGGATGAAGCGGATGATGAAGGGCGCGTCGTAGATGCGACGGTCGATCATGCCGATGAACATCTCGGTGTCGCCGCGGCGCACCGGCTCGAGGATCTCGTCGATGATGTCGTGGGTGAGGCCCTGGATGTCGGCGTCGCAGAAGAAGATCAAGTTGCCGGCGGCGTCGTCGACGCCGCGCTGCATGGCGGATCCCTTGCCGCTCTTGCGCGGTTGCCGCAGCACCCGGGCGCCGCGCGCGCTGGCCACCTCCGCGGTACCGTCGGTGGAGCCGTCGTCCACCACTAGCACCTCGGCGAAGCCAGGGTAGGAGACCAGGACGTCCAGCACCGGCGTGATGCGGGCGGCCTCGTTGTAAGCCGGCACGATGGCGCTTACGCGTCGAAGAAGCGCTTCCTGAGCCATTGCGTCCCCATCCTCAGCAGAATGAACAAGAGCACCGGCGCCGCCAGAGCGTAGCGCAGGGTGTGCAACGCCGGCGCCACCTCGGTCGCCCCCCGGAAGAGCAGCAGGCCAAGACCGATGAGCACGAACAGGTAGGCGCCGGTGCCGATGGCGTCGAGAACCAGGAACCGGCGCACGGGGATGCGCCGCAGGGAGGTGTAGATGATGGTGACGATGCGGATCCCATAGACGAACTTGAAGAACAGCAGGTAGTGGAAGCGTTGCCCGTCGTCGATCTCGTGCATCCTCGCCATCGTCGATTCGTAGCGCTCCCGGAGCCTCCGCCAACGATGCGCGAGCCGGACCAGCCGCTGGCCGCAGAGGAGCCAAACCAGATCCGAGGCGAGGGTGCCGAGCAGCGACAGTCCGAAGAGCGCCGAGACCGGCACCACCCCGGACACCGCAAGGACGGTGCCGGCGAGGATGACGGTCTCACCGAAGAAGAACGTGCCAACGAAGATCGCCGGCAAGACGCTGACTGACGATGTCCATGACGGCAGGTCATTCATGGGGGTGCTCGGGGGCCGGGGCCGGAGGATATCGTGAACCCTTGCCCTGCCTCTTCATCCGCCCGGTTTCCGCCTCGCCACGTCGCGCCGGCGCCGCGGCTCAGCCGACGGCGACGGCCTCGCGCCACCACTGGGTGGTGAGGAAGCGCGCACCACCGGCCACCAGCATGGGCACCAGGAAGACCCACTGCGAGGGATACCCCAGCGCCAACCGCAGGCGCAGGTGGGCCAGGGTGCCGCCCATGCGCTGCTCGCTCCACGCCGGCCCGCGGCGATCGGCGGGCACCCCCACGCGGCGCCCCCGGCGCCACCCCCGGTCGTAGCATGGAACGGTCACCAGCCGTCGCCCGTAGGCGACGCGCCGGCAAAGGTCGAAGGCGGCGTCGTGATCGCCGTGCTCCCCCTCACGGTCGGTGGTGACCACCACCGTCGGACCACCGCCCAGCTCCTCGAGCGCTCGTACGGCGCGATCCTCGTCGGCGCCAAGGGCGCCGTCGGTGAGGTCGAGCGCGAAGCAGCGGACGCCGAGCCGGCGCCCCAGCAGAGTCGCCATGCGCCGGCGCTCGCCAGCGCGCAGTCGGGGCAGCAACCCGCCATGGGTGAGCCAGACGAGGGTCTGCGGCAGCCCGGCGTTGGCGGCGAGCAGCCCGGCGACGAACAGCTCGTCGTCGGCATGGGGCAGCACGTAGAGCAGCCGTTCGCCCGGGAACCGGGCTGGACCCGAGGGCAGCCGCACGATGGCGCGATTCTAGAGCCGGCACGGCCCGAGACGCCATGGGCATCGCGATAGGCTACGAGCCGCCATGGTTACCCGCCTCTACCTGGTGCGGCACGGCGCCACCCGCCTGAGCGCCGAGGACCGGTTCGCCGGCGCCATCGGCGTCGACCTCGCCGACGAGGGGCGCTGGCAGGTCGAGCGCCTCGCCGAGCGCCTCGCCGGCGAGGGGATCTGTGCCGTCTACTGCAGCCCGCTCTCCCGCACGCTCGAGACCGCCGGGATCCTCGCCTCTCCCCTGGGGCTCGAGCCGCAGCCGGCCGATGGCCTGCGTGAGATCTCGCACGGGCACTGGGAGGGGATGAGCCGCGCCGAGGTGGAGGCGCGCTTCCCCGCGGAGTACGCCGCCTGGGAGGCCGATCCCTTCACCTTCGCCCCCGAGGGTGGCGAGTCGGGAGTCAGCGTGCTCGCCCGCGCGCTGCCGGTGCTGCGCGACATCGTCGTGCACCACCAAGGGCTACGGGTGCTGGTGGTGTCGCACAAGGCGACTTTGCGGCTGCTGCTGTCGAGCCTGCTCGGCTTCGACGCCCGCGGCTACCGCGACCGCCTCGACCAGGCCCCCGCCTGCCTCAACGTCGTCGACTTCAGGGACGCGGTGCGCGCCCGGCTGATGCTGTTCAACGACACCTCGCACTACTCGCGGCAGCCGCGGCAGGCCCAGCAGAACCAATCGAAGTGGTGGGACGCCGTGCAGGCGTCGACCGCTCGAGAGTAAGCGCGCCGGCGGACTCGCTTCCGCAGGCGGCGCGGCGGCCGCCGTCAGGCTCAGTCCGGCGCCACGCCCAGGTAGGAGCCTGCCATCTTCGCCGTGTTGTAGACGTTCCCCGCGTCCTCGGCCAGGCTGCGCGCGAACAGCTCCTCGGCGTGGGCGCGGTCCCCCTTGAGGTTGTAGTAGGCGCCGATCTCGGCCAGCCAGTCGGCGTCCTTGGGCTCCATGCTCAAGACCTTGTCGAACAGCGGGCGGGCCTTGTCCCACTCCCCCGCCTCCCAGTAGACCCGCGCCACCCGGACGTAGTCGCCGGCCTCGGCCTTGCGGCCCAGCACCTGGTCGAAGGTCGCCTGACCCTCGGCCTTGTCGCCGCCGAGGTAACGAGTCCGCCCGACGAAGATGCGCTCCCAGCTGCCATCGCCGGCGAGCGTCTGCGCCGACTGCAGCAGCGTTGCCGCGGCCTCCGCCGGTGCCTTGCCGGTGAACGCCGAAGGGGCGACCTTCACCTTCGAGCCGGCGACGCCGGCGGCTGCCCCGAGCAGAAACAGCGCCACTCCCGTCCACGCCTGCTTGCCGCTCATCGCGTCCTCCTTTCTCCGATCCCGCAGCAATCTAGCACCGCGACACCCGGCCTGAGCGAGGCCCGGCGCCCCTGCGGCGTGCCATAGGATGCGCGGGCACGCCAGACCGCGGGGCCCCGAGCCACCGCCCGCCCAAGGGAGGTCCGATGCCGCCAGCGAGCCGCGCCGCCGCGCTCCTCACCCTCGCCCTGCTCGCCCCACTCCCGGCCTTCGGCGCCGCCACCGGCACGGCGACCCGCCCCGCCACCGGGGCGTCACCGGCGGCGGCGCCAGCGGGCCACCCAACCAGCGAGCCGCTCTCGCCCGAGGAGCAGGCGAAAGGACCCCTGCGCGGGCTCGAGTACCGCCTCGTCGGTCCCGCCATCGGCGGCCGCGTGGCACGGGTCACCGGCGTGCCCGGCGACCCCAGCACCTGGTTCGCCGCCACCGCCGCCGGCGGCGTCTGGCGCTCCACCAACGGTGGCACCGACTGGGAGCCGGTGTTCGACGGCCAGCCCGTCTCCTCCATCGGCTCGATCGCCGTCGCCCCCTCCGACTCCAACGTCGTCTGGGTGGGAGCGGGCGAGGCGAACATCCGCGGCAACGTCGGCAAGGGAAACGGCATCTACCGTTCCACCGACGGTGGCAAGACCTGGTCTCACGTGCTGGTGCTGGACGGCCAGGTCGGCGCCCTCGCCGTCGACCCCCGCGACGCCGACGTCGCCTACGCGGCGATTCTCGGCAGCCCCTTCGGTCCCGGCCCCGATCGCGGCGTCTACCGCACCCGCGACGGCGGCAGGAGCTGGAAGAAGGTGCTGTACGTCGACGAGCGCTCGGGCGCCTCCGACGTCGCGCTCGATCCGCACAACCCCCGCACCCTGTTCGCCGGGTTCTGGCAGGCACGGCGCTACCCCTGGGCGCTCGAGAGCGGCGGCCCCGGCAGCGGCCTGTGGGTCTCGCACGACGGCGGCGACAGCTGGAAGCGGCTGCAGGAGCACGGGCTGCCCGACGGCATCTGGGGCAAGGTCGGGGTGCGGGTGGCAGCGAGCGATCCGCAGCGCGTCTACGCCCTCATCGAGGCCGAAGAAGGGGGTCTCTTCCGCTCCGACGACGGCGGCGAGAGCTGGGACCTGGTCAACGGCTCGCGCGGCCTGCGCCAGCGCGCCTGGTACTACACCTGCCTCACCGTCGACCCCACGCGCGCCGACGTCGTCTGGTTCCCCCAGGTCAGCATGCTCGAGACGATCGACGGCGGCGCCACCGTGCGCTCGGTCAAGGGAGGCGGCTGGGACTACCACGACGTGTGGATCGACCCCACCGAGCCGAGACGGATGATCGTCGGCAGCGACGCCGGCGTGTCGCTGTCGACCGACGGCGGCGCCACCTGGCATCGCCCGCCCATGTCGATCGCCCAGCTCTACCACGTCAGCGCCGACAACCGCGTCCCCTTCCACGTGATGAGCGCCGCGCAGGACTGGGGCACCGTGTCGGGCCCCAGCAACAGCCTCCACAGCGGCGGCATCCTGCTCTCCGACTGGCACGGCGTGGGTGGCGGCGAGGCCGGCCACGTCGTCGCCGAGCCCGACGACCCCGACGTCGTCTACGCCGGCGAGTACCTCGGCATCATCACCCGCTTCGACGAGCGCACCGGCACCGCCGCCCAGGTCGGCATCTATCCCGACAACGGCTCCGGGCATGGCGTCGGCGACCAGCGCTACCGCTTCCAGTGGACGGCGCCGATCGTCACCTCGCCGCACGACCCCAAGGTGGTGTACCACGCCGCCAACGTGCTGTTCCGCAGCCGCGACGGCGGCCAGAATTGGCAGGCGATCAGCCCCGACCTGACGCGCAACGATCCCGACAAGCAGAAGTGGGCAGGCGGGCCGATCACCGGCGACAACACCGGGGTGGAGTTCTACGACACCATCTTCGCCGTCGCCGAGTCGCCGCTGACCGCCGGCCTCCTGTGGGCGGGGAGCGACGACGGCCTGGTGCACGTGAGCCGCGACGACGGCGCCCACTGGCAGAAAGTGACGCCGCCGGGCATGCCGCAGTGGGCCACCGTCGGTACCATCGAGGCCTCGCGCTGGGACGCCGGCACCGCCTACGTCACCGCCGACGCGCACCGGCTCGACGACTCGCACCCCTACCTCTGGGTGACCACCGACTACGGCGCCAGCTGGAAGTCGCTCACCCACGGGCTCGACCCCGGCGTCTGGCTCCACGCCTTGCGCGAGGACAGCGTGCAGCGCGGGCTGCTCTACCTCGCCACCGACCGGGGGGTGATGCTGTCGCGCGATGGCGGCGCCAGCTGGCAGTCGCTCGAGCTCAACCTGCCGACGGTGGCGGTCTCCGACCTGGTGGTCAAGGGAGACGACCTGGTGGTGTCGACGATCGGGCGCTCACTCTGGATCCTCGACGACCTCGGCCCGGTGCGCCAGTGGTCGGCGGCGCTCGCCGACGAGCCGCTGCACCTCTTCCCGCCGGGGCCGGCGATCGCCTGGCGCTACGCCAGCGCCCCCTTTGGCGGCGATGCCGGTGCCGGTAGCAACCCGCCCGCCGGTGCCTCCTTCACCTACTGGCTCGAGAGCGCCCCCAAGGGGCCCCTCGAGCTCCAGGTGCTCGACGGCAAGGGCACCGTGGTGCGCACGCTGTCGAGCGAGCTCGAGACCGCGCCGATCGGTCCCGACCACCCCGACTGGGACCCGACCGCCAAGCCCACCGCCGACCTCGACGCCGAGCCGGGCCTGCACCGAGCGACGTGGGACCTCGCCTGGGATGGCGCACCCTACATCCCGCACGCCATGGTCGACACCGGCGACCCCCACGCCGGCCCCGCGGCGATGCCCGGCGATTACACGCTGCGGCTCACCGCCGATGGCCAGACCGCCAGTCAGCCGCTGCGCGTCCTCCCCGACCCGCGGGTGACGACCCCACGTGTCGACCAGCAGGCGGAGCTCGACTTCGAGCTGGCGCTGCGCGATCGGATGACCGAGATCGCCGGCATGGTGGCGCGGATCCGCGCCGTGCGCCAGCAGCTGGAGGCACGCGACACGCAGCTCGGCGACCGCGCCGATGCCGCCGACCTGGTCGCCGCCGGCAAGGAGCTCGCCGGCAAGCTCACCACCGTCGAGGAGGCGATGCACAACCCGCACGCCGAGGTCACCTACGACATCCTGGCCGGCCGCCACGGTGGCACCAAGCTGCATTCGCGCTACGCCTGGCTCAACGAGGCGGCGCGCAGCCACGAGGGTCCGCCCACCCAGGGCATGCTCGCGGTGCGAGCCGACCTCGACCGCCTGCTCGCGGCACAGCGTCAGGCTCTCGACGGCCTGCTGCGCGACGACCTCGCCAAGGTGCAGACGCTCGCGGGCGCGCGCGGCGTGGGCTACGTGGTGGTTCCGAGCTCGCCGACTCCGCAGCCGTGAGCGCCGCGGCAACAGCGGCGGCGACGAGCGCCCCGCGCCAACGCTGGGCGCCGGCCACCCTCGCAGTGGTTGCGGCAGCCCTGCTGCTCTGGCTGCTGGTCAGCTGGCCGTTGCTGGCGGGACGGCAGACGTTCTTCTTCCGCGACCTCTTCGGCCTCTTCGCTCCGCTCAAGGCCTTCGGGGTGGCGCAGCTGCGCGGCGGCTCGATCCCGGCCCTCGACCCTGCCCTGGCACTCGGCCAGCCCTTCCGCGGCAACCCCAACTCCACCGCCTTCTACCCCACCAACCTGCTCTTCCTCGTGCTGCCGTTCTGGGTGGCCTTCAACCTCCACCTCTGCCTGCACTGGCTGCTGGGCGGCTTCACCATGGGGCTGTTCTGCCGCCGCAGCGGGAGCAGCGGTGAAGCCGCCGCCGTCGGCGGGCTGGCCTATGCAGGGGGCGGCTGGATGCTCTCCGCGCTCTCCTTCTACAACGTCATCGCCGTGGCCGCCTGGTGGCCGCTGGTGCTGCTGGGGGCCCACCGTGGCGGCCGCCGTGGCATCTGCCTCGGCGGCCTCGCCTGCGGCATGGCGCTGCTCGCCGGCGAGCCGGTCACCGCCGCGCTCGGCGTGCTCCCACTCGCCGCCCTCGCCGTCGGCCGCTGGGGGTGGCGGCGAGGACTGCTCACGGTGACGGCGATCGGCGGCCTCGGCCTGCTCGTCGCCCTGCCGCAGGCGGTGGCCTCGGCACGCGTGCTGCCCTTCAGCTTCCGCGGCACCCATGGCGTGCTGGCCAGCCAGGCGGAGACCTACCGCCTGCGCCCGGCGCGGTTGCTCGAGCTCCTGGTGCCGCTGCCCTTCGGCAGCCCTGGGCGGCCGCAGGCGGGCAGCTGGTCGGCGCGGGTGGTGCCCTACACGCCGTTCTACTACGCGCTCTACCCCGGCGCCGTGGCCACCTTCCTGGCTCTCCTCGGCTTCCGGCGCCGTCCCGGCCTGGCCGTGCTGTGCGGCGTCAGCGTGCTCGCCGCCTGGGCACCCGGGGTCACCGGGCGGATGCTCACCGCCGGTCTCCTGGGACTCTTCCGCTCGCCCGAGAAAGCCATCCTCTGGCTCGCGCTTGCCTGGCCGCTGCTCGCCGCCGCGGGGCTCGACGCCGGCCGCCAATCCGAGCCCGAGAACGCGAAGGCTCGCGGCGTGCTGCGCCTCGGCCTGGCCCTGGGTGGCGCGCTGCTGCTGGCCGCAGCTGCGGTGGCCGCGCTTGCCCGGCGCAGCGCCGGCCACCCCGTCGTAGAGCCCACTCTGGCGCCCGCGCTGCTCGGCTCCGCCTTGCTCGTGGGTCTCACCGCCTGGGGACTCTGGCGCCGGCTGCCGCAGCTCGTCGTCGGGCTGCAGCTGCTGGCGCTGCTGCCCCTGCAGCCGTTGCTGCTCATCGAGCCGACGGCCCCGTATCGTCAGCCGTCGCCCTGGACCGTGGAGCTCCCTGGGCGGCGCGCCGTGCTGCCTCTCGGGTACACCTACCCGAGCTGGGAGGCGGACCAAGGGCCGCCCGAGAGCCCGGCGCGCCGGTCCCGTCGCCTGGCCTTCGAGCTCGGGCCTGTCCCCGGTGTGCTCAGCGGCTCCACCTACCCGCTGGCACCCGACCTCGATGGCCTCCACCAGCGCTTCTTCGACTACCTGCTCTTCCGCACCTCGCAGGACGGCTGGGAACGGCGCCTACCCTGGCTGCGGACGGTGGGCGTGGACACCGTCACCGCCCCCCACCCGCTGCCCGACGGTCTGACGCTGCGCGGCGTGCGCTTCTGGGGCCACCGCAGCAGCTACCTCTACACGGTCGACCACCCCGCTCCCGCCCTCTGGTGGCCGCGGGCATTGCGAGTGGCGGGCAACCCCGCCATCGGCTACGAGCAGGTCGCCGCGCAACACGACCCCACCGACACTGCGGTGGTGCCGTTCCCCCTCCCCCACCACGGCGGTGAGCGCATCCGCCTGCTGCGCGCGGGGCCGGACCACGTCGAGGTGGCGGCAGAGGGGCCGGGGGGGCTGCTGGTGGTGCGCCGCGCCTTCCAGCCGCTGTGGCGGGCGCGCGCCGAGGGAACGGCGTTGCAGGTGCTGCCCGCCGACGTCGTGCTCACCGGGATCGTGGTGCCGGCCGGTGCGCACCGGGTGGAGCTCTACGTCTCCGCCGCGCCGGAGATCGCCGCGGCGGCGGTGGCGGTGGCAGCGGTGCTCGCGCTGCTCGCCGCACTCCTTGCCGGGCGCGGGGCCCGCGCGCGATCGGCGCACGCCCTCACCTGAGTGGCAGGGGGGGCTCAGCCGCGCGCCGGCGCCTCCCCAGGCAGCGCGGACCCTCGCCGCGCCGCCAGGGCGAAGGGAACCACTGCCAGGACCACCACGCCGAGGCTCGTTAGCAGGCCAAAGCTGAGCCCGTATAGGTCGCCCAGCCTGCCGGTCACCAGTGGCCCCGGCCCGACACCGAGCAGATTGAGCACCAGCAGCGCGAAGGCGAGCGTGGTCGAGCGGGTGTGCGCCGGCGCCAGCGCCTGGATGACGGCGAACAGCGGACCGAACCAGCCTGACGTGCAGGCGGCGGCGACGAACCAGAAGGCGTAGAAGGGCACGCTACCCTTGGACAGGGTGTAGAAGAGCCCGCCGCTGGTGGCGAACAGGAGGGTGATCGCCACCAGGCTCCAGAGGTGGCCGTTGGCCCAACGGCGGGCGCACCAGTCCCCGAAGGCGCCGCCGGCGAGGTTGCCGAAGAAGCCGGCGGGGACGGCGATGACGCCGGCGAGAAACGCGGCGCGCGCGAACGGGTAGCCGCGATCCTCGACCAGCCAGGTCAGAACGTGCAGGGCGGCGGCGGCACCGTAGCACAGCATCGAGCCGCCCAGCAGCACCAGGGCGAGCTCGCGCCGTGCCACCACCGCACGCGCGGCATCGCGGGCGAGCTGCGAGAGAGGCGCGCGTGCGGCCGCCGAGCTCCCCGCGCCGCGCCGCACCGGCTCGCGGAAGAGCAGCAGCAGCGCGGCGGTGAGCAGGCCGACGACGCCCAGCGAGTAGAAGCAGGCGCGCCACCCCCAGCGCGGCGCGATGTAGCTCGAGGCGATGAGGCTCGCCGCCGTGCCCAGCGGGATGCCGGCGTAGTAGACGCCGCTCGCCATCGCCAACCGCCGCGTCGGGAAGGTGTCGCCCAGCATCGACAAGGCCGACGGGGTCAACGTCGCCTCGCCGACGCCGACGAAGACGCGCGGCAGCGCTAGCTGGGCGAAGCTGCGCGCCACCCCCGACAGCGCGGTCATGCCGCTCCACAGCGCCAGGCCGGTCGCCACCAGCGGGATGCGGCGCCAGCGGTCGGCGGCGAGCCCGAGGAAGAGGCCGATGAAGCTGTAGAAGAACACGAAGCCGAACCCCGCGAGGAGACCTATCTGCGCCCGCGACAGCCCGAGGTCGGCGATCAGCAACGGGGCCAGGCTGGTGATCAGCGTGCGGTCGACGAAGTTGAGCACGTTGAGCAGGGTGAGGAAGGCGAGCAGTCGCCAGGCGGCGGCCGACACCTTCTCGCCACGGCTGAGGACGGACGCGGTCGGCGCGGCGGCGGCGGCGGTGGTCATGGAGCGGAGCCCTCAGGCACGGGGGTCGCGGGTGGTGAGGAAGCGGCGCAGGCGCGAGAAGAACAGCTCGCGCCGCTCGAGGTAGACGACGTGACCCGAGTCGGGAACGAGCTCGAATACGGCTTCCGGCAGGACGGTGGTGAGCTGTCGCTGCATCCACGGGGGAATGGCGCGGTCCTCCTCGCCGGCGAGGATCAGCGTCGGGGTGCGGATCGCCTGGTACCCGGCGTGCCCCGTGTCGAGGGCGGCGAAGAAGGGGTCCTGGGCCTCGGTCAGCCGCACCAGGCTGTGGATGCGGCCGGTGTAGCGCTCCTCGAAGCGCCGGCGCATCGCCTCCAGCTGCTCCGCAGCGGTGGCGCGCAGGAAGGCCTCGCCGAAGATCTTCTCGTAGAGGTAGTGGGTGTAGAGCGCGAACAGCTCCGGCCCGCCGGCGTAGAAGCGCAGCGACATCGCCTGGTAGAGCTCGAAGCTGCGCTGGCGGGAGAGCAGGACCCCCGACAGGGTCAGCGTCGACAGACGTTTCTCGTGGAGTCGCGCGAAGTCGAGGGCGACGAAGCCGCCGTAAGACACCCCCAGCAGGTGGATGCCGGGGAGATCGAGCTCGTCGAGGATCGCCGCCAGGTGGGCGGCGAGTCTGGGGATGGGGATCGCCTCGTCGGGCGACGAGGAGGCTCCCTGCCCGAGGTAGTCGTAGAGCAGCACGTCGAAGCCCGGCAGGTCGTCGAGGAACGGGTACCACGCCTTGGTGTGCATGGCCAGGCCGTTGAGCAGGCACACCGTCTCGCGCTCGCCGCTGCCGTGCAGCTCCCACCAGACGCGGTGGGCGCCGGCCGCCAGGAAGCCGCTGCGCAACGGCGCGCGCTCGGCCTGGCCTCCGCTCACGGTGCGGCGGCTTCCCGGCTGGCGAGGAAGGCCAGCACGACGCCGGCGAGCCAGGCTGGATCCTCGGCCACCAGCCCGTGACCGGCGCTGGGGTGCTCGGCGACCTCGGCGCGCAGCGCGGCGGCGAGCACGCGCGAGCGCGCCGGCGCCATCACCTGGTCGCCGGCCGCGATCACCACCAGCGCCGGGCAGCGGACGGCGGCGATGCGATCGCCGAGGTCGAACGACTCGAGGGCGGCGAGGAGCGCGTCGACCCCTTCGAACCAGGCGGCGGGCAGCTGCGCCACCTGCGCCCGCCGCGCCGCGAAGGCGGCCGCCTCCTGCTGGCGATAGCCCGGCGAGTACACCCCCTCGATGAGCAGGTCGTAGAAGGGGCCGCGATCGCCGCCAGCCCGCACCGCGGCGAGGACTCCCCTCATCTCGTCGCTCTGCCGCCGCAGCTCGGGAGTGACGCGGTCCATGGCGGTGATGAGCGACAGCGAGCGAACGCGCCCCGGGAAACGGGCCGCGACCTCGATCGCCACCTCGCCACCGAAGGAGGCGCCGACGAGATGGGCCGACTCCCACCCGACACGGTCGAGCAACCCCATCACGTCGCGGGCGTGCCCCGCGAGGTCGGCCGGTGGCACGCCGGGCGACAACAGCTGGCCGCGGAAGTCGAAGCCGAGCACGCGATAGTGCGCGCGCAGCGCCGAGGCCAGCGGCTCCCAAGCGGCGAACGTCATCATGCCGCCGTTGAGGAGCACCACCGGCGGCCCCTCCCCCGCCACCTGGTACGCGAGGGGCGCCGGGGCCACGGCCGGTGCAGCCGGGGCGCTCACCGCTCGCCCTCGTCGTACAGGCGCGCCGCGAGCTCGCCCTTGACCACCTTGCCGTAGGCGGTGCGCGGCAGCTCGGCGAGGTGCACCACCCGCTTCGGCAGCTTGTAGCGTGCGAGCCGCTCGGCGAGGAACGCCAGGAGCAGCTCCTCCGCTGCGCTTCCCGCTTCCCGTGGCACCACAAAGGCGACGCCGACCTCGCCCCAGGTGGCGTCGGCGACGCCCACCACCGCGACATCGCGCACTCCCGGATGCTGCAGCAGGACGCCCTCGATCTCCGTCGGGTAGACGTTGACGCCACCGCTGATGAACATCTCCTTGGCGCGGCCGGCGACGTAGAAGAACCCTTCCTCGTCGCGACGGGCGAGATCGCCGGAGCGGAACCAGCCGCCGGCGAGGTGCGACTCGGCGGTGGCGTCCGGTCGCCGCCAGTAGCCGAGCGAGACGTGCAGGCCGCGAAACCACAGCTCCCCCACCTCGCCCACCTCCACCTCGCCGCCGTCGGCACCGACCAACCGTACCTCGGTGTGCATCATCGGCTTGCCGATCGACCCGGGCTTGCGCCGCGAGTCGTCGTCGCTCATGGCGAAGCAGTTGACCCCCACCTCGGTCATGCCGAACCCCTGCTTGAAGGTGAGGCCGCGGGCCTGGTACGCCTCGGCGATCCAGCCCGGCAGCGGCGCGCCGCCGCTGAGCAGGGCGCGCAGCGACGACACGTCGGTGGCGGCGAGCTCGGGCGCCTCGAGCAGCAGCTTCCAGATCGTCGGCACGCCGAGCACGATGGTGCAGCGTTCGCGTTCGATCGTGCGCCAGATCTCGGCGGGATCGAAGCCGCGGTGGAGGACGATGGTGCCGCCGATGGTGAAGATCGGCACCAGGAAGGCGAACAGCCCCCCGGCGTGGTAGAGCGGGGTGAAGATCGGCGACACGTCGTCGGCACGGAGCTGCCACGAGCAGACGGTGTTGTAGCCGTTCCAGGCCACCTGCCGGTGCGGGATCATCACCCCCTTTGGCCGGCCGGTGGTGCCCGAAGTGTAGAGCAGGCAGTAGACGTCCTCGGGATCGCAACGGACGGGCTGGTAGGTGGCGAGGTCGGCCGCCGCCACCAGCTCGGCGTGGAGGGGGTCGGCGGGATCGGCGGGCGCGTCGAGCGCCACCCAGCTCTCGACCGTGGTGGCGGCGCCCCGCAGCGCCGCCACGGTCGCCGCGAAGGCGCCGTCGTAGAGGACCATCCGCGGGCCGGCGTCGGCGAGCACCGGCGCCAGCTCGTGGGGGGTGGCGCGGGTGCCGAGGGTGACGAGGATCGCCCCGCTCTTGCCAGCGGCGAAGAACGCCTCCAGGTACTCGACGCGGTTGTGGGCGAGAATCGCCACCCGGTCACCGTGCCCGATCCCCAGTTGCTGCCACGCGGCGGCGCAGCGCAGCGCGCGCTCGTCGAGCTGGCGGTAGGTGAGGCGCAGCGGCGGGTCGACCACCACCAGCGCCGGCGCCTCGGGAGTGAGACGGGCGCGCTCGCCGAGGACGTCGGCGCCGATCATCGCGCGCTCTCCCTCACCGCGGCAGCTCGCCGACGCGGAAGACCGCCCCGGCCTGGTTGTAGCCCACTCCCGAGCCGACGAAGGCCACCAGGTCGCCGGCCTTCACCTTGCCCTTCTCCACCGCATCGTCGAAGGCCATGGCGAGGCACGCCGAGCCGGTGTAGCCCCACTCCTCCATCACCGTGTGGGCGCGCTCGCGCGGCAGCCCCAGCGCCTCCATCGCCCCCTCGATCGAGGGCTTGCGCACCTGGGTGAAGATCACCTGGTCGAGGTCGGCGACGGCGAAGCCGCCGTTGCTCGCCAGCTGGCGCACCAGCCGCGGCCACCCCTCGTCGTTGACCTCGGGTGGGTAGCGCTCGAGCATGCGCACGCGGGTGCGACCGGCGCGAACCGCCTCTTCGCTCGCCGGCTCGGCGGTGCCGCCGGCGAAGATGCCCCAGTAGCGGTGGTACGAGCCGTCGGCCTGGGCGGCGGCGGCGACGAAGCCGGGCTCGGGGGCGGGCTCGAGCAGCGCCGCGCCGGCGCCGTCGCCGTAGAAGAAGGTCATCGGGTCGTCGGGGTCGGCGAGCTTGTGCATGAGGTAGACGCCGACCACCAGCACGCTGCGCAGCGAGGGGTTGGCGGCGATCCAGCCGGCAGCCGTGGCGAGCCCGGTGGGGAACGAGGCGCAGGCACAGCCGACGTCGAAGGTGCCGGCGTTGCGGGCACCCAGCTTGTGCTGCAGCACCACCGAGGTGGCGGGGGTGATGAAGTCGGGCGAGTCGGTGCCGACGATGATGAGGTCGAGGTCGGTGGGGAGCCTGCCGGCGCGCTCGAGGGCGACGCGCGCCGCGCACCATGCGAGATCGGAGGTCGCCCACTGCGGTGGCGCGTGCCAGCGCCGGCGGATGCCCGACGCCGCCTCGAGCTTGTCGACGAGATCGGGCAGGTGGGCGAAGCGCCGCCGCAGCTCGTCGTTGGACACCTCGATCGGGGGCAGGTAGCGCCCGGTGGCGACGATCTGGGCATGGCGCGACATCGGCTGGTTAGAGTCTCACGAGAGGTGCCCGGTCGCGACCCGGCGGACGCTCAGGTACCGGGCACCAGGCCGCCGTCGACCGAGATCACCGCGCCGTGCACGAACGAGGCGGCGTCGGAGGCGAGCCAGAGGTAGGTGTCGGCGATCTCCTCGGGCCGGCCCATGCGGCCGAGCGGCGTCTGCGCCACCATCCCCTCGAGCACCCGCGGCGGCATGGCGACGAGGATCTCGGTGGCGACGAACCCGGGAGCCACCGCGTTGACGCGGATCCCGTGCCGGCCGAGCTCGCGCGCCCAGGTCCGGGTCATCGCGATCACCCCCGCCTTGGTGGCGGCGTAGTTGGTTTGTCCGAAGTTGCCGTAGAGCCCGACCACGGAGGAGGCGTTGAGGATGACGCCGCCACCACCGCGGATCATGTGCGGCACCGCGGCACGGGCGCAGTGGAAGACACCCCGGAGATTGACACCGATGACGGAGTCGAAGGTGGCGTCGTCCATCAGCGAGGCAACGGCGCCGTCCTTCCACTTCACGAGCTGCCGGTCGCGCACGATGCCGGCGTTGTTGATCAGCACGTCGTAGCAGCCCCAGCGCGCGACCACCGCTGCAGTGGCCGCCTCCACCGCTGCCGCGTCGGTGACATCCACCCGGCGCGCCTCCCCCTCGCCTCCGAGCGCCGCGAGCTCGGCCGGCAGCTCGTCGGCCGCGGCGACGTCCCACGCCGAGATGCGGGCCCCCTCGCGGGCGAAGCGCCGGGCGACGGCACGGCCGATGCCGGCCGCGCCCCCGGTGACGACGACCACCCGCTCGCGGAGCCCGGTCTCGATCATGGCCTCAGAACTTGTACTCGAGGGTGGCAGTCACCGTGCGCGGGTTGCCGTAGGCCCCCTGCAGGATGCCCAGGGTGGGAATGTTGTAGCCGTTGGTCAGGTACGCCTTGTCCGAGAGGTTCTTGCCGTTGACGCCGAAGCGCCAGTGGGCATCGGGGGAGAGCCAGCCGACCTGCGCGTCCCACAGCGTGTAAGCCGGCTGCGAGATCGGCAGCAACGGAGTGCCCGGGCGGCCGGGGTACTGCCCACCCTCGTTGGTGAGCACCGAATCGTCGCGGTAGGCGACGGTGACGCCGGCGGTGAGGGCGCCGCCGAAGGCGGGGAAGTGGACGTTCGGGGTGAGCGACGCAGTGTACTTGGGAGCGTTGGTGATCACCTGGGTGTCGACGAAGCCGTCGTGGTTACGGTCGAGCGGGTCGGGATCGGCGTCGAGGTAGCTCAGCTGCCCGGAGACGCCGAGCCACTCCGTCCCCACCGACAGCGCGTTGAGCTCGACCTCGACTCCCTTCATGATGGCGTTGCCGGCGTTGAGGAACTGGCCGAAGAATTGGCCGCCGGCGGTGGTGAAGGTGCTCACCTGGACGTCCTTGTACTTGCCGTAGAAGGCCGCGTAGTTGAGCACCAGGTCGTGGTCGAGCAGCACGGTCTTCATCCCGACCTCGGCGACGTCGAGAACCTCGTCGTCGAACGGCTGGTCGGAGCCGGGGGCGGTGAGGGTGTTGGCGCGAATGTTGAACCCGCCGCTCTTGAAGCCACGGCTCACCGAAATGTAACCCATGACCTCGTCGGAGAAGCGATAGTCGAGGCCGAGGCGGGGCGCCACCGAGGAGAAGGTCTTGCTCTTGTCGAAGTGCGCCGCCACCGAGTTGGGGTTGGTGAAGGTGTCGTCAGGGTAGCCGAGGTTGTTCACCCGTGCCGTCTTCTTCTCGCTGGTCACCCGCACCCCGGCGTCGAGGGTGAGGGCGGGGGTGAGGTGGTAGCTGCCGTCGCCAAACGCCGCGTACGACTCCGTCTTCACGTCACCGTCGGTGGTGCCGAAGATCGAGTTGACGAAGATGTTCTTCACCACGCCGCCCGCCTTGCCGTCGAAGTAGTAGGCCCCGAAGACGCCGCTGAAGGCGCCGCCGGCGTCGTAGAGAAACTGCAGCTCCTGCGAGTCCTGGTGGTCGAAGTAGGTGGCGAAGACGTCGGCGATGCGCGCCGGCGTGGTGTCGAAGTCGATGGTGTTGTCGGAGTCGGACTTGCGATGCGCGGTGATGGAGCGGATCTTCCACGCCGGGTTGAGGGTCCAGTGCACGTTGAGGGCGTAGCCCGAGGAGTCGGTGCTGTTGATCGGCGCGAGACCGCTCTCGGTGTCGAAGATCACCGTCTCCGCCGGGCAGGGGCGGCCGAGAAAGATCGGGCACAGCGGGTTGGCCGCCAGGCGGGTGATGCTCTTGGGCTCGGCGCGGTCCTGCGTCTTGTCGTAGCTCAGCTGCACCTTGACGGCGTCGGAGGGTAGCCAGTCGAGGGCGAAACGGCCGGCCCGCGTGTCCTTGTCCGAGACGTCGCGGTGGAGGAAGGTGTTGGTGCCGTAGCCGTCGTGCTGGAGCGAGGCGATGGCCAGCCGCGCCCGCAGCTTGCCAGGCACCAGGGCGCCGCCGAGGCTCGCCCGCACGTCCTGGTTGCTGAAGCTGCCGCCGGTGAAGGAGACGGCGCCGTTGAGCTGGTCGATGAGCTCGCGGCTCACGTACTTGATGGCGCCGCCGATGGTGTTCTTGCCGTAGAGCGTCCCCTGCGGCCCGCGCAGCACCTCGATGCGCTGCACGTCGTAGACGTCGAGCAGCGCGCCCTGCGGGCGCGCCATGTAGACGTCGTCCATGTAGAGCCCGACGCCGGGGTCGACGCCCCACAGCGGGTCGGCCTGACCGATGCCCCGCATGAAGGCGGTGAGCGTCGTCGACTGGTTGCGGCCGGCGTAGATCGACAGGTTGGGCACCGTTTCCTGGAGCTCGGAGATGTCCGCCGTGGCGGCGTCCTCCAGCACGTCGGCGGTCTTGACGGTGACCGCCACCGGCACCGTCTGCACGTTCTCCTCGCGGCGGCGGGCGGTGACGGTGATCTCCTCGCCGGCGCCCGGCGTGCGCACCGCCGACTCGGTGGCCTCGCCGCCAGCGGCGGTCGGGTCGCTGGCGATCTGCCCCTGCTTGGTGGCGTCGTCCCCAGCCTGACCTGACGCGCCGTCCTGGGCCAACGCCGGCAAGGCGGCGAGCCCAAGGCTGCCGGCCAGCGCCAGCACCAGTCTCCACTGCCGCGGCGAGCGCTGCATCAGCTCTGCTCCTGACTGACCAACCATGACTCTCCTCCTCCTACGTCCGCGTTTTGCTGTTGCGGGCTCTCACCGCGATCGCTTTACCGTCGCCGCCGATGCCTGGGCGCCTGCCACCGCCACCGTCTCGCTGCAACAGGCCGAAGCGGAGCAGACGGATGAACTCGGTCGTCGCCTGCTTCGAGGTCATGCCGAGGTGCAGCGGCACGCCGAAGCACTTCTCGACGGTGAAGAAGTAGAAGAGCCAGCGGGTGGCGACCATCACCGCCGTCATCGGGTCGGCGTCGCCGAATTCCCCCGCCGCCTTGCGCCGCTCGAAGCTCTCCCCGTAGGCCTCGGCGAAACGCTTCGCCATTCCCTCGTAGAAGGCGCGTACGTGCTCGCCCTGGAACTCGATGATGTCGACGTAGATGAGCAGGATGTGGGCGGCGTTGTCGCCCACCACCTGCTCGATCGCCACCGCCATTTGCTCGAGGTCCTGGGGAAAGCTGGCGCGGGCGAAGAGCTGGTTGAGCGGCAGCTGCGAGTCGAGCAGCCGCTCCCAGTAGCGGTCGATCAGCCGCTGGTAGATGGCGTGCTTGTCGGGGAAGTGGTGGTAGATGTTGCCCACCGAGACGCCCGCCCGCGAGGCGATGTCGCGCAGCGTCGTCGCCCGGTAGCCCTGGGTGGAGAAGAGCTCGAGCCCGGCGTCGAGCACCGCGGCGATCGAGGCCCCGGACTTCTCCTCCTGTCGCTTCCTCGCCGCCATCTGGACAGGCCCTCGCTGGATCCAGAAAAAACCGAACGCTTGGTTTGTAATCAGATGATACGGGCGCCGGTCAGGTGGCCGCAAGCCGCGGCGCGGCAAGAGGGCCCTCGAGCGAGGCCCGGCACGGGCCTATCGCTGCCCGCGGCGCGCGTGGAAGCCGCCTTCCGGCGAGCCCTCAGCCCGCCCCGGCCGTGACCTCTCCCACCACCTCGCGCAGCCGGCGCTCGAGGTAGCGCCGCTCCGCGCCCTGGCTCACCTCGCCGAGCGCCTGGCGGTAGGCAGCCGCCGCCTCCTCCCGGCGCCCCAGCCGGCGCAGCAGATCCGCCCTCGCCGCCGGCAGCAGATGGTAGCCGGCGAGCTCGCCGCGCCCCTCGAGCTCGGCGAGCAGGCGCAGGCCGCGCTCCGGCCCGTCCGCCATCGCCACCGCCACCGCGTGGTTGAGCGCCACCACCGGCGACGGGTGCAGGTGCAGCAGCAACGCGTAGAGGATGGCGATCTGGGCCCAGTCGGTGTCGGCGGCCCTCAGCGCTTCCGCGTGCAGCGCGGCGATCGCCGCCTGCACGGCGTAGAACCCGGCGCCGCCGCGGCGCAACGCCGTCTCGGCGAGCGGCACCGCCGCGGCGATCTGCTCGCGATCCCAGCGCGAGCGATCCTGCTCCTCGAGCGTCACCAGCTCCCCCGACTCGTCGAGCCGGGTGGCACGCCGCGAATCCTGCAGCAGCATCAGCGCCAATAGGCCCATGACCTCGGGCTCGTTCGGCAGCAGCGAGCGCAGCAGGTGACCGAGGCGGATCGCCTCGGCGCACAGCTCGCGGCGCACCAGCTCGTCGCCGGAGGTTGCCGCATACCCCTCGTTGAAGACCAGGTAGACGACGCGCAGCACGCCGTCGAGCCGCTCCGCGAGCAGTGCCTCGCCGGGCACCTCGTAGGGGATGCGCGCGCCGCGGATCTTTGCCTTGGCGCGCACCAGCCGCTGCGCCATCGTCGCCGGTGCCACCAGGAAGGCGCGGGCAATCTCCTCGACGCTGGCGCCGCACAACGTCTTGAGGGTGAGCGCCACCTGGGCCTCGAGGGCGAGCGCCGGGTGGCAGCAGGTGAAGACCAGGCGCAACAGGTCGTCGGGAAAGACGTCCTCGTCGGGCTCTACGGGCTCCGCCGCGACCGGCGTGGCGGCCGCGAGGGCCGCCTGCTTGGCGACGAAGGTGCGGCGACGGCGCAGGTCGTCGAGGGCCTTGTGGCGGGCGGTCGAGACCAGCCAGGCGCGCGGGTTGCGGGGCACACCCTCGCGCGGCCACTGCTCGAGCGCAGCGAGCGAAGCCGCCTGCAGGGCCTCCTCGGCGAGGTCGAGGTCGCCGAGGAGGCGGACGAGCGTGGCCAGGACGCGGCCACGCTCGTCGCGGAAGACGGTCTCCAGCGCCGTCACCGGCGTGCGCTCACTCCGGGCGCGGGGTCGGCAGGATCGGCCGCACCTCGATGGTGCCCATGCGGGCGCTGGGGATGCGCGCCGCCAGCGCGATCGCCTCGTCGAGGTCCTTGGCTTCCACCAGGTAGAAGCCGCCGAGCTGCTCGCGCGTCTCGGCGAAGGGCCCGTCGGTGGTCAGCGTCTTGCCGTCCCGCACGCGTACCGAGGTGGCGGTGGCGGTGGGCTGTAGCGCGTCGCCTCCCCGATAGTTGCCGCTCTCGTGGATGGCGGCCGTGTAGTGGTGGAACTCCTGCATCACCGCGCCGGCTTCGGCCTCCGACATCGTCGCCCACTGGGACTCCTGGGAGTAGATCAGCAGCAGGTACTTCATCGTCGATCTCCTGGTCGATGCGAGGGCTCCATTGCTCCTCTGCAGCCTAGTCGAACGAAGGGCGCCGGAATCGACCGTCCGAGATATCATGCCGCAGCGCGTCAGACATCGACCGTGCTGTGCGCCGCAGCGCGACGCGCCTTATACGTGATGTCCTTGACGTTAACGGCATGTGGGTCTACGCTGACCGGACGACGGCGCCGGCGCCTCTGGGTGGTTGGGGTGGCCGCCGGTCTGCCGGAGCCACCTCCCATGGACCACGGCGACGAACGCCTTCACGGCATCACCGACCTCGCCCGCGAGCTCGGCGTTACCGCGCGCGCCATCCGCTTCTACGAGAGCAAGGGCCTGCTCGAGCCGCGGCGCGTCGGCGCCACCCGCGTCTACACCCACCGCGACCGCGCCCGCCTGCTCATCATCCTGCGCGGCAAGCGGCTGGGCTTCTCGCTCGCGGGCATCAAGCAGTACCTCGACCTCTACGATACCGATCCCGCTCACCAGGAGCAGCTGGTGCACCTGCTGCGCGGCGCTCGGCTGCGCATCGTCCGACTCGAGCAGCAGCGGCGCGACCTCGAGGAGACCCTCGCCGAGCTGCGCGAGGTCGAGGCGCAGACGGTCGCCGCCATGCTGCAGGCCGGCATCGACCCGGAAACGCCCGCAGTGCCGGAGCTCGCCCTTTCCGCCACTGCCAGACGGAGGTAGACCTCGCCATGAGCAACGTCGTCATCGCCGGTTACGCCCGCTCGCCGTTCACGCCCGCCCGCAAGGGGAGCTCGCCAAGGTGCGCCCCGACGACATCGCCGCCCAGGTCGTGCGCGCCCTCGTCGAGCGCACCGGCGTCGATCCCGCCGAGATCGAAGACCTCATCGTGGGCTGCGCCTTCCCCGAGGGGGAGCAGGGGTTCAACGTGGCACGCCTCATCGGCTTCCTCGCCGGCCTCCCGGAGTCGGTCGCCGGCACCACCGTCAACCGCTTCTGTGGCTCGTCGATGCAGGCGATCCACATGGCTGCCGGTGCCATCCAAATGGGAGCGGGCGAGGCTTTCCTCTGCGCCGGCGTCGAGTCGATGACCCGTATCCCGATGGGCGGCTTCAATCCCCTCCCCAACCCGACCCTCTACGCCAACTATCCCCAGGCCTTCGCGTCGATGGGGGAGACGGCGGAGAACCTGGCCAAGCGCCACCAGATCCCGCGCCAGCGCCAGGAGGAGCTCGCCCTCGCCTCGCAGCAGCGGGCGGCGGCGGCGCAGGCCGGCGGGCGTTTCGACGACGAGATCGTGCCGATCCGCTCCAACGGCACGCTGGTGAGCAAGGACGGCTGTCTGCGTCCCGACACCACTCTCGAGGGGCTCGCCGGGCTCGACCTCGCCTTCGACCAGCAGGGGACGGTCACCGCCGGCACCAGCTCGCCGCTCACCGACGGCGCCTCGGCGACGCTGGTGGTCTCCGAGGCCTATGCCGAGCGCAAGGGGTTGGAACCGCTGGCGCGCATCAAGAGCTTCGCCATCTCCGGCTGCGGCCCCGAGATCATGGGCATCGGCCCGGTGCTGAGCAGCCGCAAGGCGCTCGCCCGCGCCGGCCTCACCCTCGAGCAGATCGACGTGGTCGAGCTCAACGAGGCCTTCGCCGCCCAGACCCTCGCCTGCGTCGACGAGCTCGGGCTCGACCTCGCCAGGACCAACCTCGACGGCGGCGCCATCGCCCTCGGCCATCCACTCGGCGCCACCGGCGCCCGCATCACCGGCAAGGCGGCAGCGCTGCTCGCCCGCGAAGGGAAGCGCTATGCCCTCGCCACCCAGTGCATCGGCGGCGGCCAGGGCATCGCCACGGTGCTGGAGGCGGTCTGACCATGGTCGCCCAGGTCGCCTCCCCGGTGGCTGCCGAGCCCGAGACCGCCCCGGCGCGGCCCGCCACCACGCCGCCGGCGATCGCCAGGGTGGCGGTTCTCGGCTCCGGCGTCATGGGCGCCGGCATCGCCGCCCACGTCGCCAACGCCGGCGTGCCGGTGGTGCTGCTCGACATCGTGCCTGCCGGCGCCAGCGACCGCAACGCGCTCGCCGCCGGCGCGCTCGCCCGCATGGCGAAGCAGAAGCCGGCGCCGCTCATGTCGGCCCGCGCCGCACGGCGGATCACCCCCGGCAACCTCGAGGACCACCTCGGCCTGCTCGCCGACTGCGACTGGATCGTCGAGGCGGTGGTCGAGCGGCTCGACGTCAAGCAGGAGGTCTACCGGAAGGTCGACGCGGCGCGCAAGCCGGGCTCCATCGTCTCCTCCAACACCTCCACCATCCCGCTGCAGATGCTGCTCGCCGGGCTGCCGGAGGGCTTCGCCCGCGACTTCCTCGTCACCCACTTCTTCAACCCGCCACGCTACATGCGGCTGCTCGAGCTGGTGGCCGGACTGGCGACGCGGGAGGACGCGGTGGCCGCCATTCGTGCCTTCTGCGACGCGCGGCTGGGCAAGAGCGTGGTGGCCTGCAAGGACACCCCGGCCTTCATCGCCAACCGCATCGGCACCTTCTGGATCGAGGTAGCGACGCGCGAGGCCATCGACCTCGGCCTCACCGTCGAGGAGACCGACGCCGTCGCCGGCAAGCCCATCGGCTTTCCCAAGACCGGCATCTTCGGCCTCCTCGACCTGGTCGGGATCGACCTCACCCCGCACATCGCCGCCTCGCTGCTCTCCACCCTCCCCGCCGACGACGAATACCGCGCCATCCACCGCGAGGAGCCGCTGATCGCCGGCATGATCGCCAAGGGGCTCACCGGCCGGAAGGGCAAGGGCGGCTTCTACCGTCTCGAGGGGAAGGGAGCCGCGAGGTCGAAGCAGGCGATCGACCTGCACAGCGGCGAGTACCGCCCCACCAGGGAGGCCCGGCTCGCCAGCCTCGACGCCGCCAAGGCGGCGGGCAGGGCGGGCGGCCTGCGCGCGCTCGTCGAGCACCCCGACCGCGGTGGCCAGTTCGCCTGGCGCATGCTGTCGCAGACGCTCGCCTACGCCGCCTCGCTCGTCCCCGCCATCGCCGACGAGGTGGCCAGCGTCGACGAGGCGATGCGCGCCGGCTACAGCTGGGAGCGCGGGCCCTTCGAGCTCCTCGACCAGCTCGGTCCCGCCTACCTCGCGCAGCGGCTCGCCGCCGAGGGCCGGCCGGTGCCACCGCTGCTGGCGGCGATCGGCGACGACGCCTTCTACCGCGTCGAGAACGGACGCCTGCAGCAGCGTGTAGTCACCGCAGTGGCGAGCGCCGGCGGCTACGTCGACCTCGTGCGCCCCGACGGCGTGCTGCTCCTCGCCGACGTCAAGCGCGCCGGCAAGCCGGTGGCGAAGAACGCCTCGGCGAGCCTGTGGGATCTCGGCGACGGCGTGCTCTGCCTAGAGTTCCACACCAAGATGAACGCCCTCGACGACGGCATCGTGCGCATGCTGGGCAGGGCGCACGAGCTCATCGACGGCGCCGCCTTCCGCGCCCTCGTCATCTACAACGAAGCGCCCAACTTCAGCGTCGGCGCCAACATCGGCCTCGCCCTCTTCGCCGCCAACCTGGCGATGTGGAACGACATCGAGGCGCTCATCGCGGCCGGCCAGCAGGCCTTCAAGGCGCTCGAGTACGCGCCCTTCCCCACCGTCGCCGCTCCGGCCGGCATGGCGCTCGGCGGCGGCTGCGAGATCACCCTCCACTGCGCGGCGGTGCAGGCGAGCGCCGAGACCTACATGGGTCTCGTCGAGGTGGGCGTCGGCGTCATCCCCGGCTGGGGCGGCTGCAAGCAGATGCTGCTGCGCTGGATCGCCAACCCCAAGCGACCCGGCGGTCCGATGCCGCCGGTGGCGAAGGTGTTCGAGCTCATCTCCACCGCCACCGTCTCCACCTCGGCCGAGGAGGCGCGCGAGAACCTCTTCCTGCGCCCCACCGACGGCGTGACCATGAACCGCGATCGCCTGCTCGCTGACGCCAAGGCGCGGGCGCTGGCCATGCTCGCCGCCGGCTACCAGCCGCCGCTGCCCGTGGAGGTCTCGCTCCCCGGCCCCAGCGGCCGGGTCGCGCTGGAGATGGCGGTCGACGGCTTCCGCAGGAGCGGCAAGGCGACGCCGCACGACGTGGTGGTCGCCACCCGGCTGGCGCGGGTGCTCACCGGCGGCGACACCGACGTCACCGAGAAGCTCGGCGAGGACGAGCTCTCCCGCCTCGAGCGCGAGGCCTTCCTCGCCCTCGTCCAGACCCCCGCCACGCTCGCCCGCATCGAGCACATGCTCGAGACCGGCAAGCCGCTGCGCAACTGAGAGCCTGTGAATCAATCTGCAAGGGGTCGCGCACCAGGGGCTTGGGGCCCGAGCGCTAGGCGCGAGGAGGAGTCGATGCCTTGCCCATCGGCGACGACGAGCAACGACGCGATCGGGCCCCAATCCCCTGGTGCCCTTCGGGTTGGGGGTGGCTTGGGGCCGTCTGCGGCGTTGCGCTCCCTGCGCCGTAGGACAAGGCTACGGCTCGGTCGCGCGCCTTGCATCCGGCCCCAAGGCACCCCCAACGCGACCCCTTGCAGATTGATTCACAGGCTCTGAGCTGCCCACCCGAGGGAGGTCCTCAGCCATGCCCAAGTACAAGGCTCCCCTGCGCGACCTGCGCTTCGTCTACTACGAGCTGTTCGACGGCAACGAGCTGGCCGCGCTGCCCGGCTTCGCGGAGGCCACTCCCGACGTCGTCGACGCCGTGCTCGAGGAGATCGGCAAGATCTCGAGCGAGGTGCTGCAGCCACTCAACTCCAGCGGCGACGAGGAGGGGTGCCGGCTCGAGAACGGCGTCGTGCACACCCCGAAGGGGTTCCGCGAGGCGTGGCAGCTGCTGCGCGAGGGGGGCTGGATGGGCCTCACCGGGAGCCCCGACTACGGCGGTCAGGGGATGCCCTACGCCGTGGGCATCGCGGCCTCCGAGCCGATGATCTCCGCCAACCTCGCCTTCTCGATGTACGTCTTCCTCACCCACGGCGCCTACGACGGCCTCGTTCACCACGCCACCGACGAGCTCAAGAAGGCCTTCCTCCCCAAGCTCGTCGACGGCAGCTGGGCGGGCACCATGTGTCTCACCGAGCCGCAGAGCGGCACCGACCTCGGCCTCGTGCGCACCCGTGCCGTCGACGCCGGCGACGGCGCCTACGCGGTCACCGGCAGCAAGATTTTCATCTCCGCCGGCGACCACGACCTCGCCGAGAACATCCTCCACCTGGTGCTGGCGCGCACCCCCGACGCCCCCCCCGGCATCAAGGGCATCAGCATGTTCCTGATCCCCAAGCTACGTCCGGAGGGGGGCCGCCTGGTGCCCAACGGCGTCACCTGCACCTCGCTCGAGCACAAGATGGGGATCAAGGGCTCGGCGACCTGCGTCATCAACTTCGAGGGCTCCACCGGCTACCTGGTGGGCGAGCCCAACAAGGGGATGCGGGCGATGTTCACGATGATGAACGCCGCCCGCCTGCACGTCGGCGTGCAGGGGCTGGCGATCGCCGAGGCCGCCTACCAGGCCGCCGTCGCCTTCGCCCGCGAGCGCCTGCAGGGGCGGGCCCTCACCGGCGCCAAGTACCCGCAGCAGGAGGCCGACCCCATCCTCGTCCACCCCGACGTGCGCAAGATGCTGCTCGGCATCCGCGCCTTCACCGAGGGCGCCCGCGCCCTCACCGCCTGGACGGCGATCGCCATCGACCACGCCGAGAGCGACCCCGACCCCGAGCGCCGGCAGGAGGGCGACGACCTCGCCTCGCTGCTCACGCCGGTGGTCAAGGCGTTCCAGACCGACCTCGGCTTCGAGGCCGCCAACCTCGCGCTGCAGGTGCACGGCGGCTACGGCTACGTACACGAGTACGGCGTCGAGCAGATGGTGCGCGACGCCCGCATCACCCAGATCTACGAGGGCACCAACGGCATCCAGGCCCTCGACCTGGTGGGCCGCAAGCTGCCGGCGCACATGGGGAGATACCTGCGCAGGTTCTTCCATCCCGTGGCCGCGTTCCTCGCCGACCAGGCCGGAGTCGAGGGGATGAAGGAATTCGTCGAGCCGGCCGCCAAGGCGTTCGAGCGGCTGCAGCGCGCGTCGGCGTGGATCGGCCAGGAGGGCCTCAAGAACCCCGACCAGGCCGGCGCCGCGGCGACCGAGTACCTGCACCTGTTCGGCTACACCGCCCTCGCCTACCTGTGGACGCGCATGGCCAAGGTGGCGATGCACGCCCTGGCGGCCGGCGCCAGCGGCGACGAGAAAGTGTTCTACGAGGCGAAGATCGGCACGGCACGCTTCTTCATGCAACGCATGCTGCCGAGGACCGGGGCGCTGTTCGCGGCGATCTCGAGCGGCAGCGAGTCGGTAATGAGCTTCGCCGACGCGGCGTTCTGAGCGCGGGCCCAGGCCCGACCCGCACCGATTCGGCCGACACGGCTCGGCTGCCAGGGCGAAGGACTGCTCGGTGGTGCGAAGGATTGTCGCCGCGCCCTCCCTCAAACGATTGGGCAGGGGCGAGCGCGCATCCGGCGTGGGCCTTGCCGGATCGGAGGTCATGAGGATGCAGCACCGGGCGGTTCGTCGCACTCACGTCCGCGGCCTCGTCGCGCTCTCGCTTTGGGTCGCCACGCTGCCGACGCTCGTCGCCTGCCACGGAGGCGGCGGCGGTTCACCGACCGCGCCCAGCGACATGGTGCCGCCCGGAGTGCTGGATGTCCACGGTAACTGGAACGTGGTCCAGACGGTCGTCAGCGGAGAACCACGAGGCCAGTGCTGGGCGGACCACCTCGTCGCCATCGCCGGCGCGCACGGCAACAGTCGGATGACGGTGCAGCAGAACGGCTCGGCGGTGACGATCGAGATCACCGCGACGTTGGATCCCAACGCCCGCGAGGAGCTCTCGGGGACGGTGGACGGATCCTCGCTGATGGCGATGGACACGCAGGTGCCTGCCGACTTCGACGATGCTTGTGAGAACGGCCAAGCGTTCCATTTCCACGTCACGTCTGGCCAACTGAGCCTGTCGGGCTCCTCGACCCATCTCAGCGGAGAGATGGTCGAGACCCTCGAGCTCAGCCAGGGCGGTGCCGTCGTCGCCACAGTGACCGGGCATTTCTCGTTCGTAGCTGACCGCTGAGGCGGGCAACGGCGCCCACCGCCGCAGGGCTGGCTGGCCCTCGAGCCCGTCGTCCACGAGCCGTTGGAGCGTCATTCGATCAGCGGGGTCGCCGGCAGGGCATCGATGCCGGGTCGCCCGTCGGTGAGCGACCTCTCGGCAGGACTCGCCCGTCGGTCGCTCGCCGAGCAGGATCCTCTCACTGACGCGCTGCCGTGAGCGGCCTCGAACGGCTCCCGCCGGGCCTCATCAGGGCCGAGGTAGGTCGAGGCTCCGCTCCGGGTCCCCGGTCGCGCCGGTCTCCAGCGACGGCGGCAGGTGGCCGCTGTCGCCCACCGCGATGACCTTGAAGCGGCCGTCCGGCTCCACCCGGATCACCGTCAGGCTGGCGTTGTGCACTGACATCTCGAGCCAGGCCGTGGTGTCGACGCCGAGGGCCTTGGTCACCAGGTAGCGGATGACGTTGCCATGGGCGACGAGCAGCTCGGACCGGTCGCGGTCGGGTGAGGGGGCGAAGCGTTCGGCGAAGAGGTGGTCGAGGCGCCCCTTGCAGGCCTCCATCTCCTCGGGCTTCTCGTCGGCGACCGCCTCGGCGCGCCGGGTCGGCGGTGTGCACTCGGCGAGGTCGGGGACGATCCTCAGGGTCGAGCCGGGGAGCTCGTCACGGAGCACCTCCGCGGTCTCCCGCGCGCGGGTCAAGGGACTGGCGTCGAAGGCGTCGAAGCGGACGCCCATCGCCCGCAGCCGGGCGCCCAGCAGCCGCGCCTGGGCGACCCCGATCGGCACCAGCCCCTTGCCGACGGTCTCCGGCCGCGGATCGGCATGATCGTACTCGCCATGGCGGACCAGGTAGAGCGTGCGCCAGCCGGCGGCGCGAGCGGAGCTCGCCGCGCCGGCGAGCAGGAGGAGGGGGACGAGGAGAGCGGCGAAGCTCGAGGGTCGTCGGCCGTTCCGGTGGCGGGGTCGCTCGGTCATCCTGGGCCTCCTCTTCCTGGCGAGAATGACACGGTTGCCGCCGTGTCGGGCCACGCGACTCCACCGACGCTGGGCCGCGAGCTCGAGCGAGCCCTCCGACGACGCGCCGAGTCTTGCCAACGTCCTCTCAGCGCGCAACTCGGCGTAGTGAGCTCCGCCGCCTGGTGCGGGAGCTCGAAGCGCGGCTATGGGTGCGCCGAGACTCGCGTTCCGCGCCGCGGCAGACGGAACGTCGAGCGAATCGCACACGAGGGGCGCTGCCGAGCCCGCAGACGCGGCCCGAGAGCCGGTGCCTTCTCGAGCTCCACTTCCGGCCGCGTCGGCGGGCACCCGTAGCTCAGTTGAACTTGGCGCAGATGGCGTCGACCGAGACGTTGTTCGCCATGACGGCGGTGTCCTCGGCCCGCGCCCGCCAGCCGTTGCCGTTGCCGGAGCGCCGGAAGCTCGTCGCTGCCGCCCCGTCGTGAGTGGCGCCCCAGCCGCCGCCGAGCGCCACCTTGCTGCTGAGACACCCGACCGCGGCGCTGACGGAGCCGAACGCTGCCAGGCTGTGCATCGCCCCGGTGGCGACGTGGACGGTGGCCCCGCTGCCCACCAGACAGACTGCCTCGCCGAAGAGCGACTCCGTGGTCGAGCCGGTGTTGAGCGAGAAGACGTCCCACCCCGTCGTGGAGAAGGGGCGCATGGTGAACGGGAGGTTGGCCTGGCTCGTGGTGATGAAGCCACCGCCGCTGAGCACGCCCTTGCTGCACTGCGGCTGCGCAGCGCCGACGTGGCCGGGAGCCGGGTTGCTGCTGGAGAGGACGTCGAAAGAGTAACCGCTTGCCCCTTGCAGGCACTCGGCGAACACCGTGGCCGTGGTCGTGCTGCCGCTGTTGCTCTGGAAGGTAGCCATCCAGGCTTCGTTGTTGTGGGTGCTGGCTGCGGTGAAGACCACATAGGTGTGCCCGCTGCTCCAGCCGCCACCGACGACGATGGTGCCGTCGGGGCAGATCGCTCTGGCTTCCACGTCGGCGAAGGGACCCAGGGTGACGGACTTGCTGACCTCGGTGACCTTGGCCGGCTGCGGCACGGTGGTGATCCCCGGGCCGATGAAGAACAGACGCCAGCCGCTCCATGAGCTGTTGCCCGCGGAGCTCTCGGAGCGCACGCGCCAGCGGCCGTAGTCGCTGGTGGTGAAGTTGGCGTAGGTGTACCTGCTGACCTCCTTGACGATGTTGTGGACGGTCTTGACGGTCACCCAGTTGCTGCCCGCGTCGAGCGCCTGGATCTGGATGCCGTACTTGGGGAGGCCGGTCACCAGGTTCCAGGTGAAGGTGATGTTGCGCCAACCGGTGATCGTCCCGCCGTCAGGCGGAGAGGTCAGAACCGGAACGGCGAGAGCGTTGGCCGCCGCGGTGAGCGCCAGGGAAAAACCGAGGGTGAGAGCGAAGGACGTAACGGGCCTGGGCATGGCGATCTCCTCATGGGTCGTGCCTCGAACGCTGGGAACGCGAGATCGCGAGCCAATCGGGGTCAGGTGCCACCTGGAGGCTTGCGGGATCGCTCGGCGCGGCCCCGAAAAGCGACTGCAGCGAAGTGCGGTATGAGCCCGCACGCAGCGCCCTTCCGCGTTGCTCTGATAGGAGACGGCGGTCCCTTGTTGGAGAAAAGGAGTCACTCGAATGCAATTCCGAGCGAAGGACACTCTGGTGACGGTGCTGCCCAAGGCGGCCGCCGTCGACGCCGGTGACCTGGCGAAGATCTGTCTCTTCCACACCGGCATCTGTATCAACCCCACGCTTCACTGCCCCCACCTCACCTGCTTCAACAACACCTGCTTCGGCTGCTCGGCCTTCATCACCTGCCGCTGGTGCAGCAACCACTTCACCGGCGGCTGCGGCAACTGCTCGCTGCTCGCCAGTGTCGGCTGCGGCTTCGCACACTCCTGCGGCGCCGGCGGCTCGGCCTGCGATCCCACGCAGTTCTGCTATGCCAGCGAGCCCTTCGTCATCAACGACCTCGAGGACCTGGTGACCCTGCGCAGCGAGCTGCAGGCGACGCTCAAGCGGCTCGACGAGATCGAGAAGACGGGCCTGACGGCAGGCATCAGCTCGAAGGCAGAGGCCGACGAGATCGAGGCCGGGCTGAACGCGGCTCTCGAGCAGGTCCGCGCGGCGAAGAAGAACCTCAAGTAGCGGCACAACGTCCGACGGAGACCGCCGTCTCCCCTCGCCGACGAGGACGCACCGAGAGACGAGCCGCGAGAGAGGATGGTGAGATTCATGGAGTCGATAGTCGTGACCGAGATGGAAGCAAGGGGCGCCTCCGACCTCTACCGCCGCCGCTTCCGCGCCGGGAGCAGCTACGAGCTGGTGGTCTTCGATCGCCTCCCGCTCGAGGAGCAGGTCGGGCTCGCGGAGCTCCATGCCGATCCCGACTTCTACGGCGTGCTCAAGCCCACCGCAGCCACCGGCCAGACCGTCAAGGTGGTGGGGCGCGACACCGCGTTGCTCTGGCTCACGCTGCACGAGCCGGGCTCCCTGCCCTTCTACGTCTTCCGCGGCGACCCCGAGGGCGCCGCCCGCGCGATCACCGACCTGGTGCTCGATGGCGTGCTCGAGGTCGAGGACGGCGACCGCTTCGTCGGCGGCGCCGGCGCGGCCGAGCTGCTGCTCGGTGGCGGCGGCGGCGCTCCTGGCGGCCGGCTGGGCGAGCTGTCGATCGACGCCCTCCGCTACGGCGAGGCCCTGGACCTCGCCGAGCCCGCGGCGCTGGCGGGACGGCTCTACGCCTTCCACCGCCAGCCGCTCACCGCCGCCTGGAGCCGGCGCCTCGCGGACCGCGAGGCGGTGCTCGCCTTCCTCGGCGCCGCGCCGGGGACGCCTCGCCGCCGACGGCTCGACGCCGGCTGGCAGCGCGCGGCAGAGGGCGAGATCCCGGGGTGGATTGCCTTCTCGCCCCGCGAGACCGGCCGCGAGCGCGCCGGCCGGAGGACCCACAAGCTCTACGTGAGCCCCGCGATCGAGTCGCTGCCCGCCGCCTTCGATGCCGTGCTCGACGAGCTCGGGGCGCTGGGCGGCGGCCAGTTCCCTGGCGGCGGCCACTTCAAGGTCGGCGAGGACGCCGCCGAGCTGCTGCGCCCCGACAAGCTGGTGCTCTATTTCGACGACCTCGACGCGCTGTTGGCGGTCGCCTCGCGGCTCGGCGAGCGGCTGGGCGGCATCGAGCCTCACGGTGTGCCGTTCTCCGCCGAGATCGCCGGGCGGGGGCTACTCTCGTGGGGGATGGACCCGCCGCGCAGCGAACGTCTGCTTTCCTGGCAGGAGCACGGCAGCTGGCGGGTGTGGGTGGTGCAGCGGCTGGCGGTGGCCATGGTCGCCGCCCGCAGCGCCGCCGAGCCCACCATGCCGCCGTGGCGGTTCGCCCTCGAGCGCCTGCGGCGCGAGGGTGTCGACGTCGACCGCTGGACCCCTTCGGCCGCCATCTGGCAGGCCGAGTGACTTCGACCCTCGGGAGAACGGGTGATGGAGCTCTCCGGTACCCTCACGTTCGCCGCCGACCTGATGCTGATCCCGGTCCGCGACCTGCCCGACGAGTCGCGGTCGCGCCTCGACTGCGAGGCCGACGACTTCGCGGTCTCGCGCCTACACGGGAGGACGGGGTCGAAGATCGTCGATGCCCAGGCCGCCGGCCTGCTCGAACGCTTCCGCACGCCGCGCACGGTGATCGAGGCCGTGGTGCTGTTCAGCCGCGAGCGCGCGCTCGACCCCAACGAGGTGCTCGAGAGCGCCTACCCGCTGCTCAAGGGGCTGCTCGAGGGCGGCTTCCTGGTGCCGGCGGACGGCGAGGCGGAGGACGACGGCAAGGCGGGCGCCCCGAGCTGGAGCCCCGGCGTCCTGCTCGGCGATGCCACGGTCGAGCGCTGCCTGCAAGTGCTCGACGACACCGAGGTGCACGTGCTGGCGCGCGACGGAGCACGCTCGGTCCTCAAGGTGGAGCGCCGGCTGCCCCGCGCCCGCCAGACCGCGGAGGTGCGCGAGCGGCTGCGCCGCGAGGGAGCGATCCTGCAGCACCTCGGCGGTGCGCCAGCTCCGGCGCTGCTCGCGCAGGGTGAGATCGACGGCCGCGGCTTCCTCGAGCTCGAGCTGGTCGCCGGCGTCGATGCCGCCGCAGCGGCGGCGGAGTGGCGCGAGCGCGCCGGTCCGGCCGGGCGTCGCGGGCTGCTGGCGCTGCTGCGCAGCCTTGCGGAGAGCTATGCGGACCTCCACGGCCGGGGCATCCTGCACGGCGACGTGCACCCGCGCAACCTGCTCGTCGAGGGTGACGGCAGGGTGCGACTGCTCGACTTCGGGGTGGCCCGCGCCATCGACGCGGCGGGCGGCCTGCCGGCGGTCGCCGAGCGCGGCGGCATTCCGTTCTTCTTCGAGCCCGAGCTCGCGGCCGCCGCCCTTGCCGGCACTCCGTCTCCGCCCGCCAGCGCCGCGGGCGAGCAGTTCGCGGTGGCGGCGTTGCTCTACATGCTGGCCACCGGCGCCTATTGGCGCGACTTCAGCCTCGGCCGCGACGAGATGCTGCGCGAGATCGCCACCGAGGATCCGCTCCCCTTCCGCGAGCGCGGTGCCGAACCCTGGCCGCAGCTCGAGGCGGTGCTGCGGCGCGCCCTCGCCAGGCGTCCCGAGGAGCGCTTCGCCAACCTCCGCGACTTCGCCGACGCGCTCGCGACCGTCGATCCGGCGGTCGACCCGCGGCCGGCGACCCAGCCCCTCGTCGCCCTCGATCGCGTGCTGCGCGGCGCCGTCGACAGCGCCAGCCTCGGCGGCCCGTGGTGGCAATACGGCCTCGAGCCCGCGCCGCGCGTCTCCGTCAACTACGGCGCCGCCGGGCTCGCCCTCGGGCTGCTGCAGATCGCACAGCGGTGGCAGGAGCCAGGCCTGCTCGCCACCGCGGATGCCTGGGCCCGGCGCGCCGCGCGAGACATGGAGTCCGACGGCGCGTTCTACAACCCCGCCATCGAGATCAGCCGCGAGATGGTGGGCGAGAGCTCGATCTACCACTCCCCGAGCGGCGTCTTCGCCGTCGCCGCGCTGATCGCGCGCGCCATGGCCGATCCGCAGGCCCAGGCTGCGGCGCTGGCGGGTTTCCTCGAAGTGGCGCAGCGGCCGGCCGCGGGCCTCGACCTCACCCTCGGCCGCTCGAGCGTGCTGCTCGGCGCGGCGATCCTCCTCGACGCCCTGCCCGATCTCGTGGCGGGCAGGGGCATCGATGACGCCGCGCTGCGCGCCTTCGGCGACGGCACGCTGAGCGAGGTCTGGCGCCAGCTCGACGCCATGCCGGAGATCCCGCTCGCCGCCGTCGAGTATCCGGGGGTCGCCCACGGCTGGGCCGGCTTCCTCTACGCCTCGCTCCAGTGGTGCGCCGTCGCCGGCAGGCCGCTGCCGGCCGGTGTCGAGCGCCGCCTCGCCGAGCTCGCCGCGCTCGCCCTGCCAGCCGGCCGTGGCAAGGCCTGGCCCTGGGTGCTGCGCCGCGCGGAGGGGCCGGTGACGATGGCCGGGTGGTGCAACGGCAGCTGCGGCTACGTCTTCCTCTGGACGCTGGCACACCGGCTGCTGGGCGAGGCTCGCTACCTCGATCTCGCGGTGAGCGCGGCGTGGGACGCCTGGGACGGTGCCGACTCGGTGGTCACGCTCTGCTGCGGCGCCGCCGGGAGGGCCTATGCGCTGCTCAACCTCCACCGCCACGCCGGCGACCCGGTCTGGCTCGATCGGGCGCGCGATCTCGCCCAGCGCGCCGTGCGCGCCGGGCGCTCCGACGACTACCCCCATAGCCTCTACAAGGGCGGGTTCGGGCTGGCGGTGCTGATCGCCGACCTGGAGCGGCCCGAGGAGGCGGCGATGCCACTGTTCGAGCCCGCCGGCTACCGCACCACGATCCCGGGTTAAGTGCGCCGGCCATCTTCGCGCTCGACCTCGAGGCCACGAGGAGCGCGTGCGGGCCGTGGGTGGCAAGATCGCGAGGGCGAGAACGAGCTCGCCGTTGGGTCAGATCGCGGCTAGCCGTCGAGCAGCTGGCGGATCTGGCGAAGAACGGCCTCCAGCGCGAAGGGCTTGCTGAGGAACCCGGTGCCGGGAGCCATCAGGTCGCGTCGCACGACAGCGTCGTCGCTGTAGCCGGAGACGAAGAGCACCTTGATCTCGGGCCGATCCGCGGCGACGAGCTCGGCGACCTTGGTGCCGCTCAAGCCCGGCATGACCACGTCGGTCATCAGGAGCTCGATGGGGCCGGCATGCTCCTTGGCGAGCCGCAGGGCCTCCGTGCCGTCGCGGGCGACGAGCACCGAGTAGCCGTTGCGCTCCAGGACCTGACGGATCAGCTCGCGCAGCGCCGCTTCGTCGTCGACCAGCAGCACCGTCTCGACGCCGCGCGGCAACGCACCCGATTGCGCCTTTCGCGCGAGCTCGACCACCGCGTCGTCGATGCGGGGAAGGTAGATCTTGAACGTGGTCCCGACGCCGACCTCGCTGTAGACCCAGACCTCGCCGCCGCTCTGATGCACGATGCCGTAGACGACCGAGAGGCCCATCCCGGTGCCCCTTCCGGTCTCCTTGGTGGTGAAAAAGGGCTCGAAGATCCGGGCCTGGGTCGCCGCGTCCATCCCGGTTCCGGTATCCGTCACCGCCAGCAGGGCGTAGGGACCGGGGCGGACGAGGGGGTGGCTCGCTACGTACTCCCTGTCCACCTCCTCGTTGCGCGTCTCGATGGTGATTCGCCCGCCTTCGGGCATGGCGTCGCGAGCGTTGAGAACGAGGTTCATCAGGATCTGCTCGATCTGGCTCGGGTCCGCCCTCACTTTGCCCAGCGCGGGCTCGAGCCGGATCTCCAGCTCGATGGTCCTCGCCGACCAGCCGCGGCAGGATCTTCGCCGATTCGGAGACGACGGCGTTGAGATCGAGGATCTTGGCTTGCAGCGCCTGCTTGCGGCCCAGAGCGAGCAGCTGCCGCGTCGAGATTGCGGCGCGCTCGGCGGCCTTGAGAATGTGCGCCACGTCCTGGCGCAGCGGGTCGTCGGCGCCCAGCCCGTCCCGCACCAACTCACCATAGCCGGAGATGACGCCGAGGAGGTTGTTGAAGTCGTGGGCGACGCCGGCGGCCAGGCGTCCCACCGTCTCCATCTTCTGCGCCTGCAGCAGCTGCTGCTCGAGAGCTCGCTCGCCGGTGATGTCGCGCTTCGCCGCCACGTAGCTGACGATCCGTCCGGCGGTATCGCGAATCGGCGAGATGGTCGCCGATTCCTCGAAGAGGCTGCCGTCCTTGCGGCGATTGACCAGGTAACCCGTCCAAGCCTCGCCACGCGACAGGGTCTCCCACATCTCGCGATAGAAGCCCCCGTCCTGCTGGCCACTCTTGAGAATCCGCGGGTTCTGTCCGAGCGCCTCCTGGCGCGTCCAGCCCGAGACGCGCTCGAAGGCGGGGTTCACGTACACGATGGCCCCATCGCGGTCGGTCATCACGATCGACTCGCTGGTCTGTTCGATCGCCTGGATCAGCCGTGCGTTCTCCTCCGAGCTCCGCTTGCGCTCGGTGATGTCGAGGTAGGTTCCCAGCACGCCACAGACCTTGCCGCTCGAATCGCGCAGGGGCACCTTGTTGGTCAGCAGCGTGATCGTGTCTCCCGTGGGCGTGGTCTGAATCTCCTCGATCATTGGCGTGGCGCTGCCACTCTCGATGACCTTGCGGTCGTCGCCGCGATACTTGTCCGCCTGCTCTCGCCACCCCATCTGGTAGTCGTCCTTGCCGATGATCTCCGCAGGCTCGGAGAACCCGGCATCCAGCGCGAAAGCACGGTTGCATCCCAGGTAGACGAGGTTCTCGTCCTTCCAGAAGACCCGGACGGGGATCGCGTTGAGCGTCGACTCGAGCACCTGCTGGGATTCGCGAAGTGCCTCCTCCGTCCGCTTGCGTTCGGTGATGTCGTGGGCGATGACGACCAGGCCCTCGACATCCGGGTCCGCGAGCAGGTTCCGTCCCCGCACTTCGAAGTCCATGTACGAGCCGTCCTTGCATCGCACTCGCACCTCGGCCCGCACGATCTCGTCGGGGCCACTCGCGGTCGCCTCGGCGATCGCGTCCCGAGCGGCGGAGACGGACTCCGGAGCGAGGAAGCTCGTCAGGGGCATGCAGAGCACCTCCTCGTCGTCCCAGCCGGTCAGGCGCTTGCCGGACGGGCTGCGATAGCGCACGGTTCCCGCTCGATCGAGGACGAGGAACACGTCCGATCCGCCCGCGATCAGCTTCAGGTAGTAACGCTCGTGCCGATCGAGAGCACTCCCTGCCTCGGTACCCTGGTCCAGACGCGAAGGTTCCGGCTGCCGATGCGGCCGGTCCATACCATCGCGCTCGTTCCCTTTCGGCACGTGTCGAGGCTCCCGGCGCAAGACGCATCGCCCCAACGTCCTGGCCCGCCCGGTGTTTCGCCGCCGAGCGAGCTCTTGGCCCTGCCACTGGCGCGCGTCACTCAAGCCTACCGCAGACCGCCGTCTCTCCCGTCTGCCCGCGGGGTGACCCGGTGCCAGCGGTGCTGGCTCTTGGGTCGAAGGACACCCCTGGAGCTGCGCCGGGCAGCGAGCCCAGCCGCGGCAGGAACGCCGGCCGCGACGGCCTCCCGGGTCGGTGGATGGGGAGCGCTCGCACCGCCACCACGGCCTGCGTCAGGCCCGCGGGGGGTGCGGTCCACCGAAGCGAGAGCCGGGGCGGGCTGTGAAAGACTGCGCCGGTGCCCCGCAGCGAGGTGAAGGAGCGCATTCTGCAGGACGTCGGCGCCTGGCAGGCCGACGGGCTCGTTTCCGATGCGGCGGCGGCGATGATTCGCGAGCGCTACGCGCTGCCGGGATTCGGGCTGGCGCAGGTTCTGCGCTACCTCGGCATCGCAGGCTTGGTGTGTCTCACCGGCGGAATCCTCGGCGCCATCGCGGCGGCGAGCGGCTCGGCGCTGTTCGGCGGCTTCATGCTGGCCGCTTTGGGGGCGGCGCTCATGGCCGCGGGGCTCGAGCTCACGCGCGACCGCCTGGGCCGCTACACCTGGTCCTCGCGCGTGGTGCTGGTCGTCGCCGTGCTGTGCGGCAGTGGCGGCCTCGGGCTGCTGCTCTCCTCCCTCGGCCTGCCCGAGCAAGCCGTCCCGGTGGTGATGGGGTTGCTACTGCTGCCTCCTAATCTTCGGGCTCGCCTACCGGTACTCGATCACCTTCCTGCTCGTGCTCGGCCTCCTCGGGTTGTTCCACTGGGTGGGCAGCTGGTCGGCCATGGCCGGCCGCAGCACGTACGAGCTCGACGTGCAGGATCCGAAGCTGATGGCGGCGGTCTCGCTGGCCGCGTTCTTCTTCGGCTTGTGGCACGAGCACGCGCTTCCCTCGCGGGGGCGCTTCTCCCTCGCGTACCAGGCGGTGAGCCTGTTCTACCTCAACACCTCGCTGCTGATCCTCAGCATCGACACGCCGTGGAGCGAGCGCGCCTCGTCGGCACTGCCCTGGGTGCTCCTGCTCACCGTCGTCGCGCTGGCGCAGCTGGTCGCCGGCGCCCGGCTGCACAACGGCCGCCTCCTCGGCTTCGGGGTCACCTTCACCTTCATCAACGGTTTTACCCGCTACGCGGAGACCTTCTGGAGCGCCACCGGCAAGGGCACATTCTTCCTCGTTGGAGGCGTTCTCGTCTTCGCCGCGGGGGCCGCGCTCGAGCTCGTCCTGCGCCGCGTGACGCCGGTGTCGGTATGAAGGGCCAGAACGCCGCCGTCGTCGCCGAGCTCGCGGCGCTGCAGACGGCAGGAGTGCTCGCTGCAGGCCAGGTGAGCGCCATCGCCGAGCGCTACCCGGTCGGCGCGTGGAACGTGGTGCCGCTGGTGCGCTGGTTCACCCTGCTCGGGGCGCTGGGTGCCGGCGCCGGCGCCGTCATCCTCGCCAGCGAGCTGGTCGACGCCCTGCGGCTGGGCGAGGCGGGCCTGGCGCTGGCGTGCGGCCTGCTCCTCTTCTTCGCGCGCAGGGTCGCCGCGCGTCAGCTTCAGCGTACTGCCGCCGCCATGGAGCTCGCCGCTGGCTTCGCGTTGCAGGGCCTCGTCACCGCCCTCGCCGTCGACTTCTCGACCGGCTCCGAGAACTGGCCCGCGCTGATCGGCGTGCAGGCGGTGCTGCTGCTCGCTCTCGCCTACGTGCTCGACAACCGGCTGGTGTTGATTCACGCCACCGTGTGCCTGTTCGTCTGGTTCGGCGGCGAGACCGGCTACGTCTCGGGGTGGGGCGCCTACTACCTGGGCATGACGTATCCGGTGCGCTTCCTGGGCGCCGCCCTCGCGGCGCTCGGCGTCGCCTACGCGCACTACCGCTTCCTTCCGCGCTACCAGCACTTCTCGCGGGTGTGGGCGCACTTCGGCCTGCTGGTGGCGCACTTCTCGCTCTGGTTCCTCGCGGTGTTCGGCTACTTCGAGGACCAGGTGCGCTGGAGCGGCACCGAGGCCGAGCGCGTGGCGTTCAGCGCGCTGTGGGCGGCAGTGTCCGTCGGCTGCATGGTGGCCGGGGCGAAGCTGGGCCAAGCGATGCTGCGCGCCTACGGCCTGGTGTTTCTCATCATCGACGTCTACACGTTCTACTTTCAGTTCGTGGTCGCGAATTCGGGCGGATTGTGGTTTCTCCACCTGCTGCTCGTCGGCGGGTCGATGGTGGGCCTGGGCTTCTGGCTCGAACGGCGGCTGCGCGCGTACCGGCCCCCGCAGCCGGCCTGAGCGAAGCAACCCGGAGGCGGCGTCGTAACAGGCCTCGAGAATCGCCGACAGAGCTGCATCCGTGGGAGCCTCGAACGACCGTGGGCCCGACACCGATCCTGGACCGGATGGAGCCGCAGCCGCCTCCGTTGCCACCGCGTTCGAGCATGACCGTCCCCGTCGTGGTTTGGGGATGTCTGCTGGCGGCGTTCGCGGCCAGTGTGCTCGTCGGCTGGCCGGGCGACGCGCCGGCGGCGCTGCGGCGGCTGGGGGAGTGCGAGCGCGACATCGCCAGGGATACCGAGCGCGGCGCAGCGCGAGTGTCTCGCCCGGCGCCTGGAGCGCTGGAAGGCCGAGCTGACGACTGCATGACCGTGCTGCAGCACCGGGAGGTGCCTGCGTGACCAGCGTTCCGAGTCTCGACGTGACCCTTCCACCTCCCCCGGTCGCCGAGCCCTTCACCGCCGCCGAGCTCGCGCGCATCGCGTCATCTTGCAGCGGTGGTCGGAGTCGATCCGCGAGCTCGAGGCGGCGTCGCCGCGGTGGTCGGAGCGCGCGCTGAGCAAGCTGCGCTTGCCGCATCCCGGGCTGGGGCTCCTGACCGTGCGCGAGATGCTGTTCTTCACGCTCTACCACAACACCCACCACGCGCTCGGCGTGGCCAGGCATCGAGAGCAGTGACTCTCGTCGCCCGTGGTCGGCGCCTCGGCGGGAAGGGCAGCCACCGCCGAGCCACCCACTGGTAGCGGGCCAAGCCTTCGGTTTCGCGGCACCGGGCCACAGCCGCGCGGCCTGACGGCGAGCCCTACAACCTCTCCTCCCCGCCAAGGGGGAAATCGGCCTTCCGCGTCCGTCTAACCAGAGGTTGCGGTCCACCGGCTGTCCGCCGCGAGCCCAGAGAAAGCGAGTACTGCCTGCGCGACGGTGATCCGTGCATCGCCGGCTTGCTGGAGGAGACCTTGCCCACGCTCGACGTGAACTCCCTCGCCTCGATCACCGTCCTCGACCGGGAGACCTTCAAGCCGGCCACTCTCCCCGGGCTTCGCCCGGATCTCCTCGCTGCCCTCGAGGCCCTCCGGCTCCAGATTCCGGGCGCCGACCACGGGGCCGTGGCACTCAGCAGAGAGAGGCTCGAGGCGCGGCTCGCTGGCCTGTCGGCTACCTACGCTTCCACGGCCACCGAGGTCCTGGAGCGGCTTCCCTGGCATCGCGCGCTCGTCCGGCGGATCCCGGACTCGAGCGACTTCACGTTCTTTCTCGATCGCCCTCCGGCGGTCAGGAGCACTACGGACCCCGATCCCGGCGATCCGCTCGAAGCCGTTCTTGAAAGGCCCATCGAGGGAGCCCTCGACGACGAGCTCTGGCTTTGGGATGACCAAGCGCAGCGCGCCGCCCACGGGCGCGCGCTGGCCTGCAGTTGCGGCAAGGGAAGCCAGTGGAGCGTCACGTTCCGCCGCCAGCACGAGTATCCCCCGCTCGCCGCGACTGCGGCGTTCTACAACAAGCTCGGAGAGATCACGTCCTTGCTGGCCTCGACCATCTTCGCCGTCGGCCGTCGCGACGCGCACGGTTTGATCGTCATCGCCGGTCGCACCAACTCGGCGAAGAGCCAGATCGCCCGCAAGCTGATCGAGCGCTACCTCGATCCCCGTCGCGGCTCGCCCGCCGACCGCCGGCCGCACCTCGTGACCTTCGAGGACCCCATCGAGGAGCTCCTCGTTGGGCTCGTGCCCCAAGCGGACTGCACGCAACGGGAAAAGCCCACCGACGTCGCCAGTCTCCTGGCGGCGGCCAACGATGCGCTGCGACAGACCCCCGCCATCCTCTTCGTCGGTGAGACGCGCGCGCGCGCCGACTGGAACCATCTCCTGGAGTTCGCCGGCACCGGCCACCTGGTGCTCACGACCACCCACGCCGGCTCGCTGGTGGAGGCGGTCGGCAAGATCCTCGAGGAAACGGAGTCCAACACGCCGGCTACCCGCAGCATCGTCGCCGACCGCTTGCTCGCGGTAGTGCACCTGAAGAGCGGCAGGACGGAAGCCGGCACGCCATTCCTGGTCCCGGCGATCTGGCACCGCACACCGCTCGGCATCAAGGCTCTGATGGCCGAGGGGTTGAGCTCACTGCTCCCGAACACGCCTCGCCAGGGGCCAGCCGCCGGCGGTGGGGAACCCCACCTGCCGGGGTCCATCGGTCGGTACTGGTGCGCGCGGCAGCTCGCGCAGGACTCGACTGCGCGAGAGGTCGAGGGCCGTGAGCCTGGAGCCGCTCGAAATGTGATGCGCAAGGCGATCGAATGGGACCTCGAGGGGGTGTAGTGATGGCAGAGGAGAGCGGAAGGCACGCACGTCGCCAGGTCGACGCCATCCGGTTCGGCATCCCCTCGATCGACGGGTTGTTCGGCGAGACGCCTTCCGGTACGGCGGGGATCCACCTGCCTCGGCGGCAGACCGCCCGCGCCGCCGTCGCGCCTACCGCCGACTCCCTGCCTACCAGCGTCAGCATCTGCATCAGCGGTCCCGGCGGCACCGGCAAGTCCATTCTCTCCATGCACCTTGCCTCGCGCTATCTCGCCGACTGCCGCCGGGCCGGCGACCAAGCGACGAAGGTCTTCTACGTCTCGACCGACCTCAAGTACGACGTTGCTCGCAGCGTCTGGCAGAGCTTCGGCCTCGCCTGGCCGAATCGCCGCCTGGTGCCCTTCCAGGATCCACCCGGGGCGGCGCCTGAAGAGGATGCGATCGAGCTCCTCGCCTGCCATCCCTTACAGTCGCCGGAGGTCGGCGAGCCGGCGCTCTCGGACCACCTGCTGGAAGTCGAGAGCCCGACTGCACGCGTCTTCTTCGTCGACCTCGCTTCGAACACCGCTGGCGACGACTGGGGGTTCGTCAGTCGCCTGCTTTCCGTGGTCGAGCGCCGCGATAGCGATCCGCCGCACCTGCTGATCGTCGACTCCGTCGAGGGCTTCGAGACGCTGGTGGGCGAACGCGACGCGTTCGGCGAGTTTCAGTCGCTGCGCTCCCGGGTGGCGCAGATCCTCCGTTCGGCGGGGGACAAGTCGCACGTCGTGTTCATCGTCGAGGAGCCCAAGGAGGGAGAGCACCTGCCGGAGGAGTTCGTCGCCGATGTCGTCATCCGCCTGCGCAGCGTCGTCTTCCGCGACTACGGCCGCCGCACCATCGAGATCGTCAAGTCCCGCGGGCAGGCGCACGTCCGCGGTCAGCACATCGTGTTGATCCGCTCCGGCGCCGGCTCGACCACCGGCAACCGCGTCAATCACGACGACCCGGAGCTGCGGCTGCACGGCAGGAACCAGAGCTACGTGCACGTCTGCCCGTCGCTGCACCACCTGAATCGGCAAATCATGACGGTGCGTGGATACGGGCGGCCGGCGGAAACGCCGCGCCGCTATGCCGCCTTCGGCATCCGCTATCTCGACAGCATGCTGGGGGCCAAGGTCGACGACTTTCGGCGCGACCATGAAGGGTGCGACCAGCGCGGGCTGCTCTCACCCAGTGTCACCGCCTTGATCGGCAACTCGCAGACGCGAAAGAGCCCGCTCGGCTATGCCTTCCTCAGCCGCTGCTTCCGCAGCTACGTACAGGCCTACGCCGGGAAGCTGGGCCACTTCGCCGACCACCCCGAAGTCATCGGGCCCGCGCTCGAGCCCCGAGACGGCGACTCGCCGTCCGTCGCGGCGTGGAGAGAGTCGATGGCGCGGCGGTTGCGCGGCTGCGAGGGGATGTCCACTGCAGCCCTGGCCGCGGCGCTCGACCTCGGTCCGCCGCGCGAGGAGCGCGACGGCATCCCAGTGCTCCTGACCACTCACGACCTGCACGCCGAAGCCCTGGTCGCCCAGTTCCTGCGCTGGCTGCTCAGGAAGGTGCCGGTGCTGCAGACGGTCGAGGTGAACCGAAGCCCGGGATGTCTCGTCGCCCTCCGCCTGTTGATGGCGGAGAGCGTGATCTGCCGGCGGCTCGAGATCCACGACATGCCCTCGGCCGTGCTCGTCCACATCCTGCAACGCTCCATCGAGGCGGCGCAACGCCTGCTCTTCGGAGGCGCGCTCCCCGAGGCCTCGGAGGAGAGGTACAGGCGGTCGTGGGGCATCCGCGTCGTCATCGACGACCTGAGCGTCCTGCGCGACACCTACGCCGAGGTGCGCGACGATCCCCTCCTGCTGCGAGGCCTGGTCTTCCTGCTGGTACGCGAGGGTGTCACCACACTGCTCATCGACACCCAGGAGGGCCACCCGAACCTCACGATTCCCAGTCACGACGACAGCGAGCTGCGCTCCCTGGTCGACGGCCAGATCTACACCTGGCGCTTCCCGTTCTACGACGGCAACCGGGTGGCCATCAGCGCCGCCTTCCCCGAAATGATGCAACCGCGAACGGTCATCCGCGAGCTGCGCAAGGGCACCGGGCGAGGGACCGGCCCCGACGCCGCTCCCCTCGTCGTCGACCCTCATTTCGAGCTCTACAGCGGAATCGAGACCGGCCAGCCGAGGGCCATCCCACTGGTGGTGCGCCTCTACGAGGAGATGCCCGCCTTCGCTGCCTACATCGCCACCCAGGACGCACGGTGCCGCGACCTGTTCACGCCGTCACCCGAGGCCGGTGGCGAGCACGTGGTCTTCGGCGTGCCGGACCGGGACTACGACCATCTCTGCGAGCTGGCGTCGACCCAGCGCGACACGCTGCTCGATCACGCCCTCATCCTCCAGGTCGACGAGTTCTGGGCGATGAAGCCGCGCGGCATCCGGCGCTCGGGCGCCGCGCGCCCGATGTGGGACTACCTCAACGCCAAGACGTGGGTGTTGAACCGCTCGACCCGCGAGCAGAAGCCGGAGCGGGTGTGGGCGATCGATCCCTTCGCGTGGTGGCAACGGACGATGCTCGACGAGAAGGAGCGGCCTGGACCCGAGCCCCGAGGCCCGAGGGGGCTTGCCATAGATCCAGACGGCGATGGTGAGGCCCCATTCCGCCGCGCCGACGACCTCGTCGTTCAGGGATACGTGCTGCGCGACGAGCACCTCAAGGAGCACATCGACCGGGTTCCCTTCACCTGGGACTTCGGCTTCCTGCTGTGCCGGATCCACGCCTGGGAGGACGTGAGCAACCGCGACCGTGACCTGCACTTCCTCAGGGCAGCGGGCTCACCCGACGCCCAGCGATTCGCCACGGTGGCGGATGTCTGGAGCCACATGCCGCTAGCGACCAGAGACGGCGCGCGGCGGCCGGTGGAGCGCCCCTCCTGGCGGGTGTTTCTCGAGGCCTGCTACCAGCTCGCCAAGGCGCAGACTTACGCCACCTCGCAGCGCACCCAGGCCTTCGACCTCTACGCGTCGGCGCCCCCTGGGCTGTCGTGCCTCGTCCTCGAGATCTGGGCTTCGGAGATCCTCCGCGACCTTCACGGCCAGAAGCGCGACGAGTTTCTCGCCGCCGTCGAGAGGCGGCATTGGAGGGCGAGCTCGCAAGGCCTCATCGATCTGCTGTCGGACTACGACGTGCAGCTGTTTCGCACCTGGCTGCTGCTGGTCGAGGTCCTCGATCTGCAGGATCTCGCCGCGACCATCATCGACGGCAGGCCGACCTCCCGCCAGGCGAACCCGTCGAGCCTCGCGGTACGGCACTGGTACAAGACCGCCTTCGCCTGCACCCAGGACCGTTCGGTCGAGGACCCCCTCGTTCCCGCTGGGCTGCCGGGTCACTTCTCCGTGCGCGGCGACTGGTTCCTGGCCGTTGCCGGCGGTAGCCGCTCGGAGCGACTCGCCGACCAAGCCCTCGACTTCTTCAACACCCGCAGCGCGGCCTACGAACGCCTTCGCTGCGGGCTCGGCCTACCCGTCCGCCACATCGTCACCGATCGGCTCCGTACCGGCATCATCACCCTCGACCGCGGCGACCGGCACACTACCGCTCCCAGCAAGCCGCCGCGGCGGGTCAGCCACGTTCACTACGAGAACCTGATCTGTCTCGGCGGCCCCGTGGAGGGCTTGACCCACTCCGCGCGCAAGACGGAGCGGGAGTCGTTCACGCCGGCCGATTTCCACTGGTTCTGGCGCAGCCGGCTCGCCCACTTCGCGAGCCAGAATCGGGTCTGGCACCAGTGGCTCGCGCGGACGGTCGTCTGGTGGGCTCGCATGCGCGAGGTGGACGGCGGCAACTGGATCAACGGCTTCCAGCGCTACGACGAGCTGGCGGCGGAAGGAACCGCGATGACAAAGGCGCCGCCGGCCTGGAGCCAGTTCCGCGAGCGGTGCCAACACCTGATCCGCGAGCTCGAGGACGCCGCTCCCGCATAGGCCTCCCGGGAACGTGGCCAGCGGCTGGCCGAGTGCGAGCAGGACATCGCCAAGATACCGAGGGCGGCGCAGCCTGGGTATCTCGCCGTGCGGCTCGAGCGCTGGAAGGCCGAGCTCAGCGAGGCATGACCGGGCGACGTCGCCGGAACCGCCCGGGGCCCTCCTGTGGGCTGGTGCAAGAAACGCCGCCGGCAACGCGGCGCTTTGGTGCTAGCCTCTGAAGCCCATGGCACAGCGCGCCGGGATGCCGGGCTCGGTCTCTTCACGGTGCGCGAGATGCTCTTCTTCACGCTCTACCACAACACCCACCACGTCCTCGGCGTGGCAGGGCGGTTGGCGCAGTAACCACCTGCGGCCGCGGATGCCAAGGGGACGCCAATGAAGACCACGCTGCTTCCTGGCCTCCTCGGTACGTTCCTCCTGGGAGTCTCCGGCATCGTGACTCTGAACGGCCCGAGCTTCGCAGAGGCGGGTGATTCCTCCTGGAGCTGCGTGCCGGAGCTTTCCCAGGAGCCGGCGGCCGGCAGCTGGCACGGCAGCCACCGGTTCGAGTACAAGATGATCGTGCCGGGAACGCCGCAGGCCTACGCTATCGAGTGGACCGGCGACGACGACCTGGAGCTTCGCGAGAATGCCGAGGAGCGCGACCGGCGAAGCACGTGTTCGCGAGGCTTCGTCGGCACAACGCCGACGTTCGCGCTACCGCCCGAGCCCGGCTGTAACGTCGACGGCACACCGGTTCCCTGGCTGTCACGTTATGACGAGAAGCCGCCTGAGCTGCGCGGCCATGGGACGGTCGTGATGCACATGGAGCTGCAGTCGTCCGACCCCGGGTTCGGGTTGTCGCATGGCGCCGCGTCGCAGACACCAGCCGAGTTCCCTACCGAGGCCGAGCGCGACCCCACGGGCAAGCGACTCGAAGCGATCGCCCTCCAGGGCACGCCGGACCAGTTCCGCTTCGGTGCGGCGCTAACGGCTCGCGACGAGAGCGGCGTCACCTCCATGCACGGCCAGCTCAGTGGCGCCGGCACCGCCTCGGCCAGCGGCACCCTGCAGGGTGACGAAGCGACAGGAACGGTAGAAGCCACGGTTGCCGGCGGCCGAGAGCAGACGCATGTCGACATCACCGACCGCGATGGCGAGCGCAAGACCGGCGATTCCGGGGCCGCGGTCCACACCCTCAGTCAGCAGCGGCGGACCATGTTCCGCCTCGTCGTCGAGAAGCGGGAGTGCGGCGAGATCGGCGGCACGGTTGAGTCGAAGGAGCTCATCGACCAGATCCGGGATGCCGGCATGGGCTTCGAGCCCGTCAGGTCCGAGTGGCATGCGACGCTCGACCAGCGCGATGAAGCGTTCGAGCAGTCCGTGAAGCGCTACGCCGAGGAGCCGATCCTGCGCATGGACCCACGCGATCCCGAAAGCACGTGGACGAGCTGGCAACGCGAGTGGGAGCTCTACGCGTCGCTGCGGGGGCACGATCCGACCGACTACGAGCTCTGCGTCCTCAGGCCAGCGCACGAGAAGATCATCAAGGCGAGCACCCTGGCGCTGCGCGCGCTTCTCGACGCCGGTGCAGCGCGGAGCGACGTCGGCAAGCTGCGGATGTGGCGCATGATGAGCACCATCGAGGGCTTCGGCCGGGGTACCTACGTCGGCTGCCCAGTGATACGCGAGGCAACGGAGGCGCTCTTCGGGGTGCGGCCGCCGCTGCCTCCGCCGCCGCCAGGCTGACACCGACATCACTCTGCCGGCAGCCGCTCCGCCGTTTGGACGTGCTCGGGGCGGAAGCCGAGGCCGACCACCCGGGCGGCGGCCCGCCGCAGCAGGGGTGCCAACAGCGCGAGCAGCTTGCGCGTCGGCCAGGAGAGCGGAAACGGCTCGCCGTTGGGGCCGAACATGCGGCGGTGAAGGAACACCTGGCCGGCCTGAATGCGGCGGGTCGGCATCTCGCGGCGACGCTGGACGCCCTGGAGGTCCGCGTCGGTCACTCGCCGCTGCTGGAGCGCCTCGACGAGCAGGTTGGCCGTCGCCACCGCGTCCTGCACGGCGAGGTTGATGCCGACGCCGCCGGCGGGAGACATGGCGTGGGCAGCGTCGCCGATGCACAGCAGGCCGGGCCGGTGCCAGACCGGCAGGCGATTGACCTGCACGGTGAGAAGCTTGACCTGATCCCAGCTCTCGAGCTCGCCGACGCTGTCGCGCAGGAACGGCGCCGTGGCGACGATGCCGGCGCGGAAGGCGTCGAGCCCCTGCCGCCGGATCTCCTCGAAGGCGCCCTTGGGGATGATCGAGCCGCACTGGAAGTACGTTCCACGGTCGATGGTGATGAGGATCCTGCCGTTGCGCACCCGCCCGAGGGCCGGCAAGGGCTCGTCGCCGCCCTTCGGCAGTCGGTACCAGAGCGCGTCGATGGGGACGCCGAACGAGCGCAGGGCGAGACCCGCATGCTCGCGCACCGTCGAGTGCCGGCCGTCCGCCGCCACCACGAGGTCTGCGCGTACCACCAGCTCGCCCCCGGCCGCACTGCTTGCCCGCGCTCCCACCACGCGCCCCGCCTCCTCGATCAGCCCGGTGACCTCCGTGCTCATCCGCAGGTGGAATCCGGGGTAGCGCCGCGCGTGCGCGGCGAGGAAGTCGAGGAAGTCCCACTGCGGCATGAGGGCGATCAGCTTGCAGCGCGTCGGCAGGTGGCCGAAGTCGAGCCCGTCGTACTCGCGATCACCGACGGCGAGCTTCAAGCGCCGAATCTCCTGGTGCGGCAGGGCGAGGAAGGCCTCGAGGAGGCCCAGCTCCGCGATCACCTCGAGCGTCGAGGGGTGGACGGTGTCGCCCCGGAAGTCGCGCAGGAAGTCCTCGTGCTTCTCGAGCACCACCACCTCGACGCCGGCGCGCGCGAGCAGCAACCCCAGCATCATCCCCGCCGGCCCACCGCCGGCGATGCAGCAGGTGATGGCCAGCGTTTCCGGCGCCGCGGTCACGCCGGCCATGGCCCGGGGGCCGGCCCCTTCGGCGGCGAACGCGGCGGCTTACTCACGGGCAGAGGAACGCGCTGGTGTCCTGGACCGGCACCGCCGGCACGTGATCGGGGTTGGTGTAGACCTTCATCGCGTGCGTCGTGGTGTCGGTGACGGTCAGCTGGAACCCGACATTGGTCCCCGCCGAGAAGAAGACCCAGAAGTGGTTGTTGGTCGCGCAGCCATCGAGCACCTTGACCAGGATCTCCGGGTTCCCGGCGCCAAAGAACCAGAAGAGACCTCCCTGGTTGACGCCGAGGCTCGAGAGGCCGACGGCGTGGCCGTTCCCCGACAGACCGCCGCCCTGGGTGGTGGCATAGCTCGCGATGACCTGGAAGCGCCTGTCGCCAGGGTGGTCGTCGGTGCAGAGGGTCGTCGAGCTCGGCGTGCAGGCCGGCGGCGGCGGCGGCGAGGTGTTCTGGGTGATGGTCACCGCGACGCTGAAGCCGTTGAGGGTACCGCTGGTACCGATGGTCTCGTGGTCGCCGGCGCAGCCGGTCGGCGAGAGCGCGAACCTGATGTTGGCGGTATCGCCCGAGTGGACGAAGTAGATGGAGTCGCCGGACGTGATGGCAGCGTCGTTGAAATCCCAGGTGACCACCGAGTCGTTGGAGCTCGAGAGTGCCACGTTCTTCGACACCATGCCGACGATCTGGCCGTTGTAGGAACCACGCCGCGCGGTCAGGGTCAGCGAGTAGTTGCCGTCGGAATCGGTCGTATACGGGATCGCGACGGTGTGGATGTTGGCGGCGTTGAGGTTCTGGACGTAGAAGCCGTTGAAGACGTAATCGTGGTTTCCTCCCGCGCCACCCCCCGCACACGAGTAAGCGGTGACCACCGTCGCGCACGCCGGCAAGGCACCGGCGGAGAGGGCGCCAACGGCGATCCCGAGGGGCAGGAAACGGTGGAGCGAACGACGAGATCGGAGGTCGGACACCATGGAGCTCTCTCCCTTCGCGAGCGGTTTCCGTTGCTCGGACGCCCGGCGAGGCACCGGGGAGCAAATCCTCTCACAGCGGCAGGCCGACCCGGCCCGGCGCGGATGGTCGGACACCCGGTGAGCAGCGTTGCCGGAGGCGCCGGCACCCGCACCAGCGCGTGGTCGCCGTCCGCCCCATCGCGTGGCGCACGGCGCGCCCGAGACGGCTACCGTCCTCATCGGCGGGCGCCGCCTCGACACGCGTGACGAGGACGCTCGCGGTCACCTGCCGGCCGAGGTCGGGAGCAACGCGCCGGGGCCCGCGGACGTATGACCCCAAGAGCCTTGGAGGACAGACCATGCACCGCCGACGTCGCACCTGCGAGCTGGCTCTGGTTCTGGCCACGATGCTCCCGGTCGCAGCCCAGGCCGAGGAGACCTGGAGGTCGCTCGGCCCCGACGGCGGTAACGTCACGTCGCTGGCGGTCGATGCGCAAGACGGCCGCGTGCTCCTGGCCGGCAGCCTCGGCGGGCTCTTCCGCAGCACCAACAGCGGCCACCGCTGGCAGCCGTTCGGCGCCGGGCTCGACCAGACGGTGATCGACCTCGCGTTTCCTCCGCGCTCCCCCGCGACCGCCTTGGCAGCGACTCCGGGCGGAATCTTCCGCAGCCTCGACGGTGGCCTCAACTGGGCGGCGAGCGTCGCGGGCGTTCCCGCCGGGCTCTACGCCTACGCCGTGCGCCCGGTCGCAAGTCAGCGAGGCGTCGTTCTCGCCCTCGGAGTGGTCAGTCCGCTCCCCATCCCCATCCCCGACCTCGCCAGCTTCTACGTCCTGCGCTCGACCGACGGCGGCGGCAGCTGGCACCAGCAGACTGCCGGGCTGCCGGCCGGAGTGCCGCTCGACGACCTGCGGCCGGATCCCTTCGACGCTAACGTCGTCTACCTGGGAACCGCCGCCGGCCTCTACCGCTCGCGCAATGGCGGCCGCACCTGGCGACAGATTTCCCTCGCCGGGAAGTCCGTCGCCAGGATCGCCGTCGACCCTTTCCGCGCCGGTCGCCTGTGGGCGCTCGCCGCTCCCGATGACTCGGGGCAGCGATCCCAGGTGCTGCTCTCCACGAACGGAGGCTTCCGCTGGCAGGATCGCACGCCGGATCGCCATCCGGGGGCCTTCCTGCTGCTCGCCGCCGATCCCGCCCGGCGCGATCGCGTGTATCTCGGGACACCGTCCGGTCTGCTTTCGAGCGGCGATTCCGGCCGCAGCTGGAACCAGGTCTTCGCCGGGTGGGTGACGACCCTGGCGGGAGATCGCGGCAACGGCACGCTCACCGCCGGCGGCGGCGGCTACGGCGTGGCGCGATCGCGCGACGGCGTCGCCTGGTCCACCTTCACCCGCGGCCTGCGCGCCCGCGCCGTGAGCGCCGTGGCCCCTGGGGGCAGTGGAACACTGTGGGCGGCTTCGGGAACGCTCTTCGTCTCCCCCGACGACGGCAGCACGTGGGCCGCGACGAGCGAGCCGGTCGGCGCGGCGCTCGTCGCCGACCCGGATTCGCCCGCGATCGCCTACGCCGGCTCGACGCCGGGCCTCGTGCGCACCCGCGACGGCGGCGCAAGCTGGGAGCCCGCCGGGCCGCCTGGGAGCGAAAACGGGGCCGCTCCGGTCGTCGCGCTACGGCCGGATCCGACCGCCGGCACGGGCCTCTACCTGCTCGACACGAACGGTGTCTGGCACAGCGCCGACGGCGCCGACTCCTGGCAGCTCTTGACTCGGTTCGCCGCCGGACGGACGCGGCCGCAGCTGCTCGCCGTGGCGCCGGGGACCCCTCCCGTCCTCTTCATCGATGCGCCGTACCAGATCCACGGGCACCCCGCCGACGTGGTGTCGCGCTCCACCGACGGCGGGGCGACGTGGACCGACCTCCCGCTCATCGTGCCCGGACGCGCGACGGCGGTCGTCGTCGATCCCGCCGACGAACGGCGCCAGTGGATCACCGGCTCGGTATTCGACTACGTGGGGGGCGTGGGGGGGAGCGTGTCGCGATCGTTCGACGGCGGAGCGACCTGGGAGACGACGGGCGTCGAAGCCGGCGCCACACAGGTCACCGACCTCCTGCTCGACCCGCGCGACGCCGACGTGCTCTACGCCGCCGCTGCCAGCGGCGTCTTGGTGAGCCGCGACGCCGGTGCGAGCTGGCAGCCCCTGGGCCGCGGCCTGCACGCCGTGGGCGCGGCCTCTCTCGCGCTGCGTCGGGGAACGCCGGACACGCTCTACGCCGCCACCGGCGGCGGCGTATACGCGCTGGCGCTTCCCTAGCAGCAGCCCGGCGGGGCGGCCCCGGACCGCGCAGGACACGGCGCGGGCTCGCTCCGATCGACGTGCGGTCGCTCACGGCGGCTTCCGAGGCCGAGCCCGGCCGGTGCCACGTTGCAGGGACGGGGGAGGGGAGCGCGACCTCCAGTAGGGCCGTTCCCGCGCTGTTCGAGACGTGGTGCGGGAGACACGGTCGGCTCCTTGCCGCAGAGAGCGGCTCAGGCGAACAACTCGGTCCAGCTGCCGACGCGACGGCCGTGCCACAGGGGGCCCTCGCGGACGTATGCCCACTCCGGGTTGCGGGTGACGTCGCGCAGCGCCGCGCAGACCTCGTGGAAGATCGGCAACGCGGAGTCCGCGCACTCGAAGTAGGTGAGGAAGTCGTAGCGGCCGTTCCGAGCGGGCAGATGGAGGCTCTGATAGGTACGGCGCATCAGGCTCGCAATGCCCGGCGCCGCTGCGAGCGCGTGCCCCTGGCTCACCATCCGCCCGGCGTCGTCGTAGCGAGGGAGCAGGTAGGTATGGCGCTCCATCCAGTCCTTGGCCCACCACGCCGCCGTCTTCTTCAGCGGGAGGAGCAGGGCGTTGGGCATGGCACCGGCCGACTGCTGCGTCACCTGGTGGGCGTAGGCAAAGCCGTGCATCGCGGCGCCGGTGTAGATGAGCGGACGCACGACGCCGGTGTGAAGGGCTGGGGCCGCCGCCGGACCGAGCAGACCAGCGACCCCGGCACAGAAGCGATCGACGATGCCCGCCTGCGGGGAGGCCACGTGCACGACGGCTGCGGCACCCATCAGATCCTCGTCGGCGAGGTCCCTTGGGGTGACCTCGGTGCGACGGAGAAAGGCAACCGTGGAATCCGTCCCGCCGGGAACCGGCTCGACCTCGTTGGTGAGGCCCAGCGAGTCGGCGAGCCCCGCTACCGCCTCCGCGGTGGCCCCCTGCGAGGAGACCTCGGATGCGCCGAGCAGCAGGTAGGCGCCGTGACGCAGGACCTCCGTCGGGAGCACCCAGCCGGCGTCGGCCGTCGAGCTCGGCTCGGGCTTGTCGAACGCATCGTTGGCTGCGTAGGAGAGGGCTCGACGTCGAGGGCCGAAGGCCGAGAGCGCGTCTCCGCGGCGTTTGCGAGGTGTCGCGGCCACGGCTTCAGGGCTCCACCGGCGCCTGGGCGGGAATCTGGAAGGTGCCTTCCACCGTCTGCACGAAGTTGCGCTCCTCGCGCAGGATGAACCGCCTGCATTGCGCGTCCTCGAAGTTGGCGCGCGACTCGGCGTCCACGCTCAGCCTTGCCCGATAGCTCTCGTACGATGCCAGGCTGTCGAAGCCGATCAGTCCCCAGGCCACGTCGTTGGTTCCTTCGTGAGGGAGGAAGTAGCCGAGCAAGTGTCCGCCGCAGCGCGGGATGACCCGGCCCCAGGTCTCCGCGTACTGGCGAAAGGCGTCACGCTGGAAGGGATCGATCTGGTAGCGAATGAAGCAGATGACGTTCGGAGTGGCCATGCCCGGGCCCCCTGGTTTGGCGCGTGAAACCGACGCTTCGCGCGTGATGAATCGGTCGCACGAGAGCGCATCGACACTCCGGCCGCAGGCTGGGCGATCGCGGCGGCCGGCAGCATCCGGCGGAGAAACCAGCGCCGACTCGGAGCGCGTGTCTCCCTGGCCCCGTCTCGCGACGCCCCGACCTTCGCGCTCCCGGCCGGCCTCCCGCGACGACGCGGCGAGCGGAGATGGGAGCGAGTGGGTCGTTGGTCGGCAGGGCACGTTTGCCTCTCGCGGGGTGGAACGGTCGCCGGGTCGCGACCCTTCGTCGCCGTCGGAGCGCAGGGTACGCCCTTGCGCCGCTCCAATGGTTCGACTATCGTCGAACCATGGAAGTCGAAGCGAACGGCCCCGAGGTCGCTCGCATCGCGGCGCTGCTCGGCGATCCCGCGCGCGCCGCGGGCCTGACGGCGTTGCTCGCGGGCGGCGCTCTCTCCGCCACCGAGCTGTCGCACGTCGCCGGAGTCTCCAAGCCGACGATGAGCGCCCACCTCGACAAGCTGCTGCGCGCCGAGCTGGTGGCGGTCGAGAGGCAGGGGCGCCACAAGTACTTTCGCCTCGCCAGCCCGGACGTCGCTCACGCCCTCGAGTCGCTCATGGGCCTGGCGAGCCGGAGCGACGGGGGGCAGCCGCGCCCGGGACCCGCCAACCTCGCGCTGCGCAAGGCGCGCGTCTGCTACGACCACCTCGCGGGGGAGCTGGGCGTCCTCGTCCACGACGGCCTGGCGCGCTCGGGAGCCATCGCGCCGTCGAGCGCTCCCGGCCGTGAGAACGAGCTCGAGCTCACCGCGGACGGCGAACGGGTCTTCCGCCGGCTCGGGGTCGACCTCGATGCGGCACGGGCGAAGCGTCGCTCGTTCTGCCGCTCGTGCCTGGACTGGAGCGAGCGGCGTCATCACCTGGCGGGCGCGCTCGGCGCCGCGTTGCTGTCGCGGATCACCGAGCTCCGCTGGGCAAGGCTCTCGCGCGGCTCGCGGGCGCTGGTGTTCTCGGCCCTCGGCGAGGACGCGCTGCGCCGCACCTTCGCCCCGCATCCCCGCTAGGGCGCGCCTCGTCACCCTTCCCCGCCGCGGGCCCCGTGGTGTCGTCCGCCATCGTCGCGCCCGCGGAATGGTACTCCGCATGCGAGCCGTCCCGGCCGCGGGCACCGCTGCGTATACTCCCGCCGCCATGCCCGACACTCCCGACCTGCAGGCGCTGCGCGAGCAGATCGAGACGATCGACCGCGAGATCGTTGCCCTGCTCCGCCACCGCATGAGCCTGGCGGAGGCGGTGGTGGCGAGCAAGCTGCGCCAGGCGATCCCCTTCCGCGACGAGCCGCGCGAGGACCTGGTGCTGCAGCGGGTGCGTCACGTCGCCGTCGAGCAGGGGCTCGACGCCCACGAGGTGGAGCGTCTCTACCGGGTGGTGCTGGAGATGTCGGTGGCGCACCAGAAGGCGCACGTCCGCGCGCTCGCCGCGGTGCCGCTGCGCGTCGCCTACCAGGGGGTCGAGGGCTCCTACAGTCACCTCACCGCGCAGCGCCGCTACGCCGGCAGCGAGGAGGGTGTCCTGCTCGAGGGCTTCGCGACCTTCCGCGCCGCCGCCGCCGCCGTGCACGAGGGGGCCGCCGACCGCGCCCTGCTGCCGATCGAGAACACCACCGCCGGCAGCATCAACGAGACCTACGACCTGCTCGCCGAGGGCGGTCTCACCATCACCGCCGAGGCGGTGGCGCGCATCGAGCACTGCCTGCTCGGGCTGCCCGGCGCCCGCGTCGAGGAGCTGCGCCTGGTGCTGTCGCATCCGCAGGGCCTGCTGCAATGCCAGGACTTCCTGCGCGCCACTCCCTGGATCGACGCGCAGACGGAGTTCGACACCGCCGGCGCCGCCCGCAAGGTGCGCGAGCGCAACGACCCCACGGTGGCGGCGATCGCCTCCGAGTCGGCGGCCCGCGTCTACGGGCTCGAGGTGCTGCGCCGCGGCATCCAGTCGCAGAGCGGCAACTACACGCGGTTCGTCGAGCTGGCGCGCGAGCCGGTGGGAGTGCCGCCGGAGACGCGCGCCAAGACCTCGCTGCTGCTCACCACACCACACCAGCCGGGGGCGCTCGCCGCGATCCTCTCCGTCTTCAGCCGTCGCGGCGTCAACCTCGCCAAGCTCGAATCGCGCCCGATCCTCGGCAGCCCGTTCCAGTACCGCTTCTACCTCGACCTCGAAGGCAACGCCGCGCGCGACCCGGTGCGAGCCGCCCTCGCCGAGGTGGCGCCGTTGACGGCCGAGCTGCGGGTGCTGGGCACGTACCCGGTGGCCACGGGCGAGTAGTCGACCACCGCCCGGCTGCGCTCGTTCACGGCCACGCTGGAACAGCTCCGCCCGCCATCCGAGTCACGGCGCGGGGCCCTCTCCGACGCCCCCGCGGGGGTGCGCAGAGACGGCGCCCCGCGGCAGAACAAGTCCGCCGCGGGGCCCCCGGCGCGTCAGAACACGTAGCGGACCCGCGCCGCCAGCGTGCGCGGGGGAATCACGTGGGTGCCGCCGAACACCGACTGGAAGTTGTAGAGGCCCTTCTCGTCGGTGGCATTGAGCAGGTCGACCTGAACCTCGAACGGGAGGTGGTACTGCTGCAGATGCGCCCCCACCGAGAAGTTCCAGATGTCGCGCGACTTCACGCGCTGCGGGTCCTCGTCAAAGCGCAGGTAGGGCGCCGCGTAGGCGGTGTCGGGGCTCGCCAGCACGTCTTCGAGCACCCCGGCGTCCGCCACCAGGCCGGAGTCGTAGCGCTGCGTCACCCCCAGCCAGAAACCGCTTCCGGGAATGTCCCAGAAGGCACCGACCTGCTCCTGCAGGTCCTGGTCGTGGTCGATGAGGAAGGCGCCGCCCTGCAGGGAGTCGAGAGCCTCGGCGTCGAGGAAGAGCCCGCCGACGAAGGGGTTGACGTAGAGGGCGTGGACGTGCCCGAGGGAAGCGTAGCCGCGCAGCCCGTGCCACGGCCCGCCGTCGAGGCGGGCGTTCCAGCCGCTGAGCTCGCCGCGTGCGAAGTTGAGCGGGAAGACGATGCCGGTGTTGAAGAACTGGTCCTGGTCGGCGGCGTTGTCGACGTCGCGCTTCCAGTACGAGAGGTCGGCGCGCAGCGCCGAGCCCAGGCCCTGCTGCAGCCCGAAGTTGTAGGACTTCTGTCGCTCCGAGGGGTTGAAGAGCTGACCCTTCCCGAGCTGGCTGTTGTCCTGGATCTCCGGCGGCACGAGTGCCGCCGCGGCGGCGGACGAGCCGAGCAGGATGTTCTCGTACTCTGGGGTGATGAACATGCGGTCGTAGGCTGCACGCAGCACCGTCTTGGTGGCGGCAACGTAGTAGGCGATCCCCACTCGCGGCTGCGCCAGGCTCTCGCTCTCGAACAGGTGGTTGTGGCCATAGCGCAGCCCGGCGTTGATCGTCAGGTTGCCGAAACGCATGGTGTCTTGCGCGTAGGCGGCGTAGTAGCTGCCGGTGCGCTCGCCGTGGAAGTGGAAGAAGTCACCACCGCGGGTGAGGTCGTAGGGAGCCAGGTTGGGGTTGTACCCCTCCTCGGCATCGGGGTCGTTGAATCCCGGGTCGGTGAGGCCGAAGCTGAAGGTCTCGCGGATGGGGAAGCGCTTCGCCTGCGCACCGACCTTCACCTCGTGGGCGCCGAAGACACGGGTCAACGAGAGGTTGCCGCCCTGGTTCTCCAGCGAGCGGTCCTGAGTGGCGAGCACCGGTGTGTCGTTCGCGGAGCCGAGCAGACGGAGGGTGTTGTTGCGACCGTACACCTGGGCGTCGGCCACCCACTCGTTGGCGACGTGCTCGTAGCCGAGGTTGAGGTTCCAGTCGCGCGACTCGACGCGCTGGTCCTGCCCCGCCTCCTGCTGCGACGGCAGGTTCGGGACGTCGCGATCGGTGCGCCCGGCGTTGCCGGTCAAGCGCAGCGAGTCCGCCTGCGCCGGCGAGATGAGGTCGTAGCGGCCGAACAGCCGCTCGGTGCGACCGTGGTTGTGGAAACTGTCGAAGGACACCGGGTCGAGGAAGCGGTCCGACTGCGAGTGGTCGACGTCGGCGAATAGGCCCTGACGCTCCCCTCCCCAGCCAAGCGCCAACGCCTCCTCGGAGGTCGAGAAGCGACCCCCGCCGGCGGTGACGTCGCCGTGGAAGCCGGGGTGCCCGAGAGCCGAGCGGGTGGTGAGGTTGATGACGCCGTAAGCCTTCTCACCGTACTCGGGCGGCACGCCGCCGGTGACGATCTCCACCCCCTCGGCGACGGCGGGATCGAGCGAGTTCGAGAAGGTGATCCCCACCTGATCGCCGATCGGCTGGCCGTCGATCACCAGGAGCTGTTGGGAGTGGCCGCCTTGGAAATGGTAGCGGCCGTTTTCGTCCTGGCTGAAACCGGGAGTGGAGAGCACGATCGCCTCGAAGGCGCGCGAGGCAACGGGTGCGGCGAAGCGGCGCACCAGAGACTTGTCGATGTCGATGTGGGTCGTCGAGGCGTCGGTCTCGAGCTCGACGCTCTCCTTCTCGGCGGTGACGGTGGTGGTCTCGCTGTACTGCGCCGCCAGCTTCACCGGCTGCTGGACGGGCACGTTGCCACGGACGTCGACGTCGACGTGCGCGGCCTGGAAGCCCGTCATCGCGGCACGCAGGTGGTAGGGGTTCTCAGGAACGTTGTAGAAGGCGTACGAGCCGTCCTCGGCCGACTGCGTTTGCTGACTGAAGCCGGTGAGGTCGTTGGAGAGCGTCAGCATGACGCCGGGGAGAGGCTCGTCGCCCGGGCCCACGACCTTGCCGCGGACCTGACCGGCGCGCAACACGCAGGGGGTGACGAGGAGCAGGAGGACAACGAGGAACGCGCTATGGAGACGGTGGACGGGGCGCTGTACGGCGCGCCCGCACGAAGGCAGTGCTTGCATGATGGCTCCCGAGCTCCGGCCACTGCGGTCGGAGCTCCCAAGGTCGCGAGTGGGTGGGCGAGCGGCCCGCAGGCTCCGCGCTAGCGCGGAGGCGGGCGCCTCTCGACGGTGACGCGCGGGCTCAGGAGCGGGATGGCGGTCCGCGAGCGCTGCAGGCGAGACTGTCGCCGTCGCTGCGGCGCGCCGGATCGTCGCCGGTTCGCCAGAGGGCGACGAGTGGCGGTGCGATGCCGGCGACCGGCTGCGACTCGGCGCCGCCGGTCTGCAGCTGCAGCAGGCAGACGGGGCAAGGCTCGCGGGTGGAGGAGGCGACGGCCGGGTCGACGTGGACCTCGTCGCCGTGCCACGGCAGGTCGGGGTAGTAGACCTCTGCCTGAACGACGAGATGGCTCTCGAGAGCCTCGCTCCCGCCGTGCCAATGCACGCCGCCGAGCAGCAGCAGCGCCGCCAGGTAGCGCGCCCAGAAGGACCGCCCCATCGTCACGCGCGCGAGCCTATCAAGGTCCTGCCGATCCCGCCGCCAGGACGCCGGCGGCGCAGTGCCAGCCGGGGCAAGCACGCACGGCTCGGCGGCCCCACCGACGAGCGGCTACGTGAGTCTGGCGGCCGCGAGAGCGGGCGACGCGCCGGCCCGGCGCCAGGGCTCAGGGCGTGCTGCCGCCGCTCCAGTGCCCGACGCCGATCTCGAAGCCGTCGCGGAACAGGCCGTCCCACGCGACCACCGTCACCAGCGAGGGCGGCGAGGTAGCCGTCGGCCCGGTGGCGTTGTCGACGTCGAGGAAGACGCTGTACACCCCCGCCGCCACGCCGGTGGTGTCCCACCTGGTGGCAGCTCCGCTGGCTGCGGCGACCGGAGCACCGAGAGCATCGAGGATCCGCCAGCCGAAGGTGAGCGTCGGCTGGCCCGCACCGTCACCGCAGAGCTGCACGACGTCCCCCTCTGCCACCAGTGGCGGCGTGACGAGCGCCAACACCACGGAGGGGCGCGGGTCGAGCACGACGACGTCGACGGTGACCTCGGTGCAGCCCCCACCGTTGCACACGGAGAGCGTGACCGCCTTGGTGCCGGGCGAGTCGAAGGTGACGACCGGGCTCTCCTGGGTCGAGGTCGCCGCCAACGCCGGCGCCGCCATCAATGCCAGCCCAGCGGCCACGCGAGCCATCCCGACCGGCCAGCCCCCCATCGTGCGTTTTCGCCCTCGCTTCGAGCTTAGCGGCAGCGCAGCAACCGCCCCGCGTGGCACAACCGGCCAGAGTCGCGCCACTGACAGCGTCGAGCGGGCGCAACCCTTCTCGGAAACCCGGATGGTTCATTATCTCATAACTGCAGTCGGTCCCCTGCGCCCGGCATCAGCGTCTCGCCTCCTCCTCCAGCTCGACCGCCAGCCGACGACGAGGCCGGCAACACCCCGCTGAGATGCCGTACCATGCCGCTCGGCAACGGCGATGGGCAGCGGCTCGATGCCCCCGACCAGCCCCTGCATGGGCACCGCTCCCGGCCTTCGCGGCCAGCGAAAGACGCACCGGCGCCGGCGGTCGTCGCCCGACGCCTTTCACCCCTCCGGTTTGCCGATCACTCCCCACCCGTAGGCGCCGGCGAGCTCGACGGGCAGCTGCCGCGCGAAGCGCAGGTGGCGCAGGAAGCGCGTGGTGGTGAGCGCGGGCTGCTCCTCCAGCCACCGCCAGTCGAGGAAGTCCGGCTTGCCGCTGGTGGCCTCCGCCCCCGGCGGCACGGTGAGGTAGCCGAGCTGCAGCGAGGTGATGTTCTGGAAGAAGTGCGCCCCCTGCGAGGGCTCGATGTCGTAGCCGGCCGGTGAGGCCTCGACCAGCACCTTGACCTCCGAGATCTGCGCCCACTCCACCGGGATCCCGAGCGAGGGGTCGGCGGTGCCCCAGCGCCCGGGACCGATGAGCACGTACGAGCGTCCTTCCGCCCGCAGCTGCTCGTTGAGGCCACCTATCTCGGCGGCGATCGCCTTGTTGTGGCGCGGCTCCCAACTGTCACGCCGCACGTGCAGGAGGTCGCACAACCCCGCGTAGACGCCGTGACCGAGGGCGCGCGTGGTGGCCCGGCAGAGGCAGGAGGCGAGGGGCATCGCCGGGGCGTCGCCGCCCGGCTGCCGCAGCTGCGCCACCATCGGCCGCATCTGCAGCAGGTAGAGGCGCGGCGGCTCGGGCGCGCCACTGCGCGAGCGGGCCCCATCCGGACGTCCCCAATCCCCCATGTCGCCGGCGAGCTCGAGCTCCACCGGCCGCCCCAGCCCCTCCTGCGCCATCGCCAGCAGGCGACGCAGCGCCTCGGCGAGCGGGATGGCGCGATGCCGCAGCAGGTTGTTGAAGGTGACCACCCGCGGCCCCCGCTGCGAGAGGTCGTCGCGCACGCGCTGCTCGCCGGCCGACACCACGCTGCCGGCGGCGAGCAGCGCGCCGTCCTCCTCCGCCACGGCGAGGTCGAACCAGCGCACGCGATCGGCCCCCTCCTCCCCCTCCGCCCGCAGGTCGAGGGCGTAGAACCCGTTCTGCGAGCTGTCGAGCAGGCCGCGTGCGGTGGCGAACTGCGGCAGCACCTCGGGTCGCGCCGGCGAGAAGCGGAGGCAACGGCCCCCCTCGGCGATGATCCGTCCAAGCCCGAGGGCGAGGTGCACGACACCCTCCTCCGGCCGCTGCGGGCCGAAGGGGTAGAAGTTGTGCGACTGCGCCACCGCCGAGAAGCTCGGGTAGAAGCGGTCGCCCCGGCGGCGGCCCGCCACCGCCTGGATGACCACCGCCATCTTCTCTTCCTCGGGCAGGTAGCCGGTGCTCTCGAGGTAGCGGCGCGCGGCGCGCGAGAACAGCGAGGCGTAGACGCGCCGCACCGCGCCACCGAGCTCGCGCAGGCGCCGTCGCGGATCGGGATCGACGTTGGGCACCATTACCGTGTCGTAGAGGCCCGCCATGCCGGTCTGCAGGGAGTCCTCGAGCAGGCTCGAGGAGCGCACGGCGAGCGGACCGGCGAGCCGCTCCACCACCGCCGCGAGCTCGGCCTCGAGCGTCGCCGGCAAAGGCGTCGCGAGGAAGCGACGGCGCACCTCCTCGTCGTCGTCCGCACGCGCGGCGAAGGCGGCGAGGTTGCCCTGCTCGAGGAAGCGTCCGAAGTGCTCGGTGGCCACCACCAGCGTGCGCGGCAACCGTACCTCGAGGCCGCCGATGTCGGCGGGCTCGAGGGCGGCGAGGGAGCGATGGAGGAAGGCGATGCTGCGCCCCTTGCCACCCATCGATCCCTGGCCGAGACGGCTGAAGGGCTGCTCGGCGAAGCTCTCGGGGCTGAAGTCGGCCACCACCCCACGTTGCGCCCGCTCGTTGACCTCGCGCAAGAGGCCGCGCAGGTAGTCGCGGGTGGCGGCGATGCTGGGGAAGTCGGCCACCCGCTGCGGCCGCAGCTGCTCGGCGAGCTCGAACTCGCTGCGCGCGAGCAGCCAGATCGAGAAGTGGTTGCGTGCCGCGTGGAAGACGAGGCTCTCCTCGGGCACGGTGGCGAGCTGCTGCTCGAGCTCGCGCACGTCGTGGGCGCGTCCGACCTCGGGCCCGCCCTCGCAGGTGCGGAAGACGAAGTCGCCGAAGCCCAGCTGCAGGCGCAGGAAATCTCCCAGGTCGGCGAGCAACGTCGGCGAGCTCTTGTCGAGGAAGCCGGCGCGCATGGCCGCCGCCCGCCGCGAGCCGACACCGGCAGAGGACTGCAGCAACACCGGCAGCTCGGGATCGCTGCGCCGCACGTGACGGGCGAAGGCGAGGCCGGCGCCGTCGTCGAGCACGCCGCCGCGCGGCAGGCGCAGGTCGCAGATCACCGCCATGACGTGGCGGCGGTAGCGCTCGAAGAGCGCCATCCCCTCCTCCCAGGTGGTGGCGTGCAGCACCTTGGGGCGCGACTTCATGTACAGCTGCCGCGCCATCTCGTCCACCCCCTCGGAGTAGAGCGAGTGCGACTGCTGCATGAGCTCCTTGTAGAGCATGCCGAGGAACGAGGAGTAGTAGCGCGGCGAATCCTCGAGGATGAGGATGGCGCGCACGTCGGCGAGGGCGATGTCGCGGTCGACGTTGTCGCGATCCTCCACCGACTTGATGATGGCGAGCAGGATCTTGGCGTCGCCGCCCCACAGGTAGGCAGCGTCGAACGCCTCGCGGTCGAGGGTGCGCCAGGGCTCATGGAGAAGGGTGCGATCGAGGGCGAGGAGCACCACCGGCCGCCCCGGCCGCAGTCGCTTGACCTCTCGCCCCAGCTGCTCGGCCGTCATGTCGGGCAGCGTCGCCGTGGTGAGCACGAGGTCGAAGCGCTGGTGGTGCAGGAGGTCGAGCGCCTCGCCGCCGCTGCGCGCGTGGGTGAAGCGGGGCGCCCCCGGCTGGCTCACCTCCATGTACTCGAGGAAGACCTGCTCGGTGAGCAGCCCATCCTCCTCGAGGATGAAAGCGTCGTACGGGGAGGCGACCAGCAGCACCTCGCGCACCCGGTACGGCATCAGGCCGTGGAAGCGCCGGGCGCTGACGACGGAGCCGGGTCCGCTCACCGCTGGCGCCGCCGCCTTCCCGCGCCGGCGCCGGAGCTGTCGTCAGGCCGCCAGTACTTTGCGAGCGGCGATGGCGACGCGCCGATGGGCGCGGGGGGGCCACCGATCGGCGTCGCCGGATGGGGCTCGAAGCTGGGTGGCGCCGCAGGCTGTCGCTCGGCCATGGGAGCTGGCGGGAGCTTACCCTTCTCGCGCGGCCAGGCGGGCGGTGGGCTACGGTTGCGACAGCGGACGCGCCGACCCCTGCAGCTCGCTGGCCGCCACCGGCCAGCCCACCAGGTGTCCCTGCACCAGGTCGCAGCCGTGCGCGCGTAGCCAGTCGCGCTGCGCCTCGCTCTCCACCCCCTCTCCCACCACCTCGAGGCCGAGCCCGTGACCGAGGCCGATGGCTCCCTGCAGCAGCTCCTCGGCGCGTGCGTCGGTGCCGATCTCGCGGATCAGCGAGCCGTCGATCTTGACGCGGTGGAACGGCATCGAGCGCAGGTAGGTGAGCGAGGCGAAGCCGGTGCCGAAGTCGTCGAGCGCCAGCCGCACTCCCAGCGCGGCGAGCTCGCGCAAGGTGCGCGAGCAGTGCGCGGGATCGCTCACCGCGGCGCTCTCGGTGACCTCCAGGACCACCCGACCCGGCGCCACCCCGGTCTCCGCCAGGGTGGTCGCCAGGTGCTCGACGAGGCCGGCGGTGTGCAGCGAGCGCGCCGAGAGGTTGCTCGCCACCTCCAGCTCGCTCACCGGCAGCTGCTGCTGCGTCTCGCGCAGCGCGCGCCGCACCAGCTGCCAGTCGAGCAGGCGCACCAGCTCCGATTCCTCGGCCAGCGGCACGAAGTCGCCGGCCGGCCACAACCGCTCGCCGCGCCGCCAGCGGGCAAGCGCCTCGAAGCCCACCAGCGCACCGTCGGCGAGCGCCTGCACCGGCTGGTAGTGCAGCTCCACCTCGCCGCCCGCGAGCGCCGCCCGCAGCTCCGCCTCGAGCGCCAGCCGATCGCGGCTGAAAGGGCTGTGCTGGGGATCGAAGAAGCGGAAGCTGCCTCCCTCCACCTTGGCCTGGTACATGGCGATGTCGGCGTCACGAGCAGCTCCTCGGGTCTCGCCTGCTCGGGCAGAGCGCCATCCCGACACCCGCCACCGAGGTGCAGGCCTCGCTGCCCGCCGACCTCGAAGGGGCGATCGAGCGAGCGCGAGGATGCCGCTCGGCGGCCGCCATCCCGGCGGCCGCGACTCGTCGATGGCGTGCAGCACGAAGGCGAACTCGTCGCCGCCCAGGCGCCCAGGGTGTCGCTGGCGCGCAGCCCTCCTGGCTGCGCGTCCGCTCACCGCCAGCAGCTCGTCGCCGGCGGCGTGGCCGAGCGTGTCGTTGACCTTCTTGAAGCGGTCGAGGTCGAGGTAGAGGAAGGTCAGCGACCAGCGATGGCGCCGCGCCAGCTCGATGCTCTGTTGCGCCCGCGCCTGCAGCATGCGGCGGTTGTAGAGACCGGTGAGGCCGTCGTAGAAAGCCATCACCTGGATCTGCTCGCCGTGTCGCTTGCGGGCGATGGCCATCGCCACCTGGCCGGCGACGAAGGTGAGCATGCGCAGGTGGCGATCGCCGAGGGCGACGAGAGGGTCGTAGCTCTGCAGCGCCAGCAGACCGATGGTCTCCTGGCCATGGCGCAGCGGCACTCCCAGCCACGACTCCGGCAGCGTGCCATGGACCGGCACCTGGCTGCTGGCCACGAATCGTTCGAGCTCGCCGCGGGTGGCGAGCAACAGCGGCTCGCCGCCGCGCAGCACCGCTTCGGTGAGGCCGCCAGTGGCTCGCCGCGGCGGCGGCGGCGCGTCGTGCTGGTCGACGAAATAGGGGAAGGAGACGGTGTCGGTATCGCGGTCGAGGAGGGCGATGTAGACGTTGTCGGCGGGCATCAGCCGGGCGAGCACGGCGTGGATGGACGTGAACAGCTCGCGCAGGTCGTCGGTGCGGTGCACCGCCTCGGAGATCTCGTACGTGGCGCGCTGCGCCTCCTCGGCGAGCTTGCGCTCGGTAACGTCCTCGACGATGCAGATCCCGCCCTGGACCTCCCCGCGCGGGCCGTGGAACGGCACCGTGCGCAACGAGAGCCAGAGCCGGGCCATGCTGGTGGTCGCCTCGTACGGCCCCTCGTAGGAGCCCTGGCCCCCCGCCAGCGCCGCCTCCAGCGCCGGCAACACGCGCTGGTCCTTGAGGCGATGCATGTCGAAGCCGACCAGTCGCTCGTAGCTGCTCTGGATGATGCGGCGGAAGCTCTCGTTGCAGTCCGAGATCCGCAGGTGGCGGTCGTAGTGGAGCACGCCCACCGGTGAGCGCTCGAAGAGCAGGCGGTAGCGCTCGCGGCTCTCCTCGAGGGCCATCTCGGCCTGGCGGCGGATGGTGACGTCGCGGGCGCCGATGGAGGTGCCGGCGCCGTCGGGCAGCGGCCGCGCCACCACCTCGAGCCACACGTCCCACCCCTGGCGATGGCGGAAGCGCAGCTCGCACGAGGGCGGGGCCAGACGACTCGCCGCGCGCTCGAGCAGTGACTGGAAGCGTGCCGCGTCCTCCTCGGCGAGGAGCTCCCGCAGGCTGCGGCCGCGCAGCTCCTCCGCCGACCAGCCGAAGAGGAGCTGGACCACGCCGCTCACCGCCACGATCCCGCCGCCGGCGTCGACCTCCGCGATCAAGTCGAGCAGCGAAGCCTCGAGCGGTCTGGCCTCGGGGTCGAATCGCTTCAACTGCCAGCGATTGTAGACCCCGCGACGACGCGGAGCGCAGCGGCCGGCGCCAGGAAGCGGCGCGGCGGCGAGTGGTAGCGCTTACACCACGCCCTGGTCGAGCATGGCGTCCGCCACCTTCATGAAGCCGCCGATGTTGGCGCCGTCTACGTAGTTCACCGGACCGTCCCCCTGCTTGCCGTAGCGGACGCAGGTGCGGTGGATCTCCTGCATGAGGATGTGCAGGCGCTCGTCGACCTCGGACCGCGTCCAGCGCAGGCGCATGGCGTTCTGCGTCATCTCCAGGCCGGAGACCGCGACGCCGCCGGCGTTGGCCGCCTTGCCGGGCGCGAACAGGATGCCGGCATCGACGAACTTGGCGACCGCTCCCGGCTCGCTCGGCATGTTGGCGCCCTCGGCCACGCAGATACAGCCGTTGGCGAGCAGCCGCTCGGCGTCGGCTGCCGAGATCTCGTTCTCGGTGGCGCAGGGCACGGCGACGTCGCACGCCACCGACCACGGCCGCTCGCCGTCGAGCAACTGCGCGCCGGGGAACTTGTCGACGTACTCGCGGATGCGACCGCGACGATCGTTCTTGAGCTCCATCACCCAGGCGAGCTTGGCGGCGTCGATGCCGTCCGGATCCACCACGGTGCCTCCGGAGTCCGAGAGAGTCAGCACCTTGGCGCCCAGCTCGAGCAGCTTCTCCACCGCGAACTGGGCGACGTTGCCCGAGCCCGAGACCGTCGCGCGCTTGCCTCGCAGGTCCTGGTTGCGAGTGCCGAGCATGGCCTGGATGAAGTAGACCGCGCCGTAGCCGGTGGCCTCGGGGCGGATCAACGAGCCACCCCAGGCGCTCCCCTTGCCGGTGAGCACGCCGGTGAACTCGTTGGCGAGCTTCTTGTACATGCCGAACAGGTAGCCGATCTCGCGACCGCCGACGCCGATGTCCCCGGCCGGCACGTCGGTGCTGGGCCCGATGTGCCGCCACAGCTCGGCCATGAAGGCCTGACAGAAGCGCATCACCTCGCCGTCGGACTTCCCCTTGGGATCGAAGTCGCTGCCACCCTTGCCGCCGCCCATCGGCAGCGTGGTGAGGCTGTTCTTGAAGACCTGCTCGAAGGCCAGGAACTTGAGGATGCCGAGATTGACGCTGGGGTGGAAACGGAGCCCGCCCTTGTAGGGGCCGAGGGCACTGCTCATCTCGATGCGGAAGCCACGGTTGACGCGGATCTCGCCACGGTCGTCCACCCAGGGCACGCGGAACATGAGCACCCGCTCGGGCTCCACCATGCGCTCGAGGATGCGGCCGGACTGGTAGCGCGGGCTGCGCTCGATCACCGGCCACACCGACTCCACCACCTCGCGCACCGCCTGGTGGAACTCGGTCTCGCCGGGGTTGCGAGCCACCACCTGCTGCAGGAACTCTTCCATCGCGCTCATCGGGGAAGCCCTCTCGGCACCTGGAGTTTGCGAAGCGGCGGCAGACTAGCACGCTGTTTCGCCGGCGAGCGCGAGGCGAGGCAGCGCGTCCGCGGGTGTCGGGGTGGGGCGCCGACTCAGCGGTGGAGCTCCGCCAGGTAGGCCTCCTCGAGGGTGGGTTCGACGGCGGCGCCGGGGATCGCCTCGCCGGTGCCGGCGACGGCGCGCAGGCGCACGCCGGCGGGCTCGCGCACGCGCGAGGTGACGCGATAACGATGGGCCACCGCCGCCAGCTCGGCGTCGTCGACCACCGTCTCGAAGACGCGGCCGCGGGCGCGCGCCACCAGGTCGCCCGGAGCGCCGTCGAAGCGCAGGCGGCCGCGGTGCAGCAGGAGGAGGCGCGCGGCGACCGCTTCGACGTCGCTGGCGATGTGGGTGGAGAAGACGATGATGCGCTCGGCGGCGATGGCGACCAGGGCGGCGCGGAACTGGAGCCGCGCCTCGACGTCGAGACCCGTCGTGGGCTCGTCGACCACCAGGACCGGCGGCGCGCCGAGCAGCGCGCGGGCGATGCCGACGCGCTGCCGCATGCCGCCCGAGAAGTCGCGCACGCGGCGACTCGCATGCTCGCTGAGCCCGACGAGGGCGAGCAGGCCGGCGATCTCGCGCCGCCGCGCCACCGGATCCCGCATGCCGCGCTCGCGCGCCCAGTAGTCGAGGAACTGCTCGGCGGTGAATCCCGGGTAGGCATCGAACCCCTGCGGCAGGAACCCGATGTGCCGCCGGTAGGCGGCGAGGTTGGCCACGCTCACCGGCACGCCGGCGAAGCGCACGACACCGCGGCTGGAGCCGAGGATGCCGGTGAGGATCCGCAGCAGTGTCGTCTTGCCGGCACCGTTGGGGCCGAGCAGGCCGACGATGCCCGGCTCGAGGTCGAAGCTCACGCGGTCGAGCGCACGAACCGGCGCCGACGCCGTCCCTCGCCGCGGGGCGCGCCCCAGCCAGCTCCCTGCCGCCGGGTAGAGCTTGACCAGCGAGCGCGCCTCGAGCCGCGGACGCAGTAGCCCTGCCCACGCCGACGGCTCGCGCGCCGCCACCGCCGCGGGCGCCGCGAGCCGCCGCCACGCGCGCACACCCACGACAAGCGCCGGGATGACCAGGAGCGCCAGGCCCTGTGCCACTGCGGTCACCGTCGCTGCCAGCCGCAACGGCGACTGCCACGCCGCGGCGAAGGGCGTCGCCGCCGGCCCCACCGGCAGCGTGGGAGCGACGAGCGCAGCAGCGGCGAGCAGGGCCCCGGCACCCGTGGCGAAGCCGTGCCGACGGCCGGCGCGGTAGACACGGCCGGCACTGCCGAACGGTAGCTCGGCAGCCCAGACCAGGGTCGCTCCCAGCGAGGCCGCGGTGGCGGCGAGGAGCGCCAGGAGGCCGAGGTCGTCGAGCCCGCGGACGCCGGAGAGCAGCGGCGCGGCGGCGAGGGCGCCGAGCGCGAGCGGCGCCATCGTCGCCAGGCCGAGGCGGGTGCGCCCGAGGCGAGCCGTCGCCAGCGCCAAGAGCAGCAAGGGCAAGCCGGCGGCGAAGAGCGCCAGGCGGATCTCCTCGGGCGTCCAGCGCACCGCCAGCGGCCCGAGATCCGGGCGCAGCAGCTCGGCGGCTGGCGGCAGCGCCAGCGTCGCCAGCTGCGAGTCCCACCGGCGCCGGATGTCGAGCCGGACCTGCTCGGCCTCGTAGGCGGGCCGCACCTCTACCGGCACGACGAAGCGCCCCTGCTGCCAGAGCACGTGGTCGCGAAGGGGCTCGGCGACGAGGTCGAAGAGGCTCGCCGGGGCCGTCGCTCCCGCCGCCAGCGGCAGTGGCTGCGCCAGCACCAGCCGTGCCTGTGGCAGGCTGGCGGCGTCGCGTGGCGTGTCGGGAAGGAGCAGGCGCAACCGTCGCTCGTCGGCACCCGGAGCGCGGTACGCGGTCGCCGGCGCGACCCGCCGAGCCAGGGCCTCGATGAGCTCGTCGGCACTGGCGGGTGTCACCCCGGGACGGGGGACCAGCCGCAGCCTGAGTCCGGCCGGGGGCCAACCGCTCACCCAGGAGTCGCGGACGTGGAGGCCGGCGAGCCGCTCGCGGAGGCGGCGGTAGGCGTCCTCGAGCGCCGGCAGGTCGGCACTGCACAGGAGCAGCTGGTAGCGATGCCCCTCCTTGTCTGCGTCGGGCCGCAATGCCAGGGCCGTAGCGGCATCCGCGGGCGCCACCTCGACGCCGCCCAGCGCCGGCGCCGCCACGGAAGCTGCGCTCCCCAGCGCCGCGCGCGCCAGCGATAGCAGCCGCCGCAGAGAGTCCGGCCGGCGCGCGGCGGGGGACAGCCGCGCCTCGACGCGCGCCGCCCCGGATCGCAGGAAGGCCCAGGTTTCCGCCACCCCGGCGAGCTCGCGCAGCGTTCCCTCCGTCGCCGCCGCGCGCGGTAGAAGCTCCGCCACCGTGGTCTCCGGCGCCACCGCCAGCGTCGCCGTGAGGTCGGCGGCGGGTGGCGCCACGGCCTCGGCGCGGGGAACTAGCGAGCGGCCCCAGCCGGCGGCGAGGACGCCGGCGGCCGTGGCGGCGAGCAGCAGCGTAGTGCCGGCGTCGCGGAGCGATGCGCGAGCGATGGCGCCACCGCCACCACGGGGTGGTCGAGACGACGGCAGCAGGGCCGCCGCCGCCGCGCCGGCGAGCACGGCGAGGAAGAAGGTGCGGGCCGGCTGCTGGAGGAAGCCCCGCAGCGCAGCCGGCGCCAGCGCCGCGACGAGGGGCACCGCGCTCGCCGCGATCACCGTGCCGGCAAGGGCACCGGCGAGCCCAGACCGCGCCCGGAGCACGGCACGGGTCGCCAGGGGCAGCAGCGCCGCCAGCGCCAGCCAGCCGGCGACGAGGCTGACCACGTCCACCCTCGTGCCGCTCAGCCGCCAGACGCACGCCACCGCGGCGGCAAAGGTGGAGGGCGCCAAAGCGAGCGCCGCGCCGGCGCGCCCGCCGCCGTGCCGCCATCCCAGCAGCGCCGCGAGGCCGGTGAGAACGGCGAGGGCGGCGCCAAGACGCAGCAGGAGGGTCCGCAGCTCCTCTGCCTCGCGCCACACCAGGCGCGCGCCCGATGTCGCGACCAGCTGCCGGCGCACCGAAGCTGCGACGGCGAGCAGCGAGGCATCGGCGTCGCGCTCGACTCGGAGCGCCAACGTGGTGGCCCCGTCGTGACGGGCCGCATCGGCGGGCTCCCCCCGGCGCACCACCACCCGCCCGACGTCGCCCAGCCGGGCGGCGGCCCCCTCCGCCAACGGCACGGGAACCGCCGCCACCGCGGCGGCGAGCGCCAGAAGACTGCCCGCGGGGGGCAGCGTGGCGGGCTGGAGCACCCGCCACTCATGGTCGCCGGCACGCACGAGCCCCAGCGACCTCTCCCGCGCCGCTGCCGCGAGGCTCGACTCGAGGCGTGCCACCAGCGGCTCGGGCCGCGGCGAGCCCGCCGGCAGCTCCACCGCCACCTCCGGAACGCCGGCGCCCAGGACCGTCACCGTCGCCACACCGGGCAGCCGGCGCAACCGGGCGGCGAGCCGCTCTGCTGCGGCGGGCGCGGAGTGGCGCAGCCAGACGATGGCTGGCGCCTCCGGCCCGGCGGCGGTGGCTTCCAGCGAGAGGCTCGCCCCCGGCAGCTCCGCGGCTGCCAGAGCCAGCTGCGGCTGCAGCCGCGCCACCGTCGCGTCGGGATCGGCGCCGGTGCGCAGCCGCAGGCGAAGGTCGGCGCCGCTCGCTGTCACCTCTCCCGCGATCCCCTCGATCCCACCCACCCCCCGCACCCGTTGCTCGAGGGGGATCACCCACCGGCGCGCCACGTCGCCGGGATCGCTCGTCGGTACCACCAGGCGCAGCGCCAGGTCCCCCGACCAGCGGGGCACGCAGTCGAGGGGCAGCCGCCGCGCCGACACCACGCCGGCGGCCAGGATGACGGCCAGGGCGAGGACGCGAGGCAGCGTGCGCCTCCCGGCGACGGGTGCGGCATCGTTCATGTCCGCTGCGCCACCGGCGCAGGTCCCTTCCCGCCACGGGCGGAGGGGCCATCTCGCCTCGGCTCGCTGCGGCCGTGCCAGCGAGCGTAGAGGTGCGGCACCAGCAGCCCGGCGGCGGCCATCGCCGCGGCGGCGCCTCCGAGAACGGCGCCGCCCATTCCCGAGGGGAGCGCAGCGCCGCCGACGACGAGCAGGGCGGCGCTCACCGAAGCGGCGATCGCCAGCAGCCAGCCGAGCAGCGGCAGCGATCCCTCATCCCTGGCAGCGCGGATCGCCTCGCGAGCGCGGGCGCCCCGCCCCCGTCGGCGGTCGGCGTCGGCGCAGACGAGCGCCGACGGCACCGCCGCGAAGGCGATCGACAGCAACACCCCGAGCGTCACCACGACGGCGCCCGCGCGACCGGCCGACAGCGCCAGCGCGCCGAGGATCGCGCCCCCCACGGCGCAGGGCAGCGGCACGAAGGCGAGCAGCGCAGAAACCGGCGACGGTACGACGGCGAACAGCGCGGCGAGCACGAGCAGTGCGCCGAGCATGGTGGCGAGACGCAGCCCCCGTCGTGCCTCGACCAGCGCTCCAGGCGTGCTCGCGAGCTCGAGGCGTTCCCCGGGGCCGGTGGGCGTGGCGGCGACGGCCGCGGCGACGACTGGGAGGCGCCCTTCACCGCGCGCCGTCAGCTCGAGCCGGGTGGCGGGACGCCCGTCATGCCGCACGGCCACAGGCGGCGCCGCAGAGCGTCGCACGCTCGCCACCGCCGCCAGCGGCACCACCGCGCCGACTCCACCCTCGGCGCCAGCCCGCACCGGCAGCAGTCGCGGATCGCCCGCTGCGCCGGGCGCGCGGAGACGAATGCCCGGCTCGACACCGGGAATGCCGACGGTGCCGGCATCGAAGTCGCCGAGCGCGCTCGTGACGTCGTCGCCGAAGGGGTGGCCAGCGGCTCGCGGCAGGGGCGCCACCCGCCACTCGCTCGCTCGCGAGCTGCTCGCGCGTGCCGCCACGCCGCCGGCGCGCAGCAGCGCCGTGACGCGCGCCGCGAGCGCCGCGCTCCCCTCGTCCGTGGGGGCGATCGCCCACAGCTCGAACGGTGCCACGTCCCCGTCGCCGGCAAACCACGCCTCGGTGCGCGCAGCGACGCTGCCGCGCACGCCGGCCGCCTCATCGAGCCGGCGCTGCAGCGCCGCCGTAGCCCGGGCCGCCTGCCCGACATCGGTGAAGGTCAGCCGCAGCGCGGCTGGCGCGACGTCCCCATCGCTCCGCGACGGGGGCTGCATCCAGCTCATCGACGGTCGCGGAGCCGGCAGGGCGGCGGCGATCTCGAGGGCCCACCGCGCGCCGCGCGCCGCCCGCGCGGCGGCGGAGAGCTCCGGCTCGAGCTGGTAGGCGACGACCACCTGCGGCGTCGACGCCGACGGCGCCAGGGCACGCACCGCCCCGCGCAGCGCCCCGCCCACGGCAAGGGCGGCGAACGCCACCATCGCGCTCGCGCCCAGCGCCCACCACCACCTCCGCCGCGACCTGCGCACCACGGGCGACGCGCCAGGAGCGTCCGCCATCGCGTCGGGCGCCGGCGCTACGCGCACCTCGGGCATGGCGCCCGCAGCCTGGGCGGCGCGGGCGTAGGCGAGCGTCATCGCGGCGAACGCGCCCACCGCGAGCAGCGGCCCCCCGGCGAGGGCCAGCGCCGACCCGCCGACCAAGCCGAGCGGCGCCCACGCCGCCGCCGGCAGTAGCGCGCTGCCGAGGCGCTGGAACGTGGCGCCGCCGTCGACCTCGGGCGAGAGACGCGGGGGCACAGCCTCTCCACCAACCAGCCGTGGCGTCGCCGCCGCGGCGAGCGGCCAGCCAGCGAGCCCCACTGCCGTGGCGAGCGTGGCGAGCGCCACCGGGTCGAGCGGCCAACCCACGAGCGCCAGCGGCACGACGGCGGCGAGCAGCGCCGCCGGCAGCGCCGCAGCAGCAGCAAGCGCCGTCACCCAGCCGCTCCCCCGCCGGCGCCACAGCGCCACCATCGCCAACGCTGCCCCGAGCGTGGCCGCGGTCAGCGCGGCGACCGCGAGCCACTCCCGATCCGCTCCGCCGGCGACGACGCGGAGCTTCAACCCGGCGGGAGCCTGAGCCGCCAGCGATCGCACCGTTCGCCGCAGCTCGACGCCCGCTCGCAGGGCGTTGCCGTCGCGCGGCGCGAAGAGCCGCAGCAGCACCCCCGGGGCGCCGTCGAGGCGGTAGGCGCCGCCATCCCCGAGCGGCTGCAGCGTCACCGACGCCACGTCGGCGAGCACCGCCGCGCCGCCCGCGGTGGCGATCCGCAGTTGCCGCAGCTCGCCGAGCGAAGCGATCGTCTCGCCCACCACCAGCGGCCGCGCCACCGCGCCCTGCCGCACCCGACCCACGGCAACCGTCGCGCCCAGCCGCCGCAGGCGCGCGGCAAGGTCGGCAGCGGTGAGACCTCGCGCGGCGAGGGCCGCCGCGCGCGGCTCGACCACCGCGCGCAACGGCGTGGCCCCCAGCATGTCGACCCGCTCGGCCCCGGCGGCTCGCGCCAGCGCCGGCACCGCCACCCCGCGCGCGAAGGCCGCCCGCGCGGCGGCATCGCCGCCGAGCACCGCCACCTCGAGCAGCGGGCGCGCGTCCGCGGGCGCGAGCTCGATGCGCGTGGCGCCGAGGGGTACGCCTAGATCGCCGAGCCGGCGCTCCACCAGCAAGCGCAGCCGCTCGCCGTCACGCGACCCGCGACGCGGGCTGCCGCCACCGCGCACCACCAGCCGCGCGCCACCGTCGGTCGTGAAGCTGTCGACGCCGCGCACCTCCGGCACGGCGGCGAGCTCCCGCTCGAGGGGAGCGACGACGGTGGCCACCAGCTCGTCGCGACCCGCGCTCGGCAGCGTCACCTCGACGGTGAGCCGCGGCCCGCCCGGTCGCGGGTAGGCGGCGATCGGCAGGCGGGGCAGCAGGCCGGCGCCGAGTGCGACGAGCAGCGCCGCGGCGGCGACCAGCGATGGCGGCCGCAACGTCGCGGCCGGCGCCGGCCTCAACGCCGGGCTCCGGCGCCGCTGCCGGGCTCGCGCGGGGCCTCGACGATGGCGGCGCCGTCGGCGAGAAACGCGGCTCCCTCGACCACCACCCGGTCGCCGGCGCGGAGGCCATCGAGCACCTCGACGCGGCCGTCGCCGGCGAGCCCGGTGAGCAGCTCACGGCGCCGGGCCACCAGGCCCCGCTGGCGCACCGCCACGAACACCGCCGCCTCTCCCTCCCCCACCAGCAACGCCGCGGCCGGAACGGTCAGCGCCGCCGGGTGCTCGGCGAGCGTCACCTCGAGCTCGACCCCTTCGCCAGCGGGGGGCAGCTCGCGGCCACCGGTCACCTCCGCGACAACCCTCTGGGTGCCAGCGGCGTCCAGCTCGGGGGCCAGCTCCCGCAGCACGCCGGCGGCGAGCGGCCGCCCACCGCCGCTTGCCATCACCCGCACCGCCTGTCCCGGCGCCAGCAGCCCGCGGTCGCCGGCCGCCGCCCACCCTTCGACCCGCGCGCCGCCCCCGGCGACGACGCGGGCGAGCGGCACCTCCGCCATCACCTCGCTCCCCGGCGGCAGAGGCTGCGCGATCGCCAGCCGGCCGGCGAGCGGAGAGCGCACCACCAGCTCCGCCGACTGGTGCAGCGCGGTCGCGAGCTGCTCGCGCGCCGCCGCCGCCTCCTCGCGGTAGTGCACCACCGACGCTTCCGACTCGACGCCGGCGGCGAAGGCGCGCTCCCAGCGATCGAGCTCGGCGTCGGCGGCGGTGCTGCGGATCCGCGCCATCGCCTGCTGGTGGGCGACCTCCTCGTTGTCGACCAAGACGAGCGGCTCTCCCGCCGCCACCGCGGCGCCGTCGACGAGACCCCGCGCGAATCGCGCCGGGTAGCGCAGCCGCCCGCGCGCCGGTGAGACCACCGTCGCCTCGCCCGCCGCGCGGACGATGCCGAGCAGGCGCACGGTCGGACGAAACGCCGCCGGCTCGACGCGCGAGAGAGTCACCGGCAGCGGCGGCGACGGGGGTGCCTCGTCGCTGCCGCCGCCACAAGCCGCCGCGAGCGGCACCAGCAGCAGCAGGAGGGCCCGCCGGCGCCGCGGCAGCCGGCGGGGACCACGAAAGGGAGCACCGGAACGACTCATCCTGACCTCGCCTTCCACCCTCAGCCGGCGCCGAGGATCGCCTCCGGGCGGCGCAGTCGCCGCCGCGCATAGAGCAGCAACAGGGCGGCAGCGACGGCCAACGGCACCGCGCGGGTCGCCCACTCCCAGGTCCCCCACGGCGAGGGCAGCAGAGGGCCGACCCGCGGCTGCAGCGGTGTCGGCGTCACCACCGGCAGCCAGAAGCTCCAGCGGCCGGCGCCCAGGACGCTCGCCGTGGCCGCGAGCCAGACACTGCCCACGCTCGCCAGCCGCACCGCCCAGAACACCGTCGCCGCCGCCACGAAGGCCGTCACCGCGAGCAGCTGGGCCTCGACGGTGAGCAGCGGGAAGGCGAGACCCGTGGCGAGCCAGCAGACGCCCATCACCACCGCGCCCTGAGCCGCCAGCAGCCCCGCCACGACGCCGGCACGACGCAGGAAGTAGCGCTCGCCGGCGGGAGCGGCCAGGGCCAGATCGAGGCAACCGGCGCGCCGCTCGAGGGCGACGAGGTCGGCGAGCGCCGGGATGCCGAGCGCCACCAGCGGCACGAGCACGACGCCGATGTAGACGCCCTCTCCCGCCGGGTCGACCGAGGTCAGCGCTTCGAGCAGGCCGATGCCGACGAGCACGGCGTCGAGGGTGAGCACCACCAGTGCCTGGCGCCCGAGCTGTAGCTGCAGACAGGACACCATCCAGCCGAAGCGATCGCGCCACGGCCCGCGCTCAGCCACCGCTGACTCCGCGATAGTCGACGCGCTCGACCGGCGCCGGCACCAGGGGCCGATAGCGGTGGCAGCGCTGCTCGGGGTCGAGCAGCACGGCACGCGGCGGGCTCATGGTGTCGAAGTCGATCGGCGCCGCGCCACTGCCGGGCACCACCACCGCGAGGCTGCTGCGGGCCGCCTCGGAGGTGAGCACCACCGTGCAGTGCGCCTCACCGGTGCCACCGTTGACCACCCGGCCGCGTACCCGCCAACCCCGCTCCGCGGGCGCGAACGTGACGCCCGCGAGACCGAGGACCGGCAGTGCGGTGCCGGCGAGGTACTGCCGGTAGAAGTCGTCGAGCGGCACGCCGCCGGCGCTCTCCCAGTCGTGCACCAGCTCCTCGAGGGTGCCGGGCGGGCCGCCCCGCCGGGCCAGGAAGGCGGCGAGGCCGCGGTGCACGGCATCGTCGCCGATGCGGTTGCCGAGATCGACGAGCAGTGCCGGCAGCCGCGCTCCCCAGACCTGCGGGTCGTAGGGGCTCGCCGCGAGCAGGCTCACCTCGTAGACCCCCGGACCTTGCAGAGTGGCCGGCAGCACGGCGCCCGTCGGCGGTCCGTAGCCGGCGCGCAGCGCCGCGAAGCTCTCCACGAGCGCGGTGAGCAGCGTCTGCTGGTCAAGGGCCAGCGGGCGCCGCTGCAGCAGCCGCGAGCCGACGATGCGCGCCGCCAGCGCGCCCGGAGGAAGCGCTCGCCCCGCCACGATCGCGACCTCGGGGACCATCAGCATGCGCCCCTGCGCCACCAGCGAGACCTCGCCATCTGTCCGGTAGAGGTGGGCCAAGGCGGTGAGGTTCCCCTGCGGTAGGAAGGTCGCCTCGTCGGGGACCTCGAGCAGGACGGTGGAGGCGAGCAAGTCCTCCTCCGGCCACACCTCGCGCACCGTCGCGGCGAGCTCGGCCACCGGGCCGAGCTTGGCCGTCGCCAGCTCGCGGTGCCCGGGCAGCAGCGCCTCGGTCAGACCCCGCACGCGCTCGCCGACCTGCGGCCCACCGCGCACGGCGTAGGAAGGGAGGGGCAGCCTGCAGCCACCGGCGAGCCGACCGCCAGCGGCGACGTCGCCGCAGCTGTCGGCGAGCCAGCGATGGGCCGGCACCTGCAGGGCCACGCTGACGCGAACCGGCGGCAGCACGGCCTCCGCCGGCACCAAGGGCCCGTCGAAGTCGTCCTGCGCGACCAGACCGAGCGCCGTGTAGCGTGGCAGCGGGAAGAGGTCCGGCGCCGGCAGCTCGACCCGCGTCGGCGAGATCCCGCGCGTCGCGAAGCTGGGGGTGAGGTCGACCAGGCGATCCGCGAACCCGGTGTGGAGGTACATGCCGAAGCTGCGCTGGAAGCTGAGGAAGCCACCGTACTCGTAGGCTCCGGGGATGGCGAAGACGGTGCGACGCGGCCGTCCCGAGACGACCGCCTCGAGGTTGGTGACGGCGCCGGCGGCCAGCGGCGGCGCCAGGGTCACCCGCAGTCGATCGTGGCGCCGCTGCCAGCGCAGCGCGCGCCCGGGCGCCCCCAGCGCCTCGAGACGCAGCGCCGGGTCGAGCATCAGCGCCAGCTCCCGCAACGGTGTCTCGCCGCCGTTACGCAGATCCAGGGTCGAGCGCAGCCGCACGCTGCCGTCGTCGTCGATGCGGCCGCTGAGACGGGCACCGGTGACCCGCAGCGCGGGCGCCGTCGGTGGAGGCCACCCCGCGTTCTCGACCGTCAAGCGCTCCTTCGCCGCGCGCACGTAGTGCGCGTCGCGGGCGATCGCCGCGCCGCCGACGACGAGCAGACAGCCGATCGCCATCGCAACCGCCAGCCGGTCCACCGGAGCCAGGCCGGCGTCGGGCGCGAATTGACCGCGCAGGCGGGCGGCGAGGCCGATGAAGCTGCGCAGCGGGTGCCCCTCGCGGGCCGTCCACGGGCGCTGATCCGGGCGCGTGCGGCGGAGCAGCAGGATCGCCCAGGCCAGCCCCAGCGCGGCCAGCGCCAGCGTCGTGCCGCGCGGACCGAGCGCCTGCTGCGCCAGCACCCGGAGGTCTGGCGGCGCCGCGCTGGCGACCACCGGGAAAGAGGGGGCGTAGGCGCCACCGCTCTCGCCGAGGGCCGCCTGCAGGCGGTAGATGCTGCGCAGCAGCGGCACCAGCTCGAGCGACGGCCCGTCGAGGTGCAGGCGGAACCTGAAGAGCAGGGCGTTGAGCACGTGCAGGGGAACCATCGCCGTCGCAACCGCCAGCCAGAGGCCGGCGAAGGTGCCGCCGGCGGCGGTCGCGAAGCCGAGACCGATCGCCGACCAGAGGGCCACCGCGGGCACCACTCGCAGCAGCCATGGCCAGGCGAAGCCCTGCCACGAGCCGCCCCCTCCCGTCGCCGCCGCCAGTGCGGCGGCGAGCAGCACCGGCACGACGCTGGCGGCGAGCAGCGGCACCAGCAGCGCCAGCCAGCGGCGCAGCACGTAGCCGGCACTGCTCAGGCCGCACAGCGACAGCGTCGACCAGGTCTCCTGCTCGCGCTCGCGCAACAGGCCATCGGCGGCGAGCACGAAGCCGGCCAAGACGGAGAGCGGCACCAGCCACGGGAAGGTCTCGGCGACGTAGGTCGGCACGGTGGTGGGCACGCCCGGGCGCGGACGGAGAGCGATCGCCGCCGCCGGCACCGTGGCGGCGGCCACCCAGCCGCCGGCGACGGCGCGGAAGCGCAGCGAGCGCGCCTGCACCCGCAGCTCGTGGCCGACGAAGGCGAGCAGGATCCTCAGGCCGCCTCCCCGGCCGCCTCGCCGCGGCTCGCCAGCAGCGCGGCGTAGGCGCCCTCGAGCCGCTGCGCAGCGGTGCGCGCCATGAGCTCACCGGGGCGGCCATCGAAGAGCAGCCGACCCCCCGCGATGACTGCCAGCCGCGGACAGGTCGCCTCGACGTCCTCGACGATGTGGGTGGAGAGCACCACCGAGGTGCCCTCGGCGACCTCGGTGACGAGGTTGCGGAAGCGGATGCGCTCCTCGGGGTCGAGCCCCGCCGTCGGTTCATCGACCACCAGCAGCGACGGCTCGTGCACGAGTGCCTGCGCCACGCCGAGGCGTCGCTTCATGCCGCCCGAGTAAGTGCCGCATCGGCGCTCGGCGTCGCGCCCCAGGCCGACCGCGACGAGCAGCTCGTCGATGCGGCTGGCCAGCGCTCGCCGCGACAGCGGCACGCCGCGCAGCGTGGCGCAATGCCGCAAGTACTCGCGTCCGCTGAGCAGCGCCACCGGCTGGTAGCCCTGGGGCAGGTAGCCGATGCCGCGACGGATGGCGGCGCGGTCGCCGCTGCGCGCCGCATCGAGATCGCCGAACCGGAGCTCGCCGGCGGTGGGCGCCAGCTCGAGCACGAGGATCGAGAGGAAGGTGGTCTTCCCCGCGCCGTTGGGCCCGAGCAGGCCGAGCATGCCGCGACCGATGTCGAGGTCGATACCGGCCAGCGCCCGGGTGCCGTCGGCGTAGACCTTGCGCAGGCCGCGGATGGAAACCGCCGCCGCCGTGGCGACTTCGCCGTGTCGCGACGTGGAGGCGCCGCCGGGGGTCTCGGGATCGGCCGCTGCGTCCACTGTACTAGGACAGTAACACACCAGCCCCGGGTCCCGGAAGGGCAATCCGAAAGGAGAACGAGGAGGCGCGTGCCCGCACCTCCTCGCTCCTGCTGCGACCGCTCCCGGTGGGCCGAGAGGCCCCGACCCGGGTGTCTGTGACGTCCTCTTCCGGGCGCTTGGCTCAGGAGCCGGCCGCTGCCCCGGGTCGACCCTCGAAGCTCGTCGTCCTCACCGGCAGGCCGTCCTCGCTCCGAGGGCCCATCGTTGGTCGGGTGGCGTCATGGCACCCTCCTTCGGTAGATCGCAAGATCACCCTACACCCGACGCTGACGGAAGGGAAGGCGAAAAGGAGGGCGAAAGACGACGCGCCCGGATGGGCTCGCTCAGCGCCACTCCGCCGGAACTTCCACCCCCGGCCGCTCGTTGTCCCACAGCACGCTGACCACCCACCATCGCGTGCCGTCGTGGAACAGCTGGATGCTGTTGACGCCACGCTTGAGCAGCTCCGGCGCGTCGGGATGACGGCGTGCCTCGTAGGTGCTGCGCACGTGGGCAAGGTTGCCGAAGCGGTCGACACGGCGCGCCACCTCGATCTCGTAGAAGTCGTCGGCGGCGAAGAACGCGGCGGTGTCGCGCGCGTACTCGTCGACACTCATCACCCGGATCCACGGGCGCCCGTCGTCGTCGACGCCGGTGCGCATGAGCCGCGCGCAGGGATGGAAGATGGCGCGCTCACGGTCCCAGTCGCGCGGGCCCGCCGGGCCCGAGATAGTGTCGTAGTAGGTGGCGATCAGCGACTCGAGCTGCTGGTCGTGCATAGGGGCTCCAGGAGGAGGTTGCAGGGACGCGCGCATCGTACGCGCGCATCGTACGCCAGCCAGAGCCACCGGAGGCGCCCGCCGCTGCCGCTGCCGGCGACCGCGACCGCCGCACCTCCGATAGAGTCGGCCTCCCGGGAGGAAGATCGCCATGCGCCACCACTCGCCGCGACGCCTCGTCACCGCCGGCGCGGTGCTCGCCGTCGCCGCCCTCGCGCTCGCCAGCCAGCAGCTCACGGCGCGCACCGCCAAGCCGGTGCTCCACGGCAGCCACTGGATGGCGATCACCGGCAAGCCGCTCGCCGCCACCGCCGGGGCCATCACCTTCCAGCGCGGCGGCAACGCCGTCGACGCCGCCGCCGCCATGCTCGCCGCCACCTGCACCATGTGGGACACCCTCGCCTGGGGCGGCGAGACGCAGGCGTTGATCTGGAACCCCAAGACGAAGAAGGTGATCGCCCTCGATGCCCTGGGCGTCGCCCCCACCGGCGCCACTCCCGACTTCTTCCACGGCAAGCAGCTGCGCTACCCGCCCGAGTACGGCCCGCTGGCGGCGGTGACGCCGGGGACGCCCGGTGGCCTGATGGCGATGGAGGCCGAGTACGGCCGGCTCCACCTCGCCGACGTGCTGGCGCCGGCGATCGCCATGGCCGACGGCTACGCGGTCGAGGCGCAGCTCGCCGACCTCGTCGAGCGCCAGAAGGCGTTGCTCTCGACGTGGCCGGCGTCGGCGGCGGTGTTCCTCCCCCACCGCGGCGAATCCGGAGGCGGACGCGCGGCGCCATACGCCGGCGAGATCTTCCGCCAGCCCGATCTCGCCGCGACCCTGCGCAAGCTCGTCGAGGCCGAGCGCCAGGCGCTGGCCGCCGGCAAGGACCGCAAGGCCGCCATCTACGCCGCCTACGATCGCTTCTACAAGGGCGACATCGCCGCCGAGCTGGTGCGCGGCACGCAGGAGCAGGGCGGGCTCATCACCCGCGATGACCTGGCGCGCTGGCAGGTGCGCTGGGAGGAACCGGTCTCCACGAGCTACAAGGGCATCGAGGTCTACAAGCTCTCGTTCTGGACCCAGGGGCCGGCGCTGCTGCAGGCGCTGCAGATCCTCGAGCCGCTCGACCTGCGCGGCATGGGGCTCAACAGCTCGCGCTACATCCACACCCTGTACCAAACGATGAGCCTCGCCTTCGCCGACCGCGACTTCTACTACGGCGATCCCTACTTCCCGCCCGAGGAGCCGACTCGCGGGCTGCTCTCGCGCGACTACGCCGACGCCCGACGCAGGCAGATCGACTGGCAGCACAACGACGCCAAGGCGGGGCCGGGCGACCCCTACCCTTACCAGGGCGGCACCAACCCCTACGCCGACCTGCTCGCGGCCTGGAGCAGCCCACGACCCACCGGGCCGTGGACGCAGCCGACGGCGGAGATGACGCACGACGAAGCGTTCCTCGCCGGCACCACCTCGGTGGTCGCCGCCGACGCCGAGGGCTGGGTGGTGTCGATGACGCCGAGCGGCGGCTGGGTCCCCGCCTTCGTCGCCGGCAAGACCGGCATCGGCCTCTCGGAGCGCATGCAGTCATTCGTCCTCGACCGCGCCGAGGGGCCGTTCAACGTGCTCGAGCCCGGCAAGCGGCCGCGGGTGACGCTCACCCCGTCGCTGGCGCTCAAGGATGGCAAGCCCTACCTCGCCTTCGCCGTGCAAGGCGGCGACAGCCAGGACCAGAACCTGCTGCAGTTCTTCCTCGACGTCGTCGAGTTCGGCATGAACGTGCAGGAGGCGGCCGAGGGACCGAACATCAACAGCTACCAGATGCGCAGCAGCTTCGGCGAGCACGAGTCCGAACCCGGCCGCCTGCTGGTGCAGGACGGCACGCCGGCGTGGGTGCGCGCCGAGCTGGCGCACATGGGCTACAAGGTGGAGTCGCAGGAGCGCACGTCGGGCCCCATCAACGCCATCATGATCGATCCCCGGTACGGCACCTTCTGGGGCGGCTCCTCCAACCACGGCGAGGACTACGGCATCGCCTGGTAGGCGGGCGCTAGGGCGCGGGAGCGGCTGCCAACCCGCGCCCGGTCACCAGGTAGGTGGCGAAGCTGCCGAGCCAGTGCCCGCCCTCGTAGTGCTCGCCGGTGACCTCCGGCAGCGCCGCCTGGCGGTGCGTAGCGGCGGTGGCGAGCAGCGCGGCCCGCCGCACGTCGCCGGCGGGCAGCCCGGAGGCGATCCCCTCCAGCATCCAGGCCCGGGAGAGGTTGAGACCGTCGAGGTGGGCGAGCTTTGGGTCGGCGCGGTCGGTGACCAGCCCCACCGGCAGCCACGCGGTGGTGCCATCGGCGGGGACCTGCGGCAGGAAGGTGCGCAGCCAGGCGGCGTACTCGGCGGGCGGCATCACCCGCCGCAGCAGGTCGGCCTCGGCGAGGCAGGGCGAGAGGAAGTCCTGCCCCGACGGCTCGTAGGCGAGCGGGCACGAGCGGTCGGCTGCATAGAGGCGGCGCGTCGTGCGCTCGAGCAGCGAAGCCATCTCGGCGTCGCCGGTGCCGCGCGCCCAGTCGAGGACGAGACCGAAGGAGAACGCCGTCTGGTCGTGCTCGCCGATGCGGATGGGGTAGGCGAGCTTGGGCAGCCAGGTGGCGAGCTGCTGGCGCGTCTCGGCGACCAGCGGGGCCAGCGCCGCCGTCCAGGCGCGCAGCTGCGCGTCCCCCGCTCCCCCGGCGGCTGCGCCCTCCCACTCGTGCAGCTCGAGGGCAAGCTGCAGCAGCCAGGCGAGGCCGTAGGGGCGCTCGAACGAGGCCCGACCCGGCGCCTGCAGGTAGGCCACCTCGACGGCGATCCGCTCCGGCGTCAGGCTCTCGGCGAGCGCGGCCCGCGCCGGCGCGGCGAGCCTCGGCGGTCGGGTACAGGCGCGCCAGCCGCGCCAGGAGCCAGTGACCGTGTACCGACGAGTGCCAGTCGAAGCAGCCGTAGAACGACGGGTGCAGCGCGCGGGGCGGCTTGGCGTCGGCGTCGCCGGCGAGCACGTGCGCGATCTTGTTGGGGTACTCCTGGTGGACGCAGGCGAGCGCCAGGCGGGCGAAGCGGCCGGCGGCCTCGGCGCCCAGCGCGCTCGCGTCGGCCGCCGGGCGGGGGTCCGACGGCGGCCGAGCGGCCGGCGGCCCGCTCACCGGCCGGCGGACGCCGGGAGGGACGGCGCCGGCACCGCCGGCAGCCACCAGCGCGACGAGCAGGAACCAGCCACCGGCGAGGCCGACCGCACCGACTCGACGTACGCTCATGCTCCGCAGTGTCTCACGGGTGCCCGCACCACTCCCCGGAGGAGAACGCCGATGAACGAACCGCCCCCCCTCCCCACCAGCGACATCCCGGCGGAGGCGCTGCGCCGCGACGTCGAGGACGGCGGCGGCATCGCCGTGCTGCGCGGCGGTGGCGCCGAGCGCGGCTGGAACGGCATCCGCTACCGCGCCGGCCTGTCGGCCAAGAACGTCGCCGCCGAGCGGCTGTCGATGAACCTCGCCACGATTCCGCCCGGCGGCGTCGCGCGCGCCCACGTCCACGTCGGCTTCGAGGTGATGCTCTACATCCTGCAGGGGCGGGTGCGCCACGAGTACGGCGACGGCCTGCGGCAGAGCGTCGACAACGAGGCGGGCGATTTCATCTTCATCGCCCCCGGCGTGCCGCACGAGGTCTTCAACTCGAGCGACAGCGAGCCGGTGGTGGCGGTCGTGGCACGCTCGGACGCCAGCGAGTGGGAGCACATCGTGCCCTACCAGCGTCCAGGCTGAGGACGGCGGCGACGTCGCCGCCGTCCGCGGCCGACGAAGGCCGCGCCTAGCCCTTCAGCGCGCGCATGCCGACGATCCGCCAGGGGACGATGCCGAGGTTGCGGGCCCCCAGCGTGCCGTCCTTCTCGAGCCGGAAACGGGCGGCGCCGAGCATCGCTCCGGCACCGTTGCCGGCACCGTCGAGGATCACCTCGACGACGCGGAAGCGGTAGTCGGCGGAGCGCGCGTTGCGGAACGTCTCGCGGGCCGAGAACGGCCGCTGCGTGATCAGCACCAGATGCCGGGCGCCGTCGACCTCGTCGAGGAACGCGGCCTGCAGGCGCTCGGGGAAGCGCGTACCCAGTTGCAGGTAGCCGAGGTCGCGGGCGCCGAGCTCGCTGGCGAGCGCGGTCTCGCCCTGCTTGCGTAGCACCTCGGTGAGCCGCGCCGCCTCGCCGTCGGGCGTCAGCTTGTCGACGTGCAGGCGCAGGGTGAACGTCGAGGCGCGAGGGCCGAGGTCGCCGAGGGTGACCACCGTGCCGAGGAAGGTGGTGCTGACGACGGGAGTCGCCGGTGACTCGGCGGCGCCGGCCGCGCCGGCGAGCGCCACGACGGCGACTGCGAGGACTGCGGAGATGAGGCGCGTCGAAGATCGGTTCATGGGTGCATCCTCCATTTGCGAGGGCGATAGCAAGGGGTAGACCACCGCTCGGCACAGCCGGCAGCGAAAGGGCGATGCAGGCGCCATCGCGGGGGCGCCACCCGCTAGCGACCGCGATGGGCTGGCGACCGACCCCCGGGCAGGACAGCGCCGGCCCCGGGGCAGGACGACAGCGTGGGCGCCATCCAGGGGCTGGAGGCCGCCTCGCCGCGAAACCGCCATCCATCCCCGCGCGATGCACTCCCCGCGAAGCGCGCCCCCGCAGGTGCTCGCGGGGCCGCGAATCGGCCGCCCACTCCCATTCCGGCGCAAACCGGTCTACAATGCGCTCCTCAACCGCCGCGTCGACGTGAGACGCCGCGGGCGGGCCGCCACGATCCCGCGGCCCTCCGCTTCCCGGAGCGGATGAGCGAAAGGGACGCGCACCCGCCGGAGTTGCGGAGGCGAGCTGCCGAGGCGAGCGACCCGGAAGCAGGTCGAGACGGCGGTCCGGTGCGCGCCGGGGCAAGGAGACGGTCGACTGGCTCGAAGGCTACGAGCGCGTGCGGCAGGCCGCACGCCAAAGCGAACTTGGGCGAAGACCCGCCAGATTTCGTGAAGCCGCGTTCCTCCTCGCGAGGACGGCGGCGACGCGGTCGTCCGCGGCCGCAGGGGCAGGGCGCCGGTGCCCAGCCGCTGCCGCTGTTCAAGCGCGCGGCATCGCACTTCGAGCCCGGCGATCGACAGCGTGGTCTCGAGTACTACCAGGCGGGAAACACCCGGCTGGAGATCGACGGCAGCCGCCTCCGCGCCCGCGTCACCGGCAGCGAGCAGCCCTACTACCGCGTCGGGGTCGACTGGTCGCGGGTGCCCACCGAGCGGGTGCTGCACGCCTTCTGCGACTGCCAGCGCTTCGCCGACGGCAAGCCCTGCAAGCACCTCTGGGCAACGCTGCTCGCCTTCGCCGAGGCGGCTCCCGATGGCCAGCCGCCAGGCAAGGACCGGCTGTCGCTGCGACGCGACCGCGCGACCAGCTGGACCGACCTCGGCGCCCCGCCGGTGACCGAGGAGCGCCACGAGCCGCGGAGCAACGGGCAGCCGCCCCGCGGGGAGCGACCGGATCGCGGCAGGCGTGGCCGCGATCACCTCACCCCCGGGCGCCGCATGCGACTGCGCCCGCTCGAGAGCTCCTGGCGCGCGCAGCTCGCCGCCGTGCGCGAGGACATCTCGCGTCTGGCGCGGTCGCCTGCTCCCGCCACTGCCGGCGCCGCCCATGTCGGCGCCATCCGGCTGCTCATCGACAGCAGTGCCGGCGAGGGCTCGGTCGGCCTGGTGCTCGACGTCTTCGAGACCGCTCCCGGGATGGCTGGCAAGCCGGCACGGCTGCGGCGATCGGGCCTCGGCGCCGACGAGGTCGAGCGCCTGCTGCTGCCGCCGCGGGAGGATGAGGGGCCGGCGGACGGCGAGCTGTCCCTGGTCACCGTGCTGCCGCCCGAACCGCCCGGCCGGCCGGTCCGTGGCCGCCGCCCGCCCGGCGCGGCACGCGGCGGCGTGCAGCGCCTGCGCCTTCCGCCACAGCTGTTCGAGACCGTGCTGCCGGCGCTGAGCGCGCGGGGCGCGTTGGGCTGGTGGGACGGCCGCACTGCTGTCGACTCGCCCACTCTGCACTGGGACGCTGGCCCCCCCTGGCGCCTGGCGCTGCGGCTGCAGGTGCCGGGCGCGGGAGCGGCGAGGCTCTCGGGAGCGCTCGAGCGCGACCACGAGCGCGTGCCGCTCGCCGGCGCGGTGGCAGTGCTCGCAGTGAGCCAGCCGCGCACCGACGGCGCACCCGCGGCTCCCGGGCTGGTGCTCTTTCCCGACACGCTGGCGCGCCTCGAGGCGGTGCCCCAGCGCGATCTCCCCTGGCTCGCCCTGTTGCGCGACACCGGTGAGGTGGTGGTACCGCAGGAAGAGCTCGAGGAAGCCCTCAGCATCCTCCTCGAGCTGCCGGCGCTGCCGCCGCTGGAAACCCCCGAGGGCTTGCAGCTCTCGGGCGAGCGCGCCAAGCCGCGGCCCAAGCTGGTGCTCGAGCCCGACCCCGCCCCCGCCTGGTCCAACCCACCGCTGCTGGCGGCGCTCTCGTTCCTCTACGGCGGTGCGCAGGTGAGCGCCGGAGAGCCGCGGCCGGCGGTGATCGATCCCGAGGGCCAGCGCTTCGTGCGCCGCGACTTCGACGCCGAGCACCGGGCGCTGGTGCGGCTGCTCGAGCTCGGCCTCAAGCCGGTGGTCTCCGCCCAGGGGCAGGGGCACGGTCTCGAGCTCAACCCGCGCGAGCTCCCCGCCGTTGCCGAGCCGCTGCTGCGCGAGGGCTGGGCCGTCGAGGTCCATGGCACGACCCTGCGTCCCCCCAGCCCTCCGGCGCTGCGCATCGAGAGTGGTATCGATTGGTTCGAGCTCTCCGGAGAGGTCGACTTCGCCGGCGCCGCCGGCAGCGACGCCAACCGCCTGGAGATGAAGCAGCTCCTGGCCGCTATCTCGAAGGGAGAGCGCTTCGTGCGGCTCGCCGACGGCTCGCAGGGCCTCGTCCCCGCCGACTGGATGCAGACCTACGACTCGCTCGCCAAGCTCGCCCAGGAGGAGACCGACGAGGGGCTGCGCTTCCTGCCCTCGCAGGCCCTGCTGGTCGACGCCCTGCTCGTCGCCACGCCGCCGGTGGTCGTCGACGCCTCCTTCACCGCGTTGCGCGAGCGGCTCGCGTCGTTCGCGCGCATCAAGCCGAAGAAGGAGCCGCGCGGCTTCGCCGGCACCCTCCGCGGCTACCAGCGCCAGGGTCTCGGCTGGCTCGACTTCCTACGCGAGTTCGGCCTCGGCGGCGTGCTCGCCGACGACATGGGCCTGGGCAAGACGGTCCAGGTGCTGGCGCTGCTGGATGCCAACCGCGCGCCGTCGAAGAGCAGTGGTCTGCCGTCGCTGGTGGTGGCGCCGCGCAGCCTCATCTACAACTGGATCGACGAGGCCTCGCGCTTCACCCCCAAGCTCGAGGTGCTCGACTACACCGGCGCCGATCGCGAGGAGCTGCGCGGCGAGCTGGCCAAGGCCGACATGGTGGTCACCACCTACGGCACCCTGCGGCGCGACGTGGCCTTCCTCGCCTCGCAGCAGTTCGACACCGTGGTGCTCGACGAGGCGCAGGCGATAAAGAACCGCGAGTCGCAGGCGGCCAAGGCGAGCCGCCTGCTGGTGGCACAGCACCGGCTGGCGCTCACCGGCACGCCGATCGAGAACCACCTCGGCGAGCTAGGCTCGCTGTTCGAGTTCCTCAACCCCGGCCTGCTCGGGCGCCTGCCCTGGCTCGACGTGCTCTCCGGCGGCCACTCCGCCAGCGCTCAGGAGCTCGCCCTCATCGCCAAGGGCATGCGGCCGTTCATCCTCCGCCGCACCAAGGCGCAGGTGCTCGAGGACCTGCCGCCGAAGACCGAGCAGGTGCTGCTGTGCACCCTGCGGCCGCGCCAGCGCGAGCTCTACGACCAGCTCCGGGCCGCCTACCAGGCGAGCCTGCTCGAGCAGGTCGAGGCGCAGGGGGTGGGGCGCTCGGCGATCCAGGTGCTCGAGGCGCTGCTGCGGCTGCGGCAGGTGGCCTGCCACCCGGGGCTGGTCGACGAGGAGTGGGCGGATGCCGGCAGCTGCAAGCTGGAGGCGCTGTTCGAGCAGGTCTCGCGAGGTGCTCGACGAGGGGCACAAGGTGCTGGTCTTCTCGCAGTTCACCTCGCTGCTCGCCTTCGTGCGCCAGCACCTCGACGGCTTGGGGGTGCCCTATGCCTACCTCGACGGCGCGCACGCGCGACCGCGGCGCGATGGTCGAGAGGTTCCAGAACGACCCCAAGACCAACCTCTTCCTCATCAGTCTCAAGGCGGGCGGCGTCGGCCTCAACCTCACCGCCGCCGACTACGTCTTCCTGCTCGACCCCTGGTGGAACCCGGCCGTCGAGGCACAGGCGATCGACCGCGCGCACCGCATCGGCCAGTACGCGGCGGTGTTCGCCTACCGCCTGATCGCCCGCGACACCGTGGAGGAGAAGATGCTCGAGCTGCAGCGCAGCAAGCGACAGCTCGCCGAGGCGATCCTCGAGGGCGGCGGTGAGGGGCAGGGGCTGCAGGAGCTGACCGCCGACGACCTGCGCATGCTGCTGAGCTAGCCAGCGGCGGGGCGGGCGCCTTCACACCCTCGCCATCAGCCGCTCGTATCATCGCCGCATGGAGTCCCGGCGGATCCTGGTCGTCGAGGACGACCCCAAGACCAGCGCTGCGATCGAGATGTACCTTCGCCACGCCGGCTACCGGACCCAGCTCGCCCGCTCCGGGCCGGAAGGGCTCGCGCGGGCGCGCGAGCAGACGCCCGACCTGCTGGTGCTCGACCTCATGTTGCCCGGGCTCGACGGCATCGAGGTCTGCCGCCGGCTGCGCGCCGAGTCGACGCTGCCGATCATCATGCTCACCGCGCGCTCCACCGAGGACGATCGGCTGCGCGGTCTCGACCTCGGGGCCGACGACTACCTCAGCAAGCCGTTCTCCCCTCGCGAGCTGGTGGCGCGCGTGCGCGCGGTGCTGCGTCGGGTCGCCGCCGCCGAACCGGCGCCCGAACGGCTGGGCTGCGGCGACCTGGTACTGGAGGTCGCCGCCCACCAGGCGACGGTGCGCGGCGTGCCCCTGTCGCTGACCCCCACCGAGCTGCGGCTGCTCGCCGCCATGATGCGCTCCCCCGGCCGCGTCTTCACCCGCGACGAGCTGCTGTGCCGCGCTTGCGGCGAGAGCTATGCGGGCGGCGATCGCACCGTCGACGTCCACGTCAAGAACCTGCGGCGAAAGATCGAGGAGGACAGCTCGCACCCGCGCCACCTGCTCACCGTCTTCGGCGTCGGCTACAAGCTGGTATGAGCCGCATCCGCTGGAAGCTGCTGGCGGCGATGATCGTCGTCGTGGCGGTGGCGGTGGGCCTCAGCGGCATCGGCACCCGCAGCGTCACCCACCGGCAAGTGCGCGAGCTGCTCGTCACCGCGGGCCCGCGGGGAGACTCGTTGGCGCGGACGCTCGAGCAGCAGTACCGCGGGCAGGGTTGGGCGGGGGTCGAGGCGGCGCTCGCCAGGTTGACGGCGGGAACGCACGACCAGGCGGTGGTGGCGACGCCGGCCGGCGCCGTCGTGGCCGTCTCCTCCGCGCTGCGCGACGCCGACGTGCGACTGCAGGCGGACGGCCGCCTGAGCATCGTGCGCCGCACCCCCGGCGGCCTGGTACGCATCGCGGCGTGGTTGCCGGGGACCGCCCTGCGCGATGGCGGCGGCCACACCATCGGCTTCGCCTACGCGCTGGTTCCCGACCCCGCCGCGTCCCTAGAGCTGCGGCTGGGCACCCTCGACCGCCATCTCGCATGGGCATTCGGCGGCGCCGCCGCGGTAGCCATCCTCCTGGCGCTGGTCGTCGCGCGGCGCATCACCTCGCCTCTCGAGCGGCTCACCGTCGCGGCCGAGACGATGGCGCGCGGCGGCCAGCCGGCGCGCGTCGCCGTCAAGGGGCAAGACGAGGTAGCGCAGCTCGGCCGTGCCTTCAACGCCATGGCCGATGCCCTAGCCGCGCAGCAGGAGCTGCGGCGCCGGATGACCACCGACGTCGCCCACGAGCTGCGCACGCCGCTCACCATCCTGCGCTGCGAGCTGGAGGCGATCGAGGACGGTCTCGCCGCCCCCGACAGCGAGCGCATCCACTCGCTGCACGAGGAGGTCCTCCATCTCGGCCGCCTCGTCGACGACCTGCAGGAGCTGGCGCTGGCCGATGCCGGCGCCTTGACCATGCAGCGCGAGGAGCTCGACCTGGCGGCGGCGGTGGAGAGGATCGTCGCGCTCCACCGCTCCGCGGCGGCAAGCATCGATCTCGACGCCGCCGCCGGCTTGCGAGTGAGCGCCGACCCGCTGCGACTCGCTCAGGTCCTGCGCAACCTGCTCGGTAACGCCATCCGCCACTCGCCGCCCGGGACGGCGATCCAGGTCGGCGTTCGACGCGAGGGTGAAGAGGCGGTGATAGCGGTGAGCGATGGTGGGCCCGGGATCCCGCCCGCCGAGCTCGAGCGCGTCTTCGAGCGCTTCTACCGCCTCGAGGAGTCGCGCTCGCGGCAGGCGGGTGGGGCGGGGCTCGGCCTCGCCATCGTGCGGCGCCTGGTCGAGCTCCACGGCGGCCGGACGTGGGCGACGAGCGCCGGCGGCGACGGCGCCACCTTCCTCTTCACCCTCCCCTTGCTCGACCCTGAGGCCGGCCTTCACGAGCCCTTCACGACGCATCGCTAGCGTGGGGTGCATGAGACACACCCTCGCCACCGGCATCGGCGCCCTCCTGCCTGCTCTCGTCCTCGCCGCCACCGCCCCGCCGCCCGCGAGCGGCAACGGCAGGGACACCGCGTCCACGGTCTTCCACCACGCGACGGCACCCCGTCACGTGGATCTCGCCGCGCCTCTTGCCGTGCCCCTCACGGCCTCCAGCCACCTGCTGACGGTGGCCGCACGCATCGACGGTCAGGGGCCCTTCCACCTGGCGGTCGACAGCGGGGCAGCGGGGCTCCTACACCTGAGCGCGGCGGTCGCGCGGTCGCTCGCTCTCGAGCAGGTGGGCGAAGCGATCACCGGCGATCCCAGCGGCTCCAACCCGCGCCACAGCGCCGTCGTCCGCGTCGCCAGCGTGGAGATCGGCGGGGCGCGCTTCGAGGGCGTCGACGCCGTCGTCGGTGACGCACCGGGGCCGGCCGCCGAGGACGGGGTCATCGGCCTGGCGCTCTTCTCCGGCCTCACTGTGACGCTCGATTACCCGCGCTCGGAGCTGCGGCTGAGCCGCGAGCCGCTGGCCGCCGGCGCTCCGCACGTGGTCTCCTTCACCAGCACGCGAGGGATCCCGCAGATCGAGGTCTCGGCCGCCGGTGTGCCACTCACCGTCGACGTCGACACCGGCAGCCCGGCGCTGCTTTCGTTGCCGGCGGCGGCGGCGGCAAGGCTCCCCCTCGGCGAGCAGCGGGTGGTGGGCAGGGGGCGCACGGCGACCAACGAGTTCGAGATCCGGGGCGCCGACCTGCGCGGCGACCTCGAGGTGGCCGGCTGGACGGCGGCGACACCGGCTGTCGACCTCGTCGACCTCTTCCCGGTCGGCAACCTGGGGTCGCGTTTCCTGCGCGACTACGCGGTGAGCTTCGACCTCGCCAACCACCGCCTGGCCCTGGAGCGTTGAGACGATGACCGTATCCGGACGCCCACACCAGCGAGCCCGCGGCGACGACGGCCTGAGGCTCGCCCTCCGCGGCACCCGCCACGCCCTCCTCCTCGCTCTCGCCGCCTGCTCGGCGTCGCCCGCCCCGGCACCGCCAACGCCGCCACCGGCCGTCACCGCCGACCAGCTCGCGGCACTGCTCCTCGCCGGCGACCTGCCCGGCGCCGAAACAGCGGTGCTGCCGCTTTCACCGCAGGCCACCGGCGACGCGGCCCTGGCGATGGAGGTCGGGCGCGTTGAGATGCTCCGCAACGAGCTCGCCGCCGCCGAGCAATGGCTGCAACGGGCGCTCGCCTTGGGCTCGACGGACCCTGCCGCGCGCCGACTCCTCGCCGAGAGCTACCGCCGTCGCGACGACTTCGCCGCGGCGGCTCCCCTGCTGCACGAGGCAGGGGACGAGGTCGAGGCGCAGATGCTGGCGAGCTTTGCGGGCGTGACGCCCTACGAGATCACGGCCGACTCGCCGGCGGAGACCGAGGTGCCCTTCCGTCAGACCGATCCGCTCCCGGTGCTGTCGCTGACCGTCAACGGCAAGCAGGCGCTCTTCCTGCTCGACACCGGGGGCAGCGACCTGCTTCTCGACCCGCAGCTCGCGGCCGAGGTCGGGGCGCAGTCCTTCGGCACCCGCGAGGGGACCTTCGGCGGTGGCAAGAAGGCGGCGACCGGCGTCGGCCGCGTCGAGTCGGTGGCCCTCGGCGGCATCACCGTACGCCATGTACCCGTGCTGACGCTGCCGACGCGGCGCTTCGGCGCCGTCTGCGGCGGCTGCGAGATCGAGGGCGTCCTCGGCACCGTCCTCCTCGACCACTTCGAGCCCACCTTCGACTATCCGGGCGGCAAGCTCATCCTGCGCCGGCGCGGCTCGCAGCCGGCGGGTCCGCCGCCCGCCCATCGCATCCGCTTCTGGATGGCCGGCGACCACTACATGCTGGCGCTCGGCAGGCTCGACGGCGGCGAAGCACTCCCCTTCCTCGTCGACACCGGCCTCGCCGGTATGGCCTTCACCGCCCCGCCGGCGGTCTTCGCGGCGGCAAACATCCACTCGACGGCGCCGGTGGGCACCGGCATCGGCGGCGGTGGCGCAACGTCGATCCAGCCTGTCGAGATCCCGCACCTCAGCCTCGGCTCGGCGCAGCGCGACGCCCTCACCGGCCTCATCGGTCCTTTTCCGCCCCCCCTCGAGACCTCGCAGGGCGTACGGATCGCCGGCCTCGTCTCGCACGCCTTCTTCCGCCCCTGGGCCCTCACCTTCGACTTCGACCGCATGGAGCTGCGCTTGACCGAGCCGGCGGCCCCGGCACCGGCACCCTGACGGCCGAGCCCACTGGCGCGCCCCGTGTCGGATCGCGACCGTTGCCTCCAGAAAGCCGCCGCCGTGTGGCCTTGACCTCGGCACCCTTCCTCCTAGCCTCTCAATGGAACGTCTCGGAGAAGTTGCCGGAGGTCTAGCATGCCCCCCATCCCGCTGACGCGGATATAAAGATAAGGAGAAAGGGTCATGCGGAGCAGAGGTTGGTTCAGCGCGGTAGTGCTGATGACGGGGCTGGTCATCGTAGCCATGGCAGAAGGCGGTGCCTTCGCTCTTTGTCCCTATGACAGCAGTGCTACCACGAATGGATGCCAGCTCTGTAAATTGAGCTGGAACGGTAACAGCAGCTTCTGCCGTCAAGCCAACAATGAGTGGGGCTCGGTGTGCTGCCAATCGGAGGCGGACTTTACCGGCGAGCAGGTCTGCTGGGAATCGGGAGACGCATGCTACGGCATCGTCGTCGACGGTGGCGGTGGCGGTGGCGACGGGTCGGGTGGCGGGGACGGAAGCGGTGGTTGTTCTTACCAGGCCGGCTGGTGCCCGGCGGAGTGCATGAGCTGTAACGGCGACCCATTCAGCTTCTGAACCGGAATCCAAAACCCCTCCAGCGGCCGGCGACCATCTCTTGGTCGCCGACCTTGCTCCAGCGACGAAAAGGGCTTGAGGTGAATAGATTGAGCGAGCGCGCACTGTTTGGCTTCTTCCTAGGCGCTCTGGGCTTGGGAGTGGGAGCTCTAATTCCGCCGGCAGCCTCTGGTCAACAAGCTCCTCCGCCAGCGAGGGTGCACGTCGAGCTGTACTCCCCGTCCCAGCAGCCTCTCGCGGGTCATGGGCACGTCGTCTTTCGAAGTATCAAGCGCGACAGGACCATCGTAATCCCTGTCCGTCTGCCGGCTGCTGCAGAGACTGAGCTCCCGACTGGTAGTCAGTGGACCTTGATCGTCGACTTTCCTGATTACTTCGCCGTCACTTCCAGTGTTCAAGTCGGCGAAGAGCCCCTCAAGCTTCGCGTCGCTCTGCGGCCGGCCGGGTTGCTAGTCGGTCAGTTCTCGGTGTCTGACAAAGAGAAGATGCCCGCGGCGCTCGATGTTCGCTTCGAGCCGGCGAGGAGCCCGAGCGCGGGAAAGCAGGACATTCCCGGGGGCTCGGCTGTGTGTGCCATCGCAGAGTCTGGCGCGTGGCGCTGCAAGGTTCCTGCGGGACGTCTCGATCTGGCACTGCACCCACGCGCGTTCGTTCCGCACTATCTATGGGATATCGCGATCGAAGCGACGAAGCTCGCACGGCTGCCCATCCGCCCCATCGTTCGGGGGGCGTCCGTGGCCGGCTGGGTCGTCCGCGAGGACCAGACCCCCGCGAGATCATGCGACGTTCGACTCGAACCCATTGACGCCCCGGGTCGGCCCAACGATCCCGTACTGGCCTTTCTCCACAAGCTGGCGACGGAGGCGCCGTGCCAGCAACAGGGGTTCTTTCAGCTCGCAGGGGTCCAACCGGGCAGGTACGCGCTCGTCGCCGAAGATGGCGGTGCCCGCGCGGTTCTTTCGCCTGTCGACATATGGCAGGGCTTTGAGTCGCGCATCGAAAGGCCGCTCGAACTCCGGAAGCCCATCGATTTCGAAGTTGCCATCGATCCGGCCACGGATTGGCTCGGACGCCGCTGGCGCCTCCGTGTGTTACGAGCCAGTGACTACCGCGAGGCGTGGGAAGACGAGAGCTTGCTCGAAGCGACTTCGCAGGGACGGGCCCGACTGAAGAGCCAAACGCCAGGGCGATTCTGGATCTCCGTCTATGACCAGCGCGGAAACCAAGTCCATAGCGATCGGTACGTAGATGTTCGTGATTCGGGGGAGACGCACCTGGTTAAAGTGGATCTGCTCTGGCTTCGCGGGGTCGTACGGCAAGGCGATCTGGCGGTCAAGGGCCGTCTCTTCTTTGGCGGCCGCAGTGGGACGATCCGAATCGTCATGGACGCCGACAAAGATGGGCACTTCGAAGGCCCACTTCCGAAGCCAGGAAAGTGGCAGGTTGATATTGACGGAACGCAGCCAAAGCTCACGACGACCGCCGAAGTGGACGTGAAGAGAGTAGGCGACGAGGCGACAGTCGAGATCGACCTACCGGACACGTTCGTATACGGACGCGTCATCGATCCGGCGGGGAAACCGGCAGCCGCGGCAGAGGTGACGCTGTCCGTCCTAGCAGAGACCGTTCTTGCGAAAGCGGATCGCGATGGTGCGTTCGAGTTGCGGGCATACCCCGCTGGCTTGGTGGTGCTCGCGGCGAGCCGCCCAGCGCCGCAGGGTGGAGAGGAGGTCAGCAACAGCTACACCTTCCAGAGCCCTGACGGCACGCCGCATGGTCCAGTTCTTCTCAACCTGCGCCGCAACAGAGAGTTGAAGGGACACGTGCTCGGCGTGAGCGGTCCGATCGTTGGCGCCACCATCGACGCGTGGCCTCCCATTGGAGGGGATGGCCTCATAACGACCGCACGTTCGGGAATCGACGGTCGGTTCCAGTTGCGGGTACCTGCCGATGTGAGCGCTCTCGTGGCGGTGGTGAGCCCGCCCGGGGGCGCCCTGAAGGCCTACTCCGTGGCGATCGACCGGACCGACGAGATCGCGTTGCAGGTAGAGCCTGAAGGTGCGGACCTCACGGTGGATTTCGGCAAGGGGGGCGAGGGTCTCAAGAAGGGTTTGGCACAAGGGGCCGCATTCTCGCTCTGGCAGGATGGCATCCGGATGCCCTACGCGAGTCTCGTGCGCTGGACCGAAGGTCACGGGACCCGCTTCGTGCAAGGCAACGGCGTGCACGTCGCCCAACTGGCTGGCGGTACCTACACCGCCTGCTTTGGGATGCGGGCGATTGGCGAGCAATCGTTCGACGAGATCGCGGGCAAAGCACGTTGCGCTACCGGATACCTTGCCCCGCCAGCCGGGCTGGAGCTGCGGCTGCCCTGATCTTCTTCGGGTCATCCTCTGCGACGGCCAGGGCACACGCCTGCGCGGTAGCCCGGCGCTGCCCGAAGCTGATGAGCGGCCGACGCGCATCCCGCTTCCTTACCGGGCGAAAGGTCACGCTACTCACAGGACTTGCCGCGCTCCATAACGCCGCGCACCTTACGATCGCCCGATCAGGCAGCAGATACATCCTCGAGACGGCCTGAACGGAGAGACCGGCATGCACGATCCGGTGGGTTTCCTGCGGCGGCTCCGCCACCTCGTGGAGCGGGCGCGCTGGGAGGCGAACTCGCGGAAGAGATGATTGATCACCTCGCGACATTGCCCGACGGGCGCCGCTTCGGCAATGTCCTGCGTCTTCGCGACGAGGCCCGCGACGCCTGGGGCTGGCGCTGGCTCGACGACCTCGCGGCCGACGCGCGGTTATGGGCGCGGGCGGCGCGGCGCGCGCGAGGCTTCCATCTCGCTCCGATCCTCATCCTGGCCCTCGGTAAGGGCCTCGACCTGACGTTCTTCCAACTCGCCAATGCGACGCAGCTGCAACCGCTCGCCGTGCGCAGCCCCGAGACCCTGGTGCGCTTCGAGCGCCGGGCGCCGGGATTCCGCTCGACGTCGGTTCCCTACTGCCTCGCCGCGTACCTGACTGCGTACGAGGAAAGCGGGCTGACGGCGGTGCTGCCCCAGGGAGACGCCGAGTGGGTGGTCGAGGACGATGTCGAGCACCCCGCCGCAGTGAAGTGTTCGGTCTGCCCGGATTCGCTGACCACCCTGGCGTCTCGGCGCTGGCCATCGCCCTCCTCCTGATCACGCTGGCCGCGGGCGTCTCGGCGGTGGGCCCGGCGCTCCGCGTCCTCCGCGTCGAGCCCGTCTTTGGCCTACGAGCGGAGTAGCTGCCGCGGCCGCTGCCCGCTGCGCCGAGGTCCGCCTGTTCGCGCACGGATCTCGCAGGTGAGCCGATGGGACTATCGGCACCTCGCAACGGCATTGCAATTCCGACATACACCTGGCAGAGACACCTCCCGGAGAACCGGCGACCCGGCTCCATCACGCTTCCAGACCTCGCTCCTGGCGTCCCACAGCTAGCCCCGATCAACCGCCTGGGATCTCTGGTTCGACCTCGCTCAGGTCACCAACGACGACGGCCCCCCGTTTAGCCACGGCGTGCTGGCGGGGCAACGGGCGCCAGTCGCGGCTGCGGTGACCAGCGGTCAGCTCATGGCGGACCTCGAGCGCCGCCCCGGTGGTACGCTGAAAACCGTGAGCTCGGCGCGTCACGACTACGAAAAGAGCCTCGCACTCCACCAGGCCGTGGCCGGGCGACTGCGCGATGACCCCGCCACTCCCGACCGCGCCCGGCAGAAGGCTGCGCTAGTCCTCTCCGGCTCGCCCGAGCAGGTCGCCGCTCTTCTGACGGATGTGGACTCTTGTCGTCTCGTCGACCGCGGTCCGAGAGAGGCGCGCTCTGAGGGTGTCCACGTCAGCAAGCCGGTGTGCCAGGGCCGCGGTGACGAAGGCGCGGTCCTTTGCGCGCCTGATCGAGGCCGAGTGGGGGTGAGCGACAACAACCGGCGGGCCCGCTACTACCGCATCACCCGCCGCGGGCGCTCGCATCTGGCGGCCGAGACGCAGGCCCTGCGCCGCTATGGTGAGGTGGTCATCGGGATTCTCGACGCCACGGCGCGGGCGTGAGCGCCGCACAAGGGTGACGCCATGATCCGCCCGGACGTCCGTCGTCTCTTCCACCTCCGCCTGCGCCGACCCGACCTTGCCGCCGAGGACACTCACGAGGAGATCGAGGTCCACCTCGCCGAGCGTGCCGCCCAGCTCGAGCGGCTGGGCATGGCGCCGGAGGCGGCGCGCGCCGAGGCCCTGCGACGCTTCGGACCGATCGAGCCGGCGCGGCGGCGCCTGGTGCACGCCGCCCGCAGCCGCGACCGGCGCCTGGGTGTGCGCGATCGCCTCGACGAGCTCGGCCAGGACCTGCGCTACGCCTGGCGCTCGCTGCGCAACGAGCCGGGCGTCGCCGCCGTGGTGGTGCTGCTGATCGCCCTCGGCGTGGGAGCCAACGCCGCGATGTTCGGCATCCTCGACCGCCTCCTGCTGCGTGGCCCCGAGCACGTCCGCGAGTCGCGGAACGTGGCCCGGATCTACTTCACCGCCGACGTGCCCGGCGAGGGCGCCTTCACGGCCAGCAGCTTCGGCTACGTCGCCTACCGCGCCCTGCACGAGCGCAACGAGGCGTTCACCGCCGTCGCGGCCTACGCCTCCTCGCCCAGCCTGACCGTGACGCTGGGCCGTGGAGGGTCGGCGGCGGAGGTGCTCAAGGCGGACGCCACCTGGGACCTCTTCCCGTTGCTCGGGGCCACTCCGGCGCTGGGGCGCTTCTTCGGTCGGGACGAGGACCGACCGGGCGCGGCGCAGCGGGTGGTGGTGCTCGGTGACGAGCTCTGGCGGGCGCGGTTCGCTGCCGACCCCGGCATCCTCGGTCGCCGCGTCAGCCTCGACGGGATCCCCTACACCGTCATCGGTGTGGCCCCGCCGGGGCTCACCGGCGTCGACCTCGGCCGCGTCGACGCCTGGATGCCGATGTCGCTGCGCGGCCCGACCGTGGCCGAGGACTGGCAGACGACGTTACAGGCGCAGTGGCTGCGGGTGGTGGTGCGACTCGCGCCCGGCGTCACCCGCGAGCGCGCCGGCGCCGAGGCCACGGCCGCGTTCCGCGACCTCTTCCCGGCCGCCAGCGACGACCCGCTGGCACATGCGCGCCTGTCGGCGCGGCCCATCCGCTTTGACGGCCGCGGCAGCGAGGCGACGGAGGCCGGCGTCTCGCGCTGGCTCGTCGGGGTCTCGCTGGTGGTGCTGCTGGTCGCCTGCGCCAACGTCGCCAACCTGCTGCTGGCGCGAGCTGTGCGCCGCCAGCGCGAGGTGGCGGTGCGCGTCGCTCTCGGCATCAGCCGGGCCCGCCTGGTGCGCCTGCTCCTGGCACAGAGTCTGCTGCTCGCCGGGATCGGCGGCCTGCTGGCGCTGGCGGTGGTGCCCTTCACCGGCGGCTTGTTGCGCACCACGTTGCTGCCCAACGTCGACTGGTCGCACTCGCCGCTCGACGGCCGCGTCGTGCTGGTCGCGCTGGGCCTCACCCTGCTCACCGGGGTCCTCACCGGGCTCGCCCCGGCGCTACCCGCCCACCGTGGCGACCTGCTCGCCGCGTTGCGCAGCGGCGTGCGCGAAGGGGGCGGGCGTTCCTCGCGGCTGCGCAGCGGCCTCACCGTGGTGCAGGCGGCGTTCTCGGTGTTGCTGCTGGTGGCGGCAGGTCTCTTCATGCGCAGCCTCTGGCGCGCCGAGAGCCTCGACCTCGGCATCGAGCCCGAGCGCGTGCTGGTCGCCGGCGCCCACTGGGTGGGCTCGACCGCCGGCTCGCTGATCCGACCCTCGGGGGAGGGCCGGGAGCAGGCGTTCTATGCGCGCGCCCTCGAGGCGGTGCGTCGCATGCCCGACGTGGCGAGCGCGGCGATCACCGTCGGCACCCCCTTTCACTCGTCCTTCACCGTGGACCTGCGGGTGCCCGGCTGGGGGAGCGTGCCCGCTCTTCCCGGCGGCGGCCCCTACATCCAGGCGGTCTCGTCCGGCTACTTCCCCACCGTCGGCCTGCGGCTGCTGAGAGGCCGCGGCTTCGGCGACGGCGACCGCGCCGGCAGCGAACCGGTGGCGGTGGTCAACGAGACCATGGCGGCAACCCTGTGGCCACGAGCCGAACCGCTGGACAACTGTCTCTACCTCAACGAGGACGTGCACGCAGGAGCCACGACTTCGTGCACGCGGGTGGTGGGCGTCGTCGAGGACGCGTATCGCGACTCGCTCGAGGACAAGCCCGCCATGCAGTACTACGTGCCGCTCGGCCAGGAGGAGGGCTTCGGAGGCACGTGCCTGCTGGTGCGCCCGCGCGGCAAGCTGGCCGCGGTGGTCGAGCCCCTGCGCCGCACCCTGCGCGCCGTCGACCCCTCGGCGCTGCGGATCGACGTGGATCCGCTGCAGGAGGGCCTCGAGCCCGAGATCCGGCCGTGGCGACTGGGAGCGACGCTGATCGGCGGCTTCGGCGCGCTTGCCCTGCTCATCGCCGCCATCGGCCTCTACAGCCTCATCGCCCACATGGTGGCGAGCCGCACCCACGAGCTGGGCGTGCGCGTGGCGCTGGGGGCACGGGGTTCCGACGTCATGGGATTGGTGCTGGGGCGCGGCCTCCGGCTCGCGGCGCTGGGCCTGACGCTCGGCGTCGCGCTGGCGCTGGCGGCGGGACCGCGCCTGGGCGGCCTGCTGTTCCATACCTCGCCGCGCGACCCGCTGGTGTATCTCGCCGTCGTCGGCGGGCTGCTCGCGGCGGCCACGGCGGCCTGCGTCGTTCCCGCCCGCCGCGCCCTGCGCGTCGATCCGGCGCTGGCGCTGCGCGACGAGTGAGCGGCGGCCGGCGAGCCGGCGAGCGCTGATAGACTCGCGTCGATCGGAGTCGAGTCACGTGCGATGGCACCCGGCGCGCGCCGCAGGTGCCGCTCCGTGGAGGACCGCATGCCGCTTTCCCGCCGCCGCCTCCTGCAGCTCACCGGGGCCGGCACTCTCGGCTCCCTCGCCACCGCCCACGCCCGCGCCGCGGAGCCGCCACCGCCAACGGAGACACCCAAGCCGATCCGCGAGCTCGCCGACGCCACTGGTGGCATCGAGCCGATCTCCCTCGCCGAGCACAAGGCGCGACTGGTGCGCGCCCAGGCGCTGCTCGTCGAGCACGGTCTCGATGCGCTGGTGGTGGGCCCGGGGACGAGCCTCGCCTACTTCACCGGCGCCAGGTGGGGGCTCTCCGAGCGCTTCTTCGGCATGCTGCTCACCCGCACCGGCGAACCGGCGTGGGTGACGCCCGCCTTCGAGCAGCGGCGCGCCGCGGAGCAGATCCAGATCGGCACCGACGTGCGCGCCTGGCAGGAGCACGAGAGCCCGTTCGCGCTCGTCGCCGGCATCCTCAAGGAGCGGGGAGCGGCGACCGGCCGCATCGGCTTCGAGGAGCGGCTCCCCTTCGCCTTCAGCGACGGTGTCGCCAAGGCGCTGCCGGCGGCGAGCGTCGCCAGCGGCACCCCGGTCACCGCCGGCTGCCGCATGATCAAGGACGCCCACGAGATCGCCATCATGCGTCGCGCCAACGAGATCACCGTGCGTGCGCACCGTGCCCTCTTCGCCTCGCTGGTGGAGGGCATGCCGCACGATCGCGCCGTCGCGCTCAGCACCGAGGCGCACAAGCGGCTCGGCGTCGAGGGCGGCTCGCTGGTGCTCTTCGGGCCCGACGCCGCCTTCCCGCACGGCACCACCAAGCCGAAGAGCCTCGAGCGCGGCGACCTCGTGCTCATCGACGGCGGCTGCGAGCTGCACGGCTACAGCAGCGACATCTCCCGCACCGGCGTCTTCGGCGCCCCCCCCACCGACCGCCAGCGGCGGATCTGGGAGCTGGTGCGCACGGCGCAAGATGCCGCCTTCCGCACCGTGCGCCGGGCGTCGAGTGCCAGGCGGTCGACGCCGCGGCGCGCGCGGTGCTCGACGCCGCCGGCTTCGGTCCCGACTACAAGTACCTCACCCACCGTCTCGGTCATGGCATCGGCATGGACGGCCACGAGCACACCTACCTGGTGCGCGGCAACACCACCAAGCTCGCACCCGGGATGTGCTTCTCCGACGAGCCGGGGATCTACATCCCGGGCGAGCTGGGCATCCGCCACGAGGACATCATGACCGTCACCGCCGACGGCGCGGAGAACATGACCCATTGGACGGGAACCCCCGAGGACCCGGCGGTGGTGTGAGCCGCGGCGCGGCGGCGGCACGCGGCGGCGGCGGACGCGCGCCGCGGAACGACAGGGAGAAGGCGCCGCCGCGGCCGCCGGCGCCGCTGCGCTCGCAGTCGCTCTGGCCACGGATCTACGCGGTGGTGGCACGCATCCCCCGCGGGCGGGTCGCCACCTACGGCCAGGTGGCCGCGCTCGCCGGCCTGCCCCGACAGGCGCGGCTGGTCGGCTACGCGCTCCACGGGCTGCCCGACGGTTCGCGGCTCCCCTGGCACCGCGTCATCAACGCCCAGGGGCGGGTGAGCCCACGCTCCGATGAGCGTCCCAGCGAGGGCCTGCAGCGCCACCTGCTCGAGGAGGAGGGAGTGCTCTTCGACCTCCGCGGCAACGTCGACCTGCGCCGCTACCGCTGGCGCCCCCGCTCGCGCCCGCTCCCAGGAGTGAAGCCCACGCCGCCGGCGGGCCGCATGCGGCGCCGCCCGCCGTGAGGCGCGGGACCGACCCGGTACCCCGCCGCCGGCGGCAGCTCCGGCGCAGCGGCGGGACGCCCATCGAGGAGGCGCCTCTCTGGGTGCTCGCCATCGCCACCCTGCTCTTCTGGATGGTCACCTTCCCAGCGCTCGTCGGCCTGCTCGCCGGCTGGGGGTTCTGGCACGGCGCCCGCCTGCCCGCGGCGCTCGCCTCGCTCGCCATCGCCGTGCTGCTCGTGGTCGGCATGGCGACGCGCCGGCCGTGGCGGCGCACGCCGAGCGGTGACGAGCGCCCGGTGCTCGTTCGCCTCTCGACCTTCGTGATGACCGTGGTGCTGGTGCCCAACGTGCTCTTCGGCGCCGTCGTGCTCTCGCGCCGCGGGCCAGCGCTCACCTACCGCCAGTCGGTGGCCGTCGGCCTGCTGCTCTCCGCCATCCAGGCGGCCTCGGCCGGCGTCGACCGCTGGCAGCGCAGACGGCGAGCCGACCGCGGCAGGGACCGCGGAGGCGGCTGACTCGCGAGCAACGCCCCGGGCGAAAGCTTCTACCGCCCGCACCGACCTCACGCGTCGCGCGGCTTGCGCCGGAGCGCCAGCAGGGTGAGGTCATCGCCCCGCGGGCTGCCGGTGAGGAAGGCGTCGAGCTCGGCCCTGCAGGCCGCGAGGAGCGCCTCGGGAGGGAGCTCCGCCGCGCGCCGCACCGCCGCCGCAGCGCGGCCGATGCCGAGCTCCTCGTCACCCACCATCGCCTCCGTCCAGCCATCGGTGTAGCCAAGCAGCGTCTGACCCGGCCCCAGCCACAGCTCTCGCCCCTGGTAGTCGGCGCCGGCGAAGAGGCCCAGCGGCAACCCCGCACCCTCGACGGGCCGCACGCCGCGGCTGTCGGCCAGCAACGGTCGGGGGTGCCCGGCGTTGGCGAGCTCGACGCGGCCATCGGGGAACAGCCGCGCCGCCACCATGGTGGCGTAGCTGCGGCCCCTGGTGGCATCGAAGAAGAGTCGGTTGACGCGCCCCATCATCTCGCCGAGCGGCATGTCGGGCGTCACCACGGCGCGGAAGAGCGCGTGGAGCTGGGATTGCAGCAGCGACGCCGCCACCCCCTTGCCGACGACGTCGCCGAGCAGGAGGTGGAGGGGCTCGTCGTCGCGAGCGGGCCGCAGCAGGTCGACGTGGTCGCCGGAGACCGGCCCCAGCGGCTCCCAGAGGTAGGCGAGCTGCCAGCCGTCGTGGTCGAGCCGCGACGGCGGCAGCAGCGAGCGCTGCAGGCGCGCCGCCGCTTCCAGGTCGCGCTCGAGGGCCCGTCGCTCGTCCGGAGCGAGGCACCCGAGGCACACCGTCACCAGCGGGTCGGCCTCCATCCGCTCCGAGCTCACCGGCGCGCGGCAGACGGCGCAGATTCCCCACTCGCCAACGCTGATCGCGGCGAGGGCGCCGTCGACGCGGCGCAGCAGGTCGACGAGGCGCTGCTCGCGCCGCTCTTCGGCCAGCTCGGCGAGCTCCTCGCGCCTGACCAGCAGCCGCTCGCGGACGCGCTCCTCGACGGCGGTCATGGCCCGCTCCCCGCGCCCGCCTTCCTGAGCACGACGATCTGCCCGGCGTGGTAGGCGTTGTGCTGCAGGATGCCGAGGAGCAGGCCGCGGACGGTGGGGTCGGAGCCGGCCACAGCGCCGTCGAGCCGGTCGTCGTCGAGCGCCAGCAGCGTCGCGTGCAGGCGCCGGTGCGCCTCGTCGAGAGCGGCCAGCGTGGCCTGCCAGGAGCTTGCGCTGGCCGCCCCCTGGGGCGGGAAGTTGAGCGCCGGCGGCACCTCGCTCACCGCTTCGCCGCCGATTCGCCGCCGCCCGGCGTCGATCCAGAAAGCGGCATGGCCGACGATCTCGGCGATGGTGTGCGCGCCGGCGACGGGCCGGCGCTCGGCGGCCTCGGCATCGATGCCCTCGACGGCCTCGAGCAGCGATGGGCCGTGCCAGGCGCCGCCGCGGAGGGAACGCTCGAGCTGGTCGGCGAGGCGGGCGGTCTCGATGCGGGTGGGATCGGGGCAGGAATCGGTGGCGATGCTGGCGGGGGTGGCGTCGCTGCTCATGGGGGCCTCCGGTTGGCAGCCGGCTGGGCTACAGGGTACCTGCCGGGCTCGCTGGGATCTTCTGCGGACTCTGACGGTCTTCTTCTCTAACCTCTTTCGACTCTAACCTCTTTCGACCAGCATGATGGTTACGATAGCATCGCCCTCCATAACCGGTCAACCACCCCTCACGAGTTAGACTGGAAAGGTGAGGGACGCCACCGCCAGACCCCGGGACCCCATCTTCGAGCTCTCCGGCGGTGCCCTCTGCCTCGACTTCGCCAACACCTGGGGCGATCGCGCCCGCCCGGAGTCCGATCGGCTCACCGGCTACCCGGCGCTGCTCGCCTTCGCGGCCCAGGCGGCCGCCCTCGGTCACCGCGAGGTGGCCTCGCTCGGCCGCCAGGCCCGCCGCGCACCGGCCGCAGCGGGCACCGTCGTCGCGGCGTCGCTGGTCCTCCGCGAGGCGCTCTATCGGCTGTTCGCGGCCCAGGCGCGCGGGCGACGGGTTGCCGCGGGCGACCTCGGCGCCCTCAACCGCTCCCTCGAAGAAGCCCTCCCCCACCTGAGGGTGGCCTGGCACGACGGCAGCTACCGCTGGGAGTGGGGGGACGCCGGCGACCTGCTCGCGGCTCCCCTCTGGCCGATCGCCCGCTCGGCGGCAGACCTGCTCGCCGACGACGAGCTCGACCGCGTCCGCGAGTGCGACGGCGCCAGCTGCACCTGGCTCTTCCTCGACCACAGCCGCAACCGCTCCCGCCGCTGGTGCTCGATGGAGAGCTGCGGCAACCGGGCGAAGGCGCGCCGCCACTACCACCGGCAGCACGCCACTGCCCGCTGAGGGCCGATCCAGGCGCTCCCTCAGCGCGGCGCGCTGAGGTCGATCACCGCCTCGATCGCGTGCTGGCAGACGGCGCAGAAGGGCACCGCGTCGCGGCTGAACATCACGCAGTCGGCCGACGGGCGATAGAACGCCTGGGCGTCGTAGTTGGCACCCTGGAAGGCTCCCACCACCGCCGGGTGTCCATCCTCGGCGAGGAGCTTGCTGGCGAACGCCTGTTCCTCGCGGAAGAGGGCCGACATCTCGACCTCGGGGCGCCGCTCGGCGCGCAGCTGCTTGCGGCGCTCCTGGAATCCGCGCTCGGCCTCCTCGTAGGCCTCCTTCGGCCATGGCGTGGGCAGCGCGACCCCGGGCGTGAGCAGGTCGGCCCACTTCGGGTGCTGCGGATCGGCCGTAACGTTGGGCTCCCACGGCTCGCTGACCTTGGCGGCCGGCTCGTAGGCCACCGGCGAGGTGTAATACTCGTCGGCGAGCCCGGCGAGCTCGTGCGCCAGCTCGTGGACGAAGACGTACTCGGCCCAGTCGCTGCGTGCCGCCACCGTCGCGTAGAGGTTGAAGATGCCGCCGCCACCGTAGGTCTCCTCGTTGACGAGGATCGCCAGGTGGTCGTATGGCGCCCACGACGCAACCTCCCGCAGCGCCCGGTTGTCGAACGTGAGCAGGTAGCGCTCGGAGCCGAAGGCGTCGTAGCTGGTGCCGATCGGCGAGGCGAGGTGCCGGCCCGTGGAGGGACGCGAGACACCGCTCGCCGCCGCCGGCGGGCAGATGCCCCAGACGTTGAAGTCGTTGCGCCGATGCGTGAAGGGCTGGTGCGCGAAGAGCGCCGCCATCAACCGCTGCGCGTGGGCGGGGAAGAGGTCCTCGCACTCCTTGGCGGTGTAGCCATCGCCGACGAGCAACAGGTCGAGCTTGTCGCGCGGGTCGCCGTGGCGCTCGAGCTCGATGGCCTGCTGCCGCGGCGGCTCGGCGCTGTCGAGGAACATGTCGGCGGGGTCGACGTCCTGCCGCCAGACCTCGTGCCACCCGTTCCCCTTCCGCTTCTCCACCACCACCCGCACCGGCGCCGTCGGCGCCGGGAAGCGCAGCGACTCGTGGAAGGTGCGGTGGACCTTGGCCGCCTCGGCGGTGGTCTCCCACTCGCCGAACACCGAGCCGTAGCCCCGCCGGTAGAGCGGCGTGCCGCTGGCGACGTCGCTCACGGTGAAGCGGTAGGCACCGGCGTCCGCGGGTCCCAGGGCCCCCTTGGGGTTGCCCGGCCAGGGCAGCGGCTCCACCACCACGCGGTCGAGGCTGATCAGCTCGGCGCCGAGCCCGCCGGTGTGGAAGGAGTCGACGCGCCACGTCCGCGGCGACTCGGCACGCTGGGACTCATCGGCCTGGGCGCCATGGGGCTGGGCGGGCGCAGGCTCGGTGGCGTCCGCCGCGGCCACACCGGAAAGGGCCGTCAGCAGCAACAGGGAAGCGAGCGGCGTTCTCATGGCCGGCAGCATATGCGCAGCCGCCGCCGCGAGACCTCCTTGGCCCCTGCGGCCCGTGTCGGCTAGATTTGAGGCTCCGCGGGCGGCCGCGCGCCCGGTTCCCCCACTGCAACCAACCCGCGAGAAGACCATGGGACGCATATTCGAAGTTCGCAAGCACACGATGTTCGCGCGCTGGGACCGCATGTCGAAGCAGTTCGCGCGCATCGGCAAGGAGATCACCATCGCCGTCAAGGCGGGGGGGCCCGATCCGCACGGCAACCCACTGTTGCGCCGAGTGGTGCAGAACGCCCGCTCGATCAACATGCCGAAGGACAAGATCGAGGCGGCGATCAAGCGCGCCGCAGGCAAGGAGGCGGAGGCCTACCAGGAGATCCTCTACGAGGGGTACGCGCCGCACGGCGTCGCCCTGCTCATCGAGACGGCCACCGACAACTCCACGCGCACCGTCTCCAACATCCGCACCCACTTCAACAAGGGAGGCGGCAGCCTGGCGAGCAGCGGCAGCGTCGGCTTCCTGTTCCAGCACATGGGCGTCTTCCGCCTCGACCCCGACGGCATCGACCAGGAGGCGCTCGAGCTCGACCTCATCGACCACGGCCTCGAGGAGATGGGCGAGAGCAGCGACGAGAAGGGGGAGCCCCAGCTCGTGCTGCGCTGCGCCTTCGCCGACTTCGGCCAGCTGCAGAAGGCCCTCGAGGAGCGCGGCATCACGCCGATCTCGGCGGAGGCCGAGTACATCCCCACCACGCCCGTCGAGCTCGCGGAGGGCGAGGCCAAGGAGGTCCTCAACCTCGTCGACCGCCTCGAGCAAGACGACGACGTGCAGAAGGTCTTCCACAGCCTGGCGTGAGGGGCGGCCGGCATCGGGTCGTTGAGATGGATCGCGCCGGCATGCCGCCAGCGCCCCAGCCACGCGGGCGCCGCACCGCCGTTGCGGTGGCTGTTGCCTTCGCGATCGGCAGCTCCGCCCTCTGGTGGTGGTCCCGACCCGCGACACATGATGACCACGCCGACCTGATAGCCGCGACCTCACGGCTGAGACCGGGGCCGATCCGACTGAGCGGGTTCCCGCATGTTCCCTTGCCGCTCGCCGCTCGCAGCCTAGGCACCAAGCCCGGTCGGCAGCTACTGGCGGTGGCCCGCCGCGTCGAGAAGGAGGCGGACACGAACCCGACTCCGGGCGCCCTTCATCTCCTCGGCCTGGTACACCTGTTCGTGGGCGAGCTCGGCGAGGCCGCCGACGACCTCCGCCGCGCCCACCGTGCGGCCCCCTCAGATGGCAGCATCGATGACGACTTAGCAGCGGCGTTGATCCAGCGTTCTCATCAGGAGCACGCACCGGCCTTCGCTGCGGAGGGCCTCGAGGTGCTCCTTCGTTCGGCCGCCAGCGAGCGTCACGCCGAGGCGCTCTTCGATGAAGCGCTCGCTCTCGAAGCACTGGGCCTGCGGCGAGAGGCCATCGCGACCTGGCAGCGCTACCTTCGCCTCGACGGCCGCTCGGAGTGGGCCGAGGAGGCGCGTGCCCGGGTGGCCGCACTACGCGCTGCCGACGCCACAGCTGATCAGACCAGTCCTGAGTGGCTCGAGCAGGAGGTCCTCGAGCGGGATCTGGCCGACTGGGCGGGAGCATCGACGGCAGGAGATGCGTTGCGTGCAAGGAGAAGCCTCGCCGCTGCCGACCAGGTCGCGGCCCATCACGCCGAGCTCACCGGCGATCCGCTGCTACCCAGCATCCTCCAATCGATCCATGGCGCGGCGCCAGCGACCCTGGCGCAGCTAGCCGCTGGGCACCGCGCCTACGCACTGGCTCGTCGCGCCTACGCCAGCCAACACGTCGCCAGCTGTCGGCTCGAGGCAGAGCGAGCGGTGGCACTTCTCGGAGCCCAGGGCAGCCCGGCTGCCGCGCTTGCGACGTTGACGTGGGGAAGCTGCGACTTCCTCGCCAGCGAGCTCGAGCAGGCAGAGCACCAGGCCCACTCGTCGGCGGCCATCGCCGCAAAGGCGTCCCACCCATCTCTCCTGGTTCGCGCCCAGGCCGACTGGCTCACTGGGCTCGTCGAGCATGCGCGCAATCGCCCGGCCGATTCGCTCGTTTCGTACCTGCGAGGCCTGGAGGAGTTGCGCCGGGCACACGACCGCTCCCGTGAGGCCTCGCTGCGCACGCTGGTGGCCTATCTCTACGACTACCTCGGGCGCACCGACGCGGCCTGGGAGGAGGCGACCGCGGCGGTGCGCCTCGAGGGGTCAATCCCCAGGCGACGGTACCGCGCCTTGGGCGCCCTCGCCCAGCTGGCGCGTCGACAAGCACTGCCGCACGTCGCTCTCGAGGTCGCGCGCGCCATGCGCGCCGCAGCACTGTCAACAGGGCTCCGGGACTTCGCTTGTGAGTCGTACCTCGAGGAGGGGCGGGCCGCCACGCTGGCGGGGCGGCCCGCTGCCGCCGCCGACGCGTTCCAAGCCGCCTTGGGCGAAGCCGAGGCGCTGGGAGACCCCGACCTGCGGGCTCGCTACTTCGCCCACGCGGCGATCGAGCTGGCCCGGACCATGGCCGCATCCGACCCCGGACGAGCAAAGAGGTTGTTGGCCGACATCGACACGCTGGCGACCCGGGAGGCGGACCTCTACCTCGACACCGCCTTCGTCGGTTCCCGCATCGAGCGGCGAGAAGGCAACACCAAGGCGGCCGAAACGACTCTCCGCCTCGCGATCGCCCGATCCGACCACGAGCTCGACGAGTTGGGGCTCCGAGACCGCGACGACCTCTTCGACCAACGCAAGGAGGTCCACTACGCCCTCGTCCGCCTGCTTGCCGACCAGGGAAGGGCCGGCGATGCGCTCGAGGTGCTCGAGTCTTGGCGTTCGCTGGCCTTTGCACGCAGCAACTCGACAGCGGTCCCATCCGGCGCTCTGGGCTCGAGGCTACGAGGCCGGTCCATCCTCGCCTACCTCTGCCTGGACGATGAGTTGCTCGTCTGGAAGCTCGTCGACGACAGCGTGAAGCTCGCTCGCCATCCCATCACACGCAGGGCGCTGGCCGAGCTCCGCCTCGGTGGCCAGCTTCGAAGTCGAGCACGGAAACCTGCGCGCGCCAGAGGTGCGGATGTTGAGCTCCCTGCTACTGGGTAGAGAAGGGCCTCTCGACTTTCAGGTGATCGTCTCTCCTGATGAGGTTCTCTTCGAGGTGCCGTTTGGCTCCCTTCCAGACCAGGAGCAGCGCTCCCTTCTCGACAGCCACGAGCTGGTTGTGACGCCATCCCTTCGATTGTGGTCCGCCCTGGCGGAGCTGCCCGAACGACCCCCACGGTGCGCCCTCCTGATCGCCGGAGCGCATGACGGAGGCGCTCTTTTCCCCAACCTCGGGGTGCTGCCCGCACTCGACCGCGAGCTCGACTCCGTCAGTGACCTTTACGGCTGCAGCGTGCGGCTGCGCGCCGCCTCGGCGCTACTCTCTGCCGACTGGACTCGCTACGGCGTCGTTCACTACGCCGGTCACACCGTGGCGGGAGGAGTCTCCAACGGCGCTCTCCTGATGGGCGACGGCTCATCCCTGCAGCTGATCGATGCCCCGGCCATCGAGCGGCTCTCCCTGGCCGGCAGCGTCGTGGTGCTCAGCTCCTGCACGTCCGGAGGCGGCAGGCCGAGCATCACGTCCGGCCGCGACGGCATCGCGCGAGCGTTCCTCAGCGCTGGCGCGCGTTCCGTCATCGCAAGCCTCTGGCCGGTCGACGACCGTCCTGCCATTGCGCTCTCCCGCGCGCTTCACCGGCGGCTGGCGAGCGGCCGGCTCCGGCGACCGCATTGCGGGAGGCGCAGATCGAGCTGAGGGATAGCGGCAGCCCAGCGCGTGACTGGGCGGCCTGGACGATCGTGGGGTCCGGATAACGTCAGGCGATCGGCAGCTCATGCCGAGGAGAAGGGAGGAGAACGTGACCGAAGTGCATCTCATCTACACCGGAATCGTCGGCTTCGTTCCGAGAGGCGGCCTCTTCGTCCTCATCGTGCCCGACGCGACCATGCACGCCCACATTCCTCATGTGATGATCGAGAAGGACACGCTGGTGAGCTACAACGGCATTACGCCGCTCTCCACCAAGGACCCCGAGGACCGGCTCGCGGGATTCGCGCTCGAAAGGCAGGAGATCACGATTGCCAGCACCGTCACCTCGGGAGCGCTGAGCGAGGAGGCTTCGCTACGCCAGTACATCTTGGTGCTCGAGCACGGCTGCCCGCCCGGCAAGGCGGGTTGCGGCGGCATCCTGCGCAGTGTCCTTGGCGGCACCGTGGGGACCGCCGGCCGGCTGCGGCTCTCCCAAGGTCTGCTAGCAGCGACCTGGGTGGACCCGAACTATGCGTGGCGCTATGAGGGCTCGCAGCTCCCGGCACGGCACATCGCCGAGGAGGTGTGTCAATCGTTCGCGATCAAGGAGGTCAACCTGACCCTTTCGTTCCGAGACAAGTCCAACGTCGTCGGCAGTCTGGTGGTCAAACCCAACGCCGACGGCACCATCGAGGTGCGAGTCGGGAACCTGCCGGAAGACGACCTGTACGTTCCCAGCAACAGCCAGCCCAGCGACCCGGACGAGCACGTCAAGATCTACAACGACCTCTCGGCCATCCCGGTCAGCGCAGCACAGCGCATGCGCCTCGTCTCCAGCGCGACGCCAGCGCTGCCGAACCCACCACAGAACACGCACCCCCACCGACTGACACCGCCGCCCCGACTGACACCGCCGCCTCCAGCCACAATAGCCGTGGTCCGCGGCATCAACTGCCCGCCTGGGTTGTGGGCATCGGTCCCCTGACCCGAGCGCACCAAGGCTCCAGGAGCCAGGACCGAATTCGAGGATCGCTGCACCCGGGCCAGCAGCGCCAGCAGCAGCCCTCGAGCCGCGCCGCCGCCTCTCGGGGGTCGCACCTACGCGATGTTAGTGTCGGCGGATGACGATCCGCTCGATGCCGGCGTGCCTCTCGATCTCGGCGCTGATCCTCGGGACGGCTGTCGTTGGCGCCAGCTCGCGGCTGGCGGCCGCGGAATCACCGCCGCCGGCCGTCGCCCCTACCCCTCCCCCGCCCGTCGGCATGGCCGCCGTCCTCGATGCCTCGCAGCCCTCCGACTGGCGGCCGCTCGACCCCGAGAACACGCTCTACGTCGAGCTGCCGGCGGGACGGGTGGTGATCGAGCTGGCGCCGGCCTTCGCGCCCCATCATGTGGCCAACGTCAAAGCGCTGGCGCGCGAGGCGTACTTCGACGGCCTGGCGGTGGTGCGCTCGCAGGACAACTATGTCGTGCAGTGGGCGGACCCCAACGGCGACGACTCCGCCAAGGCGAGGCCGATCGGCAGCGCGCAGAAGGCCTCCACGCCGAGCTCGACCGGCCGAGCGAGGGCCTGCCGTTCACGCCGCTGCCCGACGGCGACGTCTATGCGCCGCAGGTGGGGTTCTCCGACGGCCTGCCGGTGGCGCGCGACCCGCGCAGCCATCGCGCCTGGCTCACCCACTGCTACGCCATGGTGGGCGCCGGGCGCGGCAACGGCGAGGACTCCGGCAACGGCGCCGAGCTCTACGTGGTCATCGGCCACTCGCCGCGCCACCTCGACCGCAACGTGACGCTCCTCGGACGCGTCGTGCAGGGGATGGAGCTGCTCTCGACGCTGCCGCGCGGCAGCGGTCCGCTCGGCTTCTACACCGATCCCAAGCAGGACGTGCCGCTGCGCTCGGTGCGCGTCGCCGCCGACCTGCCGCCGGCCGAGCGGGTGCCGCTCGAGGTGCTGCGCACCGACACTCCCACCTTCGCCAAGCTCGTCGAGGCGCGCCGCAACCGCCGCGAGGAGTGGTTCCTCGACCCGGTGGGACGGATCGAGCTGTGCAACGTGCCGCTGCCGGTGCGCCCGGCGCCCTCCCCGCCGCCACCGGCGAACGGTCGATGAGGCTGCCGGCGCCGGGGCGGGCCGCCAGCTGATCGCGGTCGCGTGCGCCTCGCCTACCTGCACGGGTTCGCCTCGGGTCCGGGGAGCCGCAAGGGGGTGGCGCTGGCGAACGCCTTCGCGGCGCATGGCGCCGCCCTCCACCTGCCGGACCTCAACCTGCCCTCCTTCGCGCGCCTCACCTACAGCGGCATGCTGGCGGCGGTCGATGCGCTCGACGCCGCCACCGGCGGACCGGGGGCCACGCCGTGGGGGTTCATCGGCTCGAGCATGGGGGGCTGGGTGGCAGCGCGCTGGGCCGAGCTGCACCCGCGCCAAATGAGCTGCCTGCTGCTGCTCGCCCCGGGGCTCGACCTTCCCCACCGCTGGCAACACCTGATCTCGGCGGCCGAGCTGGGCGCCTGGGAGCGCACGGGCTGGCACGAGGTCGCGGACGCGGCCGGCGTACCGGTGCGGCTGCACTGGGAGCTGATGGCAGACGCCCGCCGGCAGCCGGCGGTGCCCTCGCCGCGCTGCCCGGTGCTCATCGTCCACGGCCGTCACGACCGGGTGGTGCCGCTGGCGGTGAGCGAGGCCTTCGCGAGCAGCCACCCGGGGGTCGAGCTCGAGGTGGTCGAGGACGGTCACGACCTCCTCCCTTCCCTCCCCCGCATCACCGACCTGGCTCTGCGGTGGTTCCTCGCGCCCCGGGGTTAACCTTTCGCCGCCGATTTCGTTCTACCTCCGGAGCGACCGGCGAACCGGCCGCGCCCCCCAACCGCACGTCACTCCGGGAGGTCGCATCCCATGTCGGACCTGGTTCCCGCCATCATCATCGTCGGTCTCGCCACCGTGCTGTTCTGGATCCTCCGCACCTTCTCGGACAACAACACCCGCCGCAAGCTCGCCGAGACCCGCGCCGGAATCCATCGCGACCTGGTCACCCGCTTCAGCTCGAGTGACGAGCTGCTCGGCTACCTGCGCAGCGACGCCGGTCGCAGGCTGCTCGTCGCCTCCGACGTCGAGACGCCCAACCCGGTCAAGCGCATCCTCGCCGCGGTGCAGACGGGCATCATCATGGCGGCGGTGGGGATCGCGCTGCTCGGGCTGAGCCAGGCCAGCCACTACGGCGACGACGCTCGCAGCGGCTTCGGCTTCCTCGGCACCATGGCCCTCGCCGTCGGGCTCGGATTCCTGGTCTCCGCCGCCGCTTCCTGGCTGCTGTCGCGCCGCCTCGGCCTCATCGCCGCGGGCCCCGCGGCGGACGACACGGCGGCATGACCGCGCCGCTGGAGGCCGCCGCCGTGCTCAGCCTGCCCGCAGCGCCGGGCGCGGCGACCGCCGTCTGGCCCGACGAGGGGGCGTTCCGCAGCTTCTACGCGGCCACCGCCCGCCCACTCTGGTCCTACCTGCGGGCGGCCTGCGGTGAGGCGGCGGTGGCCGACGACCTGCTGCAGGAGAGCTACCTGCGCCTGCTCGGAGCCGACCTCGCCGGCGAGGAGGAGGGCGGCCGGCGCGCCTACCTCTACCGCATCGCCAGCAACCTGCTGCGCGATCACTGGCGCCGCCGGCGGCGCCACCCCGAGCCTGCGGGCCTCGACGAGGCGGCCGTCGCGGCGGTCACCACAATATCCCCCGGCGGAGCCGCCCGCCTCGACGTGCAGCGCGCGCTCGCCCGCCTGCAGCCGCGCGACCGCCAGCTGCTCTGGCTCGCCCATGTCGAGGGAGCGAGCCATCGCGAGGTGGCGGCCGCCCTCGGCCTCGGCGCGGCCAGCGTCCGGGTGCTGCTGTTCCGCGCGCGCCGCCGCCTGGCGGCGCAGCTCGGCGTGAGCGCGGCGGAGTCCCGGCCATGAGGCCCCCCAGCCTGCTCCCCTGTCGGCGCGAGAGGGAGATCGTCGCGGCGGCGTGCCGTGGCGAGCTGCCGGCGGCCCTCGCCACCCATGCCGCCGGCTGCGCGGCGTGCGCCGCCGCCGCCGCCAGCGGCGCGGCACTGCGGCAGACCGCCGCCGCCTTCGCCGCCGAGACGCGCCTCCCCGATCCCGAGCTGCTGCTGCGGCGCGCCGCCGCGGCGCGACGTCGCGCCTCCACCGAGCGGGCACTGGCACCCCTGCGCCTGGCGCGCCACGCCGCCGCCGCGGCCACGGCCGGCACCGCCGTAGCCCTGCTGCCGCGGCTGGCGCGGCAGTTCCGTCTCCCCTCCCTGCCACCACCCCACGCGCTGCTGTCGCTCTCCGGGCCGACGCTGAACGTGACGCTCGGCGCCTTGCTGCTCGCGGCGCTCATCGCCGCCCTCTGGCTCAGCTGGGAAGAGGCGTAGGGGCGTCGTCGTGACGGCGGGCACCCACCCGGCCGGCCCTCGCCAGCAGGCGATCGAGCGCGTCGACGTCCAGGGGCTTGACGAGGTGATGGTCGATGCCCGCGGCGCGAGATCGCTGCAGCTCCTCCTCGCCGCCGTACCCCGAGAGCGCCACGATGAGGGCGTCGCCGCAACCCGCGAGCCGCCGCAGGCGGCCGGCAACGGCGTAGCCGTCGAGCCCCGGCAGCCCGATGTCGAGCAGCACCACGTCGGGGCAGCGCACCGCGGCGGCGGCGCAAGCGGCGGCCCCGTCGGGCGCCACCTCCACGGCGTAGCCCCATAGCTGCAGCAGCTCGGCGAGGCTCGCTGCGGCGTCGGCCTGGTCCTCGACGATCAGCACCCGCAGGCGATCCCACTTCCCCTCGCCGGTCGCCTCGACCGGCACCGCCGACGGGCGGGACGCCGCGGCTCGCAGCGGCAGCGGCAGCCGCACCACCATCTCACAGCCGCGGCCGATGCCGTCGCTGCGCGCCTCGACGCTGCCCTCGTGCAGCTCCACGATGCGCTGCACGAGGGTGAGACCGATGCCCAGGCCGCCGCGGGCGCGGTCGAGGGAGCGGTCCCCCTGGGTGAAGAGCTCGAAGACGCGCGGCAGCAGGTCGGCGGGGATGCCGATGCCGTCATCGCGCACTCGCACCAGCGCGCTCTCCCCCTCGCGATCGACGACCACCACGATGCTGCCCCCGGGCTTGGTGTACTTGGCGGCGTTGTGCAGCAGGTTGGCGAACACCTGCTCGAGCCGCATCGGGTCGCCCTCGAGCGTCAGCGCCTGCGGCGGGCGCTCGACGGTGAGCCGATGGCCGCGCTCGTCGATCCAGGGCTGCGCCGTCTCCATCGCCCGCACCACCACTGCCCGCAGGTCGAGCGCCTCCTTGCGCAGGGAGATCTCGCCGCGGGTGATGCGCGAGACTTCGAGCAGGTCCCCCACCAGCCGGCCGAGATGGTGCACCTGCCGTTGGATGACGTCGAGCATGGCCCGGCCGCTGGTCGCCTCGTCGCCGGCGCGCAGCACCGCCAGAGCGTTGCTCACCGCACCCAGCGGGTTGCGCAGCTCGTGGCCGAGCATGGCGAGGAACTCGTCCTTGCGGCGGTCGGCCTCGGCCAGGGCCTCGGCCCGGCGGCGCAACTCGAGCTCGCTCTCCCGCAGCTCCTCCTCGGTGCGCCGCCGGAACGCCGCCTCGCTGCGCAACCGCTCCTCGGCCTGCCGCGCCGCCGCGGCGCGGCCCCCCTCGGCACGGTCGCGCTCGGCGATGGCGGCGGCCAGGAAGAGGCCGGTGAGCGCCACCACGCCGAGATACGTCTGCAGCAACACCAGCGAGTCGTGGAGCGGCCGTGCGGCGAAGGGGCCGGTGCCGGCTAGGGTGCTGACGATGGCCACCGTCGAGGTGGCGAAGGTGACCAGTGAGGCGCCCCGCGCGCCCGCCCGCAGCGCCGCCCAGACGAGGAAGGGGAACAGTCCGTACTCGAGCGTCGGCCCGGGTACCGTCCCCAGGCCCACCGGGCGGGTGAAGATGAGGGCGCAGACGACCATCGCCGCCACCGCCACCGCCGCCAGCTCACCGGCCCGGTGCAGCGGCCACGGCGAGCGCTCCGACCCCAGCCAGGAGAGAAGAAGCGGCGCCATCACCAGGGCGCCCATGGCGTCGCCCAGCCACCAGACCTGCCACAGCGCCTCGAAGCGAGACCACGGCTCGACCCCGCCCAGGCAGAGGCTGCCGACGCCGATGGTGGCGCAGAGCGCGGTGCTCGCGAGGGCAGCCAGGGTCAGCCCCAGCGCCTCGCGCACGCCGGCGAGCGCGGTGCGGAAGGCGCCCACCCGCCGCAGCAGCCAGGCGCCGAGCAGTGCCTCGACGGTGTTGCCGGCGGCGATGCCGGCGGCCACCGCCAGCGGCTCGTGGGCGGTGGCGTTGGCGATCAGGGCACCGGCGGCGATGCCCGGCCACACCCGCGGCCCGAGCAGCAGCACGGCGGCGAGGGCGATGCCGGTGGCGGGCCACACCGGCGACACCTGCTCGGCGAGGAAGGCCATGCTGAGGCCGAGCTTCGCCGCGCCGAGGTAGACCACCGCGACGGCGAGCGCGAGGCCCCAGTCCCGGGCCGCGCGGGGCCAGGGCATGGTGGGGGGAAGCGAGGGACCAGCCGTGCCGGCAGCCGCACCGTCCGCTGCCGAGCCCTCGCCCGCCTCCTGGGAGTTGCCGACTGCGGTGGCCTCCATCGGCTGGCGCCAAGACTAGCAGAGAGAAGGCACGGGCGAGCGCCGGTGGCGCCCGCGAAGGAGCCTACTGCCGGCGCGCCTCGACGATCACGACCCCAACCTCGACCCCGGGCACCTTGAGCCCGGGGCCGACGGTGCCGGTAACGCGGACCCGTGAGCCGCGGTCCGGCGTCGGCTGCGTCGTCTGCACCCAGATCTGCCCGCTGCCGTCATCGAGCTGATAGTAGTGGTCGCGCACGAGCGGCAGCTCGACGCTCTTCACCACCTGCCCCTCGACCGTTACCTGCTTGCCCTGCAGGATCTCGCTCTGCCGGCGGACGTCGGCAATGGGGAGGGGTCGCACGCAGGCGACGAGGCAGCCGAGCGCGAGGCCGGCGAGGATGGCTGGGGTCGTCAGGCGACGCCGTCTCGGCATGGGTCTCTCCTTCGAGGGTGGCGAGGCGCGGCGATTCTACGCCGCGGGCAGGTGGGCTGCGGGCGACCCGCGTCGAGTCGGTCCTCTCGGGGCCGCCCTCCCGTTCCCCTGGCAGCGTGGGGATCCCGTCTACCGGCACCACGTCGGCTAGCATCGGCCACCGTGAGCCGCAAACGGCGCTCGCCGATCCTCGTCACCTACGTGCTGTCGCTGCGCGTTGGCCATCGCCATGCTGGTGGTGTGGGTGGTCTACGTCGTGCGCTCGGCGGTCGCGGGTCAACGCGCTGGCGAGCCGGGTCGGCGTCGCGCCGAGAGCGGTCCACTGGATCGTCCTCGCCGTCGGCTGCGTGCCTCTTCTTCCTGCTCATCGCCGGCATCACCTATCAGCTCGCCCAGAGCGTCGCCGAGCGCCGCTACTCGCTCAAGCAGGAGGAGTTCGTCTCCAACGTCACCCACGAGCTGCACTCGCCGCTGGCGGCGATCAAGCTGCACGCCCAGACACTGCAGCAGGCCGACCTCGACGCCGGCGCGCGGCGCGCTCGCTGGACTTCGTCCTCCAGCAGGCCGACCGCATGGCCACCCTGATCGACAACGTGCTGGAGAGCAGCCGCCTGCTCGCCGCGCAAGAAGCCGCTCGACGCTCGACGCCCGATCGACCTCGGGCGCTTCTTCGCCGGCTACTTCGACGAGGTCGGCCCCGCGTGCCGAGTCGCAGGGCGTGCGGCTGGCGGTGGTCAGCCACCGCGTGCCCGCGTGCTGGCCACCGCCGACGCCCTCCAGCGGGTGATGGACAACCTGCTCGACAACGCCGCCCGCTTCTCGCACCCCGGCGGCGAGGTGCGCTGCCGGGTCGACGACGACGAGGCGCAGTGTGCGCATCGAGGTCGAGGACGACGGCATCGGCATCCCGCAAGCAAGGAGCTGCCGCAGTATCTTCGACCGCTTCTACCAGATCGGGCGCCCGACCGCGCGGCCGCCGCCGCGGCAGCGGCCTCGGCCTGTCGATCGTCGCCGGGCTGGTGCGCGAGATGCGCGGCACGTGAGGCCTCCTCCCAGGAGGGACGGCCCGGGCACCCGCTTCGTCGTCGGCTGCCGCGCTGGCGGAGCGGCGGCGTGACCGCGCCGAGCCCGCGGCGCACCCGTGCCGCATCCTGGTCGTCGAGGACGAGGAGGCGATCGCCGAGGGGCTGCTGCTCAACCTCGAGCGCAAGCAGCTACGCCGTCGAGCTGGCCGCGCGACGGCGCGCGAGGCGCTGGCGCGCGCCCCGAGGGTCGCTACGACCTGATCGCTCCTCGACGTCCGCCTGCCCGAGGTCGACGGCTTCGAGGTCTGCCGCCGCTGCGCGACGGCGACGACTTCACCCCCATCCTGATCCTCACCGCCCGCGAGCCAGCCGGACGACGTGGTCTACGGCCTCAAGCTGGGGGCCGACGACTACCTGGTCAAGCCGTTCGACCTCGCCGAGCTGCTGGCGCGCGTCGAGGGGCATGCTGCGCCGGCGAGCGTGGGCGAAGCGCGGCCGCCGGGCCGGCGACGACCGCCGGCCGCGAGACGACCGCCGAGACCTCGACGAGGCGGCGTCGGGCGAGGCTCCGCCAGCCGCCACCGCGCTCCTCGCGGCTCGACTTCGGCGACTTCTGGGTCGACTTCCAGAGCTTACCGGGCGAAGACCCGCGCCGGCGAGGTCGAGCTGTCGCGCAAGGAGATGGCGGTGATGAAGATCTTCGCCCAAGCCCCACCAGGTGGTCACCCGGCGCGAGCTGCTCGCCGACGTGTGGGAGCTGCCCAACCACCCCAACACCCGGGTGGTGGACAACGTCATCGTCGCCCTGCGCAAGGCCTTCGAGGACAACGCCTGGCGGCCGCGCCACATCCTCTCCGTCCGCGGCGTGGGCTACCGCTTCGAGCCGTAGCGGCGGCGGCGGAGGTCGTCGCGGCCACCGAGTCGTCGTCCGCTCCCCTTCCCGGCGGCGCCGCACCGCTGCCGATCGATCCGCTTCTGCCGCAGATCGCGCCCGCGTCGCCGACGGCAACCTCGTCCTGCGCGCCGCGCGGGGGCGGGCAAGACGACCCGCGTTCCGCCGGCGCTGCTCGACGCCGGCCTCGCCGGCGACAGCAGGCTCGTCGTCGCTCGAGCCGCGGCGGATCGCCGCTCGCGCGGCGGCCGCGTATCGCCGCGCGAGCGCGGCGGCGGAGCCGGCGCCGAGGTCGGCTACCAGGTGCGCTTCGAACGCGCGGCCGGGCCGCGCACCCGCCTGCTGGTTGTGACCGAGGGGATGCTGGGGCGCCTGCTGCACGCCGACCCGTTCCTCGACGGCGTCGGCGTCGCTCGTCTTCGACGAGTTCCACGAGCGCCGTCTGGACGGCGACCTCGCCCTGGCGATGGCGCGGCGGGTGCAGCAGCAGGTGCGCCCCGATCTGCGGCTGGTGGCGATGTCGGCGACGCTCGACGCCGGCCCGCTGGCGACCTACCTCGGCGGCGCCGGTCGCTGACCTCGCGAGCGCGGCGGCGCCGTCACCGGTGCGCTACCTGGAACGAGCACCGTCCCCGGCCCCGACCCGCAATGGCCGCCTGGCGCGCGCGGCAGGCGCTGGCGGCGCCGCCGGCGGCGTGCTGGCGTTTCTCGACGGCGCCGGCGATCGACGACGTCGGCGCCGTCCGGGGTGCTTCCGGCGTCGGCGCCGTGCGCCGCCGCCTCCGCCGCGCCGGCGAGGCGACGGCGGCCGCTCGCCATGGCGCGCGGGCTCGTCGCCGCTCGTGCCGCTCCACGGCGACCTGCCGCCGGCGCCCAGGACGCCGCGCTGCGCCCGCGGGCGGCGGCGGCGGGTGTGCTGCCGACCAACGTCGCCGAGACCTCGCTCACCGTCGACGGGTCACCGCCGTCATCGACAGCGGCCTGGCGCCTGCACGCGCTTCGACCCGGGCGCGGCCTCGACCGCCTCGAGCTCGCGCGCATCTGCCGCGCCGCCGCCGAGCAGCGCGCGGGCCGCGCCGGCCGCGACGCGCCCGGCCGCTGCCTGCGCCTGTGGAGCGGCAGCGAGCAGCGCGGCCGGCCGCCGCGCGAGCCGCCGGAGGTCCGCGCGCCTCGACCTCGCCGGCGCGGCGCTGCAGCTGCGCGCCTGGGGCGAGCGCGACGGCCGCGTTTCCGCTGGCTCGAGGCGCCGCCGCCGGCCGCGCTGGCGCAGGCGCCGAGCGTCGCTGCGGCTGCTCGGCGCCGTGGACGACGGTGGGCTCACGCGCGGACGGCAAGACGATGGCTCGTCTGCCGTTGCCGCCGCGCCTCGCCCGCCTGCTCCTCGACGCCCACCGCGGCGGCGCGCGCCGCGACCGGCGCGCTGGTCGCCGCGCTGCTCGAGGAGCGCGACCCGTTCCGGCGGCGGCGCGAGGCGGGAGCGGGTGGCGGGTCCGCGCGGCCGCCGCCCCGTCGCTGGTCCCACCCTGTTCGACTCCGACGCGCTGGCGCGCGCCGAGTGGGTGCTCGCCGTCGCCCGCGATCGTCGCCCGCGCGTGACGCCCTACGGCGAGCTGTCGCCGGGCGCCGCGCGCGCCTGCTGCAGGCCCGCGACCAGCTGCTGGCGCTGGCGCGTCGCGAGCTGGGAGCGCCGCCGGCGGCGCGCCGCGACGAGGCGGAGGCGGTCGGCCGCGCCCTGCTGGCCGCCTTCCCCGACCGGCTGGCCCGCCGCCGGGCCGCCGGGCGAGCCGCGCGCCGTCATGGTCGGTGGCCGCGGCGTGCGGCTCACCGCCGACAGCGGCGTTCAGCGCGCCGCGCTCTTCCTCTGCCTCGACCTCGACGCCGGCCGCCGCGGCGAGCGCGCCGAGGCGCGGGTGCGGATCGCCTCCGCTGTCGATCCCGCCTGGCTGCCACCGAGTGAGCTGACGATCGAAGAGAAGATCCTCCACGACGCCGAGCGCGATCGGGTCGTCGCCGTCCGCCGCCGCCTGTACCACGGCCTGGCGATCGACGAGACGGAGGTGCCGGTGGACGACGCCGCCGCCGCCGCGGCCGTCCTCGCTGCGGCCGCGGGACGCAACCTCGGCAGCGCCCTTGCCCTCGCCGAGGAGCCGGCAGCGAGCTTCCTCGCCCGCTTGCGCTCGCTCGCGGGCTGGATGCCGGAGCTCGCCCTGCCGAGCTTCGCCGACGCGGAGCTCGCGGCGCTGCTGCCGGCCCTCGCCATGGGGCGGCGCTCGCTCGCCGAGCTGCGCCAGGCGCCGCTCGTCGACGCTCCTGCGCGAGCTGCTGACGCCGGCGCAGCGGGCCGCCCTCGAGCGCGAGGCGCCGGAGCGGCTGCCATCCCCACCGGCAGCCAGCTCCGCCTGCGCTACGAGCCGGGGCGCCCGCCGGTGCTGGCGGCGCGCATCCAGGAGCTGTTCGGCCTCGCCGCCACACCGCGCGTGGCCGGCGGCCGCGTGCCGGTGCTGCTCCACCTGCTCGCTCCCAACCATCGTCCCCAGCAGGTGACCGACGACCTGGCGAGCTTCTGGCGCCGCACCTACCCGCAGGTGCGCAAGGAGCTGCGGGCGCGCTACCCGCGGCACGCCTGGCCCGAGGACCCGACGACGGCGCCGGCCGAGCGGCGACCCCGACGCCGCCGCGAGTGAGCTGACGCTGACCCTCGGCGACGCCGCCGCGGCCCGGCCACTACCTGCGCCACCAGATGAACCTCACCTTGCGCGGCAAGGCCGACCACCTGGTGATCGCCGCCTACGATCCGCTGTCCGACAGGGTCGCCACCGCCGAGGCCGACCTCGCCCTGCCCTAGGTCCGATTCGGTACGACGGCCCGGCCTGGAACGCCACGCCTCGCGGGGGATATCCTCGGCGCCGCTCGACCGCGGGCGGCGAACCGTCGCCCGCGCCGATGAGCACCCGACGAGACACCGACACGAGGAGGCTCGATTCATGCCCGTACGCAAAGCCTCCGCCGCCTGGGAAGGCGGCCTCAAGGACGGCAGCGGCACCATGCGCCTCGGCAGCGGCGCCTACGAAGGGAAGTACTCGTTCGGCTCCCGCTTCGAGGAGGCGCCCGGCACCAACCCCGAGGAGCTGATCGCCGCCGCCCACGCCGGCTGTTTCTCGATGGCGCTCGCCGCCGCCCTCGGCAAGGCCGGCCTCAGCCCCAAGCGGGTCGCCACCACCGCCACGGTCCACCTGGGCATGGACGGCGGCCCCAAGATCACCGCCATCGACCTCGCGACCGAGGTCGAGGTGGCCGGCGTCGACGAGGCCACGTTCCGCCAGCAGGTCGACGCCACCAAGGTCGGCTGCCCGGTGTCGCGGGCCCTCCACGCGGTGGAGATCACCGTCGCGCCGACGCTGCACGGCTGACCGGCGCCAGGCGCGCCGCGGCCGTCAGCCGACCGCCGCGGCGCGCAGCCGCTGCCACGCCCGCTCGACGTGGCGCGCCTGGTGTCGCGCCTGCCGATCGCACAGCCGCAGCGTGAAGCGGCCGTCGAGCCGGGTGTGGGTGAGGAACAGCTCGCCGCAGGCGTTGAGCGCCGTCGAGCAGGCCCGCTCGTTCAGCCTCGTCCCCCGCCGCGTGGCGGAAGCAGACGAGGTTGAGCGGCACGGGCGCGGCGAGCTCGAAGTCCGGCTCGCGCCCGACCCAGTCGGCGAAGCCCGTGCGCGAGCGCGACGTGCGCGCCGAACGTGCCGCCGCAGCCCCTCGACGCCGTAGTGGCGGATCACGAACCAGAGCTTGAGCGCGCGGAAGCGGCGGCCGAGCGGCACGTGCCAGTCGCGGTAGTCGATGACCGCGCCCGACTCGGTGGCGCGGTTCCGCAGGTACTCCGGCAGGACGGAGAGCGTGCGGAGCAACGCCGCCCGGTCGCGCGACCCAGAAGGCGTCGCAGTCGAAGTTCGTGAGCATCCACTTGTGCGGGTTGAAGCAGTAGCTGTCGGCGTGCTCGACGCCGGCGTGGATGCAAGCGGAGCTCGGGGCAGAGCGCCGCGGTGCCCGCTCATCGCGGCGTCGACGTGCAGCCACAGCCCGCGGCGGCGGCACGATCTCGCGCGATCGCCGGCACCGGGTCGATCGCGTTCGACGAGGTCGTGCCGACGGTCGCGCAGACGAAGCACGGACGCTGCCGGCGGCGCGGTCCGCGTCGATCGCCTGCCGCGCAGCGCTCGGGGCGCATCGCGAAGCGCCTCGTCGACGGCGACGCGCGCGCAGGTTGTCGCTGCCCGATGCCCGGCGATCGCCACCCCCTTCTCGACCGACGAGTGCGCCTGCGTCGAGGCGTAGGCGATGAGGCGTGCCGTCGACCGCCGCCGGCGTTGGTGCGCGCCGCCGCTCGCGCGCTCGCGGGCGGCGAGCAGGGCGCAGAGCGCCGCCGAGGACGCCGTGTCCTGGATGACGCCGCCGCCGGCGACCGTCGGACGGAAGCGCCGCCGGCAGGCCGAGCAGCCTCGACCAGCCAGTCCAGCACGTGCGTCTCGAGCTCGGTGCAGGCGGGGCTCGTGCTGCCAGAGCATCCCCTGCACGCCGAGGCCCGCCGACAGCAGCTCGCCGAGGATCGACGGGCCCGAGGCTGTTGGCCGGGAAGTAGGCGAAGAAGCCCGGCGACTGCCAGTGCGTGATCCCCGGCAGCACGATGCGGTCGAGGTCGCGCGAGCATCGCCTCGAAGGGCTCGCCATGCTCGGGCGGGTGCGGCGGCAGCTGCGCGCGCACCTCGCCGGGCGCGACGCGCGACAGCACCGGGCAGCGACTCCACCCGCTCCATGTAGCGGGCGATCCACTCGACGACCTCGGCGCCGTGCGCGGCGGAACTCGTCGGGGGTCATGTGCGGGACGACGGGGATGCTGTCGTCGGCGCCGGCGCCGTCGGCGGCGGCGGGGAGGTCGGGCTGGCGCATGGTCCGTAAGCTACCGTAGACGACCGCGGCGCGCGATCCAACCTCGCTTGCCGCCGCACAGGCCCCCCAAAGGGGCCGCCTCTCCTACGGCGTCATCGCCGACCAGCGCCCGAGCGAGCCGCCCTCGAAACCGTCGCTGAACGGCAGCGCGCCGAGCGGCGGCAGCTGGACCCGCACCAGCGTCGCGGTGCGCGCCGGCAGGGTGAGGTTGGACACCAGACCGAGCCCGCCAGCGGCGACCCCCACCATGCCGGCCGCGGTGATGCGGTTCGAGGCCGCCGCGGGGTCGAAGCGGAACAGCGTCGCCGGTCCCATCACCGGGGTGGCGAAGGTGAGGTGGGTGTCGTTCGCCGCCAGGTCGTGATTGAAGAGCAGCACCCAGAGCTGGCCGGCGGCGCCGCGCACAGCGTAGGAGCCGACGTTGCACGGCCGCTGGGACTCCGGCCGCGTCGGATCGCAGACCGAGCTGCGGGCGCGCACGCTGTCGCCGCCGATCGCCTGCGCACCGGCGGTGGCGCGGTCGTAGTCGAGGAAGAGGCCGAAGGCGTCCTCGCTGGCGCTGCCGACGTCGGGCGCCACCCAGCGGGTGGCGATGTCGACGCCCTCGCGGCCGTAGAGCGCCAGCGCCTCCGCCTGCGCCAGCGCGCTGCTCCTGCCGTCGTCGCTGCCCCAGCGGTACTCGGTGATCGCCAGGCCGGTCCCGGCGCAGTGGTCGGCGATCCACTGGCGCATCCTCGGCACCACCTGCATCGGCGGCTCGCCGGCCTGCCCGATCCACGAGTCGGAGATCCAGTCGGGATCGTAGATCTCCTTGAGCGCGTTGAAACGCAGGTCGGCGACCGTGCCGGTGACGGTGGCGCCGGTGACGGTGCGCACCGGCACCGCGCCGGTCTCGCCGAACGGGCTCGAGCAGTCGTGCCAGACGTCGTTGACGTCGGGACCCCAGCCGAGACCGGCGACGCAGGTCCCCTGCGCGTAGTCGTGGATGTCGAGGTAGTCGACCAGCCGCGTGCCGCCGTGCGCCGCGGCGTAGGAGCAGACCTGGTCGAGGTACCACTGCAGGAAGGGCAGCCCGTCGTGGCTCACGCGGTCGGGCCCGTCGACGCACGAGGGGCCGAGCGCGGCATCCTGCGCCTGGTCGAAGTAGGAGCACCACCCCCACTCCACGGGCCCGGTGATCTCGACGTTGGGGTTCGCCGCCTTCATCGCCGGGGCGATCGCCAGCGTCCGCGTCCACAGCTCGTCGTAGCTGAGCGGCGCCGGGTGGACGTCGCGGTGGGTGCTGTTCCACAGCGCCGGCTCGTTGTCGAGCGAGTAGAAGGTGGCGGCCGAGCTGCCGAGCACGCCGGCGATGTGCGTCATCCAGTCGGTAACGAAGGTCGAGGTGATGGCGTCCGAGGTGTCGAGCGGGTCGTTGCCGGTGATGACGTTCTCGCCCAGCGCGCCGACGAAGTGGCAGTTGGCCCCCAGGGCGCAGGTGCCGTCGCCGGCGTCCACCTCGTTGTTGCCGACGGGCGGGGCCTGGCACCATGACGCGCTGCCCTGGCCGTCGGCGCACTCGTTGTGCAGCTGCGGCCCGTACTTGTCGATCGAGAATGCCCAGCGCCGCTGGCGCGCCTGGGCGACGGTGAGCCCCGCCGACTTCGGCGTGTAGCCGATCAGCGGCACGGTGAGCAGCGGCTGCGACCCATGGCCGACGCTGCCGAGGAGGAACTGGTCGGCCGAGGAGCCGTTGGGCAGCTGCGAGGGGTCGATGCCGTCGTCGTTGGTGAAGCTCATGAAGTACCAATCGCTGCCGACGCTGCGGGTGTCGACCTTCCAGTTGTAGCGCGACGTCGCGTTGCCGCCCCAGCGGTCGACGGTGTAGGGCACCGTCGTCGACCAGTCGGCGAAGCTGACGCCGTAGACGAGCTCGCTGATGGGGTGGCGGTCGAGGTCGGGGTCGACACCGACGTCGACCGTCGCCGCCGGCAGCGGGCGAGCGAAGGTCAGGGCACCGATCGCCAGCGCGGCGAGGAGGGTCGAGCGCACGGCAGGCACGCTAGTGGAGGGAGCCGTTGGAAGCGATGAAACGTTTGACAGCGAGGCCGGCCTTCGATCAACTCGGGATCGCCGCGGCGCCGCGAGCAGGGAGCCCGCGCTCGCCGGACGCCGCCGTATCCCAGTCCCAGGAGGAGCCTGCGTCATGCCCGAACGGCCCGCTTCGCCTCGCCGCCCCCGCGCCCGGTCTCTCGGAATGCTGCTTCCCGCCCTCGCCCTGTCCACCCTCGCCACACTCCCCGCGCAGGCGGCAGGGCAGGCGCCGGGCGGCGCCGCGGCGACCGCGACGGCGCCCTACGACGAGAGCCTCTTCCAGGCCCTCGACTTCCGCCTCGTCGGCCCCTTCCGCGGCGGCCGCTCGACGGCGGTGACGGGCGTCCCCGGCCAGCCGGGGACGTTCTACATGGGATCCACCGGCGGCGGGGTGTGGAAGACGACCGACGGCGGCATCAGCTGGCACAACGTCTCCGATCGCGTGCGCGCCGACAAGCCCGCGCCGCCGGCGACGGTGATGGGCGAGGTGGCACCGGGCAGCGCGCTCTCCGAGTTCTTCGCCGCCACGCCGGCGAAGCCCGCTCCCACCCGCGAGCGGCCGGGCGACGCCTTTGGCACCGCCTCGGTGGGCGCCATTGCCGTCGCCCCGTCCGATCCCAACGTCGTCTACGTCGGCATGGGCTCGGCGTGCATCCGCGGCAACGTCTCCCCCGGCGACGGCGTCTACAAGTCGACCGACGGCGGCGAGACCTGGCACCACCTCGGCCTCGCCAGAGGTGCAGACGATCGCCAAGATCCGCATCCACCCCAACGATGCCGACCTCGTCTACGTGGCGGCGCTCGGCCACGCCTTCGGCCCCAACCCCGAGCGCGGCGTCTACCGCTCCACCGACGGCGGCCACACCTGGGCGCAAAGTGCTCTTCGTCAGCGACAAGGCGGGCGCCATCGACCTCGTCATGGACCCGACCAACCCGCGCAGTCCTCTACGCCGCCATCTGGGAGGCGCTGCGCCAGCCCTGGACCCTGATCAGCGGCGGCCCCGGCAGCGGCCTCTACAAGTCGATCGACGGCGGCGACACCTGGCGGCAGCTCACCGAGGGGCTGCCAGCCGGGCCGCTGGGCCGCATCGGCGTCGCCCTCTCGCCGGCCGACCCCAACCGCGTCTGGGCGCTCGTAGAGGCCAAGGAGAAGTGGGGCGTGTACCGCTCCGACGACGGCGGCAAGAGCTTCCGCCAGCTCGACTCCGACCGCAACCCATCCAGCGCGCCTGGTACTACACCCACATCTTCGCCGACCCCAAGGACGCCGAGCACCGTCTACATCCTCAACACCTCGGTGTGGCGCTCCGAGGACGGCGGCAAGACCTTCACGCCGATCCGCACCCCGCACGGCGACAACCACGACCTGTGGATCGATCCCGACGACCCGCAGACGATGATCGAGAGCAACGACGGCGGCGCCAACATCACCTTCAACGGCGGCCGCACTTGGTCGACGCAGGCACAACCAGCCGACCGCCGAGCTCTACCGGGTCACCGTCGACGACCAGTTCCCCTACTGGCTGTACGGCGGGCAGCAGGACAACACGGCGGTCGCCATTCCCAGCCGCACCCCCGGCGGCGGCATCGACCGCCAGGACTGGTACGTCCCCGGCGGCTGCGAGAGCGCCTGGGTGGCGGTCGACGCCAAGAACCCGCACGTCACCTACGCCGGCTGCTACGGCGGCTCGATCGGCCGCTACGACCGCGACCTCGGCTACGAGCAGGAGATCACCCCCTGGCCGCAGGCGGCGGTGGGTCAGCAGGCCAAGGACCTGCGCTACCGCTTCCAGTGGAACCTGCCCATACGCACCTCGCCGCACGACCCACAGGTGCTCTACACCTGCTCGAACGTACGTCCACCGCACCCACGACGAGGGCAAGACCTGGGAAGTGATCAGCCCCGATCTCACCCGCAACGACCCCAGCAAGCAGGGGTACGCGGGCGGGCCGATCACCTGGGACGACACCGGCGTCGAGGTGTACGACACGATCTTCGCCTTCGAGGAGTCGCCGCTGGAGCCAGGCGAGCTGTGGGCAGGCAGCGACGACGGCCTGGTCCACCTGTCGCGCGACGGCGGCGCCCACTGGGCGGACATCACGCCGAAGGGGATGCCGGAGTGGGGCACGGTGAACAGCATCGAGCTCTCCACCCGGATGCCGGGCGGGCGACGATCGCCGTGCACCGTTACCGCCTCGACGACTTCCGGCCCTACGTCTTTCGCACCGAGGACTACGGCAAGACCTGGCAGCTGCTCACCGACGGCAGCAACGGCATCCCCGCCGACCAGTGCGTGCGGGTGGTGCGCGAGGACCCCGAACGGCCGGGGCTGCTCTACGCCGGCACCGAGCGCGGGCTCTACGCCTCGTTCGACGACGGCAGGAGCTGGCAGCCCTTCCAGCTCGACCTGCCGGTGACGCCGGTGGCCGACCTGCAGGTCAAGCACGGCGACCTCGAGGTGGCCACCCACGGCCGCTCCTTCTGGGTGCTCGACGACCTCTCGCCGGTGCGCCAGCTGACGCCGCAGATCGCCCGCGACGGCCGTTACCTGTTCCGGCCGCGGGACGCGGTGCGCATGCTCACCCGCGGCGGCGGCGGGGGGTTCGGCGGCGGCGCCCGCGGCCAGAACCCGCCCTACGGCGCCTCGATCTTCTACCTCCTGCGCGAGGACCTCAGCGGCGACGGCAAGACCGAGGTGAAGCTCGAGATCCTCGATCCCGACGGCAAGGTGATCCGTACGCTGTCGAGCCAGAAGGCCGAGCCCACGGCGCCCAGCCCGTTCCTGCGCTTCTTCCCCGAGCTGGCGCGGCCGCACAAGCTCGAGGCGAAGAAGGGGCTCAACCGCTATGACTGGGACCTGCAGCTCCCCGATGCCTACGTGGTCTCCGATGCCGTCCTGTGGGGCAGCACCGACGGACCGCGGGTGCCGCCGGGCAAGTACCAGGCCCGCATCACCGTCGGCGACTGGTCGAGCACCCAGCCCTTCTCCGTCGTCGAGGATCCACGGCACCGCCTGCCCGCCGAGGAGTACGCCGAGCAGTACCGGCTGGGCAAGGCGACCTGGGAGGCGCTGTCGCGCACCCACCACGCGATCCAGAAGATCCGCGACGTGCGCTCGCAGGTCGACGCGCTGGCGAAGCGGCTGAAGGGCGCCGGCGCCGATCCCAGCATCGGGGAGGCCGCCAAGCAGCTCACCGCCAAGCTCGACGACCTGGAGAACGCGCTGCACCAGCCCAAGTCCCAGTCGAGCCAGGACATCCTCAACTTCCCGGGCAAGCTCGACGACCAGATCGCCAACCTCCTGGGGGTGATCGGCAGCGCCTCGGGTCGACCCAGCGAGCCCACCGAGGAGCGCTTCACCGAGTTGCAGACGCAGCTCGACCAGCAGCTCGCCGCGCTCGACTCGGTGCTCGGCACCGACCTCCCCGCCTTCGAGAAGCTGGTGGCCGAGAAGCAGGCACCCATCATCGTCGTGCCCAAGGAGGAGGCGGGGGGGCGCTAGCCGCCGAGGGGGAGTCGTCCCGCGGTCGCGCGACCGGGCCTGGAGGCAACCGGTCGCGGGGCTTGCGTTGCGCCCGCCGGCCGGCGTGGCGATAATCCCCCGCCATGACCACCATCCGCGACTTCGTCGAGCACCACTACCGCCACTTCAACGCCGCCGTCGTGCGCGACGCGGCGCGCGCCTACCAGGCACACCTCGCCGGCCGGGACGGCCGACCCGGCGGCCGCATGATGGTCACCCTCGCCGGCGCCATGAGCACCGCCGAGCTCGGCCTGTCGCTCGCCGAGATGATCCGTCGCGACCAGGTCCATGCCATCACCTGCACCGGCGCCAACCTCGAGGAGGACGTCTTCAACCTGGTGGCGCACGACTTCTACGAGCGCCTGCCCCACTATCGCGGGCTCTCCGCCGCGGCCGAGGAAGACCTGCGCCAGCGCGGCATGAATCGCGTCACCGATACGGCGATCCCCGAGGAGGAGGCGATTCGCCGCATCGAGGGGCAGATGGTCGAGCTGTGGAAGGAGGCCGATCGCAAGGGCGAGCGCCATCTGCCGCACGAGTACTTCTACCAGCTGCTCACCAGCGGTGTCCTCGCCGGCGAGTACCAGATCGACCCCCGGGACTCCTGGCTGATCGCCGCCGCCGAGCGCCACTTGCCGCTCTTCGTCCCCGGCTGGGAGGACTCGACGCTGGGCAACATCTTCGTCGCCCACGTCGTCGCCGGCGACCTCACGAGCTACCTGCCGGTGCGCGCCGGCGTCGAGTACATGGGGCGGCTCATCGACTGGTACCAGCGCGAGAGCGGCGACGGGCGCTCGGTGGGCTTCTTCCAGGTCGGCGGCGGCATCGCCGGCGACTTCCCCATCTGCGTGGTGCCCCTCATCCAGCAGGACCTGCAGCGGGAGATCCCGTTCTGGGGCTACTTTTGCCAGATCTCCGACAGCACCACCTCGTACGGCTCCTACAGCGGCGCGGTGCCCAACGAGAAGATCTCGTGGGGCAAGCTGGCGGTCGACACCCCGCGCTTCGTCATCGAGAGCGACGCCACCATCGTCGCGCCGCTCATCTTCGGCTACCTGCTGGGCTGGTGAGCCCAGGACGAGCGGCCGCGGCACCGCCGCTGCGCGGCGCGGCGCGGCGGCTCAGCTGCGGCCCACGACGCGGTCGAGGTAGGCACGGATGACGGCGGCGGTGTCGCCGTGGCGCCACTGCGCGCGCACCGCGGCGGCGCTGCCGGCGGCGGCGGCGATGCGCTCGACGCTGGGGGCGCGCAGCTGCTCCTTGGTGAGGCGGAAGGGGGCGGCGGGGATCCTCGCCAGCTCGCCTGCCACGGCGACGGCGCGCGGCACCACCTCGTCGGCGTCGACTGCTTCGTCGACGAGACCGGCTTGCAGCGCCGTCGCGCCGTCGAAGGTGCGCCCGGCGAGCACCAGCGCCTGCAGCTGCGAGGCCGGAGTGGCGAACCGCACCGTCTCCACCGCCACCGGCGGGAAGGCGACGCCCACCTGCAGCTCGGGGAGCCCGAGCTTGGCGGCAGCCAGGGTCGCCACGCGGTAATCGCAGCCGCAGGCGAGGACCCAGCCGCCGGCGAGCGCGTGCCCGTTGAGTGCCGCCACCGCCGGCCGCGGGAAGGTGAAGAGGCGCAGCAATGTCGCCTCGAGCGCAGGGAGGAAGGCGTCGAGGTAGGCCTCTCCGCCGTCGAGGACCCGGAAGAGGTCGACACCCGCCGAGAAGATGGAGCGCGTGCCGGTGAGCACGATCGCCTGACCGTCGCGACCGGCCCGCACCAGCTCCTCGTCGAGCGCCGCCAGCAGCTCGACGTCGAGGGCGCTGGCCTTGCCATGCTGGAGCCGGAGGACGGTCACCACCCCCTGCAGTTGCCGTTCGATCATCCGCTCCGTCCCTCCCTGGTTCGCCGTTGGCGCCGCCCGCCGTGGACAGCGGAGCATATCCGCGCCTCGCGGCCCTCGCCGGCTCGCGGCACCGCCCGCAGCCGCCCCTCTACAATTCCCGTGCGATGCCCGCAGCCGCCACCCCGCGAGCACTCGAGCTCTACTGCGGCATCGGCGGCTGCGCGGCGGCGCTCGCCGGTGCCGCGACGGTCACGGCGGCGCTCGACATCAGCACCTTGGCGCTGGCCGTCTACCGGCACAACTTCGGGCACCCCGCCGCCGTCTGCGCTCTCGAGTCGCTGCGCCCGGGCGACCGGCGCCTGCGTGGCGCCGACCTCTGGTGGCTGTCGCCCCCCTGCCAGCCCTACACCCGGCGAGGCCACGGCCGCGACCTCGACGACCCCCGCAGCAGGAGCCTGCGGCACCTACTCGACCTCGTCGCCAGCGAGGCGCCGCCGGCGCTGGCGCTCGAGAACGTCGTCGAGCTCCGCGGCTCCCGCGCCCACGCGCTGCTGTGCGAGCGGCTCGATGCCGGCGGGTACGCCGTCGCCGAGCGGGTGCTCTGCCCCACCGAGCTGGGGATCCCCAACCGCCGCCGACGCTTCTACCTGGTGGCCAGCCACTCGCCCCTGCGCCCCTGGCCGACCGCAAGCCCCGCACCCCCGTGGCGCCCACTCGCCGCCTTCCTCGACGCCGACGACGACCCCGGGCTGCGGGTCCCGCCGGAGCTGCTGTCCCGCTACGCCCGCGCCGTCGACGTCGTCGACGCCGACGACCCAACGGCCATCGCCGCCACCTTCACCGCCGCTTACGGCCGCTCGCCGGTGCGCGCCGGCTCGTACCTGCGACGCGATGGCGGCGTGCGCCGCTTCTCCCCCACCGAGCTCCTGCGCCTCCTCGGCTTCCCCGCCAGCTACCGCCTGCCACCATCGCTGTCCTGCGCCAGCGCCTGGCGGCTGCTCGGCAACAGCCTCTCGGTGCCAGCGGTGCGCGAGGTGCTGGGGGCGCTCGCCGCGTTCAGCCCGCCGCCAGCTCCGCCGCCCGCCGCGCCGCTCCCCACAGCCCCGTGTCCGGGCGCATGACCACCCGCACGGGAACGCCCTCGACGTACGACGTGAAGCGCCCCTTGTTCGTGAAGGCGCGCAGGAAGGTGCCATCGGCGAGCTTCTCGGCCAGGCGCACCGAGACGCCGCCGCCGAGGTAGACGCCGCCTCTCGCGCCCGCCACCAGCGCCATGTCGCCGGCGAACGAGCCGTAGGCGGCGGCAAAGAGGTCGAGGGCGTGGGCGCAGAGGGCGCAGGTGCCGCCGAGACCCGCCTCGGCGATCACCTGGCCGGGATCCTCACCGGCGGCGAGGCGGGCGGCGACCGCCGCCGCCGGCGTGAGCTCTCCGCGCTCGACGAGGAAATCGTAGAGGTGGTGGAGCCCGGTGCCCGAGACCACCCGCTCGACGCTCACCCGACCGCCGAGGCGCGCGGCGAGGAAGCCGTGGAGCGCCCATCCCTCCTCGTCGCGGCAGGCGAGCTCGGCGTGCCCGCCCTCGGAGGGGAGGGCGACGACGCGCTCGCCCGTCCACGCCAGCAGGGCCACCCCGAGCCCGGTGCCGGCGCCGAGGAGCACGGCGCTGGCGGGCTCGTGGGCGGCCCCGGGGTTGAGCTCGATGAAGTCGGCGGCGCGGAGCGCCGTCATGCCGAGGGCCGTCGCCACCAGGTCGTTGATCAGCTCCGCGGGGAAGCCGAAGCGCGCCGCCAGCGCGTCACCGTCGACCGACCAGCCGAGGTTGGTGAGCCGCACGCGGTTGGCGTCGACGGCGCCGGCCACGCCGAAGGTCGCCGCCGCCACCGCCGGGCTCCCCTGCTCGGCGAGGAAGCGCGCCACCACCTCCTCGAGGCCGGCAAAGCCCTGCGAGGGGTAGGTGGCGTGCGCACCCAGGCGTGGCAGCTCGGCAGGCACGACCTCGAACAGCGCCAGACGGGCGTTGGTGCCGCCGACGTCGCCGGCGAGGACCTGCGTCACGGCTCGCTTCAGGCCCCGTGGAACACCAGCGTGCGGGCGCCGATCTGGATGACGTCGCCCTCGCGCAGCACGTGCTCGGGGGTGCGCTCGCCGTTGACGAAGATGCCGTTCTCCGAGCCCAGGTCGCGCAGCAGGTAGCCGTGCGGCCCGGGGATGACCTCGGCATGGTGGCGCGATACCGCCTCGTCGAGCAGGTGCACGAGGTTGTCGGAGGCACGTCCGATCGAGGTGCGGCCGAGGGCGAGGGCGTGCTCCCGGCCGGAGGCGCCGTTCTCCATCTCCACCAGCCGCGGGCGGGAGAGGATGCGCGTGGCGCCCGAGAGCTCGTCATCGTCGGCGCCGCTGACGGGACCCTCGGGGGGAGCGGTCCCGGGCGGCAGTGGCGGCACCGCGAACGTGCCGGTGGGCGCCTCGTGCCAGTCGGCGCCATGGTCCCCCGTCGCCGACATGTCGGGCTCGTCCCCCGGCGGGCCCTCGAGCGCGGTGGGGTCGACGTCGGAGCGCGCCGGCTCCGGCGGGAGACGGCTGGTCTTGCCGTCGTCGAAGGCGAAGTCACCCGGCGTCGGTAGCGGGGGCGTCAGCGCAGCGGCGTCCTGGTCCGCCACCAGTGGCGCCACCGCGGCCGCCGCATCGAGGTCGGGCTCGGGAAGGGATGGCGGCGCGAACGGTTCCTCGAGGGCGGGAGGCGGCGTGTCGGCCGGCGGCGGCGTGCCGGCCGACGACATGGCTTCCACCGCCTCCTGCGTCGACTCCCCTGCCGCCTCCTCCGCTCCTTCCAGCTCCTCCGGCGAGCGGCAGGAGCCGAGGAAGCGCTCGCGCAGGGCCTCCACCTCGGCGAGTTCCCCCTGGCGCGCGGTCACCCGCTCGGCGCAGTCGGCGGCTCGCTGCTCGTACTCGCCGGCGGCGAACTCGCCGAGACCGTTGCGGAACTCGGTCTCCTCCTTCTCCAGCTGGGCCTCGTCACGGGCCTGCGTGAGCTCGGCGCGCAGCGCCTGCAGCTTGGCGTACTCGCGGCGGGCCCGCTCCTTGAGCGGCCGTGCCTCTTCGTCGAGCCCGTCGAGACGGCGGCGGTAGTCGCCGCGCACGCGCTCGAACACCACCTCGGAGACCCCCTCGCGCCGCTCCTGCATCAGCCGCAGGCGGTCCTCGAGCACCTCCTGGTCGCGCTTGATCCGCGTCAGCTCCTCGATCGCGCCGGTATCGATCTCGTGGATGCGGTCGAGCATCACGGCCTCCTCACCAAGCGGGATCGCATTCTAGCGCTGGGGGGCGGGGCGCGGTCGCACCGCCTGCACCTGCCCGGCGTAGCCGAGCGATTCGAGACGCGCCGCCAGCTCGGCGTCGAGCGGCGCCGTCGCGCCGGCGGCGCGAGGCTGCGGGCGGAAGGCGAGCAGCGCCCGCGTCAGGCGGCGGGTGACGTCGCCGTGCCGCGGCGCCAGATCGTGACGCTGCCCGGGATCGGCGGTCAGGTCGTAGAGCTCGCGCCGCACCGGCCGCACGCCGCGCACCTGGAAGCCGTAGCAGACGACGTCGCGACGGCTGGCGCCGGCCGGCGGACCACAGCCGTCGACCTCGAGTCGCACCCGGCCGGCGGCGGCCACCGGCACCCGCACCGGAGTCCACTCGGTGGCGAGCGGCAGGCTCAGCTCGGCGCCACCCGGAGCGCTCGCCTGCAGCATCCTCGAGGTGCCGAAGGCGCGCGCCTGGAACGCCAGCTCGCCGGGGGCAACGTCGAAGAGCAGTCTTCGACCGAGCCAGACGTCGGACGGCGGATCGAACAGCAGCAAGCTGTCAAAGGCCGCTCCCTGCTGGCGATAGAGGGCGCGCACCCCCGCCTCGCCCTCGGCCCACGCCGCGCCCTCGCCGGCGGGAGCCGGCCGCCCCACCAGCCCGGCCAGGCTGCGCCCGCTGGGACGGCCGGTGGGCCGCAGCCCGGCGAGCTGGTAGAGAGTGGGCGCGAGGTCGACGAGCTGTACCACGCCGCGCTGGCGCACCGGCTGCCGGCGGTCGGGATGGAGCACCAGCAGCGGCACGCGCATCACCTCGCGATAGAGCTGGGTGTGGTGGAAGCGACCGTGCTCGCGCAGCTCCTCACCATGGTCGGCGGTGACGACCACCGTCAGGTCGTCGGCGAGGTCGAGCCGCCGCAGCTCGGCGAAGAGGCCGCGCAGGGCCTCGTCGGTCTCGCGGATGCCGGCGTCGTAGAGCGCGCCGAGGTAGTCGATGGCGGCGGGCGACAGCGGTTGCTCGCTGGCGTTGGCGGCGTTGAGCGCCCGTGGCGTGCCGTCGATCGCCCCGGGCGGCGGCGGGTCGGGCCAGAACGGCCGGCGGTAGCGCTCGGGCGCGTCGTAGGGGCTGTGCACCGCGTAGGTGTGGAGAAAGAGCAGGAAGCGCGCGCCGGGGGGCAGGCCGGCGAGGAACTGGACGCCGTGCGCAAAGGTCTTCTCGACCAGCCGGTTGCCGTTGCGGTCGCGAGCGCGGAAGGTGTCGAAGCCGCGGCGGAAACCGTAGCGGCCGCTCACGTAGCCGCCCTCGGTGAAGCCGGCGGTGTGGAACCCGGCGCGCTGAAAGACCTGCGGGAAGGTCTCGATGGCGGGCGCCAGCACGGCGTCGGCGGTGACCACCCCGTGCTCGCGCGGGTAGAGGCCGGTGAAGATCGACATGTGCGAGACCAGCGTGCTCGGGTACTGGGAGTAGGCCTCCTCGAACAGCGTGCCGCGACGCGCCAGCTCGTCGATGAAGGGGCTCGTCGGCTTGGCGTAGCCGTAGCAGCCGAGGCGGTCGGCGCGCAGAGTGTCGATGGAGACGACGAGGTAGCCGCGAGTGGGGCGCGGCGCCGCGGCGCTCGCCGCCGGCGGTGGCGGCGCGGCGCAGGCGAGCGGCAGCAAGGCGATGGCGACGAGCGCGAGCTCCACCGGCAGCGGTGGCCGGCGCGCCGTCGAGGCGTCGACTGGAGCGCACCGGCCGTGGGCGAGCGTCATGGTGACGCCTCTGCGAAGAACAGATGGCGAGCCGCCGTTGCCCGTACGGATCGTTCGAGCGCGCTGGCCCCACGAGACGAGCCCTGCTGCCCTCACGGCGAGAGGGTACCCCACTCCGCGCTCACGCCCGCGGGTGGAAACGGTCGTAGAGCGAGCGCAGGCGCTGCTGGTGGACGTGGGTGTAGATCTCGGTGGTCGAGATGTCGGCGTGGCCGAGCATCATCTGCACCGCCCGCAGGTCGGCGCCGTGCTCGAGCAGGTGGGTGGCGAAGCTGTGGCGCAGCACGTGCGGCGACAGCGCCCGAATGCCAGCGCCGCGGCCGTAGGCCGCGAGGATCTTCCACAGACCCTGGCGGGTGAGCGGCGTGCCGCGGTGGTTGAGGAACACCTCCTCGTGGCGACCGCGCAACAGCCCGCCGCGCACCTCCGCCAGGTAACGCCGCACCCACCGCTCGGCCTGCTCCCCCACCGGCACGATGCGCTCCTTGCTGCCCTTACCGAAGGCGACGAGGAAGCCCTCGTCGAGCCGCAGCTGGCCGAGGGTGAGGCCGACCAGCTCGGAGACGCGCAGGCCGGTGGCGTAGAGCAGCTCGAGCATCGCCTTGTCGCGCAGCCCGAGCCGCTGGCCGGGGTCGGGCCCCGCCAGGAGGCTCGACACCTCGGACTCGCTGAGCACCTTGGGCAGCTGCCGCAGCTGGCGCGGCGGCAGCAGGTGCTCGGCAGGGTTGTCGGAGCGCTCGCCGGCCGCCACCAGGTGGCCGTAGAAGCCGCGCATGGAGGCGAGCGCGCGGCGCAGGCTACGTGGCGCCAGGCCAGCGCGCAGCAGGCGGCGCTGGTGCGCGGCGAGCGCCTGCGCGTCAGCAGCCAGCGGGTCGACCTGGTGGGCGAGCAAGTCCTCCTCGAGCCGCAGCAGGTCACGCCGGTAGGCGGCGAGCGAATTGACGGCGAGCCCGCGCTCGCTCGCCAGCTCGTCGAGCCAGCGATCGAGCCGGCGGCGGAAGGGGGAGAGGGTGACGGCACACACGTCGCCAGCTTAGCGGCCGCGGGCCGCGGACAAACGTTCGCGGGCGGCCCGCGTCGCGTGACGCCTGCCCCCAGGGGAGCAGGGGGAGGATGCGCGGCGGCGGACTACACCAGCGCGCAGATGTTGGCGCCGAAGAAGGGGTTCTCCTGCCGCTCCTCCTCGAGCCGCGTCTCCGGGCCGTGCCCGGGCCACAGCCGCCGGTCGCCGGCGACCGCGAAGAGGCGGTCGCGCACCGAGCGCGCCAGCGTGGCGAAGTCGCCGCCGGGCAGGTCGGTGCGGCCGATGCCGCGGTAGAAGATGGTGTCGCCCACTAGGGCTTCCTCGCTCCCCTCGTCGAACAGGCAGACACCGCCGGGGGTGTGGCCCGGCGTGTGGAGGACGCGCAGGCGCAGGCCGGCGACCTCCACCGGCACCTCCTCCTCGAGGAAGCCCGCCGGCTCGGGGCAGGGGCGGGCGTCGAGCATCTTGGCGAACTCCGGGAACTGCGGTGCCTGCAGCAGGAAGAGGTCGGCGCGGTGGATGTGGACGGGGAGGTGGTAGCGCTCGACGAGCTGGCTGCAGTGCGCGACGTGATCGATGTGGCCGTGGGTGAGGAGGATCGCCTCCGGCTTCCAGCCGTTGCCGTCGATGACGGCGGCGATGCGATCGCTCTCGGCTCCGGGGTCGACGATGGCGACGCGCGGCGCCCTGCCGATCAGGTAGCAGTTCTCGGCGAAGGGGCCGACGGTGAAACGTTCCAGAATCATGGGATTTCCTCGGGGCAGTTCAGGGCTGGGCCGCCGCAGCGCCCTTGCCGCACGGCGGCCGCGACCGCAGCCGGCAGGCAGGCAAGGGGGTGACTGGCGGTGGAGGCGACTAGTTTACCAGCCCGGCGGGCGGGACCGCATCGGTCCCGCAGCCGTCACCCGCCGGCAACGCTCACGCCCTGCTCGGCGCAGAGGGCGACCAGCTCCTCCTCGGCGAGCACCGTGGAGGAGGCCTTGGCGCGGCGGAAGATCGCCGCCACCAGCTCCGCGCGTGGCTCGACGCCCCGCGACTGCAGCCAGCAGACGACGTTGGACTCGCCGCTCATCGGCCCGACCTCCACGAGCTGCCGGCGGCCGACCAGGCTCGCCGGCACCCCCGAGTAGATGCGGTCGGCCAGCCAGTCGTCGCCCTTGGCGCGCGCCTTGACGATGGCGGCGGCGTGCACCCCGGTGCCGGTGCGGAAGGCGTCGAGGCCCACCACCGGCCAGTTGTCTGGGAAGGGGACGCCGGTGGCCTCGGCCACCAACCGGCAGTACTCCGGCAGCCGCGTGAGGTCGTAGCGCCGCCAGCCGAGGAGGACGAAGTTGACCAGCAGGAGGTCCATGGGGGCGTTGCCCACCCGCTCCCCAACGCCTAGCGCGGTACCGTGCAGGCGGTCGGCACCGGCGGCAGCGGCGGCCAGGGCGTTGATCTCGCCGAGGCCGCGGTCGCGGTGACCGTGCCAGTCGACCTTGACGTCCTCGCCGGTGGCGTCGACCACCTCGCGCACGAAGCGGGTGAGCGCCGCGGCGCCGTTGGGCGTCGCGTGGCCGACGGTGTCGGCGACGCAGACCCGCCGCGCCCCGGCCTCGACGGCCACGGTGTAGAGGCGGCGCAGGTCGTCGGGGTGGGCGCGGGTGGTGTCCTCGGTGACGAACATCACCGGCAGCCCCTCCCCCACCGCGAAGGCCACCGCCCGCTCGGAGAGCGCGAGCATGCGGTCGAGCGTCCACCCCTCGGCGTACTGCCGGATCGGCGACGAGCCGATGAAGCAGGCAGCCTCGATGGCGATGCCTGTCTGCTGGGCGACGTCGACGATGGGCCGGATGTCGGCCTCGACGGTGCGCGCCGCGCAGTTGGGAGCGATCGGCAGCTTGCGGTCGGCGATCTCACGGGCGAGCGCCAGCACGTGCTCGACGACGTGCGGCCCGGCGCCGGGCAGCCCGAGGTCGAGGGCGTCGATGCCGAGCGCCACCATCTCGTGGAGGATGGCGAGCTTGGCGGCGATCGACGGCGTGCGCACCGACGGCGACTGCAGCCCGTCGCGCAGGGTCTCGTCGTTGAGCTCGACGTGCCCGCGCGCCGGCGTCAGCTCGGCGCCACCCGCGGTGTTCCAGTCGTAGATGAGCTCGGACTCGGAGAGCGTGGGCATCGGCCCGTGGAGCCTAGCAGCTCGCCCCCCGGCGGTCAGCAGGGGATGGTGGCAGTCGGCGTCGCCGCCGGGCTGGCGACCGCGGCAGCCGCCTAGCTAGACGCGCACCGGAACGGCCACGGCGCGCGCCACCAGGTCGCCCACCTGCGCGGTGGTGAGATTGCCGCCGAGGTCGGGAGTCGTCTGCCCCTCGCGCAGGCTGCGCGCCACCGCTGCCTCCACCTCCGCCGCCGCCTCGCCGTGCCCGAGGTAGTCGAGCATCAGCGCCAGCGAAAGGATCGCTCCCACCGGGTTGGCGCGCCCGCTGCCGGCGTACTTCGGCGCCGAGCCGTGCACCGGCTCGAACATCGACACCTCGCCGGGGTGCAGGTTGGCGGAGCCGGCGACGCCGAGACCGCCCTGCAGCGCGGCACCGAGGTCGGTGACGATGTCGCCGAACATATTGTTGGTGACGATGACGTCGAAGGCCTCCGGGGCCTTGACCATCTGCATGGTGAGGGCGTCGACGTAGAGGTGGCGGTGCGCCACCTGGGAGTAGCCGGCGGCCACTTCGGCGAAGCAGCGCTGCCAGAGGTCGCCCGCGAAGCGCATGGCGTTGCTCTTGTCGGCCATGCAGACCTCGCGGCGGCCGTGGGCGACGGCGTACTCGAAGGCGGCGCGGATGATGCGCTCCACCCCCTTGCGGGTGTGGATCTCCTCCTGCACCGCCACCTCGTCGGCGGTACCGGCCTTGAAGTTGCCGCCGGCGCCGACGTAGGCGCCCTCGGTGTTCTCGCGGAACACCACCATGTCGATGTCCTGCACCCGCTTGCCCTTGAGCGGGCACAGCCGCTCGTCGTAGAGCTTGATCGGCCGCAGGTTGATGTAGAGGTCGAGCTTGAAGCGGGTGCCGAGCAGGATGTCGGCGGCGTGCCGCATGTCGGGCACCCGCGGGTCGCCGTAGGCGCCGATGAGGATGGCCGAGAAGCGCTGCCGCAGGTCGTCGAAGGCGCCGGCCGGGATGGTGACGCCGGTCGCCAGGTAGTGCTCGGCGCTCCACGGGAAGGTCTCGAGCTCGAGGGGGAGCGACCAGCGCTCCCCTGCCGCTCGCAGGACCTTGACCGCCTCGGCGGTGACGTCGATGCCGATGCCGTCGCCGGGCAGCACGGCGATGCGCTGCGGGCGGCGGTCGCGGGGGTGGAGCGAGCCGGCGGCGGACGAGGCGGGGGCTGGTTGGGTCACGGGCGGCGATGCTAGCAGGCAGGGCAGCCACTCGCCATAGGATGCCGGCTCATGCTGCGCCTCCACGTCACGCCACCGCAAGGGGCACCCTTCGACCACTGGGTCGATGGTGACAGCCTGGTCGTCGGCCGCTCGTCGAGCTCCGACCTGCCGCTGCCCGACCGCTTCCTGTCGCGCCATCACGCGCGGCTGTTCCGCGACGGCGACCGCTACCTCGTCGAGGACCTCCGCTCGCGCAACGGCACCCTGCTCAACGGCAGGGCGGTGACGGTGCCGACCCCCATCGGACCGGGTGACGTCATTCGCATCTCCGGCACCGTGCTCACCGTGCAGGGAGAGGACGGGGAGCTGCCCGAGCCCGACTACTTCGAGAGCGGCCACACCGTCTTCCGGCCAGTGGCCGAGCTGCTGGCGCAGGAGGCGCGCCGCTCGGGGGCGAGCGCCGACCGCGTCGAGCTCGAGCGCTACGCCGAGCGGCTGCGGCTGCTCAACGAGGTGCACCAGGCGCTGGGGAGCGCGCTGGCCCTGCCCGAGCTCCTGCAGCTCATCCTCGATCGCCTCTTCGACCACCTGCGGCCCGAGCAGGCGGCGATCTACCTGCAGGGGGCCGACGGCGTGCTGCGGCGCGCCGCCAGCCGCTCGACGGGGGGCGGCGAGCCGAAGTTGGTGCCCTCACAGCGCCTCGCCCAGGAGGTGACCGAGAAAGGGGTGGCGGCGCTGGTCCTCGACGCGCAGAGCGACGCCCGCTTCCAGAGCTCGATGAGCCTGCTCGCCGCCGGCATCCGCTCGCTGGTGGCGGCACCGCTGCTCGCCGAGGGGCAACCGCCGCTCGGCATGGTCCTGCTCACCACCAACGCGGCCGTACGGCAGTTCACCGAGGAGGACATGCAGCTGCTGGTGTCGCTGGCAGCCGTGGCGGCCATCCGGCTCCGCAACGTGGCACTGCTCGAGGAGGCCGCGCAGCGGCGGATCCTGGAGGAGGAGCTGGCGCTCGCCCGCCACATCCAGGAGACCCTGCTCCCCTCCACCCTGCCGGCGCTCGCCGGCTTCGAGCTGCACGCCCGCAACGCGCCGTCGCGGCACGTCTCGGGCGACCTCTACGTCGCGGTGCCGCGCCGGAACGGCGCGGAGTGCGCGCTGCTGGTCGCCGACGTCGCCGGCAAGGGGATGGCGGCCTCGCTGCTCGCGGCCTCGGTGGAGGCGCTCGCCGCCGGTCCGCTCGAGGAGGGAGACCGGCCTGCCGAGGTCTGTGCTCGCGTCTCGCGCCTGCTCTACCAGCGCACCCCGCCTGAGAAGTACGCCACAGCCTTCCTCGCCGCCGTCGACGGCGCCAGCGGTCAGGTCGAGTACGCCAACGCCGGGCACAACCCAGCGCTCGTCGTGCGCGCCGGCGGCGACGTCGAGCGGCTCGGGCCCACCGGGGTGCCACTGGGACTGCTGCCCGGGGTGAGCTACCGCGCCGCCGCCGTCGAGCTCGCGCCCGGCGACTCCCTCGTGCTCTACACCGACGGCATCACCGAGGCGGCGGGCGACGACGAGGAAGAGCTCGGCCTCGAGCGCCTGATCGCCGTTTGCCGCGAGCACCGCGCCGACCCCCCGGCTGTCCTGGCCGACGCCATCGACGACGCAGTGGCCTCCTTCGTCGGCGACCAACCCCCCGGCGACGACCGCACGCTGCTCATCGCCCGCCGCCACCCGCGCTGACCGCGAAGCAGGCGCGGGCGGGGCCAGCGGGGGCGCCGATCTTGCAGCGGAACGGCCCGTGTCGGCAGCCGCGGGATGGAGCCGGCTCCCGCCCTCCGACCGCAACGGGAAAGGAGACCATCGATGATGCGAGACTTGATGCGCCGCAACCGAGGCCAGTCCGACCTCACCCCCCTGGAGCGGCTGGTAGGCGACCTGTTCGAGCCCTTCGGCGAGCAGGTGCTGCGACCGACCTGGGTGCCGCCGGTCAACATCGAGGAGACCGGCGACGCCTACGAGGTCACCGCCGAGCTGCCGGGCATGAAGCCGGACGACGTCAACATCACGCTGGAGCAGAACGTGCTCACCATCAGCGGCGAGCGCAAGTGGACCGACGAGGGCGACAACCGCAACTTCCACCGCGTCGAGCGCGGCTACGGCCGCTTCCTGCGCACCTTCGCGCTGCCACAGCAGGTGGCCGCCGACAGGGTGCTGGCGGCCTACGAGGACGGCGTCCTGCGCGTCACCATTCCCAAGGCCGAAGGGGCGCGACCGCGCCGCGTCCAGATCACCGCGTCCGGGCGGTCGAGCAAGGCAGGCCCGGGCCAGAAGCAGGTGAGCTAGGTCGTTCGAGTCGAGCACCGGCGACCGGCGGCCGATGCAGCGCCCCGCGCACCCGCGCGGGGCGTTCTTGCGTCCGGGGGGGAAGAATCGGGGTGTCCAGCGCCCCGGCAGGCGGCGGGCGGGGCGAGGCCCGCCTCTGTCGGGATGACGTCGGGGACGCCGGACACCCCCGGAGTGAGGATCGCGGCTCAGTCCTCGACGATCACGTGCAGCGCCTCGGCGAGCTCGAGGTCGAGGGCGGCGCCAGGGGCGAGCTCCACCTCCGCACCCTGGTTGTTGCGGGCGGCGATCACGGAGCCGATGATGGCGCCGATGGCGGCGCCCTCGGCGGTGCGCTCGCCGCTGTGGCGACCGTGGCTGAGCACGTGCCCGAGGATGGCACCGCCGACGGCGCTGCCGCCGATGGTGGCGGCGTCACGGCGGGTCTCGTCACGCCCCGCGGTGTCCCAGGTGACGTCCACCGGGAGCTCGGTGCCATCGGGCAGCTCGACCTTGTCGAAGTGGATCGCCAACCTCGCCTGGCCGCCGATGCGGCGCGCCCCCTCGGCCACGGTCACCGTGCCCCGCAGCTGCGAGCCGACGGGTACCGCCAGGCGGTCGCCGGCGTAGACGTCGGCAGCGACACGGGAGGTGACCTCGTCACCGACCTGCGCCGTGGCGCTGGAGATGGCGCTCGTCATCTCCGTGGTGACGGTGGTGCCTGCCGGCACCGTGAGGCGCGTGAAGTGGCGGGGCGGCAGTGGGGGCGGAGCGGGGGCAGCTTCGGGCTCGGTCGCGGTCTCGGCCTCCTCGACCGCAGCGGCGGCCGCGGTCGGCTCCGCAGCCGGCGGCGGGGCGCTCGCGCGGCGGCTGGTGGCGTGGCGCGGTGGTACCGGCGGCGGCTTCGGGGCCGCTGCCGCGCGCGGGTTCCGCTCTGCCTCGCGCTGCTCCACCGCCGCCTCGCGCGCGGCGAGCTGCTGCTCGCGCTCGCCGGCGGCGGTGTCGTCGGCGATTCCCTTGGCGGCCACGATCGGCGGCGCGTCGGTGGTCCAGCCCGTCCCCTGCTGAGGACGTGGACTCTCCTGCGGCCGGGTCGCGTCCGCAGTCCGCTGGGGCTCGACACCGCCTCCCCTGCAGCCGACCGCCATCAGCCCGGGAAGCAGGGTCAGCGCCGCAATCGCGGGGAAGGCTCGGGTGGGGCTCATCTTCGGGCTCCTTTGCAGAGGGTGCCGTGCGAGCGCGGCGCGGCCGGCTCGCTCGACCTTCAACGCACGGCCCGTGCCAGGGCCGGCCCGCGCCCACCCGGCCCGGCGAGGTGAGTCCCCTATGGGCGTCGCATCTCCTGCGCCAGCACGTTGCCGTCCAGGCGCGGCTCGAAGACGAGATCGGAGCGCACCCCGTAGATCTCGTGCGGCACGAACAGCGGGATGAACGGCAGGTCGCGGTCGAGCAGCCGCAGGCAACGCTGCAGCGTCTCCAGCCGCTGGCGCGGCTTCGCCACCAGGCCGCTCGCCTCGATGAGGGCATCGAGCTCGGGGTTGGCGTAGCCGCTGACGTTACCGGTCCCCCAGCCACGCGCCGGCTCGCTCGTATGAGCCATGCCGTCGAGCACGTCGCTGGCGTCGGCGGACTCGCTCACCAGCACCGCGTACTGGAAGCTGGAGCTCCCCTCCTCGGCGCGCGCGTTGAGCTCCTCCCAGGAGCGTGGCACCAGACGCACCCGGATCCCGGCCGCGGCGAGCTGGCGCTGCACGGGCTCGAGCCGCCGGCCCCGCCGGTACTCGAGGTCGACGTCGATGCCGTGGGGAAACCCCGCCTCGGCGAGCAGCCGGCGCGCCCGCGGAAGGTCGCGCTCGGGAGGGGGCAGCCGGGGGTCGTAGCCGACGGCGGTGGGCGGCACGATCTGACCGGCGGGTCGGCCGTAGCCGAGCAGCAGCTCGTCCACCAGCCGGCGGCGATCGAGAGCGAGGGAGATCGCCTGCCGCACGCGCAGGTCGGCGAACGGCGTGCGGTCGACGCGCGGCTGCAGGTACTCCACCGAGAGGCCCTCGCGCATCGCCACCCTCACGCCGGGCACGCCGCGCAGCCTCGCGGCCTCCGCCGGCGGCAAGGCCTGCGCGAGGTCGATCGCGCCGGCCAGCAGCCGGTCGGTGCGCTGGTGATCGTCGGGGATCGCCAGCAGCTCGACGCGGCGCAGCGGAGGCGGCCCCGCCCAGTAGCCCTCCCAGGCCGCGAGGACGATCGCACCGGGGCTCCACCGCACCACCCGGTAGGGCCCGGTCCCTACCGGCCGCTCGATCGGCGTCGGCGAATCGGCGGGTACGATCATCACGAAGGCGAGCTTGCCCAGCAGGACCGCCCACGGCCGCTCCGTGGTGACCTCCACCGTGGCCGGGCTGATCGCGCGCACGGCGCGCACCGGCACCAGGTAGGCGGCGAAGGGGCTCTGCGGGTCGCGCCGCACGCGCTCGAAGCTCGCCACCACGTCGGCGGCGGTGAGCGGCCGCCCGTCATGGAAGCGCACTCCTTGCCGCAGGTGGAAACGCCAGGTGAGGTCGTTGGGGTTGTCCCAGCGGTCGGCGAGCGCCGGGATCACCCGCAGGTCGCGGTCGAACGTCACCAGCGGTTCGTAGACGTGGCCGAGCACCGTCAGGGTGACGAACTCGTTGTCGACGTGGGGGTCGCTGGCTTCCGGAGTGGTGTAGAGCGCGATGCGCAGCGGTCGCTGGGGCACGGGGTGCGCCCGGCAACCGGCGACGATGCCGAGGCAAGGGGCGAGCAGCAGGCCCGCGGCGAGCAGCGCGCCGCGCGCTCGCCGGCGAGACGGGTGGCCGCTATCCATGTCCTCGCCGATGACGGCGGATGTCGATCACCCGCACCATGCCGTCGCGGCGCGGCTCCCATTCGAGGTCGGAGCGGATGCCGAACAGCGTGTAGGGGCTGTCGAGGGCGATCATCGGCAGAGCCTCCATCACCCGTCGCATCACCGCCTGCAGCTGCGCCCGCCGCTCCAGCATGTCCATGGTGGTGGCGCTGCCCTCGATCATGCGGTCGAGCTCGGGGTCGGAGAACCCGTTCCAGTTGCCGTCGCCATACCCCTTTGCCGGCTCGCGAGAGTGCACCTTGCTGTCGAACACGTCGCTGGCGTCGGCGGAGCCGGCGAGCACCCCGCCGAGGTAGAAGGCCACCTTCCCCTCCTGGAGGCGGCGGTACATCTCGCCCCACGGTCGCGCCATGGGGCGCACGCGAATGCCGGCCTCACCGAGCTGCGCCGCCAGCTCGCCGGCGTTGCGCCCCTCGCGGAGCTCGAGGTCGGCGCTGAAGCCGTCGGGCAGGCCGGCCTCGGCGAGCAACCGGCGTGCCGCCGCCAGGTCACGCCCCCGCGCCCGCAGGTCCGGGGCGTAGCCGAAGACCTGCCTGCTCACCAGCTGGCCCATCGCCAGCGCCTGGCCCCGATGGTGCCGGGTCACCAGCGCAGCGCGGTCGATGGCGAGGTCGATCGCCTGCCGCACGCGCAGGTCGGAGAACGGCTGGGTATCGGGACGCACCGCCAGGTACTCGACGAGCAGACCCTCGGAGGCCAAGAGGCGACAGCCGGGAGCCCGCTCCACCTGCGCCGCCAGCTCCGGCTTGACCTCCTGCACGAGGTCGACGTCGCCCCGCTCGAGCATCGCCACCCGCTGTGCCGCGTCAGGCTCGATGAGTAGCTCCACCTCGGGCTCCGCCGGCGGTCCGCGCCAGCAGCCCGCGAAGGCGCGCAGCAGCACGCGGTGCGCGTCGACGCTGACCAGACGGTAGGGGCCGGTGCCGATCGGCTGCCGGATCTCGTCGGGAGCGTCGCGCGGCACCACGTAGACGAAGGTGAGCTTGTTGAGCAGCACCGGCGAGGGGCGGCGGGTGGTGATCTCCACCGTGTCGACGGAGAGCTTGCGCACGCGGTCGACGCTGACCAGGTAGTTGCCCACGCCACTGCGGGGATTGTGACGCCCGCGCTCGATGGTGGCGACGACGTCGTCGGCGGTGAGCAGCCGCCCGTCGTGAAAGTGCACGCCCTGGCGCAAGTGGAAGCGCCAGGTGAGGTCGTTGGGGTTCTCCCAGCTGGTGGCGAGACCCGGCCGTATCCGCAGCTGCGCATCGAAGCTCACCAGGGCGTCGTAGACGTTCTCGAGGATCGAGAACGTGAGCACCTCGTTCCGGAGCTGGGGGTCGAGCGACAGCGGGCCGCTGTAGGTGGCGATGCGCAGCGGCCGCGCCGGCGGCGATGGCGGAGCCCGTTGGCAGCCGCCGAGGACGAGCGGCAGCAGCAGCACCAGCACGAGCGGCAGCGGGGGCCGCGAGATGGGCGCCACGAGGTGTCGGCTCCGGGAACGCCCGACCAGCATAGCGCTTCGGGCGCGGCGCCGCGCTCACCGGCGCCGGCACCGACGATCAGGACTCGGCGCTGGTGTTCGCAGTCACGCGCCGACTCCCGGCCACCACCGCCACCACGCCGGCGACGGTGAGCATGCTGCCGAGCAGCGAGCCGGCGGTGATGCGCTCGCCCAGGAACGCGGCGCCGAAGCCCATGGCGACGAAGACCGCGAGCTGCTGCACGACACCGGCCCGCAAGTTGTCGATCCAGCGAAAGGCATGCGTCATCAAGAGCTGGGCGGCCATCGAGAAGCCGCCGACAGCGGCGAGGGCGAGCCAGCCTCGAGGCCCCGGAGTCACCCACGACGCGATGGCGAAAGGCGCCGAGGCGAGCAGCCCGATGGCGTTGAAGCTGGTGTAGATCGCCCACGACCGCTCGGTGCGCCGTGCGATGCGGATGGCGGTGACGGCGCCGCCCGAGAGCACCGCCGAGGCGAGGCCCACCGCCGCCCACGGGCCGACGGCGCCGATGCCGCCGGCGCCACCGTGGGCGCGCACGACCAGGAAGACGCCGCCGAAGGCGACCGCCAGCGCCGGCAGCACCCGCGGCTGCACCGGCTCGCCGATGAAGAGCGCGGCGAAGAGACCGGCGAAGACCGGCGAGGTGTAGTTGAGCAGGGTGGCCAGCCCCACCGCCACGTGGTCGATGGCGAGGAAGTAGAGCAGCACGGCGACGCCCCCGAAGAGGCCGCGGTAGAGCAGCAGGTCGCGCCGATGCCAGGTGAGGGCTCGGCGGCGGAGCGACGGGAACAGCAGCAGCGGCACCAGGCCGGTGGCGAAGCGCAGCGCCGCCACCTCGGCGCCGCCCGCGCCGTCCGCCGACGCGAGCTTGGCGCAGAAAGCCATGACCCCGAAGGCGCTCGAGGAGGCCACCAGCATGAGCAGCGCTCGGCGCTCGGCGGCGCGGCCACCCACCACGATGGCGGCGGGGGCACCAGGAGGCACGGTCTCGGCGCCGGCAGGGGGCGAAGTGACGGGGGGAGCGGACACTCGAGAAGCCGACGCTCGTCCCGGAGCCGGGAGCGCGCGGCGAGCGCCGGGATCGTAGCACCGCGAGAGCCGAGCTCATGGCACCATCGCCGCGTGTTCCACCCCCGCGGACCGAGCCTCGGCGAGCTGGCGCGTCAGGCGCTCGCCTCGACGCGCCGCGGCTACGACCTGCTGGCACCCAAGTTCGACTGGACGCCTTTTCGCACACCTGACTGGCTTCTCGATGCGGTGGCGCCCCACCTCGGGGCACCGCGCAGCGTGGCGCGCGCCGTCGACCTCTGCTGCGGCACCGGAGCGGCGTTGCGCGTGCTGCGGCCGCTTTGTCGCGAGCTGGTGGTGGGCCTGGATTTCAGCCTCGGCATGCTGCTGGCGGCGCGCGCCGCCGGCGGTGAGGCTCTCGGCGGCACCATCGACGGGAGCACGGCGCACGAGGAGCCAGCGCGCGCCGCTGGCCCGCGGCTCGTCCTCGTCCAGCAGGACGTCCTCGCACTCGGCCTCGAGGCACGCTTCGAGCTCGCCACCGTGTTCGGCGCCCTCGGCCACCTCCGCCCCGCCGTCCAGGAGCGATTCCTGGCCGCGGCGCGCTCCTGCCTGACGCCCGGCGGCCGGCTCGCCTTCGTCACCGCGCCGGTGCCGCCCCCGTGGTCGCTGGCGCTCTGGCTCGCCGCCGGCTTCGACGCCGCCATGTGGCTGCGCAACCGGCTCTGGCAGCCGCCGTTCGTCATGTACTACCTGAGCTGGCCGCTCGGGAGATCGCTGCGGCTCCTGCGTCAGGCGGGCTTCGCGGCGGAGGTGCGCCGGCTGGAGCTGCCCGGCCCGCGCTCGCGGTTGCGGCTCGTGCTGGCCCGACGGGAGTAGAGTTCGCGCTCGACCCGCCGCCGCGGCGTGACGACCGAACCGGGAACGTTCCTAGCATGACGAACGCGACTCCGCACCCCCGCCGCCTCGCCACCGCCGCGCTGGCCGCGCTCGCTCTCGGCGCCGCGCCTTCCCCACACCCAGCGGCAACGCACGCTCCCCCCAAGGTGCCGCCCTTCGAGCAGAGCATCGAGGTGGTCGAGACCTCGGTGCTGGTGACGAGGCCCGCGATCCGGCGCGTCCGCGATCGCGACTGGAAGGTGCGCGAGAACGGCGTGGAGCGCAAGGTGGAACGTGTCGAGGAGCTCGACGATGACGCCTGGGAGCTGCTGATCTGGGTGGACGGCCCGCTCTGCGAGCAGGCGGCGCTGGCGCGCACCCTGCTCGCGCTCGCGCACCAGGCCGAGGCGATGACCGACCTCGGCAGCGTACGCATCGTCACCGCCTCGCCACAGCCCGAGACCGTGCTCGCCGCCACCCGCGAGCCCGCCACGTTGGTGAAAGCCCTCGCCGGACTGGCGTCGCAGCCGCTGTGCAGTGGCGAGCCGAACACCCTCTTCTGGCGCGCCCGCGGCATGCCGCGCGGCTCCGACTTCGACCCGGTGCTCGCCACGCCGGCCAAGGCGGCGGCGGCGCTCACCGAGCTGCGCGACCTCGTCGAGCGCCGCACCGCGCTTCTGGCCGAGGCAGCGTCCCCCTGCCAGGCCGCCGCCGGCTGCGCCCTGCTCCTGATCTCCCACGGCTACCCTCTCGATCCCGACCTCCGACTGCCGCCCGAGCTGCGGCCCGCCGACTCCGCGCAGCTCGCCGCCTCGCTCGCCACCACCACCGACGGGCTTGCCCGCCGGCTCGCCACCTCCCGCTGGCTGGTGCTGGCGCTGCCGTTCGCCCCACCGCCGCCGGGGGACCAGCCGGAGGAAGCGGCGCAGCCCATCCCGGGGGGCGCGCGGCCGCGCCCGGAGCCCTTCCCGGACATGGGTGACCACGGGCCCCCCGGCATGCCGGTGCTGATCCACCGGCCACCCGCAGTGGCCCCGCCGGCGGCGGCGACCGACGTGTACGTCACGCCCGAGTACGCGCCGCTGCGGCGGCTGGGCTCGCTCACCGACGGCCTCGTCCTGCGCGTCCCCGAGCAGCTGGCACCAGCGTGGGAGTCGCTCGCCTCCCGCCTGCGGCTGTGGTATCGCACCGCCCCCTTCGCAGCCGGCGAGGCACGATCCCTGGAGGTGCGGGTGCGCGATTTCCGGGCCGGCGCGCCGGCCTGGGTCGGCAAGCCGCCGTAGCTCGCCAACGAATCGATGCAGGCGGCATCGCCCGCGTGCTACCATCCCGCCGTGTCTCCCACCGGCGGCGCCCCCCCTGCGGCAGCCGTCGCGACGCTCCCCGCCGACCGCGACGCCCTCCTCGAGAGCGCCCCTCCCGAGCGGCAGAAGCTGTATCGGCTCGTGCGCCGCGTCCTCGACGAGCTCGACGAGGCGGCGCCGTGGGACCAGCTCTACTACCCTCCCGACGACAGCGAGGCGTTCCTCGGCATGGCCGCCGGCCTGCTCGGCGTCGTCGAGCAGATCCCCGGCCGCACGCGCGAGCTGGTCGATGCGCTCTCGCTCGCCGCTCCCGACGACGAGACGCGGGGCACCCTCGAGGAGGCGGAGTTCTACTTTGCCGGCATCCACCGGATGTGCGCCCACGACCTCTTCCGGCTGCGCACGCAGCTCGATCCCTACACCTCGCCGGCGGCGCCGGCGCTGCGACCGGCGGAGCGCAACTTCCTCTGCGAGGTGGCCGCCGACCTCAAGGGGAAGTACGCCAGCGCGCTGATGGGGGCGACGGCGAGCATCGTCGCCGAGGGGAGCTGGAGCGGCGTCGAGGTGGAGCCGGTGCTGTTCCCGGAGAAGAGCGAGGAGTTCCGCCGCAACGCCGAGCTGGCGCGGGCGCTGCGGCGCACGCTCGACGCCATCGACGAGCTGCGGGCGCAGGTGCCGCTGCCAGATCTGCTCGAGCGCTGGCGGGCCGGGGCTCGCGTCGATCCCTACGCGCTGGCCGACCTCGCCACCTTCCGCGGCATCCTCGGGCAGCTGCTCAAGCGCGGGCTGCGGCGCGCTCTCTACTCCGGCGACTACCACCAGATCCAGCGCCGCGAGGCGGCCCTTGCCACCCGCATCGCCGCCCTCGAGGCCACCCACCACCGCACCTGGTCCGAGCGCGCCGACTCCGCGGCCGCCAGCGGCGCCTACGGCGAGCTCGAGCGCCTCGCGCTCGAGGTCGCCGCCATCCTCGACACCGAGCTGCTCGAGCAGCTGGTGGGCAAGCGGGAGTTCAAGGACCTGCGCGCGGCGGTGGCCTCCGAGAGCTCTTCCGATGGCAAGGGGCGGCGCAAGCCGCTGGCGCCCGCGCTCGAGGCCCTGGTGCCGCTGCTCGCCGGCGAGGACCTCAAGACCTTCCTCGCCCTGCTGCTCGGCTCGGTGCTCAAGCGCGCGTCGCTGGTGGAGGCCGACCGCGCGGCGGCGCGGCCGAGCGCGGCGGAGCCGGCGCCGGCGGAGCGGCCCCGGCGTCGTGCCGGCGGATCGCCCGAGGCGACGGTGGCGCCCTGGCCGACCCCGGTCCCCACCGAGGCGGCCACCACCGCACCACCCTCCGCCGACGAGACGCTGCCGGGGATCGGCGAGGTGCTCTCTCCCGTCGGCATGTCGTTGCAACGGGCCGTCAAGGGGGCACGAGCCGCCGGCGCGGGCGCCTCGCCGGTCGACGCCGAGCGGCGGCGCGAGACCCTCGAGCGCCTGCACCAGCAGCTCGTGGCCTTGCAGTCGAGCGCCAACCCGCAATGGAGCTCTTTCCGCATGCTGCAGCGGCTGCTCGAGCGCCACGCCCGCATCCCACCGTCGATCGTCCAGGGTGCGCACCCCTTCGTCTACGAGGTGCTCAACGGCTTGGTGCCACAGCTCGAGGTGGCGGCGTCCTTCGAGGCCGTGCCGCAGGAGGCACGCCGGCGGCTCGTCGAATGCTGTCTGGCACTCACCGACGACCAGCTGAGCCCGGAGCAGATGATCGCCGAGGTGCCGGCCCATCTTGCCCGCCTGCACCGGCTGCTCGAGGGGCTCACCGCCGCCACCGCCGCCCAGCTGCGGTCGCTCGGCGCTGCCTAGCCGCCGCCGCCACGAGGCGGCGGTCCGGCCCCGCGGGACCCTGCTACAGTCACGCGCGCCGCGCCGCGGCGTAACCTGGCGCGCCGTTCCGGCGTCTGAAGAGGTGCCATGCCCGAGCCCGAGCTGCTGCTCGAATCGCCGCCGACCCAAGGCCGCGCTCCTTCCGCAGGAGCGTCACCGGTGGGGCCCGGCGCGCCACAGCCAGCACCGGCACCGCGGCGTCGGCGCTGGCTGCGCCTGACCCTCCTCATCGCCTTCCTGCTCGCCGGGCTCGCCCTGCTGCGCACGACCGTGCTCGCCCCCAAGCCGGTGGCGGTGACGGTGGCGGCGGTCGGCCGTGGCGCCGTCGAGGAGACGGTGACCAACTCGCGCGCCGGTACCGTCAAGGCGCGCCGGCGAGCCCAGCTCTCCCCCGAGGTGGGCGGGCGCGTCTCCGCGCTGCCCTTCCGCGAGGGGGATCGGGTCCCGCGCGGTGCCGTCGTGCTGCGCCTCGCCGACGCCGTGCCGCGCGCCCAGCTCGCCGTCGCCCGGCGCGACCTCGGTGCCGCGGTGGCGCAGTCGCGGCAGGCTTGCCTCGGCGCCGAGCAGGCGCAGCGCGACCTCGAGCGCAACCGCGGTCTCGCCGCCCAGGGGATCGTCTCCGCCGACGTGCTCGACCGCCTCGCCACCGCCGCCTCCAGCCAGGCGGCCGGCTGCGAAGCGTCGCGGCGCGGCATCGATCGCGCCAGCGCCGCCGAGGGGCTGGCGCTGGCCGAGCTCGCCCGCACCGTGCTGCGCTCGCCGTTCGACGCCGTCCTGGCGCAGCAGTCGACGCACGTCGGCGAGTTCGTCACCCCGGCCCCCCCCGGGGTGCCGATGCCGCCAGTGATCGACCTGCTCGACCCCACCTCCGTCTACGTCAGCGCACCGATGGACGAGGTCGACGCCGCGCACCTGCACGCCGGCCTGCCGGTGCGGGTTTCGCTCGATCCCTACCCCGGGCGCGAGCTCGCAGGGAAGGTGGTGCGCGTCGCCCCCTACGTGCTCGACGTGGAGCAGCAGAACCGCACGGTGGAGATCGAGGTCGAGCTCGCCGACCGGGCGCTCGCCGCCACCCTGCTGCCCGGTACCTCCGCGGACGTCGAGGTGATCCTCGCCGTGCGCCCGGACGTGCTGCGCATCCCCACGGCGGCGCTCGAGGAGGAGCATCGCGTCCTGCTGCTCGCCGGCGACCGTCTCGTCGCGCGGCAGGTCGCCGTCGGCCTGCGCAACTGGGACTTCACCGAGATCCGCGACGGCTTGCAGGCGGGCAACCGCGTGGTGCTGTCGCTCGACCGTGACGGGGTGGTGGCGGGAGCGCGGGCGGTCGCCGAGCCGGCGCGGCGATGAGCGTCCCAGGTGGCGAGGCGCGGGCGATGATCCGCCTCGACCGCGTCTCGCGCACCTTCCTCGTCGGCGACCAGCCGGTGCACGCGCTGGTGGAGGTGAGCGAGACCATCGGCGCCGGCGAGTACCTCAGCCTGATGGGACCGTCGGGATCGGGCAAGTCGACCCTGCTCAACGTGCTCGGCTGTCTCGATCGCCCCACCAGCGGCAGCTACGCGCTCGACGGGCGGGAGGTGCAGCGGCTCTCCGACGCCGAGCTCACCGCCATCCGCCGTCACACCATCGGCTTCGTCTTCCAGTTCTTCCACCTGGTACCGCGACTGACGGCGGCCGGCAACGTCGAGCTGCCGATGGTGTTCGCCGGCGTGCCGCCGCGCGAGCGCGCGCAGCGGGTGGCGGCCGCCCTCGCCGCGGTGGGGCTCACCGACCGCGCCCATCACAAGCCCGAGCAGCTCTCGGGCGGCCAGCGTCAGCGGGTGGCGATCGCCCGCGCCATCATCATGCGACCGCGGCTCCTGCTCGCCGACGAGCCCACCGGCAACCTCGACTCGGCCTCCGGCGAGCAGGTGATCGCGCTGCTCGAGGAGCTCAACGCCCAGGGGCTCACCCTCATCGTCGTCACCCACGACCCCAACGTGGCGCGCCGCGCCCAGCGCGTGCTGGTGCTCGCCGACGGCCGCATCGTCGAGCGCGTGCGCGGCAGCGAGCTGGCCGCCACCCTGGTGCCGGCGCGATGAGCCCGCGCACCGAGCCGCGGGTGGCGCCACAGACCGCGCCGGGCGCCGCCGGCGACTGCGGCCTCGCCACCCTCGACGCGCTGCGCTTCAGCCTGCGCGCCCTGCTCGCGCACCGTCTGCGCTCCTCGTTGTCGCTGCTCGGCATGGCGATCGGCGTGGCGGCGGTGGTGATCCTCACCGCCCTCGGCGAGGGGGCGCGCCGCTACGTGGTGGGCGAGTTCGCCAACATCGGCACCAATCTGCTGATCGTGCTGCCGGGGCGCACCGAAACGGCGGGCGCCCTCCCCGGCGTCGGCGGCACCCCGCACGACCTCACCCTCGACGATGCTGCCGCGGTGGCCCGCGTCCCCGGGGTGGTTCGCGTGGCGCCGGTGGCGATGGGCACCGAGACGGTGGCGCACGGACAGCGCCGGCGCCAGGTGGCGGTGATGGGCGCCACCGCGGAGATGGCGCAGGTGCGGCGGCTCGAGATCTCGCGCGGCCACTTCCTCCCCGCCGGCGAGGCCGGGCGCGGCGCGCCGGTGGTGGTGCTCGGCCCGGCGGTGGTACGCGAGCTGTTCCCCGGCGAGGATCCGCTGGGCAAGGTGGTGCGCGTCGGCGGTTGGCGGATGAAGGTGATCGGCGTGCTCACCCACCGCGGCGTGCAGCTCGGCGTCGACATGGACGAGCTGGCGTTGGTGCCGGTGGCGACGGCGATGCGGCTGTTCGACCGCCACTCGCTCTTCCGCCTCATCGTCGAGGCGCGCGGCCGGCGCGACCTGCAGGCCCTCGAGCCGGCGGTGCTCGCCGCGCTCCGCGAGCGCCACGGTGAGGAGGACGTCACCGTGCTCACCCAGCAGGCGGTGCTCTCCTCCTTCGACCGCATCCTGCGCGCGCTCACCCTCGCCATGGGCACCATCGGCGCCATCTCGCTCGCCGTCGCCGGCATCCTGATCATGAACGTCATGCTGGTGTCGGTCTCCGAACGCACCGCCGAGGTGGGCCTGCTCAAGGCGCTGGGCGCCGGCGGCGGGCAGGTGCAGCTGGTGTTCCTGCTCGAGGCGGCGCTGCTGTCGGCACTGGGCGCCCTCGCCGGCCTCGCCCTCGGCTGGCTGGGCGTGGTGGTCCTCGCCCATGCCTTCCCCGCCCTGCCGGCGACGACGCCGCGCTGGGCGCAGGCGGCGAGCCTGGTCACCGCCATCCTCGCCGGCCTGCTCTTCGGGGTGCTGCCGGCACGCCGGGCCAGCCGGCTCGAGCCGGTGCTGGCGCTGGCGCGGCGCTGAGGACTGCCATGGACCGCGAGCTGCTCCGCCTCGCCGTGCTCGCCGTCGCCGCCCACCGGCTGCGCTCTCTGCTCTCGGTGTTGGGCATCGCCATCGGCATCGCGGCGGTGATCCTGCTCACCTCCATCGGCGAGGGGACGCGACGCTTCATGCTCGGCCAGTTCACCCAGTTCGGCACCAACATCCTCTCCGTGATGCCCGGCAAGTCGAAGACCATCGGCCTGCCCGGAGTGCTCGGCGGCACCACCCACAAGCTCAGCATCGACGACGCCCAGGCGGTGGGACGGCTGGCGGGGATCGAGCGGGTGGCGCCGCTCGCCTTCGGCACCGGCCGCGTCGAGCACGGCGACCGCAGCCGCTCGGTCAACGTCTACGGGGTCACTCCGGCCGTCATCCAGGTGTGGAGGTTCCGCCCCCAGCTCGGCGGCTTCTGGCCGGGCGGCGACCCTCACCACCCGTACCCGATGACGGTAATCGGTCGCAAGCTGCGCCACGAGCTGTTCGGCGACGCCAACCCGCTCGGCGAGTGGGTGCGCATCGGCGGCAGCCGCTTCCGCGTCATCGGCGTCATGGAGCCCAAGGGGCAGTTCCTCGGCATCGACCTCGACGACATCGCCTTCATCCCCGTCGCCTCGGCGATGCGGGTCTTCAACCAGGCGGAGCTGATCGAGGTCGACGTCCTCTACACCCAGGACGAGGCGTCGACGGTGGAGGCGGTCAAGCGCCTGCTGATGGCGCGCCACCAGGACCAGGAGGACTTCACCGTCCTCACCCAGGGGGCGATGCTCGAGGTGCTGGGCAACGTGATGAACGTCGTCACCATGGCGGTGGGCGCCATCGGCGGCATCTCGCTGGTGGTCGGCGCCATCGGCATCCTCACCATGATGTGGATCGCCGTTGGCGAGCGCACGCGCGAGATCGGCCTCATGCGCGCCCTCGGCGCCACCCGCCGGCAAGTACGGCTGCTCTTCCTCGCCGAGGCAGCGACGCTCGCCGCGCTCGGCGGCGTCGTCGGGCTGCTCGTTGGGTTCGGGCTGGGACAGGCGCTCCGCCTCGCCATCCCCGGTCTGCCGGTGTCGACGCCGATCGCCTTCGTGCTCGCCGCGTTCGCCGTCTCCGCCGTCACCGGTCTCGCCGCCGGGGCGCTGCCGGCGCAGCGCGCCGCCGGCCTCGACCCCATCGAGGCGCTGCAGGCGGAGTAGGGGCGCTCGGCCGCTGCTACGCTTCGACCCCTGGCGACGCGCCGGTCGCCTTCCTCACCGACAGCAGCTTCTCCACCTCGGCCACCAGCTTGCCCGCCTCGTCGCGCACCTCGGCCCGGAACTCGGGCTCGAGCCTCTCGCCGCCATCGGCGGCGGCGCGGATCTCCTCGACCCGCGCGCGGGGGATCTCGAACCGCGCCCGCACCGTGCCGCGGCCGGGCCGCCGGAAGTGGATCGTCGCCGCCTTGTCCCACACCCTGTAGCCGGGCCCGAGCTCGCTCGCCAGTATGAGCACGAAGAACGGGTCGCACATGGTGTAGAGCGAGCCGCCGAAGTGGGTGCCGAAGTAGTTGCCGTTCCAGAAGCGCAGGCGCATCCGCGTCTCGAAGCCGGGCGGGTCGCCAGCAGTGCGCCGCACGCGCACGCCGGCGCCGAGGAAGGGCGGGTAGAGGTTGAGCACCCGCAACATCCAGGCCCGGCTGCGGGGGGGACGCAGCACGGCGCTCACCGCCACACCGGCGCCGCCCTCGGCGAGATCCCGCAGCGGCGGCCGCACACGCCGGCCGGCGTGGCACTCGCCGGCCGGTGCCGCGGCCCGCAGGCAGGTCCGGGGAGTCGAGGCACACGTTCCATCGCGAGTGGTGATGCAGCGGCACCGCCCCGCGCGCACGCGGCGGCTCGGGCGCCGGCGGCGCGATCCTAGCAGCGCCCTCACCTGCCGCCGGCGACCCCGCCCTGACGCCGCGCGCCGGCGTCGCATTACAATCCCAGCCGCACCATGGCCGAGCTCGACCACGCACAGGCCCTCCAGCAAGTCCAGGAGGTCCTCATGGACGTGCTCAACCTGGAGCGCGCACCGCGACCCCAGGATCGGCTGGTCGAGGATCTCGGCGCCGAGTCGGTCGACGTCATCTCGCTGCTGTTCGAGTTCGAGGAGCGGCTCGGACGCCGCATCCCCGACTCCGACGTGGCGCACCTCACCACCGTCGACGACATCGTGACCCGCGTGCTGGCGGCGCCACCCTCCGGAGGCGGCTGAGCGTGGCCGCCGCACGGCGGCGCGCCGCGGCGCGCCGGCGCCGCGTGGTGGTCACCGGCGTCGGCGCCGTCAGCGCGCTCGGCGGCGACGCGCCGTCGCTGTGGAAGGCATGCCTCAAGGGCCAGGCGGCGATCGCGCGGGTGCCCACCGACTGGCACCGCTACTCGGAGCTGCGGTCGCGGTTCTGGTCGCCGCTCGGGGCGGCGGCGCGCCCGGAGAGCGCACTGCTCGGCCGTGTCGAGGCCAAGCGTCTCGACCCCAGCGGCCAGATGGCGATCGCCGCCGCCGAGGAGGCGCTGCGCGGCGCCGGCCTGGGGCTCACCAGCGTCGACAGCAAGCGCCGCAGCTTCGAGGTCGACGAGTGGGAGAGCGAGCGCTTCGGAGTCTTCATGGGCACCGGCGCCGCCGGGCTGCACAGCATGCTCGCCAACGCGGCGCAGGTGGCGATGGCACAGTCGCGGGGGCGGCTGGCGGCAATCGTCGAACGGCTCTCGGCGGCGCCGGCGCGGCCGCCACGCGGCGGCGAACGGGCGGCGGCGGCGTCCCGTGCCCGCGCCGCCCTCGCCGGCGAGCTGCAGGAGATCGCCGCCGACCTGCGCTGCCCGGCGCTGTTCAACCCCTTCGCGGTGGCGACCAGCATGGGCAACGCGCTCTCCGCCAACCTGTCGATCAAGCTCGGCGCCCGCGGGCCGACGCCGACCTTCGCAGGCGCCTGTGCCGGCGGCACGATGGCGATCGGCCGCGCCTTCCGTGCCATCCGCGACGGCGAGTGCGACGCCGCCGTCGCCGGCGGCAGCGACTACCTCGCCGACCCCTGGGGAGCGACCTTCCGCGCCTTCGACGCCGTCGGCGCCCTCGCCCACGGCGACCTCCCACGCGAGCGCATCAACCGCCCCTTCGACGCCCGCCGCAGCGGCTTCCTGTTCAGCGAGGGCGGCTGCGCGGTGGTGGTGCTCGAGGAGCTCGGCGCCGCCCTCGCGCGCGGTGCGCGGTGTCTCGCCGAGGTGCGCGGCTACGGCGAGGCGAGCGACGCCCACGACCTGATGGCCGTCGCGCCCGAGGGCGTCCAGATCCGCCGCGCCATCGGCTCCTGCCTCGCGGACGCCGGCCTCGATCCCGGCGACGTCGACTACGTCAACGCCCACGGCACCGGCACGCCGGGCAACGACGGCGTCGAGGCGGAGGCGATCGCCGCGGTGATCGGCCGCAAGGCGCTGGTGAGCTCGACGAAGTCGCTGCTCGGCCACACCCTGGGTGCGAGCGGCGCGCTGGAGGCGGTGATCACGGTGCTGAGCCTCGGCCACCAGGTCGTGCACCCGAGCCTCAACCTCGACGAGCCGATCGCCGACCTCGCCTTCGTGCGCGCCCCCACCCGCGGCCGCCTGCGCCACGCCATCTCGCAGTCCTTCGCCTTCGGCGGCCACGACGCGGTGATCGCGTTCGGTCGCATCGCGTGAGCGCGGCTGGCCACCGGGGCAAGGGAGCGCGAGGGCTCCGGGGTCGTGACTGACGGGGAGGGGGCGGGCGCCGGGCTCCGCGGGTCCCCGCTTGCGGGGGGTATCCCGTCCGTGCTCGCCGCGGACGGCTGCGCGCGGCCGGGAGCCCTCCCCCCGCGCGCCCGCTCCGCCCGGCGCCCGCCCCCTCCTCGTCATGGGGGCATCCAGCCAGACGGTAGATCGGCGATCCCGGGCGCAGGCCCGAGCCAGCTTAGAACGCTGCCTAGGCGAAAGCAGTTGCCGGTTTCGCAGCCTGCCTCGCCATCCGGGCGCCTCCCGGCTCCGTAGTGGGGGCGGCGGAGCACCAGCCATGCCATGACCTACAATGGCGCCCTTCCCATGATCGGCGTCAACCTCGCGGGACGCTACACCGTGCTCAGCGAGCTCGGGCGCGGCGGGATGGGCGTCGTCTACCGGGCCCGCGACGCGGTGCTGTCACGCGACGTCGCGGTCAAGGTGGTGCCGCCGCAGCTGGTCGGCCCGGCCACTCGCGAACGCTTTCAGCGCGAGGCGCGGATGGTGGCGCGGCTCGACCACCCGGCGATCATCGCCATTCACGACTTCGGCGACCACGAGGGCTCGCTGTTCCTGGTCATGCCGGTGGTCGACGGACGCTCGCTGCGCGGCCTGCTCGCGCACGGCCCGCGATCGCTCGACGAGGTGCTCGAGATCGGCATCCAGACCGCCGAGGCGCTCGACTACAGCCACGGTCAGGGCGTCGTGCACCGCGACATCAAGCCCGAGAACCTGATGCTCAGCGGCGGCGAGTCGGGGCTGCGGGTGCGGGTGATGGACTTCGGGCTCGCCCTCACCCCCGCCAGCGACCGGCTCACCAAGACCGGCGGCCTCATCGGCACGCCCGCCTACCTCTCGCCCGAGCAGCTCGCCGGCGGCGACGTCGACGGTCGCGCCGACGTCTACGCCCTCGGCGTCGTCCTCTACGAGTGCCTGGCCGGCGAGGCGCCCTTCGCCGGCAGCCCCTACTCGCTGCTCTATCGCATCGCCCACGAGCCACCGCAGCCGCTCTCCGAGCGCGGCATCGCCATGCCGCCGGCGCTCGAGACGGTTGTCCTCGCCTCCCTCGCCAAGCGCCGCGAGGAGCGGCCGGCGCGCGCCGGCGAGGTCGCCGAGGCGCTGCGGCAGCTGCGCGCCGGCAAGCTCGCCGGCACGCGCCCCCTCGAGCTCGCGACCACCCTCACGTTCGCCGCCCCACGTCCCGTCGGACCACCGCTGGTGGGGCGCGGGCGCGAGCTCGCCGAGCTGCAGCGGCACCTGGTGGCGATGACCGCCGGCGAGTGCCACTTCGTCGCCATCGGCGGCGAGGCCGGCTTGGGCAAGAGCCGGCTGCTCGAGGAGCTCGACCGCCTGGCCCGCGCTCGCGAGGTACCGGTGCTGCACGGCCGTTTCGCCGAGCACGACCACGCGCTCCCCTACCACGCCTACTGCGAGGTCGTCCGCCACTACTTCCGCAGCCACGAGGGGCGTGAGACAGCCGATTTCCGCGACCTCGCCGCCGACCTGCTCGCCTTCTTCCCGGTGCTCTCCGAGGTCCCCGCCCTGCGCGCGGCGGCGAGCGAGCCGAGCAGCGGCGCGCCACCGGCGCGTGGCGGCGACGACCGCACCTACCTCTTCGAGCTGCTGGCACGAACGCTGGCGCGCTGCGCCGGCGGGCGGCCGCTGGTGGTGCTGCTCGAGCACCTCCACGACGCCGACGTCTCCGTCGAGGCCCTGCGCTACCTGCTGCTGCGGCTCGCCGGCATGCCGTTGCTGGTGGTCGCCACCTACCGCACCAGCGACCTCGACCGCCGCCACCCCCTGCGGGCGCTGCTCGCCGCCCTGCAGGGGGAGCCGCGCAGCACCCACCTGCTGCTCGCCCCGCTGGTCGCCGGCGAATGCGAGCGCCTCGCGCACGCCGCGCTGGGCGGCAACGCGCTGGCGCCGGGGCTCGCCGCGAGGCTGTGCGAGGCGAGCGAGGGCAACCCGCTCTTCCTCCTCGAGCTGCTGCGCTCGCTCGTCGAGTCGGGCGGCATGGCCCGCGACGCCTCCGGCAGCTGGCACCTCTCCGGCGCCGGCGCGCTCACCCCGGCGGCGCTGCCCGCCACCGTGCAGCAGGCGGTGGAGCGGCGCCTGGCGCGGCTGCCGGACGAGCAGCGCGAGCTGCTCACCCTCGCCGCGGTGCTGGGGCGCGGCTTCGAGCTGCGCGACCTCGAGGCCCTGGTCGAGGAACGCGCCAGCCTGGAGACGCAGCTCGACCGCCTGGTGGCCGACGGCCTCCTCGAGGAGGACCCCTCCTCGCGCACCGACCGCCTGTCGTTCTCCTCCGGCGTGCTGCGCGACGTGCTCTACGCCGGCATCCCGCGGCGGCGACGGCGCTCGCTCCACCAGCGCGTCGCCACCCACCTCGAGCGGCGCTGGGCCGGCCGCCTCGAGCGCGTCCTGCCGCAGCTGTTCTTCCACTGCGAGCATGGCGACCTCGCCGAGAAGTGTGTCGAGTACGGTCTCGCCGCGGCGCGCTTCCAGCTCGACACCTTCAGCCCCGACGACGCCACGCGCACCCTGCGCACGGTGCTCGAGTTCCTGCGCGACGAGGGCTTCGCCGGCACCGCCGGCGTCGAGGCCGAGGCGCGCCGCCTGCTCGCCGGCGCCCACCGGCAGGCCGGCGACGTCGCCGCCGCCCTCGGCGAGCTCGAGGCGGCGATCCCCCTCGCCGCTGGCGACCCGCGCCAGCGCCTGGAGCTGATCGCGCTCGCCGCCGCCACCGCCTGGGAAGGGCGGCGCATCGCCGATACCCAGCACTGGGTGGAGCACGGGCTCGAGGCGGGCCGTGCCGCCGGCGACCGTGACGTGCTGGCGCGGCTGCTCACCCTCGGCGCCACCGTCGCCAACCTCGCCGGCCGGCGCGCGCAGGCGAGCGAGTATCTCGGCGAGCTCGAGACGCTGACACCGGCCGTCGCTTCTTCCGGCGACCTGCCGCGAGGCGGTGTGGCGCGCGTCGGGATGCCGCTGGCACTGCACGCCACCGATCCGGTGCTGGCGAGCACGGTCGAGGAGGCGGAGGTGCTCGCCACCGTGTTCGAGACCCTGGTCACCACCGACGCCCGCGGCATCCTCCTCCCCCATCTCGCCGAGCGCTGGGAGTCGCTAGACGGCGGCCGGGCGTTCGCGCTCGCCCTGCGTCCGGGAGTGACGCTGCACGATGGGCGGCCGCTCACCGCCGAGCGCGTGCGCGAGGCGCTGCTGCGCTCGCTCGCGGCCGCCGGAACCAATCTACCGGCGGCGCTGTCGGCGCTGCGCGGGGTGCGCGAGGAGTCGGCTGCCGGGGCCATCGTCGTCACCGCGGAGCGCGAGCTGCGCCTCGAGCTGGCGGAGCCGCTGGCGATCTACCCCGCCATGCTCACGGACCTGCGGACGGCGGTGGCGGTGGTCGCCGAAGGCGACGCCGGTGGTGCCAGTCCTCGAGCTCTTGCCGGCACCGGCCCGTTCCGCCTCGCCGAGCTCGCCGCCGATGGCGTCGTGCGCGTCGAGCGCTGGCAGCACCACTGGCGCACGACGCCGCGGGTGGACGCGGTGGAGTTCCGCGGCGGCCTCTCGGCGGCGGCGCTGGCGCAGGGGGTGCGCGACGGCGGCCTCGACCTCGCCCATGGGCTCGAGCCGGAAGCTCTCGAGGAAGCGGCGCGTGATCGCCACCTCGGCCTGACGCTTCTCGAATCACCGCGCCGCAGCCTCTACTTCCTGCTCTTCGCCAAGGACGGCGCTCTCGGCAGCAGCCGCGGCGCGCGGCGCGCGCTGGGCGGCGTGCTGCGGCTGCACGAGCTGGTGCACGCCGCGCTCGGCCGGCTGGCGCAGCCGGCGACCGGGGTGCTGCCGCCCGGCGTGCTCGGCCACGAAGCGGGTGCGCGGCGGGCACCGCTCGCGCGCGAGGAGGCGGAGGCGCTCCTCCTCGCCTCTGGGGTCCGCCGGCCGCTGCACCTGCGCGCCGCCGTGCACCCGGCGCTGCAGGACCGCTACGCCAGGGTCACCGCGGCGCTGCTGCTCGCCTGGTCGGAGCTCGGCATCGACGTCGAGGTGGTCACGCGCACGATCGAGGAGTACCAGGCGGCGGTGCACGAGGGCACCGGTCCCGGTGGCGGCGCCCTCGACCTGCTGCTCGGACGCTGGATCGCCAACTACGATGACCCGGACAGCTTCGTCGGTGAGCTCTTCCACTCGCGCGCCGGCTACTTCCGCACCTGGGCGACGGGCCCCGCCCACGACGAGGCGATGAACCGCGCGCGTGCCGAGGCGGAGCCGGCGGCGCGGGAACGCCTGTACCGGCGGCTCGAGGGCTTGCTCGCCGAGGACGCGCGTGTGGTGCCGCTGTTCCACGACCTCGACTGCCGCGTCGCGGGCCCGCGCCTGCGGCACGTGGTGCTGCGCGGCACACTGCCCTACGTCGGCTACGCCGAGCTGGCGGTGGGCGAGCCACCGGCGCGCCCGGTGTCGCGACGCGAGCGGCGCGGCGCGCTGCGCATCCCCATCTCCGGGCGCCTGCAGACGCTCGATCCGGCGCCGACGATCTTCACCTGGCAGGGGGACGTCATCCCCACCGTCTTCGAGACGCTCACCCGCGAGAACGAGGCGGCGCAGATCGCGCCCTTCCTGGCCTCGCAGGTGGAGGCCGCCGATCATGGCCTCCGCTTCCGCTTCCGCCTGCGCGAGGACGTGCGCTTCCACGACGGGCGTCCGCTCACCGCCCGCGACGTGCGGTGGTCGTTCGTGCGGCTGCTGGCGAGCGAGGCCAACGTCAACCGCTGGCTGCTGTCGCCCATCCGCGGCGCCCGCGAGCTGCTCGACGGCGGCAGCGGCGAGCTGGCGGGCTGTCGCGTCGTGTCCGACCACGAGCTGGTGGTGGAGCTCGAGGAGGCGGTGTCGGTGTTCCCGGCGCTGCTCGCCCACCCATCGGCGGCGATCGTCCCCGAGGGGCTGGAGCGCTTCGACGGCGGCTGGTCGGATGGCGTCGTGGGCACCGGACCCTTCCGGGTCACCCACTTCGCCCCCGGGGCGCGGCTCGAGCTCGAGGCCAACCCGGGCTACTGGCGGCCCGGCCTGCCGCGTAGTCAGCGCCTGGTGTTCACCTTTGGCTGGTCGCCGGGCGAGATGGCGGCGGCGCTGCGCGCCGGTGAGCTGTCGCTGGTGACGCAGCTCCCGCTCGCCGAGGTCGAGGAGCTGCGGCGCGACCCGCGACTGTCGGCGCAGCACCACGAGATCCCGACGCTGTCGACCTACTACCTGGTGCTCAACGCCCGCCAGGGCCCGCTCGCCGACGAGGGGCTGCGCCACGAGCTGCTGGCTGCCCTCGACGTGCCGGCACTGGTGCAGCGCCACATCGGTCGGCTCGGCGTGCCGGCTCGCGGCCTGGTGCCACCGGGCTTGCTCGGCTACCGCGGTGCGTACCGGGCGAGCCCGACGCCGGTACCGCACGGTCCGGCGACGAGCGGCGACCGCGAGCTCAACGTGCTGCTGCAGACGGCCTACAACGAGCTCTACCCGGAGCTCACCGCGGCCCTGCTGGCCGCCCTCGGGGCGCGCGGCTTCCGCATCAACGCCATCCCGCTCGAGTCGAACTATCGCGAGCTCATCGCCACGACGCGGGTGGATCTGTTCCTGGCGCGCTGGGTGGCGGACTACCCGGACGCGGACACCTTCCTCTACCACCTGCTGCACTCGCGGGCGGGGCTGCTGGGGCACTTCCTGGGGGACGCGGAGATCGACAGGCTGATCGAGCAGGGGCGGCGGGAGGCATCACCGGAGGTGAGGCACGACCTCTACCTGGCGGTGGAGCGGCGGCTGGCGGAGCGAGCGCTGCTGCGGCCGTTGTTCCACGAGCAGAGTCACTGTTTCGTGAGGCCGGAGGTGCGGGGATTCGCGCGGCGCTTCGCCAGCGTGGACGTGGATCACGCGCTGCTCTGGGTGGAGTGACGGGGAGCGGAGCAAGCGGGAGGGAGCGGGAGGACGGGAGCAGACGCGCGGAGGCAGGCGGCGGACGGTGGTACGGGCCGCTGCGGGCGCCGGGCGCTCCACGGGTCCCCGCTTGCGCCCGCTCCGCCCAGCGCTCGCAGCGGCCCTGAAGGGAGCGATCGCGGGCCCCTCGCGTCGAGGATGGATGGTGTGTCGGCTCCGCGCGGGGCGCGGCGGTCAGCGAGTGGGGGGAGGTGGCGCGATCCCTAGTTGGGTGAGGAGGGAGAGCAGATCGGGCGGCAGGGGTGCGGTGAGGTGGAGGGGCGCGCCGGTGACGGGATGGGCGAGTTGCAGGCTCGCGGCGTGAAGGGCCTGGCGGGGGAAGGGATCGGGGCGGCCGTAGAGCGGGTCGCCGACGATGGCAAGGCCGATGGCGGCGAGGTGGACGCGCAGTTGGTGGGTGCGGCCGGTCTCGGGACGGCATTGCAGGAGGGCGAAGGCGGTGGCGGGCGCGGTGGTGAGCAGCTGCCAGCGGGTGAGGGCGGGGCGGCCGGCGGGGTCGCCGGCGCGGCGGCGCTTGGGGTCGTCGGGGTCGCGGGCGATGGGGAGGTCGATGCGGCCATGATCGGCGGGCGCGTGGCCGTGGACGACGGCGAGGTACGCCTTGCTCACCTGCCGGCGCTGGAAGGCGCGGGCGAGGGCGGCGTGGGCGGCGCGCGTCTTGGCGACGAGGAGGAGGCCAGAGGTGTCCTTGTCGAGGCGATGCACGAGGCGCGGGCGCGCCACCTCGGCGTCCCACTCTCGCGCGCGCCAAAGGAGGCCGTTGAGGAGGGTGTTCTCGCGATGCCCCCAGGTGGGGTGCACGACCACTCCCGCGGGCTTGTCGAGGGCCAGCACGTGAGCATCCTCGAAGACGACGGACAGCGGCAGCTCCTGGGCGACCAGCGGCGGCGCGTCGGGCGGCGGCGGTGGCAGCTCGACGGCGATGCGGTCGCCGCGGGCGACGCGCAGCGCCGGCCGCGGCGCGCCGTCGCCGTTGACCGCCACGCGGCCGCTGCGGATCCACCGCGCCACCTCGACGCGCGGGATGCCGAGGTCGGCGAGGTGCCGCACCAGAACGTGGTCGAGACGCTGGCCGCTGTCGCCACGGTCGGCGAGGATGGTGCGCACGGGGGCCGCCACGCGGAGAGCTTAGTATCGCGCCTGGGCAGCGTCCTCGGACCTGGGCTGGTGCCGGAGGAGGCGGCTTCGTGGACGAGCCCTGGCGCAGTGACCGGTTCCGAGGCAGAATGGGGCTCGAGCCCATCCCCGGCACCCCGCAAACGTAGAGGATACGATCGAGCCGGAGGCATTCGAGTGCAGGGGCAGCGTCGATTCCCGCGTATCCCGTTGGCCAACACCGTGCTGGTGGCGCAGGTGGACGGTGCCGAGGTGGACCGCTTCGCGCGAACCAGCTCGGTGGGACTGGGCGGCTGCGGCTTCCACTACCCCGAGCCGCTCGCCCCGGGAGCGATCGTCGAGCTGATGATCGCGGTGCGGCCGGAGGCGATCAAGACGCTGGCGCGCGTCGTTCACCAGCGCCCCGCCACGCGCGGCGACGGATTCGACATCGGGGTCGAGTTCCTCGCGCTCGCCCCCGAGCACCGCCATACGCTCGAGAAGCTGCTCGGCCCCGACGCGATGTCCTCGGCCCTCGGCTGAGGCGGTGCGCCCCCAGCCCGGCGCCGAGCGACTGCCGGTCAGGCCAGGCGGCGCGCGGTCCAGGCGCGGCAGACGTAGGGGATCGCCACCTCGCCGCTCGCCGGCAGCAGGGGCTCGAGGGCGGCCAGCACCGCCGCCACACCCTGCGGGCCGGCCGTGGTGGCCAGCACGTTGTGGCTGCGCCAGAGGTCGAGGAAGCGCTCGCGACTCATCGCCACTTCGTGGCGCACCTCGATCATCCCCGGGGCCGCGAACCACCCGCCCTCGACGAGCACCGCCCCCCAGTCGCGCGCCCGGTACCCCTCGTCGAAGCCTGGCACCACCGTCTCGATGATCTGGTGGGTGCGCAGCAGCAGCGGCGAGCGCTCGCGATCGCGGTCGTTCCAGAGCACGGTGAAGGCGCCACCCGGCGCCACCACGCGGTGCAGCTCCGGCAGCGCCCGATGGGAATCGGCCCAGTGGAACGCCTGCGCCGCCACCACCCAGCGCTGGCTGCCGCGCGCCAACCCGGTGGCCTCGAAGCTGCCCGCGATCCAGGTCACGCCGTCGATCGCCGGCGCTCGCTCGCGCATCGCCTGGTTGGGCTCGACGGCGGTGACCCGCAGCCCTCGCGCGGCGAGCAGCGCGGTGAAGAGGCCGGTGCCGGCGCCGAGGTCGGCCACCGGATCGCCGGCGACGACGCCGGCGCTCGCCACCAGCCGGTCCACCACGGCCTCGGGATAGCCGGGGCGCGCCCGCGCGTATGCCGCTGCCTGGGCGGTGAAGTCACCGGGCCGTCCGGGCGGCAGCTCAGCCACCGGCGACCAGCTGCCCGGCGCGTCGCGTCGACTCCACCACCGCCTTGATGAGGGTGACGCGAAGACCCCCCTCCTCGAGGCGCAGCAGGCCGTCGATCGTGCAACCGGCGGGAGTGGTGACGGCGTCCTTGAGCAGCGCCGGGTGCTCCCCCGTCTCGAGCACCATCTTGGCGGCCCCGAGGCACATCTGCGCCACCAGCTCGGTGGCAGTGTGGCGCGGCAGCCCCACCTTGACGCCCCCCTCGGCGAGCGACTCGAGCACCACGTAGATGAACGCCGGCCCGCTCGCCGAGAGCGCCGTCACCGCGTCCATGTGCTTCTCGTCGAGCACCAGGGTGCGGCCGACGGCGCGGAAGAGCTCCTCGGCACGCCGCAGGTGGTCGGCGCCGGCGTGGCGGCCGCCGGCCAGCACTGTCATGCCGGCACCGATGAGCGCCGGCGTGTTGGGCATCGCACGCACCACCGGCAGCGGCAACGGCAGTCGCTCCTCGATGAAGCCGGTGGTCGCCGAAGCCACGATCGACACCAGCAGCTGCCCGGGGGTGAGCGCCGGCGCCAGCTCGGCGACCACGTCGCCGAGCGCCTGCGGCTTGACCGCGAGCAGCACCACCTCGGCGTCGGCGACGGCGGCGCGGTTGTCGGTGCCGGTGGCGATGCCCAGCCGCGAGGCGAGCTCGCTCGCCGTCTCCGCGTGCTTGACGGTGGCCACCACCTCGTCGGCGGCCAGCGCGCCGGAGCCGAGCAGCGCGCGCAGCAGCGTGCCGCCCATCTTCCCCGCCCCCACCACCGCCAACCGTCGCGACATGGCGCCGGATCGTAGCATCGCGCGGCCGGCCCGGGCGCGAGGGCCCGGCAGCTCCCGCCGCAGCGGAGCGGCTGCCATCGCGGGGGGCCCAGCCAGCAAGGAGAAGGCTCGGCGTCTGCGACCCGCTGGCGCGCGCAGGTCTCCGTAGTAGCCTCGCACCGAGACCCGCCACCACTCCCGAGGAGGTGACTCCGTGCTCGGCAGCCTTCCCTTCCTGCTCTCCCTCGGCGCCCTTCCCCTCGCGCTCGCGCGGCGCTCCACGCCGCGTCTCGAGCGCTACCCCTCGCCCCTGCTCGACGGCCGCGCGCTCCCCTTCTCCGAGACGGTGCGCGTCGGAGACCTGCTGTTCCTCTCCGGCCAGCTCGGCAACCTGCCGGGCACGTTGCGGCTCGCTCCCGGCGGCGTCGCCGCCGAGACGCGGCAGGCGCTCGAGAACCTCGGCGCCGCCCTGGCGCGGCGCGGCTGTGGCTTCGCCGACGTCGTCAAGGTTACGGTGATGCTCGCCGACATGAGCGAGTGGCAGGCGATGAACGAGGCCTACCTGAGCTTCTTCGCCCCCGGCGGGCTGCCGGCGCGCAGCTCCTTCGGCACCAGCGGCCTGGCGATGGGCGCGCGCCTCGAGCTCGAGGCGATCGCGGTGATGCCGGCGGGCTGACGCGCGGGCGAGTCGCTCTACGCCACGCCCTCGATCTCGAGCAGCAGCTCCTCGCGGCAGATGTCGGCCTGCAAATAGAGCGCCGGCAGGGCCTCGCCGAGGCGGGCCACCAGGCCGGCACGCACGGTCGCCAGGTCCTCGGCGCGACGCAGGTACACCTTGAGCGCCGCGAAGCGGCGCCCGGACCCCGCCGGCAGCAGCTCCTCGAGGTTGTCAAGGGTCTCGTCGAGCTGGCGGCGCACGTCGCCGGCGTGGACGCTGCGGTGGCCGACGATGCTGGCGGTGCCCGACAGCAGCAGCCAGTCGCCGGCCGTCGCCGGGCAGCGCGTGGCACGCGCGAAGGACGGGCTGCGGGGGCCGTAGCACGGCGGGTAGGCGTAAGCGCTCACCTGGCGCGGGTTCTCCCGCGGCAACCCTCTCTCGGTGCTGGCGAGAAACCACACCAGCAGCTCGCCGCCGGCGCTCCCCACCGCGCTCGAGGCGCACAGCCGAGACTGGAACAGCGGACCGTGGTGGCGTTCGAACGACTCCGCGCGGCCGCGGCAGAAGTGCCGGTAGCGCTCGAGCCCCGCGTCGAGGCGGTTGATCGCCGGCACCACGTTCCACAGCCGCAGCAGGTGCGGGTAGCCGAGCTCCGCCGACGCCGACAGCAGCTGGTGGTAGGCGAGCGCCGCCGCCTCCTCGAGCGCCGCACCGTCATCGGCCGGGAGCGCCAGAGCTCCAGCCAGCAGGTCGGCGGTGGCAGCCCAGCGCAGGCCGCCGCCGGTGCCGGTACGCACCGGACCGGTGGCGTGCCAGACCTCGGCCACCGGCTCGCCGGCGAGCTGCGGCAACGGCACGTGGATCACCAGTGGCACCCCCGGCGGGGCCTCCGACCCGCCGGCGTGCACCACCGCCGCCAGCGGCGATACGGCCGTCGCCTCCGGCTCCGGGGTCATCCGCAGCTGGTGCCCGTGCCGGGCCCCGCCGGGGTCGAAGCCCGCAGCGGCGGCCGGCGGCAGCGGCCGTGCCACGGGAGCGAAACCGTCACCGCGAGGTTGCAAGGGCGCCCATCCTACCGCGGGCGCCTGGCCCCTGCCTATGCGCGGACGACGTGCAGTTTCATGAGGTTGGTGGAGTGCCGCTCGTTGGGCGGCACGCCAGCCACCAACACCACCGCGTCGCCGGGGCGGCAGATGCCCAGCTCGAGAACCTGGCGCTCGGCGAAGGCGATCATCTGGTCGGTGGAGCCGAGCCGCTCGAAGCGCAGCGGCCGCACGCCCCAGTAGAGCGCCATGCGCGCCATCGTCCGCGGCTCGGGAGTGAAGGCGAGGATGCGGGCCAGCGGGCGGTACTTGGACAGCAGCCGGGCGCTGTTGCCACTCTCGGTGAAGGCGACGATGGTGTCGATGCCGAGCGCCGAGGCGGCCTCGACCGCCGCCTTGGCGGTGGCGGAGGGGAAGCGCTCGTCACCGTCGCGCAACAGCCCGTGGCCGAGCGCCGGCGGCCCGAGGCTGCCTTCCACCTCGCGGCAGATGACGTCCATCGCCTCGACGGCGCGTACCGGGTACTGGCCGGTGGCGGTCTCGGCGGAGAGCATCACCGCGTCGGTGCCGGCGAGCACCGCGCTCGCCACGTCGGTGACCTCGGCACGGGTGGGCCGGGTGGCGTGGGTCATCGACTCCAGCATCTCGGTGGCGGTGATGGCGATGCGCCCCGCCGCGTTGGTGCGCGAGAGGATGTCGAGCTGGACGAGCGGGATGCGCTGCAGCGGCAGCTGCACGCCGAGGTCGCCGCGCGCGACCATGATCGCCGGCGACACCTCGAGGATGCCGTCGAGCTGCTGGTAGCCGGCGGCGAGCTCGATCTTCGCCACGATCGGCGTCTCCTCGCCGGCGAGCGAGGAGACCAGGCGCACGTCGGCGGCCGAGCGCACGAACGAGGCGGCGACGAAGTCGACGCCCAGCTCGCGGCCGAAGGCGAGGTCGCGGCGGTCCTTGTCGGTGATCGCCGGCATGCGCAGCTCCGACTGCGGAAACGCCACACCCTTCTGGTTGCCGAGGGTGCCACCGATCACCACCAGCGCCCGCAGGCCCGTGAGCGCCGTGGCGGTGACGCTGAGACGGATGAGGCCGTCGGCGAGGAGCACCTCCTCGCCGACCTGGATGTCCTCGACGAGGTGGGGGTAGTCGATGGGAATGGTCCCGGCGTCACCTTCGCCGTCGCCGCAGACCAGCCGCACCTCCTGGCCGACGGCGAGCTCGATGCTGCCCCCTGGGAAGGAGCCGACGCGGATCTTCGGCCCCTGGATGTCCTGCAGCAGGGCCACCACGCGGCCCACCTCCTCGGAGGCTGCCCGCACCCAGCCGGCGAAGCGCCGGTGCGTCTCGTGGTCACCGTGGGAGAAGTTGAGGCGGGCGACGTCCATGCCCGCCGTCACCAGCTCGCGGACGCGCTCGTAGGAAGCGCAGGCCGGACCGAGGGTGGCGACGATCTTGGTCTTGCGTTCCAAGTGGCTGGCTGCTGGCGAGGTCGAGCCGCGACCCCGGGGACCGGCGACGCGGCGGCTTTCTATCACAGCACCGCGCCCGTCGGCCCCTCGCCGCCGACGCCCGCGCCAGCCGCGGCGCCGATGCTAAGCTCTTCGACGCACGACGAGTACGGGCAGCGAGTAGGGGGAGAATCGAGTAGGGGGAGACCGGCGAGCCGCAACGGATGTCGAGCCCGAGCACCAGACCCACCACGAGCCGCGAGTCGAGCCTGGCGCAGGTGGTGCGCCGCAGCTGGGAGAGCCACGTGCTGTTCAGCGTCATGCTCGAGCTAACCTATCGCTGCAACCTCGACTGCTTCTTCTGCTACAACGACCTCGCCAGCCGCGGCGAGCCGCTGTCGCTGGCGCGGTATCGCGCCCTGCTCGACGAGCTGGCGGCGATGCAGGTGCTGCACCTGGTGCTCACCGGCGGCGAGCCGCTCGCCCATCCCGACTTCTTCGCCATCGGCGGCCACGCCCGCGCCCTCGGCTTCGTGGTACGCGTCAAGTCCAACGGTCACGCCCTGCGCGGCACCCTCGCCCGCCGGCTCCAGGAGGAGGTCGATCCCTTCGTCGTCGACCTCAGCCTTCACGGCGCCAGCGCCGCGACTCACGATCGCCAGACGCGTGTGGCGGGCAGCTTCGACCGCCTGCTCGCCAACGTCGCCGAGATGCAGGGGCTGGGCCTGCGGCTCAAGCTCAACGCCACGTTGACGCGCTGGAACGAGGATGAGGTCGCCGGCATGTTCGCCATCGCCGACCGCTTCTCCCTGCCGCTCACCATCAACCCCACGGTGTCGCCGCGCGACGACGGCGACCGCGAGCCGCTCGACATCGCGGCGAGCCGCGAGGGGTTGCTGCACTTCTTCCGCCTTGCCGACGAGCGCGCCGCGAAGCGCGCGGCGCAGGGGGAGACGCAGCGGATCGAGAGCGGGCGCCAGGCTGACGAGCCGATGCCGGCACCCGTCGCGCCGGCGGCCAGCGTGGTGGCAGGCGGCCCTGCCGAGGGAGCCCGCGGCAACCACTGCGGCGCCGGCACCGGCAGCCTCACCGTCGACCCCTACGGCAACGTGCTCCCCTGCGTGCAATGGCGGCGGCCGGTGGGCAGCCTGCACCAGCAGTCGATCGGCGAGATCTGGGGCGGCGCAGGCGCTCTCGCCGAGGTGCGGCGCATCAACCTCGCCGCCGGCGCGCAGGCGGACGCCCTCGCCGTCGACGGCCCGGTGAGCTTCTGCATGGGCCTCTCCGAGATCGAGACCGGCGACCCGTTGCAACTCGCCGGCAGCGCCGTGGCGCTGCGCGACGCGGTGCGCGAGCACCAGCGCCGCACCTCGCCGCTACCCGTCATCGGCTGAGCGTCGCGGGGCGCGGCAAGCTCGCCAGCGCCGCGCCGATGGCGGCGAAGGGAGTGTGGCGGGCGAAGGTGAGCTCGACCACCGGCACCGCCGCGGTGAGGGCGAGCAGGCTGGCCTCGAGGGGCGGGGCACGGAACGGGTCGGTGTTGACGAAGGGGGCGGCGCCGAGCAACGCGGCGAGAGCGGCCGCCGGCGACAGCGGGGCCGCCTCCACCACCGCCCCCTGGCGCAGGCGGCAGAGCGCCCGCAGCGGCAGCGCCGGCAGGGCATCCGGACCGCCGCCGTGGGTGCCGGCGAACGGCACCTTCTCCACCCGCGCGTGGGCGCCGCTCACGGCGAGCGCGTTGAGGTCGTCGGACAGCACTCGCAGGCCGGACTCCATCGCCAGCTCGGCGACGGTGGTCTTGCCGGTACCGGAGGGACCGAAGAAGACCGTGGCGCCGCCGCCGTGAGCCACCGCCGCGCTGTGCAGCAGGGCCCCTCCACGCGCCGCCAGGTCGTGCGCAACGACGAGACGGAAGACGTTCTCGAACACCATCGGCAGCTCGTCGTCGTCGCCGACGCAGGTCCACAGCGCGGCAGCGAGGTGGGGGCGCCAGTCCAGGCGCGCCACGAAGCGCAGGCCGGCGACGCGCACCGCGCGCGGCTGCGGATCGAGATCGAAGGTCACCTCCCAGTGTCGTGGCCGCTCGTGGCGAAAGTCATCCCGGGGGGCACGGAAGACGTCGAGCTGCACCGCCTCGCCGGCGGTCGCCTCCGAGCCGACGGCGGCCAGCCCCACCAGCGGTCCGAAGCGCCCGCGCACCCGCGCCAGCTGGCCCTCGGCGAGGCCGCGCACGCGATAGCGGCGACCGGCGAACGCGATGGTGGCGTCGACGTCACCCCACGGCTCCCCGGCCGGGCGCGCCGGGAAGAGGTCGGGGTGGACGAGGAACGAGTCCCCAAAGCGCGACGGCGCGGGTAGCAGCGGTGGAGGCGGCATCGGCGGCGGGCGCGGCGAGGCTAGCACGCCCGCCGGCGTACCTCGTGCCACGCGGCAAGCCATGCAGCTGTGCTAAGAACCTGCTCGTGGACTTCTCCGCCGCGACGATCGCGCTCGGTGCCATCTGGTTCGCCGCCTTCCTCTTCTCCACCACTCTCCACGAGGCGGCCCACGCCATGGTCGCGTGGCGGCTCGGCGACCCCACCGCCTACCACGGCGGCCAGGTGTCGCTGAACCCGCTGCCCCATCTCAAGCGCGAGCCGTTCGGCATGATCATCGTCCCCCTGCTCTCCTACTTCGCGAGCCCCAGCCACTGGATGATCGGCTGGGCGAGCGCCCCCTACGACCCGATGTGGGCGCAGCGCCACCCGCGCCGCGCCGGGGCGATGGCGCTCGCCGGCCCAGCCGCGAACCTCGCGCTGCTGCTGCTATCGGGGGTGGCGATCCGCGTCGGGACGACGATCGGCGCCTTCGTACCGCCGCAGGAGATCACCATCTCCCGCCTCATCGAGGCACCCGCCGGCGGCGCCGCCACCGGCCTGGCGGCACTGCTGAGCGTCTTCTTCAGCCTCAACCTCATCCTCTTCCTCTTCAACCTGCTGCCGCTGCCACCGATGGACGGCAGCGCCGTCGTCCAGCTGTTTCTCCCCGAAGAGGCGAGCCGGCGCTGGCAGCTGATCCTGCGGCAACCGATGCTCGGCATCCTCGGCATCCTCATCGCCTGGCGTCTCTTCGGTTACGTCGTGGCGCCGGTGTTCGGCGCCGCCCTGCGGCTGCTCTACCCGATCGCCTGAGGCCGTGGCCGGAAAGGACTCGCACCCGCTGTTCAGCGCCGCCGACGAGGAAGCGATCCGCGCCGCCGTCGCCGCTGCCGAGGAGCGCTCTGCCGGCGAGGTGGTGCCGTGGATCGTCGAGGCGTGCGACCCCTACCCGGAGGCGGCGTGGAGGGGTGTCGCGCTCGGCGCCCTGCTCGGCATGGCGCTCGGCCTCGGCGTGCACCTGCTCAGCGACGTCTGGGCGACCGGGCTGCTGTGGCTGGCACTGCCCACGCTCGCCGGCGGCGCCGCCGGCCTCGCCCTCGGCCAGCTCCCGGCGGCCAAGCGGCTGCTCGTCGACGAGGACGTCGTCGCCCACCGCGTGCGGCTCGCCGCCGAGGCGGCGTTCGTGCGCGGCGAGGTGTTCGCCACCCGCCAGCGCACCGGCATCCTGGTCTTCCTCGCCCTGTTCGAACGGCGGGTGGTGGTGCTCGGTGACAGCGGCATCAATGCCCACGTCGAGCCGCAGGAATGGCAGGCGATCGCCGACGAGATCGTCGCCGGCGTGCGCCGGAGCAGGCCGGCGGCGGCCCTCGCCGCCGGCATCGAGGCCTGCGGGCATCTTCTCGCCGATCGCGGCGTACCGCTGTCCGAGGAGGACGTCAACGAGCTTCCAGACCGCCCCCGCTTCGAGGGTCATTGAGTTGCATTCCACACCTCACCCCCCAACCCCCCTCTCCGCTCCAGCGGAGAGGGGGGCCCGGAAGTGGAGCTGCCGATGCCGGGCGGCGTCTATCCGCACCCACGCCTCGGGTCGCCTCTGGTTGCTCTCAGCTCCCCTCCGGGCTCGTGCAGGCAGGTGGCTGCTGCTGCTGGGGCTCGTCGCCGGCGCCGCCGCGGCCGAGGTGCCCTATCTCTCAGGGCGCGTCGTCGACGACGCGGGGCTGCTGCCGCCTTCAGCGGAAGAGACGATCGCCGCCAGGCTCGAGAAGCTCCAGCACGACACCGGCGCCCAGGTCGTGGTGCTCACCGTGCCCGACCTCGGCGGCATCCCCCTCGAGGACTACGCCCTCGAGGTGGGCGAGACCTGGAAGCTCGGCCGCAAGGGGGTCGACGACGGGGCCGTGTTCCTCGTCGCTCGCGACGAGCACGCGGTGCGCATCGAGGTCGGCTACGGGCTCGAGAGCAAGCTCCCCGACGTGCTCTGCAAGCGGATCATCGACGAGCTGGTGGTGCCGCGGTTTCGCCAGGGGGACTTCGCCGGTGGCGTCCTCGCCGGCGTCGACGCCATCGACAAGGCGGCCCGCGGCGGCGAGGGGTTGCCGCCGCCACAGAAGGGCAGCGGACGAGCGGCGTTCGACCCCGTCGGGCGCGTCGTCGTCGGCGCGGTCTTCCTGCTCTTCATGGCTCCCTTCGCGCTCAGCGCCGTCTCCGCGTCGGGAGTCACCGCCTGGCTGCTCTACGCGCTGCTGACGCCGCTGCTTGCCTTCTTCGCGCTCGCCATCGCCGGACCCGCCGGGGTGGCTGCCCCCTGCTCTGGCTGGTGGGGTTCCCGTTCGCCCGCCACTTCGTCCGTCGCTGGCAACGGCGGTCGGGCCGCAAGCCCCCGGATGCGAGCTCGCACCGTCGCGGCCCCGGCAGCTGGTGGGGGCTCGGCGGCGGCGGCCTGGGAGGGGGCGGCTTCGGTGGCTTCGGGGGAGGAGGCTTCCGCGGCGGAGGCCTCGGCGGTGGCGGCTTCTCGGGTGGCGGCGGCAGCTTCGGCGGTGGTGGCGCCAGCGGCCGCTGGTGAGCGCGCCCGCGCCGCCCGTTCAGCCCCGCCGCGTCAACGTCGAGGCCTGCTCGCCGCCGCGCCGGAAGACCAGCGTCACCGGCCCGATGCCGATCGCGTCGCCGTCGGCGAGCAGGGCCGGCGCCGCGATCCGCACGCCGTTGCGGCGCGTGCCATTCTTGCTGCCGAGGTCCTCCAGCACCGCCCGCTGGCCCTCGACGCGGACCCGCGCGTGGCGACGCGAGACGCCCGGGTCGTCGATCACCACCCGCGCCGTGGCGTCCCGGCCGAGCACGTTGTCGCCGGCCAGCAGCGGGATCTCGCGCTCGTGCCATCGCAAGCTGCACGCGGCCGGCACCGCGCTCGCCGCCGGTTCGCCCTCGGCGACGGCCTCCCCGCACCACGCGTAGCCGTAGCCGTGGACGGTGCGGACGAAGCGCGGCTGGCGCGCGTCGTCGACGAGGGCGCGGCGTAGGGCCGCCACCGCCACCGAGAGGCTCGCCTCGGTAATGAAGGCGCCTGGCCACACCCGCGCGAAGAGCTCCTCCTTGCCCAGCGCGCGCGGGCGCTCGAGCAGCAGCGTCTCGAGCAGCAGCAGCGCCTTGGGCGTCAGCGCCACCGGCGCGCCCCGTCGCAGCAGCTGGCGCCGGTCGCAATCGAGCGTGTAGTCGCCAAAGTGGATCTTCACCCGACCCCGCACCATGGGCTGGCAGCGCCCGGTTCGGAAAGCCGTTGGAATTCTCTCAAGACTGCGGCCCCGTCGCCAGGCGACACTGCTCCCTCCACAGACGCCCGGAGCTTCGCCACCGGGACAGCCAAGGAGGACTCGTCATGATCCGTTGCCAGAAGGCCACCCTTGCCGCCGCGCTCTCGCTGGCGCTTGCCGCCCTCGCCACTGCCTCACCGCTCGCCGCCGCAGGAGACGCCGTCCGCGCCGCCAGCAATGGCGGCTCGAGCCTCGCCGGCACCTTCCTCGTCACCGCCACCTTCACCGATCCCGCCGACATCCCGCCGAGCCAGGTGCTGATCACCTTCATGCCCGGCCGCAACGCCAACGAGGGGACGCTGGTCGACACCAACACCTTCCAGAACACCCCGCCCATCCCCTGCAGCCCCGACCAGGGAGTGTGGCGGCGCAAGGGAGGCAGCTTCATCGCCACCCACTACAACTTCTGCTTCGACGCCGACAACGGCAACGTGCCCGCCGGCCCGACGAAGATCCGCGATCGGCTGTTCCTCGGCAACGGCGGCGAGACGCTCACCGGCACCCAGTACGTCGAGGGCTACGACACCGACGGCAACCTCGTGTTCGTCGGCAGGGTGACCCTGCAGGGCACCCGCGTGCACGCCGAAGCGCCGCCAGCGGACTGAGCCACCTGCTCCGTCGCTCCCCCGGCACCACCCCGACCGGCCAACACCATTCGCCCGGCCACCGGCCAGCCAGGCCTCCCTCGCCGACCGCGGGAGAGGCCTGGCCGCACTACCCAGGAGCGCCATCTCGCGGGCCGGTCGGGCCCGCCGCCCCAGCAGTGGGGTCCTTCGCCAACGGCGCGGCTCGCGGCGCGCCTATGATGGCGTCTCATGCCTTACGCCGCCGGCAGCCGGCTCGGCGCCTACCAGGTGGTCGCCCCCCTCGGCGAGGGGGGCATGGGCGAGGTCTATCGGGCCCGCGACCCGCGCCTCGCGCGCGAGGTCGCCATCAAGGTGCTGCCCGCGGCCCTCGCCGACGACACCGAGCGACTGCGCCGGTTCGCGCAGGAGGCGCGCGCCGCCGGCGCCCTCAACCACCCCAACCTGCTCGCCGTCTACGAGCTCGACGAGGATGCCGGCACCCCGTTCCTCGTCTGCGAGCTGCTCGAAGGGGAGACGCTGCGCGAGCGCCTGCGCCGCGGTCCCCTGCCGGCACGCCGCGCCGTCGAGGTGGCCGCCCAGGTCGCCCGCGGGCTCGCCGCCGCGCACGACCGCGGCATCCTGCACCGCGACCTCAAGCCCGAGAACCTCTTCCTCACCCGTGACGGGCGGGCCAAGATCCTCGACTTCGGCCTCGCCAAGCTGCTCGCCGGGGAGCGCACCCACGAACCCGGCGACACGGCGAGCGCGCCGGCCACCGCGGCCGGTGCGCTGCTCGGCACCGCCGGCTACATGTCGCCCGAGCAGGCGCGCGGTGAGCCGCTCGACGAGCGCTCCGACCTCTTCGCCTTCGGCGTCGTGCTGTTCGAGGCGCTCGGCGGCCGCAACCCGTTCCGCCGCGGCTCGCGAGTGGAGACCCTGCACGCCATCCTGCACGAGGAGGCGCCCGGCCTGCTCGCCACCGTGCCCGCCCTGCCGCCGACCCTCGAGCGCATCGTCGACCGCTGCCTGGCCAAGGACCCGGCGGCGCGCTTCCACTCGGCCCACGACCTCGCCTTCGCGCTCGAGGCGCTGTCGGGCACCAGCGAGCCGAGCGGTGCCATGCCCTCGCAGCGACAGCGACGGCTCGCCCCGGCCAAGGCGGTGCCCTGGGTCGTGGCGCTGCTCGCAGTGCTGGTGGCGACCGCCCTGGCGCTGCGACCACGCGGGGGCGACGTGCCCGCGCCCCTGCGCGCCGAGCTGATGCCGCCGCCGCTGACCCCGCGCGAGCTCGGCCTTGCGCTCTCCCCCAGCGGACGCACCCTGGCGCTGGTGGCGCCGTCGACCCCCGGCGGCAACAACCTGCTCTGGGTGCGGCGCCTCGACGAAGGCACCTTCCGGCCGCTCGCGGGCACCGAGCAGGCCGATGCCGCCTACCCCTTCTGGTCGCCCGACGGCGCCACCCTCGGCTTCTTCTCCGAGGGAAAGCTTCGTCGCGTGCCGGCACGCGGCGGCCCGGTGGAGGAGATCTGCGACGCTCCTGCCGGCCGCGGCGGTAGCTGGGGTGCCGACGGCACCATCCTCTTCTCCCCCACCGGCACCGGCGGCATCTTCCGCGTGCCGGCGAGCGGGGGCCCGCCGCGGCCGGTGACCCGGCTGACGAAGCCGCACGAGACCCACCGCTGGCCGGCGTGGCTTCCCGACGGCCGTCATTTCCTCTTCGTCGCCTGGGCCTCCGTGGCGGGCCGCAAGGTGGAGCAACTGCGCCTGGGCGAGATCGGCACCGCCGCCACCCGCGTGCTGCTCGCCGACACCTCCAATGCCGCCTATGCGCCCCCCGGGTTCCTGCTCTTCGCGCGCGCGGGGCGGCTGCTCGCGCAGCGCTTCGACCTCGCCAGCCTGCGCCCTCGCGGCGCCCCTGAAGCCGTCGGCGACGATCCCGTGACCTACAGCCGGGAGCGCGGCTACGCGCCCTTCACGGTGGCCGCCAACGGCACCCTGGTCCTCCGCGCCGAGCCGCCGCCGCTGGCGGAGCTGGTGTGGTTCGACCGCGACGGCAGGCGCCTGGGGACCGTCGGCGAGAGGGCGCCGTGGAGCCTGCCGCGGCTCTCCCCGGACGGCCGGCGCGTGGCGGTGGTCCGCGAGCGGCCCGACGCTCGCAGTGACCTCTGGCTGCTCGACCTCGAACGTGGCACGCCGACGCGCCTCACCTTCCAGCCCGCACGCTATTGGCCGGCCGCCTGGTCTCCCGACGGCAAGCAACTCGCCTACGCCGCCGACACCGGCGGGCCGGCCTCGATCTTCGCGCTCACCCTCGGTGCCGGGTCGCTGCCGCGCCCGCTGGTGGCCTCCGCCACCAACGACTACGTCGGCAGCTGGTCGCGCGACGGCAGGGACCTCCTCTACGAGCACCAGGACCCGCGCACGCTCAACGACATCTGGCTGCTCCCCCTCGCCGGTGAGCCACCACGCCTGGTGCTGCGCACTCCGTTCCGCGAGGAGCAGGCGACGCTCTCGCCCGACCGTCGCTGGCTCGCCTACGTCTCCTGGGAGTCGGGACGCAGCGAGGTGTACGTGGTCCCCTTCCCGCGTGTCGAGGACGGTAAGTGGCAGCTCTCGTCTGCCGGCGGCGACACCCCGGTGTGGCGGGCTGACGGCCGCGAGCTCTTCTACGCCACCCCGGATGCGCGTCTGATGGCGGTGACGATCGAGACCGCCGCGCGCTTCACCGCCGGCGCCCCGCGCCCGCTGGTCAGCGTTCCCGCCGCGCTCGAAGCGGGCCTCGATTTCGACGCCACCTCCGACGGCCGCCGCTTCCTGATCGATGTACCGGTGACGCCGCGAGCGGCGCCGCTCACGCTGCTGGCGCCGTGGAGGCCGTCAGTGCGTCATTAGCTGCATGCTCGAGAGCGCCGGTCGGCCGCAGCCGCGGCGTCGCCCTCTCGAGATCGGCAAGCTCAGCAGGCGGATCGCGCAGCCGGCGGCGAGCTGGAGCAGTGCGGTCTTCGTGTCGTTGCGCACCGCCGCGCTGCGCGTCCTCACCGTGCCCAACCCATGGGGATCGGTGGGCGCCCGCGTCCAGGGACGCCGTCACCACCCTGATAGCATCGCGAGCGCGCGGCGCGCGCCGCAGCGCGCCAGCCCACCCTGCCCGGTACACCACGTCCGGGTGACCCATCCGGAGGTTTCATGGCGCAGCCGCAGCCCAGCCTCGACTGGTACGCCGAGCATGGCGACGATGCAGACCGCGACGAGACCGAGGAGTGGCTCGCCGCCCTCGACGACGTCGTCGGCGTCGCCGGGCCCGAGCGCGCGCAGTTCCTGCTCAAGAAGCTGCTCGAGCTCGGCTACGAGCGCGGTGTCCACTTGCCGTTCACCGCCAACACGCCCTACGTCAACACCATCCCGCGCAGCGCGCAGCCGGCCTACCCCGGTGACCGCAAGATCGAGCGGCGGGTGAAGAGCCTGCTGCGCTGGAACGCCATGGCCATGGTGGTGCGGGCCAACAAGCACTTCGAGGGGCTGGGCGGCCACATCTCCACCTACGCCTCGGCGGCGACGCTCTACGAGGTGGGTTTCAACCACTACTTCCGCGGCCGCGGCGAGAGCGGCTTCGCCGGAGACCTGGTCTACTTCCAGGGGCACGCCTCGCCCGGCATCTATGCCCGCGCCTACCTCGAGGGGCGCATCGACGAGTCGCACCTCGAGGCCTTCCGCCGCGAGCTCGCGCCCGGCGGCGGCCTCTCTTCCTACCCGCACCCCTGGTTGATGCCAGGCTTCTGGGAGTTCCCCACCGTCTCCATGGGGCTGGGGCCGATCAGCGCCATCTACCAGGCGCGCTTCAACAAGTACCTCCACAACCGCGGTCTCGCCGACACCTCGCAGCGCCACGTGTGGGCCTTCCTCGGCGACGGCGAGACCGACGAGCCGGAGGCGCTCGGCGCCATCACCCTCGCCGCTCGCGAGAAGCTCGACAACCTCATCTTCGTCGTCAACTGCAACCTGCAGCGGCTCGACGGGCCGGTGCGCGGCAACGGCAAGATCATCCAGGAGCTCGAGACCATCTTCCGGGGCGCCGGCTGGCGGGTGATCAAAGTGATCTGGGGAGAGGACTGGGATCCCCTGCTCGAGCGCGACACCAGCGGCCTGCTCGTCAAGCGCATGAACGAGGTGGTCGACGGCCAGTTCCAAAAGTACACCGTCGAGAGCGGCGCCTACATCCGCAAGGACTTCTTCGGCAGGTACCCGCAGCTGCTCGAGCTGGTGGCCGGCTACAGCGACGAGCAGCTGGAGGTGCTGCGGCGCGGCGGCCACGACCCGGCGAAGGTCAACGCCGCCTACCAGGCGGCGCTCGAGACCCGCGGCTGCCCGACGGTGATCCTGGCCAAGACGATCAAAGGGTACGGGCTCGGCGAGGCCGGCGAGGGGCGCAACGTCACCCACCAGCAGAAGAAGCTCAACGAGGCCGAGCTGCGCCACTTCCGCGACCGCTTCGACATCCCGCTCACCGACGAGCAGCTGCAATCGATCCCCTTCTACCGGCCGCCCGAGGAGAGCGAGGAGTTGCAGTACCTGCAGGAGCGCCGCCGCGCTCTCGGCGGCTACGTGCCGGCGCGCAAGACGCTGGTGCAGGTGCTGCCGGTGCCGGTCGACGACTACTTCCAGGAGTTCTACTCCGCCGTCGACCGCGACGTCTCCACCACCATGGTGTTCGTGCAGGTGCTGCGCAAGCTGCTCAAGCATCCCGAGATCGGGCCGCGCATCGTGCCCATCGTCCCCGACGAGGCACGCACCTTCGGCATGGAGTCGCTGTTCAAGCAGTACGGGATCTACGCCAGCCAGGGGCAGCTGTACGAGCCGGTGGACGTGCGCATGCTGCTCTCCTACCGCGAGGCGCAGGACGGCCAGATCCTCGAGGAAGGGATCACCGAGGCGGGCTCGATGGCGTCGTTCACCGCCGCCGGCACCGCCTACGCCACCCACGGCCTGCACATGATCCCGTTCTTCATCTTCTACTCGATGTTCGGCTTCCAACGCATCGGCGACCTCATCTGGGCCTTCGGCGACCAGCGCGGCCGCGGCTTCCTGCTCGGCGCCACCTCAGGGCGCACCACCCTCAACGGCGAGGGGCTGCAGCACGAGGATGGCCACTCCCACGTGCTGGCGAGCACGGTGCCCAACTGCCTCACCTACGACCCCGCCTTCCACTACGAGCTGGCGGTGATCGTGCGCGATGGCCTGCGCCGCATGTATGTCGAGCAGGAGAACCTCTTCTACTACGTCACCCTCTACAACGAGAACTACCACCAGCCCGCCAAGCCGGAGGGTGTGGACGAGGGCATCCTGCGCGGCCTCTACCCGTTGCGTCGCAGCGACCTCGGCGGCGACAGGCCGCGGGTGCAGCTCTTCGGCTCGGGCTCGCTCCTGCGCGAGGCGCTGCGCGCGCAGCAGCTGCTCGGCGAGCAGTTCGGCGTCGCCGCCGACGTGTGGAGCGCCACCTCGTACAAGCTGCTCCGCTACGAGGCCCTCGCCTGCGAGCGCTGGAACCTGCTTCACCCCGGCGAGGCGCCCAAGAAGCCCTACGTGACGCAAGCCCTCGAGGGCGCCGAGGGACCGGTGATCGCCGTCACCGACTACATGCGCATGGTCCCCGACCAGATCGGTCGCTGGGTGCCGCAAGGGCTTACGCCGCTCGGCACCGACGGCTACGGACGGAGCGATACGCGGGAGGCGCTGCGCCGTTTCTTCGAGGTGGACGCCGAGTCGGTGGCGCTGGCGGCGTTGTCCCAGCTCGCCGGCCGCGGCACGGTGCCGGCGAGCGTGCCCCAGGAGGCGCTGGGCAAGCTGGGGATCGATCCCGAGAAGGCATTCGCTCTGCTGAGCTGAGGAGGCCGAGAGGTGGCCGAGACCCAGAGGCGAGGCGCCGGGGGCACGCCCGGCGGCATGGGCGAGTTCCTGATCGGTCTGGTGATGGCGGTAGCCGGCGGCTACCTGCTGACCAGCCGGGTGGTCGTCACCAGCGGCTTCTGGAGCCTGTGGAACGGTGGGCCCGGCTTCGGCGTCTCGCTGATCCCACTGCTGTTCGGCATCGGCCTGCTCTTCTTCAACGGCAAATCGGTGCTGGGCTGGCTGCTGCTGCTGGGCGGCGCCGTGGTGATCTTCGGCGCCATCCTGCTCGAGATGGAGGTCTACTTCCAGCGCACCAGCCTGTTCAACACCTTGATCATGATGGTGCTGCTGGTGGGCGGCATCGGTCTGATGGCGCGCGGCGTGCGGGCGCACGGAGCGACCACCACCGAATAGGGGCTCGGCGGCCGGTGCGCCGGCGCGCCGCGTGCCCCTCCCTTCCGACGTCGTGCAGCCCTATCGCCTCCTCGACTGCGTCGTCACCGCCGACGGGCGCGAGCTGGTGCTGTCGCGGCAGGGCGACGTCTTCCATATCCACATCGACCGCTTCGAGCTGATGGCGAGCCGCGCGCACGGCTCCGAGGAGCAGCTGGCACGTCTCGCCCTCGACGCGCTGCCGCCACTACCGGCGCCGCGGCTGCTGATCGGCGGCCTGGGGATGGGCTTCACCCTGCGCGCGGCGCTCGACGCGCTGGCCGACCGGCCGCTTGCCAGCATCGAGGTGGCCGAGGTCTTCCCGGCAGTGGTGGAGTGGAACCGCGGCGTGCTGGGCCCACTGGCGCGCCAGCCGCTAGGCGACCCCCGCGTGCGGGTCCTCGAGAGCGACGTCGGCGAGGTCATCGCCGCCGGCGCCAACCGCTACGACGCCATCCTGCTCGACGTCGACAACGGGCCCGAGGCGCTGACCCTCGACTCCAACCGCCGCCTCTACGCGCCCTCCGGCCTGCGCCGGCTGCACGCGGCGCTGGCCGCTCGCGGAGCGCTCGCGGTGTGGTCGACCGACGACGATCCACGCTTCGCCCACCGCCTGGGGGAGATCGGTTTCACCGTCACCACCCGCCGCGTGCGTGCTCGCCCCGGTCGCGGCGCTCAGCACGTGGTGTTCACCGCGCTCAAGGCCTAGCGCTTGGCGGTGCCCCCTTTGTTGATCAGCCTCGGGTCGAGCGGACCGAGGGTGGTCTGCAGGGCGTAGGTGTAGGTGCTCGGCGGTCCCTTCGGATTGTCGTCGGTGAGGGTCACCGAGCTCGGCGCGGTGCTCTGCACCTGGATGTCTCCTCCGGTCGGATCGATGACGACCCACGGGCTCTCGAAGCTCCAGGTCTGACCGGGCGCCGGGGCGAAGGTGATGGTGGCGTCCTCCCCCTCGTCGATGGTGATGGTGCCGTCCTCCTGGACCTGGTCGTTGCTCGACTTGTAGGTGGCGGTGCCCTGCTCGATGGTGACGTCGACGGAGATATCGGTCATCGTTCCCTTCCCTCCAGGCCAGGCGTCATTGCCGATACCGCGGACACTACCGCAACGTTTCCTCGAGATCCCAGCGCCGGTAGCCGCTGGCTCGCAGGCGGGCGAGGAAGGGCTGCGCGTCGGCGTCGCGGCCCACTCCGGCGAGCGCCCGCACGAGCGGCGCGAGCACCCGCGGGTCGTTGCCGCCGGCAGCCAGCGGCGCCAGAGCCGACACGGCGCGCTCCCACGACGAGCGCGCCTCGGCAGGGAGACCGGCTGCTCTCAGCGCATCGCCGAGCGCGACGCTGACCTCTCCTTCGACCAGCCGCCGCTGGCGGGAGTCATCGCCCTCGGCGTCCGCGGGCAGCGTGGCCAGCGCCTCGCGTTGTTGGGCCACCGCCTGGACGGGATCGCCCGCGGCGAGAAGACCACGGCCGAGATCCGCCCGCGCCCTGGCGAGGTCGCGTCGGCGCTCCCGGTTCGAGGTGTCGGCCGCAAAGAGCGCCGCCAGGCTCTCCTCGGCCGACCGCAGATGGCGCAAGGCCGCCGACGGTTCCCGCCGCGTCAGGGCGCTACCCAGCAGCCGATGGCTCACCGCGACCTCGCGCCGCCAGTCGGCGTTGGCGGGATCGAGCTCCTGCAGCTGGCGGAGGATGGCCAGGCCGAGGCCGTACTCCCGCACCGCCTCGTCGAGCAGCCCGAGGCTCTCCAACGTCTCGCCCAGCTTCACATGGCCGATGCCGAAGAGGAAGCGGTCTCCGGTGTCGTTGGGCGCCAGCCGCACCAGCTCGCCGAGAACGTCCCGGCTCGCCTCGTACTGGGTCCGCGCCTCGGCCAGCTCGCCGCGGCCGAACAGCACCTCGCCGAGCCACGACTGGCTGACCGCCAGCTCCTTCCTCCAGCGCGGGTCCTGCGGGGCATCTCGCACCACCTGCCGGTTGACTTCGACCGTCAGCCGGATCTCCGCGAGCGCCCCCTCGGCGTCGCCGCGCGCCTGCGCCAACGAGCCGAGGTTGCTGTGGGCGTAGGCCTGCTCCATCCGCCAGGCCGGTCTCCTGCCGTCGAGCGCCACCAGGCGGTTGGCGATGTCGAGGTAGGCGCGGAACTGCCGTTCCGCGGCCGCCAAGTCACCGCGCAGCCAGGCCACGTTGCCGAGCCAGAACTCGACGGCGCCCAGGCCCATCAGCCAGTCGCCGTTGCGCGGTTGCCGTCTGGCCAGATCGGCGGCGAGGGTGTGCGCCTCGCGCAGGGACCGCTCCGCGGCGGTGAGGTCGCCCTGGGCGATGCGCACCTCGCCGATCTGGGTGAGCGCCTTGGCGCGCCGGAACAGGTCGGCGTCGCTGAGCTGCTCGGTCCCCACCGAGGCGAAATAGTCGAGCGCTTTCGCCGCCACGCCGTCGAGCAGCTCGAGGCGTCCCACCGGCTCGAGGCGCTCGCGCAGGTCGCCGAGCATGTACTGGACGAGGTCCTCGGCCTGACCGCGGCGGCGCTCGGCCTCCTCGCGGGCGGCGACGGCGCGGGCGCGCTCGGCCCGCAGGTCGAGCGTGTACTTGACCCCACCGAGGGCAGCCAGGGCGAGCGCGGCCGCCGCCGCGAGCCGGCGCCAGCGGCGGCGCGGCGCGTCGCGGATCCAGCTCAGGCGGGCCGCTGCCTCCACCGCCGTCGGCCGCGCCGCCGGCGCCGCCGCCTTGAGGCGCAGGATCAGCGCTGCGAGATCGCGCGACACGCCCTCGGGCGGCAGCGCCTCGGCCTCGAGCGCCCGCTCGAGGAGCTGGCGGGAGCTCAGTCCGACCGGGTGCGGCGAGTGGCCGGTGAACAGGCAGAGCAGCAGCAGGCCAAAGGAGTACATGTCGCTGGCGGTGGTGGCGGGCTCGCCGCGAGCCTGCTCCGGGCTCATGTAGGCGGGGGTGCCGATCAGCGTGCCGCGCTGGGTGTGCACCTCGTCGCGGGGCGCGGAACCGGCGGTCCCGGCGGTGGCCGCTTCGGGGGCCACCGCGGGAGCCACAGCGAACGAGAGCACGGTCGCCTCCGCCTTCTCCACGGCGGGCCACCCCTGCTCGGTGACCGGCAGCTCCTCCCCGGCGCCTACCCTCGGCGTCGGCGCGACCGGCAGAGCCGGCGGCGGCTGGCGCTCCGCCGCACGCCAGGCGAGGCCGAAGTCGAGGATCTTGACCTCGCCGCCGCCGGTCAGCATCACGTTGCTGGGCTTGAGGTCGCGGTGGACGATCCCCTCCGCGTGCGCGGCCACCAGCGCATCGGCGATCTGCTGGGCGATGTGGAGCTGCAGCTCGCCATCGAGGCCGTGGCGGATCGCCGTATCGAGGTTGCGCCCCTCGACCAGCTCGAGCACCAGGAAGTCCCGCTCGCCCATCTCGACGTAGTCGTAGATGCGGCAGATGTTCGGATGGTCGAGGCGGGAGAGGGCACGCGCCTCGCGCCGGAAGCGCGCCTTCGCGGCCGGCTGCAGGCGCTGGCTGGCGAGGATCGACTTGAGCGCGACCCGGCGGTCGAGGGTCTCGTCGTAGGCGACGTAGACCTCCCCCATGCCTCCGCGGCCGAGCAGCGATTCCACCCGGAAGCGCCCGATCGTGGTGCCTACCAGCGTCAAGGGCGTGCCCATAGATTCGATCGTCGTGGGCGCCATTCTAGCGGCGGTGATGGGCTCAGCGCCGTGGCCGCGACTCGGGAGCCGGCCCGAGTGCCACCTCGCTGTCCGCCACCCACCGCGCCATCACCGCGTGAGAGCCGACGCTCTGCGCCAGCGACAGGGGTCGGCCCACGGTTCGCCCCGACCGCAGCTGACGAAGCTGGCTTGCGTCGTCTTGCAAAGCAGCTCCGCGCCGGGAAAGTGACGGTCAGGCTCTTCGTCCGGCATCCGCTGCACGCGAAGCTCTACCTCCTCTTCCGCCAGGATCCTGTCAACCCCACGACGGCCTTCCTCGGCAGCTCGAATCTCACCTTCGCGGGGCTGTCGATGCAAGGTGAGCTCAACGTCGACGTGCTCGACCACGATGCCTGCGACAAGCTGGCACGCTGGTTCGAAGAGCGATGGAGCGATCGCTTCTGCCTCGACATCACCGACGATCTAGCGACGGTGATCGAGACGAGTTGGGCGCGCACCGAGCTGGTCTCGCCTTACCTCGTCTACCTCAAGATGGCCTATCACCTCTCCCAGGGCGCCCGGGTGGGCCTGGCGGAGTCTCCTGGGCCATGTTGGAGGGATACCCGTTGGCGAAGTCGATCCAGGCCGAGCTGTCGGCGAGCACCGTCACTTTTTTCGCCGCACCCGACGGGGCACCCGTCCGCGCAGCTCGTCGAGATTGCCCTCCCAGTGCAGCTTGCCGAAGAGGTCCTGGTACTGGGCGAGCGAACGGCGTTTGGCGTACATGCGCAGGGCTTCGTGGATCACTGCTGTCTTGGTCTTTCCGTCAGCGTATTTCATCGCCGCCGCCATCACCTCGTCATCGAGGTTCAACGTCGTTCGCATGATCCACCTCCCGATGCATATCCTAACAGGGTGACATCTGCATGAGCGTCGACCTCGGCCACATGCGCGATCGGTTGCAGGCCTTCGAGTTCCGGCGCCTGTTCGTCGAGGAGCTTGGGTGGTCGCAGCCCGCCAGTCCCAAGCCGGCGGCGAATCGAGGTCGGCGAACGCCATTTCACACTGACCGAAGTCGCCCAACTCGGCGCCAAGGTATTCGAGGTCCTGGCGGCGGACGGCGTCATCCCCGACCCCGGCGTCCGCGCGGCGATCTACCGAGAGGTGGTGAAGAGCCACCACGAGACGCTGCTGATCTTCGTCGACCGCGACCGCCGGCAGAGCCAGTGGTTCTGGGCCAAGCGCGAGGGCAGCAAGCTGCACACCCGCGACAGCCTGCAGTTCCTCAAGGGCCAGCCCGCCGACCTGGCGATCTCCCGGCTCGCCGGGCTCCACTTCGACATCGCCGACCTCGACGAGTCCGGCAACATCCCGATCACCGAGGTTGCCAAGCGGCTCTAGGACACCCTCGACGTCGAGCGCGTCACCAAACGCTTCTACAGCGACTACCAGGCGCAGCACCTCGTCTTCCTCGAGCACATCGAGGGCATCGTGAGCGAGCGGGACCGCCGCTGGTATGCCTCGGTGCTGCTCAACCGGTTGATGTTCGTCTACTTCCTGCAGAAGAAAGGGTTCCTCGACGGGCGCCGCTTCGACTACCTGAGCGCCAAGCTACGCCAGAGTCAGCAGGCCGGCCCCGGAGCTGCGCGACCAGCTCCTGGCCGCGGTCGGTGGCGCCTGGACCCAGCGCGACGAGGCGTTCCGACAAACGGCGTTGCGTCTCGGCTTCCGCCGCACTGGCAGTCCGATCCGTGCCGAGCTCGCCTCCGCTCTCCGCGGCGCCCTGCAGCTCGGCAAGTTGGAAGCCGACGGTAAGTCCGTGCGCCGAACGCGAAGCTGAAGGAGCAGGCAATGGGTGTAGCCGAGGACATCCCGCGTCCTTGCCTGGCGGGCGAGATCAAAGCGTCGTGCCGCTCGACGCGAGAGAGGAGCTGCAGGATGAACGTGTTGCCGAGGTTGGCCGCAGTGGGCGTACTGTCGCTGATCGGAATCGCCACACCCACCGCGCGAGCGTGGGCCGCCGAGGACTGGCTCGTTCTCGGCAAGACCGTCGCCACCGAGATCACCGAGCGGCACTTCGACAAGGTCGAGGCCCGCTTCGACGCCAAGATGGCGGCGGCCCTGCCCGCCGGCAAGCTCGGCGCGATATGGGATGGCCTGCTGGCGCAGACCGGGCCGTTCCGCGGCATCACCGGCGCCCGCGACGAGGAGTATCAGGGCTATCGCCTGGTGTACGTCAGCTGCAAGTTCGACAAGGCCGCGCTCGACGCCAAGCTGGTCTTCGACCACGAGCGGCACCTCGCCGGACTGTTCTTCGTCCCCAGCCGGGCCGACCAGCCGGCGCAAGCTGCGTGGGGCGCCCCCGACTATGCTCGCCCCGCCTCGTTCCACGAGCGCGCCGTCGTCGTCGGCAAGAAGCCCTGGCAGCTTCCCGGGACACTGACGCTCCCCAACGGCGCAGGCCCCTTCCCGGTCGTCGTCCTCGTCCACGGCTCGGGCCCGGAGGATGCGGACGAGACGATCGGTCCCAACAAGCCATTCAAGGACCTCGCCTGGGGGCTGGCGAGCCGCGGTGTCGCCGTCCTGCGCTACGTCAAGCGCACGGCCCAGCACGGGGGTCGCATGCGCATGGACAGCGGCACTTTCACAGTCGCCGAGGAGACCGTCGACGACGCCCGGCTCGCCCTGGCGCTCGCCGCGCAGCAGCCCGAGATCGACGCCAGGGGCGTCTACCTGCTCGGTCACAGCCTCGGCGGCATGCTGGCACCTCGCATCGCTCAGGGCGCGCCGCAGGTGGCCGGGCTGATCGTGATGGCGGGCAACACCCGCCCGCTCTTCGAGACGGTCGTCGTGGAGCAGGTCCGCTACCTCGCCAGCCTCGACTCCTCCGGAGCTTCCGCCGGCTCGGTTGCCGACGTCGAGCGCGCGGCGCGGGAGATCGCCAGCCCGGGACTCACCCCGACGACGATAGTGAAGCTGCTCGGCACGGCGCTCCCCGGTTCCTACTTCCTCGACTTGCGTGGCTACCAACCCGCCGCAGTGGCCTCCGGCCTCGGGATCCCCATCCTGGTGCTACAGGGCGCGCGCGACTACCAGGTGACGGTGGCGGACTTCGACGGCTGGAAGGCAGCGTTGGCACCCAATCCGCGGGCGCGGTTCCAGCTCTACCCGGCTCTCACCCACCTCTTCATGCCGAGCAGTAGCCCAGGCAGCGGGCTCGGCACACCTGCCGACTACGACCGGCCCGGACACGTCGACGCCGCGGTGGTCGACGACATCGCCAAATGGGTCGCGCCCGGCGCGGCGGGCTAGCAAGCGGCTACTGCGCCGGTGGCGTCGGTGCCGGCCCCAGCAGGACGCCGGCGTCGGCCACGCGCCAGGCCAGCAGGGCGTGCGCCGCCACCGCCTGCGCGTAGTCCTTGGGCTCGATCTTGTCGAAGGTGTCGTCGGCCGTGTGGTGGTAGTCGAAGTAGCGGCTGGCGTCCTGCGCCAGGTCCACCACCGGCACGTGCGCCGGCTCGAGCGGAGAGAGGTCGGCGCCGCCGAAGGCGGGGGCGTCGAGCCACTCGACGCCGAGCGGCGCCAGCTCCCGCGCCGCCTCGCGCAGGAACGCCGTTCCCGACGGCGAGGCGTGGGCGCGCATCGCCCACACCCTGTCGGCGCCGAGGTCCGCCTCGAGGCCGAGCACGTGCTGCGCCAGCTCGTCGGCGTGCGCGACGGCGTAGGCTCTCGCGCCCGAGAGGCCGAACTCCTCGTTGGCGAAGAGCACGACGCGCAGGGTGCGCGCCGGTCGCCGCGGCAGACCGGCGATCAGCTTCGCCACCGCCAGCACGATGCCGACGCCGGCGCCGTCGTCGATGGCGCCGGTGCCGAGGTCCCAGGAGTCGAGGTGGGCCCCCAGCAGGACGACCTGCTCCGGGTGAACGGCTCCGCGCAGCTCGCCGACGACGTTCGCCGACGGCTCCTCCGGCAGCGCGCGGCTGGTCAGGCGCAGATGGAAGCGCACCGGCTGCCCGCTGGCGACCTCTCGCGCCAGCAGGTCGGCGTCGGGCATCGCCAGCGCCGCCGCCGGGACCGCGGGAGCGTCGCCGTAGCGGGTGGTGCCGGTGTGCGGGAAGCGCTGGTTGCCGGTCGCCACCGAGCGGATGAGCACCGCCAGCGCTCCCTTCTTGCCGCCGGCGGCGGGGCCGTCGCGGCGGATCCCCACCCCCTCGCCATAGCCGCGCTCGTCGCGCGTGCGCTCCATGTGGCGGTCGATGAAGACGATGCGCCCCCGCACCTGCTCCGCGGGTGCCGCCTGCAGCGCCTCGAGGGTGGGGAACGACACCACCTCGCCGCTGATTCCCTCCTCGGGAGTCCCGACGCTGCCGCCAAGGGCGGTGAGCAGGACCTTCTGTGGATAGGGAGCGAGGATGGCGCCGCTCTCCTCGCCGCGCACCCAGTGCGGCACCGTCACCGGTTCGCTGTGCACATTCTCGAGGCCGAGCCGCTGCATGGTGGCGAGCGCCCAGGCCACCGCCCGCGGGTCCCCCGTCGAGCCGGCCGCGCGCGGTCCCACCTCGGTGGTGAGCGAGCCCACCAGCTGCAGGGCGAGGTCGCTCGCCAGCGCCCGCTCGCGCAGCGTTGCCGCCAGTGGATCGGCGGGCGGGGTCGCGCGACGCGCCGCGCGGGCGTCCCCCACCACTCCCGCGGCGAGCAGCGCCGCCACCGCTATCGACACACCAGCTCGTCGCCACGCGCTTCGCATCGCCGAGACTCCTGCGGGTCGGGATCCACCCCATGCGTCACGCTCGCGGCCCGGCTCGGGACCTCGCGAGGTGCCGTGGCGGATCGGTTGGGAGTGGACCGTGCGCGACGAGCGCCGCACCGTCCTGGCGGCCGCATCGTAGCACCGGGCACCCGGGTCCCCGCTCCGCCCGGGTGCGAGCTGCAGGGAGTGCGGGCCGGGCGGGCGACGCGGATCACCAAGGCACGGCATCCACCGGAGCGTCGCAGCGCACCCCTGGAGGGTGGCACACTGGGGCGGTGGACACACGGAGGCGCGGCGCTCTGCCGGGCCCCTCGCGCTCCGGCGCGGTGCACGGTGCACTAAGCTGGTGCGATGCCGGGCCGGGACGCCGACCCACGCCTTCGCGAGGCGCTCGCCCTCCTCGCCGCGGCGGCGCGCGAACGGCTCGCCGGGACCACCCTCGCCGGCCGCCCGCAGGCGCTCGAGCTCGCCCTCAGGGTGCCCCTCGACGAGACCGCCCTCGCGGCAGGCGCGGCGGCGCTCGACGAGGAGCTGTGGGCCGAGGTGCAGGCGCTGCGCGCCGCCGGCGCACCCCTTCCACCCGGCCGCGTCTGGTGCCCGCGCTGCGCCGCCGCGAGCTGCGCGCACGCCGTGCCTGCCGACCCGCGCCAGGCGTTCGCCGGCTACGGCGCCACCGGTCTGCCCCGCTTCACCGATCTCGGTCAGCTGCTGCTCGAGCGCCAGCACCCGAGGGTCGCAGAGCTCTACGACGAGCCGCCGCGCCTGCTCACCATGGTGCAGGGCTGGCCCGAGCTCGCCGGCGCGTTGCTGCCTGCCTACCGCGACGCCTTCGCCGCCCTCCGCCTGCACGGCCAGGTGGTCGCCGGGTGGTATCGCACGGCCGCTCCCGCCGGCGGGGCCAACCGGCTGGCGGTGACCTTCCAGCTGCTCTCCACCGGACGCAACCGGCGCCGCCGGCACATCCTGCACGTGGTCCACGCCCCCGCCGGCGACGGCTCCGGCAGCCTGCTCGAGGCGCTGCACGACGCTCATGGCCGGCTCCCCTGGCGCGACGCCCTGCGCTGGGCCGAGTCGACGCTGGCAGAGATCGACGCCGCCGCGCGCCGCCCACGGCCGCCCCCCCCGGCCGCCGTGGAGGCACGGCTACAGGGGTTGCTCGTCCACCTCGCCGAGCGGCTGGAACGCCCCTTCCGCGGTCGCCAGCGACGCACCGCGCACGCCGAGGCACGCCACGCGACGACGGTGCCCCAGCACGGCGGCCGGCCGACGCGCACCGCCGTGGCCGACCTGCGCGCGGCACCGCAGGAGCGGGTGCTGTTCGATCCCCGCCACGAGACCTTCGTCGTGCTCGGACCGCGCGGGCGCACCCACGTCTTCGCCAGCGGCGGCAAGCTGGTCACCTCGGTGCGCTACCCCGCCGCCACCATCGACAGGCGACAAAAGAGCGGCGACTGGCGAGCCACCACCAGCGAGCAGGCGGGGGCACTGCGATCGCGGGTCGAGGAGCTGCTCGCCGCCGGCCCCCCTTCCTGACCGCGCCCGGGCCCCGGCGCGCCGGAGCGCTGCGATACAGTCGGCACGATGCACGCCGACACCATCCTCCGTCGCTGCGCCGACGTGCGATTTCGCACCGTGCTCGACGAAGGCGTGGTGATCAAGCAGGAGACTGCCGAGGTGCTGGTGCTCAACGAGGTCGCCGCGCGCACCCTCGAGCTGCTCGACGGTGCGCGCACCGTCGCCGAGGTCGAGGCCCAGCTCGCCGCCGAGTTCGACGCGCCACCCGAGCTCGGTCACGACGTCGTCGCCTACCTCGACGAGCTGCTCGCCGCCGGCATCGTCGAGCCGGCGGCGTAGCAACCGCGTGCGCGGTGACTCTACCGCCGGCCGGCGCCACCGCCGCGCGCCGGAACAGGGCCAACCAGCCAGGCAGCCAGCATGGCGCGACGCCCGACCGGGCGGTCAGCCTGGACCGAACGGCGGTGCCGCCAGCATCCGGCGGCCGTTGCGCGCAGCGAGTGCGAACCCGCGGTGCGAGGCCCTGCTGACGAGCTGCGACAGCTCGCGGCGGGCCAGCGCAACGTTGCCACGCAACGCCTCCGCCTGCCACAGCAGCAGGCTCGCCTCGTACTCGCGGTCGGGGGACCAAAGCCCCCGCATCCGCGGAACGAGCGCTCCCACGTCACGCACGACGCCGGCATAGTCGCCTTCTGCCAGCAGCACGCGAGCGCGGGCGACGCTCAGCTCAGCGGCCGCCTCCACGGCGTGGTCCTTCTCCTGCCAATGCGCCCCTGCGGCGACGGCCTCGCGGGCAGCCTCCACCCGGCCGGCGGCGATCTCGATCCTGGCGAGCAGCCCGTAGGCACTCACCATCGAGGCGCCGCTCTCGGCGTACCCCGCGACGGCCTGCCTCGCGGTGGACTCGGCCTCCACGACATTGCCCTCCTCCAGCTGCTCGCGCGCCAGCTCGAGGCGGAAGCCGCTGGCGGCCAGGCTTTCGCCACTCGCGGTCGCCATCGCGACCGCGTGCTCGAGGGCCGCTCGCGCCGCCTGCAAGCGGTTCCTCGCCAGCAGGATCTGGCCACTCCCCCACCAGCAATAGGCCTCTATGCCCGTCGCCGACAGCCGGTGCGCCTGGCTCAGCGCCGTATCCAGCTCACGTCGCGCCCCCGACAGGTCCCCCTCGTCTGCCCGCAGACTCGCGAGGTTGAGGTGGCCGACCGCTATGCCGATCGGCGAGCCCAGCTCGGCCGCGAGCCGCATCGACTCCTGGAACAGCTCCCGGGCGAGAGCCCGGTCTCCCACCTTTGCCTCGTTGGTAGCGAGACTGGTGAGAGTGGAAGCCAAGGCCTCGCGGTCGTCGAGCTCGCGGTCGATGGCGACCGCCTCGGTGTACGCGGCGTGGGCGCGTTCGACCTCGCCGGCATCGTCGAGGCACATGCCGAGGTCGTTGAGCGCGATCGCCGTGCCACGGCGATCTCCGATCTCCCGGAAGATCGCCAGCGCCTTCTCGTAGAGCTTCGCGCGAGCCACCGAGGTCACCGAGCCCATGCCGGACGACGGCCCAATCGGTGAGCGTGGTTGCCAGCTCTTTCTTCGTCCCGATGCCGCGGTAGAGCGCCTCGGCCTCGCGGTAGCGGCCCTCGGCCTCGCGGAGCAGCCCTAGGTCCGACTCGCAGTTGGCCATGTTGGTGAGGGTGCGGGCGAGCCCGGCGGAGTGCCCCAGTCGCCGGTAGATCCCCAGGGCCGTCTCCAGCTCGCGCCGGGCGCTGCGGGCGTCGCCGAGGGCGCGCCGCGCCCGCGCCGTCTCGACGGTCGCCGCGGCTTCCAGCAGGCGATCTCCGCGTCCCCGCGCGCCGGCGGCGGCTCGCAGCGCGCTCTGCAGCTGTTGGGAGTACTCCGAGAGCGTGGCGTGGGCGCGGCCCTCCGCGAGGTCCAGCTGCGGCCCCAGGGCGAGCGCCTGCGGGCTGCGGCGCAACCGCTCGAGGGTCGCCATCGCGCCTCTCCCGTCCCCTCCCTGAAGCTGCGCGTCCACGAGGCGCAAGCCATAGTCGCTGCTGTCAGGAAGAAACGTGAAGATGGCGCCGTAGACCTCCGCGGCACGCCTCCAGTCACCGGCGATGGCACGCTGGCGAGCCTCCAGCAGGAGGTGCAGCTCGCGAGGGAGGTGGGCGCCGAGAGCGATCGCCCGCGACGCCTCCTCCCCGGCCCGCGAGTCGTATCCGAGCTGCCGCAGCGCTTCGCCCAGGAGGCTGTGCGCCATGGCGTACCGGGGCTCCTCCCGGAGCAGCGCCTCGAGCTCGGCCTTGGCCTCGAGTGGCCGCGAGCTCCCGGAGCAGCGCGAGAGCACGCGCGTAGGCCCGAACGGCGGCGGCGCTCCGTACCTCGGGCTTGCGCACGGAGGGCGCGCCAGGTGGCCCGCCGCCGCCGCCGGCACGCACCCTCGCGCCCAAGCGCCGCCCGATCCCGGTGGCCAGGTCGACGAGCCCCGCCTGGTCACCCTCCGCTGCGATCTCGGTCAGCGTCTCGGCGTCGTCGGCGCGAATCAACCGTGCCACCAATCGCAGCCGGTGCGCGGCCGTCGACGAGAAGGACCCCGTCACGGCCAGGTCGATGCCGCGCATACCGGGCGGCACCTCGGTGGGAGCAGCCGACGACGATGGGGTTCCGTTGCCGTCGAGATCCGAGGCCGAGCGCGAGAGGTCCGCTCCGCTGTACACGAGAACGAACCGATCGCTGCTCAGCTGGTCGCTGACGAGCTGCGCGGCGACCCCCGAGATCCAGTCGAGGTCACGGCGCCGGGAGGAATTGGTGAAGTCGAGGACGGCAACGGTGTGGATACCCGCGCCGCCCATCGCACCATCCACCAGCGGCGTCAGGGGCGCCACGTCGGCACGGACCCAGATGCCGGCCAGGCAGGCCAGCGCGGCACAGCGCGCGGCGCGCCGCCGGCGTCGGCGGCGAAGGACGGCCCGCTCGGGTGTAATGCCGGCAAGGAATTCGCGGACGCTCTGGGGACGCTCGGCGGGCTCGGCGGCGAGAGCACGGCGAAGGACCTCGAGCAAGCGCCCCGGAACGGCAGCCGGCAGCTCGAGCTTCGCGGCCCTGGTGCCGGCGATCGCCGTCCGCGGAGCCCGCCACCACCGGTCGTTTGCCGGTCAGCATCTCGTAGACGATGACCGCCAGCGAGTAGACGTCGGCCGGCTCCGAGACGGTCCCACCCTCCAGCGTCTCGGGGGCTGCATAGGCTCGCGAGGCCCAGATGGAGTCGGCACCAGGGGGAGCGCCGCAGGCGTCCCTCGCCGCCCCGAAGTCGGTGATCACGGCGCGCAGCCCGCCCGTCGCTTGGACCAGCATCACGTTGCTGCTCTTGAGGTCGAGGTGAACGATCCCGGCGCGGTGGGCCGCCTCCAGCCCCGAGGCGACCTGCTCGAGAACCAGCAGTGCCGTCTCGGCTCCCAGGGGCAGCCGCTGCAACCGGCTCGACAGGCTCTCCCCCCGCAGCAGCTCCATGGCGAGGACGAGGTTCGGCAGCCCGGTGGGCGTCGAGACCGTGGCGTCCTGAAACAAGTCGTGGATGCGGCAGACGTTCGGGTGGGTGACCCTGCGCGCGAGCAGGATCTCGCGCTTGAGCATCGCCCTCGTCCGCGGGGTCAGGACCTCGGGCCGGATCACCTTGACCGCCACCAGCTGACCGAGCACGAGGTCGTGGGACTCGTACACCCGGCCCATCCCGCCCTCTCCGAGCAGCCGCACGATCTCGAACCGCCCAGCCAGAAGCTGGCCCGGAGCCAGAGAGGCCGCCGCTGCTGGAGCGGGCGCACCCGCCGCTCCGGGAAGGCCGTCTCCGGCCAGCGTCGCCGTGTTCGAGTCCTCGTCGGGCGAGGGCTCAGCTCGGTTCGACCAGGCCACGGCCATCCACCTCCGGTTTGCCTTGGCTGCCTGGCTCCCGCCGAGGTGCCCGCACGGCGCCTCCGGCTGCCGCCTGCTGGCGGGAATCGAGCCCCAGTCGGCGCAGCTTGATGGCCAGACCGTTGCGCGAGACACCGAGCAGGCGGGCAGCTCGCCGGCGGCTGCCGCCGCTGCGCTCGAGGGCCTCCACGACCAGACTCCGCTCCAGGAGATCCAGCTGCGGCCGCAGCCCGGACGGCCCTGCCGCCGGGTGCACGTCGCTCCCGGTCGAGCTCGCCTCCCCGGCGCCTCCCTGGATCTCGCCGGAGAGCATCGTCGAGTCGATCGCGACTCCCATCGGGCACACGAACGCCAGGCGACGGGCTTCGTGCTCGAGCTCGCGCACGTTGCCAGGCCAGTCGTAGAGGGTCAGCAGCTCCATCGCCCGCAAGGTGACGCCCGGAATCCGGTTGCCGCTCTCCCTGCAGAACCGGCCCAGGAAGTGCTGGAGGAGGCCGGGAATGTCCCCGCGCCGCTCGCGCAGCGGTGGGACCTCGAGAGTGTAGCCAGCGATGCGGTAGTAGAGATCCTGACGGAACCTGCCCTCGGCCATGCGCAGCCGGAGGTCGTTGTTGGTCGCCGCCACGATGCGGACGTCGACGTCGACCGCTCCGCCGCCCAGCGGCTCGACCTGCCGCGCTTCGAGCGCTCGCAACAGCTTGGCCTGGATTCCGAGCGGCATGTCACCGATCTCGTCGAGGAAGAGCGTCCCGCCGTCGGCCTCCCGCATCCTCCCCGCACGTTCGCTCACTCCGGTCGCCACGCCCCGCGCGACGCCGAACATCTCGGCTTCGAGAAGCTCGGCGGGGAGTGCCGCGCAGTTGACCGCCACGAAGGGGCCAGCGCTGCGCAACGAGGAGTCGTGAAGCAGGCGAACGATGTGCTCCTTCCCGACCCCGGTCTCCCCGAGAACCAGCACCGGGAAGCTGCCGCGGCGGACGCGATCGATCTGCTGATAGACCGACTGCATCTGTGGCGAGCTACCACGGAGGAAGCCGAGCGGCACCGCGAGCATGCCGAACGCCGCATCGGTTCGCGGCTTCGGTACGCCGGGAGAGTGAAGCCTCGCCTGGTCGACGAGGCGCAGCAGGATGCGCAGCTGCTGCAGCGTCTCGCTGCCGTCGCGCGCGCCGCCCCTGATCACCATGGCGAGCAGATGCTGGCCGGGCCGGCGAAGCCCGGCACAGGAGTAGGAAGGCTCGTGGTCGAGGCGCGAGGCCTCGCAGCAGAAGGCGGTCGCGCCGCGCTCGAAGACACCGCGGAAGAAGCGGAACAGGCTGGGATGCTCCATCTGCGATCCCACTTCACCGGAGATCGCGAACAGTCGTGGCTCCCCTTCGCCGTCCCATTCGCCGAGAGCGGCGCCGACGGCGCCGGTGCGCTCGAGGACCAGGCGCAGCGCCGACGACAGGTCGGGCTGCTCGCGGTCCAAGAGCAGCTCGCAGAGCCGCTCGATGCCTCCGATCGCGCTCGCCGGCGTCGCCGGCGCGCTCGCCACCCAATCCGTCTCGGGATCCGGCTCGGTGGGCAACGCGAGCTCGAGCGCCAGCTCCTCGTCTCCCTGCCTCTGCTGCAGGAGCGACAGGCAAATCGCTCCTATCTGCAGCGTGTCTCCCGGCGCGAGCGCGGCGCGAGTGACTCGCTGCCCGTTGACGAAGGTGCCGTTCTTGCTGGCGAGGTCGACGACCACCAGCCTGCCTGCCTCCCACTCCAGCGCCGCGTGGCGACGCGAGACCCCTCGAATTGGTAGGTAGACGTCAGAGGAGGGGCGATAGCCGATGATCGCGCCGCGGGCCGGAATGGAGTAGCTGAGAACCCTCCCCTCCAGGGTTCCGGTCAGCCGCACCGACCCTGCCCGCTCATTCGGCGACATGGTGACGAGTCCCCCACTCCGGGGTTCGACCCCTGGCGGCAGCACCGCCTCGAGGTGAGTGCTTCGAACCGGCGTCGGAAGCGCTCACTCGAGGGAGGTCCGCGGCGACTCGCACGCCAGGATCCCAGGCGATCTGTGGTCTCACCCCCAGACGACTTCTAAGCCGATACAGCATAACTGATCTACCCTCCACGCTGCGGCCATCCGGATCGCCACGAGCGGCGCCCTCGCCTGCGACGCGGCCGCGGGGGGAGAGTCTCGCACTCATCGCGGTCCCCCCGAGCTTCCGAAGGCTGCCTGCGACGCCGGCCGGCCCAGTGACTGCGCCGGCGGCCCAGCCGCTGGGCCAGCCTGGGTCTCGTCGACCCCTGCAGCGACACCTTGCAATTCCTTGCAATCGTTGAGTTTCTATTCAGGAGTCGCCCCCGTGGAGCGCTGGTTGTGTTCTTGCTCAACGGAAGAACCTCGCTCGCCCACCCATGGTGCAACAAGGGGAAATCCGATGCTCGTACCTGCTCCTTTGACGGAAAGCCCGCGACAGGGCCCTCGTCAGTCGCTCCCGCTTGGTCCACGAGCGCCTCGAACGCCCGGTTCCGCTCGCGGCCCACGCCGGGCGGTGGTTCCGATCTCCCTTCTCCTCATGGCCCTCTGGCCGGCCGTCGCGGCCAGGGCACTGGCCCCGAACCTCTTCCTCGTCCCCCCGTGTCGCCTGGTGGACACGCGCAGCTCCGATGCACCGCCGCTGGCGGCAGGAGAGAAGCGCGTCTGGCAGGTCTCGGGGCGCTGCGGAGTCCCGGTCGCTGCCGACGGCGTGCTGCTCAACCTGGCCGTCGTCAACGCCACCACCGTGGGCTGGCTGGGCCTCTATCCCGGAGACCTCGACTATCCGGCGAGCCCGGATTCGGCACGCACCAGCGTGCTCAACTACCAGCCCGGAGAGACGCTGGCCAACAACACGTTCGCTCGCCTGGCGACGAATGGAGCCGGCAGCCTGGGGGTGACGAGCGCCGGGGCCACCAACCTGGTGATCGACGTGCTCGGCTACACGGCACCAGGAACGACCCCCGCCGGCGCGGGTGCTCTCGGCCCGGTCGGCTACCAGCCGCTGCTGGGCTGCCGCCTCGCGGACACGGTGGCAACAGCTTCGCCGCTGCAGGCGGGTGAGAGCCGCAGGCTCGGAGTACGCGGCAACTGCGACGTCCCGTTCGACGCACCGGCCGCGTTGTTGAATCTCGTCGCCACCCAAGCGAGCGGTACCGGCCATCTCAGGGCCCACGCCAGTGATGCGGCAACGCCGCCGACGTCGGCCCTGAACTTCCGGCCCGGGTGGACGATCGCCAATACAGTGGAGAGCCAGCTCGGCGGTCCCCAGGGCGCGGACCTGACGATCGAGAACTGGTACTCGCCGAGCACCGACGTGCGCCTGGACGCGCTCGGCTACTACGCCCCCGGTACGGCCACGAGGGTGGAGCCGATCACCGCCTGCCGGGTCCTGGATACGCGGCGGACGGTGCCCCCGAGCCCGATGATGGCGGGAGACACGCGGCTCATCGACGTGGTCAGCGACTGTGGTCCACCCGTCGTCGCCGGGGTCCAGCGACAGGCTGCGTTCGTCAACATCACGGTCCTCGGTCCCAACGCGGCCGGCTTCCTGCGGGCGGCGCTTCCCGGGGTCGACGACGCACCGCCGACCATGTACTTCGAGGCCGGCGAGCCAGCGCTGGCGCACGCGACCGTGGTGCCGCTCGAGGGGGGCAGGCGGTTCGCACTGACGGCAGGCATGCAGCCCTTCACCGGCCTCGACGTCGTCGTCGACGTCTTCGCCTACGTCGACGGTGGGGGCCCTCCCGCCAGCAGCACCGGGGGGCCGCCGCTGGGCACCACCGAGGACGAGAACTCCGCGAAGGGCTTTCGCCCGGAGAAGGTCTTCCAGCTCAACGACGTCGACCACGTGAACCTGTTCAACGGCAACCTGGTGGTGACGCTACCTCTAGGGCTTCGCTATCCAGTGGGGCCCGACCTCGACTTCGGTCTCAGCCTGGTCTACAACTCGAACCCCTGGCTCTTCGACACCGTCCCGGTGCTGGATCCGAACCACCCGGAAGCCGAGGGCACCGAGCCGCGACCCGACCCGCAGTTCAACGCCGGTCTCGGCTGGCAGGTCACCCTCGGGCGGCTCTTCCCGCCCGCCTCGCACACCAACGACCAGGCACACTGGGAGTACGTGGCTCCCGACGGGAGCGTCCACCCCTTCTTCGACAAGCTCCACAGTGACGACCCCGAGGATGCCGGCGACACCCTCGAGCATCAACGCGTCCAGTACACACGGGACGGCAGCTACATCCGCTGGACGGAGCTCGCGTCCGGCGGCTCCATGCTGGAGCTCCCAAACGGCCAGCGGCACACGTTCGATGGCGCCGGACGCCTCCAGCGCATCGAGGACCACTTCGGCAACTGGATCGCGGTCGCCTACAACCCGGTGGATGCGTCGACCGGGGTGTCAGTGTGCTCGCCCTCGCCATCGTGCTGGGTGATCACGGACTCGGCCTCGACCACGCGGCGGCAGGTCGTCTACTTCAAGTCGCTGCCCAACTACCCGCAGACCATCGATCGCATCGCCCTGATGGGCTTTCGCGACGCCGCCCAGACCCCGTCGAACCTGATCCAGTTCGACTACGGCACGCCCGAGGCGACCACCGTCGACCTCCCTTGCCCCAACTCCCTGGGCGGGCCGTTGCAGGTCCAGGTGCCCCTACTGCGCCGCATCGTGTTCGCGGACGGCAGCTCGTACGACATGGGGGGCTACGCCACGACGAACCCGGGGTCCACGTGCCGGCTGGCCGGGGTGATGCAGTCGCTGCGGGTCCCCACCGGCGGGCAGATCGCCTGGACCTACGCCACCTGGACCTTCCCCGCCGTCGCCAAGCCGTGGGGTGGCAACTCGAACGGAGTGGCGACCCGCACCGTCACCGACCCCTGGGGCAGCGGCACCGGAACCTGGACGTACACACACACCTTGCTGAACGACATTCCCGGCTTCAACCACCCCACCACCGCGGCCACGACGGTCACCGATCCGCTCGGAGACAAGACCACGAGCTACTTCTCGATCTACGGTCGCGGCGGAAACGTCAACGGCGATACCTGCGTCGGCGCGGGCAACTGCTGGTCGACGCACGAGTATGGTCTGCCGATCCGGCACAGCCAGACCTCCGGCAGCGCGGCGTCGGGGCTCTTCTTCCTGTCGCGAGAGGTCACCCCTCACGGCCAGGCCTCGCCGATCCGGCAGTCCTTCGTCGCCTACGACCAGGACACGCCACAGCCGGCCTCCCGCTACGAGGAGGAGCTGACCGCGCTCAACAGCCGGGTGAGCCGCGAGCGCACCGTCTACGAGGACGATTGCGTGGCGGGCAGCTGCAGTCAGTACCGCACCAGCGATACCCTCCACTCCGGGTTCGACGGCCTCGGCCACTACCGCTCGACGAGCACCGACGGCAACTTCGTGGGCGCCAACCAGCGGGTCGCTCTGGTCGACTACAACCCGTCGCGAGGCACCTACCCGGGCAGCTACCAGCCGCTGACCGCCAACCAGTCGTGGCTCCTCGACACCTACGACCTACGCAGCTCGTCCGAGAGCGGCACGAGCACCTGTGACCGCTTCACCTTCGACGCCGCCACCGGGTTCCTCACTCAGCGCATCCTCACCGCATCGGGCACCTGTGCCCTGGGTGGCGGTGACGTCAAGGTCGACTACACCCCGACGACCGGCGCCAACCCGGGCTTCGTCGCCTCGGAGCGGCACTCGGGTGCCGACACCGGGACGAGCTTCACCATCGACCACACCTACACCTGCGGCACGCGCTCGCGCTCGACGTTCGCCGGCTCCAACTTCAACAGCCTCGACTCGACCGTGGACTGTCCCACCGGGCTGGTCTACGAGAGCAGGGACGCGGCCGCCATCAAGACGATCTACGGCTACGACCGCATGGGCCGGCTGACCCTCGAGCAGCCCAACGGCGAAGCCTTCGTGAGCCACACCTACACTCTGCCGACGACGACCGCCAACAGCCAACCCCGGGTGACCACCAAGAGCTACGACCCGGCCAGCCCCAACGTGACGCTGGCGCAGACCGAGGTGCGCTTCGACGGCTTCGGCCGCCCGAACGAGCATCGGCGGCACCGGGCCGGTGGCGACGATCGCCAGCAAACCACCTACGACGCCCTCGGCCATGTCACCAGGGAGAGCACCTGGTTCCGCGGCGCCACGGCGACGGCCTACACCGCGTACTCCAACTTCGACCCCTTCGGCCGCGCCGGCAGGATCGAGCCGCCGACCTGCGCCGCCCCCACCTGCAACCCCGCGCAACCGACGAAGATCACCTACACCGGCGACTCGGCCAAGAGCGTGGAGCGATGGGTGGCGCGGCGCCGCGTCGGCGCCTCGATCGTCGAGGATCGCACCAAGACCACCTGGCAGTACGACCGCTTCGGTCGCATCGCCACGGTCACCGAGCCGTCAGAGGACAGCTTGCAGAACCCCGATACCGGTGCCTCGGGGGCCTGCTATCAGCCCGCCGCCGGCGGCGGCTTCGTGCCCTACGACGCGACGAGCCCCGGCCCCTGCAACGCCACCACCAGCTACGCCTACGACGTCGGCGGCAGGTTGCGCGACGTCAACATGGCCACCGACTTCGGCACCCAGACCCGGCACTTCGAGTTCGACCCCCGGGGCTTCCTGCAGTGGGAGACGGGGCCCGAGCGCGGCGGCGACAGCCTCGATCCCACGCACGACGTCGACTACCGCCTGTACGACGCCTTCGGCCACGTCGGCCGCAAGGTCGAGGGGAGCAACGACCTCCGCTACACCTTCAACGGTGCCGGCCAGCTCGTCCTGGTGAAGGATCTCGGTGGAACGCGGCCGCTGCTCTCCTTCGAATACGGCATCGCGACGGGCAGCAAGTCGAAGGTCGTCGAGTCGCGCCGCTACAACTACCGTGCGCTCGGCGGCACGCTCAACCAGGCGATCGTCTACCAGCAGTACACCTACAGCGGCGTCACCGGTCGTGCGACCACTCGCTGGACCAAGCTCAGCGTCAGCCCCGCGAGCGACATGCCCGGATTGCCCGACGAGCAGTTCCTCACCCAGTTCCACTACGACATCCTCGGGGAGCTGAGCTCGATCGACTACCCACAGTGCTACTTCGCCACCCAGGAGTGCTACGACGGCCCCGGGCACACGACACCCGCCGACCGCACGGTGACCTACGGCTACAGCGACGGTCTGCTCACCACGGTCAGCGGCTTCACCACCTCCAACGGGATCACCTACAGCCCCAACGGCATGGTGGCGACCATCGCCCGCACCAACGGAGTCGTCGACACCCTGACGCCCGATCCCACCGGGCTGCCCCGCATCCACCAGATCTCGGTCAGCGCCGGCGGCGCCACCTTCGGTCCCTATGACTACGACAGCTCGGGAAACCTGGTGCGCTTCGGCACCGGCGCGGGCCAGCCGACCAACAGCTACACCTACGACCTCGTCGGGCGCGTGCGCGACGTGCTCACCACTGATGGGACGACCCAGGTCTTCGACTACGACGCCTTCGGCAACCTGCAGCACATCAAGTCCAACCAGCCGGCGTTCTCGCGCAACACGCCGACCGAGGCCGCCACCAACCACCTCGGCGGAGCGGTGTACGACAACGCGGGGAACCTCACCAGCTGGCAGGGCCAGTCGTTCGAATACGACTCGCTGGGCATGGTCGCCTCGATCAACACCGCAGGCCCGCCGTGCAGCATCGCTACCGACGGCAGCACCTGCTGGTACCACTCCTACGACGCGGACGGCCAGCGGGTGTGGAGCTTCCAGCCCGGCCGCCAGGACCGCTGGACGATCCGCGACCTCGCGGGCAACGTCCTGCGGCAGTTCACCGCCACCAACTTCGCCGGCTGGCAGAACGCCGAGGACTACGTCTACCGCGGCAACTCGGTCCTCGCCTCGGTGACGCCGACCGAAGGTGTCCGCCACTTCCACCTCGACCACCTGGGCACGCCCAGCCTGTTCACCGACGCCCAGGGCAACCGGGTCGGCTACCAGGCCTACCTGCCCTACGGCGAGCAGATCTCGCCGATCTCGGTGCCGCTCACCCCCAACGACCTCGAGCGCATCCGCTTCACCGGCCACGAGCGGGATCTCGGGAATCCGACGAGCACCGCGGACGATGTCGACTACATGGGGGCGAGGTACTACCGGGCGCTGGTCGGCCGCTTCCTGGCGGTGGACTCGGAGGGCGGTACCAAGTCCGCGCCACAGACTTGGAACCGCTATGAGTACGCCGGGGACAATCCGGTGGCCCTCGTCGATCCTGACGGGGCGTGGCCCAGGCGGCCTGATTGGGTCACGGATGGCAACGCCGTTGTTGGCGGCAGCGCTACCGCGATGGGGATTGCGAACAAGGTCATGGCCACAAGTGTGGTCAAGGCTCCGGCGGGAGTGGCATTAGGCGACTTGTCTATCGCCGGTGAAGGAGGCGCAGTTGAAGTGTTGGGTGGTGGGGCTGCTGGTTGGCTTGGTGTTGGCGGACTGGCCGCTGGCACATTCGCCACATCCTTTTATCTGACCACCAAGCTCGATCAATTGGCTACGTCCGCTACCGGCGACGACTTGGCTCTCGAGAAGGCGATCCTCCCTGGATTCGCTCAAGCGTACGAGATGTGGCGCAATTCCGGGGCATCACGAGACGAGCTGAGTCAATCGGTCAACCAAGAGATCAAGCTGGCTGACAAGACAGCCTCTAGCTACACCGCCGCATCGATAGGTCTCAAGTCGCAGATCGCTCACGAGCCCAACGCGTTGAATCGGGCCGCCATGCAGCAGAAGCTGAACTGGCTTGAGGAGGAGACGAAGAGCCTTCGCGCAAAGGCCGAGAAGTTGAGAAAGGCCAAGGCGCAACTCCATCTCTGACGCGGTGGCTACGAACTCATGGACCACCTGACACAATCCTACTGGAGAGTTCGCAATGAAGATCCATGCTCGCGCCCTCTGCTGGGCCACGCTCCTGATGGTATCGATCCCACCCGAGGTGCGGTCACAAATGGAGTCTCCTCGGGCTGGCGACGGCTCTCGGGTGCTTGAACGCTACGTCGTCCTAGTCGCCGCCGCTCCAGTGGGTAATTCAACCACCGAGGCCGCATTGGCAAGCGCGGAGCAGACAGTGCTCGCCAGCGGCGGCAAGGTCCACCAAACCTGGCACCGGGTGGTCCATGGCTTCGCCGCCGAGATGAGCCGATCCACTGCCCTTCGCTTGGCGGGGGACCCCGATGTCCGTCTCGTCGCGCCTGACTCGGAGCTCGCGTTCGTCGCGGCCGTGCCACCTGCATGCAATGTCGACCAGCCGCCAAACTTCCACCAGCCGAGTGGGGCTCCACCGTCGCCGCAGACGATCTACTGTCCGCTCAACCTGCAGGATCCCAATTGCGCGGATGACTGGGCACTCGACCGCATCGACCAGCGGTCCTTGCCGCGCGACGGCGCATACCATTTCGCGAGGACCGGCGCGGGGGTTCACATCTACATGCTGGATTCCGGGATCGCTCCGCACCAGGAGTTTCTCGACGCGGAGGGGCATTCGAGGATCGGTGACGGCGTCAACTTTGCGGCCCGTCTTCCCAACGACCCCTTCAGCGTCAACGGGCCCTACGACCCCATGGACGTCTCCGACGTGTCGGGGCACGGGACTCATCAAGCCTCGGTGGCGGCAGGCTTGCGATACGGCGTTGCCAAGGGGGCGACGATTCACCCCGTACGGATCGTCAACAGGAACAGTACGCGTGCGTCGCTGATGATCGACGGCGTCGAGTGGATCGCCGCCCACGCCCTGCAGCCGGCGATCGTCAACGTCAGCCTGGTGATGTCGGTCGGTTGTGCGATCTATGACTGGCCCACCGAGACACCCGACGCGATGGACGCCGTCGACCTGGCGTTCGAGAACCTCATCCACGAGAACGGAATCACCGTGGTCGCCTCGGCCGGCAACTTCAACCAGCAGGCCAGCCGCTTCACCCCGGCCAGGATCGACGACGTGATCGTGGTCGGCGGGACCAACAGATTCGACGAACGTTGGGCCGCACAGGCCCCCGGACAGCCGTGTGGCGACCTCGTCTCGCCGGTGCTCCCTCCGGAGTGCGAGGGGCCCGCCTGGAGTCAGTGCGGCTCGAACTGGGGCTACACCGTAGACCTCTTCGCCCCAGCCGAGGCGATCCTGGGTGCTTGGCACACGGCGCCGGATGCCGCGTGCGAGGAGAGCGGCACGTCGATGTCGGCGCCGCTGGTGACCGGAGCGGCGGCTCTCTATCTCGAGAGCTTTCCGAACGCCACGCCGCAGGAGGTCCGGGAGGCACTGGTGAGTCGGGCACAGCTGGGCGTTCTCCACGGTTCCCTGGGAGTGGGCTCGCCGAACCAGTTGCTCTACCTCGATCAGCCACCCGTGCCGCGGCTCGACGCGACCTGCCAAGCCTTCACCTGCACGTTCGACGGCTCAGGTTCCAGCGACGACTTCGGCGTCACCGGCTGGACGTGGAGCTTCGGTGACGGCACGGTGACACCAGGCGGCAGCACCATCGCTCACACCTATCTGTTCTCCGGCGTGTACCAGGCCCGCCTCACGCTCACCGACAGCTGGGGCAATCACGCCGAGGTCGTGCGCAAGCTCGTCGTGCCACCACCCACGCGGTAGCGGGCGTGCGAGCGAGCGGGACCCCATCCGACTGACCTGACAGCGCGCGGCCGCCCGGCCGCGCGCTCATCGTGTCGCGACGGGTCAGGCGGGCCGTTCCGCCGAGCATCGAGGCCGCTACGTGGCGCTCGCCGACCAGGCCAGGGCGTTGCCCGACTCGAAACCGTCGCTGAACAGGCAGCCGTCGTCGCCCTCGGCACAACCGTGGGGCACGAACAGGCGAAGGATGGGCGCCGGCCGGGCGTTGCCGCAGCTGTCGGTGGCGGTGAGCACGACGTCGTAGAACCGCCCCGCCGGGTCGGTCTCGGCACGCTCGGCGCGGGCGCAGACGCGGTCCAGCGCCGGGTCGTAGGTGCAGTCGTCGACGGTGTTGCCGTCGCCGTCCTCGCCGGGGTGCTCGGGGCAGGGCGCATCGTCGCACTGGCTCGAGCTGCAGCTCACCGCGACGCCGAGGGGCAGGCTCGCGCAGGCGTCGCTGACCGTGAACGGCGAGCTCACGTCGTCGAAGCAGCGATAGAGGTGGTCGGGAGGCCCTAGGACGAGGCTCGGAACGTCGCCGCTCACCATCGGTCCGGTGGTGTCCACGACCGTCGCGGTCGAGGTGGCGAGGGTCTGGTTGCCGCAGCCGTCGGTGCTGGTGAAGGTCACGCGGGTCGCGACGCCGGGGCTGCAGGCGGCGGGCAGCAGGGCCGGCGCGTTGTCGGCCACCGCCGGCACCGAGCAGGCGTCGCCGCTCACCGCCGTCGCCAGCCAGGCAGCGACGCTGGGGTCGTCGCGCGGTGTGCCGCCGGGGCTGGTGCACTCGAAGGTGGTGGGTATCGGCGTCGCCAGCGTCGGCTTGGTGGTGTCGGTGACGGTCACCGTCGACACCGCGAAGTCCGCATTGCCGCACTGGTCGCTGGACGAGAAGGTGACCGCGGTCGGCGGACCGCCGCAGTTGAGTGGAAACAGTGCCGGCACGCCACTGGTGGTGAGCTGGGCGCTGGAGCACGCGTCCTGCGCGCCCGCCTCGGCGAGCCACCCCTGGATTTGGGGGTCCGACGCCGGCACGCCGCCGAGCGCGTTGCACTCGAGGTTCAGCGGCGGCGGCAGGCTGATGACCGGCGGATCGAAGTCATTGATCGAGATCAACTGCGAGCAGGAGCCGATGTTGCCGGCGGCGTCGGTCGACGACCAGATGCGTTCGATGCTGTCGATCACCCCTGACGGCGGGCAGGAGCCGCCGAGATCCTGGTCGACGAAGATCACTCCCGGAGCGGCGTCGCACTGGTCGCGAGCGGTAGCGCGGCCGACGGCGTCTGGGGAGGTCGGGTCGTTGCAGCCCAGGGCCACGTCGGGGGGGCAGAAGACCTGCGGCGGGTCGAGGTCGCCGACCTCGGGGTCGCGGTCGTAGTAGGTGTCCATGGTGCCGTTGCAGGTGGCCTGACCCGCCCACACCATGTGCGCGCTGCACTCCCCGAAGGCGACGCCGTTGTACTCGCCGATGCGGTACGTGGGGGGCAAGCCGGTGCCGATGGTGGAGCTCGAGGCGTCGGGATCGATCGGGACGTCGTTGACGATGCGGGACGGCAGCCAGTCCGCCCCGCCGTCGAGGCTGTAGCGCGCCCGCAGGTCGGCGCGCGCGTTGCCTGCCGACCCCAGGGGATAGCTCGCGGCGTCGCGGTTGTCGAGCCAGGTGACGGCGATCGCCCCCGTCTGGGGATCGATCGCCGCGGTGGGCAACAGCTGCCAGCTGCCCGGCGGCCCGTCGCTGACCGTCTGGTGAACCGCCCAGGTGACTCCACAGTTGGTCGAGGTCGCCATCACCACGTCGGCGGCATCGCCGCCGGTGGGGTCGTTGTCGGGATCGTCGGTGGTCACCACGTGGAGGGTGCACGCGGTCGCCGGATCGGGCAGCAGCCAGGCCTGCCGGGTGCCGATCGTCCAGAAGCGCGCGTCGGGAATGGCGCCTGCGACGCCCTGCGAGTCCGAGGTGGTGTCGGCCTTGCCGGCGGTGAACGCCTCCGAGCGCTGGGGGAAGGTCGACCCGCCGTTGAAAGAGCGCAGCACGACGACCTTGCCCGAGACGCCGTCGGGAGTGCCGGTGCCGGGGAGGAAGCCCGGTTGCCCGTGGTAGGAGACGAAGACGTCACCAGCCGAGCCGACCGCCACGTGCGCCGGCCAGCACGAGCCGTCGCTGGCATCGAGGGGTGAGATGGGGCCGAAAGCGAGCCCGCCGCGGGTCATCTGGCTCCAGCTCGCGCCCTGATCGGTGGAGAACGCGCCCCACACCTCATAAGAGCCCGAAAGGGTCCCGCCGGTGACGCTCCACACCACGTAGACGCGGTTGGCGAAGGAGCTGCCGGCGTGGGCGTCGGCGGCGATCCACGGCTTGTCGCAGTTGGCGCTGGGGGAGAGGTTTATCTGGGACGAGACGTTGACGGGGCCCGAGAGGAGCGCACCGCTGACGGGGTCGTGGCGGCTCACGAACACCTGCCAGCCACCACCACCGGTGGGGTTGCCCAGGATGGACACGAAGAGTCGACCCGCGGCATCGTACGCGGCGCTGCCGTCGCCGAACGGAACGAAGCCCGGGGGTAGAAAGCCACCGACGCTGACGACGGTGAAGTTGTCACCGCCGTCGCTGGAGAGGGCCATGGTCGAGCCCTGCATCACGGTGATGCGGCGGGTGTCATTGGGGTCCGACGCGATGCTCGCCTCCCAGCTCATGCACATGTTGCTGTCGACGCCGGCTGGATTGGTCGCGAACCTCGGCGCCAGGAGGCGGTCCTTGAGGGCGTCGAGAACGTCCTCCGGGTTGCCCGGTGACCTGTAGAGACCCGGCGGAGCCTCGAGCGGCGGCGCCTCCTCCAGCCCCTCCTCCTCGGCCACCGGCGGGGCAGCGGGCCGGCAGCTCGGCGCCTCCTCGTGGTCGGGTGGCTCGAGGGCGGCTGCCCCCGAAACCAGGGTCACCATCAGCCAGAGCGCGTTGCAGGCGGCGAAAACGCGAGGAGCTCGTGTGGGCATGGGTCACCTCCGCGGAGTGCTTTGGGCGCAGGCCGGCCTGCGGTCGTGGTGTCGCCACTACGACACATTGCGGAAAAGCGACCGCCGCGGTCCTTACGAAGCGCTGACGGGCGGCTGACCGAGGGGAGCTGGCGTGCTCAGTCGCGCAGACCGTAGGGAGCGAGCAGGGCCAGGTAGCGAGGGTCGCGGCGCAGGTGGTCGAAGGCCGGGCTGCGACGCACGTGCAGCGGATACTCACCGCGCTCGCGCACCGCGCGGGCGAGCCAGGCGAGGGCCTCCCGGTCGCGGCCCAGCGAGGCGAAGGCCTCGGCGCGCAGCATTTCCTCCCCGGCGTAGCTCGAGTCGGTGACGTTGGCGAGCCGCTCGAGCTGCCAGCGCCAGAAGCCGTCGAGCCCTTCGGCGGCGATCCGTCGCTCGAGCGCCGCCAGCTCCTCGCGCCCAGCGCCCTGCGCCCGCGCCTCGTCGACCCGTGCCTGCGCCGCCTCCTGCGGGCGGCCCAGACGGATGAGGGCATCCGCGCGGTAGCGGTGGATCCAGCTGAAGCGCGGGTCGAAGAGCAGCGCCTGGTCGAAGCTCGCCAGTGCCTCCTGGGGGCGACCCGCGGCATGCAACACCAGCCCGCGCACCGCCAGCAGCAGGGCCGAGTACGGCTCCAGGGCCAGCGCCTCGTCGATCGTCGTCACCGCCTCGTCGTGTCGCCCGACGATAGACAGCGCCTCGGCGAGGAGCTGGCGTGCGGGGACGGATCCGGGAGCTATCTCGATGGCGCGGCGGTAGGCGGCGATCGCACCGGCGAAGTTCCAGTCCCGGTTCAGCCGCACGAGCCCCACGGCAGTGAGTGCCTCGGGGGATTCCGGATCGAGCCGCAGGGCGCGCTCGGCGGCGGCGGCGGCGAGGGCTTGGCCCCGCGCCACCGGCTCCAGCCCATAGTTCGCCTCGGTGACGAAACAGAGCGCCAGACCGGCGAATCCTTCGGCGAACGACGGATCGAGCTCGGTGGCCCGCACGAAGAGACCGCGACTGCGTGCGAGATCCTCGATGCCCCGGCGGCTCCAGAACCAGCGTGCCTTGAGGTACTCCTGGTACGCCCGGGGGTCGACTCGGCGCTCCTCCTCGAGGCGCTTGCGAGCGATCTCCCCGAGCTCCCGCCGCGTCTGCTCCACTACCTCCGCGGCCAGCCGCCGCTCGAGCTCAGGGAGATCCGCCAGCCGGTGCTGGTGGGCCGAGCTCCAGAGGACCTCGCCGGTGTCCGGCGCCACCAATCGCACCGTCACCCGCAGCTCCGGCCGGGAGACCTCGACCCTCGCGGTCAGCAGCGCATCGGCCCGCACCTCTCGGCCACTCTTGAAGGCGCCGCTCCGCGCGATCTGCTCGGGCGGAATGAGGATGACCCGCGGCCGGGCGAAGCGGGCGAGCTCGTCGATGACCTCCTCCTGGACGCCGTGCACCAGGAAGGCATCGTCGCTGCGGCCGGTGCCGTTCTCGAAAGGCAGCACGGCGAGACGGTCGATGTGCAGCGGCACCGGGGCAGGCGGAGACGATTCGCGACGCAGCCCAATGGCTAGGGCCGCCAGGGCCGCCAGCCCGACCGCCCCGGCGGCGGCGGCGAGACGCCGGCGACCGAGCGCGAGGGCGGCCCCTCCCGGCACGGCGGCGGGCAAGGCGGCGTCCACGGTAACGGCCTCGGGCCCCGCGGTGGACGCTCCCACCGCCGGGCGCACAGTTGCCAGCAGGCGATATCCACGCCGGGGCACGGTCAGGATGTAGCGCGGCGAGTGGGGGTCGTCGCCGAGGGCGCGGCGCAAGGCCGAGACGTTCTTGGCGATCACGCCGTCGGCGATGAAGCTCCCGCCCCACACCTCTTCGAGCAGCAGCTCCTTGGACACCGTCTCGCCGGCGTGGCGCGCGAGGCAGGTCAGGAGGTCCATCACCTTGGGCTCGAGCACCACTGCCCGGCCCTCCCGCTCGAGGCGATTGAGGTCGACTGCCACGTGCCAGCCCCCCAGCTCGAACGTGGGCGAGAGCTCCCGCAGCATCCCCGGTCATGTTACTCCGCAGCCCGCGCGCGGGCCCGCGACCGCGTTCCCGCAAGTCTCAGCAACGAGCGACCCCATCCACCTCCGGCCGCTCCGGCGCTACAGCTGCCGCGAGGCGCCTGTCGCCGATTCGCTCCGCACCTTCGGCCATCGGCAAGTTCCCTCCGACGTACTAGCAACGGGCGCGGCGCCGGCGCCGCAGCGCTAGGGCAGCAACGTCACCTGGGGATCGACGTCCGCGTCGTAGTCGACGCCCGGCACGCCGAAGCCGAACAGCCGCAGGAAGTCGTCTCGGTACCCCGCGAGGTCGCTCAGCTCCCCGACGTTCTCCGTCGTCACCTCGCGCCAGCGCCGCGCCACCTCCGCCTGCACGTCGTCGCGCATCTCGCGGTCGTCGAGGCGGATGCGCCCCTCGGCGTCCACCGGCACCTCGCCGCCGGCGTAGAGCCGTTCGGTCAGCAGCCGCCCCATCTGCTCGATCGTCCCCTCGTGCAGCCCCCTGTCCTTCATCACCCGGAAGAGCAGCGAGATGTACAGCGGCACCACCGGGATCGCCGAGGACGACTGCGTCACCAGCCCCTTGTTGACCGACACCAGGGCGCGGCCCCCGTGCCGCCGCAACCGCTCGTCGAGACCATGCGCGGTGGCTTCGAGGTGGTCCTTGGCGCGGCCGATGGTGCCCTGGCGGTAGACCGCGTAGGTGAGCTCGGGCCCGATGTAGGAGTAGGCGAGCGTGCGCGCGGCGGGGGCGAGGGCGCCGCCCGCCTCGAGGGCGTCGATCCAGGCCTCCCAGTCCTCGCCTCCCATCACCTTGACGGTGTCGGCGATCTCCGCCTCGTCGGCGGGCTCGATCGCCACCTCGGAGACGGCGCCGCTCTCGACGTCGATCGTCTTGTTGCGGTAGGTCTGGCCGATCGATTTGAGGACCGACTTCGCCACCGTGCCGTCGGGAAGCGTGCGGCGCGGCGCCGCCAGGCTGTAGACGACGAGGTCGACCTGGCCGAGGTCGCGGCGGATAGTTTCCACCGCCTGCCTCTTGACCTCGTCACCGAAAGCGTCGCCGTCGATGCTCGCGGCGTAGAGGCCCGCTGCATCGGCAGCGCGGTGGAAGGCGGCGCTGTTGTACCAGCCTGCGGTGGCGGTCCGCTTGTCGCTCGCCGGCTTCTCGAGGAAGACGCCAACTGTGCCTACGCCGGCGCCGAAGGCGGCGGCGATGCGAGTCGACAGCCCGTAGCCCATCGAAGCGCCCACCACCAGCGCCGCGCGCGGCCTCGCGCCCGCGAAGCGCAGCTGGCGCGCGTGGGCGGCCTGCCGCCGCACCTCGCGCGCCGCGCCCTCGGGGTGGGCGGTGGTGCAGATGAAGCCACGGATCTTGGGCTTGATCACCATGGCGGGCATTGTCTCAGAAGTTCCCCGTCTGCCCGGACCCACCCGGGAGATGAAGCGGACGCTGAAGGCGGTGGCGCCGAGGGTGTCGACCAAGCAGCCTCGATCCACCTCCTGTCCGCCCACCGTCCTGCCTATCGACCCTCGCCCAGCCCATCATCCGGCCGCGTTGAGCAGCGAGAGCACAGCGTATGGGACATCGGTGCCTCTCTAGAAACACGGCTTGCGACGAACCTGGCGCTCGACCTGGCGGATGCTCGCGGCGCTCGGCGCCGGGCACCTCCTCTGGTGGGATCGCCCGGTCCGCTACCGCAACGAGATCGCGAAGCTCCTTGCGGAGAGAACGACCGAGGCGCCAAGGCAGCAGGCCGTGAGGAGCTGCTCCACGGTGGTGCCCAGCTGATCCGGCGGCCGGCGCCGATCGCCACTCCGAACGCTACCGCAGTCGCCGGACGTCAGGAGTCCGGGGGTGGCACATCCGCTCTACGCCCCGCCCTCAGGGACAGGGAGGCAGCTCGGGCGGCACGGCGGTGGAAAATGCGTTGGCGCGCCAGCAGTTGCCGCCGCCCGATCCGTCCCACACCAGGTCGGCGCGTAGTGAATCGAGCCCTGGGTTTCCCGTCGGCGTCGTCCCATTGCCCAGGACGTGGTTGCGCGCCATGCGGTTATACCCACGGTGTTGTCGTGGACGTCGTTGTGCACAACCGAGCAGTGCTTGCTGTTCTGCACCTCGATACCGAGTAAGCTGTCGTGGACGCGATTGTGGACGACCTTCACACGATCGCTCTGGCCGACATAGATGCCGGCGTCGGAACCGGTCATCGTCACCTCATTGAAGGAGATGATGCCGTCTGTGGAGAAGATCGGGAAGAGGCCATAGACGTCGTTGTCCTCCGACACGTTCTGGGCGAGAGCGAAGCCGTCGACGCACGCCAGGTGGACACCGTGCTGGGCAAAGCCGCGTACGGTCAAGCCCGTGAGCGCGAAACCGCGAAGACGCGAGCCGGAGACCGCACACGGTGCCTCCTCCGGCGTCGCCTGTGCTTCCGGGCTGGCGGAGTCGGCGGGGCTGACCCACAGTCCGTACGACTGCTCTCCGGCGTTCTCCAGCACCACCGGCCGCCCGGGCCGCGATCGGCCCACCAGCGCGATGCCGCTGGCGGTGACGGTGAGCGCGTCGAGGTCATCGGACGCACCCTCGTGGTAGATACCCGGCAGGACGTCCGCCTCATCGCCATGTCGCGCCTTCGCCAGCGCCGCTCGGATCGACTCGCCTGGGTGGACGACGAACGTCCTAGCGAGCGCCATGGCAGGCGAGAGCAGCGCCAACGCCAACACTCCGAAGAGCACCGAACGGGCCGCGTGCTTCAACATGTTCATGCCCTCCCGGACATCAGCCGCCTCGCGGTTGAGATGGATTGTGCGCATGCCATCCTTTCACAGGTCGCGCCGCAGCAACCCGGCGACACGGCTACCGCTCAGACTTTGAACAGCGCGTCGAAGGCGGCGCGGGGATCGTCGGGATCGGCGGGCTTCTCGCGGGCGAACTCGACGCTCGCCTTGGCGGCGAAGAGCGGGCAATCGTTGCGCTTGCTCTTCTTCGCCACCGGCCCGAGACCGGCCTGCTGGCGCTCGTCGCCGCGCCGGCACTCCCAGCGCGACGCGGTGTCGAAGCTCGCACACTGGGTGCAGGCGTGGAGGTCGACGCCACAGCGGGCGCAGGTGGCGTCGAGCGCCGGGGGCAATGGCGGCTCCTGCTGCGTGCCGCAGGCGGCACAGCGGAAGACCTGCTGATCGGGAGCGCCGAGCCCACGCCCGTGCGGGCGGTCGAGGTTGTGTCGCGGCGGCGGCTCGCGCCGCGGCGCCCCGCCGCCCGCCCCACCTCTCGCGGGCTCCGGCCGATCGCCCTGCAGGTAGCCGCGCTGCCCGTATTTTCGCGTCACGCCAAAGAGATTCTAGTACCGGGACGGGACCGGGGCGTCGCCCCCGGCCTCGAGCTCCTCGGCGTGCGCCGCCGTGCGACACCCGGGCACGACGGGTGACGCCACCGCCGCGCTTCGCCGTGCCGCCGCACCGCACGCGGTTCTCGCCTTCCGCCTGCGCTAGCATCGAGCGCGCATGGCGCTCACCTATCCACGCTACCTGCAGCTCGACGCGCTGCTCTCGCTGCAACGACCGCTCTCCGACGGCCCCGAGCATGACGAGATGCTGTTCATCGTCATCCATCAGGTCTACGAGCTGTGGTTCAAGCAGATCCTGCACGAGCTCGGGTGGCTGCAGAGGAGCCTCGAGGACGGCGACACCCCGACGGCGCTCGCCACTCTCAAGCGCACCCTCACCATCCTCAAGGTGCTGGTGTCGCAGATCGACGTGCTGGAGACGATGACGCCGATCTCCTTCAACTCCTTTCGCGACCGGCTGGAGACGGCGAGCGGCTTCGAGTCGGCGCAGTTCCGCGAGCTCGAGCTCCTGCTCGGCCACAAGCGACCGAGCGCGGCGGCCCGCTATCCCGAGGGCAGCGCCGAGCGCCAGCGGCTCGAGGAGCTGCTGGCGCAACCGAGCGTCTGGCAGTCCTTCCTCCACTACCTGGCGCGCGGCGGCTATCCGGTACCGGCGGAGGACCTCGCGCGCGACCCGCGGCAGCCCACCGGCGAGTCGCCGGCAGTGCAGGAGCTGCTGCTCGACATCTACCGCCACGACCCGCTGCTGGCGCAGCTGTGCGAGCGCTTCGTCGATCTCGACGAGGGGTTGCAGGAGTGGCGCTACCGCCACGTCAAGATGGTCGAGCGCACCATCGGCACCAAGCGCGGCACCGGCGGCTCGACGGGCGCAGAGTACCTGCGGACCACCGTCGGCAAGCCCCTCTTCCCGGACCTCTGGGCGATCCGCGTACGGCTGTGACCGACCTGGACCCCGGGACGCTCTACGCCTCCCCCAACGCCCTGGCCCCCGACTACTCGCGCTTCCGGGTCGCCGAGCGGCTGCTGCTCACCGGCCACTCGCACCAGGCCTGGCCCGATCGTGCCCTCGACGGCGTGCGCGCGGCGTACGCCGACGCCGCGGAGCTGGTGGACGAGAAGTGGGAGCGCGCCTTTGCCCGCGCCGCGCGCGTGCGCCAGGGCTTCGCGACGCTGCTCGGCGACGCGCAAGGCAGCCTTGCCCTCGCCGCCTGCACCCACGACCTGCTGGTGCGGTTTCTCTCGGCGCTACCGCTCGCCAGGCGGCCGCGGCTGGTGAGCACCGACGCCGAGTTCCACAGTGCACGGCGCCAGCTCGATCGGCTGGCCGAGGCGGGGGTCGAGGTGGTGCGCGTCGCCGCCGACCCCGCCGACGACGTCGGCGAGCGGCTGGCGGCGGCGGTCGACGATCGCACCTCGGCGGTGGTGGCCTCGACGGTCTTCTTCACCAACGCCCGACTCGCCGGTGCGCTGCCGCTGGCGGCGGCCGCCTGCCAGCGCCACGGCGCCGAGCTGCTGCTCGACGCCTACCATCACCTCGCCGTGGTGCCCTTCGCGCTCACCGGGGTCGAGACCGCCTTCATCCTCGGCGGCGGCTACAAGTACTGCCAGCTCGGCGAGGGCGTCGCCTTCCTGCGCGTGCCGCCGCACCGGCTCCTGCGGCCACTGGTGACCGGCTGGTTCGCCGAGTTCGAGCGGCTCGAGGCGGCTCCGTCGGGCCGCGTCGCCTACCCCGACGACCCCGGCGCCCGCTTCGCCGGCGCCACCTACGACCCCAGCAGCCACTACCGAGCCGCCGAGGTGTTCGAATTCTTCGCCGCCCGCGGGATGACCCCCGCGGTGCTGCGCGAGGTGAGCCAGCACCAGCGAGCCGTGCTCGCTGCCACCTTCGATACCCTCGACCTGCCGCCGGCGCTCATCGATCGCGACCGCGTGACCCCGGCGGAGCGCTTCGCCGGCTTCCTGGCGCTGCGCAGCCCGCACGCCTCCGCCCTCCGGGCCGGCCTGCGCGCCGCCGGCGTGCTCAGCGACTCCCGCGGCGAGGTGCTGCGGCTGGGGCCGGCGCCCTACCTCGCCGACGCCCAGCTCGTGGAGGCGATGGCGCGGCTGGGCGAGGTGGCGCGCCGGACCGCCATCACGGCCGCCACCGTCACGACGGGAGGCTGACTGCCCGCGGCCGGCGATCGCCGACCTCGCGCCTCCCCACCACGGGCGAGGAGCGACAGGCCCCTAGAGGTGCACTCGCAGACCCAGGAAGACCTTGGTCTGCTGCTCCTCGCTGTTGAGGCTGAGCTGCCGTCGCAGCGCCTTCTGCTTGTCCGACTCCTGCACCAGGTCGAATCGGCCGACGCCGAAGAGGCTGATCAGCTCGCTCACCCGCACGTCGAAGCCGAACTGGGCGTTGACGCCGACATTGCCGCTGTCGAACGACTTGGCGTCGACGATGCCCTGCACGTCCTGGTTGACGAAGTGGTAGCCGACGCCACCGGCGACGAAGTACTCGAAGACCCGAAGGCGCACAGTGCCGCCGACGTTGACGCCCACCAGAGTGTCCTTGATGTGCAGCGTCCCCTGCCTGACCCCCGCCGCCGTGATGTCGTTGTCGCGCGTGCGATAGCCGACCTCGGGCTCGAGGAACCCGTACACCGAGCCCTGGCGCTCTTCACCCGCCACCCGGTACCCGATCCGCATCCGCAGATTGGCGGTGAGGTAGGGATCCGAGCTGCCGCCGGTCTGGACCAGGCCCCCTCCGAGCCCCAGCGAGAAACGACCCTCTTCATCCTCCTGGGCGGCGGCGGGCAGGGCGACGAGCAGCAACAGGGCGGCTAGAGACAGGACGCGCGCGGCAGACAACCTCATGGCACCTCCTCGGCAAGTCAAGGATTTCATTCGGCTTAGGGGCAATGCTAGCACGTCTGCGAAGTGTCAGGGCGGCATCCGGTTCGCCGGCCACCCTCGCGAGCATGCCGCACGGCGCCGCTCCCTTCGGAAGTCGGCGCGCCGGAGTGTAGCCGGTGCACCCTCAGCCCAGCAGCTCCTCGACGCGCTGGAGGTAGGCCTCGCGCAGGCGGGTGCTCACGCGTCCCGGTCGCCCGTCGCCGATCCTCCGGCCGTCCACCGCCACCACGGGCAGCACCTCGGTGGTGGTGCCGGTGAGGAAGAGCTCGTCCGCCTCGTAGAGGTCGGCGAGCGGCAACGCACCGAGCCGCACGGGGATCCCGAGCGTCGCGGCGAGGCCGAGCAGGCAGCCCCGCGTCACGCCGTCGAGGATGTAGTTGCAGACCGGGAAGGTCGACAGCACCCCGCCGCGCACCGCGAAGAGGTTGCTGTGGCTCCCCTCGATGGCAATGCCGTCGCGCACGAAGATCGCCTCGTGTGCCCCCGCCTCTCTCGCCTGCTGCTGGGCCAGCACGTTGGGCAGCAGCGCCGTCGACTTGACGTCGCAGCGTGCCCAGCGGGTGTCGGCGGCGGTCACCGCGGTGGCGCCCGCTGCCAGCAGAGCCTGCGCATGGCCGCCCCAGGCGCGCGTGGTGACGTAGACAGTGGGCGGCACCGGCGGGTCGGGGAAGGCATGCAGCCGGGGCGCCGCCCCACGGCTCACCTGCAGGTAGACGGTGGCCTCGCCGGCGAGCAGCTCGTTGCGCGCCAGGGGCTCCTCCACCACCGCCCGCAGCGCCCCCGGATCGGCGAGCTCGATGCGCAGCGCCGCGAGCCCCTGGCGCAGCCGGCGCTCGTGCTCGTGCCACAGCAGGAGGCGGCCATGGCGCGCCAGCAGCGCCTCGTAGACGCCGTCGGCGAAGAGGAAGGCGCGGTCTTCCGGCGAGATGCGCGCCTGCGCCAGGGGGAGGACCTCGCCGTTGAGGTAGACCAGCATGAGCCAGCCGGGACGATACTCAATTTCGTCGCGCGCCGCCGCCCGCCCCGGGGGCCCGCGGAGTTGGGTATCGTCACCGGCACCATGGAGCCCCCCACCTACGCCGACGTCGAGGCCGCCGCGGCCCGCATCGCGCCCCACGTCCACTGCACGCCGGTGGTCACCAGCGCCAGCCTCGACCGCGCCAGCGGAGCGCGCCTGTTCTTCAAGTGCGAGAACCTGCAGCGCACCGGCGCTTTCAAGCTGCGCGGCGCCAGCAACGCCGTTTGGTCGCTCAGCGACGAGGAGGCGCGGCGCGGCGTCGTCACCCACTCGTCGGGCAACCACGGAGCGGCCGTCGCACTCGCCGCCCGGCGGCGCGCCATCCCCTGCCGGGTGGTGATGCCGGAAAACGCCGCCCGCGCCAAGCGAGCGGCGGTGGAGGACTTCGGCGCCACGGTGGTGCCCTGCGCCCCGACGCAGGCCGGGCGCGAGGAGGCCGCCGCACGGCTGCTCGACGAGACCGGCGGCGTGCTCATCCACCCCTACGAGGACGCTCGCGTCATCGCCGGGCAGGCCACCGCCGCCCGCGAGCTGCTCGCCGAGGTGCCCGACCTCGACCTGCTGGTGGCGCCGGTCGGCGGCGGCGGGCTGCTCTCGGGCACCGCCATCGCCGCCGCCGCGGTGCCGGCGGTGGCGGTATGGGGCGCCGAGCCGAGCGGCGCCGACGACGCCCAGCGCTCGCTCGCCGCCGGCCACGTCGTGACGCTGCCCTCGCCACGTACCGTCGCCGATGGGCTGCGGGCCACCCTCGGCCGCCTGCCGCTGGCGATCCTGCAGGCGCACCGGGTCTGCATCGCCACCGTCGACGACGCCACCACCCTCGACGCCATGCGCTTCTTCTGGGAGCGCACAAAGCTGATCATCGAGCCCTCGGCGGCGGTGCCGGTGGCGGCGCTGCTCGCAGGCGCCATCCCTGCCGCCGGCAGGCGCGTCGGCGTCATCCTCAGCGGCGGCAACCTCGACCTGCCGGACGCGCTGTTCCAGCCCGGCTGAGGCGACCGGCCCCTTCTCTCCCACCAGCCGACACCCGTTCGTGAGCGCCCTCGGCGGTGTCGAGCGTCCGGCGCCCGCTGGGACCCGTCAGTCCGCCGCCACCGGCGGCTCGCCCAGCTCCGCCGCGAGCGCCAGCACCTCGCGCCGCAGCGCCGCCCGTCGCCTTCTCAGCTCCTCGCCCGCTCCGCCCGGCCCACGCAGCAGCAGGAACGCGCGCGCCTCGAACACGAGGTAGCGGAAGCGGTCGCGGAACCGCACCGCCGCCCAGCCGCCGAGCGGGCCGAGCACGAGCACGGCAAGCGCCGCCCAGGCGCCCCATCGCCATCCCGCGAAGGTCGCTTCCGCCGCCCAGAAGAGCGGCAGCAGCACGATGCCGCCGAACAGCTTGAAGGTCGCCGGCTGGTCGGGCTCGCGCGCGGCGAGCGCTCCGGCGATGCCGCACAGCCGGTAGGGAACGTAGTCGAGCAGCGTGCCCGCGACGGCGAGTGGCAGCCGAATGAGCAGCAGGAAGACCGACTCGGCGAGGAAGGCGAGCACCGACAGGAGCGGATAGGCGGCGCCCACCTGCTCGTCGCGCAGGCCGTGAGCGGAGAGCAGCTGGTCGTAGGCGGCAAGCGCCGCGACGAGCGGCGCCAGGCGCTGCGGCCGCTCGCGCGCGAGCTGCCGGTAGCGGTCGAGAACGCGGCGCCGCGCCGCCACCCGCCGGGCGAGTGGCGGTCGTGCCGGCAGCTCCGGCTGGGGCTGCAGCCAGAGGTCGGCGACCCGCGCCAGCAGGCGGGCCTCGTCCCAGGAGGAGAAGCTGAGGGTCACCTCCGCGAGCCCTACGGCGAGGACCGCGGTCACCTGCCGCACCGCCTCTGCCGCGGCCGGCTCGCCGCCGGCGACATCGGCGGCGGCGAGTGGCTCGCCCACCTGCAGCAGCACCCGCGAGCGGAAGATCGCCGGGGCGTCGAAGAGCAACCCCACCGGCACCACCGCGAGCTCGCGGCGCACCGGCGCCGGCAGACCGAGGAGGATGCGCGCCGCCCCCGTCTTGAGCGCCGCCAGCGCCGGCTCGCTGTGGCTCTTCCCTTCCGGGAACAGCGCCACCGCGCCGCCCTCGGCGAGCACCTCGCGGCAGCGCCGGAACGACTCCTCGTTGGCGCTCGTCGCGGGCGCGGCCGCCGTCGCGGGTGGCTCCTCGCCAGGCGCGGAGCTCGGGGCGTCCTGCGGCCGGTAGACAGGGATCGCCCGCGCCAGCGCCAGGAACGGGCGCAGCACCGGGTTGCCCCACAGCGTGTGCTTGGCGAGGAAGCGCGGCCGGCCGGGCAGCATTCCCACCACCAGCACGGGATCGACGAGGCCGTTGTTGTGGTTGGCGAGGTAGAGCAGGGGTCGCCCCGCCGGCACCCTCGCCAGGCCGACCACCTCGATGCGGCCGAAGAAGACGTGCAGCAGCAGCCGGGCGAGCCCCGGGATCCACCCCGGGTAGCTGCGCGACGCCGCGAGGTGCCGGGTCGGCGGTGCGGCGGTCGGGTCGGCGCCCCCCATGAGCGGCGGTTAGAATACGCCCGCGCCTACGGCAGCGGCCCGGCATGCTGGTTGCTCGTCCCGCCCGATGGCGGGACCGGCGCGCCCCCTGACGTGTCCTTCTACGTCAACTACCCGCTGCTGCTCGGCGTCAAGGCGCTCTCCCGGTTCTTCTACCGCATCGACCTCGACTGGGTGGAGCAGCCCGCCAAAGACCCCTGGGCGGACCTGCGGGTGATCGCCATCCTCAATCACACCAGCCTCTACGAGCCGCTGTTCGCCGGCGGGGTGCCCAACCGTCTGCTGCACGAGATCGCCCGCCGCGGCGTCGTGCCGGTCGCCGAGAAGACGCTGCGGCGGCCGCTGGTGGGGCGCTTCTTCTCCCTCGTCGCCCCCGACGTGGTGCCGGTGACGCGCCAGCGCGACGCCAGTTGGCAGGAGCTCGTCGACCGCATCGGGCCGCGCTCGCTGGTCATCATCGCCCCCGAGGGGCGGATGAAGCGCCTCACCGGCCTCGACGCCGACGGCAATCCGATGACGGTGCGCGGCGGCATCGCCGACGTCTTGCGCGGCATTCCCGCCGGGCGCATGCTGCTCGCCTACAGCGGCGGGCTGCACCACGTGCAGGCCCCCGGCGAGCTGCTGCCGCGCCTCTTCAAGCGCCTCGCCATGCGTTTCGAGCTGCTCGACATCGCCGCCTACCGCGCGCGGCTGCAGGCGGAGGCCGGGCGGCACGGCTTCAAGCAGGCGGTGATCCAGGACCTCGAGGCGCGGCGCGACCGCCACTGCTCCGAGCTCGCGGCGGTGGCCGCCTGATGCGCGAGCTGAGCGGCCGCTTCGGCCTGCGCGTGCAGGTGGGCTCGCGGCAGCTCGGCAACATGCCGCTGTCGCGCAGCCACCTCTCCGTCGGCCGCTCGCCGCGCGCCCAGCTCACCATCGACGACCCCTTCGCCTCGCGCCTGCACGCGGAGGTCTGGCACGATGGCGAGTCGTGCTGGCTCTCCGACCTCGGCAGCAGTAACGGCACCTTCCTCAACGGCACCCGCATCACCGGCTCGGTGCAGATCTTCCCCGGCGACCGCGTACGCATCGGCGAGACCGAGCTCACCCTGGAGTCCGGGGAGGAAGCCACCCAGCCGGCGCCACTGCCGCCGCCGCCGTCCGAGTCGCGAACCAGCCGCGACCTCGCCGCGTTGCTCGTCTCGGTGCAGCAGGCCACCGGTGCCGCTGCCGCGCCGACGCTGCCGCCGCGTGACCTCTTCGGGCTGATCAGCAAGGTCGGCGTGGCGCTGCTCTCGCCGTCGGGGCTCGACGAGGTGCTGCCCGCCATCCTCGAGCTGGTGTTCGACGGCATCGCCGCCGAGCGCGCCTTCCTGCAGCTGCGCGACGAGGTGAGTGGCGAGCCCCAGCTCGAGGCGGCCAGCTATCGTGACGGCTCGCGCCGGCGGCCGCAGGCGGCGGAGGTCAAGGTCAGCCGCGAGGTGCAGCGCCAGGTCCTCGAGGAGCGCCGCTCGGTGCTCTCCACCGACGCGCAGATCGACGAGCGCTTCAAGAACCGCGAGTCGGTGATCCTCTCCGGCGTGCGCTCGATCATGGCGGTGCCGCTGCAGGTGGGCGAGCGGGTGCTCGGCATGCTCTACGCCGACAGCCCGCTCGAGGTGCGGCCGTTCAACCGCGACGACCTGCAGGTGCTCACCACCATCGCCGGCGTGGCGGCGATCAAGGTCGAGAACGCCATGCTGCTCGAGCAGCGCATCGAGAACGAGCGGCTGCACGAGGAGCTGCAGAAGGCACGGGAGATCCAGCTGCGGCTGCTGCCCAGCCATCCCCTGCAGCCGCCCGGCTATGAGCTCTCGGGGGTGAGCTTCCCCTCGCTGGCGGTGGGCGGCGACTACTTCGACTTCGTCGCCACCGAGGGCGTCGTGCTGCTCGCCGTCGGCGACGTCTCCGGCAAGGGTCTCGACGCGGCCCTCGCGATGTCCAGCCTCCACGCCTGCGTGCGCTCGCAGGCGCAGGCGACCGGAGCCGCCGGCGCCACCCTTCCGGAGCTGATGTCTCGCGTCAACCGCTACCTCTGCGACTCGCTGCCCTACAACAAGTTCGCCACCCTCTTCTGCGCCGCCCTCGACCCGCTGGCGCACACGCTCACCTACGTCAACGCCGGGCACAACCCACCACTGCTGGTCCGCCGCGGTGGTGCCGTGGACGAGCTCGCCGCCACCGGCATGCCCGCCGGGCTCGACAAGGCGGCGGTCTATGGGCTCGAGACGCGGAGCCTCGAGGCCGGCGACGTGCTGCTCGCCTACAGCGACGGCGTCACCGACGCCAGCCCGGAAGGGCTCGGCGGCGAGCCGTTGGGGGGCGACGGGCTCGCCGCCATGCTGCGGCCGCTGCGACATCTGCCGGCACGCGAGCTGCTCGATCGCCTCGACGACGCGCTGGTCGAGCTGATGGCCGGGCACGAGCCCGCCGACGACATGACGCTGGTGGTGGCGAAGCGCAGCGAGGAGTGAAGGGCGCCGCCGGGCGCGCTATGCTGCGAGGCGCACTCGGCCAACGGAGGTCAGCCATGACCCGAACGCGCTCGACCGCTCGCCGGCGCACCGCGGCGCTTCCCGCCCTCGCCACGGGCCTCGCCATCGTCCTCGCCGGCAGCGGGGTGGCCGCCGTGGGCGCGGCGGACTGGAGCTACTCCGGGCCCCACGGGCCCGACCGCTGGGCGATGCTCGACCCCAGCTTCGACGCCTGCGGCTCCGGCCAGCAACAGTCGCCCATCGACCTCGCCGGCGCCACCGAGCGCGGCCTCATGCCGTTGCAGTTCGGCTACCTGCCGAGCGCGGCGCGGATCGTCGACGATGGGCACACCGTCCAGGTCGACCTCGACCCGGGTGGCTCGCTGACCCTCGACGGCGTCGCCTACCAGCTCGTGCAGCTGCACTTCCACTCCCCCAGCGAGCACACCGTCGACGGCAGCAGCTTTCCGGTCGAGGTGCACCTCGTGCATCGCGCCGAGAGCGGCGCCCTGGCGGTGGTGGGCCTGCTGGTCACCGGCGGCGCGCTGAACCCCGCGCTGGCGCCGCTGGTGTCGGCGATTCCCGGCAAGGTCGGACGCCAGGTACGACTGCAGGCCCCCTTCGACGCCTCCGAGCTGCTGCCCACCGACCGCCGTTCGTATCGTTACACCGGGTCGCTCACCTCGCCGCCATGCACCGAGGGGGTGAGCTGGGTGGTGATGGCGGCGCCGATCCCGGCCTCGGGGCAGCAGATCGCCGCCCTCGCGCGCGTGCTGCAGGGCAACAGTCGCCCCCCGCAGCCACGCCACGACCGCGAGCTGCTGCTCGATAACCCGCCGCCCTGATACGCCAAGCGGCGCTATCGGCAGATCCCGCCGGTCGCGCGTCTACTCGGCCGCAACCGTCACCGCCGCCGGGTCGACCCCGAGCTCGAGCAGCATCTCCTCGAGCCGCAGGAACTTGACGCGTGGCCGGCCCAGCGGCTTGCCGCGCTCGACCTCGAGGGCGTCGAGGCGCCGCCACTCGTCGTAGCCGACGGCACGCACGCCCCGCGCCGCCAACAGCTCCGGCACCGCCGCGGGCGCCGCCATCGCCGCCGGCAGCGGCGATACCGCCGGCAGGTCGGCGAGCATCGCCTGCACGGTCTCCGCCGAGTCGGGCTTGTTGCTGCCGATGAGCCCGCTCGGACCCCGCTTGACCCAGCCGACCACGTACTCGCCGGGCAGCGCGTCGCCGGCGGGGTTGAGCACCCGGCCGTCCCGGTTGGGCACCACGCCGCGCCGGCTGTCGTAGGGGAGGTCGACGAGCGGCAGCGACTTGTAGCCGATGGCGCGGACGACCATCGTCACCGGCAGCTCCTCGTGCTCGCCGGTGCCCACTGCCGCGACGCCGCCGCGCGCGTCGGCCTCGAGCCGGTTGCGCTCGAGGCGCAGGCCGGCGACCCTGCCGTCGCGCTCCAGGAGCTCCACCGGCGAGACCAGGAAGCGGAGGCGGATGAGGATCTTGTCGGGATCGAGGGGCGCCGACGCGAGCTGGCGCAGGATCTCCAGGTTGCGCGCCGCGGAGCGATCGGCGGCCAGCTCCTCCGCGCTCGCCGCATCCACCTCGAGCTCGCTCGCCTCCACCACGACCTGCACGCCCGGCAGCTCGGCGAGCTCCTTGAGCTCGGGAGGCGAGCACTTCGCCTGCACCGGGCCGCGGCGGGCGAGCACCCAGATCTCGCGGATGCCGGTGCTGCGCAGCTGCGCCAGCGCATGGTCGCCGATGTCGGTCTTCGCCAAGCTCCTCGGCGCGACTGGCGAGCACCCGGGCGACGTCCATCGCCACGTTGCCGATCCCCGACCACCGCCACCCGTTGGTGCCGCAGCTCGAAGCGGGCGTCGGCGAGGTCGGGGTGGCAGTTGTACCAGGCGACGAGCTCGGTGGAGGAGTAGCTGCCGTCGAGCTCCTCGCCGCGGATGCCCATCGAGCGGTCGGTCTGGGCGCCGACGGCGTAGACGATCTGGTGGTAGTGACGCGCGCAGGTCGCCGCGGTCGAGGTCGCGTCCCAGCTGCACGTTGCCGAAGAAGCGCACGCGGGATCCTGCGCCGTCTTGTCGAAGACGCGGATGACGCTCTTGATCTTCTGGTGGTCGGGGGCGACGCCGTAACGCACCAGCCCGAACGGCGCCGCCAGGCGGTCGAAGAGATCGACCGTGACGTGCAGACCGGGCTCGGCAAGGAGCGCGGCCGTGGCGTACATCCCGGACGGCCCGGTGCCGACGACGGCGACGCGCAGCGGATGCTCGGCGGTTCCTACGGTGCTGCCCATGGCGCGGTGGACGAAGAGGCTAGCACGCGCTCCGGGGGCACCGCGCCCACCCGCCGGCGCGGCAGCGCCCGGCCGCTGGAGCGGTGACGACGGCGGCCGCGTGTCGCCGCGCGCGACCGGCCTAGGCGTCGGGCGCCGGCGGCGCCATCGCCTTGGCGAAGGCGAGCGCGATCACCGCTTCCGGGTCGCCTTCCCCGGCGAAGCCGCAGACGACGTCCCCTCCTGCCAGAACACCAGGGTGGTCGTTGCGCGGCGATAGATGGCGAACTCGAAGTCACCGTGGCGACGCCTCTCCTCCGCGGGCGGCAGCTCGCTCACACGCCCGGCGAACATCCAGCACGCGAACACCTTTCCGCCGCCGAGGTAGATCGAGCGAGCCGCGAGGTGGCTGCCGAGCCGCGTCGCGTCCCCGCCCGCGAGCTCGATCCCCATCCCTCCGAGATCGAGCACCCGGGCGGGGAACGCGATGCCGCCGCGGCGCCAGCGCGCCTCGACCTGGCGCGCCTCCCGCGCCCGCACCGCGAGCGGCAGGGGGGCGTCGTGGACACCGGCATAGCTCGCCGCAGCGGCGGAGACGGGATCGGCGACGGGTCTCGCCCCGTGGCGCCACCAGGCGGCGACGCCGAGCACGGCCGCCACCAACCCCGCCGCGAGGGCCACCACCAGGAGCGGCCGGTTGCCACGGCGGCGATCCGCGATACCAGCTGGACGCTCGTCCTCGAGGTCGAGGCGCGCACGGATCCGCTCCGCGAGCCCCGGCGGCGGCGGCTCGTCGGCGACAGCCTCGCGCAGCGCCGTCCGGCTCGCCAGCAGGGCATCGCGCAGGCGACGACAGGGCTCGCACGCCGCGAGGTGGCGCTCGAGCTCGCCGCGCTCGGCAGCGTCGAGGCGCCCGTCGATCCACGCGTCGAGCCGCTGGTCGCGAGGGTGGTCGCTCACGGCTCCCCTTCCCGGCGGTAGCCCAGCTCCCGCGCGTAGTCGGCGAGGGAGACCGCGAGCAGCCGCCGCGCCCGCGACAGCCGCGAGCGCACCGTGCCGATCGGGCACGCGAGAGCGGCCGCCGCTTCCTCGTAGCTGAGCTCCTCCACGTCGACCAGCAACAGGGTGGACCGGTAGTCCTCGGGCAGCCGCCGCAGGGCCTCGCGCACGGTGGGACCGGCGCCCCACGTGCCGGCCGCCGCCGCCTGCAGCAGGGGGCCCTCCCAGTCCTCGTCGAGCTGGGCTCGTTGCGCGTGCATCTCGAGAGCCTCGGCAGGCTGCGCCTGCGGTTCGTGTTGCATCCTGCGGATGCGGTTGACGTAGATGGAGTGCAGGATGGTCAACAGCCAGGCCCGGCAATTGGTTCCCCGCGCGAAGTTGTCGTAGGTGCGGTAGGCGCGGAGAAAGGTCTCCTGCACGAGGTCCTCGGCGTCGCTGCCCGCGCCGACGAGCCGGCGCGCCGCCGCGTAGACACGGTTGAGGTGGGGCAGCGCCTCGGCCTCGAAGGCCTGGCGCCTGTCCCCTCCATCCACCCCTGCCGGCATATCGCAGGGATTGTAGTGGAGCGCGCGTGGAACTCCCGGGAGGAGGTGCGTGTTCCCTTAGGCGCGGCTGGCCGGGGTCGAGCCCGGCTGCAGACGATCTCGCCCAGCGTGGCCTGCCGCCCTCGAACGACCACCAACCAGCGGGAGGGGACCATGAATCGAGTCGCGTCCAGTTCCATCGCCATTCTCTTCGCTGCCACCACCCTGGCGGCAGCCGCCAACGCGAAGCCCGTGCAGGTGACCGACGATGCGGCCCGGGTGGGGCGCCCCATGGTCATCCAGCGGCCCGGGGTCTACGTGCTCAACCACAGCATCGCCGCGGGCACGGGAACCGGCATCCTCATCGAGTCGAACGACGTCACCGTCGACCTCGGCGGCTTCTGCGTCTTCGGTCCCGGCGGCCGCCAGGGCATCGGCATCACGGTGAGTGGCGCCAGCAACGTGCGCATCCGCAACGGCCACCTCGAGCGGCTCGGCGTCGGTGTGCTGCTCCAGGACGCCACCAACGTCGTCGTCGACGGTCTGCAGATCGACGGCATCGACTCCGGCGGCGCCCCGCCGGACGTCGAGATCGGCGTCATGCTCATCGACACTCGCGGCGCGCGCATCGAGCACAACGTGATCACCCACACTTTCCTCGGCATCTTCGTGCGCGGCGAGGGCAGCGGCGGCAACCGCGTCGCCGACAACGTCATCACCGGCGGCGACAACGGCGAGCTGGCGATCTGCTACAACCCGGCACCCGACGAGACCAGCGGCGGCCCCGACGGCGACCTGGTGACGGGGAACCTCGTGTCGCGCTTCCGTCGCGGCATCTCGCTGAGCGCCGCCAGCGCCGGCAACGTGGTGCGCGACAACACCATCGCCTTCTTCGACATCGACGTTCAGGAGGCGACACCCGGCGCGAACGTCATCGCCGACAACCAGCTGGTGCAGATAGCCCGCTGACGGGCGGAGCTCCGGCCCCTGCTAGCATCCCGCCGCCGCCGCGCGAGAGCCGGCGGCGGCACCGATGCCCCCCCGAGCCTCCGCGCGCGAGCCCCTGGTCACCTGGCCCTTCCTGCGCCTCTGCCTGTTCGCCTTCCTCGCCTTCCTCGCCGCCTTCCAGCTCTTCCCCACCATCCCCTTCCACCTCATCGCCCTGGGCACCAGCCGCGCCGGCGCCGGCACCTTCCTCACCGTCTACACCTGGGCGAGCGCGCTGTCGGCGCCCTTCACCGGCGCTCTCGCCGACCGCTTCGGCCACCGGCGCATGCTGCTCTCGGCAGCGGCGGCGTTCGCCCTCTTCAGCGTCCTCTACGGGCTGGTGCAGCCGCTGCCGCTGCTGCTCGCCGTCGGCTGCCTGCACGGCTTCTTCTGGTCGGGGATGCTGTCGGCCACCGGCGCCCTGGTCACCGACGTCATTCCGCTCTCCCGGCGCACCGAGGGGATCGGTTACTACGGCATGGCGGCCACCGCCGCCATCGCCGTGGCGCCGGCGATCGGCCTCGCCGTCTATCACCTCGGGTGGCTGCCACTGATGCTCGAGCTGGCGGCGATGGCGCTGGCGCTGCTGGTCATGGCAACGCGGGTGCGAGGCCCCGCCGAGCACCGCGCCGGCGGCGCCGAGCCGGCGGTGGCCCGCCCCCGGCTGCACGAGGCGGTGAGCTGGCGGGTGGTGGCGAGCTCCGGCGGGTTGTTCCTGGTGGCCCTCCCCTACGGCGCCATCACCAGCTACGCGGCGCTGCTGGCGGCCGAGCGCAGCATCGTCCCACGGTCGCTGTTCTTCACCGTCTTCGCCCTCACCGTGCTGGTGACGCGAATCATCCTGCCGCCGCTCGCCGATCGCGGCGAGCCGCTGCGGCTGCTGGTGCCGAGCCTGCTGCTGGTGCCGCCGGGGCTGGTGCTGCTCGGCAGCGCCCACACGCGCGCTATGTTGGTCGCCGCCGCCATCGTTTTCGCCACCGGCTTCGGCAGCGCCTACCCGACCTTCATGACCTGGGTGCTGGCGCGCACCGATCCGCGCCATCGCGCCGCCACCTTCGGCAGCGTGCTGCTCGCCTTCGACACCGCCATCGGCACCGGCTCGCTGCTGGTGGGCCAGATCGGCGATGTGGTGGGGCTGGGTCCCGCCTTCCTCACCCTCGCCGGGGTCTCGGCGCTGGCGGTGCCGGCCTTCCTGCTCACCCGCGGCCTGCTGCCGGCACCCACCGGGGCGACGTCGCCCAGACGGAGCGAGGTGCCGCGCGCTACCGCGGGGGCAGGGTGGGAGTGACCGCCGCGGGAAGCGGTGTTGTGGCGGGGAGCAGGAGGGTCCGCGGCGGCGGCAGAGCCAGGCGGCGCGAGGGCGGGGGCGGAGTGGGCGTCGGCTCGGTCTCTCTCAGGAGCGCCTGCACCCGTACGGCGTCTACCGGCGGCAAGCGCTCCCCCTCGGCGAGCTCGAGAGCCAACCGGAAGACCAGTCGGGCATCCTCGACCATCCCGCCCAGCGGCGTGGGAGCCGGTTCCGCCACCCCGGGCTCGGCGACGGCGAGCGCCCGCGGCACGTTGCCCGGCTCGACCAGCGCCGTCGGCACCCCGGCGGCGAGGAAGGCCCATGCGGGTGAGCGGGTGAGCGGACCGCGTGGCGCCGCGGCGGCGACGGCCCGCCGCCCCTGGCGCGCCGCCACCTGAACGGCCAGCCGGTGGAGCGGCGAGGCCGGGACGCCGGCGAGGGTGATGTCCTCGGTCGGCCCGCGGAGGGTGCCGCCGGCGAGCACCAGCGCCGCCGCCAAACGCGGGCCAGCCCATCGGGGGTCGTCCATGAGGTGCCGCGCTCCCACCGTGCCATCGTCCGCAGGGTCGACGAGGGCGAAGACCACCGTCCGGCGCGGCGGGTCCGGCAGCGCCTGGAAGGCGGTGGCCACCGCCAGCAGCTCGGCGGCCGCCCCCACGCGCGCCGGCGCGGCGACCTCGGTCGAGCCACCGCCGCCCGACGGCGGTAGGGGGACGACGGCCACGACCGCCACCGCCTCGTCGCCGCCCTCACGACCGGAGAGGACGGCGACGAGGTTGCGATGCGGCTCGCGCTGCACCTCACCGGTGACCTCGCCATCGAGGGTACCCAGCACCAGCGGCGGCAGGTCGCCACGCCGCTCGAGCCGCGGCAGTGCCTCCTCGGTGGTCCCCAGGAACGTGCGCACCAGGTCGCGTGCCGCCGCCTCCTCGAGCCAGGCGGCCACCGGCAGCCCACTGCCCGCCGTCAGGTCGGCGGCCTCGATCGGAGTGGGAATTGCCGGGGGCAGTCCCGGTCGCGGCAGCAGCAGCACGGCATCGGCACGTACCGCCGCCGCGCGCCGAAACAGGTCGGCGAGGGCCGAGCCCTCCGTTGCTCCCGGCGCGCCACGGGGATCGAGCACCACCAGCACCCGCGAGGCGAGGCTCCTCCCAACGGCCTCCAGCGTGGGGGCTACGAAGACCGCCTGCAGGCCACGGAGGCGAACGCCGCCCCAGCCGCCGCCGAGGGCGGCCACCAGGTCGCGACCGGGGACGAGCTCCAGCCGCGCGTCGTCCCGTCGCAGCACCCAGGGCGAGCCCGACACCACCACTCGCCGTCGCGTCTCGAACGGCTGCAGCCAGGAGCCGCGTCTGCCACCGGGTGCGAGCCCGAGACGCCGGAGCTGCTCGCGCAGGTAGCCGGGAGGGTCGGAGCCGAGGAGCGCCGCGTCGTGGCGAGCGAGCAGCATCATATCGACGATCTCGCTGGCGGCGTCGGCCTGCCGCAACGGGTCCGCCGCGGGTGGCGGCAGAGTCGTGTCGACACCTCGCGAGCAGCCGGCCAGCCAGAGCGCGGCAACGACGAGCAGGTGCCGTGGACGAGTCGAGGGCGACCCGAGACGCACGCGGGAAGCCGGCAGCAGGAGCGATGCCAGGCCGGCGAGCCACCAGGGGCTCGCGGCGGGGTCGAGCCGCTCGCCAGCCGTGAGGACGTGGCGCCGCATCTCGACCGTAGCCCCTGGCACCATATCTACACCGCCCCGCTCGAGCGGGCTCGGGCGCCGCTTCGGGGCCGCAGCGGGTCGCCCCGCATAGCCCCGCGGCTTCAGAACGGCAGCGCCGCCTCGCTCTCGCTGGCAGCGACCGCTCCCACTTCGGGGACCGCGCCGAAGTACTGCTGCAGCCGCAGCAGGAACTCCTCGGCGAGCAGCCGGTGGCAGTCGGCACCTACCGAGTTGGGGTCGTGCTCGAAGATCGTCCCACCCAACGCCGGTGCCTCCGCCAGCCGCGCGTTGGTGCGCACCTCGAGGCAGAACACCGCCGAGCCAAAGGTGCTGCGGATCGCCTGCAGGTTCTGCCGCACGGTACGCAGCCGCAGGTCGACGAGCGTCGGCACGATGCCGAGCAGGTGGGTCCGGCTCTGGCATCGGAAGTCGAGCCGCGCCACCGCCTGCACCAGGTTCTCGAGCCCCTCCACGGCGAGGAAGTGGGGCACCGCCGGCACCAGGTAGGTGTCGGCCGCCACCAGTGCGTTGCGGCTCAGCAGGCCCAGGCCCGGCGGGCAGTCGATCACCACGTGCTCGAAGCGCTCGCGGAGGGGCTCGAGCGCGCGCGCTAGGCCGCGCTCACGGGTGCGCAAGGTGGCGAGGTCGCCCTCGACGCTCGCCAGGTCGGCGGAAGCGGGGAGCACCCACAGACCGGCCACCCGCGTCGGACGCACCGCCGCGCCTGCCGCTTCGCCGCGCAGCAGCACGTCCGCCGCCGAGGGCGCCAGCTGGTGGCGCTTGAGACCCAGCGACAGCGAAGCCGAGGCCTGGCAGTCGAGGTCGACGACCAGCACCGTGTGGCCACGGCCCGCCAGGGCAGCGGCGAGGTTCACGGCGGTGGTGGTCTTGCCGACCCCGCCCTTGGCGCTCACCACCGCCGTGGTGGCGTGTGGAAACTCGTTCACACGACCTCCGTAGTGGCCCCGACGCGCTCAGCCATCTCTCTGTCCTGCCGACATTTGCCGCTAACATTGTGCACGCCTCGCGGCGCCCTTGCAAGCGCCCGACCGGCGCCGGAGTGGGCCGCCGAAGAATCCGGAGCCCCCCACCGCCCGTATCCGAGGGCATGCGCAACCCTCCCCGCCGCGACCTCCGTCAGCCCCTGATCGTCCTGCTCGCCCTCACCGCCGGGCTGCGCGCCGGGCTTGCCGTGCCGGCGACGACCCCGCTCGCCGGGGGTGGTCCGCCACCCCCCGTGACCAGCGGAGCCGGCCTCGCCAGCGCCTCCTTCGCCGTGGGCTGATTCTGGGCCGCCGACTCCCGGTTCGGGAGTCTCCCCGGGGTGGTGAGCACCCGCGTCGGCTATGCCGGCGGCACCAGCTCGACGCCCGACTACCACCACATCGGCGACCACCGCGAGTCGGTGCAGGTCGTCTACGACCCTGCGCGCACCTCGTATGCGCGGCTGCTGACCACGTTCTGGGCGAGCCATCCGGCGGTCGGCGGCGAGGGGCCGCTGCGGACCCGCGAGGCGGTTCTCTACGGTGACGATGCGCAGCGCCGGCAGGCCCTCGACTCGCGCCGGCGGGTGGCGCACGCCGCCGGCGAGCCGGTGCTGACGGGGGTGCTGCCGGTCGGACAGTTCTGGCCGGCGGAGCCCTGGAACCAGAAGGGGAACCTGCAGCGGGAGGCGCCCGACCTCGTCCGCCAGCTCGCCGCACGCTACGGCGGACGGGACGCCTTCCTGGCCTCGACGGCCGCGGCGCGCCTCAACGCCTACGCCGGCGGCTTCGCGGGGAAGGAGGCCCTGGCAGCCGCCGCCGCCGAGCTGGGGATTCCGGCGGCGGAGCTCGCCGCGCGCCTCCCGCGTTGACCCCCTTGACCCTGGAATCGGTTCCAGGGTCTAGCATGGCCGCGATGGCCGAGACCAACGATCGTCGCGGCGGTGCCGCGCACAGCCAGCCACCGGCCGCCGGTGGCTGGCTCGCGGGGGAGCTCGCGGGCCAGGCCGGGGTCTCCACCGACACCTTGCGCCACTACGAGCGCAAGGGCGTGCTGCCGCCGCCTTGCCGTCGCGCCAACGGCTACCGCTGCTATCCGCCGCAGGCGCTGGTGCGCGTGCGCGCCATCCGCTCGGCGCTCGCCATCGGCTTCACCCTCGACGAGCTGGCGCCGCTGCTGCGCGCGCGTGATCGCGGGCGCCCTCCCTGTCGTGCGGTGCGCGAGCTCGCTGCCGCCAAGCTGGCGGTGGCCGAGGCGCAGCTCGACGAGCTCGGTCGCCTCGTCGAGGCGCTGCGCCAGCTGCTCGCGGTCTGGGACGGCGCCCTGGATGCCACTGCCGGCGGCGCCGCCGCGCACCTCCTCGAGACCCTCGCCCTGCCGTCCATCTCGCGACGGCAGCGGCCACGACCCACGCGGAAGGTTGCACCAACGAAGAGGAAAGGAGAGTCATGAGCGCCATCGCACTCCCTCGTATCCCCGCCTTGCGCCTGCCCAGGCCGGAGCTGGCGGGCGCGCTGCTCGTCGCACTGCTGGCGACCCCTCCCTGCGCCGTCGCCGGCGAGCAGGCCTGCCCCCTCCACGGCAGCAGCCGCGCTACCCCGACCACCGGCACCGCAGCCGGCGCCACCGCCGCCGCGGAGCCCGCCGCTGCTCTGGCACCCGCGAGCGCCACCGATCCAGGCGCGGCGTCCGACCCTGGAACGACCACCGGCATGCCCGCGGACTGCCCCATGCACGCGGCCCACATGGCGGCGGCCACCACCGCCGGCGAGCGCCAGGCCGAAACGCGCGCCGATGCCGCCATGGGGTTCTCCCAGCAGGCGACGGTGCATCACTTCCGTCTCAGCGCCGACGGCGGTGCGATCGAGGTCACCGCGCGCGAGGCCGGTGACGCCGGCACCATCGCCGCGGTGCGCCACCACCTGCAGCAGATCGCCCTGGCTTTCGACGCCGGCGACTTCTCCATCCCCGCCGTCGTGCACGCGCAGGAGCCGCCGGGCGTCGCGGCGATGCAGGCCGCGATCGCCGCGAGCACGCTGGGCTTTCGCTACCAGGAGCTGCCGGCGGGCGGGCGCGTCGTCATCACCGCGCGTACGCCCGAGGCCCTCGCCGGCGTGCACGAGTTCCTGCGCTTCCAGATCACCGAGCACGGGACCGGCGACCCGATGACCCCGTCCGCCGCCGGCTGAGTGTCGCCAGGCGCCGCGCGGGGAGGGGCCGCCGGCCGCGACCCCTCCCCGCCGCGCCTCAGAGGATGCCGCGGATGCGGTCGCGGACCGTGCGCGGCAGCCGATCGAGGCGCGCCTGGAACAGCCGCTCTCTCGCCTGGCCGCGCTGCAGCGCCTGGGCGCCGAACTTGCTGACACCCCTCGGCAGCGCAAGGGTCTTGATGAAGGTCGGCTTCTTCCGCGCCTTCGTCACTGCCTCGAAGCCGGAGGCGAGCTTGATCAGCGTCGGCTCACTGAAGGCGGTGCCGATGAAGCTGATCCCGATCGGCAGGTTGAAGGCGACCCCCATCGGCATGTTGATCATCGGGTAGCCGGCGACCGCGGCCGGCCCCGAGCTGGCGCCGAGGAAGTGGTCGCCGTTGACCAGGTCGTTGGGCCAGGCGGGGGAGCCGGTGGGGGCCACCAGCGCGTCGAGGTCTTGGTCGTCGAGAATGGCGTCGATGCCGTCGTCGGCGGCCAGCTTGTGGCCGCGAAGCAGAGCGTCCTGGTAGTCCTGATCGCTGAAGATGTCGGCCTCCGCGAGCTCGAAGAACTCCTGCCCGAAGTACTGCAGCTCCTGGTCGGCGTGGGCGTTGTTGAAGTCGATGAGGTCGGCGAGGGTCGACACCGGTACGCCGCTGCGGCTGGCGAGGTAGGCGTTGAGGTCGCGCTTGAACTCGTAGATGAGGACGATGATCTCGGCGTCGTCGGCGTTGAGGGCGTCGATGGTGGGGATGTCGGCAGGGTCGACGAGCACCGCGCCGGCGTCGGCCATCGCCTGCAGCGCTCCCTCGTAGGCGGCGTCGGTTTCGAGGCTGTAGCCGGTGACGCCGCCGCCGCGCATGACGCCGATGCGGGCTCCCTCGAGGCCGTTGGGATCGAGGAACTGCGTGTAGTCGGCGGAGAAGTGGCCGGCGCTGGCGGCGGTGGCGGGATCGCGCGGGTCGACGCCCACCAGCGCCGAGAGCACCGTCGCGGCGTCGGCCACCGTGCGCCCGTGCGGCCCCACCGTGTCCTGGGTGTGGGAGATGGGGATCACCCCGGCGCGGCTGGTCAGCCCCACCGTCGGCTTGATGCCCACCACGCCGTTGGCGGTGGCCGGGCAGACGATCGAGCCGTCGGTCTCCGTGCCGAGGCCGGCGGCGACGAGGTTCGCGGACACCGAGGCCGCGGACCCCGCGCTGCTGCCGCAGGGGTTGCGGTCGAGCACGTAGGGGTTGCGCGTCTGCCCACCCTGACCGCTCCAGCCGCTCGTCGAGTTGAAGCCCCGGAAGTTTGCCCACTCGGAGAGGTTGGTCTTGCCGAGGATCACCGCACCGGCGGCGCGCAGGCGGGCGGCCACGGTCGAGTCCTGCGACGGCGGGTCGCCCAGCAGGGCGAGCGAGCCGGCGGTGCTCGACATCCGGTCGGCGGTGTCGATGTTCCCCTTAAGCATGACCGGGATGCCGTGCAGCGGCCCCCGAACGAGACCGTTCCGGCGCTCGTGGTCGAGCTGGCGGGCGATGTGGCGCGCGTCGGGGTTGATCTCGAGCACCGAGTTGAGAGTCGGTCCCGAGCTGTCGATGGCGGCGATGCGCTGGAGATACATGTTGACCAGGATGAGCGAGGTCAACCCTCCGCGCTCCATCGAGGCCTGCATCTCGGCGATGGTGGCCTCCTCGAGCACCACCGCGGTCTCGACGATGTCGTCGGCTCGCACCGCCTTCGAGAGGCCGGCGAGAGGTACCGCGGCCCCTGCCAGCGCCCCCCAGCGCAGCAGGTTTCGTCGGGTCAGCGTGACGGCATCGGTGGCTTCCGGCTCGGGCTCGGCTCCCGGTCCGGACGACGGCTCTTCGGGCGGACGGCGCTCCGACATGGGTCCTCCTCGCTCGCGATAGACCAAAGCCCCCGGCGATACGCCGGGAGCAGGACGCGCGTCATGGCAGGACGGGAGCCGACACAGCTGGACATGCTACCGCCAACGGTCGCTGCGGGTGTGTGCCTCGTGGAGCCCGGCAGGTTCAGAACCGATCCGGGTCTCCCACACTCGGTCTCACGCTCTTGGCCCTGCCGTTCCGTCGGCGGCCAGCCACTCGCCGCTCAAAGCAGGGCGGCCAGCAGCTCCGCCGTCGACGCCGGCCGCCACGCCGCACGGTCCGCCAGCTGCTCGGGGCGGCCGTACCCCCAGGGGACGAGCGCCAGCGCCGCACCCGCCGCCGCCGCGGTGTCCGCGTCGACGGCGCTGTCCCCGACCAGCAGGAGACCAGCGGGAGGGGCGCCCCACCGCGCCGCGATCCAGGCCAGCCCCTCGGGGTCCGGTTTGCGGCTGGGCAGCGTGTCGCCGCCGACCACGGGGTCGAGGTACTCCGCCAGCGCCAGCCCCGCGAGGATGCGCCGCGAGTGGCGCTCGGGCTTGTTGGTGAGCAGCGCCAGCGGATAGTGGCCGACGAGCGCCGCCAGCAGCTCGGGCACGCCCGGATAGGGTCGCGTGGTCTCGAGACAATCCCGGTAGTAGAGGTCGAGGAACAGCGCCAGCGCGCGCTCGAAGTCGCCCGCCATCACCGTCGCCGGCAGGGCGCGGCGCACCAGCACGCGCACCCCCTCCCCCACCATCGCCGTCACCTCGGGGAGCGCCAGCGAGGGCAAGCCGAGGCGCTCGCGGAGCTCGTTGACCGCGGCGGCGAGGTCGCGACGCGAGTCGACGAGCGTCCCATCGAGGTCGAAGACCAGGCCTGCCGGTTGCGTCGCCATCGCTGCGCGCGGCAGGGTACCAGAGGAGCCGCGTCGGGCCCGCCTGTCGTCGCCGCCACGCCTCCAGCCGCGCCGAGCGGCCGTCTCGACCGGCTCGCCGGCAGCGTGGCGGCCGTTCTCCGCCGTTCAGAAGGCCTCGGTGTCGGCGACGCTCGCGAAACGCCCGGAGGGGTTGTCGTAGGTGCGCACCGCGCCGGTCACCGTGTCTTCCACCGTGAGGTGGTACTCGACGTTGGAGAGCGAGCCGGAGAAGAGCCAGAAGTGACCGTTCACGGGGAGGCCGTCGAGCACCTTGACCACGACCTCGACGTTCGATGACCCGAAGAACCAGAAATACCCGGTGTCGGGAGTGAGGCTTACGGCCTCGCCGACCCCCGAGCGGCCGTGGAAATCCCGCCAGCTCGCTCGCACCCGGAATCGCCCGGAGCCCAGGCAGAGCGACGTCGCCGTCGCCGCGCAGGCGCCGGCCGCGGTAGCGGCATGCCCGATTCCAGCTGCTGAGGGGAGCTCGGTGAGTGGCGCGCCGGGCGCGCCAGCGGGGGGTTGCTGCGGCCGATCGGCCCCTGCAGCTCGCGATGTTGCGCGGCCTCGCGACCCAGACGACACCGCCCCGTCGTCGCCGTCGAAGGCGCCGGTGTCACCCACGCTCGCCAAGGTCCCCTGAGGGTTGGCATAGGCATGGATGCGGCCGGTCTGGGTGTCGGTCACCGTCAGCGTGTAGGCGACGTCGGAGAGCGCGCCGTAGAACAGCCACCAGTGGTCGTTGACGGGACGACCATCGATCGCCTTGACGATCACCTCGACGTTGGCCGAACCGAAGAACCAGAAGTAGCCGGTGTCGCCGGTCAGCCCCACGGCGTGGCCGACTCCGGCGCCAACCTGCGGCGTCGTCCAATCGGCCTCGACGCGGAAGCGCCCGCCGTTGAGGCAGAGCGCCCGGTCGCTGGCGGCGCAGGGTCGCGGTCCGCCCAGGTCATTCACTCGGTTCCAGGCCTCTTGCATCGTCACGCCGGCGAGGGCATCGAGATGCAGGCGGGCCCGTTCGAGGTCGAGCACGCGTCGCAGCTCTGGGTCCCCGCCCTCCTCCAGGCGATCCAGGATGCGATTGAGGTCATTCGCCATGGCGCTCGAGATGACCGCCGCCGAGCCCTGGCCGGCGAGCAGCGCCGCAATGCCGTCGAGCCACGGCCCTTGCGCGTGCAGCACGTCGACGATGATCGAGGGCCGCCGGAACACCGCGGTCTCGATCGCCGGCGACAGCGTCTCGTAGAGCAGCGTGTAGTACCGCCCGGCGGCCGTCGTCGCCATCAGCTGGTCGCGGAGCGCCCGCAGCGTCGCCACCGGTGCGCTCGCTCCGAACGACCGAGGGAGCGCCGCCAAGGAGTCGTCCTCCAGACCGGGACACCCGTTGTCGAAGGGAAAGTCGTAGCGCTTGAGCAGCGCCTGCACGGCACAGTACGCACATGCCGGCAGGCCCTCTCGAACCACGAGGTCCCGATCCAGGACTTCGACGAAAATCTCGGTCGGCACGCCGGGGATCGCATTCACCAGGTTTTCGAGGCGGAGGTGGTAGGTGTTCGCGCCCCCTCTGCCGATCGTCCCTCCGACGCCGAAGATCGAGGTCCGGGTCTCGCCACGCGCGAAGGCTCCCCGGTGATCGGAGCCGTCGGCATAGCGAGCGTCGAAGGTCACGCGGTCCGAGGACTGTCGGTCGAGAATCACGACGACGTCTCGATACCCGTCCACGTAGTCGGTACCAGGGGGTATCTCGAGCGGCAAGAGGAAGTGCCAGGCACCGGACGGATCGGTGAGGAGGCTGGAGGTGTCGAAGGCGATGTGCGGCGGGCCGACCGGGTGCGTGATGTCGACGCGAAGTTGTCGAGCTCGAGGATCATCGAGCCGATCAGCCCTCCCGTGGACGTCGAACGCACGAGGAGGCCAAACTCGATGGCGCCACCACCGAAATTGGGCGCCTGCACGCCGGCGCGGTAGGGATCGTCGAAGTCGTTCCTGCCGAGGCCGCTCGCAGTGAAGCGGCTCCAGCTCGCCCCCGGAGCCGCCGTGCCGACGAAAGGGACATAGACGTTTCCGTCTTGGCGCAGGGCGAGCTGCAGGCGGACGCCGAGGTCGGCGGCGGAGTACTGGAGCCTCTCGTCGACGCCGAAATCCAAAGTGGCGATGGCGCCGGCGGACGACGGCGTGTACGCGCCGGCCGAGAAGAACAAGTAGGACTCGACGGTCGCCGGGCCCAACGGGATGTGGGAGTGACTCACGACACAGCCGGGAGGCGGGTGGCCGTCGGGCCACTCCCCTCCCGTGGCGGTCCCGGGCAGCGTCCCCGGGGGGTTCCAGCCGCTCCAGCCGACGCAGTCTGCGGACTGGATGACGACGGCCTGCGCCGTCGCCACGGCAGCGCCGAGAAGAAGGAACCCGAGGAGCAGAGGCGAGGAGCGCTTCACGAAGAGTCCTCCGGGAGCGGTCGTCGGCAGAAGTCGCGGTGCGCCCCCGCTCGCGGCGCACAGCCCAAGACTTGCGACGCCCGACCCGCCGAATCACCTGGCGATCGCTGGGAATTCGCTGGGAATTCGCCGGGAGGGTCGATGGCGAAAAGGCGGATGGGCCCTAGGGCTCGCCCGGGCGCGCCGCCTGCGACAGCCGGCCGCAACCCCGCCAGCCCACCGGCCCGCCCGGCCCGCCCGTCGCTCTTGACATCCGCGTCGGTCTCCGGCACTGTTGCCGACCCGATGCGCGCCACGTTCGACCCCCTCACCTGCCTGGTCACCTGCGTCAACGCCAACGGCAATTGCCGGAGGGTGCGAGCCCGCGCGTAGCCACCGACCCACAGTCGTCAGGACGCCAAGGCCCGCACCTCCCGAGGTTGCGGGCCTTTTTGTTTTTCACCGGCCCGGAAGGAGCCCCTCCATGTGCGGCATCGTCGCCATCTTCGAGACCCGCCAGGACCCGCGCGAGCTGCGCGCCCTCGCCACCCGCCTCGCCCGCCGGCTGCGCCACCGCGGCCCAGACTGGAGCGGCGTCGCCGTTGCGGACGGCGCGGTGCTCGCCCACGAGCGGCTCGCCATCGTCGACGTCGAGCACGGCGCCCACCCGCTCGCCTCGCGCGACGGCTCGCTGCTGCTCACCGTCAACGGCGAGATCTACAACCACGGCGAGCTGGCGTCCCGCCTCGCGGCGCCCTACGACTTCCAGACCGCCTCGGACTGCGAGGTGCTGCTGCCGCTCTGGCGCGAGAAGGGCCCGGCGCTGCTCGAGCAGCTCGACGGCATCTTCGCCTTCGCGCTATGGGACCGCGACCAGCGGCGCTACCTGATCGCCCGCGACCCGATCGGCGTCTGCCCGCTCTACACCGGGCGCGACGAGCACGGCCAGCTCTTCGTCGCCTCCGAGCTCAAGGCGCTCGAGGGGGTCTGCCGCACCATCGAGGACTTCCCGCCCGGCTCGTACCTTGACAGCGCCCTCGGCGAGGTGCGCCGCTACTACCAGCCGGCGTGGCGCGACTACGAGGCGGTGGCCGGCGGCCACACCGACCCGGCGACCGTGCGGGCCGCCCTCGAGGAGGCCGTCCAGCGCCAGCTGATGAGCGACGTGCCCTACGGCGTGCTGCTCTCGGGGGGCCTCGACTCCTCGCTGGTGGCCGCCACCGCCGCCCGCTTCGCGCCGCGCCGCGTCGAGAGCGGCGGCCGCGAGGAGGCGTGGTGGCCGCGGCTGCACAGCTTCGCCATCGGCCTCGACGACTCCCCCGACCTCGCCGCCGCACGCCAGGTGGCGACGCACATCGGCTCCGTCCACCACGAGCTGCGGTTCACCGTCCAGGAGGGGATCGACGCCCTCGTCGACGTCATCCACCACCTCGAGACCTACGACGTCACCACCGTGCGGGCGGCGACGCCGATGTACCTGATGGCCCGCCGCATCAAGGCGATGGGGGTGAAGATGGTGCTCTCCGGCGAGGGAGCCGATGAGGCCTTCGCCGGCTACCTCTACTTCCACAAGGCGCCCTCGGCGCGGGCGCTGCACGAGGAGACGGTCCAGAAGCTCGACCTCCTGCACAAGTACGACTGCCTGCGCGCCAACAAGGCGATGGCGGCCTGGGGAGTCGAGGCGCGGGTGCCCTTCCTCTACCCGCCGGTTGCTCGACGTGGCGATGTCGCTCGACCCCGAGCGCAAGCGGGTGCGCGCCCGGCGGCATCGAGAAGGAGGTCCTGCGCGAGGCCTTCCGCGGCGTGCTGCCGGAAACGATCCTCTGGCGGCAGAAGGAGCAGTTCTCCGACGGCGTCGGCTACTCCTGGATCGACTCGCTCAAGGCCCACGCCGAGCACGAGGTGAGCGACGCCGACCTCGCCGGCGCCCGCTGGCGCTTCCCCTACAACTCGCCGCGCACCAAGGAGGCCTACCTCTATCGCGTGCTCTTCGCCGCCCACTTCCCCAGCGACGCGGCGGCGCGCTGCGTGCCCGGCGGCGACAGCGTCGCCTGCAGCACGCCGGCGGCGCTCGCCTGGGACCCGGCGTTCGCGGCGCTGCCCGACCCCTCGGGGCGGGCGGTCCGCGACGTGCACCGACGGGGGCTGGGCAAGGAGGTGGGAGCCGTCTAAGCCCCGACGGAGCGGCGGCGACTGACGCGAGCGGGGGTCGCGCCAGCGACGGCGCCCTGACTCGACGCGGCGGATGAGGGGAGGGCCACCGGCAGCGGAGATGGCATCATCCGCAGCATGCCTGGTCCCCTCCATCCCGTCGCCCGCTTGCTCGTCGCCGTCGGCCTGGCGCCGGTGCTGCTCGGCGTCGCCGCACAGCTGCTGCCCTGGCGTCTCGGGCGGCTCCCCGGCGACCTCGCGCTCGGCAAGGGAAACGTGCGGGTGTTCGTGCCGCTCGCGACCTCCCTGCTCTCGAGCCTCCTGCTGACACGGGTGCTGTGGCTCCTCGGCAGGCTCGGCCGCTGACGGACGCCGGCGCCCGGCCCGGTTGGCGCGCCACGGCCGCCGTGCGTCTGCTCTTCGCCGACGAGCACCTGGTGGCGATCGCCAAGCCACCCGGCTTGAGCCTGGCGACTCCGGCACGGGCACCCGGCGCCGCCGCCGAGCGACTGCGCGCCGGCCTCTCCGCCGCCGAGCGCGAGCGGGTGGCGGGTGAGCTGCTCCTCGTGCACCGCCTCGACGTCGGCACCTCGGGAGTGGTGGTGCTGGCGCGCGACGCCGACACCCACCGCGCTCTGGTGGCGGCCTTCGGCTCCCGCCGCGTGGAGAAGCGCTACCTGGCGCTGGTGTGGGGGCACCCGCCCCCGCCGGCGGGAGAGTGGACCTCGCCGCTGGGGCCCGACCGGCGCGACCGCCGCCGCATGCGTGTCGACCCCGCCGGGCGCCCGGCGCGCTCCTCCTACGCCACCCTGCAAGCGGGCCCGCACGTGAGCCTCCTGCTCCTCGTGCCGCACAGCGGGCGCACCCACCAGTTGCGCGTCCACCTCGCCGCCGCCGGGCACCCGATCGTCGGCGATGACCTCTACGGCGGGCCGCGCCACCGCGGCGTGCGCGATCCCGCGCTCCGCGCCGCGCTCACCCCGGATCACCCGCTGCTCCACGCCTGGACGCTGGCGTTGCCCGCGCCGCCGATGCCGACGCCGCTACGGCTCGTGGCGCCCCTGCCGGAGAGCTTCGGCGCAGCGCTGGTGGCCCTGGGCTGGGGCCCGCCTGCCCGGTGACGTGACGGGGTGCCTCGATCCCGCAAGGAACGTTCGCCGGCCGGGTGTGCTCCGACCCCACCTCGCGCCCGGCTCGTCGCCGAGCTCTGACAGCTCGATGCCTGCATCGGCCTCACCGGCCCGCGGCCGGCCGTGCCATGATGTCGCTCGGACGCGTCGCTCGAGCCCATTCCTCGACCGGGTCCACAAGAAACCACGAGCGGTCGAAATGGACCTCTTCCCCCTTGTGCAGCTGGCGCTATACTGCCTGGACGCTGGCAGATGACTGCAGCCTCGATGGGGCTCCCCCAGGGAGAGGCTTCATGAGCGGTTTCGCAGCCCCTGCAAACCAATCCGCAGAGCGCAAGGGCGGTCGTGGGATCCTGGGCATGGCCCTGCTGGCGGTCCTGCTCGTGTCCGCGGCCGGAGCCGCCAGCGCGGCCACCGGGGAGCCCGCGGGACCCGACCCCTGGAGGTCGTCGCACGGGGACGATCCGCGCTGGGCCAGCCCCCGCTTCGACGACTCGGCCTGGCGGGAGGTTCCCCTCCCCGGCACCTGGAAGCAGCAGGGGTACGTCGGCGTCGACGGTACGATCTGGTTTCGGAGGGTCGTCACCCTCGGCGACGTAGCACGCCTCGCCGCCCGCGAAGACCAGCTCGGGATTCTCCTCGGTCCTTCGGATTTCGGCAGCTACCAGGTCTATGCCGGAGGCCGGCTGCTCGGCAGCTCACGGGGCTGGCAGCGGGGCTTGCCGCTGGCAAGGGCCGAGGCCTTCCCGGTTCCACGGCAGGCCGTCGGCGACGACGGGAACGTCCCGCTCGCGCTGCGGGTGCGGCGGGTGGCGTGGATCGCGGACGGCTCGCAGGAGAGCGGAGCGATCGGCTCGACCCTGACCCTCGGCAGCTACCGGGACCTGCGGCACCGCAGCGAGCTCGCGTGGGCCCGCACCCTGTTGGCCGATGTTCCGCTGCTCGTGCTCGGTCTGCTGTTCCTCGCCGCGGCGCCGTACCACCTGCTGCTCTATCTCCGGCGCCGCCAGGAGAGCGGGCACCTCTGGTTCGGCCTGCTGGCGCTGACCTTCGCCGCCAACACCCTGGCCAGCTCGTACTGGATCTACACGATCACCGACCGCTACGACCTGGCCATCCGGGTCAGCGACCTCACCGGCCACCTGGCCGCGGCGCTGGCGATCCAGTTTCTCTGGACGTTCTTCTCCTGGCCGCTGTCCCGGACGCTCCGCGCCTATCAGCTGTCCCACCTGGCGTTGGCCCTGTTCGTAGGCCTGTGGCCCAGCGTCCGCCCGGTGCTGGCCAGCCAGACCGCTCGCGGGGTGTGGCTGCTGCCGCTCCTCGCGCTGGCGGGTGTGCACATCCTCCGTGAGGCCTGGCGAGGACAGGTCGAGGCCCGCACGCTCGCCATCGGCGGAGCCATCATGGTCGCCCTCGAGGGGGCCGACATGACGGCTCGGATCCTCGATCTGCCGTGGGCCACCGGTGTCCCGCTGGCCCCCGCCGGCTTCGCCGCAGTCCTGGTGGCCATGAGCCTCTCCCTGTCGGGGCGCTTCCGCCGCGTCCACGACGAGCTCGACCGACTGCGGGCGACCCTGGAGGAGCAGGTACGGGAGCGCACCGCGGCCCTCGTCGTGGCCAAGGACGAGGCGCTGGCGGCGAGCCGGGCGAAGGGCGAGTTCCTGGCCAACATGAGCCACGAGATCCGCACGCCCCTGAACGCCGTCATCGGCATGTCGACCCTGCTATTGATGACGCCCATGAGCCCCACCCAGGAGGACTACCTCGAGACCATCCGCACCAGTGGCGACGCTCTGCTCGCCTTGATCAACGACATCCTCGACTTCTCCAAGATGGAGTCGAGCAAGGTGGAGATCGAGCGCACCCCCTTCCGCCTGGCGACGGTGATCGAGCAGGGCCTCGAGATCGTGGCGCCGCTGGCCGCCCAACAGGGGATCGCGCTCCGCTACACCATCCAGGAGGGGATCTCCGAGGCCCTGGTGGGCGACGCCGCCCGCACGCGCCAGGTCCTGCTCAACCTGCTCGGCAACGCCGTCAAGTTCTCCCTTCACGGCGAGGTGCACGTCGACCTCTCCGCCCGCGCGCTCGACGACGGCCGCATCGAAGCCCACTTCGCCGTCACCGACACCGGCATCGGCATCTCCGAGGAGGATCTGGGCCGGCTGTTCGCCGCCTTCCAGCAACTCGATGGCACGCTGGCCCGCAGGCACGGAGGTACCGGCCTCGGCCTCGCGATCAGCAAGCGGCTGACCGAGCTCATGGGCGGCGCCATCTGGGCCGAGAGCACGCCCGGCAAGGGGTCGACGTTCCACTTCACGATCGTCGGGGAGGCCGCCCCGCTGCCGCAGCGCTCGCCTGCGGCCGCCCCGGTTCGCGGCCCCGCACCACGCCGCACGTTGCGGATCCTGCTCGCCGAGGACCAGCCGGTGAACCAGAAGGTGATGCTGGCCCTCCTCGCGCACCTGGGATACCGCGCCGATGCCGTCACCACCGGCCGCGAAGCCCTGGAAGCGCTGGCGCGCCAGCCCTACGACGTGGTCCTGATGGACATCCAGATGCCCGAGATGGACGGCATGGAGGCCACCCGGCACATTCGCGAGGAGCTCCCGGTCGACCGCCAGCCGCGGATCCTCGCCGTCACCGGCCACGCCATGCCAGGGGACCGGGAGCGCTTCCTCGGAGCGGGCATGGACGGCTTTCTCGCCAAGCCGGTGAAGCTCGCCGATCTCGATGCCGCGCTGGGCACCAACGAGCCTGCCGGCGGCGATGCCGGCGAAGCCCTCGACCCGGAGAGCCTGGAGATGTTGCGCGCGACGCCGAGCCCCAGCGGTGAGGGTCTCCTCGGTGAGCTGATCCCGCTCTTCCTGACCACCTCGGCAGAGGACCTCTCGCAGGCACGCCGGATGGCGGCCGAGGGGCGCTGGCGCGAGGTGGGCGCCGCCGTCCACCGGCTCAAGGGGAGCAGCGCGGTCCTCGGCGCCAACCGCGTGGCGGAGCTGTGCGGCGCGATTCTCGATCGCACGAGACGAAACGAGACCGAGGACATCGGTCCGTTGCTCGAGCGGCTGGAGCGGGCGCTCGAGCGGGCGCGCGCCGCCCTGGGTGCGATGGTGGGCTCGACTCCCGCGGCCCCCTCGGACTGACGCTGCCGGCCGAGGAGCTTCGGGGGCGGGCAAGGATCTGCTCTCGAACGGCGGGTGCGCGCACTGGCCATCGGCTGCTCGCCGCTCGCGCTCGGTCTCCCATCGTGATATGTTGATTCCCCACATATGGCGGACGCGACCGTGCCCAAGGAGCTGCGCAAGGGCAGCGCCGACCTGCTCATCCTGGCGCTGCTCGAGGGGCGGGCGCGCCACGGCTACGAGCTCGGGCGGCTGATCGGCGAGCGCTCGCAGGGTGCGCTCACGTATCACGTCGCGTCGCTCTACCCTACCCTCTACCGGCTCGAGGACCAGGGCTTCGTCGAGGGGAGGTGGGTGGAACGCGCCGGGCAGCGGCGCCGCCGTTACTACAAGCTGACGCCGCGCGGGCGGAAACGGCTGGCGAGCGAACGCTCGCTCTGGCAGAGCTTCTTCCTCGCCCTCGACCGCGTCGCCAACTTCCAGGGCGCCTGAGGCCGCCGCCGGGAGGTGTGAAGGAATGGACTGGCACCAGGCGATCCACCGGCGGCTCGGCGCTCTCGAGGCCGGCCGCGAGGTCGACGAGGACGTCGTCGAGGAGCTGGCGCAGCACGCGGAGACGGCGCTGGCGACGGCGCGTGCCGACGGCTTGACGAAGGATGAGGCGGCCGCCCACGTCGGCGAGCTCCTCGACAGCTGGTGCGCCGGTCTGGCCAGCGCGCCGCCGCGGCCCCGGCGGCCGCCCCTCCTCGAGCCCCCCGTATCCTCGTCGCGCGGCGCCGTCGGTCTCGCCCACGACGTGCGTTTCGGGGTTCGCCAGATGCGACGGCAGCCCGGCTTCACGCTGGCGGCGGCCGGTACCATGGCGCTGGGGCTGGCGGCGGCCCCCACCATCTTCAGCCTCGCGTACGGCGTGCTGCTGCGGCCGCTCCCCTGGCCGGCGTCGGATCGCCTGGTACGGATCACCGAGACGCGCGAGGGGAGCACCCGGCTGCTGCCGCCGCTGCTGACCAACGCGACCTACCTCGAGTGGCAGCAGCACCACCAGACGCTCAGCGACCTCGCCGCGTGGTCGAACGACATGGCGACCCTCCAGCTGACCGCAGGCCGGCCCCAACGGGTGAGGGTCACCTCGGCCACGGCGTCGCTGTTTGCGCTGCTGCGGGCAAGGCCGCTCCGCGGTCGCTTCTTCGACGCCCGTGACGAGGCGCCTGGCAATGACCGCGTGGCAGTGCTCTCTTACCCCACCTGGCAACGCCAATTCGGTGGCGCCGACGATGCGATCGGGCGCACCGTACGCCTCGACGGCAACAGCCTCACCATCGTCGGGGTGATGCCTGCAGGCATGAGCTTCCCCACCCCGGAGGTGGACCTCTGGGTGCCGCTGTCGGTGCCGCCGGTGACGACCCCCGGCAGCCCCATGCGCTCCGTGGCGCTGCTCGACGCCGCCGGTCGCCTGGCGCCCGGCGCCACGGCCGCCCAGGCGGCGGCCGAGGGGAGCGCGCGGGCTCGCTCGGCGCCGCCGCTCGGCCTCGTGGGGGTGGCAGTGTTCGGCACCGAGAGCGCGCCGGTGGTGGCGGCCGAGTCGCTGCTCGACGCCTGGACCGGGGACGTGCGGCCGGCACTGCTGCTCTTGCTCGGCGCCGTGCTCCTGCTGGTGACGAGCGCGGTCGCCAACGTCGCCGGCATGCAGCTCGCACGCGCCCTGGCGCGGCGGCGTGAGCTGGCGATCCGCTCCGCCGTCGGCGCCGGCCGGGCTCGTCTCGCCCGCCAGCTGCTCGTCGAAAACGCCCTGCTGGGCCTGCTCGCCGGCGCCACCGGACTGCTGCTCTCCTGGTGGCTGCACCACCTCCTGCCGCTCTTCGTGCCGGCGGACTTCCCGCGGCTTGACGACGTGGCCTTGGACGGCCGCGTCGCCGCCCTTGCCATGGCCCTGGCGCTCGTTGCCGGACTCGCCCTCGGGCTCTTCCCGGTGCTGCTGGCGCGGCGGCTGACCCTCAGCAGCGCGATGATGGAGGACGGGCAGCTGCAGGTGGCCGGCAGGCTTCGCCTCTCGGTGGCCCGCGGGCGTGCCGCGATCATGATGGCGCAGGTGGCGGTGGCCCTCGTCCTGCTGGTGGGCGCCGGAGTGCTGGCGCGGAGCTTCTGGGCCCTGTGGCACGTCGATCGCGGCTTCCTATACATCTCCTACCGGCAGCTCCCCGGGTTCACCGGCCCCGAGCCCACGCTGGTGGTGCGCACCGTGGACGATCCCCATCGGCTGGCGGCGACCCTTCGCGAGCTGGTGCACGAAGCGGCACCGGCGGTCGCGCTCGACTCGGTGACGACGATGGAGGAACGGCTGCGCTCGAGCCTCGCTCGCCCCCGGCTCTACGCCATGCTGCTCTCCGCCTTCGCCGCCTTCGCGGTGCTGGTCACCGGCATCGGCCTCTTCGGCGTGCTCTCCTACACCGTCACCCAGCGCTGGCGCGAGCTGGGGGTACGCGCCGCCCTCGGCGCCACCCCGCGGGAGATCGCCCGGCTCGTCCTCCGCCAGTGCGCCGGGGTGACCCTCGCCGGCATCGGCCTCGGCCTCGCCGTTGCCTTCGTGCTGCGCACCGCGCTGTCGCGCCTGCTCTACGGCGTCGGCGCGGTCGACCCGCTCAGCTGGTCGGCGGCGACCGTGTTGCTGCTCGCCGTCGCCCTCGCCGCCTGCCTGCTGCCGGCCCAGCGCGCGGCGCGCGTCGACCCGATGCGGGCGCTCAGCTCCTGAGGGTCGAGCGCGAACGCGCGATCTCGGGCAGGCAGCAACGGCCCGAGGGGTTGCGCAGCTCGCAGGCGCAGTCACCGGCACGAACCCGCCGCTCGATCCGCGACACCAGGTCGTCGCCGTCGGCGTCACGCGAGCTCGCGCCACCGTCGAGCTCGGCGAGGCGGTGGCCGAAGCAGAAGCAGAGCACGTCGCCGCCCTTCCAGGTCGGCCGCAGCCTCAGCGCGCTCGCCGCGATGTGGGCGCCAGCGGCACCGTAGTAGATCAACGAGCAGTCGGGAGCGGCGCAGACGAAGAGCTGCTGGCGCGCCGGCAGCGGCTCGCTGGTGACCGCGATGGCGGTGCGCGTGGCGATCCGCCGGCCGCGGAGCCCGCAGCCGGGGCAGCTCGGCACCGGCACCGCCGCGCCGTCAGGTGCCTCTACCGCGGCCTCGCCGTCTCGCGGGGCCTTCAGACACGGAGCCCACGTCGAGATGCCCTTCATCCCAAGGCGATGAGGAGCCGTGGCGCCCACCAGGGCAGGCTCGCGAGGACGACGGTGAGCGCGGCCGAGACCCACAGCAGGACGCGGGTCAGGGGGCGGCTGGCGGCGTTGGCGCAGGGTTCGCCGGGGGGACAGGGCCGATAGGCGCGCCAGAAGCCGAAGACGAGGCTGGCGCCGGCGAACCCGACGAGCCAGGGGCGGAGGCTCCACACCAGGCCACCGCCGAGCGAGGCGAGGCCGGCGGCAGCGGCGGCCGCCAGCGGCAGGCAGCAGAGGGTGCTGGCGGCGACGACAAGGCTCGCCAGCGCGCTCGCACCACCCGACCAGCGAGCGAGGCGGAGATCGTGGCGTCGCGCCTCAGACATCGTCAGGATGCCTCCGCGCGGGCCAGCCGGTCGAGCAGGGGGCAGGTCGGCCCGTCGGTCGCGGCATGGCACTCCGCCGCCAGGGCGCGCAGGCCGTCGCGGAGCCGCCGCAGGCTGAGGATGCGGGCGTCGAGCTCGGCCGCCTTGGCCTCGGCGCGCCGCCGCACGGCCTCGCAGGTGCTGCGCCCGTCACAGGCCAGCGCCAGCAGCTCGGCGATCTCGTCGAGGGTGAAGCCCAGCCCCTGCGCGCGCCGGATGAAGCGCAGCCGGCGCAGCGACTCGGCGTCGAACCGCCGGTGACCGGCGGCGGACCGCCAGGGCGGGGCGAGCAGCCCGCGCCGCTCGTAGTAGCGCAGCGTCTCGACGCCGACGCCGACGAGGCAGGCGAGCTCGCCGCTGGTCATCCCGGGGTCCGGGTCGCTCATGCCATCCACAGTATGCAGCCCGTACCCGGGTACGGAGTCAAGGGGCAACGCGACGTCGCGGCGAGCGCCATCCAGCGGCTGCCGCGCGGGTCGCCGCTCGCCACGCGCGCCCGGCTCGCGCGCCCGGTGCAATCGCGGGCATGCCTGGTTCGGCGCGAGCGCTCGTCCCGCTGCTCGCGCGCGACGCCGCGGGCGTCACCGACTCTAGCGGCGCACCACCTCGCCGCCGCGCATGACGAACCGCACGTCCCTGACCGCGGTGACGTCGCGGGTGGGATCCCCGGCGACCGCCACCAGGTCGGCGAGCAGCCCGGGGCGGATGCGCCCCAGCCGGTCCTGCCAGCCGAGGATGCCGGCGTCGACGGCAGTGGCGGCGAGCAACGCCTCGGCGGGGGTCATGCCGTCGCGCACCATCCAGTCGAGCTCGCGCCAGTTGGTGCCGTGGGTGAAGACGCCGACGTCGCTGCCGAGGCCGATCGTCACCCCTGCCTGGCGCGCCGCTCGGAACGCATGCTCGGCCTGTTGCATGCGCGTTGTCGGCGCGCTCTTGCCCGGGACGTAGCCGTCGAAGTACTGCGCATAGGCGGCGGCGGCGGTGAGGGTGGGCAGATAGGCGACGCCGCGCGACGCCATCAAGCGGAACACCTCGTCGGTGCCGGCGTAACCATGCTCGATGCTGTCGACGCCCGCCTGGGTGGCGCGGCGCATCCCCTCGGCAGTGGTGGCGTGCGCCGACACCTTGCGGCCGAGCGAGTGCGCGGCCTCCACCAGCACCGCCAGCTCCTCGGGGGTGAAGGTCGGCACCTCGGCCCCACCTGGGCCGCAGCCGTAGTCGGCGTAGACCTTGATCCAGTCGGCACCGTGCCCCGCCTGCTCGCGCACCGCGGCGAGGATTGCCGGCGCGCCGCTCACCTCCTGAGCACCCTTGGGCAGCTCGAGGTCGGGGCGGAAGCCGCGCGGCCCAGGGCCGTAGCAGCCGGTGGCGACGATGGCGCGGGTCGCCACCACCAGCCGGGGGCCGGGAATCAGACCCTCGTCGATCGCCCGCTTGACCGCGAGGTCGGCGAAACCGGCCCCCTCGGTGCCGAGGTCGCGCAGCGTGGTGAAGCCGGCTTGCAGGGTGTCGGCGACGTGGCGCACGGCGGCAATGGTGCGGTACTCGACGGGCTCCTCGAGCACCTGGTCGTTCCACAGCGTCTCGTCGCAGGGGTGGAGGAAGATGTGCGAGTGGATGTCCATGAGGCCGGGCAACAGGGTGTCGCCGGGAAGGTCGACCACCTCGGCGCCTGCGGGCGCGGCGACGCTGGCCGCGGGACCGACGGCGGCGATGTGATCGCCCTCGACCGCCACCACCCACCCCTCGTGGGCGGTGGCATCCTCGGCGGTGAAGACCCGCGCCGGCCGCAGCAGGAAGGCGCCATGCGGCGCCGGCGGCGGCGAGGCGGCGGCACCGCCCGCCAGGGCCAGGAGCGCCGCCAGCGCGACGCGAAGGGCTCTACCGGTCGTTCTCGATCTGCTCGACATGTCTCCTGTCCTCCGTCGTCCTCCGCGGCCGGCCCGCGCCAGGCGACGCACCACCAAACCGCAGCCGCCGTGAGCGTCCGGGCTCGGGCCCATGCTCGGCGAGGGTTCGAGCATCGCACGACCACCCCGCCTCTTCGCAAGCGATCGGCCCGGCAGCAGCATCCACCCCGCCTGGCATCACGCTGGTGGGGAGCTCGAGGCGCTCCGCGAACCGCTCCGGCGCGTCCCGGGTGTCATACCATCGACGTCTCCATCCACCCCACTTTCTCGAGGAGCCCTGATGAAGACGAGCACCGTGACCCTGGCAGCCTGTCTCCTGCTCGCCGCCGCCAGCCTCGCCCGCGCCCAGGAACCGCCCGACAAGCACGGCGACAAGGGGGAGGCCGCCGACGCCAAGGAGAAGCCGAAGCCCGAGCAGTCGGTGACCGAGCACTCCATCGTCGTCGGCGGCAAGACCGTCGCCTACACGGCGACCGCCGGCACGCTGGTGCTGCACAACGACAAGGACGAGCCGACGGCGCAGCTCGGCTACACCGCCTACGTCAAGAAGGGGGTCACCGACCCGCGCACCCGGCCCATCACCTTCGCCTACAACGGCGGGCCCGGCTCGTCGTCGATCTGGTTGCACATGGGCGTGCTCGGCCCACGGCGCATCGTCACCACCGACGCCGGCTCGACGCCGCCGCCCCCCTACCAGGTAGCCGACAACGATCAATCGATCCTCGACGTCAGCGACCTGGTGATGATCGACCCGGTGGGCACCGGCTACAGCCACGCCATCGGCAAGTCCGAGAACAAGGACTTCTGGGGCACCGACCCCGACATCTCCTCGGTGAGCCAGTTCATCTTCCAGTACGTGAGCGACAACGACCGCTGGAACTCACCGAAGTTCCTGCTCGGCGAGAGCTACGGCACCACGCGGTCGGCGGGCGTCGCCGACTACCTGTGGAACGAGAAGGGGATGGCCCTCAACGGCGTCGTCCTCATTTCGGTGGCGCTCGACCTCGAGGCCATCTTCGAGTGGCCGGGCAACGAGCGCCCCTACCCGCTGTTCCTTCCCACCTTCGCCGCCACCGCCTGGTACCACAAGGCGCTGCCGGAGCAGCCGCCTGCCCTCGAGCCCTTCCTCGCCGAGGTCCGCGAGTGGGCCATCGGTCCCTACGCCGCCGCTCTCGCCAAGGGGGACAAGCTCCCCGACGCCGAACGCGAGCAGGTGATCGCCCAGCTGCACCGCTACACCGGCCTCTCCGCGGACTACATCCGCCAGGCCAACCTGCGCATCGACGAGTCGCAGTTCACCCACGAGCTGCTGCACGGGCGGCGCGAGACGGTGGGGCGCCTGGACTCGCGCTTCACCGGCTTCACCTTCGACCAGCTGGCCGAAGAGGCCGAGTACGACCCGCAGTCGGAGGCGGTGTCGGCGGCCTTCACCGCCGCCTTCCTCGACTACTACCACCGCGAGCTCAAGTTCGGCAGGGACAAGACCTACCACGTCTCGGGCAACGTCTTCCGCGACTGGGACTTCAAGCACCGCATCCCGGGCTCGCGCTTCCCGCTGCCGATCGCCAACACCGGCCCCGACCTCGCGCACGTGATGGGGCTCGACCCGCACCTCTCGGTGCTGGTGCTCAACGGCTACTTCGACCTCGCCACGCCCTTCCTCGCCACTGAGGAGATGTTTGCCCACATGGGCCTGTCCAAGGAGCAGGCGGCGCGCGTCGAGATGAAGTACTACGAGGCCGGGCACATGATGTACCTGCACCGAGCCTCGCTCGAGCAGATGAAGCGCGACATCGCGGCGTTCATGACCGCGCACAGCGGCGGCTAGCGGCGCCAGCCGGCGGCGTGGCGCGGGAACCGCCGCCGCCGCGGGCCCGCGAGCGTGACTCGCCCCGGGAGCGCCCGACGTCCTGACGACGCCGGGGCCCGGGGTGAGTCGGGTTCGCGACCGTCGCCGCCGCGCGGCGATGTGCGGCGAGTCTCGCGGCAGCCCTCAGCTGCCGCGCTTGCGCAGGTAGATGTCGCCGTTGAAGGTGCGCAGCTGGATCTCGGGGCCGCCGCCGCCGATGGTGCCGTGCATCTCCTGGTCGACCTCCAGCCGGTAGCGGCCACCGTTGCGCTTCTGCTCCACCTTGGCGGGCGGCGTGGAGAGCTGGACGTCGAAGTCGGTGTAGATCTCGCCGTTGTCGGAGCGCATGCGCAGCTCGCCCTTGAAGCTCGCCGGCAGCGTGACGTCGACGTCGCCGTTGAGAGTGGCGAAGGCGAGGGCGGCCTTGGGGTCGACACGGGTCATCACCACCTTGACGTCGCCGTTGGTGGTGTGGGCGACCACCGAGCCCTGCACGTCGCGGGCGGTGATCTCGCCGTTGACGTTGGAGAGCTCGAGCTCGCCCTCGAGACCCTGCACGTGGATGTCGCCGTCGTTGACGGTGGAGAGCGACACCGAGGTCTGGCGCGGCACCAGGATGCGGAGTGTCACCTCGCGCGGCATGCCACCCATCGACACCGTGACCTTGTTGGCCTCCTCCTCCACCACCAGGCCGAGGCTGCGATTGGGGAGGCGGTGCATGCCGGCGGCGCCGCGCGGCGGCCGCGAGTCGTGCTCGTCGTCGCCGTCGCGGTCAGCGACCGCCTCGACGACGACCTCGTTGCCGTTCTGCGGCTCGACGGAGATGCTGCCGCTCACCAGGCCGACCACCAGGCGTACCGGCTGGCCCGGCTTCGACAGGGGTACCACGTAGCGGTTGCCACTCTGGGCGTGGGCCACGGCAGCGGCGAGTAGGGCGAGGCTGAGGATGGGAAGGGTCTTACGCATGGCGGATGAGGCTCCTCTGTGAGGAACGGTCGAGATCGAGCTCATGCTAGGGGGACTTGCGGATCAGCACGTCACCGTTGACGGTGCCGAACGAGAGCTGCGGGCCGCCGGCGCCGATGCGGATCCCCTGCGACCACCGGCCCTTGACGACGAACAGGCCGTCACGCCGGTCCGAGGTCTGCTCCGTCTGCAACGGCTGCAAGGTGTAGGGAAAGTCGCTCCACCCCCCGCCGTTGAGGGTGTGGAAGCGCACGTCGGCGTCGAGACCGGGCTGGAAGGTGACGTCGACGTCGCCGTTGACGTTGCCGAAGTCGCAGGCGGCCTGCGGGTTGCGGCGGAACTGGACGTGCAGCTCGCCGTTGACGGTGGTGGCGGTGCCGGCGCCGCCGACGTCGCGCACGGCGACCGCGCCGTTGACGTTGCGCACCTCGAAGGCACCGTCGGTGCCGCTGAGCTCGAGGTCGCCGTCGAGCACCGTACGCAACACCACCGCGGTGCGCCGCGGCACCTCGAGCTCGAAGTCGTAGAGGACACGGTACGGAAGGTCGTGCCAGGGACCGCGCAGGTCGCCGTCCTCGCCGCGGAACGGGGAGTCGACGAAGGCGATCACGGTGTCGCCGTGCTGGGAGAGCTGGAGCGGCATCTCGCGGCGGGCGAGCTCGAGGTCGGCGGCGCTGGCGGCGTGGAGCAGCTGCCGCGCCACCAGGTGCACGGTGTCGCCGTCGACGGCGCGCACGCGGACGCTGCCGGCGACGTCGTCGACCACCACCTTGCCGCCGCCGGACGGCAGCTGGTAGGAGGCCTCGCGTCGGTCGCCGGCGGCGAGCGGGAAGGTGGAGCCGGGATCGCGCCAGCCGCTCTCCGAGGTGTGCACGGGGACGTGCGGGTGCGGCTGTGGCTGGCCGTGCGGAGTGGCGCCGGCGGCGGCGACGGCCAGCAGTGCGACCGTCATCGCGGTCACCGCGGCAGCCAGCGGGCGCCGTAGCGCCGGCGCCAACTGCAGCATTCTCCTGACGACGCTCACGTCCGCATCCCCAGTCGCTGGCGCACGTACTGCTTGACCTCGGGCCGCACGCCGGCCTCGCTGGCGAGCGGCGCCACGAGCTGCCTCGCCCGCGCGCCGTCGGCGGAGAGCAAGGCGTCGGCGAGGGCGATCTGCACCAGCGGCGAAGCCTCCTTGCGCAGTGCGTCCGCGAGGCGCGCCTGCACCGCCGGCTCGCCGGCGCGGCCGGCGAGCGCGTCGACGACGGCCAGCCGCACGTTGGCGCTGGGGTCGGTGGCGAGCGTGCGCAGCAGCGCCGCCAGCACCTCGGGGTCCTGGTGGGCCACCTGGGCGCCGACGCTCACGCCTTGCAGGCGGGCGCTGGCCGAGGTCTGCTGCAGCATCGACAGCGCCACGTCCTGGCGCAGGGCGTGCAGCTCGGCGCGCATCTCCCTCACCTCGCCGGCGTGCGAGTCGGGGCGCGAGACGACGCCCACGACGACGCCGGCGAGCAGCGCGGCGAGGCCGTAGGCGAGCTGGTAGGTCCGCCGCAGTGCGCGGCGGCGGCGGAAGGCGCGCGTGGCTCGGCCGCCGCCCGCCGCGACGGTCGCCGCGGCCGGCTGCCCCGCCAGCCCCTCGCGATACCCGGCGAGCAGCCCCTCGAAGTCGCGCCGCAGCAGCGCGCTCGGTGCCGACGCCGTGAGCCCGCCGAGGCGCTCCCAGAGGCGCTCGAGATCGGCGGCGGCGAGGCGACACTCGGCGCACGCCGCCAGGTGGCCCGCTGCCTCCGGTGGTGGGGGCTCGCCGGCGGCGAGCGCCGCCGACCAGGACTCGAGGATGGTGTCGCATGCATCCATGACAGGCCTCCGGTTCAGGAAACGGCCTCCTGGTCGACGCGGGCGTACACCTCGCGCAGCAGTTGCAGCGCACGGTGGACCCGCACCTTGAGCGCTCCCACGGTGCAGCCGAGGAGCGTCGCGATCTGCTCGTACGAGAGGGTGCCCGAGCGCGCCAGCAGCAGCAGCTCGCGCTTGTCCTCCGGCAGCCGGGCAAGCGCCGACTGCAGCTTCTGGAGCTCGTCACGCCGCTCCAGCTCCTCCTCCACCAGCGGCGCTGGGTCGGCTCGGTCGAGGTCGGGATCGGCGGGGCGCTCCCGCCCCGAGCGGCGTAGCTGGTCGATGCAGGCGTTGCGGGCGAGGCGGTAGAGCCAGGGAGCGAAGGGCGCCTCGGGGCGGAAGCTGTCGCGGTACTTGAGCAGGCGGAAGAACACCTCCTGCACCAGGTCGCGAGCCGCCTCGCGGTTGCCGAGGATCCCCAGGCAGAAGCCGAACAGCCGTGCATGATGCCTCTCGAAGAGGATCGACAGCTGCTCCACGTCTCCCGCCCGCACTTGCATCATCAGCTCCTCGTCCTTGACGTCATCCAAGGTGTCGTCGCCTTCACCGTTGTCTACCCGGGGCACGCGGCGAGGTTACAGCGCGCCGAAGCCCGGCGAGGCGCGGATAGAATCCGCGCACGACCACAGGAGACGCCGATGCCCCGCACCCGCCGCGCCTTGCTGGCCCTTCGCTGGACCCTCGCCATGCCGCTCGCCGCCGCCGCGCTCGCCGCCGTCCCCGCCGCCCCGCCGGCCGCCACCGCCGCGACCACGGCGCTGCTCGGCTTCACCCCCGAGCACGCCGCCGCGCAGCGAGCCCTGGAGGCGAAGCTCGACGCCGCGATGGACGCTCACCAGATCGGCGAGTGGATCCGCATCCTCTCGGCGCGCCCCCACCACGTCGGCTCCCCCTACGACAAGGAGAATGCCGAGCGCATCGCCGGCTGGTTCCGCGACTGGGGGTACGAGACCAGCATCGAGCGCTTCGACGTGCTCTTCCCCACCCCCACGGAGCGGCACCTCGAGCTGGTGGCGCCCGGCCATTTCGTGGCCACGCTCGCCGAGGACGCGCTGCCCGAGGACTCGACCTCCAACCAGCGCGCCGAGCAGCTCCCGCCGTACAACGCCTACTCGATCGACGGTGACGTCACCGGCGAGCTGGTGTACGTCAACTACGGCGTGCCCGCCGACTACGACGAGCTGGCGCGACACGGCATCGACGTCAAGGGCAAGGTGGTGATCGCGCGCTACGGCGGCTCCTGGAGGGGCATCAAGCCCAAGGTCGCCGCCGAGCATGGTGCGCTGGGGTGCATCATCTACTCCGACCCGAGCGGCGACGGCTACTTCGAGGGCGACACCTACCCGAAGGGTGGCTGGCGGCCGCCGCAGGGAGTGCAGCGCGGCTCGGTGGCCGACATGCCGGTCTACTCGGGCGATCCGCTGACGCCGGGAGTGGGCGCGGTGCCGGGGGCGAAGCGGCTCGAGCGCAGCGAGACCAAGGTGCTCACTCGCATCCCGGTGCTGCCGATCTCCTACCGCGACGCCCAGCCGCTGCTCGCCGCCATGACCGGGCCGATAGCTCCCGAGGCCTGGCGTGGCGCCCTGCCGCTCCCCTACCACCTCGGCCCGGGCCCCGCCAAGGTCCACCTCGCCGTCGCCTTCGACTGGCAGCTGCGGCCGATCTACGACGTCATCGCCAAGCTGCCCGGAGCGGAGCTCCCCGACCAGTGGGTGATGCGCGGCAACCACCACGACGCCTGGGTCAACGGCGCCACCGACCCGATCTCGGGGCAGGCGGCGATGCTCGCCGAAGCGCACGCCGTGGCGACCCTCGCGAAGGACGGCTGGCGACCACGCCGCACCATCGTCTATGCCGCCTGGGATGGCGAGGAGCCCGGGCTGCTGGGCTCCACCGAGTTCGTCGAGCAGCACGCCGACGAGCTCGCGCGCAAAGTGGCCGTCTACATCAACTCCGACAGCAACGGGCGCGGCTTCCTCGGCGTCGGCGGCAGCCACGCCCTCGAGCCCTTCGTCAACCAGGTGGCCACGGACGTCGAGGATCCGCTCACCCACACCACGGTGGCGGAGCGCGCGCGCGCCCATGCCACCGTGGCGGGCAGCCCCGAGGAGCAGGAGGCCGCCAAGGCCGGCCGCGACCTGCCGCTCGACCCGCTGGGCTCGGGCAGCGACTACACCCCATTCCTGCAGCACCTCGGCATCGCCGCGCTCAACGTCGGCTTCGGCGGCGAGGAGCACTACGGCCAGTACCACTCGATCTACGACAGCTACGACCACTTCCGGCGCTTCGGGGACCCCGGCTTCGTCTACGGAGTGGCGCAGGCCGAGGTGACCGCCCGGCTGACCACCCGGCTGGCAGACGCCGACCTCTTGCCCTTCGACCTCGAGCGCCTGGCGACGACCATCAGCCGCTACGCCCAGGAGGTCGAGAAGCTGACTGTCAAGATGCGCGACGACACCGCCGAGGAGAACCGGCGCATCCGCGACGGCGTCTACCCGGCCGCCTGGGACCCCAAGGAGACCTGGGTGGTGCCGGCGCCCAAGGAGCCGGTGCCCTTCCTCAACTTCGCGCCCCTCGACAACGCCGTCGAGACCCTGCAGGATGCGGCCCGCCGGCACGCCAAGGCGCTGGCGGCGCGGCAGGGGCAGCCGCCACCGCCCGCCGCCGCGGCGGCCGCCTACGATGACGCGCTGATCGGCATCGAGCATGCGCTCACCAATCCCGCGGGCCTTCCCGGGCGCCCCTGGTACGTGCACCAGGTCTACGCCCCCGGCATCTACACCGGCTACGGCGTCAAGACCCTGCCGGCGGTGCGCGAGGCCATCGAGCAGCGGCAGTGGAAGGAGGCCGAGACCCAGATCGGCGTCGTCGCCGAGGTGCTGCACCACGCCGCGGCGGCGATCGACCGGGCGACGGGGGCGCTGGAGACGAAGTGACGCCGGTGAAGCGGAAGGCGCCGGCCGGCGGCAGGGCTCGCGGCACGCGGACCGGAGGACGCACCGCCAAGCGGGCGGCGACGTCCCGAGCCGCCTCGGCTACCCCACCAGCTACCGCACCGGCTGCGCGCGGCACGCGCGGCCGCGCGAAGCCCTTGGCGGCGGCGGCGCCTTCCGCTGGGCGCGGCCGCCCGGCGGCGAAGGCGCGCGCCGGCGCTCGCGGGCGAGCTGCTGCCGGCGGCGGCGCCGGGCGCGCCGGCCGCCCGCGACTGGTGGACGAAGACGCCGTCGCAGCGGTGGTACGCGTCCTCCATGGCCTCTACCCCGAGGCCCAGACGGCGCTGCTGCACGAGAACCCGCTGCAGCTGCTCCTCGCCACCATCCTCTCCGCGCAGTCGACCGACGAGCGGGTCAACCAGGTCACTCGGACGCTGTTCCAGAAGTACCGCTCCGTCGACGACTTCGCCGACGCCGACCGAGCGACGATGGAGGACGACATCCGCCCCACCGGCTTCTTCCGCAACAAGACCAAGCTCATCCTCGGCGCCGCCCAGCGAATTCGCGACACCTACGGCGGCAGAGTCCCCGATACCATGGCCGAGCTCCTGACGCTGCCCGGCGTCGCCCGCAAGACCGCCAACGTGGTGCTGGGGTCCGCCTTCGGCAAGGCCGAGGGGGTGGTGGTCGACACCCACATCCGCCGCCTCTCCCACCGTCTCGGCCTGTCGCTCGAGCACGACCCGGTGAAGGTGGAGCGCGACCTCATGCGCCGCCTGCCCCGCGAGGAGTGGATCTTCGTCGGCCACGGCCTCATCCTCCACGGCCGCGCCGTCTGCCAGGCACGTAAGCCGCGCTGCACCGCCTGCGCGCTCGCCGAGTGGTGCCCGCGCAACGGCGTGACGGTGTCGGCGTGACCGCTGGCGGGGAGGAGGATCCTCGGCTCGCGCGCATCAGCGCGATCTGCCTCTCCCTCCCCGAGGCGACGCGCTGGTATGACGGACAGCACGCCACCTACGCGGTGCGCAAGAAAAACTTCGCCTACTTCCTCGACGACCACCACGGCGATGGCATCGTCGCCTTCTGCTGCAAGGTGCCGCTGGGCGAGAACGTCGACCTCGTCGCCCTCGACCCCAAGCGCTTCCTCATGCCCGCCTACGTCGGCGCCAGGGGGTGGGTGTCGCTGCGCCTCGACCGCGGCGAGGTCGACTGGGACGAGGTCGCGCAGCTCGCAGCCGGCAGCTACCAGCTGGTGGCGCCGAAGCGGCTCGCGGCGCGGGCGCGCGGCGGTTGAGTCGGCCTCACGGCGGCACTCCGCCCTGCTCGCGGGGCGGCATCACCTGATACCAGCGGCCGCCGACCCGCACCAGCTCGAGGTCACCGGATTCTGTGCTCGCCATCGCCCGATCCCCCTGGACGTGGAAGGCGCTCGCCGGCGGGAGCTCGCCGCCGTGCACCCGCTGCGCCGGCTCCGCCGGCGAGTCGATGAGGCCAGGTCATCCTCTGGGCGCTCGCCTTCGCCGCCATCGCCCTCTTCGAGGAGGTCCTCTTCCGCGGCTACGTCCAGCTCGCAGTCGCCGACGGCATCGGCTTCTGGCCGGCGGCGGTGGCGCTGTCGCTCCTCTTCGGCGGCCTGCACTACTTCGGCAAGCCCGACGAGACCTGGGTCGACGCCGCCGCCGTCACCCTCATCGGGCTCTTCCTCTGCCTCACGCTGCGGCGCACGCGAGCCCTCTGGTTCGCCATCGGTCTCCACTTCGGCTTCAACTTCTGCCAGATGTTCCTGCTCGGCGGACCCAACAGCGGCAACCGGGGGCTGCCGGTGAGCGGCCACCTCCTCGCCACCCACTGGGTCGGGCCGCGGCTGCTCACCGGCGGGCCGACCGGCATCGAGTCGAGCATCCTCGTGCTGCCCGCCATCGCCGTGCTGTTCGCGGCCTTTGCCTGGCGCTACCCGAAGGGAGGCGCTACCCGCGCGCCGGCTGGCGGAAGCGCAGCGTCCCCCATTCGAGCCGGCGGGTGAGGTACATCACCGCGGCCAGCGTCACGAAGAGCCCCACCGACCCGAGCAGCAGGGCGTAGTTTCACCGCCCGCTCGGTCTGCTGGTAGAGATCGGCCGGGCGCACCAGGTCGACGCCGAAGGCGGCATCGCCGAGCTCGCCGCGCCAGCGTTGCGGGAAGGTGGCGCGAAGCAGGGCACCGACCACCGCGCCGTGAACCCCTTCCCTTCCACCACTGCGGTCGTGCGGCAGCGGCGCGCCGACGAAGCTCGGGGCCGGCCACGACGAGGCGAGCGCGGTGGTCTCGCCAACCCGCGAACAGCCACGGTGGCGCGACTACCCCGGCACGGGAACCGCCCCACCCGCGGGGCGGAGGGCACGCGCACCGATTCGCGGTCTACTGGGGCTCCGCTGGGGTGCCACCCGGCACGGAGGATCGCCCATGCACCAGCAACACGAGTATCCGGTCACCATCCGCTGGATCGCCGGCAAGGAGGGGGTCGGCGAGAGCAGCGACGGCCTCGAGCCGCTGCCCATCGCGTCGCCGCCGGAGTTCGGCGGCCCGACCGGGGTGTGGACTCCGGAGCACCTGCTGGTCGCCGCCACCACCGCCTGTCTGATGACCACCTTCCTCGCTGCCGCCGAGCTGTCGAAGCTGACCGTGCTTTCCTACGAGGCACCCGCCACCGGCACCCTCGCTCGCGACGAGGACCGCCGTTACTGGGTGCCGCTGATCGAGGTGCGGCCGCGGGTGACCGTCGGTCGCGAGGAGGATCGCGACAAGGCCCTGCGGCTGCTCGAGAAGGCCGAGACTGCCTGCCTGGTGTCGCGCTCGCTGCGCTCGACGGTGGTCGTCCACCCGGAAGTCGAGGTCACTGCCCTCGTCCCGGCCATCGGCTGAGCGCGGCTTCCAGGATCCGTCCCCGACGCCTCCCGCGGCACGTCAGAGCCAACGGGTAGCGAGGCGCCCTCACCCCGCAAGCGCCAGCGGCGGGGACAGTCACGCCGGGCGCCGCACGGGCCGACCCACTGCCTCGTCGCGCGACCGCTGCATCTCTCTGCCACTCGACGGACCACCCGCGCCACCACGGGCGTTCTCGGGACGCCTCATGGTCGTCAGGGCTCACCCACACGTCGGTTGCCTCCGATCGTCGCCGTTCGAGCTGGGGGCGCGCCGCGGCGGCAACGCGCGCCCCTCCGTACAATCACCTGCAGATGCTCGACCGCCGCCGCACCGTCTTCGCTGCTCTGCCCTTGCTGCTCGCCGGCGCCCCCGCCGCGAGCCTCACCCTCCCCTTCCTCGGCGGCTCCCACCGTGTCGAGGTCGAGGTACGCGAGCTGCCCGCCGAAGACCGCTGGCAGGTCAGCTACCACCTGCCGGCAAGGGCCGCCGGCGTCGACCTCGTGCACGGACGCGGCAGCCACCGGCGCCCCGGCTGGAGCGTCCCCGAGGGGGCGCAGTGGGTGGACGCCCCCGGGGTCGAGCGCCTCTGCTTCGCGCATCGCAGCCGCGACTTCACTATCTCCTTCGCCACCGACACCGGAGCGCGCAGCAAGGACTACGAGGTCAACGTGGCGATGAGCGACGGCGGCCGGCTGCTCTACACCGGCCACCTGGTGGTGCGACCGCTGGCGCACTGTGGCGCCGGCACGGCAGCCGAGGCCCAGACGGACGAGCTCCCGCACCGCTTTCGCTTCACCACCGACGACGGCCGCAACATCCGGGTTGGCGACCTGGCGGCGACGGGATCGCTGACGTGGAATCCCCCGGCGGGCGAGGAGGAAACTTACGCCTACTTCGGACCGCAAGCGGCGGCGGAGGGCGAGCGCATGGCACTGCTCGCCGACCCGGCGCTGCCGGCGTGGCTGCGCAGGGACCTCGAGCCCACTGTGGCTGCCATCTTCGATCGCTTCGCCGGCGAGACCGCGATTTCGCTCCCCAACCGCCCGCTGGTGCTGCTCGCCTTCGATCCGCACGGCAGCGGGCGCTCGTTCGGCGGTGGCGTGCTCGGCGGCGTCGTGCAGCTCACCGCCAGCGGCGACGGCTGGCTCGCCGAGAGCGCCGAGGCGCGCGCAGACTGGCTGGTACGGCTCGCCCACGAGCTGTTCCACCTCTGGGACGGCGCCGCGTTGCACCCCGACGCCGAGTCGGAGTGGCTGTCGGAGGCGGCCGCCGAAGCCTTTGCCCTGCGCGCCGCCTACGGCCTCGGCGCCCTCGGTGAGGGGCAGGTCGCCCAGCGCCTGGTGGACCTCGGCAACCGCTGCCTCGCCGGCCTCGAGGGGCAGTCGCTGCTGTCGGCGCCGCAGCGCCGCGCCTGGGACACCTGGTACACCTGCGGCCCGGTGTTGCTCTTCGTCGCCGGCGAGGCGGTGGAGCGCGCGCACCCGGGGCAGGGGGGGCTCGGTTTGCTGGTGCGCGAGATGTTTGCCGAGGGGCAGCGGGCGGGAGGCGTCTACGGCACGGGCACCTTCCTCGGCTGGCTCGACAAGCTCGCGGGCGACCGGCCCACCGTGTACGCGCTGCAGGGGCTCATCCGCCGCGGCCAGCCGCACGGTGCCGACCGCCTGCTGCAGCGGCTGCTCGACGGCGCCGGCTACCACGTGACCCTCGCGTCCCCTGCGCAGGCGCGCGCCGACCCCGAGGTCTACCGCAGCCTCCTCGCCCGCGGCGTCATCCGTTGCGCGTGCGGGCCTGGCGACGCGCCCACCACCCCCAGCGGAGACTGCGCGCGCTTCGCCGGTGGGCAGCGCATCACCCGCCTCGACGATATCGACGTGCGCCACGATCCCGCGGCGGCCTACGGCCGGTTGCGCGCCGCCGCCGAGCTCGGCCGGCCGCTGCGCGTGCTCGCCGGCGACGACCCGCAGCCGCTCACCCTGCTCTGCGGTCGCGACACCCTCGACCCCAGCTTCGACCAGCTGCTGCGCCTGCGGTAGGGCGCCTGACGGCGGCACGACCGCGCGCCCGCACCCCTCAGCCTCTCGCCAAGCCGCTGCCCAGCCGGCCGTGCGCCGGAGTATCGTGGTGCTCGATCCCACTCTCCAGCGCAGCGAGGAGCGCCATGAACGAACGCATCGAGACGGCAACGATCCTCCGCGCCTCGATCCTCACCCTCGCCATGACACTGGCCGCGGGCGCTGGGGTCGCAGGCGCTGGGGTCGCGGCCGCGCAGCCGGTGGCCGCCGGCGGGAGCGCCGAGGCACGGCAGCATGTCTCCCGCGGCGAAAGCGGCCCGTCGACCGCTCTGGTGGCCGCCGTGACCAGCGTGGTCGCAGCCAACTTCCTGCGGCCGGTGTCGTCGGAGCGACTGGCGAGGGCCGCGATCGAGGGGATGCTGCGGGACATCGATCCCTACGCGCGCTACCTCGACGAGCAGGAATGGGATGCTTTCAATCGGCAAGTCGCGGGCACCTTCGCCGGCATCGGGGTGCAGCTCGAGGTCGACGCCTCCACGCACCGGCCTCGCATCGCTCACCTCATGCTTGGCTCGCTCGCGGCGACGGCAGGCGCCGAGGTCGGCGACTGCATCTACGAAATCGAGGGCCAGTCGACCGAGGACATGTCGCTCGCGCGCGCCGTCGCCCTGATCCAGGGTGTGCCCGGCAGCCTCGCCCACCTGATGGTGCGTCATCCCCTTACCGGCGGGACGGCGCCTCTGACCATCGAGAGGCACCTTCTCCGGGTCCCGAGCATCCGGGGCATTCGACGCGACGCCGCCGGCAGGGAGGACTACGTCCTCGACCGCCAGCGCGGGGTCGGCTACCTGCGGATCATGCAGTGGGCGGAGGACGCCGTCGACGGCGTGAGCGCCGCACTCGTGTCGCTCGAAGCCGACCACGTGAGAGGCCTGCTGATCGACCTGCGGGAGGATCCGGGAGGGTTGCAGTCCGCGGCGGTCGCGGCAGCCGACCTGTTTCTCGGCGCGGGCAGGATCCTGACCGTGCACCACCGGCAGGGAGGGGACGAGCGCCTCGACGCCCATCCCGGCACCCTTAGCAACGTCCCGGTCGTCCTCCTCGTCAACGCCAATACCGAATCCGCCTCGGAGATCTTCGCCGCCGCCTTGCAGGATCACGGCCGGGCGGTGGTGGTGGGCCAACGGACCTTCGGCAAGGGGTACGCCCAGACTCCGTTCCCTCTCGGCAAGGGTCAGGGCGGGCTCCTGCTGACGACTGAATCGTTTCAGCGCCCGTCGGGCAAGACCATCGACCGCCACGACGCGCCCGCGGAATCCGCCACCTGGGGAGTCGTCCCGGATCCCGGCATGGAGCTGATCGTCGAGGGGCCGGAGTACACGGCCTGGCTCGCGGACTTCCTCTTTCGGGACCTGCCGATCGCCCCTGCGCCGAACACTCCTGCCGGTGACACGGCGCCAGCCATCCCCGATCGCGTCCTGGACCGCGGGCTCGAGTTGCTGGAGGGCATGATCCCCGTGGCGGCGGCGGGTCCGGGAGCGCCCGCTGCCCGCGCTCCCCGTCGACGACCCGCCGGCCCTTCGGCTCCCCCTCACCGGCGCGGTCCCGGTGCCGCGGCCCGCGGCTACGCTCGCGGCTCGACCACCACCGCGGTGCCGTAGCAGAGCACCTCGGTCACGCCGTCCATCACCTCGGTGGCGTCGTAGCGCACGCCGATGACGGCGTTGCCGCCGGCCTGCTGCGCATGCTGGAGCATCAGCGCGAAGGCCTCGGCGCGGGTCTTCTCGCACAGCTCGCTGAAGAGGGTGATGTTGCCGCCGGCGAGGGTCTGCAAGGCGCCACCGATGGTCCCGAAGATCGATCGCGAGCGCACGGCGATGCCACGCACCACACCGAGGCTGCGCGTCACCCGGAAGCCGTCGAGCTCGAAGGCCGTCGTCGTCATCGTCGCATCCATGAACCGGTCCTCCCTGCAGGCGGTACGCACTGCCGGCGCAACGAGCTCCACCCACACCTCTATAATCCGGTGCGGGGGTACGGCGCCACCACGCCCAAGATGAGGTCGATCCCGAGCCGCTCGCGCCTGGCGCTGGGGCTGGCGCTGGCCGGCATGCTCGCTGCTCTCCCCGCTGCTGCCGCTCGCGTCACGTTGCACCTGCTGCAGCCCGACGGCCGGGCGCTCGCCGGCGCGGTGCTCTACGCGCTGCCGCTCGACGGCCGCCGCCTGCCGCCTCCGTCGGCGGCGGTGATGGACCAGCGCGACCGTCGCTTCGTGCCGCAGATCCTGCCGGTGCAGACGGGCGCCGCCGTGAGCTTCCCCAACACCGACTCGATCAGCCACCACGTCTACTCCTTCTCCCCCGCCAAGCGCTTCGAGCTCTACCTGCCCAAGCGCGAGCGAGCGGGTGGGGACCGGGGCGCCGCGAATCTCAGCGGCCGCAACCATGGCGACCCACCGCCGGCGGTCGTCTTCGACCGCCCCGGGGTGGTGGCGCTCGGCTGCAACATCCACGACTGGATGCTCGGCTACATCCTGGTGGTCGACTCCGCCTGGTTCACCCAGACCGACAGCCGCGGTGTGGCAACCCTCGAGCTGCCCGGCGGACACTACCGCCTGGTCGCCTGGCACCCGCGCATCACCGACCCGGAGGCGAGCCTGGGTCGCGAGGCGCGCCTCGGCGCCGAGGACAGCGAGACCTGGGAGCTGGCCCTGCACATGCCCCTCCTCCCCCAGCGCGACCAGGAGCCGGGGTTCAAGGACTACTGAGCGAGCTCTCATGCGCAGCCTGCAGACCCGCATCCTGGTGCTCGTGCTGGCCCTGTTGCTGGCGGTGCTGGGAGTGACGGTCGCCACCGTTCGCCGCGCCGCCTACCGGCAGACGCTGGCGCGCGTGCAGGACGAGCTGCTGCACGGCCGCGAGGTGTTCCAGGACAAGCTCACCTCGCGCCAGCGCTCGCTCTGGCAAGTCGCCGAGACGCTCACCAAGGACGACGCGCTGCGGCAGGCGATCTTCACCGACCCCAGCGACGAGGAGTCGCTGTTCGTCGCCCTCAACAATCACCGCGTGCGCACCGGCGCCGACCTGGCCCTGCTCGTCGACCTCGAGGGGCGGGTGCTGGTCGACACCCTCGAGCCGGCCAATCGCGACCATCGCTTTCCGTACCCCGCGCTGTTGGCGCCCGGGCGCGCCTTCGAGGGCGAACCGGTGGCGGTGGTGCTCGATGGCCATGCCTACCAGCTGGTGGCGGCTCCCTACTACGTGCCGGTGTCGGCACCGCGGCCCGCCCTCTGGTTGCTGCTCGGCCGGCTGCTCGACGACACCACGGCACGAGAGCTCGGCGGCCTCTCCGGCCTCGAGGTGTCCTTCCTCGCCCGCGCCCGCAACCCGCCCCGCCAGCTGCTCTCCTCCTCGCTCGCGGGCGCGCGGCGGCGCCAGCTCGCAGACCTCCCCGCCGCGCTCGCCCAGCGCCCCCACGGGCTGCGCCTGGGCGACCAGGACTACTTGATGGTGGCGGTGCCGCTGCGCGGCGCCGGCGGCGGCGACGTCCCCGGCTCGCGCCTCGACAGCGTGCTCATGCGCTCGACCGCCGAGGCCTTCCTCGACTTCCGTACGCTCTCCGGCGAGGTGCTGTGGATCGCCGTCGGCGCGGTGCTGCTCGCCTCCTTCGGCACCGCGCTCATAGCGCGCGGCATCACCCGCCCGGTGCGCGCCCTCGAGCGCGCCGCACAGAGGCTTGCCAGCGGCGACTACGCCGCCGACCTGCCGCTCGATGACCGCGGCGAGATCGGCGAGCTGGCGCGCGAGTTCGGGCGCATGCAGCAGGGGATCCGCGAGCGCGAGACCGCCATCCATCACCTCGCCTACCACGACGACCTCACCGGACTGCCCAACCGCAACCGCTTCCGCGTCGAGGTCGGCGAGGCGATCGCCAGCGCCCGCCACCGGCACGGCCGGCTGGCGGTGGCGCTCGTCGACCTCGACCGCTTCAAGGACATCAACGACACCCTCGGCCACCACGTCGGCGATCGCATGCTCATGGAGCTCGCCAGCCGCCTCGACAGCGTCGCCCGCGACCGCGGCCTGGTGGTGGCGCGACTCGGTGGCGACGAGTTCGCGGTGCTGTTGCCGGCGCTGGCGGTGCGGCAGGCGGAGCAGGCGGTCGGCGAGCTGCGCGAGCTCCTGGCGGCGGCGCTCGAGACCGAGGAGCTGCGCGTCGAGCTCTCGGCGAGCATCGGCATCGCCCTCTTCCCCGACCACGGCGGCGATCCCGCCAGCCTGCTGCGCCAGGCCGAGGTGGCGATGTACGACGCCAAGCAGCGCAAGCTCGGCATCGCCTTCTACGACGCCAGCCAGGACCGCCACAGCGTGCAACGGCTGACGCTGATGGGAGAGCTGCGCCGGGCCATCGAAGCCGACGCCCTGCACCTCTGCTACCAGCCCAAGGTGGAGCTCACCACCGGCAGCCCGATCGAGGTCGAGGCCCTGGTGCGCTGGCGCCATCCACACCTGGGCCTGGTCTCGCCCGCCGAGTTCGTGCCACTCGCCGAGCAGACCGGCGCCATCCGGCCGCTGTCGCGTTGGGTCGTCGGCCGCGCCCTGCAGCAGGTGGCGGCGTGGCAGCGCGCCGGAGTGACGCTGGGAGTGGCGGTCAATCTCTCCGCCCTCGACCTCCACGACCGCGGCCTGCCGCGCCGTCTCACCGCTCGCCTCGCCGAGGCCGAGGTGCCACCGACGCGCCTGGTGCTCGAGGTCACCGAGAGCAGCGTCATGGCCGACCCGGAGACGGCGCGGCGCGTGCTCGCCGAGGTGGTGGCAATGGGGGTGACGGTGTCGATCGACGACTTCGGCACCGGCTACTCGTCGCTCGCCCAGCTGCGGCGGCTGCCGGTGCAGGAGCTCAAGGTGGACCGCTCGTTCGTGCTCGAGATGGAGCGTTCGCCCGAGGTGGCGCTGATCGTGCGCGCCACCATCGAGATGGCGCACAGCCTGGGGCTGCGGGTGGTGGCCGAGGGAGTGGAGACCGGCGGCATCGCGGCGCGCCTGCGCGACATGGGCTGCGACCTGGCCCAGGGCAACTACTTCGGCGAGCCTGTGGAGGCCGCCGAGCTGCTGCGCCGGCTGGGCCCCAAAGGAGGCGCTCTGCGCCCGGTGGGGCCGACGTGAGGAGCGCGGCCCGGCGTCTTGCCGTCGTCGCCGTCACGGCGCTCGCGCTCACCCCCGCCGCGGCGCTCGGCGCCCTCGAGCAGCAGGTCGACGGCCTCGTCTCGCTGCGGCTTCTCGCCGTCGACGCCCCGCGCTCGTGGACCGATGGCGGGCTCGGCAAGCTGCGCTTCGACGAGGGCGACGGCACCCTGCGGCTGGGCGCCGCCACCGTCGACTACCGCGCCCGCTTCACGCCCACGTTGTCGCTGCGCACCGTCGCCAGCGCCTACGGCGATGGCATCGGCTCGGCGGTGGACCTCGACGAGGCCTACCTCGAGCTGCGGCCGGTGCCGCGCTCGGCATGGCGTCTCCTCGCCCGCGCGGGCGCCTTCCACGCCCCCTTCTCGCTCGAGAACACGGGAGTGGGCTGGAGCTCGCCCTACACGATCAGCTACTCGAGCGTCAATTCCTGGTTCGGCGAGGAGCTCCGCACGCTCGGCGCCGAGGTGCAGCTGACCCACGCCGGCGCCGCCACCGGCTCCCCCCACGACCTCGGCCTGCTGTTCGGGGTCTTCCGCGCCAACGACCCCGCAGGCGCCCTGCTCAGCTGGCGGGGCTGGGGCATCGGCGACCGCCAGACCCGCCTCTTCGAGCGGCTGCCGCTGGCACCGCTGCCCGCTTTCGGCAGCGACGGCCTGTTCTTCGTGCAGCAGGGGTACGAGGAGCCCTTTCACGAGATCGACGGCCGCACCGGTTACTACCTCGGCGGTCAGTGGGACTACCTCGACGTCTCACGGCTGCGGCTGCAGCACTACGACAACCGTGGCGACCCGCTGCAGACGCGACACGGCCAGTGGGCGTGGCGGACCCGTTTCGACCACCTGGGCTGGCACCTGCGCCTCCCCGGCGACAACGAGGCCATCACCCAGCTGGTGCGCGGCGACACCGAGATGGAGGGCTTCGCGATGCCCTTCGTCTACGCCGACTACCAGGCCGCCTTCCTGCTCCTCTCGCACGCCTGGGGCCGCCAGCGTGCGAGCCTGCGCTACGACGCCTTCTGGGTCCACGACCGCGACCACGTCGCCGGCGACCCCAACCAGGAGGACGGCCACGCCTGGACCGCCGCCTGGTTCCTCGAAGGCCCTCACACCGCCCGCGGCAGCTGGCGCGCCGGGGTCGAGGCGCTCGAGGTGCTGAGCTGGCGCCCGGCGCGCACCATCCTCGGCGCGCGAGCGCAGCAGAGGGAGCGCAGCCTGCAGCTGGTTGGCGAGTGGCGGTTCTAGGCCGAGCGCCGCCGGCGCCGAACCCTCGGCGCCACGATCCCCTCCGGAATCACGGCCGGCTACAATCGCTCCGGCCCCCACCTCTCGGCGTGCGCAAGCTCCTGGACCTCCCGCCCGCCCTCGCGGCGGCCTCGCCGGCACCGGTGCCGGCAGCCGATGCCCTGCGCTGCGGCGGCGACCTGCGGGCCCTGCGACGTCGCCATCGGTCCGCGACGCCCGTCCAGCCGCCCGCGCCCGCCCTGCCCATCCCATGAACGCGCTGCGACGGCTCTCCATCCGTCAGAAGCTGCTCGGCCTGGTCGCCCTGGTGACCACCGGCGCCCTGCTCGGCGCCTTCGGGTCGCACACCCTGCGTGACGTGGAGAGCCACCGGCGCGAGCTCGTCGAGACCTCGGTGCTGGTGGCGCGGGTGGTGGGCGACTACACGGTGCCCGACCTCGCCTTCGACGACAAAGCCGCCGCCGCCACCAGCCTCGGCCGCCTCGCCGTCATGCCGGCGGTGCGCTCGGCGCTGCTGTTCGACGCCCGCGGCGAGCCCTTCGCCTCCTGGGGGGCACCGCTGCGCCCGCTGCCCACCGTCGCCGACGCACCGGCCGTGCGCCTGGCCGGCGACGGGTTGCACGTCGCCGAGCCGGTCGTCTACAAGGGGGACCGCTACGGCACCATCTACCTGCTGGTCTCCACCGCCGGGGTGCACGACAAGGTGGTTCGGGACGTCGAGGTGCTGGTGGCGGTGCTGGCGGCGACGCTGGCGATCTCGCTGCTCGTCGCCTACCGCCTGCAGCGGGTGATCTCGGGCCCCATCCTCGAGCTCGCTCGCACCACCCACCGCGTCTCCCTCACCGGCGACACCTCGCTGCGTGCCGAGAAGCGCGGCGAGGACGAGATCGGCGTGCTCTGCGACGGCTTCAACGACATGCTCGACCAGATCCAGCGCCGCGAGCGCGAGCGTGACGCCGCCGAGCACCGCACGCAGGAGAAGACGCGCTTCCTCGCCAACATGAGCCACGAGCTGCGCACGCCGCTGAACTCGATCATCGGCTTCTCGGAGATCCTGCTCTCCCGCAGCGACGGCCTGCAACCGCGCGAGCGCAAGTTCCTGGGCAACATCCATAGCTCCGGCCGCCACCTGCTCGCCATCATCAACGACATCCTCGACCTCTCGAAGGTGGAAGCCGGCCGCATGCAGCTGTAGCCCGAGGCGGTGTCGGTGCCGATGCTGCTCGAGGGTGTCTGCACGGTGATGAAGGCGGTGGCCGATCGCGAGGGGGTCGGCTTCGCCGTCGAGGCCGCTCCCGGCGTGCCGTGGATCTGGGCCGACCCGGTGAAGGTCAAGCAGATCCTCTACAACCTGATCTCCAACGCGGTCAAGTTCTCCCCCGCCGGCTCGCGCGTCGGCATCGCCGTGCGCAGCATCGGGGGCGACGCTTCGCCGCTCGGCGAGCCGACCCTCGAGGTGACGGTGCGCGACGAGGGCATCGGCATCGCCCGCGAGCACCACGAGCGGATCTTCGACCCCTTCCAGCAGGTCGACGCCACCGCTGGGCGGCGGTTCGGCGGCACCGGGCTCGGCCTGTCGCTGGTCAAGACCTTCGCCGAGATGCACGGCGGCCGCGTCACCGTCGACTCGGCCCTCGGCCGGGGGAGCGAGTTCCGCGTGCTGCTGCCGGCGCGCAGCGGTCAGCTCCGCGGCAGCGCTTCACTGGTACCCCAGCCGGTGCTGGTGGTCGAGGACGACCGCGCGGTCTTCGAGCTGCTGGCGCCGCTGCTCGAGGGGGCCGGCTTCGCTCCGGTGTTGGCCAGGACCGGCGACGCCGCGCTCGCGCTGGCCCGCTCGGTGGCGCCCGTGGCGGTGATCCTCGACCTCGTGTTGCCGGGGATGGTGGACGGCTGGGAGGTCCTCAAGACGCTCAAGGGGGACGCCGCCACCGCCAGCCTGCCCATCGTCATCCACTCGCGGCAGGAGAACCGCGAGCTGGGGATCGCCCTCGGCGCCGACGACTACGTCCTCAAGCCGACCGGCCTGCAGCAGCTGGTCGACAGGGTGGCCGCGCTCGCCGGCCGCTCCTCGCCCGGCACCCCGGCCAGGGGAGGCGCGGTGCTGCTCGTCGACGACGACCGCTCCATCCATCGGCTGCTCGAGCCGGGGCTGCTCGCCGAAGGGTACGAGCTGGTGCACGCCTACTCCACCGACGAGGGTCTCGCCAAGGCGCGCGCGCAGCCGCCGGCGCTGGTGGTCGTCGACCTCCTCATGGACCACCCGGGCGGCCTGCGGCTGGCGCTCGAGCTACGCGCCCTGCCGGAGACCTCGACCGTCCCCATCGTGCTCGTCGCCGGCCACGAGCCCAGCGAGGAGGAACGCGCCATGCTGCGCACCAAGGCGCTGACCCTGCTGGCGCCGGGGGGCGGCGAGACGCTGCCGGTGGTGCTGCGCCGGCTGCTCGCCAGCGACGGGCGCGCCGCCCTTCCCCTCGCCCCTTGACCCTCACGCAGCGTGAGGCTGTAGCGTTCCCGGCATGGCGACGCGGAAGGCAAGGCGGCCCCTGCGCGTGGGCGAGCTGGCGAGGCGGACAGGGCTGACCGTCCGCGCCCTGCACCACTACGACCAGCTCGGCATCGTCACGCCGCGGCGGCGGAGCCCGAGCGGCTACCGTCTCTACGGCGAGGACGAGGTCTCACGGCTGCTGCAGGTAGTGCTGCTGCGGCGCCGGGGGCTGTCGCTAGCGCAGGTCAAGTCCAGCCTCAGCAGCCCCGGGCACGCCCTGCCGTCGGCGCTGCGCGCGCAGGCCGGGCGCCTGCGGGCGCAGATCGCTCACGAGCAGCGGCTGCTGGCTCGCCTCGAGGCGCTGGCCGCGACGCTCGAGTCGGGCCAGGACGCCTCCCCCGACGACCTCTTCACCACCCTGGAGATGATGACCATGTTCGAGAAGTATCTGAGCGAGGAGCAGCTCGCCACCCTGGCGACGCGCAAGGAGGAGCTGGGAGCCGAGCACATCGCCGCCGTCGAGGCCGAGTGGCCGCGGCTGATCGCCGCCGTGCGCGCCGCGATGGAGGGCGGCGTGGACCCCGCGGCGCCGGAGCTCGTACCGCTGATCGAGCGCTGGCAGCAGCTGGTGCGCGAGTTCACCGGCGGCGACGCCGCCATCGGCGGCGCGGTGCGGCAGATGTACGCCAACGAGCCGTCGGTGCGGCAGCGCACCGGCCTCGACCCGGCGATCATGGAGTACGTGGCACGGGCGATCGCCGCCCGCGGCTGAACGATCGATTCGGGCTAGGATGCGGGGCGATGTCGCTCCGCGTTCCCTCCTCCCTGCTCGTGAGGGTGGCAACGCCAGCCGCGAGGGGGCGGCCGCCTGGCGGCGCCGACCGCAGCCGCCCCGTTCCCGGGGTCGCTCGTCGACCTGCGGCGGCTCGCGGTGCACGCTGCCGGTGGAGCGCGCAGCCACCACCATGCCACCAGGAGGAGAAGGCCAGATGAGGATCGCTATCTTGGGCACCGGTGCGGTCGGCCAGGCGCTCGGCAGCAAGCTCGCCGAGCTCGGTCACGAGGTGAAGCTGGGGGCACGCGATGCCGCCAACGCCAAGGCCGTGGAGTGGGCGGCGGGCGCCGGCGCCCGCGCCTCGTACGGCACCTTCGCGGAGGCCGCCGCCTTCGGTGATCTCGCGTTCAACTGCACCAAGGGGGAGGCGACGCTGGCGGTGGCGGTGCTCGCCGGCGAGGAGAATCTCGCCGGCAAGGTACTGGTCGACGTGTCCAACCCCCTCGACTTCTCGCGTGGCTTCCCGCCGTCGCTCTCGGTATGCAACACCGACTCGCTGGGCGAGCAGCTGCAGCGGGCGCTGCCGCGCACGCTGGTGGTCAAGGCGCTCAACACCATGTGGTGCGGCATCATGGTGGATCCCCGCCGGCTGCCGGGCAAGCACCTGGTCTTCCTCTGCGGCAACGACGCGGAGGCAAAGACAACGGTGCGCCAGCTGCTCGCCGGCTTCGGTTGGCGCGACGAGGAGATCGTCGACCTCGGCGACCTGAGCGGCGCCCGCGGCACCGAGATGCTGCTGCCGATCTGGCTGCGCCTCTACGGCCTGCGCGGCGACGGCGCTTTCAACTTCGCGCTGGTGCCGTGAGCGCGGCGCCGGCGGGGCGACGCCGCGGCGGCAGGCGCTACTCGAGGGCGTAGAGGTCGCCGTCGGTGCTGCCGACGTAGATCACGTCTCCCACCACCACCGGCGACGACAGGAGCTGGCCGATGCTCTGCATGCGCACGACGCCGGCCACCATGTCGTCGTAGAAGCTGTCGGTGAACGCGGCGGCGTAGTTCGGCGTCCCGTCGGGCTTGGTGTAGGTCGGCCCGTACTGCTTGGAGGCGTCGGTCTGGTAGCTCCAGGCCAGGGTCTGCCTGGAGAGGTCGATGGCGAGCAACTTCCCCTCGTCGGTGCCGACATAGGCGAAGCCGCCGGCGAGCGCCGGCGACGAGAACATCGGCCACTTGTTCGAGCTCAGCGAGAAGATCTCGGCCCCGGTCGCGGCGTCGAGCGCGTAGAACATCCCGGAATCGGAGGTCGCGAAGAAGACGCGACCGTCGCGCACCGCCGGTGAGCCGACGACCCACGAGCCGTGGTTGTCGAACGCCCACTTCTTCTCGCCGGTCTTGGCGTCGAGGGCGTAGAGCTTCGAGTCGCGGCAGCCGAAGAAGACCATGCCGCCGGCCGCCGCCGCGGTCGACTGGATGCCGACCTGGTTGTGGACGATAGGGTCGTAGACGGCACCGTGCCAGACCACGGGCGACGAGAGGAAGACGTCGAAGGGGTCGGGCATCGTCTCGCCGGTGGGGTCGGATCCGTGCAGGCGGCGGCCCGCATAGCGCCGCTCGCCACCGGTGGCGACCTTCCAGCGCAGCGCCCCGCTGGCGGCGTCGACGGCATAGAACAGGCCGTCGTAGCTGCCGAAGAACACCGTACCGTCCGCCACCGCGGGCGAGGAGGTCACCCGGCTGCGGGTGTCGAGCTTCCACTTCTGCTTGCCGCTGGCGGCGTCGATGGCGTACAGCGCGTGATCGTTGCTGCCGACGTACACCGTGCCGTCGACCACGGCCGGCGACGAGATGATGGCGGCGCCGGTGTGGAAGCGCCACTTGACGCCATGGAAGAGCGGCACCCCGGCGCCCTCGTAGGCACCGGTACGCTCGGGGCCACCGCGGAACGCCGCGCCGTCTGCGCGGGCACCGGCGGGGAGGCAGCAGAGGAGAGCGACGGCGCACGCGACTCTGTTCATGGTAGCGATGCTCCCAGGTTGTTCGAGATCCCAGGAAGTACGGCGAGCGCGGGGAAGAGGTTGCGGGTCGGCGGGGCCGTCCATCCCCGCCCGCGAGCGGTCCATCCCAGCCGCCCCTTCCGGCGCGCGAGGATGGCACCGGGCCGCGGTCGGCACGGGCAAGGTCGGCCGCTCCCGGCCACCCGGCGACGACCCGGGAGTCCGTCGCCAGCGTGGCCGATCGAGCGGACCGGTGCCCTCCGTCGCGCCAGCTCGTCGCGGACTCAGCCTCGCGCTTCTGCCGGCAGGGCGGCGCAGGCGTCGTAGGCCGCCAGCAACGCCGCGCGCAGGTCGCCGCGGTGGCGGGCGAAGAGCTCGTCGGCAGGCGGCAGCGCGCCGCCGGGAGGCGCGCCGGCGGGCAGGAGCTCGGCCATGAGCTCGGCGAGCAGCCTCGGGGTGGTGTGGCACTCGAGGAGCGTCGGCAGGAGTCCGGCGCGGTGGGAGGTGACGAGCAGGCCGCCCGCCCGCTTGCTGGCTGCGCGCAGCCGGCGCCACGCCCAGGGCGAGAGCTCCTGGGCGCCGTCGACGAGCAGCAGGTCGCGGCCCCCGACGCCCCGCAGCAACCGGTCGCGGGCGACGAGCGAGAGCCGCCGCTCGCCTCGCCGGACCCGCACCGCCCGCAGGCGGAAGCCCTGTGCCGCCGCCAGCCTCCGGCCGAGCTCGGCGAGGAGGGTGGTCTTGCCGTGTCCCTCGGGGCCGACCAGGGCCGCTCGCCGCCCGAGCTGGGTGAGGCGCGCCAGCAGCTCCTCCCAGCCGGTGCCATCGAGCCGGTAGGCGAGCGTCGCCAGGCGCTGCACGCGGAAAGGGTTGTCAGCGGCCCGCACGTCGCGCTCCGGCCTCACGGGGAGACGGCAGGCGGCTGGCCGTCGATGCGGATCTCGCGGCCGCCGGGACCCACCACTAGCGCCGCCGAGCCCGCCATGTTCTCGTGCGGCGCCACCAGCTCCACGGCCCAGGAGAGCGTCACCAGCCGCCCCGAGAAGCTGTACGGGCCAGGGGGCAGCTGGAAGCTGAAGCGGATCCAGCCGTTGGCGCCGGGCGCCGGCACGGCCTCCACCGCCACCACCTCCTGATCGGAGTCGCCGCGGCCGCTGGTGCCCCAGAACAACCTCACCTCGAGCGCGCGCGGCGCCGCGTCGAGCTCCCACGATGCCTGCCCCTCCACCCGCTCGCCGGGCTCGTAGGCCGAGCGCCCGCCGTCGAGCTCCACCGTCATCGTCGTCACGCGGTCACCTCGGAGTGGCCGAGGAAGGACGCAGGATAGACGGTGAGCGCCAGCTCGTCGTCGAGGTCGGGCCAGCGCGCGATGTCGCCGCGGACCTTGAGCGTCCACACGATCTCGTTGTGGGAGGCCTTGAAGGAGTGCATGGTGTCGGCGGGCAGCAGCAACATGGTTTCGCCGGCGGCGATCCGGCCGGGGTCGCTGGTCTCCACCAGCACCAGCCTCGCGAAGACCCGCTTGTCTGTCGAGCTCTGGGTGCCGACCCGGTAGGTGGCCTGCTCGCTGCCCTCGACCTGCAGGACGAGGCTGGTGAGCCGCCCGGCGGCGCCGCTGAAGCGCCACGACAGCGCCACCGGCGAGCCGGGGACGAGCGGCGCCGACAGCGTCACCTCGGGGCGCGGGTTGAAGAGGCCGAGAAACTGGTACGGCAGCGCCGAGAGCAGCACCAGCCCGGCGAGCACGAAGACGCCGATGAAGGCGGTGACGCAGCCATCGCTGCCGAGCTTCCCTTCCCGGAACAACATCGCCAGGACGAAGCCGACGAAGCCGTTCCACAGCAGGGTGAAGACGGCAAGCACCACGAAGCTGCCGAGCCGCGACTTGGCTGCCTGCACGTGCAGCGGGCCGGCCGGGGGACCGGCGCCGCGGCTCGACCCCGGCGCCTCCACCGCCAGCTCGCGGACCGTGCCCCCGCCGGCGAGCGCGGCCATCGGGGCGGCGGCGGCGCCCGCATCGACGCTCGCGTCACCGGGGAGCCAGTCGGCGGCCGGCTTGGGCCCGCGACCGGCGAGCAACGACACGATCATGCCGACCAGGCCGATGGCGAGGAACACCCCGGGGATCGAGCTGAACCAGATGAAGCCGCCAAGGCCGCGGTCGAGCACCGCCCGCGAGGGGTCGCGCGGATCGATCCAGCAGACGGTGCGGGTGCCCGGCGGCATGCGGTCGACCGCCGCCTGCTTGGCCTCGCTGCCGCTGCTGCTGCCGCCCATGAAGCGATAGTGATTGGAGCGGAAGCGCTCGCCGCCGTAGTCGTACTCGTAGAGCACGTCGACGCTGTAGGTGGCGCTCTCGTCGCCACTGTGGGCGCCGACGCCGCTCCACACGATGGTGGCCGGCACCTGCTGCCATCGCGTGCTCGCCAGCCGGTGGGCCACCGGAAGCGCGAAGGGGATCATGAAGCCGGCGCCGAAGAGGGCGAAGACGCCGAAGGCGGCAACGGCGCAGCCGCGACCGCCGCCGGAGCTCGTGCGTCGCGACCGCGGAGCGGCCGTTCCCGCCGCCGGCTTGCGCCGGCGCAGCCAGATGCCGACCGCGCCGCCGATGCCGAAGAGCACGAAGGTCAGCGGCAGGAGGAGGAAGAGCAGCACCCAGAGGGCCGGGCGCCGCAGCGCCGCCTGGCTGGCGTCGTCGGGGTCGACGAAGCAGCGCACCATGCCGCCGGCCGGGTATCGCGCCGCCGCCTGCCGCGCGGCGTCCCGGGTGCCGTATTGGCCGTGGGCTCCCACCTTGTCACCGCCGAAGGTCCTCCCCTGCCACTCCCACTGGTAGCTGACGCGCAGCTTGAACGGGTCCCCCTCCCGCGCCGCCTCCTCGGGCGGCAGCGAGAACAACAGGTCGTCGACGCCGGAGGCGAGCACCCGGCACTGGGTCGGCTCCCAGTGCCAGGCCGCCATGCCGCGCAGCAAGGCCCTCGCGAACAGCACGCCGACGACCGTGCCCATGACGGCGAAGACGAGGAAGAAGACGCTGCCGGCGAGCCGGCCCATGACGCCGCCCCCGGAGCCGCCGGTGATCCTCGTCGTGGTACGGAAGCCGCTCATGGCAACGGGTCCCAGGGATACTGCAGCAGCACGCTCGCCCAATGGAACCCGGCGCCAAAGGAGACCAGGAGCACCAGGTCGCCCCTGCCCACGCGGCCGGCACGGCAGGCCTCCCACAGCGCCAGCGGCACCGAGGCCGAGCCGGTGTTGCCGTACTCCTGAACGTCGACGAACACCCGCTCCTCCGGCAGTCCGAGCTCGCGACGCACGGCGTCGAGGATGCGCAGGTTGGCCTGGTGGGGAACCAGCAGGGCCACCTCCTCGATACGGCGCCCGGCCTTCGCCAGCGCCGCCCGCCCCGCCTGCGCCATGCGACGTACGGCGTCGCGGAACACCTCGCGGCCGTTGAGCTCGATGCGGTGATGGAGCCCCTGCCGCGCCGCCTCCTCGTTGAATGGCACCCGCGTGCCTCCCGCCTCGAGGCCGAGGATGCCCGCCGCGCTGCCGTCGGTCCCCGCCACGGCGGCGAGGATCTCCGCGGCGCGCAGCGAGGCCCCCACCACCACCGCGCCGGCGGCGTCGCCGAACAGCACGCAGGTGTTGCGGTCGCTCCAGCTCATCAGCCGGGTGAGCAGCTCGACGCCGATCACCAGCACCCGCTCGGCGGCGGCGGCGACCACGCGCGACCGCGCCACGTCGAGCGCCTGCAGGAAGCCGGCACAGCCGCTGCCGGCGAGGTCGTAGGCCGGCACCTCGCGCGCCCCCAGCCGGTGCTGCACGAACGCCGCGGTGTCGGGAATGGACACCTCCGGCGTGTCGGTGGCGACGATGATCTCGTCGATCTCGGCGGCATCGATGCCGGCGTCCGCGAGCGCCAGCCGCGCCGCCGGCAGCGCCAGGTCGACGGTGCTCTGCTCGGGCGCCGCCACCCGCCGGCGCTCGATGCCGGTGCGCTCGCGGATCCACTGGTCGCTGGTGTCGACGTACCGCGACCACTCCTCGTTGCCCATCACCCGCTCGGGGACGTAGGCCCCGAGCCCGAGGATGCCGACCGCATTGCCGTCGCGTCCGCTCATCTTCCGCTTGCCTGGGACGCGTGGAGTCTACGACGCGCAGCCTCGGCGGGTGCCGCCTCGTGGGCGCCAGCGCAGGGACAGGCAGCCCCTGTAAGTCCCTCATCTAGACTTCGATACGGCTTTCCCCTACAATCTCCGTGCGCGAGCGAGGCCCCAGAGGGATGGGGCGCTACCGTCAGAAGCCACCCGACCTTCCGCCGTAGCAGCCATTTCCAAACCCCGCCAGGTGACTGAGCTCCCGTCGAATGATTCCCACGTGCGGAATCGCCTCGAGAATCGAAGCGTGACGGCCTAGGCGCCGCGCGCGAAAGGAAAGAGAAAGAGCTACATGACCAAGATCTACGTCGGTAACCTGCCCTACTCCGCCACCGAGGACGAGCTGCGCGAGCTGTTCTCCGCTCACGGCGAGGTCCAGAGCGTCAGCCTCGTCAACGATCGTGAGACCGGCCGCCCCCGCGGCTTCGGTTTCGTCGAGATGGCGGGCGAGGAGGCCGAGGCGGCCATCCAGGCCCTCGACGGTTCCCAGATGGGCGGCCGCACCCTGAAGGTCAACGAGGCCCGCCCCCGCGAGAACGGCGGTGGCGGCGGCGGTGGTTTCCGTCAGCGCCCGCGCTGGTAGGGGTTGACGTCGCCGGGGAGTCGGGCCCCGGCGCAGGATCCCCTGCCGAATCGAAGGCCCTCCCCCTCGCGAGAGATGGAGGGCCTTCCTGTTTCCGGCCCTACGGCGGAGCCACGCGGCGGCCGCCGCGCTCGAGGTAGAGCCGGTGCAATTGTCCGAAGACGTGCGCGCGCACCAGCGCGCCGAAGGCCAGCGCCGGGAAGACCCCGACGAGGCAGGCGAGCAGGCCGACGAGCACGAGCCCGAGGTTGAGGGCGATGAGGAAGAGGTGGGCGGTCAGCCCGTCGCGGCCGGTGCGGGCGATGAAGTCGCGCACGTAGCCGAGGTCGAAGAGGCCGGCGAGGTCGGGATCGAGGGCGGCGCGCACCATCAGCGGCGTGATCAGGATTCCCGCCACCAGCATGACGCTACAGAACCCCACCACGCCGACCGCGGTAGCCAGGCAGCCGAACAGCGTCGAGGCCTGGTCGCGGGCGCCAAAGATGCTGGCGGCACCGATGCCGCCGCCGATGATCAGCGCGAAGAGCAGCCAGATCACCGGCACCAGCACGAAGGCGAGCACGAGCGACACCACGAACATGCGCACGCCGCGCAGCAGGTACTCGGAGAGGCACTCGAAGTCGAAGCGCGGCGGCGGCGCCGCGTTGCCAGTGGCGGCGACGGCGGCGATCACCGAGCCCTCGTAGCCGAGCGCCACCACCGGCCCGATCAGCGGCACCAGCAGGGCGAGGGTGACGAACAGCAACGTCGTCGTCCACTGCGGGTCGTCGAGCTGGTAGTCGAGCGCACGGCGGTAGTCCATGGCGTCTCCCTTGCCGGCAGCCTACGTCGAACGGCGGTGCCCGCGTCGGATCAAGCGCCGCCCTGGCCTGCGGTGCCTTCCAGGAGCACCGCGGCGCGCCGCGACGCCGGCGCCACGCGCGGCAGCAGGACGGTGAACATGCTGCCGTGGCCGGGGGTGGAGTCGACCCGGATGACGCCCCCCAACAGCTCGAGCAGCCGGCGCACCAGCGCCAGGCCGAGCCCGGTACCCTCGCTGCTGCGGGCGAGGTCGGTCTCTACCCGGCGGAACTCCTCGAAGATGAGCTCCCGGTGCTCGGCGGCGATGCCGATGCCGCGGTCGATGACGTCGATGCGCAGGGCGTCCTGGCCGAACGGCCCATCGCCGGCGCGCAGCGGCGACGCGCGCACCGTCACCAGCGAGCCGGCAGCCGAGAACTTGACCGCGTTGGCCAGCAGGTTGAGCAGCACCTGACGCAGCTTGGCGGGGTCGGTGACCAGCGACGGCAGGCTGGGCTCGAGCGCCAGCTCGATCTCCACCCGCTTCTCCGCCGAGACCCCTCGCATCATCTCGCGCAGCTCGTAAAGCAGGGCCGTGGGCTGGACGGTCTCGACGTGCAGCTCCATGCGGCCGGCCTCGATCTTCGACAGGTCGAGCAGGTCGTTGATCAGCCGCAGCAGGTGCTCGCCGCCACGGTGGATGTTGGCGAGGAACCGCCGGTGCTTCTCCGACAGCTCGCCGGCGAGCCGCGCCTCGAGGATCTGCGAGAAGCCGATGATCGAGTTGAGCGGCGTGCGCAGCTCGTGGCTGACGTTGGAGAGGAAGACGGTCTTGGCGCGGCTCGCCTCCAGGGCCCGAGACTCCGACTCGTGAGCCCGGCGCTCGGAGAGCTCGAGCAGCTGCACCTTGTCGTCGAGAGCGGCGGTGCGCTCGGCGACCCGCGCCTCGAGCAGCGCGTTGGCGCGTGCCAGGGCACGCAGCCGCAGGCTGACCAGCGACGAGACGATACCCGCCACCACCGTCACGTAGAGCAGGTAGGCCCACCAGGCGCGCCAGGGAGAGGTGGCAACCGTGAAGGCGAGGCGCGCGCCGCGCGGGTTCCACACTCCGTCGTTGTTGGCGGCGATCACCGCGAACTCGTAACGACCAGGAGGCAGGTGGGTGTAGTAGGCGGTGCGCCGGCCGCCGGCTTCGACCCAGTCGCGGTCCGAGCCACTGAGGCGGTAACGGAAGCGCAGCCTCTCCGGGGCCACCAGGGAAAGGGCGGTGAAGTCGATCTCCAGGCGCCCCGGCTCGGCGGGCAGCGAGGGGGGGCGTGCGACGTCGACCACGCCGCCGTCGACCCGCATCTGCTCGATCACCACCGGCGGCGGCAGCGGGTTGTGCTTGAGGTGGTCGGGGTCGATCTCCACCACCCCGGAGACGGTGGGGAACCAGAGGTGGCCGTCGCGGGTCGCCCAGCCTGCCGGCTGTGAGGTGCCGTTGCACTGCGTGGCGCGCATGCCGTTGGCGCGGGTGTAGCCGGTCGACGCCACCCGCGCCAGGCGGCCGGCGGCGTGCGCCAGCAGGTCCCTCTCGGCAGCGGTGTAGACGCCGCGGTTGCTGCTCATCCAGAACCTGCCGTGGCGATCGGCGAGTATGGCGAAGACCTTGTCGTCGAAGAGGCCGTCGGCGATGCCGAAGCTGGCCATGCCGGCGCCGCCGAGGGCGCCGTCCGCGCCGCGGCGCAGCAGCGCCAGCCCGCTGTCGGTGCCCACCCACAGCCCGGCGTCGTCCTCGTGGAGGGCGAAGACGAGGTCGTTGGGCAATCCGTCGCCCGCGCGCAGGGTGGAGAGGCGCCCGCCGGCGAGCCGCGACAGGCCGCCGCCGTAGGTGCCGACCCAGATCGCGCCCTGGCGGTCCTCGAGCAGCGCCCGCACGTCGTCGGCGCCGAGGCCGTCGCGGGTAGTGAGCACCTCGACGGTGCCCGGCCCCGGCGCCGCGAGGCGAAGACGCACCAGCCCGCCCCCCTCCGCGCCGACCCAGAGGTTGCCCTCGCGGTCGGCGAGCAGCGCCCGCACCAGCCGGTTGGGCAGCCGCGCGCCGAAGGCGGTGAGGTGACCGTCCGCCCAGCGGTCGAGACCGTCGCGGGTGCCCAACCAGACCGCGCCGTCGGCGCTCTGTGCGATCGCCCGCACCGAGTCGTGGGAGAGACCGTCGCGAGCACGAAGCGCGCTCCACGTGCCGCCGGCGCGGTGGTCGACGCCGCCGCCGTCGGTGCCCACCCACAGCCCGCCTTCGCGATCCTCGAAGACGGCGCGCACGAAGTCGTGGGAGAGCCCCTCGGGCGTGCCCCACGGCACCAGCTTCCCCTCGCGGAAACGGTTGAGACCGCCGTTGGTCCCCACCCACAACGTCCCCTCGCGGTCGACGAAGAGCGAGCGCACGAAGTCGTTCGAGAGCCCCTGGCGGGCGGAGAAGCGCTGCCAGCCGGCGACCGGCGGGCGCGACCGGAAGCGCACCAGGCCGGCCGTCTCGGTACCCACCCAGAGGTTGCCGTCACCATCCTCGGCGAGCGCCCGCACGTAGTCGTCGCCGAGACCGTCGGCGGCGCGGAAGACCGCGAAGCCGCCGGCGGTGCGGTGCGCCAGGCCGCCGTCGGCGCCCACCCACAGCGAGCCATCGCGAGCCACGAGGAGCACACGGCACACCGCCGAGGGCAGCCCCTCGGCCACCCCGAAGCGCGTCACCCGCGCGCCGGCGATGCGCAGCAGGCCGTCGTCGGTGCCCGCCCAGAGGGCGCCATCGACGCCCTCGGCGAGCGCCCACACGACGCCCCGCGCCAGGTCCGCTCGCGCCCGCACCCTACCGCCGGAGAGCTCGGCGAGGCCGACGTCGGTGGCGATCCACAGCGTGCCATCCGCGGTCTCGAGTGTGGCTCGCACCAGGCGGGCGGGCAACCCGTCGCGCGGCCCGTAGGAGCGGAAACGGCCGCTCTCGAGGACGGTGAGGCCGCCGTTGGTGGCCACCCACAGCCTCCCCCTGCGATCCTCGCTCAGGTGCAGCGCCGAGGTCCCGGGCAGGTCGTGGCTGCGCTGGCGGTCGAAGACGACGAAGCGCACGCCGTCGAAGCGCACGAGCCCCTCGTAGGTGGCGAGCCAGAGGTAGCCGTCGCGGGTCTGCTGGATGCCCAGCACCGTGCTCTGCGGGAGCTCGTCCTGCCAGCTCTGGCGGGCGAGCTGGGTGATGGCGAGGCGCGGGTCGAGCGCGGGCAGGGGCGCCGCCAGCGCCGCCAGCACCGCCGCCGCCAGCAGAGAGGCACGGCCGCCGCCTGGTCGCCGCCGCGCCCGGCTCGAAGCCCGCAAGCGTTCGTCCTTCCTCGTCGTTGCGAGGATCTTACGCGACCGGCGCCCTTCGAGCCGCGGTCGCCATGACGCCGCGGCTGGGGTCGCTCAGCCCGTCACCTCCCCCTCGGTGATCTCGTCGAGCTGCAGGGTGACGAAGCGGCTGAACTCGTCGACGAGGTCGGGGTTGTACATGCGGCCGCGCTCGGCCTGCAGCACTTCGAGCGCCTGCAGCACGTCGTAGCGCGCGTGGTAGGAGCGCTTGCCGAAGAGAGCGTCGAAGGTGTCGGCGATCGCCACCAGCTGCGACTGCATGGAGGGGAGGAAGCTGGCCTTGGGGTAGCCGCCGTTGCCGAAGTAGTGCATGTGGTGCTCGTACGCCACCACCACCGCCAGGTGCGGGACGTCGGGCTGCTTGAGCAGCAGCCGCGCTCCGTACTCGGGGTGCTGCCGCACCAGCTTCCACTCCTCGTCGTCGAGCGCCGCCGGCTTCTCGAGGATCGACTTCGGCACCATGGTCTTGCCGAGGTCGTGCAGGAGCGCCGCCGAGCCGAGGTCGAAGGCCGCCGCCCCCTGCAGCCCGAGAGCGAGGCCGAAGCTCATCCCCAGGGTGGCGACGTTGCAGGTATGCAGGTAGGTGAAGAGGCTGTGCTCGCGCACCTCGGCGAGGTTGAGGAAGATGTTGTCCTGGCAGGAGAGGTTGCTGAGCAGGCCGAGGACGATTTCGCGGGCGTCACGGACCCGCACCTCCTGGTGGTCGCGCAGGTGCTGGGTGAGGCGCGCCATCTGCAGCGCCTCCTCCGAGACCGGGTCGTCGCGCCAGCCGGCGAGCTCTTGGATGCGCAACCCCTCGGGCACCGCCGTTACCAGTGGGCGGGCCTGCGCGGCACCGACGCGGAGATGCGGCTGCGAGCTCACCGCCCCGCCGCGGGTGTCGGCGAGCTGCACGCAGAACGCCTCGAGCTCCGTGCGCTGCAGGCCCTGCTCGAGCTCGAGCAAGCCGATCCCCTTGTCTCCCAGCCGCCGCACCAGCGCCGCCGCCGGCCCGCTGGTGGCATCGAGGCGCACCTCCTGGGCCAGCAGCTCCTCGCCGGAGACCGCCAGGCGCAGCTCTCCGTGCTCGCTCAGCAGCGGCTCGAGGGTCGTCCACAGCTGGTCGATCGCCTGGCGGGTGAGACGATGGTCGGCGCCGTAGAGCCGCGAGCGCGTGGCTCCGGTGAGCAGCAGAGTGCAGACGGTGGAGAGCTGCGCCGGCGTCACGGCGGCTCCGCCACCATGGCCGCCACCGCCTGGCGGAAGCGCTCGCGCTGCCAGGGCAGTAGCGGCCGCCGGCGCCTGGGCAGCTCGGCGACGTAGCGCACCGCCTGCGGCTTGCCACTCGCCGCGAGAGCGCGCAGGAGAGCGAGGTGCAGCGGCATGCCGATCTGATCGGCCGGCACCTGCTCGGTGCGCCGCAACACGGCCGCCACCACCTCGTCGCTGGGCTCCTTGACAGCGATGCGGGCCGCCGCCGCCGCCACCTCGGAGTCGCGGTCGGCGAGCGCCTCCTCGAGCAACCGCATGCGCTCGGGATCGTTCACCGCCAGCAGGTAGGCGAGCAGCTCGAGCCGCACCCGCGGCTCGGCGTGGCGCCAGAGCGCCTTGGCGGCGGCGGCGGCAGCGGGATCGCGGCGCCGGCGCAGCACGTAGGCGGCGTTGCGCTGCAGGTACCAGGGCTGGTCGGGGCCCAGCAGCGGCATCAGGTGCGGCGCCGGGCTCTGCGGCAGAGCCTCGAGGGCGGCGAGCGCACGGCGCCGCACGGACAGGCTGAGGCTGGTGGCGAGCACGTCCACCAGCAGGGGCACGGCCCGCTCCCCCACCGCCACCAGCAGGTCGCCGCTTGCTTCCCCCTCGGTGCGGCCCCCTTCGACCAGCTGCAGCCGGAGCCGCTCGAGCATCTCCGGCGCTTCCCACACCCACGACACTGCGCCCGGCTCGCCGGTGGCAGCGAGCGCTCGGCGAGCGAGCCGCATCGCCTCGATGGCGGGCCCCACCGACGAGGTCTCGGCGAAGCGCACGAACGACTGCTGGCTCTCGCGGCAGACCCCGGCGGCGAGCTCGACGTCGGGCGCGTCGTCGAGCATCTTGCCCGCCACCAGCAGGAAGTGGCGTTCCCCTTCGGCCAGGGGAAGGGGCACTCGGCCCTCACCCGAGGCATGCAGCGTCACCTGGCGCTGGGCCAGGAGCTCGACCTCGCGCAGCGTCCTTTCGTACTCCGCAGAGGTGTAGCGATCCGCCTGCTCGCCGGCGAGCAGCTTGTCGAGCAGCTCCCCCTGCTCCCGCGGCGAGCGCTCCGCCGTCGGGGCGCCACCCGGCGCGGCGGCCGGCATCTCCGCGGCGCGCACGCCGCTCCCCTGCTGGGTGAGGGCGAGCATCGACAGGGTGCGCAGCGCGGTTGGCGGAATCGCCTGGCCGTTCTGGTTGAGCCGCTCGATGGCGCTCACCAGGTGGTCGTAGCCCATCGCGTTGGCGAGCTCGTGCAGCGTCTCCGAGGTGACCTCCGGGGTGGCGACGGCCGCTGCCACCAGCTGGCGGCGCAGCTCCGGATTGATGGTGGCGAGCAGGCTGCTGATCTGCTGGCCGAAGCTGGTCTCCTGCAGTACCGCCTCCTGCTGCTGGCTGCGCTGCATCTGCTTGAGGTAGTCGATGACGGCGCCGGCGTAGTCGGGGGACACCTCGGCGCCCGACGGGCGCGGCGCTACCGGCGGTGTACCGGTGGTGTCCCCCAGCGGCACGGTGATGGCGGCCAGGTCGGCGATGAGCCCCTCCCACTGCTTCGTCGCCTCGCCGGGGGGCAGCGCCTGCACCTCGTCCTGGGCCGCGTGGGTGACCACCTGGCGCAGGAACTGGACCTCGAGACGCTGCAGTCCGGCGCCGCGCAGGAGCTCCTCGGCACGCTCGCGGGTGACGTGCTCGCGATTGGCGGTGACCAGCGCCTCGACGAAGGCCACCAGGTCGCTCTCACCGGCTCCCGGGTGGAAGGTGAGGGCGGCGATGCCCAGCTTCCACAGTCGCTCGGCGAAGCTGCGGTAGATGGGGTGGTCGCGCTCGAGGCAGTGGCTGCCGCAGAACACCGCCTGGGGCGTGAAGTGGACGGAGATCGGCGCTTGCAGGGCGAGGGTCTGGGCCAGGCTCTCGGCCGCCTTCTCGGCGCTGCGGCGAGCCACGACGTGACCGCTGCCGTAGATCAGGTGGCTGCGCTGGGCGATGCTCAGGTTGATGACGAGCTCCGCCACCGCGCTGAGGGTCGCCACACCCTCCCCGGACGTCAAGGTGACCTCGACCCTCCTTCGGACCGGCCGCCGCGAAAGGCGATGATACCAGCCCGATACCGCCCCACTCCCCGCCCAGAAAGTACCAAACGCCCCCACCCGGGTGTGGGTCGCCTCGTTGGCGACGCCACCTGCCGGCGCGACCGGCTACGGCTCGGGACCGACGGCGCGGGGCCGCGATGGCAGCGTTCGCACAACGCCGGCGAGCCAGGCCAGGTCGTCGCCGGTGCGGGGGCGGCGATCGGGCCCGGCAGAGACCAGCACCGGCCGGCGCCCCGGCGGCCGGTCGAGCCACAGCGGCGAGCCCCAGCCGTCGCGTGCCAGCGCCGGATCGAGCTGGTTGCGCGCGATCAGCTCGGCGACGTCGGTGGGCGGTGGGCGCAGCGCCCGAGCGTCGTCGCGAAGAGCGTCGCTGAGCGTACGCAGGGTCGTCTCGGTCACCGCCCGCGCGTCGGCGGCCGGCGCGATGGCTGCGCTCGACAGGTCGGTGGCACCGCCCTCCAGGCCGGCCGCGGGCGGTGCGGTGGCCCCGGGCGCGCCGCCGGCGGCCAGCGTCGCCACCCCCGAGACAGCCGCTGCGGCGGGGCGGGCAGTCGACGACGGCAGCGGCGGGTTCGCGGCGCGCCAGCGCAGCGCGGCCGCCACCACCAGGCAGGCGGTGACCGCCGCCAGCGTGAGCGTTCCCCACCGGCGACCGTCGCCGCGCCAGCGGCGTCCTTGCCGGCGGGCCGTCGACACCGCCGCCGCCGGCGGCTCCGCGACCACCCCGCCGTCGAGGGCTGCGAGCACCTGGTCGTAGTCCTGGAAGCGATCGGCCGGCACCTTCGCCAGCATGCGCTCGATCACCGCGGCGAGGGCGCGGGGAACGGCCGGGTTGCGCTCGCGTAGGGGCACCAGCGGGGCGGCGAGCTGCTGGTGCATCACCTCGACCGCGCTCGCGGCGACGAAGGGGGGCTCGCCGGTGAGCAGGTGGTAGAAAGTGGCGCCAAGGGAGTAGATGTCGGACCGCATGTCGAGCTCGGCGCCCCGCGCCTGCTCCGGCGACATGTAGCTCGGCGTCCCCATCACCGAGCCGTCGCGGGTGATGGTGGCGTCGACCTCGAGGCGACGCGCCAGCCCGAAGTCGACGAGCTTGAGCCGCCCCGACTCCTCGACCATCAGGTTCGAGGGCTTGACGTCGCGGTGGATGACCCCCGCCTGCTGCGCCGCCCGCAGACCCTCGCAGGCCTGGCGCAGCCAGGCAACGCAGTGCGACCCCGAGAGCCTGCCCTCGGCGGCGAGCAGCTGGGCGAGCGAGCGGCCGGTCACCAGCTCCATGACGTAGTAGAGCCGGCCCAGGTGGGCGCCGGAGAAGTGGATCTGCGCCACGTTCGGGTGGACGACAGCGGCGGCGGCGCGGGCCTCGCGGCGGAAGCGTTCGCCGTAGGCCCCCTGCGAGTCCCGTTCGAGGAGCTTCACCGCCACCAGGCGGTCGAGCTCGGCGTCGCGCGCCTTCCACACCTCGCCCATGCCGCCGGCGCCCAGCGGCTCGAGCAGCTCGAGGTTCCCGACCCGGCGCGGGACCGGCGCACCCCGATCGTGCTGCGCCCCCGGCTGGGGCTCGGTCTCGGCCGGCGCGGCCAGGAGGGTGGGGGCCTCGCCGCGCACGGCCCGTGGCAGGGCCGGCTCGGTGGGGGGCGGGGCATCGCTCACCCCAACAGCCTACACGCCCGCCGCCCCGTGGCGGCGTCTGCCAGCAGCGCTCGGCGGGGATCGCGACCCTGGGCAGGAGGCCGTCCCGACCCCACGTCGCGCGTATCGTCACCGACGCCGCTTCTGGGTCGCTGCACCGCGCCAACCGCCTCGCCAGAGAGCCCGGCCTCATGCTCCCCCCCTGGTAGCATCCGCGCACCATGCCTGCACCAGCCCAGAACCGACGCCGCTCCCGCCCCGCCTCGCGCCTGCTGACCACGCTCCTCCTCCTGCTCGCCCTCGGTGCCGCCGGAGCCATCCATGCCGCATCGGCGCGGGCGACGGCGCGCACCGGCGCCGTCGTCGTCCTCTCGCAGCCGGCGACGCCCGCCGCAGCAGCGGCGGCCACCGCCGCCTCCGGCGAGACGGCCGACCCCTATGCCTGGCTCGAGGAGATCGACGGCGCACGCGCCATGGAGTGGGTGCGGCAACACAACGCCGCCACCGCCCGCAAGCTGGAGACCCAGCCCATCTACCAGCAGCTCTACCGCGACTCGCTGGCGGCGCTCGACTCCGCCTCCCGACTGCCCACCGTCTCCCAGCGCGGCAAGTGGCTGTACAACTTCTGGAAGGACGAGGCACACCCGCGCGGCCTCTACCGCCGCACCACGCTCGACGAGCTGCGCAAGGCCGATCCCGTATGGCAGACGGTGCTCGACGTCGACGCCCTCGCCGCGCGCGAGGGGAAGCCCTGGGTGTTCCACGGCATGAGCTGCCTGCCGCCGGCCTACCGGCAGTGCCTGGTGTCGCTCTCTCCCGGCGGCGGCGACGCCAACGAGGTCCGCGAGCTCGACAGCGAGACCCTGGCCTTCGTCCCCAATGGCTTCTTCCTCCCCACCGCCAAGAACAACGTCTCCTGGCGCGACGCCGACACCCTCTTCGTCGGCACCGACTTCGGTCCCGGCTCGCTCACCGACTCCGGCTACCCGCGCATCGTCAAGCTGTGGAAGCGCGGCACGCCGCTCAGCGCCGCGCGCACCCTGTACGAGGGCAAGGCGAGCTCGGTGTCGGTCAACGCCCGCCGGCTGCGCTCCGCGGGCGGCGACGTCGACCTGGTCGCCGAGGGGCTCGATTTCTGGACCACTTCGTACCAGCAGCTGCTGGGCGACACGCTCCACCCCCTCGACCTCCCCGCCAGCGCCGAGATCGACGACCTCTTCGACGGCAAGCTGGTGGTGTCGCTCAAGGACGACTGGCAGCGCGGCGGCCGCGCGTTTGCCCAGGACAGCGTGTTGATCGCCGACCCTGCGGCCCTGCGCGAGCCCGCCGGCGACGGCGTCGAGGTGCTGGTGGCGCCGGCGGGCCACGAGGTGGTGGAGTCGGTCAGGGCTGCGAAGAGCGGCATCCTGGTCAGCATGCTCGACGACGTGCGCGGCCGGCTCTACCGCTACGAGCCCGGCCGCTCCGGCGGCGACCCGGGCACGGTGACGTGGACCCGTCGCGAGATCCCCTTCCCCGACAACGGCTCGCTCGGCCTCGCCTCCGTGGACGACCAGAGCGGGGACGCCTTCGTCACCTACGAGTCGTTCGTCACGCCACCCACGCTCTACTACGTTGCCGATCGCGACCCTCGACCCGAGCAGGTCAAACAGCAGCAGCCCACCTTCGACGGCAGCCGCTTCGAGGTGACCCAGCAGTGGGCGAACTCGGCCGACGGCACCCGCGTCCCCTACTTCCAGGTCGCCCCCAAGGGGATCGCGCTCGACGGCAGCCACCCCACGCACATCTTCTCCTATGGCGGCTTCCGCAATGCGCTGGTGCCGTCGTACTCGGGCTCCTACGAGCAGTTCTACGGCGCCTACGGCAAGAACTGGCTCGAGCGCGGCGGCGTCTTCGTGCTCGCCAACATCCGCGGCGGTGGTGAGTTCGGCGAGAGGTGGCACCAGGGCGCCGTCAAGGCCAACCACGTGCACGCCTTCGAGGACTTCGAGGCGGTCGCCGCCGACCTCATCGCCCGCCAGGTCACCTCGCGCGCCCACCTTGGCATCGAGGGGCGCAGCAACGGCGGCCTGCTGGTGCTGTCGACCATGCTGCGCCGTCCCGACCTCTACGGCGCGGTGATCTGTGGCAGCCCGCTCGCCGACATGCGCCGCTACCACAAGCTGCTCGCCGGCGCGAGCTGGATGGCGGAGTACGGCGACCCCGACGAGCCCCAGGAGTGGGCCTACATCAGCAAGTACTCCCCCTACCAGAACGTGCAGCCGGGGAAGGGCTACCCGCCGATCTTCTTCTACCTCTCGACACGCGACGACCGCGTCCACCCCGGCCACGCGCGCAAGATGGCGGCCCGGCTCGAGGAGCTGGGCTACGACGTCACCTTCTTCGAGGAGACCGAAGGCGGCCACGGGGCGAGCGTCACCCACCAGCAGCTGGCGCACCGTCTGGCGCTCGCCTACACCCACCTGTGGACCCGGCTGGGCGGGAAGTAGCCCATGGCCAAGCCCTCCGCTCCCCTGCTCGCTCCCGCCAGCCGTCTCGCCGCGGTCGCGCTCGCGGCAGTCCTCGGCGCCGCGGCGGCGCCGGCTGCCGCTCCTCCCCCAGCGGCTGCGGCGGCAGCGGCCGTCGCACCAGCGACGGAGACGCCGGTCGACGAAGGGTTCATCCGCCAGTTCGCGGCCACCTACGGCTTCCGTCTCGGCCAGCCGCAAGACACGACCATCGCCCCCAACGGCGACGTCCTGTTCACTCGCACCGGCCCACGCAGCTTCGTCGGCGACCTCTTCGAGCGCAACGCGGCGAACGGCCAGGTGCGCAAGCTGCTCGACGCCGAGACCCTGCTCGCCGGCAGCCGCGAGCAGCTCTCGGCCGAGGAGAAGGCGCGGCGCGAGCGCATGCGCAAGGCGACACGCGGCATCACCGGCTTCCTCATGGCGCGCGACGGCGGCCGGCTGCTGGTGCCGCTCTCGGACCGCCTCTTCCTCGTCGAGCGCGGCAGCGGCGCCGTCATTCCGCTGGAGACCGGCGAGGGCTTCCCTTACGACCCCCAACTGTCTCCGGCCGGCGACCAGGTCGCCTTCGTCGTCGACGGCGACCTCTGGGTGGTCGCCGCTCGCGCCGGCGCCAAGCCGCGCCGCCTGACGACGCGGTCCGGTCCGGACGTCGAGAACGCGGTTGCCGAGTTCGTCGCCCAGGAGGAGATGGATCGCACCCGCGGCTACTGGTGGTCGCCCGACGGCAGCCGCATCGCCTACCAGCACAACGACCTCTCCAAGGTCGACACCCTCTGGGTGGCCGACCCGGCGCACCCCGAACGCCCGCCGACGCCCTTTCGCTACCCCTGCGCCGGCCGACCCAATGCCGAGGTCACCCTCGGCATCGTGCCGGCCGCCGGCGGCACCACCACCTGGATCAGCTGGGACCGCGCGCGCTGGCCCTACCTCACGCGCCTGCGGTGGAGCGAGCACGGGCCGCTGACGCTGGTGGTGATGAACCGCGCGCAGACCGAGCTCGCCATCCTCGCCGCCGACGACGGCGGCACCACGCGCACGCTGCTCACCGAGACCGACAGCGCCTGGCTCGACCTCCCCAACCCGGAGCTGCCGCGCTGGCTCCCCGACGGCAGCGGCTTCCTGTGGGCGACCGAGCGCCGCGGCGGCTGGCAGCTCGAGCTGCGGCGTGCCGACGGCGGCCTCGAGCGCGAGCTGACCCCGGTCGCGCTCGGCATGCAGGGTTATGCCGGCTTCGACGACGCCAGCGGCGTCGCCTGGGTGACCGCCGCGAGCGACCCCACGCAGTCGCAGGTCTGGCGGGTGCCGCTGCGCGGCGCTCCGCAGGTGGTGACCCCGGAGCAGGGCGTGAGCGAAGCGGTGTTGGCGAAGCGGGGCGGCTGGGCGGTGACCGTGTCCTCACCCATCGACGGCAGCCGCCGCTTCGAGGTCCGACGGCCGGACGGCACGGTGGCAGGCAGTCTCCCTTCCGTTGCCGAGCAGCCCCCCTGGTTGCCCAACGTCGAGTGGACGACGGTGGCGGCGGGCGGGCGCGACTTCCACGCCGCCATCGTGCGGCCCCGCACGTTCGAGCGCGGGCGGCGCTACCCGGTCCTCGTGCACGTCTACGCCGGACCCACCTCGCTGATGGTGCATCGCACGCCGCGCTCCTACCTGCTCGATCAGTGGTACGCCGACGCCGGCTTCGTCGTCGTCGCCATCGACGGGCGCGGCACCCCCAACCGCGGCCACGACTGGCAGCGCGCCGTGCTCGGCGACCTCGTCACGGTGCCGCTCACCGACCAGGTGGACGCGCTCCACGCGCTGGGAGGCCGCTACCCCGAGCTCGATCTCGAGCGCGTCGGCATCTACGGCTGGTCCTTCGGCGGCTATGCCAGCGCCATGGCGGTGCTGCTGCGCCCCGACGTCTACCGCGCCGCCGTCGCCGGCGCGCCGGTGACCGACTGGGCGCTCTACGACACCTTCTACACCGAGCGCTACATGCGCACCCCGCAGGAGAACCCGCAGGGCTACGCGCGCACCAGCGCCATCTCCCACGCCGCCGAGCTCACCCGGCCGCTGCTCATCATCCACGGCACGAGCGACGACAACGTGCACTTCGCCAACAGCCTGGGCCTCGTGCAGGCGCTCTTCCGCGCCGGCAAGGACGTCGAGCTGCTGCCGGTGGCGGCCACGCACATGACCCCCGATCCCGACGTCGCCCTGGCGCTGCACAGCCGGGAGCTCGCCTTCTTCCGCGCCCACCTCTGAGCCCCGCGGTCGAGGCGAGGGCGTCACCCCGTCAGGGGTGCGTGACCGCCACGTCGTACTGGACGGTCACGCCGGGGAAGACGTTGCCGACGTCGAACACTTTCACGCAGTAGTCGCCCGCCGCCACTGAGCTGGAGAGGAAGGTGTCGTTGAGCCGCACGTCGTTGTCCTGCGCGAACAGCGCGCAGGGGGGCGTCAGGCTGCTGTCGACGGTGCCGATGCCGACTCCCACCTGCAGGGTCGAGAGCGGCGCGACGCTGGTGAGCTTGATCGTCACGTTGCCGGTGGCGCCGACCGTGAAGTTGTGCGCCGCGGCGCCGCTCTGTGCGAAGGAACCGGAGAAGGTCTCGGTCACCGTCGGCACCGGCGTCGGAGTGGGCGCCGGCTCCGAGGGCGACTTGCTGTTGTGGCACCCGGAGGCCAGGCCCGCCGTCAGCAGGGCCCCCAGGGAAGCCCCGGCGAGCCAGGATGCCCTCGCGAGCCCCCTCACTGCGAGACCTCGACGAGGAGGGTGTAGGCCACGGTGCTGTCCTCCGGCAGGCCTGCGTCGGTGACCGTCAGGCAGTAGTTACCCTTGTCGAGGCCAAACGACAGGACGCCGCCCTCGATGAGGGCCGCCGAGTAGGTGAGCGCGCAACCGCTGCTGCTGGGGGTGCCGATGCCGACGTCGAACGCCAGGGTCGAGGGATCGATGGCGGTGACGTCGAGGAGCACGGGCCGTACGTCGGTGAGGGTGACACGGAGGTTGCCGGTGCGCGAGAGGCGGACATCGTGGTTGCCGCCCGACTGCGCCGAGACCACGCCCGAAAGCACCAGCGAGGTGGGATTGCTGGTTGGACCGTTGCCGTTGCAGGCGAGGGCGACGAGAGCCGCTATCGCCGCCGTTGCCAAGCCCCGCATCGCCGCGGAGCTTAGCACGCGCGAGGCGGCCTGCCAGGGCGCCGGCAAGCGCGGTGGTAAGGGAATGCAAAGGCCCGCCTCCTCCCCGGGGATCCTCTCCCCGAGCCCGGGCGGGCCGGCCGCGCGCCGGCTCAGCCGGCGATCAGGATGCTGCAGCAGCTGACGCCCCCCTCGGCCTTGGCGATCTCGGAGACCCCGACCGTGCGGACGTCGATGCCCCGCCGCTCGAGGCGCTCGCGGGTGCGCGGAAAGGCCGCGGGCAGCACTACCGTGCCTCCTGCCGGCCCCGGCACGAGCAGGGCGTTGGCGGCAAACGGCTCGGCGGGGTCGACTTCGATCCGCTCGAGGCCGACAAACGCCTCGCCGGGGACCCACGGCGGATGGATGAGCAGCGTGCCTTCGGCCACCGCCGTCACCGCCGACTTGAGGTGCAGGCAGCCAGCGAGCGGCACGCCGCTCACCGTGTAGCCGAGAGGCCCGAGCAGCGCCGCGAGCTGCGCCACACCGTCCGGGCTCGAGCGGGCGGAAAGCCCGACGAACACCTGGCGGCCGACCCGCAGCACGTCGCCGCCGTCGAGCGTCGCCGGCGCCGCGATGCGTGCCAGCGGGCGATGGGCGGCGAGCGCAACCGCCACCGACGCCGTCTCGCCGCGCCGCGACGGCGCTCCGGGTCGGGTAACCACCGCCAGCTCGTCGACCACCACCGCCGCGTCCTCGACGAACACCGAGTCGGGCAGCCCCGGCTCCGCCGGCAGGCGCACGAGAGCGCATCCGAGCGCCGCGAGCAGCGCCTCGTAGGCACCGTGCTGGCGCGCCGCCAGCCCGAGATCGATCGGCTGCCGATCGAGGTGCGTGAGCTCGCAGCGCGCGAAGGCGGGGCTCACCTCGCGAGTGAGGGCGATCGTCTGCCGGGGAGTCGTCATGGCGGCGATCTTCTCCCTGCCGGGGGTTCCCCTGCTCCACTGCGCCCCCGGTGGCGGCCGGCACGGCAAGCGCGATCCACGCGCTCGCCACGCCCGCCACCTCAGGGGCTGCGGAATTCGCTCAGCGCGAGGGCCGACGTGGCCCGCGCCGGGCCTCGAGCCGCCGCGAGTCGCTGCGACCCGGCCACGGGTTGCTGCCGCCGGCGACCGTGGGCCGCCCGGCTCCACCCTGGTGCCCCGAGCGCGCCGGCGCGTGCGAGGGGCGGTTGCCCGGGCTGCCGGCGTGCGCCGGCCGGGCGGCCGGCTTGACGGCAGGTGTGCCGCCCCGCGCTGGCGAGCTTCCGGCGGCGCCACGCGCCGCCGGCCGCGCCCCCGCCTCGCGGGCCGCCTTGGCCTCGGCCTTGGCGCGTGCGCGCGCCCGCTCCTCCGCCTTGCGTGCGCGGATGGCGGCGATGCGTTCCTGGATGGGGATCTCCAGCTTGCCGCCCTGCGCGGCGTAGTCGAAGCCGGCAAGCTGCCGGCGCGGCAGCCGCTTGCCGACGGCGCGCTCGATGGCCGCCAGCTCCTTGCCGTCCTCGGGGCCGGCGAAGGTGATGGCGTGACCGGAGAGGCTGGCCCGCGCCGTGCGGCCGACGCGGTGGATGTAGTCGTCCGGCTGGTGCGGCACGTCGAAGTTGACGACGTGGGGCAGCGCCGAGATGTCGATGCCGCGGGCGGCGATGTCGGTGGCCACCAGCACTTGCAACTTGCCCGCCTTGAAGGCGGCGAGGGCGGCTTCGCGCTGCCCCTGGCTGCGGTTGCCGTGGATGCGGTCGCAGGCGACGCCGGCGGCGTCGAGGAAGTCGGCGAGCCGGTTGGCGCGGTGCTTGGTGCGGGTGAAGACGAGCGCCGTCTCGAGCTCGCGGCGTCGAAGCAGCTCGAGCAGGAGGTTGGGCTTGAGCTTCTCGGGCACCGGCAGCACCTCCTGGGTGACGCCGGTGGCGGGCGCCGCCGGGCGCTCGACGTCGATGCGCGCCGGGTCGGCGAGCAGCCGCCGCGAGAGCTCGACGATCTCGCGCGGCAGGGTGGCCGAGAAGAGCATCGTCTGACGCTGCTTGGGGAGGGCCCTGAGGATGCGCTCGACGTCGGGCAGGAAACCCATGTCGAGCATGCGGTCGGCCTCGTCGAGCACCAGCAGCTCGAGGCGGTCGAACTTGGCGACTCCCTGCCCCATGTGGTCGAGCAGGCGCCCGGGAGTGGCGACGACGACGTCGACGCCGCGGCGCAGGGCTCGCTCCTGGGGAAACGGGCTGACGCCGCCGAACACCGTCACCGAAGTGATACGGGAGTGGCGGCCGAGACCGACGAGGTGCTCGTGCACCTGCGCCGCGAGCTCGCGGGTGGGCACCAGCACCAGGGCGCGGGTGGCGCCGGCGGACGGGGTGGCCATCAGCCGCTGCAGCATCGGCAGCACGAAGGCGGCGGTCTTGCCGCTACCGGTCATGGCGCAGGCCAGCACGTCGCGGCCGGCGAGGGCCGGCGGCACCGCCTTGGCCTGGATCGGTGTCGGGATGGTGAAGCCGAGGTCGGTGACGCCGCGCAGCAGCGCGGGCGCGAGCTCGAGCTCGGCGAAGGAGGACGGAATGCGGTCTGACAAGGTGAGATCCCTTCTGCGGACGTTCAGCCAGGGCTCAACCGTGGCCGCGGGAACGTACCGCGTCGATCGATCCGGCGAACTGTCGAGGGGAAGAACGGAAGACTTGCCGGGGAGGCTGCCGTTCGGCCTGGCGCGCCACGAGTCGCGATTGACTCCGACGCCGCCCGGCCGCTGAGATGGTCGAGACCATCGCACATCGCGCCGCACTTGGCAAGCCGCTGGCTGGCTGGCGGTCGCCTGGACGAGGGTCGTCGTCTGTAACCAGCGCCGCGCCCCCCGCATTCCCGGCGTCCCGCGCCGGCAAGCGACGGACAGCCGACGCCTCTCGGCCGCCCTCGGCTTCGATGCCTGGCTGGCGAAACCGGTAGACCCCTCGGCCTTCCTCGCTGCGCCGCGGCGGCTCTCGCCGCCGGCGGTGGGCGAAGCAGTGGCGCCGGTGCTGGTGGTCGACGACGATGCCGCCGCCCGCGAACGGCTCGAGCTCGTGCTCGCCGCCGCGGGCTTGCCGGCGCTCGTCGCCGCCGACCGGCAGCGGGCCGTCGAGCTCGCCCGCGCTCACTGCCCCCAGGCGATCGTGGGGGCGCTCACCATGCCGGAGCTCGAGGGGTTCGCGCTCACCCGGCCGCTGCAACGGGATGCTCGCACCACCCGGATGCCGGTGCTGGCCCTGGCGCCGGCGACCATGGCGGCGCCCGAGGGCGAGCGCATCGTTGCGCACCTCGAGCCCGAGCGCGGCGGCGCCAGCGCGGCGTGAGCTCCTCTCTGCCGCGCCGGCGACCCCACGCCGCAGGGGGCCGTCGCGGGGTTTCCCTGCATCGTGAATTCGTGGAGAATGGCGCCCATCCAATCCCGGGAGGAGCGATTCCATGCAAAGAGGCCCGATCGTTGCCCTCGTGCCCCTCGCACTGTTTGCGTTCGCCAACACGGCGCGGGCGAATCAGTACACGGCGACACAGATCGACGACAACACCCTCTACCAGACCTTCGGTGACATCGTCGGGACGTGTTTCGGCGACGCCAGCAACGGCGCCGGCCGGGACATCTTCGCGGGCCTCAACGGCGAGGGGGAGGAGCGGCGGGCGGTGCTCCGCTTCGACCTCGGCGCCATCCCGGCAGGCTCGACGATCACCGCCGTCACCCTTACCCTCAACGTCAACAAGGTGGCCGGGGCGGCTCAAGGGCCCGAGACCTTCGGCCTCCATCGGCTGACCGCGTCGTGGGGCGAGGGCACCTCCAATGCCAACGACTTTCCTCCGGGCTTCCAGGGCGGCGACGGCGCGCCCGCCAGCCCGACGGACGCCACCTGGTGCGACCGATTCTTCGGCACCGCCCCGTGGACGACGGAGGGCGGCGACTTCGACCCCGCGAGCAGCGGGGCCACCGACGTCGGCACCAGCTTCCCCGCTGCCGTCACCTGGGGCTCGACGGCGGGCATGGTCGCCGACGTCCAGGGCTGGGTCGACAGCCCGGCGAGCAACGACGGCTGGATCCTCGTCGACGACGGAGCGCCGGCAAGGCCCGCTGGCGCCGGTGGCGTGGCGGTGCAGGGCGTCTCCCCCACCGCCCGGCGCTTCGACAGCTCCGAAGGCCCCACGCCGGAGCTGCGGCCGCAGCTGGTGGTCACCTTCACTACCCAGGGCATCACCGCGGTGCCGACGGCGTCGCCGTGGATGCTGGCGCTGCTCGGTTGCCTGCTGGCGGCCGCCGCCCTCTGGGTCATCGCCCGTCCGCGTTGACACCCCGCTCGCGGGCGCGCCGGCTCGGTCCGGCACTCCCGCGACCCGCTCAGGGCATGCGGTAGGCAACCGCGTTGACGTTCATGCCCGCGCCCACCGAGGCGAAGAGCAGCACGTCCCCGCTCGCCAGGGTGTGCCCTTCGACCTGCTCGCGGCGCAGCAGGTCGAGCAGGGTCGGCAACGTCGCCACCGAGCTGTTGCCGAGCCAGCCGACGGTCATCGGCACCAGCTCGTCGAGCGACTGCCGCATCTGCGAGCCGCGCAGGAGGCGCTTGATGATCGCCTCGTCCATCTTGGCGTTGGCCTGGTGGATGAGGATCTTGTCGACCTGCTCGACGGTGAGGCCCGCCTTGTCGAGGCACTCGACGATGGCGCTCGGCACGGTCTTGACGGCGTACTCGTAGACCTTGTGGCCGTCCATGCGGAAGAAGAGGGCGTCGGGCGCCGGCTCGGGTCCGAGCGAGCGGTCCATCCACAGCAGCCAGGCGTGCTCGATGGTGTCGGTGCGCGCCGCGTGGGCGAGGATGCCGATCGGCGCGTCGCTCTCGCGCGCCTCGAGGATGGCGGCGCCGGCGCCGTCGCCGTAGATCATGCTGTCGCGGTCGTGGGGGTCGGAGACGCGCGACAGCGTCTCGGTACCGACCACGAGGGCGCGCCGGCCGTCACCCACCCGCAGGAAGCAGTCGGCCTGGATCACCGCCTGCAGCCACCCCGGGCAGCCGAAGAGGACGTCGTAGGCGACCGTCGCCGGGTTGTGGATGCCGAGCTTCGCCTTGACCCGCGAGGCGAGGCTGGGGATGCAGTCCGACTGCCGATTGTCGGCGGCGACGTCGCCGAAGTTGTGGGCGACGATCAGGTAGTCGAGGCTCTCGCGGTCGGTGCCCGAGCTGGTGAGCGCCTGCTCGGCGGCGAGGGTGCCGATGTCGGAGGCGAGCTGGTCGCCGGCGACGTGGCGCCGCTCGGTGATGCCGGTGATCCTGACGAACTTGTCGACGATCTCCTCGCCCGGCTGCAGGAGCCGTGCGCGCTGCTGGTCGTAGAAGCGGTTGCCGACGAACTCGCGATTCGGCACCCGCACCGGCGGCAGGTAGCTGCCGGTGCCGGTGATCACGGTGTGGCGCAGCATCGTCGGCATCCCGAGCGACGAGTCTATGACGCCTCCGTCCACATCGACGTCAGGAACCCTGGGGAACGGCGATCAACAGCCGCCCGGCCCCTCGCCGCAGCTCCCGCGCCGAGCTCAGCATCCAGGGCGCGAACCCGACGTGGAGGGTGTCGAGCGCGGTGCCCACGATGCCCACCAGCGGCGTGAGCGCGAGGAACGCGATGGACACCCACTCATAGCGTGGAGACGTCGGAGAGGCGCCGGGAGCGGGAGCGGTCGTCACGGTCATCGGGTCTGCTGCAGGGCCCCGCCAGGTGATGGGATGGAGTGTTGCCGGCCAGGGAGCACCGCGGTGGGGCAAGTCTGAGGGGGGATGGGCGCCAAGGGGGTCAGCGCTCGGTCAGGCAAACGTCATGGAAGTGTCAGGCTCCCGCCTGCGGCTCAGCGCGGTGGCAGCCAGCAAGTCACCACGGTGCCCTCGCCCGGCCGCGATTGCAGGGCGATCTTGCCGCCGTGCGCCTCGAGGATCTCGCGACAGAGCGCGAGACCGAGCCCGCTGCCGCCGGCCTTGGTGGAGTAGAACGGCAGCAGCGCCTGGCGCATGGTCTCGTCGTCCATGCCGCGACCGCGGTCGGAGACCTGGATCCAGGTGCCCCCATCGGGCGCCGACTCGACGCGCAGCCCGACCACCACGGGCTCCACGCCGCTGCCGCTGGGAGCCAGCGGGTCGTCCCCCCCCAGGCCGGCGCCGGGTCCGCCATGCCCGTGCTCACCCGTCGGGGCATCCGTGCCACCGGCCGCGTCGTCGCTCGCCTCGACGGCGTTCTTGAACAGGTTGACCAGCACCTGGCGCAATTGCGCCGGGTCGAACCACCCCGGGGTCGACGGCGGCGCCGCCAGCAGGCGCACCTGCGGGAAGTCCTGCACCGTCTCCAGGAAGCGCGCCCATTCCACCGTCTCGGGGCGCGGGCGGGGCAGCCGCGCGAAGCGGGCATAGCCGTCGAGGAAGCGCTGCAGGTGGTCGATGCGTTCGCGCAGCGTCGCGAACACCTCGTCGGCGCGGTGGGCGTGCCGCGGATCGGAGGCGACGATGCGCGCCGAGTGCACCAGCGAGGAGATGGGGGCGAGCGAGTTGTTGAGCTCGTGCGACACGACGCGCAGCACCTTCTTCCAGATCTCCGCCTCCTGACGCCCCAGCTCGCCGGTGAGCCGTCGCAGCAGCAGCAGGTCGTGGTGCCGGTAGTTGAGGCGGAAGCTGCGGCGCGACAGGTGGAAGGTCTCGGTGCGCTCGCCGTCGCGGACGGTGAAGAGCCCATCGGTGTCGCTCGCCAGGATCTCCTGCATCGACGGCGGGCAGCCGTCGCGCAGCTCGGCGAAGGCGCGCCCCTCTAGGCGCGTCCCACCGAGCAGCAGCTGGCGCGCCTCGCGGTTGCCGTAGACGAAGCGGCCGGTGGGGCCGACCAGCATGATGGCCGCGGGCGAGCGCTCGAGCGCCGTCTGCAGCAACAGCTCGCGTTGCCGCAGGAGGTGCCGCTCCTCCTGCAGCAGCTGACCCACCTCGTTGTAGAGCCGCACCAGGTCGCCCAGCTCGTCGCGCCGCCGGTAGGCGAGGCGCACGCTGTAGTCGTGGTCGCGGAAGCTGCGGATGCCGTCACCCACGCCGCGCAGGACGTCGTCGAGCGGGCGCAGCAACCGCGACACCAGCCAGGCGACCAGAGGTAGGCCGACGAGGACGACGCCGAGGAAGGTGGGGAGCGCACCGAGGCGGTAGCGGCTCGCGAACGCCGCCCCGCCGGCGATCAGCACCAGGGCGAGCGACACCGCGGCGGTGACCCGCCCGGCGAGGGACACGCGTCGCCGCGGCGGCAGCTCGGGGCGCCGGCGACCGCCGGCGAGGAGAGCGCCGCCGATCTCTTCCGGCGCCGCTGCCGGGTGGGGATCGCCGCTCGCGGCGGCGGCCGTGGGCTGCGCGTCCTGCCCCGCGGCCGGCAGCGCCACCTCGCCGCTGCCTCCGGCGTCGACGGGTCGCGGCATCGTTACTCGAGCCTAACCCCGCGGGCGCCGCTCGAGCTCGATGCCGAGTCGGCCCATGCGCCGATACAGCGCCTGGCGGCTGATCCCCAGGCGATCGGCGACACGGCTGACGTTGCCCTCCTCGTCGGCGAGCAGGCGCAGCAGCTCGACCCGCTCGCGCTCGGGCTCCGGCCCGAGCGGCGCCGGCGGCGGGCCGGCACCGCCCGCCAGGTCGAGGTCGGCGGCGGCGATGTCGGCGCCGGTGGCGAGCAGGCTGGCGCGCCGCACGCGGTTCTGCAGCTCGCGCACGTTACCCGGCCAGGCGTGGGCGAGCAGTGCCGCCTCGGCGGCAACGGTGAAGCGCAGCGGCTGCCCGCGCTCGGCGGCGAAGCCGGCGAGGAAGTGGCGGGCGAGCGGCAACACGTCATCGCCACGCTCGGCGAGCGGCGGCACGCGGATCTCCACCACGTCGAGGCGGAAGTAGAGATCCTCGCGGAAGCGCCCGGCGGCGATGGCTTCCGGCAGGGCGGCATTGGTTGCCGAGAGCACGCGCACGTCGACGCGCTGGGCGCGGCTGCTGCCCAGCCGCAGCAGCTCGCCGCCGGAGAGCACGCGCAGCAGCTTCACCTGGCCGGCAAGCGGCAGCGAGTCGATCTCGTCGAGGAAGAGCGTGCCGCCGTCGGCAGCCTCGAAGTGGCCGACACGCCGACCCTTGAGCCCGGTGTAGGCACCCGCCTCGGCTCCGAACAGCTCGGCCTCCATCAGCTCGGCGGGGATGGCACCGACGTTCACCCGCACGAAGGGGCGGTCGCGCCGTCGCGAGTTGGCCTGGATGATCTCGGCGATGCGCTCCTTGCCGGCGCCCGAAGGTCCGGTGAGCAGCACCGGCGCGTCCGAGGGCGCCACCTGCACGGCCAGCGACACCACTCGACTCATGGCGGCGCTGGCGTGGACGAGGCCGCGCAGATCGTGCTCGCGATCGAGAGCGGCGCCTGGGCTGGCGCCCGAGCTGGCGAGCTCGCGCCGCTGACGCTCCTCGGCGACGGCGGCGCCTCGGGCGGCGAGCAGGGCCTGCAGCGTAGCCACCAGCTTCTCGTCGTCCCACGGCTTCTGCACGTAGTCCGCGGCTCCCTCGCGCACCAGCTCGACGGCGGTCTCCAGCGAGGCCCAGGCGGTGATGAGGAAGATCGGCAGCGCCGGGTCGCGCTCGCGCAGCTGGCGGAAGAGCTCGACGCCGGCACGCCCCGAGGTCTCGTTGGGGGCGAAGTTCATGTCCTGCACGACGGCGCCCAGCACCTCGCCCTCGGCGATGGCGAGCGCCTCGCGCGGGCCGGCGGCGACGACACTGGGGAGGTCGTGGAGATCGAACAGCACCGCCAGCGCCCGCGCCACGGCGAGCTGGTCGTCGACGATGAGCACCCGTAGCGGCTCGGGCATGGGAGTGCCCGGGATTCTAGCCAGCTCGGGGCGCGCGCCACGGCAAGGCGGCCGTGCGGTGGCGCAGCCGGACGCACGCACCGGCTCGAGGGCCGCCCGATGCGGGTGCGGGCACGGGCTAGGTCCCTGGCCGCTCGGGCGATGCCGCGGCGGGCACCGGCTCGAGCCCCTGGTAGCGGATGCGGCAGCTGCCGGTGGCGTCGTCGAGGGTGAGGGTCAGCCTCCACTCGCCGGGCCGGGTGCCGCCGCTGACCTCGCAGGTGGGATCGCAGGCGATGGAGCCACTGTCGGCGGCCACGTGGCGGCCGTCACCGTGGGCGTCGAACACCGTCTTGCCCGTCGGGTCGGTGAGCAGCCAGTGGACCCTGCCCGCGCTCAGGTGCGCATCCACCCGCATGCGGAGGTTGCGGGCGTCGGCGGCCGGCCGCAGCTCGAACACCATCCGCTGGGTGAGCTGGTGGGCACTCACCTCGATGTCTCCGGGCGCGAGGAGGGTGCCGAACGGCGGCGCCGCCGCCGCCGCGCCCGGCTCGGCGGCGCGCAGCGGCAGCGCGAGGGCCGTGAGGGCCACCATCGCCAGGATCGCGGCCGCGTCTCGTCTGCGGATCATCATGAATCTCCTTGTCGTCAGACCGTCCGGGTCGCCACCACCGGCGCCACCCGCGTGGCACGCAGCGCCGGCGCCAGCGCCGCCAATAGTCCGCTCACCCACAGCAGCAGCATGCCGCCGCCGAGCAGCGTCCAGTCCAGCTTGGGGGCCTGGGAGAGCTTCGCGAGCGCGTAGTTGAGAGCCCAGGCAAGGCCGAGCCCGAGGGTGAGGCCGGTGCCGGTGACCAGCCAGTTCTCGAGCAGGAAGTAGCGCAGGATGTCCTCCCGCGTGGCGCCCAGGGCCCGCCGGGTGCCGATCTGCCGCCGGCGCTGCGACACCGAGAACGAGGTCAGGCCGACGATGCCGAAGACGGTGACCACCACCAGAAGGACCACTACCGAGGTGAGGATCTTGATGAGACTCAACGAGTTGCCATAGGTGCGACGCTTCACGTCGGCGAGGCTGCGGACGGTGATGATGCGCCCCGGGTCGACCTTGAGCAGCATGTCGTCGGCACCGGCCATCACCCCGGCGCGCGCTCCCGGCTGCGTGCGCACGAGGTAGCGGATTCGGCGGTCCTGCTCCGGCTGGCCCGGCAGCAGCATGGCCTGCCCGCTGATCGACTCGGCGCCAGGCCAGGAGTTGTGCATGGTGTCGAGGATGCCGACGATGAGGTTCGAGGACTTGCTGTCGCCGCCGCTGACGATGCGCTTGCCGAGCGCACCGCCGCCGGGGAAGAGCTTGTCGGCGAGCTTCTGGGTGACGATCGCCGGCCGGTCGTGCTCCTCCCCCTCGGCGTCGCCCCAGTCGTGGTACTCCCCGGCCTCGAAGGGGCGGCCGGCGACGAGCTTGACCCCCAGAGTCTGCAGCGCGTGATCCGACACCTCGAAGTAAGGTGCGGTGATCGAGTCTCCCTTGGCGCCCTCCGTCTTGCGACCGGTGGCGCTGCCGCCGCCGGAGAGCGGGATGGCGGACATGGCGGTGGCGTCGCGCACCCCGGGGAAGGCCCGCAGCCGCTCGAGGTCGCGCGCCCGCGCCTGGTGCAGAAAGCCGGGGTCCTGGTAGGCCTTGGCAAAAGGCTCGACCGACAGCACCACCAGGTTCTCCTCGTCGAGGCCGGTGGGAAGCAGGTACTTGGCGCGCTGGTCCATGACCAGGTTGACGCAGTTGGCGACGACGGCCAGGGTGAGCGCCACCTCGACGGTGATCAGCCAGAAGCGGGCGCGGTTGTAGAAGAGGGCGCGAAAGACGGGTCCGAATTCCATGCTCGTCGCTCCTCTACTGCTGCTTGAGGTGGACCGCCGGCGCGATGCGGCAGATGCGCCAGGCGGGGTAGATGCCGGCGACCAGTCCCGCCACCAGGGCCAGCAGGATGCCGACGCCGAGCATCGGCAGCTCGGCGGTGAACAGCGGCGGGCCCGGCGTGTCACCGAAGCGGTTGAGATGCTCGATGCCACGCAGGACGAAGACCGATGACGCCACGCCGACGGCGCCGCCGATCAGGCCCACCAGCTCGCACTCGATGAGGTGCTGGAGGAAGACGTGGCGGCGGCTGGCGCCGAGCGCCCGCCTCACTCCCACCTCGGGGGCGCTGGCCAGGAACTTGCCGAGCAGGATGCCGATGAGGTTGACCGAGGAGACCACCAGGAAGAGCAGGCTGATGAGCAGCATGGTCTTGGCCGAGCGCGGCACCACCTGCTGGTCGCGAAGCCAGGCCTTGACGTCGAGCAGCCTGTTGTTGAGCGGCCGCTCGAAGCGTCCCAGCTTCTTCTGCTCGCCGGCGTAGCCGGCGAGCCAGCTCTCATAGGCCTCCTTCTGCCTGGCGTCGTCGAGCTGCACCCAGTACTGCACCCAGATCGCCTCCGACTCGAGCTTGTCCTCGAACTTCGGCCCCCACGACGACCAACCGCTGGTGTTGCCGGCGGTCCCCACCTGCATCGGCTCCGTCCAGTTGAAGGGGATGAAGAGCCGCTCCGGCTCCTCGAAGGCGTCGTTGAGCGGGTCGTAGAACTTGGGCTTGGGATACCAGGGCGCCAGCACGCCGACCACCGCGAAGTCGCGGTCCTCGATGCGCACCCTCTGGCCCACGCTGTTGCGCCCCCCGAACAGCTTCTGGTTGGTGGCATCGTCGAGCACCACCACCGCCTCGGGCGCGGCGTCCGCCCGCTGGTCCCAGCCCGCACCGTAGCGGAAGGGGACGTCGAACATCGCGAAGAAGTCACCGAAGCACATTCTGGTGACGGCGCGGAAGGGGCGCTCCTCCTTGCGCGGCGGGAACACCGTCAGCTCCCCCTTGAACATCGCGCTCTTGTGGGTGGGCACCGGGCTCGCCATCAGCGCCTTGGCGTCGCGGTAGGTGAGCTGATCCGGTGGCGCCTTGGGGTGGTCGTCGTCGTAGGGGCGGGCGGGATTCCAGGCGTCGAGCTCGACGTAGTAGAGCCGCTGGCTCTTCTCCGGAATCGGGTCCTGCGCCACCGTGTGGTAGGCGGCGACGAACGCCGTCGAGACGGCGATGCCGAGGCCGATGCCGGCTACCAGCAACGCCGACAGAACGGGGCCACGGCGCAGGCTCCTGGCGGCGATACGAAGGTGATAGAGGAACATCGCTTCACCCTCCGAAGGCCGGCTCGGCATCCGCCGACCCAGGCCGGAACAGCGGCGCCGGCACCTCGGCGGCGAGGTCGAGCATGCGCCCGTCGAGGACGTGGATCTGACGCGGCGCCCGCGCCGCCAGCTCGGGGTCGTGGGTGACCATCACCACCGTGGTGCCGGCGCCGTTGATGCGCTCGAGCAGGTCCATGATCTCGTTGGCCATCGCCGAGTCGAGGTTGCCGGTGGGCTCGTCGGCGAGGATCAACCGCGGGCGTCCGACCAGCGCGCGCGCCATCGCGACGCGCTGCTGCTGGCCGCCGGAGAGCTGCGAGGGGTAGTGCTGGAGCCGAGCGGTGAGACCGACCACCGCCAGCGCCTCCTCGATGAGCTCGCGGCGGTGCTTGCCGCGCAGGCCCCGATAGCGCAGCGGCACGTCGACGTTGTCGAAGACGTCGAGGTCGGGGATGAGGTTGAAGCTCTGGAAGATGAAGCCGATCTTCTCGTTGCGGAGCCGCGACATCTGGCGGTCGGTGAGGCGCGAGACGTCCTCGCCGTCGAGCCAGTACTTGCCCTGGTCGAAGGTGTCGAGCAGGCCGGCGACGTTGAGGAAGGTGGTCTTGCCCGAGCCCGAGGGACCCATGATGGCCACGAACTCGCCTCCTGCGATGTCGACGGTGAAGCTGGTCAGGGCGTGCGTCTCCACGTGCTCGGTGCGGTAGACCTTCGAGACGTTCTTCATGCGGATCATCGGGCCTCTCCTGCTCCAGGTTGTTGCACCCACCGTCGCCACGGCGCGAGGGCGCGCCGACGTCGCGCCTCGCCGCGCGGTTTCGTCTTTCTCTCTCTCATCGCTGCAGCAGCACTCGCTTCGCACCCTCGAAAGGCGTCGGATCGGAGAGGACGATCTCCTCGCCCGCCCGCAGGCCGTCGGCGACCTCCACCTCGCTGATGCTGACGCTGCCCACCGCGATGGGCCGCAGCACCGCCACCCCGTCCTCGACTACGTACGCGTGCCGCTCGCCGAGTGCCTCGAGGAAGGGACCGCGCGGCACCTTGAGCACGTCGCGGCGGGTCTCCAGCACCAGCCGCCCGGTCATGCGCTGGTTCTGCTTGAGGCCCGCCGGAGCGGCACCCCGGAAACCGACGACGCCCCGCACGCGGCTGCCCTGCACCTCCGGCGAGAGGCTGGTCACCTCCCCCGGCCAGTCCTTCCCCTCGACCGTGAGAACCGCGGCCGTACCGGGCATGATCTGCGGTGCGTAGCTCTCGGGGATCCACACCTCGACCTCCAGCCGCGAGAGATCGACGACGCCCACCAGCGGCTGCCCCTCGGTCACCGAGTCGCGGTCGGCGACCTCGACGCGCGACACCAGCCCCGCCACCGGCGACTTGACCGCCAGTGCCGCCACCTGCCTCTCGAGCTCGGTGACCACCAGCCGCTGGCGCTCGAGCAACGACTCGCGGTTCTTCACCTCGAAGGCGAGCGTCTCGGCCGCCAGGCCCGACTCCTGGCGTGCCGAGTCGAGGCGCATCGACGCCACCTTGGCATCGTCCTGCGCCTTCTCGTAGTCGACCTCGTTGAGGATGCCCATCTCGCGGGTCCGCTCGGCGCGGTCGAGGGCTCGCCGCGCCGCGTCGAGCTGCACGCCGAGCAGCGCCGCGTCCTGCTCCCGGCGCAGGCGGTCCTGGCGCGCCTCGATGCGCGCCCGCTCGAGGTCCGACTGCGCCGACAGCAGCGCCGAGCGCTCCTGCTCGAGGCGGCTGTCCACCTCCGGGCTCTCCACCCGCACCAGGACCTGGTCGCGGGCCACCACCTGACCCGGCTGCACCTCGACGCGGGCGACGCCGCGCGCGGGGCTGGTCAGCGTCGGGCGGAAGGCGGCGACGACGCTCCCCTCGACCGCCACGTCGCGCACCAGGTCACCGCGGGTGACGGTGCCGTAGCGCAGGCTGGCGGCGTCGACGGTGCGCTCGGCCGAGAGCCAGCGCGTCACGCCGGGCACCACCAGCACTCCGGCGAGCAGCAACGCCGCCGCGATGGCCACCAGCAGCCAGCGCCGCCGCAGACGCGGAGACGTGTCGACAGGACGGTCCATGGTCGAGCTGTCGCGGATCAAGGGGCATCTCCTCGCGGTCGATCGAGCCCTTGGCAAGGCTGGTGCCAGGCGCTCTGGACATACGGTTGCACCGTTCCCACAGATACTTACGCACCCGCTGCCGCCTCCGCGGGGACGCCTTGCGGACAGCTGTCCGGCGTTCACCCCGGACAGCTGTCCGCTCGGCTCTGCCGCTTCACGCCCGAGCCGGCACCTAGCTGCACGCCCTCGCACCGCTACACGGCAGCCGCCGGCACGGCAACGACCTTCGACGACAGCTGTATATTCGTAAGATGCGGGACAAGCGGACGACGGCGACCCCCACGGCGGGGAGCGACGCCGGCGAGGTGACCGGCCTGCTGATGCGCTGGCAAGCCGGCGAGCGCGCGGCGCTCGACCAGCTGCTGCCGATGGTCTACGACGAGCTCCACAAGCTCGCCGACCGGCAGCTGCGCCGGGAGCGGCTGGGGCACACGCTGCAACCCACCGCCGTCGTCCACGAGACCTACCTGCGGCTGGTCGACCAGCGACGCGCCACCTGGCAGAGCCGCGCCCACTTCTACGCCGTCGCCGCCGGCATGATGCGGCGAGTGCTGGTCGACCACGCCCGCGGCCGTCGCGCCGCCAAGCGCGGCGGCCTCATGCAGCACCTGGCGTTGGAGGACGCCGAGGCCGGCATCGAGCCGCCGAGCGTCGACCTCGTCGACCTCGACGACGCGCTGCTGCGGCTGGAGGCCCTCGACGCCGACCAGGCGAAGATCGTCGAGCTGCGGTTCTTCGGCGGGCTCACCGTGGAGGAGACCGCGGCGGTGGTGGGCTCCTCCCCCGCCACCGTCAAACGCGACTGGCACTCGGCCAAGGCGTGGCTGTTCCGCGAGCTCAGCGGCGCTCCGCCGTGACCCGCGCCCAGAACCCGAGGTCGTGAACCCCGAGCAATGGCGCCGGGTGCGAGTGCTGTTCGACGTCGTCGGCCAGCTCCCCGCGCACCAGCGTACGGCCTTCCTTCGTCACGCCTGCGCCGAGGAGCCGGACCTGCGCAGCGAGGTCGAGTCGTTGCTGCGAGCCGCCGACGGCGCCGGCGACTTCCTGGAGGCGCCGGCGCTGCAGGAGGCGACCTGGCCGCACCCGCTGGCGGCGGCGGGAGCGCCGCCACCCCGTGAGCGCATCGGCCCCTACCAGGTGCTGCGCGAGATCGGGCGCGGCGGCATGGGAACCGTCTACCTCGCCCAGCGCGCCGCGGGAGGATTCCAGCAGCAGGTAGCGATCAAGCTCGTCCGCCCCGGCCTCTCCGACGAGCTGGTACGCCGCTTCGTCGCCGAGCGGCAGATCCTCGCCGGCCTCGTACACCCCTACATCGCGCGGCTCTACGACGGCGGCACCACCGAGGACGGCCTGCCTTTCTTCGTCATGGAGCACGTCGAGGGTGAGGATCTGCTCACTGCCTGCGATCGCCGGCGGCTGTCGACCACCGAGCGCCTGCGTCTGTTCGACAAGGTGTGCGCCGCCGTCCAGTACGCGCACCAGCGCCTGGTCGTACACCGCGACCTCAAGCCGAGCAACATCCTGGTCACCGCCGACGGCAGCCCCAAGCTGCTCGACTTCGGGGTCGCCAGGCTGCTGCAGCCCGACGCGCCGCCGGAGCCGGGCGAGGCGGCCGTCCCCAGCGTCCTGCTGATGACGCCCGAGTACGCGAGCCCCGAGCAGGTACGCGGCGCGGCAGTGACGACCGCCAGCGACGTCTACTCCCTCGGCGTGGTGCTCTACGAGCTGCTCACCGGCCATCGCCCCTACCGCTTCGCCTCGCGCCGGCCGGAGGAGGTCGAGCGCGTCGTCTGCGACACCGCGCCGCCGCGCCCGAGCACGGTCGTCGGCCACGCCGCCGAGCACACCGGACCCGGCGGGGCAGCGGAGAGCGTCTCGCCACAGACCCTCAGCGGCAACCGCGGTGGCACACCCGAGCGCCTGCGCAAGAGCCTCGCCGGCGATCTCGACGCGATCGTCCTGGCGACGCTGCACAAGGAGCCCGAGCGGCGCTACGCCTCGGTCGAGAAGCTCGCCGACGACCTCCGCCGGCACCTCGCCGGCCAGCCGGTGTCGGTCCGCGCCGACACCTTCGGATACCGTGCCGGCAGGCTGGTGCGACGGCACGTCTGGGCGAGCGCCGCCACGCTGGCGGCGATCCTCGCCATCGTCGTGCTGGTCGCCTTCTATACCGCGCGCCTGGCCCGCGAGCGCGACCGTGCCCGCCTGGAGGCGGCCAAGGCGCAGCGGGTCTCCGCCTTCCTCACCAACCTCTTCGAGCTCTCCGACCTCGATCGCACCAAGGGCGTCAAGCTCGGCGTCCGCGACATCGTCGACCGCGGCGCCCGCAACCTGCATCGCGACCTCGATGCCGAGCCGGAGGTGGCGGCGGCGATGATGAGCCTCATCGGCGGCGTCTACGCCCAGCTCGACCTCAAGGCAGAGGCCCTGCCACTCTTCCAGGAAGCGCTCGCCACCCGGCGGCGCCTGCACGGCAGCGACGACCCGGGCACCGCCGCCGCCGAGCGCGGCCTCGCCGGCCTCTACCTCGAGCTCGAGCAGCCCCTGCGGGCCGAACCGCTGCTGCACCACGCCCTCGCCGTCGAGCAGAAACGCCGGGGAGCCGCTGCCGAGGTGGCGGCGACCCTCACCCTCCTCGCGCTCGTGCACAAGGCGACCGGCGCCTACGGCGAGGCCGACGCCGCGCTGGCGCGGGCTGCCTCCCTGCAGGAGCAGCTGGGGCCGCCAGCAGAGCTCGACCTCGCGGTCACCCTCATCACCAGCGGCCACCTGCTGCTGAGCATCGACGAGCCCGCCCGCGCCCTGCCGCTGCTGCGCCGTGGGCTGGAGATCCGCCAGCGCCGCATGGGACGCGACAGTCCGGGCGCCATCGCCGCGCTGCTCGACGTCGGCGCCGCCGAGCGCGAGACGGGCCAGCTCGACGCGGCGATCGCCGCCGACCAGCGCGTGCTCGCGGTCAGCGAGCGCGACTACGGGCTGCAGCACACCCTCCCTGCCTACGCCCTCGGCGAGCTGGCGATGGCTTACGGCGCCAAGGGGGAGGTCACCCGGGCCCGCGAGCTCTACCGGCGCTCCATCGACACCTTCAGCACCCTCGCGGGCGCCGACTCGCAGCCGGTGCAGGTCTACCGGCGCGGCCTCGGCCTGCTGCTGGTGGCCAAGGGCGATCCGCGCGCCGGCCTGGCGGAGCTCGAACGCGTCCTGGCGAGCTACGAGCGGACCCTGGACGCAGGCCACCCCCGGATCGGCCAGGCGCTGTTCGACGTCGCCGAGGCCAGGCTCGCGCTCGGCGAAACGGCCGGCGTCGCGGCGGACATGCGCCGGGGCCTGGCCATCTTCCGCCGCGAGCTACGGCCCAACAGCCGTCGCCTGGAGAAGGCGCTGGGGAGCCTCGGCGGGCTGCTCTGCGGGCGCGGAGAGGGCGCCGAGGGTGCGCCGCTGCTGCGCGAGGCGGAGGGCGTCCTGCGCCGCGCCCGGCCGCCCCAGCCGGGCCGGCTGGCGGACATCGAGAAGACCCTGTCGAGCTGCCCGGCCGGCGGCCCAGCGCCGCCCAGGGGCGCTGGCGCCCACTGACCGCGAGACGCCGGCCGCCGAGGCCACGCCACGACGGGGCGTCCCGCCGCCATGGCGGGTGCAGCCAGCGCTGGGCGCCCTAGTAGCGCTCTGCGCGAGCCCGCTGGGTCGCGCTCGTGCGGCGCATCTCTAGCCCGAGTCCTCGCGCAGTGCCGGCCCCGCAGGGACGCCGCCCGAGACGCCGAGATCTCCCTCGTCGGCGTGCAGGCCGAGCTCGAGGCTGGGCCGCTGCTCGAGCACCCGTGCCACGTCGTGGCTCTCGACGCCGGCCAGGTGCATGTCGCGGCGGATCCGTGCCAGGACCCGCTTGAGACGCTTGAAGAGCGGCTTCGAGCCGATGGCCAGCCCGCGGGCGATCTCGGGCACCGACAACCCCTCGCCGAAGCGCAGCCGCAGGAGCAGGCGGTCCTGCGCCCGCAGGCGGCGCAGGCTGCCGGCAACGGCGCGGGTGACGGCCGCCTGCTCGGCGTTGCGCAGGACCGTCTCCTCGGGGGTCGCTATGGGCACCGGCTGCGGGAAGCGCTCGGCGCCGAGAGGCTGCCCGGGCTGCCGTCCCGGGCGGGGTGGGAGTCGCTCGTAGAGCGCCCACAGCTCGGCGCGCGAGGTGGGGCGGCGGAGGAGGATCGCCTCGGCAGCCTCGTCGAAGGTGAGGCCGTCGCGGTAGACCAGCTCCTCGATCTCCCTGGCGAGCGGGCCCAGCCGGCGTGCTGCCGCCGAGACGCGCCACTTCCCCCACAGCTGGTTGCAGTAGTCGCGGAACAGCCGGTTCACGACCACCGTCAGGTAGGTGCGGAGCGCGCTCTGCCGCCGCCACTGGCGAAGGACGGCGTAGTCGTTCTCGATCAGCCGCAGGCGCACGAACGACTCGAGCTCCTCGATCTGCTCGGGGCCGAGGCGGTAGCGGCGGCCGAGGAACTCCACCAGCTCCCGCAGCAGTTGCAGGTTGGCGAGCAGTAGCTCGGCGAGGTGGGGCTCAGCGGGCATGGCCAGGTCCGATACCGGTGACCCCACGATTGTAAAGGACCGCGGCAACCGGGCGGCCGGAGGCGGCGCGAGCCCGCAGCGCGCGCCGCCTGCCAGAACCCCTATTGCCGGCCGATGAAGGCGACGATGTCGTCCCGGGGGTTGTCCTTGAGCTCGTAGGGTGGCCCGCCGGGGTCGGAGGCGTCGGACGGGATGTCGATCCGGCGAGGTCCGACGATCCCCGTCCGAACCATCGTTGGTTGCGCCGCCGAGCCCCCTGGCGCGTCGCCCGCAGCAGGAACCGGCGCCTGTCTGGTTGCCCGTCAATACGCGCCCGAGCGCCGGAGGGTGCACGGCGAGCGCGGCCAGGGAGGCCACCGGAGACGGCGATTGCCAACGCCGTCGTGTCGCGCGGCGCGAGCGGGAAATCCGCGCTGGCGTCCGTCCCTGCAAGCGCGGGAGGAGGGGCGGCGCGCCCGACCGGAACGGGCCGTGTCGGGAGGGTGATCGACCCCCGGCCGAGCAGGCCGCCCGTCATTTTCCAGGAGGGGAACCACGATGGGAACGTTGCAGCGGCTCGGAATCGCGCTCGCGATCGCTTCGGTGCCCGCGATCGCCACCCCGGTGGCGGCCCAGGTCACCATCGACAATGGCATCGCCGGAGACGGCCGCTGGGAGGTGGTCTCGGCGAGCGCCGGAGACTCGACGAGCGGCAGCCTCGACCCGGTGGGTCCGGCGCCGCTGGGCGACGTGATCTACGAGCTCTACACCTACGTCGATACCGAGGCCGACGGCGCCGCCGGGCGCCTCGCCGACTCCACCACCTCACCCGCGACCCTGACCGGCCCCAACCAGGTCACCTCGTCGGGCTCGTTCGCGGGGCCCAACGGCAGCATCGACTGGACCGCCGTGGCAACCGTCCCGGCAGGCCAGACCCGGTACGGGGTGACGCTCCACTTCACCAGCGCATCGCCGTTCGGCACCGTCCGCCTGATCAGCTACTTCGACGAGGACGTCGTCGCCGGTGACCAGAGTGACGACGTGCTGGTCGTCCTCGGCACTCCCGGCCATGCGAACTTCTTCCTGCTCACCCTCGACCAGGTCGACGACGTCGGGGTGGGGCACGCAGCCGGGTTCCTCAGCAGCCTCAACGCCACCTACGTCGGGTGGGCCGCCGACAGCTGGCCCAACCTGCAGCTGGCGATCGGCGGCGCCGGGGCGACCTACTCGATCCCCGGCACCATCAACACCGTCAACCTGCCGCCCTACGTCGAGCCTCGCTACCCCGGCAGCCCCGCCTACGGCCCCCGCGACATCACCCAGGCCTTCGCCTTCGATCTCGATCCCGGGGCCACCTCGGCCACCATCGAGGTGTCGCTGGCGGGATCCCCCGACGGCCTGGCGCCGCTGCTTTCCGACGGCTTCGAGTCGGGAACCGCCAGCGACTGGTCGGCCATCGCGCCCTGATCCACCACTGCCGTCGAGCCGTCTCCCGGTTGGCTCCCGCGAGCCGGCAGCGCGGGCGCGCGCTGCCGGCTTTTTGTGGGAGGATCCATGCGCCAGCAAGCTGCAACCATGGCGCGCGAACCCGAGGAGCAGGCCCCGCCGCAGGAAGAGGGTGCGGTGCGACGCGACTGGCGCCTCGCCGGCATCGTTGCCTTCGCGCTGGTGGCGATCGCCGTGCTGGCGGCGGCGGTGCTCATGCTGCGCCCGTTCGCCGACCCCATCCTGCTCGGCGCCATCCTGGTCATCCTCACCCATCCGCTCTACCGGCGCCTGCAGCGACGTCTGCGGGGGCGGGCGGGGCTGGCGGCGGTGCTGATGCTGCTCGGCGTCACCTTCGTGCTCATCCTGCCGGCGCTCATCCTCGCCCTGCTGCTCGTCGCCCAGGCCAACGCCCTCATCACCCGGCTGCAGACCGCCGACGTGCAGGCAACGCTGGCGTCGTTCGACCTCCCCTCGCGGCTCGCCTTCCTCACCCGCTACGCGCCCAACTTCGATCCCTCGGTGCTCAGCCCCGAACGCATGGTCCTGCCGGTGCTGCAGCAGGCACCGGGCTGGGTGGCGCGTCACGGCGCCGCCTTCGTCGGCGGCCTCGCCGGCATGGTGGTGAGCTTCTTCCTCGTCGTACTCTCCGCGTACTACTTCTACGTCGAGGGACCCTCGCTGCTACGCGAGCTCGTCATTCTCTCGCCGTTGCCCCGCCGCTACGATCGCGAGCTGGCCAGCCGGCTGGCAGCGGTGATCGACGCCACCTTCCGCGGCCAGGTGATCACCTCGTTCGCCCAGGGCGTCGCCACCGCGGTGGGGCTGCTCATCGCTGGCGTCCCGGGGTCGCTGCTGTGGGGCTCGCTCGCAGCCGTCCTCTCGCTACTGCCGATGGTCGGCGCGGCGGTGGTGTGGGTGCCGGCGACGATCTACCTCGGCATCGAGGCATGGTCGGGCCACCAGGGCTGGGGGTGGGCCATCTTCCTCGCCCTCTGGGGCGTGCTGGTGGTCTCCACCATCGACAACGTGGTGCGCCCGTGGGTGATGCGGGGACGTGCCGAGCTGCCTGCCATCCCGCTGCTGTTCTCCGTCCTCGGCGGCCTGCAGGCCTTCGGCTTCATCGGACTGGTGATCGGTCCGCTGGTGTTCTCGCTGGTGAAGTCGGTGATCGACATCTACAAGGAGGCCTTCCGCGACCGCGACGCGACGTGACGCGCCTCGCGCGCGCGGGCACAGAAGGTCCGTCGCCCGATCGCACCACCGCCGGGCCACGGCGGCGCGCACCGCGACCCGGAATCGACGCCCCGAGCCAGCCGTACCATTGACGAGGGAACCCCCTCATCACCTTTGCCCGAGGCCCACACATGGACGACAAGGATCTCGACCCACCGCGCTTCCGCGTCCTCGCGCCCTGGGTGGCGCGCCTGCGGCGGACGAGCCTGCTCACCGCCATCGGGCGCGCAGGCTGCCTCTCGGCCCTGGTGATCGTGCCCCTGGTGCTGGTGCGGGCCTGCACCCTGACCTACGTCAGGCCCGACGAGATCGGCATCCGGCAGGTCTCCTTCGGCTCGCACAAGGGGCTGCGCAAGGGGCTCGTCGGCAGCGGCTACCGGCGCCAGCTCTTCGGCTTCGAGACGGTGCACACCCTGCCGCGCAACGTCCAGGTGGTGGAGTTCACCAACAACCCCGCCGAGGCAGGGGCGAGCCACCACCAGCTGGCGGCCATCAACTGCCCCACCGTCGACGGCTACCCGGTCAACATCGACGTCACCGTGCTCTACCGCATCGCCGACCCCTGGAAGGTGGTCTCGCGCTTCGGCTTCGGGCAGGCTTACGAGGACGGTGTCGTCATCCGCTACACCGACCCGCTGGTCAAGCATCACCTCGGTGAGCTGCGGGCCGAGGAGTTCTACCTCGCGCGCCGGCTGCAGAAGGCGCAGGACCTCAAGCGCGAGCTGGCGCAGCGCTTCGCCGAGAACGGCCTCGCCCTCGAGGACGTGCTGGTCCGCCAGTACGACTACCCCCCCACCTTCCAGCAGCTCACCGAGCAGAAGAAGATCCAGGACCAGTCAGTGCTCACCAACATCGCCCTCGCCAAGCAGGCGGAGGTGCAGACCCGCCTCAACCAGGTGCGCGCCGAGGGGCAGAACCTGATCAACGTCAAGAGCGCCGAGTTCCAGGCCGAGATCACCGCCATCGACGCCCAGCGCGACTTCTACCAGCGCCAGAAGCAGGCCGAGGCCGACCTGCTGGTGAAGAGCGCGGAGGCGAGCGGCACCGAGCTCGTGAACCGGGCGATGGAGGGCGCCGGCTCGGACAAGCTGCTGCGGCTGCGCAAGGGGCTGGCGGTGCTCAACGCCATCCAGGGACCGATCTACATCTCCAGCGACCCTACCGACCTCGGCGCCGTGTCGGGGAGCCACTGAGGTGCATGCCATGCGCCGCACCACCCTGCTCGCCACGCTGACGGCCGCCTCGCTCGGGCTCGCCGGGTGCACTCCCCATCACACCGGCGCCACCGAGGTCGGCGTGCGCTTCAACAAGCTCACCGGCACCAGCGAGCCGATGCCGGCAGGCGCCACCTACTTCTTCCTCCCCGTGGTCAACGACTGGAAGACCTACGACGTCTCCACCCAGAGCCTGCAGATGATCGCCGACACCCGTGCCGGCGACCGCGTTCGCAAGGACGACCTGCGCTTCAAGACCCGCGACGGCAACGACATCGAGACCGACATCACCATCCGCTGGCGTATCGATCCCGCCAAGGTGGCGCTGCTGTGGAGCCACGTCGCCACCAACACCGACAGCGTCAAGGAGCGGCTGGTGCGACCGCTGGCCCGGGCCTACGTGCGCGACGTCCTCAACCGGCTCGACTCCGAGGAGTTCTACAACCCTGACCTGCGCTTCCGCGCCGCCAACGACGCCACGACCCTCCTCGCCGCGCGCCTGCGCCCCTACGGCGTCATCGTCGAGCAGGTGCTGCTCGGCAACTTCTCCTTCAAGGCGGACTACCAGCGGCTGATCAACCAGCGCAAGGAGGCGGAGAAGAAGGCCGAGAAGCTGGAGGCGGAGATCCTCGCCACCCAGGAATCGAACAAGGCGAGGCTCCAGCAAGAGATCGCCGAGCTGACCGAGAAGCTCACCATCGCCCACGGCACCTTCGAGCAGGCCAAGCGCGCCGCCGATGCCTACGTGGTGCGCCGGCAGCAGGAGGCGCAGGCCACCCTCGCCGAGAAGTCGGCGCTCGCCGAGGGGATCCGGCGGGAGCGGGCGGCGCTCAACGGCAGCGCCGGCGACGCCTACGTCACCCTGCAGCTGATCGACGCCCTGCAGAAGAAGGAGCTCCGCCAGATCCCGCGCCTGCCCGGCGGCAACGTCATCATCGACGGCAACAAGTTGCTCGAGCAGCTCGGCGTCGTGGGCTACGAGGAGCGCCACGCCGCCGCGGAGGACGGGCACTGAGGGGCGCCATGGCCTGGGCGGGAGACTCGCGTTCCAGCTTCGCGGCGGGCCTCTACCAGGTGCTGCGGTCCTGCGAGCACCGGCGCCGGGCGCTCGCCGGCGACGACGCCGAGGCGCGGCTCCGCGAGGCGGCAGAGAACGAGCTCGACAGCATCGAGCGCAGCGAGCGCGGCGCCGGCGCCTCGCCGAGCTACTGGCAGGCGCTGCGCGACGAGGTCCTGGGGACGGCGCTGCCCCAGTACCTGCCGGCGGCACTGCGCCAGAACGAGCTCGAGCGCAGCGGCTACGGCGTCTGGCGTCAAGGGGACCTGCTGGCGCGGGCCGTCTTCGCGCTCGCCGGGCTGACCATCGGCGGCATCATCATCGCCGTCCCCTTCATCCCCATCTTCGAGGAGGCCTTCGCCTTCCTCCTCGCCCTCGCCGGCTTCCTCTACCCCGAGCTGCGCCGGCTCGGCTGCGATCGCCAGCACGCGCGGCTGCTCAACCGGCTGCTGCGCGAGGCCGCCATGTTCCAGGCCAGCCGCCAGCGGGCCCTCAGCGAGGCCGCCCTGCACGAGGCGCTGGAGCCGCTGCCGGGCGAGCCGCCGGCACCGCACCGGACCTAGATCCACCCTTCGTTGCCGCCCTTGCCGCTTCGCGGCATAGACTCGCGACGCGAGGAGGGGCCCATGGCAGAGCGGCTGGTGTTCCGATCGGGCGTGCTCGAGGCGTACCCGGACGTCTTCACTGGCGAGGCGCGCGCCGCGCTGGCGGCGCTGGCGCCGCTCGACGTCGAGCGCCGGGAGCTGATGGCGGAGCGCACCGCGCGCCGGCTGGCGCGCTCCCGCGACCGCCAGCGCATCGCCTTCCTCGATGCCGAGGCGCTGATCCCCGGCACCAGCATCCGCGTCCAGGACGCCCGCGACGGCAACTTCGAGGGCAGCGACATCCCGCCCGACCTCGAGCGGCAGTGGATCCAGGGGACCGGCCCCGCCACCAAGCCGCGCTCCTCCACCGCCGCCGGCCTGCGCAACGTCGCCTACGCTCTGCTCTCGGGCGCCGACGGCTGGATGTTCGACGGCGAGGACGCCCTCGGGCAGGTCACCGCCATGTCGCTCGACAACCAGCGCAACCTCGTGCTGGCCATCGCCAAGGACCCCCTCTTCCTGCGCGTCGCCGAGGAGGTGGCGTTCGAGATGAACCGCTGGGCCGAGGGCTTCTTCGGCCACCGCATCATCGAGGACTGGTGGCGGCAGCTCGACTTCACCACCAAGCTCTTCCGCGCCCGCGGGCTGCACCTCGACGACCGCCACGTGCGGCTCGCCGAGGAGGGCCGCGGTGGCGGCCACGGCTTCTCCGCCTCGATCGTCGACCTCGTGCTCTACGTGGTCAACAACCACCAGCGGCTGCACGCCGCCGGCTCCTCGATCGTGCTCTACCTGCCGAAGATCCAGACCGCCGCCGAGGCGGCGCTGTGGAACGACCTGCTCGCGGCGCTCGAGGCCCACCTCGGGCTGACGCTGGGGACGATCAAGGTCTACGTGCTGGTCGAGCAGATCGAGGCCGCCTTCCAGCTCATGGAGATCCGCGCCGCCCTCGGCCGCCACTTCGTGGGCTTCAACACCGGGCGCTGGGACTACATCAACAGCGTCGCCGACGCCCTGGCCTGGGACGCCGGCTTCGTCAACCCCAACATCGACGCCATCACCATGACCTACGGCTACATGCGCAACTACGAGGACCGCGTGCGGCGGGCGGTGAACACCCCCGATCGCGACGGCCGCTGCGCGCTGTGGCAGGGGGGGATGGAGCCCAACATCCCGGTCGGCTCCGCGGCGGGTGTGGCGGCGGGGATGGAGCGGGCGAAGGCGGGCGGCGAGCGCGAGCAGCAGGCGGGGGCGAGCGGCAAGTGGGTGGCACACTGGAAGATGGTGCACATCGTGCGGCCGGTGTGGGAGGAGGTCGGGGAGGACAACCAGCTCGGCCGCACGCTTCCCGCGCCTCACCTATTCCGCTGCCGATGCCCTCGGCCTGGCCCTGCTCGAGCCGGCGCCGCGCACGGTGCGCGGCGCCCGCGACCTGCTCTCGCGTGGCGCTGCAGTACGGCAACGCCTTCGGGCGCGGCTTCCAGGCCGCGGCGCCTTGAAGCCGGCCGACTTCTTCGGCGACGACGACGTCCTCTACCTGATGGAGGACATGGCCACCGGCGAGATCCGTCTGAGCATCCTCTGGGAGTGGCTGCACAAGGGGCGCACGCTCACCGCGGCGGACCCCGCGACCGGCGCGCAGGTGGGTGACACCTTCACTCCCGAGCTGTTCGCGCGGCTCCTCGCCGAGGAGTACGACAAGCTCCTCCGCGCCGGCAACCGCGACGTCCACGACGACTCCAAGGCCACGACGCTGCCGATCGCCCGCGAGATCGTCGCCACCTACGTCGGGAGCGCCGTCAAGCCTCCCTGGTACATCGACCTGCTCAACCTCAGCCTCGACAACGCGGACCTCGCGGTCGCCCGCCGGCGCATCGCCCGCTACCTCGAGGCGTTCGACAGCGACGGCACCCGCATCACCGAGAATCTCGACTTCGACGGCTGAGCCGGGCGACGGGGAAACCGGCCGAAGGGAAATCGGCCCCCGGCGTCCGTCCAAGAGGGAAACCGCAGCTTCACCCCGCCGAGGCCGGCGGGGCACGGAGTGGACGCCATGAAGTGGCTGCAACGCGCCTGGCACGCGATCGCCGAGCCGTTCCGCTTCCTCGAGCCGCTGCGCTTCGTGGCCGTGCCGCTGGCGCTCCTGCTGTGGGCCCTCATCTGGTCGGACCAGGGGCAGGACGCGGTGCGCGCCGTCATCGAGGTCCACCGCCGCTGCCCGCACTGGGGGAGCATCGTCCTCTTCTGTCTCGCCGTCACCGCCACCGCGCTACAGGCGTGGTACTGGTCGCGGCAGCTGCTGCGCATCGACTTCCCGCGCTGCGTCGACGAACCCGGGGAGGTCTCGGGAGCTCGCCGCCGCCTCAGCGGGCGCGAGCTCGCCGTCCGCTACCCGGGCACCGAGCGGTGGGTTCCGCGCCTGCTCGGTGCCGCCGTCTTCGCCATCGCCCTCGCCGCCCTCGGCCGCGCCGCCTACAACACCTACAGCGGCCGTTGGGAGTTCTCGCTCCTCGTCGCCGTCGTGACCGCACTGCTGCTGGTGGCGCTGCTCGCCGCCTTCCTGCGCTTCGTGGTCGTCCGGCGGCGGCGCCTGGGGGCGCCCCCGCAGCACGTGGCCTCGCACCGGGAGCTCGGCCCGATCACCCGCTGGATCCTCGATGCCAGCCTCGGGGTAGCCGCGCTCTTCGTGGTGTGGACGGCGCTGTCGCCGCTCACCGCCGGGCGCGTCTTCCCCGCCCCCTCGCTGCTGATGGTCTCGGCCGCGCTGTGGGTGGGGATCGGCAGCTTCGTCGTCTACTGGTTCGATCGCTACCGCGTACCGGTGGTCGCCACCTTCCTGCCCCTCGCCATGGCCTTCAGCTGCTTCAACGACAACCACACCGTGCGCACCCTCACCGCGGCACAGGGTGGCGGCGATCCCCAGTGGCGGCAGCCCTTCGACCCCACCTTCGAGGCCTGGTACGCCAAGCTGCAGGCGCGCTACCCCGGCGAGCCGGCCCACCCGATCTTCATCGTCGCCACCGAGGGCGGCGGCATCCGCGCGGCCTACTGGACGGCAGCGGTGCTGACGGCGATCCAGGACCAGGCCCCGCAGTTCGCCGACCACCTGTTCGCCATCAGCAGCGTCTCGGGCGGCTCGCTCGGCAGCATGGTCTTCACCTCGCTGCTCGCCGACCGGCAGCGGGTTCCGGTCGCCGACGCCTGCGACGTTCGCCCCGACCCGGCGCTCGAGCAGACGCTGCGCTTCGCCGCCCAGCAGATGCTCTCCTACGACTTCCTCGCTCCCACGCTGGGGTCGATGCTGCACGCCGACCTCGTCCAGCGCTTCCTCCCCTGGGGCTTCATCCCCGACCGCGCGCGGGCCCTCGAGACCGGGTGGGAGGCGGCCTACCGCGCCCACGCGCACACCGCCGCCGGCGGCGACGACGACTTCTTCGCCGGCGGCATGCTGAAGATGTACGCGGCGCGGCGCGACGCGCCGCTGCCATCGCTGTTCCTCAACAGCACCTCGGTCGAGGTCGGCAACCGAGTGATCGCCAGCAACGTCGACCTCCGCGACGGCGCCATCCCCGACGCCGTCGACCTGCTGTCACGGCTGGGCCGCGACATGCGCCTGAGCACCGCCGCCCTCAACAGCGCCCGCTTCACCTACGTGTCGCCCGCCGGCTCGGTGCATGACGCCGGCGGCAAGCTCCTCTCCCACGTCGTCGACGGCGGCTACTTCGAGAACTCCGGTGCCCAGACCGCGCTCGACGTCATCGACCGCATCGAGCGGATCCGCGGCGACCGGCGCTTCAACCTGCACCTGATCCTGATCAAGTTCCAGCAGGTGGCCACCCGGCAGTGCGCTGCGCTGCCGCCGCCGCCGGTGCCGCCGGAGCGCTTCATGGACGAGGCGCTGTCGCCACTGCGGGCGCTCCTCGCCACCCGCGACGCCCGCGGTACGCTCGCTTACGACGAGGCGGTCGACCTGCCGGAGGTGACCAGCCACCCCTTCCTGCTCACCCAGCGCGACCACGGCATCGTCATGCCGCTCGGCTGGCTGCTGGCGCCGCGCACGCGGGACGCCATCGACCTGCAGGTGGGCCCGGCGACGCCCCCCGACATCGACTGCGCGATCCGCCCCTACGTCGAGGCCAACGTGTCCAACCTGCAGCAGATCGCGCTGCTGGTGAGCGGACGGCCGCTGCCGGCCGAGCTCGACGCCGTGCAGCAGGACGCCCGGCAGAGCGAGAGCAAGGCGACGCACTAGGCGCCGCTCGCGGCGCGGCAGAGTGCGGAGCGGTGCCCTCCGCCGCGGGCGCCGCGACCGCTCGCGTGGGGACCACACCGCCGTCGGCGCACGCGGGACGCCGCCAGCAACGGGGCGGCGACGTCCACCGGAGGGAAAGTCGGGCAGCTGCGGCCGTCTAATCTCGAGACCGGGGCGGGCAAGATCGCCCGCGCCCGACGAAAAGGGGGTCCGTCATGCGGGCAAGGCTCTCGTGGTGGGGGTCCAGAGGGGCCAGCGTGCTGGCATCGTGCGGGTTGGTGGTCGTCGTCGCGGCGCCCGCCGCGGCCTCACCGGCGAAGCCGCTGCCGCAGCCGAGGCCGACGGTGACGTTGCGCCCTCACTTCCTGCCGGGCGTCGGGCCGCAGGTACGCATGCGCTGGCAGGACTTCATCAGCGGCTCGGCGGGCGCCCAGCGGCTCGCCAGCCTGCAGAAGGCGATCACCAAGATGAAGTCGCTCGACAACAGCCCGCCGGGCTCGGCCGACTTCCGCCGTAGCTGGCGCTACTGGGCCAACATCCACGGCTACTACGGGGCCCAGAGCCCCGACGGCACGGTAGCGCAGCAGGTCCAGTGGCTGCAATCGCACGGCATGGGCCAGTACGTGCCCTACTACCAGGGGATCAGCGACCAGACGCCGCCCGACGCCACCGCCCAGGCGGTGTGGGCCACCTGCCAGCACTCGGGCAACACGCAGGCGGTCAACTTCTTCGGCTGGCACCGCATGTACATCTACTACTTCGAGCGCGTCCTGCGCTGGGCGGCGAGCGACAACACCCTGCGCCTCCCCTACTGGGACTATACCGACACCACCCAGCTGGCGCTGCCGGCCGGCTTCCGCGCCACCGCCGCGGTGCTCTACGACCAGAAGCGCGACCCGGGGATGAACGCCGGCACCGCCACCCTCGAGGGCGACTCCACCGACATCGACGACCTGCTGCCGTTGACCGACTACTTCGACTACGAGCTGCAGATCGAGGAGGGCGTGCACGGCTACGTGCACTGCACGGTCGGTCCCACCTGCCCGATCGCCCACATGGGCGACGTGCCGGTGGCCGGCAACGACCCGGTCTTCTACCACCACCACGCCAACATCGACCGCATGTGGGCGTGCTGGCAGAAGCTTCACGGAACGCCGTCGGGATCCTGGCAGAACCAGCAGTTCAGCTTCGTCGACGAGACCGGCGCCCTGGTCACCCAACCGGTGAGCAAGTTCATCGACACCGCCGCGCTGGGCTACGTCTATGACAACGTCACCCGGTGCGCGCGCCCGTCGGGGCCCAACCTGCAGCTCCCCGCCCCGACGCCGCTGGCGACCGCGCCCAAGAAGCCCGGCCCCATTCCCGAGGAGATGGCCACCACCATGATCGGTCAGCTGCCCTCGATCGCCATCAACAGCCCCGCGATGAGCTTCGACCTCGAGGTGCCGCAACCACGGCTGCGGGCGGCGGTCGCCGATCTGCAGCGCCCGGGCAAGGTCCTGCTCGTCCTCCGCGACGTCACCGCCGAGAGCCACCCCGGCGTGCTGTTCAACGTCTACCTGGCGAAGAAGGGCGCGCCGACGGTGCGCGAGCACGTCGGCACCATCTCCTGGTTCGCCGCCTTCCGCCACCATCGCGGCGAGGATCACCCCAAGCGCACGTACCGCTTCGACGTCACCGACGAGTTGCGCGCCCTCGGCGGCAGCGCCGTCGCCGATACCGGCGTGACGGTGGAGATCGAGGCCACCCACGGTCGCAAGCACGCCAACGCGGCGGAGGAGGAGGCGGACCGCAAGGCGGCGATGGCAGACTTCCACGCCGACGCCGGCCTGCGCATCGGGGCCATCGAGCTGCGGGCAGTCGAGGAGCCCAAGGCCCCGTAGCCGGGGCCAGCCAGGCCCGGCGCGCCGCCCGCCGTCACCGCCGAGCTGCGGACGCAGACCGGAGGCTCCTTGCCACCATCCGCATCGCCGTCGAGGAGGTGGTGGGCGGCGGATGGCACTCGGGCGGTGCCTTGGTTTCGCCGACTGCCCGGGAGGTCGACCGGTCGCGTGCCGGGGAATGGAGGACCGCCGCACGGGCATCCCTGCGCGTCTCGTCTCCGGCCCCGCGGTGGGCACACACACGGGAAACCTGGCGAGGGTGAGGGTGGCGTGCGCTCCCGCACAGACTTTGGTAGCTGGTCGCCGCTCGCCGGAGGGCCCGAAGGCCTGTGTTAAGGTCCGCACCGGTTCCCGCTCAGTCGATCTCGGCCAACGAGCGTGGGAGCTTGCGTGGAAAGGGTGAGAAGGCAACGATGAGGGAGCGAGGAGCGTGGATCCGCGCCGGCTCGGCCGCGGCCCTGCTGCTCGCCGGCGGCTCCCTTGATGCGCAGTCGCAGTGCACGCCGCCCGGCCAGCCGGCGGGCGTCGACACCGGCTTCAACGACGTCGTCTTCTCCAGCACCTCCGGCACCTTCTCCTCGGTGCTGCCCTTCGACGTGCCGCTGCGCATCTGCGCCGACGTCCCCGAGGGCACCACCCGGGCGTCGGTGACCTACGCCGCCACGCCGCGGCGCCAGGGACCGCTCGACGTCGACCCCGACAGCTGCACGATCCGCACGCCAGGCGTGCAGTGGGGCCCGGCGTACACTCGGGTGCCCACCGGCGCGGCCGTACGCTGGCTGGTCGGTCGCCTCGACGCCGAGCGCTACTACGCCTTCTGCTTCCGATTCGAGAAGCAGGCGACGCCGGCCGAGCAGCAGGCGTTCGCCAAGGCGGCACGCCAGGCCCTCGAGGCGGGGATCGCGCGCCTCGACACGGCGTCGCTCACCGCCGCACAGACGCAGACCATCTGCGAGGAGCTGGGGACCCGCCTGCTGGCCGCGGCGGGGGCGGACGAGCTGGTCACCAAGGGCACCGTCTTCGACTGCGATCCGGCGCAGGTGGGCGCCTTCGCCACCAAGGTCAACCGCGGCCCGCTCGAGAAACAGCGCCTCGCCAGGCTCATCCTGCTCGGCGACGCCACGGCCTCGCCCTTCCCCGTCCCCGCGCTCTCCGACATGCAGAACCAGCTCGCCGCGGCGCTGACGGCAATCCAGGGGGAGCCGGCGCTCGCCGCCCTGCTCGCCGACGACGAGCGGCTCGCCGCCATCGACACCGCTGCGGCCGCCCGCGCGCAGAGCCTGTGCGCCGGCTGCCCCTCGCTGGTGGGGCCGGCGGCGACGCCGGCGTCGCGGCTCGCCCTCGGCGAGGACGCCACCCAGCCTCCGGCCCCGCCGCTCACCTCGACGCTCGATCCCGCGCAGGCGACGGCGATGGCGCAGGGCTACGCCGCGCTGGCCAAGAACCTCGCCGACCTCGAGCGCCTGGTGACCTGGGCGATCGGACCGCAGGCCCCCGCCACGCTCACCACGGCGCTCTCCAGCGCCGAGCGCAGCGCGCTCGCCCTGCTCGTCCCGCCCGCGGACACCGGGCCGCTGGCGCTGGCGAGCGGCAGGGCGACCACCCTCGCCGAGGCCAGCCGTCGGGTGGCGGCCGCGCTCGCCGCCCGCACCCAGGGCATCGACGCGCTCGCCGACGAGCTCACCGTCGTCGCCAGCACGATGCTGCTCGCCGATGCCTCGACACTCGGCAACTTCACCACCTCGCAGAAGAGCTACGTCAGCCTCGACGCCGGCATGTCATGGGCACCGGCGCTCGAGCAGGTGGTGCCCTACCTCGGCACCAACATCTACTTCCGCCCCGTCAACCGCAACGCGCCACTGGCCAGCCTCGGCAACTTCGGACAGACCTTCAGCCGGCGCTTCTCGCTCTCCTTCGGCGTCACCGCCAGCAGCATCGCCGACAACGGCAGCGGCAATGGCGGGGCGGCGCGCGACGACCTCTTCGGCAGCCAGTCGCTGCTGCTCGGCGCCGGCCTGCGGATCACCGACGCCATGCGGCTGGGCGCCGGCGCCATCGTCTTCGAGCAGAAGGACCCCAGCCCGCTGATCGACGAGGAGAAGCTCAACACCAGCTACTACCTGTCGCTGTCGTTCGACGTCGACGTCGTGCGCCTCTTCTCGCGCACCTTCGGCGGCTGGCTCAATCCGCCGGCGGGCGGTGGCTGACCAGGGGGAATCACCGATGCCCATCTTCGTCGACGTGGAGCTGACGGCGACGCCCAACCCGACCAGCCTGCCCAAGCGGATCGAGCTCCAGCAGACGTTGCACAGCACGCTGGCCGCGGAGGCGATCACCGTCGCCTACACCATGGCGGCAGCGCACAACATCTGGTTCAAGGACGGCAGCGGCGGGCTGGTCAAGCAGATCCTGCGCACCGACACCATCGGCAAGGCGCCGCAGGTGTGCATCGACCGTCTCACCATGGTCACCGGCCCCGGCTCGGGTCCGCTGCTGACGGTCGAGGTGACGCAGGCGATCCGCGACTCGCAGGGCAACGTGACCCCCGGGCTCTGCGTCGTGCAGATCACGCCCTGAGCCAGCGCATGCCACCTCTCTTCTCGCTCGGCACCAGCTCGCGGATCGGCCCCGGTCGCCGGCTGGCGGCGACGTCGCTTGCCGCCCTCGCCCTCTTCGCCGGCCGCTGCTACCACAAGGGCGACTACTCTCCCACCGCGCCGGCGGTGCTCGACGCTCTCACCCTCACCACCGAAGGTCAGCAGGCAGTACTTCCCGCCGACGGCATCTCGCGGCTGCGCGTGATCGCCCGCCTCGACCCTGCCGCCGACCCCGACAAGCGGACGGTGCTGTTCTCCACCACCGGGGGCACCCTCATCGGCTCCGCCGACGCCAGCGGCCAGGTGGCGGTGGCCGCCGACGTCGAGGGCGTCGCCACCGTCGAGCTGCAGAGCCCGCAACAGGTGGGCAGCGCCGTGGTGACTGCCGGGGTGCAGAACGTCCCCGGGCTCAGCCGCCAGCTGGTGATCTCGTTCGTGGCCGCCGACCCCGACAACCTCCTCCGCTTCACCGCCGCCCCCACCACTGCCCCAGCCGACGGCGCCACCGTCTCCACCTTCACCGTGCAGCTCTCGCCGTCGTACCCGTTCGGCACGCCGGTGCAGTTCCAGAGCACCGCCGGCCTGTTCCAGCCCGAGAACACGGCGATGGTGAGCCGCGTCGCCAGTGCCTCCTACGCCGTCAGTGCCGACCTCGCCAGCGCAGCCACCATCGGCTCCGCGCGGGTCTCGGCGACGGCGCAGAACGTCTCGAGGCAGGCGACGATCGCCTTCCAGCGCGCCCTGCCCGACCTCGTCACCGTCTCCACCAACGGCACCCTCGAGGCGCCGGCCACCAGCAGCAGCGGCGTCACCGTGGTGGGCACCTTCCTGCGCGACGTGGGCAAGGTCACGCCCGGTACCGTCGCCACCTTCCGGGCCACCACCGCCGACGGCGCCCCCATCGGCTTCTTCCGCGACGCCACCACCGTCGGCAGCGACGGCACCGCCACCGCCACCTTCGTCGCCGGCGAGACCCCCTACCGCGGCAGGGCGACGCTGCGGGTGGGCGCCGAGGGTTCGGCGGTGAGCGGATCCACCGACGTCACGGTGGTCGACCCTCCCTAGCAGCTCTCAGCGCTTGCAGAGGATCACCAGCTCAGCCAGGATCGACTTCTAACCCCAGTCGGGCCGCCGGCACCCGGGCCGGAAGCTGATAGCGTCGCCGGTGCCGACCTCGAGCTGGAGGAGGGTGTCTTGGAGACGCGCTGGGGGGCGCCGCGTCGCTCGCGGCTCTCCGTGCGACAGCGGGGGCGCCGGAACCGGCGCTACGGCGAGGCCGCCGCCGGCCGCCGCTCGCGGTGTCGCCCACGCCACCCCTCGCCGCCGCGGCTTGCCGGCGCGCTAGCGGACGTCGCGCTCGCCGGACGGCGGTGGCCTTCCACGCACTGCAGAGCCTCTCCCAGCTCATCGGTCGCCCGCGACCTCGCGTCGTCCGAGCTCGGCGCCACACCGCCGGCTCTCGTGGGGATTCTGTCCGGCACTCACCCGCGGGGCGAGCCGCCGGACGAGACGTGACCGCCGCGCGTCGGCGGTGAGAAAGGGGATTCCTTCATGGCCGATCGAGCCGAAACACCGGCCGCGCCGGCAGCCGCCTCTCCAACCCGCCGGGCGGCCACCGAGCCCTGGCTGGTCGCGCTCGCCGCTGTCGTGCTCGCCGCCGGGCTCGCCATCGCCCTGCGCGGCGGTCTCTGGCGGTGGATCGTCGATCGCACCGTCACCAGCCAGTGGCTGCTGGTGCTGCTGTTGTTCACCGTGCTGCTGGGCGTCATCGGCCGCCAGATCAACGGCAGATGGCTGGGAGTCCTGATCGACAGCCGCAACAAGATGAGCCTGTCGCGGCTGCAGGTGGCGCTGTGGACCCTGGTCGTGCTCTCGGCCTACCTGACGATCGCCGTCCCCCGCATCTTCGACAAGCCCCCTGCGCCGACCGCGTTCGCCCAGCTCGTGGCAGGGCATCCTGACGACCCGATCCTCGTCACCTGCGAGAAGCGCCTGGGCCGAAAACCGGCGAGCGCGGCCGAGTGTGACGCCGGACCGCTGCAGATCACCTTCCCCGAAGAGCTGCTCCTCGCGCTCGGCATCAGCATGACCTCGTTCGCCGGTTCGACCCTCATCCAGAACAGCAAGAAGAAGAAGGAGGTGAACCTCCAGGCCAAGGACGGCGCCCTCGTCGCCCTCGAGCAGAAGCGCACCGAGGCGCGCAGCCGACTGGCCGCGGCGCGTGACGCCCTCAACGCCGCCCTCGAGGAGAAGAACAGGACGGTCACGCAGATGGACGACGCCATCGCCGCCGCCGCGCAGCGGCTGGCGGAGGCGACGAGCGACGCCGAAAAGAAGGCGGCGCAGGCCGCCCAGGAGCAGGTGCAGAAGCAGGCCGAGGCCCGCAAGGCGGCGGCGGCCAAGAAGCACGCGGATGCGGCGGCGGCCTTCGAGGCGGCGCAGCAGGCGGCCACCGCCGCCGATGCCGAGTGCGACAAGGCGAACGACGAGCTGCACACGGCGACGACAGAGGCGGAGGGGCTCCTGCACAAGAACGCCAGCCCTGCCGACGCCAGCTTCGGCGACCTCTTCCGCGGCGAGGAGATCGCCAACTACCTGCTCGTCGACATGTCGAAGGTGCAGATGTTCTTCTTCACCGTCGTCGTCGTCCTCGCCTACGGCGCCGCCATCGGCGCTCTCCTCGATGACCCGCGGACGCTGCACAACTTCCTGGGTGTCGGCTTCCCGCCCTTCTCCAACAGCCTCGACGCCCTGCTCGGGATCTCTCACGGCGCCTACCTGTCGGTGAAGACCGTGGACCAGAGCAAGACGACGGGGTAGTCTGGAGGTGCGAGGTGCTCATGGCTGACCCAAAGGTGGCGATCGGCAGGATCAAGTGGCTCGACGTCGCGAAGAGAGTGGGGGTCATCGCCACCGGCGAGGACCAGCCGGACGTGTACTTCGACTTCGCGGACGTGACAGTGGGGACGCCGCAGGCGAACCAGTCGGTGCAATTCGAGCCGGATACCACGGCGCTCGGCGTGGTGGCGAAGAACGTCGTCGTGCTGTCGGACCTGGCGCGCCAGGCGCAGCGGATGCGGTAGCGGCGACACCGGCGCCTGTCGCGGGCCAGGCGGGGGACCATGGACACACCGCCCTCGCTGCATCGGCGTCCCTCGTCACGCCCCCGGCGGCGCGCCTATCGCACGGCGTCCGTCGCCTCGCCACGCCGACGGGTGGCCCCACCCGCCGGCGTTGGTGCCCCTCGGCCGGCGCGGCGGCACCACCCGCACCCCGGCGATAGAATTCCCGCATCCTCAACCTTCTCCTCGCCGCCCAGGAGGTCGACCATGGCCGTCGCCACGCTCACCGAGCTGTTCCTGATCGCCGCCGGTCACGGCAAGCCCGACTGCCTGCTGCACAAGGTAGATGGCCAGTTCCGGCCGATCTCGACCGCCGAGCTCGTCGGCCGCGTGCAGCGGCTGACGCGCGCGCTGCAGGACCTGGGAGTGGTGCGCGGCGACCGCGTGGCGCTGATGGCGGAGAACGGGCCGCACTGGCCGACGGTCGACTTCGCCACCCTGTGCATGGGCGGCGTGGTGGTGCCGGTGTACCCGACGCTATTGCCCGAGGGCGCCGCCTACATCGTCAACGACAGCGGCGCCGAGGTGCTGTTCGTGCAGGGCGAGGCGCGCATGCAGTCGCTCCTGGCGTTGCGGCAGGAGATGCCGAAGCTGCGCCACGTGGTGCGGGTCGACGTCGCGGCTCCCGGCGAGGGATACACCACCCTCGACGCACTGGTCGCCGGCAGCCCGCCGGTGGATCCCGCGACCTTCGAGGCCGAGGCGCGCAAGGCGCGGCCCGAGGACCTCGCCACCTTCATCTACACCAGCGGCACCACCGGCAACCCCAAGGGGGTGATGCTCAGCCACGGCAACATCGCCTCCAACATCAACGACGGGGTCGAGTGCATCGCCGTCGCGCCCGAGTACACCGCGCTCTCGTTCCTGCCGCTGTCGCACTCCTTCGAACGCACCGTCGACTATCTCTTCTTCCTGCGCGGCGTCACCGTCGCCTACGCCGAGTCGGTGGCCACCGTGCCGCAGAACCTCGTCGAGGTGAGGCCTCACGTCTTCGTCTCGGTGCCGCGGGTCTACGAAAAGTTCCAGAGCCGCGTGCTCGACAACGTGGCGCAGGCGCCGGGGTGGCGGCGGAAGCTGTTCGAGTGGGGTCTCGACGTCGGCCGCCGGTCGCTGCCGTGGCGGCTCCAGCGGCAGCGCCCGCCCGGCCTGCTGGGGCTGCAGCTGGCGCTCGCCGACCGCCTGGTGTTCTCGAAGATCCACGCCCGGCTCGGCGGCCGCTTCGTCTTCGCCATCTCCGGCGGCGCGCCGCTGGCGCGCGAGCTGGCGGAGTTCTTCTGGGCGGCGGGGGTGGCCATCTACGAGGGGTACGGGCTGACGGAAACTTCGCCGGTGCTCACCGTCAACTCCCCCCAGCGCGTGAAGCTGGGCTCGGTGGGTGCGGCGGTTTCTCACGTGACGCTCGAGATCGCCGCTGACGGCGAGATCCTCGCCAAGGGCCCGAACATCATGAAGGGCTACCACAACAACCCCGATGCAACGGCGGAGACGATCGACGCCAAAGGCTGGTTCCACACCGGCGACATCGGTCACCTCGACGAGGAGGGCTTCCTCTTCATCACCGATCGCAAGAAGGAGCTGATCGTCAACGCCTATGGCAAGAACATCGCCCCGGCGCCGATCGAGGCGGCGCTCAAGGCGAGCCGCTACATCGGCCAGGCGGTGGTGCTCGGCGACCGCCGCAAGTTCCTCACCGCGCTGCTGGTGCCCGACTTCGAGGCGCTGCGTCCCTGGGCGCGTGCAGCGGGAGTGAGCTTTGCCAACGACGAGGAGCTGGTGAAGGCACCGGGGGTGCGGAAGCTGTTTGCCGCCGAGGTGGAGCCAGTCAACGCCAAGCTGGCGCGCTACGAACGCATCCAGGCCTGGGACCTGGCGCCGGCCGAGTTCACCATCGAGACCGGGGAGCTGACACCGACGCAGAAAGTCAAGCGGCGCGTCATCAACACCAAGTACAAGGAGCTCATCGACGGCCTCTACCGCCAGGCCGAAGCGGTGGCCGGCGACTAGGGCGGCTGGCGCACACCGGCTCCCGCCACCATGACTCCGAGCTTCACCCTGCGTACCGGCCGCGACGGCGTCGCCACGCTGCTGTTCGACCTGCCGGGCAAACGCGTCAACCTCGTCTCCAGCAGCGTGCTCGCCGAGCTCGAGGCGGTGGTGGCCGAGCTTGGCGAGCGCCGTGACATCGAGTGCCTGGTGCTGCTCTCGGGCAAGCAGGGGACCTTCATCGCCGGCGCCGACGTCGACGAGATCGCCAGCGTCGAGGACCCGGCGGTGGCGGAGACCTTCACCCGCCGCGGCCAGGCGGTGTACGGCGCCTGGGAGCGGCTCCCCTTCCCCACCATCGCCGCCGTGCGCGGCACCTGCATGGGAGGCGGCACCGAGCTCTGCCTCGCCTCCACCTTCCTGCTGGTGAGCGACCGCCGCGAGCTGCGCATCGGCCTGCCCGAGATCCGGCTCGGCATCCTGCCGGCGTGGGGGGGCTGCACGCGCCTGCCGCGACGGGTGGGGATCGCCGCCGCCCTCGAGGTGATCCTGCCCGGCAAGTCGGTCAGCGGCCGGCGGGCGCTCGAGATGGGGCTCGCCGACGCGCTGCTCCCCGATGCCCAGTTCCTGGCCACCACCCGCGACTTCGCGCTCGCCCACCGCGGCGAGCGCTCCCCGCCCGGCGCCCGTGAGGAGCGCCCCGACCTCAAGGAGCTCCTGCTCGAGCGCAATCCCATCGGCCGCCGGTTGCTCTTCGACCAGGTGCGCAAGCGCACTCTGCGGCAGACCCATGGCAACTACCCGGCCCCGTTGCGAGCGATCGAGGTGGTGCGCATCGGCATCGAGCAGGGCCGCGCCGCCGGCCTCGAGGCCGAGGCGCGGGCGGCCGGCGAGCTCGCCACCTCGGCGGTGTGCAAGAACCTGCTGCACGTCTTCCGGCTCACCGAAGATGCGAAGAAGGCGGCGCTCGCCCCCGGCGGCACCCCGCGTACCGTGCGCGAGGCGGTGGTGATCGGCGCCGGCGTCATGGGCGGCGCCATCGCGCAGGTGATCGCCGAGCAGGCGGCGCTGCCGGTCCGCCTCAAGGATATCGAAGCGGAGGCGCTCGCCACCGGCATGGCGCATGCCGCCGCCCGCTTCCGGCGCCAGGTCTCGCGGCGTCGCTTCAGCGCCGCGGAGGCGCGGCGACGGATGGCGCTGCTGCGACCCACCCTCGAGTACGCCGGGCTCGGCGCCTGCGAGCTGATGATCGAGGCGGTGGTCGAGAACGTCGAGGTCAAGCGCTCGGTGTTCGCGGAGGCGGCGGCGGCGCTGCCGGCGGACGCGGTGCTCGCCAGCAACACCTCGTCGCTGTCGGTCGAGGCGATCGCCGCCGCCACGCCGCACCCCGAGCGGGCCATCGGCATGCACTTCTTCAACCCCGTGCACCGCATGCCGCTCGTCGAGGTGGTGGTGGCGCCTCGCACCTCCGCCGATGCCGTGGAGACGGTGGCCGCCTTCGCGCGGCGCCTCGGCAAGACGCCGGTGCGGGTCGCCAACCGGCCGGGGTTCCTGGTCAACCGGCTGCTCGGGTTCTACATGGCGGAGGCGCTGTGGCTGCTGCACGAGGGGCAGAGAAGCGAGGAGATCGACCGCGCCATGGTGGCGTGGGGGATGCCGATGGGACCGCTGGCGCTGATCGACGAGGTGGGAATCGACGTCGCCGTCAAGGTGGCCCACATCCTCGGCGATGCCTTCCCCGGGCGCCTGCCGCTGCCCCCCTGGGGGGACGAGCTGTCGGCGTCGGATCGGCTCGGGGCAAAGACGCAGAAGGGGCTCTACCGCTACGAGAAGGGGCGCCGCACCGTCCCCGACCCCTGGGTGTACGGCCTCATGCCCGACGGTGGCCGCGGCGGCGCCGCCGACCCCTCGCGGCTGGTCGACCGCATGGTCCTGCGCATGGTCGACGAGGCGGCGCGCTGCCTCGAAGAGGGCGTGGTTGCCACCCCCGAGGAGCTGGACCTGGCAATGGTGCTCGGCACCGGCTTTCCACCCTTCCGCGGCGGCCTCTGCCGCTGGGCCGACCAGCAGGGAGTGGGCCGCCTGGTGGTCGAGCTCGAGCGGCTCACCGCCGCCGTCGGCGAGCGCTTCGAGCCCTCCCCCGCCCTGCGCGAGGCGGCGTCGGCGGGTGGCTTCCACGCCCGCTGGCAGCGTCGCGACGCCGCCAACTCCTCCGCCTGAGGTGGCGGACGGCGCCGGCGCCGGCCACCCCTGGCGAGGTCTACAATCCTCTCCATGCGAACCTTAGCCGCCACCCTCGCCTGCAGCGCCCTGATCCTCCCGCGCCTCGCGGCCGCGCAGGCACCCCCGCCCTCGCCGGCGACCCCGGCGCCGACCTTTGCCGAGCAGGTGGAGGTCAGCGAAGTGCTGCTCGATGCCCAGGTGACCGACCGTGACGGCAACGTCATCGTCGGCCTCGGCAAGGACGACTTCGAGGTCGAGGAGAACGGCAAGCCTGTCGCGCTCACCGACGTCAGGTTCTACAGCAGCCGGGCGCGTCTGGATGCCGCCGGCCGGCCGATCGATCCCGCCGAGGCGCAGCGCCTGCTCATCCTCTTCTTCCACGACCAGCGCCGCATGAACACGATCATCCCGGGAGTGCTGGCGCGCGAGCTCGACGCGGCGCGGCGCGCCCACAGCTGGATCGCCACGCTGGGGCCGCAGGACTACGTGGCGGTGGCCAGCTTCGATACCAGCCTCGCCGTCGAGCAGGACTTCAGCCGCGACCGCAAGGCTCTCGAGCACGCCATCGACGAGGCGGTCACCGGCAAGGGGCCGGGAGGGAACTGGCCGTCGCGCCTGCCCCCCGAAGGGGGGCCTTCGTTGCTGCGCAACCTGCCGCGCGGCAATGCCGTGCGCGACGCGACCCCCACCATCTACGAGGCGCTGCAGGTGCTGGCGCGTGCCGCCGGCCACCTGGTCGGGCGCAAGAACCTGGTCCTGTTCAGCAGCGGCTTCGGCCAGGTCAACTCGTTCGGGCAGTTCCAGCCCGATCCACGCTACGACCAGCCCACGGCGCAGATCCTCAACGACACCAACGTCGCCGTCTATGCCGTCGACGTCCTCGAGCCCGACGTCGACTCGCCGCTGTCGAGCGCACTGTCGCTGCTCGCCGCCCAGACCGGCGGCCGCTACTTCCAGCACATCGTCAACTTCGTGACGCCGCTCGAGAGCGTCGCCGCCGAGACCACCGGCTACTACCTGCTCGCCTACCAATCCACCCACCGGCAAGGCGAGCGCGGCTATCAGAAGGTGACCGTGAAGCTGCGCAACCCGGGGCTGCGGGTGAAGGCGCGCGAGGGGTACATCTACGGCGACTAGGGTCGCTTGCGAGGCTCGTGTCGGCGGCGACCCGGCTGGCGCCCGGGGCGAGGCCACCGACCACGCGGCGAGCCCGGCGCGACGCCACAGCGCCCACCGCGGCCTGCCGCCGACATCGCGCAGGGGTGCCGCGTGCTGGTGGCGAGGCGGTGCGGCACCCGGCGGTGACGGTCAGGGAGCCACGGCCGACCAGGCGCTGGTGTCGCCGCTCTCGAAGCCGTCGCGCAGCAGCACCCCCGCCGTGTCGTCGTCGACGATCGTCAGCGTGGTGCCGGCCGGCGAGCCGATGGTCGCGCCGCCGCCGGGGCTCGACAGCGTCACCACCAGTGTCTCGTCGGCCTCGTCGAGGCTGTCGCCGACGAGGGTCACCGGCACGTTCGCTGTCGCCTGGCTGGCGCCGAAGTGCACCACTCCGGCGACCAGCGTGTAGTCCACGCCGCCCCCGGTCGCCGTGCCCCCGGTCACCGCGTACGACGCCGACGCGCCGCTCGCCGCGCCCCCGGTGCGGGTCACCACCAGGTTGAAGGCGCCCGCCGACTCAGCCGCGCTGAAGGTCGCCGACTGCCACTGGATCGCGCCGGCGGTGTCGTCGTCGGTGATGGTCAGCGTCGTGCTCGCCGGCGAGCCGATGGTCGCGCCCCCGCCGGGGCCCGACAGCGCCACCACCACTGTCTCGTTGGCCTCGTCGAAGCCGTCGCCGACGATGGTCACCGGCACGTTCACCGTCGTCTGGTTGGCGCCGAAGGTCACCATGCCGGCGGCCAGCGTGTAGTCCACCCCTCCACCCGTCGCCGTGCCCCCGGTCACCGCGTAGGACGCCGTCGCTCCGCTCGCCGCACCCCCGGTGCGGGTCGCCACCAGGTTGAAGGTGCCCACCGCCTCGGAAGCGGTGAAGGTCGCCGCCTGCCACCGGATCGCCCCGGCGGTGTCGTCGTCGGTGATGGTGAGGGTCGCCGCCGCCGGGGAGCCCAGCGTCGCGCCGCTGGCGTTCTGCAGCTGCACGAGCACGGTCTCGTCGGCTTCGTCGAGAGTGTCGCCGGCGATGGGGACCGAGCAGGTCTTCGCTGTGGCATCGCCCACGGCCCAGGAGAGCGTCACGTCGACGGCCGTGTAGTCGCTTCCCGCCGTCGCCGTACCGCCGGCCACCGTCACGCAGTGTACCGAGGCGGCGCCGGCGGAGCCACCCACCCGGGTGACGGTGAGCGCCGCGCTGCCCGCCCCTTCACCCACCGTGAACGTCGAGGCCGAGAGCTGCAGGGTGCCCGGCGGGGCGTCGTCGTTGAGGATCGTCCCCAGGCCCTGGCCGTCGCCGATGACGGCGTTGGCGGAGACCGAGGTGAGGTCGAGGAAGAAGGTCTCGTCGGGCTCGACGGTGGTGTCCCCCTTGACGGTGACGTTCTCGGTGCGGCTCCCGGGCCCCAGCGGCGCGAAGCAGCTCGCGCAGGTGCGGCTCACCGGGAGGTAGTCCGAGGGCTGGGTGGCGGTCCCGTCCTGGGTCGACAGCGAGTAGCTGACGACGTCGAGAGGCGTGCCGTTGAGCCGCACCTGGAAGCCGAAGTCGTGGGTCCCCGAGTTGCCCTCGTTCCCGCTCACGTCGGTCACCGAGACGCGGGTCTGCGGATCGATCTTGGCGACGAAGCCGCTGCGCGAGCCCGGGTAGGTGGCCTCGAAGGCGCCGGGCGTCACCGGAAAGCCCGAGAGACTGGCGAGGCCGCCGAAGACGACCGTGTCCCCGGGTCCGATGGCAACCGCCGTCGCTTCGTCGATCGAGCTCGCGCCGCTGGTGAAGGAGTAGGACCAGAGCAGCTGCGAGGGAGCGGTGTCGAGCCGCAGGACGAAGGCGTTGTCGTCGTCGAAGCCGGCGATGCAGGCGACCGCGCCCGGTACCGTGCCCCCGACGAGGGTCACCAGGTGGTCGGCGCTCAGCGCGATGCCGCGCACGCGGTCGCAGCCGGCGCCCCCGGCGTAGGTGCAGTAGTCGACGGTGGTGAGGTCGGCAGAGACGCGGGCGGCGAAGCCGTCCGAGGGACCGGCGAAGGAGTGATCGAGACCGGCAGCCACGCCGTCGCAGAAGTCGCTCGAGAACGTCTCGCCACCGAGCCATACCCGGTTGGAGCCGTCGACCTGGACGGCGAGCATCTCATCGCTGCCGCTGCCCGAGTAGGTGACGCCGGCGTTGACGACGCCGGTGAGAGCCGCGTCGAGACGGACCAGGTAGAGGTCGCCGGCGACGTTGTCGACGCCGTAGGTGAGACCGCCGACCACCAGCGAGCCGTCGGTGCCGAGCGCGATCGCCCGCACGTCCTGAAAGAGAGCGCCGCCGACGTAGGTGGACGCGGCCAGCACGTCGTAGGTGGGGGCGGCCGCCGGCACGTACTTGCGCACGAAGCCGTCGCCGGCCCCGCCGTAGGTCTGGTCGACGCCCGGCACGCCACCGGGGTTGAAACCCGGCGAGGCGGTGGCGCCGCCGACGTAGACATCCCCGGCGGCGTCGATCGCCAGATCTGTCGCTGCGTCCGGGAAGCCGGCGTCGCCGAAGACGGTGGCGAAGAGCGCGCCGCTGCCATCGGCGCGCATGCGCACGAGGAAGGCCTGGCGGGTGGGCTCGCCACCCGTGGGATCGACCTGCGAGCCCGCCACGTAGGCCTCGCCGGCGGCGTCGACGACCACCGCGTTGGCGGTCTCCGAAAGGGCGCCACCGAGGTAGGTCGAATAGATCACCCCGGTGCCCGCCGCGTTGAGCTTGGTGACGAAGGCGTCGGTGTTGCCGTTGGGGCTGCCCGCGCAGCCGTTGAACGAGAGGTTGTCGTCGAGCTCGTCGTCGCAGGCACCGGCGCCGGCGACGGGGAAGGACGGAGACTCGGTGACGCCCACCACGTAGGCCTGGCCGCTGGCATCGACCCAGAGGTCGCGCACGGTCTGCTCGAAGAAGTCGCCGCCGCCGCCGAGGTAGGTCGAGTAGACGAGCACCGGGTCGATGACCAGCTCACGGCGGCGATCGTAGTCGCCGAGCGTGAAGCCCACCCGGTCGCCGTCGAGCCGGAAGGCGCTGGCCACCACCCGCCGCGAGCCGTCAGCCGCCGACTGGTAAGCGCGCGGAGCCCGGAACCTCACTGCTGGACCCCCTTCGCCGGTGCCCAGCACCAGAGCGCCATCGTCCCCGATCGTCGCCGCAGCCCCGCCGGCGATGCGCAGCCCGATGGTGTCCGGATCGCCGCCTGGGCGCACGACGACGTCGAGCTCCAGGGCGCCCCCGTCGCCGTGGTACACGAAGTCGATGCCCGGAAAGACCTCCGCATACCGCAGACGGGCGACGCTGGGCACGTCGGCGATGTCGGGCCCGGCGCCGTCGAGCGACAGGTAGTGGTGCGTCTCCGCCAGCGGCTCCTCGCCGGTTGGCTCCCCGGCGCTGCCGCCCCAGGGCTCGAGACGGAGCACCGTCCTGCCCTTCCCCCCGACCCTCAGTCTCAGCAACACCCCCTCGTCGGTGAAGGCCATGCTGTAGGCGGTGCCACGAGCGAGCCAGCGGGCGCGGGGGTCCGCCTGGCCGCGGTTGGCCTCGAAGGCCAGCGGCAGCGCCGCCAGATCGACGGCGGGAACGCCGGACAGCCGGGCCCCGCCGGCGGGTGCCGTCACGGCAACGGCGCAGCCGAGGAACAGAACGCACGAGTGGGCGGCGCGCGAGGTCATCTGGGCTCCTCCTCGAAGGACAAGGCGCAAAGCGAGCCCAGCGCGATTCACGCGCGTACAATCGGGCCAACGACCCGTGTGGAGATCACGCCCGACGGCGATGCGAACACCGGCCCCGGCGCTGGACATCACCGAGTTGCTGGCGCGCTGGAGCGCTGGCGACGCGACCGCGGTCGAGCGGCTGATGCCGCTCGTCTACGAGGAGCTGCGCGCCCGCGCCGCAGCGTACCTACGAGGCGAGCGGCGCGCGCGGACCCTGCAGCCCACCGCCCTCGTCCACGAGGCCTTCCTGCGCCTGCTCGGGATCGAACGCATCTCGTGGGGCGACCGCAATCACTTCTTCGCCCTCGCCGCCCGGGCGATGCGGCGCGTGCTGGTGGACGCGGCGCGCCGGCGCCACGCCGCCAAGCGCGGCGCCGACGACGGTCCGATCTCCATCGAGGGGGTGGGAGGGGTCGCGGCTGGAGGCGAGGGGCGCTGGCTCGACGTGCTGGCGGTCGACCGCGCCCTCTCGCGGCTGGAGGCGGTCTCCCGCCGGCAGGCCGGAGTCGTCGAAATGCGCTTCTTCGCCGGCATGGAGGAGGCTGAAATCGCCGTGGTGCTCGCCGTCTCGCTCTCCACGGTGAAGCGGGAGTGGCGCGCCGCGCGCGCGTTCCTCGCCCGTGAGCTGCAGCCCGAGGGCAACGCGACGGACGCAGGATGAGCAACGGCCAGCCGACCACCAGGCTCGCCCGCGACCGCCGCGCCCAGGCGCTGTTCGTCGACGCGCTGACGCTGACGCCCACGGAGCGTCCCGCCTTCCTCGATGCGGTGTGCGCCGGGGACGCGCCTCTGCGAGCCGCCGTCGAGGAGCTGCTGCAGCTCGACGCGGCGTCCGTCCCGGCGCTCGAGCCGCTGTCTGCCAGGAGCTTCGCCGGCGCCGACGCCCTGCTCACGGAAACGCTCTCGGGCGAGCGCTCCTACCGGCTGGTCTCCGAGCTCGGCCAGGGAGGCTTCGGCTCCGTCTTCGTCGCCGAGCGAGCGGACGGCGAGTTTCGCCAGCGGGTGGCGATCAAGTTCCTGCGCCCCTCGGTGGCCGTGTCGGCGGAAGCGGCACAGCGCTTCCGCGCCGAGCGCCAGATCCTCGCGGACCTCGAGCATCCCAACATCACACGCCTGCTCGACGGCGGCACCGCGCAGTCGGGGCAACCCTTCCTGGTCATGGAGCTGGTCGCGGGCGAGCCGCTCGACCGCCATGCCCTGCGGCTGCCGGTGCGCGAGCGGCTGCGGCTCTTCGCCATCGTCTGCCGCGCCGTCCACTTCGCCCACCAGCGCCGCATCGTCCACCGCGACCTCAAGCCCAGCAACATCCTCGTCGACTCCCACGGGGTGCCGAAGCTGCTCGACTTCGGAATCGCCAAGCTGCTCGACCCCGATCCCACCCTCGGCGTCCACCCCGAGACGGTCGCCGGCCGCGCGCCCTTGACCCTACTCTACGCGAGCCCCGAGCAGGTGCGGGGCTTGCCGGTGAGCCCGGCAAGCGACGTCTACGCCCTCGGAGTCATCCTCTACCAGCTGCTCACCGGCTCCGTACCCTACGGCGCCAGCATGAGCACGCCGCTCGAGCTGCAGCACGCCATCTGCGAGCTCGAGCCGTCGCGCCCGTCCGCCCTCGTCCGCCGCACCATGCAGGCCCGACCCACGCGGCAGGACGGCTCGAGCGGGCTCAATCGCGACCTCGACGCCATCGCCCTGCGGGCGCTGCGCAAGGAACCCGAGCAGCGCTACGAGTCGGCCCTGGCCCTGGCCGAGGACGTCGAGCGCTACCTGCGAGGGCTGACGGTGACGGCGCTGCCGGGCACCGCGCTCTACCGCGCCCGCAAGCTGCTGCGCCGACGCGGCGCGCTGGTGACGATGGCGGTGGCGGGCATCTTGGCGGCAGCGCTGGCGTCGACCTTCACCTACCGCCTGGCACGACCGCCGTCGCTGCTCCCCCGCGGCGCCATCGGCCGCATCGCCGTGCTGCCGGTGCGCAACGACACCGGGTCGCCGGCCCAGAGCTGGGTGCGGCTAGGCCTCGCGCAGGTGGCCACCCAGCTGCTCGACGAGGCCGAGCACGTCGAGGCGGTGCCGGTCGGCGACGTCACGCGGGCGATGCACGACCTCGAGATCGCCGACGACCGGCCGCTGGCTCCGGCGGCGATGACACGCCTGCGGCGCGCCCTCGGGGTCGACTTCCTGGTGCGCGCGAGCGTCGCCGGCAGCCAGGCCGGCGGCTACCGCCTGCTCTACGACCTCTCCACCCGGGAAGGCATCGCAGCGCGCCGCCAGCTCGCGGGGGTCGACCTGCCGACCCTCGCCGGCGAGATGGCACGGCGGCTGGCGCTGCGTCTCGACTCCACCGCCCACGTGCCCGACGTCGCCGACCGGCTCTCCGAGGACCCCCTCGCCAACACGCTCTACGCCATGGGCACCAGCGAGCTCTCGCAGCGAGGGGGTAAGTACGCCCAGTACTTCTTCCGCGTCGCACTCCTACGGGTGCCCGACTTCGGCTGGGCGCGACTCAAGCTCGCCGGGAGCCTGGTCCGGCTGGCACAGTGGCAGGAGGCCGACGCGACGATGGCGGCGACACTCGCCACCGCGCGCGCCGTGCACGACAGCCGCCTGGAGGGCGAGACGCTGGTGATGCTCGGGACCGCGGCGAGCGACCGCGGCAACATCGACGCGGCGCTGCGCTGGGACCGTGAGGCGCTCGCCGTGCTGACGCGCGCCGAGGATCGCAAGGGCCGCGCCGACGTCCTCAACAACCTCGGCACCCTCGCGCTCCAGCGCGGCGACCTCGACCAGGCCGAGAGCCTGCTCCGCCAGTCGCTGGCGCTGATCGAGCAGATCCACGAGCCGCAGTGGATGGCGACGCGCCTCAACAACCTCGCCCTGGTCGCGAGCCGTCGCGGCAATCGCGCCCGCGCCCAGGAGATGTGGAACCAGACGCTCGCCCAGGCGCGTGACAGTGGCAATCGCAGCCAACAGCTAACGGCGCTCACCAACCTCGGCAAGGAGGCCCTGGACGCGGCCGACATGGTGACGGCGCGGCGTCTCGATCAGCAAGCGCTCGACCTCAGCCGCGAGAGCGGCGACCGCGGCAGCGAGGCAACGGCGCTCGTCAACCTGGGTGCGGTCGCGCAACGCAGCGGCGACATGGCCACCGCCGAGCGGCTGACCGAGCAAGCCGCCGAGGCAAGCCGCGCCGCTGCCGACCCGCGACTGCAGGGGTTCGCGCTCGCCAACCTGAGCTTCCTCCGCACCGAGCGCGGGGAGGCGGCCGCCGCCATCGCCGCCGGCAAGGCGGCCTGCGCCCTCGGCGAGCGCGTGCAGGACGTGACGCTGCGCCAACTTGCCGAGGTCAATCTCGCCTACGCCGAGGTCCTCGCCGGCGAGCTGGCGGCAGCCGAGCGCGACCTCGCCGCCGCCGAGAAGCTCGACGCGCACGAGGCTGCGGTGCTGCGCGTTCGTGGGCTCTACGAGTACGAGCGCGGCCACTTGACCGCGGCGCTGGCGGCGATGGAGGAGGGCAAGCGGGTGGCCGGGCCGATCTGGCAGCCGGAGCACGAGTCCCTGCTCGCCACCTTCCGCGCGGCGGTCGCGCAGGGACGCCGGCTGCCGCTGCCGGAGCACTACCGGCGAGTGAAGGGTCTCTGACCGCCCGGCTCGCGCCCGCAGGCAGCGGCCGCCGGCGCCGCCGCGAGCCCGGCTTCCAGACCCCGCAGGCGCTCAGCCGTCGCTGTCGTCCTCGCTGTCGATCTGTACCAGCACGACGGTGATGTTGTCGAGGCCGCCCTTGGTGTTGGCGTCGCGCACCAGGCTGCGGCAGACCTCTTCGAGCGGGTGGGCATCGGCCAGCCGGCGCTGGATCTCGTCGTCGGAGAGCATGGTGGTGAGGCCGTCCGAGCACAGCACGTAGACGTCGCCGGCCACCACTTCCACCTCGCGCACGTCCACCACCACTTCGCTCTCGCCGCCGAGCGCCCGGGTCACCACGTTCTTGAGCGGATGCGCGCGTGCCTGCTCGGCCGAGAGGTAGCCCGCCACCACCTGCTCGTTGACCCAGGTGTGGTCCTGGGTGAGCAGCTCGAGACGGCCCTCGCGCAGGCGGTAGACGCGGCTGTCGCCGACGTGGGCGATCGCCGCCACCCTGCCCTTGAGCAGGAAGCCCACCACCGTGGTGCCCATGCCGATCAGCGAGCCGTCGTGCCGGATCGCTCGCAGCACCTTGTCGTGCGCCATGCGGATGGCGGTCTTGAGCCGGTTGGAGTGACGCTGCAGCCGGGCGTCGTACACGAACGGCCACGTGGTGTCGTTCTCCGCCGTCTGCTCGACGAACTCCTGAATCGCCTTGACGGCGATCCGGGAGGCGACCTCGCCGTGGTTGTGCCCCCCCATGCCGTCGGCGACGACGAACATGCGATGGTCGGGATCGATGCCGAAGCAATCCTCGTTGTGGGTGCGCGCGCGCCCCACGTCGGAGAGGCCACAGGCCTTCACTCGCAGCATCATTCGACTCTACCGGGCCTTCATTCCGCCCTGCCGAAGAGCCCTCCGAGCAGGGACTTTCGTTTACCCTCGAGCGCGTCGAGGGCGGCGCGCACCTCCGTGTCCTCGCCACCCCATCTTATCGCCAGGCGGAAGGAGCCGGCCGCCTTCTCCCGGTCGCCGTTCTTGAGGAAGATCTGTCCCGCCAACTTGTGGTACTCGGCCTTCATCGGCTCGAGCTCGCAGGCACGCGCGACGGCGGCGGCGGCGCGTGGCAGCCAGCGCTCCTGCTGCAGGCAGGTGCGGGCGAGGTGGTGCCAGGCGAGCGCATTGCTGGGCTCCGCCTCGGTGGCGCGGTCGAAGTTGTCGGCCGCCTCGATGAAGTTCTTGGACTTGTAGGCCTTGACGCCGCGCTGCATGAAGACGCGGGCGAGCTCCCCGGGGTCGGCCCGCTGGGCGGCCGGCCGCGACAGCTCGAGGTCGTGCTGACGGCGCCGCTCGGCATTGGCGAGCACGTTGAAGGCCTGGGTGATGGCCTGGAAGGCGACCTCAGCTTCCTGCTTGGCGGCACCGCCAAAACGGTCGGGATGCTTCTCCCGCGTCAGCTGGAGAAAGCGCTCCTTGATCTGCTCCGTCGTGGCGTTCCGCGGAACCCCCAGGACGCCGTAGAAGTCCGTCGCCATGCTGTGCCCTTACTGCGATTTTACTCTATAGAGGCGCATCGCCGAGGTCCGCACGGCATCAGGCAGGTTGCGATCCTTGGCCATGATCCGCAGATCGCGTACGGAAACCCGGGTGAGCAGGGGCAGTGCGACGTTGAGCGGCGTGCGGGGGTTGCTGGTCAGCCCGACCACCACCGGGTACTTGCCCACCCACTGGCGCTGCTTGGCGATGTAGTCGAGCACGTCGGGCACCACGCTGCGACTGCGCGAGTACTGCTCGATCTCGGTATCGGAGATGGGGTTGGACTGCAGCACCGCCACTGCGACGAGGGGGCTGGTGTCGCGGACGAGAAACTGGCGCAGGCTGCGCGGGCACTGGCGAGCCAGCTTGAGGCGGACGTTCACCGGCAGCTGGCGGATCTGCCCCTCGGTGAGCCCGGTCTGCTCGTCGACCTCTCCCTCGGTGGGAAGAACGCGTACGCGGGCGATGGCTTCATGGACCTCCGCGGCGGTGGCCTCCTCCAGTGCCGCCGCCGCCCTCGCCTCGGCGGCCGCCGCGCCGGCTCCCCCCAGCAGGTGCTCGCGGTACTCGCGGATACGACGCTGGGAGTAGGCGGTGATCTGGGGGTTGGCCTCCAGAGCCGCCAAGAGGTCGGGCGTCTCGGTGATGCGGTCCTGCCGCAGCAGCAGGACCTCCTGCAAGTCGGCGCCGAGCTGTGGCGCGAGGTGCATCAGCACCTCGCCGGGCACGTCGCGGCGGCGCAGCAGGGCCTCGATCACCTCGCGGTCGCGGCTGTTGTGCGCGAACCATCGCTGCACCTCGGGCGCTGCTTCGCGAGCGAGGAAAGGCACCAGTACCCGTGCGGCGGTGGCGCGCAGCGCCTCGGCAGCCGCCTGGGCCACCACGGCGTCGTCGACCCCGGCGAGCTGCACCTGCATCGGCACCAGCTCTTCAGGCGCCAGCGGCAGCATGCCGCGAGCGGCCAGCAGCGTCAGGTTCCGGTTGGAACCGGACAGTGCCTGGGCGACGAGCGGCGAGGGCACGAGCGGCAGCGACCCTCAGCGAGACGAGGGGGCGGCATGCCCCGGCCCCTCGCGCCTCGCGAGGCGCCACGGACGACTCGACGCGACGGGAGGATCGGGAGTGGGGTGAATCGTCACTGATGGGCGCCCGTGGTGGTTTCGGGAAGCGGCGGCAAGCCGGCGCTGGCGCGGTCGATCACCAGGTCCCGGACCACCTGCCCCGGGGTGGCGGCAAGGCGCAACGGCTTGCCGTTGACCTCGCCTCGCACGGCGCCGGCGTTACCGAGGGTGAGCACCACCGAGTCCTTGGCCTCGATGCGCATCGACTCCCCTTGCACGCGCAGCTCGCTGACGTGCTTCTCGCCGTCGAGCACCGCCTCCACCCAGCACTCGGCGGTGAAGCTCAGGGTGACCACCAGCGGCGTGTCGGGGCCGACGGCCGGCGGTTGCGGTACCGCCGGCGACGGTGCCGGTGCCGCGGGAACCAGCGGCGCCACGCTCGCCGGCGTCGCCTCGACCTGCGGCTGCCCTGCGCGAGCGCCACGGGTGTGCCGCACCACCCAGAAGATACCCAGCGCCAGCAGCAGCACGGCGATGGCCGCCGCGGCGACCAGGAACAGCCCGAGGGGTGGGCCGCGGTCCGGCGCCACGGTGGGCGCCGTCGGCACCAGCGGCAGCACGCCGGAGACCTCGTCCCCGCCCCGCTCGGCGCGGTGGCGCTGCTCGGCGGTGAGGTAGAAGTTCACCACCTCGTCGGGGTCGAGCCCGACGTACTTGGCGTACTCGCGGAGGAATCCCTTGGCGAAGATCGGCGCCGGCAGCACCTCGAAGCGGTCGTCCTCGAGCGCTTCGAGGTAACGCAGGCCGATCTTCGTGTTGTCGGCGATCTCCCGCAGGGTGATGTTGCGGATCTCCCGCTGCTGGCGCAGCCAGCTCCCGAAGGACCCGCCTTCCCCTTCCCATGGCTTGGGCATCGTGTTGAGTGAGTCGCCCTCGGCTGGAACCTCACGGCGGGCGCGCGGTGTCATCGCTGTGCCATCCGAACATCCCCGTTTTTCAGGCTTTAGCCCCGCCGGGCCAGCCCACCCATTCTAGGTAGCGCCCGAAGGGAGGTCAACGCCGGCCTCCTCGGGGTGCTTGCGAAGGGTGTGCCCGGCGCTAGCCGCCGACCAGCAGCTCGGCCCGCCGGCGCAGCGCCTGGGGCAGCCGCGGATCGACCGTCACCGCCCTCAGGTCGGCCTTCTTGAGCAGCGGCAGGTGTTGCAGGGCCAGCGCCAGCGGGGTACGAGGGTTGCGGACCACTGCCAGGCGCACCGGGTAGCGGCTGCCCCACTTACGGTGGGAGAGGACCAACGTCAGCACCGGCGGCCGCGTGGACTCGCCGCTCGCCAACGGCAGCAGATCTCCCTCCACCAGACGGGGGTTGTCGAGCAGGGCGGCGATCACTCGCGGAGTGGGGTCGTGGCGCAGCACCTGCAGCACGTGTGGCGATGCCCCCCGGGCGATGCTCGCCTTCTCTCCCACCGCCAGCGCCGGCAGCCGCTCGATCAATCGCTGCTCGGCGGCACGCCGCACCACCGGCCGGATGCGCACGTCGAGCCCGGCCGCCACCAGGTCCCGCCAGTACAGGCCGCCGAGCAGCGACAGGGCGATCGGCTGCGGCGTCGAGGGGTGGAGGGCGAGGTCGCGCCGCATGTCGTAGAAGACGAGCAACCGTCGCTGCGCGGCGAGCAGGCGAATGGCCTCGTCGCCGGCGTGCGGGTTGCGGAGCACCACCTGCGCCGCCTGCACGTCGAGCTCCTCGAGCAGCGACCGCAGCAGCTGGCGCAGCTCCTCGCCTCCCGCCTCGCGCAGTCGCTGCAGGACCTCGTCGCCGACCTCCGACATTCCGCCTACTGTAGCCGCGGCCCGTCCGCAACGGGCCCTCTGCCGGCGCCCACGCGCTCACTGGTATCGTTAGCGGCCGTGGACCACGAGCTGACGCGCCAGATCGCCGCCGGGGAGCTCGCCGCCGTCGAGGACGCATTCCTTGCGCGGCTCGCCGCCACCCCGGTCGACGGCGGCTTCCTCGGCGACGTCGTCCGCGCCCTCGTCCATGCGGGGCAGGAGGAGCAGGCAGACTTCCTGCTGCAGATGGCCGACGACCACCTGCGCCAGGCCGGCGACTGGCGACAACGCTTGGCGCTGCTGCGCCGCGCTGGCGACCGCCTGTTTCCGGAGAGCCTGGCGCTGCACGAGGAGATCGTGCGCTCCCTGCTGGCGGTGCACGAGGACAGCGAGCTGGCCCAGCGGCTGCTCGACAAGCTCGGCCTCCACCGCGCCCCGGACGACATCCCCAAGACCTGGGAGAAAGCGGAGCGTGTCGACGAGCTGATGGCGCTCGCCCCCGGCACGGTGGTGCTGATGGAGGGCAAGGGTGCCGGCCGCGTCGCCGAGGTCAACCTGCAGCTCGACAGCTTCCGCGTCGACCTCGGAGCGACCGGTACGCTGAGCATCGGCTTCGCGGCGGCGAAGAAGATGCTGCGCCCCATCTCGCCCCAGCACGTGCTACGGCGCAAGCTCGAAGATCCCGCGAGCCTCGCCGCGCTCAAGAGCGAGAACCCCGCCGAGCTGGTGCGCGTGGCGCTCGCCAGCTACGACCAGCCGCTCACCGGCAACGAGCTGCGCCAGGCGCTCGCCGGCACCGTCGAGGACGGCGAGTGGACGAGCTTCTGGAACCGCGCCAAGAAGAGCCCTCAGCTGATGGCGCTGCCGGGGTCGCGCCAACGCTATCGCTGGGCCGACAGCGCCGATGCGGCGGTGGCCGGCGCCCGCGAGCGGTTCGCCGCGGCGCCCTGGCGACAACGGCTCGACCTGCTCAAGAGCGACGGCGCGCGCGACCCGGAGCTGCGGCGCGAGATGCTGGCGGTGCTGCGCGACCAGGCGTCGCAGCTGCGCACCGCCGACCCCGCCGCCGCCCTCGAAGTGGCCTTCGTCCTCGAGCGCGCCGGCGAGCCGCTGGCCGGCGACCTCGCCATCGCGGGCCTGCTGGCGGCGAGCGACGATCCGGTGCGCCTGCTCGCCGGTACCGACCGCGCCACCCGCGACGAAGGGTACCGGCGACTGCCCGCCGCGCGCGGCGACTGGACGACCTGGTTCGAGAAGGCGCTGCTGCGGGAGGAGGAGCCCAAGGTCCTCGACCTCGTCGCCGATCAGCTCGCCGGCGAGGCCCGCCCCGGCCTCGACCGCGCCGTCAGCGAGTTGCTGACGCAGCCCCGGAAGTACCCCGCCGGCTTCACCTGGCTCGCCGAGCGCGCCTCCCGTGACGAGTCACTGCTCCAGCGCAGCCCGTTGCGCCTGTTCGCGCAGGTGCTCGCCGCGTCCGCCGACGACGCCTTCTCGCCCTACCGCAAACGGCTGCTCAGGCTCGCCGACACCGGCGGCACGCTGCCCCGGCTGTTGCCGCTGCTCGAGCTCGGGCAGGCCGCGCAGGCCGAGGAGGCGGTGGGCAAGGCTTCCGCCCTCGATGCCTTCCAGCGCGACGCGCTGCGCAATGCCATCCACCTGCGCTTCCCGGCGCTGCGGCAGGACGCCGAGCAGCCGCTGTACGCAACGCCCGAGGCGATCACCGCCAAGAAGGACGAGCTGCGACGGCTGCTCGAAGAGGAGATCCCTGCCAACCGCCGGGCCATCGAGGAGGCCCGCGCCCTCGGCGACCTGCGCGAGAACTTCGAGTACAAGAGCGCACGCCAGCGGCACGAGTACCTGGCGGCGCGCGCCGCCGGGCTCCACCGCGACCTCGGCCGAGCCCGCCCCATCGAGCCGCCTCCCCCTGGCCCCTCCTCGGTGCGCGTCGGCACGCGCGTCTCGTTGCACGGACCCGCGGGCGAGGAGCGCGCCCTCACCATCCTCGGCCCCTGGGAGAGTCAGCCCGACCAGGGGATCCTCTCCCACGAGTCCGAGCTCGCCGCGAGCCTCCTCGGCAAGCAGGTCGGCGACGCGGTGCCGCTCGAGGGCAAGAGCTTCCGCGTAGCCGCCATCGAGCCCTTCCGCTGACGCCGCCGAGCCGGGGGCGCTACTTGGCCTTGGCGACCTGTACGGGGCTGCCGGCGGTGGGGGCGTCCTCTCCGTAGTACGAGAGGATGCCGGCCACCACCGCCTCCGCCACCTGCTGGCGGAAGCTGCGGGTCTGGACCAGCCGCCGGTCCTCCTCGTTGGCGAGGTTGCACACCTCGACGAGCATCTTGGCGGGGATCGAGTTGTAGCGCAGGACGGCCGGCACGAACTCATAGTGGTGGCGGATGATGCGCTCGCGCACCGGCTGGTAGGGGTGCACCGGCAGGTCGCGGGCGCGGAAGGCAGCGATGGTGCGGGTCGCCATCTCGCGCGACAGGCCCTCGCTCTGCTGGCGTTGGCGGAGCGAGAACTCCACCGCCGGCGCCTCGCGCACCTCGGCGCGCGCAGCATAGACGTCGCCGCTGCGGCTCGAGCGGCCAGCGGTCAACGCCGCCGAGGGGACGTAGATCATGGCGCCCCGCAGCGACGGGTGCAGGGAGTCGGCGTGGAGCGAGACGAAGACCACCTTCTTGGGGTCACCGTCGACGCCCGAGACCACCTTGCGGTACTTGCTGTTGGCGAGGTACCAGCGCAGGTTGACGCCCACCTTGGCGTCGGCGATGGGGTACGGCGGCGTCGTCAGCACCTGGCGCGCTCGCGATACCGGCAGCACATCCGTCTCGCGCACCGTGAAGCCGTTGCCGTCGCGCACGGTAGGGATGACGCGCGCCGCCGTCTCGCTCTCGAGCAGCGACTTGACCCGCACCATGATGTCGTAGACGTAGAGGCTCTCCCATACCCGCCCCACGGCGGCACCGACGTCGGCGCCGCCGTGGCCGGCGTCGAGGACCACGGTGATGCCGTCGAGCCCCTGCGCCTGCACCGGGTTGCTGTAGCGGTTGCTGTCGGAAAGCCCGGCCTCGTACTCGGCGCGGCGCGGGTCGCCCGGCGGCAGGAACTCGGGCTGTAACAGGTCGAGCGGGATCTTCACCTCGTAGCCGATAGGGATGCCGGTGACGTCGGCGATGCCACTGCGCTTGGCGATTTCGCGCGCCAGCGCGTTGACGTCCTCGGCGTAGACGCGACCGGTGAAGCGCACCACCACGGACGAGTAGAGCGCCTCCCCCGGCTGCAGACGATAGGAGGCGAACCGCCCCTCGGCGTCCTGGTGGTAGGTGAGAAGGTCAGCCGGGGTGCCCTCGGGGCCGGCGGGGAGCGCCTGCTGCAGGGATGCCTGCAGCAGGCGAGCGGGAATCCACAGCTCCTGCCCCGGTGCGAGCACGTCGTCCTGCAGGCGGTTGGCCTCGCGCAGTTGGCGGAAGCTCTCGCCGTTGCCGGTAAACCACTCCGCCACCGTCCACAGGCTCTCGCCGCGCGCCAGCGCCGGGAGCTCGATGCGGTGGGTCCAGCCGGTGACCTCGAGACGGTCGTCCGGAAAGAGGCTGCGCAGGAGCTGCTGCTGCAGGTCGGCGCTCGCCAGGTGAAAGGGCACCCGGTAGCGCACCCCGGCGAGCAGCCGGCGGCCGCCGTTGGCAGCTCGTAGCGCCTCGGCGGCATCGGCGCTGCCACAGAGTCGCCTGGCAAACGCGAGCTGCCCCTCCCCCTTGAGCGGCAGCGCCTCGAGCCAGGGTTCGGCATCGCCGGCAAACGCCGCCACCATCCCGGGGGCCATCTCGGCGCGCAGGGGGGCCACGGCGGCGAGTGGCAGCGGCACCGTCGCGGCCCCGAGGGTCGTGAGGGTGGCGACCACCATCCAGCCGTACCGACGATTGGTTCCGGTTCGGATTTTCCTGCTCTCGTGGGCGGTTAGGCCAATTTACTTGAAGAAACATTTTAGACCTCTGCAGCCGGGCAAGGGAAGTCCCGACGGCGACAGGGGCAGCCGCGGCCTCCCTTTGCTCCCTCGCCCGGCGAGGCTGGCGCCCGGTGGCAGGGGCGACAGCCGCCGGATCCGCAGCGCTGCCCCCGGGGTCAGCTGCGGAACATGCCGCTCTTGCTGGCGGGGTCGGCGCCACCCCCCATCAGCCGCTGGTTGAGCTCCTTGATCCGCTCCATCAGCTTCTCGATCTTCAGCTGCGCCTCGTCCTTGAGGCGCTTGTAGTCGCCGCGCATGCGATCGGCTTCCTGGCGCTGCTCCTCGAGGCGTTCGGCCATCTCGCGGAGGCGGTCCTCGCGCTCCGCAATCTGGGATTGCAGGTGGCGGGCTTGCTCGTCGCGCTCACCAAGCTGCAGCTTCTGCTTCTCCTCCTGCTCCTCGTACAGCTTCTTGTACTGCTGGAGCATGATGATCTCGGAGAAATCGGCGGTCGAGGGCATGCCGTCATCCCCTTTGTTCTCGAGGTTGGGGAACATCTTGCGCAGCTTGAGCGAGAGGTCCTCAGGGTCGGGAGACTCCCGCATCGCCAGCTCGTAGGAGATGGTGCCGTGGACGAGCAGCGACAACAGCGACTGGTTCATCGACTGCATACGGTAGTAGCCGACCGAGGACTCCACCTCCTCGTGCAGGTCGGCGGTCTCGCCCTTCTCGATCATCTTCGACAGCTTCGGCGAGGCACGCATGATCTCGAGCGCGGCGATGCGCCCCTTGCCGTCCTGGCGCTCGAGCAGCTTCATCGACACCACACCCTTGAGGATCTGCGCCAGCTGCGTGCGCACCTGCCCCTGCTGGTTGGGGGGAAAGGTGTCGAGGATGCGATCCACCGTCTGGGTGGCACTGTTGGTGTGCAGCGTCGAGAAGACCAAGTGTCCCGTCTCGGCGGCCGTGATCACCGTCGACACCGTCTCGGGGTCGCGCATCTCCCCGACCATGATGACGTCGGGATCCTGCCGCATGGCGTTGCGCAGCGCCTCGGTGAAGCGCGTAGTGTCGGTGCCCACCTCGCGCTGCGAGATGGTGGCGGCCGCGTCGGTGAACAGGAACTCGATCGGATCCTCGATGGTGATGATGTGGCAGGGGCGCCGCTGGGCGATGTACTTGATGATGCCGGCCAGTGTCGTGGACTTGCCGCTGCCGGTGGGACCGGTGACGAGCACCAGCCCCATGGGCAGGTCGCAGAACTCGAGCAGCACGTCGGGCAGCTCGAGCTCCTCGAGCCCCTTGATGCTGAACGGGATCATCCGGAAGGCCGCCGCCACGGTGCCGCGCTGCTGGTAGATGTTGCCGCGAAACCGGGCCAGGCCGTGAACTCCGTAGCCGATGTCCACTGACATCGCCGATTCGAGCTTCGCGCGCTGCGGCTCGGTCAGCACCTCCTCGAGCATCTGCCGCAGTTGCGGCGGGGTGAGCGGATCGGCCTGCAGCGGCACCAGCCGTCCGTTGACCCGCATCAGCGGCGGGCGAGTCGGCTTCAGGTGAAGGTCCGACGCCCCCTGCCGGGTCATGATCCGCAGCAGCTCGTCGAGTTGTTGGGAAGGCACCAAGGCGAAGTCTACAGCAGCGCCACCGCCTGGTCGGCCCCGCGGTGGGGCGGGTGGTGCGGCCGTGGGCCGGTTGACTTACGCCTGACTTCCGCCCTATGCTCCTGCCATGGCGCCACCGCTCACCGAACGACAGAAGGCGATCCTCGACTTCTTCGCCGAGTTCCAGCGCCGGCACGGGTATCCGCCCACCCACCGCGAGATCCGCGACCGCTTTGGCTACACCTCCTATGGCACGGTCCACAAGCACCTGCGGCTGCTGCGCGAGAAGGGGTACCTCGCCGGCGAGCAGCACCAGAAGCGTGGCCTGCGGCTCTCCTCCGGCGAGGAGACGGCCCCGGAGCTCCCCTTCCTCGGCAGAATCGCCGCCGGCCGACCGATCGAGGCACTTCCCGGCACCGAGCGGCTGGCGGTGCCGCCAGCGCTGCTGCGCGGTGCGCTCGACGACCACTTCGTGCTGCGCGTGGTCGGCAACTCGATGGTCGACGAAGGGATCCACGACGGCGACTTGGTGGTGGTCCGCCGTCGCGACCAGGCGACGGCGGGAGAGATGGTGGTGGCGCTGATCGGCGACGACGCCACCCTCAAGCGCATCTACCCGGAAGGCCCCACCGTGCGCCTGCAGCCCGCCAACGCCAGCATGCAGCCGATCTACGTGCCGGCGGAGCAGGTGCGCGTGCAGGGAGTCGTCGTCGGGCTGATGCGACGGTTCTAGGAGGCGCGCCGCGTCGCCCTCCCTTCGCGGACGCTCCTGGCCATCGCGTCGGCGCGAGCATTCGCGAGTGCGGCGACCCCGTGGCGGGCGCCGTGCCGGCGGCTTCCGCTATGCTCGCCGCTCGCCCATGACGGACTTCCCCGAGCTCCGCATCGAAGAGCATCAGCTGGCCAACGGCATGCGGGTGGTGCTCAATCCCGATCCCGCGCTGCCGCTGGTGGCGGTCAACCTCTGGTACCACGTCGGCTCGCAGAACGAGACGCCAGGGCGCACCGGCTTCGCGCACCTCTTCGAGCACATGCTCTTCCAGGGCAGCCAGCACGTGGGCACCAACGACCACTTCCGCTACGTCCAGCAGGTGGGAGGAGTCGCCAACGGCTCGACCTGGTACGACCGCACCAACTACTACGAGACGCTGCCCGCCAGCCACCTCGAGCTCGGGCTGTGGCTGGAGTCGGACCGCATGGGGTGGCTGCTGCCGGCGATGACCGCCGAGAAGCTCGAGACGCAGCGTCAAGTGGTGATGAACGAGCGACGCCAGCGGGTGGACAACCAGCCCTACGGGCGCGCCTACGAGCGTCTCGACGAGCTGCTGTTCCCCGCCGATCACCCCTACCACTGGCCGGTGATCGGCTACATGGACGACATCGCCGCGGCGACGCTCGAGGACGTCGAGCGCTTCTTCCGCGCCTGGTACACGCCGGACAACGCGGTGCTGACGCTTGCCGGCGCCTTCGTCGCCGCCGAAGCGCTGGAGAGGGTGGAGCGCTACTTCGGCGACATCCCGCCGGGCCCGCGCCCGGAGAGGCCCCGGCCAGCGCTGGCTCCGCTCGCCGGACCGCTGCGCGAGACGCAGACCGACACCGTCGAGCTGGCGCGCCTGCACCTCGCCTTCCGCGTGCCCCCCTACGGCAGCGACGCATGGTACGCCGCCGACCTTCTCGCCACGGTGCTGACCGGCGGCCGCTCGAGCCCGCTCTACCGCGACCTCGTCTACGAGCGCCAGCTGGCGCAGGACATCGGCGCCTTCGCCCTGCCCACCGAGCTGGTCGGCAGCTTCGCCCTGGTCGCCACCGCGCGGCCCGAGGTGGACCCTGACCTCCTCGAGGAAGCGGTCCGCGGCCACCTGCGCGCCGCCGGGCGCGAGCCCTTCGCCGCCACCGAGCTCGAGCGGGCTCGCAACCGCATCCTCACCCTCCACTGGGAGGGGCTGCAGCAGCTCGATCAGCGCGCCGATCAGCTGTCGCAACTGGCCACCTTCTTCGGCGACCCACACCTGCTCGCGGCCGAGCTCGAACGCTACCGCACGCTCACCGCGGAGGACCTGCAGCGCTGCGCCGCCGACTGGTTGTCCGACGACCGTTCGGTGGCCGTGACCGTGGTGCCGGCGCGGGAGCAGAGTTGAGGCAGCCGCCCGGCGATCACGGCGGTCGCAGCACAGGTCGTCGCCGGGTGGCGACGGCAGGGGCGGGCGAGCCGGCGGTGATCGACACCAGCGTCGCAGCGCCCGTCGACGCGCCGCGCGCCGCCGCGGGCGCGCGCGCCCCTCTCGACCGCACGCGGCCGCCCTCCGCAGCGACCACGGTCGGCCTTCGTTTCCCCAGCTTTCTCCACCGCCGGCTGCTGCCGGGGCTCGACCTCTACGCGGCCCGCGTACCGAGGGCTCCCATGGTCTCCGCCGAGCTCATCCTGCCGCGCGGGGGCCAAGCCGACCCCGAAGGCGGCCATGGGCTCGCCTCGCTCACCGCCGACCTGCTCGACGAGGGCAGCGAGCTTCGCACTGGCCCGGAGATCGCCAGCTGGGTGGAGCGCCTGGGCGGCTCGCTCTCCGCCACCGCCGACTGGGACGCTTCCTACGTCGCCTGCACGCTTCTCGCCGAGCACCTCCACGACGCCCTGGCACTGCTCGCCGAGGTGGCCCTCCTCCCCACCCTGCCCGCCACGGAGCTCGAGCGGTTGCGCAAGCGCCGACTCGCCGAGCTGATGCGGCGGCGGAGCTCGCCATCGGCGCTCGCCGATGAGCGCCTGGGGCGCGCGCTCTACGGTGGCGGACCCTATGGCTACCCGCTGATCGGCGAGGAAGCGGAGCTGCGGGCACTCGATCGCGAGTCGGCCGCCGCCTTCTACCGCCAGGCGCTTCGCCGCGGCGGCGCCACACTCATCGCCAGCGGCGATCTCGACCCGGAGTCGGTGGCGGCAGCGGCGGCAGAGCTTCTCGCCGCCTGGCCGCAGGAGCCGGCGGCGCCGCCGCGGCCGGTGGTCCCGGCCCACCTAGACGGCATCGCGGTACACATCGTCGACCGCCCCCAGGCGGCGCAGACGGAGCTTCGCTTCGGCCACCCCGGGCCTCCCCGCAACCACCCCGACCGCGTCCCACTGTCGGTGCTCAACTCGCTGCTCGGCGGCAAGTTCATCAGCCGCATCAACCTCAACCTTCGCGAACGGCACGGCTACACCTACGGCGCCCACACCAGCTTCAGCAACCGGCTCGGCCCGGGGCCCTTCCAGGTGTCGGCTGCGGTTTCCACCGACACCGCAGGGGCAGCGCTGCGCGAGAGCCTCTCCGAGCTGCGCCGGTTGCACGACGAGTCGCCCGCCGCCGCGGAGCTCGCGGACGCCGTCCAGTACCTCACCGGGGTCTTCCCTTACACCCTGCAGACGGTGGAGAGCATCGCGCAGAGACTGTCGCAGCTGGCTGTTTTCGGGCTCGCCGACGACTACTTCGACCGCTACCTCGAGGAGCTGCGCGCGGTGACGCCCGAGGACATCCGCGCCGTCGCCCGGCGTCACCTCCATCCCGAGGCGGGAGCGGTGGTGGCAGTGGGGCCAGCGGCCCTGCTGACGCCGCAGCTGGAGACCTTCGGGCCGGTGACCGTCTGGTCGCCGGAGGGTGTGGCCACCTCGCCGGTGGCGTGAGGCAGCCGGCGCGGAAGCGGGAGCCGCCCGCGGCTGGCGGCTACTCGACGCTGGCCGCCAGCTGGCCGGCCTTGTCGAAGTGGATCCGCAGGATGCGCGTGCTGCCAGCCGCGAGCTGCACCTCGATCGTCTTCACCACCGGCGCCTGCTTGGGCAGCGCCACGTAGATGCGCAGGGTGGTGGCACCGGCCGCCACCTGCCGCGAGGCCTCGATGCGTCCTGCCTCCGGCAGGTTGCGGAAGAGGCCGGTGCGCTTGAAGAAGTGGAAGGGCTCGCCGAGGATCTGCTTGCCGGCGGCGTAGATGGTGACCACGCCCTCGGGCAGCTCGGTGAAGAAGTCGATGCGCAGCGTCGCCGGGCCGGCGGCCGGCCGTGCGTCGGCGGTCGGCTGCTCGGCGGCGGCGGCAGGGACGGTCCCCGGCGCGGACGGCAGGGTGCCGGTGGGATGCGCGGCCACCTGCTGGGCTCGCCGCCGCGCGGCGCTCACCGCTGCTTCCGCCTGCGCCAGCAGCGCCGTTGCCCGGGGCTCGCCGGGCATCAGGGCGAGCACCTGCCGCGCCAGCTCCGCTGCCTGGGCGGGATCTCCCCCAGCGAGGGCCATCTGCGCTGATTGCACCAGGGCTGCCAGCTGCGATTGCTGCTCGGCCACCGTGCGCCGCCGCGCCGCCAGCTGACTGCGGATGCGGACGTTCATGCGCGCCAGGTCGGGGTCGTCGGGGGCGAGCGGCAGGGCGCGCGCCAGGGCCGTGAGAGCAGCTTCGGGCCGGCCGGCGTCGAGCTCGCTGCGAGCCTCCTGGAGGTAGAGGCGATACTGCGCTCGCGCCCGGTCGGCGGGATCGGGCCCGCCGGTGGGCGCGGCCGTCGAGCGCAGCCAGCCGAACACGCCGGCGACGGCGAGCAGGCCGACGATAGCGGCGGCCGCGCCTACCAGCGCCAGGCGCCCGATCGCCGGCAGGGCGGCGGCTCCCCGCGGTCGCACCGGGGGCTGGCCACGAGGGGGCGGCTGCGCCCGCACGGCGGCCGAGATCGATGCCACGTCCTGGGTGGCGGTGCTCGGGTCGTCGGCCGCTGCCGCACTTCCGACCCCGTCGCCGCCCGGAGGTGGCGGGGGCGGCAGCAACATCGGCGGCGGCGGCAGCGGCGGCCGCGCCGCCACCGTCGTCTCGCTGCCGGCGGCCGAGACCAGAGCCTCGCGGAGCTTGGTGGCAAGCGCGCCGGCGCTGGCAAAGCGCTGCTCCGGCTGCTTCTCGAGGGCCTGCTCGAGAACGGCCACCACCCCCGCCGGCAACCCGGGTGCCCACTGCCGCGGCGGCGTGAACGCCTCGTAGACGATGCGGTGGGAGACCATGGTCAGGTTCTCCCCCTGGAACGGCTTCTGCCGCGTGAGCATCTCGTAGAGCACCACCCCGAGCGAGAAGATGTCGGTGCGGTGGTCCACCTTGTGACCGAGGATGCGCTCCGGCGCCATGTAGTTCGGCGTGCCCAGCAGCTGCCCCTCGTGGGTGAGATCGGAGGTCTCCAGCCGGGCGATGCCGAAGTCGGTGATCTTCACCCCGCCCTGCGGATCGATGATGATGTTGGCGGGCTTGATGTCGCGGTGGATGACACCCTTGCTGTGGGCGTAGTCGAGCGCCTCTGACAGCTGCGAGACGATGTCGGTGACACGGTCGAGCGGCAGCGCCTCGCCGCGCAGCAGCAGCTCCTTCAGGTTCACCCCGCGCACGTACTCCATGGCGATGAAGGTGACGCCGCTGCCGTCGGCGCCGTCGACGACGTCGTGGATGGTCACGATGTGGGGGTGGGAGAGGATGCCGGCGCTCTGCGCCTCGCGCATGAAGCGGGTGCGGTACTCCACCAACTCGGTGCCGTGCATCGCCTGGCTGGCGCGAAAGGTCTTGAGCGCCACCAGCCGCCCGATGAGCGGGTCGCGCGCGAGGTACACCACTCCCATGGCACCCTTGCCGAGCTCTTCCAGGACCTCGTAACGGCCCAGGCTGCTGGGGATCGCTGACGCCATGGCGTGGGAGATCAGACGACCAATCTTAGCAGCGTCCGCGGCCGGCCGGCGGGCTCCGGGCGAGGGCGGCAGGGGGGTGCCGGGAGACCAACAGGCGGTGGTATATAGTCGCCCCTCGCGCCCCGGCCTCACCCAAGTCCCACCAACGGGGCGCCCGGAATCCAAGGTGTCGTCGCCCGGACCTAGCTGCAGGAGGAAGGCATGCAGGTCGACAGCCCTGACAGGATCCGCAACCTCGCCCTCGCCGGCCACAACGCCTCCGGCAAGACGACGTTGGCGAGCGCCCTCCTCCACACCGCCGGCGTCGTCAGCCGGATGCTGCGCATCGAGGACAAGAACACTCTCACCGACTTCGATCCCGAGGAGATGGAACGCGGCATCTCGATCAACGTCGCGCCGGCCTTCGTCCCCTGGCGGGGCCACAAGGTCAACCTCCTGGATTGCCCCGGCTACGGCATCTTCTTCACCGAGACCCGCGCCGGCATGCGTGCCGCCGACGCCGTGTTGCTGTCGGTCAACGCGGTGGCCGGCGTCGAGGTCAACACCGAGAAGGTCTGGGAAGTTGCCGGCGAGATGGGGATGCCGGTGGTCTTCTACCTCGCCAAGATGGATCGTGAGCGCGCCGACTTCCAGCGAGCGCTCGAACAGCTGCGTGGCCGCTTCGGCCGTGAGGTAGTGCCCCTGCAGCTGCCGATCGGCGCCGAGCACGAGTTCTCGGGCGTCGTCGACCTGGTGGCGGGCAAGGCCTACCACTACACGCGCGACGGCAACGGCAAGGCCGAGGCGAGCGAGCTCCCCGCGGAGCTCGCTGCCACCGCCGAGGAGCTACGCAACCAGCTCGTGGAGATGGTGGCCGAGACCGACGACGGCCTCCTCGAGCGCTTCTTCGAGGAGGGCAGCCTCGATGACGAATCGCTGCGGCGCGGTCTGCGCAGTGCCATCGTCCGCCGGCGCGTCTTCCCGTTGCTGCTCGGCAGCGGGCTGCACAACGTGGGCTCGTCGGCACTGCTCGACGCCATCGTCGACTTCGCGCCGGCGCCCGGGCAGGGAGGCCCGGTGGCGGCGACCGACGCTCTCGATCGCCCGGCAGAGCTCGCTGCCGATCCGGCCGGACCCGTCGCCGCCCTCGTCTTCAAGACCCTCAACGACCCCTTCGCCGGCAAGATCTCCATCCTGCGGGTGGTGAGCGGCACGCTGCACTCCGACAGCACCGTCGCCAACGCCAACCGCAACGAGCAGGAGCGCCTGGGCACGCTGATGGCGTTGCAGGGCAAGCAGGGCTCCGCAGTGCAGCATCTCGTCGCCGGCGACATCGGCGGTGTCGCCAAGCTCAAGGTGACCCAGACCGGCGACACCCTGAGCGATCGCGAGCACGCGCTGCGGCTGCCGTGGATTCCCATCCCGCCGCCGGCGATCTCCTTCGCCATCGAGCCGAAGTCGAAGGGGGACGAGGACAAGATCGGCGACGCCCTGCATCGGCTGCTTGAAGAGGACCAGGCGCTGAGCGCCGGACGCGACTCGCAGACCGGCGAGCACCTGCTCTCCGGCACCGGTCAGCTCCACGTCGAGATCGTCGTCGGCAAGCTCAAGAGCCGCTACAAGGTGGAGGTGATCCTCCACCCTCCCAAGGTCCCCTATCGGGAGACCATCAAGCGCAAGGCGGAAGGGCACGGCCGGCACAAGAAGCAGACCGGCGGCCGCGGCCAGTTCGCCGACTGCAAGATCGTCATGGAGCCGATGGCCCGCGGCGAGGACTACGAGTTCAAGGACGAGATCTTCGGCGGCTCTATTCCCCACAACTTCCGGCCCGCCGTCGACAAGGGGATCCAGGAAGCGCGCCAGCGCGGCTACCTCGCTGGCTACCCGGTGGTCGACTTTCGCATCCGCCTCATCGACGGCCAGTACCACGACGTGGATTCCTCCGAGCTCGCCTTCAAGATCGCTGGTTCGCTCGCCTTCAAGGACGCCATGACGGGGGCCGCTCCCACCATCCTCGAGCCGATCATGGACGTGGAGATCACCACCACCGAGGAGTACATGGGCGACATCATGGGCGACCTCTCGCAGCGGCGTGGCCGCCCGCAGGGGATGGACTCGCGCAACGGCACCAGCATCATCAAGGCGACGGTGCCGCTCGCCGAGATGCTCAACTACGCGCCTGCCCTGCGCTCGATGACGCAGGGCCGCGCCAGCTTCCAGATGGGGTTCTCCCACTACGAGGAGGTGCCACGACCCCTCCAGGAGAAGATCATCAGCGAAGCCAAGAAGAAGAAAGAGGAGGACGCCGAGGCGTAGGCCGGCCGCGGCTTCCCGGCTCGTCAACGACGCGGCGGCCGACCGAGCGCAGGCAGCCGCTCGCGAGAGTTGGTGACGGAGTTGGTGACCTAGCGTCGCGAGCAGCCTCCGGCACCGCTTCGCGAGGTGGAGCCTCCCGACCGCTCACGAAAGAAGGCCCTGGATCCCTCCAGGGCCTTCCTTCATCCAGAACGGCAGCAGCCGCCGGCTACTCGCCGCCGGCCTTGCGCGGCGCCCGCTTCTTGGGCGTCACCGCCGGCTTCGCCTCGGCCTTGCCCTTGCTCGGCTTGGCCGCCACCTTGGCGGCGGCACGACCCGATGGCTTGGCGGGCTTGGCCGCCGGCTTGGCTTTCTTCGCCGTTGCCTTCTGCGGCGTCTCCTCCGCCTCCTCGGTGGCGGCGGCCTTGGCGCCCTTGCCCTTGGCCGCCTTCTCCTTCTCCCCCTTGGCCGGCGCCTTCTTCTTGTCGGCCCCCTCGAGCTGATAGTCGACCCACTCCAGGAAGGCCATCTCGGCGCCATCGCCCGAGCGCGGCCCGAGCTTGAGGATACGCAGATAGCCGCCGTTGCGCTCCTGGAAGCGCGGCGCCACCTCGTCGAAGAGCTTCTTGACCAGGTCGCGTTGGGCGATCCAGCGGCGCACCTGGCGGCGGGCATCGACGGTGCCGCGCTTACCCTTGGTGACGATCTTCTCGGCGATCGGCCGCAGCTCCTTGGCCTTGGAGAGCGTGGTGCGAATGCGCCCGCTCGCCACCAACGAGGCGAGCTGATTGCGGAAGAGCGCCTGGCGGTGCTCGGTGGTACGGCCCAGCTTGCGGCCCTTGACGTTGTGACGCATGACCCGACTCCTCTGCTCGCCCGAAACGGGCCGGACGAGCGACCCGTTGGTTCAGTGCCCTACACGGCGGGGTGGCTGCCCTCGCCGACGTCCATGCCGAGAGAGAGCCCCAGGCGTCCGAGCGCCTCCTGCAGCTCCTCGAGCGACTTGCGGCCGAAGCCCTTGGCCTCGAGCATGTCGCGCTCGCTGCGGCTGACGAGATCGCGCACGGTGTGGATGTTGGCGTTCTTGAGCGTGTTCACCGAGCGCACCGACAGCTCCAGCTCGTCGACGTTCTTGGCCAGCAGGGCTTCGACCTCGGGCGACAGCATGTGATCCTGGCCACCGCCCAGCGAGGGCGCGCTCTTTTCGGTGACCATGAAGATGGTGAGGTGCTCCTGCAGCAGCTGCGCGGCGAGCGACAAGGCGTCCTCTGGCGACACGGTGCCATTGGTCCACACCTCGAGCACCAGGCGCTCGTAGTCGGTGGCGCGGCCGAGGCGGGCGGCCTCGACGCGATAGTTGACGCGCCGTACCGGGCTGTGGACGGAGTCCACCGGGATCCAGCCGATCCCCATCGACTCGTCGAAGTTCTTCTCGGCGCTCACGTAGCCGCGGCCCCAGCCGACCTTGGCCTGCAGCTTGAAGTGCCCCTCCTCGTTGACGGTGGCGATCGGCGCCTCCTCGTCGACGATCTCGAGCTGCGGGTCGGCGCCGAAGTTGCCGGCCTTGACCTCGCCCTGCCCCTTGACGTCGATCGACAGGTAGCGCGGCTCCTCGCCGTGCATGCGAATGGCCATCTGCTTCAGATTGAGGATGATGTCGGTGACGTCCTCGACCACCCCGGGGATGGCGGAGAACTCGTGAAGCACACCCTCGATCTGCACCGCGGTCACCGCCGCTCCCTCGATCGAGGAGAGCAGGACCCGGCGCATGGCGTTGCCGATGGTGGTGGCGAAGCCGCGCTCGAACGGTTGCGCGACGAAGCGACCGTAGCTCGGCGTCAGCGACTCGGCGTCCACCTCGACCCGCTGCGGGCGCTGGAAACCCTTCCACATAGGTGCGAGCTCCTAAGGATGACTGACGAAAGCGTTAACGGATAAGGCGACGGCCAGGGGCGCGCCGCCGGGCGACGGCGCTGCCCGCGGTCGCGATCTCGGGCTCAACGGCTGTAGAGCTCCACGATCAGCTGCTCCTGGATGGGCAGCTTGATGTCCTCGCGCTTGGGAAGCGCCAGGACCTTGCCGCTGTACTGCTCGGCGTTGAGCTCCAGCCAGTCTGGAATGCCGCGCCCCCGCGCACTCTCCACCGCGGCGCGGACGAAGTCGTTCTTCTTGCTGCCTTCCTTGACGACGATGGTCTGACCCTCACGGATCTGGAAGGAGGGGATGGTGATCTTGCGGCCGTCGACGGAGATGTGGCCGTGGCGCACCAGCTGGCGCGCCTGCGCGCGCGAGGAGGCGAAACCCAGGCTGTAGACGACGTTGTCGAGCCGGCGCTCGAGCAGGATGAGGAGGTTCTCGCCGGTGATCCCCTTGCGGCGTTCCGCCTCCTGGAAGTAACGGCGGAACTGCTGCTCGAGGACCCCGTAGATGCGCTTCACCTTCTGCTTCTCGCGCAGCTGCGGCCCGTAGTTGAGGCTGCGCCTGCCGCGGCGCTGACCGTGCTGACCGGGCGGGTAGCCGCGGCGCTCGATCGCGCACTTCTCCTTGAAGCAGCGCTCCCCCTTGAGGAACAGCTTCATCCGCTCGCGACGGCAGAGCCGACAAACAGGACCCGTGTAACGTGCCACTTCCTTCTCCTTGCAGCTTCCTGGAAACCGGCGTCTAGGCCGCGGGCGTCAAACGCGCCGCCGCTTGCGCGGCCGGCAGCCGTTGTGGGGGATAGGAGTGACGTCGCGGATGGTCTTGATGTCGAGGCCGTTGGCCTGCAGCGAGCGGATCGCCGACTCGCGGCCCGCCCCCGGGCCGGTGACCAGCACGTCGACGGTGCGCATGCCTGCCTCGCGGGCGGCCACGCTGGCGTTCTGCGCCGCCATCTGGGCAGCGAACGGCGTCCCCTTGCGGGAGCCCTTGAACCCCACCTTGCCCGCCGACGACCAACCCACCACGCTTCCCTCGCCGTCGGAGAGGGTGACGATGGTGTTGTTGAAGGTGGCCTGGATATGGGCCACCCCGTGGGGCACGATGCGCTTCTCCTTGCGCTTTGGTGCCTTCTTTTCCTTCTTGCCTGCTGCTGCCTTGGCCATTGCTTGCTCCGGGCTCCGTTACTTCTTGGTCGCCTTCTTCTTGCCGGCGACTGCCGAGCCGCGCGGCCCCTTACGGGTGCGCGAGTTGGTATGCGTGCGCTGCCCGCGCACCGGCAGGCCGCGACGGTGACGCTGCCCGCGATAGCTGCCGATCTCCATCAGCCGCTTGATGTTCTGGGCGACCTCCTTGCGCAGGTCACCCTCCACGCGGCCCTCGTCCTGGATCACCTTGCGGATGCGCCGCGCCTCGTCTTCGGTGAGGTCCTTGACCTTGACCCCCTCCCCCACCTCGGCCTTGCCGAGGATCGTCCGCGAACGGGAGGGACCGATGCCATAGATGTAGGTCAGCCCCACCCAGACCTGCTTGTTCTGGGGGAGATCCACCCCTGCGATGCGTGCCATAGCCGTTCCTCTCCTGTTCCCAGCCTCAGCCCTGACGCTGCTTGTGCTTGGGGTTCTCGCAGATCACCCGCACCACCCCGCGGCGGCGGATGATCTTGCACTTGGGGCAGATCCGTTTGACCGATGCGCGCACCTTCATGACCAGCTCTCCTTATCGCAGCCGGTAGACGATCCGGCCGCGCGTGAGGTCGTAGGGCGATAGCTCCACCAGCACCTTGTCGCCGGGCAGGATGCGGATGAAGTGCTTGCGCATCTTGCCCGAGATGTGGGCGAGAACCTGATGTTTGTTCTCGAGCTCCACGCGAAACATCGCGTTGGGCAGGTTCTCGATCACGGTCGCCTCGACCTCGATCGCCTCTTCCTTCTTCGACAAGCTCGCGTTCCCCTTTGCCATCCGTTCACTACCGCTCAAACGGCCACGCCGAGCACTCGCGGCCCGTGGTCGGTGACCGCCACCGAGTACTCGAAGTGGGCCGACAGCGAACCATCGGCGGTACGCGCAGTCCAGCCGTCGGCATCCATGCGGACGCCATAGCCGCCGGCGTTGACCATCGGCTCAATGGCAAGAACCAATCCAGGCCGCAGCCGCATTCCCTTGCCGGGATCGCCGAAGTTGGGCACCTGCGGATCTTCGTGCAGCGAGGTGCCGATGCCGTGGCCCACGAACTCCCGCACCACGGAGAAGCCGGCCGCCTCGACATGCCGTTGCACGACGCTGCCGATGTCGGAGAGACGGTTCTTCGGCTGCGCCTGCTGGACCGCCAGGTCGAGCGCCGCGCGCGTGACCTCGAGCAGCCGCTCCGCCTGCGCGCTGACCTTGCCACAGGCGAAGGTGCGCGCGGCGTCTCCGTAGTACCCCTTGTAGAGCACGCCACAGTCGATGCCGACGATGTCCCCATCCGCGAGGGTGCGCTCGTTGGGTATGCCGTGCACGATGACGTCGTTGATCGAGGTGCAGAGGGTCGCCGGATAGCCCTTGTAGTGCAGGAAAGCCGGCACGGCGCCTGCCCTGCGGATCTCCCGCTCGGCGAAGCGATCGAGCTCGCGGGTGGTGACCCCGGGAGCGATCAGCTGTCCTAGGCCGCTCAGAACCGAGTGGACGATGCGGTTCGCCTCGTCCATGAGCTCGAGCTCGCCGGGAGTCTTCAGCACCACCGTCACGACCTCCTCAGACGGTCTTCTGCGCGTCGTGACGCGCGTTGGTAGCGGTCCCCGGCGGCACCGGCGCCCGCAGGGCGGCGAGGATCGCCGCCGTCACCTCGCTCACCGGGCGATTGCCGTCGATACGACGCAGAAGGCCTTGCCTGCCATAGTGCTCCACCAGCGGGCGCGTCTTCTCGCCATAGACCCGCAGACGCTCGCGCACCACCTCCTCGCTATCGTCGGCTCGCTGCCGGCCGCTCAGCCGCCGCACCAGCTCGTCCTCGGGCACCTCGAGGAAGAGGGCGGCGTCGAGCGACTCGGCGCGCCCATTGAGCATGCTGTCGAGCGTGGTGGCCTGCGCCAGCGTTCGCGGATAACCGTCGAGAATGAAGCCGAGGCGGGCGTCGGCACGGGCCAGCCGGTCCCCGACCAGCTCCGCCATGGTGCCGTCGTCGACCAGGCCACCGGTGGCCAGCGTGGTCTCGACCTTGCGGCCGAGCTCGCTGCCGCTCGTCACCGCCTGGCGCAGCATGTCGCCGGTCGAGATCGCGGGGATCGCCAGCCGCTGCCCCAGCGTCGACGATTGCGTCCCCTTGCCCGAGCCGGGGGGCCCGAACAGCAGCAGGCGCAGCTGCGGCAGCCGCTCACCCGCGTCGGCCACGCACTCTCCCCCGTTTCATGAAGCCTTCATAGTTGCGCATCACCAGCTGGCTCTCGACCTGCTGCAGGAAGTCCATCGCCACGCCGATGACGATCAAGAGCGAGGTGCCGCCGAAGTAGAAGTTGATTCCCATCCCCTGGGTGACGAAGGCCGGCAGGAACTTGTCGAGCGCGGGTCCGATGCCGGGGAGCGCCTCCACCTTGATGCCGGCGATGAGGAACTCGGGGAGGATGGTCACCGCCGCCAGGTACAACGACCCCACCAAGGTGATGCGAGTGAGCACGGTATCGATGTACTCGGCGGTGCGCTTGCCGGTGCGGATGCCGGGGATGAAGCCGCCGTACTTCCGCATGTTCTCGGCGAGATCGTTGGGGTTGAAGATGATCGAGACGTAGAAGTAGCTGAAGAAGATGATGGCGATGACCTGGAGCAGGTAGTAGGTCGGCTGTCCCCAGCGAATGTAGTCGGCGATCGACACCGCCAGCTTCGAGTTGGGGAAGAACGACGCCAGCGTGCTGGGCACCATCACCACCGAGCTGGCGAAGATCACCGGGATGACGCCGCCGGTGTTGACGCGCAGCGGCAGGTAGGTGCTCTGGCCGCCGTAGACCTTGCGCCCCATCACCCGTTTGGCGTACTGCACGGGGATACGCCGCTGCGCTCGCTCCATGTAGACGATGAACGCCACCACCACCAGCATGAAGGCGATCAGCACGAGGATGGCGAGGATCGGCAGCGAGCCGTTCTGCACCTTGTGGAAGGTGTCGATGACCCCCTGTGGCAAGCGGTCGATGATGCCGGCGAAAATGATCAGCGAGATGCCGTTGCCGACCCCGCGCTCGGTGATCTGCTCGCCCAGCCACATCACGAACATGGTGCCGGTGGTGAGGGTGAGCATGGTCATCAAGCGGAAGCCCCATCCGGGCTGCAACACCATCGAGGCCAGCTCCTTGCCGTTGGCGCGCTCGAGGCCGACGGCGATCCCCAGAGACTGCACGAGCGAGATCGCGACCGTGCCATAGCGGGTGTACTGGGTGATCTTGCGCCGACCCAGCTCTCCCTCCTTGGAGAGCTTTTCGAGGTACGGCCAGACCACCGTCAACAGCTGCAGGATGATCGACGCCGTGATGTAGGGCATGATGCCCAGCGCGAACACCGCCACTCGCGACAGGCTGCCGCCGGTGAAGGTGTTGACGAAGCCGACGAAGGTTCCCTGCATCTTCTGCACGAACTTGAGTAGCTCGGCAGAGTTGATGCCCGGAGTGGGAATGAAGCACCCCACGCGGTACACCGCCAGCATCAGGAAGGTGAAGGTCAGCCGCTTCCTGAGGTCCGGAATCGCGAAGATGTTCCGGAAGCTCTCGATCACGAGGCGGACTCCTCACAGCGGCCGCCCGCGGCCTCGATTTTGGCACGCGCCGAGCGACTGAACTTGGCCGCCACGACCGTAAGCGGCTTGTTGACGTCGCCGTCGCCGAGCACCTTGACCGGCATTCCGCTCCGCACCAGCCCGCGCGCGACCAGCTGCTCCGGTGTGACCTCCCGCTCGAAGTCCTCGAGCTGGTGGAGGTTGACCACCGCATAGGTCGTCTTGAACAGGTTGGTGAACCCCCGCTTGGGGACGCGGCGGACGAGGGGCATCTGGCCGCCCTCGAAACCGGCGAGACGGCTGTAGCCAGAGCGCGACTTCTGGCCCTTGTGCCCCTTGCCCGCGGTCTTGCCGAGGCCGGAGCCGGGGCCGCGCCCAACCCGCTTCCTGCTGTGCTTGCTGCCCTTGGCGGGAGTCAGCTCGTGCAATTTCATGGTCAATCCTCGACGATCTGTACCAGGTGCTGGATCTTCGCCACCATGCCGCGGACGGCTGGGGTGTCGTGCCGCGCGACGGTGTGGCGGATGCGGCGCAACCCGAGGCTCTTGAGCACCTCGCGCTGCGCGCGCGGAAAGCCGATCCCGCTGCGGATCTGCTGGATCTTCAACATCTTGGCGTCACCCTTCCTGGCGCTCATGGTCCACCCCTACTCGGCCGGCGCCGGTGTGGCGGCAGGCTCCGGCATTGGCGCCGGCTCCGCCTCGTCAGCGCTCGGCGGCACTGGAGCGGCCGCCGCCGGCCGGTCGAGACCACGCAACCGCAGCACGTCGGCCTCGGAGCGCAGCATGCCGAGGGCCGCGAAGGTCGCCTTGACGACGTTGTGGGGGTTGGTCGTGCCCAGGGACTTGGTGAGGATGTCCTGGATGCCGGCGCACTCCATCACCGCACGCACCGCACCGCCGGCGATGACGCCGGTGCCGGGCGAGGCGGGCTTGACCAGCACGCGGCCGGCGCCGAACTGGCCGATCACCTCGTGCGGCACCGTGCTCCCCTTGCGCGGCACGGTCACCAGGTTCTTCTTGGCGATCTCGATCCCCTTGCGGATCGCGAGCGGCACCTCGCGCGCCTTGCCGGCTCCGTAGCCGACGCGACCGTTGCCGTCGCCGATGACCACCAGCGCCGAGAACGAGAAGTTCTTGCCGCCCTTCACCACCTTGGTGACGCGGTTGATGTTGACGACCTGCTCGTAGTACTCGGAATCCGAGTCGAACTCGCGATTCAAGACCTTCTCCTTCTCGTCATCTTTGGGCTCAGAAATCGAGTCCCTTCTCGCGCGCGGACTCGGCGAGAGCCTTCACCTTGCCGTGGTAGACGTAGCCGCTGCGGTCGAAGACCACCTTTTCGATACCCGCCTGCTTGGCCCGCTCGGCGAGCGTGGCGCCCACCAGCTTGGCCGCTGCCGCATTGCCGGTGCCGCTGCCGAGCTGCCCCTTGAGCTCCGGCTCGAGCGAGCTGGCGGCGGCGAGGGTGATGCCGCGCCGGTCGTCGATCAGCTGGGCGTAGACGTAGCGCAGGCTCTTGAACACCGACAGTCGCGGGCGCTCGGCGGTACCGGCTAGCGAGCTGCGCACGCGCAGGTGGGCGCGCTCGCGGCGCCAGGCCTTCAACTTGGATCGCTTGGCGAGATCGGTCATCGTGCGCCCTCCTACTTGCTCCCGGCCTTGCCGACCTTGAGGCGCAGCCGCTCGTCGCTGTACCTGACGCCCTTGCCCTTGTAGGGATCGGGCGGCCGCAGGCCGCGGACCTCGGAAGCCACCTGCCCCACTTGCTGGCGATCGGCACCGGAGACGACGATGCGGGTGTTCTTCTCGACCACCACCTCGACTCCCGCCGGAATGGCGAACACCACCGGGTGCGAGTAGCCGAGGGCGAGATGCAGCTGCCGCCCCTTCACTTCGGCGCGGTAGCCGACCCCCACCACGTCGAGGGTCTTGCTGAACCCCTGCGACACGCCGACCACGGCGTTGGCGAGCAGCGCCCGCATCAGGCCGTGGCGCGCCCGCGTCTGCCGCTGGTCGTCGGCCCGGGTGACCTGGAGCTGGTTGTCATTGGCCTCGACGCCGATGCCGGCGACCAGGGCCTGGCTGACCCTCCCCTTCGGCCCCTCGGCGGTCACCACGCCCTCCGCGATCCGCACCTTGACTCCGGCCGGAACGGGGATGGGCTTTCTTCCAATACGCGACATGGTGGGCTCCCTACCAGATCTCGCAGAGCAGCTCGCCGCCGACGCGCTGCTCGCGCGCCTGGCGGTCGGTCATCAGGCCCTTGGAGGTGGAGACGATGCCGATCCCCAGGCCGTTGAGCACCGGCTTGATGGCGTCGGCACCGCGGTACACGCGCCGCCCCGGCGTCGATACCTTGCGCATGCGCGAGATCCCCGGCGCGCCCTCCTTGGTGTAGGAGAGGAAGATGCGCAGCAGGTCGCGGGGCTCCTGCTCCACCACCTTGACGTTCTTGATGTACCCCTCCTCCTTGAGGATGCGGCACACCTCGAGCTTCAGCTGCGACGCCGGCACGTCGAGGCGGTCGTGCTTGGCGCGATGGGCGTTGCGGATCCGCGCCAGCAGGTCCGCGATGGGATCGGTCATCGACATCTCGTCTTCTCCTCGCCGCCTACCAGCTGGCCTTGATCACGCCCGGCAGGTACCCCTGCAGCGACATCAGCCGGAAGCAGATGCGGCAGAGGCCGAACTTGCGTAGGTAGCCACGCGGCCGGCCGCAGCTCTTGCATCGGTTGCGGTGACGCACGGCGTACTTGGGCGTCTTCAGGGTCTTGGCGACTTTGGCGGTGGTGGCCACTCGGCTCTCCTTTACCGACCGACGAACGGCATGCCGAGCTCACGGAGCAGGAACAGCGCCCGCTCGTCGTTGCCCGCGGTGGTGGTGATGGTGATGTTCATCCCCTTGGTGCTCTCGACCTTGTTGTAGTCGATCTCGGGGAAGATCAGCTGGTCCTTGACGCCGAGGGTGTAATTGCCGCGGCCGTCGAAGCTCTTGCGCGGCACGCCCCGGAAGTCGCGCACGCGGGGAAGGGCGATGCTGATCAGACGGTCGAGGAAGTCCCACATGCGATCACCGCGCAGCGTCACGCGGGCGCCGATCGGCATTCCTTCCCGCAGCTTGAAGGCGGCGATCGACTTCTTGGCCCGCGTCATGATCGGCCGCTGCCCGGCGAGAGCCTGCATCTCGACGATGGCGTCGTCGAGCACCTTGATGTTGCGCGACGCCTCCCCGAGCCCCATGTTGAGGGAGATCTTCTCCAGCCGCGGCACCGCCATCGGGTTCTTGATGCCGAACTCCTGCATCAGCTTGGGCACTACCTCGTCCTGGTAGCGCTGGCGGAGGCGCGAGCTGTAGGGTGCCCCGTTGGGCGCCCCCGGCTCGGCCTTCGCAGTCTTGCCAGGCTTCGCCGCCTTGGTCTCGTCGCTCGCCGTGCTCTTCTTCTTTGCCATGTCTCGACTCTCGTTGCCTAGCTGAGGGTGGCGCCGCAGGTCTTGCAGTAGCGGGCGCCGCTGCCGTCCTCGAGCCGCTTGCGACCGATGCGGCTGGGTCGCCCGCACTCGCTGCAAATCACCTGCAGGTTGTCCATCCGGATCGGCGTCTCCTTCTCGAGGATGCCGCCCTTGATCTGCTTGTTGGGGTTCGGCCGGGTGTGCTTCTTGGCGAAGTTGACGCCCTCGACGATGGCGCGGTTGGCGGCGGGCAGCACCCGCAGCACGCGCCCTTCGCGACCCCGGTCCTTGCCGGCGATCACTTTGACGCGGTCGTTCTTCTTGATCTTCGACTTGTCCACGGAATGCGCTTTGGCCATCGCAGAACCTTCCGGATCAGAGGACTTCGGGGGCCAGCGAGATGATCTTCATGAAGCGGCGTTCCCGCAGCTCGCGGGCGACCGGCCCGAAGACGCGCGTGCCGACCGGTTCCTTGGCCTCGTTGATGATCACCGCTGCATTGGTGTCGAAGCGGATGTAGCTGCCGTCGGCGCGCCGATGGGGGCGCACGGTGCGCACGATGACCGCCTTGACCACCGCACCCTTCTTCACCGTGCCGTCCGGAGCCGCCTCCTTGACCGAGGCGCTGATGACGTCGCCGATGTGGCCATAGTCGCCGGTCGAGCCGCCGAGCACGGTGATGCAGGCGATCTTCTTGGCGCCGGTGTTGTCGGCGACGTCGAGAATGGTGCCCATCTGGATCATGGCTCAACCAACCTCGGCCCGCTTGACGATCTCCTGCACCCGCCAGCGCTTGGTGCGCGAGATCGGACGCGTGGAGACGATGACCACCTGATCGCCCACCTTGGCCTCGTTCGTCTCGTCGTGGGCGTGGAACTTTTTGCTCCGCCAGACATAACGCTGGTAGAGGTCGTGCATCACGGTGCGCTCGACGAGCACCGTCACCGTCTTGTCCATCTTGTCGCTGACCACCCGGCCGGTGAGGGTCTGGCGGTCGCTCTGGGTGTTCTCGCTCATCTCAGGGTCGTCCTCGCTATCCGGATCGGCTCCGGTCACGCGCTCTTCTCGCCGAGCACCGTCAGCACCCGCGCCAGGTCGCGGCGCACCGCCTTCACCTTGGCGGGCGACTCCAGCTGTCCCGTCGACTTGTTCAACCGCAAGGCGAAGAGCTGCTGCGAGAGCTCCTTCTCCTTGGCCCGCAGCTCATCCACCGTCTGATCGCGAAGTTGCTTTGCCTTCATGGTCTCGCTCCGGCTACAGGACCGGCTGGTCGCGGGAGAGGAACCGTGTCTTCATCGGCAGCTTGTGGGCGGCGAGGCGCATGGCAGCGGCCGCCACCTCGGGAGTGACTCCCTCGAGCTCGTACATGATGCGGCCGGGCTTGACCACCGCCACCCACTCCTCCGGCGGCCCTTTGCCCTTGCCCATACGGGTCTCGAGCGGCTTCTTGGTGACCGCCTTGTCGGGGAACACGCGGATCCACATCTTGCCGCCGCGCTTGACGGCGCGGCTGATGGCGATACGCGCCGCCTCGATCTGTCGCGCCGTCACCCACGCCGGCTCGGCGGCCTGCAGCGCGAAGTCCCCGAAGGCGATGTAGCTGCCACCCTTGGCGTTGCCCTTGCGACGTCCGCGGTGGTGCTTGCGGTACTTGACCTTCTTCGGCATCAACATGGTGTTGGCTCCTGACCTCGCTCTCGACCTCGCTCGTCACGCTCAGGCGGCGCGACGGCTCTTCTCCTTGAGCAGGTCTCCCTTGTAGACCCACACCTTGACGCCGATGACGCCGTAGGTGGTGTTGGCCTCGGCGAAGCCGTAGTCGATGTCGGCCTTGAGCGTGTGCAGCGGCAGACGCCCGTCCTGGTACCACTCGGTGCGGGCGATCTCGGCCCCGCCCAGCCGCCCGGCGACCATGATCTTCACCCCCTTGGCACCGAAGCGGAAGGCCGACTCCATCGCCTTCTTCATCGCCCGCCGGAAGGAGACGCGACGCACCAACTGCTGGGCGACGTTCTCGGCCACCAGCTGGGCGTCGAGCTCGGGGCGCTGGATCTCCTGGATGTTGATGTGCACCGGGCGGCCCATCTGCTTCATGAGGTCGTCGCGCAGGCGGTCCACCTCGGCCCCCTTGCGGCCGATGATGATCCCCGGCCGCGAGGTGTAGATGGAAACCCGCAGGCGCTCGGCGGCGCGCTCGATGTCGATCTCGGAGACGCCGGCGTGCTTGAGCTGCTCCTTGAGCTGCTTGCGCAGCTCGAGGTCGTCGTGCAGTAGCTTCGAGTAGTCATTGCCCGCGTACCAGCGTGAATGCCAGGTGCGGTTGTAACCGAGGCGGAACCCATAGGGGTGTGTCTTCTGACCCACTGGTTATCGTCTCCTTAGGCTTCCGCGCTGGCGTTGCCGCCCTGCTTGCGGGTGTCCAGCTTGATAGTGACGTGACTCGACCGCTTGAGGACACGGAAGCCGCGCCCCATCGGGGCCGGCCGAAACCGCTTCATCGACGGGCCGCAGTCGACCATCACTTCTTTCACGAACATGCGATCGACGTCCATCGGCTCTTCGCGATTCTCGGCATTGGCGATCGCCGACTTGAGCAGCTTCTCGAGATCCTTGGCGGCATGCTTGTTGGCCAAGTGGAGGATGTTGACGGCATCCTGCACGTCCTTGCCGCGGATGAGGTCCGCCACCAGCCGCACCTTGCGCGGCGTGGCGCGGAGAAAACGGAGCTGAGCTCTGACTTCCACTCTCGCTCTCCTCCTAGCGCCGCTTGGCGACGACCTTTTCCTTCTTGCCGGAATGGCCGCGGAAGGTGCGCGTGGCGGAGAACTCACCCAGCTTGTGGCCGACCATGTTCTCGCTCACGTAGACGGGAATGAACTTGGTGCCGTTGTGAACGGCGATGGTGTGGCCGACCATGTCGGGAATCACGGTGGACCGCCGCGACCAGGTCTTCACCACTCGCCTCTGGCTCACCTCGTTGAGCGCCTGCACCTTGGCGGCGAGGTGGTCGTCTACGAAGAAACCCTTCTTGAGCGAACGCGCCATGGTCTAGCTCCTACTTCCGCCGCCGTACGATCATGCTGGTGGTGCGCTTGTTGCGGCGCGTCTTGTAACCCTTCGCCGGCTGGCCCCAGGGGGACACCGGGTGACGGCCACCCGAGGTCTTCCCCTCGCCGCCGCCCATCGGGTGGTCGACCGGGTTCATCACCACACCGCGGTTGTGCGGGCGGAAGCCGAGATAACGGGTGCGGCCCGCCTTGCCCCAGGAGATGTTCTCGTGCTCGAGGTTGCCCACCTGGCCAACGGTGGCATAGCAGTCGACGTGGACCTTGCGCACCTCTCCGGAGGGGAGCCGCACCTGCGCGTAGCTTCCCTCGCGGGCCATCAGCTGCGCGCCGGTGCCCGCCGAGCGCACCAGCTGACCGCCCTTTCCCGGCTTGAGCTCGAGGTTGTGCAGCTGGGTGCCGAGCGGCATCTTGCGCAGCGGCAGCGCGTTTCCGGGATTGACCGGCACATCCTCGCCAGACATCACCTCGGCCCCCACCTGCAGGCCCACCGGCCACAGGATGTAGCGTCGCTCGCCGTCGAGGTACTGCACCAGGGCGATGCGCGCCGAACGGTTGGGGTCATACTCGATCGACACCACCTTGGCAACCATGCTCCGCTTGTCGCGCCGAAAATCGATGGTGCGGTAACGGCGCTTGTGCCCACCGCCGCGGAAGCGCACCGTGATGTGGCCGCGGTTGTTGCGCGAGCCGGTGCCGGGCTTGCCGGTGGTGAGCGGCTTGTAGGGCCGCTCGCTGGTGAGCTCGACGAAGTCCGCTCGCGTCTGCTGGCGCGAGGCGGGGTTCGTCGGCTTGATCTGCTTGATTCCCATCGTCGGTCGCTCCTACACGCCCTCGAAGAACTCGATCTTCGAGCCCTCCTGGAGACGCACATACGCCTTTTTCCAATCCGAACGACGGCCGACGAACTTGCCCTGCCGGCGCACTTTGCCGTGACTGCGGAGGATTCGTACGTCGGCGACCTTGACGTCCTTGAACTGCGTCTCGACCGCCTTCTTGACCTCGATCTTGTTGGCACGCACGTCGACCTCGAAGGCGACGATGTTCTCGCTCTCCTTCTGCTCCATGACCTTCTCGGAGAGCAGCGGGCGGCGAATGACCAGCTCCAGTCTCATCGCGTGAGCACCTCCACCAACCGCGACAGCGCCTGCTCCGACAGCACCAGGTGGCCGCGGTCGACGACGTCGTAGACGTTGACGCCGAGCGCGTCGACAGCCTTGAGCCGCGGGTTGTTGCGCGCCGCCAGCAGAAGGTTCAGGTTGTCGCGGTCGTCGACCAGCAGCGCCTTGCCGGCGACGCCGAGGCCGGCGAGCTGCGCGGCCAGCTGCTTGGTCTTGGCGCTGTCGAGCTCGAGACTGTCGACGACCAGCAGGCCCGCCTCATGGACCTTGCGCGAGAGCGCCGACTTGAGCGCGTTCTTCTTCTCCTGCACCGTTATCCGCTTCTCGTAGCTGCGCGGCACCGGGCCATGCACGGTGCCGCCCTTGCGCCACAGCGGGCTGCGCGCCTCGCCAGCGCGGGCGCGACCGGTGCCCTTCTGCTTGAACGGCTTCTTGTTGGTGCCCGAGACCTCGCCGCGATTCTTCACCTTGTGGGTGCCGCTGCGCAGCGCGGCGCGGTAGCCCTCGACGACGATGTGGATCAGGTGCTCCTTGAAGGGGTACCCGAAGACCTCGTCCGGCAGGTCTAGCTGCCGCACCACTTCGTTGCTCAGGTTCTTGACCTCGACGTTCATGGCTCAGCCCTTCTTGGCGCGCTTGATGGCGACGTAGCTGCCGGTGGCCCCCGGTACCGCGCCGGAGACGAGGACGACGTTCTTCTCGGCGTCGACGCTGACCACCTTGAGGTTCTTGGAGGTGATCCGCCCGCCACCCATTCGCCCTGCCGCCCGCATGCCGGGATAGACACGGGAGGGGAATGACGAGGCGCCGATCGAGCCGGGCGCGCGATGGAACATCGAGCCGTGGGTGGCGCGACCGCCACGAAAGTGGTGGCGCTTGACGACGCCCTGAAAGCCCTTGCCCTTGCTGGTACCGACGACGTCGACGAACTCACCGGGATTGAAGATGGAAGCCTTGATCTCGTCGCCAGCCTGCCACTGCTCGTCCGCCTCGACCTTGAACTCGGCGACGCGGCGGGTCGGCGCCACGCCAGCCTTCTTGAAGTGCCCCTGCATCGGCTTGGTGACGTTGCGCGCCGGGCGCTTCTCGACCAGCCCGACCTGGACCGCCTCGTAGCCGTCGTTGTCTCTGGTCTTGCGCTGCACGACCAGGCAGGGACCGACCTCGAGGACGGTGACCGGGATCATCGCCCCATGGTCGCCGAAGACCTGGGTCATGCCGACCTTCTTCCCCAACATGCCTTCCATCGCCGAGCTCCTACTTCCTGGTCGCGGCCGAGCTGCGCTCGCCGCCTCCTACTTTCCGAATGCCTTGATCTCGACGTCGACGCCCGCCGGCAGCTCGAGCTTCATCAGCGCGTCCACCGTCTGGCTGGTGGGCTCGAGGATGTCGAGCAGCCGCTTGTGGGTGCGGATCTCGAACTGCTCGCGCGACTTCTTGTCGACGTGGGGCGAGCGGTTGACGGTGAAGCGTGCGATGTTGGTCGGCAGCGGGATCGGCCCCACCACCCGCGCCCCGGTGCGACGCGCCGTGTCCACGATCTCGTGGGTCGACGTGTCGAGCACGCGGTAGTCGTACGCCTTGAGCCGAATGCGGATCTTTTCGTTTTCCATGACTCGCCTCTGCAAAGAACCAGCGGAAACTGCTTTGACTCGAGAGAGCTACTCGACGATGTCGGTAACGGTGCCGGCGCCGACGGTGCGGCCACCCTCGCGGATGGCGAAGCGCACGCCCTTCTCCATCGCGATCGGCGCGATCAGCTCCACCGTCATCGCGATGTTGTCTCCCGGCATCACCATCTCCGTCCCGTCCGGCAGCTGCGCCACTCCCGTCACGTCCGTCGTCCGGAAGTAGAACTGCGGCCGGTATCCCGTGAAGAACGGCGTGTGACGGCCGCCCTCCTCCTTGGTCAGGATGTACACCTCGCCCTTGAACTTCGTGTGCGGCGTGATCGATCCCGGCTTCGCCAGCACCTGACCACGCTCCACGTCGTCCTTCTTCGTACCCCGCAGCAGGATCCCCACGTTGTCGCCTGCCTGGCCCTGGTCGAGGATCTTGCGGAACATCTCCACGCCCGTCACCACCGTCTTGCTGGTCGGACGGATCCCCACGATCTCGATCTCGTCGCCCACCTTCACCACTCCCCGCTCGATGCGCCCCGTCACCACCGTGCCGCGGCCGGAGATCGTGAAAATGTCCTCGATCGGCATCAGGAAATCCTTGTCCACCGCGCGCTCCGGCAACGGCACGGTCGCGTCCACCGCGTCCATCAGCTCGATGATCTTCTTGCCCCACTCGCTCGTCGGGTCGCCGCTCTCCAGCGCCTTCAACGCCGAACCCCGGATCACCGGCAGGTCGTCACCTGGAAACTCGTACACCGACAACAGCTCCCGCACCTCCAGCTCCACCAGGTCCAGAAGCTCCGGATCGTCCACCATGTCGCACTTGTTCATGAACACCACCAGGTACGGCACTCCCACCTGGCGCGCTAGCAAAATGTGCTCGCGCGTCTGCGGCATCGGACCGTCCGCCGCCGACACCACCAGAATCGCACCGTCCATCTGCGCCGCACCCGTGATCATGTTCTTCACGTAGTCCGCGTGACCCGGACAGTCCACGTGCGCGTAATGCCGCTTCTCCGTCGAGTACTCCACGTGCGCCGTCGCGATCGTGATCCCGCGCTCGCGCTCCTCAGGCGCCTTGTCGATCTGGTCGAACGCCACGAAGCTCGCCAGACCCTTCGTCGCCAGCACCTTCGTGATCGCCGCCGTCAACGTCGTCTTACCATGGTCCACGTGACCGATGGTCCCGATGTTCACGTGCGGCTTGTTGCGCTCGAACTTCTCCTTGGCCATGTGCGATCCCTCTCCTCTGTCTTCTATCCCTGGTGTCTGGCGGCTCAGCCGGCGGCCTTGGCGACGACCTCTTCGCTGACGCTCTTGGGTGCCTGCTCGTAGGAGTCGAACTGCATGGTGTAGGTCGCCCGCCCCTGGCTGCGCGAGCGCAGGTCGGTGGCGTAGCCGAACATCTCGGAAAGCGGCACTTTGGCGGTGATCACCTGCGCGCTGCCGCGGCCCTCCATGTGCTGGATGCGGCCCCGGCGCGAGGTGAGATCGCCGATGATGTCGCCCATGTAGTCCTCGGGGGTGACCACCTCGACGGCCATCACTGGCTCGAGGATCACCGGATGCGCCTTCTTGACGGCATCCTGCAGCGCCATCGAGCCGGCGATCTTGAACGACATCTCGTTGGAGTCGACCTCGTGGTAGGAGCCCTCCATGAGGTCGATCTCGATGCCGTTGAGCGGGTAGCCCGCGAGCGGACCGGTCTCGATCGCCTCGCGAATCCCCTGCTCGATCGGCTTGATGAACTCCTTGGGGATCGAGCCGCCGGTGACCTTGTTGTTGAACACGAAGTCGCCCTCGGAGGTCGGCCTCGCCACGATCTTGCAATGCCCGTATTGGCCGCGGCCGCCGGTCTGCTTCACGTAGCGCCCTTCGCCCTTGGCCTCGTTGGTGATCGTCTCGCGGTAGGCGACCTGCGGCTTGCCGACGTTGGCGCCGACGTTGAACTCGCGCACCAGGCGGTCGACGATGATCTCGAGGTGCAGCTCGCCCATGCCGTTGATGAGGGTCTGGCCCGTCTCCTTGTCGGTGTGCACCCGGAAGGTGGGGTCTTCCTGCATCAGCTTGCCGAGGGCGTTGCCCAGCTTCTCCTGGTCGGCCTTGGTCTTCGGCTCGATGGAGACCGCGATCACCGGCTCCGGGAAGGTCATCGCCTCGAGCAGCACCGAATTCTTGGGATCGCAGATGGTGTCGCCGGTGGTGACGTTCTTGAGACCCACCGCGGCGCCGATGTCTCCCGCCCACACCTCGGAGATCTCCTCGCGCTTGTTGGCGTGCATCTTGAGGAGACGACCGATGCGCTCGTTGCGGTTCTTGGCGACGTTGAGCACCGAGTCGCCCGATTCGACGTGGCCGGAGTAGACGCGGAAATAGGAGAGCTGGCCGACGAAGGGATCGGTCATGATCTTGAAGATCAGCGCTGCAAACGGCTGGTCGTCCTTCGCCTCCCGCACCACCGGGGTACCCTTGACGGGGTCGAGCCCCTCGATAGGGGGCAGGTCGAGCGGCGACGGCAGGAAATGCACCACCGAGTCGAGCAGCGGCTGGACGCCCTTGTTCTTGAAGGCACTGCCGCAGATCACCGGGTGCAGCCGCCCGGAGACGGTGGCGCGGCGCAGCGCCGCGCGCAGCTCGTCGTTGGTGATCTCCTCGCCCGAGAGGTACTTCTCGAGCAACTGGTCGTCGGTCTCCGAGACCGCCTCGACCATCTGCTCCCGCGTCTTGAGGGCGATGTCCTGGAGCTCCTCGGGAATCGCGGTGACCTCGTACTCGGCGCCGAGCGTCTCGTCCTTGTACTCGATGCCGCGCATCTCGATGAGATCGATGATGCCGCGGAAGCCGTCCTCACGCCCCCAGGGCAGCTGGATGGGCACCGGCGAGGCATCCAGCCGCGAGCGCATCATCGCCACGCAGCGATCGAAGTCGGCACCGACACGGTCCATCTTGTTGACGAAGGCGATGCGCGGCACCCGGTACTTGTTGGCCTGACGCCACACCGTCTCCGACTGCGGCTCGACACCGGCGACGGCGTCAAACACCGCTACCGCGCCGTCGAGGACGCGCAGCGAGCGCTCCACCTCGGCGGTGAAGTCGACGTGACCGGGAGTGTCGATGATGTTGATGCGGTAGCCGTTCCAGAAGCACTGCGTGGCGGCGGAGGTGATGGTGATGCCGCGCTCTTGCTCCTGCACCATCCAGTCCATCGTCGCGGTGCCCTCGTGCACCTCACCGATTTTGTAGTTCACCCCGGTGTAATAGAGGATGCGCTCGGTAGTCGTCGTCTTACCGGCATCGATGTGAGCCATGATGCCGATGTTGCGCGTCTTTTCGAGTGGGATCTTTCTCGCCATGACTTGCGTTCTTTTCGTCGGCCGCAAAACGGCGGCGGCCCCCAGGTCGTGTCAGGAAGGGACCGCCGCCGCTGGAATCCCGACCCGCCTCGGGTCGCCTCGACCCAGGGCGGTCAGGTCTCACCTCCGGGCCTCTCGCCCGGCGGCGAGCTCTACCAGCGGTAGTGGGCGAAAGCCTTGTTGGCTTCGGCCATCCGGTGGGTGTCCTCCTTCTTCTTGATCGCCGCGCCGCGCCCGTTGGCGGCATCGAGCAGCTCGTTGGCGAGCCGCAGCTTCATGGTCTTCTCGCCGCGGCTCTGCGCGCTGCCGATCAGCCAGCGCATCGACAACGCCAGCTTGCGTGCCGGCCGCACCTCGATGGGCACCTGGTAGGTCGAGCCGCCGACGCGCCGTGACTTCACCTCGACGCCGGGCTTGACGTTCTCGACCGCCTTCTTGAAGACCTTCATCGGGTCCTCGCCGCTGCGCTCGCGGATCACGTCCATCGCCTGGTAGAAGATCCGCTCGGCCACGGACTTCTTCCCCTGCCGCATGACGTTGTTGACGAACTTCGTCACCATCTGCGAGTTGTACAGCGGATCCGGGAGGACCTCCCGCTTCGGGACCTGACCGCGCCTGCTCATCGCTTTGTGGCTCTCCTCAGCTCTTGGGCCGCTTGGCGCCGTACTTCGAGCGCCCCTGGCGACGACCCTCGACTCCCATGGCGTCGAGGGTGCCGCGGATGACGTGGTAACGGACGCCCGGGAGGTCCTTCACGCGGCCACCGCGGATGAGCACGATCGAGTGCTCCTGCAGGTTGTGGCCGACGCCGGGAATGTAGGTGGTGACCTCGATGCCGTTGGTGAGGCGCACGCGCGCCACCTTGCGCAGGGCCGAGTTGGGCTTCTTCGGCGTCTGTGTGTAGACGCGGACGCACACGCCGCGCTTCTGCGGCGAGCCGGCGAGCGCCGGGCTCTTGGTCTTGACCCGCTGCGCCTCGCGCCCCTTGCGGACTAGCTGGTGAATGGTCGGCATTTGGGTCGTGATCTCCCTGAACCAAGCTCTCTCTTGTGCCCGGAAGGCTCGCGCGAGGAGCACACCGATTGCTCCCGCCACCTGCCTGCACTACGCTGTCTGTCGTTTGACGTGGCCCCCGAGCACCAGCTCCGTAGCCGGGCCCGGAGAGAATAGTCCCGAGCGGCCAGGAAACCGCAGGAGAACGCCTAGGGTACCAAGCCGTCGGACACCCCGTCAAGGGACGGGAAGAGCTTCCAAGGGACTCGGCTGGCGCCTCGTTGAGGTGGGCTCCCGCGGCGCGTTGCGCAGCGGAACCGGTCGCCCCTTGGCTCTTCCCGAGCCAACGACTCCTGCCTTGCTATCTCGTCGGCTCTTGGCGGACCTCCCTTCGAGGTGGCGCCGCCATTCGGCGCCCAGGAAGGATACACCGGCGACCCATACTCGCTCAAGGAAAGGCGGAAGCCCAGTCGCGGCCTGGCGGCGGACCGGGGCCTTCCTGTCACCCGCTCCACCCGAGGGGGGACACCGGTAGGATCGCTCCCCCTTGATCGAGCTCCAACCCGCCGCCTCGGGGCGCGCCCGGCCACGGGTTGCGCTCGTCGCCCTGTGGGGTGTGTGCCTGCTGTTGTGGCTCGCCCTGACTCTCCCCCTCGCGCTGGGCAGGCGCACGCTGTTCCTGCGGGACGTCACCAAGACCCACATGGCGCTCGAGGCATTTGGCAGCCAGGAGCTGGCGCACGGACGCATCCCGGCGCTCGACGCCAGCCGAGGTCTCGGTCAGCCGTTCCGCGGCAACCCCAACGCGCTCGCCTTCTACCCGGACCGCGTGCTCTACCGGCTGCTGCCGTTCCTTACCGCCTTCAACCTCCACTACGTACTGCATTGGCTGCTCGCCCTCCTCACCATGCATCATCTGGCGCGGCGCCTGGGACAGTCGCCCGAAGCGGCCTGGCTGGCCGGGATCACCTACGCTGGCTCGGGCTGGATGCTGTCGGCCCTCACGTTCTACAACCTGCTCGCCGTCGCCGCCTGGTGGCCGCTGGTGCTGGCCGGGGCCATCGCCGGAGGAGCCGCCGGAATCGCCACCGGCGGCCTCGCCACTGGCATGGCGCTGCTCGCGGGGGAACCGGTGACGGCAGCCCTGGGAGTCGTGCCGCTGATCCTTGGCGCCATCGGCAACCACGGCTGGCGGCGCGGCGTGCGCACCATGGTCCTGGTGTTGGCCCTCGGCGGGCTGATCGCCTTGCCGCAGCTCGTCGCGACGCTGCGCATTGCCGCGTACACCGTTCGCGGCAGCGGCGGCCTCGCGCCTGCCGCGGCGGGGTCGTTCGCCTTCCATCCCGGCCGGCTCGCGGAGCTGCTGCTGCCATTCCCCTTTGGCTCCCCCGACGTCATCGGTGCCGCCGGCTACTGGACCGGCCGCTGGAGCCCCCGTCTGCCACTCTTCTTCAGCCTCTACCTCGGTCTGCCCGGCCTCTGGCTGGCCCTGCGCGGCGCGCGGCGCCGCATCCCATGGGCCGCGCTGTCGGTGCTCGGTTTCGTTCTGGCGGCCCTGCCGCGGTGGTCCGGCGAATGGCTGGCCCGGGCCAGCCACGGTCTCTACCGCCATCCCGAGAAGTTCTTGTTCTGGGCCGCCCTGACGCTGCCTCTGCTGGCAGGCTGGGCTCTCGACCGTCCCCCGGGAAGGGCGGCCGTAGTGGGGACCAGCTGGGTGGGTCTGGCTCTGTTTGCCGCCGGCAGCACCCTCGCGGTCGTGGCACCGAGGATCTCGTTCGCCGTGGCCTCGGCAATCGGCCACCAACAGCAGTGGCCGCGCGCTCACCCGAAGCCGGACGGCGCCGCCATCCTCGTACATCTCGGCTGGTGGGCACTCGGACTGGCCGTGGGCGGGCTCACCCTGACCGTCGCGGCACTGTCACTCCGCCACGGAAGCAAGGCCCTGGCAGGAGCCTGCCAGCTCGCCAGCCTGCTGCTGCTCGCGCCGCTATGGATGACGGCCGACGTGTCGCCGTACCGCGACGCCAACGCCTGGACCGCCCGGCTGTCGCCGGCGGCCGTGGCGGTCGCCACCCTACCGAGCCCTCCCTGGCAGGCGCTACCCCCATGGCCGCCGGAGCCCGTGAGCTCTGCGGCGGCCCGGCTAACCGGCCTCCTCTACCCAGCGCCGGGAGTCCTTCACGGCCTGAGCTACCCCCTCCCGGAGGACGTCGACGGCATGGTGACTCCGCCGCTCTCCCAGCACGCCCGCTGGCTCGCCGATGCCGACTGGCTCGCACGCATTCGATGGCTCCGCTTGACGGGAGTCGACGCCCTGGTGACCATGGCGGGCTCCCCGCCTCCACCGCTCCCCAACCTGGGTGCCCAGGCGGATGCGTGTCTCTACGCGGTTCCTGGCGGCGCGCCCGCGGCCTGGTGGCCGACCCGCGTCGTGCTCGCCGGCTCGGAGGAGGACGCCTATCGCATCGCCGTGGGCAGCAACTAGACGGCGGTGGCAATCCGGCGGAACCCGCCACCGCAGGGCCACGGCAAGGTGCGGCTTCGCATCCAGGAGCCCGACCGGCTCGTCCTCGAGACCGCCGGCGAAGGCGGCATCGCCGTCGTGCGGCGCGCCTTCCTGCCGGCCTGGAAGGCGCGGCTCGAGAACGGCACGGCGCTGGCGACGCTGGCGGTCGACGGGCTGCTGCTAGGGGCCGCGGTGCCCGCCGGGAGCCACCGCGTCGAGCTGCGGGTCAGCGGGTGGCCGGAGGAAGCGGCGGCTGCGGTAGCGCTGGCCGCGACGATCCTCGCGCTGGGGATCGCCACGCGATCGCTTCGCCTGGCCATCCGCCGCCGCCTCACCGCCCGCGCCGAGGGCCCGGGCCCCATGTGAACGAGCAAGCGGCCGCCAGCGGCGGCCCCGCCCCACGCCCCGAGCGCGCTCCGACGATCGCGGCGCGGAGGTCGACGTCGCCCCGGCCGGCGGCCGGGGCGAACCAGTCCTACTCCCTCTCCAGCACTTCCTTCGGCAGCGTCCGGATGTCCTCGCCGAAGTCGATCATCAGCTCGGCCTCCTCCTCGCGCTCGTACTCCGGCTCCTCCTCGAGGTGGTACTCGTGGTAGAGGTCCATGCCGGTGCCCGCGGGGATCAGCCTGCCGACGATGACGTTCTCCTTGAGGCCACGCAGGTAGTCCACCTTGCCGGAGATCGCCGCCTCGGTGAGCACGCGGGTGGTCTCCTGGAAGCTGGCCGCGGAGATGAAGCTCTCGGTCGACAGCGATGCCTTGGTGATGCCGAGCAGCAGCGGGCGGCCGATGGCCGGCTGACCGCCGGCGGCCAGCACCCGGTCGTTCTCCTCCTGGAAGCGGAAGCGATCGACCTGCTCGTCGATGAGGAACTCGGTGTCGCCGACCTCCTCGATCTTCACCGAGCGCATCATCTGCCGCACGATGGTCTCGATGTGCTTGTCGTTGATGTTCACCGACTGCGAGCGGTAGACCTCCTGGATCTTGTCGGTGAGGTACCGCTGCAGCTCCTTCTCACCCAGCACCTGCAGCACGTCGTGCGGGTTGATCGGACCGTCGATCAGGGGATCGCCGGCGGCGACCCGCTCGCCTTCCTGCACGTTGACGTGGATCGAGCGTGGCACCAGGTACTCGCGCGTCTCGCCGTCGTCGCCGGAGACGATGATCTTGCGCATGCCGCGCTGCAGCTCGCCGAGGTGCACGGTGCCGTCGATCTCGCTGATGATCGCCGGCTCCTTCGGCGTGCGCGCCTCGAAGAGCTCCACCACCCGCGGCAGGCCGCCGGTGATGTCCTTGGTCTTGGTGGTCTCGCGCGGGATCTTCGCCAGCACCTCGCCGGGGCTGACCTGCTGGCCGTCGAGGACCACCAGGTGCGAGCCGGAAGGCAGCAGGTAGCGACGCTCGTCGCCGCGATTGGTGCGCACCAGGATGGCCGGTGCCCGCTTGTCGGCGGCCGAGGCCTCGACGATGATCCGCTGTGTCAGCCCGGTGACCTTGTCGGTTTCCTCGCGGACGTTCTCGCCCTCGACGATGTCCTGGAAGACCACCGTACCGCCGATCTCGGTGAGGATGGCGGAGGTGAAGGGGTCCCACTCCACCAGCTCCTGCCCGGGCTTGACCTCCGCGCCCTCGCGGGTGAGCAGGTGCGAGCCGTAGGTGAGGGCGTAGCGCTCGAGCTCGCGTCCCTTGGGGTCCTGGATCACCAGCTTGCCGTTGCGGTTGACCACCACCAGGTCGCCCTTCTTGCTCTCCACGAAGGCGACGTTGAGGAAACGGACGGTTCCCGGGTTCTTGGCGGTGTGCTTGCTCTGCTCGCCGACGCGGCTGGCGGTGCCCCCGTAGTGGAAGGTGCGCATCGTCAGCTGGGTGCCCGGCTCGCCGATCGACTGCGCGGCGATGACGCCCACCGCTTCGCCCATCTCCACCATCTTGCCGGTGGCGAGGTTGCGGCCGTAGCAGCGGGCGCAGGCGCCGCGTCGCGACTCGCAGGTGAGCACCGAGCGGATCTTCATCCGCTCGAGGCCGGCGGCCTGCACCGCGGCCGCCACGTCCTCGGTGACCTCTTGACCGATCTCCACCAACAGCTCGCCGGTGAGGGGATCGTAGGCCTCCTCCTGGGCGACGCGGCCGACAATGCGGTCGCGCAGCGGCTCGAGGATGTCGCCGCCCTCCATGATGGCGCCGACGAAGATGCCGTCGATGGTGCCGCAGTCGGGCTCGGTGATGATGACGTCCTGGGCGACGTCGACCAGGCGGCGCGTCAGGTAGCCCGAGTCGGCGGTCTTGAGGGCGGTGTCGGCGAGGCCCTTGCGCGCGCCGTGGGTGGAGATGAAGTACTCCAACACCGAGAGCCCCTCGCGAAAGTTGGCGGTGATTGCGGTCTCGATGACCTCGCCCGAGGGCTTCGACATCAGGCCGCGCATGCCGGCCAGCTGACGCACCTGCTCGCGACTGCCGCGAGCGCCGGAGTCGGCCATCAGCGAGATCGGGTTGAGCTCGCCGCGCTCGCGCTCGAGGCGCTTCATCTGGCTGAACATCTCCTCCGAGACGCGCTCGGTGGCGCGGTGCCAGATGTCGATGATCTTGTTGTGGCGCTCACCGGCGGTGATGGCGCCGTTGGCACGCTGGTCCTCGATCTCGAATACCTCGGTCTTCGCCTGGTCGAGGATTTCGCGCTTGGTATCGGGGATCACCATGTCGTCGACGCCGAAGGAGATGCCGGCGCGCGTCGCGTACTGGAAGGTGACCTCCTTCAAGTCGTCGAGCAGCTTGACGGTGAGGTCGTTGCCATGGCGGAAGTAGCAGTAGCCGACCATGTCCTGCAGCCCGCGCTTCTTGAGCAGGCCGTTGACGAAGGGCAGCTCGGCAGGCAGGTGCAGGTTGAGGATGACGCGCCCCACCGAGGTATCGATGAGCTGGTTGTGCAGATCCTCGAGCTCGGCGTGCAGCACGTCCTGGCTGTCGTACTGGGTGTCGAGGTTGAGGTAGGGTCCGGTGTAGCGCACGCGGACCGGCGTCTGCGTCTCCACCACGCCCGCCTGGTAGGCGAGCAGCACCTCGTCGAAGCTCGAGAAGGCGCGGCCCTCCCCCTTCGCTCCCTTCTTCGCCATCGTCAGGTAGTAGCCACCGAGGACGAGGTCCTGCGACGGCACCGCCAGCGGCCGGCCGTGGGCAGGCGACAGGATGTTGCGCGCCGACAGCATGAGGATGTGGCTCTCCACCTGCGCCTTCGGCGACAGCGGCACGTGCACCGCCATCTGGTCGCCGTCGAAGTCGGCGTTGAAGGCGGCGCAGACCAGCGGATGGATCTGGATCGCCTTGCCCTCGATGAGCACCGGATGGAAGGCCTGGATGCCGAGCCGGTGCAGGGTGGGCGCGCGGTTGAGCAGCACCGGGTGGTCCATGATGACCTCCTCCAGCGCGTCCCAGACGGCGTCCTCCTCGCGGTCCACCATCTCCTTGGCGGCCTTGATGGTGCCGGCCAGCTGCTTCTGCTCGAGGCGGTTGTAGATGAAGGGCTTGAACAGCTCGAGCGCCATCTTCTTCGGCAGGCCGCACTGCTGCAGCTTGAGCTCGGGGCCGACCACGATCACCGAGCGTCCCGAGTAGTCGACGCGCTTGCCGAGCAGGTTCTGGCGGAACCGCCCCTGCTTGCCCTTCAAGGTGTCGGAGAGCGACTTGAGCGGCCGGTTGTTGGAGCCCTTGAGCACGCGGCCACGGCGACCGTTGTCGAAGAGGGCGTCCACCGCCTCCTGCAGCATGCGCTTCTCGTTGCGTACGATGACGTCGGGGGCGCGCAGCTCGAGCAGCTTCTTGAGCCGGTTGTTGCGGTTGATGACGCGCCGGTAGAGGTCGTTGAGGTCGGAGGTGGCGAAGCGGCCGCCGTCGAGCGGCACCAGGGGGCGCAGCTCGGGCGGGATCACCGGGATGACGTCGAGGATCATCCACTCCGGACGGTGACCGCTCTTGCGGAAGGCGTCGACGACCTTCAACCGCTTGGCCGCCTTGAGCCGGCGGATCTGCGAGCTGTCGGTCTTCATGATGATGCGCAGCTCTTCGGCTAGCTCGTCGACGTCGATCCGCGACAGCAGCTCCTTGATCGCCTCGGCGCCCATGCGCGCCTCGAAGGCGCCGTCGCCGTACTGGTCGCGCAGCTCGCGGTAGCGCTCCTCGGCGAGCAGCTCGCGCTCGGAGAGCTCGGTGTCACCGGGATCGATGACGACGTAGCTCTCGAAGTAGAGGATGCGCTCGAGGTCGCGTAGCGAGAGGTCGAGGAGATGCCCGATGCGGCTCGGCAGCCCCTTGAAGAACCACACGTGGGAGACCGGGGCGGCGAGCTCGATGTGACCCATGCGCTCGCGGCGGACGCGCGAGCGGGTCACCTCGACGCCGCACTTGTCACACACCACGCCGCGGTGCTTCATGCGCTTGTACTTGCCGCAGAGGCACTCCCAGTCGGTGATGGGCCCGAAGATCTTGGCGCAGAAGAGCCCGTCACGCTCGGGCTTGAACGTGCGGTAGTTGATGGTCTCCGCCTTGGTCACCTCGCCGTGGCTCCACGAGCGGATCTTCTCCGGCGAGGCCAGCGAGATCTTGATGGCGTTGAAATCCTTCAACGTCTGCGGCTTGTCGGTGCGCTTCTCGAAACGGCTGTATGGCTGCAAGGACGTCCCCCTGTATTGGGATCCCTATCGATACTCTGGATTCGCGGTAGTCCGGCTCGCTCGCCCTCGTCCCGACATCAGGTCTTCAAGAGCTCGACGTCGAGGCAGAGGCTCTGCAGCTCGCGAACGAGGACGTTGAACGACTCGGGCAGTCCCGGGTGCTCCGGCACGTCGCCCTTGACGATCGCCTCGTAGATGCGGCTGCGTCCCTCCACGTCGTCGCTCTTGACGGTGAGCAACTCCTGCAGGGTGTAGGCGGCGCCGTAGGCCTCGAGCGCCCACACCTCCATCTCGCCGAAGCGCTGGCCGCCGAACTGCGCCTTGCCACCCAGCGGCTGCTGGGTGATGAGCGAGTAGGGGCCGATCGAGCGGGCGTGGATCTTGTCGTCCACCAGGTGCGAGAGCTTGAGCATGTAGATGTAGCCCACCGTCACTTGCTGCTCGAAGGCCTGGCCGCTCATGCCGTCGAAGAGCTCGGTCTTGCCCGAGCTCGGCAGCTTGGCCTGCGCCAGGTAACCCTTGAGGTCGCGCTCCGCGGCGCCGTCGAACACCGCCGAGGCGAAGCTGACGCCGAGCAGCTTGCCGGCCCAGCCGAGGTGGGTCTCGAGGATCTGCCCGACGTTCATGCGGCTGGGCACGCCGAGCGGGTTGAGCACGATCTCCACCGGGGTGCCATCGGGGAGGAACGGCATGTCCTCCACCGGCAGGATGCGCGAGATCACGCCCTTGTTGCCATGGCGCCCGGCCATCTTGTCGCCCACCTGCAGCTTGCGCTTCATGGCGACGTAGACCTTGACCAGCTTGATGACGCCGGGCGGCAGCTCGTCGCCCTTCTGCAGCAGCTGGATGCGCTCCTCGTTGACCTTGTACAGCACCTCGACGTGCGAGTCGGTCTTGCGGTAGATGTTCTCCACGGTGTCGAGCAGGCGCCGGTTCTTGAGCGGCAGGCGCAGGATCTCCTGCCGGGTGAGCCGCTCGAGGGCAGGACGGGCGATCTTGTCGCCCTCGCCGAGCAGGTTCTCGCCGGTGCGCGCCTTGACCGCCGCCGTCACCAGCTGGTCGGTGAGCAGGTCGGAGATCTTCTTGTTGCGCTCCTCGGTGAGGATCCGCACCTGGTCCTTGATGTCCTTCTCCATGCGGGAGATGGTCATCTGCTCGATGTCGATGTGCCGGGAGTCCTTCTCGACGCCCTTGCGGGCGAAGATCTTGACGTCGACCACCGTGCCCTCGATGCCCGGCGGCACCTTGAGCGAGGCGTCGCGCACGTCGCCGGCCTTCTCGCCGAAGATGGCGCGCAACAGCTTCTCCTCGGGGGTGAGCTGCGTCTCGCCCTTGGGCGTCACCTTGCCGACCAGGATGTCGCCGGGGCCGACCTTGGCGCCGATGCGGATGATGCCGCTCTCGTCGAGGTCGAGGAGAGCGCTCTCCGAGACGTTGGGGATGTCGCGAGTGATCTCCTCGGGGCCGAGCTTGGTGTCGCGCGCCTCGATCTCGAACTCCTCGATGTGGATCGAGGTGTAGGCGTCCTCCTTGATCACCTTCTCGGAGATCAGGATGGCGTCCTCGAAGTTGTAGCCGCGCCAAGGCATGAACGCCACCAGCACGTTACGGCCGAGGGCGAGCTCGCCGTGGTCGGTCGAGGGACCGTCGGCGAGGACGTCCCCCTTCTTCACCCGCTGCCCCTCGACAGCCACCGGCTTCTGGTTGACGCAGGTGTTCTGGTTGCTGCGGCGGAACTTGATCAGCTGGTAGATGTCGGCGCCGAACTCGCGCGCCTCGCCGGTCTCGTAGTCCTCGCCCTCGACGCGGACGATGATGCGCTCGGCGTCGACGCTGTCGACCACGCCGTTGCGCTTGGCAACCACCACCGCGCCGGAGTCGTGGGCAACCGTCTGCTCCATGCCAGTGCCGACGATGGGCGACTCGGTGCGGATCAGCGGCACCGCCTGCCGCTGCATGTTGGAGCCCATCAGCGCGCGATTGGCGTCGTCATGCTCGAGGAAGGGGATGAGCGCGGCAGCCACCGACACCAACTGCTTGGGCGAGACGTCGAGGAAGTCGACCTGCTCGCGCTCGACGGTGAGGAAGTCGCCGCCGGCGCGGGCGATGACGCGCTCGTCGACGAGGTTGCCCTTGGCGTCGATGCGCGCGTTGGCCTGGGCGATGACGTACTTCTCCTCCTCCCAGGCGGTGAGGTAGAAGCAGTAGGGCTCGACGTCGGCCCGCTTCTTGCCGCTGACCTTGTGGTTCTCCGCCTCGAGCTCGTCCTTGGTGACGATCTGCCCGAGCTTGAGCGAGGTCTCGCCGACCTTGACCACCCGGAAGTGGTCGAGGACGCGGCCACTCTCGACCTTCTTGTAGGGGCTCTCGATGAACCCGTACTCGTTGATGCGCGCGTAGGTGGCGAGCGACGAGATGAGGCCGATGTTGGGGCCTTCCGGCGTCTCGATCGGGCAGATGCGCCCGTAGTGCGAGGCGTGCACGTCGCGCACCTCGAAGCCGGCGCGCTCGCGGGACAGGCCGCCCGGACCCAGCGCCGAGAGACGCCGCTTGTGGGTCACCTCGGAGAGCGGGTTGGTCTGGTCCATGAACTGCGAGAGCTGCGAGGAGCCGAAGAACTCCTTGACGGCGGCGATCACCGGCTTGGAGTTGATGAGGTCGTGGGGCATCGCCGAGTCGATGTCCTGGTGGACCGACATCTTCTCCTTGATGGCGCGCTCCATGCGCACGAGGCCGATGCGGAACTGGTTCTCGAGAAGCTCGCCCACCGCGCGCACGCGGCGGTTGCCGAGGTTGTCGATGTCGTCGACACGGCCGATGTCGCGGTGCAGGCGCAGCAGGTACTCGATGACGCGGTAGAAGTCGTCCTCGGAGAGCGTCTTCTGCTCGACCGGCACCTCGCTGTCGAGCTTGATGTTGAACTTGAAGCGGCCGACGCGCGAGAAGTCGTAGCGCTTGGCGTCGAAGAACATGCCGTAGAACAGCGACCTGGCACGTCTCCAGGGTCGGCGGATCGCCGGGGCGCATGCGCGCGGTAGATCTCGATCAGCGCCTCCTTGGAGTCGCGGGGGTGTCCTTGGCCAGCGTGTTGGAAAGGATCGCCGCCGGCGAGCTCCCACTCGGGGAAGAACAGCTCGATGGTCGTCGTCTGCCGATCCTTGAGCCGCGCCGCGAGGTCGTCGGGAACGGCGGTGTTGGCCTCGAAGACCACCTCGCCGGTGTCGAGATCGACGACGTCGGCGAGGAACGTGCCCCGCTCGAGCTCGGCGGGGACGACCGGGAAGCTGAGCGTCTCGCCGGCATCGAGCCTGGCCACGTGGTCGCGCTTGAGGTTGATGCCGCCGAAGATGGGGTAGTTGTCACGCCGCCCGTGGCGCTGGCGGTCGCTGCACCCGCTCCTGCTCGAGCACCCCGGCGGCACCTCGACCTCGAAGCTGCCGCCCTCGTTCGGACGCACCTTGATCGGCGTGTAGAACTTGCGAAGGATCTACTCGTCCGTCGCCAGGCCGAGGGCGCGCAGGAACACCGTGCCGTAGAACTTGCGCTTGCGGTCGATGCGGACGTAGAGGATCTTCTTCTGGTCGTACTCGAACTCCACCCAGGAGCCGCGGTACGGGATGATCTTCGCCAGGTAGCTGCGCGGCGCCCTCCTGGGTGAAGAACACGCCCGGCGCAGCGGTGCAGCTGCGAGACGATGACGCGCTCGGTGCCGTTGATGATGAACGTACCGTTGTCCGTCATCAGCGGGATGTCGCCGAAGAAGACCTCCTCCTCCTTGGCGTCGCGCATCATGCTGGCGCCGGTCTCGGGGTCCTTGTCGTAGACGAAGAGGCGGAAGGTGACCTTCAGCGGCACGGTGAAGGTCATGCCGCGCTCCTGGCACTCCTGGATCGAGTACTTGTGCTGGAGGTCGACCGGACCGCCGCAGATGTCGCAGACGCACGACGCGGTTCTTGTTGATGACGCCGCACTCGAGGCAGTTGACCTTTCCTCGTGCGGGTGGTCGGTCATGATCTTGGCGCCGCAGTTGGCGCAGGTCATGCGCAGGTACTCGAGGCCCTTGAGGGTGCCGCACTTGCACTCCCAGTCGCCGATCGTGAACTTGACGAAGTCGAGCGAGCAGGTCTCGCGGAAGTCCGCGAAGGGGAAGACGCCGGTGAAGACCGACTGCAGCCCTTGCGCCGCCCGCTCCTCGGGGAGGAGGTTCATCTGCAGGAAGCGCTCGTAGGAGCTCTTCTGCACCTCGATGAGGTTCGGGATCGGCAGAGAGGTCTTGATGCGGGAGAAGTCGACCCGCTGGCGGCCGTTCTTGCTGGCAATGAGTTCCATATCGTCTCGTCAGTCCTTCCCGGAGAACCGAGCCCGAGTATCGGGGGGTGATTGGCTCTGCTCGAGCAACGCCGACACCACACCCCAGGAGCCCCTTCTCCGAGGGGCGCCGGAATGTGGTGTGGGGATCGCGCCGGCGAGGCCGCCCTGGAAGCCCCAGGGGCCGCGCCGGAAGACTGCTCCGGGAGAGCGTCACTTCACCTCGACCTGAGCCCCCGCCTCCTCGAGCTTCTTCTTGACGGTCTCGGCCTCTTCCTTGCTCACCCCTTCCTTGACGTTGGGGCGATTGGACTCGACCAGGTCCTTGGCCTCCTTGAGGCCGAGGCTCGTCACCTCGCGGACCGCCTTGATGACGTTGATCTTCTTCTCCCCCACTGCGGCGAGGATGACGTTGAACTCGGTCTGCTCCTCCACCTCGGCGGCGGCGCCAGCACCGGCCGGAGCGGCCGCCATCGGCATGGCGGCGGCGGCGGCGGAGACCCCGTAGTGGTCCTCCAGCGCCTTGACGAGCGAGTTGAGCTCGAGCACAGTCATCGAGTCGATCTGCTGGATCAGCTCCTGGGTCGAGATGGCCATTTCCTTACTCCTTGGATCAGCTGAAAACGTGGACGGGGATCGGTTTATTCCTGGTATGGCGCGGTGCGCCTCAACCGGCCTTCTGCTTGCCGATCTGGTCGAGCACCACCACGAGGTCGCGGGGGATGGCGGCCAGGGTCCGCACCAGGCGGGAGATCGGCGACTGCAGCAGGAAGAGCAGCTTGGCGATCAGCTCCTCGCGGCTGGGCATGCGGGCGATCTGCTCGACCTCGTTGGCGGCGATCGGCTGGCCGTCGACGATGCCGCCGCGGAAGACCACGGCGGGAACCGTCTTGGCGAACTCGGTGAGCGCCTTGGCCACCGCCACCGCGTCGCTGTCGGTGTAGACGACGGCGAGCGCGCCCTCGAAGATCGAGGAGAGGGCGGCCAGCGGCTTGCCCTCGATCGCCCGCAGGGCCAGGGTGTTCTTCACCACCTCGTAGCTGCCGCCGACGGCGCGCACGCGCGCCCGCAGCTCGGTGACGTCATTGACCTTGATCCCCTGGAAGGAGACCAGGAAGGCATGCGGGGCACGGGCGAGGCCCTGCTCGTAGCGCTCGACGATCTGCTGCTTCTGTACTCGGGTGAGAGCCATGTCTACGACTCCTCAGGCTTCCGCCGGGGCCACCGCCGCCTCGTCGAGGGCGATGCCGGGGCCCATCGTCGAGGTGACGTGCACCGACTTGACGTACTTGCCCTTGGCGGCCGCGGGCTTGGCACGCAGGACGGCGTCGATGAAGGCCTTGGTGTTGGCCTCGAGCTGCTCGACGCTGAACGACTTCTTGCCGACGCGGCCGTGGATGATCCCCGCCTTCTCGACGCGGAACTCCACCTTGCCGCCCTTGACGTCGCTGACGGCGCGGGCGACGTCGAAGGTCACCGAGCCGGCCTTGGGGTTGGGCATCAAGCCGCGGGGGCCGAGGACGCGACCGAGGCGCCCCACCGCCCGCATCATGTCGGGGGTGGCGACCACGGCGTCGAAGTCCATCCAGCCGCCGACGATCTTCTCCACCATCTCGTCGCCACCGACGAAGTCGGCCCCGGCGTCCTGCGCCTCCTTGATCTTCTCGCCGCTGGCGAAGACCAGCACGCGCATCGACTTGCCGGTTCCGTGCGGCAGCACCACGGTGCCGCGCACCATCTGGTCGGCGTGACGGGGGTCGACGCCGAGGCGCATGGCGATCTCCACCGTCTCGTCGAACTTGGCGAAGGTGGCGTCCTTGAGCGTCTCCAGGGCCTCGCGCAGCCGGTAGGGACGCGGCTCGACCTTGGCGGCGGCGTTGCGGAAGTTCTTGCCGTGCTTGGCCATGGCGTTACCCTTGCACCTCGAGGCCCATGGAGCGCGCGGTGCCCTCGATGACCTTCACCGCCGCCGGCAGGCTCTTGGTGTTGAGGTCGGGCAGCTTCTGCCGCGCGATCTCCTCGACCTGCTGCCGGGTGACGTGCCCGACCTTGTTCTTGTTGGGCTGCCCCGACCCCTTCTCCACCGCCGCCGCCTTCTTGAGCAGCACCGCCGCCGGCGGCGTCTTGGTGATGAAGGAGTAGCTGCGGTCGGCATAGACGGTGATCACCACCGGGGTAATCGTTCCCATGTCGGCCGCCGTGCGGGCGTTGAACGCCTTGACGAAGTCCATGATGTTGACCCCGGCCTGGCCGAGGGCGGGCCCCACGGGCGGCGCCGGAGTCGCCTGACCTGCCGGGATCTGCAGCTTGATCTGGTTGACGACCTTCTTGGCCATCGGTCACCTCGTTTCGGGTGCCGGGATGGGCACCTCAGTGGTTCGTGCGGGTGCGTCGAGCGCACCCTCCCACACCTCGCGCGGACTGCCGCCGGACCTGCCGGCTCACATCTTCTGGACTTGCAGGAACTCCAACTCGACCGGCGTCTGGCGGCCGAAGATGGTGACCATGACCTTGAGCGTGTTGCGGTCGAGGTTGACCTCCTCGACCACGCCCGAGAAGTTGCTGAAGGGGCCGTCGACGATCTTGACCGGCTCGCCCTTCTCGAACACGTACTTGGGCTTCGGCTTCTCCTTGGCCGACACCACCTGCTCGAGGATCTGGTCGACCTCGTCCTGGGAGAGCGGCGTCGGCTTCTTGCCGGTGCCGACGAAGCCGGTGACCTTGGGCGTATTGCGCACCACGTGCCAGGCGGCGTCCGACATGCGCATCTGCACCAGGATGTAGCCGGGGAAGAACTTGCGCTGGGTCTCGCGCTTCTTGCCGCCCTTGAGCTCGACCACCGTCTCGGTGGGGATGCGAATCTCTCCGAAGTCGTCGCTCATCGACAGCGCGTCGGCGCGCTGGCGCAACGCCTCCTTGACCCGCTCCTCGAAACCGGAGTAGGTGTGCACGATGTACCAGCGGAACTCCTGGTCCCGCGCCGTCTGCGCTTCTGCCATCAGTGCAACACCTTGGCGGCCATCGCGAACAGCCATTCGTAGACCTTGAGGATCACCACGTCGACGCCCCACAGGTAGAGCGCGAAGATGAAGCTGGTGACGAGAACGACGCCGCTCGTACCGATGACCTCCTGGCGCCCGGGGAAGGTGACCTTCCGCATCTCGGCCACCACCTCGGGGAGGAACTCGGTGAAGAAGCTTTTCAGGCGGTTCATGGGATCGCTGGTTCCTCGTGGTGGCAGGGCAGGAGGGACTCGAACCCCCGACCACCGGTTTTGGAGACCGGAGCTCTACCAATTGAGCTACTGCCCTGTGCGTTGTCCCCGCTCTACTCGACGATGTCGGTAACGGTGCCGGCGCCGACGGTGCGGCCACCCTCGCGGATGGCGAAGCGCACGCCCTTCTCCATCGCGATCGGCGCGATCAGCTCCACCGTCATCGCGATGTTGTCTCCCGGCATCACCATCTCCGTCCCGTCCGGCAGCTGCGCCACTCCCGTCACGTCCGTCGTCCGGAAGTAGAACTGCGGCCGGTATCCCGTGAAGAACGGCGTGTGACGGCCGCCCTCCTCCTTGGTCAGGATGTACACCTCGCCCTTGAACTTCGTGTGCGGCGTGATCGATCCCGGCTTCGCCAGCACCTGACCACGCTCCACGTCGTCCTTCTTCGTACCCCGCAGCAGGATCCCCACGTTGTCGCCTGCCTGGCCCTGGTCGAGGATCTTGCGGAACATCTCCACGCCCGTCACCACCGTCTTGCTGGTCGGACGGATCCCCACGATCTCGATCTCGTCGCCCACCTTCACCACTCCCCGCTCGATGCGCCCCGTCACTACCGTGCCGCGGCCGGAGATCGTGAAAATGTCCTCGATCGGCATCAGGAAATCCTTGTCCACCGCGCGCTCCGGCAACGGCACGGTCGCGTCCACCGCGTCCATCAGCTCGATGATCTTCTTGCCCCACTCGCTCGTCGGGTCGCCGCTCTCCAGCGCCTTCAACGCCGAACCCCGGATCACCGGCAGGTCGTCACCTGGAAACTCGTACACCGACAACAGCTCCCGCACCTCCAGCTCCACCAGGTCCAGAAGCTCCGGATCGTCCACCATGTCGCACTTGTTCATGAACACCACCAGGTACGGCACTCCCACCTGGCGCGCTAGCAAAATGTGCTCGCGCGTCTGCGGCATCGGACCGTCCGCCGCCGACACCACCAGAATCGCACCGTCCATCTGCGCCGCACCCGTGATCATGTTCTTCACGTAGTCCGCGTGACCCGGACAGTCCACGTGCGCGTAATGCCGCTTCTCCGTCGAGTACTCCACGTGCGCCGTCGCGATCGTGATCCCGCGCTCGCGCTCCTCAGGCGCCTTGTCGATCTGGTCGAACGCCACGAAGCTCGCCAGACCCTTCGTCGCCAGCACCTTCGTGATCGCCGCCGTCAACGTCGTCTTACCATGGTCCACGTGACCGATGGTCCCGATGTTCACGTGCGGCTTGTTGCGCTCGAACTTCTCCTTGGCCATGTCTGTGTTGAGTTCCTCTGGTTATGTGGAGCCCACGACCGGATTTGAACCGGTGACCCCTTCCTTACCAAGGAAGTGCTCTACCCCTGAGCCACGTGGGCTGCGGATTGCCCGCACTCTGCAGGATGCAGAGCGGGCCGTCGGAAAGCCGCGGAATCTTATGCGCCGCCCCGAGCAGTGTAAACCCCCGGGGCGAGCGCGTTCGCCCCCGTTCCCGCGGCTGTGGCCCCTTCAAGCCGCAGGACCGCTGATTTTGGCAGACGCCCGGCGAAAAGTCCAGAAACTTGGAGAGCCGTGGGCACCAACCGGGCGGACCCGGCGTGGAGCTTGGCCCCTCACCGCCGCCCTCAAGGCGGTCCAGGGGGCGCCACCACCAGCACCTCGAAGGTCCCGGGCACGATGGCCGGCCGCGGATGCGGCTGCTCGCTCGTCGGCGCTGGCGGCGGCCCCAGCTCGGCGGTGGAGAGAAAGACCCGATGCGTCGTCTCGTCCACCGCCATGGTGCGGGCACCCCGCCGGGTGGCCACGCTCTGCGCTCGCGCGAAGCGACCGGGAGCATCCTCGCGCATCACGGTGAGGGTGCCTTCGCCGTTGGAGCTGAAGGCCGTCCCCGTCGTGGCATCGAAGCCGGCGCCGTCGGTCCCCTCACCCGTGGCGATCGTCTGCAGCACCTTGCCGTGTTCGGCATCCACCACCGCCGCCATCGCATTGCCGCAGACGACGAAGAGCCGGCGATGGGCGACGTCGATCGCCATTCCCGTCGGCTCCTGGCACGGGGCGAGCGGCCAGCGCGCCGTCACCGCCAGCTTGCGAGCGTCGATCACCGCCACCTCACTGCGGTCCTCGACGTTGACGAAGACGGTGCCGCCGCCATCGGTGGCAGCGAACTCCAGGGTGCCACCCACCTCGACGGCGCCTGCCACCTTGGCGGTGGCGGCATCGATCGCCGTCACGTTGCCGGAGCGGTGGTTCATGGCGAGCACGCGCCCCGTCACCGGCTCGAAGAGGACGGCATCGGGGCTCTCACCGGTGACCGGCACCTCCGCGATCTTGGCCAGCGACACGAGGTCGAATATGGTCACCGAATTGGTCCTGCCGTTGGTGATGAAGCCGCGGCCGAGCGCCGGTGCGACGGCGATCCCGTGCACCCCCGAGAGCTCACCGACCTCGCCCACCTTCGTCCCCTTGTCGGCGTCGAGCACCTCGACCTTCGTCGAGTGCGAGACGTAGAGGCGGCGCGCCGCGGAGTCGACGGCGAGGTAGTCCCAGCCACCATCGCCACCGAGCTTGATCTCCTGGGCCAGCCGATACTCCGCCGCCGCGGGCGCCGGCGCCGGCTTGCCGTGCGGGACAGCTGCCGGGGCCGCCGCCGCCAGCAGGCTCGCCGCATCGCCCAACGAGGCCAGACAGACGACCACCGCCACTACCGTGCTTCTCTCCATCGGCGTTCCCCTCCTCCAGTTTCAACGTACCACGGGGGCCGCCGCGGAGCGGCCCGCTCCTCGGTGGCGACGGCAGCACCGGCTCGTCTGGATCGGCGACCGCTCGCGGTGACCGCACGCCCCGCCGCCGGACCTCACCCCCGGCGCCATCCGCCGCGCCGGAAGCTGCCGTATTGGGGCTAATGTCGAGAAGGCTGCTTCCGTGTGGGAGCCGCCCCTGGGTAGGCGGTGCAGGCCCCACGGGCAGACACGGGAGACCTCGATGGTGCACGCTGACGCCGAACGTCGCAGACTGGCCGCCGCCGATCGCCAGGAGGAGCCCTGGCGCCGTTGGGGGCCCTACCTCTCCGAGCGGCAGTGGGGCACCGTACGCGAGGACTACAGCCCCGGCGGCGACGTCTGGGCGTCCTTTCCGCACGACCACGCCCGCAGCCGCGCCTACCGCTGGGGTGAGGACGGCCTGGCCGGGATCAGCGACGACCACCAGCGCCTCTGCTTCGCGCTGGCGTTGTGGAACGGGAGTGACCCGATCCTCAAGGAGCGCCTCTTCGGTCTCAGCGGGACGGAGGGGAACCACGGCGAGGACGTCAAGGAGCTCTACTGGTACCTCGACGCCACCCCCACCTCGTCGTGGCTCGAGATGCTCTACAAGTACCCGCTCGACGAGTTCCCCTACACGCGCCTGGTGGAGGGCAACCGCGCCCGCACGCGCCTCGAGCCCGAGCTCGAGCTGCTCGACACCGGCATCCTCGACGGTGACCGCTACGTCGACGTGCGCGTGCGCTACGCCAAGGCCGCACCGCTCGACATCCTCATCGAGGTGACGGTGACCAACCGTGCCGACGAGGCCGCCCGCCTCGTCCTGCTGCCTCAGCTCTGGTATCGGAACACCTGGGCCTGGGGGCGTGGCGACGAGGAGCCGCCACGGCTCGGCGTCGAGGGGGGCGCGATCCTCGCCGACCACCCGCTCACGGCGGACCCCCCGCTGCCGGCGATGTGGCTGCTGCCGGGCGAGACCCCCGAAGGCGCCGCCCCCGAGCTGCTGTTCTGCGACAACGAGAGCAACGCCGAGCGGCTGTGGGGGGCGGCCAACCGCTCGCGCTATCCGAAAGACGCCTTTCATGACTTTGTCGTCGGCGGGCAGGCGGGTGCCGTGAACCCGCACCAGACGGGTACCAAGGCCGGCGTCCTCTACCCCCTCGAGCTGCCGGCGCACGGGGAGGCGATGGTGCGGATGCGGCTCGCCGACCACCGCCCGCACCAGCCGTTCGCCGACTTCGACGAGACCATGGAGGCCCGCTGCGCCGAGGCCGACGCCTTCCATGCCCGGCTCGCCGGCGCGGCGGCGGCCGACGCCGAGCTCGCGCGCGTGCAGCGGCAAGCGTACGCCGGCATGCTGTGGAGCCGGCAGTTCTACTGCTACGACGTGCCGCAGTGGTTGGATGGGGACCCCGGGCAGCCGCCGCCGCCCGAGCAGCGCAAGCGCGGCCGCAACCACGAGTGGTTCCACGTCACCAACGCCGACGTGCTGTCGATGCCGGACAAGTGGGAGTACCCCTGGTTCGCGTCCTGGGACCTCGCCTTCCACTGCCTGCCGCTGGCGCGGCTCGACCCCGCCTTCGCCAAGCACCAGCTGCTGCTGCTCACCCGCGAGTGGTACATGCATCCCAGCGGGCAGCTGCCCGCCTACGAGTGGGCCTTCGGCGACGCTAACCCGCCGGTGCACGCCTGGGCCGCCTGGCGGGTGTTCGAGATCGACCGCGAGACGACCGGCGAGGCCGACCACGCCTTCCTCGAGCGCGTCTTCCACAAGCTGATGCTCAACTTCACCTGGTGGGTCAACCGCAAGGACGTCGAGGGACGCAACATCTTCCAGGGCGGCTTCCTCGGCCTCGACAACATCGGTGCCTTCGACCGCTCGGCGGAGCTGCCCACCGGCGGCCACATCGACCAGGCCGACGCCACCGGCTGGATGGCGATGTACTGCCTCAACCTGCTGCGCATCGCCCTCGAGCTGGCACGCCACAACCCGGTGTACCAGGACATCGCCACCAAGTTCCTCGAGCACTTCCTCTACGTGGCGGCGGCGCTCACCGACCTCGGCGGCAAGGGCGTCGACTTCTGGAGCGACGAGGACGAGTTCTTCTACGACGTGCTGCACCTGCCCGACGAGCGGCTGGTGACGCTGGCGGCGCGCTCGATGGTGGGGATCATCCCCCTCTTCGCCGTCGAGATCCTCGACGCCCCGCTGCTCGAGGAGGCGCCGGCGTTCGCCCGCCGCCTCGACTGGTTCCTCGCCTACCGGCCCGATCTGGCGAGCCTGGTGTCGCGCTGGCACGAGCCGGGCAGCGAGGACCGGCGGCTGCTGTCGCTGCTGCGGCGCTACCGCCTCAAGAAGGTGCTCGAGCGCATGCTCGACGAGGACGAGTTCCTCTCCCCCCACGGCGTCCGGGCGCTGTCGCGGTACCACCTGCAGCACCCCTACGTGCTGTCGGCAGGCGGCAGGGAGTTCGCGGTCTCCTACCAGCCCGGCGAGTCCGAGTCGGCCCTCTTCGGCGGCAACTCCAACTGGCGCGGCCCGGTGTGGTTTCCCGGCAACTTCCTCATCGTCGAGTCGCTGCGCCGCTTCCACGCCTACTACGGCGACGACTTCGTCGTCGAGTGCCCGACGAGGTCAGGGCGGATGATGAACCTCGCGGAGGTCGCCGACGAGCTGTCGCGGCGGCTGGTGTCGCTCTTCCTGCCCGGCGCCGACGGCACGCGGCCGGCGCAGCGCGTCCATCCCAAGATGGCGAGCGACCCGCACTTCCGCGACCTCCTGCTGTTCTGGGAGTGCTTCCACGGCGACAGCGGCCGCGGCGTCGGGGCCTCCCACCAGACCGGCTGGACGGGGCTGGTGACCGAGCTCGTGCGGGAGCTGGCGCAGGGTGGGACGTGGCGCTACTGAGCGTAGAATCCGCGCACCCAGGGGCCCCGAAGCGGCGCGAGCGGCACTCGCCACCGCGTCGGACCTCGCCGGCGCGCGCATGAGGACGACCCCCATCGAGCCCGGCGCTGCCCCGGTTCGCGCCCATGGGCGACGACACTCGCGAGGCGGAGCCGCATGCGCGGCCATAGGGGCTACCTCGCGATGCTACGCTCAGGAAGCGGGAAGCCGCCGCCGGTGAGCTGGCGCGAGTCGCTCGGGCTGCTGCTGGTGCTCGTCACCCTGGGCGGCGTGGCGGTGGGCCAGCTGCCTTGGCTGCGCATGAATCGCGCCACCATCGCCTTGGTGGGAGCGACCCTGCTGGTGGTCCTCGGTGTGCTGTCGCTGCCCGCCGCCTTCGCCGCGGTCGACCTGCACACCCTCGCCCTGCTGCTCGGCATGATGGTGCTCAACGGCAATCTACGCCTCGCCGGCTTCTTCGCGCTGGTGGCGCGGCAAGTGTCGGCCCGGGCGCATACGCCGCGGCAGCTGCTGGCGTTGGTGGTGGTGAGCAGCGGGCTGCTCTCCGCCCTCTTCCTCAACGACACGGTGGTGCTGATGCTGACACCGCTGGTGATCGAGATGGCGACCGCGACGCGGCAGCGGCCGCTGCCGTACCTGGTGGCTCTGGCGACGGCGGCCAACGTCGGCTCGATGGCGAGCGAGGTGGGCAACCCGCAGAACATGCTGGTGGCGGTCGCCTCCGGCATCCCGTTCGCACGCTTCGCCGGTGCCCTGCTGCCGGTCGCCCTCGTCGGCCTGGCGATCGTCTTCGTGGTGATCGTCGTCGTCTACCGCCGCGACTTCGCGGCCATCCCGCTGCCGCCGCACGCGGCGCCGCCGGTGCGTCCGCTGCGCCCGCTGCTGCGCAAGTGCGCCCTGGCGAGCCTGCTGCTGGTCGCCGGCGTGGTCGCCGGGCTGCCGCTGCCGCTCGCCGCCTTGCTCGCCGCCTCCATGCTCCTGGTCACTCGGCGCCTCCACCCCGAGCGCGTCTTCCGTGAGATCGACTGGTCGCTGCTAGTCTTCTTCGCCGCCCTCTTCGTGGTCACCGACGCGCTGGTGCCGCTCGGTGTCACGGAACGGTTGTTCGCCTGGACGGCGCCGGCGCTGGCGCACGGCGTCGCCGCGCTGGCGGTCGTCTCTGCGCTGCTCAGCAACGTGGTCTCCAACGTGCCGGCCGTGCTGTTGCTGCGGCCGCTAGTGCCGCGGCTGGCCGATCCCCAGCGGGCGTGGCTGGTGGTGGCGATGGCGACGACGCTCGCCGGCAACCTCACCCTGCTCGGCTCGGTCGCCAACCTCATCGTCGCCGAGCTGGCGCGGGCGCGCGGGGTGCGACTGTCGTTCGGCGAGTACCTGCGGGCGGGGCTGCCGATCACCCTCGTCACGCTCGCGGTCGGCATCGCCTGGCTGAGCTGAGACGGCCGCCGCGGGTCGCGGCGCGACGGTATTTTCGCCGCATGACGACGGCGTCGCCGTTGGCAACCGCCAGGCGCCGGAGCGCCCCGCCGACCGCGGATCAGCGCAGGGTCAGCGGGCGGGTGAGCACGGTGCCGATGTCGCGACGCAGGTCGACGCGCAGCGGCCCCGCGGTCGCCGCCAGCGTCGCGAGGTCGAGCGTCAGCACGTAGTAGCCGGAGAGCGAGCGCGCCAGCGTGCGCGTCGCCAGGCTGGGGAGGCGGAAGGTGCTCAGGTAGAGCCCGCCGGTGGCCTCGGCAACGTCCTCGAGGCCGGCCGAGAGCGAGTGTGCGTCGGCGCTGGTGACGTCGAGGACGAACACCGCTGCCTTCGCCGCGCGCAGGGCTCGCACCGCTGGCTGGAAGGCGGGCGCCATGCGCACGCCGGAGGCGTCGAACCGCCCCATCCCCCAGCCGAGGAAGAGGATCACCTTCTCCCCCGGCAGCGGCTCGAGCGCCCGCGCCACCAGCTCCAGCGCCCGCTCGGGCGAGGCCGCCAGCCGCGCCGCCTCGAGATCGAGGTGCCCCGCGAGCGAGGGAGGCGCGGCCGGCGCCACGGCCACCTCGGGGCTGAACAGCATGGCGACGTCGATGGCCCGGTGAGTGGCCTCACGATCGGCGCCGAAGTCCTGCCACAGCTTGAGGTGCGAGTCGAACGAGACCACCGCCACGCGGTCGCGCGGCTGCAACGAGGCGAGCAGCTCGCGGGTGAAGGGGCGGAGCCGCAGCTGGCCACCGATGCGCGTCGGGTCGAGGTCAGCCTGCACGAAGACCACCACCAGGCGCCCGGCGGTGGCCGCCTCGGGCGCGCCGGCCGTCGCGGGCGCCGCGCCACCGGCGAGCGTTCCCCCCCGGGCCGCCGACTCGGCCGGCGGCCCCGCCGGAGGCGATCCCGGCGCGCCAGCGTCGACCGTCCCTTCTCCCACCTCCTCCCCACCCCCCATCCAGTCGACGGCGACGACGGGAACCCCCTGTGGGCCCACCCGCACGCGGAAGTCGTCGGGCTGCAGCCCGAGGATGGGGTTGCCCCAGGTGTCGACGACCCGCACCACCACCGTCAGCAGGCCGACGTCGAGGCTCTCCTCGTAGGTAGCCGCCGGCTGCTCCGCGAGCGCCGGGTCGACGCGCAGCGTCCACGCCGTCGCCGGGCTGGCGATGAGGAGCGCGCTCGCGGCCAGCCATGCCGTCGCGCCTTGCACGGCCCCGAGCCTAACGCCGATCGCCGCGGCGGGAGCACCGCCCGCACGAGGCCACGATGCTGCCGGTGCGAGCGGACCCGGAGAGCGCCGCCCTCGCGGCGCCGCCTCAGGCTCCTTCCAGCCCCCAGCGCAGAAGCACCAGCGAGGCGGCCGCCTCGGGGGAGATCACCGCGGTGACGCGGTCGCCGGGCCGCAGCACGGTCTCCCGCGAGGGCACGTGGCTGTGCAGCCCCCGCTGCACGGAGACGATCAGGCAGCCCTGCGGCAGGCCCAGCTGGTCGAGCCGCCGGCCGACGAAATCGGCGCCGGGCTGCACGATGAGGTCCACGAGCAGAGCGCTCTCGAGCTCGGGCTTGTCCTGGGAGCGCACGAGGTCGCGCTCGAGCAGCGCCTCGTAGATCGGCTGGTCGCGCAGCACGTCGGCCGCGAAGTAGGCGATGAAGCAGGCGATCAGCAGTGGCAGCATGAGCGAGTAGTTCTCGGTCATCTCGAGGATGAGCACGATGCCGGTGAGCGGCGCCCGCACGATGGACGCGAAGAGGGCGCCCATGCCGACGACGGCGAAGGCCACCGGCTGCGCCGCCAGCGCCGGCAGCAGCCGTTGGCTGGCGAGGCCCACCAGCAGCCCGGTCTGCGCGCCGATGACCAGCAACGGCGCGAAGATGCCGCCGGCGGCACCGGTGCCGTAGCTCGCCATCGTCATCGAGAAGCGCAGCAGCAGCAACGCCGGCAGCACGGTCAAGGCGACGGTGCCGGCGAGCGTCTGCTGCACCAGGGCACCACCGCCACCGAGCGCCCCGGGGACGAACCAGCCGGTCACCCCCACCGCCGCGCCCACCAGCGCTCCGGCCAGGAAGGGCTGGTTCTTCATGCGATCGAAGAGGGCAAGGGTGCCGAGCAGGGCACGGTTGAAGGAGATGCCGACGAGGCCGGTGGCGAGCCCGAGCACGGCGTAGAGCGGCAGGTTGGAGAGCGCCGGCACCGGAGAGTGGGTGACGTGGAAGACCGGCAGCTGGCCGACGAGGAAACGGGTGACGACGTCGGCGGTTACCGAGGCGACGAAGCCGGCGGTGAGGACGCCGGGTGAGAAGTCGCGGCGCAGCTCCTCGAGGACGAAGATGACGCCGGCGAGAGGGGCGTTGAAGGCGGCGGCGAGCCCGGCGCCGGCGCCGGCGGCGATCAGCGTCTGCCGTTCGCGCGCCGTGACCCGCAGGAGGCGGCTCACCATCTGACCGACGGCGGCCCCCATCTGCACCGTTGGGCCCTCGCGGCCAAGGGCGAGCCCGGCGCCGATGCCGAGCGTGCCGCTCGAGAACTTGACCGCCATCACCCGCCGCCAGTTGAGCCCTCGCAGGCGGTGCAGCACCGCCTTGACGTGCGGGATGCCGCTCCCCGCGGTCTCCGGGGCGAAGCGGCGCACCAGCCAGACGGCGATGCCGGAGCCCACGGCGCACACCGCCATCGGGATGAGCAGGCCCGAGAGCCCCATGCCGTGTGAGAACCGGTAGAGCTGGTCGCGCCAGCGGTCGCAGAGGTCGAGGGTACGGCGGAACAGCACGGCGACGCCGCCGGCGAGGAGCCCTACCAGGACCGCGCGGGGCAGCAGGTGGCGCCGCCGCTCCTGGCGGCGGGCGAAGTCCTGCAGCTCGCGACGGACGTCGCGGTCGGAGATGCCGGCGGAGGGATCCTTGACGGGGGCCACGGCGGGAGCAAACTACCCGGCCCGCGGTCGCCGGTCAACGGCGGCCTGGGGGACTCCCCACGGATCCCGACCTGGCTCGCCGCCTACCGCGGTGGGTCACCGCGCCGGGGCCAGCCCGGGCCGCGACCTCCCTGGCCCGAGGTTGATCCCATGCCGTCCCCTTCGCCGCGATTCCCTCGTGAAAAGGGAAGGCAGCAGGAGGAACCGTTGCATCCGGCGGGCAGCCGCCGCGCGCGGGTCGCGTGCGCGACCCGAGTAGCGGCGCCGCGGTCGTCGGCGCCAGGGCCCGCGCCGCCGCTCCTGCCGCGTCCGACGCCAAGGCCTGAGCCACCTCGATCGGCGCTACGCGGCTGGCGCCGCGCGCGCCCGGCCCCTGGCTGCTCCAGCCGGCCGGCCACTGCGGAGGCGAGCGCCGAGCTGCCCAAGTCGTTCTGGGGGACGACGACGCGGCGCGGCCACTGACCCTATACCGTCGCCACCGGCTCGTCGTGTCAAGCGTTCGACTGCGCCCGCACCGCGGCGCCGAATGCCGAGCGGCGGCGCCGCGCGATGGGGATCCTCGTCCCGCAACCGAGCAGGGCGTGCACCTCGCCGTCGGAGGTGCGCACGAGCTCACGGACGGCGGCGAGGCGGACGAGGGCGCGACGGTGAGCCCGCACGAAGCCGTGTCCCGCGATGCGTTGCTCGAGCTGGCCCAGCGACTCACGCAGCAGATGACTGCGAGGGCCGATCCACAGCCGCGCGTAGTTGCCGGAGGCCTCCACCCAGTCGATCTCCGACAGCGGCAGCACCAGGGCGCCGCGCGGCGAGGTGACGACGAGGCTCGCCGGCCGCACGGCGGCCACCCGTCCGAGGTGCCGGCTTAGGCGCCGCATGGTGGCGGCGAAGCGCGTCGCGGCGACCGGCTTGAGCAGGTAGTCGACCGCCTCGGCCTCGAACGCCGCCAGCGCGTACTGCTCGTAGGCGGTGAGGAAGACCACCGCCGGCATGCGCTCGGGCGCGCGGCGGCGAATCACCTCGAAGCCGTCGACGCCGGGCATCTGCACGTCGAGGAACACCACGTCGGGCCGCAAGACCTCGAGCGCCGCCAGCAGCTCGGCGCCGTCGCGACACTCGCCGACCACCGCGAAGTGAGGGAACGCGGCCAGCAGCTGCCGTACGCCACGCCGGGCGGCGGGCTCGTCGTCGGCGATCAGCACCGTCCACTCAGCGGAGGGCACCGCCAGGCTCCAGCAGCAGCTCGCGATAGGGAACGCTGAGGATGGCGACAGTGCCACCGCCGGGGGCCGGGGTCACCGTCAAGGTGCCGAGATCGCCGTACAGCGCCTGCAGACGTTCGCGCGTGTTGGCGATGCCGTGACCCGGCGGCGCCTCGGCTGCCGGGTCGATGCCGGGCCCGTCGTCGCGCACCGCGAGCTCGAGCAGTGGCCCGCGGCGGTGGGCGCTCACCGTCAGGCTCCCGGCCTCGGAGCGGCGGGCGATGCCGTGGCGGACGGCGTTGGCCACCAGGTGCTGCAGGGCGAGGCTCGGCACCGCCGCCGACAGCGTCCCGGCGTCGACCTCGATGCGGGGTCGCAGCCGATCCGAGAAGCGCGCCTGCTCGATGGCCAGGTACTGGCGCACCAGCTCGAGCTCGTCGTCGAGCGACACCTCGGGCGCCCGGTAGTGGCTGAGCGTGCGGCGCAGCACCTCGGCGAGCTGCTCGACCAGCCGACCGGCGCCGGCGGCGTCACCCTCGCGCACCAGCACGCCGATGGTGTTGAGGGTGTTGAAGAGGAAGTGGGGATTGACCTGCGCCTGCAATGCCGCCAGCCGCGCCCCGGCGAGCTGCTCGGCGAGCCGCGCCACCTGCACCTCGCGCTGCCGCGCCTCGCCGAAGTAGCGGATGCGTGCTCGGTTCCCACCATCGCCAGGTAGACGGCGACGCCGAAGGGGAAGGTAATGAAGAGCCAGCTCGTGAAGTGCACGGCGGCGCCGCCCTCCAGCGCCTGCGGCTCGATCGCCGCCCGCAGGACCGTGCCTGCCCCGGCCCAGGCGACGCAGAACAGCAGCGCCAGCAGCAGGTGCAGGGCGATGCGGCGGGCGAGCCGTTGCCACACCAGGGGCAGGGCGCGAGAGAGCGCGAACACCCCCGGCGTGAAGACGGCGTAGAGGAACCAGTCGAGGCTCGCAAAGAGGGCGCTGCGCCAGGGAGCGGGGCCCTCGCCCCAGAGCCGGGCCTGTGCTATGACGTTGATCCCACCGAGCAGGGCCGGGCCGACCCAGGCAGCGGAAACCAGCATCCAGGGCCGGATCCACCGCGGCAGCCGCATCGCTCGACGCTACAGCGCCCGGCGCGCGGGCCACAACAAGAGCGGCCGTTCACGTCACTATGCCTACCGCTCGCGTACCACCGGCTTGTGCCCGCCGCGGCGCTGGCGCATCGTCGCCTCCGATGACTCCCCCTGCCGACGCCGCGCCCCGGCCGCGCCTCGCCTCGATCGACGTCCTGCGCGGGGTGGTGATGGTGCTGATGGCCATCGACCACGTGCGGGTGTTCTCGGGCATTCCCGCCGGCGGACCGTCGCCGGGTGTCTTCTTCACGCGCTGGGTCACTCACTTCTGCGCCCCGGTGTTCGTCCTGCTGGCCGGCACCAGCGCCTATCTCTACGGCCGCTCCCACCAGGACCTGTCGCGCTTTCTCCTCGCTCGCGGCGCCTGGCTGGTGTTCCTCGAGCTCACCGTGCTGCGCCTGGCATGGACGTTCAACCTCGACTTCCGGCACTACGAGATGGCCGGAGTCATCTGGGCCATCGGCTGGTGCCTCATCCTGATGGCGGCGCTCGTGCGCCTGCCGGTTCGCGTCGTCGCCATCCTCGGTCTGGTGATCCTCGCCGGGCACGACCTCCTCGATCCCTGGCGGCCCGCCGTCGTCGCCGCCGCCGCCACCGGGCGGCTGGGCTGGCTGTGGAAGATCCTCTACGTGGGGTTCTTCGCGGGCCCCATCGAGGCAGGCCCCGACGGCCCCAGCCTCATCGTCCTCTACTCGATCGTGCCCTGGATCGGCGTCATGGCGGCAGGCTACGGCCTCGGCGCCATCCTCACCCTGGAGCCGGATCGCCGCCGCCGCCTCTGCCGCACCATCGGCCTGGCGGCCACGGCGCTCTTCCTGCTGCTACGTGGGCTCGACCTCTACGGCGACCCGCGGCCGTGGCGCGCGGCCCTCGTCGCGCGGCCTGGCCACTTCGCGATGCCGGCACCCCTCGCCTTCCTCGACACCAGCAAGTACCCCGCCTCGCTGCTCTTCCTGCTGATGACCCTCGGCCCGGCGATCGCCGCCTTGCCCGCGCTCGAACGGGCCCGCGGTGCTGTCGCCTCCTGGCTCGCCGTCTTCGGCCGCGTCCCGTTCTTCTACTACCTGCTCCACATCCCCCTCATCCACGCCCTGGCGCTCGTGGCGTCCAAGCTGCGCTCGGGCACCGTCGACCCCTGGCTGTTCGCCAACCATCCGATGGGAAACCCGCCGCCCCCCGAGGGCTACGCCTGGAGTCTCGGCACCCTCTACCTCGTGTGGGCCATCGCCATCGCGCTGCTCACCGTCCCCTGCCGCTGGTACGCGGACCTCAAGCGTCGCCGGGGCGATCGCTGGCTGCGCTACCTGTGACCCGCTGATTGCGCGCGGCGGCGATCGCCGCACCCTCGGTGGGCACCTGCGGCTGCCTCACCGCCAGCCTGCGAGCCGCCATCGCGGCACCCGGTGACCCCGTGTAGCCGCCATCCGCGCGTTCAGCTCCGGAGACACACAAAGGAGACCGAGAATGCGCCGAGCCGTTCGCGCGGTCCTGATCGCGGGCATCGCCACGCTGTCGTTCCTCGCCCTCGACCCGCAGGCTGCTGCCGCCGACGGGTGGGCTGACGTGGGGGCGGCCGGCCGGCCGGCCTGGGTACGGGCCTCCACCGAAAGGAGGCTCCGCCTCCTCCCTGCCCTCCCCGCCATCCACGACCACCTCCACACCCAGGCCAACGGGTACTTCCGAGGCGAAGGCCCGGGGCTGGCGGTGGGTCTGGTACTCGATGACGGCCTCTACTACAGCGAGGGCTTCGGCTTCGCTGACGCCGCGAGGAAGGAGAGACCCGACGAGGACACGGTCTTCCGGGCGGGCTCTCTGAGCAAGGTGATCACCGGCACGGGGCTGCTCACGCTCATCGACGATCCCGCTCGCCACATGTCGCTGGACGATGCCGCCGATGCCGAGCGCTACCTCCCCGAGCTGAAGTTCGTCTGCCCTGACTTCGACCAACCGTGCGCCCGCGGCTCGCAGCACCTCGGCATCAAGCTCGCGCACCTGGTGTCGCACACCTCCGGGCTCGCCAACGTCATGGAGCAGACCAACGCCCACGTCGGCGTCTGGCTCGGCGACCTGAAGAAAAGCTGGCTCCTGTTCGCGCCCGGCCAGCTCGCCGCCTACTCCGGGGTGGGGGTGGAGGGTGTGGGCCTCATCGAGCAGCGCGTTTCCGGAAAGGACTACGTCGATTTCATTCGCGACAACCTGTTCACGCCGCTCGGCATGAAGCGGTCGTCGATGGACGAGACCACCTTGCCGGCACCGACGCGCGCGCAGAAGTGGATGTTCGCCGGCGGCTACCCCACCAACTCCTGCGCCAACGCGTGCACCGCGGCCGAGGGACGCTGCATGGACGGCGCCCATGGCTCCGGGGACCGCCAGGCCTGCGTCCGCGAGAAGCAGATGTGCACCGACCCCTGTCCGCACCTCGAACCCACCTGGTCGTTCTCGCGGTTCGACGAGCGCATCGCCGGGGACGACCAGCCGATGATCGCGCCCGCCGGTGGCCTCGCGACCACCGTCAAGGACCTCTCGCACTTCATCGAGATGTGGCTCTCGGGGCAGGCGCCGGAGGTGCGCGGGCGGCCGCTGCTCGCGCCGGGCACCATCCACTCCGCGGCAACCCCCTTGTTCACGGCGACCGCCGCGGGACCGGCCAGCTGCAAGGACGGCCGCACCGACGCCAACGGCTTCTCCTACTCCGACTGCGGCCCCGCAAAAGGGTTCGGCGTCAACTGGTTCGTCGGCAACGGCTACCTCGAGCACAACGGTGACGAGCCCGGCGTCTCGGGCTCGAACACCCGCATCGACCAGGGCCACGACATGGGAGCGACAGGGCTCGTCTCCACCGAGCCGTACCCCGCCTTCAGCCCCCAGCCGGCCGGCCTCGATCCTCACTTCATGGACACCGTCGTGTTCGGCCTGCTCGGCTCCGCGGAGGGGGCCGACGCCGCCACCGCGTGGTCGGGAGAGACGCTCGCCGATGGTGTCGCCCGCGTGCTCTACCTCTCGGGCAAGGAGCCGAGGAAGGACGATCTCGACGCTTTCACCCCGGGCTTCATCGCCGACCACCACCTCGGCGAGGAGAACGTCAGGTCGTTCCTCGGCGACTGGCAGACGCGAGTCGGGGCCTGCCACACCTTCCGCGTCCGCGACGTGAGCAGCGCCACCAAGATCGAGCTCGTCCTCACCTGCGAGAAAGGCACCTGGGACGCCGTCCTGAGCGTCGAGAGCCAGCCGCCTCACCGCATCTCCTGGTCCGAGGTCGGCGGGCCGCCTGCGGGCCCGTCGGCGTCTCCCCTGCCGGATCCCCACCACGCCCACTGCCTGACCGCCTGCACGCAGCAGGAGGGCCAATGCATGAGCACGGCCCACGGCTCCGCGGAGAGGCAGAGGTGCGTGAAGATGATGCAGCTGTGCAAGAGGGAGTGCTCCTAGAGGGGGGCCAAGCACTCCAGGACCCGGCACATCGCCGCCACCTGTGGCAGAGTCACTGACGGCTAGCGGATGGAGCGGGAGACGGGATTCGAACCCGCGACCAACGGCTTGGAAGGCCGTGACTCTACCCCTGAGTTACTCCCGCCCGGGGTCGGCGCCGGCCGCGGCCGAGTAGGGCTCGGGTGCGGCGGCGACGCCAGTTTACCGCAGCACCTGCCAGGCCTCCCGTGTCAGCGTCCGGTTCGTTGGCGCCGACTGGAGGGCTGGCTCAGCCCTCTGCGCAGCCCTCGACGGAGGAGGTGCTCGGCGCCGGTACGGCGCTCGGGGACGCCAGCTTCATGAAGGCGGGTTTCGTAGAGCTCACGGCCGGTTGCGGGGTAGCGACCCAGCCTGTAAAGTAGGCCGCCCGTTTCCACGGGCGTCCGGAGCGGCACCCTGCCGGCATAGCTCAGCGGTAGAGCAACTGTCTTGTAAACAGTAGGTCCCCGGTTCGATTCCGGGTGCCGGCTCCAGGCCAGGACGTCGGAAGCGAAACAGGTTGGCATCCCGGTCGGGCAGGTTCTTTGGAGGCGTACCCGAGTGGCCAAAGGGGGCAGACTGTAAATCTGTTGGGCATCGCCCTACGGTGGTTCGAATCCATCCGCCTCCACCATCGCTTGCTGGGCCCGCTCAGCCACCGCCCGTCCGCTGGCGCACCGCCTCGTAGAGCAGGGCGCTCGCGGCGGTGGCGACGTTGAGCGACTCCACCTTGCCCCGCATGGGCAGGCCGACGAGGCCGTCGCAGAGGTCGCGGGTGCGCTGGCGGAGGCCGTTCTCCTCGCCGCCCAGGCAGAGGACGACCTTGCCGGCGAGGTCGACTCGCCAGGGCGGCTGGCCGCCGGCGGCGGCGCCGTAGACCCAGAACCCATCCGCCTTGAGGCGCTCGAGGACCTGGGCGCTGTTGGTGATGCGCTCGACCGCCACCCACTCGGTGGCGCCGGCGGCGGTGCGCGCCACCGCCGCGGAGAGCGGCGCGCTGCCGCGGTCGCGCACCAGCACGCGGCCCACCCCGGCCCCCTCGCAGACGCGCAGGATGGCGCCGAGGTTGCGCGGGTCCTGGACGTCCTCGAGCAGCACCACCAGCTCGGGGTCGCCGCCGACACCGGTCGCGCCTGTCGCGGCCGCCGCGAGCTCGGCGGCGAAGCCGTTGTGGACGGGGACGCCGATGGCGGCGAGCTCGGCGTCGGCGACGATGACGCAGGGCACGCCGTGGCGCCGGCAGAGCGCCTCGATCTCGCGCCGGCGCGCGCCACCGCGGCGCTCGCCGGCGAGCACCCGCCGCACCTGCGTCGGGCGGTGGCGCAGCGCTTCGCGTACCGGGTGGAAGCCGGCGACCACCTCGGCCGCGGCCGGGCTCAATCCTCCTCCGTGCCGTCGTCGAGGAGAACGACGGCGAGCGCCGCCATCCCCTCGCCACGGCCCATGGCGCCGAGCCCCTCGTTGGTGGTGGCTTTCAGGCCGACCGCCTCGGCGTCGACGCCCATCACGTCGGCAACCCGGCTGCGGATGCGCTCGCGGTAGGGGGCCAGGCGCGGCGCCTCGGCAATCAGCGTCATGTCGCAGGAGACGACCCGCCAGCCGGCCTTCCGTACCAGCTTGACGATGCGCTCGAGCAGGTCGATGCTGCTCGCCCCACGCCAGCGGTCGTCGCCGGGGGGGAAGTGGCGGCCGAGGTCGCCGAGGCCGGCGGCGCCGAGCAGGGCGTCGCCGAGCGCGTGCAGCAGCACGTCGGCATCGCTGTGGCCGTCGAGGCCGAGCGGGAACGGGACGTCCTCGCCACCGAGGACCAGCCGCCGGCCGGGCACCAGCCGGTGGACGTCGTAGCCCTGGCCGATGCGCAGCTTCACGGCGGCGCTCCGGGCTCGGCGAGCAGCGTCGCGACCCAGGCGAGGTCGGCGGTGAAGGTCACCTTGGGATTGGGGAACCGGGCCTCCACCACCGCCACCCGGGTCCCCGCGAGCCGCTCCACCAGCGAGCTCTCGTCGGTGCCCAGGAACGCCTCCTCTGCGGCCAGGGCGAGAGCCCACTCGAGCAGCTCGCGGCGGAACACCTGCGGCGTCTCGGCGCGGAACAGCGTGGCGCGGTCGAGCGTCGCCACCACCTCGCCGGCCGCCACCCGTTTGACGGTGTCGGTGAGCGACCGCCCCAAAACGGCGCCGCCGGTCTCGCCCGCCGCCGCCACCGCGGCCGCCACGTCTTCGGGGTGCACGGCGGCGCGCGCCGCGTCGTGGACGACCACCAGCTCGCCGGGCGCCGCCGGGCTCGCGGCGAGGGCCAGCGCCACCGACTCCTGACGGGTGGCACCGCCCGCTACCACCCGCACGCCGGGCTCGGCGGCGAGCGCCGCGGCGGTGGCTTCGACCAGCTCCGCGGCGGCGGCGACGACGAAGGAACCCACGCCGGCCTCCCGCAGCCGCGCCACCGCCCAGGCCACCAGCGGCCGTCCCGCTACCTCGCGCAGCTGCTTGGGAATGGAGCCGCCCAGGCGTTCCCCGCGGCCGGCCGCCGGAACCACAGCGTGAACCGTCATCGCGCGATCATCGCAACGAGCCGGCGGGCTGCACGGCCGGCGCCGCGGGCTCCCTGTCTCACAGCGTCAGGATGTCCTTCTCCTTGTGCTGCAGCGTCTGGCCGATCTGCGCGATGTAGTGGTCGTGCAGACGCTGCACCTCGTCGTGGCCGCGGCGCTCCTCGTCCTCCGAGATCTCGTGCTTCTTCTGCCGCGCCTTGACCAGGTCGTTGCCCTCGCGGCGCACCAGCCGGACGGCGTTGCGGGCATGCTCGGCGATGTCGTGCGCCTTCTTCACCAGCTCCTTGCGGCGGTCCTCGGTGAGCGGCGGCACCGGGATGCGGATCAGCTTGCCGTCGCTCGACGGGTTGAGGCCGAGGTTGGCCTGGGCGATGCCGCGCTGGATAGCGGGGATGGTCGAGGGGTCCCAGGGCTGCGCCACGATGAGGTTGGCATCGGCCACCGAGAGATTGGCCACCTGGTTGATCGGCGTCGGCGTACCGTAGTAGTCGACCACCACGGTGTCGAGCATGCTCAGCGACGCGCGGCCGGTGCGCAGCCGCTTGAGCTCGTCGTGGAAGTGGTCCACGGCGTGCTTCATCTTCTGTTCGACCTGCAGGAACAGCTCCTTCATCACTCCTCCTCCGCATCCGTCTCGAAGCGGATGAGGGAGGAGTTTAACGCAGTGCCCGCGCGGTTTTTAGCCCGGCGGCTCGGCGAGGCGGAGGATCGCCGCCAGCGGCCGCCACCTGCGCCGGCGCGACGGCCGCCCTCAGCCCGCCGCAGCCGGCGCCGGCATCTGGTTGCGCACGATCGAGCCCACCCGCTGGCCGCACACCACGCGGCCGATGTTGCCGCGCTCGAGCAGCTTGAAGACGACGATGGGAAGGTCGTTCTCGCGGCAGAGGCTGATGGCGGCGGCGTCCATCACCTGCAGGTTGCGCTCGAGCACCTGCTGGTAGGTGACCGCGGGCAACAGCTCGGCTCTGGCGTCGCGGTTGGGGTCGGCGGTGTAGATGCCGTCGACGTTGGTGGCCTTGAGCAGCACGTCGGCGTGGATCTCGTTGGCGCGCAGGGCGGCGGCACTGTCGGTGGTGAAGAACGGATTGCCGGTGCCGGCGGCGAAGATCACCAGCCGACCCTTCTCGAGGTGGCGAATGGCGCGGCGACGGATGAACGGCTCCGCCACCTCGCGGATGTCGATGGCGGAGAGCACGCGGGTATCGACGTTGCGCTTCTCCAGAGCGTCCTGCAGCGCCAGGGCGTTGATCACCGTGGCGAGCATGCCCATGTAGTCGCCGGTCACGCGCTCGATGCCGCGGTGGGAGGCGGCGAGGCCGCGGATGATGTTGCCGCCACCGATGACGATGGCGATCTGTACACCCGCGGCCCACACCTCCCGCAGCTCGTCGGCGATCGCCGCCACTACCCGCTCGTCGATGCCGAAGGGCTGCGAGCCCATCAGGGCTTCCCCCGACACCTTCAGCAGGACGCGCTGGTAGGCCGGCTGCTCGAGACTCATGACGGCTGCTCAGCCCGCCTGTGCCGCGACCTCGGCGGCGAAGTCGACGGCCCGCTTCTCGATCCCCTCGCCGAGCTTGAAGCGCGCGAAGCGCCGCACCTGGATGTTCTCGCCGATCTTGGCGATCTTCTCCTTGATCAGCTCGCCGACCGACTTGTCGGGGTCCTTGACGAACGGCTGCTCGAGCAGCACCATCTCGGCGAAGAACTTCTCCATCCGCCCCTCGACGATCTTGTCGACGACCTTCTCCGGCTTGCCCTCGGCCAGCGTGCGCTCGCGCTGCACGGCGCGCTCGCGGGCGAGGTACTCGTCGGAGACCTCCTCGCGGCGCACGAAGAGCGGTGCGGCAGCCGCGACATGCATGGCGATGTCCTTGACCAGCTCCTGGAACTCGTCGGTGCGCGCCACGAAGTCGGTCTCGCAGTTGACCTCGACGAGCACCCCGATCTTGCCGCCGGCGTGGATGTACGAGCCCACCGCGCCCTCGGCGGTGATGCGGCCGGCCTTCTTGGCGGCGCTGGCGAGCCCCTTCTTGCGCAACACGTCGATGGCCGCCTCCATGTCCCCCTGGCTCTCGAGGAGGGCGTTCTTGCAGTCCATCATGCCGGCCCCGGTGCGTTCGCGGAGCTCCTTCACCATCTGCGGAGTGACACTCATCGGCTCACCTCTCACCGGCGGGAGGGAGCTCCCGCCTGGTTGCTGACTCGACGTCGGTTGGCTGCGGAAGCGAGGGTGGCGTCCCCTCGCGGTCGTTACTGGGTTGCGATTCGACTCATGCAAGAAGGGCCAGTCTGCCTTGGCGGCTCGACTGGCCCTTCACCCTAGCCGGGCCGGGTGGGCCCGGACGCCTGGCAGAGCTACTGGGCCGGGGCCGCCGCCTGCTCCTCGGGCTGCGCCCGAATGACCTGCGCGCGGCCGCCGTCGGCCGGCGGCACGTCCTTCTCCAGCTCGCCGGCGCCCTCGAGGTAGGCGTCGGCCACACGCGCGGCGAAGAGGCGGATCGAACGGATGGCGTCGTCGTTGCCGGGGATGACGTAGTCGACCAGCTCGGGGTCGCAGTTGGTGTCGACCACCGCCACCACCGGAATGCCCAGCTTGTTGGCCTCCGACACCGCGATGTCTTCCTTCTTGGGGTCGATGACAAACAGCGCGTCGGGCACCGACTCGAGCTTGCGGATCCCCTCCAGGTTGCGCTTCATCTTCTCGCGCTCCCGCTCGAGACGCACCCGCTCCTTCTTGGTCAGCGGCGACTCGGGGTCATCAAGGCGGCGCTCGGCGTCCTCCAGGCGCTCGATCGAGGAACGGATGGTGACGAAGTTGGTGAGCGTGCCACCCAGCCAGCGGTGGGTGACGAAGTACTGGCCGCAGCGCGCCGCCTCCTCGGCGATGACGTCCTGCGCCTGCCGCTTGGTCCCGACGAAGAGGATCCGCCGGCCGGTGCGGCCCAGCCATCTCACGAAATCGGCGGCCTCCTTGAAGAGCTGCTCGGTCTTCTGCAGGTCGACGATGTAGATGCCGTTGCGCTTGCCGAAGATGTAGGGCTTCATCTTCGGGTTCCAGCGCCGCGTCTGGTGCCCGAAGTGGACCCCCGCCTCGAGCATCTGCTTCATGCTGACTTCGACCAAGATCGCACTCTCCTTAGCGCTTGCTGAACTGGAACCGCTTGCGGGCGCCAGGCTGACCGTACTTCTTGCGTTCCTTCTTGCGCGGGTCGCGGGTGAGGAACCCCGCCGACTTGAGCCGCTCGCGCAGCTCGCCGTTGAACTCGAGCAGGGCCCGCGAGATACCGTGGCGGATGGCGCCTGCCTGGCCGCTGCCGCCGCCGCCCTCGACGGTCACCGTGACGTCGAACTTCTCGGCCGTCTCGGTGAGCGCCAGCGGCTGCTTGACCAGCATCTTCAGCGTGTCACGCGAGAAGTAGTGCTCGATGTCGCGGCCGTTGACCTCCAGCTTGCCGGCGCCGGGGCGCAGGAAGACGCGGGCGGTCGAGGTCTTGCGCCGGCCGGTGCCGTAGTACTCGATGACGTCGTTCACTATGCTCTCCTCACAGCGCCAGCGGCTGCGGCTTCTGCGCCTGGTGCGGGTGCTCGCCACCCACGTAGACCTTGAGCTTCTTGTGCTGGCGGCGCGCCAGCCGGTTCTTGGGCAGCATTCCCTTGACCGCCTTCTCGACCAGCCGCTCGGGATGCTTCTGCAGCAGCTCCTCGGCGGTCTGCGTCTTGTAGCCGCCGGGGCGACCGCTGCTCCGCCAGTAGAGCTTCCCCTTCGACTTGTCGCCGGTGAGCACGACGCGGGCGGCGTTGACGACGATCACGAAGTCGCCGGTGTCCTCGTGGCGGGCGTACTGGGGCTTGTGCTTGCCGACGAGCACACGTGCGATCGCGGTGGAGAGCCGCCCGAGGGGGATGCCGGCGGCGTCCACCACGTACCAGCTGCGCTCCACCTCGCCTTGCTTGGGGCTGTAGGTCCTGGTCGTCATCTCGCTACTTCTTCCAAATTACGACTTCTTTCATCACGTCGCACAAAGGTGGAAACCCCGGTCGCGTCATGCTTCGAGGGAGCGAAGCCCGGCGGGGGGGACGAACCACTGCGGGGGACGAGCGCCCGTCAGTCCAAGGCAGACCCGGGCAGACACCACCTGGTTGCGCCGAGAGATCCGGCGCAAAGGCTAGGATCATAAGGGCGCGGCTCCGCACATGTCAAGGCGCCCGTCCCGGCTGGGTGCTCACGCCTCAGCGACCGCTTCGACGATTTCGGGCGCCGACGTCACTCAGCATCTGCCGTGGCCTGACCTCGCCTCACGAACCTGTCGTGCACCCGTCCCGGCTCTCCCGGCTCGCGGCTCTCGCTTGCCCTGCTGACAGCACCGGCGAGCGCGGCCCCCGGCGCCGAGCGCTCGGGGCGCCCCGTCGCCGGGCGGGTCTCAGTCGTGGGCGATGCTCACCAGCTCGTCGCGATTGCCGTCGTCCTCGAGGGTCAGGATGGTGCCGATTCCAGGGGCGTAGTACTTGCGCTCCACCGCGTCGGGCTCGAGCGGCGTGAAGTCCTCGGTGACCAGGGCGTCGTGAAACGTGCCGAAGGGCACCGCCGCGGAACCCTCGAGGTCGACCACCCGCGCCACGTCCTCTGCCTCCTGGGCGAGGAGCTCCTGGCGGTAGAAGTCGCCAACCTGGGGGTCGGCCTCCATGACGATGCCCGGCCGCGCGCCGTCGCGGCCGGCCTTCCAGGAGCCCTCGATGCTCGTGCGCTCGCCGCCCTCGAGCTCCTGGGTCTCCTCGCCGAAGTACCATACGTTGCCATCGACGTCCTGGGCGAACCAGTCGAAGGTGTCCTCGATGACCTCACCATCCCGAGAGACCACGTCGTGGACCACGGTGCAGGCGACGCCGAGGATGGTCTTCACGTCGTGGGTGACCTCGAGGGTGGTCTCCTCGACGTGCTCGCCATCGTGCAAGCGGTAGTGAAAGGTGGTCCCGGGAGTCAGCGGCAGGTACGGGTTGGTGATCGCGGCGACGAAGTTGGCGGGGTCGATGGGCGGGTCGTAGGGGCCTCCGCCGAGCTCGTCGCACGCCGCGAGCCGCGCATCGTGTCGATCGGCGCACTCCCGCAACGCATCCTGCTGGTCCTGCCGCGCCTCGCCGATGCAGTCCTCGCGCTCGGCCGCGGCGGAGACGTTGGCGCAGATGCCGCGCTGGGTCCAGTAGTCGCCGCGGCTACCGAGGCGGCATGACTGCCAGAGGTCCTGGGCAGTTGCCCGGCAGGTCGACGGGCGGGCGCCGGCGGCGCCGGCGGCGCCGAGAATCAGCAGGGCGACGATGAGAGAGAAGCTGGGCTTCATCGGCGGTCTCCTTTCGCTGGCGGACAAGGAAGGCTTCGCGCCACGAACGCGGCACGGCTTCGGGCAGGCCTGGTTGGATGCGGCCTCGCGCCGCATCCTTCGCGCCGCTTGCCGGCGTCCGACGGTCGCCCGCGACGGAGGATTCCGCCGCCTCGGGCATCTACCTGGGAAGACGCCCGACGAGCTCGACCGTGCGCGATAACCGCGAGGACCTGGCGCTGGTGGCCCGCATGGGGGCGGGGGACGAGTCGGCGTTCGACGCCTTCGGGGAGCGCTACGTGGGACCGGTGTACCGCTTCACCCTGTCGCGGCTAGGGGGCGACCGCGAGCTCGCCCGGGAGCTCAGTCAGCGGGCGCTGTGCAAGGCGCTGGCGCGGCTCGAGACCTTCCGCGGCGGCGCCTCGCTGCTCACCTGGCTCTGCTCCTGTGCGAGAAACGAGATCCTGATGCACTGGCGTGGCGGACGCACCGCACCCCTGCAACCCAGCGGCGAGGAGCTGTTCGAGACCACGCCCGCGGTCAATGGATACCTGCCGCAGGATCCCGAGGAGGGACTGCTGCGACGGGAGTCGGCCGAGCTGGTCCACCTGAGCCTCGACGCTCTGCCGGCGCACTACGCGCGGGCGCTCGAGTGGAAGTACCTCGAGCACATGCCGGTCAAGGAGATCGCCGCCCGGCTGAGGCTGCTGCCGAAGGCGGCCGAGTCCCTCCTGGTGCGCGCCCGGCAGGCCTTCCGGCAGGCCTACGAGGGGCTCCAGCAGGGCGCCGTCGATCCGACTGCGGTGGAGGATGCGACTCATGACTGACCGCGAGAGGTCCGCCGGCCCGACCCTGGACGACGAGGAAACCGAGGTTGACCGTCTGCTCAACGCCGCCGGCCCCCGGCTCCCTCTCGCGGACCAGGACCTCGAGGCGATCCGCGCCGCGGCTCGGCAGGCGTGGCGTTCCCTCCACCGCCCCCGGCGCCGCCGTCGGGTGGCGGCCCTCGGCCTAGCGCTCGCCGCGAGCCTGGCGCTGGCCCTGGGAGTGGCGAGGTGGCGACAGGTGGAGTCGGCGCCGCCGCCGCTTGGCTCGGTGGCGGCACTCCGCGGAGTGGCGACGATCGAGACGGCGCACGGTGTGCTCGCCGCGCGGCGGGGGTCGGTGGTGCCCGCCGGCGCTCACCTCCGCACCGGCGCCGACGGAGGGGACGGCTATCTGGCCGTGCGGCTCTCCGCCGGAACGTTAATCCGGCTCGACAGCGCCAGCGAGCTCCGCCTGGCGGCGGCCAGCCGCCTCGAGCTGTCGCGCGGCGCGGTCTACGTCGACACCGGCAGTGAGGGCACCTCCTCGGAAAAGATCGAGGTGCGCACGCCGCTTGGCGTCGCCCGCGACGTCGGCACTCGCTTCTCGGTGCGCCTCGCCCCCCAGGCGGACCTGCTGCGCGTGCAGGTGCGCGGCGGCCGGGTGGCCGTCGAGCGCCAGCGGGAGCGGCAGCTCGCCGACGCCGGCGAGGTGCTCACCGTGCACCGCGACGGCCGCGTCGAGCGGCACCCCGCGCCGATCTACGGCCCCGACTGGGACTGGGTGCTGCGGGCGGCGCCACCGTTCGAGGTGCGAGGCCGCTCGCTACGCGAGCTGCTCGACTGGGTGTCCCGGGAGACCGGCTGGCGCATCGCCTTCGAGAATCCCGCCCTCGCGGCCGCCGCCAGCGGCATCGAGCTCGGCGGATCGATCGGCGACCTGGGGGCGGACCAGGCTGTCTTTGCCGTGCTCCCGGGCGCGGGGCTGCGCGGCGAGCTGCGCGACGGCGTCCTGCTGGTGCGCCGCAGTCAACCGGCCCGCTGACCCGGCGAGGCGAGCGCCTCAGCATCGGCAGGCGTGGCTTGCGAGCAAGATGCCGCTCGCGGCCCACTCCCCCTACTCGCCTCGGGTCTCGCCGGCGGGCGAAGGATTCGACCCTCGTCCCCATCTTCATGGCTTGGGGTGACCGAGCCGCAGTGGCAGGCGAGCCGGCGCGGGACACTCCGGCTGCGCAACGGTCACGGGCTGTCGCCCCCCGAACCGACTGGACGTCCGAGCTCGGGCTGCGGTTAGCGCTCGGCGGCGGGTAGGCAGGGCGAGCGGGCGGCTGCGACTCGCGGCGCACTACACTACGCCGCCGATGGCAGCCGACCCCGCCACCACTCCACTCGCCACCCTGGAAGCCCCTGCGCTCGACAAGCGGCCGGAGGCGATCCGCGGCATGTTCGCGCGGGTGGCTCCCGTCTACGACCTGCTCAACCACCTGCTCTCCGCCTCGCTCGACCGCGTCTGGCGGCGCCGGGCGGCGCGGGCGGCGAGGCCTGATGGCCTTGCCACCGTCGGCACTCGCCCCACCCTCGACCTCTGCTGCGGCACCGGCGATCAGGCGATCGCCCTCAACGCCCGCGGGGCGCGGGTGGCGGCCGCCGACTTCTGCCTGCCGATGGTGGTCCTGGCGCGTCGCAAGCTCGCGCGCCGGGGGCGCCGGGGCGGGGCCGGAGCGGCGCCCACCCTGCCGATGGTGGCGGACGCGCTCCTCCTCCCCTTCGCTAGCGGCAGCTTCGAGGCGGCGACGGTCTCCTTCGGCCTGCGCAATGTCGCCGACCTCGATGCCGCCCTCGTCGAGCTCGCCCGCGTGGTGGCGCCGGGCGGGCGCCTGGCGGTGCTCGAGCTCGCGCTGCCGCGGTTCGCCCCGCTGCGGGCCTTCTACCTCTTCTACTTCCGGCGGCTGCTGCCGCGCATCGGCCGCTGGATCTCCGGCGACGGGGGCGCTTACTCGTACCTGCCCAGCTCGGTACTGGCCTTCCCCCAGCGCGAGGGCTTCCTCGCGCGGCTGCGAGCGGCGGGCTTCGCCGACGATGCCTGGGAGGACCTCGCCGCCGGCATCGTCTGCCTCTACTCGGCAAGGAGGGCCTCGTGACGACGATCCTCGACGGCAAGGCGGTGGCGGCGACGATCCGTGGCGAGGTCGCCCAGGGCGTCGCCGAGCTGACGGGCCCCGGCGGCCGCCCGCCGGGCCTCGCCGCCGTGCTGGTGGGCAACGACCCGGCGTCCAGCCTCTACGTCACCAGCAAGGGGCGCGACTGCGAGGAGGTGGGGATGCTGAGCCACACCCACCGGCTCGACGCAACCACCAGCGAGGCCGAGCTCCTCGCCCTGGTGGATGTCCTCAACGCCGACGAGGCGATCGATGGCATCCTCGTGCAGCTTCCCCTGCCGATCCACATCTCGGGCCGCCGCGTGCTCGACCGCATCGACCCCGGCAAGGACGTCGACGGCTTCCACCCGGTCAACGTCGGCCGCCTGTGGCTCGACGAGCCGGGGTTCGTCTCCGCCACCCCGGCAGGGATCCTCGAGCTGCTCCGCCGCTACGAGGTGCCCCTCGTCGGCGCCCACGCCGTGGTGCTCGGTCGCAGCGCCATCGTCGGCAAGCCGATGGCGGCGCTCCTCGTGCGCGCCCACTGCACGGTCACCATCTGCCACTCGCGGACTCGCGACCTGCCGGCGGTCACGCGCCAAGCCGACCTGCTGGTGGCGGCGGTGGGGCGGCCGGCGATGGTCGGCGCCGAGCACGTCAAGCCGGGAGCGGTGGTGGTCGACGTCGGCATCAACCGCCTGGCCAGCGAAGAGGAGGTGCGCCGCGCCTTCCCCACCGATGCCGCTAAGCTCGAGCGCTTCGGCGTCAAGGGCTCGCTGCTGGTGGGCGACGTCGACTACGACCGCGTGGCGCCCATCGCCGCTGCCATCACACCGGTCCCGGGCGGCGTGGGGCCGCTCACCCGCGCCATGCTGCTGGTCAACACCCTCGCCGCCTCGCGGGCTCGCCAGGGCGAGGCCGCGAGGACCTCGAGGTGAGAGCGAGGTGAGCGGGTCGCGGCTGCTGGTCGGCCTCACCGGCGGCCTCGCCGCCGGCAAGTCGACGGTCGCGGCGCTGCTCGCGGAGGCCGGGTGTACGGTGGTCGACGCCGACCGCCTGGTGGCCGAGCTCTACCGGCCGGGCGAGCCAGGGGCGGCGCGGGTGCAGGAGCTCTTCGGCGACTCCCTGCTCGACGCGGACGGCGCCGTCGACCACCGGGCCCTCGGCGACCGGGTCTTCGCCGATCCCCTCGCTCGCCGCCGGCTGGAGGAGGCGATCCACCCCCTGGTCGGGGAGCGCTTCCGCCAGCTGGCGGCGGCCCGCGGCGGCATCGTCGTGCTCGAGGCGACGCTACTCGTCGAGGCCGGGTGGGCGGACGCCTTCGACCTGGTGGTCGACGTCGAGGCGCCGTTCGAGGTCCGCGTGCGACGCGCCGTCGAGCGCGGCCTTGCCGAGGCCGAGGCCCGCCGGCGCCTGGCGGCGCAGGGTGACGGGGCCGCCCGCCGCGCCGCCGCCGGATGCGTCCTCCACAACGACGGCGACCCCTCCCGACTCCGCCAGCAGGTCGAGGCGCTGGTAGGCGACCTTCGGCGCCTCTTCGCCGAGCGTGCACGCGCGACACCGGAGTAGGGTGGTCGACCCACCTTGCGGCGTCGATCGTGACCCTCAACCTGCGCACCCTGCGCCAGGGATTTGTCGCTTCCGCGCCGGCGCCTGGGGCCCGCGCAATGTCCACCTCTGCGGCCTACCGAGGCAAGCGGTTCGCAGCCCCCGGCCGCTACTCGCTCTCGACGAGCCGGTGGCTGTCGGCGGCCCGCAGGTCGAGACCGTAAACCTCCTCGAGCTGTCGCACCTTGGCGAGGGTGGCGGAGCTGAAGGGCGCCTTCCCCTCGAACGCATGGAGGACGATGCCCTCGATGAGGTCGCCGAGCGTGAGGTCGTGGTACTCGGCCAGCGCCTTGAGCACCTTGAGCACGCGTTTCTCGAGACGCACGCCTGTCTGCACGCGCTCGACCGCACGCGCCTGCGGTGACGGCGGCTGTGGCGGTGGCTCCTGCTTGCGGGCAGCCACGGTGGTCCTCAGGCCCCCCCGTCGAGGGCTGCGTCGGGGAGGACGAAGACGCGCCGCGCCAGATCCGAGCCCAGCGTCTCGGCACGGTAGCGGCGCTCGAGCACGCCGCCGCGCCAGCGCAGCAGGTCGTCGTTGGCGGCGGCGAAGGCCTCCCAGGTGCCGAGCTCGGGGCGCCGCGCACGGCGCTCGGCAATGAGGAAGACGTAAGCGACGGTGATGGTGGCGTGGTAGCGGTCGGGCGCCCCATGGTGGGTGGCGAAGCGCTGCAACGCCTCGGTGAACCGCGCCAGTGCCTCGAGCACGGGGAGCCGCTCCAGGTACACCCACGCGACGTGTACGTGGTCGGCGTGGTGGAAAGCCTCGCCGGGCAGGGTGCAGCTCTCGAAGGCGGCGAGCAGCTCGGCGTCGCGCTCGGTTACCATGGTACAAACGTACCACGATCACGAAGACCGGGCAACCAGGCGAGAGCATCGCATCCTGCCACCCCCGAGTCCGCCGGCCAGGCCGGCAGGTCGAGCCGTGCGCTTTCCCGCCGCCTCACCCAGCCGGGGCGGCCTCCCCGTCACCGCGGTGGGGCGCCGGCGGCGAGCCTGGCCATGAGGTCGCGCCAGGCCCGGCCGCGGTGGCCGTGGCGGTCCTTGTCGGCGGCGGGCAGCTCGCCGTAGGTGCGCCGCTCCCCCGCCGGCAGGAACACCGGGTCCCAGCCGAAGCCACCGCTCCCCCGCGGCGCGACGAGGGTGCCCTCGGTGGCGCCCTCGCCCACCACCCGCCGCTCACCGTCCGTCCACAGCAGGGCGCAGCGGGCGGTGACCCGCGGATCGCCGAGCGCCAGCGCCGTGCGGGCGATCCCCGCCGCCCCCACCGCCTGCAGCATCCACTTTACGAGGGGCCCGGGGAAGCCGTTGAGGGCGGCCAGCTCGAGCCCCGTCTCCTCCACCACCACCGGCCGCCGGAGGCGGTCGAACGCCTCGTTCGCCTTGGCGCCGAGCACCACCAGCAGGTCGAGCGACTGCGGCTCGGGCAGCTCGAGCGGCACCCAGTCGAGCCGGTGGCCCAGGATGCGCTCGGCCTCGCCACGCTTGTCGGCGTTGCCGGTGACGAGCGCGAACGAAGGGAGACCGCTCAGCGCCCGCGGTCCCCGCGCCGCCCGCTGCGGCCCAGCGCCGGCGCCGCGAGGCATGCCGTCCGCCGGGCGCCAGGTCTTCGTGCCACCACGGCAGTGGCGCCGCCGGGCGCTACTCGGACCATTCCACCCGGTACACCGGCACCTTCTGCACCAGCCCCTTGAGCGAGAAGTCGCCGAGCGACTCGGTGTGGAACTCGCCGTCGCTGCCGGCGAGCTCGGCGAGGGTGGCGCCGCCGATGACGATCTCGCCCGGGCCGGTGGCCGCCTGCTCGAGGCGCGCCGCCACGTTGACGGTGTTGCCGAGCACGGTGTAGTCGACGCGCTTGTTGCTGCCCACGTCCCCCACCACCACCGGGCCGCTGTTGAGGGCGATGCGCGACAGCAAGGGCGCCGCCCCGCGTGCCGCCCGCTCGTCGTTCCAGCGCTTGATCGAGCGCTGGATCTCCACCGCCGTGCGCACCGCCCGCTGCGCGTGGTCGGGTTGCGGCATGGGAGCGCCGAAGAAGGCCATGACGCAGTCGCCGATGAACTTGTCGAGGGTGCCGCCGTTGGCGAAAATGGCCTCCACCGAGTGGGTGAAGAAGCCTTCCAGCACCTCGGCGACCTCCTCGGGGGGAGGTTCTCCGCCATCGGCGTGAACCCCACGACGTCGGCGAACAGCACGGTGACGCGCGCCGACTTGAGCCGGTGCACCGACTCCTCCGCCACGTCACCCTGCCGACATCACCAGCTCGATCACCGCCGGGCTGTGGTAGCGCTCGAGGCGGCTGCGCAGCTGCTTCTCGAGCTCGACGCGCTCGGCGTAGCGGATGCGCTCCACCGCCACCGCGGCATAGTTGGCGAGGGCGGTGAAGAGGTCGAGGTCCCCCTCGTTGAAGGTGCCGGCGTGGAAGGGGGAGTCCACCTGCATGACGCCGATGATGTTGTCGCCCGACCACAGCGGCGCGCACATCGCCGAGCGGATGTGGTGGATGCGGATCGACTCGCCGGTGGCGAGGCGCTGGTCGGACTGGGCGTCGTAGGTGAGCAGGGCCACCCGCTCGCTCATCACCGCCTCGAGCATGGTCTTGGAGACCGGCACCTCGGCGGGCCGGATCTCCACCTTGTCCCCCACGCGCGACAGCTCGCAGACCAGCTCGCCGCTGGCGTCGTTGCGCAGCAGGATGAAGCCGCGGTCGACCGACAGCGCCTCGAAGGCGATCGCCAGCACGGTCTCGAGCACCTCGTACGCGGAGTTGGCCTTGATCAGCAGACGCGCGAGCCGCGTCATGATGCCGAAGATGGTGTTGCTGTAGGCCTGGTCGAGGGCCTTGCGCTTGTCCTCGCGGCGGCGCTCGGGGGTGAGGATCTGCTCGAGGCCGTAGTCGGCCGAGAAGTCGGCGAGGCGGCGCACGATGGTGGCCGAAGAGATGCCGGCGCCGGGATGGGCGCCTGCCGGCGGCGGCATGCCGGCCTGCTCGAGCTGCTCGGTGGGACCTCCCGCCTCGGCGGCCTCCCCCTCGACGAGGAACTCGAAGATGCCGACCTTCAGGCGGTCGGCGGTGCGCAGCGGCGCCTTCTTGACGGTGACGCCGTTGACCTGTACCCCGTTGGTGCTCTTGAGGTCGTAGACGAACCAGCCACCCGGCTCGTGCCGCACCGAGGCGTGGCGCCGCGACACGGAGAAGTCGGGGAGCACGACGTCGTTGTCGCTGCCGCGCCCCAGCCGCACTTCCTCGTTCTCCAGCGGGAAAAAGCGCTCTTGGCCGTCGATGACCCCGCGGAGCCTGAACATGGCGTGAGGCCGATCTTAGCAAGACCCGCGGGCGCGGGCCGCCGCTCACTCCTCGCGGCCGCCGAGGAGGAGCCAGAGCAGGATCGCCTTCTGGACGTGGAGGCGATTCTCGGCCTCGTCGAAGACCCTGCTGTGCGGGCCGTCGACCACCTCCGCCGCCACCTCCTCACCGCGGTGGCAGGGCAGGCAGTGGAGGAACACCGCCTCGGGGCGCGCCAAGCCGATCATCGCCGCGTCGACCGTCCAGCCGGCGAAGGCCCGCCGCCGCGCCGCCGCCTCCTCCTCCTGCCCCATCGACGCCCAGACGTCGGTGTAGACGGCGGAGGCGCCGGCGACCGCCTCGCGCGGGTCGTGGGTGACGAGCAGGGAGGTGCCGGCGGCGGCGGCGTCCTGGCGCGCCAGCTCGAGGTAGTGCGGCTTGGGCTCGAAGCCCGGCGGCGTCGCCACGGCGATGTCCATCCCCGCCTTGGCGGCCCCGAACATCAGCGAGTGGGCGACGTTGTTGCCGTCCCCGACGTAGGCGATGCGGCGCCCGCGCAGCTCGCCGAAGACCTCGCGCAGAGTGAAGAAGTCGGCCATCGCCTGGCAGGGGTGGAGGTCGTCGGTGAGGCCGTTGACCACCGGCACGCTGCCGAAGCGGGCGAGGTCGAGCACGGTCTGGTGGGCGAAGGTGCGGGCCATGACGGCGTCGACGTAGCGCGACAGCACCCGGGCGGTGTCGGCGATCGGCTCGCCACGGCCGAGCTGGATGTCGCGCGCCGAGAGGAACAGCGCGTGGCCGCCGAGCTGGGTCATCCCCACCTCGAAGCTCACCCGGGTGCGGGTCGACGACTTCTCGAAGACCATCGCCAGGCTCCTGCCGGCGAGGGCGCCGGCGAAGCGCTGGGGCTCCCGCGCCAGGTCGGCGGTGAGCGCGAAGATGGCCTCGACGTCGGCAGCGGTCAGGTCGTGGACGGAGAGGAAGTGGCGCACGGGTATCGTCTCCTCGCGGTGGCTGGTTCGGGTTTGCCGGCGAGCCGAGGGCGCTACACCGGCTCGCGCTCGAGCGGCATCGTCATGCAGCGCGGGCCACCCCGGGCGCGGGAGAGCTCGCGGCCGGAGAAGGTGACGACGGTCGGCCCGCTGCCGAGGTCGGCGACCGACAGCGCCTGCTCCTCCGTGAGCACGCGCCAGCCGCGGCGCGCCAATCCGTCGGTGGTGTGGCGATTCTTGTGGTAGAGGAAGATCACCCCCGGCGCCACCGCGAAGGCGTTGGCGCCGTCGGTCCACTGTTCGCGCTGCTGCTCGAGGAAGTCGTCCTCGCCGCCGCAGGGCACCAGCTCGAGCTCCAACCCCACCGCCGCGAGGGCGCCGAGCAGCGACGGCTGCAGGGTGAAGGTGAGCTCGCCGCTGCCGAGGTCGACGCGGTAGACGCGGGCGGCCTCGGGCCCGCCGGGCTCGACCACCGGCGAGTAGCCGATGCAGAGGTGGCGGTCGACGAGGGTGAAGACGGTGTCGAGGTGCATGAAGGCACGGCGCGGCGGCAGCTCGACGGCGATGAGATGACGGAACGGGGTGTCCTCGCGACGCAGGTAGTCGGCGAGGGCCTCGAGGCCGCGGCGGTTGGTGCGCTCGCTGATGCCCACCAGCAGCAGCTCGGGGGAGGCGACGAGCACGTCGCCCCCCTCCAGGCTGGGGTAGGGGTAGACCGGCCCGTAGTCGGGAGTGGCGTGCGGCGGTGAGTGGACGGCGAAGACGTCCTCGCTCCCGGCGAGCGCCGGGTGGTGGCGGAAGATGGTGCCGGCGAGCAGCGGCTCGCGCTCGCGAGCCTCGGTGGCCATCGACGACAGCACCACGCGGTTGCCGACCACCACCTGCGGGTCGCGCTGGAAGAAGTAGTTGGGCACCGGCAGCAGGTCGAAGAGCCCGCCACCGCGCCGCGGCGGCTCCTCGCTGCGCAGGCCGCCGACGAGCGCCGTGGCGAGGTCGCCCGCCGGCAGCTCGCGCAGCCGCCCGAGGACGCGCTCGGGGACGCGGTGCGACGCCTCGAGCTCGCCGAGGAGCTCGTCGCGAGCACCGCCGTGGTTGCCGAGGACGTCGGCAAGGAGCGTGGCGGCGTCGAGGGTCTCGACGCCGAGGCGCTCGAGCAGGGTACGGAAGGTGTCGTGCTCGGCGCGCGCCTCCTCGCCGTCGAGGATGTCGTCGAAGAGGAGGTGCTCCATCATGGCGGGCACCATCCAGTCGATCTCGCGCCCCGGGCGGTGCAACAGCACGCGGCGCAGACGGCCGATCTCCGAGTACACCGAGAGAGGCATGGGAGTGCTCCCGATCCCCGGCCGCAGTCGCCGGCGGTGAAGCCGCCAGGCGGAAGCCGAGGCATCTCAATCGTCCGCACGCGGTTGCGAGGGTAGCTGGTGAGGCCGGGCTCCGCTGCCGCGACGCGCATCCTAGCAAAGGGGCCCGACGGCGACCCCGATGCCAGCCGCATCAGGGGCCGGTGACGCGGTCGAGGAAGGGGAGGACGTTGGCGAGCACGCTCTCCCGCTCCTGGTAGAGCACCGTGTGGCTGCATCCGGAGAGCACCACGACGGTGGCGGCGCTCGCCGCCGGGAAGAGGCGCGGCGCCGCGAGAAGCGCCGGGAGCGGCGTCACGCGGTCGAGGTCTCCGGCCACGATCAGCGTCGCGTTGCGGATGGCGCCGAGGTCGATCGTGCCTTGCTCCGCCTCCCAACTCTCCTCCACGCCACGGAAGGCGCGTAGCGCCTCGAGCTGGCGCGGCTCCTGCCGGTGCGAGAGCTGCCGGATGACGGTCTGCCGCAGCGCGGCGCGACCCTCGGCTGTGTCGGGGAAGGCGGAGAGCAGCAGGCGCGCCGGGTTGGTGCTGGTGAGGGCGGCGAGCAGCGCCGGCTCGACGTGGTGCCCCGGGGGGTTGTTGACGTTGCCGGCGACGTCGACGAAACGCCCGTAGGATTCCGGGTGCCGGGCCAGCATCACCGCTGCCACCTTGCCGCCGAAGGCGTAGCCGAGCAGGTCGGGGCGGTCGAGCCCGATGCCCACGGCGAAGAGATGGGTGGCGTCGGCGAGCAGCTCCACGCTGAAGCCGCTGAAGTCGTCGATGCCGCTGTCGCCGATTCCGGGCCACGAGAAGATGACCACCTCGCGGCCCTTCGCGAGCGGCGCGAGGAAGGCGGGGTCCCATGCCGTCTCGGTCTCGCCGAGCCCCATCAGCAGGAGCAGCGCCGGCCGGCGGCTCGTGGCGTCGCCGAACCGGTGGTAGCTCAGGTGCACGTCGTGACCGTCGACGAAGTACTTGACGCCCTGCTCGGGGCCGACGAGCTGCTGCCAGGTGCGCTCGGACCACGCCCCCGACGGGTAGGGTTGCGCCGCAGCCGGTGGGGTCCAGCTCGCCAGGCCGAACGCCGTGGCGCAGGCCAGGATGAAGCGCGTGGGTCGCATCACCGTCCTCCTCTCCGCGTTGGCGCGACGCGGCCCGGGGGCGGTGCCGCGCCGACGAAATCCGCACCGACAGATGGGGCGGCGCCGAGTGTAGCGCCCCCCGGAGCACCTGTGCACGACCGGTGGAGATGCGGCGCCGTGGCCGTGGATATGGCCGTGGCAGTGGTGTTGCCGCCTCGGCCCGCAACGGGCAACCCTGGCCGCGAGTCAACCAAGCAGGCGCGGTGGCCGGCGGGTTCGCCGATGGATCGGGTTCGCGGTCCGGACGCGTCCCCATGCCGGGTGTAGGAGAATCGCCGGGCCATGGAGCCCACCAACCCTCTCTACGACCGCTACGCCAGCCGCGAGATGGCGGCGATCTTCTCGCCCCGGCATCGCTACCTGACCTGGCGTCGGCTGTGGGTGACGCTCGCGGAGTGTCAGGCCGAGCTCGGTCTGCCGATCTCGGCCGAGCAGCTCGCGGTGCTGCGGCGCGTCGCCGGCGAGATCGACTTCGACCGCGTCGCCGAGCTCGAGCGCGCCACCCGGCACGACGTGGTGGCGCACCTGCGCCACTTCGCCGAGCTGGCGGGAGAGGCCGGCGGCGTCCTCCATCTCGGCGCCACCAGCGCCTTCCTCACCGACAACGCCGACGTGCTGCTGCAACGCGAGGGGCTCGAGCTGCTGGTCGGCCGCCTCGCCACCGCGGTGGGCGCCCTAGCCGACTTCGCCGCCCGCTGGGCCGACCTGCCCTGCCTCGCCTACACCCACTTCCAGCCCGCGCAGCTGACCACCGTCGGCAAGCGCGCCTGCCTGTGGCTGCAGGACCTGCTGCTCGACCTCGACGAGGTGGAGCGCCGTCGCGCCGACCTGCGCTGCCGCGGCGTCAAGGGCACCACCGGCACCCAGGCGAGCTTCCTCACGCTCTTCGCCGGCGACGAATCCAGGGTGCGGGAGCTCGATCGACGGTTGGCGGCGCGGCTGGGGTTCGCCGGCAGCTTTCCGGTCACCGGCCAGACCTACCCCCGCAAACAGGACAGCCAGGTGCTGTTCGCCCTCGCCGGCATCGGCGAGAGCTGCCACAAGCTGGGCACCGACCTGCGGCTGCTGCAGGGCCTGGGTGAGCTCGCCGAGCCCTTCGACGACGCCCAGGTGGGCTCCTCGGCGATGGCCTACAAGCGCAACCCGGTGCGTGCCGAGCGCATGTGTGGCCTGGCGCGCCGGCTGCTCACCGACGCCCTCGACGGGCCGCTCAACGCCGCCACCCAGTGGCTCGAGCGCAGCCTCGACGACTCCGCCAACCGCCGCCTGGTGATCCCCGACTCCTTCCTCACCGCCGACGCCTGCGTCAACCTCGCGGCCCACATCGCGGCGGGGCTGCGCGTACGGCAGCTGACGGTGGAGCGACGGGTGCGCCAGGAGCTGCCGTTCATGGCTACCGAGAGCTGGCTGATGGCGGCCTCCCTGCGCGGGGGCGACCGGCAGCTGCTGCACGAGCGTCTGCGCCAGCACTCGCTCGCCGCCCAGGCGGCGGTGGAGGAGGGAGGCGAGAATCCGTTGCTGGCGACCGTCGCCGGTGACGCCGCCTTCGGCCTCTCGCGGGCGGATCTCGAGACGGCCATGGACCCGGTACGCTTCACCGGCCGCGCCGCTGCGCAGACGCGAGAGCTCCTCGCCGAGGTGGTGCGACCGCGGCTCGCTGCAGTTGCGCCGGCGGCTGTCGACGCGCCCCGCATCTGACCTCGCCCGGTCACAGCAACCCAGTCGCCTCGAGGCGCGTCTCGCTTTTCGCCTCGCTTCCGCCTCTCACCCCGCCTCTTCTATAATGGTGTCTCGGTCGCCAACAGCTCGCTCGACGCCGACCATGATCCGAAGAGGCCTACGTCTCTGGTGCGGGGGCACGCTGCCACTGCTGGCGGCGGTCCTGGGCATTGCCGTCGCCGTCACCGGCTGCCGCAGCGCCGGGAGCGACCGGGTGCGCCTGGGCTGGACCGAGCGCGGCGAGGCCTCCTGGTATGGCAACCCCTTCCACGGCCAGCCCACGGCCAGCGGCGAGCGTTACGACATGTACCGCATGACGGCGGCCCACCGGGAGCTGCCCCTGGGCACGGTCATCGAGGTGCGCAACCTCGACAACGATCGCCGCGTTCAGGTGCGGATCAACGACCGCGGCCCCTTCGTTCGGGGACGGATCCTGGACCTCTCCTACGCCGCCGCCGAGGCTCTCGACATGGTCCGCACCGGCACCGCCGAGATCGAGCTGCGGGTCATCGACATGGGTGCCCTGCCACCCGCCTCGGCGAGGGTTCTCACCGTGCAGGTCGGGGCCTTCCAGAGCCGCGCCCGCGCCGACGCCCTGCAGGCAAGGCTCGCCGGCGACTTCCCCGACGCACGGGTCGAGGAGTCGCTCCCCTGGTTCCGGGTGCGCATCGGCACCTTCGCCGACCTCGGCACCGCGCGCGAGCTGCAGGAGCGTCTCGAGCGGCGCGGCTACCGCTCGGTGGTGACCCGGGCCGGGCTCGGGCCAGTGTTGAGCGAGGATCCCTGACCTCGGCTCACGAGCCGGCGCGCAACCGCTCGAGCCACTCGCGGATGCCGCTGTCGAGCCGTCGGCGCTCGGCGTGGCGCGCCAGGGCGATCTCCACCAGCCGCTCGACCAGCCTCGGCAGCGGCACCCCGGAGAGCGCCCACAGCCGAGGGTACATCGAGATGCGGGTGAAGCCGGGGATGCTGTTGACCTCGTTGACGTAGGGGCGATCCCCCTCGAGCAGGAAGTCGACGCGCGCCATCCCCCAGCCACCGAGCGCCGCGAAGGCGTCGATCGCCAGCTGTCGGATGCGCTCCTCCACCGCGGTCGCCAGCTCGGCGGGGGCGATCAGCCGGGCGGCGTCGGTCAGGTACTTGTCGGCGTAGTCGTAAAACTCGGCCCCGGGCACGATCTCGCCGGCCCGCGAGGCCTCGAGGTCGTGGAGGCCGAGCACGCCCACCTCGATCTCGCGACCCGTCACGCCGCGCTCGACCAGCACCTGGTCGTCGAAGCGGAAGGCCAACCGCACCGCCGCCGCGAGGGCGTCGGCGCTGGCCACCTTTTGCACGCCGACGCTGCTGCCGCCGACGCTGGGCTTGACGAAGAGCGGCAGCGGCAGCTCGGCGCAAGCCGCGAGGAAGCCCGGCGCGTCGGCCTCGAAGCGGGTGCGCGAGGTGGCGCGGAACTCCACCACCGGCACGCCGGCGGCGGCGAGCAGGCGCTTGGCCTGCAGCTTGTCCATCGCCACCGCGCTGCCGAGCACGCCGCAGCCGACGTAGGGGAGGTCGACCATCTCGCACAGGCCCTGTAGCGTGCCGTCCTCGCCCCAGGTGCCGTGCACGAGGGGAAACACCACCCTGACGGCGCTGTCGAGCAGGTGGCGCAGGGAGGGGGCGATCGGCCCCCCCGCCACCGGCAGCGCGTCGATCTCGCCGTCGAGCGCCGGCCGCGACGCCGCCGGCGACAGCCAGCATCCGTCGGGAGCGATCCCCAGCGGCACCACCTCGAAGCCGCCCTGCGTCAGCGCCTGGGCCACCGTCCGCGCCGAGGTCACCGACACCTCGTGCTCGACGCTGCGTCCCCCGAACACCAGTCCCACTCGCTGCTTGCCCATGGTTCCTCCTGCCCCACCGCCGCGCCAAGCCTGCGCCAAGGGCGTGGCCTGGCCGCGGCACGCGGATGGCAGGCCGCCGGCCGGCTGGTGGCAGCCACCCTGCCGGACGGGCGCACATTCTGCCCGACAGTGGGCCGCCGGAACCGGGGCTCAGCTCGTCTTCAACGAAGCCAGCCAGGCGACCAACTGCTGCAGCTGCTCGTCGCTCCCCTTGAACTGGCCCTTGTGCTTCTTGCCGTGGAGCTCCTCCTCGTGGTGCAGCCAACGCGTCATCCACGGCGCGTCGTGGCGGTTGCCCACGTCCGAGAGATCGGGACCCCTCATGGTCTCCGACTTCACCGTGGCCTCGACCTTCTGGCTCGCGATCGAGTGGCAAAGACTGCACTTGGAGGCGGTGAACAGCTCGAGGCCGCTGGGCGCCGCCTCGGCGGCGGCGGCACGTGCTGGAGTGGGCGTCACCGTCAGGGCACCGAGCAGCAGGGGCAGCACCAACACCAGCGCGAGCAGCATTCCGTGCCTCATCCTCGTCACCTCCCGTTGATTCGTAGCCGAAACTGTAGCGGGGGGAGCGCGCGCCCGGACCCCCCAACCGGGCAGTATCGCAGGCCGGCGGCGGCCTACCGAAGGTCGGCGAGCTGCACGCCGTGCACCTCGGGCAGCGCCGCGACGCGCGCCAGCACCGCGGGCCCCGGCGTCTGGTCGAGTCGCAGGACCGCCGTCGCTTCGCCGCCGTCGGCATTGCGCGCCAGGTGGATCTCGGCGATGTTGACGCCCGCCTCGCCGAGGATCGTCCCCAGGCGGCCGACGACCCCCGGGACGTCGCGGTTGGAGAGCACCATCAGCTGCCCCTGGGGCCGGAACTCGAGCCGGAAGCCGCGGAAACGCACCACCCGCGCGTCGCGCTCGGAGAACAGGGTGCCCGCGAGGTCGACCTCGCCGCCCTCCCCGCCGACGGTGACGCCGATCAGGTGGGGATAGTCGCCGGGCTCGGGGCGCACCGCTCGCACCACCTCGATGCCGCGTGCGGCGGCGAGCTTCTCGGCGTTGACGTAGTTGACGGCCTCGCCGAGGAAACAGGTGAGGGCCCCCTTGGCCGCCGCCACGGTGATCGGCACCGCCAGCGCCTCGTCGATTCCCCAGAGGTCGACGCGCAGCCTGTTGACACTGCCGCCGAGCAGACAGCCGGCGAGCCGGCCCAGCTGCTCGCCGAGGCGCAGGAACGGCTCGCTGCGGGCCCCGGTGGGGCGAAACGGCAGGTTGACCGCCGAGATGGCCAGGGAGCCGTCGAGAGCGGCCAGGACCATGCGGCTGGTCTCGAGGGCGATGCGTTCCTGCGCCTCCACCGTCTGGGCGCCGATGTGCGGGGTCGCCACCACCCGCGGGTGAGCGGCGAGTGCCCAGTCGGTGGGGGGCTCGGCGGCGAAGACGTCCACCGCGGCGCCGCCGAGATGGCCCGACTCGAGGGCCGCGAGCAGCGCCCGCTCGTCGACCACGCCGCCGCGCGCGCAGTTGACGAGCAGCGCCCCCGGCTTCATGCGGGCGAGCTCCGCCGCGCCGAGCAGGTTCCGCGTCTCGTCCGTGAAGGGCACGTGCAGGGTGATGACGTCGGCCCAGGCGAGCAGCTCGGCGAGCGGTAGCAGCGGCGTCTCCAGGCGGCGGGCGACGGCGGCGTCGAGGTGGGGATCGTAGGCAGCTACCTCCATCTCGAAGGCGCGGGCCCGTGTCGCCACACCCTGGCCGATGCGACCGAAGCCGATCACCCCCAGCCGCTTGCCCATGAGCTCGAAGCCGGTGAAGCTCTTGCGGTCCCAGTCCTGGCGCTTCATCGCCGCGTCGGCGGCCGGCACCTTGCGCGCCAGCGCCAGCAGCAGTGCGAAGGTGTGCTCGGTGGCGGAGATCAGGTTGGCGGTGGGGGCGTTGACCACCAGCACCCCCAGCTCGGTGGCGGCGGCGACGTCGACGTTGTCGACGCCGATACCGGCGCGGCCGACCACCTTCAGTCGCTTGCCGGCGCGCAGCAGATCGGCGGTGACCTTGGTGCTGCTGCGCACCACCAGGGCGTCGCAGTCGGCGACGATCTCCGGCAGCCGGGCACGCTCGTCCGCGGCAAGCTCGCGGACCTCGGCGCCGGACTGCGCGAGCACCTCGAGGCCCGAGGGGTCGAGGGAGTCGGCAATCAGGATCTTGTGGCTCATGGCGGGTCCTCGTCGGTTGGGGGTGGGAGCGGCCGCGGGACGATACTCCAGGCCTGCCGCAAAGCGGCATGAGCCTAGCTCATGACGCCGCATGGCGGCATGACGCCGGGCGGGTGGCGGGCCCGGGCGGGCCTGGGAGCTCAGCCGACCAGCTCGTCGAGCCCGGCGAGCAGGCCCTCGAGGTCGGCGCCGTCGACCTCCCCCATGTGGCCGATGCGGAAGGTGGCGGGCTTCCAGTCGCCGTAGCCGCTCGACACGGTGTAGCCGCGGGCGCCGAGGGCCCGCACCAGCTCGGGGGCGGCGCCATCAGCCGGCGCCCCCAGCGCCGTCACCGTCGGCGAGCGGTGGGCGGCGGCGGCGGGGAGTGCGAGACCGCGCGCCTCCGCCCATGCCACCGTCCGCCGCCGGAGGGCGTCATGCCGCGCCCACCGGGCCTCGACCCCCTCCGCGAGCACGGCGGCGAGCTGCACCTCGGCCGCCCACACCAGCGTCACGGCCGGGGTGGTGATGGTGCCCCCCTCGCGATGCTTGTCGAGGTAGCGCCCGAGGTCGGTGTAGAAGCCGCGCCGCGGCACCACACGCAGCCGCTCCTCGGCGCGCTCCGAGACGGCGGCGAAGGCGAGCCCGGGAGGGAGGGCGAGCGCCTTCTGCGCCGCCGTGAGCACCACGTCGAGCCCCCATGCGTCCATCTCGAGCGGCGCGCCGCCGAGCGAAGAGACGGCGTCGACGAGCAGCAGCGCATCGCTCTCCTCGTGCACCACGCGGGCAAGGTCGGCGAGCGGGTTGAGCACCCCGGAGGAGGTCTCGCTGTGCACCACGGTCACCGCGTCGTAGCGCCCGCGCCGCAGCGCCTGGCGCACCAGCTCGGGATCGACCGCCTGCCCCATCGGCACCGTGACCTGGTCGGCGGCAAGACCGTGGGCGACGGCAATGGAGTGGAAGCGCTGCGCGAAGGCGCCGTTGACGAGGTGGAGCACGCGATTGGCGACGGTGGAGACGACCGCAGCCTCCATGAGCAGAGTGGCGCTGGCGGTGGCGGTCACCACCGGACGCTGGGTACGAAAGATCTGCTGCAGCGCCGCCGCCACCCGCTCGTACACGGCGCGAAACTCCGCCGCCCGGTGGGCGACGGGAGGCCGCAGCTGCGCCTCGCGCACCCGGTGGAGCACATAGGTGGGGCCGGCGAGGAAGAAGCGGATGGGGTCGTCGGCGGCGGAGCGCAGCGGGCTTCGGTAGCCACCGGCACCGCTCACGATCGTGGAGGGACACGAGGGGCCTGCCGCCATCGTCAGGTCACCGGCTCGAAGGGCAGGAACGGCCGCGGCTGCCGGAGCGCGGCGGCCAAAGCCCCGGTGTCGAAGCGGCGGACGCCCCCATCGGCGGCGCGCACGCGCCATCCTCCCTCCTCGTCGGGCTCGAGCGTCGGCGCCTCGGCCTCGCCACGCACGAGCACCAGCGCGCAGCCGAGGAACTGCTGGCGCATCAGCTCGCGCAGCCGCACCGGGCCGCGCAGCGCCCGCGCCGCCACCACGGCACCGGCGCCGACGGCGACGGCACGCTCGCCGCCGGCGCCGAGCGCGGCAGCAAGCCGCGCCGGCGCCACACCATCGATCTCGAGCTCGAGCCAGCCCACGCGCAGCCCGAGCGCCCGCGCCGCGGCGAGGAGCTCGGAGAACGCGGCGGGCTCGGCCGCCACCCGCAGGAGATGGATGCGTCGCATCGTCGTCAGTCGTAGAGCAGCCAGGGCCGGCGCTCGGCACGGAAGGCCGCCTCGTCGCTCCTCCAGGAATCGATCCATGCCGCGCAGCCGGTCCCGGCCTCGACGCCGCAGCGCAGCTCGTCGCAGCCGGAGAGGAGATCGATCGCCGGACGGTTGGCGACGAACTCGTAGGGCTCGGCGCGCCAGAGCTCCCCGGCCGGCGACAGCGCGTAGAGCACATCCAGCAGCGCCACACCGGCGCGGAAGGCGGGGAACGCCGCCGGCTCCTCCACCACCACCTCGACGCCGCCGCAGACGGCGCCACCGTGCTTCTGGAACTGCGGCCGGAAGTACGTCGGGAGAAAAGACACTCCCGGGAGACCGCACCCCGCGAGCCGCCGCGCCAGCGCCATCGGGTCGAGCCAGGGTGCGCCCAGCAGGTGGAACGGGCGGGTGGTGCCGCGCCCCTCCGACACCCGGGTAGCCTCGAGGAGACAGAGGCCGGGGTAGACCACCGCGGTGGCGAAGCTGGGCATGTTGGGAGAGGGCGCGATCCACGGGCGGCCGGTGGCGGGCCACAGCATGTCCCGTCGCCACCCCTCGAGAGGCCAGACCTCGAGGCCGTCGCGGTCGCGACCGGGAGTCGCCCCGTCGCGGCCGAGCTCGAGCCGCACGATCTCGCCGAGCGTGAGCCCATGCCGCACAGGATGGGGAAAGGCACCGACGAAGGAGTCGAAGCCCGGCCGCCTGAGGTTCCCCTCCACCACCTCGCCCCCGAGCGGGTTCGGGCGGTCGAGCACCCACACCTCGCAGCCCGCGGCAAGGGCCGCCGCGGCCGCCCAGGTGGCGGTGGCGGCGTAGGTGTAGTACCGGCTGCCCACGTCCTGCAGGTCGACGAGCAGGAGATCGAGCGCGGCAAACGCCGCCGCCTCCGGCCGCAGCGTCTGCTCCGAACGACCGTAGAGCGAGCGGATCGGCACTCCGGTCCAGGGATCGCGCTGGTCCTCGCTGGGCACCATGTCCTGCTCGACGCCGTAGTAGCCGTGTTCGGGTCCGAACAGCACCGCCGGCGGTCCACCGGCGCTCGCTGCCAGGGCCACGTGAGCAGGCTCGAGCTCAGCGGTGACCGAGGCATGGTGCGCCAGCAGGCCGTAGCGGCGGCCGCGCAGACTCTCCGCCGCGGCGAGCAGCCGATCGAGGCCGGTACGGATCACCGCCGCGTGTCCGGCGCCGGTGCCGAGCGCGTCCAGTCGCCGCTCCTGCCGCCGTTCTTGCGCTCGAGGCGAAGGTCGGTGATCACCGCACCCCGCTCGACCGCCTTGACCATGTCGTAGAGCGCCAGCGCGGCGGCGGCACAGGCGGCGAGTGCCTCCATCTCGGCGCCGGTGCGGGCCGTCGCCACCACCCGGCTGCGGATACCCACCCCCCCCCTCGACGGGGGCGACGTCGACCTCCACCTGATCGAGCGGCAGCGGGTGGGCAAGCGGCACCAGCATCGAGGTCGCCTTGGCCCCCTGGATGCCGGCGAGGCGAGCGACGGCGATGGCGTCCCCCTTGGGCAGGGTGGCGAGCCGCGCCACCGTCGCGGCGTCGAGCAGCACCCGGCAGGAGGCCTCGGCGACGCGCCGCGTCACCGCCTTCTCCGACACGTCGACCATGCGAGCGGTGCCGGCGTCGTCGAGGTGGGTGAAGGAGCCTGGCTCGGCCATCGTCGTCGCCTGCGAACGGGGCGGCGATGGTACCAGAGGGCTCGCGCGGCCGCGGAGGGACGCGCTGCTAGCATCGCTCCTCGTGACCGCCGCGCGACTGGCGATCGTCGTCCCCACGCTCGACGAGGAGCCGGCGCTGCGCCGTCACCTCCCCGCCGCGCTGGCGGCGGCCGACGAGGTGGTGGTCGCCGACGGTGGCAGCCGCGACGCCACCCGCGAGGTCGCCGCCGCCCTCGGGGCACGGGTCGTCGAGGGGCCGCCGGGGCGGGGGACGCAGCTCAACCATGGCGCCGCCGCCACCGACGCCGAGGTGCTCCTCTTTCTCCACGCCGACACCGCGCTGCCCGCGGGCGCCGAAATCGCGGTGCACGACGCCGTCGCGCGCGGCTGCCTCGGCGGCGGCTTCGCGGTCGCCTTCGAGCCGGCGACACCGGCGATGCGGCTGGGCTCGCTGCTGGTCAACCTCCGCACCCGCCTCTCCCGCCTGCCGCTCGGCGACCAGGCGCAGTTCGCCACCCGGGACGCCTACCGACGCCTCGGGGGGTATCGCGACTGGCCGCTGCTCGAGGACCTCGACTTCGCCTGGCGCCTGCGGCGGCTAGGTCGGGTCGCGATGCTGCCGCTCGCCGTCGCCACCTCGGCGCGTCGATTCCAGCGCCAGGGGATCGTGCGCACGGTCGCTACCAACTGGCTGATCTGGACGCTGTTTCTCTGCGGCGTGCCCCCGCAGCGCCTCGCCCGCCTCTACGCCACCGTGCGCTGAGCCGCGAGGCCGCGCAGAAACAGAAAGGCCCTGCGCCTCCCCCAGGCGACAGGGCCTCCTCCGCTACTGCAACCCAGGCTCAGCCGTTGACCGAGTCCTTGAGGTCCTTGCCGGCCTTGAAGCGCACGTTCTTGCTGGCGCCGATCTTGATCGACTCACCCGTCTTGGGATTGCGCCCGGTGCGCGCGGCGCGCTCGCTGATGGCGAAGCTGCCGAGCCCGGGGACCTGCACGCGGTCACCCTTCTCGAGGTGCATGACGATCACCTCGATCATCGACTCGAACGCCTGGTTCGCCTGCTTCTTGGAGATCCCTTCCACATTGTCCGCAATGTAATCCACGATGTCAGTCTTGCCCGCCATCTCTCCTCCTAGCTCTGGGGTGAGGGTTCTTCGGTCTGAGGCCCGAACGCTTGGCGAAACGATAAGCGAGCCCCGGAAGGCTGTCAATGCTGGCTCGCACGTACGAAGACCTGCACCGTGAAGCCGTCGTGGTCTCCACCCGGCAGCAGCCGCCAGCGCCCTGGAGCCTCCACCCCTGCCGCCACGGCCTGCTCCAGACCCTCGTCGAGAGACATGGGGTGGAAACCGGGGTGGGTGGAGAGGAACCTCTCTCCCACCCACTCGTTCTCCTCCGCCTCGAGCGAGCAGGTGATCGCCACCAGCAGACCGCCGGGGGCGAGCAGCTCCGCGCCGGCGGTGAGCAGCCGCTCGCCCTGGGAGGCGAGCCGGCCGATCTCCGACTCCGAGAGCCGCCACTTGAGCTCGGGGTTCCTGCGCAAGGTGCCGGTGCCCGAACAGGGCAGGTCGAGGACCACGCGGTCGAGCCCGCCTGCGAAGGGCGGATATCCGGCATCGGCCGCCACCACCGGCAGCGCCCGGCGCAGCCGCCGCAGATTCTGGCGCAGGGTGCCGAGCCGGGCCACGTCGCAGTCGGCGAGAACGGGCCGCACGGTGGGCTCGGCGGCGATCAGCGCGAAGCTCTTGCCGCCGGGCGCGGCAGCGGCGTCGAGCACCCGCTCGCCGGCACGCGGTCGCGGCAGCAGGGCGGCAGCCTGGCTCGCCTCGTCCTGCACGTAGCAGTCGCCGTCACGAAAGGCGGTGGTGGTGAGCGGATTGCCCTGGCGCACGGTGAGGCCGAGCGGCGAGAGCCGCGTCGGCTCCACGTCGAGGCCCTCGTCGATCAGCCGCTCGCCCAGCAGCTCGCGGCCGCCGCGGTCGCGGAAGGCCAGCAGCTGCATCGGCTTCGGCCGGTTGTTCGCCTCCAGCATGCGCCGTGTCCTGCCCGGGCCGAAACGCTCCAGCCAGCGACGTACGAGGAAGTCGGGGTGACTCGCCTCGATCGCCAGACGGCGCACCGGATCGGCCTCCTCCACCGGCCAGGCGTCGAGGCGACGGTCGCGCGCCACCCGACGCAGCACCGCGTTGACGAAGCTCGCGCCGCCGCGATGCGTGCGCTGTTGCGCCTGCTCGACCGCCTCGTCCACCGCCGCGTAAGGGGGGACGCGATCGAGGAAGAGCAGCTGGTAGGCAGCGATGCGCAACGGACCGTGCAGGGCCGGGTCGATATCGGCGAGCCGCCGGTTGCTGGCGCCGGCGAGGACGTGGTCGAGGCGGCGCAGCCATCTCAGCGAGCCGAGCACCAGCTCGCGCAGCAGCGCCTGGTCGCGCTCGTCGAAGCGTTCGAGGGCGCCCTTGAGGAAGACGTCCACCGGCGCGAAGGCGGCGAGCGTCCGCTCGAGCACCCAGGCGGCGGTGGAGCGGGCGTTGTCCTCGGGCGTGCGCCTTGGCGGGACGCGCCGCGTGCGATCGGCGGAATGGTGACGAGTGCCCATGAGACGTTCTGACCGCGGCGCCTAGCCGAAGCGAGCTCCGTCCGCGAGCCGCTCGCCGCGCAACAGCTCGGGGGCGGCGAGCGCGCGCCGTCCCGGCCGCTGCAGGCGCTCGATCCCCAGCACCGTCCGCTCGCCGCAGGCGACGGCCAGGAGGCCATCGCGCAAGCCGAGCAGCGTTCCTGCCGGCTCGCCGCTGCCCTCCCCGAGCGGCCGCGCCGCGAGCAGCTTGACCGGCGCGCTGGCGAGCTCGGCCTGCAGCCCCGGCCAGGGGGTGAAGGCCCGCAGCTGACGCGAGATCGCCGCCGCCGGCGCGCTCCAGTCCACATGCCCCTGCTCCCTCTGCAGCCGCGGCGCCAGCGTCACCCCCTCTGCCGGCTGCGGTCGCGCCTCCAGGGTGCCCGCCTCCAGGCCGGCCACCGCCTCGAGCAGCAGCGCCGCACCGAGATGTGCGAGGCGCGGCAGCAGCTCGCCCGCCGTCTCGTGCCCGGCGATGCGGGTGCGTGCCTCCAGGAGCACCGGTCCGGTGTCGAGCCCCGCGTCCATCTCCATGATGCTGACGCCGGTCTCCTCGTCCCCGGCCAGCAGCGCCGCCTGCACCGGCGCCGCTCCGCGATGCCGCGGCAGCAGCGAGGCGTGCACGTTGATGCAACCGAGCCGTGGCAACGCGAGCAACGGAGGCGGGAAGATCTGCCCGAAGGCGGCGACCACCGCGAGGTCGAGATCCAGCCCGCGCAGCCGCTCCACCACCGCCGGCTCGCGCACCCGCGCCGGCTGCCAGACCTCCAGTCCCTGCTCCCGCGCCCAGCGCGCTACCGGCGGCGCCTGCAGCCGCTGCCCGCGTCCTGCCGGCCGATCGGGCTGCGTCACCGCCAGCAGCGGCGCCCGCCCTGCCGCTACCAACGCCTGCAGCGTCGGCAGCGCGAACTCGGGAGTGCCGAAGAACGCCAGCCGCGAAATCCGCGTCATGCCGCGAGGATGGTAGCAGCGGGCTCTGATGCCGGCCCGCGCCGCCTCAGCCCTTGGTGGCGTCGACCTCGGCGAAGTAGTCGTTCTTGACGAGCACCTCGCGCGGCTTGCTCCCCTGCGCCGGGCCGAGCAGCCCCTCGCGCTCCATGAGGTCTATGAGTCGCGCGGCGCGCGAGAAGCCGACGCGCATCCGCCGCTGCAGGAAGCTCGCCGACGCCTTCCCCTCGCTGACCACCAGCCGGGCGGCCTCCTCGAACAGCGCGTCGTCGTCGGCATCCACGCCCTCGCCGCTGCCGCCGCCGCCCGTGCTGCCGCTGAACTCCACCACCTCGGGGTCGAGGTTCGGCTTGCCCTGGCGCTTGAGCCAGCGCACCAGCGCCGCCGTCTCCTGCTCGCTGATGTAGGCCCCGTGGACGCGCAGCAGCCGCGACGTCCCCGGCGGCATGATCAGCATGTCGCCTTTGCCGAGGAGTCGCTCCGACCCCACCGTGTCGAGGATGGTCCGCGAGTCGTGGCGGCTGGTGGTGGCGAACGAGATGCGGCAGGGGAAGTTTGCCTTGATGGTGCCGGTGAGCACGTCCACAGACGGCCGCTGGGTGGCGACGATGAGGTGGATGCCCACCGCGCGCGCCATCTGCGCCAGGCGGGCGATCGACGTCTCCACCTCGTTGGCGGCCACCATCATGAGGTCGGCCAGCTCGTCGATGACGATCACGTAGTAGGGCAGCGGCTTCATGTCCGCCGGCGTCACCTCGGTGGTCTCCTCGAGGGCCAACCGCCGCTGCACCTCGGGGTCGCGGATGGCGCGGTTGTAGTAGTCGAGCGAGCGCACGTGCACCTCGGCGAGCAGGCGGTAGCGCCGCTCCATCTCCGCCACCGCCCAGCGCAGCGCGTTGGCCGCCTTCTTCGGCTCCACCACCACGTCCGTCTTGAGGTGGGGAATGTCGGCGTAGACCCCGAGCTCCACGCGCTTGGGGTCGATGAAGATGAACTGCACCTCCTCGCGCGTCGCCTTGTAGAGGATCGAGGTGATCATCGCCTGCAGCCCGACGCTCTTGCCGGCGCCGGTGGCGCCCGCCACCAGCAGGTGCGGCATGGTGGCGAGGTCGGCGAAGTACGGCTCCCCCTGCAGCGTCGTGCCCAGCGCCATGGTGAGCACCGAGCCGGCGCTGCGGAAACGCTCGTGGGCGAGCAGCGAACCGAGGCGGATCAGCGAGCGGTCGGTGTTGGGTACCTCGATGCCGAGCGTCGAGCGGCCGGGAATGCGGTCGATGCGCACCGACTCGGCCTGCAGCGCCAGGGCCAGGTCGTCCTGCAGGTTGACGATCTGGCTCATCTTGACGCCCGGCGCGGGGCGGAACTCGAACACCGTGATCACCGGCCCGGGGTTGATCCCCTCGAGCGTCCCCTCGACGCCGAAGTGCTCGCAGCTCTGGCGGATCGCCTCGCCGAGCCGAATCAGGTCGTCCTCGGGGACGCTGCGCGGCACCGGCTGCAGGTTGAGCAGGTTGAGCGGCGGCAGCTGCGCCTCGGCGGGAGGCGCGAAGAGCAGCGGCTGGTCCTTGCGCTTGCGAGTGGCGGGCGCCGCCGCGTCGGCCACGGGACTCACCGCGGCGGCATCGCCGGTGGCCGCGTCGAGCGCCGCCTCGTCGAGCTCGAGGTCGTCGCCCAGGCGGACGCGCCGAACGCCGAAGCCGCGCTCCCCCTTGCGCTCGCTGACGCGCAGCGGCAGGTCGAGCTCGGCGCCGGTGGCTGGCGGCGGCACCAGCAGGGCCGCCGCCTCCCGCTCGCGCCGTCGCAGGTGCTTGGAGACCACCCGCTTGCGCAGCTTCTCCTTCTCGCTGCGCTGGCGCCGCCGGCTCCACCAGCGCACCACCCGCTCCCAGCGCAGCGCCAGCCGCAGGCGCCAGGACGCCAACACCTCCAGCAGCGTCGACTGCACGAGCAGCGACACGGCGATCAGGCAAAGGGCACCCATCAGCAGCAGCGAGCCGGGGAAATTGAAACGTGCGACCAGGCTCTCGGCGAGGAAACGGCCCAGCACACCGCCAGGATCGAACCGCTCGCCGCGGAACAGGCGGCCGCCCAGCAGCAGCTGGAGCAGCACCGGCAGCGAAAGCAGGAGGAGGGCGAAGCCGAAGCCTCGCCCGGCGACCCGCGGCCGCTGGTGCCGGTGCAGCATCGCCCAGGCCCCGGTGGCGAGACCGACCGGAAGCAACAGCGCCGAGGCGCCCAGCAGACCGAGCAGCAGTGCCGCCACCTCGGCACCGAATGCCCCGGCAAGGTTGTCGACGTGGGCGCGTGCCGGGGGAGCTCGTGGAGGAAGCTGGGATCGCCCGGGTGGTAGCTCGCCAGGCTCGCCAGCAGCAGCAGCGCAGCCGTGGCCAGCACCAACCCGAGCAGCTCGCTCCCCTTGGCAGGCGGCAGCTTCGCACGGGGGCGCTTGGGGAGCCGCTCCGCCTCGAGGGCATTCATTCCGGTCGTGAGTCCCTCCGCGGCCCGCCTGGCCCGCCCGGTCATCACCCTGGGGCCGATCGCGCGCCCGCTCGTGCCTCCACTAACCTCAACCTTTTCATGAGCCAGAGGACGCTAACTCAGCGTGGAATCATAACATTTCCTTGCAATGGAAGCCCGTTCGGCACCGGCAACCCCGGCAACCCGCCCCGCGCCGCGAGAGCCGCCCACGCTCAGCGCAGCCGCGGCCAGAGCTGTAGCCAGCTCTCGAGGGGCAGCTCCTCGGCGCGGGTCGTCGCCGGCAGCCCGAGGGCGGCGAGCGCCCCTTCGACGACCGGGCTGCCCACGGCAGACGCGAGGGCATTGCGCAGCGTCTTGCGCTTCTGCCCGAACGCCCGCCGCACCAGCGCCAAAAACGGGGCGAGCTCGGCCGGCGGCAGTGGCGGCGGGCGCAGCCGCAGCCCCACGAAGGCACTCTCGACCTTGGGAGGCGGCCGAAACGAACCCGGGCGTACGCGCCCCAGGATGCGGGCCTCGGCGTGGCACTGCACGAGGATCGTCAAGCCGCCGTAGGCGCGCGTCCCGGGCCGGGCGGTGAGCCGCTCCGCCACCTCCCGCTGCAGCAGGAAAGCTGCCCGAGGCACCTGTTGGTGACAGGGGAGCAAGCTCGCGATGAGCGCCGTCGCCACGCTGTACGGCAAGTTGCCAGCCACCAGCGTCGGCGCCGGCAGGCGTGCCCAGGGCATCTCGAGGGCGTCCATCACCAGGAGCTGGAGCGAAGGGGATCGGAGGCGCGGCGGTCGTACGCGGCGCCGCAGCTCCCACGCCCACGCGAGGTCGAGCTCGACGCCCCACACCCTTGCCCCGGCCGCGAGCAGGGCGCCGGTGAGGACACCGCCACCGGATCCCACTTCCACCACCCGCTGGTCCGCGAGTGGCGCCAGGAAATCCACCAGCGGCCGGCACAGGGCAGGGCTGACCAGGTGGTGCTGACCGAGGCGCTTGCGAAGCGGCGGGCGAGCCACGGCGCGAGGCTACCAGCGGGCTCGAGCGAGCCCGCTCGCACGCCGCGGCGATCGCGTATCCGCCTTGCTACACCTCGGCGTCGGCTGCCAATTTGGCGCCGTCCTCCCTGGGGACCTGCCAGCGCCGCGCGTTCGTGGCCTCCCACTCCGGGCTCGCTCCGCCGCTCCCCTAACTGCCGCAAGAGCTGTGGCCCCCGGACCCAGTGGCAAGGCGCTTGCACCCCTGACCGCCCTGCCATGGAGCCGGCCACCCCCGCCCCTGGCCTCGCGGCCCGCGACCTGGAGCACGAGGCGCTCGCCCTTCACCAGGTGGAGGCGGAGCTGCGCAAGGTCCTCGTCGGCCAGCACTACCTCGTCGACCGCATGCTCGTCGGGCTGCTCTGCCGCGGACACTTGCTCATCGAGGGCGTGCCCGGCCTGGCCAAGACGCTCGCCGTCAAGACCCTGGCGCGCACCCTGTCGATTCGCTTCCAGCGCATCCAGTTCACCCCCGACCTGCTGCCGGCCGACCTCATCGGCACCCTCATCTACGACCAGCGCAACGGCGAGTTCGTTCCGCGCAAGGGGCCGATCTTCACCCAACTGCTGCTCGCCGACGAGATCAACCGCGCGCCCGCAAAGGTGCAGTCCGCGCTCCTCGAGTCGATGGAGGAGCGCCAGGTCACGCTCGGCGATGGCACCTTCCGCCTCGCCGAACCGTTCATGGTCCTCGCCACCCAGAACCCCATCGAGCAGGAAGGCACCTATCCCCTCGCCGAGGCACAGATCGACCGCTTCCTGATGAAGCTGGTGATCGGCTACCCCAGCCGCGAGGAGGAGCGGGCGATCTTCGACCGCCACCTCGTCGAGATCCCCGTCGAGGTGCGCGCGGTGCTCGACCCCGACCGCATCGTCGGCCTGCAGCGCGCCGCCGACGCCGTCTACCTCGACCCCAAGATTCGCGAGTACATCCTCGACGTCGTGCAGGCGACCCGCGAGCCGCAGGCGGCGGGCCTGCGCGGCCTCTCCGAGCTGATCGCCTTCGGCGCCTCGCCGCGGGCCACCCTCTTCCTCGCCCGCGCCGCCAAGGCGATGGCGCTGCTCCGCGGCCGTGCCTACGTGGTCCCCGAGGACGTCAAGGAGGTCGGCCCGGACGTGCTGCGCCACCGCATCGTCCCCACCTACGAGGCGGAGGCCGAGGAGGTGAGCTCCGACCAGCTGGTGGCGAGGGTCCTCGAACAGATCGAAGTTCCGTAGGGCCCATGCCTCTCGCCCTGTTCCGGCGCGCCACGCCGCCGCCTCCCCCTGTAGCCAGCGCTCCCAGCAGCGCCGAGCTGCTGCGCAAGGTCAAGCGCATCGAGATCACCACCCGCCGCCTCGTCGAGCAGGGCGTGGGCGGCGAGTACCACTCGGTGTTCAAGGGGCGCGGCGTCGAGTTCGCCGAGGTGCGCCCCTACCAGCCCGGCGACGACGTGCGCACCATCGACTGGAACGTCACCGCCCGCATGGGCACGCCCTTCGTCAAGCAATACGTCGAGGAGCGCGACCTCACCGTCTTCATCGTCGTCGACGTCTCCGGCAGCCTCGGCTTCGGGTCGCGGGCCATCCTCAAGCGCGACCTGGCCGCCGAGCTCGCCGCGTTGCTCGCCTTCGCCGCCCTGCGCAATCACGATCGCATCGGTGCGGCGCTGGTCAGCGATCGCCTCGAGCTGTTGCTGCACCCGCAGCGCCGCCGCAACCAGGTGCTGCGGCTGGTGCGTGAGATCCTCCACCACCCGGCGTCGGGGAACACCGACCTCGAACGGGCGCTTCAGTCGGTGCTGCCGGCGCTGCGCCAGCGCTCGGTGCTGTTCATTGTCTCCGACTTCATCGACACCCCGCTCGACCGCTCGCTCAAGGCGGCGGCGGCGCGACACGACGTGATCCTGCTCGAGGTTTCCGACCCCCGCGACCAGCAGCTACCCGCCACCGGCCCGCTGGTGCTGCGCGACGCCGAGAGCGGCGCCCTGGCGGTGGTCGATGGCCGCCGCGCCGTCGATGCCCACCAGCGGCAGCGCCGGCGCGAACGCCAGGAGCTGCTCGGGCTCGCCGCCAGGCTCGGGGTCGACCATCTGGAGATCGGCACGGGCCGCCCCTACCTCTCGGCGCTGGTACGCTTCTTCGAGCAGCGCCGGCGGAGGCTCGCGCGGTGAGCGCAGCGGCGGCGAGGAGGCGGCGGGCGGCGGTGGGGCTTCCACCGTGGCTGCTGGCGGCGGTGCTGACGCCCGCTGCCACCCTCGCCGCGATGGCACCGCCCGCCGCTCCCACCCTAAGCGCCACGCTGTCGCCGGCCGAGATCACCGTCGGGGACCGCGTGCGCGTCGAGCTCGAGGTGACCCTACCGCCCGGCGAACGCTGGGGCCCTCCTACCGTCGACCCCGGGCTGCACCAATGGGGCGAGGCCGAGCTGCTGGCACAGCGACGTCCGCAGCAGATCCCGGGGGAGCCCCGCCGCTACCGACTGGAGCTCCTGGTCACCGCCTTCCGGCCCGGCAAGGTCAGCCTGCCACCGATCCCGGTCACCGTGGCGCCGCTGCGACAGGAGGACCCCTCGCCTCCCGCCCCGCTACGCTTCGACACGCCGCCGCTCGCCTTCAGCGTGCGCTCGGTGCTGCCGGCACAGGGGCAGCCGACCCCGCAGCCACCGACGCCACCGCAGCCACTGCCGGCGGGCACCACCTTTTGGTGGACCGTGGGCGGCCTGGCTCTCGCCTCGCTGCTCGCCGCCGGGGCGCTGCTCTGGCGCCGCCGCGGTCTCGTCGCCGCCCGGCCCGCGGCGCCACCGCTGTCGCCCATGGCGCAGTTCCTGCGGGACCTCGCCGCCCTCGGCCGCGAGCCCTCGCCCGAGCTGGTGCACACCCGGCTCTCGCTCGTGCTCCGGCAGTTGCTCGCCGCCCTGCTCGGCTTTCCAGCCGTCGAGCGCACCACCAGCGAGATCGACCGCGAGCTCCGGCGCGGGCACCTCGCCGCACCCACGCGGCGACACCTGCTCGACCTCCTGCGCCGTTGTGACGAGGTGAAGTTCGCGCGGCGGCCCGCGAGCCGCGAGGACGCGCAGCAGCGGCTGGCCACCGCTCGCGAGGTGGGTGAGGAGATCCAGCACGAGCTGGTGCCGCTGGCGGCGCCCTCTGGGGAGACCGCGGCATGAGGCCGCTGCCGGAGCTCGCCGACCCGGCCTGGCTCCTGCTGCTCCTTCTGCTGCCGCTGCTCGCCTGGCGCCACCATCGCGGCTCCGCTCCCGGGGCCCTGACCTTCAGCGAGCTGCCGGCTGGCGCTGGCGCTCCCTGGCGTCTGCACCTCCCCTTCTACTGCCGCCTCGCCGCCCTGGGCCTGCTGGTGGTGGCGCTGGCACGGCCCCAGCTCGGCTATGCCTGGGAGCAGACCAGCACCGAGGGGATCGACATCCAGCTCGTGCTCGACATGTCGGGCAGCATGGGGGCGGAGGACTTTGCGCCCGAGAACCGCCTGGAGGTGGCCAAGAGGGTGCTGGCCGACTTCGTTGCCGGTCGCCCCGGCGACCGCATCGGCCTGGTGGTCTTCGCCGGCGGCGCGGTGACCAAGGCGCCCGCCACCACCGATCGCGACATGCTGCGGCAGCTCATCGGCGGTCTGAGCCTGCACACCCTGCCCGACGGCACCGCCATCGGCCTGGCACTCGCCGACGCCGCGGCGCGCCTCAAGGACAGCCCAGCCAAGTCGCGTCTGATCGTCCTCGTCACCGATGGCGACAACAACGCGGGGCAGATCGATCCCGACTCGGCGGCGGCCATCTGCGCCGGGCTCGGCATCAAGGTCTACACGGTGGCGGTGGGCACCGCGAACGGGCCGGTGATCATCCCGGTGCCGGTGCGCGATCCCCTCACCGGCCAGACCGAGATCCGGCGGGTACCGTGGAACGTGCGCGTCGACGTCGACCTGCTCGAGCGCATCGCCAAGCGCACCAACGGCCGCTTCTTCCGCGCCACCGACCCGAAGGCCCTGCGCGAGATCTTTGCCGCCATCGATCGCCTCGAGCGCACGCCGCTGGTAGTGCGCCAGATGGTGCGCCACGAGGAGCGCTTCCAGCCGTTCGCCTGGAGCGCGCTGGGTCTGCTCCTGCTGCCGCTCCTCGCCGCCACCGTCGGGATCACCGCCGAGCCATGAGCCTCCCCGCCCTCCCGCACCCGAGCCTCGCCGAGCCGCGTCTGGCCTGGCTCCTCTTGCTGGCCCCGCTCGCCGCCGCCGTCGCCGGCTGGATCTGGCGCCGGCGCCTGCGCACCATCGCCAGCTGGGCGAGCCGGGGGCTGTGGGAGAAGCTCCTCCCCGGCTACCGGCCGCTGCGTCTCGTCCTCCTCGTCGCGCTCCTCGGAGTGGCGGTGGCCGCCACCGCCTTGGCCCTCACGCGGCCACGCTGGGGGGTGCGCGAGGAGCGCGTCGAGCGCCGTGGAGTCGACGTGGTGCTGGTGATCGACACCTCGCTCTCGATGGCGGCTCCCGACGTGCGCCCGGACCGCCTCACCGTCGCCAAGCTGCTGGCGCGGCAGCTGGTACGGGGGCTCGCCGGCCACCGCCTGGGCCTGGTGCAGAGCGAGGGCGAGGGCGAGGTGCTGGCGCCGCTCACGCTCGACGGCTCGGTGGTCGACCTCTTCCTCGACGCCCTCACGCCGGCGTCGCTGCCCACTCCCGGCACCCGGCTGTCGCATGGGCTCGGGCGCGCGCTGCTGCTCTTCCCCCCCGAGCAGGGCGCGCGCCGCGTGGTGGTGCTGCTCAGCGACGGTGAGGACCACGGTGAGGACTGGGAGGCGGCGGTGCCGCTGCTCGAGTCCTCGGGTGCCATCGTCCACACCATCGGCATCGGAACCCCGCAGGGATCGCTGCTGCCCATGCCCACCACCGCCGCGGGTGGCGCCGGCTACAAGCTCGACGCGCACGGCCAGCCGGTGATCAGCCGTCTGCAGCCGGCCCTGCTGAAGCGGCTGGCCAAGGAGACCGGCGGTGTCTACCTCGAAGCGGGCCGTGTCGCTCCCGCCGTCACTCCCATCGTCGACGCGGTGTCGCGGCTCGCCACCCGCTCCCTGGGCACCGAGCTGGTGCGGCAGCAGCAGGAACGCTTCCAGTGGTGCGTCGGGGTCGCGGTGGCGGCGCTGGTGATGGCGCTCGCCACCTCACCGTTCCGGCGCCAGGAGGCGGCGGCGTGAAGACCCTGCCCCTCGTCGCGCTGCTCGCGGCAACGGGCGTCGGCCTGCCGGCACTGCCGGCGCGCTGGCTGCACAACCCGCGCGAGCGCACCGCGGCCGCCATCGAGGCCTGGAAGCGCCACGACTACCAGGCCGCCGATCGCGACCTCGAGCAAGCGCTCGAGAGCGGCGACCAGGGGGCGCCGACCCTGTTCAACGCCGGCACCGGGAGGCTCGGTGCCGGCACCCCGGGAGCGGCCCTGCCGCTGCTGACGCGGGCCGCCGACGCCGCCGCCACCGACCCCGCCGCCACCTCGCTCCGCCCCGAGGCGCTCTACAACCTCGGCAACGCCTACCTCGCCACCGGGGATGCCGCGAAGGCCGCCGAGAGCTACCGCGCCGCCCTGCGCCTGCGCCCCGGCCACCGCGCCGCCAAACACAACCTCGAGCTCGCTCTGCGCCAGCTCGAGCACCAGCGGCAGCAGTCGCCGCAGCAGCCCAAGCAGTCGCAGCAGGGGAATGGCGATGAGCAGGGCGGCGGCGGCGAGGGCAGGCCGCAAGACCAGGAGCACGGCTCCGGCGCCCAACCGTCGCCACCCCAGGGGGCACAACCGCCCGCCAGTGGCCTGCCGCAGCAGGGGCAGATGGGGCGCTCGCCGCGCCTGCCACGATTCAACCCGCAAAAGGACATGAGCGCCGACCAGGCCGCCGCCCTGCTCGAAGCGGTCGAGAACCTCGAGCGCGAGCAGCGGCGCGAGCAGGCGGAGCGGGAGCGAGTCGAGCGAGCACGATCGTCGACGGAGGAGGACTGGTGAGGGGCTGGCGGCCTCCGGGCAGCACGGCGGCTGCACTGCTCGTGCTCGCGCTACTCCCCCGTGCCGCGCTTGCCGCCGGCACGGTCAAGGTGACGCTGACGCCGCAACGCCTGGCGATGGGAGAGACCGCCGAGCTCACCTTCACGGTGTCGCGCTCGGACCTCGGCTCGTTCCAGCTCAAACCCCGCTTCGAGCTCGAGAACTTCCAGGAGGTCGGGGGTCCGGCGCGGCAGGAGAGCATGAGCTGGATCAACGGCAACCTGTCGCGCTCCTACGCTCTCACCTGGTACCTGGCACCGTTGCGGCCCGGCAAGGCGCGCGTCTACGGCCTCAAGCTGCTCACCGGCGGCCAGGAGCTGGCGCTGCCCGACCAGGAGGCGTGGGTGGACGCGAGCCGCCCAGGCGGCGCTGCCGGACCGGGCGGAGACGCGCTGCCGCCCACCGACCCCTTCGACCAGCTCTTCCGTGGTCTCTTCCCGCCGCCGCATGCCGTCCCGCAGGCGCCACCCGAGCTCCTGCTGCGGGCGGAGATCACTCCGTCGCGCCCCTGGCCCGGCCAGGAGCTCGTCTACACCCTCTACCTCCTCATGGAGCGCCGGGCACCCGGGGAAGGGCGGATGGCGGTGGAGAGCATCTTCCCGCGCCGGGTACCGGCCTTTCCCGGCTTCTGGTCGCAGGAGATCCAGCTGCCCGACAACGGTCGCGCCGAGATCGTCAACCTCGACGGCAAGCTCTGGTGGCGGCAGCCGATCCTGCAGCGGGCCCTGTTCGCCTACGAGCCGGGCGTGCACGCCATCGAAGGGGCCGAGATCGACCTGCGGCTGGTCTATTTCCGCCCGATGGCCTTCGGCTTCGGCGAGGAACCGATCCGTCCCGGCGCCGTGAGACGCTCCAGCAACAGCGTCCAGGTCGCCGTCCAGGCGTTGCCGCCGCCCCCTCCGGGGTTCAACGGTGCCGTCGGCCAGCTGCAGGCGCACGCCAAGCTGGCGCCCGCCAGCGTGGGGGCTGGCGAGGCGGCGATGCTCACCGCCGAGCTTCGCGGCGCCGGCAATCTCAGCGGGCTCCCCGACCCTCATCTGCCGCCGTTGCCCGGGGTGCAGGTGTCGCCGCCGCAGGAGTCGAGCCGGGCCAGCGTGCAGGGAACCCGCGTCGATTCCGTGCGCACCTGGACCTGGACGCTGGTGCCGCAGCACGCGGGACACTGGCAGCTGCCGCCGCTCGAGTGGGTGGCCTTCGACCCCAGCAAGGGGACCTACGGCACGCTGCGCACGAGCCCTCAGGCTCTCGCCGCCACCGCACCGCCACCGCCACCGCCACCGGCAGCCACGCCCGGTCCTGCCTCCCAGATCGCCGAGCGCCGTTCCTGGCGTACGCCGCTCGCCTGGGGCGCCGGCGGCGCCGCCGGCGCGCTCGCCCTGGTAGGCCTCGCGACGCTCCTCCTCCGTCTCTTCGGCGCCAATCGGGCGGCCCGCCGCCAACTGCTCGCCGAGGTGACCGCGGCGCTGGTCGAGCCGCACCCGCGACAGGCCGCCGGCGCGGCGGAGGAGGCGTGGCGGAGCTTCCTCGGCAATCGTTACGACCTGCCGGCGGAGGCCCCGCCCACCCACTGGGCGGGGCTGCTCGCCCACCGCGGCCTGCGGCCGTCGCTCGCCGGCGAGCTGGTGCGCCTCGTCGACGACCTGCACTACCTGCGCTACGCGCCCCGGCTCGCCTCCACCGACTCGCTGCAACGCGAGCTGCTCGAGCGCTCCCGCCGGCTGGCCCGCCGGCTGCGCTGACCGCCGGCTCCCGGCCGTACTCCGCGGTTCCCGACCCCTGGAGGGTGGCCACGGTATTCTGTTATCGTTAGCCGGCGCTACGGCTTCCAGGGGGGCGGTGACTCGCGCCGGCTTCTTGTCGAAGCTGGGGCCGGGCGAATCAGACGCGTTTCACCCGAGAATGGTCGACGTCCACTGCTTGGACCCTCACGAGCTCGAGCGCTTCCTGCTGCGCCGGCGGGCCACCCCGAACCTGCCGCCGCAGATGAGCCTGGCGGAGAACCTGGTGGAGATCCTGCGCAAGGCCAACGCCTTCGTCCCCTCCTCCGCCGGCTCGATCCTCCTCGACAATCCCACCAACAAGCTGCCCGAGCGCCGCCAGAACGAGCTCTTCTTCATCGCCGCGTTCGGCCACAACTCCGACGACCTGCTCGGCCGCGCGATTCCCGCCGACAGCGGCATCGCCGGTCACGTCTACACCACGGGTCACTCGTATTTCTCGGCAGACGTCTCGCGCGACCCGCGCTTCTACGCCGGGGTCGACGAGGCGATCCAGTACCGCACCGAGTCGCTGGTGGCCATCCCCATCCGCATCGAGAAGGAGGTCTGCGGCGTCCTCGAGCTGCTCAACCGCCAGGGGGCGGCGGACTACAGCGCGCGCGACCTCGACCTGCTGGAGATCTTCGCCAGCTACATCTCGGTGTCGATCCAGAACGTGCTCGACGCCCGCTATGCACAGGAGATCGCCAAGCGCGACAACCTGACCGGGCTCTACAACGACCGCTACCTGCACCTCGGGCTCTCGCGCGCCATCGCCGACTCCCGCCAGCGGGGGAGCGATCTCGCGGTGCTGTTCATGGATCTCGACTTCTTCAAGCGGGTCAACGACACCCACGGCCACCTCGCGGGCAGCCAGGTGCTGCGCGAGGTCGGGCGCGAGCTGGCCGACACGGTGGGCTACCCGGAGGGGCTGATCGCCCGCTACGGCGGCGACGAGTTCGTGCTGGCGATCGGCGACACCGGGCTCGACGAGGCGGTGGGACTGGCCGAGCGCATTCGCCTGCGCATCTCGCAACGGGTGTTCTGCGACGGCCCGGGCGACATCCACTCCGAGGCGCTCCACCTGCGCGGCATCACCTGCTCGGTCGGCATCGCCACCCTGCACCGCCACGTCGCCCCCGAGGTGCCGCTCTCGGAGGCGAAGAGCTCGCTGCTGCGCCACGCCGACACGGCGATGTACATCGCCAAGGAGACCGGCCGCGACCGCATCCAGGTGGCGCCGGTCGGCGGCATCGCCGAACGCATGCCGCTCGGCCGCTCGCACCTGGACTGACGCGGCGCCCGACCGCTCGCGGCGCCCCGCCGGGGCTCCAGGGCTGGACCGCGCCCACCCTGCGGGACGGGGCGACTCCGGAGCGCGCGGCCCAGGCTGTCGCAAACCTGACCCGGCGTCAGCCGCCCGGCATCGTGCTAGCCTCCACGCCACGGTCACCACCGAGGACGTAGATCGGGCCACCGGCGAGGAACGTGGAGTCTGGGGTCTGCGCCGGCGAACATGACGCGATCTCGAGTCTCGCTCGCGCCAGCCACCGACCCTGCGGACGGGCTCCGCATCCGGCGTGTCGCTGGGCCACTACGCGGAAATCGTTTGCGTGGGGAGGTGATGGCGCACCACGCAAGTGGGGACATCGAGTGGGAGGAGGCGGCGCCCCGCGGGGTGCCGCCGGTGCCGGGACGGATACGCCGTCGCGGCAAGGAATTGAACCGTCGGTTAGGAGGAGTGTCCTCATCATGAAGAAGCTGGCTCTCGCTCTCGCGCTGGTGGGCCTCGTAGCTCTCAGCGGGCAGGCGCGCGCGGTCATCTGCACGATCGACGACGTGCCGGCCGCGACCCTGCTGCTGCCGTACTTCGAGGTCGACCTCGGAGACACGGTGGACGGCATCAACACCCTGTTCTCGATCAACAACGCCTCCGCCACCGCCATCCTCGCGCACGTCGTGGTGTGGACGGACCTCTCGGTGCCGGTGCTCGACTTCAACGTCTACCTCACCGGCTTCGACGTGCAGACGATCAGCCTGCGCGAGATCATCGCCAACGGCATCATGCCGCGAACCGCGAGCGTCGGTCAGGATCCGAGCGACACCATCAGCCCGCAAGGCGCCTTCTCGCAGGACATCAACTTCGCGAGCTGCCAAGGCTTCCTGCCGCCGCCGAACCTGCCGGCGAACTTCCTGTCGGGCCACCTGCAGCCGGCGCTCACCGGCCACGCCTCGACCTTCATCCTGGGCGGCCGCTGCGCCGGCCGGGACCTGGGCGACAACATCGCCCGCGGCTACGTGACCGTCGACACCGTGAACAACTGCACGCTCCGCTTCCCCGGCGACCCGGGCTACTTCGCCCCGTTTGGCTTCGGCGACGCCACCAACCAGAACGTGCTCTGGGGCGACTACTTCTACGTCAACACCGGGCAGAACTTTGCCCAGGGCGAGACGCTGGTGCACATCGAGGCCAGCCCGGGCACTGGCGTTGGCCCCTTCGACACCTATCCACTCCCGGGCAGCCCTTCGACCACGGTGAACGGCGACTACACCTTCTACGGCCGCTACGACTCGTGGAACGCGGTGGACAACCGCGAGCCGCTGGCGACCAACTTCGCCGGCCGCTTCGTCAACGGCGGCGCCTTCGACGGAGGCACCAGCTGGATCTGCTGGCGCGACTCCAAGATCAACCAGCAACCTTTCAACTGCGGAACCACCCCGACCTGGTACCCGCTCGGCCAGGAGCAGACGGTGATCTTCGACGAGATCGAGAACCCCGAGGTTCCGCAGACGTTCCCCTTTTCGCCGCAGCCGCCGAACTCCCTCAACTTGCTCTGCCCGGCCGAGGCGCAGCGGACCGTCATCGGTGGCGCAGACTTCCCGGTGACGCCCTCCTTCGGCTGGATCTTCGCCGACCTCAACACTACGGTCGCGGGGTCTGGAGGCCCTGCCGATTCGGCGGCGGCACAGGCCTGGGTGACGGTGGTGATGGACGCCCAGGGCCGGTTCAGCGTCGGCTTCGACGCCATCCAGCTCGACAGCGCCTGCGCCGCCAGCCACATCGGCATCGCGAACTGAGCCTCTCGGTCACCGATCCGTCGTCGCGAGGCCCGGAGGCTTCCCTGCGGGCCCTTTCCTTCCCTACCGCATCGCTTCCATCGGCGACAGGTTGGCGGCGCGGATCGCCGGGTAGAGGCCGAACACCACCGCCAGCGCCAAGGCGATGCCCCAGGCGAGCGCGAGGCCATAGGGGTTGACCACCAGGCCGTAGGGGAACTTGTCCGACAGGGCCTGGCAGAGGGCGCTGCCGGCGAGCGTGCCTATGGAGGCACCGATCGCCGCCAGCACCGTCGCCTCGAGGAGGAACTGCACGAGGATCTGGTGGTCGTCGGCGCCGATCGCCTTGCGCAGGCCGATCTCGTAGCGGCGGTCGGCGAAGGAGATCAGCATCACCGACAGCACGCCGACGCCGCCCACCAGCAGCACCGTGCCGGCCAGGCTGTAGAGCACCACCGACCAGCCGTGCATCTGGTTCTGGAAGTTCTGCCAGCCGCGGGCCGCCTCGGCGTCGAGGTTGCGCACCTCGACGTCCTCGATACCGTGATGGGCCTGCCGGGCTCGGCCCAGCATGGCCGCCGATACCTCGTCGAGGTCGCGACTGTTCTTGAGCTTGACCGAGATCAGGGTCAGCTGGTGATCGGCATCGAGGCGGTCCATGTAGGTCTCGAGCGGCACCAGCACGCCGTTGGCGTCCTGCCACATCTCCTCGTTGAAGATCTGCCCGGTGGCGAGCACGCCGATGATGCGGTAGGGAACCCCTTCGATGACCAGGTCGCGCCCCACCGGGTCGCTGCCGCCGTAGAGCTTGGCGGCCAGCGTGGCGCCCACCACCGCCACCGTCGAGTGGCGCCGCTGGTCGTTGGGAGTGATGCCGCGGCCGAGGCCGATCGGCCGGTTCATCAGGAAGGAGTAGTCGGCGGTGACTGCGCTGACGAAGATGCGCTCGCTGCCGCCGGCGGTGCGCACCGCCGTCCGCTTGGTGGCGCGCGGCGAGAAGCCGAGCACCTTGGGATGCGGGGCGGTGATGCGCGCGAGGTCCTCGTAGGCGAGCCCGGTGCTCATGGCGAAGCGCTTCTGCTCCTCCGAGGTCTTCGCCTCCCGCGGCACCAGCACCAGGGTACCGTCCCAGCTCATGCCGGCGAAGCCGGTGGAGATCTTGTCCTGCACCCCGTCGAGCACCGAGGTCATCACCACCAGGGCGAAGACGCCCAGCATCAGCAAGGTCAGGGTGAGGGTCGAGCGCAGCTTGTGCGCCCACAGCTCACGCAGGCCGCCGGTGACGACCTCCCACACCAGCGCCAGACGAGCGCCGAACGAGCGCCGCCGGCGCCGTGCGCGGCCGGCGGCTGCGACGACCTCGGCAGGCGCGGCAGCAGCGGGCTCGAAGAGGCTCAGCACCTCACTCATAGCGCAGCGCCTCCATCGGCGACTGCCGGCTCGCCTTGGCGGCCGGATAGAGCGCGAACAGGAAGCCGAAGACGACCGCCATGATGGTGGCAAAAACGAAGCTCTTCGGCGCCAGCGACAGCGGGATGCCGATCGCCTTGGTGATCGTCCACGAGAAGACGATGCCGATTACGTACCCCGAAACGCTCCCCAGAAGCGTGAGCAGCAGGGCCTCGGTCATGAACGACTTGAAGATCTCGCGGCCGGAGGCGCCGAGCGCCATCTTCACCCCCACCTCGCGCACCCGCTCCTTGAGCGAGGCGAGCTGGATGTTGACGTTGACCATGCCGCCGCCGATCAGCGCCAGCACGCCGGAGAGCATGAAGATGATGTTGTAGACGTCGCCCTGCGACAGCTGACGCTGCAGTCGCTTCTTGACGTTGTCGAGGCGGAAGTCGTCTTGCAGGCGGTGGTTGACGGTGACCAGCGAGGTCAGCTCCTTGGAGAAATCCAGCATCTGCTTGAGATCGGGAATGCGGAAGGTGACGCGGTCGAGACGGTGGTACTCGTCTCCTTGCATGCGGCTGGCGATGAGCTCGGCCGGCACCGCCAGGATGCGGTTGCGCCAGGCGAAGATGTTCTGCTGCCCCTCGCGGAAGCGGAATACCTTCTCGCGAAAGACGCCGATGACGGTAACCGGCACGTCGCCGACGCGGATCGGCTTGCCGACGATGTCACCGGTGGGGAACAGCACGCTGGCGGTGGTCGAGCCGAGGATGGCCACCGGCGCGCCGCGCTCGAGGTCGCGCGCCGAGAACCCCCTGCCCCGCTCGATCTCGTAGCCGTTCATCGCCAGGTAGTCGGCGCCGATGCCGATGATGCTGCGCTCCTGGTCGGCGAACTCGGAGCGCACCCGCGCCCGCGCGTTGCGCTGTACCGACACCGCGTTGACCGCCGTGGCGGTGGGGAGACCCCCGCCGCGGTCGGCGTCGTCCATGCGCAGCCCGAGGTTGGCGCTCTGCAAGGCGCTCGGCGTGCCGTCGTTGATCACGTCGCTGGGCAGCACGTTGAGCTTGTCGATGCCGCCGATGCGAGCGAAGATGCGTTCCGTCTGCTGGCGCTGGCTGTCGGAGATCGAGAAGCCACCGAGCACCGAGGCGACCCCCAGCATCACCCCGAGGGCCTGCAGGAAGGAGCGCCCCGGGGCCTGCCGGAGCTCGATCCAGGACTCCCGCAGGCGCTCGCGGAACGAGCCCTTGGTGCGGGTCCTCATGCCGCCAGCTCCTCGTGCGCGTGCACCAGACCGTCGCGCAGCTCGACGCGCCGGTTGGCGAGCCCGGCGATGGCCGGATCGTGGGTGACGAGGATGACGGTATTGCCCTGCGCGTACAGCTCGCGAAACAGCGCCAGCACTTCCTGTCCGGTGTGCGAGTCGAGGGCGCCGGTGGGCTCGTCGGCGAGCAGCAGCGCGGGACGGTTGGCGAGCGCGCGGGCGATCGCCACGCGCTGCCGTTGGCCGCCGGAGAGCTGCGCCGGCAGCGCGTTGGCACGCTCGCCGAGCCCCACCTTGTCGAGCAGCTCGAGGGTGCGCTGCCGCCGCTCGTGGCGGCCGACGCCGGCGTAGAGCATCGGCAGCTCGACGTTGCGGGCGATGGTCGCCTTGGGCAGCAGGTTGTACTGCTGGAAGACGAAGCCGACCTTCTCGTTGCGGATGGCGGCGAGCTCGGCGCCGCTGAGCTTCTCCACCCGCTCGCCGTCGAGGGCGTAGCTGCCGGCGGTGGGCACGTCGAGGCAGCCGAGGATGGCCATCAACGTGCTCTTGCCCGACCCCGACGGGCCGATCAGCGCCACGAACTCGCCGCGCTCGACCTCGAGGTCGATGCCGCGCAGCGCGTGCACCGCGTTGCCGTTGTCGCCGTAGACCTTGGTCAGTCCTTTGGTGTCGATGATCTTCATGGTCAACTACCCGTTGGTTGGCCCGCCCGCCACCCCGTCAATTGTCCTCGTCGTCCTTCTCGACCTTCTTGCGGCTGACGTCCTCGAGGGCCACCTGGTCACCGGCCTTGAGGCCGGCCAGCACCTCGACCCGCTCGAGCGTGGCGATGCCGGCGTCGACCGGGACGGCGTCGAAGTAGTCCTTCCAGTTCTCCGACAGCCAGACGAACTTGCTGCGACCGTTGAGCGCCTCGCGCGCCTTGTCCACCTTCTTGGGCGGCAGGTTCGGCTTGAGGCGGTAGACCACCGTCTTGCCGTCGCGTCGCTGCAACGCCTCGAGCGGAATCGACAGCGTCTGCGGCCGCGCCTCGCCGAGGATCTCGACGTTGGCGCTCATGCCGGTGCGGAACGCCGGGTCGAGCTCGTCGAGGGCGACCTCGATCTCGAACACCTTGATCTTGTCGACCACCTTGGCGGCGGGCGCCACGAAACGCACCTTGCCGTTGAAGACCTTCTGCGGATAGGCGTCGAGGGTGACGCGCACCGGCTGCCCGACCTGCACCTTGGCGATGTCGACCTCGTTGAGGTTGACCTTGATCAGCAGCGACTTCAAGTCGGCGACGGTGAACAGCACCGTCCCCTCATTGAACGAGGAGACTCCGGAGGTGACGCTCTCACCGAGCTCGACCCCCTTGGTGATGACGACACCGGCCATCGGCGTCGACACGCGTGCCGTCTGGCTGTGACCGGCCTCGGCGATGGGGATCCCGTGCTGCTCGACGATGGCGTAGCGAGCGCGGGCGTTGATCAGGGCGTCGGCCGCCAGGTCGCGCCCCATCTGGGCATCGCGCAGCTGGTCGTTGGCGACCAGACCGGCGGCGAACAGCGCCTTCTGGTTGGTGAGGATGCGCTCGGCGTCGCGCAGGTGCAGGTCGGCCTGCGACACCGCCGCCTTGACGTCCGAGAGCGACTGCGCTTGGTTGACGTCGGGCTCCACCTCGGCGAGCACCTGGCCGCGGGTCACCACGTCGCCCTCGCGAGTGTCGATCTGGAGCACGCGGCCAGAGACCGGCGACTTGACGTCGACCTTGATCTCCGGGTCGACGACCCCAACCTCGCGCACGCTCACCTGCAGGTCCTCGGTCTGCGTCTTGCCGAGGCGAAACGGCGACTCCTGGACCTTCGGCTCGCCCTTCTTGGTGGCCTTTGCCACCACCAGGCCGCCACCGCCCAGCAGCACCACCGCGGTCCCTACCACCAACCACTTCTTGGCCATCACAGCACCACCTCGTTCAACGCAGCCGGCGGCGATGCCGCGGCTACAGGTTCGTCCTCGAGCTCACCCCTACTACGCAGGCAAACGCAAAAAGATTCACGCCACGCACGGGGCCGTTTGACCCCCTCGCGAGGCCGGTGGTACCATCCCCGCGCTCTCGCATCGAGCCTGCATCCCGCCGGCCTTCCTTCCCTGGAGACTCCGCATGAGCATCGCCACCGCGACCTCCCTGCGCGTCGCCCCCTCCGAGGTCCACGAGACCCTCAAGCGACACATGCTGGCGGACGGCTTCGGCGTCGTGCTCGACCTCGAGCGCAGCCATGGCTGCTGGCTCTACGACAGCCGCCGGGAGCGCGAGTTGCTGGACTTCTTCACCAGCTTCTCGAGCTACCCGATGGGCTTCAACCACCCCAAGCTGCTCACCCCCGAGATGCGCGAGCGACTACTGCGGGTGGCGGTCGTCAAGCCCTCCAACGCCGACCTCTACACGCCCTACTTCGCCGAGTTCGTGGCCACCTTCGCGCGCACGGTGCCGGCGGCTTTCGACCACCACCTGTTCTTCGTCGACGGCGGGGCGCTGGCGGTGGAGAACGCGCTCAAAGCCGCCTTCGACTGGAAGGTGCGCAAGAACCTGGCAGCCGGCAAGGGGGAGAAGGGGTACCAGATCGTCCACTTCCGCCAGGCCTTCCATGGCCGCAGCGGCTACACCCTGTCGCTCACCAACACCGACCCGCGCAAGACGCAGTACTTTCCCAAGTTCGACTGGCCGCGCATCGACAACCCGAGGCTCACCTTCCCGGTCACCGAGGAGGTGCGGCGCCGCGTCGAGGAGGAGGAGCGGCGGGCGCTGGCGGCGATTCGCCAGGTCCTCGTCGAGCGCGCCGACGACGTGGCGGCGATCATCGTCGAGCCGATCCAGGCGGAGGGGGGCGACAACCACCTCCGCGGCGAGTTCCTGCGCGGGCTGCGGCAGATCGCCGACGAGAGCGCGGTGCTGCTCATCTTCGACGAGGTGCAGACCGGGTTCGCCACCACCGGCCGCTGGTGGTGCTTCGAGCACTTCGAGGTCGCGCCCGACCTCTTCGCCTTCGGCAAGAAATCCCAGCAGTGCGGCATGGCCGCCACCGCCCGCATCGACGACGTCGACTCGGTCTTCAAGGTGAGCAGCCGCATCAACTCCACCTGGGGAGGCAACCTGGTGGACATGGTGCGCAGCCAGCGCTTCGTCGAGATCATCGAGGAGGATGACCTGCTGGCCAACGCCGAGGTCATGGGCCAACACCTTCTCGCCGGGCTGCACGACCTCGAGGGCGCGTTCCCGGACAAGGTCACCAACGCCCGCGGCCGCGGCCTGCTCGCCGCCTTCGACCTCGCCGACACCGAGCTGCGAAACGCCGCCATCAAGGCGATGAACGACCAGGATCTGATGGCCCTCCCCTGCGGCGACCGCTCGGTGCGCTTCCGGCCCCCCCTCGTCGTCAGCCGCGAGGAGATCGACGAGGCGATCCGCCGCAGCGAGCGCGCCCTCGACGCCATCCTCTGACCGCGCCACCGGCGGCGCGGCTGCTCCCAGGCCCCCTCCGGCGGCCCTCGCCTCGAACCTCTTCAGTCAGTAGTTAGTCTTTAAGAATCAATGTCTTAGCTGATCTCGCACAGATCTGTGTGCAAAGCGCTCGCGGCGCCCGTTGCGCCGAGGTCGCGACGCCGGGCGGAGGGGTTTTTCCGCAGCCTTCTCCGCAACGGCTGCGGAATCCTCTCGGCCCTGCGGGGGATGGCAGAGAGACCGTCTCCGCCCGCCTCCAGCCGCCGCTCAGCGGCCATCGATCGGGGCGCAGGGGGGGAAGGCATCGGCGCGGGTGGTGCGCAGCGAGCCGGCGGCCGGTTGCCCGCTCAGTCGCCTGGCGTCGTCCCGGCGTACTGTCACCACCGCCAGCGTGGCCGGCCAGGGCAGGCGGCGGAAGACGTGGAGGGAGAGCGCGGCCGCGGCGGTCTCGTCCATCGTCACCCGCAGGCTCGCCACCCGGCCCCGCCGGGTGAGCTGGCGGCTCGTCGCCATCAACGCGGAGCGCAGCCCCTCGTCGACTCCATCCCAGCGGCCGACGTCCTCGAGGGCCGCGGCGAGCAGCTCCGGCTCCCCCTCCCAGGCGGTTGCCGCCAGCAGTGGGGGGTCGGCGAGCACGGCCCGCGCCGCGAGGAGACCCGCCGCAGCTGCCCCCGGCCGCGCCTGGGCGAGCAGGAACGGAGCGGTGCCGGAGAGGGGGTCCCCGGCGCACGACCGCAGCAACTCCACCTCGCCCCCCTGACCTGCAGCCTGGGCGGCCCACCCCGCGGCGAGCTGCAGGCTCGGGACTCCCGGGGCCCCAGCGGCCGCCCGGCGGAGGGCCAGCGCGCGCGCCGGCGCGGTGCCGGCGAGCCAACCCAGTCGCGCCCGGTAGAGGGGCATCTCCGGGTCGAGCTCGGCGGCGACCTGGAGCAGGGCCACGGCCCGGCCGCGAGGGGCCCGTCGCGCCGCGTCGTAGCAGGCCAGGGCGCCGTCGAGCGGAGCGAGAAGCAGCGCGGCGATGGCGGCGAACAGCCAGCCTGCCGGCGGAGCCCGGCGCGCCGCGAGCACCGTCTCGGCGGGGATCTCTGTGAGAGCCGCTCCGGCCGCGACCGCCAGCGCGACCCAGGGTGCCGTGGTACCGAGCGTCGGGCCGGCGACGAGCGCGGTGGCGCCGGCGGCGAGGCCGGCGACGCCGCCGCGGGCGAGGCCGCCTTCGGCACTCCACACCCCCTCGCGGAGCCGCGCGCGGGTGAAGGCCGCCGCCAGCGCCAGGGCAGCCGCCAGCCCCGGAAGCCCGAGCTCGTACGCGAGCTGGAGGGGCAGGCTGTGGAGGTCGCCCACTACCTCCCCGGGAGGGTTCACCCCCGGACGCGGGCGCAGCAGCGGGGCGAGGGTCCATCCAGTGGCGCCCGGCCCCCAACCCACCAGTGGCCGCGCCGCGACGCCGCGAATCCCGCCGCGCCAGTAGGCGAGCCGCGCCAGCACCGAGAGGTCCTCGCCGGCCGCCAGCCGCACCAGCCGCGGCGCGAACAGCAGGGCAGCGGCGGCGATCGGGACGAGGAGCCAGCGCCGCTTCCCGACCGGGAGCACCAACGCCAGACCGACGATCGCCGCCGCCACCCCCGCCTGCGAGCGGGAGGCGAGGATCCCCACCGCTACCAGCAGGCCTACCCCCTTCCACAGGTAGCCGCGGCGGCCGTGCTCGCCCAAGGCGAGGGCGCAGGAAAGCGGCGCCAGCGTCGCGAGGACGGCGCCGAGAACGACGGCGTTGCCCAGCGGCTGCGCGGCCCGAGGGCTTCCTTGCAGGGCCATGCCCGCGAGGGCAACGACGGCGGTGACTGCCCCGACCGCGGCGACCGCACCGACGCCTCGCCGCCGCGCTTCGGCCTCCTTCCAACAACTCGCCACCACCGCCGGCAGGGCCAGCATGACCGGCAGCAACGCGACGGCCACCCAACCGGCGCGGGGCGCCGGCGAGGCGCGCAGCGACAGCGCCAGCCACAGCCAGAGGAGAGGGGGCAACGCCCTTCCGGCCCGACCGAGCCGCAACGGATCCCACCCGCGCCAGCCCCAGGCCGCGGCGGCCAGCAGGACCAGGTGCCCCACCGCGACGGCGGCGGCGACGGCACCGTAGTAGAAGGTGCCGCACCAGCCGACGAAGACGGCGAGCAACACCGCCGGGACGTAGACACGCATGACCGGCGGAATCATACGGAGGGAACCGCGGGTGGCGGTGGGACAGCGGTTCGGCCCCTCGCAATGGCCACCGCCAGGCAACGGCGGCGCCTCGGATCCGCTCCGGCCGCCCCCCGGCACCGGTGCCCGCCGGCGCCCGCGTCACGGTCTTGGGGTATCCTTGCCGGCCGGCCCGACGCGCCCTTCCGGCGGCCGAAATCCCCCAACTCCCTTGGAGATCGCCGCGATGACTCTCGATACAGTTCCCGACCAGACCGCCCAGCTGCTCGCCTCGCTGGGGCTCGAGCGCGAGAACCCCGGCGCCTTCGCCGGCGCCTGGTTGCCCACCAGCGGCGCCGTCGTCGAGTCGCTCAATCCCGCCACCGGCGAGCCCATCGCCAGCGTTCGCATGGCGAGCGCCGACGAGTACCAGCGCTGCACCCAGGTGACGGTCGAGGCCTTCCACGAGTGGCGCACCTGGCCAGCCCCCAAGCGCGGCGAGGTGGTGCGGCAGCTCGGCGAGCGGCTGCGCCGCCACAAGGGGGAGCTCGGCCGCCTGGTGACCCTGGAGGTGGGCAAGGTGCTCTCCGAGGGGCTCGGCGAGGTGCAGGAGATGATCGACATGGCCGACCTGGCGGTGGGCATGTCGCGCCAGCTCTACGGCCTGGCGATGCACTCCGAGCGTCCGCAGCACCGGATGTACGAGCAGTGGCACCCGCTGGGGCCGGTCGGCATCATCACCGCCTTCAATTTTCCGGTCGCGGTGTGGGCCTGGAACGCCATGGTGGCGGCGGTGTGCGGCGACTCGATGTTGTGGAAGCCGTCACCGGAGGCGCCGCTCACCGCACTGGCGGTGACCCGCATCGCCCACGAGGTCCTGGAGGAGAACAGCGCCCCGCCGATCTTCAACATGATCCTCGGCCCGGTCGAGGAGGTCGGCGAGCGGATGGTGCGCGATCTCCGCTTCCCCCTCATCTCGGCCACCGGCTCGGTGGCGATGGGCCGGCGGGTCGGCACCCTGGTGGCGCAGCGGCTGGGCCGCTCGCTGCTCGAGCTGGGAGGCAACAACGGCATCGTGGTGATGAACGACGCCGACCTCGACCTCGCCTTGCGCGCCGTGCTGTTCGCCGCCGTCGGCACCGCCGGACAGCGCTGCACCTCCTGCCGGCGGCTGTTCCTGCAGAAGGGGATCGCCGAGGAGATGAAGCGCCGCCTGGTGGCCGCCTACGGCTCGATTCGCATCGGCGACCCGCTCGCGCCGGCCACGCTGATGGGACCGCTCATCAACCGCGCCGCCGTCGACCGCATGCATGCCGCCCTCGAGCGGGTGGAGCGCGAGGGAGGGCGCATCCTCCACGGCGGCAAGGCCCTCGATCGTCCGGGGTTCTTCGTCGAGCCGACGCTGGTCGAGGCGCACGCGGCGATGCGCATCACCTGCGAGGAGACCTTCGCCCCCATCCTCTACCTGCAGGAGTTCGAGACCCTCGACGAGGCCATCGAGCTGCACGACGCCGTGCCGCAGGGGCTCTCCTCGGCGATCTTCACGCTCAACCTGCGCTACGCCGAGCGCTTCCTCGCCACCACCGGCAGCGACTGCGGCATCGCCAACGTCAACATCGGCACTTCGGGCGCTGAGATCGGCGGCGCCTTCGGCGGCGAGAAGGAGACCGGCGGCGGCCGCGAGGCGGGTTCGGACTCCTGGAAGGCCTACATGCGGCGGCAGACCTGCACCGTCAACTGGGGGACGGCGCTGCCACTGGCGCAGGGCGTCGAGTTCGACCTCTAGGACCTCCCCGCTGACTGCCGGGTCGCGCTTCCGCGGGAGACGCCAGGAGGCGAGCCGGCGGGGACACCACCGACCACAGCTCCACCTGCCCATCGTCGTAGACGCGATGGAAGTCGTGCCAGCGCCTCGCCATCCAGGCACGTTCGGGCTTGTCGTAGGGAGTGCGCACCACCACCACGTAGCGGACCCCCAGCTGGTGAACGCTTTCGAGCCAGCCCCGGTAGTGCCCCCGGTACGGCCGCTCGGGCAACCTGCCCCAGGTGTAGTACTCCGTGGCGAGGATTCGCGAGCGCGGCACCACGTGTAGCTCGTTCTGCAGCCGGTTGCCGAAGAACAGGTAGGGTTCGTTGAGGCCGACGTAGGCCACCACGGCGCCGCGCTTGCCCACCAGCCGCTCGAGCGCCACCGCCGCCGGGCTGCCGGCGAGCTTGACCCGCTGGTAGCGCTCCATGCCGCCGCCGAGTGCCAGCGGGAGCACCACGACGAGGAGGGCGAGCGCCGCGACCGCCACCCACCGCTGCCCCGAAGCGGAGCGCAATCGTGTCCCCAGCTCGCCGCTCCAGGCGCGTCGTGCGAGCTCGGCGAGGGCGACCACCAGCAGCGCCCCCACCATCTCTCGCGCACCACGCGGGGCCAGCCAGCGCACCAAGCGCACCACCAGCACGGCGCCGACCAGCGCTCGCAGACCGCTGCCGAGGGCCCGCAGTCGCTCGCTGAGCCAGGCGAAGGCGACGGCGGCCAGCGCGACACCGGCGAGGAAGTAGCGGATGTCGCGGTGGTCCCAGGTCCCGTAGAGGAACTCGAGGAAGAGCACCGCGGGCAACGCGCAGACGAGAGCGGTGGACCAGCGGCGGCGCGCCGCCGCCAGCAGCGGCGCCAGCAGGGCCGCGGGCAGCATGGTGAAGGGGAAGTAACCGGCGAAGGGGTTGTCGCCGCTGGTGAAGAGCTGCCGGAGGTCGAGCTCCGTCGTCTCGGCGGCGCGCCGGCCGCCCAGGCTCATCTCCTCGCGGCCTGGGAGCTCGAGCCCGAGCAAGTGGATCGGCTGCGGGTAGACAGGGTTGCCGGTGGTCACCCAGTTGCGGAGGTAGCTGTACCCACCGGCGATGGCGGCAGCGCCCACCACGATCGCCACCCCGGCCAGCCCGATCGCTGCGGGAGACCGGCGGTGCACGCCGCCGCCACCATGGCGCAGCACGAGCGCCACGACGCCGACCGCAAGGATCGTGAGCACGCCATAGAGGCCGAGGTACTTCGAGGCCGCCAGCAGCCCGAGGGCGACGCCGAGGTAGGCGCAGCGCCCGGCGCGCGGCCGCTCGGCGCAAGCCAGGGCCGCGTCGAGGGCGGCGAGGGTGCCGAACGCGGTGACGTGGTCGTTGCCGGCGGCGAAGGCCAGGGCGGCCACCCGCGGCAGCGCCGCATAGAGCACCGCCGCCAGCGCCGCCGAGCGCGGCGCCAGACCGAGGCGGCGGGCGATCGCGGCGACCGCCACGAAGGAGGCGAGAGCGAAGGGCAGCTCGGACCATCGCGCCACCACGTCGCCGTCGCGAAACGGCGTGAGCAGCACCCACGAGGAGAAGCTCGGGCAGCACGGGATAGAACACCGTGCCCCAGTCCCCCATCGCGAACTTGAGCATCCGCAGGTCACCGAAGTGGTGCCACACCGCCACCGCCGAAAGGTGGTAGGAGAGATCGTCGGGACCGCCGTGCAACGGCACGACGAAGCGTCGCACCGCCTCGGCGAGGTAACCGAGTGCCAACGCTGCCAGGGTGGCGAGACCGGCCGTGGCCTCGAGGCGTTCCCACCACGCCCGAGCCGTGGGCTCGGCGAGCATCGCGGACTCGAATGGTGGTGCCGGAGCCAGGTCCGAGCCCAGGGCACCTTGGGGTGTCCCCCCGCCCTGCCCTAGCGACGGGCCAGCTCGACGAGGTCGCCGGCGCGCCGGCACGAACAGGGTGCCGAGCGTCGCTACGGCGACCCCTGCCAGGAAGGGACCCGGGCGCAGCCAGCCGTAGTGACCGAGCACCGTCGCCGCGACGCTGGCCACGGCCACCGCCAGCGTGAATGCCGCCACCAACGAGGAGAGTGGCTCGAGATCGGGGGCCAGCGTCCCTGCAAGCACCCTCCCCACGCGCCACAGGCCGTAGAGCAGAGCCAGGAGCACCAGCACCTGGAGCCGCCGGTCGAGCGCGGGAGCGATTGCCCCCGAGGCCAGGGCCGTCGCCGCGGCGCTGGTGAGACCGACACGCCAGCGCCCGCCGGCGCTCAATGGGCGACCCTCCGCCGCGGCAGGCAAGACACGAACACGGTGGTCACCGCGAACCGACCGCGCTGCGGCAAACGCGGCGCCCCCTCAGGCCCCCACGAGCGCCTCGCGCACCGCCACCGCCGACGGGAACCTCCCCGCCGGCTCCTTGGCGAGCAGCCGCAGGATGAGCGCGTCGAGCCGAGGCGGCAGCCCGGGGTCGAGCCGGCTGGGCGGCACCGGCGTCTTGCTCGACACCGCCTGCAGCACCTCGACGATGTTGCGGCCCGAGAAGGGGACCTCTCCCGTGGCCATCTGGTAGAGCACGACGCCGAGGGCGAAGAGGTCGGTGCGGGCGTCGACGCTGCGCCCGAACAGCTGCTCGGGGGCCATGTAGGGAGCGGTGCCGAGCAGCGAGCCGATCGAGGTCTGGAAGGTGGGGGGGTGGTCGCGGTGCAGCTCGGCGCTCTCGAGGATCTTGGCGAGGCCGAAGTCGAGCACCTTGACCACGCTGCTCGGGGTGATGCGAATGTTGCTCGGCTTGAGGTCGCGGTGGACGACGCCGGCGGCGTGCGCGGCCTCGAGCGCCGCCGTCACCTGGCGGGCGATCTCCACCAGCCGCGAGGCCGCGAAGCGCTCCTTGCGCTGCAGCTGCGCGGTGAGGTCCTCCCCTTCGACCCACTCCATGACCAGGAAGACGACGCGCCGGCGCACGCCGCCGCCGCCGCTTCCGGGCACCACGGCCTCGTCGAAGTCGTGGAAGGCGGCGATGTTGGGGTGGCGCAGGGCGGTGGCGATGCGCGCCTCACGGCGGAAGCGCGAGAGGATCTGGGGGTCGCGGGTGCGGCTCTCGTCGAGCACCTTGACCGCCACCGGCACGCCGATGCGGGTGTCCTCGGCGCGATAGACGGTGCCCATCCCTCCCTCGCCGACGCGCTCGAGCATCAGGTAGGGGCCGAAGCGCGCGCCGATCACCGGCCCCTCCGCGCGCCGCGCGGGCGCGGGACCCGCAGCCCACCCCCCCGGCGCGGTCGGCTTGCCGACCCGCTTCCTCCGTCCCGTCTCTCCCGGCGCCGGGTAGAGGGCGGCCCACACGTTGGCCGCATGGGGCTCACCCGACCACCGGCAGCGGTGAGGCAAGGGCGCGGCGCTCGGGGGTGAGGGCGTGGCGGTAGCGACGTGCGATCGCCGCCGTGTCGGCGGGCTCCACGAAGCGCTCGTAGAGGTTGCTGCGCTGCCGTGGGCGGTAGCCGGCGCTGGCGATCAGTCGCTCCATCTCCTCCTGGCTCATCACGTGGCGGGTGCCGGCCGCCGAGACGACGTTCTCCTCAATCATGATCGAGCCCATGTCGTCGGCGCCGAAGGCGAGCGCGAGCTGGCCGATCTTCTTGCCCTGCGTCACCCAGCTGGTCTGGAAGTGGGTGACGTTGTCGATGAACAGGCGCGACACCGCCACCGTCTTCAGGTACTCGTGGGCGAAGGTCTCGGGCACCTCTGCCATGTCCGTGTGCTCGTGCTGGAAGGTCCAGGAGATGAAGGCGGTGAAGCCGCCGCTCTCGTCCTGCAGGTCGCGGATGCGCTGCAGGTGCTCGACGCGGGCCGCCAATGGCTCGCCCATGCCGTACATCATCGTCGCCGAGGTGCGCAGACCGTGGCGGTGGGCCTGGCGGTTGACGTCGATCCACTCCTCCGCGGAGCACTTGGGGTAGGCGAGGACCTCCTTGCGCAGGTCGTCGGCGAGCAGCTCGGCGCCGCCTCCGGGGATCGACTGCAGGCCTGCCGCCTTGAGCCTCCCGATGACCTCGTAGAAGCTCATCCGCTCCTTCTTGGCGATGAACTTGACCTCCGGCGGCGAGAAGGCGTGAACGTGGATTGCCGGGTACTCGGCACGGATCCAGCGCAGCAGCTCCTCGTACCAGGTGAGCGGCAGGTCGGGGTGCACGCCCCCCTGCATCAGGATGCCGGTACCGTGCAGCGCGAGCGTCTCCTCGATCTTGCGGCCGATCTCCTCGAAGGACAGCAGGTAGCCCTCCGGATCGCCCGGCTTCCTGTAGAAAGCACAGAAGCGGCAGCGGTAGACGCAGACGTTGGTGTAGTTGATGTTGCGGTCGACGTTGTAGGTGGCCACCGCGGGGTCGTTGTGGCGGTTGCGCACCGCCTGCGCCGCGAGGCCAAGCTCGAGCAGGTCGCCCTCGAGCAGCAGGGTGTGGGCATCGCCGGCCGAGATGCGGCGACCGGCGGCGGTATCGTCGAGGATCGCCGCCACCGGGCGGCGGGACGGCGCGAGGTCCATGGCGGCTACTCTACCAAGAGCGACCCACCGTCAGCCCGCCGCTGGCCGCCGGTGGGGCTCCGGGGTGACTCAGAAGCTGGCGCGCCGCAGGACGGCGCGCGGCAGCCGTGTGACCACCGCCATCACCAGCCTCCACACCGGCGGTACGTACACCACGCCGCGGTGCCCGCGCTCGAGTGCGGCGACCACCTGCCGTGCCACCGGCTCGGGGTCGGCCGCGAACGGCGGCTGCGGCAGGCCCTGCGTCATGCCGGTGCGGACGAAACCGGGTTTGACGGTGAGCACCCGCAGGCCGGCGCCGCGGTAGCGCAGGTCGAGGCCGTCGAGGTAGTGGGCGAGCCCGGCCTTGGCGGCGCCGTAGAGCACCACCGGCTTGCGGGCGCGGTCACCGGCCACCGAGGCGAAGACGCAGAGGGTGCCGCCGCCCTGCGCCAGCAGCCGGCGCCGCGCCGCCTCGCAGAACAGGATGGTGCCGGTGAAGTCGACGTCGAGCAGACGCGCCAGGCGCTCGGGGTCGGCCTCCAGGGCGTCCTGGGTGGCGAACTGAGCGGCGGTCACCACCACGGTGTCGCACCCACCGGCGGTGGAAGCGGCGGCGAGGGCGGGCTCGAACGTCGGCGGCCGCGAGAGGTCGAGCTCGGCGCAGGCGACCGTCGTGCCCTCGCCGCCGCGCGCCGTGAGATCGGCGGCCGAGCGCGCCAGCTGCTCGCCATCGCGGCCGAGGAGGGTCACCGCGTGCCCGCGCGCCACCAGCTCCCGCCCCAAGGCGCGGCCGATGCCGCGGGTGCCGCCGGCCAGCGCCACCCTCACGCCGCCGCCCCCTCGACGTCACCGGCACGGTCCCCGAAGAGCCGCACCGAGAGATGACTGCGGATGCGCCCCTCGGGGTCCCACTTCCGGCGCACCTCGGCGAAGCGCACCAGCCGTTCGCCTTCCATCGCCGCCAGGTCCTCGGGGGTGCTGTGGAAGTCCTTCGCGAGGTAGATGCGCCCCCCGACCTCCCGCACGTGGCGGTTGAGGGCGGCGACCAGCGCCGGCGTGCGCGCGTCGACGGCGAAGTCGAGCGCCAGGGTGAGGCCCGGCCGGGGGAACGACAGCAGCCCGCAACCCTCGGCACCGAAGTCCTTGAGCACGGCGAGGAAGGGCGCCCCGCCCTGCTGCCGCACCAGCCGCAGGAAGGCCGCCACCTCGTCGGCCCCGGCTGCTGGCAGCACGCACTGGTGCTGGATCATTCCGCGCCGGCCGTAGAGCCGGCTCCAGCGCCCCACGCGGTCGAGCGGGTAGAAGAACTTGCCCGGGTGGACGACTTGGCGGCCCAGGCGCTGGCTGGCGTAGACGGTGCGGTTGAAGAGCCCGACGCTGGCCCGGTTGAGCAGCACCGCTGGTGCGTAGATCGGCACCGCCAGCTCGCTCCGCGGCAGCGGCGACCGCTCGGGCGCCTCCCCCTCACCGCACCAGCGTCCGCAGTGCAGCACGCCGCGTCCCAGCGCCTCGCCGCCGGCCAGACAGTCGAGCCAGGCGGCGGTGAACGGCCAGCGGCCCGAGGCCTCGCGCAGCGCCTGGACGAGGGGGGCGAGGCGGGGGAAGCGTCGGGTCTCGCCGAGGATCCAGGCGCTGGGGATGCGCTCGAGCCGGAACGTCACCTCGAGGATGTGGCCGGTGAGCCCCATGCCCCCCACCGTCGCCCAGAACAGCTCCGGCTCCTGGCGGGGAGAGCAGTGCAGCAGGCGGCCGTCGCCCACCCGCAGCAGCAGCTCCTCGACGTGAGCGCCGAAGCTCCCGGCGACGTGGTGGTTCTTGCCGTGGACGTCGGCCGCCACCATGCCGCCGAGGGTCACCTGTTCGGTTCCCGGCGACACCGGCACGAAGAAGCCGCGCCCCATCATGAGACGGTTGAGGGCCCGCAGCGAGAGGCCCGCCTCCGCCCGCATCGCGCCGGTCGCAGCGTCGAAGGCGAGGATGCGGTCGGCCAGCGTCGAGGTGGCGATCCGCGTCACCCCCGGCGGCGGCAGCGCCGCGTCGCCATAGGCGCGCCCGAGGCCGCGGGTGAGCACCGCGCCGCGGGTGAGGGCGTCGAGGTCCTCGGAGCGGACCTCGTGCGCAGGCACCGCCAGCCCGCCCCAGCCCGCGAGCGTCGGAGGTTGCTCCATCCCGGACCTAGTCACCCACCCACTGCAGCGGCCGCGGGGGCGGCAGCAGGCCATGGCTGTGGGCGCGCCGGAAGAACTCGTCGAGCGAGGCGCGTTCGGCCGGGCCCAGGTGGTAGCTGAGGTGCTCGGTGAGGTAGGTGCGCACCTCGTCGGCAGGCAGGCACAGCTGCTCCGCGGCGTCGGCGACCAGGCGCTCGAGCTCACGCTCGGCGCCGGCGAGGCTGGCCACCAGCAGGGCGGCCAGCGCGCGGCGATCGGCGGGGCTCGTCGACCCGGTCGCCACCGCCCACACCGCGAAGACGAAGGGCAGGCCGGTGAGCGCCCGCCACTCGGCGGCGAGATCGACCACGTGAAGCCCACTGCGGTCGACTCGCAGGGCGGGATCGCCGATGAGCAGGGCGGCGTCGGCGGTGGCCAACATGGCTGCGAGGTCGGGGCGGAAGGGAGTCACCTCCGGCCGCACGCCGTAGCGCTCGGCGAGCAGCACCTGCACCAGCACCGCCGACGTCCGGCTGCTCTCGTCGAGGGCGACGCGGTGGATCCGCGGCGGCGGCACGCGCGAGACCAGCAGCACGCTCCTGACCTCCTGCTGCGAGGCGATGCCGAGGCCGGGGACGACGGCGAGGCCGGGAATCCGCTGCAGCTCGGCCGAGGGCACCAGACCCGCCTCCAGCTCGCCGCCAGCGAGCCCATCGGCCACGCGCGCCGGCGGCAGGTAGACGGCGTCCGCCCACTCCGGCGCCCGGCGCGACAGGAAGGTCCACGCCAGCGGCCAGCTGTTGAGGTAGTGGACGATGCCGACGCGCAGGCGGGTGGTGGCCGGCTCGGCCCTCGAGCTGCCTTCCTCGGGGAGGGCAAGTACAGCCCCGGGGTCGGTGAGATCCGCACGCATGGCGCCGAAGGATATCCGACCGCCGCGATGTGACATCGGCGCCGCGCCGCTGTCACTTCCGGGCTCGCCTCGCATAGAGTGGAGGGCGATCAGCCCAGCCCATCAGAGGAGGGAAACGATGCGGAGAGTCTCCCATGTGGCGCTCGTTGCGCTCGCAATGCTCGCGACGATCGCGCCCGCCATGCTCGCCCAGTCGCAGGCCACGACCGGCGTCATCCAGGGCACGGTGACGGCAGAAGGATCGCCGCTGCCGGCGGCCAACGTCTCGATCAGGAACACCGCCACCAACTTCGAGAAGACGGTGGCCACCGACGGCGCCGGTCGCTTCCGCGGCGTGCTGCTGCCCCTCGGGCCCTACACCGTGACGGTGTCGGCGCAGGGGTTCTCCAACCTGGTACGCGAGGGCATCGATCTCGGCGTCGGCCAGACCGTCGACCTCGACCTCGCGCTGCAGCCGCCGACGGTGACCGAGGCGATCACCGTCACCGGCGAGGCCCCCCTCATCGAGGCCAGCCGCACCCAGGGCGAGACCCGCATCGACAACCAGGCCGTCGAAGGGCTGCCCAACAACGGCCGCAACTTCCTCGACTTCATCAAGCTCACGCCCGGCGTCACCATCGTCCAGGGCCCCGACGGCGACGAGCTGTCGATCAACGGTCAGAAGGGCATCTCCAACAACATCTCGGTGGACGGCGCCGACTTCAACAACCCGTTCTTCGGCGAGCAGCGTGGCGGCCAGCGGCCCCCCTTCACCTTCAACCTCGACGCCGTGCAGGAGGTGGTGGTGGTCGCCGACGGCGCCCAGGCCGAGTTCGGCCGCTCCTCGGGCGGCTTCGTCAACGTCATCACCAAGTCCGGCACCAACGAGCTCCAGGGCAGCGCCCACCTCTTCTTCACCAACGACAGCCTGGAGGAGACGCCCAAGAACCCCGACGGCAGCAGCGCCGAGAAGGGAGACTTCAAGCGCACCCAGGGCGGCTTCACGCTGGGCGGCCCCATCGTCAAGGACAAGGTGTTCTACTTCGCCGCCGCCGACGCCCAGCGCAGCAACCACACCAAGCAGCTCGACTCCGGTCGCCTCGACCCCCAGCTGGTCGCCTTCCTGAGCTCGATCGGGCTGCCCGACGAGAACGGCCCGATCAAGCGCACCGACGACGCCGAGGTCGCCCTGGTCAAGCTCGACTGGCAGCTCTCGGACCGCAACCTGGCGACCATCCGCTACAACTACACCAACTCCGAGCAGCAGAACGGGACCTTCGACGTCGATTCCTACGGCCGCTCCGCCAACGGCCTCGAGAAGGACTACTCGCACGCCGCCACCGCCAGCCTGATCAGCACCTTGTCGTCCAACGTGCTCAACGAGCTGCGCCTGCAGTACGCCAAGGAGTGGCGGCCGCGGCCCTACGAGGGCCCGAACATCCCGGGCACCGATCGCCCCTTCCCCGACACCTCGATCGGCGACGTCAACGTCCGCTTCGGCATGCCGTTCTTCCTCCCCGTCAAGTACGACGACGATCGCAAGCAGGTGACCGACAACCTCTCCTACCTGCTCGCCAACCACTCCTTCAAGGCCGGCGCGGAGTACAACGAGGTCGCCTCGTCGCAGACCTTCATCGGCTTCGCCAACGGCCGCTACTTCTTCAACGACCTCAACGGCTTCGAGCACTACTACAACAACCCGCGGTACGTGGAGTGCTCCGACGGCAGCACCTCCGAGCTCGGCGTCTGCCCGGCCGGGGCCGACATCACCGGCCCGGTGTCGCTCTACCTGCAGCAGGCGGGCGTCAACGGCAACACCGTCGAGCAGGCGGGCACCCAGACCATCACCCAGAAAGAGCCCGCGGTCTTCGTCCAGGACGAGTGGCGGGCGCGCGACAACCTGACCATCGACTACGGCCTGCGCTGGGACGCGCTCGACAACCCCTCGCCGGTCACCCCCGCCAGCCAGGTCTTCTTCGCCCCCTTCATCGGCCAGACCCGCAACGGGCAGAAGTTCCCCTCCGACGGCAACATCCCCGACGACTACTCGATGTGGCAGCCCCGGCTCGGCATTTCCTGGGTGCCGGCGGCCGACCGCAAGTCGGTGGTGCGCTTCAACGCCGGCGTCTTCAACGCCCGCCTGCCGGCACTCGACCTCGCCTCCACCCGCTCCACCAACGGCAGCCTGGGGGTGACGCTGTTCCGCGCCAGCTTCTTCAACGGCTTCGGCGTCGTCCCCCCCGACTACCGCACGCTGATCGACACCAACGGGCAGTCCGCCGACCACCCGGACATCTACGTCTTCAGCAAGGACTGGCAGACACCGCGCACGCTCTCCTACGCCCTCTCCTACCAGCGCGAGGTGATGCCCGACGTGGCGGGGCTCATCAAGCTCAACTTCGCCAAGACCGACCACATCACGCGTTTTGTCAACCGCAACGACCCCAAGCTCGGCAGCCCCTGGTCGAGCGGGCTGGGCGCCGACGGCAGCAACGGCCTGGGCGCCCTCAACAGCGTCGAGTCGACGGCCAAGAGCCAGTATCGCGCCGTCACCATCGGGCTCGACAAGCGGCTCACCGGCAGGTACGCCTACCAGATCTACTACACCTGGTCGAAGGACTTCTCGGACGACGACAACGAGCGCGACCCGTTCACCATCCAGTACGCCGACATCACCCAGCTCGACAAGGAGTGGAGCTACTCGGATCGCGACCAGCGCCACCGCCTCAACGCCTGGGCGCTGCTGCGGCTGCCCGCCAGCGTCGACCTCAACCTGCGCTACGCCTATCGCTCGGCGCAGCCGCAGTCGATCACCGCCTCGGGGGCGATCGCCAACTCCCCCGCCGATCGCGTCAATCCCGACGGCTCGGTGACGCGCCGCAACCTCGGCCGCAAGGACAACAGCTTCTCGTCGCTCGACCTGCGGCTGACCCGCGACTTCGCGATGGGCAGCTTCACCGTGCAGCCCATCCTCGAGGTGTTCAACGTCTTCGACCGCGCCAACTTCCTGCACCCCGAGAAGACCGGGCCGGTGTTCAGCTTCGACGGCACCCTGCGCAGCGGTGCCGGTGACCCGCGCACCATCCAGGCCGGGTTGCGCGTGCTCTGGTAGACCACCGCACGGCGCCACGACGTCTCGCGGGCGGGGGACGGCCCCCGCCCTCGGCGTTCCGCGCCGTCGAGACACGCGGCCGACGGCCGGCGTCGACGGCAGGCGCGCGGCCGATCAACCGCGACGGCGCAGCAGCTCGTTCTCGAGGGCGATGCCGACCTGCGCCGCGGCGAGCTCGAGGATCTGCACGTCCTCGTCGGGGAGCAGCTCCCGGTGGTCGGCGTAGACGAGCGCGATGACCTGCTCCGAGCCGCCGACCGGGAACAGCGAGCGCTGAGCGATCGGCTCGTCGCCGAGCACGCGACAGAATTCCGGCGGCATCGCCTCCGGGGTCGGCTCGAGCCGCTGCAGGCTGGCGCCGCGCAGCGTGCGGCCGAAGACGTCGCTGCCGTCGTTGCGCAGCACCAGCCCGCGCGCGGCCATGGCGAGCGGGCGCCCGCCGGCGCCGCTGCCGAACGCGCCGAGCACCGAGAGGGTGTCGCGCTTGGGAAGCAGCAGCACGGCGCGGTCGAAGGATTCCGAGATGAGGCGCATGAGGGTGAGCGCCACGGTCGCCGAGGTGAGGCCCGCGCGCAGCTCGTCGTAGACGCGGCGCAAACGCTGGATTCCGGTGGCGCCGAGGTCGCGGCGGCGCGTGGACGGCGGCTCGCTGAGCAGGTGCTCGACGAAGGCGACGATCGCGGCGACGTCCGGCGGCAGCAGCGCCTGCGCGCCGGCCGCGAAGATCCGCGCCGCACTGGCGGCGGCACCGGCGACGGCGACCAGGGTGGCGTCGGGATGCGCCTGCCGCATCGCCGAGAGCTGGTCGAACGCCGGCTCGCCATCGCGCAGGTCGACGAGGACCAGCGGCTCGCTGCTACGAGCGTCGAGCCGCTGCGCCGCGGGGCTGGTCACTCTTCGTGTCTGCACCGGCTGCCCGAGCAGCGCCTCGGTGAGGCCGCGCAGGAAGCCGGCGTCCTGGCTCATCCACCACAGCTCGGCGGGGGACCGGGGGCTGCCAGCCTCGGCAAAGAAAGCGTCGAGCGAACGCCGCCACCCCTCGGTGGTGCGCAGCGCGTCGCCCATCGCCGCCGCCGCGGTGACGCTGTGTCGCCGCTCCTCGGCGGCGCTGTCGGCCTCGTTGCGCTCGGCGGCGGCTTTGTTCCTCTGATCGAAGATGTGCGCCGCCTCGAGCAGCAGCAGCTGGGGGTTGAAACCGTCGCGCGGCACCAGGATCTCGTTGCAGGCCCGGAACTCGTCCGGCACCTGCACCTCGCCGACGTGGAACTCGAAGGTGCCGTCCTCCCAGTTGAGCACGCCGTTGATCGCCTGCTGGATCTGCACCTCCAGCACCTCGTCGAGCTGGGCGGCGGAGATCAGCCCGCGGTCGAGCAGCAACTGGCCGAGCGCCGGCAGCTCCGCACCCGCTGGCCGGCTGGCAAGGACGGCATCCAGCTCGTCGGCACCGAGATAGCCGCGCTGGGTGAGCAGGTCGCCGAGATTCTGGCTGTGCGGCGAGCGCGAGCGCACCAGCCTGCCGTCGTCGAAGAGGAACATCGCCGTCTCGGCGCCGCGCGAGACCTGCAGGCTGCCGGTGCGGCGGCCAATGTAGACGAACTGCATGACGTCAGCCACCGACACGTCGCGCAGGCTGCCCGCGATCGCCATCTCAGCGCTCGGCCCCGGTCGGCTGGCGGTCGGCGACGACGCCCCGGCCGTCAGGCTCGGCCTTCCCCGACGGGCGGCCCGTCCACGAATAGACGCATGGGCCGCTCGGTCGCAACCGCGCGTCGACACCGTTCAAGGTCTCGGCATGACCGAGGAAGAGGTAGCCTCGGGGATCGAGGTGCTCGACGAGGCTCCGCACCACCCGCGCGCGGCCCTCGGCGCTGAAGTAGATCAGCACGTTGCGGCAGAGGATGAGGTCGAACTGCCCGCTGACCGCCAAGGGCCGCTGGTGCAGGTTGAGCCGCTGGAAGCGCACCACTCGCTGCAGCTCCACGGCCGCCTTCATGGTCCCCTGGTTAGGCCCCACTCCGCGCAGCATGAACGCCTTGAGGTAGCGCTCGGGAATCTCGCGCGCCTTCTCGATCGGCCACAGCGCCGCCCGGGCCCGCTCCAGAACCCGTGTCGAGAGGTCGCTGGCGAGGATGTCGATGGTCCAGTCGGCCAGCCGGTCGAGCAGCGTCATCGCCACCGAGAACGGCTCCTCGCCGCTCGAGCAGGCGGCGCTCCAGACGCGCAACGAGCGCGACCGCAGGCCGGCATCGGCGGCCGCCAGCCAGCCCGGGATCAGTGTCTCCTCGAGAAAGGTGAACTGCTTCGGCTCGCGAAAGAACTGCGTCTCGTTGGTCGAGATGAGGTCGATCATGCGGACCCGCTCCGCCTGGTCGCCCTCGCCGACGATTCGCCGGTAGTAGGCAGCGAAGCTGTCGAGCTGCAGCTCGCGCAAGCGGCGGGCCAGGCGCCCGACGAGCAGCGCTCGCTTGGTGTCGGGTATCTGGATGCCGGTCTCACGCTCGACCAGCTCACGGAACAACCCCAGCTCGCGGTCGGTGAGCCGGTACGGGCCGGTCTCGGGGCCCGCGAGCGCGTGCGCCTGCCTTGCCGTCATGACCGGTGTCCTCGCCTCAACTTTCCGGCGGCGTTCGCCGCGGCACGCATCGCGGCGTGCACGACCGGCTCCTCGAGGAGGTTGGCGAGGTCGAGAATGGGCACCAGGCCACGTTTCGTACGCGCCATCCCGGCGATCCAGCGGGCGGCGAAGAGCCCGCCCGCCCGCGGTGGGGCGGCGATCTCGGTGCGGGCGAGCTCGAGCACGCGCTCGATCGCATCGACGAGCAGTCCGCCGGCGAGCCCCTCGCTGCCATCATCCCTGCTGGTAGCCAGGACGCAGGACTCCGCTGACGGCGCTGCCGCCTTGAGCCCGAAGATCGGGGCGAGGTCGAGGACCGCCACCACGTCGTCGGGGAGCCGCAGGAGGCCGCGCAATCCGACCGCCGCACTCGTCACCGGCAGCAGCCCATCCGGGGGAACGATACGGTCCACGGCGTCCAACGGCAAGGCGAACGCCCGCTTCGCGACCGTGAACAGCAGATGCGGCCGCCGGCTGCCGGTCATCGCCGCCGCCTCCGGACCGCGCTCTCGCGACGACGCGACCCTCACCCGCCGTCCCCCGCACGCGGTTGGGGCGAACGCTTCGCGCCATCAGCTCTCACGGCCAAGCGCCATCCCCCCAGCGATGTCCGCCGGCCCGCGCACTCGCTCGTTGGCGCCGAGCAGGCGATCGAGATCGATCACCCTCACCACGTTGCCGCTCGCTTCCACGACCCCGCAGAGCTGGTCGGCCAAGGACCCCTCGAGATTCTCGGGCACCGCGGCCAGCTGGTCGTCGAGCTCCAGGATCTGACGGGCGGCATCGGCGATCAATCCCACCGCTGCTCCCCCGTCAGCCTGCCCCACCCTCACCACCACCAGGCAGCTCTGTGACGTCACCCGCGCCACCGGGAGCCCGAGCGCGGTCGCCAGCTCCACTGCCGGCAGCGCCTCTCCGCGCAGGTCGACCGCTCCCCGCACGGCCACCGCAAAGCCAGGCAACCAGGTCGCGCCAGCGAAAGGCAGGATCTCGCAGACCCGGTCCAGCGCGACGGCATACTCGTCGGCGCCGAGCCGGAACGAGAGCAGGCGGCGCGGCGAGCCGGCGCCGGATGGGCGAGTCGCGGCCGTCACGGCGTCATCCCCGAGCCGCTTCCAATGCGCTCGCTGACCGCCGCGTCGATCCGCGCGGCGACCGCTTCGAGCGCTACCACCTCGTCGGCGGCGCCGAGCCGGATCGCCGCCTGCGGCATACCGAAGACCACGGAGCTCGCCTCGTCCTGGACGATGGTATGGCCGCCGCGACGGTGGAGCTCGAGCAGACCACGGGCGCCGTCGTTGCCCATCCCGGTGAGCAGCACTCCGACCGCCATCTCGCCGGCCGCCTCGGCGACCGACTCGAAGAGGCGATCGACGCTCGGTCGGTGGTGACCGAGCCGCGGGCCGTGGTCGAGCTCTGCCACGAAGCGGTCGCGATGCCGACGCACGATCAAGTGGTGATCGCCGCGCGCCACCAGCACCCGCCCGACCTCCAGCCGGTCGCCGCTCTCCGCCTCCTTGACCGCCATGGCGACCACGCTGTCGAGACGGCGCGCGAAGGCTCCGGTGAAGCCCTCGGGCATGTGCTGGACCACCAGCACGGGAGGGGCGTCGGATGGCAGGTCGCGGAGGACCCGCTCGACCGCTTCCGGTCCGCCCGTCGAGGCGCCGATGGCGACGATCGCCGACGGCAGCGCGCGCGCGTCGCCGGGTGGCGTCGCGGCGACGGCAGGGGGACGGCTGGTGGCCGCCGGCGGCAGGACGCGGACCCGGATCTCGGCGGCTCCGCGCACCAGCTCCCGCCAACGCGCCGCACCTCCCTCGAGATAGTCGCGGACCCCGAAGCGCGGCTTCTCCATCAGCTCGATGGCGCCCTCGCGCAAGGCCTCTACGGCGTCGTTGGCCGAACGCCCGGCGAGCGCCGAGCACAGGATCACCGGCACCGGTCGCGTCCTCATCTGCCAGCGGAAGAAGGCCATGCCGCCACCGCGCGGCATCTCGAGGTCGAGGATCACCACGTCAGGCGGGAAGGTGCGCGCGCGCGCCTCCGCCAGCACCGGATCGCCCGCCGTCTGCACCTCGAAGTCGGGCTCGGCCGAGAGGATCGCCGCGAGGCCGGTGCGCACGACAGCCGAGTCGTCGACGACGAGAACGCGGATCCTGCGCTGGCGCGAGAGCCGCAGCGTCGTCGTCACGTCGGGGCTCCGTCGCTGCCGGCGAGCAACTCGTCGGCGGTCAGCACCCGTTCGAGGTCGAGCACTAGCCCGAAGCCCTCGCCCGAAGGGATGACGCCGCGCACGCACTCGCGCTTGACGCGCAGGCCGGCGGGCGGCGTCGCCAGCAGCTCGCCCTCGTCGAGCTCCACGAGGTCGACCACCTCGTCGGCCTCGAAGGCGAGGACGTGCCGGTGGCGCTCGACCACCAGCTCGACGACCACCCAGGCGGTGCGCAGCGTCGGAGCGGCCGTGCCGACGCCGAGCTTGACGCCGAGGTCGACCAGCGGCACCACCGCTCCGCGCAGGTTGAAGATCCCTCGCATCCACGGCGGGGCACCGGGCACCGGGGTGAGCGGCACCGCGGAGACCAGCTCGCGCACGTCCTCGATGGCCACGGCGTAGCCCTCTCCGCCGAGCACGAAGACGAGATGGGGGCGTCTGGACTCGGCCTTCACCGTGGCCCCCGCTAGAACCGGGTGAACTCTCCCGGCTCGTCCATCGGCGGGCGCCGCTGCACGCTCCTCGGCGGTCCGGGTGGGGTGGTGATGGCGGGTACCGTGGCACTCGCTGCCGGTGGCTCGGCGTCGGGCACCACCGAATCGGTGCGGAACCGAGCCATGACGTGCTGCAGCGCCTCGGCCTGCGCCGACATCTCCTCCGCCGTCGCCGACAGCTCTTCGGCGGCGCTGGCGTTGCGCTGGGTCACCTGGTCGACGCTGCCCATGGCGCGGTTGACCTGGGCCACACCGGCCGCCTGCTCGCTGGAGGCCGCCGAGACCTCCTGGACGAGGTCGGCCGTACCCCGGATCGCCGGCACCAGCTCGCCGAGCTGCTTGCCCGACCTCTCCGCCAGCTCCTGGCTGCGCACGGCGAGGGCGCGGATCTCCTTGGCGGCGCCCTGGCTACGCTCCGCGAGGCGGCGGACCTCCGCTGCCACCACCGCGAAGCCGCGGCCCTGGTCGCCGGCGCGCGCGGCCTCGATCGAGGCGTTGAGCGCCAGCATGTTGGTCTGGTAGGCGATCTCCTCGACGATACCGATGCGGCTGGCGATGTCGCGCATGGCGGTGAGGGTTTCCTCGGCCGCGCGGCCGCTATCCTCGGCGCGACGTGCCGAATCGAGCGCCATCCTCTCCATCTCGCGGCTGTTGCCGGCATTCTGCTCGATCGACGCGCTCATCTCCTCGAGGCTCGAGGTCGTCTCCTCCACCGATGCCGCCTGCTCGCTGGTGCCCTGCGAGAGCGCCTGCGCGGTGCCGGCCACCTGGCCGGCCGCCGATGCCAGCCCGTCGGCGCCGGAGCGCACGTCGACCAGCAGACGCGTCAGCCGTTCGGCCATCTCCCGCGTCGCCGTCTCGAGAACGCCGATCTCGTCGCTGCGCCTGCCGGCGACGTCGTCGAGCAGCGCACCGGCGGCTAGGTTGCCTTGCGCCAGGCCGGCCGCCACTCGAGTGACCCGCGCCAGCGGCCCGGTCACCGAGCGCGCCAGGTAGAGCGCCAGCATCAGCAGCACCGCGATCCACGCCACGGCCACCCCCGAGAGCAGCATCGTGGTCCGGCTCTGTGCCTTCTTGGCGGCGTCAAAGGCATCGAACATCTGCCTCTTCTTTGCCGCCGAGCCGTCAGTGAGCTGCTTGGCGATGGCCAGGTACTGGTCGCGCATGCCCTCGAGCGCCGTTTGCAGCGACTCGCCGGTCTCGCCGGCCATCATTCGTTGCGAGGTCGAACGAGCGAGCTGATAGTAGCTGCGGAAGGCATTCTTCAGCCCGTCGATCTCGGCGGCCGTGCGCGTGGGATTCGAGCGTGACGCCTCGAGCGTCGCCAACGCCTCGTCGCGCATGCGGTCGGTTTCCTTGAATCCGGACGCCTCTCCGGCGGCGATGGCGTCACGCAGCCCCTGCTGGATCCCCTGCAGCTGGTCCTGGAGCTCGAGGCTGACCTCGAAGGAGGGGTAGTAGCCGCCCTGCACGCGATCGATCAGCTCCGCGTTGCGCCTGCCCAACCAGGCGGTGAGGGCCAACGACAGCAGAAGCGCCGTCGCCGCGATGGTCGGCAGCAGCAGCAGTTTCCTTGCGAAGCTCATACGCCAGAGCATGGGAGTCCTTTCCGAGAGATCGTTCTTCTCAGTCGACGAGGTGGATCACCTTCGCATCGCCGACGTCGACGCCCTCGGCGACGTAGCCGATCGCCCCCTCGTTGCCCTCTACGAAGGTGACGACGTCCGCATCTCCCGCCAGCTCGGGCGGCGGCACGGCACGGCCGGAGAAGATCTGCTGCTGCCAATATGCGCTCACCGCGGCCACCGACTTGTGGAGGACGTCGCGTGAGAACGCCTCGCGCGTCGGCGACGTCTTCGGCAGATCGACAGCAGCGACCTCGGTTCCGGAAGGCCAGGCACTCGCCTTCTTGAGGAGATAGCGCATCACCTGCTCGCGAGTCAGCGACGTCGCCGGGTTGGACGAGTGCACGATGACCTTGTAGCCCTGGGCCGCGACGGCGACCCCCGGGCGAGCGATCACCGCGACGAGCAAGCCGAGGATCGCGAGCATGGCGAAGCCGCGGCACCGGATCGTTCGCCTGGTCGTGCGCCGCCCGCTCGTAACGCGGCCGGATTCCATTGGAGCGTTCACGCGTCACCGCCTCAGAATCCGAATGTGACGCCGACGACGAGCTGGCGACCTGGCTGATAGCGGTTCGAGCCCATGAACCGGTACTGCTTGTCGAGCACGTTCTCGAGGGCGAGCGACAGGGAGAGATGATCGACCACGGTCAACCCGCCGCGCAGGTCGAGGACCTGATACCCGGGGACACCGTTCGGCCCGATGAACGAATTGGCGATGTCGGCCGGGCTGAGCCGATGCTGTGCCTGCGACAAGCGGTAGTCGACCTCGGCCCAGGGCGACCTCGGCGCCGGCGACGCGTAGCGAAGACCGGCACCACCGCTGGCGGGAGGCATCATCGTCAGGGGACCGTCGACGACGTCATCCGTGCCGATGAGCCGCGAGTAGTCGGCGTAGACCGACAGTCCGCTGAGCAGGTCGTAGACGACCCTGCCCTCGACGCCATGGATCGAAGCCTTGCCGACGTTGGCGAGGTGGACGACGGGAAACTCGCCCGGATCCTGACGACCATTGCCGTTGAGGTCCGCGAAAGGCAGACCGCCAAAAGTGGTCGGCGCGAAGACCAGGTAATCGATGAAGCGGTTGTCGAAGTAGGTCAGCGAACCCTGCAGGCCGGCGCTTTCGTACTTCAAGCCGGCCTCGAGGCTGACCACCTTCTCCGGCTTTGCCTCCGGGTTCGGAATCCAGAAGAGACCCGGCTTGGTCGCCGACCCGCCGAGATCGTCGAGGTTGGGTGCCCGGTAGCCGCTGATGACGTTGCCGATGAGGTTCACGTGCGGCGTGACGTGGCCGATCAGGTTGAGGGCACCGGTGACGTTCGCCCGCTTGGTGTCGATGTTGATGTCGCCGAGGTTGTCGATCTCGTGGCCGCTGGCCTCGAACTGCGCGAGACGGGCGCCGGCGATGACGGTCAGCCAGCGGCCGAGGTCGGCGCGATCCTGCAAGTAGGCGCTGGCGGTACGGTACGACGCACCGTCCATCTCGTTGCCGCGGCCCGGGGTCGTCACGCCGGTGCTCACGATCGTCGACGGCTTGCTGGAATCGACGCTCTCGTCCGTGTAGTCGAGGCCATACACGAGATGGTGGGCGCCCAGGAAGGAGCCGAGCTCGAGGTTGAAACCGTAGAGCTGGTCGGAGTCGGCCTCGTGCTGAGTGCGCAGAACCGGGCGCAGCAGCAGGACGTCGCGGATCTCGCGCTGATGGTTCGAGTACACCGTCAGCCGCAGCGAGTCCTCCCACCCGCGGCCGACCAGGTCCTGATACGCGACGCTGAGCAGCGTCAGCTGCGAAGGATCGAACTGTCCGCTGACGATGCTGGTCCCATTGCCGGGAGTCTCTTCCCTCGCCTTCGCGCTCTGGAGGCTGAGCTCCACCGTCTTGTCCGGCGCCAGCAGCCACTGTCCGTTGAGATGGCCCGAGTCCTGGTCGAGCTCGGTGCCGGCCTGGCTGCCGATGCCGCCGCCACCCGTCGTGTCGCCGGCTCTCGTCCGCGAGATCCCGGCGTCGATGCGCAGCGCACCCACCGCCGCCGCAGCGGTGACGGTCGACCCCAACGAGTGCTCGGCGCTCGCGTAGCGGCCGGCGACCGAGCCACTCACCGAGCCGGGCTTGGCCCCGGCGCCCTTCTTGGTGATGATGTTGACGACGCCGCCGAGCGAGTCGGTGCCGAGCACCGAGACCACCCCGCGCACGATCTCGATGCGTTCGATCTGCGAGAGATCGAAGAGGGCGAGGTACTCCTTCGACGCGCCGCGCCAGGTGGCATTGTTCACTTTCACGCCATCGACCAGAAATAGCACCTGCTTGCCGCCGAGGCCGCGCACGATCGGCATCGAGCCGCTCTCGCCGCGCACCACGCCGATGCCGAGCCGCCGCTCGAGCAGCTGTCCCAGCTCACGCACGTTGGCATGCGCGATCTCCTCCTGGGTGATCACCTCGCAATCGCGCGCGGTGTCGAACGGCCGTTCCGGCGTGCGGTCGACGGAATAGATGAGCCCCTCGCTGAGCTCGGCGGCGTCGGGCGATGGCGGACTGCCGGGGGCGGACCCGGCCGCGAACGCTTGGCCGGCCACCAGCGCTCCTACCATCAGCGCTTCGCTGGCCTTGATCGCAAGAGCCTTCATGGGACCGCCTCGGGGGGAGGCTGTGCGGCGGTTGGGAGAATCATTCGACCACCTTCACGACGGTGGCGTTGCCGACGTCAGCGGACTCCGAGACATAGCCGATCGCTCCTTCGTGGCTCGCCACGAAGGCGACGACCGCGGCATCATTGGCCACCTCGGCGGGCGGCACGGCGCGGCCGGAGAAGATCTGTTGCTGCCAGTAGGCGCTCACCTCTGCAACCGACTTGTGGAGGACGTCCCGCGAAAACGCCGAGCGGGTCGCCGAGCCCTTGTCGAGGTCCACCGGCACGACGCTCGTTCCCGACGGCCACGAGCTCGTCTTCTTCAGGAAGTAGGACCCGATCTGCTGGCGCGACAGCGAGGTGGCCGGGTTCGACGGGTGGACGATCACCTTGTACCCTTCGGCGGCGACGGCTTGCGAGGAGCCAGTGGCGCCCAGCAGGAGGGCCAGTGCCAGGAGTAGCGCGGAGCTTCGGAGCACGTCTCTCATGGCACACCCCTCAGAAGCTGAACTGGGCGCCGCACTGGATGAGACGGGTGTCGGGGTCGAGAGTGCCGCCATGGGCGAAGTCCACACCGTCGAGGGGCGCCGCAAAGAAGTTCCCCTTCACCTTGTGGATCGACGCCATGAAGGTGAACCCGTCGGTGACGCGGTAGTTGACGCCGAAGGCCACGTCCCGATGGTCCAAGATGGTCGACAGGAACGACGGCAGGGGGATGAGCGGTCCCAGATCGGCATGAAACCAGTCCCAGCGCGCGGCAAGCTCCCAGTGCTGGCCGGGGCGAACGGCCGTCTCGACGTAGGCGGCGTCACCCTTGGCTCCGTTGCCGGCGTCGCGGTGCCCGTACTCGCTGCGCACCTGCCAGTGCTCGCGGAGGATCTCGAGGGAGCCGAGGTAGGCGTCCTGACGCACGATCGGGAGTCGGAGCAGCGGGGTCTCCGGCGTGCCCGAGTAGAACGCCGCGCCGACCATCAGGCCATCGACCGGCGGTCTCAAGCGCAGGCGGGCGCCGATCAGATCGCGCAGGACTTGCCCGGTGCTACCGCTGCCGAGGGTGGTGAAGATCGGATTGGCGCCGCTGTTGGAGGACTCGAGCCCTCCTCCATAGAGGTCGTAGTCGACCTGCCATCGAGACCCCTGGCCGAGAGCTCCGGTGAGGCCCACGCCACGGTACTGATCCCACTGGAACGTGCCGGGCGAGTAGACCCCTCGCGGCAGGTTGAGGAACGGCCGCAGCGTCCCGATCTCGAGGGTCTCCGAGTAGAGGCCGAACGGTTGCCGCAAGGCACCGGCACGCACCTTCAGCGCATCCGACACCTTGTACTGAGCGAACGCCTGGACCAGGTCTACGTTCTCGGTGCCGCGGGTGAAGATGTCCCCCACTCCCCAGTGGACCTGGGCACCCACCAGCAGCCGATCGCTCGGAGTGGCGAGGACGGTGAGCGTGAAGTCCCGCAGGTCGTAGCTGGGGTCTGGCGTCCCGGACAGGTAGCTGTTGGGTCCGTCCGTCTCGCCGAACGCCACGCCGCCGGCACCGTGGATCGAGAGACCCGCCAATTCCTCCGCCGACGCCAACGCCGGGCAGAGCGCCGCAACCAACAGCAGGCTGCACGCGTGTTTGAGCTTGCGGAGCTGGGCCATCGATCGTCTTCCTCGTGGGGTCGCGTCCATCTCCAACCTCCAATTCGTGTTTGTCGAGTGATCTACGCCGCGGCTGCGGCCGCCGCGAGCGGAGCGAGGATCGAGCGCAAGTCGAGGATCAGCCCGACCCGGCCATCCTCCAGGACCGTGGCGCCGAGGTAACCGGCGCCCCCGGCCAGGGAGCTGGTGAGGGGCTTGACGATGCGCTGCGCCAAGCCGTCGAGTCGATCGACCGCGAGGCCGTACCGCCGCCCGTGCCAGGAGACGACGAGCAGGGAGGTGCGCGCCGCCCTGTCGCCGCCGAGCCCGAGGCAGGCACCGAGGTCGACCACCGCCAGCGGCTCGCCCTCGTGCCAGTGAACGTAGCTGGCGCGGCCGAGGCCGACCTCGGGGCTCGGCGCTTCGAGGCAGGTGACGACCGTGGCGGCGGGGACGAAGAGCGCCGTGCCGTTCACCTCGACGCCGAACGCCTCGACGATGGCCACGGTGAGCGGGAACTCGAGCGCCACCCGCAGTCCGTTGCCTGGCCGGTTCTCGAGCTCGAGCTTCCCGCCCAGGACCCGGGCACACTCGCTGACCGCATCGAGCCCGACACCGCGGCCCGAGATCTCGGTCACTTCCTCGGCGGTCGAGAAGCCCTGGGTGGTAATCAGGGCGGTGAGCGCCGCGTCGTCAAGTCCGACGTCGGATCCACCATCAGCGATGGCGCGCGCGCGGATGCGCTCGAGGTCGAGACCGGCCCCGTCGTCATCGACCACCAGCTGGATCGCGCCGCCGCGATGGCGCGCCGTGATGCGCAGCCGGCCGACCGGCGGCTTGCCGCGCTCCTGTCGACGTTGCGGGCTCTCGATGCCGTGGTCGATGGCGTTGCGCACCACGTGGGCGAGGGGGCCGCGCAACACCTCTGCCACGCGGGCGTCGAGCTCGACGCCGGCGTCGTCGATCTCCAGTCGGGCCCTCTTGCCGGTCGCCGCCGCGGTGTCCCGCACCAGTCGCTGGAGGCCGCGCAGGATCGGGCCGAGCGGCAGCAGCCTTGCCGTGAGCAGCGTCTCCTGCAGCTCGCGCTCGAGAGCGAGCGTCGACTCGAGCTCGGCCACCGCGCGATCGACCACCGTCACCGGCAGCCGCGACAGCTCCTGGCGCAGCCGCCCGCGGGCGATGAGCAGCTCGCCGGCGAGGTCGAACAGCCGATCGAGCCGCGAGATCGGCACCCGCACGCTGCCGTCGCCGGCACGCAGCACGCCGGCGCTCGGGTCCTTCCCGGCCGCCGCCGTCGCCGGCCCCGTCTCCTCGAGCCCGGCGCGCTCGAGCTCGCTGACGATCGCCTCCGGCGCTGCCTCGCGGGTGATCTCGAGGTCGGCCGCCTCCACCTCCTGCAGCCGGCGGCGCAGGTGATCGGTCGCCGCGAGCAGAGCCCGGATCGCTCGCGGCGCCAGCGCCCGGCGCTCGCTCAGCGCGCGACCGAGGAGATCCTCGGCGCGGTGGGCGACCGCCTGCACGTCGTCGAGCCCCACCGAGCCGGCGTCCCCCTTGACCGTGTGCACGGCTCGAAACAGCTCGTGCAGCGGCGCCTCGGCCCCCGGATGCTCCTCGAGCGCGAGCAGCGCTTCGTCCATGAGGTCGAGCCGCTCGTAGGACTCGGCGAGGAAGACGGTGACCAGCTGGCGCAGGTCGAAGCTCGGCGGCTCGCTCATAGCAGACGGAGGGTGACGTCGCCGGTGGTGGTGTCGAAGACCAGTCGGCGCCCGCGCCGGCCGCCGAGGTCATGAGCGACGATGGGGATGTTGCGCTCGGCGAGCCAGCTGCGCGCCAGCGCTGCATTGCGCGCACCTGGCCCGCCCGGACCCTCGGCGCTGGTGATGGCGGCACCGCCGAACACCTTGGCGACGAGCGTGCAGGTCACGGCGCCTGCCGCCACCATCTGCCGGAGGAGCTCCGGCAGCGCCAGCTCTCCGTAGCTCCAGGGCTTGGACAGGGGGGGCTCGACGTGCGGCGCATCCGGCAGCAGGTAGTGGTTCATGCCGCCCACCTGGCGCGCGCCGTCCCACAGGCAGACCGCGACGCACGAGCCGACGATGGTCGACAGCGGCCCGCCGCCGGCTTCGACCACCAGCTGTCCCCAGTGCAGGAACCGCCGCTCCGGCGCAGCCGCGGCCGGAGGCATGGAGACAGGAGCGGGGATCACCTGGGCCCGCATACCGCGCTGCGCTCGCGCAGCTGGGTGCAGTAGAAAGCGGTCGAACCGTGGGCTCCGATCAGGCGCATGAGCTCGAGATCGAGGTCCGTGAACCCCTCGAACTTCTGCGGCAGGAGCCGATAGAGCGCCACCACGCCGAGCAGCTCGCCGTCCACCTGCAGCGGCACGCAGGCGGTAACGCCGAGCTCGGGTTCGCTCACCGTGGTGCCCGGAGAGTCGCTGAGATAGATCTCGAGGCTTCGCGCGGCGGTTCCAATCGGCCCTTCGCCGACCGGCACCGGCACCAGCGTCGCGCAATCGATGGCGATGGCGGCCAGTGGCACCAGCAGCTCGCCGGTCTTGTCGGGAACGAAGACGGCGACCTCTTCGCACCCGATCAGGTTGGCTGCCACCTCCTGGATGGCGAGCAGCATCGACTCGCGATCGACCGAGCCGTTGAGGCGATAGGTGGCCACGTAGAGGTTGGAGATGCTGGCGTTCTGCATCACCACGTCCTGGTAGCGGTCGAGCGACTCCTGGTTGGCGCGCGCGATCTCGGCGAGCCGATGCTGCAGGGACTGCTCTTCCTTCTCGCGCTCGTGGAGCGCGACCCGCAGCGACGAGAGCTCGTCCTCGAGCGCCTCCTTCTCCGCCTGCAACGAGGAGGCGACCGCGCGCAGCCTCTGGGTCTGGTCGAGGAGCTCGCGGATGTACTGCTCGGTCTCCGCCTGCACCCGACGCGAGTAGTCGACCGGTTGGTTCAACGCCGCTTCCTCAACCGCCGAGGTAGCTCTTGACCTTGGCCAGCAGCTCGACTGCATTGAACGGCTTGCAGATGTAGTCGGTGCAGCCGGCCGAGAAGCCCTTCTCGATGTTCACTTCCTCGCCGCGGGTGGTGACCATCAGGATCGGCGTCTCCCGCGTCTCGTCGCGCGCGCGCAGCCGCTGGCAAGTCTCGAATCCGTCCATGCGCGGCATCACCACGTCGAGCAGGATGAGGTCGGGCCGCACCTTGGCCGCCTGCTCGAGACCTTCGAGGCCGTCCTTGGCCGTCTCGATGGAGACAGCCAGGCTGGCGAGCAGCATGCGCGCCATGATCTGGGAGGTGCCGGAATCGTCTATCACCAGGATCTTCGGAGCCATACGCGCTCCCCCCTTCGCGCCAACGCATCCACTGCGTTGCTGTATGGCGAAGATCCTGCCCGATCAACCTTACGAGCCAGATTACCGACCTGATAGGCTTTGGCTCCACGTCGTCCACGCCGTCGATGTTCAGCGATTCGCCCGCCAACCCCACTCCGGTGCCGCCGCTCGGTGAGCTCGTCGGCGAGCTGCGCGAGGCGGCACAGCGCCTCGCCACGCTGTCAGGAGCCCTGGAGCGTGCCGGCGAGCTGGCGCGCCGCATCGAGGAGGGAAAGCCCGATGCCTCGGTGGAGACCGGGCGCGAGGGGCAAGCCTTCACCTCGCGCGGCGACGACACCGACGACGAGATTCGTGAGCTCACCGAGCGGCTGGTCAGCGCCGAGCAGCAAGTTCATCGGCTGACCAACCTCTACGTCGCCGCCTACCAGCTGCACAGCACGCTCGACCCCGCCGAGGTGGTGCGGGTGATCGCCGAGGTGACCATCAACCTGGTCGGCGCCGAGCGCTTCGTGGTGCTGGTACGCGGCGAAGGGGGCGCCGACCTGCAGGTAGCGTGGCGCGAGCCGAGCGGCGCCTTCGCCGACGGCCCCTTCGCCGCCGCGGTCTACGCCGGAGGCGACGCGCTGGTGGATGCCACCCTCGCCGACGGGCAGCTGCGATTGAACGACATGGCCGGCGCGCCCACGCTCGCCGTCGTACCGCTGCGCTTCGAGGAGGGGGTGGTGGGCGCCATCGTGCTCGTCTCGCTGCTCGAGCACCGACCTCCCCTGCACCCGGGGGATCGGGAGCTCTTCGACCTGCTCTCGGTGCAGGCCGCCTCGGCGCTGTTCTCGGCCCGCCTGTTCGCCGCCAAGCAGCGGCGCGTCAGCACGCTCGAGAGCATGATGCGGCTCGCGCGCGGCGAGGATTGAGGTCCAACCGCCGCCGGGCTCAGGTCTCCGCCCTCCCCAGCAGAGCCGCGAACAGGTCGCCGAGCGTCTCCGGAAGCGTCGGCGCGCGGCGCCACGGAGCGACCGGCTCCGCTTCCCGTGGGGCCGACGAGATCCACACTAGCTCGGCGGCACGGGGCTTCGTTGCCGCCAGCCGCAGCAGCAGCTGGGCCTCCCGGTGGCGCGCCTCCGGCGTCGACTCGAGCACCAGCAGCACGCAGAACACGGCGTCGGCAGACATCGACGCCGCCTGGCTGGGCGGGTCACCGAGGCGGCGCAGGACCACCTCGGCGCGGCCAGTCGGATGGTGGACGCGCAGGCTCAGCCGCTCGCCGTCTCCGACGGCCCGCTCGCACCCGTCACCCGCCAGCGCCGGGGGAATCCGCTCGAGCCAACTCGCGGCTCGCTCGTAGCCCGGCGCGTCGGCGAGCATCTCCACCTTGAGGTGATCGACGTCGTGGCCTCGGAACAAGGCCTCGAGGAGGAGGTCGGAGAGCAGGCTGGCGGACCGCTCCTCGCCGGCGCCCTTGCCGTGCGGCGCCAGGGCGCGCACGCAGCAGGCCTCGACCAGCAGGGCGAGGGCGAGGCGGATGCGAGCCGGCGCCAGCGGCAGCAGCGCCGGCAGCTCGCTGGGGCGTACGCCAGGGCGCGCACGGATGACCTCGAGCACCCGCTGCCAGGGCACCTCGCGCGCCATGCTGCCGGCGGGCTCGCCCCCGCCGGCGGGTTCGAGAGCGCAGTCAGCGGCGGGCACGGAGGCGCCCAGGTTGCGGATCTCGTCCTCGAGCCAGGCGCGTTCGAGAAGCAAGGAGTGCACCAGCGGGGCGTCGTCGGCGACCGGCGAGTCAGCAGGATCCTCGGCGATCGAGAACCGACCGCTCCCCTGCTCGAGCAGTGCGAGGGCGGCCTCGGACCCTTCCAGGGCCCCCCAGGACGCGGCAGCCAGCCGCCCCCGCACGATCGACATCTCTCCCCAGCCGTCCCCTGCCGGCATGCTGATGCGCATCGCGACCTTGGTCTGGGCGAGCAGCTCCAGCAGTCCGCCGCCGGCGAGGAACGCGAGATCGCCGGTCAGAGTCGCTGCGCTGCCACTCGAGCGCTTCGCCAGCCGCTCCACCCGCAGAGCCAGCTCCTCGATGTCGAAAGGCTTGCCGACGTAGTCGTCGGCACCGTGACGCAAGCCGCGAGCGCGGCCGGCGGCATCGGAGATGGCCGAGAGCATCAACACCGGAAGGTCACGTAGGCGTCGGTCGGCGCGGATGGCGTCGAGGACCTCGATCCCGGACAGGCCCGGCATCATGATGTCGAGCACGACCAGGTCGAACGCCTCGCCAGCCAGGGTCCGGAGCGCCGTCGTGCCGTCGACCGCGGTCGTCACCAGGTGTCCGCGGGAGATGAGCAGGCTCTCCACCACCAGACGGATGTCGGGCTCGTCGTCAACGACCAGGATTCGCGCCATCAGCTCAGCCCCTCTCTTCTCGCCAGCGCCGCACGCCGCTCGCTGCTCAGACCGTGGTGCCCACCGCCGATTCGCGCGGCACGGTCACCACGGCGCGCGTGCCGCCGCCCTCGCGCTCCTCGAGGCGGATGCTGCCTCCCATCGCCTCCACCAATCGGCGCGAGATGAACAGGCCCAGCCCCGAGCCGCCGGCGCTCCTGACGCTGCTGCTGTCGGCCTGGGTGAACGGCTCGAACAGGCGGCGACGAAAATCGCGGGCAATGCCAGGGCCGCGGTCGGCCACCTCGATCTCCACGCTCTCGCCGCTGGGCCGGGCCTGAGCCTGCACCTGTTCTCCGGCCGGCGAGAACTTGATGGCGTTGCTGAGCACGTTGAACAGCACCTGCACCAGCCGCTCGCGGTCGCAGCGCACGCGCAGCCCGGGCTCGCTGGCGAGGTGCAGCTGCACGCCCTTGCTCTCGGCCAGTGCTTCGACGCCTTTTCCCGCCTCCTCCAGCAGGTCGCGGGTGTCGGCCTCCACCAGGTGCACCCGCAGCTGGCCGGCCTCGAGCTTCTGGATGTCGAGCAGCTCGTTGACCAGCCGCAGCAGGCGCTCGCCGTTGCGCACCGCCACCTCGGTGAGCTCGCGGCGGCGATCCGGCTCGCCGTCGAGGCGGGAGCCCCGCAGCAGCGACAGCGCTCCCAGCATCGAGGTCAACGGGGTGCGCAGCTCGTGGCTGACGGTGGCCACGAACTCGTCCTTCATGCGGGCGAGACGGTCGCGCTCGCTGACGTTGCTGAGGATGGCGAGCGCGGCGACCGGCCGCCCCCCCTCGAGATGCGGTGTCACGTTGCCTTCCACCCGCAGTCGATCGCCGCTGCGCGTGCGAAAGGTGCTCACCGTATCGCTGCGCGCCTCACCCGCCATGACCCCGTCCAGCACCTGCCGCCAGGCGGCGTGCTCGCCTGGCTCGAGGACGTCCCAGATGGTGAGCCCGGCGACCTCCTGGCGTGACCAGCCTACCGCCGCCGCCCAGGCCTCGTTGACGAAGCCGAATCGCCCCTCGCCATCGACGCTCTGGATCAGGTCGCTCGCCGACTCCACCACCGCGCGGTACCCCGCTTCACTGGCGTGCAGGGCGGCCCGTGCTCGCTCGCTCTCCTCGGCGGCGGCGAGGATGCGTGCGGCGATGGCCAGCGCCTCGACCTCGATGGGGCTCCACTCGCGCTCCACCTCGCGCGTGGAGAGGGACAACAGCGCCCAGTTCTCGCCGGCGATGCTCGCCGGCACACAGGCCAGCGATCCGACTCCTGCCGCTGCCAGCGGCTCGGCCACGTCGGCGGGCAGATCCCGCGTCGCCCCCACCCAGGGCTCGCCGGGGGGGAGCTGGCGGCCGAGGCGGCGCAGGGCGGCCTGCAGCGGCTCCTCCGGGGCTGGCTGTGCCTCGGCCGCCGGCAGCGGAGCGCTGCGGCTGCGGGCGTCGGCCGTGGCCGCCCTCGGCGGCGCCAGCCGGGTGAGCTGTGCGTTCTCCACCTCGGCGGCGCGGCACAGGCCGGCCAGCACGTCGACCTCGTGATCCGGCTGCAACCCGCCGCGCAGGAAGTGCTCGGTGGCCGACTCCAGCACCTCGAGCACGCGCTCGCGCCGCTGCAGCGCGGCCTTGACCCGCAGCTCGTCACTGATGTTCTCGCACAGCGTGACCACCGCCACCACCTCGCCGGCGTCGTCACGGACGACGTCGGAGTGCAGGCGCACGGGAAACCGCTCCCCGTCGCGCGTCACGTTCTCCCTGTCGCGGAACCACGGCTGGGGTCGCGGATCGCTGCCGATGCCCCCCCTGGGCCGCGCTGACGTGGCATAGACGCTCACCGGCTGGCCCAGCAGCGCGTCGCGGTCCCAGCCGTGCAGCTCCGCGTCCGCGGGGTTGACGTAGACGATCTTCCCTTCGGGCGAGGAGACGGTGAGCCCGATGCGCATCGCCTCGACCGCCTTGAGCAGGTTGCGCAAGAGCTCCTGCGCCCACGCCTCGCTGGTGTCGCGGCCCGCGCTCGGCCCGCCGGGAAGATGGACCACGGGCTGCCGCGCTCGCGCCGGTGCGCTCGAGCCGCGCTCACGGGCGTCCGACGTGTCGCGAAGCCCGCCCACCACGGACCAGCCGAGGGCAGCCAGCGCGGCCGCCTGGGACAGGGTGAAGTAGTCGTCGTGCGCGCCGCGGGCAAGGGCGAGCGCGACGTCCGCGATCATCCCGACCGCCACGGTGCCCGCCCAGCGGGGGTCGTCGCGCAGGCTTGCCGGAGAGGCGCGAGGGCCGGGCAGCAGCACCGCCACCAGGGCGACGACATGGACCGACAGGGCGAGGAGGCCGCCGGCCCCCAGCAGCCACCCCAGGGTGGCGGGGAGCCCACTGATCCCGGCCGCCAGCGGCAGCGCGCACGCGATGCCTAGCAGCGCCGGAGCGAGGAACCGTGGTCGTGCCGGCTGCGCCGGCGACCGCCGCTCGGCGAGCGCACTCGCGACAGCGCCGCCGGCGAGCAGCAGGCGCGCCGCGAGCCAGGCGGCTGCCAGCAGCCGTTCGCCGCGCGGCGCCGGCAGAGCGCCGAACCAGGCGACCGCGAGCATCGAGGCCAGCAGCGCCAGGTGGCCGGGGCCGACGACGAGCGCCACGGCCGTCTGCGGCAGCGGCCTCCGTCGATGCGCGCGGCGGGCCAGCAGGTAGCCGCCTGCCGCGGCGAGCAGCAAGCCCCCGAGGAGGAGACTGAAGAGAAGCTCCTGGCCGGGAGCGCCCGCAGTGCTCCACCTGCGATAGCGGTCGAGCGGGGCGGCCAGCAGCACGGCCGCGGCCCCGGCGGCGGCGAACGCCGCCACCGTGACGGCGCTGCCGACGCCGGCCGGCGGGCCAGCCTTGGCGCGCACAGGAACCGCCGACGCGGGCGGCACCTCGCCGGCGGCAGGCTCGGCACGGTCGCCTCCTGCACGATGGACCATCCGCCGAAGTCTATGGGCGTCTCGTTACGAGAAACATTGCGAGCTACGTCCTACGGGACATCGTCACCGCGATGTCGATGCGCCCAGAGCGAGCGCAGCTTGTCGGCGAGCCGCAAGGGATCGACAGGCTTGATCAGCACCGCCAGCACGTCGAGCTGGCGGAGGGCCTCGACGGCGGGAAGGTCAGCGGTGGCGGTTAGGAAGGCCACGCTGGCGCCCGCGCAAGCCGGCACGCGGCGCAGCTGCTCCAGCGCCACCACCCCATCCACCCCCGGCATCTCGACGTCGAGCAGCACCAGCTGAGGCGCGAAGGAGGCGGCCACCTCGATCGCTTCGGCGGCACTGCCGGCGACGGCGACCGAGAGCCCGGCCGCCTCCAGGCCGAGTCGCACGACCAAACGGATGTCCGGCTCGTCGTCGACGATGAGGACGCGCGAGAGCGAGGCACCCGGGTCCGTCACTGCATCTCCCACAATGTATAGTCTCTAAGTCTACCGACTCTTCCGGAGTGCATGGGTGGAGCGCGCGGAGCTATCCGTCGGATTGGGGACCGCCTTGCCGGTGGTCCTCTGCGTCGACGACGACGCCGACATCCGACGGGTGCTGCGCCACTCCTTCGAGCTGGCAGGTTTCCACTGCGCGGAGGCGGGCTCCGGCGCCGCCGCCCTCGACTGGGTCTCCCGCCACGGCCTTCCGGATGCGGCTATCATCGACATCCGCATGCCGGAGATGACCGGCCTCGAGCTCTGCGAGCGACTGCATGCGTTCAGTGACGTACCGGTGATCCTGCTCACCGCTGTCGACGACGAGCCCACCATGGTGCGCAGCATCGAGACGGTTGCCGAGGACTACGTCCTCAAGCCATTCCTGCCGGCCGTGCTGGTGGCCAGGGTCAAGCGGCTGCTCCGCCGCGCCGGCGGCGCCGTGCAGCACGGACCGGAGGTGAGGATCGACGAGCGCCTGTCCTTGCGTCTTCAATGCCAGGAGGCGGTGGTCGCCGGCTCCACGGTGCCGCTCACCGCCACCGAAACCAAGCTCCTCCACGTCCTGCTGCGCGGTGCGCCGCGTTCCGTGCGCAATGCCCAGCTGCTTTCGCGGGTCTGGCCCCGCGACGAGCTGTTCGAGGACACCTTGCGAGTCCACGTCCATCGGCTGCGGCAGAAGCTCGAGCCCGACCCCAGCCATCCACGCTATCTGGTCACCGAGCGCGGCATCGGCTACCGCTTCGCGCTGCCCGGGAACGGAGGCGCGAAGACGGACGCCGCCGCCACGCCGAAGGCAGTCGAGTAACGCCCTCATGGGGAAGCCGCCGTTGCGCATCCTCCTCGCGGAGGACGACGACCTCAACCGGCTGGTGGTGCGGCGTGTGGTGGAGCGGCTCGGCCACCACGCCGACGTCGTCGCGGACGGGCTCGCGGCACTCGCCGCGATGCAGGATCGAGACTACGACGTCGTGCTTCTCGACGTGCAGATGCCGGGAATGGACGGGTTGGAGGTCGTGCGGCGGGTCCGTACCACCCGACCGGCGGGAAGCCCACCGTGGCTGATCGCCTTCACCGGCCACGCCTCGGAGGCGGGCCGTACGGCCTGTCTGGCGGCGGGCGTCGATGACTATCTCGCCAAACCGGCGAGGAGTGAGGAGCTCGCGCGGGCGCTGGATCGCAGTCAACGACCCGCCGGCGGGCGCGCGATCGGGGAGGCTGGCGCACCGGTGCCGGCCGCGACCGCGGCGGCGCCCGCGGTGCTCGACCACCAGCATCTCGACATGCTGCGCGAGCTCGGTCGGCAGACTGGCCAGGACCTGCTGGCCGCGCTGCTCGGCACCTACGCGGAGGAGGCCCCCAGCAGGCTGCGCGAGCTCGAAGAGTCGCTCGCTGCCGGCGACGTGGCCGAGGCGCTCCGGCTCGCGCACAGTTTCAAAGGCGTCAGCGCGAACATCGGCGCGGCGTTACTGGCGCTCCAGCTCGCGGACTTCGAGCGCTGCCTCGGTGAGGGCGGCGACGCGCAGGCACGGCTCGCCACGCTGGCGACGGAGGTGGCGCGCACGCTCGCCGAGCTGCGGCGCGTCGCTGCGGCAGAGACGGCAGGTTGACAGCGAGGGGCCTCGCGAGCCCTACCAACCCCACCGCCGCTACTGCCGTCGACGTGCCGCCGCCCGCTCGAGGACGGCGGCCAGGGCCTCCCGGCGGACCGGCTTGGTCAGGTACTCGTCCATCCCGGCGGCAGCGCACGCTTCGCGCACCTCGCGGGTGGCGGAGGCGGTGAGGGCGACCAGGTAGGTTCGCCGGGAGTCCCCTCCCTCGAGCGCACGGATGCGTCGCGCCGCCTCCGGGCCGTCCACACCCGGCATCTGCACGTCGAGCAGCACCACGTCGGGCGGCTGGTCGACGAGCGACTGCACGGCCGCCGCCCCGTCGGCGACGACCCGCGCGCGACAGGACAGGCTCTCCAGCAATCGGCGCATGACGAGCTGGTTCATCGGCTCGTCTTCCGCCACCAGCACCTCGAGCCCGGCGATCTCCCCGGCCGCCTGCAGACGCGGCGGCGAGCGCTCCGCAGGCGCCGGCACGGCGGCCGTCGCCGGCAGCGTGAGCGCGAACGAGGCGCCACGGGGCCGGCCGCTCTCGGCCTCGAGCCGTCCGCCCATCCGCTCCGCCAACCGGCGGGAGATGGCGAGGCCCAGTCCGGTGCCGCCATGGCGCCCGGCGACCTTGGCGTCCGCCTGACGGTATGGGCTGAAGATGGTCGGCAGGCGGTCGGCGTCGATTCCGCGGCCCTCGTCGGCGACCACGTAGAGGAGCCCGCCTTCGGTCGCGTCCAGGCTGGCCGACACCACCCCTCCACCGCTGAACTTGATCGCGTTGTCGAGCAGATTGACGAGGATCTGCCGCAGGCGGTGGGGATCCCCGACCACCAGCGGCGGCACCTGCGGCGACACCTCGATCGCCAGCTCGACCCCCTGGCGGGCGGCGCGGCCGCGCACCAGCGACGCCGCCTGGTGCAGCGGCTCGGTGGGTGGGAATGCGGTCTGCTCGAGGTCGAGGGCGTCGGCCTCGATCTTGGAGAGGTCGAGCACGTCGTTGACGAGGGCGAGCAGGGCGTCGCTGGCGGTGCTCACCACCTCGAGCAGCTCGCGCTGCGCCGGCGCGAGCGGCGAGTCGAGGGCGAGCTCGACCGCGGCGATGATGGCGTTGAGCGGGGTCCGGATCTCGTGGCTCATGTCGGCGAGGAAGCGGGCGCTGCGTGCGGCGACGGCCTCGGCCTCCTCCTTGGCGGCGCGCAGCTCCTGCTCCTCGCGGGTGCGGGCGGTGACCTCGCGCGCCACGGCGTAGACCACGCCATCCCCCGCCGGCGGGTCGCAGCGCCACTCCAACCAGCGGTAGGAGCCGTCGCGGCAGCGCACGCGGTTGCGGAAGTCGATCACCGGCACGCCGTGGCGCGTCAGGCGCCGCAGCACCTCGGCGCTCGCCTGCCAGTCCTCGGGGTGGACCAGCTCGCGCTGCCTCGTCCCCAGCACCTCGTCGCGGCGCCAGCCCAGGACACGCTCGAACGAGTCGCTGACGAGGTGGATGCGACCCGCGCCATCGAAGACGCAGAGCAGGTCGAGCGACTGGTGGGACAACCGGGCCAGGTCCTCCTCCAGGCGCCGCACCTCGGTGATGTCGCGCGCGATCCCCACCACGCCGACGGTCTGCCCGTCGGGGCCGAGCAGCGGGGCCTTGCTGGTGAGGAAGACCTGCCGTCGGGGGCCGAGGGGGGAGAACGCCTCGTAGCGGATCGGCATTCCGCCGTCGATCACCCGCTGGTCCCACCGCCGGATGGCGGCCGCCACGCCGGCCGGAAAGAGCTCCTCGTCCGGGCGGCCAAGCACCATCTCGATCGGCAGCCCGATGGCGTCGGCCCCCGCCTTGTTGATCACCAGGTAACGCCCCGCGAGGTCCTTGGCGAAGACCGCCTCGGGGGCGGCCTCGAGAATCGCGAGCAGCATCCGCACCAGCGGCAAGCCCGGCGCCAGGCGTTGCAGCGCACCTTCCCAGTCGAGGCCCGACAGGCCTGGCAGCGACGACTTCACGCCCGGGTTGTCCTGCAGGGGGCGATCATATCTCCTGATGGCCCCGGACCTTGGCGGCGGCGCCCCGCCGCCGAGGGGAATCCGGGCACCCGCGGCCGTCTAAACAACAGTTGACGCAGATGGGTCGCGGCGGCGCCTCTGCCGCGCCGCACGGAAGGAGCCGAGGGTGGGCAGCTCGCAGCGTCGGTTCGTCTCCCTTCTTCTCCTCACCGCCGGGGCCGGGGCGGTGCTCGGCGCCTGGCTGATGGCGGCGGCCGACTCGCGCGGCGGCGAGCGCCAGCAGCGCCAGGTGCTGCTCGCCGTCATGGCCGAGCTCAGCTCCGACCTCCAGGCCCTCCCGACCGCCGCCGGCGCGCCGGCTCCGGCGGAGGTCCTGCGCATGCGGCTGGGGAACCCGGACCTTCGCTGGCTGGCAATCTACGGCGCGGACGGTCTGCGCATCGCCGTCGCCGGCCGGCATGACGAGCCCGTACCCGAGCGACTCCAGACCCTCGGCGGACCACGGACCTGGTGGGCGAACGACCACCTGTGGGGCGAGTACCCGGGCCGGCTCGCCGACGGCACATCGGTGGCCGTTCTCGCGTCCAGCGACGTCCCGTGGCTGGTGGCGGCGCGGCGGCGGGCCGCCCCCGCGGCCGCCGCCGCGATCGCCGCGGCGCTGCTTCTCACCCTGGCGTCCTGGCGCACTCTCTGGCGCCAGCTCGCGGTGGCAGGGGGACCGGCCCCCGCCAACCAGCGCGCCGACGAGCGCGCCAGCGCCGTTCTCCCTGGCGCCTGGGAGGGCTCTCCCGAGCTCCAGCGAGTCGGTGCGAGCTACGCCCGCATGCTCGACGACCTCGAGCGGCGCAGCCGGCAGGTCGCTCGCCAGCGCGATCTGCTGGCCGCGGAGCTGGGCCTGCGCAGCCGGGAGCCGCCGGTTGCCGAACCAGCAGCGCACCGCCGCGCACCCCGGCCGCGGCGCCTGGCCGGCGGCCGTGGCCGCAGTGGCGTCGACCGTCGCGACGAGGGCGCCGGGAGCGCGCCGTCGCCGCGACTCGACCCGGCGCGGCTCGCCGGGCTGGAGTCGCGGTTCGACGACACCGCTCGCGCCGAGCTGGTCAACGTCTTCGAGCTCACCAGCGCCCGTCAGGTCGCCACGCTGCGCGAGGTGGCGGACGACGTCGCCGCCCTGGCCGCCACCGCCCACCTGCTGGCAGGCGTGGCCTCCGACGTCGGCGCCGTCACCCTGGCGGGCCTCGCCGCCGAGCTCGAGCTCGCCGCTCGTGCCCGCCGCGGCGACCGTGCCGCTGCCGCCCTCGAGCAGCTGCCGTTGGAGCGCGAAGCGACCCTGCTCGAGCTGCGCTCGCGGTGGGGACTGCGTGCCCACCGCAGTGCGGCGCAGCAGCTGGGCCCGGCGACCGGCTAGCAGCAGCTAGCGGGGCGCAGGTCCCGTACCCAGGCCCGAGGAGCAGCCGACGCACGCCGCAGAGGACGCGGGCGCCTTCGTCGGCCGATCCGCCTCAGCGCGACATCGCGTTGAGGAACTCCTGGTTGCTCTTCGTCTTCTGGAGCTTGTCCAGGAGCAGCTCCATGCTCTCCACCGTCGACAGCGGGTTGAGCACCTTGCGCAGCACCCAGATGCGGTGGAGCTCCTTCTCGGGCATCAGCAGCTCCTCCTTGCGGGTACCCGACTTGTTGATGTCGATGGCAGGGAAGACGCGCTTCTCGACCAGCTTGCGGTCGAGATGGAGCTCGCAGTTGCCGGTGCCCTTGAACTCCTCGAAGATGACGTCGTCCATGCGGCTGCCGGTGTCGACGAGGGCGGTGGCGATGATGGTCAGCGAGCCTCCCTCCTCGATGTTGCGAGCGGCGCCGAAGAAGCGCTTGGGGCGGTGCAGGGCGTTGGCGTCGATGCCGCCGGAGAGCACCTTGCCCGAGGGCGGCTGCACGGTGTTGTAGGCGCGAGCCAGGCGGGTGATGGAGTCGAGCAGGATCACCACGTCCTTCTTGTGCTCGACCAGCCGCTTGGCTTTCTCGATCACCATCTCCGCCACCTGCACGTGGCGGGTGGCGGGCTCGTCGAAGGTCGACGACACCACCTCGCCCTGCACCGAGCGCTGCATGTCGGTGACCTCCTCGGGGCGCTCGTCGATGAGCAGCACGATGAGCACCACCTCGGGGTGGTTGGAAGCGACCGAGTGCGCCAGCGACTGCAGCAGCATGGTCTTGCCGGTGCGCGGCGGGGCGACGATGAGCGCGCGCTGACCCTTGCCCATCGGGGTGCAGAGGTCGAGCACGCGCGAGGACATGTCGCCGACGTTCTCCAGGCGCAGCCGCTCCTCGGGGTAGAGCGGCGTCAGGTTGTCGAAGAAGATCTTGTTGCGGGCAACGTCGGGGTGCTCGAAGTTGACCGCCTCGACCTTGATGAGGGCGAAGTAGCGCTCCCCCTCCTTGGGCTGGCGCACCTGTCCCGACACGGTGTCACCGGTGCGCAGGTCGAAGCGGCGGATCTGGGATGGCGACACGTAGATGTCGTCGGGCCCCGGCAGGTAGTTGTACTCGGGAGCGCGCAGGAAGCCGAAGCCGTCCGGCAGGCACTCGAGCACGCCCTCGGCGAAGATGAGACCGCTCTTCTCGGTCTGCGCCTGCAGGATCTTGAAGATCAGCTCCTGCTTGCGCAGCGAGGTGGCGCCCTCCACACCGAGGTCCTTGGCCACCTCGGTGAGGCGGGAAATGCTCATCTCCTTGAGGGCGCGGATGTCGAGCGCCTCGCGCCGTTCGCGCTGCGGCTGCCGCGCGTCGACCCCCCGCGCCGCCTCGCCGCGTTGCGCCTGGCGGCCGTCGTCGCCACGGCCGTCGACGCGCTGCCCATCAGGTTTGTCCTCGCCGCGCGGCTCGCCCTCCTGGCTCGCCGCCTCGGCCGCCGGCTCGGCGGCCCCGGCTTCGCCGATCGGGGCCTCGGCTACCGCGTCCGCGGCGCCATCACCGCTGTCGTTGGCCGCGACCGGCGCGACCTCGTCCGGCGCCGCAGCCGCCGGTTCCTGGACCTCGGAGCCGGTGCCGTTGGTGCCCGCCGTCTCTTCGGCGGGCGGCAGGGCGGCGGCCACCTTGGCTTCGCCCTCGCCCTCGTTGCGTGCTCGCGGGTGTGCGGTTCTAGCCATGATCTCGTCTACTCCTCGCCTGCGGTTGCGGCAGTCGTGCCGCGAGCTGCCGCCAGAGCTCCTGGATCCCTTCCCCGGTGGTCGCCGACACCTCGATCAGCGGCACCTCGCCGGCGAGGCCGACGCGATCGCGCAGCAGGGCCCGTGCCTGGTGCCGCTTGCCGCGCGGCACCTTGTCGGCCTTGGTCGCCACGACCAGCGGCTCGCTGCCGCTCGCCGCCAGGTACTCCCAGGCAGCGGCGTCGAGGGGAGTGCCTCCCACCTTGGCATCGACCAGCAACACCACGATCGCCGCCGGTAGCGCGTGCTCGAAGTAGTGCTCCACGGTGCGTGCCCAGGCTTGTCGCCTCTCCTTGCTGGTCTTGGCGTACCCGTAGCCGGGAAGGTCGATGAACCAGATTCGATCGTTGATCAGGAAGTAGTTGATGGTCTGCGTGCGCCCCGGCGTCGAGCTCGTCCTGGCCAGCCCCTTGCGCCCGAGCAGGGCGTTGAGGAGGCTCGACTTGCCGACGTTGGAGCGGCCCACGAAGGCCACCTCAGGTCGACCATCGTGAAGCAGCTCCTGTGCCGAGTGTGCCGAGCGGATGTACTCGGCGGTCTGGATGTTCTCCACGTGAGCGTGACCTCGACGGCCGCCTCGACGGCCACCCGAAGCCCCGATTCAAGAACCGACAGGTGATGTCCCTAAGGATAGAGACCGGAACCAGAACGTATCAGGGAATCTGCTGCGTCGAATTCAGGCTGCCGGCCCGCGAGCCGGGCGCCAGCCCAAGGCAGGTAGCCGTCTCAATGTGCCAAGGGATCGCCGGAACCCGCCTGGTGCAGAGCGGGGGGCTCCGTGGCGGTCTTCTCGAACCCAGCTCCCTCGTCACCCAAGGCGGGCAGTGGGGTCGGGCTGCCGTCCAAGGCCAGTCGCAGCACCTCGTCCATGGATTCTACCAAATGCACGTCGAGCAGGTCCCGCACCTCGGCGGGGATCTCCTCGAGGTCCTTCTCGTTCTCCTTCGGCAGGATCACCTCGGTGATGTCGGCGCGATAGGCGGCGAGGATCTTGTCCTTGATGCCGCCCACCGGCAGCACCTTGCCGCGCAGGGTGATCTCGCCGGTCATCGCGACGTCCTTGCGCACCGGCACCTTGGTGAGCGCCGACACCAGCGCGGTCGCCATGGTGATGCCCGCCGAAGGGCCGTCCTTGGGGATGGCGCCCTCGGGCACGTGGATGTGGAGGTCGATCGACTCGTTGAACTCGGGGTCGATGCCGAGCAGCTCGGCGCGCGAGCGCAGGTAGGAGACGGCGGCGCGCGCCGACTCCTGCATGACGTCGCCCAGCTTGCCGGTGAGGGTGAGCTTCCCCTTCCCCTTCATCAACCCGACCTCGGTCTCCAACAGCTCGCCGCCGACCTCGGTCCAGGCGAGGCCGGTGGCGACGCCCACCTCCGATTCCTGGTTCTTGCGGCGCGGGCGGAAACGCGGCTTGCCGAGCAGCTCGCCCACCATCTCGGGGCTCACCACCGGCGGCTGGTCGGGCTTGCTCTGCACCACTCGGCGGGCGAGCTTGCGCGCCACCGCGGCGATCTCGCGCTCGAGGCTGCGCACCCCCGCCTCGCGGGTGTACATCTCGATCATCTGGCGGATCGCCTCGGCGTCGAAGCTGATCGCGTGCGCCTCGAGGCCATGCTTCTCGAGCTGCTTCTTGACCAGGAACTGCTGCGCGATCGCCAGCTTCTCGGTCAGCGTGTAGCCGGAGAGGGAGATGATCTCCATGCGATCGCGCAACGGCGCCGGCACGGTGTGCAGCACGTTGGCGGTGCAGATGAACATCACCCTCGAGAGGTCGTACTCGACGTCGAGGTAATGGTCGACGAAGGTGTGGTTCTGCTCGGGGTCGAGCACCTCCATCAGCGCCGCCGTCGGGTCGCCGCGGAAGTCCATCGACATCTTGTCGATCTCGTCGAGCAGGAAGACCGGGTTGACGGTGCCGGCCTTCTTCATCATCTGGATGATCTGCCCGGGGAAAGCGCCGATGTAGGTGCGCCGGTGGCCGCGGATCTCGGCCTCGTCGCGCACGCCGCCCAGCGACAGGCGCACGAACTCGCGGCCGGTGGCGCGGGCGATCGACTTGGCGAGGCTGCTCTTGCCCACCCCGGGAGGGCCGACGAAGCAGATGATCGAGCTCTGCGTCTTCTTGGTCAGCTGGCGGACGGCGAGGAACTCGAGGATCCGCTCCTTGATCTTCTCCAGCCCGTAGTGGTCCTCGTTGAGGATCTTCTCCGCCTTCTCGATGTCGCGCAGCTCGCGGCTCGCCTTGGTCCAGGGCACCGAGACGATCCAGTCGATGTAGTTGCGCGAGACGGTGGCCTCGGCCGACACCGGCGGCATCGCCTCCAGGCGCTTGAGCTCCTGCTCTGCCTTCTCCTTCACCTCCGCGGGCAGACCGGCCTTCTCGATCTTTTCCTTGAGCTCGGCGACCTCGTCACTGCGGTCGTCCTTCCTGCCGAGCTCCTGGTGGATGGCCTTGATCTTCTCGTTGAGGTAGTACTCCTTCTGCGCCTTCTCCATCTGCTTCTTGACCTGGACGTTGATGCGCTTGTCGATGTTGACCTTCTCGACTTCCAGGTCCAGCAGGTCGTGGAGCTTCTGCAGCCGCTCGTAGGGGTTGAGCAGCTCGAGCAGCGCCTGCTTGTCGGTGGTCGCCACCATCAGGTGCGCCGCCAGGGTGTCGGTGAAGCGGTCCGGGTCCTCGAGCTTGAGGGTGGAGATCAGGCTCTCGAAAGCGAGGTGGTGCGACACCTTGGCGTAGTGCTCGAAGGTGGAGAGCACCTTGCCCATGTATACCTGCAGCTTCTCGGAGAGCGGGTAGGTGATGCGGTAGGCCTCGACGGTGGCGGCAAAGCCGTCTTCCGCCTCGTCGACGTCGACGAGCTTGGCGCGCTGCACCCCCTCGACCATCACCTTGACGTTGCCGTTGGGCAGCTTGAGGTTCTGGATCACCTTCGCCACCACCCCGACGTCGTAGAGATCGCCGCGCCCCGGCTCGTCGACCTTGGGATCGCGCTGGGTGACGAGGAAGATGCGCTTCTTGGGGTCCGACAGCGCGTCCTCGAGCGCCCGCACCGAGGCCTGCCGGCCGACGATGAAGGGCGCCATCATGTGCGGGAACACCACCATGTCCCGCAGCGGGACGACGGGGAGCTCCAGCGTGCTCGATTCGACGAAGCTCGAACGGTCGGTCATGTCGCTCAGGGAGTCTACCTTCTTCGGGTCGGGACCCACCGCTCGGCGCGCGGAGGGGAGGGGTTTCGGTGACGAGGCGAGAAGAGCATTCCCGTTCAGCCGGCCTTCTTGTAGAGCCGCACCGGGGCGGCACGCTGCGCTACCACCTCCTCGGTGATCACGCACTCCTCGATGTCCGCCGACGACGGCACCTCGTACATGAGGTCGAGCATCAGCTCCTCGAGGATGATGCGCAGGCCGCGCGCCCCGACGCCGCGCTTGAGGGCCTCCTTGGCGACGGCCTTGAGCGAGGTCTCGGTGAACTTGAGGTTGACGTTCTCCATCTCGAAGATGGTCTTGTACTGGCGCACCAGGCTGTTCTTGGGCTCGACCAGGATGCGGATCAGGTCCTCCTCGTCGAGCTCGTCGAGGGAGGCGAGCACCGGCAGCCGGCCCACGAACTCGGGGATGAGGCCGAACTTGATGAGGTCCTCGGGCACCACGCGGCCGAGCAGATCGCCCGCCTTGTTCTTCTTCTTCTCGCGCAGCTCGGCGCCGAAGCCCATGGTCTTCTGGTTGAGGCGGCGCTCGATCTGGTCGGTGAGGCCGACGAAGGCGCCGCCGCAGATGAAGAGGATGTTGGTGGTGTCGATCTGCAGGAACTCCTGGTGCGGGTGCTTGCGACCGCCCTGCGGCGGCACGTTGCACATCGTCCCCTCGAGGATCTTGAGCAGCGCCTGCTGCACCCCCTCGCCGGAGACGTCGCGGGTGATCGAGGGGTTGTCCCCCTTGCGGCAGATCTTGTCCACCTCGTCGAGGTAGACGATGCCCTTCTGGGTCTTCTCCTTGTCGTTGCCCGCCGCCTGGTAGAGCTTGAGGATGATGTTCTCGACGTCCTCGCCGACGTAGCCCGCCTCGGTGAGCGTGGTGGCGTCGGCGATGGTGAACGGCACGTGCAGGATCTTCGCCAGCGTCTGCGCCAGCAGCGTCTTGCCGGTGCCGGTGGGCCCGATGAGCAGGATGTTGCTCTTCTGCAGCTCGACGTCGGAGCGCATGCGCTCGGCGTGCTCGATGCGCTTGTAGTGGTTGTAGACGGCGACGGCGAGCTTCTTCTTCGCCTGCTCTTGGCCGATCACGTACTCGTCGAGCAGCTTCTTGAGCTCGTGCGGCTTGGGCAGGTTGGTTTCCTGCTGCTGCTCGAGCATCCGGTCCTCGGCGATGATGTCGAGGCAGATGTCCACGCACTCGTCGCAGATGAAGACCGTGGGGCCGGCGATGAGCTTGCGCACCTCCCGCTGGCTCTTGTTACAGAAGGAACACCGCAGGGTGTCGTCGCCGGTCTCGCGCTTGGGCATCTCTCCTCCGCAGTGAGATGGGCGGCTGATCGTTGAGTGGAGTTCGGGACGGCCTTCGCCTGCCCTCGCCCCCTACAACCGCCCCTTTTGCAACCGCTATTCCGCGCCCTCCGGCCTGCCAAGAAGGGCCCACCGCAGCGCCCCATGGGCTCCCCCGGCTCGGTGATGCGCCACGCTCCCTTGGCGGCGAGCGCGGCCGATGCTCGGGCGAGGAGTCCATCGCCAGTTTAGCAGCCTTCGCTGGCGCCCGCCCGCCGCCCACCCGCGGGGGCAGAACGGCCCGCCGCGGTGGCGACGCCGGCGGCTGTCGCCTTCCTCCCCCCGATTCCGATTCAACGTTATGGGTGGGCCTCATCCCCCACCCACGGATGGGGAGGAACAGCCATGCGGGTCGCCCTCGCTCTCTCGTCGACAGCACTCGCCTTCCTGGCCGCCGCGGCAGCGGCGCAGACGGATCGCATGTTCGTTACCTCGGCCAAGGGCACCGGCAAGCTCAGCACCTGGCCCCAGGCCGACGGACTGACTGGCCTCGCCGCCGGCAATCGGATCTGCCAGAACCTCGCCGCGGCCGCCCACCTGGTGAACGCCGCCAGCTTCCAAGCGTGGCTCTCGGACGCGACCACCGACGCCGCCTGCAACATCAAGGCGCGCAGCGGCCACCCGCCGACCTGCGGCTCGATCACGCTCAACAACCCCGGCCCCTGGGCGCGCATGGACGGGCAGCCATTCGCCCGCAACGTCGCCTCGCTCACCGCCGACGAGGTGCTGAACGCGCCGCGCTTCGACGAAAACGGCAACGTGGTGCCGTCCTCCGAAGGCGTCTGGACGGGCACCGGCCCTGACGGCAGGCTGTGGGTAATTTTGTGGGACTGCCCTGACGCCGGCGGCGCCGCCTGGAACAGCAACTCCGACGGAACAGGGTATGGTCTGATTGGGTATCCGGAATTCGGTCCGAGGAACTGGACCTCGTACAGTGGCACGGGCTGCAGCCAGGTCCTCCACCTCTATTGCTTCCAGCACTCGCTCTTCGGCGGGCCGCCCTTTCCGCCCTTCGAGACCGAAGGGGCGCTGGCGTTCCACACCAGCACCACCTACACGGGCGACCTCGCGTCTTCACCGGACGCCGGGGGTCAGGAGTCGCTCGCGGCCGGGGACGCCATCTGCCAGGCCCGCGCGCGAGCCGGCAACCTCCCCAACCCGGCGAGCTTCCGCGCCTGGCTCTCGATCGTCGGCCTCGACGCCATCGACCACCTCGACTACGACGGCCCGTTCAAGCGCCCCGACGGCATCCAGATCGCCAGCTCGAAGGCCGATCTCACCGACGGCGAGATCTCGAGCTCGCTCGCGGAGACCGAGCGGCTGCGCTACAACGACACGTACGTCCGTACGGGCACCACCGAGGCCGGCATCTTCGACGAGCGCAACTGCTTCGATTTCACGCAGTCCGACCCGGTGCACAGCGTGATCGGCCTCTCGAGCGCCGTCGAAGGCTGGAGCTCTTCCTACGCTGATAACTGCGGCTCACCGCACCCGATCTACTGCTTCTCCAACCAGCCGATCCTGTTCTGGAGCGGCTTCGAGGAAGGCGACGGCGGCTTCTGGCGCTGGTCGGCGATCTCGACCGAGTGAGGGGGCGGGACATGCGCATCACCGTAGTCGTGGGCTCCGCCTGGATCGTCCTCGCCGCGGCCAACGCCGCCGCGCAGCCCGACGTCATGTTCGTTACCTCGGCCAAGGGCACCGGCAAGCTCAGCACCTGGCCCCAGGCCGACGGACTGACTGGCCTCGCCGCCGGCAATCGGATCTGCCAGAACCTCGCCGCGGCCGCCCACCTGGTGAACGCCGCCAGCTTCCAAGCGTGGCTCTCGGACGCGACCACCGACGCCGCCTGCAACATCAAGGCGCGCAGCGGCCACCCGCCGACCTGCGGCTCGATCACGCTCAACAACCCCGGCCCCTGGGCGCGCATGGACGGGCAGCCATTCGCCCGCAACGTCGCCTCGCTCACCGCCGGCGAGGTGCTGAACGCGCCGCGCTTCGACGAGAACGGCAGCGTGGTGCCGTCCTCCGAAGGCGTCTGGACGGGCACCGGTGCCGACGGCAAGCTGGCGTTGTTAGGTTGGGACTGCGCCGACCCCGGCAGCATCGCCTGGAACGACGCGCAAGGCTCGTCCACGGGCGCCGTGGGAAATGCGCAGTACGGTCCGGTGGGGTGGACCGCGCCCAGCGGCTCCAGCTGCAACCAGCTCCTCCACCTCTATTGCTTCCAGCACTCGCTCTTCGGCGGGCCGCCCTTTCCGCCCTTCGAGAGCGAAGGCGCGCTGGCGTTCCACACCAGCACCACCTACACCGGCGACCTCGCGTCTTCACCCGACGCCGGGGGTCAGGAGTCGCTGGCGGCCGGGGACGCCATCTGCCAGGCCCGCGCGCGGGCGGGAAACCTCCCCAACCCGGCGAGCTTCCGCGCCTGGCTCTCGGTCGTCGCCGTCGACGCCATCGACCACCTCGACTACGACGGCCCGTTCAAGCGGCCCGACGGCATCCAGATCGCCAGCTCGAAGGCCGACCTCACCGACGGCGAGATCTCGAGCCCGATCGCGGAGACCGAGCGGCTCTCCTACAACGACGCCTTCACCCGCACCGGCACCGCCAACGACGGCGCGTTCGACGACCGCAACTGCTTCGACTTCACGCAGTCCGACTTCTCGGTGCACGGCGTCGTCGGCCGCTCAGGCGCCGTCGAAGGCTGGAGCTCCTTCGTCCCGCTTGGCTGCAGCTCAGCGCAGCCCATCTATTGCTTCTCCGACCAGCCGATCCTGTTCTCGAGCGGCTTCGAGGAGGGCGACGGCGGCCTCTGGCGCTGGTCGGGCGTCGGCAGCAGTTGACGGTCAGCTCGCCGGCCGGGCCGGCGCCCGGCGCGCCATCACCTGATCGGCGAGGCCGTAGGCCACCGACTCGTCGGCGCTGAAGATCTTGTCGCGCTCGGTGTCGAGGTGGATCTGCTCGACCGACTTGCCGGTGTGGTGGGCGAGGATCTCGTCGAGGCGCTCGCGCATGCGCAGGATCTCGCGGGCGTGGATCTCGATCTCCGTCGCCTGCCCCTGCAGGCCGAAGAGCAGAGGCTGGTGGATCAGCACCCGGCTGTTGGGGAGCACCGAGCGCTTGCCGGCGGCACCGCCGGCGAGCAGCACCGCGGCCATCGACGCCGCCTGCCCGACGCAGACGGTGGCGACGTCGGGCTTGATGTACTGCATGGTGTCGTAGATCGCCATGCCGGCGCTGATCGAGCCACCGGGGCTGTTGAGGTAGAGGGCGATGTCGCGCTCCGGGTTCTCGGCCTCGAGAAACAGCATCTGCGCGATCACCAGGTTGGCGATGTCGTCGTCGATCGCCCGGCCGAGGAAGATGATGTTGTCCTTGAGCAGGCGCGAGAAGATGTCGTAGGCCCGCTCGCCACGGCTGGTCTGCTCCACCACCATCGGAATCAGCATCGGTCGCTAGCTCCTGCCCGCTCAGTCGTGGCCGTGTTCGTCGTCGTGCGCGTGACCGTGATCGGCGTGCTCGTGCGCCTCGACCCAATCGGATTGTACCCCCGGCTCCTCGCCGAGCAGGTGACGGACGGTCTGCTGGCGGCGGAGCTGACGGCGCAGCCCGGCGAGGCGACCGGAGCCGTCGAGGTCGCGGCGCACCGCGAGCGGCGTCGACTTGCGTTCGCGGGCGATCTCGGCGAGCAGGGCCTCGAGCCGCTCCTCGGGTACCTCGATCCCCTCCGCCTCGGCGATGGCGTCGAGCAGGAGCCGCGAGTGCACGACGCGCTCGGCGTCGGGGCGGGCGCGCTCGCCGAGGGCGCCCCAGTCGATCTCCGCCTTTTCGACGTCGACGCCCTGGTGGGAGAGCTGGTGGGCATAGTCGCGCACCATGGTCTCCATCTCCTGCTGCACCACCCCTTCGGGCAGGGTGAGCGGGTGCCGCTCGCGCAGCTGCTGCAAGAGCCAGCTCTCGCGCTGGCGGCCGCGCTCGCGCTTCTTGGCATCGCCGATCATCGTCTCCACGGCCGCGCGCAGCTCGGAAAGAGTCTGGAAGCGGCTCACCTTCTTCGCCAGCTCGTCATCGAGCGGCGCCAGCTCGAGCTCCTCGACGGTGTCGACCTTGACCCTGTAGTCCTTGGCCTCCTCACTCTCGGCGGCGCGGCGGCGGAAGCTCGAGGACTGGCCGGCGCTGAGCCCGGTGGCCGCCAGCGACAGCTCCTCCCAGACGTGCTCGTCGCCGACCTCGAAGGAGGTCTTCTGCGGCTCCCCATGCCCCTCGGTGATCTCGGCGACCACCCGGTCGCCGCGCGCCGCCGGCCGCTCCACCTTCTTCCACTCGCCGGCGCGACGGCGAAACTCCTCGAGCTGCCCGTCGATCTCCTCCGCGGTGGGCTCGACCGGCAGGTCGGGAAGCTGCACGTCCTTGTAGTTGCCGAGCTCGATCGCGGGGCGAGTCTCGACGACGGCGGTGAAGGTCATCGACTCGCCCAGCGCGAGGTCGACGTTGCCGAGCTCCGGAGGAAGCAGCGGGTCGAGCTCCTGCTCGGCCTCCGCCTGGTGCCAGTAGCGCGGCACCAGCCGCTCCACCACGTCCTGCTCGATCTCCTTCTTGAAGCGCTGGCGGACGATGTTGGCCGGCACCTTGCCGGGGCGGAACCCGGGCAGCCGGGCCCGCTTGCGGTACTCGCCGATTACCCGCTCGGTCTCGGCAGCGACCGCCGGGGCCGGCACCTCGATCTTCAGCTGCTTGCGGCAGGGGCCGACCTCTTCGACCGAAAGCACTACGCTCATCGACTTCCTCGGCAGGGGAATCTGCGGCCAGGGGATTTGGTGCGAAAGGGGGGACTCGAACCCCCACCCCTTTCGGGACTAGATCCTAAGTCTAGCGCGTCTGCCAGTTCCGCCACTTTCGCGCCGCGCGGAGTCTAGCGCGGCGAGGGGTTGCCGCTGCCTCCACAGCGCGGAACCGTGCGGGCAAGGGTTGCCGGCGCGAACGTCGACGGAGAGGGCTGACGAGACGGCGACACGGGAGGAGACGGCGATGCGAGAAGAGGAGGGGTGGATGGTGAGCCGCCAGGGAATCGAACCCCGAACCCGCAGATTGGGAGTCTCCAAAACCGAGTTTGCCGTAAGCTGCGGGCGACTGCTCTTGGGTCCTCCACACAGGGTCTAAGTGAGAGTTATCAAAGGTACTTGCAAGCTGAAGAAACTCACGACGAGAGCGTTGCTGCGGCGACCGGCGACCGGAAGAAGCAACAGGTCTTCCTGTGGGACCGCGACACCGTCGGGTTGGGTTTGAGGATCACGAGCCGGGGCCTCAAGGCTTGGGTCTATCGCTATTCGATCGGCGGCCGCGAGCGCCGCATGACTCTCGGAGACTATCCCACCGAGCTCGATCTTGCGGCGGCGCGCCCAAAGGGTCGCGGGCCTCCGCCAGCAGGTGGAGCGCCGGCAGGACCCGGCAGAGGAGACGTCCGGGCCGACCGGGGTACGCACGCTCGGCGCGCTGTGGACGAAGTTCAAGGCCGAGTATCTGCCTCCCGAACGCGAAGCCGGCCGACCCTTCTCGCCGGCTGAGCTCAGAGCCATCGGAGCGGCGCTGAAGAAAGAGCCCGACCCGGTTATTGACGCACCATGGAGGAGGCGTACACTGCGAAACATGACGAAGATCGAGCTCGAACGCGCTCTCGCCGAGCTCCCCACGGAGGAGCAGATCGAGCTCATTGGCCGCGCTTGGGACAACCTCGCCGCGGATCCGGAAAATCTTGGGCCGCTCACCGATGCGGACCGAGAGCTGCTCGACCGGCGCGTGGCCGATCACGAGGCTGATCCCGCGAGCGCGATCTCGATCGACGACACGATCGCCGAAGCCCGCCGCATCCTTCACCGCCGATGAACTGGCGCTCGCGCGCCGCGGTCGCGCGCGATCTTGCCGAGGCCGCGCTGTGGTACGAGGAGCGGCGCGCCGGGCTCGGCGAGGAATTCCTCGCCGCCTTCCGGGCTACCCAAGGGCGGGTAGCCGCGAACCCTCGCTCCTATCCCGTCGTCTACCCCGAGAAGGGCATCCGTCGCGCGCCGTTCAGGCGCTTCCCCTACGCCCTCTTCTACCGGATGAGCGAAGCCGAGGGGATCATCCTCGCGGTGCGGCACCACCGGCAGCACCCGAGCGGCTGGCAGCGGCGCTCATAGACGGGCTCGGCAGAACCCTGCCGAATTCATCCGGCGCCGCATGCGAGCGCGGGCACCGGACTCTACGGGCTGCTCGAGACGCTCATGTTCGCCGCAGGCTGGAAATGCGGCTCCGGCGGATTCTCATCGCGCCCCACCTCTCCCGCCATCGCATGGGGTCGGTGGAGCGTGCCGTCCCCATAGAGCGCACAAGAAGGCCGCGAGGACCTGGATGCCTGGCTCGCGGAGCGCAAGCGCGCCTCGACCGGCGAGCGCGAGGAGTGACCTCGCAAGCAGCCCAAGGTCACGCTTTCGAGCCGCAGCCTTACGGAAAGCCTTACGGCGCCGTAAGTGAAACCGCCGGCCAGACGGCCGGCGGTCACTTCCAAGCTACTGACTGCGTTGAGGTTGGTAGATGGTGAGCCGCCAGGGAATCGAACCCCGAACCCGCAGATTAAGAGTCTGCTGCTCTGCCAATTGAGCTAGCGGCCCACGCTCGCGAAGCGCCGTAAATATAGCTGGTCGGACCCACCCTTACAATCCCGGCCGGGCATCGTGGGGTGCGGCGCGGAGCCGGTTCCTCGGCTGCATGCGGATCGGCGGCGCCGCCCTGCCGGGCCGCGAGCTCAGCCGCCCTGCACGAAGCGGACGATCTCCAGCCGGTCGTCTGCTGCCAGCACGACCTCCGGCAGCCGCGCCCGACGCAACACCTCGCCGTTGCGCTCGACGGCGACGGCACGCGGGTCGACGGCGAGCTCGGCGAGCAGGTCGAGCAGGCGCGCGCCCGGCGCCACCGTGCGCGGCTCGCCGTTGACGACGATGGCGATGCCGGCGGTGACGGTCACAGGATCTGCTTCACTTCGCTGCTGCCCACCAGGCTGGTCGCCGAGACGATCACCGCCGCCATGCCGCCGGGCAGCAGCGGCACCGCCACGTCGAGGTTGAAGAGGCCCTCGTCATCGGTGGTGCCGTGGCCGAGGACCAACGGCTCGCGCACGGTGGAGATGAGCTTGACGGTGACCTGGGCGCCGGCGACGGGCAGGCCGCTGCGCACCGAGGTGGCGCGCACGGCGAGGCGGCTGGTGCGACCGACGGCGAAGGCGTCGCCCGAGAGCACCAGCGCCAGCTGCTCGTGCGGCGCCTCGGAGGTGAGGTAGTCGAGGATCACCTGGTCGAGCGTCGGCCCATCGTCGTCGCGCGCCTGGTCGAGCAGGGTCGAGCCGGTGCCGCGGCCATCGGCGATGCGCGTCTCGTCGGCCGCGTCGGGCCCCAGGACGTCGCGCAGCTTGCTGTCGAGCTTGCCGGAGCGGATCGCCGCGATCATCATCCGGTGCTGGTTGTCCATCCGGCTGGCGACGGCGTCCATGCCGCGGCCTTCCTGCAGCAGGTCGGCGTAGGTGGCGCGCTTGGCGGCCATCACCTGGCCGCCGAAGTAGACGACGCTCTCGATGTAGGGGTTGTTCAGCCCCTTGTCTTCGGTCTGGACGTGAAACACCCGCTCCCGGTAGCGAACGTCGGTGTTGTAGCCGGTGATCATCGGCGGGGTGCGGACACGGGGGGCACCAGGATCTGGGCTACGGGCTCGGCGAAAACCTCATTGTAGGAAGCGCTTGCCGAGGGGTCAAGACGACGGAAGGCGGTGTGCCGCCCCGCCGTGAGCCCGCCCGCGAGGACCTCCGGCCACCTGCCCGCGGTGGCTGTGACAAGATACTTGCCCCGAGCGGGGCGCCCCGCGACCCCCGGAGCTCGACCCTTCCCAACCACCCGTTTCCGCCCCGGAGGAGACTGCGATGACCGTCGAGACGGCTACCGAGCAGCGCACACTGGTGCACTACGAAACCCGCGAGGGAGTTGCCTACTTCACGCTCGATTTCCCCCCCGCCAACTGCTACACGCACGAGATGATGCGGCGAGCTCGACGACGCCATCCTGCGCGCGCGTTTCGACCGACGAGGTGCACGTCATCGTCCTGCGGGGCGGGGGAGAAGTTCTTTTGCGCCGGCGCCAACATCAACATGCTCAAGCGGCGCCGACCCGGTCTTCAAGTACTTCTTCTGCCTGCACGCCAACGAGACGCTCAACCGCCTCGAGCAGACGCCGAAGCTGGTGATCGCCGCCCTCAACGGCCACACCGTGGGCGGCGGTCTCGAGATCGCCATGGCGGCCGACCTCCGCTCGCCAGGAAGGGCGCGGGCAAGGTGCGGCCTGCCCGAGGTGACGCTCGGCGTGCTGCCCGGCACCGGCGGCACGCAGCGGCTGTCGCGCCTCATCGGCAAGAGCACGCGCGATCGAGCTGATGACGACGGGCGAGCTCTTCGGCTTCGAGCAGGCCTCGACTGGGGCATCGTCAACCAGATCTTCGAGCCGCCGGCGATGACTTCGCGGGCCAGGTGCATGGAGTACGCCGCGGCAGTTCTGCCCGCCGAACAAGGCGGCGAAGGCGGTGGGCCGGATCAAGCGCTCGGTGCAGAGCGGCTGCGAGGTCCCCTTCGAGTGCGGCGCTCGCCATCGAGCGCGAGCTGCAGCAGCAGCTCTTCCAGAGCGAGGACGCCAAGGAAGGCCTGACCGCCTACGTCGAGAAGCGCAAGCCGAAGTTCCGCGGCGCCTGACCGGCGAGCGCGGGGCCGGCGCCGGGAGGCAGGAGCCGCGGCGTCGGCTCGTTACGGCGGCGGCCCGCCGGAATGACGGCGCCGCGCGCTGTCGTTAACGTCCGGTGGAGGCGCTCGAGGCTGACATGGCTGCGAACCATCAACGCCTGGTCCTGGCGGCGCCGGTACGGACGCCGATCGGCCGCTTCGGTGGTGCGCTGGCGGCGCTCACCGCCGCCGACCTCGGCACCGCCGCCGCACGGGAATCGCTCGCGCGGGCGGCGCTGCCGGCGGAGCGCATCGACCAGGTAGTGTTCGGGCACGCCCGGCAGGCGGGCGGCGGTCCCAACACCGCCCGCCAGATCGCCTTCGCGCAGCGGCGTGCCGCAGGAGCGACCGGCGTTCACCGTCAACAGGCCTGCGGCTCGGGGCTGCAGGCGGTGCTCTGCGCGGCGCGCGCCATCCGGCTGGGCGAGGCCGAGGCGCGTCCTCGCCGGCGGCACCGAGAGCATGTCCAACATGCCCTACCTGCTGCCGCGAGCGCGCTGGGGCTATCGCCTGGGTCACGCCGAGATCGTCGACGGCATGTACAAGGACGGCTTCAACGGCCCGCTGTCGCGGCTGGTGATGGGCGAGACCGCCGAGGAGCTCGCCGTCGAGGCGGGCATCGACCGCGCCGCAGCAGGACGCCTACGCCGCCGAGAGCCAGCGCCGCTGCGAGGAGGCGCGCCGGCCGGGCCGCTTCGCCGGCGAGCTCGTCGCCGTCGCGGTCCCGCGGCAAGGGCGGCGAGACGCTGGTGACGCAGCGACGAGCACCCGCGCGACGGCGTCACCCCGGCGTCGCTCGCCAGGCTGCCACCGGTCTTCCGGCAGGGAGGCACGGTCACCGCCGGCAACGCCTCGGGATCACCGACGGCGCGGCCGCCATGGTGGTGGCCTCCGAGGGAGCGGCCGAACGCCTCGGTCTCGCTCCCGCCGGCTACCTGCTCGACTGGGAGGTGGTCGGGTGTCGACCCGCGCGTCATGGGCATCGGCCCGGTGCCGGCGGTACGCCAGCTGCTGGCGCGGCAGCGGCTCGACTACGCCGAGATCGACGAGGTGGAGCTCAACGAGGCCTTCGCCAGCCAGGTGCTCGCCTGCCTGCAGGAGCTCCCCTTCGCGCCGGCGCGGGTGAACCCCGACGGCGGTGCCATCGCCCTCGGCCACCCCATCGGCGCCACCGGCGCCCGCATCCTGGTGACGCTGCTGCACGGTCTCGCCGCCCGCGGCGGTGAGCGCGGCATCGCCACCCTCTGCGTCTCGGGCGGCATGGGCCTGGCGGCGCTGGTGGAGCGGCCGGCGTGAGCGCGGGCACGCAGGCCGGCGGGCGCATCCTCGTCTCCTGCTCCTTCGCCGAGCGGGCGCAGCCCTATCTCGAAGCGCTGCGCCTGATCGGCGTGCCCGACGACGACGTCCGGGTCGTCACTCCCGACACGGTGGCCGCCGCCGACGCTCCGGCGCTCGCCGCCGCGGCGGGCGGCCTCCTGCTCTGCGGCGGGCCCGACGTCGAGCCTCGCCACTACGGCGAAGAGCCGCATCCGCACGCCAACCTGTCGCTGATGCCGGAGCGCGACCTGCTCGAGATCGGGCTCCTCGCCGGCGCGCGCGCGGCGCGCACACCCTGCTTCGCCGTCTGCCGTGGCCTGCAGGTGACTAACGCCTTCCTCGGCGGCACGCTCTGGCAGGACCTCAAGCTGATGTGGCCCAACGCCGTGCTCCACGACCTCTCGTTCCCGCGCGACGCCCTCATCCACCCGGTGCAGCCGCTGTCGCAGCAGAGCGAGCTCGGCGACCTGCTGTCGCGCGAGACCTCGCTCGTCAACTCGCGCCACCACCAGGCGATCAAGGAGGTGGCGCCCGGCCTCGAGGTGGTCGCGGTGGCTCCCGACGGCATCGTCGAGGCGGTGGCGGGAAGGGACCGCGAGTGGTGGCTGTGGGGAGTGCAGTGGCACCCGGAGAACCTGGTGAGCATGACGAGCCAGCGGGTGCTGCTCGAGCGCTTCCGCGAGCGGGTGCGGGCGGTCGCCGACGAGCGCGCGGGCGGCAGCGCGGCCGCACCGGCGGAGCCGGCGCCGGAGCCGGCCTGGCGATGAGCACCGCGCCGCCCACCATCGACCTGCAGCGCGAGGGCCGCGCCGCCACCCTCACCCTGTCGCGACCACCGCTCAACATCCTCCAGCTCGCCGACCTGCAGGCGCTCGAGCGCACCCTCGGCGGCCTCAGCCGCGACCCCGACCTCGACCTGCTGGTGTTGCGCGGAGCGGGCGAGCGGGCGTTCTCGGCCGGCGTCGCCGTGCAGGACCACGTCGGCGAGCGCATCGGCCCCGCCCTCGCTGCCTTCCACGGCGCGGTGCGGCTGCTACACCAGCTCGGCGCCATCACCCTCGCCTGCGTGGGCGGCCACTGCCTCGGCGGTGGCCTCGAGCTGGTGCTGGCCTGCGACCTCGTGCTGGCAGCCGACGGCGCCACCTTCGGGCTGCCCGAGATCACCCTCGGTTGCTACCCGCCGGTGGCTGCGGCGCTGCTGCCGCGCTGGGTGGGACGGCCGCGGGCGCTCGAGCTGCTGCTCACCGGCCGCACCTTCGACGCCGCCGAGGCCGAGCGGCTGGGCCTGCTCACCCGCCGCGTCGCCGCCGCCGAGCTCGAAGGCGCCAGTGCCGAGCTGATCGCCGCGCTGCTCGGCCACAGCGGCGCCGCCTTGCGGCTCGCCAAGCGCGCCGCCCGGGCCGGCGAGGAGCTGCCGTTCGGGCCCGCGCTCACCGCCGCCGAGCGCATCTACCTCGAGGAGCTGCTCCCCACCGCCGACATGAACGAGGGGATCGCCGCCTTCCTCGAGAAACGCAAGCCGCGGTGGCAGCATCGCTAGCCGGTCGCCGCGCGCCATCGCTTCCCCCACCCTGGAGGTCCCCGCCATGCCCGAGACCATCCTCGTCGATCGCGACGGCCGCGTCGCCGTCCTCACCGTCAACCGGCCGGAGAAGCTCAACGCCCTCTCGCAGCAGGTGCGCGACGAGGTGCTCGCGGCCCTCGCCGCGCTCGAGGGGGACGACGGCGTGGGGGCGGTGGTCATCACCGGCGCCGGCGACAAGGCATTCATCGCCGGCGCCGACATCTCCGAGTTCGCGGGGCGGGGCCCGATGGACCAGCGCGAGGCGATGCGCTTCCCCCGCCTCTACGACGTGATGTCGGCCTTCCCCAAGCCGGTGATCGCCAGCATCAACGGCTTCTGCCTCGGCGGCGGCTGCGAGCTCGCCATGTCGTGCGACCTCCGCATCGCCTCCGAGAAGGCGCGCTTCGGCCAGCCCGAGATCAAGCTCGGCCTCATCCCCGGCGGCGCCGGCACGCAGCGGCTGCCACGGCTGGTCGGGCTCGGCCAGGCGATGCGGCTCACCCTCACCGGCGACATGATCGGCGCCGCCGAGGCCAAGGATATCGGCCTCGTCGACCTCGTGGTGCCGCACGAGGAGCTGCGCGCCAGGACGATCGAGCTCGCGGCGCGCATCGCCACCATGAGCCCCCTCACCGTCAAGATCGCCAAGGAGGCGCTGCGCGCGAGCGAGCGGCTGCCGCTCGACGAGGGGATCCTCTACGAGCGCGACCTCTTCTGCCTCTGCTTCTCCACCGCCGACATGAAAGAGGGGGTCGACGCCTTCCTGCACAAGCGGCCGCCGGTGTGGAGCGGCGCCTGAGGACGGCGTGAGGGCGAGTGCGCCGAGCGGGAGCCACCCGTTCGACGAGGATCGGCGAGGGCCCGCTCGACCGCCCAGGTAGAGCCGCCGGCGCCAAGTCGCTGGCGCCAGGCCGGCGACGGGCCCCGACTGCCGGCTGGCGGAGTCCGGCCGGTCTCGGCCGGCCTCAAGGGGCCAGCGGCGACCACGAGAGCCGCGGCGGTGCGGGCGGCTCGCCCGCGGCCGAGGCGAGCCATGTCTCCCACGGCGCCAGCTGATCGAGCAACGCCGGAAGGTCGAGGCCCTCGGCGGGCGGCGCCACCCGCGAGAGGCGTGCCCTGGCCTTGGCCAGCACGCGCCGCGCCACGTCGGGGCGCCGGCGCGCCTGCAGGTGGTGGAAGGCCGCCGCGAGCTGCACCAGGCCCTGGAAGAGGTCTCGTGGCTCGGGGGTGGTGGAGCGCCACACCTCCTCCCACGCCTCGTGCGCGGCGAAATACTGGCCGGCGTGGAAGCGCTCGCTCCCCTCGCGCACCAGCTCCCGCCGTCGCTGCGGCGACAGCACCGGGTGCAGCACCCGCTGGCTCAGCGTCGCCTCCGCCTCACGGGATGCCGTGGCGCTTGCGCTTCTCCCACAGCGCCTTGCGGCTGATGCCGAGGAGGGCCGCCGCCTTGCCCTGGTGGCCGCGGGTGAAGGCGAGGGCCTTGGCGATCTCCTCACGCTCCACCGCGGCGAGCGAGCGCGGCCGGATGCCGGCGAGGGCCGGCGGCGGCGCGGGGTCGAGGATGCCACCGCCGTCGCCGAGCACCAGGGCGCGCTCGAGCACGTTGCGCAGCTCCCGCAGGTTCCCTGGCCAGGCGTGCTCGCCCATCCACTCGAGCGCCGCCGGCGTGAGCTCCGGCGGTGGCCGCAGCAGCCGGGCCGCGAGGTCGGCGAGCAGCGCGGCGGCGAGCGCGGGCACCTCCGGACGGCGCTCGCGCAGCGGCGGCACGCGGAAGGCGAGCACCTCGAGCCGGTAGTAGAGGTCGCTGCGGAACAGGCCCTGGCGGACCCGCCGCGGCAGCGACTCGCTGCCGAGGGCGACGAAGCGCACTGCGGCCGCCCGCTCCTCGCCGCCGAGCGGACGGTAGCGGCGCTCGGCGAGCAATCGCAGCAACTTCGGCTGCGCGGCGAGCGGGATCTCCTCCACCTGGTCGAGCACCAGGGTGCCGCGCTCGGCGCGCGCCACCCGCCCCTCGAGGTCGGCGATGGCGCCGGTGAAGGCTCCGGCGCGGTACCCGAACAGCTCGCTCTCGAACAGCGACGCCGGCACCGTGCTGGGATCGACCTCCACCAGGGCGCCACGCCGGCCGCTGGCGCCGTGCACGGCCCGGGCGAGGGTGGAGCGGCCGCTCCCCGGCTCGCCGAGCAGCAGCACCGGCGACTCCAGCGGCGCCGCCTGCCGCAGCCCGCCGAGCGCGGCGGCGAGCGCCGGCGAGCCGGCGAGCAGGCTCTCGAGAACCGGGTAGGGGGAGAGAGAGGCCGCGGCCACGGCGCCGCGCCCGGGCTACACCCGCTGCGGGCCGGCGCCCGTCGCCAGGGCGGCTGCCGCCACCAGCTCGGCGGTGACGTCGGGAGCGTCGCCCCACAGCCGCTCGAGGCCGTAGAAGCGCCGGCGCTCGTGCAGGAAGACGTGCAGCACGAGGTCGCCGAAGTCCATCAGCACCCACTGCCCGCTGGGGTACCCCTCGACGTGCCGGGGGCGCCGCCCGTGCGCGCGCAACTGCTCCTCGACGCCGTCGGCGATCGCCTGCACCTGGCGGCCGCTCTGCCCGCTGCAGAGCAGAAAGTAGTCGGTGAAGTGGGTGACCTCGCCCACCTGCAGCACCTTGAGCTCCTCGCCCTTCTTGTCGAGGACGGCGGCCACCGCCTGGCGGACGGCCGCTGTGGTGTCGTCGTCGGGAAGGTGCGGGAGGGCCTCCGCCGCAGCGGCGGGCTGGGGTTCAGGAAGCGATCGTTTCATCGTAGAGGCGGTACTTGCGCGCGTAGTCTAGCACTCGCGGATGCAGGGCCCCCGCGGGCGGCTCGGCGCCGGCGGCGAGCGCGGCGCGCAACGCCGTGGCCGACACCGGCACCGGCTCGTGGGCGACGAACACCAGGCGGCCGGCCTGCCGTGCCGCCACCAGCTCGGGCGGGAGCTCGGCACCCAGGGACGCCGGCGTCCACCCCGGCCGCGCGAGCACCACCAGCGTCGCCAGCCGGGGCAGCTCGCGCCAGCGGCGCCAGCTCGCCAGCTCGGCCAGCGAGTCGCTGCCGAGCAGCAGATGCAGCGACGCGCCCGGCAGCTCGCGGTGGAAGTGCTCGAGCGTCTCCACCGTGTAGGCAGGCCCGGGCCCCAGCTCGTGGGTGGAGACGAACATCCCCTCCTCGTCGAGCAGCGCCAGCTCGGCCATCGCGAAGCGCGCCAGTGCGGGGGCCAACCGGCGGCCCGGCTTGTGGGGCGGATGGGCGGTGGGCAGGAAGAACACGCGGTCGAGCTCGAGGGCGGCGCGCGCGGCGCGCGCCGGCAGCACGTGTCCGGCGTGGATGGGGTCGAAGCTGCCGCCGAAGAGACCCACCCGGTAGCCCTGCTGCGCGCCGCCGTGGACGGCGCCCGCGACCTCGGAACCGCCGCCTTCGCCAGCGCCGCTCACCCCCGACCCTCCGCCGGCGCCGGCACGGCGGCCTCGCGCAGCAGCCTCTGCAAAGCTTGCCGGAGCTCGCGGAGCCCGGCTCCGGTGGCGGCGCTGATCTCCAGGTACGGCAGGCGCCGCGTCGCGGCGGCGGCGCGCAGGCGCTCTCCCTGACCGGGCGCCGCCGCATCGAGCTTGCTGCCGCAGACGAGCCGCGGCCGGCGCGGCAGGTCGGGATCGAAGGCGCCCAGCTCGTGCTCGACGGTCGCCAGATCGGCCGCCGGGTCGCGCTCGGGAGCGGCGAGCTCGACGAGCTGCAGCAGCACTGGGCAGCGCTCGACGTGCTTGAGGAACTGGATGCCCAGCCCGGCCCCGGTGGCGGCGCCGGCGATGAGGCCGGGCAGGTCGGCGATGACGAAGGAATCGTAGGGCCCGAGGGCGACGACACCGAGCTGCGGCACGAGGGTGGTGAACGGGTAGTCCGCCACCTTCGGCCGCGCTGCCGACAGCGCGCCGATGAGCGTCGACTTGCCGGCATTGGGCAGCCCCACGACGCCGACGTCGGCGAGCAGCTTGAGCTCGAGCCGCAGCCGCCGCTCGACTCCCTCCTCGCCGGGCTGCGCGTGGCGAGGCGCCTGCCGGGTGGCGCTGGCGAAGCGCGCGTTGCCGCGACCGCCGCGACCCCCGGCGGCCCCCACCAGCCGTTCGCCCGCGGCCAGCACCTCTCCCACCAGCTCACCGCTCTCGCGGTCGAATGCCTGGGTACCGAGCGGCACCCGCACCTCGAGGTCCTCGCCCGACCGCCCGGTGCGGTTCGAGCCCTCGCCGTTGCGCCCGTTGGCAGCGGCGTAGAGGGCCGGCAGGCTCAGGTGATAGAGGGTGTTGAGGCCCTCGTCGCCGACCAGCACCACCGCCCCGCCGTGGCCACCGTCGCCGCCCGACGGGCCGCCCCGGGGCACGTACTTCTCGCGCCGGAAGGCGACGCAGCCGGACCCGCCGCGCCCGCCGCGGACGTGGACGACGGCTTCGTCGAGGAACTGCAGGCTTACCCGGCCGGCTGCGCTTGCCCGGGCTCGCCCTGTGCCGGGTGGACGTGGACGAAGGTGCCGTGCCGCCCCTTCTTCTGGAACGCCACCACGCCGTCGACGAGCGCGAAGAGCGTGTCGTCCTTGCCGCGGCCGACGTTGTGCCCGGGGTTGAAGACCGTGCCGCGCTGGCGCACGAGGATGGTGCCGCCGCTCACCCGCTCGCCGCCGAAGCGCTTGACGCCGAGGTACTGCGGATTGGAGTCGCGGCCGTTGCGGCTGCTGCCCTGCCCCTTCTTGTGTGCCATGGCTGTCGGCTCCGCTCTACAGCTCGATGTCCTGGATGCGCACTCGCAGCAGGTGCTGCCGATGGCCGCGAGTGCGCCGGTAACCCTTCCGTCGCTTCATCTTGAAGACCTTGATCTTGGGGCCGCCGACCTCGTCGACGACGACACCGGAGACGCGCGCGTCCGTCAGCGTGGGAGCGCCGATCTTGGTGCCGCCCTCACCGCTCACCATCAGCACCCGGTCGAATTCGACCTGGCGTACCTTCTTTCCGGAGACGGGGAGCCGCTCGACGTCGATGACGTCGCCGCGCGCCACCCGGTACTGCTTTCCGCCTGTCTCGATGATCGCGTACATCGGTCGGACACTCCTCTGCCACCCCCGGTCGGAGGCGGAGCGCGGATGGTAGCCGAAAGGCGCCTGGGCCGTCAAACCAGCGGGGGTGCAGACCCAGCCGATGCCTCGACCCCGGAGGCGCGACGCCGGCGCCGGCGGCGCGGTCGCCGGCGCTGCCGGCGTCTGCCCCACCGCCACCTCACGATGGTACCGTCTTCGCTCGCCCTGGAGGGCCACGATGCTCTTCCGCCTGCTCGCCATCGTCACCGGCGTGCTCTTGCGCCGGCTCGGCTTCCGGCGCCTGCACCGGCGGTTGGGAGATTGGGACGTGGTCTTCTACCGCAAGCGCGGCAAGGTGGAGCCGTGGGTGCTCCTGCACGGGCTGGGCAGCAGCGCCATCTCCTGGGCGCCGGTGGCGCGCTACCTGGCGCCCGGCAACCGCGTGCTGATCCCCGAGCTCTCGCGCCTCGGCGGCACCCGCGGCCCGCGTGCCGCGCTCGCGGTGACCGAGGGCGCGAAGGTGGTGGCCGAGCTGCTCCGCCGCGAGCTCGCCGGCGAGCCGGCCACCGTCGTCGGGCTCTCGCTGGGAGGCTGGACGGCGATGCGGCTGGCGCTCACCGAGCCGATGCTGGTCTCGCGGCTCATTCTCATCGACGCCGCTGGCTATCGCGACCAGGACTGGGAAGCCATCCGTACGCTGGTGACGGTCGAGGACGCCACCGACGTCACCCGGCTCTACGGCGCGCTCTTCCAGCACGTGCCCTGGATCTTTCGCCTCTCGCGGCGCACCTTCCAGCGCGTCTACCAGTCGCCGGCGGTGACCCAGGTGCTGCAGGAGCTGAGCGAGGCCGACCTCTTCGGCCCCGCCGAGCTCGCCGCCCTCGACATGCCGGTGGGCGTCATCTGGGGCGAGCACGACGGGCTCTTCTCGGCCGCCGCCGGCCGCCGGATCGCCGGCCAGGTGCGGCACGGCGTCTTCTACCTCGTCCGCGGCGTCGGCCACGCCCTGCACTTCGAGGCGCCCGAGCGGCTGGTCGAGGCGATGCGCGAGGTGCGACGCGAGCTGCCGCCGGCCGAGCGGGCGCCGGTGGCCACGCTGGCGCCGTCAACGGGCGAGGGCGGCGGTTGAGCGCCGCCGCGGGCCTACAATGAGGGCGACTCCACCCTGCCGCGGAGGTGCGCCATGGCCGGCCTGTCCTCGTCTCCCGAGTACCTGATCTGCCTCGAGTGCGAGACCCCCTGCTACGACTTCGAGTGGAACGACGGCGTCGGTGAGGTGATCTGCCACGCTTGCGGCAACGACGACCCCGACCAGTTCGTCACCGAGGAGGACTTCGAGGCCCTGTCCGCCGACGAGGGGGCATCGCGCCGGCACTGACGTCCAGCACCGGGCCCTTCCCCCGAGGGCCGAAGCTCAGGCCGGCTGGCCGCTGACGCGCGCCGCCAGCGGCTCGTCGAGCTCCGCGGCGGTGACGTCCGCCGCCGCCTCGGGTAGCCACAGCCGCATCGTCGTCCCCTCGCCGGGGGCGCTCTCGACCTCGATCTCGCCGCCGTGGCCGGCGGCGATCCGCCGCGCGATGGCGAGGCCGAGCCCGGTGCCTCCCTTGCGCGTCGAGTAGAAGACCTCGAAGATCTTCTCGCGGTCTGCCTCGGCGATGCCGACGCCGTTGTCCTCGACCTCGAGCGCCACCCTGCCGGCGGCGCGGCGGCAACGCAACACCACCTTGCCGCAGAAACCGCGCTCCTCGCAGGCGAAGAAGGCGTTCTGGGCGAGGTTGATGAGCAGCTGCGAGAGCTGCTGCGGATCGACCTCGAGCCAGGCGCCGGGCGCGGCATCCTCGACCCGCACCTGGACCCGCTGCGCCGCCGCCTGGCTACCGAGCAGGTCGCGCGCGTGCTCGAGCAGGGAACAGGCCAGCACCGGTCGCCGCTCGAGGGGCCGCGGCCGTGCGTAGGCGAGGAAGTCGCTCACCAGCCGCTCGAGACGACCGATCTCGCTGCGCGTGATGCCGAGCACCCGCCGCGTCCCGAGGCTGGGGTCGCCGGCGAGGTCCTCCTCGAGCATCTGCATGTTGAGCGACAGGGAGTTGAGCGGGTTGCGGATCTCGTGCGCGAGGCCGGCGGCGAGGGTGCCGATAGTGGCCATCCGCTCCGCCTCGGCCGCCTGCGCCTCGAGGGCGCGGCTCCGGCGCACCAGCCAGAAGATCACCACGTAGGCGCTCAGCAGCAGGGTGAGGGTCACGGCACCGACCACCGAGGCCTGGCGGATGAGCTCGTGGCGCAATGCCTGCACCCGGCGCTCGAGCTCTTCGCGGCTGATGCCGACGCGGATCTGGCCGAGGTCGGCGATCGGCACCGTGAGGTCGACGTCGTAGGTCTGCTTGCTCTGCTTGACCTTCTCCTCGTAGTGCGGAGCGATCTCGGGCGAGCCCACTGTCGGCGCCAGTCGCGGCCCCACCGGCACCGTCTCACGCGACTGCATCTGGTAGACGAGCTTCCCCTCGCGGTCGCGGATCTCGAGCGTGCGCACCATGTCGCGCTGGCGCAGCACCGAGTCGATGTAGGTCTGCGTCTCGCGCTCGGTGGCGACGGCGAGGTAGAGGTCCTGCCCCTGCTCGCGAGCCCGGCCGGCGAGCTGCTTGGCCAGCGTCTCGGCCTCGGCGCGGGTCTCGAGCAGCACCCGCGAGATCTCCCGCTCGGAGAGCGATCGGAACAGCAGCCAGCCAAAGAGGCCGACGTCGCAGAGGATGAAGAGGCCGAGGAGGACCGAACCGATGAGCAGGCGGCGGGACGAGACCAGCGGCTTGGGCACGGGTAAATGAGGATAGCACCAGGCCTTACGGGCACCTCTTCCGTGACCCAGAGATGTGGACTAATCGCACATCGCACGACTTAGATTACTTACGTCTTGACAAAATGTGAGCATCTTTCTATAATTTCCTCGACGGGCGGCCCCAGGTGACCGCCGCGATCGACACCATTCCAAGAGCCACGAGGAGGCAATCCCATGAGACACGCAATCGCCCGCTGGACCCCGACCGGTGACCTGGTCCGTGACCGCTTCGGCCGCATGTTCGAGGACGCCTTCAACGAGATGCTTCGCCCCTTCGGCACCGAGGCCGAGGCGGTGGCGAACCGGACCTGGATCCCCCGGGTCGACATCCGCGAGGGAGCGGATGGCCTGACGCTGCTGATGGACCTCCCCGGCCTCACCAAGGAGGACGTCACCATCACCCTCGAGAACAACATCCTCACCATCGCCGGTGAGCGCAAGTTCGAGGCGGAGGAGACGAAGAACGAGAGCTACCACCGTCTCGAGCGGCAGTACGGCGCTTTCAGCCGCTCCTTCACCCTGGCGCCCACCGTGCGCACCGACAAGGTGGAGGCGAGCTTCGAGCACGGCGTGCTGAGCATCCTGCTGCCCAAGCAGGAGGAGTCGAAGCCGCGCCACATCTCGATCACCTGACCCCCGCACGGTAGGCCGCGTAGCGTCGCGGCCGGCAGTGAGGTGAGGCGCGAAGGGCGGGGCGAGTCCCCGCCCTTCGTCGTCTCGGGCGTCGGCGACGCCCGCGGCGCCGGTAGCATCCGGCAGCTGCGCTACCATCCGTGCACCGATGAGGCCGTCAAGACGCCGCCGGCCCGCCGCCCGTCTCCTCCTCGCGTTGCCCTTGCTGCTCGCCGGATGCAGGGAGCGCCAGCCCGCTGCGACCCCCGCGCCGCCGACCACCCTGGTGGTCGCCACCGGTGCCGACATCTCGGGATTCAACGAGCTCGCCGCGTCGGCCACCCGCCAGCTCGACCAGGACGTGCTGTCGGCCCTCTTCCTCCACTTGCTCGCGGAGCAGCCCGACTTCCAACGCCACCCACCGACCTTCGCACCGCAGGTGGCGCGCTCTTGGGAAGTCTCCCCCGACCGCCTCAACCTCACCTTCCGTCTCCGCGACGACGTGCGGTGGAGCGACGGCGTGCCGCTCACCGCGGAGGACGTGCGCTTCACCTGGCTCGCACAAACGAGTAAGGAGGTGGGGTGGCCGAACGCCTACCTCAAGGAGTCGATCCGAGACGTCGAGGTGGTCGACCCCCAAACCGTCCGCTTCCACTTCACCCACGCTTACCCGACGCAGCTACTCGACGCCAACGAGGGGTTCGTGCTGCCCGCCCATGCCTGGAAGCAGCTGCCGTTCGCGCGGTGGTCGCAGAGCGGCGACTGGTTCCGCGAGCACCTGGTGGTGGATGGCCCGTTCACCCTCGAACGCTGGAAACCACAGGACGAGCTCGTGCTGCGCAGGAACCCGCATTACTTCGAGACCGGCAAGCCACACCTCGAGCGGGTCGTCTTCCGGGTCGTTCCCGAAGAGGCGGCACGGCTGCAGGAGCTGCTCGCAGGCGCCGTCGACCTCGTCGAGGGCATCGCACCCGAGCGCGCCGACGAGGTGGCGGGCCGTCCTGACCTGCGCGTGGAGACGGTGTGGCAGCGCCAGTACAACGCCCTGGTGTGGAACACCCGGCGACCGCCACTCGACGATCCGCTGGTGCGACGGGCGCTGACGATGGGAATCGACCGGCGGCAACTCATCGAGGCGCTCTACGCAGGCCACGCGCGGGTGGCCGACTCGCCCATCCTCACCACGGTGTGGGCTCACCCGGCGGACCTGCACCCCTGGTCCTACGACCCGGCGGCGGCGCGACGGTTGCTCGAGTCGCGCGGCTTCCGCGACGGCGACGGCGACGGCATCCTCGAGCGCGGCGGGAAACCGCTGTCGATAGAGCTGTCGACCAACACCGGCAGCCAGCTGCGCCGCGACGCGCTGGTGCTGATCCAGGAACAGCTGGGGCACGCCGGCGTCGCCGTGCGGACGGTCTTCCGCGAGCCCTCGGCGCAGCGCGCCGAGCTCACCGCGCACCACTTCGACGGCGCGCTCGCCGCCTGGGGCATCGCCACCGACCTCGACCTCCGCTACGGCTTCGATGGCCGCGACCCGGACGGGCTCAACTGGGGCGGCTACCGCAACCCCGAGGTCGACCGCCTGCTCGACGAGATCGACGCTCGGCCCGATCGCGCCAGCGCCAAGCCGCTCTTCGCGCGCCTGCAGCACGTGTTGCACGAGGACCAGCCGTACACCTTCCTGTGGGAGCCGCCGCGCCTGCTGGGCCTCGACGCGCGCCTGCGCGCGACACCGAGCGCCCTGTCGACCTTCACCGGCCTCGCCGACTGGTCCTTCGCGGCGGAGCCGCCGCGCTAGGGGAGCCGCCGCCCCGTGAGCCGCGGCCTCACCGCCTGGCTCCTGCGCCGCCTCGCGAGCGCGCTGCTGATGTTGTGGCTGGTGGTCTCGGCCACCTTCCTCGTGCTGCACGCCCTCCCCGGCGACCCCACCGACCTGCTGCTCGACGCGCGGGTGCCGCCGCAGGCGCGGGCGCAGTTGCTCCATCTGTGGGGGCTCGACCGCCCGCTGCTCGAGCAGTACGGGCGCTGGCTGGGACGCGCGGCGCTGGGTGATTGGGGCACCTCCATCGTCCACCACCGCCCCGCCGCGGCAGTCTTGGCGGCGGCGCTCCCCTACACGTTGCTGCTCGGTGGCGCCGCGCTGCTCGTCGAGATCGCCGTCGCCCTGCCGCTCGGAGTGCTGGCGGCGCGGCGCCGCGGCGGCGTCGCCGACCACCTGCTGCGCGTGGCGTCGCTGCTGCTCTACTCGCTGCCCACCTTCTGGCTGGGGTTGATGGCCTTGCTGCTGTTCGCCTACCACTGGCCGCTCTTCCCCGCCGGCCACGCCAGCGAGCCCGCCGCCAGCGCTGCCGGCGTGGGTGAGCTGCTGCGCCACCTGGCGCTGCCGGCGCTGGTGCTCGGGCTCTCGGGGACCGGCGGTCTGCTGCGGCTGGTGCGCGGCAGCCTGCTGGTGGCCCTCCCCGACCAGCCGCTCCGCGCGGCGCGGGCACGCGGCCTGTCGGAGGCGCGAGTGGTCTGGGTCCACGGCCTGCGGCGCGCCGCGGCGCCGCTGCTGCAACTGCTCGGCCTCTCGCTGCCGGCACTGCTCGGCGGCGTGCTGGTCATCGAGTGGGTCTTCTCCTGGCCGGGGCTCGGTCGCGTCGCCTACCTCGCCGTGGTCACCCGCGACCTGCCCCTCGTGCTCGCCTGCACCGCCTGGAGCGGCGGGCTGGTGGTGCTCGGCAGCCTGCTCGCCGATCTCGCCACCGCGGCGGCCGACCCGCGGCAGCGCGAGGCGGTGGTGGAGGGGACCCTTGGCTGAGGACGCTACCGTCGCCGCCCCCGGCCCGGCCTCGAGCACGCCCAGCGGCGTCGCCGGCTCGGAGCGGCCGGCGCTGGTCATCGGCGCCCTGCTGGCAGGGCTGCTCGCCGCCCTCGCCCTGCTCGCTCCGTGGATCGCTCCCCACTCTCCCGATCGGGTCTGGGACGCCGCCGCCGGGCGCCTGCTGCCCCCGGGCAGCGCCCGCCTCGCCATCACCTTCACGGACGGGCGCACGTTGCTCGCCGAGGTGCTCCGCCCCGCCGGCCCCGGCAAGCTCGCCTGGCACCGGCTCGACCGCTGGAGCGTGGCCGCGGCGAGCGCGGTGCGCGCGGTGAGCCGGGTGTCCTTCCCGCTCGGCACCGATCGCTACGGCCGCGACCTCGCCTCCCGCCTGCTCGCGGGCGCCCGCGTGTCGTTGCGGGTGGGAGCGCTGGCGGTGCTGCTGGCCCTGCTCGTCGGCATCGCCGTCGGCGCCGCCGCCGGGCTGGGCCCCGGCTGGCTCGACGCCTTGCTCTCGCGCGGAGTCGACGCCCTGCTGGCCTTCCCGCGGCTGTTCCTCATCCTCGCCCTGGCGGCGCTCGCCGGTGCCGGCGAGACGCTGGTGGTGGTGGCGCTCGCCGCCACCGGCTGGATGGAGGTGGCGCGCCTGGTGCGAGCCGAGCTGCAACGGCTACGCGGCGAGGACTTCGTGCTGGCAGCGCGCGCCGTCGGGGTGCCGCCGATGCGGCTGCTGCTGCGCCACCTGCTGCCCCTCGCCCTCGCCCCGGTGCTGGTCACCGCGGCGCTGCGGCTGGGCGACGCGCTGCTCGCGGAGGCGGCGCTCTCCTGGCTGGGCTTCGGCGTGCAGCCGCCCCAGGCGAGCTGGGGGAGCCTGCTCGCCGAGGCGCAAGCGTCGCTGCCCGGAGCTTGGTGGGTGGCGGCCTTCCCGGGCATCGCCATCGCCCTCGCCGTGCTCGCCTCCGCCCTGCTCGCCGAGGGCCTGCAGGCGGAGCTCGAGCCGCGGGGCGGAGGCGCCCGCTGAGCTCGCCGGCCACCGCGGGAGCGTTCCGCCGATGGTGGCGGCCGCGACCCCGCTCGACTACTCGCGCAGCCCGAGCTTGCGGTAGCCCCGGTTCCAGTAGAGCAACGGCGGCTGATCGGGGCGCGGCACCGTGCTCGCGACCACCTCGCCGACGTAGATGGCGTGGGTGCCCGCCGCGTAGCGCTCGCGCACCACGCAGTCGAGCCAGGCCAGCGCGTCGGCGAGCACGGGCGCGCCGGTGACCGCCGGCTGCCAGTCGCCGGCGCCGAAGCGATCCTCGTCCTTGAGCCAGGCGAAGCGGTTGGAGAGCTCGACCTGGTCCTGGTGGAGGATGTTGACGGCGAATACCGCTCCCGGCTGCTGCAGCAGGGGGTAGGCGGTGTGGCGCTGGTCGATCACCACGGCGACCAGCGGCGGCTCGGGCGACACCGAGCAGAACGAGGAGACGGTGAGACCGTGTACCTCCTCGCCGGCGCGCACGGTCACCACCGTGACGCCGGCCGGGAAGTGGCGCATCGCGTCGCGGAAGTCCTCGGAGCGGACGGCGGTCGCTTCGTCCATCGCCCCTCTCGCGCTAGCCCCGTGGTGCCGGCGCGCGCCCCGGCCGCGAGGACGGACCCCGCACTAGAGCAGCCCCTTCTCGCGCATCCAGCGCTCGTTGAGCTTCGACAGGTAGCGCTCCCCGGAGTCGGGGAAGAGCGTGACCACGAGGGCCCCCTCCCCCTCGCGCTGCGCCACCTGCCGCGCCACCGCCGCCGCGGCGCCCGACGAGGAGCCGCCGAAGATCCCCTCGCGGCGCGCCACCTCGAGCGTCGTGTGGTAGGCGGTGCGATCGTCGCAGGCGATCACCTCGTCGACGACGTCGAGCCAAGCCGTCGCGGGGAGGAAGTCCTCGCCGATGCCGTCGATGAGGTACTGGTGGATCTCGTCGGTGGGAGGCATCTCGCCGGTCTCGAAGAGGTGCTTGTAGATGCTGCCATAGGTGTCCACTGCCACCACCTTCACCGCCGGGTTCTGCTCCTTGAGGTACCGGCCGACGCCGCTGATGGTGCCGCCGGTGCCGATGCCGGCCACCCAGTGGGTGAGCTTGCCGTCGGTCTGCCGCCAGATCTCGGGGCCGGTGCTGCGGTAGTGGGCCTCGGGGTTGGCCTGGTTGTAGTACTGATAGGGCAGGTAGGCGCCCTCCTCGTCGCGGAGCCGCTCGGCGACCTTGTAGTAGGAGCGCGGGTCGTCGGCCGCGACGTTGGTGGGGCAGCGGATGACCTTCGCCCCCAGCGCCTCGAGCAGCGCCACCTTCTCCTCCGGGATCTTGTCGGCCGCGGTGCAGACGAGCTCGTAGCCGCGCAGGATACAGACCAGCGCCAGCCCCACCCCGGTGTTGCCGGAGGTCGGCTCGACGACGGTGCCCCCGGGGCGCAGCGTCCCCTCGCGCTCGCCGGCCTCGATCATGCCGAGGGCGATGCGGTCCTTGACCGAGCCGCCGGGATTGAACGCCTCGACCTTGGCGGCGAGCACGGCAGGACCGGGGTGGAAACGGCGCAACCGCACCAGTGGCGTGTTGCCCAGGGTCTCGAGGATGTCGTCCTTGATCTCCATGCTGCCTCGCGCACGAGCGAGCGCCCCTGCCGGCATCGCCGGCGCGGTCGCCCGCGGGTTGGATGGATACCTGTGGCCGCCCGCGCCACGCAGGATGCCCGAGCGGCGCATTCTAGTGCCTCGGCGCTGGCGTTGTCCCGCCGTCGGGGCTTGGCGGTGGCTTGCTATGCTGCCCGCCCACCGATGACGGCCGCGCCGCGCTCGAATCGTCTGCTGCTCTTCGCCACCGTCTTCCTCGACGTGGCGGGGTTCGGAATGATCCTGCCGCTGCTGCCGTTCTACGCCCAGCGATACGGTGCCGACCCCTTCCGCGTCGGCGCGCTGTTCGCCTGCTACAGCCTGGCGCAGGCGGTGTGCGCGCCGGTGCTCGGCCGCCTCTCCGACCGCTTCGGCCGCCGGCCGGTGCTGCTCTGCGCGCTCGCCGCCAACGCGCTCGCCCTCGCCCTCTTCGGCGTCGCGCAGAGCTTCGCCGTCCTCTTCCTCGCCCGCACCCTGTCGGGGATGGCAGCGGCCAACTTCAGCATCGCCCAGGCCTACGTCGCCGACGTCACGCCGCCGCACGAGCGCACGCGCGGGCTGGGGATGATCGGCGCCGCCCTCGGCATGGGCTTCGTGCTCGGCCCCGGTATCGGCGGTGCCCTGGCGCTGCTCGGCCAGCGCGCGGTGCCGTTCGGCGCCGCCCTGCTCGCCGCCGCCAACTTCGCCCTCGTTGCCATGCGGTTGCCCGAGAGCCTGCCGGCCGAGAAGCGTCAGGGCCTGCGAGCGGCGGCCCTGGTGCCCTTCACCGGTCTGCTGCGCGTCGAGCGTCCGGTGCTCGGGCTCCTCGGCCTCTTCTTCACCGTCGTCTTCGCCTTCTCGATCATGGAGAGCACCCTCGCCCTCTACTGCGAGCGCCGCTTCCGCTTCGGCGTGGGCCAAACGTCGGCGCTGCTGGTGTTCCTCGGCGTCGTCATCGCCGCCGTGCAGGGAGGTCTGGTTGGCCGTCTCGCGGTGCGCTTCGGCGAGCGGCGATTGATGGTCGCGGGCATCGCGCTGATGGCGATCGGTCTCGTCGCCATCCCCGAAGCCAGCCTGGTGGTGAGCCTCGGCGGCGCCTGCGCGCTCCTCGCCATCGGCTCGGGGATCCACCAGCCATCGCTGCTCGGCCTCTTGAGCCGCTCGAGCGACGACGCGACGCAGGGGGAGACGCTCGGCCTCGGGCGCTCGATGCAGGCGCTCGCCCGTACCGTCGGCCCGCTGTGGGGAGGCTGGACCTTCCAGGCCATCGGCATCGCCTGGCCGTTCTGGACGGCGAGCGCGGTGATGGCGGTGGCGGGAGTCGCGGCGGCGATGCTGCTGCTGCGCAGCGGCGGCGCCACCATGTCCCAACCCGCCTGAGGACGCGGCGGGAGACCAGCCGCAGCGGGCCCATGCTCGTCCGCGACTTCGACTTCGACCTCCCCGATGCGGCCATCGCCCAGCGCCCGGCGCGGCGCGGCGAGAGCCGCCTGCTGGTGCTCGACGCCGGCGGCAGCGGCCGACATCGCAGCGTCCGCGACCTGCCGGCCCTGCTTCGCCCGGGCGACCTGATGGTCGTCAACGACACCCGCGTGCTGCCGGCGCGCCTGTTGGCGCGGCGGCTTCCCGGCGGCGGCCGCATCGAAGTCCTGCTCGCCGAGCGGCACGACGCCCTGGAGTGGGACGTGCTGCTCAAGCCCGGGCGGCGGACCCGCCCCGGCACCCGTCTCGAGCTCTCCCCCGAGCTCGCTGCCGAGGTGATCGACCGCGGCGACGACGGCCGCTTCCGCGTGCGCTTCTCGGCGCCCGTCGAGCCCCACCTCGAACGGCTGGGCCACGTGCCGCTGCCCCCCTACATCCATCGCCCCGACGAGCCGGAGGACCGCGAGCGCTACCAGACCGTCTACGCGCGCGAGCCAGGCGCGATCGCCGCCCCCACCGCCGGCCTCCACTTCGACGCGGCGCTGCTGGCGGCCCTGGCGGCACGGGGCGTCGAGCGCGTGGCGGTGACCCTCCACGTCGGGCTCGGCACCTTCAAGCCGGTGGTCGCCGACCTCGTGCACGAGCACCGCATGGACGCCGAGCGCTACGTCATCCCGGCGGCGACGGCGACGGCCCTGCGCCGCGCCCGTGAGGACGGCCGGCGGGTGGTGGCGGTCGGCACCACGGTGGTACGTGCCCTCGAGGGAGCGGCCGCAGCCGCGCCTGCGGGCTCGCCAGCGGGGGAGCTGCCGGCGGGCCCCGGCAGCACCGCCCTCTTCATCCACCCCCGGCTTCCGCTTCCAGGTGGTCGACGTGTTGCTCACCAACTTCCACCTGCCACGCTCGACGCTGCTGATGCTGGTGTGCGCCTTCGCTGGCACCGAGCGGGTGCTCGCCGCCTATCGCGAGGCGCTGGCGAGCGGCTATCGCTTCTACTCCTACGGCGACGCCATGCTCGCCGAGCGCCGCTGACGCCTCCCCGGCGGGGTGGCACCGGCCGGGCCGCGTCGGCCGCCGGCCTACTGGTCGCGCCGCAGCTTCGAGAGCGCCGAGGCGAGGGCATTGAAGCCGGTGGCCTCGGAGTCGCGCCGCTGCTGCTTGAGGTAGGTCTGGTAGTCGCCGCGGGTGCCCTCGACCCGCGACCCTTCGGGGGCGAGGCTGATGCGCCGCCGCTTGGGATCGACGCCCATCACCTGCACCCGCACCACCTTGCCCGCCGGGTAGGCGCGGGCCGGGATCGCCTCGCGCGGCAGCCCCATCTCGGAGGTGGGCAGCAGGCCGACCAGCCCCGGCTCGAGCTGGATGAAGGCGCCGGGCTTCTCGGTGCGCTCCACCTTGCCCTCCACCACCGCACCCTCGGGGTACTTGTCCTTGATCTCGCGCCAGGGATCGGGCTCGAGCGCCTTGATCGAGAGGGAGACGCGCTTGCCCCCCTTCTCGACCTTGAGCACCTTCACCTCGACGTCCTGCCCCACCTGCAGGGCATCGGCAGGCTTGGCCACCCGCTGGCGGCTGATCTCGGAGACGTGCACCAGCCCCTCGACCCCACTTCCGATGTCGACGAAGGCACCGAAGTCGGTGAGCGAGGCGACGCGACCGCGGACGACGTCGCCGGCCCGCAGCTTGGCGACCGTTTCGCTCGCCTGCTTCTCCTGCTCCTCACGCAACAGCGCGGTGCGTGAGAGGACGATGCGCCGGCCCTTGCCCTGGATCTTGAGCACACGGAAGGGGAACGTCTTGTCGAGATAGGCCTCGGGGTCGGCAATCGGCTCGAGCTCCATCTCGGAGCGCGGCACGAAGGCGGCCATCCCGTCGATGACGACGTGGAAGCCGCCGGGGTTCCAGCCGAAGACCCGCCCCTCGACGGTGCCCTCGGTGTCGCGGGCCCGGCGCAGCGCGTCGATGGTGGCGGTCGCGGGGCTCGCGCCCTCCGCGCCGGCCTCCGGCTCGCGCGCGGCCGCATCGACCTGCGGCGGCACCGCCGCCGTCGCATGCGGGCGAGCGTCGGCAGCAGGGGCTGGCGTCGGCGACGCCGATGCGGCCTCGGGCTCGGCGTCCCCTGTCGCGTTCCCCGCGCCGGCACCTTCCCGCGCCCCGGCGCCGTCTGCGCCGGCACTCGGCAGGGCGGCCTCCACGTCGGCCCCCGTGCCCTCGACAGTTGCAGTGGGCGGCTCGGCCGCCTCCTGTTGCGGGGGCACAAGGACTTTGGTGGCGTCGGACATGTGGGACTCCATGGCTCGCGGGGGGTCGGGGTCAGGGGCCGGTGATCGGAGGTGCGCGATCGGGCCGGTGCTCGGGAACCCGGGCGGCAGATCGCCGCAGGCCGAGCATACTCCATCATGGGTTCCGCGCACCCGGTGCGTGCGGCCCGGACGCCTGGGGGTTCAACGCGGCGGTCGTGTGACCGGGGTCACCGGGATCGGCGGCGGCAGGGGCGCGTCGCCGGCGTAGAGCACCCGCTCGAGAAATAGCCCCGCGGGGGGTGCCGTCCACTCGGCCGGGGCGAGCGCGGCATCCGCCTCGCCGGCAAGGAGCGCCTGCAGCGTCTCCACCGGCAGCTCGCCCCAGCCCACCCGCACCAGCGCGCCCACCAGGCGCCGCACCATCTTCCACAGGAAGTGGGAGGCGACGAGGCGCACCAGCACCAGCGACTCGGCGCCCACCACCTCGACGGTCTCGACCTCCACCAGCGTGCTCGACTGCTCCTGGGGGCGCTCGCAAAAGGCGTGGAAGTCGTGGCGGCCGACCAGGGCCGCGGCCGCCGCCTCGATGGCGCCGAGGTCGAGCCGGCGCCGCACCCACCACACGTAACGCTTGTGGAAGGCGGTGCGGCGCGTCGACAGCTGGTAGAGGTAGCTGCGTGCCACCGCGTCGTGGCGGGCGTGGAAGCGCTCGGCGGCCGGCGCCAGGGCCAGCACGTGGATGTCGGCGGGCAGGCGCTCGTTGAGCGCCAGGCGGAGGGCCTCGGCGTCGGTGCGCCGCCGCAGCCGCAGGTGCGCCACCTGCGCCAGCGCGTGCACGCCGGAGTCGGTGCGCCCCGAGCCGCCGAGCTCGACGACGTCGACGCCGGCGGCGGCGAGGGCCCGCTGCAGCTCGCCGGCGACGCTCTTCGCGTTCTGCTGCACCTGCCACCCGTGGTAGCGGGTGCCGTCGTACTCCAGGGTGAGGCGGTAGGTGGCCATGGCGAGGTATATTCTCTCCCGCGGCCGGCGCCCGCCGGCGCCACGATCCCACCCTCGCCATCGTCTCCCGGAGCCACCCATGACCGAGCCGAAGCCGCTCGCTCCCAGCGATGCCCTCCTCGACGGCAGCGACCGCCCGCTCGACCCTAGCGACCCCTTCGTGCCCCGGCACCTGGGCCCCCACCAGGCTGACGTGCACGAGATGCTCGCCTACCTCGGCTTCGACTCGCTCGACGCGCTCATCGACGCCTGCGTGCCGGCGAGCATCCGCGCCGCGCGGCCGCTCGCCCTCGACCCGCCCCGCGGCGAGCACGAGACGCTCGCCGAGCTGCGCCGCATCGCCGGCAGGAACGAGGTCTTCCGCTCCTTCATCGGCATGGGCTACCACGACACCATCACCCCGCCGGTGATCCTGCGCAACGTCTTCGAGAACCCGGGCTGGTACACGCAGTACACGCCCTACCAGGCGGAGATCGCCCAGGGGCGGCTGGAGGCGTTGCTCGCCTTCCAGACCATGGTCGCCGACCTCACCGGGCTGCCGCTCGCCAACGCCTCGCTGCTCGACGAGGCCACCGCCGCCGCCGAGGCGATGGCAATGTGCCACGCCGCCGACAAGGGGGTCAGGAAGGCGTTCTTCGCCGCCGCCGACTGCCACCCGCAGACGCTGGCCGTGCTCGCCACCCGCGCCGAGCCGCTGGGCCTCGAGCTGCGGGTCGGCGACGCCGCAGCGCTCGACCCGGCGGATCCGGCGCTGTTCGGCATCCTGCTGCAGTACCCGGCGACCGACGGCAGCCTGGTCGACCACCGCCAGCTCATCGCTCGCGCCCGCGCCGCCAACGTCATGGTGGTGATGGCGACCGACCTGCTCGCACTGGCGCTGCTGGTGCCTCCCGGCGAGCTCGGGGCTCACGTCGCGGTGGGCTCGGCGCAGCGCTTCGGCGTCCCGATGGGGCTCGGCGGCCCGCACGCCGCCTTCCTCGCCACCGACGAGGCGCACGCGCGGCAGATGCCGGGACGCCTGGTGGGCGTCTCCAAGGACGCCCACGGGCGCCCCGCCTTCCGGCTGGCGCTGCAAACACGCGAGCAGCACATCCGCCGCGAGAAGGCGACCTCGAACATCTGCACCGCGCAGGTGCTGCTGGCGGTGATGGCGGCGATGTACGCCGTCTACCACGGGCCCAGGGGTCTGCGTCGCATCGCGCGCCGGGTGCACGCCGCCGCGACCGTGCTCGCCGACGGCCTGCGTCGCCTCGGCCTCGACTGCGGCGAGGCGCCATTCTTCGACACCGTTACCGTGGCCACCACGGCCGCGCAGCAGGCGGCGGTGCTCGCCGCCGCCCGCGAGCGCCGCCTCAACCTGCGTGCCCACGAGGACGGCAGGGTCGGCGTGGCGCTCGACGAGGCAGTGGAGCGCGGCGAGCTGGCGGCGGTCCTCGCCGCGTTCGCCGCCGCGGTGCCCGGCGGCGTCGCGCCGGCGGTCGACGAGCTCGAGGCGGCGGTGGCGGCAGAGATCCCCGCCCCCTTCGCTCGCGCCAGCGACTTTCTCACCCACGAGGTCTTCAACAGCCATCGCTCCGAGCACGAGATGCTGCGCTACCTGCACCGCCTCGAGGCGCGCGACCTTTCGCTCACCCAGTCGATGATCCCGCTCGGCTCGTGCACCATGAAGCTCAACGCCACGGCGGAGATGATCCCGCTCTCCTGGCCCGAGCTGGCGCGGCTACACCCCTTCGCCCCCGCGGAGCAGTGGCGCGGCTACCGCGAGCTGATCGACCAGCTGGCGTCCTGGCTCGCCGAGATCACCGGTTTCGCGGCGGTGTCGCTGCAGCCCAACGCCGGCAGCCAGGGCGAGTACACCGGCCTGCTGACCATCCGCGCCTACCACCGCGGCCGCGGTGAGGGGCACCGCGACATGTGCCTCATCCCCACCTCCGCCCACGGCACCAACCCCGCCTCGGCGGTGATGGCGGGGATGCGGGTGGTGGCGGTGCGCACCAGCGAGGGCGGCGACGTCGACGTCGCCGACCTCGCCGCCAAGGCGGCCCAGCACGCCGGCCAGCTGGCGGCGTTGATGATCACCTATCCGTCGACGCACGGCGTCTACGAGGAAACCATCCGCGAGGTGTGCGCGGTGGTGCACCGCCACGGCGGCCAGGTCTACCTCGACGGCGCCAACATGAACGCCCTGGTCGGCTTGGCGCGACCGGCGGAGCTGGGCGCCGACGTCTGCCACCTGAATCTGCACAAGACCTTCTGCGTCCCGCACGGCGGTGGCGGCCCGGGGATGGGGCCGATCGGCGTCGCCCCGCACCTGGTGTCCTACCTCCCCGGCCACCCGGTGGTCGCCACCGGCGGCGAGCACGCCATCGGCGCCGTCGCCGCCGCCCCGTTCGGCAGCCCGCTCATCCTGCCGATCTCCTGGATGTACATCCGCATGATGGGGGGCAGCGGGCTCACCGACGCCACCCGCATCGCCATCCTCAACGCCAACTACATGGCCAAGCGTCTGGGCAACCACTACGCGATCCTCTACACCGGCCGCAACGGCCTGGTGGCGCACGAGTTCATCGTCGACATGCGCGGCTTCCGCGCCGCCGGCATCACCGTCGACGACGTCGCCAAGCGGCTCATGGACTGGGGCTTCCACGCTCCCACCATGTCCTTCCCGGTGGCCGGCACGATGATGGTCGAGCCCACCGAGAGCGAGCCGCGGGCCGAGCTCGACCGCTTCTGCGAGGCGCTCATCGCCATCCGCGAGGAGGTGCGCGAGGTCGAGCAGGGGCGGACGAGCGCCGACGACAGCGTGCTCCGCCACGCCCCGCACACCGCCGAGGCGGTGGTCGCCGACGAATGGCGCCACCCCTACTCGCGCCAGCGCGCCGCCTTCCCCGCCGCCTGGCTGCGGCAGCACAAGTTCTGGCCGGCGGTGGGCCGCATCGACAACGTGTGGGGCGACCGCAACCTCGCCTGCACCTGCGAGGCGGTGGAGGCGTACGCGGAGGGCTGACGGCGGCGGCCTCGTCGCTACGGGGCGCTCGAGCCGCCGGTCGCCGACGCGGCGCGGGCCTATCGCCCGGACGTGGAGACCAGCTGCCGGATGTGGAGGCGGTCCTCGCCCGAGACGCGCAGGAACTCCACCCCCACCTCGTAGCCGCCGTCGCGCTGCTGCAGCTGGTAGACGGCGCGGCCGTCGGCGGTGACCACCCGCCCCGAGAGCGAGATCGACAGCTTGACCAGCGACAGGTAGCCGATGCCGTAGTCGCTCTTGAAGCTGCAACCACCTTCGCCGATGGTGCGCGTGCGCGAGAACCCCTGAGGACCCTGCTCATCGAGGACCTCGACGAAGAGGGGCTGCTCGACGCGCAGCCGCGGAAAGCGTCGCTTCCGGAGGTGCCCCTGCAGCATGTTGCTGCCAATTGTAGCCGAGGTCGGCGCCGCGGGATGCAGTCTCTTGGGGTCATTCGCGCCGGTTGCGCGACTGCCCGGCCGCCGTCACCTCGGCGTCACCGGCCTCCCGTAGAGTGCCCCGGTCACCACCGACCGCCGATCCCCACCCGGGAGGAAGCGATGGACGCCCGCGTCGACCTCCACGTCCACAGCCGTCGCTCGGACCGCCCCCGGGAATGGCTGCTGCGGCGCCTCGGCAGTGCCGAGTCCTACGCCTCGCCGCGCGAGGTCCACGATGCCTGTCGGGCGCGCGGCATGGATTTCGTCACCCTCACCGACCACGACACCATCGACGGTGCCCTCGAGATCGCCGAGCTGCCCGATACCTTCCTCTCCTGCGAGCTCACCGCCGCCTTCCCTGCCGACGGCTGCGAGGTGCACCTGCTGGTGTGGGGTCTCGACGAGGCCCAGCACCGCGAGCTGCAGCGACGTCGCGCCGACCTTCACGCGGTGCGCGACTATCTCTGCGAGCAGGACCTTGCCCATGCGGTGGCACACCCGCTCTGTCCGGTCGACGACCGCTTCGGCATCGGCCACCTCGAGCGGCTGCTGGTGATGTTCAAGACCTTCGAGGGGCTCAACGGCGCCCGCGAGCCGCGCGAGGGAATCGTGCTGCGAGCGGTGCTCGCCAACCTCACGCCGCAGCTGCTCGCCGACCTCGCCGACCGCCACCGCCTCGAGCCGCGCGATCCCCAGCCCTGGCGCAAGCACCTCGTCGGCGGCAGCGACGACCACGGCGGCCTCTACGCCGCCAGCGCCTGGACCGAGACGTCGCCGGCGCCTATCGTCGACGAGCTCCTCGCCCACCTACGCGCCGGCCGGATGGCGATCGCCGGCGAGCCCGGCTCGAGCCTGCGGCTCGGGCGCAGCCTGCAGCGCATCGCGCAGTGCTTTCTCGCCGAGCGCCTCGACCGCGGCGACGGCGGCCAGCTGCTCGAGGAGGTGCTCGGCCGCCTCGTCGCCGGACAGGCTCCGGGTGCCCGCGAGCGCCTGCGCCTGGTCACCGCCGCGCTGCCGCGACCGCTCCCCGGCGGCCGCGGGCTGGAGACCATGGCCAAGGTGCTCGGCAGCCTCCCCAGCGACCTCGGCCAGGGTCGCAGCAGCGAGCGGCGCAGCTTCGAGCTCGCCAGCCGCCTCGGCCAGCGGCTGGCCTGGGAGGGCCTCGACGCCGCCCGCACCGCGCTCCAGGCAGGGCGCCTCGGCGACGCCCTGGAGTCGCTCGGCGTGTTGCCGGCAGCGGCGGCGGCGCTCGCCCCCTACCTCTGCGCCTTCGAGACCCAGCACCGGTCCGAGCCCCTGGTGCGCGCCGTCGCCACGCGCTTCCCGGCGGCGCAACTGCTACGCCGGCGTGGCGAGCGCTGGGCCTGGGTCACCGACACCCTGGTACCCGGCGACGGCGCCCTGCGCCCGCTGCTCGGCCTCGCCGGGCTCGCCGGCCGCCGGCGCGAGTCGGCGACCGTGCTCACCTGTGGGAGCGGCCTGCCCTTCCACCTTCCCGGCCGCACCTTCGACGCCGTCGGCACGCTCGCCCCTGCCGAGGCGGCGGGCATCGCCATGCAGGTGCCGCCGCTGCTCGAGGTGGTCGAGCACTGCGAGCGCGAACGGGTGGAGGAGGTGGTGGTGGCGACCCCCGGACCGATGGGGCTCGCCGGCTGGCTGGTGGCACGGCTGCTACGACTGCGGCTGCTGGTGCTGCACCAGCTCGACCTCCCGGGCCTGGTGCGCCAGCGCACCGGCAGCAGCACGCTCGAGGGGCTCGCCTGGGCGTGGCTGGGTCTGCTCTGGCGCGACGCCGACCTGGTGCTGGTCGCCGACGCGGCGGAGGGCCGGGCCCTCGCCGCGCGTGGCGTGGCTCCGCGCAAGCTGCGCCTGCTCCCCCGTGCCGTCGACCGGCGCTTCGCGCCGGCGCGCCGCGAGCCCGACTTCTGGCGTCGGCGCGGGCTCGGCTCCGGCTGCAAGCTGCTCCGCGTCGGGCCGCTGCTCGCCGACGAGCCCACCGAACGCCTGCTCGCCGCCGTCACCGCCCTGCGCGCGGAAGGGGTGCCGGCCCAGCTGGTCATCGCCGGCGAGGGGCCCGCGCTCGGCGAGCTGTCGCGCCGCTACCACGACGCCGGCGTCCTCTTCCTCGGTGCCGTCGACGAGGACGAGCTCGCCGTCGCTTACGCCTCCGCCGACCTCTTCGTCGAGGCCGACACCGCCGACCTGCGCGCGCACCGGCTCTGCGAGGCGCTGGCGAGCGGGCTCCCCGCAGTGGTCGCCGCCGGTCCCGGCGCCCAGCTCGTGCGTGCCCACGACGCCGGCCTGGTCGTCTGCGGCGACGCCAGCGCCTGGCGCGACGGCCTGCGCGCGATGGTGCTGGACGCGCCGCGGCGCGCCGCCGCCGCCCGTGGCGCCAGCGCCGCTGCCAGTGGTCTGGCGAGCTGGGAGGAGGCCTTCACCACCCTCGGCTCCACGACGACGCAGGGAGCGGGGATGCCGGCCGAGCCGGCCGCCGCGGTGGCCACCGCCACACCAGCGTAACCGCGGCGCAAAGCGGCGTCACCTCGCCGCCACCTCCCCTTCACCCCGCCCGTTTACCCTGCAAGCGAGCGAAAAAGGGGGAACCTCATGCACACCGTGCGCGCGCAGCTCGCCCTCGATCGCCTGGTCGCCCTCGACCTGGCGGCCTGCCGCGCCCTCCAGCGGCGGACCAGCGAATGGGTCCACGCCGCGCTGGCGCTGGTGAGCCGGCTGGGAGACGGCTGGCTCTGGCTGGCGCTGGCGGCAGCGCTGCTGCTCGCCGAGCGCAGCGCGGCTCTGCCCACGCTGCTCGAGATGGCACTCGCCGCCGCCGTCGGGCTGCCCCTCTACGCAGGGCTCAAGCGGCGGATGGCACGACCGCGGCCGTGCGCCACCGCCGGCAGCGGGCTCGAGGCGCTGGTGCCCGCGCTCGACCTCTACAGCTTCCCCTCCGGCCACACGCTGCACGCCGTGGCCTTCACCACCGTCGTGCTCGCGCACTTCCCGGTGCTCGCCTGGCTGCTGGTGCCGTTCACCGCGCTGGTGGCGCTGTCGCGGGTGGTGCTCGGGCTGCACTACCCGAGCGACGTGCTCGCCGGCGCCACGCTCGGCAGCCTGCTCGGGCTGCTGCCGCGGCTGCTGGAAACGGTGCTGGGGTGATTCCGACCGCCGCCGTCATGGCGGCCGACGACCCGGCGCCGCGGGTCCTCGCCGGTGGCCCCCCGTGGCGCGTCCTCTACGTCTCGGACGTCTACTTCCCGCGCGTCAACGGCGTCTCGACCTCGATCGACAGCTTCCGGCAGGAGCTCCTCGGTGCCGGCCACGAGGTGGTGGTGGTGGCGCCACGCTATGGCGACGAGCCCGACGCCCCCGGCCTGCTCCGCCTACCGTCGCGGCGGATACCGCTCGACCCCGAGGACCGCATGCTCCACGCCCGCGCGGTCCTGCGCCTGCTGCCGCAGCTCGCCGGCCGCTTCGACCTCGTGCACGTACAGACCCCCTTCGTGGCGCACTGGGCGGGAGTGCGTCTCGCCCGCAGGCTGCGGGTGCCGCTGCTGCTCACCTACCACACCCACTTCGAGGAGTACCTGCACCACTACGTCCCCTTCCTGCCCCGGCCCCTGCTGCGTGCGGTGGCGCGGGCCGGCTCGCGCCGCCAGTGTCACCAGGCGGCGGCAGTGGTGGTGCCCTCGAGCGCCTTTCTCGAGGTCCTGCGCGGCTACGGCGTGCGCACCCCGTTGACGGTGATCCCCACCGGGCTGCCGGCGAGCGCCTTCCGCCGCGGCGACGGCGACGCCTTCCGCCGCGCGCACGGCATCGCCCCGGAGCGGCCGGTGATCCTCCACGTCGGGCGCATGGCGCACGAGAAGAACCTCCCCTTCCTGCTCGCGGTGATGGCGGCGCTGCGGCGCCAGCAACCCGACCTGCTGCTGGTCATGGCCGGGGAAGGGCCGGCGCGTCCAGCCCTTGCTCGCCGCGCCGCCGAGCTCGGCATCGCCGACGCCGTGCGCTGGGTGGGCTACCTGCCACGCGAGAGCGAGCTGCTCGACTGCTACCGCGCCGCCGATGTCTTCGTCTTCGCCTCGCGCACCGAGACGCAGGGTCTGGTGCTCCTCGAGGCGATGGCGCAGGGCACGGCGGTGGTGTCGACGGCGGTGCTCGGCACCCGCGACGTGCTCGCTGCCGGCGAGGGAGCGCTGATCGCCGCCGAGGACGTCGATACCTTCGCCACCGCGGTGCTGCGCCTGCTGCGCGATCCCGACCTGCGTGCCAGGCTCGGGGCCGCCGGCAGCGCCCACGCCGCCGCCGCCGGGAGCGCTCCGGCATGCGCCGCGCGGCTGGCGACGCTCTACACCGAGACCCGCCGGCACGCGTCATCGCAGCTGGCCGCCGCGGCATCGCTCGCCGTCGTCGCCGAGGGCCTCCACACGGCGACGGACTCGGTCCGCGTCGAGCGCAGCTGACGCTCGCCGCCCACGCTGCGCTAGCTCGAGGCCGCGGCGGCCGTCGCCGGCGACGAGCACGCGGAAGCCGGCGTGCTCGAAGTAGAGGCGCAGCGTGTCGGCGACCACCCGGTCGTCCTCCACCACCAACACCGCGTCCGGCGGCCCCTCGACCGACTGCATCGATGGAGAGGTTAGCCCCGCAGCGCCCGCGACAGTGCCATGGCCAGGTCCTCGGCCAGGCGCGGGTCGCGGTTGGAGAGCACGATCACCGTCCAGGTGCCGTCGCTCACCAGCCCGGTGTTGGCGCCCGGGGTGCCGCCGGCCACCGCCAGCGCCCCACCGGCGCGACCGCCGGCCGCCACGGCACCGCCGCCACCGAGCGACCAGGCGGTGCGCTCGGCATCGAGCAGCCGCCCTTCGCGCAGCGCGTTGTCGAAGGCGAGCAGATCGCCGGCGGTGGCGAACACGCCCCCGGCGCCGCTGCCGCGGCCACCCGGCCCGAGCGAGGCGGGGCGCAGCCCGGCAGGCGTGCGCGTGTAGCCCACCGCCTGGTCCGGACCGGGGTCGCCGCCGGCGAGGAAGGCGGCGCCGGTCATCGCCGCCGGCGCGAAGACGCGGAGGGCCAGGTAGTCCTCGTAGGTGGTGCCGGCGAGGCGGGCCACCACCTCGCCGAGCACCACGTAGCAGCCGTTGCAGTAGCGCGTCTCGGTGCCGGGCTCGAAGAGGAGAGGCTGGGGCGCCACGCGAGCGAACCACTCGTGGTTGTTGCGCGGGGCGGGATCCTCGGGCTTGACGACGTCGAAGATGTCGGGGACTCCCGCCTTGAAGTCGAGCAGCTGCTCGATGGTGATCTTGCTGGCGGCGGCGGCGTTGGGATAGTCCGGCAGGTAGGTGCCGAGGGTGCCGTCGAGCCGCAACTTGCCGGCAGCGAGGAGCTGGGCGACGGCGACGTGGGTGAGCTGCTTGCCGATCGAGGCGAGGTTGAAGCGGGTGGCCAGAGTGTTGGGGAGGTGGCGCTCGCGATCGGCGAGGCCGAAGGCGCGCTGGTAGAGCGCGTTCCCCTCCTTGGCGACGAGCACCACACCCGACAGCTGGTCGTCGGCGAGCAGGCGCTCGAGGTAGGGGTCGAGGAGGGCGGCGAGCCGCGACGGCGCGTCGACGCCGGAGAGGGCGGGCAACGGCGGCAGCGTCGACTCGTGAGGGTCCTCGCCGGCCTCGACGCGGACGCCGAGCTCGCGGATGCGGTGCGGCGGCGCCGGCTCGAGCTCGACATGCAGGGTGCCGTGCAGCGTGCCGGCGGCCGGGCGCAGCTCGACGTCGGCGGCCCACGCCTCGACTGGATGCACGGCGGCCACCCGGCAGGCACCGAAGTCGCCGTAGAAGCGGGAGAGGAACTGGCGGCGGTCCGCGGCGGTGCGGCGGGCGAGCATCGGCGGCGCGAAGCGCTCCCGCGCCAGGCGCTCGTAGGCGTCGGCATCGCCGGTGGCAAGCGCCGCGACCAGGGCGTCGATCGCCTGGCGCAGCTCGGGCGCAACGGCGGCCGTCTCGGCGGCGGGCAGCAGCGATGGCGGGAGCGCAGCGGCCAGCGAACAGAACAGGACTGCGGCGAGGGCAAGCGGGCGTGGGTGTCGCATCGGTCCTCCAGGTGTGGGATGGAGCGACGATAGGAGAGCGGTGTGGAGATCCGGTGGAGACCGGCCCCACCCACGCCATGCACCGGGCATCGGCAGGGGCCGACATCTCTCGGGATCGGACCGTCGCCAGGCCCGCGACTCGCTCCTCAGCGTTCCTCGACGGCGACCAGGGGGTTCGCCTTCCGCGCTGCCGACAGCGCCGCCGCCGCTCCCTCCTCGTCGCCGGCGAGCCGCAGCAGCGCCGCCCGCTGCGCCAGGGCTTCCGCCAGGTCCGGGTGCAGCACGAGGGCGCGCTTGGCTTCTCCCAGGCCGCGGGCGATCGCCGCCGCCGCATCGGCGCGGTGAGCGCGCTGCCACTGCGCCGTCCAACGCCAGCGCTCCGCCGCCGCCAGGTGGAGGTCGGCGCTCTCGGCGTTGAGCGCCAGCCCCGCCGCCACCTCGCTGCCGGCCCGCTCGAGGGCCGGCAGCGGCGAGCGGCCCTGGCCGGCAGCCCAGCGCGCGGAGAGCAGCTGCTGTCGCGCCCCCTCGAGGGCATTGTCGGCGTCGGCGGGGTCGAGTCGCCGCGCCTCGGCCAGCGCGGCGTGGGCGGCCGCCAGCGAGTCGCCGGGATCCTCGCCGTGTCGCAGCTGCCACAGCGCCTCGAGGCGCGCCACGTAGGCGAGGTTCCATTGCGGGATCGCGTACTCCGGGCGCAGCTCGAGGGCACGGTGGAAGTATTGGGTCGCCGCCGCGAACACGTCGTGCGGCTCCTCGCCACGCGACATCAGGTACTCGCCGAGCGCCGTGTGCGCGTTGCCGTTGTTGTTGAAGTAGGCGGGGTTGGAGCTGTTGTGGGCAAGGCCGCGCGCGAAGGCGTCGATGCCCCGCCGCAGCGACGGGCGGGGGTCGCGACCCATGCCCAGCTCGCGGTTGGCGACGTCGACCCAGGCCTGCCCCATGTTGCCGTAGGCGGTGGCGAAGCCACCCCACAGCGCGAGGGCGCGCTCGTAGGCGACGATCGCCTGCCGGCGCGGCTGCTCGGAGGGCAGGCCGCGCGTGTCGAGGAAGCGGGCGAGCGTCAGCAGGGCGTTGCCGAGCCCGTTGTAGGTCGTCGCGCGGCGCGGGTCGAGCCGCACCGCCCTGCGGAAGGCGGCGATCGAGCGCTCGAGCTCCGGTCGCGGATCGCCATGCAGCAGCTGCCAGCGCGCCAGCACCAGGTGCGCGGTGCCCGCGTTGACCCAGCCGTCGTCGGCACTGGGGTCGAGAGACACCTGGCGCGCGAGGGCGGCGATGGCCTGCCGCACCAGCGGTCCGGGATCGACGCCGCCGCGCAGACCGTCCTCGGCGGCGACGGTGAGCAGCCGCCCGCGCTCGCCGTGCGCCCAGGCGAGGTCGGGATCGAGCGCCACCGCCCGGTCGCACTCGGCCACGGCGCCGGCAACCTCCGCCGCCATCAGCGGCCGTCGCTGCCGCACCACCCGCAGCACCGCCTGCCCGAGCGCACACTGCTCGCCATGCGCCGCGGCGCTGCTGCGGGCGATGGCCATCGCCGCCTCGTTGGCGGTGCGCGCGCGCGCGTAGAGGGCAAGCGCGTCATCGAGCGCGCCGCGGTCGTCGGCGGCCGTTCCCTCGCGACGCCATGCCCGTCCCTGCACCTGCCGCGCCTCGTAGAGCCACGGACGCCCGCGCAGGGCGCGCTCGGCCGCCTCGCGCGCCGCCGCGTACCGCCCCTCGTCGAGCGCCAGCCAAGCCTCGACGAGCTCCGGTGCGTCGAGCGAGCTGCGGGCCGCCGCCGCCCGCCGCAAGTGACGCCGCGCCGGGTCGCGGAAGCGACGCTCGAGCTCGCGCTGCAGCGGCGCGTCGGCCTCTGCGAGCTGGCCGGGTGTGAGCTGCTCGAGCCCCTCGAAGTAGCCGAGCGCGAGGGCCTGGCCCAGGGCGTAGCTCACCTCCGGTCCGCGTTCGCCGGCCTCCCATGCGGCGTCGAGCCGCGCCAGCGCCTCGCCGCTGCGTCCGAGGGCGAGCGCGCCGCGCCCGAGGGCGTAGAGCCCGGCGCCGCGCGCCTCCTCGCCGAGGCCGGCCATCTCCGTCTCCACGTGCGCCATCGCCATCCGCACCGCGCCCCGCTCACCGCGGGTGTCGTGGGCGGGCGATAGCGCCCCGACGCGGATCAGCGACTCCATCTCCTTGGCGGCGGCGCCAAAGCGGCGGGCGGCCTCGGCGCGCGCGGCGGCCTCCCAGTGTGTGCGCAAGGCGAAGGCGCCGAGGGCGACGATGATCGCCAGGGCGGCGGCACTCGCCACCACCACCCGCGGGTGACGCTGCAGCCTCTTGCGCAGGCGATAGACCGCCCCCGCTGGCCGCGCCTCCACCGGCTCGCCGTCGAGCCAGCGCCGCAGGTCGGCGGCGAAGGCGCGCGACGACTCGTAGCGCCGGGCCGGGTCCTTCTCGAGACACTTCATCACCACCGTCTCGAGGTCGACGGGGAGTGCGGGGACGAGCCGTCGCAGCGGCTCCGGTTCCTCTTGCAGCAGCCGGACGATGGCCTCGGCGAGGTTGCCTGCCGGCAGCGGCAGCCGGCCGGCGATCAGCTCGTAGAGCACCGCGCCGAGGCTGTAGATGTCGGCGCGGCGATCGAGGGCGGTCTCGTGGCCGCTCGCCTGCTCGGGCGCCATGTAACCCGGCGTCCCCGAGAGCGAGCCGCTCACGGTGAGACCGGAGATGTGCTGGTCGCGCGCCAGGCCGAAGTCGACGACGTACGGGTGCAGGCCGTCCTCGCCCCAGGCAACCAGGATGTTGCCGGGCTTGAGGTCGCGGTGGATGAGGCCGATGCGGTGCGCGGCGTGGACCGCGTCGGCCACCTGCGCCACCAGGCGCACCCGCTCCTCGAGCGGCAGCTCGCGAGCCGTCCGGTTGAGGGTGTCGCCGACGATCTCCTGCATGGCGATGTAGGGGCGCCCCTCCACCTCGCCAACCTCGTAGACGCGGCAGACGCCGGGGTGGTCGACGCGCGCCTGCGCCTGCGCCTCGCGCTGGAAGCGCGCCAGGCGCAGCGGATCGCTGCCGTGCAGGAACTTGAGCGCCACCCAGCGCCGCAGCTGCGGGTCCCAGGCGCGGTAGACCTCGCCCATGCCGCCCGCACCGAGCCGGGAGACCACGAGGTAGCGGCGCCAGCCGCGCAGGAACGAGGGGACGTCGGCGGGCGGCACCCCCGCCGGCTCGGTCGACGGCCCCTGCTGCGATGGCGCTGCCGGCGGCGGCCGCAACCCCACCGACTCGGTGGGGAGATCCCCGGCCGGCCGGCTCGGCGGCGGTTCCGAGGCGGGCGGCGCGGGCGCAGCCGGGGCCGGCGCGTCGCCGGCCGCGGGAATGCCGGTCGACTCGGTCACCGGAGGCGCGGAGGGGCGCTCGGCGGCATCCATGAAGCTGTGGGCCTGGCACCATTGTGTCGCACCCGCCGGGTTTCGGCGTCTCCCGGCGCGATCGGCTGGCCGTGACCTGTAACCCCTTCGCGGCAGGGCCGGTACCTGCCTTGATCCCCGAACCGTCGATGCGAGGAGAACGTCATGCCCGGACTCGCTCGAGACCTCCTGCTGTCGCTACGCCTCCTGCGCAGGTCCCCGCGATTCGCCGTCGCGGTGGTGCTCACCCTGGCGCTCGGCATCGGCGCCAACGCCGCGATCTTCAGCGTCGTCGACGCGGTGCTGATGCGGGCCTCCCCGTTCTCAAATCCCGAGCGGCTGGTGACGGTCTGGGAGACCGACCGTGCCAGTCACACCCGCCACGAGCCGGCCTCCTGGCCGGACGTGCTCGACCTGCGCGAGCGCAGCCGCACGCTGGCAGACATCGGCTCGCTGACCGCCATCTCGGCGACGCTGACCGGAACCGGTGAGCCGGAACGGGTGTCGACCCTCGGCGTCACGCCCAACCTGCCGGCCTTGCTCGGCATCCGCCCCCTACTCGGGCGCGGCTTCGCGCCGGCCGAGGGCAAGGCAGGAGGGCCGCAACTGGCCTTGCTCGGCGAGCGCTACTGGCGGCGGCGCTTCGCCGGCGATCCCGCGGTGCTCGGCTCGACGCTGATCCTCGACGACCAGCCGACGACGGTGGTCGGGGTGCTGCCGGCGGGAGCCGACCTCGGGATGCCGCAGCTCCACGCCAAGGCGGACTACTCGGCGCCGCTGGCGGGCCGGGAGGTGGAGGTCTGGCTGGCAACCCAGCCGAGCCCGCAGACGTCCCCGCGCCAGACCCACCCCTACCTGACGCTGGGCAGGCTGGCGCCCGGAGCCTCGATCGGCGCCGCCCAGGGCGAGCTCGCCGCGATCATGGCCGATCTCGAGCGCCACTACCCCGAGAACGCGGCGCGCGGCGTCAACCTGGAGCGCTACGAGACGGTCATCTACGGGCCGGTGCGTCCGGCGCTGCTGGTGCTGCTGGGCGCCGTCGCCCTGGTCCTGCTGGTGGCCTGCGTCAACGTCGCCAACCTGCTGCTGATGCGGGCCACCGTGCGCGCTCGAGAGCTCGCCGTGCGGCGCGCCGTGGGAGCCTCGATGGGCCGGCTGGTTCGGCAGTTCCTCGTCGAGAGCGGCCTGCTCACCCTCCTCGGTGCCGTGGCCGGCGTGGCGCTCGCGCAGGGCGGGCTGCGCCTGCTGGTGGCGCTCGCTCCCGCCGACATCCCGCGACTAGGCTCGGCCGCCATCGACGGTCGCGTGCTCATGCTCACGGCGGCGGTGGCCGCGGCGGTGGCGGTCGCCTTCGGGCTCGCTCCGCTCGCGCAGGCCCGCCGCCTCAGCCCACAGAGCGTGCTCAAGGCGCGCAGCGGGCAGGGGGGCACGGCCGGGCGCGAGGGGCGCCGGTTCCGCAGCGGGCTGGTGGTGGCCGAGGTGGCGCTGGCGGTGATGCTGGTGATCGGTGCGGGAGTGTTGCTGCGCAGCTTCTGGGCGCTCGCCGAGGTCGATCCCGGCTTCCGCACCTCCAGGGTGCTGAAGGCGGAGTACCAGCTCCCCCCGACCCGCTATCCGATGGACTACCCCCGCTGGCCGAGCCTGAAGGAGATCAACGGCTTCCAGGCCGAGCTCCTGCGCAGGGCGCAGGCGCTGCCGGGGGTCGAGTCCGCCGCCATCGCCGCGCGGCACCCTCTCGACCCGGGGTTCACCAACTCCTTCGAGGTGATCGGCCGCGAGGCGGAAGCGCAGGACTGGCCGGAGATCCGCTGCCGCTTCGTCACCGCCAGCTACTTCGACACCATGGGGGTCCCGGTGCTGGCGGGGCGCGCCCTCGCCGACGGCGACGTCGCCGGAAGCCCAGCGGTCGGCGTCATCAACCGCGCCGCGGCCGAGCGCTACTTCGCGGGCCGCGATCCGCTCGGACAGCAGCTGAAGTTCTGGGGGGTCGCTCGGCGCATCGTCGGAGTGGTGGGCGACGAGCGATTCCTCGGCCTCGCCCAGGGCCCCGAGCCGGCGGTCTACGCACCTCTGCTCCAGGCACCGCAGCAGGGCGCGGTGCTGCTCGTGAAGACGGCAGCAGACCCCCGCGCCTTGACCGCCACCCTCCGCCGCCTCGTCCACCAGCTCGACCCCGAGCTCGCCCTCTACGCCGTGGAGCCGCTCGACGACACCGTCGCGGCTAGCATCGCGCGGCCGCGGTTCACGGCGGTGCTCTTCGCCCTCTTCGGCGGCCTCGCCATCGTGCTGGCGCTCGTCGGCGTACACGGAGTCCTCGGCTACGCGGTAGCGCAGCGGGGACCCGAGCTCGCAATCCGCATGGCACTGGGCGCCACGCGCCGCGAGGTGGCTGCGCTGGTGCTCCGCGACGGCGTCGGCCTCGCCACCCTCGGCACCCTGCTCGGCGTCGCTGCGGCACTCGCCGCCTCGCGCCTGCTGGGGAGCCTGGTCTTCGGCGTGGCGCCGCGGGACGCGCTCACCTTCGCCACCGTCGCGGCGGGGGTGCTGGCGACGGCTGCAATGGCGAGCTTGCTGCCAGCCCGGCGCGCAGCCCGGGCGGACGCGCTCGCCATCCTGCGCCCGGAGTAACGGCGCGGGAGGGGCTTCCCACTCGCCTGTGCGCGAGACCGCCTGCCTAGCGGCACGTGGTGCAAGCGGCATGGCGCGCGCCAGGGAGTTGGGGCCGCCGGCAAGGCGCGCGACCGAGACGTACTCTGCCGCACGTCGCAGGAAGCGCAACACTGCCTGCGGCCCCCATCCCTGGCGCCCTTCGGGCTGCCAGCGGCGGCGCTGAGTGACCGTGGGGAGGTGGCGGCCGCCCGCCGCGTCTCAGCCCCCGCCGCCGGAGCCGGCCACGACCTCCACGAGCTTCCGGCCGGCGACGAACATCGCCGCCACCGCCTCGGGCAGCCCCCGCTCGCGCACCGCAGCGGCGGCGGCGAGGTGGTCGTAGGGGACGCGGCGCGGCGCGAAGACGATCTGCTCATCCTCGAGGCGCAGCAGCGCCCAGGCGGCGCGCGGGTCGCCGTCGCCGGGCCGGCCGACGCTGCCGGGGTTGAGGAAGCGGGTGCCACCGGCCTCGCGGTCCATCGCCGCGTGGGTGTGGCCGCAGACGACGAGAGCGGTGGGCGCCTCCTGCGCGACAGCACGCGCCAGCTCCAGCAGCCGCTGCTCCGGAGTGTCGGGCCAGAGGTGCTCGCCGGGGGCGGCCGGGCTGCCGTGCACGAGTAGCACCGGCTGGCTACCCAGACTCACGCGACGGCGCTCCGGCAGCTCGGCGAGAAAGGTCGCCGCGGCGGGCGAGAGCTCACCAGCCGTCCAGGCGAGGGCCGTACGCTTCTCGGCGATGGCGTCGCCGGGGAACGACCCCAGCGCGGCGGCGAGCACCTCGCGGTCCATGTCGCCGACCACCCCCACCGCCCCCGCGGTGCGCAACAACGTCACCGTCTCCTCGGGAAACGCGCCGTAGCCCACCCAGTCGCCCGCCAGCCACAACGCCTGGCACTCCTCCTTGCGCGCCGCCGCGAGCACCGCCTCGAGCGCGTGCAGATTGGCGTGGACATCGGCCAGGAGGGCGACGCGCATCACAGCGATGTCTGCACCATCGATTCCGCTGCCCACGTCAGGGCAGCAGCGCGGTGCTCAGTCCTCCAGCCGCCAGCTTCCCCCCTGCTTGAGCAGCCACTCCTGGCTGTTGAAGGACTTCTCCCCATCCTTCGGCACCACCCGCTCGTAGGAGCCGTCGGCGAGCAGCTGCCACGCCTTGGCACTGTCGCGCAGGTGCGCGAACAGCACCCCGTCGCGCAGCGCCGCACGCAACGGCGGGCTGCTGACCGGGAACAGCACCTCGACCCGGCGGTCGAGGTTGCGCGGCATGAGGTCGGCGCTGCCGAGGAAGAGCTCCTCGTCGCCGCCATTGCGAAAGTAGTAGAGCCGCGAGTGCTCGAGGAAGCGGCCGACGATGGAGGTGACGCGGATGGTCTCCGAGACCCTGGGCACCCCGGGGCGCAGGCAGCAGATGCCGCGCACCTGCAGGTCCACCTGCACTCCCGCCTGCGAGGCGCGGTAAAGCGCCTTGATACACGCCTTGTCGACCAGCGCGTTCATCTTGAAGGCGAGGTAGCCGTCGCCGTGGCGGCGCTGGCGCTCGGTCTCGCGCTCGATGCGCTCGAGCAGCTCGTCGCGCATCGCGTCCCGGCGCCACCAGCAGCTTGCGGTAGTCGCTCCTTGCGCGAGTAGCCGGTGAGGGCGTTGAAGAAGTCGGAGACATCCTCGGCGAGCTCCGGGTCGGCAGAGAAGTAGCCGACGTCGCTGTAGGCACGGGCCGTTGCCGGGTTGTAGTTGCCGGTGGCCAGGTGGACGTAGCGACGGATGCCGTCGCGCTCGCGCCGCACCACCAGGCACACCTTGGCGTGGGTCTTGAGCCCGAGCACGCCGTAGACGACGTGCACCCCGGAGCTGTCGAGGGCGCGGGCCCAGCTCGATGTTGTTCTCCTCGTCGAAGCGCGCCTTGAGCTCCACCAGCACCGCGACCTGCTTGCCGCTCTCGCGCGCCCTCATCAGCGCCTGCACCATCGGCGAGTTGGGGCCGACGCGGTAGAGCGTCTGCTTGATGGCGAGCACCTCGGGGTCGCGCGCCGCCGCTTCGACGAAGGCGACCACCGGGGCGAAGCTGTCATAGGGGTGGTAGACGGCGAAGTCGCGACGGCGGATGGCGGCGAACGGCCCCTCGTCGGCGGTGAGCGCCGCCTGCACCACCGGCGTCGCCGGCGGGAACTTGAGGTCGGGGCGATCGAGCGCGGTGAGCTGCATGAGGTCGGCGCGCCCGATCGGGCTCTTGGTGGTGAACACCTGATAGGGCGAGAGCCCGAGGTTGCGCACCAGGATCTCGCGGATGCGCTGCGGCGTGCGCTCCTCGATCTCCAGCCGCACGGCGGAGCCAAAGTGGCGCTGGCCGACCACCTCCACCATCGCCGTCAGCAGGTCGGCGGCCTCGTCCTCCTCGATCTCAACGTCGGCGTCGCGGGTGACGCGGAAGGGGTGCACCGCCACCACCTCGAGCCCGGGGAAGAGCAGGTCGAGGTTGGCGGCGATCACCTCCTCGATCCACACGAAGCGTGGAGCGGCGTCCCCTTCGAGCCCGAGCTGCCCGGCCTCGTCGTCGCCGGGGATGCGGATGAGGCGCGGGAAAGGGCCCGGCACCTTGAGCCGGGCGAAGCGCTCGCCGTGCAGGGGATCGCGCACCACCACCGCGAGATTGATGGACAGGTTGGAGATGTGGGGAAAGGGATGGCCGGGGTCGAAGGCGAGCGGCGTCAGGGTGGGGAAGATCTCGCGCTCGAAGTGTTTGCGCAGCGTCTTCCGCTGCTTGCTCCTGAGCTCGCTCCAGTCGAGCACCTGGATGCCGGCGTCGCGCAGCTTGGGCTGCAGGTCGAGCGCCCAGCACTCGATCAATGCCATGCGCATCGGCATCAGCCGCTCGCGGATGGCGGTGAGCTGCTCGGCAGGGCTCATGCCGTCCGGCGGACGGCTCACCACCCCGGTCTCGAGCTGCCGGCGCAACCCCGACACCCGTACCATGAAGAACTCGTCGAGGTTGCTGGCGAAGATGGAGAGGAAACGCACTCGCTCGAGCAGCGGCGTGGCGGGGTCGAGGGCAATCGCCAGCACCCGGCGATCGAACTCGAGCCAGGACAGCTCGCGGTTGAGGTAGTAGCTCGGGTGGCTGAGGTTGGGGCGGGGAACGCCCCCCTTGCGTCTGCCCCGGGCAGTGGCAGGTGCGGCGACGACCTCGTCGGGGGAAGGAGGCTCGCTGGCGAGTGGCTCTGCCATAGACTCTCCTGCGATGCGAACGCTGCTGCTGCTCCGTCACGCCAAGGCGCTGCGCGAGCCGGTCGCCGACGATGCCGCCCGCCCGCTGGCCGCCGAGGGGGAAGAGGCGGCAGCGCGCCTGGGGCGCTTCCTCGCCACCACAGGCATCACCCCGGGAGCCCTGCTCACCTCCCCCGCCCTCCGCGCCCACGATACCCTGGCGCGGGTGGCGGCGGCGGCGGGCTGGGAAGCACCGCAGCAGCAGCGTCCATTGTATGAGACCACGCCCGCGGGTGTCCTCGCCACGCTGCGCGAGCTGCCCGCCGAGGTCGAGGTCGCCCTCGCCGTCGGCCACGAGCCCGCCTGGTCCGAGACCGCCGCGCGTCTCATCGGCGGCGGCTCGCTGCGTCTCGCTACCTGCGCCGTGGCCGCAGTCGGGCTCGACATCCAGGGCTGGGGCGAGCTCTCCAGCGGCCGCGGCGAGCTGCTCTGGCTGCTCTCGCCCAAGCTTCTCGTCGGTTTCCCTTGATACCCTGCCGGGATGGCCTGGCGGTCACCCACCGGTGACGGGGCGGTGACCGTCGAGGGGCATCCGGTGTCGCCGCGCGCCCGATGCTAGCCTCTGCTCGCCGCGACCATGCGGCAAACCACCGGCGTTGCATGGCGTATCGCCTCCAGCCAGCCGAGAGCCTCGCTGCCGGCCTCCGGCGCGTCGTGGTCGAGCAGGCGGCGGCGGCCGCCGCCCATCTTGCCGCAACCGACGATCCGTCCGGCGCCGTACACGAGGCGAGGAAGCGCAGCAAGGAGGCCCGGGCGGCCCTGCGGCTGCTGCGCGGCTCGCTGGGCGACGACGCGCGGCGGGCGGCGCGGACGGCCTTCCGCGACACCGCACGCAAGGTCGCCGCCATCCGCGACGCCGAGGCTGCGCTCCCCACCCTCGAGAAGCTGCGCCATTCCCAGCGGTTGCTGCGCAGCGAGCGGCTGGCAGCGGAGGCGGCGCTGCGCGAGCGGCAGGCGGCGGCGCGCGCGGCCCTCACCGTCGAGCTGCGACGGGATGTGGCCGCCGGCTTCGCCGCCGCCATCGAGCAGCTGCCGGAGATCCACTACGCCGCGCCCGACGTCGTCGCTGCGGCGCTGGCCCGCGTCTATCGCCGCGGCCGCCGCGCCATGCGCGCCGCCGGCGCGAGCGGCCGCGAGGAGGACTACCACCGCTGGCGCCATGAGACGAAGGACCTCTGGTACGCCGTGCGCCTGTTCCAGGAGGCCTGGTCGCGGCCGCTCGGCGCCCTCGCCGACGAGCTCCAGGACCTCTCGCAGCTGCTCGGTGACGAGCACGACCTCACCGTGCTGCGAGCGACGCTCGCCGATAGCGCGCCGTCGCCGCTGACGCCGCGGGTCGAGCGCGCCGTCGCGCGGCGGCAGCAGCGCCTCCGCCAGCGAGCCCACGCCGCGGGCGAGCGCGTGTGGGCGGAGCGGCCCCGCGCCTTTGCGGCGCGCATCCTCGGCTACTGGGCGAAGCGGCACCGCGCGGCTACCCACCGCGGCAGCGGCAAGTAGCCCCCCGCGCGCGAGCCCCAGGCGCCGAGGGGAGCTCGCTGCCCGGGGCCTTACCTCACTCCCAGGCGAGCGACCACCCCGCCGCACCCAACCAGGCAGCCTCCTGCTCGAGGTCGGCGCGGGTCAGCGGGTGTGCCCGCAGCCAGCCACGCGGGAACCGCAGGCGCAACGAGCGCTCGCCCGGAGTCGCGGCGACCGCCGGCAGCGGCCGGCCGCCACGGCCGCGGTGGAGCAGCGTGGCAAGCCGCAGGAGCACCGCCAGCGAGCCCGCCGGCCCCTGCCGCTCGGCCGGCAGCTCGTCGAACGCCGCCCGCGGCCAGCTTGCGGCGCTCGCTACGCACCAGCAGGGCCAGCAGCTGCTGCTCCTGCAGCGAGAAGCCGGCGAGCTCCGAGTTGGCGACCAGGTAGGCGCCGTGCTTGTGGTAGCCAGCGTGGGCCACCGCCAGGCCGATCTCATGCAACCGTGCCGCCCAGCCCAGGTACTCGCGCGACTCTGGCTCGGCGAGCTCCCAGGCCTGTTCGACCTGCGCCAGCAGCGCCAGCGCGGTGGCCTCGACGCGTTCGGCCTGGGCGCGGTCGACACGGTACTGCTCGCATCAGCCGGGCCACCGTGCGCGGTCCGCACGTCTCCCGCGGCCGATGCGACCGAGCAGGTCGTAGAGCACGCCCTCGCGCAGCGAGCCGCGGGACGCCACCATGCGCTCGACGCCGAAGGCCCGGAAGACGGCCCACAGGATGGCGAGGCCCCCGGGCAGCACCGCCGCACGCTCGCGCGAGAGGCCGGACAGCCGCAGCGACTGCACGTCGCCGGCGGCTAGCATCGCCTTGCGCAGGCGGCGCAGCGAGGTGAGGGTGATGCCGTCGCTCGCCCAGCCGTTGCGGCGCACCACCGCGGCGATCGCCCGCACCGTTCCCGAGGAGCCGGCGCAGGCGTCCCAGCCGGCGCCGCGCAGCTCCCCCTGCAGCGCCTCGAGCTCGACACGGGCGGCAAGCACGGCGCGACGCAGGAAGTCGCGCCGCAGCCGCCCGTCGGGGAAGTGGCTGAGGGTGATGCCGACGCATCCGATGTAGAGGCTCTCGGCGCGCTCCGCTACCCCACCGCGCCCGAGGATGCACTCGGTGCTGCCGCCGCCGATGTCGACGACCAGACGCCGCTCGTCGCCGGGGCCGAGGTCGCGCGACACGCCCTGGTAGACGAGCCGCGCCTCCTCCTGCCCGGAGATCACCTCGACCGGATGGCCGAGGGCGGTCCGTGCCCGCTCGAGGAAGCCGCGGGCGCCGCGCGCCCGTCGCAGCGTGTTGGTGCCCACCGCCCGAACGTTGGCGGGTGACAGGTCGCGCAGCCGCTCGCCGAAGCGGGCGAGGCAGGCGAGAGCGCGTGCCTCCCCTTCGGCGTTGAGGCGGCCGTCCGCTCCCAGTGCCGCCGCCAGCCGCACCCCCTCGCGCAGGCTGTCGCGCCGGCGCAGGGCGCCGTCGACGACGTCGGCGATCACCATGCGAAAACTGTTCGAGCCGAGGTCGACGGCGGCGAGCGTCGACTGGGTGGCGGGGCGGCGGACCATGCGCCGGAACTCTACAGGCAGCCGCCGCCGCGACGCCTCGATTGCCATCGACCCCAGTCGCGTCGCCATCGTCGTCTCCGCGCCGCTCCCGGTGCTGCCCGGCAGCCCGCCCAAGTCATTGTCGCCGACCGACGTTGCGCCGGCGGTTACGGAGCGGCGGCGCCGGTAACGGGGTTGTGACGCGGTGGCGGCATCCCCGGAGAAGGGACGGTTGCGCCTCCTACCAGCGCACCCGTCAGCCTCAACCCGAGGAGGCGCCATGCGCGACGGGCTGGACGAGCGACGCGGCGTGCGCTCTTTCCGGAAGGCACCAGTGGCGGCGCCGCCAAGCTGCCCTTACGTCCGCCGCTGCTAGCGGCCGTCCGCTCCGGCTGCCGGTTACCTGGCCAGCGCTCGGTTGGGGCACCCCGGTAGGCGGAGGTGCCGGCCACCCACTCGGTGTGCTGGTGGGGCGACGCTCCCTTCGCGCGGCACTTCGCCGCCCTCCTCGCCCCGCCTGGCATCGAGGCTCGCGGCCAACGACCGCAAGGAGCTCGCCGCCCGGCCGCAGTCGGCGATCGCCACCGGTCTCGACGTCGGAACCCGGGCCGTCGGCGCCCCGTAACCGGACCGTAACCGCGACGTCCGCGGCCACTGCCGCCCGGTGCGCTACGTTTCTGCGGCGATGGAGACCGCCGCCCTGTCCGCCGCGCCTCCCCGCACCGGCGTGCTCTTCCTCTGCGTGGCCAACTCCGCCCGCAGCCAGATGGCGGAGGGGTTCGCCCGCGCTTACGCCCCGGCCGGCGTCGAGGTGTGGAGCGCCGGCAGCAGCCCGCGGCACCTCCACCCGCTGGCGGTGGCCGTCATGGCGGAGGAGGGGATCGACTTGGCGGGCCACCGCAGCAAGCGGTTGGCCGAGGTGCCGCGGGAGCGCGTCGGCACCGTCATCACCCTCTGCGCCGAGGAGGTCTGCCCGCTCTTCCCCGACGGCGCCGAGAACCCCGTCCGCCGCCTCCACTGGCCGCTTCCCGACCCCGCCTGCAGCGACGGCACCGAGGAGGAGCGCCGGGAGGCCTTCCGTGCCGTGCGCGACCACATCCACGACCGGGTGGCCCGCCTTTTCCGCTAAGATTGATCTGCGGTCACCGAACGCGAGAACCCATGGAACATCGCCACCTGCACACGCACCTCGACAACATCCGCCTGCGCCTCATCGAGATGGGCGCCCAGGTGGAGACCATGATCGTCAACGCCACACGGGCGATGGTGGACCGTGACGAGGCGCTCGTCTCGGCAGTCATCGAGCAGGACACCCGCGTCGACCGCATGGAGGTGGAGATCGACGACGACTGCCACTCGGTGCTGGCGCGCAACCAGCCGACGGCGGTCGACATGCGGTTCCTGGTGGCGGTGATGAAGATCACCGCCGACCTCGAGCGCATGGCCGACTCGGCGGTCAACATCGCCCAGGCGGCGCGGCAGCTCAACCGCGAGCCTCCGCTCAAGCCCTACGCCGACCTGCCGCGCATCTCGACGCGGGTGCAGGCGATGGTGCGCGAGAGCCTCGACGCCTTCGTCAGCCGCGACGCAGCGCTCGCGGCCAGCGTCTGCCGGCAGGACGACGACGTCGACCAGCTCTACCGGCACCTGTTCACCGACCTCGTCGAGCTGATGCGCAACGAGAGCACCAGCGTGCCGCGGGCGCTTCACCTGCTGCTGGTGGCCCGCAACTTCGAGCGCATCGCCGACCACGCCACCAACATCGCCGAGGACGTCGTCTACTACGTCGAGGGCCGCGACATCCGCCACAGCGCGGTGCGCGCCCCTTCCAGCGGCTGAGCCGAGACTCACCGAGCCTTCCGGGCGCTGCGAGGCGCCGAACGGGCACGGGCGAGGCTCGTCTCCGCGGCGGCCGGCGCGATCCGTAGGGAACAGACCCGCGGCGCCCGCCCGGCAGCGGACGCCGGGGCGCCGTCGGCGGCGTCAGCCGTAGCGTCCGGTGACGTAGTCCTCGGTTTCCTTGCGGTCCGGCGTGGTGAACATCCGGTACGCGGTGTTGAACTCGATCAGCCGCCCGAGGTAGAGGAACGCCACGTGGTCGGCGACCCGCGCCGCCTGCTGCATGTTGTGGGTCACGATGACGATGGTGTAATCCTGCTTGAGCTCGTAGATGAGCTCCTCGATGGCGGCGGTGGAGATGGGATCGAGCGCCGAGGTGGGCTCGTCGAGCAGCAGCACCTCGGGCTTGACGGCGATCGCCCGCGCGATGCAGAGGCGCTGCTGCTGACCGCCGGAGAGCCCTTTGCCGGTGTGCCGCAGCTTGTCCTTGACTTCCTCCCACAGCGCCGCCTTGCGCAACGCCCATTCCACCCGCTCGTCCATGGCGGCGGCTGGCAGCCGCTCGTAGAGCCGCACGCCGAAAGCGATGTTGTCGTAGATCGACAGCGGGAAGGGCGTCGGCATCTGGAACACCATGCCGACCTTCTTGCGCAGCAGATTGAGGTCGATCTTGGGATCGAGGACGTTGACGCCGTCGAGCATCACCTCGCCAGTCGCACGCTGCTTGGGGTAGAGCTCGTAGATGCGGTTGAAGCAGCGCAGCATCGTCGACTTGCCGCAGCCCGAGGGCCCGATGAGCGCGGTCACCAGGTTGGCGCCGACGGTGAGGCTGACGTCCTCGACGGCGCGGTGCTTGCCGTAGTAGAAGCTCAGGTTGCTGACGACGACCTTGGGCGTGGCCGCGGTGACCGGCTCGGTCTCCTCCCGGTTCCACTCGATGGGCAGGGGAACGCGCGGCGCGGCGCTGTCGGTCGGCTCGGCGCCGAGGGCTTGCTCATCCAAGGGAGAGGCCTTCATCAATGGACCCCCTGCTGCGGGCGGAACAGGAAGCGTGCGAGGACGTTGAGCCCCAGCACGCCGACGGTGATGAGGAGCGAGCCCGCCCAGGCGAGGTGCTTCCAGTCCTCGTAGGGGCTCATGGCGAACTGGAAGATCACCACCGGCAGGTTGGCGAGCGCCGTGCTCATGCGGCCCCAGAACTGGTTGTTGAGGGCGGTGAACAGGAGCGGCGCGGTCTCACCGCTCATGCGCGCGATTGCCAGCAGGATGCCGGTGATGATCCCCGGACGGGCGGCGCGATAGGCGATCGCCGTCACCACCTTCCAGCGTGGCGCCCCGAGCGCCGCTGCCGCCTCGCGCAGGCTGGCGGGCACCAGCTGGAGCATGGTCTCGGTGGTGCCGACGACCACCGGGATGGCGATCAGCGCCAGAGCGAAGGCGCCCGCCCAGCCGGAGAAGTGCTTCTGCCGCGCGACCACCAGATCGTAGACGAACAGCCCGATGATGATCGACGGCGCCGAGAGCAGGACGTCGTTGAGGAAGCGCATGACGGTGGCCATGCGGCTGTGGCGGCCGAACTCGGCGAGATAGGTGCCGGCGAGCACCCCCAGGGGCGCGCCGATGGCGATCCCGGTGACCACCAGCATGAGGCTGCCGGTGATGGCGTTGAGCAGACCACCGTCGCTGCCCGGCGGGGGCGTGCTCTCGGTGAAGACCTTGACGGCCATCCCCGTCACCCCTTTCTCCGCCAGCGTCCACAAGATCCAGGCCAGCGCCGAGACCCCGGCCACCATGGCGAGGCCGGACAGGCTCAGCAGTACCAGGTTGAGCCCGCGCCGCCACACGTACAACCAGGAGGTTGGCATCAAGTCGCACGCCCTTCGCGACGGGAGAGCTGCATCAGGAACAGCTTGGCGAGCGCCAGCACGACGAGGGTGATGGCAAAGAGGACGAGGCCGAGCGCGATCAGCGACGAGGTGTACATGTCGCCGACGGCCTCGGTGAACTCGTTGGCGAGCGTCGCGGAGATGGTATTGCCCGGCATCAGCAACGAGACGTTGATGTCGTGGGCGTTCCCCATCACGAAGGTCACCGCCATGGTCTCGCCGAGGGCACGCCCGAGGCCCAGCATGATGCCACCGATGACGCCCACACGGGTGTAGGGCAGGACGATCGTCCACACCACCTCCCAGGTGGTGGTGCCGAGGGCGAAGGCCGACTCCTTGAGCACGGCGGGCACGGTCTCGAAGACGTCGCGCATCACCGCCGAGATGAAGGGCACCACCATCACCGCGAGGATCAGCCCGGCCGGCAGCACGCCGATGCCGAGCGGCGGACCCTGGAAGAGCCGCCCCACCAGCGGCCAGCCACCGAGGTGGTCGCTGAGCCAGGGCTCGACGTGAGACGACAGCAGGGGAGCGAGCACGAACAGCCCCCACATGCCGTAGATGATGCTGGGGATGGCGGCGAGCAGCTCGATCGCCACCCCCAGCGGCTGCTTGAGCCAGCGTGGCGCCAGCTGGGTGATGAAGACGGCGATGCCGAAGCTCACCGGCACCCCCAGCAGCATGGCGAGGAGCGAGGTGACCAGCGTGCCGTAGATGGCGGGAAGCGCCCCGAACTGCTCGGTGACGGGGTTCCACTCGGTGCTGGTGAGGAAGTGGAGCCCGAACTTGTGGAAGGCCAGCCGGCTGCCCCAGATCAGCACCAGCAGAATGGCGAACAGCAGCCCGGCGACGATCATCGCCGACAGCCTGGTGATGCCGTGGAATACAGGGTCACCCCACGAGCGGCGTCGCCGCGCCGCTATCGAGGTGGCGAGCTCGGGGGCGACCGTGTCCATCATGCAACCGTGTCCAGGTGAGAGGTGCGGAGGGCCGCCGCGGGCGGCAGCGGCCCTCCCCCTGCGCGTCAGTGCATCATCATCGGCGGCCAGACCGGCTTGCCGTCGGGGCCGGCGAGCTGCGAGCTCCAGGCCTCCTGGATCAGCTTCACCACCGCGTCGGGCATCGGCACGTAGTCGAGCCCACTGGCTAGGCCGTCGCCGTCACGGTAGGCCCAGTCGAAGAACTTGAGGACCTCCTGCGCGGTCTCCGGCTTGTCCTGCTTCTTGTGCAGCAGGATGAAGGTGGCGCCGGTGATCGGCCAGCTCTCCGCCCCGGGCTGGTTGGTGAGCAGCAGGTGGAAGCCCGGAGCCTTCGACCAGTCGGCACCGGCCGCTGCCGCCTGGAACGCCGCGGCGGTAGGGGCCACGAACTTGCCGGCGGAGTTCTGCATCAGCGCGTAGGCCATCTTGTTCTGCAGCGCGTAAGCGTACTCCACGTAACCGATGGCGCCGGGGAGGCGGCCGGCGTAGTCGGCCACGCCCTCGTTGCCCTTGCCGCCGACGCCGGTCGGCCAGCTCACCGAGGTGTTCTCGCCCACCTTGGTCTTCCACTCCGGGCTCACCTGGGAGAGGTAGTGGGTGAAGATGAAGGTGGTGCCGGAACCGTCCGAACGGTGCACCACGGAGATCGCCGCATCGGGCAGCTTGAGGCCGGGGTTGAGCTTGCGGATCGCCGCGTCGTTCCACTTGGTGATCTTGCCGAGGTAGATGTCCGCGAGCACCGCGCCAGTCAAGTGCAGCTTGCCGGGGCCCACGCCCGGAACGTTGACCACCGGCACGTCGCCGCCGATCACCGTCGGGAACTGCATCAGGCCGTTGGCATCGAGATCGGCGACCTCCAGCGGCATGTCGGAGGCACCGAAGTCGACGGTGCTCGCCTCGATCTGCTTGATGCCGCCACCGGAGCCGATCGACTGGTAGTTGAGGCCGATCCCTGTCTTCGCCTTGTACGCCTCCGCCCACTTGGCGTAGATCGGGTAGGGGAACGTCGCCCCTGCCCCGGAGATGTCGACGGCGAGCGCCGGCGCCGCCCCCAGGGCGGCGGCGACCAGGACCGCGCCGGCCAGATGCACCGCATTTCTACGAGTCATGTACCCCATCGCTTCGATCTCCTCTTCCCGCGTCGTTGGGATGGCACTCGAACGCCTGACGCCGGCACGCGCCGTCGCCACGAAGCGCGACTCTCGCGGAGCCGTATGGCGGCGGTGTTACAGCGGGCGGGCGGTCTCCGCACGTCGCGTGGAACCGGGGCCGATCCTCTCTCGCGGCCGGCCTGTCGCGACGGCGTGTCACAGGTCTGTAACCCCCCAAGCGTGGTCTCGACAGCCCTCCCGGGGAACCCGACAGGCGGGAGCCGACCATTCGGCGCGACGTCGCACCGCTGCCCGCACGCGACGCCTAACGGAATCCCCGCCACGTCGTCTAATGGGGTGGATGGAGGAGGGCGAGCTGGAGCTCGTGGCGGAGGCGGCGGCCGGTGACGACGACGCCTTCCGGATCCTGGTGGAGCGCCACGGGCGGATGGTGTTCCAGCTCGCCTACCGCCTCACCGGAGAGCGGGCCAGCGCCGAGGACGTCGTGCAGGAGACCTTCATGAAAGCCCACCGTGCCCTGCATCGCTTCGACGGTCGCGCCCAGCTCGCCACCTGGATCCGCCGCATCGCCACCAATGCCGCGCTCGACCACATGCGGCAACGCCGGGTACGGCGGGAGGTCGGCTACGAGAGCGACGCCGGTGGCCCCGATCCCATGCCCTCCTCCGACCCGGGCCCGGAGCGCCTCGCCAGCGGCGGCGACCTGCGCCACGCGCTCGCGCGCGCCATGGGCGGGCTGACACCGATCGAGCGGGCCGCCTTCGTGCTGCGCCACTACGAGGGGCGCCGCACCGAGGAGATCGCCGAGACGCTCGGGCTCCGCGCGAGCGCCAGCCGGCAGGCGGTCTTCCGTGCCGTGCGCAAGCTGCGCCGAGCGCTGGCGCCGTTCGTCGCGGAGGCACGATGAGCGGCCCTCCCGAGCGCCCCAGCGGCGAACCGAGTGACGAGGAGCTGATCCTCTTCCACTACGGCGAGGCGAGCGACCCGGCGGCGATCGCCGCCCGCCTCGCCGCCTCGCCGGCGGCGCGGCGCCGCTACGACGCGCTGGTGGCGCTGCTCGCCGCCGTCGACGAGTGGGACATCCCCGAGCTGCCGGCGAGCTACGGTGCGGAGCTGTGGTTGCGGCTGGCGCCCCGGCTGCGGCCGGCGCCGCTCTTCGCCAATTGGCGCGCCGCCGCGCGCTGGGGCGGCCGCCTCGCCCCGGCGCGGCGGTGGCTGCCCAGCGCGGCCGCCGCCGCGCTCCTGCTCGCGGTCGGCTTCCTGGCGGGGCGGCTGGTCCCCCCCGGCGGGGCGACGCCGTCCCGCCCGCTCTCCGCCGAGGCTCGCCAGCGGATCCTCGTCGAGACCCTCGCCCAGCACCTCGATCGCTCGCAGCGACTGTTCACCGAGCTCGCCAACGCCGCGCCGTCGGGCGAGCTCGCCGCCGAGTGCCAGCAGGCGCGCGAGCTGCTCGCCGCCAACCGCGTCTATCGCGCCGCCGCCGAGCGCGGCGGCCGCGAAGGGGTGGCGTCGCTGCTCGGCGCCATCGAGCCGGTGCTGCTCGAGCTCGCCCACCTGCCCAGCGACCCCGACCCCGGCGAGCTCGACTTCCTGCGCCGGCGGATCGAGTCGCAGGGGCTGCTGTTCAAAGCCCGGGTGGCCTCCGGGCTCCTCACGCGCTCGTTGCGCACGGGCGCGCCACCACCACCGCGACCCAACGCCTGACCCGGAGTGGAACCGATGACACCCTCCCCTCGTCCCAAGCTGCGTGGCCTCTCGCGCCACCTTCTCGCCACCGCCCTGCTGCTGGCGCCGGCCGTGCTCGCTGCCGCCGACCTCTCCCCTCTCGGTCCCACCGCGGCCGCGTGGACGCTCGCCCCCTGGCTCGACGAGGAGGGTGGTGGCGGCGGCCACGGCGCCGACTACCGCGACGGGCAGCACGCCCTCGACGCCGGCAACTGGAAGCAGGCGGCGACGAGCTTCGCGCGCGTCGCCGCCGCCAAGGGAACCGACGCCGACGCCGCGCTCTACTGGCAGGCCTACGCGCTCGCCAAGGACGGCCGCCAGGGGGAGTCGCTGGCGGCGCTGCGCGAGCTGCGCGCGAGCTATCCGAAGAGCAGCTGGCTCGACGACGCCCAGGTGCTCGAGCTCGAGATGCGCGGCCCCCAGGCCGCGCCGCCCGCCGGCAGCGGCGACAACGAGGAGCTCAAGCTCTACGCGCTCAACGGCCTCATGCAGGTCGACTCCCAGCGCGCCGTGCCCGTGCTCGAGCGCTTCCTCGACGGCAACTCCTCGCTGCCCCTCAAGAAGCAGGCGCTGTTCGTGCTCAGCCAGAGCGACTCGGCGCAGGCCCGCCAGCTGCTCGCCGAGGTGGCGACCGGCAAGCGCCAGCCGGCGCTGCAGCGCGAGGCGATCCACATGCTGGGAGTCGGCGGCGGCCGCGGCTCGATCATCACCCTCACCAGCCTCTACCAGCAGAGTCAGGACGCCAACGTCAAGCGCGCCGTCCTCGAGGCCTTCCTGGTCGCCGGCGCCGACCAGCAGGTGCTCGCCATCGCCCGCGAAGAGAAGGACTCCGACCTGCGCCGCAGGGCCATCCAGCAGCTCGGCGCGATGGACGCCACCGGCGAGCTGCACGCGCTCTACGCCAGCGAGACGGCCGGCGAGCTACGGCGCACCATCCTCCAGGCGATGGGCGTGGCGGGTGACGTCGCCGGGCTCGCCCAGGCGGCGCGCAGCGAGCGCGATCCCGAGGTTCGCCGGGCGGCGATCCAGGGGCTGGGGGTCGCCGGTCGCCCATCGATCCCCACCCTCGCCGACCTCTACCACCAGAGCCAGGACGTCGACGTCAAGCGCGCCGTCCTCGGCGCCTTCCTGGTCGCCGACGCCGACCAGGAGGTAGTCGCCATCGCCCGCGAGGAGAAGGACCCCGACCTGCGCCGGCGGGCCATCCAGCAGCTCGGCGCCATGAACGCCACGCGCGAGCTGCACGACCTCTACCACAGCGAGACGGCGGGCGAGGTGCGGCGCACCATCCTCCAGGCGATGGGCGTGGCGGGTGACGTCGAGGGCCTGTCCGCAGCGGCGCGCGGCGAGCGCGACCTCGAGCTGCGGCGGGCGGCGATCCAGTCGCTGGGTGTCGCCGGCGGCGGCCCGGCGCTGAGCCAGATCTACACCGCCAACGGCGACGCCGCCACCCGGCGGGCGGTGATCGCGGCGCTGTTCGTGTGCGGCGATGCCCACGACCTCATCGCCCTGTTCCGCAGCGAGAAGGACCCCGAGCTCAAGCGCGACATCGTGCAGAAGCTCTCGCAGATGGACTCGCCCGAAGCCAACGAGCTGCTGCTCGAGATGCTCGAGCAGTGAGGAGGAAACGGCGATGCGTCACGCACCCGTGCTCGTTCGCCGCGGCATCGCCGCCGCCTCCCTCGTCGGCATCGTCCTCGCTCCCGCCGCCGCCACGGCGTCCACCGCGGCAGCCGACGGCAGCGTCCGCGAGGAGACGGTGCGCGGACCGCTGGCCGCCAACCTCGCGCGTCTCGGCGGCTCGGCTCGAGGCCCGCTGTGGTTCGCCTGGGAGGTGCCGGCGGTTCCCACCCTCGGCGATTCCTGCTGCTTCGAGGGCCTCCCCGGCCGCGACCGGCGGGTCTGTCACCTGGCCGGCGACGAGACCGGTTGGGGCAGCAGCAGGAGCGACCTCGTGCCCCCTTCCGGCGGCAACCTGCGGGTGCTCGCCCGCTGGAGCGGCGGCGCGGTCGATCGCGTGTTGGGAGTGAGCGAGAGCTGCGCCATCGACCCCGGCGGCCTCCCCCTCGTCCACCTCGGTGGCGTGAGCGCCGGCGACAGCGTCTCGCTGCTCGCCGATCTCGCCGCCCGCGGGGAGACGCGACACGATGGCGACGGAGCGCTTGCCGCCCTCGCCTACCACGACGATCCCGCGGCCGACGGTGCGCTGCTGCGGCTCGCCGCCGCGGGCCGGCCCGAGCGGCGGCGCGAGCAGGCGCTGTTCTGGATCGGCCGGGCCCGCGGCGAGGCCGGGGTGCGCTTCCTCGCCGGCGTCAGTCGCCACGATCCGTCGCCCGACATCCGCGAGAAGGCCGTCTTCGCACTGTCGCAGAACGGCGCGGCGGCGGCGGCGGCGGCCATCGTCGAGGTGGCGCGCCACGACGACAGCCCCCACGTGCGCGGCCAGGCGCTCTTCTGGCTCGCCCAGTCGGGCGCGCCCGACGCCGCCACGTTCCTCCTCGCCCGCCTCGGCGACGACCCCTCGTCGCAGGTGCGCGAGCAGGCGGTGTTCGCCTTGAGCCAGCTCCACGACGGCGAGGGCGTGCCCCTGCTCATGCGCGTCGCCCGCGAGCACCACCCGACCGAGGTGCGCCGCCAAGCCCTCTTCTGGCTCGGCCAGTCGGACGACCCGCGGGCGCTCGATTTCTTCGAGCAGATCCTCGGCCAGAAGCGCTAGACGAAGACTCCAGCAGGAGCGCGCACCCCCAGCGTCGACTCGACGCTGTCGAGGATGCGCCGTTGCAGCTCGCCGTCCCGCATTGCCGTCGCTGCCTCACCCTCTGCAGCGAACCTCCCTGCAGCGAGTCGTCGACAAGCTATACGGCCGGGGGCAGGGCGGCGACGACGAGCGTGTTCCGGTGGGGTCGCGGCCCGGGGACCGGCTGCAGGTAGGAGGCGAACTGCGCCGTCGCCGCGCGCCAGGAAAAGGTCTCGGCGTGGCAGCGCGAGCGCTCGCGGGGGATCGCGAGCGCTCGCCGGCAGGCCGCGCCGAGGTCGTCGTCGAGGGCTCCCGCCCCCGAGTCGCCGATGACGTCGATGGGGCCGGGCACCGGGTAGGCAGCCACCGGCGTGCCGCAGGCGAGCGCCTCGAGCATCACCAGGCCGAAGGTGTCGGTGCGACTGGGGAACACCAGCACGTCGGCGCTGCGGTAGAGGGCGGCGAGCTGCGGCGCCTGCAGCAGGCCGAGCCAGCGTACTTCGGGGTACGCCTGTCGCAGCCGCGCCGCCGTCGGCCCCTGCCCGGCCACCCACTTCTCCCCCGGCAGCGCCAGGTCGAGGAAGCCCTCGACGTTCTTCTCCACCGCCAGCCGGCCGACATAGAGGAAGACCGGGCGCACCGTCGTCGGGATGCGATCCCCCTGCGGCACGAAGGTCTCGAGGTCGACGCCACGGCTCCACACCCGCACGCCGGCGAAGCCGCGCGCCACGAGGTCGGCGGCGATCGCCGGCGTCGGCACCATCACCGCCGCCGAGCGGGCGTGGAAGCGCGCGAGCAGCCGGTAGCTCCAGGCGAGCGGCACCCGCGCGCGGGCGTGCAGGTACTCGGGAAAGCGCGTGTGGTAGGCGCTGGTGTGCGGCCAACCGCGCTCGCGGGCGACGGCGCGCGCATGCCAGCCGAGCGGGCCCTCGGTGGCGATGTGCAGGCAGTCGGGGGCAAGGGCGTCGATGCGGCGCCGCACCGCCGCGCGGGTGGTGAGCGCCAGTGCGATCTCGGGATAGGTCGGGCAGGGCACCGAGACGAACGAGCTCGGCTCCAGGACCTCCACCGTGTGCCCCAGCGCCACGAGCTCGCGCCGGGTCATCTTGAGGGTGCGAACGACGCCGTTGACCTGCGGGTCCCAGGCGTCGGTGACGATGAGGATGCGCACGCTCGTTTCCTCCCTGCCGCGGCGCGAGGATGTCGGGTGGCCGTGGCGCTCGCGTGACCTTTGCGGGTCGGTTCGACGAAACCGCGACGCCTCCGCGGTTGCCACCGGAACGTCACAGCGACGGCGCGGCGAGTCGCCCGGCACGCCGCTACCGTGCGATCGCCGCGTCGACGGCGCCCCCCGCATGCGCGTCGCCATGTTCACCAACACTTACCTGCCGCTGCTCGGCGGGGTCGAGCGCTCGGTCGCCTCCACCGCGGCGGCGCTCGAGCGGTCGGGCCACGCCTGCCTGGTGGTGACCCCCAGCGACCCGCGCGCGACGGCAGGTGAGACCCACACCGTGCGGGTGCCGTCGCTGCCGGCGATCGGGCTGCGCGGCTTCTCGTACCGGCTGCCCGGCTCGCCGGCGCTGCGACGACGGTTGGAGGGCTTCGTCCCCGACCTCGTCCACACCCACCACCCGTTCATGCTCGGCGACACCGGGGTGCGGTTCGCGCGCGGCCAGGGATTGCCGGTGGTGTTCACCTGCCACACTCGATGGGAGCGCTTCGTCCCCGCCGGCTGGCCGCTGCTGCGGCGCCTCGCCCGCCGGCTGCCGGTGGTGTTCGCCAACGTCTGCGACCTCGTCATCGCACCGACGCCGAGCATCGCGCGGTTGCTGCGCCGCCGGGGCGTGGCGACCACCATCGCCGTGGTGCCCACCGGCATCGACGTCGCGCGCTTCGCTGCCGGCGATCGCCGCCGGGGACGCCAACGCTGGGGCCTCGCCACCGGCGAGCCGGTGATCGGCCACGTCGGCCGGCTGGTGCCGGAGAAGAACCTCGGCTACCTCACCGACGCCGTGCTCCACTTCCTGCGCGCGCGGCGCGGCCGTTTCCTGCTCGTCGGCGAGGGCCGCAGCGAGGGGGAGGTGGCGCGCCAGCTCACCGGCGCCGGGCTGGGCGAGCGACTCGTTCGCTGTGGCCGGCTCGACGGCGACGAGCTCGCGGACGCCTACGCGGCGATGGACGTCTTCGCCTTCACCGCCTGCACCGACACGCAGGGGCTGGTGCTGGCCGAGGCCGCCGCCACCGGCTGCCCCATCGTCGCCCTCGACGCGCCGGGGCCGCGCGACCTCGTCGACCGCCACAACGGCATCCTGGTTCCCGCCGGCGCGCCCGCCGAGGCGTTCGCCGCCGCGCTCGCGGCGGCGCTCGAGCCGGCGCGCCACGCGGAGATGTCGCAGGCCGCCGGCCGGACGGCCCGTCACTACGACCTCGACCGCTGCACCGAGCGTCTGGTCGCCGTCTACGCCGGGGTTCTCGGCGGCCGCCAGGGTGCGGCAGCGTCGCCGCGCCCACGACTCCACCGCGCCCGGGGGCGGCTGCTCGCCGAGTGGGACCTGCTCGGCCAGAAGGCCGCCCTGGCGCGCCTCATGCTGCGCTGATCGCAGCCCGCCAGGGATGCTCGACGAGCTCGCCTACGCCCTCGCCGACCGCCTGAGCCCGCGTTGGTGGCGCGTGCGCCGGCGTGAGCTCGCCATCTACCAGCGCCTCGGCGTGGGGTGGTTCTCCCGCCGCTTCCTCAACGGCGGCAGCCACGGAGGGCGTAACGAACCCTTCCTGCGGCGCCAGCCCGGCGACCGCCGACAGCGGCTCGAGCAGCTCGAGCGCTTCGCCCGCGGCATCGAGACCAAGCACCTCACCGGTCTGCTCGCCTGCTCGGTGGTGCCGGCGACCGCCTGGCTCCTCGGCCACGGCCGCTGGGCCGGCGCGCTCGCGCTCGTCAACCTGATCGGGCACGGCTACCCGATCATGAGCATGCGCTACGTGCGCTGGCGGGCGCAGCAGCTGCTGCGTTGACCGCGCGCGGCGGCGCCGCCCGCCGCCCGGCGAGGTCGATGCAGCGCCACGGCCGCCGACGACCTGCGAGGCGCCAGCAAAAAGGGCCGGCGGTTGGCGGCCGCCGGCCCGAACCTAGAAGACCCGACTGGGGGAGTCGGAGGAGAGAGCTCTCGAACCGTCAACCACTCCGCTGTCGGGCGTCAGGGGTGCGCCCGGCCTCGAGAGAGATCCTAGGGGGGCGCGCCGACGTCGCGACGACGGCGGGGTCACCAGGGTGTGACAGGGCAGCCGGGGTCACGCCTCTCCGGCCTGGACGTAGCGCTCGTAATCCTCGGCGCTCATCAGGTGCTTGAGGTCGGAGTCGGTCGAGAAGCGGATGCGCACCAGCCACCCCTCACCGTGGGGATCGTCGTTGACGATCGCCGGGTCGTCGGCGGCCGCGGAGTTGACCTCCAGCACCTCACCCGCCACCGGCGTGTAGAGCTCGGCCACTGCCTTGACCGACTCGATGGTGCCGATCTCGTCCATGGCGTCGTAGGTGTGCCCCACCTCCGGCAGCTCGACGAAGACCACCTCGCCGAGCTCCTGCTGCGCGAACTCCGTGATGCCCACGGTGCAGACGCCCTCGTCGACCTTCACCCACTCGTGCTCGCGCGAGTAGAGGTACTCGCTCGGATACATGGCACTCCCTCCTGGTCCAGTACGGTGTCTTCAGTGTCCGCGCTTGTAGAAGGGGAGGGCGGCCAGCCGCGCCGGGACGGTCCGCCCCCGCACGTCGATCTCCACCATGGTGCCGGGCGCGGCGAGGTGGCTGGGGACGTACGCCATCCCGAGAGCCTTCTCGAAGGTGGGGCTCCAGGTGCCGCTGGTGACCTGGCCGACGCGGCTGCCGGCGTGGTGGATCGCGTGCCCCTCGCGAGCGATGCCGCGCCCCTCGACCTCGAAGCCCACCAGCCGGCGTGGCACCCCCTCGCGGCGCTGCCCCGCGAGGGCCTCGCGACCGAGGAAGTCCCCCTTGTCGAGCTTCACAACCCAGTCGAGGCCGGCCTCCCAGGGCGTCGTGGCGACGTCGAGCTCGTGCCCGTAGAGTGCCATCCCCGCCTCCAGCCGCAGCGTGTCGCGCGCCCCCAGTCCTGCCGGCAGCAGGCCATGCGAGGCGCCGGCGCTGAGCAGGCGCCGCCACAGCGGCGGCGCCGCCTCGGGGTCGACGTAGAGCTCGAAGCCGTCCTCGCCGGTGTAGCCGGTGCGCGACACCAGGGCAAGATGCCCGTCGACGCTGCCGCTGGCGAAGCCGTAGTAGCGGAGGGCCCCGAGGTCGACGTCGGTGAGCGGGGCGAGGATGGCTGCCGCCGCCGGACCCTGCAGCGCCAGCAGCGCGAAGTGGTCGGAGACGTCCTCCACGGTCACGTCGCCGGGGGCGTGGCGCTGCACCCAGGCGAGGTCCTGCCCCCGGTTGGCGGCGTTGACCACCAGCAGGAAGTCGCTCTCGCCGCGCCGGTAGACCAGCACGTCGTCGAGGTAGGTCCCCTGCTCGGTGAGCAGGCCGCTGTAGTGGATGCGCCCGGGAACGAGCTTGGCCACCTGGTTGGGGGTCAGCCAGTCGAGGAAGCGCAGCGCCCCGGGGCCGCTGACGGCGATCTCCCCCATGTGGGAGACGTCGAAGAGGCCTGCCGCCCGGCGCACCGCCCGGTGCTCCTCGATGACGCCGGAGTACTGCACCGGCATCTCCCAACCGGCGAAGGGGACGAGCTTTCCCCCCGCCTGGCGGTGGCACTCGAAGAGCGGCGTTCGTCGCGAGGTGGCAGCGGTGGGCATGGCCGCGAATATATCGCCAGGCCGGCGGCCCTCGCGCGACGCCGGCGCCCACCCCTCGCGGCGCTGGCCCTGTCACACGGCTGTAACTTGCCGTTTCACCTACACTTACGCTGGACGAGGCGGCTCCGATTGTGGAAATCGGTCGCGGCGGGGCCAGCCGGCGCCGGGGCCAGCCCGCCTCGCTGGCGGTAAGTCCAAGCAGCACAACCACTTGCCACCCCTGCACAAGGGGATGGTCAAAGTGCTCTAAGAGCCTCCAAATCGGTCACTTAGGCCCTGCCACCCGCACCTTCTCCACAACCTTTTCCGCAATCGCTGCGGAGAGCCTGGAAGCCCCGGCACGCGAGCCAGTTGCAGCGCCCCGGCAGCTCGCTCCCCCTGAACCGGCGGGCGCCGCGACACCGCCGCCACCCGGCCGTCGCTCGGCAGCGGTGCGCCCGCGGTTAGGATGCGCCCACCCGACGCCGCGCGAACCCGTCAAAGCGACACCCGCGAAGGAGCACCTCGATGCCCGCGATCCGCCTCGGCCAGGCCCTCTTCGGTGGAGTCCTCCTCTTGCCCCTAGGCTGCGCCGGCACCACGCCACATCCCGCGACTCCCGCCGCCCCGACGCTGGCCGCCGCCCCGACGCCGGCCGCCGCCACGACGCCGGCCGCCGGACCGACGCCCAACGACAACCTCACCGCGGTGGTGTGGATGCAGCGCGCCCAGGAGCACGACCTGATCTTCCGCGAGATCTACGCCCAGGCCGGGGAGAAGCTGCTCGCCGCCCTCGCCGACCCGCAGTGGGATGCCTTGCCGCGCGACGAGCGCGACACCCCGTTTGCCGGGCTGCCGCCGGCGGTGATCATGGACGTCGACGAGACGGTGCTCGACAACTCGCCGTACGAGGTGCGACTGATCCGCAGCGGCGAGGAGTTCGGCGAGTTCACCTGGTCGCAGTGGTGCCGCGAGGCGGTGGCCCGACCGCTGCCGGGAGCGGTCGAGTTCGGGCAGCTCGCCGCCGCTCACGGCATCCACGTCTTCTACATCAGCAATCGCGCCAAGGACCTCGACACCGTGACGCTCGCCAACCTGGGCCAGGTGGGCATGCCGGTGGCGGAGGGCTCCTTCCTCGGTCTCGGCGCGCTGCTGCCCGGCTGCGAGCAGGTCGGCAGCGACAAGGACTGCCGGCGGCGGCTGGTGGGACGGTCGTATCGCGTGCTCGAGCAGCTCGGCGACCAGCTCGACGACTTCGTCGAAGTGCTGGCCAACGATGCGGAGCATCGCGGCGAGTCGGTGGCGCCCTATGCCGATTGGGTCGGCGTGCGCTGGTTCGTCTTCCCCAACACCGTCTATGGCTCCTGGATGCCGGCGCTGTTCCACAACGACTGGACGCAGCCCCCGGCGGTGCGGCGGCGGGCACAGATCGACGCGCTGCGCGACCACTGAGCCGTCGCCGGGGCGGCGCCCGACCGGCACGGGTGGGACCAACCTACTCGTGCACAAGGTGTTAGACTACAGAGCCGGATCGCGAGGGCGAGCTCGCGAGCCGCAGCCCAGCGAACGCACCCCATGGACCCGGCGCCCAAGGCCCTCGACCTCGAGGAGATCACCGCCCTCGCCAAGCGGTTCATCGACGGCAAGCTCTACGACGAGGCCATCCAGCTCTTCGAGATGGCCCTGCGCTTCGACCCCAAGAACATCGGCATCCAGCTCTCGCTCGCGCAGGCCAAGCGGATGCGCCGCCACCCGCGCGCCGGCGGGCCGCGCTCGCTCAAGGAGACCCTGCGCGAGCAGCTGCGACGCGACGCCCTCGACGCCAAGCACTTCCTCGGCCTTGCCTACCTCTTCGCCGACCGCGCCGACGAGGACCGCGCCCGCGAGTACCTCGAGATCGCCATCGCCAAGGACCTGCCCAACCCGTCGCCGCACAAGCTCTTCGGCCGCCTGCTGCTCAAGCGGCGTGAGTTCGCGCGCGCCGTGCTGCAGCTCGCTCAGGCCCGCCGCTACAACCCCTTCGACCGCGAGGTGGAGCAGCTGCTCGGGCGCGCCCGCTACGAGCTCGGCGACCTCGCCGGCGCGCTCGCCGCCTTCATCGACGCCTTCCTGCTCGTCGGCGACCAGGAGCGCGAGGACGCCGCGCGCCTGAAGGACCGCATCCAAGAGCTCAAGGAAGAGCTCGCCTGGAGCAACGAGCGCCTCGCCTACGTCTTCCACCAGCGGCAGGAGGAGCTGCGGGTCGCCTTCGATCGACTCGAGTGGCACCGGGAGCGCTTCCGCGAGGAGCGCCTGCAGCCGATCAGCGATGCCCGCGGCGAGGTACGGGGCGGCGGCCGCATCGAGCTCGCCGCCCGTCTGCGGCAGCTCGACGCCTGGAGCCACCTGCGCGACGAGCAGATCTTCCAGCTCACCGAGGCAGTGGCCGAGGAGGAGCACGAGAAGGGCCAGCAGATCTTCGCCGAGGGCACCCCAGGGGCCGACCTCTACGTGCTCGAGAAGGGGGAGATCACCATCCAGCGCGCCACCCCCTACGGCACCTATCCACTCGGCCTGCTCAAGCCCGGCGACCTCTTCGGCGAGGTCAACTTCCTCACTCGCACCGAGCGCTCGGGCGACGCCGTCGCCAGCCAGGCCTGCCAGCTGCTCCGCCTCGACGCCCTACGCCTCGACGAGGTGATCCGCCGCGACCCCGAGCTCGGGGTGCAGATCTACTGGAGCTTCTGGCACAACCTCGCCTTCAAGCTGCGCTGCACCAACGAGCAGCTGCGCACCTTCTTCAACGAGGACTCCATCCCCGAGAACCTGCTGCGCCTCAAGCAGCAGCGCGGCAGCTCGGGGGGGCGCGCCGCCGCCGTCGACAGCGAGACCAAGATGCGCCTCTTCCGCGAGCAGGGGCTCTCGAACCAGGAGCTGATGGCGCTGGCCACCTTCTCGCGCGAGCGCACCTACCCGGGCGGCGCCGTCATCTTCGCCGAGGGGGACACCGGCCGCGAGATGTACGTCGTCCTCGACGGGCGCGTGCGCATCAGCAAATTCATCCCCGGCGGCGGCGAGGAGGCCCTCGCCATCCTCGAGCGTGGCGACTTCTTCGGCGAGATGGCGCTGATCGACGGTCAGCCGCGCTCCGCCGACGCCCGCGCTCACGGCGGCCCGGTCACCGTGCTGGCACTCGACGAGGCCACCATCAAGGAGGTCCTCACCGTCGACCCCGAGGCGTCGCTCGAGTTCCTGCAGCTGCTCTGCCGGCTGGTCGCCAAGCGACTGCGCGAGATCGACGAGAAGGTCATCGGCTGGCGCATCATGGCCGGCCAGAGCGAGCAGGCCTCGGCCTAGGGTACTTGCCCAGGGGCGCCTGTCCGCGCGGCCCCGACCGTTCAGCCGCCGTCGAAGATCTGCCCGAGGTGGTGCTGGAGGTGCCCGACGTAGTCGCGGGCGACGAAGCGCAGCGTCTGCTCCGGGTAGTGGCCGATGTGGTAGGGCGTGGCGCCCTTGTCCTCGGGGATACGGGCGACTACGTGAGCGAGGTGGCGGTTGTAGACCGACCACAGCTCCACCACGTCGGCCCAGCGGCGCTGGTCGTAGCCCTGGCAGGCCACCCAGTGCTCCTGTGCGTAGCCTGGCCCGCGCAGCTCCGTGCGCACGAAACGCTGGTGGTCGTCGGCCGCCTATCCCCCGAGGTCCAGCTCCTTGGCGGTTTCCCCGCCCTCGATACTGAGTTGCCGTTGCATGCGCCGTCCGGCGACGTCGACGACCACCAAGTATCGCCCCGGTGAGAGACGCCCCAACGCCAGAGAGCCTTCGACCGAGAAGTGGGCACCGAAGAGACCGGGCAGGTAACGACCGATCTCGACGCCCGCAGCGTCGAAGACTTGCAGCAGGCTGACCAGCGCACCGCCACAGGTCGAGGCCTCGCACGAGATCCGCACGTCGCTGCCCTGCGACAGTGTCTGTTCCAGAGAGCGGGCCGAATCGCTCACCGTGAGCCAGCCCGAGCTGCCCACGCCGCCGAGGGGATCAGCCCAGACGATGGCGTAGCGGCCATCCGCAATGTCGTCGAAGTGGGTCTGGCCATCGAAGTCGGTCAACAACGAGCCGGTCATCGCGCCATTCGCGTCGAGCAGCGTGACGGGCACGAAGGCCGCCGGCCCCGAGGCGCGAGAGAGCCGGACCGCGAAAGCCGAAGTGGTCCCGCGGTCGAGCGGAATCGAAAGCGGTGCCATACCCTCTTCGACCCGAGCCACGACGGCAGTCGGTCGGTAGCCGTCGACCTCTGCCGCGACCCGATACGTCCCGGCTTCGAGGTCCGGGATCGTGAACGACCCGTCGCTGCCAGCTTGCACGGTCGGCAGCCGGCCGCCGCCGATCTGCGTGGCGGTGATCAGGGCCGCAAGACCCCGTTTCGTTTCCTTGTCGAGGGCGCTCCCGACGAGCGGTAGGCCGCCCACTTCGACCTCGATCGCCGACTCTGCAGCGTCGGGCACTGTGATCCGTCGGTCGGTCGCTTCCCCGCCCGGGCCCACGAAGGAGAGTTGCACCGGTCCGGGCGAGACCTCTGAGACCTCGAAGCTGCCGTCCGCGCCCACCACCGCCGACACCTCGGAGGATGGCTCGCCCAGCAGCTCTCGGCGCGCGGGCAAACCCCCTCCGGTGTTGACGATCACGATCCCGCGGTGACTCGTGGGATCGAGGGCCGAGCGCAGCACGACCGAGCCGCCGCTCACGGGTTCCCCGTGCCGCAGCACCCAGCCCTTGACGAGAACGCCATTGCTGCGCAGGAGCAGGGGCTCGCCCGCGTCGGGCCCGAGGTGCACCTCCTGGCTCACCAGCAAACGACGCGCGAGCGCCCTCACCACATAGTCTCCCGGTGCCAAGGGGCCGAGCCGAAAACGCCCGCCTTCTCCGGCAGTGATTGTGGTCACCGGCACCTGCGCGTCGCGAGCGCTCGCGAGCACCTCGACCCGGGTCCCCGGCAGACCGCGGTCGCGCCGGTCGACGACCTTGCCGCTCAACTTCAGCCCGGCATCGAGGTCGATCATTCCGAGGTCGACGACGCCATCCTCGGTCACCTCGGCTGGCACGGTGAGAAGGGCGCGACGCGGATGCTCGAGGCGTACCTCGTAGCTGCCGATTTCGAGACCCGAGAGCTCGAATGAGCCGTCGGCTGCAGTCACTACTCTGGCGATCGCTTCGCCGCGCAGCGCCGCGGCGAGTAGCGCGGTGGAGCGTGCCACGGCCGACACTTCGACCCCCGGCAGCGGCTGCGAGCGCTCGGCTCCGACGACGATCCCCTGCAGGACGCCGCCCGTGCTCAAGCGCACCAACCCGAGGTCCGCGCGGGAGCCCTCATCGACGGTCACGTGCGGGCTGATCCACTCGCGGTGTCCGTGGGCGCGGATCCGGAGCCGGTACTCCCCAGGGACGGCAACGGGGACCACCAGCTCCCCATGGCTCCCGAGCGCAGTCGCACGCTGGTCGACCGCCCAGTCCGCTCCGTCCCGGCGCTCGACGCTTAGCTCGACAGACCGCAACGGCTCCCGCCGACTACTGACGATCGTGGCGAGGATCGCCGCCGCCTGGGGCAGGCGCAGGTCGAGCCCTGACCCCTTGCCGCGCGCCACCGGAACGGAGGACGAGAGGTAGCCCGGTGCCGCGACGTGCAGCTCGATCGGCAGCCTCGCCACCGTGAGCTCGAATGCGCCGTCCTTCGAGCTCTTCGCGTGGAGGCCAACGGGAGCCTCGAGGCTCGCCGCTTCGATCGGTGCGCCGCGGGTGTCCTTGACGAATCCCGAAAGGAGCACTCCGCGCTGCAGGCGCACGCGCACTGGCTTCTGCCCCGGGTCCACCCGTTGCGCGGGGGCTAGGAACCCTCGGAACTCCGCCGTCAGCTCCACCCCGCGGCGTGGCAGGCCTGGGATCTCGATGACCGTGCCGGCTTTACCGGCCGCGCAGCGTTCCCATTGGTGGTCTATCCCCACCACCGACAGGGTTTCCGACCAGCTAGCGCAAAGCCGACCTGCCGGCGCCCCGCTGCCGGAGGGCGTATCGACCTCGACTCGCAGCCGCTCCCCGGGCGGCACGCGCAGCTCGCTGAGTGAATCAGCCTCGTCGAGGACCACGAGCGGAGCAGACTGCGGATGGTCGACGACCAACACGTAGGAGGATGCTGCGGCGAGATCGAGCACCAGGCTGCCCTGCTCGTCCGCGACAGCGACGAGCGGGGCCGTTGCGGTCTCCAGGATGCTGCGACTCTTTGGTGCTCGGTAGGCTTGCACCTCGGCGTGGCCGAGGGGGGCACCGGTCGGTCCCAGGGCTCGCAAGGTACGCGCGCGAGCGGAGGCAGGATCCAGGCACAGCACCGAGAGCTCGGCGACGGTCCACAGCACGACGGCGAGGCCGGATCGCGCTCGCATCACATTCACCCCTCATCGGTAAAAGCACGCGTCCACTCGATCTCCGCCGCGACCCCGCGGACTTGCGGCAGCGAGGGAGGCAGGCTCCTCAGCAGGAGCAGCCGTCCACGGCTCCACACCTCGATGCGAGGAAGCGGAGAGTGACCATTCTCCTCCTGAACCCGCCGCTCGGGGGCCTCCTCGACGCGTCCGGGCGTGCCGAGGCGCGGGCGAAGGTACCCGGCCGGCAACATCCACACCAGTTCAAGCTCGTCGGGATACTTGGTGGCGACGTAGCGGAGCTGGCTCTCCAGCTCGCCCCGACACGCCGAGCACTGCCAGTCCGCCATCCAGGCGACGACGACCCAGCGCGCAGTGCCGCGCTCGGGAAGGCCACTGCCCAGGCTCGGCGCCCAGCTGGCAGAGGTCGGGCGACACGCCGCCATCGAGCCCGCTGCGAAGAGCAATGCAGCTATCCAGAGTCGGAGTTGCATCACGAGCAGAGGTCGAGGGGAGTCGCTGCGGAGCCTCGCGCCGAAGTGAGTTGGGAGGTCGGGATCAGGAGCAGGTGGTGCACGTCCTGCTCTGCGCCCTCGCCGACTGGCCCTTCCTCGATGACGGCCCAGGCGAGCGGACCCGGTGCCAGCACCAGGTGATTGGCGGTCGTCGGCAGCGTGAAGATACGCTCGAGGCGGTCGGTCCTGGGGTCGATCTGCTGCAGTGTCCACACCGTCCCCGCGGTCGCGGCCGGGTGGCGGGTGAGCAAGTAGAGTCGGTGATCGAACCCGTAGATGCCCACTGGCCCTGCCGACTTCTCGTAGAGGGCGAACTTGGTGGCAAGGTTGCGCAGGCCCTGAGAGAGCGGCAGCGCCGGGCGAGTCATGTCGGCGGAAACAGCGCGCAGCCAGCGCCGAGGGTCACCGTCAACCAAGATGCGTGGTGGTGCCGTCATGGCAAGAAAGAAAGCGGCGCCATCGACGACGGCCACCTGACGGTGGCGCCAGGGATAGAAGTCGATCTCTTGCCGGTCGCTCAGGGGGATCTCGCGCAGAACGCGGAACCGCGTCAGATCGCGGAGGGACGCGGCGACGAAGGCGAACTGCCACTTGTCGTCGGCGAGCCGGATGTCGCTGATGGCGTAGAGCATGTCCCCAGCGACGCTCCAGCTCCAGAAAGTGTCGAGCCGCCCTGCCGGCGTCATGCGGAGCGCATGGGGGTCGATGGTGCGCAGCGGCTGGAGGCCTGCGTCGAGCCAGACGGGCCGGTGGACGTCCATGAGGAGGAACCCGCTCGGGAGGGTCGAGATCGCCACCGGGTTGGTCCAGCCCAGACCACTACGACTGGGCCGGGTCTCTCGGCCCAAGAGCTTGCCTGTGAGGTCGTAGCGCCAGAGAGAGCCGCCCGGGGGGTCGGGCACCACCAGCTCCCGCCCGTCGGGGCGCCAAGCAGCGTCCATGGCGTGCTCGGGGCGCGGATCGAGCGCAACGTGGACGCACGATGCAGCGGGGCTGCGAGGTGGCGCCTCGACGGGTGCCGCCAGCACCCCGGAATGACCCCCGTCGCTCAGCGTCGCCATCCCGAACAGCGCGATGAGGAAAGCGCGGTGCATGCCCGATCCCCTCAGCGTCGGGTGCGAACCCTGGCTGTCAGATCCTCGGCTTCGTGCACACGGTACAGTTTTCGCAGTCCGCGTAGGCCCCACCGCAGGTGAGGGCCCCATAGTCGAACCTCCCTCCAGTGCAGGTCCCACAAGCGCCAGCGTTCGCTGGTTTCTCGCTGGCGGCGAATCCGATTCCCGCCGCGAGGGCGACAGCGAGAAGCAGCGAACGGGCTCCAATTCTCTGGACGTTGTGCTTGCTCATCCTCTCTCCTCCTTTGTCGAATCGAAGTGTGCTGGATTCAGGCTGAATCGAATCTACGAGAAAGCCACATGCACCGCTGGCTTGCGAGGCTACCCCCCCCCCGGAGGGAGGAGTCAAGCGCCGTGCGCTTCCCACTAGCCGTTCCCCCGGCGGCTCGACGGCGACGAGATGGAATCCGAGGTCTTTGGCCATGCGGGTGAGGGACCTGAGACGACGGGCGCGGAAGCGCTCGTCGTAGGCGGCTTGCCGGAGGTCATGGTAGAGGCGGCGTGTCTTGAGCATGCGGTAGAAGAGCTTGGCGATCTTGTAGGCGGCGGCGGTGATCGCTTTGGGAGCACCGAAACGTGCGCGGAGTCGGCGATAGAAGGCACCGAGGGCTGACTTCGTACAGCGAGCACAGTATTGCTTCCGACACCGTCGATCGTCGTGAGGTCCACGCCCGCCATGCAAGAGCAGTGACCGCGAGCGTCGAAAGCAAACGGGTGCGGCGCCTGCTCGCGCTTGCCCTTTCCATCAGGGGCGCCATCGCCGGTCGCACATCCCCGCATCACGTGCGATCCCGGTCGCTCCGGTGATGTTCGACACCACCTCCGTCAGCTTCACGTTCATCAGCTCCAGCGCTTGCTGCATGTGCTGCACCGCCCGAGCGGCGTCCGCCACCCAGCGATCGCGCTGTTGCATGTACGAGCGCAGCGTCGCAATCTGCGCGGTGGGCAGGAAGGCCTGCTTGAGCAGCCCGTACGAGCGCAGCTCCTGGATCCACTGACAATCCGAGACATCGCTCTTGCGCCCTGCCACCTGTTGGTCGCCCGCGTGTCGCACACACACACCTCGATGCCGCGATCTCGCAGCGCCTCGTACGGCGCCACCCAGTACACACCGGTCGCTTCCATGGCTACCGTCGTCACGCCATGCTCGATCAGCCAGTCGGCCATGGCCTGCAGGTCTCCGGTATTACTAGGCGGCCGAGGAGGCCGCCTTCGTCGACGACCACGTGCAGGGCGACGCCGACTACCTCTAAGGGCTTCGCCGACGGCGTGCAGCGCGGCCGCGACCGCAGCTACCCCGACTGCGACGGCCTCGCTGAGGCGAGCTTCTACCCCGATTCGAGCGATCACGGCTCCTACCGCGACGGCTACGTGGACGGCCAGTGGCTCGCCTGGGACATCGGGCTGATCCAGCAGATCAGCCGCTGCCTGAGGCCGCAGGCCTCGGCCTAGAGCCGTCGCGGGCCCTCCCCGACTACTCCCCCGGCAGGCCCACCGTCACCTCGAGCGCCTCCGGTCGCAGGTGGCGCCGCGCCGCGGCCTCGACCTGCGCGCGGTCGAGCCGCTGCAGCTCCCCCTCGCACCAGCCGGCGTCGTCGAGCGGCAGCCCCCAGTGCGCGCCCTCGGCGAGCAGATCGGCCCACTGCCGGGCGCTCTCGCGCCGGAACGGCTCCCTGCCGAGGAGGTAGGTGCGCGCCTCCGCGAACTCCTCCTCGCCGAGCCCCTCCGCCACCACCCGCGCCAGCTCCTCGCGCACCGAGCTCTCGGCCTGCGCCACCGTGCGCGGCGAGGTCGCGACGTAGGCGACCAGCCGCCCTGGCTCGCTGCTCGCCCCCGCCACGGTCGCCGCCTGCGCCGCGTAGGCGAGCCCCTCGCGCTCCCGCAGGCGCTCGGGGATGCGGCCGGTCAGCCCGGCGCCGGCGCCGAGCGCGACGCCGAGCACCTCGAGCGCCGCATGATCGGGGTGCAGGCGCGGCACCGTCAAGTGGCCGAGGTAGAGGTGCGCCTGGTCGACGGCGCCGGACGGGATCTCGCGCCGCGCGACCGACAGCCCCACCGGTGGCGGCGGTTCGGCGAAGCTTGCCGTGCCGCCGGCGAGCGCGGCGAAGTGCTCCCCCAGCCTCTCGCGCACCGCCTCCTCGGCGACCTTGCCAGCCACCGTCACGATCACCCCGCGGGCGAGCGCGGCGGCGTGGAAGTCGCAACACGCCTCGGGGTCGAGCCCAGCCAGGCTCGCGGCGTCCCCCTGCAGCGGGCGGCCGCGCGGGTTGGGCGCGTAGAGCTGCTCGAGGAAGGCCCAGGACGTGCGCACCTCGGGCTGGTCCCAGTCGCTCGCCAGCTCGGTCTCCCCCTGCCGTCGCACCCAGGCCAGGCGGTCGGCGGGAAAGGTGCTCTCGAGCACGAGCTCCGCCGCCCAGGCGAGGGCCAGCTCCCAGTCCGCGGCGAGGGCGTCGACCGCCACGCCGTGCGCCTCGTAGCCACCGAAGCCGTGGAGCGTCGCTCCGCGGTCCTCCGCAGCCGTCGCCAGTGCCCGCCAGTCGTGCCGGCGGGTGCCCTCGGCGAGCAAGCGGCCGGAGGCCCAGGACACGCCCGGGTGCGCCTCGGCGCGGGCACCGCCGCGGAGCCAGACACGCACCGCCACCACCGGTACGCCGGGCACGTGGCGCACCCGCAGCTCGAGGCGAGGTGGCGCCACCGGCACGGCGAAGGCAAGGCCGGCGCAGTCGACGTCGGAGGCAGGCCCTGCCACGCCGGCCGTATCCTCGGCGCTCACCGCGTCGCCGGCGCGCTCGCCGCGGCCGCCGGGCCGCACGTTAGCTCGCCGCCGCGCGCCCACGGCGCCTCCGCTTCGGCAGCGCCCAGCCGAGGACACCGCGCTCGGGCACCAGCCAGCGCGCCGCCGCCGCCTGCAGCTCCGCCGCGGACGCGGCGAGCGCGGCGGCCAGGCTGCGCTCCGCCTGCTCCTCGTCGTAGAGCGCCAGCCCGTAGCCGAGCGACAGCGCCTGCTGGTGCACCAGCTCGTTGCCGAACACCCAGTCGGCGAGGAGGGCGCTGCGAGCCCGGGCGAGCTCCTCCTCGGTCAGCGGCTCCTCGGCGAGCCCGCGCAAATGTGCGAGCACGGACTCCTCCACCGCCGCCGCCTCGACTCCGGCGTGCAGCTCGGCCTCGATGGTGAGGGTGCCCGGACCCACCGCGGCGCTGGCGTCGGCATCGACGAACAGGCAGCGCTCGCGCTCCTCCACGAGGTCGCGACGGAGCCGGCTGGTCCTGCCGTCGGCAAGCGCGGTGACCAGCACGCGCAGCAACGCGTGGTCGGAATGATCGGCGGGCGGCGCCGGCAGCGCCAGCAGCATCCGCGACACCTCGCCGTGGCGGCGCTCGACGCGCAGCAGCGGCGCCGGAGGTTGCCACGCCGGCAGCTCCGGGCGCGGCGACGCAGCCGCCGGGAGCGCCCCCAGGCTCGCCTCGACGGCGGCGAGGTCGTCCTCCCCGACGGCGCCCGCCACCACCAGGGCGGCGTTGTCGGGGCGGTAGAAACGACGATGGAAGGTGGCGAGCTGATCGCCGCCCGTGGCGAGCAGCTGCGAGCGCGTGCCGAGCACGGGGCGCGCGTAGGGGTGCTCGCCGAAGAGCGCCGTGGACACCTCCTGCTCGAGGGCCTCCCAGGGGTCGCTCTCGTACATCGCCACCTCCTCGAGGATCACCTGCCGTTCGCTCGCCACCTCTCGCGGGTCGAGCGTCAAGGCCGCCATGCGATCGGCCTCGATGGCGAGCGCCTCGCGCCAGACGCGCGCCGACAGCTTGAAGTAGTAAACGGTGGCGTCGTGGCTGGTGTAGGCGTTGTTGCTGCCGCCGAGCGCCTGCGTCCGCCGGTCGATCTGCCCCGGCCCGTAGCCTGGCGACCCCTTGAACATCATGTGCTCGAGGAAGTGCGCCACGCCGCCCTGCCCCACCGCCTCGTCGCGGCAGCCGGCGCGGTACCAGAGCGTCGTCGACACCACCTCCGCCCCGGGCACCGCCACCAGCAGCACGTCGAGGCCGTTGGCGAGGCGATGGCGGTGGCGGCGGCCGGGGAGCCCGAGGGCCGCCGTCGTCGCGGCGAGCGCCGGCGCGCTCGGTCCCGGCTCCCGCGGGCCCTTCCAGTCGGCGCCGGCCCGACGCCGGCGATGAGCGAAGCGCTTCACGGTCGCGAGTGTAGCCGTTGCACGGGGCCGGGGTGCGCGAGCGCCCAGGTAGGCGAGGCCGCTCGAGAAATGGGCTCGACGGCGACGTCACCCGCGCAGCGGGCGATCGTTGCGATCGACGGATTTCGCAGCGCGGTGCGACCGCTGGCCTCGCACTCGCTAGAATCGCCGCTGCAACCCGGGTCGAGCTGGAGGAGACGCGGTGTCGTACTGTCCACGCTGTGGGCTGGCGCAGGCGGAGGCAGCCCGGGAGTGCCCGGGGTGCGGCGTCACGCTCGCCGGGACCGGGGTTCCGGCGGCGCCGCCGGGGCCCCCTCCCGCACCTCCCCCTGGCCCCGGCCTCGCGCCAGCCGCCGCCTCGCTGCCGCCGTTGGCCGCCCCGGCGCGCGAGCCCGCGGGCGCCGGCTATCCGCCGGAGCTGCGCATCTCGCACCTGACGGTGAGCTCCCTCAACCGGGCACGGCCGTGGCTGCGCTTCCTGGGGATCTACGGGCTGGCGGCGATCGGGCTGATGGCGGTCGCCGGTGTGGGCACGCTCTTCAGCGGCCTCCTCAACCCACGCTTCCTTCCCCTCGCGCTCGTCTACGGCTTCTACGCCGCGGTCGGTCTGGCGCTGGTGCTGCCGCTCCGGCGCTCGGTCGCCGCGCTCGACGCCATGGCGACCCTCGGCGCCCGCGGCGCCCTCGAGGGGTTCGTGACCCACCAGGCCACTTTCTGGCGGCGTGCCGGGATCCTCACCGTGACCGTGCTGTCGATCGTCGTCCTCGGCCTGATCATCGCGGCGGTGCTCGGCGGGCTCGCCGCGGTGACGACGTGAAGCGTCATCCGGCTGCAGCGGCGGCGCCTCGTCACAGCGAGATGGAACGCCGCCGAGCTTGAGCCCCGCCGCCTATCACCTCTTCGACGGAGTGGCGGATGCTTACAACCCGCTGCTCGCGCTGCTCGCCCTGCTGGCGCCCTGGTTGCTGCGACCCCGCCCGGCGCCGCGGCTGGTGCGCTACTACGGGGCCGCCGCCCTCGGCATCGGCTTCGTCTACCTGGTGCGGGCCGTGGACGACCGCCTCGCCCTGTGGCCGTCACTGGGCCTCGACTACAGCACGCACGCCGCGTTCGCCGCCTCGCTGGTGGTCTCGCTGGTCGCGCTGCATCGGCGCTGGCTCGCCGTGCTGGTGACCTCGCTCGCCCTCTATTTCGCCCTCGCCCTGTTCATGCGCTACCACGGGGTCGCCGACCTGCTCTCCGCGGGCGCGCTGGCTGCGGCGATGACCTACCTCATCCAGCGCTGGGTCGGCGGTACAGCGACCGGGCGGGAGCGCGGGGATACGGATGCGCAGCAACCCTGATCTCCCGGGAGTCGTCGCCCCACCGCCGCTCCTCCTCTTCGTCGCCGTCGTCGCGGGGTTCGTCGCGGACCACTTTCTTCCCCTCCCGATCGTCGGCGACCAGCGAACGTGGCGCCTCGCCGCCAGCGTCGCGCTGCTGCTGCTCGCGACCGCGGTGTTCCTGGCCGCCGTGCGCGAGCTCCACGGCCACCACACGACGCCCAACCCCTACCAGCCGAGCACCACCGTCGTCTCCTCGAGCGTCTACCGGCTGAGCCGCAACCCGATCTATCTCGCCTTCCTCGGCGTCGCGCTGGCGGTGGCGATCGCCGCCGACAGCTGGTGGCTCCTGGCAGCGACGGCCGCGCTCTTCCTCGTCCTGGACCTCGGCGTGGTGCGCCGCGAGGAGCGCTACCTGGCGGCGAGGTTCGGCGCCGCCTACGACGCCTACCGGCGCCGGGTGAGGAGGTGGCTGTGAGCGCGCTCGGGCGACGGGCGATGACCGACCAGGCCGGCGCTGCCCGTGCCACTCCCACCGGTCCGCGCCGCTGGTGGCGGCTGCTGCTCGTCTCCGTGCTGCTCGCCGCTCTCGGCGTGCTGCTGTTCGGCACCCTGCACGCGGCGATCATCGCCCCCATCTGGCGCCGCCTCGTCGGTGGCCTGCCCTTCGCGTTCCCCGCCGCCGCTGCCATGACCTGGACCTGGTCCGAGCTGCGGCGCGCCGGCGCGCTGCGACCCACCCTCGGGCACGCGCTCGCCTTCGGCTGCCTGCTCTGGCTCGCCGTGCTCCCCACCACGGCGTGCGGCACGATCTTCCGCCTCACCGGGCTGCACCGCCGCCTGCCGACGCTCGAGCTCGTCCTCGCCCTCGCCGTCGCCGCCGCGAGCGGAGCGCTCGTCGCGCGCGCCTGGCGCCAGCGGCTGCCGTTGCAGCTCGCCGCCGCGACCCTCGCGGTGGCGATGGTGCTGGCGATGGCGGGGCCGGTACCGGTGAGCAACGGCGTCAAGCCGTTGCTGCTCTGGCTCGGCTTCCTGCCGCTGTTCGTGCTCGCCGCCGTGGCGCTGCGTCTCGCCGACCGCTTCCTGCGGCCGTGCGCCCGGTGGGGGGTCGCGGTCGGCGGGTGACCGCTGGCACGGGCGAGCGCGGCTGGCGGTACACGAGCGGCCTGCAGGCCGCTTCGTCCCAGGCGCTCTCGGGCGCTAGAACCGTCGCGACGGCTTGGGGATCAGCACGTAGGCGATGGTGGTGGGCAACGCCCCCGGGTGGGCATCGAGGCGGTAGATCATCTCGCGGCCGTCGGCGTAGAGGCGCAGGTAGTAGATCCCCTCGCCCGGCAGGTCGAAGGCCTGCGACTTGCGCTTGTCCGCGTCGTAGTCTTCGGCGCGACCGATCACCGTGAAGCGGCGGTCCCCCTCGGCCTTGAAGCTCACCACGGTGTCCTCGGGCTCGACCTTGAACTTGAGCGCCAGGGTGGTGGTCATCTCCCGGTCGTAGCGCTGCGCCGGCTCCGCCGGCTGTGGCTCGGGCGGCGGCTCCGGCCGCGGCGGCGGCTCGACATGACGGGGAGTCGCGGCGGGGACCGGTGCGCGCGTGTGGGTCGCCTCGGGCACGACCTCGAGCCGGGGTGCGGTGGCGGCCGGCGTGGCCGTGGGGCGTGGCGCCGCGTGCACGTCGTCCCGAGCCGGCGTCGTCGGCTTGGTGAAGGGGCTGGCGCTCGTGGGCTCCGGCGGCGGAGCGACGGGCACCACGGCCACGGTGGCCGTGGCCTCCGGGGCTGGCGCCACCGAGGTGCTCGCCGGCAGCGGCGGCGGCGTGGTGGCGGGCACTGCGGGTGGCGCCGGCGTGGCTTCGAGCTGCGCCTGCTGCTCCCCTTCGGTGGCGGCATGGCGGCCGCCCCACACTCCCCGCAGGTAGAGGATCCCTGCCACTCCCCCGCCGACGACGAGCAGCCCCAGCACCGCCACCAGGACGAGGATGCCGCAGGGGAACCGGCGTGCCGGCGCCGCGGCGGCAGCCGGCGGCGCCGGCACCGCCCCGCCCCCCGGCGGGCCCGAGCCACCCACCGCGGCGCCCGCCGGCGGCGGTGGCGGCACGGCACCGCTGGCTGTGACCTGTGGCGGAGCCGCCTCGGTCACTCGGCCCGACGGCGGCGTCCCGCCCGGCAGCCGCGGCGAGAGCCGGGTCGGCCCCGTCGCATCGCCGGGTATCCCGAACGCCGCTCCCGGCGCGGGCAGCGGCGGCGGCACCGGCGTCGGCGTCTGCGGGGGCAGCCTCGCCGTCTCCTCCATCTCGTCGACGAGCGGCGCCGCCGGCGAGGCGAGCATTTCCGGCGGCAGCTCGCGCTCGCAGGCTCCGAGCCTCCATGGCCACCTCGCCGGCGGTGGCGAAGCGCTGGTCGCGGTCCTTGGCCAGCATGCGCAGCACCGTGCGCTCGACATGCTCGGGCAGGCCGGGACGCAGCCCCGCGATCGGGTTGGGCTCGCGCGCGAGGATCTGGTAGACGAGCGTGGTGATGGTGTCGCCCTCGAACGGGCGGTGGCGCGTCAGCAGCTCGTAGAGCAGCACGCCTAGCGAGAACTCGTCGCTGCGTCCGTCGAGCTCCTCGCCGCGGATCTGCTCGGGCGAGAGGTAGTGCGGGCTGCCGACCACCGAGCCGGTCTGCGTCAGCTCGGTCCCCTGCCCCAGCATCTTGGCGATGCCGAAGTCGCTGATTTTCACCTCACCGCGGGCGTCGAGGAGGACGTTGCTCGGCTTGATGTCGCGGTGGACGATCCCCTGGCGATGCGCGGCGTCGAGCCCCTCCGCCGCCTGGCGGCCGATGCGCAGCACCTCGCCGAGGGTGAGCGGCGGCGGCTGGCGCTGGCGCCCCGCCAGGTCGGGACCGCTGACCAGCTCGAAGGCGAGGTAGAAGACGCCCTCGCTCTCGCCGGCGTCGAAGAGCGTCACCACGTGCGGGTGCACGAGTCGGCCGGCGGCCTTCGCCTCGCGCATCAGCCGCACGCGGCGCTCCTCGATCTCGGCCGGGTCGGCGTCGCCGAGGCGCACGGTCTTGAGCGCCAGCTGGCGCTCGATGTGCGGGTCGCGAGCGAGGTAGACCTCGCCCATCGCGCCGGCGCCGAGGCGGCGCTCGATGCGATAGCGACCGAGCGTGGAGCCGGGCTCGAGCGGCATGCCGCCTAGTCGGCCTCCCCGTCTTCGCGCGCTGGCCTCAGGTCGCTCTCCTCGAGCAGGCGCCGGGCCTCGGCGATGCGGTCGCCGGGCACCTCCACCCGCACCTCGCCGAGCGAGGTCATGGGCGCCGGGAACTCATGCGAGTAAGCCGAGTCGACGCGGCAAGGCACGCCCCGGCTCTCGAGGAAGCCGCACACCAGCTCGGCATCCGTCTCGCTTCCGATGACCTCGAGAATCTCCCAGTCGACAGCCATGGCTCCTCCTCTGCACGATCCCTGACGGGCGGTGCCGCGGGCCATGATAGCGTGCGCTTCACTCGCCGTCCCCGGCCAGCAGGCGGTACGGTTGGCAGGTCCGACGCGGATAGGCGTGGCGGCTGATCTCGACGAACTCGTCGAGCAACGGCTCGAAGTGGTAGTGCGACACGCGCAGCGAGCGCTCGTCGACGCGGATCCAGTTGAAGGTGTTGCGGTCGAGCTCGCTGCCGCGGCCGCGGCTGCTGGTGGTGGTGCCGGCGTGGAGGATGATCACCGGCGGGCGGCCGCTGGGGTAGAACTCCTCGGAGGTGGCGACGTAGGTCTGGTGCTGGTGGCCCGACAGCACCAGGTCGACGCCGGCCGTCGAGAAGGTGGCGATCGCCTCGCGGGCGTTGGAAGCCACCGTCTGGGTGCCGAAGCGCGGCGGCGGCGTCATGTGGTGGTGCGCCACCACCACTTTGAAGAGGCTCGGCGGCGCCGCCTCGATCAGCTGCGCCAGCTCGTGCAGGCGGTGCAGGCGCACCCGCCCCTCCTTGAGGGTCCAGCCGTGGGCGGTATTGATGCCGACCAGCAGCAGCTCGTCGTCACGCCAGGTCGGCTCGAGCTCGCGCGCGAAGTGGCGCTGGTAGGCGGCGAACGGTGCCAGCGTGCGCTCCCAGAAACGGTAGAGCGGGACGTCGTGATTGCCGGGTACCACCAGCACCGGGGCCGCCAGGCGGTCGACGAAGCGCCGCGCCTCCTGGAACTGGCTCGGCTTGGCGCGCTGGGTGAGGTCGCCGGAGAGCACCACCGCGTCGGGGCGCCGCTGCGCCGCGAAGGAGAGCACCTTCTCGGCGAGCTCGGGCCGATGCGGGGGCCCGAAATGGACGTCGGAGATGTGGAGCAGATGGCGCAACGGCGGCGTCCCGCCGGCGCTCAGCCGCGACGGCCAGGCTCGCCGAGACCGACGACGGCGTCGCCCACCTGGGCTGCGATGTAGCTGCCGGCCGCCGCCAGCACGAGGTCGCTCTTGCGGCGGCCCAGCCAGAAGCCGGCCGCCAGCGCCAGGGCCACCGAGGCGCGCGGGTAGCGCCCCACCAGCTGCCGCCAGTCGAACCCGGCCGGGAACAGCTCGTCGAGCAGCTCTTCACCGAGGTCGGGCTCGCGCGCGGCGGCGGGCTCGCGCGCGGCGGCGGGGCTCGCGGGGGCGCTCACGGTCGGGCTTAGTCGTCGCTCGAGCGGCGGAACAGCAGGCCGACGAGGAAGCCGATGCCGGCGGCGATGAGCAGCGATCGCGCCGGGTTGTCGCGCACGAAATCGGCGAGGTCCTCGGTGAGATTGCCGACGTTCTTGCTCACCTTGCCGTAGCCCTGGCGGAGGCCGGCCACCGCGGTGTCGACCTTCTCGCGTGCCGCCTGGGTGGCGCGCTCGGCCTCGCGCCGCATCTCCTCTGCCACCTTCTGGTAGCGCTCGCCGGCGCCGCGGGCGACCTCGCTCAGCCGCTCGCGTGCCTCCCCCAGCTTGTCGCCACCGCCATCGGTCTTCTTCTCGGCCATGGTCGCTCCCTGGTGCTGCCACCGCCGGCGCCCCCCGCGCCGGCAAGGCAGCGAGCCTAGCACAGGGGTCGGCGCCGCTCCGGCGACCGCGACACGGTTCGCCGGCCACGCGCTCGAGGCTCCGAGGCGCCGCTCGCGACGCCGCTGCTCAGGCGGGGATCTCCACCAGCTTGAGGTCGATGACGTCCTCGGAGCCGCCCCGGATCGCCTCGAGCGTCGCCGCCGGCGGTGCCTGGTCGAGCTGGATGCGCGCCATCGCCGCGGCGGCGCCGTCGAAGACGATGTTCTCCGTCTGCTGGGCGTTGATGCCGGCGGCGCGCAGGCTGCCGAAGACGTGCGGCGAGCACCCCGACGCGGTCGCGATGGCGCACCACCAGCAGGTACGTCGCCGGCGTGCGCCGCGCAAGGTTGACGCACGTTGGGGACGCCGCCGTCTGCCATGTACTCGCGGACGATGCGCACTGTCTCCCCGGCGATCGCCGCCTGTGCCTGCTCGGTGGAGGCGCCGATGTGGTGCGTGCCGATGATGCCCGGCTCGCGAAAGAGCTCGCTCTCCACGCTTGCCGGTGCCGCCGGCGGGCTCGCCGGCGAAGACGTCGAGCCCGGCGCGGACTGCTTCCTCTCGATCGCCGCTGCGAGCAGCGCTGCCTCGTCCACCACCTCGGCGCGCGAGGTGTTGACGAAGATGGCGCCCGGCTTCAAGGCAGTGAAGAAGGCCTTGCCGACGAGGCCGCGGGTCTCGGGCTTGAGGGCGAGGTGCACGCTGACGACGTCGGCGGCCGCCGCCACCGCCGCCGGCGTGGTCCCAACCACTCGGCGCCCAGCGACTCCGCCCGCTCGGCGGCGTGAGCGACCGGCTCCAGGCCACCACCTTCATGCCGAAGGCGCGCCCGCGGGCGATCACCTCGCGGCCGATCGATGCCCGTGCCGACGACCCCCAGCGTGCGGCCGAAGATCCCCTCCGCCTGGCGTACTCCTTCTTGTTCCACACCCCGTTGCGCAGGTCGACGGCGTTGTCGACCAGCCGCCGGTCGAGCGCCAGGATCAGCGCCGAGGGCGAGCTCGGCGACGGCGATCGAGTTCTTCCCCGGGCAGTTGGCGACGTAGATGCCGAGCTCGGACGCGGTCGCCACGTCGATGGTGTTGGTGCCCGCACCGGCCCGCACCACGAGGCCGAGCTGCCCGGCACGCAGCGCCGCGGCAGCCACCTCGGTGCTGCGCACCACCAGCACCTCGGCACCCGAGTCACGGACCGCGCTGGTGAGCGTGTCTCCCTTGGCGTCGGGCTGGAACACCACCTCGGCACCGGTGGCGCGCAGCTGCTCGAGCCCCTCCTGGGGGAACTTGTCGGCGACGAGGACGATCATCGGCGGGCCCTCCGGTCGGTGGTTGGCGAGGCGCGCGGGCGCCGCGACGACAGTAACCCAGGTTGGCGGCTGCGGCGCCGTCAGCGCGGTCGCTGCGTGCCGCCGCCTGGCCGCCGCTCGGCGGACCGGGCGGCGCGAGAGGGTACGATCCCGCCATGACACCCCTCCTCGCCTACGAGCGCGACCCGCGCCTGCGCGAGCTCGAGGTCGAGGTGCTCGCCGCCGGCGTCGACGGTCACCGCCCCTGGGCCCGGCTCTCCGACACCGTGCTCTACCCGGAGGGCGGCGGGCAACCCGCCGATCGTGGCTGGCTCGGCGAGGTGGCGGTGGAGGACGTGCAGCGCCGCGACGGCGAGGTCGTCCACTACCTCGCCGCCGCGATCGCTCCCGGGCCGGCGCGGCTGCGCCTCGACTGGAAACGGCGCTTCGACCACATGCAGCAGCACACCGCGCAGCACCTGCTGTCGGCGCTCGCCGCCGACCGCTTCGGCTGGCAAACCACCTCCTTCCACCTCGGCGCCGCCACCTGCGACGTCGAGCTGGCAGCCCCCGCCCTGCCCGCCGAGCACCTCGCCGAGCTCGAGGAGGCCATCGCCGCCGAGGTGCGCGCGGCGCGGCCGGTGAGCGCGCGCCGCGTGCCGCCGGAGGCGCTCGCGGGCCTCGCCGTGCGCAGCCGCGGCCTGCCCGCCGGGCACGTCGGGGACGTCCGCCTGGTGGAGATTGCCGGCATCGACCTCAACACTTGCGGCGGCACGCACCTGGCGTCGACGGCGGAGATCGAGTGCGTGAAGCTGCTCGGCAGCGAGCCGATGCGCGGCGGCGCGCGCCTCTACTGGGTCGCCGGCGGCCGCGTGCGCGCGCGCCTGGCGGCGCATGAGGCGCGCACCGAGGCGCTGCGCCGCACCCTGGAGGCCGCCGACGACGAGCTGGTGACGGCGGCGGCGGCGAAAGTCGCCCAGCTGCACGCCAGCGAGCGGACGCGCCGGCACCTCCTCGAGCGCCTCGCCGACGCCGAGGTCGGCCGGCTGACGGCGGCGGCGGCCCACGGCGGCCTCGTCGAGGCCCACTTCGACGACGCCGATGGCGCCTTCCTGCAGCGGGTGGCGGCCGGCTTCGCGGCGCAGCCGGGGGCGGCGCTAGCCCTGCTCACCGCCACCGGTGGCGGCACGACGGTCTTCGCGCTCGCCGCGCAGGCGGGGGCGACGGTCGACCTCAAGGCGCTGGGCACGCGCGCCGCGGCGGCGCTGGAGGGTCGCGGCGGCGGCTCGGGCCGCGCCTTCCAGGGCAAGGCGAGCTCGCTCGCCGGCCGCGGCGCGCTGGTCGAGGAGCTGCGCGCGGCGGTCGCTGGAGCGGGCTAGAGATGCTCGGTACGAGCCCGCAGGCTCCCCCCTGCGGAGTGCAACGCACCCATCCCAGCGAAGGCCCGCTGGCGAGGTGACCGACCGGGTCGCTGCCGTTGTGCTCGACCGCGGCACGGGCGCTCGCGTCGCCGAGAAGACGACTCGCCGTCGAGCCACCGCACCCGCAGTCCTGCCTCAGTCGTCGACGTGGCAGTCGGGCGCGTCGTCGTCCATCAGGGCGTAGGGCCGGAAGGCGGGGATGGCGCCGGCAGCGACGTCCTGCAGCGTCCGTAGCGACCTGACCTCGTAACAGAGCTGGCGGGCCTTGTCCTTGAGCCGGTCCGCGTGCGGCTGGATGCGCCGCTCCGCCGCGCTGGCGTCGCCGGTGAACAGGGCCGCGACGACGGTGCCGAGCGCCTCGATGCCGATCCCGGCGCCCTCCACTCCGACCTCGATGGCGTGCTTCTCGATAGTGTGCACCTTGCGGTTGTAGCGGGCCAGCATCCGGCGCTGTTGGTCGTCGAGGGCTACCCGGCGGCCATCGATGCGCAGCTCGCCACCCGGCGAGATCTCCGCCGCCGGCCCGTCGTCCGGGGTGATGACGACGTCGTCGCCGTGCACCTCGATGCCATCGCCGGTCGAGAAGTGGACGTGGGTGGCTGACGCGCTCGCTGCCACCAGCGTCAGGGCGAACAGGAGCGCCGAGAGGGGGAGTTGGCGTCGCATGGTGACCTCCAGAGCGGTGGCTCGCGGTCGGTGGAGCGTCGCGTTCCAGGCTTCACTACGCGCCAGACCCACAGCGGGTTTCACACCCAGGGCGGCGAGCCCCGGCGAGGCGGTCCGCAGCGCCGCGGCGTGGACCGCCGCGGCAGTCTCCACCACCGCCGTCCTACCTCGCCTTGATCTCGGTCCAGTAGCGGTCGAGGAGGGTGGTGGCCGGGCCGAGGTCGCGCAGCAGGTGGCAGCGGGCGATGACGTCGTCGCCGGGGAAGATCGCCGCGTCGTGGAGGATCTCGGGGCGGATCAGCCGGCGCGCCGGCAGGTTGGCGCTGGCGTAGCTGGTGCCGTCGACGATGCGCGCGTTGACCTCGGGCTCCATGATGAAGTCGAGGAAGGCGTAGGCGGCCTCGAGGTGGCGCGCCTTGGTGGGGATGGCGACGTTGTCGAGCCACAGCGTGCACCCCTCCTTGGGCACCACGTAGGCGAGCCGCTCGGGCGCCGCCCGCACCACCTGCGCGAGCTGGCCGTTGTAGCCGTGCGCGAGGTCGACGTCGCCGGCGGCGAGGACGTTGGCGAAGTCGCCGCTGTCGTAGGTCTTGACCAGCGGCTTCTGCCTCTCGAGCAGCGCCGCCGCCGCGGCGAGCACCTGGGGATCGGTCTCGTTGATCGAGTGGCCGAGCGTCTCGAGGGCCACCGCGAAGTCCTCGCGCATGTCGTCGAGCATGAGGATGCGGCCCTTGTAGCGCGGGTCGAACAGCGCCTGCCAGCTGTCGATCGGCCCCAGCTTGGCCTTGTCGTAGCCGAGGCCGGTGGTGCCCCAGAAGTAGGGCAACGTGTAGAGGTTGCCGGGGTCGAACTCCTGGTCGAGGAAGCGCGGGTCGAGGTTGCCGAGGTTCTTCAGGCGCGTGGGGTCGAGGGGCTGGACCAGCGTCTCGGCGACGAGGATGCGCACCATGTAGTCGGAGGGCACCACCAGGTCGTAGTCCGCCACTCCCGATTGCAACTTCCCGAGCAGCGCCTCGTTCGAGTCGTAGAGGTCGAAGCGCACCGCGATGCCGGTGCGAGCGGTGAACTCGCGGATCACCTCGTCCGGCAGGTAGGCCGACCAGATGTAGAGGTTGAGCTGCTTGGCCGGCGCGGCACCGCCGCCGCTTCCCGGTTGCCGCGCGCAGGCGGCCAGTGCGAGCGCCAGGCCCAGCGCCGTCCACGTCGTTCTCATCGCGCCTCCTCCCCGCCCGCCGGTCGCTGCTGTAGCCGCTGCGCCCCCACGATCAGCACGACGGTGACGAGCAGCAGCAGCGTCGATACGGCGTTGACCTCGGGCGTGACGCCCACCTTGACCATCGAGTAGATCTGCAGCGGCAGGGTGGTGGCTCCCACCCCGGCCACGAACGAGGTGATCACGTAGTCGTCCACCGAGATGGTGAAGACCAGAAGCGCCCCGGCCAGGATGCCGGGCAGGATCAGCGGCAGCGTCACCCGGCGGAAGGTCTCCCCAGGGGTAGCGCCGAGGTCGAGCGCCGCCTCCTCGAGCGCGGGGTCGAGGCCCGCGAGCCGCGCCCGCACGACGATGGCGACGTAAGAGATGCTGAAGGCGAGGTGGGCGAGGATCACCGTCCAGATCGACAGCCGCAGCGCGATGGCGCCGAAGAAGGTGACGAGGGCGGCGCCGAAGACCACCTCGGGGATGATGATGGGAAGGAACAGCAGCGCCTGCGTGGCGGCCCGCCCGCGGAAGGTCTGGCGGCGCAGAGCCAGCGCGGCGAGGGTGCCGATGATGGTGGCGCCGACGGTGGTCACCACCGCCACGAGCAAGGTGTTGCCGACGGCGCCGAGGATGCGGTCGTCGTGCGCCAGCCTGCCGTACCAGGCGGTGGTGAAGCCTTCCCAGATCGCCGTCTGGCGGCCGCGGTTGAAGGAGAACCCCACCAGCACGAGGATCGGCAGGTAGAGGAAGCCATAGACCAGCCAGGCGTGGCAGGCGACCAGCCGGCGCTCCAGCTCGCGCCGGCGCGCCCGCCCTTCACAGCAACGCCTCCTGGCCGCGGCGGCGCGAATAGACGGCATAGGAGAGCAGCAGCGCCAGCACCACGGCGGTGAGCTCGAACGCCACCGCCGCGCCGAACGGCTGGTTGCGCGCGATGGCGAACTGGTTCTGGATGAGGTTGCCCACCAGCATGCTGCGGGCGCCGCCGAGCAGGTCGGAGACGATGAACTGACCGATCGAGGGGATGAACACCAGCACCAGCCCGGCCACCATGCCGGGCAGGGTGAGCGGCACGGTGACGCGGAGGAAGGTCGCCACCCGGTTCGCGCCGAGGTCGGCCGCGGCCTCGAGCAGCGAACGGTCGAGCTTCTCGAGCGAGGCGTAGAGCGGCAGGATCATGAACGGCAGCTCGCCGTAGACGAGGCCGATCATCACCGCGCTCTGGTTGTAGAGCAGGTCGAGCGGCTGCGCGACGAGGTGGAGCCGCAGCAGCACGGTGTTGACGAGCCCCTCCGTGCGCAGGATCAGCATCCAGGCGTAGGTGCGGATGAGGAAGCTGCTCCAGAAGGGGACCACCACCAGCCCCAGCAGCAGGTTCTTGCGCCGTCGCGGGGCGAGCACGGCGATGTGGTACGCCACCGGGTAGCTGACGACGAGGCAGAGCGCCGTGGTGAGCAGCGCCATCCACAGCGAGCGCCAGTAGATGGCGGCGTAGAGGGCGTCGAGCGAGCGCCGGTAGTTGGCGAGGAAGGCGCCGCTCGCGAGGTAGCCACCGAGGTCGGCGATCGGCGCCACCCCGCCGTAGGTGCCGCGCCGGGCGAAGCTCAACGCCAGCATGAACAGCAGCGGCACGAGGAGAAGAAGGCCGAGCGTCACCCAGGTCGGCAGCACCAGCAGGTAGGCGGCGCGCCGGCGACGCGGACGGGCGTCACCGCTCCTCACGGGCTCTCCGTTCGTAGCGGGTCGTCACGCAGCAGCACCGCGTGGCGGGGGCTCCAGCAGAGGAACACGCGGTCGCCGAGCGCCATCCCGGCGCGCTCCGCGAAGGGGCGCGCGCTCGGCTCGGAGACCACGTAAGCGGCACCCCTTCCGTCGCGCACCCGCCACTGCGTCGACGCCCCGTGGTAGACACGATCCTCGACCGTCACCGGCAGCGAGGGGACGCCGCGCGCCGAGAGGTCGCGCCGCCGTAGCGCGAGCTTCTCCGGGCGCACCACCAGGCGCACCGGCTCGCCGGCGGCGGCCGACCCGGTGTCGCCGAGCGACATCTCGAAGGCACCACCGGCAGCCAGCTCGACGGTGACCGCTCGCCCCGCGACCCTCCGCACGGTGGCGACGAAGACGTTGCTCGCCCCCATGAACCGCGCCACCAGCTCGCTGCGCGGGGACTCGAACACCTCCGCGGCGGCCCCCACCTGCACCACCCGGCCCTCGCTCATCACCGCGATGCGGTCGCTGAGCGTGAGCGCCTCCTCCTGGTCGTGGGTGACGAAGACGAAGGTGATGCCGAGCCGGTGCTGCAGGTCCTTGAGCTCGACCTGCATCTCCTCGCGCAGCTTGCGGTCGAGGGCCCCGAGAGGCTCGTCGAGCAGCAGCACCGCCGGCTCGAGGGCGAGGGCGCGTGCCAGCGCCACGCGCTGGCGCTGGCCGCCCGAGAGCTGCGCCGGGAACCGCTTCTCGAAGCCGCCCAGCCGCACCAGCGCGAGGGTCTGGCGCACCCGCGTGGCGGCCGGCACCCGCCGCGCGCCCGCCGCTGCCTTCAGGTAACGCAGCCCGAAGGCGACGTTGTCCTCCACCGTCAGGTGGGGGAAGAGCGCGTAGTGCTGGAAGACCATGTTGACCGGCCGCCGGTAGGGTGGCTCGGCGGAGACGTCGCGGCCCTCGATGAGGATGCTGCCGGCGCTCGGCCGCTCGAGGCCGGCGATCATCCGCAGCAGCGTGGTCTTGCCGCAGCCCGAGGGTCCGAGCAGCGAGAAGAGCTCGCCGCGGCGGATTGCGAGCGACACCTCCTCGACCGCGCCGACACCGCCGAAGCGCTTGCTCACGCCGTGCAGCTCGACGCTCGCCTCGCCCGGCAGCGGATCGCCCGTTGGCGGCTCGCTCGTCGCGGCCCCGTTCATCGCCGCGGCGGATTCGCCATCGTCCGCGGTGGCGGCTGCGCACGACGCCACCGGGCGAAATCGGGCGGGAAGCGCGGCGCGCGTCGGGTCGGCATCCTCGGGGTGCGTCGGCCGCAATCTAACACGTGGCTCTGCGGTGTCCCGGGAGCGGCCAAGCCCGCTGTTAGAATCCGCTCGCCATGCCGCTCGCTGCACGCGCGCGCTTGCTCGGGCCGGCCGGCGGCGACGAGCCGGCAGCCGACACTGCCAGCAACCGCTGGCGCCGCCGCCTCGCCAACGGGCTCACTTTCATGCGCCTGCTGGGCCGCAAGGTGGCCGCTGACGGCATCACCCAGCGCGCCGCCGCGCTCGCCTTCGTCACCATCCTGGCGCTCATCCCGCTGCTCGCCGCCTTCACCTTCGTGGCGGCGCAGCTGCTCCATCGCTACCAGGACCGCGTGCTCTCCTTCCTCACCAGCGTCCTCCCCTACTCCGAGGGCATGGTGATGGACAACCTCCAGCGCTTCGTCAATCAGGCCGAGACGCTGCAGGAGGTGGGCTTCCTCGCCTTCATCCTCATCGGCCTCTTCGCCTTCGGCACCATCGAGGAGACCATCAACAAGATCTGGCAGGTCTCCTCGCGCCGTTCGCTGCGCGCCAAGCTCGTCTCCTTCACCCTGCTCGTCTTCTGGGGTCCGCTGCTGATCGGCTCCTGCTACTCGGCGCTGCTGCTGTTGCGCCAGCGGCCGGGCTTCAACGTGCTGTTCGAGGAGTCGCTGCTGGTGCAGGCGGTGCCTTTCCTGGTGAGCGTCATCGGCCTCACCATGCTCTACTGGCAGGTGCCGTTCACCCGCGTGCGCTTCCGTGCCGCGCTGGCCGGCGGTCTCACCGCCGCCGTGCTGCTCGAGCTGCTGCGCCGCGTCTTCCGCTACTACGTCATCCACTTCACCCACACCGCCTACGTCGTCTACGGCGGCTTCGCGCTGGCGATCTTCTTCATGGTCTCGCTCGAGATGGCCTGGCTCGCGGCGCTGCTCGGCACCGAGGTCGCCTACGTCTGCCAACACTTCGGCTCGCTCACCCAGACGCGCGCCAGTGACGGCCGCTTTCGCGAGGCGTGGATCGGCCTCGCCGCGCTGGCGGCGCTGGTCGAGGGGTTGCGCGCCGGACGCCCAGTGGGCGAGCTCGATCGCCTCGCCGAGCACCTGTGCGTGGCGCCGGACGCCCTGCGCAGCGCCCTCGAGCCGATGATCAAGGCGGGGCTGGTGGTGGAGAGCACCGGCGAGCCGACCGGCTACCTGCTGGCGCGCGACCCCCACGAGCTCACGCTCGAGACCGCCCTCGCCGCCTACGAGCGGCCGGTCGAGGAGCTGCTCGCCACCATGCCGCAGCCGCTGCGCGACAACCTCGAGGCGCTGGTGGGCCGCCTGCGCGAGAACCGCCGCACGACGCTCGCCGGCCGCAGCGTCATGCAGTTGCTCGGCTGAGCGCCAGCGGGACGCGCGTCCCGGCCGCGAACGCCACCCGGACAGGTGGGAGCGGCGCCAAACCTCACCCGCAGAATGGCTTGTGGGATCGCGGCGGAGGGCACGGGCGATGCACCGCGATCGGGTGAGCCCGGCCGACCCCGTCCACCGCCGGCGGCAACCGGAGATGCCCATGAACGCACTCGCCTCCGACCTGCGCCAGGCCCTGCGCACCCTTCGCCGTTCACCGACCTACGCCCTGGTCGGCATCGGCGTGCTCGCCGTCGGGCTCGGCGCCAGCACCGCCACCTTCACGGTGGTCGACCGCATCCTCTTTCACCCGCTCGCCGTTGCCGACTCCGAGCGAGTGGTCACCCTGTGCGAGACCAACCCGAAGATGGAAGGCTGGTGCGGCGTCTCGCCGGTCAACGCCTCCGACTTCGCAGCGCGCAGCACCCAGCTCACCGCCCTCGGTGTCGCCCGCGGCACGGCGCTGACCCTCGAGAGCGGCCGAGAGGGCGCGCGCGGGGTCGCCGGCGGCATCGCCACGCCCGGCTTCCTCCGTGCCCTGGGGCTCGTCCCGCGGGCCGGGCGTCTGCTCGCCGACGACGACCAGCCGCCGCGCGGCGCCGGCAACGTGGTGGTCGTGAGCGCTCCGTTTTGGCGCAGCGTCCTGGGCAGCGACCCCGCCGTGGTGGGCCGCACGCTGGTGCTCGACGACACGCGGTACACCATCGTCGGCGTGCTGCCCGAGGGCGCCCTGGTGCCGCGCCTCGACTGGGTCGAGGTCTGGATGCCGCTCCCCTTCGACCCCCACGCGGAGGAGAATCGCGACTGGCGCGGCTTCGCCTCGGCCGGCCGACTGGCACCCGGCGCCACCATCGAGAGCGCCCGCGGCGAGCTCTCCGGCTTGCGTGCCGAGCTCGAGCGCGAGCACCCCGCGGCGCTGCACGGCTGGGGCATCGACGTGCGCCGCATGCGCGACTACCTGACCGCCGACGCGAGGTCGTCGCTGCTGCTGCTCCTCGGCGCCGTCGGGCTCCTGCTGCTGGTGGTGTGCGCCAGCCTGTCCAGCGTGCTGATCGCGCGCGTCACAGCGCGTCGCCACGAGCTGGCGGTGCGCACGGCGCTGGGAGCGCCACGGGCGGCGCTCGCCCGCCACGTCCTGGTCGAGGTCGGGGTCCTGTCGCTCGGCGGCGGCGCCGCCGGCCTGGCCCTCGCCTTCGCCGGCGTGCGGGCGTTCGTGGCGCTCGCACCGCCGGGAATCCCCCGCCTCGACGAGGTGGCACTCGACGGGCGCGCCGCCGCGTTCTGCTTCGCGGCGACCCTCTTCACCGCCCTCGTGGTGAGTGGCATCGCGGCGGCGCAAGAGCGGCTGCTGCGGCCCAGCACGGCGCTGCGCGGCCGCGAGCAGGGGGCGACCGCCGCCGGCGGCGCACGTCTGCGGCGCGGCCTGGTGGTGGCCGAGGTCGCCCTCGCCGTGGTGCTGCTCGCCGCCTCCGGTCTGCTGCTGCGCAGCTTCGCCAACCTGCTCGCCTGGAACCCCGGGTTCGACACCGATCGCGTCCTCCTCTTCCAGGTTTTCCCGTCGCAGGGCAAGTACACGGCCGCGCCCCAGCTGACCGATCTCTACGGGCGCCTGGAGAGCGCGATCCTGGCGCTGCCCGGCGTGCGCGCCGTGGCCACCGCTTCGGCCGGACCGATCTTCGGAGGCGGCGACGGCGAGACCCCGATCGTCCTCACCGGCAGCCCGACGCCGGCGGAGCAGGCACCCTCGACGAGCTGGTACGACGTCTCCCCCTCCTACCTCTCCACCCTCGGGATCCGGCTGGTCGCCGGACGAGCGCTCACCGCCGCCGACCGCCTCGGCGCCCCTCCGGTGGCGCTCGTCAACGAGACCCTGGCGCGCCGCCTGTGGCCGGGACGCAGCCCGCTGGGCGCGCACGTCGAGCTTCCCCAGCTCGAGCGACTTGCTTCCCTGCAGGAGGGCGCGCCAGGGCCGCACTTCGCCGCCGAGGTGGTCGGGGTGGTGGCGGACGTGCCGGCGCTCGAGCCCGAGCTGCCGGTCGCACCGGCGCTGTTCCTCGCCAACCGCCAGCGCCCTCGCTGGGGGACCTTCTTCGTCGTGCGCACCACCGGGGAACCGCGGGCGCTCGCTCCGGCGGTGGCACGGGCCTTCGCCGGCGTCGACCCCGACATCGACCCCGCGCCGTTCCTCACCCTTCGCGACGAGCTGGCGACCCGACTGGCGCGACCGCGCTTCAGCGCCACCGTCGTCGGCGTCTTCGCCCTGGTGTCGCTGCTGCTCGGGATGGCCGGAGTCTACGGTGTGGTCGCCTACGCCGTGAGCCTGCGCCGCCATGAGATCGGCGTGCGCCTGGCCCTCGGCGCGCGGCCCCGGCGGGTGCTGCGCGAGGTGCTCCGCGGCGGCTTCGAGCTCATCGGCTTGGGCGCGATCCTCGGGCTGCTCGTGGCGCCTGCCGCGGCGCGCCTGCTCGCCGGCCTGCTCCACGGCGTGCGCGCAGCCGACCCCTGGGCGCTCTGCGGCACCACCCTGCTGCTGGCGGCCAGCGGCCTGCTCGCCTGCGTCGTTCCGGCGCTGCGCGCCAGCCGGGTGCCGCCGGTGACCGCGTTGCGCGGCGACTGACCCCGTCGGCTCTAGCCGCGTCGCTGCTCGGGCAAGATGACGATAGGGGCCCCGGCGACCTACTCGCCGGAGCCCCTGGCAACGAGGCAACGGACGGGCTTGTGGCGCCCGCCCCCGTGGTCAGATCTTCAGCTGCATGAAGATGCCGATCTCGTCGTACTTGCCCTTGCGGTCGGCGACGCTGCTGCCGATGGCGCCGTTGGAGGTGCCCACCGTACCCTGACCGCCATCGACCTCGGCGTGCTTCCACACCAGGGAGCCGAGCAGCGTGCTGTTGAAGGCGTGCTGGACGCCGGCGTTGTAGTAGGTGTAGTCCTGCTTCGGCTTGAGCGTCTTGCTCGGGTTGGCGTTGTCGTAGCGGGCGAAGACCTCGAAGGTGGGGTTGATCGGCACCGTCACCCAGGCCGACCAGCCGTCGGCCTTGTCCTTGTTGGCGGAGGTGACGGTGGTGTAGTTGTCGGCGCTGAACCACTCGCCGCCGATGCGGAAGTGTGGGTTGCTGTAGTTGATGAGGGCGTCGGTACGCGAGGCGGTGTGCTTGGCGGGCGCCGAGTCGGTCTCGAGCCCGCGCTTGCCGGAGTACCCACCGATCGCCAGCTTGAGGCCGGGGATGGGATCGAGCGAGAAGCGCCCCTCGAAGTCGACGCCCTTGCTGCGCGACGGGTTGCTGTAGCCGTGCCCGTTCACCGCTTCGACCTGGTAGCTGAAGATGCCGCTCTTGCCGTAGGCGTGGACGCCCCAGTCGGCGGAGTTGCCAAAGCCGAGGCCGTCGGTGATCGTGTTCTCCACGTAGCGATAGCCGTAGGCGTCCTCGACGTAGGGGATCCAGGCCTCGTCCGCCGAGCCGAGGCGGAGGTTAAAGGCGTCGGAGAAGTGCCCCTGGAGGTACGCCTTCTTGACGAACACGTCGTAGCGCTTGGTGCCCTGGTCGCCGATGTCGGAGGTGAAGTTCATCGACCAGGTGTCGTCGACCTTGTAGGTGAACGAGGCGTAGAAGCGCTTGGCGTCGGCGCCGACTCCCGAGTCGCTGCTCTTGGTGCCGGTGCCCTCGTCCTTGTTCTCCTTGCTGCTGAAGTCGAAGTAGATGCGGCTGCCACCGAAGCTCACGTCGGCCGCCCGGGCGGCCTGTCCGCCGACCAGGCCGAGGGCCAGTCCCGCCACGGCAGCCAGCAGGGCGCCGCGCCCGACGATCCGATCGGCCGCGTTCGAAGTCCTCGACACCATCTCGATTCCTCCTTCCAGTCTTGTAACCATCCAGCCCGGCGGACGGCCGGGCGTGGCTTCCTCCCCACACCTGTGGAGCGGCGGCAGCGTAAGGGAGGGCTGCTCCTGGCGCGGTGCCAGACCGGTTACGGCGCCGTGACGAACGGCCGCTGGGAAGGGGAATCCGAGGGCCCACCGCTACTGCCGCGAACGCCCCCGGCAGATGGCTGCCACCCCATCACCACCCATCTCGCTGCGCTCTCGGCGAGGAGGCACCCTCGCGCAGTCTTCACTGCCGTGCGTTAGCGGATCTCGCGCGCTGCAGACCGGCGCCCGCCGGCAACCAGGCGCGCGCTGCCCTGGAGCGGCGGTCTGCCGGCCCTCGCAGCCGCCCGCTCAGCGCGAGCCGGCAATGAGAGTGGCGCCGGGGACGGGCAGGAACCTCGAGTGGGACAGCCACTCGGAGTCGGGGAAGTACGAGAACAGCAGGCTCCCCCCCTTGATGGTGTCGATGACGCGGGCCGCCACCTCCTGCGACAGCGCCGGGCAGCCCCAGCTGCGGCCGAGGCGCCCGTGGACGGCAGCAAAGGCAGCCGACACATAGGGGGCGCCGTGCATCACCACGGCGCGGTCCGCCGCCCGGTCGTTGAACCCCGGCTCTAGGCCGTCGAGCGCCAGCGAGTAGCCGTTGCGGCCGGCGTAGGTGCCGACGGTGCGGAAGAGGCCCAGGCTCGTCTCCAGGCTGCCCTCGCGGTTGGAGAAACGACGGGCGAAGTTCTCGCCGGTGTTCTTGCCGTGGGCGACGAGCTCGTGGAACAGCATCTCGCCGCTCCTGACGTCGAAGACCCAGAGCCGTCGCTCGGTCGACGGCAACGAGTAGTCGATGACCGTCAGCACGTCGGTCCGCTTCGCCAGGCCCCGCGCCAGCGCCGCCAACCGCGCCTCGAGCGCCAGCCGCAGCACGTCGCGCCGCAACCCGGGAGCGTGAGCCGCCAGGCGCTCGACGGTGGCGTCGAGGGGCTCGCCGCGGCGCACCACGAGGGCGGGTGATGCGACCAGGGCGGCACGGCCGGGCGCCGCGCCGGCGATCTCCGCGGCGGCGGCAGCGGCGTCGTGCCCCGGCGTCGCCTGCGGGCCGCCGGCCCCTGCGGCGACCGACCCCGGCCTCATCGGTCCATCGCCGTCGCCGGCACCGCCGGCGGCACCCGCACCCGAGGCGAACGCCAGTGCCAACGTGAGACAAGCGAGCGCGAAGCCGAGGGCGGAGAAGAGGCGGCTGCGCGGCGTGAGAGGGCTCATCCCGGGTACGTTCCCCCGTCGTCAGGTCCCGCGGCTGGCGAGCGTCGCAAGCGGCAACGGTACCTTCCAACAACCCGAAGAGCAAGACATTCCAGCGGGAGATCCGGGGGTGTCGGGCACAGCCTTCTGAATCAACGACTTCCGTCGCCAGAGCCGCCCTGGTTGCCTGGCCGGTAAGGCGCATCTACAATAGCGCTCCCTCCGGGCGGCGCCCGCCGCCGGGTCACACCTCTGTGGGGCAGTAGCTCAGCTGGGAGAGCACCACGTTCGCAACGTGGGGGTCGAGGGTTCGAATCCCTTCTGCTCCACCATTTCACTCTAGTCTGTCCGGAGGTCCCCTCGAAGTTGCTGAAAAATGGACACGTTAGGGGTGTTCGAAATTCCTTCCCGTCGTAAGCTGAGACCTTCCGGGAAGAACAGCTTCTGCAGCCGCTGCCGCTGATCGAGCGCCGCCTCGATCCACAGGCGGCTCGACGTTGGTCACCAGGTGTTCGGCGAAGGCGAGGGTGCCCTCGATGTCGAACTCGTCGATCTCGGCGTCGTAGCGGTCGATCTCGGCGAGCGTCAGCTCCTCCTCGACGCGCGCCGAGGTGATGCTGGTAGGTCTCCTTGTCGATCGCGCCCTCGTAGAGGTAGGCGCTCGACGATCCGCTCCTTGCGCTGGCGTAGCGCCTCGAGCCGCTGCTCGATCGCCCGTGCGCCGCTCGACGACGTCCTTCTGCTCCTCGTTCCAGCGATCGAGCACGGCGGCGGAGAGTAGCCGCAGCACCTCCGGCCGAGGCCGCAGTCGGTCCAGGAGCTGCGACGAACCGCGCCTCGAGCTGCTGCCTGCGGACGTTGATGCCGCCGGCAACCGGGCAGTTGTAGTAGGCGTAGCGCGCCCGCTTCCCCTTCGACCAGCCGCCGGTCAGCGGCCGGGAGCAGCGCGCCGCAGCGGACGAAGCGACGCAGCGGGAACTCCGGGTGGTTGCGCTGATAGCCGGCGAGCGGCGGCGTTTGACGCCGCGGTCGCAGCCTGCGCCTTGACGAAGGTCTCCTGCGTCGACCAGCGCCTCGAAGTCGCCTGCGACGTCGATGCCCCACTCCTCGATCACGCACCCGCCCGTGGTAGACGGGCTTGCGCAGGATCTTGTGCAGCATCGGTGCTCGTGAGCGCTGGCCGCCGCGCCGGCCCGTGAGGCCGCGGCGCCGCATCTCGCGCGAGGATGTCGGCGACGCCGTGGAGGCCGGAGGCCGCCATCTCGAAGGCGTGGCGGACCAGCGGCGCCGCCTCGGGGTCCGGCTCGATCGTCTTCGTGCCGTCAGCCTTGAGCGCGATCCGATAGCCGAGCGGCGGTGGGAACACCCACCGCCCCTTGCTCGCCGCCGCCTGCATCCCGGCCAGCGCAGCGCTCCCGCCGCACGTTGTTGTCGAACTCGTTGAACGCCGCCAGGATGCCGTCCATCAGCTTCCCGGTCGACGAGTCGTCGATCGGCTGGGCCACCGCCCGCAGCGTGATCCCCAGCTTCTGCAGGTAGGCCTTCAGGGCGTGGTGGTCGTACTGGTTCCGCGCGAAGCGGTCCAGCATGTAGACCACCAGGAAGTGGATCCGGCCCCGGTGCGTCCGGCAGTAGGTCAGCATCCGCTGGAGCTGCGTCCGGTCCGTCGTGCTCGCCGACTCCGCCCGCTCGACGAAGATCTCCGCCACTTCCATCCCCTGGGAACGGCAGTAGTCGATGCACGCCTTCGACTGGGTCTCCAGGCTCAGGCCCTTCAGCTGCTCGTGGCTGGACACCCGGCAGTAGACCACCGCCCGGGCGGCGCTCCGCTTGGCGCTCTTCCCAGCGCTGCCGGCGGGGGTTCCAGCTCCGCCCTTCGTCATGACTTCTCCCTGGCGATCCTCAGCGCGATGTCCGCAAAGCCG
>CAWINM010000009.1:0-261646 GCA_963837455.1 Thermoanaerobaculia bacterium | reverse complement strand
TGGGTGCGCGCCGCCGCCTCCTCGATGCGGTGCTTGGGGATCCCCTGGGCGATCGCCTCGGCCATGCCGCCGAGCGCCTCCACCTCGGCGAGGTGGGCGCGCGCCCGCTGGGCCAGCTCGTGGGTGAGCCGCTCGACGGCGTAGCTGCCCCCCCAGGGGTCGATCGCCTCGCAGGTGCCGGCCTCCTGCTGCAGCACCAGCTGGGTGTTGCGGGCGATGCGCGCCGGAAATCGGAGGGGAGCGCCAGCGCCTCGTCGAGCGCGTTGGTGTGCAGGGACTGGGTCTGCCCGCAGACGGCAGCGAGCGCCTCGACGCAGGTGCGCATGACGTTGACATAGACGTCGCGCGCGGTGAGGCTCCAGCCCGACGTCTGGCAGTGGCAGCGCAGCATCGACGAGCGCTGGTCGCGCGGCGCGAAGGGCGCCATCAGCTCCGCCCACAGAAGGCGCGCCGCGCGCAGCTTCGCCACCTCGACGAGGAAGCTCATGCCGACGCCCCAGAAGAACGACAGCCGCGGCGCGAAGTCGTCGACGGCGAGCCCACGGGCGAGGCCGGTGCGCACGTACTGCAGCCCGTCGGCGAGGGTGTAGGCGAGCTCGAGGTCGGCGGTCGCCCCCGCCTCCTGCATGTGGTAGCCGGAGATGCTGATGCTGTTGAAGCGCGGCATGCGCTCGGCGGTGTAGCGGAAGACGTCGCCGACGATGCGCAGCGACGGCGCCGGCGGGTAGATGTAGGTGTTGCGCACCATGAACTCTTTGAGGATGTCGTTCTGGATGGTGCCGGCGAGCCGCTCGGGGGGAACCCCCCGCTCCTCACCGGCGACCACGTAGAGCGCCATCACCGGCAGCACGGCGCCGTTCATCGTCATCGAGACGCTGGTGCGGTCGAGCGGGATGCCGTCGAAGAGGATCCGCATGTCGAGGATGGAGTCGATGGCGACCCCCGCCATGCCGACGTCGCCCACCACTCGCGGGTGGTCGGAGTCGTAACCGCGGTGGGTGGGCAGGTCGAAGGCGATCGACAGCCCGGTCTGGCCGGCGGCGAGGTTGCGGCGGTAGAAGGCGTTGCTCTGCTCTGCCGTCGAGAAACCCGCGTACTGGCGCACCGTCCACGGCTTGACGAGGTACATCGTCGTGTACGGGCCGCGCACGAAGGGCGGGAAGCCCGGCATCCCCTGCAGGTGGCCGACGCCGGCGAGGTCCTCGGGGCCGTAGAGCGGCGCCAGCCGCAGCCCCTCGGGTGTGCCGCTCGGCGCTGCCGCTGTCCGCCGGAGAGCACCGCCGTCCAGGAGCACCTCGCGCAGACGGGCCAGGGCCGCGTCGAACGGCGGCGCGCGCGGGCCCGCGACGGGCGGGGGCGGCACCGCGCCCTTCACGCCGCCCCCGCCGGCTCGAAGGTTTCGGCGTCGCGCCAGGGCACCAGCGCCGGCGCGCGCAGCGGCGGGCCTGCCGCCGGGATTGCCGCCGCCAGCTCGGCGAGCGAGGCGCCCGCAGCCGCGGCGTCGACCGCCGCCGCGAAGAGCTCGCCGTCGCCTAGGGCGCCGGCGAGCACCGCCACCGCGAGATCGGCCGCCGCGGAGCCGTGGCGTGGAGTCGGCCGCTCGCTCGACACGCCGTCCGCCGAGGCCGCATGCGCCCCCTCCGCGGCGAGCGGCCGGTAGGGCAGCGGCACGGCCTCGTCGGCGGCATGGACGGTGACGCCGACGATGGGCAGCTGGCCGCTGCCGAGCGCCTGCCGGCGGCGCTCTGCCGCCGCGTCCACCTGCTGCGCCACGGCACCCACGGCGGCTCGCGCGTCATGCCGCCCCGCCGCTCGATCCCCTCGAACAGCTCCCATCCCCGGCGAGCCAGCGCCGCGGTGAGGGCCTCCACGTACCAGCTGCCGCCGGCGGGGTCGGCGATGCGGTGCAGGCCGGCCTCCTCCCGCAGCAGCAGCTGCGTGGCGCTGCCCAGCGGCAGCCCGAGCGCCAGCTCACTCGCGGGATCGAGCAGGGGCGAGCAGGTCACGTCGTCGCAGCCCCCGAGCACGGCGGCGAGGGTCTCGAGCGTCGCTCGCACCAGGTCGGTGCCGGGGTCGCGAAGGCCTTGGGTCCGCCACGCGGTGCGGCCGTGGAGTCGCAGCGCCGTGGGCGGCGCGCCATGGCTTGCCAGCAGCATCCCCCACGTGAGGCGCAGCGCCCGCAGCTTCGCCACCTGCAGGTAGAGGTCGCGCCCGACACTCGTGGTGACCGCGAGCTGGGACGCCGCTGTGTCTGCGGCAAGGCCGGCGGCGTGCAGGGCGCGCAGCGCCTCAGCGCCGGAGGCGAGCGCAAAGGCGATCTCCTGTGCGGCATCGGCCCCTGCCTCGGCGTACGGCGCAGTCGACACCAGCCCCGCGCGCAGACCGGGGGCGTGATCGCGCGCCCAGCGCGCGGCGACACCCAGCTGCGCGGCGGCAGCCGCGGAGATCGCGCCGCGTCGCGCCAGCGTCGCCAGCGGGTCGCAGCCCAGGCAACCCGAGAGCGTCGCGATCTCGCGGCCGCTCCGTTGCGCCGCGGCCACGAGCAGCGCCGCGCCGGCGAGCGGCTCGCCCGCCCACTCGACGCCGATCTCGACGGCGGCGCCGCCGGGAATCCGCGCCAGGAAGCCTGCCACGTCCGCGGCGGTGCCGCCCTCGTCGTCGAGCCGCAGCCAGAGCCCGCCGAGGCCACGACCCGCCTCGCGCTCCAGCGCCGCTTGCCCGGCCGCTCGCGAGCTCAGTGGGAGCTCCTGCCACATACGCCACGACCCGCACTCGCGCACGAGTCGCGGCAGCGGCACCCCGGGGAAGTGATCGGGGGAGTACAGCGGCTCGACGGCGATCCCCTCGAGCGTCTCGCGTCGCAGGCGCCGCTCGGCGTCGTCTCCCAGCTCGGCCACCACCCTGGCGCGCCAGCTGTCGTAGGAGACCGGGACGAAGCTGGGGGGTACGGAGGACTCGCTCGTCGGGGTGATGAGGTGACGGCGCACCGGGGGCGAAGGCTATCACCGCGCTCGGGCCCCGTCGTCTCCGGCGCCGCCGGCGCACCGCCGCGGCGGCGCCGCCGCCGCCGCCGCCGCCGCCGCTGGTTTCTCGCCGTCTGGCCGGCGCGGTCCGCGCTCAGCCTCCCCGGGGCGACGACGGGCTGCCGGCGATTCGACCCGGTCGAGGACGTCGCGCACCGCTCCACCGCCGCCGCCAGTCCGCGAGCTCGTCGCCGTCGCCCGCTGGCCGGTGGGCTCAGCCGCGGAGCAGCCGCCGCGCGATGACCAGCCGCTGCATCTCGCTCGTCCCCTCGTAGATGGTGGTGACGCGCACGTCGCGGTAGAGGCGCGAGATCTCGTACTCGTCGGAGAAGCCGTTGCCGCCGTGTACCTGCAGGCTCTCCCAGCAGGCGCGGTTGGCAGCCTCGCTGGCGTAGAGCTTGGCCTGCGAGGCGAAGCGGCCGGCCTCCTTGTTGCCGCTGTCGGCGAGGGCGGCGGCGGCGCGGGTGAGCGCGCGTGCCGCCTCGAGCTCGGTCGCCATCTGCGCCAGCTTGAGCTGGATCGCCTGGTGCTCCGCGATCGGCACCCCGAACTGGCGCCGTTCGCGAGCGTAGCCCACCGCCAGCTCGAGCGCCCGCTGGTGGATGCCCACCGCCTGCGCGGCGATGCCCACCCGCGAGTGGTCGAGCGTCGCCATGGCGATCTTGAACCCCTGCCCCTCCTCGCCCAGCAGGTTCCCCGCCGGGATGCGGCAACCGGTGAAGTGGATCGGCGCCGTACGCGAGGCCCGCAGGCCGAGCTTGTGCTCCGGCGCCCCCACCGAGAAACCGGGCGCGTCGGCCGGCACGGCGAAGGCGGAGAGCCCGCGGCTCGCCCCGCCAGCGGCCGAGGCCGGGCGCGTCCGCGCCACCACCACGTACCAGCGGGCGAAGCCGGCGTTGGTGATCCACGCCTTCTCGCCGTCGAGCACCCACTCGTCCCCGTCGCGGCGCGCCGTGGATTTCATGCCGGCGACGTCGCTGCCGCCGCCGGGCTCGCTGAGGCCGAAGCCCCCCAGCGCGTCGCCCGCCGCGAGCTCGCGCGCAGCGCACGCTCCTTGAGCTCGTCGCTGCCGAAGTTGAGGATCGGCCAGCAGCAGACCGAGTTGCTGACGCTGATGGTGACGGCGATCGACGGGCAGGCCCGCGCCAGCTCCTCGATCGCCACCGCGTAGCTCACCTGATCGAAGCCGGCGCCACCCCAGCGCTCGGGGACGAAGCAGCCGAGGAGGCCCATCTCGCCGAGCTCGCGCACCAGCTCGGCGGGGAACTCGCGCTGGGCGTCGCGCTCCGCGCTGCCGGGGCGGACACGCTCCTCGCCGAAACGGCGCAGCTCCTGACGCAGCAGCTCCTGCTCCTGGGTGAGCCCGAAGCTGACCGGTGGTGCCTGCTCGACGGTGAGCATCGCCTGACTGCCCTGCTGCGGCCGTCAGGCCTCGAGCACCGCGCGCGCGATCACCAGCTTCTGGATCTCGCTCGTGCCCTCGTAGATCTCCGTGATGCGCGCGTCGCGGAAGTGGCGCTCGATGTCGTACTCCTTGGTGTAGCCGTAGCCGCCGTAGATCTGCAGCGCCAGGTTGGTCACGCGCTGCGCCATCTGCGACGCGTAGAGCTTGGCCTGCGCCGCCTCGGCGAGTAGCGGCGCCCCGGTCCTTGAGCGCACGCCGCGTTCCAGGTGAGCAGCCGCGCGGCGTCGAGCTCGGTGGACATGTCGGCGAGCTAGAACTGGATGGCCTGGAAGTCGGCGATCGGCCTGCCGAACTGCCGCGCTCCTGGGCGTAGGCCATCGCCTCCTCGAGGGCGCCGCGCGCGATGCCCACCGCCTGCGCCGAGATGCCGATGCGGCCGCCGTCGAGGGTGGCCATGGCGATCTTGAACCCCTCCCCCTCCTCGCCCAACCGCTGCGCCGCCGGCACCCGCATTCCCTGGAAGGAGAGCTCGGTGGTGCCCGAGGCGTTGACTCCCAGCTTGTACTCGTGCCCGCCACGGGCGAACCCCGGGGTGTCGGCAGAGACGATGAAGGCGGTGATGCCGCGGTGTTTCTTGGCGAGGTCGACGGTGGCGAAGACGAGCGCGACGTCGGCGTCGGTGCCGTTGGTGATGAACACCTTGTTGCCGTCGAGCACGTAGGCGTCGCCGTCGCGGCGGGCGGTGGTGCGCAGGCCCCCGGCGTCGCTGCCCGCGCCGGGCTCGGTGAGCGCGAAGCACCCCGAGAGCTCGCCGGCGGCGAGTGGCGTGAGCCACCGTTTCTTCTGCTCCTCGTTGCCGAACTTGAGCAGCGGGTCGCAGACCAACGAGTTGTTGACCGAGAGGATGACGCCGCTGCTCGCGCAGGCCCGGCTGACCTCCTCGATCGCCAGGCAGTAGGCGATGGTGTCCATGCCGGCGCCGCCATACTCCTCCGGCACCGCCACTCCGGCGAGCCCCAGCTCGGCGGCCCGCGTGAAGAACTCCCGGGGGAACTCGCCGCTCTCGTCGATCTCGCGGGCGCGCGGCGCCACCACCTCGGTGGCAAAACGGCGCACGGTGTCACGGAGCAGCTTCTGCTCCTCGAGAAGCTCGATCCTCATCTCGGGACGTCCTTTCTCTCGGGCGGGGGGCCGGCAGCGATCCTCTGGCAATGTACAAGCGGGCGCGAGAGGGGTCAAGGAGACCGGTCGCTTCGACCCGTTACGCGCGCTCGCGATGTCGGGGCGGGCCCGTAGCGGCCCGCGGCGCTCCGACGTACGCAGCGCCGCGCGGTGGATCCGGAGGATCGGCAGTCCGCGGAGCGTTCGGTCCCACAGAGAGGGCCCGGCGGCGCCGCGCGGACGCCACCGGGCCTGGGCAGCTCTTGCCGCTGCCGCACGAGCGCGGCTGGTGCAACCGGGCGGTCAGCGCACCCGGCGGTCAGCGCACCGGATCAGTGCGCCCCAGCCGCCATCGGCTGCTCGACGATGTCGTCGTGCAGCGACGTCACCAGGGCCAGCACTTCCCCCTTCTCCCTCTGCGGCACCTTGAGCTTGTCGAGGGTCTCCCCCAGGTGGCCGGCGGCGGCCTTCCAGTCCGCCTCGGTGATCCCCATTCCCTGGTGCGCCGTCTTCATGTCGCGGCCGATGTAGACGCAGGGGCCGCCGGTGGCGGCGCAGAGCTGGTCCACCACCAGCTGGCGGATGCGGCCCAGCGAGTCCTTGCTGTGGCCGGCGAAGAAGCGGGCGATCTGGGGATCGGCGGCGAGGCGCCCGATGAAGTCGTCGGTCACCGCGGCGAGGGCGTCGTAGCCTCCCAGCCGCTGGTAGAGGGTTGGGGCCCTGGGCGGCGTGTCGGCGGCACCAGCCGCGATCGTCGGGGCAAGGGCGAGGGCGGCGAGCACGAGGCAAGCGAGTCGGCGCATCGGTCCTCCTTCTTGGGACGGTTCACCCTGCCTACGGTGCCGCGACGGCGGCGGATGACTCGGGGCCGCGGAACGCCGTCAAGGGCGCCGACGGCCGGCGAAGGCGGTGCCCGTCACCACCAGCGCCCCGCCGAGCAGCAGCTGTACCGTCACCGCCTCGTGGAGGACGACGGCTCCCACCACCACCGCCACCACCGGGATGACGTAGGCGGTGAGCGACAGCCCGGTTGCCGTCATGTGCCGCAGCAGCCAGAAGTAGAGGCTGAAGGTGACGCAAGTGCCGAGAATGGCCAGGTAGAGCAGGGAGCCCACCGCGGCGGCGTCGAGACGCAACGGCCTGCCGCGCTCGAGCAGCAGGGCGAGCAGGCCCAACCCCGCCGCCGCGAGCAGCATCGAGCCGGCGTTGAGAGTCACCGGATGCACGCCTCCGCCCCACCGCTTGACCACCACCTGGGCGACCGCCGACGACAACGGAGCGAGCAGCAGCACGGCACCGGCGAGGGCCACCCGGCGGCCACCAAGCGCCTGCAGGTCCTGCGAGAAGAGCGTCGCCACACCGGCGAGCGCGAGCAGCAGCCCGACCAGCCCGAGGGCGTGCATCCGTTCGCCGGGGAGCACGAAGTGGGCGAGCACGGCCACCCAGAGCGGGAAGGTGGCGAACAGCACGGCTGTGACGCCGGAGGGCACCCACTGCTCCGCCCAGTAGACGAGGCCGTAGGAGATGCCGAAGGTGAAGAGCGCCTGTGCCGTCCACAGCCACCAGGGCGCCCGCAGGCGCTCGCCGCGCAGCCCGATGGCGAGCGCCGCCACCCAGAGCACACTGCCGGCGATGGCGAAGCGCAGGGCCACGGCGGTGAGTGGCGGCAGGCTGCCGAGGCCGATGCGGATGGCCGCCCAGGTGGTCCCCCAGATGACTACCAGGGTGGCGAGCGAGGCGAGCCGCGCGGCGGGAGTGGGGATCATCGCGCCCGGACGCTACACGCAATCCTGCCGCGCCGCCCGGTACCTCCCCCCGCGCCGGCCGTCAGGGGTAGATGCGGTAGAGCGTCCGCGGGTAGGGGATGGTCTCGCGCAGGTGCGGGAGCCCGGTCATCCAGGCGACGAAGCGCTCCAGACCCATGCCGAAGCCGCTGTGCGGGAAGGTCCCGTACTTGCGCAGGTCGAGGTACCACTGGAAGGCCTCGACCGGCAAGCCGTGCTCCTGGATGCGCGCCAGCAGCAGCTCGTGGTCGTGGATGCGCTGGCTGCCGCCGATGATCTCGCCGTAGCCCTCGGGCGCCGAGCACGTCGAGCGCCAGCGCCAGCTTGGGGTCCTGCGGGGTCGGGCTGCATGTAGAAGGCCTTCATCGCCGACGGGTAGCGGTGACCATCACTGGACGGTCGAAGCGCGCGGCGAGGAACGTCTCCTCGTCGCCGCCGAAGTCGGCGCCCCACTCGAACTCGCGCTTCGCCTGGTCGTCAGGATCGCCGACCGCCTCGTCGTAGCTGATGCGCGGGAAGGGCGCCTGGACGTTCTCGAGCTCGGCTGGTGTCGCGCTCGAGGGTCGCCAGCTCCTCGGCCGCAGCGGTCGAGGACGCGGCCGACGAGGTAGACGAGGAACTCCTCGGCGAGCGCGCAGAGGCCGTCGAACTCGAGGAACGCCACCTCGGGCTCGACCATCCAGAACTCCATGAGGTGGCGCCGCGTCTTGCTCTTCTCGGCGCGGAAGGTGGGGCCGAAGCAGTAGACCTTGCCGAAGGCCGCCGCCGCCGGCTCGAGGTAGAGCTGCCCGGACTGCGAGAGGTAGGCCTTGTCGCCGAAGTAGTCGGTCTCGAACAGCGTCGCCGTCCCCTCGCAGGCGGCCGGCGTGAGGATCGGCGAGTCGATGAGGGTGAACTCGCGCTCGTAGAAGAAGTCGCGGATCGCCTGCTCGACCTCGCTGCGCACCCGCAGTGCGGCGCGCTGCCGGCTGGAGCGCAGCCAGAGGTGGCGGTGCTCCATGAGGAACGCGGTGCCGTGCTCCTTGGGGGTGATCGGGAAGTCCTGGGCGAGGTGCAGCACGGCGAGCTCGGTCACGTGCAGCTCGACGCCGCCGGGCGCGCGCTCGTCGCGACGGGCGCGGCCGACGACGTGGACGCTGCTCTCCTGGGTGAGACGCACGGCGTCCTCCCAGCTCGTCTCGGGCACGTCGCGGCGGCTCACCACGCACTGCACGACGCCGCTGCCGTCGCGCACCTGCACGAAGGCGATCTTCCCCGAGGAGCGCGCCGAGGCCACCCAGCCGCGGACGCTCACCAGCTCGCCGTCGTGCTCGCGCAGGTGCCGCACCGCCGCTTCGATCGGCATCGTCTCGCTCACCGTCACGTCCTCGCTCGTTGGGGTGTCCGTTCGCCGCCCATGGCACGTCGCCGCCGGCGGACCGCAGAGTGTACCCGAGCGCCGCCGAAACCTCGCCCGTGGCGCTCTCGTAGGAGTGAGTGAAGCCTGGAGGCGAGTGATGAGTCAGCCCGCACCCTCGACCCCGCGTCGCGGTCGTACCTGCCTGCTGGTGGGCTGCCTGGGCGCGCTGGCGCTGGTGGTGATTCCCGTCGCCGTGCTCTGGGCGCTCGTCGCGGTGGCCAACTCCCGCCCGCCGGAACCCCGCCATGAGGTGCACCGCCACCAGCTGCCGGCGGGACCGGGGACCATCGAGCTGGCGGTGCGCATGGCCGACCTCGAGGTGGTGGCGGCGCCCTCCGGCTCGCCCCTCCGGCTCGAGGCCGACTGGGACGGGCGGTCCTTCGACCTCGACGAGGCGCTGCGGCCCGGCGCCGGTAGCTGGACCTATCGCCTGCACCTGCACGGTGGTCGCCTCGCCCTGTTCCGCCACCACGCCGCTCTCCCCAACCGCCTGCGGCTGGCGATCCCCAGCGACCGGCCCGTGTCGCTCACCGGCAAGGTGGCGCTGGGGGAGAGTTTGCTGGCGCTCGGCGGGCTCACCCTCGATCGCCTCGACCTCGCGCTCGGCGCCGGTGAGCACCGCGTCACCTTCGGCGAGCCGACGAAGCAGCCGCTGTCGCTGCTGCGGCTGGACGCCTCGATGGGCGAGCTCACCCTGCTCGACGCCGGCAACGCCAGCCCGCGGCGGCTCGACATCCACCAGGGCATGGGCGACCTGATGGTCGACCTCTCGGGAGGCTGGCGCAACGACGCCGACGTCGAGCTCCGCCTCGGCATGGGCGACACCAGGGTGCTCCTGCCGCGAAGCGAAGAGGCCGTCGCGGTGATCGAGCGCGCCCGCGTGGGGCTGGGACAACGGCAGGTCGCCGGCTCGCGGGCCGACGCCGGGCCGCCGGGGCTGCCGCGCGTGCGCCTGCGCGCCAGCGGCGGCTTCGGCGAGCTCACCATCCAGTAGCGCGTGAAGCTGGCGACTTGCCGCGGTGGAAAGGGCGAGCGGTGTCCCGCTTGGCCCTCCTCATAGCGCGTCGAGGGCGACCGCCGCCGCCGCCTGCTCCGCCCGCTTCTTGCTCGACCCCTCGCCACTCCCGAGGAGCCGGCCGGCGGCCCAGCACTCGACGACGAAGTGCTTCTGGTGATCCGGCCCACTAGTGGCGGTGAGGCGATACTCGGGCGGCTCGCCCCCGGCGGCCTGCAGCCGCTCCTGCAGCAACGTCTTGGCGTCACGCTGGGCGGCTCCCGCGCGCCAGCTGCGCAGGCCGCCAGCGAGCATGGGCGCCACCAGCGAGCGCGCCGCCGCGATGCCGCCGTCGAGGTAGAGGGCCGCGATCACCGCCTCCAGCGCATCGGCGAGGAGCGAGGCCTTGTCGCGGCCGCCCGAACGTTCCTCCCCCACCCCCAGCCGCAGCGCCGGGCCGATCGCCAGGCTGGCGGCGAAGGCGGCGAGCACCGGCTCGCTCACCAGGTAGCTCTTGAGCTTCGAGAGCTCCCCTTCGTCCCCTTCGGCGAGGTGCTCGTAGAGCCACTCGGCGGCGAGCACGCCGAGCACCGCGTCGCCGAGGAACTCCAGGCGCTCGTAGGAGCTCGGCTCCCCCACCTCCTGACAGGCCGAGCGATGGGTGAGGGCGCGCAGCAGCAGGCCGCGGTCGGCGAAGCCGTGGTTGAGGCGCTGCTCGAGCGCCGCCAGGGGCTCACCGCCGCTCATCGCCGCCAGAAGCGCCGCTCGAGCTCGGCATCGGCCATCTTGAGCAGCGTCGGCCGGCCGTGCGGGCAGGAGAAAGGGTCCTCGCAGGCCAGCAGCTGCGAGACCAGCTGCTCCATCTCCTCGGCGGCGAGCGGCCGGTGGATCTTGATCGCGGCACGGCAGGCGCTGCTGGCGGCAACGCTCTCGAGCACCCGCGCGCGCAGGCGCGACGCATCGCCCGGCCCTTCCTCCTCGCCGGCGAGCCGCAGCAGCAGGCCCTCCGCCTCGGCCGGCGAGAGCACCGCCGGCGCCGCCTCGAGGGCGACGTCGCCGCCGGAGAGCGGCGCCAGCAGGAAGCCCAGGGGAGCGAGCTCCTTCGCGAGCTCGACGAGCCGCAACGCCTCGGCCGGCCCGAGCGGCAGCAGCCGCGGCACGAGCAGCCGCTGCACCGCCGGAGCCCGGGCCTCGAGGGCACGCCCCAGCCGTTCGTAGAGCACGCGCTCGTGGGCGGCGTGCTGGTCGAGCAGCAGCAGCCCGTCGGGAGCCTCGAGGAGCAGCAGGGCTCCCTTGTACTGGCCCAGCAGCCGCAGCGAGGAGCGGCCGCCGGCGGGACCGGAGAGCGGCACGGGTGCCGGTGCCGCGTAGCGCACCTCGGCGATCCTCGCCGCGGCGTCGGAGGCCGGCCAGGCGACGAGCGGCTCACCGACGCCGGCCACCCAGGCGGCGTCGCCTCGCGGGTAGGGAGTCGCCGCCGCCTCGACCCCCCCCAGCCCCTGCCAGGCGGGCGGCGTCGAGAGTGCGCCCACCCGGCGCAGCGGTGCTTCCGCCTCGCCGCGCGCGCGACGCAGCGCGTCGCGGAGAGCGCCGCGGACGCGGTCGACGAGGCCGGGATCGCGGAAGCGCACCTCTGCCTTCTGCGGGTGGACGTTGACGTCCACTTCCTCGGGCGGCACGGCGAGAAAGAGGAACAGCGACGGCGCCTCCTCGCTCTTCCACTCCTCGCGCACGGCCCCGTAGTAGGCGGCGAACAGGGCGCGGTCGCGCAGCAGCCGGCCATTGACGAAGACGAACAGCCGCCGCGCCCGCGCGCTCGCCGGCCGGCCGACGAAGCCCGCGATCGCCTCACCGCCGCGGGCGACCGCGGCGACCTCCACCAGGTCGCCCGCGACCTCGCTGCCGAAGAGCTGGCGGATCCGCTCGCGCGCCCCGGCCACCCCCGTTCCGGCTGGCGGCACCGCCAGCAGCACCCGCCCCTCGTGGCGCAGCTCGAAGCGCACCTCGGGACGCGTCAGGCAGTACCCCTGCACCACCTCGACCCCCCGTCGCAGCTCGGCGGTGGCGCTCTTCAGGAACTTCCGGCGCGCCGGCACGTTGAAGAACAGCGAGGCGATCTCGATGCTGGTGCCGCGCGCCCGCGCGGCGGGCTCGACGCCGAGCACGCGGCCCCCTTCGATGCGCACTCGCCAGCCGCCGCCGCTGCCCGGCTCGCCCTCCGCCGGCGCCTCGGCGGTCACCAGCTCGACCCGCGCCACGGCGGCGATCGCCGCCAGCGCCTCGCCGCGGAAGCCGAGGCTTCCCACCCGCTCGAGGTCCTCGAAACGCGCGATCTTGCTCGTGGCGTGGCGGTCGAAGGCGAGCAGCGCGTCGTCCCTGCCCATGCCGCAGCCATCGTCGACCACCAACATGCGCCGCCGACCGCCGGCCTCGAGCTCCACGGTCACCGCAGCGGCGCCGGCGTCGAGGGCGTTCTCCACCAGCTCCTTGACCGCCGATGCCGGGCGCTCCACCACCTCGCCGGCGGCGATCTGGCTCACCAGCTGGTCGGAGAGGTGGCGGATGCGCGAGGCCACGGTGGGCACGGTAACACGGGGCCGCGGGCGGCGCCGCCGTGCCATCATCGCGTCATGCGCCGGCGCCGCGTCGCGCTCCTCGCCTCCCTCGCGCTGGCGCTGCTCGCCTGCGGACGCCCCGACGCCGACGCTCCCGCAGCCAGGCATTCCCGGCCACCCGCATGGGTGATCGGGCTCGACGGCGCCGACTGGCGCTACCTCGACGCCGCGATGGCGGCCGGCACCATGCCGGAGCTGGCACGGCTGGTGCGCGAGGGGCGCCGCGGCGTGCTGCTCAGCGAGCAGCCGCCGCTCTCACCCCTAGTGTGGACGACGATGATGACGGGCGTCTCGCCGCTCGAGCACCGCATCCTCGACTTCGCCCGCCTGCGACCCGAGGACAGGGCGCCCGAGCCGATCACCAGCTCCGAGCGGCGGGCACCGGCGATCTGGAACATGGCCACCGTCGCCCACCGGCGTGTCGTGGTCCTCGGCCTCTGGGCCACCTTCCCCGCCGAGCCAGTGGACGGGCTGCTGGTCGCCGACCGCTTCTTCTCCTTCCTCCACCCCGGCGAGGCGCCGCGCGGATCGGTGGCACCGGCGTCCCGCCGCGAGTGGGCGACCGCGCGGCTACGACAGGCGCGGGCGGCGGCGGAGCTGCCAGCGCTGCGCGCCTACCTCCCCGACCTCCCCGCGGAGGAGCTGCAGGAGCCGTTCGGTGCCACCGACCCCTACGCCTCCCCGCTGGCGGCCTTGCGCCGCATCCTCGTCGAGACCGCCACCTACGACGCCCTCTTCCGCGATGCCGTCGCCGAGCTCGACCCGGACCTCGCCATCCTCTACCTGCAGGGGAGCGACAGCATCGGTCATGCCTTCGCGCGCTTCGTGCCACCGGCGCTGCCCGGCGTCGACGCCGCCGACGTCGCGCGCTACGGCGGCGTGCCCGAGGTCTACTTCCGGCACCTCGACGCCCTCCTCGGCGCCTACCGTCTCCGCGCCGAGCGCCGCGGCGCCCGTCTGCTGCTGGTCTCCGACCATGGCTTCCGGTGGGGCGACGAGCGCCCTGCCGTCCTCTCCGCCTGGGCGCCCGGCACCGCCGCCAAGTGGCACCGCCAGGAGGGGATCTGGCTCCTCTGGGGCGAGGGCGTCCGGGCCGGCAGCGGCGCGCGGGGCGGCGTGCGCCAGGTGTGCGCGACGCTCCTCGACCTGCTCGGGATGCCACCCGGGAGCGGCCTCGCGGGACCATCGCTCGCCGCCGGCGGCGTCGAGCGGAGGGCGGGTGGCGAGCGCCCCGCGGTGGACTATCGCCAGGGCTTCCACGCGATGGGGGACCTGTCCGGCGCCGGCGGAACGAGCGGCGACGAGTCGCTGGCGGCGCTGCGGGCCCTCGGCTACGCGGTAGGGAGCGACGACGGCGGCACCCGCACCACCCACGTCACCGCGACCGGCCCCGCCCCTACGGCTCCCGGCTCGAGCACTCGGACACCTGCCTCCTTCGACAACGAGGGGCTCATCCTCCACACCGCCGGCCGCGACGCGGAGGCCGAGCTCGCCTTCTCTGCTGCGCTGCGCCTCGCCCCCGGCGACGCCTCGGCGGCCTGGAACCTCTCCGAGCTGCTGCGCGATACGCCCGCCGAGCGAGACCGCTCCGACCGCCTGCTCCTGCAGGCGCTCGGCGGACTGCCGGAGCCCGCCGATGCGCTCGCCGGCCGCGCCCTGCGCTACGCCGCCGCCGGGGACCGCGCGGGCGCCGAGCGGCTCCTCGCCGCCGGCCTCGAGCGCATGCCGGCCGAGGCGCGCCTGTGGCTGCTCGCCGGACGCTTCCGCCTCGAGCGGCAGCGGTGCGCCGCGGCGCGCGATGCCTTCGAGCGGGCGGCCGCACTGGCGCCGGCGCGACCGGAGGCCCACGCCGCCGTGGGGGTGGCGAGGCTGTGCCTCGGTGACGAGGCCGGCGCCGCCGCGGCGCTGCGCCGCTCCCTGGCACTCGATCCCGACCAGCCCGAGCTGCGGCGCCAGCTCGCCGAGCTCGGCGGCTGACCGCGGCCCCTCTGCGGGGGGCGGCGACGGTGCCTTGCCCCCCGTGTACACTTGGTGGCAACCAGTCGGTCCCCACACCACCGGCGGCGCCCGCGGGCCGCGGCGGAGGTCGTTCCATAGTGCGTCCTGGTCTCGCGCGGCTCGGGATGGCGATGCTGGCACTGCTCACCCTGATGGGCGCGGCGACGGCGCACGCCCAGACCACCGGCAGCATCGTCGGCAGAGTATCGAGCGACGCCGGCACGGTGATGCCAGGGGTGACCGTCGAGGCCACCAGCCCCGCCCTGCAGGGAAGCCGCGCCGGCGTCACCGACGGCACCGGCGGCTACCACCTCACCTTGCTGCCGCCGGGCAGCTACCACGTCACCTTCCAGCTCGCCGGCTTCGGCACCGAGCAGGCCGACGTGCCGGTGGGCCTCGGCCGTGACACCACGCTCGACATGGTGATCAAGCCGCAGACCGCGGAGGAGATCACCGTCGTCGCCGCGGCGCCGGTGATCGACGCCACCACCACCACCGTCGGCACCAACCTCGGCAGCCGCGAGATCGAGATGCTGCCCTCGGGCCGCAACTACTCGGCGGTCGTGCAGGTGGCGCCGGGGACCTCCTCCGACGCCAACCCCGACAACAAGGACCAGACCTCGATCACCGTCTACGGCTCGAGCGGTGCCGAGAACGTCTACTACGTCGACGGCGTCAACACCACGGGTGCCGAGTACGGCTTCCAGGGCAAGGAGCTCAACTTCGAGTTCATCCAGGCGATCGACGTCAAGACCGGCGGCTACGAGGCCGAGTTCGGCCGTTCCACCGGCGGCATCATCAACGTCATCACCAAGTCGGGCGGCAACGAGCTGCACGGCGACGCCTTCGGCTACTACGACAACGACTCGCTGCAGCAGAGCGCCGACCCGGTGGTCTCCACCGGCGGCACCACCGCCGGCTTCACCAAGAAGGACTACGGCCTCGACCTCGGCGGCTACCTCCGCAAGGACCGCCTCTGGTTCTTCGCCGCCTACGACCGCGTCGAGAACGACACCGACAGCACGCTGCCGGCCGGCCCGCTCGCCGGCCAGCGGGTGACCTCCACCAGCAGCCGCGATCTCGGCGCCGCCAAGCTCACCTACCGGATGGGAGACAACCAGAGCCTCATCGGCTCCTTCTTCCAGGACCCCCGCGACGACACCGGCGCCATCAGCGACGCGCAGCACTCGCTCAACGGCGATCCGCTCACCTACGACGGCCTGCGCAGCTTCGGCGGCAAGGACTACTCGCTGCGCTACGAGGGAGTGCTCCGTTCCGCGTGGCTCGCCACCGCCCAGGTGTCGCGCCACCACGAGGAGAACTCGGTGGGGCCGGCGAGCGGCGCCGGCGACGCCGTACAGTTCCGCGACGTCGACGCCGACTTCTTCCAGACCGGCGGCTTCGGGCTGCTGCAGCAGAAGGAGTTCCGGCGCGACTTCGGCGGCGTCTCGCTCACCCGCTTCCTCGCTTCCCACGAGATCAAGGGCGGCCTCGAGCGCGAGAAGGAGGATGCCACCGTCCTCCGCCGCTACTCGGACGGGCAGCAGGTCGACGTCTTTCGCACGCCGCAGGGCCCCGTCTACAGCCACTTCTACTGGACGACGCCGGACGCCACCATCGCCAACGCGCCGGTCTCGGCACTAGTGGCCTCGCCCCGGCACGAGGTGACCACCGCCTACCTGCAGGACCGCTGGACGGCGACCGACTCCCTCACCGTGAGCCTGGGCGTGCGCTGGGACCGGCAGGAGATCTTCGACGCCGCCGGCAGCAAGCAGATCGACCTCGAGAGGGACTACGCGCCACGGCTGGGCGTCATCTGGGCCCCTCCCGGCGCCGCCGAGGACAAGCTCTACGCCTCCGCCGGCCGCTACTACGAGCAGCTCTCGATGGACCTCGTCATCCGCTCGTTCAGCTTCGAGCGCCAGGCGCGCATCTTCAACTTCAGCCCCACCGGCACCAGCCCCGACCCCGATGCCGAGGCCGCGCTCGACGAGAGCTCGACCATCTTCGGCGGCTTCACCGAGCCGTCCGACCCCAACCTCAGGAACCAGTACATCAACGAGTACATCCTCGGCTACGACCGCGAGGTGGTACCCGAGGTGGCGGTGGGGATCAAGGGGATCTACCGCGACTACGGCGAGGTCATCGAGGACTTCCTCTGCGCCGACGACGGCACCTACTGCATCGGCAACCCGGGCCAGGGGATCATGCGCGAGGTGTTCACCCTCGACTATGCGCGTACCCTGCCCGCCCCCGAGCCGCAGCGCATCTTCCGCGGCGTCGAGGTCAACGTCAACAAGCGCTACTCCCACCACTGGCAGGGGATGGCGTCGTACCTCTACTCGAAGCTCGAGGGGAACTTCGACGGCCTCTACGCACCGTTCACCAACGTCGGCGCCGATCCCAACATCTCGGCCGCCTACGACTACTACGACTTCTTCACCAACGGCAGCGACCTCACCCGGATCACCAACAAGGGGCCGCTCTCCAACGACCGCCGCCACCAGGTCAAGCTCTCGGGCACCTACACCACGCCCTGGAAGCTCGAGCTCGGCGCCGCTGCCTACTGGCGCTCGGGGACGCCGGTGACCCGCTACGGCTACTCCGACATCTACGGCCGTTACGAGTTCTTCCTCACCCGCCGCGGCGCCGAGGGGCGTACCCCCGACAACTACGACGCGGACGTGCACCTGGGCTACCCGCTGGCGGTGGGACGCGTGACGATCAACCTCCTCGCCGATGTCTTCAACCTCCTCGACGCCCAGAGGCCAGTGCTGGTCGACGAGCGCTGGGGTTTCCAGGAGGCCGACAACGCCTCCCCCACCCCCACGAATCCCGATTACCTCAAACCCGTGCTGCGAACGCCGCCGCGGACGGTTAGGCTGGGTGCCCGGCTGAGCTTCTAGCCGCTCCGTCCGGGAGGTGCTCCCGAGGCTCAGCGACGCTTGCCGCGGCCTCGCGCGGCCCTGGCGCAGCACCGCCATCGGGCTGACGGCGGCGGCGTGGCGGGCCGGCGCCCAGGCGGCGACGACAGCGGCCCACGCCATCACGGCGACGGCACCGGCGACAGCGAACGGATCGTGAGGCCATAGAGGTAGTGCGCGAGGAGGTGGCCGGCGGCGGGCGCTGGTCTATCGCGGCTCGCCACCGGCGCCCGCTGCCCCCGGCCTGTTGGCGAGCAGCACCTTGCTGCCGGCGCGCGCGAGCACTAGCCCGTCCCGCAACGTCGGCGTCAGCTGCCGTTCCTCGGCGACCAGGAACAACCGGCGGTCGCTGCGCCAGCGGCGCTCGAGCTCGGGGTCGTCGATCATCCAGCCGCTCACGTCCTCCTGCTCGCTGCCGAACTGCAGCTCGCCGCGGAACCTCGCCACGGTGACCCGGCGGCGGAGGTAGAAGGGCAGGTCCTGGAAGTAGTTGCGATAGCTCACCACCTCGTCCCCGGGCTGCAGCCGCGGCGCCAGCGCGAGCGCCAGCGCCTTCACCGAGCGGTCGGCGTCGAGGCGCGGCATGGCGACGCCGAGGAGGGTGAGAAACAGGCAGGCGCCGCCGGCGCAGGCGAGCAGCGCCGCCCGCGGGCGGCGGGCGCGGTCGAGCAGCAACGGCAGCAGCCCGAGCAGGAGCTGGCTCACCGCCAGCGCCGGGACATAGCCCCCGAGCGCGGCGGCGGCGGCGGCGGCCTTCGGCACCCGGCCGACGGCGAGGAACGCCGCCGCGAGGATGGCTCCGGCGAGGAGCAGCGTGAGGTAGGCCGCACCATGCTGGCGCCGCAGCTCCCAGGCCTGCGCCACGGCTCTGCCGAGGAGCATGGCGAGGGGTGGCACCACCGGCAGAATGTAGGGCACCAGCTTGGAGTCGGAGGCCGAAAAGAAGGCGAACACCAGCCCCGCCCACAGCAGCAGGTAGACGCAGCTGCGGCGCTCCTCGGCGTCGTCGGATGGAGAGATGGCCCCTCGGATCGCCGCCGGCAGGAAGACCGCCCAGGGCAGCATGCCGGCGAGCAGGATGGGGACGAAGAACCAGAGCGGCTCGTAGCGCGAGTGGATGGTCGTCGTGTAGCGCAGGAAGTGCTCGTGGACGAAGTAGAACCAGGCGAACTCCGGGTTGGCGCGCGCCGCCAGCAGGTGCCAGGGCGCGGCGATGGCGAGGAACAGGGCGATGCCGCTGGGCGCGAGCGCCAGGCGGATGAGCCGCCAGCGGCGGTAGAGCAGGATCCACGGCGCGATCACCATCGCCGGAATGACGATGCCGATCAGCCCCTTGGTGAGGGTGGCGAGCGCCGCCGCCGCGTAGAAGGCCCAGATCCAGAGCCGCCGCGGCCAGGGACGCTCGCTGCGGGTGGCGAAGAGGAACGCGAGCAGCGCGGCGCCCAGCAGCACCGACACCACCATGTCGAGGGTGATCGCCTCGCCGAGCCCGAACCAGAGCATCGAAGTGGCGAGGACGACGCCAGCCCACCGTCCCGCACGCCGGCCGAAGAGCGCCCCGGCGGCTGCCGCCACCAGCAGCACGCCGGCGAGCGCGAAGCCGGCGGGCACCAGGCGCAGCGCCCACTCGTGAGGCCCCAGCAGGCGCAGTGCTCCCGCCTCCATCCAGTAGACGAGCGGCGGCTTCTCGAAGTACTTGATGCCGTCCAGCCGCGGCGTCACGTAGTCGCCGCTCGCCACCATCTCCCGCGGGATCTCCGCGTAGCGCCCCTCGTCGGGGTGCCAGAGCGCCCGGCGGCCGAGGTGCGGCCCGTAGAGCAGGGCCACGGCGAACGCCAGCAGCAGCAGGTCGCGACGCCACCAGCCGCGCTCGCCGCGGGCCGACGGTTGCAGCAAGCGGAGGCTCAGGCGGCCTCGGCGGCGCGGTCCATCTTCAGCCGGCAGCGCGCCGCGGCGAGCCGCGCGATCGGCACCCGGTAGGGCGAGCAGGAGACGTAGTCGAGACCGACGCGGTCGAAGAACTCCACCGAGTTCGGCTCGCCGCCGTGCTCGCCGCAGATGCCGAGCTTGAGGCGCTGGCTTGGTCTTCCGGCCGCTGCTCGCAGGCCATCGCCACCAGCTGCCCCACGCCCTCCGCGTCGATCCGCGCGAAGGGGTCGAAGGGGAGGATCCCCTGCTCCAGGTACTGCGGCAGGAAGCTGCCGGCGTCGTCGCGCGAGAAGCCGTAGGTCATCTGCGTCAGGTCGTTGGTGCCGAAGGAGAAGAAGTCGGCGTGGCGCGCGACGCGGTCGGCCACGGCGCAGGCGCGCGGCACCTCGATCATGGTGCCGATGAGCGATCGCGCACCAGGACCTCCTCCTCGGCCACCACGCGATCGACGACCTCCTGGGTGTGGCGGCGCAGCACGCTCGAGCTCCTCCTCGCCGCCGACCAGCGGCACCATGATCTCGGGCAGCACCTCGCCGCCGGCGCGCTTGCGGACGCAGGCGGCGCGGACGATCGCCTCGACCTGCATGTCGTAGATCTCCGGCGCGGTGAGCCCCAGCCGGCAGCCGCGGTGGCCGAGCATCGGGTTCAGCTCGCGCAGCGCCTCGGCCGTCTCCGCCACCCGCGCCGGATCGATCCCCATCTCCGCGGCCAGCTCGCGCAGCGCCTTCTCGCCGTGGGGCAGGAACTCGTGCAGCGGCGGATCGAGCAGTCGCACCGTCACCGGCAGGCCGTCCATCGCCGCGAAGATCCCCTCGAAGTCGCCCTGCTGCATCGGCAGCAGGTGGGCCAGCGAAGCGCGGCGCTCGCTGCTCGTCGCGCGGCGAGGATCATCCGCCGCACCCAGGCGATGCGGTCCTCCTCGAAGAACATGTGCTCGGTGCGGCAGAGGCCGATCCCCTCGGCGCCGAAGGCCCGCGCCCGCCGGGCGTCGTCGGGGGTGTCGGCGTTGGCGCGCACCTTCATCCGGCGCTCGTCGTCGGCCCAGGCGAGCAGCTTCGGTGAAGGCCGCCGCCGCCGGCGAGCGTCCTCGGCGGCGACGCCGTGACCACCGCGCAGCACCTCCGACTCGTGCGGCGCGCAGGGCGCCGGCGATCACCTCGCCGGTGGAGCCGTCGATCGACAGCTCGTCGCCCTCGTGGAACACCTGCCCCCCCACCCGCACCTCGCCGGCCGCCTGTCGACGTGCAGCGCCTCGGCGCCGACGATGCACGGCTTGCCCATGCCGCGCGCCACCACCGCGGCGTGGGAGGTCATGCCGCCGCGCGAGGTGAGGATGCCGCGCCGAGGCGTGCATGCCGACGATGTCCTCGGGCGAGGTCTCCTCGCGCACCAGCAGCACCGGCCCCGACTGCGCCATCGCGGCGGCGCGCTCGGCGTCGAGGGCGATGCGCCCGCAGGCGGCGCCGGGGCCGGCGGGCAGCCCCTTGGCGAGCAGCCGCCCGTCGGCCTTGGCGCGCCGCTTCTCGGCGGGGTCGAAGCCCGGGGCGAGCATCTGCTCGAGGTGGCTCGGGCTCGACGCGCCGCAGCGCCTCGTCGCCGCTCGATCACCCCCTCCTCCACCATGTCGACGGCGATGCGCACCGCGGCCGGGCCGGTGCGCTTGCCGGCCCGGGTCTGCAGCATGTAGAGCTCGCCGTGCTGGACGGTGAACTCGACGTCCTGCATGTCGCTGGAAGTGGGCCTCCAGGCGCGGCCGCGACCTCCTGCAGCTGCGGCGAAGGCGGCGGCGAAGTCGCGCGCCATGCCGCCGGGCGCCGTCGGCGTCGGCCCTCGACCGGCTGCGGGGTGCGGATGCCCGCCACCACGTCCTCGCCCTGGGCGTTGACCAGGTACTCGCCGTAGATCCCCCGCTCGCCGGTGGCCGGGTTGCGGGTGAAGGCGACCCCGGTGGCGCAGTCGGGGCCGCGGTTGCCGAACACCATCGCCTGGACGTTGACCGCCGGTGCCCATGTCGTCGGAGATGCCGTGCAGCCGCCGGTACTCGCGGGCGCGGCGGTTGTCCCAGCTCCCGAAGACGGCGCCGATGGCGCCCCAGAGCTGCTCTCGCGGGTCCTGCGGGAAGGGCTTGCCTGCGCTCGCCGATCAGCCCTTCATCCGCGTCGATGACGCCCGCGAGGCTCGCCGCCGTGCAGCTCGGCGTCGCTCGCCACGCCCTGCGCCTCGCGCGCCGCCGGTGAGGATCTCCTCGAACCCCTTGTGCGGCACCCCCATCACCACGTCGCCGTACATCGTGAGGAGGCGCCGGTAGGCGTCGCGGACCAAGCGCGGGTCGCAGCCCGCCGCCTCCATGCCGCGCATCCCCTCGTGGTTGAGGCCGAGGTTGAGGACGGTGTCCATCATCCCCGGCATCGACAGCGCCGCCCCCGAGCGCACCGACACCAGAAGCGGATCGGTGGCGTCGCCGAGGCTACGGCCCAGCCGTTCCTCGAGCCGACGCAGGTGCTGCTCGACCTCCTCCCTCAGCCCCTCGGGGTAGCTGCCGTCATGGGCCTGGAACCAGGTGCACACCTCGGTGGAGATGGTGAACCCGGGCGGCACCGGGACACCCAGGCGGCTCATCTCGGCGAGCCCCGCACCCTTGCCGCCGAGCAGCAGCTTGTCGGCATTGGCGCCGTCCGCGGTCCCGGCGCCGAAGGAGTAGACGTGCTTGGCAGCCATCGCGATCCCTCCTCGTCTCGACGCGAGGATTGTAGCCGTCGACGCCCCTCGCTTCCCAGCCGCCGGGGCAGGCCTTCAGTCGACCACGACCACCGACGAATCCCACTCGGGATGCGGGTGCTGCGGGTTCATCCGCTCGAGGCGCGCGCGCACGATCGCCGACACGGCGACGTTGCGCACCCAGTTGCGGTCGGCCGGAACCACGTACCAAGGGGACCACTTGGTGGTGCAGCGATGCAGGGCGTCCTCGTACGCCGCCTGGTAGGCATCCCACTGGCCGCGCTTGCGCAGGTCGTCGGGAGAGAACTTCCATCGCTTCTCGGGGTCGGAGATGCGCTCGCGCAGCCGCACCGCCTGCTCGTCACGGCTGAGGTGGAGGAAGATCTTCACCACCTCGGTGCCGGTCTCCACCAGGAAGCGCTCGTAGGCGTTGATCTGGCCGTAGCGCGCCTTCCACACGCTCGCCGGCACCAGCGAGTCGACCCGCACCACCAGCACGTCCTCGTAGTGACTGCGGTTGAAGATGCCGATCTCGCCGTGGCGCGGCACGCTGGCGTGGATTCGCCACAGGAAATCGTGCGAGAGCTCGTCCGCCGACGGTGCCTTGAAGGAGGTCACCCGGCAGCCCTGGGGGTTCACCCCGGAGAAGACGGCTCGCGTGGTGCCGTCCTTGCCGCCGGCGTCGAGGGCCTGGAGCACTACCAGCAGGGCCCGCCGGTGCTCGGAGTACAGTCGCTCCTGCAACGAGGCGATGTGCTCGACGTTGCGGCGCAGCGCCACCTTGCCCTTCGCCTTGCTGTCCAGACCCAGCCGGTCGCCGGGATCCAACTTGTCGAGCCGCAGGGGTTTGTCGGGCTGCAGGCGCAACGCGGCCTCGAGCCTCGCGTGGGGTGTGTTGGGCATGGGCGAAGGATCGTGCAACGGGCGTGCGGCGTCAAGCGACCGTGAGGGCGCCGCGTCGCCGCCGCGGGGCGAGCCCGACGGCGTCCGCCAGGAACCGGGTCGGCAGCCGGCGCATCTGACATCCTCGACGGCGCTCCCTTGCCGTACCTGATCTTGCGGAGGCTTCGATGCCCGCGCCCCCACCACTCTCGAGCTTCCACGATCGGCGCCGCGTGCCACGCGCCACCCGGCTCCCGGCTCCCGGCAGCGGCGGTGGCCGTCCTCCTCGCCGTCCTCGCCGGCGACCGACCCAGCTTCGCCGGCGAAGCGCGCCAGCAGGGGTCGCTGGCGCCCGGAGGCTGTCGACTCACCCTCCGCCACGACGGCCTCGATCGAGACTACCTGGTGCACGTGCCGCCCGCCGCCAGGAGCCAGCGCCCACTGGCGGTGGTGCTCTCTTTCCACGGCGGCGGCGGCAACGCCGCAGCACAGGAGCGCTTCTCGGCGATGGACCCGGTGGCCGACCGCGAGGGGTTCCTCGTCAGCGGAGCGAGGGCCCGCGGCTGCCGGAAGCTACCGGTACTCGGCCTGCTCCACCACCATCTCGGTGAGCCGCGCCACGCGCGAGAGGGTGCGGCCGATCGCCTGCAGGAGAGCGAGGCGGTTGTGGCGCACTGCCGGTCCTCCTCCATCACCATCACCTCGACGAAGAAGCGGTCGAGCGGATCGGCGAGCGTGGCGATGGCGCGCAGGGCACGCGGGTAGTCGCCGGCGCCGACGGCGGCGTCGATGTCGGCGGCGAGCGCGGCGTGGGCGGCGGCGAGCGCCTGCTCGGCGGGCTCGTCCAGCGCCGCCTCGTCGAGCGGGTACCCGGGCTGCCCCTTGGTGATGTTGACGATGCGCTTGGCGGCGAGCACCACCGAGAGGAACGCCTGCTCGCCGCGCCCTTCGTGCAGGGCGTCGGCCCGCGCCGCGAGATCGGGAACGGCGAGCTCGTTCCCCTCACCGCCGGCGAGGGCGGCCTCGATCTCGTCGTAGGCGTAGCCCATCGCGCGCCAGCAGGTAGCGGAGGCGGTCGTCGAGGAAGGGGCGGAGGTCGCCGAGGATCGCGTCGGCGGAGCGCTCGATTCGGACGCCGTAGCGTGCCGCCGCTTGGCGGACCAGTGGCTCGAGGTCGACCGGCAGCTTCGCCTCCAGCACGATTCGCATCAGACCTTGCGCGGCGCGGCGGAGGCCGAACGGGTCCCGGCTGCCGGTGGGCACCAGGCCGAGGCCGAAGATGCCCACCAGGGTGTCGATGCGGTCGGCGAGGCCGCACGCAATCCCGGCCTGACCCCGCGGCAGACGGTCCTCGGTCGACGCTGGCAGGTACTGGTCGTAGATCGCCTGCCACACCGCCTCGGGGTACCCCTCCTCGCGCGCGTAGAGGCCCCCGATCACCCCCTGCAGCGAGGTGAACTCCTTGACCATCTCGGTCGTCAGGTCGGCCTTCAGCAGCAGGCCGGCGGCGGTCAGCGCGTCGTCGAGGTCGGCGCCGCCGGACCAGCCGAGCTGGCGGCAGACCTCCTGCGCGAGCTCCGGAATGCGCGCCACCTTTCGGCGTAGCTGCCCAGCCGCTCGTGGAAGGTCAGGCTGGTCGAGCTGCTTCGGCGCGCTCGACCAGCGGCACCTTGCGGTCCTCGTCGAAGAAGAAGCGGGCGTCGGCGAGGCGGGCCGCCACCACCCACTCGTTGCCGGCCCGGACCCGGCCCGCCGGGTCGTCGGCACGGTCCATGACGGTGAGGAAGAGCGGCAGCATCGACGCCGTCGCGCTCCACCGTCAGCGCGCTCTGGTGGTCGCGCAGGCTGGTGACCAGCACCTCGCGCGGCAGGGCCAGGAACGCCGCGTCGAAGGCGCCCTCCATCACCCCCGGGATCTCGCAGATCGCCGCCAGCTTGTCGAGCAGCTCCGGATCGTCCACCAGCTCGCCGCCGTGGCTCGGCGGCGCCGGCCGCCATCGCCTCGGCGCAGCCGCTGGCGGCGGGCTCGAAGCGCACCTCGATGCCGCGCGCGCGCGAGCTTGCGGCGGTAGTCGGCGCTGTCGCGCACCGCGAAGGGCTCCGGCGACAGCACCGGATGGCCCACCGTCTCGCCGCCGGCCGGCGACGCCGAAGAGGGTCAACGGCACCACCTCGCCGGCGAAGCAGCGACAGGACGCCGTGGACCGGGCGCACCCACGGCCCGTCGCCGCCCCCCCAGCGCATCGTCTTCGCCCAGGAGAGACCGGCAGCGCCCGCGGCAGCACCTCGGCGAGCACCTCGGCGGTGGGGCGGCCGGCGGTGCGCACGGCGTGCCGCCACGTACTCCCCCTTCTCGGTGCGCCACCCGCTCGAGCGCTCCGGGGGCGACCCCGAGCCGCGCCGCGAAGCCGAGCGCCGCCTTGGTCGGCGCGCCGTCGGCCGTCGAAGGCGACGCTCGCCGGCGGGCCGGTGACCGTCTCCTCGCGGTCCGCGCCTTCGCCGGCAGCCCGCTGAGCACCAGCACCAGCCGCCGCGGCGTGAAGGCGGTCTCCACCTCGAGCGGCCCGACGCCGCGCCCCACCAGCTCCTCGAAGGTGCGAGTGGCGAGCTCGCGCGATCGCCGCTCCAGCATGCGGGCCGGGATCTCCTCGCAGCGCACCTCGAGCAGCAGCTCGCCGGTGTCGGTCGTCTTGGCGCCCGGCGCGGCGAGGGGAGCGGTCGCCGCGCTGGCTCAGCCACGGCTCGCCTCCTCCGCGCCGCCCGCTCCCGCCTCTTCGGTGGGCCGCGGCAGCAGCGGGAAGCCGAGCCGCTCGCGGCTCGCGACGTAGGCCTGGGCGCAGGCCACGGCGAGGTTGCGCACCCGCTTCATCAGCGCCACCCGCTCGGTGACCGACACCGCGCCGCGGGCGTCGAGGACGTTGAACAGGTGCGAGCACTTGAGCGCCGCCTCGTAGGCCGGCAGCACCAGCGTCGTGCTCCAGGCAGCGCCGCGCCTCGCGCTCCTAGCCGTCGAACTGGCCTGCGAGGAAGTCGACGTCGGCCAGCTCGAAGTAGTACTTCGAGAACTCGACCTCCTCCTGGTGCCGCACCTGGCCGTAGGTCGACGCCGCCGGGCACCCAGCCGATGTCGTAGATCGAGCGCGCGAGGCCGAGGAACATGGTGATCCGCTCGAGGCCGTAGGTGATCTCGGCGCGGATCGGGTCGAGGTCGAGGCCGCCGGCCTGCTGGAAGTAGGTGAACTGGGTGATCTCCATGCCGTCGAGCATCACCTGCCAGCCGACCCCCCAGGCGCCGAGCGTGGGCGCCTCCCAGTTGTCCTCCTCGAAGCGCAGGTCGTGGACCGCGAGGTCGAGCCCCATCGCCTCGAGGCTGCGCACGTAGAGCGCGCTGGACGTCGTCGGCGCCGGCTTGAGGATGACCTGGAGCTGGTAGTGCTTGCCGAGGCGGAAGGGGTTGTCGCCGTAGCGGCCGTCGGCCGGGCGCCGCGACGGCTGCACGTAGGCCACCCGCCACGGCTCGGGGCCGAGCACGCGGAGGAAGGTGTCGGGGTGCATGGTGCCCGCCCCCACCTCGAGGTCGTAGGGCTGCTGCAGGACGCACCCCTGGTCGGCCCAGAACTGCGACAGCTCGAGGATGAGCTCCTGGAAGGTCTGCATCGGGGTGGTGGCGGGTGGTTGGTTCCGTGGTCGGTCGTCGAAAAGGCGGCGAAGCTTATCGCGACGGAGGTGCGGGTCGCACGCGAGCGTCACGGCGGTGGGTGGCAGCGGGACGATCCCTGCGGCCATTGGCTGGCGAACAGGGGGGCGGTCGTCGGCCCCACGCACGCCCCGGGCACCCCAGCCCTGGCTTCCCCGCCCTACCCGGCCACGGGCGCCAACGTCCGCTGCATGACCTCGTAGCTCTTGAGCTCGTGCTGCAGGAAGCCGCGCCGCACCTCGCCGCAGAGTTGCTCGACGCGGGCGAGCAACGCCGCCGGCGGCGCGCTGCTGGCCAGTGCCGCCAACCCCTCGCGGTGCACGCGCAGGAGGAAGGCGACGGCCTCGGCGTCGAGGGCGATGCCGGCGGCCCCGCCGGCGCAGCGGCGGCAGAGCAGCGCGTCGCCGCCGCGTGGCAGCACGGCACCGGCGGCGAGGTCGCCGCCGCAGCGCGGGCACTCGCGGGGTGGCGGGAACACCCCGGCCAGCCGCAGCACCCACTGTTCGAAGTAGCGGGCCGCGAGCTGACGGTCGACGCCGGCGAGCAGCGCCTCGACGGTGCTGTCGAGCAGCCGGAAGAGCAGCTCGTTGCCCTCGTTCTCGGGGGCGAAGACGAGGGCGTGCTCGGCGAGGTAGAAGCCGAGCAGGATCCCCTCGAGGTCGCCGGCGAGGCGGTGCGGCGGGCGCAGCATTTCGACGCCGCGCACCCGCACCAGGTCGCGCTCCTCGCGATCGAGCCACACCACGTGGACCTTGGCGAGGGGCTGCAGCTGCCCGGCGAAGCGGCTGTAGCGACGGCGGGCGCCGCGCGCGGCGCCGCGCTTGCGGCCATGGTGGCGGGTGAGGAAGGAGACGATGCGATCCCCTTCCTGGAGGTCCGAAACCTCCAGCAGCAGGGCCTCGTCGTCGAGCAGTCGCATCGCCATGGGCTCCCCGATGCTACCATGACGATCGTTGCAAACCACACCATTGCAATGACTTATTTGCACGGCCGCGGCGAGCGATGCTACAGTCTCGCGATGCGCCGCCCGCTCGTCCCCCTGCTCGTCGCCGCCCTCTCCCTGCTCGCCACCGGCCGACCCCTGGGTGCCCAGCAGGCGGACACCACCACCCCCGCTGACGAGGGCTGGACGTCGCCGCCGTTCCAGGTGGTGGTGCTCAGCGCGCACCCCGACCGGGTGGCGGGTACGCTGTCGGTCACCGGCCTCGACTTCGGCGACGAGGAGCCGCGGGTCACGCTCGGCGTCGATGACCTCGAGGTGGTGAGCCATGACCTCGGGCACGTCGTCGCCAAGCTGCCGGCGAGCTTCCCCGCCGGCTCCTACCTGCTGATCGTCGCCCGCGGCTCCGGCCCGCGCGACTACGACGTCTTCCACGTCGCCCTGCCGGAGGCGCCTGCCGCCGCCAAGAAGCCGGAGCGTCCCACCCACGACGAGCTGGGTGGCGCGGTGGGACCGGCGGGACCGACCGGCCCGCGGGGTGCCGCCGGCCAGGCTGGCGCTGCCGGGCCGCCAGGCCCTCAGGGGCCTGCCGGTGCCCAGGGACCGCAAGGGCCGCCGGGACCTCCCGGGCGCCTCGAGCTCGCCGGCCGCCGCTGCCCCGCCGGCACCTATCTCGCGGGCTTCGATGACGCCGGCGCTCTGGCCTGCGAGCCGTTGCCGAGCGTGCCGGGAGGAGCCGCTTCCGATGCCGGCATCAACGCCGGCGCGTCGACGGCCGGCCTGGCTTCTCCCCCCGACGCGTCGCTCTGCCAGCTCGACGCCGCGGGGGCGGGCGCCGACCTCCCCGACACCTGGGGCCCGCGCGTGCCGCTCCTCGCCTCCTACCCGGCGACCCGGACCGGCGAGCTCGCGGGCACCTTCGGCGCTGCCGCCGACCACGACCTGTTCTCCCTCGCCGCCCGCGAGAACGACGGCCGCTTCTGCGTCGACGACCGCCACGATCGCCCGCTCACCGCTCACCTGCAGCTCAACGCGCCCGCCGACTCCGCGGCCGCGCTCTGCGCCTGCTGGTCGACGCTGGGCGCACCCTGCGGACGCTCGCGCAACGAGTGCGTCACGGCGGCGGCGGGTGGCAGCGGCAGCCTCGACGTACCGATGCGCATGGTGTGCGGCCAGGACGACGCCGGGACGCTCGACGTCGAGGTGCGGCCGGCGGGCCCGGCGTCCCCGTGTGCCGCCTGGTCGGTGAGCTGGCAGATCTCCGAGCCCTAGCCGGCCGCCGCCGCATCGGCGGGTGGCGGCGGATCGCTCTCGCCGCGCGCCCGTCCACTCCTGCCGCAGCTACTCCTGGCGCAACGCCTCGGTGGGGTCGACGCGCGCCGCGCGCGAGCCGGGAACCGCGCCGGCGAGGAGGGCGATGGCGATGAGGATGGTCGTCGACGCGACGAGAGTCGGCAAGTCGTGCGCCGACACGCCGAAGAGGCGGCCGGCGATCCCGCGCGCGGCGACCAGCGCCACCGGCACACCGCAGGCGGCGCCGGCGAGGGCCAGCGTCAGGGTTTCGCCGACCACCATTCGCAGCACTCCGCGATGACTGGCGCCGAGCACCATGCGGATGCCGATCTCGTTGGTGCGCCGGGAGATGGCGTGGGAGATGACGCCGTAGAGGCCAATGGCGGCGAGCAGCAGGGCGAGCAGGCCGAAAACGCTCGACAGCTTCGCCACCAGCCCGTCGTAGCGGACGACGTCGCCGACGCTCTCGCTCAGCGGCTGGAGGTCGATGATCGTCACGCGCGGATCGAGCGCCTTGACCGCGGCGCGAACCGGAGCGACCAGGGTCCGCGGCCGCGCGGTGCGGATCTCGAGGTTGAAGGCGGTGAGCGTCTGCGCTGACTGCAAGAGCGCGCTGTAGTAGCGCGGCTCGACCGGCCGCCGCAGGTCGTGGTCGTGGGCGTCGCCGGCAACCCCCACCACCTCGTAGACGGTTTGGGGATCGTTCACCTCGGCGAACCGCTGCCCCACCGGGTCCACGGAGGCGAAGTCGCGGCGCGCCATCGCCTCGTTGATCACCGCCACCCGCGCCGCGCCCACGGTGTCTCCCGCTTCGATACCGCGGCCGCGCAGCATCGGGATGCCCACCACGGCGAAGTAGCCGGGCCCCACCCGGTCGTAGTCCACCGGCTCCCCTTCCCTACCCGCGGAAGGCCGGCGGCCGATGGTGATGTCGGTGTGGGACTCGGTGCCGCTGAACAGCCCGTTCTCGGAGATGGCGACGCGTTCGACGCCCGGCACCTCGCGCAGCCGCGCCAGCAGACGCTCGATGAAGGGCGCGATGGCGTCGCCGTCGTAGCCCGCCGCCACCGGATCCACCTCCAGCATGAGCATCGCGGCCTGCCGGTAGCCGAGGTCGACGTGCTGCAGGTTCACCAGCGTGCGGACGAACAGGCCGGCGCCGGTGAGCAGCAGCAGCGAGACCGCGAACTGGGACACCACCAGCAGCTTGCCCGGCGACCAGCGCTTGCTGCCGCCGCCGCTGCCGGCGAGGCTGCGGGAGCGCTCGCGCAGCGCCGGGGCGAGCTCGACGCGGGTGGCCCGCAGCGCCGGGAAGAGCCCGAACAGTACGCCGGTGAGCAGCACCGCGAGAGCGGTGAAGGCAAGGACGTGGAGGTTGGGGTGCACGTCGAGGCCAGCGGAGGGGCGCAGGCCGACGAGCTGCAGCAGCCCGCGGTCCGCCCAGAAGGCGAGCAGCAGGCCGAGGGCTCCGCCAGCGGCGGCGAGCAGCAGGCTCTCGGTCAGCAGCTGGCGCACCAGCCGCCCGCGGCCGGCGCCGAGCGCCAGGCGGACGCTGATCTCCTTCTGGCGCCCGGTGGCGCGCTCGAGGAGCAGGCTGGCGATGTTGACGCAGGCGATGAGCAGGACCAGGGCGACGATCGCCGTCAGCGCTCGCAGGGGTTGCGCGAAGCGGTCGCGCAGGGCGGAGAGGCCCCCGGCGCCGGGCCCCAGCTCGAGCGTCGTGGGGTGGACGTCGTCGACGAGATCGGCGTCGATGGCGCCGTCGGCGCGGCTGGCGAGCAGCCGCGCGAACCGCGCCCGTACCTCGCGCGCCGCCTGCGTGTAGGTGACGCCGGGAGCACGACGGCCGATGAGCACCAGCCAGCTGGCATCCCAGCGCTCCAGGAAGTCGCGCCCCGGGTTGAGCTGCGGCTGCAAGGCAAGGGGCACCCAGACGTCGGTGGCGACGCCCACCACGTCGCCGAAGAAGCCCGGCCGCGTCACCCCCACCACCGTGAACGGGCTGGAGTTGAGGCGCAGCTGGCTGCCAACCGCCTTGGGGTCGCGGCCGTAGCGGCGCGCCCAGTAGTCGTACGAGATCACCACCACCGGGGCGCCGCCGGTACGGTCGTCGCTGGCGGTGAAGGTACGGCCGATGCGGGCGGCGACCCCCAGCACGTCGAAGTAGTTGCCGCTCACCAGCCGGCCGAGGACATACCGAGGCTGCTCCGCCCGCTCGTCGCCAACGAGGATACGCCCCGTCCTTCCCGACGCCAGCAGGCCGCTGAAGGCGCGGCTGCCATCGCGCAGCGCCCGGTACATCGGCACCGAGAGCAGGTCGCCGCGCACCCCTCCCGTCGACAGCGAGTTGGTGCGAGCGGGGTTGCCGATGACCATCAGCTGCTGCGGCGAGCGCACCGGCAGGTCGCGCAGCAGCAGGGCGTCGGTGAGGGTGAAGATGCCGGTGTTGGCGCCGATGCCGAGGCCCAGCGACAGCACCGCCATGGCCGTGAACACAGGGCTGGCGCGCAGCGCGCGCAGGCCGTAGCGGAGATCCTGCAGGAAGGTCTCGATGCCACGGGTGCGGCGCATGTCGCGGCACTCCTCCTCGTAGCGGCTGAGATCGCCGAGCGCGCGCAGGGCGGCCTGGCGGGCAGCGCGCGGCTCCAGCCCGCGGGCGATCAGCTCGGCGGTCTGCTGCTCGACGTGGAAGTCGAGCTCGGCACGCAGCTCGCTCTCCACCCGTTGGCGGGCCAGGAGCGAGCGCAGGCGCAGGCGAACGCGATCGAGAAGCCGCATCGTTGCCCCCTCACGCCATCTCCGTCACCAGATCGATGGCGTGCGACAAGCGCTCCCACTGCTCGAGCTCGCGGGCAAGCTGCCGGCGGCCGGCGGCGGTGAGGGCGTAGAACTTGGCCTGGCGGCCGGTCTCGGTGGGGCGCCACGAGGCGCCGATCCACCCCTGCTGCTCGAGCCGGTGCAGCGCCGGGTAGAGGGAGCCCTGCTGCACCTGCAGCACCTCCTGCGACACCTGCTGGATCCGCTTGGCGATCGCCCAGCCGTGCTTGGGCTCGAGCGAGAGCACCTTGAGGATGAGCAGGTCGAGGGTTCCCTGGACGAGATCGCTCGGCTTTCCCATCGCCACACCTAGTCTATCTACAATAGCGAGGAATTGTAGATAGTCAAGGCGTCGCCGGCCGGCGCAGCACGCTACGAGCCGAGCCCGGTCTCGCGCTCGAGCTCGGCGAGGATCCTGGGGTTCTCGCGCCAGCGCTCCTCCACCCGCACGTGCAGCTGCAGGAAGACCTGCTTCTCGAGGAAGGGCTCGAGGTCGGCGCGCGCCGCCATGCCGATTTCCTTGATGCGCTTGCCGCCGGCACCGACGAGGATCTTCTTCTGCCCCTCGCGCTCGACGAGCACCGAGGCGTAGATGCGCACCAGCTCGCGCGCCGGGTCCTCCTCCCAGCGCTCGACGAGCACGGCGGTGGCGAACGGCACCTCCTGCGCCGTCTGCTCGAGCACCTTTTCGCGGATGCGCTCGGCGACCAGGAAGCGCTCGGGGTGCACGGTGAGGAGCTCGGGGTCGTAGAGCGGCGCGCCCGCCGGCAGCCGCGCGAAGAGGAGGTCGAGGACGCGGTCGGCGCCGTCGCCGGTGGCCGCCGAGATGGGCACGATCTCGTCGAAGATCCCGCCCTCGGCGTACTGGGCGATGAGCGGCAGCAGCCGCGACTTCTTCACCAGGTCGATCTTGTTGAGCAGCAGCAGGCGGGGCACGCGCGAGTGGCGCAGCAGCTCGAGCATGTACGCATCCCCCTTGCCGAACGGCTCGGCGGCGTCGACCAGCAGGCAGACGACGTCGGCCGCCTGCAGCGCCGCCTCCGCCTCCTGCAGCATCAACCGGTTCATGTGGTGCAGCGGCCGGTGGATACCGGGGGTGTCGAAGAACACCACCTGCCCGCGCGACTCGGTGAGGATGCCGACGATGCGATGGCGCGTCGTCTGCGGCTTGGTGGAGACGATCGCCAGCTTCTCGGCGAGCAGCCTGTTGAGCAGCGTCGACTTGCCGGCGTTGGGACGCCCGACCAGCGCCACGGTGCCGAAGCGGGGGGCCGGTGTCTCCTCCGCCGCCGCGCTGTCCCCCGGCGGCCCCGGCTCAGCCACCCTCGGCTCCCTCCTCCGGCATCGGGTCGACCTGCTCCACCCGCACCCGCCGGGCCCGGCGGTGGTCGGCGCCCTCGACGGTGAACCGCACGCCATGGGCGCTGACGCTCTCCCCCACCTTCGGCACGTGGCCGAGGAGGCCGAAGATGAGGCCGCCGACGGTCTCCCACTCGGCATCGTCGGGGATGCGCACCGGGAACAGGTCCTCGAGCTCCTCGAGGTGGGTGCGACCATCCACCCGCCAGCTGCCATCGGGCAGCTTCACCTGCTGCGGGCTGGCGCCGTCGTCGGTGTCACCCATCTCGCCGAAGACCTCCTCGAGCAGGTCCTCGACGGTCACCAGCCCCTGCGTGCCGCCGTACTCGTCCACCACCACCGCGACCTCCTGGTGGCGCTCCTGCAGCTCGCGCAGCAGCTGCGCCAGGGTCTTGGTCTCGGGCACGAAGTGAGGGGGCTGCATGAGGTCCGCGAGGCGCACCTCGCCGTCGCGCAGGATCACCCGCAATAGCTCGCGCACGTGGAGGATGCCCACCACCTCGTCGATCGAGTCGCGGTAGATGGGGATGCGTGAGTGACCGGAGGCGAGCACCAGCTCGGCAACCTCCCGCGGCGACGCCTGCAGCGGCGCGGCGACGACGTCGATGCGCGGCGTCATCACGCTGTACACCTGGGTGTCGCCGAAGTCGACGACGCCGCGCACCAGCTCCTCTTCGGAGGCCTCGAGGATGCCCTCCTTGCGGCCGACGTCGATGAAGGCGTCGATCTCGGCGCGCGAGGCCTCCTCGAGCTCCGCCTGCTCGGTGAGCGGGGTCGGTAGCGCCGGGGCCACCAGCGGCAACAGCGGGCCGCAGAGGGCCGCCACCAGCCGGAAGAACGGGGTGAGGGCCCGCAGGGCGGCCTCCGGGTTGCGCCCCACCAGGTGACGATTGACGAGCTCGGCGGCGGCCACCGCCAGCAAGAGCGGCAGGAACGCCCAGCCGAAGGCGGCCTCGATCTCGGCCTGGTCGAGCGCCGCCGCCACCAGGGCGTAGAAGACCACCAACATCAGCCTCGCACCCAGCGAGAGCAGGAAGCGGAAGGCTTCGAAGCGCGGCGTCCGCGCGTAGAGCTTGCGCAGCAGCGAGCCCGCCTCCTGGGCCCAGTGGCGCAAGCGGATGGGGCCGCTGCGCTCGAGCAGGCCGGCGAGCACGGCGAGCAGCCACCCGAGCAGCAGGACGACGAGGGCGGCGCTGCCGAGCCAGCCGGCGTCAGCCACCGCCACCACCCTCCACCCAGCGTCGCCGCAGTCGCCGCTCGAGCCGGTCCATGGCGCCGCCATCCGTCTCGTGGTCGTGACCGAGGCAGTGCAGGATCCCGTGCAGGAGCAACGTCCGCAGCTCGCGATCGACCGCGTGCCCCTGTGCCGCAGCCTGCCGCCGCGCCGTCGGCACCGCGATCACCACGTCGCCGAGATGAGCCCCCGCAGGCGTCGCGCCACCCGGGAAGGAGAGCACGTCGGTGGGACGGTCCTGGCCCCGGAAGTCGCGGTTCAACCGCCGCATCTCGCGGTCGCTGGCGAAGCGCACGGCGAAGCTCGCTGCTGCCGGCGCCAGCTCGCCGAGCAGGGCGGCGAGCCAGGGGCGCAGCTCTCGCCGCCGCACCTCGCCGTAGCCACAGGGGTTGTCGAGCAGCAGCTCGAGGGGGTGGGGAGCGTCGTCCATCGGGCTAGGCGCCGGTGGTGGCGATGGACGGAACGTTGCCCTCCGGCGCGCCCTCCACCGCGCCGCTGTCCGCAGGCGCTGGCTGCCGGCGGTTGAAGTCGAAGCCCGGGTAGTCGAGGCGCCGGTGATGGATGTGGGCGAGGACGCGCTGGAAGGCCTCGGCGACGAGGTTGAGATCGCCCAGCGTGAGGTCGGTCTCGTCGAGCTGGCCGTCGCGCAGGCAGTCCTCGGAGATCACCTTGATCACCTCCCGCAGCCGTGCCGGGCTGGGGTCGTCGAGCGTACGGCAGGCCGCCTCCACCGCGTCGGCGAGCATCAACACGCCCATCACCTTGGTGTGCGGGCGCGGCCCCGGGTAGCGGAACTTCTCCTCCGCCAGCTCGCCGCTCTGGGGGTCGTGACGCTCCTTGGCGCGCTTGAAGAAATAGGAGATCAGCCGCGTCCCGTGGTGCTGGGCGATGGCATCGATCAGCGGCGCCGGCAGGTGGTAGTGGCGTGCCAGCTCGAGCCCGTCCTTGACGTGGTTGATGAGGATCAGGGCGCTCATCGACGGCAGCAGCTTGTCGTGCCGATTCTGACCCGGCCTCTGGTTCTCGATGAAGTACTCGGGGCGGAAGACCTTGCCCACGTCGTGGTAGAGGGCGCCGGTGTAGCCGAGCACCGAGTCGGCGCCGATCTCCTCGCACCCCGCCTTCGCCAGGTTGGCCACCATCAGCGAGTGCTGGAAGGTGCCCGGCGCCTCGAAGGCAAGCCGTCGCAGCAGCGGCAGGTTGGTGTTGGCGAGCTCGACGAGCTTGATGCCGGTGGTGAGCGAGAACAGCGACTCGAGCACCGGGACGAAGAAGCTCGCCACCGCCGCCGACAACACTCCGCCGGCGAACGCCGACACCACCTCGAGGACGAGCTCGCCGCCATGCGGCTCGCCGCCGGCGATGGCGGCGAGCATCAGCACGCAGGCGACGTTGACGCCACCGACGATGCCGCCCGCCCGCAACAGCACCGAGCGCTGGCGGAAGTGGTAGTGGTCGACGGTGAGGATGGCGGCGAGGCAGCCCGCCATGGCGTAGAGCACCAGCGCCCAGCCGGCGTCCTCGAGGATGACGCCCGCGAGCAGCGACGAGACGAGCGCCAGCAGCAGCGCCAGCGAGCGGCCGTAGAGCGCCACCGCCAGCAGGGCCAGCGCGGCAAAGGGGATGGCGAAGTCGTAGACGTGGGCGCGATCGAAGGGCGCCGTGCCGATGGCGTTGCCGAGGCCGCTGGCGAGCAGGTAGCAGAGCTTGCTGCCGAGCACGGCGGCGAGCAGCAGCAGCAGCGACTCGCCGAGGACGGTGCGCCGCGAGATGGAGATGACGTGCTGCTTGCGCAGCCCCAGCCAGAGCAGCAGAGCCACTGAGGCGAGCAGCAGCAGGGTGCCGAGCATCGGCAGCAGGCGGGAGCCGCGGCGGCCGCCTCCCGCGAGCTCGGCGATCAGCGCCGCCGCCTGGGCGTCGATCTGGTCTCCCTTGCGCACCAGCACCTGTCCCTTGCGGATGCGGTTGTAGACCTGCTCGACGGCGGCGGCGGCGGCGTCCTGGCGGCGCACCGTCTCGCTCTGGTTGAGGTGCAGGTTGGGGGCGAGGTTGCCGAGCAGGAAGTCGAGCAGCACGGCGCGGTGCGCCGCGGGGTAGTCGCTCCAGCCACGCACCGTCACCGCCAGCACGTCGTGCACCTCGTCGGGGTAGTCGAGGTAGTCGTAGATGTCGAGCTGTGCCTTCTCGAGCCCGGTCGACAGGTCGCGCAGCCGGATGCCGCGCCCGCGGCTGTCGAGCAGCACGTTCTTGCCCGCCACCACGCCACGCCCCAACACCTGCTCGACGGTGTCTCGCAGGCGATCGAGCAACGCCGGCGCGAAGGCGTGTCGCCGCAGCACGTGGAGCTGCTCGGGCGTGGCGCGCACGCCGACCTGCTGCGCCTCCAGCTGCGCCGCCAGGTTCTCGGCTTCCTGGTCGCCGGCGGCCCGCCCGAGCGTGAACAGGCGCTCGAGCTCCTGCACCGTGCGGGTGGCGGCGGCGGGGTCGAAGTCGTAGACCGGTAGCACCTCGTCCCGCGCCCGGCGCTGCTTGGCGCCCGTCGCCTCCTTGTCGAGCACCAGGGCGTCGTGGGGAGCGACGAAGTCGCGCGAGGCGACGCTCCCCACCTCGGCCGGCTGCGCCCGCGCCCAGGGTCGACCGGGGGCCAGCGCCCAGGTCCCCACCAGCACGAAGAGGAAGATCCAGATGTGGTCGCGAGCGAGCCAGCGCTGCCAGGTGGCGCGCCCGCGGCTGATCAGCAGATCCCAGCGCCGCACCGGTGGCCGCGGCAGGCTGGCGGTGCCGCCGGGCGAGGCCTGGCGTGGGCGCTTCGCCGCGGCATGCGCGCCGCGCTCCCTGCCCCCCGCGGCGGGCCTTCCGGCGGGCTTCACGGCGCGCCTCCGGCGAGCTTGCCGGCCGCCGCGGGCACCACCGCGGAAACGCCGTCGCCGGCAGCGCCCTCGACGCCGCCGCGCCCCGCCGCTCGCTCCTCCTCGCGCCGCCGGTCCTGGCGGTCGTAGGCGGCGACGATGCGCTGCACCAGCGGATGGCGCACCACGTCGCGCTCGTTGAAGTAGATGAAGCGGATCCCTTCCACCCCGGCGAGCACCTGCTCGGCCTCGCGCAGCCCGGGCGTCCGCCCCGGCGGCAGGTCGATCTGCGTGAGGTCGCCGTTGATCACCACCTTCGAGCCGTAGCCCATGCGGGTGAGGAACATCTTCATCTGCTCGCTGGTGGTGTTCTGCGCCTCGTCGAGGATGATGAAGCTCTCGTTGAGGGTGCGGCCGCGCATGAAGGCGAGGGGCGCCACCTCGATGGCGGCCCGCTCGAGCATCCTCTCCACCTTCTCGAAGCCGATGAGGTCGTGCAGGGCGTCGTGGAGCGGGCGCAGGTAGGGGTTGACCTTCTCGGCGAGGTCGCCGGGAAGGAAGCCCAGCTTCTCCCCCGCCTCCACCGCCGGCCGACAGAGGACGATACGGCGGACCTGCTTCTCCGCCATCGCCGCCGCCGCCATCGCCACCGCCAGGAAGGTCTTGCCGGTGCCGGCGGGACCCACCGAGATGACGATGTCGTGGTCGAGCATCGCCTGCAGGTAGCGCTGCTGGTTGAGGCTGCGCGGGCTGACCACGCGACGCACCGCGGCGAGCAGGCCGCCGCCGGTGAAGAACTCGACGAGCGACGCGGAGGGATCCTCGCGGGCGACGCGAATGGCGGTCTGCACCTCGTGGGCGCGGAAGCGGTAGCCGGCGGCGAGCAGCTGCGAGAGCTGCTGCAGCAGCGCTGCCGCGGCAGCCACCGCGTCGGGCTCGCCGGCGAGAGTGATGGCGCTGCCGCGCGCCTGCACCTCGACGCCGAAGGCGCGCTCGATCTGGCGGAGGTTCTCGTCCTGCGTGCCGAAGAGGGTGTCGAGGCCCTCCTCACTGAGGGTGAGCTGGGTCATCGCGCCCCGTAGTCGTAGAAGCCGCGGCCGCTCTTCCTGCCCAAACGGCCGGCCTGCACCATCTGCTTGAGCAGCGGCGGCGGCGCGAAGCGCTTCTCGCGAAACTCGTCGAACATGATGTTGGCGATGGCGTAGGTGGTGTCGAGGCCGACGAAGTCGAGCAGCGTGAACGGCCCCATCGGGTAGCCGGTGCCCAGCTGCATCGCCTTGTCGATGTCCTCCAGGCTCCCCACCCCTTCCTCGAAGGCGCGCACGGCGTCGAGCAGGTAGGGCACGAGCAGGCGGTTGACGATGAAGCCCGAGGTGTCGCGGCACACCACCGGCTCCTTGCCCAGGCTGCGGCAGAAGTCGAGCGCGTCGGCGAACGGCTGGTCACCGGTGAGCAGGGTGCGCACCACCTCGACGAGCTTCATCGCCGGCACCGGGTTGAAGAAGTGCATCCCCACCACGCGGTCGGCCCGCCGGGTGGCGGTGGCGAGCTGGGTGATGGTGAGCGAGGAGGTGTTGCTGGCGAGCATGCCCTCCGGCGCCAGCAGCGCGTCGAGGGCGGCGAAGGTGCGCCGCTTCTCCTCGACCTGCTCGACGATGGCCTCGATCACCAGGTCGCGGTCGCCGAGCGCCTCGAGCGCCACCACGCCGCGCAGGCGGGCGAGCGCGGCGTCGCGGGCGGCGGCGTCGAGCTTGCCCTTCTCCACCCCGCGCTCGAGCGAGGCGCGGATGCGTGCGAGGCCGCGTTCGAGGAGCTCCTCCGAGACCTCGCGCACGACGGTGTCGTAGCCGGCGCGGGCGCAGACCTCGGCGATTCCCGCGCCCATCAGCCCACAGCCGAGGACGCCGACACGACGAACGTTCAAACGCCATCCCCTCCCGGCCAGCCTACCACCTCGCGGATGTCGCGCTCCTCGCCCACGCCGGGGAGCAGCCGCAGCACCACCGCACCGGGCACCGGGAGCGGCAGGCGCTCCGCCCACTCCACCACCTTCACCGCCGGCGCGGCGAGCAGCTCCTCGAGACCGAGCGCTGCGGTCTCGGCCGGCGCCAGCCGGTAGAGGTCGAGGTGGAGGAGGCTGCCCTGGGGCCCGTGGTGCTCGCGCACCAGCGTGTAGCTGGGCGATTGCACCTCGGCGGGGTCGATGCCGAGCGCAGCCGCCACCCCCTGCGCCAGCACCGTCTTGCCGGCGGCGAGGTCGCCGAGCAGCAGCAGGGTGCCGTCGGGGAGGAGCTCGGGGAGCAGCGCGGCACCGACCTGGCGCGTCTCCGCCGGCGAGCGCGTCTGCCAGCTCCTCATGCCGCCGGCGCCCCGGCGCCACCGTGGCGCAAGGCGGCGAAGGCGGCCGGCAGCGCCGCCGCCAGCTCGCCGGCCGGGATGGCCTCCGGACCGCGCTCGCCGGCGACCAGGTCGCCGGCGAGACCGTGCACGTAGACCCCGAGACAGGCGGCGTCCCACGCCGAAAGCCCCTGGGCGAGCAGGGCGCCGATGGTGCCGGTGAGCACGTCGCCGCTGCCCCCGCTCGCCATGCCGGCGTTGCCGGTGGGGTTGATGGCGACCGCCCCCTCGGGCGCCGCCACCAGGGTCAGGTGCCCCTTGAGCGCCACCACCGCGCCGGTCACTCGGGCCGCCTCCGTCACCGCCGCCATCCGGTCTTCGTTGACCTCGGCGGCGCTGCGGCCGAGCAGCCGGCCCAGCTCTCCGGGGTGCGGCGTCAGCACCGTGGGGGCGGGACGCAGCCGCAGCTCCTCCGCGCGGCCCGCGAAGGCGTTGAGCCCGTCGGCGTCGAGCACCAGCGGTAGCGCGGCGTCGCGGACCAGCCGGCGCACCGCCTCGGGCGTCTCGCCGTCGGTCCCCAGGCCGGGGCCCAGCGCCACTGCGGTGGCGCGGCTGGCCATCGCCAGCGCCTGCTCGACTGCGGCCGGGCGCAGCCGCCCGGCCTCGTCGGCGGGCAACGCCAGCGTCATCGACTCCAGCGAGCCAGCGGCGACCACCGGCTGCAGCGGCCCCGGCACGCCGACGGTCACCAGCCCGGAGCCGGCGCGCACCGCGGCGCGCGCCGCCAACACCGCCGCGCCCGACTTGCCCGGCGAGCCGGCGATCAGTAACAGGTGGCCGAAGCTGCCCTTGTGCGCCGATGGGGTGCGGGGTGGCAGCAGGCCGGCGATCTCGTCGGCAACCAGCAGCTGCAGCCCACCGGCCTCCTCCTCGACGAAGGCTGCCGGCACCCCGAGGTCCGCCAGCGCCACCTCGCCGCACGAGAGTGCCGCCGGCGGCAGCACGTGCGCCACCTTGAGGGCCCCGAAGGTGACGGTGAGGTCGGCGCGCACGTGCGGCCCGGGCGGGCGGTGGGTGCTGGCGTCGAGGCCGCTGGGAAGGTCCACGGCGAGCACCGGCGCCGCCAGCGAGTCGAGGCCCTCGGCGGCAGCGGCGAAGAGTCCCTCCAGCTCGCGTACGAGACCGGTGCCGAAGAGCGCGTCCACCGCCACCTCGGCGCCGACAGCGGCGGTCAGCGCGGCGCCGAGCGCTGCCTCGTCGCCCACCTCGGCGACGTCGATCCCCAGGGCACGACAGACGGCGAGCTGGTGGGCGGCATCCGCAGAGAGGCGCTTGCCGGCGTGTACCAGGAACACCGCCGGCCGGTAGCCGCGCACGGCGAGGTGTCGCGCCACCGCCAGCCCGTCGCCGCCGTTGTTTCCAGGCCCGCAGAACACCGCCACCCGCTCCGCCAGCGGATAGCGCTCGGCGAGCGCGTCGACCACGCCGATGGCGGCATTCTCCATCAGCACCAGGCTGGGGATCCCCAGCTGCTCGATGGCCCGCTCGTCCGCGCGCCGCATCGCGGCCGCCGTGAGCACTTTCATGGTGGGGCCAGCATCCCCCATTCCGCGAGCAATGCCGCCGTCCGCGGGCAGGGCGGCGTGGCCGGGTCGCGCAGCGCACGGGCGAGACGGGCGAGATCCTCCGGCGTGTCGACATCGGCAGCTGGGGGCAGCAGGGAAACGTCCAGCCCGAGCTCGCCGCAGCGCGCCAGGGTCACGGCCAGCACACGGTCGGTGCTCCAGGGCACCCCGGCAAAGAGCCGCGGGGAGAGTGCCCGCCGCCGCAGCGCGACCAGGTAGTAGCCGCCGTCGATGGCAGGTCCGAGAGCCACGTCGGCGCCGGCGGCGAGTGCCGCGAATGCCTCCTCGACGCACGACACGGCGAGCTCGGGGTGATCGCTGCCCACCGCCGCGACCAGCTCGTGCTCGGCCGCCGCCTCGGCGAGCGCCGCGAACAGCCGCTCGCCGAGATCGGCACCGCGCTGCCGCACGGCCGGCAGGCTCGACGGCGGAAGGGGCTCGCCGTCGTTGACCGCCCATGCCAGGCGGGTGACGAGACCCGGCACCGCGGCGAGACGGGCGCAGAGATCGGCGAGGAAGGCCCCGTGGAGCTCGGCGGCGCGCCGGGCGGAGAGCGCCGGCAGCAGGCGCGTCTTCACCCGCCCGGGGATGGCCGGCTTGCTGAAGACCAGAAGGCAGCAGGCGCCCCCGGCGACCCGATCGCCCGAGACCAGGGCGGTGCTCATCGACCCGCGACCCCCAACGATCCGCAGCGAGCGGCAGCCCAGCGGGTCCTCTGCGGCCGCCGCCGAGCCCACGCGCTTCGACGCCCGGACGCGACGCCACGGACCGGCACCGCCAGGCAGCCGGCCGACCGCCTCAGCCAGCCACCGGTCGCTTGAAGACCATGGCGATGTTGTCGGTGGCACCGGTCTTGAAATTCACGGAGGTGATCGAGACCAGCTCCCACCCCTCCTCGCCGAGGACGTTGAGCTCGCGCGCGGCGTTGGGATCGAGGCGGTAGTTCTCGCTGCGGATGTTGATGATCTTGTACTCCCACCTGGTCATGGCCCGCTCGCCCCCCCTGCCACGGGAAGCCAGCTTCCTCGGTCCCCACGACCGTTCGCGGCCGGCTTGCCCCCCAGGTACGTAGTGTAGCCACGCCCCGGCATGCGGGCACTCGCTTGCAAGCCACGTTCCGTCAGTCGCGCCGGGCGCGGCGCCGGCCGAAGGCGCGCAGCGCCAGGCCGAAGCCGATCGCGAGGCCGAGGGCGGGGAGCACCCAGGCGGTCGTCCGCGGCACCAGGGCAAAGTCGTCGTGGAGGGCCTGGCGCATCTGCGACACCCGCCGCTCCACGCGGCGGCGGCTGGCGGCCACCCGCTCCTCCGCCTCGCGGAGGGGCTCAGGGACCCTGCTGCTCATCCTCGGCCTCCTCCTCGCTGTCGAACACGCGTTCCCGCCACCAGGCGAGATGGTCGCGCCACCGCCGTTGCACGCGCGCGATCGGGCCGCCGAGGGCCTGCAGCCGCTTCCAGCCGATGCCGGCGAGCAGCGCGATGGCCAGCGCCAGCACTCCGGCGGTGATCAGCGCCGCCGCCCACACCGGCAACCACAGGGCCAGGAGGGCGACGAGGAAGCCCACCATCACCGCCACCAACCAGAAGCCGATCGCCAGCGCCGCCAGCAGCAGCACGATGGCGAAGGCGAACCCCTTGCCCCACGAGGAGAGGTCGCGCGAGAGCGCCTCCCCCTCCGCCGCGTAGAGAGCCGCCACCGCCTCGCGCAGCCCCAGCAACCGCTCCTTCCATTCCCTGCCGCGCCGCTGGATGACGTCCTTCATCGCGGACCTCGCGCGGACCAACCGCCGAGATGGCTCCGGCAAGCCCTGCCCCGGCCGCCCAGGGGCTCGCGGTCGGCGGTCGCGCGGTCTCTCAACGGACGACGATGCCTCCGCTGACGAACGAGCTCACACCGCCGAGGTCGTCGCGGACACCCACCGCCACCTTCTGCCGTCCCTGCCGCATGAGCAGCGTCACGTCGTAGCCCCACCCCTTGCTGCGCGCGGCCTCGAGATCGGCGGTCGGAATCTGGATGGTGATCGGCGCCACCTGCACCGGCGCCATGCCCCCTTCCTCGTCGAGCACGCCGATGAAGGCACGCAGGTGGGCCTCCTGGTTCGCTGCCTGCGGCACCAGGGTGATCTTGTCGAGCGGGATCCGCAGGTGGATGGGCACCAGCGCGTTGCCATCCTCGCGCATGTTGGGGCTGCCGAACTCGAGGGTGATCCCGAGCGGATTGCCGAGCTCGCCGAACAGCAGGTTGGCAAGGGTGGCGTCGTTCATGCGCTGCTCGATCGGCTTGTCGCGGTAGCCGGTGCGATTGCGCACCCGCAGCGAGCGGTCCTTTCCACCCTTCACCTTCACCTCGATGCGGTGGTAGCGCCCGTCACCGACGTGGGCTGGCTGATAGCCGAGCGAGTAGTAGGTGCGCAGGTCGTGGGCCACCACCGACAGCTGCGGGCCGACGTCGTTGGTGTTGATGATCGCCTTGCCCCCGGTGTCCTCGGCGAGCTTGAGCAGCGGCGACTGCAGGTTGTAGATGTTCTGGCTGTCGATGAAGGCCGACATCCCTGGCTGGCCGGCGGTCTGGCGTTCCGCCGAGGCGGCGGACAGCGTCCGCAGGCCACCGGCGTCGATGGTGTAGAAGGTCACCCGGTTGGCGTTGGCCTGCGCGGCCAGCTCCTCGAAACGGCGGCTGCAGTCGTAGTCACGCGCCTCCAGCAGCAGCGAGGAGTCGTGGAATTTCTCGTTGAGCGCCTGGAAGAGGTCCTCGGCGGCCACCATCGGCAGCCCCTCGCTGACGTAGACGATGGCCTTGCGACCGGGCAGGCCGCCCAGCGAGTCGACCAGCCCCTTGATGGCGTCGATGCTCACCTGGGTGTCGTTGTAGAGCGAGCCGGCGTAGGCGCGCACGGCGGGGACCACTTGCTGGGCGTTGTCGGCGTCCTCCACCTGTTGCAGCGCGTCGTTACGATCGGAATCGCGGTGGACGCCGAAGCCGGTCTCCTTCTCGATTTCGAACAGCGCGCTGTTGACCAGCGCCGGATCGGAGGTGAAAGGCACGCGCTGCTTGAACGAGCGGTTGTAGGTGACCAGCATCACCCGGTCGTCCTCCCCGACGTTGTTGTCGAGGAACTCGCGGAGGCGCCGGAAGACGCGGTTGCGGTTGAAGGGCTTGATGTTGAAGTTGTCGATGTAGACGACGAGGTAGAGCCGTTGCTCCTCGGGGAGCTCCGGCAGCTTTACCGCCTCGGGGATCGGCCCCGAGGGCACCGGTGGCAGCGTGCGCGGCAGCGCGGGTCGCGGCCCCGCCTCGTCCACCGAGTAGAAGTTGGTGATCGCCACCGGGTGGCCGTCCTCGAAGACCTGGAAGTCCTCCTGGCGGAGCCCCTTCACCGGGTTGCCGTTCTTGTCGGTGACGAAGACCTCGACGTTGATGACGTCGACGTTGAGGCTCTCGAAGAAGGCTCCCTCGTGCTCGGCGGTGGCGCCGCCGGCGGTGGTCTCGGGAGGTGGCGGCTGTGGGGTCGGCTTGGCGAGCCCTGCCGGCACGACGGCGAGCGCCAGGGCGAGCAGGAAGAACAGGCGCAGCGTGGTGAGTCTCATCCTGGGTGGTGGCTCCTGGTCGGGCGGCGAGCGCTAAGGGGAGATGCGGGCGGTCGCCGAGAATACCTTGCCCGAGACGGGCTCGTACAGCGCCACCACCAGGTCGTGGGGGGCACGGCGTAGCTCCAGCACGGTCGCGTACCTGCCGCTCGTACCGGGCTCGAGCGTCGCCGGTACGCGGACCTGCAACGGCACCACCGGGATCTCCGCGGTGGCGCCCTCCGCGTCCTGGGCGGCGATGCGGAGCTCGACGATCACCGTCGGTCCGTCGGCGCCGGGCAGCGGCGTCAGCTCGGAGAGCGGCACCGCCACCACCAACGGCACCCGCATGGTGCGGCCGCGGCCCTTCTCCGGCTTCCCCAGCGCCAGCGACAGGGGCGCGGCGCTCGCCGGGTTGCCAAACAGCAGCGCGCTCTCCACCGCCATCGACACCTCGGCTCCGCGCGAGGCGTCGAGGTAGCCCTCTCGCGCCCGCGCCGACAGCCCCGGCCTCTTCACCGTGACGCGCAGCCGGTGGGGGCGGTCGTCGCCGCTGCGCTTGGGGGTGAAGCCCAGCCAGTAGAAGCTGCGGGTGTCGGTCACCGCCTCCTCGAAGACGGCCAGACGGCGGTCGTTGAGGTAGGAGCGGCCGCCGGTGCTGGTCGCCAGCCAGTCGAGCGAGGTGTGCAGGTCCTGCTCGCGCCGGGACTCTGCCAGCGACGTCAGCTCGTCGCCGCCGATGTCGACGAGCCGCTGCGAGAGCCCCGGCACGTCCACCGGGTAGAGGGTGTAGCCGAGCAGGTTGGCGACGTCGCTGAGGGGCCGGAACAGGGGCTCCGCACCTGGCGTCTCCTCGACGACCAGGCGCCCAGGCTCCGGGATCAGGTAGTCGACCGGCCGCCACGGCCAGCCGCCGGAGAGCAGCAGCATGGCCTTGCGTCCGGGTGGCGCGGCGAAGGCACGGAGGGTGGCGGCGGCAGCATTCACCGAGCGCGCCACCTGCGCGGCCACCATGTCGACCACCTGCCGCTCGTCGGGGTCGAGGTGAGCGGGGTCGGCGGCGACCAGCGGCTGGCCGGCGACGCGCAGCCGCAGCCGGCGGTCCTCGGCCAGCGTGCGCTGCTCGCTGATCCGGTGGAGCCCGAAGCAGGGTCGCTTCGCGGCGGCGGCGAGCGCGCGCTCGAGCTCCGGCGCCGAGCTGGTCCACGACGACAGCATGGTGAGCCGCCGGCCGTCCCAGGCCACCAGCGCCATGCGGTCGCTGGGGCCGAGGTGGCCGAGCTGCTCCCCGAGCGAGCGCAGCACGGCGTTGCGATCGCGCTCGACGCTGAAGAAGTCGTCGACGAAGACCAGCCAGCTCACGCCCAGGGGCCGGCCGAGCTCCGCGGCGGGGGGCGCGGCGCCGCCCGCCCCCGGCTGCTCACCGACCCGTCCGCCCACCACCTCGGCGAAGTAGTCGACCGGCACCGGCTGGCCGTCGACCTCGAGCGCGAAGTCGTCGCGGCCCAGGCCCGACACCCGCACTCCCTTGCCGTCGGTCACCACCACCTCGACGTTGACGACGCGAACGTCGAGCGTCTCGCCGAAAACTCCCGGGCGAGCGTCCTGCGCCCCGGCCAGCGTCGCGCCGCAAAGTGCCAGGGCGGCGAAGAGCGGCGGCAACGGAGCGCGTCGCATCGCCACCGCTCGCCTAGTCCGGGGTGGGGCCGCTGTCGGCGGCACCGACGCCCGCCAGCAGCTCGCGCGCCACCGCCTCACCGCCACGGCGCCGCGCCAGGGCGGCGACGATGCGCGGCCCGTGGTCGCGGGAGTTCTCGATGAAGATACGGTTGGTGAACCGTCCCGCCTGCAACGTGCCGGCGACGAAGAAGCCCGGCACGTCGCTCTCGCCGGTCTCGGGATCGACGCTGGGCCGCAGGGTCTCGGGGTCGATGGTGACACCGACCTGCCGCGCCAGCTCGAGCTCGGGCAGGTAGCCGATGAGCACGTAGGCGGCGTCACAGGGAAGGGAGCGGCGGCCCTGGGGAGTGCGCACGTGCACGGCGCCGTTCGCGAACCCCTCGACCTCGCTCTCGAGCAGCGCCGCGATGGAGCCCTCGGCGATGCGGTTCTCGAGGTCGGGCTTGAGCCAGTACTTGACCCCGGGGCGAAACGCCGTGCCGCGATGGACGAGGGTGACCGCCGCGTGCCAGCGATAGAGCTCGAGGGCCGCCTCGGCGGCCGAGTTGCCGCCGCCCACCACCACCACGCGGTCGCCGAAGTGGCCGTAGGGCTCGTGGTAACGCGCCGACACCCAGGGCAGGTCCTCGCCCGGCACTCCCAGGCGCAGCGGCTTGCCGAAGTAACCACTGGCGAGCGCCACCGCCTGCGCGCGCCAGCGGACCTCCCTCCCGCCATGCTGACTGACGACCTCGAAGCCGTCGCCGGCGCGCCGCACCGCGCTCACCGCGTGGTGCAGCGCCAGCGGCAGGCGCCACTGGCGCGCCACCTCGCGGTAGTAGGCGAGCGCCTGCCGGCGTGTCGGCTTGGCGTCGGGGATGGCGAACGGCACGCCCGCGATCTCCAGCCGCTCGCGGGTGGTGAAGAAGGCGAGATCGGTGGGATAGCCGCGGATGCCGTCGCAGAGGCCGCCGCGGTCGAGCAGGGCGACCTCGAGGTCGGCCCTCATCGCGGCGGCGCCGATGGCGAGGCCGGTGGGCCCGGCGCCGATGACCAGCAGGTCGAGATGGCGGCCGGGGTCGACAGGGGTGCTCGCGGGCTCCATCGAGCGCATGCTAGCAGGCGCTGCGGCGCTCACCCCGAGGGCGCGGCGATCCACTCCTGCAGCCACTCGATCGCCCCGCGGGTCGCCGCGACGAGCGGCTCGCCGCGACCCAGCCGGGCGGCGATCGCCGAGGCCAGGCGGCAGCCGGTGCCGCGGGTGGCCCGCGCCTGCCGCGCATGCGAGAAGCGCGTCACCGCGTCGCCGGCGACGAGCAGGTCGACGAGGCGGTCGCCTGCGGCGTGTCCGCCCTTGAGCAGCACCGCGCAGCCGGCGTCGCCGATCCGCCGCGCCGCCGCCAAGCGCTCCGCGTCACTGGCAATGGACAGGCCGCTCAGGCGCTCTGCCTCCGGAAGGTTGGGGGTGACGAGCGTGGCGAGCGGCAGCATGCGCTCGCGCAGCGGCGCCAACGCCTCCGCCGGCAGCAACGTAGCGCCGCTGCTCGCCGCCAGCACCGGATCGAGCACCACCGGCACGCGCCCCGGCAGCGCCGCCAGCGCCGCAGCCACCACCTCCACCGTGGCCGCGCTCGCCAGCATGCCCACCTTGACGGCGTCGACGGCGCCAGCGGCGAGGGCGGCCTCGAGCTGCGCCGCCACCACTGCAGGGGGTACGAGGTGCACGGCGATCACTCCGGCGGGCCCCTGCGCGGTCACCGCGGTCACCACGCTGACGCCACGCGCGCCGTGGGCGGCGAACGTCTCGAGATCGGCCTGCAGGCCCGCGGCGCCGCTCGAGTCGGAGCCGGCGACCGTCAGCAGGCGCGGCGCGCACCTCACCTCGCCCCTCTGGTCGCCGCACCGGGCGCACACGGTGTCGCGCACCGCGGCAGGACGTGGGCGACGACGTGCCGAGGACGGCGCAGCCGGCTGCTCACCGCGCCCGCGAGAGGCGCGGCACCTCCGCCGACTCGCCGCCGCGGCGCCGCAGGGTCAGCAACACAGTCATCACCAGCAGCACCGCCAGGCTGATGACCTGCGCCAGCGTCAAGGGACCGAAGAAGCGATCGTCCTTGGCGCGCAGGATCTCGACGCCGAAGCGCTCGACGGCGAGCAGCGCGACGACGGTGAGCCCCACCACCCCCGCGCGCGGGCGGCGGCGGAGCAGCCACATCCCCGCGCCCCAGATGGTGAGCGCCAGCAGGGTCTCGTAGATCTGCGTCGGGTGGACACGCAGCAGGGCGTCGTCGGGCACCGTCGCCGGCACCTGCACGCCGAACTGCGAGCGCAGCTCGCCGGCGGTGGTCGGCGGCAGGCCGACGGGGAAGGCGATGGCCCACGGCAGGTCGGTGGGACGGCCATAGTCGTCACCGACGAGGAAGCAGCCGATGCGCCCGATGCCATAACCGAGCGCCAGCCCGAGCGTCGCGGCGTCGAAGGTGGCCCAGGGAGGCAGGCGGCGCCGCCGCATCACCCAGATCACCGCCGCGGTGCCGGCCACGAAGCCGCCGTACCAGACCAGCCCGGAGCGGTCGAAGAGCAGGTGCCAGTCGTGGTAGAGGATCGCGTAGTAGACTTTGCCCCCGGCGATCCCCGCGAGCCCCGCCCACAGCATCAGCGTGCTGGCGTCGTCGGCATCGCCGGCGCCCAGTCGCTTCAGCCCCCAGGCGAGCTGCGCGTACGCGGCGAGGAAGGCCAGCATCAGCATCACGCCGAACGGGCTGATGGAGAGCGGGCCGATGTGGAACAGCTCGCGGATCATGGCGGGCGAGCGTACCACCCCGCGGCGAGCGCCACGGCGGCCGGCAGGAGGCGGTCTACAATCGCCCCAGATGTCCGTTGCCCGCCTCGCCACTTGCGGAGGTCACCTCCGTGCCCACTAGCGACACCCCGGCCGGACGGTACGCCGCTCTCGCCGCCCACGTGCGCTCGTGCGGCGACGCCGGCCGCTGGCTGGTGCTCACCCACGACAACCCCGATCCCGACGCGCTGGCCGCGGCGATGGGGTTGACCAAGGTCTTACGGGGCCTCGGCCGGCGCGCCACCGCTGCCTACGGCGGCATCATCGGCCGCGCCGAGAACCGCGAGATGGTGCGCGCCCTGAAGCTCAAGGTGTCGCAGGTCAAGACGCTGCAGCTCACGCGCTTCCGCCACTTCGCGCTGGTCGACACGCAGCCCGACACCGGCAACAACCAGCTCCCCATCGAGCGCGTCCCCGAGGTGGTGCTCGACCACCACCCGCGGCGGCAGTCCAGTCGCGGCGTGCCTTTCCTCGACGTGCGCCCGCAGTACGGCGCCACTGCCACGATGGTGGCCGAGTACCTCTTGGCGAGCGGCATGCGAGTCACCGCGCACGAGGCCACGGCGCTCGTCTACGCCATCCGCACCGAGACCCGCGACTTCGGCCGCGAAGCCTCGGGGCCCGACAAGGCCGTCTACGACCAGCTACTGCCGAAGGTGCGCAAGGAGGACCTGGCCCGCATCCAGCACCCGCGCCTGCCGCTCTCCTACTTCGCCCTGCTGCGACAGGCGCTCGAGCGTCTCGCCGGCGTCGAGAACCTGGTGCTCTCGCACCTGCCCGAGGTGACCTCTCCCGACATCGTGCCCGAGATCGCGGACCTGCTGCTGCGGCTCGACGGCAAGACCTGGTCTTTGTGCACCGGAGCGCACGACGATCGCATCTACCTCTCGCTGCGCACCACCAAGCCGCAGGCGGACGCCGGCAAGCTGATGCGGCGGCTGGTGTCGCCCGCCGGGCGCGGGGGCGGCCACGGCTCGATGGCCGGTGGCTGGGTGCCGCGCACCGCCGACCCCGAGCGTCAGCAGCAGCGGATCGGCGAGCGGCTGGCGCGCGCGTTGCGCAAGGACCCGCAGCGCCTCGAGCCGATCCGGCTGGAGCCGGCGCGCCCCGCCGTCGAGCCCGCCAGCGCGCCGCCGCGTGTAACATAGCCGCCCCTCCGCCGGTGACCGATCGCGATCGCGGCATGCGGAGGGCGTTCGAGAACCGGCCCGGCCGCGCCGTCGCCGGGACACTCCTCCGCACCTCCCATGGCAGCCGGCAGATCCTTCTTCGCCCGCCTCCAACATCGCGACCCGGCGGTGCGCGCCGCAGCGGGGGAGACCTTGTTGGCAGTGGTCACCCGCCTCGGTGGTGACCTGCGGGGGGCCGCCGCGGAGCTCGGTGTCAGCATGCGCACGGTGCGCAAGTGGCTGGCGGCAGCGCCGGCGGCCGACGGCCCCACCGCCACACGCGGAGTGCGCGCCCCACCTGGTGACGGTATCCGGACGGCTGCTACCGACCCGCATCCGGCTACCCCGCCGCTGCGCTTCCCCGCTCGCGCGGCCCGCTCACCGTTCGGCGACTTCGCACTCTGGCATCGCAGCCCGCTGGGCGCGCAGCAGCCGCAGCCCAGGGGAGAGGCGTCGACTGCCCACGCGCGAGAGCCCATGGCTCCCCAGCCTCGACGCCTCGCCGCGACGGAGATCGCTGGCGAGCGCGCGGCGCGCGGCGCCATCCCTCGTCCGGCGGCCGCCGCCCGGACCTCCCTGCCTCGTGCCGGGGCAGCCGCGGCGCCGGCGTTACTCGCCACCGACGCCGGCGAGTGGCCCCACCGCCAGCCGGAGACGCTGCCGCGAGAGGCCGCCGCGATCGCACCCGGACCCGGGCAGCGGCGCCTCGCCTTCGTGCTCCACGCCCACCTCCCGTGGGTCCTCGGCCACGGGCGCTGGCCGCACGGCGAGGACTGGCTGGCGGAGGCGATCGCCCACTGCTACCTGCCCCTGGTGCTGGCCCTGCGAAGGCTCGCCGCCCGCGGCGGACGCCACCTGCTCACCGTCTCGGTGTCGCCGGTGCTGGCGGCGCAGCTCGTGGACGCGCGCACCGCGCCGCTCGCCAGCGGCTACCTCGAGCACCGCCGCGCCGCGGCGCGCGACCTCGCCGCCCGGCATCCGCTGGCACGGTTCTGGGAGGCCACCTACGACGACCTGCTCGCAGGCTGGCAGCAGCTCGACGGGGACCTCGTGGGCGCCCTGGGGGCGCTCGCCGCCGACGGCGTCGTCGAGCTCTCGACGTGTGCCGCTACCCACGGCTACCTGCCACTGCTCCATCGCCGCGAGCACGTGACGCTGCAGGTGGCGACGGCACTGCACAACCACCGCCGGTGGTTCGGCACGGCGCCCATCGGCTTCTGGATGCCGGAATGCGCCTACCGCCCGGCCGGCCCCTGGCGTCACCCCGCGACGGGCGCCAGCGAGCCCTCGCGACCGGGCAACGAGGACTTCCTCGCCCCCGCCGGCGTGCGCTGGACGGTGGTCGACGCCCACCTAATGCTGGGCGGCGAGCCCCTGGTACCCTACCCCGAGCTCTGGGGGGCCGGCACCGACGGTGGCGAGGGCTCGCAGCTGCCGCTTGTGGCGCGGCTGCAGCCGCAACGGATCGGTAGCAGCGCAGTGACCGCCCTGCCGCGGGAGCCGCACAGCGCGCACCAGGTGTGGTCGCGTCAGGGCGGCTATCCCGGCGACCCACGTTACCTCGACTTCCACAAGCGCCACGCCGAGAGCGGGCTGCGACTGTGGAGCGTTACCGACGCCGGTGGGGACCTCGGCGACAAGCTCCCCTACCACCCCGCCGAGGCGCGGGCCGCGCTGCGCGACCAGGCGGAGCACTTCCACCAACTGCTCGCCGGCCTCGCCGGCGGCGTCGCCGTCTGCCCCTACGACGCCGAGCTCTTCGGGCACTGGTGGTTCGAGGGCGTGGCCTGGCTCGAGGAGGTGCTCGCGCGCTCGCTCGAGGTGGCGAGCGCCGTCCTCCCCACCACCCCCGGTCGCGAGCTGGCGACGCATCCGCCGGCGGCGCGCGGGGCCCTGCACGAAGGGTCATGGGGGGAGGCGGGCGACCACCGGGTGTGGGTGAACGAGGAGACCGCCTGGATGTGGGAGGACCTACGTCTGGCCGAGGAAGCCGTCGCGGCTACGCTGCCCGGTCTCGCACGCCACCGCGGGCGGGCGGCGCTGGCCCAGCTCATGCTCCTGGCCGCCTCGGACTGGCCCTTCCTCGTCCATGCCGGCACCGCCGCCGACTATGCCAGCGAGCGCTTCCGCCGCCACCGCGACCGCCTGCACGAGCTGTTGACGTGCGGCAAGAGTGACCCCCTCCCCGCCTGGGCCGCCGAGGACCTGGCCGGCATCGAGATCGACCCTGCCTGGTGGGACGGACATATGGGAGAGGCATGACTACCACGACCGCCCCCAACGTCGCGCTGCCGCAGATCGCCTGCCAGCACGTCGCCGACATCGAGCTGCCCCCGGAGGTGCAGGGCCTCTACGAGGTCGCCTACAACCTGTGGTGGACCTGGAACCCGAAGGCGACCGAGCTGTTCTCCGCCATCGACAGCCGTGCCTGGGCGCACTACCACAACCCGGTGCAGGTGCTGATCAACGTCGAGCGCCGGCAGTGGGAGCACCTGCTCGACAACGAGACCTTCCTCGAGGCCTACGCCGCCCTCATGCAGGAGTACACGGCGTACATGACCGGCGCCGCGCGGGCCTGGTTCTGGCTCAACTACCCGGAGTACCAGGGGGGCCCCGTCGCCTACCTGTCGATGGAGTACGGCGTCCACCAGTCGCTGGCCATCTACTCGGGAGGCCTTGGCATCCTCTCCGGCGACCACCTCAAGAGCGCCAGCGACCTCGGCGTGCCGCTGGTGGCGGTAGGCCTCCTCTACCGCGCCGGCTACTTCCAGCAGACCGTCGACGCCGACGGTCACCAGCAGCACACCTACCCCGAGTACGACTTCGCCCGCCTGCCGGTGCGCCCGGCGTCGGGCGCCACCGGCCGCGACGTCATCATCACCGTGCCACTCGGCGAGCGCGAGGTGCGGGTGAAGGTGTGGGCGGCGCAGGTAGGGCGCGTGCCGCTGCTGCTGCTCGACTCCGACATCGTCGAGAACGACCCCGCCGACCGCCCGATCACCACCATGCTCTACGTGCAGGGGCGGGCGATGCGGCTCGCCCAGGAGGTCATCCTCGGCATCGGCGGTGTGCGCGCCCTCGGCGCCTGTGCCATCGCGCCCGAGGTCTGGCACATCAACGAGGGGCACAGCGCTTTGCTGCAGCTCGAGCGCATCGGCGGCGGGCTGGCCGCCTCCGGCGGGCTCGACGGCAAGCCGGCGTTCGATGCCGCCCTCGAGCGGGTCCGCGCCACCACCGTCTTCACCACCCACACGCCAGTGCCGGCCGGCAACGAGCAGTTCGACGGCGACCTCGCGTGGCGCTACCTCGGCCCCTGGGGCGAGCGCCTGGGGATCTCCTGGGACGACCTGCACGCGCTCGGCCAGGCCGATCCGGGCCACGCCGATGGCTCGTTCAACCTCACCGCGCTGGCGCTGCGCACCAGCCGCTATCGCAACGGCGTCTCCGCCATTCATGCGGCCGTGAGCCGCCGGCTCTGGCAGCCGCTCTTCGGCGCCGCCGACCCCGCGCAGGTGCCGATCGACCACATCACCAACGGCGTCCACCTCGCCACCTGGATGGGGCGCGAGATGCAGGACCTGCTGCGGCGCCACCTCGGCCACTACTGGCAGGGGCAGATCCACCGCCGCGAGGCGCCGGAGCGACTCGGCGAGATCCCGGGCGAGGAGCTCTGGCAGGCGCACCTGGCCCAGAAGAAGCGTCTCGGCCGCTTCACCAGGAGCCGCCTGCGCGAGCAACTCGCCCGTCACGGCCGCTCCCCCGAGGAGCTGCGCGAGGTGGAGTCGTTCTTCCGCCCCGAGGCGCTCACCATCGGCTTCGCCCGCCGCTTCGCCACCTACAAGCGGGCGAGCCTGGTCTTCACCGATCCTCACGAGCTGCGGCGACTGGTGACGGATGAGACGCGTCCGGTGCAGATCCTCTTTGCCGGCAAGGCCCACCCCGCCGATCGCCCGGGGCAGGACCTCATCCAGCACATCTTCCAGCTCAGCCAGCAGCCGCCGTTTCGCGGCCGCGTCTTCTTCATCGAGAACTACGACATCCGGGTAGCGCGCATGCTGGTGCAGGGGGTCGACGTGTGGCTCAACACGCCGCGGCGACCGCTCGAGGCAAGCGGCACCAGCGGGCAGAAGGCGGCGCTCAACGGCGCCCTCAACTGCAGCGTGCTCGACGGCTGGTGGCCGGAGGCATTCGACGGCAGCAACGGCTGGGCGATCGGCCGCCAGGAGGTGCTGGCCGACGTCGGGCAGCAGGACCTCGAGGACGCCCACGCCCTCTACGCCGTGCTCGCCGAGGAGGTGGTCCCCGCCTTCTTCGAGCTCGACGAGCGCGGCCTGCCGTCGCGCTGGCTGCAGATGATGGGGCGCTCGCTCGCCACCATCGCGCCCCGCTTCTCCTCCGATCGCATGGTGCGCGAGTACGTCACCAAGGCGTACCTCGCGGGCGTGCGACGGACCGTCGCCGAATGAGGCGCACGGCGGTTCTGCTGCTCGCCCTGGCGCTGGCGCCGGCGGGACGGGCCGCGGCGCAGCCGGCCCTCGCCGTGTGGCTGGACCTCGTCGGGCGCGGGGTGGCCGTCGACGCCGCGCCGAGCTGGCTCGACGGGGGTACGGGCCGGCTCGCCTTCGGCGACCCCGCCGGCGGCTACCACAGCGCGAGCCTGGGTGAGGCACGGCTGGGCCTCGACTGGCGCTCCGGCGACCGCTTCACCCTCCACCTCCACGCCCGCGCCCGCGCCCAGGAGGGAGATGGCGGGCGCGCCGCCGGTCTCGTCGAGGCGTGGGCGCAGCTGCAGGCGGCGCCACGCGGCGGTGCCGACCGCTTCCGCCTGCGCGCCGGGCAGCTCTTCCTGCCCACCTCGCGCGAGAACGTGCGCCCGCTCTGGTCGTCGCCTTACACCCTCACCCTGTCGGCGCTGAACAGCTGGATCGGCGAGGAGGTGCGGCCCATCGGCGTGCTCGCCGAGTACGACACCACGGTCGACTCCACGCAAGGCGTGCGCGCTGGCGCCTGCCTGTTCGGCGGCAACGACTCCGCCGGCGCGCTGCTCGCCTGGCGGGGCTGGACGATGGGCGACCGCCTGACGGTGAGCGGCGAGACGCTGCCGCTGCCGGGGCTGCCGTCGCTCGCTGCGGGCGGCCCTTTCGCCGAGCAGGACCGCCACGGCACGACGCCGTTCGAAGGGGATCTCGACGGCCGCCCGGGCTGGGCCGCCTACCTGCGCTACCGGCGGAGCGACGTCGGCCTCGTGCAGCTGACCCACCTCGACAACCGCGGCGACCGCGCGCTGCACGACGTCGGCAGTGGCCACGGGGAGTATGCCTGGGACACCCGCTTCGACCTCGTCGGCGCCGAGCTCCACCCTGGCGTCGGCTGGACCCTCGCCGGCGAGCACCTCCGTGGCGAAACGAAGATGGGCCTGCCGGTGGCGCGCGCCTACGCCAGCTTCCACGCCAGCTACCTGCTGCTCTCCTGGCAGCGCTCCACGCTCCGCCTGAGTGGCCGCTGGGACGGCTTCGCCACCCGTGACGAAGACCACCTGCCAGCCGGCGAGCGCAGCGACGAGGACGGCCACGCCTGGACGGCGGCGGTGTTGTGGCAGCCGCTTCCAGCGCTCGAGCTCGGCCTCGATTTCGTTGCTGCGCACGTCGAACGGCCGGCCCTGGTGGGCACCGGTGAGCGCCTCGACGGCGGCCGCACCGTTACCGCGAGCGTGCGCTGCCAGCTCGGCCACCCCGGTTGACGCTCCGCGGCCACCACGGCCATCTCCTGGCGGCGTGGCGACGGAGGGCGCGGCTCGCCCACGTGGCCACGAAGACTCGACGCGACGTCTTGCCCGCGAAGAAGGGCCTTGGTACCATCTCCCGACACGCACTTCGGGCGATGGAGTCCGCCCTGACCGCTGCCTCCGGGCGCTGATGACTCCTACTTCCCGGCTCGTCGCCGCAAGTAGGGGGTGTCCGTGGAGAGTGGTGGATCGTCGGCGGACCAAGGCAAGCGCTCTCCGACTCGGCTCGGTTCGAGGCTTCCTAGCTTCCACCTGACGCTGCGGCAGCCTCCCGAGCAACCTGCCGATCTGCGTTCTCCCGGCCCCACGCCAGCGGTGCCATGGCGCCACGCGCCCTGCAGCATGGGCGAGCCCAGGGCGAAGACGTCGTGACGAGCCTGATCCTCTTCAACCTGGCGCAGGCGCTGGTGGTGCTCCTCTTCTCCCCCTTGCTCGCTGGCGTCCTGACCCGCCTCAAGGAGCGCATCCAGGCACGTCGCGGCCCGAGCGTGGTCCAGCCCTATCGCGACCTCTGGAAGCTCCTGCACAAGGACGAGGTGGTCTCCGATCAGGCTTCGTGGATCTTCCGGGCCGCGCCCTACCTCATCTTCGCGGCGCCGATCTTCGTCTCTCTGCTCATCCCGGTGCTGACGGACTATCCCCTCTTCTTCGCCTTCATGGGAGACATGCTCGGCGGGGGGTTCGTGCTGTCCCTGGCCGGCTTCTTCGCCGCTCTCGCGGCGATCGACACCACCAATCCCTATGGGCCCGTGGGCGCGAGCCGAACCCGTATGGTGGGGTTCCTCGCCGAGCCGGTGTTCATGATCGTGTTCTTCACCGTCTCGTTCGTGGCCGGTTCCACCATTCCGTACATCGTGCAGAAGAGGTGGTCGACGCCGGAGGCGAGCTTCTTCGCGCCGTCGCACGTTCTGCTCTCGCTCGCCTTCCTGATGCTCATCCTCGCCGAAGGGGGGAGGATCCCGGTCGACAGCCCGACTGGGCACTTCGAGCTCGCCATGATCGACGAGTCGAAGTCGCTCGAGTACTCGGGGCGTGGCCTGGCGCTGGTGAAGTGGGGCGGGCAGATGAAGCTCTTCGTGCTCGCCACCATCTTCCTCAACGTCCTGCTGACGCCCTGGGGTCTCGCCCACGAGCGCGCGATCCTCGCCGTTGCCACGGCCATCCCGCTCGTGCTGCTCAAGGTCCTCGCCTTCGTGGTAACGCTCGCCGCCATCGAGTCGTCGCTCGCCAAGCTGCGACTCTTCCGCATCACCGAGTTCCTCGGCGCCGCGTTCATCACCGCCGTCACCGCGATGATCGCCGGTCTGTTCGGGTTCTGAGCTGGCCATGACACCCGGTTCGACAACCGCCGCGCTACTCGCGAGCCTCAACGCTCTCGCCGGGGGCCTGTTCCTGCTCACCGCCTTCGGTATGGTCGCCACACGCCAGACCCTGGGCTGTCTACGTTGGTTCCAGGCCAACGGACTGCTGCTGGCGGCGTCGGCCTTCATCCTGGCGACCTACTTCGGCTCCTGGCACCTCTTCGCCCTCGGCGTCATCGACCTCGCGTTCAAGCCGGCGCTCGTCCCCTGGGTGCTGGTGCGGACCGTGCGCGGAGAGGTCTACGGGCGCCGGGAGATCCATCAACGCGTCAACATCCCGACCTCCCTGCTGATCGCCCTGGCGCTCACCATCCTGGCGTTCTTCCTGGCCTCGCCGCTACTGGCAGCGGGCGACGGCCCGGTCGGCCTCAATCTGCCCATCGGCGTCGCCGGGCTACTGGTCGGTGGCCTCACGGCGGCGGTGCGTCGCGAGGCGGTGCCGCTGCTGCTGGGGCTCCTCGCGATGGAGAACGCAGCCTTCTTCGCCGGCATCGCGCTCGCACCGAGCCTGCCGCTCATCGCCGAGCTCGCGATCGCCTTCGACGTGTTGGTGCTCGCCCTCGTCGTCGGCCTGCTGACGCGAACCCTGGCCGAGCGGATCGGCACGACGGAGGTGGGCGCGCTCGCCAGCCTCAAGGAGGAGAGCCAGCCGTGATCCTCCTCCTCATCCTCGCGATGCCGCTCGGCGCGCTGGCCGTCTCGACGTTGCCACTGGGACGGCGGGCAGCGCCGATCGCCACCCTTGTCGCCGCGGCCGGCACCCTGGTTCTGGCGCTGCGCGTCGTCGGCACCGTTCTCGCCAGCGGGCGGACGACCGCCGTCACCGGCTGGATCGCGACCGACGGCTTCGGCGCCTTGCTGCTCCTGCTCGTCGCTTGGGTCGGTCTGCTGGCCGCGCTCTTCTCGTGGGGCTTCCTCGAGGCGGGCCCCGAACGGCGAACCGATGGCAGGGTGCGCTTCTACTACGCCCACCTCAACCTCTTCCTCTTGTCGCTGCTGGCGGTTCCCGTCGCGGCCGAGCCGGCGTTTGCCTGGATCGCCATCGAGTTCACGGCACTCTTCTCGGTGCTGCTCGTGGCCTACGAGAACACCCACGCGGCCCTCGAGGCGGCCTGGAAGTACATCGCCCTCATGTTCATGGGCGCGGCGGTGGCGCTGCTCGGGTTTCTGGTCCTCTTCTGGGCCCAGCGACAGGGCGGCGGCGACGTCTTCACCTGGGCCGGCCTGCAAGCGACGCCGGCCATGCCACCGCGGCTGGCGGCCTTCGGGTTCGTGCTCGTGCTGGTGGGCTTCGGGACCAAGGTGGGGTTCGTACCGATGCACACCTGGCTTCCCGACGCCCACAGCCAGGCGCCGACTCCGGTGTGCGCCCTGCTGTCGGGCGTGAAGACGACCGCAGCCCTGTACTGCATCCTGAGGCTCTTCCCCCTGCTGCCGCCGGGGCGGGTCGCCGCGTGGGCGCAGGTGATCGGGCTGGTCTCGGCGGGAGTGGCCGCCTTCCTCCTGCTCCAGGTCCGCGACTACAAGCGGATGTTCGCCTTCTCCACCGTCGAGCACATGGGGATCGTCTTCGTCGCCGCGGGCCTCGGAGCGGCCGGCAGGCTGGCGGCGACGTTCCAGCTCCTCGCGCACGCGGTCACCAAGTCGTTCTGCTTCTTTGCGGCGGGCGCTTTGCTGCTGACCGTCGGCAGCCGTGAGATCGCCGGCGTCCGAGGCGTTCTCCGCACCTCGTTCGGCGTCGGCTCGTCGGTGCTCCTCGCCGGTCTTGCCATCGCCGGGACGCCGCCCACCGCCGTCTTCGCGAGCGAGCTAGCCGTCCTGCGCGCGGGGCTGGCGGGAGGCCACTACTTCACGACCGGGCTGCTCGCCCTGTTCATCGTCATCGCGTTCGTCGGAGTCACCCGCCACGTCACCAACATGGTGTTCGGCAAGCCGCCGGAGACGAGCCCCGGCGGCGCAGCGGAGCAACGGATCGCGCTTCCAGCCACCTGCGTGCTCACGCTGGCGATCGGCGCCCTGCCCCCCCTCCTGCTCGGCCTCTGGCAGCCCGGCCCCCTGCAGGGGCTCCTCGTCGCCGCGGCGCGGGAGCTCTCCGGTGAGGGCGGACCGCATGGCGGCCGCCGTGGCCGAGGGCTGGCAGCGAGGCGTGCGCCGGCGCGAAGGAAGTGAGGTGCCAGCCGGCTGCAAGGTGTTCGATTGCGAGCCGGCGGTGCTGCCCGAGGTCTGCGCCTGGCTCTTCACCGACGCCGACTATGCCTTCGCCAGCCTCGTCGTCGAGGAGACCGCGAGCCGCTGGCGGCTCCGCTACTTCCTGCATGGGCGAAACGAACCGGGCTGGGTCCAGCTGGTCACCGGCGCGCCGCTCGAGCAGCGGGAGTTTCCCACGGTCAGCAACCGCGTCCACGCCGCCGACTGGCAGGAAAGAGAGGCTGAGGATCTCTTCGGCGTCGTCTTCGCGGGCCATCCCCGCCTCGGAGACTTCGTTCTCCACGACGACGTCTGGCAGGAGGGCGTGGAGCCGATGCGCCAGCGCTTCGACGGGAAGCTCGCGATGCTTCGCCCGCCGACCTCGCGAGGATTGGCGCCCGCGACGCCTGGTCGAGGCCGAAGGGGCCTTCGTGTTGCCCGTGGGCCCGGTCTTTGCCGGACTCGCGGAGTCGGTGCAGTTCCACCTCGAGACCGTCGGTGAAGACGTCGTTCGCGCTTTCCCGCGGTTGTTCTACAAGTACCGCGGCGTCGAGAAGCTCGCCGAGGGTCGCCGCGTCGAGGATGCCCTGCTCCTTGCCGAGCGGTTTGCCGCCACGACGGCCTTCGCCCACGCCCTCGGCTTCAGTCGAGCTGCCGAGGAGCTGGCGCACACTGCCGTCCCTCGTAGGGCCCGCGTGCTGCGGGTGGTGCTCGCCGAGCTCGAACGCCTGCGCCACCACACCGGTGCCATCGCCGGCATCTGCGAATCGACCGGCCTGGTGGTGGCCGCCAGCGAAGCCGCCATCGTCGAGGAGGAGCTGCTGCGGCTGTGCGGCGAGCTGACCGATCACCGCTACCTGTTCGGGTTGGCCGTCCCCGGCGGCCTTGCGTGTGACCTCGCGGACAGGGACTGCCGCGTCGCCGCGCGCCGGGCGTCAGACGTCGTGCGGCGGCTCACCGACCTCGAACGGCACCTGCGACTCGCCAGCAGCTTCCTCGACCGGCTCGAGGACGTGGGGCACATCTCCCCTTCCGAGGCGAGGGAGCACGGGCTCGTCGGACCCGGTCGGGCGCGCCTCCGGCGTCGCCTGGGACCTGCGGCGGGCGCAGCCGTACGAGATCTACAGCGAGCTCGCCTTCGAGGTCCCGGTCGAGCAGGAGGGGGACGGCTACGCACGCTTGCGGATCCTCTTCGCCGAGATCCGGGAGTCGCTCGCCCTCCTGCTGCAGGCGCTGGAGAGGCTGCCCGCGGGAGTCGTGCGCTGCGCTTGGCGAGGCTGCCAGGGGAAGCGCTGGGGTGGGTCGAGGCACCGCGCGGAGCCGCCTACCACTGGCTGCGCCTCGACGACGAGGGGCGGGTCGCCCGCTACCGGGTCGTCCCTCCCTCCTTCGTCAACTGGCACGGCTTCCACCTCGCGGTCGAGCGGTTCGCCTTTCAGGACTTTCCCATCATCCTCGCCACGCTCGGCCTCTCGGTGGCGGAGAACGACAGGTGACGCGCGCCGGGGGCAGGCCATGAGCCCTTGGCTCCTGCGCGGGCTCCACGCGCGCGTCCGCACGACGCGCTATCCGGCGCAACCGGAGGTCGCGGCGGGCGCGTCGCCGGGGATGCCGGCGGCGGGACCGGGAGACGAGAGCCTCGCGGCGCGTCTGCCCCACCGGCGCTCTGGTGACCCTCGCCGCAGGCAGAGTCGGCGTCGACTCACGTCGCTGCGTGCACTGCTTCCGCTGCGCTCGCGAGACCCCCGCGCCGATCCCTTGGCGCCCGGGATACGAATGGTCGCTGGCTCCCCATGCAGACACCGCCCCGGTGCCGCTGGCCGCTGCCTTCCGGCGGTCGATCCACGTGCTGGTCGTGGACGCCGGCGACTGCGGCGCCTGCCTGCACGAGGTGCGGAACCTCCTCAACCCCTACTACAACATGCACCGACTCGGCTTCTTCCTGACGCCCTCGCCCCGCCATGCCGACGTGCTGATCGTCGTCGGGTCGGGAGTCGATCATCTCCGGCATGCGCTCGAACGAACCTACACGGCGATGCCCGATCCCAAGCGCGTGGTCGCCGTCGGCGCCTGCGCGCTGACCGGAGGCGTGTTCGGGGCGAGCTTCATGTCCGCGGGCGGGGTCGGCGCCCTCCTGCCGGTCGACGTCGAGGTCCCCGGCCATCCGCCGCCACCGCTCGCCATCCTCCACGGTCTGCTGGTGGCGGTGGGCCGAGCCTCTCCCTGCCGGCCGTCGTTGCCGCTTTCCGCCGCCGAGGAGCGTGCCGAATGATCTCCGCCGGGGCCTGGCCCCTGGTCTCCTTTCTCGCGCTCTGCGTTGCTGGCTTCGTGGTCAGCCTGCTGGCCGCCGAGAGGCTCCAGGCGCGAATCGTCGCGACGAGCGGAGTGCTCGCACCCCTGGCCCTGGCTTGGGCCGGGGCCACGGCGATGACCCGCGCCGACGCCCAGCACTGGAGGCTGTGGAGCGTTCCCCTGCTCGGCACGATGTCGATCTCGATCGACCGTCTGGCCGGGCTGTTCCTCCTGGTCACGGCGTTCGTCGCTTTGCCGGCCTCGCTCTTCCTCGCCGCCAGTCTGCCGCGGCTGGCAGCGCGCTACCGGTTGCGTGCCTTCAGCGCGTCGTATCTCGCCCTGCTGGTGACGATCGTCGGCGTCCTGGTCGCCGCTGACGTCGTTTCGTTCCTCGTCAGCTGGGAGCTGATGTCGTTGCTCTGCTTCCTGCTCGTGGGCTACGAGCACGAGGAGCGACGACACACCCGCGCGGCCTTTCTCATGCTGGCCGCGGGCGAAGCTGGCGCCCTCGCCGTGGCGGTGGCGTTGCTCCTGCTCGCGAGTCGCGCCGGGTCGCTCGAGTTCGCGGCGCTGCGAGAGGGGGCCGGCGGGCTCGCCCCCGGCGTGCGCTGGGCCGTCTTCCTCCTGAGCTTCTTCGGCTTCGGGGTCAAGGCGGGCCTGGCGCCCGTCAATGCCTGGCTGCCGCGCGCGTATCAGGCCGCTCCCGCACCCTTCATTCCCCTGCTCGCTGGCGCCACTCTCGACCTCGGTCTCTACGGCATCCTGCGCGTCGACGGCGCGCTGATGCCGCCGGCAGGCGCCGGTCCCGGGCTGGTCATGCTCGTCACCGGAGCTGTCACTGCCCTCGTCGGCATCCTCTATGCCACCACGGCGAACGACCTCAAGGCACTCCTGGCGCACAGCTCGATCGAGAACGCCGGCATCGTCACGGTGGGGGTGGGCGCGGGGCTCGTCTTCGCGGCCGACCAGCTGCCGATCCTGGCGGGGATTGCCCTCATCGCCGCCCTGTATCACCTGATCAACCATTCGCTCTACAAGACGTTGCTCTATGTCGGCACGAGCACCGTCGAGGCCCAGAGCGGCACGCGAGACCTCGACAGTCTGGGCGGCCTCATCCGCCGCCTGCCCTGGACCGCCGCCGCGTTTCTTGCCGGCGCCCTGTCGATTGCAGCGCTGCCGCCGTTCAACGGCTTCGTCAGTGAGTGGCTGACCCTGCAGACGATGCTGGCCAGCGCGGCCCTCCCCACGGTCGGCGTCAAGGTGACCTTCGCCCTCTGCGGCGCCGCGCTGGCGCTCACCGCCGCGCTGGCCGTGACCTGCTTCGTCAAGGCCTTCGCCATGACCTTCCTGGGCGTGTGCCGATCGACGGCGGCGCGGGACGCCCGTGAGGCGGATTGGAGGTCGCTCGCCCCGGCCGCCTTCCTCTCGCTGTGCTGTCTGGCGCTCGGCGCCACTCCGACCTACGTCGTCCCTGTCCTCGACGCGGTCGTTCGCCCGCTGGCGGGCGCCAGTGCCTCGACGGCGCTGGTGCCGCCGTTCTTCGCTGGCGACCCGCGACACGCCGAGTTACCGCCGGCGTTCATGGCAGACTTCGCGTCCCTCGGGGCCGCACTCGGTCAACACCAGCTGCCGGGCGCGGGGCTCGTCCTCCTCCACCGCGGAGGGGCTACCAATCCAGTGGTCTACGCTGCGTCCCCTTCTGGCTGCTGGTCGTGCTCGGCGCGCTGCTCGCGCTTACCTGGCTGCTGGCTCGCCTGCTGACGCAGCGACCACGGATGCAGCACGGCCCGGCGTGGGACGGTGGCCTCCGCCGGTTGCTGCCGGAGATGACCTACACCGCGACCGGATTCTCCAACCCGGTGCGCGTCGTGTTCGACGCCGTGTTTCGGCCCACCACCGTGGAGGACACCTCCGAGTCGGTGGCACAGCACTTCCGGACCGCCATCCAGCGCCAGCGCAGCGAGGTCCACCTCATCGACCGGCTGGCAATCCGACCGCTGCGGGAGGGCGCCCTGCGACTGGCGGCACTGCTGGCGCGACTCCATCACGGGCGCCTCAACGCCTATCTCGCCTATGTCCTGATCGCCCTGCTCGCCGGCCTGCTCCTGGCTTCCAGGCTGTGAGCGAGGTCGCGATGAGCCGGCACCCGGACGGGTGCAGCGCCGGTGGTGCGTGGTGATCTTCGTCGGTCGTGACCGCGAGACCGCTGCCCTCCGGCGGGCGCTCTTGTCGGGGCGCAACGTGCTGCTCTCGGGCAAGTACGGCATCGGTCGCACGACGTTGCTCCGTCACCTCGGCAGCCGCTGGCCGGGCGAGCTGTGCGTCTGTTTCGCCGACTTCTCCCGCACGCCTGCCGTTGCCTGCCGTGCGCTCGCCGCGCAGCTGCTGCCCGCGCCGCGACGGCCTGGGCGGCGGCCTCCGCGGTACGGCGCCCTGCTCGCGGCGCTGGCGGGAGTGCGGCCTGGCCGCGGCCCGCGGCCGGTGCTCGCGCTCGACGACGTGGCCAGGCTCACGCCGGCCAAGCTCCAGCTGGTGCGGCGGCTCGCCGGCAACCCGTCGTGGCGCATCGTGGTGATCGTCGAGCGCTTCCTGCCGCGCTCCGAGCTCGTCCGGCTGCTGGCCTGGCTGCATCCCGTCGACCGCATCGCGCTCGATCGCCTGGACGGCGAGCACGGCCGCGAGTACTTTCGCCGCGTCGCCGAGCAAGGCAAGCTCGGCTGGGACGAGGATCGCGTGGCCGCCCTGGCCCGGCGCTGCGGCGGCTATCCGCTCGAGATGGCCTTGACCGCCGACCGCGCGCTGGGGGTCACCCGTTGAGCGGCCTCAACGACGCGCACCGGCGCATCGTCCTCACCACCTTCCGGCATCTCGACGAGCTGCTGGCGACGGCGGTGCGGATCCTCCACGAGAGCGACGCCGCCTCGCCCTTCGCGCAGCAGCGCGCCGACGCCACCCCGATGCAGGCGGAGGTCCTCGCCGCCTCGGCCGTCGCCGTGCGCGAGGCGATGCGGCGAACGCTCGAGCGCTGGAGCATCGCCGTCGCCCCGCCCACCGCCAGCGCCGTGTGGAGCGCCCGGATCTACCTCTCTTCGGCGCTGGTCAACCTCGGCGACTTCCGCCCGCGCACGCTGCGCGGCTACGGGTCCCTCTCCGACGAGGCGGCGACCGAGATCCGCAGCGCCGCCGCCGAGCTGCGGGCGCTGATCGAGCGCATGGACCGCTACCTGGCCCAGGGGTCGGGAGGCGACCTCGCGGCGCGCCTCGCGCGGCTCGAGGGCAGCCTCGACGAGACTCCCCTGCTGCGCAGGCTGGAGCAGGTGGTGCGCGAGCGGGGGCTGGTCGAGCTGCGCCCCGCCCTGGCGCGGCTCCTGGAGCGTCTCGAGTCGCCGGCCCTCGAGATCGCCTTCTTCGGCCGCGTGAGCTGTGGCAAGTCCTCCCTCCTCAACTGCTTTCTCGGCCAGGCGGTGATGCCGGTCGGAGTCACGCCGGTTACCGCGGTGCCGGTGCGGACCTGCCACGGCGCGCGCGCCTGTGCCGTCGTTCACTTCGCCGGCCATCCACCCGCTCCGGTGCCGCTCGCGGAGCTGCCGGCGTATGCCAGCGAGGAGGGCAACCCTGGCAACGAGAAGCTGGTAACGCGTGTCGAGGTCACGCTGCCGGCGCCCCGCCTCGCTCCCGGCGTCGCGCTCGTCGACACTCCAGGCCTGGGGTCGCTCGCCACCGCCGGGGCGGCGGCGACGCACGCGTACCTGCCCCGCTGCGACATCGGCGTGGTGCTGGTCGACGCCGGCTCGACGTTCGGCGGCGAGGAGCTGGCAACCCTGGAGGGCCTGTTGGCGGCCGGAGCGCGTCCGGTCGTGCTGCTGAGCAAGGCCGACCTCGTCGCGCCGCGAGAGGTCGAGCGCCTCGTCGCCTACGTGCGCGACAGCGCCCGCCGGCGGCTCGCCCTCGACCTCGCGGTGACGCCGGTGAGCGTGCGCGACGCGGGCGCTCTCGCCGAGCGCTGGTTCGCCGAGGAGCTCCTGCCGCTGCAGCGCCGGCGCGCCGAGCAGGAGGTGGCGGCGCGGCGCCGCAAGGTCGGGTCGCTCCGCGAGTCGGTGGTCGACGCGTTGCGGGGCCGCCTGCGCGGCGGCACGACGAGCGGCGGCAACCCACCGCCGCCGGCGGCCGTCGCCGAGCTCCCCGGCCGTGCCGCGCGGCGCTGCGAGGAAGCGGCGGCCGCGGTGCGCGAGATCGCGGTGGCGCTGACCGCCAAGGCTGCCTCGCCTTTGCAACGGGCGGTGGCCGGGCTCGCCGCGTCGGGCGGCCCCACCCCGGGGCTGTCGGCGCGCGACCTGCTCGGGGAGGTCGCCGCCGCCCTCGCCGGCGAGCACGCCTCGGAGGTGGCGTCGGCTCTCGCGGAGCTTCGCGGCGACCTCGAGCGGCTGCTGGCCGCCGCCGGGGCCCGCGAGGCCCTCGCCGAGAGGCTCCCTGCACCCGCTGGAGCGCCGGCTTTCGATGGTCTCGCCAGCGCCGGCTCCCTGGAGGTGGCTGCCCTACCCTTCGCCTTCCTCGGCCGGCGGCACCGCGAGCGCTGGTTGCGACGCGAGCTGGGGGCGGTGGCGGGGCCCCGGCTGGCGCGCGCCTTCGAGGTCTACCGTCGCTTGCTCGAGGACTGGGGCCGACGCGCGGTTCGCGAGCTCCAGCATGCCTTCGAGGCCGAGCTCGCGCTGGTCGCGGTCGCGCCGGCGGGCGGGGACGCGACGCGCAGCGACGCCGACACCGCCGCTCTGGCCAGCGAGATCGACGAGCTCGAGCGCTGGCCGGCGACGGTCGCGGGAGGCGGACCCTGAGGCCGCCCGCCATGCGGCGGCGTCGTTGCCGTTCTTCTGCCGCTCGGCGCCGGCTGCCCGCGCCGTGCTGCAGGCGCCTCTGTCGGCCCTCAGGACGCCGACCGCGGGCAGTTCGGGTGGCGCCGCAGTAGCTGGCGCAGCCCCGGTGTCTGCCGCACCAGGGGCTGTCGGAGGAGGTGCGCGATGAGGGCCGGCGGGCTGGCCGGCCAGCGGCCGAGGTTCTCCACCAGCAGCGGCGAGCCGTAGCCGCGTGCGCAGAGCAACGCCACGCTGCGTCCGTCGAGGGCCGTTCCCGACAGCGCCGCGAGGGCACGCCCCTCGGTCACCAGGATGAGCTCGACGCGCTCCTCCGGCTGGGAGGACGCGAAGCGCGAGCGCAGGACCGCGCGCGCCGTGGCGCGGTGTCGCTCTGGAAGCACCGCGGCGAGCTCCGTCCGCGGCATCCCGGTGACCTGGGCGAGGCGATCGAGCTCCGTCGTCTCCTCGCTTCGGGGTCCAAGTCCACTTGCTGAGGCCCGTCCGGACAGAGCCGGGAGAGCGTCGCTTCCATCCCATGCTATGCCGAGCCCGTTCGCGCTCGACCCGCGAATCGGCGCCGATGGCGCCACGACGCCTCTGGAGTAGGATCGTGCCACGGCGATGGAGTCCGCCGCCGGAATCGCGCGCATCGCGCTGATGACTCCTACCGAGCAGCTGGAAAGACCCCTCGGAGGAGCTCATGCGTGGGATCGGTTCAGGGATGCGCGCGGCGTGACGGAGCGGTTGCTGCCCTACCTGCTCGTGGGTGCCGGCGGCTTCGTCGGCAGCAACGCGCGCTTCCTCCTCGGCCGCTGGATCGGCGGCGTCGACGGCCGCTTCCCGTTCGGAACGCTGCTCGTCAACCTCGGCGGCTCCTTCCTCCTCGGCTTGCTCGGCGGCTTCCTCGCCCAGCGTTCGTCGGCCCACGCGGACGCCCTGCGCCTCGCTCTGGGCGTCGGCTTCTGCGGTGGCTTCACCACCTTCTCGACCTTCGAGCTCGAGACGCACGCGCTGTTCGAGGATGGGGTCTGGCTGCCGGCGCTGACCAACATCTTCGCCAGCCTCTTCCTCGGGTTGCTGGCCGTCCGCTTCGGGATGGTCCTCGGGCGCGCGATCGTTCTGAGGACACCATGAAGCTCGAGGCCGAGCAGGTGCTCTGCCGGTTCCATCTCTCCAACCTGGTGAAGCACGGCTTCGAGCCGCTCTACCTCTGGATCCTCTCGACCGCACGCCGCGAGGATCTGCAGGGAGCGACGGTGCTCAAGGGCTTCATGGGCCTGCGCTCCGACGGCGCCATCCTCAAGGAGAGCATGTGGAAGCTCACCCAGGAGGTGCCGGTGATCGTCGAGGTGGTCGACGGCCCCCGACACATCGAGAGGCTGCTGTCCCACGTCGAGCCGGCGTTCCGGGACGGCGCCATCACCCTCGAGCGCGCGCACGTGGCCCTCTACCGGGTGGCCGGTGCCCACTCCCAACCCAAGGACACGGCCCCTCGCGGTGACGTCATCGCCACCAAGGGGATCGCCACCGCCTGGGAGGTGAAGACGATGCAGATCCCGCAGGATGGAGTCCTCATGCGCGTCTTCATCGGCGAGAGCGACCGCGACCACGAGCGCAACATCCCCCTCTACGAGGGCATCGTGCAGCGGGCCCGGGAGACGCACCTCGCCGGCGCCACCGTGCTCAAGGGGCCGATGGGCTTCGGCAGGCACTCGCGAGTCCACACCTCGAGCCTGCTGGAGATGTCGACGGACCTGCCAGTGGTGATCGAGATCGTCGACGCCGAGGAGAAGATCCAGTCGTTCCTGCCGGTGGTCGACGAGCTGGTCTCGGAGGGGTTGGTGACGATGGAGGCGGTGCGCGTTCTCAAGTACACGTCCCCGGACGCGCGCTGAGCCCCGCTGTCGCCCCTTGGCCCCCCGATCGTCGACCTCGGTGCTGCCGCCGGCGCCGCCGACTCCTCTCTCGCGCGGTTGGCGCGGCTGGCGCGGCGGGTCGACGCCACGACGATCGCCCGCGAGGCCGAGTCGCTCGCCGACCGCATCGCCGGGGGCCGCTTCTACGTCGCTTGCGTCGGGCAGTTCAAGCGCGGCAAGTCGACGCTGATCAACGCGCTGGTCGGCGAGGCCGTGCTCCCCGCCGGCGTCGTGCCGGTGACCAGCGCGGTCACCGTCGTCCGCTACGGGGCGCGGCGGGCGGCCAGGGTTCAGGGCAGCGATGGTCGCTGGCGAGCCATCGATTGCTCCGAGCTGGCGGGCTTCGTCACCGAGGAGCACAACCCCGACAACCGCAAGGGCGTGACCGGCGTCGAGGTGTTCCTGCCCGCGCCGCTGCTGGCCTCGGGCATGTGCCTGGTGGATACACCGGGGCTCGGTTCGGTGTTCCCGCGCGCCAGCGCGACGACCCGGGAGCTCGTTCCCCACCTCGACGCGGCGCTCGTGGTGGTAGGTGGCGACCCGCCGATCTCGGGCGAGGAGCTGGCGCTGGTCGAGGAGATCTCACGCCAGGTCGATCACGTCGTGACGGTGATGAACAAGGCAGATCGCCTGCCTGAGACGGAGCGGGCTGCCGCGAGGAGCTTCACTCGCCTCATCCTCGAGCAACGCCTCGGGCGCGACGCCGGACCGGTTCTCGAAGTGAGCGCGGCGGAGCGCCTCGCCGGCATCGATGCACCCCGCGACTGGGACGCCTTGCGGTCTCGCCTCGCGGCGCTCGCCGCGGGCTCCGGAGGGCATCTCGTCGAGGCGGCCGCGCGACGCGGCCTGCGGCTGCTCGCCGATCGCCTGCTCCACGAGCTCGCGGAACGAGAGAGCGCACTGGCGCGACCGATCGCGGAGTCAGAGCGGCGGATCGAACGTCTTCGTCAAGGTGCCGCCGGCGCCGAACGATCCCTGAACGATCTCGCCTACCTGTTCACCGCCGAGCAGGACCGCATCGCCACGGAGCTCTCGCGCCGCCGCCAGGCCTTCCTCGATCGTGCGCTGCCGGCCGCGCAGTCGGAGCTCGCCGAGCGCCTGGAATCGACCGCCGGGAGTGGCTCGCCCGCCTACCGGCGGAGCCTCGCCCTCGCGCGCGAGATCTACCACCGCTGGGTGGATCGCTTCTACGACGAGGTGCGGCCCGCCGCCGAGGATCTGTACCGTCGAGCCGCGGCGCGGTTCGTGGACCTGGCCAACGGGTTCCTGGCGGGACTCGCCGCCGCGGGCGATCCGGCGCTCGCGGGCTTGCCGCGCGAGGTGAGCCCGCCTCTCGGCCTGCGCGCCAGGAGTCGCCTCCATTACACCGAGCTCATGCACCTCACCCGGCGCTCGCCTCTCGCCTGGCTGGGCACCGAGCTCGGCCCGGCCGCTTCCCGGCGGCGAGCGACGCTGCGCAGCGCGCGCGCCTACTTCCGACGGCTCCTGGTCACCAACGCCAGTCGCGTCTCCGGCGACCTCGACGACCGCGTGAGCGAGAGCCGGCGGCAGCTGGAAGCGGAGGTACGGAGCATCCTCGGCGAGATCTCGGGGGCCGCCCAGCGGGCCCTGGCGACCGCCCGTTCCCACCAGGCGGCGGGAGCGGAGTCCCTGGCGGCGGAACAGGAGCGCTTGCAGACCATCCGCCAGGAAGCCGCCGCACTGCGCGAGGAAGCTTGACAGTGTCCGCGACCGCTAGTCGAAGCCGCTGGCGATCGACCACACGTGCAGGTCGTGCACCTCGCAGACGAGCTCGACGCCGAGGATCGCCTTGCGCACCGAGTTGGTGAGCAGACCTCCCACCGCCTCGACGCCCATGTAGAGCACCACCAGGACGAGCGTGGCGACGAGCCGGCGCCTGCTGGTGCGGCGCCGGTTGTCGTGGGTGTGCTGCTGGTGTGCGTGCCCGGCGCCCATCAAGAGCCCTCACGGGGCATGATGACCGGGAGGCGGGGAGGCCCGCAAGGCGAGACAACGGCTGGTGTGCACCGTCGCCGACCCGCTCAGCGGCCGACAGTTGTGGGGAGAGGTGACCTTCGATCCCGCGGCCGACAGCTCGCGCTAGCCGCGCCCCCCTGGGAGCTTCCGGACCTCAGAGCACCGCGCCGTAGATCTCCCGTTCCTTGTCGCGACGGATCTTGAGCGCCATCAGGAAGGCGCCGTCCTCGCCGTGGCGATTGATCGACACCGTCGTGCGGGAGACCTTGCCGGGAGCCGGCGCCCAGGTCACTTCGTAGACCGGCCCATGCGGACCGTCGACGCGGCGGATCCCCTGGTTGGGCTTGCCGAGCTTGACGACACGACGGCGCGTCGAGGGGCGGCCGAGCTCGCGGAACGTGCGATCGCGCCACTCCTTGGCAGCGAGCAGCGCCGGCTCGGTGCCGGAGTACTTCTGGTCGGAAAAGAAGCGGCTGATCGGCTGCCCGCGGAAGCGCATCCGGACGTACCAGCCGTGCTGGTTCTTCGACTCTTGGTCGATACGGGAGATGTGATGGTTCTCCGATTCCCTACTCACGGGTCTCTCCTCCTGTGGGGATCGGCATTCGGCCTCCACCGGAAGCGGCGTCCGGCTCCGGCTCGACGATAGTGCCGCCTCCTCGGCATGCCCGGCGGCGATGGCAAGCGAATGTGCCACCCAGCAAGAGCTGGCCAGCGAGAGAATCTCTGAATCATACCGAAAGACGGCCCCGGGTGCACGGCGTACGGAGCCTTGTCACACTCCCGACCCGAGCATACGCCTGAAGCCGGCTGCTCGTCCCAGCCCTTGCGACAGACACTCGCCTGCCGCAGTATGCTCGTTCCTCGCCGAATGCCCGACACCCAGGAACGCCGCCGCTTCCCACGCTACGACGTCGGCAAGCTCCCCGGTTTGCTCGACGGCTATCGGCTGTTCGAGACGCTCAAGATCAGCGCCGGCGGCGCGCTCATCCGCCTGCCCGCGGAGCTGGCCCTCGAGCAGCGCGTGCAGGTGTCGCTCGATCTCGCACACATCTCCTTTCGCACTCCCGCCGAGGTGGTGTTCGTCGGGCCCGACTTCTCCCACGAAGGCGTCTATCGCGTCGGTCTCTCCTTCGCCGACACCCCCGAGGACGACCTGCAGCGACTGCGCGGCTACATCGAGCAGTCCCTCGCGGGTGGCGCGCGCCGCTGAGACACGGCCCAGCCTCCCCGCCGCGCGGGCGTCTCGGCCCCGGTGCACCCGATGCCGGGCGCAGGTCCCGTCACACGCAGCCTCTCGACGCCGGAGGGCGGTGAGTGACGCCGGTGAAGCGCCCGGGCACCCTGCGCAGCCTCTGGCTCGCGATGCGTTCCTGGCGCACCGCCTCGGTGGCGCTGCTCTCCTTCCCCTCGGGAATGCCCCTCGGCCTGGTGTGGATCGCCATCCCCGACTGGTTGCGTAGCAGCGGCGTCGACATCCGGGTGGTGGGGCTGGTGACGCTGGCGCAGGCACCGTGGACCTTCAAGTTCCTCTGGTCGCCGCTGATGGACCGCTTCGTGCCGCCCTTCCTCGGCAGGCGGCGCGGCTGGGCGTTGATCGCCCAGGTCGGTCTCCTCGCCGGCACGCTCGGCCTCGCCGGCGTCGGCGGCCGCCCGGAGACGCCCTGGATCGTCGGCGCCCTCGCCCTCGCCATCGCCTTCGCCTCCGCCACCCAGGACATCGCCATCGACGCCTACGCCGTCGACGTGCTGCGCCCCGACGAGCAGGCGGTGGCGGTGGGAGCGCGGATCGCCATCTACCGCGCCGCCATGTTCATCGCCGGCGGGCTCGCCATCACCCTCGCCGGTCGCTGGTCGTGGCCGGCGGTCGATGTCCTCCTGGCGGTGCTCTACGTGCCGATGATGGTGATCACCTGGCGCGCTCCCGAGCCCGAGGAGCGCATCGCGCCGCCGACGACGATCAAGGAGGCGGTGTGGTACCCGTTCCTGGGCTTCCTCAGCCGCCACCGTGCCCTCGAGATCCTCGCCTTCGTCTTCTTCTACAAGCTCGCCGACAACCTCGCCCAGGCGCTCCTGCGTCCCTTCCTCGTCGACATGGGCTACACCCAGACCGACCGCGGCGTGGCGCTCGCCACCGTCGGTCTGTTTGCCACCCTCGCCGGCACCTTCCTCGGCGGCATGGCGACGACACCCTGGGGTCTGGGCACCTGCCTCTGGGGCTTCGGCGTGCTGCAGATCCTCTCCAACGTCGGCTACGTGCTGGTCGCCAGCACCGGTGTCAACCGGCCGCTGATGTTCGGATCGACGGGCTTCGAGTGCTTCACCCAGGGGCTCGCCACCGGCGCCTTCTCGGTGATGCTGCTGCGCATGACGCAGAAGCGCTTCTCCGCCACCCAGTACGCGTTGTTCTCCAGCCTCTTCAGCGTGCCACGGCTGCTCACCGGGCCCGTCGCCGGGTTCGTCGTCTACCTGGTCGGTTGGCGCACGTTCTTCTGGTTCAGCATGGCGGCGGGCATCCCTGGCCTCCTGCTGCTGGGCCGCTTCGCGCCACTCGGCGTGCGCGAGCCTCGCTTCGAGGTGCGGGAGATCGGCGACCGTGAGCCGCTGTCGGGCGGGCAGCTGGCGGAGCGTGGCGTGCTCGGCGGCGCGCTCGGCCTGCTGGGGGCGCTTCTCTTGACAGCGGCGCTGGGGGCGTTGACGACCCTCAAGAAGACTCCCCAGCGGGGCTTCGACTACGGCGCCGCGCTGCTCGCGCTGCTGCACCCCGCCGACCTCGGCGGCTGGCTGACGCTGGTCGGGCTCGTCGCCTTTGCGGCGATCGTCGGGCTGATGACGGCGGCGGTGGTCGCGGCACGGCACGGAGCGGCGCAGCGCCTGCAGCTGCACGACCAAGCCGCAGCCGCGACGCCGGACGCCACCCAGCGCTGATCTCGCGCCGGCCTGCGCCGTCGACACGTTCGCTGGCGGCACCGCTCGTCCCGCAGACGGCCACGGTCGCGATCCGGCCCGCGCCGCAAGCCGCTGGGCCCTCGACCCGGACCTCCTGGAACGCGCGTTGCTTCGCGCAGACCTCGACCCCTGGAGGTGCGCGTATGGAAGCGGCGCGGGTGCTGTGGCGGACGGTTCGACGGCTCGCTCGCGAGCCCGGCTTCACCCTCGGTGCGCTGCTGCTGCTGGGGCTCGGCAGTGGGCTCACCACGGCGGGGTTCGGAGTGCTCGACCGCTTGCTCTGGCGGCCGATCGCCGGCGTCCAGGCGATCGATCGCGTGGTAGCGCTCTACACCAGCGAGGGCGGGCAGACGCTGGGCGTCTCCTCCTACGTCGACCTCGAGGACCTCGGCGCCCGCAGTCATGCCTTCTCCGCCGTCGCCTCCTACAAGCGGCTGACGATGGAGCTCACCGGCGCCGGCGGCCACCCCGCCAGCGAGGGACAGGGAGAGGTGCTCACCGGCATGCTGGTGTCGGGCAGCTACTTCCGCGTCCTCGGCCTGGCGCCGGCGCGCGGGCGCTTCTTCACCGCCGAGGAAGCCGGGCGGCAGGGAACGCCGGCGGTGGTCCTAGGCTACGACCTCTGGCAGCGCCGCTTCGGCGGCCAGGAGAGGGCGATCGGACGACGCGTCAGCCTCGACGGGCTCGCTTGCACCGTCGTCGGTGTCGCGCCGCCGGACTTCGGTGGCACCAGCGAGGACCTCCGGGCCTCCCTGTTCGTTCCCATGACGCTGCAGCCGCGGTTCATGGGCAGCGATCTGCTGGCCGAGCGCGGCTGGGGGGGCGTGCTGGGAATTGCGCGGCTGGCACCCCACGCCTCCCTCGCCCAGGCGAAGGCGGACCTGCGCCACGTGAGCCGCGAGCTGGAGCGCGAGTACCCCGACACCAATGCCGGGCGCACGATGAGCCTCGAGCCCCTCGCCGCCTCTCACCTCAGCGCGCTCCAGCGCACGATCTGGCAGGGGGCCAGCGCCATGCTCGCCGTCACCCTGGCGCTGGTCCTGCTGGTCGCCTGCACCAACGTCGCCACGCTGCTGGCGGCCCGCGCGGTGGCCCGACGCGACGAGCTGGGCATCCGCCGCACCCTCGGCGCCACCGCCGGTCGACTCGCTCGCGAGCTGGCCCTCGAGGCCCTGGTGCTGGCCCTCGGCGGGGGCGCACTGGGGCTCCTGGTGGCTCTCGCCGCGCTGGCCGTCGCGGCGCGCGCGCCACTGCAGGCCCTGCAGGCGATCGAGCTCGACGGGCGTGCCCTGGTGGTGGCCGTGGCGGTGACGCTGCTGAGCGCCCTCCTCGCGGCGCTCTCTCCGCTGCGCGAGCTGCGCCGCCAGCTCTCGGCACCCCTGCGCGCCACCGGCACGGCACGCTCGCGCGGCCGTGCTTTCGGAGTGGCGCTGCAGGTTGCGATCTCGCTCTTCCTGCTCGTCGGCACCACCCTCCTCGGCCGCACCCTCGCCAACCTGCAGTCGGTACCGCTCGGCTTCGACCCCCATGGTCTGGTGGTGGCGGGCCTCGGCGCGCGGGCGGAGACCACCTCGGTCGAGCGCATCGCCCAGTGGCGGGACATCGCCGACGCCGTGCGCGCGGTGCCGGGCGTGCGGGCCGCGGCGCTCTCCTCGCGGCTTCCCGGCGGCGAAGACTTCGACCAGCTCGGCGTGCGGGTCGCCGGCCGGGAGCAGATCGAGTCGATCGGGATGCAGGCGGTGGGCGGCGACTACTTCCGCGCGCTCGGCCTCGTGCCGCTGCGCGGGCGCGGGCTCGACATCACCGACGAGCGCCACGCCGCGCCGGTGACGGTGGTCAACGAGAGCCTCGCCCGGCACTACTGGCCCGGAGAGCCGGCGCTGGGCCGCACCCTCGACGTCGTCGGGCAGGGCACCGTTACCGTCGTCGGCGTCGTCCCCGACAGCAAGGACGGCGAGCTGCGCCGCGCCCCGGCACCGCTCTTCTACGTCCCCTGGACGCTCGGCGAGCGGCCGCCGCGCGAGCTCTACCTGCTCGCCCGCGCAGCGGGTGAAGCCAAGCCGCTGGTTCCCGCCGTGCGCAGCGCGGCCATCGCTGCCGGCGCGGGCCGCGCCCGCCAGGTGGGGCTCTTCACCGACTTCCTCGCCACCGTGACGGCGCGCGAGCGCACCGGGGTGACGCTGCTCGGCGCGCTGTCGGCGCTGTCGTTGCTGCTCACCTTCCTCGGTCTCTACTCGCTGCTCGCCTGGACGGTGGCCCAGCGCACCCGGGAGCTGGGGGTCCGCGCCGCCCTCGGTGCCGACCGCGCCAGGCTGCGACGTCTGGTCGTCGGCCGCGCCCTGCGGTTGGCGGCGGCGGGAGCGGCGGCCGGCACCCTCGGCGGCCTCGCGGTCGCCCGCGCCGCGCGCGGCGTGCTCTTCGGCATCGGTCCCTACGACCCGCTCAACCTGCTGCTGCCGGTGGCGCTACTGCTCGCGGTGGCGATCCTCGCCGCCTGGCTGCCGGCGCGTCGCGCGACGCGCATCGATCCCATGGCGGCGATCCGCGGCTGACGCCGCCGCGGACGGCAACGCCGGCGCCGCTATACTGCCGGCGATGGCACAGGCCCCGCCGGTGGCGTCGCCGGCCCTGCTGCGCGACCTGCACGCGTTCCTCGCCCTCGAGGCTCCCTTCCTCGCCGCCAAGCTGCCCGAGGAGCTGCCGCCCCACGAGCTCGAGGAGCTGCTCGTGGCGCGCGCCGCCGAGCGCTGGCAGGGGGCCGGCCGCTGGAGCGAGGACGAGCTGTGGCCCGGCACCACCCAGGCAGCCGCGGCCCGCTGGAGCCTCGAGGGTCTGCAGGAGGCGGTGCGCGGCTTCTTCCGGCGGCAGCAGATCAAGGCCAGCATCAGCGACGCCGAGCGGCTCGAGCTCTACCGCACGATGGCGCTCACCCGCGCCGTCGACGACTTCCTCAAGCAGGCCTTCGACCGCAAGGCGATCCGCTGGGAGGAGTACCCCTCGCCGCAGAAAGGGTTCCGCTCGACCGGCCAGGAGGCGATCGTCGGCGCGGCGCTGCCGCTGCGCCGGCCGCCGCAGGCGACGCCGGGGCCCGCCTACGATGGCGACGTCATCGCGCCGTTGATCCGCGACCTCGGCGCCACCCTGATGTTCCGCCCCGATCCGCTCCACCCCATCCTCGTCCAGTACGGCAAGAAGGGGACGCCGATGGAGGGGCGCGATCTCCACGTCGGCGACCTCGAGTGGGGCGTGCTGCCAGCGGCCGCACCGCTGGCGATCGCCACCCAGACGCTGCTCGGGCTCGCCTACGCCTGGAAGCTCCGTGGCGAGCCGCGCGTCGGCGTCTCGTTCATCGGTGACGGCGGATCGAGCCTCGGCGAGTGGCACGAGACCGTGAACTTCGCCGCCGTGCAGCGGCTGCCGCTGGTCTTCGTGGTGGAGAACAACCAGTGGGCGCTCGGCACCCACGTCAGCGAGCAGACCGCCACCCGCCGCTTCGCGCTGCGCGGCGCGGGCTACGGCATCCCCGGCATCACCCTCTTCGGCAACGACCCCGACGAGGTGGCGGCGGGGATCGGCTGGGCCGCCGAGCGCGCGCGCGGCGGCCGCGGTCCCGCGCTCGTCGAGCTGGTGACCTACCGTCGAACCGGTCACGCCCATCACGACGACGACCGCTTCTTCGGCAACCCGGAGGCGAAGATCCCAGGTTACGAGTACGAGGCCGAGCGCCGCCGCTGGGAGGAGGTGGATCCCCTGGCGCTCTACGAGGAGCGGCTGGTGGAGCTCGGCGTCGCCGATCGCGAGCGCCTCGCGGCGCTGCGCGCCGAGGCGTCGGCGCAGGTCGAGGAGGCGGGACGAGCCGCCGAGGCCGCCCCCTGGCCCACCCCCAAGGACTACCGCCATCACGTCTACGCGCCGCGCCGCGCGCCGCTGCCACCCACCGTCGCCGAACCGCGCACGCGGGTGATGGCCTACGACGAGGCGGTGCGCCAGGCGATCTCCGAGGCGATGGCCGCCGACGAGCGCGTGTTCGTGCTCGGCGAGGACGTCGGAGGGCGCTACGGTGGCGCCTTCGGTGTCACCCGCGGCCTCGCCAAGAGCTACGGCGAGGCGCGTTGCCTCAACACCCCGCTGGCCGAGTCGGCGATCGTCGGCTGCGCGGTGGGAGCGGCGATCGCCGGGCTGCGGCCGGTGGTCGAGATGCAGTTCGCGGACTTCCTCGCCAGCGGCTTCAACGCGCTGGTCAACAACGCCGCCAAGGTCCACTGGCGCTGGGGACGGCCGGTGCCGCTGGTGGTGCGCCTGCCCTACGGCGGCGCCACCGGCACCGCGCAGCGCCTGCTCGGCGGCGGCCCGTACCACAGCCAGTGTCCGGAGATGTGGTTCCTGCGCACGCCGGGCTGGAAGATCGTCGCCCCGGCGACGCCGGCGGACGCCAAGGGGCTGCTGCTCGCCGCCCTGCGTGACGACAACCCGGTGGTGTTCCTGGAGGCCAAGGGCCTCTACGGCTTCTTCCGCACCGACCTGCGCGAGGCGGTGCCGCTCGGCGTCGAGCACGAGGTGGCGATCGGCAGCGCGTCGGTGCGTCGCGCCGGCGACGACCTCACCATCCTCACCTACGGCGCCATGGTGTGGACCGCCCTCGCCGCCGCCGAGCAGCTGGCCGCCGCAGGCATCGCCGCCGAGGTGGTCGATCTGCGCAGCCTGCTGCCGCTCGACCTCGACACCATCCGCGCCTCGGTGAGCAAGACCCACCGCGTGCTCGTAGTGCACGAGGACAGCGGCCGTGGCGGTCTCGGCGGCGAGCTCGCGGCGATCCTCGCCGACGAGCTGTTCTGGCAGCTCGACGCGCCGGTGCGCCGGGTCACCGCACCCGACACGCCGGTGCCCTACTCGCCGCCGCTCGAGCGCGACTTCCTGCCCGACGCCGACGCGGTGGCGGCGGCGGCGCGGCGGCTCAGCCGCGAGTGACCGCACGCCGGCTCCGCAGGAAGCGGTAGACGGCGGCGAGCGGGCGCCATCGCAGCAGCCGTTCGCGCCAAGCGCCAGGTGGCGGTCGCGGTCCCCAACCGACCTCGCGGCGCAGCGCCGCCAGCTCGGCGTCCGCGCCTTCGCAGCGCAACCGCGCCTCGGCGAGCTGGGTGCGCAGCAACGCCACCTCGGCGCCTGCGGCCAAGTCGCGCTCGAGCTCGGCGCGATACGCCGCGAGCTGGGCGGCCGCACCGAAGTCGTGGAACCGAGGCGCCCACCGTCGCAAGGAGTCGCTGACCGCTCGGCCCTCGTCCTCCCCGCTCGCGGTCACCTGCCGCCCCAACTCGAAAGCCTCCTGGTACACCGTCGACCAGCCGATCGAGGGCGGCCTCGAGGTCGGTGCGTGCCAGTGCCAGGACAGATCAGGTTGGCCTTGGCCGCTCTCCTGGTTGTCTCGCCGTCGGCCGCGGGTTGAGGTGTAGCTCCGCGCGACGGCTCCCGCCGGCTCACCTTCCCTGGTTCACCGGCTCAGCTCCGGCTCAGTTCACCGGCGAGCAGTCAGGGGGCAGCAGGCGGTCGAGCCGCACCAGGAGCTCCCACTCGGCGGGCTCGGGGAAGAGGTAGGTGCTCTCGAGCACGCCGGGGTGCGCCACCTCCTCGGCGGAGCGGCGCAGCAGCGACGCCGCCTCGGACCAGGGGAGCTCGCCACGCGAGTAGGCACGGTAGGCGTCGACGTTGCGCCGGCGCTGGTGGTCGCCGACGTGCACCACTAGGTGGCCGACCACCCAGCCGAGGTTGCGGGCGTGGCAACGGCGCGAGGGGACGTGACGCAGGATGCTCAGCGCGGTGGCGCCGTAGTGGGGCGCCAGCGCTTCGGCCCCCTCGTCGTCGCCGGCGGCGGCGAGGGCGCGGTCGAGCCGGCGGGTGGCGGTGGCGCCGGAGGCGAGCAGCAGGGCGCGGTGGCGGCGATGGAAGTCCGCCAGCGGCGCGTCGCGATGCAGCCAGCGGCGGTAGAAGAAGGCGCGGCGCAGGAACTGGGTGAGCGCCACCGGATCCTCGAGCTCCTGCTCCTCGGCCAACGGCAGCTGCGGCAGGGCGTGGCAGAGGGCGCCAGCGAAGAGGCCGCGGCCGATACCGGCCGGCTCGCGGTCGGCGGTGACGACAGGAACGGCACGGAGGCCGCAGCTCGGGGAGCGGCTCTTGAGCACGTAACCGGCGATCCCCTCGCTGGCGAGCGCGGCCACCCGCTGGCGTGCCCAGGAGCGCATCCTGGCGGTGTGGTCGGCGCCGGTGGCAGGGGTCCACAGACGGGGGGTGCGCCCACCGCCGAGCAGCACCATCGGTGGCCGTGGGGTAGCGAGGCCGATCTCCACCTCGGGGCAGATGGCGATCCAGTCGACGCGGCTCGCCACCACCTCGCTGAGCAGCGGCGCCCGCTTGTCGCCGCCGTCGTAGCGCACGCTCGCCCCCAGCAGGCAGGCGGAGATTCCCAGTCGCAGGCGGCCCTGCGGCGCCGGGGGCGCAGGCTCGGCGGGGGGCATCGCGCCATGATAACCATGCCCGGCCGGCGGTCTCTTCCCGCTGGCGGCGACCGCCGGCAGGGGAAAAGCAACGGTGGCTCGCCGAGGCATGCAGTGGCGTTGACTTACGCTTTGTTTACGCCTATACTCCGATCATGGCGAGCCGGCACGTCGCCGCGAGCAGGGCTCTCAGCGAGCAACGTCTCAGCGAGGAATGCCTCGACGAGCTCCAGGAGATGGAGCTGCAGCCACTCGCTGCGGCGTCCAGCTCCACCTTCACGGGCCACCAGCCCCCCTCCTCGCTCCATGCCCTGCGCGAGCGCCTGGGTGAGCGGCTGGGGCGTGGGCGGGACCTGCTGCGCGCTCCCACCGCCGCCGAGGAGCCCTTCCCCACTGCCCTGGCGGCCGTCGACCCCCTGCTCGCCGGCGGTCTCGCCCGCGGCTGTCTCACCGAGCTGCGCGGCGCTCCCTCCAGCGGGCGCTTCGGGCTCGTGCTGGCCCTGCTCGCCGCCACCACCGCGCGCGGTGAGGCGGCGGCGTTGGTAGACCTCGGCGACCAGCTCGACCCGCAGGAGGCGGCGGCGTGCGGGGTGGTACTGCCGCGGCTGCTGTGGGCACGCCCCACCCTCCTGCGCGAGGCGCTGGCGGCGGCGGAGATCGTTCTCGGCGGCGACTTCCCGCTGGTGGTGCTCGACCTCGGAGTCCCGCCGCTCCCCGCCGGCAGCCGCGACGAGCACGCCTGGCTGCGGCTGGCACGCGTGGCTCGCCTGCACCGCGCGGCGCTGCTGGTGGCCACGCCGTCGCGGCTCACCGGCAGCGCCGCCGGCGAGGTGCTGGCGCTCTCGCGCCGCGGTGGCGAGTGGATCGGCAGCGGCGCGGCGCCGCGCCTGCTCGCCGGTGTGCGCAGCCGCCTACTGCGCGAGAAGAGCCGGCGGCCGTCGGCGGCGGCGGCGCAGCCCGGAAGGTACGCCGACCTCGGGCTGCGCGCTCCTTCCCTGCTCGGCCCGCTGCCGGAGCGCAAGGGTCGTTTCGACGTCGACCGGCTGCTGGCGGCGGCACCACCGCGGCGAGCCATGCCGGCCCCGTCGTGGCCACCACTACCGAAGCGCCCCCTGCGCACGCCGCCGCTGCCCCTCCCCCTCCCCGCCTCCCGCGGCGGTGCCGACGTCGCTCCCCTCTCCACCCGGCTTTGAGGCCCGCCCCATGTGCGTTGCCCGCCTGGCCCCGCTGGCCGATCCATCTCCCACCGTCCCCCTCGCTCCTCCGTTCCCCCCGGGCCCGCGCACGTGGCGGCCGGGCCCTTGCCCACTCCCGCACCCGGGCCGCCGCTGACCGGCGCGTCATGCGGATCGCCTGCCTGGCCGTGCCTCTCTTCCCTCTGGCGGCGCGGCTGCGCTGCGAGCCGGAGCTGCGCGGGGAGGCGGTGGTGGTGCTGGAGGGGAACGGCCCCACCGCGCGCGTCCTCGCCGCCAGCCGGCGAGCGCGCCAGGCGGGCGTGCAGGCGGGCCTGACGCTGGCCCAGGCGCAGGCGCTCCTCCCCCGCCTGGTCACTCGCGCCCGCGATTCCGAGGGGGAGCGTGCCGCCCAGGAGGTGCTGCTGGAGGTGGCCGAGGGGTTTTCCCCGCGCGTCGAGGACGCTGCTCCGGGCGTGCTCTTCCTCGACCTCGACGGGTGCCTGGGCCGCTTCCGCGAGGAGCACGAGCTCGCCCGCTCTCTGCTGCTCGCCGCCGATCGGGTGGTGCTGCCGGCGCGGGTCGGCATCGCCGGCAGCAAGCTGGCCGCGCAGGTAGCCTCGGCGATGGCGCCGACGCCGCAGGTGGTGACCGCCGGCGAGGAGCCTGCCTTCCTCGCCCCGCTGCCGCTGGCACGCCTCGCACCCGAGCTCGAGGTCGCCGACACGCTCCACCGCTGGGGCGTGCGCACCATCGGCGAGCTGGCGCGGCTGCCGGCAGCCGAGGTGGCGAGCCGGCTGGGCGACCCCGGCAGCGAGCTGCACTCCCGCGCCCGCGGCCTCGACCCGCGGCCGCTGGTGGCGCGGCAGGCACCGCCGGAGCTGCGCGAGGGGATGTCGCTCGAGTGGCCGCTGGTGGCACTCGAGCCTTTCCTCTTCCTCGCCCGCTCCGCCCTCGACCGGCTCTGCTCGCGCCTCGCCGCCTGCGGGCTCGCCTGCCTGCGCCTCGCGGTGTCGCTGCGCCTCGAGCCCGAGGGGTGGAAGGAGCGCACCATCGAGCTTCCCGCCCCCACCCGCGACGTCAAGGTGCTGCTCACCCTGCTGCGCCTCGCCCTCGAGCAGGAGCCGCCGGGCGCACCGGTGGGGGCCTTCGCCTTCGCCGCCCACCCCGAGCGGCCGCGGGCAGCCCAGCGCACCCTCTTCGGGCCCCAGGAGATCCCCCCCGACCGGCTGGCGAGCACCCTCGCCCGGCTCTTCGCCCTCCTCGGCCCGGGCCGCAGCGGTGCGCCACGCGCCACCGACGGGCACCGCCCCGAGCGCTGCGCCCTCGCCCCCTTCGACCCGCCGCCACCACCGCTGCATCGCCCCACGGCGCCGGCCGGACGCGGCCTGCTCGCGGTGCGGGTGCTGCGGCCGCCGGTAGCGCTCGAGGTGCGGGTGCGCGACGGCGGCGACGGCGTCGAGCGCCCGGCGCAGCTGCACCCCTTGCAGCTCCAGCCCGCGCACACCGCTGCCGGCGGGGAAGCTGCCACAGGTGAGGATGCCGGGAGCGGCCGCCGCCTGGTGCCGGTCAGCGGCTCCAGCGGCGAGCGCCGGCGCCGCGGCAGCAAACGCCAGCCGTGGATCGCCGGCCACGTGCGGGTGGCCTCGGGCCCATGGTCGGTGGAGGAAGGGTGGTGGGTCGCGGAGGCGATCGAGCGCGAGTACTGGGACGTCGAGCTCGAGGAGGGGGGTGTCTACCGGCTGTTCCGGGAAGCAGGCAAGGGGGAGTGGTTCGCCGACGGCGTCTACGACTGATGGCTCGCCGCCGCCGCGCTCACCCCAGCCGTTCTTCGCCCTCCTCCCAGCCCTCCTCGCCGTCGCCGTCGTCTGACGCCGAGGCATCCACCGGACGCAGGCGCGCGCGGGCCTCGAGCCGGCCGAGCAGGTGGCGCGCCTCCTCGAGGTCGTCGTCGTCCTCGATCCACACCGAGGGCAGCGTCTCCTCGGTCATCGGCACCGAGCCGCGCAGCGCGAAGAGGTGCTCGCCGAGCACCGAAGCTGCGATCCCTGCCGATTCCAGGAACGCCTTCACGAATTGGGCGTCGACTGGTGTCGTCGCCACGTAGACCCGCTTCATCTCCGCCAAGCATAGACCACCGGGCGCGCCCCAAGACAACGTACCGGGAGGCCCGGCCGCAGCGACGCTCCCCCATCCCTCGAGGTGTCGCCGCCACGCCGCACCATCCAGGTCTCGCGCCATCCATGATCCGCCGGGTGCGGAAACCCCGTTTGACCCGAATGAGGACCGACGCCGCGCGCCACGGTCGGTCGGTCAGCGGCCCGACGAACCCTTCGACGGAGGAGCTCCGATGCGTGAAGCTCAGCGGACGCCGGCACCGACGATGGACAGTGCGCCGCCCGTGGCCGGCGCGCACCCCCTACCCAGGGCCGACCGCGCGGCGCGGCGGGCAGCCCCCTGCGTACCCACTCTCGTCCCATGATCGGCAACGGGACCAACGGGGCCGACGCCCGCGGTGCGGGGCCCCCCGTCGCCGGCCCGGTGGAGGCCGCGATGGCTGCCGGCGAGCTCGCGGCTCTGCGCCGACGGCTCGACGCCCTGGTCGCGCGCCTCGACGCCCTGGAGGCGGCTCCCGGCGCCAGAGCTGGTGCGAGTCGCGGCCCGCTCGGCGGCTCGGCGGTCGCTCGCCACGGTGATCGGCTGGAAACCGCGACCGGGGCAGGACGCGATCGCCTGGTGATCGCCCAGCTGCAGGCCCGCCTGCGCGCGGAGATCGGCGCCCGTCAGCACTGGGAGCGGCGAGCGAACGCCCTGCTGACGTCCACCACCTGGCGGCTCAGCGCGCCCCTGCGCCAGCTCGCGGATGCCGTCCGCACCGGGCGGTGGCCGCGCCGCGATCGCCACCTCGCGGCCCGCGCCCCGGACGCGGAAGCTCGAACCGCATCCGTGCACCCTCGAGCAGCCGGCCCTGGTCGACGTCATCGTCTGCGTCAAGGACCAGCTCGAGGTCGTTCGCCCATGCATCGAGTCGGTGGTGCGCTGCTCCACCCTGCCCATGCGCCTGGTCGTCGTCGACGACGCCAGCCGCGCGGACACGCGCAGCTACCTCGAGTCGCTCCCCCACCCACACCTGAGCCTGCACCGCAACCGCCACACCCTCGGCTACACGCGCTCCGCGAACCTCGGGCTGGCCCTGGGCACATCCCCTTACCGGCTGCTCCTCAACAGCGACACCCTGGTCACCCGCGGCTGGCTCGAACGCCTCCTGCGCTGCATGGAGTCGAGCCCGGCGACCGCCATCGTCGGGCCGGTCTCCAACCGTGCGACCTACCAGAGCGTGCCGCGGATCCTCGCCGGCGGCGGCTGGGCGCTCAACCCCCTGCCGATCGAGCTCGACCTCTGGGGCGAGGTCGTCGCCGGCATCGCCGAGCGCTCCTACCCGCGGATTCCCAACGTCCACGGCATGTGCTGGATGATCCGCGCCTCGGCCCTGGCGACGCTGGGCCCGTTCGACGAGGCGCTGTCGCCGGAGGGCTACGGCGAGGAGAACGAGATGGCCCGGCGCGCCGAGGCGGCCGGCCTGCACTGCCGGGTCGCCGACGACTGCTTCGTCTTTCACCATGGCGGCAGGAGCTTCGGCCCCCGCAAGACGCACCTGGAGGCGCTCGCGCACCGCCGCTACGTCGAGCGCTTTGGAGAGGAGACCGTCGCCGCCCTCGAACGCCGGCTGCGTTCGGTCCCGGAGCTCGACCGGCTGCGCGGCCGGCTCGAGGGCCTGCTGGCCGGCGAGGGGCAGCCCGCGGTGCTGTTCCTGCTGCCGTCGCTGGCCTGGTACGGCGGCATCATCCTCGTCCTCGACGTCGTCCGCTGCCTGCGCCGCCTGGGCCTCGACGTGGCGGCGGCAGTCCCGGAGAGCGAGCGTCCCCGAGCCCACCAGCGCGACCTGGCCGGCCTGCGTTTCTACCGGAGCGCCGGAGACCTGCAGGAGATCGCGAGCGTGTACGAGGCGATCGTCTCCACGCACCACGACACCATCCGCTTGCAGGAGGGCCTGCTCGAGAGGCACCCGCACCTGGTTCCCTTCTACTTCGTCCAGGACTACGAGCCTGGCTTCTACCCCTCCGGCAGCGCCGCGCACGCCGACGCGGTGCGCTCCTACCGCCGCGGCCGCAACAGCCTCTTCGCCGTCAGCCGCTGGGTCGTGGATCGCCTCGCCCGCGAGCACGGCGTCGAGGTCGTCAAGGTCGCCGGCGGCATCGACCTCGAGCTCTTCGACCCCTGCCGCTCGCGACCCCTCGAGGAGCGCAAGCTCAAGATCGCCGCCATGATCCGGCCGCAGACGCCGTGGCGGGCCCCGCGGCGAACGCTCGAGGTCTTCGAACGGATCGACCGGAGGTTCCCGGGTTGCTTGCGCTTCGTCTCCTTCGGTTGCACGGCAGAGGAGCTGGCGGCGCTCGCCCCCGAGGTCGCCCTCGAGCACCATGGGGTCGCCGCCCCCGAGTGGATCTTCGCCCTGCTGCGCAACGTCGACGTCTTCCTCGACCTCTCCGATCACCAGGCGTTCGGGCGCACGGCGCTGGAGGCAATGGCTGCCGGCTGCGTCGTCCTGGTGCCCGAGGAGGGTGGCTGCGGCGACTTCGTGCGCCACGGCGAGAACGCCCTCTGCTGCGACACCGCCGACGGCAGCGCGATCGTCGACCTCGTCGCCGCGGTGGTCGAGGACGAGGGGTTGCGCACGCGCCTGCGGCGTGCCGCGCTGGCCACCGCCCTCGACCACGGCATCGCGCGTGGAGCCCTGGAGCAGCTCGCCTTGTTCCGCCGGCGCATCGCCGAGGTTCGCGAGGAGCGCGCCACCGGTACGGCCCTGCGGGACGTCGATCTCGACCCGCAGGCAGAGGAGGAGGCGCGGGCAGCGCTGGGCCTGCACCTCGCCGGGTCGGGCGCCGAGCACGTTGCCCTCCAGGTCGCGCAGCTGATGGACGTCGAGGCGGCGGTGGGGCGCTTCCTCTACCTGCGGGCGGCCGCCCCCGTCGACGCCCTGCGAGCCGGCATGCCGGCGCTGGTGGTGGGATTCGGCGCCGGCTCGGAGCTGATCGCCGCACGGCGCATCGGCCTCGGCGAGCTCTCGGGCGTCGAGGTCGATTCGGCGCTGGTGAGGATCGCGGAGACGAGGTTGCGCGGTCTCGCCGCAACGCACGTTGGGTGCTACGAGGGCGACCGCCTGCCCTTCGACGCCGAAACCTTCGCCGTCGTGGCGTCCGGCCACGTCATCGAGCACACCCGCGATCCCCGGCTCCACCTCGCCGAGTGCCTGCGGGTGCTGCGACCGGGCGGCTTGCTCTCCCTCGAGTTCCCGACCCGCTTCCACCACACCGAGCTCCACAGCCGCCTGCCCTCGCTCGAGTGGCTCCCCAGGCCGCTGCGAGCCTCGGCGCTGGGGTTGCTGGCCGGCCGCTGGTCGCCGCTCGGCCCCGAGGTGAGGCGCCGCTACGCCGCCCTCGCCGGCGGGCTGCAGCAGATCAGTCTCGGCGGCGTCCGGCGCATGCTCCGTGACGCCCACTGCGACTGGAGGCTCGTCGACCATGCCCGCGCGGCGCCAGGGATCGTGCGCTGCGTGATCGAGAAGCGCGGCTGAAACGACAGCCGCCGCGCTCTCGTCTCTCTCTCAGTGCGTCTTCGCCGGGGCGGCCGCCGCCGGACGCAGCCGTGGCGCCTGGATGGCGGTGAGCAGGTCGGCTCCGGCGGCGCGCACCAGGTGGGGATAGCGCGCGCCGCCGTGGTAGTCGACCTCGAAGGTGCGGAAGGTGTCGCCCGATTGCACCAGCAGCGCGATAGGTCCCTGACGCTGCGGCGAGGCGGTCACCGCGTCGTCGAGCCGCTTCGCCGACCAGGCCATGCCGTCGACCGCCACCAGCTTGCCGCCGGGAGGGACGCCCCCGGCGTCTGCCGGCGAGCCCACCCGCACGTCGCGAACCTTCCCCTCCTTGTCGACGTCGATCCCCAGCGAGTAGCTGAGGTCGTCGTTGCCGTCCATCGTCTGGCGGTCGGTGAGCGCGACGTTGGGCTTGTCGTCGAAGACGAGCTTCCAGCCCGCCGCCTCGAGGCCCACCAGGGGCGCGTGCTCGCCGGTGGCGTGCAGCCGCTCCTCGAGCAACCCGCGCCAGTCGCCAGGGCTCACCGCGGCGAGCGCCGCCACCACGTCGTCGAAGCCGTAGGGTTTGACCTCCGGACCATTCTCGGCACCGCCGTGGAAGGCGTGGCAGAAGTCGTCGAGCGAGTGCCTCCCCTTGCTGGCGCCCCGGATCCTGGCGTCGACCTCCATCCAGATCAGCACCGACTCGTCGTAGAAGTCGGTGCCGCGGCGCCAGGACCGCCAGTAGCTCGGCACGCCGTAGAGCACCTGCGCGGCGGTGGCGGTGTCGGCCAGCGGCCGCCACCTTCGCCCCGCCTCGGCGTCGAGGTTGGCGGCGAGCAACGCCAGCCGCTCGCGCCCGTAGTCGTCGCTCCACAGCCCGGCACGCGCCGGCAGCACCTCGCGCAGGTACTGGGTGAGCCCCTCGTAGACCCACAGCAGCTGCGTGTCGTAGGGCTGCTGGTAGTCGTCGCGCACCAGCCCCGCCGGGCGACGGAACTTGCCGTTCCAGGAGTGGACGTACTCGTGGGCGAGCAGGCCGGCGAGCGCCTTCCGTCCCGGCTCGTCGAGGAGGGTGCGCTCTCCCATGCGGTCGTCGCTCGACTCGTGGTGCTCGAGGCCGAAGTGCTGGACGTGGTCGCTGAGGGTGAGCAGCCAGTCGTAGTGGCGGTAGTGGCGGGCACCGAAGAGCGCTCCGGTCTCCGCCACCAGCCGCGAGTAGCCGTCGGCGAACCCAGCGGGCAGCGCGAGGTCCTGGGCGGCGTCGGCGACCACGTCGATGGCATGCGGGCGGTCGGCGCCGCCGAGCGTGACCCGCTGCAAGTGGGCGCCGGCGAGCAGCGGCGAGTCGATCAAGCGCACCAGCGAGACCGGTGTGAAGGTGACGCGCGTGGCGCCGCCGGTGGCCGCGTCCAGGTCCGCCGGCGAGGCGCCCTCGAGCGGCGTGGCGTAGCTCCAGCCGGCCGGCAGCACGACGCTGGGTGCGAGGGTGACCTGGACCGCCGGGGTCCCGGCTGGGTAGAGCACCACAGTGTTCCAGCTCAGCACGGCGAGCTCCTGGGTGGTGCTCGGCCCGGCGGTGAAGTCGCCCCCTTCTACCGGTGTCAGGTAGTCGAGCCGCGTCTCCACCTCCGCCGCACCGGCGGGCACCTCGAGGTGCAGGGCATACATGTCGAGCGGGTCGCGTTGCCAGGTGAGCTCGGTACCCGCGGCGCGGAAGTGCAGCCCGGCGACGCTGCGCACCGGCCCGGTGGGGCCGTGCTCGCCCGGGATCCACTGCGGATAGACGAGGGTGAGCGCTCCCGGCGCCGCCGGGATCACCATCCGGCAGTGGATGAGACTGCGCGGCGCGTCGCGCAGGTCGACCTCGATCGTGATGGGTTGTGAGGCCCCCGCGGCGGCGGGCGCCACCGTGAAGGCGGCGAGAGCCAGGGCCTGCAAGACAGGTCGCATGAAGGGCATCGGGCACCTCCTGGAGCTGGTGCCGGAGCTTACCGCGGGCCGGCACCGCCGCGGACCGTTTGCCGGCCAGAGCCACCCGACCCGTGCAGCCGCAGGAGCTCGCCGCCGAAGCCCCTAGAGATGCCGCCAGAGCCGCCATCGCGAGCGGCCCTGGCGGTCAGCGACTCGGCGACGTCGGCGGCGACGGTGCCCGCCGCCGCTCGCTCTCGACCCAGCGGCGGATCTTCTCGCGCAGCATCTCCAGCGTGATGGCGCCGTCGCCGAGCACCTGGTCGTGGAAGGCGGCGACGGCGAAGCGGTCCCCCAGCTCGTGCTGCGCCATCTCGCGCAGCCGGCGGATCTCGAGGTTGCCGATCATGTAGGCGGTGGCCTGCGCCGGGACCGCGATGTAACGGTCGACCTCCGCGGCCACCCGCTCGGGGGTCTCGGCGGTGTGGGCGAGCAGGTAGTCGATCGCCTGCTGCCGCGTCCAGCCGAGTGCGTGCATCCCCGAGTCCACCACCAGGCGCCCGGCACGCAGCGCCTCGTTGGAGAGCAGCCCGACGCGGGCGACGTCGCTCGAGTAGAGCCCCATCTCGTCGGCGAGCCGCTCCGAGTAGAGCGCCCAACCCTCGAGGAAGCCCGAGGTCCCGAAGTAGCGCTGGATCGGGTGCGTGCCCGCGAGCTGTTTGGCGATCGCGCCCTGCAGATGGTGACCCGGATAGGTCTCGTGGAACGCCGTCGCCTCGATGCCTGCCTTGCTCTGGGTCTCCGCCTGGTAGGCGTTGACGTAGTAGGTGCCTGGCCGCTTGCCATCGTCGGAGCCGGCCTGGTACTCGCCGCCGGGCGCCGAGCGCTCGCGGAACGCCGGGTACGGCACCACCACCACGGTGGCGCTGGGCACGATGCCGAACCAATGCGGCACGACGACACGGGCGCGCTCGACGGCCGCCGTCGCGTAGTCGACCAGCTCCTGGCGCGAGCCGAAGGTGTACGGCGGCTTGCGCACCCGGGCGAGCAGGACAGCGGGATCGTCGGTGCCGAAGCTGCGGGCGCCGATCTCCTTCATCTCCGCCGTGACGCGCGCCATCTGCTCGAGGCCGAGGCGATGGATCTGCTCGGGCTCCATGCGGATCGAGGTGTGGTAGCGCACGGCGGCGCGGTAGCAGTCGCCACCGTGCGGGTTGGCGGCCACCGCGATCGCCTCGCGCGCCGCCGGCAGGTACTCCTTCTCGAGGTAGTCGCGGTAGCCGCGGATGGCCGGTCGCACCTGCTCGTCGACGAGCGTCGCCATCGCCGCCTGGAAGGCGGGCTCGGGGTCGCGCTTGGCGGGGTCGTAGAACGGCGAGTCGGCGGCGGCATCCGCGAGCAGGCCGTCCATCTGCTCGATGACCCGCCGCACGTTCCCCTTCGGCGCCGAGTAGCCACGACGCAACCCCTCGCGCAGGCGCGCGGTCTCGCCGTCGAGGTAGCGCGGCAACGCGGCGAGACGGCTGAGCGCCGCCTGCCGCAGCGCCGGCGTTCCCACCGGCTGCACGGAGGCGAGGAAGGTCAGATTCGACTGCCAGCCGGTCCATGTCGGGCTCACCTGCCAGAGCTCCGTCTCGCAAACCCGCTGCTCCACCGAGGCCTCGAGCAGCTCGCGCAGGAAGTCGTGGGTCACTCGCGCCGGCCCGGCGAGCCGCTCGCGATCGACGGTGGCGAGCTGGGCGCGCAGCGAGTCCTCCTCGGCCCGCCAGCCGGCGAGGCCGGCGAGCGACGGATCGGGCAGCCGCGCGTTGTCGGCGTCGGCGCGCCCCTGCGCCGTCGCCTGGTCGGGGAAGTGCGCGAAGAAGCTCGCGACGTAGGCGTCGGCGATGGCGTCGACCCGCGCCGCCGGATCGGCCGGCAGCGCCGCAGTGCGCGCCGCGGCGCCGCCGGCCGGGACTGCCGGCGGCGGGCTGCCGCTCGCGCCCCCGGCGATGGCGAGCGAGGGGAGCGAGAGGAGGCTGGCGAGGCTGGCGAGGCTGCCGAGCGTGAGGAAGGGACGGTATCGCATGGCCGCCGATCCTAGCCCGTTGGAGCGCTCCGCCGCCGCCGTGGCGAGCGGCACGGGCGCATGCGCCGGGCGACCCCGCTCACACCGCCTCGGCGTCCAGGCCCCGCGCCCTCGCGGGCGGGCGCGGCGAGGTCAGCGAGCGCGACGGGCGGGATCGACCCCCTCGAGCCCGTCGATGCCGAGGAGCGTCATGGTGAGCTCGGGCACCGACAGCGTCAGCCAGCGGCCGTCGGGGGAGACCCCGAGCGACTCGGGCTGCAGCTCGGGCGTGAAGCCGGCCACCGGCCGCATCGGCGCGTTGGGGTCGGCACCTTCGCCGACGGTGGCGAGGCTGACCCCGGTGCGCTCTGCCGCGTCGACGCTCACTACCAGCACCCCGCTGCCGTCGCGCGCCCAGCGCAGCCTGCCGATCGACGCCGGGTTGAGCACCAGCACGGTGGTGCGGGCGAGGGCGCTGTCGCGCAGGCGAAGGGGCGGACCCACCGGCGCCCCGTCGGCCAGCCGCACCACCCGCAGCCCCACCCAGCCGTGCTCCGCCTGCGTGTGGTAGGCGACGAGACGCCCGTCGGGGGAGACCTCGGGATGGCTCACCTGCGGATCGGGCACCAGCCACTGCGCCGCGGTGCCGTCGAGGCGCACCTTCCACAGGCCGCGCTTCTTGGGGTTGCCCGAGACGTAGGTCACCCAGCCGTCGGGGCTCGCGGTCGGGCTCTCGGCGTCGAAGCCGTCGTGCGATAGCTGCCGCGCCGCACGGCCGTCGGCGTCGGCGGTCCACACCTCGAAGTGGCCGGAGCGGTTGGAGCTCCACAGCAGGCGCCGGCCGTCGGCGCTGAAGCCGGGGTCCCAGTCGTCGGCAGGGTCGTCGGTGAGGCGCCGCACCGCGCCGGTCCTGCGGTCGACCGCCCACAGGTCGAGGTTGCCGGTGCGGCTCGAGGAGAACACCACCCGACTGCCGTCGGGGGAGTAGGCCGGTTGGCGGTCCATGGTGTCGCCCTCGGTGAGCCACCGCCCATCGCCCGGCGACGACGGCTGCCCCGGATGCGCGGCGTCGAGGGGCAGCTCGCGCAGGTGCGCGCGCCGCGTCAGCAGGTCGATCACCGCGCTCCCCTGCCCCAGCACGTCGACCGTGCGCGCCACCTGCGGGAACGAGAGCAGCACTCGGGGGTGACCGCCGTCGGCGCCCTGCACCACCAGCCGGCTCGCCGGCGTGTAGAGGGTCACCTGCTCCGCCTGGGCGTAGAGCAACGCCTTGCCGCCTCGCAGCCAGGCGGGCGCCGAGATCGAGCCGCCGGCGAGCGTCGGCAACACGCGGACGCGGCGGTTCCGCAGCGGCTCGCCGCCCGCGCTCACGTCGACCAGCCGCAGCTCGTCGCCGACGCTGGTGAGCGCGCCGCTGGCCACCACCGCGATGCGATCGCCCGCCGGCGACCAGCGCGGCGAGGCCAGCGAGCGGCCGTCGGTGGGAGCGCTCACCACCTCCTCGCCGCTGCCGTCGGCACCCGCCAATCCCAGCACCCAGCCGGTGGCACCCTGGCGGACGAAACAGACCCGCTTGCCGTCGGGCGCCCAGTCCCCTTCCGTGGCTCCCGGCACCAGCCGGCGCGGCTCGCCGCCGAGCGCCGGCACGCGGTAGAGCGAGGTGGTGCCCCCCTCGTGGCGGGCGAAGAGGAGGCTCGTTCCATCCGGCGCGAAGCGCGGCGCGTCGTCGGGGCCGCCGGTGAGCGCCGCCTCCTCGCCGGTGGCGAGCTCGCGCAGCCAGATTCGCGGCTGCCCTTCGCGACGCGACGCGAAGGCGAGGGTGTGCCCGTCAGGGGCGACGGCGGCTCCCCAGTCGAGACCGGAGTAACTCAGCGGGCGCAGCCGCGGCGCCAGAGGTGGCGGTGCCGTCAGACGGCCGGCGAGCAACATGGCGGCGGCGAGGGCGGCGGCGGCGAGGACCTGGAGCCAGCGACGCGGGCGCCGCCCGCGCGCCGGCTCCGCCTCGGCGGTCACGGCCAGACGCGTCACGGCGTCACCGCCGGCGAGCGCGAAGGCGAGGTCGTGGGCGCTCTGGAAGCGCTCCTCGGGGCGCTTCTCGAGGCAGTGGCGGAGGATGCGCCCGAGCTCGGGAGTGGGCCCGACGGCGAGGTCGTCGAGCCCCGCCGGTTCCTCGACGAGGATGGCGGTCAGCGTCTCTACCGCGCTCGCGGCATGGAAGGAGCGCTGGCCGGTGAGCATCTCGTAGAGCACGCAGCCGAGGGAGAAGATGTCCGAGCGGCCGTCGACAGGGTCGCCGCGGATCATCTCCGGCGACATGTAGCCGATGGTGCCGAACACCATCCCCGCCGCGGTCCGCCACTGCTCCGGCGAGCGCACGTCCTCCGTCAGCCGCTGACGGGCGAGGCCGAAGTCGAGCAGCTTGACGGTGCCGGCGCGGGTGACGAAGAGGTTCTCGGGCTTGACGTCGCGGTGAACGATGCCGCGGTCGTGCGCGGCGCCGAGCGCCCGCGCCACCTGCGCGCCCCACTCGCGCACCCGCCGCGGCGGCAGCGCTCCCTGCTGCATGCGCTCGGCGAGGGTCTCCCCGGCGAGCAGCTCGGTGACCGCGAAGACGATTCCGTCCTCGCGGCCGAAGTCGTGGAGGGCGAGGATGTTGGGATGCGAAAGTGCGGCCACCGCACGCGCCTCGCGCTCGAAGCGGGCGAGGGCGTCGGGATCGGCGCTGAGGTTCTCGGGCAGCACCTTGATCGCCACCTCGCGGCCGAGGCGGGGGTCGCGCGCACGCCACACCTCCCCCATGCCGCCGGCGCCCAGCGGAGCCAGGATCTCGTAGGGGCCGAGGCGATCGCCGGCGAGCACGCGGTGGGACCTCCCGGGGTCGCTGCGATGATAGCGAAGCGTGCGCCGGAACGCTGGCGACGAGCGTGGCAGGCGGTCGACCTCCTACCCGGTGATGGCAGACCCCGTCGGGGCACTCGCCACCCCACTGCGGCGCAGGCCGCGGCGGAGGGCAGGCGGGCGCAAGAGAGCTCCCGGTCGCTGCGCGCCCGGCCTCCGCCATCCGGGTCACCTGTGCGACGCAACGGCAGCGGGATGCCGCGGCTTCCACGAACCGTTGGCGGCCAAAGGGGCCGCCGGCCGTTGGTGATCGCCAGGACCGCGGACCGGCCGCGGCGGACGGCTTCAGAAGCGCAGCACGATCAGGTGCGTGGTGCGCCCGTCGGCGTCGGGCGCCCACCACAACAGCTCCGCTTTGCCGTCACCGTCGACATCGATCAGCTCCCACTCGGGAGAGGCCAACCGCTCCGGACGCGGCGTGGCGCCGGGCTGCGCCGCGCGCGGGTCCCGTTCGTCCACGGGCGCCGCGGTCTCGTTGGTGCGGACACCCTCGCCGCCGAGGTTCACCTCCACCGTGCGGTGTGCCGGCAGGTCGGTGCCGTCCACCTTCAGCGTCAGCGAGGGCTTCTTGCCCGGCAGCCCGTTCGGGGTGCTGGTGTGCGCCTCGAGGCGGCCGCCACCGAGGGTGACGAGGTCGGGGCGCCCATCGCCATCGACGTCGGCACCGTAGCTCCAGGTCGAGTCCTTGACGTCGAAGGAGACGCTCGTCGGCTCGGCCCGCAGCCTGCCGCCGCCGAGGCCACGGAACAGCGTCACCGTCGCCTTGCCCTCGCCGAGCCCTTCGGAGTACGCGAGCGCCAGGTCGTCGCGGCCGTCGCCGTCGAAATCGCCCGCCACCGCCTGCAGGTCCTGCCAGGCACGCGCCTCGAGCTCGCGGGAGAGCAGCGGGTGTCGCGGCGCCGCCCCGGCGTCGTCGACGAGGGCGAACACCCGCAGCTGCTTGCGGCTCATCAACCCCAGCCCGCGGAAGGTGCCGGCGACGAGCGTCGGCCTGCCGTCGAGGGTGACAAACGAGGAATCCGCCACGCGCTCCGGCGCGGGGAGCTCGGAGGTGCACTGGCGGCGCTCGCCGCCGGCGCCGAGCACGACGGTGCGCAGGTGGACGCCCTCCTGCTGGGGACCGACGGCAAGCCAGCTGCCGGCGAACGCCGCCTCGGGGGTGGTGAGATGGAGTCCCCAGCGCTCGAGCTTGGCAGTCACCGGCAAACCGACGGGCTCGTCGGCGACGAGCGTACCGTCGCGCCACGCGAGCGCTCGCGCCTCGCCGGCGCGAGCGGCGACGAGCCAGGGAGGGGCGTACGAGAAGCGGCCGTGCACCGCGCCGGGCAACAGGCGACCCGGCCCCGAGAAGACCTCCTGCGGCGCGTTGGCGCCGCCGTCGGCCGCTGTCACCCCGGCGCCCGAGCGCAGCACGAGCACCCTCGGCGGCTCCCCCTCCGTCGCCGGCGCGGCGACCAGACCGTCGGTCTTCCCCGGCAACTCGGCGGCGAGAGTGTGCAGCTGCGGCTTTCCACTCTCGAAGCGCAGCTCGAGCAGCTGGCGCGGCCCGTCGTCGTCGTCCCCTACCAGCAGCCAGACGCGCCCGCCGCCGGCGGCGCCATGGAGCAGCGGCGCGGGCAGCCGGAAGTCGCCGCGTTCGAGCGCCGCGGCCGGACCGGCGAGCGGCACGCCGAGGGTGAGGAGCGCCAGGGCGACGGCGAGACGCCTCACTGCCCACCTTCGCTGAGGTAGAGGTCGAGGCGCGCCGGTGGCGTCACACCGCGTTCGGGAGATTCCCCCGGCTGCACCACCATGAGGTCGGCGCGCCCGTCGCCGTCGAGGTCGCGCACCCGTACCAGCCCGAGGTGCTGGGGCTCCTGGCGCAGCTTCAGAGTGAGGTCCGGCGAGGCAGGGAAGCCACATCCAGGCCGCCCCAGATGGATCGTCACGTCGCGGCCGCGCCCGAGCTGCACGAAGTCGGTGCGTCCATCACCGTCGAAGTCGCCCGCGAACGACGGCAGGTTGCGCAGCGTCATCGACCGCAGGTCGACGCGGAAGCTCCCCGAGAGGTCGAGACCGGGCACCGCCTCGAGCTCGCCGGTGGGCGCCTGGCACCAGACGCGGAAGTCCATCGGCAGGGTGACCCGGCCCACGGTGAGACCGCCGAGCAGGCGGGTGATCGAGATGTGCAGGTCGATGGTCACCAGGTCCTGCCGGCCGTCGCCGTCGAGATCCTGGAAGCCGGCCGGGAGGTGAAAGTCGCCGCCACTGTCCTCGAAGGCGTGGCCGCGCGCCTCGAAGGTCACCTTCGCTTTGTCGGCCGGCCGGAGGTCGCTCCCCGTGCCGTAGACGCTGATCGTGCTCCGCGGCGACTCGGCGTCGCGGATCTCGGCGCGCATACCGGCGTCGTCGGGCAGCTCGTGCTCCTCCTGCGTCACCACCTCGGCGCGGCCGTCGCCGTCGAGGTCGCCGAAGAACATGGTCTCCTCGCCCCCCTCCTTGGACCCCGGGGCGGGCTCGGCGAGCGGGGCCACCGCCGCAGCGAAGCGACCGCCGCCGAGACCCCGCGCCACCCAGGGGCGCTTCCAGCCCTCGCGCGGGTCCCGCCAGACCAGGTCGACCCGCCCGTCGCCGTCGACGTCGCGGACCTCGGGAAGCGGGTAGCGCAGCTCCAGCCCCGGCCCCTCGATCTCGTCCTTCGCCGGCAGCGCGACCCGCTCGATCGGCTCCGCCGAGAAGCCGTCGCCGTCGCCGGCGTACACCAGCACGGCATCGCGCGTGGGCAGGAGCAGGTCCGGCTGCCGGTCGCCGGTGACCTCGGCGAAGGGGACCAGGTCGGCCACGAAGACGCCGGTGCCCGCCAGCAGCGTGCGCTGCCGCAGCCGCGGAACGAAGGCCATGCTCCCCGCCGACCAGGTCACCTCGTCCACACCCTCGTCGGTGAGCGCGAACAGGCGGCGGCCATCGCGCCCGGCCGACAGGGAGTGGACGGAGAGCGGCACCGACAGCGCCTCGCCGACACGGGTGAACCCGCCCCTGCCGTCGCCGCGGAACAACCACAGCTCGCGATGGTCGAGCAGCGCCGGCACGATGGTCATCACCTCGACGTAGCCCTGCACCGCGTCCATCTCGGCCTTCTCGGTGACCATCTTCTGCTCCCAGCGGGTGAACACCAGGAGGATGGCGAGGTCGTGGATACCGTCACCGTCGAGGTCGGTCGGCACCACCGCCGCGGGCGCGGCGGGAAGGTCGAGGCTGAGCAGGTGGAGGCGCAGGTCGGCCGCCGCGGCAAGGTGCGCGGCGACGAGGCAGGTGAGCCACCAGGCCAGGGCGGTGCGATGGAGGGTCCTCATCGGCCGACATCCATACGCGGCGGGTGGCGATTCATGAACAACGGGTCCCGGTCTCCCACGCAGGCAGCGGTTCCTCATGCCTGGAGCTGGCCGGGAACCCCGACGTCGCGCCGCAGCGGCTGGCGGTCGGTTGGCAGCCACCGCAGGCGACCGCGCTGGCGGGCGGCGTACGGTCCGAACCGCACGCCGGGAACGAGGCTCACCCGCCGCCCCGTGCCGGCGCCGGCAGCCGCGGCACCCCCTCGACCACCACCAGGTTGGGGGTGCGCTCGATGAAGGAGACGAGCAGGTGCCTGCCGTCCGGCGCCAGCCCCAACGACTCGGTGATGAGGCCACCCTCCGAGAGGGCCACCACCCGCCGCTCGCCGTCGGTGTCGCTTCCCGGCGCGAAGGGCTGCTCGAACACCGCGAAGCGCCCGTCGGGCATCAAGCCGACGTAGACGATCGCCTTCCCGTCGGGGCGCCAGCGGGCGCGCCCGGGAGCCACCGGCAGGGCCGAGAGCCCGAACGAGACCGGCAGGTTGCGGAAGGGGATCGCGATGCGGAAGGGGACGGGCGACCCGTCGGCGGCCCGCGCCACCCGGATCTCCTCCCGCTCTTCCACCGGCACGTGGTAGAGCACGTAGTGCCCGTCCGGGGAGACCTCGGGGTGCGCGGTCACCCCCGGCACCAGCAGCCGCGCGCCGTGGCCGTCGAGACCGAGCCGCCAGATGCCGCGCTTGCCGGCGGCACCCGAGCTGTAGAACACCCAGCCGCTCGCGTTGGCGGTGGGGTTCTCGGCGTCACGACCATCGGAGCTGAGCTGGCGGGCGGCGCGGCCGTCGGCCTCCGCCGCCCAGACCTCGAAGTGGCCGCCGCGGTCCGAGCTCCACAACAGGTGGCGGCCGTCGGGCGTGAACGCCGGGTCCCAGTCCTCGGCGGGGTCGTCGGTGAGGCGGTGGATCGAGCGGTCGGCGAGCGACATCGACCACAGGTCGAGGTTGCCGCCCCGGCTGGAGGAGAACACCACGCGATCTCCCGCCGGCGCATACACCGGCTGGCGGTCGACGCTGGTGCCCCGCGACAGCCAGTGCCCCTGGTCGCCGGTGGACGGCGAGGCGCCGGCGAGCGGCAGCTGGCGGAGGTTCTGGCGCGGCACCACGGCGGTGATGACGACGCTGCCCGCAGACAACACGTCGAGGCTGGGCACCACGTAGGGGATCCACAGCAGCGTGCGCTGGCGCTCGCGGCCCACCTCGTAGGCGACCAGACGGCTGCTCGGCGTGCGGGCCGCCGCGCCCTCGGGCACCGCCAACAGCAAGGTGTCGGTGCCGGTCCAGCCGAGGGCCGAGATGGCGCCGACGCCGGGCAGCCGCAGCACCTGCTCGCCGCCTCCTCGCACGTCGAGCAGCAGCACGCTGTCCGGCGTGCCGGCGAGCGAGGCGCGGCGCGGCGTGGCCACCCAGCGGCCATCGGGCGACCACTTCGGCTGCCCGAGTGGCAGCGGGTACTCGCCCGACACCTGGCGTTCCTCGCCACCGTTGCTCGCCGCCACTCCCACCAGCCAGCGCGTGCGCGACAGCCCGCGCACGAAGGCGATGTGGCGGCCGTCGGGGGACCAATCGCCGCCCACTGCGTCGGGTACCAGCCGCTTCGCCTCGCCCCCGACGGCGGCCACCCGGAACAGGTCGCTGCCGTCCTCGCGCCGGCGGACGAACAGGAGCGACGTGCCGTCGGGGGAGAACCGCGGCGCCACGTCGACGCCCGCCGTCACCGCCACCTCGTCGCCGCTGCTCATCTGGCGCAGCCAGATGCGCGAGCGTCCGTCGCGATCGGAGGCGAAGGCCACCAGCTTGCCGTCCGGCGAAGCCGTCGGCCAGGAGTCGTTCCCCGAGTGGGTGAGCACCCGCAGCCGGATGGGGGGTATCTGGCGGCGGCTGCCCAGCCAGTAGCCGCCGAGCCCCCCCAAGACGACACCGAGCGCGAACGCGGCGACGATGACTCTCCGGCTCGCCGGCGCTCGGCGGCGCAGAACCGGCACGATGGCGGTGGGGCCGGTGCCGCTCGCCTCGGCGGCGAGCGCCTCGAGCTGGAAGGCAAGGTCGCGGGCGCTCTGGAAGCGCTCCTCGGGCACCTTCTCCAGACAGTGGCGCACCAGCCGCGCCAGGGTCGGCGGCACCCGTCGCCCGGTGGGACCGAGGACCGTGTCGAGATCCTCGGGCTCCTCGCGCAGCACCGCCACCACCGTCTCGGCCACCGACGAGCGGTGGAACGGTCGCTCGCCGGCGAGCATCTCGTAGAGCACGCAGCCGAGCGCGAACAGGTCGGTGCGCGCGTCCACCGGTTCCCCGCACAGCTGCTCGGGCGCCATGTAGCCCATCGTCCCCAGGACGCGGCCGGCCTCGGTCCGCACGTGCAGGGTGGGCGCCTCGGTGTCCTCGGTGGGTACCGGCGCTTCGTAGAGCGCCACGCCGAAGTCGAGCACCGTGACGTGGCCGTCGCGGGCGAGGAAGAGGTTCTCCGGCTTGAGGTCGCGATGGACGATCCCTTTGTCGTGGGCGGCGGCGAGGCCGCGGGCGATCTGCGCCCCCCACTCGGCCACCTTGCGCGGTGGCAGCGGCCCCTGGCGCAGGCGCTCGCGCAGCGTCTCTCCCTCGAGCAGCTCGGTGACCGTGTAGACGACCCCGTCCTCGCGACCGAAGTCGTGCAAGGCCAGGACGTTGGGGTGCGACAGCGAGGCCACGGCGCGGGCCTCGCGCTCGAAGCGGCCGAGCGCTTTGGGGTCGTCGGCGACGTGCGCCGACAGCACCTTGACCGCCACCTCGCGGCCGAGCCGGGTGTCGCGCGCCCGCCACACCTCGCCCATGCCGCCGGCGCCGAGCAACGACACGATCTCGTAGGGTCCGAGGCGCGAGCCGGGGACGAGGCTCACCGGGACACCTCCGCCCTCGCTCCAGTCGGCCGGCGCGCGGCCGCAGCAGCCGGCAAACCGTGATCGCGGCGGAAACCCCGCGTCCGGGAGGCCGCCGGCGCGCAACGGCTCCCCCGACCCGCCGCCGCCGGGCGGGAGAGGACGTGCTGGCGGGTGCCGGGATGGGGACCGGGGTGCAACGGGCGCTTCCGGGGTGGAACCGCATCATAAGCCCCGGCGTTGCGCTCCCGCGGGCCTCTGGAGGGCGCCGATCGAGCTTGTATTCCGTCTCATTTACGCCTACCCTGTCAGGTCCGGCGACTCCCCGTAGGCGCCCGCCGGCCCTCATGGTGGACGACGACGATCCCCCGCTCTTCCCCGACTCGCTCCCTCACCGCTCTCTGCGCGCTCCCGACGGCTCGCCCCATCCCGGCTACCTCTCCCCGGGCGCGCGCAAGGAGAAGCTGCGCCAGCAGCGCGCCGGCGGCTCCCTGGCGGCGGCGGAACGGCAGCCGGCGCGTCGCCGGCGCAACGACGTCGCGCCCTACCCGGAGCTGCGGGCCGCCTCGGCGTTCTCTTTCCTCGACGCCTCCTCGCTGCCCGAGGACCTGATGGCGCGCGCCGCCGAGCTCGAGCTGCCGGCGGTGGCGCTCATCGACCGCTCGGGAGTCTACGGCGCTCCGCGCTTCTACAAGGCCGCCAAGGAGACGGGGGTGCGGGCGCTGGTGGGAGCGGAGGTGATGGTGATGGTCGGCGCGCCCGGAGCACTCCCGCGCGGCGAATCGGCAGCGCCGCGGCAGCGCCGCCTCAACGCCACCCGGCGCACGACGAAGGAGCCGCCGCGGGAGGGCGAGCGTGATGACCGTGCCGACTCGCCGGCGACCTCGCCTGCCACGTCCTTGCTCGCCGGGCGCCGCCGCGCCGAGCCGCTGCCGCTCTCCGGCCCGGCGGCCCCGCCGCGCCTGACGCTCCTCGTCGCCTCGCGCAGCGGCTACCGCAACCTCTGCCGGCTGCTCACCGCCGCCGCCCGCGGCAAGCCGAAGGGGGCGGCGATCGCGACCTGGGAGGAGATCGCGGCGCACGCCGAGGGGCTCTGCTGTCTGACGGGCGGCGACGAGGGGCCGCTCGCGCACGCCCTGCGGAGTGGGGGCCTCGATGTCGCCCGTGGCGAGCTCGAGCGCCTCGCCGCCCTCTTCCCGGGACGACTTCACGTCGAGCTGCAGCGCCACCGCCGCCGCGACGAGGAGCACCGCAACGTCGCCCTCGTCGAGCTGGCGGCGCGGCTGCGGCTCCGCCTCGTCGCCACCAACGGTGTGCGCTATGCCCGGCGCGCCGACAAGCCGCTCTTCGACGTGCTCACTTGCATCCGCGAGCACACCACTCTCGACGATGCCGGCACGCGCCTCGCCGGTGAGCGCGAGCGACACCTGAAGGGTGCCGCCGAGATGGCCGCCCTCTTCGCCGATCTCCCCGCCGCGCTCGCCGGCGCGCGGGAGCTGGCGGCGCGACTCGACTTCACCCTCGCCGACCTCGGCTACCGCTTCCCCGACTTCCCGCTGCCGCCCGACGAGACACCCTCCTCCTACCTTCGCCAGCTCACCTGGAACGCCGCCCGCGCACGCTTCCGTCCGCTCACCGCGCGCTCCCAGGCGCAGCTCGAGAAGGAGCTCGCGCTCATCGAGAAGCTCGACCTCGCCGGCTACTTCCTCATCGTCTGGGACGTCGTGCGCTTCTGCGGCGAGCAGCGCATCCTGGTGCAGGGCCGCGGCTCGGCGGCCAACAGCGCGGTGTGCTACGCCCTCGGCATCACCGCCGTCGACCCGGTGAAGATGGAGCTCCTGTTCGAGCGCTTCCTCTCCGAGGAACGCGGCGAGTGGCCCGACATCGACCTCGACCTGCCGTCGGGCGACCAGCGCGAGAAAGTCATCCAGTACGTCTACCAGCGCTACGGCGCTGCCGGCGGCAGCGGCGCCGCGATGACCGCCAACGTCATCACCTACCGCGACCGCTCGGCGGCGCGCGAGGTGGCGAAGTCGCTCGGCTGGTCGAGCGAGCAGATCGACCGCCTCGCCAAGCAGCTCGGCTCGTGGAACATCGACCGCGCCCACGGCGACCCGCGCGAGCTCGCCGGCGAGATGGCGGGCGCCGGCTTCGACCCCGCCGACTCGCGGGTGCGCCGCTTCGCCGAGCTCTGGCTGCGCATTCAGAACCTGCCGCGCCACCTCGGACAGCACTCGGGCGGCATGGTGATCGCCGCCGGCCGGCTCGACGAGGTGGTGCCGCTCGAGCCCGCCGCCATGCCCGGCCGCGTCGTCGTGCAGTGGGACAAGGACGACTGCGCCGACCTCGGCCTGATCAAGGTCGACCTGCTCGGCCTCGGCATGCTCGATGCGCTCGAGGAGGCGGTGCCCATGGTGCGCCAGCGCGAAGGCGTGCAGGTCGACCTCGCCCAGCTGCCCCCCGACGACCCCCGGGTGTTCGCCATGCTGCAGCAGGCCGACACCGTCGGCGTCTTCCAGGTGGAGAGCCGGGCGCAGATGGCGTCGCTGCCGCGCAACCATCCCACCCGCTTCTACGACCTGGTGGTGCAGGTGGCGATCATCCGCCCGGGGCCGATCGTCGGCGGCATGGTGCACCCCTACTTCGAGCGCCGCCAGGGGCGCGAGGAGGTCACCTACCCGCACCCCAGTCTCGAGCCGGTGCTCGCGCGCACCCTCGGCGTGCCGCTGTTCCAGGAGCAGATCCTGCGCATGGCGATGGTCACCGCTGGCTTCTCCGGCGGCGAGGCGGAGGAGCTGCGGCGGGCGATGGGGTTCAAGCGCTCGGTCGAGCGCATGGACGCCATCGAGCGCCGCCTGCGCGCCGGGATGGCCAAGCGCGGCATCCACGGCGACACCCAGGACGCCATCGTCACCTCGATCAAGTCGTTCGCCCTCTATGGCTTCCCCGAGTCGCACGCGGCCAGCTTCGCGCTCATCGCCTACGCCAGCGCCTGGCTCAAGGCCTACCATCCCACCGCCTTCCTCATCTCGCTGCTCAACGCCTGGCCGATGGGCTTCTACCACCCGGCGACGCTGGTCACCGACGCCCGCCGCCACGGCGTCGAGGTGCGGCCGATCGACGTCAACCACTCGGGCTGGCGCTGCCGCTGGGAGGACACCGCACCGGCAGCACGAGGAGCCAAGGGTCGCGGCGCTCGCGATCCGCAGCGCAGCGGAGACAGGGTCCTCTCGCGCCAGGGCGAGGCGAGAGGACGGGATGACGTCGCGGGTGCCACGGGCGACTGGCCCCCCGCCAACGGCGTCTGCCGCCTGGGCATGAGGTTCGTGCGCGGGCTGCGCGCCAGAGTGGCGGAGCGCATCGAGGCCGAGCAGGCGCGCGCCCCCTTCCACAGCGCCGACGACCTGGCCACCCGCTGCGCGCTGCACCGCGACGAGCTCGCCACCCTCGCCCACGCCGGCGCCCTCGCCAGCCTCGGGCTCACCCGCCGCCAGGCGCTCTGGCAGGTGGCGCTGGCGAGCCGGCCGGCGGGAGCCCTCTACGCCGGCGACGAGGCGGCGGTGGCGAGCCCGCTCCCCGAGATGACCCCCTTCGAGGAGACCCTCGCCGACTTCCGCGACACCGAGATCACCACCGGCGCCCATCCGGTCACCTACGTGCGCGACGTGCTCGAGCGCCTGGGGGTGACCGCGGCGGCAAAGCTCGCCGCGCTCCCCGATCGCCGCACGGTGCGCATCGGCGGCGCGGTGATCGTGCGCCAGCGCCCAGGGACCGCCCGCGGCCTGCTCTTCGTCACCCTCGAGGACGAGACCGGCACCATCCAGGCCGCCGTCATGCCCGACCTCCTGCAGCAGCACCGCCAGCTGCTGGTGCGCTCGCCGGGGTTGATCATCGAGGGAATCCTGCAGAAGCGCGATGGCACGTTGACGGTGAAGGCCGAGAAGGTGTGGCCGCTGTCGATGACGCCGGTGGCGAGCCACGACTTCCACTGAGTCGGGCTATGGAAGCCGGCCGCAAGCCAGCGATCCCCCAAGACGGTCCCGCTCCCGGATCCGGTCCAGCCACCGGACGCAGGCCCCCGGTCGCCGCTCTCTCGTCTGCCCGCAAAAGACACGAAGCAAACGACTTCTTGCTACCTCCTGGTGTCGGCGGCAGCCGGCACGGCACTGGCAAGTCCGGACGGGCGAACGCTCAACCAGGAGACCCACATGCCCGATTCCGATCGCCGCCAGCAGCCTCGCCACTTCGCCGGCCTCGACAGCCGGGTCGGCTTCTCGCCCAGCCGCATCCTCGACCTCAGCTTCGGTGGTGCCCTCGTCGAGACTCGCGACTGGCTCGGCCTCGGCGCGCGCTGCACGCTGCGGCTCGCCGAGCCGCCGCTCCAGCTCTCGGCCTTCGTGGTGCGGAACCGGCTGGTGCGGATCGATCCGGGCGACGGTCACGCCGTGTACGAGGCGGCGCTGACCTTCGACGCCTCGCCCGGGGTCCGTCGCGAGCTCGCCGGCGTGGTGGCGACGCTTGCCCGCGATCGCGTCGAGGCGGGCGCGCCAGGCTACTTCGAGGAGTGTGCCGACGCGGTCGCGGCGCAGTGAGAGACGGCGTCACCTGACGCTCAGGTCTCGCTCACCGGACGCTCGAGACGGCCGTCGGCAGGCGGCGGCATCCTCGACGGGCCCGGCGAATGCCCCCGGGCGTGAGGAGGCCACCATGACTCTCGACCTTCGCCTCGTCCAGGCCGGCCGCCGCGGCGTCCTTGCCGTCACGGCGGCGATCGCGCTCGCCACCGCCGGGAGCCTCGGCTGCCGCGTCGAGCCCATCGATCTGCCGCCGCCCTCGGCCTGGCACACCTATGAAAACCCTCGCCTCGGCGTCGCCTTCGACATCCCCGACTTCTTCGCCGTCGACGACTCGGCCGGCGGCGCCGTGTTCCGCATCCACGGCGCCAATGCCGTGCTGCTGCGCTTCGTGGACGAGACGGAGGCCCGCCATCGCGGGCTGTGGGTGGGAACGGCGCCCGCAGGTGCGATCGAGCTCGGCGGCGTCGCCGGCGAGCGCTACGTCTACCAGCACGGCGACGGCCCGGTGTGGAGTCTCACCGAGGCGTACGTGGTGCCCTATCGCGGCAAGCAGCTCGGGCTCGAGTTCCGCACCAGCAAGGACGCCGGCGTCCGCGAGCGGATGCTGACGAGCTTCCATTTCCTGCCCGCCGCGAAGGCGGGCGAGGCACCAGCCTCCTGACCGGCGCCCGGCGCAAGGACGGCCCGCCCGCACCCAGGTGAGAGCGCGCGCGACGCGCTGGGCGACCCGGCCGACGCCGGCCGCTGACGCCAGCCGCTGTTCGACGCCGTCCTCGCCCTCGTCGTCGGCGACCGCTTCGCCGCCGCGGTTACCGACTACGGTGGTGGAGATGGCCTCCGGTCTGATCGCTCGCCGAGCGGGCCGGCGTCTGCTCGGCGCAGGCCGACCGCCAAACCGGCGCCGAAGAAGCCCCCTTCGAGGAGCGCGACGGCGAGGCGCGTCGCCGGTCCGGCGCCATGGCCCGTCGCGCCCCCGGGCTCACCGAGGTAGGTACCCAGGGGCGCCATCAGCTGCGCCCCCTCGAGGGCGTCGGCGATGGCGTCGAGGCTGCTCCCCGACAGCCGCGCACCGTTCGCCGCCAGGAGCCCGGCGGCGATGGCGCCGGCGAGCGCTGCCGCCAGCACCGCTGCGGCCCCGCCGGAGCTTCCCACCCGGGCTCCTGCGCCGCCGCGCGGCGCGGCGAGCGCGATGCCGAGCGTCACCGCTCCCCCCAGCACCACGCCCTCGAAGGCGCCTCCCAGGGCGTTGACGGTGTGGCCGAGGAGCTCGCTCATCGTCCAGCCAACCAGCTGGTGCGCAATGGCCCCCGCGAGGCCGCCGCCGGCCGCTCCCAGCAGCACCGCCGCCGTGCGCGGCCAGCGCATCACCGCCCCCGCCGCCGCTCCGGCCCCTACCCACCCACCGCCCCACGCTCCCACTGCCGCCCCCAGGGTGCAGAGGACCGGCAGCAGCCGCCAGTGGGCGCCCCCGGCGCGCACCAGCAGGCTGCCCAGCAAGAGCGCGGCGGTAACGCCGGCGGTCGCCGCGCCCAGCGCACCGCCGAGGAGCCCGCGCAGCACCCCCGCCGCGCCGCGAGCCCGAGCGCCGCCGGCGACCGGTTCGAGCTGCGGCGTCTCCGCGGGCGCCACGGACCCCGCCGTATCTGCACTCGAGCTCCCTGGATCCTTCACGGTCGCAGACAGAGGCGGTGGTGGCGCCTCCACTGGCAGGCGGTCGGGCTCGCCCGTGATCGCCTCGAGCGGCGCCAGGTCGTCCTCCTCGACGACGCCGGCGGCCACGAACTGGTAGCCGTGCCGGGCGGCGGTGCGCAGGAAGCGCGGCGCCCGCGGGTCGTCGTCCCCCAGGGCCCGGCGCAAGGTCCGCACCGCCTGGGTGAAGGCACCGTCGGTGACCGCGACCCCTCCCCATACCCGCCGGTGGATCTCCTCGCGCTCGACCACCCGGTGCCGCTCGGCCAGCAGCAGCAGCAGCAGGTCGAGATAGCGCGGCGGCAGAGACACCGGCTCCCCGGCGCGCAACAGCAAACGCCGGCCGGGAGAGAGGACGACATCGGCGAAGCGGTAGCGAGGAGACGGTTCGCTCGGCGGGCCCACCACCACCCGATTCTAGGGAAACCACGCCTCGCACCGGCCCGCCGTGGCCCCGGTCGAGCCCCGCCCTGCGGCGGATTTCCTGCGGATATCTCGCGCCGCAGCGCGGATTTTCCGGCGCTAAGCGCCATCCTGCCAGCCACTTCCGCTTACCACACGATCTTGTGGTCGGCTTGACAGGGAGCGACTACATATTGTAGTTTGGGCAGTGCGCATTCCTGGAGCTCCTTGTAGCCCCAACCCGCGGCGGCCGCCACTTCAGGCCCCGGCGCGAGGGATGAATCGTCAACTCCAGTGCGGAGGGTCAACGATGCTCGCCACCAGAGTCGTCAAGCGCACCGGCGAAGTCGTGAACTTCGACGAGGGGCGGATTCGCAACGCCATCGTCAAGGCGGTCCGCGCCACTGGCAAAGAGGCCGAGGTGACGGACGAACGGCTCGATGCGCTCGTCGACCGGATCCGCGAGGAGATCGACGGCCGCTTCACCGAGTTCTTCCCCAACGTCGAGAACATCCAGGACATCGTCGAGAAGCACCTGGTGCTCGACGGGCTCTACGAGATCGGCAAGGCCTACATCCTCTACCGCGCCGAGCGTCAGGGCCTGCGCCAGCAGGCCAAGCAGCGCGCCATCGAGGACGCCCGCCTGGGCAAGCTCACGGTCGTCAAGCGCGACGGGCGCACGGCGCTGTTCAACGCCAAGAAGATCGAGGACGCCGTGGTGCGCGCCGCCGACGGCCTCGACGGCGCCATCTCCCCCGACCTCCTGCTCAAGGAGGTGCTCAACAACGTCCACGACCAGATCCCCGCCGACCACATCGAGCGGGCGATGGTGCTCGCCGCCGCCGCCTTCATCGAGCGCGACCCCGCCTACAGCTACCTGGCGGCGCGCCTGCTGCTGCAGAAGCTGTACAAGGAGGTGATCGGCCGCAGCACGCGCGGCGACGACCTCGACCGCGCCTACCGCGAGGGCTTCACCAACGCCATCCGCCGTGGCGTCTCGCGCGGCAACTTCGACCCCGAGATGCTCAACTTCGACCTCCCGCTGCTCGCCGCCAGCTTGAAGCCCGAGCGCGACCGGCTGTTCCAGTACCTCGGCATCCAGACCCTCTACGACCGCTACTTCGTGCGCGCCGGCGAGCAGGTGATCGAGCTGCCGCAGGGCTTCTGGATGCGGGTGGCGATGGGCCTCGCCATCCAGGAGGACGACCGCAACGAGCGGGCGCTCGAGTTCTACGACCTGATGTCGAACCTCCACTACGTGCCGTCGACACCCACCCTCTTTCACGCCGGCACCTCGCACCCGCAGCTCTCCTCCTGCTACCTCACCACCATCAAGGACGACCTGCGCGACATCTTCAAGGGACTCGCCGACAACGCCCAGCTCTCCAAGTGGTCGGGCGGCATCGGCAACGACTGGAGCAACATCCGCGGCACCGGCTCGCACATCCACTCGACGCACGTCGAGAGTCAGGGCGTCATCCCCTTCCTCAAGATCGCCAACGACGTCACCAACGCCATCAACCGCAGCGGCAAGCGGCGCGGTGCCACCTGCGCCTACCTCGAGACCTGGCACTACGACATCGAGGACTTCCTCGACCTGCGCAAGAACACCGGTGACGAACGCCGCCGCACCCACGACATGAACACCGCCAACTGGATCCCCGACCTGTTCATGAAGCGGGTGCTCGCCGACGAGCAGTGGACGCTGTTCTCCCCCGACGACACGCCCGACCTCCACCACCTCTACGGGCACGCCTTCGAGGCGCGCTACGAGGAGTACGAGCGCGCCGTGATGCGCGGGGAGATCCGCCTCTTCAAGCAGATGCCGGCCAAGGCGCTGTGGCGCAAGATGCTCACCATGCTCTACGAAACGGGGCACCCCTGGATCACTTTCAAGGACCCCTGCAACATCCGCTCGCCCCAGGATCACGTCGGCGTGGTGCACAGCTCCAACCTGTGCACCGAGATCACCCTCAACACCTCGAGCGACGAGACCGCGGTGTGCAACCTCGGCTCCATCAACCTCGGCCGCCACGTCCGCGACGGCCACCTCGACGCCGAGCTGCTGGCGCGCACGGTGCGCACCGCCATCCGCATGCTCGACAACGTCGTCGACGTCAACTACTACCCCACCGAAGAGGCCAAGAGCTCGAACCTCCGCCATCGCCCCATCGGCCTCGGGCTGATGGGCTTCCAGGACGCCCTTTACCAGCTCGACCTCGCCTTCGAGTCGGAGGCGGCGCTCGAGTTCTGCGACGAGATGATGGAGCTGGTCTCCTTCCACGCCATCTCCGCCTCCTGCGAGCTGGCCGCCGAGCGCGGCGCCTACGCCAGCTTCCGCGGCAGCAAGTGGGACCGCGGGCTCTTCCCCTTCGACACCGTCGACCTCCTCGAGCAGGAGCGCGGCGTGCCGGTGGAGGTGTCGCGCAAGCAGCGGCTGGACTGGCGCGAGCTGCAAGGGCCGCGTCGAGCAGCACGGCATGCGCAACTCCAACACCATGGCAGTGGCGCCCACCGCCACGATCTCCAACATCTCCGGCTGCTTCCCCTGCATCGAGCCGATCTACAAGAACATCTACGTCAAGGCCAACATCTCGGGCGAGTTCACCGTCGTCAACGAGTACCTGGTGGAGGACCTGCAGCGGCTCGGGCTGTGGAACCAGGAGATGCTCGAGCAGCTCAAGTTCCACGACGGCAGCGTGCAGCAGATCTCCACCGTGCCGGCGGCGCTCAAGGCCAAGTACAAGGAGGCCTTCGAGGTCGACCCCATCTGGGCGCTGCGCCTCACCGCCGCGCGCGCCAAGTGGATCGACCAGAGCCAGTCGCACAACGTCTTCATGCGCGGCGTCTCGGGCAAGCTGCTGCACGACATCTACGTCGCCGCCTGGCGCTTCGGGCTCAAGACCACCTACTACCTGCGCACCCTGGCGGCGTCGCAGATCGAGAAGTCGACCCTCGACGCCGGCAAGTACGGCTTCACCCAGAAGCGCCAGCAGGGGGAGACCACCACCGCGGTGGCGGCGCCGCTCGCCGGCATGGCCGCCGCCGCCGACACGCCCGCGACCTACGCCGCCGGTGGCGCCGGCGGCGAGGTGGTGGTGGCGGCGCCGATGGTGGCCGAGCCGCTCACCGCCGCCCCGGTCGCCGAGGCGCCGCCCAAGCTCTGCCGCATCGACGACCCCGAGTGCGAGGCGTGCCAGTGAGGACGACACCCACCACCAACCCGACCTGCCGGGGCCGCGCCGAGGCTGCGAGATGAGCATCATCAACAGCAGCAAGACCGACCCCAACAAGATCCTGCCCATCCGTTACCCGTGGGCGCGCGAGTACTACAAGTCCGGGGTCGCCAACAACTGGACCCCGGAAGAGGTCTCGATGCAGAAGGACGTCGAGCAGTGGAAGGCACCCGGATTCCTCGCCCCCACGGAGCGGCGGCTCATCCTCTGGAACCTCGGCTTCTTCTCCACCGCCGAGTCGCTCACCGCCAACAACATCGTGCTCGCCGTCTACAACCACATCACCAACCCCGAGTCCCGCCAGTACCTGCTGCGCCAGGCCTTCGAGGAGGCGATCCACACCGACACCTTCATCTACTGCTGCGACTCGCTGGGGCTCGACCCCGACGAGATCTACAACATGTACCGCACCATCCCCTCGATCGCCGAGAAGGACGACTTCGTCGTCGACTTGACGCGCTCGGTGTTCGACCCCCACTTCGTGACCACCGGGGTCGAGAACATGCGCCGCTTCGTGCGCGACCTGGTGGGCTTCTACGTCATCATGGAGGGGATCTTCTTCTACGCCGGCTTCGCCATGATGCTGGCCCTCAAGCGGCAGAACAAGATGGTGGGGATCGGCGAGCAGTTCGAGTACATCATGCGCGACGAGAGCCTCCACCTCGCCTTCGGCTGCGACCTCATCAACACCATCCGCGCCGAGAACCCCAAGGTGTGGACCGGCTCCTTCGGCGACGAGGTGGTGTCGCTCATCCAGCGCGCCGTCGAGCTGGAGAAGAAGTACGCCTACGACGCCTGCCCCGAGGGGCTGCTCGGCATCAACGCCGAGAAGTTCGGCCACTACGTCGAGTACATCGCCGACCGCCGCCTCGAGCGCCTGCAGCTGCCCAAGTGCTTCGCCCGCGACAACCCCTTCCCCTGGATGTCGCAGGCCACCGACCTGGCGAAGGAGAAGAACTTCTTCGAGACGCGGGTGACCGAGTACCAGATCGGCGCGACGCTGGAGTGGGACTGAGTTCCCATTCCGCGCTGGGGCACCCGCGAGGGAGGAAACTGCGGCGTAGGTGCGGCGAGTTTCTGGGTAGCGCTCCGTAGCCACGCGGTGCGACGCAGCGGGCGGCGATGCGGCAGCCGACGGTGCCCGCGTGCGGCGCCGGGCGCCGCTGACACTCGCAACCGGTCCCTCGCCGCTTGCCGCCCTCGCCGGCACTCAGCGGCCGTGCCGGCCGACGCCGCCACGGAAGCGCGCCACGCCGGCGGCGAGCTCGGGGTCGCGCAGGCTCGCCTCGCCGAGCTCGAGCTCGCGGCGCATCGCCGCTCCGAGGTCGAGGTCGAGCGAGCGGTAGACGCTCTCGCGGTCGTTGCGCAGGCAGGCCTGCGGAAAGCTGGCGATCTGCGCCGCCAGCCCCTCCGCCTCGGCTCGGCTGCTGCCGTCTGGCACGAGGCGATCGGCGAGCCCCCACGCCAGCGCCTCCGAGGCGCCCAGCGCCCGGCCGGTGAGCACCAGGTCGAGCGCCCGCGAGAGGCCGACCACCCGCGGCAGCCGCGCCGTGCCGCCGTCGATGAGCGGCACCCCCCAGCGGCGGCAGAAGACGCCGAAGGTGGCACCCTCCTCCACCACCCGCAAGTCGCACCAGAGGGCGAGCTCGAGCCCACCGGCGACGGCGAAGCCAGCCACCGCGGCGATCACCGGCTTCGGCAGCCGCAGGCGGGTCGGGCCCATCGGGCCGTCGCCGCCGGCGGCGACGCGGTTCGCGCCCGCGCCACCGAACGCGCCGAGGTCGGCGCCGGCGCAGAAGGTGCCGCCCTCCCCCCAGAGCACGGCGACCGCCGCCCCGTCGTCGGCTGCGAAGGCACGGAAGGCGTCGGCGAGCGCCGTCGCGGTGGAACCGTCGACGGCATTGCGCACCTCGGGCCGGGACAGGATGACCGTCGTCACCGCTCGGCTTCGCTCCACCCGTACGCTCATCGCAGAATCCTCTCTGGCCGCCGCCGCGCGTGCTGGTGGCCCGCCGCGCTGCCCGCGAAGCGATCGAGCCAACGGATGCTGGCCCGCCACGCCAGCTCCGCCGGCCACCGCCACGCACGCCGGTGATGATACGGGGGGTGGCAGCGGAAACGAGGCAGCGGCCCCGCGCGCACCCACTTGCCTCTCCCGCTGCCCGCGGCACCCGCAAGCCCCGGCCTCGACCCCTGTCCCGGCTGCGCGGCGCCGCCCCCCGACCGCGACGGACGCCACCAGCTCGCCACATTCTGCACGCACGGCGTCAGACCGGCGCCGTCGCGACGCTCGCGGCGGGTGCTGTACTGTTGCCGGCACTCCTCGAGGGGTGCCCATCACAGCTGGCGGCGAGCCGCCGGGAGGTTCTCGAACATGCGCGCGCGCAGCGTCCTGCTCTCTGCGGGTGGCTTGGGTTTCGTCTCGATCGCCGCGGGCCTGCTCGCGCTCGCAGCGTGCAGGAGCGGCGAGCAGCGCGCCGGCAAGCCCGGCGCCCCGGCGCCGCCGGTCACCGCGGCGGCGCTGGCGCCGGTCTTCGGGACGCTGGGACCGCAGGGGGTCGTCCCCCGCCAGCTGGTCATCGAGCTGGCGCGGCCGATCGCGCCGCTGGGCAGCGAGACAGCCGCCGCCGAGGGCAGCCGGCTCACCCTGCAGCCGGCGGTGGCGGGCGACCTGCGGCGCACCTCCCCCTCGACCCTCACCTTCGAGCCCAGCGAGCCGTTCGCGCCCGGCACCACCTACACTGCCACGCTGGCCGCCGTGCGCACCGCCGCCGGGGAGGAGCTGCGTGCCCCCGCCGGCGGCTGGTCCTACCGCTTCACCACGCCCGCCTTCGCCCTCACTCGCATGGCGCTCGTGGAGACCGAGTACAACGGCCGCTGGGTCGACGTGGACCTGGTGTTCAGCGCGCCGGTGGACGTCGACCCGGTGCGCGACCGTGCCGGCTTCACCGTCGGCGACAGCTTCGGACGTCAGGCCCCGCTGCGCATCGTGCGCGCCGAGCAGCAGGCCGCCAACGTGGTGCGGATGAGGCTGCAGGGCGACGCCATGCGCGCCGAGCGCACTCTGCGCGTCACGCTCGCCACCGGCGCGCGGCAGCACGGCGGCAAGGCGGAGGCGCCCGCCGCGAGCGACGAGGTGCGGCTGCCGCGAGGGGCCGCCGTGGAGGTCAAGGCGATCTATCCGAGCGAGGGCACCAGCGGCTTCTACGTCGAGATCGTGTGCGACGACACGGCGGCTGCCAGCGGCAGCGGCGACAACGACGACGAGCGCGGCACCCGCTGGTACTACGACCAGGTGGCCGAGCGCAGCTTCGGCCGCATCTCGGTGCGCTGTCTCTTCCCCGCCGAGGAGCTTGCCGAGAAGCTGCACATCACGCCGGCGGTCGCCTTCACCACCGCCCCCTCCGGCGGCGGCATGCGCCTGTTCGGCGACTTCGAGCGCGGGCCCTACTCGTTCCGCCTCGAGGCCGGCGCGCGCACCGTCGACGGCGGCGTCCTGCACGGCGACTTCGAGACCAGCTTCTCGGTGCCGGCACGGTCGCCGCAGGTGACCTTCGTCGCCAAGGGGCGCTACCTGCCGCGTAGCGCCTGGCGCGCGCTGCCGGTGCGCCACGTCAACGTCGACGAGGTGACGGTGGAGGTACGCCAGGTGCCGCCGCGCAACCTCGTCTTCTGGATGAGCAACGACGACAGCGAGGCCGCCGACGAGCGCACCAGCGACCTCATCGCCCGGCGCACGATGGCCGTGCACGGCGACCCCGACCAGGTGACCACCACCTACGTCGACGTCGCCTCGTGGGTGCCTGCCGACACCAAGGGGCTGCTCGAGATCACGCTGCGCGGCGCCACCGCCCACGACAGCGCGCGCCTGCTGCTCACCGACCTGCAGCTGGTCGCCAAGCGCACTGGCATGCTGCCAGGCGACAGGCCGGGGCCCGGCAAGCAGGTGGCGGTGTGGGCGTTCGACAGCCGCACCCTGGCGCCGGCGCGCGGGGTCGAGGTGAAGCTGCTGCGCAAGAGCGGCTTCGCCCTCGACACCTGCAACACCGGCGCGACGGGTGCTTGCACGCTGACGGTGCCCGAGCCGGGCCTCGACACCAGCCTTCCCTTCGCCCTGCTGGCGAGCAGCGGCAGCGACCTCACCTACCTCAAGTTCGCAGACCTGCAGGCCGCCGTCGACGAGGCGCGCGTCGCCGGCGAGCCCTACAGCGGCGAGTCTGGATACCGCGCGGCGGTGTACGGCGACCGCGGCGTCTATCGACCGGGAGAGACGGCGCACCTGGTGGCCATCGTCCGCGACGCCAAGCACCTGGCCCCACCGGCGGGGATGCCGGTACAGGTCAAGCTCGTCGACCCCAACGGCAAGGTGATCCGCCAGCACACTCTGGCGGTCAACGGTGCCGGCGTGGTCACCCTCGACTCCAGCTTCGCCGCCTTCGCCACCACCGGCAAGTACGAGGCGCAGGTGGAGATCGGCGGTCACCCGGCGGGGAGCCACGACTTCCGCGTCGAGGAGTTCGTGCCCGAGCGCATGAAGGTGCAGGCGAAGGCGCCGGCGCCACAGTACGTGCTCGGGGAGGCGGTACCGGTGGGGGTCGAGGCGGGCTACCTGTTCGGCGGCGTGCCGGCGGGCGCCAAGGTCGAGCTCAGCTGCGAGCTGGCGCCGGCGACGTTCGCCCCCAAGCAGAACGCCAACTTCGTCTATGGCGTGTGGCGCGGCGACGACAAGGGCCCCGAGAAAGCGGTGCCACTCGGGGCCACGCAGGGGGAGCTCGACGCCGACGGCAAGGCGACGCTCTCCTGCCCTGCCGTGCCGCACGCAGGTACCTACCGTGGCCCGTCGACGATCGTCGCCCGCGCGGCGGTGTTCGAGGCGGGCAGCGGCCGCACCACGGTGGGCGAGGCCGACGTGCCGGTGCACCCGGCGCGCTACTACCTCGGGCTCGCCACCAGCGCCACCAGGGTCGCGGCCGGCGACGACCTGGTGGTGCAGGGCGTGGTGGTGGACTGGAACGGCCGCCTGGTGCCCGACGTCGAGGAGGTCGAGCTCGAGCTGCTGCGCCTCGAGGAGGAGTATGGCTGGTACTACGACGAGAACCTCGGCGATGAGAGCTGGCGCCGCTACCTGCGGCCGGTGCCGGAGGACCGCACGACGGTGCCGGTGGTCCACGGCCGCTTCAGCATGAAGTGGAAGCCGCAGGCCGACGCCGAGGGCTTCCTGGTGCGCGCGCACGCCGGCGATGCCCACACCGACCTCGAGGTGGCGGGCGAAGGCGGCTGGTACTACTGGCAGCCCGAGGAGAGCGAGGCGGCGCACACGCCCCGCCCCGACCGCGCCACCTGGATCGACCTCGGGGTGCCGGACAAGGCGCAGGTCGGGCGGCCGGTGGAGGTCAAGCTGCAGGCTCCCTTCCGGGGTCGCGTGCTGCTCACCGCCGAGACCGACGAGCTGATCACCGCCGAGTGGCGCGACGTGCAGCCCGGCGAGGTGCGATGGACCTTCACGCTCCCGAAGTTCGTGCCCAACGTGTACGTCACCGCCTTCGCGGTGAAGGACCCACGGGTGTCGCCGGAGGGCGGCCTGCTGCCCGACCGCGCTTTCGGCGTGCAGTCGCTGGCGGTCGAGCCCGCCGAGTTCACGCAGGCGGTGAAGCTGACGGTGCCGGCGGAGGTCCGCTCGGGAGCGCGACTGCCGGTGACGCTCGACCTCGGCCATCTCGAAGGTCCGACCTTCGCCACGGTGGCGGCGGTCGACGAGGGGATCCTCTCGCTCACCCGCTTCGAGAGCCCCGACCCGAGCAAGCAGATCTTCACCCGCCGCGCCCTCGGCGTCGAGACCTTCGAGACCGTCGGCTGGACGCTCACCGTGCCGCCGCCGGGGACGGGCCGTGGCGCCGGCGACGCCGCCGGCAGGCTGGGTCGCGTGCAGCCGGTCAAGCCGGTTGCCGTCTGGTCGGGGCTGCTGCCGGTGCCTTCCGACGGCAAGCTAAAGGTGAGCCTGGACCTCCCGGCCTACCGTGGTGCGCTGCGCGTCATGGCAGTCACCGCCGGGGCGAAGAGAATGGGGCACGCCGACGCCCAGGTGGTGGTGCGCGACCCGCTGGTGCTGCAGGTGACGCTGCCTCGCTTCCTCTCCCTCGGCGACGCCATCGACGTGCCGGTGGCGGTCACCAACCTCTCCGGGGCGCCGCGGCGGGTGAGCGTCACCCTCGGCGCCGAGGAGCTCGCGGTGCCGGGCCTCGAGCGCACGTGTCCGGGTGCCGCCGCCTGCCCGCCGCGGGTCGAGGTGGCCACCGGCGAGCAGAGCACCGACATCGCCCCCGACGCCACCGGCACCGTGGTCTTCCACGCCCGCGCCAACGGCGGCCTCGGCGGCGTCACCCTGGTGGCGCGCGCCCGCGCCGGCGACCTCCACTCGGAGGAGAAGCAGGACGTGCCGGTGCTGCCCGCCGGCCCGCGGGTGCGCACCGTGCGGCGCGTCGAGCTCGAGGCTGGTGCGACAGAGCTGGCCCCGCTGCTGCGCGGGTGGCTGCCGCTCACCGAGCGCACCACCATCTGGGTCACCGCCAACCCGTACGGTGAGGCCTTCGCGCACCTCAAGGAGCTGGTGCACTACCCCTACGGCTGCATCGAGCAGACCACCTCCTCGACGCGCCCGCTGCTCTACCTGCCGCAGCTCATCGGCAGCCTCGACCCGCAGCTCGCCGCTCCCGGCGCCGTCGAGCGCATGGTGCAGTCGGGGATCGAGCGCATCCTGTCGATGCAGACCCCGTCGGGTGGCTTCGGCTACTGGCCCGGGGACAGCGACCCCACGCCCTGGGGCACCGCCTACGCCACGCACCTGCTGCTCGACGCGCAGCGGCTGCGCTACCCGGTGCCGCAGGGGCGCATCGACGACGCCCTCGCCTGGATGGAGGGGCGCATCACCAATCACTACGAGCGCGGCGGCAAGGACTACGACTGGACCGGGCGTACCGCCGAGCCCTACATGCAGTACGTGCTGGCGATCGCCGGCAAGGGGCGCAAGGGCCGGATCCTCAGCCTCATCGAGGCATCCCCCAACACCCCGCGCCACGAGGAGCGCGAGCAGCGCTACATGCTCGAGGCGGCGCTCTACCTCACCGGCGACCACCGCTTCGAGAACGAGCTGCGCCACCCCGACGTGTCGCCGCTCGACCAGTACCGCGAGAACGAGTGGACCTTCTACTCCGACCTGCGCATGCGCGGCTTCATGCTGTCGGTGTTCACCGACCTCTTCGGCCACGACCCCGGCGCCGACCGCCTGGCGGCGCTGGTGGCCGAGGGCCTGCAGGAGACCGACTCGCACCACTACTTCACGACCCAGGAGCTGGCCTGGGGAATCACCGGCCTGGGCAAGACGGTGGAGGCGGGGGCGCAGGACTTCGCGCCCCCCACCCTCACCGCCGACGAGCGGCGTCTGGCGCCCCAAGCGCTCCCTCCCGGCGTGCAGCGCAGCGACCGCACCTGGGAGCTGCCGCGCGCGAGCGAGTACGGCCGCCTCACTCTCGAGGTGGCGCGCAAGGGGGAGGGGAAGCTGTGGCTCATCTTGGTCAGCGAGGGGGTGCGCGCCGACGAGACCGCGCCCTACGGCGGCTCCGGGCTGGTGCTCGAGCGACGCTGGCTCGACGCCGCCGGCAACGAGATCGCCGGCGCCGAGTCGGACGCGGCGAACGCCCTTTCGGGGATCTCCCTCGGCGACCTCGTCTACGTCGAGCTGACGCTGCGCAACACCTCCGGCGAGCGCATGCACAACATCGCCCTCGTCGACCGCATCCCCGCCGGCTGGGAGGTGGAGAACCCGCGCCTGGGCCGCAGCGACGCCACCCCGGAGTGGGTCGACAGCGACCGCCTCTGGCAGGCGGATCACCTCGATCTGCGCGACGACCGCGTCGAGGTGTTCGGCGAGCTCGACAAGGCCGAGGTGCGCCAGGTCGTGTACGCGGTGCGGGCGGTGACGGCGGGTCGCTTCCAGCTCCCCACCGCCGACGCCGAGGCGATGTACGACCCGCGTAACTGGGCGCGGGTGCATGGCGGCACCGTGGTGGTGAAGGGGCCGTGGTAGGGAACGAGCCCATCTCCCGCCGGCGCCGGGCGGCAACCCGCCTGCGGGCGTTGCTGGCAGGCAACCGCCGCGGGCGCAGGCTCGTCGTGTCCGCGCTGGTGACGGCGAGCCTGCTCCTTGCCCTGCCCTGGCTGGTGCCGCTGCCGGCGCGCCTGGCGCTCGCCGGCTCGACGGTGGTGGCCTTCGCCGACGGCTCGCCGGCCTACGTCTTCCTCTCCGCTGATGACAAGGTGCGCATCCACGCCGACCTCGACCACATCGATCCCGCCTACCTGCGCGCTCTGCTCCGCTTCGAGGACAAGCGCTTCTGGCGCCACCCCGGCGTCGACCCCGCGGCCCTGCTGCGCTCCGCCGCGCTCGACCTGCGCAGCCGCCGTGCCGTCTCCGGCGGTTCCACCCTCACCATGCAGCTGGTGCGCATGCTCGAGCCGCGCCCACGGACGCTGGCGAGCAAGCTCGTCGAGGCCCTGCGCGCCGTTCAGCTCGAGGCGCGGCTCGGCAAGCGGGAGATCCTCGCCGACTACCTCACTTACACACCGTTCGGCGGCAACCTCGAGGGGGTGGAGGCGGCCTGCTGGGCCTACTTCGGCCACGGCGCCCGCAACCTGGCTCCGGAGGAGATCGCCGCCCTGCTGGCGGTGCCGCAGCGGCCCGGCGCCCGGGCGCCGTCGTCGGCCAACGGCGCGCGCCTAGAAGCCGCGCGCCGGTCGGTGGCGGCACGCCTGGTGGCAGAGGGGGCGCTGCCCCGCGGCGGCGCCGATCCCGCCGGCTGGCCACCCGTGCCGTGGCGGCTGCGACCGCTGCCACGTCACGCGCCGCACGCCGCCTTCTGGCTGCGCGCACGCCACCCCGGCAGCGAGCGCATCGACACCACGCTCGACCGCGGCGCCCAGCTGCTCGCCGAGCGGACGATGGCGCGTGCCCGCGGCGAGATGGCCCTGCTCGGCATCTACGACGGCGCGGTGGTGGTCGCCGACCACGAGCGCGGCGAGGTGCGGGCGCTGGTGGGGAGCTTCGACTTCTGGGACCGCGCCCACGGCGGCCAGATCCCCGGCTTCGACGTCGCCCGCTCCCCGGGCTCCGCGCTCAAGCCGCTGATCTATGCCCTCGGCATCGACCGCGGCCTGGCGCTTCCCGACCACCTGGTGCCCGACGTGCCGGTGGCCTACGGCAACTACACGCCGCAGAACTTCGACGGCCGCTTCGCCGGGCTGGTGTCGCTCGACGACGCGTTGTCGCAGTCGCTCAACGTGCCGTTCGTCCACCTCCTCGACCGCCTCGGGCTCGAGGCGTTCCTCGGCACCCTCCGCGGCGCCGGCTTCCGTCACCTCCACGACCAGCCCGGCTTCTACGGCCTCTCTGCGGCGATCGGCGCCGTCGAGGTGACGCCGCTCGAGATGGCGGGCCTCTATGCGGCGCTCGCCGAGGACGGCGTCTGGCGCCCCCTGCGGGTCGTACGCGAACCGGGAGCGCGTCCGCGGCCGGCGAGCGACCGCCGCTCGCCGACACCCGAGTCGCTGCTGTCGCCGCGCGCCGTGCCCGCAGTCGACGCTTCGGGGCTGCCACGCCTCGTCTCGCCAGGCGCCGCCTGGCTCACCCGTCGCACGCTGTCTCGACGCGACCGCCCCGACTTCCCGGAGCGTCGCCGGTGGTCGGGAGCTCCCGCCCACGTGCACTGGAAAACCGGAACGAGCTACGGTCACCGGGATGCCTGGGCGGTGGGCTCCGGCGCCCGCTACACCGCCGCCGTCTGGCTCGGCAACTTCGACAACCGCGGCGCCTTCGACCTCGTCGGCGCCGAAGCGGCGGGGCCCATCCTCTTCGACCTCCTGGAGGGGATGGAGCCCCGCCGCCTGCCACGCCCCGACCCCGCCCCGGCGGGCCTCACCTGGCTCGAGGTCTGCGCCTACTCCGGCTACCTTCCCGACGCCGCCTGCCCCACCCGCAAACGGGTGCTGGCGCTGCGCACCGCGGTGCCCACGCGCCGCTGCCCGTTCCACGTCGCCGTCGACGTCGACCTGGCCAGCGGCCTGGCGTTGCAGCCTGCCTGCCGCGGCGGCCACCGCTGGGAGACGCGCACCTTCCTTACCTGGCCGGCGAGCCTGCGCCGCTGGCTCGGCGACCGCCAGCGCTGGCTCCCCGAGCCGCCGCCGCTCGCACCCGGCTGCGAGGCGCCCGCCGCGCCGGGCGAGCTGCGCATCCTGTCGCCGCCGCAGGGGCAGGTGCTGGTGCTCCTCCCCGGCGTTCCGGTGGGACGGCAGGAGGTGCCGCTGCAGGGCGAGGCCGGCGGCAGCGGCGCCCTCTCCTGGTTCGTCGACGGCGAGTACCTGGGCAGCGCCCCCGCCGAGCAGCGACTCTGGTGGCGACCGGCCGCCGGGAGCCACCGCATCGTCGTCGTCGACGCCGCCGGGCGGACCTCGGAGCGCACCCTGCAGGTGCGCGACGGGATGGGCGCCGGCACCGCGGCGGGAGGCGCGCCATGAGGCGGCTGCTGATACCCTCGCGAGCCATGGACGCGACCGGCGCCGCCCACGCCGCGTCTCCTGCGCGCCAGCCCTCGTTGCAGGAGCGCTACGCCCCCGGCAACGCCTGCTTCGGCTGCGGCCCCGCCAACGCCCGGGGGCTGCGCATCCGCAGCTTTCCTGCCGCCGACGACCCCGAGGCGCTGGTCTGCACCTGGACCCCCGAGCCCTACCACGAGGCCTTCGCCGACGTGCTCAACGGCGGCATCATCGGCACGCTGCTCGACTGCCACTCCAACTGGACGGCGACCTGGCACCTGATGCGGCGCGACGGCCTCGACAAGCCGCCCTGCACGGTGACCGCCGACTTCCACGTCCGCATGCGCCACCCGACGCCCAGCGGCGGACCGCTCGAGCTGCGGGCGTGGGTGGTGGAGTCGAGCGGTGCCAAGGTGCGGGTGGCGGCCGAGCTCTCCGCCGGGGGCAAGGTCACCGCCACCTGCGAGGGGACCTTCGTGGCGGTGGGGCCGGGGCACCCCGCGTACCACCGCTGGTAGCACGGCCCTGCGAGCCGATCCCCGGCGTCACGGCAACGCGAGGGGGCCACGCTGGGAGCGCGCACTCTCGGGGCGCGGCCTTGCGGCTACGCGGGAGCCGTCGCGGCGCTCGCCTGGAACAGCGCCAGGTGGCGCTCGTCGCGATCCCCCAGCCAGCGCGCCAGGCGGCGCCCGAGGGCAAAGCCCAGCGACAGGCCCGAGCCGTTGAAGCCGCAGGCGTAGGCCGCGGCGGGAACGCCGGGGACGCTGCGCACCCACGGCAGGCCGTCGCCGGTGAGCGCGATGGTGCCCGCCCAGCGATGCTGCACCGGGGGACGCGCGGCAAGCGGAAAGAGCTCGTGCAAGCTCGCCTCCAGGCGTGCCTGCCCCTCGGCGGTGGGCGCCTCCAGGAAGCCCCCCTCGGTGGCGGCGTCGCCGCTCGCGGCGAGCAGCGCCCCGTCCTCGAGCTGGCGCAGGTGGAAGCCCTGCCCCGACACCGACCAGACGCCGGTGAGCCGCCGCGGTGCCGGCGCGGTGGCGAGCGCCTGCACGCCCATGGGCTGCAGCCGCCCCGCCAGCGCCGGCACCAGGGGCCCGACGTGGGCGTTGACCGCCAGCACCACGGCCTGCGCGGTGAGCTCGCCGCCCGCGAAGAGCAGCCGCGCGCGCTCGCCCGCCGCCTCGAGGCCGCGCACCGCGACACCCTGACGCACCTCGACGCCGGCGAGCGCCAGCAGGCCCCGACAGAGGGCCACCGGGTCGAGGCCGCCGTCGCCGTCGACGTGGAGGGCTCCACCCAGCACCGGGCTCGCTGCCGCCCGCCGCGTCGCCTCGCGCTCCCACCAGTCGACCGCGAAGCCGTGGCGGGCGAGGCGCTCGGCGCTCTCCTCCCACTCGCGCTCCGCGGCGCTCCCCGCCACCGCCGTACGCCAGCTGCCGTCGGGGCGCCAATCGCAGTCGACGCGCCCGGAGGCGAGCACCTCGCGACGCAGCAGGGAGAGGTTCTCCCGGGACAGCTCCCAGAAGCGCAGCGCACGCTCCTCACCCACGCGCGAGGCCAGCCGCGCGAACGGCTGCACGCCGCCGGTGACGAGGAAACCGGTGCTGCGTCCGCTGGTGCCGGCGCCCACCCGCTGCGCGTCGAGCACGACCACGCGGCGCCCGGCACGCGCCGCCCACCAGGCGGTAGCGGCGCCGACGATGCCGGCGCCCACCACCACCACGTCGGCCTCCTCGCGGGTGGTGGCATGCGCCAGCCAGTACGAAGGGGGAAGGTCGAGCATTCGTCTCAGACCGACTCGACGATCAACGCGATGCCCTGGCCGCCGCCGATGCAGGCCGAGGCGACGCCGAGGCCGCCGCCGCGACGGCGCAGCTCCATGAGCAGGGTGAGGGCGATCCGCGTGCCGGTGGCACCCAGCGGGTGGCCGAGGGCGATGGCGCCGCCGTTGACGTTGAGCTTGTCGTGGTCGAGGTCGAGCTCGCGCATGACGGCGAGGATCTGCCCGGCGAAGGCCTCGTTGACCTCGATGAGGTCGAGGTCGCCGAGGGTCATGCCGGCGCGGGTCAGGGCGGCGCGGATCGCCGGCGCGGGCCCGATCCCCATCCGCGAGGGCTCCACCCCCACCGCCGTCCAGGCCACCAGCCTGCCGAGCGGCGCGAGCCCCCGCGCGCGGGCCCAATCGGCGGTGGCGAGCAGCATCATGGCGGCGCCGTCGACGATCCCCGAGGCGTTGCCGGCGGTGACGAAACCGGTCTCCTCGAAGGCGGCGGGCAAGGCCGCCAGCCCTTCGAGCGTGGTGTCGGGGCGGAGGTGGTCGTCACGCTCGACGCGGCGCGCCCGCCTGCCCTTCCCCACCTCCACCGGCACCACCTCCTCGGCGAGGCGGCCGCTCTCCCACGCCGCGGCGGCCCGCCGCTGGCTCTCCAGGGCGTAGGCGTCCTGCTCCTCCCGCGTGATGCCGTAGTCGCGCGCCAGGTTGTTGCTCGTCTGCGCCATGTAGCAGCCGCACCAGCTGTCGAACAGCGCCGCCATCAACATGTCGTCGAGCTTGCCCTGGCCGAGCTTGAGGCCCAGCCGCGCGCCCCAGATGACGTGCGGCGCCTGCGACATGTTCTCCATGCCGCCGACCAGCGCCGTCGTCGCCTCGCCGGCGAGGATCATCCGCGCTGCCGAGGTGATCGCCTCGATCCCCGAGCCGCAGAGCCGGTTGACGGTGAGCGCCGGCCGCTCCTTGGGCACCCCCGCCGCCAGCGCCACGTGACGGGCACCGTAGATGGCGTCGGGAGAGGTCTGCAGCACGTTGCCGACGACGACGTGGTCGACCGCCTCGGGCTCGACGCCGCTGCGCGCGAACAGCGCCCGCGCCGCGTGGGCGCCGAGCTCGATCGCCGAGGTGTGCGCGAAGGCACCGTTGTACTCGGCGATCGGGGTGCGCACGCCGGCGACGAGGACGAGGTCCCGCGGGCCCATTCAGTGCCCCGCCTTCTCCGTCACCTCGAGCACGGCGTCGGCCTTCGGCTTGGGCACGGTCTCGGTGACGCCCGACGGCCAGGTGACCTCAACCTCGTCCACCGTCTTGGCGGCGCCGAGGCCGAAGTAGAGCGGCATCGAGCTCTGCGAGAGGTAGCCGGACTTGCCGTCCATCCACTGCGTGTAGGTGTGGCCGCCGGCCTTCACCACCACCTTGGCCCCCAGCCCGTCGCGGTTGGAGGTGGTGCCGTGCAGCGCCACCTGCAGCCAGGAGATGGGATGCCGCTGGGTGAGGTCGGAGACCAGCACCTGCGGCTCGGCGTTGAAGTCGTTGGTGACGATGTCGAGGTCGCCGTCGCCGTCGAGGTCGAAGATCACCGACGACCGCGAGCCGAGGGTGGACATCCCCTTGACCAATCCCGTGCGGCCGGCGCAGGGTGTCTTCGGCTTGTCGACGCCGTCGCAGTCCCAGGTGGTGAAGGCGCGATGGGTGCGGCCGCCGCGTCGCGGCTCGACGCCGAGGATGAACTCGGCGTCGCGGAACACCTTGCCGCCGTCGTTGAGTAGCAGCGAGTTGATGCCGTAGCGGAAGGGGAAGCTCATGCTCGCGGTGATGAAGAGGTCCTGGTAGCCGTCGGCGTTGAGGTCGCCGCTGGAGAGCCCCCACGGCCAGTAGTCCTCCACCCCCATCTGGTCGGAGACCTCCACGAAGGCGCCGCCACCGAGGTTGTGGTAGAGGGCGTTGCCGAAGACGTTGTTGGCGCCGCCCTGCAGCATCGCCTCCGACCACTGCATGTGCGACTTCTTCTTCTCGTCGGCGACGCCCACCTCGGCGCTCATGTCGGAGTGCATGTCGGTGAGCATGAGGTCGACGCGGCCGTCGTCGTCGTAGTCGAAGGCCTTGATCCCCATCGCCCCCCATGGCGTCTTCGGGAAGTGCGCCGCCGTCTCCTCGACGAAACGCTTGCCGTGGTCGTTGTGGTAGAAGTGGTCGTCCCCCTGCATGCTCAGCACGTAGAGGTCGAGCCAGCCGTCGCCGTCGAGGTCGAGGGCGGTGGCATCGCCGCTCCAGGCGCTGTGGGCGAGCACCTGGTCGGAGACGTCCACGAAGCGACCGTCGCCGGCGTTGTGGTACAGGATGCTGCGCTCGCTGCGATCGGGGTGCAGGTGCCCCTGGAAGGCGTCGGGCAGCCCGACGTTGTAGCCGCCGCGCCCGAGCTGGTCGGTGGTGTAGCGGCCGACGTTGACGAGGAAGAGGTCGAGGCGGCCGTCGCGGTCGTAGTCGAAGAAGACCGCGCCGGAGGAGTGCCCGCTGTAGGTGAGCCCGGAAGCGGCGGTGACGTCGGTGAAGTGACCGTGACCGTCGTTGCGGAAGAGGTGGTTGCCGTGGCGCACGGTGGTGACGAAGAGGTCGGGGTCGCCGTCGTTGTCGACGTCGGCGAAGGAGGGGGCGACGCTGATCTGGTCGAGCAGGCCGACGCCGGCCGCCGCGGTGATGTCGCGGAAGCGGCCGTTGCCCTCGTTGTGCCAGAGCTGGTTGCCGCCGAGCTGGGAGACGAAGTAGAGGTCGAGGCGCCCGTCGCCGTCGACGTCGGCCACCGCCACGCCGTCGCCGTGGTCGTAGTGGACCATCTTGTACTCGCGGCCGCTGTCGTCCACCGCCTGGTGGACGAAGGTGATGCCGCTCTCGGGCAGCCGGTCGGTGAAGTGGAAGTCGTGCAGGGCGGCGATCTCGCCGGCGTGGGCGAGCTGCTCGCGTTGCCGCTCGGGCAGGGCCGCCACCCCGGGGTCGGGGTCGGGGAAGTAGAACTCGTCGGCGGCGTGAGCGGGCGCCGGCGGAGGCGCCGCGGCGGGCATCGGGTGCTCGGTCTGGTCCTGGGAGAGACCGGCGGTGGCCAGGCACAGGCCGCCGACGAGGAGGGACCAGGCGCCACGGCGGAGTCGACGATTCGGCATCTTTCGTGCTCCTTGGTGTGCTCAGCTGACGAGGGCGTGTCGCGTCTCGGCGATCACGTCCACCGCCAGCCGGTGGAAGCGGCGCCGCCAGGGCGCCAGGTCGAAGGTCGGGCTGCGGCGATGGGTGAGCAGCACCGCCACCAGCCCACGATCGGGGTCGCTCCAGCAGCTGCCCCCGGTGAAGCCGACCATACCGAAGGCGCGCGCCGAGAGGGCCGGCCCGGCCTGGCCGTGCCCGCGCCGCCACCACCAGCCCAGCGCGAAGCGCTCGCCGCTGCCGAGCGCCTCGGCGACGGCGCGGCGCCGCAGCAGGCGCCCCGGCGCCAGCCACTCGCAAGCGAGCTGCCACATCGCGCCGGCGGTGCCGAAGAGGCCGGAGTGGCCGGCCAAGCCGCCGAGGAAGCGGGCATTGCCGTCCTGCACCGAGCCGTGGAGGACCGGTCGTAGAGGCTCGATCCGGATTCCCTGCTCGTCGGCGCGCTCCACCTCGCGGTCGTTGCCGAGCTCGCACTGGGCGACGTCGGCGCGCGGGCCCGGCGCCGGCGCTAGGTCGAGGATGTCGAGCGGCAGCGCCAGACGCTCGGCGATCATCTGCGACAGCGAGGCGCCCTGGGACGCTTCGGCGGCGAGCCCCCAGAGCACGTAGCCGAGGTCGCTGTAGGTCTCGCCCACGGCCGAGAGCAGCTCGCCGGAGAGCAGGAGCTCGAGGACGTCGGCGCGCGACCCGCACCGCGCGTAGAGCGGCGTCCAGGGGGCGAGGCCGGAGCGATGGCGCAGCAGCTGGCCGAGGCGCCGCGTCCGCAGCCGCGGGTGGGCCCGGGGGTAGAGGTCGGCGATCCGCAGGTCGAGCGGCAGCAGGCCCTCCTCGTCGAGCACGAGCGCCAGGGTGGCGACCACCGGCTTGGTGAGCGAGGCGAGGTCGAAGAGCGTTTCGGGGGTAGCGGCGGCGGCCGTCTCCTCGACGGCCCACCCCACTGCTGCGGCGGCGAGCACGTCACGGGTGGTGCCGAGCAGACCCACACCGGCACGGATGCCGCCGGTGGCGAGGAGGTCGTCGAGGAGCTCCCTGAGCGGTTGCCGGCACCCCTCGACGGCGGAGCGCTCAAGCATAGTTGGCGGGATCTCCGGTCTGGAAGACCACCACCCTCTCCCCCTCCCGCAAGGAGCCGCGGGCCGCCAGGGCCTCCAGCGCCACGAAGGCGGCGGCGCCCTCCGGGCCCACCTCCAGTCCCTCCTCGCGCGCCAGCCGTGCGGTGGCGGTGCCGATCGCCTCCTCCTCGACGGCCACCCCGCAGCCGCCGGTCTTGCGCACCGCGGCGAGCACCTCGGGCGCGGCGAGCGCTCGCGGCACGCGCAGTCCCCAGGCGCGAGTGCGTGGATCCGCCCAGGGCTCCGCCTCGCCGCCGCGGTCGAGAGCGCGCACGATGGGGGCGCAACCGACAGCCTGCACCGCCACCAGTCGCGGCAAGCGCGGGCCGACGAGGCCGAGCTGCTGGAGCTGCTCGAAGGCTGCCAGCATGCCGACGATGCCGGTGCCGCCGCCGGTGGGATAGAGGATCCACTGCGGCAGCTCCCAGCCCAGCTGCTCGGCGACCTCGAGCCCCATCGTCTTCTTCCCCTCGACGCGATAGGGCTCGCGGAAGGTGGAGACGTCGAAGAGCCCGGCCGGGTGCTCGAGGAGCGCCGCCCGCGACTCGACGAGCGTGGCGCCGGCGAGCAGCACCTCGGCACCGAAGGCGCGGCAGCGGGCGGGAATGCCACCGGGCGTATCCGCCGGCATCGCCACCCGGGCTGCCAGGCCGGCGGCGGCGGCGTAGGCGCAGGCGGCGAGCGCCGCGTTGCCGGCGCTCGCCAGCTCCACGCCTGGCGCGCCGAGCTCGCGGGCGCGGCTCACCGCCACCGCCATTCCCCTGGCCTTGAAGGACCCGGTGGGGTTGCCGGCCTCCTCCTTGACCAGCACCTCGACGCCGGGCGGCGCCAGGCGGCGCAACGGCACCAGTGGCGTGCCCCCCTCGCCGAGGTCGACCCGCCGCGCGAAATCGCGCAGTGGCAGCAGCTCGCGGTAGCGCCACAGGCCCCAGGGGCGGGTGGCGAGCGCGCCGCGCCAGGCCTCGCCGTCGCGGCCGGCGAGCGCGTAGCGCACCAGCCAGGGGGCGCCGGGCGGCGACAGCGACGCCGTCTCGTCGAGCGGCGCGGTCACGGCGGTGCGAGCGCACTCGAGGTGGCTCGCCCAGCGCGTCGCGGCCGCCGCCGGGGGCGGGGGCACGAGGGCTTCGGTCATGAGTGGGGGTGGTGAGGCCGCGCGGCCCTGCCGACCCGACGCAGGAAGGATAGCGCGGATCGCGTCGCGACCCGCGGCCTGGGGCCGAGACCCCGGTGTCGGGTGCTATGGTGGCCGTGGCGATGTCTCCCGACACGCCTCAGACCGTCACCCTGCTGCTCCAGCAGTGGAGCGCCGGCGATCCCGAGGCCCTCGATCGCCTGCTGCCGCTGGTCTACGCCTCTCTCAAGTCGCTGGCGGCCGCCTACTGGCGGCGGGAGCGGGCGGGCCACACGCTGCAGCCGACGGCTGTCGTCCACGAGGCGTTCCTGCGGCTCGTCGGCCAGCAGCGCGTGCCCTGGGCGAGCCGTACCCAGTTTCTCGCCATTGCCGCACGGATGATGCGGCGCGTGCTGACCGACCACGCCCGCCGGCGGGGGGCCGACAAGCGGGGCGCCGCACCGGTCCGGCTCGAGCTCGACGAGGCCCTCGACCTCGCCGACGAGAGGAGCCTCGACCTCGTCGCCCTCGCCGACGCTCTCACCGGGCTCGAAGCCCTCGACCCACGACAAGCGGAGGTGGTCGAGCTGCGTTTCTTCGCCGGCCTGACCATCGAGGAGACCGCCCAGGCCCTGTCGCTCTCCCCGGCCACGGTGAAGCGCGAGTGGCAGACCGCCCAGGCATGGCTCTACCGCGAGATGAGCCGCGAGGCCGGGCCATGACCCCGGAGGTTTGGCGTCAGGTCAAGTCCCTGCTCGACCGCGCTCTGGAGAGACCGCCTGCGGAGCTCGATCGCTGGCTCGACGAGGAGCTCGCCGACGAGCCGGAGCTGCGCGCCGAGGTGGTCTCGCTGCTGGCCGCCTACGACGCCGGCAACGCCCTGCTCGAGCCCCCCGCCAGTGGCGGCAGCGAAATGCCCGACCCGGGGCGGGTCGGCGAGCGCATCGGCGCCTACCGGCTGGTGCGCGAGCTCGGCCGCGGAGGCATGGGAGTGGTCTACCTGGCCGAGCGCCAGGACGAGGCCTTCGAGCAGGTGGTGGCCCTCAAGCTGATCCAGGCCGGACTGGACTCGGCCGAGATCGAGCGCCGCTTCTTGCAAGAGCGCCAGATCCTCGCCCGCCTCGACCACCCGGGCATCGCACGGCTGCTCGACGGCGGCAGGACCGGCGACGGCTGCCCCTACCTGGTCATGGAGTACGTCGAGGGTCAGCCGATCGACGCCTACTGCCGCGAGCACGCCTCGAGCCTCGGCGAGCGGCTCGACCTGTTCGCCGCCATCTGCTCGGCGGTCGACTTCGCCCACCGCAACCTGGTGGTGCACCGCGACCTCAAGCCGGGCAACGTGCTGGTGACCGCCGACGGCACGCCCAAGCTGCTCGACTTCGGGATCGCCAAGCTGCTCCACGCCGAGCTCACCGGCCAGACCATCGTGCCCACCCGCGCCGGTCTGCGGGTGATGACGCCGGAGTACGCGAGCCCCGAGCAGATGCGGGGCGACTCCATCACCACGGCGACCGACGTCTACTCCCTCGGGGTCATGCTCTACGAGCTGCTGACCGGGCAGCGGCCGTACGACCTCCAGGGGCGGGCGCTGCCGGAAATCGCCAGGGTGATCTGCGAGCAGGAGGCGACGCCGCCGAGCGCCGCGCTGCACGCCAGCGATCGCGACGAGCCCGCCGAGCCGCCGGCCGTCCGGCAGCGGGTCGGCCGCCGCCTGCGCGGCGACCTCGACGCCATCGTCCTCAAGGCGCTGCGCAAGGAACCGGCCGCACGCTACGCGTCCGCCGAGCAGCTCGCCGCCGACCTGCAACGCCTGCGCGAGGGCCAGCCGGTCCTCGCGCGCCAGGGCTCGACCGGCTATCGCATCTCGAAGTTCGTCCTCCGCCATCGCCTTGGGGTCGCGGCGGCGCTGGGGTTCCTCGTGCTGCTCGTCGCCTTCGCCGCCTCGATGGCGTTGCAGGTCGCCCGCACCCGCCGCGCCCTCGCGCAGGCCGAGGGGGAAGCTGCCAAGTCGAGGGCAGTCGAGACCTTCCTCGAGGACACCCTCGGCGCCGCCAACCCGGAAACCAGCGAAGGCCGGCAACCGACCATCCGGGACGCCCTCGACCGCGCCGGCCAGCGCCTGGAGAGCGCGTTTGCCTCGCAGCCCGAGATCGAGGCCGCGGTGCAGCAGCTGGTCGGGAAGCTCTACAGCAACCTGGGGCGCTACGACGATGCCGAGCCGCTGCTGCGGCGGGCCCTGGCCACCCGCCGTCGCCTGCTCCCCGCCGCGCACGAGGACCTGGCGGAGACGCTCGAGACCCTCGGCCTGCTGCTCGGCCGCAGCGGACGCGCCACCGCCTCGAGGCCGGTGCTGCAGGAGGCACTGGCCATGCGCCAGCGGCTCCACGGACACTGGGACGCCGGGGTGGCGAAGGACCTCGACCTGCTGGCCCGCGAGGCCAACGTCGAGGGCGACAGCCGCCGCGCCGTGAGCCTCGAGCGCGAGGCCTTGGAGGTGTACCGGCGCACCCTCGACAAGGAGGACCCGACAGTGGTGCACGTGCTGTCGAGCCTCGCCGACTTCGAGCGCGAGAGCGGAGACCTCGACGCCGCCGAAGGCTCCCTGAAGGCGGCCGTCGCCGCCCTCGACACGCTCCCCCAAGCGCCGCTCGCGACCCGCGGCGAGCTCGAGACGGACCTCGGCGAGCTGCTCGAGACGCGGGGGCGGAACGAGCAGGCGGAAGCCCACTACCGGGCCGGCCTGGACGCGTACCGCCGGGCCTTCGGCGAGGAGCACCACTGGGTGGCGCAGGGGCTCGTCCACCTCGGCACGGTGCTGACCCGGGAAGGGCGCTACGATGAGGCGGAAGGCCCGCTGCGGCAAGGCGTCGCCATCCTCCAGCGCAAGCTCTCCCCCGACCATCCCGACGTCGCCGCGGGGCTCAACAACCTCGCCTTCCTGCTCGCCGAGCGCGGCGACCTCGAGGAGGCGACACGGCTCTTCGGCACCGTGCTGGCGATCCAGCGTAAGAACCTCCCCGACCACCCGTCGCTCAGCGTCACGCTGCGCAACCTCGGCTTCCTGGAGATGCGGCAAGGCCGCTATCGCGAGGCCCGGCGGCAGTTCGAGGAGGCGCTCGCCATCGATCGTCGCCACCTCGGCGAGAGCCACCCGAACACCGTGCGCAGCCGTCTCCTGCTCGCCTGGGCGATCGGCGAGCTCGGAGACTGGCGGCAAGCCGCCGGGAGGATGCGCGAGGCATGCACGGCGCTCGCGGCGATCTACCAGCCGGAGCACCCCCGGCTCGCCGAGGCCCGGGTCCTGCTCGGCCTGTCGCTCACCCGCACCGGCCAGCTCGACGAGGCCGAGGGCCTGCTGCTGCGGGCCCTGCCGGTGCTACGGCAGGCCCACGGGCCCCACAACCACCGCGTCGTGCAGGCGCTGGCCACGCTGGTGGAGCTCTACCAGGCGCGGGGGGAGGCGGCCGAGGTGGCCACCTACCGGGCCCAGCTCGCCGCGGCGACCGCCGCCTCGAGCTGAGCCCCGAGGGGTCTCCACCTCGACGGCAGACACCTCGCCCCCAAGCGCTGCTGCTCGACCCGTCTGCCCCCCCTCGTCCGCGTCGGCTACGGCGTCACCGCGGACCACCGCGAGAGGTCGCCGGTCTCGAAGCCGTCGGCGAACAGGTCATGGAAGGCGCCCGGGTCCTCGACCAGCAGCATCGCCTCGCGCTGGTTGGCGAGCAGCCGCGGGACCTCGGTGTCGACGAAGACCTGGGTCCCGGCTGCCGAGTACTGATCGCGATTCTCGAAGCTGCCGGCCACCACCGAAGCGAGGCCGCCGCCCGGCGGCGCCCCCACCGATGGCTCGACGACGCCGGCCTTCTGGTCGCCGCTGGAGCGCACGCCCCAGGGAGACGGGCGGTCGCAGCCGGCCCCCGCGCCATCCGTCCCCAGGGCAGGGCTCTTCACCACCGCCAGCGAGAGGAAGGGGGCGCGAAAGTCTGGCGAGGCGATCGCCCCGCCCGCCGCGTGGACGATCTCGGTGGCGGTGGTCGTGCCGGTGAGGTGGAGGCGCAGCTCGGTGCGGGTGCGGATGTAGACCGCCGCGCCGGTGGCGTCGCTCGGATTGCGGTCCCAGAGCACCGCCCAGGGCTCGGCGAGGGAGCCACCGAAGGGCTCGGTGATCTCGTTGACCAAGAGGGTGCCGACGATGTGCAGGAAGACCCCGGCAGGGTTCCAGATCCACACCGAGGCACCAGTGGCGCTTGTCGCGTCGAGGGCAGCGACGAGGCCGCGGACGCCGAGCAGCGAGCTGCCGTCCAGGTGGGTGACCTCGTTGACGTGGGGGGTGCCCACCACGTGCAGGAACACGCCGGTGCCGCCGTAGAGCCAGGTCGACGTGGAGGTGGCGCTGGTGGGATCGTCGTGCGCGACGATGCCGCTGACGTCCGCGAGAGGGCTGCCGTCGAGGTGGGTGATGGCCACCGTGGTGGTGGTCCCCGGCTGGTGCAGGTAGACGCCGGCGGCGGTCCACATCCACACCGAGCTCCAGGTCGCGCTGGTGATGTCGGTGGCGCTGACCATGCCGCGCAGGCCGGCCATCGGCGAGCCGTCCGGACGGGTGATCTCGCCGGTGGTGGTCGTGCCCGCGACGTGGAGGAAGACGCCGGCCGCCGTCTCGACCCACACCGAGCTGCCGGTGGCGCTCGTCGCGTCGACCGCGGAGACGATGCCGCGGACGCCGGCGAGCGCACCGCCGTCGGGCTTGGTGACCTCCGTCGCGGTGAGGGTGGTGACGACGTGGAGGAAGAGGGCGTTGGGCGTCCACATCCAGGTCGACCTCCCGGTGACGCTGGTGGCGTCGGGAGCGCTGACCAGACCCGCGATCGGACCGAGGTCGTCGCCCGCGAGGTCGGTGATGCGATTGGCGATGGTGCTGCCGACGACGTGGAGGTAGGCGCCGGTCGCGCCCCAGATCCACACCGAGGTCAGGGTCAGCGAGGTGGGGTCGGGCTGCGGCGTGATGCCACGCACGCCGGCGATCGAATCGCCGGCGACGCTGGTGATCTCGACCGTGGTGGTCGTGCCGTCGACGTGGAGGTAGACGGCGGAGGCGGTCCAGATCCAGGTCGCCACCCGGTAGTTGCTGAGGTCGTCGTGCGAGTTGACGACACCACGCACGCCGGCGAGAGGGGTCCCATCGGGCTTGGTGATCGCCACCATGGAGCCGCCGCCGTAGAGAAAGAGCGCGGCGTCGTTCCACACCCAGTCGTAGACGTTGCCTCCTCCGGGCAGGTCGCGGCCCACGGTAACGCCGCGGATGCCGGTGATGGAATTGCCACCCGGGTCGGCGATCGCCACCGCGACGCCGGTGCCGCGCACGTGGCGCCAGAGGCCGCTCGGGTCCCAGCCGAGCATCGAGGAACCGAATGCCCCGGCGTGATCCGTCGAGGCGGTGAGTCCGGCGACCACCGGGCTCTGGGCGGCGAGCGGCAAGCAGGTCGCGAGCAGCGCGAGCAGCGCGAGCAGCGCGGGCGAAAACGGAAGGAGTCGGTCTCTGGGGTTCACGTCGAGATCTCCCTATAGGGTCGGTCCACGGTCGGCGACGTTCGGGGGGGCCGTCGCGCGACCCATCGCCGTTCCCTCAGTAGCGCGCAACGAAGCAGGTGAATTGGCTCATGCAGTCGCCGCCTTCTCTCGAGGCGCCGGAGGCGGGGTGCCGCAGGGCAGGGGTGCGGGGAGCCGCTGCACCACAGCAGTCGCGGTGGAGGCGGACCGGCGGGCCGCCGCTCGTTTCCCCTCCGCGCGCCCATGGCGCACCGATCGCGAGGTCTACCGCGCCAGCACGAACGCCGGCGATAGCGCGTTCCTGTAGGCGCCGCTGTAGGCGGGTGGTGGGCGGAAGCCCCGCAGCTGCCGTGTTAGCATCTTCACACTCCCCCGCATGCCCATCCCACCCGGCCCATGAGAACGATCGGGAAGTACGAGGTCGTCGAGAAGATCGGCGAGGGCGGCTTCGGCACGATCTACAAGGGATTCGATCCCCACATTCGCCGCTTCGTCGCCATCAAGAGCTGCAGCTCGGAGGAGCAGGAGGTCCGCAACCGCTTCTTCCACGAGGCGCAGATCGCCGGCAACCTGCAGCACCGTCACATCGTCACCGTCTACGACTTCGGCCTGCAGGACGAGGTGCCCTACCTGGTGCAGGAGTACCTGTCGGGCGAGGACCTCGACCGCAAGATCAAGCGCAAGGACTTCATCCCGCTCCCCGAGAAGCTGCTCTACCTGATGCAGGTGGCGCGCGGGCTCGAGTACGCGCACTCGAAGGGAGTCGTGCACCGCGACATCAAGCCGGCCAACGTCCGCATCCTCGAGGACGGCACGGCGAAGATCATGGACTTCGGCATCGCCAAGCTCACCAACCAGGACACCGGCCTCACGCAGACCGGCATGACGCTCGGCACTGCCGCCTATCTGGCGCCGGAACAGATCCGCGGCGAGGCGATCGGTCCGGCGACCGACATCTTCTCCTGGGCGGTGACGGCCTGGGAGCTGCTGGCGGCGACGCGTCCCTTCACGGGCCAGCACATCTCCACCGTGCTCTACCAGATCCTCAACGAGCGCCAGCCGTCGCTGCGGGAAGCCGCGCCCGAGGTGCCGGCGGAGATCGAGAAGGTCCTCGACTGCTGCCTGGAGAAGAAGCCCGAACGACGCTACCCGAGCTGCACCGAGCTGCTGCGCGATCTCGACAAGGTGATCCAGGGGCGGCACATGCTGCCTTCGAGCGGCCTCTCGAAGCTCGCCGCCGACTCCCAGGCCGAGCTCGCCGAGACGCGCGCCATCGCAGCGCGTGCGGTGCCCCGCGTCGACGCCCGCACCGCACCGCTGGCGGCTCCCGCCGCGCCGCCGGAGCTCGGCGACTTCGACCTCGAAGGAACCGGCGACGTGCATCGCACACCGCACTCGATCAGCGCCACTCAGGCTCTGCGCAGCCGCGGCTTCCCATGGGGCACCTGGCTGGCGGTGGTCGCCGGCATGCTGGTGCTGGCCGGGCTCGGCTTCTGGCTGGTGCAGCAGGTGAGGCACGCGCGTAGACCGGCCGCGGCCACCGCCGAGAGCGCCGGCACCGCGAACGGCCTGGCTCTCGGCGCCTCCGCCGGCACCGGCATCCGGTCGCCACCGAGCGTCGGAGCGACACCGACGCCGGCTCCCACCCCCACCGCGACCGCGGCGCCCACCCCCACGCCCACGCCACGCCCGACCTACCTCGTGGTGCCGGCGGCATGGAGCCCCGAGGTGTGGGTGACGGTGGGAAAGCAGCCGCGACGGCGCCTCGACCGCGAGCAGCGCTTCGTCGTCACGCCGGGGACGGCGACGCCGGTCCGCTTCGGCTACGAGGACGGCGGCTACCGCGATGACGCCGAGCGCACCGTCAAGGTGGCCGAGGGGGACACCGCTCGCGTTGCCGTCGGCATCGCGCAGCCGGGCCTGATCCAGGTCCAGCAGATGGTCAACACACCGCTCGGACGGGTGCTGCTCGACGGCGTCGATCTGGGCCCGCCGATCGTGCGCCGGGTGGTCAAGCCGGGGCTCCACCAGCTGCGCATCGATCCACTGGTCGCCGCCGACGCGGTCGGCACGCCGCTCGCCACCGAGGTGCAGGTGGAGCCGGGCAGGAAGCTGGTGCTCACCTTCGACCTCACCTCCCGGCAGTGGTCGTCGAAGGTCGGCGAGCTTCCCGCCCCCTGATAGCATGCCGCGGTCATGCCAGGCCCCGCCGACCACGCCGCGCGGCGCGCCGTTGGCTGCGCGCTGCCCGCCGCGCTGGTCCTGATCGCCGTCCTGGCGACCACCGGCGCCAGCGCGCAGGCGGTACAGAGCGAGGACATCGGCCAGCCGGCGACCGCGGCGCCGGCCCCGATCGCGCCACCGCCCGTGGCGCCCGCGCCCACCGCCGCCGCGACACCCAACAGCCTCGAGGCCGCCGCCGAGGAGAAGTACTCCGCAGGCGACCTCGCGGGCGCCGCCGCTCTCTACCGCCAGCTGGCGGTGGCCACCACCGCACCGCAGGAGCGCCTGCGCCTGCTGGTCGCCGCTGCCTGGCTCGAGCACCAGCTGGGGCACGACGACGACGCCTACGACCTCCTCCGCCAGGGGCTCGTCGACGTTCCCGACTACCCGTTCCAGCCTCAGAACTACCGGCAGGAGTTTGTCGACCTCTTCCTCAAGGCGCGCGAGAGGGCCCTCGTCGAGCGGCACCAGCGCGCCAACGCGCTGGTGCAGCGCAGCCTGCAGGAGATCGCCGCCGACGATCTGCCGCGGGCCCACGCCACCCTGATGCAGGCCCTGGCGCTGGCCCCCGACGATCCCTTCGGGCTCTTCAACCTGGCGCTGGTGGAGATGAAGTCGGGGCGCAAGGACGAGGCGATCGCCGGCTTCGAGCGGCTGCTCGCGGTCGAGGCCGGACGCCCCGGAGCGGTGCCCCAGGAGGTGCGCTCCTCCACTCTGGCGAGCCTCGGCCTGCTCTACTACGAGAAGGACTTCCTCGACGATGCCCGCCGCTACCTCGAGCAGGCGGCGACGCTCGACCCGACCAGCGCCCGCACTTGGAACAACCTCGGGCTGACGCTGCGCAAGGCGGGCGACGCGGCGGGCGCCGAGCGTGCCTTCCGCAAGGCACTCGAGCTCTCGCCCAACGACGTCCAGGTGGCCAACAACCTGGCGCTGCTCTTCATCGGGGCGCAGCGCTGGCCCGATGCCGTCGGCCTCCTCACCGGCATCACCGGACGCGCCCCCGACGACGCCCTCGGCTGGCTCAACCTCGGCCTCGCCCAGCGCGGCGCCGGAGACCGCGTGGCCGCTGCCGCGTCGTTGCAGCGCGTGCTCACCATCGACGCCGACGATCGCCAGGGGATGGCGGCGCGCGCCGCCTCCTATCTGGCCATCGTGCGCTACGAGCAGGGGGACGGTGCCGGCGCCGCGGCGGCGGCGCGCCAGGCCCTCGCCTGGCGCCCCGACGACGTCGATGCCTGGGTCTACCTCGGCCTCGCCCAACAGCGGCAAGAGGACCTCGCCGGCGCCCGCGACAGCCTCCAGCGGGCGCTGGCGCTCGACCCGACGCGGCCGGAGATCCACAACAACCTGGGCACCGTGCTGGTGGCGCTGGGCGACCTCCCCGGGGCGGAAGCGGCCTTCCGCCAGGCGCTCTCGATCCGGCCCGGCTTCGCCGAGGCGCAGGCGAACCTCGACCAGGTACGGACGCGCCAGCTGGCGGCCCAGGTAGGAGCGCCCTCCGCCACCGTACCCAAGCCGGCCGCGGGGAAGCGTCATCGCGAGCCCAAATCGCTCGGCGTCCGCTTCTCCGACAACGACTTCACGTACCTCGGCATCAAGGGAGCGATGGTCGAGTCGGTGCTCGGGGAGAGCCCTGCCGAGCGCGCCGGCCTGCGCAAGGGGGACGTCGTGCTGGGGGTCGACGGCAAGCCGATCGCGGGACCCCAGCAGCTGCTGCGCTACTTGCGCGACCTCACCGGCGAGCGCGACTACGTCGAGATGGACGTGCTTCGCGACGGCAAGCCGAGACGCCTTCGCGTCGACATGTTCTGACCCGCGGGGCGGATTCCGGGGTCTTGGCCGTTTCCCGACGCCCACCGAGCCGTCGTGACGCCCGGCGCCCGCGGCAGGCCCTGCGCCGGTCCGACCACGTCCCGCACGCGGCCGGCGGCGGGAGACGGTCGCTGCAGCTCACGCTCCTGCTCGCCACCGCCCTCTTCCCCACCCTCGCCGCCTGGCTCTACTTCGTGGTCTGGGCGCACACGCCCTGGATGCGCGCCCTCTACGCCGGGTGCAAGCTGGTGCAGCTGGCCCTGCCGCTGCTCGGCTGGTGGGCGCTCGGCATGGAGAGGCGGCCGGCGTGGTCGGCAGACCCGGCGGCAATCCTCGGCGGCGTCGCCTCCGGGGCGGCGATGGCGGGTCTGGCGCTGGCCGCGCTCGCCGGAGCGCTGGGATCCTGGCTGCCGATGGCCGGCTTGGCCGGTCGCATCCACCAGAGACTGCTCGACCTCCACGCCGCCACCCCGCCGCGCTACCTGCTGCTCGCCCTCGCCCTCAGCGTCGGCCACTCGCTGTTCGAGGAGGTCTACTGGCGCTGGTTCCTGCTCGGTCAGCTCGAGCGGCGGCTGCCGTTCGCGGTGGCCCTGCCGCTGGCCAGCCTCGCCTTCGCCAGCCACCACTGGATCGTCGTCGACAGCTTCCTCGGCGGCACCCATCGACTGACGGCGACGCTTCCGCTCACCCTGCTCATCGCCGCCGGCGGTGGCCTCTGGGGCTGGCTGCTCCACCGCCACCGCTCTCTCCTGGCGCCCTGGCTCTCCCACCTGATGGTGGACGGCGCGCTGATGGCGATCGGCTGGCGGCTGGTGTTCGGCCGCTAGCCTCAGCCCATCAGGCGGTCCCGCACCACCTGCATGTCCTCCCAGGTGGGGCGCTTGTAGGAGGCGTTGCGCAGGATGGCGGCGGGGTGGTAGGTGACCCGCAGCGGCACGCCGAACACCTGGTGCCAGCTGCCACGCAGGCGTCCCACCGGCTGCTCGTTGCCGAGCAGCGTCTGGGCGGCGACGCGGCCGAGGGCGACGAGCACGCGGGGCCGCACCAGCCGCACCTGCGCCTCGAGGAAGCCGCGGCAGGCGGCGACCTCGTCAGGCTGCGGGTCGCGGTTGCCCGGCGGCCGGCACTTGACGACGTTGGCGATGTAGACCTGCTCGCGGGTGAGGCCGATGGCGGCGATGATGCGGGTGAGCAGCTGGCCGGCGGCGCCAACGAAGGGCAGCCCCTGCCGGTCCTCCTCCGCCCCCGGCCCTTCGCCGATGAACATCAGGTCGGCATCGGCGTCGCCGCTGCCGAAGACCACCGTGTGCCGCCCAGCGGCGAGGCGGCAGCGCGCACACTGGCCGGCCTCTGCAGCCACCGCGGCGAGCTGCGCGGCCCGCGCGGCAGCGGGCTCGGCGACTGCCAGCGGCTGGCTCGCCCCAGCGGGTCCGCCCGCCGGCGTGACCCGCCTGCCTTTGGGTGCGCCGCTCGCTTCCCCGGCGAGCGGCGGCGCTTGGGCAGCGGCGGCCGGTGCCGCCACGATGCTCCCCGGCGGCAGGTACAGCTCCTCCCAGCCGATTCCCTGCAGGTACTCGAGCAACGCCGCGAGGTCGCTCACGTCTCCATCCCGGCGGGCTGGCGGCGCCCGATGAGCGCCGTCGCGAAGAGGTCGAGCAGCTGCGCCGCGAGCTCCGGCTTGCGCTGCCGGGGCAGCGCAAGCGGCGCGCCGTCGCGGCGAAACACGGTGACCTCGTTCCAGTCGCTGCCGAAACCGATGTCGGCGCGCGAGACGTCGTTGCCGACGAGGAAGGCGACCCCCTTGCGGTGCAGCTTCGCCGTTGCCCGTGCCGCGAGGTCCTCGGTCTCGGCCGCGAACCCCACCACCACCCGCTCACCCGGCTGGCGCGCCAGCTCGGCGAGGATGTCCCGGGTTCTCCACCAGCGTCACCGCTGGCACCCCGGCCTCCTTGGTCAGCTTGCGCGGCGCGCTGGTGCGCGGCCGGTAGTCGGCGACCGCGGCTGCCATCAGCACCAGGTCGGCGCCGGCGACGCGCGCGAGCAGCGCCTCGCGCATCTGCTGCGCGGTCTCGACGTCCGTGCGACGCACTCCCTCCGGGGTCGGCAGCGCCACCGGCCCCGCCACCAGCTCCACCCCGGCGCCGCGCCGCGCCGCCTCCGCCGCAAGGGCGAAGCCCATCTTGCCGCTGGAGCGGTTGCCGAGGAAGCGCACCGGATCGACGGGCTCCCAGGTGGGACCGGCACTCACCAGCACGCGCACGCCGTTCCAGGGCGAGAGCGGCAACGGGACATGAGGGGCCCACGGCGCCAGCGCCGCCGCGACGATCGCCGCCGGCTCCGCCATCCGCCCCATCGCCACCTCGCCCGAGGCGAGCGACCCCAGCTCGGGGCCCACCAGGCGAGCCCCGCGGGCCTGCAACGTGGCCACGTGGTCGCGCGTCGCAGGGTGCTCCCACATCCGCGCGTGCATCGCCGGCGCCAGCAGCAGCGGACGCGGCGAGGCCAGCGCCGCGGTGGTGAGGAAGTCGTCGGCCAGCCCTAGCGCCAGCCGGGCGAGGAGGTGGGCAGTGGCGGGGGCGATCAGCAGCAGGTCCGCCCACTCGCCGGCGGCGAGATGGGCTTCCTCGGGTCCACTTCCCGGCGCCAGGTACGCCTCGTCGTAGACGCGGTGCCCGGAGAGCACCTCGAGCGCCAGCGGGGCGACGAAGGACACCGCCGCCCGCGTGAGGGCGCAGCGCACCTCGCAACCCGCCTCGCGGAGCCGCCGCACCAGCTCCGGCGTCTTGACGGCGGCGATGCCGCCACCGACGCCGAGCAGCACCCGCGGCGACGCCATCCGAGCCTGCCTAGGAAGCGCCTTCCTCGCCGGCCGGCGCGGCCGCCTCGCCCTCGGACACCGGCGCCTCCTCGGCGGCCGGCGCCGCGCCGTACGACCAGGGCACCAACCCCGCCTTGAGCTCTTCCATCGAGATGCGGGTGGGCTTCTTGCTCGTCCCCTCGATCTTGGGCCGGGCGCCGCGCACCAGCTGCTCGGCGCGGGACGAGGCGAGGAGGACGAAACGGAACTTGCTGTCGTACTGCTCGAGGGCGCGGTCGAGGTCGAGGGTGCGCGTGGTCGTGTGGGGCATCGAGGTCTCCGGGCTAGCGGGCAGGGTTACGAGCTTTGATGGCGCGATCTTGCGGGCCGGTTTCAGGGGTCGGTCGGTGCTCTACTCCACGCCCTCGGAGCGTTCGCTGCCGAAGGCGTCCTGGAAATCACGCAGGACTGCCTCCGCGCGCCCCTCCATACGTTCGCGGAGATGCCGTCTGGCGAGGATGATCGCCGCCAGGGCCTCGCTCGCCCGGGCCGCATCGTCGTTGATGATAGCATAGTGGTACAGTTTGTAACGCTTGATTTCCCAGAAGGATAGCGACAGTCGCCGGCGCACGGCGTCGGCCTCGTCGAGGCTGCGTCGCTCGAGCCGGTCGCGCAGGACGGCGAAACTGGGAGGCATGACGAAGATCCCCACCGCCTCCGGGTAGCGCTGCAGCACCCGCTCGGCCCCCTGGACGTCGATGTCCATGATGACGTCGATGCCCTGCTCGAGGCGCGGCACCACCTCGTCCCAGGCCGTGCCGTAGAAGTTCTGGTTGTACTCCGCCCACTCCAGGAAGCGGTCGGCAGCGATCATCTCCTGGAAGCTGTCGTGGCCCACGAAGTGGTAGTCGGTGCCGTCCACCTCGCCCCGGCGCGGCGCGCGCGTGGTGTGGCTGACCGAGAACACCAGGTCCCGCAGGCTGCCGGTGCCGCCGCGGAGCATGGCATGGATGAGCGTCGTCTTGCCGGTGCCCGAGGGCGCCGAGAGGATGAAGAGATCGCCCCGCGGCATCGCCGCAGGCTACCACCGGCGTGCCGGCACCACCCTACTCGACGTTCTGCACCTGCTCGCGCAGCTGCTCGCAGGCCACCTTGGCGTCGAGGACCGCGCGCGCCATCTCCGAGTCGCGGCACTTCGAGCCCAGGGTGTTGAGCTCGCGCAGGATCTCCTGGGTGAGGAAGTCCAGCCGCTTGCCGAGCGATCCGCTGGTGGAGAGCAGCTCGTGAAAGTGCGCGAGATGGGCATCGAGACGGTCGAGCTCCTCGGCGACGTCGGAGCGGTCGACCAGCAATGCCACCTCCTGGGCCAGCCGCACCTCGTCGACGGGCGGCGCCTCCAGCAGCTCGTGCAACCGGCGCTTGAGGTTGGCGTGGAGCTCGGCGCGCACCGCCGGGGCGCGTTCCCGCAAGCGCGTCGCCGCGGCGGCGAGCTCGTCGAGGCGTCCGCCGAGGATGCGGCGCAGCTGCTCCCCCTCCTGCTCGCGCGCCGCCACCAGCTGGGCCAGCGCGGCGCGGGTGGCGCCGAGCACGGCCGCCAGGTCGTCGCCACCGATCTCCTCGGCCGCCAGCTCCACCGCCACCACCTCCGGCAGCCGCAGCAGGTCGCCGAGGGTGAGCTCGGCGTCGACCATGCCGCGCTCGGCGAGCCGATGCCAGGCCGCGTGCAGGGCCTCTACGACGCCGGTCTGGATCGACACTCTCGCCGGCGGCGGCTGCAGCGGCCGGACCTCGAGAGTGGCCTCGACGCGGCCGCGAAAGAGCTCCCCTTCGAGAACGGCGCGTAGCGGCGCCTCGAGCTGCCGGTACTCCTCCTTGAGCCGCAGCGCGAGGTCGAGGAAGCGGGCGTTGACGCTGCGCAGCGCCACGGCCGCCTGGTAGCGCGGCCCGCTGGCGCTCCCCTGCCCGAAGCCGGTCATGCTGCGCACGGTGACGGCTACCCCTGGAACTGCAGGTCGTAGAGCCGCTTGTAGACGCCGCCGCGCTCGATCAGCTGCTGGTGCGTGCCCTGGTCGACGACGCGCCCCCCTTCCAGCACGAGGATGCGGTCGGCGTTCATCACCGTCGACAGGCGGTGGGCGATGACCAGCGTCGTGCGTCCGCGCATGAGGTTGCCGAGCGCCTTCTGCACCAGAGACTCCGACTCGCTATCGAGTTGCGAGGTGGCCTCGTCGAGGATGAGGATCGGCGCGTCCTTGAGCAGCGCGCGGGCGATCGCCAGGCGCTGCCGCTGACCGCCGGAGAGCTTGAAACCGCTCTCCCCCACCGGGCTGTCGTACCCCCGCGGCAGCATCGTCACGAACTCGTCGGCGTAGGCGGCGGCGGCGGCCTCGCGCACCCGCTCCAGCGACAGGTCGGCGCGCCCGTAGGCGATGTTGTTGCGGATGCTGTCGTCGAAGAGGATGGTCTCCTGGGTGACGATGCCGACCAGGGAGCGCAGGTGGGCGAGCGACAGCTCGCGGATGTCGACGCCGTCGATGCGCACGCACCCCTCGTCGGGGTCGAAAAAGCGCGGCAGCAGGTTCACCAGGGTGGTCTTGCCGGCGCCGGAGGGACCGACCAGGGCGACGATCTCGCCGGCGCGGATCGCCAGGTCGAGGTCGAGCAGCACCGGCTCGCGGTCGTAGGCGAAGCGCACGCCCTCGAAGGCGATCCCTTCGTGCACCCCGTCGAGCTCCCGCGGTCGCGTCGGCTCCACGACGTCGAGCGGCACCTCGATGAGCTCGACCACCCGCTCGGCGGCGGCCAGCGCTTGCTGCATCACCAGGTTGACCTTGTTCACCTTGCGGATCGGCTCGTACATGGCGTAGAGAGTGATGAGGAAGGTGACGAAGTCGGAGGCGGTGAGCTCGCCGGCACGGATGGTGCGCCCGGCGTAGAGCACCAGCGCGGCGGCGCCGAGCACACCCAGCACCTCCATCACCGGGCTGCTGGCGTTGGCCAGCATCTGCGCTCGCAGGTTCGTCCGCAGGTGGCGGCGCGAGGCCTCCTGGAAGCGGCGGTACTCGAAGCGCTCCATTCCGAATGCCTTGACCACGCGATGGCCGCGCACCACCTCGGCGACCAGGTTGGCGAGGTCGGCCATGCGCTCCTGGATGCGGTGGCTGGTGCGCCGCATGCCCCTGCCGAAGCGGACGATGGGGTACAGCAGCACCGGCGTCGCCACCAGGCAGACCAACGCCAGCTTGAGGTGGATGGAGAGCAGGAACCAGAGCAGCAGCAAGAGCGTGAGCGGTTGCTGGAAGAGGTCGAGCAGCTGCGTCGAGATAGCGCTCTGGATCACCTGCAGGTCGGCGACCACCCGGCTCACCAGCTCCCCCGAGGGGTGCTGCGCGTAGAAGCGGCTCGACTGCTCGAGGATGCGGCGGTAGAGCTCGTTGCGCAGATCGGTGGTGGCGCCGAGGGCGATGCGCTGAAAGGCGTAGCCGCTGGCGAAGCCGGCGGCGCTGCGCAGCACCGAGAGGATGACGAAGAGCGCGGGCACGAACCACACCACTTCGCGGGGGCCGATGTGCCAGCGCCGCTTGAGGCTGGAGTAGGACTCCTCGAAGTGGCGCATGAGGTCGCCATGCCGCCCGAGCGGGCTGCTGGCGCGACCCGGCACGTGCGCGCCGGTGACGGTCGAGAGCCCCGGCACCTGGCTGGGATCGGAGAGCAGCACCTCCGAGAACATTGGCTTGACGAGGGCGATCGCACCCGCCGAGCCGGCGGCGAAGACCACCGATCCGGCCAGGCCCACCAGCCCCCAGGCGACGTGGCGCCGGAAGTAGCGCAGCAGCGGGCGCCAGCGTCGCCTCACGCCACCCGCTCCGCCGCCGCCTCGCCGAGCAGCTCCGCCACCGCCACCGCCGCGCGGCGGCTGGCACCGCCCTCGCCCAGCCGCGAGCGGACCTCGGCGAGCCGCTGGCGCATCACCCCCCGTGCCCGCGGATCGGTGAACAGGCGGAGCGCCTCCGCCGCCACCCGCGTCGGGTTCGCCTGCTCCTGCAGGAGCTCGGGAACCACTCCCTGCTCGAGCACCAGGTTGACGAGGCTGAACCAGGGCAGGCGCACCATCATCCTGCCCAGCCAGTAGGTGCCGCGGTGCAGGCGGTAGAGCACCAGCAGAGGGGTTCGCAGCAGCGCCACCTCGAGGGTGGCGGTGCCGGAGGCGCACAGCGCCAGGTGGCTGCCGGCGATGGCACAGAAGCGCTGCTCGCTCTCCACCAGCTCGACGGCGACGCCGGCGGCGCGCAGCCGCGGCGCCTCGAGGTGGGGCATCAGGAGCTCGCGGGCGATGGTCTGCGCGCGCACCACCGTGACGCTCACCGGCAGTTGCCGCGCCAGCTCGACGGCGGCTTCGAGCATCACCGGCAGCAGCTTCTCCACCTCGCTGCGGCGCGAGCCCGGCAGCAGCACCAGGCGGCGCGGGCCCTGGTCGGCCCGCGGCGCATCCCAGGCCTGCGGCAGCTCCGGCACCTCGTCGACCAGCGGGTGGCCGACATGTTGCACACGCACCCGGTGAGTGTCGTAGAAGCCCACTTCGAAAGGGAACAGCACCAGCATGCGATCGACGAAGCGGGCGATCATGCGCACCCGCCCGCGCCGCCAGGCCCACACCTGCGGGCTCACGTAGTAGGCGACGCGCACCCCCAGCGACCGCAGCTTCCGCACCAGCCGCAGGTTGAACTCGGGGAAGTCGACGAGCAGCGCCACCGATGGACGCCGGCGCGCCGTCTCGGCGACCAGCTGCGCGAATACCGCGCGCGCCCGCGGCAGCACGCGCAGCACCTCGGTGAACCCCATCACCGCCACCTCGTGGCTCTCCGCCAGCAGCTCCACACCGGCACGCGCCGACTCCTCGCCGGCCATGCCGAAGGGAGCAAGGTCGGGGCGCAGCCGCCGCAGCTCGGTGAGCAACCGCGCCGCGTGCAGGTCGCCCGAGGCCTCGCCGGCGACGACCAGCAGGGGGACGCCGCCGGCGCGCGGGTGGCACGTTGCCGCCTCGCCTGCTGACCCCTCGGCGGGGCCCTGCCTCATTGCCGCCCCCGCGTCGCCCCGCCCAGGAGCAGGGCGCGCCCCCTCCCTGGCAGGACCGCGGTCATGGAATCGGCGCCGGCGGCCCCGAGGGGAAGGGGTACATCAGCCAGGCCACCAGCAGCCCGCCACCGACCATGCCGATGAAGAGCTGCAGGAAGAGCACGATCTGCTCGCGACGATTGCGCCGCCAGAGCACGGCGAAGAAGACGCTGAGCAACAGCGCGTAGACGACCATGAGCAGGAAGTGGCTCATCGCTGGGTCCTACTCCTTCCTTCCCGAGCCGATGTCCCAGGCGTCGAGCACCAGCAGCAGGTTCATCAGCCCGGCGGCGAGCAGGAACGCGGTGCCATAGTCGAACCCCGCCGCGGTGACGTCCCCCTCGTAGTGGAGCGGGTAGAGCAGCAGGAAGTACGGCAGGCCCATGCCCATGCAACCGAGGGCGGCGAGGTAGGTGAGGGGGTGTCCGTGGACCGGCGTGTAGAGGTTGCCATCGAGGGCGACTCCCAGCGCCAGGGCGCAGAGCACGATGACGACGAAGATGGCGGCGCGCCCCTTGCGGCCGAGGAAGAGGTGGCCGAGCCCCGGGAACACCCAGGCCAGCACCGCCGCCAAGGCGGCCCGCGGGCTCGCTGCCTCGGCCGCAGCCGCCTTGGCTGCCGGCGCTTCCCCCTGCCCCTCCTCCTGCCGCGCGCCCGCGCTCACGACGCCTCCTCGGCGGCAGCCAGCCGCGCGAACAGCGGTCGCAGCCGCTCTCGGGTCTGCAGCAGGTCCTCGGGGACCAACCGGGTATCAGCGATGGCGGTCATGAAGTTGGTGTCTCCCTGCCAGCGCGGCACGAGATGAACGTGGTAGTGATCCGGCAGGCCCGCCCCCGCCACCTTCCCGAGGTTGAGCCCCACGTTCATGCCGTCGGGCCGATACGCCTCCTCGAGCACCCGCTGGCAGAGCAGCACCATCGGCCATGCGTCCTGCCGCGCCGCCGCGGAGGCAACCAGCGGGGTCGCCACGTGCTCGAGCGGCGCCACCATCAGGTGGCCATTGCTGTACGGGTGGCGGTTGAGCAGCACGAAGTGGTGGCTGCCGACATGGACCACCAGCCGTTCCGGGTCCGCCGGCGCCGCCGCCGCCTCACAGAGGAAACATCCGGCGGCACCGTCGCGCTGGCCTGCGATGTAGTCGTACCGCCACGGGGTGAACAGGACGTCCATCCGCGCCGGTCGCTACTCCTGGTTGAGCAACTCGCGCAGCTCCTTGCCCGGCTTGAAGTAGGGGATGCGCTTGGCGGGCACGTCCACCTTCTCACCGGTCTTGGGGTTGCGGCCCATCCGCGAATCGCGCTGGCGGATGCGGAAGCTGCCGAAGCCGCGCAGCTCGATCTTCTCTCCCGTCTTGAGCGTCTCGACGATGCTCTCGAAGACGGTGTTGACGACGATCTCCGCCTGCTTCTTGGGCAGGCCCGTCTTCTCGGAAACCTCTTCCACCAGCTCCGCCTTGGTCATGCCGCCCCTGGACACCACATCCTCCTCTGGGGTCGATAGGAGGCGCTCGCTCGCGCGGCGCCGGGGGACCCCTGGCTCACGCCTCTTCGGCCTCCCCGCTGTCCTCGTGCCCGGCGGGCGCCTCGTCGTCGCCCTCCTCGCCGTCGCCATCGTCGTCGTCCTGGCGGTGCGGCTGCCCTTCGTCCTCCTCCGCCGCCGCTCGCACCACCGCCGCCTCGCGGACGGCCGCGGCCTCCTTCTTGCGCTCGCTCTGCTGGGCCTCGAGCTCGGTGATCTCGTCGCTCGTCGGCTGCGAGACACCGCGCATGGTGAGGCCGACCTTGCGCTCGGCGTCCTCGATGCGAAGGATGCGCGCGCGCACCCAGTCACCGGTACGGAAGTGGTCCTCGAGCCGTGCCCCGGACGGCACGTCGATCTCGCTCACGTGCGCCAGGCCCTCGAGCCCGTTGTAGATGTCGATGAAGAGCCCGAAGTCGGTGACGTTCACCACCTTCCCCTCGAGCGTGTCGCCCACCCGGTGGTCGGCGACGAAGGAGTCCCACTCGTCGTGCAGGAACTCCTTGATCGACAGCGACACCCGCTGGTTGGGGACGTCGATGTTGGTGATGCGGGCCTTGACCACGTCGCCCTTGCGCAGCACCTCGCTGGGGTGCTTGACGCGCTTGGTCCAGCTCATGTCGGAGACGTGGATGAGGCCGTCGATCCCCTCGGTGATCTCGACGAAGGCGCCGAAATCGGTGATGTTGCGCACCTTGCCTTCGATGATAGCGCCCACCGGATGGCTCTCACCGATCGTCCTCCCAGGGATTGCGCTCGGTCTGCCGCAGCGACAGGCTGATCCGGCGCTGCTCCATGTCGAGCTCGGAGACGATGGCGTCGACCTCCTGGCCGACCGCCAGCACCTTCGAGGGGTTGACGACCTTCTTGGTCCACGACATCTCGGAGACGTGAATGAGGCCCTCGACCCCCTCCTCGAGCTCGACGAAGGCGCCGTAGTCGACGATCGACACCACCTTGCCGTGGACCCGTGAGCCGACCGGGTACTTCTTGTCGACCAGCGTCCAGGGATCCTCGGACTTCTGCTTGTAGCCGAGGGAGACGCGCTCGGTGTCGGGGTCGAACTTGAGCACCACCACCTCGACCTCCTCGCCGACGCCGAAGTGCTCGGAGGGGTGGTTGACGCGGCCCCAGGAGATGTCGGTGATGTGCAGCAGCCCGTCGATGCCGCCGAGGTCGATGAAGACGCCGTAGTCGGTGATGTTCTTGACCACGCCGCCGAGGCGGGCGCCCTCCTGCAGCATCTGGATGGTCTCGGCCTTCTTGTGCTCGAGCTCCTTCTCCAGCACCGCCTTGCGCGACAGCACGATGTTGTTGCGGCGGCGGTCGAGGCTGATCACCTTGAAGTCGTAAACTCGGTTCTTGAGCGACTCGAGGTTCTTGATCGGCTTGATGTCCGCCAGCGAGCCGGGCAGGAACGCGCGCACGCCGACGTCGACGGTGAGGCCACCCTTGATGCGGTCGACGACGCGCCCCTCGATCGGCTTGCCCTCGCGGTAGGCGCGCTCGATCTCCTCCCAGACCTTCATGCGGTCGGCCTTGGTCTTGGAGAGGAGGATGTGCCCTTCCTGGTCTTCGGTGCTCTCCAGCAGCACGTCGACGTGATCGCCGATCTGGACGTGGATCTGGCCGTCGCGCCCCAGGAACTCCTCGAGGGCGATGAGCCCCTCGGACTTGTAGCCGACGTCGACGATGACGTTGTTGTTGGTGACGTCGATGACGCGGCCGGTCACCACCTCGCCCTCGGCAAGATTCTTGAGGCTCTCCTCGTACATGCCGAGCAGGTCCTCGTAAGACATGGAGCCGCCCGCGCCGCCCCCCTCATCGATGCCCGTCTCGGGCGCAGGGACGTCGCGGCCTTTCTCCTCGGTCGAAGCCATACCTAGCTCTACCTCCTGGGCGTGGATTTCTTCCCTGGTTCGTCCGTGTGTTGCCACCGGAGGGCCGGGGGAAGCGCGAGTCGTCGCTAAGTGCAGGTGACTCGGGGTTTTGGAGTATAGGGGGGCGTCATGGGGGTGTCAACGTAGGAATCGGCGCCGCAGACCGGCGCGAAAAACCGGTAGCACCTCGTCAGCGTGCGCGGGAGACCGCAAGCACCGGGGGCGGTTGCCGGCACGTCAGCAGGCAGCGCCCGCCGCCAACCCTGGAGCCCGCTTCCCTAGCCTCGAGGACCTGTTCAGTCGGCACCCTGCGCGGGTCGAAGCGCCCAGAGCTCCGTACCCGTCCGCAGGACGGTCCGCGCGAAGTAGAGCCGCTCTCCCGCAACCGTCAACCCCTCGGGTAACGCACCGCCTAAGCTGACGGGCAACAGGCGCGTGGCTGTGGTCGAGGAGCCATCCAGGTACCAGAGCGCCGACTCGGCGCCGGCTTCCGCGGCAAAGACGAGGTGCCCCAGGAACAGCTGGAACGAGTTGGGCCGCACCAGCGCCTCACCCTCGCTGCCGCGAATCTCGGTCGAGACGCCGCTGGCGACATCGGTGCGCCACAGGGTCGGCTCGTTCGACGGCGTGCTGCCGCGAGCGGGAAAGTAGACGGCGCCACCGAGAGCCACCGGAAAGGGCTGGAACGCACCGAGGTCGACCCCCACCTGCGAAAGACGCTTCGTTCCCCCGGGGGTCCCATCCGTTACCCAAAAGCCGTCGCGCCCAGGAATCAGCACCCGTTGTCCGATCACCAACCCCCGCGAGGCATTGGGCATGGCGGCGACCTCGACGGTGCCGGCGGCCGTGCCGTCGGACCTCCACAGCGCACCCGCATCCGCAAACCCGTCTCGCCGGTGGAAGAGGAGGGTGCCCGACAAGTCGGCGACGAGCACGAGCTCGGAATCACTCGAGCCCTCGGCGAGGTCGGCAACCATCCTGGTCCCGCCGGAGGTGCCGTCGCTCCTCCAGAGCTCCCTCCCTGCCTCCAGGGTGTCGGCGGTGAAGAAGACGGTCCTGCCGACCGCGGTGAGCTGCGCAGGAGCCGAGCCGCTCTCGCCGGGCCGGATGTCGGCGACCTCGAAGGTGCCAGCCGCCGTGCCGTCCGACCGCCAGAGCTCTAAACCGTCGTATCCCTCGCCAGCGGGAAAGTAGGCAACGCCATCGCTGGTGACCGCCGTGTCACCATTCACGGCAACGTCACCGATGTAGAACGTGCCTGCCTCGCTGCCGTCGGTGCGCCACAGTCCGCTCGCGCCCGAGACCGAGAGCAGGAGGGCACCCGGTATCGACACTGCATGGAATTGGTTGAAGCGGTCCGGGCTGGCGATGGGCTCGAGCGCAGCGATCATCGACGTGCCGGCGTCTGTGCCATCGCTGCGCCAGGGCTCGAAGCCATGGATGGAGTCGTCGGCGAAGAAGATGACATTGTTGCCGACGCTGCCCACCAAAGTGGGGAAGGACCCGGCCCCCATGAGGCCATCGGCAAGGTCGCGGACCAGCCGGGTTCCGAGCACCTTGCCATTGGTTCTCCACAGCTCACGGCCGTGCTGGTCATCGATGCCCGACAACAGCAGCGCCTTGCCGGCCAAGGCCGCAAACGGCCCGGGGCCCTCCGCGTAGCCGTGAACGCCGAGGAGGGCCGTGCCAGCCGGTGTGCCATCGGTTCCCCAGACCGTCATGTAAGGCCCCGGGTTGTAGCTCGCGACGAAGAACCTGCGGTTGACCTGGATTGCCAGCGCGGGGTCTGAGCTACAAGCTGACGGGCAGATGTCGGCAAGGAGGTGGGTTCCCGCGGTCGTGCCATCGGTGATCCAGGGCTCGGAGCCATGCTGCGGCTCCGTAGCCCTCAGCACCACCTGCGTGGAGGGGCCGACGCTGATCACATCACCTCCCGAGGAGCAGCTCCCAGGGCAGATGTCGGCCAACAACCGGGTTCCCGCGACCGTTCCGTCGGTCATCCAGGGCTCCCGACCATGCGTTCCGTCATCGAACGGGAACACCAGCACGCCGCCAGGGCTGTAGGACTGCACTACCGGGAAGGAGCCCGACGGACCCAGGGTGACGAGAAACCGCGTGCCCGCACGGGTCCCGTCCGTGGTCAGGAGCTTCTCCGAGGCACCACTGCTCGCGATCGCGAGGGCGTGCTTGCCGACGATGCGGAAGGAGTCGACGAAGGTCCCTGCGGTGCCCGGCGCCAGATCGCGAAGCAGCTTGGTTCCTTGCCGGCGCCCGTCGCTCGTCCACAGCTCGACCCCCGTGCCGGGGCTCTCCGCCAGGAAGAGCAGCCGGTCCCCCAGCACGACCATGTTCTGCGGCCCCCAGAGACCGAAGTCTCCATCGCCCGGCCCCGGCCACATGTCCTTCACGAGACGAGTCCCGGCCGCAGTGCCGTTGGACACCCACAGCGCGTGCCCATGGGCTCGATCCACGGCGTTGAAGTAGAGCCGTCCCTTGAACGAGGTCAGTTGCCGAGGGAGGGAAGAGAGCGGACCGGGGACCAGGTCGACCACCTGTCCCGTTCCGCGAACGGTGCCGTCGCTGCTCCACAGCTCCCTACCCTGCTCGTCACCGACGGACAGGAACGCGCGATGAAGGGCCTCCACCCAGACGGCGCGCCCTTCCAGGTCGACTGCGACGTCGCTGGCGAGCAATCGCGTACCCTGCAATGACCCGTCGGTGACCCAGAGGGATTGGTTGAAGTCTCCCTGGAACGTCGCGAAGAACAACCCCACCGGAGTGATTCCCAGGAACCGGAAGCCTCCCGAGCAATCACTGCAGGAATCGACAAGTCGGTAGGTGCCTGCTTCCGTGCCGTCGCTCCGCCAGGGCTCCCGATCCCCGTCGTTGTCGCTGGCCGCGAAGATGACGACGTCGCCGAGGCTCCAGAGCGTTCCCGGCGACCCGTCGAGCGCTGTCGCGAGGGGGTTGATGTCCGCCACCTGATAGGCCTCGAGCTCACTCCCCCGGGCGGCGGTGGCGGCGGAACACGCTCCCACGAGGAGGGAAACGACGATCCTTGCAAGCATCCCTGTTCTCCCGATGCCAGAGGTGCAAAGACCCTTCATGACATGCCAACCCAAGACATTGTGACCAGGGGGCGAGCGCTGCGTCAAGGACTCCGCCCGCAGGAACCCGCAGGAGATCGCCAGCGTAGGAATCGTCGGCGATGGAGGATTCGGCGACGCGGCAACCAGCGGCGTGGAACCGGGAACGAAATCGCCGGCGCGGCGGGCTCGAGACGCAAGCCCCGCCGCGCCTCTCTAGAATGAGCGGGTGGACGCCCGGCTCGCCGCCACGCGCGTGAAGGAGTGGGCGCTCGAGGCAGGCTTCGACCGCGCCGGCATCGCCACCCTGGAGCCGCTCGCGCACGGCGGCTCGTTCCTGCGCTGGCTCGACCGCGGCGAGCACGCCGGCATGGCCTACCTCGAGCGCCGCCTCGAGGCGCGGCTGCAGCCGGAACAGGTGCTGCCGGGCGCCCGCTGCGTCCTCTGCGTGGCGCTGCGCTACTGGCCGCTGGCGAACGAGGCGGAGCCCGAAGGGGACCTCTGGCCGCGCGTCGCGCGCTACGCCCGCGGCCGCGACTACCACGCGCTGATGGAGTCGCGCCTCGAGGCGGTGGCGGCACGGGTCGTCGCGGCCTTCCACGGTACCGGAACGCGACGCTACGTCGACACCGGACCGGTGCTCGAGCGCGAGCTGGCGGCACGCGCCGGCATCGGCGCGGTGGGCAAGAACACCTGCCTGCTCGAGCGCGAGATGGGCTCCTGGTTCCTGCTCGGCGAGCTCTTCCTCACCCTCGACCTCGCCGCCGACACGCCGCTGGCGGAGCTCTGCGGCAGCTGCACGCTCTGCCTGGAGGCCTGCCCTACCGGGGCGCTCGTGGAACCCTTCCGGCTCGACAGCAACCGCTGCATCAGCTTCTGGACGATCGAGCACCGCGGCGAGCTGCCGGCGGCGGCGGCGGAGATGGTCGGCGACTGGGTGTTCGGCTGCGACCTCTGCCAGGAGGTCTGCCCGTGGAACCGGCGCCGCCACGGCATCGCGCCGGCGCCGCACCCGGAGCTGGCGCTGCCGCCGCAGCGCCGCGAGCTCGACCTCGCCGGCTTGCTGGCACTCGGGCGCGAGGAATACGAGGAGCGCTTCCGCGGCAGTCCGATGAAGCGAGCGCGACAGCAGGGGCTGCGGCGCAACGCCGCGACCGCCATGGGACATCGCGGCGAGCCGCGCTACCTTCCCGCCCTGGCGGCGGCGGCCGTCGATCCCGACCCCGTGATGCGGGCTACAGCGGAACGAGCCCGCTCTCACATCGACGAAGGCTGCGCGAGGCTTCCTGTAGACTAGGCCGCCTTCACCCGGGCGCCGTCACCGGAAGGCTGACTTCACACAGAGCACTCGCGCCGCGCCGGCCGCCACGCGGCCGCGCCGCGCGCCTCGCGAGCCGCGGCTGGCGCGGCGATCCGACCCAGAGGAGCCGGAATGGTCATGTTCGAGCAGATGGTGAAGATGGGACACGATCGTGTGCTGATCTGCTCCAACCCCGAGGTGGGTCTCAAGGCGATCATCGCCGTGCACTCGGCGGTGCTGGGGCCAGGCCTCGGCGGCGTGCGCATGTGGAGCTACGGCAGCGAGGAGGAGGCGCTCATCGACGTGCTCCGCCTGTCGCGCGCCATGACCTACAAGGCGGCGGCAGCCGGCCTCAACCTCGGCGGCGGCAAGGCGGTGATCATCGGCGACTCCAAGAAGCAAAAGAGCGAGGCGCTGTTCCGGGCCTTCGGTCGCTTCGTCGAGTCTCTGGGCGGGCTCTACATCGCCGCCGAGGACGTCGGCACCGACATGGAGGACATGGAGCTCATCTTCACCGAGACGCGCTGGTGCACCGGCGTCTCGCCGGCCCATGGCGGCAGCGGCGACCCCTCGCCGGTGACCGCCTACGGCACGCTGCAAGGGATCAAGGCGGCGGTCAAGTGGCACTTCGCGGCCACCGAGCTGCGCGGCCGCACCGTGGCAGTGCAGGGGCTGGGAAGCGTCGGCCACCACCTGGCGGGCTACCTGACCCAGGAGGGCGCCAAGGTCTTCGGCTGCGACATCGACGAGCAGGCGCGCGAGCAGGCGCGGCAGCTCGGCGTCGAGCTGGTGTCGAGCGAGGACATCTTCGAGGTCGAGTGCGACGTCTTCGCTCCCTGTGCGCTGGGCGCGGCTCTCAACGATCGCACCATCCCGCGCCTCAAGTGCCAGGTGGTGGCAGGCGCCGCCAACAACCAGCTCGAGGACGAGGCGCGCGACAGCGCCCTGCTCGAGCAGCGCGGCATCCTCTACGCCCCCGACTTCGTCATCAACGCCGGCGGCCTGATCAACGTCTACAACGAGCTGCTCGGCGGCTACAACCGCGAGCGCGCGCTGCGCATGACCCGCGGCATCTACCTCAACCTCACCCGCGTCTTCGAGACGGCGCGCCGCGAGGGGATCTCCACCGCCGTCGCCGCCGGCCATGTCGCAGAGGAGCGCATCGCCACCGTGCGCAAGCTCGGCAGCAAGCACTGGGGACGCTTGCTGGCGCGCTAGGGCGCTGCCGTCTTACGGCTCGAGCCCCATGCGCACGACGAGGGCCCGGAACCAGGGCTCGGCGCGCCAGCGCCCGAACGAGGGGTCGACCTTGAGGTCGCGGACCATGGCGTCCCCCTCGTCGACGCAGCGGGTCAACCAGCACCCGGAGCGAGCGGCGCCATGCGCTCACCCTCCCCCGCCGTCGTCGCCGGCCCGCCTGGCAGCCACCGCCGCGGCCAGCCGCTCCACCACCTCGTCGAGCGTCATCTCGGAGGTGTCGACCCGCTCGTAGCTGGGGTCCCAGGCGAGCGGCGAGTGGGCGCGCTCGCGGTCGCGGCGGTCGCGCCGGACGAGCTCCTCCTCCACCTCGACATCGCTGGCCTCCCGGCCCGCCGCCCGCAGCTGCTCGAGGCGCCGTCGCACCCGCACCGGCGGTCGCGCGTCGAGGAAGAACTTGAACGGCGTCCGCGGGAAGACGACGGTGCCGATGTCGCGCCCTTCCATCACCGCGCCGTGGCGGCCGCCGAAGGCGCGTTGGAGCTCCACCAGCCGCGCCCGCACCACCGGTTGGGCGGCGAGCAGCGAGGCCATCTCGCCCACCTCGGGGGCGCGGATGTGGGGCTCCACCGGCATGCCGTCGAGGCTGATGTCGACCCCGCCGTCCTGGCGCGGCCGCAGCACCAGGTCGACACCGCCGGCGAGCGACGCCACCGCCGTCGGGTCGTCGGCCGACACGCCCTCGCGCAGGGCGCGCCAGCCGATGGCGCGGTACATGGCGCCGGTGTCGAGGTAGGGCAGGCCCAGCAGGCGCGCCAGGCCGCGCGCCACGGCGCTCTTGCCCACCCCCGCCGGGCCGTCGATCGCCACCACCAGCGGCGCCGGCCGGGGAGGGGCGTCCGGCATCAACGCCGGTCCCTGGCCTTGCGGCTGGAGTGGCGACGCGGCCGCGGCGCCGGGCGCCGAGGCGGGCGCCCGGCTGGCGATGGCGTCGGCTTGGAGGAGGGCGAGCCGCCCCTCGCCGATGTCCCCTTGGCGGCCGCCCCCCTGGCACCGGCGAGCTTGCCGGGACCGCCCTTCGCGGGGGCGCTTCTGGCCGCCATGCCTCGGGTGGAGCTCGCGCGAGAAGCGCCCTTCGTCGGCGCGCCCTTCTGCTGCGCACGCTTGGTTGTCCCGGTCGCCGTGGTGGCCGGTCTCGCCCGGCGCCCACCCTCGAGCGGTGTGCCGGTTACTGCCCTGCCGCGCGCCCCGGCGCCCTTCGCGCGCCGCGACTTCGGGCTCGCCCACCCCGCTCCGGCGCTCCCGGCGGCGGCACCCGCGGTCGGCCGCCGCGACGGTGCGCTCCGCGCCGGCGCGCCGCCCGCCACCGCGTCCGGGCGCCCCTGCATCCTGGCGCTGACCTTGCCCGCCTTGCGCAGCTGCTCGACCTCGACCTCGCTGAGCTCGCGGAAGGCGCCGGGCGGCAGCTCGGGGTCGCGCAGGGGCCCGATCGCCACCCGATGCAGCTTGAGCACGCCGTGGCCGATGCGGAAGAACATCTCGCGGATCTGGCGGCTCCGCCCCTGGCGCAGCACCACCTCCCACCAGCTGTTACCGATCTCGCGCCCGCGGCCAGTGGTGCGCAGCAGGCGCACCTCGGCGGGCAGGGTGCGCTTGCCCTCGATCCACATGCCGCGCCGCAGCCGCTCGACGTCGCGCTCCTCCGGCATCCCCTTGACCTTGGCCTCGTAGGTCTTGGCGCAGCCGTAGCGCGGATGCGCGATGCGCTGTGCCCACTCACCGTCGGTGGTGAGCAGCAGCAGCCCTTCGCTCTGGAAGTCGAGACGGCCCACCGGCACCAGCGCCTTGCGCATCCCCGGCGGGACGAGATCGAGCACCGTCGGCCGGCGCTCGGGGTCGGAGACCGTGCTGACGTAGCCCGGGGGCTTGTTGAGCACCACGTAGCGCTGCGGCACCGGCGGCGGCAGCCGCCGGCCCTCGACCTTGACGGCGTCCACCGCCGAGTCGGCGCGGTCGCCGAGCGAGGCCACCTTGCCGTTGACGGTGACGAGCCCGGCGGCGATGAGCTCCTCCGCCTTGCGGCGGGAGGCGATGCCGGCGCGGGCGAGGATCTTCTGCAGCCGCTCCGCGCCCACCTAGCCCTCCCCCTCGCCCCCGCCGCCGTCGAGCACCGCCGCGGGCTCGCCTTCCTCCTCCTCGTCCCTGGCCTCGCCATCCTCGAGCGCGGCGCTCGCCCGCGCTACCTCCTCCTCGCGGTCGACGAGCGGCACCTCGCCGCCGGCGTCGAGCGCGAATAGCTCCTCCATCTCCTCGAGCGGCGGCAGGTCGCCGAGCGCCCCGAGGCCGAAGTGGAGCAGGAACTCGCGGGTGGTGGTGTAGAGGAAGGGCTTGCCCACCACCTGCTTGCGGCCGGAGATGCGGATCATGCGCCGCTCGAGCAGGGTCTTGATCACCGTCGTCGACTGCGCGCCACGCAGCTCGCTCACCTCGGGGCCGGTGAGCGGCTGACGGTAGGCGATGATGGCCAGCGTCTCGAGCGCCGCCATCGACAGCCGGCTGCGCCCGGTGACCTGGAAGAAGCGCTTGAGGTAGCCGTGCAGCTCCGGCCGCGAGACCAGGCGGATGCCGCCTCCCACCTCCTCCACCATGATGCCGCGGCCCTCGCCGCCGCCATGGCGCTCGAGCACGGTGGCGAGGGCGAGGGCGGCCTCCTCGCGCTCCCCTTCCTCGAACATCTCGAGCAGCCGCTCGCGCGGCAGCGGCTCGGGAGCGACGAAGAGGATCGCCTCGAGCGCCGCTTCCATCTCCGCGCGCGCGGTCATCCCCGCCTCCAGCACGTCATCCGTGGATCCCCTCCAGGGCGTCGAGGTCGAGCTCCTTGGCGGTGCGGTAGAGGAGGACCGAGCCCGCCGCCGTCTGGTGCAGGCGGACCAGGCCCAGCCGGGCCATCTCGAGGATGGCGAGGAAGGCCGACACCGCTTCGGCACGGCAGGAGCGGCTGCGCAGGTCGTCGAGGGCGTCGAAGGGACGGCCGCCCTCGAGACGCTTCCACAACCGGTGTAGCTGGTCGCGCACCGAGAACACCTCGCCGTGCAGCTGCATCTCGGGAGGATGCTCGCGCCCGTAGCGGTCGAGCACGCCGTGCATCGCCCGCAGCAGGTCGTAGAGCGAGACCTCGGCGAAGGCCATCGTCTCCGCCTCTTCGTTCTCCGCCGCCGCCAGCTGCTGCAGCTCCTTGCCGTGGCGCGTCCAGATGCCGCTGCGCACGCTGTGCACCTCGGCGAGGGCCTGCGCCGCCTCCTTGATCTTGCGGTACTCGAGCAACCGCTTCACCAGCTCCTGGCGCGGGTCTGCGATCGGCTCGCCGTGCGAGTCGACCTGTCGCGGCAGCAGCATGCGCGACTTGAGCTGGATGAGCAGCGCCGCCTCGTAGACGTACTCGCCGGCGACGTCGAGGTCGAGCTCCTCCATCAGCGCCAGGTACTCGTGGAACTGGTCGCAGATGCGGGCCACCGGGATGTCGGCGATCTCCACCTGGTTGATCCGCACCAGGTGGAGCAGCAGGTCGAGGGGCCCCTCGAACACCGGCAGGCACACCCGCCAGGACTCGGGAAGGGTGGCGGCGGGAAGGCGCGGCTCGCTCATGAGCTGGGGAGTCATCCCGTCCGGCCGGCCGTCAGCCCTCGCCGGCGCCGGCGCCGGCGAGCGCGGCGACGCGCCGCCCCCACTGGCGGTCGTCGAGGCCGATCGCCGAGCGCACCATCGCGATCGTTTCGGTGGCGCGCTCGCGCGCCCGCCGCGAGCCCTCGAGCAGGACGTCACGCAGGGTATCGGGATCGCGCAGCAGCTCCTCGCGGCGCTGGCGGAAGGGCGCCAGGTAGTCGATCAGCACCTGGGCGAGCAGCTTCTTGTCGTCGACGCAGCCGATGGCGGCGGCGCGGCACTCGCGGTCGACCCGCTCGCGGAGCTCCGGCGGGCTCACCAGCTCGTGGAAGCGGAAGAGGTTGCACACCTCGGGACGGCCGGCGTCGCTGCGCCGCACGCGCTGCGGGTCGGTGAACATCTCCTTGCACTTGCGGCGGATCTCGTCGGGCGAGTCGGTGAGGTTGATGGCGTTGCCGTACGACTTCGACATCTTGCGGCCGTCGATCCCCGGCACGCGCGGCGTCGGCGTGAGCAGCGGCTGCGGCTCGGGGAAGACCTCGCCGTAGTAGCCGTTGAAACGGCGGCAGATCTCGCGGCTGATCTCCAGGTGCGCCACCTGGTCCTCGCCCACCGGCACGTAGTGGGCACGGTACATGAGGATGTCGGCGGTCTGCAGCACCGGGTAGCCGAGGAAACCGAAGGTGGAGAGGTCCTTGTTCTCGAGCTGCCGGATCTGGTCTTTGTAGGTGGGCACCCGCTCCAGCCAGCCGAGCGGGGTCAGCATGGCGAGGATGAGGAAGAGCTCGGCGTGCTCGGGCACCAGCGACTGCACGAAGATCACCGAGCGCTCGGGGTCGAGCCCACCGGCGATCATGTCTGCGGCCACGTCGAGGGTGTTGGCCGCCACCTGCGAGGTGTCCTCGTAGTCGGTGGTGAGCGCGTGCCAGTCGGCGATGAAGTAGTGACAGCGGTAGCGGTCCTGCAGCTCGGCCCAGTTCTTGAGCGCCCCGAAGTAGTTGCCGAGGTGCAACCGCCCGGTGGGGCGGATGCCGGAAAGCACGACCTGCTTCTGCGTTTCGCTCATGCTGGGCGGTGTCGCGTGGCGCGGCCCGGGGAGGTGGGCGACTCGAAACAGCCGACCTGGAAGGGGACGACCCCGCGCACCGGGGCGCGGAGTATAGCAGCGGGATCAGCGCCCGCCGGCCGCCTCGACGGCGGCGCCAAAGGCCGCCAGATGAGCCTCGCACCGGCGCAGGGAACGACCGCCGCGGAGCAGGAAGAGGAGCTCCAACAGGGCGGTGGCCACGAACAGGCCGTGATGCGCCCACACCGGCGGGGCCGAGTCGTAGCCCGATGCGGTGTAGGCCGCGAAGCCGCTGGCGAACAGCGCCGCCAGCGCCAGCACCGCCGCCGACGGCCAGAGCGCCGCCTCGCGCGCCACCCGCCGCTGCTCGCGCCACCAGTCGGCGGGCAGCCGCAGCTCGGCGGCGGCGCGCCGCACCAGCCGCCTCGTGCCCGCGACGTACACCAGAACGCAGAGGTCGGCGAACAGCAGCGCGGCAGTGGGGAACAGCGCCAGCACCAAGTGGCGCTGCGCCGTCGGCTCGCTCGCCACCTGGTAGCCGCTCGCCGCGGTCAGCAGCAGCAGTGCCAGCCCGAGCCAGCCCACCACGAGCACGCCGCGGATCAACCCGCGGGCCCTCCGCCGCCCACAGGGGGCACGGGAGTGCCTCGCGCAGGCTCTGCGCTCTTCCGCCGCTCGGGTGGCAGGGGGCGCGCTCGACTCGGGCCCTGCTCGCCGGGCCCCCGCTTCCGCTCCCCCCGCCCGCCGGAGGCAATCGCCAGCTCGCGGGCGTCCTTCCAGGCCTCGAGCAGCCAGCGGTGGTGACGCGGCAAGGCAGCGAAGCGGAAGGGCTGCGCTCCCGCCTGGCGTTCTCCCAGCAGCTCGCCGGGGCCGCGCAGGCGCAGGTCCTCCTCGGCGATGGCGAAGCCGTCACCGGTGGCGGCGAAGGCCGCCAGGCGGCGCGTGGCGAGCTCCGCGGCGGGGCCGGTCGCACCGCCGCCGTGGATGGCGACGCACCACGCGGCGCGCGTGCCCCGCCCCACCCGTCCCCGCAGCTGGTGCAGCTGCGCCAGTCCGAAGCGCTCGGCGCCCTCGATCACCATCGCGCTCGCCGCCGGCACGTCGACGCCGACCTCGATCACCGTCGTCGCCAGCAGCACCTTGACCACGCCGCCACGGAAGCGCTCCATGATCGCCGCACGCGCGGGCCCGGGCAGGTCGCCATGGAGCACCGCCACCTGCAGGTCGCCGAGGGCGTGGCGCAGCCGCTCGCCGAGACCGGCGAGCGACGGCTCGGCCGGCGGGTCGCCGTCGGCGCCGATGGCGGGGAACACGACGTAGGCCTGGCCGCCGCCCGCCACCTCCGCGCGCAGGCGCGCGTAGACCTCGCGGCGGCGCACCGAGGAAACCACCTCGGTGGCGATCGGCTGGCGGCCCGCCGGCAGCTCGTCGAGCAGCGAGACGTCGAGGTCGCCGTAGGCGGCGAGGGCAAGCGAGCGCGGGATGGGGGTGGCGCTCATCACCAGCAGGTCGGGACGCGCCCCCTTGGCGGTGAGCGCCTGCCGCTGCCGCACGCCGAAGCGGTGCTGCTCGTCGATCACCACCAGGGCAAGGTGCTGGAAGCGCACCGTGCGCTCCAGCAGAGCCTGCGTCCCCACCACCAGCGGCACCTGCCCGCGCGCCACCGCCCTTCGCGCCGCCTCGCCGCCACGACCGCCGGCGAGCAGGGCCACGGGGTAGCGCCCGCCGAGCAGGCGCGAGAGGGTGAGGAAGTGCTGCTCGGCGAGCAGCTCGGTGGGGGCGAGGAAGGCAGCTTGCAGGCCGCTCTCGGCGGCGACCAGCACCAGCATGGCGGCAACCACGGTCTTGCCGCTGCCGACGTCCCCCTGCAGCAGGCGCCGCATCGGCTGCGGGCGCTGCAGCTCGGCGGCGAGCTCGCCGAGCACCCGCTTCTGCGCCGCCGTGAGGCGAAACGGCAGCAGCTCCCGGGCACGGGCGCGCACCGCGTCGTCGACCCGATAGCGGTGCGGCTTGGTGAGCCGCCGCTGGGCGGCAGCGCGGGTGGCGAGCTCGCGCTGCTGGGCAAGAAGCTCGCCGTAAACCAGCCGGTGATGCGCCGGCGACTCGCCGGCGGCGAGCTCCTGCGGGTCGGCGCTCGCCGGCGGCGCGTGCAGGAAGCGCACCGCCGCCGCGAGCTCCGGCAGCCGATGGCGCTCGAGCAGCGCCGGCGGCAGCGGCTCGGCGAGCAAGCGCTCGAGGTCGAGGCGGCCGAGGGCAGCGGCGATCCAGCCGCGCAGCCGCGCCCCGCTGAGCCCGGCAACGTCGGGGTAGACCGGGCAGATCGGTGGCGCTCCCTCGTCGGCGTCCACCGGCCGCCACTCAGGGTGCGCCAGCACGAGCCGCCGGCCCGAGCTCTGCACGCGACCGTGCACCACCACCTCGCCCACCGCCGGCAGCTTGTCGAACAGCCAGGGCTGCCCGAACCAGGTCACCGCGAGGGCCCCGCTGCCGTCGCGCAATGTCGCCTCCACCAGCTGCCGTCTCCCCGCGCGGCGCAGCCGCACCCCTTCCAGCCGCCCGCGGAGCTGCAGCGTGGCACCCGGCACGGCCGCCGCCACCGCGGTCGTCTCGCGGCGATCCTCGTAGGTGCGCGGGAGGTGCCAGAGCAGGTCGTCGACGGTGGCGATGCCGGCGGCGGCGAGCGACGCCGCGGTGCGTGGCCCGATCCCCGGCAGGGCTCGCAGCGGCGAGCGCAGGTCGAGCGGCGAAGCAACGGCGGTGGCGAGTGCGAGGGCGCGCGGACGTGCGGCGCTGTCGGGGGTCAACGCGGGTCCCGGCGCTTACTCGCGGAAGCCGAGCTTGACGAGGCCGAACTGCACCTCGTCGCCCGAACGGATCTCCACCGGCACGCCGGTCTCCACCCGTTCGCCGTTGACGAAAGTGCCATTCATCGTCCCGATCTCCTCGCAGACGAAGAACTTCCCACCGCGGCGGTAGATCTTGGCGTGGCGGCGGCTGGTGGAGCGCTGGGTGTCCACCGGCGTCAGGTCGACGTCGGGGAGGATGCCGGTGACGGGATCGCGCCTGCCGATCAGGGTCTCCGAGCTGGTAGAGAGATGCAGCTCCATGCCGGAGGAATGTACCAGCCGCTGTGGCGCCAGGGCCCCGACCGTCGCCGGCCTCTCCTCTGCCGGCATCTCCGGCGCCCGCATGGCGTCCTGGTCGGGGGCGCCGAGCGCCTCGCGCAGCATCTGGTCGGTCTGGCGCAGCCGCCGCGATAGCTTGCGCATGATGCGCACGGCGATCTCCGGCTTCGAGCGCAGCATCTGGTCGAAGGTGGCGCCGTTGATGCGGATCACCCGGCAGTCGGTCACGGCGCGCGCCGAGGCGGTGCGTGGCAGGTCCTCGAGCAGCGACATCTCGCCGAAGAAGTCCCCCTTCTCGAGCACCGCCAGCTGCTCGTCGATGCCGTTGACGGTCTTGAGGATCTCGACCTGCCCCTCCTGGAGGATGAACATCTCGGTGCCGAGGTCCCCCTCCCGGAAGAGGAAGTCGCCAGACCCGTGCTCCTCGCTGAACTGCGGAGCCGGCCCTTTCTTCGGCGGCGGCGCGGGCGCGCCGGCGACGCCGGTGGACTTGAAAACGGGCTTGGTCATCGTTCAGTCACGGTGGCGCGGCACGGTCAGCTCGCGGCGCGCCGGGTCGAGGCCGCCGGTGGCGCCGAGCGGCAGGGTGAGGTTGGGCACACCATGCCCGCAGGGCAGCCCCCAGGCGATGGGGCCGGGCAGCGCGAGGAGACTCTCCGCATGCCAGGCTGCCAGGCTTGCCGTCCCTACAGTCCCGACGTCGACGATGGCCTGCTCCCATTCCCCGCCGAAGTGACCTGCGATGATGCCGCGGACGCCGATCAGGTTATCGGACAGCCGCAGGTGGGTCAACATGCGGTCGATGCGATGGAAGGGCTCGTTGACGTCCTCCATGAAGAGTAGAGCGCCGTCGAAACGGGTCGCCCAGGGGGTGCCCAGCACGGCGGTGAGCAGGCTGAGGCAGCCGCCCAGCACCGGCCCTTCGGCGGCTCCGCCGCGCAGCCAGCGCAAGGGGTAGCGCAGCACCGCCTCCCCCTCCAGCGCGCCGCGCAACGAGGCCGCCTCCACCGCGTCGAGACCGCGGGCGAGGTCGGTGGCAACCATCGGCCCGTGAAAGGCCACCAGGCCACAACGAACGATGATCGCCAGCAGGAGCGGCGTCACGTCCGAGTAGCCCAGCCACGCCCGCGGGCGGCGTCCGATGAGGTCCCAGTCGAGCCGCGGCAGCAGCCGCAGCAGCCCGTGCCCGCCGCGCGCGAAGACGATGGCGGCCAGGGAGTCGTCGGCGACCAGGTCGTGGAACGCCCCCAGCCGCTCGTCGTCGCCGCCGGCGAGAATGCCGTGGCGTGATGCCAGGTTGCGGGCCGGCACGGGCTGGTAGCCGAGGTCGCGCAGCGCCCCTAGCCCGCGCTCGAGGGCCTGGGGATCCACCACCCCGGAGAGGGCGGCCACGCCGACGCGGTCGCCGGGACGGAGCGGCGGCGGCCAGGCGGCGACCATGAGGTGGAGGATACGCGAGCGCGCGGCGGCGAGCTCGGCGCGGTTGGGGTGGCGGCGCGGGTGCGTCATGATCGGGCGCCGCCGCCGGCGTCGCCAATGGCCGATCCCGCGCCGACTCCACCCACCACCGAGCAGCGCATCCTGCGCTCGACGGCGGCGTCGTGGGCCATCCAGCTGGCGCGGCTGGGGGTCAACTTCGCCGCACGGCTGGCGCTGCTGCGGCTGGTGCTGCCGGCCGGGCACGGCGTCTATGAGCTGGCCCTGCGCGTGGTCACCGTGGCGGCGGCGGTGCGCGACCTCGGGCTCCCCTACCACCTGGTGCGGGACCGCCGGCGACCGTACGGCACCGTGCTCGCGTTCGTCACCACCAGCGGCGCGTTGCTGACCCTGGCGCTGCTGCTCGCGGCGCCCTGGATCGGCGCCCTCGCTCCCCACACACCGCAGCTGCCGGCCGTGCTGCGGGTGTTCGCCGTCTGGGTGCTGCTCGACGGCCTGGCGGTGGTGCCGCGCGCCTTCTTCGAGCGCGAGCTCACCATCGGCGCGCTGATCGCACCCGAGGTCTGGCGCGGCGTCGCCGTGGCGGTGGTGTCGGTGGGCCTCGCCTGGGCAGGCTGGGGGTACTGGAGCTTCGTCGCCGGCGACCTCGCCGGCGCCGCGCTGCTCGCCGCCTGGTCGTGGGCGAAGGCGTGGGGGAAGCTGCCGCTGCACGTCGAGCCATCGCTGCTCCCCGACCTGCTGCGCAAGAGCGCTCTGCTCTTTCTCATCTGGATGGCCGTGCAGCTGGTGACCAACCTCGACGCCTTCGTCGTCGACTGGTTCCGCGACGCCACCACCGTCGGCCTCTACACCCGGGCGTACTGGGCGGTGTTCCTGGTCGCCACCATCGCCTACCCACGCGCCCTCTTCCCCACCCTCGTCGAGTACCTTCGCGATCGTGCGCGCTTCGTGGAGGTCTTCCGCCTCGGTGCCGTGCAGCTGGTGGCCTGCCAGGCGGTGGCGAGCTGGTTCGTCGCCTGCAACCCCGAGAAGACGATCCGTGTGCTCTGCGGCCCGGGCCCGCAGTGGCAGGCGGCGGCTCCCATTCTCCGCGCCCTCGCCTTCGTGCCCCTCTCCTACTACACCTCCTACCTGGGGGGCGAGATGCTCAAGGCCGAGCATCGCGACCGCCAGTGGCTGGCGATCGAGCTGCTCAACCTCGTCTCGCTGCTCGCCTTCGGCATCCTGCTCACCCGACGCTGGGGAGCGTGGGGGATGGCGCTCGCGAACTTCCTCCTGCTCGGCAACCTGGTGATGGGCTGGGAGGTGCGCCGGGTGTTCGGCAACCGCCGCTTCGGCCGGCTCGTCGTCGACCTCGCCGAGCTGCTGCTGCTGCCCCTGCCCTTCTTCGCGCTCGTCGTCTGGCTCTTGCCGCCCGCTTCCTGGGCGCGCTTCGCGGCGTCGCTCGCCGCGGCCGCCGTAGCGGCTGCGGTGCTGGCGGCGCGCCACTGGCGCGCCTTCCGTTCCTTCTTCGGTCGCGCGCCGGCGGCAGCGGCATGAGGGGAACGACCGCCCCCGGTGGCCGCCAGGGCGAGGAATCGGCGCGGTTGCCCTACGAGGCCACCCTCGCCACCTCGCTGGGGCGCGGCAAGGAGCTCGTCAAGCACGTCCTTGCTGCCACCGCGCGTCCTTTCGGCACGCTCCTGCGCGTCGAGACTCGCGAGCCGTTGATCGCCCTCACCTTCGACGACGGACCGGACCCCCAGGAGACCCCGCGCGTCCTCGACCTGCTGGCGCGACACGGCGCCTGCGCCACCTTCTTCATGGTCGGGGTGAGCGCGGAGCGCCACCCCGAGGTGGTGGCGCGGGTCGCCGCCAGCGGTCACGCCGTCGCCAACCACTCCTGGGACCACCCCTCGTTCCGTCGTCTCGACGCCGCCGCCCGGCGACAGCAGCTGCAGCGCTGCGCGCAGGCGCTCGCACCCCACGGCCTGCCGCTCTTCCGCCCCCCGTTCGGCGAGCAGGGCGTGGGCTCGCTGCTCACGACGAGGCGATGCGGCTACCAGTCGGTGGCCTGGGACGTGGTGGCCGAGGACTGGCGCGACTTCCCAGCCGAGCGGCTGGTCGAGCGTGTGCTGCGGCGCCTCCGCCGGGGCAGCATCGTCGTCCTCCACGATACGCTCTACGTCACCGAGGAGCCGCGCTTCCGCGACCGCGGGCCCATGCGGCAGGCGCTCGCCACGCTGCTCGCGCGCCTCTCCCCGTCCTTCGAGCTCGTCACCCTGCCGGAGCTGCTCCGCCGCGGGCGGCCGGTGTGGGGGCACCACTACCACCGGTTGCCGGCGGCATTCCACCGGCGTCTGCAACGCCCCCCGTAGGAGGCGCCAGCACGCGCACAGTCCAGGTGCCCTTGCGATTGCTCACCGCGGTCTCCTCGAGCAGCCGGTAGCGACGGCGCAGGCCGCGGAGGACGGCGTCGGCGCGCCGTGAGCGAAAGGTGGAGACGACAAAGGCGCCGCCGGGGGCCAGCACCTCCTCGTAGCGGCACACGGCGGCTAGCGGCTCGCGGAAGTAGTAGACGCTCTCGTTGAACACCACCACGTCCCACGGTCCGGCCGGCGGCGCCGCCTCGCCGTCGGCGACGAGAAAGGCGGTGGCGTCGTCGCGCCGCGACGCCGCCTGCTCGACCGCCGCTGCTGCGAGGTCGATCCCGAGGTAGCGGCGGTAGCCGCGCGGCCGCAGGTGGTCCACCAGCAGACCCTCGCCGCAGCCGACGTCGAGCACCCTGCCGCCGGGCGCCAGGCGGGCGGCGAAGGCGGCGATCACGGCGTACCGCGCTACCTCGTCGAGCTCACGCAGGAACGTCCAGCCGCCCGCCCGGTACTGCTCCTCCCAGGCCCGCGGGGCGAGAGGAGCGTCGCCCCGCCCGGTAGCTCCCTCCCACGCCTCGACCCGGCGAGCCAGAGCCGCCGCTCCGGGAAAGCGACGCCCGAAGAGCAGCCGGTAGTAGAGCAGGTAGATCGGCTTGAAGGCGCGTCGCGCGAACGTCGAGGCTCATGGCTTCGCCACCTGCGGCGACTCCCCGCTCGCCGCCTCCTCGCCCCACCGCTGCACCACCGGCAAGCCGGCGACGGTGCGCCACCAGAGCGAGCCGTGGTGGGTGTCGAAGTCCTCGAGGTCGAGCGACTGGTAGCCGGGGACCAGGCGGTACAGCGACCCCTCGCGGAAGTGGCGCAGCAGCGGCGTCGAGAGCACCAGCTCGACGCACGGGTTGTGGCTGAGGTACGCCTGCACGAGCATCGCCTCGGTGAACAGCATCGGCCACCGGCGCGCCGACAGGTAGGCCTCCGGCAGCACCGGCACGTGGTAGGGAAAGTGGACGTCGTGGACGTGCACGAGGACACCCGGCGGCAGCGCCGGCAGCACCTCGAGCACGAGGTGCGGTACCTCGCCATCGATGCGCACGACGTGGGTGGAGTCGATGAAGAGGACGTCACCGGGACGCAACCGCTCGAGGTACCACGCGGCCGGCAGGTCCTGCGCCTCGCGCGCCACCGCTTCGACGCCGGGCAGGGCACGAGTGGCAACGCTGACGAAGGGATCGACCACCGTCACCGTCATCGGCCGCCCCTCGTCGCGGTTGCGCGCGCCGGCGCGGGCGGCATACCAGGTGGAGAGCCCCGAGCCCACCTCCAGAAAGCGCGCCGGCCGCTGCCGCCGCAGCATGGCATAGAGCGCCAGCGCGTCGACGCGAGTGAAGCCCGGGCCGCGACGTTCCGCTTTGATGCGGTCGTAGGCAGGCAGCGCGGCGTACTCGCCGCCGAACTCAGCAACCAGGCCCGCCAGCATCGCCTCCATGACCGGGAGATCGAAGGCGATCCCGGCCAGCGCGCTCGGCCGGTGCCAGCGGTCGACGTGCCGCTCCAGCTCGGCGAGGGGGCGCAGCCCGTGGTAATAGTCGCCAGCCGGCGCCACCACCCAGCCCAGCCTGTTGAGCGCCCTCACGGCGGCACGATGGAGGGCGGCGTAAGCGCGGCGAAGCGGCGAGCTGCGCGGGGAACGGTCGGGCATCGGCGGAGGATTATCCTCCGAGGGGCCCCGGCGCCGGACCGCCACGCCGCGGGTGACTAGAATACTCGCCGTCCGTGCTCTCGTGACGGACGCGATCGTCATGCCGGGAGGCTCGAGGATGCAGCGATTCCTGCGTAGCGCACTGGTGCCGGGGGCGATGGCGCTCGCCGCCGCCGCCCACCCCTTCGCGGCGCGCGCCGCCGAGCCCAACTACGCCGCGTGGACCCGGCTGCTGGCCGGCTATTACGACCCCGCTCGCGGCATGGACTACGGCGGTCTCCAGGCCCACGACAGGGTCGAGCTGCAGGGGCTGCGGTCGAGCCTCGCCAGGGTCGACGTCGCCACCCTCGGCCACGACGAGCGGCTCGCCTTCTGGCTGAACCTCTACAACGTCAACGTCGTCGCCCGCGTCGTCGACGGCTACCCGGTACGCTCGATCCGTGACCTCTCGAGCGACCCGATCATCCGCCTCAACGTCTTCTCCAAGGACACCGTCCCCTTCGGCGACGGCACCATCTCGCTCGACACCATCGAGAACGTGCAGCTGCGCGATGGCTTCCACGACCCGCGCATCCACTTCGCCATCAACTGTGCGGCGAAGAGCTGTCCGCCGCTGCGTAGCGAGGCGTTCGTGGGCGCCCGCGTCGGCGAGCAGCTCGACGACCAGGTGCGACGCTTCCTCGCCGGGCCGGCGCTGAGGATCGAGCGGTACGGCAAGCGAGCCACCGTGCACGCCAGCAAGATCCTCGACTGGTTCGCGGCCGACTTCAGGAAGTGGGGCGGCGGCGTGCTCCCCTTCCTGCGCCGTTACATGCCGCCACAGAAGGCGCGCCTGCTGCCGCCCGACGACGCCATCGCGCTCGACTACGACGACTACGACTGGTCGCTCAACGACTGGCGACGCCGCTAGCGCTCAGGCCGCGGCGTCGGCCGCGCCGACCAGCTCGCGCCGGCGAGCCGTGGGGCCAAGACGAGAGAGGTGGGCCGGAGAGTCCCGTAAGCCGAATTCTGTGCCGGCTCTCGCCGGTAGCGGTCATTCCTCTAGGCGCGTCGTTGCCGCCGCGCTCCAGCAGCCTACCCGGGGGCGGTACCGCCGCCGGCTCGCGCCGTCGACGGCAGCGGGACGGGCAGCCCGGCTCCCCGCCCCCCTATTTGGCCTTGCTCCGCATGGGGTTTGCCGTGCCCCCCACCGTCACCGGGGGGGCGGTGCGCTCTTACCGCACCCTTTCACCCTTGCCGAGGGTCCGCGGGCGTTGCCGCTCGCAGGCCGCCGGCGGTCTGCTCTCTGTTGCACTTTCCGTCGCGTCGCCACGCCTCGCCGTTGGCGAGCATGCTGCCCGTGGGAGTTCGGACTTTCCTCCCCACAGCCGAGCTGGAGACCAGCCCAGCCATGCGGCGACCACTCAGGGCTCTCCGGCCCACCGCCATGATACCAACCCGCCGGCGCTAGCCACCCCCGGTGCCACGGGGGAGCTCAGTCGCCGCCGCCACCGCTGGCGCGAAACCAGGCTTCCAGTCCCCGACGTCGACCGGACCCTGCCGCGGGTCGTCGGCGGGGGCGGGCGACGCGGCCATCTCGCGAGTAGGCCATCGCCCGCGCCGGGTGCCCCTCCCGTCAGCGAAACCAGCCGCTCTTGTCCTCCGAGCGCGGCGCCGAGGCGCCCAGCCGCTCCAGAGCGTCGTTGGCGTCCGGCTGGTTGGGGACCTTGGCGAGCACCGCACGATATTCCTCGATCGCCTCCGGCATGCGCTCCATGCTCTCGAGCAGCTGGGCGAGCCGCAGGCGGTAGCGCAGCTCTCCCGGCGCGAGACGGATCGCCTGCTGCAGGTTCTCGAGCGCCTCGTCGCGCCAGTGGGGATTCTTCGACAACGCCTCCGCGAGCAGGGCGAAAGCCTCCGGCCGCGGGTCCCACTGCACGGCGTCGCGCATGAGCTCGACGACGTAGTGGTACTGCTCGACCTTGGCGAGCGACTGCGCCCGACGGAACGACCGGCGTGCCATCTCGCGGCGGACCGCGGCGATCTCCTCGTGGCTGCGTTGCTCGCCCTCGGGGCGGTAGGGATGCTCGCGGTCGTAGTCCTTCCGGCGCTGCGGATCGCTCAGCACCAGGTAAGCCTGCACGGCGTGCTCGAAGAGGAGCCGCAGCACGGCCTCCGGAAGGTTCAACCACGAGGCCAGCGACGGGTGCAGGCGCCGCGCCAAGTCGATGAAGGCGGCGGTGACCTGCGCCGTCGACGCTCCCACCGACAGGCCCAGCAGCTCGTAGTGGCTGACCATGCCGGCGCGCGCCAGCAGTCCCCCCACCTCCTGCCGGAGTCGCTCGCTGTCGAGGGTGGGTGGCGAGTCGGCGAGGTCGTCGCCGATGCGCTCCTCGAAGCGCGACAGGAGCGCCGCAGGCACCAGACCACCCATCCCCCCAGAATCGGAGCGCTCGACCATATAAGAGCGTCAATCTTACCCTGGCGGCGTTTCAAGGGACGCCGCCGGCTGCGGGGTGTGGAGCTGGGCGTGGACGCGGTCGCCGAGCCGGGGGCCGAGCGCTCCCTGCAGCTGTTCCAGGCTCGCCTTCTGCACTCCCGAGAAGCTGCCGAACCGCTGCAACAGCAGCCGCCGCCGTCCCGGGCCGACGCCGGCGAGCTGGTCGAGGCGGCTCACCAGCGTGCGTTTCTGGCGCCGGCGACGGTGGCGCGAGACGGCAAAGCGGTGGGCCTCGTCACGTACCTGCTGCAACACCTGCAGGCCGGCATCCTTGCGCGACAACCGCAGCGCCGCCGGCCGCGCCGGCAGGTAGAGCTCCTCTTCGCGCTTGGCGAGCGCCACCACCGGCGTCTCCTCGACCCCCAGCCGGGCGAGCGCCATCAGTGCCGCATTGAGCTGCGTGCGCCCGCCGTCGATGAGCACGAGGTCGGGCATGGCACCGACCTCCTCCAGCACCCGCTTGTAGCGACGCTCGACCGCCTGGGCGATCGACGCCGGGTCGTCGGGCCCGCTGAGGTCGCGGACGTTGAAGCTCCGGTAGTCCGACTTGCGCATCCGCCCCGCCTCCCATACCACCATCGAGGCCACCGTCTCCCCGCCCTGGAAATGCGAGATGTCGAACCCCTCGATGCGCTGCGGCGGCTCGGCGAGGCCGAGGTGGCGCGCCAGGGCCACGGCCCCGGCGAGCTCCTGGCGGCCGCCGCGAAAGCGGCGCCGGTGCGCCAGCTGCGCGTTGTGCATCGCCAGCTGCACCCGCTGCGCCTTCTCGCCGCGCGCCGGGAGGCGCGTGTAGACGCGCTCGCCCTTGCGCTCGGAGAGCCACTCCTCGAGCGCCTCGACACCCTCGACCGGCAGCGGCAGGTGGATCTCCTTGGGGATGAAGGTGGTGGTGGCGTAGACCTGCGGCAGCAGCTCGGCGAGCAGCCGCGCCGGATCGACCTGCCCCTCCCCTTCCCAGAACAGCTCGCGGCGGTCGAGCACCTGGCCGCCGCGCATCACCAGGATCACCACCGTGGCGTTGTCGCCGCCGACGTGAAAGCCGTAGACGTCGACGTCCTCGCCGCGCACCGAGGCGAGCTTCTGCCGACCCTGCACCTCCTCGACGTCGGCGACCAGGTCGCGCAGCTGGGCGGCGCGCTCGAACGCCAGCGCCTCGGCGGCGGTCTCCATGTCGCGGCGCAGCCGACGCACCAGCTCGTCGGTGCGTCCGGCGAGAAAGAGGCGCGCCTGCTCGACGGCGCCGCGGTACTCCTCGTGGCTGGTGAGCCCGGCGACGCAGGGCCCGAGGCAGCGCCGCATGTCGTAGTAGAGACAGGGACGCGGCAGGCTGCCGTCGATGGGAATGCGGCAGACGCGCACCTTGAACAGCTTCTGCACCAGCTTGGTGGCGCGGCGGGCGAGGCCGCCGGGGAGGAACGGCCCGAAGTAGGCGGCGCCGTCGCCACCGATGCGGCGCGTGAACACCAGCCGCGGCCACTCCTCGGCCACCGTCAGCTTGAGGTAGGGGTAGGTCTTGTCGTCGCGGAGCAGGATGTTGTAGCGCGGCCGCTGCTGCTTGATCCAGTTGTTCTCCAGCAGCAGCGCCTCGGCCTCGGTGTCGGTGGCCACGAACTCGAGATCCGCGGCCTCGGCGGCCATCGCCTGCAGTCGCGGGTCGACGAGCTCTCCCGCGTAGTGCACCACCCGCTTGCGCAGCGATTTGGCCTTGCCGACGTAGAGCGCCTCGCCGGCGGCGTCGCGAAAGACGTAGATGCCGGGAGCGTCGGGGAGGGTGCGGATGCGGGCTTCGACGGTGTCGATCATCGGTAGTGGCGCGGCGGCGCGTGGTGGCCGCGCCGCGTCCGGCGATTGTAGACGTCGGCGTCGGCCGACCGCCCCGAGGTCGGCGCCGTCCGTGGGGCCGCTCCGCCAGCGCTTCGGGGGCCTCCCCTCCAAAGGCGGCTCGCCAGCTCCAGGAGGCCCTTGCCGCCCTGCGATGAGGCCCCGCCTGCAAGCCCGCTCATTTGACAAGGGCGGCGCCCGCGGCGGACAATTCGCTCGTGATCGCCGCCCGCCTGCACCATCGCCACGCTCACAGCACCCCGGGCCGAGGGGGAGGCGTGTAGCGCGTCGACGCAGCGACGAACGACCCTCACCTCCAACGCGGCCCGTGGCAACACGGGCCGCGTTGCGTTTTGGCCCCTCGATCGCCTCGCTCCGCACCACCAGGAGACGACGCCATGCTCCGTATCGCTCTTCCCAACAAGGGTCGCCTCGCCGCCGGCGCCGTGGAGCTGCTCGAGCAGGCCGGGCTGCCCGTCGAGTCGCGCGGCGAGCGCGCCCTGCAGGCCTCGCTCGGCGGCGAGCTGCTCGCCCTCTTCGTCGGCGCCAAGGACATCCCCGAGCTGGTCGCCGACGGCGCCGCCGACGCCGGCATCACCGGCCGCGACCTGCTGGAGGAGTGCGGGCGCCCCCTCGAGGTGGCGCTCGACCTCGGCTTCGGCCACTGCCGGCTGGCGGTGGCGGCGCGCGAGGAGGGACCGATCCGCGATGCCGCCGACGTGCCGTCGGGAGCGCGCGTGGCGACCTGCTTCCCCAACCTGACACACCGCTACTTCCGCGCCCGCGGGCGCGAAGTGACGCTGGTGCCACTCTCTGGCGCGGTGGAGATCGCTCCCCACCTCGGCGTCGCCGACCTCATCGTCGACCTCGTCTCCACCGGCTCGACGCTGCGCATGAACGGCCTGCGCGAGATCGACAGCGTGCTCGACTCGACGGCGCTGCTGGTGGCGCGACGCGAGCTGCTGGCGCAGCCCGAGGAGGCGCAGCGGCTGCAGGACCTGGTCACCGCGCTCGACTCGGTGCTGCGCGCCCGTGGCAAGCGCTACCTGATGGCCAACGTGCCGCGCGCCGGCCTGCCGGCGATGCGGCGCATCCTCCCCGGCATCACCGCCCCCACCGTCGTCGACCTTCTCGACGGCGACGGCCACGTCGCCGTCCACGCGGTGGTGGGCCAGGCGGAGGTGTACCGCGTCGTCGCCGAGCTCAAGCGGATCGGCGCCGTGGGGATCCTGGTCACCCGCATCGAGAGGCTGTTGCCGTGAGCCCCCGCGCGCTCCCGATCGTCCCCGCCAGCGCCGCCGGTGCCGCCCTCGCGATCGCCGTCACCGGCGCCATCGACAGCCTCACCCCGGCGCAGGAGGAGATGCTCTTCGCGCGCGGTCGCGCCACCGACCCCGCGGTGGCGGCGGCGGTCGCCGAGGTCGTCGCCGCCGTGCGCGCGCGCGGCGATGCCGCCCTGCGCGAGCAGGCGCAGCGTTTCGACGGCGTCGCCCTGGAAGCGGTCGAGGTTGCTCCGGCGGTCGTGGCAGCGGCGCTGCGTGCCCTCCCCGGCGAGCTGCGTGGCGCCCTCGAGCAGGCGGCCGCCGCCATCGCCACCTTCCACCGCGTCCAGCTGCCGCCGCCACTCGAGGTGGAGGTCCGGCCCGGCTTGCGCCTCGGTCGCCGCACCGAGCCGCTCGGGCGGGTCGGCGTCTACGCCCCCGGAGGCCGCGCCGCCTACCCGAGCAGCGTCTTGATGGGAGTGATCCCAGCGCGCGTCGCCGGCGTCGCCGAGGTGGTGGTGTGCTCGCCCCCCGGCCGCGACGGCGCGCCGCCGGTGACCGTGCTGGCAGCCTGTGCCCTCGCCGGCGCCGACCGCGTCTTCGCCCTCGGCGGCGCCGGCGCGGTGGCGGCGATGGCCTTCGGCACCGCCAGCGTGCCGGCGGTCGACAAGGTGGTGGGCCCCGGCAACGCCTACGTCACCGAGGCGAAGCGCCAGCTCGCCGGCGTCGTCGCCAGCGACTGCCCCGCCGGACCCTCCGAGGTGCTGGTGGTGGCGGACGCGACGGCCCCCGCGCGCCTGGTCGCGGCCGAGCTGGTGGCCCAGGCCGAGCACGACCCCGACGCGGCGGCGGTGCTGGTGAGCACCGACACCGGGCTTCTCGCGCGGGTGGAGGCGGTGCTTGCCGAGATCCTGTCCGCTCAGGCGCGAGCGGCCATCGTTCGGCAATCGCTGGCGGCCCGCGGTGCCCTGCTGGCGGCGCCCTCGCTCGCCGCCGCGCTCGCCTTCGCCTGCCGCTACGCCCCCGAGCACCTGGTGCTGATGGTGGCGGAGCCGCGCGCCGCCCTCGCCGGCGTGCGCCGCGCCGGCACCGTCTTCCTGGGCGCGGCGAGCAGCGTCGCCTTCGGCGACTACCTGACCGGCGCCAACCACGTGCTGCCGACGGCGGGATGGGGGCGCGCCTACGGCGGGCTCGGCACCTCGGACTTCCTGCGCGAGATGACGTGGCAGGAGCTGTCACCGCTGGCGGCGGCGGAGCTGGCAGCGGCGACCGAGATCCTCGCCACCGCCGAGGGGCTGCCCGGACATGCGCTGGCGGCCCGGTTGCGGCGGGAGATCGAGGCCGCCACGCCCGGCGCCGGGATGGGCGGAGGAGGCCTCGCCGAGGGCGGCAGGGGGACGCGGCGTCCTCCCTCTCCCGCGGCCGCGGCACCGCCGAGCCGGCCGGATCGCGACGCCGGTCTCCGGGGCATACCGGCAGTCGCGGAGAGGGGCGCGCGCGCGCCGCTCCCGTCTGCGGCAAGCCCCGGTCCTTCCGGCCCCCGGGCCCGCCCCTGCCTCGACGAGGTCGTCCCCTACCGCGGCAGCGAGGGCGCCGGCAGCGAGCTGAACCTGAGCGACAACACCAACGTCTTCGGCATGCCGCCGGCTGCCGGCCGTGTGCTCGCCACCGTGTCGCCGCCGCTCGTCACCCGCTACCCCACCCCCTACGCCGACGCCCTGCGCTGCGCGCTGGCAGACCGCCATGGCGTGACGCCGGAGAACGTCGTCACCGGCTGCGGCTCGGACGACCTGCTCGACGCCATCCTGCGCGCCTACTCCGCACCCGGCGAGGCGGTGGCGCTGCCGGTCCCCACGTTCGGCATCGTGCCGGCGTTCGTGAGGGTGAGCGGCGCGGCGCCGCAGCCGGTGCCGCTCACCTCCGAGCTGGCGCTCGACGTCGATGGCCTGCTCGCCACCGGCGCCGCCCTCACCTATCTCTGCCGCCCCAACAACCCCACCGGCACGCTCTTCGCCCGCCGCGACGTCGAGCGCCTGGCCGCCGGCATGCAGGGGCTCCTGCTCCTCGACGAGGCCTACGCCGACTTCGCCGGGGAGGACCTCGCCGCCTGGGGCGTGGCGTCGCGCAACGTCGTCACGCTGCGCACGCTGTCGAAGGCCCACGGCCTTGCCGGGTTGCGCGTCGGCTACGCGCTGGGACCGGCCGAGCTGATCGCCGCGGTCGAGAAGGCGCGCGGCCCCTTCAAGGTCGGCGGTGTCGCCGAGGCCGCGGCGCTGGCCGTGCTGCGCGAGGACGGCGACTGGGTGCGCGAGCGCGTCGCCGACGCCTGCGCGCAACGCGACTGGCTCGCCGGCGAGCTGCGCGCGCGCGGCCTCGACGTCCTCACCTCGGCGGCCAACTTCGTCTTCGCCCGCGTGGCGAGCGGCGCGCCCGACGGCGGCGCCGTGGCGCTGGCGGCGCGCCTGCGGCAGCGCGGCGTCGGCGTTCGCCCGTTCTCCGCGCTGCCGGTGGTGGGCGACGGCATCCGCGTCACCGCCGGCCCGCGGCCGCTGCTCGAGGGCTTCCTGGCGGCGCTCGACGCCGTGGGGCCGGCCAACCTCGCCGCGCCGGCCGGCGAAGGGAGGGCCTGAGCCGTGGACGTCGCGCTGCTCGACTACGGCTGCGGCAACATCCACTCGCTGTCCAAGGCGCTGCGTCGGGGCGGTGCCGAGGTGCGCGTGGTGTCCGACGCCGGCGCGGCGCTGCAAGGCGATGCCCTCGTGCTCCCCGGCGTCGGAGCCTTCGGCGCCGCCGCGGCGCGCCTCGAGGGGCAGGCCGCGGCGCTGCGGGTCGCCCTCGACGGTGGGCTGCCCTGCCTCGGCATCTGCCTCGGCATGCAGCTGCTGTTCGCGGTGAGCGAGGAGGGCGCGGGGAGGGGTATCGGCGCCCTCGACGGCAGCGTGCGAGGCCTGCGCGCCCCGCGCCTGCCCCACATGGGATGGAACGACGTCGTGCCGGCGCGCCCCGACCCGCTGCTCGACGGCGTCACCCCGCTGGTCGCCTACTTCGCTCACAGCTTCGCCGCCGCACCCGCGGCGGACGAGGCGGTGATCGCCTGGACCACCCACGCCGGCGACCGCTTCCCCGCCGCCGTGCGCCGCGGGCGCACCTGGGGCGTGCAGTTCCATCCCGAGAAGAGCGGCGGCGCGGGGCTGCGCCTGCTCGCCAACTTCCTGGAGCTGGCGGCGTGATCGCCTACCCCGCCATCGACCTGTGCGGGGGCCGCGTCGTGCAGTGGGTGGGCGGCAGGCCGGAGAGCGAGTGCGTCAGCCTCCCGGACCCGCTGGCGGTGGCGCGCCGGTGGGTGGCGGCCGGCTTCGTGGCACTGCACGTCGTCGACCTCGACGCCGCCCTCGGCAGCGGCGACAACCGCGATGCGGTGGAGGCGATCGTCGCCGCCGTCGACGTGCCGGTGCAGGTGGGCGGCGGCCTGCGCGACGAGGATACGGTGGACTGGGCCCTCGCCGCCGGCGCCGCTCGCGTCGTGCTCGGCACCCGCGCGGTGGGCGATCCGGAGTGGCTGGCGCGGGTCGCCGCCGCCCACCCGCGGAGCGTGGTGGTGGCGGCCGACTGCCGCGACGGCGAGGTGGTCACCCACGGCTGGACCGCCAGCGCCGGACGCGCCGCTCGTGACCTCGTCGCCACGCTCGGCGAGCTGCCGCTCGCCGCGGTGCTGGTCACCGACGTCGGCCGCGAAGGGCGCCTCGGCGGGCCCGACGTCGTCTTCCTCGCCGACCTCGCCGGGGTCAGCCGCCACCCGCTGCTCGCCGCCGGCGGCATCCGCGACGAGCGGGACCTCGAAGCCCTCGCCGCCGCCGGCGTCGCCGGCGCGGTCCTCGGCATGGCCCTCTACCGCGGCGGGCTCGACCCGGCGCGCATCGCCAAGGAGCACCGAGCGTGAGCACCCTCACCCGCGACACCAGCGAGACCCGCGTCCGGCTCACCCTGCGCCCCCCCGCGACGACGACGAGCGCGGCGCCGTCGCTACGGGGGAGCCCTTCCTCGACCACATGCTGCAGACCCTGGCCCGCTACTCCGGCCTCCACCTGGAGGTCGAGGCGCGCGGCGACCTGCGCCACCACCTGGTGGAGGACGTGGCGATCTGCGTCGGTATGGCCCTGCGCCGCGAGGTGCCCGCCACCTGCGCGCGCTATGGCGCCGCGCTGGTGCCGATGGACGACGCGCTGGTACAGGTGGCTATCGACCTCGGCGGGAGGATCTGGTACGAGGGGCCTCTCCCCGTGCCGCTGTGCGACCACGCCCTGCGCTCGCTGGTGGAGAACGCGGCGATGAGCCTGCACGTGGTGGTGCTGCGCGGCAGCGACGCGCACCATGTGGTGGAGGCGGCGGTGAAGGCGCTGGGGCTGGCGCTGCGCCAGGCGCTCGCTCCCGGCGCCGCCGTCTTCAGCACCAAAGGCGCCGTGAGCATCGACTGGGAGGGAGACCGCTGATGCTGCGCAGGCGCGTCGTGGTGTGCCTCGACGTGCGCGACGGCCGCGTCGTCAAGGGGGTGAGCTTCCTCGGCCTGCGCGACGTCGGCGACCCGGTGGCGCTCGCCGAGCGCTACGAGGCGGAGGGGGCGGACGAGGTGGTGCTGCTCGACGTCTCGGCTTCGCAGCAGGGGCGGCGGACGCTGCTCGACGTGGTGCGCCGCACGGCCGAGCGCCTGTTCGTGCCGCTCACCGTCGGCGGCGGCATCCGCAGCGTCGACGACGTCGACCGCGTGCTGCGCGCCGGCGCCGACAAGGTGGGGGTCAACAGCGCCGCCGTGGCGCGTCCCGAGCTGCTGGCCGAGGCCGCGGCGCGCTTCGGCAGCCAGTGCGTGGTGGCCAGCGTCGACGCGCGAGCCGAGCCGCCGGCGCGCGGCGCCACGGCGACGGCCGACGCGAGCGGACCTCTACACGAAGGAGTCGACCCGGGGCGCCGGCCTGCCGCCGGGGAGGTCGTCGAGCGGCGCTGGCAGGTCGTCACCCACGGCGGCACCCGCCCCACGACGCTCGAGGCGGTGGCCTGGGCGCGCCGCTGCGCCGAGCTCGGCGCCGGCGAGGTGCTGCTCACCAGCATCGACCGTGACGGTCGCCGCGACGGCTACGACCTCGAGCTCACCGCGCGCGTGGCGGCAGCGGTGGCGGTGCCGGTGATCGCCTCGGGCGGTGCCGGCCGCGCCGAGCACCTGCGCGACGCCTTTCTGCTCGGCGGCGCCGAGGCGGCGCTGGTGGCGGGGATCCTCCACGAGGGTCTGACGACGGTCGGCGCGGTGAAGCGGTACCTGCACGAGGCGGGAGTGCCGGTGCGCCTGGCGGCGGACGCAGCGACGGCCACGGGCGGCGCCGGCGCGGGCGGGGAGTCTCCCGCCGAGGGTGCGCCGCGCTCGCGCGCGGAGGCCGGGCGATGAGCGCCTCTTCGGCGTCGCCGACGGGGGCGGGCTTCCCCCTCGCCGTCAGCGACGACCTCGACCGCCTCGACTTCGCCAAGGGCGGCGGCCTGCTGCCACTGGTCGCCCAGCACGCCGCCACCGGCGAGGTGTTGATGCTGGGCTTCGCCGACCGCGCCGCCCTGGAGGCGACGCTACGCGACGGCTCGCTGTGGTTCTTCTCGCGCTCGCGCCGGCGCCTCTGGCGCAAGGGGGAGACGAGTGGCAACGTGCTGCGCGTGGCGTCACTGCACGCCGACTGCGACGCCGACGCGGTGCTCGCCCTCGTCGCGCCCGCCGGGCCGACCTGCCACAGCGGCGCGCGGAGCTGCTTCGGTGCGCCGCCCATCCTGCAGGAGCTGGCCGACGTCCTCGCCGCGCGGGCCGCTGACGGCGACGCCGCCAGCTACACGCGGAAGCTGCTCGCCAACCCCAACCTCCGCCTCAAGAAGCTCGGGGAGGAGGCCGTCGAGCTGGCGCTGGCGACCACCACGGGGGATCCCGGCCGCGTCGCCTCCGAAGGCGCCGACCTCCTCTACCACCTGCTGGTCGCCTGCGCCGGCGCGGGCGTCACGCTGGAGGTGGTGCTGGACGAGCTGATGCGGCGCCGCTCGCGCTCGGCGCCGGCGCCGGATCCCGCGGGCTGAGGCCCTCGCCTCGCCGACTCCGTGCCGCTGGCACGAAGGCGGCAAGAGGGCGGCACCGCCGTGCGTCTCGTCACCGTCCGCCCGCCGTCGACCGCCCGCTCCTGGGACGCGCCTGGCGAAGACGGGCAGCTCGGGTGAGGGGCCAGGCGCCGTCGAGGAGGAACCCATGTTCGAGGTCGCCCGGGAGGTCCGCGTCGCCCTGCGCGCCATCCGACGCGACACGTCGTTCGCGTTCCAGCTCCCTGCGGCGCCTTCAGCCTGCCTGGCGCCCCCTGCCCCGACGATGGGGACCTCATCGCCTGGAGTCAGCGCATCCTCGAGCGGATCCGTGCCCTTCCCCGGGGTCGAGGCGGCGGATCTCGGCCAGGGGGCCGCTGACCGGCGACTTCGACGACAACGTGCCCAAGGCCGAGGGTCACGAGCCGGCGCCCGGCGACATGCCGATCGCATTGCGCCGGGCGCTGGCGAGCCAGCTCTTCGGGGTCACGCCGTTCGATCCCCGGTTCTCCCCGGCGTGACCCTCCTCCTCACCGTCAGCGCCCTCGTCGCCTGCGCGGTGCCGGCGCGGCGCGCCGCCCGCGTCGACCCGGCGGTCGCGCTGGCGGACCGAGCTCCGCCGGACACCCCGTACGCGCCTGGCCGACACGGCGAGCTGAAACGAATCCGCTGCCCACAACGTAGTGGCAAGGGACCAGGGGAGAACCTCGATGGCCGAGCTCATTGACGAGATCCGCGTCGCCTGGCGGGGCGTCCTGCGCGACAAAACCTTCGCGCTCCCCGTCCTCATCACCCTCAGCCTCTGCCTCGCCGCCAACGCCGTGGTGTTCACGGTCGTCGACACCGTCGTCCTCCGCCCGCTGCCCGTGCCGGCGCCCGAGCGCCTGGTGTGGGTCTCCAACAGCTACCCGAACGCCGGCGTCCCCGAAGCCGACAACAGCGTTCCCGACTACTTCGACCGCCGGGAGCGCGTGCCCGCCTTCGAGGACGTGGCGCTGTATTCCGAGGTCGGGCGTACCCTGGGCACGCGCGACGGCGCCGAACGGGTCACCGGAGCCGTGGCCACGCCTTCGCTGTTCGCGCTGCTGCGGGCACGGGCCTGGCGCGGGCGCCTGCTGCTCGAGCAGGACGGCCAGCCGGGCCAGGACCACAAGGTGGTGCTCTCCTACGGGCTCTGGCAGCGGCTCTACGGCGGCCGCGCGGATGCCCTCGGCAAGGACCTGCGCGTCAACGGCGTCCCCTGTACCATCGTCGGCATCCTCCCTCGCGACTTCCGCTTCGCCGACACCGACGCCAGCTTCTGGCTGCCGCTCGCCTTCACCGCTGCCGATCGCGCCGACGACCAGCGGCACAGCAACAACTACTCCATGGTGGCCCGCTTGCGCCCGGGGGCAACCCTGGCGCAGGCGCGCGCGCAGCTGCGCGCTCTCGACGCCGCCAACCTCGACCGCATGCCGGAGTTGCGCCAGGTCTTGCTCGACGCCGGCTACAAGACGCTGGCGACCCCCTTCCAGGAGCACCTGGTGCGCGACGTCCGCAGCACGCTCTACCTGCTGTGGGGCGGCGTGCTGGTGGTGCTCCTCATCGGCGGCGTCAACGTCACCAACCTGGCGCTGGTACGGGCGACGCTGCGCGCCCGCGAGGTGGCAGCACGGCAGACGCTGGGTGCCGGGCCGTGGCGCCTGCTGCGCCAGCTCGTGGTGGAGAGCCTGCTGCTCACGGGGCTCGCCGGGCTCATCGCCACCCTGCTTGCCACGGCGGCGCTGCAAGCCCTCGCCCCCACCCTCGCCGAGCGCGTGCCGCGGGGCGGGGAGATCGCCCTCGGCGCTTCGACGATGGCCATGGTGGCCGCGCTCACCCTCGCCATCGGCGTGCTGCTGGCGGCGATCCCCTTCTTCCACGGCGCCCGGGCGAGCCTCGCCCGCACGCTGAGCGAGGAGGGGCGCGGCGGCACCGCCGGGCGCGGCACACGCTCGCTCCGTCGCGGCCTGGTGACCGCCCAGGTGGCCTTCGCCTTCGTGCTGCTGCTCGGTGCCGGCCTGCTGCTGGCGAGCTTCCAGGAGCTGCTGCGGGTGCGCCCCGGGTTCGTCGCCGCCGGCGTGCTCACCGGCAAGGTCAGCCTGCCCGCCGCCGCCTACCCCGAGGACGCAGACCGCGTGGCCTGGAGCGCCAGGGCGCTCGAGCGCGTGCGCACCATTCCGGGCGTCAGCGCCGCCGCCTTCGCCAGCTCACCCCCGTTCGCCGGCAGCTACAGCGACAGCGTCATCCTCGCCGAGGGCTACGTCGCGGCGCCGGGAGAGTCGGTGATCTCGCCGGCGCAGGTCGACGTCACGCCCAGCTACTTCGCCACGCTCCGCATCCCGGTGCTGCGCGGCCGCGCCATCGAAGAGCGCGACACCGCCACCGCGGCGCCGGTGGTGGTCGTCGACCAGCGCCTGGCCGCCCGCTTCTGGCCGGGGAGGGACCCGATCGGCCGGCGCATGTACAAGCCCGGCAGCGCGGAGGAAGTGCTCGAGCCCGGACCCAAGACGAGGTACTACACTGTCGTCGGGGTGGTGGGGACTGTCAAGCAGCGTGGGCTCGCCGCCCCCGAGGAGCGCCTCGGCGCCTACTACTTCCCCTATGCCCAGAGCACCTCGCGCACGGTGACGCTGCTGGCGCGCAGCGCCGCGCCGCCCTTGCTGCTGGCACAGTCGATCCGGCGACAGCTCGCCGCCATCGACCCCGAGCTGCCCTTCTTCGACGTCGAGACGCTCAGCGCGCGTGTCGACGACTCGGTGGTGGGACGGCGGGTCACCCTCAGCGTCGCCGCCGGCTTCGGCGTGCTGGCGCTGCTGCTGGCGACGCTCGGGATCTACGGCGTCCTCGCCTACCAGGTGACCCAGCGCCGCCGTGAGATCGGCATCCGCATGGCCCTCGGCAGCGCCAGCGGGCACGTGTTCCGGCTCGTGCTCGGCGAGGGTGCGGCGCTGCTGGGCGTCGGGCTGGCGGTGGGGCTGGCAGGGCTGTTCGCCCTCCGCCGCGTGCTCGCCGGCCAGCTCTACGGCATCACCCCCTTCGATCCCGCCGTGCTGGCGGCGGCCACCGCACTGCTGGCGGTGGTGGCGCTGGCCGCCTGCATGGTGCCGGCGCGACGGGCCGCTCGTATCGACCCGGCCGTGGCGCTGTCGGACTGACGCGCGCCGGCCGTCCACGACCTAGGACCACCCGACCGCGGAGCGCACGCCCCGCACTCAGGCGTAGATGCGCAGCTCCTTGAGCTCCTTGAGCTGGTCGCGCAGCTTCGCCGCCTCCTCGAACTCGAGCCGCCGCGCGTGCTCCTTCATCTCCTTCTCGAGCCTGGCGATGCGCTCGCTCAGCGGGATGGAGGCATCCTCGGCAACCTCGGACAGCCGCTTCGGCGTCGGGTCGTAGAGGTCGAGCTCGGAGAGCCGCACCAGCGGGTTGTGGATGTCCTTGAGGATGGTCTTCGGCTCGATGCCGTGCTCGCGGTTGTGCGCCGCCTGGCGCTCGCGGCGGCGCCGCGTCTCCTCGAGCGCGCGCTGCATCGAGCCGGTCATCCGGTCGGCGTAGAAGAGCACACGGCCGTTGAGGTTGCGCGCCGCTCGGCCGGCGGTCTGGATGAGCGAGGTCTCGCTGCGCAGGAACCCCTCCTTGTCGGCGTCGAGCACCGCCACCAGCGCCACCTCGGGGAGGTCGAGGCCCTCGCGCAGCAGGTTGATCCCCACCAGCACGTCGAACTCGCCACGGCGCAGGGCGGTGAGGATCTCCACCCGCTCCAGCGTCTCGATGTCGGAGTGCATGTAGCGCACCCGCACGGCGAGCTCCTGGAAGTAGTGCGTCAGCTCCTCCGCCATGCGCTTGGTGAGGGTGGTGACCAGTACCCGCTCGCCACGCTCGGCGACGGCGCGCACCTCGGCGAGCAGGTCGTCCACCTGGCCGCTGGCGGGCCGCACCTCCACCTCGGGGTCGATGAGGCCGGTGGGTCGGATCAGCTGCTCGACCACCACGCCGCCGGTGCGCTCGAGCTCGAACGGCGCCGGTGTCGCCGACACGTAGAGGCGCTGCCCCACCTTCTTGTCGAACTCGTCGAAGGTGAGCGGCCGGTTGTCGAGGGCGCTGGGCAGGCGGAAGCCGTACTCGACCAGGGTCTCCTTGCGCGAGCGGTCGCCGTGGTACATGCCGCGCACCTGCGGCACCGTCTGGTGGCTCTCGTCGATCACCAGCAGGAAGTCCTGCGGCAGGTAGTCGAGCAGCGTCGGCGGCGGCTCCCCCGGAGCGCGTCCGGTCAGGTGCCGCGAGTAGTTCTCGATCCCCTGGCAGTGGCCGAGCTCCTGGAGCATCTCGAGGTCGAAGCGGGTGCGCTGCTCGAGCCGCTGCGCCTCGAGCAGCTTGTCCTCGGCGTGCAGCTGCGCCAGCCGCTCTCCGAGCTCCTCGCGGATGGTGACGATGGCGCGCTCCATGCGCTCCTTGGGGGTCACGTAGTGGGTGCGCGGGTAGACGGCGATGCGCTCGACCTCCTGCAGCACCTCGCCGCGCAGGGGGTCGAAGCGGCTGATGCGCTCGATCTCGTCGCCGAAGTACTCGACGCGGATGCCCACCTCGTCGTAGGCGGGCAGCACCTCGAGCACGTCGCCGCGGGCGCGGAAGCTGCCGTGCCAGAGGTCCATGTTGGTGCGTTGGTACTGCATCTCGACCAGGCGGCGCAGCGCCGCATCCATCCCCGGCGTCTCGCCGCGGTCGAAGAACAGCAGCATGTCGTAGAACGACTCCGGCGAGCCGAGGCCGTAGATGCACGACACCGAGGCGACGATCAGCACGTCGCGGCGCTCGAACAGCGACTTGGTGGCGCGCAGCCGCAGCCGGTCGATGTCCTCGTTGATCGTCGTCTCCTTCTCGATGTAGGTGTCGCTCTGCGGCACGTACGCCTCGGGCTGGTAGTAGTCGTAGTAGGAGACGAAGTACTCGACGGCGTTGTCGGGGAAGAAGCTCTTGAACTCCTGGTAGAGCTGCGCCGCCAGCGTCTTGTTGTGCGACAGCACCAGGGTCGGGCGGTCGACCGCCTCTACCACCTTGGCGACGGTGTAGGTCTTGCCCGAGCCGGTGACGCCGAGCAGCACCTGCTCGGGGTGGCCGGCCTGGAGGCCCGCCACCAGCTCCGCGATGGCCTGTGGCTGGTCCCCCTGCGGGCTGAACGGCGAGGCGAGTCGGAATCCACCCATGGCGGGGAGTGTAACGGGCCGGCGCCGTCCTTTCCTTCCCGCTGCCCGCGGGTCAGTCGACGTAGCCGAGCGCCCGCAGCTGCTCGCGCGTCTCGGCGTCGGCCGGCGCGGGCTCCTCGCCGCCGGCCTCGCCGGCGCGCGCCCAGGCGAGGAGGCGGGCGCGCAGCCACAGCACCTCGGGAAGGTCGAGCCCGGCACGGTTGGTGCGCTCGCCGGGGTCGGCGCGCAGGTCGAAGACGTACTCGGGGTCGCGGGAGCGCCCGAGCCCCTCCCCCATCCCCCACTGCACCCCGGTGCGCGGCGCCCAGATCACCTTGTAGCGCGGCGTGCGGGCCATGTAGATCCCACCCCTGACGCTGGCGGCGGCGGCGAGCCGCAGGTCGCCCTCGGGCGAGCCGGTGCGATCTCGGCCGGCAGACGCGTCACGCTGGCGCCCCGGCCGTAGCAAACGCCACAGCCACGCCCCCGCCGCAGAGCGGCGGGTCTCGACCAGTGCGGCGAGCGCGAGGCTCAGCTCGTGGTTGTCGGTGGGCCTCGCGACGACCTGCGGCGCGACGTGCCCCGGCCACGAGAGCAGGAGCGGGATGCGCAGCAGCTCGTCGTAGAGGGTGTAGCCGTGGAGCAGGCCGCCGTGGTCGAAGAGCTCCTCGCCGTGGTCGGCGGTAACGACGACGAGCGTCTCGGCGGCCGGGTAGCGCTGCTGCAGGGCGGCGAGGAAACGCCCTATCTCGTGGTCGGCGTAGGCGAGGTTGCCGCGGTAGAGGGCGCGGATGCGCTCCTCGTCCGCCGCCGTCGCTCGCAGCCGCTGGTGCACGAGGCCGACGAGGCTGGCGGTGCTGCCGTCGAGCCGGGCGCCGACGCTGTCGTCGAACCGCGAGCGGAACGGCGGCGGCGGGTCGTAGGGATTGTGCGGCTGGAGGACGTGGAGGTAGACGAACGCCGGCTGCCGTCGCGGCAGCGCGGCGAGCCAGTCCAGGGCGGCGTCGGCGACGTGCGCCGCGTTGTCGTTGTAGGCCCGCCCGCGGGCGCCCGGTTGCGGGGGACGGAACAGCGTCGCCTGCGGCGCGACCTCGAAGCCGCGGTCGAGGCCGTAGGCGTGCGACACGTAGACGTTGCCGGAGAAGAGCCCGGTGCGGTAGCCGGCGGCTCGGAATCGCTCGGCGAGGGTGGGGCCCTCGTCGCGACCGAGGACGGCGCCTCCGCGCTGCCGCCAGACGTGGCCGGTGAGCAGCGCCTTGGTCGAGGGCAGGGTGTTGGGAGCGACGGTGAAGTGGTGCGCGAAGCGCGCGCCACCCGCGGCCAGGCGATCGAGCGCCGGCGTCGCGCTGCCTCCCTCCCGCGGGCCGACGGCGTCGGCGCGCAGCGCGTCGAGCACGCAGAGCACGACGAGACGCGGCGCCTGGGGGAACACCGGTGCCGCCGCCAGTGCCGTGGCCCGCGGCGCGTCCGCCAGCGGCGGGAGCGCCAGCGCGAGCCCGCTCCAGGTCGCCGGCGGCCCGGCGCTCGGCGCCACCAGTCGCAGCCGCACCCACCCTGCCTCCGGCCGCACCGCCACCCGCATTCCGGCGGGCCGCCAGCGGTTCCACCAGCTCGCCTGCCAGGACCAGAGCACGCGCTCGCCGTGCGCGAGCCGCTGCCGCACCTCGAAGCGCTGGCCGGCGCGCGGGTGCGCGGGCGGCACCAGCTCCCCGACCAGCCAGGCCGGCTGTGCCAGCGGCCGCACCAGCTCGACCAGCGACACGCCTCCCTGACGCAGCGTGCCGGGGCCGACGCGCACGTCGCCCGCCGACAGCGCGCGATCGAAGCCCGCCGCCGCCACTCCCGGTGCCGTGGCGGGGAAGCGCAGCTCGACGAAGAAGCGGCCGGGCGGCAGCTCCGCCGGCACGGGCACCACCACCCGCGGCGCCAGCGGGACGCGCACCGCGGCGCGACCGGCAACGGTGGCGACCACCGTGCCGCCGAGCGGCACCGCCGGCGCCATGGCGAGCACCAGGTGTCGCGCCTCGGCGCCGAGGCTCACGCCCTCGATGACGGCACCGCCGGGATCGGGGATCAGCACCTGCCGGCCCCGCCGGCCGGCCGCGTGCCAGCCGCGCAGGAACCGGTTGCCGTCGGTGGCCGGCGGTCGCGCCACCGCACGCGCCTCCACCAGCACGTCCGGCGCCGTCTCGGGGTCGAGCAGCGGCACCATCCGCTCGGCGGCGGGGCGCCCGCAGCCGAGCAGGCCGAGCAGGGCGACGAGCGGCCCGGCGAGGAGCGCGCGCGACGGGCACCCGAACGCCGCCGGGCCCCGGTGCCACGACCTCGCTCCAGGCGCGATGGCAGCGGCGCGGGAGCGCGCTCCGCGCCGTGCCGGCAGGGGATGACCCCGGCTCACCGCGGGAGGACGACGAATGCGAGCACCCGCCCGTCGCGCCTCGCTGCGGACGGCGCCCACCTCACCGCGGTACCGGGACGAGGAGCCGGCGGTCCCGCGGCCCCGTCGGGTGCGACTGCGGGAGACGGTCGCCGCCCGGCCGCCACCTCCAGCGCCTCCGTCAGGCGCAGCACCTCATCGCGGCTCAGCCCGCGATCGACCTCGCTCGAGAGGGCGAAGAGCTCCCGCTGCAACGGCTGCACGTTGGCGGGCTCGATCCTCCCCTCGTCGACGGCACGGTAGAAGCCGGCGAAAGCGGCGGAGAGTCGCTGGCGCTCCGCCGGGGTGAGGTCCGCGGGCAGCTTGGCGTCCACGGTCTGCTCCAGCCGATGCAGCACCCACACCATCATGCGGTTGACGTTGAGCGTCATCGCCACGGCGGCGATGCCGAACAGTGCGATGAGCACCCCGCAGCCGACCAGGGCACCACGCCCGCAGCCCGGGGCTCGCAACGGGCGTGGCGCCACCGCGAACGGCTCGGGCAGGGGCGGCAAGGGGTCGCTCATCAGACCGGCAGTCTACAATCGCCGTCCATGGAGTACGAGCCGCTGCCCGAGACGCCGGCCACCCCGCCGCCGCTCTCGGAGTCGGCGCCACCGGGTCCCCTGCGCGTGCGGCGGCCAGGCTCGTTGCGACCGCCGCGCCGCCGGCCGCGACGGCCCCTGGGCAGCCACCTCTGGCGCTGGGCCTGGGTCTACGCCATCGGGCTCGGCGCCTGCAGCGGCCTGCTGGTGGCCGCAGTCATCCACATGCCCGAGGTGGAGCGGATCGACGACTTCCGCCCTGGGCTGGTGACCGAGCTCTTCGACCGCCACGGCCGGCCCTACGCCAACTACGCCCTCGAGCGGCGGGTGATGCTGCGCCAGGGGCAGGTGCCGCCGCTGCTGCAGAACGCCATCGTGGCGGTGGAGGACGAGCACTTCTTCCAGCACGGCGGCGTCGACCTCTCGGGCATCCTGCGCGCCGCGGTCTCCAACCTGCGCGCCGGCCACATCACGCAGGGCGCCTCGACCCTCACCATGCAGGTGGCGGAGAACCTCTTCCACACCCGCGGCCGCAGCTGGCGGCGCAAGGTCGAGGAGGCACTGCTCGCCGTCGAGATCGAGAAGCGCTACAGCAAGCAGCAGATCATCACCCTCTACTGCAACCTCATCTACACCGGCAACGGCAACTACGGCATGGCCGCGGCTGCCGCCGACTACTTCAACAAGCCCGTCGACCAGCTGACGCTGCCCGAGGCGGCGACCCTCGCCGGCCTGCCGCAGCGGCCCAACGAGTACAACCCCTACCGCAACCCGGCACTGGTGACCAAGCGCCGCAACCACGTGCTGCAGCGCATGCGGGACGACGGCGTCATCGACGGAGCAACTTTCCGCACCGCCATCGACACGCCGCTGCTGCTGGCGCAGCACCGACGCACCGCCCAGGATGCGGGCGGCTACTTCGCCGAGGAGGTGCGCCGCTACCTCGAGCAGAAATACGGCTCGCAGCGGCTCTACGGCGCCGGCCTGCACGTGCAGACGACGCTCGATCCACAGATCCAGCGTGCCGCCGAGGAGTCGATGCGCGAGCATCTGCTGGCGATGGACCACCGGCGGGGCTGGCGCGGCCCGCTCGTGCACCTCGACCGCGAGAGCCCCGAGGAGCAGGAGCTACCCTCCTGGCGCCGCGACGAGCCGCTGGTACCCGGGCAGTGGTACGAGGGGGTGGTGCTCTCCTCCGACGCCACCAGCGCCGAGGTGCGCATCGCCGATCGCCTCTACAGCCTGGAGCGCGGCGGCATCGCCTGGACGCACAAGCCGCGGGTGAGCGATACCGTGCGACGCGGCGACGTCGCCTGGTTCCGCCTCGAGCAACCGCCGGTGGACCCCAAGGCCAAAGGACACGCCGAGCCGGCGCCCCGCCTGATCCTCGAGCAGGAGCCGCGCCTCGAGGGCGTGGCGCTGGTGCTCGACTCCGGCAGCGGTGCGGTGCGCGCCATGGTCGGCGGCTGGGACTTCGAACGCAGCAAGTTCAACCGCGCCACGCAGGCGCAACGACAGGTCGGCTCGGCGTTCAAGCCGTTCGTCTACGGCGCCGCCATTGAGCAGGGCTACACGCCCGCCGACACGCTGTTCGACGCTCCCACCGCCTTCATCGGCGCCGACGCCAAGCTGTCGTACATGCCGCAGAACTACTACCACAAGTACGCCGGCGTGCTGACCCTGCGGCGTGCGCTGGAGCTGTCGGAGAACGTCCCGGCGGTGAAGATGCTGGACATGATCGGCGTGCAGCGGGTGATCGACTTCGCGCGCCGCGCCGGGATCGCCAGCCCGCTGCCGCCGTACCCCAGCCTCGCCCTCGGCAGCGCCGACCTGGTGCCGATGGAGCTCGCCGCGGCCTACGCCACGTTTGCCAACTCGGGGCTGTACATGCAGCCCTACTTCGTCGAGCAGGTGGCGACCGCCGATGGCGAGGTGCTGGAGACGCACGTACCGCAGGCGCACAAGGCGATGGACGCGCCGGCGGCGTACGTGCTCACGCACATGCTCGAAGGGGTGGTGGATCACGGCACCGGCTACGCGCTGTCGTCGCTGGACGTCGACGTCGCCGGCAAGACGGGGACGACGAACGACTACACCGACGCCTGGTTCGTGGGCTTCACCCCGCGGCTGACGATGCTCACTTGGGTGGGCTACGACGTGAAGCGGACCCTCGGCAACGGCATGACCGGAGCCACGGCGGCGCTGCCGGCGTGGAAGGAGATGGCGGAGCGCGGGCTCGCCGAAGGGTGGCTCGTCAAGGGCGAGCGTTTCGAGGCGCCGCCCGGCGTGACCATGCTGCCGGTCGAGTACTACACGGGTCTGCTGCCGCCGCCCGGCGGCGAGGCGTACCTGCGGCTGCAGCGCGAGGCGTTTGTCACCGGCACCGAGCCCACTCGCAGCTGGGGCGCCCAGTGGGCCAGCATCAGGGAGCTCCCCTGGTATCAGCAGCGCGCCTTCTACCTGCCGAAGGAAGGCGAGCGGATGCCCTGAGCGGGCCCCTCCCGGTTCGCACCGCGCGTCAGTCGGCGCGGAGCAGGGTCACGGTTGCGCGCCGCAGCACTCGCAGGAACGGGACGAGGGACGCCGCGAGCGCGACGAGGACGAGGAGGCCGGTCGACAGCGCGACGGGCGCCCACGAACCGCCGCGATAGCCGCCCACCAGCGCCGGCAGACGGCGCGCGAAGACCGAGCGAGGCCGCATGCGCTGCCGATCGATGCCGACGACGACGGCACGCGCCCCGGCGCGCGCCGCGCTCGTGCCCCGCGCCTGCCGGAGCAGGACGGTCGGATCCTGGGTCCCCGCGCGCCAGGCGGCGAAGCTCCCGAAGGCGAGCCCGGTGAGCAGGCTGAGCAACGACGCGAACGCGATGGCGCGCAGGTCGAGGCCGGGCGGGCCGCCCAGGCGGTCGACGTCCTGGGGCACCACGCCGGCGAGCAGCGGCTGCGCCGTGACGGCGACGAGCTGGGCGACCAGCCCTCCGACCCCGGCGACGAGGAGGCTCTCTGCGAAGAGCAGGCGGGCGATGCGGCCGGCGCTGGCGCCGAGCCCGACGCGGAGCGCCAGCTCGCGCTGACGCCCGAGGTTTCGCGCCGCGAAGAAGTTGGCGAGGTTGGCGCAGACCAGCGCGAGCAGACAGCCCACCGCCGCGAGCACGAGCCCTGCGACGCGACCTCGCGGCGCCCGCCACCCCGTGGCCGTCGCTCAGCGACGATCCCTCACACCGCGATCGCGTCCCATCGCGCCCCTCGCCCCTCGGGAGTGCGCCGGCGCCTCGCCTCGGCGCCCGATGCAGCGGGGCCTACTCCCACTCGATGGTGCCGGGCGGCTTGCTGGTCACGTCGTAGACGACGCGATTGACCCCCGGCACCTCGTTGACGATGCGGCTGGCGATGCGGCCGAGGAGGTCGTAGGGGAGGTGGCTCCAGTCGGCGGTCATGAAGTCGCGGGTCTCCACGGCGCGGATCGCCACCACGTCGTGATAGGTGCGCTGGTCCCCCATGACGCCCACCGTCTTCACCGGCAGCAGCACCGCGAACGCCTGCGCCACGCGGTCGTACCAGCCCGCCTCGCGCAGCTCATCGAGGAGGATGCTGTCGGCCTCGCGCAGCGTGTCGAGACGCTCCGCCGTCACCTCGCCGAGGACGCGCACCGCCAGCCCCGGCCCGGGGAACGGGTGGCGCTCGAGGATCTCCTCGGGCAGGCCGAGCTCCCGACCCAGCTGGCGCACCTCGTCCTTGAAGAGCCAGCGCAGAGGCTCCACCAGCTCGAAGCCCAGCTCGGCGGGGAGCCCGCCCACGTTGTGGTGGGTCTTGATCACCGCCGACGGCCCCTTTACCGACACCGACTCGATGACGTCGGGGTAGAGCGTGCCCTGGGCCAGGAACGACACTCCCCGCAGCCGCGCCGCCTCCTCCTTGAACACCTCGATGAAGGTGTGGCCGATGATGCGACGCTTGGTCTCCGGTTCGCTGACGCCGTGCAGCGCGCGCAGGAAGCGCTCGCGGGCGTCGGCGAGCCGGATGGGGATCCCCAGCTCGTGCCCGAGCTGGTGCACCACCTGCTGCGCCTCCCCCTTGCGCAGCACGCCGTTGTCGACGAAGACGGCGGTGAAGCGGTCGGGGATGGCTCGCTGCAGGAGCGCCGCCACCACCGACGAGTCGACGCCTCCGGAAAGGGCGCAGATCACCCGCCCCTCCCCCACCCGCTCGCGCACCGTCGCCGCCGCCTCCCCCAGGTAGTCGGCCATCCGCCAGTCACCGTGCGCGCCACAGATGCGGTAGAGGAAGTTGCGCAGCATCTCGCCGCCGTTGGTGGTGTGGTGCACCTCGGGGTGGAACTGAATCCCCCACAGCTTGCGCAGCTCGCTCTCGAAGGCCACCGCGGGCGCGTTCCGCGTGCCGGCGCAGAGCACGAAATCGGGGGGCAGCTCGGCGATGCGATCGCCGTGGCTCATCCACACCGTCTGGCGGTTGTCGAGCCCCTCGAACAGCATTCCCGCGTAGTCGACGTCGATCTCGGTGCGGCCGTACTCACGGTGCTCGGCGGGCTCTACCTCCCCTCCCAGCGCCTGCGCCATCAGCTGCATGCCGTAGCAGATGCCGAGCATCGGGATGCCGAGCCCGAACAGCTCGCTGCCGCGCACCGGCGCCCCGGGAGCGTAGACGCTCTGCGGGCCGCCCGAGAGGATGACGCCGATCGGCTGGCGGCGCACGATCTCTTCCTCGGGGACGTCGAAGGGGTGCACCTCGCAGTAGACCCGGTTCTCGCGCACGCGGCGGGCGATCAGCTGCGTGTACTGGCCGCCGAAGTCGAGGATGAGGACCGTCTGGTGGCTCATTGGGGGGGATTTGTAACACACACCCTGGGCGGCTCTGGGGCGGCCGGCGACCGGGCGCCGCGGTGGCGGCTCAGGGCTCGCAGCTCACAGCGCCGCTTCAGGCTTGAGGGCGCGCAGCATCAGGTCCTCGATGGCGTGGCGCACCGGCTTGCCGCCGTGGATCACCGCCACCATCTGCTCGCAGATCGGCATCTCCACCTCGCGTCGTTCGGCGAGGCGGGCGATCGCCGTCGACGTGCGCACCCCCTCGGCGACCTGGCCGGTGTCGCGCTCGAGCTGCGCCAGCGGCTCACCGGCGGCGAGCGCGAGGCCGGCGCGACGGTTGCGCGAGGCGGCACCGGTACAGGTGAGCACCAGGTCGCCGAGGCCGGCGAGCCCGTAGAAGGTCTGCTGCTGCCCGCCGTAGGCGAGCCCCAGGCGAGTGATCTCGTGCAGCCCGCGCGTGATCAGCGCGGCGAGGGTGTTCTGGCCGAAGCCGAGGCCGGCGATGACGCCGGCGGCGATGGCGATGACGTTCTTGGCGGCCCCGGCGAGCTCGACGCCGACCACGTCGTGGCTGGTGTAGAGGCGCAGCTCGCGCGTCGAGAGCAGCGCCTGCAGCTGGCGGGCGAGGACCTCGTCGCCGCTGGCGATGACGGCGGCGGTGGGCACGCCCAGCGCCAGCTCGGCGGCGAACGAGGGTCCGGAGAGGACGGCGAAGCGCAGCGCCACGCCCGCCCGCGCCGCCTCGTCGGCCGAGAGCTCGCTCATGCGCTCCTGCGACTCGTTCTCGATCCCCTTGGTCGCCGACACCAGGCGCAGCTCGCGACCGCGCGGCCAGTGCCCGAGCAGGCCGCGCAGCACCTCGCGGTAGCCGTGGGAGGGAACCGCCATCACCACCGCATCGGCGTCGACGACGGCGTCGAGGTCGGTGGTGGTGGCGACGGCGGCGGGGAGCTCGGCCTCGGGGAGGTAACGACGGTTGCGGTGCTCGCGCTCGAGGTCGGCGGCCGCTTCGGCTCGCCGCGCCCACAGCGTCGCCGCGCAACCGGCGCGCGCGGCATGCACCGCCACCGCGGTGCCGAAGGAGCCGGCGCCGACGACCGCCACCTGCTTCACGTGCCACCTTCGGCGGCGGGCCTCGCCCCGAGCCGCCGCTCGGTGCCGGCGAACAGGCGCCGGATGTTGCCGCGGTGCTTCCACACCGAGAGCGCCGGCACCAGCGCGCTGCTGACCAGAAACGGCACGTCGCGCGGCGTGTGAGCGTGACCGCCGAGCGCCAGGACGAGGAGGGGAAAGGCGACGAGGGCGGCGATCGAGCCCAGCGACACGTATCGCGTCGTCGCCACGGCGAGCAGGAACACGGCGCCGGCCAGTGCCGCCGGCACCGGCGCCAGCGCCCCCAGCGCCCCGGCGGCGGTGGCCACCCCCTTGCCGCCGCGGAAGCGCAGCCAGAGCGGGTACATGTGGCCGAGCACCGCCAGCGTCGCCGCGCACGACTCGACGAGCGGCGTCGCGCCCAGGGCGCGGGCGGCGAGCACCGGCGCCACCCCCTTGGCAACGTCGAGAACCAGCGCCAGCAGCCCGGCGGCGCGGCCGGCGGCACGCATCGCGTTGGTGGCGCCCACGTTGCCGCTTCCCACCTGGCGGACATCCTGGCCGGTCTTCCAACGCACCACCAGCCAGCTCCAGGGGATCGAGCCCAGGAGGTAGGCGCCGACCAGCAGCGCCAGCCAGGTGAGGATGGCGTGGCTCATGCCGCCACCCCGGCGCGCAGCGGGAAGCGCTCGAGCACCTCGTGCTGCGCGCCACGCGGCGACAGCCGGCTGCGGTAGAGGAGCCCCTCGCGGGCGACCATCTCCTCTCCCCAGGCGCCCTGCACCTCGGAGTGGTAGCGCTCGACGAGCGCCCGCTGCCAGGCGGGGTTGCAGCGGGTGAGCGTGACGTGGGCGTGGAAGGGGCGCTTCTCCGGTTCCCAGTCGAGCACGCCGGCGGCGGCATCGGCGACGTCGTGTTGCAGGGGCTGCAGCTCCGGCGGCGCCCTAACGCCGACCCACGCCACCCGCGCCGGACGCCCCTGCGGGAACGTGCCGCCACCGTGCAGCCGCAGCGCCAGGGGCGGGTAGCGGGCGAAGACCTCGGTGAGCGCGGTGGCCAGCAACGCCCGGCGCTCCTCCGGCTGGTGGCCGAGGAAGACCAGCGTCAGGTGTGCCTGGTCGGGATCGACCCAGCGCGCGCGCGGCAGCAACGAGCGCAGGCGGGCGAGCCGGCGCCGCATCGCCGCTCGCACCTCCTCGGGCAGCTCGAAGGCGACGAAGAGCCGCAGCGACGTGCCGCCCGCCGCGCCCGCGGCATCGTCGCCGCGACCGGCGGGGCCGTGCTCCCCCCTCATCGCCGCCGCCCCGAGATCACCGCGCCGGCTCCCGAGACGACTCGCCGGCGCTCCCCAGCAGCTCCCGCCGCAGCAGCTCGAGCGCCAGCTGGCTGGTCTGCCAGCGCACCCGCTGACGATCTCCCGGAAAGCGCGCCTCGCGGTGGGCGAGCGGCCCGCCCGGTCCGGCGAGCGCGACGTGCACGGTGCCCACCGGCTTGGCCTCGCTGCCGCCGCCGGGGCCGGCGACGCCGGTGATGCCTATGCCGTAGCTGGCGCCGGTGGCCTGCCGGGCACCGGCGGCGAGCGCGCGCGCCACCTCCTCGCTCACCGCGCCGTGGCGACGCAGGGTCTCGCCGGAGACCCCGAGCAGCGACTCCTTGACCGCGTTGGCGTAGGCCACCACGCCTCCCAGCACGTAGTCGCTGCTGCCGGGGACCGCCGTGAGCCGCGCCGCTACCAGCCCGCCGGTGCACGACTCGCCGGTGGAGACGGTGGCCCCCGCGGCGCGCAGCAGGCCTCCCACCACCGCCTCGAGCTCCTCGTCCTCGTCGCTGAACACCACCGCCCCCAAGAGCTCACGGAGTCGCGCCAGCGCGCTCGCCAGCTCGGCCCGCCGAGCCTCGACGGTGCCGCGGGCGGTCACCTCGATGCGGATCTCACCCGGCTTGGCGAGCACCGTCACCCGCTCGCGGCCGAGCTCGGCGTAGGCCGGCGCGATGCGCTCCTCGACCTCGGACTCGGGGAGGCAGGCGACCTTGAGCACGGCCGTCTCGATGCCGCCGCCCGGCGCGTGGGCTACCAGCCAGGGCTCGACGTACGCGGCGAGCATCCCCTCGAGCTCGCGCGGTGGGCCGGGGAGCAGGAAGATCGTCGTGCCGCGCTCCGCGAGCCGCTGGCCGGGAGCCGTCCCGCGGGCATTGGCGAGCAGCTCGGCGCCGTCGAGCCGAGCTGCCTGGCGGGCGTTGACGGCCGGCATGCGCCGCCCGATGCGGCGAAACTTCTCCTCGATCTCCGCCACCACCGCCGGTTCGTGCACCAGCTCCCGCCCGCAGACCCGCGCCACCGCCTCGCGCGTGACGTCGTCGGCGGTGGGGCCGAGGCCGCCGCCGACCAGCACCAGCGGGAAGGCGCCGAGCAGGGGCTCGAGCTCGCGGGCGAGGTCATCCTCGACGTCCCCCACGGCCGCCTTGCGGCGAAGCTCGACGCCGTGCCGGCGCAGCAGCGCGGCGATGGTGAGGGCGTTGGTGTCGAGCCGCTCGGTGCCCAGCAGCTCGCTCCCCACCGCGATCCAGGCGGCTTGCATCGGGGGCGATCATAACGGCTGGCAACAGCACGCCTCCCGGCGCGGAAATGTTTGACGCTCCAGGGTGCCCTTGCTAGACTCCCGCCTCCCGGAGAGAAGCAGCCGATGATCAAAGCGGACATCGTCAACCGCGTCGCAGACTCGTGCGACATCCCCCGCATCAAGGCGGCCGAGGCGGTGGACACCATCCTCGACGCGATCAAGGACGCGCTCACCGACGGCAAGCGCATCGAGCTGCGCGGCTTCGGGGTGTTCCAGGTGCGCAACCGCAAGCGCGGGGTGGGGCGCAACCCCAAGACCGGGGTCGAAGTGGCGATCTCGCCGGGCAAGACGGTCCGCTTCAAGCCTGGCAAAGAGCTCAAGGCGCTATAGCCTTCCCTCAGCCGCCGCCGACCTCGCCCGGGGGCGGGAACGGGGCGCCGCCGCCGCACCCCGAGGCGCCGGCGTTGCCCGCGCCGGCGAGCCGAGCCCCATGCAGCCGACCCTTCCACCGGAACGCCCGCCCTACTGGACGGACGCCACCCTGCCGCGCGAGGTCGCGCTCGCCACCGCCGTGGTGCCGCCGCCCCCCAACTGGGCACTGGCGATCGGCCTGCTGCTCGCGACCTTCTTCTCCGCCACCACCCTTGGCGCCAACTGGATCCTCGCCGCGCGTACCGACGTGGTGTCGCCGCTGCCGCAGTACCCGCTCCTCGGCTCTCTGCTCTCCCCCGCCACCGTCCGCATGGTGTGGACGACGCCGTCGCTGCTCGCCACCGGCCTCAGCTTCTCGCTGCCGGTGATCTTCATCCTGCTCTGCCACGAGCTCGGGCACTACCTCTACTGCCGGTACTACCGCATCGACGCCACGCTGCCCTACTTCGTTCCCGCCCCCATCGCCCTCGGCACCTTCGGCGCCTTCATCCGCATCCGCTCCCTCATCCGCGACAAGCGCCAGCTGTTCGACGTCGGCATCGCCGGTCCCATCGCCGGCTTCCTGGCGCTGCTCCCCTTCCTCGTCTACGGCATCGCCCACTCGCAGCCGGTGGCGGTGCAGCTCACGGCAGCGCGGCCGGGGGCGCTGGTGCTGCAGCTCCCCGGCTCGAGCCTGCTCACCCTCGGGCTCGTCCGCCTGTTCCACGGCCCGCTCGGCCCGGGACAGGTCCTCAACCCCCACCCCTTCGCCCTCGCCGCCTGGGTCGGCATCTTCGCCACCAGCCTCAACCTGCTGCCGCTCTCGCAGCTCGATGGCGGCCACATCCTCTATGCCGTCGTCGGCCGCCGGCAGCGCCGCCTGGCGTGGCCGCTCTTCGCCTTGCTGGTGGCGGCCGGCCTCGCCTACCCGGGCTGGCTGCTGTGGGCGGTCATCGTCTGGCGGATCGGCCTGCTGCATCCGCCGGTGCGCGACGAGGAGATGCCGCTCGGCTCCGGGCGCACCGCCCTCGCGTTAGTGGCGCTCGCCATGCTCGTCCTCTGCTTCATGCCGGTGCCGCTCGTCGAGGTCGCCATCCGCCCCTGAGGGCGCGCCACCTTCGCTCGCCGGCAGGACCTCTGCCGGCACCTCGAGCACGAAGGTCACCGGCCCGTCGTTGACCAGCTCCACCGCCATGGCGGCGCGGAAGCGCCCGCTGGCGACCGGCAGCCCCTCCGCCCGCAGCGCCGCCACCAGGGCTGCCACCAGAGGCTCGGCGACGTCCGGCGGGGCGGCGCCGGCGAAGGACGGACGGCGGCCGCGGTCGAGCGAACCGGCGAGGGTGAACTGCGAGACCACCAGCAGGGCGCCGCCCACCTCGGCGGCAGCGAGGTTCATGCGCCCATCCTCGTCGTCGAAGACGCGCAGCCCGGCGAGCTTGCGCGCCGCCGCCGCCACCTGCGCTGGGCCGTCGCCGCGCTCGACGCCGACGAGGACGAGCAGCCCGCGGCCGATCGCTCCCACCTCCTCCGCGCCGACGGTGACTCGGGCGTGGCTGACGCGCTGGATGACTAGACGCAGGGAAAGGCTCCGCGCATGAATTCCGTCTGAACGGGGAGAGTCCCAGGAGGCACGGCCATGATACGTTCCCCCACCCGGTTCTTTGCTCCCCCCGACGTCGACCACCCCAACGAGGCCCGTGCCGGGGAGGGGAGCGGCGCCGGCCGGGCTGGCAACAGGAGGTCCTCTGGTCCCATGGTGAACAAGGTGATCCTCGTCGGCAACCTCGGGCGCGATCCCGAGGTGCGCTCGCTCCCCTCCGGGCAGCCGGTGGCCAACTTCAGCGTCGCCACCAGCCGGCGCTGGAAGGACCGCGACGGCAACCGCCAGGAGCAGACCGAGTGGCACAACGTGGTCTGCTACGGCAAGACGGCGGAGATCGCCGGCCAGTACCTCACCAAGGGGAAGCAGGTGTACGTGGAGGGGCGCATCCAGACCCGCTCCTGGGACGACAAGAACAGCGGCGAGAAGAAGTACCGCACCGAGATCATCTGCGACAACTTCCAGATGCTCGGCAGCGCCGGCGGCGGCGGCGGTCGCGGCGGCGGCGCGACCGGCCCCGACTACGAGAACGAGCCGCAGCTCGGCGGCGGCGGCCACGGCGGCGGCGAGGACGACGACATCCCGTTCTGACCGCCGCTCGCGCAGCCGCTAGCCCAGCCGGGCCCTGAGCTCGTGCAGCAGGTTGAGCGCGTCGAGCGGCGTCAGCCGATCGAGGTCGGCAGCGCGCAGGGCGCGCGCCACGGCCTCCTCGGCGGCAGCGAAGAGCTGCAGCTGGGCGGGGGCAGTGCCGGTCGCCGCCTCGCCTGGCGTCGCCGGCCCACGCCCTTGGCCAGCCGCGGCCTCCCGGCCAGGTCGTACTCCTGCGCCTCCAGGTTGGCGAGCACCTCGCCGGCGCGCGCCACCACCGTCGCCGGCAGCCCGGCCAGCCGCGCCACGTGCAAGCCGTAGGACTTGTCGGCGCTCCCCGCCACCACGCGTCGCAGGAAGACGATGCGCTCGTCCCACTCCTTGACCGCCAGGGTGCGGTTGCCTCACCCGCGGCAGGAGGGCGGCGAGCTCGGTGAGCTCGTGGTAGTGGGTGGCGAAGAGCGTGCGCGGCGCCGGTCGGCTCGTGCAGGTGCTCGGCGATCGCCCACGCGAGCGAGAGGCCGTCGAAGGTGGCGGTTCCGCGCCCGACCTCGTCGAGCACCACCAGGCTAGCGGCGGTGGCGTGGTGCAGGATGTGCGCGGTCTCGATCATCTCCACCATGAAGGTGGACTCGCCGCGGGCGAGGTCGTCGCTGGCGCCGACGCGGGTGAAGATGCGGTCCACCACGCCCAGCTCGGCGCCGCGCGGCGGGCACGAAGCTCCCGGCCTGCGCCATCAGCACGATCAGCGCCACCTGCCGCAGGTAGGTCGACTTGCCCGCCCATGTTGGGGCCGGTGAGGACCACGACCTGCGCACCGCTCGCGGTCGAGCTCGCAGGTCGTTGGGCACGAACGGCCCGCCGCCAGCGCGCTCGACCACCGGGTGGCGGCCCTCGCGGACGACGATGCGACGCCCGCGCCGTCGACCGAGCGCGGGCGGCAGTAGCCGTTGTCGCGCGGCGGCCTCGGCGAGGCCGGCGAGGACGTCGGCGGCCGCCAGCGTCTCCGCCAGCCGGCGCAGGCCTCGGCGGCGCGCTCGGCCACCGCGTCGCGCAGCCGGCGGTAGTGCTCGTCCTCGAGGGCGAGCTGGCGCTCCTCGGCGCCGAGGATCTGCTCCTCGAGCTCCGTGACCTCGGGCGTCACGTAGCGCTCGGCGTTGGCCAGCGTCTGGCGGCGCATGTAGTCGGCTGGCACCAGGTGCTGGTTGGCGCGCGTCACCTCGAGGTAGTAGCCGAACACCCGGTTGTAGCGGACCTTGAGCGTGGCGATCCCGGTGCGCTCGCGCTCCCGCGCCTCGAGGGCGAGGATGTGGCGCTTGCTGTCGCGGCCGAGCGAGCGCGCGGCGTCGAGCTCGGCTGTCGACGCCGTCGGCGATGACGCCGCCGTCCTCGAGCGTCGCCGGCGGGCTCGTCCACCAGGCAGCGCTGCAGCTCGCCGTGGAGCTCGGCCAGCGGGGCCACCGCCGCGAGCTGACGCGAGCAGCGGTGCAGGCAGCGGTGGCGAGCTCGGCGAGCGCCGCCGGCACGCGCCCGAGGCCGTCGCGCAGCGCCGCCGCCTCGCGCGCGGTCAGGGTGCCGAGCACGGCACGACTCGCCCAGCGCTCGAGGTCGCCGACGGCGGCGAGCGCCTCGCGCAGGCGCTCGCGCCGTGGCGGGTCGGCGAGCAGCTCCCCCACCGCATCGTGACGGGCACGGATGGCCGGCGCGTCGCGCAGCGGACGGCGCAACCACTCCTTGATCAACCGACCGCCCGCCGGCGTCAGCGTGCGGTCGAGCACGGCGAGCAGCGTGCCGCGCCGGCCGCCATCACGCAGGCTGCGCAGCACCTCGAGGTTGGCGAGCGTGGTGGGATCGAGCAGCAGCGCGTCGCTGGCATCCCGCAGCGCCAGTGCGCGCACGTGGCCGAGGTCGCTGCGCTGGGTGTCGCGGGCGTAGACGAGCGCCGCCGCGGCCGCGTCCACCGCCGGCTCGCCCTCCTCGAGACCGAGCCCCTTGAGGGTGGCGATGCCGAGCTGTCGCTGCACCAGCTCGGCGGCACGCCGGCCGCCCGGCGCCTGCTCGGTGTCGAGGGTGCTGCGGCAGACACCGCTGCGCTCCGCCCAGCGCCGCACGGCCTCTGGCAGCTCGCCATCGCTCGCCAGCAGCTCGCGGGGCCGCAGCAGCTCGAGGCCCTCCAGCGCCTCGCCGGCGTCGCGGCAGCGGCGTACGAAGAAGGCGCCGGTGGAGATGTCGAGGAAGGCCACCGCGCCGCTGCCGTCCGCCGCGAAGCGTACGCTGGCAAGGAGGTTCTCCTCCTTGCCGTCGAGCAGCCCCGGCTCCGAAAGCGTGCCGGGAGTGATCACCCGCGTCACCTCCCGCCGCACCATTCCCTTGGCGGTGGCGGGGTCCTCCATCTGGTCGCACACCGCCGCCTTGAGCCCGGCGCGCAGCACCTTGCCCAGGTAAGTCTCGAGCGCGTGGTAGGGAACCCCGCACATCGGCGCTTCGTTCTCGGTGCCGCGCCCGCGTGCGGTGAGCGCCACCTCGAGCAGCGGCGCCGCGCGCTGCGCGTCCTCGAAGAACAGCTCGTAGAAGTCGCCCATGCGGTAGAAGAGCAGGGCATCGGGGTGCTGCGCCTTCACCTCCAGGTAGTGGCGCAGCATCGGCGTCAGTTGGGTCGGCGTCGCCATGCGGGTGCTACGAGGAGTCGGCGCGAGTATACGTAGCGCACCAATGGCGCGGCGCCGGCGGTCGTCTCTCTCCGGCACCCACCGAAGTAAGCGCCGGCGTCGAGAGCGATCCGTATACTCCCGCGGTGCGCGCTCTCCGCCTGCTCGCCGTCGACACCGGCTCGCCGGTGGTGAGCGTGGCGGTGGTCGCCGGCGATCGCGTGCTCGCCGTCCGTGAGGGGCGGCAGCGCGAGTCGTCGGCGCGGCTGATCGGCTGGATCGAGGACGCCTTGGACGAGGCGGGGGCCGAGCTTCGCGATCTCGACGGCGCCGTCGCCCTGCGCGGCCCCGGTAGCTTCACCGGGTTGCGCGTCGGCCTCGCCACCCTGCTCGGGTTCCACCTGGGGATCGGGCTGCGGGTGACGGGGCTGCCGACGCTGTTCGTCCTGGCCGCCACCGCTCCGGCGGGAGCGCAGGTGATGGCGCTGGTTCCGGCCGGACCCGGCGAGTGGTTCGCGCAGCGCTTCACCGGCGGCTCGCCGCCCCGCCCGCTCGCCGAGCCGCGACGGCGCCCCGCCGACCTGCCGTCGCTGGCCGCCGAGGGGGTCGACCGCGTCGTCGTCGCCACCGCCGACGAGCGGCAGCGCCTGGGCGGCGGCGGCGCGCTGCCAGTAGCGGCGAGCGCTCCGCTCGCGAGCGTCGCCGGACGTCTCGCCGCATGCCATGGCGCCGTCTGGGACCCGGCGCTGCTCGTCGCTCCGCTCTACCTGGCTCCGGCGCCGGTGACGCCTCCCGGCCCCCCCAAGCCGGTGTGGCCCGTCGAGGACCCGGGGCAGCGTCGTTGAGCGCCGCGCCCACGCCGCCGGCGATCCGTCGCGCCGTCACCGCCGACGCCGAGGCGCTGGCGGCGCTCGAAGCGATCGCCTTCCCGCAGCCGTGGAGCCGGGTGCAGCTGCTCTCCGAGCTGCAGCTGCCGTCGGCCTTAGGGCTGCTCGTCGAGGGCGATGCCGGCGCGCTCGGCTACGCGCTGTTCCGGCGCATGCTCGACGAGGCCGAGCTCTTGCGCCTGGCGGTGGCGCCGGCGGCGCGACGGCGCGGTCTCGCCAGCGCGCTCGTCGCGCGCGGCCTGGCCGAGCTGGGCGCTACCGGCTGCCAGGTCGCCTTCCTCGAGGTGCGCCGGGACAACCTCGAGGCGGTCGCTTTCTACGAGCGCGGCGGCTGGGCGCCGGCGGGCCGCAGGCCGCGCTACTACCCCGACGGCGCCGACGCCCTGCTCTACCGCCGCGCTCCGTGAGGATGGGGTGCGCCGTGGAGGGAGCATGAGGCTCACCTGGGGAGCTCCCCGTCCCGCTCGCGAGGACGGACGATCCTTCTAGTTGGGCCGCCCCACCCGGCGTGTTGCGGCCACTCCGGGCCGGGGTGTAACCTCTCCGTCACCTGACATGAGCCGTCGACCCTCCACGGCCCCCTCTCGCCGCCCAAAGCGCCCCGCAATGCAGGTTCGGCGCGGCGCGCCGAGCTGTAGCGCTCTCCCCCGGTGAGTCGTGCGGCGCCAGGCGACTCCAGCCGATCCCACGCCTCACACCCGTTTTCCAGCTTCCGGTTCCCGGCGCCATTGGAACCGACCAGGAGGTCCCCACGCATGCCCAACCGCGATGCTCTCCGCGACGAGCTGCTGCACAGCGACGAGAACTTTCGCCGGCTCCACGACGAGCACCAGGCGCTCGAGCACCAGCTCGAAGCCTTGAACCAGAAGAGCCTCCACTCGCAGGAGGACGAGATCGCGACCAAGCGGATCAAGCGCGAGAAGCTGCGGCTCAAGGACGAGATGGAGCAGCTGCTGCGCTCCCACGAAGAAGCGCACGTCGGCGCCTGAGCGCGCCGGGCAGGCGCGCAGCCGCGACGCCACCCCTCAGCCCCGCGGGCCGCTATGATGCGCGCATGAAGCCGATCGCGCGTCCGCCCGGCCAGCCGGCCCCTATCGCATGGAATGGCGGCCAGCCCGTGGCCAGTTGCTTGCGCGGCCGCACGGTGGACCGCGCGCCCGCTCCACGAGGTCGAGGCTAGCCGATGGCTAGGCCCCTCCGGTTCGCGCACGAGGCCTGGCCTTTCGTCGCCCCGTTCCCGCTGCTCGCCCTGGCGCTCGCCGCCAGCGGTCGCCGCAAGGCCGCTGCCGGCGCGCTCGCCGCCGGCGGCGCGCTGCTGCTGTTCTTCCGCGATCCCGAGCGCAGCTTCCACGGCGACGCCGACACCGCGGTCGCCGCGGCCGACGGCGTCGTCACCCTCGTCGACCTCGTCGAGGATCCTGCCGTCGGGGCCGGGCGCTTCCATCGCGTCGTCACCTTCCTCTCCGCCTTCGACGTCCACGTGCAGAAGGCGCCCACCGATGGCGTCGTCGTCGCCTCCAGCCTTACCCGCGGCAAGAAGCTCGCTGCTTTCAAGCCGGACGTCGACAAGGTCAACGAGGCGCACCTCACGGTGATCGAGCGCGAGAGCGGGGAGCGCGTCGGCGTGAGGCAGATCGCCGGTCTCATCGCGCGCCGCGTCGTCTGCTACCTCTCTCCCGGGCAGCCGGTCCATCGCGGGCAGCCCCTCGGGCTGATCAAGTTCGGCTCGCGCGTCGACCTCATGGTTCCCGAATCGTGGGAAGTCCTCGCCAGGCAGGGAGACCGGCTGCGCAATGGCGAGACGCCCGTCGCTCGTGCACGCTGACGCGCCGCGCGCGGTGGCCCGCCGCCGGAGGCTACAGCGTGGCATCTACCTGTTGCCCAGCGCCTTCACCATGGGCAACATCTTCCTCGGCTTCTGGGCGATCATCCTCGGTCTGCGCGCCGATTTCGGGCTGGCGGCCCTCGCCGTCGCCGCCGCCGCCATCGTCGACGGGCTCGACGGCCGCATCGCCCGTCTCACCGGCACCGAGAGCGACTTCGGCAAGGAGTTCGACTCCCTCGCCGACGTCATCACCTTCGGCATGGCGCCGGCGCTGCTGGCCTTCTTCTGGGGGCTCCACGAGCTGCCCCGCGTCGGCTGGCTGGTACCGCTGTTCTACGTCGTCTGCGGCGCCACCCGCCTCGCCCGCTTCAACGTGCAGACCAAGGTGGCCGACAAGCGCTTCTTCGCCGGGCTGCCGATCCCGGCGGCGGCCGGAACCGTCGCCTCGGTGCTGTTCTTCGATCCCGAGCGGGACTGGCGTACGTGGATGACCGGCGGCCTGCTCGTCGCCATGGCGCTGCTCGGCTTCCTGATGGTCTCGACCATCCGCTACCGCAGCTTCAAGGAGGTCGACCTGCGGCGGCGGCGCAGCTACCGGGCGGCGCTCGTCCTGGCGACCATCCTCGTGCTCATCGTCTGGAACCCCCACGTGGTGCTGGTGGTGCTGGCCCTCACCTACACCCTCTCGGGACCGCTCGAGTGGGCCTTCCACCGTCTCCGCGGGCCCCGCGCGAGCGGAGCCGAGGCACCGCACGCCCTCTCGCCGGCGCCACCACCAGCCTCGCCCGAGGAGCAGCCTTGAGGGTGGTCGCCGTCGTCCACCCCGGCGGGCTGGTCGCCAAGGAGCTGCGGCAGCAGCTCGACCGCCGCCCCGACCTGGTGCGCGAGCAGCGGCTGCTCACGACCGACCCGGAGGAGGTGGGGACGCTGACCGAGAGCGGCGGCGCCGCCGACATCGTACAGGCGACGTCCGCGGAGGTTCTGGAGGGAGTCGACCTGCTCTTCCTCTGCGGCCCGGTGGCGGCGAGCCGCGAGGTGCTGCGCCTCGCCCCGGCGGAGACACCAGCGGTGCTGCTCTCCGCCGACGCCACGGTGACAGACGGGACGCCCTTGGTGGCAGGGATCAACCTGCCCGAGGAGCTGGCGCCGCAGGTGGTGCTGAGCCCCCATCCGGCGGCGATCCTGCTCGCCCACCTCCTCCACCCGCTACGCGCGCACGGCCTGCAACGAGCCGAGGCGACGTTGTTGCAGCCGGTGTCGGTGTTCGCGCCGGCGGCGCTCGACCAGCTGTTCGAGCAGACCCGCAGCCTGCTCACCTTCCAGCCCGTGGTGAGCTCGCCCTACTGGCCGCGTCAGCTCGCCTTCAACCTGCTCGCCACCGAGGGCACCGGCGACACTCTGCGCGAGGAGGTCGAAGCGGTGCTCGGAGGCGGCGTCGCGGTGAGCGCCCAGCTGGTGCAGGCGGGGGTCTTCCACGGCTTCGCCGCCAGCGTGCACCTCGCCGTCGAGCCCGATCCCGGGCCGGCGGCACTGCGCGAGGCGTACGCCGATCGTCGCTGGGTGCGCTGGGCGGACGAGGAGCCCCTGGGCCCGGTGGATGCCGCCGCCAGCGATGACGTGCTGCTCGGCCACCTGCGGCCCGAGCCCGGTCGCCCCGGCTCCTACTGGCTGTGGAGCGTGATGGACAACCTCACGCGCGGCGGCGCCTCGAACGCGCTCGCCGTCGCCGAGGTCATGCTCCGCGGCTAACGCGCTCGACCCCAGCCCAACCACGGCGGGTCCGCGCCGCGGCGCAGGTGCGGTGTCGCTGCGAACCGCTTCACATCTCGCTGGCAGCGGCTTTGCTGCTAGTCGGTGCGAGGAGACCGGCACCATGTCCATCCGCACCCACGGACCCCGTCTCACGCCGATCCTGGCCACGCCAGGCGCCATGCGCCAGCGCTCCCGAGGGTATGATCGCGTCGACACCCACCACTTCCTGCTCGCCGGCCAGACGACGGCGCAGCGGCTGACTCCAGCGCCGGCGGCGGGCGTTCGCCCGTGAGAACGACCGCGGCGGGCAGAGGGTAGTGATGAGCGAGCGCCCCAGCGGCCACCCCCAGCGCGCTCCCCAGGCACCCGAGTGGCCCGAGCTGCCGTCCACGGCGCTGGACGCCTGGGGGGCGTCCGACCGCGGCCACCAGCGAGCCAAGAACGAGGACTCGTTCGCGGTCACGCCGCTGCGCGGCGCCAACGCCACGCTGCTGGTGGTCGCCGACGGGCTGGGAGGTGCCCACGGCGGCGAGGTGGCGAGCCGCGCCGCCGTCGACGCGGTGCTCGACGAGCTGGGCGCGCGCGCCCTGCCGGCGGACCGCACCCTCCGGCTGGCCTTGCGGCGCGCCTTCGAGCGTGCCGGCGAGGAGCTCGACGAGCTGGCGCGGCGGCGGCCGGAGCTGGCCACCTTCGGCACCACCCTCACCGCGGCGCTCGTTTCCTGGCCCGACCTGTGGGTCGCCCACGTGGGCGACAGCCGCGCCTACCTCTGGCGCGGCGGCCGTCTCGAGCGCCTGACCCGCGACCACACCATGGCGGAGCGCCTGCGCGAGGAAGGGCTGGTGGGCAAGCAGCAGAGCGTGCCCTCCTGGGAGTCGATCCTGTGGAACGCCCTCGGCCCCTCCGGTGACGCGGTGCAGGTCGAGGAGCGGCACGAGCGGCTGCAGACGGGCGACCGCCTGCTGCTGTGCAGCGACGGCCTCACCCGTCACCTGCGCGACGACGAGCTGGCCCGACTGCTTGGCGAGCGCACCGCCGCTCGCGAGCTCTGCGACGAGCTGGTCGCAGCCGCCAACCGCGCCGGCGGCGAGGACAATGTCACCGCCGTCGTGGCACGGGCGACCGGCGGCTGACCGCCGATCGCGCCGCGCACACCGCGTGCCGTCGCTCGCCTACCCTCCGCAGGTCCGGCGGATCACGCCCACGGCGAGGGCGGCCAGGCCGAGCCTCTCGCTACGAAGGAGCAGTGCCGAAGCTCTCCTCGTTCCAGCGCCGCGCCAGGGCTCGTGACGCTCCCCCAGGCTTCGGCGCTCGCCGGCGCCATCCTCTTCGTCGGCGGCCTCGGCGACGGTACGCACGACGCCTTCCCCGCCGGCCGCGCCGACCCTACTGCGGCTCGCCGGCGGTCGCCGGCACCAGGCTCTCGCGCGACAGGTAGTCCTCGACCTGCAGCAAGTTGGCCTCGCCGGCGCGCTCGATGATCGACAGCAGGCCGTCCATCAGGCTCACCTCCTCGAGCTGCTCGGTGACGAACCAGTCGAGGAAGCGCAGGGCGATGTAGTTCTTGTCCGCCTGCGCGCAGTCGACGAGCTCGTAGATCTGCTGCGTCACCTCGCGCTCCCAGTCGAGCGACAGCTGGGCGCACTCCCTGGCGGAGCCGAAGTCCCCCTTGGGCGCGGCGATCGCCGGCAGCGTCACGGTGCCGCCCGCCGCGATGACGAAGTGGAGGAACTTGAGCGCGTGGGTGCGCTCCTCGTCGGCCTGACGGTAGAAGAAGCGCGCCAGCTGCTTGAGGCTCACGCGGTCGAAATGGGCGGCGATGGCGAGGTACTGGAGCGACGCTCCCATCTCGCGCCCGACCTGGCGGTTGATCGCGCTCTCCAGCTTCTCGCTGATCAGCATCCGATTCTCCTTTGCGCTCCGCGGTGAGCCGTTGCGGCTCACCGCGGGGACCCCATTCTAGAGCGCCTGCGCGGCGCCGTCGGAAAGCAGGCCGCGGCGTATACTGCCGATGGGCGCGTGCGCCCACTCCACAGGCGACGGCCGGCAGGCCCGCGACCCCCAAAGACTCTCTGGCAGCGGAGCGCACAGGCATGGACGAGGCGCAGGGCGATCGACACCACCGTCTGGTCATCCTCGGCAGCGGCCCGGCGGGGCTGACGGCGGCACTCTACGCCGGGCGCGCCAACCTCGCACCGCTGGTGCTCGAAGGGTCGCAGCCGGGAGGGCAGCTCACCATCACCACCGACGTCGAGAACTACCCCGGGTTCCCCAACGGGATCATGGGACCCGAGCTGGTGGACCTGATGCGCGAGCAGGCCCGACGCTTCGGCGCCAAGAGCCGCTTCGAGACAGCGGTGCGCGTCGACCTCGGACGGCGCCCGTTCAGCATCGAGAGCGACGCCGCCAGCTACAGCTGCGACGCCCTCATCGTCGCCACCGGCGCCGAGGCGAAGCGCCTCGGTCTCGCCAGCGAGGCCCACCTGCTCGGCTACGGCCTCTCCGCGTGCGCCACCTGCGATGGCTTCTTCTTCCGCGGCAAGGAGGTGGTGGTGGTGGGCGGCGGCGACACCGCCGTCGAGGAGGCGATCTTCCTCACCAAGTTCGCCACCCGCGTCACCATCGTCCACCGCCGTGCCGAGCTGCGCGCCTCGAAGATCATGCAGGACCGGGCCTTCGCCAACGACAAGATCGCCTTCCGCTGGAACAGCGTCGTCGACGAGGTGCTGGGCAGCCGCGAGGGCGGCGTCACCGGCGTGCGGCTCAGCGACAGCCGCAGCGGCGAGCCGAGCGTCCTTACCACCGAGGGCGTCTTCGTCGCCATCGGCCACCAGCCCAACACCCAGGTCTTCCAAGGGCAGCTGGCCATGAACGCGCTCGGCTACGTCCTCGTCAAGGAGCCCACCAGCCACACCAGCGTCGAAGGGGTGTTCGCCGCCGGCGACGTCATGGACCCGCTCTATCGCCAGGCGGTGACCGCCGCCGGCACGGGGTGCCGCGCCGCCATCGACGCCGAGCGCTGGCTCGAGCACGCGGCCGAGCACGGCAGGCCCGCGTTCGAGCAGGCTGCCGCGGCCTCCGCCGCGGAAGGCGCGGCGAGTTGAGCGCCGCCGCCGGCCGCCCGCGCACCCTCGGCGAGCTGGTCGCCACCGGCTACCGGCCGCGGCCGGTCAAGGACGAGCTGCGCGACAACCTGCGCCGCAGCCTGGCCGCCGGCGAGCCGCTCTTCCCCGGCGTCCTGGGCTACGAGCGCACGGTGGTGCCGGGGATCGTCAACGCGCTGCTGGCGCGCCACGACTTCATCCTCCTCGGCCTGCGCGGGCAGGCGAAGAGCCGGTTGCTGCGCTCGTTGGTGCCGCTGCTCGACGAGTGGGTTCCGGTGCTCGCCGGCAGCCCGCTCAACGAGGACCCGCTGCTGCCGATCATCCCGCAGAGCCAGCAGCGCATCGCCGAGCTCGGCGACGGCACTCCCATCGAGTGGCTGCACCGGGAGGCGCGCTACAACGAGAAGCTCGCCACTCCCGACGTGTCGATCGCCGACCTGCTCGGCGACCTCGACCCGATCAAGGCGGCCACCCGGCGCCTCACCTACGCCGACGCCGAGGTCATACACTTCGGCATCGTGCCGCGCACCAATCGCGGCATCTTCGCCATCAACGAGCTCCCCGACCTGGCGCCGCGCATCCAGGTGGGCCTGCTCAACATCCTCGAGGAGCGCGACCTGCAGATCCGCGGCTTCCCCATCCGCATCCCCCTCGACCTGCTGTTGGTGTTCTCCGCCAACCCCGAGGACTACACCAATCGCGGCACCATCATCACGCCGCTCAAGGACCGCATCAGCTCGCAGATCCTCACCCACTATCCGCCTGACCTCGCCACCGCCCGCCGCATCACCGAGCAGGAGGCCTGGTGGGAGCGCGGCACGGCGGCGCTGGTGGTGCCCGAGCTGGCGCGCGAGCTGATCGAGCAGGTGGCATTGGTGGCCCGCGACAGCGAGCTCGTGGACCAGTCCTCGGGGGTGTCGGCACGGGTGTCGATCTCGGCCCTCGAGCTCCTGATCTCCAACATGGAGCGCCGGGCGTGGGCCACCGGCGACGCTCCCGTCCACCCGCGGCTCGCCGACCTGCACATGGTGCTGCCCGCCCTCACCGGCAAGGTGGAGATGGTCTACGAGGGGGAGCAGGAGGGGCCCGAGGTGGTGGCGCGGCGGCTGATCGGCGAGGCCGCCAAGCGAGTGTGTGCGGCGCGACTGCCGGCGATCGACAAGGCCGCCGGCAGCGGTGGCGAGGACGACACGGGACCCTACGCGGCGATGTTGCGCTGGTTCGCCGACGGTAACGCGGTGAGCCTCTCCGACGAGTCGGCGGAGGGCGAGCACCTGGCGGCGCTGCGCCAGGTCCCCGACCTGCTGGCGCTTGCCGCCACCGCGGCGCGCGAGCCGGCCGAGCGCGCGCTGCTCGCCGAGCTGGCGCTCGAGGGGCTGCACCAGCACCTCAAGCTCGCGCGCGAAGACCTCGACAGTCGCATCACCTTTCGCGAGATGGTCAAGTTCCAGCTCCTCAAGCCGCACCGCACGCGGCGGCGCGAGCGCGAGGAGCTCTAGTGCGCCACCAGTACTCCTACCTCGACCCCGAGCTGCTGCAGCAGCTGCTGCAGGGCATGAACCTCATGCGCTTCTTCCAGCAGCTGCTGCTCGCCACCGGCGGCGACGTCGAGGAGGCGCTGGAGTGGATGAAGCAGCTGCAGCGGCAAGGCGTGCTCGAGCCCGGGCTCGACCTCGATGCCTTCGTCGCGCAGCTGCAGGAGCGCCAGCTGCTCGGGCGCAGCGGTGACGGCGAGCTGCGCTTGACCGGGGCCGGCGAACGACGGCTGCGGCGCAGCGCCTTCGAGGAGGTGTTCACCAGCATGAAGAAGGGTGGGCCGGGCTACCACCCCATCGCGGCCAGCGGCGAGGGGATCGAGCGCCTCCCCGAGACCCGCCCTTACGAGTTCGGCGACGACCTCCAACTGCTCGACCCGCTGCGCTCCCTGCACAACGCGCTCAAGCGCACCAAGGGGGAGCTGGCGCTCGCCGAGGAGGACCTCGAGGTGCACGAGACCGAGCACCTCACCTCCTGCGCCAGCGTGCTCGCCATCGACGTCAGCCACTCGATGGTGCTCTACGGCGAGGACCGCATCACCCCGGCGCGCAAGCTGGCGCTGGCGCTCACCGAGCTCATCCAGAACCGCTACCCCAAGGACCACATCGAGGTGGTGCTCTTCGGCGACCGTGCCAAGCGCGTGCCGCTCGCCGAGCTGGCGCACATCCAGGCCGGCCCCTTCCACACCAACACCCGCGAGGCGCTGCAGGTGTCGCGCGGTCTGCTGGCGCGGCAGAAGCACCCCAACAAGCAGGTGCTGCTGATCACCGACGGCAAGCCCTCGGCGATCACCGAGGGGGACCGCGTCTACAAGAACCCGTTCGGCCTCGACCTCAAGATCGTCAACCTCACCCTCGAGGAGGCCGACCTCTGCCGCCGGCAGCGGGTGGTGATCAGCACCTTCATGCTCGCCACCGACCCCATGCTCACCGAGTTCGTCGAGAAGCTCACCCGCGTCAACCGCGGCCGCGCCTTCTTCGCCTCCCCCTACGACCTCGGCGAGTTCGTGCTCGCCGACTACTTGCGCAACCGCCGTAAGCTCCTGCGCTAGCGATGAGCGGCTCCCCGTTCCCCCGTGCCGTGGTCATGCAGGGCGGTCAGCTGCTGGCCGTCCACGAGCTGCAGCCGGGCAGCGAGCTGGTGATCGGCCGCAGTGAGGGGTGCCAGGTGCCGATTGCCGACAGCTCGGTGTCGCGGATGCACGCCCGCCTCTACGCCGACGAGCACGGTGTCTACCTCGAGGACCTGGGCTCGGCCAACGGCACCTTCCTCGATGGCGAGCGGGTGCACGGCCGCATGCAGCTCACCGACGGCCAGCAGGTGCGGGTGGCCCAGAAGGCGCTGTCGGCTCCCATCGTCGTGCGCTACGAGGAGGTCGGAGCCACCGTGACCGAGCTGCCTGCGAGCGCCCTCGGCGACCTACCGCCCGCTCATGGTGACGACGCCGGCTTGCCGCCGTTCTCTCGCGGCGCGGTGGCCAGCCGACCTCCTGCTTCGCGGCAGCCACCCATCGCGGCCGGCCAGCAGACGCTTGCCGCCGCGGCACCGCTGGCCTCGCTCAGCAGCGCGCCCGGTCGCCCGCGCCGGCGGGCCTGGCCCTGGGTCGTCCTCGGCGGCGCCGCGCTCCTCGCCATCGCCGCGGCGGCAGCGGTTGGGGTTTGGCTGCTGCTGCGCCCGGCGGCTGCCTCGCGCGGCGGCCAGGTCGCCACGACCACGACGGCGAGCGCCGTTCCCACACCGCAGGCAGCGGCCGCACCGGCTGCACCGATCGCCCCGCCCGCTGCACCTGTCACCCTGCCCGAGGAAGCTCCCCCGACGACGACGCCGAGCGAGGCGCCCAGCGATGCCTTCGCCAGTGTGCCGGCGCCTCCCACGCCGGCGATGCCCGAGTCGACGGAGCCCACGATGGCCCCTGCCGAGCCGAGCCCGCCGCCCGCAGGGCCACCGCCCACGCTCACCGGCAAGTGGACGGTACGGCTGGAGAACCTCTTCTACCCCGAGGACGACTACGTCATCGAGCTGCAGCTGGACCTGCACCAGCGAGGCTCCACCCTCTCGGGCGTTGCCCAGGCAGCGATCGAAGGCAAGACGATGACCCTGCGCGTTCCGTCTGCAGCGGTCACCGGCAGCACACGGCGGGCGGGGCCGGAGGTCAAGCTCCACCTTCCCTTCGACCGCCCGCTCGGCGAGCTCGACCTCGAGGGCGCGGCGCAGGAGGACGGGCTGGCGGGCACCTTCCGTTCGTCGCTGCTGAAGAAACCCGGAAGCTGGCAGGCGGTGCGGCAGTAGACAGCGCTAGGGCGAGCCCCACCCACCGCCGCCCGGCGTCTCGAGCAGCAGCCGGTCGCCGGCTTCGACCTCGCAGCCGTCGACCGCTCGCAGCTCCTCGACCGGCACCGTCGGCGCGCACCAGCCGCTGCCGGCCGCGCGCTCCGGCCTCGCCGCCGGCCATCGCCGTAGGGCGCCTCGACGCGGTGCTGGCTGACGATCGACAGCGACATCGGCGCGAGGAAGGTCAGCTCGCGGACCGCGCCGTCGCCGCCCCGCCAGCGCCCGGCGCCGCCCGAGCCGCGGCGGACGGCGAAGCGCTCGAGCCGCACCGGGATAGCGGTGCTCGAGCACCTCGGGGTCGGTGCTCGGGTGTTGGTCATGTGGCTGTGCACGGCGCTGGCGCCGGCGAAGCCCGGTCCGGCGCCGGTCCCGCCGCACACCGTCTCGTAGTAGCCGAAGCGGTCGTTGCCGAACAGGACGTTGTTCATCGTCCCCTGGCTGCAGGCGGCGACGCCGAGGGCGCGCTTGAGCAGGGTGTCGACGAGCCGCTGGCTGGTCTCGACGTTGCCGCCGACCACCGCCGGCGCCCGCGCGCGGGTCGCGCGGGGAAGCGCGGGTTGAGCAGCCCCGCGCGGGATGCGCCAGCGTCGACCGGCGCGAGCAGCCCCTCGTTGAGCGGCAGCGGCTCGGCCACCAGCAGGCGGAGGACGTAGAGGACGGCGCTGCGCACCACCGCCGGAGTGGCGTTGAGGTTGCCGGGGTGGACCGGCGCCGAGCCGGTGAAGTCGACGCGCGGGCCGGTCGCCGCGCACCTCGATCGCGACCGCCAGCGGGCGTCCCGTCGTCGAGCCGCTCGCTCGGCCTCGCGTAGCGGCCGTCGGGGAGCCGCAGCGAGGGCGGCGCGCAGCAGTGCCGCGGCGCGCGCCGGCGAGGGCGTCCATCGCCGCGCGCGACGGGCTCCCGGCCGTGGGCGGCGGCCAGGGCGCGCAAGGCCGCGGCGCCGCGGTGGTTGGCGGCGACGCGCGGCGTTCGAGGTCGGCGAGGTTCTCGGCTCGACCGCCCGGCTCGGCCAGGGCGGCCGCCGCGAGCAGTGCGGCGCATCGCCCCCCAGCGCGCCCGCCCGCGCGGCACCAGCCGGCGCGGGGCGATCACCACCCCCTCCTCGGCGAGCGTGCGGGCGCCGGCGGCATCGAGCCGGGGCGGGTGCCGCCCAGCTCGGCGTGGTGGGCGCGGCTGGCGGCGTAGCCGCAGCCGAGCGGAGCGCTGCGCGCGTGCCCTGCGCCGGACGGCGTGCGCCTTCGGCGTAGACGGGCGTGACCACCGTGACGTCGGGAAGGTGGGAGCCGCCGAAGCCGGGGTGGTTGGTCACGACCACGTCGCCCGGGCCGATCGTCAGCGCCTCGCGCAGCCGCCCGCACGCAGAGGCCGAGGGCGCCGAGGTGGACGGGGATGTGCGGCGCGTTGACGACCAGGGTGCCGGCGGGGTCGAGCAGGGCGCAGGAGAAGTCGAGCCGCTCGCTTGACGTTGGTGGAGATGGCGGTGCGCCCGCAGCATCTCCCCCATCTCGCGCGCGAGCGCCGCGAAGCGGTGGGTGAACAGCTCCAGCTCCACCGCCTTCACGATCCCTCCATCCCGGACCTGCCGGAGGGACCGCCCACCGCCAGTCGCTCGTGCCGTCGGGGCCTACGACCCTCAGCGCGGCCGCCGTGGCGTTCGGCCACCACCGCGCGCAGCAGCAGCGCGGCGGCGCCGTCGACCGCGAGCTCCCAGCCCGGCTCGACGAGGGTGGCGCTGTGGCGCTCGACTACCAGGGCGGGCCCGGCGAGGCCCGTGCCGGGCGCCAGAGCTTCACGAGCATGGACGGGAACGCGCCGCCAGCGCCCGCCGAGCCACACCCGCCTTCGCGCGACGGGCGGCGGCGCCGCACGCGGCGCCGGCGCCGCGTGCAGCGGAGCGAGTGCCGGCAGGGCCGCCGCTGCGGCCCGCAGGGCCACCACCTCGATAGGGCGCGAGGCCGGCAGGTAGCCGAAGAGGTCGCGATAGCGCGCCGCGAAGCCGGTCGCCAGGGGCGTGCCCTCGTCCCACGGCACCTCGACGGTGCTCTCCTGGCCCGCGAAGCGCAGCTCGGCGAGACGTCTTTCCACTGCCACCTCCGCCCCCATCGCCCCCTGGGCCCTCACCTCCGCCACCGCCGCCGCGGCCAGCCCGGCGAGCCAGCCCGCGACTTCGCCCTCCACCTCGGCGAGCGGCCGCAGCACCTGCCGCGACGCCACCCGCTCGAGCCTCGCCACGCCGAGCCCGAGCGCCGACAGCAGCCCGGCGTCGGGAGGCACCGCCACGGCGCGGATCCCGAGCAGCTCGGCGACGGCGCAGGCGTGCTGCCCGCCGGCGCCACCGAAGGCGAGCAGCGCGTAGCCGGCGGGGTCGTACCCCTGCCGCACCGAGATCTGACGGATCGCCTCCGCCATGCGCTCGTTGGCGATGCGCAGCAGGCCGGCGAGCAGACGCTCGCGAGCCGTGGCCTCGCCGGCGGCGGCGAGGGTGGCCTCGAGCGACGCGCAGGCGCGCGCGGCGGCGGCGGGGTCGAGCGGGATCCCGAAGCGCGTCGGGTCGAGGCGGCCGAGGAGCAGGTTGACGTCGGTGAGGCTGAGTGGGCCGCCGGCGCCGTAGCAGGCCGGTCCCGGGTGGGCACCCCCGCTCTCCGGCCCGACGCGCAGGCGGTGGCCGTCGAAGGAGCAGATCGAGCCGCCACCTGCCGCGACGGTCTCCACGGCCACCGCCGGCGCCAGCAGGCGAGCCTCGCCCACCTGGTGCTCGAAGACCCAGGGCAGTGCGCCGTCCCAGCGCGCCACGTCCGTGCTGGTACCGCCCATGTCGAAGGTGACGACGCGCGCCAGGCCGCTGCGGCGCGCCGCCTCGGCGGCGCCCACCACTCCCGCCGCCGGCCCGGAGAGCAGCCCCTCGTGGGGCCGGAAGCGCTCGGCCGCCACGAGACCACCGGCGCTGGTCATCACCAGCACCCGCGGTTCGTCGCCGCGCTGCGTCGGCGACACCGCGGGCCGCCCCCCGCTGCTGCCGCGCGCACCGCCGAAGTCGTCGCTGTCGATCGTCTCGTGCCGGCCGTCACTGGCGCGCTCCGGCCCAACCGGCGTCTCGCATCCATCGGCCGCCAGGGCCGCGGCGATCCGCCCCAGGTATCCCTCGAGGATGGGCGCCAGGTAGGCGTTGACGAGCGCCGTGCCAGCACGCGCTAGGTATCCCTGCGCGGAGGCCAGCTCCGCCGAGGCGGAGACGTGGGTGAAGCCGCACCGGCGCAGCAGCGCCGCGACTCGCTGCTCGTGCTCCGGGAAGCGGAAGCTGTGCAGGAGGGCCACCGCCGCCGAGGTGACGCCGGCGGCCAGCAGGCGCTCGGCGTCGCCGGACAGCGGCTCCGTCTCGAGCTCGCGCAGGACCTCTCCGCCGGCGGCGACGCGCTCCCCCACCTCGATCGTGGCGGCGTGCAGGGGCAGCGGCTTGACCACCGCCAGCGCGAACAGCTCGGGGCGCTGCTGGCTGCCGATCTCGAGCAGGTCGCCGAAGCCGCGGGTGAGGAACAACGCCGTCGGTGCGCCCCGCCGCTCGAGCAGCGCGTTGGTGCCGAGCGTGGTGGCGAGCCGCAGCTGCAGGGGCGGCAGCGCAACGGCGGCCGGCGTGCCGGTCACCAACCGGCAGGCGAGCACCGGTGCCTGCTCGGGGCTCGCCAGCTCGCAGACGGCGCCCGGCACCAACGTGGAGGGCGCCGCCGCTGACAGCTCGAGCTCCGCACCGTCCCACGCGATCGCCGCCACACGATGGTCGCCGAGGAGCGGCACCACCACCCACCCCGGCAGGCGGCCCGCCGGCAGGTCGTCGAGCCCCGCCAGCGCCAGCCGGCGCTCTCCGCGCCGTGCCGTCACCGTGGCGCGCAGGCGCGAGCTCGAGAGGACCTTGGCGCGGCGCAGCCTGCCCTGCGGGTCGCGCGCCAGGCAGTCGGTGAAGGTCCCCCCGGTGTCGACCCACACCTGCCACGGCGCGACGGCGAGCTGCATGCGGCGGCGATGATACGGCGCCGCGTGCTCTGCTGATCTTCGGTGCCCCGAGCCAGCGGGCTCCGGCACCCGCGGGAGCGGCTGCGCTCGCCGCGTGCCCGCCCCACAGGTTGGCGGCACTTGACCCTCGGGACCACGGCGACCGCTCGACGAGCAGAGCGCCGTCGCCTCGTGCACGGGCCCTCAGCAAGACCGCCCGCCGATCCGATCAGCCGCTCGACCCGGCGCCGGCGCCGGGGCCCGCTACCAGGCCTTGAAGCGACGGCGCACGATCTTCGCCTCCGCGACGCCGCCTTGGTCGCTCTCCACGATCTCGTGCGTCGCCGCCAGCGGCAGGGTGCCGCTCTCGTCGCGTCGCGCCGCCTCGCCGCGGATGAGCAGGTCGCGCTCGAACTTCCGCTCGGCGGCACCGGGGTCCCCGGCAGCCTGGCTCTTCGCTTTGGGCTTGGGCTTGGCCTTGGGCTTGGGCTTGGGCTTGGGCTTGGGCTTGGCGACCGTCTTCTTCACCGGCGACCGGCCGGCACGCCGCTTCGCCGACTCGTGTTTCTCGGCCATCTGCCCACCTTCCTCGCGCGCCGAGGAAGTGGGGGCGGAGCGTTCGCCCCGCCCCCACGGCACGCACGGAAGAGCCTAGCAGGCGTCAAAACCGCAGTCGAAGTGCCGCCGCCGCAGCTTGACGCCGTTGTCGCTGACCACCAGCTCGTGCGTCTTGCGCAGGTGTGGCTGCGCCACCCGCGTCTCGGGGTCGCCGTGCTCCCCCATCTCTACGCGGCCGCGCCGGAAGAGATCCTCGAGGAACGCTTGCACCGCCGCCTCACGACTGGGCGCCTCGACCTCCCCTACGCTGGGAGCGGCAGCGGCGACCGAGAAGCGCGGTGCCCCCCCCGGCGCCTCGACGTAGAGGGTCCCGAGCCCGAACCGATGGCCGGGGACCGCCATCACCTCGGCACCGCGCTCGCGCCCGACCGGCGCGGCGGCGAACGACCTCGTCGCCGACTCGATCGTCTCGTCGGTGACCCCGGAGGAGACGGCCTCGAGGGAGAGGATGCCGCGACGGACGAAGGCACCCTTGATGGCATCACGGTAGCGCTTGGCGAACCTGGCGGCGTCGACGCTCAGGAAGTGCGCCGCCACCTGGCTGTAGTACGCCGGCACCACCGGGGCCTCCACCACGGCACCCACCAGCAGCTGGCCGGCGACGCGGGTGGCCTCGAGCAGCTGCTGCTCGCCTCCCGGTGCGCCCTGCGCCAGGAAGACACCGGCGAGGACCTCCAGGAACGCGCCCGTGAACACGCGCGAGAACGAGTGCGGCTCCGACGACAGCAGGTTCGCCGGGGCCCGCGGCGGCAGCTCCTGCGGGTCGCGGTAAAAGAAGGTATTGACGGCGTTGCGCAGCGAGTCTGCGTCGACGGCGTCGGGGAAGTTCTGGCGGATGGCGAACCCCAGCTGCTCGGCGAGCCGGGAGATCCGCGAGTTGCGGTAGATCCTGCCCCCGGTCGAGGCGATGGCGTCGGTCCGCGCCGACTGCAGCTGCAGCACGGAGAGGATGGCGCTCATGTCGCCGAACGACTCGTGGAAGGCGGCCACCTCGGCGAAGGCGACGTCGAAGAGCTGCGGTCGCAGGGCGTCGAGCACGGCATGGCCGAGCTCGTGGCACGACACCTCGGGGCTCTCCGCCGAGTAATAGGTGATGCCCTGGACCGACTCGTGGAAGAAGCTCAGCCCTGGCGGATCGCCGGCGCCGCCGCGCGTGTAGAAGGCGTTGAGGTCGACGCCGGCGTCGAGCTGCACCGGCAGCTGAGCCCCCACCTCCCAGTCGAGACCGGCAGGAACGATGTCGGCCCAGAAGTCGGCACCGCGGCGCAGCGCCTCGGCCGCGGCCCAGTAGCGGAACTCCTTCGTCCCGCGCGGGTAGATCCTCGGCTCCGGCTTGGCGCCGGCGATGCGGATCGCCAGCCGCGGATCGGCGAGGTCGGGCACCGGCCGCTGGATCGGCGACGCCGCGGGCAGCGACGCGGGATCGTCTTGCCAGGTCAACACTACGGCTCCGGCCGGCACCTTCGCTGGTTTCTTCTTGGCCGCCTTCGCCGCCTTCTTGGCCGGAGTCTTCTTGGCCGGAGTCTTCCTCGCGGCGGCCTTCTTCGCCGCAGCCTTCCGCGCGGGAACCGCGTCGACCGGCGCCGGAGGCGCCTTCTTCGCCTTCCCCTTCCTCTTCGTCTTCGTCTTCGCCGCCGCCGCTGCCTTGGCGGCACGCCGGACGGCTGTGGGACGCCTCACCGCCGATGCTCGACGCCGGCCTCTCACCCTCGTTGCCATAGGTGTCTCCTTCCCCATTGGGGTCCGTTCCCAGCAGGGGACGGACGCGGGCGCTAGATTCCCCGCGGCTGCGGAGCGACCGAGGCGTTGACAGCGCGGCCGGCTTTCCGGAAGATGATTGCCACTTTCGAGCCTTGCCGAGGCCATCGCTCTCTCGTTCGGCGCGTCCGGCCTTCCGCCGGCGCTCGTGATCTCCGGCGCCGTCCCGAGGCGCCGGGAATGGAGAGGAGGTTCCCCATGTCCCGCCAGGTTCCGCGGTGCGGGTTCGGAGTCGCTCTCGTCGTCCTCGGCCTCGCCGCCGGCGCGGCGCTCGCGCAGACCACCTGCCCGCCGCCCGAGCTGCAACCGCTCCAGCAGCCGCCGGAGATCGACGCCCAGAGCGGCGTGCTCAGCACCACCTTCGTGGTGAGGATGCAGGAGCACCCCTGTATCCCGGTCTTCGACGGCACCGACTGGACGACGCAGGCGATGACCCTGCGCACCTACTTCCACCCCACCACACCCGGCAGCAAGGAGCTCACCTGGTCGACCCCGGGGCCGACGCTGCGGGTGCGCCGCGCCACCACACCGACCACCAAGGACGGCGACGCCCTGAAGATCCTCCTCGTCAACCAGCTGCCGGTGTCGAGCGTCCCCGACGACCAGTGCGTGCCCGCCTGCCCGGGCGGCAACACCGCCTGCTGCCCGCCTGCCGGACAGCAATGCCCCGCCTCCTGCACCAACGGCTGTCCCCAGCAGGTGTGGCCGGAGTGCTTCCACGGCGAGGACACCACCAACCTCCACTTCCATGGCACCCACGTCTCGCCGCAAGCGCCGCAGGACTACGTGCTGCTCGAGCTGGCGCCGACCGGCAGCACAGCCGCCGCCGGCGGTCACACGCACACCCGCGGCGTCGCCACCAGCGGTCAGTACCAGTACGCCATCAACCCCTTCCCCTGGGACCAGGCGGAGGGCACGCACTGGTACCACCCCCACAAGCACGGCTCGGTGGCGCTGCAGCTGCTCAACGGCATGGGCGGCGCCCTGATCATCGAGGGACCGTTCGACGACTGGCTCGCCGGCTTTTTCAAGCCACAGGGCGGCGTCGCCGAGAAGGTGCTGGTCATCCAGCAGCTCGACGAGGGGCTGAACTTCTTTGGCCAGAACCCCTCGTACGCACCACCGCACCCGCTCATCAACGGCCAGGCCAACCCGGTGATCAGCATGCAGCCGGGGGAGATCCAGCGCTGGCGCCTGATCAACGAGACGATGCAGGCCTCGGCGCAGCTGCGGATCGGCTTCGAGAGCACCTCGGCGCCGACGCTCAAGCAGATCGCCCAGGACGGCGTGCAGTTCGCGCCGCAGAACTACGGCAGCCAGCCGCTGCTGTCGCCGGGCGTGCAGACGTTCAGCCTCTCCCCCGGCAACCGCGCCGACTTCCTGGTGCAGGCGCCGACCACGCCCGGCACCCACCTGCTCACCTTCCAGGTGATCGGCGAGCTCGAGCCCCGGCTCAAACGGCGCACCGAGGCGATGGTCGCCGGCCTGCTGCGCCACCTGGCGGGGAACAAGCGACTGGGCGCGGCGGCCACCACCACCGCCAACCCACCGCTGCTCACGGTGTCCGTCGCCGGCAAGGCCAAGCCGATGACCTTTCCCACCCAGGCGCAGTGGCCGCCGATGCCGTCGTTCCTCGGCGACGTGCAGACCAGCGAGGTGAGCAACCAGCGTACGCTGCTCTTCAGCATGAGCGGTGCCCCCGGCGCGCAGCCCAACGCCTTCTTCATCAACAACAAGCAGTTCGACCCCAGCTGCGTCGACGAGACCATGAGCATCGGCACCGCCGAGCAGTGGACGGTGGCCAACAGCTCCGGCCCCAAGCACCCCTTCCACATCCACACCAACCCGTTCCAGATCGTCGCCATGAATGGCCAGGCGCTGCCGGCGCCGTGGATCTGGTGGGACACCTTCGGCCTGCCCTCGGTCTCCAAGACACCCACCGACGTCGACGCCGGCCCCATCTACAGCAACCAGCAGGCGCAGCAGGTCTGTCCCGGCGTCTGCACCAAGGCGAAGGCGAGCTGGAACGGCCAGTGGACGACCACGGTCCCCAACGAGATGTCGGTATGCGGCTGCCTCCCGTGGGGCAGCATCACCACCCGCAGCCGCTTCGAGGACTACACCGGCGAGTACGTCATCCACTGCCACTTCCTCGGCCACGAGGACCGCGGCATGATGATCGGTGTGCAGACCACCTGCCCGGCCCCGGCGACCGCGACCTGGGGCACCACCGTGGCGGCGGGCACGCCCGACAACTGCGGGGCGCCGTTGCCGGCGTCGCCGCAGTGCCCCGCCAACTGACCGCGGGCGCCGCCCGCCCGCGCGTCGGGTCGCCGGCGCGGGGGTGGGCGGCGGTCAGTCGTCGGCGTGCACGATGGTGCCGACGTGCTCGCCGTCGAGCGCCGCGACGACGCGCTCCGGGTGGAGCCCGTTGACCACCTGGAACCGGCGCACCAGCCGACCGCGCGCCAGCAGGTCGAGCAGCACCTCGTCGAAGGGGAGGGTCGCCAGGGAGCGGCGGCGCAGCTCGCCGACGCCGATGTCGCGGATCAGGGACGCCCCGGAGTGCTGGCGTGGGTCGGCGTCATAGAGCCCATCGACGTCCTTGACCAGGGTGACGGCGCGGCAACCGAAGCACTCGGCGAGCAGGTAGCTGCCGGCATCGGTGCGGTGCGGTGGCAGGCGGCCGACGTCGGGAGGGTGCTCCCACAGCGAGTAGGGGGGATCGGCGCTGAAGATGACGCCCGGCGCGCTGTTGAGGAAGAGCGGCAGCAGGTGGCCGAAGATCTCCGGCGGGATCGCCACCACGCCATGCGGTGCCAGCAGCGCGCCGAGGATGTGGGCGTTGCCGAGGGCGTCGGCGAGGGTGAGCTGCGCCAGCACCCCGGTGGGCAGCCCGAGGTCGAGGCCAATCGAGAAGACGTGGCGGCTGCGCACGCCGCCGCCGGTGCCGAGGATCAGCTTGTGCCGCGCCATGGCGGCGACCAGGGCGTCGGCGAGCGGCACCAGCGCGACGCGCCCACGATCGAAGATCGAGCGACCACCCACCTTGACCACCTGCGCGTCGGGCAGCATGCGCACGAGCGGCGGCCGCGCCTCGGTGGCGACGAGCAGGTCGCGGTCGACCAGGCTCTCGCGCGCCAGCAGCGAGTCGACGTGATGGCGGGCGTCGCCGTCGGGATGCGAGGGGTCCATGCGCGCGCTCCTGCCGTCAGTCGGCGGTGATCAGGGTGCCGACGTCCTCGCCCTCGAGCGCCCGCGTGAGGTTGCCGGGGACCAGGCCGTTGATGACGCGGATCGAGCGCCGCTGCTGGGCGCGAGGCAGCAGCTCGAGCACCGCCCGCTCCACCACCAGGTCGCCGAGGTCCATCGCCACCAGCTCGGCGGCAGTGATGCGCGGGATGAAGCGCGCCTGTCGGTCCTTCTTGGGGTCGGCGGTGTAGAGGCCGTCCTCGTCCTTGACGAAGATCATCGAGCGCGCACCGAACACCTCGCTCACCAGGTAGGCCCCGGTGTCGGTGCGGTGCGGCGGGATGCGCCCGACCGCGGGGTTCTGCTGCCAGAAGGTGTACGGCGGCATGGCGAAGAAGATGGCGGCGCGCCGCTCCGCGAGGTACAGCGGCAGCTGTGCGAACTGCGCCGGCTCGATGAAGGGGATGCCGTGACGGGCCAGCAGGTAGTGCAGCATGCGGGCGTTCTGCATGCTGACGAAGGTACCCAGCACGCTCATCACGCCGGTGGGCAGGCCAACGTCGAGGGCCACACTGTAGGCGTGCCGGGCGCGCGTGCCGGCGCCGGTGCCAAGGATCATCTTGTGGCGCGGCAGGTTGGCGACGATCTCGTCGACGATCGGCCACACCGCGGCGCGACCACGGTCGATCATGCTCTGGCCGCCGATCTTGACCACGTTGGCGTCGGGCAGGATGGGCAGCGCCGGCCCTCCTGCGGTCTGCCGCTGCAGCTCCGGGTCCGACAGCGAGCCCGCCACCAGCCGCTCGCCGAGCGCCGTCAACAATCCGCCGAGGTCCTTTCCGCTCAAGCGCTCACCCCCGCCAGGCGACGCCGGACCGGGCCGGCAGGTCGACCGCCAGCAGTCGATAGCTCTCGCGCGCCGGACGCGGCGCCTCGAGGTCGCCGAAGCGCCTGCGCGCCCAGGCTTCGAGGGCGGAGAGCACCTCTCCCTGCGCTCCCGCCGGCAGCGTGGCGCCGCCGAGCCCGGGCTTCTCGCGCCAGGCGGCGAGCACGCGCGCCGGCCGTTCCTCCACCGTCCAGGTGGCGGCGGTCCATGCCGCCCGCGAGCGACCGCCGGCGCCGGCGAGGTCCGCCAGCAGCCGCCGCTGCGCCCCCTCACCGCTCCTCGCCGCCACCCCGCGCGCCGCCAGCAGGACCCGTATGCGGCGGCGGAGCTGGGCGCGCACGCTCGCCGGATCGCGACGCACGCGGCCGATGGCGAGCACGCAACCCTGCGGGTGCGCCGCTGCGCCCAGCTCGCTGGTCACCCGTCCGAGGTCGAGCAGGTGCAGCGCCCGCGAGACGAAGACGATGCGCGCGCAGCCGGCGGCGAGCGGCCAGGCGCGGTCGGCGTCGGCCCGCGCGATCAGCGCGCGCCGGGGCCGCCGCGCCGCGCCGCGCAGCCGCGAGCCGAAACGCTCGAGCATCGGCAGCGAGAGGTCGAGCCCGACGTAGGGCATGACACCGGCGGCGGCGAGGCGACAGCCGATCTCGCCGGTGCCGGCGGCGACCTCGAGCAGCACCCCGCCGGGGACGGGCGTGGCCAGCACCGCCACCGCGGCAGCGACCTGCTCCACCGCTGCCGCCGGCAGACCGGCCCGGCGATCGAAGCTCTCCGCCTGCGAGTCGAAGCGCGGCGCCGCGCCACCGCGCTGGAGCGCGGCAGCTCCCGCAGCGTCGGCCGCACGGTCCGCGGTGCGAGCACCGATGCGATCAGATCGGACGGTGAGCTCCTTCCGGGGCGTCGACGTCGAAGCCCTGCGCCGCGCGGGCGCAGGCCGTGCGGACCGACCCGAGATCGAGGGTGAGGCGGCGACCGGAACCCGGCGGAGCGTAGATCGCGGCGCGCGCGACGGTCAAGCGTCGTCGCGTCGCCGGCAGCGCCGCACTCCCTATTCGCCGAGCACCTTGACCAGCACCCGCTTGGCGCGCCGGCCGTCGAACTCGCCGTAGAAGATCTGCTCCCAGGGACTCGGTGTGCGCTTTCATCGCCGCCTCCTCGCGCTCAGCGCAGCCGGCCGATCCACGCCCGCAACTCGGGGAAGCCGAGCGCCACCGCTCCCCCCAGGTAGACGGCGGCGAAGGTGCCGAGCACGGCCCCGCCGAGCAGGTAGCGCTGCTGGTCGGCGAGCTGCCACCACACCCCGGCGGCGACGAGCGCGGCACCCAGCGCCAGCGCCGCCAGCCGGGTCATCGCCGCCCACGGCAGAGCCAGCGCACCGACGTGACGCCGCGCGCCGTGCGCCAGCAGGACGAGCTCCAGCCAGGCGCCCACCGACGCGCCCAGGCCAAGACCGGCGGCGCCCAGCCGCAGCTGGCGGATGGGCGCGCCGCCAGCGACCCAAGCGGGGACCCCGTAGCGGTCGAGCCACCACATCAGCGCGCCGCCGGCGGCGGCCGAGACGGCGACCCGCAGCACGGCGAGCCGCGCCGGGTAGCGCGTCTCGTGCACCGAGTAGAAGAGGTTCTGTAACAGCCGCGACGAGGTCGCCGGCACCATGCCGACCGTGAAGCTGGCGAGGACGGCCGTCACCAGCCCCTGGTCGGCCACCCCGAAGGCACCACCGCGGAAGACCACACCCACCACCAGCCGGCCGAAGGCGAGGAACCCCACCGCCGTCGGCACGGTGAGGAAGGCGATCTGCCGCCAGGCCGACCGCAACCGCGCGAGCCGTGCCTCGTGGTGGTGGAGGCTCGACAGCTCGGGCAGCTCGGTGACCGCCACGGAGGTGGCGAACAGGCTCACCGGCAGCAAGAACAGCGTCAGTGCGTAGCGCAGCGCCGAGGCGGCACCGGCAGCCGCCAGCGAGGCGAGCAGGATGTCGAGGTAGCCGGAGATCTGCGTCGCACCGCGGCCGGCAACCACCGGCCAGAAGGCAGCGAGGGCCTGGCGCACGCCGGGAGCACGAGTCGCCAACGACACGTGCAGCCCGTGCAGCAGCCGCAGCACGGCGGGCAGCTGCACGAGCAGCTGCAGCAGGCCGCCGAGCAAAGCCCCCCACGCCGCCAGGTAGAGCAAATGGCTGCGCGCGGCCGGCGCCATGTGCGGTCCGCCGAGACGGCCACCGGCGACGAGCAGCACGGCGATGATGGCCGCGTTCCACAGCAGCGGCGCCACGTAGGGCAGGAAGAACCGCCGGTGGCTGTTGAGCACCGCCAACGCCCAAGCCGACACCACCAGCAGGCCGGCCATCGGGAAGAGCACGTGCACCTGCTGCACGGTGAGCTCGAAGCGGTCGACGGGCAGCAGCCCCGCGGCCACCTTTCCGGCGTCGTGGCGAAAGCCCCAGGCGGTGACTCGTACCAGTGGCCGCGCGGCCAGCGTGCCGAGCAGCACCAGGGCGCCGGCCACCAACATCAGGAGCCCGAGGATGGCGCCCGCGAAACGCCGCGCATCCTCACGCCGCCCCTCTGCCAGCATCCTGGAGTAGAAGGGGATGAACGCCGCCGACAGCGCCTGGTCGCCGAGCAGGTTCTGCAACAGGTTGGGCAGGCGCATCGCCGTGCTGTAGACGTCCCCCCAGGCGCTGACGGCGAAGTAGCGCGCCGCCAGCTGCTCGCGCACCAGGCCCGCGAGGCGCGACAGCAGGATGCCGGCGGCCACGCGCACCGCGTGCGCGCCGCTGCGGCCACCAGACTCGTCGGCCGCGGCCGGCACCGTCACCGGCTCGAGGTCGGCGGTCGGATCGCCTGTCCCGGCGACCGGCTCCAAGCCACTACCCCACCAGCAGGCGCGAGTGACGCTGGCGATCCATGCGGCGGGCGATCAGCATCGCCATCTCGAGCGCCTGCTCGTAGTTGAGCCGGGGGTCGACGAACGAGCGGTAGTCGCGCTGGAGGTCGGCCTCGGCAAGGCCGCGAGCGCCCCCCACGCACTCGGTGACGTCCTCGCCGGTGAGCTCGAAATGCACGCCGCCGAGGTAGGTCCCGAGCTCGGCATGAACGTCGAAGGCCTGCTCCAGCTCGCCGAGGATGTCCTCGAAGCGGCGTGTCTTGAGGCCGTTGAAGGCGTCACGGGTGTTGCCGTGCATGGGGTCGCAGCACCAGAGCACCGGTTTGCCGGTAGTGCGCACGGACTCGATCAGCGGCGGCAGACAGCGCGCCACCGACTCGACGCCGAAGCGGTGGATGAGGGTCACGCGGCCCGGCTCGCCGTCGGGATCCAGCAGCTGCACGAGCTCGCGCAGCATCTCCCCCGTGGTGGTCGGGCCGACCTTGACCGCGATCGGGTTGCGGATGCCACGGAAGTACTCGGCGTGCGCGCCCCCGGGATCGGAGGTGCGCAGGCCGATCCACGGCAGGTGGGTGGAGAGGTTGTACCAGCCCGGGCGATGCGGCACGCGCCGCGTCTGCGCCTGCTCGTAGGCGAGCAGCAGCCCCTCGTGGCTGGTGAAGAAGTCGACGCGGCGCAGGTCGCTCGCCGAGCCGCCGGCGAGCGACTCCATGAAGCGCAGCGACTCGCCGATCGACTCGACGATACGCTGGTACTCGGCGCCGTGCGGCGAGTGCTCGACGAAGGCGAGGTCCCAGTACTCGGGATGGTGGAGGTCGGCGAAACCGCCGTCGACGAGACTGCGCACGAAGTTGAGGGTGAGCGCCGCGCGCTCGTATCCGCGCAGCATCAGCTCCGGGCGCGGCAGGCGATCCTCCGGCGTGAACGGCGCCCGGTTGACCGTCTCGCCGCGGTAGCTCGGCAGCGACACACCCTGGCGCTCCTCGAAGTCGGCCGAGCGCGGCTTCGCGTACTGACCGGCGAAGCGGCCGACGCGGATCACCCGCTTGCGGCTGCCATGCACCAGCACCAGGCTCATCTGGAGCAGGATCTTGAGCTTGCTGGTCACCGCCGCGGCGGTGCAGTCGGCGAAGCTCTCGGCGCAGTCGCCTCCCTGGAGCAGAAACCGCTCGCCTCGCTGCGCCTCGGCGAGCTGCTCCTTGAGGCCCTCGACCTCCCACGAGGTGACGAGGGGCGGCAGGCGCGCGAGCTCCTCGACGACGCCGTCGAGAGCCGCCGGATCGGGGTACAGCGGCTGCTGCAGCGCCGGGCGGCGCTGCCACGAGTCCGGCTGCCAGTCGCGCGGCGAGGGGCGGCCCGGCCCCATGGGCGTCGAGGGTGGCATCGAGGCGAAAGGATAGCCGAGCGGACCCGGCCGCCCAAGCGCGCCACCCGCGATACCCGCACCCGGGTGGGCTCCCGGAACCGCCGTATCCTGCAGGCGTCGCGGCCCGCGCGCGCGACCGCCGCGGCCTCCGCAACGGACCCGCGCTGCCCCAGTCGACCGTGGGGAGCGCCGCGACTTAGGATCGCGACGTGGATCCGCTGCCCCCGCCGGCCGAGGTCGCCACCCCGCTGGTCGACGCGCTGGCCGCCCTCGCCGATCGCGGGCTGCTGGTGGTGACCGGCGCCGGCGTCAGCGTCGCCTCGGGCATCCCCACGTTCCGCGGCAACGACCCCGGGGCGATCTGGAAGCGCGACGTCACCGAGCTCGCCACTCGCAGCTACTTCGAGCGCGACCCGGTGGGTTCGTGGCGCTGGTACCTCGAGCGCTTCGATCGCGCTCTCGACGCCCGCCCCAACGCCGCCCACGCGGCGATCGCCGACCTCGAGCGGTGGCAGCTCGCCCGCGGCGCGCCGTTCCTCCTGGTGACCCAGAACGTCGACACCCTGCACGAGCAGGCGGGGAGCACGCGGCTGGTCAAGGTCCACGGCAGCGCCGACCGCGTGCGCTGCTCGCGCCCGGGCTGCACCCTCGCCGCCCCTCACGGCTCGCTGCCAAGACAGGCGGTCGACCTCGGACCCTTCCGCAGCGAGCCCCGGCGCGAGTCGCTGCCGCGCTGCCCCTCCTGCGGTGCCCTGCTGCGCCAGCACGTGTTGTGGTTCGACGAGGCCTACGACGAGCATGCGGACTATCAGCTGCCGCGGGTGCTCGACGCCGCCGCCGGGGCGGCCGTCGTGTTGTTCGTCGGCACCTCCTTCTCGGTGGGGATCACCGACCTCCTGGTCCGCACCGCCTGGGGCAGTGGCGCGGCGGCCTTCGCTGTCGACCCGGCGCCGCCGCCGCGAGCGACGCCGGGGGTGCGCTTCGTGCGGGCCGCCGCCGAACGGCTGCTGCCGGCGGTCGTCGAGTCCCTCGGCGCGGGGCGCTAAGCCCGTGCTGTGAAGCGCTTGCTTGACTCACAGCGGCCGGTTCCGTACCCTCAATGCGATCCCGGAAGGAGGCTGTCGCACCATGGTGAATAGCCCCGGCGGGCCCGAGGGCCCTGCTCTGCAGGCCGCTCCCCCCACCCGCTCGGTCGAGCCACGCGCCCCCGGCCGCCGCGCCGTCGTCGGCGCGTCGAGCGCCATGCGCGGCCAACTGTCGGCCCGCGAGGACGTCTGGATCGAGGGGCAGTTCGAGGGCGAGCTGCAAGCCCCGGCGCACCAGGTCACCGTCAGCCCCGGCGGCCGGGTGCGCGCCGAGGTCAAGGCGCACACGGTGATCGTCGAGGGGGAGCTGTTCGGCAACGTCGTCGCCGAGCAGATCGTTATGGTGCGTGCCGGTGGCCGCATGCAGGGCGACATCCGCGCGCCGCGGGTCGGGCTCGAGGAGGGGTGCCAGTTCCAGGGCAACGTCGACATGGACGGCACCCAGACCACCGGCGCTCCGGCTGCCCAGGCGGCCGCCGCGGCTCCTGCCGCGACGGCCACCGCGGACGCCGCAGCGGCGACGGTTGTGGTGGGCAAAGGGGGCGACTGAGTGCGACTCTGGCCCGCTCGCGCCGAGGCGCCGCGCGCGGCGCCGGAGCCGGCGGCGCCGCCGGCCTCGTTCCGCTCCTGGGCCCTCGCCGACCTGCTGCGCCGGCGTGAGGCCGACCGCCACTGGCGCGTCCTCGACCTCGGCAGCGCCAACCACAACAACATGACCTTCTTCGTCGGCCGCGGCGCCACCTACGTGGTGGAGGCGCTGCACGCCACCACCGCACCCTGTCGCGCCGGTGGCCGCTTCGACGCCGGCGGCATGCGCGCCCTCCCCGACCTGCTCGACTTCTCTCCCGACACTCGCTTCGACGCCATCCTCGCCTGGGACCTGCTCGACTACCTCGGCCCCGGCGGCCTCGTCGTGCTCGGCGAGCGGCTCGCCCCCCACTGCCACTCTCGCACCCTGTTGCACGCGCTGGTGGCCCGCGAGGGGCGCCTGCCGGCACAACCGGCGCGCTGGGAGATCGTCGACGAGCACACCATCCGCCAGTGGCCGGTCGCGGGTCCGCTTCTGGAGGCCGTGCGCCTCACCGACGCCAGCCTGCAACGCTCGCTCGGCGCCTTCCGGGTCGATCGCAGCTACCTGCTGCAAAACGGGCTGCAGGAGTTCCTCCTCGAGCCCGGGGCACCGTCGCTGCCGCCCACCGTTGCCGGGCCCGTGCGTCGCCAGCGCAAGGTGGTGCGGGTCTAGCCCGACCCCGCCGCCCACCTCCGCCGCGGTCGTTCACGGCCCGAAGACGCCGCCGCCGGCCACCCGTTCGAGCAGCTCGAGCTCGGAGATCCGCCACTCCCCCTGGTCGCGGATCCACAGCGAGCGCACGTTCCAGCTCTCGCGCCCCGGACCGTTGCCGCGGTCGAGCGTCACCGTCGCCGCGAAGCGCAGCTCGCCGCTGCGCCCATCGGGGGCGAGGGTGAGCTGGCGATCGGAGACGCCGATGCGCAGGCGGCGCGCGCCGGCGCGGAAGCGCATCACGGCGCCAGCGAGCTGCTGCGGCTCGCGCAGCTCCCCTTCGTAGGGGCGAGCGCGCACGAGGAAGCCGGGAGCGAAGAACCCCACGACGCCGCGAGCGGTGGCGGCAGCCACCAGCGCCCCCTCGTCGCCGCTCGTCTCGAGCCTGCCGGCGAGGGCGTCGAGGCGCCGGTAGAGGCGGCGCTGCGGCGACTGGTACCAGCCCCAGAGCAGCCAAAGCGCCACCAGCCCCCCGGCGGCGACCGCCACCTTCAGCGAGCGCGCGGACATGCCGGCGACGATACCAGCCCAACACATAGCCTCGCTGGCGCGTCTACCTCGGTGTGCATGGAGCGAGCCTGGCCCAGGAGCTGTCGCTGAGCGCCGCCGCCGAGCCCGCGGAGCGTCTCGGCTCCCTCTTCGACGCCCACCACCGGCGCCTCCATCGGCTGGCGCTACGGCTGCTCGACGACCCCGAGGACGCTCGCGACCTGGTACAGGAGACCTTCCTGCGCGCGGCGCGCGCCATGACCCGCGTGCCGGCGGCCGAGCCGGCGGCCGAAGCCTGGCTGGTGCGCGTGGCGGTGAACCTCTGCCGCGACCGCCACCGGCGACGTGCCGTGCGCCGCGCGCACGCCGCGGCGATGCCCCGGGAGGTGGCGGCGGACGACGAGGAAGGCGCGCGCCTGGCCCGCTGGGTGGTGCGCGCCGCTCTCCTCGCGTTGCCACCCAAGCGGCGCGCCATCGTCGTGCTGCACGAGATCGAGGGGCGCTCGGCGGTCGAGATCGCCTCCCTGCTCGGCACCCGGGCGGTGACCGTGCGCTGGCACCTGTCGCGAGCCCGCCGCGAGCTCGCGCGCGAGCTGCTGCCGTCGCCGCCGGCGGCGGGGGCGGAGGAGGAGCCATGACTGACGATCGAGGCGCCGCCCCAGTGGCGAGGGCCCGAGGCAGCGGGCGCGCGGCGCGCGAGGAGGCACTCCGTGCGCTGCTCCGCGCCGCCGACCCCGCCGCGGCAGCGCGCGAGCTCTCGGCGGTGGAGCTGGCGCGACTGCGCCGGGCGACCCTCGATGCCCTTCGGCAGCGTCGGCGCGCGCGCGCGACGATGCCGCGCCGTGCGGTGGCGCTCGCCGCCGCGGCGCTCGTCGCCCTCGCGCTCGGAACGCTCGTGCGCGCTCACCATGCCACCGCCATGCGCCCCGAGCGGGGGGCGAAGCGGGCGAACGCCTCGAGCGGGACGTTTCCGGCGGCGAGCCCGTCCCCCGTCGCGCTGTCGACCGCGCAGAGCGCTTCCACCCTGCCCACTCCACCGGGCGCGGCCGCACCCGCTGGCACACGACCGACCGCCAGCACCCGCGGAAGGGGCTCGCGGCGAGGCCGACCGTCTCGGCCTTCGCCTGTCGGCGAGGGGCCCCGCCTCGCCTCGGCGCTGCCGGCGGCGACAGCCGCGCAGGGGATCGCGCCCAGCCGCGACCCCTTGCCCTTCCAGATCCAGCTCACCACTCCTGGCGGCACCCGCATCGTGTGGGTCCTCGACCCCGCGACGCGAGGCCGCTGACCGACCACCACTGACAAGGAGCCTCCTCATGCCCCAGCCCCTCCTCGCCGCCCCTCGCCGCGCCGCGGTGGCGATCGTCCTCCTCGCCTGCGCGGGTGCGGCTCTCGCTGCGCCCGGCCCAGGGGAGCCGCCGGTCGTCGAGCGCCAGTACCAGCTGCGCTTCCTCAGCAACGGCGATGGCATCGCCCTCGCCACCAGCCTCTGCCCGGAGGGCGGGGTCTGCCAGGTGGGGACGGCGGCGATGACCGGAGCCCTCTTCGTCCACGCCGACGTGGCGACGCAGGAGCGCATCGCCAGGGCGTTGCGGGAGGCCGACAAGCCTCCCGCCGACCAGGCCTTTCAGCTCACCCTGCTGCAGGCCGACCGCACCGGCAGCGGCGGGCCCGGGCGCCTCCCGCCGGCGGCGAGCAAGGCGCTCGCGGACCTCGCCGACTTCCTCCCCTACAGCCGCTACCAGCTGCTCGACTCGGCCTTCGTGCGCACGACGCGCGACGCCCGCGTGGTGGTGCAGGGGATGGAGGGCCACTCCTACGAGGTGCATCTCCGCTTCCGCGGCGACGCGCGCACGCCGGGGTCGGAGCTGCTCGTCGAGCAGTTCCTGCTGCGGCTGATCCCCGCCGACGTGCTCGGCTACCTGATGGGCTCCGCGGAGCTCGCGGCGGGGGCCGCAGGCCCCGGATCGGCGCTGGTGGCCCGACCCGGGGCACCGGGCGCCGCCGCTCCGCCAGCCGGCGCCGCGAGCGGCGCGGAACCCGGCCATCCGGTGGCGTCGCCGCCCACGCCGACACCAGGCCCCGGGCCCTCGCCCCTGCCGACGCTGGCGGAGAACCTCCTCGACACCTCGTTCTCGATCCGCCGTGGCGAGACGGTGGTGGTGGGGACCTCGAAGCTCGACGGCGGAGACCGCGCGCTGGTGGTGCTGCTCACGGCCCTGCCGTGAGCGCCCGCTGTCCGACCACACGGCGGCGGCGGGCCACGCTCCCGCCGCCGCATCGGTGCGTCGGGCCCGCCCGCCGGATCAGCTCTTCTTTTCGCTGTAGACGCCGGCCACGCGGGTCTGGCCGGAGTCGGTGGCGAGGGTGAAGGTCACCGTCCGCTTGCCGTCAGCGCTCTCCCCCGCCACCATGCCGCCGTTGCCCTGCGGCCCCGAGTAGTGGGTCTCGGTCACCTTATAGCCGGCGCTCTCGAGCTGCGACTTGTACCAGGCGAAGACGTCGTCGACGGAGTCGGCGGTGGTGAGCCCAAAGGTGCCCCCGGACTGCGAGGCGTCGGAGGCGCTGTAGACCCCCTGCGGCACGCCGCCCGGGTAGGCGGGCACCCAGTCGGGCAGCTGGGCGGCGCCGCCGATCTGCGCCACCTCGCCGTTGGCGCCGTGGATCTCCATCTTGCCGGCCTGCTGGTCGAAGGTCATGCTGCCCTCGCCCTGCGGCGTGCTGAAGCTGAACTTGCCGTTCTTGACGTCGGACATGTTCATGGTGACGGTCTCGCCCGTCTTCTTGTTGTGGATCGTCACCTTGCCGGCCGCCTCGTCGGTGCTCACCAGCTCGAGGTCGGGGTTCATGGCGACGATCATCTTCACCGCCGCCGTCTCGGGGTGCGCCTGGAAGTCCTGCGCCATCGACTTGACCTTGTGGGCGCCCCACCAGACGACGCCGCCGGCGACGACGCCGCCGAGGACCAGCAGACCCACGCAACCGATCGCCAGCCAGGCCCAGACGCTCATGCCCTTCTTCTGCGCAGGGACGGATTGCGGCTGCACCATGGGATCGAATCCTCCTTGCCGAATGCTGTTTTGGGGAGCGCTCGCTAAGCGGTGCCGGGTAGGTTAGCACGCACGGCGGGCGACCGCCCCGGCCGCGGGCGACCGCTGCTGTAGCATCGCTGCCGAATGGCCGAGAGCGAGATCGATTACGGCAAGCTGCTCCAGGGCGCGTTGCGCTCGGTGGTGCGGGTGGTGCTCGAGCGCACCCTCCGCGAGGGGCTTCCGGGCGAGCACCACTTCTACCTCAGCTTGCGCACCGACCACCCCGGGACCGGCGTGCCGCCCTTCCTCCGCCAGCGCTACCCGGAGGAGATCACCGTCGTCCTCCAGCACCAGTTCCGCGACCTCAGCGTCGACGATGAGGGGTTCGCGGTGACACTGCGCTTCGACGGCATGCCGGCTCGCCTGGTGGTGCCCTGGGAGGCGGTGGTCGCCTTCTTCGACCCGGTCGCCGAGTTCGGCCTGCGCTTCGACCTGCCGGCCCTCGCCGGCGCCACCGCCGGCCAGACCGGCCCGGCGCCGGTGCCCACGCCACCGGAGGTCAGGGCCGCGGCGCCGGAGAACGCCGCCGCCAACGAGGGCACCAAGGCCGAAGCGACCGAGGAAGAGGCGTCCAACGGCAAGGTCCTCTCCTTCGAGCGGCCGCGCGACCGCCGCGAGCCGGAATGAGCGACGACGGCGGCACCGGCCCTCATGGCCGCACGCTGGAGAGCCGCACGGTGTGGCAGGGACGCACCGTCAGGGTGCTCAGCGAGCGGGTGGCGCTCCCCAACGGCCACCAGGTGGAGCTCGACGTGGTGCGCCACCCCGGCGCCGCGGCGGTGGTCCCCGTCGACGCCGGGGGTGCCGTGCTCATGGTGCGCCAGTATCGCCACACCGTAGGCGGCTGGCTCCTCGAGGTGCCGGCCGGGAAGCTCTCGCCGGGCGAGGAGCCGGCGACCTGCGCCCACCGCGAGCTCGAGGAGGAGGCGGGAGTGCGCGCCGGTACCCTCCACGAGCTGGGCTCGATCCTCGTCTCCCCCGGCTTCTGCGACGAGCGGATCTGGCTCTTCCTCGCCACCGACCTGACGGCCGGCCGGCAGGCGCTCAAGGAGGACGAGGTGCTGTCGCTCGAGCGCGTGCCGCTCGCCGAGGCCGAGCGCCGCGCCCTCGCCGGCGAGCTCGCCGACGCCAAGTCGACGTGCGCCATCCTGCGCGCCGCGGCTCGGCTGCGCGCTCCGGGCTGACCCGGGGCACCGGAGGGCCCTTCAGAATTGAAAGCGGCCACCCGTGCAGCGTCCCGAGCCGTCTTGGCCGTTTCGTCACTCGGCGCGTGTCTTCTCTGTGCAGCGGTCGCCGGGGCCCAGACGCCCCTTGGCCCCGAGCTCGTTCCCGTGTCGCTCGACATCGACGCGTCCGAGCAGGACGGCGCCTTCGTTGCCTGTGACGACAGCGCTGTCTGCGCCCTCGTCTGGACATCCTTCAAGCCCACCGGTGTAGTGAACAACGCTCGGCAATGGGGGAGGACTCTTTCGCCGCTGGGAGAGTTGTCGCCGATCCGGCTTCTTCGAGAAGACGAAGGACTCGGCGACTTCACGCCTGTGCTGCCGCTCAACCCCGGATTCGTCCTCTTCGGTCAGCGTGGATTCCAGACCGGAGCACTTGGCTCGTGGTCGTACTCAGAGAAGCTGGACGCCCAGGGAGGCTTTGTTCTCGGGCCGTTTCACGAACCCGCGAGCTTCGGCGACCCTGACTCCATCAGCGACCCTGGCGACGTCGCCGCGATCCCGGGTGGCTTCGTGGAGGTTGGCAATGGTTTCGACCAGCCGCAGGACCCGTGCGACTTCGGCAGCTGCATCGGTGTCTTCCTCTACTTCTTCGACCTGGCCGGGAACAAACTGCGCGATCGGGTGCAAGTGAACGAGGATTCCTCAGGCTGGGAGAAGTACCTCCTGAACAACCTCGCTGTCAATCGTAACGGCACCATTTCGGTGGGCTTCTACCGCGCTACCGGCCCCGAGGGCAGCTCGCGGGCCTTCTTCCGCCGCTTCTCCCCCACCGGGGAACCGCTCGGGGGTGAGGTCGAGGTGGGAGGTGATCTTCCGGGCAGGCAGCTCTACACCGTCCTCGCCGGCGCGCCCGGCGGCCAGGTGGCCGTCGCCTGGCTCAGCATCGCCGACCCGCGAGACGACTTCGGCGAGATCTACGCGCAACAGTTCGATGCCGACGGCGAGCCCCTCGGGCCGGAGCAGCTCGTCAGCGACCCCTTCCCGGCGCAGTCCAACGCCACGATCGCCATGGACAGCCAGGGCAACTACTTCATCATGTGGAACAGCCTGCAGGAGTACGGATTCGACGCCCGCGGTCGCCTCTATCACCACGACGGAAGACCGGTGGCGAAAGGCTTCCGGATCAACCAGGATGCTTCTTTCGACCAGCTGATCGGCCTGGCAGCCTTCGCCCCCAACGGCACCCTGACGGCGACCTACGGGACGAACGACCCACCCCTGACCGGCGGCGAGGCTGGGGTGCCGGTGATTCGGCGCTACGCGGCCTCTCCCGGTCAGGAGGTGTGCACCATCGCGGGCGCCCAGATCGGCTGCGATCTCGCGCGAACCGGCGGGCCCGCGGAGCTCGAGCTCAGCCGCGGTGGCCGCCCGGGTGAGGTGACGCTCTTCGGTGACGTCGACGCCGACGGCCGCGACGACGTCTGCTCCTACTGGCACGGCCGCTTCCGCTGCGACGTGAGCCACGAGGGTGGACCGCCGGGCTGGGTCGAGGCGTTCGGCTCGCCCGGGGACGTGCCGCTGCTCGCCGACGTCGACGGCGACGGCCGCGCCGATCCCTGCTTGCGCCGGAAGAGGCTGCTGCTGTGCGACACCGTCGGCGACGGGCAAGCCCACCACCAGGTGAGCTTCGGGCGCGGCGGCGAGCTGCCGCTGCTGGGCGACCTCGACGGCGACGGCAGGGCCGACCTCTGCCTGGTCAGCGGCCGGAGCTGGGAGTGCCGCCTGGCGAGCGGGCCGGCGCTCCACTTCACCTTCGGCCACCGCGGCGATGCTCCCGCCCTGGGCGACCTCGACGGCGACCGCCGCGCCGATCCCTGCGTGCTGCGGCCCGGCGGCCGCCTCCAGTGCGCCACCCACAGCCTCGGCGGCCCACCCGACTCCACGCTGGCGCTGCAGGCGCCTGCGGGAGCGCGCCCGCTCTTCGGCAACCTCGACGGCCTCTAGGCCGCGCCCCGGCTCTCGCCTGCTGCTTCCCGCTCCCTACCGCGGCGGCGCCAGCCCGGTGGCGCGGCTGTACGCCTCGCGCACGGTGTCGATGGTGTCGGCGTCGGCGGCGCGCTTGTCGGGGCGGTAGCGCTTGACGCGCGCGAAGCGCAGGGCGAGCCCGGCCGGGTACTGCGGGCTCGCCTGCAGGTCGTTGAAGGCGATCTCCACCACCAGCTCGGGGCGCACGTAGACGACGTGGCCGTCGCGGCGCAGGGCGAGGGCGAGCAGCCGCTCGGTCTGCCACGCCAGCATCTCGTCGGTCAGCCCCTTGAAGGTCTTGCCGAGCATGACGAAGCCGCCGCTCGCCGGGTCGCGCGCGCCGAGGTGGAGGTTGCAGAGCCAGCCGTGACGCCGGCCGTGCCCCCACTCCGCCGCCAGCACCACCAGGTCGAGGGTGTGCACCTGCTTGACCTTGAGCCAGCTGGCGCCGCGGCTCCCGGCCTCGTAGGGCGCGCCGAGCGCCTTGGCCATCACGCCCTCGTGGCCGCGGTCGAGCGCCGCGCGCGAGGAACGCCTCCGCCCGCCGCGACGTCTCGCGGTGACGAGCCGCGGCGACGCGCTGCCCGGACGGCGCCAGGGCGTCGAGCGCGCGCCGCCCGCTCGCTCTGCGGCGCCGTCGAGCAGGTCGTCGCCGTCGAGCCGCAGGCAGTCGAAGAAGAACGGCGTCAGCGGCAGCTCGGCCCGCAGCGCCTCGACGTCGAGCTTGCGGCCGAAGCGCCGCATCGTGACCTGGAAGGGATGCGGCGCGCCGTCGGCGCGCAAGCGCGATCACCTCGCCGTCGAGGATCGCGCTCGCGCGCCGGCAGCGCCCGCGCGACCGCCACCACCTCGGGCACCGCCGGCGGTGACGTCGTTGAGCCGGCGGGAGAAGACGCGCACCTCGTCGCCCGCCTTGTGCACCTGCATGCGCGCGCCGTCGAGCTTGTCCTCGAGGCTCGCCTCGCCGAGCAGCGCCAGCGCCTCCTCCGACGTCGTCGGCGGTCTGCGCCAGCATCGGCTGCAGCGGGCGGAACGAGCTCGAGCCGAACGCCGCCGAGCGCCGGCCTCGCCGCCGGCGAGCGCCGCCGCGCGCCACCGCGCCGAGGCTCGCCGCGAGCATCGACGCGCGCCGCACCGCCGCGGCCGGCACGCTCGCCGCCCGCGCCACCGCCTCCACCATCACCCCCTCGAGGGCGCCCTGGCGCAGCTCGCCGTCGAGCAGGCGGCGCAGGAAGTGCTGCTCGGCGGCGGTGGCACGGGCGAGGAGCGCCGCCAGCAGCTCGGACCGCGCGGCACCGGCGCCGCTGCCCGACACCGCGGCGAGGGCGCCCAGCATGGCGTCCGCCTCCCCGATGGCCAGCGTCGGCGCGCCGGCGGCGGGCGCGTCGCCCTCCTGCAGCAGCGCCGGGCCGATGCCGATCCTGCCCTGTCGCGGCGCCCCGGTGAGGAAGGCGACGGCGACCGCTACCTCGCCCGGCGCGAGACGCGCCAGCAGCTCGGCGAGGATGCCGATCTTCGCGAGACGCTTCGAGGTGGCGGCGACGCCGTCGGCGGCGGCGACGAGCTCGGCGAGCAGCACGTGCACGATCTTAGCGAGCGAGCGACACCGCGCTCGTGCCAAGGTCCGCCGCACTCCCAGGTGACGGCGAGGTCCCGGACCCTCCGTGCGGCACGCGCCGCGGGCTGCTGCCCTCGGGCGCCGCGACCCTACTCGCGCGCGAGCGCCCGCACCACCGCGAAGACCTCCTCGCGGTTGGGCTTGGCGAAGTAGTCGCCGTCGGAGCCGTAGGCCGGGCGGTGCTGCTTGGCGGTGAGCGTCCGCGGCGGCGCGTCGAGCCACCAGTAACCGCCCTGCCGCTCGACGAGCTGCTGCATCATGAAGGCGGAGGCGCCGCCCGGCACGTCCTCGTCGACCAACAGCGACGCGGCCGGTCTTCTTCAGCGACTCGCGGATCGCGCCCTGCGACGGTCGAAGGGCAGCAGCGTCTGGACGTCGATCACCTCGACCTCGATGCCGAGCCTGGGCCAGCTGCTCGGCGGCCTCGAGAACGATGCGGCAGCATCGCCCCGTAGGTGACGACGGTGACGTCGCGTCCCCGCGCGCAGCGACCTCGGGGACGCCCAGCGGCACGGTGAGGTCGCGCGATGTTCGTCGGGCAGCCGCTCCTTGGCGCGGTAGCCGTTGAGCACCTCGACGACGAGCGCCGGATCGTCGACGCGCAGCAGCGTGTTGTACATGCCGGCGGCCCGCGTCATGTCGCGCGGCACGCAGATCCACATGCCCGCGCACGCAGGTGGAGGATGCCCGGCCATCGGCGACCCCGAGTGCCAGATCCCCTCCAGGCGGTGGCCGCGCGTGCGGACGATCACCGGCGCGCCTGTCTGGCCGGCGCGTGCGCCAGCGCAGCGTGGCCAGGTCGTCGCGACATGATCTGGAGCGCGTAGAGCACGTAGTCGAGGTACTGGATCTCGGCGATCGGGCGGCAGCCCGCGCATCGCCAGCCCGATCGCCTGGCCGATGATGGTGCGTCTCGCGGATGCCGGTGTCGGCGACGCGCAGCGCGCCGTACTTCTCCTGCAGGCCGGCGAAGCCCTGGTTGACGTCGCCGAGCCGGCCGACGTCCTCGCCGAAGGCGATCAGCGCGCGGGATCGCGCGCGAGGGCGGCGTCGAAGCAGGCGTTGACCACCTCGAAGCCGTTGACCTCCGGCGCGTCGGCGGCGTAGCGGCGGGCACACGGCCGCGACCGCAGCGCCGAGCTGCGTCGCCCTCGCAGTACGAGGTGCGCGCCGTAGCGGCGCTGGTTCGTCCGCGCCTGCTCGCGGCGCGCCAGGCGGCGAGCCGCGCGCGCCGGCGTGGCTTCGCCGCGCGTGCCACCAGGACGGCGCTCGCCGCGCCGGCGCATGCAGGTCGCGGCGCAGCGGCGTCGCGCCTGCGGTCGAGGCTGCGGCGCGATCTCGCGCACCATTGCGCGCTCGCCGCGGCGACCCGGCGACGCGCGGCGAGCAGGTCGACGGCGCCGTCGCGCTCCGCGTCGATCGGCGCCCGGAACGCCTCCCAGGCCCGCTCGCTGCGCCGCGCGCGACCATCGCGCTGCTCCTCCTTCTCGACGGCGTCGAGCTCGTCGGCGGTCGCCGATCCCCTCGGCCACGATCCACTCGCCGCATCTTGCGCAGGCAGTCGTGCTCCTCCTCCCAGCGCCAGCCGCTCGGGCGACTTGTAGCGCTCGTGGCTGCCGGAGGTGGAGTGCCCCTGGGGCTGGGTCATCTCGATGACGTGGACGATCGCCGGCACGTGCTCGCTGCGCGCCGTCGTCGGCGGCCGCGCGGTAGGTCTCGCAGAGCGCGGGGTAGTCCCAACCGCGGACGGTGTAGATGTCGAAGCCGCTGCTGCCGCCGGGCTCGCGCTGAAAGCCCGGAGCAGCATCGCCGAGAGGTCACCCTTGGTGATCTGGTACTCGTTGGGCACCGAGATGCCGTAGCCGTCGTCCCAGATGGAGACCACCACCGGGCCGCCGCAGGACCCCGATCGGCGTTGACCGACTCCCAGAACATCCCCTCGGCGCAGCTGGCGTTGCCGATCGTGCCGAAGGCGACCTCGTCGCCGTTGCGCGAGAAGCCGTGGCCGCGTCGGCGAGCCCGGCAGCTCGCGATAGAGCTTGGAGGCCTAGGCCAGCCCCACCAGGCGCGGCATCTGCGAGCCGGTCGGCGAGACGTCGGCGGAGGAGTTGAAGCGGTCGGTCAGGTCCAGCCAGTGGCCCGCGCCGTCGCAGCAGCGCGCGTCGCGAAGTGGGCGTTCATCTGCCGGCCGCCCGACGCGGGCTCGTGCCGCCAGGTCGGCGTCGGCGTAGAGCTGGGCGAAGAACTCGCTCGAGCGTGCAGCATCCCGAGCGCGAACATCAAGGTCTGGTCGCGGTAGTAGCCGGAGCGGAAGTCGCCCGGCCGGAACGCACGCGCCATCGCCAGCTGCGCCACCTCCTTGCCGTCGCCGAAGATGCCGAACTTCGCCTTGCCGGTGAGCACCTCGCTTGCTCGGCCGACCAGGCTCGCCTGGCGGCTGCGGAACGCGATGCGGTAATCGCGCAGGGCGTCGTCCCGCACCGGCACCACGCCGCCGGTACCGCTAGCCGGGCTCTCTCGCAAGAGCATGCAGCGATGCTAGCACGCAGAATGTTCCATTCATCCCAGCGTGCCAAGGGCGGAACCGCCTTGCGCTACAATGTGCGCATCCTCTGGCGATGGGCGGGGGATGGGGAGCTGCCCTCGCTTTCATCTGCTGGTCCTTGCGCGAAGGATGAATGCGCATGCTCGGGCGTTGCGAGGCGTCGGCGCCTGTCCTCGTCGTGGACGATGATCGCGCCGTCGCCGGCCTGCTGGCTCTCTTCCTGCAGCGGCTGGGGCTGGTCGTGACCGTGGCCCACAGCCACGACGAGGCGGCCGAGCGGCTCGCCGACGGTGGCTGGTCGCTGCTGGTGACCGACCTCCAGCTCACCGACGCCCACGGTCGGGAGGGCTATGCGCTGCTCGCCCAGAGTCGCCGCGAGAGCCCCCACACCCGCACCATCCTGGTCAGCGGCTCTGCCGACCCCACGGTCGCGCACGAGGCGCGCGAGCACGGCGCCGACCTCTTCCTCCCCAAGCCGATCTCCTTCGCCGAGCTCAGCAGCAGCGTCCGCTCGCTACTCGACCTCGTCTAGGATCTGCCGCACCCGCCGCGCCAGCGCGGCGGCCGTGAACGGCTTCTCGAGCAGCCGTACGCCGGGGTCGAGCACGCCGTGGTTGGCGATCGACTCGTCGGTGTAGCCGGAGATGAACAGCACCTTGAGGTCGGGGCGGCGCGCCAGCAGGCGGTTGGCGAGCTCGCGGCCACTCATGTCGGGCATCACCACGTCGGTGATCAGCAGACCGCGGCTCCTCGCCGCCCTCGGCGGCCAGCAGCGCCGCCTGGCCGCTCTCCGCCTCGATGACACGGTAGCCGCGCAACCCCAGCAGGCGCACCACCATGCCGCGCACCACCTCCTCGTCCTCGGCCACCAGCACCGCCTCGTCGCCGCCCAGTGCGGCCGGCGCCGAGGACTCCGCCTCGGCGCGCTCGTGGGCCTGCGACGTCGACGCGCGGGAAGTAGAGCTTGAAGGTCGTACCTTGACCAGGCTCGCTGTAGACCCAGACGTAGCCGCCGACTCTGCTGCACCACGCCGTAGACCATCGACAGCCCGAGGCCGGTGCCCTTGCCGCGCTCCTTGGTGGTGAAGAATGGCTCGAAGATGCGGTCGCGCACGGCGGGGTCCATGCCGGTGCCGGTGTCGCTCACCGCGATCATCACGTAGGCCCCCGGCTTCGCCCCCCGGTGCACCGCCGCGTACTGCTCGTCGAGCTCGGCGTTGCGGGTCTCGATCACCAGGCGGCCTCCCTGCGGCATGGCGTCGCGGGAGTTCACCGCCAGGTTGACGAGCACCTGCTGGAGCTGGCTGCGGTCGACGACCATGGTTCCGACCTCGGGGCGAGCGAGGTCGCCAGGTCCACATCCTCGCCGAGGACCCGCCCCAGCATGTCCTCGAGCTCGCGCACCTCGGCGTTGACGTCGATCGGCTCAGCCTGCAGCACCTGCTTGCGGCTGAAGGCGAGCAGCTGCCGCGTCAGCACGCTGGCCCGCTCGGCGGCACGGCGCACCTGCGGAAGGTCGGCCGCGAGCTCGACGTCGGTGGCCCGCATCTGCGCAATCTCGCAGTAACCGAGGATGACGGTCAGCAGGTTGTTGAAGTCGTGCGCGATGCCGCCGGCGAGCTGGCCCACGGCCTCGATCTTCTGGGCCTGTAGCAGCTGCTCCTCGAGCTGGTGCTGCTGGGTCACGTCGTGCATCACGCCGAGGGCCCCGATGACCTCCCCGGCATGGTCCACCACCGGCCCGCACTGCAGCTCGAGGAACTGCTCGCCCCCTCCCGCGCGGACCACACGCCGGCGCGGCGCCACCACCAGCTCGCCAGCCAGCGCCCGCTCGAGGAGGCCGCTGAGCTCGGGGGCGCCGACCCTCTCGCCGACCTCGGCGATGCCGAGACCCCGACAGCGCTCGGCGGCAAGCTCGGTGAGTCGCTCCATGGCAGGGTTCCATACCCGCACGCGCCGCTGGCGATCGACGGCCAGGATGCCGTCCACACTGCTGCGCACGATCGCTTCCCACGGCTCTCCGAACGAGCCACTCTCGCCGCCGCGCGCGCCATCCCCGGGGCCGGCTGCGTCCGGCTGGGATGGCGAAGGGCCCTGGTGATCCATCGCCGTTTGGTTAGACGGTCGCGAGCCCGCGAATTCCCTCGCCCGACGGAGTGGGACGTGACGGAGCCGAGGTAGCGCCCAAATCCCGAGTGAAATGGATTACAATCTCAAGCCATGCGATCAGCTGCGGCCCGCCGTGCGCGGGCCGGCAAAGGGGGGCCCGTCAAGGCTCCCCTGGTGGCGCCGTCGAGCCCGCGCGAGCTGCTGCTCGCCAGCCTGCCCGTGCTCCGCGAGCTGGTGGCGTTCCTCGCCCGACGCTATCGGCTCAGCGCCGAGCAGTCCGAGGAGCTCGAGGCGCTCGCCCGCCTCCACCTCGTCGAGGATGACTACTCGGTGCTCCGACAGTGGCGACGGCAGAGCACCGTCAAGACCTACCTCGCGGTGGTCGTGCAGCGGCTCTTCCACGACTACTGCAACCAGCTCTGGGGAAAGTGGCGGGCCTCGGCGGCGGCGCAGCGGTTGGGACCGGTGGCGCAGGCGCTCGAGGAGCTCCTCTACCGCGAGGGGCTGACCTTCGACGAGGCGGTGCGGGTGATCACCGCGGACCCGCACGTCGATCCCGCGCAGCTCGCCGCCCTCCACAGCCAGCTCCCGCCGCGACCGGGCCGCCCGCGTCCGCAGCCGCTCGGGGCCAGGGCGGCGGCCGAGCCGGAGCCCGGCCCCACCCCCGAGGATGCGGCGCTGCAGCGCGCGGCGGAGGCGATCGTGACCCGCACGGTGGCGGCGAGCCTGCACCAGCTGCGCGCCCACGACCGCCTGCTGCTCCGTCTGCACTTTGGACAGGGCCTCTCGGTGGCGGCCGTCGCTCGCCTCGTCGACATCCCGCAAAAGACTCTGTACAAGAGATTTACAGCAGTTCTCAGGGGACTGCGGCGGGACCTCGCTTCGGCCGGGTTCGAACGGCATGACGCCGCCGCCCTGCTGCAGCGCGGACCGACCCTCGACTTCGGGCTGGCTTCCGATGGGGAAAATGGCCTGGCACGTCCGTCTAAGCAAGCCGATGACGGCAAGGAGCCTCGCGGGCGCTGACCTCGACGGGATGCCTGGTGTTGGCCGGCTGTCCTGATTCCGAGACGCTGGCCGCCTACCTCGACGGCCAGCTCTTCCCCGAGCAGCGCGAGCGCTTGGAGGAGCACCTCGCGGGGTGCGATCCATGCGCCACCGTGGTCGCCGACGTGCTGCGGGCGACTGGCGCCGGTGTCGCCACCCCTCGCTACCCGCACGGCGGCCTGGCGGCCGTCGCCGCGCTCGCCGTCGCCGTCACCGCCGGCTCCCTGTGGCTCACCGTCGGCATCGGGTGGCATCCGTGGCGGGGCGCGCCGCGGGCCCCGCTGGTCGCCGCCACCGCCGACGCGCGGCCGTTCGTTCCCAGGCTCACCGGCGGGTTCCACTGGGCGCCGCCTGTCGAGACCCTACGCGGCGCCACGATGGGCGCCACGAGCTCTGACTCGTGGCGCTTCTTCGCCGCCGCCGAGAAGGTGAGACAAGCGGCCGAGGCCCTGCCCAACGCCGATCGCCTCGGTGCCCTCGCCGACGCCCAGCTCGTCGTCGGTGACGCGGACCAGGCGGTCGCCACCCTCGCGCGTGCCATCGCCGCCGATCCCACCGACCCCCACCTGCTCAGCGACCTCGCCGCCGCCCACCTGGCGCGCGCCCAGAGCGGCGGCGACGCGGCCGAGTACGCCACGGCGGTGGAGCTGTCGTCCCAGGCGCTGGCGGCGATTCCCGGCCTCCCCGAGGCGGCCTTCAACCGCGCCCTGGCGCTCGAGGGGCTGAAGCTTCCGGGCGAGGCGCGGCGGGCGTGGCAGAGCTATCTCGACGCCGAGACCGACGCGGACTGGCGTGCCGAGGCGCGACAGCACGCCGACAGCCTGAGCGGCGATGAGGCCCCCTCGCAAAGGGCGACCCTCGAGGCGCTACGACAGGCGGCGGAAGACGACGGGCCGGAGCTCCCGGAGTTGGTCGCCGCGCACCGCTGGGCGGCGCGACGGCTGGTCGAGCGCGACCTGCTGCCAGCGTGGGGCAGCGCGGTGCTGGCCGGAGACGAGCCGCGGGCCGTTCGCGAGCTCGCCGCCGCAAAGGCGATCGCGCGCGTGTGCGCGAGTCAAACCGGAGACATGCGTCTGCGGGGCGAGCTAGACGAGGTGTCGCAGGCCGTAGGCTCGCTCCGGCTCCGCCTCGCCAAAGCCCACCGTGACCTGGCGCAGGGCGAGACACTTTTCGACGCCATGGAGCGAGAGGCAGCCCTAGGGGAGCTGCGACGTGCAGCGCGACTCTTCCCGCCGAGAACCGTTGGCGCCCGCCGCACCACTCTGGAGCTGCTGGTCTCCGAGTTCTCGATCCATGGCTCCACCGATGCGATGGTCGCCGCCACCGATCAGCGTCTCGCCCAGAGTGGCGACGACCCCGCGACGCGTGGGCGGGCGCTGTGGCTCCGAGGCCTGCTGGCGGCGTATCGGGGCCAGGCGGGCGCAGCGGCCGGCTTCTACCTCGAGGCCCTCGACCAGTTCGGCCGCCTTAAAGAGGTGGACTCCACTGCCTGGCTGCACTTCCTGCTGAGCGAGGCCTACATGCTGGCCGGGGACCAGCGCTCGGCCTGGCGGCACCGGGCTGCGGCCATCGCCGCGGTTCCCAGCATGGACGACACCCAGCGCGGCAATGACATCCTCCTGCAGTCAGGGACTTGGTGCCTGCTCGCCGGACAGCCCCATCTCGCCAGCGCGCTGCTCGACGAAAGGTCGGCCCGCAGCCGTCCGGGATCGCCCTTCGACCGCGCCGAGCTGGCTCTCCAGCAGGCGCAGCTGCAATGGCACCTCGGGAACCGGCGCGGAGTGGCGCGCAGCATCAGCTCCGTGGCAGCTCAGGTTCTCGCCGTGCCCGATCCGACCGCGCGCAGTCAGCTCGCAGCGGCGCTAGCCGCCCTACGCGGGGCGACCGCGGAATCGCCGGAGATCGCCGTGACGGCGCTGTCAAGCGCCCTCAGGACCTTCCGGACGCGGGAGCTGCTACCTCCCGTGCCAGGGCTCCTGCTCCAAAGAGCCCGTGCCTACCGGCGCCAGGGACAGCTCGGCGCCGCGGAACGCGACCTTCGTGAAGGCATCGCCGACCTCGAGCAGGGGCCCCCGCAGGGCTCTCGCTCTGAGATCTGGCTCGACCGCCTCGTGGAGGCGTCGCCTCTCTACGACGAGATGACCTCGCTCGCCCTCGACATGGGTCGACCCGACGAGGCTTTCACATGGGTGGAACGGGCGCGAGCCCACGCTTTACGGTTCACGGGCGGAGAGCCGCGTACGCCGGCTCCCGCGAGCCTGGCGGGGCTTTCACACCAGCTCGAACCCGGGACCACTCTGCTCTCGTACGCGCTGATCGGCGAACGCTCGCTCGTATGGCGCGTCGATCGCCAAGGTGCGCGGCTCTTGAGACTGCCCGTGAAGCCGAGCGACGTTCGCTCCTGGGTGGCCGTGCTCGACGCCGATCTGGCAGCCGGCGAATGGAGCCAGCAGAGCCGCGCCACGGCGGCCAAGCTCTACCGGGCGCTTATCGCCCCGGCCGGGATCGAGCCGCGGAGCGGCCGCCTGGTGATCGTCCCCGACCGCACCCTGGCGGCGCTGCCCTTCGCGGCCCTCGTCGACAGCGACGGTCACTACCTCCTCGAAGCCCACACCATCGAGATGGCACCGAGCGCCAGCGGCTTCGCCCGGGCTCACCAGCGCTGGCGCGAGCTCGCCGCCGAGCAGGCCTCGGCGCTGGTGCTTGGTGACCCGCGCACCGACACCGTGCTGTTCCGGCAGCTCACCCAGCTCCCCGGCGCCGCCGAGGAGGCCCGTCAGGTCGCCGCGACCTACGCCGACGCCACCCTCTTGACCGGCTCCCATGCCACCCGCGAGGCCCTGTTGGCCGAGATCGGTGAGCACGCCGTGGTGCACTTGGCGACGCATGCCCTGGTCAACGATACGAACCCGCCACGCTCCATGCTCGCCCTAGCGCCGCGACGCAGCGGCGATGGCAGCGGGGCCCTCTATGCCCAAGAGATCCCGCTACTGGCGCTGCCGCAGACCCGCACCGTCGTCCTGGCAACGTGCGGTGGGAGCGGCTTGCGCGAAGGTGTCGACGCCCGACTGAGCCTCGCGCGCGCCTTCCTCGCGGCTGACGTCCCAACAGTGGTCGCCACCCTCTGGCCGGTTGGAGATCGCCGCTCCGTGCCCCTGCTCGTGGGGCTCCACTCCCGGCTCGGGGCGGGTGACGATCCGCCGACGGCGCTGCGCGCCGCCCAGCTCGCCCTCCTGCACCGGCGCGATCCCACGCTCAGCTCACCGGCCACCTGGGCGTTGTTCCAGGCCCTCGGAGGCTGACCACGGCAGGCAGCGTCGCCGCCGAGCCCCATGCTGGGCCGGCGTCGGCGCCGGGGATGGCCGGCGCCATCCCACCTACACCCCGCTTCCCTCCCGTCGCGCGCGGGCCTCCACGGTCTGCCGCCATGCGTGTCCCCTTTCGCACTCGTTTCCCTTTCGCACTCGTTGGAACGCCCGCATCAAAAAACGCCACGTTGAGGAGAACTACCCATGGGTCTCATTGGTCCCCGGTGCATGCTCGGTTTCTCGGTCAGTTACAGCAACACCTTCAGCGAGCACCTCGAGCGCCGCAGCAGCGAGCTCGACCGCCACTATCGCGAGGCGAACCTCGACCTCATGATCGGCCTCAACGATCTCCACGACGCGGTCGACGCGGCGCTGCTGGCCGACGAGCATGCGACGGTCGCGGCGCTCGAGCGCGGTCTCGCCCGGCTCGACTCCTGCAACATCCACCTCACCCAGGTCGGCGAGGCCCTCGTCCGCAGCCGGTCCGAGCTCTTCGAGCGCGAAGGCATCGACAGCACCGATCCGCTGATCGCGCGCGAGCAGCACTTCGCCGCCATCGACACCGACGCGATGTATCGCGAGCTCGCCGCCCACGGCGCGGCGCTGCCGCAGCGCGTATTCTGGGACGACCTCGCCGGCCGTGTGCGTGACGGCGGCGCGCGCGCCGGCCTGCGCCTGCTCGACCGCCACCTGCGCGAGCTGCAAAGCGACCTGCGCACCTTCAGCGGCGAGGTGCAGAGCCTCCGGAGCCTGCCGCTTCGCAAGCTCGCCGCGACGCTCCACAGCGCCTCGCGGAGCACTGCCGCCCTGGTCATGGGGTTCACCCGCTTGCTCACCACGCTGACCTACTTCGGCATCCTTTGCGAGCGTGCCTCGCAACTGCACGAGCGCGAGCTCGGCGGCGAGGGTGAGCACCAGATCGCCGCCGCCAGCTGATCGTCGACGCGGGCTAGAGGCCCCAGACACATCGCTCGCATCGGGCCGGGGCGGCTCCACCCGGCCCACTTTCCCCCTCCAGCCAGCGACGGTCGCGGCGACCGGGCGTGTTACGGTGCGCTGGCATGTCGCGCCTCACCGAGCCGTGGCCGACGACGTTCCTCCTCGACGGAGAACGCAACGACCTCGCGGACCCGGTGGTGGTCGAGGACCCGCTGGAGCTGCTCGTCGCCACCGCCGAGACGATGCCGGCGCCGCTCGCGATCACCCTGCGCACGCCGGGGCACGACGGCGAGCTGGCGGCGGGCCTGCTCTACGCCGAGGGGATCGTCGACGAGCGTTCGCAGATCGCCGCCCTCGAGGAGGCGCCAGCCGGCGAAGCGCCAGGGAGCCGCGTGGTGGTGCGCCTGCACACGGCGGTCGACGGTCGCGGCGCGTCGCGCCCCCCGGCACCCCGCCCCTTCCTCTCTACCGCCGCCTGCGGCCTCTGCGGCAAAGCCTCGGTGGATGCCGTCTTCACGAGCGGCTTCCCGCCGCTCACTCCGGGACCGCGCGTGCCCCTGGCGCTGCTCCTCGACCTGCCGCGGCGCATGGCGCCGGCGCAGGAAGGGTTCGCCGCCACCGGCGGTCTCCACGCCGCGGCCCTCTTCGCCGCCGACGGCGAGCTCGCTGCTGCTGCGCGAGGACGTCGGTCGCCACAACGCCGTCGACAAGGTGGTGGGCGCGCTACTGCTCGCCGGCAGGCTGCCCGCCGGCGAGACGATGCTCGCCGTCTCGGGGCGCATTGGCTTCGAGATCGTGCAGAAGGCGCTACGCGCCGGGATCCCGCTGCTCGCCGCCGTGGGAGCGCCGACCACCCTGGCGCTGCGCCTGGCGGCGCGCGCCGGCATGACCGTCGCCGGCTTCCTGCGGCCCGGCCGCTGCAACGTCTACTGCGGCAGCGAGCGGATCGCCGGGTCCGCAGCCGTGCGGCGCGCGCTGTAGAAGGGTCGGAGGAGCGCTCCGGCGCCCGCGCCGCGGCTCGCCCTCTAGCCCGCCGCCGCGTCAGCGGCGAGGCGCTCGAGGGCAGACTGCGGCCCCTGCACCGCCGTGCGCTGCATGAAGTGCTGCAGGCCGCGCAACCCGCCCAGCTCCTCGCCGCCACCAGCGCGACCGGGACCGCCGTGCACCAGCCCGGGCAGCACCGTACCCGGCCCCCACGACTCCGCCGCCACCTCGGCGTTGCCCACGTGGATGCGCCCGCTGTACGGTGCCATCGCCAGCACCGTGGCGGCGACGAGCTCGGTGTCGTCCGAGTAGACGCTCGACACCAGCGAGCCCTCGCCGAGCCCCACCAGCTCGCCCGCCTCTTCGGCGCTGCCGTCGTAAGGCATCAGCGTCGCCACCGGCCCGAAGACCTCGCGGCGGTGGACCTCCACGGCGGCGCGCGGGTCGGGCGCCAGCAGCAACCTGGGCGCCACGAAACCGTGCTCGCTGGGCGCCGCGCCAGCCCAGGCGACCTCGGCATGTTGCGTCAGCGTGGCCACCCCCTCCTCGACGTCACGGCGCTGGCCGGCGCTCACCACCGGGCCCATGCCGACGCCATCCGCCAGCGGGTCGCCCACCCGCACCGCGGCCAGCCGCTCGACGAGCGCACCTCGCGCCGCATCGAGGCGCGCGCGCGGCACGAGGATGCGTCGCGTGGCGGTGCACTTCTGCCCCGCCTTCTGCGTCATCTCGTGGACCACCTCGTTGACGAACAGCTCCCAAGTGGCGGAGCCGGGGGCGACGTCGGGCCCGAGCACGGCGGCGTTGAGCGAGTCGGCTTCGATGTTGACGCGCACCCCCTTCGCGAGCACCCGTGGGTGGGACCGTAGCTTGGCGCCGGTCGCCGCCGAGCCGGTGAAGGCGAGCACGTCCTGCGCCTCGAGGTGGTCGAGCAGGTCGCCGGCGGGGCCGGCAAGGAAGGTCCAGCTGCCGGCAGGCAGCGTGCCGCCGGCCACGAACAGCTGTGCGATGCGGAATGCCACCAGCGCCGTCTGGGTGGCCGGTTTGACCACCACCGGCATGCCGGCGAGCAGCGCGCAGGCGACCTTCTCCGCGAACCCCCAGGCAGGGAAGTTGTAAGCGTTGACGAGCACCGCGGCGCCGCGCCGTGGTACCCAGAAGTGGCGCCCTGCGAACGGCGTGGCGCGGCCGAGCGGCACCACGTCGCCGTCGAGCAGGTGACGCCGCTCGCCGAGCCCGCGCCCGAGATTGGCGTAGAACGCCAGGGTGCCGCTGGCGCCGTCGATGTCGAGCCTGGCGTCCGCCTCTGGTATTGCCGCCGTTGCGCATGGCGACCTCGAGCAGCTCGTCGCGATGCTCGCGGATGGTGCCGGCGAGGCCCTTGAGGAGCGCGGCGCGCTGTGCGAAGGTGAGCGCCCGCAGGGCCGCTCCACCCGCAGCGCGGGCGTGGCGCAGCGCCGCGCCGAGGTCGACACCGGCGATGGAGGCGGTGGCGAGGAGCTCGCCGGTGGCGGGATTGACGAGCGGGCTGCCCTCCCCCTCCCCCTCCACCCAGCGCTCCTCGACGTAGCTGGCGATGCGGATCGGCTCGCTCATGGCGGCGGAGGCTATCAGCGCAGCCGCTCAGTAAGGCTCCTGCCCGAACAGCAGCTCGAGGCCGAGCCCCACCATCATCGACCCGTTGCGAGGCTTGTCGCGCTGCTCTCGTGGCCAGGTGTAGCCCACGATGAGGTCGCCGAACAAGTACTCGACGCCGAGCGGGTGACGGTAGATGCCGCGGGCACCGTACTCGCGCAGCGGCACCTCGGCGCGGGTGGCGCCGCGCACGAACAGCTCGCCGGCGATGGCCCGCGCCTGGCGCAGGTTCTGGTAGAGCACCATCGCGGACCGCCACTCCAGGCCGTCGGTGCCCTGCGAGGCGGTGCCGACGGTTCCCCATCGCAGCAGCAGGTCGTGCCGCAGCACGTGATCCCAGTCGAGGCTGGTGGTCGAGCCGAGACCGTCCCGGTTCTCCCAGAACACCGTCTCGCGAAACCGCCAGTCGTCGCGGTCGCCGACGAAGACGTTGCGCCGGTAGCGGGCGTGCGCGAACACCTCCGGCGCCGTCTTGAGCCGCCCCCCGACCCCGAACTCGAGGCGTTTGAAGAAGCGACCCGGCGGCGAGTAGCCGAGGCCGGCGAGCCACTCGTCCTGATCTTGCAGCCCGAAGACGGCGGAGCGGATGGCGAAGCCCTCGCGGCGGTCGGCGGTGACGTCGGTGCGGTCGTCGCGGCCGATGACGAACCGCACCCGGCGCTCCAGGTTGGGCAGCTCGTAGTTGAGGTGCAGGCGCGGGCGGACGTCGTACCCCTGGAAGTCGGTGTGCAGCGTCGACAGCTCGACGCGCCCGGAGACCGCCCGTGCGTTGCGCACGTCCGGGGCGTCGCCGAACAGACCGTCGAACCAGAGCGTGGCGTCGCAGAAGGTCTCACTGAGCAGGCGCCGACTCTCGTCGAGGAGCCCTGCCTCCGCGCCGCTCCGGCGGCAGAGCTCGCGCAGCGAGGGCTCGGCCGCGCCGGTGGCACCGGGCGCTGGCGGGCCGGCTCCGGCTGCCGGCTGCGATCCCGCATCGACGCGCGGGCCGACGCCGCCGCCCGGTGCCGCGATCTCCCCGACGGGCGCGGCCGGCGCGGGCGACAGGGGTGCCGCCACCTGCCCCGGAGGCGGGCTCTCCGCCTCGCGCACCGGCTCGGTCGCGCCCTGGGGCGCGGCGGCGGTCGCCGGCGCCCTCCTGCCGGAACAGGCGGTCAGCGTGGCGAGCGCGAGGAGCAGCGAGGCGAACGCTGCCGGCGACAGCCGTGGGCGGGGCACTGTCTACATGCTAACCGCTCCCGGAGCTCTCCTTCGCAAGACCGGCAGCAGAGATCCCACCGGGCGACCCCTTGACAGCATTAATACGTTTTCGTACAATCCGATTTCGGAGCGAGTCAGCAAGGGTCGCCGCCACGTGAGGAAACCCCGCCACCAGCCGCTGCAGATCCTCTCGCCGCTCCATCGCGCATCCCGACAGGTGGCGCTGCACCTCGAGGGCGTTTCCGGCCAGCACGGCGTGTCCCCCTCCGAGGGGCACCTGCTCACCTACCTCGCGAGCTATGCGCCGGCGCCGATCGGCGACCTCGGCCGCATCTTTGGCTTGAAGGGTTCCACCCTCACCAGCATGCTCGACCGGCTGGAGGAGCGCGGCCTGCTCCTGCGTCGCGCCAACCCGGAAGACCGGCGCTCGCTGCTGCTCGAGCTCACGCCCGAGGGGGAGTCGATCGCCGCCACGCTCCGCCAGGAGATCGAATCGCTGGAGGCAGAGATCCTCCGGCGCCTGCCCCAACGCGACCTCGCCGGTTTCCGCGCCGTCCTCGACACCCTCGGCGCGGTGACCGGGGTCGACCTTTCGAAAGGAGAGGAATCGTGACCACCGTGACCCTCGACACCGCCGCCGGAGAGACCGTGGAGCCTTACGTGCAGTCGCTGCTGGTACAGATCCGCTTCGCGCACCGGGCCTTCCACCTCAATGTGGATGGCATCAGCCACGAGCAGAGCCTGCTCGGCCCGCAGTCGGGTGGCAACTGTCTCAACTGGGTGGTGGGCCACCTCGTCCTCGCCCGCCAGACCTGGCTCTCGGTGGTGCTGGGGATGGCGCCGCCGCTCGACCCCGCCCGCCTCGAGCGCTACAAGCGGGGCTCGAGCCCGCTGGAGGACGGCACCCTGGCGCTCCCCCTCCCCGAGATGGTGGAGCTCTTCGACCGCTCGCTGCAGCCGCTGCTCGCGGGGATGGCGCAGCTGACCCCGCAGCGGCTGGCGGAGAAGGCGCCGTTCAGCCCCGGCAACGACCCCAGCGAGACGGTGGGCAGCCTGGTGGCGAAGCTCTGCCTCCACGAGGCGTACCACGTCGGCCAGCTGGGCCTGCAGCGACGCCTGCTGGGGATCGGCGGCGGCATCGCCTGACGGCGATGGGATGTCGGAGCTGCCGGCGCCGAAGGGGCGGCGCCGGCAGCCAGGCTTCCCCGGGACCGGGAAGCGGACTATCGAGGCGCGAATCGACTGAGCGGCGGCGGGTCGGCCGGGACGCGCCGCGGGCAGTCGCGCGCTCGCTGGCAGCGCCTTGCCGACGCCCCCACACCGTCGAGGTCGCTGACCCCGTGGCGCGCCACCACGGCCAGTCGGCCGCCTTCCCTGCACTGCACTACCCCTTCCAAGCAGGGTTCTGCTAGCGTTGGGCTCGCGACCAAGTACCAGGGCCCGTCGTGCCGGACGTTCGTGGGGGTCCTCCGACAATCCGACCCGTCCGGTCCGCTGCGCCGAGCGCAATCCGTAGCCGCGATCGTGGGTCTGGCCTCTCGGACCCGGAGGGTGATCGATGAGACGCATCCCGGTTCGCCTGCTGGCGCTGGTCGTCGGGCTCGCCCTCGGCGCGGCCGCCGCACCCGCCCAGGCGGTGCAGTCGACGATCACGGTGCTGCTCGACCTCGACAACGCCCCGGGTACGGGGTGCACGATCTCGGGGTTCGCCGGCGTCGAGCAGCGCGTGGTCACCACGGTGCAGACGACGACGGGGCCGAACGCGGCGACGGTAACGCGCATCGAGGGCTTCGACTGCGCCAGCACGCAGACCTTCGTCGACACCACCCCGCACCCGGTGGGGATCGGCAACGGGGCGCTCGGGCTCGACGTCATCGAGACTTACTGGCCGACGTCGCTGTCGACGGTGAGCCCGCTCGCCGTCATCCACCTCGGCGTCACCAACGAGAACGCCAACGGCGGCTTCGACAGTCTCTTCACCACCGACGGCACGCGGCTGGGCGGGCCGATCCTCTTCGGCTTCGGCAGCATCGTCGAGATCCCGACGCTGTCGCAGTGGGGTCTGCTGTTGCTGGCACTGGCGCTCGCCGCGAGCGCGGCGGTCAGGCTGCGGCGGCGGCCGCTGCGGGCGCTGCTGACGGTGGCGCTGGTGCTCGGGCTCGCCGGCGTGGCGTGGGCAGTGGTCTCCGACCTCGATGGCCGTACCACCGCGGAATGGAACCCCGCCTCGCGCCTCGCCTTCGACGGCAGCGCGACGGATGACGGCGCCGCCATCGCGGCGCTCCACGCGATGCGCGACGACCCGACGGGGCGCATCTACTTCCGCGTCGACGCCTCGCTGGTGTTCAACACGCCGCCGGTGGTGACGACGACACCGGGGGCGACGGCCTTCACCGAGGACGGCGGTCCGGTGGTGGTGGACGGCGGCGTCACGGTGACCGACAGCGACAGCCCGAGCCTCGCCTCGGCGACGGTGACCATCGGCAACCCGCAGGACGGCGCCGCCGAGACGCTGGCAGCCTCGGTGTGCCCGGGACTGGTGGTGACGGCCGGCCTCAACAGCCTGTCGATCACCGGCAGCCAGCCGCCGGCCACCTACCAGGCCTGCCTGCGCTCCGTGAGCTTCGACGACAGCTCGCAGAACCCGGGGACGGCGGCGCGCACCATCAGCTTCGTGGCCGACGACGGCATCGTGGCGAGCCCGCCGGCGAGCCGCACGGTAACGGTCGCCGCGGTCAACGACGCGCCGGTGGTGACCACCAGCGGAGGCGCCACCGCGTTCACCGAGGACGCCGGGCCGGTGATGGTGGACGGCGCCCTCACCGTGAGCGACGTCGACGACGCCAACCTCGCCTCGGCGACGGTGGCGATCACCAACCCGCAGGACGGGGCGTCAGAGGTCCTGGCGGCCTCGGCCTGCCCGGGGCTGGTGGTGACGCCGGGCCCCAACAGCCTGACGGTCACCGGCAGCCAGCCGGTGGCGGCCTACCAGGCATGCCTGCGCTCGGTGGCCTACGACAACGCCTCGCAGAACCCCGACGCCACCCCGCGGACGGTCGCCTTCGCCGTCAACGACGGCACCGCCGGCAGCGCGCCGGCCAACAAGACGGTCACGGTGACGGCGGTCGACGACGCGCCGGTGGTGACGACGACGGGCGGCGCCACCGCGTTCACCGAAGACGGCGGCCCGGTAGGGGTGGACGGCGGTGTCACCGTGACCGACGCCGACGACCCCAACCTCGCCTCGGCGACGGTGACCCTCACCAACCCTCAAGACGGCGCCGCCGAGGTCCTCGCAGCCACCACCTGCGTCGGAATCACCGTGACGCCGGGCCTCAACAGCCTGAGCCTCACCGGCAGCGCGACGGTTGCCGCGTACCAGACCTGCTTCCAGTCGGTCACCTACGACAACACCTCGCAGGATCCGACGGCGGCGCCCAGCCGCGTGGTGCGCTTCGTGGCCAACGACGGCACGGCCAACAGCAACAACGGCGACAAGACGCTCACCGTGGCGCCGGTCAACGACGCGCCGGTGGTGACGACAGCGGTCGGCAACACCGCCTTCACCGAGGACGGCGGCCCGGTGGCGGTCGACGGCGCGCTCACCGTGACCGACGTCGACGACGCCAACCTCGCCTCGGCGGTGGTCACCATCACCAACCCTCAGGACGGCGCCGCCGAGGTCCTCGCCGCCACGAGCTGCGCCGGCCTCACGGTGACCCCGGGGCTCAACTCGCTCTCGATCACCGGCAGCCAGCCTCTGGCTGCCTACCAGACGTGTCTGCGGTCGGTGACCTACGACAACACCTCGCAGGACCCCGCCGTGGCGCCCAACGCGCATCGTGCGCTTCGTCGCCAACGACGGCACCGCCGCCAGCAACAACGGCGACAAGCACGCTCAGTTGGCGGCGTCAACGACGTGCCGGTAGTGACGACGACGGGCGGCGCCACCGCCTTCACCGAGGACGGCGGCCCGGTGGTCGTCGACCCCGGCGTCACCGTGACCGACGCCGACAGCCCCAACCTCGCCTCCGGCGACGTCACCATCACCAACCTGCAGGACTGGCGCCGCCGAGGTGCTCGCCGCGACACCAGCGGCACCGCAATCACCGTCTACCCCGCCCTCAACCCTGGCGCCTCGCGGCAGCGCCACGCTCAAGCCGCCTACCAGACCTGCTGCCGCTCGGTCACCTACGCGGACACCTCGCAGAACCCCTCCACGCGCCCAGCGCGCAGCATCGACTTCATGGCCAACGACGGCACCGCCGACGGCAACAACGGCGACCAAGAGGTCACGGTGACGGCCGTCAACGACGCGCCGGTGGTGACGACCAGCGGCGGCGCTACCGCCTTCACCGAGGACGGCGGCCCGGTGGTCGTCGACGCCGGCGTCACCGTCACCGACGTCGACAGCACCAACCTCGCCTCGGCGACGGTGACCATCACCAATCCGCAGGACGGCGCCCGAGACGCTCGCGGCCACATCTGCGCCGGCCTCACCGTGACGCCCGGCGTCAACGCCTGTCGATCACCGGCACGGCCCCCTGCCACCTACCAAGGCTGCTGCACTCGGTCACCTACGCGGACACCTCGCAGAACCCCTCGGCACGTCACCCGGGTGCATCTCCTTCGTCGCCAACGACGGCGCATTCGAGCAGCACGCCGGCAGCAAGTCGATCACCGTCACCGCCGTCAACGATGCGCCCATGGTGACCACCAGTCCGGCAACACGGCGTTCACCGAGGATGGCGGTCCGGTGGTCGTCGACCCCGGCGTGACCGTGGACGATTTCGACAACGCCAACCTCGCCTCCGCCCGGTGACCATCACCAACCCGCAGGACGGCGCGCCGAGACGCTCGAGGCCAACAGCCCGGGCACCAATTGCCCCGGCCTCACGCTGACTCCCGGCGTCAACGACCTCACCATCACCGGCATCCAGCCGCTCGCCACCTACCAGACGTGCCTGCAGGCGGTGACCTTCGACGACGCGTCACAGAACCCGAACACCTCGGACCGCACGATCTCCTTCGTCGCCAATGACGGGGCGGCTCAGCAGCACGCCCGCCACCAAGACCGTGACGGTGGCGGCGGTCAACGATGCGCCGGTGGTCACCACCTCGGGGGGCAGCACGGCGTTCACCGAGGACGGCGGCCCGGTGGCCGTCGACGCGGCGCTCACCGCCACCGACGTCGACAACGCCAACCTCGTCTCGGCGGCGGTTACCATCACCAACCCGCAGGACGGCGCGCTCGAAACGCTTGCCACCACGGCCTGCGGCGGGCTCTCCGTGACCCCCGGGCTGAACACCCTGTCGATCGCCGGCACCCAGCCCAAGGCGACCTACCAGACCTGCCTGCAGTCGGTGACCTTCGACGACAGCTCCAACGACCCCGGCACCACTCCGCGTGTGGTCTCCTTCGTGGTCGACGACGGCGCGCTCGGGAGCACGCCGGCGACCAAGACAGTGACGGTGACGGCCGTCAACGACGCGCCCGTGGTGACCACCACCGCCACCACAACCCCCTTCACGGAGGACGGCGGTGCGGTGGTGGTCGATGGCGGCGTCACGGTCTCGGACGTCGACGACACCAACCTCGCCTCGGCGACGGTGACCATCACCAACCCCCAGGACGGCGCCGCCGAGACGCTGGCCGCGACCGGGTGCCCCGGCCTCACCACGACACCGAGCCTCAACACGCTGTCCATCACGGGCAGCCAGAGCCTCGCCACCTACCAGAGCTGCCTGCAGTCGGTGACCTACGACAACAGCTCGCAAGACCCGGGAACCACGTCGCGGACGATCAGCTTCGTCGCCAACGACGGCACGTCGTCGAGCGCACCGGCGAGCAAGACTGTATCGGTGACGGCGGTCAACGACGCACCGACGGTGACCACCAGCGGCGGTACCGTCACCTTCACCGAGGACCAGCCCGCGGTGGCCGTCGACTCCGGCGTCGTCGTCGCCGACGTCGACAACGCCAACCTCGCCTCGGCGACCGTGACCATCACCAACCCCCAGGACGGCGCCGCCGAGACGCTCGGGGCCACCAGCTGCGGCGGGCTCGACGGTGACCCCGGGGCTCAACAGCCTGGCGATCAGCGGCAGCCAGCCGGTGGCCACCTACCAGACCTGCCTGCGCTCGGTGGCCTACGACAACAGCTCGCAGAACCCCGCCGGCTCCCCCAACCGCATCGTCAGCTTCGCCGTCAGCGACGGCGCCCTGGCGAGCACGCCGGCGACGAGGCAGGTGGTGGTGATCCCGGTCAACGACCCGCCGGCCCTCACCAACGACCCGATCACCTACGCCACCGCCGGCAACACCCAGCTGCACGTGGCAGGGCGAGGTGCTGGCCGGCGTGGCCTCGATCACCGATCCCCAGGGCGTGCTCGCCAAGGCAGGCCCCTTCACCGACGCCGACGGTCCGGCGGCGCCGGCGTCGGTGACCGCGGGGGACGACGGCCAACGGCGGCAGCATCACCATCGGCGCCGACGGCTCGTTCAGCTACGTGCCCCATGTCGGCTTCACCGGCACCGACCTTCACCTTCCAGGTCACCGACACGTCACGCCTGCCGCGGGGACGGTGAACGTCACGGTGTCGGCGCTGGTCTGGTACGTGGCGATGACCGACGCCGACAACCCTCGCCGGCGGCGACGGCCGCTCGACCGACGCCTTCGAGACGCTCTCGCCGCGGCGGCAGCCGCCTCCGGCGCCCCACCATCTTCGTGTTCGAGGGCAACACCGCCACGACGCCGCTGGTCGGCGGCATCGCGCTCAAGGACGGCCAGAAGCTCTCGGGGCAGGGCGTCGGCCTGACCGTGCCGGGCTTCGACCCTCGTCGCAGCCGACCAACAGCCGCGGTGCAGCGCCGCGGCCGCCAGCAGCGACGCGTCTCCGTACCGGCGACCACGGCAACCGCACCAACGTGGAGATCCGTGGCCTCGACCTCCAGGCCACCGGCGCCACCTCCAACGCCATCGACGTCACCTCCGCGGCGCCAACCAGGTGGGCGTGACGGTCAGCAACGACAACGTGCGGGGGGCCACCGCCGAGGGCATCGACCTCAACAACGGCAGCACCGGCGCCTTGGGCCACGGTGTCGACCGACACCATCACCTCGGCCGGCAACGGCATCGATGCCCGCAGCTCGGCCGCCGGCACCATGACGGTCACCGCCAACGGCGACACCATCGCCACTACCGGCGGCAACAGCTTCGACGCTCGCACGCTCGCCGGTGGTGCCGCGCTGCGGGTCGCCGTCAGCAACACCACGGTCACCGCTTCGGGCAACGGCATCGTCATCGACGGCTCGGCGGCCGGCACCACTACCATCACCGGCTTCGCCAACAACGGCGTCAGCGGCAACACCGTCGGCAGCGGCATCCTGGTCACCGGCGCCACCTTCGACGCCACGCCGGGCGGCAGCTTCCAGACGGTCAGCGGCGGCACCACGGCGGTCGGCGCGTCCGGCAACGGGGTCGGCACCTCGGGCGTCGTCCTCACGGGCGTCGCCGGGGACCTCTGCCTTCACCGACCTCGACATCGTCGCCGACGGTGGTGCCGGCCTGCGCGCCTCCGGTACGACGCCCTACACCGGCTCCGCGGGGTTCCGGATCGGCGTCAGCGCCCCAGCGGTGGCGACCGTCGCCGCCGCCGGCGGCCCCGCCGTCGACCTCAGCACGGTGTCGATGAGCACGTTGCCTTTCAGCACCATCACCAGCGCGGGCAGCGCCACCACCGGCGTCGCCCTCAACGGCGTCACCGGCACGTTCTCGGCCACCTCCGGCAGCTCGATCGCCAACATCACGAGCGCGGCCGGCACGGCTTTCCAGGTGGGCGGCAGCAACGCCACGCAGCTACGCACGGGAGCGATCAACACCGCGACGGGCAAGCGGTCGTCGACCTCACCAGCAACAGCGGCGCGACCATCGGCTTCCGGCGGCCTCGTGCTCACCACCGGCGGCAACACTGCGTTCACGGCCACCGGCGGCGGCACCGTCACGTGCGACCCGCCGTCCAACAACACCTTCGTCACCACCACCGCCACCGCACTCAACGTCACCAACACGAGATCGGCGGCAGTGGCCTGACGTTCCAGAGCATCTCGGTCAACGGCGCCAGCAAGGGCATCATCCTGAACTCGACCGGCACTGCCGGCGGCAACGGCGGTCTCACGGTGACCGGCACCGGCACGACGGACGGTTCCGGCGGGACCATCCAGAACATCAGCACCCGCGGCGCCGAGTTCAGCTCGACCAAGGCGCTCTCGCTCAAGAACATGAACTTCACCAACGCCGACACGACGCGACGGCGGCACCTGCACGGACGGCTCGACGTCCGCCTGCAACGCCGCCATCTATCTCAACGGCGTCAGCACCGTGACCCTCGACAACGTCAACATCACCGGCACGACCGCGCAGGAAGGCATCAACGGCATCTCGTGTCACGGACTTCTCGCTGAGCAACAGCACCCTCGCGAACTGCGGGATACGGGCAGTCGAAGAGGGCTGCATCAAGATGCGCGGGCTGACCGGGTACCTCGTCCATCAGCAACTCCGACCTGCGTTCCCCGGCGCTGATGTCGTGGAGATCGTGAACACGAGCGGGCGAGCCTCACCCTGAACGTCGACGGCTCCACGTTCCGCGACAGCCAGTCATCCGCCACCGGCAACACCGGCATCCAGCTCCGGAACGAGGGGACGGCAGCACGGTACGCTCAACGTCACCAACAGCACCTTCCTGCGCATCCGGACCGTCGGGCTGAACGTGCAGGCCATCGACAGCGCCACATCGATGTCGATGTCTCCGGCGAGCACCTTCGACCCCGGTACCGGGCACCATGATCGGCATCGACCTCGACGCCGACGACACCGCGACCCTGCGTCTTCAACATCGCAGAACAACCCCAAGGTCTACGCGCGCAACGGGCCGGCCATCAACGTCTTCGGCGACAACAACGCCGACATCAACGGCCGCATCAACGACAACCCCGACGTGCAGGTCGTGACCAGCCAGGTCGGCATCGGGCATCCGCGCCAACCTCAACAAGGACGCGACCGGCAAGTTCGAGATCAAGAACAACGCACGGTGGTCATCAGCGGGACGATGCCGGCATCGACCTGTCCTCCATCGGGAGGACCAGCCGGCTCGGGCACCGACCCTCGACGCCACCGTCACCGGCAACAGCGTCACGATCGGCGCCACGTCCACCTACGGCGTCTTCATCATCGCCGCCAGCAACGCGGCGGACACCAACGCGATCTGCGTCAACGTCGCGAACAACGCGACCTCGCGGGCCGTCGGTCCATCGCCTCGTTCCGGGCCCGTGTCCCGAGCGCGGCGGGCTACTTCCGGATGCAGGGGTTCAGCACCGACGCGGAGGCCACCTGGAACGCCAACGGCAACACGCCGACCAGCTCTGGCGGCTCCGAGGTCAGCTTCGGCGGCAGCGGGACCTTCGGGACCTGTACCACGGCGCTCCCGGGCAACCCTGGGGTGACGCCATGACCTCGCCCACCATGCGGCAGTCGGCCACACCTCGTCGAGCGCACCAGGTCACCAGGAGCATCTGATGGCAGAGCCGTTCCTGTCCGAGATCAGGCTCATGAGCTTCGTCTTCGCACCCAAGGGCTGGGCGCTGTGCAACGGCCAGCTGCTGCCGATCAACCAGAACCAGGCGCTCTTCTCGCTCTTGGGGACGACGTTCGGGGGTGACGGTCGCGTGAACTTCGCGCTGCCCGATCTGCGTGGCCGCGTGCCCATCCATGTGGGCGCCGGCCACACGCTCGGCGAGCGAGGCGGGGAGCCGGCACACACGCTGAGCATCTCGGAGCTCCCGACCCATACCCACGTGTTGAAGGCCAGCTCGTCGAGTGCCAATGCGGACCCTCCGACCCCGCAGGGCGGCAACATCCTCGCCGACAGCGCGCCGGGCGCGGCCTATCGGTCACCGAACAACCTGGTGGCGATGAACCCATCGAGCGTGACCAACACCGGTGGGTCGCAGGCGCATCTCAACATGCAGCCGTACCTGACGCTCAGCTTCTGCGTC
>CAWINM010000008.1:0-144294 GCA_963837455.1 Thermoanaerobaculia bacterium | reverse complement strand
GTCCCCGAAGGACATTTAGTGACGGCTGCCGACATTTATGCGACCGTCCTGCACGTGGCCGGAATGTCCGTGCCCCCGGATCATATGGCCGAGTACCCGGACGACTCGAAGTCACTTGACCCGTTCTTCGACAACCCGGAAGCGAATGTGCGCGAGTGGGTCTTCACTCAAGCCTTCACCCCCAACAAGAACCCGGAGGCCGGGACACACCTGAATACCGGCGAGATGGCGGTACGGAAGGGACAGTACAAGTGCGTCCGCAACCTCGCGGGGCAGGAAGCCTTCTATGACCTGCAGGCGCATCCATGGGAGGACGTCAACCTCCTGTATTCAACCATGACGCAAGGCGAGATGGATGCACGGGCGGAATGCAAAGCCATCCTGGCTGACATCATCGGCAACTGCACGCTTGCTCATCAAGGCGAGGCGTGCGTCGAGAACTCGGACTGCTGCACGGGCGTTTGCCAGGAAGGTTCTCCGGGCACCAAGGTCTGCACGGATCTTCTGTAAGAGAAGGGTGGATCGAGCTTGGTGCTCGATCCACCATCCACGTCTGGCGCGCCGTCCGCCGCCGAGCTGCTACTGACCCGAGAGAGGCCGCTCCCGTAAACAGGTGTGCGCCGCAGCGCACGCGCCGTCCGAGGCTTCAAGCCCGGGACTACGGCTGCGGTCAGGGCTGTGTCGGGGTCGCTGGCGGCCGTCCATGCCATCGGCGAATCGATGGATTCGACTTCCTGATGAAGCCTAGACCCTTGTGCAGAGATTGGAGCCGGCGCCCGGACTTGAACCGAGGATCTGCTGGTTACGAAACGTTGGGGACCACTGTTGAGGTCAGTCTGGGCGATCTCAAGAGCCCGTGCCTGAGCGAACCAGCAGGAGGCCCGCCCTGCCAGCCCTGCGGATGAGTCGCGAGAGATGGTCGCACCACTTCGTGAGCGCCTGGCGCTTCTCGGCCAGGTAGTCATAGCGGTTGTAGACGTCCCCCATCTCTGCTTCGCCCGGCAGCTTGTGGTCCATGACCTTGGCGATGATGAACGGGGTGACGCCTAGGTCCTCGGCCATCCTGGTGGCCACCGTTCGACGGATGTCGCGGATCTGGAAGTCCACGCCCGAGCGCTCGCGGATCCGTTCGACGCTCTTCTGCGGGTTGTGCAGATGGTTTTCCTCGTTGAGCTGGTGCCGGCGTGGACTCCCACCGGGAAAAACGAACCGGCTGTGCCCGGAGACCGCGGACAGCACCTTGAGCGCCGCCAGTGCCGGACGTGTAAGCGGGACGACGAAGGGCCGCCCGGTCCCCTCCCGATTGCCCCGCGCCCTTTTCGTGATGGGGATGTGCCAGAGCGCCTTCCTCAGGTCCACATCTTTCCATTCAGCCTCGAGCGGCTTGCTCCGGCGAACACCCGTGAAGAAGAGCAGCTCGTAGTACGCGGCGATCAGGAGCCGCTCCTGGCTGAGCGCTTCGAAACCCCCCTTGATCTCGTCTTGCGTGAGATATCGGCTCCGGGCGGTTTCGGGAGCCGGCTTCTTGAGCCCCGCGCACGGCGACGTCTGGATGACGCCCTCCACGGCGGCCCACTCGCAACGAGCCTCATGACCGCCATCGCCCGGTTGGTTCTAGGCGTGACCGTAAGCCGTTCGATCCATCCCCTCACGTCCGCTCGCGTGATCTCCGCGGGCTGGCGGGCGCCGAAGGGCGGGATGATATGTCGGTCGATGAGCCTCAAGTAGAGCCGGTACGTTGCCGTGCGCAGGAAACGGCGGCGCTCGTCGAGGTAGGCAAGGCACAGGTCGGAGAACGGGCCCCGAGTTGATCCGTTACCGACCACGTCCGCCTGCCGGTTCTTGAGCCAAGGCAGCGTCTCGTCCGGGTCGTTCCCGCGCTGCACCTCGGCCCAGACCTGGCGCGCCATCTCGCGTGCTTCACCGAGCGAGAGCGGGGGAAAAGTGCCGACTTCGGCGCGCTTCTGCTCTCCCCGGAAGCGATAGAGGTAGGTGTAGGTCTTCCGGCCTGAGGCGGCGACTCGAAGGACGAAGTTCGGGAGGAGACCGTCCCTGTACTCGACGCGCCCTTTCGCTGGCGCCCTCAGCGTCTCAACCGTCCGTTGCGTAAGCTTGAGCTTCGCCATCTCCCTGTGACCCAAGGTGTACTGGACCACAGGCATCCTAGCACTGCTTGGGTCACAGTTGGGTCACAAGAATACGTGCGCTCGAAAAAAGACCTCATGGTACGAGATGAATCGGCATGGAACAGATAACATCCTCATTCCGTTTGACTTACTTTGTCACGGCCGGGGATGCTGAGATCGTGCGCACCGTCGTGAAACTCCTTGAAACAAGTAGAGCAAGAGACTCTTAATCTCTGGGTTCAAGGTTGGAGTCTGGCGGGTCACCAACTTAGCCTGGGGGCCCTAGCCCGGCGTTGCGCCGGCGTTGCGGGAGCTGACGCTCCACGGCCAACGGGGGAGCGCAACTCTGATATACGACCATAGGAGGAGCTCGTGACACAGCGCGCAAATGAGCTGCTCGGCTCAGCTGCGGTCGACCGGCTTGTGACGCAAGTCGAGGAGGCGACCAGAGCGACAAGTGACGCGCCCCGGCGTTTCATCGAGCCGGCGCGCGGCACGCTGGACCGCGCGAAGTCGCGGCGCCACCACATCGTGTTTGGCCGCCGCGGCTCGGGTAAGACCTCCCTCCTTCGCATCGCTGCGGGCTCTGGTTCGACCACCACATGCACACCGCCACGCCGGCGGCGCCGCCGCCTGGTTTCCGCGGCGCGTTTGGCGAGGCGCCCTCGGCGGCGCGCCTGGTCTACGGCTACTACGGTGGCGAGGCGGCGATGCCGCGCTACGCCGAGCTGGTACGGGAGACCGACCGCCTCGATTCGGCGGACCTCACTCCCGACGACGTGCTCAACCCCCAGGGGTACGTCAAGCTCGGCTTCACCATCGACGGGCGTACCGGCCTCGGCTCCTTCGAGGGGTACTTCTTGTTGCTGCTCGAGATGCTGGTCAAGCAGACGCCCCTCGAGCAGCTCCTCTCCCACCCCGAGGTGGCGCGTCGCTGCCAGGTGATGGAGGACTCGGACGCCGAGTTCCAGGAGGCGCTGCGCAGGCACAGTCGCATGGACGCCAACGTCGTCGTCACCGACTTCCTCGGCGTCGAGCGGGTGCCGGTGGGCAACCGCTTCCTCGTCTACGCCCTCTACCCGAGGGCCAACGTGTCGATGCGGCTGCACTGGGGACCGGAGCGCCGCTACCCGATGCTGGTGCTCGGCCACAGCATCTTCAACCGCGGCTGCAAGACCAACGTCGGTGAGCTGGCGGCGCGCTACGGCGGCGGCGGTCACCGCGGCGCGGGCAGCGTGGCGCTGATGGACGACCCCGAGCAGCAGATCCAGCTCATCCTCGCCGAGCTCAAGGCCAACGGCTAGCCGGCCGCCGGGGCTGGCCTGCCGCCTCCCTGCGGCGCGGCGCGCCGCGATCGCGGCCGCGGTGGAACGCCCGCCGGGCCGGCGCCGCGCCGCGAGCCGGCCGCGGCCCGCCGCGTAGTACCCTTTGGCGACACCCGCCGCGCTCCACCTCTCCATGCCCCTGCTGCCGCGCCTGCGCCGCCTGATGTCGCGGATCTCCATCCGCCTGCTCGCCTTCAACCTGCTGCTGGTGTTCCTGCCCGCCGCCGGCGTGCTCTACCTCGACGTCTACGAGCGCCAGCTGCTGTCGGCCTTCGAGGTGTCGATGGTGCAGCAGGGGCGCATCCTCGCCGCCGCCCTCGGCGAGCGCGGCCCGATCGACCCGCGAGTGGCGACACTCATCCTGCAACGGCTCGAGCGCCGCCTCAACGCGCGCCTGCGGGTGCTCGATCGGGAGGGGTGGGTGATCGCCGACAGCAGCCTGCTCGGGCCGCGGCTGCCGGTGGCACCGGCGGTGCCCGTCGTCGAGGGCGCGGCCTCGCGGGAGAGCGCGCTGTATCGGCTGGGGTCGGCGATCTACAACCTCTATCGTCGCGTCCTCGTGCCGCCGGAGGCGCCGCCGTCGACGGTCGAGCCCTTCCCACCCGACCAGCCTCTCACCATCGCACCGGTGCGATCGGCGCTCTCCGGCAAGTACGGGGCCTCGACCCTGATCAGCCCCGGGCAGCGCTCGGTGACGCTCTACAGCGCCATCCCCGTGCGCTCGGGGCGGCAGGTGGTGGGAGCGGTGCTGGTATCGGGGACGACGCTGCGCATCCTCGGCGACCTCTACCAGGTGCGGCTGGCGGTGTTCCAGGTCGTGCTCGCCTCGCTGCTGGTGGCGGTGCTGCTCACCCTGGTGGCCTCGACCACCATCGTGCGCCCCCTGCGTCGCCTGCGCAGCGAGGCGGTAGCCTTGATCGACGGGAGCGGCCGCCTGCGCGGCACTTTCGGTGGCTCGGGGCGCAGCGACGAGATCGGTGACCTCGCCCGCGCCCTCGCCGAGCTGTCGCGCCGCCTCGCCGAGCACCTCGCCTTCGTCGAGGCCTTCGCCGGCGACGTGTCGCACGAGCTCAAGAACCCCCTGGCCTCGATTCGCAACGCGGCCGAGATGCTCGAGGACGTCGACGACCCCGCCGAGCGGCGGGCGCTGCTCGACCTCGTGCAGCGGGAGGTGGCGCGTCTCGAGCACCTGCTCGAGGAGATGCGCGGGATGGCGCGGCTCGACGCCCGCGTCGAGGGGGAGGAGAGGCCGACGGTGGCGCTCGCGGCGCTGCTGCCCGCCCTGGTGGAGGGCGCACGGCGGCGTGCGCCGCCGGCGGTGGCGATCGAGCTCGAGCTCGCCGACGGCGAGCTGCCGGTGCGAGCCGCTCCCGAGCGCCTGGCGCAGGTGGTCGAGAACCTGCTCGACAACGCGTTGTCGTTCGCCCCTCCGGGCACCGCCGTCTCCGTGCGGCTCGGCCGCGACGGCGACCGGGCGAGCATCACGGTGAGCGACGGTGGCTCTGGCATTCCGCCCCAGCACCTGGAGCGGGTGTGGGCGCGCTTCTTCAGCTACCGCCCGACGGGCAGCGGCGACGGCCGTCCCCACACCGGCCTCGGTCTCGCCATCGTCAAGGCGATCGTCGAGGGGTACGGCGGCGCGGTGGCGGTAGCGAATGGCCCCGCTGGCGGCGCCCGGTTCACGGTCAGCCTGCCGCTTGCTAGAGCGCTCGTGCGCGGCGCCACGGGGTGACGATCGTCACCTCGAAATGCTGACGATCGGGGCTGAACGCCCCGCGGCCTCGTGCGTAGAGTGGTCGTCGTCCGCCAGCTCGCGGCTGGCCCCATTCGGAGGGAACCCCGACATGACCCGACACTCGCGTCTCGTCGCCGCCGCTTCGTCCTCCTTCCTGATCTCGGCCGTCGCGCTCGCCGCCGCGACGGCACCAGCTGCCGAGACGGCCAGGCCGGCCCTCGCCATCACCCACGTGCGCCTCTTCGACGGCACGCGGGTGCTGCCCGACGCCACCGTGGTGATCGAGGGGCGCACCATCGCGGCCGTGGGCGTCGCCACCGAGGTGCCGCCAGGCGCCGAGGTGATCGATGGTCGCGGCGCCACCCTGCTTCCCGGATTCATCGACGCCCACACCCACACCTGGGGCGACGCGCTCACCCGCGCCGCCGTCTTCGGCGTCACCACCGAGCTCGACATGTTCACCCTGCCGTCGTTCGCCGCGGCGATGCGTGCCGAGCAGACGCAGAGCGGCGCGCCCGGGCGCGCCGACCTGTTCAGCGCCGGCTACCTGGCCACCGTCCCCGGCGGCCACGGCACCGAGTACGGCATGCCGGTGCCTACGCTGAGCAAGCCGGATGAGGCGCAGGCCTGGGTCGATGCCCGGCTCGCCGAAGGCTCGGACTACATCAAGATCATCTCCGAGGACGGCAGCGCCTATGGGCGCCCCATCCCCACCCTGGGCCGCGCCACCATCGCCGCGATCATCGCCGCCGCGCATCGGCGCGGGAAGCTGGCCGTGGTGCACGTCAGCACCGCCGACCGCGCGGAGCAGGCGATCGTCGACGGCATCGATGGCCTGATGCACATCTTCGACGATCGGGCCGCGACCCCCGAGCTCGTCGCCTTGACGGCGAGGAGGAAGGCGTTCGTCGTGCCGACCCTGACCGTCGTCGAGAGCATCACCGGCAAGGCGAGCGGCGAGTCCCTCGTCGACGACCTGCGGCTCTCGCCGTTCCTCACCGAGCCCGAGGTCGAATCCCTGCGGCGTTCCTTCCCGCCGCACGGCTCGCCGCACTACGAGCACGCGCTCGAGGCGGTGCGCCTGCTGGCTGCGGCGGGCGTGCCCATCCTCGCCGGCACCGACGCGCCGAACCCCGGCACCACACACGGCGCCAGCATCCACCGCGAGCTCGAGCTGCTGGTGCGCGCGGGGCTCTCGCCGGTGCAGGCGCTGAGCGCGGCGACCTCGGCGCCGGCGAAGGCCTTCGGGCTGGTCGATCGCGGCCGCATCGCGCCGGGACTGCGCGCCGACCTCGTGCTGGTGAACGGCGACCCCACCCGCGACATCACCGCTACCCGGGACATCCGCCGGGTGTGGAAGCTGGGGCAGCAGGTGTCACGGCCGCTCGCGCCGCCGCGCTCGACGAGCGCCGCGAAGCCCGTCGCCTCGCTGGTGCCCGACTCGGGCCTGCTCGCTGACTTCGACGGCGCGGCGACGGGGGGGAGCGCCGAACCCTGGCGGCCGTCGACCGACCAACTTGCCGGTGGCAAGTCGGAGGCACAGCTCGAGATCGTCGCCGGCGGGGTCGATGGCAGTGCGCGCTCGCTAGCCATCCGCGGCGAGCTGCGCGCCGGCTTCGCCTACCCCTGGGCGGGCGCGATGTTGGTGCTCGCGGCGCAGTCGCCGGGGGCCTTCGACATGCCGGCGGTCGACCTCTCGCGGTTCCGCGCCATCTCCTTCGCCGTCCGTGGCGAGGGCGCGAGCTTCCAGCTGCTGGTCTTCGCCAAGCGACTGGGACGCATCCCGGCTTCGAAGAGCTTCACAGCTGGCGACGAGTGGCAGCGCATCGTCGTACCCTTGAGCGAGCTCGGGCTCGACGGCAGTGACCTGCAGGCGGTGTTTCTCGGCGGTGGTGTGACGGGGCCGTTCCGGCTGCAGGTCGACGACGTGCGGCTGCTGCCGAAGGAGCCATGAGGTCGCTTGCCCCGATCTCGACGCCCCTGCCCGGCGGAGACGACGATCTCGGCGTCGTCACCGCACCGGCTCGAGCGACCCGAAGACACCCGGTCCGGCGCACCCGAGAGGCGAACCGCCCTACCGCCAGCGGTACCCCAGCCCGTACACCGTCTCCAGCGCCTCGCACGCCTCGTCGGCCGCCGTCAGCTTCTTGCGCAAGCGCTTGACGTGGGTGTCGACGGTGCGATCGCTGACGTAGGTGTCGTCGGGGTACCCCTCGGCGACCAGCTGCTGGCGGGTCTTGACGCGGCCCGGGTGGCGCGCCAGGGCGTGCAGGATGCGGAACTCGGTGACGGTGAGAGGTAAGGGGTTCCCCTTCCAGGCGGCCTCGAAGCGGTCGAGGTCGAGGGTCAGGTCGCCGGCCACCAGCACCTGCGCCAGGGCGCTGGGCTCCTTGCCGAGGGCGCGGCGGCGGAAGAGCACGCGCACGCGTGCCACCAGCTCGCGCATCGAGAACGGCTTGCAGAGGTAGTCGTCGGCCCCGAGCTCGAGGCCGAGGACGCGGTCGAACTCCTCGTCCTTGGAGGTGAGGAAGATCACCGGCAGCGCCTGCGAGATGCCGCGCAGCCGGCGGCAGAGCTCGAGCCCGTCCATGCGCGGCATCAGGATGTCGAGCACCACGAGATCGGGCAGCTTCTGGCGGAAGGCGTCCCAGGCCGCCTCGCCGTCCTCCCAGGTGGTGACCTCGTAACCCTCGCGACGGAGCGCGAGGCCCACCGTCTGGCGAATGCTCTCCTCGTCGTCGACGACCGCGACGCGACCGCTGCCCCCCATGGCGGGGGAGACTACCCCGGCGCCACGGCCAAGCGCACCACGGACCAGGCGTCGAAGTCGTGCACGACCCCAGGCCTGGCGCCACGGCCGTAACCGCCGCGGCCCGCATCGGGAGGGGAGCTGCCGTCGGAGTCGCCATCGCCGTCGCGAGGCCGCCGTCGCCCACCGTCGCGACCCCCCTCTCCGTCACGGCCGCGTGGTCCCCCAGCGCGGACCCCCTTGGCCTCGACGCCGACCCCGAGCCTCGCTCCCGGGGCGACGCCCAGGCCCCAGGCGGCGGCGGCGGCCAGCGGCACGCGCAGCTCGTAGGTGATGACGCCGGGGCCGCCCCCGACTGCCACCTCGACGCCGTCGGCACCGGGTGGAGTGAGCTGGCGGCGCGTGTAGGGTTGCGGCCCGAGCAGCTCGAGGCTGTCGAGCTGCGCCCCGCCCGGACGGCTGCCGCCGATCTCTCCCCAGCGGCTGGGCGGTGCGTCGGCGGGCAGCGGGAAGCGCACGCCGAGCGTCTGCTTCTCGCCGCCGGTGGGATCGAACCAGAGAGTGAGGCCACGGTGCGCGATCAGCCGCGCGAGATTGGGGTCGCTGGTCTCGAGGCTGAGGTAGAGGGCGTCGGCGTCGTTGGCCACGGCGATGCGGGCGTCCGCGCGCGGCAGCGACGTCTGCAGCCCCGCCCAGTCTTCGAGCTGGCCGTCGATGACGAGCGGGCGGTCGCGCCAGTGGGAGGCGAGCTCGTGATCGCCGCAGGCAAGGAGCAGGCCGCAGCCTGCGACCACCAGCGCACCGGCGAGATGGAGCGGGAAGCGATGGGCGGGAGCGGCGTCGGGCTTGCGCAAGCGGTCTGCCTCCGGAAACGTGGTGAGAGGACCGTGGGTGAGAGGACCGGTGAGGGGCGAGCATAGCCGGGTGGTGTGGTTGGCCCCCGGCGCCCGGCCCGGGCAGGACACCTCCGGAGGGCCGGAACGCCAGCAGCCACGACACTTGCGAGCGGGAACGATGGCGGGTCGGCTGCCAGCGTCCGGTCCCCCGGAGGGGACGCGGTTGCCGCTACGAGAAGTGAGCCACGATGCTCAGCGGCGACCGCGTTCCTGCATACGTGTCAGCACGCCATCGCCGTCGCGATCGGCCGCGGTGAACAGCGCATCGAGCTCGCTCGCCTCGAGCTTGCCGTCGCTGTTGGTGTCCCAGTGAGCGGCAAACGGGGGCAGCGTGTCGCCCGACTCGCTGCGGTGGCGGAAGGAGAGCTCGCTGGGGGAGAGCGCGCCGTCCTTGTCGGTGTCGAGGGCCGCGACCCTGGCGTCCCACTCCTCGCGGGTGATCTTGCCGTCGCCGTCGGTGTCGGCGTCGCGGGCGAAGAAGTAGGCGAGCGCCTCCGGCGGTGGCCAGGCACCGCGGTGAAAAGGCATCTCGGAGGCTTCGATCTTGCCGTTGCCGTTGGCGTCGAGCTTGGCGAAGAGCGCGTTCCACTCGCTGGCATCGATGGCGCCGTCGCCGTTGGTGTCGGCGGCGAGGATCGGCGGCTCCCCCTTGAAGCCCATCCGCTCGTGGCCGAAGCGGGGCTCGGCGTGAGCGACGGTCAGCGCGACGGCGGCGGCGGCCAGGCCCAGCAGCGTGGTGGTGAGCAGCTTGCGGGATGCGGGCATGAGTTGACTCCTTGTCGAGTGGCCGGGGTGGCGTCCCCGGCGAGCCCCAGGATAGGGCGCCGGCCGGCGGCGTTCCGCCAAGCGGTGCAAGGGCTTTGTAAGGAGATGTAAAGTGCCAGGGGACAGAAACTTGGCTGGGCCGGAGACGTATACTCGAGCGATGCGGGAGACCCCTCGGGCGCGCCGGCGCATCGCCGCCCTGGCACTGCCGGCGGCACTGGCGGCGCTGCTGGTGGTGCTTGCCGTGCTGCAATACCGCTGGACCGGCGAGCTCGGCCGGGCCGAGGAGGAGCGGACCCGCAGCAGCCTGGCGCGCGCCGCCGGCGGCTTTGCGATCGATCTCGACCGCGAGCTGGGCCGGCTGTTCTTCCACTTCCTGCAGGCAGTGCCTGCCGGGGAGCCAGGCTCGCGCTTCGGCGGTGGCGCTCCGGGCGTGGGGCAGGCGGGGGAGGCCGGCCGCGACCCGCGCGCCAGGCTGGCCACGCTCGCTGCGACCTGGCGCCGGGAGGCCCCCTACCCCGAGCTGCTCGGACGGCTGCTGCTGGCCGAGCGCGATCCCGCCGGAGGCTGGCAGCTCCAGGCCTTCGACGAGGCGACCGGGCGATGGCACCCCACCGGTTGGCCTCGGGAGCTGGCGCCGTTGCGAGCGGAGCTCGCGGAATCGCTGCGCAGGGAGCGGCGCGGTGATCGCGGGTGGTGGGACCTGCCGCTGTCCGGCGAGGTGTCGGCGCTGGTGGTGCCGCTGTGGATCCACGGCGAGGGCGGCCGCTGGCCGGCTCCCGGTGGCGAGGGCGAGCGGATGGCGGCCGGGGAGCCGGGTGGACGGCCAGCCTTCGGCATCCTCGCCCTCGACCTCGAGGCGATGCGCGGGAGGCTGCTGCCGACGCTCGTCGAGCGTCACTTCGGCGGTGACGTCGACTACCGTGTCGAGGTGCGGGACGCGGCGGGGCGTGCGATCTTTGCCCGCGGCCCGCCGGTGGCGGGCGCGGCGGACGTGGTGATGCCGCTGTTCCGGGTGCCGTTCGTCGAGCGTCTCGCCCGCCGAGAGCGCCGGTCGGAAGGAGGCCGGGGGGCTGGTCCGTACGACGGGGAGACCTCGCCGCGCGGGCGATGGGTGCTGACCGTGACGCACCCCGCCGGCTCCCTGGCGGCGGCGGTGGCGCGAGCGCGCCGGCGCAATCTCACCCTCTCGTCACTCGTGCTCGGCCTGCTGGCAGTGGCGGTGGGACTGGTGTTGGTGGCGGCACGGCGGGCCCAGCTGCTCGCCAGGCGGCAGATCGAGCTGGTGGCCGGCGTCAGCCACGAGCTGCTGACCCCGGTGGCGGCCGTGCGCTCGGCGGGGGAGAACCTGGCGGTGGGTGTGGTCGTCGATCCTGCCAAGGTGCGCGCCTACGGTGAGCTCATCGAGCGTGAGGCGCGCCGGCTCGGTGGGCTGGTCGAGCAGGTGCTCACCTGGGCCGGCCTGCAGGCTCGTGGCGAGCCGGCGTCGCGACAGCCGGTCGACGCCGCCTCCCTGGTGGCGGCGGTGGCTGCCTCGTGCGCCGGCGAGGCCCGGCGCGCCGGCGTCGAGCTGGAGACCGAGGTCGCGCCGGGCCTTCCAGCGGTGATCGGCGATCGTGACGCCCTCGAGCGCGCGCTGCGGAACCTGGTGGAGAACGCGCTGCGGCACGGCGCCGAAGGCGGCTGGGTGCAGGTCGGCGCGGCGCCGCGTGCGGCGCGCGACGGCGGCTCCCCTGAGGTCGTACTGGCGGTGGAGGATCGCGGTCGCGGCGTCGGCGCCGACGATCTGCCCCACCTGTTCGAGCCGTTCTTCCGCGGCAACGGCATCGCCGTTCCCGGCAGCGGCCTCGGTCTCGCGCTGGCGCGGCAGATCGCCGAGGCGCACGGCGGTCGCGTGCGGGTGGCGCCGGCGACGCCGCAGGGTGCTCGCTTCACCATCGAGTTGCCGGGGGCGCCCGCCTGAAGGTGCACCGTTGAGCGCGGCGCCGTCCATGGACCCGCCGCGGGCGCGGCTGCTGCTCGCCGAGGACGAGCCCAGCCTGGTGACCACGCTCGGCGACCGCCTGCGCGCCGAGGGCTACGAGGTGGAGGCCGTGGGTGACGGCGAGGCGGCGCTGCTGTGCGCGCTCGGCGGTGGCTTCGACCTCATGGTGCTCGACGTCATGCTCCCCGGCCGCGATGGTTTCGACGTCTGTCGTGAGCTGCGGCGTCGCGGCGTGCCGTTGCCCATCCTCATGCTCACCGCGCGCACGCAGGTGGTGGACCGCGTGGTGGGTCTCAAGCTCGGCGCCGACGACTACCTCACCAAGCCGTTCGAGACCGTGGAGCTGCTGGCCCGCATCGAGGCGCTGCTGCGCCGTGCCGCCGGTGGTGTCGGCGAGGCCGGCGCCACGATCTCTTTCGGTCGGGTGCAGGCGGATTTCCGGCGCGGCGAGGTGCGGCGCGCGGGCGCTCCGGTGGCGGTGGCGCCGCGCGAGCTCGAGCTGCTGCAGTACTTCCTCGCCCACCCCGGCGAGGTGCTGTCGCGCGACCGCCTGCTCGACGAGGTGTGGGGCTACGACGCGGCCGTGCAGTCACGCACCGTCGACGTGCACGTCGCGGCGCTGCGCCAGAAGCTCGAGGAGGACCCGGCGCGGCCGCGCTACTTCCGCACCGTGCACGGCCGCGGCTATCGCTTCGTGCCCTGAGGGCCTGGGGCGCTCGCGGTGGCGTCGCGGTGCAGGCACCCCGGCCACGCGGCCGCCGCCAGGCCCAGAGCAGCGGCGCCGGAACGGGATTGAGGGCGACGGCGGCGAGGAAGGCCGGCCAAGGCCGGGCCGGGTCAGCAGGCGGGCCGGAGCCCGCCCGCCGCTGCCCGACGTCACCCCACGAAGGCGCTCTTGACCTCCGGTTTCATCAGCACGACCAGCGACCAGATGCCGATCGGCAGGCCGAAGATGCAGCAGCAGGTGCAGGGCAGCATCGCCGCCACGCTGGCGGCCACCGACAGGTTCCACTTGCGCAGCATCTTCATCTGCATCGCCGCCCACAGCACGAAGCCGTAGACGACGAGGCCGACGACACCGATGACGATGCCGACGCCGCCCATCATCAGCCGCGCGTAGCGGGCTGCCGCCTCGTTGTTGTCCATGTTGGGCAGCATCGCTGCTCCGGTGAAGATGAAGCGCGAGAGCAGCCCGAGAATCTGCCCGAGGATCCCCAGTCCGGCCACCACCATGAGAGCGATCGCCGGCCCCTGCACCTGCTGCGCGGGGGCGCCGCTGGTGGCGGCGGTGGAGCGGCGGGTGGCGGCGGCGGCGAGTACATCGGTTCGCTCATGGGTCTCCCTCCCTGATTTCGTGCTCCAGGGGCGGTCGATTCGGTGGGTCGCCGCAGCGCCGCCCGGCTGGCTCGTGCGTGGCTCGTGGGCTCGTGGCGCCATTCTACTCACAGCCGAGGGGTGGGTGGGTACGACCGGCGGCGGACCCTCCTTTGGGGGCCGCTGCCGCGCGAGCGGGCCGGGTGGGCGCCGGGTCGGCCGGGTTGGAGATCCGCGCGGTCGTCACCGGCGCCGACTGCATCGCGCCGGGCAGCCGGCGCGCGCCAGGCGCCGCCGGTCACCTTGACGTCTCTGAATAGTATTCAGTAATATGCGCATTCTTTCCGGGCCACCGGAGCGGACCGAGCCAAGGGAGTCGCAGCGTGCCGACCGAGACCGAGATCCGTGACCGCCGTCAGCGCGAGATCCTCACCCTGCTGCGCCGCAAGCGGGTGGCGAGCCAGGGCGAGATCGTGGCGGCGTTGCGACTGCGCGGCGTCGGCGCCACGCAGCCGAGCGTGAGCCGCGACCTCCAGGAGCTCGGGGCGGTCAAGGTTCGCGGGCGGTACGTCTCGCCGCCGCTGCGCCGGGAGTCTCCCCAGGAGCTGGCGGGGAACGCCCGCTTCGTCCGTTCGGTGCGCCCCGCCGGTCCGCACCTGGCGGTGGTGCTGACGGACGTCGGCACCGCGCAGACGGTGGCGCTGGCGCTCGACCACGCCGCGTTTCCCGAGGTGGTGGGCACTGTCGCCGGCGACGACACCATCTTCGTGGCCACCGCGACCGCCCCCGACCAGAAGCTCCTGCTACAGCGCCTCGAGGCGCTCATCGCCGCGGGGACGCCATGAGCGCACGGGCTCGCACGAAGGCAGCCGCAGCCGCTGGTGGGGCGCGGGGGCCCATCGTCCTCGCCTTCTCGGGCGGGCTCGATACGTCATACCTCGTGCCGTGGCTGGCCGAGGCCTACGAGCGCCCGGTGGTCACGGTGACCGTCGACACCGGCGGCCTCGACGACGCGGCAGCCCGCGAGCTCGAGCAGCGCGCGCGCGCCCTCGGCGCCGCCGACCATCTGCGGGTCGACGCCCGCGGCGCCTACTTCGATCGCGTGCTGCGCTTCCTCATCGCCGGCAACGTGCGCCGGGGCAGGCGTCTACCCGCTCTGCGTCGGCGCCGAGCGCGCCCTGCAGGCGCAGGAGGTGGCGAAGGCGGCGGGCGCGAGCTGGGCAGCACCACGGTGGCGCACGGCTGCACCGCGCGCCGGCAACGACCAGGTGCGCTTCGAGGTGGCGTTGCGCACGCTGGCGCCCGAGCTCGAGCTGCTCGCGCCCGTCCGCGACCAGCCGCGGAGCCGCGCCGAGGAGGCCGCCTATCTCGCCGAGCGCGGGCTGCCGGTGCCGCCGTCGGGCGCCGCCTACTCGATCAACCGCGGGCTGTGGGGCGCACCATCGGCGGCCGCGAGACCCTGGGCAGCGCCGAGCCGCTCCCCGAGGAGGCGTGGGTGCTCACCCACCGCGCCTTCGCCGCGCAGCTGCCCCCGGCGACGCACAACCTCGCCTTCGAGCGCGGGCGTGCCGACGGCCTCGACGGCGAGGCGCTCGCACCGGTGGCGCTGATCGAGCGTGTCGAGGCAGCGGCGGCGCCCTTCGGCATCGGCCGCGGCATCCACCTCGGCGACACCGTCTTGGGACCAAGGGGCGCGTCGCCTTCGAGGCGCCGGCGGCCGAGGTGCTGCTCACCGCGCACCGCGAGCTCGAGAAGCTGGTGCTGACCGGCCGCCAGCAGCGCCTCAAGGAAACGGTCGCGGCGCTCTACGGCGACTGGGTGCACGAGGGACACCACCTCGACCCCGCGTGCCGCGACGCCGAGGCCCTGCTCGCTTCCTCACAGCGGCGAGTCAGCGGCGAGGTGCGGCTGCTGTTCCGGCCGGGCAGCTGCTTCGTCGAGGGGGTGACCTCGCCGTTCTCGCTGCTGGCCGCCTCGCGCGGCGTCTACGGCGAGGCCGCGGGGGAGTGGACGGGCGCCGACGCCGCCGGCTTCGCGCGCCTGCTCGCGGTGCCGGGGGCGCTGCACGCCCGCGCCGGGGAGCGGGCGGTGGCCGAGGTGAGGGCCGCCGAGGTGCCAGGGGCGCCGCCCGCCGCAGAGGTGGCGCCGTGAAAGCGGTGGTGCTCGACAAGATCGCCTCGGTGACTCGCGCCTGCGGCCTCAAGCGCGAGGTGCGGGTGTCGCCGCAGATCCCCTGCGAGGAGGGCATGGTGGTGGCGGTGCGAGTGCTCACCGACAAGAGCACCTACAACCTGCTCGAGCTGCCCTCGGGGCGGCATGGCGCAGGTCAAGCGCGGCGACGTCATCGCCGGCGCCCTCGGCCACCGCCAGGCGCTGTTCGGCTACGCCGGGCACCTGCCGGCACGGCTGGCGCCCGGCGACACCATCCACCTGCTCAACCTCGGCGGCGTGCTCGGCATCTGCGACTCGCAAAACCGCGACCTCGGCCCGCCATTCGCCTGCGAGGTGCTCGGCACCGTGCTGCACTTCCCCTTCCTCGGCGAGCGGGTGGGGGAGCCGGCGCGCATCGGCGAGCCGGGCTTCGACCGCCCCGGCGCGCTCGATGCGCCGCCGCCGCTCGATGCCGGCTCCGTGCCGGTGGTGGCGCTCGTCGGCTCCTGCATGAACGCCGGCAAGACGGCGGCCGCATGCGCGCTGGTGCGCGAGCTCACCCACGCCGGCCTGGCGGTCGACGGCGCCAAGACCACCGGCGTCTCGCTGCGGCGTGACGTGCTGGCGATGGAGGACGCGGGCGCCCGGCGCACCGGTCTCTTCACCGACCTCGGCGTGGTGACGACGACGGCGCGCAACGCCGCGGCGGTGACGCGGACGCTGATCACCCGCCTCTGCGCCGCGCCGTCGCCGGACCTCCTGGTGGTGGAGCTCGGCGACGGTCTGCTCGGCGCCTACGGCGTCGACGCCATCCTCGCCGACGCCGAGGTGCGCGGCGTGCTTGCCGCGGTGGTGCTTGCCGCCAACGATCCCGTGGCGGCATGGGGAGGAGTGGAGATCCTGCGCCGCGACTACGGCATCGAGCCGGTCGCGGTCACCGGTCCCGCCACCGACAACCTGGTGGGGACGCGGCAGATCGAGCAGCGCCTCGGGGTGCCGGCGGTCAACGCGCGCGCCGACGCCGAGCGGCTGGCGACGGTGGTGCGCGAGGCGCTGGCGCGGCGGTCTGCAGGCGTCGTGGCAGGCGCCGCGGCGGTGGGCGAGGGGCAACCGTGAGCGTGGTCGCGACGCCAGACGCTGGCGGTCGCCTCGCCGTCGGCGCGATGCCGGGAGCCGGCGCCCACGGCGCGGGATCGACGGGCGGTGGCGCGTCGCCGCCGGCGCCACGGCGGGAGGACGATGCCGCAGCAGCCACGGTCGTCGCCGACCGGGATGCCGACGCCAACGAGCGCATGCCGGCGCTGGTGCTGGGCGGGTCGGGTTACGTTGCCGGCGAGCTGCTGCGGCTGCTCTCCGGGCATCCCGGCTTGAGGCCCCAGGTGGTGCTCTCCGACGGCCGTCCCGGCGCTCGGGTCGCGGAGACCTTTCCGCACCTCGCCGGCGTGCTGGGCGACCTCGCCTTCAGCGGTCGCCAGGGTCTGCCGCGGTTGCTCGGTGAGCGGCCCAGGTGGGCGGTGTTCGGCGCCGCCCCCCACGGCGCCAGCGCACCGCTGTTCGCCGAGCTCCTCGGCGAGGCGCAGCGCGCCGGCTGCGAGCTCGCCGTCGTCGACCTCTCGGCCGACTTCCGCTTCGCCGACGCCGCGAGCTGGGAGCGCGTGTACGGTCATCCCCACGGCGCCCCCGCTCTGCTCGGCGACTTCGCCTGTGCCGTGCCGGAGCTCGTCCCGGGCACTCCGGCGCGGGCGATCGCTCACCCTGGTTGTTTCACCACCGCCGCCCTCCTCGCCGCGGTGCCGCTCCTGCGGGCGGGGCTCATCGAGCCCTCGCTGACCGTGGTGGCGGTGACCGGCAGCACCGGCGCCGGGCGCACGCCGACGCCCACCACCCACCACCCCGAGCGTCGCAGCACGCTGTTCGCGTACGCGCCGCTCTCCCATCGCCACCAGCCGGAGATGGAGACGCTGGCGGCGGCGGCGGGGGTGCCCGCGAGCTTCCACTTCGTGCCCCAGGCGGGGCCCTTCGCGCGGGGCATCCACGCCACCGTGGTGGCGCGGCCGTCACCGGGCGCCACCGCCGAAGGCGCCCGCGAGGCGCTCGCCGCCGCCTATGCCGACGCGCCCTTCGTCGAGGTGCTGGCGGCGCCGCCAAGCCTGCAGGACGTCGTCGGGAGCAACCGCTGCCGGCTCGCCGTCGCCGCCGACGGCGAGACGCTGGTGGTCTTCTCGGTCCTCGACAACCTGGTGAAGGGTGCCGCCGGCGGCGGCGTGCAGTGGATGAACCGTCTGCTGCGGTTGCCGGAGACCTCGGGGCTCCTGACCCCGGGGCTGGGGTGGTTGTGAGGGCGGTCGCTGGCCGGGCCGCACGACTCGCGCGGCGGCAGCGATCCCGTCTCGGTGCGCCACGCAGCGCTCGCTCCGGGAACCACGTGAAGGAGAGAGGGTGATGACGTACGACGCCAATGCTCCCGTGCCCGGCGCCGCGTCCTCGGCGCTGCTGCCCGTGTACGACCGGTGGCCGTTCACGCCGGTGCGCGGTCAGGGCGTGTGGCTGTGGGATGCCGACGGGCGGCGGGTGCTCGACCTCTGGGGCGGCCATGCTGTGGCGCTGCTCGGGCACGCCCACCCGCGCCTGCTCGCGGCGCTGCACGAGCAGGCGTCGGCGCTGATGTTCCAGAGCAACGCCCTGCCGCTGGCCATTCGCGAGCGCGCCGCCGAGCGCCTGGCCGCCTTCGCCCCCGCTGGCCTCGAGCACGTCTTCTTCGTCAACAGCGGCGCCGAGGCCAACGAGAACGCGCTGCTGCTGGCCCTGCGCGCCACCGGGAGACGCCGCGTCGTGGCGCTCGAGGGCGCCTTTCACGGCCGCACGGCGGCGGCGGCGGCGGTGTCCTGGGGGAAGCACCGGCACGGCTTCCCGCAGCCGCCGTTCGCGGTCACCTTCGTGCCGCGCGGCGACCGCGAGGCCCTCGCCGCGGCCCTCGGCGACGACGTCGCGGCATTCATCGCGGAGCCGGTACAGGGTGTCGCCGGCGCCTACCCGCTCGGGCGCGACTACCTGGCGGCGGCGCGCGAGCTCACCCGGCGCTGCGGCTCGCTGCTGGTCTTCGACGAGGTGCAGACCGGCATGGGGCGCACCGGGTTCCCCTTCGCCGCCCAGCTCTACGAGGTCACTCCGGACCTGCTGACGGTGGCCAAGGGTCTCGCCGGCGGCTTCCCCGCCGCCGCGGTGCTGGCGAGCGACGAGGTCGCCGGCGTCGTCGGCAGCGGCGACCTCGGCAGCACCTTCGGTGGTGGCCCGCTCGCCGCGGCGATGGTGCTCACCGTGCTCGACGCCATCGTGCAGGAGGGGCTGCTCGAGCGGGTGCGTGCGGTGGCGGCGGAGCTGCGCCGGACCTGCGTGGTGGGGCCGGTTACGGCGGTGCAGGGGGAGGGGCTGCTGGTGGGCCTGCGCACGGTCCCGCCGGCCAAGCAGGTGGCGGCGGCGCTTCTCGCTCGCGGCATCCTGGCCGGCACCAGCGCCGACCCGTACGTGCTACGCCTGCTGCCGCCGCTGGTGCTGCGCACCGAGCACGTCGAGCTGTTGGCGGACGCCCTCGCCCAGGTCGCCCGAACGGACGCAGAGCTTGGCGGGCTCCCCACCGCGGCAGGGGCGACGGGAGCGAGGGCCGCCTCGGCGGCCTCGTCGCCAGTGGAGGGGCCGTGAAGCGTTTCCTCTCGCTCACCGAGCTGCCGCGCGAGGAGGTGCTCGACCTGCTGGCCCTGGCGGCCCGCCTCGAGCGCCAGCCAGACCCGCAGGCGCTCGCCGGCCGCGTGCTCGCACTGCTCTTCTTCAACCCCTCGCTGCGCACCCTCGCCTCGTTCCAGTCGGCGATGGTGCGGCTCGGCGGCAGCTCCTTCGTCATCTCGCCCGGGCAGGGGAGCTGGCACCTCGAAACGCGGCAGGGAGTGGTGATGAACGGCGACGCCGCCGAGCACGTTCGCGAGGCGGTGCCGGTGCTCGCCGCCTACGCCGACGCGCTGGGGATCCGGGCCTTCGCCGGGGGCCGCGATCTCGCCGCCGACCTCTCCGACGCGACCTTCCGCGCCATGGCGGCGGTCTGCCCAGTACCCCTGGTCAACCTCGAATCGGCGATCGACCACCCCTGCCAGGCGCTCGCCGACTGGAAGACGCTCGAGGACCTCGCCATCCCGCGCCACGGTCGCTTCGTGCTCTCGTGGGCGTGCCACCCCAAGCCGCTGCCGCTGGCGGTGCCCGCCGCCGTGCTGCAGATGGCGGCGATGCGCGGCATGGAGGTGGTGGTGGCCCGCCCCCATGGCTACGGTCTCCCCGAGCCGTTGATGGCGCGCGCGCGAGCGGCGGCCGAGCTCGCCGGCGGCAGCGTGCGCGAGACCAACGACCCCGGCGAGGCGATGGAGGGCGCGCGCATGCTGTACGCGAAGTCGTGGGCGTCGCCAGAGCTCTACGGCGACGGCCAGGCTGAGGCCATCCGCCGCCGGGCGCTCGGCGGCTGGTGCGTCGACGAGCACTGGTTCGACGAGGCGGCTGCCGAGTGCCGCTTCATGCATTGCCTGCCGGTGCGCCGCAACGTGGTGGTCACCGATGCCGTGCTCGACGGGCCGCGCTCGGTGGTGGTGCACGAGGCCCGCAACCGCATGTGGGTGCAGATGGCGGTGCTGCACCGCCTGCTGGCGGGCGCTCCACGAGACGCCCGTGGCGAGGCAGCGGTCCCCGCGGCGGTGCACGAGACCGGGTTCACCCTGCCTCTCCCCGAGCCCGGGGAAGGGATGGAAGTCGGGCAGCCGGGAGGGGAGCCATGAAGGCAACGCCGCGCGAGCCCAGCCAGGGCGTGCCGAGGCGCCCCCTGCCCCTGGAGGGGCAGGGGGATGGGGGGATAGGGGTGGGAGAGAACCCAGGGGAGGGGGTCGGGCGGGCGGCGGCAGCGCGCTCCGCGCGCGGGGGCGTGCGGTGGCGCCCCCTGCCCCTGGAGGGGCAGGGGGATGGGGGGATAGGGGTGGGAGAGAACCCAGGGGAGGGGGTCGGGCGGGCGGCGGCAGCGCGCTCCGCGCGCGGGGAGGGGCAATCATGAAGGACATCGGCCAGCGTCACGGCACGGTCGGGCTGCGCGAGGCGCTCCCCTACGTGCGCCTCTTCAAGGGCCGGACGTTCGTCGTCAAGGTCGGCGGCGCGCTGCTCGCCGACGCCGCCGCCACCCGCGAGGTGCTGGCACAGGTCGAGGCGCTGCTCCACCTCGGCATCCGGGTGGTGCTGGTGCACGGCGGCGGCGCCCAGGCGAGCGCTCTGTCGCGCGCGCTCGGCAGCGAGCCGCGCTTCATCGGTGGCCGCCGGGTCACCGACGGACCGGCGCTGGCCGCCGCGGTGGCCACCCTCAACGGCGAGGCCAACACCGCGCTGCTCGCCGCCTGCCGCGCCGGCGGCGTGACGGCGGTGGGGCTCTCGGGCGTCGACGCCGGCCTGGTGCGCGCCCGTCGCCGGCCGCCGGTGCCGCTCGACGGCGAGCTCGTCGACTATGGGCACGTGGGCGACGTGGTGGCGGTCACGCCCTCGGTGCTCGAGAGCCTGCTCGCCGCCGGAGTCCTGCCGGTGGTCTCGCCGCTCGCCGCCGACGACGACGGAAACCTGCTCAACTGCAACGCCGACGGCGTCGCCGCGGCGCTGGCGGTGGCGATGGGCGCCGCCAAGCTGGTGCTGCTCACCGACGTGCCGGGGCTGCTCGAACGCCCCGGCGACCCGCGTTCGCTGATCTCCTACATCGACCTCGCCGGCCTCGCCAAGCTGCGCGAGCGCGGCGTGCTGGCCGGCGGCATGGGACCCAAGGCGACGGCGATCGAGACGGCGCTCGCCGGCGGTGTGGCGCGGGCGCACCTGGTGTCGTGGCGGGTCCCCGACGGGCTCCTCGCCGAGCTCTTCACCAACGAGGGCTCGGGGACGCTGGTGGTGCCGGAGCTCGCCACGCTGACGCCCGCCGAGCAGGCGGCCGAGGCGGTTGTGACGTGAGGGGCCGGCGAACAGAGCGCGGAGCGGAGGGCGAGCGGGCTGTCCGTTCGCTGCGCAACCGTCGCGGCCGTAGCCACGCGCCACCTGCCAGGAATCTGGGCCGGTGGCCACGGTGATCGACGCTGTCGAGCTGCTGGCGCTGCACCGGCGCATGGTGGAGACGCCCTCGGTGTCGGGCGGCGAGGCGACGCTCGCCGGCTGGCTCGAGAACCTGCTCTGGGAGCGGCTGCAGCCCCTGGGCATCGTGCCGCGACGGCTGGGGGACACCTTGCTGGCGATCGCCGGCGCGACCGCCGAGGGTGGCGAGGCGGCGGGTCAACGGCCGCTGCTGCTCCTCGACAGCCACCTCGACACGGTGCCGCCCGGGGAGGGCTGGAGCCGCGACCCCTTCATCGCCACGGTGGTCGAGGGCCGCGTCCATGGCCTCGGCAGCAACGACGCCAAGGCGTCGGGGGCGGCGATGATGGCGGCCTTCCTGGCGCTCGCCGGCGCACGGCTGCCGTTCGCGCTCGGGCTGGCGCTGGTGGAGGGGGAGGAGACACGCGGCGTCGGCACCCAGCGCGTGCTCGCCGACCTCGCGGCGCGCGGTGTGCCGCTGCTCGGTGCGGTGTTCGGCGAGCCCACCGCTCTCGACATTGCCACCGCGCAGAAGGGTCTCTTGGTGCTCGAGCTGGTCGCCTGCGGGCAGGGCTGCCACGCCGCCCACGCGACCGCCCTCGAGGCCGAGAACGCGGCGCTGGTGCTCGCCCGCGACCTGCTCTCCCTCGCCGCCGCCGAGCTCGCGCCCCATCATCCGCGCCTGGGGGCGACGACGTTGCAGCCGACGGTGGTGCGCGCCGGCACCGCCCGCAACGTGGTGCCGGCCGAGGCGACGGCGGTGCTCGACGTGCGCACGACGCCGGCGGCCACGCACGACCAGGTGGTGGCGAGCGTGCGGGCGCGGGTGGCGAGCGAGGTGCGGGTGCTGTCGAGCCGCCTCGAGCCGCGCGAGACGCCGGAGGACGCATTGGTGGTGCGGGCGGCGCAGCAGGCGCGACCGCAGGCGCGCCTCTACGGCTCGCCGACGCTCTCCGACCTCGTCCACGTCATCGGCGCGCCGGCGATCAAGTGCGGCCCGGGGCGCAGCGAGCGCTCGCACACCCCCGACGAGTGGGTGGGAGAGGAGGAGGTGATCGCCGGTGCCGACTTCTACGTCGCGCTGGTGCGCGAGTGCGCCCGGCTGGTGACCGCCGGCGAGGAGATCGGGTCGCCAGCCGGCCCAGCCTCCGCTTCCGGGGGGCGACCGCCGGCGGCGACGACCGCGGCACCGACCTCCGGCGACGATGCCGCCTCCGACCGCGAGCTGGTGCGATGACCCGCCTCTGGGACAAGGGGGAGCCACTCGACGAGCGGGTGCTGCGTTACACCGCCGGCGAGGACCATCGTCTCGACGCCCGCCTGGTCGCCTATGAGGTGCGCGCCAGCATCGCCCACGCCGAGATGCTGCAGGCCCAAGGACTGCTCGCCGCCGCCGACCTGGAGGCCATCCGTCGCGGCCTCCAGGAGCTGGGCGCCGAGCACGCCGCCGGCGCGTGGCAGATCGAGCTCGCCGAGGAGGACGCGCAGACCGCCCTCGAGGAACGCCTGGCGGCGCGCATCGGCGAGCCGGCGCGGCGCATGCACCTCGGGCGTTCGCGCAACGACCAGGTGCTCACCTCGCTGCGACTCTACCTGCGCGACGTCACGGCGGGACTGGCCGGCGGCGCCGAGGCCGTGGCGGCCGCACTCGACGCCCTTGCCGCGCGCGAGGCGGAGACGCCGCTGCCCGGCTACACGCACGCGCAGCCGGCGATGCCGAGCTCGGTGCCGCTGTGGGCCGGCGGCTGGGCGGCCGCCCTGCGCGATGATGCCGCCGGCATCGCCGGCGTGCGGCACCGGCTCGAGCTCTGTCCGCTCGGCTCGGCGGCCGGTTACGGCGTGCCGTTGCTACCGCTCGATCGTGCGGCGACCGCCGCCGCCCTCGGCTTCGCGGCGCCGCAGGACCCGGTGACGGCGGTGCAGCTCTCGCGCGGCAAGGCCGAGGCGCACCTGCTCTTCGAGATCGCCCTGCTGCTGCAGGACCTCGGCCGCCTGGCCGCCGACCTGGTGCTGTTCGCGATGGCCGAGCTCGGCTACGTCGAGCTTGCCGCCGAGCTCACCACCGGCTCGTCGATCATGCCGCAGAAGCGCAACCCCGACGTCTTCGAGCTGGTGCGCGGCCGCAGCGCCACCGGCCAGGCGTGCCTGCACGAGGCACTGGCGATCACCGCCAAGCTGCCCTCGGGCTACCACCGCGACCTGCAGCTGCTCAAGGCCCCCCTGTTCCGCGGCATCGACCTGGCGGAGGAGACCTGTGCGGTGATGGCCCATGCCCTCGCCGGCGTGCGCTTCCGCCGCGACCGCATCCACCTCGACCCGGCGCTCTTCGCCACCGAGGAGGCGTACCGGCTGGTCCTCGACGAGGGGATCCCCTTCCGCGAGGCGTATCGGCGGGTGGCGGGGAAGTATCGCTAGGCTTCGCGCCGCGGCCCGTGTGTGGTGCCGAATTGCGCGGGGGAAACCACCGGCCTGGCCGTGCGTACAGGGATTCGAGAAGAGAGTCACCCCGCGAGGAGCTCGATGCCAAGCAAGAGAATGCGTTGGATCGTCGCTGGTGTCACCGTGGCCGCGGTCGGCGGCGCCGTCTTCTTTGCCGCGAGCCGGGGCCCGAAGGCGACGCCCGTCCAGCTGGCCACCGTCGGCCACGAGGACCTCCAGGCCAAGGTCACCGCCAATGGCAAGGTTCAGGCGCAGCGGAAGGTCGAGATCTCGGCCACCATCCCGGGGCAAATCACCCACCTCGCGGTCGATGAGGGCGACGTAGTCGAGAAGGGCCAGTTCCTGCTGCAGATCGATGCCACCAACCCGCGCGCCGTCGCCCGCAGCTCGCAGTTCTCGATGCAGGCGCTACGCCAGGAGATCGACTCGGCGCGAGCCACCCGTGACCAGGCGCGGATCGACGCCGAGCGCGCCGAGAGCAACTTCCAGGGCGGCATCGTGCCGCTCGCCGAGGCGCAGCGCGCCCGCACCGCGCTGGCGACCGCCGAGGCGGCGCTGCTCGCCACCGAGCAGCGGGTCGAGCAGGCCGGCGCGACGCTCGAGGGGGCACGCGACACGCTGGCCAAGACCACGGTGCGCTCGCCGATCGATGGCGTGGTCACCGCCCGTCGTGTCGAGGAGGGTGAAGTCGCGGTGATCGGCGTGCAGAACAGCCCCGGCACCGTGCTGCTGACCATCTCGGACATGTCGGTGGTGGAGCCGGAGATGGAGGTCGACGAGACCTCGATCCCGACCGTGGCAGTGGGGCAGCAAGCGCTGCTGCGCGTCGACGCCTACCCGAACCAGACCTTCGAGGGCGTGGTCACCGAGGTGGGCAGCTCGCCGATCCTCAGCACCAACCCGGCCAACGAGGCGATCAAGTTCAAGGTCAAGATCCGCATGAAGGACCCGCCGGCCGGCATCAAGCCCGGGCTCTCGGTGCAGGCCGACATCCTCACCGGCTTCCGTTCCCGGGCTCTCACCATGCCGATCCAGGCGCTCGTGCTGCGCGAGAAGGAGCGCAAGGGGGGCGCGGCGCCGAGGCCGGGAGAGCCGCGCGACGAGGAGGGGGTGTGGGTGGTCGAGAAGGGCAAGGTGTCCTTCCGGCCAATCGAGGTCGGCATGCTCGGAGAGCTCTCCCTCGAAGTCGTCGCCGGGCTCTCTGGTGGCGAGAGGATCGTCACTGGGCCTTTCCGCGCCCTGCGCACCCTCAAGGCGGGCGATCCGGTGCGTGAGGAGAAGGCCGCCCCCGGCGAGACTGCCAGCGACTCGGCGAAGGATTGAGATGGCCACCGGCGAGCTCGTGCGCATCGCGCTCGAATCGCTCCGCTCGCACAAGCTGCGCAGCTTTCTGACGCTGCTCGGCATCATCATCGGGGTGACTACCATCGTCGGGGTGGCCGCGGTCATCTCCGGCCTCGAAGCGTACGTGCAGGAGCGGGTGATCCGGCTGTCGCCGGACGTGTTCGTGCTCACCAAGTTCGGGATCATCCGCGGGCGCGACGAGTTCCTCGCGGCACTCAAGCGACCCGACCTCGACTATCGCGACTACGAGGTGTTGCGCGACCGGCTGATTGCGGCCGAGGCGGTCGCCGCGGACGTGCAGACCGGAGTCGCGGTGCGCCACGCCGGACGACGCCTCGCCGACATGCGCCTGCATGGCTCGACCGCCAACCTCGGTGCCCTGCTCAACCTCGATCTCGAGGCCGGGCGCTTCTTCACCCCGGCCGACGAGAGGGCTGGCACGGCGGTGGCGGTGATCGGCTGGGACATCCGCGACGAGCTCTACCCGGGCGTCGACCCGCTCGGTCGCGACCTGGTCATCGGCAGCGCCGCCTATCGGATCGTCGGAGTGGTCGCCCAGCAGGGACGGACACTGGGCCAGAACCAGGACAACCAGGTGTGGGTGCCGATGAGCGCCTTCCGCAAGAGCTGGGGGCGGCGCAACTCGTTGAGCCTATTCGTCAAAGCGCGTGGCGGCGTGCCCGCCGTGCCAGCCGCGGTGGACGCGGCGCGGGCGATCATGCGGGCACTTCGCCATACACCCTTCCGTGACGCCGACCCCTTCGGGGTGGTCACGGCGGAAGACTTGCAGCAGCTCTGGCGGCAGATCTCCACCGCCGCGTTCCTCATGACCCTGCTCATCTCCGGTGTCTCCCTCGGCGTCGGCGGCATCGTCATCGCCAACATCATGTTCGTCGGCGTGGCCGAGCGGACCCGTGAGATCGGCCTGCGGCTCGCGGTGGGAGCGCGCAAGCGCGACATCCGCCGCCAGTTCCTGCTCGAGGCGGCGATGCTCTCGAGCGGGGGCGGGGTGGCGGGCGTCGCGCTCGGAGCCGCGGTGGCCTACGGCGTCGAGCAGGCGCTCGACTTCCCGACCCCGGCAACCCCGGCGCTGCTCCTCGCCGCGCTCGGGCTCTCCACCATCATCGGCATCCTCGCCGGCTACTTCCCGGCGCGCCGGGCCTCGAACCTACTGGTGGTCGACGCCCTGCGCGACGAGACATGAAGACGCTGGGCTCGGGTTGGCTCGAGAACATCAGCTTCGCGCTGCGCGCGATGCGCGAGCAGAAGCTGCGCAGCTTTCTCACTCTGCTCGGTGTGATGGCCGGCGTTGCCACGGTCATCATGATGGTAAGCTTCGTCGTCGGCTTCGATCGCCAGGTCACCTCCGCGTTCACCTCATTTGGCACCCAGCTCGTCCAGTTCCAGAAGTTCGAGGCGCGCTTCGGCGGCGGCGGACCTCGGCCGGAGGAGGAGCGCAACCGGCGCGACCTGACGATCGCCGATGCCGAGGCCCTCAAGCGGCTGTCGCGGCTGGCGCGCGCCGTCTCGCAGGAGCGCTACCTGTTCACCGAGACGCCGCCGGTGCGCGCCGGGCGCAACGAGGCCAACGCCGCCCGGGTCTTCGGCACCAACCCCGACTATGCCGAGGCCAACGTCCATTTCGTCCAGGACGGCCGCTTCCTCACCGACGCCGACGTGCGGCTGGCGGCGAAGGTGTGCGTGATCGGCCCCGACGTCGCCGACGCGCTCTTCCCGCTGCGCGATCCGATCGGCCGGCGGCTGCAGGTGGGAGCGAGCGAGCTCGAGATCGTCGGCCTCTTCGAGAAGAAGGGCAGCGCCTTCGGCGGCAGTAACGACAACTTGGTGGCGCTGCCGATCTCGACCTTCGACGAGCAGTTCCCGCAGGTCAAGAACGGCGGCGGCGACACCATCCACATCGCCACCGTGCCGCGCCGCGCCGAGGACGTCGACGCGCTGATCGAGGAGGAGACGGCGATCCTGCGCGTGCGCCGCGGCCTGCGCCCGGGCCAGCCGAACGACTTCGCGACCTTCACCAGCATCGGCCAGCTGCGGCAGTTCCAGCAGATATCCGGCGGCGTGGCGATCACCATGCTGGTCATCGCGGCGATCGCCCTGCTGGTCGGCGGGGTGGGGGTGATGAACATCATGCTGGTCAACGTCACCCAGCGGACGCGGGAGATCGGGCTGCGCAAGGCGGTCGGCGCCACGCGGCGAGACGTGCTGCAGCAGTTCCTCGTCGAGGCGGTGACGCTGACCGCGGTGGGCGGCGGCCTCGGCATCGCCTTCGGCCTCGGCGCGGCGTTCCTGGTGCGGGCGACGCTCGATTTCCAGGCCGCCGCCCCCGCCTGGTCGATCGCCCTCGGCTTCGGGGTCTCCACCGCGGTCGGCCTGGTCTTCGGCCTCTGGCCGGCGGTCAAGGCCGCCCGCCAGGACCCCATCGAAGCGCTCCGCTACGAGTGACCGGTGCACGGCTCGTCGAGCCGGCGAGGGCGCGCGGACCCACCGACGACCGGCTCGCCGCCCGCGGCGCACCGCGGGTGGTGGGCAGCCACGCGTCGCCACTAGCCGCCGTCGGCGACCAGCCCCGCAGCGACGATGCCCGCAACCGCGGCGGCCTCGTCGTGGTCGGAGGTGTCGCCGGAGACGCCGGCGGCGCCGATCACCGCGCCGGCCTCGTCCCGGATCAGAACGCCTCCGGCCACCGGGACGAGCCCGCCGAGCGCATGGGCCGCCCCGGCGAAGAAATGCGGCCGCTCCACCGCCATTTCGCCCAGCTTGCGCGAGCCGACGTTGAAGGCGAGGGATCCGCTGGCCTTACCGCGCGCGATGTCGAAGCGGCCGAGGCTGGTTCCGTCTTCGCTCGCTGCCGCGGCAACCGCAGCGCGGGCATCGAGGACGACGATGGCGAGCGGCTTGAAGCCAGAGGCGCGGCCATGCGCCAGCGCCTCGCGGACGATGGTCTGGGCGGCATTCAAGGTGAGCGACATTGGTGTCTCCAGGTTCGGAAGGGGACGAAGCGGAATTGGGCCGCCCGAAGCCGGGTCGGTGGTCGCCCCTCCCGTGCGGGCGTCTGAAATCCGGCACGGCGGTCCCGCCTGGCGGCGATGATACGGGGCGGATGGCGTTCTGCGCTCCCGCTGCGACGTCGTCTTGCCGTTCCCATGGGATCGATCCTTCGCACGACTCGCGCGGCGCGAGGGATACTCTTCGCGGCCATCGGCCGGGGTTCCTGCCACGTCGATTGGGAGCTGGCAAATGAGCGATTCCATCAAGGCGATCTTCAAGGCGGCGAAGTCGGGCGACGTGGTGGCGGTGAAGGCCCTGCTCGCCGCGGACCCCGCGCTGGTCCACGTCCGCGATGCCGATGCCTCGACGCCCCTCCACTACGCGGTGTGGAAGGGCCATCGCGAGCTCGTCGAGCTGCTGCTCGCCGCCGGCGCTGACGTCAACGCGCGGAACCAGAACGACCACTGGGGCACCACGCCGCTGCACGCCGCCGCCCACGCCAACGAGAGGGCGATCGCCGCGCTGCTGGTGGCGCACGGCGCCGACCTCGAGGCGCGCGACGGCAACGGCAAGACGCCGCTCGACCACACCGCTTTCCACAAGGCGAATGCCACCGCCAAGCTCTTGCGCGAGCGGGGGGCCCGCTGACGCCGTGAAGCCGCGGCCGGGCGCCCCACACCCTCTGATACCATCCCCGGCCGTTCCCGCGATGGCCCCTGCCGCCTCCCTTCCCGACCGCGACAAGCTGCTCTGGATGTACGAGCGGATGGGGCTCGTGCGAGAGCTCGAGGATCGCCTCAAGACCCTCGTCGAGCGCGGCGTGCCGATGGGGCCGGTGCACTTCTACACCGGCCAGGAGGCCGTTGCCGTCGGCGTCTGCGCCGCCTTGCGGCAGGACGACTGGATCGCCTCCACCCACCGCGGTCACGGCCACTGCGTCGCCAAGGGCGTCGACGTGGCACGCATGGTGGCCGAGCTCTACGGCAAGTCCACCGGCACCAACCGCGGCAAAGGCGGCTCGATGCACATCACCGACGTCAGCGTCGGCATGCTCGGCGTCAACCCCATCGTCGGCATGGGCGCCCCACACGCCGTGGGAGCGGCGCTGTCGGCGCGCGTGCGCGGCACCGACCAGGTGGCGGCGACCTTCTTCGGCGAAGGCGCCACCAGCATGGGTGTCGTGCACGAGGCGATGAACCTGGCGGCGGTGTGGAAGCTGCCGGTGCTCTTCGTGTGCGAGAACAACGGCTATGCGCAGGCGACTCCGGCCGAGTACGCGCTCGCCTGCGACCGCGTCGCCGACCGCGCCGCCGCCTACCGCATGCCGGGCGTCACCGTCGACGGCCAGGACGTGCTCGCGGTGTACGCCGCCGCCGACGAGGCGGTGCGGCGCGGCCGCGAGGGCGGCGGCCCCAGCCTGGTCGAGTGCCTCACCTACCGCTATCACGGCCACCACCAGGGGGACGACACCCGGCGCTACCGCCTCGCCGAGGAGGAGCGCGCCGCCCGCGAGCGCGACCCGCTGCGACTCTTCCGCACCCGCCTGCTCGCCGAGGGTTTCGCGCCCGGAGAGCTCGACGCTCTCGACACCGCCAACCGCGTGCGCCTCGACGACGCGGTCGCCTTCGCGGAGGCCAGCCCGCTCCCCGCACCCGAGGAGCTGCTTGCCGGCGTGTACGTCGACAGCGCCGCGAGTGACGCGGGTGGCGAGGCGCCGGCGCGGGAGTCCCTGCGATGAGCGCCAGCGGGGCCGCGGATCGCGCGTCCGGGCGTGGCGTGCGAGGCCGGCGATGACGGTCACCGCCGCAGCCACCCACGAGCTCAGCTTCAGCCAAGCGATCAACGACGCCCTGCGTGTGGCGATGCGCCGCGACCCGACGGTGATCGTCATCGGCGAGGACGTCGCCGGCGCCGCCGGGCGCGCCCACCTGGGTCTCGCGGACGCCTGGGGTGGGCCGCTACGCGCCACCCGCGGGCTGATCTCCGAGTTCGGGCCGGGGCGGGTCATCGACACCCCGATCTCGGAGATGGCCTTCGTCGGCGCCGCAGTGGGCGCGGCCATGACCGGCCTGCGCCCGGTGGTCGAGGTGATGTTCGTGGACCTCATCGGCTGCTGCTACGACCAGGTGATCAACCAGGCGGCGAAGATGAGCTACATGATGGGCGGCCAGCTCACCCTGCCGCTGGTGCTGCGCACCGCCTACGGCATCCACGGCTTCAAGCGCAGCTACGGCGGCGGCGCCGCGGCCCAGCATTCGCAGACGCTCTACGCGGTGCTCGCGCACGTGCCGGGGCTCAAGGTGGTGGTGCCCTCCACCGCCTACAACGCCAAGGGGCTCACCCTCGCCGCCATCGACGACGACGGGCCGGTGGTGGTGATGGAGCACAAGTTCCTCGGCAGCGCCGCCAAGGGTGCCGTGCCGGAGGGGGAGTACCGCGTGCCGATCGGCCGCGCCGAGGTGGTGCGGCGCGGCACCGACGTGACGCTCGCCGCCATCGGTCGCATGACCCACGTCTGTCTCGAAGCCGCCGAACGGCTGGCCGCCGACGGTACCCGCGCCGAGGTGGTCGACCTCTTGACGCTGGCGCCGCTCGACGAAGCGACGGTGCTCGAGTCGGTCGCCCGCACCCACCGCCTGGTGGTGGTCGACGAGGACACTCCCACCTGCTCGGTGGCGCGCGACGTCGCGGCTCGCGTGGCCGACAAGGGGTTCGACTGGCTCGACGCGCCGATCAAGACAGTGACCGCCGCCGACTGCCCGGTGCCGTTCGCCGCCGTGCTCGAGAACCTCTACGCGCCCGACGCCGACAAGGTAATGGCCGCCGTCGGCGAGCTGTGGTGATGGGCGCGGGGTGCGTCGGGCGCGACGCCCCTGTTCCCGGCAGCCTCGTCTCCCCCACCCGAGGGGGTGGCGGGTCGGACGGGGCCGCCTTCCGGCGTGGGGTGCGCTGAGATGGCCACCCGCATCGTCATGCCCAGCTTCGGCATGTACACCGCCGAGGGTACCTTCGCGCGCTGGCTGCTGGAGCCGGGTTCCCCGGTGACCGCCGGGGAGCTGGTGGCAGAGATCACCACCGAGAAGGCGAGCTACGAGATCGAGGCGCCGGCGAGCGGCGTGCTCCATCCGCTGGCGCAGCCCGGTGACGCACTGACGGTGGAGGGGCTGCTCGGTTGGGTGCTCGCCGCCGGCGAGAGAGCCCCGCCAGCCGAACGCGACGCCGAACCGGTGCCAGTGTCCGGCCTGCCGTTCCCCGCTGCCACGCCGACCCCTGCGTACGCGCGCGCCAAGGCGAGCCCGGCCGCGCGCCGGCTGGCCGCCGAGCGTGGCGTCGAGCTCGCGGCCTTGACGGGCAGCGGCCCGGGAGGGCGCATCGTCGAGGCCGACGTCCTGGCGGCGGCCGGGCGAGCGTCGCTGGCGCGGCGGGCTGCGACCGACGACGGCTCGGCCGCGCCGGTGGCCGATGCCGCGCCGGCGGACGCCATGGCGGCACCGGCCCCTGCCGCCTCGCCGGCAGCCGCACCGAGGGTTCCCTGGCGCGTCCAGCGTCGGATCCCCCTCGCCGGGATCCGCGGCACCACGGCACGCCGCCTGCGCGAGGCAGTGGCGACGACGGTGCCGCTCACCCTCAGCCGCGAGGTGCGCGCCGGCGCCGTGCTCGCGGCCCGGTCGCGGCTCGCCGAGGAGCTCGCGCCGGTACCCTGGGACGCCCTCTTCGTCAAGCTCTTTGCCGATGCCCTGCGCGAGCGGCCGGCGCTCAATGCGGTGGTCGCCGGCGACGAGATCCTCGTCCTCGACGAGGTCCACGTCGGCTTCGCCGTGGCGGTCGCCGAGGGTCTGGTGGTGCCCGTGGTGCGCGATGCCGACCGCCGTCCGCTCGCCGAGGTGATCGCGACCGTACGCTCTCTCGCCGCGCGCGCCCGCGCCGGCGCCCTGGCGCCCCCCGACGTGCTGGGCGGCACCGCCACGGTCTCCAACCTCGGCGCCCACGGCGTCGACGCCTTCACCCCCGTCCTCAACCCGCCGCAGTCGGCGATCCTCGGCGTCGGCCGCATCGCGTCGCGGGCGGTGGTGGACGAGGGCAGCGTGATTGCCGCCGCCACCTGCGTGCTCTCGCTTACCTTCGACCACCGCGTCGCCGACGGCGCCCCGGCGGCCGAGCTGCTGGCGGCGGTGGCAGCGCGGATGGGCGATGCCGCCTACCTCGAGGCCCTCACCACAGCGAGGGAGAGAGCGTGAGCGCCGAGCCCGCGCCCGCGCCGGCCCGCGCTCTCGCTCCCGCCGAGCTCGCCTACCGCATCCGTCGTCACTGCGTGCTGATGACGAGCCGCGCCAATGCCTCCCACATCGGCTCCTCGCTGTCGATGGCCGAGCTGCTGGCGGTGCTCTACGGACGCGTGCTGCGCTTCGACCCGGCGCGGCCCGACTGGGCCGAGCGCGACCGCTTCATCCTCTCCAAGGGGCACGGCTGCGCGGCGCTCTACGCGGTGCTCGCCGAGAGCGGCTACTTTCCCGTCGAGCGCCTGGAGAGCTTCTACCAGGACGGCTCCCCACTCGCCGGCCACGCCACCCACAAGGGGATGCCGGGAGTCGAGGTCTCCACCGGCTCGCTCGGCCACGGCTTCCCGCTCGCCGTCGGCATGGCGCTCGCTGCGCGCCGCGACGGCCGCGCCGAGCGCTACTGGGTGATGGTCTCCGACGGCGAGTGCGACGAGGGGTCGACCTGGGAGGCGGCGCTCTTCGCCCCCCAGCACCGGCTCGACAACCTCACCGTGATCGTCGACTACAACAAGATCCAGAGCCTCGGCCGCGTCGCCGAGGTGATCGACCTCGAGCCCCTCGCCGACAAGTGGCGCGCCTTCAACTGGGGGGTGCGCGAGATCGACGGCCACGACCTCGAGGCCGTCGCCGCCGCCTTCGCCGCGGTGCCGTTCGTCACCGGCCGGCCGAGCTGCATCGTTGCCCACACCGTCAAGGGAAAGGGCGTCTCCTTCATGGAAGACCGCCTGCTCTGGCACTACCGCGCGCCGCGCGGCGAGGATCTCGAGCGCGCCCTCGCCGAGCTCGAAGCGGCGCGGCCGGCGTCAGAGGGGGGATCGTGAGGACCGCCTTCCTCGACACCCTCTACGAGCTGGCCAGGGCCGACCGGCGGATCGTCTTCATCACCGGCGACCTCGGCTTCTCGGTGGTCGAGCGCTTCATGGCTGACCTTCCCGACCAGTTCGTCAACGCCGGCGTCGCCGAGCAGAGCATGACCTCGCTCGCCGCCGGCATGGCGCTCAACGGCAAGATCGCGCTCACCTACTCGATCGCCAACTTCCCTACCCTGCGCTGCCTCGAGCAGGTGCGCAACGACGTCTGCTACCACCGGGCCGACGTCAAGATCGTCGCCGTCGGCGGCGGCTTCGCCTACGGCGCCCTGGGCGCCTCCCACCACGCCACCGAGGAGCTGGGGGTGATGCGCCTGATGCCGGGGATGGTGGTGGTGGCGCCCGGCGACCCCATCGAGGCGCGGGCCGCCACCCGCGCCATCGTCGCCCGCCCCGGCCCCTGCTACCTCCGCCTCGGCAAGGCGGGGGAGCCGAACGTGCATCCGGGGCCCATCGACTTCCAGCTCGGCCGCGCCATCCAGCTCCGTGACGGCCGCGATCTGACGCTGATCGCGACCGGCAGCATGCTGGCCACGGCGGTGGCGGTGGCCGACCGCGTCGCCGTGCGCGGCGTCGGCGCGCGGGTGCTGTCGATGCACACTCTCGCGCCGCTCGACGTGGCGGCGGTGCGTGCCGCCGCGCACGAGACCAGGGCGCTGGTCACGCTCGAGCAGCACTCGGTGGTGGGCGGGCTCGGCAGCGCCGTGGCCGAGGTGCTCGCCGAAGAGGGAGCGGGCGACGGGGAGCCGCTTCCCGACGTGCGCTTCCGCCGCATCGGCGTCCCCTCGGCGTTCGCCGAGCGGGTGGGCAGCCAGGGGTGGATGGAGCGCCAGCTCGGCCTCGACGAGGAAGGGGTGCTGGCGCAACTCGAGCCGCTGCTGGCGGCGCGCTGACGGCGGCCAGCACGCCAGAGGTCGCTCGCCGTATCGCGAGGCCGGGTGCGGCGTCCTCAATGATGGTGGGTGGCGGGCTCCTCGCGCCGCAGCGCCGTGAGGCGGCGGATCGACTCCTGGACGAGGCTCGGCTGTACCGGCTTGGTCAGCATAGTGGCGCAGCCGAGCGCGATCGCCAGCTCCTTCGCCTCGCCATGGTTGCCAAACGCCGAGAGGGCGATGATCGGGATGTGGCGAGTCGACCAGTCGGCCTTGAGCCGGCGGGTCGCCTCCCAGCCGTCGAGCACTGGCATCGCGAGGTCCATGACGATGACCTGTGGCTGGAGGCTACGGGCCACCTCGATCGCCTCCAGCCCGTCGGCTGCGGTGGTGACGTCGAAGCCGCAGAGGGAGAGGTACTCGGCGATCCCCTCCCGGCTCTCGGTGTGGTCGTCGACGATGAGCACGCGGATGCGGGAGCGGTCGGTTTGCTGCTGGGGCATGGGTGGGAAGCAAGAAACGATCCTGCCAGACCCGGGAGCGTTGGGCCCGTGGCGAGCGACAGCAATGATGCCTGGGACTAACGGGATGAAGGGTCGAGGTGGATCGGGCCCGGGCTTCCTCACAGACCTGGGATGGAACGACTTTCAGGGAACGGGGACCTCACGGCCGCGGGGCGCGACCCGATGGTATTCTGCCGCCCGTTGCCCCTGCTGCACGAAGCCTCCCGCCCCACGGTCCATCACTGGCGCATCCTGGTCTTCGCCTGGCTGGTCTGGCTCGCCGGCTTCGCCTCGCTGATGCTGATGAGCTTCGTGCTCGAGCCGGTGAAGCAGGCGTTCGGGCCCAGCGAGCTCGCCCTCGCCTGGCTCACCGGGCTCGCCATTGGTGCCACCGGTGTCGGCGGCTTCGTCTTCGGGGCGCTCGCCGACCGCGCCGGCCGCCGCACCTCGATGGCGGCGGCGGTGGTGGCCTTCGTCGTCGGCAACGTCGCCTCGGCGCTGGCGCCCTCGTTCGGCCTGCTCGCCGCGGCGCGGGTGCTCGCCGGCCTCGGCATCGGCGGCGCCTGGGGCGCCGGGCAGGCGATGATCGGCGAGACCTTCCCCGCTGCCGTGCGCGGCCGCTACGCCGCCTTCGCGCAGAGTGGAGCGCCGCTCGGCCTCGGTCTCGCCACCATCCTGGGCACCTTCCTGGCGCCGGTGATCGGCTGGCGGGCGACCTTCGCCCTCGGCGCCGTGCCGGTGCTGTTGCTCCTCCTGCTGCCGCTGGTGCCGGAGTCCGACGTGTGGCACGCGGCGGGGCGCGGTCACGGCCTGGCGGCGATGGCGCGCACCCTGGTGTCGCCGCCGGTGGGCTCCCTGTTCGTGCGCTGCTTCGTCCTCACCACGCTGGCGATCTCCAACTACTACTTCATGATCAGCTGGCTGCCGCGCTACCTGCAGGTGGAGCGCGGCCTGTCGCTGGCTCGCTCGGGGTGGGCGACGCTGGCCTTCGTCGCCGGCGCCCTCGTCGGCTACCCCGCCTTCGGCTTCGCCGCCGACGTGCGCGGCAGACGCATCGCCTTCACCGTCTTCAGCCTGCTCACCGCCGGCGCGCTGCTCATGTTCACCGTCTTCTACGGCCTCATCGCCAACCACCCGCAGCTGGTGCTGGTCTTCCTCTTCGTGGCCGGCGTCGGCACCGGCATCTGGTCGCTGTTCGGGCCGATGATGAGCGAGCTGTTCCCGACCCGGGTGCGGGGATCGGCGATGTCGATCATCATGAACTCGACCCGCGGCGTGCAGCTGGTGGCGCCGGTGGTGATCGCGGCGGTGGCTCCGGTGTGGGGGATGTCGGGAGGGATCGCTCTCGCCGCCGGCTTCGCGGTGCTCGCCGCCGTCTTCGTCTGGACACTGCCCGAGACCCGCGGCCGCGCCATTACCGCCGCCGATGCGGCGGCACCGGAGCGAGTGCCGCGCGGCGGCGTGGCGCCGCAAGGCGAGAGCGCTTAGCCCGGCACGGAGCCTGCCGAGCACGCCAGCTGGCTACCGCAGCCAGAAGGGCCGCCCGAGCGCCGCCTGCCGGTAGAGGTGATCGAACAGCCAGGCCGCCGCCAGCACGGCCGAGAAGTCGACCAGGAAGAGCAGCACGCGGTTGCTGCGCCGGGAGGCGATCAACGCCACCGCTCCGCAGGCAAGGGTAGCGAGGGCGAGGAGGAGCGGCAGCCGCGGGCGGGCGCCGGCGAAGGGCTGCCGCTGCGTCCACTGCCAGGTGCCGAGGGCGGCTAGCAGGCAGGCATCGGTGGCGACGCTGGCGATGGTGGCAAGGCGCGCGACCCGGCTCATGGCGGCCGATCGTATCGTCGAGCGAGACGGCCAGATGCCGCGCCGCGCTCCACCGCCTTAGGCGGGTGGCGAGAGCTCCAGCCAGCTGCCCGCGGCCGACTCGGCGCTGGCGGCCAGCAGCCGCTGCACCGCCAGGCCGTCGGCAAAGGAGGCGTCGTCGGGCCCCGGCGCACCGCGACGGCAGGCGTCCACGAAGCTCGCCATCATGCGCATCAGCGCGTGGCCGCCGCCAGCGCTCGCCTCCGGCGGCAACGGCAGCTCCCGCCATTGCCGGGAGCCGGCGTCGATCGCCCGCAGGCGATCGGCACGGCCGCGCGAGAGCAGCGCCTCGAGCGCTCCCTCATGGCCGATCACCTGCACGAAGGCGTCCTCGCGGGTGGGGGTGATCCGGCTCACGTGCCAGTGACCGCGAGCGCCGGCGGCAAAGCGCATCCAGGCCATCGCCTGGTCGTCGGTCTCGACCGCGACGGTGGCGCCGGTGGTGCCGTCGATCCCCTGGCGCGACAGGTGCTGGACGGTGGCTCGTACCGCTGCCACCGGCCCCAGGGTGAGGCGGGCGAGGTCGAACATGTGGGATCCCGAGTCCCAGAGCACGCCGCCCCCGGAGGGTGCCGTCCGCTCGCGCCAGCCGATCGGCGTTCCCGGCCGCAGCCCGTCCCAGAGCTCGTGGTGGCCGCGGAAGAGGTACGGCTCGCCGACGTCGCCGGCGGCAACGCGCCGCCGCAGCTCGGCGACGCCGTGCAGGTAGCGGTAGGTGAAGGCGACCTGGTGGATGCGTCCGCTCGCCTGCGCCGCGGCGAGCATCGCCTCCGCCTCGGCGACGTCGAGGCCGAGCGGTTTCTCGCAGAGCACGTGCTTGCCGTGCGCGAAGGCGAGCAACGCCGGGTCGCGGTGGGCGTCGTTGGGGGTGCAGATGGCGATGCCGTCGAGGTCGTCGCGCGCGCACAGCGCGCCGGCGTCGGCCTCGACGTGGGGGATGGCGAAGCGCTGCGCCAGCGCCGCGGCGCGCTCGCGGCGCCGGCCCGCGATCGCCACCACCTCGGCGCCCGCGGCGAGCAGGCCGGGCAGGTGGCAGACCTCGGCGAAGGAGCCCGCCCCGATCACCCCGAAGCGCAGCTTGCGGCTCACTCCCTTGGACCCTCGAAAGTTGTGTAGGGCCGCCGGACCGGCGGCGCGCGGATGATATCGGAGGGTCGCCATCCAGCCCGACCTGCCGGCCGAGCCGACCCTGCGCGGCCTGCGCGATAGGGCGTGACGAGGTGCTGGAACGGGCGGTCGGCTACCTCGAGGAGACTCTGGGTCACGCCCCGGTGGGAGGCGGCCCCACGTAGCGGGCCCGAGGCCGGATCAGCGCCCCGCGCCCGTACTCCTCGATGGCGTGCGCCACCCAACCGAGGATCCGCCCCAGGGCGAAGAGCGCGTGCGACGCGCCGGCGGGAAGCCGCAGCGCCGCGGCGAGCGCCGCGAGACCGAGGTCGACGTTGGCGCGCTCGCCGGTGAGTTGCTCGCCGGCGGCTTGCAGCGCCAGCACCCGCAGCAGCGCCGGCGCCCGCGGCGCAGCGCCGATGGCGAGCGCCAGCAGCTCCGCGCCCCGAGGGTCGCCCGCCGGGTAGAGGCGGTGGCCGAAGCCGGGCATGCGCTCGCCGCGCCGCAGCCAGGCCGCCACTGCCGCCGGCGGGGTGGTGGTGGCGGCCTCGCCCAGCATCGCGTCCATGCGGTACGCCTCGCCCCCGTGACGCCGCCCCTTGAGCGCGGCGAGACCGGCCGCGACCGCATCCTACGGCGTGGCGGCGGCCGAGGCAGCGCAGCGGGCGGCGAAGGCGGAGACGTTGAGCTCGTGGTCGGCGCACAGCACCAGCGCCGCCGACAGCGCGGCGTGGGCGCCGCGCCCGTGTGGGCGCCAGCCCGCCAGCAGCGTGGCCACCACCCCGTCGCGTCGCAGCGGGCGCCTGGCAATCGCCGCGGCGGCGAGGCCCAGGATGCGGGCGCCGCAGCGCGCCACCGCCGCCGGCCGCAGGTCCCAGGAGGCGCCGTCGGCGGCTCCGGCCAGCGGCAGCTGCACCTGCAGCCGCTCGATGGGTGACAGCCGCTGAGCCGTGGGCAGCGCGACCGGCCGGCAGGTCGAGGCGGCGGCGGCGAACAGCTCGCCCGCCGCGCCCCCTCGCTCCCCGTCCACAGCAACGCCGCCACCTCCTCCACCGTGCAGCGACGCGACAGCTCGATGGCGTCGCGGCCGCGGTAGTAGAGGCGCCGCCCGTCGATGAGCGTCAACGACGAGTCGAGCACCGGCTCGCCCCAGGCGATCGCCCGCGGCGCCGCCCGCGCCGGGTCGCGCCGCACCTCGCGGCGCGTCCGCAGGCGGCTCGACGTCCTCGCGCCGGTAGCGCCGCGCGCGCGGCTGGCCGGGGGATGGCTCGGAGGCGAGCATGGCCGCGGCTGACGTAGGCGTAGAGGGTGGGCTGCGGGATGCCAAGAGCGGCCGCGGCCTCGGCGGGCGGTCAGGTAGGTGGGATCGTTGCTCATGGGCGTCGATGATCAGCTCATATTTGATTTGATAATCAAGATTGACAACATGATTCTTGGGAGCCACGATGCTCGCAACGTTCAAGCGGCGATGGCCCGCCGAGCACACACGGAGCCCGCGATGCCATCTGCCCTCGCTTCCGGCCTCGATCAGGTGGTGGCGGCTGCCACCCGTCTGAGCCACGTCGACGGCGAGCGCGGCGAGCTGCTGGTCGCCGGCTTTCCGGTCGAAGAGCTGGCGCCGCACGCCAGCTTCGAGCAGGTGGTCCACCTGCTCTGGCACGCGCCAGCTGCCACCCCCGCGGAGCTGGCCGCCCTGCGCGCCGACTCGCCGCCGCCGCGCGAGCTACCACCGCCGACCCTCGACTTGCTGCGCGCGGCCGCGGCCGCCAACGGGCGCCGCATGGATGCCCTGCGCATGGGCGTCGCCTGCTCTCGCTGGCGGCCCCGGCAGCGCCCGCGGATACCGGCAGCGAGGCGCAGCGGACGCGCTCACCCTGGTAGCGGCCTTGCCCGACGCTGGTCGGCTCCTACTGGCGCCTGCTGCCAGGGCGCAGGAGCCGTTGCCGCCGCGACCCGACCTCGGTCCGGCCGCGACCTTCCTCTGGCTGCTCGAGGGCAGGCGAGCCGACGGCCGAGCGGGTGCGGGCGCTGGAGACCTACCTGACACCGTCGCCGACCACGGCCTCAACGCCTCCACCTTCGCCGCCCGGGGTGATCGTCGCACCGGCTCGGACCTGGTCTCCGCGGTGACCGGCGCGGTCGGCGCGCTCAAGGGGCCGCTGCACGGCGGCGCGCCCGGGCCCGGCGCTCGACATGGTGTTCGAGATCGGCACGCGCCGAGCGCGCCGAGGCCGGTGCTGCGCGCCAAGCTCGACCGCGGCGAGCGGCTGATGGGCTTCGGCCACCGCGTCTACCGGGTGCGCGATCCGCGCGCCGACGTGCTGCCGCGGCCGGCGAGCGCTTCTTCGCGCCGCGGCGGCGACGGCGCGCTCTACCGCTCGCCCGCGACGTCGAGGCGACGGCGCTGCGCCTGCTGCGCGAGCGCAAGCCCGACGCCGCCTCGACACCAACGTCGAGTTCTACACCGCGCTGCTGCTGCACGGGCTGGGGCTGCCCGCGCGAGCTGTTCACCCCCACCTTCGCGCGTCGGCCGCGTCGCCGGCTGGACCGCGCACGTGCCTCGAGCAGATCGCGCGAGCGGCCGGCTGATCCGCCCGCAGTCGGAGTACGTCGGCCCCGCGGCCGCCGCTGGCCGACGGTGCCGACGCCGCGCTGATCGCCGCCTCGCCCTGGGTTCGCGAGAGGGTGTGGGCGGTCGACGTCTGCCTTGGAGTCGTGGCTTCAGGGAGTGGGTTACCGAGGAGTGGCCGGCAAGGAGCGGCCGGCAAGGAGTGGCGGGCAAGAGTGGTGGGTGGGTGGTTGTTGGGTCGGAGGCACTCGCAGTGCGACCGTGATCGAAACCGGCGTCGAGAGTCGCTCGCCGGGAGGCCTACCGCGAAGTGTCGATTCTCAAAGGTCGTGCACACCCGACCCTCATTGCGTTTCTATACTTGCGACACGATTCGACCAACGAGACCCGTAGTCGCGGCCGCCGACGCTCACGACTCACCGGGCCGAGCGACTCGAGCTCGCGTCAAGCGGGCAGGACGACCGGTGAGCCTCGCCACATCGCAAGCTCGGCATCCTGAGGCCGAACGCGTTCTGCTGCGATCACCGTCGCACCGCGAGTGCACGCAAGGATGTCGATCGGCCCGCGACAAGCGAATAGCGGCGCGACCGCGCATCAGTGAGTGATAGCCGAGCGCTTGGGTCGCAGAGGCTCAGCCACCAAGGCCGCCGGCATGAGCTCGCCACGTGGTCCTTGCGTGGCCACCAACGGAGGCGGGTGCCAGCGGGTCCGGGGGGCCGCCGCGGCGGGACCTCTCGGAGGGCGTATCGGCGCCGAAGAACATGGAGTGGCCGCCGGCGATGCAGCGGCTCGGCATCACCTCGCGGCCGCCGAGCAGCGGGCCACCGAGGGCAATGCTCCCGCCCGGCTGGCTCGGGTGCGGCCGCGCAGCGGGCGTCGGTGGTGAGGAGCGCCGGTGCCAGGAGCAGCAGCCGACGAACAGCAGGGGTGCCAGAGCAAGGACCGAGACTCGGGAGCATCGTCGCGACCGCGCCCACGTCGTGGAGCTCATCGTCTCCTCCTGGAATCGGTGAGGGAACGCGACCCTGCGGAGGTGCAGCTCGCGGCCCCCTTGTCACCTGCTCCCTAGTCGATGCATTCCACGGCGCGATCGAAACTGCGGGCGCACAAGCCGCACGCTCTGGCGGCGAGCCCCCTTGCGAGTCGCTCCCCGAAGACACCAGGGAACCTACCCGCCTAGCCTCCTATCCGCATCGGTTGTGAAAGGGCCGACAGCAGTGTTCTTCCACCCCGGGTTAGCCTGTATCCCCATGCGCTTCCCGTGGCGAGTCTCCTCGGTGCTCAGGGCCGGCCTGCTCGCGGCAGCTCTTCTGGGCGCCTCGCCAGCCGGCGCCCAGGCGGTCCGCAACGGGCCGCTGCCGCAACCGCTGCCGCTCCTGCCGGCAGACAACTGGTGGAACCTCGACGTCAGCCAGGCGCCCCTCGACCCCCACAGCCAGGCCCTCATCGGCTTCATCGGCGGTACCCGTGGGCTCCACCCCGACTTCGGTGGCGATGCCGCCGGGCCCGGCGACCCTGAGATCTACGGTTTCCCCTACGCCAGCGTCGACGCCGCGCAGCCGCTGGTGCCCGTCACCTTCGTCGACTACGGCGACGAGAGCGATACCGGGGCGCCCGGGCGGCCGCCCGGGTACCCGATCCCTCCCGAGGCGAAGACGCAGACCCGCTGGATCGAGGGCGGCTGGGCGGGCAACGACGCGAGCGCCGACGGCGACCGCCACCTGCTCCTCGTCGATCGCGACCGCCGCCTCCTCTACGAGCTCTACCACGTTGCCTGGCGCGGCGGGCGCTGGGAGGCCAGCTCGGGCGCCGTGTTCCCGCTCGACGGCAACGCCCGCCGGCCCGAGGGTTGGACGAGCGCCGATGCCGCCGGCCTCGCCATCCTCCCGGGCCTGGTGCGCTACGACGAGGTGTTCGGGACCGACCCCATCCGACACGCCTTCCGCGTCACCTTGCAGCGCACCAACGGCTACGTGTGGCCCGCCTCGCACCGGGCCGGCGACTCGCCGGGGGCGCCGCCGATGGGAACACGGCTGCGGCTCGAGGCGAGCAAGGACATCTCGGGCTACCCGGCGTACGTCCGGCGGATCTTCCAGGCGATGAAGACCTATGGGCTGCTGGTGGCCGACAACGGCACCAGCATGTACGTCCAGGGAACCTACGACCGGCGCTGGGACAACGACGTGCTCAATCCCGCCTTCGCCTCTCTGCAAGCGAGCGACTTCGAGGTCGTGCAGCTGGGGTGGCGGGGGAGCGGTGGCGGCGGTGGCGGCAGCTTCCATCCGCTGCCCACCTGCCGTCTCGTCGACACGCGCGGTCCCAGAGGCGCGCGCGGTGGGCCCGCCCTGGCGGGAGGAGCGACGCGCAGCTTCACCGCCGGCGGTCATTGCGGAGTCCCGCCGAGCGCGCGGACGATCAGCGCCAACCTCGTCGTGCTGCAGGTCCGCCACGCTGGCCGCCTGCAGGCGTTCGCCGCCGGTGCCTCCCCGGGTACCGGCCCGAGCCTCGCGTTCCACGTTCCCCGCACCCGCTTCGACGCTCAGCGCGTGGCGCTGTCCGCCACGGGAGCGTTCGCGGTGCGCTCGACGCGCCCCGTGCAGCTCGCGGTGGACGTCACCGGCTACACCGACTGAGCGTTGCAGCGCCTGCGGGCGAAGGCGGCGATGCGCGCCCACGCCTCCGCGGGATGGGTCTGGAGGAGGAAGTGCGGCCCGGGGAGGCGCTCCGCCTCGAGGTCCGGACGTGCTTCCCGCATTCGCCGCTGCTGGCCGCGTGTCACCACGCGGTCGCCCTCGGCAGTGAGGTAGAGCACCGGGAGCGCGAGCCCGCGCAGCTCGGTCGAGACGTCGATGCGCGCCAGGGTGCGGAAGCGGTGGGCCATCACCTGTGGGCGGACGGCCGCGGTGGTGCGGCGAGTCGCGGCAACGAGCCCCGGCGGTGGCCGGCTGCCGGTGAGGAGCGCGCGCAGCAGGAGCTCCGGGGGCGACGAGGCGAAGATCGCCGCCAGGGGCAGCCACGAGAACCAGCGCAGGTGAGGCCACGAGGCGCCGGTCACCGCCAGCACCAGGCCGAGGAGCCCGGGGGGGCGGGCCGCCGCCAGCAGGATCGCCAGGGGGCCCGAGAACGACTCCGCGACCACCAGCCAGGGCGCCGCCGGTGTCTGCGCGCGGATCAGCGCGACGAGCTCGTCGGGTGTGAGCGGCGAGCCTCCTGGGTACTCGAGCGTCTGCGGCGCGAAGCCGCGCGGAGCTGCGGCGACCAGCTCCGAGAAGAGCAGCCCGCTGCCATGAAGGCCCGGTAGCAGAAGCACCGGGGTCGTGGCGTCGTCCACGGCTCGCAAGGCTCCCCTTCCCGCGTCCGCGGCGAGGCGGCGCTGGAAGGGGAGAGGCCGCCCCTCTTCGGTCTCGGGCATGGGGATGGCGGAGCAGTCTACCCTCACCCTCCTCGCGTGCCGAGCAGCCGGCACCTATTGCCAGCCTCGTCGGAGGCCTCTTCGGGCGGGCTCCGTCGTCCTGGCGAGGCGCTGTTTGGCGGGAGCCATGGGGGGAAACGTGACCCGATGCCGGGCCTGACCCAGTAAAACGGGTCAGCTACGCACCCATCGAAACCGATGAGTCGTAACCTAACATACTGATTTCACTGGTCTTTTCAAGAGAGCCTCCTTGTGGCCTGTTCGTTGCTCAGCGTCGCCTGCGGACGCGAAGCCCTAACCGACAACACCCCCTGCAGGAGATCCCGATGCGCAAGTTGCTGGCGGCAGTCGTTCTGGTCACTCTCGGAACGTGCGGTGTGGCGGGCGCGGACGAGCGTGAGACGCCACGCTGGCCGACGCTGCGCGAACAGATGCAGAAGGCTCGTGTCGAGCGCGGCACCGCTCTCGAGCAGTTGATCAACGAGAACCAGGACTTCTCGATGCTCGACGCGCGCGAGGCGAGCGACACCTTGCGCATCCCGCTCTGGCTGCGCGTGCACTGGCGCAAGGCGCACCCCGAGCTGCGCTACTCGGCGAGCGACCCCACTCACGGTTATCCCCTCGTGCTCAAGGAGGTGGCCGAGTGGATGATGACCCACCCCAACTTCGACAACAGCCAGGTGGAGCCCGAGCTCGAGACCCAGACCTATGCCGCCGGCGCCAACATGCGTCTCTCGGGTGCGCAGAGCATTCCGCGCAGCGAGTCCGACATCCGCGTCAACTACTGGGATCCGAGCAAGATCATCGGTGCCTCCAACAACATCGGCGGCAGCGGCCAGCAGGCGGAGTTCTACTCGAGCGACGGCGGCAGCTCCTGGGGGCAGACCTCCCTGCCGCTCGCCAGCGGGGACTCGTTCCATTCCGACCCCACGGTCGACTGGACCAGCGACGGCACCGCCTGGTCGACCACCATCGGCATCAACTCCGCCGGCACGATCCTCAAAATGCGCGCCTACCGGTCCACCAACGGCGGCGCCACGTGGAGCCTCGACAACACCTTCTCGGGCAGCCAGAGCTCGGCCGACAAGCAGATGATCTGGGTCGACCACAGCGCCACCTCGGCCTTCGCGGACACCCTCTACGCCATCTGGCACAACGGCAACCCGGTGTACTACAACCGGCGCCGCGGCGGCTCCTGGTTGTCGAGCCCGGTGCAGATCAGCGGCAGCGAGACCACCGGTACCGGCATCGGCGCCGACATCAAGACCAACAGCAACGGTGACGTCTTCGCCATGTGGCCCGATACGGGCTCGAGCAGGATCTACGTCACGAAGTCGACCGACGGCGGTTCGACCTGGTCGGGACGTACCACCGTCGCCACCACCTACGACACCTATGACATCGGCGTGCCGGCCTTCAACAGCCGCCGCATGCTGGTCTACGTCGCGGTCGGGGCCTACCGCACCGGCAGCAAGAACAACCTCTACGCGGTGTGGAACGACCTCTCCGGCGACAGCGGCTGCACGTCCCCCTCCAGCGAGCCTGGCTCCAGCACCACCTCCGCCTGCAAGACGCGTATCTGGTTCGCGCGCTCGACCGACGGGGGCAGCAGCTGGAGCGCCAAGGTCAAGATCAACAACCAGGCGGGGAAGAACGACCAGTTCAACCCCTGGCTGGTGGTCGACGAGACCAACGGCAAGATCGCCGTCATGTACTACGACACGGTCAACGACAGCGGTCGCAAGAAGGTCGACGTCTACTACCAGTCGTCGAGCGACGACGGCAGCACCTGGTCGACGCCGCTCAAGGTCACCACCGCGACCACCGACGAGACCGTCTCCGGCGCGGACTCCGGCAACCAGTTCGGCGATTACAACTCGCTGTCCGGCATCAGCGGCGGCTTCTTCCCGTCGTGGACCGACCGTCGCAGCGGCGCCAAGGAGGAGATCTGGTCGGCCAAGGTCATCGATGACGGCGGTGCCACCAACAACCCGCCGACCGCGAGCTTCACCTTCACGACGAGCAACCTGAACGCCAGCTTCACCGACACCTCGACCGACAGCGACGGCAGCATCGCCTCGCGCGCGTGGAGCTTCGGCGATGGCGGCACCTCGACCGCCGCCAACCCGAGCCACACCTACGGGTCGGCGGGAACCTACACGGTGTCCCTGCAGGTAACCGACAACGGCGGGGCCACCAACAGCACCAGCCACAGCGTTTCCGTGTCGGTGAGCTGCACGCCGCCCTCGGCCCCCACCGGGGTCAGCGCCAGCTCCTCGTCGCAGACGGCGGCGAGCGTGAGCTGGAGCGCCGTGAGCAGCGCCAGCTCGTACACCATCTCGCGCGCCACCAGCAGCGGCGGTCCCTACAGCGCGGTGGGCAGCTCGAGCTCGACCACCTTCAGCGACAGCGGGCTGTCGTGCGCCACCACCTACTACTACGTGGTGAGCGCCTCCAACGGCAGCTGCTCCTCGGCCGACTCGGCGCAGGCGTCGGCCACCACCTCGGCGTGCACCGGCAACGTGCTCGAGAACGGCGTGCCGGTGAGCGGCCTCTCCGGGACCACCGGCAGCCAGCAGAGCTGGACGATGGCGGTGCCGGCGGGAGCCACCAACCTGGTGTTCCACACCAGCGGCGGCAGCGGCGACGCCGACATGTACGTCAAGCTCGGCTCGGCGCCGACGCTGTCGAGCTACGACTGCCGTCCGTACGTGAACGGCAACAGCGAGACCTGCACCTTCGCCTCCCCGAGCACCGGCACCTACTACGTGATGCTCAACGGCTACTCGACCTACTCGGGGGTGACGCTGACCGGCAGCTACACCGCGGGCAGCAGCAACAGCCCGCCGACGGCGGCCTTCACCTTCACCACCAGCGACCTGACCGCGAGCTTCACCGACGGCTCGACGGACAGCGACGGCACCATCGCCTCGCGCTCGTGGAGCTTCGGCGACGGCGGCACCTCGACGGCAACCAACCCGAGCCACACCTACGCAGCGGCGGGCACCTACACGGTATCGTTGACGGTAACCGACGACGACGCCGCCAACGACAGTGTCAGCCACAGCGTGACGGTGACGGCGCCGGCCGGCGGCGACACCGCGCTCGCCAACGGCGCGCCGGTGAGCGTCTCGGATCCCACCGTGGGGGACCAGAAGTTCTTCTACATCGACGTGCCGGCGGGGCAGAGCTCGCTGAGCGTGGCGCTCTCGGGCGGCAGCGGCGACGCCGACATGTACGTGCGGTTCGGCAGCAAGCCCACCACCAGCAGCTACGACTGCCGCCCGTACATCAACGGCAACAACGAGACCTGCAGCTTCAGCGCGCCGGCGGCGGGTCGCTGGTGGGTAATGCTCAACACCTACGCCGCCTACTCGGGAACGTCGCTGACGGCGACCTACACGGCGGCGGCGGGGTGCACCACCTACACCGGCTCGCTGAGCTCGCACGGCTCGGCGTACCTGCCGACCACGAGCGGCTACGTGAGCAGCGCCTCGGGCACGCACACCGGCGCCCTCACCGGGCCTGCCAGCGGCGCCGACTTCGACCTCTACCTGCAGAAGAAGAGCGGCTCGACGTGGTCGAACGTGGCGAGCGGCACCACCGGCTCGGCCAACGAGAACGTCAGCTACGGCGGCACCTCCGGGACCTACCGCTGGCGCGTGTACGCCTACAGCGGCTCCGGGAGCTACTCGCTCTGCATCGCCCACCCGTGAGGTAGACCGCAACCGGCAGCCACGGGGCCCGCTCCGCTTCGGCGGGGCGGGCCTCGCTGTCTGCGGGCCCCGCTCAGCTCTCGGGGTCGCCGAGGTGGAAGCGGTGCACGACGCGGTGGATCACCGGCGCCAGCATCACCGCGGTGAGGGCCAGGAAGACGACCCCGGAGAAGAGGGCGTAGAAGGTCGCGAACAGCTTTCCGGGTACCGTCAGCGGGTTGTGCAGCGGGCCCATGCCGGAGAGCAACATCGAGGCGTTGAGCACCGAGTCGAGCCAGGAGAGGCCCTCGGTGAGGTGGTAGCCGAGGGCGCCGAGGTAGAGCGAGACGGCGATAATGCCGAGGGAGACGGCGCCGTGACGCGCCAGCCGCCCGGCGAACTCCATCCGGGTCAGCAGTCGATCCCGGCGCCCTTCGAACACCACGGCCCCGCTCCCTCAGGCGGTGGCGACGCCGTAGCGGTCGCGCAGGATCCCGAGGTGGTGGCGGCAGTGGCCAGCGATCACGTAGGCGAGGGCGCGCACCGAGATCGGTTGGCCATTGGCGACCCCGCGGCGCATCGCGGCATCGGGGTCGAGGGCGCGCAGCGTTGCCAGGTTGGCGTCGCGCAGCGCCAGCAGCTCGGCGACGAGGTCGCCGAGCGGACGGCGGTCGAAGCCGGCGCTGGCGACGTAGGTGTTCTCGTCGAAGCCGGGCAGCGACTGCTGCTCGCCGCGGCTGAAGCACAGCAGGCGATAGCCGAAGACGCGCTCGGCGTCGCCGAGGTGGCCGACGACCTCGCGCACGCTCCACTTGCCCTCGGCGTAGCGGTGGGTTTCGCGGCCCGCCGGTACCGCTTGCGGCAGTGCGGCGAGCTCCTGCCGCTGCGCCGCCAGCGTGGCGACGATGTCGTCATCGGTCACGTGGGCGATGTAGCCGGCGTAGAACGGTGCGTACTCGGATTCGGTCGGACGTCCGATCATGGTGGTTCGTTCCTCACAGGTGGCGATAGCCTCCGCCGAGGCGGACATGGCGGCCGCGAGCGGCTGCGTAGCCGGTCCCGATCGTCATGCGATCGAGGTCGGGGCCGTGGACAGCGCCGCGGTGCGTTGACGGTCGGCCCAGGCCGCCCACAACACCAGCAACCAGATCCCCTCTGCCGACCAGGCGACCAGGCTGGCGCTCGGCGGCGGCGGCCGAAGACGCTGCCGAGGTAGCAGGGATAAGGCTGTGCGAGTAGGGATAGCTCACGAGCTCGAGCGGTGTGACCGTCGTGGCCCCTGGCACGATCTCGACGTGCTCGGCGTGCAGCAGGACGAAGTTGGGCCACAGCAGGTCGGCCAGCTGCGCGGCCACGAACAGGGTGCCGAGGGAGGTCGCGGGCGCTGCGTGCTTGCCGGCGAAGCCGAGGGCGAAGTGGCCGAGGAACATCGCGCCGTCCTCCCTGCTCGTGGACCCGCGCGAGCATATCCGTCACCGTCACGAGCGGAGACCCGCCCCCTTGCCTGGCGGGCCGGTGGCGCCTCAGGGGTCGCGATGGACGATCGCCGGAGAGAAGGCGGGCAGGCAGATGGCCACGTATTCGGCGCCCTCGGGCTCCGGGGTGCTGTAGCGCACCCACTCGCCGGGCTCGGCGATCACCGCCTGACCGGCATCGACCCTCAGCTCTCCGCCTTCGTGCTCGACGCGCAGGCGGCCGCGCAGCACCACCGTGATCTCGCGGAACTCGGGACGCTGGCCGGGCTCCTGCCAGCCCCCCGGAGACCGCATGCGAGCGACACTGATCTCCTCGCTGCCGGTGCTCGGGCGTCCGACCAGCTCCTCGATCACCTTCGGCTTGTTGCCGGCGGCGGCGACGACGACGGGAGTGGCGACGAGCCGGGGCATGTCCTCCTCGCGCCGGTCACCTCGATCGGGGGTGCCCCTCGATTCGGGGACGGCTGCGCCGCAGTCTACACGGGCGACGTGGTGAGCCGCGCTAGAGTCGCAGCCGTATCCACCAACGCTGCCGGCCTCCGCGTCCCTGGTCGCCGGGGGTTGGACACCGCCGGCAGCGGGAGGTTCGATGAAGCGCCTGGCGCTCAAGCACCCGCTCGCCGTTCGCTGGTTCCACTGGGTCAACGTTCCGCTGCTCGCGCTGATGGTGTGGAGCGGCATCCTCATCTATTGGGCCAACCCGATCTACCGCATCGGGTGGGGGGCGCACACGCTGCTGGCGATGAAGCTTCCGCCACGCCTCTACCAGCTCCTTCACATCAACAGCCGACTCGCGCAGGGCATGGCCTGGCACTTCTTCGGGATGTGGCTCTTCGCCCTCAACGGAGTGCTCTACGTGGGGTACACCGCGCTCTCAGGGGAGTGGCGCGCGCTGGTGCCCAACCGGCGATCGTTCCGCGAGGCCTGGCAGGTGCTGCTGCACGACCTGCACCTCTCCAGGGTCGCGCCGCCGCCGCGCAAGTTCAACGGCGCACAGCAGATCGCCTATACCATGGTGGTGCTGATGGGTCTCGGTTCCCTGCTCACCGGGCTGGCGATCTACAAGCCGGTGCAGGTGGGCTGGCTGACGGCGCTGTTCGGTGGCTACGCGCGGACGCGCTTCTTCCACTTCTGGCTCACCATGGGCTACGTCGGCTTCTTCCTCGTCCACGTGGCGCAGGTCGTGCGCGCCGGCTGGAACAACTTCCGGGCGATGGTCATTGGCGTCGAAGTGGTCGATGAGCCGGCGCCGGCTGAGGAACCGTCATGAGCGACCGCGAGACGAATGGCAACGGCGGGGCGCCCTCGATGCGAGGGAGCGCGGAGGCCGGCGCTGCGACCGACCGGAGCAACGGCGGCGACGCTGCCGGTGCGCCGCAGGTGTCCAGCGAGGGCGCGCCCGTGGCGGTCTCCGCGGAGGCGGCCGAGACCACCCCTGGTGACGAGGCCGCCGCCCCCCCGTCGAGCGCCGCGCAGCCCGCTTCCGACGCCGCGAGCGCGGAGACCGGTGCCGCCGGCACCGCGGCGGCCGCCGCAGGCGTCGCTCCAACCGACGCTTCGCGAGTGGTTCCCCGCGCCATCGCAACGGCGAGCGGATCGCCCAGGGTTGGGGCAGTCCCCGGGTCACCCGACGCCAGCGGCGACGCCGCGCCCGCGATCCTGCGCCGCGGCGACGTCGACGTCGCACGCCAGCTCGCCCGCCTCTCGCGGCGCGGCTTCCTCGGGCTCGCCGCGGGCGGCACGGCGGCGGTGCTGGGCTGGCGCTGGCTGATCTCGCGTCCAGGGGAGGCGGGTCAGCCGTGGCCTTTCCGCCGCGTGCTGCAGGCCAACGAGGCGCTGTGGGAGGCGCTGTGGGACCCGACGCGGCTCGCGCCCACCTATCCGCCGTCGCGCGCGGCCCGTAGCCCGCGCATCAACGGCCACCTCGGGCTCGACGCCCACGCCGATCCATCGAGCTGGCAGCTCGCCGTCGAGGGCGCCGCCGCGGGATCCTTCTCGCTCGCCCTCGCCGACGTGCAGGCGCTGCCGGCTCACGAGCTGGTCACCGAGCTGCGCTGCGTCGAGGGGTGGACGATCATCGTCCACTGGACGGGGGCGCGGCTCTCCGACTTCATCGCCCGCTATCCTCCCGCCGGGCGCGACGGCGCCAGCGTGGACGTCGCGCGTCAGCCCGACCTCTTGCCTCCGTTCCTCGCCCTCGAGACACCGGGGCGTGGGTACTACGTCGGCCTCGACATGCAGAGCGCGCTGCACCCGCAGACGCTGCTCGCCTACGCCATCAACGATCGGCCGCTGTCGTGGGAGCACGGCGCACCGCTGCGGCTGGTGGCGCCGATGAAGTATGGGGTGAAGAACTTGAAGCGGATCGGCACCTTGCGCTACAGCTTCGTGCGCCCCACCGACTTCTGGTTCGAGCACGGGTACGATTGGTACCTGGGGCACTAGTCCCCGCCCCCTGTCCCGCCGTCTCCTGCCTCCGCAGGGGAGGGGCACTACCACCCGACCCTCGCTGCTGAGCAGCTGGAGCTCCGCTCCCGGTGGCCTCGAGATGGAGGGACTGTCCCCGTCGCTGGCTCGGCAAGGGAGACGCTCGTCCTGATGCTGTCCTGATGCCGGCGGACCTCGGGAAGAGGCCACGCCTATCGGCGTTTCTCGTTCGCAATTCGCGAGCGATCCCATACCATGCGTGCCCGGGAGGACCCCGATGCGCCGATACCTGCCATCCTCGCTGCTGTCGCTGCTTGCCCTCGTTTTCACCGTCGCCTTGGCCGGCCAGCCGACGGCTGCCGACGCTGCCACGACTCCGGCCGGCGACGACGCCGGGCTCATCCGCCTGCTGCGTTTCCCCGACATCGCCGGCGACACCATCGTCTTCAGCTATGGCGGCGACCTCTGGGTGGTGGGCGCCGACGGCGGTGACGCCCGCCGGCTCACCGCCGATCCCGGGCTCGAGCTGTTCCCGCGCTTCTCGCCCGACGGCAGGTGGATCGCCTTCATGGGCGAGTACAACGGCACGCGGCAGGCCTACGTGATCTCGGTGGACGGCGGGGCGCCGCGGCAGCTCACCTTCTACAACGACGTCGGCGCGCTGCCGCCGCGCGGTGGCTTCGACGACGAGGTGATCGACTGGACCCCCGACGGCAAGGGTGTGGTCTTCGTCGCCCACCGCATGCCGTGGGACAACCGGCGCGGGCAGCACTACGTGGTGCCGGCGGCCGGCGGCATGGAGACGCCGCTGGGTCCCCCCGAAGGCAGTGGCGGCACGTTCTCGGCCGACGGCTCTCGGTTCGCCTACACGCCGATCGACCGCGACTTCCGCACCTGGAAGCGCTACCACGGCGGGCAGCAGCAGGACGTGTGGATCTTCGACTTCGCGCGCAAGAGCGCCGAGAAGGTCACCGACTGGCAGGGCACCGACGCCCACCCGGTGTGGATCGGCGATCGCATCTACTTCAGCTCCGACCGGCAGCACGAGCTCGACCTCTGGGCCTACGACCTCGCCAGCAAGCAGGTGTCGCGCGTCGCCCACCACGACGGTTGGGACGTCGAGTGGCCGAGCGGCGACCGCCGCCGCCTCGTCTACCAGGCGGGCGGCTACGTCTGGCGCTTCGACCCGAAGACCGGCGAGGACGTGCGGGTGCCGATTCGTGTCGTCGGCGACTTCGGCGCCACCCTGCCGCACTTCGTCGACGTGCGGAGCAACGTCGAGTCCGCGGACCTCTCGCCGAGCGGCGCCCGTGCTCTGTTCACCGCCCGCGGCGATCTCTTCACCGCTCCTGCCAAGGAGGGGGAGGTGCGCAACCTCACCCGCACACCGGGGGTGCGCGAGCGCGACGCCGCGTGGTCGCCCGACGGGCGCTGGGTCGCCTACTGGAGCGATGCCAGCGGTGAGTACGAGCTGTACGTGCGCCCAGCCGACGGCACCGGCAGCGAGCGCCGCGTCACCCACGACGGCGACAGCGACCCCACCTGGCGCTACGGCGCGGTGTGGTCCCCCGACTCGCAGCGGCTCGCCTTCGCGGACCGGCGGGCGCGGTTGCGGGTGGTCGCCGTCAAGGACGGCGCGATCACCGACGTCGACCGCGGGACCACCGCCGACATCACCGAGTACAGCTGGTCCCCCGACGGCCGGTGGCTCGCGTACACCAAGGCGATGGAGACCCGCAACGGCAGCATCTGGGTGTGGTCGCGCGAGCAGGCGAGGACCTACCGGTTGACCACCGACGAGGCGGGGGAGTCGGAGCCCACCTGGGACCCCAAGGGGCGCTACCTCTACTTCCTCAGCAACCGCGACTTCAACCTCACCTTCAGCGGCTGGGAGTCGGCCTTCGTCTACACCCACCCGACCCGGGTCTACGTCGGCATCCTCGCCGCCGACGGGCCGGCGCTGTTCCTGCCCAAGAGCGACGAGGAGAAGCCGGTGGCACCGCCGGGGACGAGGCTCGCCGGCGATGCCGCGGCGCCGGGTGAAGCCAACGGCCCATGGCACCTCGGGGTGCCCGGCACCGCCGACGCACCCCGAGGACGAGTCTCGGCGAGCGGCGGCGGCGAGCCGAACAGGGGCCTTGCCAACACCACCGCCCACCAGGGCTCCGGCGGGGCCAAGGGCGAGGCCGCCGCCGCCAAACCGGTGCACGTCGACGTCGACGTTGCCGGCTTCGAGCGTCGGGTGCGGGCGCTGCCCGGTGGCAGCGACGTCTACCGCTCGCTGGCCGCCAACGAGGGCGGCGTGCTCTACCTCGAGGGGGAGGGCGGCGGGGCGCAGCTGATGCTCTTCGACCTCGACGAGAAGAAGGAGCAGGCGGTGGCCTCGGGGATCGCCGGCTTCACGCTCTCGGCCGACGGCAAGAAGGTGCTCGTCCGCCGCGGTGGCGAGACGCCGACCTTCGCCATCCTCGACGCCAAGCCGGGGCAGGATGTCGACGCCGGCAAGCTCGACCTCGAAGGGATGCAGCTCAAGGTCGAGCCGCGCGCCGAGTGGCACGAGGAGCTGGTGGACGCCTGGCGCATCATCCGCGACTGGTTCTACGACCCCAACATGCACGGCCTCGACTGGCCGGCGATACGCGCCAAGTACGAGCCGCTGGTGGCGTCGATGTCCCCACCGCACCGACCTCGACTTCGTGCTCGGCGAGCTGATCGGCGAGCTCAACTCCGGCCACTGCTACGTCGAGAGCTCGGACGACTGGGAGGTGCCGCGTCGCGACGGCGGCCTGCTGGGGGCCGAGATCGTCGCCGATCCCTCGGGCTACTACCGGGTGGCGAAGATCTTCCCGGGCGAGAACTGGCACGACGACTACCGCTCGCCGCTCACCGAGCCCGGCGTCAAGGTCGCCACGGGGGACCTCATCCTCGCCATCGACGGTGTCTCGACGCACGGAGTCGACAACGTCTACCGCCTGCTCGAGAACAAGGCCGACCGGGTGGTGACCCTGAGGGTGGCGCCGGCGAACGGCAAGGGGGAGCCCGGCGCCAGGGCCCATGACGAGCGCGTGCGCACCATCGCCAGCGAGACCGGCCTGCGCTACCTCGACTGGGTGGCGGGGCGGCGGCGCTACGTCGACCAGGCCTCGGGCGGGCGCATCGGCTACATCCACCTGCCGAATACCGCCATCGAAGGCAACCGCGAGCTGTTCAAGGGGTTCTACGCGCAGTCGACCAAGGAGGCGTTGATCCTCGACGACCGCTACAACGGCGGCGGCTTCATCCCCTTCGAGATGATCCAGCTGCTCGAGCGTCCGCTGCTCTCGTACTGGGCGCGCCGCGACCTCGAGCCCTTCCCGACGCCGGACTTCTACAACCTCGGCCCCAAGGTGACGCTGATCAACGGCTACGCCGGCTCGGGAGGCGACGCCTTCCCCTACTTCTTCCGCGAGCGCGGCCTCGGCAAGCTCGTCGGCACTCGCACCTGGGGCGGGCTCATCGGGCTCTCCGGCAACCCGTCGCTGATGGACGGCGGCGGCGTCGAGGTGCCCACCTTCCGCTTCGTCGACCCCAGCGGGTCGTGGGCCGTCGAGGGCGTCGGCGTGGCGCCCGACGTCGAGGTGGTCGACAGCCCGGACCTGGTGCTGCAGGGGCACGACCCGACGCTCGAGACAGGCGTCGAGATGCTCCTCCAGGAGCTCGAGAGTCACCCTCCCAAGGGGCTGTCGGTGCCCAAGCCGCCGGCGCCGGAGGCGCCGGCGCCGCACTAGGAGCGGCCGCCGCGGCACCCGCGGGAGCCGTGGTGGCGGCGCCGCGAGGCAAGGCGGCGCCGTGCGGGGCGGGAGCGCTCCGCTCCCGCCGTCACTGCCAGCGGAACAGCTTGAGGGCTACCGCGAAGGGCACCACCGCCCACAGCGCGAGCACCAGCAGTTGCGGCCAGCTGGCGACGAGTGGCGCGCCGTCGTTGACCACCGCCCGCAAGGCGTCGTTGAAGGCGGTGAGCGGCAGGGCACGGATCACCGGCTGGATGATCTCGGGAAAGCGCTCGTAGGAGAAGAACACCCCCGACAGCAGCCACATCGGCACCATGATCAGGTTGGTGATGCCGGAGACCCCCTCGAGGGTCTTGGCGCGCGAGGCCGCGAGCAGGCCGATACCGGTGAAGGCGAAGGTTCCGACGGTGCCGATGACGGCGATGGCGAGCACTGAGCCGTGCACGGCGACGTCGAAGGCGAGCCAGCCGAAGACCAGCAGGAAGGCGACCTGCAGGGCGAGGAAGATCAGCCGCGAGCACATCAGGCCGATGAGGAAGTCGGGGCGCCGCATCGGCGTCGCCGCGAAGCGGCGCAGCAGCTTGCCGGCCCGCATCTGCACCAGCGCGAAGGAGAACCCCCACAGCGCGCTGCTCATCAGGTTGAGGCCGATGAGACCGGGGATGAGGAAGTCGACGTAACGCTGGCCACGCTCGTGCACCTCCTCCTGGCCGATGGGCAGCGGGTCGCGGCGCCCGGCGGCGCGCTCGAGGGCGTCGGCGGCGGCGAGGCGCGCCGCACGCGCCTCGGCACGGGCGGGGTCGTAGCGGAAGGTCACCTGCGGCACGCCGGCGGGCCCGGTGGAGGTGGCATCGCCCGTGGCCAGCACCGCCACCTCGTACCTGGCGGTACGCAGGGCGCGAGCCGCCTCCGCCGCCGGCAGCCGCTTGGCCACCAGCAGCGGCGAGGCGTCGAGGATCTCGACCAGGCGGTCGACGGCCGGTCCGTCGCCTACCACCGCCACCGGCATCTCCGCTGGCGGCTTGGCGCGGAACGCCAGCCCCAGCACCACCGCCATGATCACCGGGAAGCCGAACACCCAGAACAGCGCCTCCGGCTGGCGCACGAACTCGAGCAGGCGAGCGCGGGTGATCTCGACGAGCGGATGGGGAGCGGATGCGCTCATGGTCGGCTCAGGTCTCGCGCAGCTCGCGACCGGTGAGGGTCACGAAGACGTCCTCGAGGGTCGTCTGGTGAGTGGTGAGGCGGGTGATCGCCAGCCGGTCGCGCTCGAGCAGCTGCAGCAGGGCCGGCAGCGCGGCGCCCATGGCGGTGATCGACAGCACAAGGCGCTCCTCGCGGCGGATGACGTTGCTGACGCCGGGCAGCGCGGCGAGCGCTTCGACGGGCGGCTGGGCGTCACCGGCGAGGGTGAGCTCGAGGATCTGGTCGGCGCCGAGGGAGGCGATGAGCTCGGCAGGCGCGCCCTCGGCGATCACCTTGCCGTGGTCGAGGACCACCAGGTGGTCGCAGAGGTGCGCCGCCTCGTCCATGTAGTGGGTGGTGAGCAGGACCGTGCCTCCGGCGCGGCGGAAGTCGTCGACGATCTCCCAGATCGACAGCCGTGCCTGCGGGTCGAGCCCGGTGGTGGGCTCGTCGAGGAAGAGCAGCTCGGGATTGCCCACCAGGGCGCAGGCCACGGAGAGCCGCTGCTTCTGGCCGCCGGAGAGCTTCTCGACGCGGGCGTCGCGCTTCTCCTCCAGACGCACGACGTGGATCGCCTCCTCGACGCTGCGGCCGCGCGGGTAGAAGCTGCGGAAGAGGCGCAGCAGGTCGGTGACGGTGAGCTTCTCGGGCAGCCGCGTCTCCTGCAGCTGCACTCCCAGGCGGCGTCGCAGCTCACGGTCGTGCCCTTCGCCCCAGGAGTGGCCGAAGAGCTCGATGCGGCCCGAGGTGGGCGGCGTGAGCCCCTCGATCATCTCCAGCGTCGTCGTCTTGCCGGCGCCATTGGGGCCCAGCATGCCAAAGCAGATGCCGCGCGGCACCTCGAGGTCGATGCCGTCCACCGCCCTGACGTCGCCGTAGTGCTTGACCAGCCCGCTGCACCGCAGGGCTACGGCAGTGTCGGGGGCGAAGGTGGCAGAGGCGGCCGGTGCAAACATGGCCGCCCATTCTGCCTCACCTCGACGGCGGCCGCGAACCCTCCCGAGGGTGAGGCTCAGCGCCGCCGCGGATCGCCCAGCCGAGGGGCCGCAGCCCGGGGAAGGCGACGGGCGGCGCAGACCTGTATGCCACCTGCGCGTGGAGAGCGCACCGCCACGGCGAGCGCAGCCGACGGCGGGCGGGTGGCCGGCCCGGACCGGGAGCTCTACCCTCGGCCCTCCGTCAGTGTGCCGGTGGCGGCTCCGGCGGCGGCGCCTCGCAGGGCGGCGCACCGTCGAGGACGATGTGCCAGCTGCCGCCGGGCTGGCGGCGCCACACCGAGGTGAAGGCGCCCACCCAGATGCCGGCGGGGTCGAAGACGGGCCCGCTCGTCATCCCGACGTCGCCCGAGACGATGGCGCGAGTGGGCTGCCAGCGAAACGGCGCCTGCGGACCACTCGTCATCATCCGCGTCCACACCTCGCGCACCTCCCGCTTGCCGTGCAGGGTCCGCTTGCCGCCGGCGAAGACCACCTGCTCATCGAGGTAGGAGGCGAAACGCTCCGCGTCGCGCGCCGCGAACGAGGCGGCGAACCCCTCCTCGGCGGCCCACAGCGAGCGCTCGGCGTCGCTCCTCGGTGGGGCGGCCGTCGCGGTGGGGGACATCGCCGGGGAGGGTGGCTCCGGCGTTGCCGCGGGTGTCGCGGCGGCCGTCGCCGTTGCTTCGCTGGAGGTTGACGCAGACGCCGCCGGCTCACCGGCGAGCGCCGCCGGGACGGGGATGGCGCTCAGGCACACGGTGAGTGCCGCGGCCCTCAAGACGCGAGGGGCATGCCGCGGAATCGCTGGTCGTGGCTTGGCCATGGCTCTCCTCTCCTGAACGTCGGGGTTGCGGCTCGGCGCGCGAGAGCCTAGCGCGACGTGAGGTCGGTGGGGCGGGCCCGCCGGCAGCTGCGCCACGGCTGTATCCTCGCGGCCGCATGGCGGGTAACGGCGATCCCTGGGTGGTGCTGCGCCTCGACGGCGAGTCGCTCGCCGACCCCGCGGTTTGGCGGCGTCTCGCCGAGGCGCTGCTGGCGGCGCGCGGGGTGGGCGAACGGGCCATAGTGGTGTGCGCGCCGCTGCCCGGCCTCGAGGTGACGGCGCTCCTCGCGCGACTCGCCGCCGATGGGCACGAGGCCGTGCTGCGCGAGCTCGCCGATCGCCTGCAGCGCCTGGGCGTGCCGCTCGACGAGCCGCCGCCCCCTGGCACCGAGGAGCGGCTCGCCGAGCTGGGGCGACTGCTCGCCGGCGTCCACCTGCTCGGTGAGGCCGGTCCACGCGCACGGGCGCGGCTGGGTGCCATGACGTCGGGGCTGACGGTGCCGCTGCTCGCCGCCTGGCTGGAGCGGCAGGGGATCGGGGCCGCCGCGGTCGACCCGTGCGAGCTGTTGCGAGCAGACCTGGGTGACAAGGAGGGCGGAGGCTCCGCGATCGGAAGGGAAGAGCGCGACGAGCGGCGCTGGCTCGCCGCCGACTGCCTGGAGCGGCCGTCGGGGGCTCTCGGCGAGCGTCTCTCCGCGCTGCCGCGCGTCGTGGTGACCGCCGGTGGCGTCGCCTCGGGCGAGGAGGGCAGGCAGGTGCTGCTCGACGGCGGCGCCGACCGCGCGGCCGCCTGCCTGGCGGCGCAGCTCGCGGCCCTCCGCTGCGAGGCCTGGGGGACCTCGCCGGGGCTCTTCACCGCCGACCCGCGGGTGGTGCCGGTGGCGCGTCTGCTGCGCTCGCTTGCCTACGAGGAGGCGGTGGAGCTGCTCACCAACGGTGCCGGCGGCTTCCACCCGCGCGCTGTCGGTCCACTGCGTCGCGCCGGTGTGCCGCTGCGCTTCCGCGACGCCGGCCGCGGCGACGGTCCGGGTGGCGCTCCCCTCGCCGGCAGCGAGGTGAGCGCGCACGGCGGGGGTGCCACCCCGCGCCTCAAGGCGGTTACCAGCCGCCGGGGCGTGATGCTGCTCTCGCTCGAGACCGCCGGCATGTGGCAGCGGGTGGGCTTTCTCGCCGAGGTCTTCGCACGCATCGCCCGGCAGGGGCTGTCGGTCGACCTGGTGTCCACCGCTGAGGCCAACGTCACGGTCTCGTTCGACGGCACTCCGGACGGCGAGCGGCTGCAGGATCTCGTCGCCGCGCTGGCCCCTCTCGGTCGCGCCACTCTGCTCGGTCCGTGCGCCGCGGTGACGCTGGTGGGCAGGCAGATCCGCTCCAATCTCCACCGGCTGGGGCACCTGCTCGAGGCCTTCGAGGAGCAGCCCGTGCACCTGCTCACGCAGGCGGCCACCGACCTCAATCTCACCTTCGTCGTCGACGAGGAGCAGGCGTTGCGGCTGGTGCGCGAGCTGCACGAGCTGCTGCTGCGCCGCCAGGGCGAGGACGAGGTGCTGGGGCCGACCTTCGAGGCACTTCGTGAAGTGGGCGAGCGGGCGACCGCACCACCGACCGCCGCTCCCTGGTGGCGCCGCCGCCGCTCCGAGCTGCTCGCCGTCGCCGCGGAGGCGGCCCCGGTCTACGTCTACGACCGCGGCTCGTTGCTCGCGGCGGCGGCCGAGCTGTGCGCGCTCGCCGCCATCGACCGCGTCCTCTACTCGGTGAAGGCCAACCCCTTCCCGGGCGTGGTGCGCGCCCTCCACGACGCGGGCCTCGGCTTCGAGTGCGTGTCGCCGGGGGAGCTGGCGCTGCTCTTCGAGCTCTATCCCGACCTGGCGCCCGAACGCGTCCTCTTCACCCCCAACTTCGCGCCGCGCGGCGAGTACGAGGACGCCTTCGCGCGCGGCGTGCGAGTGACCGTCGACAACCTCTGGCCGCTCGAGCGCTGGCCGCAGACCTTCGCGGGTCGCGAGCTGTTCCTGCGCCTCGACCCCGGACACGGGCGCGGTCACCATCGCCACGTCCGCACCGCCGGCAGTCACTCGAAGTTCGGCATCCCCTTCGCCGAGCTCGACGCGGCCGCCGAGCTGGTGGCGCGCCTCGGGGCGCGGGTGGTCGGCTTGCACGCTCACGCCGGCAGCGGCGTCCTCGACCCCGAGGCATGGCGCGAAGTGGCCTGGCGGCTGCTGGCGGCGGCAGAGCGTTTCCCCACCGCCGAGGTGCTCGACCTCGGCGGTGGCCTCGGCGTCGGCGAGCTGGCGCAGGACCGCCCCCTCGACCTGGCGCGGCTCGACGCCGCCCTCGCCGAGGTGCGGCACGCCTTCCCGCGCCACCGGCTCTGGCTCGAGCCGGGGCGCTTCCTCGTTGCCCGCGCCGGCGTGCTGCTGGCGCGCGTCACCCAACTCAAGGGGAAGGGGGAGAGCCTCTACGTCGGCGTCGAGACGGGCATGAACTCGCTCATCCGGCCGGCGCTCTACGGCGGCTACCACGAGATCGTCAATCTCACGCGCCTCGACGAGGCGCCGACGCAGCGGGCCGACGTCGTCGGCCCCATATGCGAGAGTGGCGACGTGCTGGGCGCCGAGCGCCGCCTGCCGCCGAGCGAGGAGGGGGACGTGCTGCTGATTGCCCACGGTGGCGCCTACGGCCACGCCATGAGCAGTCGCTACAACCTGCGCGAGCCGGCGGCCGAGCGCCTCCTGCCCTGACGATGGCTCCCTCCCAATGGGCGATCGAGACCGAGGGTCTCTCCCGTCGCTTCGGCGAGCGCCGCGCCGTGGATGGGCTGTCGCTGCGCGTCGCCAGCGGCGAGACGTCGAACGGTCGACGCCAGATCTCGTCGCTGCTGCTGCCGGTGCTGGCGCTGCTGGCGGCCGAGGTTGCCGGTGCCTTCCTGCTCGGCACCGGAGTGGCCGTCGCCGTGGTGCTGGTCGTCCTCGACGCCGCGCTGCTCGGCTGGGGCCGACGCCTCTTCGACCGCGAGCGACTGCTGGCCGAGTGGCGTTGAGCGCGCCGGCGGCCGCCGGCCGGCGCCGGTGCGCTGATAGCCTGCGGTGCATGAGACGCCACCACTCGCGCCTGCTCCTGCCGTTCGCTCTCGCCCTCGCCGCCCTCGCCGCCCTCGTCACCCCCGGCGCCGCGCCGGCGCAGGACGACGCCAAGGCCGCGTCGAAGCACGAAGAGGCGGCGGAGTCGGTGCCGGCGGCACCAAAGCCGGCGGTGTCCCACCACCGGGTCAGCCTCGCCGGCAAGACCATCCCCTACACGGCGACGGCGGCCACCATCGACCTCGAGAGCGACGACGGCGACGTCATCGGGCGGATGTTCTACGTCGCCTACGTCGAGGAGGGCGTCAGCGACCCGCGCCGGCGGCCGGTGACCTTCCTCTTCAACGGTGGCCCCGGCTCCTCGACCATCTGGCTGCACATGGCGTCGTTCGGGCCGCTGCGGGTCGACGTCGCCGATGCCGAGCCGACGCCGCCGCCGCCCTACGACATCGTCGACAACCCGGACAGCCTGCTCGACAAGAGCGACCTGGTGTTCATCGACGCCATGGGCACCGGCTACTCGCGCATCCTCGGCAAGGGCGAGCCGAAGCAGTTCTACGGCACCGACCCCGACGTCGCCGCGTTCGGCCAGTTCATCCAGCGCTGGGTCTCTGCCAACGGGCGGTGGAACTCGCCGAAGCTGCTGCTCGGCGAGTCGTACGGCACGACGCGGGCGGCGGGGCTCCTGCGCTTGCTCGAGGGCAAGGGCATGGCCTTCAACGGCGCCGTGCTGGTCTCCTCGTACCTCAACGCCTGGGACGACTTCAACGGCCCGCCCTTCAGCAACGACCTCGCCTACGAGCTCTACCTGCCCACCATGGCGGCGACCGCCTGGTACCACGACCGGCTGCAGCCCAAGCCCGCCGACCTCCCCGCCTTCCTCGCCGAGGTGCGAGCGTTCGCGCTCGGCGAGTACGCACACGCGCTGGCGGCGGGGAGCCACCTCCCCGACGGCGAGCGCACCGCGGTGCTGGCGAAGCTCGCCCGCTACACGGCGATGCCGGAGTCGCTGCTCGCCAACGCCAACCTGCGCATCGACCCCTCGCGCTTCGAGAAGGAGCTCTTGCGCGGCGAGCGCCGCACGGTGGGGCGCCTCGACTCGCGCTTCGAGGGCATCGACCACGACGCGGCGGGCGAGTACCCGGAGGGTGACGCCTCCAACGCCGCCTTCGCGGCCGCCATCGTCGGCGGCTTCAACGCCTACGTCCACGACCAGCTCGGCTACGGCAGCGAGGCGATCTACAAGCCCACCAACTACCCGGAGGTGGGCCGGGGGTGGGACGACCACCACCAAGGCCCGAACGGTCGCTCGCCGATGCCGGACGTGGCCGAGGACCTGCGGGCGGCGATGTCGGCCAACCCCCACCTGCTGATCTTCTCCGCCAACGGCTACTACGACTTCGCCACCCCGTTCTTCGAGACCGAATACACGCTCGCGCACATGGGGCTCGACCCGGCGCTGGAGAAGAACGTCACCTTCGGCTACTACCCCTCGGGGCACATGATCTACCTGCACCCGGGGTCGCGGCGGCAGCTCAAGGACGACCTGGCGCGCTTCTACGACCTGGCGACGGCGCGCTGAGCGCCGCGGCGCCGGGCCTCGCTCCGGGTGGCGGCGAAGCCCACGTCGGCGTTCCTGCCGGGTGGCCCGGCCGGTGACGCCCTACGGAGCCTGCCCGCTCCACTTGTCGGCGATGGCGATCTCGAAGCCGTCGTTGAAGAGCGGCGACTCACGGGCGCAATCGCCGTTCCAGGTGTAGCGATCGCCGGCCGCGATCATCTCGAAGTCGGTGACCTGCAAGGGGTCGAAGAACTCGTCGGGGCGGTTGGGCGTGAAGGCGCGGAAGGGGGTGCCGGCGGCGGTCTCGAGGGCCTCGATCGAGAAGTCGATCTGCATCTGTCCGCCACCCCACCCGCCATGCCCGGCCAGCCAGGAGATCACCGTTGGCGACTCGGAGTCCACCGGCGCCTGCGAGACGTGCTGCGTCCATGGCGCGTCGGCGGGGAAGTAGGGGTAATGGCCCGCGGTGGGCGGCTGCGCACCGGCCGCGGCGGCGATCGCCAGCGCGGCGGCGGCCCAGGCCAACGTCGGTAGCGAGCGCAGAAGGCACCGGGCTCCGACCTCCATGGTGGGCCCGACTGTAGCGAAGCGGTAGACGAGACGCTGTTGCACGCTTCGCAGGCGCCCCGGGTGCCTGCTGCCGGAGCTGCGGGCCCGCGGCTCGCCGGCCGGGCTCAGGGCACGAGCCGCACCGAGGCCTCGCCGACGCCGATGTCCACCGCGACGCGCGAGACTCCGGCGCCGCCCTTCCAGTCGACTTCGTTGCCGAGGAAGAGGAACCCTTCGCGGTGGCTGTCGGCGGGACGCGGCGAGAGGCGCGCCTCACCGACCCCGACGTCGAGCGCCACTGCGTGCACGGCGCGCTCCGGCACCTCGAGCCGGGCCTCGCCGACGCCGATGTCGACGGTGACGTCCCCCTCGATGCCGGCGAGGTCGAGCTCGCCCACTCCCATGTCCACGGACACGCCGAGGGCGGCCGGCACCTGCAGACGCAGCTCGACGTCGGGGTGGTTGAAGCCGCGCTTGCCGTCGCGGTCGTACCCCTCCATCTTCAGCGTCAGGCCGTCGGCGCCGCGCCGCGGAGAGAGGTGGAGGGCGGCGGCGCGCTCGCGGCAGCGGGAGGAGCTCCGGTTGCAGCTGAGCTTGAGGCGCGCCTCGATGCGGTCGCCCGTGGTGGCGTCGACGTGCACCTCGCCCACCGGCACGTCGATGCGCAGGGTGCGGGCGCCGGCGAGCGGGAAGCTGGCGGTTTCGTCGCGGAGGACGATGTCGTGACTGGCCCGCGCGGGGGCAGGAATGCAGGCGATCAGCAGCAGGACGGGAAGCCAGCTCGGGTGCATCGACCGCATCAGGTGCCCTCCGGGATGGACGGGACGGCGGACGGCGCGCCCGCCATCCCCTCCTACGCGAGCGGCAAGGCCGGGGTTTCGGCGGCGTCGAGCGTCGTGAGGTCGGCGCCAGGGGCGGTGTCGGGCAGCCGGGTTCCGCTCCGCCCGCACTGCGAGTAGTCTCCGCCGCGATGCCGAGCAACAGCCCCCTGGCCTCCGAGTGGACCCTCGATCCGGCGATCGACTACCTCAACCATGGCGCTTTCGGCGCCTGCCCGCGCGCCGTGCTGGCGGAGCAGGCGGCGCTGCGCGCCGAGCTCGAGCGCGAGCCGGTGGCATTCCTCCTGCGCCGACTGCCCGAGCGCTTCGACGCCGCCCGCGAGGCGCTCGCCGACTTCATCGGCGCCGACGCCGCGGGGATGGTGGCGGTGCCCAACACCACCACCGGGGTCAGCACGGTGCTGCGTTCGCTGGCGCCCGAGCTGCGCCCCGGCGACGAGCTGCTGGTCACCCGCCAGGCGTACAACGCCTGCCGCAACGCCCTCGAGCTGGTCGCCGCCACCAGCGGCGCGCGGGTGGTGGTGGCACCGGCCCCGTTCCCGCTCCGCGATGCGGCGGAGGCGGTGGCGGTGGTCGTCGCCGGCGCCGGCGAGCGCACCCGCCTCGCCCTCATCGATCACGTCACCAGCCCCACCGGCGTGGTGATGCCGCTGGCGGAGATCGTCACCGCCCTCGCCGAGCGCGGCATCGACACCCTCGTCGACGGCGCGCACGCACCGGGCCAGATCGACCTCGCCGTGCGCCAGCTGGGCGCCGCCTGGTACACCGGCAACTGCCACAAGTGGATCTGCGCGCCGAAGGGAGCCGCTTTCCTGTGGGCGCGCGAGGACCGCCGTGAGGCGCTGCGACCGTTGGTGGTGAGTCACGGCCACAACAAGCGCCGGCCGGGGCGCTCGCGGCTGCACGACGAGTTCGATTGGCAGGGCACCGGCGACCCGACGCCGTTTCTCTGCGTGCCGGCGGCGCTGCGCGTCGTGGGCGGCATGGTGCCCGGCGGCTGGCCGGAGGTGAGGCGGCGCAACCACGAGCTCGTCCTCGCCGGCCGCGCCTTGCTGGTCGAGGCGCTGGGCATCGCCGCGCCCTGCCCCGAGAGCATGGTGGGCAGTCTCGCCAGCCTGCCGCTTCCCGACGGCGAGAGTCGGCCGGCCTCGCCCCTGGGGATCGAGCCCCTGCAGGACGAGCTGATGACGCGTTTCGCCATCGAGGTGCCGGTGTTCGCATGGCCGGAGACGCCCAAGCGGTTGGTGCGCCTGTCGGCTCAGCTCTACAACGAGCTGGCGCAGTACGAGCGGCTCGCGGCGGCCCTCCACGAGCTGCTCTGAAACCCGGCGCGTCACCGCGCGATCCCCGGCTCGTAGGCCCCCTCGCCGCGACGGAGGTGAGGAGTGGTCGTGCCTCGCCCCGGCGCTGCGGGCCGATGAACAGCCGAGAACGCGGACTGCCCAGAGCACCGCGCGAGGATTTCCGAGGGGGTGCTCCTGGTGGCCTGAGCTACGATGCCCGTGGCTCTCGAGGAAGCTTCCAACCGGAGGCGCCGTGGATGCACGAGGAGGCGGCGATGGGTGATGACGCGGCGGTGGTCAAGAAGGCGGTGGCGGTGCCGGCGCGCCCGGTGGCGGCGGGACGGGCCACCGAGGTGCAGGTGCTGCTGGGGCCCGACGACGGGGCGCCGCACTTCGCGATGCGGCGCTTCGTCATGGGCGAGGGCGGCGGCATGCCCCGGCACACCAACACCGTGGAGCATGAGCAGTACGTCGTGCGCGGCCGGGCGCAGGTGACGATCGGCGGCGCTGTGCACGAGGTGAGCGCCGGCGACGTGGTGTACATCCCGGCGGGCGCCCCGCACTCGTACGAGGTGACGGAGGCGCCCTTCGAGTTCCTGTGCATGGTCCCGAACCTGCCGGACACGCTGGAGATCCTCGGCGACGAGTGCTGAGAGCGGCCGCCGACGGGTCGGCCGCGGTGCGGGCCCCGGGCGGCATCCAGCCGAGCGAAGCGGTGAGTCGTGGCTGGGGAGCGCGACGCCGTTGCCGTCGTTCTCGCTGGTGACCGCGAAGCGCGGCGAGCGCAGCCTCGTGCGGCGGGCGAGGGGTGGGGTGGCGCCCCCGCCCCTGGAGGGTGGTGGCCGGGTGGGAGGAGGCCTAGTCCCGCAGCGAGATCCCCAGCGTGAGCTGCGGGACGACCAGGCGGGTGTCGACCCTGCCGCCGCCCGCGAGGTCTGCCCGCAGGTCGACCCAGCCGAGGCTCGACTCGAAGACCAGCGAGACGTTCTCGTCGAACGGCACGTCGAGGCCGACGACGCCGCGCGCCGCGGGGCCTGCGAGCTGGTAGCCAGAGGTGCGGGCGCCGCCCACCTCGGCGTCGACGTGGGCGATGGCGATCCCCGCACCGAGGCCGAGGAAGAGCGCCACGCCGCGGCCGCTGGCGCCCGGCGACGCCAGCCAGCGGCGATCGGCGCCGGCGGTAAGAAGCTCGATGCCGTGCGCGAGCTCGAGCCGCGGCACGATGTCGCCCACCCGTACTGGCGCATCGATGGGCACCCCGTCGACCCGGCCCTGGGCGAGCGCTGACTCCTCGGTGAGGAGCACCGCCTTGACGTGGGTGAGGTCGAGCCCCAGCCCCCAATGGGGGTGCGGGGGCAGCCACCAGGTGAGACCGACCCCGAAGTTGATGGGCGAGCTGTAGGAGCGGTCGTCCCAACCGACGTCGCGCAGCTCGACGTCGGTGGCTCCCGGGCGCAGGAGGTGGAGGTCGCTGCCCTCCAGCCAAGCCTTCCCCTGGCGCAAGGTCATCACCAGCTGCGCTCGCGCGACCCCCGCCGTCGTCGCCAGGAGCAGCCCGAGCAGGGCCGCCGTCGCGGCGACGTGTCGAGCGCGTGGGGGTCGAAGGATGGCTTCGGCGGCGGGCGGCGCGGGTGGCTTGCTCATCAGGCGTCCTCGGTCGGCGGTCGCGATCGGCGGCGTTGCAACGGCCCTCAAGACAGTATCGCCAGCCAATCGCACCCCACCCCCGGGGCCCACGCCGGTCCTCCTTGACGACAGCTGTAGTCATCGGCTACCGTGATGACAGCTGTAGTGACGGGAGGCCCTGATGCGGCGATCGCGAGCCGGCGGAGTGGGGGAGCGGGAGCTGGCGCTGCTGCGCTGGGTGGCGGAGCGGTCCGGGGCCAGCGTCGGCGAGGCGGCGGAGGGCTTCGGCGCTGCCGCGAGCCTGGCGCGCAGCACCGTACAGACCATGCTGGAACGGTTGCACGACAAGGGCTTCCTGCGCCGGCGGCGGCAGCAGGGAGTGTACCGCTACAGCGCCGCCCAGGGCTCGCGCGACCTGCTGCGGGGCCTCGTGCGTTCCTTCGTCGAGGGGACCCTCGGCGGCTCGCTCTCCCCCTTCGTGGCCTACCTGGTGGAGGAGGGCGCGGCGAGCGACGAGGAGCGCGCCGCTCTCGAGCAGCTGGTGGAGAGGTTGGAGGAACGGAAGGGGGAGCCATGAGCGCCATCGACGCCCTCGCCGTGACTCTCGGCAGCCGCCAGTCGGAGCTGGGGCGCAGCCAGCGGCGCGCCTCGGAGGAAGCCCAGCGGCGACTGGGGGCGCTGGTCGACGAGGCCGTCGCCGATGGCAAGACCGTGCGCGTTCCCTAGCTGGCTGGATCGCTGCGACCTGGGTTCTGCGACCGGCCGCGGTGCTCGGAGGTTGACAACGCGGCGTGGTCTCCCTTATTGTTGGCACATGCAACGAAATGCTCCGGCGGTGACGCCGGCCGGCCGCGGTGGCGGGACGTCTGGCAGCGGGCCTGGCTCCAAGCGAGCACGCCGCTCGCGGGCAAGGTCGAAGCCGGCGGGCCCCGGGGCGGGTGCCGACGCCGCCCTCGACGCCGACGCGCTGGTGCTCCATCGCGTGCTCTCCGACCTCGTGCGCATGTTCCAGTTCCGCGATCGCGACCGCATCTGCTGCCACGACGTGTCGGTGACCCAGTGCTACGCGCTGGAGGCGCTGGCGGCGGGCGGCGAGCAGACCCTCAACGAGCTGGCCGCGGAGCTCTACCTCGACAAGAGCACCGCCAGCCGCGTGGTCGACGCGCTCGTCGCCAAGGGCTACGCGGAACGACGGCCGCACCCCGAGGACGGCCGGGCCCTGCGCATCAGCGCCACGCGCACCGGCTGTCGCCTCTACGAGACGATCGACGCGGACTTGCTCGCCGAGGTGCGCGTCGTGGTGTCGGGCTTCCCGCCGTCGACGCGGCAGGCGATGGCGGAGATGCTCCACCGGCTGTTGCGCGCGGCCGCGCCTCGCCTCGTGCGCGGCGGGGCGGCAGCGTGCTGTGTTGCGAATGGCTCCTGCGGCTGACTTTTTTGACCATGTAGTTGCGACTAACAACGAAGGAGACGAGTATGACCGACGAGCAGGTGGACGTGGAGGGGCGGAGCGGTGGTGCGGGCAGGGTGGCGGCAGGGTGTGGCTGTAGCGTCGGCGCCCTGACCCCGGCGGGCAGTGAGGAGGCGATCCGCGAGGCGGTGCGGCGTCGCTACGCCGCCGCGGCCGAGCAGGTGGCGAGCGGCGGGGAGGGATGCCCGTGCGGCTGTGGCGACCCCATCAGCTCGGACCTCTACGGCGCCGGCGAGACCAGCGGCGTGCCGGCGACGGCCCTGCAGGCGTCGCTGGGTTGCGGCAACCCGGTGGCGCTCGCCGATCTCCACCCCGGCGAGGTGGTGCTCGATCTCGGCTCGGGGGGCGGTCTCGACGTGCTGCTCTCGGCGCGGCGCGTGGGCCCCGCCGGCAAAGCCTATGGCCTCGACATGACCGACGAGATGCTGGCCCTGGCCCGCCGCCACCAGGCCGAGTCCGGGGTGACCAACGCCGAGTTCCTCGAGGGGCAGCTGGAGGCGGTGCCGCTCCCCGACGCCAGTGTCGACGTGGTGATCTCGAACTGCGTCGTCAACCTCTCCACCGACAAGGACCGCGTCTTCGCCGAGGCCTTCCGCGTGCTGCGCCCGGGCGGGCGGCTGGCGATCGCCGACATCGTCACCGAGGGCGAGGTGCCGCCGCCTCTGCGGCGCGCCATCGAGCTGTGGAGTGGCTGTCTGGCGGGGGCCCTGGACGTGGAGGAGTGCCGCGGGAAACTCGCCGGCGCCGGGTTCCAGGAGGTGGAGGTCGAGATCACCCGTGTCTACGGTCCCGAAGCGCTCGGGGAAGCGGGGCAGACGTTGCTGGCAGAGCTCGACATCCATCCGGAGTCGGTGCCAGGACGGTTCGCCTCGGCGTTCGTGCGCGGGCGCAAGCCGGCCGGCGTCGCCGTGGCCACGGCCTGAGTGCCATGGGTGGCTCGTGGCGCCGCGCCCTCCGGGCGGCGCCGCGGGCCACGCCGGCCGGATCAGCGGGCAGGCGGCGGCTCTCGTCCCTGGCGCCGGGCGGGCGCACGGTCGGGCGGCCTGGCAACTCGATGATCTCGCCGGCTTCGAGCGGCGAAGGACCTGCGCCGGCGAGTGCGAAGAGTGGGCGGACGCAGCTTGCAGCCGGGGTCACCGCGAAGGCCCGCTTCCCCGGGAGCGGCGCTCGGCTCCCAAAGCTCGTCAAATCAGCGTGATCGGAGCCCACCCTCCTGTACAATGGCGCCGCGTCGTAGCGTTCGGGATCGAGCTGGAGCTGGGCCGCGGGCCTTCTCAGCAGCGTCGATGCGGCGAGGCCGACGCGTCGCCGCTCGGTGTCGTCCCGACAGGGCTGGGAGGCAAGAGCGGCGCGCTCCCGGCGATCGCTGGCAAAGCCCGTGCGGAAGGGCGGCCCGGTCGATGCAGCGAGCTGCTATCATTGAGTTCCTCGCGAGGCAAGGGGTACCTATGCTCAGACCGTCCGCGCGCTGCCTTGGCTTCTTCACGGTCGCAGGCCTGCTGGCTGCTGCAGGCGTTCTCCATGGGGCCACCACCGGTTCCAGCGAGCTGCTGACGCCGCAGGGGAACACTGCCGCCACCCACAACGGCGACTACATCAGCGACACCACTGGCATGCAGGCACCGTACAGGTTCTGGATCGAGGTCACGCCAGGGCTGTCGCGACTGGTGGTCGATCTCTTCGACGCCGATGTAGGCGCCGGCGGCCTCGGCGAGGACGTGCTGGGCCGCGACCGCGAGCGCGCCGACGGCGATCCCTACACCACTAGCGCCACATACGAGCTGTTCGACCCGTCGGGGACGGCGCGGCCGACGCGCTTCACCACCGGCAACAGCAGTGGCCCGGCAGGCGCTGACAACGCGTGGTTGACGCTCTACGACTTCAATGCCGCCGCTGCCACGGGCCACACCGTGCGCGACAACTTCTCGGCGCGGCTCTACAGCAACAACAACGGGACCAACAACTGGGCTGGAAGCTGGGCGGAGACCGATGGCGGCGGTGGCGGCGCGACGGGGGGCCATATCGAGGTCACCAACCCGGCGGCCGAGCTGCAATTCGGAAGCAACACCGGTGCGGGGAGTAACAACGACCTCATCTCGCGCCAGGTCGACCTCTCCAATACGGGCCTCAACCTCACCAACGCTTACCTCCGCTTCGACTATCGGACCTCCAACAATCTGGAGGACGGCGAAGGTATCCGTGTCGAGGTGTCGAATACCGGCACCGCCCCCTGGACCACCCTCGAGACCTTCTCCAACGACAGCAGCGGCTCGCGCAGCTACGACATCACCAGCTTCATCTCGGCTGCCACGACCATCCGCTTCACCAGCATCGGCTTGGACAGCGGCGAGTTCTTCTTCCTCGACAACGTCCGCATCGACGATGCCGAAACGCTCACGCCCGGCCACTGGGAGCTGCGGGTGACGATGAACGCGGGGGACGACATCAACGCCCTCGGCATCCGCGCCCACGACGGCAACTCAGGATCTGGCGGCACCGAAATCAACGTCTATGCCGACAGCTTCTACCCGCTCGGAGTCAATCCCGACCCGGGCTCTAACGAGCGCGACTACGTCCACTACCCGTACCTGACCAACGGCTGTACGGCGGGACGCAACGACTTCGACTACGACAGCAACAGCGGCGACGTCGGTGGCATGGTGTACACCAGCCGCACCGGAGCGTTCTCGCAGACGTTCACCAGCGCCACGCTCGGTGGCAACGACGTGTGGAACCGCGACAACCTAGTGGGCTGGCCCTCGGACGCCAACTCCACGGACTATGGCATCTGGACGGTCCAGGAGCAGATCCGCACCTACAACACCCCCGGCGTCAACGGCAACTACGCCGTCATCTATCACTCGAACGCGCAGGCCGCTGCGAATCCGCCGACGGCCAACCCGCAGGCCAACGTGCTGCGCACTTACTTCGCCACGGATGCCGGCATCGCCCCAGTCAAGCCGTATCTGGAACAGCTGCTGCGCTTCGGAGGCTGTGGCGGTGGCAACAATGGGCCGAACCCGCCGCTGGTGGGGCAGACGAGCTGCTTCACGGTAACGGCGCGGATCGTCAATCCCACTCCGTACGCGATCACCTTCTCGACACCCACCAACGTAGTGACCGCGAACATCCCGGGTGGCGCCGCGGTCTATGCCGGCCTCCCGCAGGTGAGCCAGGGCTCCATCGTCAGCCAGCCCGCGGTGGGCGGGTCGGGAAACATCGTCTGGAACCCAGGCAGCGTGAGCGCTGGCGCCACGGCTCTGCTCTCCTACCGCGTGAAGGCCACGCCGACCAGCGCCGGGCAGCGCATTCCGATGACGGGCACCCCAGCAGGCAGCGGCACGAACGCGAGGTATGTCGACGGGACCGGGAACACGACCCAGGCGCGCGCCACGTACACCCAAGGCCCGCTCTGCGAGCTGGCGGTGACGCAGTCGGTGATCACCCAGGCGGTGGTCTCCTCGTTCCGCGCCGTTCCCGGCGAGCGCGGCGGCGTGGTGGTGGAGTGGACCACGGCGAGCGAGGCCGGCACCGCGGGCTTCCGCCTCTACCGCGGCGACGCAGCGGGAAAGAGCTGGCAGCTCCTCGGCAAGGGGACGCTCGCCGGCCTGCTGACCGCCCCGCAGGGCGGCACCTACCGCTTCCTCGACGAGGGAGCCCAGCCCGGAGCGCCGCTCGTGTACCGGCTCGAGGAGGTCGAGAGCAGCGGCGGCAGCCATGCCTTCGGGCCCTACCGCGTCACCGCCGACCGCGACTCCCGCGAGACGCCGCCAGCGATGGCATCGACCTACGAGCGGGAAGCCCACGCCACCGAGCGCCCGTCGCGCGTGAGGGACGCCGCCGTTGCCGCGGTGGCTCCGCGCAGCACGAGCGTTCCCATCGACAGCCTGTGGCTCGGCGTCGACAGCACCGGCCTCTACCACGCCTCCGTCGGCCAGCTGGGGATCTGGCTGGGCCGATCCTCGGCGGAGGTGCAGAAGGCGATCCTCGCCGGCCAGCTCTCGCTGCGCCGGGGGGGCACCACGGACGTGCCCTGGTACCCCGACAACCCGACCAGCCGCGGCAGGATTGCCGTCAACCCGTATGCCGTGCAGGGGATCTATTTCTACGGCGTGGCGTCGCCGACGCTCTACTCGAGCCTGACTCCCTACCGCCTCGACTTCGGCAGGCAGGGGACGCAGATGCGAGCGGCGCAGGTGGATGCCATCGCCCCGAAGCCGGCGTCCTCCTTCGGCGATCGCCAGCGCAGCGAGACCGATGCCGTGCCCGTCACCGTGGTGCCTTTCGACCCGGCATCGGACTACTGGTTCTGGGACTACCTGTGGCCTGGTGACCAGAGCGGGCAGCATCTGCACCGCACCTTCGCCGTGCACGCGCCAGGCGCCGATCCGAGCGCGCCGGCGACGCTGTACGTCGACCTGCAGGGAACGACCAGCGGCGACGACGGTGCCCACGACGTATCGGTCAGCCTCAACGGCACGGCGCTCGCTCCGCTGGGCGACACCACCTGGTCGGACCTCGGCGCCAAGCGGGTTGCCTTCGCGGTCCCTGCCGGGGTGCTCTCGGCGAGCAGCGATCAGCTCGTCGAGATGACCGGCGGCGGTGCTCCGGCCAACGTCTTCTACGTCGACGGCTTCGACCTCGACTACCTGCGCGGCTACGTCACCGACGGCGACAGCCTGAGCTTCACCATCTGGCCGCTCGCCGGCGGCGCCACCGTCACCGGCTTCTCCAGCAACCGGGTGAGCCTCCTCGACGTCGGCGATCCCGATCACCCGCGCTGGCTGGCCGGGGCGACCGCGGGGGGTGACCTGCGGGGCGGTGCCTCGCTGAGCTTCGCGCCGATCTCCTACGGGCCGTTCCTTGCCGTCGGCCCCGTCGGCCTGCGTACCCCGCAGGGGGTGCGCGGGTGGAACGTGGCCGCCCCAACCGGCGACGCCGACCTGCTGATCGTCGCGCCCACGGCGTGGCTGGCCAGCGCCGAGCGCCTGGCCGACCTGCGGCGCGGCGAGGGCCTGACGGTGCGCGTCGCCTCCGTCGACGAGATCGCCGACACCTACGGCCAGGGAGTTGCCTCGCCGCAGGCGCTGCGCGCCGCCATCGCCGCCGAGCGCGGCGACGCCGGGCGCCTGCACTACGTGGTCCTCGCCGGCGAGGGCTCCGTCGACTACCGCAACCTGCTCGGCTACGACGGCAACAAGGTGCCGACCCAGTTCGTCTCCACGCCGCAGGGCCTCTACCCGGCGGACAACCGCCTGGCCGACCTCGACGGCGATGGCTTCCCCGACCTCGCGATCGGCCGCCTGCCGGTGCAGAGCGCCGCGCAGCTCGACGCCGTCGTCGACAAGCTCGCCGCCTTCTCGGCGCTGGGCACGCCCGAGTGGGCGAACCACGCCGTGATGCTCGCCGACGCTCCCGACCAAAGCGCCGACTTCGCCTACGACTCCGACCAGACCGCCGCGCTGCTCAACTCCCAGATCAGCGTCGACCGCATCTACGTCGGTACGCTCGGTCTCGACGAGGCCCGCAGCGAGCTCAATGCCGCCATCGTCGGCGGCAGGGCGGTGATCAACTACTACGGCCACGGCGGGCTCGACCGCTTGACGGCCGGCGGTGTGCTCAGCAGCAACGACGTGCCGTCGCTGACCAACGGCTCGCGGCTGTCGCTGCTGACAGCGATGACCTGCAGCGCCAACCGCTTCGGCATTCCCGGCTTCTCTTCCCTCGGCGAGCTGCTGGTGCGCAGCGCGGCCGGCGGCGCCAGCGCCGTGCTGTCGGCGTCCGGCATTCCCAACAGCGGCGACTCGCGGGCGCTGGCGCTGCGTCTCTACTCGCAGCAGGAGCTGCTCGCGCAGCCCCAGCTGCGGCTCGGCGAGTGGGTGCTCGGCGGGTACCTCAAGGCGCGTACGGACGTTGCCGACCCGACCATCTTCGACCTCTACAACCTCCTCGGGGATCCCTCGATGAAGCTGCGGCTGGGGCCGGTCGAGCAGCCCCCGCCGGACGGCCCACCGCCCGGGATCGAGTGAGACCTGAAGCCCGCCCGCCGGGGGCTCGCGCCTCCGTGCGCCCGGGCGCCCGGGCGCCGGCGCTGGTAGCATCGCGTCACGGTGGACGCGAGCTTCCTGCTCTACGGCGCCTACGGCTACACCGGCGAGCGGATCGCCCGTGAGGCCGCGGCGCGCGGCCTGCGGCCGCTGCTCGCCGGCCGCGACCCGCACCGGCTGACCGCTCTCGCCGCCGAGCTCGGGCTCTCGTGTCGTGCCTTCGACCTCGCCGACCGCGCCGCGCTCGAGGCGGCGCTCGACCAGGTGCCGGCGGTGCTCCACTGCGCCGGACCGTTCGTCCACACCTATCGGCCGATGGTGGACGCATGCCTGGCGCGTCGCGTCTCCTACCTCGACATCACGGGCGAAGCCGAGGTGTTCCTCGCCCTCGCCGCGCTAAGTGGGGCCGCCGCCGCGGCAGGCATCACGCTGCTCCCCGGCGTGGGCTTCGACGTCGTCCCCTCCGACTGCCTGGCGGCGCACCTGAAGCGACGGCTCCCCGGCGCCACCCACCTCACCCTCGCCTTCCGCCCGGACGCCGGTCCGTCGCGAGGCACCGCCGCCACCATGGCCGAGCACGCGCACGAGGGCGGCCTGGTGCGCCGCGACGGCGAGCTGGTGCGGGTGCCGGTGGCGTGGCATACCCGCGAGGTCGACTTCGGCGAGGGCCCGCAGCCGGCGGTGACGATCCCCTGGGGGGACGTGGTGACCGCCTGGTACACCACCGGCATCCCCAACGTCGAGGTATACATGGCGATGCCCGAGCCGATGATCCGGCGACTGCGTCGCAGCCGACCGCTGGTCGGCCTGCTGCGCCTGGCGCCCCTGCGTCGGCTCGCCGCCGCGCGGGCGCGCCAGCGCGCGCCGGGTCCCTCCAACGAGCGATTGGCGAAGGGGGAGACCCGTCTGTGGGGCGAGGCGCGAGACGCCCAGGGTGCGGTGGTGGCCGCGAGACAGCGCGGTCCGCAGGCCTACCGCTGGACCGTGATCACGGCGCTCGCCGCGGTCGTGCGGGTGACCGCCGGCGGCATCGACTCCGGCTTCTTGACGCCCGCGGGCGCCTTCGGCCCCGACTTCGTGCTCGGTGCCGGCGTCGAGCGGGAGGATCTCTCCGCCGCTCCGGCGTGACCACGCACCTGGAAGAGCTCGAGCCCTGCCAGCCGGTGCGCCCGGCTCCGACCGTGCCAGGGGTGGACCGCGCCGCCCTCAACCTCTACAATCTGTTGTCAGATCGAACCTAGGCACGGGCGGTGCTCGCGGCGCGCCGCGGCAGGAGTGAGGTGACCATGAGCGCGAGAGAGACCGGCGCGGACGAGCTGGGGCGGGCCGAAGACGAGCAGCCGGCAGGCGACGGCCGTCGCCGCTATCGGGCCCCGCGCATCCTCTCGCGCGAGCCGCTGGAGAGCGTCGCCTCCGTCTGTGCGCCCACGCCACCCGCCAAGAGCAACCCCGGCACCTGCCCGAGCGGACCGATCTCGTCGTAGGCGGGTCTGGGCGCGGCGGGCAGGGCTGTGGCGCCGCTGGCGGCTCTGTGGCTCTCGACCCCGGACGTAGGCAGCGAGCTGGCGCTGCCGGCGCCGAGGAGGGCTATCCACACCGGAGTGGGTGCCACCGGGTTCGCGGCGCACGGCGCCGCGGGACCGATCGGGGCAACCGACCCGACCTGAGCTGGCGGGCCGTGCGCTTGTGTTGCGGCTTTCCCGGGGCCACAACGCGACTCGCAATGTAGGCTGCCTCCGGCGATGAACCTCTGGGACCTCCTCCTCATCGCCCGCCGCCGGGGCCCCGCGGCGCCGGCGTTGCGGCTCGCCGACGGGCAGGTGCGGAGTCACGGCGAGCTGCTGGCGGCGGCGGAGCGCTGGGCGGCGGTGCTGGCCGAACGCGGCGTCGCGCGTGGCGATCGGGTGGCGCTGTGGCTCGGCAACCGCGAGGAGACGGTGCTCGCCTATCTCGCGGCGTTGCGTCTCGGTGCGGTGGCGGTGCCGCTCAACCTCGCCTACCGTCGCCTCGAGCTCGCGCACGTGCTCACCGACGCGGCGCCGCGTCTGCTGCTCACCGAGCGCGACCAGCTGGCAGTGCTCGCCGAGGTCGGCGACGACGTCCTCGGGGAGGTGCCGGCGCTGCTCGTCGAGGAGCTGGCGGCGGAGTTGCCGCCCGCCGTGGAGCACCCCGCGTTGCTGCCGCGACCGTCGCCCGCCCGCGGCGACGATCTCGCCCTGCTGCTCTACACCTCGGGCACCACCGGTCGCAGCAAGGGGGCGATGCTCACCCACGACAATCTGCTGGCGACCGTCACCGGCCTGATGGCGGCCTGGAGCTGGGAGCCCGCCGACCGCCTGCTGCTGACGTTGCCCATCTTCCACACCCACGGCCTGGTGGTGGGGCTCTTCACCGCCCTCGCCGCCGGCGCTTCGGTGAGCCTGCGGCGCCGCTTCGAGGCGGTGGCGGTGGCGGCCGAGCTCGCCGCCGGCGAGGCGACGCTGTTCTTCGGCGTGCCGACGATGTACGTGCGACTCCTCGCGGCGCTGGGCGACGCCGCGGATCTCGAGACTCCAGCGCAAGCCACGGCAGTGGCCAAACCATCGTCGCAGCGCCTCGGCGCGGTGAGGCTCTTCTGCTGCGGCAGCGCGCCGCTCGCGCCGGAGACCTTCGCCGCCTTCCGCGCCCTCACCGGGCAGGCCATCCTCGAGCGCTACGGTATGACCGAAACCGGCATGCTGCTCTCCAACCCGTACGCCGGCGAGCGGCTGCCGGGGACGGTGGGGACGCCGCTGCCCGGGGTGTCCCTGCGCATCGTCGACCGCGACGGGCGCGACGTCGAGCCGGGGGGCGAGGGCGAGCTGCTGGTGCGGGGCAGCAACGTCTTCGCGGGCTACTGGCGCGACCCCGAGAAGACGGCGGCGAGCTTTGCGGTCGACGGCGTGGGGTGCCGCTGGTTCCGTACCGGCGACGTCGGCCGTCTCGATCCGGCGAGCGGTCACGTCAGCCTGCTCGGCCGCGGCCGGGAGCTCATCCTGCGCGGCGGTTTCAACGTCTACCCGCGCGAGGTGGAGGAGGTGCTCGAGACCTACCCCGGCGTGCGCGAGGCGGCGGTGGTGGGGCGCCCGCACGCCGACTGGGGCGAGGTGCCGGTGGCGTTCCTGGTGGTGGACGACGGCCTCGACGAGGAGGCGCTGCTCGCACACTGCGCCGCGGAGCTGGCGCGCTTCAAGCTTCCGGTCGCTTTCCGTACCGTCGAGGCGCTTCCCCGCAACGCGCTCGGCAAGGTGCAGAAGCACCTGCTGCCCCCCTGAGCCACCTGCGAGCTTCGCGTGCGGAGGACGCGGGCTTCGGTGCGCTCGCGTCGCCGAACGAGCACACGCCGCGCGGCCGGGCTCTCATGACCGCAGCCCAGGATGCGGGCGCTCGCGTCACCCGGAGAGGGGTCGGTGGGCGATGAAGGGGCGCCATGAGCTCGATAGGCGCCGCAACGTTCCTCGCCGGCGCTCCCTTCGGATAGGCTCGCGGCGATGAAGCCGGCCCCGTTCGCCTACGTCGCGCCGCGCTCGCTGGCGGAGGCGCTGGCGCTGATGGCGCGGCACGGTGACGAGGGGAAGGCGCTCGCCGGTGGCCAGAGCCTGCTGCCGGTGCTCAACTTCCGTCTCGCCCATCCGGCGGTGCTCGTCGACCTCAACGGCGTCGCCGAGCTGGAGTTGCTGCGTGTCGAGGGCGGCGGCCTGCGCATGGGTGCGCTCACCCGTCACCGCCAGCTCGAGCGCGCTCCCGAGGTGGCGGCGCAGGCGCCGCTGCTCGCCGAGGCGGTGCCGCACATCGCCCACCCGCAGATCCGCAACCGCGGCACGGTGGGGGGGAGTCTGGCGCACGCCGACCCCAAGGCCGAGCTGCCGGCGCTGGCGGTGGCGCTCGCGGCGAGGCTCAAGCTGCAGCGCCAGGATGGCGAGCGCTGGGTGGCGGCAGACGACTTCTACACCGGCCTCTTCAGCACCGCGCTGGAGGCCGACGAGCTGCTCACCGAGATCGTCTGGCCGCCATTGCCGGCGCGCAGCGGCTGGGCCTTCGAGGAGGCGGCGCGGCGCCACGGCGACTATGCACAGGTGGGCGTGGCAACGGTGGTACGCCTCGACGAGGCGGGCCGCTGCGCCGAGGCGCGGGTGGTCTTCCTGGCGGTGGGGGGCGGCCCGTTGGTGGCGCGAGGGGCAGCGGCGGCCCTCGGCGGCGAGGCCCCGAGTGAGGCGGCGATCGCCGCGGCAGCGGTCGCGGCGGCGGCGGAGATCGAGCCCCACGACGACGTCCACGCCAGCGCCGCCTTCAAGCGTCACCTTGCCAGCGTGCTGACGGCGCGCGCCTTGCGGCGAGCCTTCGCGCGCGCTCGCGGCGACGAGGGAGGCGCCGGCGAACGGCGGGGGGTGGGAGTTGGCTGAGCCTTCGCTGCCGCAACCGGCGACCGCCGTCGAGGTGCGGGTGCGAGTCAACGGCGTCGAACACACCGGCACCGTCGAGGCGCGGCTGCTGCTGTCGGACTTCCTGCGCCACGAGCTCGGCCTCACCGGCACACACGTCGGCTGCGAGCACGGCGTCTGCGGCGCCTGCACGGTGCTGCTCGATGGCGAGCCGGTGCGCTCCTGCCTGCTGCTGGCGGCGCAGGTCGACGGGCACGAGCTGACCACCGTCGAGGGGCTGACGCCGTCGCCCGAACACCTGCACCCGCTGCAGGAGGCGTTCTGGGACGCGCACGCGCTGCAGTGCGGCTTCTGCACCCCTGGCATCCTGATGACGCTCGTCGCCTTTCTCCGCGACTGCCCGCAGCCCGACGAGGCGCAGGTGCGGCTCGCCCTCTCCGGCAATCTCTGCCGCTGCACCGGTTACCAGCACATCGTCGACGCCGTGCTGCTCGCCGCCCAGCGCGCCGCGGGTGTCCCCGCCGCGGCGGAGGCACCGGCGGCAGAGAGCGAGCCGGGGTGAGCTCCCCTCTCGTCGCCGCCGCCCCCGCCGACCTCACCCAGCCCGGTGCTCTCGATGCGCTGCGGCGTCGCGTCGACGCCCGCGAGCCCGAGGTGCGCGCCTTCCTCCCCGAGCCCGGGCGCTGGGAGCGGCTGTCGCGGGCGGTCGCCCTGGAGCGCCAGCGCCGCCCCGAGGGCTCCCGCCGGCCGCCGCTGCTCGGCTTGCCGGTGGGGATCAAGGACATCTTCCACGTCGACGGCTTTCCCACCGCCGCCGGCAGCAGCCTGCCGGTCGAGGAGCTCGCCGGCCCGCAAGGCGCGGCGGTCTCGCGCCTGCTCGCCGCCGGCGCCCTGCTGGTGGGCAAGACGGTGACTACCGAGTTCGCCTACTTCGCCCCCGGGCCCACCAACAACCCGATCGCCCCAGGACGCACTCCCGGTGGGTCGAGCAGCGGCTCGGCGGCAGCGGTGGCGGCTGGTTTCGCTGCGGTCGCGCTCGGCACCCAGACCATCGGCTCGATCTGCCGGCCCGCCGCTTACTGCGGCATCGTCGGCTTCAAGCCCACCTACGACCGCGTGCCCCGCGACGGCGTCATCCCGCTGGCGCCGTCGGTCGACCACGTGGGCTGGCTTGCCGCCAGCGTCGAGCTCGCCGCCGCGGTGGCGGCCGCCCTCTGCGACGGCTGGCGGTCGCCGGTGACGGTGCCCTCGCAGCCGGTGCTCGGCGTCCCCGGGGGGCCCTACCTCGAGCGCGCCTCGCCGGCAGCGCTCGCGGTCTTCCGCGCCGCCTGCGCGCGGCTGCGCGCGGCCGGGCTCGAGGTGCGACAGGTACCGGCGCTCGCCGCCTTCGCCGCCGTCGACGTGCGGCATCGCCTGCTGGTGGCCGCCGAAGCCTGGCAGGTGCACGCCGCCTGGTTCGCGCGCTTCGGTGCCCGCTACCACCCCGAGACCCGCGCCCTGCTCGAGCGTGGCCGCGCCGCCGACCCCGCCGAGGTGGAGCGCGCCCGTGCCGGGCGCGCCGCCCTGCGCGCCGAGCTCGAGGCGCTGATGGATGTCCACGGCATCGACCTCTGGATCTCGCCGGCGGCACCCGGGCCGCCGCCGGCGGGAATCGCCGCCACCGGCGACCCGGTGATGAACCTCCCCTGGACGCATGCCGGGATGCCGACGCTGGCGCTGCCCGCCGGCCGCGATGCCGAGGGCTTGCCGCACGGCGTGCAGGCGAGCGCCCGCGGCGATGCTGACGAGGAGCTGCTCGCCTGGGGGCCGCGGCTCGCCGAGGCGCTGGCGTGACCGCCCGCCGCCAGCTGCTGCGCCCCGGCGCCTACCTCGACTCGGTGGTGCTGCTCGAGCTGCAGCGCCGCCTCGCCGCCGAGCCGGGGGTCCTGCGGGCGGCGGCGGTGATGGCGACGCCCGCCAACCGCGAGCTCCTCGCCGAGTCGGGGCTCGCCGACGCGGCGTCGAGCGCGGCGCGGACCGACGATCTGGTGGTGGTGGTGGAGGCCAGCGACGAGGCGGCGGCGGCGGCGGCGTTGGCGCGCGTCGACGAGCTGCTGGCGGCGCGACGCCCGGCAGCCGGCGTGGCGTCGCGGCCCCGGAGCCTCGACGCCGCGTTCCACCAACTGCCCGCGGCACGCTGGGTGCTGGTCTCGGTGCCTGGCGCCTACGCCGCCGAGGTCGCCTGGGGCGCCCTCGCCGCAGGTCGCCACGTCTTCCTGTTCAGCGACCACGTGCCGCTCGCCGAGGAGGTGGCGCTCAAGCGCGCCGCCCGCCGGCGCGGCCTGCTGGTGCTCGGCCCCGACTGCGGCACGGCGGTGGTGGGGGGCATCGGCCTGGGCTTCGCCAACCGCGTACGACGCGGGCCGGTGGGGGTGGTGGCGGCCTCCGGCACCGGCCTGCAGGCGCTCTGTTGCCAGCTCGACGCGCGGGAGTGCGGCGTCTCGCAGGCGCTCGGCACCGGCGGGCGCGACCTCTCGGCGGAGGTGGGGGGGCTGGCGGCTCGGCAGGCCCTGGAGCTGCTGGGCGACGACCCCGCGACGCGCGTCGTCGTGCTGGTGAGCAAGCCGCCGGCGCCCGCGGTCGCCGGCCGGCTGCTCGCCGCCGCACGGCGAGTTGGCAAGCCGATGGTGGCGTGGCTACTCGGCGTGCCGATGCCGGCGCGGCGAGTGGGTGACGTCTGGTTCGCCGCTTCGGCGGCCGACGCCGCCGAGCTGGCGGCGAGCCTGGTGCGCCGCGAGGAGGCCATGCGACCCGGCGCCGAGGACGGCGCGGTGCCGGTCGCGGCGACTCTCCACCATGGTGACACCCATCCCATGACGACCAGGACGCCTGCCGCACCCGCTGCCGAGCATGACGGCTCCGGGCGTGGCCGCTGGGTGCGCGCGCTCTGCGGCGGCGGCACCATCGCCAGCCAGCTGGTGGCGGGGCTGCAGCTGTTGTGCGAGCCGCTCACCAGCAACGTGCCGCTGCGCGCCGAGCAGCGCCTCGACGACCCGCGCACGAGCCGTGCGCACTGCGTCGTCGACATGGGCGCCGACGAGCTGACGGCGGGCAAACCGCACCCGATGCTCGACGCCGAGCCGCTCGCCGAGCGGCTGGCTCGTGAGGCCGCCGACCCCGAGGTGGGGTTCCTGCTCTTCGACGTCGTGCTCGGCGACGGCGCCAACGCCGACCCGGCGGCGGTGCTGGCGCCCGCGGTGGAGCACGCGCGCGAGCTCGCCGCCGGTCAGGCTCGCACGCTGACGGTGGCGGCCCTGCTCCTGGGGACGGCGACCGACCCGCAGGGGCTCGACGAGCAGGCGGCGCGGCTCGCCGAGGCCGGCGCCACCGTCTGCCGCTCGCTCGAGGAGGCGCTCGCCGCCGCCTGGGAGCATGTCGCGCGATGGCTACCCGAGGAGCCCGCCGCGGCGGTGTCGCCCGACGCCGTCGCGGCGCCGCTCGCCGCCGTCACCGTTGGCGTCGAGGCGTTCCACCATAGCCTCCTCGCCCAGGGCGCGGCCGCCGTGCAGCTCGACTGGCGCCCGCCGGCGGGAGGCGACCCCGAGCTGATCGACCTGCTGCGGAGGATGCGATGAGCCCTCGCGAGAACGGTTGGCATCGACCGTACCAACGGGCTGCCGAGAGTGGCGGCACCGGAGGGGCGCCTGGCGGCCCCAGCACCGCCGGCGCCACCATCGACGGCGCCAACCAGGTCGCCGTCGAACGGATGGCGGCGGTGCGGCCGCGGCTCGCCGGCGTGGCGCGGGCGGGCGATGTCGTTCCCGGCTTGCGGCCGGGGCTGCTGCTCCACGCCGGGCCACCCATCGAGTGGGAGCGGGCCTCCGGGCCGCTGCGCGGGGCGGTGATCGGGGCGCTGCTCTATGAGGGCTTGGCCGCCGACGCTGCCGCCGCGGAGGCGCTGGTGGCGCGGGGCGAGGTGACGCTCGAGCCCTGCCACCACCACGCCGCGGTGGGGCCGATGGCGGGGGTCACCTCGTCGTCGATGGCGGTATGGGTGGTGGAGGACGCCGCCAGCGGCCGCCGCGCCTACTCGAACCTCAACGAGGGCTACGGCCGGGTGCTGCGCTACGGGGCCTACGCCTCCGAGGTGCTCGACCGCCTGCGGCGGCTCAACGAGGTGTTTGGGCCCCTGCTCGGCAAGGCGCTCGTCGCCGCTGATCCCATCGACCTGCGCGTCCTCGTCGCCGAGGCGCTGCACATGGGGGACGAGGGGCACAACCGCAACCGCGCCGGCTCCCTGCTGCTGTTGCGCCAGCTGGCGCCACGCATCGCTCGCGTCGCCGGCGACGGCGAGCGCGCCGCTGCGGCGCTCGACTACCTCGGCGGCAACGCGCTGGCGGTGCTCAACCCGCTGATGGCGGCGTGCAAGCTGATCGCCGACGCCGGCCACGGCGTCGCCGGCTCGACGCTGGTGTCGGCGATGGCGCGCAACGGCACTGACTTCGGCATCCGCGTCTCCGGCCTCGGCGACCGCTGGCTGACGGCGCCGGCGCCGGTTCCCGTCGGGCTCTACTTCCCGGGCTTCACGCCCGCCGATGCCAACCCCGACATCGGGGATAGCACCATCACCGAGACGGTCGGCCTCGGCGCCTTTGCGATGGCCGCCGCGCCCGCCATCGTCACCTTCGTCGGCGGCTCGCCCGAGGAGGCGGTGGCGGCGACCCTCGAGATGTACGAGATCACCGTCGCCGAGAGCCCCCACTTCACCATTCCGCAGCTCGGGTTCCGCGGCACTCCCACCGGCATCGACGTGCGGCGCGTGGTGGAGCTCGGCATCCCGCCGCGCATCAACACCGGCATCGCCCATCGCGAGCCCGGCGTCGGCCAGATTGGCGCCGGGCTGGTGCGGCCGCCGCTGGCACCGTTCGTCGCCGCTCTCAAGGCCTCCGCCGTCGCCCTGGGCATCGCCGGTTGAGCCCGGCCACGCGAGCCGGAGGCAGGGGCCGTCCGCCTACCCAGTCCACTTCGGGGCGATGCACGGCGACGCCGCGTCCCCCGGCGGCCCCATTCATCGTTCTTACCTCGTGAGAAGCTGCCGCCAAGACCACTCAGGGAGGAGAAGCGCATGCCACCACGCCTCGGGCTCCGTCTCGCCTTGCTCGCCGCCGGCTGCCTCTGTCCGCTCGCCCTGGTGGCGGCGTCGCACGCCGGTACCGTCTCCGGCGTCTACCGCGCCAACGGCAAAGACGCCAAGCTCACCCACCTCCTGCTCGTGCCGCACGACGACTTCGACGGCATGAAGACGGTGACGCTGGTGATGACCGAGCAGGACGCCAGCGCCGACTCGCACCCCGAGATCAGCGCCCTGTTCGGCAAGTACGGCTCCTCGCTCATCGTCAGCGTGCAGACCGATGGCAGCGTCATCGAGTGCGAGATCGGGCACACCGCCCTGCAGCATTCCGGCGCGAGCAGTCTCGGCCGAGTGAAGACCACCAACTTCCACTGGGCCAACGGCCAGGTGAGCGGCAAGCTGACCACCGGGGGGAAGGCGGACGTCTTCGACGAGACCTGGGAGGCGGATCTCGACTTCCAGGGGAAGCTGCCCTAGGCCGGCGCGCCAGCTCGTCCATCGCCGGGGGCGCGGTCCCGCTCGGGAGGCCGCGCTCAGTCGGTGGCCCGCAGCGCCTCCACCGGGTCGATGCGCAACGCGCGGCGGGCGGGGAGGTAGCTGGCGAGCGCGGAGACGAGCAGGAATCCGACGCTCACCGCGGCGTAGGTGGACGAATCGGTGGGGCTGACCGCGAACAGCACGCTGCGCAACGAGCCCGCCAGACCCCACGAGCCGAGGATCCCCAGCGCCACCCCGGCAGCCGCCAGGGCGACGCCGCGGCCCGCGGTGGCGCGGACGACGTCGCCGGGGCTGGCACCGAGCGCCCCGTACCCCGATCTCCTTGGTGCGCCGGCTCACCAGGTAGGCGACCAGCGCGTACATGCCGCCCGCCGCGAGGGCCACCGCCAGCCAGGCGAAGGTTGCGAACAAGGGCGGTGGCGAAGCGCTGCGGCGCGCGTGCCTGGGCTAGCAGCGACGCCAGCGGCTCCACGCGGGAGACTGGCAGGCCGGGAGCGGCCGAGCGCAGCACGGCACGTACCGTCGCCGCCATCGCCGCCGGCGGGGTTGCGGTGCGCAGCGCGAAGGTGAGCGGCACCGCCGGCATCTGGCGGTAGGGGACCTAGAGCAGCGGCCGCGACACCTCGCCCGGCTCGTCGATGGAGAAGAGCCGCGAGTCGGCGGCGACGCCGACGACGGTCATCCACGGCGAGTCGCCGAGTCGCAGGCGCGCTCCGCGAGGATCGCGCCCGGGCCAGAAGGGCTGCGCCGCCGCGGCGCTGACCACGGCCACCGGTGCCGCCGGGCCGTCTCCACGCTGGAAACCGCGGCCCTGGACGAGGAGAACGGCGAGGGTCCGAAAGTAGCCCTCGGTGCCGACGCGGAAGTCGGCGTCGAGAGGCTCCTCGCGGTGGCCGCCCGGTCTTCGACCTCGATCACATTGCCGGTGTTGGGGCCCGCGAACGGCAGACTGTTGCTGCCCGCCACGGCGACGACGCCGGGCAGCTGCGAGAGCCGCCCCAGGATCCGCTCGTGGAGGGCGGTGAGGTTCGGGTGGAGCACTGCCTTCCGGGGCCTGCGGCATGGAGAGGCCGGCGACCAGCACCGGTCCCGGGACGAACCCCAGGGGGCGGTGCGCGAGGCGGAGGAAGCTCCACAGCATGAGCCCGGAGCCCACCAGCAGCACGACGGCGAGTGCCACCTCGAACACCACCAGCAGGTGAACGCCGGTGCGCGCCGCAGCGAGGCGAGGGCGCAGCGGAGGTCGATGAGGCTCATGCCGCGCAGCCGAGCAGGGCACGTGCCACGGCCCCGGCCTTGTCGGCAACTCGTGGCGACGCAAGGGCGACGCGGGCCGGCGCCGCAACCCGCTCCGCGGTGGCGCCGAGCGGGTGGTGCCCCTTTCCGGGACCGCGCTGTCCGGTTCCGGAGGCCCGCCAGCGCAGCGGTGGTCCCGCAACCGCGAGCGGCAGCTCCCCCCCTACTAGGCGCCCACACCCCACGCCGCCGCCGTCTCCCGCGCGTAGTCCTGGAAACGCCGCGGCGGGTGGCCCAGCAGCGCGGTCTGGCGTGCCACGTCGGCGTCGGTGGCGCGCAGACCGTGGCGCTGGAAGTAGTCGTACATCAGCTCGAAGTCGAACACCAGGGTCTCGGGGAGGTAGCGCAGGCTGGCCTGCTCCCAGCTCTCGAGGTCGTCACCGGCGTAGCGGACCTCGCGGCCGAGCGCCTCGCTCCACGCCGCCGCCGTCGTGGTGCCGGTCCAGGCCTCGGGACCGACGAGGTTGTAGGTCTCGCCGTCGTGAGCCCCGGTGGTGAGGGCCACCGCCGCCGCCTCGGCGATGTCGCGGACATCGACGCGCGAGAGGCCGGCCTCGCCGATCGGCAGCGGGTAGACGCCGTGCTGCACGAGCACCTCCTCGAGCCAGGCGTCGTTCTGGTAGAAGTTGTTGGGGCGCAGGATGGTGTGCGGGATGCCGGCGCTGGCGAGGGCGGCCTCGACCGCCAGCTTGGAGCCGAAGTGCGGCAGGTACGCCGCGCGGTGCGCGTCGTGCACCGACAGGTAGGCGATGCGGCCGACGCCGGCGGCGCGAGCCCCGCAGACAGCCATCATCCCCTCGTGCGCCTCGGTGGGGCCCACGACGTTGAGCAGGAAGAGCCCGTCCATGCCCGCGAAGACGCTGCGCACGGTGGCGACGTCGAGGAGGTCGCCCTGCACCCGGACGGCGCCCTCCGGCACCTGCCTCCCCGCCGTGCCGCGTGTCAGCACGTGCACCTCGACGCCGCGACGCAACAGCTCGCGCGCCACCTCCGACCCCACCGTTCCCGTGCCGCCCAGCACCATCATCCGCATCGCTGGCTCCTCTCGATCGGGGCGGCCCGCGATCAGCCCCGGGCCGCGGGTCATCGTACACAGCGCGGCCCGCAGTTTCGAGCGTGCCAGGCAGGGACAGAGCCATGGCGGTGAGGTGCGGGCTCCGAGGTTGACCAGGCCATGACCCTGTTGTCGCCGCGGGAGGGTGTCGAGGCGCGACGGTGGCTCCAGCCGGCACCCCGAGGCGGTGCCGGGGATTGCCCGGTAGAATCCCCCTCCACCATGACGACCAGCGGCTCCCCGAGCCCAGCCGCCGCCGCGGAGCGGCGTGAGATCCCGGTGGTCATCCTCTGCGGCGGCCAGGGCACGCGGCTGCGCGAGGAGACCGAGTACCGGCCCAAGCCGATGGTCGAGATCGGCCGCAATCCCATCCTCTGGCACATCATGAAGATCTACGGCGCGCACGGCTTCGAGCCGCTTCGTGCTCTGCCTCGGCTACAAGGGGTGGGTGATCAAGCAGTTCTTCCTGCGCTACAACGAGATGGAGCGCGACTTCACCCTGCACATGGACGGCAGCCGGCCGCTGGAGTTCCACGACCGCGACGGCAGCGAGCCGTGGCGGGTGACCTGCGCCGAGACCGGCGACGACACCGCCACCGGCGGCCGGCTCTGGCGGGTGCGTCAGTACCTCGACGCGCCCACCTTCCTGCTTCACCTACGGCGACGCGGTGGGCGACGTCGACGTCGACGCCCTGCTCGACTTCCACTGCCGGGAGGGGCGGATCGCCACCGTCACCGGCGTCCACCCCACCTCGCGCTACGGCGAGATCCGAGGTCGACGGCGCGCGGGCGCTGGAGTTCAACGAGAAGCCGACGGTGGCCGAGGGGGTGGTCAGCGGCGGCTTCTTCGTCTTCCAGCGCGAGGTATTCGACTACCTCGACGACGACCCCGGCCTGTTCCTCGAGCTGGCGCCGCTGCAGCTCCTGGCCCGCGACGGCCAGCTCTCGGTCTACCTGCACGAGGGCGCCTGGTACCCGATGGACACCTACCGCGACTACCTGCTGCTCAACGACATCTGGAAGCGGGGCGACGCGCCCTGGAAGATCTGGGATTGAGCGCGCCCCGGCCTGCCGGTTCTGCGGCCCGGCCGCTCGAGCCGCACCTTCGTCGACCTCGGGCTGTCGCCGCTCGCCAACTCCTACCCCGGCCCCGACGACCTCGACCGCCCGGAGACCTTCTACCCGCTGCACGCCTACCTCTGCGACGGCTGCTTGCCTGGTGCAGCTGCCGGAGGTCCAGGCGCCGGAGGCGATCTTCACCGACTACGCCTACTTCGCCTCCTACTCGGAGAGCTGGCTGCGCCACGCCGAGGCCTACGCGACGATGGCGATCGAGCGCTTCGGCCTCGGGCCGGAGAGCCGGGTGGTCGAGATCGCCAGCAACGACGGCTATCTGCTCCAGTACTTCCAGAGCGCCGGGGTGCCGGTGCGTCGGGATCGAGCCGGCGAAGAACGTCGCCGCCGCGGCCGAGGCCAAGGGGATCCCCACGCTGGTCGCGCTTCTTCGGCCGCGCGCCTGGCCGCGCGAGCTGGCGGCGGCGGCGAGCGGGCCGACCTGCTGGTCGGCAACAACGTCCTCGCCCACGTGCCGGCGCTCAACGACTTCGTCGCCGGCCTGAAGATGCGCGCTGGCGCCCGGCGGCACGCGTCACGATGGAGTTCCCCCACCTGCTGCGGCTGCTCGCGGAGCACCAGTTCGACACCATCTACCACGAGCACTTCTCCTACTTCTCGTTCACCACCGTGCGCCGGGTGTTCGCCGCCCACGGGCTGACCCTGTTCGACGTCGAGGAGCTGCCCACCCACGGCGGCTCGCTGCGGATCTACGGCCGGCACGCCGAGGAGGACGGAGCGGTCGGTCGCCGCGGGTCGGCGGCGCTGCTGGCGCGCGAGGAGGCCGCCGGGCTGCTCGACCCGGCGGCCTACCCCGCCTTCGGCGAGCGGGTGCACGCGACCAAGCGCAAGCTCCTCCGCTTCCTGCTCGACGCCCGCGACGCGCGGGCGAGTCGGTGGCGGGCTACGGCGCGCCGGCCAAGGGGAACACGCTGCTCAACTACTGCGGCGTCCGCACCGACCTTCTCGACTACACGGTCGACCTGCAGCCCGCACAAGCAGGGGCGGTTCCTGCCCGGCACCCGCATCCCCATCCACCCGCCCGACCGGCTTCGCGAGACGCGCCCCGACTACGTGCTGATCCTGCCCTGGAACCTGAAGGACGAGATCGATCGGCGCAGATGGCCGACGTCCGCGATCGTGGGGCGGGCAGCTTCGTCGTCGCCGTCCCGGCGGCTCGAGGTGCTGGAGTGATCTTCCAGCCGACGCCGCTGGCCGGCGTCTTCGTCGTCGCGCCCGAGCGCGCGCGCCGGACGAGCGCGGCTTCTTCGCCCGCACCTTCTGCCGCGAGGAGTTCGCCGCGCACGGCCTGGAGCCGGCGGTGGCCCAGTGCAGCGTCTCCTTCAACCGGCCGCCGCGGCACGCTGCGCGGCATGCACTACCAGGCGGCGCCGCGTCGCGGAGGCGAAGCTGGTGCGGTGCACGCGGGGCGCGATCTTCGACGCCGTCGTCGACCTGCGCGCCGGCTCGCCGACGCGCGGGCGCCACGTGGCGGTCGAGCTGACCGCCGAGGAGGGGACACCAGGCTCTACGTGCCGGCCGGCGTTCGCCCACGGCTTCCAGACGCTGGCCGACGCCACCGAGGTGCTGTACCAGATGTCGGAGGCCTACGTCGCCGGCGCACGCCCGGGGCTTCCGCTGGGACGATCCGGCGGTGGGCATCGCCTGGCCGCGGCGGTGACGGTGATCTCGGAGCGCGACCGGGAGCTGCCGCCGTTCGCTGGGAGCGTGACGCGGTGGGCGCGCCGCTCCACGAGCTCGCCGCGCGACCTCGACGTCACCGTCGCCGGCGCCGCGATGCACGCCTTCGCCGGCGAGCTGTAGCCGATCTGCCGCAGCATCACCGGCGACGGCGTCCGCCGAGACGCTCGCGCGCATCGGCGCGAGCATCGGCCGCTGGAGGTGCACGAAGTGCCGAGCGGCACGCGGGTGCTTCGACTGGAGGTGCCGCCGGAGTGGAACGTCCGCGAGGCCTGGATCAAGGGCCCCGACGGCGCCCGCGTCGTCGACTTCCGCGGTGTCACCCTGCACGTCGTGGGCTACAGCGTGCCGGTCCGCGCGCGGCTGGCTCGCGCCGAGCTGCGGCCGCACCTGCACTGCCTGCCGGAGCAGCCCGACTGGATCCCCTACCGCACCTCCTACTAGCGCGAGCAGTGGGGCTTCTGCCTGGCGCACCGCCAGCTGGAGGCCCTTGCCGGACGGCGAGTACGAGGTGTGCGTCGACGCCACTCTGGCGCCGGGATCGCTCACCTACGGCGAGCTGCTTCTCCCCGGCGCCGGCGAGCGCGAGGTCCTGGTCTCCTGCCACGTCTGCCACCCGTCGCTGGCCAACGACAACCTGTCGGGCATGGCGGTGACCACCGTTCCTCGCCGAGCGCTGGCCAGCCGGCCGCCGGCGGCGCTATTCGCTACCGCTTCCTCTGCTGCCCGGCACCATCGGCGCGATCACCTGGCTGGCGCGCAACGCCGACGGAGCGCGTGCGGCGCATCGCCCACGGTCTGGTCGCCGCCAACCTCGGCGACCCGGGCCGTTTCCACTACAAGCGGAGCCGGCGCGGCGACGCGGACGATCGACCGCGCCGTGGCCGCGCGTGCTGGCCGCCTCCGGCGAGCCGTCGTCGTCGAGCCGTTCGTCCCGTTCGGCTACGACGAGCGCCAGTACTGCTCGCCCGGCTTCGACCTGCCGGTGGGCTCGCTGACGCGCACGCCGTGGGGGCGCTATCCCGAGTACCACACCTCGGCCGACGACCTCGACCTGGTCACGCCCGGAGGCGCTTGGCCGGCTCGCTGCGCGCCTACCTCGCGGTGGTGGCGTTGCTCGAGGCCAACCGCCGCTACCGCAACCTGGCCCCGAAAGGGGAGCCGCAGCTCGGTCGCCGCGGTCTCTACCGCGCCGTGGGCGGCGAGACCCATGGCCGCGAGCGCGAGCTGGCGCTGCTCTGGGTGCTCAACCTGTCCGACGGCGGCCCCGACCTGCTGGCGATCGCCGAGCGCTCGGGGATGCCCTTCGCGGCGATCGCCGAGGCGGCCGAGGCGCTGGTGGCGGCGGGCCTCCTCGCCGAGCTGCCGGGCTGAGCGGCCGGCCCCACCGCGGGCCCTGGTGGCGATCAGCGACCGCCGGCCGGCGCGGGCGCTGCCACAGCCAGCGTGCGGCGCAGGTAAGAGGTCGTCGCCCCCAGCTCGTCGCGCACCGCGAAGGCGACGTCGTGGTCGCCCGAGGTGAGCTCGAGACCGAGCTCGTAGGCGTAGCTCTGACCGAAGGCGGTCAGCGCCTGCATGCGCGGCACGCGCAGCGGCACCTCCACCTGGCGGATGCCCGAGGTGCCGGTGCCGGGGCCGCCGGTGATCACCATCACGCGCAGCTTCCCTTCGAAGGCGTCGTCATGGGCGACGGTGGCGAGCTTGAAGAGGGGCACCAGCAGCCGCGCGGTGACCAGGAAGTGGCCGTTCTCGAGCGACTTGGCGGGCAGCACCTCGACGGTGATCCCCAGCGGGTTGTCCTCGTAGCCGTGCATGAGGGCGGCGAGCATGCGATCCGCGGTCTGCTCGAGCGCCGGCTTGTCGCGGTAGTTGCGCCGGTAGACGAGCTTGACCCCGGGGCGCCTGACCCGCACCTCGACGGCGTGCTCCTTGCCGTCGCCCTGGTGCTTGGGGGTGTAGCCGAGGCTGTAGTAGGTGGCGAGGTCCTCGCGCATGCGGCCGAGCTCGCGTCCGAAGTCGTTGGTGTCGACGATGGCGCGACCGCCGGTCTGGTTGGCCAGGTAGACGAGGGCGCCCTTGGGGTTCTCGGCGGCGACCGCGGCGACCGAGGGATCCTGCAGCAGCAGGTCCTCGGGCCCGGCCGAGGAGTCGGTGAAGGCGGTGGCGAGGCCGCTCGCCTGGAGGGTGTAGACGCTCACCCGGTTGGCGCTGGCGTGCGCGGCGAGACGCCGCAGGTCGTTGGTGGTCTCGTAGCCGGCGGCGTCGAGGGCGGCAGACTGGGCCCGGTAGGCGCCCGGGCCGATGACGCTGGCGTCGAAACCCTGGAGCTCCTGGGGCATCCACGGCCCCCCGGTGGCGCTGCCGCCGCCGCACAGGTTGTAGAGCACCTGGAAGAGATCCTGGCCGGGCTGCTGTGGAATGCCGTCGCTCACGTAGAGCAGCGCCTTGCGGCCGGGCAGGCCGGCGAGCGAGTTGACGAGGAAGCCGATGCGATCGAGGGTGTGGAGAACGTCCCTGCGGGTGGACTCGGCATAGGCCCGCACCGGTTGGGCGATGTCGGGGGCGCAGGGCGTTTCTTCGTCGATGTCGTCCTTCTGCAGGGCGATCACCGCCTGCACGGCGGTCGACCGGGTGTGATCGTCCTCCTGGGCGTGAGCGGCGAGCTTGTCGACGGCGTCGAGCGCGCCGCTGACGGCGGCGGCGTCGGTGGAGAACGGGAGGCGCACGTCGAGGCCGCCGGCGTCCTGGCTCACCACCATGATCCGTTCGCCGACAGCGAGGCCGCCGGCAAGGTGGTCGCGCACCTGGCGCAGTGCCCGCGCGCGGGAGGCGGCATGGAGGTGCATGTTGTCGACGTAGACGACGATGCGGCTCTCGGCCTCGGGTGGTGCGGGAGACGGAGTTGCCGCCGGGGACGTAGCGGTGACCGCCGGGGCCGTGGATGGCTCGGCCGTCGCGGCGACGGCGCGCGCCGGCTGCACCACGCGCTCGAAGTTGGTGAGCTCCATGCGAGCACCGTCCTCGAGGATCTGGAAGTCGCGGCGCTCGAGGTCGGTCACCTGCCGCCCCTGCGCGTCCCGGACCTCGACGTCGACCGTAACGACGTTGACCTCGACCACCTCGCCGTAGTCCTCAGCGAGGAGCCCCTGGCCGCCGATGACCAGCAGCAGCAGCAGCAGCAGGGCGAGGCGCGGCGGGCGCAAGCATCTCATCGATGCGGGTCCTCCTCATGGTTAGAGGGCGCCGCGGCGTCGGACCCTCCGGCCACTGCCGGCAGGTCGCGCCGGGGCGTCACCTCGACGCCGCCGCGAACCACCACCCGGCTGCGGGGCGGCACGTCCTGCGCCACCACCGCATTGACGCCGATGAAGGCGCCGTCGCCCACCTGGATGGCGCCGATCAGCTTGGCGCCGGCGCCGATGAAGACGTCGTCGCCGATGACCGGCATCGCCTCGCGGTGGCCGGGATCGGGCGAGCCGATGGTCACCTGCTGCAGGAGAATGGCGTTGCGGCCGATCCGCGCGTAGCCGCCGACGACGATTCCCTGCCCATGGACGATCATCAGCCCGGGTCCGATCGCGGCGCCGGGTCCGATGTCGACGCCGGTCAGGAACTGGTTGAGGCGAGCGAGGGCCGGGCCCAGCGCCGGCAGGCGGTGGCGCTTGCACCAGTGCGCCATGCGGTGCAGCAGCACCGCCTGGTAGCCGGTCTCGAAGAGCAGCGACTCGAGCACGTACCAGGGGAACGGCTTGCGCTTGATGAGCAGCAGCCGGCGGGTGTCCTGGCGCAGGTTGTCGAGCATCGTCAGCGGCCACTCCGGGGGGTCGGCGCCGCCGCGGCGGTGGACGACGGCAGCACGTCCACCGCGGCCCGGTATGCGGCGCCACGGTCGCGGTCCGAGAACCACGCCACCTGCTCGAACACCGGGTCGAGCACGAGGGTATAGCGGCCCGGGCGGGAGGGCGCCACCACCTCGAGGTCGGCCCGCAGCCGGCCACCGGGCGGCAGGGGCTGCGGGAGGTCGGTGCGTTCGCCGTCGCGCACCACCATGGTGCCGGCGGCGTCGAGCCAGTGGTAGGCGAGCCGCACGCGTGCGCCGCCGTGGTTGCGCCAGGGGGCGCGGCTGCCGTTGCGGACCGTGGAGTGGACGACGAAGAGGGCGCCCGCCCGCACCTGCGCGGGCACGGCCACCCGCTCCCAGCGGGCGGCGAAGACGTCGGCGTCGAGGCCCGCCGGGTTGCCCAGATAGGCGAGCGCCGCGCCGGTGTAGAAGGAGTCGGGCTGCCGCGGCTGCCACGGCCAGTCGGGACAGGCACGGGCCGGGAGCTCGCGTTCCCAGAGGCGGGGGCGGCCGGTGCTGGTCTCGATGGTCAGACGGTAGGCGTAGAGAGTGCCCGTCTTGATCGTCCAGCGGCGCGTCGGTTGCTGCGGCGGCACCTCGATCCGACGCGATTCCCCGACGCCGAGCTCGAAGCTCTCGTGCCAGCTCCCCATGGCTGCGCCGATGCGGTTCCCCGGCGACGGGCTGGTGACGGCGAAGGCGAGGCGTCCGAGGGGATGGTCGGCGAGGAGATAGAGCTCCACCGGCGTCGCCGCCGCCACCCACACCTCACCGCCCTGCGGCAGCACGACGTCCTTGCGGCCGATCAGCCGGACGTCGTCGAGCGGCACCCGCTGGTAGCCGGGCACGTTGCGCAGCGTCAGCTCGAGCGGGAACCAGCGGTAGGGGATGCCGCGCACGTGCATCTGCAGCGTCGGCTCGGACCCGGGGAGGCCGAACGGGGAGAGCAGGAGGGGGGAGAGGAACACCCCCGCGATGGCGTAGCCCGCAGGCACCAGCAGGCGGGGGCGGATGCGAGTGACGAGGAAGAGGAAGGCGGGGTAGACGTTGACGAAGTAGCGGTTGCCGACGAAGCCGCCGCCCCCCTGCCAGTTCCAGGCGATGAGCAGGAGGAAGAAGAGGGCGATGGCGGTGGTGCTGCCGAGCAGCAGCCAGCGCACCCCCGAGCGGCGGGCGTGGAGGAGGAAGAGCAGCACCGAGAGCGCCGCGAACGGCATGTAGAGGAGGAGCCCGGTGTGGCGTCCGAGCAGGAAGTAGAGGACGTTGTCGGCGAATTCGCTCGGCGACGTGTCGGGGACCCGGAAGAGCCAGCTGTAGCTGTTGCCCGTCGGCGAGGCGGCCACGGCGGCAGCGCTGCCGCCGGCGTCGGTCGCGCCGGGGGTGGCGGCGACAGCCGGGGCTCCCGGCGCGGGTGGGCTCGGCACGGCGCGAGCCGCCGTGGCGGTGGCCGCCCTCGACGCCTGGCTCGCGCCAGGCGTCGCTGCCGGGGTGACGTCCACCGGCGTCGGCAGCACCGGCATCGTCCCCGGCGCGCAGAGGGTGAAGCCGCCGCGCTGCACCCCGAGGTAGGCGGTGGGGGTGCCGGTGAGCGCTTGCGCTCCGCCTGCCACCAGCGCCAGGCAGGCGGTGGCGCCCCCCACCCAGGCGAGCGCCGGCCGCCACCGCCGCTCGCGCGCCCACGTCCACAGCGGGGCCACGCCGAGGAGCGCCAGCATCGGCTTGTTGTAGATGGCGAGGGCGAGCGCCGCCCCCGAAACCACGGCACCGAGGAGGACCCGCCGCGGGCGCGGCAACCCTTCCCCCTCGCCGTCGCGGGGGAGGCCGAAGAAGAGACAGGCGGTGACCGCCGCCATGTTGAAGACCTCGGGCTGCAGCCAGTAGACGTAGACGAACCCCACCGAGAGGACGAAGAAGCCGGTGCTGTAGAGCACCGCCAGCCCGTCGTCGTTGTGGCGTCGCAGATAGCCGGCGCCCATCCAGATCATCGCCAGCAGGAGCAGGGTGTTGCAGCAGAGCAGACCGTGGGCTCCACCGAAGAGGCGCGCGAACGGTGCCGCGAGCAGCGAGTAGACGTAGGGCTTGCCGTAGGTGACCGTGTGCCAGCCGTCGGCGCTCATGAGGATGAGGTTGTTGACCGGCTGGTAGGGGAGCTCGAGGAAGAAGCGGTCGACGTCGCGCGGCCCGAAGACGAGGTCGCCGTCGTGCGCGAGCGACATCGCCATGCCGTAGTAGGCGGCCTCGTCGGCCTTGAGGTGGGTCGGCAACCCCGGCCGGGCCAGCGTGAGCGGAAAGAGCAGCAGGAAGGCCGAGAGACCGAGCAGGCCGAGCCGCGCTGTCGAGGTCACGGCGCGGCAGCATAACAGCCGTCTCGGAGGTCGCTCGCCGGCAGGGCAGATAGCTCAACCGCGGGCGTCGCGGACGCGGCGCGCTGCGCCACGCGCGCTCGGCGTGACGACGATTGCCAGGAGGACGACGGTGGGCGCGGTGGCGATCGCGGCGCGCTCCGCGGCAGCGACGAGCCGCTCCGGCAGCCCGGGAGCGCTCAGCCGCCCTCTCGACCGGTCCGTGCGGCGGGCGCGGGTAGCTCCTCGAGCTCCGGCGGCGGCGGCCCCAGAGCCGGCGGTGGCGGCAGCGACTCGCGCCAGCCGGCAAGGGCGCCGCGCAACTTGGCGACGGCCGCCGCCTGGTTGTGGCGCGGCAGCTCGCGCAGGAAGCCGACGACGAGAGCAGCGAGGGCGAAGGCCCAGAAGCGGGCCCGCTGCCAGGCGTTGCCGTAGCGGCGCACGTAGAGCGCGCTGCTCCTGCCGAGCTGGAAGTTGCGTTGGGGGGTGTAGCCGCCGGTGGTCCAGGCGACTCGGTGGTAGAGCACGGCGCGCGGCGCATAGAGACAGCGCCAGCCGGCGCGGGAGAGACGGGTGCAGAAGTCGGCATCGTCGACACAGATGAAGTAGAGGGGATCCCACGCCCCCACCGCTTCGGCGGCGGCACGGCGCACCAGGATGGCGCAGCCGTTGACGTAGTCGACGGCGCCCTCGCGGTCGTACTGGCCGCGGTCGAGCTCGCGGTGACCGCGCTCGCGGGTGACCGCCTCGCGGAAGCGCAGGATGCCACCGGCGGACCACAGCCGCCTGCCGGCGCCATGGAAGTAGCACTTGGGGCCCACCGCGCCGGCGCGTGGGTCGCGCTCGGCGGTGGCCACCAGCTCGTCGAGCAGGTCGGGCTCGACCTCGACGTCGTTGTTGAGCAGGAGCACGTAGTCGTAGCTTCGGGCAAAGGCCCAGCGCAGGCCGGCTGCATAGCCGCTGGCGCTGCCGTGGTTGACGGGCAGCCGCAGCTGCCGCAGGTCGGGGAAGGCCGCGCCGAGTGCCTCCGGCGAGCCGTCGCGCGAGCCGTTGTCGAGCACCACCAGGTCCCAGCGCGGGTAGGTCATCCGCCGCAGGCTCGCCACCGCGTCGCGGGTGACCTCCTTGCCGTCGTAGTTGACGACGACGGCGGCGACGCGTGGCGCGGCCGGCGGTTCCATGCGGCGCCATTCAAGCACAGGCGGCGGTGGCGACAACGGCGCTCCGGCCCTGCTGGGCTACGATCCGCCGGTGTCGACGACGGCCCGAAGCCGGTTGCTGCGCCTGGGCCTCGTGGCCGCCAGCGTCGTCGTCGCGCTCCTTGCCGGCGAGCTGCTGATCCGTCTGCTGCGGCCGCAGGAGGTGATGACCATCAGGCCGCCCGGGCTCTACGTGCCCGACCCGCCGCGGCGCTACCGCCTGCGGCCCGGCTACCGTGGCGAGCTCTCGAACCTCGTAGAGTTCCGCCACGCGGTGCGCGTCAACGGCCTCGGCATGCGTGGCCCCGAGCCGGCACGGAGGGCCGCTCCCACGCTGCGGTCACCGGCCCACGACGATCGTCGCGAGGCGCTCGCCGTTCTCGCCCTCGGCGACTCCTTCACCTTCGGCGTCGGCGCCGCCGAGTCGGAGACCTATCCGGTCCGCCTGGCGGCCGACCTGCGCGCCGAGGGCGTGGTGGCCGAGGTGTGGAACGCCGGCGCACCGGGCTACGGCCTGCCGGACGAGGCTGCCTGGTACGCGCAATGGGGAGTGCCAATGGCACCTGACGTCGTGGTGATCGCCGCGTTCCTCGCCAACGACCTGCAGGACGCGGCGCCCGGGTCGACGGTGCGTGTGGTCGGCGGCGAGTTGGTGGTGGACGGGGAGGGGCGCGGCAGCGCCAGCGCGGCGGCGCGCCGCTGGCTCTACTACCACTCGCACCTCTTCCGTCTGCTCAAGGCCTCGTTGCTCGACGGGCCGCTGCGCCATCGTCTCGGCCTCGCCGAGCCGTGGGCGCGACGGCAGCGGCGCGGCGAGCTGGCGCTCTACGGCGCCAGCCTGCCTCCCGCGCTAGCGGCCGGCGCCGCCGCCAGCGAGCGCGCCATCGGCGAGCTGGCGGCGCGCGCCGGGCGTCACCACACGCGGCTGCTGGCGGTGCTGGTGCCCTCCCTGCCGCAGGTCGATCCAGGCGCCTGGCGGGTGCTCCACGCGGAGCTCGGCGTGGACCCGCGCGATCAGGACGCGCGGCGCCCGAACCGGCTGTTCGCCGCCATGTTCTCCCGCCACGGCATCCCCGTCGTCGACACCAGCGAGGCGCTGGCGGCAGCGCTGGCGCGTGGCGAGCGGGTCTACTACCCCATCGACCAGCACCTGACGCCCCTGGGGTACGAGCTGCTGGCGCGGCAGGTGGCGGCGGCGCTGCTCCGCGACGCGCGGGGCGCGGCGCCGTAGGCCAGGAAGCGCGGGGTGCGCGGCTAGGGCCGCCGTGAACGCGAACGCTCCCCTGCAGTGGCGAGGGTCGCCGGCCGCCAGCGGGCTCCAACTCGGGCACACCGGGTGGGCCGACGTTGCGGCCTCCCGCGGACGCCAGGGTTTCGCAACTCCGCCACCGGCTAGGACGGCGGGGAGGTCGGTGCCTCCGCCGCAGGCGCCGTGGGCGCTCGCGGGGTGAGCAGCAGCGCGGCCGCGCCGGACCAGGGGGCGTTCAGGCCCACCACGGCGCCGCCGGCCAGGGGAGGCGCGGGGACCGAGCTGCCGATCACCGGCTGGATCCACTCCGCCGCCAGCGGGCCGCCGATGCCACGCAGGTCCACGCGCACGCGTCCCCGCGGCGCCCAGGCCACCAGCGGTGCGTCTCCACCCCCGGGCCCGGCGAGGCAGCAGCCGCTGCTCGCCAGCTCCGGTCGCGGCGCCAGCGCGCCGAGGTCGATGCGGCCGGCGAGGCGGCGCGCGACACCCATCGCCTGACGCGCCGCCTCGCGCCCGCGGTCGCCGTCGAGAGGGTCCATGTAGAGCGGCTGGTGACCCCGCAGGAAGGCCCGCCAGACCCAGGGCGCGTCGCCGCCGATCCCCCACAGGTGATCGCTGTCGAGCAGGACGACCTTGCTGCCGTCGTTCGCGGGGGGCGTGCGCATCCAGCCGCCATGGCGATTGGGCGATGCCCAGTCGGCGGGGCTCGAGAGGAGGTCGCGGTTGTCGCCACCGGGGAAGCAGGAGGTGAGACCCGCCGGGTGGGCCGCTCCACCGGCGGCCGCGGCCCGGGCGGCGTCGCAGGCACGCAGGTGCCGCAGCAGGTGGCGCTGCCAGTCGCGGGAGGAGGCCGGGCTCTCGTTGGCGATCTCCCACAGCACGCAGTCGAGGTCGCCCACCGCCTCGACCACACGCTCGACGTAGAGCCGCTGCAGGCGGGTGACAGCGGGGATGCGCAGGCTGTGCACGTCGTCGCCGTTGCCGCGGTCGTCGGGATCGCCGTCGATGCCGTTGCGGTTGTTGTCGGGGTGGAAAGGGTGACGCGGCCAGGGGTTGCCGTCGCCGTTGTCGCGCAGCGACCAGCCGTTGAAGAGCATGACGATGACGTGCAGCCCGCGCTCGCCGGCGCGCGCCACCCGCTCGCGCAGACGGGCGAAGTAGGCGTCGTCGAAGCGCTCGAGGTCGTAGCGCGGGCGGCCGTCGGCGGCGCTGCCTGGTCCCGGCCGCTGCCAGGGCGAGTGCGAGAGGTCGTGTACCCAGGCCTCGTGCGCCCACATGCGGACGCAGCTGTGCCCCCAGCCGGCGAGGCGGTCGAGGTACCCCTCGTAGTCGAAGGCGCCCGGGCGCTCGCCATTGTCGACCAGCACGTCCCAGTGGTGCGAGCCCGTGAGGAAGACGGCTCGCCCCCCGGCGTCGGCGAGCCAGCAGGGGTTGGCGGGGTGGACGCGCAGCGGCGGCACGAGCGCGTAGTGTAGGATTTCCGCCCCCGGCAGTCGCCTCGTTCTCCCGCCGATGAACCGTCTCCCTCGCGTGCCGTTCTCGATCGCCGCCCGCCTGGCCGTTGCGCCGCTGCTCGCCTGCCTGCTGCTCGTCGGCTGCCGACGACCGGCGCCGCCGGCGCCCCGGCGCGTGTTCCTCATCACCGTCGACACCCTGCGCGCCGACCACACCAGCCTGTACGGCTATCCGCGCCAGACCACGCCCCGCCTCGACGCCCTCGCTCCCACCGGCGTGCTGTTCGCGGCGACGGTGGCGCAGTGGCCGAAGACCGGGGCCTCGTTCGCCTCGATGTTCACCGGCCGCTATCCGCAGACGACGGGAATGATGCAGCGGGCGGCGCTGCGGATCCCGCCGCGCTATCTGACGCTGCCGCAGCTCCTCCATGATGCCGGGTACCACACCGGGGCGGTGGTCTCGAATGCCGTGCTGGGGAAGAGCCTGGGGTGGGACCGCGGCTTCGACGAGTACCTGCAGACCTGGGGGGACGGGCAGTTCCCGCAGGAGGCGCAGGTCTTCCGCGCCCTGGTGCACGCGCCGCGCGTCAACGAGCTGGCACTGCCGCTGCTCGACCGCCACGCCCGCGACGACAAGCTCTTCGTCTGGGTGCACTACACCGATCCGCATGCGCCCTACCTGCTGCCGGAGGGCGTCACCAACCCCTTCCTCGACGACGCCGTGTATCAGCGCGCGCCGCGGGATCAGGTGCCGCATCACGTCGCCCGCGCCTACCGCCTGGGGTCGCAGCTCGAGCGTCGCTACTACGTGGCGCAGTACGACGCCAACGTCCGGCTCGCCGACCGCTACGTGGGCGAGCTGCTCGAACATGCGCGCGCCCTCGGGCTGCTCGACGACGCGCTGGTGATCTTCACCGCCGACCACGGAGAGAGCCTGGGCGAGCACGGCTCCTGGTTCGAGCACGGGCCGCAGCCGTACAACACCACCGCGCGCGTGCCGCTGCTGCTGTTCGGCAACGGCGTGGCGGCCGGTCGCCGCGTCGAGCGGCCGGTCGAGCTGGTGGACCTCTACCCGACGTTGCGCGAGCTGGTGGCGCCGCGCCGCGAGGTGCACGGGCTCGAGGGCCGCAGCCTCCTGCCCTGGCTGGGCGCCAGGCCGCCGCGTGCCGGGGGGGGCGGCGACGCCCGCTACGCCTACTCCGAGGCCGGCGAGCGACCGCACTACTTCCGCAGCGTGCAGGACGGCGGCTGGAAGCTCGTCCAGGCCTTCGGCCGCCGCGGTGGTGCGCTGGCGGTGCCCGGCGGCTGGGAGCTCTTCGACCTCGCCGCCGACCCCGGCGAGACGACCAACCTCGCCGCCCTGCGCACCGGCGAGCTGCGTCGCCTGCGCGCCGCCTTGCTGCGTTGGGCGCGACCAGGGGCGGAGCGCCGTACCGCCAAGGAGGGCGCCGTCGACGACGACGCCGAGCGGGCGCTGCGCGCCCTGGGCTACGCTAACTGACGCCGGCGGCGGTCGCCGGCAGGCTGCCGCTACGAGGTGCTCTTGCCGAAGTTGCTCGCCAGGATCGCCAGGTCCGAGCCGTCGATCGTCCTGTCGGCATTGAAGTCGGCGGCGGCGAGGAAGAGCGGATCCCCCTCGCTGGCGCCGAAGCGGCGCGCGAACTGCACCAAGTCGGCGCCGTCGACGCGGCCGTCGCGGTCGAGGTCGCCGGCCAGGCTCACGGTGCCGGCAATCACGAAGCGGGCCACGTCGCGGTCGGCGCCGTTGGGGGTGGGCACCGCCAGGTCGGCGGAGCGCAGCCCGACGCGCACCACGCCGGAGAGCGGCAGTGGCGGCTGGTAGCTCAGCTGGGCGTGACGGGTGTCGCCCACCGCGTCGACGCCGGCGTCGCTGCCGTTGACCAGCAGCCGCGTGGCGGCGAGGTTGATGCCGGCGCCGAAGTCCCAGACGTCGACGGTGATGGTGGTGTTGGGCGAGACGTTCTCGGTGCCGTGCAACGGGCTGGTGAGGCCGGTCACCGGCGCCACCGTGTCGTGCTCGCGCAGGACGTCGAAGAAGATCTGCGCCAGCTGGTCGTAGCCGGCGGCGTTGGGGTGTCCGACGGGGTCGCTGGTGCCGGCAGGCGGCTGGTAGTAGTAGGTGGCGAACAGGTTGGGCATCGCGGAGAAGACCTCGAAGGGGTCGGCGAGGAGCCGGTTGCGGTGCCCGGCCTGGTCGCGGATGTTCTCGTCGAGGGTGAGGTTGGCGACGTTGTCGGCGTCGATCTTGGCCGACGGGTAACGCGGGATGGTGGTGGCCTGGACCACCGAGAGCCCGGCGTTCTCCGCCTTGCGGGCCATCTCCTGGAGGTCGAAGCGGGTGGTCTCGACGCTGATGCCATTGCTGATGTCGTTGGTCCCCTCCATCAGCAGCAGCACGTCGTTGCCGGCGGCGGCGTCGGCGAGCACCTGGTCGATGCGCGTCACGCCCTCGACGGTGTTCTCGCCACCGTGGCCCGCGTTGAGGATGGTCGCCGGCGTGCCGGCATCGTCGAGCAGCGCCTCGAGGCGCGGAGGGTACCCCGGCGGCACGTTGGCGGGGTCGTCGCCGACGCCGGCGGTGATGCTGTCGCCGAAGGCGATGTAGCCGGTCTGCGCGCCGGCGTGGGAAGCGGCGCCGAGCAGGGCTATGGCCAGGCCCCAGGGGGGGATGCTGCGACGCACGACAGCGTATGGTAGCTCAGGCCCCGATAGAGAGGCTCTTGTCCGCCTCGCAGGGTGGGCTCCGGCCTGCCGGCGACGGGCCGCCGGAGGGCGCCCGGGCGGTGGGGTATCCTGTGCCGCGCCCGCGCGCCGACGCCTCCGAGGTCGCTCCCACCCGATGCCCCACCGCCACCGCCGAGACCGCACCGGCCGCACGACGGTCGCCGCGGTCGCCGTCGGCCTCGTCCTCGCCGCGCTCGCTCTCGCCGCCGGTGGCTGCGGCGACCACGGGCCACGGGCGCATCGCGGTCCGATCCTCTTCGTCACCTTCGACGCCCTGCGCGCCGACGCCGTGGGCGCCCTCGGCGGGCCGCCCCGCCTGACCCCCGCGCTCGACCGACTCGCCCGCGACGCAACCTGGGCGGGGCGCGCCATCGCGCCGTCGAGCTGGACGGTGCCCTCGATGGCCTCGCTGTTCACCGGCCTGCAGCCCTGGCGCAACCAGAACTGGCACGGCGAGGCGGCAGTGCTGCGCCCCGAGCTGGTGACCCTGGCGGAGTCGCTCAAGGCGGCCGGCTTCTCCACCACCGCCTTTCGCTCCAACTTCTGGCTGCGCGAGCGCTACGGCTACAACCAGGGCTTCGACACCTTTCGCTACCTGCGCGAGGGCCGGCGGGCCGAGGCGAAGCTGGCCCAGCTCGGCGACCGCCCCGAGCTCGTGTGGGCGCACATCCTGCTGCCCCACGCCCCGTACGAGCGGCACGACGCGATGCTGGACCGGCTCCCGGAGACACCCCCGGCGCTGCCACGGCGGCTCTCGGTCCTCGACCTCGAGCCCTACTTCGATCCCGCCGTGCCGCTGCCGCCGCGGCGCGAGCGGGTCTTCCGCGCCATGTACCAGCTCAACGTCGCCTGGGGCGACCAGATGCTGGGCCGGATGCTCGACGCCCTGCGCCGCAGCGGCCAGTACGACCACACCCTCATCGTCGTCACCGCCGACCACGGCGAGGAGTTCAAGGAGTGCGGCCAGGTCGAGCACGGCGGCAGCCTTTGCCGGCCCCTGGTCGAGGTGCCGCTGCTGATCAAGCTGCCGCGCCGGTGGCAGGGACCACCGCTCGCCCTCCGCGCCGGCGAGCGGCCGGCCACCATCCGCGTGCCGGCGACGCTGATCGAGGCGGCCGGCGGCAAGCCCGAGCCGCGCACGGCGCCCAGCCTCTTCCACCAGGTGTCCGGCGGCGTGCTCTCCGAGCTCTACCTCGGCAACGGCGTCAACCGCTTCTCGCTCGTCGAGGGAGACCGCCAGCTGCTCTGGGACGCCCGTTTCGCGCCGGAGGATCCCGACTACTACCGGGCGCGCATGATCGACCTCGGCGGCAAGCCGCAGGTGGCGCCGCGCCAGCCCTCCGCCGTGCTCTTCGCGGCGCTCGAGAACGCCTTCGGTCGCACCCTTCCGCTCACCGGCGCTGGCGCCACGCCGCCGGCGCTGACGCTCTGGCGCTGGGTGCCGCCACCAGTCGGCTCGCCGCCGATGACCAGCGTCATCGAGCCGCTGGCCGATCCCACCACCCTGGAGGCGATGGCGCGCCGGCTGCGGGCGATCTGGCTGGCGAGCAACGGCAGCGAGGTGGCACCAGGCAGCCGCGCCGGCGCCCAGCCGCGGCTCACCCAGGAGGAGGCGGCCGAGGTGCAGGCGCTCGGCTACGCCGCCGGGCACCGCCGGCAGTGAGCGGCGCCATGTCCCACGCCGAGCTCGTGGGCCTGATCCCGGCGGCGGGGCAGGCGAGCCGCCTGGGGGCGATCCCCTGCAGCAAGGAGGTGCTGCCGCTCGGCTTGCGGCAGACGCCGGGTGGGCCGGTGGTGCGGGTGGCCTGCGACGGCCTCCTCGAGCAGCTGCGCTCCGCCGGCGCCGCACGCGCCTTCGTCGTCCTGCGCGAGGGGAAGTGGGACGTGGCGCGCCACCTCGGCGGCGGCGAGACCCACGGGGTGCCGCTCGCCTACCTCTGCCGCCGCGCCTCGCCGAGCCTGCCCGCCAGCCTCGACGCCGCCTACCCCTTCGTGCGCGGGCAGCGCGTCGCCCTCGGCTTCCCCGACGTCCAGCTCGGCCCAGCGGACGCCCTCGCTCGCGTCGTCGCGCGACAAGAGGAAAGCGGCGCCGACCTGGTGCTGGGTCTCGTCCCCGCCGTGCGGCCGCACACCACCGACATGGTGGACGTCGACCCCGCAGGGCGCGTGCGCCGCATCGAGGTGCGCCCGCCGTCGACGGCGCTGCGCCTCTGCTGGGTGCTGGCCGCGTGGGGTCCCGCCTTCAGCGAGCACCTGCACGGCGCGGTGGCGGCAGCGGCCGTCGACGAGGCGGCGTCTGGCGTCGGCGAGCTGCAGATCGGGGCCGTCGTCGCCGGCGCCGTGACGGCCGGTCTCGACGTGCGCGGCCTCGCGCTGCCCGGCGGGTGGTACCGCGACCTGGGTACGCCGGAGGAGCTGGCGGCGATCCTGCGCGGAGGAGACGCTTCCGCCATCCCCTAGCGACGACTGGCGCAGCGGCAGAGCGACGAGGTCTCCCGATCGCCCGGACGTCCAGTAGCGCGACCCCGGGCAACCATCCGGTGGCAGGGTCGGCAAGTGTGCACCTCGGTGCGCTGCGGGGGCACGGTGGATGCGAGGGGGTGCGGGTCGCGGCTCCCGCGCACGCCCTCATGTAACATCGCGCCCCGCCGCCGGCTCCAACGCGCTGCAGAGATGTCGCGCCCGCGGCGGAGCCCGCCGACCGGGTCCGAGCCACTCCACCATGGAACCCCTCCGTATCGCCGTCGTCGGCTGCGGCGCCGTCGCCCAGCTGCAGTACCTGCCGGCCCTCGCCGCCTCGCGCGCGGCCAGGGCGGTGGCGCTCGTCGACCGCGACCTGCCGCGCGCCCACGCTCTCGCCGAGCGCTGGGGTGTTCCGCACGCAGTCGCGGACGTCGCCGAGCTGGCCGATGGCGTCGACGCCGCCATCGTCGCGCTTCCCAACCACCTGCATGCGCCGGTGGCGATCGCCCTGCTGCGCCGCGGCGTCCAGGTGCTGGTGGAGAAGCCGATGGCGACGACCGTCGCCGAGTGCGACGCCATGATCGCCGCCGCGGCGGAGTCGGGTGCGACGCTCGCCGTGGGCCTCCAGTTCCGCTTCTTCGACTCGACGGCCGCGGTCGGCGATCTCCTCGCCGCCGAGCTGGTGGGCCCGCTCACCCGCTTCGAGCTGCGCCAGGGCGTGATTCCCCGCTGGCCGTTCGCCAGCGACTACTTGCTGCGACGGGAAACGGCCGGCGGCGGCGTGCTCGCCGACTACGGCGTGCACGTGCTCGACCTGCTGCTCTGCTGGCTGGGCGAGTGGGCGAGCGTCGACTACCGCGACGACGCCATGGGCGGCATCGAGGCCGACTGCGAGCTCGAGCTCACCTTCGCCGCCGGGCTCGCCGGCACGGTCGAGGTGAGCCGCAGCCGCAACCTGCGCAACCGCTGCCGCTTCCCGGGTCGCGCGGGCGCTCGAGGTGGGGGTCTGGGACCCCGACCCCGAGGTGGTGCTGCATCTGCCGGGCAAGGCCGCCGCTCTCGCCGGGCACGCCCGGCCCGCCGGAGGGGGGCTCGCCTTCGACGGACGCCTTCCTGCGGCAGCTCGACGACTTCGCCGCGGCGGTGCGCGAGGGACGCGAGCCGCGGGTGCCCGGCCGCGAGGGCCGGCGCAGCGTGGCGCTGATCGAGGCCTGCTATGCAGCCGGCAACCGCTGGCGCTGCCCTGGGACGAGCCGCCGGAGCTGGCCTCCTGGGCCGGGCAGACGGCGCCGGCCCGCCGGGCGCGGCGGCGCGATGAACGAGGTCTCCTCGGCGGGCGCTCGCCGGCCGCCGCGTGCTGGTCACCGGCGCCAGCGGCTTCATCGGCGGCCGCCTGGTCGAGCGGCTGGTGCGGGACCACGGCGCGGAGGTACGGGTGCTGGTGCGCGGGATCGCCTCGGCGTCGCGCCTCGCCCGCTTGCCGCTCGACTTGCGCGCGGCGACGTCACCGACGCCGCCGCCACGGCCGTGGCGGCCGCCGGCTGCGACGTCGTCTTCCACTGCGCCTACGGCACCGGCGGCAGCCAGAAGCGCCGCGGCTTCGTCAACAGCGAGGGCACGCGCCGGGTGCTGGCGGCGGCCGCAGCCGCCGGCGCCGGACGCGTCGTCCACCTCTCGACGCTGATGGTCTACGGCCGCACCGCCGACGGCGACCTCGACGAGAGCGCGCCGCGCCGCCGCTTCGGCGACGCCTACTCCGACAGCAAGCTCGCCGCCGAGAGCGTGGCGATGGCCTGGGCGCGGGCGGGGCGAGTGCCGGTGGTGGTGCTGCAGCCGACGGCGGTGTACGGCCCGTGGGGGGGGGTGTGGACGGCGCAGCCGCTGGCGGCGCTGCGCAGCGGCCGCTTGATCCTCGTCGACGGCGGCGCCGGAACCGCCAACGCTGTCTACGTCGACGACCTGGTGAGCGCCATGCTGCTCGCCGCCGTGCGCGACGGCGTGGTGGGCGAGGCGTTCCTAGTCTCGGCCGCCGAGCCGGTCACCTGGCGGGAGCTATACGGCCGCTTCGCGCCATGCTCGACGGTGACCGCGGTGCCGGCGAGCTCTCGCCGCGGTTGGTGACCATGAGCGCCGAGGAGGCGCGCGCCTTCTGGCGCGCCCACCGCCGGGCCGTCCCGCGGCTGGACGGCGAGCTGCTCGGCGCCTTCCGCGGCGACCGCGCGCTGCGCGATCGGCTGCTGGCGACCCGCGAGCTGGTGGCGGCACGCGAGCTTGCCAGCTCGCTGCTCCCCGAGAGCTGGCAGCAACGGATCAAGGCGAGGATGGGCGAGCCCGCGGCGGTGGCTGCAGCAGGCGACGATGCGACCTCCCATCCACCCGCTGACGCCCGAGCTCATCGACTTCTTCGCCGCCCGCACCCGGGTGCGCATCGACAAGGCACGGCGGCGGCTCGGCTACCGAGCCGGCCTTCCCGCTGGCGCGGGGAATGGCGCTCACCGAGGCGTGGGCACGGTGGGCCGACCTGCTGCCGCCGGGCGATCGCGACGGCGCCTAGGGGCGCTCTGGGTGCTCTGCACACGTGCGCCGGATCGCGTTGTGGGAGCCTTGGGGCCGGATGCAAGGCTCGCGACCGAGCCATAGCTTCGTCCCATGGCGCAGGGAGCGCAACGCCGCGGGCGGCCTCGAGCCGCTGGCGCGTGACCCAGGCTGGCACGCCTCTCCGATGCCGGCACTGGCGCTGCCGGGCCGCGCCCTCGTCGCCGCGGCCGGCGCAGCCCTTCAGGCCTGCGAGCTGGCGGCGGCCGGGGCCGCCGAGAAATCGGCGCCGCTGGCGGTCCAGCGCAGCCCGGCATCGAGGCTGCCCGACGCCTGCAGCTCGCGGATCCGCCCCAGGCGCACGTAGCGGGCGCTGCGGAACTCCGCCTCGCTGAGCGCGGCGACGCGGTAGGCGGCTGCAAGCTCGGCGGCGCCGCGGCGCGCGTCCCAGCGCGGCTGCCAGTGGGGGAGCAGGCGGGCGATCTTGCCGCAGTCGACGCGGTAGCAGCGCTTGTCCGGTCCGGCGCCGTCGGCGTAGGTGATGCGGCACCCGGGCACCGTCTCGGCGACGATCTCGGCGAGCTCGCGGATGCGGTAGTTGGCCTCCGTCCGTCCGACGTTGAACGCCTGGTCGTGCACCACCTCGCGCGGCACCGCCAGCACCGCCAGGAAAGCGCGCGCGATGTCCTCGACGTGCACCAGCGGCCGCCACGGAGTGCCGTCGCTGAGCATGTGGATGCGGCCGGTGGTCACCGCCGAGGCGACGAGGTTGTTGAGCACCAGGTCGACGCGCAGCCGCGGCGACACGCCGTAGGCGGTGGCGTTGCGCAGGTAGGTGGGGGAGAAGCGCGCGCCGGCGAGGGCAGCGAGCTGCTGTTCGACGCGCACCTTGGAGACGCCGTAAGGGGTGACCGGATTGAACGCCGCGCTCTCGTCGAGGAAGGCGTCGCCCGCCGCGCCGTAGGTGCTGCACGAGGAGGCGAAGACGAAGCGCTCGACGCCGGCCGCACGCGCATGGACGGCGAGGCCCACCGAGGCGGCGTCGTTGATTTCGTAGGTGAGGGCGGCGTCGAGGTCGCCCAGCGGGTCGTTGGAGAGGCCGCCCAGGTGGAGCACGGCGTCGAACCCCGCGAGGTCGTCGACGGTGACGTCGCGCAGGTCGCGGCGCAGGGACGGCACGCTGGCGAGCGGCTGGCCGGGGAGCGTGCAGGGAGCAAAAAAGTCGACGTCGAGCCCGACGACATCGTGCCCCGCCGCGAGCAGCAGTGGCACCAGGACGCTGCCGATGTAGCCGTCGTGCCCGGTGACCAGGACGCGCATGGCGGCGCAGGGTATCACGCGGTGGAGGAGCGCCGGCGGCGGCAAACCGATGCTATCGCCGGCGCGGCCGAGGGCAGGCGGCCGAGATCGTCGACACTGGCGAGGAGACGCAATCTTCGCGCCTCGAGGTGGTGGCTGCCGCCCCTCACGGCGCGGCGACGCGGTAGAGCACGCACCCCTGCAGCCGGCCCAGCCGCCAGCCGAGCTGCCACACCCAGCGCGCGCGCCCGGCGCGGCTGGCGAGCAGGAGGGGCGTGCGCAGCACGAGCCTGCCCCAGCGCAGCACTCCCGGCAGCACCCCCAGCCGCGGCATCCCCAGCGGCCGGTACTTGCGATAGATCAGCACGTTGCAGCGGCCGGTCCGCCACCCCTGCCGGAACATGCCGCCGAGGTCGAGGCGGCGGCGGATGTGTACCACCGCGTCCGGCACGAACTCGAGAGGGTGGCCGGCGCGTTGCACGCGCCAGCAGTAGTCGGTGTCCTCGAGCGCCGGCATCGATTCATCGAAGCCGCCCACCTCCGAGGTGGACCGAGCGCCGCACGCCGAGGCCGCCGCCACCGGCATGCGGCAGGTACGCGGGATAGTCGTAACGCGAGATGCCGTCGCGCTGGGGGTCTGCTGTGCAGTGCCGCGCGCCCAGGGCGGGTTGAGCGTGTCGCTGTCGTAGCGAGCAGGCCACGAAGTCGTGGGTGGCGAGCGCCGCCCCCATCGCCGCCAGGTAGCCGGGCGCCACTTCGTCGTCGGCGTCGACGAAGAGCAGCGCTTCGCCGCCGGCCGCGGCGGCCCCCACGTTGCGGGCGTGGGCGCGCCCGCGGCGGTCGCTGGCATCGGCGAGCCCCAGGCGCGGCAGTCGGTCGCGGAAGGACTCGACGACGGCGCGCGAGCCGTCGCTGGAGCCGTTGTCGGCGACGATCACCTCCCAGCCGGCGTCGTAGCGCTGCGCCGCGAGCGCCGCCAGCTGCCCGGGCAGCGTGGCGGCGGCATCGAGGCAGGGGATGACGACGCTGAGTGTGGGCAGGTCGGGCATGGCGTGGGACCGGAGCGGGATGGGCGGCGATGATAGCGAAGCTGCCGCGGGCGCCCGATGCGGCGACAGGTGCCGCCGATAACGGGGGCGCGGTGGCGAGCTTGCTAGCATCCGCGCGTGGTGCCCAGCGCAGCGCCGCCAAGGGGGCCCACGCCTCCGGCCCGGAGCCCACCCTCGCCGGCGGCCGTCGGCGGGGGCTCCGCGCGCCGCGAGTCGCTGCTGCTCGCCGCCGTCGTCGCCCTCCAGCTGCTGCCGCTGCTGCTGCTGCCCTACCTGCCCACCCAGGACGGCCCCAGCCACCAGGCGCTCGCCTATGCGCTGCGGGTCTACGAGCGCCCGCAGGCGGCGCCCCTGAGGGAGTACCTGGTCCCCAACGCCGAGGCGCTGCCCAACTGGTTCGTCTTCTTCCTGCAGGCGAGGGTGCTCGCCTGGCTGTCGACCCGTGCCGCCGAGACGGTGCTGGTTGCCGCCTACGTGGTGCTGCTGCCGCTCGCCCTGCGCTACGCCTTGCGCGGCGTCGACCCTGGCGCCGGCTTCCTCGCCGCCCTGGGCTTGCCGTTCACCTTCAACTTCCTCTTCGCGATGGGCTTCCTCAACTTCTGCTGGAGCCTGCCCGCCTTCCTCTTCGCGCTCGGCTTCCACCTCCGTCATGGCGAGCGCTTTACCGCGCGCCACGCGCTCGCGCTCGCGGCGCTCGCCGGCTGGGTGTACCTCTGCCACCCGGTGACACTGGTGATGCTGTTCGTCGCCGTCGCCACCCTCGGCGGCTGCCGCGCGCTCGCCGACGTGCGCGAAGCCGGCTGGAGCTGGCGCGGGCTGGTGCGCGCGGCGTGGGCGCGACTGGCACTACCGCTCGCCGCCTTCGTCCCCGTGCTCGCGCTTCTCGCCGCCTTCGTCGGCCGTCGCCTCGACAGGCCGACCTCGCGGCTGCGCTCCGCCGTGGTGGCGAAGCAGCTCGCCGCGCTCTACTCGCTGGTGTCGTTCGACCGCCGCACCCTGGCGTTCGCGCTGGCGCTGGCGGCGCTCCTGGCGACGCTCGCCGGGCTGGCAGTGTGGCGGCGGCGCAGCGGGAGTCGGTTGGTTGCCGCCGACGCCCTGCTCGTCGCGGCAGCCCTCTTCGCCGCCGTCGACTTCGCCGCCCCCAGCGACCTCGCGGGCGGCGGTTTCGTCAACCATCGCCTGGCGCTCTTCCCGCCGCTGGCCCTCCTGCTGTGGCTCGGCGGCGGCGGCTGGACCCGGCGCGAGCGCCGCGCGGTGCAGCTCCTCGGCGCGGCGATCGCCGTCGGGCTGCTCGCCCTGCTGTGGGCGCGCTGGGCCAGGATCGACGCCTACCTCGAGGAGTACGTGGCGGTCGCGGAGCGGGTCGAGGACGGGCGCACGGTGCTGCCGCTGGGCTTCGCACCCGCAGGGCGCGACGCCGGCGGCCACGAGCTCGCCTTCCGCCTCTGGCCGTTCGTCCACGCGCTCGGCTACGTCGCCGGGCGGCGGCCGATCGTCGACCTCGGCCTCTACGAGGCGAGCGAGGACTACTTCCCGCTGCGGTTCCGGCCGCAGCTCGACCCCTACCGCCACTTGTCGAACGGCCTCCTGGGGGTGGAGGAGGTGCCGCCCCGCGTCGACATCCCCGGCTTCGAGCGCCTCGGTGGCCGCGTCGACTACGTGCTGTTGTGGCAGCCGCGGGCGGCCCCCGCCGGCCACCCGGCGACCCGCGCGCTCTACCGCCAGCTGGACGCCGGCTTCCACCGCGTAGGCGTGTCGGCGCACGGCAACGCCGAGCTCTGGGAGCGCCTGCCGCGCTGAGGAGGCTGCCTCACTCCACGGTGACGGTGATCTGGAAGAGCACGGTCTCGTCGCCGCCGGTGGCGGCGGCGCGCACGACCAGGTGACCGGGGCCGGCGCCGAGCCGCACCCGCTGGCTCGCCACCCCGTCGCCGTCGGTGGTGGTGACCGGGCCAGCGAGCAGCTCCCCTTCGCCGTCGGTCTCCCAGCGCACCTCGGCGCGACCGTCCGGCTCGCCGGCGGCGGTGCGCGCCCGCACCTGCAGCACCACCATCTGCCCGATCACCGCCCGCCGGCTGGTAGCCCCCACCGGCTGCAGCGAGACGGCGCCGGGGCTATCGTCGTCGAGGATCAGGCCGGTCGCGGTGGCGCGGTCGAGCTCGGCGCCGACCGGGCTCGCGAGCTCCACGGCGTGGCGGAGCCGTCGGCCGTGGAGACCTCGACGCTCACCTCGTGGCGCACCGGCGAGGAGAGGGTGACCACGAAGCGGACCTGGCGGCGATCGCCGTCGCCCTCCGACACTCGTGCGTCGCGGATCGACAGCGCCGGGCCGGTGCCGGGGCCGGCCCCACCGTCGTCGTCGACGATCTCGCCGGTGGCCTGGGCGACGGCGATGCGCGCGCCGGTGGCGTGAGTGATGGCGAGGACGAAGGTCTCGTCGGGCTCCTCGACGGTGTCGCCGCGGATCGGCACCTCCACGGTGGCCGAGGTGGCACCAGCGTCGATGGTGAGGCGCCCGGCTGTCCGCCGATAGTCGCCGCTGGCGGCGATGGCGGTGCCGTCGTGGGTCTCGTAGTCGACGGTGATGGCGCGGGTGGAGCGGGCCGTGAGGCCGATGACGAAGATGCCGGAGGTGCTGCCGCTGTTCCCCTCTGCCAGCGAGAAGCCGGTGACCGACAGCGCCGGTAGCGTGGGGGCGGAGGTGCGGGGAGTCGGCCGCGGCGTCGCCGCGGGGCGTGGCGCCGCGGCGCGCCCCGGCGTGGCCAGCACGAGCGCGAGGGCGGCCGCCGCGAGCGTCGGCGGCAGCGACGGCCGCCGCGCGGGTGGCGGGTGCAGCGGGAGCCTAGAAGCCATGACCCGAGATGGTAGCCGGAGCGAGGATCTGCCGCACCGCCGGCGCCAGCGCGGCTCCCACGGCGCGATGACCGGCGGCGTTCCAGTGCCCGTCGCGGGCGAAGCGCAGCGCCTTCCACCGGGCGGCGTCGAACAGGGGGTCGAGGGTGACGAAGGGCACGTTGCGCCGGCGCAGGGCCGCCGCCAGGGCGTCGCGGTCCGCCTCGTAGGCGGGGCCACGGCTGTCGACGAACACCACCAGCAGCCGGGCGCCGGCCTCGGCGGCGTCGCCGCGAAGGCCGACCAGGGCGGCGGCGCTGGCGGACACGTCGCCTGGGATCTCGCCCTGCCGCTCTCCCTGGCCCGGGCGCGCCACCGCTCCGGCGGCGGCACGCAGCGCCGGCAGCGCCAGGCGCGCCAGGTGCGACCAGCGCTTGGCCCACGCGGTGGCGGGGCCCACCAGGGGCCAACGCACGTCGGCGAGGTAGAGGTTGCCGCCGATCAGGTAGAGCTTGTCGGCGTACCCCTGGGCCACGATGTAGCCGCCTCGGTAGACGAACGGCTGCGCGCAGCGTTGCTCGTCCCAGTGCGGCGAGAGGGTGACCAGCACCAGGTCGGGATGGAGGTGCAGCAGCTGCCGCAGTCGCCCGCGCATCTGCAGCGAGCTGTAACCCGGCACCCCGCCGTCGTCGACCCGCACGCCGAGCGCCTGTTCGAGCACCGCCGGATACGTCTGCTCGGCCTCCACCCCCTCACCGAAGGTCATCGAGTCGCCGAGCGCGAGCACCAGGGGCCGCGGTGGCGCGACGTGACGGTGGTCGCGCAGGCCGGCGCCGTCCACCGCCACCGGCACGTCGAACTCGTGCGCGGGAGCGATCTCACGCCCGTGGAAGCCTGGCCGCAGCGTGTAGCCGCTCGCGGCGTCGGGCTGGAAGAGGAAGCGCGGGTGGTTGCCACCCGCGAACCAGGGAGCGCCGCGGCTGGCGCCGGCGATGCCGGTGAGCCGTAGGGCACCCTCGGCGAGGAGCAGCGAGACGGCGAGCGAGAGCCCCACGAGGAGCAGCTTGCGGCGCCGGGTGGGCGGCGCCGGGAGCAGGGGCACCTGGGTCGCCTCCAGCTCGTCCTCTGGCGCCGCTGACGGCGGTGCCTCCGGGACGGTCGCGTCAGCCACGATCCACCGCCCGCCGCCCCTCCTGCGGTGCGACCAGGAGGGTGCGCCCGCCGCCGGCGGTGGCCCCGCGCTCCTCGGGAGCAAGGCGGAACGTCACCTCCGGACCCTTGGCCGGCGGCAGCAGTCGCACCTCGTAGAGATAGAACGGGTCGTCCGTCCACCACATGCGATGCACGGCGCGCGGCCGCGTGAAGGCGAGCACGCTGCGCCCGCCGCCGCCGCCGCCACCGCCGGCGCTGGCGGCGGGCGCGGCGCCCACGACGCCGAGGCTTCCGGCGGTGGGTTGCACGACGACACCGGCGAGCGGATGGTCGCTGCCCACCAGCAGCTCGGCCGGCCCGCCGGCGGCGACGGCGAGCGCGGTGCCGCCCTCGACGGCGTGCAGCCCCGGCGTGAGCAGCTTGACCCAGAGGCCGTTGAGTTGCAGGTCCTCCTGGCCGGCGGGCTTGAGGTGGGAGAGCGTGGTCTCGTAGGGGAGCCAACGACGCGCTGCCGCGCCCGCCTAGCGGTAGCCGCCGTCGGCCGCGATCGGGAAGGCCCGTGGCGCCGTCCACAGCGGCCACAGGAACGGCGCCGCCAGCGCCGCGACCGCCAGCGGCGGCAACCAGGCGCGCCCGCCGCGTAAGGGCCGGCCGGCGAGGAACCAGAGGGCGGGGTAGGCGGGGAGGAAGTAGCGGTTGGCGATCGTCCCGCCGCCGCCGTAGAAGTTGAAGGGACGCACCCAGAAGAGCAGCGCGGCAGCGCACACGGCCGCGAGCGGCAAGGCCCAGCGGCCCTCGCCGCGCCGCCAGGCGACCAGCCCGAGCAGCAACGGCAGGAAGTAGGGGAGGACGCCGACGTGCCGACCCACCAGGTAGTAGACGACGTTCCACGCCGTCTGGCGGGCGTCGAACCCCATCTCGAGGGTCTCGAGCTTGAGCCAGCCGTGAGTGCCGTGCTCGGCGACCTGCTCCCGCCAGTCGCCGGCAGTAGCGTCGACCAGCGGGAAGCCGGTGTAGGAGTAGTAGCTGCGACGCTCGCCGCCGTAACTCGTCCAGCTGCCGCGCGCGGCGAGGTTGGCGAGCGTGGCGACGAGCGTCACCGTCACGAAGGCGGCGCCGAGGGCGGTGGCGGCGCGACGCCGCGAGCCGCGGGGCGCCGCGAGCACGGCGGGCAGCAGCAGCGGCGCATAGAGCGGCCGCGCCAGGACGACGACCGCAAGGAGCGCCCCGGCGGCCACCAGCCGCCAGGCCGCGGGAGGCGCCGCCGGCAGCCGGCGCCCCGCCTCGACGGGCCCGCTGCGGCCGTACGCCAGCGCCAGCGCCAGCGCCGTCAGACAGGCGAGAAAGAGGTCGGCGTGGGCCCAGAACACGTAGGCGAAGGTCACGGAGGCGAACAGGAACGCCGCCACCCAGAGCGGCGCCGCGGGCCCCAGCCGCCGCGCCAGCGCTGCCGCCGCTGCCAGCGCGGCGACGGCCAGCAGCAGGGCATTGGCGAGCCAGGGGCCGCGATGGGAGGAGAGGCGGAGAAAGGGGGCGAGCAGCAGGGGATACGCCGCGGGCTTGCCGTAGACGAGGGTGTGGCCGCCGTCGGCGGCTCTGCAGGATGAGCCCGTCGGGCTGCACCTCCCACTGGGCGACGAAGCGGTCGTAGTCGCCCCGCGTGTAGCGCAGGTCGTAGTCCCAGGCGAGGCTCTGCCGCCGCCATCAGGTAGGTGGCCTCGTCGCCCACCAGGCTGGGCCAGCGGTGGCGGTCGAAGGTGGCGGCGCCGGCCAGCAGCGCGGCGAGGAGCAGGGCGAGGACGAGCCAGGCTATCCGCTGCATCGGCGGCGGTCATTCTACGTGCTGCCTACGCCCGATCGAGGGTGCCGACGGTCCCCCCAGCCGGCGTTTGGAGGTGGCGGGTAGAATGGCCGCCAGCATGCCGGCCCCGTCCGCCGCTCTCGACCCCTCGGTGATGCCGGTCGCGGTGGTGCCGGTCGATCTCTCGGTGCTGGTGCCGGTGCTCGACGAGGCCGACAGCGTGCTCGAGCTCGCGGCGCGGGTGGCGGCGCTGCTCGATCGCCTCGGCCGCAGCTTCGAGCTCGTCTTCGTCGACGACGGCTCGCGCGACGCCACCCCGGCGCGAGTGCGCGAGGCGCACGAGCGCGACGGCCGCGTCAAGCTGGTGCGCCTGCGCCGCAACTTCGGCAAGGCGGCGGCGCTCTCGGCAGGCTTCGACCACTGCAACGGCCGCCTGGTGCTGACCATGGACGGCGACCTGCAGGACGACCCCGAGGAGATCCCGCGCCTGCTGGCGGCCCTCGAGGCCGGGGACCTCGACCTCGTCTCGGGGTGGAAGCGGCAGCGCCGCGACCCGGCGAGCAAGCGCCTGCCATCGCGCCTGTTCAACTGGGTGACCCGCCGTCTGGCCCAGGTCGACCTCCACGATTTCAACAGCGGCTTCAAGCTCTACCGCCGCGAGGTGCTCGGGGAGATCGCCGTCTACGGCGAGCTGCACCGCTACATCCCGGTGCTCGCCAGCCGTCGCGGCTTCGCCGTCGGCGAGGTCGAGGTCAACCATCATCCGCGCCGCCACGGCAGCAGCAAGTACGGCTGGGACCGCTTCTACAAGGGCCTGCTCGACCTCATCACCGTGCTCTTCATCACCAAGTACACGCGCCGGCCCCTGCACCTCTTCGGCGGCTTCGGCCTGCTCTTCCTGGCCGCCGGCTTCGCCATCGACGCCTGGCTCGCCTGGGGCTGGCTCTTCCACGGCGAGGCGCTCTCCAACCGGCCGCTGCTGCTGCTGGGGATCCTCCTCATGCTGCTCGGCTTCCAGGTGCTCACCACCGGCCTGATCGGCGAGATGATCACCTACAAGAACTTCCGCCGGCGCGACAGCTACTCGATCAAGGAGTGGCTGGAGTGAGGCCGGAGTCGACGCCAGGCAGGACGAGCCGGCGCGCGGCGTAAGCTACGAGGGGCGCGGGGACGGGGCAGGGTGGGGCGGTGCCCGCGCGCATGGCGGCCACCGGGCCGGTGTGAGAGGAACGACCGAGTGGGAGGGTGAGCTCATGACGTACTCGACGTGGACGATCGCCGTCGCCGCGGTTTCGCTCGCGGTCCTCCCTGCCAACGCCGCTGACCCGACCTTCGCCGGCTCCGCCGACGTCGTCGCCGTCGAGGTCCCGGTGCAGGTGATCAAGGAGGGGGAGCCCGTGCGCGGGCTGACCCGGGACGACTTCGAGCTCTTCGACGGTCGCCGCAAGGTGGTGGTCGACGGCTTCGAGGTGCTCGACCTCTCCACGGCGCCCGCAGCCGCGGCCGCAGCACCGACCCTGCCGGTCTCGGCGCGCCGCCACTTCCTGCTCCTCTTCGACCTCACCTTCTCCGACCCCAACGCCCTGCTGCGAGGTCGCGAGGCCGCCAGGAAGGTGCTCGACGACTTGCATCCCACCGACCTGGTGGCGGTGGCCACCTACAGCGCCAGCAGTGGACCGCAGTTGGCGCTGGGCTTCACACCCGATCGCGCCCAGGCGGCGGCCGCCATCGAGACCTTGGGGATGTCGCAGCTGTTCACCCGCGCCTCCGACCCCTTGCGCCTGGTGATGACCGACCCCGGGCAGGCGGTGCCGTCGCGGAGCGGCGGCGCGAGCGCGGCGGCGGCGGCGCGCGAGGAGCGCGAGGCCGAGGTCGCCGACGCCCTCAAGTCGGTCACCGCCCTCAGCTCCCGCGCCGAGAAGTCGGTCGACCAGCTGATCGTGCGCAACATGACGGCCTCGTTCGCCGACCTCGCCCGCGCCATCAGCAGCATCGACGGCCGCAAGTACGTCGTCCTGCTCTCCCAGGGCTTCGACAGCTCGCTGGTCAGCGGTAGCGGGCCCGCCGAGGCGGGGCACAACGACATGACCAACCTGCTCGACGCCGTCGCCAGCCCCGACCAGATCTCGGGCAGCGACGGCGGCACCGGCTCCGACACCTCCTTCGGCGACACCCGCACCCAGAACGCGCTCGAGAAGATGCTCGAGGAGTTCCGTCGCGCCGACTGCCAGATCGAGGCGGTGGACGTCGGCGGCCTGCGTGCGCTCGCCAACGAAGGGCGCCAGACCGCCAACGGCCGCGAGAGCCTGCTCACCATGGCCAAGAGCACCGGCGGCGAGCTGTACGAGAACTACAACGACCTGGCGGCGGCGATGCAGCAGATGCTCCACCGCACCGGCGTCACCTACGTGCTCTCCTTCCAGCCCAAGGACCTCGCCCTCGACGGCTCCTTCCACAAGCTGCGCGTCGAGCTCAAGAACGCGCCCCGCGGGGCGCGGGTGGTGCACCGCCCGGGCTACTACGCGCCGCGCCCCTACCAGGAGCAGCCGCCGCTGCAGCGCCTCCTCGAGACCGCCAACGCGGTGATGGGGGAGGAGGGCGGTGGCATCGCCACCGCGGTGCTGGCGGCGCCGTTCGCGGCCAGTGGCGAGCGAGCCTACGTGCCGGTGCTGATCGAGGTCACGGGGGCGAGCCTGCTGGCCGGCAAGTCGGCGGGACCGCTGCCCGTGGAGGTCTACGTCTACGCCATCGACGAGCACGGCTCGGTGCAGGGCTTCCTCAGCCAGAGCATGGGGCTCGACCTCGCGAGGTCCGAGCCGAAGCTCCGCGAGGCCGGGCTCAAGTTCTTCGGTCACCTCGACCTGCCGCCGGGCAGCTACTCGCTGCGCACGCTGGTGCGCAATGGCGCCAGCGGCGCCTTCGGCCTGCGCGTCACCGCGCTCGAGGTGCCGGCCTTCGGCAGCGGGTCGACGCTGCTGCCGGCGTTCTTCCCCGAGACTCCCGGTCGCTGGATGATGGTGCGCGAGAACCAGCCGGCGGGGCAGGCGGCGGTGCCCTACCCGTTCATGGTCGGCGGCCAGCCCTACATCCCCTCCTCGCTGCCGGTGCTCACTCCCGGGCAGCCCGCCGCGCTGGTGCTGCAGGGCTACAACCTCGGCACCGGCGCGATCAAGGCCGAGGCGCGGGTGGTCTCGGCGGAGGGCAAGGAGGTGCCGGGCGGCGACCTCACCCTGGGCAGCCACGAGGGTGGAGGTGCGGGCGCGCTGCGGATCAAGGCGACCTTCCAGCCGCCGCTGCTGGCGCCGGGCGAGTACGTGTTGCGGACGACGATGACCGACGGCGCCGGTCAGGCGAGGACCAGCACCACCCGCTTCGCGGTGGCGGCGGCAAGCGGCGGTCGCTGAGGGCGGCCGGCGGTGATGCCGCCGGGCTTGACGTAGAGTTGTCCCCCAACCTCGGCTTCGGGAGGACAGCTCTTGGTCTACGTCCCCTACGACTTCTCGCGCGTCCGCGTCCTCGACCTGTCGCAGAACTTCTCCGTCGACTCGCCGGCCTTCGCCTTCTACGAGGGCCCGACCGTCAAGTGGGTGAAGCGGCTGGCGTTCGAGGGGGTCAACGCGCAGCTCATCTCGTCGACCAACCACATCGCCACCCACCTCGACTCGCCGATCCACTTCTACGACCCGGGGCCGGACATCGCCGGCATCCCGCTCGAGACGCTGGTAGGTCCGGCTTGCATCGTCGACCTCTCCAAGCTGGGCGTCGGCGACTACCAGATCTACGGCGGCTCCCACTTCGAGGAGTGGGAGCGCAGGACCGGCATCAAGATCGAGCGCGGCGACATCCTCGTTGTCCACACCGGCTACCACCACTACTACAACGAGGACTGGTACAAGGTGCGGCAGCAGGAGAAGGCCGACCTCCCGCGCGCCTTCCTGCGCCACCCCGGCCCGCGCAGCGAGTTCGTCGAGTGGGTGCTCGACCGCGGCATCCGCTGGCTCGCCTACGACTGCATCGCCGCCGATCACCCGTTCAACACCAACGTGCGGCGCGCCCGCCCCGACCTCGTGCCGGCGGTGGAGAAGGTCATCGGCATCTCGATCGACGAGGCCTTCCCCTGGCCCGAGGACTACCAGTGCATGCACGTCAAGCTCTTCCCGCGCGGCGTCTTCCACGCCGAGAACATCGGCGGCCAGGTCGACGAGGTGCTCGACCAGCGGGTGTGGGTGGGCTGCTTCCCGTTCCGCTTCAAGGGCGGTGAGGCGGCGTTCTGCCGCTTCGTGGCGTTCGTGGAAGAGCGCTGACGCCAGGGCGGGCCCGGTCGCGGGTGTGGCGGGCCGTATGGGGGCCGCAGCGATGGCGCCGCGCTCCTATACTGAACCCCATGAACAAGATCGTGCGACTGACGCTGCTCGCCCTGTGCGGCTTGGTGTCGCTCGTCGACGCCGCCGCCGCCTCCAAGAAGATCGGCGTGCTGGTCTTCGACGGCGTCCTCACCAGCGACGTCACGGCTCCCGTCGAGGTCTTCGGGGCGGCAACCAAGCAGCCCTGGTTCTCCGCCTACCAGGTGGTGGTCATCTCGGCGACGAAGGCCAAGGAGGTGCGCTCGGAGGAAGGGCTGCAGATCGTAGCCGACCAGACCATCTACGACCCCGTCGAGCTCGAGGTGCTGATCGTCCCCAGCTCCTACAAGATGGATCCGCTGCTCGCGAACCAGGACCTCGTCCAGTTCATCGCCCGCCAGAACCGCTCGGCGTCATGGATGGCGAGCAACTGCTCGGGAGCCTTCCTGCTCGGTGCGGCCGGCGTGCTCGACGGCAAGAATGCCACCACCTGGGCCGGCGGCGAGAAGGGGCTCGCCGCCGCCTACCCCAAGATCAAGGTGCAACTCAACCGCAATGTGGTGGTCGACGATAGAGTGGTCACCTCCAACGGCGGTCCGGTGAGTTACCAGGCGGCCTTCGCGCTGCTCGCCAGGCTGAGCTCCGAGGCGCACGCCAAGGAGATCGCCACCAACATCCAGTTCAGCCGGCTGGCGAGCGCCTTCGAGCGCTGACGCTGCGCCGTTCGCCGGCTGGCAGCCCGAGGCCCGCGCAAGACGCCGGCTGCGGCGGGCAGGTCAGCGAGCGCTCCACCTCCGGCAGCAGCCGGGGTGGTGCTGGCTCGAGCCTGCGCTGCACCTCTCAGCGGGCTCGGCTCGGCACCTGGCCGCCGCCCGCTCCCCGGGGCCTCGAGCCTTCGCTATCATGCCGCTCATGACCGAGGCCTCCGATTCCGTCCTTGGCGTCCGCACCCGCCGCAACGAGGATCCGCGACTGCTCACCGGTCGCGCCCTCTTCGTCGACGACCTGAACCTCCCCGGGATGCTGCACGTCGCCTTCCTGCGCAGCCCCTACGCCCACGCCCGCATCCGCGGTGTCGACACCGGCGCGGCACGGGCCATGGACGGCGTCTTCGCCGCGCTCACCGCCGAGGACCTGGGCGACTACTGGCAGCCGGGGCCGCTGCTGGTGCCGCCGCCGCCGGTCGCGGGGATGGTCTTCCACCAGCGCTGCCAGGTGCCGCTCGCCAAGGGGCAAGGTGCGCCACCTCGGCGAGCCGGTGGCGGTGGTGGTGGCCGCCTCGCGCTACCTCGCCGAGGACGCCGCCGAGCGCATCGTCGTCGACTGGGACCCGCTGCCCGCGGCGGTGACAGTGGAGGCGGCGCTCGCCCCCGGCGCAGCGCTCGTGCACGACGACCTCGGGAGCAACCTCGCCGCCTTCGTGCCGCAGAAGAAGGGGGACTACGCCGCCGCGCGGGCTGCTGCCGACCTGGTGATCGCCCGCCGCTTCGACTACGACCGCGGCGCCGCGGCGGCGATCGAGAACCGCGGCGTGGTGGCGGAGTGGGACGCTCGCGCCGACCGCCTTACGGTGTGGGACACCACTCAGGCGCCGATCCCCATCCGCAACGGCCTCGCCGCCATGCTCGGCCTCTCCGAGCACCAGGTGCGGCTGGTGGCGCCGTTCCTCGGCGGCGGCTTCGGCCCCAAGATCATGATGTTCTACCCCGAGGAGGTGCTCGTCCCCTGGGCTGGCGATGCGCCTCGAGCGGCCGGTCAAGTGGGCCGAGGACCGCGCCGAGAACTTCTTCGCCACCACCCAGGAGCGCGGCCAGGTGCACGAGGCCGAGATGGCGCTCGACCGCGACGGCCGCATCCTCGGCATCAAGGACCGCTTCCTCCACGACACCGGCGCCTACGATCCCTACGGCCTGACGGTGCCGCTCAACAGCCAGTGCACGCTGCTGGGGCCCTATAAGGTGCCGGCCTACGACAGCGAGTTACGGGCGGTGTTCACCAACCTGCCGATCGTCACCCCCTACCGCGGCGCCGGGCGTCAGCACGGCGTCTTCGTCGTCGAGCGGCTGCTCGACCTGGCGGCTCGCGAGCTGGGGATCGACGTGCTCGAGATCCGCCGTCGCAACTTCCTGCGCCCCGAGGAGTTCCCGGTCGACAACGAGATCATCTACCAGGACTTCGCGCCGCTCTACTACGACAGCGGCAACTATGCGGCGCTGCTCGACGAGGCGCGAGCGGCGCATGGACTGGCGGCGGCTCACCGGCGAGGAGCAGCCGCGGCTGCGCGCCGCGGGGCGCGCCATCGGCGCCGGCCTCGTGTGCCTACGTCGAGGGCACCGGCATCGGCCCCTTCGAGGGGGCGCGGGTGCAGGTGCAGACCTCGGGCAAGGTGACCGTGGTGACCGGCGTCGGCACCCAGGGGCAGGGGCACTTCACGGTGCTGGCGCAGATCGCCGCCCAGCAGCTCGGCGTCGCCACCGACCGACGTCGAGGTGGTCACCGGCGACACCGACCAGTTCCACTGGGGCACCGGCACCTTCGCCAGCCGGGGCGCGGTGGTCGCCGGCAACGCCGTCAACAACGCCGCCAAGGACGTGCGCGGCAAGGTGCTGGCGCAGGCCGCCGAGGCACTTCGGCGTCGGCGAGGGGGAGCTCGAGCTCGGCGCGGCGGGTGGCGCGCGTCAAGGCCGACCCGGCACGCGCCGTCCGCCTCGGCGAGCTCGCCCGCCTCGCCAACCCGATGCGCGGTGCCGTCGAGCCGGGCGCCGAGCCCGGGCTCGAGCCGACCGCTACTTCGGGCCGCGAGCGCGGCGCCACCGCCGCCGGCGCCCACGCGCTGATCCTCGAGGTCGACCGCGACACCTTCGCCGTCACCGATCCACAAGTACGTGGTCGTCCACGACTGCGGCCGGGTGATCAACCCACTGCTGGTCGACGGCCAGGTGCACGGCGGCGTCGCCCAGGGGCTCGGCAACGCCTTCTTCGAGCAGCTGGTCTGCGACGAGAACGGCCAGCTGGTCAACGCCTCGTTCATGGACTTCCTGCTCCCCACCGCCCTCGACGTGCCGCGCATCGAGGTCGGGCACGTCGAGACGCCGTCACCGCTCAACGCGCTGGGCACCAAGGGCGCGGGGGAGGCGGGAGCCATCCCCACCGCGGCGCTCTTCGCGCAGGCGCTCGAGGACGCGCTGCAGGTGCCCGGGCTCGAGATCCTCGAGATCCCGCTGCGCCCGAGCCGGCTGTGGGAGCTGGTGGTCGCGGCGCAGGGGGGCGGCTGACGACCGACCGTTCGGGCCTCGGCACTGTGCCGCCGGCGCTTCTCGAGGTCGCCGCCGCCGCAGTGGGGGAGATGCCGGGGAGCGATCCTTGGCGGGGTGAGGTGTTGCGGCGCGGCGCGGCGCTGCAGGAGGCGCTGGGCGCCGCCGATGCGGAGCGGGTGGTGGCCGCGGCGGGCTCGCTCGTGGGTCTCGGCGAGGGCTCGACGCCGGCGGGCGACGATTACCTGGTGGGTGTGCTCCACGCGCTGACGGGCGGGCGGCCATCGCCACCGCGGGATCGGATCGTGGCCGCGCTGGGCCGCGTCGGTCATGGGCGGACGACCGCCGTTTCCGCGGACTGGCTCGCCGCGGCGGCGCGCGGCGAGCCGAGCCCGGTCTGGCGGACGTTGCTGCGGGCGTTCGCCAGCGGCGACGGGTTGGCAGTCGAGATCGCCGCCCGAGCCGTGCGCGCCACCGGCCACACCTCGGGCGCGTTCTCGCTCCGCGGCTTCCTCGACACCCACCGCGGCGGGCCGCAGCGCTCTCGACTTCCCCTATAGTTGGGCATCGATCGACGACCAGCGGTGATTCGGGGTGCCGGAGGGGGGGATCTCACGTGGCCCACGCTCGCTGGAGGAAGGCCGAGGTGTTCGCTGCCATCGAGGCGGCGCTGCGGCCCTACGTGGGCGCCGGCATGGCGAGCACTGCCGCCGCAGCCCAGGCAAAGCGCCTCGGCATCGACGGCGCCGACCTCGACGAGGAGCAGGTCGGGCAGCTGCTCGGCAAGCTCACCCTCGGTCTGGTGATCTTGGTGGGCGAGGCGCGAACGCAGAGCGTCGTCGGCGCCATCCGCGAGGCGATCGATGGCCTCGAGGTGATTCCATGAGCCGCCGCACGCCCGCTCTGCCGCTGTTGTGGGGCGCCGTGGTCCTCGCAGTTGCTTTCTTCGCCGGGCAGGCGGCGGTACCGGACTCGGCGCTCTATAGCCAGCTGCTCGGTGCGCGCGCCATCGGCTGGATCGGCGCCGTGCCGAAGCTCGTCTTCCTCGGCCTGGGAGGGCTGATCGCCTGGTCCGCCGGCGGGCGCTTCGGAGCGCGCAACCCGTCCGGCACGGCCTGGCGGCTGTTCGCGTGCGGCCTCGGCGGGCTCTTCCTCGGCCAGGCCGTCCTCACCTACTTCCTCGCCACCGCCGCCGGCACGGTGTTCCCGTCCGTCGCTGACCTGTTCTTCCTTGGCGGAACGGTGCTCCTCGTGGTCGCGCTCATCGCCTTCGTGCGCGCCTACGCCGCGAGCGGATTCCCGCTGGGACCGGCGGGGCGGCTGTGGGCGGTCGGGGTCGTCGGCGTCGCGCTCGGTGGGGCGCTGGTGGTGCCCTTGCTGCACCCGCTGCTCGCCGCCCCGGCGCCGCCGCTCGAGAAGGCGCTGAACCTCGCTTATCCGGCTCTCGACTTCCTGACGCTGGTCCCGGCGCTGCTGCTGCTCTGGATCGGGCTGCGCTTCCGCGGCGGCAGCGTGGGCCTGGTGGCGACCGCCCTGGTCGCCGGCATCCTCTTCACGACCGTCGCGGACATCCTCTTCGGGTTCTTCTCGAGCCTGGGACGGACCGACCTCGGGGCGGCCATCGATGCGCTCTACCTGCTCGCCTATGGTTGCCTGGCCGCGGCGGCGCTGTATCAGCGGGAGCTGCTCGCCGGCTGAGCGAATCGGGCGCGCGATTCGATAACCTCGGGGGATGACGCTCCCACCCTGGCTCTCCCGTCTCCCCCTCGTCGCCGCCCTCGCCGCAGCCCTGCTCCCGGCGCTCAGCGCCGGCGCCGCGCCGGTCGATCCCGCCCTCTTCGCGAGTCTCCACTGGCGTCTGCTCGGCCCCTTCCGCGGCGGTCGCGTGCTCGCCGTCACCGGGGTGCCGGGAGAGGCCAACCACTTCTACTTCGGCAGCGTCAACGGCGGCGTTTGGGAGACGCTCGACGCCGGCCGCACCTGGCACCCGATCTTCGACGGCCAGCCGATCGGCTCGATCGGCGCCATCGCCGTCGCCCCCTCGCGACCCGCAGGTGCTCTACGTCGGCAGCGGCGAAGCCGACATGCGCTCGGACATCGCGCAGGGCAACGGCTTGTACAAGTCGTCGGACGGCGGCCATTCCTGGGCCCACGTCGGGCTCGACGACAGTCAGCAGATCGCACGCATCCTCGTCGATCCCGGCGACCCCGACCGCGTCTACGTCGCCGCGCTCGGCCACCCCTACGGCCCGAATGCCGAGCGCGGCGTCTTCCGCTCCCGCGACGGTGGTGCGCATCTGGCAGAAGGTGCTCGGTCCGGACGCCGACACCGGTGCCATCGACCTCGCTTTCGAGCCGGGCAACCCCCGCGTGCTCTACGCCGCGCTCTGGCAGACGCGGCGGCCACCTTGGAACGTCTACCCGCCGTCGAACGGCCCGGGCAGCGGGCTGTGGAAGTCGAGCGATGGCGGCGACCACTGGATCGCGCTCACCGGCAACGGCCTGCCGGCGCACCCGGGACGCATCGGCATCGCCATCTCGGCGGCGGCGCCGCAGCGGGTCTACGCCCTCGTCGACGCCGACGTCGGCGGCGGCCTCTATCGCTCCGACGACGCCGGCGACGCACTTTCGTCTGACCAGCGACGACGCGCGCATCTGGCAGCGCGGCTGGTACTTCGGGGGCATCACCGCCGAGCCGCGCGACGCCGACGTGGTCTGGGTGGCCAACACCAACCTCTACCGCTCGAGCGACGGCGGCAAGACCTTCGTGCCGGTGGAGGGCGACGCCACCGGCGACGACTTCCACGCCCTGTGGATCGACCCCGACCACCCCGAGCGGCGGATCCTCGGCAGCGACCAGGGGACGATCGTCTCGGTCAACGGCGGCAGGAGCTGGAGCTCCTGGCACAACCAGCCGACCGGCGCAGTTCTACCACGTCAGCACCGACGACCGCTTCCCCTACTGGGTCTACGGCGCGCAGCAGGACTCGGGCGCGGTGGCGTTGCCCAGCCGCACCGGCGAGCGCGACGGCATCACGCATGCGGCACTTCGGCGAGATCACCGCCGGCGGCGAGAGCGACGATGATCGCGCCCGATCCCCGACGACCCGCAAGTGATCTACGGCGGGCGCGTCGACAAGCTCGACCTGCGCACCGGTCAGACGCACGCCGGTCGACCCCGTCGCTCGCCTATCCCGACGATCACTATCGCGCCACCTGGACGCTGCCGCTCATCGTTCTCGCGACGCGACCCGCGGGTGCTCTACTTCGGCAACCAGCGCATCTTCCGCACCGAGGACGGCGGCGAGCACTGGACGCCGATCAGCCCCGACCTCACGCCGCGAGGACCCGGGAGTGCCGGCGACGCTCGATCCGGCGACGGCGGGCGACGAGCTGGGTCTCGGGCCGCGGCGCGGCGTCGTCTACAGCATCGCCCCGTCGCGACTCGCCGACCACGACCTGTGGGCTGGCACCGACGACGGCAAGGTGTGGCGCAGCCGCGACGAGGGGGCGCACTGGCAGGACGTCACGCCGGCGACGGCTCGAGCCCCTGGTCGAAGGTGGCCTGCCTCGAGCCGTCTCCATTCGACGCCGAAGCCGCCTACGCGGCCGTGGACCGCCACCGTCTCGACGACGTCCGCCCCTACCTCTACCGCACCCGCGACGGCGGCGCCCACTGGGAGCTCGTCGTCACCGGCATCCCAGACGGCAGCTTCGTGAATGTCGTGCGCGCCGACCCGGGTCGCCGCGGCCTGCTCTACGCCGGCACCGAGAAGGGCGTCTTCGTCTCTTTCGACGATGGCGAGGCCTGGCAGCCGCTGCAGCTCGGCCTGCCGGTGACCTCGGTGCGCGACCTCGAGGCGCACCGCAACGACGTGGTGATCGCCACGCACGGGCGGGGCTTCTGGGTGCTCGACGACGTCACGCCGCTGCGCCAGCTCGACGCCGCGGCGGTGGCGGCCGACGCCTTGCTCTTCCGGCCGGCGGTGGCGGTGCGCGCGCGGGTCGCCGCCTTCACCGGCACGCCGCTGCCCAAGGACGAGCCACGCGCGGAGAACCCACCGCTCGGCGCGGTGATCGACTACCGCCTGGGCGCCGACGCCACGGCGCCGGTGACGCTCGAGGTCTACGACGGCGGCGGGACCCTGGTGCGGCGCTACAGCAGCGCCGACAAGGTGCCGGCGGGCGACCCCGCCAGGCTGCACATGGCGCCGCAGTGGTTCGAGCCGCCGGTGGGGCTCTCCGCCGCAGCCGGCATGCACCGCTTCTTCTGGCCTCTGCGCTGGGCGGCACCGCCGCAGCTCGGCAGCGGTCCGGGGCCATCTCCCAACCCCTGGGCGGACGGCCCGTGGGCGGCGCCGGGCACCTACCGTCTCGTCCTCAGCGCCGGCGGCCGGCGCCTCGAGCAGCCTCTCGAGGTGACACCCGACCCCCGGGTGGGCATCCCCGCGGCGGCGTACGCCGAGCAGCTGGCCATGGCCCAGAGGGTGGACGCGCTCCGCGTACCGCTGGCGTTGGCGGCGAGGGAGGCCGACAGCGTGCTGGCGGCGCTCGCCGACCGCGTTGCCAAGGCGCCACCGGCGCTGCGCCCGAAGCTCGCGGCACTGCGCGAGCAGGTCGCGGCGCTCGCAGGAGTGCCGCTCCTCGCCAACCCGGCCAACGCCTGGTCGTTTCCGCCGCGACGCCTCGACAGCCTGCGCTTCGTGAGGGGGGGCCTCGACGCGCTCTACGGCGCCATCGAGGGCGCCGACGCGGCGCCGAGCGCCGACGTCCACACCGGCCTGGAGCGCCTCACCCCGATGGCGCACGGGGCGGTGGCCGGGTGGGAGGCGCTCAAGAAGCAGCAGCTCGAAGAAGCCAACCGGGAGCTGCGGCGAGCCAAGCTGCCGGCGATCGCCGTCGCGGCGTTGCCCTGAACGAGGCCACAAACGAGGCCACAACCGGGGCCGGCGTCCGTCTACCCGCCGCTGGGCTCATCTCCATGGTGGCCAGTGATGGTCGTTGCTTCAGGCCGCGGCGCCATCGCCTAGACTGCCGACGTGTTCCGACCGCCGGCGCCGTTCGCCGTCCTCGCGCTACTGCCGATGGTCACCATTCCGCGGCGGCGCCTCGCCCTGCTGACGGTGATCGTTCCCCTCGCCCTGGCGCTGCACGTCTACCTGGTGTGGCTCGGGGGCGCCTGGCGGGTCTTCGCCCTCGTCGAGGCGGGTGTGGGGACCTTCGTGGCGTTGGCGATGCGCGAGGCGAGGCGGCTCGACGAGCCGAAGTAGGGCCCGTGCCCCGCGGTGCGGTTGAGGTATCCCGCCCGCGGTCATACCGGCGCGACCCCGGCGTTGGTAGGCTGGCGCCGATGGCCGAGCGGCCCGACGACGAGCCGGAGGACGGGGAAGGTGCGGTGGCCGTGCCCGACCACGACGCCACCGTCATCTCCACCGAGCGCGCCCTCGACTCCCCTTCCAAGCGGGTGGGGACGTTGGTGGTGCTCCGCGGTGCCGAGATCGGCCGCCACTTCCCCTTGCGCCGCAACCGGGTGGTGCTCGGTCGCGGCGAAGTGGCGGACATCGTCCTCCCCGACAAGCAGATCTCGCGCGCCCACGCCGCCATCGAGGGGGCGCGCCTCGGCGGTGAGACCATCTTTCGCCTGGTCGACCTCGAGAGCACCAACCACGTGTTCGTCAACGGCAAGCGGGCGGCCACCCACATGCTGGTCGACGGCGACAAGATCCTGGTCGGCGGCACGCTGCTCAAGTTTGAGCTCCACGACGCCATCGACACCGCGTTCCACACCGAGATCCGCAACCGCATCCAGTACGACGACCTCACCGGGCTGCTCACCTACGAGTCGTTCCGCACCGCTCTCGCCTGGGAGCTCGAGCGCTACGCCACCTCGGCCAAGGGCTGTGCGGTGGTGATGATGGACCTCGACGACTTCAAGCAGCTCAACGACCGCAACGGTCACCTGGCGGGGTCGGCGGTGCTGCGCGAGGTGGGAGCCCTGATCCGCAGCCGCCTCCGCCAGTTCGACGTCGGAGCGCGCTACGGCGGCGAGGAGTTCGTCGCCTACCTGCCGGAGACCGAGGCGGCCGAGGCGCTGACCGCCGCCGAGCGGCTGCGCCACCTGCTGGCGGAGACTCTCTTCGTCCACCAGGAGCACCAGATGCGGCTCACCATCTCGATGGGGATCTCGCACTACCCCGAGGACGGCAAGGAGCTCGAGCCGCTGATCCAGGTGGCCGACGAGCGCCTCTACCACGCCAAGCGCGCCGGCAAGAACCGCGTGCTCGGCGGCAGCTGAACGTTACGGCGCCGCGTCCGGCGGTGGCGATTGACACCCCGCGCCGGTTGGGCTCGAATACCGGCGACCTCGATCCGTCCGGCCAGCGTGGGGCCTCGCGCCGGCAGCGGATGGTTCGGCCTACGAGGACGCAACATGGCTGAGGTGGGAGTCCTGCGACGGCGGGCCTTCGAGACGGCGCGGCGCGACGCCTGGTGGGTGCAGCCCGCCGTCACCTTCGTCGTCTTCGCCGCCTTCGTCGTCTACGCCACCTGGGCGGCATTCCAGGGGGCGCACTACCGCTTCGGTCCCTACCTCTCCCCCTTCTACTCGCCGGAGGTCTTCGGCGACGCGTCGACCGCCTGGTTCGGCGGCCGACCGGCCTGGTGGCCGGGCTGGATCCCCTGGTCGGCCGCGCTGTTCATCCTCTGGGCGCCGGGCGGCTTTCGGCTCACCTGCTACTACTACCGCGGGGCCTACTACAAGGCCTTCTGGGCCGATCCGCCGAGCTGCGCGGTGGGGGAGCCGCGCCAGCGCTACCGCGGCGAGGCCTCCTTCCCGCTGGTGCTGCAGAACGTCCACCGCTACTTCCTCTACCTGGCGCTGCCCTTCCTCGTCTTTCTTGCCCACGACGTCTGGAAGGCGCTGTGGTTCGCCGACCCGGCGACCGGCAAGGTGTCGTTCGGCATCGGCGTCGGCACCCTGGTGCTCGCCGCCAACACCATCCTGCTCGCCGGCTACACCTTCGGCTGCCACTCGCTGCGCCACCTGGTGGGCGGGCGCCTCGACCAGCCGTCACGGGCGCCGCTGCGCTTCCAGGCCTACCGCTGCGTCGGCTGCTTCAACCGCCGGCACCAGCTATGGGCCTGGTCGAGCCTGCTGATGGTCGCCTTTGCCGACCTCTACGTGCGCCTCTGCTCGATGGGGGTGTGGACCGACTGGAGGCTGCTGTGATGCGCGGCCCCGGCGTCCGCTGCCGCTGATGGAGCACCGGCGCCACGACTGCGACGTGCTGGTGGTCGGCGCCGGCGGCGCCGGCCTGCGTGCCGCCATCGCCGCCTCGGCGGCCGGCGCCCGCGTCGTCGTGGTGTCGAAGTCGCTGCTCGGCAAGGCCCACACGGTGATGGCCGAGGGGGGGATCGCCGCCGCCCTCGCCAACGTCGACGACCGCGACGGCTGGGAGGTGCACTTCGCCGACACCATGCGCGGCGGCCAGTACGTCAACCACCCGCGCATGGCGGAGCTGCACGCCAAGGAGGCCCCCGAGCGCGTTCGCGAGCTCGAGGCGTGGGGGGCGCTGTTCGACCGCACTCCCGACGGGCGCATCCTGCAGCGCAACTTCGGGGGCCACCGCTACCCCCGGCTCGCCCACGTCGGGGACCGCACCGGGCTGGAGATGATTCGCACGCTGCAGGACCATGGCATCCACCAGGGCATCGACTTCCACATGGAGCACACCGTCACCACCCTGCTCATCGAGGGTGCGGGCGCGGGCAAGCGGGTGGTGGGCGCCTTCGGCTACGACCGCGAGCGCGGACGCTGCGTCGTCTTCAGCGCCGGCGCGGTGGTGCTCGCCACCGGCGGCATCGGCCGCGCCTACGCGATCACCAGCAACAGCTGGGAGTACACCGGCGACGGCCACGCCCTCGCCTACCACGCCGGCGCCGACCTCATCGACATGGAGTTCGTGCAGTTCCACCCCACCGGCATGGTGTGGCCGCCGAGCGTGCGGGGCATCCTGGTCACCGAGGGCGTGCGCGGCGAGGGCGGCGTGCTGCGCAACAGCACCGGCCGGCGCTTCCTGTTCGACGACATCCCCGCCAACTACCGCGCGCAGACCGCCGACAGCGAGGAGGAGGGGTGGCGCTACTGCCAGGGCGACAAGGACGCCCGCCGCCCTCCCGAGCTGCTCACTCGCGACCACGTGGCGCGCTGCATCGTTCGCGAGGTGCGCGAGGGGCGGGGCAGCCCGCACGGCGGCGTCTTCCTCGACATCTCGTGGATCAAGGAGCGCCTCCCCCACGCCGCCGAGCACATCAAGAAGAAGCTGCCCAGCATGTACCACCAGTTCTCGCAGCTGGCGGGGATCGACATCACCAAGGAGCCCATGGAGGTCGGCCCCACCACCCACTACGTGATGGGCGGCGTGCGGGTCGATCCCGAGACCCAGATGTCGACGGTGGCGGGGCTGTTCGCTGCCGGCGAGTGCGGCGCCGGGCTGCACGGCGCTAACCGCCTCGGCGGCAACTCGCTCTCCGACCTGCTGGTGTTCGGCAAGCGGGCGGGGGAGCACGCAGCGGCGCTCGCCGGCAGTCGCCCGCGCGGCAGCGTGGACGCGGCACAGGTGGAGACGGCCCATCGCCTGGCGCTGGCGCCCTTCGCCGAGGCGGGCGAGCCCGATCCCGACGGGCCCTACGCCATCCAGCACCAGCTGCAGGTGATGATGCAGGACCTCGTCGGCATCGTGCGCCGTGGCGAGGAGATGGAGCGCGCCCTCGAGGCGATCGCCGCCCTCCGCCGGCGGGCCGAGCGGGTGCGGGTGATCGGCAACCGCGAGTACAACCCGGGCTGGCACACGGCGCTCGACCTCGCCAACCTGCTCACCGTGTCGGAGGCGATCGCGCGCGCCGCCATCGAGCGGCGCGAGAGCCGCGGCGCCCAGTTCCGCGACGACTACCCGGAGAAGGATCCGCAGCTCGCCAAGGTCAACGTGGTGGTACGCCAGGGCGCCGACGGCGGCATGGAGGTGTCGCGCGTGCCGCTGCCGGCGATGAGCGCCGAGCTCGCCGCCGTCATCGAGGAGATGAAATAGATGGCGCGCGCGAGCTTCCGCATCTGGCGCGGCGACGGCGGCGGCGGCGCCTTCGTCGACTACCAGACCAACGTCAGCGAGGGGATGGTGGTGCTCGACGCCGTGCACCAGATCCAGGCCGAGAGCGCCAACGACCTCGCCGTACGCTGGAACTGCAAGGCCGGCAAGTGCGGCTCCTGCTCGGCGGAGGTCAATGGCAAGCCGCGGCTGATGTGCATGACGCGTCTCTCCGATCTGCCGCTCGACGAGCCGGTCACCGTCGAGCCGATGCGCAGCTTCCCTGCCGTCCGCGACCTCGTCACCGACGTGTCGTGGAACTTCGCCGCCAAGCGCAAGGTCAAGCGCTTCGCGCCGCGTCCGCCCGACGCCCCCGACGGCACCTGGCGCATGGCGCAGCAGGACGTCGACCGCGTGCAGGAGCTCCGCAAGTGCATCGAGTGCTTCCTCTGCCAGGACGTCTGCCACGTGCTGCGCGACCACCAGCAGCACGAGCGCTTCATCGGCCCCCGGCTGTTGGTCTACGCTGCGGCACTCGAGATGCACCCGCTCGACGGCGCCGACCGCGTGCAGGACCTCTGGCGCGAGCACGGGATCGGCCTGTGCAACATCACCAAGTGCTGCACCAAGGTCTGTCCAGAGGGGATCACCATCACCGACAACGCCATCATCCCGCTCAAGGAGCGGGTGGTCGACGCCGTGCACGACCCGCTGACGCGGCTGTTCCGGGGCCGGCGCGAGTAGGGGCGGCGCCGGGGTCGAGCGCGAGAGGAGGCTAGTCGATGTTCGAGCTCAAGCGCCTGTCGCCGCAAGCTGTCCCCGCCGCGCTCGAGAAGGCGCATCGTTACCGGCTGCTCAACGAGCCGAGCGACGCCGAGAGCATCTGCCGCGACGTGCTGGCGGTGGAGCCCGACAACCAGGAGGCGCTGGTCGCCCTTACCCTCTCGCTCTCCGACCAGCTCGAGGAGCGCATGGCGGCGGCCTACGACCAGGCGCGTGCCACCCTGGCGCTGCTGCAGGACGAGTACAAGCGGCGCTACTACGCCGGCATCCTCTGCGAGCGGCGGGCGAAGGCGCAGATGAAACGCGGCGGCCCGCGCAGCGGGCACACCGTCCACGACTGGTTCCGCCAGGCCATGGACCACTACGAGGGCGCCGCCGCCATTCGCCCGCCGGCCAACGACGACGCCCTGCTGCGCTGGAACGCCTGCGCCCGCGTCCTCGACGGCCATCCCGAGCTGGCGCCGGAGACCGAGGAGGCGTTCCGCCCCTGGCTCGAATAGGGGCGGGTGGTCGCGTGCTCAGCGGCCTCGAGCCAGCCTCGACGGCCCGTTCCTGCTACCAGACCGTCGTCAACCCGGCCGCTGGCGCCGCCGCGGTCGCTGTGGAAGCGGGTGAGCTGGGGTGGACCCACGCGCGGCTGGTAAGTCTGCGGTTCTCGGGAGCCGGCTAGATCTGGTTCAGCTCGCGCTCGAGCGCCGCCACGTCGACGCCGGGGGCGGCTTCACGGATGGTTATGGCGTCGCCGCGGATCTGCAGGTGCAGACCCGCGGCGATGACGCGCTCGACCCCCAGCCGCTGCACGATGCGGAGGGCGGTGCGCGCGTCGGGGTCGAGCACGACCGTCTTCGCCTCGCTGGCGCTGGCCAGCGCCAGCGGGACTCCCCGCTGGTCGCCGGCGACCGCCAGCTCCACCCGGGGCACCGCGGGAGCGATGCCGACGGCGCCGCCGACGATGTCCTGCAGGCGTTCGACGCGCAGCAGATCACCGGCGCCGCTGAGCGTCGTCTTGCTGTCGGTGACCATGGCGAGCGCCGCCTGCGCGAGGCGCAGCGCCTCGGTGGCGGCAGTTGCCGACCGCGTGGCGGCGATCGCCAGGTCGGCGGTCGCCTTGAACCGCTGACGGGCGACAAGGTCTGGCTGCAGCAAGTCCCAGCTGGGTGCCAGCCAGGCGCTGCTCGAGAACTCGGCGAGCTGCTCGGCGGGGACCTCGTCCTTGCCGTCGGCCATCGCAGCGGCGCGCCGCCGGGTCGCCAGGACCTCGCCGAAGCTGCGGATGCTGGCCAAGCCCTGCGGCCAGGCGGTGGCGGCGAGCTCGCCGGCGGCAGCGAGCTGGCGCCCGGCCTGCGTGGAATCATCGAGGTCGAGGTAGTCCCGCGCCGTTGCGAGGAGGGTGGCCGCCGCCTCGCGGGTGGCGCCGGCGGCGCGCTGGCACGCGGCCAGGCGCTGGCGCACCAACGGCACCGGCAGGTAGACCTTCTCGATGGTGGCGCGATCCTCGGCGGCGGCGACGGCGTGACCGAGCTGGTAGAGGCCACCCCGCCACGGCGGATCGCTCTCGCACTGGCCACGGTCGGCGTAGATGAGGCCGAGCGCCGTGTCGTAGCGCTGCGCCGTCTTGCGGTCGCCGTGCGCGAGTGCCACGCCCTTCTCCTCGAGGAGCGCCTCCTCGGTGCTCACCAGCTCGACGCCGAAGCGGTCGAGCTCGGGATGCCGGTGGTAGAGCAGTGCCAGCTCGGTGCGCAGGTCGACGCTGGCGCGGTCGAAGGGGCGGGCGAGCTCGAGCGCCTGGCGCCAGATCGCCTCCGCCGTGGCGGCGTCGCCGCTGCCGAGGCGTCCCTTCCCCACCAGCACACCTAGCCGCGCCAGCGTCTCGGCGCGTTCCGCGCTCGACCGCCACCAGCTGCCCTTTGGCAGCGACAGCTCCGGGTGCTGCAACCAGCCGCGCAGGTCGTCCCCCGCCGCACCGCCGCTCCCCTCGGGAAGGCGGGCCAGGTCGCGCCAGGACACCCCGCGGTTCTCGGCGGCCTGGCTCACCCGCCGCAGCAGGGCCTCTTGCGCCAGCGCGGTGTCGCCGGCGCTGGTCGCCAGCCGGAGGGTGGCGTCGTAGGCGTCCGCGGCGGCAGTGGGAGTCAGCGACTCCCACTCGCCGCCGAGGCGGAGGAGCTCGGCGCCGGCACCGGGAGCCGGGTCGCGAGTGTAGGTGAGCACGAGCCGGCTGCGGGCAGCCTCGTCGCCGCGGTCCGCCGCCATGCGAAAGGCGCCGCGCGCCGCCGTTGGCGAACCGCTCGCCAGCAGGAGATCCCCCAGCTCGAGCGCGTACGTGCTGGTGGAAGATGGCTCGGCGTCGAGAGCCCGGCGGAGATAGCCGGCGGCGATCTGCGGCTCGCCGAGCTGCGCGGAGATGGTCGCCAGGTTCTCGAGCGTGGGGGCGTGGTTGGGGTTCTCGTCCAGGACGCGTTGGTAGGACGCCGCGGCACGGCCGAGCAGCTGCTTGGGGTCCAGGGCAGCGGCGCTGCTCTGCTGCAGCACGTAGCCGAGGCTGTAGTCGAGCAACTGCCGGCAGCCTGCGCCCGCCGTGCCCGCCGCGCAGGCGCCGTGCTGCTCGTCGAGCAGGTGGGTGGCCGCCGCCAGGTCGCCGCCGGCCTGCAGCCGCACGGCGGAGTCGATGGCGAGGCGCTGCGCTGCGAGCTTGGTGGCCGTCGCGGCAGCCGGCTGGTGTGCGGCGGTCGCGCTCACCGGCTTCGTGGCCTGGGCGGACTCTGCGGCGGCGGCGTGGGCAGCGGACGAGCCGCTGCTCCCGCCCTGGGCGGCCGCGGCACCCGCCGCCGTCGCCCGCGCCTGCGCGGCGGCCGCGGTGTCGGCGCTGGTGGTCTGTGCGGCGACGACGGCGGCGTAGAGAGCGAGCGCGGCGGCGAGGACCGGCGTCCGCCGCGGAAGGGCGGCGGCGCTCATGGGGCACCCCCGATATCCGGCACCGCCACCGCGGGTGGCGCCGGTCCCGCGCAGCCGTCGTGGCGGCGGCGGTAGTCGAGCACGAAGACGCGTTCGATGCGCACCGCCGCGGGCTCGCTCTGCTCGAGCAGGTCGAGCCGCCCATCGCCGTCGACGGGGATGCAGAGGAGCCGGTCGCCGAGGTCGGACCCACCGGTGGCGACGGGGTGGTACTCGACCGGGTTGGCACGGTAGGAGAGCGGCAGCGCACCGATGGCGGTGGTGATGGTCGTCGACAGCTCGAGCTCGCTCTGGTTGTCCATGCAGGGCTCGCTCTGCGGCACCGGCAGGATCCAGGCGAGCCCGAGGGGCTGCTGGTGCAGGAACGCACCGGACTTGGCGACCGGGATCAGGCTCAGGAGCCCGGGAAGCAGATCCCGGAAGCCGGCCAGCGCCAGCCTGGCGACGATCTCGTCGCGAAAGGCATCGGCGGTGCCGGTGCTCACGCCCCAGCCGCCGTCCTCGCGGAACGTCTTGTAGATCTCCCCCTGCACACCCTCGATGCCGCGCAGGCCGAGGTGGAAGCCGACCTCGTGAAACTCCGCGGTGCTGGCGGCGGGATCGCCGAGTCGGAGCAGCAGCTGGTAGTCGCCGGGCGCGGTCTGGAAGCGCAGGAAGCCGATGGCATCGTTGAGCATCGACACCAGCTTGGCGGTCACCGCGTCCTCGAGCGCCTGCTCGCCGTCGCCGATCTCGGCGCGGTAGATCGGCTCGGCGAGGTCGAAGGCGACGGCCACCGTCGGTCGGCTGTCAGCGCGCACGCCGGCGGGCAGCGCGAGCAGGAGGATGGGCAGCGAGACGAGGAGGGGCTTCTTCATGGCGAGGCCTCCAGCAGAACGTCGACGAAAGTGGCGTCGCCGAGCACGATGGGCTCGGCGCTGTGGGCGATCTCCCGCGATCGGGTCCGGTCCCACAGGCGCACGCTGAGCGGGCGATCGCTGGGCAACTCGAGAGAGCGTTGGCCCGCCGCCAGACGGAACGGGTGCAGCCAGGCGGCGAGGGTCTGCTGCAGCACGGGAGAGTCTGCCTTGACCGCGCGCAGGCCGATGAGCTCGATCTGCCAGCGGACGAGCGAGTCCGCCGGCAGGGTGCCGCGGCCGCCCAGCAGCAGCGAGTGCGGGCAGGCGCACGCCTCGCTGACGAGGACCCGGCTGCCGTCGCTCACCTCGATGACGCCGCCCTGGGCGAGGACGAGCAGCGCCACCACCGGCGGGCGTAGCAGCAGCGTCGGGGTCCGGCGCAGGTCCCGCTCGGGCGCCAACTGCAGACCGGTGAGCGCCGGCACGCTGACGATGGTCGTCAGATAGCCGGGAACCGCGAGGCGGAACGACCGGCCGAAGGGACCGCTGCGCACCAGGAAGCGCGGCGGATCGCTGCCGAGACGCCACACGGCGCCGCTCTCGCTCTCGCCATGGCCGAGGTCTGCGGGCGCCAGCGTCACCGCGTCGGCGTCGATGTCGGCGGCGGACACCAGGGTGACCGAGGAGTAGCCGAGGACGACCACCAGCAGGGCGATCCCCAGCCCTGTCAGCAGTGGAGTGGAGAGCAGGACACGGCCGAGGACGGCGCGGACCCGGTCGAGGGCGTCGTCGCGCTCCTGGGCCAGGGCCTTCTCTCGTTGCGCCGCTAGGGTCTTCTCGAGGAACGAGAAGGCGCCTGTCCACGAGGCCATGACGACACCGAGCCAGACCGGACGCTGCGACAGGCCGACACCGAGGTGATGGGACGACCAGAGGTCGAGGCCGACCAGCAGGGCGAGGAGAGCCGTGGCGCGGCCCAGCAAGCGCGGGCCGGCGGCTGGCTGCGGGGAGAGCGGAGCGTCGAGCCGAGGGGGCGCCATGGCACGGCCTCGCGATGAAGGCCTTCTTCTTGAGTAGACGGACGCCGGGCGGCGGTTTCCCCGCAGCCTATCCTCCGCCGAACCGGCAGCCGGCACCAGCCCGCTGCCACGGGCGCGTCGGCGGCGACGCTAGAATCGCCGCCTTGTCCGCCGCCAGTGACAGCGACAGCGCCGCGAGCCCCACCCTCATGCGCCGGCTCGGTCCGGTCGATGCCACCCTGGTGGTGATGGGCGGCATCGTCGGTTCCGGGATCTTCATGAACCCGGCGGTGGTGGCGCGGCAGGTGCACACGCCGTGGCTCATCCTCGGCGCCTGGGCGGTGGGCGGGGCGGTCGGCGCTGCTCGGCGCCTTGGTGTGGGCGGAGCTGGCGGCGCGGCGACCGCAGGTCGGCGGGCAGTACGCCTACTTGCGCGAGGCGTACCACCCGCTGCTCGCCTTCGTCTACGGCTGGGGGCTGCTGCTGGTGACGCAGAGCGGCGGCATGGCGGCGGTGGCGGTGACCTTCGCCCGCTACGCCCGCGAGCTCGGCGTCGCCGTGCCCGAGGCGGCCCTCGCCGCCCTCGCCCTCGTTGCCCTCACCGTCGTCAACTGCTTCGGTGTGCGCGCCGGGGCAGCGTCGCAGAACCTCTTCATGGTGCTCAAGATGCTCGCCATCGCCGCGCTCGTCGGCGGCGGGGGCGCTGCTGGCGCCGGCGCGACGCCGGCGCGGGAGGGCCGTCGCTCGATCGCCCGCTCTCGCTCGACCTCGTCGCCGCCTTCGGCGCGGCGATGGTGCCGGTGCTGTTCGCCTACGGCGGCTGGCAGACTGCTGCTTCCTCGCCGCGAGATGCGCGACCCGCGACGCAACCTGCCGCGCGGCGCTGCTCTTCGGTGTCGGCTCCGTCATCGTCGCTCTACCTGCCGTCGTCCGCCGCCTGCCTGCGGGCGCTCGGCCCCGCCGGGCTGGCCGCCAGCCGCACGCCCGCCTCGGACGTCATGCGCGCCGCGCTCGGGCCGGCAGCAGGCGCGAGCTGATCGCAGCCGGCATCGCCATCTCGACGCTCGGCTTCCTCGCCCAGAGCATGCTCACCGCGCCGCGCGTCTACTACGCGATGGCCGGCTGACGGCTGACTTCTTCCACGCCGTGGCGCACCGTCAGCCCGCGCACGCGCGTGCCGATGGTCGCGATCGCACTGCAGGGTGCGGTGGCGATGGTCGATCGCCTGGAGCGGCACCTACGGGCAGATCCTGAGCTACGTCGTCGCCGTCGACTGGGTCTTCTTCGGTCTCGCCGCCAGCTGCCTGTTCGCGCTGCGCCGCCACGACGCGGCGCGCGGCGAGCGGGCCTTCTTCCCCGCCCCCGGCCACCCGTGAGCACGCTCGCCTTCATCGCCGTCGCCGTCCTCGTGGTCGCCGACACCGCCTACCGCTATCCGGTCAACAGCGCCATCGGCCTCGGCATCCTGCTCGCGGGAGGGCCGGTCTACCTGCTCTGGGACGCCGGCCGGCGCCGCCGGGCGGCGGTCGCTCCGCGGTAGTGCACCGCCAGCCAGACGGTGACCTCGCCGGGCGCCGTCGAGGCCACGCGGTGCCGGAGGTGCGCCGGCAGCAGCACGTGGTCGCCGGGGGCGAGCTCGACGGGCAGCGGCTGGCCTTCGATCTCCAGCGCCGCACCGCCGCGCAGCAGCACCACCCACTCGTCCTGCTCCTGGTCGTACCAGGATCCGGGTGGGGTCGCGTGCCCAGGCGGCGAGACGATGCGCTCGACGCGCACGGCGGGGGCCTCCACCAGGGCGGTGAAGACTTCCTCGGCGGCGGAGGTCGAGAGGTCGCTGAAGAGGTTGGCGGCAACGGGCTGGCGCATCGGCTCGGCTCCTATAGGCTCTGGCGCGGAACCCCATTCTTGACCAACGTCGCGGTCGGGTTCGCGCTCCCCCCGGTGGAGCTCCCCTAGCGGGCGTGCCAGCCGTGCGCGTGCTGCTCGTCAACCCGCCGTACCAGACCTTCACCTCCAACCTGGGGGTGGGGCACCAGGTGCCGCTGGGCCTGCTGATGGTGGGGGGGCCCCTGCTCGACGCCGGGCACGCGGTGCGGCTGCTCGACGCCGAGTGCCTCCACCTCTCGCCGCGCCGGGTGGCGCAGGAGGCGGCGCGCTGGGGCGCCGAGGTGGTGATGACCGGACACGCGGGGTCGACGCCGGCGCACGCCGACTGCATGGCGACGCTGGCCGCGGTCAAGGAGGCGCTGCCGGCGACGGTGACCGTCTACGGCGGCGTCTTCCCCAGCTATCACGGCGAGCAGGTGCTGGCGGCCGCTCCGGTGGTCGACGTGGTGGTGCGGGGCGAGGGGGAGGGGGCGGCGCTGGCGCTGGTGGAGGCGCTCGCCGCCAGCCGCGCCGCCAGCGCCCCGGTGACGCTCGCCACCGCCCTCGGCGGCGTCGCCGGCCTCACCCTGCGCGCCGGCGACAACGCGCTCGCCACCGCCGAGCGGCCTCCCGAGCGGGACCTCGACCGCTTCCGGGTCGGCTGGGAGCTGGTCGAGAGCTGGGACCGCTACCGGTGCTTCGGTCTCGGCCGTGCCGCCATCGTGCAGTTCTCGCGCGGCTGCCCCTACCGCTGCACGTACTGCGGGCAGCACGGCTTCTGGGTGAAGTGGCGCCATCGCGACCCCGAGCGCCTCGCCGCCGAGATCGAGTGGCTGCACCGCCGACACGGCGTCCACTTCGTCACCCTCGCCGACGAGAACCCGACGACGCTGCAGAAGCCGTGGGCGGCCTTCCTCGAGGCGCTCGCCGCCCGGCGTCTGCCGGTGCGGATGTTCGCCACCATCCGCGCCACCGAGATCGTGCGCGACGCCGAGCTGCTGCCGCTCTACCGGCAGGCGGGGCTGCTCTACGTGCTGATGGGCGTCGACTCGACCGACGAGGAGGTGCTGGCCGCGGTCGACAAGCGCTCGACACCGCGCCACGACCTGCTCGCCTGCCGCCTGCTGCGCGAGCACGGCATCCACTCCGTTCTCGGGCACGTGGTGGGCTTCCGCGAGGAGAGCTGGCGCTCGCTGTGGCGCGCGCTCGCCCGGCTCAACCGTTACGGCGGCGACTACCTCAACGCCATGTACGCCACGCCGCACGACTGGACGCCGTTCGGCGAGGCGGCGATGGCGGCGATGGGGGTGAGCGAGGCCGACCAGCGCCGGTGGGATTACCGCCACCCGGTGCTGGCGCAGAGGGGCCTGGCTCCCTGGCAGCTGGGGCTCGGCGTCAAGCTCATGGAGCTGCTCTTCCACCTCCAGCCGCGACGGCTCGCCCGCACCTTGCTCGCTGGCGACCGCTTCCAGCGCAGCCAGGCGCGCTGGACGCTGCGCCACACTGGCGCCGTGTGGGCCGCGGAGACGGCGGAGATGATCTGGGACGCGTTGCGCGGGCGGCTGCGGCGGCGCGTCGCCACGCCGCCCCTGGCGCGGTCGCGGGCCGCGCTCGCCGCCGCCGCCGAGGGCTGAGCCCGTCCGCGGCGCGAGCGCCGCGGTCGCCGCCTCAGCGTCGAGCCAATGCTGCCGCCCGCTCGGCGAGCCCCGGCGCTCCCAGCTCGGCGGCCAGGCGCACGAATTCCGGGTGTGGGCCCCGCCAGGCCAGGGCGTCGACGTCGGGGGACACCGGGGCGTCGCGGCGCAGCGTCGCCAGCACCTTGAACAGCGCCGCCTCCTCGCGGTGCGCCTCGAGCGACGCCGCCAGAGTCAGCGTGCCGCGGATGCCGGCGGGCCAGCTGCGCGCGTTGGCGGGGATCTGCTCGAGGTGGCCGTAGTGCGCCAGCACCGCCGCCGCCGACTTGGCCCCCCAGCCGGGGACGCCCGGGTAGCCGTCGGCGCTGTCGCCGACGAGGGCCAGCCAGTCGGGGATCGACGCCGGCGGCACGCCGAACTTGGCGCGCACCGCCGCCTCGTCGCGCACCGCGCCGCTGCGCCGCTCGACCTGCACCACGCGTTCCCCCTCGACGCACTGCGCGAGGTCCTTGTCGGGCGTCCAGATGCGCACCACGGCGACGCGCGGGTCGGCGGCGGCCAGGGTGGCGGCGGCGGCGAGCGCGTCGTCGGCCTCGTGCTCCACCATCGCCCACACCGTCACGCCCATCGCCGCCAGCGCCTCCTCGAGCGGGTGGAACTGTTCGAGGAGCGCGGTGTCGACTCCCTCGCCGGTCTTGTATCCCTGCCACAGCTCGTTGCGGAACGACTCGATGACGTGGTCCGTGGCGACGCCGACGTGGGTGGCGCCGCCCTCGAGCATCTGCAGCACCGTGCCCAGCACACCGCGCACGGCGGCGCGGTCGCCCGGCTGCGGTGGCGGCGCGCCGCTGCCGCGCGGCGCGTAGAAGTGACGAAAGAGCTCGTAGGTGCCGTCGACGAGGTCGACGCCGAGGGCTGGCGGGGTGGCGGTGGCGGTCATCGGCGTCGGGGCGAGGCGCACGGGTGGGCGGGCGCGCAGGCGGAGGTTACGCCAGATCGCGTCGCGGCGCGGCTCGCGGGCGAGGTGCGCGCGCCGTCGCGCCGCGGGCCGGCCGCGGACTCATCCAAGGCCGGCGCGGGCACGGAAGTCGATCCGCACCCGCGCGCTGCAGTCGGGACCCGGGCGCCGAAGATTCCCCAAGGAGACCGAACCCTGGCCCCGCCCACCGACGGCGTCACCGTCACCTGCTGAGCCGAGGCTGGAGCGGCGGTCGCGACGGTTCACCCGCCTGCGGGCCGTTCCGGACGTTCCCCGAGCCGGCCCCGTCGGATGGGTCGCGACCATCGGGCCAGGGTGGTGGCGACCGACGGCGGCGGGGGCGGCGCTCTCAGTGCGCCTTGGCCAGCTGCGCCCTGAACGAGGGGTGGCCGGCGCCGCCGGGCGGGTAGCTGATGTCGTGGATCCGCCAGCCGCGGTCGAGCTTGACCAGCGAGTAGTCGACCGTCTTCGGCTTGCCGAAGTTGGTGAAGGTGACCTCGAAGACCGCGTCGTCCGAGCCCCGGACTGCCGCTCCATGGCGACCTTGTCGATCTTCCAGTCCTGGGCGTCGACGAACGGGTCGCCGTCGATGGCGCAGACCTTCTTGTCGCGCTTCTGGCAGGCGAAGTCGGCGAGCACCAGGGTGACCATCTCGTCGTCGAACCAGCGCTCGAGCTGCTGGCGGTCGTCGACAAGGATCTCCGCGGCCTTGGCCCCCTTCTCGTACGGGGCGTAGATCTGCTGCAGCAGGTGCTTCGGGCGGCCCGCCGGCGCCCGCTTTCGCGCTGCCTTGGCGCCGGCCCTGGCGGCTGCCGGGTCGGCGTCGCCGCCGCAGCCTGGGGGCTCTCGGCGGTGCGATCGCCGCCGCAGCCGGCGGTGGCGACGGCCAGGGTGAGGAGGGCGGGGAGCGCGCGGCGCAAGGCGAGCTGGTGCGGCATGCGGCGCATTCTAGCCGCACCCCCGGGGTCGGGGACCAGCCCTGTCGCTAGCGAGGGCCGGGAGGTCGTTGTCCGCGCTGGCAAGCCGGTCCGCCGCCCGACTCGAGTGCCTTCATCGTTCGGCGTTCGGAGGTCTGCGATCTGTCTGGGACCAAAGAGGGGGAATCTCCGACTCCGCGTCCGTCTAATTCTGCAAGGGAACCCGGCCGGTTTCGGAGACGAGTGCGTTGACTTCCGATCCGTTCGTAGCGGAAGGCCACTGTTAGCCGTGGTCCCCAGGCGCCGTTGCTTCCTGCCGGTCTGCTCGAGTCTCGTTCTCCTCGCGCTGGCGCGAGAGGGCGCCGTCGGCGGTCCCCCTCTTCCCCTTCTGTCTCTGTCGGGCCGCCTCGTGACTCAGACGGGACGCCCCTGCGGGGCGTCGCGCCGACGGTTCCGAAGGCAAGCCTCGTCGTGCCGGTGGGCGCCGCGAGGCTAGCGGCGATTCGAAGGAGAGCGTCGACCCCTCGCCTCGAGCGACGACCGGCGACGACGGCGTCTTCTTCGTTGTCGTGCGGGAGCCGCAGCAGTCCTGTTCCGATCCGTGCCGGCACGACGGCTCGCTCCTGACGGATATCGTGGTCGCTGACTGCCCCGATCCATGGAGATCGGCGACTCCCGACGCAGGGCTCGAGCTCACTGACCCCGGTCAAGGGCTTCCGGCCGGCTCGGGGCGCCGCATCGTCGATATCGGTCCGCTATGCGATGAAGGGCTCCGCCCTTGCCGGGGGCCTCGTGTGGGCCGAGGATGACCCACATGCTGGGGGCGCCCGGTGTTAGGCAAGCTGGAACTCGATGGGGCGCGGGGCGCCTGGCTCCGCGTCGCCGCCGAGCGCCACGAGGACGCCTGTGTCGACGCCAGGGGCTCCGTTGCCGGCGTATCCATGGCTGTCGGCCCCATCGTGCTGGGGGGCAAGGTCTACGGCGGCGACCGACGCTGGGGAAGGCTCGGTGGGCTCGATTCGCCGCGTGGCCCGTCCAACCGGACCCGACGGGTCGCTCTCCTCCTGGATCTGCCGACGAGCCCGGCAGCGTTCGTGGCCTCGGGATCCGCAGCGGGCTACGCGCCGAGGAGGCACGCGGGTGATCGATAACGCACAGCCGTGCGCATCGAGATCAGAGCTCGCGGCGCGACGTTGTCGGCCGGGTGCAGGACCCTGATGGTAGGCCGGTTCCCCCCGAACGGGTG
>CAWINM010000007.1:0-187605 GCA_963837455.1 Thermoanaerobaculia bacterium | reverse complement strand
GCGGCAGTGAGTGCCAGCATCGAGGTGCATCCGCGGACGGTTTGCAAATGGATGGCTTGGCACAGGGCCAAGGGTGCAGTGGCGCTGGCGAGCCGTCGCTCGAGTGGGCGTCCGCCGGCCTTGCGCAGCGAGGAAGTCGAAGAACTGCGGCGCATCATCGTGGGCAAGAACCCGCTGCAGTTGAACTTCGGCACGGCGCTTTGGACGATTCCCATCCTTCAGCAGTTGATCGCCAGCAAGTTCGGAAGAGCGCTCCACGGGACGACCATCGGCCGGCTGCTGCATCGCATTGGGCTGACACCGCAACGACCCACGCGCCGGGCGTTCCAGCGCGACGATCTCGAGTGTCAACGCTGGGCCAGTGAGCAGTTTCCTGCGATCGTGAGGCGGGCCAAGAAGCTCCAGGCGTCGCTGCTGTTCGTGGACGAGGCTGGCGTCCATGAGAACGCCCCCGTAGGTACGACATGGGCAGAGCGCGGGCACCGACCGACGATTCGCGCTAGCGGCAGTCGTCGGAAGGTCAATGTGATCTCGGCGATCAGCCCGCGCGGCCGTTTCTGGTTCCGTTGCTTCAAGGGAATGCTCAACTCGCCCAAGTTCGTGGAGTTCCTTGCAGCGATGCTCCACGATCTGCGCGGGCGAATCCTCCTGGTGATCGATCGTCATCCGGCGCACACGGCCGCTGCCACTCGGCGCTTTCTCCTCGCCAACGCCGATCGCCTCGAAGCGCACTACCTCCCGGCCTACGCACCGGATATGAACCCCGACGAACACGTCTGGGCTCACCTCAAGGGCCTGTTTCGCCGAGCGCCACTGCAGCAGGGCGAAGACCTGCACGATTCCGTGGCTGAGGCCATGACCGAGATCGCAGCCGACCGCGATCTTCTTCGCAGCTTCTTCAAGCATCCCGAAGTCGCTTACGTCAAGGCTGCATTGAAATGGTAGTGGTCACGTCCCAAGTTACGCAGACATGAGTACGCCGTTAGGCGACACTCGCAACGAATTCCTTCTCTCTCCATCGAAGAGCGAACCACGAGAAGCCAAACGCTTGCAGATCTCATCCAAGCGGTTCCAGAGCAGAGCCACCTCCTCGCCCTTCTTGCCACCGGCCGGCACGCTGGTCTCTGGCGGCATCGCCCCCTCTCCGGCCAAGCGCTGTCCCTTGACCCCGCAAGCGGTCACCGAGCTGATTGCCTGCCAAAGTCAGCGCATCTCCTATCAGCGTGATCAGAAGTGTCGCCTAACCCCTCGTTGCAGCGGACAACACCCGGGCGTTCGCCCGGCTGTTGCCGCTGAACTCATACGCCGTTAGGCGACAGGTTCACCGATCGTGGTAGTCGCATTCTCCGTGACCAGATCAGAGCAAGAGATGGGCTTCAGAGCCTGGACCACGGCACCTCCGACCGCGATCCCATTGGTGGCAACGGCAGCTCTCCTCCGGAGTGCGCCCGTCGAGCGTAAGGAGCGGCACAATCGCCTCCGCCTCGAAGCCCCATTGGTGCCTCCGCGCACTCCTATCCGGCCCCAATGCGGCGGTTGTGGCCCGTCACTCCGGGACCAACCACGAGCGGTCCGTACCCTCTCGATCCCTCGTTGGACCAAACACGCCTGTTCCCGGCTCCAAGGTTCCACTCCCCGCCTCCCACCGGCGCTATCGGCACGTCGACGCAGTTGTGGCGACGCGTCAGAAACAAGCCTGCGGATTCCGGCCCAAGGCGACCACCCGTTCCGATCGAAGGCGACCACCCGTTCCGACGGGAAGGCGACCACTGATTCCGGCCTGAAGGCGACCACTTAGGGGTGGAGGTCCGGAAAGGGTGGTCGCCATCCCGGAAAGGGTGGTCGCCATCGCCGGAATCGGTGGTCGTGATCCCGGAATGGCGGCCTCGATTCGCCGTAAGGCGAAGCGAGTGAATGGGTTGGGTGTGGGCTCCGACTCTGGCATCGTGCCCCCCTTCTACAAGGGGGCCCGAGATGCCGGCACGGAGAGTGAGCATGCGGAAGATTCGCGAGGTTTTGCGTTTGCTGTGGGTGTGTGGCCTGAGCCAGCGGCGAGTGGCCTCCAGCTGCGGGATCAGCAAGACGGCGGTGGCCGAATGTGCCGCGCGCGCCCGGCGCAATGGGATGGACCAGGAGGCCACGAGAGCGCTGAGCGACATCGAGCTCGAGCAGCGGCTGTACCCGCGCGGTGAAGCGGTGTCGCGATCGCGGCCGGCGGTGGATTGGGCGGAGGTGCACCGCGAGCTCAAGGGCAAGGATGTGACGCTGCAGCTGGTGTGGGAGGAGTACCGGGAGCGCGAGCCGCAGGGCTACAGCTACAGCCGCTATTGCGAGTTGTACCAGGGATGGCGCCGGTGGGTTGATCTCACCATGCGTCAGGTGCATCGCGCCGGGGAGAAGCTTTTCGTCGACTACTGCGGCCGAACCGTCCCCGTCGTCGTCAGCGCGAGCGGTGAGGTGCGGCAGGCACAGGTCTTCGTCGCGGTGTGGGGAGCAAGTAACTACACCTACGCTGAGGCGACCTGGACGCAGAGCCTCCCGGATTGGATCGGCGCCCACGTGCGCGCGTTCGAATTCAGTGGCGGTGTGCCCGAGATCGTCGTCCCGGATAACACGCGCACCGGGGTCAAGAGACCCTGTCGCTACGAGCCCGAGCTCAATCCCACGTACCGGGATCTGGCCACGCACTACGGCGTGGCGGTGATCCCGGCCCGCGTGCGGCGGCCACGAGACAAGGCCAAAGTCGAAGTGGGCGTGCAGGTCGTCCAGCGCTGGATTCTGGCGCGGCTGCGCCACCGGACCTTCTTCTCGCTCGCCGAGCTCAACCGCGCCATCCACGAATTGCTCGCGCGGCTCAATGAGCGGTCCTTTCGCAAGATCCCCGGCACACGCCGCTCGCTGTTCGAGAGTCTCGATCGGCCCGCGATGCGCCCCTTGCCGCAAGAGCGCTTCGTCTACGGGGAGTGGAAGAAGGCGCGCGTCAATGTGGATTACCACGTCGAGGTCGAGCGGCACTACTACAGCGTGCCCTACCAGCTGGTCGGCCAGCAGCTCGACGTGCGCCTCAGCGCCCAGACAGTGGAGTGTTTCCACGGCGACCAGCGCGTCGCCAGCCACGTGCGCAGCTTCCGTCGCGGGCTGCCCACCACGGTCGCTGCGCACATGCCGCGGGCGCACCGGGACTACGTGGAGTGGACGCCCGAGCGACTCGTCCGCTGGGCCAAGCAGAGCGGACCCTCTGTCGCCGCTGTGGTCGAATCGATCCTCCTCAAGTACGTCCACCCCCAGCAGGGCTTTCGCGCCTGCCTGGGGATTCTCCGCCTGGGTCAACGCTACGGCGGTGAGCGGCTGGAGGCAGCCTGTCGGCGGGCCCTGAGTATCGGCTCGCCCTCCTATCGCAGCGTGCGGTCGATTCTCGAGCGAGGCCTCGATGCGCAGCTCGACATCGGTGTCGACGTCGCGACTGCTCACGCTGTCCTGCACGAGAATCTCCGCGGCGCCTCCTACTACGGCGGTGAGGAGGAGAAGCCATGCTGACGCAGCCCACCTTCGACAAGCTCGCCGCTCTGCGCCTTCAGGGTATGGCCAAGGCCCTGGCGGAGCAACTCGAGATGACCGACATCGACCAGCTCGACTTCACCGCTCGACTCGGGTTGCTGGTCGATCGGGAAATGACGGAGCGCGACAACCGCCGACTCCAGTATCACCTCGCCAAAGCGCGTTTCCGCCAAGCGGCCGCGGTCGAAGACATCGATTTCCGCACTCCTCGCGGACTCGATCGTCAGCTGTTCGCTGCGCTGTGCTCGTGCCAATGGGTCCGCGACCACCAAAACATCCTGATCACCGGCGCCACCGGGCTCGGCAAGAGCTTCCTCGCCTGCGCGCTGGGTCACAAGGCGTGCCGAGAAGGCTTCACCGCCCTCTACCATCGCTTGCCGCGTCTGCTGCCCGACCTGGCGATCGCCAAGGCAGACGGCCGCTACGGCAAGCTCCTCGCGGCTCTGGGCCGTACCGACGTCTTGCTGCTTGACGATTGGGGCGTTCTGGCCCTCAACGACGGTCATCGCCACGATCTGCTCGAGATCCTCGAGGACCGTTACGACCGCCGTTCCACGATCGTCACCAGTCAGCTTCCCGTCAGCTCCTGGCATGAGGCGATCGGCCATCCAACACTCGCCGACGCCATCCTCGATCGACTCGTGCACAACGCCCATCGCGTGACTCTCAAAGGCAAAGAGTCGATCCGCAAGACCAAGGCCGTCACTCCGCACGCCGAGAGCGGCGAATGAACGCGTGCCGCCAGACCGCCGCCCCGCCCGGCAAGAGACCGACACAGCCTGAGCGTCGCTGCGCTCCGATTACCGGATCCAGATGGGCTGCGGATCTGACGCGACTGTGGACCCCTGCGGACGTCGAAGACGACGCCCGCAGGTCCCACCCGCCCCCGGCCTCCGGCCGGGCACCCGTCCACAGCCGCTTGGAAATCGCCCACCCCCACGACCCCCACCCGGCGATTCCCACAGCTCCGCAGCCCCGGCGGCTGGCAGTACACTCCCTCGAAGAAAAGGAGGCCTCAGACCCCCAAGACGACCACTTCAGCTAACCACGAGCCCCCGCCCGTCGCTTCGCTCCGACCGGTGGTCGCCTTCGTCGGAATACGTGGTCGCCTTCGCCGGAATACGCAAGCTACGACAGTCGCTTCTTTGGTCCGGTTGCTTTGTAACTCCTCGCCGTAACCCGTCTCGACGACGATGGTGTTGGCTGGCATCGTTGGCTGCGAAAGGAGGCGGCGATGCAAGAAGAGCTGGAGCAGTTTCGGCGGGAGGCAGCGGTTCGGGACGGGCTGCGGTACCCGGAGTCGCTGAAGGAGCTGGCACGGCGGTACGCGCAGCTGGTTGTGTCGGTGGGAGGGGGCGGAAGACAGGCGGCCCGCGATCTCGGGATCGGGGAAGCGACCCTGGTGCGGTGGTTGCGGGGGAAGACGGCGGAAAGGGCAGCTGGTCTGTGCGAGGTGGTGGTGGCCGATCGCGGGCGCGGCGGCTTGGCGGTGATCAGTCCCACAGGGTGGCGAGTGGAGGGTCTGGCGGTCAGCGAGGTGGCCGAGCTGCTGTCGGCGCTGGCATGATCTTCCGCGGCCGGTCGGTGCGGGTGCTGGCGCTGGCTGCACCGGCGGATCTGCGCAAGGGCTTCGATGGGCTCTGCGCGCTGGTGCGGGAGCGGCTGGGTTGCGAGCCGACCAGCGGCGACCTGTTCGTCTTCGTCAGTCGCGACCGGGTTCGGGCCAAGGTGCTCAGCTGGGACGGGACGGGCTTGTGCATCTACGCCAAGCGGCTGGAGCGCGGCTGCTTCGCACCGTTGTGGCAGCGGGTGCGAGAGGGAAGGGTGGAGCTGTCCAGCGCCGAGCTGGCGTTGTTTCTCGAAGGCAGTCTGGAGGTCGGCAGGCGGTCGCTGTCGCCGCCTTCGATCGACCCGAATAGGAAGCTTTTTCCAACCACAATGTGAGACAATTTTGGCGTGCTGAGGGTCGAGCAGATCGGCGACACCGACAAGCTCCGTCGGGTCGCCGTGCTGCTCGATCGCGAGGTCGACCGGCTGCAGCGACAGAACGCTGAGCTCGCGTTCGAGGTCGCCCGCCTGCGGGGCGAAACCATCACCCAGGTCGACTTCTCGTTTCCCAAGGAGCAGCTCGCCAAGGCGCTCGCAGAGGCGGCGGTGGAGGCACCGGAGGCGCCGTCGCGGCGGCCAGCGCAGCCCGGCCATGGGCCGCGGCAGCAGCAGCTGCCCATCGTCGAGCGCAGGCACGAGCTGGCGCCGAATGAGCGCGACTGCAAGGCCTGCGGTGGCACGCTCGAGCCGATGAACGGGCAGTACGAAGAGGCTGAAGAGATCACCGTCACCGAGCGCAGCTACAGCCTGGTGTGGCACCGGCGTCAGAAGTACCGCTGCCGCTGCAACGCCAGCGTGGCGACGGCGCCGGGGCCGGTCAAGCTCGTCGAAGGTGGCCGCTATTCGCTCGACTTCGCGGTGCACGTGGCGGTGCAGAAGTACGGCGATCACCTGCCGCTGGAGCGCCAAGTCGAGATCATGCGGCGCCATGGCCTGGAGACCACCTCGCAGGCGCTGTGGGACCAGCTCGACATCGCCGCCAGGGTGCTGCGTCCCAGCTACGAAGCGCTCGGCCAAGCCCTGCTGTCGCGCCCGCTGCTGCACGTCGACGAGACCGGCTGGCCGGTAGATGGCAAGGATACGGAGAAGCCACGCTGGACGGCTTGGTGCCTGTGCGACGAGCAGGCGACCTGGTTTCGGATCGCCAGCAGCAAGTCGGAGGCCGAGGGCCGGCGCCTGCTCGGCGACTACCGGGGCACGGTAGTCGCCGACGGGTATCGCGTCTACAAGAAGCTCGCCGGGGGTGCCCAGAAGCCTGGCTACCGTCTGGCCCATTGCTGGGCGCACGTGCTGCGGAAGTTTCGCGCCACCGAGAGCAACGACCCCCGCAGTAGCTGGATCCTGCACGCCATCGGCGAGCTTTACGACTGCCAACGAGAGATCGCAGTCGAAGCGCGTGGTGATCCTCCCCTGCACCGCAAGCTGCGACAGGAGCGGATCGCACCGCTGCTCGCTGGCGTCCGTGCATGGGCACTCGACCAGGGCGGCTTGCGGCGTAGCGACTTCGGTCGGGCGGTGGCCTACCTGCTTTCGCACTGGGATGGCCTAACGGTCTTTCTCGAGGATCCGGCCGTGCCGCTGGACAACAATCCGGCCGAGCGCGCCCTGCGCGGACTGGTGGTGGGCAGGAAGAACCACTACGGCTCGCGCTCGCAGCGCGGTGCCGATGTCTCCGCTCTCTTCTACTCCCTGGTCGGCACCGCCAAGCTCTGCCATCACGATCCCGGCCCCTACCTCCGCCAGGCCCTCCAAGCCGCGCTCGGCGAGCCCGGCAAGATCACTCTCCCCTTCTGATCTGACGATTGCCTGTGGGCACTTCGAGACAGCCACGGGCTACGGCGAGGAGTTACGTTGCTTTCTCTGCCATTCGCGGACGAGCCCTCTACCTCTATTGGGCAGCCGACCTCTCGCGGCTCGGAACCCGGCTCGGACCTCCGTGATCCGTCGCCTAACCCCTCGTTGCAGCGGACACTACCCGGGCGTTCGCCCGGGCAGTGCCGCTGAACTCATACGCCGTTAGGCGACATGGTCACCAATCGTGGTACTCGCCTCTCCGTAAGCAGATCAGAGCAAGAGATGGGTTTCAGAGCTTGGACCACAGTCGCCTCCGACCGCGATCGCATCCGAGCTAGCGGCAGCTCCGCTTCCAGAGTGCGCCCCTCGAACGTCTGGGCCGGCAGATCTCTTCCGCCTCGAGACTTCTTGGTCCCTTCGGCCACTCCCTCCCGGTCCAGTGCGGCGGCCGTGGCCGATCAGTCCGGCACGAGTCACGCACGGCCGGCTCCTGTCGATCAATCGTTGGACCAAACACGCCTGTTCCTAGCTCCGAGACTCCTCCTCCCGCTTCCCACCGGCGTCCTCGGTACGTCGACGCAGTTGTGGCAGACGCGTCAGAGACTGGTCTCCCGTCGAGCAGCTGCGCGCCGCCGCCAACGAGCATCAGCGATCTGTCGCCTAACCCCTCGTTGCAGCGGACAACACCCGGGCGTTCGCCCGGGTGTTGCCGCTGAACTCAGACGCCGTTAGGCGTCTGAACAGCCGCTCGTGGCACTCCTCGCATCCATCAAGGAAGAAAGCCCGCGGCGGGGGCTCTTGCGAACACTCATTGCCACCGCGATCTATGCAACAGTCGGCATCGGCTTCGCCTTTCTCGACGGCTCTTCTCTTCCAGCCGGTGTTCGAGTCTGGCGTCTCGCAGCCTGGGCCGTAAGCGCGCTCGTCTTCTTCGGCCACTTGGCTCTCGAGCGGCGACGCTATGGCAGCTCTTCGCTGCGGGCCGCAACGCATGCCGCAATCGCCGTGGCACTCGCCGCCTTCGCTCTCGGCGTTTGGGTTCTCGCCCACGCCCAGGTGACTGGGCAGCCGCATCGTCCCCTCACCCTCCTTGCTCCGGTTCTCTTCCCACTGGTCATTGGTTTGCCAGCTTTCGCGGTCGCGTTTCTTGTCGCAGCCCTCTCACGCAAGCTCCCCGCCGCCCGCTGAGGGCATCGGAACGCCCCGCAACCGTGCTCATCAGACGCCTAACCCCTCGTTGCAGCGGACAACACCCGGGCGTTCGCCCGGGTGTTGTCGCTGAAGTCATAGACCTCCAGCAGAGCTGGAGGCTTGGGAATGTGTGAACCGCTCAAAGCGGGTTGGTTCAGGGGCCGCCTAAAGGCGGCCGGCGACTACGGAACGACCTGCAGTTGATCGAGGCGTTTGTCCTCGTCCTCTTGCTGCTTGATGTACCGCCGCACCTTCTCTTCGTCGCGGCCGACCGTGGACACGAAGTATCCGCGTGCCCAGAAGTGCTGACCCCGGAAGTCGCGTCGGCGGCCCACGTAGGCCCGTGCGATGTGGATGGCGCTCTTGCCCTTCAGGAACCCGACAACCTGCGCTACCGCGTACTTCGGCGGGATCGAGATCAACATGTGCACGTGGTCGCCGAGAAGATGCCCTTCCTCGATCCGGCTCTCCTTCTGCTCCGCCAGCTCTCGAAACACTGCCCCGAGGTGCTCCCGCAGCTCCGCATAGAGCGCTCTGCGCCGGTACTTCGGGATGAAGACGACGTGGTACTTGCACTCCCATTTCGTGTGACTTAGGCTCTCGATGTCCATCTGACTCCCTCTCCGACAACCTTGAGCGGTTCACGAGAGGGAGTCTCCCTTAACCAATCCCGGAAACGTCAAACTTTGAGAGTCCCCCGGCAGAGCCGGGGGGTTGCTCTTTCACTCATACGCCGTTAGGCGACACTCGCAACGAATTCCTTCTCTCTCCATCGAAGAGCGAACCACGAGAAGCCAAACGCTTGCAGATCCAATCCAAGTGCGCAGCGACAATTATAGTCCTGTGCACAGAAGTAGTTGACGCCGGCCACTCCGGGCCGTCCTCGCGATCGGATTCAGAGCTCCTTGGCCACCGGTGCCTCGTGACTGGCCGCCTGTCAAGCCGGCCGCCTTGGCGGCCGACCGAAGGGGTGACGAGTCCTGAGCCGCGCTTCCATCCGCACTCGAGTGGGCCTCAGTGGGCCCGGTGCATGCTGGGTTCCGTCCGGCCGGGGCGCTGCGATCTCGTTCCCGACCTCGAGGGTCATGGGGTTAGTCGCAGTCGCCCAGACCGGCTTGGACTCGTCCTCGATACAGTCTGAAGGGCCCAGCCGCGTTCAGGGAGTGGTATCGCTTCTGATCGGTCTACTGCTCACCGGGCTTGCGGCTGCCTACTGCGTTCGCTCAGCCCAACTCCACCAGACGGCCGTCACGGGGCACTCGCGATCCGTCGCCAGGCGAACCACGAGCGGAGGAAGCACGTCACCGTGCTCGGAGTCTCTCGGGAGGATCGCTCGGCTCGGCAGGCCCGGGGGCTTCGTCGGCCCAGCGTCGCCCGTGCCGATCGCCGACAGGCTTGCCCGGGACTGGGCGACGGGAGTTGCGCGAAGGGGTGAGCCTACCCCAGCGGGCTACAGGGACCGCTTCTTGGCTCGCACGTTGCGCCGGCTGCCCTTCGACTTGCCGCCTCCGAATCGATTCGGCGGAGCGTTGGGCCCGAACCCTCCAGGCGAGAAGCCACCGCGTCCCGCCGAAGGGCTGCGAGCCTCGGCGGCATTGACACGCAGGTTGCGGCCCGCGAGCTCATAGCCGTCGAACCGCTTGATCGCGGCCTCTGCTTCCTCGTCGGACGAATACTCCACGAAGGCGAAGCCGCGCGGCCTGCCGGTGGCTCGATCCGAGGGCAAGAAGACATCGACCACTGACCCAGCTTCCGAGAACAGAGCCTCGAGCTGGTCGCGGGTCGTGCTGAATTCGAGGTTCCCGACGAAGACCTTCGAGCTCACAATTGGAGCCTTTCTGCGGATGCGCCCAACGAACCCGCATGGCTCGCCGCCAACTCCGCCCGCGCATTCTACCCAATTCGCTTGGCCGTTCGCAGAAAAGGGTGGCCGGCCTCCCCTGAAGGGCTGCAGGCCACCCTGCACGGTCCGACCTCATCAACCCGCCCTCAGGAGCGCCACCACCCGAGCGACCGTCCTCGCACAGGCCAAGCCCAACGGTTACCTGCGAACGGGGTTTCCACCGGCGGCTCTCGTGCCGATTCTCGGGGAGTGTGGCTCTCCTCCTCCTCGGACCACGACGCCGGAGTCCTACCGTGAGCATCGGCTCGCTGCCAAAGCAGTTTGATCCGCCGTGAGCCAGCTGAGAGGATTCGTCGCATGCGGCCCGTGGACGGTGTGCCGAAGCTCCCCTACACACGGACCATCTATGCCCGCTGGGGGGACATGGACTTCAACGGGCACATGCGGAATACCGCCTATCTCGATGCCGCTGGCGACATCCGCATGTGCTTCTTTGGCGACCACGGCTACACCATGCGTGATTTCGCGCGCCTGCAGATCGGACCGGTGATCTTGCGGGACGTGCTCGAGTACTACAGGGAGCTCCATCTCCTCGAGCAGGTGGTGGTCGGCCATGCCGTGATCGGGATGAGCGCGGACGGTAGCCACTGGCGCATGCGCAACGGCTTCTGCCGTCCCGACGGCGAGCGGATCGCCAGGGTGGAGAGCAGCGGCGGCTGGCTGGATCTGCGGACCCGTCGATGGTGCCGCCGAAGCGCGAATCGCGACCGCCGCCGCACCGTCGGTCCCCGCCGGGGGAGCATCGGCAACGAGACGAGGAACCTGCTGGTCGTCGACCGCGACCCGGCCCGCCTGCTCATGGCGATGGCAGAGTGGTGGCCACCGTCTGCGCACCACCCCGGCCGTAGCTGTAGCTGGTTCGCCACACGGAGGCAATAGATGCACCCACGCGCCGCCGACCTCATCACGACGCTCGGGCTCGCGCCTCATCCGGAAGGCGGGTGGTACCGGGAGGTCTACCGATCGGCCGACTCCGTCTCGCGCGACGGTGCCCGGCGGGCGGCGCTCACCACCATCTACTACCTCCTTGCGGTCGGCCACCTGAGCCGCTGGCACGTCGTCGCCCTCGACGAGGTCTGGCATTTCCACGAGGGCGATCCCCTCGAGCTGATCACCTACGAGCCCGAGGCCGCGGCCGCAACCGTGCGCACCCTCGGCGATGTATCGGCGGCCGGAGCGCGGCCGCTGCTGGTCGTCTCACGCGGCGTGTGGCAGGCGGCTCGCCCCGCCGGGGCCTACTCCCTCGTGGGTTGCACCGTGGCGCCGGGCTTCGACTTCGCCGACTTCACCTTTCTCGCCGACATGCCGGCGGCCGACGCGGTGTTCAACGGCCCGCTGTCCTCCTATCGGGAGCTGCGCTGAGCACCACCGCGTCGCCGCGCAGGCGCGCGTAGAGCAGCACGTCCTGCACCTCGCCACGCTTCCTCACCGCACCTCGCAGCCGTCCCTCGAACGTGAAGCCCGCCTTCTCGAGCACCCGCACCGAGGCGGTGTTCGAGGCGTAGGCCATGGCCTGCAGCCGGAGCAGCCCGAGAGACCGGAAACCGTAGTCGGCCAGTGCGACCACCGCCTCGGTGGCAAGTCCCTTGCCCCAGTGACTCTCGGCCAGCCAGTAGCCGATCTCGCCGCCGATGGCGAAGACGTCGTCGAAGAGGTCGATGCCGGCGCCCCCCACCGGCTCCCCGCCGAGCACGATGGCGAAGTCGGTTGGGGGACCCGTGCGTCCCTCGACGTGGTCGATCCAAGCCTCGGCGTCGGCGCGCGTGTACGGGGACGGGAAGCGGTCACGGAGCGTCCGGGACACGTTGGGGCTGTCGGCATGCCGCACCAGGGACTCCTCGTCGCCGCGCCGCCAGGGGCGCAGCACCAGGCGCGGGGTTGGCAGCTGCATGCGGGCACTCCAGCACGCCGGAGACGTGACTGTCCAGCGCGACCCGGTGAACCGGGCCACCGCGTCGTCGAAGAGATGCCGCGCCGAGCACTGGGTCCCGCGCCTCAGGGACCGCGCCTCACTCGAGAGCGCAATTTCACCGTCAGCGGCCTGCTCGCTCGGCGGCACCGCGTGCCCGCCGCGCTACGGCTGGACGATCTTCAGCTCGCGGTCGACACCAGGAATCGTCACCGGCTGGCGGCTGCCATCCGGCCAGACGACGACCAGCGAGTCGATGTGGGCGGTCTTGCCCAGACCGAATGTCAGCGGTAGCTCCGACTGGGACAGGTAAGAGCGATTCGGGGTCACCATGCGCCGTTGCGTCACGCCTCCGGCGGTGAGCTCGACCCACGCACCGATCGCCTCTCTCCCGCCACCCTTCCCACCCTTTCCCTCCAGCCGCACGCGCAGCCAGTGGTTCCCCAGCTGCTGATCGTTGCGCAGCAGCAGCGGCGCCCCCCCCACCTGCAGCAGTAGGACGTCGAGATCGCCGTCGCCGTCGACGTCGGCGAAGGCGGAGCCTCGTCCGACGATCGGTCGCGCCAGGTCACCGGTGCTCGCCGGGTCGACCAGCGCGAAGGTGCGCTCCGCGTCCGGACCGGCGTTCCAGAACAGCTGCGCCGACTGGCGGTACGTCTGCGACGGGTCGACGCGGTCGATCGCCTCTTCGAGGTGGCCGTTGGCCTCCAGCAGGTCGAGCCGGCCGTCGAGGTCGTAGTCGAGGAACAGCACGCCGAACTTGAGCACCCGCCGCGTGGGAGCGCCGATGCCCTCGGTGATCGCCTCGTCGACGAAGAGCGTCGGATCCCCCTGCGAGACGTAGAGCGACGTCATCTCGTTGGCGAAGTTGCCGACCACGAAGCCGAGCTCGCCGTCGTTGCGAAAGACTGCGGCATCGACACCCATGGCGCCGGTGGCGTTGCCGTCCCGGTCGTAGGCCAGGCCCCAGGCCTCCCCCACCTCCTCGAAGGTGCCGCCGCCGCGGTTGTGGAAGAGGAACTTGCGGACCGTGTCATTGGCCACCAGCAGGTCGGTGGCACCGTCGCCGTCGATGTCGATGGGCATCACCGCCAGCGCCTTGCCGGCGGGCGCGCCGGTCGCCGCGTTGTCGATGTGGGTCCCTGCCGACGCAGATACGTCGGTGAACGTCCCGTTGCCATCGTTGCGGTAGAGGTACGAGTAGGTGCCCTGGTAGTTGAGCGGCGGGCCGTAGGCGCGACCGACACCGGTGAGCTGGTAGCCGACCTTGCGGTCGATCTCCGGCGACCAGCGGACGTAGTTGCACACGAAGAGGTCGAGGTCGCCGTCGCGATCCATGTCGAAGAAGGCTGCACCGGTGCTCCAGGCGTCGCTCGCGCCCGCCACGTGGGCCTTGGCGGTGACGTCGAGCAGTCTCCCCTCGACGTTGCGCAGCAGGTGATTGCCCCCCACGGCGGTGACGAAGACGTCGGTCCAGCCGTCGCCGTCGTAGTCGCCCACCGCGACTCCCATGCCGTAGAAGTCGAGACCTGGGCCGGCGCTGGCGCTGACGTCCACGAAGCGACCGCCGCCGACGTTGCGGTAGACCGTCACGGTCGGTGCATGCGGCCGCTGGGGATCCCCCGGCCAGGAGGTGCCATTGATCAGCACCAGGTCTGGGTCGCCATCGCGATCGAGGTCGAAGAAGGCGCCGCCGCCACCGAGCGTCTCCGGCAAGAGCTTGGCACCGGTGGCACCGTTGAAGTGGGAGAAAGTGATCCCCGCCTGGCGCGTGACATCGGTGAAGTGGACCACCGGCGGCGTGCCTGTGGCGTGGGTCGCGACCGGTGGGGAGGCGGCGATGGCCGCCGTAGGCGGCGGCGCCGGCACCCGCCGCACCCACCAGATCGACGCCACCACCACCAGGGCGATGACCGCGACGGCGAGCAGCGACCAGCGAAAGGCCTGGCCGATCACGCGGTCGTCCTCCGGCACCATCTCCTCGTCGCCCAGGCCTTCCTCCGTCGGCACGGCCTTCGGCTGCGCCACCCGGGCTGAAGAGTCGACGCCCACCGCGGTCGCGTGGGTGGGTGGCGCTGCCGCCTCGTCGTCCTCGCGAGGGGTCGTCAAGGGATCACCCATGCCGGCGCTCACAGCCCACCCCCGGTGACCGGGGCGACTGGGGCGACGCTGGCAGCGGGCACCCCCTCCGCGGTCTTGACCGGCGTTCCCGGCTTCAGTGGCCCCGCCTCGACGGTGCCGCCGGGCCGCACGACGTAGCGCTCCGCAAGGGGCGGCACGTTCGCCAGCGCGGCGAGCTCGAAGGCTCCTGGTCGACGCAGGTCGTAGATGACGATCGCCTCGGCGGCGTGGTCGGCCGCCGGGTTGCGCTCGCGCTGGATCGCCACCACGCGGTCGCGAGCGTTGTCGTCTGGCTTGTACTGCTGGTGCAACGCCATGTGCTCCTTGCCCTTCTCCCGGTCCCCGAGCTGGAGGTAGAGCAGCCCCAGATTGTAGTGGGCGGAGACGTTCTCCGGGTCGAGCACGAGCACGCGCTCGTAGGTCGCCACCGCCCGCCGGAGGAATGCCTCGCGGGCCGCCTTGTGCTCGGGGCCACGTTCGAAGCGGGCACGCTCGAAGAGGGTCTCTCCGAGCTGGTCGAGCAGGTTGTAGTCCTTCGAGAAGTCGAAGCCGCGCTCGCGCAGCTCGGGGCCGGAGGCGGCGACGATCGAGGAGAAGGCGGCGATCGCCTGGTCGAGGTAGCCGTTCTGCTTGTCGACCAGGCCGGTGAGCCAGGCCAGCGTCCACGCCGGCGCCGCCGGCTGGAAGCTGGCGGCCCGCCGCAGGGCGTCCACCGCCTTGTCCTGCACCGTCCCCTCCGCGAGGTACACGCGCGCCAGGTTGAGGGGGCCGTCGGGTCGGCCGAGGCGCTCGACGTGCTGGAAGGCATCCTCCGCCCCGGCCAGCTCTCCCTTGATGGTCGGTCCCGACTCGCGTAGCAAGCCGATGCCATAGTCGTTCCAGCGCTGCCACTCGTCCTTGATCGGCGACGGCGGGTTGCTGACCGCGGCACCGCCGGCAGCCTTGGCGCTCGCCACCGGGAAGGTGATGCGGTCGCTGGCGAGGGTGAGGATCGGCAGCTCGTCGACGTGCTCCTTGCCGTAGACGTACTGCATGTAGGTGGCGTCGAACTTCCGGTAGCGCAGCCAGGCCTCGACCGTCACCGGTGCGGCCACGTCGGTCGGGAGGTCGAGACGGTAGTGAACGACGTCGGCGGCGCCAGGCGGGATCTGGTGGTTGAAGAGCGGCACGAAGATGTCCTGCGCGTTGCGGCGGTCGATGCGGTTGCCGCTGCGGTCGAGCATGAAGACGTTGGTGAAATGGGACCAGGGGTCGACCTCGTGGTGCGGCCCGAGCCCGCCGCTACGACCGATCACCCGTCCGCCGCTGGTGACCCTCAGGTCGAGCCACACCTCGTTGGAGTCCGCGGTCCCCTGGGTGAACGGGTGCCCCAGCTTCATCGTGCGGATGACCGTCTCCAGAAGGTAGCCCTTTCCTGGAACCAGTGACGGCACCTCGGGACGCAGCGGCGCCGTCAACGCGTCCTCGATGGCACCGCCTCCCTTGACGCCGAAGAGGTCGACTCGCATGACGCCGTCGGTGAAGTGACGCTGCGCCTCGATCGCCTCCGCCGGCATGCCAACGAGCGCCGGGATGGCGGTGTTGGCGCCTGGGAACTGGTGGGTGTGCACCTCGAGCACGCCCTTGTGCTCGAAGTCGCGGGCCCCGAAGTCGTTGCTCTCGGCAAACGGCATGTGGCAGCCCTGGCAGGTGGGCACTGCCTTGGGCGGGTAATAGAAGCTCTGCACCCCGTGCCCGGAAACGCCCGAGAGCAGGAAGGTGTCGTAGTGGTTCTGGCCGCGCAGGAACTTGTAGTGGTTGAGCTCGGGCGGCAAGTGGACCTTGTGACAGGTGCTGCAGAACTCGGCGGTATGGTGCAGGGGCTTGAGGAAGGTCTGCTTGTGCAGCTCGGGCTTGGCCTTGACCAGTTGGCGGTTGATCCAGCGCAGCACCGGGTTGTAGCTGAAGGCGAACGGGTAGTGGGCCGGCTCCTCGATGGTGTAGTCGGCGTTGCCGCGCACGCTGTTGATGTGGGTGATCGAGTGGCAGGTGGTACAGGTGATGCCGGCGTGGGCGGTGGCGTCACGGACGTCGTCGAACTTGGGATCGTCGAACTTGCCCGAGAAGAACACCACCGGGTCGTGGCAGCCGGCGCACCAGCGCGCGGCGCGCAGATCCCCGTCGCGGGCGAGCGACACCTTGCGCGTCTCGCGCACCGAGAACAGGTACGGTGGATTGTTGAACGAGCTGAAGCGGTGCACACTGCGCTGCCAGCCGCGATGCACGTCGGGGTGGCACTCGGCGCAGTAGTCGTTCGCCATCAAGACCTTGGCGGGGATGAAGTTGCCGCTGGCAGTGCGCGCCAGCGAGGGGAAGAAGTAGCGCTCGCCGGATTTCGGCCCGGCGACGTCCCATTGCCGCGGATCCTGCGAGTGCAGCAGCAGCATGACGGCAGCGAACACGCCCGCCACCGCCGCCCAGCGCCGCCCAACCCTCCACTTGATGCGCCTGCCAGCGAGCCGGTGGAGCACGAACAGCCAGGCCGCCACCAGCGGCGTGATCACGTGCAACCAGTAGGCGACGGAGCGCACCGTCGGGTCCTTCACCACCAGCACGCCCTCGATGCGCGTCAGCACGATCCCCGAGGCGAGCAGCACCAGGGCGGTGGCGAAGAGCCCGAGCCCGACGCGCACCGCGCGCCGGTTGGGGCGGTTCCAGGCGTTGCGCAGGTGGGCGACGCCGAAGACCACGACCGGCACCACGATCAGCAGCCCGAGCACCAGGTGGAAGAGGAACATCACCAGGTAGAACCAGTTCTGGTAGACCTTCCCCGTGCTCTTCTCGAGCACCCGCACCGCCACCAGGTACACGGCGTTGATGGCGAGCAGGGCGAAGAGGCCGAAGACGGCGAAGAGCAGCTTCGAGAGGCGCGGCCCCACTACGGGCACGTACTTCCGGCGTGCCGGCGGCGGAGTGGCGGTGGGTTCGTTCATCGGCGGTCGCTCATAGAGTTTATGGCCGGATGACTCGGGTTTCTATGGCCCGCCTCACCGCCGGCCGCGGCAAGTGCTGGCAATCGCAGGACGTGCCCCCCTGCTCCGCGGGTGTCTCCGAAGCCTTCGAGCAACGCCCGTGCCGCCCGAATGGGTGGCACCGCAGGCTCTCGGCTCGACCGCGGGTGGCGCCGGGATCCCAGCCGCCCGGGGCCTGATAGGATTTCCCCGCCTGTCCCGCCCGGGGACCTTTTTCGTATCGTTGCACACGAAACGGACAGTTTCGGCGTCCGCCACAGGGGGCGCCGCGTAGACGTAGCTGGAGGAGCCCAGATGACCCTCGCTGTCACCGACACCACCACCACCCACCCGTTCGCGGCCGCTGCCAGTGCTGGTTGCCCACCCTTCAAGGTGGCTGACCTCGGCCTTGCCGAGCTCGGCCGGAAGGAGATCCGTCTCGCCGAGCAGGAAATGCCCGGCTTGATGGCCGTGCGCGAGAAGTACGGCGCGCAGAAGCCGTTCGCCGGCACGCGCATCATGGGAAGCCTGCACATGACGGTGCAGACGGCGGTGTTGATCGAGACCCTCGCCGAGCTCGGCGCCGACGTGCGCTGGGTGTCGTGCAACATCTTCTCGACCCAGGACCAGGCGGCGGCGGCGGTGGTGGTCGGTCGCCCGGAGATGGGCGGCACGGTCGCCGAGCCGCGTGGCATCCCGGTGTTCGCATGGAAAGGCGAGACCCTCGAGGAGTACTGGTGGGCGACCGGCGAGGCCCTGTTGTGGCCCGACGGTGGCGGCCCCGACCAGCTCGTCGACGACGGCGGCGACGCCACGCTGCTCATCCACAAGGGCTTCGAGTTCGAGCTCGCCGGCGCCGTGCCGGCTTTCGATCCCGAGAGCGAGCCGGCGGAGTGGAGCGTCATCCTCGACCTCCTCCGCCGCGAGCTCCACGAGCGGCCCGGGCGCTGGCAGCGCACCGCCGCCAGTTGCCGTGGCGTCAGCGAGGAAACCACCACCGGCGTGCATCGGCTCTACCAGATGCAGAATGCCGGGACGCTGCTGTTCCCCGCCATCAACGTCAACGACTCGGTCACCAAGAGCAAGTTCGACAACATCTACGGCTGCCGGCATTCGGTCATCGACGGCCTCAACCGCGCCACCGACGTCATGCTCGCCGGCAAGGTCGCCGTCGTCTGCGGTTTCGGCGAGGTCGGCAAGGGCTGCGCGCAGGCGCTGCGCGGCCAGGGTGCTCGCGTCGTGGTCACCGAGATCGACCCCATCTGCGCGCTGCAGGCGGCGATGGAAGGATTCGAGGTGCGGCCGCTCGACGAGGTGGTCGGCAGCGCCGACGTCTTCATCACCGCCACCGGCAACCGCGACGTGGTCACCGTCGAGCACATGGCGCGCATGAAGGACAAGGCGATCCTCGGCAACATCGGCCACTTCGACAACGAGATCGACATGGCCGGCCTGGCCAAGCTGCCGGGAATCCACCACGTCAACATCAAGCCGCAGTACGACGAGTGGGTCTTCCCGGACGGCCACAGCATCCTGGTGCTGGCCGAGGGGCGGCTGCTCAACCTCGGCTGCGCCACCGGTCACCCCAGCTTCGTGATGTCGGCCTCGTTCACCAATCAGGTGCTGGCCCAGCTCGAGCTCGAGGAGAACGGAAAGCGACTCGAACGGCGCGTCTACGTCCTCCCCAAGCGGCTGGACGAGGAGGTGGCGCGACTCCACCTCGACAAGCTGGGAGCACGTCTCACTCGCCTGACGCCGAAGCAGGCTCAGTACATCGGAGTGCCGGAAGAGGGCCCCTACAAGCCGGAGCACTACCGCTACTGAGCTGAAACGCCAAGTCGATACCAGCGCGAGCCCTCGCCCATGAGCAGCCGGAACCCACCCCGCAAGGCAGCGGCGACGGAGCCCCGGCGCAAGCGCCGCGGCCTGGCGCAGTGGCTGCAGCTCGGCCTCTTCCAGGCCGAGCCCCCGCCGCCACCGCCACCGGAGATCCGGGTGCCGGCGCGCCTGCGCGTGGCGGTGCGCGAGGAGCAAGCGCACCGGCTGGCGCGCAAGCTGTCGGCGCGCTTGCGGATGCCGCTCGCCAGCCTCACTCTCACCGACAACCGCTCGGTGCTGCTCTCCACCACTCGCGACGGCGAGGGGCTGCGGCTGCGCCTGCACCGCGCCTTCGTCGACGCCGATCGCGAGGCCCTGGAGGCGGCGGCGGCGTTCGCCGTCGGCTGCGGCGGCGAGCGTCGCCGACAGGCGCTGGCGCGGCTGCGCGCCCACGTCGACAACTGGCGCCAGGGCAACGAGGCCGATGGCGTGCCGATGCGCCCGGCGCTGCACCGGACCAGCGGCGCCTGGCACGACCTCGCGGCCATTCGCAACGCCCTCAACCGCCGCTGGTTCCGCAGCCGCCTCGACCCCGGCATCACCTGGGGCCGCTGGTCGTCTCTGCGCGGGAGGCGACGCACCATCCGCCTCGGCAGCTTCGATGCCCGCGACAACCTCATCCGCATCCACCCGGCACTCGATCAGTCCTGGGTGCCGCGGCTGTTCGTCGAGGCAGTGGTGCACCACGAGATGCTGCACGCGGCGATGCCCGCCAGCGAGAGTGGCGGCAGGCGCTGCCTGCACGGCCCCGAGTTCCGCCGCCGCGAACGCGAGCTCCCCGCCTTCAAGGCGGCCGAGGCCTGGCTCGCCGCCAACCTGCACAAGCTGCTGCGCACCCGGCCGCAGCGTTGATGCCCGCCCGGACTCGGCGGTGCGGCGGCACGCCCGCCCGCCGGCGCCCCGAGCAGAGAATCTGCGCGGAGCTGGTGCCGCGCCGCCGGCGAACCACGCGGCCACCGCGATGCATCTGATAGCGTCGCGCCCCCAACAGCGGCCGACGTCCCCCCCATGAGCGAGCTCGCGCAGCAGGTGTCACGGCGAAGGACCTTCGCCATCATCTCCCACCCCGACGCCGGCAAGACGACGCTCACCGAGAAGCTCCTGCTCTACGGCGGCGCCATCCAGCTGGCCGGCGCGGTGAAGGCGCGCGGCGAGCAGCGCCGCGCCCGCTCCGACTGGATGAAGGTCGAGCGCGAGCGCGGCATCTCGGTCACCTCCTCGGTGATGACCTTCGAGCTACGCCGGCTGTCGCTTTCAACCTGCTCGACACGCCCGGCCACGAGGACTTCAGCGAGGACACCTACCGCACGCTGACCGCCGTCGACTCGGCGGTCATGGTCCTCGACGCGGCGAAGGGCATCGAGGCGCAGACGCGCAAGCTCTTCGAGGTCTGCCGGCTGCGCGACGTGCCGATCCTCACCTTCGTCAACAAGCTCGACCGCGAAGGCCGCGAGCCCTTCGAGCTGCTCGACGAGATCGAGCAGACGCTGCAGCTGCTGACGTACGCCGGCGAGCTGGCCGATCGGCCAGGGGCGGACGTTTCTCGGCTGCTACGACCTGTCGCCACGACCGCCTGGTGCTGATGGCCGGGCGCGGTCGCGATGCGGTCCGCGAGGAGGGCGGAGCTGGTCGAGGGGCTCGACGACCCCGCATGCTCGAGCAGCGACTCCCCGAGCAAGCGGTGGCCAAGCTGCGCGAGGAGGTCGGCGATGGCGCGCGGACTGTGCCCGCCGTTCGACCTCGAGGCCTACCGCGCCGGCCACCTGACGCCCGTGTTCTTCGGCAGCGCGCTCAACAATTTCGGGGTGCGCGAGCTGCTCGACGGCTCGCCGAGCTGGCGCCGCCGCCGCGGCCGCAGCCCGCCGCCGAACGCGGCGGTCGACCCGCCTCGAAGAGGCGGTGACCGGCTTCGTCTTCAAGATCCAGGCGAACATGGATCCGCAAGCACCGCGACCGCATCGCTTTCCTCCGCGCTCTGCTCCGGGCACTTCCGGCGCGGCATGAAGCTCACGCACGTGCGCAGCGGCAAGACAGCTGCCGGTGCACAACCCGCTGCTGTTCCTCGCCCACGACCGCGAGCTGGCCGAGGAGGCATGGCCCGGCGACATCATCGGCATCCCCAACCACGGCAAGCTGCGCATCGGCGACGCCCTCACCGAGGGCGAGGATGCTGCACTTCACGGGCATCCCCAGCTTCGCGCCCGAGCTGCTGCAGCGGGTGCGGCCGACGACCCCATGCGAGCCAAACACCTCGGCCGCGCTCTGGTGCAGCTGGCCGAGGAGGGCGCGGCACAGGTGTTCCGACCCAAGCTCGGCAGCGACTGGATCGTCGGCGTGGTCGGCGCCCTGCAGTTCGACGTGCTCGCCGACCGCGATGCGAACGGAGTACGACATGGCAGTGCGCTTCGAGCCCACCGCCATCCACACCGCTCGCTGGCTCGAGGCGGACGACCACCGGGCGCTGCAACGCTTCCTCCACGCCCACGAGGGTGCCACCGGCGAGGATCACGACGGACTGCCGGTGTTCCTGCCCTCGTCGGCCTGGCGCCTGCAGCGAGCCGTGGAGGAGCACCCGGAGATCCGGTTCCTCAAGACCCGCGAGCAGGTCCGCTGAGGCGGCGCGGGGGAACCTGCATCGCCACAGGGTTCCGGTAACATCCCCGCGATGCCGGGAGACCGACGTTGAGCCCGGCCTCCAACAGGGTGCTGGAGCGGCTTGGCGCTTTCATCGAGGAGCTCCAGGGCGTCCACTTCCAGGTCCCCGACGACGATGCGGCGGTGGCGCGAGGAGCGCTCTTCGCGCCGCGGCTGGCGCAGCACATCGAACACGCCCTCGAGCTCATGCGCGAGGCCCGGGAGCACTACTCGGGCGGCACAGTGGCCGATGAACAGGTGACGGGGGTCGACACCCTCGACGACATCGGCCGGCTGATCTCGAGCGAGATCGCCGGCCAGGAGGTCGTCGATCTCCTCTTCCTCGTTGGCGCCGACCTCCGCGGCGCCCGCCAGGATCTCGTCGCCGCCATCGACCAGGAGGACTTCCTGCGCGTCGCCAGCAGCTGCGACGCCGGTCTGCGCACCCTCAAGCGCACCCTGATCTGCGTCGAGTCCGCGATCCACGATTTCGAGGGCCTCGCGCCGCCGATCCGCCAGTGGTCCGACCTCGAGGCCTCGCTGCGGACGCGGCGCCTCTACGCCGAGCTTCGCCGAGAGGTGCTGGGCGTTTCGCTTCCCGACGACGCCACGCTTCCCGACCGCCTCGCCTCCGTGCACGATCGCCTCGACCACCTCCGCGAGCAGGACGCCTACCCCCTGCTCCGCTTCGACGACCGCGTCACCATGCGCGAGCTGAGGCGCCGCATCTCGGCGTGGATCGTCGCCGAGACCCCGGACCTCGTCACCGGCGGCCATCTCTGGCAGGACCTCATGGGCTTCGCCGAGCTGCTCAAGCAGATCAATCACCGCCAGGAGCTTCGCCAGCACGACCGCACCCTGCTGCGCCGCGCCTACCACCAGCTGTTCGGCCGCGCCGCGCATCCCCCTGCCGTCTCCGAGGACCTGCTCTGCCAGCTCGAAGCCCTCTACGGGCTCGACGACGAGCTCGACCTCCTCCTCGCCCGGCGCGAACATGACGAGCTGCCCCGCTGGCGCGAGCTGCTGACACGGCTCCTGCATCGGCTGTCCACCACCGCCGAGTCGCTGCTCGCAGGCGGTGGTTGGACAAGTGGCTGAGACGGCGGGAACGGGCCCATCCCACCGCACACGTGCACGGGCCGCGTCCCCTGGGCTCAGTGCCTGGCGCAGAGCCGGGGCGCGAGGTCGACGGCCGCCGAGCCACCCCACGAGACGCCCAGCACCCGCTCGACGAGCAGCCGCTTGTCGACACCGCCGAGCACGCCGTGCGACATCCGGACTTCGTCTCCGGTAGCGGTGTCGACGTAGCTGCCCGGGTAGCCGCCGTCGCCGAGCACCCTCTCCCAGAGCCGGAACAGCGGCAGCGGCTGCCCCACGAGCGAGCAAAGAGAGCTCCCCCTTGCCCGCCGCCGCTGTTCGCTGCGGTCGAGCTCGTTGGCAACCGAGAGCAGGTGGGCGCCGAAGGAGGCGAGGGCGTCGACGTAGGCCTCGAGTCGATGCGCCGACGGTACGTCGGTCATCGTCGTCGTCGCACGGAGGCGGATCTCGGCGTCGAGCTCCCCTGCGGGTTGCTGGAGCCGGCCCCACAGGTAGGCCTCGAGGAGGGCGTGGAAGTAGGGTTCGCTGAGGTCGACCGTCAGGTCGTCGAGGGCCACCAGCTCGATACCGCGCAGGTAGAGGGGCGCGAACAGCGCCAGTTGCCCGCGTCCGTTCGCTCCCGTGGAGACCAGGGCGGCCACGGGCACCGAGGGATCCTGGTGGAACACGAGCTCGAGCCGGGACGACTCTTCCTCGGCAAACGCCAGCGGCAGGCGCGGCATGGCCTGCTCGAGCTGGCGCGCGGCGGCACCGGGCGCGAACGCCGAAGCGGCCCACAGGCCAGCCAGCAGCAGCCCGAGACTCACGGTCGCCGCCCCCGACAGAAGAGGACGGTGATAGCTTGAATGCCCCCTTGGCCGGCTCCGACTCCAGCCGCGAGCCCCAGCTCGGCGGGCCTACCATCGTCCTGGTGGCGCCGCAGCTCGGCGAGAACATCGGGGCGGCGGCGCGGGCGATGCTCAACGCCGGGCTCACCGACCTGCGGCTGGTGCGCCCTCGCCCCCCCTGGCCCAGCCCCCGCGCGCGTGCCGCGGCGTCGGGAGCCGACAGTGTCATCGACCATGCCCGAGTGTATGACCGACTCGAGGACGCCGTGGCCGACCTGCGCCGGCTCTACGCCTCCACGGCACGCCCGCGCGACCTCGTCAAGGCGGTCGTCGACCCCCGCGTTGCGGCGATGCAAATGCGGGCCCTGTCGCCTCCGGGTGATGGCTGCGGCGTGTTGTTCGGGCCCGAACGCACCGGCCTCGACAGCGACCAGGTGGCGCTCGCCGACGCCGTGCTGACGGTGCCGCTCAACCCCGCGTACTCGTCGCTCAACCTCGCGCAAGCGGTGCTGCTGGTCGCCTACGAGTGGTACCAGAGCGGCCTCTCGGCACCGCCGCCTGCTGCGGCCGTCGAGCGGCCTCAGCGACAGGCGACCCGGGCCGAGCTGCACGGCCTCTTCGCTCACCTCGAGGACGCCCTCGACGCGGCCCATTTCCTCTGGCCGCCGCACACCCGGGCGCACATGGTACGCAACCTGCGAAACTTCATCGCCCGCGCCTCCCCCACCGAGCAGGAGGTGCGCACGCTGCACGGCGTCGTCACCGCCCTCGCCGGCCGCAAGTGGAAGCACGAGCGGCCCGCCCCCGAGTAGTGGCAGCAGCGCCTCAGGCGCGCTTACGCTTGAGCAGGAACGTCTCGAAGCCGCGGCCCATGAGCGCCGCCACCTGCTGCAGCTCGTCGAGATCGGTGCCCGAGAGGTCCTCGTTGCCGCGATCGCAGTAAACCACGGCTACCAGGCGGTCCTTGATCCGCACCGGCAGCAGCAGACACTCCTTCGGGTACCTTCCTCCCCACGCCCTGACCAGCTGCTGATGCGCCTCCACGCGAGGCAGCGGGCCACGGTAGAAGGGGCTCCCCTCACGCAGGTTGAGGAACAGTGACGGGTGGTCGAAGTCGATCTCGATCTCCCCGAAGAGCCGCTGGTCGACCCCCTCGCCACCGCCCATCCAGGCCGCAACGGCGCCACCGCGGACCATGAACAGCAGGCTGCGCTGGAACCGCCGGCTGAAGAACGAGAGCGCCGCGTCGGCAACGTCGTCGCGCTCCTCGACCTCGGCGACGCGCGACTCGAAGTCGGCCACGGTCGCCACCGTCTTGGCCACCACGACCGGACTGGTGTCCCCGCGCTCGACGAGCGGCGTCGGGATGGGGGCCGGAGGCAGGGTCTCGACATCGGAGTCGGACGACGGCGTCGCCGCCGGTCTCGGAGCGGCCGTTGGTGCGGGCGGCTGCGGCGCTTGCCGAGCCCTTTCCCTTCGCGCAGCGGCAGCCGGCGGTGCCGGCGCCACGGCTGTCGGGGGCGGGGCGACCACCGGTGGCGGGGCAGCGACGGATGGCGAAGGGGTCAGGAGGGGGCTGCTCGTAGGCAGCTCGAAGGGCGCCGGTGGCCGCTCCGGCACCTCTGCCGTGGGCGCCACTTCCGGCGACGCGACTCCCTTCCGCGAGCCGAAGAGCCAGCGGCGTTTGGTGGGTGGCGTGGGCTCGGCCAGCGGCGCCACCGGCTCGGGCGGTATCAGCGGGCTCGGTGGCGCCTCTGGCACGACCACCGGCGGGGGCGATCCCGACTCCTTTCGCAGATGCGCCGCACTGGCGGCAGAGAGACGTCGGATACCCGACTCCAGGGGTGGCGGCGGCGCCGGCTCCCATTCGGTGGCATGGAACGCCTGCTCCGGTGCCGAAGCCGGTGCCGAAGCCGGTGCCGGCGGCGTGTCGGCCCGCCGGCGGGCGGGGGGCGCAGTCGGCTCCTCCTGCCACAGGTACTTGGCCCGGTTGAGGCGGTCCCAGACCCGCGCGAAGCGCGGCTCCACCTGACAGCTGTAGTGCTTCTCGAGCGCCTCGAGGATGCGGACCTCGGGCGCCACGTGAACCTTGAGCCGCCGGCTGGTGACGAAAGCCAGCTCGTCTTGCACCTGCAGGTCGCGAGTGTCGACGAGGGCAACGGAGAGCGCGTTGCCGAAGCGCTCGAAGGGGACCGCCCGGGAACGGCAGGCGAGCTTGGGAGGAAGCAGAGCGATGAGGCCGTCCGCGATCACCCGCAGGTCGTCGGCGGTGACGGCAGGCACGCCGAGCTGCTCGGAGAGCGCCTTGGTGAGCCGGTCCTCGGACAGCAGGGTGAGCTCGAGCAGGCAGCTACCGAGACGACCCCCGAACACCTGCTGGTGACGTAGGGCCTGGGTGAGCTGATCTCGCGTCAGCCACTCCCGTTCGACGAGGAGCTCTCCGAGCTTCTTCATGATCTGGGCGGAAACGCGGCGGACCGTCGTGGCGTGTGAGGCGAGCCCGAGCCGGGCAGTGAACCCGGGACCGCGGCTCGTCCGGCACCCGCGGGCGGCCGCGCAGCGGCCTCGAAACACGATGATATCAGAGGCTTGCGCGTCACTGCCGCGCCCCGGGCACCGTAGAATCGCCACGCTTCCACCCTTGAGGGAGGTCGACGACGATGGCCGCGATGCTGGAGCGCCTCTTCCACCTCGAGCAACGGTCGACGACCGTCGGCACCGAGCTGCGGGCCGGCCTGGTCGACCTTCCTGACCATGGCCTACATCCTGCTTCGTCAACCCTCAGGTGCTCGCGCCAGGCCGGGATGCCCGCCGACGACGTCGCCGTCGCCACCGCCTTGGGGTCGCCGTTGGCACCCTCGCGATGGCGCTGCTCACCAACTACCCGTTCGCCCTCGCCCCGGGCATGGGGATCAACGCCTACTTCGCGTACTGCGTCGTGCAGCGGCATGAAGGTCAGCTGGCAGGTGGCCCTCACCGCCGTCTTCGTCGAAGCGGCCTGCTCTTCATCGTCCTCGCCCTCGCAGGCGGGCTGCGGACGTCCTGCTGTGGGCCATCCCGGCCACCCTCAAGCTCGCCACCGTGAGCGGCATCGGCCTCTTCCTGGCTCTCATCGGCTTCGAGAACTGCCGGCGTCGTCGTCCAGCACCCGGCGACCCTCGTCACCTTCGGCCACCTCATCCGCCCGCACCCTCGTCGCCCTGGGTGGGCTGTTGCTCATCGCCGTGCTGATGACCCTGCGCTTGCGGGCGCCATCCTGCTGGTGGATCGCCGCCGCCACCGGCGCCGCCTGGGCCCTGGGCCTCGCCCGCCGCCGGCGGCGGTGGTCACCGTGCCCCACCTCCCCGCCAGACCCTCTCGCCTTCGACTTGCGCCACCTCGCCTCGCTGACGCTGGTGCCGGTGGTGCTCGCCTTCCTCTTCGTCGACATCTTCGACACCGCCGGCACGCTGATCGGCGTCGGCCACCTGGCCGGCTTCCTCGACGAGCGCGGCGAGCTGCCACGCGCCGACCGCGCCTTCTTCGCCGACGCCCTCGGCACCGTCGTCGGCGCCGCCGCTCGGCACCAGCACCGTCACCACCTACATCGAGTCCGCCACCGGGGTGAAGGAAGGCGGCCGCACCGGCCTCACCGCCGTCACCGTCGCCGCCCTCTTCGTCGCCTCGCTCTTCTTCACCCCGCTGCTCGCCGCCGTCCCCGCCGCCGCCACCGCCCCCGCCCTCATCATCGTCGGCGCCCTGATGCTGGAAGGCGCCCGCGAGGTCCCCTGGAGCCGATCGACGAAGCGGTTCCCGCCTTCCTCACCATCAGCGTCATGCCGCTGACCTTCTCCATCGCCAACGGCGTCAGCTTCGGCATCCTCAGCTACGCGCTGATCAAGCTCCTCTCCGGGAGCTGGCGCGACGTGCATGGGCTGATGGTGGCGCTGGCGGTGCTGCTGGTGCTCTACTACGCCTTCCTCCACGCCGGTTGAGGCCCGGGAGGCCGATATGAGCACGATCACCTCGCCCCTCGCCACCGCCCTCGCCGGCAGCGCCGGCGCGACCTTTCCTCAGCTCGCGGCCTGCTTCCTCAGGAGTACCTCGCCAAGATCTCCTTCGCGATCGAGCGACTCCCGCCCGAGCGTCTGTGGTGGCGGCCGGCACCCGGGTGCAACAGCGCCGGCAACCTGTTGCTGCACCTCTCCGGCAACCTCTCGTTGTGGCTGCTCGCCTCGGTGGGCGGCGAGGCCTTCGTCCGCGACCGCGCAGGGGAGTTCGCGGCGACCGGCGGCGCCGATAGCGAGGAGCTGCTCGCCGGGCTCGCTGGTGTCGTCGCGCGCTGCACGGCACTGCTGCGCCGCCTCGACTGCGCGGAGCTGCCACGTCCGCTGCGCGTCCAGGGCTACGAGATCGACGTCCAGGGCGCCGTGTTCCACGCCGTCGAGCACATGAGCTACCACACCGGCCAGGTCCTGTGGCTGCTCAAACAGTCGCTGCCGGCTGGAGCGGAGCCGGTCGAGCTCTACCCCCAGCACCGCGCCGAGTAGGGGACTCCCGCCCCAGCGGCCTCATCTCACCTCGGTGGGAAGCCACTCCTCGCCGCCTGGGCCATGCATCTCCCAGTAGCGGATGCGCCCGCATCTGGCCATGCGGTAGATCGTGCCATCGCTCGCGCGCAGCTCGAGAAGCCGGTGGGGTGCCGCGCGCTCGAAGCGGTACTCGAGCCACTCCCCCTCGCCATCGAGCCGCAGCGCCACGGCGTCGAAGCGGCCGCCAGGCTCCTCCAGCGACCCGAGCTCGTCGCGTCTCACGCGCAGCGGCCGCGCCTGCAGGTTGCCGAGCTTGGCGTCGAGGAGGGTGGAAAACACCAGCAGGCTTGCGGGCGGCGCCGTCGCGTCTACCCAATCGCGCAGCAGGACCGGCAGCGCGTCCTGGGGGAGCGCGGCGGGCGGCCACTCGACGCTGCGGTCGCCGACGCCGTCGAAGTAGCTGCGCACGGCGAGCGGACCCTCCCCCAAGCGGTAGGCGGTCGAGATGCCGCAGGCCTCGGAGCTGGTGCTGGCGAGCTTCACCAGCCGCGCGTCGTCGCGGCGGAAGTAGGCACTTGCCATCTGGTGGTAGGTGTAGATCCCGGTCGCCACGTCGCGCACGTGGTTGAGCTTGAGCACGTCGAAGCCGTCGGCGCGCGGGTGGTCGGCCTTGACCGTGAGGTCGGGAGCCCAGGGCTCCTTGACCAGCACCAGCAGGGCACGGCCATGGAAGAGGTGCCCGTAGCGCGGCCAGGTGACCTGGTAGGCGCAGAGCTCCGCGTTGCCGTCGTCCCACAAGGCATCGTGCCGCCAGGCCCCGGGGTCCGGCGACTCACCTCCGCTGGCAGCCCCGAGGCGCGCGCAGCACAGCAACGCCATCACCAGCAGCGCCCGGGTAGCTCCCCTCATGACCGCCTCCTCATCGTTCAAATCGCTCTCGCCACGAAGGTTAGCACCTCAGCCCCGAGATGCTCGTGGTAGCGTGGCGGCAGCGCAACGGAGGAGCAACCATGCAAGCCCTCGTGACCTCGTCCCTCGTGCCCGCCCGCACCGCCGGTGCCTCGCTGGTGCCGGCCGCCCTAGCCCTCGTCCTGCTGGTGGCCACCGCGGCGGCGGCCTCGGGCAGCGAACCCGCCACCGAACCGGACGCCACCACCGCGATGGCCCACGCCCACTCCCACGACACACCGGTGCCGAGCCCCGCGGTGGGCCGGCCGGGCGGCCCCGAGAAGGTGGTTGCCGAAACGGTCTCGTACGCCAAGGTGGGAGACCAGGCGGTCGAGGGCTACCTGGCCCGACCCGCCAACGCGAAGAAGGGCGGCCCCGGGCTGATCCTCGTCCACGAATGGTGGGGCCTCAACGACAACATCCGCGACCTCGCCCGCCAGTTCGCCTCGCATGGCTACACGGCGCTCGCCGTCGACCTCTACGGCGGCAACTCGGCACAGACGCCCGACGCCGCGCAGGCGCTGATGCGGCGGGCGATGGAGCATCCCAACACGGCTGAGGACAACCTCCGGCAGGCTTCCCACTACCTCCATGCCACAGCGGGTGCCGGCAAGGTGGGGGTCATCGGCTGGTGCTTCGGTGGCGGCTGGTCGCTGCAGACCGGGCTGCTGGTCCCCGACGAGATCGACGCCGTGGTGATGTACTACGGTCGTCCCGAGGCCGACCGCACCAAGCTCGACAGACTGAAGGCGCCCCTGCTCGGCCTCTTCGGCGCCGAGGATCAGGCGATCAAGGCCGACAGCGTGCGCCAGTTCGAGGCGCTGCTCGGCGAGCTGCACAAGGACGCCACCATCCGCTCCTTCCCCGGCGCCGGGCACGCGTTCGCCAACCCGTCGGGCACCAACTACGTCGCCGTGGCGGCCGACGAGGCGTGGAAGCTGACGCTGGCCTTCTTCGCCAAGCACCTCGGCGGCAGCTGACCGAGAGGTAGCTGACCGACAGGTACCTGAGCCGAGGGCAACCGGCCGAACGGGCGGGCACGACCCCCCCTGCGGCGCCTCAGGTCGCCGTCTTGCCGCCCTGCGGCAAATCCATGCCGCAGCGTGGTAGCCTGCTTGCGGACGACCGGGAGGAGCTGACGCCATGCGCGAGATCTCCGGCAAGCGGGTGCTGATCACCGGCGGCGCGGGTGGGCTCGGCCACGCCATGGCGCGCCGCTTCGCCGCCGCGGGCGCCGAGCTCGTCCTCACCGACGTGGTGGCGGCGACCCTCGACGACATGGTGGCCGACTTCGTCGCCCGCGGCGTCGCCTGCCGCGGCTACGTCGTCGACGTCACCGACACGGCGGCGATCGCCGCACTGAGGGAGCGCGTGCACGAGGACGTGGGGCCGATCCAGGTGCTGGTCAACAACGCCGGCATCGTGCACGGCGGCGCCTTCCTCGACGTCCCGGTCGAGAAGCACCTGCGGACCTATCGGGTGAACGTCGAGGGCGTGGTGGCGATGACCCACGCCTTCCTCCCCGATCTCGTCGCCGCGGAAGGGGGGCACCTGGTGAACGTCGCCAGTGCCTCCGGATTCGTGGGGCTCCCCTTCGGCTCGACGTACGCCTCGAGCAAGTGGGCGGTGATCGGCCTCGGCGAGTCGTTGCGTCTGGAGCTCAAGAAGCTCGGGCACCGCCAGGTCGGGGTGACCAGCGTCTGCCCGAGCTATGTCGACACCGGCATGTTCGCCGGCGTCAAGCCGCCGCGCCTCACTCGCTTCCTCACACCCGACGGAGTGGCCGAGCAGGTGCTGGCGGCGGTTCGCCACAATCGCCCGTTCGTGCTCGAACCCTGGATCGTCAAGATCACGCCGTTCCTGGTCAACACCCTGCCGCAGCCGGTGGCCGACATGGTCAGCGACGCCTTCGGCGCCACCACCGGGATGCGCAGCTGGCACGGGCACGGCAGCTAGCTGCCGGCCGATCAGGGAACGCCGCGCGCCAGCGGGAATGGCTCGAGCGTCGAGGCGCCGCCGAGGCGCAGGGCGAGCAGGTGGGTCGCCTCGGCAGCGTTGAAGTTGTTGTCGCTCACCACCACCAGGAGCGGCTCGCCGCCAGCGACGGGCAGCCAGGCCGTACCCTCGTAGTTGTCGACTGGCACGCCCAGCGCGGCGAGGTCGACCAGCAGGTGCTTGCGCGCCGGGCGCACCCGGAGGCCGGCGAGTCGGGAGTCGGCATCGACGCGATCCGCCCCCGCGAGGGTCGCCTCGTAGAGCTTGACGTCGAAACCCACCCCCTCGACCCAGGAGCGCTCGAGGGCGAGCAGGCGCGTCCCCCAGGGCTGGAGATCGACGAGGCCGGCGACGCGCACGCCGTTGGGCACCGGCGATGTCGCCGGTGGGGGGTCGAGCGGGTAGGCCCATTCCTCGGGCGCCGCGTCGCCAGGCAGGTCCCAGCGCAGGATCCGGCCCAGCGCCGGCTCTCCCGCAGCGGGCGGCTCGTCTTGCAGCAACGGGCCTTCCATGCCGGCGAGCAGCGCGCCGCCGCCCGGCGCCAGCGCCAGCGCCTCGAGCGCCGCGTTGTGGTGCGGTCCACGCCGTTCACCGGGGACGAAGGCGGCGGGCAGAGACAGGTACCCCCGCAGGTGGCCACCGGCGTCGAAGCGACCCACCCACGGCGCCCGGCCGTTGCGCACATCCCCCTCGGAGCTGACGTAGAGCTCACCGTCTGAGGAGCGGGCGATCCCCTCGAGGTCGGCTCCCGCGGCCGGTAGCGCGCCGGCGTCGTCGGTCAGCAGCAACCAGTCGACGAGCTCTGGCGCGGCCGGGGGGTGCCAGCGGAAGCGGAGCACGCGCGCCGGTGGATGCCCCGAGACGTCATCCACGACGGCGTAGAGGAGGTCGCCCCCCGGGTCGTAGGCGAGACCCGAAAGCCCACCCACCTCGCGGTCGCCGAAGCGGGTGCCCGTGGGCAGGGCCACGTGCGCCACCACGGACACCGAGGGGGGCTCAGCAGCGCGCGCAGCTACCGCGGGCGGGCCGGATGGCGCCGTCCGACAGGCGCCCAACGCCACCCACGTCACGGCAAGGGCGCATCGAAGAGCGCGACCAGGGGAGAGCAGACTGTCCATGGTGGCGCGGAGTCTAGCGTCACGCGAAGCCGCCGCCTCCCCGCGGCACCGCGCCGCCGGCGTGCCCGGTTCGTCACCGGCGGCCCGGCGCCGGGCCGCGCTGCCAACGTTGGGCAGGGGACCGCTCGTCTCGGAGGGTGCGCTGCCCCACTGCGGGCCCCGCGAGCCGCCGCGTACAATCGCCGCGTGCTGCCCTCCAACGAGACGCCGGGCCCCACCCCGTCGCCGGCCCTTCCGCGCTTCGCTCTCGCCACGCTCGCCTGCAACTTGCTGGTGGTGCTGTGGGGCGCAGTGGTGCGCGCCACCGGCTCGGGCGCTGGTTGCGGCAGCCACTGGCCGCTCTGCAACGGCGAGGTGGTCCCCAGCGCTCCCTCCGGCGCGACTCTCATCGAGCTCACCCACCGCGCCACCAGCGGGCTGGCGCTGGTGATGGTGGTGGCACTCGCCGTCTGGTGTTACCGCACCACGCCGTCACGCCACCCGGCACGCCGCGCCGCCGTCGCGGGCCTCCTGCTCATCGTCGCCGAAGCGGCGGTGGGTGCCGGTCTCGTGCTCTTCGACCTCGTCGGCAGCGACGCCTCCGTTGCCCGCGCCGCCTACATGGCGGTGCACCTGGTGATCACCTTCCTCCTGCTCGCTGCCCTCGCCCTCACCGCCTGGTGGACCGCCGGCATGGCGCTGCCGCGGACCGGCGGGCGGGTCGCGCTTCTGCTCGCCCTAGCCGCGGTCGGTCTGCTGGCGGTAGGCGCCAGCGGCGCTGTCGCCGCGCTGGGCGACACCCTGTTCCCGACGGGCTCCCTGGCAGCAGGGCTGCGGCAGGACACTTCCGGCGGCAGCCATTTCCTGCTCCGGCTGCGTGTGCTCCATCCGCTGCTCGCCACCGCCGTTGCCAGCTACCTGCTCTTCCTCCCCCAGCTGGTGCGGGCCCCGCGGTTGGGGCGCCTTCCACGTCGGCTCGGCAGCATGGTGGCGATGCTCGCCCTCCTCCAGGTCGCGCTGGGCGCCGTCAACCTCGGGATGTTGGCGCCCGTGCCGCTGCAGCTGCTCCACCTGCTGGTCGCCGATCTGCTCTGGGTGACCTTGGTGCTGTTTGCGGCTGCAGCGCTCGCCGATCCGCGACCGGCGGTGCTCGCCCAGGCGGCGGCGAGCGAGCTCTCCGAACGGCGGCGGGTGCGCGCCAGCGGCTGACGGCCGCTCGCCTCGATCCCGTCGCCGTCAGTCAGGTTCCCGGCACCAGGTCGAGCCGCAGCTCGGCGCCCGTGCTGGCGCTATCGGCGATGCGCACCGACGGGCCGGCGAGGTCGAGGACGAGGTGGAGCTCGGCGACCCCGTCGCCGGCGTGGTACCCGGCGCGGATCCGAGAGACCTCGGCGCTCGCTGGCGCCCATGGCGAGCCGGCACCGCCAGCGGCGACGCCGAGCAGGCGGACGACCAACCGTGGCGTGTCGCCGCCGATCCGCGAAAGGAGCCAGCGATCGGCTCCGAGCGCGCCGTCGAAGTTCACCAGCACGCGCGTGCCGCCTCCCGGGAGGGTCTCCCAGCGCACCCCCGTCACCCGCGTCGCGGGTCTATCGGCCGGCGGTGCCATCGGCCGGATCGCCGCAATCTCGACCGGGGCACCGTCAGTGGCGTCGGCCGCCCGAGCCGGCGAGGCAACGGGCGCGGGCGCCTCCTCACGCCTCGAGGTCCGGCGGAAGGGCGACGCCTCACCACGGGTGGTGAGCGAAGCGGGAGGCGAGCCGCTCGGGGCATTGGGTGCCACCGGCCGTGCCACGGTGGGGGCCGGCGCCGGCATCCCGACGTCGTGACGGGCCGCTCCCACGACAACCAAGGTGGCGAGGGCGGCCACGGCCGCGATCCCGGCTGCCGTCGAACCCCAGCGCAGCGCGGACCCGGCACGCGGCGCCGTGCCCGCCTGCTCGTCCTCCGCTTCGCCCTCCGGCATCACCGGGGGCGGAGGCAAAGGCGGCGGCGGCACGAAGATCATCGGCTCGGAAAGCGCCTCATCGACGGCGTCCTCCGACCCGTGCTCGCTGGGGAGACGGGGCACCTCGTCCGAGGGAGCCCACGGGGCGTCGCCGGGCACGAGGAGGAGCGGGCTCGCGACAGCGATGCCGGGGGCGCTCCCGAGCTCGTCCCGGGGAGCGCTCACGGCTCCGAGCCCCACTCCTTCGCTCGCGACCAAGGCGCTTGCGGATGCGCCCGCAGCCTCCGGCTCGGCGGCGGCGCGATCCTCGGCAGGCTCCGACACCCCGCCGGGTGCCCATCCGGTGCCCTCGAGCATCGCGGCGTTCTCGGCGGAAGCGTCGGCAGGCGGCGGCTCACCCGCCACGGCCTCCGCGCGCCACAGTCGTGGCGAGGGAGGCGCCAGGATCTCGACCGCCGGGCCCTCGCCACCAGGCAGGATCTCGGCGAGCATGGCGATGGCTCTTGCCTCGAGGGCCACGAAGCGCAGCGCCATCCCCATCGGGCGGCCCGGCCCCTCATAGTCCTGCCGCTGCCAGACCACCTCCCCGATGCCGCGCGCGGGGAAGCGCTGACCGGGCAGCGAGAGCTCGAAGGCGAGACACCTCCCTGCCGGCTCGGGGTCGAGCAGGCGCAGGAACATGCCGCCCCGCGAGAGGTCGCGCAGGAAGCCGGTGTGGAGGCCGCGCCTCCCCTCGCAGCGCAGCCGCACCACTCCGTCGGCGGCGCGTCGCCCCTCGTGGCGGGAGGGCGGCCCGAGCGGCGGCTCGCTGCTGCGCGGATCGTCAGCGGCGGCGGCGTTCAGGTCGACAGCTTCTCCCAATCCCCCTCCGGTGCGTCGGTGGCGATCGCCAGCCCGCCGTCGGAACCCGCAAACACCGGGTCGCCGACGCGCGTCACCCGCCCGCCGCCGAACTCGCCGAGCGACTCCTGCAGGGCCTCCGGGAGCCCGCCGATCAACGAGCAGCAGCCGGCGAGCAGCACGTTCTGGCGAACCCGTTGCTGGAACTCCGGCTCCACCCGCGCCACCAGGTCGATCATGGTCTCGCACACCGGGGCGATCAGGCTCTCGCAGGCGGTCTTGATCTCGGCGGTGATGTCGAGCTCGGTGGGCTTGCCCTGCACCGGCGCCTCCACCGTTACCTTGCCCTTGGGACGGCCGACGAAGCTGTTGCTCTCCTTCCACTCGCGCACCATGTGCATGCTCACCTGGGCATCGGGGTAGCGCTCGCGCACCAGCTTGGAAAGCTGCTCGTCGACGGCGTCGCCGGCGTTGGGAAGCGTGCGTTGGTCCTCGTCGGTCGGGTAGCGCCCCAGCATCACGCAGAAGTCGGTGGTGCCCGCGCCCATGTCGACGATCAACGTGTGCAGCAGGGCGTCCTTGCCATAAGCGACGGCGAAGGGCTCGGAGACCACCATCAGGCCGTCGACCATGCCGGTGAGGGTGTTGCGCAGCTGCTGCTTGTTGATGCGCATCGCCTCGGCGGGAACGCCGACCACCGCGCGCACGCGCTGGCCGTTCTCGCGCTTGCCGTTGACGCCGACGAGCGACAGCAGGTGCTGCAGCAGCTCGCGTACGGCGGCGAGGTCTTTCTCCGACCCCTCCTTGATCAGGCCGCGCTCGAGGGGCCGGTGCAGATCGAGCATCGAACGGTTGTCGAGAGCCTCCTGGCCCACCAGCACGTCGCGCTTGAGGATCTTGCGCGACACCATGTCGAGGGGCCAGCCGACGAGGCTCTTGACCACGTGGCGCTGGCCGTTGGAGGCGGTGATCGAGCTCTGCGAGGTCCCCAGGTCGATGCCGACGTGGAGGACGTCGTCTCTCTTGCTCATGTCGGGCTCCCTGTCGCTGCCGTCAAGATCGTGGAAACCGGAGTGGTGGACTTCGGGCTGCCGGACGTCGTCGACCCAGCGCCTGGCGAGGTTGGGGTGGCGGAGACCACTGGAGTCGGCGAGCTCGAGTGCGTCAAGCTCACGGTGTAGCGATCGATGCCGGTCTCGAGGGCCTCGGCGATGCTCTGCCGATACTCCGCGGTGGCCAACAGGTGCGCCTCGGTCTCGTTCGAGAGGCAGGACACTTCGGCGAGGATGGCAGGCATCTCCGTGGTCACCAGCACCAGGAAGGGCGCCGGCTTGATGCCGCGGTCGCGTAGCGCCGGCGTCTCCTGCCGCAGCGAACGGAACAGCGCCCTCTGGATGGCCCCGGCGAGCTGCTGCGACTCCTGCTGCCGAAGGTCGAGGTAGATACCGTCGAGCAGCTGTCGTACGTCGGCGAGCGAGTAGCCGGACTCGCGGTTCTCGCGGCTCGCGAGCTGCACCAGGAAGGGATCTTCGGTGGGACCGAGGTAGAAGGTCTCCACCCCGCGGTTGGTGGCCGGCACGAGCCAGTTGAGGTGGATCGACACGAACAGGTCGGCCTTGGCGTCGTTGGCGAATCGCGCCCGATCCTTGAGCGAGACATGCGCATCGCTCTCGCGGGTGAGCAGCACCTCAAGCCCCTGCTGCGCGCGCAGCAGCTCGCGCAGGCGCAGTGCGATGTCGAGAGCGATGTCCTTCTCGTAATGGCCGTCGGGGGTGACCGTGCCGACGTCCCTGCCGCCGTGGCCGGGGTCGAGGACGATGCGGTGGACGCCGACGGGGAACACCGCGGTGTCGAGCCCCCTTGGCTCCGCGAGCAGGAAAGGCGTGGCTGCGGCCGCCGCCATCGCCGTCTTGGCGCCTCGCTCGGAAGGCGCAGCGCGAGGCCCTGGTACGTGCCCGCCAGCGACCTCCCGCCCGGCTCCGGAGTGCGCGCTGGAAAGCGAATCCGGCAACAGCAAGAGGGCTCCCGCGGCAACGCTCGGCACCACCACGCCCAGCGCCAGCCAGCGAGCCCACCGGCGTGGCCTCGCCAGCGGCGGCCGCTTGCCAGCCTTGATGTAGACGTTCTCGCGCACCACCGCCTTGAGCAGGTCGCGGCGCTGGCGCGGAGAGAGGGAAATACCGGTGCGGCTCGGCTCCACCGCTCATCACCTTCGCCGCGGCAACGGCTCACGGCGGGCCTGCCTGGCCTCGGCCCGCCGTCCTCGCCCACTGCCGCGGAACGAGAAAAATGTTACCACGGCGACAGTTAGGCCTCCTCCGTCTCCACCGCGGGTCGCTCAGCCGGAGCCGCAGCTCCCGCCTCTCCGGCAAACAGCGGGAGCTGCTTCGGCGCCCCCTCGAGCAGGTTCGAGGCGGTCACTCCCAGCAGTCGGACCGGGCGCGAGGCGGCGTCGGTGCGGCGCATCAAGGCGCTGGCGTGCCAGGCAAGGCTCGCGGCGTCGCACCCCGCGACGCCCAGGGTATGCGAGCGGGTAACGGTGGTGAAGTCGGCGTAGCGAACCTTGATGGTGACGGTGCGGGCCAGCAGCTGTCGCTTTCGCAGATCTTCCGCCACCTCCGCCGCCAGCCGCGTCAGCTCGCCGGCGATCGCCGTCGCGTCACGCAGGTCGTTCGCATAGGTGGTCTCGGTGCCCAGGCTCTTGCGCTCGCGCTCGATGGAAACCGGGCGGTCGTCGACGCCGCGCGCGAAGCGGTAGAGCGCCTCCCCCCAGCGACCGAAACGGCGCGTCAGCACCTCGACGTCGAGTCGCCGCAGGTCCGCGACGGTGGCGACCCCGAGCTCGCTGAGCGACCGCTCGGTGGCCGGTCCCACCCCGTGCAGACGCCGCACCGGCAATGGCGCCAGGAAGCCCTCGACCTGGGCCGGCCGCACCACGGTGAGCCCGTCGGGCTTGTCGAAGTCGGAGGCGATCTTCGCTACCAACCGATTGGGGCCGACGCCGACGCTCACCGTCAACCGCCGCTCGTCGCGCACCCGCCGGCGGATCTCGCGGGCGATGGCGGTGGCGCTCCCCCAGCGGCCGAGGTGGTCGCCGACGTCGAGGTAGGCCTCGTCGAGCGAGGCCGGCTGCACGAGCGGCGTGAAGTCGCGGAAGATGGCGAAGATCGCCTCCGACTCCCGCCGGTACCGTGCGAAGTCGGGCTCGAGGAACACCAGGCCGGGGCAGCGGCGCACCGCCTGCGCCGAGGCCATCGCCGAGTGGACGCCGTACCGGCGCGCCTCGTAGCTCGCCGCCGCCACCACCCCCCGCCCCTCGGGGCGACCTCCCACCACCACCGGCTTGCCCCGCAGCGAAGGATCGTCGCGCACCTCGACCGCGGCATAGAAGCAGTCCATGTCGCAGTGCAGGATCCGCCGGTCACTCATCGTCCACCCCGAACCCCTCGAGCAGGTCCGCCCAGCGATGTTCCCACAGCGCCGATCCGCCGGCCGCCCTAATTCACTCGGTCCCCCTCGGGCCATGACCCGCGGATGAACCAGACGCCTTGTCGGCCACGTCGCCGGCGCGGCAACCGGCCCACCACCAGCGCGTCGAAACCATGCAGTCGCCGCAATCTCTCCTGGGGCTACGGCCTCTCGGCCCGCACTCCGACGCCACGTCAGCCGCGCCGCCGGTGCGGGCGCCGGGCGGAGCGGGCGCGCGGGGGGAGGGCTCGCGGCCGCCCGCAGGCGCCCCGTCCCCGGCGACGAGGACACACGGGATGCCCCCCGCAAGCGGGGACCCGTGGAGCCCGGCGCCCGCACCGGCCCACCACCAGCACACCGATTGGAATCCTGGCACCACGATCTCGCCCCGCACCGCAAGGTCCGGGGACCGGCTTGCGCTGCCAGCTAACCCCACGAGCCGCCGGCAACGACCGGGAGCTCGCGGCGCTCAGCCCCCTCCAGGCGCCTCGGTGGCGCTGTACCTCATGCGCTCCTCCGCCAGCGCGGCACCGATGCGCCGCGCCAGGTCCTCGTCGTGCAGCGCCAGGATGCGGGCGGCGAGCAGCCCCGCATTGCGCGCGCCGTCGACCGCGACGGTCGCCACCGGGATCCCCGGCGGCATCTGCACCGTCGACAGCAGGGCGTCGAAGCCCGAGAGCGGTCCCGAGGCGAGCGGCACTCCGATCACCGGCCGCAGCGTGTGCGCCGCCACCACCCCGGCGAGGTGGTTCGCCATCCCGGCGCAGGCGACGAACACCTGCACGCCGCGGGACTCCGCATCCCGCACGTAGTCCACCGTGAGCTCCGGCGTGCGGTGCGCCGAAAGCACCCGCAGCTCGCTGGCGATGCCCAGCCGGGAGAGCGCCTCCTGTGCCTTCACCACCTTGGGCACGTCGTTGGGGCTGCCAGTGAGAATGGCGACGAGCGGGTGGATCTCGGGCAAGGAGCTCTCCTCGTGGCCTCAGCGCTTCCGCGTCGGCTTCGGCTGCGGCGTGGGCGTGGGCGTCGGAGGCGGCTGCAGCAGCTGCCACGACGTGGCCGGCAACTCACCCGTGCCGCCGTAGGGCGCAAGGAAGCTGGCGCGCACCCTCAAGTCCTCGAGGCCGCTGCGCACCGTACGCACCTCGATCGGCCCGCTCTCGATCCTGCCGCCGGCCGGCAACACCGGCGCGTAGAAGCGGAGCACCGTCGGGTAGCGGATGTTGCGCACCAGCTGCCCGTTGGCGGCGGGGGCGTAGAGGTCGTAGCGGTAGAACTGTCCCTGGCGCACGTCTCCGAAGGCGCCGCCCAGTGCCCACACCTCCACGAAGTTGCTGTCCACCTGACCGATGTCGCTCCCCTCGCTCGAACGGTTCTCGAGCGTCAGCTGCACTACCACGCGCCCCGGTGAGGTGCTGACCTTGGTGACGATCACTCGGGGGTCGGGCAGCGCGGTGCCCTCGCCGCCGGCGCGGACGAGGCTCGCGGCGCTGAGGGTGAGCGCCTCGCCCGCGTGGGGCAGGCGGTAGTAGAGCTCGCCCAGGCAGTGCTCGAGCTTCCAGCCGGCGATTTGCCGGCGCAGCTCCTGGATGTGCGCCGTTGACGTTCCCACCACCCGCACGTCGTCGCCGGCTGCCAGGTGGGTGCCGGCGATTCGCGTCGGACCGTCGGCGGTGAAGGCGTACACCTCGCGGTCGACGCCTTCGAGCGAGAAGCCGTGGCGCAGCCGCAGCTGGCGGTTCCAGGCGAGGTCGGCCAGCGTGGCACCGGGGATCTCGCCCACCTCGGCGCCGCCGCGCACGAGGGTCGCCACGCCGCGTACGACGATGCCCACCAGGTACGGCTCGTCGAGGCTCTTCGAGCTGGCGAGTGGCAGCCTGCACCTTCTGGAAATCCCACGCAGTGGGATCGTCCGGCTCCCCCTCGCGTACACCGTAGAGGAACGCCACCACGAAGTCGGTAGCTTCGGTCACCGCCTCCACGCCGTCGGCGCCGATGCCGTCGCGAGGCAGCGTCGCCGACAGCAGCAGCGAGGGCTCGAGCACGCCGCGCAGGGCATGGATGAGCTCGCCGCCTGCCTTGCCCGGGACCCCCTGCAGGTCGAGGTGCCAGCCGCTCACTCCCAGCCCCGCCTCCTCGCCACGGCGGGAGACCGCCTCGAGGGCAGTGGCGAGCGAATGTGCGGCGGCGTCGGCATCGCCGAGCTCTAGGGGCCATTCTCCGCGCAGCACGAGCGTGGCGCGGACCCGCCTGGGCTGCCGTCGCAGCGGCAGGGGCGCCACCTGTGGCCGCCCACCCTGCCAATCGAGCGTCGCCGCCTCGACGAACAGCTCGCCGATCCCAGACGCCTCGAGGCGCGCGAGATCCCCCACGGCGAGCGGCGCCGCGGCGCCGTCGGTCCACAACGCCGAGTCCGCGGCGCGGCTCCGCTCGCCACCACGGTGGCAGGCGCCCACCGCGAGAAGCAGGGCGATCGCCAGGGCCGGTCGGAGCGCGCCCGGTGGCCTCATGCGAGCGGGATCATAATCGTCACTTCCAGCCCGCCACCACTTCGATTCCGTGCGCTGATCGTACCCCCGTGCTCCTCCACGATGCGACGGGTGATCGGCAACCCGAGGCCGGTGCCGGTGTCGTGGGTCGAGAAGTAGGGGTCGAAGATGCGCTGCAGCAGCTCCGGCGCCACCCCCGGACCACGGTCGGCGACAGTGAGCGCTGCGGTGCCGTCCTGTCGCTCCAGCTGCACCTCCACCTCGCCGTGCTCGCCGCTCGCCCGCAGCGAGTTCTCGATCAGGTTGCGCAGCGCACGACGCAGCAGGCGGGCGTCGAAGCGCGCCGGCAGCGATGGCGGCGCCGCCAACCGCAGCGCGACGCCGGACGGCGATGCGGTGCGGTAGGTGTCGACCACCTCGCCAGCGGTGGCCGCGAGGTCGCCGGGCTGGGCGTCGAGGCGCGGGATGCGGCTGTAGGTGGAGAACTCCTGGGCGATCTGCTGCAGCTCCTCGACCTGGCGCAGGATGTTGCCGGTGCAGCGCTCGAAGACGTCGCCGAAGCGTTCCGGGTCGCGCTGGTGCACCTCCACCATGTGCTCGGTGGAGAGCCGGATGGGAGTCAACGGGTTCTTGATCTCGTGGGCGATGATGCGGGCCATCTCCGCCCACGCCTGCAGGCGCTGCGAGCGCAGCACCTCGGTGACGTCCTCCACCACCAGCAGGGCGCTCGGCTCCCCCGCCCCCGGCACCGGCACCCAGACCAGCCGCACCTCGCGTTCCTCGCCGTCGCCGCCGGGGGCAAGCCGCACCGTGGCCTCTGCGGGCTCGTCTCCGACCGCGGCCAGGAACCGCGCCACCGGTTCCAGCGCCGCTTCGCCACCGAGCGTCTCGCCCAGCGGATCGCCGACCCGGGTGCCCAACATCTGCCCGGCCAGCCGGTTGGCGAGCAGCACGCGGCCGCGCTCGTCGAGCGAGACGACGGCAGAGTTGACGTTCTCCACCATGCGCTCCACCACCTGCTTCTCGCGCAGCAGCTGCTGGCGACCCTCGGCGATCCGCCGCGCCATCTCGTCGATGGCGGCCACCAGGGCGACGAGCTCCTGCTCGCTGGGGGCGAAGCTCGAGACTGGTGGCGCCGCCGGCGATGCGGCGGGTGCCCTCCACCAGCGCCTGGATGGGCCGCGTGAAGGTGCCCGCCAGCCGCCCGCCGATTGCCGCCGCCACCAGGAACAGCGCGGCGGTGAGCAGCAGGGCCCGCCGCCGCAACTCGGCGAGCTCGCTCTGCAGCTCCTGCTGCTGGGCGAGCAGCGGCAGCGAGAGGAAGAGGCGCGGCTTGCCCTCGGTGCCGGGGATGCGCAGCGGCGCGTAGATCTCGAGGTAGCCAGTGCCACCGGCGTGACTGGTGCGCCAGGCGAGGTCGTGGCCGAGCAAGACCAGCTGCGAGTAGATGTCCCCCGGGATGCGCTCCGGGAGCAGGCCGGCCGAGAACAGCTCGCGCTTGCTCGAGGCGTTGATGGTGGCGCCCCAGTAGAGGTTCACCTCGTGGTGGAGCACTCGCGACAACCACACCAGGAGCCCGTCGTCGAGGGCAGTCTCGAGGCCGAAGCCGGGCTCGAGCGAGAGCACGTACTCGCCGAGCACCTGCTGCGCCGATCGCACCGCCGCTTCGCCCGCCGCACGCTGCTCAGCCTGCAACCGCGCCTCGAGGTTGCCCAGCAACAGCACGTTGAGCGCCGCCAGTGGCACCAGCAGGAGGGCGCCGTAGAGCAGCAGCAGACGCTTCGAGTAGGAGCGCACCGCGCGCCGCACGAGGTCGCGGAACGAGGCCCGGGTGAGCGCCAGCAGCGCCGCCAGTGCCGCCGCGGCGAACACCAGGATCAGCATGCCGAGGGCCAGCGAGCCGACCGCCTCGAGGCCCTGCCAGACGCCCAGCACGGGCAGGAAGAGCACCGCCGTGCCGCTCCCCTGCCGCTGCGCCACCGCCCATGCCTGCCCCTCGGGAGTGGCGACGCGCGCCTGCGCCCGCTTGCGTAGCACTGCCGGCAGCGGCGGTGTCTCGCGCCAGGGAGAGATCTCCGCGGCGCCGCTCGCGGTGTAGAGCCCGAAGCGCACGGGCGCCGGCAGCCCGGTGGGCCCGCTGGCCTCAGGGCCGCCGCGCAGCAGCCCCACGGCCAGCTCCTCGGAGCGCGCCGCGGCGAGCTGGAACCCCGGCTGGGGCAGCAGCCAGAAGTGGGTGGCACCCCAGCTTCGACCGCTGCTATGGAGCGTCACCTCGCCGTCGAGCAGCAGCCTCCGCCACGACGGGGGCCCGAGCGGGCCCCAGCGCACCGGGTCGCGGTCGAGATCGCCGGCCTCGGTGAGAGGCATGCCATAGGCGAAGGAGACCCGCTCCGGGCGATGGGCGACCACCGTCAGCGCGGTGAGGACGTTGCCGCGGTCGAGCGGCGAGCCGCGCCAGAGGAGGTAGGCGAGGTCGCTCGGCTGCAGGCCGTCGGGACTGCGTGGCACCCGTTGCGCCAGGTCGACCTCGGCGAAGTACCTCTCGATCTGCCGCCAGGCGGTGGCAAGCTCGGCGCGGGTGGGCGGCGTCATGGCCGGCAGATAGCGCTCGCCGAGCGCGCGTACCAGGGTGTAGCGGTAGGCCGTCTGCCAGCCGGTGGCCCCGAGCAACGCCGCCAGCAGTACCAGCGGCACCAGCGAACCCGGGTGGTGCCGCCAGCCGCTGCGCGACACCCACACCGCCGTCGCGGCGCCGCCGGCAGCAAGGAGCGGCAAGGCCAGGACGGTGTGATCGTGGCTCGCCGCCGCCGCCAGCAGGAGCGCCGCGCCACTACTGGCCAGTCGCTCCCGGGCGCGGACAGCCGGCCGCGTCTCCCCCGCCGCCAGCGCCAGACCGCCGGCGGCGGCCGCGAGCAGGGCCACCCGCAGGGCCGCGCTCCCGCCGCCGTTGCCGCTTGCGAGGTCGAGGGGACCGAGGCGGTGCTGGAGGGCCGCTACCAAGCCCGCCAGCGCCACCGCCATCGTGCCCCCGAGCGTGGCGGCGGTGACGGCGCGCCGCGGCCCGCCTCCCCAGCGCCAGCCCGCCGCGGCCACCGCCAAACCCACCAGCAGCAGCCCCAGCGTCGCGGCGGGGGCACCGCCAGCCGCACCGGCTGCCATCGCCGCCGCGACTACCAGGGCCGCCACCGCCCACGGGCCCTGCGAGGCCGGAACGGTGGTCTGCCACAGGACCGCCAGCGCCACCGCCCGCATGGCGGCAAGCGCCAGCAGAGCGAGAGTCAAGGCAGCGCCAGCCACCACCGGCGCGAGACGCGCTGCCGGCGGAGGAACCCCGACGAGCGGCTCCACGACCATCGCCGGGGCCTCGGACGCCGTAAGTTGCCACGCGCCCGGCGCCGCCTCGGCGGCGCTGTCGATCAACGACCACCGAAACGCCTCTGCAGGGAGCCAGCCGGGCGGCGCGAACGGCAGGCGCGAGGTCTCGAAGCTGCGGCCGGCCACGATCCGCCAGGGCCGCGGGTCCGCCGACAACGGCTCCACCACCATCAGCGTCGCCGCGCCGAAGGCAGCCCGGTACGCAAGCCCCTGGCGCGGCAGCTGCTCGGGCCGCGGCTCGTGGAGCAGACCGCGTCCTTCCCACACCAGCGGCTGGCCGTCGGGATCGACCAGCAGGAAGGTGAGATCCGGGTGGGTGTGGGCGAGCAGGGCCGCGAAGCGCCGGTGAGCGGCCAGCCGGCCGGCGTCATCGGTGGGAGGCTGTCGCAGGGCCCGCGCCGCGTCGCCGGCGTGCCCCGCGATGTCGCGCCAGAGGGCCGCATAGCGCGGCGCGGCGGCGGCGCGCCAGGCGCGCCCGTCGGGAGCCGGCAGGCGCAGGGCTACCCCCGCCGTGGCGAGGGCGAGCGCCGCGAGCGCCAGCAGCGGTGCCGCCGCCAACACCTCGCGACGCGCCGGGCGCCGCCACCACCAGAAGGTGAGCAGGAGGGCGAGGAGGAGGGCGCCGGCCAGCGGCGGCAGCATTAGCGCCAGAGGCGACGCCACCAGCGGCAGGCTCTCGGCCAGCGCCCGCGGCCGGCGCCGTGGCGGGCGGCCGGCGCCGGTAACCCGGCGCGCCATCGGCGCCTCGGCAGTCGTCGCTGCCGACGCGGGAGGTGCCGTCGCTACCTCTCCTCGAGCGAAGGCATGTCGACGCCGTGCTCGCGGGCGAAGCGGATCGCCTCCGGGTAGCCGGCGTCGGCGTGGCGGACGACGCCCGTCCCGGGATCGCCGGTGAGCACGCGCTCGAGGCGGCGGGCGGCCTCCTCGGTGCCGTCGGCAACGATGACCATACCGGCGTGCAGCGAGTAGCCGATGCCGACGCCGCCGCCGTGATGCACCGACACCCAGGTGGCGCCGTTGACGGCGTTGAGGAGGGCGTTGAGCACCGGCCAGTCGGCGATGGCGTCGGAGCCGTCGCGCATCCCCTCGGTCTCGCGGTTGGGCGACGCCACGGAGCCGCAGTCGAGGTGGTCCCGGCCGATGACGATCGGCGCCCGCACTCGACCGCTCGCCACCAGCTGATTGAAGATCAGGCCAGCTCGAGCCCGCTCGCCGTAGCCGAGCCAGCAGATACGCGCCGGCAGCCCCTGGAACGCCACCCGCTCCTGCGCCATGCGGATCCAGCGGTGCAGTGCCCGATCCCCCGGAAAGGCCTCGAGGATGGCCTCGTCGGTCTGCCGCAGGTCCTCGGGGTCGCCCGACAGCACCGCCCAGCGAAACGGCCCCTTCCCCTCGCAGAACAAGGGCCGGATGAACAGCGGCACGAAGCCGCCGATCGCGAAGGCGTCCGCGACCCCCGCCTCGCGCGCCTGTCCGCGCAGGTTGTTGCCGTAGTCGAAGGTGACGGCGCCGCGCCGCTGCAGCTCGAGCATTGCCCGCACGTGCGCCGCCATCGAGGCCATGGCGCGGGCCACGTAGGCGTCGGGGTCGCGCTGCCGCAGCTCGAGGGCGGCGGCAAGCGGCAAGCCGTTCGGCACGTACCCCCCGAGCGCGTCGTGGGCGGAGGTCTGGTCGGTGAGCGCGTCGGGAGTGACGCCACTGGCCACCAGATGCGCGAGCAGGTCGACGGCGTTGGTGGCGACGGCGATCGACACAGCGCGCCGCTGCTGGCGCGCGGCGAGGGCGCGCTCCACCGCCGCCGGCAGGTCGGGGGCAACCTCGTCGAGGTAGCGGGTGTCGAGACGCCGCTGGATGCGGCCGGGGTCGACCTCGGCCACCAGGCAGACCCCCTCGTTCATCGTCACCGCCAGCGGCTGGGCGCCTCCCATGCCACCGAGGCCGGCGGTGACCACGAGCCTCCCGGCGAGCGTGCCGCCGAAGCGCTGCCGCGCGCACTCGGCGAGGGTCTCGTAGGTGCCCTGCAGGATCCCCTGGGTGCCGATGTAGATCCACGAGCCGGCGGTCATTTGCCCGTACATGGTGAGACCGAGCCCCTCGAGCCGGCGGAATTCGTCGGCGGTGGCCCAGCGTGGCACCAGCAAGGAGTTGGCGATCAGCACCCGCGGCGCGCCCTCATGGGTGCGGAAGACCGCCACCGGTTTGCCCGATTGCACGAGCAGTGTCTCGTCCGGGCCCAGACGCCGCAGGGTGGCGACGATCGCGTCGTAGGCCGCCCAACTCCGCGCCGCTCGTCCCGATCCGCCGTAGACGACGAGGTCCTGGGGGCGCTCGGCCACCTCTGGATCGAGGTTGTTCATCAGCATGCGCAGCGCCGCCTCCTGCTGCCAGCCCCGGCAGGAGAGCTCGCTGCCGCGCGGGGCTCGCACCACGCGGCTGGCGTGCTGCGCCGACGGCGAGGCGTCGAGGGTCGTCATTGCTCGATTCTAGTAGCCTGCGCGCCGGCACATCACCCGCGGGGGGCCAGCACGGCCGCGATGGGAGGGCGCCGCCGGCGGCTAGCCGCAGACGGCGTGGCCTTCGAGGCGCGAGAGCGCGGCGCAGGGGTCGATGCGCGGAGGCTGGTCGCTGCCGTCCTGGTGGCCGCCGGCGAGCAGCAGCTCGCGCACCTCGGCGGCGGTGAGGCTCGGCCGGCGCTCGAGCAGCAGCGCCACCACGCCGGCGACGTGCGCCGCCGCGAAGGAGCTGCCACTGAAGAAGTCGTACGAGCCTCGCGGCGCCGTGCTCAGCACGTCGACGCCGGGCCCCACGAGCGGCGCGTGGGAGACGGCGGCCCGCGGATCGCCCGGACGCGCCTCGGCGCCCACGCCCACCACCCCTTCGCGCGAGGCGGGGAAGCCGCCGTCGGCTTGCGTGGCGTCGTAGGCCGCCACCACCACCGTGCGACGGGCGAGGGCCGCACCGAGCAGACGCGAGAGGAATGGGTCCGGGGGTCCGGAGAGGCTAAGGTTGAGCACCTGGACCCCCTGCGACAGCGCGGCGTCCACCGCCCGCGCCAGCGTGTAGCTGTCGCATACCGCCTCGCGCGACGCCGGCGGCTCCTGCCAGCACGCCTTGAAGGCGTAGAGCGACGCCTCCGGCGCGACGCCGACGATCCCCACCTGATTGTTGGCGCCGGCGGCGATGATCCCCGCCACCGCCGTACCGTGGACGTCGCTGGTGAAGCTGCGCTCGCCGCTTTCGACGTAGTTGCCGGCGGCGGCGACACGCCCGCGCAGATCGGGATGGTCGAGGTCGAGACCGGTGTCCACCACGCCGACCTTGACGCCTCGGCCGGTGGCCACCCGGTGGACGGCAGGCAGGGCCAGCTCGGTGACGTCACTCTGGAGGTCGGCGTAGGGATCGTTGTAGCCGCTCTCGTGCGGCGCCGCGCCAGCCTCGAGCACGTGGAAGCGCTGCACCGGCTGCGCCACCGACACGCGCGGGTCGGCGCCCAGGCGCCGCACCAGCTGGGCGACCTCGTGGCCGGGTGGGGCCTGGAAGACGACGCAGGGCGCGCCGTCGAGCGAGCCGACCGTCCAGGCGCCGACCTGGCGCAGGTGGTAGTCCCCGGCCAGCTCCGCGCTCTGCCGCTGCCAAACGCCCACCGGCGCCGGCGCCAGCAGCACAAGGACCTGCTCGGCGGTCGACGGCGGGCTACCGGCCGGCGCCGGCCCACCAGCCGCCGTGGCGGCGGCCGGCCCCGCCCCCGGCGTGCTGGCGCAGCCGACGAGCCCGAGAGCCAGCAGCACGGCGAGGGCCGGCACGCCTCGGCGCACGACCCTCTCCGTCAACCGCTGCCCCCTGAGGTGACCGGCTCGGCGAGACGCACGCGCGGGCTGGCGCGCAGGTGCTCGAGGACGAGCGCCATGGGCTCGGCTCCCTGTCCGTCGGCAGGCACCGCCACCGTGTAGGCACCGAGTGGCGACGGGCCCGCGATCAGCTCGCCGCGAACCTCGAGCAGCAGCCGCCGCAGCTCGGTTTCGGTGGTGGTGGGAGCGAACACCACGCGTACCTGGTGCGTCACCACCGCCGGGGCCGGCGGGTCGTTCAGCGTCCGGTAGCGCGACGGCGGTGCCGACGGCCAGAACACCACCCCCAAGAGCAGCAGCAGGGTGGCTGCCTGCGCCGCCAGCGCCCAGCGCAAGCTCACCCGCGAGCTGCCGAGCCATCCCACCAGCCCCGGCCGCCGCGACGCACCCTCGAGCTCGTCGACGCGTCGCAGCAGTCGCGCGAGCTGCGCCGGGTGCGGCGAGGGAGCCACCTCCGCGGCGCGCACCAGCTCGCCCAGCGAGCGGCACCGCTCCGCTTCAGCGCGACACTGCCCGCAGGTCGCCACGTGGTCCTCGACGCCTTCGCGTTCCGGCGACTCGAGAGTCCCGTTGACGAGCCAGGGGAGCAGATCCCAGGCCCGCTCGTGCGAGAGCCCGCCGGCACCCGTGCTCACCGGAATGCCCCGTTGGTCATCCCGTCCTTCATCGTCCCGCCTCGTCCACTCCCACCGCGGCGAGCATGCCGCGCAGGCGGCGGCGGGCGTGGAACATCCGTGTCTTGACCGTGTTCACCGGGCAACCGACGATGCCGGCGATCTCGGAGTAGGAGCAGCCGTGGTAGTAGGTGAGCTCGACCACCGCGCGCTGCTCCGGGGGAAGCTGGGAGAGCGCCCGGCCCAGCGTGCTCGCCAGCTCGCGCCGTGCCGCAAGGCTCTCGGGCCCTTCCGGCGGCTCGTCGGGCACCACTTCGGCGTCGCGCTCGGCGCGCCGCACCCGCGACAGGGACTTGAGCGCCTGGCGGTGGGCGATGCCGAGGATCCAGGTCGAGGGGCGCGAGCGCCCGCCGAAGGAGCCGGCGCCCTTCCAGACCGCGAGCAGCGTGTCGTTGAGGGCTTCCTCCACCACCTCGGGGCGACGGGTCAGCTTGAAGATGAAGCCGAACAGTCGCTGGTAGTAGCGCTGATAGAGCTCCTGGAAGGCCCCCCGATCCTTGGCGGCCACGCGCTCCAGCAGCAAGGCGTCGCGTTCGTCCATGTCGCTTGGCTGCAGTCCCGTCGGATGAAGTCGCGGCAACCTTCGCCGTCGATCCCCGGGGGCACCGTGTCCCCGGCAGGTCGAAGCAGCGGGCCCACCCCACCCGCTCTCGTGACGTCAGTATGTACTGGCGGAAGGCGGAGCGGTTCAGGGAGGCGACGCCTCGAGCGAGCGGCGGCCGTTGAACCTGTCGGGCGACGACCGGCACCCACTCGCCGACACCGCCCACCGTTGGGCGGCGCAGCGGCCACCGCCGGAGGATTCTCGCTTGCCCGATCCGTGCCTTCCACCGCTCCGCCAAGGCCCCCTCGTCCCCATCCTCGCGCTGCTCCTCCTCGCCGCCGGCGTAAGCGCCCCTGCCCGCGCCCAGTTCGTGCTGCGCGACCACGAGGACCTCGCCTTCGATCGCCCGGAGGCCTGGGCGATGGCCTGGTTCGCCGCGGTCACCTTCCCCACCACCCTCGCCCCGCCCGCCGTCCTCGAGCCCGGCGCCCTCGAGGTGTCGCTCGAGGGCGGCTGGGTCCCCACCCTCTCCACGGAGCAGCGCACCGTCGGCTTCCTCGGCGAGAAGCCAGAGGACCTCAACCGCACCTCGGTGTTCGCGCGCCCGCGCCTCGCCGTCGGCCTTCCCGGCGAGCTCACCCTGACCGCCGGCTGGGCGCCCCCGGTCACCGTCAACGGCGTCGAGCCCAACCTCGTCTCGCTGGCAGTGGGGCGCCCGCTGTGGCACGGCCGGCAGTCCACTCTCGCCGCCCGGCTGCTCGGTGAGCGAGGAAGGCTGCGCGGTGACCTCACCTGCCCGGCCGACGTGGCGGCGCTCGGCGCCAGCCCGGGAAACCCTTACGGCTGCGAGGCTCCGTCCCGCGACACCATGCGCCTGCGGCTCCTCGGCGTCGAGCTCCAGGCCGGCACGACGCTGACCCGCTGGCCGCGCCTGGCGCCCTATGCCGCCGTCGCCGCCAGCCGCCTCCACGCCGAGCTCCAGGTCGACGCCCAGCGCGGCTTCCTCGACCGCACGCTCCTCGAGACCGACGGCACTCTCTGGTCGGGCACCCTAGGCCTCGCCATCGACAGCGGCGGCCCGCTACGCCTGGCGGCCGAGCTGTTCTACACGCCGCTCGAGGTGAAGGGCCGCGCCGGCCACGGCCGGCAGAGCGACGGCCTGCTCAACGCGCGGCTGCTCGCTGCCTACCGCCTGCGCTGAGACTCTCCGCGCTGGACTCTCCGCGCCTGGACTCTCCGCGCCTGCGGCGGCCACCGAGTCAGAACGCCACACGCGCGGCGGCGCCGAAGGTGACGCTGTCCTGGTCATACCCTTTGAGGGCCTTGAAGGTATGGGCGCGGTAGTTGGCGTTGAGGTCGAGGTGCAGTCTCGGGATGATCGCGAAGTCCCAGCCGACGCGGGCGGCGTAGAACGGATCCGAGACATTGTCTGAGAGCCCGTCGGAGACCGTGACCCCCACTCCGAGCCCGGCGTAGAGGCCGAGCTCGACGAGGACGAAGGCGACCGGGGAGTAGGCCGCCGACGTCGAGCCGCCGAATCCCTCGCGGTAGTACTCGAGGTCGACCTCGAGCCGGAAGATACCCTCCGGCACGTACTGGTACGTGAGGGTGGGGGCGACCCCGTCGCGATCGACGCCGGCCTTGCCGACGTCGCCGAGTGAGCGCCAGTACATCTCGCCGAGGCCGAAGCGGTGCTCCGCCCCACGGGCGCCACCGGCTCCGCCAAGCGCCAGGACCGCAGCCACCAGGAGGGTCTTCATTGCCGCATTTGCCGTCGTCCGCATGCCGCTGGCTCCTTTCGTCCGCCGCGCTACACGAGGTTCACCAGGTGCTCGTCGATACCGCCGTTCAGGAGCTCCTCCGCGGCCAGCAAGTCGGGCGCCATCTCGCGGTCGTGGCGCCAGGGCGGCAGGCGATCGCGCACCGCGGCGTGCAGCCGCTCGAGTGGCGGGCTCGACCGCAGAGGCCGCAGCAGGTCGATGCCCTGGGCCGCCCCCAGCAGCTCGATGGCGAGGATGCGCCGGCTGTTGGCGATCACCTGCTGCAGCTTGAGCGCCGCCCCCATGCCCATCGACACATGGTCCTCCTTGTCGGCGGAGGTGGGGATGCTGTCGACGCTCGCCGGGTGGCAGAGCCCCTTGTTCTCCGAGGCCAGCGCCGCCGCCGTCACCTGCGCGATCATGAAGCCGGAGTTGAGCCCGGCGTCCTCCACCAGGAACGGGGGAAGCCCCGAGAAGGCGTGGTTGGTGAGCTTCTCGAGCCGGCGCTCGGAGATGGCTCCGAGCTCGGCGGCGGCGAGCGCCAGCACGTCGGCCGCGAGCGCCATCGGCTCGCCGTGGAAGTTGCCCCCCGAGATCACTTCGCCAGTATCGGGGAACACCAGCGGATTGTCGGTGACGGCGTTCATCTCCACCACCACCTTGCGCTCGACGTCGGCGAGCAGGTCGCGGCAGGCGCCGTGCACCTGCGGCATGCAGCGGATGCTGTAGGGATCCTGCACTCGCACGTCCCCCCGGCGGTGGGAGTCGCGGATCGCCGACCCCTGCAAGAGGCGCCACAGGTTGGCGGCGCTCGCCTGCTGGCCGGCGTGGGGGCGCAAGGCATGGAGGCGGGCGTCGAAGGCGGCATCGGTGCCCCGCAGGGCGTCGGTCGACAACGCCCCCACGAGGTCGGCGACCCGCACCAACCGGCGCACCTCGAGCACCCCCAGCGCCAGCAGCGCCGTCATCGCCTGGGTGCCGTTGATGAGCGCGAGTCCCTCCTTCGCCTGCAGCTGGAGCGGGGCCAGGCCGTGCGCCGCCAGCGCCGTCCCGGATTCCTCCACCACTCCACCCACCCGCACCCGGCCGCGGCCGATCACTGCCAGGGCGAGGTGAGCGAGCGGCGCGAGGTCGCCGCTCGCCCCCACCGAGCCGCGGCTGGGCACCACCGGCAGCAGGTCGTGAGCGAGCAGGGCCAGCAGCGCCTCGACGAGCTCCACGCGCACCCCGGAGTGCCCCTGCGCCAGGGTGTTGGCGCGCAGCAGCAGCATCGCGCGCACCACCGCATCGGGGAGCGGCTCGCCGACGCCAGCGGCGTGGCTGAGCACCAGGCGCTCCTGTAGCAGCATCAGCTTGTCGGCGGGGATGCGCACGTTGGCGAGGTCGCCGAAGCCGGTGTTGACGCCGTAGACGACGGCGCCGCGCTCGAGCGCCGCTTCCACGGTCTGGCGACAGAGGGCCACCCGTTCGCGCGCCACCGCCGACAGGACAGGGCGCTGCCCACCCCTCGCCACCGACCCCAGCTGCTCGAAGGTGAGGGAGCGCCCGTCGATCTCCACCATGCGCCGCCGAATGTATAACGGCGGTGTCGTGGCGGCGCTGCGGCGGCGGGCCGGCGGCAAGGACGAGGGGCGCCGGGGCCGATGCTATCCTCCGCTCGACGCAGCGCACGCGATTCGGCATGAACGACCTCTTCCTCCGCGCCTGCCGGAACGAGCCCACGGAGCGGCGGCCGGTCTGGATGATGCGACAAGCCGGGCGCTACCTGCCCGAGTATCGCGCCGTGCGCGACCGGGTGGATTTCCTCACCCTCTGCCGCACCCCCGAGCTCGCCGTCGAGGTGACCGTGCAGCCGGTGCGGCGGCTGGGCGTCGACGCCGCCATCATCTTCGCCGACATCCTGTTGCCGCTCGACGCCATGGGTGCCGGCCTGCGCTTCGCCGCCGGCGACGGTCCGCTGTTCGACCACCCGGTGCGCAACCTCGCCGACCTCGACGACCTCGCGGATCCCGACGTCGAGCGCGACCTCGGCTACGTGCTCGCCGCCATCCGGCTGGCGCGCCGCGAGCTCGCCGCTCTGCCGGGGGATGGCCAGGTGCCTCTCATCGGCTTCGGCGGCACCCCCTGGACGCTCGCCGCCTACCTCGTCGAGGGCGGCGCCTCCAAGCACCACGGCCGCCTCCTCTCGTGGAGCTGGGAGGACCCGCGCGGCCTGGCGCGGCTGCTCGGCCGCCTCGCCGACGTCTCCTCACGCTACCTGCTCGCACAGGTGGAGGCGGGCGCGCAGGCGATCCAGCTCTTCGACACCTGGGGTGGTCTGCTCGACCCGGCCCGCTACCGCGAGCTGGCGCTGCCGGCGCTGCTGGTGGTGGTGGAGGCCCTGCGCGGCAAGGTGCCACTCATCTACTACCTCAACAATGGCGGGCACCTGCTGCCCGAGCTCGCGGCGCTCCCCGTGGAGGTGCTGTCGGTCGACTGGCGGCTGCCGCTCGACCACGTTCGCAGCGTCGTGGGTCTCGAGAAGGTGCTCCAGGGCAACCTCGACCCCACCGCGCTGCTCGCCTCGCCGGTGCGCATCGAGGAGCTGACGGTCGATCTCCTCCGCCAGGGCGCGGGCGGTGGGCACATCGTCAACCTCGGCCACGGTATCCTTCCCCACACCCCGCCCGAGCATGCCGAAGCGTTCATCGCGGCCGTGCAGCGGCACGCGCCGCCGAGAGGAACCGGTTGAATCTCTCAACGTTTGGGGCGCGCCGCCGGCGACGCCCCGAGGAGGATCCGATGCGCTACGTTGCGGCCTTCGCTCTCGCCGCCGTCATGGCGGCATCCACCGCCGTCTACGCGGCCACGTCCAACGCCGCCGCCGAGCCTGCCAAGGTCACCACCGCCAGCGCGGCCGCCCTCGGCAAGCTGCTCGACGAGGCCAAGCTCGACTACGACAAGCAGGACGGGGGGCGCCTCAAGCTGCTCTACAAGTTCACCGACGGCCGCAGCCAGCTGGTCTTCCTGCAGCCGATGTCCGACATCCGCGAGGTCGGCGTGGTGGAGATCTACTCCCCGGTGATGCGCCTCGAGGGTCCCGCCACCGCCGCCCTCGGCAAGCGACTGCTGGAGGCCAACGGCAGCCAGAAGCTCGGCTACTTCGGTATCGAGGACGTCGAGGGCAAGCCGTGGGTCTTCTGCTACCACAACCTGCCGACGACGGGGCTCACCGCGAAGAACCTCGCCGCCACCCTGATCACCGTCGCCGAGCTCGCCGACGAGATGGAGAAGGAGCAGCTGGGCGCCGCCAAGGACGAGTTTTAGGCGGGCCCGCTCCCTCACCCCGCGGCGGTCAGAACTGGACCTCCGGTGCCGTCGCCGCTCCGGGCTGCGACTCGAAGTAGGCCTTGGCCGGGAAGTCCCAGCCGAGCAGGCCGATGAACCAGGAGGTCGGCACCCGCCGCCGCGCGGCGTTGAACTCCTGGGCCACCTCGTTGAAGCGCCGGCGCTCGACGGCGATGCGGTTCTCGCTCCCCTCGATCGACGCCATCAGGTCGGTGAAGCCCTGCACGGCCTTGAGCTCCGGGTAGCGCTCCACCACCACCAGCAGCCGCGACAGCGCCGAGCTCAGCTGGTCCTGCGCGGCGGCGAAGCGCTGCAGCGCCTCTGGATCGTTGGGCGTGCCGGCCCCGCTCTGCGCCGTCACCTGCCCCACCCGCGACCGCGCCTCCACCACCTGCTGCAGGGTGGTCTGCTCGAAGTTGGCGGCACCCTTGACGGTGGCGACCAGGTTGGGGATCAAGTCGGCGCGGCGCTGGTAGACGTTCTCCACCTGCGCCCACTGCGAGGTCACTCCCTCTTGCAGGTTGACGAGACGGTTGTACTGCGACGCCGCCATCAGGGCGAGCCCCGCCACCAGGCCGACGACGACCAGCAACAGGATCATTCCTCGACGCATGTGCCTCCCTCCTTGGCCCGGCCATCCGCCCGGTCATCGTAGGTGTCCCGGCGGCACGCGGGCAAGCACCGGCCGCGGGATACCCGAACCTCCCTCGTACGCAAGAGGAATCCGGCCATTCCCTGCAAGGGCCCCGCGCCACTTTCCGTCTGGTGGGAGTGATGCTCGCCCGCGTCCTCTCCGGCACCCCCTGGGGAGTGGAGACCCTACCGGTGCAGGTGGAGGTCGACGCCCGCTTCGGGCTGCCGCAGGTCAACCTCGTGGGGCTTCCCGACGCCGCCGTGCGGGAGAGCCGCGAGCGCGTCAAGAGCGCCATCCGCCATTGCGGCTACGACCTGCCGCCGCGGGCGGTGGTGATCAGCCTCGCCCCCGCCGACCTGCGCAAGGAGGGCAACCACCTCGACCTCGCCATCGCCCTGGCGCTGCTGGTCGCCCACGACCACCTGCCGGTGGAGCTGCTCGCCGGCCGGATGTTCTGCGGCGAGCTGGGGCTCGACGGTGCCCTGCGCCCGGTGCGCGGCGCGCTCGCCTTCGCCGAGCTCGCTCGGGAATGCGGGGCGCGCGAGCTGCTGGTGCCGGCGGTCAACGCCGCCGAGGGGGCGGCCCTTGGTGGTCTGGCAGTGGTCGGGGTGGCGAGCCTCGACGAGGCGCTCGCCCACCTCCGCGGCGAACGGCCGCTGCTGCCGGCGACGCCGCCGACCTTCCCCCGGCCCTTCACCGCCGCCGGCCCCGACCTCGCCGAGGTGCGTGGACAGGCGGTGCCCAAGCGCGCCCTCGAGATCGCCGCCGCCGGTGCCCACAACCTCATCCTCATCGGCCCGCCGGGCAGCGGCAAGACGATGCTGGCGCGCCGGCTGCCTGGGATCCTGCCGCCGCTCTGCCGCAGCGAGGCGATCGCGGTGACCAAGATCCACTCGCTGGCCGGCGAGCCAGGGAACGGGGGCCTGCGCAGCGAGCGACCGTTCCGCAGCCCCCACTCGCACACCAGCTCCGGCGGCCTGATCGGCGGCGGCACGGTGCCGCGCCCAGGAGAGGTCAGCCTCGCCCACGCCGGCGTGCTCTTCCTCGACGAGCTGCCCGAGTTCCGTCGCGACGCGCTGGAGGCCCTGCGCCAGCCCCTCGAGGACGGCCTGGTGACGGTGGTGCGCAGTCGCGCCCGTCTCACCTTCCCCGCCCGCTTCACCCTGGTCGCGGCCATGAACCCGTGTCCGTGTGGACACCTCGGCGACATCCGCCGTCCCTGCCGCTGTCCAGAGGGGGTGATCGAACGGTACCGGGCGCGCGTTTCCGGGCCACTGCTCGACCGCATCGACCTGCAGATCGAGGTGCCGGTGCCCTCTGTCGCCGAGCTGCGCGCCGCGGACGGCGAGACGAGCGCCGTGGTGGCGGCGCGCGTCGCCGCCGCCCGCCGGCGCCAGGAGGCGCGCTTCGCCGGCCGCCCGCTGCCCACCAACGCCGCCATGGAGGCCGCCGATCTGCGCCGATGCTGCGCCCTCGACGACGCCGGCCAGCGTCTCGCCGACGCCGCCTTCGAGCGGCTCGGGCTCTCGGCGCGCGCGCTCTCCCGGCTGCTCAAGGTGGCGCGCACCATCGCCGACCTCGCCGGCGGCGAGCGCATCGCCGTGAGCCACCTCGCCGAGGCGCTGCAGTACCGTTGCCTCGATCGCCCGTTGACGCCCGCCGTGCAGGCGAGGACGGCTGCCGGCGGCTGACGAGCCGCGGCCATCGACCCCTAGACGACGTCGTCGGCGCGTTCGCGACAAACGCGTCCCACGCTAGGGCGGGCTAGCCGCCGCGCAGCGAGGCGCCGGACGCCTCTCGGCGGCCTCGACGCCTCGGGCGTCTCCCGCTCGGGCGAAGCGCCAGCGGAGGGCCAGAGGGGTCGCAGCGAGCACCACGAAGACGAGGGCGCTGGCTTCGGTCCACGCGGCCCGCCGGTGAGCCATTCCGGTCCGCGGAGCTGGACGTCGAGCAGGCGCCCGTCGAGAGGCCTGCCGAGGTTGCCGGTGTTGGGCGCGCCGAACACCACAAGCTCCGTGAAGTTGGCCATGGTGTGGAAGCCGATGGCGAACCAGAGGGTGCCGGTGCGCCACACGGTGTAGGACCAGACAAGCCCGTAGAGCATCACGCTCGTGATGTCGATCCAGCTCTCCATGGGCTTGAGCACGTGGACGGCGCCGAACAGCAACGCCAGCAGGACGGCCGCCGGCCAGAAGCCCATGCCGCCCGCTAACGTGCTCAGGGAATAGCCGCGGAAGAGGAGCTCTTCGTAGACGGCGAGAACGAGGAACGCCAGGCCCCAGAGCAGCATCGACTCGGCGAGGAGCCGGCCCCGAGAGGCAAGCCCGTGAACGGTCGCGTTGCCGAGCGCCAGCAGCACCAGGGGGACCACCGACGAGGTGGCGAGGCCCCACAGCATGCCCTCCCAGAACCGCTTGCCGAACGCCCCCCGGCGGGGCAGACCGTAGTCGGCGAGACGGCAGCCCTCGATGCGAGCCTGGAGCAGCAACGCGAGAAGCAGCGCCCCGGTGGTGACGCAACCCTCGAAGAGGAGCTCTGTGCCCACCCACCCGGGAGACTCGGCGTAGCCGCAGCAGCGCACGGCGATGGAATAGGCGAGCTTGGACAGGACGGTCGTGAGAACGAACGCCAGCGCGAGGAAGAGGGCTAGGCGCCACCCCGCCCGAACGCCGCTCGGGCCCACGAACACACGCCGCATACCGTCCCCTCCTCCCCGCGGGAGATCCTCTCCTGCCCGTCCAGGACCCTGATCGCCGAACCACCCTACGCGAGGAACGGCCGCCGAGTTTCCCGCGCGTACGCCGGCGCCGGTGGGCACCTCGCGCGCTTGCTGCCCAGGTGCCCGGCCAGCGCTGGAGGGCTCCAGGGGGCGTGACATGGCGGGCCGGAGATGACTATCGTAGCCGGCCATGCGCAGCTCCATCGCCACGCTCTCCCTGGCCCTGCTGATCGCCGGCGCCGCCGATGCCGCCACCCTCGAGCTCGACAAGGGTGACTACCTCCCTCGCGAGGACATCCAGGTCGCGTTCACCGCCTCGGCGAGCTGGCCGACCACCGCCTGGGTCGGCATCGTCCCCTCCGACGTTCCCCACGGCAGCGCCGCCACCAACGACCAGCACGACGTCGGCTACGAGTACCTCCAGGGGCGCGCCTCCGGAACGATCACCCTCCACGCCCCCGCGCAGGCCGGCAGCTGGGACATCCGCATGAACGACAGCGACACCGAGGATGGCAAGGAGGTCGCTGCGGTCACCTTCCACGTCAGCCGCCCGACCGCCAAGGCGACGTTGAAGCTCGAGCGCGCCCAGGTCCTGCCGGGAGACGAGGTGAAGGTACGGGTCACCGTCGCCGGCAAGCTCCCGGACGACGCCTGGATGGGCATCATTCCGTCGAAGGTGCCGCACGGCAGCGAGGCCGTCAACGACGACAACGACGTCGCCTACGAGTACCTGCACGGACGCACCGCCGACACCATCGTCCTCACCGCTCCGACCGAGCCCGGCTTCTACGACGTCCGCCTCAACGACAGCGACGAGGAGGGCGTGGAAATCGCCTCGGTGCCGCTCCTCGTCGGCGCGCCGAACGGCAAGGTCACCCTCCGGCTGCCGCGCACCCGCTTCATCCCCGGCGAGCCGATGGCCGTGCAGTTCACCGTCGAGGGCGACCTCCCCGCCAGCGCCTGGGTGGGCGTCGTGCCCTCCAGGGTCCCCCACGGCAGCGAGGCGACCAACGACGACAACGACGTCGCCTACGAGTACCTGCAGAAGCGCACCAGCGGCACGCTCGACCTGCGGGCGCCGGTGGACCCCGGCGCCTACGACGTGCGCGCCAACGACAGCGACAACCAGGGACGGGAGATCGCCTCGGTCAGCTTCCAGGTGAGCGGCGACGTCTCCGCCGCCGACATGGCGCAGCAGCTCGCCGCCAGCGGGCGGGTGTCGCTCTACGGCATCCGTTTCGACACCGGCAAGGCGGAGATCGAGCCGGAGGCCGCCGCCGTGCTCGAGCAGGTCGGGAAGCTCCTCGGCGGTGACGGCACGCTGCGCCTGCGGGTCGAGGGGCACACCGACGACGTCGGGGACGCCGCCGCCAACCTGCAGCTGTCCCAGCGCCGCGCCGAGGCGGTCAAGGCGTACCTCGTCGGCCACTTCGGGGTCGACGCGGCGCGGCTCGAGGCCAGGGGCTTCGGCGAGAGCAAGCCGGTGGCCGACAACAAGACCGATGCCGGCCGGGCCCAGAACCGCCGGGTGGAGCTGGTCAAGGAGTAGCGGCGGCCGGCGGCTAGGCGGCGACGTCCGGCGCTACGCGTCTGACCGTGTCGGCGAGGGCGCTGTCGCCCAGGGTCGAGCGCACCCGCACGTTCATCTGGCGGATCTCTCGCGGGCGCTGGAACATCGGCACGACGGCTCGGGCCGGACCGGCGCGTCGATGACGCGCAACTGCTTGGCCGCGCGTGCGGGGTCGCGTCGAGCGCCGCCGCCATGCTCAGCAGCCCGTCGGCGCGAAAGCCGGGGGTCCTCCAGCGTCAGTCGCCGATAGCTCTGGCTCATCAGCGCCGCCGGCGTCAGCACCACGACGGCGAACGCGGTCTCCGGCAGGTCCCGCAGCCGCCGGCGGGCGCGATCCGAGCCGGCGGCGGCTCCACGGGTTTCCGCCAGCGCCACTAGCGGTGGCGGACCGCCCGAGGTGCGGCGCCGGCGCGAGGCCAAAGAGCACCCCCATGGGATCGTCGCCCAGGTCCTCACCGAGAGCGTCCTGCCGGGCGTAGACGGCCCGGCTTTGTCCTTGACGATCTGCGCCGCCTCGTCGCGCAAACGGCTCTCTACCGCGGTGATGTCGGCGATGACGTAGCCTTGACCAAGTCGAAGACGTTCGAGCGTGCGGCAGCGAGAAGGAGGGCGTCGAGCATGTCCTTGTCGCGATAGTGGATCGACACGTTCTTCTTGAGCTCGAAGCCGACGAGCTCCTCTTTGGCGAGGTCGCCGGAGACCTGGTAGGCGTAGACCTTTTCCTGGGCGGCGAAGTCGACGTAGACGTCGGCCGCGGGGATGCCGAGGGCGCGCAACGCCTTCTCGAGCTGCGCCAGCGTGACCGCCAGCTCCTGCGCGCACTCCGCCACCGCCGCACACTCCTGCGCCAGAGCGAAGGTGGCGACGTACTCGTCGGCGAGCACGTTCATCAGCGCGTCGGCGTCGACGAAGACGCTGCTGGCGTCCGGCGGCAGCTCGGCGGGCGCCGGGAACCGCTTGGCGAGCTCGAGCTGCTCGGCGCGAGCCCGTCCCGAGGACTGCGAGGAGATGATGTTGCCGCTCGCCTGGGCGCGGCAGCGCGTGCCGCTCACCAGCGGAATGCAGACCAGGGCCAGCGTCGCCGCGGCGGCCATCGCCGGGCGCGCTGGTCCTCGCCGAGCCGAAGGCGGTCGTCGCGTCATCGGGATCTGCCCCTCGGGGTCGTGGTCGCGCGAGCCTATACGCTGGCGCCCTCGACCCCGCGCGGCGAGCGCGCGCCGAGCGTGACACTTTGCGCCCCCCGCCACGCCTCACGGACATCCCTCGCCCGGCGGACCGCCGCGGGGGTGCTCCGCCGGTCCGGCACCACCGACCGGGCCCCATGAATCAGGGCCTGCGACCCCTTCGATGGCCCACGGCCATCACCGTCAATGGTGATATGCCATATGGCGGCGAACCTGCCGGCCGCGCTTGACATCCCCAACTCGATCAATAGACTACGCCGGTTCCCCACAGCCCCCGCGGGCGCGTCGCCAACCTTCTCGCTCGGAGCTCTGCATGGACGGGAAGCGTTACACCATCATCCTGGTTCCGCACACGCGCGCCAAGTTCCGCAAGTTTCAGGTATCCAGCCGAGTCCTCTGGTCCACCCTCACCGCAGTCAGCCTCCTCCTCGCCGCCGCAGCCGTTCTCGGCTGGCTCTACCTCGCCTCCCCCATCGACGGCAACCAGGTCGCGCACCTGCGCCACGAGAACAACGAGCTCCGCCACGTCAACCAGTCCTTCGAGCAGAGCATCCGCCAGCTGCAGGGGCAGCTCGCAACTTACGAGGAGCGCACCCGCAAGCTCGCCATCGTCGCAGGAGTCGAGGAGCTCGACACCGGCAGCGACACCGGCATCGGCGGTCCGTCGCTGGAGGTCGCCGACCTCGGTCGCATGGAGCACCGCCTGCAAGACCTTTCGCAGGACCTCGACCGCGTCGAAGGGAGCCTCACCACCCGCTTCCACTGGCTCTCCTCGATGCCCACCATCACCCCCACCGGCGGTCTCTTCACCAGCGGCTTCGGCCGCCGGCTCGATCCCGTCAACGGCCGGCCCGCTTTCCACGAGGGGCTCGACATCGCCGCCCCGCCGGGGCGCGCCGTGCACGTCACGGCCGACGGCGTGGTAGTGCTCGCCGGTCCCCACGGCGAGCTCGGCAACGCGGTGATCGTCTCTCATGGCTTTGGGCTCAGCACCCGCTACGGCCACCTCTCGGCCACCGCCGTGCAGCCCGGCCAGCGGGTGCGCCGAGGCGACGTCCTCGGCTACGTGGGCAACACCGGCCACTCGACCGGCTACCACCTCCACTACGAGGTGGTGAAGGACGGCCAGCCGGTCAACCCCCTCGGCTACATCCTCGATCGCGGTCCGCACTAGCTAGGCGCGCGACCACGCGGAGCGAGGCGCCGGCCGTTCGGCCGGCACCGTGGCGGTGCCGCTGGCACCGCTACCGGTCGACGCGTGCGACGGAATTTCCGGACCCGGAAGGGGCGTTTTTCGCATGGTAAAGTGCGCGCGCCCGGCTCACCTTCCCCGGCGCCGCGACTGCGGCGCCGCGACCTCTCCGAGAGAACGACACGATGATCCATAAGGTCCTCACCAAGGTCTTCGGTACCAAGGGCGACCGCGACATTCGCGAGATGCAGCCCATCGTCGAGGCCATCAACGCCCTCGAGCCGGAGATGAAGGCGAAGAGCGACGACCAACTGGGGGCGGTCACGCTCGAGCTCAAGGAGGAGCTGGCGCAGGGCAAGGCCCTCGACGACATCCTGCCGCGCGGCTTCGCCGCCGCCCGCGAGGCCGCCGTGCGCACCCTCGGCATGCGCCCCTTCGACGTCCAGCTCATCGGCGGCATCGTGCTGCACCGCGGCAAGATCTCCGAGATGAAGACCGGCGAAGGCAAGACCCTGATGGCGACCATGCCGGTCTACCTCAACGCGCTGGCCGGCAAGGGCGTGCACGTGGTCACCGTCAACGACTACCTGGCGCGCCGCGATGCCGAGTGGATGGGCATCATCTATCGCTTCCTCGGCCTCTCCGTGGGCATCATCCAGCACGACATGCCGGACACCGAGCGCAAGGCGGCCTACGCCGCCGACGTCACCTACGGCACCAACAACGAGCTGGGCTTCGACTACCTGCGCGACAACATGAAGTTCGACCTCGCTTCGATGGTGCAGCGCGGTCACCACTACGCGATCGTCGACGAGGTGGACTCCATTCTCATCGACGAGGCGCGCACGCCGCTGATCATCAGCGGCCCGTCGGAGGAAGCCACCGACCGCTACTACCGCGTCGACAAGATCGTCCCCAAGCTCGAGCAGGGCGAGGAGATCGAGGAGAGCGACGGCAGCAAGAGCACCACCGGCGACTTCCTGGTCGACGAGAAAGCACACACGGTGGCGATCACCGACGACGGCGTCACCAAGGTCGAGCGCATGCTCGGTGTCGAGAATCTCTACGACCTCGAGAACATGGAGCTGCTCGCCGCCGTCAACCAGGCGCTGCGCGCACACGCCCTGTTCAAGCGCGACGTCGACTACCTGGTCAAGGACGGCAAGGTGGTGATCGTCGACGAGTTCACCGGCCGCATGATGCCCGGCCGCCGCTGGTCCGACGGGCTGCACCAGGCGGTGGAGGCGAAGGAAGGGGTGACCATCGAGCGCGAGAACCAGACGCTCGCCACCATCACCTTCCAGAACTACTTCCGCATGTACGAGAAGCTCGCCGGCATGACCGGCACCGCCGACACCGAGGCGGCGGAGTTCGGCGAGATCTACAAGCTCGACGTGGTGGTGGTGCCCACCAACAAGCCGATGATCCGCGACGACCGCGCCGACCTCGTCTACCGCACCGCCGAGGAGAAGTGGGAGGCGGTGGTGGAGGAGATCAAGGACGACCACCAGCGTGGCCAGCCGGTGCTGGTGGGCACGGTGTCGATCGAGAAGAGCGAGATGCTCGGCAAGATGCTCAAGCGCGCCGCGGTGCCGCACGTGGTGCTCAACGCCAAGTTCCACGAGCGCGAGGCATCCATCGTCGCTCAGGCCGGGCGCAAGGGGGCGGTCACCATCGCCACCAACATGGCGGGCCGCGGCACCGACATCGTGCTCGGCGGCAACCCGGCTGGCCTGGCGCGCACCGAGGCCGACGCCGAAGCCGAGAAGGAAGCCTACGAGCAGGCGCTCGAGCGCTTCCGGGTGATCTGCGCGCCGCGAGAAGGAGGAGGTGCTCGCCGCCGGCGGCCTGCACATCCTCGGCACCGAACGGCACGAGTCGCGGCGCATCGACAACCAGCTGCGCGGCCGCTCCGGCCGTCAGGGGGACCCCGGATCCTCGCGCTTCTACCTCTCCCTCGAGGACGACCTCATGCGCATCTTCGGCGGCGATCGGGTGAAGAACCTGATGGGCCGCCTGGGCATGGAGCAGGGCGAGCCGATCGAGCACCGCATGGTCACGCGCGCCATCAAGCGGGCCCAGGAGCAGGTCGAGGGTCGCAACTTCGAGTCGCGCAAGCACCTGCTCGAGTACGACGACGTGATGAACAAGCAGCGCGAGGCGATCTACAGCCTGCGCAAAGAGATCCTGCTCGGCGAGGCGGGCAAGGGTTACGTCCTCGAGCGCGCCGAGGACGCCATCGACTACGCCGTCGACACCCACTGCGGCGACAAGCTCGACCCGCAGGACTGGGACCTCGAGGCGCTCGCCACCGACATGCTCGCCTACTTCGACCTGCCGGTCGCCCAGCTCGGTGACCTGCACGAGCTCGCCGTCGAGGAGCTGCGCGATCATCTCAAGGCAGCGGTGACCGCCAAGTACGAGGAGAAGGAGGCGCGGCTTGGCGCCCTCATGCGCGTCTTCGAGCGCGACATCATGCTGCGCGTCGTCGACCACGCCTGGAAGGAGCACCTGCTCGCCCTCGACCACCTGAAGGAAGGCATCAACCTGCGCGGCTACGCGCAGGTCGATCCCAAGCAGGCGTACAAGAAGGAGAGCTACGAGGCGTTCCAGATGATGAAGGAGCGCATCGAGGACTCCATCCTGAGGACGCTCTTCCGCATGGAGCCGATGACCGAGGAGCAGATGGAGGAGGAGCGCCGCCGCCGCGCCGAGGCGTTTCGCAAGCGCTTCCAGCTCTCCGCCGCCGCCGCCAGCGCCGCCGAAGCCGCCGAGGCCAGGCCGCAGACGGTGGTGCGCAAGGGGGAGAAGATCGGCCGTAACGACCCCTGCCCCTGCGGCTCGGGCAAGAAATACAAGAAGTGCCACGGCGCCTCCGCCGCGGCGAGCTGACCGCGACCGGCGGTGGCTCCGCTCGCGGTCGCGGCCGAAGGGGGTCGCGACCGTCGCCGGCTCGCCACCAGTAAGGCGCGGCGGTGCGGAGGGCGCGAAGGCGGAGGGTCGCTCCCCCGACCGGCAACCGGGGCAAGCGCTCTGCTGTGTCCCCCGCCCCGGGGTCGCTGGGCCTCTCGCTACTCGCCTTGTGGCAGGGCCCCAACCGTCGCAGGGCCCACGACCGGGTGGCCCAGACGCTGGGGATCCGACTTGCTCCTGAGCTCCGTGGTGAGCCCGCCAGCTCGATGCCGAGGGCCGGCGAGGAGCGCTCCCCCGAGGGCCCGCCCGCAGCCGCGGCGCCGGCGGCCGGGAGCCTCACTCCTGGCGCAGCAGGCGCGCCGGATCGAGGCGAGCGGCGCGCCGCGCCGGCCCGACGCAGGCGATCAGCGCCACTAGCAGCAGCAGCACGGTGACGCCGGCAAGGGTCCAGGGATCGCGCGCCGGCACACCGTAGAGCAGGCTGCGCAGCGCCGCGGTCGCCGGCAGCGCCAGCGCCACGCCGGCCAGCGCCCCCGCCAAGGCCACCGCCATTCCCTGGCGCAGCACCAGCCGCTCGACCTCCCCACCGGCGGCGCCAAGCGCCATGCGCAGACCGATCTCGCGCCAGCGGGCGCTCACCGTTTGCGCCAGGATGCCGTAGACGCCGACCGCCGCCAGCCCCAGGGCCATGAGTGCGAAGACCGCCAGCAGCAGCGAGCCGAAGCGAGCCTTGGAGAGCGCGAAGCCGAGCTGCTCGTCGAGGGTACGCACCCGGTAGATGGGCAGCTCGCGGTCGACGCCTTGCACCGCGGCGCGCACCGCCGGCACCAGCGCCAGCGGGTCGCCGCTGCTGCGCACGAAGACCGTGGTGCGGGCGAGGGTCACCTGGGCGTCGGGCAGGTAGGCCTCGGCGGTGGGCTCGTCCTCGAGGCGGTGGTAGCGAACGTCGTCGACCACGCCGATCACCTCCGCGTGGACGTCGCCGCTCAGGCCCATGGTCCCCATCTGGAGGCGATGGCCGACAGCGTCGCCGCCAGGAAAGAGACGGCGGGCCGCGGTCTCGTTGAGGATCACCACCCGCGGCGCACCGTCGCGGTCGTGCGCGTCGAACGTGCGGCCGGCGCGCACCGGCACGCCGAGGGCACGGAAGTAATCGCCACTCACCTTGTGCCACCCCAACCTGATGAGCGGCGCCGGGGGCACCTGACGGCCGTCGATGGAGGTCAGCACCGTGCTGTTGCAGCCCGCCTCTCCGCTCGCCGGCGGGCAGCCGCCGAGGGCGACGGTCTCAACTCCGGGGAGCCCCCGCAGCCGCTCGAGCAGGCTCTCGTGGAAAGGCCCCGCAGTGGAATCGTCGTAGGCGCCGCTCGGCGGTGCCAGCGCGAAGGTGAGGACGCCATCGGGCTCGAACCCGAGCGCCACGTGCTGGAGCGCCCACAGGCTCCGCACCAACAGACCGGCTCCCACCAGGAGCACCATGGCGAGCGCCATCTGCCCCGCCACCAGAAGCCCGCGCGAGGCCCCTGCGCGGTGCAGCCCGCTGTGGCCGGCGCGGCCGGCCACGCTGGCGCCGCCGGCGCGCAGGTCGCTGGCGAGCTGCAGCCGCCGCGTCGCGAGCGCCGGTGCGATGCCGAACAGAACGGCCGTCGCCACCGCCACGACTGCGCAGAAGAGGACCACTCGCAGGTCGAGCCCGGCGGTGGCAAGGTCGTAGAGCTCGGCCGAGCCGACTCCCCAGGTGCCGAGGGACTCGGGGCGGATGGCGGCCAGCCCCCGCACGATCCACGCCGCGGGGACGAGGCCGGCCGCAGCGCCGGCGAGTGCGAGGAGCACGCTCTCGAAGAGAGCCTGTCGCACCAGGCGGGCGCCGCTGGCGCCGACCGCCCGCCGGATGGCGAAGTCGCGCCGCCGCCCTGCGGCGCGCGCCAGCGCCAGTGCGGCGAGGTTGGCACAGGCGATCAGCAGCACCGCGCCCACCGCAGCCAGCGCCACCACCAGGGCACGGCGTACCGTCGGGTCGCGCCGCGCTTCGGCTAGCGACACCGCACGGGCACCCCATACCGTGCCGTCGTCGATCTCCGGCGGCATGGGGTTGGCACGCTGGACGACGGCACCGACGCGCTCCATCTCGGCCGCGAGGCGTCCCGGTGTCACCCCCGGGTGCAGCCGCCCCACCACCTCGAGGTAGTGGTTACCCACCTCGGTGAGGGCCTGCGGATACCAGAGCTCGGCCGCGGCGGTCACCGGGACCCAGATCTCGGCCTCGCCGGTGAGCCCGCGGAACCGCCCGGACACCACCCCGACCACCGTCACCCGGACCTTGCCGAGGTGCAGGGTGCGCCCCACCAGGCCGGGATCGGCACCGAACCGGCGCCGCCACAGCCCCTCCCCCACCACCGCGACCACCGGGTCGCCGGCCTTGCCGTCGGCCGCCACGAAGGTGCGACCCGCTGCGGCGCGCACCCCGAGGAGGTGGAAGTAGGACGGCGACACCATCTCCATCTGCAGCCGCTCGGGCTCACCGGCGCCGGTGAGGTTGACACTGTCGGAGACGAACGCCGCAATCTCAGAGAATGCCCTCTGGGTCGCGACCAGGGTCTGCACCTTGGGATACGACCAGGGCGTCCGCTCCGGCCCCAGCGCGCGCACCGCCCCTCCCGGTACGAGGTAGGCGAGCGTCAGCTGCTCCGGGTGCGGGTAGGGCAGCGGTCGCAGCATCAGCGCGTCGACGAGGCTGAAGATGGCACCGTTGGCACCGATCCCCAGGGCCAGCGCGACGACGCAGAGGAGGCTGTAGCCGGGGCTCTTGCGCAAGGAACGCAACGCATACCGCAGGTCGCTGGCGAGTCCGCTCATGGGCGCCGCGAGAGCAACCCGGGTGCCAGCGCCGCCGGGTCAGCCAACCCGCTGACGGAGAACGAGTTGTCGCCCATGGCCAGGAGCAGGTTCACGGCCGGCGGGTGTTCGTTCTGGCGACGCGCCTTCTCCCCGGCGAACGGCTTGTGGCGACGCCTCACCGCAGGCTGGGTGCGGGTGCCGCCCCGCTAGCTCGCCCCACCCTTGCCGGGCACCCGCCGCCGCAGGAGCGCGAGCCCCGCAGCGACCCCGCCCAGCGAGCCGTAGAGGTGCGCGTCGACGGCGATGCCCGCTCCCCCCAGGCCGGCGTCCCACGGCAACGGCGCGAGCCGCTCGACGACCAGCTTGGCGGCAATCAGCGCGAGGACCGCCCAGCCGAGCCTCTCGTGCCGCCGCACCGCCACACAGGCACCGCCCGCGAGCTGGCCGTGCAACACGGCGGAGAGCCCGGCCATGGCGGCCGTCCCCGGCGACAGCCAGAGCACCCCGAGGCTGGCGGCGAGCGCGCTCACCACCGCAACCGCAAGCCAGCCCCGAGGCGACAGCAACGGAGCCACGGCAACGAACACCAGCAGCAGGCCAGCGAGGTTCCAGGCCAGGTGCGCGACGCCGGCGTGCACGAGGTGGGTCGTCAGCAGCCGCCACCACTCGCCCCGCAGCACCGCCGCGCGCAGGTAGGCGAGGGCACCGAGCGCACCCGGTACGACACTCGCCGAGACGGCGAGCAGGGCCTCGACGGCGAAGAAGCGTGCGCTGCGCAAACGGCTCCGATGCTGAGCTACAATCGTCGCGGGCGGCCACCTTCCGGCCGCCCGAATCGTATGCAGCGTTTCGGCGGCGCCGGGGGTGGACTCTCACCCAGCGCCGGAGACTATCCGCACGGCCGCTCCCCGCGAGGTGCACCGATGCCCGACCTCCCCGACCAGCTCCCGCTCGCCCTCACCTTCGACGACGTGCTCATCGTCCCGGGCTACTCGGAGGTGCACCCGGCCGAGGTGAGCCTGCGCACCACGCTGTGCGCCGGCATCACCCTCAACATCCCCCTGGTGTCGGCGGCCATGGACACCGTCACCGAGTCGCGGCTCGCCATCGCCCTCGCCCAAGAGGGTGGCATCGGCGTCATCCACAAGAACCTCTCGATCCAGGCCCAGGCCGCCGAGGTCGATCGCGTCAAGCGCTCCGAGGCGGGGATGATCGTCGACCCGGTCACCATGCGCCCCGACCAGTCGATCCGCGCCGCCCTCGAGCTGATGGCGCACTTCAAGATCTCCGGCGTCCCGGTGACCGACGACCGCGGCCGCCTGGTGGGCATCCTCACCAACCGCGACCTGCGCTGGGAGACCGAGCTCGACCGACCCATCGCCGACCTCATGACCCGCGAGAACCTGGTGACGGTTCCCGAGGGCACCACCCTCGAGCAGGCCAAGGCCCTGCTCCACAAGCACAAGATCGAGAAGCTGCTGGTCGTCGACCCGCAGGGCAACCTGCGCGGGCTGATCACCGTCAAGGACATCCAGAAGATGATGCAGTACCCCAACGCCTGCAAGGATGCCCTCGGGCGACTGCGGGCGGCGGCGGCGGTGGGGGCATCCGGCGACTACCTCGAGCGCGCCGCGGCGCTGGTGGCGGCGAAGGTGGACGTGCTGGTGGTCGACTCCTCGCACGCCCACAGCAAGGGCGTCATCGACGCCGTGGCCAGCATCCGCGACCGCTTCGCGGAGACGCGCATCCTCGCCGGCAACGTCGCCACCGCTGACGGCGCCCGCGCCCTCGTCGCCGCCGGCGCCGACGCGGTCAAGGTCGGCATCGGACCGGGCAGCATCTGCACCACCCGCGTCGTCACCGGCGCCGGCCTGCCGCAGGTCACCGCCATTCTCGACTGCGTGAGCTTGCTGCGAGGAGCGCGGCGTGCCGGTGGTCGCCGATGGTGGCGTCAAATTCTCGGGCGACGTCACCAAGGCGATCGCCGCCGGCGCCTCCTCGGTGATGATCGGCTCGCTCTTCGCCGGCACCGAAGAGAGCCCGGGCGAGACCATCCTCTACCAGGGGCGCACCTACAAGGCGTACCGGGGCATGGGCTCGCTGTCGGCGATGGCCCGCGGCAGCGCCGACCGCTACTTCCAGGAGCGCGGCGCACCCGAGGGCAACGGCTCGCTCTCCAAGCTGGTGCCGGAGGGGATCGAGGGAATGGTCCCCTACAAGGGTAGCGTGCACCAGATGGTGCAGCAGCTCACCGGCGGCCTGCGCTCGGGGATGGGCCTCGGTGGCTGCAGCTCGGTCGACCAGCTGCGGCGCGAGGCGAAGCTGGTCCGCGTCTCGACGGCAGGCCTCAAGGAGAGCCACGCCCACGACGTGGTGATCACCAAGGAGGCCCCGAACTACTGGGTCGAGCGCTAGCCGGCCGGAGCGCGGAGGCCCGCGCGCACCCAGGGGAGTCGCTCGGCACGCCGGTCCGAAAAAGGCACCGGGAAACCTGGCCACGGCCGGCGGCTCCGCCGCCGAACCCGCCATCTATCCGCCGAAGAGGGCGCCGTTTCCAGCAGCTGCGGACGGTAACAGGGCGCCCGGCGATCAGGGCCGCTGCGGCGACGACCTGTCGACGCGCGGGGCGCAGGACCACCTCGGGCGGTGAACCCACCACTGCCCGCTCGGGCTCCCGGCGAGGCCACCACGCCCTACCGGAGGGCGAGGTCGCGCCTGCCGCGCCCTTCCGGACGGCGCTCCCGCCCCGCGCCCGAACGGCCCAGAGCCCGCTCAGCGCCGCCAGAGCAGGCTGACGCCGTCCACTTCCACCTCGCGAGGCGCCAGGCGCACCTCTTCCAGGACCTCGGTCTCGGGATGGGCGGCGCTGTCCGCGCCCGCCACGTCCGCCGCCATCCTGCCCTCGAGGTCGGCGAGCTCGGCCTGGGCGTCGGCGAGGCGCTGGCGCGCCTGGGCCACGTCCTGCGACTCGCGGAGCGTGCGGCCCGCCCCGCGCGCCGCCGTGGTGGCCCGCCCCAGGGTGCCCAGCGACAACGACCGCCGGCCGAGGAACGCCGAGAGCACGGTGGCGCCGACCGAGATCGCGGTCTGCATCTGCTGGCCGTGCAGCTGCCCCTCCTGGGTGGCGAGCCCCTGTTGCGCCTTCGCCACCTTTTCCTGGGCCGCCTCCAGACGCTTGCTCCAGCGCGCCTTCACCGCGTCCAGCTGGGCGGCGCGCATCGACCTCGCCTGCTCGGCCAGCCGGATGCGCAGCTCCCGCTCCCCCTCCCCGGGCCGCGACAGCTCGCCGAGCGAAGGGCTCCGCCAGAGCGTCAGCACGCAGCCATCCTTGAGGTAGCGCTTGTAGGTGGCCTCCCAGGCGCGCCACGCTCCCACCCTGCCGGCGGCGTCCGGCAACGGCCCCGCGACCGCGCCGGGCGGCGCCTCCCGTCGCAGCTCGGCGGCCGGGCGGCCGAGCGGCTGAGCGGTGCTCCAGTCCACCTCCTCGCCCTCCGCCGGCAGGGCGGCGGCGACCAGCACCTCCTGCGCGTGCTCGATCCCCTTGCGACCGTCGCGGTAGCGCGCCCGCCCCTTGCCCAGCATGCTGGGCCGGTATTCTCCTGCTGCCGCCGGCTCCCACAGCTGCACCACGGTCGCCGGTACCAGCACCTGGGCGCCGGCCGATGCTGGAGACGGCGCGGCCGCCTGCGGTGGCACCGCCGCCACCGCGGCCGCGGTGGGCGCCTCGGCACCGCTCGCCGGCGCTGCTGCAGCGACGCCGGTCGCCGGGGAAGCGGCATCCGGCAGCCCGGCCGCCTCGGTCGCCGCGCCCGTCAGCTGCTTGATCTCCTGGCGCGTCAGCGGCCCACGCAGGTAGGACAGCGTCCAGCGGGTCTCGAACACCACCGGCTGGCCGACGTGCACGTCGTGTAGCAGGAAGAGCCGGCTGCGGAGCTTCGAAATCGCCGCGTCGAGGTCCTGCCGCGACGGTCCGCCGCCCGGCGTTGCCCCCTCGAGCCCGTCGAGCAGGCGCTCCTTGTCGCGCTCCGCCTGCAGGCGGCCGAGCAGCCAGGTGCCGATGTTGGTGAGCCCCTTGTAGTCGAGGTCGACCGGGTTCTGGGTCGCCAGCACGATCCCCAGGCCGAAGGCACGCGCCTGCTTGAGCAGGGTGAGCAGTGGCCGCTTCGAAGGCGGTTCGGCCACCGGCGGCATGTAGCCGAACACCTCGTCCATGTAGAGGATCGCCCGCAGGCTGCTGGTGCCGGGCCGCGTGCGCGCCCAGGCCAAGGTCTGCTCGAGCAGCAGGGTGACGAAGAACATCCGCTCGCGGTCGGAGAGGTGACCGATCGAGCAGATCGCCACCCGCGGCTTGCCCTCGGCGGTGAAGAGCATGCGGTCGACGTCGAGTGGCTCCCCCTCGAGCCAGCTGGCAAAGCCGGGAGAGGCGAGCAGGTTGTTGAGCGCCATCGCCAGGCCGAAGCGGTCCTTTTCCGGGTAAAAGCTGTCGAGGTCGAGCACGCCGACGCGGGTGATCGGCGGCCGCTGCACCTGCTGTACCAGGTTGGGAAGGTCGAGCGCGCCGCCGGCGCTCCAGGAGCGCTCGAGCAGCGTCGCCAGCAGGATGTGCTCGCGGCTGCGCACCGGGTCGGCGTCGATGCCGAGCAGGCCGAGCAGCCCCGCTGCGGTGGTGGTCACGCGCTCGCGCAGCAGCTCCTCGTCCGCGCGCACGGCGGCCGGTGGCGCCGCCAGCGAGGCGAGCACGGCGAGCGGCCGGCCGGCGGTGCTGCCGGGTGTATAGAGCGTGACCTCGGCCGCGGCGCGCAGGCGACGGATGCGCTCCGGCCCCTCGCCCCAGCTCGCCAGCCCGTCGCGCCACTTCCTGGCCTCGGCCTCGGCGAGCTGCTGCCGCGAGATCCCCTGCCGCGCCGCCGCCTCCTCCTCCACCCAGGGGAGGAAGTCTGCCGGCGCGAGCTCGGGGAAGGTGAGCATCAGGTTGCCCAGGTCCCCCTTGGGGTCGACGATCAGTGACGGCACGCCGTCGATCGCCGCCTCCTCGATGAGGCCGATGCAGAGCCCGGTCTTGCCGCTGCCGGTCATGCCGACACACAACGCGTGGGTGAGCAGGTCCCGCGAGTCGTAGAGCAGCGCCCCGGCCAGGGGCGCGTCGGCATCGAGGTTCCAGGGGCGGCCGAGGTAGAAGAGGCCGAGCTTCTCGTAGTCGGCGGCCTGGAGGGTGTCGGGCATGGTCGATGAGTCTAGCCGTGCCGCCGCCAACCCGGGCAGCCCCGCGGAGCCCGCTACTTCACTAGGCGGAAGAGCTCGGCCCCCTGCTTGCCGAAGTGGCGCTCCACCAGATGGTAGAGGAATCCGCTCTGGCGGGCCTGGGCGAGGAAGTCGTCGAGGGCGCCGCGCAGGTCGCTCCCCCGCACCACGGCCAAGCCGTAGTGGTCGGCCTCCGGCAGCTCGAAGGCCTTCACCACCTTGGGATACTCGGCAGTGTGGGCGAGCACGGCGGTGGAGTCGAGCAACGAGAAATCGGCGGTACCGTCAGCCACTGCCGTCCAGCAGTCCCCCGAGGTCTGCACGTAGACCTTCCGCGCGCTGGCCAGGTGGTCCATGCGTTCCTCCTGGGAGGACCCGGCGACCACGCAGCCACGCTTGCCGGCGAGGTCCGTGGGGGCGGCGATCGCGGTTCCCTGCCGTGCCATGCAAAAGATCAGCACCGGGAAGTAGGGGGCGCTGAAGTCCACCTGCTCGCGCCGCGGTGCGGTGATCGAGAAGGAGCTGGCGATGACGTCGCCCTTGCCGTCGCGCAGCGCCGGGATGAGGTCGTCGAAGTGCTGGACCGGGCGGATCTCGAGCTGGACCCCGAGACGACTGGTGAAGGCACGCATGAGGTCGTAGTCGAAACCGACGAAACCGTCCCCCGAGACGCGCATGAACGAGCTCAAGGGGTGCGGAAAGGTGAGCACCACCAGGCGGCCGCGCGCCTTGACCTCGGCGAGCGAGGTGGCGCGCGCCGCCGGCCCCTGCGCAGCGAGCACGAGGGCGATGGCGACGACGGGGCCGATGAGGCGGCGACGTCCGGGCATCCGGTACCTCCAGGCGACTTCTTGTCGGGGACGGCCCGACGCTACCACTGGAGCCGGAGCGACTCCAGACCTCACCGAGCTGCGGCGCGGCCTACCACTCGCGGGGATCGAGGGCGCAGGGCAGCGGGGTGAGGTTCTCCGCCTCCGCCTCGCCGAGTGCCACCAGGTCCTCGAGGCGGACGCCGAACCCTGCCGCGGGGTCGTAGAGCCCCGGCTCGAGGGTGAAGACGTCGCCCAGGGCCAGCACGCCCTCGTCGCCGGCGTGGCGGCGGAAGCTCGGGTACTCGTGCAGGTCGAACCCCACCCCGTGGCCAAGGCCGTGCACGTAGCCGCGGGTGGTGCCCGGCTCGGTGATGGGAGTCGGCCAGCCCTCCGCGGCGAGCCCAGCGCAGGCGGCCTCCTGCAGCGACCAGCCGCGAACGCCGGGCAGCGCCGCGGCGTGGGCAGTGGCGAGCGCCCCGCGCACGGCTTCATGAGCCGCCCGCAGCGGCGCCGGCGGCGGGCCGACGCAGAAGGTGCGCGTGCAGTCGGCGAACAGCGCCCCCTTGGGGTAGAGGTCGACCACGAGCGACTCGCCAGCGCGCAGCACGCGCCCGTCCTCGCCGCTGGTGTGGGGCACGCTACCGGAGACGCCGGCGGCCATGATGTTCCCCTCCGGCTGCTCGAGACCCTCGGCGGCGAGGATCGCCGCCACCTCGCGGCGCAGCCGCGCGGCCCGCAGCGGTTCCCCCTCGAGCCACAGCTCTCCAGCGCGCTCCTGCGCCGCCGCCAGCAGCGCGGCGATGCCCCGCATGGCGGCACCGGTGGCGCCCGCCACGCGCCGCACCTCGGCGAGCTCGGCGGCCGTCTTCCCCTTGCGCAGGGCCAGCAGCAGGTGGTGACCGGAGGCGAAGCTCCACCCCGACGCCGCCAGCCGTTCGCACACCGCCTGCACCAGCCCGGCCCCGACGTGGCCGGCCAGCGCCAACCGCATCCCCGGCGCCACGCCGGCGAGCAGCAGAGCGCGCTCGAGGACGGCGGCGAGCATCACCTGCTCGGGCTCCCCCTGGCGTGCCCAGCGCGCCACGTCGAGCAGCTCGGGAGTGAGCAACCGCAGTCCGCTCGCCGCCGCCTCGTCGCGCTCCATGGGCGTCAGGTAGCCGTAGCACGCCTCGCCGCGGCGGGGGGCGATGAGGAAAGAGGCATGCACGTGCACCGACCCGACGAACGGCGCGAGGTCGGCATCGCGCGCCGAATGGGCGAGCACCAGTAGCGCGTCGCAGCCCGCGGCGGCGAGTCCGCGCTCGAGCTCGGCGGCGCGGGCAACGCGGGGCGAGGGCACGACGGCGTCGCTCGTCACCGTGACTCCGGTGGGGCCTCGCCCCCGCCCTCGCGCCGCCGCAGCGCCGCGAAGTGCTCTTTGGTGGCCTCGACGTCGCGCCCGATCTGCGCCGAAAGGTCCATGATGCTGGGGAAGATGCGCTCCTCGCGAAGCCGCCGGTAGAAACGCAGCGCCACCCGCTGGCCGTAGACGTCGCTGGCGAAGTCGAGGATGTGGCTCTCGACGACGCGGTGGAAGCTCTCGTAGACCGTCGGCCGGGTACCGATGTTGGTGGCGGCATCGAAGGGGGTGGCGAATCCCGGCAGCTGCACCCGCGTGGCGTAGACGCCGTCGCGCGGCACCAGCAGCTCCTCGAGCCTGAGGTTGATCGTCGGCCACCCCAGCTTCTGCCCCATGCGGTCGCCTCGCAGCACCTCGCCCAGCAGCTCGAAAGGGCGCCCGAGCATCGCCAACGCCTCCTCGACACGCCCGTCGAGCAGCGCGACGCGGATGCGCGTGCTCGACACCGGCTCCCCCTCCCACCGCACCTCCTCCACCCCCTCGGCGACGAACCCCAGGCTCACCCCTAGCCGCTGCAGCAGCGCGACGTCCCCCTCGCGCCGCCGCCCGAAGCGGAAGCCCTTGCCGACGTGGAGCTCGCGCACCGCCAGCGCCTGGACGAGGAAGCGGCGCACGAACTCCTCCGCCACCCGCGCCGCCAGCTCGGCGTCGAAGGTGAGGACCAGCAGGAAGTCGATGCCCGCCTCCTCCACCAGCCGCTCCTTCTGCTCGCGGGTGGTGAGGAGCGGCGGCGCCTCGCGCGGCCGCAACACCGCCAGCGGGTGAGGATCGAAGGTGATCAGCGCCGAGGGGGCCGCCAGCTCCCGCGCCCGCGCCACCACTCGCTCGAGGATGGCCCGCTGCCCGCGGTGGATGCCGTCGTAGTTGCCGATGGTGACGACGGCGTGGCGGGGCAGGTCGCCGCTGTCCCAGGCCTCCGGGATGACCAGCATGGCGCGGTCTAGGTGGCGGCAGCCAGCTCTGCGGAGGCGACGACGGCGCCTGGGCCGGGGCCGCCGACGATGCGTCCCACCAGGTCGTCGGCAAAGGCGTCGGTGATCTCCACCGTGGCGAAGCTCCCCGCCGGCGCGACGCCATCGTTGATCAGCAGCCGGCCGTCCACCTCGGGGGCCATGCCGTGGTGGCGCGCCTGCAGGAGATGCTCGCTCTCCTCGCACACGCCCTCGACGAGGGCCCGCAGCCGCTGGCCGACGAGCCGCTGCCGGCGCTCGAGGGAGATCGGGCGCTGGGCCGCGAGCAGCGCCTCCCAGCGCCGGCGCGCCACCCGGCGCGGCACGCGGTCAGGTAGCGCGGCTCCCGGCGTCCCCTCCTCCGGGCTGTAGACGAAGGCGCCGAGGTGATCGAAGCCCGTCGCCTCGACGAAGCGCAGCAGGTGCGCGAAGTGCTCGTCGCTCTCGCCCGGGAAGCCGACGATGAAGGTGGTGCGCAGGAAGACGTCGGGCGCCAGCTCGCGTGCCTCGTCGAGCAGCCGCCTATAGCGCTCGGCGCTGCCGCCGCGGCGCATGGCGGCGAGCATCCCCGGGTGGCTGTGCTGCAGCGGGATGTCGAGGTAGGAGCAGAAGCGCGGCTCCTGCCCCATCAGTCGCAGCAGCTCGCGGTCGAGCGTCGTCGGGTAGGCGTAGAGGAAGCGGATCCAGGGGATGCTCGTCTTCGCCAGGAGCGCCTCCACCAGCCGCAGCAGGCCGTGGCGCCGCTCGCCGGCATCGGCCCAGTCGCCCAGGTCCTCACCGAAGCGGGTGGTGTCCTGGGCGATGAGGCACAGCTCCTGGATGCCGGCGGCCTCGAGCTCGCGCGCCTCGGCCACCAGGTCGTCGATGGTGCGGCTGCGGAAGCGGCCGCGCCACACCGGGATGGCGCAGAAGGTGCACGGGTTGTTGCAGCCCTCGGCGACCTTGAGGTAGGCGTAGCCGCGCGTGGTGAGCAGGCGCGGCGCGGTGTGGTCGAAGACCAGGTGCGAGGGTGCCGGCAGCGGCGGCCCGCCACCGAGCTGCACCACCTGCCCGACCTCGCGCAGCTGGTCGAGACTGACGAAGCCGTCGATCTCGGGGATCTCGCGGGCGAGCTCGGGGCCGTAGCGGTTCACCATGCAGCCGGCGACGAGGAGGCGCTTGCGCGCGCCGCCCCCCGCCGCGCCGGCGGCCACCTCGAGGATGGCGTCGATCGACTCGCGCCGCGCGTCCTCGACGAAGCCGCAGGTGTTGACGATCACCGTGTCGGCGCTCTCGACGTCGGGCGCCACCTGGTACCCCTGCGCGCGCAGCGCACCGAGCATGAGCTCGCTGTCGACGCGGTTCTTGGCGCAGCCGAGGGAGATGACCCCCACCCGACCCCTGCCCTCCACTCGCTCGTTCGAGGCTGGCTTGCCCGGCCCGGGCTGAGGTGACGGTCGTGGCACGAGGGCGGGAGTGTAGCAAATACAAGAGATATCCCGGTTCGGTCCGCTGCGACGATCGCGCCGCGCCGCAGTTGGCGCGGCAACCGCGCGGCGAGGCGCCCCCCGGTCGAGTGTGCGGTGGCGAACCGCGCCGAGCCCCGGGGGGCTCACTGGAACGGTGATTGCAGCCCGCTTCCCGGGGGCGGCCTCCTGCCGCCCACGAGACCCGGGGACATCGCATGCCAGACCTCTCCTCCTTCGAGCGCCCTCGCACCGACCGGCGCCTCCTGGGTGCCGGTGGCAAGGCCCGCTTCGCGGCCGACCTCAGGATCCTCGCCGTTGGACCACGAGGGATCGAGATCGAGACCTCGAACCGGCTGAGGATCGGTGCCGACTACGACCTCGAGATCGAGAGCCACGGGGACCGCGTCGGCGTCCGCGGCACCGTGGTGTGGTGCCGGCTCGATCGCACCGCGCACACCGGCGCCGGCGATCTCGAGCCCGTCTACCGGTCGGGGATCGAGGCGGCCTCGCAGTCGATCCCCGGGCTCGAGAGGCTGCTCGCCGGCTCGTCGTTGATCGAGGCGTGAAATCGCCGCCCCGCGGAGAACCTGCGTCCCGCCGGCGGTGACGACGAGCGCCAGCAGCTCCCGCGGTCCCGCGTGAGGGGCATGAGGGCACGGTGGCGCGGGCGGGAACCTTGACGCTCTCCGCGCCGGCGGCGGCAGCGGGCGGCCCGCGGCATGGACCTACGCCGGCTGGCGGCTCATGTACCAGTCGAGCAGGCGCTCCGGCGCCGCCAGCTGGGTGGCGCCGAACTCGTTGCTGCCGTAGCTCGCCGACATCAGGTTGAGGGCGCGGTAGGTGACGTAGGCGAAGTTCTCGCGCACGGTGTCCTTGGTACGCTCCGCGTACATAGCCTTGAGCGTCTGCAGCTGGCCGTCGAGGATGTCGGTGGCCAGCGGCGGGGTCGCCGGCCGCGCCGGCTCACCGCGCGGGCGCTCGCGCCGCCGCAGACCGAGCGCCGCCGACTCCAGCCGCTGGAGCTCGGCCATCACCGGGTCGATGGTCGTCCGCGGCCGCGACTCCTCGCGCCGGCGTCGCTCGATGACCACCGGCAGCCCCTCGCAGTTGGCGCGGTGGATGCGCTCGTCCGCCACCACCCAGCCGAGCTGGGTGAGGTTGAGGTGCGAGGAGACGTGGCGCGTCAGGTTCTCGACGAAGGGCACCACCGCACGCTGGTATCCCTCCTCCACGCCGTCGAACATGTTGAGCACGTAGTAGACGCGGAACGCCTCCAGCGTGTCGCTGAGCACCTGCAGGATGGGATGGTCGCCGAGCGCCTCGCGCAGTTGCTCGAGGAAGGTGTCGAGGTTGGGCAGGCTCGGCTCGTAGACGTCCTCGACACGGTCGAGCATGTCGTTGATGAAGCGGTAGTAACGCTCCATCCGCGGCAACCGGTAGAAGGTCGACCCCTTGCCGAAGAGGATGCGCAGCGAGCGAAAGAGGATGGCCTTGACGATCTCCGAGGCGGCGAGCGTCGCCGCCGGGTGCTGCGGCGTGAAGATGAGGATCCCCGAGTTCGAGTAGGGCAGGAAGTCGAGCACGTTCTCGTCGAGGCCGGCGCGCAGATCGAGCACCACGTACTCGGCCGGCAGCCGCCCCACCTCCTGCGCCAGCTGGCGGCGGAAGGCGGCGTCGGGATTGGCGATCTCCTGGATGAAGTTGCGCGGCCCGGCCACGAAGCCGAACTTCTTGTAGAGGCCCTGGGGATCGAGGGCAGGGTCGAGACGCGAGACGCACTCCCGCAGCGGGACCCCCTTGCGCTTGAAGTGGTAGAGGTCGTTGCGGACCTCCCCGGGGACGGTGCTGCGCACCGACGAGGTGCCGGTGTCGAGGTCGACGAGGATGGTGGGTGCGTGCCGCGAGAGGGTGAGGGCGAAGTTGACCGCGAAGGTCGTCTTCCCCACCCCGCCCTTGCCCGACGAGATGGGAATGATCCGGCGTGGCATGGGGACGGTTAGCTTACGCTCCGCTGCCAGGGTCCCACAACCGCGGTCGACCCTCCCGCCGGCGGCCAACGACGGCAGCTGCCGGCCTTGCCCGCCAGGCCCTGCCAGCCGGGCCTTGCCTTGACACGTCGCCAGTCGGCCCCTACTCTCCAACCAAATCCGGACGAGGCTGGGGCCGCCCCCGGGCACCGACAGGGCAGCGAGGAGGGCAGCATGCGAGCGAGCACCGTCGTGGTCACAATGGCGATCTGCTGGTCGGCTGCGGCCACCGCGGTCCCGGCTCAGCCCGCTCCGAACACCAAGGGCGAGCGGGCGCAGCCGAGCGGCTGGGTGTCAATCGTACCGATGGTCGACGCCCCTCGGCTCGATGCCCAACGCAAGGGGGCCCGCAAGCCGCCACAGGCGATCAACGGCATCGAGTACCACAACGGACCGTTGCTGGTGAGCCCAATCCACGTCTACTTCATCTGGTACGGCGGCTGGGGCGACGATGACACGCAGCAGATCCTCCAGGATGCCGCGAGCTCCATCGGCGGCACGCCCTGGTTCGCCATCAACAGCACCTACTGGGACCGCCGCAACAAGCGCGCGGCCAACTCGGTGGCGTTCAAGGGCGCCGTCGGCGACGCCTACTCCCGCGGCGACCGGCTCAGCTACGTCGACGTCTTCCACGTCGTCACCGACGCCATCAACCACCATCGGCTGCCCAAGGACGTCAACGGCGTCTACGTCGTGCTCACGTCGCAGGACGTCGACCAGAACAACGGGGGCTCCGGCTTCTGCGACGGCTACTGCGGCTGGCACAGCAGCGGCAAGCTGGGCAAGAGCGACCTCAAGTTCGCCTTCGTCGGCGACTCCGAGCGCTGCATGCGCCACTGCGCCTTCCTCGGCTTCAAGAGCCCGAACGACAACCTCGCCGCCGACGCCATGGCCTCGATCTTCGCCCACGAGCTGTCCGAGGCGGCCACCGATCCCGACCTCAACGCCTGGTTCAGCAACAGCGACGGCTCCGAGAATGCCGACAAGTGCGCCTGGACCTTCGGCGACATGAGCCCGGGCGCCAACGGCGCGCTCCACAACGTGCACTGGGGCGGGCGCGACTTCATGATCCAGCAGAACTGGGTCAACGCCGGCGGCGGCTACTGCGCGCTGAGCTATCCGTAGCGCCACGGCCGCGGGCCGCCTACAGGGTCAGGACGATCTTTCCCAGGACGCCGCCGCGCTCCAGCGCCTCGTAGGCCTCGGCGATGGCCGCGAAGGGCAGCACGCGGTCGATCACCGGCCGCAGCCTGCCGTCGGCGAAGCGCGGCAGCGCGAGGGCGCCGAAGCCGGCCACCAGCTCCGCCTTCTCCGCGCGCGAACGGGCGCGGAGCACCGAACCGACGAGGCGGAGCCGGCGGCGCATCAGCGACGAGAGGTCGAGGCTGGCGCGGGAGCCGCCGAGCAACCCAACCTGCAGCAGCACGCCGCGCTCGCGCAGGCAGTCGAGATGACGGGCGAGCCCCTCGCCGCCGACGAGGTCGAGCACGAGGTCGACACCCGTACCACCGTTGGCGGCGCGAACGGCCCCCGGCAGTGCCTCGTCGAGGGGCAGGCAGGCGGCGGCGCCGAGGGGCAGCAACCTCTCCAGCCGCTCGCGCGAGCGCCCCGCCACCAGCACGCGGGCGCCGAGCTCGCGGGCGAGCTGCACGGCGAAGGCACCGACGCCGGAGGCGGCGGCGGTGATCAGCACCGTTTGGCCGGCGTGCAGGCCCCCCTCGTGCACCAGGTTGGTGTAGGCGGTGACGCCGACCTCGGGGATGGCGGCGGCCTCCGCGAACGACAGCCGCTCGGGAACGGCGAGCAGCTGGCCGGCCGGGACCGACACCATCTCGGCATGGCCGCCGCCGGCGAGCAGAGCCATGACAGGGTCGCCGGCGCGCCAGCGATCGACCCCCTCCCCCACGGCGGCGATCTCACCGGCCGCCTCGAGCCCGGGGACGAGGCTCTCCCCCGGCGGCGGCGGGTAGAGGCCGCGCACCTGCAGCAGGTCGGCACGGTTGAGGGCGGTGGCGCGAACGCGCACCCGCACCTCGCCCGGTCCCGGCTGGGGGTCCGGCTGCTCGGTGAGCTCGAGGGCCGGACGCTCGGGGTCGGCTCTGTAGGCGAGGGCACGCATCGGCGACCGGCCGCGGAGTGATGAGTGTTACACGAAGGCGTGGCCCGTGCTCCCTAGACTGGAGGCGCTGTGGTCAGGAGGCAGTGCGAGCCTCGCGCGATGACGGCGCTCGCTGAGCCCGCGAGCGAGGCGCTGAAGCCGTCGGGCTCGGAGCCAGCAGCCCGAGACGGTCGACTGTCGATGGCAGACCCCGCGCGCCCTGCACGCCCCGCACGAGGGCGCCCTCCGGCCGGGGCCTCGCCGCCGGCGACCACCGCCCGCGCCGCGCTCGCCATCGCCCTGGCGCTGACGGCTCCCGCCGCGGCCGGAGTCGTGCCGGTGACCACCGCCGCCGAGCTGCGCACCGCCATCGACAGCGCCCAGCCTGGGGACGTCATCACCCTCGCCCCCGGCACCTACGTCATCACCTCGAACCTCCTCTGCGACACGCCGGGGACCGCCGACCAGGCGATCGTCGTGCGCGCCAACGCTCTCGGCAGTGCGCTCATCCAGAGCTCGGCGCTCGAGGGGTTCAAGGTCTCCGTTCCCTACTGGACCTTCGAGAACCTGGAGATCGAGGGCATCTGCGCGGCCGACGACGACTGCGAGCACGCCTTCCACCTCTTCGGCGACGCCGACGGGACGGTCATCCGCCACAACCGTGTTCGCAACTTCAACGCGCAGATCAAGAGCAACGGCTCCGGCAGCCCCTTCGTCTTCCCTGACGACGTGCTGGTCGAGGGCAACGAGCTCTACGACACGCGGGCTCGCAACACCGCCAACCCGGTGACCAAGCTCGACGTCGTCGGCGGCCGCCGCTGGGTGGTGCGCGCCAACGCCATCCACGACTACGAGAAGGGGCAGGGGGACGGCGTCAGCTACGGCGCCTTCCTCAAGGGCAACTCGCGGCAGGGCACCTTCGAGCGCAACCTGGTCACCTGCCAGTCGCCGGGAGGCTTCGCCGGCGGCACCCGCCTGGGCCTCTCCTTCGGCGGCGGCGGTACCAGCCCCGACTCGATCTGCGAGGACGGCAGCTGCACTCCCGAGCACCAGAACGGGGTGATGCGCAACAACCTCGTGCTGCTCTGCGACGACGTTGGCATCTACCTCAACGCCGCCGCCGCCACCGGCATCTACGCCAACACGCTGTACGCAACCAGCGGCATCGACGTCCGCTTCCCGGCGAGCGTCGCCGACCTGCGGGACAACGTGCTGTCGGGGCTGATCCGCAACCGCGACGGCGGCAGCAGCACGACCGGCAGCAACCTGCAGTCGGTGTCGCCCGCCGAGTGGGGCGCCTGGTTCGCGGACCCCGACGCCGCCGACTTCACCCTCACCGACGGCGTCGCGGTGCTCGACGCCGGCGAAGCGCTGGCGGCGGTGACCGACGACTACTGTGGGGTCCTGCGGCGCAGCGGCGCGCCCGACCTCGGCGCCATCGAGTTCCCGACGCCGGCCCCCTGTGCCACCGCCCTCGCCGGCGGCGGCACCGAGCTCTTCCGCGACGGCTTCGAGCGCGGCGGCGTCGGCGGCTGGTCCGGGCGGGGACCGCAGGGCCCCGACCCCTTACGCGGTGGCGCCGGCGCGCTCCTGCACCGGCGCCGCCGTCTCGGCGATGGCCGGCCCGTCGTGCGGCGGCAGCACCGGGAGCTGCTCGTGGAGCCCCTCGAGCAGCGCCTCCAGCCACAGGTGGTCGCCGTCGAGCACGCCCTTGCCCACCGCATATTTGAAGGCGTCGTCGTTGCTCCACAGGTCGCGGAAGAGGCGACGCACCTTGCGCCGGGCGTTGCGGCAGAAGAGCTCGGCGAGCTGCTCGGCGCTCGCCGCCTCCTCCGCCCCCTGGCGCGAGAGGGCATAGGAGCGGGTCACCGCCGCCGCCATGGCGAACAGCTCGTTGGCGACGTCGACGGCGCGGAAGAGGAAGGCCTGCTTGTTCTGCAGCCGTGCCTGGTGCACCACCATGCCGTGGAAGATCTCGCGCGCCAGCTTGCGCGTGCTGCGCTCGACAAAGCGCAGATGCGGCGCCAGGCGGCCGAACTCGCCGTAGCGCGGCCAGCGGCTCCAGCCCAGCCAGCGGCTGGGGTACCAGGCGCCGTAGAAGGGCACCGTGCCGAGGAAGGCCGAGAGCTTCTCGCTCGCCGACTTCTTGGGGTCGATGAGGGCCCCCGCCACCTCGAGGTGCCTGTCCACCGCCTCGCGGGCCATGAACAGGTGCATGATCTCCGAGGAGCCCTCGAAGATCTTGTTGATGCGGTAGTCGCGCATCATGCGCTCGACGCCGATCGGCGCCTCGCCGCGGCCGGCCAGCGAGAGCTCGGTCTCGTAGCCGCGCCCGCCGCGGATCTGCATGGTGTCGTCAACGATCTCCCAGGTGCGGCAGCTGTTCCACTCCTTGGAAGCCGCCGCCTCGAGGCGGATGTCGAAGTTGCCCTGGTCGGCCATCCAGGTGGTCACCCGCACCATCGACTCCATGGCGTAGGTGGTGGCCGCCATGTCGGCGAGCTTGTGGGTGATCGCCTCGTGCAGGCCCACTGGCTTGCCCCACTGCACCCGCTCGGCGCTCCAGCGGCGGCAGATCTGCAGGGCGGCCTTGGCGGCACCCACCGAGCCGTTGGGGATCGACAGCCGGCCGTCGTTGAGGGTGGTGAGGGCGATCTTCAGCCCCTTGCCCTCGGCGCCGATGAGGTTCTCCCGCGGCACCCGCACGTCGGTGAAGCTGATCACCGCGTTGGCGAGGGCCTTCAACCCCATGAACCGGCAGCGGTACTCGACCTTGACCCCGGCCCACGCCGTCTCGACGACGAAGGCGCTGATCTTCCGGCTCTCGGGGTCGCGCGCCATCACCACCAGCAGCTTGGCGAGCGTGCCGTTGGTGCACCAGAGCTTGCGGCCGTTGAGCACGTACTCGCCGCCGTCCGCGGAGAGCACGGCGGTGGTGGTGAGCCGCGCCGGGTCGGAGCCCACCTCGGTCTCGGTGAGCGCGAAGGCGGAGATCTCCCCCTTGGCGCAGCGCGGCAGGTACTTCTTCTTGAGCTCGGGGCTGCCGAACAGCTTGAGCGGCTGCGGCACGCCGATCGACTGGTGCGCCGAGAGCAGGGCCGAGACGTTGCCGTCCCAACTGCCGAGCAGCTCCATCACCTTCTGGTATTCGGCATTGGTGAAGCCGAGGCCGCCGTACTCCTTGGGGATCTTCATGCCGAAGGCGCCGAGCTTGCGCAGGGCGTCGAGCAGGTCGGGCGGGTACTCGCCGCTGGCGTCGATCTCCGCCGGCTGGCCGCTCTCGCGCAGCAGCTGCTTGAGCGAGTCGTAGAAGGCCTGGAGCTCGGGTCGCGGCGGGTCGGGCAGCGGGTAGGGATGCACGAGGTCGAGGCGGAAGGTGCCGAGGAACATCTCGCGCAGGAAGCTCGGGCGGGTCCACTCCTTCTCGCGGGAGGCCTCGGCGACCGCCATCGCCTCCTGCTCGCTCACCTGCACGCGCCGGGTCTCGCTCATGGGGTTCCCCTCTCGTTCGCCGTGCTCGGACCACGATCAGCGTAGCACTCTTCGCCGCAGTGCGGCAAGAGCCGTCGCAGGGGTCATCGCGGCGGGGGCACGCGCGGCGACAGCAGCGGTCCCAGGCGGCTGATGGCCCCGTCCAGGCTCCCGGCGAGGTCGGGGTCCCCCGGCCGCAAGTGCTGCGCCGCCGCATAGGCTTGCAGCGCCCCGGCATGATCGCCGGCGCCTGCGAGCCAGACGGCGTGCAGCAGCTGGAGCTGGAAGTCGGCGGGCCAGCGCGCCACCGCCTCCGCCAGCAGCGCGGCGGCCTTCTCGCGGTTGCCCGCCTCGGCCCAGGCGAGAACCAGCCGCTTGAACGGCAGGATGGCGTCCGGCTGCTCCGCCACGAGTCGGCGGTAGTAGCCCTCGGCGGCGCCCAGGTTGCCGGCACCCAGCTCGCCGTCGCCCAGCGCCTGGAGGGCTCTTTCGTCGCCGGCATCGACCGCGAGCGCCCGCATCCACGCGGCCTGGGCCGCCGCCGGTTTGCCGTCCTGCGCGAGCAGCCGCGCCTTCTCGTCGAGAACGAGGGAGCTCGTCGGCTCGGCCCGCTCCATCGCCGCGAGGAAGGTGGGCTCGTTGGCAAAGATGGCGGCGTAGCGCAGGGTGAGCGCGGCGCTGGCGACGATGAGCAGCGCCAGCAGCGGTGTCGCCAGACGCCGCGGCAGCAGCACCAGCAGCAGCCAAGGCAGCGCGAGCGAAGGGAGGAAGAGGTAGCGGTCGCTTACCATCCACTGCGGGTTGAGCGCCCAGAGGTTGAGCACCGGCAGCAGCCAGACGACCAGCCAGACGAGCGGCAGAGCGGTCTCGGGGTGCCGTCGCGCGACGACCACCGCCAGCCCGGCCAGGGCGCCGACCACGAGGAACGACACCCAGGCGGCGGGGGCCAGCAGGCTCGCCACCGGCCGCTCGGGGCGAAGGATCGAGAAGGCCGCTGGCCACAGCAGCAGGCGGAGGTAGGTCGCGAGGGCGTAGGGCACCGAGACCAGCGACGCGGCGAGGCCCGGCGCGTGGGGCCAGGGGTGGGCGAAGGCGCCGCCGAGGGCGACCAGGCGCGCCGCCAGGTAGCCGGCGGCGACGACGCCGAGGACCACGGCGGCACGGAGCAGCCGCCGCGCCTCCCCGCCTGGCGACCGCCGCAGCAGGAAGGCCCAGGCCAGCACCAGCGGCAGCAGCGCCAGCGCCACCTCCTTGCACAGTAGCGCCAGCCCGTAGCAGGCGGCGGCGGCCGCCAGTGCGCGGCGCCCGTGCCCCCCGGCGAAGGCAAGGAGCGCAAGGAACGCGAGCAGCGAGAACAGTGCCGCCAGCAGCTCCTGGAGGCCCGACACCCAGGCGATGGAGCTGACGTGGCTGGGGTGGAGCGAGAACAGCAGCGCCCCGAGCAGCGACGCCAGCGGCGGGAAGCCGAGGCGCAGGAACACCGCCGCCGCCGCCGCCGCGACCGCCGCCGCCAGCAGCACGGCGGCAAGGTGCCAGGACCCGTCGCTGCCGCCGCCGAGCCGGTAGTAGAGCGTCGACAGGGCCAGGAACAGCGGCCGGTAGTAGCTGCTGTCGGCGGCTGCGGCGCCCTTCCGCACGGTGCCGACGTCGTGAACGAAGCCGGCGGGGATGGTCGCCAGGTCGCGCAGGGAAGGGCTGCTGCGAAAGAGCACCACGTCGTCGAGCAGCAAGCCATGGTGGGTCGTCGGCCAGTAGACGATCAGGGGCGCCAGGGCGGCAAGCAGGAGGACCAGGCCCTTCGCGCCGCTCGCTCTGCGGGGAGCCGGGGCCGCCGGCGCGCGCGCCGGCGCAGGCCGCTTGCGGCGCGGCCGCGCCCGCCTGGCTGCACCTCGCGACATTGGCGGCCGATGGTAGCAAGGGGCGCCGCCAAGACCCTCGCCCGCGCGCCCGCGATATCGTCGCGCCATGGTGCGCCGTCTCCGACTCACCACCGGCGGCGAGAGCCACGGCCCCGGGCTCACCGTGCTCCTGCACCGGGATGCCGGCCGGGGTGCCGGTCGACCTCGACCTGCTCGCCCGCGACCTGGCCCGCCGCCAGCACGGCTACGGGCGCGGCCGGCGGATGCAGATCGAGCGCGACGCGGCCGAGATCCGCGGCGGCGTGCGCGACGGCGAGACGCTGGGCTCCCCCATCGCGCTGTGGATCGAGAACCGCGACTGGAAGAACTGGGAGACGGTGATGAGCCCCGGCCCGGTCGACCCGGCAAGGCCGAGGCGCGGCGGATCAAGTCGCCGCGGCCGGGGCACGTCGATCTCGCCGGCGGCGTCAAGTACGACCGCCGCGACCCCCGCGACGTGCTCGAGCGGGCCTCGGCGCGGGAGACCACCGGCGCGGGTGGCGGCCGGGCGCCTTCGCCCGCATGCTGCTGGCCGCCTTCGGCATCGAGATCCGCAGCGGCGTGCGGGCCCTGGGACCGATCGGCGCCGACCGGCCCGCGCCCACCTGGGAGGAGCTCCTCGGCGGTCGACGACGCCTCGCCGCTGCGCGCCATCGACCGCGAGCGCGAGGAGGAGATGGTGGCGCCTGGTCGACCGAGCCCAGGCAGCAGGCGACACCCTCGGCGGCGCGGTGACGGTGATCGCCCACGGCGTACCCGGTGGGGCTCGGCTCGCACGTCCAGTGGGACGAGAAGCTCGACGGCCGGCTGGCCCAGGCGGTGATGTCGGTGCCGGCGGTCAAGGCGGTGGAGATCGGCGCGGCGCTGGCCGCCTGCCGCGGCTTCGGCAGCGACGCCCACGACGCCATCGAGCGCGACGGGGAGCCGCCGGCGGTGGCTGGCACCGCCCCACCAACCGCGCCGGCGGCACCGAGGGCGGGGTCACCAACGGCGAGGACGTCGTGGTGACCGCCTACAAGAAACCGATCTCGACCCTGGCGCAAGGGGCTGCCCAGCGTCGATCTCGACACCCTGGAGCCCCACCGCTCGCAGTACGAGCGCAGCGACGTCACCGCGCTGCCGGCCGCCGGCGTGATCGCCGAGGCGATGGTCGCCCTGGTGCTCGCCGACGCCCTGATCGAGAAGCTCGGCGGCGATTCGCTGCCGGAAGTGCGCGACCACCTCGCCGCGACCCTGGCGCGGCAGCGGCTTTGGCCCGGCCCCTCGCCGCATCCAGTAGAATGAGCCGCGCAGCCAACCGAAATCAGGGTGCGCGGGAGGATGCGGAGGGACACCGTTGAAGAAGAAGATCCTGGTCGTCGAGGACTCCAAGCTCGTCCACAAGATGTACGAGCTGATGCTGCGCCCGCACGAGATCGTGCACTGCTACGACGGGCATGAGGCGCTGCAGAACCTCGGCGATCATCCCGACACCGAGCTGATCCTGCTCGACCTCAACATGCCGCGCATGAGCGGCCTGGAGTTCCTCGCCCACATCAAGGCCGATCCGGTGTTCTCGCAGATCCCGGTGGTGATCGTCAGCACCGAGGGGAAGGAGGAGGACACCCAGCGCGGCATCGAGGCGGGGGCGGCTGCTTACATCACCAAGCCGTTCCAGCGCGAGGACATCGTCGAGGTCATCACCCGCCTGACCAGGGGCGCCGGAGCCTGACCTCCCTCTTGACCAAACCGCCGGTGGCCACCGAGCGCAGTGACCCCTCCTTGCCCAAGGTGGCGGATGCGCTTGGCCAGCTGCGCTCGCTGCTCGACGAGGCGCAGCAGCTAGCCGAGGTGGCGCAGGCGGTGGTGAGCTCGCGCCGCGCCGCGGCACCGCCGGCAGCCACGGTGGCCGGCCCCGCCGACGCCGCCCGCGTCGAAGAGCTCGAGCGCGAGCTCGAGAGCACCCTCCACGACCAGCAGGAGCTCACCGCCCAGCTGGTCGACGCCGAGAACCTGGCCAGCAAGCTGATGAGCCTCTATGTGGCCACCTACCAGCTGCACGTCAGCCTCGATCCGATCGAGGTGCAGAACGCCATCGCCGAGATCGCCCGCGACCTGCTCGGCGCCCGCAGCTTCGTGCTGCTGATCAAGGACGACGTGCTGGGGGGCTGCGAGGTGGCGTTGGCGCAGGGAGTGGACGGGGCCAGCCGCTTCCGGGGACCGCACTACGAGGGGGGCGACACGGTGGTCGACGCCACCCTCGGCGACGGCATCCTGCGCATCGAGGCCGGGGGGAACACCGAAGCGCTGGCCGCCGTACCGCTGCGCGTGGAGGAGGCGATCGTCGGCGCCCTCGTCATCCTGCGCGTGCTCGACCACAAGGCGACGCCGCTCTCCGAGGATCGCGACATCCTCGACCTTCTCGCGGCCCACGCCGCCTCGGCGCTGTTCGCCGCCCGCGTCTACTCAAAGACCGACCGCAAGCTGCGGACACTACAGAGCTTGGTGAGTCTGATCCGCGGTACCTGATCTCGCCTCGATGCGCTGAAGCGGGTGAGCCAGACGGACCGGGAAGACTTGCCCGGCCGCTACAATATGCCGCGGCGCACGCCAGGCTCGCCTCGCGGGCGAGCGCCAACGGGAGCACCACTTTGAGCCTCGCCGGCAAGCTGGAAGACGTCCCCCTCGCCGACGTCATGCAGTTCATCCACCTCGGGCGGCGCACCGGAACGCTGTCGCTGCAGCGGGGCTCCGAGCAGGGGGAGATCACCTTCCATCATGGCGCCATCGTCGGCGCCCGCTCCCCCACCTCGCGGAAGATCGGCGAGCTCCTGCTCGAGGAGGGAATCCTCAGTCGCGCCGACCTCGACCACGCGCTGTGGATCCAGGCCGAGGAGGAGCCCGGCCAGACCCTGGGGCAGATCCTGCTCTCGCACGGGGTGGCGTCGATGGACGCCGTCCGCGAGGTGGTCCGCGGCCAGATCGAGAAGACCATCTACGAGGCTCGTCACCTGGGGGCACGGCTCCTTCGTCTTCGAGCTCGACACCCTCAAGCCGGTGGACGACATCGCCGTCTTCCCCGGCGACCTCATCCCCGACATCGACCTCAACACCCAGATGGTGCTGCTCGAGGCGGCCCGCATCTTCGACGAGCGCAATCGCGCCGAGGGGCGCGAGCCGGCGGCGGGACGCCTGCCGAGCGCCGACCGCCGCAGTGCCGCCGTCGCGCTCCTGGGCTTCGAGCGGCCCGCCGTCCAACCCGCCGCGCCGCTGTCGGCGCCGGTCGAGCCGACCACCGCCATCCGCATGCCCGAGGAGACCACGGCCGAGGTGGAGGTCGTGCCGTCACCGCCTCTCGAGCTGGTGGCGATCGCCGACGAGTCGCTGGCCAGCCACCTGGAGGCCGTGCTCGGCGGCCAGGGTGTGACGGTACGGCGCGTGAGCGCCGCCGAGGCGGGGCAGCACGGACCGGGGGAGCCGTCGCCGGTGGTGGTGTTCGAGCTCCGCTCCGGCGACGACAGCGTGCGCGCGCTGACGCAGATCTGCCGCAGCCGTCCCGGCCTGCCGGTGATCTGCGTCCTCGACGACGTCACCTTGACCGCCAAGGCCTACGAGTCGGGGGCGGCGGCGGCCGTGCCCCGCGACCCCGAGGCGGTGCTCGGCTGCTTCCAGAGCATCAGCCGCTTCCGCGGCATGCTGGCGCGACCCCACGCCGGCGAGCCGGCCGCCCGCAGCGCCTTCGCCAAGCTGCGGCGCGTGGTCTACGACCTCCGCTCGGGCGTCTTCTCCGCCACGGTGGCCCTCAACCTGATGAACATCATCGCCGAGTCGGTGGAGCGGGCGGTGCTGTTCCTGGTCAAACGCGAGAGCCTCACCGCTCTCGGCGCCTTCGGCTTCAACGACGCCAACCGCCCCCTCGCCGAGGCCACCCGCGGCCTGGCGGTGCCGCTCGAGCCGGGCAGCGCCTTCACCGAGGCGATCGACGCCGGACGCGCCATCTCGGTCTCCTTCGACGAGGCCGGCATCCCCGAACCGCTGCGCACCGCGCTCGGCCGGCCGCGCACCGGGCAGGTGGTGCTCTTCCCCGTGCTCGGCACCGACCGGGTGATCCTGCTCATCTACACCGACAACGGTCCGCTCGACCAGCCGATCGAGGAGATCGACATCATCGACCTCGCCGCCGCCGAGGTGGGGATCGCCTTCGAGAACGAGATGCTGCGGCGCCAGCTCTCCAAGAAGCGCGGCTGAGGGGCCCTGCGGCGGGGCCGCGCCGTCCCGGGCCGAGATCTCCGGGGTGGGCGCCGCGGCCCTCCCTCGAGCAGCCGTGCCGCGACGCTTCGAGGCCGGCAGCACGGCGGCCCCGGTCGGCGACGGAGCCCGGGGCTCACACCACGGCCAACGGCCGGCTCTCGGCGAGCAGCAGGCGCAGCCGCGGCCCGATGCGAGCGAGCGGCAGCACCTCGCGCGCCGCCTGCAGGGTCACCGCCGCCCCGGGCATGCCGTAGACAACCGAGCTCGCCGCGTCCTGGGCGACGGTGTAGGCGCCACGCTCGGCGAGCTGGCGCATCCCCTCGGCGCCGTCGCGCCCCATGCCGGTGAGCAGGGCGGCGACCGTGCGCGAGGCCTGCGGCAGCGCCGAGAGGAACAGCTCGTCCACCGCCGGCCGGTGGGCGAGCCCGTCGGGCTTGAGCGACAGGCTGCACGTCGCGCGCCCCTGCCCGTGGGCGACGCGCAGGTGGCGCCCACCGGGAGCGATGTAGACGCGTCCGGGCTCGAGCGGCATGCCGTCCTCCGCCTCCCGCACCTCCAGCGGCAGGTGCGTGTTGAGCCGCTCGGCGAACGCGCGCGTGAACCCCTGCGGCATGTGCTGCACCACCAGCACCGGCACCGGGCAGTCGCCGCCGAGGTCGGTCAGCACCTGCTCGATAGCGGGCGGTCCGCCGGTGGAGGCGCCGACCAGCAGCAGCTCGTAGCCGCCGCCGGGCTCGGCGGCGGGCCCGGCGGGTGCGGCGCGCCGGATGACCGGCCCCTCGCGTGCCCCTGCCACCGCCAGCACCTTCTCCACCAGCACCTCGCGCAGCGACTTGAAGTCGAGCAGCGAGTACTGCTGCTTGTCGACGAAGTCGGCGGCGCCGCGGTGCAGCGCCTCGATGGTCTGCGGCGCACCGCGGCCGGCGTGCGTCGAGAGAATGATCACCGGCGTCGGCCGCAGCAGCATCACGCGGTCGAGGGTCACCAGGCCACCGATTCCGGGCATCGACAGGTCGAGGGTGATGACGTCGGGGGCCCAGCGCTCGAGGTTGGCGAGCAGCTCCTCGCCGGAGGCCGCGGCACCCACCACCTCGATGCCCGCCTCGCCGTGGAGCATGCGCTCGATCGCCTTGCGCACGAAGGCCGAATCGTCGACGACGGCGAGGCGCAGCGGAGGGCGCGAGCGGGGGGCGCTCAATCGCGAAGCTTCCGGTAGGCGATGCAGCGCTCGAGGCGCACGGTCTCGAAGCGATCGCTCCTGCCGATGAGCGACTCCGAGTGACCGAGGAAGAGCAGCCCACCACGGCGCAGCGCCCGCGCGAAGTTGGCGATGGCGTGCTGGAAGGCGGCCTCGGAGAAGTAGATGAGGACGTTGCGGCAGAAGATCACGTCGTAGGGCGCGGGCTTGCGGAACGAGTCAAGGTCGAGGATGTTGCCGAAGGCGAAGTCCACCCCCTCGCGGTGGGTGCGGCGCAGCTGCCAGCGGCCGGTGGCGAAGCCCGAGAAGTACTGCGCCCGCTGCGCCTCGGTGGCCGAGCGCAGGGAGCCGACGCCGTAGATGGCGTCGCGGGCCATCTTCAGGCGGTCGACGTCGATGTCGAAGGCGTCGATCCCCCAGCGCAGGCCGGGAATGCCGCCCGCCGCCTGCCGCGCGTAGATGTTGAGGGTGTAAGGCTCCTCGCCGGAGGAGCAGCCGGCGCAGAGCATCCGCAGCTCGCCGCTCCACCCCGCCCGCCGCAGCTCGTCCAGACCACCGCCGAGCAGCCCCTCGAACTGGTAGGTCTCGCGGAAGAAGTAGGTCTCGTTGTTGGTGATCAGCCGCGCCAGGTGCTCGAGCTCGCCGGCGAGATCCACCTGCAGCAGCAGGTAGTAGTCGATGAAGCGGCGCAGGTGCAAGGTGGCCAGCCGCGGGCGCAGCCGCGACTCGAGGAACTCGCGCTTGGCGGGCGCGAAGGAGAGGCCGAACTGCCGCTCGATGACCTCGTTGAGGAGCATGTGCTCCTCGGGTGTCATCGTCGACGGCCCCGGGATCACCGCCATGCCTGCCTCGCCGCGCGCTCGGCCCGACGCACCGGTGCCTGCCGCCGCCACGCGGGGCACGGCCGGCGTGCGCTGCGCACGCCCCCTCGTGAGCCTCGAGCCGGCCGCTCCATGCCGCTCACGCCTCGAGGAACGACAGCGCCCGCTGCGCGACGATGCCCACCGGGTCGGCGGCGAGCTGCGACAGCGCCGCCAGGTTCTCGGGCCGCACGAAGCGCCCGAGCACGTCGGCGCAGGCCAGCCGCACGTACCAGTCAGGGTGGCCGACGGCGCGCCGGAAGAGCGCGTCGTCCTCCTCGATGGCGCACAGCGACAGCGCCCGGTAGCCGATGCGGGCCTCGCAATGAGCCTCGAGGATGGCGCGGCGGATCGCCTGCCTCGCCTCCGGGCCGCCGACGCGGCCGAGGCTCTCGAGGATGAGCGGTGCCAGGTTGCGCGGCCCACCGTCGAGCAGCCCGAGCAGCACCGGCACGCTGTCGCGGTCGCCCAGCTCGCCGACGGCGCGAATGAGGTCGGGGTTGGGTCGCTGCCCGAGCTGGCTGCGCAACGGCGGCACCAGCTCGCGCAGGGAGAACTCCGCCGCCACCCGCGCCGCCAGGCCGGCATAGAGATCAGGGCGCTCCGCCAACCACCCCTCCCAGGGCAACTGGCGCACCAGCTCCTCCTGCGTCGCCACCTGGTTGAGCACCCGCAACCGGGCGTCGTGGGGCTCCATGGCGACGATCTGCCCCACCACCTCGCGGGCGGCGAGGCCGAGGTGGGCGGCGAGAATCAGGCGCGCCTCGTCGTCGACGTCGTCGCGCTCGGCGAGTCGCGCCCGCAGCTCGCTCTTGTGGGTCACCATCAGCGGCCCGAGGGCGCTGCGGTAGTCGGGGGGCGCCTGCAGGTAGAGGTCGAGCAGGGCCTCCGCGAGCTCCGGGTGCCGAACCTTGCGGAAGGCCTTGACGATCGAGCCGACGAGCTCGGCCGGTGGCAGCTCGTCGCGGGTGGCGGCGGCGAGCGCTGCCAGTGGCGCGTGGCGGGGGAAGCGGCTGGCGAGCAGGAACCCCCACGAGCGCGCCTTGCCCGGCTGCGCGAGCAGGTCGGGGATCATGTCCTTGCGCTTGGCCAGGCAGGCAGGGAGCACCGAGGCGTCGGCCGGACCGTCGCAGACCAGCTCCAGCGCCCGCGCGTCCTGCGGCCCGGGGCCGAGGGCGAGAAGGCCGCGGGCGGCAGCGACGCGGGTGCCCTCCTCGTCACCGTCGAGGATGGCGGCGAACGAGGCCCGCAGCTCCTCCTGGTTGCGGGGCGCCGCCTGCAGCCCCTCGAGCACGTGGGCGAGCAGGCCCACCATGGTCTCGGGGTCGACCTCGTCCTGGAAACGCAGCCAGTGCCGGGAGAGCGCCTGGTAGGCCTTGGCGCCGCCGATACGGGCCAGCGACTCGGCGGCGAGCGGCCCCACCATGAGGTCGGTGAGCAGCCTGGTGAGCGGCGACACCGCCGCCGGCGAGCGCAGGTCGCCGAGCGCCTGGATGGTGGCGAGCTGCAGCCAGGGGTCGCCGTCGAGGAAGGGCAGCAGATCGGGGATGGCTCGCGAGTCGCCGAGCTTGCCCACCGCCTCGATCGCCGCCCCCACCACGTTGGCGTCCTCGTGGTTGATCGCCGCCCGCAGCGGCTCGAGCGCCCGCAGGTCGCGCACGTGGCCGAGGGCGAGCACCGACTGCAGCACCACGTCGGGATCCTTGTCGCGCAAGAGGCGCACCGCCAGGGCGAGCGCCCGCGGCCCCCGCATCTTGAGCATCTCGAGCCCGGCGTTGCGCAGGACGTCGTCGGCCCCCTCGCGCAGGTACGACTCGAGACGCTCGTCGGAGACCACGGCGGCGCCGGTGCGCAGCGCCCGCTCGCGAATGACCGGGCTCGAGTTACGGATCAGCCGCTCGATGGCGGCCACCCGCGCCTCGGCGGGAAGCGCCGGGAGCTGGTCGAGCAGCTCCATGCACTCCTCCCAACTCGGCTCGGGATCCTTGGTGGGTGCCTCGACCATCGTCCGCGACCCTCCATCGGGCACCGGGGACACTCCCGGCAGGTCGCCGGCGGACCGGCGGTCACCCACCGTCCCGCCGGAGCTCTTGTGCAATCTCGGGATTCAGCGGCTCGCCGCCGCCACCTCGTCTCGGTCTCTTACCCGCAGCACCTTGTCAGCGTCGAGCAGGATCACCATCTCGTCGTCGTCGAGGTGGTAGACCCCGATCAGGTAGTAGGACTGCTCGGTCATCACGTCCTCGGGCACCGGCTCCACCGCCAGGCGGTCGATCTGCGTCACCTGCTCGACGGCGTCGACCAGGAGGCCGATCAGCCGCCCGCGCGAGTGCACCACCATGACGCGGTGACGCGGCCCGGGCTCCTGCGCCGCCATGCCGAGCCGCACCCGCAGGTCGACCACCGGCAGGACGTAGCCGCGCAGGTTGGTCACCCCGCGTACCGGGAAGGGAGCGTGGGGCACCCGGGTGAGGGCGGCGACGCGCAGGATCTCCTGCACCTGCTTGACCGGCAGCGCGAACACCTCGCGGTCGAGGCGGCAGGTGACCCAGGTCTCCCACTGGTGTTGCCGCTCCTCCTCCTCGTGCCGCCGCTCCTGCAGGCTGTCCGCGAACAGCAGGACGCGGTCGTCGGGCGCCGGCAGCGCCGGTGGCGGCGGCACCTGCCCAGCCGGCGCCGGAGTCCCGCCGGCCGTGTCGGGGCGCCGGCGCCCGCCGCCCTTGGCGCCGCCCCCCTTGCTCGCGCGATCGCTCATGCGCTCTGCTCCATGAAGGGAGACAGCATGATAAGGCCCGCGGGATCGAGGATGAGGACGACGCGGCCGTCGCCGAGAATGGTGCAGCCGGCCAGGCCCTGGGCGTGCCCGGTCACCTCGTCGAGCGGCTTGACCACCACGTCGCGGATGCCGGCGATGGCGTCGATCACCAGGCCTCGCCGCTTCCCCTCCGCCTCGACGAGCACGACGTAACCCTCGAGGCGTGCCACGCGGGTGGTGGCGAAGGCAACCCCGAGGTCGAGCAGCGGCACCAGCTCACCGCGCCAGCGCACCACCGCCGCCTGGTTCATGACGTGGCGACCGCCGGGCTCGAGCTTCACCGTCTCCTGCACCGCCACCAGGGGCAACGCGTAGAGCTCGCCGTCGCTCTCCACCAGCAGGGCGCGCACGATGGCGGCGGTCAGCGGCAGTCGTAGCCGGACGCGGGTGCCCAGCCCCGGCGCCGAGGCCACCTCCATCTGGCCGCCGCGGCGCCGCACCGACGCCATCACCGCCGACATCCCCATGCCGCGACCGGCGCTGCGGTCGGCGGTCCGCCGCGTCGTCACCCCCGGCAGCGACAGCAGCGTCTGCAGGTCGACGCCCTCGGCGACCTCGAGGCCACCGCTCCGCGCCGCGGCGAGCAGCGCGTTGCGGTCGACACCGCGGCCGTCGTCGGTGATGTCGATGGCCACCTCCTCGGCGCGGGCGACGGCGGCGATGGCGAGGATGCCGGTCTCCGGCTTGCCCGCCGGCACCCTCTCGGCCGGCGTCTCGATGCCATGCACGATGGCGTTGCGGACCAGGTGCCCCATCGCCTCGCTCGCCACCTCGAGCAGAGCCTTGTCGAGCGGCGTGTCGCCGCCGCTGGCGTCGAAGCGCACCCGCTTGCCGGCTGCCGCCGACTCGTCGAAGACGATACGCCGGAGCTGGCTGAAGAGCGTCCCCAGCGGCACCATGCGCAGCTGGAGGATGCCGGCCTGGATGTCGCCGAGCGTGCGGTTGAGGATCTGGTGCGCCTCCTCGACCTCGCGCCACCAGGGCTGCAGCCGCTCCGCCGTGGGCAGCCGGCTGAGCCCGTGGACGAGCGCCTCGGCGAGCCGGTTGCGGAAGATCACCATCTCCGAGAGCAGGTCGACGAGTGAGTCGAGAGCCGCGAAGGAGACGCGCACGCTCTCCTGCAAGGCCGCCCCCGCCTCCTCGTCGCGCGCTCGCGACGGTGCCTCCTCGGCGCGGCCGCAGGCGTGGTCGAGCAGCCGCCGGAAGTGATCGACGCCGGCGAGCAGCTCGCGCACCGTCGCCCCTGGGATCGCCGCCGGCTGCAGCCCGGCCACCTCGTCCTCGAAGCGGTGGGCCAGCCCCTGCAGCTCGCCGAGCCCCATCATCCCGGAGTTGCCCTTGAGGGTGTGCAGCTCGCGCTTGGCCTCGACCAGCAGCTCGCCGCGGCGATGCTCGTCGGCGGCCTCGACGGTGAGCAGGATCTGCTCGATGTGGTCGAGGCGCTCCTTGGACTCGAGGTAGAACTCCTCGAGGAGGGCGCGGAAAACCTGCTCGTCCATCCGGATGACCGCCGCGCGAGAGCGAAGGTAGCCGCATCTTAGCAGCAAGCTGCAGTGCGGCCCGTGCCGGCGCCGGGAGCCGCTCCGCCGCCTTCCGATTTCCACCGCGGTGTGGTAAACAGCCGCCGTCAGTACAGCGCGGAGGGACGCTCGCACCATGCGGAAGCGCTGGACCCGGATGGGCCTCAAGAACCGCTTCGTCCTGACGGCGGCGGTGATCCTCTTCCTCGTCACCACGGCCGTGCTGGCCCTCGCCGTGCTGCGCCAGCGCGCCACGATGCGCGAGTACCTGCAACAGAAGGCGGAGGTGGTGGCGCGCATCGCCGCCCAGAGCGCCTCGGTCGGCCTGGTCTTCGACGACGTCGACTCGGTCAAGTCCGAGCTCAAGGTGGTCGAGGTTTCCCCCGACGTCAAGCTCGCCGCCGTCTACCGGCAGGACGGTCGCCTGTTCGCCAGCTACGGCGAGTCTCCCGATACGCTTGCCCGGTACGCCCAGCGGCACTTCGCGCGCACCAGCGTCGACCTCGAGGAGGTGGGCAACGAGCGTCTGCTGGTCTTCGCGCCGATCCTGCAAGAGGGCAAGCGGCTGGGCACGCTGATGCTCGGCGTGTCACTTGCGAGTCTCAACCAGGACGTGCGCAGCAGCGTGCTACTCGGGTTGCTCGCCCTGGTGCTGGCGCTGCTCGTGGGGTCGACCATCTTCTACTTCCTCGCCGACCGCATCACCGCCTCGCTGGCGGTGGCGGTGGAAGCGGCCGAGCGCCTCGCCCGTGGCGACCTGACGACGCAGATCCAGGTGCGCGGCAGCGACGAGACCGGCCAGCTGCTCGAGGCCATGCAGACGATGGTGCAGAGCTTCCGCCGCATCCTCGCACGCATCCTCGAGACCACCCAGAACGTCGCTGGGGCCGCGGAGCAGATCTCCGCCGCCGCCGACCACATGGCCAAGGGCGCCGAGAGTCAGAGCAGCGCCACCGAGGAGACCTCCTCGACGATGGTGGAGATGGCGGCGCAGATCGCCAACCTCGCCCGCAACGCGGAAGTGCTCGCCGATGCGGTCAACCGCACCGCCGCCTCGATCGAGGAGATGAACGCCTCGCTCGACCAGACCGCCGCCAATGGCGAGGTGCTGCTCTCGGCGGTCGACGAGACCACCACCACGCTGCGCTCGATGACCGGCACCATCGAGGTGGTGTCGAAGAGCGTCGGCGCCGTCGACCAGGTCTCCAAGCAGTCGGTGGGCGAGGTGCGCGGCGCCGCCGAGAAGCTGCTCGCCTCGATCAACGCCATCGAGAAGCACTCGCTCGAGATCGGCAACATCGTCAAGGTCATCGAAGGGATCGCCGACCAGACCAACCTGCTGTCGCTCAACGCCGCCATCGAGGCGGCGCGTGCCGGCGAGGCGGGCAAGGGGTTCGCGGTGGTGGCCGAGGAGGTCAAGCGGCTGGCCGAGCGCTCGGCCAACTCGACCCAGGAGATCGGCGAGCTGATCAAGACGGTGCAGGCCGACACCCGCACCGTGGTGCGCCTCACCGACGAGGTGATCACCCGCATCGTCGGCTCGATCGAGCGCACCGCCCAGCTCGCCGGCGACGCCTCACACGCCACCGAGACGCAGGCCGCCGGCGCCGCGCAGCTGCTGCAGACGGCCGGCAAGATGGCGCACCTGGCGCAGCAGATCGCCGGTGCCGCGAAGGAGAACGCCCTGGGCGCCAGCGAGATCACGAAGGCCGCCGAGAAGATGAACCAGCTCACCAAGCAGATGCTCGACGCCACCGTCGAGCAGAAGCAGGGCGGCGACCTGGTGGTCAAAGCCATCGACTCGATTGCCCTCGTCGCCCGCCAGCACCTCGCCGCCGTCGAGGAGACCACCACCGCCGCCAAGGCGCTGGCGCGCGAGTCCGAGTCGCTCAAGCAGGAAGTGGAGACCTTCCGGATCTGACCGGCGCCGCGCCGGGCACGCGACCCTGCGTGCCGGCGCCACTGCGGTCCGCTCGCTCGGCGGAGGGCCGGCGCACGACAGCCGGCTCGGAACGCCGCCGGTCTCTGCGCAGCCTCTCTCTCCGCTTGCCGGGCGAGAGGTCCCGGGCCTCTCGTCGCTCGATCTTGGCCCCGCGGGCCATTCGTCGCTGCTAGAGACGGAACGGCATGGTCAGCAGGTAGGTCCCCGCCACCGCAACACCGTTGCGCGTCGCCGGGCGGAAGCGCGCGCTGCGCGCGGCCGCCAGGGCCGCCTCGTCGAGCCCGCCGCGCCCGACACCGCGAACCAGCTCGACGGCTGTGACGCGGCCATTCTCGTCCACCGACAGACGCATCACCACCTCACCCTGCAGGTGCAGCTGCCGCGCCACGCTGGGGTACGTGGGCCGGCTGATGCCCACCAGCACCGGCGGCGTCGTGACATCGGCGGGCAACGGGGGAGCCACCGCCGTGCCCCCGCCCGACTGCCCCCCGTGCACCACGCGCGCGAACTGCAAGAGCTGAGCGGCGAAGTCGTGCTCCTCGCGCGCGACGCGATCGAGGTTGACGACGATCTCGGCGCGGTCGCCGCGCTGCGCCAGCCCCACCGACACCTTGCCCTGCTCGGCGAGGGTCGCGTCGCCGGCGATGGTGAGCGCGTGCGCCGTCGCGGCTGCCGCGAGCAGCTCGGCGGTGGCCGCGCCGGGCAGCAGGTAGAGCACCACACCGGGCCGCAGGCGAGCCCCAGCATCCGCTGCGGCCACCGGGTCGGCGGTGATGGCAATGTCCCGGAAGGCCTCCTGCAACGCTACCGCGTCCCCCCGCCCCCCTCCCCGCGGATCGTAGGCGACCAGCACCTCGAGCCGCTGCCGATCGAGCGCGCGGTCGAAGCCGAAGATCTTGGCGAAGGTCGTCGCCTGCAGCGACGGCGGCACGGAGGCCTCGGCCCACGCGGCGGCGGCCACCAGCAACGAGGCGAGCAACGCACGGAAGCGCATGCCGGATGGGGTGGGTTCGACCGCCCGGAACCGCGATCGGCGACACGAACCATGGCAAGCATACATGAGGCGGTCGGGGCGAGACGGGAGAGCGGCGCAGTCCCCTCCGCCTCACCTTCGGCTACACTTCCCGGCGATGAGCATCAGCCCGGAGCTGCTGGCGGAAGTCCTGCAACGCCAGGGCTTGATCGACGCCGAACAGGCCCAGGCGGTGAAGAAGGAAGCGCGCCTGCTGCCGCAGCGCGTGCGCTCCTCGCGCGCCTACGAGCTGCGCCCCATCGGCTACGAGCTGGTGCTGCGCATGGGCTTCGAGGTGGCGGCACCCGACGGCCAGCGCCGCGCGCTGCAGGAGCACGACATCGCCTTTGCCCTCGCCCGTGACGCGGGAATGGAGTACGTGCGCATCGACACCCTGTCGCTCGACGCCGACCTCATCGAGAAGCAGATCTCGCGCCCCTTCGCGCGCAAGCACCGTCTCATCCCGCTGTCGCTCCAGAACGGCAAGCTCAAGGTGGCTCTGGGCAACCCCTTCGACGTCGAGGTGCTCGACTCCTACCGCCGCATCGCCGGCCGCGAGCTCTCGGTAGCGATCGCGGCCGAGCCGGAGATCCTCAAGGCGCTCAACGAGTTCTACGGCCTGCGCCACTCCGTCAAGCGGGCCGAGCGCGACCTCTCCTCGGGCGTCGACCTGGGCAACCTCGAGGCGCTGGTGCGGATGAAGAGCGACTCGGAGATCGAGTCCTCCGATCAGCACATCGTCAACGCCGTCGAGTTCCTGCTCCAGCACGCCTACGACACCCGCGCCAGCGACATCCACATCGAGCCCAAGCGCGAGACCAGCACCATCCGCTTCCGCATCGACGGCGTGCTGCACGACATCCAGGAGATGCCGAAGGTGGTGCACCAGGCGGTGGTGTCGCGCATCAAGACGGTGGCGCGGCTCGACATCGCCGAGAAGCGCCGGCCGCAGGACGGGCGCCTGAAGACCACCCGCCAGGGGCAGGAGATCGAGCTGCGCATCTCGAGCCTGCCGGTGGCCTTCGGCGAGAAGCTGGTGATGCGCATCTTCGACCCCCAGGTGCTGGTGCAGGATCTCGGCGGGCTCGGCTTCTACCCCGACGAGCTCGAACAGTTCAACGACTTCATCAGCCGCCCGCACGGCATCATCCTGGTCACCGGTCCCACCGGCTCGGGCAAGACCACGACGCTCTACTCGGCGCTCAATACACTTGCCACGCCCGAGGTCAACGTCACCACCATCGAAGACCCCATCGAGATGGTGAACCCGCACTTCAACCAGACCGCGGTGCAGAGCAAGGTGGGAATCACCTTCGCCTCGGCGCTGCGCCACATCCTGCGCCAGGACCCCGACATCATCATGGTGGGCGAGATCCGCGACGCCGAGACGGCGCAGTACGCCATCCAGGCGGCGCTTACCGGTCACCTGGTCTTCTCCACCCTGCACACCAACGACGCCGCTTCGTCGATCTCGCGGTTGACCGACCTCGGCGTCGAACGCTTCATGATCACCTCCACCCTCGCCGGCGCCATGGCGCAGCGGCTGCTGCGCAAGATCTGCGCGCACTGCGCGCTCGAGCGCTACCTCGAGCGCGACGAGGCGGCGACGCTGCGCCTCTCCATCCCCGAGGGCAAGCGGGTGAAGGTCAAGGAGGGCAAGGGTTGTCACCAGTGTCGCGGTACCGGCTATCTCGGACGCACCGGCATCTTCGAAGTGCTGACGGTCGACGATGCCATCAAGGAGCTCGTGCTCAAGGGCGCCGACTCGCCGCTGATCAAGCGCGAGGCGGTGCGCCACGGCATGCGCACGCTGCGCCAGTCGGCGTTGCGCAAGCTCTCGGAGGGGGTGACCACGGTCGAAGAGGTGCTGCGCGTGACGGGGCTGGCGTGAGGCGGACAGCGCTCGCCCTGGCGGCGACCCTGCTGCTCGCCGGTGCCCTGCACGCCGACGGCTGGCACGGCCAGGGGCACGCCAGCGGCACCGTGCTCGACCCCGACGGCAAGCCGATCGCCGGCGCTACGGTCACCCTGCGGCTCGCTGGCGAGGGGGGCGGTCCGCCGCCGGTGCGCACGGACGAGCACGGCCACTGGTCCATACTCGGGCTCGCCGGCGATCGCTGGCAGCTCACCGTCGAGGCCGCCGGCTTCATCCACGGCGTGGGGGAGATCGCGGTGCCCGAGGAGGGGCCGGGCGTCCCGGTAACCGTGCAGCTGCGGCCGCTCCTCGAGGTCACGCCCGGCGGCCCGGAGAACCCGCAGGCGGTGGTGCTGTGGATCGACAAGGGCAACTCCCTGCTCGCCCAGGGGCACCCGGCGGAGGCGCGCGCGGAGTACGAGAAGGCGCTGCGGTGGCTGCCGCCCGAGCAGCACCCCGACGTGCTGCAGGCGGTGGCCCGGACCTGGTTCCTCCAGGGCGACACCAAGCGCGCGGTGGCCGCCGTCAAGCAGGGGCTCGTGCTCGCCCCCGACCACGCGATGCTCCGCCAGCTGCTGCACATGCTGATGGAGGACCTCGGGCGCGGCGCCGAGGCCGACGCCTTCCTCGCCGCCCTCTCGACGGCGCCGCCACTCGAGCCCGGCTCGGACGACGAGGACGCGGTGCACCGCGAGATGCCCCCGGAGATCGCGGCGGCCATGGCGGCTCCCGCCGAGGCTCCGCAGGCCGGCCGCCGCGGCGCCTACAAGGTGCACTTCACGGAACGCTCGCCGTGGAGCGCCAGGGAGGAGATCTTCCGCCGCGCCGGCACACCCCCCACCGAGGCGCTGCGCCAGGTGCCCGACGCGCTCGCCTACGAGCCCGCGCGCGAGTCCTACCAGGTCTTCGTCCCCGACGTCGAGCCGCCCGCCAAGGGGTGGGGAATCTTCGTCTGGATCAGCCCCGATCCCTGGGGCGGCACGTTGCGCGACGAGACGCACCAGGTGCTCGCCGAGCACCGGTTGATCTGGGTGGGTGCCAACGCCTCCGGCAACACCCGGGTGCGCTGGGACCGTTGGGGGCTCGCCCTCGACGCCGTCTGGCACCTCGAGAAGCTCTACGCCATCGACGCCGAGCGGGTCTACGTCGGCGGCTACTCGGGAGGCGCGCGGGCGGCGAGCGCTCTCACCATGCTCTACCCCGACGTTTTCCGCGCCGGCCTCATGCAGATGGGCATCGACTGGTACGAGGACCTGCCGATCCCCGACCGTCCGGGCTCCCACTGGCCGCACGTCTACGACAGGCCGCCGCGCGACCTCTACCGGCAGGCGCAGCAGCGGCGCTTCGTGCTGCTCACCGGCGAGCGCGACTTCAACCGCCAGCAGACGCGAGTGATCCGCGACGAGCTCGAGAAGAACGACTTCCAGAGCGTGACCTACCTCGAGATCCCCGGGGCAAGCCACTACGATCGCGTGCCGGGCGAGTGGCTGGAGAAGGCGTTCGCGGCCCTCGACCCTGGACCGCCGGCTGCGCCCTCCGGCTGAGGTCCGCCGCTTGCGTCGCAACCGTCCCAGCGGCACCGCCCGCCGCGTTGCGCTGGCCATCGCCTTCCTGGGCGCCGATCCCGAGGTGGCAGCGCTGCTGCCGCCGAAGCTCGTCACCACCACCGAGCAGCTCCTGCTGGCGAGCGGAACGAGCCAGCGCCGGTTGCGCTGGCTGGAGCGGCCGTTCGTCCGCCGTCTCGTCTACTTCAGCGATTCGCTGGGCGCCGAGGGGCAGCTGCTGTTCGTCGGCCTGCGCAAGCGGCTGGTGACCGACGAGGCCACGGCGGCGATCGCCGCCGGCTGCCGGCAGTTGCTCGTAGTCGGCGGCGGGCTCGACACCCTCGCGCTGCGCATGGCCGCGGCGCACCCGCAGGTGCGCTGCGTCGAGCTCGACCACCCGGCCAGCCAGACCGTCAAGCGCGCCGCCCTCGACTCGCTCGGGCCGCTGCCGGCGAACCTGCAGCTGGTGGCCGCCGACCTGGGGGCGGTGGGGCTCGAGGGCGCGCTCGCCGCGGCGGCCGGCTGGGACCCCGCGGCGCCCACCTTTGCCGTCGCCGAGGCGGTGCTCATGTATCTCGAGCGCAGGGCCATCGAGAGCTTCCTTCGCCAGCTCCACGCCAGCATCGGCCCCGGCAGCACCCTGCTCTTCTCCTCCATCCGGAGCGACGCCGAGGGGCGGATGCTGCTGGGGAAGCGACCGCGCCTCGCCGCCGCCTCACTCGCCGCCGGCGGTGAGCCGCTGCGCTGGATCGCCGCGCCCGGCGAGCTCGGCCCGATGCTCGAGAGGGCAGGCTGGACGCTCGCCGACGAGCACGTCGACCTGCGTCGGCGCTACCTCGAGCCCGCCGGGCTCGGCGCGCGCGCGCTGGCGGACATCGAGGTCTACGCCCGGGCAACACGGGACTGACGCGCGACAAGGCCGCCCGCGAAGGTGGCCGACGGCGACGCTGCGGGCGCGCTCAGGAGGCCGTCGGCGACACCCGGTGCCGCTGCCACGGACGCGTCAGCACCGCCACCAGCAAGGCCAGCGCTCCCGCGGCGACCGCCACGGCGGCGACCAGCGGAGCGAGGATCGAGACGGTGGAGAGAGCCGCCGAGCCCACCGCCTCGCCAGTCGACACCAGGTGATTGCCGATGCCGCCGGTCGCCCAGCTCGAGGCGTGGCGCAGCAACGTCGTCGCTCCCTGCGTCGCCGCGGCGGCGCCGCCACCGGCGATCACCGCCAGGGTCCAGCGCAGGAGCGGATCGACGTCGGCGACCACCGAGGCGGTGATGACGATCCCCGCCACCACCGCCGCGGGGCCGGCGATGAGGTCGAGGAGGTTGTCCACCCACGGCACGTAGTAGGCGAGGATCTCGAGCACCGTCGCCACCGCGAACGCCACCAGCGCCGGCTTGCTGCCGATCCACTGGAAGCCGTGGGCGAGCGTCAGGTGTCCGCTCTGCGCCGCGATGCTGGTGATCAGCAGGGGGACGAAGACGCGAAACCCGCAGGCGGCGGCGAGGCCGACGCCGAGACATGCCGAGAGCAGGGTGTCGAGGTCCATGGTCGAGGTCTCCCCCGCGGCGGGCGCCGCCACCGCTAGCCATTGTACGGTACGCCCCGTACTCGAGAACGATTCCGCCGCCGCCGGTGCGCGCGACACCCGGCGGCCCGGGGTGGGCACCGAGGCGGTCTTGGAAGGAACCAGCACGGCCGGCGTGCGACGCCCTCCCGCCGACCTCGATAGAATGCGCCGCCACGGCCCCCATGATCGGACAGAACCTGCTCCACTATCAGGTCCTCGCCAAGCTCGGCGAGGGGGGAATGGGCGAGGTGTTCCTCGCCCTCGACACCAAGCTCGACCGCCGCGTAGCGCTCAAGGTGCTGCCCGAGGAGATGGCGTCCAGCCCGCGCCGCTGGGAACGCTTCGTGCGCGAAGCTCGCGCGGTGGCCGCCCTCAACCACCCCAACATCGTCACCATCTACGCCGTCGAGGAAGCCGCGGGGCGTCACTTCTTCGCCATGGAGCTGGTGGAGGGCAGCACCCTCGAGCGCGTCATCCCGCGGAACGGGCTCGACCTCGAGCGCTTCTACGCCATCGCCCTGCCGCTCATCGACGCGCTGGCGGCGGCACACCGCCAGGGGATCCTCCACCGCGACCTCAAACCCGAGAACGTCATGGTCGGCCGCGACGGGCGGGTCAAGGTGCTCGACTTCGGCGTCGCCAAGGCCATCCGCCAGCAGCAGAAGACGGACACCGGCGGCGGGCGGCGGCGGCCGCTCACCGAGGAAGGGTCGGTTCTCGGCACCGCCCGCTACATGTCCCCCGAGCAGGCCTGCGGCCAGGCGGTGGACAACCGCAGCGACCTCTTCTCGCTCGGCATCGTGCTCTTCGAGATGGCGACCGGCTCCTACCCCTTCAAGGGGCGCACGGCGGTCGAGGTGCTCTCCTCGATCCTCCGCGACGAGCCGCCGCTGGCGAGCTCGGTGCGGCGCGAGCTCCCGGAACGCCTCGGGACCATCATCCACCGCTGCATGCAGAAGGCGGCCGAGCAGCGCTACGGCTCGGCCGAGGAGCTCGCCACCGACCTCGAGGCGTTGCACCAGGACATCGCCAGCGGCGGCGAGGGCGGCCTGCCGCGCACCGTCGCCGAGCCGGTGGCCCGCGCGCGCGTCGCCGAACGGAGCACCGCCGGGCCCAGCTTCACGCGCGCGCCGGCGACGCCGGCGCTGGCGGTCCTGCCGCTCACCGATCTCGCCGGCGAGCCGGACTATTTCGTCGAAGGGCTGACCGGCGAGCTCATCACCGCCATCGCGCGGGTGGGCGCGCTGCGGGTGATCTCGCGCCAGTCGGTGATGCGGTACCGCGGCTCGACCAAGCTGCTGCCCGAGATCGCCCGCGAGATCGGCGTCGACTACGTCATCGAGGGCTCGGTGCTGCGCGCCGGCGGCCGCGTCCGCATCTCGTTGCAGCTGATCCGGGCCGAACCAGAGGAGCACGTGTGGGCCGAGCACTACGACCGTGACCCTGCCGACGTGCTGACGGTGCAGAGCGAGGTGGCGCGGGCGGTGGCGGCGGAGATCCGCGTCAAGCTCACCACCACCGACGACGAGAAGCTACTGCCGGGGCGGCGGGTGCCACCGCAGGCGATCGAGGCCTACCTCAAGGGGCGCCACCACTGGAACAAGCGCACGCTGGAGGGCCTGGAGAAGGCGGTCACCTGCTTCCAGGAATCCATCGAGTGCGACCCCGAGCACGCTCCCGCTTACGCCGGCCTCGCCGACAGCTGGGCACTGATCGGCCAGCGGCGCTCCTCCGCGGAGCTTGCCGTGCGCGCCAAGACGGCGGCCCGCAAGGCGCTCGAGCTCGATCCCAGCCTCGCCGAGGCGCACGCCTCGCTGGGGTTCATCAACTACTTCTACGACTGGGACTGGGCCGGGGCCGAGCACGAGCTGCGGCGCGCCATCGAGCTCACGCCCAACCTCGCCAACGCGCACCACTGGTTGTGGTCGGTGCTGATGAGCACCGGCCGCCCCGACGACGGCCGCCGCGAGATCCTCCGCGCCCTCGAGCTCGACCCGCTGGCGGCGGTGATCGTCACCAACTACGGCCTCCACCATCACCTCGTTCGCGACTATGGGCGGGCGATTCGCCAGTTTCACAAGGCTCTCGAGCTCGAACCGGGGTTCTTCGCCGCCCAGCTCGGGCTGTGGCGCGCCCACGAGCAGCTCGGTGAGGAGCTCTCCGCCGCTAGCGCCCTCGCCACCGCACTCAAGACCATGGGCTGCGGCGACATCGCCGCCACCGTCGAGAGCATGCAGACGAGCAGGGGCTACGGCGCGGCGATGGAGGCCGCGGCGGAGCTGCTGGTGGCGCGCAAGAGCGGACCGCTCCCGGGCGAGGTGGTGGCTTGGATGTACCTCGCCAACGCCCGTCGCGAGACTGCCATGGCGATTGTCGAAGAGACGTTCGAGAAGCGCCGGCCGGGCATGATCTGGATGGCGGTGGCGCCGGACTGGGATCCGCTCGCCGACGAGCCGCGGTTCCAGGAGTTGCTCGAGCTGGTCGGGCTGCCGGCGCACCCGCAGCGGCAGCCGCCGCACGCGCAGTCGACCTGACCCGCAAGGAGGCGAGGCCGCACCGGCGACGACTAGCGACCAACGCCTGGCGGCGCGTCGGCAGGCGTCGCGGCGCGTCTCTCGACCATCCGCGCGCGCACGATGAAGCGGTCAGGAGCGGCGCCAACGTAGTAGAACGGGTGGCAGGTCACGAGGGTGAGGGCCGCGTAGGAGGTCGGTGCGAGCGAGCTGGCGTCGCTGGGGGGCACCACCTCGACCCACTCGACGCGGTAGCGGCTGAGCGTGGCGGAGGTCGTCACCACCACGTCGTCGCCCACGCGCACGTCCTTGAGCGGCCGGAAGAAGCCGTCGCGATGCGCGGCGATCGCAACGTTTCCGGCGCCTCCCAGCGGTGAGGTGCCGGGGACGTGCCCGGCGGCGCGGCGCAGGGTATGGGCGTCGACGCCCTCCGCCACCATCACCGTCAGCCCGAGACGAGGGATGGTGAGGCGGCCGAGAGCGCCGCGAGAAGCGCGCAGCGCGGCGTCGCGCCCGTCCCGCATCGAGAGCCCGGCAAGCGCCCGTGCGGCGGCAGTCGAGGCCCGAGGGAGTGCGCTCGGGGGCTCGGTCGCTCGCGCGCCTTTGCCCTCGGTGGCGAGCGGCACGGCTCGCTCGTCGACGGCAGGGCCTCGTGCTTCGGCGGCGGCAGCATCGCCGGCGGTGGGCGTGGGATCGCCACCATCCGTGCCGCCGAGAGCGGCCGCGAGCAGGCGTTCCTGGCGCTGCTGGTAGAGCCTCGCGTCCAGCCAGCTCCAGCCGACCCACGCCAGGGCGAGCAGCCCGAGGAGCCACAGCGCCATCTCCAGCGCGCGCCAGGAATGGGAGCGCCGCTGCGCACCACGCTCGGCCCTGGCCGGCTTCGCGACAGCTCGCACGCGACCTGGCAGCTGCCTCATCCGCGACTCTCCGTTCGCCCCCTCGCTTCGGATGGCGACCTGACGCACCGCGCGTGGGCTCGGCGGTCGGCGGCACGGCAGCGACACCGTGCGGCGTTGCCAGCACCGCAGACTGCGTGGGGAGCCCCCGCCGCCGGGAGCTCCCCCCCAAGGTCGCCGCCGCGACTACCGGCGTCGCATCACGGCCGCGCCGCCGAGCGACAGCAGCCCGAGCAGCGCGAGCAGGGGTGTGTTGCTGGCGGTCGCCGGCAGGTTGTTGGTGGTGTCGTAGGGGCTGGAGTCGCCGAGGCTGGAGGTCGTCGACGGCTCGGTGGTCGATGGCATCGTGCTCGGCGTCCGCGAGGTGGTGGCGCTCTTCGCGGGCGTCATGGCGGTGCTGCTGACGGTGACCGCCGAGGTGTCCTCCCCATGGCGGCGGATCTGCTTGGCGAGCAGCACGCCCTGCTCGTTGCGCTCGAAGTCGATCGCCACCGTCTCGCCGTCGGTGAACGAGGTGGGCCCCACGGTGTTGGGCAGGATCTTGAAGTGGACCAGCCCGGTGGCCGTGTGGAGCACGACCTCGTCGCTGTTCCAGGAATCGACGGTGCCGGTCGCGGTGAGGCCGGCGTCCGAGCCGTGGATGGGCACCTGCGCGTGGGTGTACTCCTGGGTCGGCGCCTCGCTGGTGGCCTGCGTGCCAGCGCTGCTCGCGGTCGCATGGGTGCCGTTGTCGGGCGGCGTGGAGGTGGACGGGGTCGAGTCGTACTGGGCCGCCGCCGGCAGCGCGATCAGAAACACTGCCGCGACGATGGCAAGAACTACACGCTTCATGGGCTCTGCCTCCTTCTTGAGTTGGGCACGACTCCGCAGTGGCAACGGCGCTCGTATCGGGTCGTGCGTCCGCCGCCCGAGACGGAGCAAACCGCATGCCGCGGAGGGCGCACGGGGTCCTCCGTTGAACCGCCACCACTACCGGCGGCACTCACCTAGCCGGAAGACGCCGCACTCACGAGAGAGGGTGGCGTCCCGAAACACCGGGAGAACCCCACGATGAGACCAGCTCGCATGCTGCCGGTCGCGCTCGCTCTGCTCCTGGCCGCCGCACCGCTGGCGGCGCAGCATCACTCGCCGCATCCGACGCAGCCGGCGGGGACCGACAAGGTCGACTACGACCCGCAGCCTGGCGGCGGTGACCCCAACCCCCCACCAGGCTGCGCCGGGATCGATGCCAAGGTGCAGATCAACGGCAGCGCCACCGCGTTCACCCCCTCGACGGTCACCATCGACGCCGGGCAGCCGGTGTGCTGGACCTGGTCGAACACCGCCTTCGCGCACAGCGTCAAGGCCGACGACGGCTCCTTCACCAGCGGTCAGCCGGACGTCAACGGCACCTTCCAGCGCACCTTCACCGCGCCCGGAACCTATGGCTACTTCTGCCAGGTGCATGGCAGCACCAGCGGCGGCATGCGCGGTACCGTCGTCGTCCGCGACACCGCAGGTGGAGGTGGCGGTGGCGATCCCCAGCCGGGCGCAGGGCCGGGCACGCTGCAATTCAACCCCGCCGCCTACACCGTCGACGAGGACGCTGGCACCGTCACGCTCACGGTCGAGCGCGTCGACGGCGCCGACGGCAAGGTGACGGTGAAGGTGGCCACCGGGACGGGCAGCGCCAGCAAGGGGAAGGACTTCCTGCCCCGCCACGCGGTGCTGACGTGGAACGACCGCGACCACGCCCCCAAGAGCTTCACGGTGCCGATCAAGAACGACAGCACGATCGAGCGCGACGAGACCTTCGCGGTCAAGCTCACCAAGCCCACCGCTCACGCCCATCTCGGCACCAGCAGCGCGGTGGTCACCATCCACGATGACGACGCCCCGAGCTGCAATGCCGCCGCGGCGGTGGCGCCGGTGGCGCTCAAGGTGACCGGCCAGTCCGGGCGCGAGATCCGCCTGCGCTGGAGCGACAGCGCCGGGGCGCGGGCCGTGCACGTCGAGCGACGCCAGGACGGCGGCGACTTCGACGAGGTCGGGGTGGTGGCGGCGGGGGTGGGCGCCTTCGTCGACTCGGGTCTACCCGCCGGCACGACCTTCGAGTACCGGCTGCGCGGGGAAGGCGTCGACGGGTCCACGGCCTACTCGGAGGCCGCCAGCGGCGCCACCGACGGCGCCATCGGTCCGTGCGCCGCCGACGCGCTCTGCCTCGGCAACGGTCGCTTCGAGGCCAGGGTGCGCTACCGCTCCGCCGACGGCGAGGCGCTGCGCCCGGCGGCCCGCGCCTCGTCGCCGCAGGCGCCGCGCAGCGGGCTCTTCGCGCTGGCAGCCGCCGGCGAGCTCCAGGGGCTGATCAACGTCGTCGATGGCTGCGCCGTCAACGATCACTACTGGGTCTACCTCGCCGCGATCGCCGACGTCGAGCTCGACATCGCCGTGCGCGACACCCTGACCGGCAGCACCTGGGTCTTCCACAACCCGGCCGGCAAGGTCGCCGACGTGGTGCGCGACGTCGACGCCTTCCGCGGCTGCCCCTAGGGAGTCCCGGCATCGTCAACGGTCCCGCCAGGCGCGCTTCTCCCTCCTCCCCGGGCAGGGTCGGGTCCCTCACTCGGCCCTGCCCCTTTTTCTGTCGTCGCGGCGCTCAGCCAGCGGCGAGCAGCGTGCTGCGCGGGAAGGCGCGGCGCCCGCGGGCGAGGAGCTGCTCGGCCTGTGCGGGAAGGCCGAGCACCCGCAGCGTTCGCGCTGCCTCGGCGTAGGCCCGCGCCGACGGGTGCCCCTCGACGAGCCGGCCCAGCAGCGGGCCCACCTCGGAGCCACGGCCGGTGAGCGCCAGGAGGAGGGCGAGGTTGCCATAGGCCGGCGGATCCTCCGGGAAGAGCCGCATCTCTTCGCGCAGGGCCTGCTCCGCCTCGCCAGGGCGGCCGAGGTCGGCAAGGATGCGGCCGCGCAAGAGATAGGCACCCCGCAGCAGCTCGCGGTCGCGGGCGGTGCGGGCCCTCCAGGCGGCCAGCGCCCCGTCGGTGGTGGCGAGCGCCTCCTCGAACCGCCCCTCGGCGTGCAGCACGGTGGCGAGGACGATCGCCGGCCCGACACGGTCGCCGCCCCCCTTGGCGGCGGCGAGCCGTGCCTCGCGCTCGGCGCTGACGAGGTCGTGCCGGCGGAGCGCCGCCTGCGCGAGAACGCCATGGGCGAAGGCGGGGTGTGCGGCCAGTGCCAGCCGGGCATGCTCCTCGGCCTCCTGCACCCTGCCCTCGGCCAGCAGCAGCGAGGCTGCCGACATCGCCACGTGAGGGGAGCCGCCGGAGCGCCGCAGCGCCTGCTGGTAGGCGGCCAGCGCCTCGTCGGCGCGGTCGAGCCGCTCCAGCGCATGGCCGAGGAACTCCCAGGCGTCGACCATGCCGGGGTTCTCGTCGACGACCCGGCGAAACGCCTCGGCCGCGGCCGCCGGATCGTGGGCGCCGAGCGCCGCGAAGCCGCGCTTGAGGTCGCGCAGCTCGCCGAGGTGCTGGCGGGGATCGGGCAGCACGTCGAAGAATCCCTGCGGCGTTGCCGCGCCACCGCTCACGTAACCGAGCGCGATCATCGCCTGCCTCGCCTCGGCGTCGACCTCGCCGGGCGGCGCGAGCCGGCGATCGTGGGAGTTGACCTCCTGGCGCAGCGCGGCGAAGGTACGGCGCTCGCCGGGCAGCAGGTTGCGGCGCTCGGCTGGGTCGGTCGCGAGGTCGTAGAGCTCGGGGTGCGGACCCATCACCAGGTGGAAGTGACCGTCCACCACCGCCGCCAGCTCGCTCCAGCCGAAGTGCAGGCGAGGGTAGAAGGTCTCGGCGTAGGCGGGGGGCCAGGGCGTGCGCGCACCGGCGGCAACCGGCGGCGGCGAGGGGTCGTCTGCCAGCGCGGCGAGCAGCGAGGGGCGCTTCCACGCCGCCGGGCGCGGCAGTCCCAGCAGGTCGCCGATGGTGGGCGCGACGTCGATCAGCGACACCGGTGGCTCGGCGCTGGCGCCGCCCAGCCGCCCGTGCGGCAGCTTGAGCAGCAGTGGCACCTGGATCGCCTCGCGGTAGAGCAGCACGCCGTGCTCGTCCTCGCCATGGTCGCCGAGGCCCTCGCCGTGGTCGGCGAGCAGCACCACCAGGCTGTCGTCCCAGCGCCGCAGTCGCCGCAGCTCGGCGAAGAGGTCGCCGACGACGGCATCGGCGGCGGCGATCTCGCCGTCGTACGGCGTGGCACCGCGGGCCGCGAAGGCGGGGGGCGGCGCGTAGGGCGTGTGGGGCTCGTAGAGGTGGAGCCAGACGAGGAAGGGGCCGCCGGCGTGCTGGCGCAGCCAGGGGAGCAGCCGGGCGAGCGTCTCGGGACCGGGCCGCTGCAGCTGGCCGAGGCCACGCCCGCTCTGGAACTCGATACCGTCGTCGTAGAGGTCGAACCCCTCGGCGAGGCCGCTCTTGCCCTGCAGCACGTACGCGGACACCGCGGCGCCAGTGGCGTAGCCGTGCTGGTGCAGCAGCGCCGCCAGCAGCGGCGGGTCGCCGTGCCGTCGCCGCGCCGGGTCGAGCTCGTAGCCGACGTTGTCGCGCACCCCGTGCACCTCCGGCAACACCCCGGTGAGCAGCGAGGTGTGGGCGGGCAGGGTGAGCGGCGTCGGGGTGTAGGCGTGCCGGAAGAGCACAGCCTCGCGGCGCATCGCGTCGATGGCGGGGGTGGTGACGCCACGGTAGCCGTAGGCCGGCAGGTGGTCGGAGCGCAGCGTGTCGATCGATACCAGCACCACCGGCGTACCCGCCGGCAGGCGCAGAGCGGCCGGCTCGCGGTGGCAGCCGGCAGCGAGCAGCAGCAGCGCTGCAGCGGCGCCCGCCGCGCCGCGGAGCCGCGGCACCGCGGCGCCCTCACCGGCCGTCGCCGGCCCGCCGGTCACCCGCCGCTCTCCGCCGGCAGGGCGGCGAGCAGGCGGCGCGCCTCCGCGAGGTCGTCGCCGTAGCGGTCGTGGGGGGCGGCCTCGATGAAGCGCTGCAGGGCTTTGCGCGCCACCGCCGGGCGGCCATGGGCGGCGCCCTGCACGCCGAGGTTCCACAGTGCGTCCCACAGTCGCGAATCGAGCTCGACGGCGCGCTGCCAGGCGTCGAGGGCACCGCCGACGTCGTCGAGCTGGAAGAGCGCCACGCCGAGGTCGTTCCACGCCCGCGGCCGCACCACCTGCAGCTCCACGGCGCGCCGGGCATCGTCCCGCGCCGGAGCCCAGTGGGAGAGACGCAGCTCGACGAGGGCGAGGGTTTCCCAGGCCTCGGCGTCGCGCGGGTCCGACGCCAGCACCGCGTGCAGCAGGTCGGAAGCCTCGGTCTGCCGGCCGGCCTCGGAGTGGGCGAGGGCGAGGGCGATGCGGGCCTCGGGGTCGCCGGCCTCGGCGAGTGGCCTCAGCACGGTCACCGCCTCCGCGCTGCGGCCGCGCTCGGCGAGCGAGAGACCGAGCTGGCGCAGCAGCGTGGCGGAGGCGGTGCGGGCGGCGCGCGCCCGCTGCATCACCGCGATCGCCTCGTCCTCGGCGCCCGACTCGAGCAGGGCCTGCGCCAGCAGCGAGTGCCCGAGCGGCATCGACGGCCGCGCCGCCACCAGCTGGCGCGCCAGCGCCACCGCCTCGGGCAGCCTGCCCTGCGAGTAGCTGTCGATCACCGCCTCGATCTGGCGGTCGATGGCGATGAGGTTCTTGGGGTCGTCCTCGGGGCGGAAGGCGACGCCCTCCCCTCCCCCGCCGCTGTCGACGGCGTAGCCGAGGCTGCGCAGGCGGGCCACCTCCTCGCCGGAGATCGCCTCCCGCGGCGGCGGCCAGCGCGACTCCCGCGGCAGGGCGGCGAAGGCGGCGCGCACCGCCGGGCGCTCGGCGTCGACGAGGTTGTGCTGCTCGTGGGGGTCGCGCGGCAGGTCGTAGAGCTCGGGCAGCGGCAGGCGGATGAACTTGCGGCCCCCGCGCAGCAGACCCGAGAGCGGCGCCCAGCCACGGTTGAGGGCCGCCGACAGCGCCTCGAAGTAGAGGTCCTCGCCGCGCTCGGCGCTCGTCCAGGGACGCAGCAGGGAGCGACCGGGGCGCCGCGGGCCGCCGCCGGGCGCCACCGCGCCGGTGGCGGCGAGCACCGTCGGGAAGATGTCGACGTGCCCCGCCGGACGATCGTCGCGCCCCGGCGTGACGCCGGTCCCCCACAGCAGCAGCGGCACGTGCAGGGTCGCCTCGTAGGCGAAGAGGCCGTGGGTCATCTCGCCGTGCTCGCCGCGCGACTCGCCGTGATCCGCCGTCACCACTACCAGCGCCGGCGGCTCCCCGCCGGCGAGCAGCGGCTCCAGCAGCGGCGCGAGGAAGGAGTCGGTGGCGGCCACCTCGCCGAGGTAGGGGTCGGCGAAGCGCGAGGAGAACGGCGGCGGTGGCTGGTAGGGAGCGTGCGGGTCGTAGAGGTGCACCCAGAGGAAGCGCGGCCTCCCGCGCTGCGCCTGCCACCAGGCGAGCGCCGGCGCCACCACCTGGTCGCCGCGCCGCTCGGCGAGCGCGAACTGGTCATCGAGGCCGCCGCTGCTGAAGCGGTCGTCGTAGACGTCGAAGCCGCGCGCCAGCCCGAAGCGAGCGGCCAGCGGGTAGCCGCCGACGAAGGCGCCGGTGGCGTAGCCGGCCTCGTGCAGTACGGTGGCGAGAGAGGGGATCGCGGCGCCGAGCCGGAACCCGGTGTTCTCGCGCACGCCGTGCTGGAAGGGGTAGAGCCCGGTGAGGATGTTGGTGTGCGAGGGCAGGGTGATGACGTTGTGCGCGTGGGCGTCGGCGAACACCCGCCCGGCGGCGGCGAGACGGTCGAGCAGCGGCGTGGTGCCGCCGGGGTTGCCATCGAAGCCGGTGGCGTCGTAGCGCAGGGTGTCGATGGTGACGAGCAGGACGTCGGGGCGCCGCGCGCGGGCCGGCCCGGGCATGGCGCTCGACGACGCCGTCGGCGACGGCGCACCGGCGCCGGCCAGGAGCAAGCCGAGCGCCAGCACCCCGAACCGCGGCATGGTGGCGACGATTGTAGATCGTCGCCGGCGGGCTCCCGGAGGGCTGGCAGCCAACGCCGCCGCGGGGCCGCCGGCCGCGGTCCGCCGCACCGCCAGCGAGCGAGGCATCGCGGGGGTGACGCCAGGCGCCACCCCCGCAGCGGTCGAAGTCCCTAGCGGAAGCGGAGGGTGACGCCGACGCGGAAGACGCGCGGCGACAGCGCCTCGAGCGGCTGGTAGGTCTGACCCTCGGCATCGGCGGCGCGGTCGCGCTGGAGGACGACGTTGTCGTTGGTGAGGTTGAAGCCATCGAGGCTGACGACGGCGTGCACGTCACCGAACGCGAAGTCCTTGTCGAGGTGGCCGTTGAGCACCTGCACGTTGCCGAGGCGGAAGGCGTCGACCTTGTTGGTCAGCTGCACGTTGCGCCCGCCCACCGAGCCGCCGGCCCTGATGGAGGGCGGGAAGATGTAGCCCTCGCGGCCGTCGATGCTGCCGCCGACGTTGAAGCCCCAGGGGTGGTCGGGGGCCACCTGGTAGATGCCGTCGAGGTGGTACGACCAGCGGCCGCTGACGAAGACGTCGTCCTTGTTGCTGCCCCCCGACTGCTCGAAGTAGACGCCGGGGTCGTCGGAGTAGCCGTTGGCGTCGGAGATCACGTTGGTGGGATCGTCGAAGCGCCGGAACTGGGGCCCGATCTTCCACTTCCAATCGTTCCAGGTGGCGTTGCCGGAGAGCGACCAGCGGTTCGCCAGCCGCTTGTCGAAGGTCACCGTGACGCCGCGGTACTGGATCTCGCGGTCGCCGTTGGTGAGCAGCGTGCCCCCCGTCGGCGTCAGGCCCTCGCGCAGGTCGTAGACCGCCACCTCGCCGCTCGGCTGGCCATTGGGGAGGATGCCCGACACCGGGTCGCTCAGCACGTAGTCGTCGCGCGTCGCCACCCGCACCGCACCACTCTCGTCGGTGACCAGCACGCGCTGCTCGGTGATGTCGCGCACGTTGCGCAGCGTGAAGGTGATGCCGATGCCGAGGTCGTCGCGCAGCGAATGGTCGGCGCCGAGCGTGATCTCGTCGGTGATCATCGGCTTGAGGTTGCGGTCGGTGACGTTGGCGGAGACCAGGCTGCCGGGGTTGCTGGGGTCGATGCCTACCGCGTAGGCGAACGACAGCGACGGGGTCTCCCCGGGGTCGAGGCGGAGGTTGTTGTTGGCGTCGGTGAAGTAGAAGTAGGCGTAGGAGTAGCCGAGCGGGTTGACGCGGCCGATGATGCTCTGGCCGAGCTGCTCGGCGTACTGCGAGAAGGTGCCGCGCAGGAGGGTCTTGCGCTGCTCCCCGAGCGCATAGGTGGCGCCGATGCGCGGCACCACCGTGCTCCAGTTGAAGCCGCCGCCGCTGTTGCCCGGGAAGTCGATCGCCGGCAGGATGCCCGGCGCGCCCTCCTCGGCGCCCGGTACCGTCGGATCGCCGGGGTCGCTGCTCGCCAGGTTCTTGCCGCTCTGGCCGTCCCAGCGCAGGCCGGCATTGAGGGTGAGGCGGTCCCAGGTGACGGTGTCCTGCACCCAGGCAGAGTCGTAGTGGGTCGAGAAGTTCACTCTGCGATTGCGCTGGAAGCCCACCGCCGCGTCGCCCTCGTCGAGGCCGAAGAGGTTGCCGGCCCAGACGATCTTGCCGTGCGGCCAGACGGTGCCCGAGTGGTTCTCCTGGTCGCGGAAGCCGCCGCCGAACTTGAGCTCGTGGCTGGCGGCGCCGGTGTTGAAGAAGTAGTGCACGTCGCCGCGCGCCTGGTCGATGCGCGCCGTCTGCGCGAAGTCGAACCAGGTGCCGTGGCGCACGTTGTCGGGGGTGACGAAGATGTCGGCGTCGAGACCGCCCTTGGGGGAGAGCGTGAAGGCGCCGTCGTCACGGCTGGCCAGCACGTCGACGTACAGGGTCGAGCTGGGGATCCACGAGTCCTCGATCTTGTAGATGTCGGACGGCGTCGTCTGGTCGAGGGTGGTCTCCGGCGCCCGCTGGGGGCTGGCACCGCGTCCAAACTTGAGCTTGTCGTTGGTCCAGTAGTGCAGGACGCCGGAGTCGCTGCTGCCGAGCTGGAAGTTGAGCTTGTAGTTGTGGTCCTCGAGCTTGGTGCGATCGAGCTGGCCGCCGCCGGCGATGTTGCGGATGTCGCTGACCCCGTACGAGGCCCAGGCCCAGAGGTGGTCCTTGAGCAACGGCCCGCCGACGTCGGCGCCGTACTCGTCGACGCGCTCGATGGAGTTGCCGGTGACGCCAGGCGACAGCTCGGAGGCGCTCGACTGCCAGGCGCCGTCGGTGCGCAGGAAACGCCCCTGGCCGCGCCACTCATTAGTGCCACGCTTGGTCACCTGGTTGATGGTGACCCCAGAGGTGGCGATCGAGGTGTCGGTCGAGGAGGTGGTGAGCTGCACCTCCTCGAAGGCGCCGAAGTCGAAGTAGGTGGCCGACGCCCCGACGGCGTTCATGTCGGTGAGCACGACGCCGTCCACCGAGAACACGTTGTCGCGCGAGGACGCACCCGGGGCGTTGAAGTTCGACTGCTGCCCGCTCTCGTTGCCGCCGACGTTGACGCGGTCGACGAGCACGCCCGGCGCCAGGCTCAGCAGCGACCAGGGATCGCGGGCGGTGGGCACCTCGTCGAGCTTGCGCGCCGAGATGTCGGCGCCGCGGTTGACCCGCCGCTCGTCGAGCAACGGCGCCTCGCCGGTGACGGTGATCTCCTCCGCCGCCGCCGGCGTCAGCGTCACGTCGACGTTGGTCTTGCCGCCGACGCGGATGCCGACGTTGGGATACTCGACGGTCGAGAAGCCCTGCAGCTCGGCCTTCATCTTGTAGGTGCCGGGGTAGAGGCCGATGAAGCGAAACGCGCCCGCCTCGTCGGTCACCTGCACCGCCGGTGAGCCGACTCCCTCGAGCGTGACGGTCACACCCGGCAGGTTCTGCCCCTGCGGGTCGGCCACCTTGCCGTAGAGATCGCCGGTCTGCAGCTGCGCCGCCACCGGCAGGGCGGTGGCCAAGGCGAGCAGGACCGACACGTACCAACGCGAGATACGACGCTCGAGCATGCGTCTCTCCTCCCCGTGATGGTGGCGCGCGCCGCCGGCAGGGCGGGCGGCCGAGACTCCCCCGGAAACCTTCCCGATCCTATCGCGAGGCTCGTCCAACGGTAAGACTATGGGCCGCGCCGAGATCCTTCGCCGCAGGTTGCCCTGGTCCTTCGCTCGTCGCGGGCGGGCGCCGGCGCGCGAAGCCGCGCACCGCGGGCAGCGAGGCGAAGTACGGGATCGGCGCGTAAGCCCGCCGGAAGTCGGGGAGTGCGAGCAGGGTCTCGAGACCGGCGTGCTGGAGGTCGCGCTCGGCGAGCAGGTAGTCGGGGTGGCGCGCCAGCATCTGCCGCGCGAAGGCCCGCGCGTTCTCGGCCCGGATCTCGGCCAGGGCGACGGTCAGGGTCTCGCCGTGCGCGACGGCGCGCGCCAGGCGCGCCAGCTTGCGGTCGAGGCGGTAGATCGAGGCGACGTCGCGGTCGACCCAGCCGACGGTGTCGAGGAACCTCACGTCGCGCCCGAGCAGGGTCGCCAGGTAGGGTGCCTTCCCCATCTGTCCGTAGGCGACCACCGAGCCGTCCGGGACGTTGTGCACGATCCACCAGGCGGCGAGGTCGAGCCTGTTCTTCCCCGCGAAGGGATCGGCCCAGGTCTCAGCGACGCCGCGCAGCGTCGTCCGCCGCCAGGGATCCCGCCACCAGAGCAGCGCAGAGGGGAGCAGCAGCGACAGCGCGAGCACCGCCGCCACGAGACGTCGCGTGCCGGGGTTGGCGGCGGCGGCAAGCCATCGCTCGGCGCTCCCCCAGCCGGCGACCAGCAGCAGCGGCAGGGCGGGCAGCAGGTAGCGGAAGCCGGGGCGGTAGTCGCCGCCGGCGAGGAAGTGGAAACCGAAGCCGAGCAGCACTCCGGCGAGCCACAGCCGCCCCAGGCGGGCGCGGTCGCCCGCTCGCCCGTGACCCAGCAGCCACCAGAGCGGCGGCAGCACGAGGACGAGGACGCCCAGGAAGGCGGCAAACTCGGCGGCCTGCGGCAGCGAGCGGTCGAAGTGGAGCGGGTAGAGCTTGACGCTGGTGTTGGGCAGCCAGGCTCCGAAGTGGATCCGCCGCCAGGCCACGTACGGCGCCACCACCGCCCCGGCGGCTCCGCCATACCGCCCCAGGGCTCGCCACGAGCGTGCCGCCGCCCGATCGCCGAGCGCGAGGAGCGCCAGCGAAGCACCCTCGGGCCGGCCGAGCGCCACCAGGCCGAGCAGCAGCCCGACGCCCCCCTGCGCCCGCGGAGTCGGGGGCCGCTCGCCAGGGTCACGCTCGACCCGCAGGTAGGCGGCGGTGGCCGCGGTGAGCAACAGCATGTAAAGCGGTGTCTCGAGCCCGCTCTGAGCCCAGACCAGGAAGTAGTAGTCGAGCGCCAGGCTGGCCTGCACGGCCAGGCGGCTGCCGCGACCGAGGCCGGCGGCGCGAGCCAGCCACCCGACCGCCAACACCGCCGCCGCGCCGCACGTCACTCCCAGCCCGCGCGCCAGCACGTGGACGGCGAGCGGCGTCCGGGCGCCGAGGGCGAGCAGCAGCATCCACAGGGGGCTCGAGAAACCCTCGACGGGCTGGCCGGGATTGAAGACCAGGCCCAGGCCGCGCGCCGAGTTGACGGCGAACCGGAAATAGATGAAGGCGTCCTCCTCCCCGGGCCAGCAGAGGCCGAGGGCCAGGAAGACGGCAAGCGCCGGCGGCAGCGCCGCGAGCACCGCTCTCCCCCACCGTCGCAGCAAAGTGGCGGCGGTCGCCGCCGGCGGCGAGGTCCCTACAGGAACGGCTGCAGCTCCGGCCACTCGCCCTGCTCGAGCACCTTCTTGACGTCGTTCATGAAGTGGTCGGCGTCGGCGCCGTCCACCAGCCGGTGGTCGTAGGTGATCCCGAAGTAGGACATGGTGCGGATGGCGATGGTGTCGGCGCCGTCGGCGTCGGCCGCCACCACCGGGCGCTTCTCGATGGTGCCGATGCCGAGGATCGCCACCTGCGGCTGGTTGATGATCGGCGTGCCGAAGAGGCTGCCGAACACCCCGGGGTTGGTCACCGTGAAAGTGCCTCCCTTGAGCTCGTCGGGGAGCAGCTTCTTGGCGCGGGCGCGGTCGGCGAGGTCGTTGGCGGTCTTGGCCAGGCCGGCGAGCGACTTCTGGTCGGCGTCCTGGATCACCGGCACGATGAGGCCGCGGTCCATCGCCACCGCCATGCCGATGTTGACGTGCCGCTTGTAGACCACGTTGGCGCCGTCGATGCTGGCGTTGACCTTCCGGTGCTTGCGCAGCGCCGCGGCGACGGCAGCGAAGATGAACGGCATGTAGGTGAGCTTGGTGCCGTGGGCGGCGCCGAAGGCGTCCTTGACCTTGTTGCGGATGCGCGTCACCCGCGTCATGTCGATGTGGAAGACGGTGGTGACGTGCGCCGAGGTGTGCTTGGAGTAGCTCATGTGCGCCGCGGTGATCTCGCGGATCTTCGACATCGGCTCGATGTCGACCTCCTCACCGGGCAGGTAGGCCGGCACATGGAAGCCACCGGCGGCAGCGGCGGCCACCGGGGCGGCGCGCGGCGCCTGGGCGGGCGCCGCCGCCGGTCGGGTCCGGCGTTGCTCGAGGTAGGCCTCGAGGTCGCGCTTGGTGACGCGTCCGTGGATGCCGCTCCCCGTGAGCTCGGTGAGGTCGACGCCCTCGACCTGCGCCATGCGCCGCACCAGCGGGCTCGAGTACTTGCGCACGCGCTCCTCGACGCTGCCCGGCGCCGGTGCCGGCAGTGCCGGCACCGCCGTCGGTCGCGGCGGCGCCGCGGCGGGCACCACGCCGGCGTCGCCGCGGCCCTGCTCCTGGCGCAGCGCCACGGCGGCAGCCTCCTGCACGACGGCGTCACCGGGAGCGGCCGCCGCCCTGGCAGGCGCCGGCGGCGCGCCACCGGCAGCCCCGCCCGCCTCGGCGATGCGAGCCACCACCTGCGACACCGGCACGGTCTCCCCCTCCTGGTGCAGGATGGCCTCCACCACCCCGGCCGCCGGGCTGGGGATCTCGGCGTCCACCTTGTCGGTGGAAATCTCGAACAGCGGCTGGTCGCGATCGACCTTGTCCCCCACCTTGACCAGCCACTTGGTGATCGTCCCCTCGGCGATCGACTCCCCCATCTGGGGCATCACGACGTCGGTTGCCATGGCATCTACCTCTCGACTACCCAGCTAGAAGTGGATCGCGGCCCCGTGCGAGGCGTGGGCGGCCTCCGCGAACGCCTCGGTCAGTGTCGGGTGCGGGTGCACGGTGCGGAAGAGCTCCTCGGCGGTGGTCTCCAGACCGAGCGCCGCGCAGGCCTCGCCGATGAGGTCCGTGGCATGCACGCCGATGACGTGGATGCCGAGCACCTCGTCATACCTCTTCTCGCGCACGATCTTGACGAACCCCTCGGTCTTGCCGAGGATTGCCGCCTTGCCGAGGGCGGTGAAGGGGAACTTCCCCACCGCCACGTCGTAGCCGCGCTCGCGCGCCTTGGCCTCGGTGAGCCCAACGCTCGCCACCTCGGGATCGCAGAACGTCACTCCCGGCACTCGCTGGTAGTCGACCGGCCGCGTCTCGTGGCCGGCCATGTGCTCGACGGCCACGATCCCCTCCGCCGAGGCGACGTGGGCGAGCCAGGGCTTGTTGGGCACCACGTCGCCGATGGCGTAGACGTGGGGCACGGTGGTGCGCATGTAACCGTCGACCACCTTGACGTAGCCGCGGTCGAGCTCGATGCCGAGGGCCTCGAGGCCGAGATCGGCGGTGACCGGAGCCCGGCCGACGGCGACGAGCAGCATCTCGGCCTCGAGTGACTGCTTCTTCTTGTGCTCGAGGCTGAGTCTCACGCCGCTCCCGGTGGTCTCGACCTTGGTCAGCCTGGCGTCGACGAGCCCCTCGATGCCGCGCTTGCGGAAGGCGCGCGCGAGCTCCGCCGACACCTCCTCGTCCTCCACCGGCAGCAGGCGCGGCAGCATCTCGACGAGGGTCACCTCGGCGCCGAAGGAGCGGAAGATCGACGCGAGCTCGGTGCCCACGGCGCCGGCGCCGAGCACCACCAGCGAGCTCGGCACCCGCTCGAGCTCGAGGATGTGGTCGGAGGTGAGGATGCGCCGGCCGTCGGAGGGGGCGATGCCGATCTCGCGCGGCACCGAGCCGGTGGCGATCATCACGTAGCGCGTCGACAGCCGCTGCGTCTCGCCGCCCTCGCGGGTGACCTCGACGGTGTGGCCGTCGAGCAGGCGGCCCCGTCCCTGCAGCACGGGAACGACCTTGTACTTCTTGAACAGCCCCTCGATCCCCTTGGCGTTCTTCGCCACCACGCCGCGCTTGTGCTCGTGCGCCCTGGCGACGTCGAGCTCGACCTTGCCGGCGACGACGCCGAAGCTCTCGGCCTTGCGCAAGGTGTCGAGCAGCTCCGCCGAGTGCAGGAGCGCCTTGGTGGGAATGCAGCCGCGATGCAGGCAGGTGCCGCCGAGCTTGGGGTCCTTCTCGACCACCGCCACCTTGAGGCCGAGCTGGCCGGCGCGGATGCCGGCGACGTAGCCGCCGGGGCCGCTGCCGAGGATGACCAGGTCGTAGTCGAAGCTGCCGGCGGGGGCCGCGGGCGGCGGCGCCTTGCCGGTGGCGGCCAAGGGCGCCGGGGCGGAGGCGGGGGCACCGGAAGGGCTCGCCTGCGGCTGCCGGGCGCTCGCCGGGGGCGGTGCCGCATGGGCGGCCGCGACTTCGGGCCGCTCGGCCGGCTTCGGGGCCGGCGCGGCCGACGGCGCTCCCGGCTGCTCGCCGGCTTCCTCGATCCGCGCCACCACCTGCGACACCGGAACGGTCTCTCCCTCCTGGTTGCGAATCTCCAGCACGACGCCTGCCGCCGGGCTGGGGATCTCGGCGTCCACCTTGTCGGTCGAGATCTCGAACAGCGGCTGGTCGCGCTCCACCCGGTCGCCCACCTTCACCAGCCACTTGGTGATCGTGCCCTCGGCGATCGACTCGCCCATCTGGGGCATCACGACTTCGATTGCCATCGCTCCCTCTCTCCTGTCCAGGGTGTCAAACGCTCGCCAGTGCCACCGGCTCGGCGCGGAAGCGACCGGGGCGGTCGCCGGGTGCCAGCCGCGCCAGCGGCACCTCGGTGTCGTGCTCGAAGACACACAGCCAGTCGCCGGCAGCCGCCTCGGCCACCCAGCGCGCCTTGTGCTCCATGCTGGTTAGCGGCCAGAGGTCGTAGCTCATCACCCACGGTGTGGGAAGGTGCGCCGCGGTGGGCACCAGGTCGGCGAAGAACACCGCGGTCTCGCCGGCGCCACCGTCGATGCGCACCACGCACATCCCGGGGGAATGGCCTCCCGCGCGCACCATGCGCACCCCCGGCACGGGCTCGACCTCGTCGCCGAAGGCCTCCACCACACCCGCCGCGATGAGCGCCTCGACGTTGCGCCGATCGTAGCTCGCGCGGTCGCGCTCGTTGGGGTGGAAGGCATGCTCGAGCTCGTCGCGCTGGATGAAGTAGCGGGCCCGCGGAAAGGTGGGGACCCAACCGTCTCCCTGGCGGCGCGTGCTCCAGCCGCAGTGATCGAAGTGCAGGTGGGTGAGCAGCACGTGGGTGACCTGCTCGGGCGTCACCCCCGCCGCGGCCAGCCGTTCCGGCAGGCGCTCCCCCTCCGCCGGCACGGCGAAGGTGTCACGGGCACGGTCGTCGAGCTTCTCGCCGATGCCGGTGTCGACCAGCGCCACGCCCCCCTCTCCGCGCAGCAGCAGACAGTTGGTGGTCATGGCGATGCGGTTGCGCCCGTCCGTCGGCTTCTGGCGCTCCCAGAGCACCTTCGGCACGACGCCGAACATCGCCCCCCCGTCGAGGCGGAACGGCGTGTCGGGGAGGACGGCAAGGTCGAAGCGGCCGAGGGTGAAGTGGCCGGAGCGCACGGGCCAGCGAGTCTATCCCAGGGGCCCGCCTCACCTGACCCTCGACTTGACCCCCTTGCCCGCTGCCCTGACAATCACCGCCAGTGGCGACGGTGCCTCTCGACTCCTCGCCTCTCCGCCCCAGCGACCGTCAGCTGGCGCTGGTGCTGTCCGGGGGCGGCGCCCGCGCCGCCTACCAGGTCGGCTTGCTGCGCTACCTCCGCCGCGCCTTCCCCGACTTCCGCTTCCAGATCATCACCGGCACCTCGGCGGGCGCCATCAACGCCGCCTACCTGGCGTCGCACGCCGGCAGCATGGCGGACGCCGCGGCCGGCCTCGGCGAGGTTTGGAGCGGGCTCGGCTTCGACCACGTCTTCCGCGTCGACCTCCGCAGCCTCTCCACCAACGTCGTGCGCTGGGGCACGCGGCTGCTCTCGGGCGGCGCCGCGATCGCGCCGCGCATCCGTGGGCTGCTCGACACCTCGCCGCTGCGCCAGCTGCTGACGACGGTGATGGCGACCGTCTCGGAGGAGCTCGTCGGCATCGCCGGCTCGATCGCCGCCGGCCGGCTGTCGGCGCTGGCCCTCTCCACCCTCAACTACGCCACCGGCCAGACCGTCACCTGGGTGCAGGGGCGCGACATCGTCACCTGGGAGCGCCCGCAGCGGCGCAGCGCCAGGGCCCGCATCGGCATCGACCACGTGATGGCCTCGGCGGCGCTGCCGCTGCTCTTCCCCGCCGTGCGCATCGGCAGCTCCTGGTACGGCGACGGCGGCGTGCGCCTGGTGGCGCCGCTCGCCCCAGCCATCCACCTCGGCGCCGAGCGCATCCTGGCGGTGTCGACGCGCTACCAGCGCACGCTCTCGGAGGCCGATCGGCCGGTCATCCGCGGCTACCCGCCGCCGGCGCAGGTGATCGGCGCCGTGCTCAACGCCATCTTCCTCGACCACGTCGAGCAGGACGCCGAGGGGCTCAAGCGCATCAATCGCCTGCTGGCGCGCCTGCCCGCCGAGCAGGGCGGCGCCCTGCGCCCCATCGACCTCCTCGTGCTGCACCCCTCGGAGGACCTCGGCAGGCTGGCAGCCGACTACCAGGACGCGCTGCCGCGCGGCCTCGCCTTCCTCACCCGCGGCCTCGGCAGCCACGAGACCAGCTCCGCCGACATGCTGTCGCTGCTGCTCTTCCACCCCGACTACCTGCAGCGCCTGATGGCGATCGGCGAGCGTGACGCCGAGGCGTCGCACCACCGGCTCGCCGAGCTGCTCGCCGAGCCGGCCCCCACGACGGTGACCGCCGACGGGGCGATGTCGTAGGCGCGCGCCTCCCCGGGCAACGGGCGGCGCGGGCGCGAGCTGTCCTCCTCGCGCCGGGCCCGAGTCAGGCGACGGTCACCTCGGTGCAGAGGTAGACATCCTGAATGGCGTGCAGCAGCTCGACCCCCTCGCGCATCGGGCGCTGGAAGGCCTTGCGCCCGGAGATCAGGCCGGTGCCACCGCCGCGCTTGTTGATCACCGCGGTGCGTACCGCCTGCGCGAGGTCACCGGCACCCTTGCTCTCGCCGCCGGAGTTGATGAGGCCGACCCGCCCCATGTAGCAGTTGGCGACCTGCCAGCGCACCAGGTCGACCGGGTGGTCGCTGATCAGCTGGCCGTAGACCCGCTTGTCGGTCTTGCCGAAGCTCAGCGCCGGGTAGCCGCCGTTGTTGGTCGGCAGCTTCTGCTTGATGACGTCGGCCTCGATGGTGACGCCGAGGTGGTTGGCCTGCCCGGTGAGGTCCGCCGCGGTGTGGTAGTCGACGCCGTCCTTTTTGAACGCGGGGTTGCGCAGGTAGCACCAGAGGATGGTGGCAAGGCCCAGCTCGTGAGCACGCGCGAAGCACTCGGCGACCTCGACGATCTCGCGATCGGCGTCGTCGGAGCCGAAGTAGATGGTGGCCCCCACCGCCGCCGCACCCATCTCCCAGGCCTGCTCCACCTGGGCGAAGAGGATCTGGCGGAACTGGTTGGGGTAGGTGAGCAGCTCGTTGTGGTTGAGCTTGACGATGAACGGGATCTTGTGCGCGAAACGGCGCGCTACCGAGCCGAGCACGCCGAGGGTCGACGCGACGCCGTTGCACCCCCCCTCGATGGCGAGCCGGACGATGTTCTCGGGGTCCATGTACTCGGGGTTGGGGGCGAACGAAGCGGCCGCCGAGTGCTCCACCCCCTGGTCGACGGGGAGGATCGACAGGTAGCCGCTCCCCGCCAGCCGGCCGGTATGGTGCAGCCGGTGGAGGTTGACCAGCACACCGGGCTTGCGGTCGCTGGCGCCGAGGCAGCGGTCGATGTGGTCGGGCCCGGGCAGGTGGAGCTGCTCGCGGCGCACCCCCTGGCAGGTGAAGGCGAGCAGGCTCTCGCCGTCCGCTCCCAGCTGCTCGGCGATGCGGTCGATGGGTGTCGCTTGCACGGTGGCCATAGCGGTCTCCTCGTCGGTGTGCGGCGCGCCGCCATTCTATCGCCGCGCTCGGGCGCGGATCGTGGCGGCTGGGAAACGGCCCGCCCGCGGGCGGGTCGCGCCGGCGTCAGCCGGCGCCGAGCCGCTCGAGCAGGTTGGCGAGCACCAGCGCGGTGGCGCCCCAGATCTGCCGGCTGCCGACGTGGAAGACGGTGAGCTCGCGCGGCGTCCCGTCGACCAGCACGGTGCGGCGCTCGACCATGTTGGGGCTGGCCACCGCGGCGAGCGGCAGGGCGAACACCTCGGCCACCTCGCCCGCGTGCGGTCGGGTGTCGACAGGGTAGGGCACGGCGCCCACCACCGGATGCATGTGGAAACCGGTGGGAGTCGCCACCTCGTCGAGCATTCCCAGCGGCAGCACCTTGCCGGGGTCGAGGCCGATCTCCTCGTGGCTCTCGCGCAGCGCCGCCGCCCAGGGGTCCTCGCCTGCCTCCAGGCTGCCACCGGGAAAGGCGATCTGGCCGCGGTGGTAGGGCAGGTCCTCCGCCCGCCGGGTGAGCAGTACCCACAGCCCGCCGGCGTCGACGTAGAGCGGCACCAGCACCGCGGCGCGACGCACGCCCTCCGCCAGCTCGCTGGGCGGCACGCGATCGGGGGGCGGCGAGGCGAGCCGCCGCCGCACCTCGAGGATCCAGCTCTGCGGTTCGGTGGCGGGCATCGGCGGGCTCGTGCGCGGTGCCGGGGTCGACTCAGAGCCTGTGAATCAATCTGCAAGGGGTCGCGTTGGGGGTGCCTTGGGGCCGGATGCAAGGCGCGCGACCGAGCCGTAGCCTTGTCCTACGGCGCAGGGAGCGCAACGCCGCAGACGGCCCCAAGCCACCCCCAACCCGAAGGGCACCAGGGGATTGGGGCCCGATCGCGTCGTTGCTCGTCGTCGCCGATGGGCAAGGCATCGACTCCTCCTCGCGCCTACCGCTCGGGCCCCAAGCCCCTGGTGCGCGACCCCTTGCAGATTGATTCACAGGCTCTCAGCCCGGGCGGATGCGAACGGTGAAGGGGCGGCCGGCCGGTCCCGGCAGCCGCACGGAGAGATGGTAGAAGCTCCAGGTGTGGCTGCTGCCGGGCATCGCGTGGTGCGCGTAGACCCGCTTGGGCCGCACCAGGAAGGCGATGCCGCCGTCGGGACGGAGGACCGTCTCGCTCACCTCGCCGCCACGCACCAGCAGGTCGTTGCCGGCCTGCTCTCCACCCTCCACCCAGAGGCCGGGCAGGGCGTCGGGCATGCCCGCGAGCAGCTCGACCCAGCTGCCGGCGGGCACCGCGACCACGTGGCCGCCGGCCAGCACCTCGCCCCCGAGCACGGTGAGACGGCCGCCGGCACCGCCGAACGGCATGCTCGAGCCGAAGCGCAGCGACGTCTGGGTGGTCTCGAGCGGTGCCCAGGGAGCCAGGTAGGGGGCCGTGAAGCGCGCCTCGGCGGCGTCGCCGAACGGCTGCCGCGGCGCCCGCCAGAGCGGCCACAGCCACCCCGCCGCCCAGACGCAGACGAGCAGCAGGGCGAGGCGTCGCGGCGGCCGCGCCACCGCCATGGTGAGCGCGGCGGCGAGCGGCACCAGCGGCCGCAGGCCGATGGCGAGGGGAGCGCCCGAGAGGTCGAAGGGGCGCCATAGGAGAAGCAGCAGCAGCGCCAGCGCGGCGCCGCCCCACAGCGCGCCGCGTCCCTCGCCGCGCAGAGAGAGCGAGGCGAGCAGCAAGAGCGGCGCGAAGTAGAAGAGCAACCCCAGGTGGCGCCCGGCCAGCACGTGGAGGAGGTCCCAGCCGAGCACCCGCGGGTGGAGCGTCGCCGGGCCCGTCGGGCCGATCGCGTCGAGCAGCGAGCGTGGCGAGGGGGGCGTGCCGGCGGTGGCCGCCCCCGTCAAGGCGAGCGCCAGGAGAACCGTCGCGGCCGCCAGCAGGACCAGCGTCACGCCGGCGCGCCGGCGCGGCGCCGGCACCGTCGCGCACGCCGGCCAGAGCAGCGGCAACGTCCACGGGGCCGCGCTCCCCACGGCGCCCAGCAGGCCCCCCACCAGCAGCCAGCGCGGCACGTAGCGACCGCCTGGCGTCGCGCGCTCCTCCGGAGGAAGCGGGTAGAGGTCGGGCAGGTCGCCGGCGGCGATCTCGACCGGCAGCGGCGGATGCGCTGCACGGGCGAGCGCGAAGGCGAGGAGCAGGGCGGAAGCGAGGGTGGCCTCCGGCCAGAGACGGAGCGCGTAGGCGCCGCTGCTGCTGGCAAAGAGTAGCAGCAGGGGGAGCCAGGCGGCTCTCGGCCCGCTGCGGCGGGCCAGCGTCGCGGCCGCGAACAGGGTGGCGAGGGCGAGCAGCAGGCCTTGCGCGAGCAGCGCCCCGCGCGCGCCGGCGAGCGCCGCCCAGGGAGCGAGGAACAGGCCGTAGGCGAGCGGCGCCGAAAACGCCTTGCCATAGTCCTCCGCGCCGAGGACGGCTTCGCGGGCGACCTGGCCGCTGTCTACCAGCCCCTCGGCCCGTGCGCGGTCGGCGACCTCCCAGAGGCGGTCGCCGTCGTTCGCCAGGCTGCGGGCGAGCAGCAGCGCGCCGGCACCCTCGCCGTCGAGCCGCGGTTGCGGCACCGTGGCGAGCCCGAGGAGGAGCGCCAGCCCGAGCGCCAGCGCCAACAGCGGCGCCCGCGGCAGGCGCGGCGCGGCCGCCGGTGCGGGAGGGAGCGTCGCCGCGCCGTGCTCGCCCATCACCCTCGCCCCCCTGCCACCGCTGGAGCCACGTAGCCCCTCACACCGGCGCCTCGAAACGCGGGCCCCCGAACATCCAGGCATCGCCGAGCTCGAGCAGACACGGGCGCAACGCCAGCGTCACCTCACCCGGTGGGCGTCGCAACGACAGCTCGAAGGTGTACGCGTCGCCGCCGTCGAGGTCGCGCGGCATCTCGATCCAGGGCAGGCTCTCGACCACCCCACCCTCCCCCCGCAGCTCGACGCGCAGCACCGTGCCGCCCAGGCCGCGACGAGCGGCGAGCCAGCGCGCCGGTCCCGGGTTATGGAGCCGTACGCGCAGGCGCCGCCGCTCCCCCGCACGCCAGCCCGCCAGCGGCTCCACCGTCAGCTCGGCGGCGAGCGGCGCCCAGAACGGCGCCCGGGGGGGCACCTCGCGCGGCGCCCCTGGGCCCGGCGGTGGTGCCGCCGCCAGATCCTCGCAAGCCGCCACCACGGCGGCGGCGGCACGGTCGGGGTCGTGCTCGTGCGCCACGTGCGCCCGGGCCGCCTCCCCCAGGCGCGCCAGCGCCGCGGGGGCAGCGAGCAGCGCGGCGAGACGCACCGCCAGCGCCGCTGCCTCGTCGCCCGGATCCTCGCCGACCGCCAGCGGCACCTTGACCACCGCCGCGTCGGGCAGGTCGCGGAACTGCGCGTACGCCTCGACCACCGTCGGTCGCCCCACGGCGAGGATGCGCAGCAGCGAGGCCGAGGTCTCCCCGGCGGTCGGGTAGCGGAGGTTGAGGCAGAGGTCGCTCGCCGCGATCGCCGCCTCGAGCTCGCCGAAGGCGACGTAGCCGAGCAGGTGGACGCGCGCCGCCACCCCGAGCTCTCGCGCCAGCCCGACGAGGTCGACGTGCGGCGATACCTCGCCGGCCACCAGCAAGTGGGTGCCGGCGAGCTCCGGTCGCGCCAGCGCACGCAGCGCGACGCGGGTGCGCTTCATCGGCGTCTGGAAGCCGAAGGAACCGAGCACCGGCGCCCCCTCCGGAATGCCGAGGCGCCGCCGTAGCGCCGCGCCATGGGCGGCATCGGCGGGCGGCGGCAGTGGCACCGCCATCGGCACCCGCCGCACGCGCAGGTCCGGGTCCTCGCCGCGCAGCTCCTCCGCTGCCCACTCCCCGTGCACCAGCACGCCGCGCTGGGCGCGCAGCAGGCCGCGACGCGCCGGCAGCGCGAACTGCACCACGGTGTCGACGAAGCCCCAGCGCGCCGGTGCCGCCGCGAGCTCACCCACCCACCCGTGGTCACTCGCCAGCTGCTGGCGGTAGCCGGCGAAGTCTCCTTCGCCAAGCGTGCGACCCACCAGGAAGTGGTGCAGCACGAGATCGTGCAGCACCAGCACACCGGGAACCCGACGTGCCGCCTCCCACACCGGGCGGTGCAGCTCGTTGTTGCCCATCTGGTAGAGCGGCAGGCGCTCGCCGCCGAGCGCGCTCGGCCCCACCGTCGGCCAGCACGCGGCGAGCTCGGGCGCTACCGGGTGCCCGGGAAGTGCCACCAGCCGCAGCTCGCAGCGCGGCGCCAGGTGCGGCAGGAGATCGGCGCTGTAGTCGGCGATGCCGGTGCGCGCGGGGGGCAGCGGCGAGACGTAGTCCAGTCGCAGCACGGTGGCGAGCCTAGCAGTTCCCCATGCCTCCTTCGGAGGCACCCAATGGGATGAAAATAGGTGTGAGCAGGTGGGCGGCGAGGTCGTGCTGGCTTGGCGTCGAGAGCCCGACTAGCAGTTTGAACCCGGCGGCTCCCCGGCACCCCATATTGTGCTGCGAGCACGAAGAGCAGAATCGTCGAGATAGGGGCTGCCCCGCCTTTGCCTTGCCTGCCGAAAGGAGGTAAGCGTTGAAGGTACTGCGGGAGCGGTGTGCAGGTTTGGCTCGGGGCCCCTCTCGCCCCGGCGAGGGGAGAGGGCGCGACCCGCTGGTCCTCGCCTCCATTCCGGCGCACGCGCCGCCGCCGGCCGTCCGCCTGCCCCGGGTCGGCCGCGATGGGCCGGCTGGGGTACCGCCGACCGCGGTGCTACGGGCCGACCGGCGGCGCCCTGTCGGGGGCGTGCTCGCCGCTGAGCCTCAGCGGCGGCTCGAGCGGCGCGACGGGCTCACGTCGGCGCTCACCACGGCAGGCTAGGCGGCCTGTTCGGCCGGCCCGGAGCTGGGACCGCGCATCCTCAGCACCCGCAGCTCGCCGAAGCTAATGAGACGACGGCTCGCCTGGTCCCACAGCTTGAGGCGGGCGCAGCGCAACGTCCCTCGCACGGTCAGCCGCGTCACGTGGTTCAGCTCCGGGTTCTCCTCCATGCAGCGGCGGAGGCGGTAGTTGGGGATGCGGCTCGACAGGTGGTGGATGTGGTGGTAGCCGATGTTGCCGGTGAACCAGTGCAGCACCCGCGGCATGTCGAGAAAGGAGCTGCCCTCGATGCCGGCGCGGTGGAATTGCCACTCCGGGTGCAGCTCCCAGTAGGTGTCCTCGAACTGGTGCTGGACGTAGAACAGCCAGACGCCCAGGGCACCGCTCACCACCAAGACCAGCAGGTGCACGGCGAGGAAGGAGCCGATGCCGATGGTCAGCCCCAGGGCGGCGACCACCAGCGCGAGAGCGACGTTCGTCCATAGCACGCTCGCCCACTCGCGCTTCCACTCGCGGGGCGCGTCCCATGGCAAGCGGTGCTTGATCAGGAACTGATAGAGCGGCCCCAGCACCAGCAAGACGAACATGCTGCGGTAGAGCCGATAACCGAGCCTGCCGGACGGCGGCATCGCGAGGTACTCGGCAACGGTGACCGTTCGGATGTCCCCCAGCTCGCGGCGATCGAGGTCGCCGGAGGTGGCGTGGTGGATGGCGTGGGTGCGCCGCCAGTACATGTAGGGAGTGAGCGTCACCACGCCGAGGACGAAGCCGACGACGTGATTGGCCGGCGGCGAGCGGAAGAACGAGCCGTGCCCGCAATCGTGCTGGATGATGAACAGGCGGGTCAGCAGGCCGGCGACCGGAAACGCGAGCAGACAGGTGAGCCAGTAGCCCACCTCGAGGCTGCGCAGCATCAGGTACCAGCCGAGCAGGAAGAGCGTCGCGGTGGTGACCAGCTGGAAGATCGCCTTGCCGAGATGGGGCGACTTGTAGGGGGCGAGGATCTCGTTCCACCGCGCTGCGCTGGTGGCCGACGGTGGTCGCGAGGCGAGCGCGGGCCGAGTATCGGGAATCGCGGGCTCTACGGTCATGGAGTCTTCCTGTGGTCCGCGGCCGCGCCGGTTGGGCGGCCGCAAGTGACGAGACTGCTGTGGATTGCCGCTAGCCAGGCGGCCCTCGATAGTGTCCCCCGACAGGGCGCCGCGGTGGGTCAGTCCTCGGTCAGGCTAACGTCACGGAATCGTCAGGGTCCTGGCGCGCGAGGTCACACCACGGCGTCGCGCGCGCCCGCCTTGTCCATCTCGCCGCGCAGGTAGCCCTCGATGAACGGTGCCAGGTCGCCGTCGAGAACGCGGTCGGCGTCGCCGACCTCGACGCCGGTGCGGTGGTCCTTGACCATGCGGTAGGGGTGGAGCACGTAGCTGCGGATCTGGCTGCCCCAGGCGATCTCCTTCTTCTCCCCTTCCCGCTTGGCGTTCTCCTCCTCGCGCTTGCGCAGCTCGAGGTCGTAGAGGCGCGCCCGGAGCACCTTCATCGCCGTCGAGCGGTTCTTGTGCTGGCTGCGCTCGTTCTGGCAGGAGACGACGATGCCGGTGGGGAGGTGGGTGATGCGCATCGCCGACTCGGTCTTGTTGACGTGCTGGCCGCCGGCGCCCGAGGAGCGGAAGGTGTCGATGCGCAGGTCCTTCTCCGCGATGTCGATCTCGATCTCGTCGTCGATCTCGGGGTAGACGTCCACCGACGCGAACGAGGTCTGCCGGCGGGCGTTGGCGTCGAACGGGGAGATGCGCACCAGCCGGTGCACGCCCATCTCGCTCTTGAGGTAGCCGTAGGCGTACTCGCCGCGCACCGCCAGGGTGGCGCTCTTGATCCCCGCCTCCTCGCCGTCCTGACGGTCGAGCAGCTCGACCTCGTAGCCGTTCTTCTCCGCCCAGCGCAGGTACATGCGCAGCAACATGTCGGCCCAGTCCTGCGAGTCGGTGCCGCCGGCGCCGGAGTGGATGAGCAGCAGGGCGTTCTTGTCGTCGTGCTCGCCCGACAGCTTCAGCTGCAGCTCGAGCTGGTCGAGATCCTGCTCGACGCGGGCGGCAAAGGTCTCGAGGTCGCTGCCGCCGTCCTCACCCTCGGCGAGCAGCTCGTTCCAGGTCGACAGCTCCTCGGCGTCCGCCAGCAGCCGGCGCAGCGCTTGCTGGCGGCGCTCGAGCTGGCGGCGCCGCTGCAGCACCGGCTTGCTGCGGTCGGGGTCCTCCCAGAACCCCGAGGCCTGGATGGAGGCATCGATCTCGGCCAGCTTCTCGTCGAGGTCGGCCTCCTCAAAGGTACCCCCGGAAGGTGGTCAGCTGGGAGGCGAGCTGGTCGAGGCGCTGGCGAGTCTCGGCAGAGATCATGGTAAGTCGGCTCCTTGATCGCGAAATCTAGCAAAGCCACCGCGCGGGTGCTCAGGGTGACACAACGGGAGCGGCGACCGGTTTCTTCCGCGCGCCGCTCAGCGCGCGCGCCGGCGGCGGCTGGCGACCACGGCGGCGAGCGCCAGCGCCGACGCCAGGAGCGGGCTCAGCCAGGGGCGACGCGCGTAGGGCGAGAGGCCGACGCCGCCGCGCAGGACGCCGCGCAGCACCCCCTCGGCGTAGGGGTCGAGCCGTGCCGCCACCGAGCCGTCGGCCCGCACCAGTGCCGAGATGCCGGTGATCGCCGCTCGCACCAGCGGCCGCCGCTCCTCGGCGGCGCGGAAGCGAACGGCGCGAAAGTGCTGCCAGGGAGCGCTGGTGTCGCCATACCAGGCATCGTTGGTGATCGTCACCAGAGTCGTTGCCCCCTGGCGCACGGCTTCCGCGACCTCGGCGGGGAAGATCACCTCGAAGCAGATCGCCACCGCCAGCCGCTCGCGCCCCCAGGCGAGCAGCCGCACCCCGTGCGCCGGCGTGAAGTCGCCGGCGTTGCGCGCCACGCGGCCGAGGAACGGAAAGAGAGCCTTGGCCGGCACGTACTCGCCAAACGGCACCAGGTGCCGCTTGTCGGCGCGCTGCTCGCCGCCGCCCGCGGTGAGCAGAAAGGCGGCGTTGCGCCACTGCTCGCCCTGCCTGAACGCGGTGTTGAAGAGCAGCGGACAGCCGTCGTCGACCAGCTGCCACAGGTCGTGCCGGAAGTTGGCGTCGACCGGGTATTCGAACGGCCAGCCGGCGCTCTCTGGCCAGATCACCAGCGCTCCCGGCTCGTCACAGGCCTGCCGCGACATGGCGACCACCCGGGTGTAGTTGCGGAACGCCCGCACCGGGTCGTAGCTGACCAGGTTGCCGATGTCCGGTTGCAGCAGCCGGACCGATTGCGGCGGCCCGGGCCGTGGCTCGCCGTGGGCGAAGCGGCCGGCCAGCGGCAGCAACGCGAAGGGCACGAGCACGGCGACGGCGCCGGTCTGCCAGCGCCGCTTCGCGACGGCGCGCGCCACGCCGACGTTGGCGAGCAGGAGCAGGAACGAGGCCCCCCACGGACCGACCCAGGAGGCGAGCGGCAGCGCCCCGGGCACCTCCACCCAGGCGTAGGCCGCGAGGTTCCAGGGGTAGCCCGAGAGCAGCCAGCCGCGCAGGAGCTCGAGCGCTACCCAGAGTGCCGGCAGCCCGAGCAGGGCCGGCCAGCCACCGCGGCTCCAGAGTCGAGCCCCGAGCCCGCCGAAGGCGGCCCAGAAGAGGCCGAGGTAGGCGGCGAGCAACACCAGCAGCAGCCAGGACAGCCACCGCGGCAGCTGGCCGTAGACCTCCAAGGTAGAGGCGATCCACGGCATCGAAGCGATCCAGAAGACGACGCCGTGGACGAAGGCGAGCAGCGCCGGACGCGGCGTCGCGAGCAGCAGCAACAGCGGCACCAGCGCCACCCAGGGCGCCAGCAGCAGCCCCTGGCGACCGAACTGGAGGGCCCACAGCCCGCCACCGAGCGCGGCGACGAGCAGCCACAGCAGGAGCGGAGCTGGACCGCGGCGCACCGTCGTGGCGCCGGCGACCGCCCCGCCGCCCTCCCCGGTAACGGCTCCAGCAGGGGGAGCCTCGGCACCGGGCTTGCTCGCGTCCTGGCCGCCGCCCTCGACGGGCGGATCCGGGAGGGGGGCGGGGCGGTGTCCTTCCTCGCGGCCGGAGGGGCTCATTCGCTGGGGGACCGCCGCGGCGCGCCCGGGATCACGCTGAGGTCACGGGCTGGCGGTGATCCAGGTGTCGAGGCGGAAGTCGCGGCGAGCCCGCGCCGCTACCGTCTCGGCATCGGGCCGGGCGGCGAAGGGACCGATACGTACCCGGTACATGACCCCTGCCGGCGACAGGAAGGCCTTGAAGCCGGCGGCGCGCAGGCGGGTCTCCAGCCGCTTCGCCTGCAGCTCGTCGCGCGACGAAAAGACCTGGATGAAGAGCGCCCCTGCCGGCGCCGCCGCCGCGGCGCTGGCGGCCGGCGCCGGAGGCGGCGCGGCGGAGGCCGCCGGCGGCGCGGTCGGTTGTGGGCTTGCCGTTGCCGGCGCGGAGGACGCCGGAGCGGCGGGAGCGGGAGTGGCGGCCGCCGCGTCGACGCCGAGGTCCTGCGCCAGCGTGGTGTCGCGGCGCGGCTTCGCCGCCATCTCCTCGAGGTCGGGGCGGCCCTCGGCGGCCTTGCTGCCGCCTTCCCCGTCGTTGAAGAAGGCGAGCTCCTGGGGAGAGGTGGCCGAGGGCGTCGCCTGCGCCGCCGCCTGCTGCGGCGCGTCGGCCGCCGCCGCCGGCGAGCCCCTGCCGACCCAGACGCCGGCAAAGAAGGCCGCCAGCACGCAGCAGAGCAGGATGACGAACGCCACCAGCACCTGCCGGTTGGTCAGGGCGATCTCGTAGTAGCTGGGTTCCTGCGCCTCGCTCACGGCACCCTCCAGGCGAGAGGGTAGTCGCTCGCCAGCACGATGTCGAGTCGACCGCGGCGCCGCCCGGCGGGCGGCGCCGGGGCCCGCCTCAGCGCTTGCGGAAGCCGTCGAAGATGTCGATCGGCACCGGGAAGACGATCGTCGAGTTCTTCTCCGCCGAGATCTCGGTGAGCGTCTGCAGGTAGCGCAGCTGCAGGGTGGTGGGGTTCTGCGAGATCACCTTGGCCGCCTCCGCGAGCTGCGCCGAGGCCTGGAACTCGCCCTCGGCGTGGATGATCTTCGCCCGCTTCTCGCGCTCCGCCTGGGCCTGGATCGCCATCGCCCGCTGCATCTCCGCCGGCAGGTCGACGTTCTTGACCTCGACCATCGACACCTTGATCCCCCACGGATCGGTGTGGCTCTCGATGATCGCCTGCAGGCGCTCGTTGAGCTTGTCACGCTCCGACAGCAGCTCGTCGAGCTCGGCCTGGCCGAGCACCGAGCGCAGCGTGGTCTGCGACAGCTGGCTGGTGGCGTACAGGTAGTTCTCCACCTCGACCACCGCCTTGACCGGGTCGAGGACGCGGAAGTAGATGATGGCGTTCACCTTCACGGAGACGTTGTCGCGCGTGATGATGTCCTGCGGCGGCACGTCGAGCACCAGCGTGCGCAGCGAGATGCGCACCGCCTTGTCGATGATCAGCCACACGAAGGTGATGCCCGGGCCCTTTTCATGTTGCACCAGGCGCCCGAGGCGGAAGACCACCAGCCGCTCGTACTCCTTGACGATGCGGATCGACAACAGGACGTAGCCGAACAGGATCAGCACGAAGAAAGCGCCGCAGCCGAACGTGGGTTCCATCGCCTCAACCTCCCGCGGAGGGCGGCACCGCGGCCGGCGCCATCGGCGCCGGCGGCAACGGCCGCACCCGCAACGTCATTCCGTCCACCGCCACGACCTCCACCGGCGCGCCGGCCGGCACGCTGCCGTCCGCCACCACCGCCGCCCACAGCTCGCCGTGGACCATCACCCGCCCCGCCGGCGCCAGCGGGCTGCGGGCGACGCCCCGCTCCCCCACCATCCCGGCGGCCCCGGTGCTCACCTGCATGCGGTGCGTGCGCACCACCAGCGTCATCAGGAACACCGCCACCACCACCACCGAGGCGGTGACGCCGGCGATGATCGAGCGCGAGACGCGCAGCGCCGGCTCCGGGCTCTGGAACAGCATCAACGAACCGACGACGAGGCAGATGGTGCCCGCCACGGTCAGCAACCCATAGCTGGTGACCTTGATCTCGGCGAGGAAGAACAGCGCCGCGAGGATGAGCAGCGCCACTCCGGCGTAGGAGACAGGCAGCACCGACATGCCGTAGAAGCCGAGCACCAGGCAGATGGCACCCAGCACGCCCGGCAGCACCGCGCCAGGGGTGGCAATCTCGAAGTAGAGCCCCAGCATGCCGATGGCGAGCAGCAGGTAGGCGACGTTGGGGTCGACGAGCACGGCGAGGAAGCGTCGCACCCTGCCCATCTCCATCTCGTCGACGGCGGCACCGGCAGTGGCGAGCGTCTGCGGCGCCGCCTCCCCCTTCTTCACCTGCCGGCCGTCGACGTCCCGCAGCAGCGCCGGCAGGGTGGGCGCCAACAGGTCGACGAGCTTCCCCTGCAGCGCCTCTTCTGCGGTGAACGAGCGGCTCTCCACCACCGCTGCCTGCGCCAGCTCGAGGTTGTGCCCGTGACGCACCGCCAGCGAGCGGATCTGCGCCGCCGCGTCCTGCTCGACCTTGCGGCCGAGGGTGCCGGCGATGTCCTCTCCCTGACCACCCACGGGGTGCGCGGCACCGGTGTTGGTGCCCGGCGCCATGGCTGCGATGTCCCCGGCCATGAGCACGAAGAAGCCCGCCGAGGCGGCTCGCGCCCCCTGCGGCGCCACCCAGCAGATGACCGGCGTCTTGGCCTGCAGCAGTGCCCGGGTGATGTCGCCCATCGAGGTCATCAGGCCCCCCGGGGTGTCGATCTCGAGCACCAGCGCAGCGGCCTGGACCTGGTCGGCATGCGCCACCGCCTTGGCCACGAACTCGGCGGCCACCGGCTGGATGATGGTGTCCAGCCGCGCCACCACCACCGGCCGGCCGGCGGGGGCCGGCGCCGTCCGCGCCGGCGCGGCGGCAGCCGGCAGCAGCGGTGAGGCGGCGAGGAGGGCGAGGAGCGGGACGAGCATCCGCGCCCGCGGAGCGACGTGCGGCGGCGGCGTGTGGCGGCTCATGAGCGTTGCCTCGATTGCAGTATAGAGCGTTCCTCCGCATCGTCGCGGCAAACAGACATGGAGTCCTACGGTTCGCCAGCATCGGCGATTCCCCGCCCGACCGCGGGTTGTCCGCGAGCACCGGCCGCTCGCGCCGGCCGTCGTGCTACCGTCGCCGCCGTGCTCGACAAGGAGCTTGCCGTGGATCATCGTCCGGTCCCTCGCCGTCTACCGGCGGCAGCACTGCTGCTGCTGGTGCTTGCCGCCTTCGCCCTGGTGGCGATCCCGGTCTGGCTGATCCGCCCCTTCGCGCCGGAGACGCCGCGCGGGATTGCGGTCGCCTTCTGGCTGCGTCGCGCCGCGCCGCTCGCCACCCTGGCGGCGCTGCTCGCCGGGCTCGTGGTGGCGGTACGACTGTGGCGGGGGGCGCGCTGGTGGAGCCGCGCCGCGACGACGCTCGCGGTCGTCCTGCTCGTCGCCGTCGCCTGGGTCGCGCGCCAGAACATCTTCGAGAAGATGTTCGCGCCGCTGCGCACGGTGGGCTTTGCCCCCGCTACCGAGGCGCCCTGGGTGGCCGATGTCGACCCGGTGCTGGCGGTGACGCTCGGCGGTGACGCGGCCGCCTACCCGGTGCGGCAGGTCGCCTACCACCACGTCGTCCACGACGTCGTCGGCGGAGTGCCCATCGTCGCCACCTATTGAACGCTCTGTCACACCGGTCTGGTGTGGAAGGCGGAGAGCGGCGGCAGGAAGCTGAGCTTCCACCTCGCCGGCATCAACAACCAGAACTTCCTCATGCAGGACGAGCAGACTGGCTCCTGGTGGCAGCAGGCCAGCGGCGCGGCGATCGCCGGGCCGCTGCGCGGCCGACGGCTGGAGCCGGTCCCCTACGACGAGGTCTCGTTCGCGGTGTGGAAGCGCGAGAGCCCCGGCGGACGCGTCCTGCGCGCCGATCCCGGCGCCCCCTGGCGTGCCTTCTCGCGAGACTGGGAGGCCGAGACGGCGAGGCTGCCGGTGGTCACCCCACGCCGTCCCGACGAGCCGCTGCCGGCGCGCGAGGTGGTCTACGGGCTGCAAGTCGGCGGCGAGGCCAAGGCGTACCCGCGCGCGCTCGTGCAACGGCAGAGCCCGCTGCTCGACACTCTGGGCGGCGTGCCGATCGTGCTGGTGCAGGCCGACGACGGTCGCTCGGTGCGGGCCTTCGAGCGCCGGGTCGACGGACGCGAGCTGCAGCTGTTTGCCCGCCCGGGGCCACCCCCGCTCCGCCTCGTCGACGCCGAGACGACGAGCGAGTGGGGCTTCACGGGCGAGGCCATCGGCGGCCCGCTGGCCGGCAAATGGCTGCCGCGCCTGCCGGTGCTCGCCGACTACTGGTTCGACTGGCGCACCTACCACCCGGCGACCAGGGTCTACACCCTGGGGCGGCGCTGACGGCAGCGCCATCCCCACCGCTGCACCGCTCGCCCGCGTCCAGGCGGCGTCGACGCCGGTGCTCTGCTTCCGTGCTCACTGGGCGCCATCGGCGGCGACGTCGATCGTCACCAACGGCAGGCACCGCAGCTCGTCGCACGGTTGCACCACGACACGAAGCACTGGCGCCGGGAGAGGTCCGGGCTCGTGGGGCCGCAGCTGACCGCCGATCTCCACCTCCCCCTCCCACACCGGCAACGGCTCGCCGCCGGCCTCGCCGAGGGTGCGCGTCGCGGGCGGCAGCCGCAGCGCCCGCAGCTCGCAGCCCATCCCGCTCACCGTCGCCGGCGCGAGGTCGGCGGGCGCCTCGGCGCCGTTGACGTGCCAGCCGGCGGCGATCGACAGTCGCAAGCGGAACGGTCGCCAGCCGCCGGCGTCCGTCACCGCCACCTCGAGCCGCGCCCTGACGAGAGCCGCTGCCGCGGCGGCGAGGTCGGCAACCGGTAGGCCCGCATCGGGCGCCGCCGATTCCGCGATGACGTCCTGCGATCGCACCGCCCGCTCACCGCCGGCCGCGGCGTGGAAGCGGCGCGCCGCCACCGCCGCCGTGCGGGCCGCCGCGGGCTGCGCGGCGACCAGCGGCGCGAAGCCGCGTAGGGCGCGCTCGGCCTCGCCGCGCCACCGGCGGTCGCCCGTACGCTCGGCGAGCTCGAGCAGGTCGAGCACCGCCACGGCGTTGGCGGATGGCGACGCACCGTCGAAGAGGTCACGGCTGCGCGCCAGCAGGTCGCTGCTGGCGCCGGCCGTGTAGAAGCCGCCGTCGGGGTGATCGAGGCGGCGACGCTGCTCGCCGGCGAGCTCGGCGGCCGCTGCCAGCCAGCGCCCTTCGCCGGTGGCGGCGTGCAGCTCGAGCAGACCGTGCACGAGGTACGCGTAGTCGGCGAGGAAGGCGGCGATCTCGCCACGACCCCCGCGCCAGGCGTGCAGGAGCTTGCCGCCTGGTCGCATGGCGCCGAGCACGAGATCGGCAGCGGCCGCCGCGCGGCGCACCCATGCCTCCTCGCCCATCAGGCGGCCCGCCACCGCCAGCCCGGCGATCGCCAGCCCGTTCCAGTCGGCGAGCAGCTTGTCGTCGGTTGCCGGCCGCGGCCGCCGCGCGCGTGCCGCCAGCAGCCCGGTGCGCAGCGGCGCGATGGCGGCAAGCAGCTCCTCGTAGCTGGTGCGCCGCCTCTCCGCCTGCTCCGCGAGCGGCCGCGGCAGGTGCAGCACGTAGTGGCTGCCCTCGAAGAAAGGGGGCCGATCGAAGCCGTAGAGCGGCGCCAGGAAGGCGGCGTCTTCGGGCCCGAGCTCCGCCTCGAGCTGGGCCGCCGTCCACACGTAGAAGGCGCCCTCCTGCCCCGCCGTCTCGGCGTCGATGGCGCTCCACAACCCTCCTTCCGGCGCCAGCAGCTCGCGCTCTAGGAAGGCCACCGTCTCGCGCACCACTCGCCCCAGCTCGGGGTCGCCGAGCAGCGCCCAGGCACGGGCGTAGACCTCCAGCAGCGAGCCGTTGTCGTAGAGCATCTTCTCGAAGTGCGGCACCCTCCACTCGCGGTCGGTGGCGTAACGATGGAAACCGCCGCCGAGCTGGTCGTAGAGGCCGCCGCGCGCCATGTGGCCGAGGGTTGCCGCGAGCATCTTCCGCGCCCCCTCGTCCTCCCTGGCAACCTCGAGCAGCAGCATCAGGTTCGAGGGTGTGGGGAACTTCGGCGCCTCGCCGAAACCGCCCCACAGCGGGTCGAAGCGCTGGGCGAGCGAGCGCAGCGCGGCCTCCACCACCTCGGGGCCGGGAGGCGCCGCCGCCGGTGCGAAGCGAGCGGCCAGGTGCTGGCGCACGGCGTCGCCGAGCTCGCGGGCCTGCGCCTCGACGTCGACGCGCCGCCCCTGCCAGGCGGCGCTCACGCCTTCGAGGATGGCGCGGAAGCCCGGCCGCCCCCAGCGATCCTCGGGCGGGAAGTAGGTGCCGGCGAAGAACGGCTCGAGGGCCGGGGTGAGGAACAGCGAGTTGGGCCAGCCACCCTGGCCGGTCATCAGCTGGGTCGCCGCCATGTAGACCTCGTCGAGGTCCGGCCGTTCCTCGCGGTCGAGCTTGACGTTGACGAACGAGTGGTTCATAGCGGCGGCAATCTCGCCGTCCGAGAACGACTCGCGCTCCATGACGTGGCACCAGTAGCAGGTGGAGTAGCCGATAGAGAGGAAGATGGGCTTGTCCTCGCGGCGCGCGCGGGCCAGCGCTTCCTCCCCCCAGGGGTACCAGTCGACCGGGTTGTGGGCGTGCAGCAGCAGGTAGGGACTGCTCGCCAGGGCGAGGCGATTGCGCGGGGGGTCGGCCGGATCGGCGGTCTCCATCCGCCGATCCTAGCCGCCTCGAACCGACTCGCCCGCGAAGCGTGTCGCGGGCCTGGCGCGGCTCAGTGAGGCACGGTCGCCAGCCGGGCGCGGATGCTGACGCGGCCGAAGGCGTCGTAGCCGACCCAGGTGGCGAGTACCCGGCCGTCGCTGCCGCCGTTGAGGCTGAGGTCGTCGCCACCGGGCGCCTTCTGGCTGAGGTGCACGACGGCGCCCGGGGTGCCCGCCACGTCGAGCGTGCGCGCGTCGACGCCGGACCCCGAGGGGGCGTTGCGGCTCACCCAGGCCGCCCCCCAGCTGCCGCCAGCGAAGAGCGCCACTCGCGGCGACGAGCCGCCGGTGGGCGGCGTGAGCGCGCGCTCCCCGCCGGGGAACGCACCCGTCTTCGCCACCAGCCGCGCGAACACCTTGACGTTGGTGGCGGCGCTCAGCGGCGCGCCTTCCCAGGCGACGAGGAAATCACCGCCAGGGCGACCGGCGACCGCGGGGTGGCCGGCGCTGCGCGTGGGCGCGGTCGATACCGCGAAGACCGGACCCTGCGCCTTGCCGCTGGACTTGTAGAGGCGGCCGAACACCTCGTGGTGGCTTCCCGCGGGGGCCTCCCACACCAGGAGCAGGCCGTTGCCGCCGGTGGCCAGCGCGGGCCGCCGCCCGCCGACCGCGATCACCGTCGGCTTCGCCGGCTTCCCCTTCTTGCTGATCCGTCGCACGTGGATCCCGTCGCCGTTGCCACCCGCTTCCTCCCAGGCCACCCAGTAGCCGTCGGAGGTGGGCACCACGGCGGGCCTGCCGGCGGCGACGAGACCGAGGGCCCCGGTTCCCTTTCCCACCTCGAAAGGATTGCCGGCCGGCGTGCCGTCGGCGCGGAAGATGCGGGCGAGGACACGTGAGGAGAGGTCGGTCTTCTGGTCGATGAAGGTGTCGGCGCGACGCCGAACGATCACCTCCTGCCACGCCACCAGGAAGGAGCCGTCGGCGTTGACCGCCAGGGAGGGCTGGCGCTGCTCGACCAGCATGGCGTCGAAGGGGACGGGCGGCGCCGGGTCGTTGGCCGCCACCACTCGCTGCGGCACCGCTCGCGGCGCGCCGTTGACGTCGTAGAAGCGGCCGATCACGCCGAGCACGGTGTCCCCCCACACCACCAGCGAGCCATCCTTGCGCAGGCCGCTGGCTGGTTGGAGCTGCCGGGAGCCGTCGCGACCGCTGAGGGAGAGCTCGTTGCCTACCGTCGCGAGCTGGGCGCCTGCCGGAACGGCAGCCACGAGGAACGTCGAGATGAGAGCGCAGGCTGCGATTCGGCGCATCGTCCCCTCCAGGAGTTGCCTTCGTCGAGCGTCGCGAAGGATCGCATTCTCTACGCATGCCGTCAGTGCTGTGTCGCACTGCGCCATTACCCGGATGCGGCAAGGGCGGACGCCACGGCGCCCGCCCTCCCCGCTTCCAAGCTCCTCCCTCCGTTGCCGCGCAGCTAGCGCGACGGGCCGCGCGCGGCTCGGGCGCGGACCCCGTAGTCCCCCTGCTCGCCGAAACCCTCCCAGGCGGCAAGGATCCGTCCGTCCGGGTTGGTGGCCAGCGCCAGCTCGAGACCGACGATCACGCCCTGGTTGAAGTCGAAGGGGTTGCTGACGGCGTTGCCCAGCTCGTCGAGAGCGAGGCCGGTGGTGGCGACGCGGAACCCCTTGACCCAGGTCATCCAGCCGACCAGCCAACCGCCGTCACTGAGGGTGCCCACCTCCGGCGCGCTCTGAGCGTCGCCGTAGCCCGCCGACAGCACGAGCTCGCCTCCCACCAGCGCGCCGCGGTGCGAGATCAGCTGCCCGTAGACGACGGTGCTGCGCGCATCCTGTGGAAGCGGCCGCTGGTAGACGGCCAGAAAACTGCCGTCCTTCTGGCCACCCACCGCGGGCAGGCTGGCGCCGACCGGCAGGTCGTCGGCGATGGCGAACGGGTCGGAGGTCCCCTTGCCGCTGTGATCGAAGAGGCGCCCGAAGATCTCGTGCCCGTCGTGCGCGCCACAACACCGCTCCCACGTCACCATCACGGCGTCGCCCCCCACCGCGATAGCGGGCCGGTAGCCGCGACGCGACACCAGCGCGGGGTTGGCGGGACCACGCCTTTCGAGGCGGCGCAGGTAGACGAGGGGAGCGCTGCGCCCTCCCTCCTGCCAGGTCACCAGATAGGTGCTACCCGTGAACACCACGCGCGGGCTCGACGCCACCCGGTCGGCAGCGGAGATCGGCCAGACGCGCGACATCGGCGCGCCATCCGCGTCGAAGAACTGCGCCACCACCTGGCTCGAGATCACCCACTTGGTGTCGAAGAAGATGTCGGCAGTGCGGTTGACCTTCTGATCCACCCACGCCACCACAAAGCTGCCGTCGGGACGGGTGGCGAGGGCAGGCTCATGCCCCTCACGGAGCACGACGCCGCGAAACGGGAGCGGCGGGAGCGGGTCGTTGGCGGCGACCACGAAGGCGCCGCCGCGTGGCGCCATCGTGGCGGCGAAGCGACGGGCCATCACCCCCCGCACCTCATCGTCCCAGGCCAGCAGCGCTTGGTCGCGGGCGAGGGCCACCGCGGGTTGCCGCTGGTGCAGGCGGCTGTTCGGAGAGGTACTGACGGCGACCTCGCCGGCCTCCGGTGCCACTTGTGCGGCAAGCGGCAGGGCGGTGGCGAGCGCCACAACGGCGACGAGAAAGCGCGGCGTACGCATCGGGAGGCCCTCCTGTGGGCAACGGGTGCAGAGTCGTTCAGGAGCCGTTAATGGCATCCTAGCATAGGCGCTCCCGATGTAAACCCCTTCTTCTACCCCCGCCCAGCCAGCAGGAAGGCGGCGAGCTGGGCCGGAAGCCCGCGCGCTGCCGGCATGCCGAGGTCGAGGTCGGCGGGGAACGCCACGTGGCCACCGCGCCGTACCCAGCGCAGGTCGATGGCGCCGGCCGCGGCGGCCGCGGCCGCGGCGATCGCCGCCACCGGCACCATCGGATCGCCCGCAGACGCCACCAACAGCGCCGGCACGCCCAGTCGGCGCAGGTGCGGGCCGACGCTGGCCCGCGCGTAGTAGTCCTCGGGGCTGGCGAAACCGAAGCGCGGCACGACAGTGAGCCGGTCCCACTCGCGCAGCCTCCGTACACGGCTGACCTCTTCCACCGGCGTCGGTACCGCACCACGACGGGCGATGTCCCGGTACAGCCGCTTCAGCCGACCCAGGACGTAGACCCGGTAGGGCCACGCCGCCGGGCCTAGGCGGTCGAAGGAGCGCTGGGCCGGCAGCAGGTCGAGTGGCGCGCAGACCGCCGCCACCGCGGCGAGCCGCCGGTCGGGCTCGTCGACGGCGTAGCGCAGCGCCACGTGACCGCCGAGCGAGAACCCTACGACGCAGACGCGCTCGTAGGGTGCAAGCTCACGGGAGGCGAGAGTGGCGGCGAGGTCCGCGGTGAGACCAGCGTGGTAGAAGTCGCAAGCGAGGCCGTCGCTGCCGCGCAGGCCGAGCCGCAGGACGCCGGCTCCGGCCGCCACGCAGGCGGCAGCGAGCGCCGCCTGGTATGGGCTGTTGCACGAGCCACCGAGGCCGTGGAGCGACACCACCACGGTGCCGCGATCGGGGCCGTGGCACAGCAGCCCGCCCAGCGGCAACGGTCCTCGCTGCGGATCGACGACGACCCCGCGCCAAGGCTCGGCCACCGGGCCTGGGACGCCGGTGGGAGCGCGCCGCAGTCGCGACAGCACGGTCCGCAGGTGCGCCTGCATGGCGCAAGCATAGGGGAGCGGCCACGGCTCGCGCGCCGGTGCGAAGCGCTCGGCGCCCTCTTGCAGCGCCGGCTTCCGGCAACCGTACGCTCGTCCGGCCTACGCGCTACGGATGAGGCGCGGCACCGAGATCGAGCTCCCCCTCGGCGACGCTGCGGAGCTCGCGCCGCGCGCCGAGCCCGCCGAGTCGGTGGTCCGCCTCGATGCGGTACGCCAGCACCCGCCCCGCCAGCAGCTCGTGGAACCGCGCCAGCAGTCGCAGGTTGTCGAGGCGTACGACGATCCGCTCGCGCCGCGCCGCGTGGGCCGGGATGTCTAGGGGCGCGCCGATGGCGCCGTCCCCGATCGCCGTGCCACCGAGGGAGACACGGTAGACCCCGCGCTCGATGGTCAGCCGGAAGCCATTGGGGTTCTCCACTCGCAGCGTGATGGCGAGCGAGGACTCGAGCAGGCCCACGTCCTCGAGGGCGACGCCGACCAGGGCCACCCGCGGACGCTCGACGTGCAGCGCGCAGCCGGTCAGTAGCGCGGTGAGCGCCAGCAGCAGCACCCAAGAGGGTCGGACGCGACTCTCCACCGCTTCGGCTCGCCGGCGCGAGCGGCAGGCGACGGCCAGCCACGCGCTGGCGCGCGCTGCGCCGCTCAGCTCGCCAGCGCCGCCACCTCCTCGTCGTCGACCTCCGCCGTCACCGGCCGCTCCGGCAGTGGCGCCTCGGTGGGAGGAGCGGAAGGCCCCTGGTCGTTCCCCTTCTCACTCGCCGGCGCCCGCCGCGCGCGGTGGGTGGTGATGAGCATCACCGCTCCGACGATTACCGCCGCTGCCAGCAGGGTCCGCGCGCTCACCGGCTCTGCCGCGAACGCCCAGCCGAGAAAGACCGCCACCACAGGGTTGACGTAGGCGTAGGTCGCCACCAGCGGCGGCGTGCTCACCCGCAGCAGGAACGCGTAGCAGGTGAAGCCCACCAGCGATCCGAACAGCGCCAGGTAGGCGACGGCGAGCAGCGAGCGGGGGCTGGCCGCCGCCAGGTCGAGGCGATGCCACTCGCCGGCGAAGAGACCGGCGACGGCGAGGCAGACGCCGCCCGCCAGCATCTCCATCGCCGTGCCGAGCAGCGGCGAGGCCGGCAGCTGGGCACGCCGCGCGTAGAGCGAGCCGCTCGCCCACGACAGCGAGGCGAGCAGCAGCACCACCGCACCCAGCGGATCGACCCCGTGGTCGCCGGCGAAGCGCCCCGGACCGACCAGCAGGCCGACGCCGGTGAGGCCCACCGCCACCCCGAGCAGCACCTGCCCGTGAGGACGCCGCCAGCCACGGCCGGCGCCGTCGAGGAGCACCATCCAGAGCGGCACGGTGGCGATCAGCAGCGCCGCCAGCCCCGACGGCACGCGCTGTTCCGACCACACCACGCCGCCGTTGCCGCCCAGCAGGAGCAGCCCGCCGACGATCGCCGCCGAGCGCCAGTGCAGCAGCCGCGGCGCCACCGCGCCACGGTGACGCGCCCAGACGTAGAGCACCGCGCCGGCGATCAGGTAGCGGCTCGACGCCATCCAGAACGGTGGCAACGACTCGAGGGCGAAGCGGATGGCAAGGTAGGTGGAGCCCCAGATCAGGTAGATCGCCACGAAGGCAGCAACGACCTCGAGCCGTCGCGGGCGACCGGCCGCGGACACTCCCGAGGTCATGACACCGCCTCCAGCGTCGCCGGGTCGGACGCCGGCTCGGGAAGGGGCAGCCGGGCATCCTCCTTGATCGTCTCCAGCACGATGGTGGTCCGCGTCGAGCGCACGGTCGACACGGCGCCGAACTTCTCGCGCAGCAGCCGTCCGAGGTGTTCGGGGTCGGCCGCCCGCACCTTGACCAGGTAGCAGTCCTCACCGGCGATGTGGTGGACCTCCTGCACCTCCGGGATCGCCGCCAGCTGGGCACCGGTGGTGCCATCCCCCACCCGTTCGTCGGAGCGGACGAAGACGAAGGCGAGCAGCCCGAAGCCGAACGGCCGCGGGTCGATGCGGGCGGTGTACCCCATTACCACCCCCCTCCCTTCGAGCTTGCGCAGGCGCTCGAGGGTGGCCGAAGGCGCCAGCCCCACCTGGCGGGCAATCTCGGCGTTGGAGGTCCGGGCGTGGCCTTGCAAGAGCGAGAGAATGTGGACGTCTGTTCCGTCGATCATTCCGTCGTTGATCATATGAGCAGAATAATCGGCTGAGAATCCACTGTCAACAAGAACATCATTCTCCAGACAACGGCGAACGGGTCGCCAATCTAGAGGCCCGCCAATGTCGCAGCAGGCGTCCGTAGACCGCCGCGTTGAGCGCCACCACGCAGAGCGAAAGCAGCAGCTGGACGCCGCGCGTGAGCCCGGCCGGGTAGAGCACCGGCAGCAGGTAGTGGGCGATGAAGCCACCCTGATACGAGGCGAGCCCGGCCCTCTGGCGCAGCCACTTCTCGAGCGGCGTCAGCGGGCAGATCAGCCCGGTGAGCTCGACGAGCGCTCCCCAGACCGCCACCGGCAGGTGCACCCAGGCGACTCGCGGCCACCGCCAAACCACCAGGCCGCCGAGAACGACGAAAAACACGAATGCGCAGTGGAAGAGCACCACGGCGTCGACGGCCAGGGCGGCGAGCATTCGCCATTGTAGGGGCTGGGCGACCCATGCTGGCACGCTGCTTGTACTCTCCCCTGGCAATGCAGGAGGGGAGCGGGCTGGCCCCGGCGGTCGAGAGGGAGCGCGAGAACGGCCGGGACCAGGCCGCCGCGTGCTCCTGCGACATGCCCACCCGGCTGGCGCTGGTGGCTGTGCTGCTGCTCGCCTCTCCCGTCGCCGCGGTCACCATCAAGGTCGACGTGCAGGGCGTCTCCGGCGCCGCGCGCGACAACGTCGAGGCGATGCTGTCGATCGCCCACGCCAAGGATCCGACGCCAGACCGCGCACGGCAGCTGCACTCCCAGGCCACAACCGAGATCGGGCAGGCCCTGCAGCCCTTCGGCTACTACCAGCCGCGCGTCGAGGCCTCGCTCGACGAGGCAGGCACGCGCTTCACCGCCCACTACCGGATCGATCCCGGGCCCCTCGTGCGGGTCAGCGGCGTCGACCTCGAGCTCGCCGGCGCCGGCGTCGGCGACGCCGGCTTTCGGCGCCTCGGGCGCGAGCTCCCGTTGCGTCGAGGCGACCCGTTGATGCACGCGTCCTACGAGGCCGGCAAGCAGGCGCTGGTCGACTACGCCGCCGCCCACGGCTATCTCGAGGCCGGCTTCACCACCCACGAGATTCGCGTCGACCTGGCGGCCTCCACGGCCCGCGTCCGCCTCGCCTTCCACACCGGCCCCCAGTACGCCTTCGGCGAGGTCAGCTTCGACGACCCACTGCTGCGGGACGAGCTGCTGCAAGGCTACCTTCCGTTCGCGACCGGCGAGCCGTTCGACCTCCGCAAGCTCGTCAAGCTGCAGGAAGCGCTCGCCTCGACCCCCTACTTCCGGCGGGTCGAGGTGCTCCCCGACGAGGAGCACGCCGTCGATCGCCGGGTGCCCATCCATGTCCGGCTGGTGCCGGCGCGCCGCGAGCGCTGGTCCTTCGGGCTCGGCTATGGACCCGACTCCGGGCCCCACGCCACCCTCGGCCTGGAGGTGCGGCGGGTCAACACGCTCGGCCACCGCGCCGAGGCGGAAGTCGACGTCTCGGCCGTCCAGCGCCGCTTCGAAAGCACCTACCTGGTGCCCAGGGCGGCCGCGCGCACCGACTTCACCACCGTCTCGCTGGGCTACGACGACCTCGACTCCGACACCAACAAGCACCGCAACGGCCTCGTCTCCCTGGGTCTCGACCGCGCCCGCGGAAGATGGCGCGAGCACTTCGACCTCGCGTACTCCCGCGAGGACTTCACCGTCGGCCCCGACGTCGGCAGCTCGATGCTCCTGATGCCGGAGGCGAGCATCTCGCAGGTACGCGCCGACGACGTGCTCTATCCCCGCCGCGGCCACAAGCTGCGTCTGCAGGTGCGCGCCGCCAACGAGGCGACGCTGGGCACCGCCACCTTCGTGCAGGGCATCGCCGAGGGCAAGTACGGGCAGCAGCTGTGGGGACCCGTGCGCGGCCTCGTTCGCGTCCGCCTCGGCTACGTCGAGACACAGAACTTTCACGAGCTGCCTTCGTCGCTGCGCTTCTTCGCCGGCGGCGACCAGAGCGTGCGAGGCTACGGCTTCCAGGAGCTCACGCCGCGCAGCGACGACGGGCAGCCGCTGGGCGGCGCCGCGCTCGTCGAGGGGAGCATCGAGCTCGACGCCCTGCTGTTCGAGCTGCGCGACTATGGGCGCTTCGGTGCCGCGGCCTTCTACGATCGCGGCAACGCCCTGGACCGCCTGCAGCTCTCCCGCCTGGTGTCGGGCGCCGGCGCTGGCATCCGCTGGCTGTCGCCAGTGGGACTGGTGCGCGTCGACGCCGCCTTCGCCCTCGACGAGCCGGGCAGGCCGCTGCGCCTCTACTTCTCGCTGGGCCCCGACCTGTGAGGGTGCGGATGAGCGCACCGCACGGGCCCACCCCAGTGCCCGCCTCGCCGCCGCCGCGACGCCGCCGCGCCCGGCGCGCGATCGCCTGCGGCGGGATTGCCGCCCTGCTGTTTCTGGCCACGACGATCGCGCTGCTGGTGTGGGCGGTGGGGAGCCAGTCCGGCGCCCGCTTCGTCTTCGCCCATCTCTCCGGCCTCCTTCCCGGCACGCTCGAGACCGGCGTCATCGAAGGACCGATCCGTGGACCTCTGACCCTGCACGACCTGCGTTACGCGACGGATCGCGTCGAGGTGGGCATCCACGAGGTGACGCTCGACTGGCGCCTCGGCGCGCTGCGCCAGCGTCTCGTCGACGTCCACACGTTCACCGCCCGCGGCGTGCGAGTGCGCATCCTGCCCGGCGCGGAGACGGCGCAGCGGCAGCCGCCTGGCGACCTCGACCTGCGCTTCGACGTCGCCGTGCACCGGCTGCTCGTGGAGGACGTCCAGATCGAGGGCCCCGGAGGCGGCCGGCCGGTGGTGATCGACCGCCTCAGCGTGCGCACCGCCGCCTGGCGCGACGCGCTCCGCATCGAGGAGGCGAGCGTCGTCTCCCCCGACGTCGACCTCGACGCGCGGGGCTGGCTGCGCCCGCGCGGCGACTACCCACTCGACGTGCAGGTGGTGTGGGCCTACCGGCCGCCCGACCAGCGCCCGCCGCTCGCCGGCCATGGCCGCCTCAGCGGCAGCCTACGCGCGCTGCGGCTCGACCAGCGGCTGGATGCGCCCTCACCCGCCACTCTTCGTGGCACCGTCAGCGAGGCGCTCTTCGATCCCCGCTTCACCGGCACCATCGACCTCAGCGGCTTCAGCCCGCGCCGCTACGCCGCTGCCTCGCCGGTCACCGCCGTGAGCGGCCACCTCGCGCTCACGCGGGCGAGCCTCGCCGAGCTCGCCGCCAGCGGCCATGCCCGGCTCGCCGTCGAGGGCTGGGGAGAGGTGGACGCCAACCTCGCCCTGCACCACGCCGGCGACCGCTGGCACTTCGACCACCTCACCGTCCAGCGCCCGGGCGCCAGCGGCGAGCTCACCTGGGAGGGGGACCTCATCACCCCGAACGGCGAGCTGCCGCGCGTCGCCGGCACCGCCAGCTGGAAGCACCTCACCTGGCCGCTCGACGGCGCGCGGCCGGTGGTGCGCAGCGACCGAGGCTCGGTGCAGGTCGAAGGGAGCGTCGACGACTACGACCTCGTCGTCGATGGCATCTTCGCCTTCCCCGAGGTGCCCGCCGGGCGCTGGCAGGCCACCGGCCACGGCGACCGCCGGCAGCTGGTGGCGCAGACGCTCGAGGCACGGCTGCTCGGCGGCCGCCTCGCCGGCAACGCGCGCGTGCAGTGGCAGCCGGCAGTCGCCTGGAGCGTGCAGGCGACCGCCACCGGCATCGATCCCCATGCCACTTGGCCGGCGGCGCCGGTGGTCCTCGCCGGCAGCAGCTGGAGGGTCGCCGGCCGTGGCGACGCCGGCACGATGGCGGTCGAGAGCCTGCGCGTCGAGGCCGCGAGTGGCACGCTGGTCGCCACCGGCGGCCTCGACTGGGGCGAGCGTGGCATCTCCTGGCGCGCCGACGCTCGCACCCACGGCATGAGCCCGGCGGCGCTCTTGCCGCAGCTGCCGGCCGGCCTCGCCGGCGGCGACTGGCACCTGGTGGGGCGAGGCACCGACAGGCGCGCCGAGCTGTCGCGCCTCGAAGGGGCTTTCCTCGGCGGCAGCGCGACCGCCGCCGGGACCATCGCGTGGCAGCCGAACCTCTCCTGGCGCCTGCAGGGGAGCGCCACCAGGCTCGATCCCGGGACGGCCTTCGCCGGCTGGAACGGCTCGCTGTCCGGCACCTTCCGCACCCACGGCGAGGCCGTGGGCGGAGGCATCAATGGCGAGGTGACGGTCGCCGACGTCGCCGGCACGCTTCGCGAGCGACCGCTCACCGCCCACGGCACGGTTCTCCTGCACCAGGGCACGGTGAGCCTCTCCGGCGTCGCGGGCGGCTGGGGACCCGGCCGGCTCGCCGCCTCCGGCGAGATCTCGCCGCAGCTCGCCCTCACCTTCGACGTCCAGCGGCTCGACCTCGCGTCGCTGGCTGCGGGCGCCACCGGCATCGTCTCCGCCGGCGGCACGCTGCGCGGCGCCACCGCGGCCCCGGTCGTCACCGTCTCCTTCAGAGGTGCGCGAGTGGGCTGGGGCACGGACCAGGCCGCCGCGGTTGGAGGCCACCTCACGCTCGACCTGGCGGCCGGCGGCGTCCTCGACGTCGCGATCACCGCCGACGACCTTCGCGTACGCCACCAGCCCATCGACAGCCTGCGTTTCTCGGCGCACGGCACCCGCGAGACGCACGACGTCCGCCTGACGCTGCGCGGCGTCGAGGAGACCCTGGACCTCGAGGCCAACGGCGGTCTCGGCGGCCTGGGCACGGGACCATCCACCGCCGATGGCTCCACCGCGACGCCGCACTGGAGCGGCACGCTGACACGACTCGGCGCCGAGGCCGGCGAGCTCGGCCAGTGGCGGCTGGCGGCGCCCACCCGGGTGACGATCGGCGGCAGCGAGGCACGGATACGGCAGCTCTGCTGGGAGTCGCAGGCTGCGCGGCTGTGCGCCGACCTCGACTGGCGCTCCCAGGCGAGCCCCGGAGGCGAGCGGCTGGCAATCGCGGCGACGGCACGCGAGCTGCCGCTCGCGACCCTCGAGCGGCTCCTGCCGGGCGATCTGCGGCTCGCGGGAACGATAGACGGCGAGGCCCAGCTGCGCACCACGCCCGATGGCGTGCTGCTTGGCCAGGCGACACTGCGACCAAGCCCCGGCACCGCGCTGTGGAGCGCCACCGGCGGCGACGCCACGCGAGCCCAGGTCGCAGGAGGTGACGTGCGCCTCACCGCCGACCCCGCCGGCGTCGCCGTTCTCGCTGACCTCGCCCTCGCCGACGGTGGCAGGGTCCGCGGCTCGGTCAACCTCGCGGGCTACCACCTCGGACGCGACGCCGGCGAGCAGCCCCTGGTCGGACGCCTCACGGCCCAGCTCGGCGACCTGCGCTTCCTGCAGGCGGCGGTGCCGACGCTGGGCACCACCAGCGGTCTGGCAAGCGCCGACCTCGCCCTCTCAGGCACCCTGGCCGAGCCCTCCGTGGCCGGCAGCGTCCGCCTCACCGGAGCGAGCGCCGCCGTACCCAGCCTCGGTCTGCAGCTCACCGAGATCGAGCTCGCCGCCACCGGCGATGGCCACGGGCCGCTCACCATCGCGGGCAGCCTGCGCTCCGGCGCCGGCACCCTGAAGGTCGGCGGCACCACACCGCTACTGCCCGGCAAGGAGCACCCGCTGCGACTGGACCTCGTCGGCCAGCGCGTCGAAGTCGCCAACCTCGACGAGGCCCACGTCGTCGCCGACCCCAACCTGCAGCTCGCCTACGACGGCTCGCTGCTGCGGGTGGTGGGCAGCGTCCAGGTGCCGCAGGCGAAGGTCGTCTACAAGTCAAGCCCGGCCGGGGCGGTGCAGCCGTCGAGCGACGTCGTATTCGTGGGCTCCCTAGTGCCGCAGGCCGTGAACACCGGCACGCGCACCTCCGCCCGCGTGCGCATCGTGCTCGGCAACGACGTCAACCTCTCCGCCCAGGGTCTCGAGACCAAGGTGCGCGGCGCCGTCCTGGTGATCGAGGAGCCCGGACAGGACACCCGCGCCAACGGCGAGCTCGAGCTCGCCGAGGGCACCTTCAAGGCCTACGGACAGAACCTCGTCATCGAGCACGGCCGGCTCTACTTCGCTGGCGGCTCGATCCTCGACCCCGGCATCGACGTCCGCGCCCATCGCAACGTGGCGGAGGACAACGTGGTGGCCGGCATCGACGCCCGCGGCACGCTGCGGCAGCCCGAGGTCACCGTCTGGTCGCAGCCGACGATGAGCGAGAGCGAGGCGCTCTCCTACCTCGTCCTCGGGCGCCCGCTGGAGTCGGCACAGCCACAGGAGGGGAGCCTGCTGACGTCGGCTGCGACCAGCCTCGGGGTTCGCGGCGGCAGCCTCCTGGCGAAGAAGGTGGGCGCCTCGCTCGGTCTCGAGGAGGCGAGCATCGTCTCCGGCAAGACCTACGAGCAAGCGGCCTTCGTGGTCGGCAAGTACCTCTCGCCGCGCCTCTACGTCTCCTACGGCGTCGGCATCTTCGACGCCGCCAGCACCCTGCGGCTGCGCTACAAGGTGAGCGAGCACTTGCAAATCGAGGCGGAGACGGGGGCGCGTACCACCGGTGACGTCCTCTACACGGTCGAGCACGGACCGCCCAGCCGCGAGGAGCTCCGCCAGCGCTACCACCAGCACGACCTGCCGCGGGTCTCGCCCGAGGAGATGACGACACCGCCCAAGGTACCCGTCGGGCCCGCTGGCGCCGAGCCGGCTCCCCACGGCACCGAGACGGCGCGGCCGCAGGCGCAGCAGGTGGGGCCGCAGGCGGAGGATCGGAAGCAGCCCGAGCCGCCGCAGCCGCCGCGGTGAGGCCACCCGCGACGAGTCCCGGCGCTCGTGCGCGCTCGCGCCGCCGCGCCAGCCGGCCCTTCGCCCGCGATGCGGGGCGGCGGCTCCCGGTGCTCCTCCTGCGCCCGATGCCCCGGCGCCGCCGCACCGCGCCGGAGAGCCGCGCGCCGCTGGCTGAGCCGCGAGGCGAACCCGGGTTAGCATCGGCGCATGCCGCGTCACCCCGCGCTCTCCCCCACCGTCACGGGAATCTCCGGATCGGTCTACTCGCGGCTGGCCCAGAAGCTCGCCACTCATCAGGGACCGGTGTACCCCCTGCACGTAGGCGACACCTGGATGGAGCCCCCGACCGGCTGCCGGATGGAGGACCTCCGCGTCGGCGAGCACCCCGGCATGCACCGCTACACGGCGCCGCAGGGGCACCCCGAGCTGCTGGCGGCAGTGGCCCGCTACGTCGAGCGCAAGAGCGGCGTGCCCACGACGACCGACAACGTGCTCATCGCCGCCGGTGCCACCGGGGCCCTGGGCGCCGCCGTCGGGGCCCTGGTCAGCCCGGGCGAGGAGGTGCTGCTGCTCGCCCCCTTCTGGCCGCTGATCTCGGGGATCGTGCGCTCCTTCCACGGCACGCCGGTGGCAGTCCCCTTCCTCGGCGAGGTCGCCAGCGCCGAGGAGGCGGTGGAGCGCGTCGAGCGCCACCGCACCGGCCGCACCGTGGCCCTCTACTTCAACACCCCCAACAACCCCACCGGCCTGGTGATCCCGTCGGCGGTGCTGCGCGCGCTCGTCGACTGGGCGGCGGCACACGACCTGTGGGTGATCGCCGACGAGGTCTACGAGCATTACCAGTTCGAGGGAGAACACGCCTTCACCCGGCCCCTCGACCCGGAGCGCACCTTCGCCGCACACTCCTTCTCCAAGGCTTACGGCATGGCCGGCAATCGCTGCGGGTACGTGGTCGGTCCGGCAGCGGCGATGGGCGAGCTGCGCAAGGTTGCCACCCACACCTTCTACTCGACCCCCACCGCGTCGCAGCTGGCGGCGGTGGCGGCGCTCGCCGGTCCGGGCGACGCCTGGGCTGCGGCCGCGCGCGAGCAGTACCGCGAGACCGGGCGCTGGGCCGCCGCGCGGCTGCGCTTGCCGGCGCCCCAGGGGAGCACCTTCCTGTTCCTCGACGTCGCGCCGTGGCTCGACGAGGAGGGGCTCGACGGCTTCCTCGCCCGCTGCGCCGATGGCGGGCTGTTCCTGGCACCGGGACCGAGCTTCGGCCCCTACCCCACTCACGTGCGCCTCTGCTACACGGCGGCGCCACCCGAGCGGGTGCGCGAGGGGGTCGAGGTGCTGGCACAGCTGCTCGGCGTGTGAACGCGTCGCGACGGGCTCGGCGACTCGTGGAGCGAAGGAAGTCGGCGCGCCGACGGCTCTAACGGCAGAGTCGCCGATGCATCGCCTCACCCTCGCTCTCTCGCTGGGGGCCTTCGCACTGCTGCTCGGCGCGCAGGCGGGATCGCCCGCCGGCCCCATTCCCGGACGCCCCGATGAACCGGCGTTCTCTCGCGCCCGTTGGATCGAGGAGCACGAGCACGAGCTGCGCCTCGACGGCGGCGCCCTGCCGGGTGGCGAGCGACCCGCCGTCGAGCTGCCGGAGCTCGCGGTGCGCGCATCCCGCACCGCCGCGGTGAGCAACGTGCGGGTGAGCGCCGACCTGCTGGCCCCCGATGGCAGCACGGCGCAGGCGGAGACCCAGGCCGAGCCGTTCCTCGCCATCGACCCTGCCAACGAGCGGCGGATGTTGGCCGGCTTCCAGGAGAACCGCTTCGTCGAGGGTGGCGCCCGCGCGCTCTCCTACTCGTTTTCCACCGACACCGGCCGCCACTGGCACCAGGGCCTCATCCCGGCGCTCACCCTCGCCACCGGCGGCCCCTGGGAGCGGGCCTCCGATCCCTGGGTGGCCTTCGGCTCCAATGGCCGCGCCTACTACGTCTCGCTCGCCTTCGACGAGACGCGCCCCGACAACGCCGTCGTCGTCTCCACCTCGACCAACGGCGGCGCCACCTGGGGCGACCCGGTCACCGTGCACCGCCCGAGCGGCACCGACTTCGACGACAAGGAAGCGATCGTCGTCGACAACCGCCGCGACAGCCGGTTTCGCGGCCGGGTCTACGTGGCCTGGGACAGAGCCACGGAGACCAGCGGCCAGCCGCTCATGGTCTCCTGGTCCGACGACGGCGGAGCCACCTTCGCTCCCCCGCTCACCGTCCAGGGCGGTGTCAACATCGGCGTGCTGCCGCTGGTCGGCAAGGGCGGCGTCGTCCACCTGGTGTGGGAACGATTCGACGCCGCCGACCACGTCGAGCTGATGACGATGCGCTCGAGCGATGGCGGCGCCACCTGGAGCCCCGCCGTCCACATCGCCGACGCGTTCGCCGCCGGCGTCGTCGACATGCGCACCGGCGACGGCCTGCCGGCGGCCGCCGTCGACGCGCGCAACGGCGCCCTCTACGTCGTCTGGCAGGACGCCCGCAACACCGGCGCCATCGACCAGGTGCTGCTGGCGCGCTCGCGCGACCGCGGCGAGAGCTGGGGCGAGCCCATTCGAGTCTCCGACGGTCCGTCCGACGCGCCCAGCTTCACCCCGGCGGTGGCGGTCGATGGTCACGGCCGCGTCGGCGTCGCCTACTACTCCCTGCGCAACGACCCCAGCCGCAGCCTCGGCGTCGACGAGTACCTCACCTTCTCCACCAACGACGGCCGCAGCTTCACCCCCAGCCGGCGCATCAGTCGCGCCACCTGGGACGCCACCTTCGCCGCTTTCTCGGGCGGCAAGTTCCTCGGCGACTACCAGGGCCTGGTCGCCGGCGCGCGCCTCTTCCACGCGCTCTTCGTGGCCACCTACGGGGCGTCGGCGCTCGACCCCGATCGCCGGCAGCCCGACGTCTTCACCGCCGGCGTGCGCTGACGGCACCCTCGCCGGCGAGGGTCACCCGGCGGCCTTGTCGCGCCCTCGTCCCCGGCTCCCGAGGCGCAGCCGCAGCGCCACCACGATCAGGTAGGGGAGCAGGTTGGTGTTGACGACGTCGTGCAGGCTGGCCAGGGCGCGCGTCGTCTCGCGGTAGCGCACGTTGTCGTGCAGGTCCATCGCCTCCATGGCGAGCGACACCACGAAGCCGAGCAGGAGCGCGCGATAGGCGGTGGGCGACAGGCGCAGCACGAGAATCGAGAGCAGGAAGCAGCCGATGCCGATGTAGAGGTGCACGGCGTCCTTCGACAGCCCGACCACCGAGAGGATCTGGTTCTTGAGTTGCTGGTAGGGGGAGCGCATGCCCGCGGCGACGAGCAGCGGCACCAGCATCGGCATGCGGAGCGGCATGCGGACCATGGCGCCCGAGACTACCAGTCGCCAGTGCCGCGGATGGCTCCCACGGGAACCTCGTCAGGAGCTCGGCAGGCTGCGCGGCGAGGCCTGGCGCGCCTATAGCCGACGGTGGGAGAGCGCCGGCAGGTGGGCGCGCACGCGGCGCAACCGCGCGAGATCGACCTCTGCCACCGCGATGCCGGGGCCGTCGGCGGCGAGCGCCAGCGCGTGCCCCCAGGGGTCGACGATCATCGCGTGGCCCCAGCTGTGCCGCAGCCCGCCATCGTCGTGGCGACCGTGCTGCGCCGGCGCCAGCAGGAAGCACTGGTTCTCGATGGCGCGCGCACGCAGCAGCGGCTCCCAGTGGTCCTTGCCCGTGGTGAGGGTGAACGCCGAGGGCACCGCGAGGAGCTCCGCGCCGCGCCGCGACAGCTCACGGTAGAGCTCGGGGAAGCGCAGGTCGTAGCAGATGCTGAGGCCGAGACGCCCGAGCGCCGTCTCGGCCACCACCACCTCGTCCCCGGCCGCCACCGTCGACGACTCCTGGAAAAAGACGTCCGGAGGCACAGCGACGTCGAAGAGGTGGATCTTGCGGTAGACCGCGAGCACGCCGCCGTCGGGGCCGAAGAGCACGCTGGTGTTGTGGCAGCGCGGGCCGGCGCCCGCCGCCGCGGCGGCAGCTGCGGACGACGGCGCCGCCACCCGCTCGTTGAAGGAGCCGAGCAGCAGGTGGATGCCGAGCTCGGCGGCGAGCGCCGCGAAGCGCCGGCAGGTGGGGCCGTCGAGGGGCTCGGCGCGCCGCACTTTCTCCTCGTGCGGCCCGAGGAAGTTGGTGTTCTCGGGAGTGGCGACGAGGACGGCGCCGCGCGCCGCAGCCTCGCGCACCAGCGCCTCGGCGCTGGCGCAGCTCGCCTCGGCATCGGACGTCGAGGTGAGCTGGACGACGGCGGCGAGATAGCGATCGCTCATCCGGGTGACTCCTCCGCTCCTCGCCGGGCGCCCTCAGGACGCTCCCGCCACCACCGCATCGTTGGGCGTCGCCGGTTCCTCCGCGCGGAAGGGCGGCGGCACCTCCACCGCCGGACGCCGGTGGACGAGCCGGTAGCGCAGGTACTCGCGCTCGAGCCGCCACCAGATCGCCAGCCCCTGCCGTACCAGCGCCAGCGCATGCTGGCGCTGCGGGTCGAACGGTGCAGGGTAGAGACGCCAGCCGAGGTTGCGCCGGCCGTAGGTGCCGAGCGCGCGCCGGTAGCGGGCGAGCCTCACCAGGCGCCGCTTGAAGGCGATCATCACCCGCGCGGCGAGCCGCGCCTGCCAGATGTCCTCGCCGAAGGCCGGTGAGGCGAGCTGATCGAGGTCGTCGAAGCGCGGCTGCACGATGCCCAGGTAGTACATGCCGGTGTCCCAGAGGAAGCTCGCCACCGTCAGCTCGGCATCGCCCAGCAGCTCGTACCTGTCGACGTAGAGGGCCTCGAGCCAGCGGTCGTAGGAGCGCTGAAACTCCCCGTTGTGCCGCTCCAGGGCCGTGTCGAGGCCCGCGGCATCGAGCTCGCCGCCGAGGTCGCGGCCGAGCAGCCGCACCGTCGCCCACACCGACATCGCGAGGTGGTCGAGGCCGGGGCTGTAGTAGGGGTCGAGGAAGGCCCCCGCGTCGCCCACCAAAGCCCACCCCGGCCCGGCGTACTGCCGCGACCGATAGGGCAGGTGCGCGTAGGCGAGGAAGTCGTCCTCGTCCATGGTGGCGGGGGCGAGCAGCTCGCGCAGGCCGGCCACCTCGCGGGTGACGAAGTGGCGAAACTGCTCCCTGAGCCTCCCCGCCGTGGGCCAGTCGAAGAGACGCTTGTCGTAGACCACGCCGACGCTGGTCTCGCCGCCTCCGAGGGGGATGGCCCAGCACCAGTAGCCGTAGCCGCAGAAGTGGTTGGTGGCGAGGCGGCGTGACGCCGAGACGAAGGGCAGGCGCGCGTGGCGCGGGTCGTCGCCGAGCACCGCCGGCCCGTCGAGGTCGGCGACGCCGCGGAAGCGCGCCCACGCCGCCGCCGTGGGGTGCCTGTCGACGCGCTCGAGCAGGTGCAGTCGGCGGGCGAGGAAAGTCTGCCGGCCGGAGGCGTCGACGACCCAGCGGCTGGTGACCTCGCGCTCCCCGCAGGCGGACTCGAGTCGCAGGCGACAGCGCGGAAAGGTGAGCTCGACGGCGGTGACCTTCGCCGGCCGCGCCAGCTCCACCCCCGCCGCCACCGCCGCCGCCAGCACGTGCTCGTCGAGCTTGCTGCGGTCGAGCTGGAAGGACGGGTAGCCGGAGACCTTGCGCGCACCGATGTCGCTGAGCTCGGTGACGCTGCGGTCGGGGCCGTCGCTGAACCAGAAGCGGAGCCCGTGCTTGGGCAGATGCGTGCGCACGAGGTGGTCATAGAGGCCCAGCACGCGGGTGAGGAACATCCCCGAGAGCTCGACGGTCGCCTCTCCGACCTTCCTGCCGTGGGACGGCTGGCGTTCGACCACCAGCACCCGGCAGCCGGGGACCATCCGTCGCAGCAACAGCGCCGCGGAGGCGCCGGCGAGGGCGCCACCGATCACCACCACGTCGTAGTCGGAGGCCGCCGGCGCCGCCGCGGCAGGCGCTCCCGCGGGCGCTGCGTCGCGCATGCGGCGCGAGTGTACACGGCCGCCGCGGCGCGAGCGCGCCGCGACTTGCCATTCCTCACCTCGCCCGCGAGAATTCCCCAGCCCTTCGGGGCCCCTCATGAGTGCCATCCTGCAAGCCTTCGAGCGCCTGGCGCGCGACCGCCGGCACGAGCCCGCCCTGTGGTCGCGCGGGGAGGGGCTGCGCTTGAGCTTCGGCGACCTCGCCGAGCGCGTGGCCGCCTGGCGCCGGGCGCTCGCTCCCCTGCCGCCGGCGCCGGTGGCCCTCGCCACCGGCAACTGCGCCGCCTTCCCGGCCCTCTTCCTCGCCCTCCGCGGGCTCGGCGTGGCGGTGGTGGCGATGGATGGCGCTCTGCCACTACCGGCGCGGCGCGAGGTGTGCCGGCGCCTCGGCATCACCGTCCTCCTCCACCGCGAGACCACCCCCGATACCACGGCCGACGAGCCGCTGGCAGACGGCGTGCGGCTGGCGCGCCTCGCTGACGTGGAGCCGGTGGCCGCGCCCGCCGGCACCGGCCTCGTCAAGCTCACCTCCGGCAGCACCGGCGAGCCGGTCGGGGTCTGCCTGTCCGAGGAGGCGCTGCTCGCCGGCATCGACCACATCGTCGAGGGGATGGCGATCCGCCCTCGCGACCGCGTGCTGGTGGCGATCCCGCTCTCGCACTCCTATGGCTTCGACAACGGGGTGCTGTCGCTGGCGGTGGCCGGCACCCCCCTCGTCCTCGAGGGCAGCTTCTACCCCTCGCCGCTGCTCGCCGCCCTCGCCGAGGGGGAGGCAACCTTCTTCCCCACCGTGCCGCCGCTGGTGCGCGGCCTCGCCGAGGCCGAGTGGCCGCCCGGGTTGGCGCTCCGCACGGTGATCTGCGCCGGCGCGCCGCTGCCGGTGGAGACGGCGCGCCGCTTCCACGGCCGCAGCGGCCGCCACGTGCACCAGTTCTACGGCTCGACCGAGACCGGGGGCATCAGCTTCGAGACCGCGCCGGAGGAGCCGGGGGCCGAGGGCTCGGTGGGCCGCCCCCTGCCCGGCGTCAGCGTCGACCTCTTCGCGGGGGGCATCGTCACGGTCACCTCGGAGGCCAACTTCGGCGGTCACCTCGGACGCGACAGCGAGCTGCGCGTACGCGTGGTGACCCCCGGCGACACCGGCACCTTCGACGCCTCCGGACGGCTGCGGCTCACCGGACGCTCCGCCGACGTCTGCAACGTCGGCGGCCGCAAGATCCCCGCCGCGGCGCTCGAGGAGGCGCTGCGCGGCGCGACGGGCGTCGAGGAGCTGGCTGTGGTGGGGGTCGACGATCCGGTGCGCGGCGACCGCATCGTCGCCTTCCTCGTCGCCCGCGGACGGGTGGTCGACCTCTCGTCGCTGCCCAGCGGCATGCAGCCGCGCGAGGTGCGGCTGGTCGAGCGACTGCCCTACACCGAGCGCGGCAAGCTCGACCGTCAGGCCCTGCGCGAGCTGGCGCGGAGCCGCGCGTGAGCCGGCATCACGCCACGACCCCGGCGCCGCCGGAGCGCCGCGTGGTGGTGAGTGGGCTCGGCTCCGTCTGCGGCTGGGGCGCCGGCGTCGAGACGCTGTGGCGCGGCCTGCTCGGGGCGGGCACCGCCATCCGACCCTTTCGCCGCTTCGACGCGGCGCTCTACCGCACCCACCTCGCCGCCGAGGTGCCGGGGGAGCTCGGCGACGGCGAGGCGCCGCTCGCCTCGCGTGACGGCCTCTCGCTCGCCGACCGCTTCGCGCTCGCCGCGGCCGCCGAGGCGCTGGCCCAGGCCGGGCTCGAGCCGGGCGCCGGCACCCGCGGCGCCGGCGTCTTCTTCGGCAGCAGCACCGGCGGCATGTGGGAGTCAGAGCGTTACTACGCGCGCCTCATCGGCCGCGACCCCGGCCGACCTCACCTCTCCTGGGTCACCTCACAGCAGTACAACGGCCCGGGCGACGCAGTGGCTCGCTGGGCGGGCGTCGAGGGGCCGGTCGAGACGCTCTCCTCCGCCTGCACCTCGGGCTCGCTCTCCATCCTCGCCGCCGCCGACTCGCTGCGCGAAGGCGAGGTGGACGTGGCGCTCGCCGGCGGCTCCGACTCGCTGTGCCAGCTCACCTACGCCGGCTTCAACTCGCTGCGCGCCGTCGATGCCGAGCCCTGCCGCCCGTTCCGCTCCGACCGCGCCGGCATGTCGCTGGGCGAGGGGGCGGCGGTGCTGGTGCTCGAGACGCTCGCCCACGCGCGGGCGCGAGGCGCCCGGCCGCTCGCCGAGCTGCTCGCCGGGGGCAGCAGCTGCGACGCCCACCACATGACGGCGCCCGCCCCGGACGGCCGCGGCGCCGTGGGCGCCATCCAGCGCGCCCTTTGCGAGGCCGGCATCGCTCCCGAGGCCGTCGACTTCGTCAACGCCCACGGCACCGGGACTCCGCTCAATGACGCCGCCGAGTGGCAGGCGCTCCTCGCCGCGCTGGGCCCGAGCGCGGCGGCACTGCCGGTCACCGCGCCGAAGGGCAGCGTCGGCCACCTGCTCGGCGCCGCCGGCGCCCTCGAGGCGGTGGCCACCGTGCTCTGCCTCTGCCGCGGCTGCGTCCACCCGACGCCCCCCGGCGGCAGCGTCGATCCGGCGGCGCCGGCACGGGTGGTGCTCGGGGAGCCGCTCTGCGACCCCGCCCTCGCCATCGGCCTGTCGATCAACCTCGCCTTCGGCGGCAGCAACGCCGCGCTGCTGTTTGCGCGCTGGGAGGAGGAGGCGTGACCGCCGTCGTGGTCACCGGTATGGGCGTCGTGCACGCCGCCGGCGCCGGCAGGGAGGTGCTGGCGGCCGCGCTCGGCGAGGGGCGGGCCCGCCGCTGCCCGGTCGACACCGGCGGCGGGCTGCATGCGCGCGGTACGGCACGCGAGGCGGCGCTGGCGCAGGGCATCGACCTCTCGCGCTGGCTGCCGCCGGCGCGCGCACGCCGCCTGAGCTGGCCGTCGCGCTACGCGGTGGCGGCGGCGGAAATGGCGATCGCCGACGCCGCGCTCGACCGTGGCGCGCTCGCCAGGACGCCGACGGCGGTCGCGCTCGCCACCGCCTTCGGCACCGCCCGCTTCGCCGAGGCCCTGGTACGCGAGATCGTGTTACAGGGGCCCGAGGCCGCCTCGCCGTCGCTGTTCTCGGAGAGCGTCGCCAATGCACCGGCAGCGCAGGTGGCGCTCGCCGCCGACGCCCGCGGTACCAACACCGCTGTGACCCAGCGCGAAGCCGGACCCCTGCAGGCGCTGCTGTTCGCCGCCCGCGAGGTGCGCCTGGGTCGCTGCCGGCTCGCCCTCGCCGGCTGCTGCGAGGAGATCAACCCGCTCGTGCACTCCCTGCTCGGCCGCTTCCGCGCCCTGGCGACCCCCTCCCCGGCCGGCGAGGTGGCCCGCCCCTTCGACCGCCGGCGCAGCGGCATGACCGCCGCCGAGGGCGCCGTGGTGGTGGTCCTCGAGCGCGCCGACGACGCGGAGCGGCGCGGCGCGCGTGTGCTGGCCCGCTTGGCCGCGGGCGCCCGAGCCTTCGACCCCACCGCCTCTGCGCACGGCTGGGGGCGCGGCGGCGAGCGCCTGGGCGCACGCCTCGGCGCCGAGCTGGCTCGTCAGGGCATCTCCCCGGCGAGCATCGACCGAGTGGTCTCCGGAGCGTCGGGGGCGGTTCACGGCGACCGCCTCGAGGCGTCGGTGCTGCGGCGGCTGTTCGGCGGCGCCATGCCACCGCTGCTGGCGCCCAAGGGCGTCACCGGGGAGTACGGCGGCGGGCACCTCGCCGCCGCCGTGCTGGCGGCGGCCGGCGCCCCTGCCTGGCCCACCGCCGGCTTCGCCGAGCCCGACGCCGAGCTCGCCGTGGTGCCGCACGACGGCTCGTCGCTGCCGCCGACGCGACGGCTGCTCGCCTCGGCGCTCGCCGCCGGCGGCGCCGCCGCCTGGATGGTGCTCGACGGCGCCGGGTAAGCCTCAGCCCGCGGTGGGCTCTTCGCGCTCGAGCCGTCGCAGCGCGGCACGCACGGTGGCGAGCTCGGCCTCGAGCTGCTTCTGCCGGTGGTCGAGCTCCTGCATCGCCTCCGGCGCCCAGCCGCTGCCCGACAGCGACTCCTCGACGCGGCGCTGCAGCTTGGTGCGCTCCTGCAGCAGCTTGAGCTCGGTCGCCCGGAGGTGGCGGATGCCCTGGGATGACATGGTCGGAGTGGCGGCGCGCCGCGAGCTCATTCTAGCGCTGGCAGCGAACCCGGCGCGGTGATCGGCGCTACTGCGGCGGCAGCGAGGCCCGACCGCTACAATCGAGTCGACGATGACCAACTGGCTGCCGCTCGGCGCGCTGGCACTGCTCACGCTGGCCACGCTGCTGCTGGTGCTGCGGCTGCAGCGGCGCGGCAGCGGCGAGGGCGGGGAGCAGACCCGTCGCCTCGAGCTCGGTCTGCACGCCGAGCTGCGCGCCGGCCGCGAGGAGGCCGCCCAGGCGGCGCGGGCGCTGCGCGAGGAGGTGGCCCAGAAGCTCGAGCGCAGCGCCGACGCGCAGCTGCGCACGATGGCCGAGATGGCGACCCTGCAACGCGGCGTGCTGCAGGACAACACGCGGCAGGTGGAGGCGCTGACCCTCGCCACCCAGGCGGCACTGGAGGGCGTGCGCGCCGCGCTCGACGTGCAGCTGCGAGCCGCCGGCGAAACCGTGCAGGGGCGCCTCGACGCCATCCGCGACACCGTCGACGCGCGGCTGGCGCAGCTGCTCGAGCGCAACGAGGCGAAGCTGGAGGAGGTGCGCAAGACCGTCGACGAGCAGCTCCACGGCACGCTCGAGAAGCGGCTGGGCGAGTCGTTCCAGCTCGTCAGCGGCAGGCTGGAAGCCGTGCACCGCGGCCTCGGCGAGATGCAGGCGCTGGCCGCCGGGGTGGGCGACCTGCGCCGCGTGCTCACCAACGTCAAGGCCCGCGGCACCTGGGCCGAGGTGCAGCTGGGCGCGATCCTCGAGCAGGTCCTCACCCCCGACCAGTTCGCGCGCAACGTGCGCGTCAAGGGGGACTCCGAGGAGCGGGTGGAGTACGCGGTGCGGCTGCCCGGTCGCGCCACCCACCTGCCGCCGGTGTGGCTGCCCATCGACTCGAAGTTCCCCCAGGAGTCCTACCTGCGGCTCCTGCAGGCCGCCGACGGCGCCGATCCCGACGCCGTGCAGTCGGCGGTGGCCGAGCTCGTGCGCACCGTGCGCGCCTGCGCCCGCACCATCGCCGACAAGTACGTGGCGCCCCCCGGCACCACTGACTTCGCCGTGCTCTTCCTCCCCACCGAGGGGCTCTACGCCGAGGTGCTGCGGCAGCCCGGCCTCGTCGAGCAGCTCCAGGACGCCCACCGCGTCGTCGTCGCCGGCCCCACCACGCTGGCGGCGCTGCTCTCGAGCCTGCGCATGGGCTTCCGCACCCTTGCCATCGAGCAGCGGGCGAGCGAGGTGTGGACGGTGCTGGGTGCCGTCAAGACCGAGTTCGGAAAGTTCGGCGAGGTGCTCGACAAGGTGCGGCGACAGCTCGGCACCGCTTCGCGCACTCTCACCGAGACCGGCGTCCGCACCCGCGCCATGGAGCGCAAGCTGCGCGAGGTCGAGGAGCTGCCGGGCGCGGTCTCCTCGCGGGTGCTCGAGCTCGGCGACGAGGGGTACGTGCAGATGGAGCTGCTCGCCGACGGCGACGAGGAGGATGCCTTCGAGGTCGGCGACGGCGAGGACGCCCTCGACGAGGGCGGGGCCGCCGCCGGCGACTGACGACGAGCCGGTCCGTGCCGCGTCAGTCGATGAAGCCGGCGCGCGTGCGCACCGCGAACTCGCCGCCGCGCACCTTGACGCGCAGCTGGTGCCAGCGCCCGTCGCCGCGCGCCTCGCGCGGCTGGAAGCCCAGCACGTACTGCTGCCGCAGCTCGTCGATCACCTGGCGGAACGCGCCGTCGATATCCGCGAGCTCGCGGATCTTGAGGATGCGGCCACCGCTCTCGGTGACCGCCTGCTCGAGCAGCGTGTACTGGCGCTGGTTGTCGCTGGCGCCGCGCCAGATCGAGACGTACTGCGGGGCGCCGGTGGCGGTGGCGGAGTCGTCGAGCCGCAGCCAGTAGATCATCGCCTGGCTGCGGCGCGCCCGCGCCAGCACCTGCTCCATGTCGAGGAAGCTGCTGACGTCGAGGCCATCGGAGAGCAGCACCACCACGCGCCGCCCGAGCCGCGGCTGCAACCGGTTGAGCGCGTAGTAGAGGTGGTCGTTGACGGCGGTGCCGCCGGACGCCTGCACTTCGCCGAGGGCGCGCTGCAGCGCCGCGTCGTCCTTGCTGAAGGTGGTCGCCGAGAGCAGTCGGTCGGAGAAGAAGGCGACCATCGTCTCGTCGTCGGCGCGGGTGCGGTCGACGAAGGCGCGCACGCCGGCGAGCGCCGCCTTGAGCGGCTCCCCCTTCATGCTCTCCGAGGAGTCGAGCAGCAGCACCGCGCTGATCGGCAGGTCGCCGCCGCCGAAGGTGGTGATCGTCTCGCTGTCACCGTCGTCGTCGAGGACCTCGAAGTCCCCCTGGGCCAACCCCTGCACGGCGTTGCCGCCGCTGGTGACGCTGACGAAGAGCTGCTGCAGGCGCACGTCGAAGGACATGTCCGAGGGAATGCTGCCGGTGCGCACCAGCGCCTCGCCCTTGCCGCCGAGCACGTCCTGGGCGACGGCGCGCACGAGGTGGCCAACGTTGGACTGGCCGAGGTCGAAGTGCAGCGTCCACGGCGGGCTCGACACCCGCCCGGCGCGCTGGCCGTCGACGTAGTAGTCGACCCAGGCGAGCGGCACCGCGCTCTTCACCCGCACCGCCAGGTCGACCTCGCCGAAGACCGGCGTGCCACCCGGCGGCGAGACCACCCTGAGGTCCATGCCATGGGATGCCGGCGCGGCACTCGAGCGGCCGGCCGAGCCGGCGGGAGCGGCGACGACGAGGGCGGCACCGGCGGCGAGGAGGGCGAGCCCGCAGAGGGCTGCCCGCGCCGTATGGGCTCCCGCGGCGCTCATCGCGACCCCTGCTGCGGCACGGCGGCGATGCGGAGGGCGGCGCGCAGCTGCGGCCACTCACCAGCGACCCGGGCCTCGACCTGCTGCCGCGCCAGCGCCAGCTCGGCCTCCGGCGGCGCGTTGTACAGGTGGCGAGCGGAGCTCTCGCTGGGGCCGGAGAGCGTCGGCATGCCGTTGAGCACCGCCACCGCCTCGTCGGAACGCTGGCGTTCGTCGAGGTAGTAGGCGAGCTGCACGTAGAGCGACTGCGCACCGATGGTCTCGATGCCGCCGCGTAGCATTGCCTCGGCGCGATCGCGCGCCCCCTCGTCGTGCGCCATCGCCGCCAGCTGCTGGCAGGCTAGCGCCGCCACCCAGCGCGGCGCCGTCGCCTCGTTCATCACCGCCGTGAGCAGGCGCACCGCCTCGGCGTCCTGCCCCTGGCGGTGCAGGACCATGCCCAGGCGCAGTCGGCCGTGGGCGCTGTCGGGGTGGGCGGCGACGAGCTTGCGCAGCAGCCCCGTGGCATCGACCAGCAGGCCTCCCTTCTCGTCGCTGATGGCCAGGCGCAGCAGCGCGAGCTCGTTGTTGGGCTCATACTCGAGCGCCAGGGAGGAGCTGCCGACGCCGGCGAGAAGCTGGGCGGCGAGGTGCTTGCTGGTGGCGTCGCCGCCGTTGGCCTTCACCCAGCGCGCCACCAGCTCGCCGGTGAAGACACGGTTCTGCGCCGCCAGCCAGGCCTCGTTGCGGCGCAGCAGCTCGGCATCTTCGCGGACGTAGAGGTAGATCACCGGCAGCAGGCCTTGTGGGGAGCTCATGGCGCCCTCGAGGCCATGCATCTCCGCCTGGCGCAGCCCCTTCACCTGCCCCTGCGACCGCTTCGGCGTCGCCGCCAGCTCGAGGGAGGCGAGGTCGCCGGCGGCACCCTCGAGGTCGCCCCCCGAGGCTCGCGAGAGCACGTCGTGGAAGCGCGCCACGAGCAGGTCGGTCGTCCACCCGGCGGGCAGCGCCGGCTCCTCCTCCACGGGCTGCTCGGGCTCGCTCGACGCCGCCGTTACCTGGGCGACGGCGGCTGGCGGGGCCGCGTCGGCGAGCACCGCCAGCGCGGTGTCGGTGCTGTGGCCGCCGGCCGAGTCGGCGAGCGTCACCTCGAGCCGATGCGAGCCCACCGGCAGGGGTCCCTCGAGCCGCAGCAGCAGGCGCCGCTGGATGACGAAGCGGCCCTGGGCGCTGTCGATCACCGTCACGTGGGCGGGCGCGGCCTTGCCGCCATCGACCAGCCGCGCCTCCACCTTCTGGGCGTCGGTCAGCGCGCCGTAAGCGTAGACCACCACCTCGCCACCGGCCGGCGGCACGGTCGGCGAGGCGGCCGGCAGGAAGCCGCCGCCCTGGGCGTCGACGAAGGGGAAGGGGAGCGCCTCGTGCGGCGAGTCGCTCTGGCGGAACACCCGCCAGTGGTTGGGGCTGTCGGCGAACAGCGGCGGCGACAGCGCCGCCTCGTGCCGGCCGAAGTCGGGGGCGTGCACCGAGACCTCGCGCGTGCCGCGGGCGTGGGTGGCGCTGTTGCGCACGTTCACCTTGAGCTTGTAGTCGCCGGGCGGCATGCGCATCACGGCGTAGAGCTTGAGCCCGCCGTGCTGGAGCGCCTCGTCGGTGGCATCGAGCGCGAAGGGCTGGCTGAACTGGTCGACCTCCTTGCCGGCGGCGTCGACCGCCACCGCCTCGATCTCTCCCGCGAGGTCGGCGCCGGTGTTGTTGACGAGCAACGCCTTGCCTCCCACCTCCACCAGCATGGCCAGCTGGTCGTCGATGGCACCGGAGATCGGGAAAGGCACCGCCAGCACGTCGACCGGCACCGGCGGTGGGGGCGGCGGCGGTGCCGAGGCAGTGCCGACGATGGTGGGCATCGCCTGTTGGATGTCGCCCTCGCTACCGCCGCGCTGCGCCAGCAGTGGCGCGGCCAGCGACAGGCAACCCAGCGACAGCGCGAGCGGCAGCAGAGAGCGGGAGGCTCGGACCATCAGCACATCTCCTGGACGATCAAGGAAAAGAGAGTCGAGACGTCACCGCGAGCTGGCGAACACCACCACCGACTCGCCATCGCGCCGGTCGGCGAGGCCGCAGGTCGGCAGCACGGCAGCCAGGGCCTGCTCGGGGGGCATGCCCTCGATCGAGCCGTGCATCACGGCGCGGCCGCCGCTTTCGGCCCGCATCGGATCGGCCCACGCCACCCGCAGCCCCGACTCGCGCTCCACCCAGGCGAGAAACTCGCCGAGGGTGCTCCCCTCGAGCTGGAACGAGGGGGCGATCTCCTGGACCCAGCTCCAGGCCGCGCCGTGGGAGGGGATGGTGGCTCGCGACAGCCGGCCGTCGGTGGCGAGCGTCAGCTCTGCCCCCGCCACCGCCTGCCAGGCACGCGCCCCCTCGCCGGTGACCGCCGGCGCGGCGAGCTCGATGGCGCCCTCGCGCACCCGCACGCGCACGCCGCCGCCACCGACCCGCACCTCGAACTGCGTACCGCGCTCCTCCACCTCGCCCCAGGGGGTCTCCACCACCACTCGCGGACCACCCTGCGAATCGACGTAGATCGCGCCGCGCTCGAGCCTCAGGCGGTACGGGGCGACGAAGCGCAGCCGCGTGTCGACGTCGAGCCGCAGCGAGGGGCCGCGGCCACCGCCGCCGGCGATCGGCAGCCGCAGCGCGGCACGCCCCTCGTCAGCGGTCGCCAGCACGGCGCCGAGCAGCACCCGGCTACCCGCCGCCAGCGGCTCCGGGTCTTGCACACCGCTGCCCAGCGTGCCGGCCACCCTCTCGACCACCGCCACCACCATCGGTGGCGCCGCCGGCCGCATGGCGTAACGCCAGCCGACCCCGATCAGCACCGCCAGCACTGCAGCGGCGGCGAGACCGGCGCTCCAGCCCAGCCAGCGGCCGCGACGACGCGACTCGACTCCCGCCTGCCAGGCGTCGCGCACCCGCGCCTCGACCCGCACCGTCCGCTCCGCGGGTACCGGTGGCCGTGCCCCGGCGAGGCGCACGAGCCGACCCACCGGGTCGGCCTCGGCGGCCGCCGCCAAGGGCGTCGGTTCGTGGCGATCGCTCATGAGGTGGCTCCTTCGAGGCCTTCGAGGCTCGGCGAGAGGGTGGCGAAGGCGTCGCGGAACGCCTGTCGTGCCCGGGTGAGCAACGACTCGGCGGCCTTGGGGCCGACCCCCAGCCGCACCGCGATCTCCTTCACCGACAGCCCCTCCACGTACTTCCATTCGAGGGCGTCGCCGTACCGCGACGGCAGGCGATCGAGCGCCAGCCGCACCAGGGCTCCGACCTCGCGCCGCAGCACCCGCTCGCGTGGGCCGTCGCCGCCCAGCGCCGACAGCGACTCGAGGGCCGCCCGCACCTCGGCCGACTCCTCGACCAGCTCCACCGCCACCCCGCGGCGGCCGCGCTGCGCGTGCCAGGCGCTGATCTCCCAGCGGCAGAACGTGCACACCCAGGTGAACAGCGAGGCCTCGCCGCGGTAGGTATGGAGCTTTCGAACCACCTTGCACAGCGCCGCCTGCGCCACCTCCTCGGCGGCGTCGGCGTCGTGTCCGAGACGCGCCAGGGCAAAGCGGTAGAGCCCCGGAAAATGGAGGTCGAAGAAGCGGCGAAAGGCATCCTCGTCCCCCGCCAGCATGCGGTGGACGAGGTCGCGGTCGCCCTGGTGTGAGTCGAAGCCCTCGCTCTTCATCCTGTTGCGGTTAGAGCGGCGGCGCGGGGGAAATCCTTCGCTGCACCGGCACCACCGAGTCCCCTGTCAACGGTCCACCCAGCCCGGCCGGTAGCGCAGCCGCACCCCCCCGCCGGCGCGCACCTCGAGGGAGCGCCAGCTGCCATCGCGCCGCAGATCACGGGGATAGTAGCCGAGCACGTACTGCTCCCGCAGCTCGCCCACGACGGCGGCGAAGGCGGCGGCGAGGTCGACGCCCGGGCGCAGCGGCTCGACCCGGCCGCCGCTCTCCGCCACCGCGCGCTCGAGCCCTGCCAGCTCGCGGTCGTTGCCCGCTGCGTCGCGCCAGGACGACGAGAAGCTCGGCGAGCTGCCGCCGCGTGGCAGCAGCCGCAGCCAGAAGATGGCTGCATCGCTGCGCTGCACCTTCCAGCGCACGTCGGCCGTGGTGAGGGTGCTGGTGACGTCGGCGCCGTCGGAGAGCAGCACCACCACCCGCCGTCCCGGGCGCTCGTCGAGCAGGCGCAGCGCGGCGTAGAGATGGTCGTCGAGGGCGGTGCCGCCGCCCGCCGTGGTCCCCTCGATGCCGTCGAGCAACCCCGGTTCCGGCACGCCGAAGGGGGTGAGCGCCAGCACGCGATCGGCGAACACCATCACCGCCGCCTCGTCCTCCGGCGACAGCCGCCGCAGGAATTGCCGCGCCGCGTCGAAGGCGGCGGTGAGCTCGCCACCGCGCATGCTCTCGCTGGCGTCGATCAGCAACAGCGCCGAGATCGGCACGTCGCCGCGCGCGAAGGTGGCGAGGGGTTGTTCGACCCCCTGGTCGAAGAGGTGGAAGTCGCCCTGTTGGAGCGGCGGCTCGCCGCGCCGGCGGGCCACGCTCACGTAGACCTGCCGCAGCGCCACCTCGACGCGGTCCTCGAGCACCATTCGCTGGGTCACCACGCTGTCGCTGCCACGGCCACCGGAGCGGGTGCGGGCGACGACGGTGAAGCGACAGGCGCCGGCCTGGTCGGGCACCATGACCTGCGCCCGCCAGGGGGCCTGGCGCACGCGCGCCGTCGGCCAGCCGTTGACGAAGACGTCGACGAACGAGATGGGCTCGCTGCTGGTCACCTCGGCCACCACCTCGACCTGCCCCGCCGTGACCTCCCCCGCCTGCGGGCTGGTGAGGCGCACGCTCACCGGCGCCGGGCCGGCGCGCACCACCAGCAGGCTGCCGCCGGGGCCGACCCGCGCCGTCAGGCCGTGCGGGGCGAGCAGCTGCTCGAGGACGTCGTGCAACCAGCTGGCGGTCGGCTCGCTGGTCACCCGCATGTCGGGGTGCACCAGATCGCTGCTGTAGATGATGCGCAGGCCCTGCTCCTGCAGCAGTGCCAGGGCGTCGGTGAGAGGGAGCCCGGCGTAGTGGCTGGGCGTCTCGGCGGCCCCGGCGACGACGGCAGCGAGCAGGCAGGCAGCGGCCAGCGCGCCGGCGCGCCGGCGCATCGGCGGCCGCCTCATTCCCCCACCCGCGACCGGGAGGAGACGCCCAGCGCCGCCGCGAGCGCCCGCCGCCACTCCGGCTCGGCAGCATCGAGGCTCGCCCGCAGGGGACCCATCTCGCTGCTGGGCGCGTGGGTGTAGCGCCCCCGCGCCGACTCCGCCGCCTCGCCGCACGCGCCCACCGTCGCGAGGTCGAGCACCGAGATGTCGAGCGGCGAGGGCGACCCGGCCCGCTCCGCCGTCAGCGCTGCCTGCACCGGCAGGGACGGATCGCAGGGCAGAACGGCGGCCGCGGCGGCGAGCACCTTGCCGGCGGCGGCGTAGTCGCCGCGCGCGCCGAGCAGCCGCGCCAGCTCCTGGGCGGCCAGCGAGCGCACCCAGTCGACGCCCTCGAAGGCGAGATCCTGCAGGGCGTCCTCCCCCGCCGCGACACGGCCGAGCCGCAGCTGGTTGATCGCCAGCCGCAGCCTCGCCTCGCGTGCGCCAGGCGTCGCGCCTCGCGGGTTGGCGGCGGCCAGCACCGTCAGCAGGTCGGCAGCGGCGCCGTACTCACCGCGCTGTTCGTGGATGGCGGCGAGCCCGAGCAGCGCGGCAGGCTGTCGCGGCGCCAGCGCCAGGGCGCGGCCGTAGATGTCGGCGGCCGCCGTCTGCTGGGCACGAGCCTCGAGGTCGCCGCCGAGGGCGGCCAGCAGCGCCGCGTCGACCTCGACCCCGGCGCCGGCATCGGCACCGCTCGCGCGCCGCAGTCGCCGCGCGCTGACGTGGGTCTCGACGAGCACCGTCACCGTGTGCCGGGCCTCTGCGGCGAGCTGTGGGCGCCGCCGGGCGTAGTCGTCGTAGGCCCGCTGCTCGAGGGTGGCAGCGGCGAGCAACGCGGTCGGGTCGTGGTGGCTCACGGCGCGGCCCACGGCGAGCTTCGCGCGCGCGAGCAGCGTCGCCTGACGGCTGCCGGCGGCCGCCCCCTGGTCGAGCGCCAGCAGCTGCGCCAGCGCGCCGGCGTCGTCGCCGAGCGACCAGGCGGCGAGCGCCTGGCGGTAGCTGGCCTCCAGCCGCGCCTGCTCGCGGAAGGCGGCGGCAAGCCCCGACGGCATGGTGAAAGCGCCCGCCAACAGCAGCGCGAAGGGGAGAGCGCGACGCATGAAGGCGCCCATGGTAGCCGGCCATGGCGCCGCGTCGTTAGAGTGTGGCGGCGTGCCAGGCGCCCCGGGCGGCGTCGACCTGCCGGCACCAGGGAGTCCCGATGGAGCTCGACGACCGGATCCGCGCCCACGTCTATGCCCTCACCGCCGAGCGCGGCGTGCCGCCACGCATCGCCGCGGTGGCCAGCGACCTAGCGCTGACTCCGGCCGTGGTGCGCGACGCCTTCGCGCGACTGCGCGGCCGCCGCCTGCTCTTCCTCGCCGCCGAGAGCGGCGAGGTCGTCATGGCGCCGCCGTTCTCGGCGGTGCCGACGCCCTTTCTGGTCACCGCCGGCGGTCGGCGTTACTTCGCCAACTGCGTGTGGGATTCGCTCGGCGTCGCCGCCGCGCTGCATGCCGACGCCCTCGTCGAGGCCAGCTGCGCCTGCTGCGGCGAGCCTCTGCGGCTGCGCGTCACCGCGGGTGCGGTGACGGCCGAGGCGGCGGCGGGGCCGACCGAGGCGGCGGTCACCGACACCTTGCGCGCCCACTTCGCGGTGCCGGCGCGTCATTGGTGGGACGACCTCGTCTATACCTGAAGCACCATGCTCCTCTTCCGGTCGGAAGAGCACGTCGATCGCTGGTGCGCGGGGCGCGGGCTGCCGCGGCGTCCGAGCGTCACCCTCGCCCAGCTGTGGGAGCTCGCACGCGCCTGGTACGCGAGCCGCCTCACTCCCGAGGCACGGCGGCCGATGGGCGACGAGGTGCGGGCGATCTTCGCCGGGCTGGGCCTGAGCGGCGAGTTCTGGGAGATCTGAGCGCGGCCCACCCACCATCCCGAGGCCGCCGCCACACCACTCGCCCGCGACCGGCGCGCCGAACGGCGCGGCCAGAGGCGCCGCCCTTCGGCGCGCACCGCGCCGGTTGGGCGGTGACCTCAAGCGAGCCGCAACCCCACCGCCGCCGCGTAACGAGTCACTGCTGCGCACACCGTCATGCGCGTCGCCTCGTCGTCGCGCTCGTGGTGGGCCGCCACCACCTGGAGGATGCCCGCGGCCGGACGTGCCTTGAGGTCGACCCGGCCCACCAGCCGCTCGCCGGCCAGCACCGGCAGGCAGTAGTAGCCGAACACCCGCTGCGGCGCCGGCTTGAAGATCTCGAGCGCCTGGGCGAAGCCGAAGAGCAGCTGCACGCGGCCGCGGTCCCAGAGCAGGGGGTCGAACGGGGAGAGCAGGACGGGCCGGTCCGCGCGGGGCCGCGCGCGCTCGAGCCGCGCCGCCAGCTCGAGGTCGGCGGGCCGGCACCAGCCGCGCACGGCACGCCGTGGCGAGCGCCCCTCGGTCACCAGTGTGCAGGCGACGATCTCTCCCGCCGCCACCAGGTCGGCGAGGGCGGCGGCGAGCTCCTCGCGCCGATTGCGCAAGCGCCAGGTGGCGGCCAGCGTGCCGGTGGTCGCCCAGCCGTGGCCGCCGAGGGCGGTGAGCAGCAGGCGGCGCAGCGACGCGGGCCGGTCGAGTCGCTGCCGCCGCCAGCGCGCGTCGATCACCCGTTCGGCGAGGTCGAAGGTACGCTGGAATCCGCGCCGCTCGCGGATCGCCAGCTCTCCCGCCGACCACAGCGCCGTCGCCACCTTCTTCGCCGTCTTGAGCTGCCACCAGCCGCTGCCACCCTTGCCCTCCATGTCGAGCGAGCGCAGCGGGCCCTCCGCCGCGATCCGGCGCAGGAGCTCGTCGGCGAGCTGGCGGTGCTCCCCCAGCAGGTCTCCCCACCAGGGGTGGACCCGGTACTCCTGGCGACGGAAACCGAAGGCGGGGTAGAGCTCGATCGGGATCCAGCTCGCCTCGTGACCCCAGTACTCGAAGAGCGGCTCGCTCGCCTGCAGCAGCTCCTCGCCCAGCCGCGCCGGAAAGCCGGCGAGGCGCGACAACAGGACGATCGTGTGGCTGCGCGCCCCCGCCACCGAGACGGTGTCGAGCTGCAGGTAGCCGAAGCGCGCGATCACCGCCTGGGCGGCGCGGCGTGCCGCCGCCTCGCCACGGCCGGCGCTCGCCGGCAGACCGCTGTGGACAGGCGACAGCAACCCTGCCCTGGCGAGAGCGAGACGGCGGGCGGCAGGCAGCGACAGGGTGGCGACCGCTGTCACCGGTGCCACCGACAGGAGCGCGGTGGCAACCGAGCGCGGTGCCCGGCCCTCCGGCACCGCTCGCCTGCCGGTGCCGTTGCCTGATGGAGGTCTCGCATGGCCGCTCGCCCATCCGACGGGCGCCGCAGCCTACCTCGCGAGAGCGAATCGGTCGCCGGTTTCCGTCTGTCCCGGCGAGGGATACCCTGTGCCGGCGATGGCAGCCATCGACACCGCTCCCGCCGACCCGCGGCTGCAGGCGGCGCTGCGGCAGGTCTGGGGCTACGACCGCCTGCGGCCGTTGCAGGAGGAGGCGATCGGGCTCGCCCTCGCCGGACGCGACAGCCTGGTGGTGCTTCCCACCGGCGGTGGCAAGTCGCTCTGCTACCAGGCGCCAGCGGTGGTGGGAGGCGGACTGACGCTGGTGGTGTCGCCGCTCATCGCGCTGATGAAGGACCAAGTCGACGACCTCGTCGGCCTGGGGGTGGCCGCCGCCGCCTACAACAGCAGCCTCGCCGCCGGCGAGCGCGCGGCCATCCAGTCGCGACTCGCGCGCGGCGAGGTGCGGCTGCTCTACGCGGCTCCCGAGCGCCTCTTCGCCGAGGGGGCCGAGGGCTTCCTGTCGCTGCTGCGGCGAGCCGGCCTGCGCTCGGTGGCGGTCGACGAGGCCCACTGCATCAGCGAGTGGGGACACGACTTCCGCCCCGAGTACCGGCAGCTGGGCGCCCTGCGCGAGGCCTTGCCGGGAGTGGCCTTCCACGCCTACACCGCCACCGCCACGCCCCGGGTGCGCGACGACGTCGTACGCCAGCTGCGGCTGCGCGAGCCCACCGTGCTGGTGGGTCGCTTCGACCGCCCGAACCTCGTCTTCCGGGTGCGGCGCCGTCAGCAGGCGGCGCGCCAGGTGCGCGAGGCTCTGGAGCGCCATCCCGGCGAAGCGGCCATCGTCTATTGCACCTCGCGCGCGGAGGTCGACGCACTCGCCGGGCAGCTCTCCGCGCAAGCTCTGCGCGCCGTCGCCTACCACGCCGGCATGGGCGACGAGGCGCGCGCGGCGGCGCAGGACGCCTTCCTCGGCGAGCGCGTCGAGGTGGTGGTGGCGACGGTGGCCTTCGGCATGGGCATCGACCGCCCGGACGTGCGCTGCGTCGTCCACGCCGGGGCGCCGCGCTCGCTCGAGCAGTACACGCAGGAAGCCGGCCGCGCCGGGCGCGACGGTGAGATCGCCGAGTGTCTGCTGCTCTACTCCCCCGGCGACCTCGCGCGCTGGCGTAGCCGGCTCGAGCGCGATGGCGCCCTCACCGCCGGCAACCAGCTCCACCTGCGTCGCATCGAGTCCTATGCGAGCGCCGCCAGCTGCCGCCACCGCGCCCTCGCCGAGCACTTCGGCGAGCGCTACGACGCGGCCGCCTGTGGCGCCTGCGACTGGTGCCTCGGCGAGCTCGAGGAGGTACCCGACGCTACCGTGCTGGCGCAGAAAGTGCTCTCCTGCGTGGCGCGCGTGCGGCAGTCGTTTGGCGCCGGTCACGTCATCGACGTGCTGCGCGGCCGCCGTACCGCGCGCGTCGAGCAGCGCGGGCACGACCAGCTTTCCACCTTCGGGTTGGTCACCGAGCTGTCGGTGGCCGAGCTGCGCAGCGTCGTCGACCAGCTGGTGGAGCAGCAGTTGCTCGCCGTCGAGGGGGAGCCCTACCCGGTGCTGCGCCTCACCGAAGAGGGCGGCGAGCTACTGCGCGGCGGGCGCCAGTGCCGGCTGCTGCGGGTGCCGGCGCCGCCGGCATCCCGCGGGCGGGAGCGCCGGCGTGGCGGGGCCGCGACGGCCTCCGCCGCTGTCATCCCGACGCTCGGCGACGCAGAGGCGGCCATCTTCGAGCGCCTGCGCGCCCTGCGCCGACAGCTCGCCACCGAACGCGGCGTGCCCCCGTACGTCGTCTTTCACGACTCCACGCTGCGCGAGCTGGCCCGGCTGCGCCCCACCACCCTGGGGCAGCTCTACGCGGTGCGTGGCATCGGCGAGCGCAAGGCCGCCGACTACGGCGAGCGCTTGCTCGCCCTCATTGCCGGATAAGATCGGTCCCCCGGCACATCGTTCCCCTGACAGGCAGCAAGGGAGGGAGCATTGAACTGGCCGTTATTCCTCACCGAGGGCGCAGGGGTGGTCGCCCTCACCATCGTGCTCCTCAGGCGGGGCTTCTTCAAGGAGATGAAGGCCAAGGGCGGCGGCGGCGGCAAGCTCGAGGAGCGCGTCGTGCCGATCGGCAAGGGGCAGATCTCGTACCTCGGCGGCACCAAGCCCGGCGCCTCCACCGTGCTGCTGCTGCACGGCTTCGCCGCCGACAAGGAAATCTGGCTGGACCTCTTCCCGCTGCTCGAGCAGGCCGGCTATCAAGTCGTCGCCCCCGACCTGCCCGGCTTCGGCAGCAACTTCCCCGACCCCGACGGGCAGTACGACGCCGCCTCGCTGGCCAAGCAGATCCGCACCTTCGCCCGCCAGGCCGGGCTGGTGTCGTTCCATCTCGTCGGTCATTCGGTGTCGGCGATCGTGGCGGCGAGCTACGCCTACGCCTTCCCCACCGAGGTGGCGACGCTGACGATGATCGAGCCGCTGGGGATCACCACCCCCGCCGACAGCGACCTCGACCGCCAGCTCAAGAACCATCGCAACCCGCTGCTGATCGCCAAGCCCGAGGCCTACGACCAGCTGCTCGCCTACGTCACGGTGACGCCGCCGACGATGCCGGCGGCGCGCAAGCGGCGGCGGGCCGAGACCCTGGTCAACGATCGCCCCTGCCACCAGCTGGTGTGGTCGAAGCTGCTCGAAGGGGACCGCCGGAACCTCCTCGATCTGCTGCTGCCCGAGCTCAAGAAGCGGACGCTCGGCATCTTCGGGGCCAAGAGCAAGGTCGTGCATCAGCAGACCGCGAAGATGCTCGAGCTGCGCATGCCGGACGCCCGCACGGCGATCCTCCCCGATTGCGGCCATTGGCCGATGGTGGAGAAACCCAAGGAGGTCGCCGAGCTGCTGGTCTCGTTTTTCAGGGGGGGCGGGCCGGCCAGGAAGGAGCGGCCGCAGGAGGCGCAGCCGGGCTGAGACGCCCGCCGCGGCTCCTGCGGAGGAGAGCTACACTGCCCACCGCCGGGAATGGTGCCGGTCACCACCTTGCCCGATCGCGGCACCGCACCCGCCGCTCTCGTCGTCCGCCAGGAGGTCCCATGCCACGTCGCATCGCGCTCGCCAGCACCGCCGCTCTGCTGCTCGTCGTCAGCGCCACACCGCGTCCGGCTGCCGCCGCCCCGCGTGGCCCCTCGACGCCGGAGGAGCGCGACAAGGTGGTGCAGCTGGCGCGACTGCTCGAGACCACCCCCTGGAGCGACGAGGCGCCGGCGGCCCGGAAGTGGCTCGACACCTTCCTCAGCGAGGCTCCGGACATCACCGTCAAGCGCTGCCTGAGCCTCTTCGGCACCCCGCAGGAGCGCCAGGGCATCCCCGGCGAGCTGCTCGACCAGCACATGTACTCGAGCGCCGCCTACATCCTCCAGCACCCGGGAGTGGGAGCCGGCGCCACCGCCACCTTCCTCGCCGGCGTGGAGGGCACGCTGGCGGCCTACGCTGCCGGGCGCGCGCACGGCTCCTACGAGGCGGTGCCGCGTCTCGATCAATTGGCGGCCATCGAGGCCGGCGGCGGCCTCGAGGCGTATGTGCGCGGCCAGGGGCGGCACTGCCTGTAGGCCCGCCCCAGCGACCGCTCGTCACCCCGTCTCCGGGCCCATCGCGGCTCACCCTCTGCGCGATAGGGTCGGCGCAGGCGCGGCCGCGGCGAAAGGCGTGACCGTCGGGGCTCTGACAGCCGCGCCCAACCCCGGGAGGTCGGACATGACGGGGCGACGCATCGCCACGGGCCTCGTGCTCGCCGCCGCTGGCTGGCTCGCCGGCTGCGCCGGCCGCCCCACCGAGGCGGCCCCGCCCACGTCTCCACCGGTGCCCAGCCGCCAGCAGGCCGCGGCACCGGGAGACGACGGCCGGGCCGTCGGGCAGCCCGGTGCCGACCCCGCCACCGCGGCGCGGGTGCGCGAGGAGCTCCGTCATGCCTGGCTGGGCTACGCCACCTACGCCTGGGGACACGACGAGCTGCGGCCGCTGTCGCACACGGTGCGCGACTGGTACGGCGAGCCCTTGCTGATGACGCCGGTGGACGCGCTCGACACCCTCCGCCTCGCCGGGCTCACCGCCGAAGCGGTGCGCGCCCAGGAGATCATCCTCTCCCGCCTCTCCTTCGACCGCGATGCCTCGGTGCAGGTCTTCGAGGTCACCATCCGCCTTCTCGGCGGGCTGCTCTCCGCCTACCAGCTCACCGGCGACGCGCGATTCCTGGCGCTCGCCGACGACCTCGGCAGGCGCCTGCTCCCCGCCTTCGACTCCCCCACCGGCATGCCCTACCGGTTCGTCAACCTGCGCACCGGCGCCACCCGCGACCCACGCAGCAATCCCGCCGAGGTGGGCACGCTGCTGCTCGAGCTCGGCACCCTGGCGCGCCTCACCGGCAAGCCGATCTACTACGACACGGCGAAGCGCGCGCTCGTGGCGCTCTACGCGCGCCGCTCGCCGCTCGGCCTGGTGGGCGAGCAGATCGACGTCGAGAGCGGCGCCTGGACGAGCGCCGCCAGTCACGTCGGGGGCGGCATCGACTCGTACTACGAGTACCTGCTCAAGTGCGAACGCCTGTTCGGCGACACCGACTGCGGGCAGATGTGGCGCGCCAGCAGGGAGGCGCTCGACCGCCACCTCGCCGAGGAGACCGCCACCGGCCTCTGGTACGGCCAGGTCGACATGAACAGCGGCGCCCGCACCGCCAGCGAGTTCGGCGCCCTGCACGCCTTCCTGCCGGCGGTGCTGGCGCTCGGCGGCGACCTCGATCGCGCCCGCCGTCTGGAGAGCTCGGCCTTCGCCATGTGGCAGCTCTCCGGCGTCGAGCCCGAGCTGATCGACTACCACACCATGAGAGCGGTCGACCCCCGCTACCCGCTGCGCCCGGAGATCGTCGAGTCGGCCTTCGTCCTCTACCGCACCACGCACGATTCGCGCTACCTCGACATGGGCCGCACCTTCCTCGCCGCCCTCGTCGCCCGCTGTCGCACCGCCGACGGCTACACCGTCCTCGACGACGTGACGAGCGGCAAGCAGGGGGACCTCATGCCCAGCTTCTTCCTCGCCGAGACGCTCAAGTACCTCTACCTGATGTTCGCCCCCGAGGCGACCCTCGACCTCGACGCCGTGGTGCTCAACACCGAGGCCCACCCGCTGCGCCGCACCTGGTGAGCCGGCGCCGGCGGCGCGATCGCGGGCGCTGCAGGCTCGCCGCCGCCGGGCGCCCGCGGGTCGTAGCGCCAGCGATGGGCCTGCTGGCGCAGGCCGTCGAGGATCCACGGCAGGGCCCGCGACAGCGTGCGGTTGACCACCCAGGCGGGGACGTGCCCGCCGGGATCGAGGAACAGCCGGCAGGAAGCCAGCGTGCCCCCACCGGCGGCGCCGGCGAGGATCCAGGCGCCACGCACCGTGCGCACGTTCCCCGAGCCTGGCAAATAGCTCCAGTCGAGGCGCCAGCGCCGCGCACCGCCGCCGCCCTCGGCTCCGCCGCCCACCCGCACGCGGAAGTGGCGTGCGGCGATCGGCGCCGGCAGCTCCAGCCACTGCTCCTGCTCGACGCTCCCGTCGCCCACGTCGCGCGCCGCCGAGCGGGCGACGAAGGGCGCCCACTCGTCGTAGTGGCCGAGGTCGCGGAGGGCGCGGAACACCCGCTCCGGCGGTGCGTCGAGCAGGGCGAGCCCGACCCCTTCGCGGATGCCGGTGCCCTCCACCGCCACCAGTCGGACCACCGTCTCGCCGCGCGCCAGCAGCGACCGCTCCGCGGCGCCGGGAGCCGACCCCGGCATCAACGCCGCTGGAGACGGACCGCCGGCGAGGAGGACGCCGGCGGCGGCGAGAGCGACGGCGAGCATGACCGATTCTCGCCCCTCGCGCGCAGGCGCCGTATCCGCGGCCGCGCGCTCGCCGCCCGAGGGTGGCGGCTGCTGCCCGCGCCCAGGGCGGTTCTCCCCGCCGGCTAGGTCGCGGCCACCGGTGCGCTCCCGACGGCGGCGCGTGGCCGCGGCGCCGACTCGCCGCGGCACTGGCAGCATCGCAAGCATGCCGCTGGCGCGACCGTTGCCGCCTTCACCGCCGCGTCCGACGGTAGTCAGGCTGCCTCGTCGCGCCGGCGCCGGGCGGCGGCGACGCGCTCGCCCAGACGACGCATCGCCAGCCGGCGGCCACCGCGCACCCGCTCCTTGAGGTCGTCGAAGCAGCGAGTAGGCCACCGGCGTCACCAGCAGCGTCAGCAGCAGGGACAGCGTCTGCCCGCCGATCACCACGACGGCCACCGCGCGGCGCTCCTCGGCGCCGGGTCCGGTGCCGAGCGCCAGCGGCAGCATGCCGGCGACCAGCGCCAGGGTGGTCATCAGGATCGGCCGCAGGCGGTCGCGGTTGGCCTGCAGGATCGCCGGCGGCCGGTCCAGTGCCCGTCGGCGCGCAGCTGGTTCATGTGGTCGATCTGCAGGATCGCGTTCTTCTTCACCACGCCGAACAGCACCAGGATGCCGAGCGCCGAGTACAGGTTCAGCGTGTTGCCGGTGACCCAGAGCGACAACAGGGCGAAGGGCACGGACAGCGGCAGCGAGAGCAGGATCGTGAGCGGGTGCACCAGGCTCTCGAACTGCGCCGCCAGGATCATGTACATGAACGACGACCGACAGCAGGAAGGCCCAGAGGAACTCGTGGAAGGTGCGCTCCAGCTCGCGGCCGCGGCCGGAGACGCGGTCGTGTACCCGGCCGGCAGGTTCATCGCCGCGCGCCGCCTGGCGCAGCGCCTCGAGGCGGTCGGCCAGCGCGTAGCCGGGCGCGACCGAGGCGCGCAGGCTGACCTGGCGCTGGCGGTCGAGGCGGTCGATGCGCGACGCGGTCTGGCGCCTGGACGAGGTTCACCAGGTTGTCGAGGCGCACCAGGCCGGGCGCCCGTGGCCCCGGTAGCCCCGCGAGGTGCCGCCGCACGAGCGCTCGACGTAGAGGCGCGACACGGTCGTCGGCGGTCCCTGCGGTCGGCGTCGACAGGCGCAGCTCCACGTCGTAGTCCTCGTTGACGGCGGGGTCGCGGAAGCGCGAGACCTGCTGCGTCGCCGCCCACCATCAGGCGCAGCGCCTGCGGCACGTCTGTCGCGTGTCGACGCCGAGGTCGGCGGCGCGCTCGCGGTCGATGACCGACCCGCAGCTCGGGCTTGTCGAGCTTGAGCGTGGTGTCGGCGTCGACGAGCGCCCAGCTCCGGCGCGCGCTGCGGCGCAGCTCCTCGGCGTAGCGGCCAGCGCCTCGAGGTCCGGGCCGCGGAGCACGAAGTCGATCTCGAAGTTGCCGCCGCCGATGTTGAACGAGCGGGCGTTGCGCACGCGAGCAGCGCAGGTCGGGGAACTTGCGCAGCCGCCGGCGGACCTCCTGCATCACGTCGCGCTGCGAGTAGTTGCCCGCGGAAGGCGGCCACGGGTCGCCGCGCAGAGTCGCGCGCAGCAGCCGCGAGGAGCGAGAAGATGCGCTCCTCGTGCGGCGCGATGCGCACGTAGACGCCGCCCCTGGTTGACGCCGCCGAGGAAGCCGCCGCCGGCGGTGGCCAGCACCAGCCGCACGCCGCGCGCTCGCCCGGATCTCCTCCTCGACCGCGCGCATGGCGTCGTCCATCGCCGCCAGGCTCGCGCCCTCGGGAGCGGTGACGTTGCACGTCGAACTCGGCCTCGTCGACGTCGCTGGGCATGTACTCCTGCCGCACCAGCCCGTACAGCGGGACGGCGGCGGCATGACCACCAGCAGCGCCCCCGACACCACCACGCCGGCGGTGGCGCATCGCCCAGGCCGAGCAGCCGCGCATAGCCGCGTCGAGCCAGGCGTAGAAGCCGCGCCGCGAGGCCGCCTGGCCGCCGCCGTTCCTGACCGCCGGCGGCCGCGGCGTCCTCGACGCGCAGCATGCGCGCGCTCATCATCGGCGTCAGCGTGAACGAGACCAGCAGGCTGACACCAGCACCGCCACCGCCGCGGTGATGCCGAACTGGTAGAGGAAGCGGCCCGAGATGCTCGACATGAACGAGACCGGCACGAAGATCACGACCAGGCGAGAGCGTGGTGGCCAGCACCGCCAGCCCGATCTCGGCGGTGCCGTCGCGCGCCGCCTCGAAGGGCGCCATCCCCTTCTCCTCGACGAAGCGGAAGATGTTCTCGAGCACGACGATGGCGTCGTCGATGACGATGCCGACCATCAGCACCAGGGCCAGCATCGTGACGCTGTTCAGCGTGAAGCCGAGCGCCCACATCATCCCGAAGGTGGAGATCACCGAGGCCGGGATCGCGACCGCGGCGATCAACGTCGAGCGCCAGCTGCGCATGAAGGCCAGCACCACCAGGCAGGCCAGGATGCTGCCGAGCACGCAGGTGCAGGTCGATCTCGTGCAGCGCGCTGTAGATGTAGCGCGACTGGTCGCGGATGACCTCGAGCTGCACGTCCGGCGGCAGCCGGCCGCGCGATCGCTTCGCCAGGTTGTCCTTGGCCGCCTCGATCACCGCGACGGTGTTCGCGCCCGACTGGCGGCGCACCTCGAGCGTCACGGTCGGCACGCCGTTCGAGGCGGGCCAGCGAGCGCTGCTCCTTGGTGCCGTCCTCGGCGCGGCCGATGTCGCGCATGCGGATCGGCGTGCCGTCGACGGTGGCGACCACCAGGTCGTCGAAGCCTCGCGGGTCGGTCGATCCGGCCCATCGTGCGCAGCGACCTGCTCGCGCGCGCCGCGGTGACGTTGCCGCCCGGGACGTCGGCGTTCTGCCGCAGGAGCGCGTCGCGCACGGCGGTGATCGGGAGCCGGTAGGCGGCCAGCCGATCGGCGTCGATCCACACGTTGATCGCCCGCTGCAGGCCGCCGACCAGGCGCACCTCGCCGACGCCCGCGGAACGCTCGAGCTGCGGCTTGACCATCTTGTCGGCGATCTCGGTCAGCTCGCGCATCGGCCGGTCGGCCGAGAGCGCGATGGTCAGCACCGGCGTCGAGTCGTTGTCGAACTTGACGACGACCGGCGGCTCGGCGTCGGGCGGCAGGTTGCGCAGCGACGGTCGCGACGCGGTCGCGCACGTCCTGCGCGGCGACGTCGATGTCGCGGTCCAGGTCGAAGGTGACGATCACGATCGAGCTGCCCTGGCCCGAGATCGAGCGCAGCTCGTCGATGCCCTCGACGGTGTTGACCGCCTCCTCGAGCGGCTCGCGAGACCTCGCGTCTCGATCTCCTCGGGCGAGGCCCCGGGCAGCGTCGGTGCGCACGCTCACCGTCGGCAGGTCGACGGAGGGGAAGCGGTCGACGCCCAGCCGGAAGTAGCCGGCCGCGCCGACCACCACCAGCGCCAGCGATCAGCATCGTCGCGAACACCGGGCGGCGGATGCAGATCTCGGCGAGCCTCTGCATGGCTCAGCGACCCTCTCGGCCACGCCGGTGACCGCCTGGCCGCCGACCAGGTTGCCGGGCTCCACCACCACGGCTCGCCGGCCTGCAGGCCCTCCACGATCTCGACCCGGTCGCCGCTGCCGGCGGCCGGTCGGCACGCGCTTCTCGACCGCTCTGTCCGTCCTCGACCACGCAGACCTTGTCGATGCCGGCGAACGTGACCAGCGCCGAGGCCGGGACCACGACCACCGGCTGCGCCTCGGCGTGATGACGATCTCGGCGCGGGCGAAGGAGCCGGGGCGCAGCGCACCGTCCGCGTTCGGCACCTCGGCCTCGACCATCAGCGTGCGGCTTCGCTGGCGTCGATGGCGGGGCTCACCCGCGGCCACGCGTCCCGTCGTGGCGCGCGGGTCGCCCTCGACCGCGACGCGCACCGCCTGCCCCTGCCGCACGGCGCCGGCCTCGCGCTCCGGGACCGCAGCCGCAGCCGCAGCGGGTCGATGCGCACCAGCGTCACGATCGGCTGGCCGGCCGCCACGTACTCGCCGGCCGTGGCCAGGCGCTCGCGCACCGCGCCGTCGAACGGCGCGACGAGCACCGTGTCGGCCAGCTGCTGGCGCGCGAGGTCCAGCTCGGTGCCGCGCTGCGCCAGCACGCCCTGCCGGTTCAGCACCTCCTCGTGGGCGTCCTGGAAGCGGCTCTCCGCCACCTGAAGGCGGCCTCCGCGGCGTCGACGTCGGCTTGCGGACGCTGCCCGGCGACAGCGCCTGCGCCGTCGCGCGCGCGCCGCGCCTCGTCGAGCTCCGCGCGCGCCTCGCGCACGATCGCCGTCTGCTCGGGCTCGACGTTGTCGTCGGCGTCCTCGGCCGCAGCCCCAGCCGCGCGCGCGCCTGCACCAGCCGCCTCCGCCTGCGCACCCGCAGCTCGTAGTCGCGGGGGCGAGGCGGGCGAGCACCTCGCCGCGCCGCACGCCGCTGCCGAGGTCGACGGGCGAGCTCGCCCAGGCGCCCCGCCACCTTGGT
>CAWINM010000006.1:0-467550 GCA_963837455.1 Thermoanaerobaculia bacterium | reverse complement strand
TGCAGGACAGCGTGAGCAGTCGCGACGTCGACACCGATGTCGAGCTGCGCATCGAGGCCTCGCTCGAGAATCGACCGCACGCTGTGATAGGAGGGCGAGCCGATACTCAGGGCCCGCCGACAGGCTGCCTCCAGCCGCTCACCGCCGTAGCGTTGACCCAGGCGGAGAATCCCCAGGCAGGCGCGAAAGCCCTGCTGGGGGTGGACGTACTTGAGGAGGATCGATTCGACCACAGCGGCGACAGAGGGTCCGCTCTGCTTGGCCCAGCGGACGAGTCGCTCGGGCGTCCACTCCACGTAGTCCCGGTGCGCCCGCGGCATGTGCGCAGCGACCGTGGTGGGCAGCCCGCGACGGAAGCTGCGCACGTGGCTGGCGACGCGCTGGTCGCTGGGAAACACTCCACTGTTGGCCGCCGAGGCGCACGTCGAGCTGCTGGCCGACCAGCTGGTAGGGCACGCTCGTAGTAGTGCCGCTCGACCTCGACGTGGTAATCCACATTGACGCGCGCCTTCTTCCACTCCCCGTAGACGAAGCGCTCTTGCGGCAAGGGGCGCATCGCGGGCCGATCGAGACTCTCGAACAGCGAGCGGCGTGTGCCGGGGATCTTGCGAAAGGACCGCTCATTGAGCCGCGCGAGCAATTCGTGGATGGCGCGGTTGAGCTCGGCGAGCGAGAAGAAGGTCCGGTGGCGCAGCCGCGCCAGAATCCAGCGCTGGACGACCTGCACGCCCACTTCGACTTTGGCCTTGTCTCGTGGCCGCCGCACGCGGGCCGGGATCACCGCCACGCCGTAGTGCGTGGCCAGATCCCGGTACGTGGGATTGAGTCGGCTCGTAGCGACAGGGTCTCTTGACCCCGGTGTGCGTGTTATCCGGGACGACGATCTCGGGCACACCGCCACTGAATTCGAACGCGCGCACGTGGGCGCCGATCCAATCCGGGAGGCTCTGCGTCCAGGTCGCCTCAGCGTAGGTGTAGTTACTTGCTCCCCACACCGCGACGAAGACCTGTGCCTGCCGCACCTCACCGCTCGCGCTGACGACGACGGGGACGGTTCGGCCGCAGTAGTCGACGAAAAGCTTCTCCCCGGCGCGATGCACCTGACGCATGGTGAGATCAACCCACCGGCGCCATCCCTGGTACAACTCGCAATAGCGGCTGTAGCTGTAGCCCTGCGGCTCGCGCTCCCGGTACTCCTCCCACACCAGCTGCAGCGTCACATCCTTGCCCTTGAGCTCGCGGTGCACCTCCGCCCAATCCACCGCCGGCCGCGATCGCGACACCGCTTCACCGCGCGGGTACAGCCGCTGCTCGAGTCGATGTCCGCTCAGCGCTCTCGTGGCCTCCGGCTGCATCCCATTGCCGGGGCGCGCGCGGCACATTCGGCCACCGCCGTCTTGCTGATCCCGCAGCTGGAGGCCACTCGCCGCTGGCTCAGGCCACACACCCACAGCAAACGCAAAACCTCGCGAATCTTCCGCATGCTCACTCTCCGTGCCGGCATCTCGGGCCCCCTTGTAGAAGGGGGGCACGATGCCAGAGTCGGAGCCCACACCCAACCCATTCACTCGCTTCGCCTTACGGCGAATCGAGGCCGCCATTCCGGGATCACGACCACCGATTCCGGCGATGGCGACCACCCTTTCCGGGATGGCGACCACCCTTTCCGGACCTCCACCCCTAAGTGGTCGCCTTCAGGCCGGAATCAGTGGTCGCCTTCCCGTCGGAACGGGTGGTCGCCTTCGATCGGAACGGATGGTCGCCTTGGGCCGGAATCCGCACCTGCGGCAGCTCTGTGACCAGCGTGGCGTGGACCTCATCGAAGGGAAAGCGATGTCGGACCACGTTCACCTGTGCTTGAGCATCCCGCCCAAGTTCAGCGTGGCGCACACCATCGGGTTTCTGAAAGGGAAGAGCGCGGTGCGGATACATGGCGAGTTGCTGCGAGAGCGACGGATGACCGGCCTGCACTTCTGGTCAACCGGCTGCTGCGTCAGCACAGTAGGTCTCGATGAAGAGAGGGTGCGGAAGTACATCCGCGAGCAAGAGAAGCTGGAGTTGGGTCAAGGCGATCTCGATCTGAAGTAGGCATTGGCCCCAGCGGGGCCTTCCCCACGTGCATGCCCCCAGCGGGGGCTTCATTCAACTCTCCCGCCCCCGAAGGGGGCTTCCTTCACCGCAGCGGCCCCCTCGGGGGGGGCCTTCCTAAACTCACGGCCTATGGCCGTGGTCGATTAGTCGCGAGTGCCGGTGCGCCCAGGTGGTCGGTCGTTAGGTATGTCCAAAGGGGCGTACCGCTCCCCACTCGCACTTGGGCGATCGGTCGACCCGCGAAGTAGAAAAGGAGGTCCTCCGCTGGGGCCGTTGCAGGCCGTGAGAAGAGCCGGCCGGCGGTCGAGTAGGTCGGCGAAACCGTCGGGTCGGCCGGGCACAAGGCCGTAGGCGGCGTTCCAGCCGCCTGTGAGGGCCAGCAGGCGGTGTCGCCGGTCTCGAAGCTATCCGCGAGCAGCTTGCTGCTAGTCGTGGCGAGGTAACCGCGCCCGTCGTAAAGGAAGCTCGCCGTGTTACCGGCTGGCGTCTGGGCCGCTCGGGCCAGGCGCCCCTCGTCGTTCCACGTGAACGTCACGGTGTTGCCGCCGCCGCTGACGGAGCCGAGGTAGCCCCCCGCACCGATCTGGTAGTCGTGCAGAATAGGGCCACCGGCCGTGCCGTCGTGGATAGCGTCGAGCTTGGCGGTCGTTCCCTCGTAGGTGTACACCGCGGTCGATGCACCGCGCACCTCCTGCGTTCGGTCGCCAATCTTGTCGTAGCGCCACGCCAGCGGACCCTGCCACGGGCCGGTCGCCGAACGGAGGAAGAACTGCACCGGCTGGTAGGCGTAGGCCCGGTCGTCGTTGCCAGGCGCGGTCTCGTCGACGAATGTGACGTTGCCGACGTGGTCGGTCATATAGCTCCACTCCAAACGGCCTGGGACCTGGATCGTCAGCGGAAACTGCCGCAGGTCGTAGCTCCTCGTCTCGGTGAGTCCGTTGCCCAGGAGGACAGAGCGCAGCTGCCCGGCGCCGGTGTACTTGCCCAGCGAGGCGACCGTCTGCGGTGAGCCGGCGCCGGTCACCGTCAGGCTCTCCTCGCGATCCGCGAAGTCCGTCGTGTAGGTGGCCACGACTCCTGAAGGATACGTGATGACCGTTCGGTTACCGTTCTTGTCGTAGTCGTAGCCAAGCAGACCGTCGCCAATGGTGCGCCCGAAGCGATCGTAGCGATAGCCGATCGCGTGCCCGCTACGCGTGATCCGCGTCAGCCGCGCACGGTCGAAGAGCGCGGGGTTCGCTCCCGTGCCGTAGGAGTAGGAGACGTCGAGACCATCGTTTGGGTAATCGACTAGGGTCACGCGATCGGCGGCGTCGGTAGTGCGTGTCACCGCCACACCGCGCGCGTCGGTAGTCGTCTCCAGCAGGCCGTGAGGGTTATACGTGTGTGTCGTGGCACCCGATACCGGCGAGACCTCGCCGGTCACCAGGTCGCGATCGCTAGTCGTGTAGGTGGTGACATTGCCGTTGGCGTCGGTGACGCTCGCCAGGTGGTCCTGAACGTCGTACCCGTACTGTGTCACTGCAGTGCCGACCGGATCCGGAGGGCCGGGTGCCCAGTACTCCGTCACTGTGTCCAAGCGGTTGAGTTGGTCAAAATGGTAGGTCTGTGATGGATCGGCCGGGTTACTCGACCTCGAATGCTCGGCATCCCACACCTTCGTGAGGTTGCCGTTGCAGTCGTAGTCGTACTCGGTCGTTGCTTCGATGCTTCCCGGTGCGCCCGGCGCCTTGATCGTCTTCTGCACCTGGCAGCGCGAAGCGTAGATGAAGCTCGTCTCGGTGTCCTTCACATACTGTGTGCCGTCCCAATGCTTGACGGTCTCAGTCAAGGGCTGGCCCGCCGCGTTGAGCGGATCGCGCACGGTCAGATCGCCTTGACCACCTCCCGCCGGCTGCCGCTCGATCGTCGTCAGCCGCCCGTTGCTGTCGTAGCCGTAGTGGATACGGTTGGTCAGCGGCAGCGTCACGGTATCGAGATCACCGAATGGGGTGTAGGTGTAGGAGGTCATGAGGTCGTTGCCGGCATCGTCTGTGCCGGCATCGGCGCGCTCCCGCACGAGCAGCACGCGGTTGAGATCGTCGTACTGCGTGACGGTCTCGTGGCCATTGGGGTCCCTGACCAGGGTGCGCCGATTGAACGCGTCGTAGTCGTACGTCCACGGTGCGCCAACGAGGGGATCGCTGCGCGACTGGAGGATCAGACCGCGGACCCCCCGCGTCGGGTCGTAGGTGAAGATCGTCTGATCGGCCGTGCCGTACGATGCCGGCTGCAGGGGATCGATCGTCCCCACCTTGCCACCGGCGTTGTACCCCGAGTACGAGGTCTGGTAGGGAAACGGCGAACCGCTCTCGTTGCCGCTTACCGTGACAGTTTCGAGATTGCCGTTGGCAGGGTCGTAGCTCCACATGGTCTCGTGCGTTCCCGCGCCCGACGTCGACGCTTGCGTCTCCGAGGTCGGGAACGAATGGAACGTTGAGTCGTAGGTCCAGTCGGTCTCTCGCTGCTTGCCGGCGACCCCCACCGCCTCGATGGTCGCGGTGGTCATCCCGAAGGAGTCGTAGATTCGATCGGTCCGGTTGCCATTGCCGTCGATGACCGTGGTCGGGCGCAGTGGGTTATCACTGTCGCCATAGCTGAGATCGGTGTTCGGAGCGAGCCCGCACGCAGGGCACGAACCGTCGAGGTGCTCGAGGCGCGCCTTCCGGCTCGTGCTGTCGCGCCCGAAGGCGTAGGTCGTGACCTTGCCGAGGGGATCGGTGACCTCGGTCGTGATCGGCAGGTCGTTTGCATCGACGCTCGTGAAGTTGAGGCTCCAGATCTCCACGGCGGCCGGACCCGGAGCCGGGCGGCCCGACCCGTCGAGGACAGTGTCTCCCTTCCATGTCTGCACCGCTCGCGCCTTGGCGTCGTATGCGTATGCGGCCACAATGCGTTCGCTGCCGTCGGTGCCACGCAGGATCGCCTCGGTGAGGAACCCCGGGTAACGGCCATCGCGGTACTGAAAGCGCCAGGAGGTCCCATCGGGGCGGCTCACGCGCACGAGGTCGTCGCCGTACCAGTCATAGCCCCAGGTGCGGCTCGTCCCTGCGATGCCGACTTCGGTAATCGAGCGCAGCCTCCCGACTAGGCTCGAAGTCGGCACCGGCGGGGGTGATGCTGGCAGGCACGCTGCGGCGTCCGTACTGTCGTTGCAGAAGACGAACGTGGTTGGCGGGGCGTTCATCAGATCGGTGTACGCGACGTTGGGGTCGGTGTAGTACTCGAAGCGCTCGCTCCTGCCGTCGGGGAAGGAAACCGAAGAGAGCTGGTCGCCATCGTAGGTGGGGGTTGTGGCGTTCCCGTTGCGGTCGACGGTTCCTGCCCAGCGGCCGGTGGTGTCGAAGCTCTCGGCGCTGCCGTCGAGCCCGTGGAGAACCCAACCGGTGCCTACGATCCACTGCAGCCGTCGGTACTCGTCGCTCGGGGCTACGGCCGTGTAAGCGCCCTCCGAGAGGCTGGTGAAGTCTCGAAACGTGCCGTACTTGGTCAGGAGGAAGACATGAGACTCGTCCGGAGACGGCACGATGCGCTCGAAGTAATCAGCGCCCCAGTAGCGACCCAGCGCAACGCGCCAAGGTAGTGTTGCAGCAGACCCTGGGAATCCAGGGCGGCCCAGCCCGCCGCCCAGGTATCGCAGCACGGCGTGCGGCCCGTTGTCCTTCGCCTCGATCCCGACCGTTCCCCCCGACGGCTGAATGCCGCCGAGGATGTCGCCGCTCACGCCGATACAGTCGCTGCAGGAGTTATCTCCGCCGCAGCCAGCAACGGGTGGAGGCTCGCAGCTGAGAACCCCGCCGAAAGCCACGGGCCCAAGGTCCATCGAGGGGGAATCCGAACGCCTCTCGCATGATCCCCCGCCCTTGCAGGTGTACGCCGAGAACGAGAAGGTTCCGCCGGAGCTAAACCGGTTGGCGCAGGTGGCGCCTTGCGAGAGGTAGGTGTCTGTGTGGTCCTTGGTGATCTCGCCCTCGAAGCTCCGCAAATCGCGATCAGGTTGGTGCAGCCCGGTGGAAGGTCGCACGGCATCGTTGGCTTTCCCGCATTGAACCAGAAGATCCGCAAGTGCCCTCCGGGCCCCGCCTGATGGGAGCCCAGCGCTGTGACCGGAACTCGTAGCTCGACTGGCGACGTTAGCGAGTGTTGTGGGCCGCCTACCGCGGCCTTGTAGCAGGGCAGGTTGTTGCTGCACGCGTTGGGCTGGTCCGCCTCGTTGCCGTCGCGGTTCGTGAAGACGTGGTAGCTCGAGACCTCGACGCACTCCTGGACCTGAGCTGCAGCGCTCGTCGACAAGAGGATGCCGGTGAGAATCGCCGGCATCCAACCGAGTCCTCGACGCAGACTGGGCTCCGGCCTCCCGAGCAGGCGCGACCGAGGAGTCACCCCAATCAAGATCATCTCGAACCCCCTTCTGCTAAGTGGAGCTGGGCAATCACCCAGCTACCCGAGCCCAAGGCTACGGCCAGACTACCCGTTTCGGTGCCCTTCTCGCATGTCAGCTCCAGATAGTTGCTACTCAGCGGGGCGGGTGCCCGGTGCGCCCCCGGGTCAGAGAACCGGTCCCGCGTCCTCCTCGGCGTCCTGCCACCCCAGCAGCTCGTTGGTCGCGGCGACCACCAGGTCGGTCTCCTCGACGACGAAGTGGAAGGCCTTGGCGACCTTGCCGGGTAGAGCGGCCAGCGGCACCTGGCCGAGGGTGCGGTCGAGCAGGCCGAGGGCGCGCCGGAGGTCCTCCGCGGCCACCGCGTCGGCGCCACGGTCGGCGGCGAGGGCGCGGGCGGTCCAGATCGCCATCGGGTAGGCGAGCAGGAAGAGCGGCACCGCCTCGACCAGCGGCAGCTCCTCGTCGCCAGCGACGAGGAAGCGCTGGCCGACGAGCTTGGCGGTGAGGTAGCTCTCGAGCAGAGGCACCGAAGGGGCGGCGATGAGCGCGGCATCGACGGCGTCGATGGCGTCCCACGACACCGCGAGCTCGCGGTTGTCGACCCGGGGTGCGCCCTGGCGCGCCGCGAAGCGTTGCCCGTCGGCGACCCGTCGCTCCTCCTCGCGCCGCCGCGCGGGGGGCGCCAGCAGGTCGACGTTGACCGGCAGCGGGTTGAGGGCGAGGAACAGCCACTGGTAGAAGATCGCTCGCTGCGTGCGGTCCAAGCCGCCGCCGCGCGGCAGGCTGGCGACCTGGCGTGGCAGCCCGCGGGCGATTGCCGCTCGCAACCTGGCCGCGGAGGGCGTCGCGGGGTCGCCGCTGGTGGCCAGGCGAACGAGCTGCAGGCAGCAGCGGATGCGATCGAGGAGCGGCAGCTCCCGCTCGGCGAGGAAGGCGAGCAGATGGTGCTCGAGCTCCCACAGCAGGTCGCCGGTGAGCGGCCGCCGCCGGTCGAGCCGGTGGCGCGCCTCTGCCGGCGCCTCCCCCGCGGCGAGCAGCGCCGCCCACTCCGGGAAGCGCTCGGCGAGCGGCGCGCCCGTTCGCTGCGAGATCGATCGGCAGGCAAACGAGCAATCGACCGCCAGCTCGTCGCCGACGGGGTAGAAGCCGAACGGGTAGAGCTGGCACATCAGCGGCTTGGCGGCGGCCCCGAAGTGGCGGTGCAGCCGGCAGAGGTTGTCGCGTCCGAGGTAGATGCAGGCGCCGTCGTCGCGGCGGACCAGGCGGCGGGCGCGCCGGCCGTTGGGCAGCGGCGAGGACACCACCGTCGCGGCCGCCACCAGCTCCTCCTCCCGCCCGCGCCAGTCGAAGGCGCCCAAACGCTCCTCCTCACCAGGGCCCAGCATGACGTTCCAGCTCCGGCAGCAGTCGCCGCAGCGGGTGCAGGTGAAGCGCAGGTCGGCCGGGGCCTCGAAGCGACCGCTCATCGGCAGCAGTGTGGCACGGCCCGCCCAGCGGCGGGATCAGCGCGAGTCGGGCGCCGCGGCAGCCTCGTTGGCGGTCGCCGGCGGCGCCTCCCACTCGAGCCGCAGCGACGCCGGTGGCGTCAGGGCGGCGAGCATCGCCTGGCGCACCTCCCGCGGGCCGGGCGCCTTCGCGGCGAGCCTCACCGGCCGGGCCAGGAAGGCGTCGAGGTCGAAGGGCTTGTCGCGCGGTCCCCGCAGCCGCTCGATGCGTGCGAGCATGGGGTCGGGCGCCAGCCAGAGGCTGGCGAGGGCGGCAAAGGCGGTCCAGGGGCTGCGCACCGGCACCTCCCAGGTCTCGTCGCCGCCGCGAGCGAAGCCCTCGGCGGCCAGCACGTGACCCGGAACGCGCACCCGCACCCGCGCCGGGAACGGATCGTAGACGCGGCGGGCGAGCTCCTCCAGCGTGTCCGCCTCCTCGTCCGGCACCTGCAGGACCTCATCGACGTGGTCCATGGCCTCACCGAGCGGCTCGAGCAGCGCCTCCTCCCTCGGCAGCAGCTTGGGCAGGCGGCTGGACTCGCCCTCGGCGAGCTCGAACGAGAAGAGCTGGCCGAGGCAGGCGCGGCGCCGGTCGGGGTGGGCGGCGACGTAGCGCCAGACCCGGAACGCTGCCGCCTCGTAGGCGGCGACCGCCTCGAACCACCGGTCCATCGCCGCGTCCACGCGGCGGACCTCGGCCGCGGTAGCGCGGGTGCCGGGACCGACGAAGAGGGCGAGCTCCTCGCTGCGCTCGTGCCGCTGGTAGCTCGCCTGCACGGGGGTGTCGGCGAAGAAGTCGGCGAGGTGGGCGGGGTCCGCCGTCGCCCACTGGCGGAACCACTCCAGCCGCTCCCCCCGGCGTTGCCAGGCCTGGCCGTCCTGCGCCGGCTCGATCGCCGCGAAGCGCCGCGACCAGGCGCTCGTTCCCCCGAGCAGCTCCGCCTGCAGGGCGTCGAACCGCGCGCTCAGCGCCGGGTGCCCGGTCTGCCCCTGCGGCATCCGCAGGGTGACCTCGGCGACGACCTCCACCGAGCCGCCGGCGAGGAACCGTAGCTCGAGCTGCTCGACCACCGGCTCCTCGAAGCAGCTCGCGAGGGCGGCGGCGACCGCCGCCAGGACGGCGACGCTTGCGGCGCGCCGGGGCACGAAGGAGGTGGTAGCGATGACCGGATCCTACGGCAGCGAGGGCGAGCGGCGCCACGGGCGGACGGACGCTCCCAGCGCAGCGACGCTCCAATCAGCCGTTGTGGGGAGACGGCGCGAGTCGCCGGGTCGTAGCCGGCGTCGGGGCCGGGTGAGGCGAGCCGGGTGCTGCGAGGGATCGCGCCGCGGCCTCGCCGTCAGGCCCGACGCGCCACCTGCTCGTCCTGCTCGAGCAGCCGCCGCTCCTCGGCCTTCTGGGCGCGCCAGTACTCTCCGAAATCGTCGCCCTCGGGGCCGAGCCGGTTCATGGTCGCCACCACCCAGGCCGGCATCTCCTCGGGGTCGGCGCGCACGCCGAAGCGGGCGAGGAGGTTGCCGAGGTCGGCGAGCGCCTTGATTACCGCGAAGGGGCCGAAGAAGCTCACGGTGCCGCTGTGCAGACCCAGCCACATGCCGGCGATGAGCACGAGGTGGATGAGCAGCACGCGGTTGAAGGTGCTCTGCGCCTGCTCGCGCACCCAGGAGAACGGGCGCTCGCGGATGCCGCGCAGGTCGAGCAGGAAGCCGCCGACCTGGAAGGCGGCAACGCCGAGCACGCCGTGCAGCACCGCCGCGTGATCGGGGCCCCTGGTCAGCACCTTGGCGATGACGACGAAGAGGACGAGGCCGTGCACGGCGGTGGCGGCCACCGCCGCGACGACGAACTCGACGAGGAAGCTCCCCTTCCTCTCCTGCTGCGGCGGTCGTCCCTGGCGCCAGCGCACCTGCGCGCGTTGCCCCTCGCTCGCGCTCTGCAGGCCCAGCTGCAGGCGCTGGTAGCCGCGCTTCTTCGTCAGCGCCCGGTGGATGACGATCCGCAGCGCCACCAGCAGCGCGCCGAGCAGGTTCTCCCACCAGTACAGCGACAGCGCGGTGGCGGGGCTCCACCCGCGCAGGAACACGCCGACGATCGGGATGGCATTGATCCCGATCGCCGGCAGCAGCCGCCGCAGCAGGTCCTCTGCGGCACCCACGCGAGGAGGTTATCGCGAGCTGCCGGATCCCGAACGCATGGCGCCGCCCATGCCGTCGGCGAGCGCGGTGAGCTCGACGAACGCCGGATCGCGGTGGTAGCGGGCGAAGACGATGTCGTCGCGGGCCTCCTGCATCTCGCGACGACGCACGGCGTCGAACTGCTCGTAGACGTAGAAGTGGCGCCGGAGCAGCGCCAGGGTCTTGTCGCGCTCGCCGAGCTGGGCGTAGATCGCCGCCAGGTTGTAGGAGGCGGAGAGCCGGTCCTCGTAGCGCTTGGCGACCGCCGCCGCCTCCGCCTGGTGGCCGAGAGCCACGTACTGGGTGGCGGCGAAGATCAGGTTGTAGGGGTCGTCGGGGTCGAGTGCCAGCGCCTTCTCGACGTAGCCGTAAGCCTTGGCCGGCTGCTTCTCCGAGGCCCAGTAGACGGCGAGGTTGCGGTAGGTGAGCGCCAGCGGGTAGGCGGCGAGCGAACGCTCGAAGAGCGCCAGGCCGGCGGCGAAGTCCCCCTCGTGGATGGTCATCTTGCCCAGCCCGTGGAGAGCCACGGCGCGCGTCAGCGGATCGGCGGGACGCTCGAGCAGGGCGCTGAAGATGGCCCGCGCCTGTTGCCAGTCGCCAGTCTCGTGGCGGTGCAGCTCACCGAGGAAGCGCAGCGGCACCGGGTCGCCGGGGTCGAGATCGCGGGCCCGCTCGTAGGCGGCCTGCGCCTCGCCGATGCGGCCCTGGTCCTCGGCGGCGACGCCCGCCCCCAGGGCGGCGATCATGCGCGCGTTGGCGGCGTCGGAGAGGTCGGGCCGCGGCCCCTCCCACAGCGACGAGCTTTCGGTGGGCACCGGCCGCCCCATCTTCCCGAGCGCCCGCGCGGCCTTCTTGGCCAGCCCCGGGAACAGGCAGCGGTCGGCGAGGATCTGCCCGTACAGCGTCGCGGCGCCGTCGGCGTCGCCGGCCTTGTCCCTGCCCTTGGCGGCGTCGAGCGCGGCCTGGAGCGAGTCCTCGCGAGCGTCGAGGGCCTTGCCGACCGCCTTCTCGACGGCGGCGGTCTCGAGCTGCCCGCCGTCCGCCTCGACGCGCACCACCTCGGTGCCGTCGGCAGCGGCGAGCACGGCCAGCGGTGTCTCGGCGGAGGCGTGGAAGCGTGCCCGCAGCTCGGCGTTGTCGGCGGTGACGAGGCCCATGCCGACGCACTCGCTGCTCCACACCGAGAGCCGCCGCGAGCTCACCAGCGAGGAGGCACGCGCCTCCGCCGGACCGGTGGGGAACCAGTAGAGAACGAGCGCACCCGCTGGCGCCTCGCCGCCGGGCGGCAGCACCTTCCAGGGCACGTGATAGACGCGCTCCTCCCCTATCCCCATGGCAGGCCCCGAGAACCCCCCCTCGCCGCCTCCGCCACCGCCGCCGCAGGTGGCGGCGAGGGGCGGGCAGGCAAACCAGAAGGGAATCGAGACGAGCAGCGCCGTCGCGATGCGGAACGAGCGATCGTCGAGTCGCATGGTGGATCCTCGCTGTGCTTTCCGAGGGTGGGTACTCCCCTCCGGGCGGGGAGTTCAGGGAGTCTCGCACAGCGCCATGCGACTCGACGGGCCTCCTACAACGAGTTGAGGAAGGCGATCAGATGACCACGGTCCGTCGACGAGAGCCGGGAGAAGCGGGTCGCCGCATCCCGCGCCTGGCCGGAGTGGCGCTGGATGGCCTCGGTGCGCGTCAGGGTCGCGAGGTCGTGCATCAGGCGGTCACGGGTGCGCAGCCCCCACAGCGGTGGCGTGCGCAGCATGCGGCGGGAGAGCGGCCCGCCGTTCTGCACGATGCCGTCACCGGTGCCGACGTCGTGCAGCAGGAAGTCGCCGTAGGGATGGATGAGCTTGCCGCCGAGCGCTGGGGGCACCACCAGCGTGCCGCCGTTGAGGACGGTGCCGGCGGGGGCGGTGACGATGTCCTCGACGTGGCAGGTGGCGCAGCCGATGCGCTCGAAGATCCGCTTGCCGTCGACGGCGGCGGGGCTCGCCGCCAGCTCGGTGTCGCGCGGCGGCACCTTGGTGGCGCGGGCGAAGCGGGCAAAGGCGTCGATGTCCTCGCCCACGGCACTGTCGGCGGTGGCAGGCTCCTCCGGGTCGGCCACCTCGTCGAAGGCGTCGACGGGCCGTCCGAGGGAGCTGTTCTCGGTCGGCTGCAGCGGGCTGGTGATGCCCATCTCGTTGCGGTAGGCGTCGGCCGCGAAGGACACTAGGCTGGCGTGCTGGTCCTTCCAGCCGAAGCGCCCGATGCGCAGCCCGCCGCTGCCCTCTCCGACTGGCACCGCCACCGCCAGGCCGCGCGTCTGGAACGGCTGGTGCGAGGCGATGCCGATCAGGGTGGAGTCGGGGATCGCTTCGATGAAGCCGTCGCCGAGGACGTTCAACGAGCTGCGGAAGGCGCGCACGTTCTCGCTCGGCGTGACCCGCTCCTGGATGGCGGCGTCGATGGCGCGGTCGTTGATGAGCGAGCCGCCGGGGGCGTCCATGAAGGTGAAGCCCACCATGTGCCCGGCGCGCAGCTCGGTGACCTGGCTGCTGCCCCCGCTCACCGGGTTGCCGTGGCACTCGCCGCAGGCGCGTGCGTTGTAGACCGGGCCGAGCCCCTCGTCGGGATCCTCGGCACCGTCGAAGGTCTCGCGATCGAGGTCGAACTGGGCCTGGTCGACGAAGCCGTTGGTGAGGCCGTCGAAGCCGGCCGGCGCCTCAGGGACGTTGGTCGCTGCCACCGCCAGCGCGCCGAACATCGAGACCGAGATCACGGCGAGCATCAGCGTGCGCCGACGGGGTGCCGTGCCCCCATTGGAAGTGGAAGGGAAACGCCTCATCACTCCGTCCTCCTCTGAAGACCCGGCAATGACGAACAAGAGAAACTGGCAGCGGGATCGCAGCGAGCTTGCCCTCTCGTCGCGGCGTGCGCAATGACACGCCTCACCAGGCATCGCCTCCCGCTTCACTGCCAATGACGACTGCGTGCAGGTTCGAGGTCGCCACTGCCATCTGTTTCACTGGCGATGACGACTCGTTGCAGCCTGCAGCTGCCACTTGTCATACCGTTCGAGAAGGAACCCGCGAGCGGCGGTTTCCTTGCGGCCGGGCAGGTGGCTAGGAAGCGGCGCGGTAGGCGGCGGCCTGCTCGGGCTTGCCCCAGGCTACGTAGAGAGCGACGAGACGGCGAGCGGCGAGCTTGGTGCGCGGGTCGGCGGCTCCCACGCCCGCTCGCAGGCTGCGGTAGCCGTGGAGCAACAGCGGCTCGGCATCGGCGGGCCGGCCGGTTCCGGCGAGGCTGGCGCCGTAGAGGCTCTCCGCGCTCGCCACCTTCCAGCTCTCCACCGCCGGGAGACGGCGGCGGTTGGCCAGCAGCTCGCGCGCCAACGGCTCGGCGTCGGCCGCCTTGCCCTCCTCGAGCAGGCAGCCGGCGAGCAGCGCCTCGACGCTGTCGATCGCCGCCGGCGCTCCCTGGTGCCGCAGGTAGGCGAGCACCTCGCGGGCAAGAGGCTCGGCGGCGCCGTAGTCACCCACCAGGTAGTCGAAGCTCGCCAGGTTGGAGGCCAGCACCATGGTGTGCTGCGCATCGCTGCCGTAGAGCTTGCGGTTGAGGGCCAGCGCCTCGCGCGTGGGTGCGACGGCTCCCTTGAAGTCACCCTTGTCGGCGCGAAAGTGGCCGATGTTCTCGAGCGTCGCGGCGACGTCCTCGTGCTCGTTGCCGAGCGCCCGCCGGCGGATGGCGAGCGCCTGCTCGAGCATCGGCAGCGCCTCGTCGAAACGGCGCTCGCGGCCGAGCAGAGTGCCGAGGTTGTGGAGGCTCCACGAGGTGTGCCAGTGGTCGTCGCCGAAGCGCTGGCGGCGGATGGCGAGCGAGCGGCGCAGCACCGCCTCGGCTGCGGTGAGCTTCCCCTCGTCCTCGAGGGCGTGCGAGAGCTCGTCGAGGGTCGAGGCGACGTCGGGGTGGTCCGCGCCCTCGGAGCGCTCGAGGCTGGCGAGGGCCTGGCGGAACAACGTCTCGGCGCCGATCGCGTCGCCCTGCAGCCGCCGCTGGCCGGCGACGTTGGCGGAGCTCGTTGGCGACCCGCGGGTGGTCGTCGCCGAAGCGCCGGCGGTCGATGGCCATCGCCTGCCGCGTCAACGACTCCGCGGCGGCGTAGCTGCCGAGACGGAAGAAGTGATCGCTGAGGTTGTTGAGCGCCGTCGCCACCTCGGGGTGGTCGTTGCCGTAGGCCTTGCGCTGGATGTCGAGCGCCTGGCGCAGCAGTGTCTCGGCTTCCTTGCCGTGCCCCTCGGCGTCGATGGTGGCGGCGAGCTCGGAGAGGGCCTCGGCGGCAGCCGGGGTCGCGGGGGCGCCGCCGCGCCGACGGATGTCGAGCGCGCGGCGCAGCAGCGGCTCGGCCTCGTCGTTGCGACCGAGGCTCATGTGCAGCAGCGAGCCGAGCCCGACCAGTGTGTCGGCCACCTCGGGCGCGTCGTCGCCGAGCTGGCGCGCCCGCACGACCAGGGCGCGACGGTAGAGCTGCTCGGCGGGGCCGTAGCGCCCCTGGTCGCGCCGCAGCGCCGCGAGGCGGTCGAGGCTCTCGGCGGTGCCGGCGTCGTTCTCGCCGAGCTCGCGCTGACGGATCTCGGCCGCCCCCTCGAGCAGCGGCTGGGCGCGATCGAAGGCGCCGATGCGGCGATAGACGTCGCCGATCGCCACCATCAGCGTCGCCTGGGTGAGCGGTTCCCTGGCGAGGTCGGAGTGGAGCCGCGCCACCCCCTCGTCGAGCAACTCGCGCACCGAGAAGCTCGGCGCCGCGCGCGCCGCCGGGATCGGCCCACTGGAAGAGGCGCGACATATAGGCCGACACCGCGTCGGCCCGTCGCGCTTCGGCCCGCGTGTGGCGCAGCTGGAGGAGGGCCAGGCTGGCGGCGGCGAGGGCGAGCAGGGTGAGGGCGGCGAGCACGCCGGCGGTGACCCGCCGCAGGAGCTGGCGGCGCCGGCCGCCGGCGAGCGAGGCGGCGACGAAGGCCTGCTCGTCGCTGGTGAGCCGCAGGCCGTGGGGGGCGAGCAGCTCGCTGGCCTCGGCGAGCGGCCTGGCGCCGGCGAGCAGGTAGTCGGGAGAGCGCCCCTCCTCGAGCCAGCGGATGGTGGCGGCGGTCACTCGCGCATGGGCGCGTAGCACCTCGCGGTCGTCCTCGATCCAGTGTGCGAGGCGCGGCCAATGATGCAGGAGCGCCTCGTGGGCGATGCTCACCACCGGCTGCTCGTCCATCCGGTCGGTGACGAAGAGGCGGGCGGCGGCGAATGCATCCACCAGCTGCTGCGCCTCGGGGCTCGCCGCCACCGCCGACAGCGGCGCCCGCCGGCTCGCCGCGGCGCTCGCCCCGGCGGCCTCGCCGGCGAGGCTGACGAGCGAGCGCATGACGGCGGGAAAGGCGGCCTGCACCGGCGCCGGCAGGGCGGCGAAGACTTGCTCGGCGCGGTGCACCAGGGCGCCCTCGACACCGCCGAGCTCGCGATAGGCGGTGAAGGTGAGCAGCCCGCCGCGCGTGCGGCGCTGGTAGAGCTCCTCGAGGGTGAACTCGAGCAGGGGCAGGGCGCGCGGGTTGGCGACGGCGGCGTCGCGCAGCACGTCCTCGAGCCGCTCGCCGCTCGTGCCGTCGCGCTCGAAGCGCAGCCCGGCCGCCATCGCCGGCTGGCGGATCATGGCGCCGATCTCCGCCGGCGTCGGCGCCTGCAGGTCGACCTGCCCCGCTCCCGCCTTCAGCGCGGCGAGCTCCGCGAGCTCGGCGAAGCGCGGGTAGAAGTCGCCGCGCAGGGTGGTGAGCACCCACACCTCGCCGCTCTCACAGAGCGCGGCGACGGCGGCGAGGAAACGGCCCTGGTCGGGCACCAGCCGCTCGACGGTGACGAGCTGCTCGAGCTGGTCGACCACCAGCACCAGCCGCGCCCGAGGTGGGCGGTCAAGCCCGAGCCGACCGGCGAGCGCGGCGGCCGCCGTCCGCAGCGCCGCGCCGACGCGCTTGGCGACGGCGCCGGGTGCGCCGCGCAGCAGCGCCGCCAGCTCGCCGACGCGGGTGTCGTCGGCGGCGAGCTCGGGCAACGCCTCGGGGCGCAACAGGGCGGTCGCCAGGGCCGCGAACGGGCCCCCTACCGGCGAGTCGTCGGGCCGCATGACGGCACGCCGCCAGAGCCCCACGCCCTCGACGACTCCCGCCTGGGTGAGCACTGGCAGCACGCCGGCACGCACCAGCGACGACTTGCCGCCACCGCTCATCCCCGACACCACCACGAACGGCCTGCCGGCGGCAGCCTGCTTGCGGAGCGCGTCGAGCACCTCGGTGACGGCACGGGTGCGGCCGAAGAAGACGCTGCCGTGCTCGAACTCGAAGGTCTGCAGGCCGCGGAAGGGTGAGCCCTCCTTCCACGGCGCCAGTGCCGAGGTGGCGTCGAGGTCGGGGGCCGCTTTCGGCAGGTGGCGGGTGAGCAGCTTGCCAAGGTGGGTCTCGAGCAGCTCCTCGAACTGGCCCGAGGTGTCGAAGGCGTGGAAGGCCGCCTTGAGCGTCCCCTCCGTGTGGTCGTGGAACCAGCGCGTCACGAACTCGTCGAGCATCTCCTTCTGGCGCAGCCGCTCGAGCAGCGCCGCGCGATCCTCGAGGCTCACCAGCGGCTGCGCCGTCTTGCGGTAGACGAGCAGCTCCGGCCGGCCGCTCCTGCGGAACCCCTCGACGGCGTCCTCGAACTCGAACTCGGTGCCGGAGGCGTAGCGGCTGCCATCCTCGCGCACGAACTGGGGCGGCAGCCGGGTTCCCAGGCGGGCCCACAAGATGGCCACCACGACGTCGCACTCCGAGGGCCTGACGATCTGTTCCTGGAAGGTGCCGGTGGCGAGCAGGGGCTCGTGCTCCCAGAGCACCGCCTCGAGCCGCACCTGGCCGGCGAGCTCGCCGCGCAGACGCCGGATCACGCGCTCGGCGAAGGCGCGCTCCTGGGCGACGTCGCCCGGCGAGGAGACGAAGACACGCACCCGCCGCGGGATCACGGTCCTCCCCGGGCGAGCTCGTCGCGCAGCTGGGCGGGATCGAGGACCCGCCAGGCACCGGCCGTCCACAGCGACAGCGGGTGCGGGCTGGCGGCATCGATCCAGACGATGGGCAGGCCGCGCTCCGCCGCCGCCGCCACCACCTCGGCGGTGCCCCCCTTGCCGCGCGCCGCCTCGCCGTCCCAGATGGCCAGCAGCAGGTCGGACTCGGCGAGCACGCGGCGGCCGGCGGCCCGGTAGCCCTCGGCGCGGGCGCCGTCGGCCACCGGCGGCAGCTCGACCACCACCGTGGCACGATCGAGCAGGCGGCGGAACTGCTCCCGCGACGCCCGCCGGGGGAAGTCCTCCTCGTACTCGCGACGGGGCATGGGAAGGGCGCAGGCGAGCTCCCAGCCGAGCTCCAGCGCCTCCTCGGCGGCGATGCGGTCCGACCCTTCGGCGAGCGACGACCATAGGCGCGGTCTGGTTTGCGATCCCCCGGGGGCCGCGGCGGCTACCGCGGCGAGCACCTGCGCGACGCGCCGGCGCAGCCGCTTCGGCTCGGATTCCGCGAGGCCGCCCTCGCGGTGGCCGGTGACGGCGACGGCGGTCACCCCGGCCCTGGAGCGTCGGCAGCGGCGTCGAGGGTTCCGAGGCTGCGCCGGCGGTCGAAGGCGGTGGGGAAATGGTTCTCGCGCACCTGGTGTGCCGCCGCCACGTCGCCGATGCGATCGAGGTCGCCGGCGTTCGCCACCTCGCTCATCTCGCGCAGCTTCGCCACCTTGTCGGTGGCGAAATCGAGCCCCATGGCGACGAGCGATTCGTGCTCGAGATCGACGTCGTAGCGCAGGTAGGTGAGCAGCGGCCGCGCCGCCAGCTGGTCGCCTCCGAGATCGCCGATCTGCTGGTCGATGCGGCGCGCCGTGGGGCTCGTCGACATCCACTGCAGCAGGGTCTGGCCGAGCTCGGAGGCGTCGTGCATGAGCTGCACGGTGAGCAGGGCGAGCCAGCGCAGGTTGCTGAACCCCTGCATCGCCTCGGCGTCGGCCCGCGGGTCGTAGTCGCCGGTGCCCAGCGAGCAGAGCAGCAGCTGCTCCTCGCCGAGCGGCCAGCGCAGCCCGAAGCCGGAGAGCGTCGCCGCCATCAGCAGCTGCAGCGCCGGGTTGTTGTGCATGCTCACCGCCCCGTCGACGAAGATGGCGCTCTCGCCGGCGCCGACGTCGGCGATCCACTCGGGGCGGAAGTAGGTGGGCGCGGCGCTGGAGGCGCGCAGCACCTGCCACAGCTTGAGGTGCTTGTTCATCTCGTAGAAGCGGTGGCCGGGGGCGTTGAGCAGCACCCAGGACGAGCCGGTGTCGGCGCGCTTGGCGACCACCATGAGGCCCACTCGCAGGTCCTCGCTGGCGAGGGTGCGCTCGCCGGCTTCGCGCCGCAGCAGCGCCGCCAGTGCCTGCTCGTCGAACTTGGCGCCGAGCAGTCGGCCGACGGCGCCCAGCCACGTGCTGCGCAGCCGGAAGGCTTGCTCGCCGAGGGTCTGGTAGAGGCGGCGGATGTCTGCCACCGGCCTGCCGAGGGCGAGCAGGGCGGCGATGATCGAGCCCGTGCTGGTGCCGCCGATGAGGTCGAAGTAGTCGCTGAGGACGAGCTGTGGGTCGCCGTAGCGCTGGCGCAGGATCTCCTCGATCCGTTGCAGGTAGCCGAGGGTGATCAGACCGCGGATGCCACCGCCGTCGAGAGCGAGCAGGCGCTTGGGGCCCGGCTCGCGAAGGCGCTGCGCAAGGCTCGTTTCGCGTTGGCGCGTCACTGCCGGCTCCTGCACGGTGGCGGAATGCTAGCAAAGGCGGCGGCTGCGGCTCGGCGTGGCCGGTGCGCGCTCGGCGGCGGGCCGGCCCACCCTGCTGGTGGCGGTTCCCGAGCGGCGCCTAGCGGGCACCATGGACCACGCGATCCAGCTGCTGCCCGGCGGGCTCGCCCTGCTCGGCGGCTTCATGAGCGGCAAGGGGCGAGGCAGCGCCGCGTTCGCCCGCGCGGAATGGCGCCCGGCCGGGCGCCGCTGTCGTGACGGACGGTGGATGACCGGCCCGGCCGGGCAGCTCTCGACCCTGTTCGACGCCGGCCTGGCGCTCGGGCCGGCTGGAGGGCGAGGGACGCTGCAACGCCCCTGCCACGCGCGCGACCGCGCCATGCCTATAATCCGAGCGCCATGGCCACACCCCAGGAGCGGGTCCAGGAGGACCTCAAGCAGGCGATGAAGGCGCGCGACGCCGAGCGCACGAGCACGCTGCGCATGCTGCTCGCGGCGCTCAAGAACGAGCGCATCCAGCTCGGGCACGAGGTGACCGAGGAGGAGCTCCTGGTCGTCGTCCAGCGTGGCGTCAAGCAGCGCCACGACGCCGTCGAGCAGTACCGCAACGCGGGGCGCGAGGAGCTGGCGAGCAAGGAGGAGCGCGAGGCGAAGATGCTCGCCGAGTACCTGCCGGCCCAGGTCTCGGAGGCCGAGGTGCGGGCGGCGGTGGAGGATCTGGTGCGCACCGAGGGGCTCGCCGGCCCCGCCGGCATCGGCCGCGTCATGCAGACCGTGCTGCCGCGCTTCAAGGGCCGCTTCGACGGCAAGGCCTTGCAGCGGATCGCCCGCGACGTCCTCGGGGCATGAGGCTCCGGCCGCTGGGCGCCCCTTGCCCCGACAGCGGCCAGGCGTCGTAGGAGCCGGGGGGCCCGATGCAGCGCGTCATCGTCGGCACTGCGGGTCACATCGACCATGGCAAGACGCGGCTGATCGAGGCGCTCACCGGCATCGACTGCGACCGGCTGGCCGAGGAGAAGGCGCGCGGCATCACCATCGACCTCGGCTTCGCCTGGCTGATGGAAGGCGACCTGCAGCTCGGCTTCGTCGACGTTCCCGGGCACGAGCGCTTCCTCCACAACGCGCTCGCCGGGCTGGGGGGGATCCGGCTGATGCTGCTGGTGGTGGCCGCTGACGAGGGGGTCAAGCCGCAGACGCGCGAGCACGTGGCCATCTGCTCGTTGCTCGGCATCCCCGCCGCGGTGGTGGCGCTCACCAAGTGCGACCTGGTGAGCGAGGATCTGCTCGGCCTCGCCCAGCTCGAGGTCGAGGAGCTGCTGCAGCCGACGCCGTTCGCCGGCGCTCCCGTGGTGCCGGTGTCGGCTCTCACCGGGGCCGGCCTAACGCGGCTGCGCGAGCTGCTCCTTGCGCAAGCCCGCGCGGTGGCGGTCGAGGCCGACCTGCGCCGCCCCGCCCGGCTGCCCATCGACCGCGCCTTCCACCTCAAGGGCCTCGGCGTCGTCGTGACCGGCACGCTGGCCTCCGGGCGAGTGGCGCCCGGCGACGAGCTGGCGGTATTGCCAGGCGCCGCCATCGCCCGCGTGCGCAGCGTGCAGGTGCATGGCAGCCCGCGGTCGGAGGCGCTGGCGGGCGAGCGCACCTCGCTGCAGCTCGCGGGCGTCGAGCTCGCGGAGCTCACTCGCGGCCAACAGCTCGCGCCCGCGGGGTCGCTCGCCACCAGCCTGCGCCTGCTCGCTCGCTGCACCCTGCTCGCGGGGTCGGCAGAGACCGCCCGCCCGCTCGCCGGCTGGGCTCCGGTGCGCGTCCACCTGCTCGCCGCCGAGACCCTCGGCAAGGCGCGTGCCCTCGCTCCTGCCGAGCTGGCGCCCGGTGCCACCGGGATCGTCGAGCTGCGGCTCGACCGCCCGCTCGCCGCCCTCCGCGGCGACCGCCTGGTGCTGCGGCGGCCGTCGCCGCCGGCGACGCTCGGCGGCGGCGAGGTGCTCGACCCGCTCTGGCGGCGGCGTCGCGGGCGCCACCGCGACGAGGCCGTGACCGCCCTCGCCGTCGGACCGCGCGAGGCCCTGCTGCTGTGGGTGGAGGAGGCCGGCGAAGGTGGCGCCACCGCCGAGGAGCTGGCACGTCGCCTCGGCGCCGTCGCCGAGGACGTGCGCCGCGACCTCTCGGCGCTCGCCGGCGAGCAGCGCCTGCTCAAGGTGCAGGCGGCGGGTGGCGAGCTGCGCTGGCTCTCTCCCGCGGTGGTGCAGCGGGTCACCGCGCGCGCCCGGCGTGTGCTCAAGGAGTACTTCCAGCGCGAGCGTCTGGCGGAGGGGATGCCGCGCGCCGAAGCGGTGCGCCGCATCCTGCGCGGCCGCGGCGGCGAGCTCGCCGACCGCTACCTGGAGTGGCTGCAGGCGCAGCGGGTCCTCGCCCTCGCCGGCGACCGTGTCAACCTGCCCGGACGGCGCGCCGAGCTTCTCCGGCGACGAGTCTCGGCTCGCCGCCCAGGTGCTCGCCGCCTACGAGGCCGCCGGCCTCACGCCGCCGTCCCCCGGCGAGCTCGCCGGCCGCCTCGCCGCCAAGTCCCAGATCTTCGACGGCATCGTCCGCTATCTGCTGCAGCAGGGGCGTCTCGTCCGCCTCCCCGGTGGTCTGCTCGTCTCGCGCGGCGCCCTCGATGTCCTCGTCGCCGCCCTCCGCGCCAGCGGCTGGGAGCGCTTCTCCGTGCCCCAGTTCAAGGACCGTTTCGCGCTCTCGCGCAAGTGGGCCATCCCGCTGCTCGAGCACCTCGACTCGATCGCCGTGACACGGCGGCTGGGCGACGACCGCCAGCTCGTGCGCTAGGGGTCCCGGGCCGATCCCACCGCCTCCTCGCCGGCGGAATCGGTGCCGAGGGGGGACGTCGAGCATCGGATCCAGGCCGGAATGAGAGGCGGGTCCCGGGGAGTGGCGGACGGCGCTGGCGGCCTGGCGCCGGGAGCGGCGGCGAGCGGGGATGGCGGTGGGGCGATCTCAGCGTGCCGGCAGCTCGATGGTGAAGACGGTGCCGCGCGGCGGGTTGTCCTCGACGCGGATCGTGCCGTGGTGGTCGGCGACCACCCGGTGGACGATGGCGAGGCCCAGCCCGGTGCCGCGCCCCTTGGTGGAGAAGTGCGGCTGGAAGAGCTTCTCCTTGGCCTCGGCCGGGATGCCGCGGCCGGTGTCGGTGACCACCAGCTGCACGCGGCCGTCACTCCTCGACGTGCGGACCTCGACGCGGCCGGGGGCCTCGGTCGCCTCGACGGCGTTGTCGAGCAAGTTGATGAGGGCGCCTCGCAGCTGCTCGGGGTCGGCCCAGGCGTACGTCGCCAGTGGGTCGACCTCGCCTGCCACCTCCACCCCCGGCTTGACGCTGCGGTAGAGCTTCACCGTCTCTTGCACCATCCCGGCGAGGTCGACGTCCACCGGCTGCGGGCGCGGCATGCGGGCGAAGCGCGAGAACTCGTCGACCATCGCCTTGAGCGTCTCCACCTCGCGGACGATGATGCGCACGCCGTCCTCGAGCGCCGGGCCCACCTCCTGCCCCTGGCGGTGCTTGCGCAGGACCCGCTCGGCGGCGAGCTGGATGGGAGTCAGCGGGTTCTTGATCTCGTGGGCGATGCGGCGGGCGGCCTCGTTCCAGGCGGCGAGCTGCTGCGCCTTGATCAGCTCGGTGAGGTCTTCGAGCACCAGCACCTGGCCGAGCGACGTTCCGTCGGCGCCGCGCAACGCGGCGCGCTTGACCTCGAAGGTCTTCCACTCGCCGCCGAGCACCAGGCGCACCTGGTGGCCCTGCCCGGCGGGTCCTGAGAGCGTGGACCCCGGTAGAGGGGCGTCGGCGGCCGGCTCCGCCGCGCTGCCGACGGGCTCGACGTCGAGCAGGGGTAGCAGCTTGGCCCGTTCGTGGTCCGCCCACAGCTGGCGGATCGGCTGCTCGCTCACCTCCGCCGCGCTCTGGCGCAGCATCGCCAGTGCCGCGTCGTTGCAGAGGAAGACCTGCTCCTCGCGGTCGATGGCGATGACGCCGGCGGCGACGCTCTGCAGCACCGCCACCAGCAGGCCGCGCTCCTCGTCCAGGCGGCGGTTGGCGTCGGAGAGCTCGCGGTTGCCGCTCTCGAGAAGCTGGCGCGAGCGCTCGAGCTCGGCCGTCATTTCGTTGAACGAGCCCACCAGCACGCCCAGCTCGTCGTCCGCCTGCACGGCGACGCGGTGCGCGAGGTCGCCGCCGCTGATCCGCCGCGTCCCCTCGGCGAGCGCCTGGATGGGCACCGTCACCTGGCGCGCCAGGTAGAGACCCACCCAGGTCGAGGCCAGCAGCACGAGCAGGGTGACCATGAGGAAGATCAGCACCTGGCTCGACTTGAGCTCGGGCTCCTGGGTCTCGAGCTGGCGGTATTGCTGGTAGGCGGCGATGAGCTGACTCGCCTGGTTGGCCACCGACGCCGGCAGCAGCCGGCCGGCGACCAGCACCCCACCTGCGGGCACGCTGTCGGGGATCGGCACCGCTGCCAGCACCAGCTGCCCCTCGCCACGCGGTGGCGGGATCACCTGCGTCGGCTCGCCGCCGGCGGCGGCCTCGATCAGCAGCGAGTGGTGGGGCTCGGGGAGGTCGCCGAGGCCGGCATCGGGAGCGAGCACGGCGGTGACGAAGTCGGCCTCGCGGTAGACGCCGACGAAGTCGAGGTCCTGGCGGTCGAGGGCGAGCTGCAGCCGGTGGTCCAAGCGCGGGCGTTGCCGCGGCCGGTCGAGCTCGAGGCCGCTGAGGTCGCCGGCGAGCACCCTCGCGTCGTGCAGGGTCGCCTGCTGGGTGAGCCGCAGCAGGTTCTCTCCCACCGCCGAGCCCTGTCGCAGCACCGACTCCACCGGCGCCGCAAACCAGCGACCCACCGACTGCTGCAGCAGCACGTTGGCGTAGAGGAAGAGCACCAGCACCGGCACCAGCGAGAGGCCGATGTAGGTCGCCACCAGCTTGCTGCTGAAGCGGGCTCCGAGGACGCGTGCGCGGCGCTCGAGCAGCAGCTTGAAGATGCTGCGGGCGAGCACGAAGAGGACCGCCAGGATGAGGACGACGTTGATGTAGAGGAGGACGAAGAGCAGCACCCGGTTGGCGACCAGCAGTGTCGGCAGGTCGCGGCTGCGCTGCAGGAGGTAGAAGACCGCCGTCAGGCAGATCAGCAGCACTCCCAGCATGCGCAGGATGAACCGTGTGTCCTTGCGCCGGCGGCGGAAACCCTCGAGCAGGCTCATGGCTCGCGGGCGCGGAACTTCCGCGACGAGGCCCAGTCGGTGGTGACGTGGACGGGGATGAAGGAGAGCCAGGTCTTGGAGCCCAGCTCGGCCCGCGCCTTGACCAGGTAGCGAGCGTTGCGGGGGCCGTCGACGCCGGCAAGGGCAAACAGCGGCACGCGATCGAAGCGGGTCATCGCCGACTCGAGCTCCGGCCGGCTGCGCGCCAGGCGCGACTCCACCAGCTTGCCGTCGCGTTTGAAGTTGACCAGGTACTCCTGGGACACCGCGTTGTACATCGCCACCACCTCGAGGGTGGCCTCGGCGACGCCGTCGTCCCACCAGCGCTGGCGGTCGCGCAGCAACTCCACCTGGTAGACGAAGGCAGTCGGCAGGCCGCTGGCGATGCGATCGATGACACCACGGTCGAAGGCGCCGGCGAGCGTGAAGGAGACCTCCACCCTGCCGTCTGCCACCGTCGCCTGCAGGTCGCGCAGCTCGGCGGCGAGCAATGCTCGCGGCAGCGCCAGCAGGAGCACCGCGGAGGCGAGCAGGAGCCTGGGCGGCATCTGGCTAACTGTAGCAGCAGCGACGGTTAGAAGGCGACGTCGGGCTCCCTTAGCGACGCTCGGAGAGCTCCTGTCGCATCTCGCGGTCGAGCGTCTTGCGCTTCTCCGACTCGCGCTTGTCGTAGAGCTTCTTGCCGCGCACCAGGGCGAGCTCGGCCTTCACCCACGGGCCCTTGAGGTAGACCTCGAGCGGCACCACGGTGAGGCCCTTCTGCTGCACCTGGCCGAAGAGGCGGTCGATCTCCTTGCGGTGCAGCAGCAGCTTGCGCGGGCGCTCGGGCTCGTGATTCTCGCGGTTGCCATGGCTGTAGGCCCCGATGTGGGCGCCGACGAGGAAGGCCTGGCCGTCGCGCAGCTCGACGTAGCTGTCCTTGAGCTGCACCCGCCCCTGGCGGGCGGCCTTCACCTCGGTGCCGGCGAGCTGCAGGCCGGCCTCGACCGTCTCCAACACCTCGTAGTCGTGGCGTGCCTTGCGGTTGCTCGCCAGGGGCTGCACCGCGTGACGGGCCGCGGTGCCGCGGCGCGGGGCGTCGCCGCCACCGGCGGGCCGGGCCGGCGCCATCACCGTGGGTGCGAGGCGGCGGGGTCGCGCTGGCCGGCGCGCCGTTTCTTGCCGCCGGTGTCGCGGATGCGGTCGAGCGCCGTCTGCCCGCCGTACTTGGCGACGATGCGGTCGTCGTACTCGTCCGACGTGTTGGCGACGGCGGCGATGGCGCCGAGCAGGCTGGCGCGCTCCAGGCTGCGCCCGAAAAGGGTGTGGGAGAGGAAGATGTCGCGCCCGACGAGCGAGAAGGAACCAAAGGCGAGGTGGTGATTGAGCTCGAGCAGCCCGAGGAGCAGATCCGGCTCGAGGCGGACTCCCTGGACGCAGTAGGCCATCACCTGCACCATCGTCTCCTCGGGGCCGTAGGGGTCGACCGCGATCTCCAGCACGGTGGTGCCGTAGCGGACGTAGAAGTGGCCGGTCTCGGCGTCGAGGTAGGGATCCTCGAACAGCTCCCCGAGGTACTCCTCCACCCGCTCGTGGGTCTCGCGGTGGGCGGCGTTGGCGAACTCCATGGTGGTGGCCTCCTCCGTCCTGACTCTACCTCTCCGGCGCTCTCGAAGGGTCGCGGTCCCGTGCCCTGGGGTGGGCGCCCCACCCATCGGTGCACACCGGTGCCTGGCCGTTCATGCCCGCGTCGCTTGACCCCCCCGCGAGGATCGACGTATCGTCGCTCGAGCCCTGGAAGAGCGAGCGTTCCAAGGCCTTCGGGGGTGTCTCGCAGGCGCATTCTGACCGGCGGAGGAAACGCCCCGGGCGACCTCCCCCAACAGGCGCACAACAACGAAAGCTCGGAGGAGAGTAGAGATGAGCTGGCGACGCATGCAATCTTTGCGGTGGCTGATCGCGGCATCCGTGCTGTTGTCGGCTGCCCCGGCCTTCGGCGCTGGGTTCGGCATCTTCGAGCAGGGCAGCAAGGCGGTGGGGATGGCGGGCGCCTTCACCGCCCAGGCCGACGACCCCTCGGCCCTGTGGCACAACGCCGGTGGTCTCGCCTTCGTCGATCGCATGGCGATCGCCGGCGGCGCCACCTGGATCCACAGCACCACGGCGGACTTCACGGGTGCTGCTCCCTTCCCCGGCCCGACGGCGCGCGCCGAACAGAAGCCGCTGTCGGAGTTCCCCCCGCATCTCTACTACGTGTCGCCGATCAACGGCACCTGGAAGTGGGGAGTCGGCATCGAGACGCCGTTCGGCCTCGTCACCGAGTGGAAGAATCCCAACACCTTCCCCGGCAGGTTCGTGAGCACCAAGGCCGCGCTGGAGACCATCGACGTCAACCCCACGCTCGGCTGGCAGGTGACGCCCACCTTCGGCATCGGCTTCGGTGCCATCGCCCGCTTCTCGAAGGTCGAGCTCAACCGCCACATCCCGGCCATCAACCCCTTCACCCTCGCGGCCGCCGACGTCGGCTCGGTCAAGATCGAGAGCGACAACTACGACAACGCCTATGGCTGGAACGTGGGGATCCTGCACAAGGTGACGCCGCGCTTCTCCTGGGGTCTCTCGTACCGCAGCAAGATCACCGTCGACTACAAGGGCACCGGGCGCCTCACCCAGAGCTCGACCGGCAACGCCCAGTTCGACGCCCTGGTGCGCGCCGCCACTCCCTTCGACACCAACCTGCCGGTCAAGACCTCCATCGACTTCCCTGACATGGCGAGCCTCGGCTTCGCCTACGGCGTCACCTCCAACCTGCTCGTCGAGGTCGACGCCAACTGGACCGGCTGGAGCAGCTTCGAGGAGGTGGTCATCCGTGGCGACAACGCCACGGCGCAGGCGGTCTTCGGTCCCAATGCCGCCGAGCCGCGCGGCACGGTGGTGCCCGAGCACTGGGACGACGCCATGAACTACCGGCTGGGCGTGCGGCTGCAGCGCAGCCCCACCACCCAGCTGCGCTTCGGCTACGTGTACGACGAGACCCCGCAGCCGGAGGAGGCGGTGAGCCCGCTGCTGCCCGACGCCAACCGCAACGGCCTGACCGTCGGCTACGGCTCGAACGGCAACGGCTTCAACTGGGACGTCGCCGTGATGTACCTCAAGTTCGACGACCGCACCCGCAACAAGACGTTCGATGGCGAGACGCCGTTCCTCGGCACCTACAAGACCACTGCCTGGCTGGTAGGCCTGACGCTCGGCTGGAAGTGAGCTCGTCGCACCCGATGCAACCGCTAGGAGACCTTCCATGAAGAGACACCTTCTCCGCCTCGCCGTCGCCGCCGCCGTCATCGCTCTGGCGCTCGTGCCGCAGCCCGCGGCGGCGGTCGACACCGGCAGCGCCAGCTTCACCCGCTACGTCGCGCTGGGGGACAGCCTCACCGCCGGCTACTGCAGCGGTGGCCTGGTGCGCAACTGCCAGCTCGGCAGCTACCCGGCGCTGCTCGCCGCGCAGGTCGGCGCCAGCGACTTCCAGCAGCCGCTGGTGAGCTCTCCGGGGCTCAGCGGCCAGTCGGTGTGCCAGCCGCCGAGCCCGATCGCGCCCTGTGGCGTGCTCAAGCTGGTGAGCCTGGCCGGCCCGGCGCCGACCATCCTCCCCGTCCCCGGCCAGGGGCACCCGGACAACCTCACCCTTCCCCGCCCCTACAACAACATGGCGGTGCCCGGAGCGAACGTGCACGACGTGCTGGTCACCAAGTCGGGCGGCTTCCATGACCTCATCCTGCGCGGCCAGGGCTTCACCCAGCTCGAGCAGGGGCTGTCGCTGTCGCCCACCTTCGTCACTCTTTGGATCGGCAACAACGACGCCCTGGGAGCGGCGACCAACGGCACCGACACGCTGCTCACCCCGGCGGCGCAATTCGACGCCGAGTATCGGGCCATCGCTGCCGCCATCGCCTCGACCGGGGCCAAGATGGCGGTCGCCAACGTCCCGGACGTCACCAGCATCCCGTTCGTCACCACCGTCTCCCGCTTCGTGCCCAACCCGCAGACCGGGCAGCCGCTGGTGATCAACGGGCAGATGATCCCTCTGATCGGGCCCAACGGGCCGCTGCAGGCGGGGGACTTCGTGCTGCTCTCCGCCGCCAGCGAGATCGGCGCCGGGCACGGCATCCCGGCCAGCATCGGCGGCAGCGGCATCCCACTCTCCGACTCGGTGGTCCTCTCCGCCGGCGAGGCCGCCAACATCCGGGCGCGGGTGGCGCAGTACAACGCCACCATCAGCGCCGTCGCCAACGAGCGCGGCGCCGCGCTGGTCGACGCCAATGCCGCCCTGCTCGGCCTCGCCCAGCACGGCATCGGCTTCGGCGGCATCATTTACACCAGCGCCTTCCTCAGCGGCGGCACCTTCTCCTACGACGGCGTCCACCCCTCGGCGTTCGGCTACGCTTACGTCACCAACCTCTTCATCGACGCCATCAACGCCAAGTTCGGCGCCCACATCCCGCCCGTCGACCTCTATCCCTTCGTGTTCGGCACCAACGGGCTGGGCAGCCAGACGGTGGGCGCCTCCGACTTCGCCAACCCCGCCCTGGTGGTGCTCTCGCCGGCGGCGGTCAAGAGCGTCACCGACCTCTTCGGCGCCAAGGAGGCGACGAAGAAGCCCCGGCGTCCGCGGCGCCACCACTGAGACGCGGCGGCGACCGGCCCCGCGCCGCGCCCAGCGCGGCGGCGGGGGAGTGAGGGAGGGGGACGGCCCCTCCCTCTCGCCGTTCCGGGGGTGGAAATTCCCCCCTCGGACCTCGTTGTTGCTCCCTGCGCGGGGGACGATTCCCGCCGCGCTTCCGCCCTGCTAGAGTCCCACCCACATGGATGCAATCTCGATCCGCGGCGCCCGTGAGCACAACCTCAAGAACGTCGACCTGGTCATCCCCCGCAACCAGCTGGTGGTGATCACCGGCGTCTCGGGCTCGGGCAAGTCCACCCTCGCCTTCGACACCCTCTTCGCCGAGGGGCAGCGGCGTTACGTCGAGTCGCTCTCCGCCTACGCGCGGCAGTTCCTGCAGCAGATGGAGAAGCCTGACGTCGACTCCATCGAGGGGCTGTCGCCGGCGATCTCGATCGAGCAGAAGACGGTGGCCAAGAACCCACGCTCGACGGTGGGCACGGTCACCGAGATCCACGACTACCTGCGCCTGCTCTTCGCCAGCGTCGGCGTGCCCCACTGCCCGCAGTGCGGCAACGTCATCCGTCCGCAGACGGTGCAGCAGATGGTCGATCGCGTGCTGCAGCTGCCGGCCAACACCCGCCTGGTCGTCTACGCCCCCTACGTGCGCGGCAAGAAGGGGGAGTACAAGAAGCAGCTCGCGCAGATGGCCAAGGAGGGGTTCGTGCGGGCGCGCATCGACGGCGAGACGGTGGATCTCGGCGGCGAGCTGCCGGAGCTCGACAAGAAGAAGAAGCACTCGATCGACGTGGTGGTCGACCGCTTGGTGGTCAAGGAGGGGATCGAGCGCCGTCTCGCCGACTCGCTGGAGACGGCGCTCAAGGTCGGTGGCGGCCTCGTCACCCTCGGCGCCGAGGGCGCCGCCGAGGAGACGCTGTCGCAGAGCTGGGCGTGCGCCGACTGCGGCACCAGCCTGGCGGAGATCACGCCCCGGCTGTTCTCGTTCAACAGCCCCTACGGCGCCTGCCCGACCTGCAGCGGTCTCGGCACCCTCAACCGCGTCGACCCGCAGAAGGTGGTGGTCGACCCCGAGCGCTCGCTCGACGCCGGCGCCGTGGGCCCCTGGCAGCCCAACGGCCGCTCCATCCGCATGTCGATGGTGCGCACCCTCGCCAAGTCGATGGGGTTCTCGCTGTCGACGCCGTGGAAGAAGCTGCCCAAGGAGGCGCGCGAGGTGATGCTGTGGGGCAGCGGCGCCCGCGAGCTCGAGTTCAAGCTCTCCGGGCCGCGCTCGAGCTACCAGTGGCGAGGCAAGTTCGAGGGGGTGATCACCTCGCTCGAGCGCAAGTACAAGGAGACCGACTCGGAGATGGTGCGCGCCGAGATCGAGCGCTACATGTCGATGACCACCTGCCCCGGCTGCGAGGGCAAGCGGCTGCGACCCGAGGCGCTGGCGGTCAAGGTGGGGGGTCTCGACCTCCACCAGGTGTCGGCGATGCCGGTTTCCGAGCTGCGGCGGCGGGTGGCGGCGATCGAGGCCGACCTCTCGAGCCGCGAGCGCCGCATCGCCGACAAGATCCTCAAGGAGGTGCTCGACCGCGTCGGCTTCCTCGAGGACGTTGGCGTCGGCTACCTGTCGCTCGAGCGCGCCTCGGCGACGCTCTCCGGCGGCGAGAGCCAGCGCATCCGTCTCGCCACGCAGATCGGCAGCAAGCTGATGGGCGTGCTGTACGTGCTCGACGAGCCGTCGATAGGCCTCCACCAGCGCGACAACGCCAAGCTGATCGCCACCCTCAAGGGGATGCGCGACCTCGGCAACTCGGTGCTGGTGGTGGAGCACGACGAGGAGACCATCCTCGACGCCGACTGGGTGGTGGACCTCGGGCCCGGGGCCGGAGTCCACGGCGGCACGGTGGTGGCGGAGGGACCGCCGGAGGCGATCGCGCGGCACCCCGACTCGCTCACCGGCAAGTACCTGCGGGGTGAGCTGGCGGTGCCGGTGCCGGAGCGGCGGCGGCCCGACCCCAAGCGCTGGCTCACCGTAGAGGGGGCGTGCCACAACAACTTGCGGGACCTCACCGTCGGCTTCCCGCTCGGTCTCTTCACCGCCGTCACCGGGGTCTCGGGGTCGGGCAAGAGCAGCCTCGTCGAGGACGTGCTGCACAAGGCGCTGGCGCGCTATCTCCACCGCGCCGGCGAGGTGCCCGGGAAGCACGACAAGATCAGCGGCATGCGGCACCTCGACAAGGTGATCGCCATCGACCAGAGCCCGATCGGCCGCACCCCGCGCAGCAACCCCGCGACCTACACCAAGGTGTTCGGCCACATCCGCTCGCTGATGGCGAAGACGCCGGAGGCGCGCATGCGCGGCTTCGAGCCCGGGCGCTTCAGCTTCAATGTCAAGGGGGGCCGCTGCGAGGCCTGCGCCGGCGAGGGGCAGATCAAGATCGAGATGCACTTCCTGCCCGACCTCTACGTGCCCTGCGAGGTGTGCGGCGGCAAGCGCTACGACCGCGAGACGCTGGCGGTGCACTACAAGGGGCTCGACATCGCCCAGATCCTCGAGCTCACCGTCGAGCAGGGGCGCGATCTGTTCCAGAACGTGCCGGCGATCGAGCGGATTCTCGCCACCCTCGACGACGTCGGCCTCGGCTACCTCGAGCTGGGGCAGCCGGCGACGACGCTCTCCGGCGGCGAGGCGCAGCGCGTCAAGCTCGCCTCCGAGCTGTCGCGCCGCGCCACCGGCCGCACCCTCTACCTGCTCGACGAGCCCACCACCGGCCTGCACTTCGACGACGTGCGCAAGCTGCTGCGCGTGCTGCACCAGCTCACCGACCTCGGCAACACCGTGATCGTCATCGAGCACAACCTCGACGTCATCAAGACCGCAGACTGGGTGATCGACCTCGGGCCCGAGGGGGGCAGCGGTGGCGGCCTGCTGCTCGCCGCCGGCACCCCGGAGGAGGTGGCGGCGAGGCCCGACAGCCACACCGGGGAGTACCTGCGTCGAGTCCTCGCCGGCGCAGCGCTGGAGGTGGCACGGTGAGCCGAGGCCGTCGCGACCATGACGGTCCGTGGTGGCGACCGGCGCGCGCCGTGCACCACCGGCTCTGAGCCGCCATGCCTGCCCCGCCGCTGCTCGAAAAGCGCCGGATCCTCCAGCTCGAGACCCTCTACGACCTCGCCCTGGCGCTACAGGCGCACCGGCCGGAGCCGGAGCTGGTGGAGGAGCTGCTGCAGCGGGTCTGCGCGGTGATGGATCCACGGGCGGCGGTGGCGGCGACGCGCGGTGAGGACGGCGCCCTGCGCGCCGTCTCCAGCGTCGGCTGGCCGGAGGCGGGGCCGGGGGCCGAGCTGGCGCAGGCGCCGCTGTGGGCCGACGTCGCTGCGCAGGAGGGGGTGGTACGGCGCGCCCGCGGCACCCTCGCCGGGCGAGACTTCCGCCAGCTTCTCGCCACCCGCATCGCCTACCGGGGGGAGACGCTCGGCCTGCTCGCCGTGCTCGACAAGGAGTCGCGGGCCGCCGCCGAGCCGTCGTTCTCAGAGGAGGAGCGCCGCTTCCTGGAGTCGGTGGCGGCGCTCGCCGGCGTCGCCCTCGAGGGCGCCCGCCAGGTCGAGCGGCTGTCGCAGGAGCGGGAGGTGCTCGAGGAGGAGAACCGTGCCCTCAAGGACCAGCTGGTGTCCGAGGTCGAGGGGCGCCGCATCGTCGCCCACGCGCCGGTGATGCGAGCGGCCCTCGAGCGCGCCCAGCGCGTCGCGCCGCGCAGCGTCAACGTGCTGGTGCGCGGCGAGAGCGGCACCGGCAAGGAGCTCATCGCCCGTCTCCTGCACGTGCAGTCGGAGCGCAGCGGCCCGCTCATCGCCCTCAACTGCGCGGCGCTCCCCGAGTCGCTCCTCGAGAGCGAGCTGTTCGGCATCGAGGGCGGGGTGGCGACCGGGGTCACCGCGCGGCGCGGCAAGATCGAGCTCGCCCACGGCGGCACCTTGTTCCTCGACGAGGTGGGGGACCTGGCGCTGCCACTGCAGGTCAAGCTGCTGCGCACGCTGCAGGAGCGCGAGGTGACCCGGCTGGGCGGTCGCGAGCCGATCAAGGTCGACACTCGCGTCGTCGCCGCCACCCATCGCAGCCTCGAGCAGCTGGTGCACGACGGGCGCTTCCGTGAGGACCTCTACTACCGCCTGCGCGGCGTCGACATCGAGCTGCCGCCGCTGCGCGAGCGGCGTGAGGACATCGCCCATCTGGTGCGCCACTTCGCCCGCGAGTTCTGCGCCCGCGAGGGAATCGGCGAGCCGCGCTTCGATCGCGAGGCGCTCGCCCTGCTGCTCGCCTGGGACTACCCAGGCAACGTGCGGGAGCTGCAGAACGTCGTCGAGGGGGCGATCTCGCTCGCTCCGGGGCGCGGCGACGCGGGGGGGCGGATCGACGCCGGGCTGGTGCGCTCGCTGCTCGGCGCCGGCTCGGGCGCCGCCGGCGGCGACATGACGATGGCGCTCGGGCAGGTCACCGAGCGCCACATCAGCCGCGTGCTGCGGCTGGTGGGCGGCAACAAGTCGGCGGCGGCGAAGCTGCTCGGTGTCAACCGGCGGACGCTGCACCGCAAGGGGTTCTGAGCGCTCCCGCGGGGTCGCCGCGCCGGCGAATGGCGGTAGCGGGTAGATGGGTCATAATTGCCCACATGCGGCATGATGTCTCACAGCGGCGGAGCTCCTTGTATTACGGGACATGAGCTGCTGTTCCACGAGCCGCTGGAATCTATCTGGGCCAGGATGTCGCAATTTGCCGAAAGTTGCACGACGGCCGGAGGTCTCATCCAGTCGATTGATTCCATTGAGCTTGTCGTCCAGCCCCGGGCTGTGGCACGGGCCTTGCCCTACGCGCCCGTGGGAAGGAGCTCAAATCATGATCGATGCCGTTCGCAAGCGCGTAGCCGCTCTGCCCGATCTGCCGTTGCAGGTGGTCCTCGCCACCGGCACGCTCGCTGCCTTCGGTTGGCTCCTGGTGCAGGATCAGATCCACCCCCTGTTCGTCTACTTCCTACAGATCTACCTCACCTTCTAAGATCCGAGCCAGGGCTTGGATCTGCGCGAGCCGTCCGAGAGCAACGGGACACCCGGGATGCGCTGTCTGCGCCAGAAGGACCTCGTCCTGCCGATGCTCCCTGACAAGGAGTTGGAGGCGGGGGAGCAGGCGTCCGAGATCGCCATCGAGGCGAGCATGGACCCCGACCGCATCGACGAGCTGCGGTTGGCGGTGCAGGAGGCGTTCATCAACGCCTCCGAGCACAGTGGCGCCAGTGACGGGCGGGTGTACGTGAGCTTGGCCTTGATGGGCGGCGGCGACCGCGCCGAGGTGGTGCAGGTGACGGTACGGGACACCGGCGTGGGGTTTCCCGAGCCGGTGCTCCGCGGTACGATGCGCAACGAGGAGGGGAGGCCCCGCAAGCGCGGCTGGGGGCTGACCCTCATCCGCCGCCTCGTCGACGAGGTCGAGATCGAGTCGGGCACCCACGGCACCGTCGTGGTGATGCGAAAGAAGATCTAGGGCCGGAGCGACGGGAGGGGAACGACGCAATGACCGAGACTCTGAAGGTGAGGGTCGACCGGCGCGACGGTCTGGCCGTGGTGTATACCGAGGGATACATCAACAACCAGGGTGGCGAGGAGATCGCCCAGGCCGCCAATGGCCTCATGGAGGAGGGCTATCGCACCCTGCTCCTCAACCTCGCCGGCAGCAAGATCGTCAACTCCATCGGCATCTCCATCCTCATCGAGGTGTTGGAGCGCATGCTCGAGCTCGAGGGGCGGCTGGCGTTCTGCAACCTCACCCCGACGATCCAGAAGACCTTTCACATCATGGGCCTGACGCAGTACGCGCAGGTCTACCCCGACGAGGGCGCGGCGCTCGGCGAGCTGTTCGCACCGGCGACCCCCAAGCCGGGCCCCTGAGGACCGGCCATGAACGGCCCCACGACGCTGCTGCCGATTCCGGCCGAGCGGCAACGACGCTTGTTCTCCCTGCTCCAGGAGGAGGGTGCCGAGGCCTTGTTCCTGCGCGAGGTGTTGCAGCTCACGCGCGAGACGCTGGGGGTCGACGGCCTCGCCATCTACCTCGAGGGCGAGGAAGGCCTCGACTGCTGCGCCCGTCTCGGCGTCGCCGACTTCCCGCACGGACTCGACCGCGGCGAGGCGATCCCGTGGCCGGCGCGGCGGGTGTGCGGCGGCCTGCTGCTGGCGACGACGGCGATCGAGGAGATCCCCGAGCCGCTGGGCCTGCTGCTGGCGGTTGGTTTGCGGTTGTGCAAGCTGCGGCAGAGCCTCAAGCGCCTCGACTTCGATGCCAAGTACCGCGGCGTCGAGCGCGAGGCGATCTACGACGTCGGCCTCGCCATCACCTCGACGCTCGACCTCGGACACGTCGCCGAAGAGATCCTGCTGCGCGCTGTATCTCTGCTCGACGCGCGCCGCGGCGCGCTCTACCTGCTCGACGACCTGCTGCCCGAGCAGAAGGGACGCTACCGGCTGCGCAGCACCATCGGCGGCAGCGCGCGCGAGGGGTTGGCGCTCGACGTCGACGCCGAGGATGCCGACCTGCTGCCGCAGGCGCGCCACCTGCTGGCGGTGCCGATCGAGGTCGAGGGGGAGCGGCGCGGGGTGCTGGTGGTGGCCGACAAGGAGAGCCGCAGCGGCGTCGGCCCCTTCCCCGACGAGGACCGCCGCGCCCTGTCGCTGTTCGCCAACCAGGCGGCGCTCGCCCTCGAGCAGGCGCGGCTCCACCAGGAGGCCCTCGAGAAGGAGGCCCTCGAGCGCGAGATGGAGCTGGCGGCGCAGATCCAGCTCGGCATCCTGCCGCGGGCGCTGCCGGCCGTCGCCGGCCATGAGTTGCTCGGCTGGACGCGCCCCGCCCGTCACGTCGGCGGTGACTACTGGGACGTCGTGCCCTTGCCCGACGGTCGCTTCGCCATGCTGGTCGCCGACGTCTCGGGCAAGGGGGTGTCGGCGGCGCTGCTGGTGTCCACCCTGCACTCGGCGCTGCGGCTGCTGCTGGCGCGCGGCGAGAGCACCGAGAGGATGCTGCAGGCGGTCAACCAGCACCTCATCGACTTCTCCGCGAGCAACAAGTTCGCCACCCTGCTGCTGGTGGCGCTCGACGCCGACAGCGGCGAATTCGGCTACGTCAACGCCGGCCACAACCCGGGCGTGCTGCTGCGGCGCGACGGCACCGTCGAGCGGCTCGCCGCCTGCGCCGTGCCGCTGGGCCTGCTGCCGGGTCCGCCCTACCGTGAGGCGAAGCGGACGCTCCTGCCCGGCGACCTGCTCTGCCTCTACAGCGACGGCGTCACCGAGGCGGCGGCGAGGAGCGGTGAGGAGTACGGGCTGGAGCGCCTGGAAGCGTTGCTGCGCGACCAGCAGGGGGCGCCGCTGTCGGAGATCCGCGGCGTGCTGGAGCGCGAGCTGCGGGCCTTCGGCGAGGGGCAGCCGCAGGGCGACGACCAGACCGTCGTGTTGCTGCGCCGCCGCTAGCGGCGCCGGTCACCCTGCTAGAGGGGTTGCCAGTCGCCCGCCGGCGCGAGAAGCGCTGCCGGGGCGACGGTGCCGCCAAGCCCGCGAGAGCCGCCGCCCACCGCCACCAGCTCGTCGCCGAGGGCGCGCACCGCGCCGAGCGCCGCTGGCAGCGTGGTCTGCCACAGCGCGTCGGGCAGCGGCGCCGCGAGGGCACCGCGCTCGACGCGGTGGATGCCGCGGGCGACGGCGCGAGCGGTGAGCTCGGTGTCGTCCCAGCACTCGAGCGGCTCGAGCTGGGCGACGAAGATCCCCTCGCCGGCGGCGGCGAGCAGGTCGTCCTCGGCGACGCCGCCGGCGAGGGCGAAGAGGTGCTCGGGGCCGCTCTCCTCGCCGGCCAGCGTCGGCCGCGTCGCCGTGACGCCGAGCCGTGCCGCTTCCAGGGGATCGGCGACCGGCCCGCGCAGCACCCCCTCCGCCACCAGCGTCGCCGGCCGGCGGCGCGCACCGGTGGTGTCGAGGGGGAAGGCGAGCCCGCCGGGGCGCGAGCCGTCCTCGACGACGGTGAGGGCCGGCGCCAGCGCCGCCGCGCCGCGGTGGCGGCGGGGGAAGCCGCGCTCGTCCTCCCAGGTGGCGGCGGCGAGACCGCGGGCGCCGAAGGCCGCGATCAGCGCCGCGGTGGCCTCGGGTGCGAGCACCACGGCGGCGGGCGGCGACCAGGGAGAGGCCTCCTCTCGCGCGTCGCGGCGGCGCGCGCGCGCGAAGATGGCGGCGGGGTCGAGGGCGGCGAGGCTGCGCGCCGCGCCGGCGGCGACGCCGGCACCCGGGTGACGCCCGCAGCGCACCTGCAGGGCGGCGCTGGTGGCCAGCAGCTGGCGGGCGAAGCCGCGGCTGGTGACGACGGTGAGCGCCGCTTCGGACCAGGACAGCCGCGCCGTCTCGCCATCGGCGGCGAGATCGCGGAGACGTTGCTGTGCCTGCTCGAGGGTGAGATCCGCCAGCGTGCGATCGTGCAGGTCCGGTCCTTCCTCGAGCGCCGACGCGTCCTCCGGCGTCAGGTGCAGACCACCCGGAAGCCTGGCGGCGGCGCGGGCCTGTCCCATCGCCTGCCGCAGGGCGGCGGCCAGCTCGGCGGGGTCGCTGGCGGCGGCGCGGTAGACGCCCAGCCGCCCGGCCTCGATCACCCGCACGTGCACCTCGTGCTCATGCTGCGGCGCGCGCTGCGAGCCACGGGTCGCAGCCGACAGCCGCCGCGTTTCGACCCAGGTGATGGCGGCCTCGTCGGCCGGCGACAGCGCGACGGCATCGCGCAGCAGCGTCAGCGCCTGCTCGCAGGAAGTCAGTCCGGCCATGGCGGCGGCGCAGCTTAGCAGAGCGCACCGCTCATCGAGCCGCAGGTCGGCGCGTCGATTTGCCGCGGGCTCGCCAGCGGCGTACCATGCTGAGGTCGTCATCACTCTGCCCGTGCCATGCCGTCGTCCAGGGTCGAGGTGCCATCGTGACCATCCGTTCTCGCGCGCTCGCCGCTGCCCTCACCGCCATCGTCCTCCTCCCGGGCCTGGCCGCCGCCGCGCCCGCGCCGGCCGCGCGCGCCATCGGCTCCGCCGACGACGTGCTGCTGCGCATCGGCACCGAGGTCCAGGGCTTCGGCGGCTTCTTCTACGACGCCACCGGGAGGCCGACCATCTATCTCCGCGACCCCCACGCCGAAAGCGCCCAGCCGGCGCTGGCGGGCTTCGGCGAGGACGTGCGCATCCTTCGCGGCGACTTCGAATTCGCGCAGCTGATCGACTGGCGCGCCGCCCTGCGCCCGGCGCTGGCATTGCCGGGAGTGGTCTACCTCGACGCCGACGAGCGCAGCAACCGGGTCGTCGTGGCGGTGGATCCCGCGCGCGCCGAGCCGGCCCGCACGCGCCAGCGCGTGGCGGCGATGCTGGCGGCGCGGCACGTGCCGGCGGCTGCGGTGACCCTCGTCGAGCTGGGGCCCGTGCGGGAGCTCGTGGGAGTCGCGCGGCATCGCCGCACCCCTCCGGTGGTGGACATCCAGAGCACCATCCGGCCGGCTCCCGGCGGCGTGCAGATCAGTTTCGAGCACTTCCCCTTCATCACCCTCTGCACGCTCGGCTTCAACGCCTACCGCGGCAAGGCGTTCGGTTTCGTCACCAACTCGCACTGCACCGCCGACCGCGGCGGGGTCGACGGCACCCGCTTCTCGCAGGGCGACTACCACGGCGCTCCGATCGCCACCGAGATCGCCGATCCGCCCTACTTCACCAACGACGCCGGCTGCCCACCGGGGCGCAAGTGCCGCTACAGCGACAGCGCCTTCGTCCAGTACGACCACAACTCCAAGAAGCTCGGGAAGTACAAGAGCCTGGCGCATCCGCGAGCGCGGGGACGTGACGTCGGCTCGCTGGTGCTCAAGCCGGCGGGCTCGCGGCTCACCATCACTGCCAACGCGGCCACTCCGTTCTTCGGCCAGGTGCTGAACAAGATCGGCCGCACCACCGGCTGGACCTACGGCCCGGTGATCGCCACCTGCGCCGACGTCAACAGCTCGGAGACCGAGTTCACCCTGCTCTGCCAGGGAGTGGTTCAGGCGGGCGCCGATGGCGGCGACAGCGGGTCGCCAGTGTTCTTCCAGCCCTCCGCGAAGAGCCCGAAGGTCAGCCTCGCGGGAATCCTCTGGGGCGGTGGCACGGATTCACTGGGCGAGAGCGTCTTCGTCTTCAGCCCGCGCGCCAACATCGAGGGCGAGCTCGGCGCCCTGCGGACGCACTGAGCGGCACCGGGCGGCGCTTCGCTGCTCTGGCTTGCCGGTTGCAGGGTCCCTTGCGAGAATGGCGCGGCCGTGAGGGCCCGGCCGCGGGTGGGCCGCGGGTCGGCGGCCCCGACGGCACGAGAAAGGCGAGCAACGAGCTGGTGCTGAGGACGATCGGAGCGGCGGCACTGTTGCTGGCGGCGGCGACTCAGGGCACGAGCGCGGCGGCTGCCGCCGCCGCGGCGGCGTCCCCAGTGCAGGACGCGGCCGACCTCGTGCTGCGTCACGGCACGCTCTATCCGGTGACCGGCATGGCGGTGCGCGGTGCGCCGGCGTCGCTCACCGGCAGCGTCGCCGTGCGCGGCGGTCGCCTCGTCTACGTCGGGGATGACGCCGGCGTCGAGCGCTTCCGCGGGCCCCGCACCAGGGTCGTCGAGCTGCGCGGACGGGCGGTGACCCCGGGTCTCATCGACGCCCACTCGCACCTCGAATCGCTCGGCGAGTTCCTCGAGCAGGTCGACCTCGTCGGCGTCGACAGCTACGCAGAGATCGTGCGGCGAGTGGCTGCGGCGGCGGCGAAGGCGCCGGCGGGTGCCTGGGTGGTGGGCCGTGGGTGGGACCAGAACCGCTGGGCCGGCAAGGAGTTCCCCGTCCACCAGCCGCTCAGCGCCGCGGTGCCCGACCACCCGGTGTGGCTGCAGCGCATCGACGGTCACGCCGCGCTGCTCAACGCCGCCGGGATGCGCGCCCTCGGCGTGTCGGCGGCGGTGGCCGACCCCGAAGGCGGCCGCATCCTGCGCGACGCCCAGGGCGATCCCACCGGCGTGCTGGTCGATCGGGCTGCCGGCATCTTCGCCGCCAGGCGGCCCGTTTCCACCGATGCGGAGCGCCGGCGGCACCTCGTCGCCGCCGGCCGCGCGGTCGCCGCGCTCGGGCTCACCACCGTCACCGACATGGGGGTGGGCGCGGCCTCGGCGGCGGCCTACCGGGCGCTGCAGCAGGGCCACCAGCTGCCGGTGCGGGTGGCAGTCTTCTGGACCGGAACCGACCCCGCGCTCCCCGACTGGCTCGTCCCCGGTCCCTGGCGCAGCGACGACGCTTTTCTCACCCTGCGTGGCGTCAAGCTCTACGCCGATGGGGCGCTCGGCTCGCGCGGCGCCGCGCTGCTCGAGCCCTACAAGGACGACCCCGGCAACCTCGGCCTCACGGTCACTCCCGAGGCCGATATGGCGCGCATCGCCAAGCTGGCGCGCGCGCACGGCTTCCAGGTGGCGATCCACGCCATCGGCGATCGCGGCAACCTGCTTGCCCTCGATGCCCTCGACGCCGCCCTCGACGGCGAGCCTCACCCCGAGCTGCGCTTCCGCATCGAGCACGTGCAGGTGATCCGCCACCAAGACCTCGAGCGCATGGCGCGGCTGGGGATCCTCGCCTCCATGCAGCCCACCCATGCCACCTCCGACATGCCGTGGGCGGTCGACCGGCTGGGGCCGGAGCGCCTGCCCCGCGCCTACGCCTGGCGCACCGCGCTGCGCGCCGGCGCGCATCTGGCGCTGGGCAGCGACTTCCCGGTCGAGCGCCCCGACCCGTTGCTCGGTATCTACGCGGCGGTGACGCGCCAGGACCTCGAGGGTCAGCCGGCGGGGGGCTGGCTTCCCGACCAGCTGCTGACCCGTGACGAGGCGCTGCGTGGCTTCACCCGCGACGCCGCCTACGCCATCTTCCTCGACGACCAGGTGGGCACGCTGGAGGTCGGCAAGCGTGCCGACCTGGTGGTCTTCGACCGCGACCCGATGACGGTGGCGGCGGCGGAGATCCCGCGCGCGCGGGTAGACTTGACGCTGGTGGACGGTCGCATCGTCTACCGTCGCGAGGGCGCGCCATGAGCCCGGCACCGTTGCGGCGGGCGGCTCTCGGTGTCGTCCTCCTGCTCGCGGTCGGCACCGTGACCTGCAACGCCCAGGGCGACTCCAACCATGCCGATGCCGGCCGTCAGGCTGCCGGCGGTGCCGCCGCCGACCCGTGGGCGGCCCCCCGCCGCGACATGGTCGAGCAGCAGATCCGCGAGCGCGGCGTGGAGCAGCCGGCGGTGCTGCAGGCGATGGAGTCGGTGCCACGCCACCTCTTCATTCCCGCCGACCACCGCGACCAGGCGTACAGCGACGCGCCGCTCCCCATCGGCTGGGGGCAGACGATCTCGCAGCCCTACATCGTGGCGCTGATGACCCAGCTGCTCGACCTCGACCACCACGACAAGGTGCTGGAGATCGGCACCGGCTCGGGGTACCACGCGGCGGTGCTGTCGAAGGTGGCGGGTGAGGTCTTCACCATCGAGATCATCGACGAGCTCGGCAAGCAGGCACGCGCGACGTTGCAGCAGCTCGGCTACCAGAACGTGCACGTACGCGTCGGCGACGGCTACAAGGGCTGGCCCGAGGAGGCTCCCTTCGACGCCATCATCCTCACCGCGGCGCCACCGAAGATCCCCGAGCCGCTGGTCGAGCAGCTCAAGGTGGGCGGCCGCATGGTGGTGCCGGTGGGCTCTTACCTGCAGGACCTGTTGCTGCTCACCAAGACCGCCCACGGGGTCGAGAAGCGCATCGTGGCGCCGGTGCGTTTCGTGCCGATGACGGGCGAGGTTCAGGAAAAGAGCCCCGGCGACGGTTGAGCCGCCGCCCGCTGGCGCCAGCCCTCAGACCTCGCGGTCCTCGAGCCGCAGCAGCACGCGGCGGACGGTGACCAGCAGCAGCAACGTGACGACGCCGACGTAGAGCGGGCTGGTGGCGGTGGCGGCGAGCCCCGCGAGCGGCGCCAGCGGGGCGCCGGCGCGGGCGGCGAGTGCCAGCCGCAACCCGGTAGCGGCGGCGAGCAGTGCGAGGCCGCCGAAGGCGAACCGGATCAGCGCCGTGGCGGCGTAGAAGGCCTTGCCGGCGAGGGCCGAGAACTTGAAAGTGGGAGCCTGGACCAGGCGCTCGAGACGGTAGGTGATCTGGTGGCCGAGGGCGCCGAGCTCCTCCACGCGCAGGAACAGATTGTCGTCGAAGCCACGGCGCAGCAGGCGCCGCACGCGCCGCCGCATCCGGCGGCGTGCGGTCTCACCCAGCCGCCGCCGGTAGCGGCGGAACTCGGAGTAGATGTCGAGCCGAGGATAGAGACGGGCGGCGAGGGTGTCGTAGAGCAGGCTCGAGCGCACCATGCGCAGCACGTCGAGATCGATGCGCACGTGGTACTTGCGGACGAGGCCCATGAAGCCGAGCCAGATCGCGGCCGAGGTGCGCTCCCACCACTGCGAATGGTGGCTGTCGATGGCGCGCACGGCGTCGGAGAACACCTCCTGCGCCTCGCGCGTCATGGCGTCGACGTCGATGGGGGGCAGGGGCTCGATGAGCTCGAAGGCGCAACGCACCATGCCGAGCACGTCGCGCCGGGCCTGACAGTACTGCAGCTGCCGCAGGGTCGAGAGCTGCCGCTCGTTGAACGAGCCGCAGGAGCCGAAGTCGACCAGCACCAGCTCGTTGCCGGGACGGACGACGACGTTGGCAGGGTGGGGGTCGGCGTGGAACAAGGAGCTCTCGAAGATGCCGAACAGGCTCGTGCGGTAGAGGCGGCGGCCGACCTCCTCGGGGTCGATGCCGCGGGCGCGAACGGCGGCCAGGGCCTGGCGGTCGCCGCTCTCCACCGCCCACAGCAGCTCCCACAGCCACATGCCGGCGACGAACTCCGAGACCAGCACCTCCTCGTTGGAGAGCTCGAAGTGGATGCGCGGGGTGTCGAGGTAGGAGAGCTGCGACTTGCGGGAGCGGCGCCGGAACAGCTCCGCATGGCGCGCCTCGCGGCGGAAGTCGAGCTCCTCGCGGAACATCGACTGCAGGTCGTGGACGAAGGAGCTCATCTGGCCGGGGCGGACGACGGCGAGCAGCTCGAGCAGGCGCACCGTCCAGGCGAGAGCCCGCCAGTCGGCGGCGAAGGTGGCGACGATCCCCGGGCGGCGCACCTTCACCGCCACCTTCTCGCCGCTACGCAGCACCGCCTGGTAGACGCAGGAGACCGAGGCCGAGCCGATGGGCTCGGGGTCGAAGGCGGCGAAGGTGGCGGCGAGCGGCCGGCCGGTGGCGCGCTCGATGGCGGCGATGGCGTGGGCGCTGTCGAACGGCGCCACGCGGTCGAGCAGCTTCGAGAGCTCGGCGCAGGTCGCCGCCGGCAACAGGTCGAGGCGTATCGACAGCTGCTGGCCGAGCTTGAGGAAGGTGCCGCCGATACGCTCGAGGGTGCGGCGCAGCCGAACCGCGCGGCGTTGCGGGGTGTCGCGGCGGGAGAGCACGTCGCCGGCGGTGCCGAGGCCGAAGAGCAGGGCCGCCAACAGCCAGGCGGCGAAGCGCGCCGCGGTGGCGAGCAGGCCGGCGTTGCGGCCCAGTGGGTTGCGCAGTGGCGGTGGCCCCAACGCCAGGTCGCCGGCCGCCAGCCAGGCGCGCCGCGGCAGTGGCCGCACCACCGGCCCCCCCGGCGCGAGCGGCGGCGCGCTGGCGTAAGGGTCGTTGCCCCGTCGTCGCGCCGCCAGCGCCCGCGCCACGGCGCGGCGCACCTCGAGGTCGCGGCTGCCGAGGCGGGTGCTCACCGCCCTAGCGGCGAGAGCAGCAGCCGTGCCGTGCGGCGCACCAGGCGGCGCCCCGAGCGCGTGGTCATCGCCCGCGCCAGGTCGACCGGCACGCGGCTCGCCTCACCCAACGCCACCGCCAGCCCCTCGGCGGCATTGAGCGGCTGGTCGCGTACGGCGCCGTCGCGCTTGGCCTCGGAGGAGCTCTCCTGCCCGTCGCGGTAGGCTGCGAGCCCCTTCTCGGCCGCGCGGGCCAACCGGTGCGCGGCGCGCGACAGCTGGCGATCGGCCTCGACGAGGTCCCGGAACGGGCGCGAGACGCGCTTGCGTTTGCCCTTGCCTTGCCGTCGCGCCGCGCGCACGCGGGCGCCGATGGCGGCGGCGTCGAGACCGGAAGCGCCCGGCAGCCCCCCGCCGGCGGGGCCTGGCAGGTCGGGAGCGGGGTCGACGGGCGGGATCGGCGTCTCGTTCATGGTGGCACCTCCAGGATCCTCCGGCGGAAGGGCCGGCTCTCGCGCGGCGGGCTGCTCTGCTAGAGCCGCAGCAGGCTGGAGAGCGTCTTCCGCTTCGGCCGCTGCCGGTAGAGAACCACCACCGGCAGGATGGTCTTGCCGTCGGCCTCGCTGCCGAGGCCTTCGCGCACCTGGGAGATGACGCCCGCGAGCTCGTCGAGCAGGGGGCCGTGCCCCTGCTTGAGCGCCTTGATCTGCTTCCTCTTGACCGTGCCGAGATCGACGACGACGGGATCAGGCGTGGGTGCCGCAGGCTCGGACATCGTCGACTCCTCGCATCCGGCTGGTGAGTTTGGCCCGCAAGTTACCACACGGGTACGATTCAGGGGTCCATGCGACGTCCCCTGATCGCCCTCGCGGCCCTGGCGGTCGTGGCGCTGGTCGGTCTCGGTGGCTGGTGGGTCGGCCACCGGAGCTCCATCCCGCCGCTGACCCGCGGCCCCGCGGTCGGCGCGCCCGGGCAGGCGGTCGGTGCCGCCGCCGGCGCCCAGGCGCCGCTCGTGCGCAGCCGTGTGGTGGCGCTCGGCCGCATCCGGCCGCGCACCCGCGTGCGGGTCGCCGGCCCGGCCCGGCCCAGCGTGGTGGTCGGCCGGCTCCTCGTCGACCAGGGAGACCGGGTGGAGGCAGGGCAGGAGATCGCGCTGCTCGACAGCGTCGCCACCGAGGAGGCCGAGGTCGAGGTCGCTCGCGTCGAGCTCACCGACGCCGAGCGCGATCTCGAGCGCTCCCGCCGCCTGCTGGCCCAGGGCGTCAGCCCACGCGCCGTGTTCGACCAGGCGAAGAGCCGCGCCGAGAGGGCGGGAGCGCGGCTGGAGCAGGCCCGCGCCGAGCTCGACCGCTCGCACGTGCGGGCACCGATCTCGGGGGTGGTGCTGGGGGTCTTCGCCCGCGACGGCGAGCGGGTCGGCGCCGACGGGATCGTGGAGATCGCCGATACCTCCTCGATGCTGGCGGTGGCCGAGGTGTCGGAGGCCGAGATCCCCGCGGTCAGGCTCGGCCAGCGGGCGGTGGTCACGTCGCCGACGCTGCCGGGCGCCGGGCTCGGGGGTCGCGTCAGCCGCATCGGCGGCAAGGTGCAACAGCAGGAGGTGGTGAGCGCCGATCCGGTGGCCAACCTCGACGCCCGGGTGGTCGAGGTCGAGGTGGAGCTCGACGAGCCGGCGGCGGTGGCGGCGCTGACCAACCTGCGAGTGGAGGTGGCGATCGACCTGGCGGCCGCCGCACTCGCTCCACCGCGGCCCGCCGCTGCCCCGCGGTGAGCCGGCAGGCGCAGCTCGGCGAGGGCGGTGTGGCCCACGGCGGTGCCGGGGCCGGCAACGCCGGCGCGGCGGGCGGCGTAGCGCTGGACGCACCTGCCCCCGGCACCGCGGCGAGCGGCACCCTTCCCGGTCGCGGCTGGTCGGGTGGCCGCGTCCCCCTCGCCTGGCGGCAGCTCATGCGCGATCGGCTGCGCCTCACCGCCGCCCTCCTCGGGGTGGCGTTCGCGACGCTGCTCATGCTCATGCAGGTGGGCTTCCGCAGCGCCATGCTGAAGAGCGCCGTGCGCTACCAGCGGCAGCTCGACTACGACCTCGTCGTGCTGTCGCGCCAGACGGTGTTCATCGGCATCACCTATCCGTTTCCGCGCCAGCGGCTCTATCAGGCCGCCGGTCTCGCCGCTGTCGACTGGGTGGCGCCGGTGTACGTCTACCAGCAGCACTTCGAGAACCCCTGGCGGCACAACACCCGCAACATCCTCGTCGTCGGCATCGACCCCACGCGGCCGGTGCTGCGCGCCCCGGGCGTGGCCGAGAACCTGCCGCTGCTGCGCCGCCCCGACGCGGTGCTGTTCGACCGCCGCTCGCGGGTGGAGTTCGGCCCCGTCGCCGCGCGCTTCGCGCGCGGCGAGCGGATCCGCGCCGAGATCGCCGGCAAGAGCGTCGAGGTGGTGGGGTTGTTCGAGCTCGGCAGCTCGTTCGGCATCGACGGCAGCGTGCTGACCTCGGAGGAGGGGTTCTTGCGCCTCTTTCCCCATCGGCGCCAAGGCGAGATCGACCTCGGCCTCATCAAGCTGCGGCCCGGCGTCGACCCCGAGGCGGTGCGGCGGGCGCTCACCGCCACCCTCGACCGCGACGTCGAGGTGCTCACGCGCGACGGCTTCGCGCAGCGCGACGTCGACTACTGGCAGGGCGCGACGCCGATCGGCGCCGTCTTCACCTTCGGAGTGGCGATGGGGTTCTTGGTCGGCGCCATCATCGTCTACCAGGTCCTCTTCACCGACATCGCCGACAACCGGCGGCAGTACGCCACGTTGAAGGCCATGGGATGGTCGGGCGGTGCGCTGGCCGCGCTGGTGATGCGCCAGGCGATGGTGCTCTCGCTGCTCGGCTTCGTGCCGGGGCTCGCGCTCGCCCTCGTCGGCTGCCGGATCCTGGGGCTGGCCCTCGGCATCCCGGTGCAGATCCCGCCGGCCTCGCTTCTGGGGGTGCTGCTCGGCACCGTGGCGATGTGTGCCATCGCCGCGCTCGGTGCCTTGCGCAAGCTCGCCGAGGCCGATCCGGCGGAGCTCTTCTGATGGTGGTGGACGAGCCGGCCGCCACGCTCGCCGCCGCGGCCCCCGCGTCGCCGGCCGCTGCCCCCTCCGGCGCGACCGTCGTCGCCCGCGGAGTGCACTACGCCTACACGTCGCCCGAGGGGACGCGACCGGTGCTGTTCGACGTCGACCTCGAGGTCCATGCCGGGGAGGTGGTGGTCCTCACCGGGCCTTCGGGGTCGGGGAAGACCACCCTGTTGACGCTGATCGGGGCGCTGCGCTCGCTGCAGCAGGGGAGCGTGCGGGTGCTCGGCCAGGAGCTGGCGGGGGCGCCGGAAGGCTCCCGCGGGCAGGTGCGGCGTGGCATCGGCTACGTCTTCCAGGGGCACAACCTGCTCGAGTCGATGAGCGCGCGAGAGAACGTGCTGCTCTCGCTCGAGCTGCACCCGGAGCTCGACGCCGGCGAGCGGCGTCGTCGCGCCGACGCCATGCTGGCGGCGGTGGGGCTGGGCACGCACCTCGTGAATCCCCCGGGACAGCTCTCCGGCGGCCAGCGGCAGCGGGTGGCGATCGCTCGCGCGCTCGCGGCCGGGCCGCAGCTGGTGCTCGCCGACGAGCCGACGGCATCGCTCGACGGTCACACCGGGCGCGCCATCGCCGAGCTGCTCGAACGCCTGGCGCGTGAGCAGGGGGCGGCGGTGCTGCTGGTCACCCACGACCACCGCATCTTCGACGTCGCCGATCGCGTGCTCCACCTCGAGGACGGGCGGCTGGTGGCGGCCGCCTCCGCCGTCGCCGCCAACACCGAGCACCTGATGGCCAGCCTCGCGCGCACCTATGATTCGGGCCGCCTGATGGCGGAGCTGGCGGCGCTGCCGGAGCAACGGGTGGCCTCCTTCCTCGCGGAGCTCACCGGCGAGGCCCGGGTCTTCCTCGACGCGGTGCAGCTGGCGGAGAACGCGGCCATCGAGAGCATGCTGCGACAGGTGCTCGAGGGGCTGACGCGGCGGATCGGACAGCTGCTCGGCGCCGAGCGGGCGACGCTCTTCCTCGCCGACCCCGCCGGCCGCCTGCTGTGGTCGCTGTACGCCGAGGCCGGCGGCTCCCACCCGGTGCGGCTGCGCGTGCGCTACGGCGAGGGCGTCGCCGGCAGCGTCGCCGCCAGCGGCCAGCCACGCAACGTCCCCGACGCCTACGCGGATCCGCAGTTCAACCGCACCGTCGACCAGCGCACGGGCTTCCACACCCGCAACCTGTTGTGCGTTCCCGTCCCTGGCGAGGACGGCGGAGTGATCGGGGTCGCCCAGCTGCTCAACAAGCGCGGCGGCGAGGCATTCGACGCCGGCGACGAGGAGCGCTTCGTGGCGCTCGCAGCCGGGCTCGGACCGATCCTCGAGAGCTGGCGGGAGATGGCGCAGCGGCGAGGGGAGGTCGCGCCCCCCTGACCCGCGGCGGTGGGGGCCGGGGCGCGACCCCGTGGCCCGGCGCTTGCACCACTCCTCGCGCTAACGCGCAGAACGCGTGTCAGGGCCCGATGGCGCACTCCGCTTTACAAGGCGTCGAGGAAGGATTTGCAATCCTCGCTGGGCGGGCGGGGGAGAGCCCGCCCGCCGACATCCTCGTCGTCGACGACGATGCAGGCAACCTCGCCGCCATCGAGGTGGCCCTGGGGGATCTCGGCCGCAGCCTGGTCAAGGCCCGCTCCGGCGCCGAGGCGCTGCGCCACCTGCTGGCCCAGGACTTTGCCCTCATCCTGCTCGACGTCAACATGCCGGGGATGGACGGCTTCGAGACCGCCCGCATCGTCCGCGAGCGCCCGCGCTCGCGCCACGTGCCCATCATCTTCATCACCGCCTACCTGCAGGAGGACGCCGACATCCTGCGTGGCTACTCGCTGGGGGCGGTGGACTTCCTCTTCAAGCCGATCGTTCCCGAGGTGCTGCGGGCGAAGGCCACGGTGTTCGTCGAGCTGCAGAACCGCACCGCCCAGGTACAGCGGCAGGCCGAGATGCTGCGCGCTCTCGAGCGCCGCGACCTCGAACGGCGGATGGAGGAGGAACGGCAGGTCTGGGAGTCGCAGGCGCTGCGCGAGGAGAGCCAGCGCAAGGACGAGTTCCTCGCCGTGCTCGCCCATGAGCTGCGCAATCCGCTGTCGCCGCTGGTCACCGGTATCGAGCTGATCAAGTGCTACGGCATCGAGCACCGCGGGCTCGAGCGGGTGCGCGAGTCGATGGAGCGGCAGGTGCGGCACCTCATCCGCCTCGTCGACGACCTGCTCGACGTCTCGCGCATCTCGCGCGGCAAGGTCAACCTGCGGCTCGAGCCGGTGCGCCTCGAGGGCGTTCTCCACCAGGCGTTGGAGAGCGCCGCCCCGGCGCTCGGCGAGCGTCGCCACCAGCTGGTGGTCGGGCAGTGCGACGAGGACCTCAGGCTCCACGCCGATCAGGTGCGGCTCACCCAGGTGATCGCCAACCTCATCCACAACGCAGCGCGCTATACCGACCCCGGCGGCCGCATCGAGGTCTCCTGCGGCCGCGACGGTACCCACGCCGTGGTGCGCGTGGCGGACAACGGGCGTGGCATCGCTCCCGACATGCTCGACCGCATCTTCGACATGTTCGTGCAGGAGCGCGGGGGTGGCGGCGGTCTCGGGCTCGGGCTCACCCTCGTCCACCGGCTGGTGGAGCTGCACGGCGGCGTCGTGCGCGCCTACAGCGAAGGAGCGGGCAAGGGGAGCGAGTTCGTGGTGCGGCTGCCGCTGCTCGACGAGTCGCGGCTACCGCCGATGCCGCCGCCGCGCGAAGCAGTGGGGGCGGAGGCGGCGGCAGAGGACGGCGACGCCGCCCAGCCGGTGAGCGTGGTGGTCGTCGAGGATCAGGACGACGTCCGCGAGGCGCTCACCACCCTGCTCGAGGGCTGGGGCCACCGCGTGCAGGCGGCGGCCGACGGGGCGAGCGGCATCGAGCTCATCGTCAGCAGCCGGCCCGACCTGGCGCTCGTCGACATCGGCCTGCCCGGCCTCGACGGCTACGCGGTGGCGGGCCGCGTGCGCGCCGAGCTGGGGGCGGGGGCGCCGCGCCTGGTGGCGCTGACCGGGTTCGGCCGCGAGGAGGATCGCGAGCGCGCCAGGCGCGCCGGCTTCGATACCCACCTGACCAAACCGGCGGGCCCGCAGCAGCTGCGCCGGGTCCTGAGGAGCGACACGGATGGCGACCCTCTCTTCCGAGAGAACGAGCAACGGCAAGGCCCAGCGCCCTCCTGCGCCTGAGGCGCTCGACCGGCGGCAGCTGCTCGGCGCCCTGCGCGCCCTGCGGCGAGGCCAGTTCGACGTCCGCCTGGCCGACGACATGGCGGGCATCGACGGCCAGATCTGCGAGGCGTTCAACGACCTGGTGGGGCTGATCGCCAACCTCGGCGACGAGACCACCGAGCTACGCGATGCCGTCGGCGGCGAGGGGCGCACCAGGAAGCGGCTGCGCCGCGGCGACAGCCGCGGCGGCTGGGCTCGCTACGTGGGCTCCGTCAACGCCATGCTCGACGACCTCACCACCCACACCGACGACATCGCGCGCGTGGTGCAGGCGGTGTCGCGCGGCGATCTCACCCAGCGCCTCGACCTCGAAGGGGAGGAGGAGCCGCTGCGCGGTGACTTCCTGCGGCACGCACGGGCCGTCAACGACATGGTGGAGCAGCTGTCGCGCTTCGGCTCCGAGGTCACCCGCGTCGCCCGCGAGGTGGGCGTGCAGGGCAAGCTCGGCGCCCAGGCCGAGGTGCCGGGCGTCTCGGGGGTGTGGAAGGAGCTCACCGACTCGGTGAACCTGATGGCGTCGAACCTCACCGTCCAGGTTCGCGAGATCGCCCGCGTCACCACCGCGGTGGCGCAGGGCGACCTCACCAAGACGGTAGCCATCGAGGTGCGCGGCGAGATCCTCGAGCTCAAGAACACCATCAACACCATGGTCGACCAGCTCAGCTCGTTCGCCGACGAGGTGACCCGCGTAGCGCGCGAGGTGGGCACCGAGGGTGAGCTGGGAGGGCAGGCGCAGGTGCGCGGCGTCTCGGGGGTGTGGCGCGAGCTTACCGAGAACGTCAACTTCATGGCCGCCAACCTCACCAGCCAGGTGCGCAACATCGCCGAGGTGTCCACCGCCATCGCCGCCGGCGACCTCAGCAAGAAGATCACCGCCGAGGTCAAGGGCGAGATGCTCGAGCTCAAGAACACCATCAACACCATGGTCGACCAGCTCTCCTCGTTCGCCGCCGAGGTGACGCGCGTCGCCTACGAGGTGGGCACCGAGGGGCGGCTCGGCGGGCAGGCGCAGGTGCGCGGGGTCTCCGGGGTGTGGAGGCAGCTCACCGAGAACGTCAATGGCATGGCCAACAACCTCACCTCGCAGGTGCGCAACATTGCCGAGGTGATCACCGCCATCGCCGAGGGTGACCTCTCGCGCAAGATCACCGTCAACGCCGAGGGCGAGATCCTGGCGCTCAAGAACACCATCAACGCCACCGTCGACAAGCTCAACCACTTCGCCGCCGAGGTGACGCGCGTGGCGCGTCTGGTGGGCACCGAGGGCACGCTCGGCGTGCAGGCCGAGGTGAAGAACGTCTCCGGCACCTGGAAGGAGCTCACCGACAACGTCAACTCGATGGCCTCGAACCTCACCAACCAGGTCCGCAACATCGCCGACGTCACCACCGCGGTGGCCAACGGCGACCTCTCCAAGAAGATCACCGTCGAGGTGCGCGGCGAGATCCTGGCGCTGAAGAACACCGTCAACGACATGGTGGACTCGCTGTCGTCCTTCGCCGACGAGGTGACCCGCATGGCGCGCGAGGTGGGCACCGAGGGGGTGCTCGGCGGCCAGGCGGTGGTGCGCGACGTGTCAGGGATCTGGAAGGAGCTCACCGACAACGTCAACTCGATGGCGTCGAACCTCACCAACCAGGTGCGCAACATCTCCGAGGTGGCGCGCTCGGTGGCCACCGGCGACCTCTCGCGCAAGATCACCGTCGACGCCCGCGGCGAGGTGCTCGACCTCAAGAACGTGCTCAACGCCATGGTCGACCAGCTCAACGCCTTCGCCGCCGAGGTGACCCGGGTGGCGCGCGAGGTGGGGGTGGAGGGCCGCCTCGGCGGCCAGGCAGAGGTGGAGGGCGTGCGCGGGGTGTGGAAGGACCTCACCGAGAACGTCAACCTGATGGCCTCGAACCTCACCAACCAGGTGCGCGACGTCGCCGAGGTGACGACGGCGGTGGCGCGGGGCGACCTGACACGCAAGATCGTCGTCGAGGCGCGCGGCGAGATCCTCGAGCTCAAGAACACCATCAACACCATGGTCGACCAGCTCTCCGGCTTCGCCGTCGAGGTGACGCGGCTGGCGAGCGAGGTCGGGGTCGAGGGCAAGCTCGGCGGTCAGGCCGACGTGCGCGGCGTCTCTGGTACCTGGCGCGACCTCACCGACGCCGTGAACTCGATGGCCGGCAACCTGACGGCGCAGGTGCGCATCGATCTCGCAGGTGGCCACCGCCATTGCCGAGGGCGACCTGCGCAAGAAGATCGTCGTCGACGCCCGCGGCGAGATGCTCGAGCTCAAGAACACCATCAACACCATGGTCGACCAGCTCAACGCCTTCGCCGAGCAGGTGACCCGCGTCGCGCGCGAGGTCGGCACCGAGGGCAAGCTCGGCGGCCAGGCCTCGGTCGAGGGCGTGCGCGGCACCTGGAAGGAGCTCACCGACAACGTCAACCTGATGGCGTCGCAACCTTACCGACCAGGTGCGCGACATCGCCGAGGTGACCACGGCGGTGGCCACCGGCGACCTGCTCGCGCAAGATCACCGTCGAGGTGCGCGGCGAGATCCTCGAGCTCAAGAACACCATCAACACCATGGTCGACCAGCTCAGCTCCTTCGCCGACGAGGTGACGCGGGTCGCGCGCGAGGTCGGCGTCGAGGGCAAGCTCGGCGGCCAGGCCGAGGTGCGCGGCGTGTCGGGGCGTCTGGAAGGAGCTCACCGACAACGTCAACCTGATGGCGTCCAACCTCACCAACCAGGTGCGCGACATCGCCGAGGTAACGACCGCGGTCGCCAACGGCGACCTCTCGCGCAAGATCACCGTCGAGGTGCGCGGCGAGATCCTCGAGCTCAAGAGCACCATCAACACCATGGTCGACCAGCTGCGCAGCTTCGCCGACGAGGTGACGCGCGTCGCGCGCGAGGTGGGCACCGAGGGCATGCTCGGCGGGCAGGCGCGAGGTGCGCGGCGTTTCCGGCACCTGGCGCGAGCTCACCGACAACGTCAACGTCATGGCGCGCAACCTCACCGAGCAGGTGCGCGGCATCGCCCGCGTCGTCACCGCGGTCGCCAACGGCGACCTCGAGCAGGAGCTGCGCCTCGACGCGCGCGGCGAGATCGCGACCCTGGTCGACGACGATCAACGACATGATCGTCACCCTGTCGCACCTTCGCCGACCAGGTGACCGGCGTGGCGCGCGACGTCGGCGTCGAGGGCCAGCTGGGCGGCCAGGCCGACGTGCCGGGCGCCGCCGGCGTGTGGCGCGACCTCACCAACAACGTCAACGAGCTGGCCGGCAACCTCACCCGCCAGGTGCGCGCCATCGGCGACGTCGCCACCGCGGTGACCAAGGGCGACCTCACGCAGTCGATCACGTCGAGGCGCGCGGCGAGGTGGCGCTGCTCAAGGACAACCTCAACCAGATGATCCGCACTCTCGGCCGAGACCACGCGCGTCAACCAGGAGCAGGACTGGCTGAAGACCAACCTCGACGCGCTTCACCCGCATGCTGCAGGGGCAGCGCGATCTGCTCACCGTCGCGCGGCAGGTGCTCTCGGAGCTGGCGCCGGTGGTCGACGCCCAGCACGGCGCGTTCTTCATGGCGGCACGCGAGGACGGCGAGACGGCGCTGCAGCCTGTTCGCCTCCTACGCCTACACCGAGCGCAAGCACCTCGCCAACGCTTCCGACTCGGCGAGGGCCTGGTCGGGCAGGCGGCGCTGGAGAAGAAGCGCATCCTGGTCACCGACGTGCCGCGCGACTACGTCATGATCAGCTCGGCGCTCGGCGAGGCGGCGCCGATGAACATCGTCGTCGTGCCGATCCTCTTCGAGAGCGAGGTCAAGGGCGTCATCGAGCTCGCCGCTTCCACCCTTTCACCGACATCCAGCTCGCCTTCCTCGACCAGCTGCTCGAGTCGCTGGGCATCGTCGTTGCGACCATCGAGGCGACGATGCGCACCGACGACCTGCTGCGGCAGTCGCAGAGCATGGCCGAGGAGCTGCAGACCCAGCAGGAGGAGCTGCAGCAGACCAACGAGGAGCTCGAGGAGAAGGCCCGCCAGCTGACGCGCAGAAGGAGGAGGTCGAGCGCAAGAACCGCGAGGTCGAGCTCGCCAAGCAGGAGCTGGAGGAGAAGGCCGAGCAGCTCGCCCTCACCTCGCGCTACAAGTCGCAGTTCCTGGCCAACATGTCGCACGAGCTGCGGACGCCGCTCAACAGCCTGCTCATCCTGTCGCGCCAGCTCGCCGACAATCGCCGAGAGCAACCTCACCGACAAGCAGGTCCAGTTCGCGCAGACCATCCACCAGTCGGGCGCCGACCTGCTGGCGCTGATCAACGAGATCCTCGACCTCGCCAAGATCGAGTCGGGCACGATGGCGCGTCGAGCTCGACGAGGTGCGCTTCGACGGCCTGCGCGACTACGTCGAGCGCTCCTTCCGGCAGGTCGCCGAGGAGAAGGGCCTGCGGTTCGAGGTCGAGCTCGATCCAGCGGTGCCGGCGACGCATCGGACCGACGACATGCGGCTGCGGCAGGTGCTGCGCAACCTGCTCTCGAACGCGCTCAAGTTCACCGACGAAGGGAGCGTGTCCCTGCAGGTATCCATGGTGGCGGATCGTCGGGGTCTGCCGCACGCAGCTTCAACGAGGCCGAGCAGGTGCTGGCGTTCGCCGTCAGCGACACCGGCATCGGCATCCCGAGGGAGAAGCAGCAGATCATCTTCGAGGCCTTCCAGCAGGCCGACGGCGGCACCAGCCGCAAGTACGGCGGCACCGGCCTGGGGCTCTGCCGATCAGCCGCGAGATCGCCAGCCTGCTGGGCGGCGAGCTGCTGGTCGACGAGCGAGCTCGGCGCGGGCAGCACCTTCACGCTCTACCTGCCGCTAGCCGCTTCGCGCCGCGCCGCCGCTCCGAGCGAACGGCGTTGGCACCGACGCGGCATGCGGCGCAGCGGCGGGCGATCTGGCGTTCAGCGCGCGCTCGGCCGCCGAGAGCGGCATCCGCCGGCTCGAGCGGCCGCGCGGTCTGCCGACCGTGGCCGACGACCGCGGCGCTCATCCAGCCAGGCGACCGCGTGCTGCTCATCGTCGAGGACGACGAAACGTTCGCCCAGACGCTGCTCGACCTGGCGCGCGAGCGCGGCTTCCGCGGCGTCGTGCGCCGGTACCGGCGGCGAGGCGCTGGAGCTCGCCGCACGGCGTCAAGCCCGACGCCATCACCCTCGACCTGCGGCTGCCCGACATGGACGGCTGGGTGCTGCTCGATCGTCTCAAGCACGACCCCGAGACGCGCCACATCCCGGTACACATCATCTCTGCCGCCGGCGGCGGCGAGGAGCGCCGCGGCCTCGAGCTGCGGCGCCGTCGCCGTGCTCACGCAAGCCGGTCGAGCGGGAGGCGCTGGAGTCGACGCCTGCAGCAGATGCAGGAGTTCCTCGACCGCCGCGTCAAGCGGCTGCTGGTGGTCGAGGACGACGAGACCCAGCGCCAGGCGATCGTCGAGCTGATCGGCGGCAGGACGTCGAGACCACCACCGTGGCGAGTGCCGAGGAGGCGATGGAGGCCCTCGGCGGCAAGCCCTTCGACTGCATGGTGCTCGACCTCAAGCTGCCCGGCATGCCGGGCATCGAGCTGATCGAGCAGATCAAGGACGACGCGGCGCTGCGACGGCTGCCGATCATCGTCTACACCGGCAAGGAGCTGACCCGCGAGGAGCAGAGCGGCCTCGCCCGGCTGGCGGAGACGGTGATCGTCAAGGACGTGCGCTCGCCCGAGCGGCTGCTCGACGAGACGGCGCTGTTCCTCCACCGCGTGGAGGCGAGCCTGCCCGAGGGCAAGCGCGCGGATGCTGCGCAGCATCGCCTACGGCGATCCGCTGCTCAAGGGGCGACGGGTGCTGGTCGTCGACGACGACGTGCGCAACATCTTCGCTATCACCTCGGTGCTCGAGCGCCACCAGATGGACGTCGTCTACGCCGAGAACGGCCACGACGCGCTCGCCAAGCCTGGCCCAGGACGACGGACATCGACGTCGTGCTGATGGACATCATGATGCCGGAGATGGACGGCTACGAGGCGATGCGCCGCGTTCGCGCAGCAGCCGAAGCTCAAGAGGCTGCCGATCATCGCCCTGACCGCCAAGGCGATGAAGGGCGACCGCGAGAAGTGCATCGAGGCCGGCGCCTCCGACTACGTCACCAAGCCGGTCGATCCCGACCAGCTGGTCTCGCTGCTGCGGGTGTGGCTCTACCGGTGACCAGGGCGGTGCGACCTCGCCGGCGCGCCGTCGCGGGCCCGCCCGGCGGCTGGTGACGGTCGCTGCGATGGATGCCCCTGCACCCTCCCCCGGGGAGATCGTGAAGGCCGACGCCGACGACGAGCTCGAGGGGCTCGAGCTCGAGCTGCTGCTCACCGGCGTCGCCCGCAGGTGGGGCTACGACTTTCGCGGCTATGCCCCCGCCTCGCTGCGCCGGCGTGTCCGCCGGGCGATGCACAACGAGGGGGCGCGCAGCCTCTCCGCCCTGCAGGAACGGGTGCTGCACCGTCCAGAGGCGCTGCAGCGCTTCGTCTCCCAGCTGTCGGTGCAGGTCACCGGCATGTTCCGCGACCCGCAGGTCTACCGCATGCTGCGCAGGCAGGTGCTGCCGATGCTGCGCACCTATCCCTTCGTGCGTATCTGGCACGCCGGCTGCTCGACCGGCGAGGAGGTGTACTCGATGGCCATCCTCCTTGCCGAGGAGGGCCTCCTGGAACGCTCCCGGATCTACGCTACCGACATCAGCGACGACCTGCTCCAGCGCGCCCGCCTTGGCGTCTTCCCGCTACGCGGCATGCAGGAGTCCACGGTGGCCTACCACCAGGGGGGCGGCAAGGGGGACTTCTCGTCCTACTACACGGCCGACCACGAGAACGCCATCCTTCGCGAGGAGCTGCGCCGCCACGTCGTCTTCTCGCAGCACAACCTGGTCTGCGACAGCTCTTTCAACGAGTTCCAGATGATTCTCTGTCGCAACGTGATGATCTACTTCTCCGAGCCGCTGCGCGAACGGGTGCACCGGCTGTTCCACGAAAGCTTGGTCAACTTCGGAATCCTCGCCCTGGGGGTGAAGGAGTCGCTGCGCTTCACCTCGCTCGCCGACCGCTACGAGCCGGTGGTGGAGAGCCTCGGGCTGTACCGGAGAGTGCGGTGAGGGCGGTCCCGGCGAGCGCCTACGACCTGGTGGTCATGGGCGCCTCGCTGGGCGGCTTCGACGCGCTGCGCACGCTGCTCGCCGCGCTGCCCGCGGACCTTCCGGCGGCGCTCGTCATGGTGCAGCACCGCCGCCCCGACTCCACCTCGGCGCTCGCCGATCTGCTGGCGGCGGCCTCGGCGTTGCCGGTGCGCGAGCCCTGCGACCGTGAGCCGCTCGCCGCCGGGGTCGCCTATGTGGCGCCGGCCGGCTACCACCTGCTCCTCGAGCCAGGGTACCTGGCCTTGTCGCTGGAGGGCCCGGTGTCCTGGGCGCGGCCCTCGATCGACGTGCTGTTCGAGTCGGCCGCCGAGGCTTACCGGCAGCGCCTCGTGGCGGTGCTCCTCACCGGGTCGTCGGAGGACGGCGCCGCCGGCATCGCGGCGGTGGCGAGCCGTGGTGGGGTGACGGTGGTCGAGAACCCGGGCTCGGCGCAGAGCCCGGTGGCGCCGCGGGCGGCGCTGGCCCGCACCGCCGTCCACCACGTCCTCCCCCTCGACGCCATCGCCGCGTTGCTGCGCGGGCTGGTGCGGAGGGTGGCGCAGGCGTGAGGGGGCGCGGGAGCCGCCGAGCGGGCCACCGGCCGTGACCGAACGCGCCGTCAGATCGCCAGTCGCACCCCGCCCACCACCACCCCGAGGGCCAGCAACGGCAGCGCCAGCAGCACCGCCACCACCAGGAGCGGGACGCCCACGGCCGCGAGCAGCACCAGGCCGACCACCGCGGCGACCGCCACCAGTGTGACCTTGACCGCCACCAGGGCGATGGCGACCGGCAGCAGCGCCACCTTGAACAGCAGCTTGACCACCCCGGCGATCAGCCCGACCACCACCAGCACGGCGACCAAGGTGATTGCGGCGACGAAGAGTCCGAGCATCGGTGCACCCTCCTCGTTGGGGACTACGCTGGCGGCCCCGTCTTGGTTCCAAGGCGGCGGGTGGGGCCGGCAGCGTCGACCCGGCCCCCGAGCCGCGGAACGCGCCACCCCGACGTGGTGACCCCGACTAGGCCACCCCGACCGCTGCGACGCCGAGCTGCGCCAGGGCCACCCGCAGCTTCGCCATCCCCAGCTGGATGCGCGACTTGACGGTGCCCAGGGGCTGCTGCAGCCGCCCGGCGATCTGGGTGTGGGAGAGCCCTGAGAAGAAGGCGAGCTCGATACAGCGGCGTTGCTCCTCGGGCAGACAGCCCATGGCCGCCTGCAACCGCCGCTGCCGCTCGCGCTGCTCGAGGTCGGCGAGCGGGATCGGTTCCTGGGAGCGGGGGCGGTCGCGCTCGACCCCCTCCTCGCGGAGCCGGCGGGAGCGGTTGGCGCGCAGCACGTCGAGGGCGCGGGAGCGGGCGATCACCAGCAGCCAGCCGCGCAGGCTGGAACGGCGGCCGTCGTAGCGGTCGGGGTGGGCCCACAGCCAGAGGAACACCTCCTGCAGGACCTCGTCGGCCTCGCCGCCGCGGCCGAGCATGCGGGTGAGCAGGCCGAGCACGGCGGCGCCGTGACGGTCGAAGAGGAGGGCCAGGGCCCCGGCGTCGCCGGCGGTGAGCGCGGCGAGCAGGCGGGAGTCCGAGTCGCCGGCGAAGCCGTCGGCGTCCGTGGCGGGGCGATGAGGAACCGGGAAGGCCATTCGTTCGCGGATTCGGGCTAGGTGAAACAAGGGTCGCTCTCCGTGGTGATGTTGCCAGTTGGTCGTTCGGCTGGGGGCTCCCGACGGGGTGTGCGCTCGCCTTCGCCGTTGGCATCGTCCTGCTAGACTCGTTGCCCCAGGCGTTCAGCGATCCTTCATGGGAGCTGCGGCACAGCGTAGGCGGCGGTAGCCGGCCGAGTCCTCAATGGCTCCTCAAAGCGGCATCAAAGGGATCTGAAGGTGGCGGCGACCCAGCTCGCCGGGGCTTACGCCTTCGGACCCTTTCGGCTCGACCTGCAGCGCCAGGAGCTGTGCCGCGGCGACGAGCCGATCCCGCTGACGCCGAAGGCCTTCGACACCCTGCGCGTGCTCGTCGAGGCGGCGGGGGCGGTGGTTCCGAAGGAAGAGCTGCTGGCGCTCGTCTGGCGCGATCGCTTCGTCGAGGAGTCGGTCCTGTCGCAGAACGTCTACACCTTGCGCAAGGTGCTAGCGGAGGGGGACAACGGCCGCGCCTACATTCTCACCGTGCCGCGCCGTGGCTACCGCCTGGCGGTCGCGGTCGAGCGGCTGCCCGACCCGGCCGCCGCGGGCGCCCAGCCGCCGCCGACGCCGCCGGCAGCGGTCGTTCCGGTGGCGGTGCCGGCGCCTTCGCCGCAGGGTGCCGCGCTGGTGTCGGCCCCCGCCGCCGGCTCCGGGTCGCGGGCGGCAGCGCCGCTGCCACGGCAGCCCGGCCGTCGCCTGCGGCTGCTCGCCGCCGGCGTTGCCGTTGCTGCGCTGCTGGCCATCGTGGTGCTGGCAATCGCCGCCCGCTCGCGACCGCGCACGCAACCGCCCGGCACGCTGCGCATCGGCTCGCTGGCGGTGCTCCCCTTCCTCTCCCTCAATCCCGCCGGCGAAGGGGACGTGCTCGGTCTCGCCATGGCGGACGCTCTCATCACGCGTTTCTCCGAGCTGCAGCCGCTGGTCGTCAGACCCACCAGCGCGGTGCAGGAGCTTCGCGTGGCGCCGCGTGACGCGCTGGCGATCGGCCGCCGCCTGGGGGTCGACGCGGTGATGGACGGCTCGCTGCAACGTGCCGGCGACCGCCTGCGCGTCTCGGTGCGGCTGCTGCGCGTCGACGACGGCCAGCCGCTGTGGGCGCGCAGCTTCGAGACCGTCTACACCGACCCCTTCGCCGTCCAGGACGCCATCGCCGACCAGGTCGCCGACGCGCTGTCGCTCGAGCTCGCCGGCCGCCGCCCGCGGCGGCCCGGCAACCGTGGCACCGGCGACGTCGAGGCCTACCAGGAGTACGTGCGCGGCCGCTACTTCTGGAACCGCCGCACCGAGGCGGATCTGCACCGGGCGATGGACCACTTCCAGGCCGCTCTCGCGCGCGACCCCGCCTTCGCCGCCGCCCAGGCCGGGATCGCCGACTGCTGGGTGCTGCTGCCGCTCTACAGCAACATCCCCCCGCGCGATGCCTTCCCGCGCGCCATCGCCGCCGCCAACGGCGCCCTGCGGCTCGACCCCGACCTCGCCGAGGCCCACACCACGCTGGCCTACGCCCGCTTCCTCTACGACTGGAGCTGGCGCGCCGCCGAGGAGGGGTTTCGCCAGGCGCAGCGGCTCGACCCCGCCTATCCGACGGCGCCGCAGTGGTACGCCTACCTGTTGACGGCGATGGGTCGCCACGAGGAGGCGATCGCCAACGCCCGCCTCGCCCAGCGCCTCGATCCGTTGTCGCTGGTGATCAACGCCGACCTCGGCTTCGTCCTCTACTTCGCCCGCCGCTACGACGAGGCGATCGCCCAGTTCGAGCGCACCGCCGAGCTCGACCCTCGCTTCTACTACACGCACTTCGGGCTCGCCCTCGCCGACGCCGCTGCCGGGCGCCACGACGCCGCCATCGAGCAGGCGCGCCTCGCCGCCGAGCTTTCGGGCGGCAGCAGCGTCATGCGCGGTGCCCTCGGCTACGCCCTGGCGGTTGCCGGCCGCACCGCGGAAGCGCAGGCGCTGCGTGCGGAGCTGCGACGGCGGGCCGGCAGCCAGCGGGTGCAGGCGGGGGCCGTCGCCCTCGTCGACGCCGGTCTCGACGACCGCGCCGCCGCCCTCGACGACCTCGAGCTCGCCTACCAGGACCGCTCGCGCTTCGTCGTGCTGATGGGGGCCTGGCCGGTGTTCGACCCGTTGCACGGAGAGCCGCGGTGGGCCGACCTGCTGCGGCGGGTCGGCTTGCCGGCGCCGCTCGCGGGGGCGCCGCAACCCACGCGCGAAGCGCCCCGGTAGGGCCGGCGCCCGCGCCGGCCCGCGGAGCCACCTCGGTCGCCGTTGCGCCTACTCCGGCGTCTCGGGCAGCGTGTACGCGAGGTCGTACGAGTGCTGTCCGCCGGCCGCGATCTCGATGGACATCGATCCCGAGATGCCGGCGAGCCCGCCGCTTCCCGAGTCGGGGACGACGGTGATCGAGAGCTCCGGCTCGCCGCGGGCCATCACCCCGCGGTGGAGCAGGACGAAGCTGCCGCGGCGCCCTCCCAGGGCGCCGGTGACGCGCTCGATGGCGGCGTAGCCGGCGGAGCCCTGGACGTCGGTGCCCGCGCTCAGCATCTGACCCTTGCTGGTCCCCTCGAGGTCGCCGTGGAAGACCTTGGCGATCGAGCGGCGCCCGAGCGAGGAGCCGTCACGCACGTCCTCCGGCTCCTGCGGCGAGAGGGTGACGTCGAAGCTGCCGCGGGCGTGGCGAATGCTGACCGGGAGCAGCGTAGGGCTCGCTGGCGCCTGGGCACCCACGTTCGCGACGCCGGCCGCTGCCGCGGGCACCGGCGTCGCGCTCGCCGTCGCCGGATGTCGAGCTGGCTCTGCCGCTGGCGTGGCGGTCGCCGTCGCAGGTGTCGCTGGCGCCGCCACCGCCAGCCCCAGCTCGGCGAGGCGGCGGTCGCGGGCGCTGAGGAAGCAGGCGTTCCAGCTGGTGGCGCGAAGCCGCAGGCCGTGCCGCGCCGTCGGCAGGCAGCCGGTCTCACCGCCGCAGGAGCAGCCGTAGGTGAGCCTGGCGATTCCTGCTGGGTCGATCCAGCCGTAGCTCTCGCGGGCGTCGTCGCCGCCGCCAGTGAAGAACAGCACCCACACTCGCCCGTGGGAGGCCACGAAGGCGAACTCCGAGCGCGCCAGTGACGCGACGGCGGCGAAGGCGTCGCCACGCGTCAGGGTGGCGATCTGGCGGTCGCCCCTGGCGCTGTCGTAGACCGGCAGGCGCTCGGCGGTGACCACTCCCCCCTCGCCGGTCTCGGCGGGGCGCGCCGGCGCGGCTGCGCTCAGGCAGGCGGCGGTGACGACAGCGACCAGAACCGGGTGGCGGTACGACATTCGGGCGATCACCTCGCGAAGTCGAGCGGGATCCCTCGTGGGGGTCGGCCGCCGAGGATAGCCCACTCACGGGCTGGCGCTCGCTGCGCGTGGCCCCCTGCGACGCACTCGTCACAGCGGCGCGGGCCACGGCGGGTAGGCGGTGCCGCGAGGCAGCCCGAGGGTGGCCTCTGCCGTGGCGGGCCTCACCCGCTCTCGCGGTTCTCGCGGGGAGAAGGGAGGCGTGACACAGCGGGGTCCTGCGGCCGGCAGCGCGCCCCGTCGTGCGCGGCGGCGGCAGCCTCGGCGGCGTCCTCGCCGACCAGGCCGATGGCGGCGCCCAGCGCGGCATACTCATGCTGGCTGCGACGCAGCCAGCCGCACGCCTCGTCGCCCGGTGGGCCGCCTGCCGGCGTCAGCGCGCGGGCCAGCGAGGCGAACAGGCGCGCCCGGTGCAGGCGGTTGTCGACGAAGTCGGGGGCCGCCGCGTCGATGCGCGCGCGCTCGGCGAGTGCTTCGCGCAGGTTGGCGAGGCCGCCATGACGGTCCCCGGCGGCGATCTGCTCGCCTCCCCACTCCTCGAGGTCGCTCGCCAGCTCGTCGTTCCAGTGCGCGTTGGCGGGGTCGCTGGCAGATTGCTCGCGCCGCAGCGCCAGGCACTGCCGCCACGACTCGAGCGCCTGCTCGTGCTCGCCGAGCTGCCCCTGCAGCTGGGCGATCTGGCTGAGGCTCTCGGCGGTGTCGATGCGCGCCCGCGAGTCCTTGGCGTCGGCAGCCAGCAGAGACTGGCGCAGCGCCAGGGCCCGCCGCTGCTCGGCGAGTGCGCCCACGAGGTCACCGCCGTTGCGCTGCGCGAGCCCCAGCCGCGTGTGGTCGGTGGCGAGGTCACGCTGCGTCTCGGCGCTGCCCGGGTCCTCCTTCGCCAGCGCCTCGTCGACGGCGAGCGAGGCGCGGTCGTGGACGATCTCCTCACCCCAGTTCCCCAGCTCGCGGGCGGTGTCGCCGAGGCGCTGCTGGATGACGCCGACGTGGCGGCGCGCCTCGTGGTTGGTGGGCTCGTCATGAAGCCGCGCTGCGGTGGCGCGCAGCGCGGCGCGGTAGCCGGCGATGGCCTCCTCGCGGCGGCCCGCCTCCCACAGGTCGTCGGAGAGCGCCACCCGGTCGAGGATCCACTCGCGGCGGGCCGGCGGGTAGCGCTCCTTCTCCCACAGCGCCTGCACCATCGCCAGGGCGGCGCGCCGCCGCGCCAGCGCCGTGGCGACTTGCCCCTGCACGCCCTCGACGGCGCCGACGCGGTTCTCGAGGTCGGCGATGGCGAGCCGGTGCGCCGGCTCCTCCGGATGCGCCCGCGCCAGGCGCTGCTCGATGGCGAGGGCCTTGCGGTAGCTGCGCAGCGCCTCGCCGCTGTGGCCGAGGCTGGCCCAGCGCGGCATGCCCTGCACGTCGCCCACCTTCTCGTAGGCCTGCGCCAGCTCGGCGAGCAGCGACTCGTCGTTGCCGGCCTCGCGGGCGAGACGGTCGAGGTACTCGAGGCCGCGCCGCACCAGCAGCTCCCGCGCCGGGGTGGCGCCCGGGAGGTCGGCGATGGCGTCGTGGAATTCGAAGAGGAACGAGTGCGCGAGATGGCGGACGTCCTGGAAGCGCCGTTCGGCACGCCGCGCCTGCAGCACGGCCGCCGTGGTCGAGGCCACCAGCGCGGCGGCGACGAGGGTGGCGGCAGCCACCCCCAACCGGTGGCGGCCGACGAACTTGCGGGTGCGATAGGTCAGGGTGTCGGGGCGCGCCTTGACGGGCAGCCCGGCAAGGTGCCGGCGTACGTCGTCGGCGAGCGCCTCGACGGACGGGTACCGTCGGCCCGGGTCGCGGTGCAGCGCCCGCAGCGCGATGGTGTCGAGATCGCCGCGCAGGCGCCGCCGCAGGGCCTTGGGGTCGCCGCTGGCGCTGGCGGTCACCGCGGTGCTCGGCCGCGGCGACGACCCCGCCTCGAGCTCGCGCAGCAGCTCGAGGGGATTGCCGGTATAGCGGTGCGGCACGCCGCCGGTGAGCAGCTCGAAGAGCACCACGCCGAGCGCGTAGACGTCGCTGGCGGTGGTGATCGGCTCGCCGCGGCATCTGCTCCGGGCTGGCGTACTCGGGGGTGAGCGGGCGGCCCCGGCGCGAGGTCGGCGGTGAGCGCACCGCGCCGCCGCCGGGGCCGGGCTCGAGCAGCTTGGCGATGCCGAAGTCGAGCAGCTTCGGCCTCGCCATCGGCGGTGACCAGGATGTTGGCGGGCTTGAGGTCGCGGTGCACGACCAGGTTCTGGTGCGCGTACTGCACCGCGTCGCAGACCGCGAGGAAGAGGCGCAGCCGCGCCTCGACGCCGAGCGAGTGCGGATCGCACTAGCGCGTCGATGCGGCGCGCCGACTCGACGTGCTCCATCACCAGGTACGGGCGGCCGTCGGCGGTGATGCCGCCGTCGTAGCAGGGCGGCGATGTGCGGATGGTCGAGGCGGGCGAGGATCTGCGCGCTCGCGCCAGAAAGCGGCGCCGGAGGGCGTCCGCGTGGAGCCCGCGGGCGATCAGCTTGAGGGCGACCTGACGGTGGAAGCCGCCTCGCCGCTCGGCGAGGTAGACGGTGCCCATGCCGCCGTGACCGAGGAGTCGGAGGAGGCGATAGGGACCGACGCGGGAGCCGAGCGCGGCCTCGCCGCCGTCGTCGCCGGCGGCGGGGGCCAGGCCCACCAGCTCGCCGGCGGAGCCGTCGAGAAAGAGGGGCGACTCCTCGTGGGCGCTCAGCAACGCCTCCAGCTCGGCGCGCGTCGCCTCGTCGGCGCCGGCGGCGGCGAGGAACGCCCCGCGCTCCGCCGCCGGGCGCTCGAGCGCGTCCTGCAGGAGCGCCTTGACCCGCTGCCAGCGCTCGCCGCCGTCGCTCACGGGGAGCCCGCGTGCGGGCCGAGCTCCCGCTGCAGCCACGCCTTGGCTGCGTTCCACTCGCGCCAGGCGGTGCTCGGCGACACCTCGAGGAGGGCGGCGATCTCGTCGAGGCTCAAGCCGGCGAAGAACTTGAGCTCGACGATGCGGGCGAGCGGCGCGTCGACGGCGGCGAGGGCGTCGAGGGCGGCATCGACCGCCAGCACGTCGGCGTCCCCCGCCTTCATGGGGACCGCGATGGCCTCGTCGAGCGGCAGCCGCGGCGCCCCGCCGCCGCGCTTCTGCGCGTCGCGCTCGCGGGCGTGGTCGACGAGGATGCGGCGCATCGCCTGCGCGGCGACGGCGAAGAACTGCTGGCGGTTGCGCCAGGCGCCGCGCTCGCCACCGCGCGCCGGCTCGCCGACGAGCTTGAGGTAGGCCTCGTGCACGAGGGCGGTGGTCTGCAGCGTGTGTCCTGGCGCCTCGCGGCGCATCGTCCGCGCGGCGATCCGTCGCAGCTCCTCGTAGACGATGGGCACCAGCCGCTCGAGGGCGGCGCGGTCGCCCTCGCTCCAGGCCGCCAGCAGTCGGGTGACGTCGCCCTGCTCGTCGCTGGGCATGGGGGGATTGTACGGAACGAGGCAGGGAGGGACGTGTGGCGGATTTGACGAGATCGGGCGCCCCTTTTCCGCATTCCCTGGGTGGACGACGACGGAATCGACCGTTGCCCACCCTCTTGGAGGCTGCGATGCAAACCCCCTCTCCTGGCCGTTGCCTGCAGCTGGCCCTCGGCGCGCTGGCGGCGCTGCTGTTCCTTCCTGCCGCGGCCTCGGCCGGTGCCGCGGCTCGTTGCCGCCCCGACCCCACGACGCTGTGCCTCCTCGCGGGACAAGTGCGCGCCAGCGTCGCCTGGGACGGTGGTGCCGCGGGCCGCGCATTGGCCATGGACGACGCCACGGGCGTCCTGACCGGGCCCGGCGGCGAGCCCGCCCTGGTGGTGCGCCTCGTCGACGGGCGAGCGGTCAACGGCCACCTCTGGCTGCTACAGGCGCCAGGGCCAGGGCTCACCGGCGGCTACCTCCTCACCCTCGAGGACCTCGTGGCCGGGGGCGTCCAGACCTACGCCGGCAGTGCCGCGAGCCCGGCGGCAAGCGACCTGCTGGCCCTCGGGGACCCGCGCGGCGAGTGGCCGGCGTCGCCGGCCGCGGCGGTGGAGCTCGCGGCAGCCGATGATGGCGTCGCCGTCGCGGCGCGCGACAGCACCGGCAGCGAGCTCGTTGCCGAGCCCATCGTCGCCGGCACCACTGCCTTTCGCGCCGCCGGCGCGCGCGACCCCGAGCTGGTGGTGAGCGTCGTCGACGGGCGCTCCATCGACGGCCAGTGGTGGCTGCTCACCAGCGCCCTCGACGCCGGCGCCTGGGACCTCGCGCTGTCCGATCGCGGCACCGGCGCCAGCGCCCGCCTGCACGTCCAGGCCGCCGGGGCGGACACGCGGTGGCACCTCGCGGCGCTGCGCGGTGCGGCTGGCGTGAAGGTCACCCTCGACGCCAACCACCGCGTCCACAAGCTCATCCCCCCGGCGGGGGGCTCGCTGCAGGTGACCGCCGCCAACGGCACCACCTTCGTGCTGACCGTGCCGGCGAAGGCGCTCGCCAGCGACGAGGACGTCAGCCTCACGCCGATCAAGTCGATCAAGAAGCTGCCGTTCACGCCCGGGCTCGTAGGCGGCGTCGAGATCGGCCCCGCCGGGCTGCGCCTCGCCGTTGCCGCCACCCTCGTCATCCGGCCGCCCCAGCTGGTGGCGCTCCCCCAGGAGACGACGTTTGGCTACCGCGCCGGGGGCGCGCAGTTCTTCCTCTACCCGGCGGAGATCGGCAAGCGCCCGGTGCGGCTCGACGTCCTGCACGCCGGCGGCTACGGCCTGGCGCGGGGCAAGGCGGCCGAGCAGACGGCGCAGCTCAAGCGGCTGCCCCCCAAGGAGGAGGACCGTTTCGACCAGAGGCTGTGGAAGGACCACTGGCAGCGGCGTCAGACCCTGGCGGCATCCGCGAGCCGGCTGCTGGCGCCCAAGGCCGACGCCAGCTTCTACGTCGAGGACTACGACACTGCCCTGGTCCACGACCTCGAGGCCATCATCACCAGCTGCGACGGGCGCAAGCGCTTCGGTCAATATGCGGTGAGCTTCATCGTCCACGCCACCGCCGACGGGGTGGTCGGCCAGCTCTCCAGCCAGCTCGCCAGCGTCAGGGATGCGCTGGCGCGCGGCGACGCCCGCTGCTTCAACGACGCCACCCGCGCCTGCATCGCCGGCGATCACACGCAGCCGCTGCAGGCCCTGGAGTGGTGGGAGGAGCTCCTCTTCGACGGCGGCACCAACCTCGTCCACCCCGGCGACCTCGAGTCGTGTCTCGTCTTCGACTTCGAATGGGACACCCTGGTGCTGGAGAGCAACCCGGCGCCGGAGGGGTACCTCATCTCCTCGAGCCACCGGTTCGACACCCACAACCTCATCCACTTCCACGTCACCGGCCCGACCGTGCCCATCGGCACCGCGGCACCGACGCCCAACGTCTACCTCGACGGCAAGTGGCTGGGCGGCGCGCCGCGGCGGTGCACCGTCACCGCCACCGGCCACTACCATCCCGACACCTTGAAGGTCGAGAGGATGAAGCTCGACGCCAACCTCTTCGAGGACACCCCGCCGCCGCCGAAGGTGGACCTTCGTCTACGCCATCGGCGACCCGCAGCTGCAGCTGCGGCAGGTGTGCCCGGGTATCACCAAGGACTACTACCTCGGGCTCGCAGCGCCGGCCTACGCGCTGCTGCACCTCTTCGAGGCGCCCTCGATCACCACCCCGGGGACCCCCTTCGAGCTCAACGCCTACGAGCCGGTGCCGGGCAGCTGGTCGGTGCGGCAGGGCGCCCTGTGGGCGACGCGGAGCTACAACGGCAGCCACAACCTCGGCAACATCCACGCGCAGGAGTCGACCGAGCTCGACCTCTTCCACAAGCCGGGGCATTGAGCTCCCGGCGCCGCATCCTGGGCTGCCCGTTGTGCGCCCGGGGCGGCGATGCGGGCGGGCGAGTGCTCCGCCCGCTACTCGTGGCGCAATGCCTCGATCGGGTTCAGCCGTGCCGCCCGCTGCGCCGGCAGGAAGCCGAACAGCACGCCGATGGCGCCGGAGAAGAGGAACGCCAGCAAGGCGATGCGAGGCACCAGCACGAAGGGCACCTGCAGCCCGCGCGCGGCGGCCACCGAGCCGAGCAGTCCGAGCAGGATGCCGATGAGGCCGCCGATGCTCGACAGCACCGCCGCCTCGACGAGGAACTGCATCAGCACCTCGCGGGGCAGGGCGCCGATGGAGAGGCGGATGCCGATCTCGCGGGTGCGCTCGGTGACCGACACCAGCATGATGTTCATGATGCCGATGCCGCCCACCAGCAACGAGACGCCGGCGATGGCGCCGAGCAGCGCGGCGAGGGCGCCGGTGGTGCTGGCCATGGTGGCGGCGATCTCCGCCATGTCGCGGACGTTGAAGTCGTTGTCCTCGCCCGGCCCGAGGTGGCGCCGCTCGCGCATCAGCGCCTCGATCTGGCTCTCCGCCAGCGCCGTCGGCCGCCCCTTCTGCGCCGAGACGTAGATCTGGTTGATGTCGTTGGTGCCGGAGATGCGGCGCTGGAAGGCGACCAGCGGCATCAAGATCAGGTCGTCCTGGTCCTGGCCGAAGGAGGCCTCCCCCTTGGGTACCAGCGTGCCGATGACCTCGCAGGAGACGCGGCCGAGGCGGATGGCGGCGCCCAGCGGGTCCTCGCTGCCGAACAGCTCGTTGATGACGGTCTGACCGAGGACGCACACCGGCCGCGCCGCGGCTGCCTCGGCGGCGGAGAAGGCGCGCCCCTTGGCGACGCTGTAGCCGCGCACGGGGAAGAACTGCTCGGTGGTGCCGGTGATGGTGGTGCGCCAGTTCTTGTTGCCGAAGACCACCGGCATCTGGCGGCCTGCCGAGGGGGCGATGCCGGCGAGGCCATTGACCTGCTGCCCGATCGCCTCGGCGTCGGCGCGCTGGAAGGGGTGCGCCGCCGCCGACGCGCCGGGGCCGCGCCGGAAGTTGCCGGTGCTGACGATGAGCAGGTTCTCTCCCAGCTTGGCGATGTCGGACTTGACCTTCGCCGAGGCGCCCTGGCCGAGCGTCACCAGCACGATGACGGCACCGACGCCGATCACCACGCCGAGCATGGTGAGGAACGAGCGCAAGGCGTTGCGGCGCACCTCGCGGAACGCCATCAGCAGCGTCTCGCCGAGCATGATGCTGCTGCCGTGGCTGCGAGCGGGCCGCGCCGGGGCGGTGGGAGCGGGGTGTTGGATCGGCGCCGGCTGCATGGTTAGGCGGCCTCCTGGGCGAGGATGAGCCCGTCGCGGAAGACCACACGCCGCCGGGCCCAGGCGGCGATGTCGGCCTCGTGGGTGACCAGCACCACGGTGAGCCCGCGGTCGCGGTTGAGCTCGGCGAGCAGCCCCATGATCTCCTCGCTGGTCTTGCTGTCGAGGTTGCCGGTGGGCTCGTCGGCGAGCAGCAGCGAGGGATCGGTGACCAGCGCGCGGGCGATCGCCACCCGCTGCTGCTGGCCCCCCGAGAGCTCGTGGGGAGCGTGCCGCTCGCGCCCCTCGAGGCCCACCGCGGCGAGCGCGGCGCGGGCCTGCCGGTGCCGCTCGCGCGCCGGCACCCGCTTGTAGACGAGCGGCAGCTCGACGTTCTCCAGCGCCGAGGTGCGAGCGAGCAGGTTGAAGCCCTGGAAGACGAAGCCGATGTAGTGGCGGCGCAGCAGCGACAGCTGCTCGCGGTCGAGGGCGCCGACGTCGATGCCCCGGAAGAAGTAGTGACCGCTGGTGGGCACGTCGAGGCAGCCGAGCAGGTTCATGCAGGTCGACTTGCCCGAGCCGCTGGCGCCCATCACCGCCACGAACTCGCCGGCGTAGACATCGAGGTCGATGCCCCGCAGCGCATGCACCGCCGCCGACCCTTCGCCGTAGGTCTTGGTGATGTGCTGCAGCGACAGCAGCGGCGCCTCGCGACGCTCGGGCACCGCCGCCTGCGGCTCGCGGCGGGCGGGCTGGCTCACTGCGCCGCCTCCTTGCTCGTCGCCACGTCGGTGATCACCGAGTCGCCTTCCTCGAGCTCGCCCCACACCACCTCGGTGTCCTGGCCGTCGGTGGCCCCGGCGCCGATCCTCACCGCCGCGGGTTGGCCGTTTCGCAGCACCCATAGGCGCTGCGGGGTGGCCCCCGACTGGCGCCCCGCGAAGCCGCCCTGGCCGAAGCGACCGCGGCCGGCGGCGCCTGGCGTACCGGCAGCGGCCTCGCCGGCGGCCCCCCCGCGGTTCGCCGGGCTGCCCTGGGGAGCGGCACCGGTCCCGCCGCTGGGGGTGCCCGCGGCGCTGCCACGCCCCCCGGGAGTGGCGGCGTTCTGGCCGTCGGCGGGTGTCGCGGCGCCGTTGGCGCCCTGCGCCCTCTGGCGTTGGTTCCGGCGTCCGAACGGGGAGCCACGGGTGACGCCAGGGATGAAGAGACCGCCGCGTTGGCCATTCTCAGCGCTCAGCACGTCGGGCGGGGTGAAGCGCAGGGCGGCGTTGGGAACGAGCAGGGCATCGTGACGCTCGTCGGCGCGGATGAGGGCGGTGCCGGTCATCCCTGGGCGCAGCAGGAGGTCGTGGCTGGCCGCGCTGGCGCTCGCTGCCGTCGTCCCGCGCTCGTCCCGGTTGCTGACCGCCGCCGCGGCGCCGCGACCGGCGCCGGGCGCCTGCTCCGCGCCGGCACGGCTAGCGGGGGCCGCGCCGCTCGCCCCATTTCGTGGGCTCGCCTCCGCCGCGGAGCTCCCCCCGTTGCCTCCGCTTGGCCGCGACTCGCCGCGTGGGTTGTCCACCGAGAGGACGGCCTCGTAGGTGACGACGTTCTGATCGGTGTTGGCGACGTTGCGCAACTGGGTGACGGTGGCGGGGAAGGTCCGTCCGGGGTACGCGTCGACGGAGAAGGTGGCACTCTGCCCCTCGCGCACCTTGCCGACGTCGGCCTCGTCGACCTGCACGTGCAGGGTCATCTGCGAGAGGTCGCGCGCGAGCTGGAACAGCACCGGCGCCTGCAGGCTGGCAGCCACCGTCTGCCCCGGCTCGACGTTGCGCGCCAGCACCATGCCGTCGATCGGCGAGCGGATGGTGGTTTTCGACAGCGCGGTCTGCGCGTCGGCGAGCGCTGCCTCGGCCACCTCGGCCTGGGCGCGGGCGGAGGCGACGCCGGCGCTGCCGCGGTTGGCGGTGGCGATCGCGGTGTCGAGGTCCCCCTGCGAGATCAGCCCGGAGGCCGCCAGCTGGCGCTGGCGCTCGAGGGTGCGTGCGCTCTCGGCCGCGGTGGCCAGCGCGCTCTGCACGGCAGCGCGAGAGGCCTGGACCTGAGCCGCCGCCTGCTGAACGCGGGCATTGGCCTGCTGCGGATCGAGCTCGGCGAGCACCTGCCCCTGCCGCACGGGGTCGTTGAAGTCGACGTTGATCTTGATGATGCGCCCCGAGACCTCGGAGCCGACGTCGACGGTGTCGAGCGCCTCGAGGGTGCCGGTGGCGGTGACCGTCACCGTGAGGTCGCCGCGCCGCGCCGGCGTCGTCACGTATTGGGTGGTGGCGGCGGCACGGTGCCGCGCGCGCCACATGGCGACGCCGGCGAGCAGCGCCAGGGCCACCAGCCCCCACACCAGCCAGCGCAGCCAGCGGCGGTGCGGGCTGCGGCCGAGGCCCAGCATCTCCTGTGCTTCGGTATCGACGTCGATGCGGGGGTTGGGCTGCATGGCGGTGGTCCTTTCCCTCTGCTGCTGGAAACCCGGCCGGTGGCCGACTCTATTTCGCGGTCGCGGACCGCAACTGTAAGGAATTGTAAGGAGTTAACGACAGTCGTGCTACTCCGCGGCGACCATGGCTGCGGCGCCGCCGGTGTGGGGGCGGTGCATCAGCAGCACCAGCGGCACCATGACGAGCACCAGCACGCCGAGGAGCCGGAAGACGTCGAGGAACGACAGCAGCGCCGCCTGGCGCTGGACCATCCCCCAGGTGGCGGCGAGGGCCATCTGCCCCGCGGTGCTGGCGTCGACGCCGCGCGCCATCATCCCGGCGCGGATGGTGGCGAGGAGCTGACGTGCCTGCGGGTTCCAGGTGGCGACGTGCGCCCCCAGGGTCGAGGTGTGCGTCTGCCGGGCGCGCGCCAGCAGCGACTGCACGATGGCGATGCCGATGCTGCCCCCGACGTTGCGGGTGAGGTTGAACAGGCTGGTGGCATTGCCCATCCCCTGGCGCGAGATGCGGTCCATGCTGATGGTGGTGAGCGGCACGAACAGCAGACCCAGCGCCGCCCCTTGCAGGAACTGCGGCCAGAAGAGGTCCCAGTAGCCGGCCTGCAGGTTGAGGTGGGAGAACCAGAACATGGTGAGGGCGGTGAGCAGGAAGCCGCTGCCGAGCAGCTTGCGCGGGTCGAGGCGGCCGGTGAGCGCACCCACGATCGGCATCGCGATGAAGGAGCCGAAGCCGCGCGGCGCCAGCGTGATGCCGGCGGCGATCGGCGGGTACCCCATGAGCGTCTGCAGCAGGATGGGGAGCATGACCAGGCTGCCGAAGAGCACGAAGCCGAGCAGCGTCATCAGCACCACGCCGGTGGCGAAGGTGCGCTCGCGGAACACCCGCAGGTCGACCACCGGGTGCTCGGTGGTGAGCTCGCGTACGACCAGTGCCGCGAGTGCCACCACCGCGACGACGATGCCCAGGGTGATCCAGTGCGAGGCGAACCAGTCGGCCTGCTCTCCCTTGTCGAGCGAGATCTGCAGGGCGCCGATGCCGAGGGCGAGGTAGCCGATGCCCCACCAGTCGATGCGCGACGAGGCGCGCTTGAGGTAGGGGGGGTCGAAGATGAACAGCTGCTGCATGACGAGGGCGAGGATGCCCACCGGCACGTTGATGTAGAACACCCAGCGCCAGGAGTAGTGGTCGGTGAGCCAGCCGCCGAGCACCGGCCCGAGGATGGGGGCGACGACGATGCCGAGCCCCCAGAAGCCCATCGCCTTGCCGCGATCCTGGGGGGGGAAGGCCTCGAGCATCACCGCCTGCGACAGCGGCTGCATCACCCCGCCGGTCATCCCCTGCACGACGCGGAACACCACCAGCATCGGCAGACTGACGGCGAAGCCGCAGACGATCGAGGCGGCGGTGAAGCCGATGACGGCGACCATCAGCAGCCGCTTGCGGCCGATGAGGCTGGCCAGCCAGCCGGTGAGCGGCAGGATGATGGCGTTGGCTGCCAGGTAGGAGGTGAGCGCCCAGGTGGTCTCGCTCACCGTCGCCGACATGCTGCCCGCGATGTAGGGCAGCGAGACGTTCACCACCGTGGTGTCGAGCACCACCATGAAGGTGCCGAACATCACCGCCACCGCCACCCACCAGGGGTTGGCGCCGGCGCCCGACCGCTCGCTCACCGCACGATCACCGTCGGCACCACCGACATGCCGGGGCGCAGCAGGTGCTGCGGGTCCTCTCCGTGCTCGAGGACGATCCGCACCGATACCCGTTGCACCACCTTGACGAAGTTGCCGCTGGCATTCTCCGCCGGCAGCAGGCTGAACTTGCTGCCGGTGGCGGCGCCGATGCTCGCGACGTGGCCGCGGAAGGCGCGGCCATAGGCGTCGACGCGCACCATGGCCGGCTGCCCCGGGCGCATGGCGGCGATCTGCGTCTCCTTGTAGTTGGCGGTGATCCAGATGCGCGCCAGCGGCACCACCGCCAGCAGCGGCTGCCCGCGCTGCACCGTCTCGCCCGGCTCGACGCTGCGGCGACCCACGACGCCGTCGGCAGGGGCGACGACGAGCGTGTCGTGAAATTGCGAGCGGGCGAGGTCGAGCGCTGCCCGCGCCTGCGCCGTCTTCGCTTCCGCCTCGCGGAGGTCGGCGCGGGTCGACTCGAGCTGCTGCTTCCCGCTGCCCGCCTGCGCGACCCCGGCGTGCGCCGCATCGACGGCGGCGGCGGCCTCGCGGGCGCGGCTGCGCGCCACCTCCACTCCCTGGCGCGCCTCGACGGCGGCCGCCCGCGCCGCCTTGGCCGCCGCCGTGGCGTGATCGAACTCCTCGCGTGACACCTCATCTTTGGCGAGCAGGGGTTGCAGTCGCTCGACGTCGCGCTCGGCGCTCTCGGCGCTGGCCTCGGCGGCGGCGAGATGTGCCTGCGCCGCCTGCACCGTCTGCTCGGCGGTGGCCGTCGCCGCCTGCGCCCCGCTGAGGCGGGCGCCCGCGGCGGAGACGCCGGAGGTGGCCATCGTCGCGGCCACCGGCACCTTGGCGCGCTTCGCCGCCTCGGCCGCCTCGGCGGCGTGCAGGTCGGCCTCGGCACGCGCCACCGTGAGAGCGAAGTCGTGCGGATCGATCTGCACCAGCGGCTGACCGCTGCGCACGCTGTCGCCCTCCTCCACCATAACCCGGGCGACGGTGCCGGTGACGCGAGCGGCAACGGCGACGATGGGGCCGTCGACGATCGCGTCGTCGGTCTTTTCGCGGCCGCCGAAGAACCGCCAGAGCAGGACGGTGCCGGCGACCAGCAGAACCAGGGCGGCGAGCAGCAGCGCGCGCGCCAGTGGCCGCTCGCGCAGGGCGACGAGAGCTCGCCGGTGCCGCGCCGGCCGCGTCTCCGGCCGCGGTGCGACGGGGGCCTCGGTGGACGGGTCGCCCATCGTGGCCGGGCGCTCCTCGGCGGTTGCCGGCGGCGGGGCGGGCGGAGATTCCGCGGTCGGCGTCATCGCTCGGTCCCCCGCAGGAAGTGGGCCGCGGACTCCTCGGCGAGCCCCAGGGCGAGGGCGAGTCTCACCTTGGCCCGGTTGTGGTCGGAGAGGCTGCGCAGCCGTCGCTCGTTGGCGTCGGCGAGCGCCTCCTGCGCCTGGATCACTTCGAGGTTGCTGGTGACGCCGGCGGCGAAGCGATCGCGCGCCTGCGCGAGCTGCTGTGTGGCCAGCTGCTGCCCGTCGGTGGCCACCGCGAGCTGTCGTGCCGCGCTGTCGACGTCGAGCAGAGCCGAGCGCACCTCGAGCTCCACCTGGCGATCGAGGTCGGCGAGCCGTGCCTTCGCCGCATCGCGTCGCGCCTGCGCCACGGCCACGTCGCCGGCGATGCGGCCGCCGGCGAAGAGCGGCACCCGCACCTCGGCGGCGATGGCGAAGGTGGTCTCGGCTGAGCCGAGGTCGGGGCCGATGGTGCCGTAGTCGCCGCGGGCGCCCAGGCTCGGCAGCCGCTCGCGACCGGCCGCCGCCAGGGCGTCCTCGGCGCCGCGCAGCCGCGCCCGCGCGGCGCCGAGGTCGGCGCGCCGCTCGCGGGCCTGGGTGAGGGCCGCCGCCGGATCGCGCTCGGCGAGCGGCACGAAGGGGATCTCGTCGCCCAGCGCCAGCGTCACGTCGGGCGCCAGGCCGAGGGCGCGGGCGAGAGCGAGCTGCCGCTTGGCGTAAGCGTTCTGCGCTTCGAGCAGCCGCTGGCGCTCCTCGGCGAGACGCACGCGGGCGCGCAGCTCGTCGATTCCCGCCGCCTTGCCGGCACGGTGGCGATCGCTGGCGAGCTCCGCCGTCGCGGCGGCGACGTCCACCTGCGAGCTTGCGGTGTCGATGCGGGCGCGGTCGGCGAGCGCCTCGAGGTAGAGCTCGGCGACGGCGCCGATCACCAGCTCGCGCGCCTCCTGGTAGGTGAGCCGGGCGGCGGCGAGCTGCTCGCGGGCGGCGGCGAGACGGGCGAGCGCCGAGGCGTCGAGCAGTGCGCCGGCGACGTGGATGCGGGCATCGACGGTGTTGAAGGGACCGACGAGCGGCGACTCGCCGTTGGGGGGCGCCAGCCCGAAGGCGGCGAGGTTGATGATCTGGCGGCTCTCGCTCGCCGTGGCTTCGACCTGCGGCAGCAGGCGCGAGAGCGCCTCACGCCGTGCCGCCTCGGCCTCCTCGACCCCCACTGCCGCGAGCACCGCCGGCAGGTCCTGGGCGAGGCCGAGCTTCAGCGCCTCCTCGAGGGAGAGCGGGGTTGCCGGGGCGGCGCTCGCGCCGGGCGGCGTGGTGGCCGCGCCGGGAGGCGTCGTGCCGGTGCCGGGGGCGGCCTCGCCCCCGGTCGGTGCCGGCGTCTCGGCGGGAGCTGCGCCCTGGCCGCTGCCGGCCGGCGCCGCAGTCGCCTCCCAGGCCGCGCGGCCAGCAGGTGCGGTCTCCCGGCCGCCGCTCGGCGGCCTTCCCGCGGCCTTGGCGCTGGCGCCCACCGCCACGAGGGCCGCCAGTGTTACGAACACAATGCGTTGGAAATGAATCGTTTGGGCCCTCCCTCCCAGGCGCTGGCGCCAGCGTAAGCAATCGCGGGGCCCAAGTCACGCCGGGGGGGAGGGCGCGCGGAGGCCGCTTCTAACCGGAGCTGCCCGCCGGCGGCGTCCGGGCGGCAGCCAGCACGGCCCCGGCGAGCTTCTTGTAGTCGCCGCCGAAGTGGTGTGCGCCGCTGGTGGGCAAGAGCTGGGCGAGGCCGGCCGGCAGGTCGGGGCACAACGACTCGGCCTCCTTCTCGCCATAGACGCAGAGGATCGGCATGCCCTGCAGCTTCTCGACTTCCGGCAGCGTCGGCTCCCCCTTGGGGTCCTGGTGGAGCCACTCGCTGACATGGAACTCGAACGTCGCCTCGTGCGAGGGGCCGAGCAGGGTGACGAGCGAGACCCGTGAGCGCAGCTCCTCGGGGAGCCGCATCACCAGGAACGGCAGCACGTCGGCGCCGAACGAGTAGCCCACCAGCACCGCGTGCTCGGCATGCCAGCGCGCCAGGTAGCGACGCAGGATGCGCGCGAGGTCGGCGGCCGCCTGGTCGGGGGTGCGGGGATGCCAGTAGTACTGCAGGGAGTTCCAGCCCACCACCGGCATGCCGGCGGCGGCGAGCGCGCCCGCCACGTCGCGGTCGATCCCCGCCCAGCCACCGTCGCCAGAGAGCAGCACCGCGAGCTCGGCAGTGCCGACCTTCCTCTTGACGGGGACCTCGACGAGTGGCAGGTCCTCGACACCCTCCGGGCCCGAGGGCGTGGCGGCGGTGGCGGTGGCGACGGGGCGGCCGCCGTACATCGAGGAGACCGCGTGCTCGAAGGCCGCCTGCCATCGCGACGGCACCGCGAAGCCGTGGCCGACCTTGTCCAGCATCACCACCTCGCCACCGGGGACCTGGTGGACGTAGCGCTCCGTGCTCGGCGGGTCGCAGACCTTGTCGATGGTCCCCTGGAGGACGACGAACTTCCCCTCGAGGTGCTGCGCCGGGCGGAAGATGTAGGTGAGCCGCAGGTCGGGGACCGGCGTCGCGGCCGGGGTCGCCTTGGCTGCCGGTGCCGGCGTCGCTGCCGGTGGGGCGGCGGCGTGAGCGGGGGTCGCCTCGCCGGCCGCACGGTGCCCGTGCAGGGGATGCCGGCGCGGCCGCTCCTTGACGTCGAACTCCAGGCCGTTGCCCTTGCACAGCTCCTTGGGCAGGTCGAGGTCGGGGCAGAAGCCGAGACCGACGGCGCCGCGGAAGGTGTTCGCCGGCGCCTCGGCGAGCACCGCGTAGACGAGGGTGGCGCCCGACGAGTAGCCGACCAGCACGGGCGGCTCGTAGTTGGGCATGCCCACCTTCTGCTGCACTGCCTGGGACAGCGACTCGAAGTCGGCGGCGGGGTAGGCGCAGGAGCCCGCCTCCGCGCCGAGGCCGCGCAGGTACTGGCGGATGTTGATCCCCACCACCAGGGTGTCGCGACGTTCGAGCATGCGCGCCATGTCGACGACGCCGAGGTTCCAGCCGCCGTCGCCGGAGACGAACAGCACGACGCGCTGCGGGTGCGCCGAGGGCTGGTAGACGTGCAGGGTGCCGAAGCGCCGGCCGCCCATCGTCCACTCGCGGGAGGGATCGGCCGGTAGCGCCGCCGGCGTCGGCGGGTGGGCGACCGGTGACGCTGCCGGCGCCAACGCCTGGGCGACCCGCGGTGCCGCCGGCGCCAGCACGACGAGGAGGGGAACGATGCGAAGCAGACGTTGAATCTGGCGGCTCATCTGGCGACGACTCCCTTCAGTCCCCCGGCGATCAGCGAGGAGAGGTGGGTGAGGATGCGGGGCAGCGCCACGCCGCCTGGCGAGGCGAGGTAGCGTGGCTCCCAGGTGGGGTCGAACTTGTCCTTGAACAGGCGTACGCCCTGGAAGTTGTAGAGGCCCTCGCCGTGGCGGAACAGCAGTGCGCCGAGCCGGGTCCACAGCGGCGCCAGCGCCCGACTCTCGAGCCCCGACAGCGGCGCCATGCCGAGGTTGCACGAGCGGTAGCCCTGCGTGCGCCCCCACAGCATGAGGTGGGCGATGAGCGACTCCATGATGCCCGCGGGCGCCTCCGGCCGGTGGCGCATGAGGTCGAAGGAGAGCTCCTCGCCGTCGCCCCCGAGCCAGAGGTTGGCGAAAGCGAGCACCTGCTCGCCGCGGCGCACGAGCGCCGCCGGATAGCGCGCCAGGTACGTCTCGTCGAACCAGCCGAGCGAGAACCCCTTCTCGCGGGTGCGGCGCAGGCGCAGCCAGGCCGAGGAGACCTCGGCCAGCTCCGGCAGCAGGGCGGGCACCGCCGCCGCCGCTACCACCTCGAAACAACACCCCTCGCGCTCGAGGCGGTGCATGGCGTTGCGCAGCTTCTTGCGCTCCTGCCCGTCGAGGTGGAAGTCGGCGAGACGCACCCGCGCCTCCTCGCCGATCTTCTGCAGCGTCAGGCCGAGGTCGAGGTAGAGCGGCAGCGAGCGCTGCGACACCTGGTAGAACACCGTCCAGCCGCCGTGACGGTCGACCAGCTCGCGGAAGCGCCACACCAGCTCGGGTTGCTCCTCGGCGGGGCCGACGGGATCGCCGAGGGCGATCCAGCTGCGGCCGGCGACGCCGTACATCAGGAAGGCGGTGCCGCGCTCGCTGAGCAGCAGCTCCTTGTCGCCGAGCAGGGCCAGGTTCGCCATCGTGGAGGGTGACCGCGCGACGATCCCCTCCACCTGCGCCGGATCGCCGGGGGCGGCGGTGCGCAGGGGCCGTGCCGGCCGCAGCAGGCGCGCCAGGGCAAAGGCGAGGGCAGCGATCAAGGCGCCGACGGTGGCGCGCAGCGAGCGCGGGGCGTCGGCGCGGAGGGCGAACTGCCACCAGAGGTCGCCGGAGTACTCGACGTGCTTGAAGGAGAAGATGCCCAGCCAGCCGGCGCACACCAGCACCAGGGCGATGGCGATCACCCAGCCGGCGGAGAGCCGCGGCACCACCAGGGCGGCCTTGCGATAGAAGTAGCGCCGGCAAGGGATGAGCGCCGCCAGCATGACGGCGAGCAGCAGTGCCTCCTCGAAGTCGACACCCTTGGCCAGCGAGAAGACGATGCCGGCGGCGAGCAGCACGCAGGTGAGCAGGTAGGCGGCATCGAGGCGCCGCTGCAGCCCGCGCGCGAGCAGCAGCAGAGTGACCCCCACCAGGCTGCCGAGGAAGTGGGAGAACTCGATCACCGGCAGCGGCAGCACGTCGCGCAGCAGGCGCAGGCGCTGCAGCTCGGCCGGGGTGGCGCCCGAGAAGAGCAGCACGGCGCCGGCGACGAAGGTGGTGAAGGCGAACAGGTTGGGCACCAGTGGTGGCACCCAAGAGGTGAAGCGGCTGGCGGCGCGCTGCACGCCGCGCCGGTGGCGCAGCAGCTCGTGCGCGCCGAGCATGACCGCGGCGAGGCAGAGCGGCAGCAGGTAGTAGACGACGCGGTAGAGCAACAGCGCACCGAGCAGCGCGCTGCGCGGCATGCCGGTCGGCGCCAGCAGCAGCACCATCACCGTCTCGAACACCCCGAGCCCCGCCGGCACCTGGCTCAGCAGCCCGGCGGTCTGTGCGAGCAGGAAGACGGCGAGGAAGCCCGCCAGGCCGGGACCGGCGGCGCGCGGCAGCAGCACGTAGAGGGCGGTGCCGGCGAGCGCCCAGTCGACGGCGGAGACGGCGGTCGCGATGCCGGCGAGCGGCAGTGGCGGCAACCGCACCTCCCAGCCGCGCACGGCGAGCGGCCGGCGCCGTCGCGCACACCAGGCGAGGAAGGCGGCGACGGCGAGCAGCAGCAGCGTCCCCAAGGCTCGCGGCGAGGCCAGCGGCAGGTGCAGCGCCGCCGGCAGGCGGGGTGGCGCGAGCAGGAAGGCGAGGCCGGTGAGGGTGGCGTACCCCGACCACAGGGCGAGGTCGCAGAAACCCGCCACCGCCGCGACCTCGATCGCCGACAGCCCCCAGCCGGAGTAGAGGCGGTAGCGCAGCGAGCCACCGGAGAGCAGCGAGTGCCCGGCGGTGTGGCTCACCGCCTGGCCGATGAACGAGGCGAAGGCGGTGCGACGGTAGGCCAGCGGCTTGCCGAGGTAGCGTAGCGCGAGGCTGTCGTGAACGGTGAGCAGCAGGTAGCTCGTCAGGGTGGCGAGGATCGCCGCCGCCGGCCGCCAGGCTGGCAGGGCAGCCAGCGCGGTGGCGACGTCGCGGTAGCGGTAGGCCGCGAGCTCCCGACGGAGCAGCCACAGCGCGCCGAGGAAGCAGGCGACGCCGACGAGGGAGGCCAGGATCCCCAGCAGCCGCCGGCGGCCACCCGACGGCAGCGGCAGCATCGCCGGCGAGGGAATCGTGGCCGGCCCCAGGGTGGTTGCCATCGCCGTGGGGGGTGTCGCTCGCGGCCGTGGGCTGGGTCGCCGGGCTGGCGGCGCTCGCGGCCGGTGGGAGCACTGCGGCTTCCGTGCCACCGCGCCGAGGCGGCTCGCCGTACCTGCCTCGCAGAGCTGCCGCACCCGTGAGCCGCTGTGTTGGCTCGGGGCGTGCCCATCCGGGACGGCCAATAGCGCCGGCCCAGCCGCCGGGCCCTGTCGGTTCGGCAGCAGCGGGGCTGTTCGGGGCCACCGGTCGTCATGGAACCGCGGAAGGGCCTGGGACCCGCTCGGGGGGTACGGCCAGGACGGCTGGACCGCGCCATCCTGACGCAGGGTCCCGCTGTCCGGAGGATTCCACTCCCGCGTCGCCTCCAGGGAGACATCGCTCCCTTCTCCCGATCGCCGTTGCCGGTGTGTCCGCGGCTCGCTCGTCGCCCGCGCGACGGCTCGTGAGAGGCCGGGCTCGACCGAGGCTCGGCACGCGCACCGCCAAACGCGCGCAGGGACGTTGGCGCGCTCGGGCCCCGCAGGCGAGACGCTAGCCGGCCCGCGCTCGCTCCTCCGGTGGAGGCAGGCGCCGGAAGGCCGCCCACAGGGCGAGGTCATAGCTCGCTTTGACTGTCGCTGCCACCAGCAGCGGTGCGGCGAGGGCGACGCTCCCCATCAGCGCCCCGGCGAGCGCCGGCCCGACGGCCCAGCTGGCGAGGCGAGTGAGGTTGGTCCACCCGGCGACGGCGGTGCGCTCCTCGGGGTGCACCCGGGCCATGGCGTAGGAGGAGCGAGTGGGCACGTCCATCTCGACCAGGCACTCGCGAAACAGGTGGCAGCCGGCGGCGAGCGCGAAGGTGGGGGCGAAGGCGATCGCTGGCAGAAGGAGGCTCGACGGCAAGTGGGTCCAGACCATCGTGTTGACCAGACCGATGCGCCGGGCGAGTCGGGCGGCACCGAAGTGCGATAGCACGTTGGCCAGCCGGCTGGCGAAGAACAGCGGCCCGAGGGTGGCGGCGCCGACCCCGAAGCGCTCGGCATAGAACCAGGTGAGCAGGGCGCTGGTGAGGAACCCCCCGCCCAGCCCGTCGATGCCGAAGAGCAGGCAGAGGCGCAACAGGAAACGGCGGCTCGGCGGCGACAGCGCCGCCGCTGGCGGCGGGCCCAACGTCCGCGGCAGGCGCAGGTAGAACGTGGCGGCGGCGGCGAGCAGCAGCGCGTGGACGGCGAGCCCGGCGCGCAGGGCGTTGGCGAACGCCGCGGCGCCGAGGCTGCCGAGCGCGCCGCCCGCATCCTGCAGCGCGGTGTACCAGGCGAAGGCGTCGGTGCGCCCTGCAGCGTCCACCGTGGCGGGCAGCAGCGCGTGCTCGACTGCCGAGGCAGGACCGCGGTCCCGGCCCATGCCGTTGACCATGCCGAGGAAGGCGACGGCGGCGATCGCCCACGGGCTCGCGACCAGCAGCAGCAGCGCGGCGCCCGCGGCGCTCGCCGCTCCGCAGGCGAGCAGCGCAGCGCGCGGCCGCAGACGGCCCCCACCGAGCGTCACCACCAGCGTGCCGAGCGCGCCGCCGGCGAGGCCGGCGGCGATCACCAGGCCCACGGTCCCCGGCGCGAGTCGCCGCGCCGCCAGCCACAGACCAAGCAGCACGCCGGCGAGCGAGGTCGCGGTGGCGCGCAGGAAACCGGCGGCAACCAGCGCGCGCCGCCCGTCGGCGGATGTCGTTACCGGGGTCGTTCGGCCGGGAGCGCTCCGCATGCCAGAGGATGGGTCCGCGCCTGGGCCGGTCTCACCACCACCAGCGCAACGCCTGCACCAGCGCCCCCGCTGCGACCGCCGCCCCGAGAGTGGCCAGCATCGAGGCACGGGTGCGGAAGAGCAGCCAGGTGGCACCGGCGGCGATGGCGAGAGCGAAAGGGTCGAGGGTGTGGAGGTCCGGCACCCACAGGCGCCCGAGCGTCCCTCGCAGCTCGTGCACGCTGCCAAACATCGTGTGCAGCGCGAACCAGACGGCGAGCTGCAGGATCACACCCACCACCGCGGCGGTGATCGCCGCGAGGGCGTCGCTGAGGCCGCGACGGCCGCGCAGCCGCTCGACGTAGGGCGCGCCGAGGAAGATCCAGAGGTAGCAGGGAGCGAACGTCACCCAGGCGGTGAGCAGCGAGCCGAGGAGTGCGGCGGTGAGCGGCGAGAGCCCGCCGGGGTGGCGCCAGGCGCCGACGAAGGCCACGAACTGCACCACCTGGATGAGCGGCCCCGGCGTCGTCTCGGCGAGGCCGAGGCCGTCGAGCATCTCGCGCGGTGTGAGCCAGTGGAAGGTCTGCACCGCCCGCTGGGCCACGTAGGCGAGCACCGCGTAGGCGCCGCCGAAAGTGACCACCGCGGTCTGGCCGAAGAAGGTCCCCTCGCGCACCAGTACGTGACCGGCGCCGAGCCAGGCCCACGCCAGCGCCACCGGCGCCCACCACAGCGGCAGCCAGAGGGCGACGACGCGAAGGGAGCGGCGCCAGGACGGCGCGCGCGCGGCGGCCTCCGAGGTCGGCGGCGCCAGAGCATCGCCCGCAGCCGCGGCGCCGTCGGCGCGCCCGAAGCCGCCACGGCCGGCGCGCCCCAGCCACCAGCCGGCGGCAGCGGCGAGCGCGATCACCAGCGGGTAGGGGAGGTCGAGGAAGAAGATGGCAACGAACGCGAAAAGGGCGAGCGCACGTTTGGCGGGGCCGTCGAGAGCGCGGCGGCCGATGCGCACCAGCGCGGCGAGCACCACGGCCAGCACCGCCGGCTTGAGACCGTAGAAGAGGGCGGTCACCAGCGCCGTTCCCTGCCAGCCGACGTAGAGCAGCGAGAGTGCGAGGATGGAGAGCAAGCCGGGGAGGACGAAGAGGGTGCCGGCGATCACCCCCGCCGCGGTGCCGTGGAGCAGCCAGCCGAGGTAGATGGCGAGCTGCTGCGCCTCCGGGCCGGGCAGCAGCATGCAGAAGTTGAGCGCGTGGAGGAAGCGCTCCTGGCTCACCCAGCGCTTCTCTTCGACGAGGATGCGCTGCATGACCGCGATCTGTCCCGCCGGGCCGCCGAAGGAGAGCGCGGCGACGCGAACCCACACCCGCAGGGCCGCGGCGAAGGGGATGGCGACAGCCGTTGGCGCGGGAGGAGGGACGGGCTGGGGGGCCGCCGGCCCGGTCACGTCGGCACCTCGGTCACGCCGGTGGGGAGCATCGGCTCGCTGCCCGCTCAGGCGCGACGGAAGCTCTGGTAGAGCGCCTCGAAGAGCGGCAGCCCCGCCTGCAACCGATCCTCGTCGCGCTCGTGCGCGGCGGCGATCCCCTGCACCATGGCGGCGACGCCGGGGCCCTCGGGGTGCCCGAAGCGGCTCTCCTTGCAGTCGAGGTCGTGGACCACCTCGCCCACCCGAGCGAGTGCCGGCTCGTCGAGACCGAAGCGCGCGAGCAGGGTCTCGAACGTGCAGCGGTCGCCCTCGTGCCCATACTCCCCCTCGTACATGTCGAAGCGCAGCTCGCTGGCGGCGTGCCGGTGCCGCGCCGGATCGACGAAGGCGAAGCGGGCCTGCGGGTCGATGAGGCGGCGGATCAACCAGGCGCTCGCCAGGCGATCGACCTTGACCCCGCGGCGGGTCACCCAGGTGGCGCCCCGGGGACGGTCCTTCGGCGCCGTCGCCGCCGGAAGGGCTTCGCCAGGCGAGCGCAGGCGCTGCTCGGCGGCGGCCAGGGCATGCTCGGCGGCGGCGCGGCCGGGGGCGTCGAAGAAGTCGCGGCCGATGGCCTCGTCCAGCCGCCGGCGCAGTCGCTGCACCTCCTCGCCGCGCGCCGCGTCGGTGAGCGCGCGGGCGCCGGCAAGAACCTCGTCGTACTCCGCGTCGCGCTCGCGCTGGAACATCGCCTCGATCTCCTCGTCATCGATGCCGTCCAGGAAGGTCGCCCGCGACAGGGTCGCCTCGCCGCCGCCGGCGACGATCTCGCGCAGCAGCCAGCGGAAGTCCTCGCTGGCCTCGTCGTTGGCGGGGAGCAGGTAGACCGAGCTCTTGAGCGCTACCGCGCCCAGGCGTCGCAGGCGGCGCGCCAGCTTCACGCGCAGGTAGGCTGGATCGGCAGGGAGCTGATGGATGAGCAGCAGCCACTCGCTCGCCGGCATCGCCGACTTCGCGGTCGTCGTCGAGGCGTGGTCCGCGGCGGCGGTCGCCTCGTCGGCAGGCGTGGGACGGTGCGCCCCGACGGTGCCACGAGGCTCGACGGCTCCCGACTTCGGCGCCGTGCGGGGCGGCGGGGCACCCGAAGTGGCGGCGTCGTCGAAGATGATGCGTCTGTTCGATTTCAATGATACAAGTGTATCATGGTCGCGGCGGCCGGCCTGCCGGCCGAGCCGGGATTCGCGAGGTGCCCCGATGACCGCCAGCCCCCTGCTCCTGCTCCCGGCCGCCGAGGTGACCGCCCTCCTCGACGTCGACTCCTGCCTGGAGGCGGTCGAGCGCGCCTTCCGGCTCCTCGGTGAGGGACGTGCCCAACCGCCGGCACTGTGTGGGCTGCACGTCGGCGGCGGCGGCTTCCACGTCAAGGCCGCCGTGCTCGACGGCGGGTCGAGCGCCGGTGCGCAGCGGCGCACCTGGTTCGCCGCCAAGGTCAACGCGAACTTCCCCGACAACCCGCGGCGCCGCGGCCTGCCAACGGTGCAGGGCGCCGTGCTGCTGATGGACGGCGAGAGCGGGCGGCCGCTGGCGCTGATCGACTCCGGCGCGCTCACCGCGCTGCGTACGGCGGCGGCGACGGCGGTGGCGGCGCGCTGGCTGGCTCGACCCGACTCGCAGGTCGCCACTCTCGCCGGCTGCGGCGTGCAGGGACGGGCGCACCTCGCTTTCCTGCGCGCCGTGCTGCCGCGCTTGCGGCGGGTGCGGCTCTACGACCCCGACGCCGCGGCGGTGACGGCGGCAACCGCCGCGGCCGAGGCGCTCGGCCTGGCCGTCGAGGCGACCAACGACCTCGCCGCCGCCTGCCGCACGAGCGACGTCTGCGTCACCTGCACGCCGGCGCGGCAGCCGCTCGTCGCCGCCGGCGACGTGCGCGCGGGCGCCTTCGTCGCCGGCGTCGGCGCCGACAACGAGGAGAAGCACGAGCTGGCGCCGGACCTGCTCGCCGCGGCGACGGTGGTGGTCGACCTGCTGGCGCAGTGCGAGCGCATCGGCGACCTCCACCATGCGCTCGTTGCCGGGGCCCTCGCCCGTGGCGACGTCCACGCCGAGCTGGGCGCGGTGGTGGCCGGTGCGCGACCGGGCCGGCAGGCCGACGACGAGGTGATCGTCTTCGACTCCACGGGGATGGCCCTGCAGGACGTCGCGGCGGCGGCGATGGTCTACGAGCGCGCGGTGGCGGGCGGCCGCGGGGTGCCGGTGGAGCTCGCGTCGTGAGCGCCGAGGTGCACCCGGCGCCGCCGCGACCCGTGGCCGATCCGCTGGCGGTAACGGCGATCACCGAGCTGCTCGCGGGGCTGGTGGCGACCCCCTCGCTCAACCCCGACCTCTGCCCGGCGGAGCCTGGCCGCGGCGAGGAGGCGGTGGCGACGTGGGCGTGCGAGTGGCTGCGCGCCCAGGGTGTCCCGGCGCGGCTCGAGACGGTCGCACCCGGGCGGCCCAACGTGGTCGCCGAGGCCGGGGCGGGGCGCGGGCGCACGCTCGCGCTCTGCGGTCACCTCGACACCGTCGGCGTCGCCGGGATGGGCATTCCGCCGTTTGCGGCGGAGGTGCGCGATGGCCGGCTGTTCGGCCGCGGCAGCTACGACATGAAGGGGGGCGTGGCAGCCGCGATGGCGGCCACCGCGGCGCTGGCGCGCGCGGACCTCGTCGGCCTCGTGCGCCTGGCGCTGGTCGTCGACGAGGAGGTGGCGAGCCTCGGCGCCAGCCACTTCGTCGCGGCGCACGCGGCCGACGCCTGTATCGTGACCGAGCCCACCGAGGAGCGGCTGGTGCTCGCCCACAAGGGGTTCGCCTGGGTGGAGGTGGTGACGGGAGGGCGCGCCGCGCACGGCAGCCGCTGGGATCTCGGTGCGAGCGCCATCGTTCCCATGGCGGCGGTGATCGCCGCGCTCGACCGCTGCGACCGCGAGGTGCTGCGTCGCCGCACGGCGCCGCTCGTCGGTCCCGCCTCGCTGCACTGCGCCATGGTGAGGGGCGGCGTCGGCTGGTCGACCTACGCCGCGGAGTGCGTGCTGCGGGTGGAACGGCGGACGCTACCCGGCGAGGAGGAGCGCGAGGTGCTCGACGAGCTGCGCCGGGTGGTCCTCGCCGCCGACCCCGAGGCCGAGCTCCGTCCAGGGCTGGTGCGGCCGCCCTCGCACTGTGCCGAGGGAGAGCCGGTGGTGGCGGCGCTCGACGCCGCCGCGGGCCGCCGCGGGGGTACGCTGGAGCGCGCCGGGGTGGGCTACTGGATGGACGCCGCCCTCTTCACTGCGGCGGGGATCCCCAGCGTGGCGTTCGGACCCGCCGGCGCCGGCGCCCACGCTGCCGAGGAGTGGGTGGACCTCGCCTCGGTCGCACGCTGCGCGGCGCTGCTCGCCGACGCCGCGCGTAGCTTCTGTGGCTGAGCGACGGTGGGGAGGGACGAGGAGGAATCATGGACGTCGACCGGGACCAGGCCATCGCCCTGTTGCTGCGCTTCCTCGCCGTCGAGGGCACCACCGGCCACGAGCGCGCGATCGGCGAGGAGATCGCGGCGGCCCTGCGCGAGCTCGGCGTCCCCGCCGAGGCCATTCTGGACGACGGGGCCCACCGGCGCATCGAGCTGCCCACCGAGGCAGGCAACCTCATCGTCACCATCGCCGGCGACGCGGCGCTGGCGCCGCGCCTCTTCGTGGCCCATCGCGACACGGTGCCGCTCTGCGCCGGCGCCCGGCCGCGGCTCGCCGGGGACCGCGTGGTGCCGCAGGGGCCGACCGCACTGGGAGGCGATGACCGCACGGGTGTAGCTTGCCTGGCGACTATGGTGGCGACCCTGCGGCGCCACCGCCTGCGCCATCCGCCGCTCACCCTCGCCTTCACCGTGCGCGAGGAGAGCGGCCTGTGGGGGGCGCGTCACCTCGACGTCTCGCTGCTCGGCGCCACCGCCCTCGCCTTCAACGTCGACGGCGCGTCGCCGGCGGCGCTCACCATCGGCGCTGTCGGCGCCTCGCGCTGGTCGGTGGAGGTCGCCGGTCGTGCCGCCCACGCCGGCACCCACCCCGAGGACGGCATCTCGGCGTCGATGGTGGCCGCGATGGCGCTCGCCGACGTGCGGCGACGGGGCTGGTTCGGTCGCATGCGACGCGCCGGCGGCGAGGGGACCTCCAACGTCGGCTGCCTCGCCGGCCGCGACGGCGGGCGCGTCGGCGGCCCCACCAACGTCGTCACCGACTTCGTGCGCGTCGAAGGGGAGGCGAGGAGCCACGACCCGCGCTTCGTCGCCCGCACCGTCGCCGCCTACCGGCGGGCCTTCGACGGCGCCGCCTCGCGCCTCGCCAACGCCTCAGGTGCCACCGCCCAGATCGACTTCCGCAGCCAGGTGCAGTACCACCCCTTCCGCCTCGACCCCCAGAGCGAGCCGGTGGTCTTCGCCAGCGAGCGCGTGCGGGCGCTCGGGCTCGAGCCGACGCTGCGCATCTCCGACGGCGGTCTCGACGCCAACTGGCTGTTCCGCCATGGCATCCCCACCGTCACCTTCGGCGCCGGCCAGCGCGCGATCCACTCCGTCGAGGAGCACGTCATGCTCGACGACTACCTCGCCGGCTGTCGGCTGGCGGTGGCCCTGGCCCGCGCTTGAGCCGGCCGCCCGCGGTTAGCGGTTGACGGCCTGCATGCCCGACTCGGGGTAGCGGGTGCCCGCCGCGGCGCCCTTCGGCATCACTTCGTCGAGCCGTTGCAGGTCGCCGGGCGTGAGCTCGACCTCGAGCGCCCCGAGGTCGACGTCGAGGTTGTCGCGATGCGAGGTGCCGAAGATGGGGACCACGTCGCGCCCCTGGTGCAGCACCCAGGCGAGCGCCAGCTGCGCCGGTTTGGCTCCCTTGGCGCGGGCGATCTCCTCGACGCGCTCGACCAGCACCAGGTTGTGGGCGAACATCTCGCCCTGGAAGCGCGGAAAGTTGCGGCGGCGATCCCCCTCGGGGAGGTCCTCCGGCGTGCGGTAGCGCCCGGTTAGGAAGCCGCGACCGAGCGGGCTGTAGGCGACGAAGCCGATGCCGAGAGCGCGCACGGTGGGGAGCACCTCGTCCTCGACCTCGCGGCTCCACAGCGAGTACTCCGACTGCAGGGCGCTGATCGGATGGACGGCGTGGGCGCGGCGGAGGGTCGCCGGCGCCGCCTCCGAGAGACCCAGGAAGCGCACTTTTCCTGCGGCGACCAGCTCGGCCATCGCCCCCACCGTCTCCTCGATCGGCACCTTGGGATCGACGCGGTGCTGGTAGTAGAGGTCGATGGTGTCGACGCCCAGCCGCGCGAGCGAGGCGTCGCAGGCGCGCCGCACGTAGGCGGGGCTGCCGTCGACGCCGCGGAAGGAGCCGTCCTCGCCGCGCACGTTGCCGAACTTGGTGGCCAGCACCACCTGCTGGCGGCGGCCGGCGAGGGCACGCCCCACCAGCCGCTCGTTGCTGAAGGGGCCGTACATGTCGGCGGTGTCGATCAGCGTGACGCCGCGGTCGAGCGCATGGTGAATGGTGGCGATGGCCTCGGCCTCGCCCTGGTTCTCGTAGAACTCGCTCATCCCCATGCAGCCGAGGCCGAGGGCCGAGACCTCGAGCCCCTGAGCGCCGAGCTTGCGATGCTCCATGGTCGTGTCTCCTCCGCTAGCGATGCCGCGAGGCGGGATCGCCTCGTCCACGCGAGGATATGTCGTCGCGGCGCCGGCCCTCACCCCTCGCCGGGCTCCAGCCGGTAACCCGCGCCGGGATCGGTGCACAGCAGGCGCGGCGCCATCGGGTCGTCCTCCACCTTCTGCCGCAAGCGGTAGACGAGCTGCTTGAGGTGCTCGCGGCCGGCGTTGCCGCCACCCCACAGGTGACGGACGAGCCGCTCGGGCGCCACCGTGTGCCCGGCTTGCGCGAGCAGCAGCTGCAGCAGGCGCAGCTCGAGCGGCGCCAGGGTCACCTGGCGCTCGCCGATGCGCAGCAGATGGCGCTCCTCGTCGAGCACCAGGCGCCCCACCACCGTCGGACGCGGTGGCGCCTCCTGGCTGACTCGTCGCAGCAGGGCCCGCACGCGGGCCAGCAGCGTGCGCGGCGAGAAGGGCTTGGTGAGGTAGTCGTCGGCGCCGAGGTCGAGACCGCGCACCAGGTCTTCCTCCTCGCCGCGCACGGTGAGCATGAGGATGGGCAGGGGCTGCGGGTGCCGCCACGCCGCCCGGGTGCGGCGCAGCACCTCGAAGCCGTCGATGCCGGGCAGGTTGACGTCGAGGATCATCAGGTCGGGCAGCTCGCGGTCGAGCAACGGCAGCGCCTCCTCGCCGGAGGCTGCTTCGACCACCAGGTAGCTCGCCTGACGCAGTGCGAAGCCCACCAGCGGGCGCAGCTCGGGGTCGTCGTCGACCACCAGCACCTTCATGCCGCGGGCACCTCCGCCGCCGGCAGCCGCACGGTGAAGCGGGCGCCACCCTCGGCACGCGTCTCCGCCGCCACGCTGCCGCCGTGACGGCGCACGATCGACTGCACGATCCACAGCCCGAGGCCGGCACCGTGGGGTCGCGCCGCGCCGCCGAAGCGGCGGTAGCGACCGAAGAGGCTGGCCTGGTCTCCCGGGGGCAGGCCCGGGCCCTCGTCCTCCACGGCGAGCAGCGTCTGGTCGCCCCGCCGCTCGCCGGCGATGCGCACTCGCGTGCCCTCGGGGGCGAACTTGTTGGCGTTGCCGAGCAGGTTGAGCAGCACCTGCAGCAGCTGCGTACGGTCGCCCAGCACCCACGCCGCGCCGGCGGCCGGTGCCTCGACGCGCTGCCGGCGCTGCTCGAACAACGGAGCGAGCAGGCCAGCCGCCTCGCCGGCCACCTCGGCGAGGTCGACGGGATCGCTGCGCATCGTCCACTCTCCGGTCTCGAGGCGGGCGCTGGCGAGCAGGTTCTCCACCAGGCCGAGCAGCCGCAGCGTGCTGCGCTCGAGCGAGCCGACCAGGGCCACCGCTCCCGGCGCCGCTGCCGCCGCGGCGAGGCCGTCGCGCAGCAGCTCCACCGAGGCGAGCTGCGCCGCCAGCGGCGTCTTGAGCTCGTGCGAGAGGTTGGCGAGCACGACGTCGCGCACCCGCCGGCCCGCTTCCTCCTCGGTTTCGTCGCGCAGCACCATCACCTGCGAGCCGTTGGCGTCCGGGCCGGACGGCGCCGAGGTGGTGAGCACCACCTGGCGCCGGCCCGCCGGCAGGCGCAGCGCCTCGACGGCGCGGCTGGTGCCGCGCGAGCGGGCGTGCACGAGCGGGCAGCGGTCGTCGCAGGGGTAGCTGCCATCGCTGCTCTCCGGTCGCAGCAGGTCGCCGCAAAACCTGCCTCGCGCGGCCGCCGTGTCGACGCCCAGGAGGCGCTCGGCCTGCGGGTTGAGGTAGGTGACGCGGCGCTCGCCGTCGACTGCCAGCACGCCCTCGACGACGCCGGCGAGCACCGCGCGCGCCTCCGTCTCGCGGCGCTCGAGCTCGGAGGTCAGGGCGAGCAGGCGCCGCCGCATCTCCTCGAGCGTGGAGCCGAGCCGTGCCGTCTCGGCGTCGCCGCCGGCGGGGAGCGGCACCCGCAGGTCGCCGGCGCCCAGCCGCGCCGCGGCGCCCGCCAGCCGCCGCGCCGGCGCTGCCAGCCGGCGGCCGAGCGTCGTGCCAGCGCCGGCGGCGAGCAGGGCCGCGGCAAGCGCCGCCAGCGGGTGCGCGGCAAGCGCCGCCGGCCCGGCGAGCGCCCCGCCGAGGGCGAGCACCAGGGCGGCGTTGGCGAGGCCGAGCAGCAGGGGCGGGGGGAGGCGCCGCATGGCGCCGATTGTAGGGGGGAAGGCCGCCCGGCGCCGTCAACCGCCGCGGTCGCCGAGCCGTCGCTCGAGCACCGCCTTGGCGACCAACGTCGCCAGGGCCAGTGCCGAGAGCAGCGAGGCGAGGGCGAACGCCGCCGTCGCCTGGTAGTCGCCGTAGCGCACCTCCACCTCGAGCGGCAGGGTGTTGGTGAGGCCGCGGATGTGCCCCGAGACCACCGAGACGGCGCCGAACTCGCCCATCGCGCGGGCGTTGCAGAGCACCAGCCCGTAGAGCAACGCCCACTTGACGTTGGGGAGGGTGACGCGCCAGAAGATCGTCCATCCCGAGGCGCCCATGAGGCGCGCCGCCTCCTCTTCGTCGGTGCCCTGCGCCTCCATGATCGGCAGCAGCTCGCGGGCGACGAAGGGCGCGGTGACGAAGAGCGTGGCGAGGACGATGCCGGGCACCGCGAAGATGACCTGCAGGTCGTGGCGAGCGAGCCACGAGCCGAGCCAGCCGCTGCGGCCGAAGAGGAGGACGAAGAGCAGGCCGGCGACGACCGGCGATACCGAAAACGGCAGGTCGACGAGGGTGATCCACAGCGTGCGGCCGCGGGGCCGGAACTTGCCCAACGCCCAGGCGGCGGCGAGGCCGAAGGCGGCGTTGAGCGGCACCACGATGGCGGCGACCTCGACGGTGAGGGTGATCGCCGCACGCGCCTCGCGGTCGCTGATCGCTGCCCTCCACACGGCGACGCCCTCGGCAAACGCCTGCAGGAGCACCACCGAGAGTGGCAGCACCAGCAGCGTGCCGAGGAACAGGACGGTGCAGCCGATGAGGACGACGCGCACCGCCAGCGGTTCGTTGGTGGCGCGGGTGCTTCCCGCCGCCGCACCACCGCCGAGGCGCCAGGCCGCACCCGCCGCCAACGCTCAGCCCTCGGCCGCCGCGTCGCCGCGGGCCAGCAGGCGCGGCAGCATGTGGATCGCCAGCAACATCAGGAAGGAGACGCCGAGCATGGCGGTGCCGAGGGCGGTGGCAGCGGCGTAGTCATACTGCTCGAGCTCGACGACGATGAGCAGCGGCACGATCTCGGTCTTGCCTGGCAGGTTGCCGGCGACGAAGATCACCGAGCCGTACTCGCCCACGGCGCGAGCGAAGGCGAGGGCGAAGCCGCTGGCCAGCGCCGGCAGCAGCTGTGGCGTCACCACGGCAGCCACCGTGCGCAGCCGCCCGCCGCCGAGCGTGGCGGCCGCCTCCTCGACGTCGAGCGGCAGGTCGGCGAGGGCCGGCTGCAACGTGCGGACGATGAACGGCAGCGACACCAGCACCATCGCCACCAGGATCCCGCCCCGGGTGTAGGCGAGCGTCCAGCCGAACGGCTCGAGCGCCCGCCCCAGCCAGCCTTGCGGTCCGAGGAGGGTGGCGAGGGCAATGCCCGAGACGGCCGTCGGCAGGGCGAAGGGAAGGTCGACGAGAGCGTCGAGCAGCTGCCGCCCGGGGAAGCGGTAGCGCACCAGCACCCAGGCGGCGACGCTGCCGCCCACGGCGGCGATCGACGCCGCCAGCAGAGCGCCGCCGAAGCTGAGCCCGAACGCGGCGCGGGCGCGGTGGGTGGAGACGGCTGCGAGCAGCTGGCCGGCGCCGAACGAGCTGGCGCGCAGGACGAGCGCCGCGAGCGGCAGCAGCACCAGCAGCGACAGGTAGAGCATCGAGGCGCCGAAGGTGATGCCGAAGCCGGGTACGGCGGTGTGCCGGCGACGGCCGGTCCACCTCATCGCCCGCTCCTTGCCGACTCCTCGACGCCGGCAGCGGGCACCGCGTTGCCGTGGGTGCCGCGCACCACCAGCAGCGGGCAGGGAGTGGCGGCGAGCAGCCTCTCGACGAGGCCCTGCAGCCCGGCAGCCTGGCCGTGGGCTCCCACCGGCGCGCCGGTGACCAGCAGGTCGTGGTCGCCGTCCCACACCTCGGCGAGGATCTCCCGGCGCGGCGTGCCGAAGCGCACCCTGGTCCGCACCTCGACGCCGCGACGCCCGAGGGCGCGCGCCGCGGCGTCGAGGAAGCGACGCACGTGCGGTGGGGGCTCCTGAGTCGGACCCGAGAGGACCGTCAGCACCGTCACCTGCGCCGCGAGGCGCCAGGCGAGCCGCTCGGCGAAGAAGACGTCCTCCTTGCCGGGCTCGCCCACCGCGATGCAGACCAGGATGCGCTGCGGCAGCGCCGCGCCGGGGGGGACGAACAGCAGGTGGTCGACCTCGGGTCCCGGTAGCTGACGCGGCAGCGCCCCCGTTGCGCGCACGAGGTCGAAGAGGGCGAGGTCCCAGCCGTCGGGCGGCGGTGGTGCGCCCGCCCGCCCGACCGTGGCCGCGGTGCGCTCGGCGAGGGCGGCAGCGAAGGTCGCCGCGGGTCCCCCTTCGGCGCGCGCCGCCCCCGCCCCGCCGTCGCCCAGCACGAGCAGGCGCAGCGCCGCAGAGGCCAGCACGTGCACCCGTCGCACCGCCACCGGCACGCGGTCGCCGATCGCCAGCGGCAGCCGCCGCGCCTCGGGTTGCGGGCGAAGGGCGTCGAGCCAGACGAAGGCCGAGCCGAACGGTGCGGGCGGCGCCACGCCGCGCACCCCGGGGGGGATCGGCAGGCGCAGGCGCAGCTTCTCGAAGCTGCCGGCGAAGGTCGCCTCCTCGACGGTGGCGAGGCCGAGCTCGGCGGCGCCGCCGCCGGCCGCGCCCAGCTGCACGTCCTCGGGTCGGAACACCACCCGCACACGGCCGCCGGGCGCCTTCTCGGCGGTCACTCCCAGCGGCAGCTCCACCTCGCCCAGTCGCACGCCGCGGTCGCTCGCTTCACCCACCAGCACGTTGGCGTCGCCGAGGAAGGTGGCGACCCGTTCATGGCGAGGATGGAGGTAGAGGTCGTCGGGGGCCCCAACCTCCAGCAGGCGGCCATCGGCGAGCACGGCGAGGCGGTCGGCGAGCGCGAAGGCCTCCTCCTGGTCGTGAGTGACGAAGACGGTGGTGATGCCGAGCTCGCGATGGATGCGGCGGATGGCGTGGCGCAGCTCGACGCGGATGCGGGCGTCGAGGGCGCCGAAGGGCTCGTCGAGCAGCAGCACGCGAGGCGCGCTGGCGAGCGCCCGGGCCAGCGCCACGCGCTGCTGCTGCCCTCCCGAGAGCTGGCCCGGCCGTCGGCGGCCGTAGCCGGTCAGCCCCACCAGCTCGAGGAGCTCCTCGCGCCGGGAGCGTCGCTCGCGGCGCGGCACCTTCCGCACGCGCAACGGGAACTCCACGTTTTCCGCCACCGTGAGGTGCCGGAAGAGCGCGTAGTGCTGGAAGACGAAGCCGATGCCGCGGCGGCGCGGATCGGCGCGGGTGACGTCCTCGTCGTAGAGCAGCACGCCACCCGAGTCCGGTTCCTCGAGGCCGGCGACGATGCGCAGCAGGGTGCTCTTGCCGCTGCCGCTGGGGCCGAGCAGGACGCACAGCTCGCCGCTGGCGATGTGCAGGTCCATGCCGCGCACCACCGTCACGCCGCCGAACGACTTCGTCACCCCGCGCAGCTCGATCGACACCCCGGAACCTCCCGCCGCCCAGCCTCTCACCTGCGTGGTCGCGTCGTCAGTCGCGCCGCGGTATGCGAGCGGTCACCAGGCCGCGGCAGTCAGCCGGGTTCGCCGGGTGGGGCGCGTCAGCTCGGCCCGCCGTCGTCGTGCCCCACCGCGGGCTCGACGAGGACGAGGACGCAGCGCGGGCACCCCTCGCCCTGGACCCCGGTCGCGACCCGCTCGGCTTCGACGCCGGCAGCGACGAGCGCCGAGGCGACCGCAGCCGCCCGCTGGTGCCCGAGCTCGTCGTCTGCCGCCAGCAGCCGCAGGTGAAGGGCGGGCCGGGGGGCCACCCGCGCGGCGAGGACAGCGACCGCCTGCCTCGCCTCCACCCCCGGCACCACCTCGTGGCGCGCAAAGTGGAGCTCGCTGCGTGTCGGGATCCACTCGCACCGCAGGTCGAGCTGGGGCAGCTCGAGCCGCTGCCGCAGCTCGAAAGCGATCATCTCCTGGGCGTCGACGCCGAGGTCGGCCGGGCCGAGGAAGGCGAGGGTGGCCGTTGGCCCGCGCGCATCGACGGTCAGCGACCAGTCGAGTGGCGCCGCGTGAGACGGCAGCGGCACCTCGGCGAGCCGACCCAGCGCCTCGCGGGAGATGCCCTGGAAGCGCGCGCCGAGGGTGGGCGGCGGCGGCGGCGCCGGCACCGCCTCCTCCGGCCGCTGGGCGAGCTGATAGCTGGAGGTGGGAATCTCCACCAGGTCGAGGTCGATGCTGTCGGGCTGCCGATCGAGCTCGCGAGCCAGGCGGCGGAGGTAGAGGCCGCGCTCCGCGACGGTCACCCGCTCGCTGACGAAGGCGCGGATCGAGAGGTCGAGCCGGCGGTCGTGGACCTCGGCGTCGAGGGCGTCGATGTACGAGCGTGGCCGCCCGCTCGCCGTGCGTCCGAGCAGATCGGTCCACAGGGCGCTCGCCGCCTTGCGGGTGCTGTTGAGAACCTGGCGTTGGTGGATCTCGGCCGCCAGCGCGTTGAAGGAGCGCCGCAGCGGCACCCAGACCAGAACCAGCAGTGAGAACGCGAGCAGGAGCCGCGCCGGCAGCCCGCCGACCAGCGTCCGCTCGCCGGGCAGCAGGCGATCGACGGCCGCCTGCGTGCGGCTCGTCCGTGGCTCGTCTTGGCGGCGCGCGCGGACCAGCCGGCGCACCTCCGGAGCGTCGACGTCGAGCAACAGGAAGACCACCATCGACGAGAAGGTGATCGCCGCCAGGTTGGTGAAGAAGAGCAGGGCACCGCCGCGCATCGTCGCCAGCCCCTGCAGGCGGTCGAGGGTCAACAGCACGCCGATGCCGTAGCCGGTGACGCACAGCGGTGGCATCAGCGCCACCGCGATGGCGACGCCGGGGATGGAGGTGGCGACGCCGCGCAGGGTCTTGCTCACCGCCAGCGCGCCGACGGCGCCGGAGAAGAGGGCGATCACCAGGTCGAGGGTGTTGGGGTGGGTGCGCGCGGCGATCTCGGCGGTCATCTCGCGGAACGGCAGCAGCACGACGAGCAGCGTCGAAAAGGCGATCGCCACGGCGCTCGAGAGGCCGATGCCGACGGCGGCGCGGACGGCGAGGACGACGTCGCCGGCGGCGAGAGCGAGGCCGGCAGAGAGGATCGGCCCCATGAGCGGCGAGATCAGCATGGCGCCGATGATCACCGCCGGGCTGCCGAGGATGAGACCGAGGGTGGCGATGCCGGCGGAGAACAGGATCTCGGCCCAGAAGACGGGATCCGTCAGCGTCGCCGACGAGACGACCGCGACGTAGATCGCCGCCTTCTCGTCGGGCGCGACGCCCAGGTACCGGGCCACGCGCTCCCGCCAGTGGCGCGTCCGTGCCGAACCGCCCGCTGTCCGCATGGCGGGCAGCATAGCCCGACGATCCGCAGGCCAGGCATCGGCAGGCGCCCGGGGTCTCCTCTGCGCGGGGCCGCCCTGGCTGCGCGTTGCGCTCCGTGAACGAGCCGCTCAGCCGGCGGCGCCGGCGGCGGCGAGACCGCGGAAGAAGGCGGCGGCGTTGGCGCCGAGCGTGCGCGTGCGGTAGCCACCCTCCTGCACCACCAGCAGCGGCAGGCGCAGGGTGGCCACCAACTCGCCGTTGCGTTGGAAATCGGGCGCGCGCAGGCTCCAGGTTCCAGTGGGATCCCCCTTGGCCGGGTCGAGCCCCAGCGCCACCACCACTGCCGTGGGGGCGAAGGCGGCGACCGCCTCGAGGGCGCGCTCGAGCGCCCGCGCGTACTGCTTGCCATCCTGGCTCTCCGGCAGTGGCAGGTTGAGGTTCGCCCCCTCCCCTTCGCCGGCTCCGCGCTCCTCGGCGAAGCCGCTGAAATAGGGGTAGGCGAAGCGCGGGTGGCCGTGGATGGAGACGGTGAGCACGTCGCCGCGCTGCCAGAAGATGTCCTGCTGGCCGTTGCCGTGGTGGTAGTCGAGGTCGAGGATGGCGACCTTGCCGTGGGCGGCCAGCAGCTGCGCGGCCACCGCGGCGTTGTTGAAGTAGCAGAAGCCCCCGAACGACCGGCGCTCGGCGTGGTGACCGGGTGGCCGCACCAGGGCGTAGGCGAGCCGCGCGCCGGCGAGCACCTGCTCGGCGGCGGTCAGTGCACAGTCGGCGGCGGCCCGCGCGGCGGGGTAAGCGTTCGGGGTGATCGGCGTGAAGGTGTCGATGCAGTAGTAGCCGGCCAGCACCGAGCGCTCGGCGGGAAGCCGATGGCGATTGCGCAGCGGGAAGACGTACGGGTAGAGCGCCTTGCCGGGAGCCATCTCGGCGCAGGCGCGGCGCAGGTAGCGCACCAGCCCGGGGTCGTGCACGGCGGTGAGATAGGGCTCGCCATGGCGGCGTGGTGGCAGGCGGCGGAACAGGCCGGTGCGGTCCAATTCGCCGAGGATGGCGCTCACCCTCACCGGCGACTCGACGTAGCCGCGCTCCCTGACGTGGTGGATCTCGTGGCGGTCGGCGACCACCAGCGGGATCGTTGCCGTCGGCGCCGGCACCACCGCCTCGCGCGCACGGCCGTGGCGCGGGGCCCGGAGCCGCACCGGATCGTCCACGAACGAACGCACCACGCGCTCGACGTAGGCGGGTGGGCACAACGCCGCATAGTGCCGCTCGAGGATGGCGCGCACCGCCTTGCGCGTGAAGGCACGCGAGGGCGGCGCGCCGCTGCCGAGGTCGTCGTAGAGCAGGGCGGGTCCGGGGGAGCCGCCGGGCCGCACCGGGAGCTCGTACTCGGTGCCGACGATGGGACGCACGCCGAAACGCTCGTAGAAGCGCAGGCGGGCGGTATTGAGCCGCGCGATCTCGGGGCTCGAAGCCAGCGCGGGATCGTCGGACGGCGCCTCGAGGAAGAGCCCCAGGCCGCCGAGGGCGCGCGCCTCGCCGCGCACCCGCTCGTAGAGCGCGGCGCCGACGCCGCCGCGGGCGGCGACGTCGTCGGGCGCCGCGGTGGCCAGGAACTCGAGCATGCAGAAGCGCAGGTCGGGGGCGTAGAGGACGGAGGCGAAGCCGAGCACCTGCTGGTCGTCCTCGGCGACGAACAGCACCGGTCGTAGCCGCCCCGGGAAGGGATCATGGAGGCGCTCGCCGAGCGCCGTCACGGAGCTCTCGGAGACCTCCGAGAAGCGGGCCCGGAGGATGGCGCGCACCTGCTCGAGAGCCGCCTGGTCGAGCGGCAGTGCGGTGTCGAAGATGCGCCGGATGCGGAGCATGCCGCCAGACTAGCAGCGACGACAGGCTCGACGCCGTCGCGATGGGTGGGCGGGTCGGCGATGCGACTAGGGCTCGCCGAGCATTTCATGAAAGATCAGTGCCACGTCGCGCGGGCGGATGGCGCCGGCGGCTGCCTGCTCGGGGAGCCGCGGGTCATGCGGGCGATCGGGTGGCCCGTGGCGGGCCGCTCTCCGTTGCTCCGGAGCTGGCGGCTGCCGCCAGCATGGTGATCACGGCGTACAGCCACGTCGCGAGGTTGGGCCGCATGAGCTCGTTGCTTTCCGCTCGGCCGGCCGCCGGCACGGTGGGCGCCGGGGAGCCCCCCGCAGATGCTCGAGGTGCCAGGCGAGGATCGGGCTCGTCACCGAGATCCTCAGCCCGCGCATCTTCCGCCTCGGCGCCCGACTCAGCTTCCACTGAGTCGTTCCGTTCGCTCGCCTGCCTCTCTATGTCAGCCGGCGGTGGCTACGGTGCGCTTGCCGACCAGCCGCTGCGGTCGCCGCTCTCGAACCCTTCTTGCAGCAGCACCTGGATGACGGCGACGTTGAAGATGGCGCCTTCGGGCATGGGGGCGAGGTCCTCGTTGAAGACCCGCCAGAGCCCGGCGTAGTACACGCCGATCGGGTGCGGGTTGTACACCGCGGTGCCCGACATAACCTGGGTGACGAGCAGCCTGGCGTTCGGGTCGCCCTGGGCGACGGTTCCCAGGGAGCAGGTGTTGCCGGAGGGTCCGGTGCACGTGTGCTGGACCTGGCCCGACAGTCCGAGATTGCAGCCGCTGGTCGTCGCGTAGACGAGGAAGTCGGCGCCGAGCGGCATCGCCGAGTGGTCCTCGGTGACGATATCCCAACGACCGATGTCGCCCTCGTAGTAGACCGCGAGCGGGGCGAAGCTCTGGAAGCCAAACTCTGGTTGCACGAGCAGGAATGCGGTGGGGTCGTCGTCGAGGACGCCCGGCCAGTCGATGAAGGTGAAATCGAAGCCCGAATTGGATGCGTAAGCGACGTGCTCGTGGAGACACTCCGGATTGTCGTGCACAGTGAGGACGTTGAAGGCGGCCCCGAGCGGCATTTGCCCCGGCGGTCCGAGAAGCGACCGATAGCAGTGCGTGTCGGAGAAGCTGGTGGTCAGCACCGGCGCGGCGAAGTAGATGCCCGCCGAGCCAGGAGGGTTCCAGTTGGCGCTACTCAGCACCATCGCGTCGCAGTGATCCGGATACCAGGGGGTGTCGTCGAGGAAGGTGCAGCGACCACCTGTGCACTGCCGGTTGGCGGCGGTGACGACGTGGACGCCGCCGGCGATCTGGCCGCAGGCGGGATGCGCCCAGACGAGCAAGCCTGCCAGGGCGAGCGGTGAGAGGCGATGCCCGGCGTCATGCATTGCGGTGGATCCCCTCCTCGGGTGCGCTGACGGCGGTTTGCCACCGCATCCTGCGGTCCCGGGCCCGACGCCGTCGTGATCGCGCGCCTACCGCCCGCTGACCTGTCGATGAATCGCGGGGTTTGAGACAATGCGACGAGGCCCCCGGGGTCGGCATGGCGACCGTCTACCGCTTCGAAGGGTTCGAGCTCGAGCCGACCGAGTCGCGCTTGGTGCGTGGTGGCGAGCCGATCGCCGCGCAGCCCAAGGTCCTCGATGCGCTGCGCCTCTTCGTCGAGAGCCCGGGACGGCTGCTCTCGAAGCAGGAGCTGCTCGCCGGGCTCTGGCCCGGCGCGTTCGTCTCCGAAGAGTCGCTCACCCAGGTGGTGCGCAAGCTGCGGCTCGTGCTCGGCGACGATCCCCAGGCGCCGCGCTTCGTGGAGACCATCCCCCGGCGGGGCTATCGCTTCCTTGCCACCGTAGAGGTGGTGAGGAAGGAGGCGGCGCAGCCCGCGCCCCCGGTCGCCATCCCGACGGCGGTGCCGATGTCGGGTGGGCGGCTGACCCGGTACCGGTGGTCGCTGGGGGCCGCGCTGGCAGGCGCCGCGGCGGCGACGATCCTGGGCCTGCTGCTCGCGCATCGGCGTGTCGAGCCACCGGTGACGCCCTCCGCGGCGGGGCCGAGCCAGCGCCGACTGACGGCAACGCCCGGCCGCGAGACCTACCCGGCGCTGTCACCCGAGGGCGACCGCTACGCGTTCGTGCTGCGGGCACCAGGGGAGCCTCGGTACGACCTCTACGCGGCACCGATCGACGGTGAGCCGGTGCGCCTGACCGCCGACAGCGCGGATGACTATGCGCCGCAGTTCTCACCCGATGGACGCGAGATCCTGTTCACCCGCGCGCAGGGGGAGGAGCGCTCGCTCTGGCGCCTCCCGGCGCTCGGGGGTGCCCCCACCCTGGTGGTCGCCGGCGCAGAGGAGGGTGCCTGGACCGCCGACGGGCGCGCCGTGCTCTACGTGCGGCGCGAGCCGGGACCGCTGTTCGTGGTGCGCCGGCGCCAGCTCGCCACCGGGGACGACGTCGCGCTGTGGCGGGTCTGGGACGCGCTGGCGTCGCTCGCCGTCTCGCCGGACGGCGAGCGGCTGGCGGCGGTGGCGGGGGAGCGGCGGGTGCTCATCGGCCCGGCGCGAGCTCCCGGCGAGCCGCGGCTGCTGGCCGGCCCCGTCGAGTACGTGCGCTCGCTCGCCTGGCTGCCGTCGGGTGTCGCCCTGGTCGCTGATGGTCACTGGCCCGGCCACAGCGGTAACTTGATGCGCCTGCCCCTGGACGGTGGCCCGGTCCTGCCCCTCACCGTCGGTGCCAACGGGCTCTTTCACCCCACCGTGGACCGTCAGGGGCGGATCCTCTACGCCCGCGAGAGCAAGACGCGGCAAGTCGTCCGCCTCGACGGGGAGCTGCGACCGGTTGGTGAGCTGGCCGTGCCTACCGCGGTCGAGTGCTTCGACGTAGCGCCCGACGGCTCCAGCCTGGCGATCACCGATTGGGACTCTCCGGCTGGGCGGGGCGCGCTCTCTCTGCTCGACCTCGCCACCGGGGGCGTACGGCCCCTGGGAGACGGGCTCTGTCCCGCCTACTCTCCCGACGGCTCCCGGCTCGCCTTCCTCGGTGCGACCCGCGACACCCTGGGTCTCTGGCTGCTCGAGCTCGCGACCGGATCCCGTCGGCGCCTCGCAGCCGACGGCGGCAAGCCGGGCCTCATCGAGGAGAACGCCGCCCGTCGCCCGGCCTGGTCCCCCGACGGCCGGCGCGTCGCCTACGTGGCGTCTGGAACCGTCGAGGGGAGCGGGGTCTTCGTGGTGGACGTGGCCTCCCAACATCACGCGCTGGTGGCGCCGGGGATCGCGGGTCAGCTGGCGTGGTCCCCGGATGGCCGCCGGCTCGCAGTCTCTGGCGAAGGCGAGGCGCAGGGCTTCGTCATCGTCGACGTTCGTGGACGCGCCGTGCGGCGGGTTTTCGCCAGTCAGGGCAACTACCGCGTCACGCCGGTGTGGGTGGCCCCTGATCGCGTCGGTTTCCTGGTCGATCAACGGACACGTCCGACGCTCGTGGTGCTCGATGCCACCCGCGGCGTCGTGGCGGCCCGCCGCCCCGTCGACGTCGCCTTGGAACCGAGCTTCTGGGGTGTCTACGAGCTCCTCCCCGACCGCCGCGGCGGCTGGCTGGCCGTCGTCGAGACCTACGAGAGCGACCTCTACCTGCTCGCCGCGGGGGCGGCGGAGGGCGGCTGAGGGCTCGACCCTGCCGGGCCGCGCCGCCCGCTCAGCGAAGGCGATCGCCAGGATCGGGACCGCGGTCCCGCGGAGCCACGGCGCTGGGGCGCGTCACCAGGGCCGGCGGCCCGTGCCGCCCGTGCGGCGAGGGACTCCCGGAGGAGGACCGCGCTCTGCGACTCGGGGAAGATGCGCTCGCAACGGCGGTGTGTCCGCCACGCCTCCGCCTCCTCGCCGCGATAGGCCACCGTGAGGGCGAGGTTGCGGCAGGCGGCGAGCAGGCCAGGGTCGAGGCGCAGCGCCGCGCGCAGGAAGCTCTCGGCGCCGGCGGCGTCGCCGCGTCGCATGGCCAAGCCGCCGAGCGCCAGCTCCCGGTAGGCCGAAGCGGGGGAGCGCAGCGGCCCATCGAGCACCACCGTCCGCCGCACCAGCAGCACCGAAACGAAGTCCTCGTGGAGCTTGCGCCAACGTCCGCTGGCCAGGAGCCGTGCCGCCTGGTCGACCCGCCGCACCTGTGGCGTGGCGAGATTGAGCCACAGGAAGTAGTCGGCGCCCGAACGCTCGACCACCTCCTGCCAGCCCGGCGCCATGTACTGGACGCGCCGGTAGTCGTCGAAGGTCGGCGATGAGAAGACGGTGTTGGCGCGGCTGTCGATGAAGACCTTGAGCCGCGCATGGGTGCGGTAGTCGACGTACCCTCCCCAGCCGTAGAAGGTCAGGACCCGTCCCGAGAGGTGGTTGGCGGTCACGAAGTCGAGGGTGTCGACCGGGAACGACTCGAGCGAGGTGAGATGGCGAAAGGCCTGCTTGCCGAGTGGGAAGCGCAGCAAGGCGCCACCGGCGATGACGATGGCCAGGGCCGGCGGAGCCAGCTCGCGAAGCCACGGGTTGCGGTCGGCGCGGTCCCGCTGCCCGACGTCGGAGCGCTGGCGGTGGCCGCAGGCGAGGGCAGCCAGCGCCGCCGTGGCGATGGCGAAGAGCGGGATGAAGCGGGCGGCACGCAGTGCCATGGCCAGGGTGAGAAGCGTGCACGCCGCCACCGCCCAGCGCTCGGACGCGGGCGCCCGGCCAGGGCGCCGCGAGCCGATGGCGTCCGCCAGCGCCAGGATGGCGAGTGCGATGAGCCACCCGAAGAGCGGCGCCTGCACGGCTCCGGCCTGGAACGGCGGCAGCCACTCCACCAGGGCATTGAACGACGAGTGGCGGGCGAATGCGACGGTCAGCGGTAGTACGAAGACCCGCCAGCCGAGGGGGTTGAGGATCGTCGCTGCGGCGCAGGCGAGGGTGACGCCGAGGTCGTGGCGCACGGCGCCGAGCTCGGATCCGCTCTCGTCGCGAGAGCGTTCGCGAAAGTGGAGGAGGAGGGTGGGCGCCATTCCGGAGCCGACGATGGTGGCCAGTGCGAGGAGCCCGAACACGAAGCTGGCATGCAGGTTGGCCCAGATCGCGAAGAGCAGCGGCAGGGCCTTCGGCAGCTGTGCTCTGCCGAGCGTCAGCCGCAGGAGGATCACGAACAGCAGCAGGGAGTAGAGGTGGGGACGGATCTCGAAGAACGGGACGCTTGCGGCGGCTGCCAGCGTGCAAGCGCCGAGGCTCAGCCAGCCCGAGGCGCCCCGCCTCCGCAGCAGGTCGAAGAGCAGGAGGTAGGTCGCCAGCAGCACCCCCCAGTACCAGTACACGAGCGAGCGGACGCCGAAGGCCGCGGTCCAGCGATCGAAGACGACGTCCGCAAGCCACTCGTGGTTGTTCCAGGGCCCTGCCGCCGTGAAGGAGAACGGATCGAGCTTGGGAAGCGCCCCATGGGCGACGATCCAGCGCCCGGCTGCCAGGTGCCACCAGAGGTCGGAGCAGCGCATGGGGTGGAAGCTGAGCGCCAGGACGGCGAGCCCGGCAGCGATCGTCCAGGGCCAAAGGCTGGAGCCAGCCAGGCGCCGTCGCCGGGTGCGCCGGCGATCGAGTTGTCTTGGTGACATTTCTTCCCCCTCTTCGGCGGCCCCTGAAATGCCGTAATGCCATGATCGGCGTTGTTACCATGACCCGGTGGTCCGATCCGCGCTCGCGGCACCAATGCCCCGATCCGTGGCCTGAGCGGCCGCTACGGAGGAACGACTGCTCCGAAGGTCACGGCCGGGGCGCCAGCCACAGCACCTCGTAGGGCGCGAGCAGGAGCTCTAGCCCCTCGTCGGCCGCCCGCACGCGCCGGCGCGACAACAGGTCGCGCCAGTCGACGGCGTCGCAACTCAGCGCCTCGCGGGTGCAGGAGAAGGCCTGTGGCCGCTCGGTGACGTTGGTGACTGCCAGCACGAGGCCGCCGTCGCTCGCCAGGCGGAGCACCGCGAACACCCCAGGCTGCCGCCCGTCGAGGACGCGCTGTGCGGAGCGCGGGTGGAAGGCAGGGGTAGCGAGGCGTGCGCGGATGAGGCGACCGAAGCGGCGGGCCACCTTGGAGACCCAGCTGCCGCGGTCGCGTAGGCGGCGCTTCAATGCCGGCACGTAGAGCGTGTCGCGATTGATGGCACGCGCGCCCTCCCCGGCCCGCACCGCGGCGAGGTCGTTCTTGGAGCCGAAGAGGCTCGGCAGGTAGATGCCGGGGACGCCGCTGAGGGCGAGGGCGATCGAGCGCGAGGCCACGAAGCGCGCCACCTGCAGGTCGACGTCCTCACCGGCGCCCTCTTTGTTGAGGGCGCTGTACCAGGTCACGTTGAGCTCGTAGGGCGTGCTGCTACCGTCGCCACGGCTGCGGTAGGAGACCAGGCCGCGATGCGCCTCGACGTGCCGGATCATGCGCTCCACGTCGTCGTCGTCGAGCAGGCCGCGAGCGCCGAGCAGGCCGATGCCGTCATGGGAGTCGAGGAAGTTGAAGTAGGTGGTGGCGGGCGAAGGGGTGGTGAGGCTGGCCGCCCAGCGCGAGAGCTTGCTAGCGTCGCCGCTGAAGAAGGTGTGCAGCACGAGCGGCGGCAGCGCAAAGTTGTAGACCATGTGCGCCTCGTTCCAGCCGTCGCCGAAGTAGGCGACGTTGTCCGCGTGTGGCACGTTGGTCTCGGTGATCAGGGCCACCCGCGGCGCCACCACGTCGAGCACGGCGCGGAACAGCTGCACCACGGCATGGCCTTGCTTGAGGTGGGCGCAGCTCGTCCCCAGGGCGCGCCAGATGTAGGTCACGGCGTCGAGGCGCACGATGTCGGCGCCGCGGCGAACGTAGAGCAGCAGCACCTCGACCACCCGCAGCAGCACCTCCGGGTTCTTGAAGTCGAGGTCGACCTGGTCGGGCCCGAAGGTGGTCCACACCCACTTGATGCCGTCGATGGTGTGGAACGGCGTCAGCAGGTCGGAGGTGCGCGGCCGGAGGATGAGCTGCAGGTGCTCGGGAGGGATCGCCTCGCGCGTCGAGAAGGTGACGAAGTAGCTGTCGAAGCCGGGGCGGCCGTTGAGGAAGCGCTGGAACCAGCGGCTCTTCGAGGAGACGTGGTTGAAGACGCCGTCGAACATCAGCTGGAAGCGCTGCCCCAGCCGCTCGATCTCCTCCCAGGTGCCGAGGCGCGGGTCGACCTCCTCGAAGTCGATCACCGCGAAACCGCGGTCGGAGGAGTAGGGGTAGAAGGGGAGCAGGTGGATGGTGTTGATGGTGCCGCGCAGGAAGCGGGAGACGAAGTCGGCGAGCGCCGCCAGCGGTCGCCGCCCCGGGCTCGCCAGCAGGTCGCCATAGGTGATGAGCACCACGTCGCGCTCGTCGAAGCGCTCGGCGGGGTCGTAGCGGGCGTCGGCGGCGAGCATCCCCGGCGTCTTGTGAGCGTGGTAGACGCGCAGCGAGCGTTCGAGCTCGGGAAAGCACGCCTCCGCCTTCTCGCGGCCGTACAGCTCGGCGAGGATGGCGAGCAGCCTTTCGCGCTGCTCGGGGCGCAGCTCGAGCAGCGGCCGCTCGTAGTCGGGCGAGGGCAGGTGGCGGCGCAGCTCTGCGACGTGAAGGTGGCGGCTCACGACGGTCCCTCGGCGACCGCCGCCTTGAGCATCGCCCCTGCCTCGCGCACCCCCGCCCACACCCGCGACCAGTTGGGCACCAGCGGCGGCCCGGCGGGATCGGCGAGGAAGTCCTCGATGGCGGCGCGCAGCGAGCGCGAGAAGGTCTGCACGTCGATCTCCTCCTCGTGGCGGTCGAAGCGCAGGCCGTTGATCATCGCCATCGCGTAGCTCTGGGCGACGGCGTCCTCGGCCTCGCGCTGGTAGGCGGCGATGAGGCTCTTGAACAGCCCCGCCGAAAGCACCACGCCGGCGGCCGCGAGCGTGCGCAGGAGGTGGGTGCCGACGTCACGCGCCATGCGGTTGAGGCCGCGGCTGGCGTCGTTGGCGGAGAGCGCCTGGTGCTTGTGGTCGTAGCGCTCGGCGATCTCCACCTGACAGATGCGCGTCGGCGCTCGGTGGCGCAGGGCCTCGAAGAGGGTGACGATCTCCAACCCCCAGTCGGAGGGGAGCCGCATGCGCGAGGCAAGGTCGCGCTGCACCGCGAACTCCCCCGACAGAGGGTAGCGGAATGCGGCGAGGTAGCGGATGTAGGGATCCTCGCCGATCAGTCGCCGGAAGGCGGCGAGCAGCGGCGACACGAAGAGGCGCGTGACGCGGCCGTGGAGCCGGTCCGAGAAACGGGCGTAGTAGGCCTTCACGAAGTCGTAGTCGACGATGGGATCGAGCGCCGGCAGCACGAGGCGCGCCAGCATCTCGCGGCGGAAGTTGATGATGTCGGCGTCGATGAAGGCCATGTAGTCGACGCGCTCCTCGGCGAGCAGCAGCCCCATCGCCAGCCAGCAGGCGCGCCCCTTCCCCGGGCTGCCGACGCCGAGACCCGCCCGCTCCATCTCGGCGAGGAAGCCGACGATGGCCGGCGAGCGGCTCCACAGCAGCACCAGCCGCCCGGGGTAACGCTCGAAGTAGCGCGCGGCACGCTCGTAGTCGTCGCGGGTGGCGCGGTTAAGGGAGATCACCAGCGAGTCGAGGTAGTCCACCGCGCAGAGCTCGTCGAGGATGTTGGCGAGGGCCGGACGGTCCATCTCCGAGGGGACCATCGGCACCACCAGGGCGACCGGAAACTTCGGGGTGAGGGCGCGGATGGCCTCCTCGAGCTCCTCGACCGGGCGCTCGCCCAGACGCGGCAGCGAGGTGACCACCCCGGATTGATGGAAGTCGCTCATCGCACCTCCTTCACAAGAGGGCCAGCAGGGCCAGCATGAGCGCGAACCCCCCTGCCAGCAGCAGCGTCTCGCCGCGGCTCGCCCGCGGTCGCGGCAGCCGCGGCAGGGCGCGCGCCGAGGCCAGCCCCACCGCCATCGTCACCAGCCAGCCGGCGGGGTTCCACCACAACCAGGAGACCGCCGGTGCCGCCAGCGCGAGGGCGAGATTGGCGCCGATGCCGGCAACCATGGCCACTACCGCCGAGCGCCCGCCGACGCCTGGCGCCAGCACCCCCAGCGTGAAGACGCCGAGCAGCGGACCGTAGAACACCGAGCCCACCAGGTTGACCAGCTCGAGCACACCGGTCCCGCTGTGGGCGCAGGCGAGGCCGGCGAGGATGGCGAAGACGCCCCAGGCGAGCGACACGGCGCGCCCGAGCCAGACGCTCTGACTCCCTGGCTCGCGCCCGCAGACGTCCTCCAGGGTGACGGCAGCCAGCGAGTTGAGCGCCGAGTCGATGGACGACATGGCGGCGGCGAGGATCCCCGCCACCAGCAGGCCGCGCAGGCCAGAGGGTAGGTAGCCGGTGATGAACGCCGGCACCAGACTGTCGTCTGGCCGCCCGGCCACGTGCGCCGCGAAGCCGGGGTCGTGGTGCAGCAGGCCGGCGAGCAGCAGGCCGAAGCCGCAGTAGGTGAGGACGAGGGGGAAGCGCAGCAGGCCGTTGAGCAGCAGCGCGCGGCGGGCGGTACGGTCGTCGCGGGCGGTGAGCAGGCGCTGCGCCTGGCTCTGGTCGCAGCCGTAGTACGAGAGGTAGAGGAACAGCCCGCCGAGCAGCATCGGTCCGAGGGTGAAGGTCCCGGCGCGCGGGCCGAAGCCGGGCACCAGCGCCTGCAGGCGCGCGGACGGGATCGCCGCCACCAGACCCGGCCGGGCGAGGAGGAAGAGCGCCGCCACCAGCGTCCCCACCCACAAGAGCACGAGCTGCAGCACATCGGTCCAGATGTCGGCGACGATGCCGCCGACGCTGGTGTAGGCGACGCTGAACAGACCCACCGCCAGCAGTGCCGGACCGGCTGCCAATCCCGTCGCCGCCGAGACCACCAGCGAGGATGCGTAGAGGATCACTCCCAGCGCCAGGCCGCGCGAGAGCAGGAAGGCGCCGGCGACGGCACGGCGCGCGCCGCTGCCGAAGCGGCGCTCGACGTAGGCATAGATGGAGGAGCCCGGCACCGAGCGCAGCGCCGGCAGCAGGAAGGCGATGAGCAGGAGCATCGCCAGCGGCAGCGCCAGCTCGTACTGCAGCCAGCGCAGCCCACCTCCCGCTCGCAGGGCGACGAAGGCCGGTGCCCCGATGAGGCTCACGGCGCTCGCCTGGTTGGCGAGGATCGAGGCGCCCAGCGGCGCGCTGCGCATGGCGCGGCCGGCAAGGAAGTAGTCGGTGCCGGTGCGTTGCCGGCGGGCGATGGCCGCCGACATCGCCAGCACTACCGCCAGGTACCCGACCACCAACGACCAGTCGAGCGTCGAGAGACCGTGCGCCATCGCTCAGGCAGCGTCTCCGCCGGAGACGGTGGGCAGCCGTCCGCCGCCGAGCACGGTGAGCACGGCGGCGTTCCAGCCCGGCGGCCCGGGTGCCGGGGCGACCTCGGCCCCGGGGAGCGCGGCCGCCAGCTCGAGGTCGAGGTCCCCGCCGCGGCGCGGGATGACGATGGGACGGTCGACGCTCTCGAGCAGCGTCAGGTCGTTGCCGGCGTCGCCCAGGCCGACGGTTTCGCGCGGGCGGCCGAGAAGTGCGAGGAGCTGGCGGAAGGCGCGCCCCTTGTCGGTAGCGCCGCTGAGGTGGAAGAACCTGCCGCCGCGGGATACGCGCAGGCCGCGTCGCTCGGCCGCGCCGACCACCGCCGGCGCACACTCCTCGTTGGCGAGCACGAACGGCTCGTCGTGCTCTCGCGCCAGGGCCCGCCGCGCCGCCTCCCGGTCGAGGCCGGTGAGCGCCGCCACCGCCTCGGCACCGAGCGAGGAGAACCCTCGCAGCACCGCGCTCGTCTCCCGCCCGATCTCCTCGAGCGCGTGCAGCAGGTGGGAGTGGGTGACGCCGCTGGCGAGGATCTCGTAGCCCTCCTCGCGCGGCACGAGGATGGCGCCGCCGTTCTCGACGATCAGCGGTGGCCGCGCTCCCAGCTCGGCGGCGAGCGGCTCCATCTCCGCCCGCGTCTTGCTGCTGGCGAGCACCAGCCGGCCGCCGGCGGCGGCGAGAGCGGCGAGGGCGGGACGGGCGGGCTCGAAGCTGTAGCTGTCGTCGAGGAGGCTGCCGTCGAGGTCGGTGACCAGCAGGAGATCCCACGTGCCCCAGGTGCGCGGCGGGCGGCGCACGATACGGAACGGGGGGCGACCACCGCCTGCACGCGGATGCGCCGATCGGGGCCGACCCCGAGACGTGGGTTTCGAGCCTGGTACCTCCTCGGCGGAGTATATGGCGCCGCCTTCCCACGGATCGACGTCGGACGCAAGGACAGCTCGGCGCCCGGTAACGAGCACCGTCGTCCCGCCGGCGGTGGCCGGCGACGACCACGGCGCGACCGCAAGGGACTGACGATGTTCGCCGAGGAGACTGGCACGCAAGTTGAGAGCAGCGCCCGCATGCAAGCCGCCCGGTGGCGCCCGCGAACTTCCTCGACTGGCGGCGCCTCGCGCACGGCTTCACGGCGATGGCAGCCTGGAACGTCGACCTGCGGGTGGTCACCGGCGCCGGCGAGCCGCGCCGGCTCGACGTGGCCTGGGCGTGGTCGAACCTCTTCGACCTGCTCGGCGTGCGCGCCGCGTCGGGGCGCGTCTTCCATGCCGGTGAAGGGGGAGTGCCGGCGGTGCCTCAGCCACCGCACCTGGCTCGAGACGTTCGGTGGCGGACCGGTGGCCGGCCGCGGGCTGCAGGTCGATGGGGCACTCGGTGGATCGGGTGGGGGTCGCTCCGCGCAAGGTGGCTACCGCGACCGCGAAACGCGAGGGATCCGACTTCCCGCCGCCGCTCGCTGTCGCTCGGCACCAGCTACGAAACCCCGGCGCTGGGGGTGGCGGCGCTCTACCGCTACCAGCAGACCTCCGCCGTCTCGCACGGTGGGCACGGCGGCCGGCTCAGCCTGCGTGCCGGCCGCGGCTCCTGGCGCGGGCACCTCGTCGCCGACGGTTCGCGACGTCGAGCTGGCGCTGCGCTGATCGCGCGGCCGAGGCAGCGGTGCCCTGCGCGTTGGTAGAGTCTGCCGGTGGGTCCGGTGGAATCGCGGATGCGCGCGGCCTTCGAGCTGCACGACCTGGCGGTGGCGATGCGCCGCGAGGTGCTGAAGCGCGAGCACCCGGGCGAGACCGCCGAGCAGATCGAAGCCCGCCTGCGGTCATGGCTCTTGGAGTCGGGCACCCAGCGCCGCCCGGCCATTGGCGTCGGCGCCGAGGCAACTCGCGAGTCACCTGAGTGAGCGAGCTCGAGACTGCCCTTGCTCGCATCTGCCGCGACCTCGACGAGCTGCGCCGCCCGTGGGCCCTGGTTGGCGCCCTCGCGGTTGCTGCCCACGCCGAAGCGCGTGCGACGCTCGACGTCGACGTGGCGGTCGCCGTGGACGGTGCCGCCGATGCCGCCGCTCTCGTCGCGGCGCTGCGTGCGCGCGGCTACGGCTGGCAGTCGGACCTGGGGGCGGCGATGACGACCCTCGCCATCCCTGGCGAGGGCACGGCACCGCCTCTGCGCCTGGATCTGCTGTTCTCGCTGGCCGGGATCGAGAGCGAAGTGGCGCGCGATGCGGAGAGGATACCCATCGTGGAGGGCCTGGAGCTCCCGGTGGCGCGCCGCGGCGACCTCATCGCCCTCAAGCTCCTGGCGGCCGAAGAGCCCGGCCGCGAGCATGACTGGCGAGACCTTCGGGCGCTGCTGGCCGGTGCGAGCGCCGACGACCTGGTACGCGCGCGAGCCGCGATCGGGTTGCTGGAGACGCGTGGCGCGGCGCCGGGCGGCCGGCTCGAACGGGCCCTGTCGCGCCTTTCGTTGCCTTGACGGCCGGCCCTGACGCTGGTGGGTGACGGCCGACTATGATCGGCGTCCCCGGCTATCTTGCGCAGATCGGCGATGCCCGCCCGGTCCGTCGGAGGTACGGGTGTTCGGACCCGGGCCGCACAGCTGCCGACCGCACAGTTCGATGTTGTGTCCGGACTGGTCAGCGCGTGGATGGTCAGGGCGTGAATGTCCCGCTGGATGCGCTGGATCGGTACGGCCGAGTAGATCGACGAGCCCCCGCTCGCCATCCCGATGATGTCGACGGCCTGCTTGGCCCCCGCAGGTGGGTGAAGGGAGCCTCCTGCTGGCTCTTGGAGTATGTGTAGGAGATCCCCCGGCCGGACATGGGCTCCAGGAAGCTCTCCAGGGCGTACTAGGGTGGAGCCCGGAGACCAATCGCTGTACCCGATCGATGATGGGGGTGCGGCTCGCTCTCGGCGCGCGCCCGGCGGCGGTTGCCGCGAAGGTGCTTCGCGACGGTGTCGTGCAGACGAGCCTCGGCGCCGCCGTCGGGGCGCTGCTGTCGCTGGCGCTGCTGCGTTGGCTGGGCGCGCGGGTGGCGCTGCTGTCTCCGCTCGGCGAGGGGAGCGGGCTCGCCCTCACGGCCTCCCTCGCCACGCTGCTGGCGGTGGCCCTCCTTGCGTCCTGGCTGCCGGCGCGGCGGGCGTCGCGCGTCGACCCGGCGATGGCGCTGCGCCAGGAGTGAGGGGCTTCGCCGGGCGCGGGCCGGGTCAGCCCGGCGATGCCGGCGGCGTGGCCGGCAGCACCTGGTCGCAGTAGCGGCGGAACGCCGCGGCGCGGGAGTGGACGTCGGCGAGCAGCGCCACGAACCGCGGATCCTGCCGCACCGGCGCCAGCCATGGCTCGCTCTCGTAGTGCCGCGAGGCCCAGAAGCCACGGTCGACGCCGCGGCGCAGCAGTCGCAGGCAGTCCTCTCTGTCGCCGGCCCAGCAGTACGAGATGCCGGTGTAGTAGTCGTTCTCGCCGTCGACGATCCCTGTCTCGAGGCGGCGTCCTTCGGCCAGCACGGCAGGGCGATCCCCCGCGATCTGCGCCAGCAGCTGCCGCGCCCAGGCGGCCATCATGGCCTCCTGGGGTTGCCCGACGACCTGCTCGAGCAGTGGGCGAGCGGCGATCGCGTGGCCCGAGCGGTAGAGCAGGTACGCCTTCCAGGTGATGAAGAACGGGTCGTCCGGGGAGCGGTCGAGCGCGGCGAAGGCATCCTGTGGGCGCCCGGCTGCCAGGTAGGCGGTCGCCAGGTGGAAATCAAACCGCCGCGAGGTGGGATCGAGGCGTCGTGCCTCCTCGATCTCGGCGATCGCGCGCTCTGGCTGGCCGGCGATGCGGAGCAGCTCGCCGAGGGTGCCGTGGGCCTCGGCGTTGCCCGGCTGGACCGCGATCGCCCGGCGCAGCGAGTCCACGGCCTCGCGGGCGTGACCGTCGAGCAAAGCCATCCGCCCGAGCAGAGCGAGAGCGGCGGGGCGCGCCGGATCGAGAGCGAGGGCGCGCTCGAGCTCGCGCCTGACCTCGGCGACGTCGACCTCGCCGAGGCTCAAGAGGTTGAGGTCGAGCAGGCTCTCGCCGAGCTGGTCGTGGAAGGCGGCGAAGGAAGGGTCGAGGGCCACCGCCTGGCGCGCCATGGCCACGGCGAGGCGCTGCCCCTCCACCGTGCGCGGGTAGGCGAGGCTCTTGAGGTAGTACTCGTAGGCGAGCGGATCGTGCGGCGCGACGGGCGGCCGCGGCAGCTTGCGGGCGGCGTGCCGCAGCGGCAGGCCCGCGACGACGGAGGAGGCGACGCGGTCCTGCATGCTGAAGGCGTCCACGTACTCGACCTCGATGCGGTCGCTCCACGAGGCCTGGCGAGCGGCCGAGTCGACCAGCTCGACGGAGAGTCGCAGGCGGTCCCCCTCGCGCTGGAAGCTGCCGACGAGGACGTAGTCGACGTCGAGCTCGTGCGCCACCGCCGCCGGGTCGACGACCCGGCCGGCGTAGCGGCGCACGGCGCTGGCGGGGCGCAGGACGAGCTCGGGGTCGAAGCTCAGCCGCTCGATCACCTCGTCGGCGAGGGCCAGGCCGAGGAAGTCGGTGGCGGGATCGGGGCGCAGGTTGGAGAAGGGAAGGACGGCCAGGGTAGTGGTGCGCGCCGGGCCGCCGTGGCCGCGATCCGAGGTGTCACGGTGCAGCTGCAACCATCCGAGGGCGGCGGCGAGCGCCAGGGCCACGCCGGCGGCAGCGAGCAGCCGACGGCGACCACGGTGCGCGGTCGGCACGGCAGCGACGGTAGCGGCGGCGGCGGGGGCTCCCTCGCCGATGGCCTCGAGGTCGGCGAGCAGCCCGGCGGCGCTGGCGTAGCGCCGCTCGGGGTCTTTCTGCAGGCAGCGATCGATGATGCCTGCGAACGCGGGAGGGAGCCCCGGTGCGCGCGCCGCCGCCGGAGCCGGCTCGTCGCGAAGGATGCCGGAGATGACCTCGCCGGCGGAGGCTCCCGCGAAGGGGTGGTGGCCGGTGGCGAGCTCGTAGAGCATGACGCCAACGGCGAAGACGTCCGAGCGCGCATCGGCGGGTTGTCCCTTGAGCTCCTCCGGCGCCATGTAGGGGAGGCTGCCGACCAGCTGTCCGGCGATCGAGAGCGGCTGCGTGGGGGCGTCGGCGATGTCGCTTGCGGCAAGCGGGCGCTGCAGGCGGGCGAGGCCGAAGTCGAGGATCTTCACGCGCCCGCTCTCGGTGCACATGACGTTGGCGGGCTTGAGGTCGCGGTGCACGATGCCGCGCGCGTGCGCCCCGGCGAGGCCGTCGGCGAGCTCGCGCGCCACCGCCATCAGGCACGCTGGCGGCAACGGGCCGCGCGCCAGCTGGGCGTCGAGGCTCTCACCCACCACCCGCTCCATGACCAGGAAGCGCAGGCCGTCGCTCTCCTCGACGGCGTGCACGGTGACGATGTTGGGGTGGTTGAGGGCGGCAAGGGCACGCGCCTCGCGCTCGAGGCGCGCCAGGCGCTCCTGCTCGCTGCTGCCCAGCTCGGCGGGCAGCACCTTGATCGCCACCTCGCGTCCCAGCCGCAGGTCCTCGGCGGCGTAGACCTCACCCATGCCGCCCCGGCCCAGCGGGCCGAGGAGCCTGTAGTGACCGAGCCGCCTGCCGGCGGCGAGCTGCGGGGCGTTGGTCATGGCGGCGATCGCTGCAGAGGCCCGCCGAGGATCCTAACGTGAGGTTGCGGGGCCGGTCCGAGCGCGCTGGAGCAGCTCGGTGCGGTGCCCTCTGGCGGCGCCCTCCGGCCCGCGGCTTGGTCCCTGCCGCGGTAGGGTTCACGCCAGGCAGCGCGCGCCATGCGAGACCTCAAGCCCTTCGCGCTCGAACGCTTCTTCGCGCGCTACGAGTTCGCGGCACGCTACCTTCTCAGCTCCTCGGACTGCGAGAGCCTGAGCCTGGAGGAGCTACTGACGCTCGCCGACGCCGACAGCCGTGAGCGCTGGCGGGAGCTGCGCCTGGGCTACACCGAGTCGCAGGGGCTGCCGGCGCTGCGTGCCGAGATCGCCGGCCTCTACCAGTCGCTGGCGCCCGCCGACGTGGTGGTGCTGACCCCCGAGGAAGGGATCTTCCTCGCCATGCACGCGCTGCTCGAGGTGGGCGACCACGTGGTGGCGGTGGCGCCGGCCTACCAGTCCCTCGCCGAGGTCGCCCGCTCGATCGGTTGCGATGTCACCCCCTGGGCGCTCGGGGCCGGCGAGAGCGGATGGCAGCTCGACCTCGGCGAGCTGGCGCGCAGCCTCACCCCGCGGAGCCGCCTCCTGATCGTCAACTTCCCCCACAACCCCACCGGCTACCTGCCGTCCCGAGCCGACTTCGAGGCCATCGTCGCCATCGCCCGCGAGCGCGACCTCTGGCTGTTCGCCGACGAGATGTACTGGCTGCTCGAGCACGACCCTGCGCGGCGGCTGCCGTCGGCCTGCGACGTGTACGAGAAGGCGGTGGCCCTCTGCGGCCTCTCGAAGTCGTTCGGCCTGCCCGGGCTCCGCATCGGCTGGCTGGCGACGCGCGCCCGCGGGCTCGTCGCCCGCGTGCTCGCGCTCAAGGACTACACGACCATCTGCCACAGCGCTCCGAGCGAGGTGCTGGCGCTGGTGGCGCTGCGCGCGCGCGACGCCTTGCTCGCTCGCAACCTCGAGATCGTGCGCGCCAACCTGGCGCTGGCGGAGGGCTTCTTCGCCGCGCACGCGGACCTGCTCCGCTGGCTGTCGCCGACCGCGGGCTCGGTGGCGTTCCCGCAGTGGCGGGGCCCGGGGAGCGTCGAGGCGCTCGCGGCGGGCTCGTCGAGCGCCACGGCGTCATGCTGGTACCGGGCTCGGTGCTCGGCCTCCCGGGGCGACACTTCCGTCTCGGGTTGGGGCGGCGGAACCTCCCGGAAGGGTTGGAGCTCCTCGCTCGCCACCTGCGGGAGAGCGGCGGCTCTTGATCCCCAACGCGCGCCGCCCGCGGCGAGGGGACGGCGGCCGCGGAACGCCGTGCGCTCCCGAAGGCGGGGTCCGTGACGCTCACGGGTAGACGAGCGCCACCGCCAGGTCGTTGACGTTGGTGCCGCTGGGGCCGCTCTCCCACAGGTCGCCGAGGGCGCGGAAGAAAGGCTCGCTGTCGTTCTCGGCGAGAGCACGATGGGCGGAGAGCCCGCTCGCCGCGGCGCGGGCCAGGGTCTCGCCGGTGGCGATGGCGCCGGCGGCCGTCGTCGGTCCGTCGATGCCGTCGGTGGCGAAGCCGAAGACGGCGGCGGCGCGCACGCCGTCGAGGGCCAGCGCGGCGCCCAGTGCCAGCTCCTGGTTGCGCCCGCCACGGCCGGCGCCCCGCACGGTGACAGTGGTCTCGCCGCCGAAGACCAGACAGGCGGGAGCGGCAACCGGTAGCCCGTGTGCCCGCACGCTGGCGGCGCAGCCGCCGACCATCCGCCCCGCCTCCCGCGCCTCACCCTGCAGGAAGGTGGTGACGACCTGCGCGCGGAAGCCGCGGGCGCCGGCCGCGGCGGCGATCGCCGCGGCGGCGCCAGGGTTCGAGGCGACGATGCGGTAGATCCCGGCCGGCGAGCTCGCAGCGTTCGGCTCCCCGACCTGCGATGCCAGCGCCGCCATCACCGCCGGCGCCGTCGCGGCGACACCTCTGCGCTCGAGCACGGCGCGCGCGTCAGCAGGGCCCGTCGGCGAGGGGACGGTGGGGCCCGAGCCGATCGCCTCCGGGCGGTCGCCGAGGACGTCGGAGAGCGCCAGCGTCACCACTCGCGCCGGCGCGGCGAGCCGCAGCAGGCCGCCGCCCTTGAGCTGCGACAGGCAGCGGCGCACGGTGTTGAGCTCGGCGATGTCGGCCCCGGCGCGCTGCAGCTCGCCTGTCACGCGGCGCAGCGCCTCGAGGTCGAGCCCGGGCTGCGGGCTCTCGAGCAGCGCCGAAGCGCCGCCAGAGAGCAGCACCAGCACTACGTCACCGGCTCCGGCGGCGAGGGCGAGCCGTCGCACCGCCTCCCCGGCCGCCAGGCTCCCGGCGTCGGGCAGCGGGTGTCCGGCGGCGAAGGAGTGGATACCTGGCGGCCAGTCGGGGGAGGGCAACGGCGACGACGTGAGGGCGTGTGGGTGGGCCACCACGCCTCCCGAGAGCCGATCGCGAAGGATCGCCAGCGCGGCGTGCGCCATCCCCGTGGCGGCCTTGCCGGCTGCCACCAGCCACAGGTGGGCTGTTGGCACCAGCGGCACGAGCTCGCCGTCGACGACGATGCCGCCGTCACCGGCGGCGAGGGAGCGTGCCACCGCCGCCGCCGGGTCGGCCGCCAACAGCGCCGCCCGGTGGAGCGCTCCGAGGTCGGCTCGCAACCCCTCCCACTTCGGCAGGCCCACCGTCATCGCGATTCCCCTGGCGCGCCGGGTCCCCCTTGGCGCCGGTCCTCCTTGGCGCCGGTCCTCCTTGGCGCCGAGTGTACGATGCCCGCCGTCATGCCCAATTTCGTCCCCCTGACGGGCTATCGCGAGTACCCGGTCGAGGAGATGCTTTCGCGCGCGCAGGCGATCGCCGCGGAGCTGGCGCGGCGCCGGACGGTGCGCCAGTTCAGCGCGCGAGCGGTGCCGCGGGAGCTCATCGCCACCTGCCTCCGCGCCGCGGCGAGCGCGCCCAGTGGGGCCAACCTCCAGCCGTGGCACTTCGTGGCGGTTGGCGACGCGGCGGTGAAACGGCGGCTGCGGGCCGCCGCCGAGGCCGAGGAGCGCGAGTTCTACCGCCACCGGGCGCCGGCCGAGTGGCTGGCGGCGCTGGCGCCGCTCGGCACCGACGAGGACAAGCCCTTCCTGGAGACTGCTCCGTGGCTGATCGCCATCTTCGCGCAGCGCTACGGCCTGCTGCCCGACGGGCGCAAGGTCAAGCACTACTACCCGCTGGAGTCGGTCGGCATCGCCAGCGGCATGCTGATCACCGCCCTCAACCACGCCGGTCTCGCCACCCTCACCCACACGCCAAGCCCTATGGGGTTCCTCAACGAGGTTCTCGAGCGGCCGAGCAACGAGCGCCCGTTCCTGTTGCTGGTGACCGGCTACCCGGCACCCGATGCCGTGGTGCCGGCCATCGAGCGCAAGCCCTTCGAAGAGGTGGCGAGCTTCGTCGACTGAAGACACCAAGGCGGGCACGCCCGTCGGGCATGCCCGCCTCGCTATGGCCCCGCGGCAGCTCTAGCTGATACCGCGGCGGATGGCGATCGCGGCCGCCGCCGCCAGCAGCAGACCGAGCAGCGCCAGGCCGAGGTGGCCGAGGGTGGGCACCTCGAGCACGCTCTGCTGCACCGTGACCGCCGAGGTGCTGGTGTTGTTCGCCGGCGTCGGATCGTTCTCGGTGCCGGCGGCGGTGGCGCTGTTGGAGATGACGCCAGCCTGGTTGATGGTTGCCGTCAGGTTGCAGGTTGCCGAGGCGTTCAGCGCCAGGGCGCCGACGCTCCAGGTTAGCGTTGGATCGACGAAGCTCGCACCGCAATCGTTGGAGACGTAGGTGAGCGACGCCGGCAGCGTGTCCGTCACTGTGACGTTGGTGGCGGAGGCCGGGCCATTGTTGGTCACCGTCAGGGCGTAGCTCACGTTGTCCCCGACGTGGAACGGGCCGACGGTGTTCAGCGTCTTGGTGATCGCGAGGTCGGCGTCCACTGGTGGCGGCGGCCCACAGGAGAACGTCGTGAAGTCGAGCGACCAGCTGTTGAGGCTGCCGCCGTCGCCGGCGAGGTCGTCGGAGATGGTGAGCGTCCAGGTGCCGTTGGGGTCCTCGCCGATGAAGGCCCCCATCGCCTCCTCGGGGACGAGGGGCGAGGCCAACGTGAGGTTAGCGTAGGTCTGGTCGGTGACCAGGCCGTCGTTGGCGGTGTAGGGCACCTGGCCGCCCGGGTTGGCGCTGTCGTCCCACACGGTGCCGTTGAAGACGTCGTCGTTGCCACCGCCGTTGTCGGTGGTGAGGGTCACGACCGTGCCGGCGGGCGAGGTGAGCGTGATGTCGAGGTCGGCGGCGAAGGTGTGGGTGATGAAGGTCGTGGCGTTGACGTCGAGGATCGGCTCGGTGGCTCCGGAGACCACGAGCGTCGAGCTCACCACCGCCGGCCCGGTGGGGATCGCCACCGGCGTCGACTGGGTCGCGGTCGGCAGGACGGTGGTAGTCGGCGGGGCGGGCAGCGTCGAAAGGTCGAGCGACCAGCTGTTGAGGCTGCCGCCGTCGCCGGCGAGGTCGTCGGAGATGGTGAGCGTCCAGGTGCCGTTGGGGTCCTCGCCGATGAAGGCCGCCATCGCCTCCTCGGGGACGAGGGGCGAGGCCAACGTGAGGTTGGCGTAGGTCTGGTCGGTGACCAGGCCGTCGTTGGCGGTGTAGGGCACCTGGCCGCCCGGGTTGGCGCTGTCGTCCCACACGGTGCCGTTGAAGACGTCGTCGTTGCCACCGCCGTTGTCGGTGGTGAGGGTCACGACCGTGCCGGCGGGCGAGGTGAGCGTGATGTCGAGGTCGGCGGCGAAGGTGTGGGTGATGAAGGTCGTGGCGTTGACGTCGAGAAGGTACGGCCCGGCGCCGGAGACCACCAGCGTCGAGCTCACCACGGCCGGCCCGGTGGGGATGGCCACCGGCGTCGACTGCGTGAAGGTGCTGATGGAGGCGAGGCAGCCGTTGGTGCCCGCGACCTTGGGCGCCGTACGGCGGCCACGGTGGTGCATCGCCGCCTGCGGTGTGCCCTGCAGGACGTGCCCGGGGTCGTCCCCGCCCAAGGAGGCCGAGATCTCACGGTAGCGGCTCTCGGCGGTAGCGTACGAGGCCGCCGCCTGCGGGTTGGTGGCGAGCTGCGGCTTGAGGCTGTTCATCTGCGCCGCCAGCCCGAGCATCTCCTGGTAGGCCGCCGCCTTGTCGATGGCGGCCGAAGCGAGGCCTGGCGTGCAGAGCACCGCCACCGTCGAGAGCACGATACTGGCGCGTCCCGCACGGCGGATGGCGTCGAGACGGAGAGCCGGAAGACCATGAACCATGAGCAACCTCCTCGCTGCAGCCATCGACTCCGCGTTCTACATTCCGAGGCCAGGCAGCCAAGCCTGTGACCCCTGGAAATCAGAAGATATGGCGGAAGATTACGATGACCCCAGCCGCCGGTCAAGCACTGGCCCGGCGCCGGCCGGCACCCACGCTGCGGCCGTCGCTGCGGCGCGGCTCGCGGCCGAAGGCTTCGGTTCCGGGCCGGCTCGGAGCCGGTGGCCAGTTCGGGCCGCGCGTGACGTCGGGCGCCAGGCATGGGCCCCGCTCCCCGCGGCCTCGACAGCTGACCCCTGGGTTGGCGAGGCTGGAGCGAGCAGGTTCCAGCGCGTAGGATGCGGCGGATGCGAGCGGATGCGGCAAGGATGGCAACCGACGCGTGCAGGAGGCGGCTGAGGCGGTGGGCTCCGCGCGCGAGCAGGCGCAGCGGGTGATGGACTTCCGCTTCGAGCTGGGGCAGCTCAGCTTCTCGCTCGGCGGCCTCGTCGCCGCCGCCCTCACCCTGGCAGCCGTCTGGCTGCTGTCGCGGGCCGTGCAGCGCGCCTTCGTCCGCCACGCCGGCGAGCGCGAGGCGCGCAGCCGCGCCGCCATCTACACCGTCTCGCGCCTCGTCAGCTACGCGCTCTACACCATCGGCTTGATGGTGGCGCTGAGCTTCCTCGGCATCCCCACCAGCCAGTTCGCCGTGCTTGCCGGGGCGCTCGGGGTCGGCCTCGGCTTCGGTCTGCAGGCGATCTTCAGCAACTTCATCTCGGGAATCATCCTGCTCTTCGACCGCAGCCTGCGGGTCGGCGACTTCGTCGAGCTCGGGTCGGGACTCCACGGCGAGGTGCGCGACATCAACATCCGCTCGACGCTCATCGCCACCAACGACAACATCGACATCCTGGTCCCCAACTCGGAGTTCGTCACCGGCCGGGTGGTGAACTGGACGCACGGCGACATGTCGCGCCGGCTGCGCGTCCCCTTCGGCGTCGCCTACGGCAGCGACAAGGAGCTGGTGAAGAAGGCCGCGCTGGAGGCGGCGGCCGAAGTGCCGTTTACGCTCACCCACGAGGGCCCACGGCGGCCCGCAGGTCTGGCTCGTCGCCTTTGGCGACAGCAGCCTCGACTTCGAGCTCGTCGTCTGGCTCACCGCCGAGGCCACCAAGCGCCCGGGCACCGTCAAGGCCGCCTACCTGTGGGCGCTGGAGACGGCGCTCTGCCGGCACGGGCTCGAGATCCCGTTCCCCCAGCGCGACCTGCACCTGCGGTCGCTGTTCGGGCTCGAGGGCGAGGCGGCGCTGGCGGCGTTGCGAGCGCCGGGCAGCCAGGCTCGCGCCGTCGCCGGCGCGGGTGAGCTCGTCGAAGGGGAGCGCGCACGCCTGGCGCACAACGACGCGCTGGAGGAGGTCCACCGCGCCTCGCGCGAGGACGCCGAACGCCGAGCCGCCGAGGCCGAGGCCGAGGACCAGGCCGAGGGCAGCCGCTCGCACCGCGACTGACGTCCGGGGAGCGCGGCGGCGCTGCGCCGCACTCCCGGTTGCCGCCGCTCAGCGACCGGCGATCCGACGCAGCGCCAGCACCCCGAGAGCGAGCGCCAGGCCCAGCAGTGCCCACCAGCGTAGCGTCGGCACCTCGGTTACCGGGGGGCTGCCCACGATGGTGATGGTGGGGTCGGCTGCGCCCGGCTCTCCCGGGTCGTCCGTTGCCGCAGTGGTGAAGTTGGTGCCGCTGACGCTGCCCTGGTTGGCGATCTGTTGCACTCCCGTCGGCAGCGGATCGACGACGGTCACCTGGAAGGTCACCGTCACCGCGCCCCCCGCGGCGATGCTGCCGACGTCGACACCCACCGTCGCGTCCCCCGCACTGTTGCCGCTGGTGACGGTGCCCGCGGTGGTGGTCACCTGGCCGTTGACGAGAGTGGTGTTGGCGTCGGGCGTATCGGTGAAGGTCACGCCGTTCGCCGTCGCGTTGCCGTTGTTGTCGATCACCACGGTGTAGAGCAGCGTGTCGCCGGGGTTGGCGCTGCCGTTTCCGTTCTGATCCACCTGCAGCGTCGCCGTCTTGGTGGCGGTGACGGCCGGCGCGCCGAGGGTCACCTCGTAGTCCTCCACCTCGCCGTCCGAGGCCTCGCCGACGAAGGTCACCGCGCCGTCGGTGGTGCAGCGGAAGCGCGCGGCGGTGACGCCGGAGACCGCGCTCGCCGGCACGGGGAAGGTCAGCGAGCTGGTGCCGGCCGCCAGCGCCGTGCCGCCGGGGAAGAGAGACTCGCCGGCGTCCTCCCAGTCGCCGTCGCCGTTGAAGTCGATCCAGGCCGAGAGCGTGCAGTCGGCGTTGGCAACGACGTCGACGCCGGCGGTGGTTCCCGCTACCAGGTTGGTGGTGAAGGTGACACCGTCCTCGTCGTCGCCGGGTACGGCGCAGGTGCCGAACGTCGAGACGCCGGCCGTGGTGTCGTCGCCGTCGGCACCGGCCGATGGCTGGCCGTCGAGCTCGGAGTCGACGCAGCTCCCGAGGTAGACGTTCGACCCCAGCAGGTGGCGGGCGCCGTTGCTCGCGAACAGCGTGGGATAGGCGGGGTCGGCGGCGTCGCCGAAGTCGAGCACCTGGTCCTGGCCGAAGTAGTGGCTGGGATCGGAGGCGGCGAGCTGCTGCATGGTCGAGTCGTCGGCGGTGACGGTGCCGACGTTGGTGTACTGGCCGGGCGCCGCCGTCCCGCTCGCCGTGCAGGTCATCGAGGCGCCGGCGGCCAGCGTCGTGCCGGGGCAGGTGACCGTCACGCCCTGGTCGTCGGTGACGCTCACGTTGGTCACCGGGTTGCTGTCGTTGTTGGTGACCGCGTAGGTCCAGTTGACGGCAGCGCCGACGGCGAGAACGGGGCCCGGCGGCGCGTCGGCATCCTGCCCGTTGGTGGACTTTTCCAGGCTCAGGACGCTGCCGAAATAGTGGCTGGGATCGGCGGCGGTAACGGTGCCGCCCGCCGGCAGCTGAGCGGTGGCGGTGCCGAGGTTGGCGTACTGCCCTGCCTGGGCGGTGCCGGTGGCGGTGCAGGTCACCGACTCGCCAGCGGCGAGCGTGGTCTGGGGGCAGCTCACCACCACCCCCTGGTCGTCGACGACCGCCAGGTTGGTCACCGTGGCTGGCCCCGGGTTGGTCACCTCGTAGGTCCAAGTGACCGGATCGCCGGGGGTTAGGGTGGGCCCCGGCACCACGTCGGCGTCCTGCCCGTTGGTCGCCTTCTCCAGGATCAGGGTCTGGCCGAAGTAGTGGCTGGGATCGGAGGCGCCGACCGTGCTCTCGTCGGGCAGGTCGGCGGTGACGCTCCCGATGTTGGCGTACTGGCCGGGCTGGACGGTGCCGCTGGCGGTGCAGGTCATCGAGTCCCCGGCCGCGAGAGCGGTGCCCGGGCAGGAGACCGCGACCCCCTGGTCATCGGTGACGTCGACGTTGGTGAGCGGGTCGGTGCCGACGTTGGTGACGACGTAGGTCCAGTTGACCGTCGCGCCCACCGGCAGCACGGGCCCGGGTGGGGTGTCGGCGTCGAATCCTGCGGTCGCCTTCTCGAGAGTGACCGCGACCTGGGCCTGGCCGAAGTAGTGGCTGGGGTCGGAGGCGGAGACCGGCGTGCCGTCGAGGAGCTGGGCGTCGACGGTGCCGACGTTCGCGTACTGGCCCGCCTGGACGGTGCCGGTCGCCGTGCACGTGAAGGAGTCGCCGGCGGCGAGCGTGGTCGCCGGGCAGCTCACCACCACCCCCTGGTCGTCGGTGACCGCGATGCTCATGAGATCCCGGCTGCCGCTGTTGGTCACCACGTAGGTCCAGGTGACGGTGCTGCCGACCAGCAGCACGGGACCGGGCGGCGAGTCGGCGTCCTGCCCGTTGGTGGCCTTCTCGATCTGAACCTCCGGTTGCGCCGCGGCGGGCGCGGCGGCAAGCGCCGAGAGAAGGGCCAGAAGGGCGGCGGCGGTGGTCCCGATCTGTCGATACACGGCGACTCCTCCTCGAGTGGTTCCTCGAGATCCGTGGCGACCCGTCTGAGGAGGAGGAAACAACCCCCGCGCCAACCGGAGCCGCCGACGCCGGTAGGGCCGGCTGGCGGATCTCTCCCTGCCCGCCGGCAAGCGTATCAGGTGCAGCGAGGCGTCAGAAAGCCGACGCCGCCGCCCACCGTGGCTCGGACCTGTCGGTGCGGCGCGGCCGGCGGCAGCCGGGCCCTCACCGCGGTTGCAGGGTCACGTCGCCGAAGTAGGCGCTGGCGAAGCCCTTGGTGCCGTCACTGTCGGAGAGCAGGCCGATGGCGATCAGCGGGCCGGGCTCGGAGTCGAAGGCGCGCTCGAAGTCGGCGGCGAGGTCGCGCCGCTCCTCGACGCTCCGGAGCGCCTTCCCGGCCCTGGCGATGATGGCGCGTGCGCGCGGTGACGACGGGCTGCTGACGACGCTCCCCTCGTCGCCGCTCGTGGCCCACGCGTAGCAGAGCGCATACTGGGCCACGGGTTCCCCCGGCAGCACCGGCAACGCGGCGCCAAGGGTCGGCTCCGCCGCCGCCTCGGCGGCCTGGTCGGCGCGGGCCGCGAAGAGGGCGCACACCCGGGCGGCGGCGTCGTCGCGCCCGGCCGTGGCGAGATCGGCGCCACCCGGCTCCTCGAGCGCTCGCCAGCTCCACACCAGCATGGGCGTGGCCTCGAGGTCGGCGGTCACTCGTCGTACCAACCCCGAGGAGGAGGCGTTGGCGATGGCCCGCAGCTCCGTCGCTCCCGACTCGCCGGTCACCAGCTTCCAGCGCGTCAGTAGCCCCGGCTCGGCCGCCAGCCAGCGCTCCCACCCCTCCGGCACCACCACGCCGGCGGGCTGTCGAGAGAACGCCCCGACGTCGAGCCCGGCGGCGTTCGCGCCGCCGCGGGGGAGCAGCGGGGTGGCCGTGACGAGGAGGAAGCAGAGCAAGCGTCGGTCCAGCATCGGATCTCCCTTGCTGCGCAGCCGGTGACGGCGCGGAGACTCGCGGTGTCGCCTGTCGTCCCCGCCAGCGAGGCACGACGAGCGGATCGTCAGCATGCATTGTTTACCATTCCCTCGTCGGCGGCGACAGGAGGCGATCCGGACGGCACGCGTCGAGCGCCGAAGTGCCGGCACGTCGGGCGGCTTCGCGCGGCGGTGCGAGGCGTTCGACTTTGCGCATCGCGCGGCACGGTTGATACCGTGGCCCGAGCATGGGGGCGAGGGAGCAGCGCGAGGACGCGACGTGACGTGGTCGGCGATGGGCATGCTCGCGCCGGAGCTGCGCGCCGCGGCGGCGGTGGCGGTGGTCGCGCTGGCGGTGCTGGTGGGGTTCCTCGCCCGCCGCTCGCTGCTGGCGCGTCTCGCGCCTCGCGGCGAAGACGCCCTGGGTGGCCGACGACGCCTTCGTCGCGTCGCTGCATAGGCCGTTGCCGCTGTGGGCGGCGCTCGGCGGCCTCTACCTCGCGGCGCGCCTGGTCGAGCTGCCACCGGCGGTGGCGACGGCGGTACCGAAGACGCTGGGGGCCATCCTCGTCGGCTCGGTGACGCTGTGGGCGGCGGACCTCGGCGGCCGGCTGTTGCAGCCTCGCGCCGCCCACGCGGCAGCCGTGCCGGTAGCCGGAGTGGTGCGCCGCACGGTGCAGATCGTCGTCATTGCCATCGGCTGTCTGGTGCTGCTCAGTGGCCTCGGGATCTCCATCACGCCGCTGCTCACGACCCTCGGCATCGGCGGCCTGGCCGTGGCGCTGGGCCTCCAGGACACGCTGGCCAACCTCTTCGCCGGCATCCACCTGACCCTGGGCGGCAACATCCGCGTCGGCGACTTCGTGCGCCTCGAGTCGGGCGACGAGGGCTACGTCGAGGACATCCGCTGGCGCGCCACCTGCGTGCGCACGCTGCCCAACAACCTGGTGCTCATCCCCAACAGCCGCCTGGCCAAGAACGTGGTCACCAACTATCACCTGCCCTCCAAGGAGCTCGCCGTGCTGGTGGAGGTCGGGGTGCACTACGCGAGCGACCTGGCGCACGTCGAGCGCCTCACCACCGAGGTGGCGCGGGCGGTGCTGCAGCGCGTGCCGGGGGCGGTCGCCGACTTCGAGCCGTTCATCCGCTACCACACCTTCGGCGAGTCGAGCATCGACTTCACGTTGATCCTGCGGGCGCGGGAGTTCACCGACAACTACCTGCTCAAGCACGAGATGATCAAGGCGCTCAAGAGCGCTTTCGACGCCGAGGGCATCGTCATCCCCTTCCCGATCCGCGCGCTCAACATGGAGCAGGAGCGGCGGCCGGCGCCGAAGGGCGGCCCGAGCCCGCCGCTGGACACGGCGCGCGGCGGCGGCTAGGTCCAGCGCCTCTGCCCCTCGCCGAGCGGCGTCGTCATGCATCTCGACCTCGTCTTCGTCCTCCTCTTCGCCATCGCCACCGGGGTGGCGCTCACCGCTCGCTGGCTGAAGGTCCCCTACACCGTGGCGCTGGTGCTCGCCGGGCTGGTGATCGGAGCCGGCCACTGGATGGCGCCGCCGCACCTGAGCAAGAGCCTGCTGTTCGCAGTCTTCCTGCCCGGGCTGCTGTTCGAGGCCGCCTTCCACCTCGACTCGAGGAAGTACTGGGCCAACAAGCTGGCCATCCACGGCCTGGCGGTGCCCGGCGTGGTGGTGGCGATCTGCGTGACCGCGTTCATGCTTTACCCGGTGGTTCAGGGGCTCGGCCTCGAGCATGGCTTCGGGCTCATCGACAGCTTCGTTTTCGCCGGCATGGTGGCCGCCACCGATCCCATCGCCGTCGTCGCTCTCTTCAAGAGCCTGGGGGCCCCGGAGCGGCTCAGCGTGCTGGTGGAAGGCGAGAGCCTGCTCAACGACGGCACCGCGGTGGTGCTGTTCGGGGTGATCCTCACGCTCGCCACTGGCGCCGACGTCACCGTCGCCGGCGCGGTGGTCGACTTCCTTCGCACCTGCGGTCTGGGAATCCTGATCGGCGGCGCTCTTGGCTACGCCGGCAGCCGCCTGATCCACCTCGTCGACGACCCGATGATCGAGATCACCGTCACCGTCGTCGTCGCCTGGGGGTCGTTCGCGCTCGCCGAGCAGGCGCACGCGTCGGGCGTTCTCGCCACGGTCGCCGGCGGCCTGCTGTGCGGCAACTACGCGGCGCGCACCGGCATGTCGCCCTCCACCAAGATCGCCGCCACGGCATTCTGGGCTTACGTCGCCTTTGCGCTCAACTCGATCGTCTTCCTGCTCATCGGGTTCGAGGTCGAGCTCGGCGGCGTGGTGGCGGCGTGGAAGACCGTCCTCGTCGCCTGGCTGGCGACCACCGCCGCGCGCGGCGTCGTCATCGGCGCGGTGAGCGTGCTGCTTCGCCGCTCGCGCGAGCGCCTTCCCCGCTGGTGGGCGACGGTGATGTGCTGGGGCGGGATCCGGGGCGGCCTCAGCATGGTGCTCGTGCTCGCCCTGCCGACGGGCTTTCCCCACCGGCAGTTCCTGGTCAACGTCGTCTTCGGCGTCGTCCTCGTCTCGATCCTGTTGCAGGGCACGACCATGGCGCCGCTGCTGCGGGCGCTCGGCATCGCCTCCGGCAACGACGATCGCCTGCGCTACCAGCGGGCCCGTGCCGAGGCCCTCGCCGCGCGGGCGGCGCTCGGAGAGCTGAGGGCCCTGGGACGCAGCCAGGCTGCGCAGCCGAGCCTGCTCGCCGAGCTCCGCGAGCACTACCGGGCGCGCATCGCCGACGCCGACAGTCGCCTGCGATCCATCCATCTCACCGACGCGATGCTCGACGAGGAGGAGCGGCGCCGTCTGCAGCGCCACCTCCTGCTGGTGGAGAAGGGGCGCATCCTGAGGGCTATCCAGGAAGGGCTGACCTCCGAGGAGGCCGCCGCCGAGGTGCTGGCGGACCTCGACGCCCGCCTCGTCCTGCTCGACGACGAGCTCGAGCTCCCCGCCCCGGTGCGGGCCGGCGGCAGGGAGGAGACGGCGGTGCCGGCGGCGGTGCCGACAACCAGCGAGGGCGAAGCACCCACTTCGACGCCAGCTGCCGACGGTGCGAGCGAGCGGCGCGGTTGACGCCCGGCGTCGGCGTCGAAGCTCAGGCCAAGCCCTGGTCGCGAGCCCACAGCGCCAGGCCGACGCGGCTCTCGATCGCCAGCTTCTCGTAGATGTTGTGGAAGTGGATCTTCACCGTGCCCTCGGTGATCGAGAGGCGATCGGCGATGTCCTTGTTGCGGGCGCCGACAGCTGCCATGCGCACGATCTCGAGCTCGCGCGGCGTCAGCAGCTGCTCGGCGACGCGGACGGACGCCTCGCGGCGCACCAGCTTCTGCAGCGCGCGGCTCACCGCGCGCCCCTCGAGGTAGGAGCCGCCGGCGCGCACCTCGCGAATGGCGTTGATGATGATGCGCGGGGCGGACTCCTTGAGCACCACCCCGCGCGCACCCAGCCGCACCGCTTCGACCAGCTGATCGTCGTCGAGCGCCGCGGTGAGCAGCACGGTCTCCGTCGCCAGTCCTTCTTCGCGGATCGCCCGCAGCACCGAGAGCCCGTCGCGACCCGGCATCTTGACGTCCAGGATGAGCAGGTCGGGCTTGTGCTGGCGCACGGCGCGCAGCGTCTCGTTGCCGTCGCGGCAGCGGGCCACCACCTCGAGATCGCGTTCGAGCCGGAACAGCTGCTCCAGCCCGTCGAGCACCAGCGGGTGGTCGTCGGCGAGGACCAGCCGCACGCTCATCCCGGTCCTCGCAGCGGCAGCAGGATCTCCAGCCGCGCCCCGGCGTCGCTGGTCTCGAGTGCCAGGGTGCCGTCGAGGGCGGTCACGCGGTCGCGCAGCGTGCGCGGTCCCAGCCCCTTCTCGCCGAGCTGGTGGTGCGAGAAGCGGCCGGCGAAGGGGAAGCCGCAGCCGTTGTCGGCGACGACGATCGACACCGGGTCGCCGGCGGCACGGATCTCCGCCTCGACCACCGACGCCTTGCCGTGGCGGACGGCGTTGACCATCGCCTCGCGGGCGATGTGGTAGATCTCGCGAGTCAGCCGTTCGGGGATCTCACCGTTGCCGCCGTGGACGGCGAGCACCACCTTGAGCCCCCACTCGAGCTCCAGGCGCCGGGCGAGCTCGGTGACCAGCAGGTGCAGCGGCGGCGGCTGCCCGGAAGCGGTGCGCTTGCTCGGCTCGAGCTCCTGGATGAAGAACCGCAGGTCGCGCTGCTCGAGCGCCAGCAGCTGCTGCAGCTCCTCGATGCGCGGCAGCGCGGTGGCGACGCTGGCTGGCTCCGCGAGCAGCCGCCGGATCGCCTCCAGGCGCAGCCCGAAGCCGGTCAGCGACTGCAGCACGCCGTCGTGAAGGTCGCGGGCGAGACGGATGCGTTGTTCGGTGGCGGCTTGCTCGGTGACGCTGCGGGCGAGGTAGACCGACTCCAGCCGTGCCGCCACCAGCGCCGCGACGGCCTCGCCGAGCAGCAGGTCGTCGGAGGTCATGCCGCGCTTGCCGAGGAACAGCAGGTGTCCCTCGAAGGAGTCGGAAGCCAGGCGCAGCCCGAGCAGCGGCCCGCCGCCGACGCGCGAGCGCAGCGGCTCGCGTATGGGCTCGCCCCGCCAGCGCTCGAAGCCGGCGGGAGTGCGGATGAGCACCACCGGCGGCGTCTCGTCGGTGGCGGAGAGGAAGCTCGTCTCGGCGACCTGGTCGGCGAGCAGCGGCTCGGCGCTGCCCGGCGCCTCGCGGCTGCAGGCCAGGGCGCCATCGCGCCAGGTGGCGTAGTAGTGCCAGGGCTCCTCACGCTCCATCCACAGCAGCAGTGCCCATGGCGCGCGCAGCACCGCCGTGGCCTGCTCGAGCAGCGCTTGCACCACCGCCTCCAGGCGCTGGTCGCCGATCTGGGGCCAGGCGGCGAGGCCGGAGATCTCGCGGCGGGTGCGCTCCTCGTGGGCGCCGAGGTAACCGAGCAGCACCGCGATGACCGCCAGGTAGACGACGCGCACGATGATCTGGTAGACCTCGACGCGCGGCGCCGAGGGGGCCTCGGCGAGGAAGAAGGCGATCCCCAGGTAGACGCCGATCGAGGCGATCGCCGTCCACAACACGCCCCGCCACTGCCAGCGCAGGGTGGCGCACACCATGGAGAAGACGAAGTAGGTGGTGAAGGGGCTCGCCGGACCGGCGGTGAAGTAGACGAAGAGCGCGAAGAAGCAGAGGTCGAGCACGTGGGTGACGGCGCGCTCGCGGCCGCCGGGATCGCTGGCCCGCCAGACGACGGCGGCCAGCAGCGCGGCGTAGGCGACGTAGGCGACGAGCAGCGAGTAGGCAACCGGTGCGTGCTTGTCGGGCTCCGTCGGGTCGAGCCAGACGGCGAACAGCGAGGAGGTGGCGAGCACCATCCGACCCGCCGCCACCAGGCGCTCGGCGCGACCCTGGGGCGAGTACAGGGTTTCCATCGCTGCCTCGATCTTAGCGGTCCCCGTCCGCGCCGGCCTCTATCCCAGGTACTAGAGCCGCTATAACCGACGCTCGATTCCCTCCTCCGTCCGCACTCGGTACTCTGTGAGTGGACAGCATGAGAGGAGAACATCGATGCGGAGAGTCATGGTGGTGTCCTTGCTCGGGGTCGCGGTGATGGCGGTGGGTTGCGCGCACAAGAAGCCGGCGACCGCGGCCCCCCCGCAGCCGCAGACGCCGTACGCGTCGGCTGCGGTCGAGTCGCCGGAGGCCCAGAATGGAATGCCGATGGATCCCCTGACCGGCGATCTCGACGCCGTCAACGAGTACGTGCGATCCCACGGCTTGCTGCGCGACGTCTACTTCGACTACGACAGCGCCGAGCTGTCGGCCGACGCGCGCCAGGCGCTCGCCGCCAATGCCCGTTTCCTCGGCGACCACGCGAGCTTCGCGGTCACCGTCGAAGGTCACTGCGACGAGCGCGGCACCACGGAGTACAACCTCGCGCTGGGCGACCGTCGCGCCACGGCGACGCGCCAGTACCTCGCGCAGCTGGGCGTCGACGGCGGTCGCATGGAGGGCATCAGCTTCGGCGAGGAGCGACCGTCGTGCACGCTGTCGGCGGAGGGCTGCTGGTCGCAGAACCGGCGCTCGCACCTGGTCATCGCGCGCCGCACCGGCGCGTCGTAGCGGTGCGTTGGCGCATGGTGGCGATGGCGTGGCGGGGATCGCGGGCGGGTCGAAGCCGCGCGCGGCGGCCGCCGGCCGCCGCCGCGCCGGTGGCACCCCTGGCGGCGCGGCTCGGGATCGCCCTCCGGGTCACGCCTGGGGTCACAGTCGGTCTCACACTCGGTCTCACACTCGGGCTCACACTCGGGATCGCCCTCGTCCTGCTCGCCTGCAGCGGCACGCAGGCGCAGCCCGAGCCGCTGGCTGCGGCGCCGAGCGAGATGGACGCGCAGCGCCCGGGGGAGGTCCCCCGCGCGACGCCGCCTCGCCCCGTCGAGCCCGAGGAGGCGCGGGAGCGCATCGCCGCCTACCGCGAGCTCGCCGCGCAGGGCGAGGCGGAGGGAGAGGCGGCGCTTCGCTCCTTCCTCGCCAGGACACCCGATGGGCCCTCCGGCGACCACGCCGCCCTCGCGCTCGGCAGCCTGCTGCTCGACGAGCGGCGCGCTGCCGAGGCCCTTCCCCTGCTGCTGGATGCCGCCCGCGGCGAGGTCGTCCCCGACTACGCGCGACTGCTGCTCGCCGAGGCGGTCGTGGCGGCGGGGGACGCGCGCGAGCAGGCGGTGGCGCGCGACCTGCTCCTGCCGGTGGTGGAGCGCGCCGACACGCCGGCCCTCGGGCAGCAGGCGCGGTTCCGCCTGCTCGCTCTCGCCGGCGCCGCCCGCGACTGGCCCGCCGCGGCCGCCTGGGGCGGGCAGCTGCTGGCGCGGGGCCCGCGTCCGCAGCAGCGTGACGAGGTGCTCTGGCTGACCGCCGAGGCGCTGCGGCAGGACGGCCGCATGGGCGAAGCTCTCCCTCTCTACCGCACGCTCTGGCTCGACGACCCGGGTAACCCCTGGGGCAGCGGCGCCCGCGACCGCCTCGCCGCCGCCGGCGACGGTGGCGAGCTAGGGCCGCAGGACCGCCTCGACTGGGTGGAGGCGCTGCAGGCTGCGGGGCTGCACGGGGACGCGCTGGTCGCTCTGGGCCCGCTGCTCGCCGCGCCGCTCGACGCCGGGCTGCGAGCGCGAGCCACCTACCTCGCCGCCCACAGCCATCTCGCCCGCCGCGAGAACGAGCGGGTGGTGGCGCGGGCACGCTCGCTGCGCAGCACCAACCCGCGCTCCCCGTGGGCCGCGAAGGCCGCCCTCGCGGCCATGCGCGCGCTGGGTCGGGAGAAGCGCTCCAGCGACGTGCGCGCCTGGGGCGACTGGCTGCGGCGGACCCACCGCGGCACACAAGTGGCGCAGGAAGCGCTCCACTTCCTCGGTGCCTACCTCGTCGGCGAGGGGCGGGTGGAGGAGGGCCTGGCGGCACTGCAGGCGGTGGCGGCGGGCAGCGGACCGCGGGCCCCCGACGCGTTGTGGCAGATCGCGTGGGCGGAGCGGCGGCGCGGGCACGACGCGGCCGCTCGCGGCAGCTTGGAGCGACTGGCGGCTGTCGCCGGATCGAGCTTCCACCCCGCCGCCCTTTACTGGCTCGCCCGCCTCGCGTCGCCGGTCGAGGGGGCCAGGACCCGCGAGCTCTACGCCCAGGTGCGGCAGGAGGTGCCGAACGGCTATTACGGGCGCCTCGCCAGCGCTCGCCTGGCCGAGCTCGGCGAGGCGCTGGCACCGTTGCCGCTGCGCGACGCGCCGACCGTCGATCCGTTGCGGGATCCGCAGCGCCGTCCGGAGCCGGCGTATGCCCGGGCGGTTGAGCTGCGGAGGCTGGGGCTCGATGCCCTCGCCGCAACCGAGCTCGAGTCGCTCGCCATCGGCGACGACCCGCCGCTGCGCCTCGCCCTCGCCCGGCTCCACGCGCGCAGCGGCGACACCTGGCGAGCCATCGGCGAGCTGACGGCGGACGCCGGTGAGCTGTCCCGGCAACCGCTGTCGCGCGAGGAGGGAAGGGTATCGCTCTGGACGACCCTCTACCCCTTCCCCTATCGCCGCGACCTCGCCGCCGCCGCGCGCCGCCAGGCGCCGCCCGAGCGGCCGCTCGACAGCTGTCTGCTGGCCGCCCTGGCGCGCCGGGAGAGCCGCTTCTGGCCGCGTGCGGTGTCGGCGGCGGGAGCCGTTGGCCTCCTCCAGCTCACCCCCGAGACAGCGGCGGTGATGGCGCAGCGACTGGGCCGGGAGCCGCCCGGGCGTGCCGGCCTCTTCGACGCCGCCATCAACATCGAGCTCGGCACCGCCAGGCTGGCGGCCCTGCTCGAGGAGTTCGACGGCGCCCTGCCCCCGGCTCTCGCCGCCTACAACGCTGGTGAGCCGGTGGTGCGCGGCTGGTGGGCGAGCCGGCCGGCGGGACAGCAGCTCGACGAGTGGATCGAGACCATCCCCTACGTGGAGACGCGGCTCTACGTCAAGGCCGTGCTCGCCGACTGGCGCAGCTACCAGGAGCTCTACGGCGCGGAACCCGGCTCCAGCGTGGCGGGCCTGCTCGGCGAAGCGGGCTCCATCGGCGGGTGAGAGTGTTTCCCGCCGGCCGCTGGCGGCGGCGGCGCGTCGACATCAGAGGGTGCGGGCCGGCCGCTGCGGCTCCGTCGCCCGGCAAGACCGCTGGCGTCGGGCGCCCGGTCACGCCGCGGCGGTGAGGGCCGGGGCCACCACCGCCCGGTGCCGGGCCACGGTGACGAGCGCCAGCAGGGCGGCAAGCGCGGCGACCGCGAACCAGTCGCCGGCCCACGGGTAGAGCACCGGCAGCGGCGTCGCGGTTGCCGGCGCGACGATGGTGACCGCAGTCCGCGGCCCGGTGGTTCCCATCGCGCGCACGCGCCCCAGCGGATCGATCACCACCGAGGTGCCGTTGTGGGTCGGCTTGACGACGGTGACCCCGTTCTCCACCGCGCGCACGATCGCCATCTGCAGGTGGGTGGCGGTGATCGCCGGCCAGTCGTCGGACGGGGTGACGAAGATCGCCGCACCGGTGCGTCCGGCCTGCCGGGTCCACCACGGGAAGTCGAGGTCGTGACAGATGGCGCCGGTGAGCGTGCCGGCGGCGGTGTCGGCCACCGGCACCACGCCGTCGCCGGGGCGCAGGGAGCCGTCCTCGATGCCGAGCACCGGGTGGGTCTTGGCATAGCGCCAGCGCACCGCACCGGTCTCGTCAACCAGCATCGAGAGGTTCTCCGCCCACGGGAACGCCTGCGTTCGCCGGACCAGCCAGGGAGTGACGACGATCGCGACGTGGTGTGTGCGCGCGACGCTCGACGTCTCGGCGAGCCAGCGATCGAGGTGCTCCTCGAGCATCGGCATCGACTCCGGCCAGGCCACCAGCCGCGCGCCGGCGTCGGCGGCGGCGGCGGTGCGTGCGAGCTGGGCCGGCCACAGCGCCTCGAGGGCGGGCGCCACGGCGTCGCGCGTCGTCGCCGGCGCGGCGGCGATCTCGCGCAGCTTGGGGATGCTCGCATACGCCGCGTTGTAGGCGTCCTCGCTGCTCGCCACCGCCGCCACCGGCGTGCCGCCCGGAGCGCCGCCGAACGCCACCCGCGCGCCGCCGGCGAGGAGCACCACCGCCAGCAGGAGGGCGAAGGCGCCGAGCGGCGCCAGCGTGCGCGGCGTCAGCTGGTGGCGCGACTCCCAGGCGGTGTTGACGGCGGGAGCGAGCGCATGCAGCACGAAGCAGACCCCCCACACGCCGGTGAGGGCCACCAGCTGCAGCAGCGGCAGGTTGCCGGTCTGCGAGTAGGCGGTGACCCCCCAGCTGCCGAAGGGGCTGGGCCGCGAGCCGGCGTACTCGACGGCGGTCATCGCCAGCGGGAACACCAGCCAGCCACGGAGGCCGCCGAGGCGCGCCGCGAAGCGGCGGTCCAGCACGTAGGGGACGGCGTGCACGGCGCCCGCGGCGAGGGCGATGGCGGTGGTGGGGACGAGCGGCAGCGGGATGACGCCGTGGCGCAGTGCCACCATGCTGCCGGCGGCGAAGGCGAGCGCGATCGAGCTCCAGGCCCCGAGATCACTCCTCGCATCGCGGGCGGCGCGCAGGAGGAGCACCGGCGCCAGCCAGGCGGCGGCGGGGACGATGGTCTGGAAGACGGCGACCGCGCCGAGCGCGGCGCCTCCCACCAGGAGCAGCCAGAAAGCCATCTGCGACCTCCCGTGAGGCGGTTGAAAGGGCGTGCAGCGTAATCTACGGAGCCGGGGCGGCGGCGGATGACCGGCGACACACTCACGGGGCACCACTCGGCGCACTACCGGCCGCTGCGCCGGCTGCAGATCGACGCCGACTTCGCCTCGCCCAGCCGATTCAACGACGATGAGCCGGTCGGCGATCCCATTCCCGGCGCCATCGAGCGGGCGCTGTCGGCGTCACCCCGCCAATCGGCGTGGGCTCCCGGCCCGCGAGCGGAGTCTAGAATCGGCGGGTGCACGTGCCGGACGGCTACCTCAGCCCGTCGACCTGCGCGGCGCTCTACGGCGCCGCCATTCCCTTCTGGGCGCTGGCGATGCGGCGGGTGCGACGGCGGCTGCTGACCCGCTTCGTCCCCCTGCTCTCGCTGGTCTCCGCTTTCTCGTTCGTGGTCATGATGTTCAACGTGCCGCTCCCCGGCGGCACCACCGGCCACGCGGTGGGTGTGGGCATCGCCACCGTCGTCCTCGGGCCGTCGGCCTCGATCCTGGCGATCTCCGTGGCGCTGCTCATTCAGGCGCTGTTCTTCGGCGACGGCGGCGTCACCACCCTCGGCGCTAACTGTTTCAACATGGCGATCGTCGGCTCGCTGGTCGCCTACGCCACCTATCGGCTGCTCGCCGGCCGCTCGCCGCTGCAGTCCTCGCGACGGGTGGTGGCGGCGGCCCTCGCCGGCTACGCGGCGATCAACGCCGCCGCGGTCTGTACGGCGGTGGAGCTCGGCCTGCAGCCGCTGCTCTTCGTCGACGGCACCGGCGCCCCGCTCTATGCCCCCTACCCGCTGCACGTCGCCCTCCCCGTCATGCTGGTCGGCCACCTCACCCTCGCAGGTCTTGCCGAGCTCATCGTCGCCGGCGGCGTCGTCGCCTACCTCCAGCGCAGCGCGCCGTCGCTGCTCGCCGCCACCGCGCCGGGAGCGCGTGGGGGGACGGCGGCGGCCCCGACCGGCGGCTGGCGGCTGACCCGCCCGCTGTGGGCCTGGCTGGCGGCGTTGATGGTCGCCACGCCGCTCGGCCTGCTCGCCGCCGGCGCGGCGTGGGGTGAGTGGAGCGCCGGCGACCTCGCCGACCCGGCGACGCGCGCGCAGATCGCCGCCGCGTCCCAAGGTGCGGCGCCGCCCGCTGCCGTCCCCCACGGGCTCGCGCGCCTCTCCCGGCTGTGGAGCGCGCCGCTCGGCGGCTATGCGCCGCCCTTCATGCACAGCGCCGGCTTCGGCTACCTGCTCTCGGCGGTGTTCGGGGTGGGGCTCGTCCTGCTGGCGATCCTCCTGCTGCACTGGCTCGCCGAGCGGCTGACCTCCTCGGCGGCCCGCCGCGGCCTGCGCTGCGTCTGATGGCCCGCTTCTTCGCCGAGGCCTCGACCGCCAGCCTCTCGCGGGTCGCCGAGGAGGCGCTGTTCGCGGAACGGATCGCCCGCGCTCCAGGGCTGTTGCAGGGCATCGACCCCCGCGTGAAGCTCGCCGGTCTCGGGGCGCTGGTGGTGGCAGCGGCGCTCTCGCACCGGCTCTCCGCCATCGCCGCCGTCTTCGCCCTGGCGCTGCTCCTCGCCGTCGCCTCGCGGGTCCGCCCGGTGGCGGTGCTGGTGCGCCTGTGGGCCGCCGCGCTCGGCTTCACCCTCGTGCTCGGCCTGCCGGCGCTGGTGCTCACCCCCGGTCCCGTCGTGGCCCGGCTGCCGCTCGGCCTGGCGGTGACGGCGACCGGGCTGCGCACGCTCGCCTATCTCGTCGGCCGGGTGGAGACGGCGGCCACCCTCTCGCTGCTGCTCGTGCTCTCGACGCGCTGGACGAGCCTGCTGCGCGGCCTGCGCAGCCTCGGCGCGCCGGTGGTGCTGGTGGTCATCCTCGGCATGACCCACCGCTACATCTTCGTCCTGCTGCAGACCGCCCAAGACCTCCTCGCCGGCCGCCGCAGCCGCCGCGTCGGCAAGCTCCCCGCCGCCGAGGGGCGACGCCTCGCGGCGGCGACCGCCGGGGTGCTGCTGACCCGCTCGCTGGCGCTCAGCGACGAGGTCTACCTCGCCATGCAGTCGCGCGGTTTCCGCGGCGAGGTGCACGTAATGGACGACCCCCGGATGCGGCGCCGCGACTGGGCCGCGCTCTCCGCCTTCGCCGTCGCCGCCGTGGCGGTGGCATGGATCGGTCGTTGAGCGCCCCCGAGCCGCCGCTGTTCGAGCTCGAGCGCGTGCGCTACGGCTACGACGGCTACCGGGCCGTGCCGGCGCTCGACGACGTCTCGCTGACCTTCAGCGCCGGCACCCGCGTGGCACTGCTCGGCGCCAACGGCTCGGGCAAGTCGACCCTGTTACGCTTGCTCGACGGGCTCGACTTCCCGCAATCGGGGGCGGTGCGCTTCCGCGGCATCACCCTCGACGAGGAGCGCCTGCGCGACGACCGTTTCGCGTTCGAGCTACGGCGGACGGTGGGGCTGGTGTTCCAGAACGCCGACGCGCAGCTCTTCAATCCCACCGTGATCGACGAGCTCGCCTTCGGGCCGTTGCAGCTCGGGTGGCCGAAGCAGCGCATCCGCGAGCGCAGCGAGGAGGTGCTCGCCACGCTGGGAATCGGAGCGCTGCGCGACCGTGCGCCGCACCGTCTCTCGGGAGGCGAGAAGCGCCGCGTGGCCCTGGCCTCGGTGCTCATCCTCGATCCCGAGGTGCTGCTGCTCGACGAGCCGACCGCGATGCTCGACCCGCAGAGCGAGAGCGGCATCATCGACCTGCTGGTGGGCTGGGCCGGCAGCGGGCGCACGGTGGTGACGGCGATCAACGACCTCGAGCTGGTGGCCGACATCGCCGATCGCTGCGTCGTGTTGCGCGCCGGTCGGGTGGTGGCGGATGGATCGCCGCACGACATCGTCCGCGACCACGAGCTGCTGCGGGCGTGCGGGTTGCTGCACGCGCACCGCCACACGCACGAGTCAGGCGAGACCCACTCGCACCCGCACCTGCACCGCCACCACGATCACGGTTGACCGGCGGTCGGCGCCGGCGGCTCAATGCTCATGTTCGTGCTCGCCGACGTGCGAGTGAGGGTGGCTGTAGCTATCGGCGTCGCGCAGCGCCGCGCGAAGTGTGCTGCCCCGTGGCGGCCGGATACGCGAGCGTTCTCCAGCGTGTGGAGGCGGCGGCGAGCCCCCTGGGGTCGCCGCCGCCAGCCGTTCAGCTCAGCGCACCTCGATCGCCGGCGGCATCGGGTGATTCGGGCCGCCGGGTCGCAGGCTCCAGATGTAGTGCGCGAGGTCCCAGGCGTCGGTCGGGCTGATCTGGGTGGCGAAGCTCGGCATCGGCGTGCCGTTGAGGCCGGTCATGAACACCCGGTAGACGTCGCGCGGCGTGTTGCCGCACTTGTAGTGGCCGGCGGTGAGGTCGGCCGGAACGATCGGGTTCCCCCAGTCGTCCTTGAGGTCGTGCGAGGACTCGCCGTCGCCCTGCGCGCTGTCGCCATGGCACTGCGAGCACTTGAGCGACACGAAGAGGTCGTGCCCCCTGCCGATCGAGGCGGCGTCGTTGGCCGGCTCGGCCGGGATGTCGATCGGCGCCTCGGGCTGCTCGTCCTTCCAGCGTGGCGAGAACTGCTGGATGTAGGCGATGACGTCGAGGCGCGAACGATGGGGGATGGTCCTCCAGGTCGGCATGTAGGTGCCGTAGACGCCGTCGCGGATGGTCTTCTCGAGGTCGTCGACGGTGGGCAGCGAGCCGGAGGGCGTCGAGCGCCACTTGAAGGTCCCCTGCCGGTAGTCGCGCGGCTTGGGCTGGATCCACTGCGCGAACTCGCCGGCGCCGTTGCCCAGGTCGCCGTGGCAGGAGACGCAATAGCGCTCGTAGACCAGCTTGCCGTGCCGTGGATCGCCGGCGTTCTCCGCCGCCAGAACCGCGCTGACGGCGACGCCGGCCGCGATGGCGATGGCCCCGAATCGGGCTGTTGACATGGTAGTCCTCCCTTGCTTTCGGGTCCGCTAGAACGCGAAGTCGACGCCAACGAACGCCGTGTCCACTTTCAGGTCGGAACCGTCGAACGCCGCCTTCTTCTCGGTGTTGGTCGAGTACTCGACGTGCAGCGCGTACTCGTCGCGGTTGAAGAAGGCCATCGTGTACTTGAAGCCGATCGTCCACTGGTTCTGGTCGTCGAGGCTCTTCGGGGTGTCCGCCAGCGGTTGCTGCGAGTTGCGGATGAAGTCGTAGCGGCCGAAGACTCCCCAGTGCAGCCCCTCCGTGGGCGGCACCCAGATGGCCTCCAGGAAGCCGCCGCTCCAGGTGCCGTCGCGGGCGCCCTCCCCGTAGAGACCCTTGTCGTCGGTGCCGTGCGCCCAGGCCGCGGTGAGGTGGAGCGGCGACTCCTCGCGACCGAAGAGGGCTGAGGCCTCGAGGCCGTAGCGCTGCGTCTCCTTGAGGTCCTTGCCCGAGCCGGCGATCGGCTCGCCATCGAGGGTCAGTGCGCTGGTGGGGTAGCGCGCGGCAGAGGTGAAGCCACCCACCTCGACCTCCGAGACCGCGGCCGAGTCGAGCTGCCAGAACTTCTGGAAGTGGGCGTAGTAGCCCGGCGAGTCCCAGGCGCCCTTGCTGCCCAGCGAGTCGTTGGCGTTGAACAGCGACACGCTGTAGCGCGTCAACGAGCCTTCGTCGTGGCCGAGCACCTCGATGCCCCGCTGGTTGGTGTCGAGGCCGAAGGCGCCGGCCGCGTCGGCATCGACCGCCGGGTGGTAGCTGTAGATGAGGAACGGGCTGGTGAGGTTCACCGAGCGATGGGCCGAGACCGTGAGGTCGACCTCGTGCTTGCCGAGGCGGACGTTGAACCAGTCGGACCCGAAGACGCGCGTGAAGTACACCCAGAAGGACTCCAGGCTGACGGCGCCGTCCGACGCGAAGCCGGTCGGCACCACCAGGTAGGAGACGTTGTCGTTGAGGTTGCCGCCGATGAGCAGATCCATGGCGCCGTCGGCGATGCCGCCGGTGTCGATGGTCTTCTTCCCCTGGTCGGTCTCCTGGCCGTGAGCGGAGACGAACTGGTAGTTCGGCGTGATGCGCACCGCCACCGGCCAGTAGGAGAAGGGGTTCTCGGTCGGATGGTCCTTCCCCAGGCGCATCTGGTAGCCGTTGTCGCGGAACGCCCGCCCGGTGTCGTTGAACACCGGCCACTGCTCGTGGCACCCCGTGCAGCGCAGCCCCGTCCTCCGCGCGAAGGCCGGGAATGCATGCGCGGGTGTCGCCGCGAGCATCACCAAGCCGCCGAGAGCGATGGACACGAGAAGCCCGGCGCGAGTCCTCATCGTTCACCTCCCGCATTGCAGAGCTTGCGAGCCCGTTCGAAACGGACGACCCGCTGGCCGCGCGCGCGCCAGACGTCGTCGCCGCGCACCTCACGTAGGCGCGCGGCAGCGAGCTCGCGGATCCCGTCGGGGAGTGCGGAGGGGCTCGGCCTGCGCGGCGCTCGCTCGCGCGCCAAGCATTCCGAGGTCTCCGTCATGGCCGCCGCTGATGCCGGCATGCCTCTCCCCCCCGACCAGTTGCACCGACTGTTCACCCAAGTCGGTCGACTTGTCAAGAGGGCACTTGATTTTTTTCCTGCATCCGGAGTTACGATGAGAGACCGTACGATCTTCTTGGCGTCGCGCCCTGCGAACGATGGGGAGGTGTTCATTGATGAGTCGTCCTCGCGCTTCGGTCGTGCTCGCCCTCTGCGGTCTCGGCGGTGTTCTCGCCAGCAGTGCGCTCGCCTACCAGGTCGCGCCACCCGCCAACGGTGGAACGATCAGCGGTCACGTGCACTTCGAAGGGACGCCGCCGGCGGTGGCATCGATTCCCGCCACTAAGAACCCCGACGTCTGCGGCAAGACGGTCCCCGACCCCAACGCCACCATCGTCGACGCCAAGACGCACGGCGTCGAGTGGGCGGTGGTGTCGCTCGAGAACGTGCCCGCCGGCAAGGCCCCCGCCGACGAGTACGCGCTCGCCAACCAGGGATGTGCCTTTCATCCCCACGTGCTGGCTGCTGCGGCCGGCGAGACCTTCGTGCTCGAGAACAAGGATGCGGTGATCCACAACACCCACATTCGCATCGGCAGCCGCACGCTGCTCAACGACGGCCTCTCGTTCCACGAGGGTGAGGCCATGTACCACCCGGTCAAGGACAAACGGGTGCTCGCACGCGCCGGCCTCCTGAAGGTCAACTGCGACGTGCACGGCTGGATGAGCGGCTACGTCGACGTGCTCGACAACCCCTACTTCGCGGTCACCGACAGGGACGGCGCCTTCACGATCGGCGACGTCCCGCCCGGCACCTACACGGCCCACGTCTGGCACGAGAACCTCGGCGAGCAGACGGCGAGCGTCACCGTCGCCGCCGGCGGCGGCGCCACGCTCGACTTCACCTTCCCGAAGAAGTAGCGCTGGTTCCTGCCATGAGCCAGGAAGCAATCGCCGCCGCCGACCTCGACCAGCTGATCGACAAGAGCCTTATCCGCAAGTGGCTCGCCTGGGGCCTCTTCTGGGTGATGTTCGCGCCCACCATCGGCGTCATCGTCTCCACCAAGTTCACCTACCCGACGTTCCTCGGCAACAGCCGCTACTGGACCTTCGGGCGCCTGCGCCCGATCCACGTCAACGGCGTGATCTTCGGCGTCTTCTCGACCCTGTTCATCGGGCTCTGCTACTACATCGTGCCGCGCCTGACCGGCGTGCGGGTATGGGGCGAGCGGCTCGGCCACCACCTGGTGTGGATCTGGAACCTGAGCCTGGCCGCGGGTTTCGTCTCCCTGGCGCTGGGCTACAACCAGGGGCTCGAGGCGGGGGAGTTCCCCCTCCTCATCGACATCCTCATCTTCGCCGCCCTGCTGGCGATCACCTGGCAGTTCTTCATCACCATCGCGCGGCGGCGCGAGGAGAAGATCTACACCAGCCTCTGGTACCTGATCGCCGCCTTCGTGTGGACCGACCTCAACTGGATCCTCGGCAACTTCATCATTCCCTACACCATACCGGGCATCAACAACGCCGCCCTGCACGGCCTCTACATCCACTACATCGTCGGCCTGTGGATCACGCCTGCCGGCTACGTGCTCATCTACTACTTCCTGCCGATCAGCGTGAAGAACCCCATCTACAGCCACAAGCTGTCGATGATCGGCTTCTGGTCGCTGGCCTTCTTCTATCCCTTCGTCGGCATCCACCACTACCTGTTCAGCCCCATCGCCGACTGGGCCGAGACGCTGGCGATCGTCTCCTCGATGCTGCTGATCATTCCGGTGTGGACGGTGCTGCAGAACTTCTTCGGCACCATGATCGGGCGCTGGAACACCTTCAGCTCCAACCTCACCGCGAAGTTCCTGATCATCGGCTCGATCATGTACCTGATCGGCTGCCTGCAGGGCTCGCTGGAGGCCCTGCGCTCGGTGCAGAAGTCGACGCACTTCACCGACTTCGTCATCTCGCACTCGCACCTCACCATCTTCGGCACCTTCGTGGTGTGGGCGCTCGCCGGCACCGTCTACGTCTGGCCCCGCATCCACGACCGCCCCCTCCATTGGCCGACGCTCGGCACCTGGTCGTTCTGGTTGATCACCGTCGGCATTTCGGCGATGGGCCTGGTGCTCACCGCCGAGGGGCTGACCCAGGGCATGATGTTGATGCACGGCACCGAGTGGCTCGACTCGATGGTGGCGATCAAGCCCTACTGGCTGATCCGCACCTTCACCGGTATCTCGATGGACATCGGCATGACGCTCCTGGTGGTCAACTTCATGAAGACGTCGCTGGCGGGCGAGGCCGCGCCGGCGCATCCTGCGGCTGCGCTCCCGGAGGCGGTCTCATGAGATACGCACGCACGGTCTTCCTGGTCGCCGGTGTGCTGTTCATCTCGCTCGCGGTGTTCATCCAGGGAGTGCTGCCGGCGCTGATGCCGGAATCGCGGCGCAAGACCGTCACCCGCGTCGTGCGCACCCACCTCGGCGAGCTCAAGTGGGTGATGGCCGACGCCACCGACTACACGCCGCTGCAGGCCGAGGGACGCCGCATCTACATCCGCGAGGGGTGCTGGTACTGCCACTCGCAGTACGTGCGGCCGGTGACCGGCGAGACGCGGCGCTGGGGCCCGGTGTCGCAGGCCGGCGAGTACGCCTTCGACCAGCCGCACCTGTTCTCGACGCGCCGCATCGGTCCCGACCTCACGCGGGTGGGTCTCAAGTACGCCGACGACTGGCACGTGGCGCACCACTACGATCCGCGCCAGCTCGTCCCGGAGTCGATCATGCCGCGCTTCCCCTGGCTGTTCGACGGCCCCAGCGGCCCGGTCGCCATCGTCGCCGACAGCGAGGGGCGCACCACCCTCGAGCAGAACGCCACGTCGCGCCACTTCTTCGACTTCGCGAGCAGCGAGGTGATCGAGCTGACGCCGAGCCCCGACGGGCTGGTGTTCGTGCGCGAGCCGGGCAAGTACCCGGTGGTGCTGACGCCGAACAAGGAGTTCACCGGCAAGCAGGTGACGCTGGTGCGCGGCACCGAAGAGCTGCGGGCCGTTGTCGCCTACATCCAGAAGCTGGGAATGAACCGCGGCAAGTGGCGCGACCTCTTCGAGCCGCAGCTGCTGCCGGCCTCCAACGTCGAGATGCCGCGCTCGCAGGAGGCCATCGACTACGGCAAGGAGGTCTTCACCCGACGGTGCGTCGGCTGCCACGGCGACAAGGGGGACGGCAACGGCACGGCGGCCACGTTCTTCTCCGTGCGGCCGCGCAACTTCACCACCGGCACCTTCAAGTTCCGCAGCACGCCGTCCGGATCGCTGCCCACCGATGGTGACCTCCTGCGCACGGTCACCGACGGCGTTCGCGGCACGCCCATGCCCACCTGGCACAATCTCCCCGACAAGGACCGGCTGGCGGTGATCCAGTACGTCAAGTACGTCCTCGCCGTCGACCGCAGCGACCCGCAAAAGCCCTACGCCTTCTTCACCGAGGAGCAGCCCGAGCCGCCGGTGTACGTCGGCAACCCGCCGCCGCCGACCCCTGAGCTGGTGGCCAACGGCAAGCGGCTGTGGCAGGAGCTGCAGTGCGCTCAGTGCCACGGCAATGAGGGCAAGGGGAACGGGGAGTCCGCCGTCGGCCTGCGCGACGACTGGGGATTCACCATCGTGCCGGCCAACCTCACCACCGGTCTCTTCAAGTCGGGGCCGTCGGTGAAGGACGTCTACCGCACCATCACCACCGGGCTCAACGGCACGCCGATGCCATCCTTCGTCACCACGCTGCCGAACGACGACGACCGCTGGGCGCTGGCCTACTTCATCGTCTCGCTCTCCGCCTTCAAGGACCCGCTGTCGGGCGAGCCGCTGGCGATTCCGGAGGCCCAGCAGCGCCGGATCGACGACACCGCGCAGCAGGCAGCGACCTCCGACACCGCCATCCAGCTGCTGCCCGGAGAGTGGCCGCGGCAGGCCTGGGCGGAGTACCACGGCATCCAGATGCTGCCCGTGCTCGGGCCGCGCCACGCGCCGAGCGCCGGCACGGCAACCCCACACCGTTGAGCCATCCAGGAGACCGGTGATGGAACAGCTCACGTTCATTCAGTTCCTCGTCGCCCTCTGCATGAGCCTGGCGGGCGTCTGCTTCTTCATCTGGGGCACGCTCGCCGGCCTGTTCCGCGACATCGAGCAGGTCAAGTACGACATGCTCGCGAGGGAGCTCGGCACCGAGGCAGGAGGCCACCATGAGCGAGCCTGAGCATGCGCCGCACGCCGGCAGCGCCGAAGCGTCGGGGCCGGATGCGATCGAGGAGTACGCCGGCGGCGAGATCAAGGTGCGCCACGGCATCGTCAACCGCTGGCTGCTGGTGATCTACCTCGCCCTGCTGCTCTGGTCGCTTTACTACGTGTTCACCTACTGGGGCGGGCTCGGTCCCGGTTTGGCCTACTAGCAACGGCAGGAGGAGATCGATGGCACCCAGCCGCTGGACAAAGGTCCTCTTCTATCTCGCCTGGATCAACCTCGCGTTCCTGGCCTTCGAGGCCCTGTGGAACGCCGTCGGCACGGTGTTGCCCACCTAGGCGGCCGATGAGAATCCAGGAGTGGATCGCCTTGGTCCTGTTCCTCGCCGGCACGCTGCTGTTCTACATCTGGGTGGCGCGGCTGTGGCTCAAGAAATGACGCGCTGAGCGACGGCGGCCCGGCCGTCGGAGGTGGAGCGGCACCTTGCTCGGACTCGGGTGGATCGCCCTTGCCGGTGCCGCCGGCAGCTTTCACTGCTTCGGCATGTGCAGCGTCTTCGCGCTCTCGCTGGCGCCGAGCCGCACGGCGCGCTGGCGGACGATCGGCCGCCAGCTCACCTATAACAGCGGCCGGGTGGTCAGCTACTGCTTCCTTGGCGTGATGGCCGGCACGTTGGGCCACTTCGCGGTCGCCAGCGGCCCGCTGGCGACCGCGCAGCGAGCGCTGGCTCTGGCCTCGGGCGCCTTGATGTCGGTGATGGCGCTGCAGCTGCTCGGCTACCGCCTGCCGCTGTCGCTCGCCGTTGCCGGCGCGCCGCTGCTGCGCGGCGTGCGCGGGTTGCTGACCACTCCGGGGGCGGCGGCGCCGCTCGCGTTCGGCGTCTTCAACGGCTTCCTGCCGTGCCCCCTGGTGTACGCCTTCGTGGCGCAGGCGGTCGCCACCGGCAGCATCGTCGGAGGCCTGCGGACGATGGCCGCCTTCGGGCTCGGGACCTTCCCCGCCATGCTGCTGGTGGGGCTGGCGGGGGTGAGCCTGGCGCCGCGCTGGCGCACGGTCGGCGTGCGGGCGGCCGGCGGCGTGCTGCTGCTCTTCGCCGCGATCACGGTCGGGCGCGGTCTGTTCCCCACGCTGGGCATGGCTGCCGCCGCGCACGCCGGGGCCCACGCGATGAGCGCACCGTGAGCGGCGGCGAGCCGCGACTCTGCGGTCACTGCCTGGTTCCCGTCGGCAGCGCCGCCCTGCGAGCCCGGGTCGGCGGTCGCGAGCGCGAGTTCTGCTGCCTCGGCTGCTACCTCGCCTGCCGCGTGCACGGCGAGCGCGGCGAGGAGGCGGAGGCCACCCTGCTGCTGCTCCGCATCGGCGTGGGCGCCTTCCTGGGCATGAACGTGATGATGCTCTCGCTGCTGCTCTACAGCGGCTCCGTCGGCCCCGAGGAGGCCGGGCTGCGGCGGGGCATCGAGCTGCTGCTCGGCTTTCTCGCCACACCAGCGGTGCTGCTGCTCGGGCTGCCCCTGCTGCGCGACGCCTGGCGGGCCGGCACCCAGTGGAGGCTCACCAGCGAGGCGATGATCGCCGTTGGCACCGCCGCGGCGTACCTCTTCTCGGTGACCTCGCTGCTGCGCGGCGAGGACCGCGTCTACTTCGACACCGCGACCATGCTGCCGCTGCTGTTCACCGTCGGCCGCTACCTGGAGGCGGCGGCGCGGGCGCGGGCCGGCCGTGACCTGGCGCCGTTGCTCGAGGCCGAGCGCGCTCGGGCCCGGGTCGTCGTCGATGGGGTCGAGGTGGTCCGCCCGGCCGCCGAGGTGACGGCCGGGAACCTGGTGCGCGTGGGCGCCTGCGAGCGCCTCGCCGTCGACGGCATGGTCGTCGAGGGGCGCTCGACAGCCGACGAGTCGCTGGTCACCGGCGAGGCTCGGCCGGTGGCCAAGGGCCCCGGCGAGGCGGTGCTGGCAGGGACCACCAACGGCGACGGCCAGCTGCTGGTGCGCACCACCGCTTCCGGCGCCGCCACCCACTGGGCGCAGATCGGCCGCGCCGTGGGGGAAGCGCTCGCGCGGCGCTCGCGGCTGCAGACTCTCACCGATCGCGTTGCCGCCGTCTTCCTGCCGGCGACGCTGCTCGTCGCTCTCGCCAGCGGCCTCTACTGGAGCCAGCGCGGGACGGCTTGGCAGGCGCTGTCGGCGGCGCTGGCGACGCTGGTGGTCGCCTGCCCCTGTGCCCTCGGCCCCGCCGCCTACCTCGCCTCGTTCCTCGGCGTCGGCGCGGCGGCCCGGCGCGGGGTGGTGGTGCGCTCGCTGGCGGCGCTCGAGGCGCTTGCCGCCGTGCGTTGCATGGCGTTCGACAAGACGGGCAGCCTCACGCGCGGCGCACCCGCGCTCACCGGCCTGGTGGTCGAGAGCGAGGCCGAAGCGGACGTGCTGCACCGCGCCGCGCGGCTGGCCGGCGCCGGGCAGCACCCGCTGTCGCGCGCCCTGGCCCTGGCGGCGGGGGAGCGCGGGCTCGGCGGCGCTCCCCTGGCGGCTGTGGCCACCCGCCGCGGGCTGGGACTGGTGGGCGAAGGCACAGCTCCGCCGGCGCTGGGCAGCGCCGAGCTGTTCCGGGAGCTCGCCTGGGAGATGCCGCCGCGCCTCGCCACCCATGCCGCCGCCTTCGAGGCGGGGGGCGCGAGCGTCGTCTACTACGGAGAGTCGAGCCGGGTGCAGGGCGTGGCGGCGTTCCGCGACGAGACCAAGCCGGAGGCGGCCGCGGTGCTGGCGGGCCTGCGCCGGCGAGGTCTGGCGCTGGCGATCCTCAGCGGCGACCGGCCGGGCGCCGTCGAGCCCCTGGCGACGAGCCTCGGCGTCACCCACTGGGAGGCGGCGCTGTCGCCGGCGGGCAAGCTCGCCGCCATGGAGCGCCTGCTCGCTGCCCACGGCGCCGTCGCCATGGTCGGCGACGGGCTCAACGACGCGCCCGTGCTCGCCGGGGCGACGGTGGGCATCGCCCTCGGTTCCGGCACCGAGCTGGCGCGCACCAGCGCCGAGGTGGTCACCGCCGGCACCGGCCTCGGCGTGCTGCCCTGGTTGCTCGACCTCGCGCGCGCGGCGCGCCGGATCACCCGCGCCAACCTCGTCTGGGCCTTCGGCTACAACGTGGTGGGGGTCGCCGTCGCCGCCGCCGGCCTGCTGCGGCCGGTGATCGCCGTCAGCCTGATGGCGGCGTCGAGCCTGCTCGTCGTGGGCAATTCGCTGCGCCTGGGCGCCGGCTTCGCCGCGGCGGACGAGGGCTGACCGGCGCCAGCCCTCGCCGTGGGTCGATCCTCACCAGATGCGGACGCGCTGGTCGGGCTCGAGGTAGTAGGTCGCCCCTGCTGTCACGTCGAAGGCGGAGTACCAGCCGTCGTTGTTGCGCATCGGGCCGATGACGCGGAAGGGAGCGGCCGAGTGGGGATCGCTCTTGGTCTGCTGGATGGCGGCATCGGGGCGCACCTTCTGCCGCCACACCTGCGCCCAGCCGAGGAAGAACCGCTGGTCGCCGGTGAGGCCGTCGATCACCGGGGCCGGCTTGCCCTTCGAGCGAGGCGTGGTAGGCGTCGAGCGCCACGCAGCAGGCCGCCGAGGTCGGCGATGTTCTCGCCCATCGTCAGGCTCGCCCTTGATGTGCACGCCTGGCACCGGCTCGAAGGCCGAGTACTGGGCGCCGAGCCGGTCGGCCTGGGCCTTGAACTTCGCCGCGTCCTCGGCGGTCCACCAGTCGCGCAGCACGCCGTTGCCGTCGGACTTGCGGCCCTGGTCGTCGAAGCCGTGGCTGATCTCGTGGCCGATCACGCCGCCGATGCCGCCGTAGTTGACCGCCGGGTCGGCGTCGGGATCGAAGAACGGCGGCTGCAGGATGGCGGCGGGGAAGACGATCTCGTTGTTGGTCGGCGTTGTAGTAGGCGTTCACCGTCTGCGGCGTCATGCCCCACTCGAGCTTGTCGACCGGCCCGTTGAGGCGGGCGACGGCGGTAGTCCCACTGGTAGGCGCTGGCGCGCTCGGCGTTGCCGTAAAGGTCGTCGGCGGTGACCTGGAGCTGCCGTAGTCGCGCCACTTGTCCGGGTAGCCGATCTTCACGTCGAACTTGGAGAGCTTCTCCAGCGCCTTGGCCTTGGTCGCCGCGCTCATCCAGGTGAGGCCGTCGGATGCGGCCGCCGAGGGCTGTCTCGAGGTCGGCGACCAGTGCCTCCATCTTGGCCTTCGACTCGGGCGGGAAGTACTGGGCGACGTAGAGGCGGCCGACGGACTCGCCGATCGCCCGGTTGACGAAGGCGACGCCGCGCTTCCAGCGCGGCTGGATCTCGGGCTGGCCGGCGAGCTCGTGGTTGTGGAAGGCGAAGTGGGCGTCGACGAAGCGCTGGGACAGGTAGGGCGCCGCCGAGTCGACGACGTGGAAGGCGGCCCACGCCTGGAGCGTCGGCAGCGGCGTCTCGTCGAAGATCTTGGCGATCTTCGGCACCGCGGTGTTGGTGGTGACGATGAAGCGGTCGACGCCGGTGAGCCCGGCCTGGGCCATGAAGCGCTTCCACGCGAACTGCGGGGCTGCGGCCGCGAGCTCGGCGAGGCTCATCGGGTTGTAGGTCTTGTCGCGGTCGCGGCGCTCGGCGCGGGTCCAGCTCGCCTCGGCGATCCGGGTCTCGTAGTCGACCACCGCCTTGGCCGCGGCCTCGGCGTCGGGCCAGTCGACCTGCCCGAGCATGGTGGCGACGTAGGCCTGGTACTTGGCCTTCTTCTCTGCCAGCGACGGCTCCAGGTAGTAGTCGCGGTCGGGGAGGCCGAGGCCGCCAGTGCCGAGATAGACGGCGTAGCGGTCGGGGTCCTTGGCGTCGGCGTTGATGAAGCTGCCGAAGATGCCGTTCTGGAAGGTGCGCGGCGCGGTGCCCATGAGCGCCGCCAGGGCCGCGCGGTCCTTGGTCGCGCGCACCGCGTCGAGGTCGGCGGCGAGCGGTTTGCCGTCGCGCGCCTCCACCTCCGCCTCGTTCATGAAGGCGGTGTAGGCGGCACCGATCTTGGCGCCGTCCGGATCGGACGACTTGCCGGCGGCCGCCGCCTCGATGATCGCCCGCGTGCGGTTCTCGGAAAGGATCGACAGGAGGTCGAAGTTGCCGAAGCGGGTGCGATCCGCCGGGATCTCGGTGTGCTCGTCCCAGGTGCCATTGGCATAGCGGTAGAAGTCGTCGCCCGGCTTCACCGCCAGGTCACGGCCGGAGAGGTCGATACCCCAGGTGCCGTACTTCGGCTCGGCTGTCGAGCCCCCCTCGATCGTCGACGGGCCCGTCGGCACCAGGGTGGCGACGGCGCAGGCGACGTCGAGGCAGTCGCCGGTGGCGCGGGCGTCGCCGGCAATCGCGGCGGTCGCCCCGATGGTGGCCGTGGCGAGCACGGTCAGGGTCAGGATGCGGATGTTCATGACGGAGCCCCCTGTTCGCGGTCTGGCTGGGTCCAGGCGTCTGGCTACACCGAGCCTAGCGTAGCAATCTCTGCCGCCTTGGTGGGCGGCTTCTCCGGAAGGGCAGGGCTGCCCTTGTCGGGAGGTCAGCGATGGCCCGGTCAGACGCCTCGCCAGTCGCCGCTCAGCACGAGCGCCCGGCACCGCTCAGCGACTGCAGGCCGCCATCCTCGTCCAAGGTGGAGGAACCGATCGCCCACGGGTGCCGGCCGTGCCCGAGGGCAGGGAGACCGGCCCCCCCGCCTGCGCGCCGACAGCCATCTCGCCGTGCGTGGCGCGTCGCCCCCCGGTGCGGGACGCTGGGAGGCAAAGGGTCCCCCGGGGCCCCGGAGCTTCCGGAAGGGTGGCTGTCATGCAAGACCAGGTCAATCGCTTCGCGTTCGTCATCCACCCGCTCTCGGTGGCCGACATCCGGCGGCATCCGCTGCTCGGCAGGACGGCGGGGCTGCTGCCCGATCGCTGGGTCGAAGGGCTGGTCGCCCGCCTGCCGCCGCTGCACCTGTCGCGCATCACCGGTGTGCGCTCGGCGGCCACCGGGCAGCGGGTGGAAGGAGAGCTGTTCAGCATCGGCGCGACACCCGGCGTCATGCTCCGCTTGCCGCCGCGACACACCTACGACCAGTTGTTGGCGGTGGCGCGACAGGCGGCCCGCGACGGCGCCCGCATCCTCGGCCTCGGCGCCTTCACCCACATCGTCGGCGACGCCGGGGTCACCGTGGCGCGCGAGTCCCCGATCCCGGTCACCACCGGCAACAGCCTGACGGTGGCGGCGCTGCTCGAGGCGGCGAAGATGGCGGCGCGGTCGATGGGCAGGGAAGACCTCGCCCGCGGGCGTGCCATGGTGATCGGCGCCACCGGTGCCATCGGCGCTGTCTGCTCGCGCCTGCTGGCGCAGGCCATTCGCGACGTCGTGCTGGTGTCGATCGAGCCCGAGCGGCTGCAGCGGCTCGCCGCCATCATCGCCGAGGAGACGCCAGGCACCCGTGTCGAGGTCGCCACCGACAGCGACGAGCTGGTGGGCGACTGCGACCTGGTGGTCACCGCCACCTCCGCCCACGGCGACCGCGTCCTCGACCTCGCGCTGTGCAAGCCCGGCGCCGTGGTCTGCGACGTGGCGCGCCCCTGCGACATCACCGAGGAAGACGCGGCGGTGCGCCCCGACGTGCTGGTGATCGAGAGCGGCGAGGTGCTGCTGCCCGGCGAGGCCGACCTCGGCTACGACATCGGGCTGCCGCCCGGGGTCGCCTATGCGTGCCTCGCGGAGACCGTGCTGCTGGCCCTCGATGGACGCTTCGAGTGCTTCACCCTCGGCCGCGAGCTCGAGACGGCGCGGGTGAAGGAGATCTACCATCTCGCGGCACGCCACGGCCTGCGCGTCGCCGGGCTGCGCTCCTTCGGCAGGTGGGTGCGCGAGGAGGAGCTCGCCGTGAAGCGGGTGCTGGCAGAGCGGCTCCGCCGCGATCGCGGCCTGCTCGCGGCCACCCGGCAGCGGGCCGGGGAGCTGGTCGGTGCCGTGGCAGCTGCCCGCCTTTAGGGCTCCTTGGTTCCGGGCATCTGTGCAGCACGGCTCACGGATCGGGGTTGGGCGCCAACCCCGGCGGGGAGCGACCCTCTCCGGACCCAGACCCGAGGACCCAGACCCGAGCTTGACGCCGGAGTCGTTTGCTGGTTTGCTCACCACCACTGTGTCCGTAGCGCTGCCGCCGGCAGCGCAAAGCCACCCGCGAGAGGCGCTGCAGCGGATCGACTCCGCCACGCTCGGGGCTGGCTCAGAACGGCAAGGGCGCCTTACCCGAGGTGGCCCTACGAGCAGCTCTCGCAGCGGTGCGCTGATCGGCCGGGTGGTGGGATTGTGGCGCTATGCGGTCAAGTCCATGCGGGGCGAGGCGCTGGCCTCGGCCGATGTCTCCTGGCACGGCTTGACCGGCGATCGCCGCTGGGCATTCCTTCGCGGCGGGATGGTGCGCAGCGGGTTCCCCTGGCTCACGCTTCGCGAGCGAGCGGACCTGAGCCACTATCGCCCGTCGCTGCTCGAGGGGGATCGGCCCGACACGTCAACGGTGGCCGTCCGTACTCCGACGGGCGCCACCTTCGACGTGGCGGACCCGGCGCTCGCCGCCGAGCTCGGCGCTGGCGTGCGCGTCATCAAGCAGGACCGCGGCGTCTTCGACACCTTTCCGCTCTCCCTCATCACCACCCAGACGATCGCCCGCCTCGGCGTCGAGGTCGGCGCCGAGCTCGTCGTCGAGCGCTTTCGACCGAACATCCTGGTGGCGGCCGCGAGTGAGGCGGCGTTCCCCGAGGACGCCTGGGTGGGCTGCGTGCTGCGCGTCGGCGGCATGCGCATGCGCGTCGACAAGCGCGACGGTCGCTGCGCGATCGTCACCATCGACCCGGTGACCAGCGAGCGCCATCCGGCAATCCTGCGAGCGATCGCCCAGGATCGCCAAGGATGTCTCGGCGTCTACGGCTCGACCGTGGAGCCGGGCCGCATCGCGGTCGGCGACGACGTGGTCATCGATACTCCCGCCTGACCAAGGCTCGACGGAAGCGCGCGGTCGCTGCGCGACCCGGTGCCGGTAGTGCAGGCCGATACGCTCGCGTCCCGCGCCATGGCCCAGTCGTGACCGGCCTACGGCAGCTGGCCGCAGTCGGCGATGACGATCTTCTTGCGCGTCTGTCCACTGGAGCTGCCCAGCGTCTCGATCGCCATCACCACGTCCATGCCTTCCGTCGCCTTGCCAAAGACCACGTGCTTGCCGTCGAGCCAGGCGGTCTGCACCGTGGTGAGGAAGAACTGCGAGCCGTTGGTGTTGGGGCCAGCGTTGGCCATCGACAACACGCCGGGCGTGTCGTGCCGGAGCTGGAAGTTCTCGTCCGCGAACTTCTCGCCGTAGATCGACTTGCCGCCGGTGCCGTTGCCGCGGGTGAAGTCACCGCCCTGGCACATGAACTGGGGAATGACGCGGTGAAAGGCGCTGCCCTTGTAGCCGAAGCCCTTCTCGCCGGTGCACAGGGCGCGGAAGTTCTCGGCCGTCTTGGGCACCACGTCGGTGGCGAGCTCCATGACGATCCGTCCGAGGGGAGACCCGTCGGCTTCCATGTCGAAGTAGACCTTGGAATTTGCCATGGCGCGGCACGGTACCACAGGCGCGCGCTCGGGTGCCGGCACGGCGCCGGGTGCCCAGTCATCCCGAGGGATACCCGGCCTCAGGCAGCAGAGCGGTCGGTCTTGACGGGAACGAGGAACGAGGCTCGAAAGTCGAGCCCTTCGTGCTGCCCCCTCACCTGCAGGTCCAGCGCAGCTGTCCACGGTGCTGGCGCGCGTTCTCGAGCGGATCGGTGAGCGCCAGGCAATGGCGCGAGCTCCGGAGACGGCGCGGCAAGGAGCGATAGGCGCTTCGTCGAGCGCAGGCCACCCTCTCGAGCAGCACCCCGGATGCCGCGGAACGCACGGTGATAGCTTCTCGTCTACCAGGTTCTGGAGCCGTGCCACAGGTGAAGGACGAGTCGTGAACGGCGGGCGTTCGGCCGGCGAAGACTCCATGCCGGGAGACGTGACGCGGGTGCTGGCCGCTGCCCGGGCCGGCGACGCGGCGGCTGCCGGCTCGATCTACGAGCGCGTCTATGCGGAGCTCAAGCGCCTGGCGCGCGCCCAGCTGGGTGCGCACGGGCGCGCCGGAGGCACGCTCGACACCACCGCGCTGGTGCACGAGGCCTACCTGCGATTGGTGGGCCCGCACGGCGCTGCCGCCGCCGATCGCCGCCACTTCTTCAATCTCGCCGCGCGGGTGATGCGGCACGTGATCATCGACTTCGCGCGGCGCCGCAAGGCGCTACGCCGGGGCGGCGACGCGGTGGTGGTCGAGCTCGCAGGCGCCAGCGAGGCGATTGCCGATCCGGAGTCCGGCGTGCTGCTCGAGGTGCTCGCGCTCGATCGCGCGCTGGCCGCGCTCGAGGTGGCGAGCCCCGAGCTCGCCCGGCTGGTGGAGCTGCGGTTCTTCGCCGGCCTCGAGCTCGAGGAGCTGGCGCCGATGCTCGAGCGCAGCGAGCGTTCGCTCAAGCGCGACTGGCGACGGGCACGGGCCTTCCTGCAGGTCCAGCTGACCGAGGGCGATGCCGCTTCCGGTGAGAGCCGGAGCGGCGAGTGAGCGCACCGCAGCAGGGGGCGCCGCCGCCTCGCGGCTGGGACGCGCTGTTCGACGAGCTGGTCGAGCTCGCTCCTGCCGCCAGGCGTGAGCGGCTCGCGGCGCTGAGCGACGGGAACCCGACCTTGGTCGCCTTCCTGCAGAAGCTCCTGCGAGCCGACGAGGTGGCCACCGCGCTGCCGTCGGCGCCGTTGCTCGCACGCGCGCCGAATCTCGTCACCGAAGCGCTGGGGGCGGCGCTGCCGGCGCTCGACGAGGAGCGGATCGGCCCCTATCGGATCCTCGGCCCGCTGGGCAGCGGTGGCATGGGGGAGGTCTTCCTGGCCGAGCGTGCCGATGGCGAGTTCGAGCAGCGGGTGGCGATCAAGCGCATCCGCGGCGACGTCGCGGCGAGCGGATTCCTCGAGCGCTTCCGCCGCGAGCGACAGATCCTCGCGGGGCTCGAGCACCCCGGCATCGCCCGTCTGCTCGACGGCGGGCGCACCGCCGAAGGCGCGCCCTACATCGTCCTCGAGCTAGTGGAGGGGGAGCCCATCACCGCCTGGTGCCGGCGCACCGGCGCCGGCCTCGAGACCCGGCTGCGGTTGCTGCGCGAGACCGCCTCTGCCGTCGACGCAGCGCATCGCCGGCTGATCGTCCACCGCGACCTCAAGCCCTCGAACCTGCTCGTCACCGCCGATGGCCGCCCCAAGCTGCTCGACTTCGGGATCGCCAAGATCCTCTCCGAGGTGAGCGCGGAGGCGGGGGAGGCGGAGGGGCGCGCGAGCACCGAGACGGGGCTCCAAGGCGGGCCGCTGACGCCGAGCTACGCCGCGCCGGAGCAGATCCTCGGCGAGGCGGTGACGACGGCGACCGACGTCTTCTCGCTCGGCGCCCTCCTCTACGAGCTGCTGGCGGGCAAACCGCCCTTTCCACGGCAGGGTCGCACGCTGCACGAGCTCGCCCGCGGCGTGGAGTCAGAGACCTTCACCCGCCCGTCGCAGGTCGCGCACGAGGTGGACGACGCGGCGATCCGCGCCTTCGTGCCGCGGCTCGGCGGCGACCTCGACACCATCGTCGCCAAGGCGCTGCACCGCGACCCGGCGCGGCGCTACCCATCGGCCGCGGCCCTCGCCGACGACATCGACCGCTTCCTCGACGGACGCCCGGTCTCGGCGCGCCCCGACAGCGTCCGCTATCGCTTCGGCAAGCTGGTGCGCCGCCACCGCGTGGCCTTCGCCGCGGGCGCCGCCGGCCTGCTGTTGGCCCTCGCCTCCGCCGTCGGTTTCGGCATGCGCCTCGCCGCCGAGCGCGACGTGGCACGGCACGAGGCGGCGCGCGCGGACGAGGCCCGCCGCGAGGCGGAGCGCGTGAGCGGGTTCGTCGTCGGCCTCTTCGCCGAAGCCAACCCCTCGACCAGTGGCGCGCACGAGCCGACGGCGCGCGAGATCCTCGATCGCGGCGGGCAGCGTGTCGCGCGGGAGCTCGCCGAGGAGCAGGCAGTGCGCGTCCGGCTGGAGACCGCCATCGCCGAGGCCTACCTCGGCCTCCTGCGCCCGACCGAGGCGCTGCGGCACGTCGCAGCGGCCCGCGCCGCCCAAGCGCAGAGCGGCGGCACCGAGCCAGTTGCCACCGGGCGTCTGCTGGTGGCCGAGGCGCGGGCGCGGTTGATGGGTAACGACGACCTGCGCGCCGAGGCAGCCTCGCGCCAAGCGATCTCGCTCATCGCCAGCGCCCAGCCGGGCGACGGCCGGCTGCTCGCCGCGGCCATGGGGACGCTGTCCGGGAGCCTGTTCCACCAGGGACGCTACGCCGACGCCGAGCGCGCCCTGCGCCGCGAGATGACGATCCTCGCGCCCGAAGGCCCCACCGACGCCGATCTGCTCGACAGCCAGATCAAGCTCGGCGGTCTGCTCCGCCGTCAGGGACGCTACGACGAGGCGGCGCGCGAGCTGCGCGCCGTGCTGGCGCAGATCGCGGGACGCGACGATCGACTGCGGCAGCAGGTCGACGCGGCGCTAACCCTCGGCGTGGTCCTGCGCTCGACGAGCGACTTCGCGGGCGCCGAGCAGCAATTCCGGCAAGGGTTGGCACTCGCCGAGCGGCTCGACGGACCGCAGTCGCCGGGGCTCGTCGACGCCCTCGTCTCGCTCGGCTTCCTCGCCGCCAAGCGTGGCGATCTCGAGGCGGCGCTCGGCTTCTATCGCCGCGCGCAGAAGATCGTCGAGGAGGCCCAGCTCGGCAGCGAGCGCCCGCTCGAGGGCATCGGCGACGTGCTCGAGGCGAGTGGCCGGTTCGACGAGGCGGCTGCCGTCTACGAGACCGTGCTCGCCCACAACGTCGCCCGCCAAGGGCCGGCGAGCAGCGACATCGCCTGGAACCTCTACGCCCTGGGGCGGATCGAGAAGGGCAGGGGGCGCCGGGATGCGGCCCGCATCCGCCTCGAGCGCTCGCTGGCAGCGTTCGAGGCCTCGGTGGGCCCGCAGCAGTACTGGGTCTCCTGGCCGCTCCACGAGCTCGGTCTGCTCGCGCTCGAGGCCGGCGACGCAGCGCAGGCGGTGCCGTTGCTCGAGCGCGCGCTGTCCCTGCGCCAAAAGGGTTTGGCGCCGGGCCGCGCGGAGATCGCCGAGACGCGCGCGGCGCTCGAGCGGGCGCGGCGGCTGGCGGCGGCGAGCCCGAAGCGCCCCTGATCCACGGCCCGTGCGCGGAGCGCACCGCCGCTCCCGGCGCCATCGCAGCGCCGCCCGTGCCCCCGTGGCCCCTGTTGGAGGCGTCGTGCGCACCGTTCTATGAGTGCCCCGCGCAACCCCCGACCCCTTCGAGGAGAACGTCGTGAAGCTATCGCACACCCTCACCTTCGCCGGCTGCCTTGCTGCCACCTCGCTGGCGCCGCCAGCCATCGCTACCACGTTCACTGTCACCAACACCAACGACAGCGGGGCCGGCTCGCTCCGTGCCGCCATCGCCGCCGCTGACAGCGACTCCAGCCCGCCTCACACCATCACGTTCAACATTCCCGGCAGCGGCCCGTTCACCATCGCTCTGCAGAGCGGGTTGCCGGCGGTGGGCCATGCCACGACGATCGATGCCTCTGGCGAGGCCCTAGCCGGAAAGCCCGGCGTCCGGATCGATGGCTCCGCCGCTGGCGGCCCCGGTGTTTCCGGAATCTCTTTCGGAATCGGCGCCGACGGCTCCTCGCTCTCCTACCTGGCGATCACCGGGTTCGACGGCGAGGGCATCCAGATGACGGCGAGCGGTGTCGCGGTGACCCACTGCTACGTGGGGGTCGCGCTCGATGGTGTGACCGCTGCCGGGAACGTTTTCGATGGCATCTCGATCGCGGGCGCCAATGCGAACATCGGCACCTCGATCCTCGACGGCAACCTGATCTCCGGCAACGGCGGGAGCGGCATCCTTCTGGGGAACGCCGGGGGCGGCGCCACCATCCGCGGCAACCTCATAGGCACCAACGCCACGGGAACGGCGGCCCTCCCCAACGGGGACCGCGGCATCTACGGCAACGGCGCCGACAACGTCACGGTCGGCGGCACCTCGGGGCTGTTCTCCCCCGGCAACCTGATCTCCGGCAACACCGGCGTCGGCATCTTCACCGATCCCTTCTCCACCGGCTGGCTGATCGCCGGCAACCTCGTCGGTGTCGACATCGCCGGCACCGGCGCGCTCGGCAACAGCGGGGGCGGCATCTGGGTCAACACGGCCGCGGTGATCGGTGGCACCGCCGCCGTCGGCCGCAACCTCATCTCCGGCAACCCCGGGTTCGGCATCAAGCTCGGGCAGTCCGCCGCCGGTACCGCGGTTTACGGCAACTGGATCGGGACCAATAGTGCCGGCGGCGCGGCCATTGGCTCGCAGCCCGTGGGCATCGACGTCCTTGCGCTCAGCTGCACCATCGGCGGGACGGACGCCGCGCATCGCAATGTGATCTCCGGGAACAGCCAAGACGGGATCGTGGTCGAGCCCCACTCCACAGGCTGCACGATCCGCGGCAACTTCATCGGCCTCGACGCCACCGGTACGGTGGCGGTCGGCAACAGCGGCTACGGAATCCGCGGCGACGGCGTCCACGACCTGACGATCGGTGGCGCGACGGCTGCGGACGGCAACGTCATCGCCGGCAACACGGGCGGCATCCGGCTGGGCACCGGCGCCCACGACAACGCGGTCCTCGACAACGTCATCGGCCTCGACGCCAGCGGCACCGTCAACCTCGCCGACGCCGGCAGCGGCATCGAGATCGTCGACGCCGACCACAATCAGATCGGCCTACCCGGCGCGGGCAACGTGATCGCCGGGTTCAGCCACGAAGGCATCGACCTGATGGGCACCGGCGCGACTGGCAACAGCATTCAGGGGAACTGGATCGGCACCAACAAGCTGCTCGCCGCGGGGCTCGGCAACACCCTGATGGGTGTTTACGTGTCGAGAGCGAGCGGCAACGAGATCGGGGGCACCGCGGCGGGTGCGGGCAACGTGCTGGCGCACAACTTGATCGGCGTCTGGATCGACCGCGGCGTGCGCGACGACGTCTCCGGCAACTCGACCTTCGAGAACGTCCTGCTCGGGATCGACATCGGTCCGCTCGGCGTGCAGCCCGACGACGGGCTAGACGCGGACGGCGGTGCCAACCAGGGGCAGAACTACCCGCTGCTCTCCTCCGCCATCGTCAACGGCGGCACCACCGAGGTCGAGGGCGTGCTCGGCAACGTGCCCAACACGCAGTACCGGGTCGAGCTGTTCTCCAGCCCAGCGTGCGACCCGACCGGCTTCGGCGAAGGCAAGACCTACCTCGGCTCGACACAGGTGACGACCGACGACAGCGGCGACGGCAACCTGTCGCTGAGCCTCGGCGTCGCGGTGGCCGACCCGTTCGTCAGCGCCACCGTGACCGACGGGCTGGGCAACACGTCCGAGCTCTCCCCTTGCGCCCTGGTGGGCGGTCCGAATCCGGGCAAGATCCAGTTCTTTCAGAGCTCGACCATCGTCTACGAGGGGGGCCAGGCGTTCGCCGACGTGGTGGTGACTCGCGGCTTCGGAGTCTCCGGCAGCGTGTCGGTGAGCTTCACCACCTCTGACGGCACCGCCGTGGCCGGCTCCGACTACACCGACTCGGACCAGACGCTGACCTTCGGGCCCTGGGAGGTGGTCAAGGTCGTCCACGTGCCGATCCTCTTCGATCCGGCCAGCGAGCCCAGCCCGGAGACCGTGCACATGGCCCTCGCCAACCCGACCAACGGGGCGACCCTCGGCCTCGCCGCCGCCGACATCCAGATCTACGACTACAGCGAATCCGAGCCGGCAGTCAGCATCGGCGACGGCAGCGTCGTCGAGGGCGCAGCCGGCGCGCACGCGATGAACTTCTTCATCCACCTGACGCCGTCCGACCATGACGTGACCCTCGCCTGGGCGACCGCGGACGGCACCGCCATCGCCGGGCAGGACTACATAGCCGACGGCGGCCAGCTCTACTTCCCGGTGGGCACGACGGACCTGCCGATCAGCGTGCAGGTCTTCGGTGATAGCGCCATCGAACCCAACGAGCAGTTCTACGTGGAGCTCACGCCGGTGCAAGGGGGAGGGGCGTGGTACGGGGTAAAGACACTCGCCACCGGGACGATCTTCGACGACGACTCCACGGACCTGATCTTCTTCGATGGCTTCGAGAGCGGTTCTCCCCAGGCCTGGTCGGCCATGGCTCCCTAGACCAGCGTGCACTGAGCGGGCCATCTTGGAGAGCAGCGCTTCGACGAGGTTGAGCCAAGAGCCGTGGACTGGAGTGAAGACGAGCTCAAAGCGGTTAGGAACCGTCTCGAGGTAGGCATTCTTCTCCTTTGATGGGATCTACCGTCTCGCGGAAAGGCCACGGCCTGGGCGTCGCCGGCCTGCGCTCCTTCGGCAGGTGGCTGCGCGAGGAGGAGCTCGCCGTGAAGCGGGTGCTGGCAGAGCGGCTCCGCCGCGATCGCGGCCTGCTCACCGCGACCCGGCAGCGGGCCGGGGAGCTGGTCGGTGCCGTGTCAGCTGCCCGCCTTTAGGCTGCGCGGTGGTCGTCTTGGCGCGGGAAGGGTGCGGTATCAGTACCCCTCGCCGTCCGCGGCGGAGCGTGCCTTGCCGCGGTGGAGGCGGAAGAGGACCGCCAGGTAGCAGATCGCCAGCACCAGGCCGAGCGGCCACCAGAGGAGGCCGCTGCGCAGCGAGGCTGGGGCTGTGGCCGAGGTGACGGCGGTGAGCGAGCGCGCCGGGTCGAGCGCCGACTTGATCATCGTCGGGAAGACGGCGGCCGCGGTCGCCGCCAGCAGGCCGAGCAGGAAGGCCGCGGAGCCGAGGAACGCGGTGAGGTCGCGGCCGCTGCGGCGGGCCATGAAGCTGGTGGCCAGCCCCACCGCCGCCTGCAGGGTGAGCAGCGCGGCGAGCGGCCGGGCGGCAAGGTGGGCGAAGATCTCCGGCGCGACGCGTGCGGTCGCCAGGCTGGCGGCAGCCCACACCACCACTAGTGCCGGGAAGAGGCGAGCGGCCCAGGCGAGGCTTCGCGCGCGCACCGCGGCGTCGGTCTTCCATGCCAGGAAGAGGGCGCCGTGGTGGAGCAGTGCGACGAGGGCGAAGACGCCGGCGAGCACCGTGTACCAGTCGAGGATGCCGAGGGCGCCGCTGGGGGAGAAGGACTCGAACAGCGGCAGCGCGAACCAGCCGTCGGCGTCGAGCGGCACGCCGCGCAGCAGGTTGCCGAGAGCGGCGCCGAGCAGCACGGGGGCGAGCAGGGAGGCGAGGAAGAGGGTCGCGTCCCAGAATCCGCGCCACATGGGGTCGGCGAGGTGCGAGCGCAGCTCGATCGAGATGCCGCGCAGGATGAGGACCCAGAGCAGGATCATGATCGCCATGTAGAAGCCGGAGAGGCCGGCGGCGAGCACCTTGGGGAAGGCGAGGAAGAGGACCCCGCCACCGGCCAGCAGCCAGACCTCGTTGCCGTCCCAGAAGGGCCCGATGGCGGCCAGCACCTGCCGGCGCTCGCCGTCGCTCCTGGCGACCGCCAGCAGGAGGGCGCCGGCGCCGAAGTCGAAGCCGTCGAGCACCACGTAGCCCGCGACCATCACCGCGGCGATCCAGAACCAGAGGGTCTCCATGGCGGTCACCTCGATGCCTCGGGCATCGCCTCCGGCGCGCCGGGGGTGCCCGGGCCGTGCGCGACCTCGCGTTGTACCAGGAAGAGGAACAGCACGCCGAGCACGAGGTAGAGACCCGCGAAGCCGAGCGTGGTGAACAGCGTCGAGCCGCCGTGCACGGTAGGTGAGCCGCCGGCGGCGGTGCGCATGAGGCCATAGACGAGCCATGGCTGCCGCCCCAGCTCGGCGGTCGTCCATCCCGCCGTGTTGGCGATGAACGGGAAGGGGAAGGCGAGGGCGAGCATCCACAGCAGCCAGCGGCGGGCGGCCAGCCGCCGCCGTAGCAGCTGTACGGCGGCGAGGGCCATGAGGGCGATGAAGATCGTCCCCAGGCCGACCATGATGTGGAAGCTGTAGTAGAGCAGCTCGATGTTGCTGGGCCAGTCCTCGGCAGGGAAGGCGTCGAGGCCGCGCACGTCGGCGGAGAGGTTGCCGTAGGCGATGTAGGAGAGCAGCGCCGGCAGCTGCACCGGGTTGTCGAGCTTGCGCTCGGCCACGTTGGGCTGGCCGATCACCACCATGGGCGCCCGCGGGCCGCTGGTGAAGCGGCCCTCCATGCCAGCGAGGGCCGCCGGCTGGTGGCGGGCGACGAGGCGGCCCTGGAGGTGCCCCGTCGGCATCGCCACCAGCAGCGCGGCGACGAGCCCGGCGACGACACCGGTGGCGAGCGAGACGCGCGCGGCCTCGCGGTGCTCGCCGCGCAGGGTCCAGAAGGCGCCGACCGCGGCCATCACGAAGGCGCCGGTCACCACCGCGCCCATCATGGTGTGGGCGTACTGGGCAAGCGCCCAGGGGTTGAGGACGAAGGCAGTGAGGTTGGCGAGCCCGAGGGTTCCGTCGGGGGCCACGACGTGCCCGGTCGGGTGCTGCATGAAGGCGTTGGTGGCGACGATGAAGTAGCCCGACAGCCAGCTGCCGGCAAACAGGGCCACCGCCGCCAGCAGGTGCAGCGTCTGGCCGAGGCGGCGCTCCCCCCAGATCAGCAACGCCAGGACGCTCGACTCGAGGAAGAAGGCGAAGATCCCCTCCATCGCCAGCGTCTGGCCGATCACCCCCCCCGCCTTGGCCGAGAACTGAGCCCAGTTGGTGCCGAACTGCATCTCCATCGGCACGCCGGTCACCACCCCCATGGCGAAGGAGAGGCCGAAGATGCGAATCCAGAAGCGGGCGGCGTCGTTGCAGCCTGGGCCCCCGCGGCGGCCGATCAGCTTGAGCACGACGATCAGCAGCGCCAACCCCATGGTGAGCTGCGGGAAGAGGTAGTGGTAGGTGACGGTGAAGCCGAACTGCAGGCGGTGCCAGAAGAGGGGATCGGTCATCGTGCTTCCTCGGGTGTTCGCTGCCTGCTCGCGGGAGCGCCCATCAAAGCCGGCGCGGCCGCTGGGGTCAACACCCGATGGGAGGGCGAGCCGCCGCCGAGGTCCCCGCGCTCGCCGGCCGCGCCAGCAGCGCCCGCACCTCGCGCTCGGCGCGCGCCTTGACCCCGAGTAGCATGCCCCGATCCATGGCGAAGCCAATGGGCTCGATGAGCAGCGGACCGAACGACAGGCGGGTGAGCAGGTCGCCGGAGCAGTCGACGCGGTAGCGGCTCACCAGGCGCGAGCGCGTCGGGCCGAGCGGCTCGACGAGGAACAGCCAGGACACCGTCACCCAGGGGCGACCCGCGGTGCGGGTGGCCGCGTCGGCGGCGCCGTGGACGACGAACCAGCGCCCGCGCTCGCAGGCGTCGACGAGAAGCTGGAAGCCGGGTCGCTCGGGCGTGGACACGAGGTCGTCGACGTGGAGCGAGGCGTCCGACGCGCCAAGGGTGCGCACGGCGAAGAGGGCGCGCTCGAGCGGCGACTGGGCGAGGTCGCCGTGGCGTACGCGCTCCCGGACCTGCGGCGGCGGCGCCGCGAGGTCGACGCGGTCGATCTCGAGCAGGCGAGCGCTGGGGATGAGGCGGTCGAGGGCGGTCATGGGGAACTCCCTGGGCGGCGCGCCGGTCTGGCACGCCTACGATTCCCACGCTAGGCGCCGGGCGATCTCGAGGTGTACCCGCGCCCGGGTGGTTTCCGGGACGCGCCGGGGCGGCCGCGCGGCTGTGGTGCGGCGGACGCGACCGGGCGTTGGCAGCGAGGCTGCATCCATCACCGAGCCATCGACGGCGCACCGCCCTCTCCCAGGTCACCCGCGCCCGCCGGCGGTCGACCTCGACGCGACCGTCCCGGAGCCACCGCCGGATAGGGGAAGATCAGCACCATGAGCACCGCACTCCCACCCGACGAGCTGGGCCGCATCGACCGCTACTGGCGGGCCGCCAACTACCTCTCCGTCGGCCAGATCTATCTGCACGACAACCCGCTGCTGCGCGAGCCCTTGCGGCCCGAGCACATCAAGCCGCGCCTGCTCGGGCACTGGGGCACCACCCCCGGCCTCAACTTCGTCTACGTCCACCTCAACCGGGTCATCCGCCAGCGTGGCCTCAGCGTGCTCTACGTCGCGGGGCCCGGTCACGGCGGGCCCGGGCTGGTGGCGAACACCTACCTCGAAGGGACCTACAGCGAGCTCTACCCGCAGATCGACGCCAGCGTCGAGGGACTGCGCCGGCTCGTCACCCAGTTCTCCTGGCCGGGTGGCATCCCCAGCCACGCCGCGCCCGAGACCCCGGGATCGATCCACGAGGGGGGCGAGCTCGGCTACTCGCTGCTGCACGCCTACGGCGCGGTGTTCGACAACCCGGGACTGCTCGCCTGCTGCGTGATCGGCGACGGCGAGGCCGAGACCGGCCCGCTCGCCGCCAGCTGGCACTCGAACAAGTTCCTCCACCCCGGGTGCGACGGCGCCGTGCTGCCCATCCTCCACCTCAACGGCTACAAGATCGCCGGGCCCACCGTGCTCGCTCGCATCCCCGAGGACGAGCTGCGTTCGCTCCTCCGTGGCTACGGGCACGAGCCGCTCTTCGTCAGCGGCCACGAGCCGGAGGCGATGCACCGCCTGATGGCGGCGACGCTCGACGAGGTCGTCGACCGCATCGCCGCCATCCAGGCGGAGGTGCGCGCCAACGGGTTCCGTGCCCGCCCCACCTGGCCGATGATCGTGCTGCGCTCCCCCAAGGGGTGGACGGGGCCCAAGGTGGTCGACGGCAAGCCGGTCGAGGGCACCTTCCGCGCCCACCAGGTGCCGGTGGCGAACCCGCGCGGCAACCCGGAGCACCTGCGGATCCTCGAGGAGTGGCTGCGCAGCTACCGCCCCGAGGAGCTGTTCGACGAGCAGGGGCGCTTCGTCCCCGAGCTCGCCGCGCTGGCCCCGAAGGGGGAGCTGCGCATGGGGATGAACCCGCACGCCAATGGCGGCCTGCTGCTGGAGGACCTCGACCTGCCGCCCTTCCGCGACTACGCCTTGAGCGTCACCCGTCCGGGGGCGGAGGAGGGGGAGTCGACGCGGGTGCTGGGCAGGTTCCTGCGTGACGTCGTGCGCCGCAACCCCTCACGCTTCCGGTTAATGGGGCCGGACGAGACGAGCTCGAACCGTCTCGACGCCGTCTTCGAGGTCACCGACCGGGAGTCGGTGGCGGAGGTCTTTCCCGGCGACGACCACGTCGGCCCCGACGGCCGCGTCATGGAGGTGCTCAGCGAGCACCTCTGCGAAGGTTGGCTCGAAGGCTACCTGCTCACCGGGCGGCACGGTTTCTTCGCCTGCTACGAGGCGTTCATCCACATCGTCGACTCGATGTTCAACCAGCACGCCAAGTGGCTCAAGGTCAGCCGCGGTATCCCCTGGCGCAAGCCCGTCGCCTCGCTCAACTATCTGCTCAGCTCGCACGTCTGGCGCCAGGACCACAACGGCTTCAGCCACCAGGACCCGGGATTCATCGACCACGTCGTCAACAAGAAGGCGGGCGTCGTCCGCGTCTACCTGCCGCCCGACGCCAACACGCTGCTGGCGGTCGCCGACCACTGCCTGCGCAGCCGCCACTACGTCAACGTCATCGTCGCCGGCAAGCAGCCCGAGCCGCAGTGGCTCGACGTCGAGGCTGCGGCGCGCCACTGCGCCGCCGGCGCCGGCATCTGGGAGTGGGCGAGCACCGACTGCGGCCGCGACCCCGACCTCGTGCTCGCCTGCACCGGCGACGTCCCCACCCTCGAGGTGCTCGCCGCTACCGCGCTGCTGCGGGAGCACCTGCCAGGGCTGCGCGTGCGGGTGGTCAACGTGGTGGACCTGATGACCCTCGAGCCCCGGCCGAGCATCCGCACGGGCTCAGCGACGACGCCTTCGACGCCCTCTTCACCCGCGACCGGCCGATCGTCTTCGCCTACCACGGCTACCCCTGGCTCATCCACCGCCTGGCGTATCGCCGCCACAACCACGACAACCTCCACGTGCGCGGCTACAAGGAGGAGGGGACCACCACCACCCCCTTCGACATGGTGGTGCGCAACAACATGGACCGCTTCCAGCTCTGCATCGACGCTTTCGCCCGTCTGCCGGCCTGGCAGGAACGCGCGGCCCCGCTGGTGGAGCTGCTGCACGGCAAGCTCGCCGAGCACGCCGCCTACGTCACCGCGCACGGCGAAGACATGCCGGAGATCCGCGAGTGGCGCTGGCCGGGATGAGCGCCGTGCAGCGGACCCTGCTCGCCCTCAACGGCGGCTCCTCGTCGCTCAAGTTCGCGGCCTTCCACTGCGCCGACGGTGAGCCCGAGCCCCTGCTGCGCGGCAGCGTTGAGCGCATCGGCACGCCGGCGGCGGTGTTACGGCTGCATGGGGGCAACGGCGAGCCGGCGCGCGAGGAGCGCTGCGCGGCGGCGGAGCTCTCGTCCGCGGCGGCGCCGGTGTGGAGGGCGCTCGCCAGCGCCGGCCTGCAGCCGGCAGCCGTGGGCCACCGCATCGTCCACGGCGGCCCGCTCCACCTCGAGCCGGCGCTCGTCGAGGCCGACCTCATGAGCTCGCTGCGTGCGGCGACGCCGTTCGCGCCGCTCCACCTGCCCGGCGAGCTGGCGCTCATCGAGGCGGTGGTCCGGCACGCACCAGGGGTGCCGCAGGTCGCCTGCTTCGACACCGCGTTTCACGCCGGCATGCCGCTGGTGGCCCGCCGGCTGCCGCTGCCGACCTCGCTCGACGCCGAAGGGGTGCGGCGCTACGGCTTCCACGGTCTGTCGTACGAATCGATCGTCGGCCAGCTCGGGCCGCTGGTGGCGGGACGCCTGGTCGTCGCCCACCTCGGCAACGGCGCCAGCATGGTGGCGCTGCGCGACGGCGCCCCGCTCGACACCACCATGGGGCTCACCCCCGCCGGCGGGCTGGTGATGGGAACGCGGACCGGCGACCTCGACCCGGGGGTGGTGATTCACCTCGCCCGCACGCGTGGCATGGACGCCGAGGCGCTCCGCGACCTGCTCTATCGACGCTCGGGGCTGCTCGCGCTCGCCGAGACGACCAGCGACATGCAGGCGCTGCTCGCCGCCCGCGCCGAGGATCCCCGCGCCGAGCTGGCGGTGGCCGTCTTCTGCCACAGCGCCCGCAAGTGGATCGGCGCCCTCGCTGCCGTGCTCGGCGGCCTCGACGGCCTGGTCTTCACCGGCGGCATCGGCCAGCACGCCGCGGTGGTGCGCGCCGAGATCTGCGCCACGCTCGCCCACCTGGGGATCGAGCTCGATGCCGAGCGCAACTCGCGCGCCGAGGCGGTGATCAGCGCCGGCGGCAGCCGCTGCACGGTGCGCGTCCTCGCCACCGACGAGGAGCGCGTGGTGGCACGCCACACGGCGCGCCTCGCCCTGGCCGGCGTCGCGCCAGCACAAGCATAGGATGAACCAGCGCGGTCGATCCCGACCGCCGAGCGTTCGCCCCTCCCGGTTCCTATGCGGTCGTCGACGCGTTCGCGGGTGACTGAGTCGGGTCGGCTCGCCTCGACGTTCCGCGAGGGGCGTCACGGTACCTGGGGATGCCGCTACCGCGTGATCCGTGGTCGTCGCCGCGGCCCCGACCGACCCGCACCGGAGTCAGGGCTTCACCTTGCCCACCACGAGCCGGTGGGTGCCGCCCCCGGAATCGCCGTAGCCGTGGGTCATCCAGATCGTCAGGTTGTCGGCGGGGTCGAGGGCGATACCCGCGGTGTCGAGGTTGCCGGTGGCGGCGAAGTCGCCGCTATGGAGACGCTGGCTGGCGCGGAACGTAGTCTCGCCTGGGTAGAGGACGGCGTAGCGCACCTCGGGGTAGAGCGACTTTCCAGCCCGCACGTAGACGGTGACCACCTGCCCCTTCTTGTTCACCATGAGCCCGGGTAGCCCGTACTGGATCACCGCGTTCGAGGGATCCCCCGCGGTGCGCAGGCCGAAGGTGATGTCGTAGAAGCCGCTCGCCGGCGTGCGGGGCAGGCCGGTGAGGGAAACCAGGAGGAAGTTCGAGACGTCGACGCGCACCACGCGCACGCCGTCGCTGCACGAGCTGGGCCCGTCGGAGAAGGTGGTGCAGTCCTGGAAGCTCGCGTAGAGCTTGTCGTCCTGATAGACGAGGCCGAGGACGTAGTTGCCGATGTTGCTGAGGCGCATGGTGTCGTGCGTGCCGGGCAGGCGCGCGTCGATCGCGCCGTGGAACGGTCGATTGAGCTTCACGGTGGCGCGGATGAATCCCGCCGGCTGTCCGTTCGGGTGGTCGGGATCGCCCGCCAGGCCGAGGACCAGGAGGTCGTCGCCGTAGTCGTGGGCGAAGAAGGTCAGGCCGAGCGGGCTCACCGAGCGGTGAGAGGCGGGCGTGATGCCGGTGATGACGTCGTTGTGGGTGCCCTTGATGTTCCAGAAGGTCCAGCTACAGCCGTTGCAGGAGCCGGCGGCCAGCTGATCGGCGAGGGCGACGCCGACCAAGCCGTAGCGGCTGGTGTCGGAGATCACGTTGGCCACATTGTGCGTGCGCACCAGGTACCTGTCCGTGACGGCGATCGACGGGTAGTCGCCGGCGTCTCCGGGGTGAAAGGCGGAGCCCGGGCACGGCTGGTCGTTGGGCATGTTGCAGGCCCCCTGGTCCACGGAGCCGTCCCAGAAGAATTCGTAGAAACCGTCGCGGGGATCCTCCGTCCGGGTCACCGCCAGCACCGAGAAGGACCTGCGTCCCATGAGGATGTTGGGATCGTCGACGTTGCGCGCGTTGGCGTTGCGGGCCAGGGAGACGATCCAGAACCGCTTGCGATAGCTGTCGTAGACGACCCGCGTGTCGTAGTACTCGTCGATGCAGTACTTGGTGGCGGCGTCGTCGGCGGGGTTGGTGATGTCGCGCCTCGGATCGCAGCGCATGTTGGGCGGCAGGTTGAGGCGGGTGTTGATGTTGTGGCTCGAGGCCGGGTTCCAGATCGGACGGTAGAGGTCGACGGCATAGAACGGGTTGGTGTAGGGGTGGCCCTTCCTGCCGGCCAGCAGCTTCCCCTTGCGGTTGTAGACGGCGATCTGGCTGTAAGAGGTCACGACCATGAAGTTCTTGCCCACCGCCACCTGCGGGTCGTTGCCATAGAGGGAGCTGAACGTGAGCTTGGGAGCGGGGCTGCCGTTGCCCTTGGAGCGCTCCTCGCTGCCGGCGCCCGTTACGGCCGCCGCCACTCCCGGGGCGACGGAGCCGCTGGCCGCGGGCGCGCGCTCGGCCTCGGCGGTGGTGAGGCCCTCGTCCTCCTCCGCGGCGAGCCACTCGGCCAGCCTGCGGCTGTCTGTCGAGGGTCGGGCGAGGTCGTCAGGCCTGCTGGCGGCGCCGAGCAAGCGGTCGGCGCGGACCTCTGCGGGGGCGAGGGCCGGGCTTCCAGTGGCATGCGGCTGCTCAGCGCCCAGAAGAAGGGTCGAGGCCAGGGCGAGCGCAGCGGCGGTCAGGACGGTTCTCGGGTTGGGCATGCCCTCATCTCCTATTCCTGCGCCTAACGCGCGAACGCGGGAGATTCCGGGTCACTCCCAGCTCTCGGGCAGGACCGGAAGCCCTCCGCCAAGCCCGAGCACAGCGAGTGGCTGCGGCGCGGTGGGCCCTTGGCGCGCCCGCTCAGGGCCCTGCAGCCGGATGGGCGACGCAGGCGGCCAGTGTGCGGTCGAGCAGCGCGACTCCCGGGTGTGGCGGCAGGTTGTCGGGGACGAGCAGCGCGTAACGATCGGCCACCGACTCCACGCGCCCCTCCAGGCCCGCGGCGGCGGCCCACTGCTCGAGCTCGCCGCGAGTCCACCACCCCGACACCAGTGCCCACCGCCTGGGCACCTGCCGCTGCGCCGCCTGCCGCTGGGAGTAGGGATCCGCCTGCAGCTCGCAGGGCACCCCGCGCACCGTCCCGCCGGAGAGGTAGGCCAGCGGGTAGACCATCCAGTAGCTCCCCAGCACCATGTCCACGTGCCGCGCGGCGAGCTGCTCGAGCAGGCGCTGGTCGGCCACCGCGAGCGCCACCAGCCCTTGCCGCTGCGGCGTCCATGGCAGCTGGTAGACGGCGAAGTCGAACAGCAGCAGCGACGAGGCCACGGCAACAGCCGGGATGCGTCCGCGGCCGCCGGCGGCGGTGAGGGCGGCGAGCAGGAAGGCGAGCGCCACTGCCAGCACCGGCCAGAGCGGGAGCACGTAGCGCACCATCAGCCCGCGCAGCTGCCCGGCCGCCGAGAAGACGTAGAGCCCCGTCGTGCAGCCGACGACGCCGGCGAGCAGCACCCAGCCCGGCAGCAGCCGCCGCAGCTCGCGGCGGCGCCAGGCGAACGCCGGGAGAACGAGGAAAGCAGCCGCGGCGACGCCGGCGATCGCCAGCGCCAGCGGGCGCAGCCCCGTCGCCAGCAGCGCCTGGCTGCTCTTGCGTGTGGGATCTGCCGACGCGGCGAGCTCGGGCAGCAGGTCGGTGAGCAGGTAGCGCGCGTTGTCGAGCGCCGCCCCGCCGCCCCCCACCGGCAGGCCGGCGAAGTTGTAGCGCAGCGAAGCGAGGTCCCAGCGCAGGTTGAAGGCCACCCAGGGAGCGGCGCCGGCGAGGAAGAGGAGTCCCCCAGCCGCCACGGCGCGAGGATTCCGCAGCACTTGCGCGCCGCGTCGCCAGCCCAGCCAGGCGAGGGCCGGGAGGCTGGCGGCGAGAGTGAGGAAGGAGTGCCAGAAGCCGAGCCCCACCGCCAGCCCCAGCAGACCGCTACCGACTGCGGTGACGCCGTCGCGGTCGATGCGCGCCGCCAGCCAGAGTGTCGACAGGCACAGCAGGAGAACCATCGGGTAGCCGTTGAGCATCGAGGTCCAGAACAGCATCGCGGGCGGGGGCAGGGCGAGGAAGAGCAGGACGAGGCAGGCGAGGCGGCGGTCGAACAGCGTGCAGGCCATTCGATGGCCCACCACCAGCGCGGCGAGGGCGAGGAGCAGCGAGGCGAGCGCGAGCGGGAGTCGGGTGGGTCCGAGCGCCGCCACCATCGGCGCCGCCATGAGGCACTCGAGCGAGCCGATCCGCACGCTGGAGAAGAACACCGGCGGGTCCCCGCGCAGCACCCGCTCGGCGCACAGCCCGGTGAGCAGGACGTCGGCGTCGGCGGGGTACTTGTGGGGCGGAAAGGCGGCGGCGAGCCGCAGCCCCATCCCCGCCAGGATCAGCGCCAGGGCGAGCCAGCTCCAGCGATCGACGCCGGTGCGCAGCCGGGTGAGGTGGCCGAGGATCGTGGACCTGGGCGCGAGATCGGGAGCGCCATGCTCGCGCGTGGTGGCGGGCGCGATGGCCCCGCCTGACGTGCGCGCGCGCCGTTCAGAAGGGCTGACCAACGGGGCTCAGGGCCCGCCGACCGCGGACGACCACGCCGAGAGAGTGCCGCCCTCGAGCTCGTCGGAGAAGAGCGACGACCCTGCCTGCAGCCTCCACAGCTCGAACCCATGGCTGCCGTCGTTGGCGAGGAAGTAGAGCTGCCCCGCACCGTGGACGAGGTGGCCCGGTGACGAGGATTCCGCGCCAGGCGCGAGGTCGGTGACCACCGGCGGCGTGAGCGGCTGCCGGGGATCCCAGGCGCGCAGCTCGACTCCCTCCGCGGGGGAGTTGGCGACGAAGTACAGCTCGCCGTCCACCAGGGTCAGGAAGCTCGGGTCGGAGGATGCGCGCCCGGGCAGCGCGTCGAGCGCAAGCTTGGTAGCGGCACCGTCGGTGCGCCAGATCTCGCGCCCCGCTGTCGGCTCATACGCGGAGAAGAAGGCGGTCGACCCGTCCACGGCGAACCAGCGCGGGTCGGAGCCGAGCGGGCCCGGCTGCACGTCGGCGAGCAGGTGGGTGCCGGCCGGTGTGCCGTCGGTGACCCACGGCTCGACGCCGTGGGCGGCGTCGCTGGCGACGAAGACGACGCGGTCGCCGAGCAGCGCCACCAGGGGAGCCTGGGCGGCGCGGAAATCGGCGAGGGTGTAGGGAACGACGAGCGCGCTCGAGAGTCGCGTGAGCCCCGCCGACTCGCTCCAGCTCCACAGGCGCTTGTCGTCCCGCCACGGCCAGTACGGGGGTGTCTCGGTGAGCAGCAGGACGCGCTCGTGCGGCACCTCTGCAGGGATCTCCGCCACCACCGACCACTCGAGGTCGGGGAGATCGGTGAGGGCCCGTGGCGGCACCGTGGCGCCGTCGAGCTGCCAGAGGGTGACCGTATCGTTGCCGTGGGAGAGCAGCAGGAAGCTGGACACCGGGACGGCGTGGTCCAGAACGGCTAGCCCGAACGGGCCGACCTCGGAGCTGCCAGCTGCCGTGCCGTCGGTGCTCCATAGCGCGTAGGTCGTGGTGCTCGCGGAGTAGCGTTGGAGCGCGATGTAGGCCCTGCCGAACCGTGGCACGATGCCGACAGGCACGTCCCGCGGCAGGGCAGGGACCAGCTGGCTCAGCGGCCGCGTTCCAACACCGGTCCCGTCGCTGATCCATGTCTCTTCCGGGCTCGCGTCCGTGCTCGCCGGGAAGAGCAGCTTGCCGTCCACCCAGGCCGCTTGGTCCAGGCCATACGCTGGCCACCGCAGAGTCCAGCGTCCCGTGAGACTTGCCGGCCGGACGAGCTGCGCGCCTCCCGAGGCGTCGACCCAGCCGAGCGCACCGTCGCCGCCAGTCGACCAGTCGACGGCCCGGATGGCGAGACGGGAGCCGTCAGGGACCACCTCCGAGCACTGCTGCGGGAAGCAGGACTCGATCGAGCTCTGCCGATCGGCGTCGACGAGGAGTGAGAGGTGGCCACCGAGACCGTCGGTGACCCAGGGCTCGCGGCCATGAGTGGCGTCGCTGCCGAGCAGCAGGTGGCGGCCGTCGGCAAGCGTGCCAGGGTACGGTTGAGGCCAGGACACGTCGCGGAAGAAGTTCGCCGTTCCGGGGTTGGCGTCGCGGACCAATGCCGTGCCGGCGCTGCTGCCGTCGCTGCTCCACAGCTCGATCCCGTGGGCGGCGTCGTACCCGATGAACAGAAGGCGGTCGGCCTCGACGAAGCTGGTGGCGCGGCTGGCCCCGATCAGCGAGCTCGCCTGGCCGGAGAGGACCAGGTGCATGGCGGTGCCGTCGGTGAGGTAGAGCTCCTCGCCTGCCGCGGAGGTGTAGCCCGCAAAGAAGGCCCCTGCGGAGGTGGCGCCAAGGAAGGTCGGTCCCGAGCCGGCGGTGCCAGGTGTGATCTCCAGCGCCTGGGGAGGAGTGGCTCCGGAGAGCGGCCACCGCCACACCTCCCGGCCGGCGGCGGCGGTCTGAGCGACGAAGAGAAGGTCGCCGCCGAGGGCAGAAAAGTCGGCAGGATCGGAACCGGCGGCACCCGGCTCGAGATCGAGCACCTGGCTGGTGCCGGCGGGGGTGCCGTCGGTGGCCCACAGCTCCTGGCCGTGGACGCCGTCGTCGGCGGCGAAGAAGGCCCGCGTGGCTGCCGGGAAGAATGCCGGGTAGTAGAACTGGCTCCCTGAGGCGAGGCCGCTCGCCGGGCCGGGCCTGATGTCCTCGAGAAGCGACGTGCCGGCGGGCGTGCCGTCCGTGACCCACAGCTCGCGGCCGTTTGCGGGCGTCGAGGCGGTGAAGAGGACGCTGTCGCCGAGCACCGTGAAGTCGGCGGGACCGGTCTCCTCGAGCCCGCAGGGAAACTCGGCCAGGACCTCGAGCGCCCCGGCCTCCAGCGACAGCACCGAGCAGGTGGTGACCGCGGTGCGGGCGGTGAAGACGAGGCGGCTGCCGAGGGGGGTCAGCCAGGCCGGGTCCGATCCTCTGTCCGGCTCGGGACGCAGGTCGGCCACCTGGTGCGTGCCGCCCGCGGTGCCGTCGCTCACCCACAGCTCGTTGCCGGTGCGGCCGTCGTCGGCCACCAGGTAGACGCGAGCGTCGAGCTCGGCGAGCAGTTGGAACTGGGTGAGCCCGGAGCAGTCGCCGGGGCAGATGTCGGCCACCATCGCGGTGCCGGCGGGGGCGCCGTCGGTGGCCCACAGCTCGAAGCCGTGGACGCCGTCGTTGAGCTGGAAGTAGGTGCGCCCCGCGACGGTGACGGTGCCGATGGGGAACGGCAGAAAGACCGCGGCCGTCTCGAGCTCCTGCGCGGTCCCGAGGTCGGCGACCATCTGGGGCGTCGCGGCAAGCGCCGCGGCCGGAAGCAGCCAGGGCAGGACGGCGATCGAGCGCCACATGTCGACAGGATCCCCTCACGGGGGTGATCCTCGTAAGTCTACCCATTGCGAGTGTGTTGGCAAGATTTGATCGTGCACCCGTTCACCGCCGGAGCGCCGTGGCGTGCCCCTCGCCAGCGATCCGCAGCGGGTCGCCACGCTCGGGCACCGCAACGCTCGGCTCCCCTTCGCGTACTCGCACCCCACCCCTGAGCTGATGCGCCGCCAGCACCAGGTCGGCCAGCACCCCCGCGGCCGTTACCGCCGGTCCCGCACCCGGGCCGGCGACGAGCAGCGGCGCGGCGTGGTAGCGGTCGCTCTCCACCTGCACCAGGTTCTCGCCGGGCTGCAATCGCGCCAGCGGCGAGCTCGCCTCCACCTCCTCGACGGCGAAGCGGGCACCGGCGCCGTCCCAGCGCGCCACCGGCACCAGCACGCGGCGGGTGGCGGCTGCCGCCACCGCCCGCCAGCTCCACGTGGTGTCGCTCGTCGCCAGCCGCTCGAGGAAGGCGTCCACGGGCTCGCCGGTGCGCGGCGCGGTGGCGACGAGCGGCACGACGGTCACCGCCGCGCGCTCGAGCGCCACTCCTGCCTCGCGAAGCAGGATGACCAGCTTGCGGGCGACGTCCTCGGCGCCGAGGTCGTCGGCCGGGTGCGGCTCGGTGTAGCCGAGCGCCATCGCCTCGCGCACCGCCGCCGAGAACGCCACGCCGGACATGACGCGCGCCAGCACGAAGCTGAGGCTGCCCGAGAGCACCGCGGCGATCCCGCGCAGGCGGTCGCCGGCAAGACGCATCCCAGCCAGGGGACCCAGGATCGGCAGCGCGGCGCCGACCGTCGTCTCGTAGCGGTAGGGCGCACCGCAGGCACGGGCCAGGGCATGCAGCCGCCGCTGCCGGGCGAGCGGCCCCGCCGGTGCCAGCTTGCTCGCGGTGACGACCCCGATGCCGCGCTCGAGCAGGTCCTCGTAGCGCGCGGCGATGGCGGCGGCGCTCGTGCAGTCGACGAAGATGGCGGGCCGCGGGGGCGCGCCGCCGAGCCAGGCGAGGAGGCCGGCGACGTCGCGCCGTTCGCCGCCGGGCCTCGCGAGCGCCTCGGCGCCGACGCCGCGGTGGTCGCAGATGAAGCCACGGCGGTCGGCCGCCGCCGCTACCACCAGCGGACCGCCGAGCTCGGTGGCGAGCGCGTGACGTTGCGCGGCGAGCTGGCGCAGCAGCTCGCCGCCGACGCGACCGCTGGCGCCGGCGACGAGCACCCGCGCCGCCGGCTCGGCGGCGCTCGACCTCACGACGCGCACGCCCGCCTCCTCCTCCCGGCAGCCTCACGGAAGTCGTGCAGCAGGGCGTCGACCGCCGCCGCCTCGATGAGGAAGGCGTCGTGACCGTGCGGCGATCGCAGCCAGGCGAGCTCGCCGCCGGGCAGCGCGGCCGCCAGCTCCTGCTGCTCCTGCGGCGGGTAGAGCACGTCGCTGTCGATCGCCACCACCAGCGCCCGGCCCGCGAAGCGCGACAGCGCCGCCACCACGCCGCCGCGGTCGCGGCCGACGTCGTGGGCGTCCATGGCGCGCGTCAGCGTCACGTAGCTGGCGGCGTCGAAGCGGGCGGCGAGCTTCTCCCCCTGCGCCCGCAGGTAGCTCTCGACGGCGTAGCCGTCCTCCCCGCGTTGGCGCCCGAAGCGACGGTCGAAGCTCTGCCAGCTGCGGTAGCCGCACATGGCGATCATGCGCGCCACCGCCAGGCCTCGCCGCGGCGGGCGCTCGGCGGGGTAGTGCCCGCGGCGCCAGTCGGGGTCGCCGAGGATGGCCTGCCGCTGTGCCTCCGAGAGACCGATGCACCACGCCGAGTGGCGAGCGCTGGTGGCGATCGCCGCCACCGCCTCGACGCGCTCGGGGAAGGTGGCCGCCCACTCGAGCGCCTGCATGCCGCCGAGCGAGCCGCCGACGACCAGCGATAGCCGCTCGACCTCCAGCTCGTCGAGCAGCCAGGCCTGCAGCCGCACCATGTCGCGCACCGTGATGGGGGGGAAGTCCGCGCCCCAGGGGCGGCCGCGGCGGGGCTCGACGCTCGCCGGCCCGGTGGTGCCGTAGCAGCCGCCGAGCACGTTGCTGCAGATCACCAGCTCGCGCTCGGGGTCGAGGGCGCGGCCGCCGCCCAACAGCCGGGGCCACCAGGCGTCGACGTCGGCGGAGCCGGTGAGCGCGTGGCAGACGAGCACGGCGCTCGCCGGACGGCGGGCGCCGCGGGGCCCCCACGTGCGGTACGCGATCTCGACTTGCGGCAGTACGGCGCCGCACTCGAGGGGGAACGAGCCGACGGCAACGCGACGCGTCGCCGTCGACACGGTAAAGCCGGTGGCGCTCATGCCACCTGGCGCGCCCTGGCGCGCTCGAAGGCCTGCGCGAAGTCGGCCTTGATGTCGTCGATGTGCTCGATGCCCACCGAGACGCGGACGAGGTCCTCGCTCACTCCCGCCGCCTTCTGCTCGGCCGGCGACAGCTGCTGGTGGGTGGTGCTCGCCGGGTGGATGACCAGCGTCTTGGCGTCGCCGACGTTGGCGAGGTGGCTCGCCAGCTCGACGCCGTCGATGAAGCGGGCGCCGGCGGCGGCGCCGCCGCGGATGCCGAAGGAGAGCACGCCGCCGAAGCCGTGGCGCAGGTACTTGCGCGCCCGCTGGTGATAGGGGTGCGCGGCTAGGCCCAGGTAGTTGACCCAGGCGACCTCGGGCTGCGTCTCGAGCCACTGGGCGAGCTCGAGGGCGTTGTCGACGTGGCGTTGCACGCGCAAGGAGAGGGTCTCGAGCCCCTGCAGGAAGAGGAAGGAGTTGAACGGCGACAGCGCCGGCCCGAAATCGCGCAGCCCCTCGACGCGGGCGCGGATGGCGAAGGCGACGTTGCCGAAGGGGCTCTCCGGCCCGAAGGCCTGCCAGAAGCTCAACCCGTGGTAGCCGGGTGCCGGCTCGGTGAAGACCGGGAACCGGCCGTTGCCCCAGTCGAAGCTGCCGGCGTCGACGATCACGCCGCCGATCGAGGTGCCGTGGCCGCCGATCCACTTGGTGGCCGAGGCGACCACCATGTCGGCGCCGTGCTCGATGGGGCGCGCCAGGAAACCGGCGGCGCCGAAGGTGTTGTCCACCACCAGCGGGATGCCCTGCCGATGAGCGAGGGCGGCCAACGCCTCGAGGTCGGGGACGTTGAAGCCCGGGTTGCCGATGGTCTCGACGTAGAGCGCCTTGGTGCGCCCGTCGATGGCGGCGCCGAGGGCCGCCAGGTCGTCCCCCTCGACGAGCTTGACGCCGATACCCAGCCGCGGCAGCGACACCTTGAACTGGTTGTAGGTGCCGCCGTAGAGCAGGCTCGTGGAGACGATGTTGTCCCCCGCCTGCGCCAGGGTGGCGATGGCGAGGAACTGCGCCGCCTGGCCGCTGGCGGTGGCCACCGCCGCCACCCCGCCCTCGAGGGCGGCGACGCGCTTCTCGAAGACGTCGGTGGTGGGGTTCATGATCCGCGTGTAGATGTTGCCCAGCTCCTGCAGGGCGAACAGCCGCGCGCCATGCGCCGCGTCGTCGAAGGTGTAGGAGGTGGTCTGGTAGATGGGCACCGCGCGGGCGTGGGTGCCGGGAGCCGGGTCCTGGCCGGCGTGCACCTGCAGGGTCTCGAAGCGGCGGGGCTGAGGGTCGTGGCTCATGGCTCTCTCCTTCGTCGGTGCGACGACTGCGGAGGGGCCATGAAACGACAAGGACCCGCTCCGGCTATCGCCGTCGCGGGTCTATGGGTGGCTCGGTGGCTCTCGGCGTCTACGGCCTAGGCATCGCGCTCACGCCCGCACGGCGTGCACGGCATGGGCCACATGCACATCACGGCGGCGGCGGTGGCGAGGCGGCCGATCGACATCAGGCGCGCAGTCTAGGCACAGGCGGGCGGCGGCTGTCAAGCGCTCCGTTCGTAGCGCGCTCACGCCGGATGCCGCCTGTAGAACCGCCGCTTGGTGAGCTCGGAGGCGGCGACGTAGAGGAGCGTCACCAGCAGCAGCATGGCCATGAGGCGCGGCGCGAGGGGCACGAAGCCGAAGAGGCGCGCGAACGACGGCAGGTAGGGAAGCACCACGGCCAGCAAGGCGATCGCCACGCTGGTCGCCAGCAGGAATAGGTTCGGCCGGCTGCGGTAGAAGGGACGGCTCGTGCGCAGCACGAACAACACCGCCACCTCGGTGAGCAGGGAGGCGACGAACCAGCTGGTGCGGAAGACCTCGGGACTGGCCCGCACCAGCCACAGCAGCAGCGCGAAGAGCAGCAGGTCGAAGAGGGAGCTGACGAGGCCGAAGACCACCATGAAGTCGCGCACCAGCGGCAGGTCCCAGCGTCGCGGCCGCGCCAGCAGCTCGGGGTCGACGCCGTCGCCGGAGATCGCCACCGCCGGCACGTCGGAGAGGAAATTGTTGAGCAGGATCTGCTTGGCGAGCAGGGGCAGGAAGGGCAGCCCGAGCGAGGCGATCGCCATGCTGACCATGTTGCCGAAGTTGGCGCTCGAGGTGACGAAGACGTACTTCATGGTGTTGGCGAAGGTGCGGCGCCCCTCCTCGACGCCGGCGAGCAGCACCCGCAGGTCGGGCTCGAGGAGCACGAAGTCGGCCGCCTCCTTGGCGACGTCGACCGCCTGGTCGACGGAGATGCCGACGTCGGCGACGTGCAGCGACGGCGCGTCGTTGATGCCGTCGCCGAGGAAGCCGACGACGTGGCCGTCGCGCTGCAGCGCGCGCAGCAGGCGCTCCTTCTGGTTGGGGTCGAGCTCGGCCACCACTTGCGTTCCGACGATGCGGCGCGCCAGCGCCGCGTCGCTCATCTGCGCCAGCTCGGCGCCGGTGAGCAGGCCGGCGGGGTCGAGGCCGACCTGGCGGGCGACGTGGGCGGCCAGCCGCCGGTTGTCGCCGGTGAGCATCTTGAGCTCGATGCCACGGGCGGCGAGCGCCGCGACGGTCTCGTCCACCTCCGGCTTGGGCGGGTCGGAGAAGAGCAGGAAGCCGCGGAAGGTCATCTCGCGCTCGGCGCTCCGCGAGACCTCCTCGCCCGGCTCGAGCACGCGGCCCGCCACGCCGAGGACGCGCCGCCCTTGCTCGCTCCAGGCGGCGAAGCGAGCGAGGAGCGCTGCCCGCCGCGAGGGGTCGAGGGGCGTGTCGGCGTCGGGCGCGGCGACCCTGGTGCACACCTCCAGCACCGGCTCGCAGGCGCCCTTGGTGAGCAGTCGGGTGGCGTCGCCCTCGGCGATCGCCACCGAGAGCCGCCGGCGCACGAAGTCGTAGGGGATCTCGCCCCGCTTCTCGAACGCCGCGGCGTCGAGACCACCGGCGCGCCCGGCGGCGCAGAGCGCCTCGTCGAGCGGGTTGGGCAGCCCGGCCTGGAGGGCCGCGTTGCAGAACGCGTTGCGGAGGACGTGGGGATCGGCGTCGCCCGCCGCGTCCACCGCCGCCTCCAGCCGCACCACGCCGCTGGTGAGGGTGCCGGTCTTGTCGAGGCAGAGCACGTCCATGCTGCCGAAGCTCTCGATGGCGTCGAGGCGGCGCACGATGACGCCGCGCGCCGCCATGTCGCTGGCGCCACGCGAGAGGCTGACGGCGATGATCGCCGGCAGCAGCTCGGGCGACATGCCGACGGCGAGCGCCATGGCGAAGAGCAGCGAGTCGATGGCCGGTTTCTGGTCGAAGACGTTGGCGGCGAAGACCACCAGCACCAGCACCACCATGATGCGGGTGAGCAGGTAGCCGAAGCGACGGATGCCGCGCGCGAACTCGGTCTCCGGCGGGCGCTGGGCCAGGCGGCCGGCGATGGCGCCGAGCTCGGTGGCACCCCCGGTGGCGACCACCAGCGCCCGTCCCATGCCGCTGCGCACGCTGGTGCCGTTGAAGACGACGCCGCGTCGCTCGGCAAGGGTGGCGTCGGCGGGGCTGGTCCCCGGCAGCTTCTCGGCGGGGAAGGTCTCGCCGGTGAGCACCGCCTGGTTGAGGAAGAGGTCGGTGGCCTCGAGCAGCACCGCGTCGGCGGGTACCAGGGTGCCCGCAGCCAACAGCACCACGTCGCCCGGCACCACCTCCTCGGCGGGCACCTCCAGGCGCATGCCGTCGCGCAGTGCGTCGATGCGCAGGCTCACACGCTGGCGCAACCGCTCGAGCGCGGTCGCGGCACGGTACTCGCGGACGAAGGTGAGGGTGACCGAGCCGAGCACGACGAGCACGATGACCGTGGCGTCGACGACCTCCTGGACCAGGGCCGAGATCGCCGCCGCGACGACCAGGATGAGCACCAGCGGATTGGTGAGCTGGCGCAGCAGCAGCGCCAAGGGTGCCGCCACCGGCTGGGCGCGCAGGGCGTTGCGCCCGTAACGGGCGAGGCGGGCGGCAGCATCGGCGGCGCCGAGGCCGCTCGGCGAGCTGTCGAGCTCGACCAGCAGCTCCGCCGGCGGACGCGCCCAGTAGGCGCCCCGCACCGCGGCCGCGCGGCCCGCGGCTCGCCCTCTCGGGGCGCCCGCCGCACGGCCGGGTCCGCGGGGTAGGGTCTCCTGCTCGCCGATGCGGCACCTCCCAGCGTCTGTCGCCGGAGACTGTAGCGTGAGGCGCTCGTGGGTTCCGCGCCTGGGGCCACCCGGGCGAAGGAGGGTGCGGCAGGCGGTACAGCGGCCGGGGCGCCGGCGGCGATGGCCGAGCGGCGCCGAGCGCGGGCGCTCCACCCGGGCGGAGCGCACCCCACCTGCTGGATCGGCGCCAGCCGCCCGGTTGCGACGGTACTCTGGTAGCGGTGCGGACGACGCCAAGGGGGGAACGACAGCCATGGCAGAAGCCGACGATCTGGCTAGATTCACGGTGCTGGCGCCGCGGCCGATCGAGCGCATCCTCGCCGGTGCCTCGCTCGCGGGCGGTGATGAGGGGGTGCTGGCGGCAGCGATCGCCGTGGGGCGCGCCACCGGCGCCAGCGTCTGCGCGGTGCACGCGGTCGAGCCCCCACTCGACGGCTGGGCGTCCGGCGCTGCGCCCGAGTCGCTCTCCGACGCCCGCTCCCGCCTGTCCGCGCAGGTCGAGCGGCTGGCTGCGCCCGGGGCGGTGCGGTGCGCGAGCGAGGTCGCCGCCGGCCCGGCCCATCGGGTCCTGGACGACGAGGCGCGGCGGAGCGCGCCCGCTCTCATCGTGGTCGGTGCGACGGCGCGGCAGGGGGGAACCCTGCTCGGCTCGACCGCCGAGCGCATCGTGCGCAAGGCCAGCGTCCCGGTGCTGGTGGTGCGCGGCAGCCTCGCCCTGCCGCCGCGCCTGGTCATCGCCCCCGTCGACCTCTCCAACCTCTCCGCCGGCGGCTTTCACTGCGGCCTGGGCGTGGTGTCGCGGTTGGCAGGGGAGGAGCCGGTGCGCGTCGTGGCGCTCTTCGCCATCGGCTACCTCGACCCGCTGTCGCACGAGATGCGTCGCCGGCGCTGGTCGCTCGACGAGATGACGGCGCTCGCGCGCGAGCGCCTGGAGTCGTTCGTCGCCGCGCATCGCCCCGAGGCCCCGCTCGCCGTCGACAGCCGGGTAGTGCTCGGCCCGGCACGCGAGGAGATCGTCGGTGCCGCCCGTGCCGAGGGCGCCGACCTCGTCGTGATGTCCACCCACGGCCACGGCGGCTTCGAGCGGCTGGTAGTCGGAAGCGTCGCGGCGACCGTCGTCCGCGAGGCGCCGTGCAGCGTCCTGCTGGTGCCGCCGACCGCCGCCTTCGGCGACGCCATCGCGGAGGCGGTGCTCTCCCAGACCGCCCCGTGCAAGAACGCGAGCGCACCATAGAGGAGGTGGCAGCGGCGGGGCTGCCCTGGCACGCGCTGGCGTCCGAGGAGGCGCTGGCGCGGCTGGACAGCTCGCCGGCCGGGCTGGACGAGGTGGAGGTGGTGCGCCGCCGCGCGCTGCACGGCGCCAACGTGCTGCTGCCGGGGCGACCGGTGTCGCCGTGGCTGCTCCTCGTCCGCCAGGTGCGCGGCGTGGTGCCCGCTCTGCTCGCCGCCACCGCCGTCGTGTCGCTGGCGGTGGGCGACGCGATCGAGAGCGCGGCCGTGGCCGCAGTGCTGCTGCTCGACGTCGCCATCGGCTTCGTCACCGAGTGGCGGGCGCATCGCGCCCTCGACGCGCTGCGCCGCCTGCAGACGCAGACGGCGACCGTGCGCCGCGCCGGCCGCGACTCCGCGATCGACGCCAGCGAGCTGGTGGTCGGCGACGTCATGCTGCTCGCCGCCGGGACGGCGATTGCCGCCGACGCACGCGTGCTCGCCGCCAGCGAGCTGCGCGCCGTCGAGGCGCCGCTCACCGGGGAGTCCTTTCCGGTCGACAAAAGCCTCGCGCCGGTGGCCGTCGACGCCCCCCTCGCCGAGCGCTCGTCGATGGTCTTCAAGGGCACCATGGTGGGAGCGGGTAGCGGGCTCGCAGTGGTCACGGCGGTGGGTCGTGGCACCGAGGTGGGGCGTGTCGGTGAGCTCGTCGAGGCCACTCGCGAGGGCCCCACGCCTCTCGAGCTGCGCCTCGACCGCCTGGGGAGGAGCCTGCTGCTGGCGACGTTGGTGGTGGCGGTGGTGGTGGCCGTGCTCGGGTTGCTTCGCGGCGTGCCGCTGGCGCTGATGGTGGAGACCTCGCTGGCGCTGGCAGTGGCCGCCGTGCCGGAGAGTCTGCCCGCGGTGGCCACCATCGTGCTGGCGGTGGGAATGCGCCGCATGGCACGCCGCCACGCCCTGGTACGCCGGCTGCCGGCGGTCGAGACGCTGGGCTCGACGACCGTGCTGTGCACCGACAAGACGGGCACGCTCACCGCCGGCGGGATGTCGGTGGCGCGAGTGAGCGTCGCCGGCCGCACGGTCGAGGTGATAGGCCCCGGCGACGGCGGTGCGGGGAGCTTTCGGCTCGACGGGCGGCCGGTGTCGGCCGGCGAGGTCCCCGGACTGCTCGCCCTGCTCACCGTCGGGGCGCTCGCCAACCGCGCCCGCGTCGACCACCACGGCGGCTCGCCGCAGGGGGATCCCACCGAGATCGCGTTGCTGGCGGCGGCGCGGCAAGCGGGATTGTCGCCGGCGGCGCTGCTGGCGTCCGCGCCCGAGGTCGCGGAGGTGCCGTTCCAGAGCGAACGGATGCTGATGGCCACCTTCCACCGGCGGGGCGACGCCGTCGACGCCTGCGTCAAGGGGGCGCCGGGCCGGTTGCTCGATCGCTGCTCGGAATGGCTGGCCGCAGGGGGCCCGCGGCCGCTCGATGAGGCGCAGCGCAGCGTGATCCGGGCCACCAACGCGGAGCTTGCCGGCGCGGGGTTGCGGGTGCTCGCACTGGCACGCCGCCAGCTCTCCGGCGGCGAGATCCCCGGCGAGCCGGCCCTGCACGAGCTCGTGTGGCTGGGAATGGTGGGCATGGAGGACCCCGCCGTCACCGGCGTCGAGGACACCCTCGCCGAGCTGCGCGGCGCCGGCATCCGCGTCGTCATGCTGACCGGCGACCAGACGCTGACGGCGTCGGTGGTGGCGCGCCGGCTGGGCATCCTGCGCGCGGGCGACGAGGTGCTCGAGGGGCGGCAGCTCACCACCCTCGCGGACGAGGCGCTGCGCGAGCGTCTGGGGCGAGTGACGGTCCTCAGCCGCCTCGAGCCGGCCGCCAAGCTGCGCGTCGTCGAGGCCCTGCAGCGGCGCGGCGAGATCGTCGCCATGCTCGGCGACGGCATCAACGACGGCCCGGCCCTGCGGCGCGCCGACATCGGCCTGGCCATGGGTCTGCGCGGCACCGACGTCGCCAAGGAGACCGCGGGGCTGGTGCTCGCCGACGACCGCCTGCAGAGCGTCGCCGCGGCGGTGGCAGAGGGCAGGGTCATCCGCGACAACGTCGAGAAGGTGCTCTTCTATCTCTTCTCCTGCAACCTCGCCGAGGTCGCGGTGGTGGGCGGCGCCGTCCTCGCCGGTCTGCCGATGCCGATGACGCCGCTGCAGATCCTCTGGCTCAACCTGGTCACCGACGTGTTCCCGGCGCTGGGGCTGGCGATGGAGCCGGCGGAGCCCGACGTCATGCGGCGGCCTCCGCGCCCATCCGGGGGGCAGCTGCTGTCCCCGGGCATGCTGGGGCGCATCGTGCTCTCCAGCGTGGTGCTCGCCGCCGCCACGCTCGGCCTCTTCGGATGGATGCTGGCGAGCAGCGCGCCGCCCATCGACACGCGCACCGCGGTCCTCGTCACGCTCTCGGTGGCGCAGCTGCTCCACGTCTGGAACGCTGGCGGCAAGGCGCCGCGGGCCGGCCGGCGGCTGAGGAACGGGTGGCTGTGGGGAGCGGTCGCCGCCGGCCTGGCGCTGCAGCTGGCAGTCGTCTACGTGCCGGTCCTGGCGCGGCCCTTCGGCACCGCGCCGCCGACGCTGCGCGAGGGCATCGCGATCGCCACCGCAGCGGCCCTCCCCCTTCTCGTCGGCCAGCTCGCACGCCTGGTGCGCCGCCGGCCTTGACCGCCTCTCGCTCGTCACCCCTCGGGCCCGCACGGGGGGGTGGGATCGCCCCTTGGCGGAGCGGGTCGGCGCCCACTGCGGCGAGGCGGCGCGGCGCGGCCGCCCGCCGCCGTAGCGTGAGGGTGGCCGCCGTAGCGTTGGCGACCAGGAGGTGGCCCATGTCGGCGAGCACTGTTGACCCCGAGCTGCTGCTGGACCTGACGTCGGAACGGAAAGGTCCTTGTGTGTCCATCTACGTCGAGACTCCAGGCGGACGCGACATCCACCAGGGCCCCCTGCGGTTGGCGCAGCTGCTGGTGCGGGCGGAGACGGAGCTGGCAGAGGCGCGGGTCCCGCCGGGCGAGGTCGCCGAGCTGCTGGCGCCGGCGCGCGCGCTGCTGGACGAGCCCTCGGCATGGAAGCGCGGCGACGGCACGCTCGCCCTCTACGCGGCCCCCGGCTTCTTCCGCCAGCTCCACGCGCGTCTGGCCGCGACCGAGGAGTCGGTGGTGGGCAGGCGGTTCCACGTGCGGCCGCTGCTGCCATTGCTCGCCTCCCCGGCGCGCTTCTACGTGCTCGCCCTCAGCCTCAACCAGGTGCGGCTGGTCGAGGCGACGGCAGAAGGGGTGCGCAGGCTGCCCCTGGGGGAGCTGGGAGAAGGCTTCACCGCGGCGATGGGGTACGACGAGTTCTACTCCGAGCTGCAGATGCACAGCGCCGGGGCCAGCGGAGGGGGCGCGGCGCGCCGTCCGGCAATCGTGCATGGGCACGGCGACAGCGACGAGGAGAAGCTCGAGGAGGACCTCCGGCACTGGTTCCGGCGCATCGCCGAGACGATCGGGGCACGCGCGCTCGACCCTCATGCCCTACGCGTGCTCGCCGCGACGGGAGAACGCGCGGCGCTCTACCTCGCGACCAGCCGCGACCCGCTGCTGCTCACCGACACCCTGGCCGGGAGCCCCGATCGGCTGAGCGATGCCGAGCTGGCGGTGAAAGCGCTGCCGCTGGTCGAGGCGGCGCTCGCCGAGCGGCGCCAGGAAGCGCTCGTGCGCTGGCGCGAGATGCTCGGAAGCGAGCGCGCCACCGGCGACCTCGCCACGGTGTTGCGCCTCGCCCCCCAGGGGCGGGTGCAAGCCCTCTTCCTGCCCGCCGCCGCCGAGCTGTGGGGCACCTACGAGGCCACCACCGGCGCGCTCGAGCTGCATGTCGAGCGCCGTCACGGCGACGAGGAGCTGCTCGAGCGTGCCGCGCTCGAGACCCTCGGCTGCGGGGGCGACGTCTACGAGGTGACGGAGACCGCCACGCTCGACGGCGCGCCCTTGGCGGCCTTGCTGCGGGGCTGACGCGGACGGGCCCCCATGGTGTCCCTTGCGAGCTGGGGCGCGGCCGGCTCGGTGAGCGCCGCGATGCCTCCCGTGGCAGCCGCCGGCTCACCACCCGGCTCGCGACGCGAGGCTCACAAGCCGAAGGGGTAGGTTTCGGGCACGCCGGCGGCTCCCCGCCGCGGGACTGCCAGCGGCGTCACCGCCCGGGTCTCGTCGAACCAGACGTACTCGTCGAACTGCGCCGGGCAGGACGGCCTGGAAGTAGTGGCTCTGCAGCTCGGTTTCCGGCCGGTAGATGACGCCGATCGCCCGCTCCAGGCGCGGCGCCTCGAGCTCCTCGCGCGACCTCGGGACGCCCCGGCTCGGCGCAGCGCGGAGGCGGAAGGCCGGCACCTCGGCGTCGTGGAAGAGGCGCTCGTAGCTCTCGGGGTGCGCGGGCCGCACCGCCATCACCTCGCATCGGGCCGTCCCAGCTCGCTGCGCCGCCGCCACCGTGCCGTGGTCGGTGCCGAAGCCGACCAGGTAGGCGTCGTCGCCGAAGGCCTCGCGCGCCAGGCTGGCCGACGTTGAGCTCGCCGCGCGCCGCCATCTCGGTGGCGCGCGGCGTCGCCGATGTGCGAGTTGTGCTCCCAGACCACCGCCTCGCGAGCCGGCGCCGCGAAACGCCGAGCAGCAGCTGCAGTGTCTCGAACATGTGCTGGTCGCGCAGGTTCCACGACTCGTGCGAGCCGTAGTACATGACCCGGTAGTAGCGCTCGGCGTCGGCCACCACGCGGGCGTTCTGCAGCGCGTCGAGGAAGCGCTCGCCGTCGCGCGCGCGCGTAGCTCGAGGCGCCGGCGAGCAGGTCGCGAGCATCGCGACGACGGCGTCCTCGCAGATCGCGATAGCTGCCGGTCAGCACGGCGCGCCCATAGGCGGCGGGATCCCGCTCCCAGGGCGTCAGGCAGCCGTAGCGCGCCGCGCCACGCGCGCCGCCTCCGGGATCCACCGTCGTCGCAGGTAGCGCAGCACCGCGCGCGATCGAGGTGTAGCAGGCTGTAGAGATCGAGGCCGTAGAAGCCGACCCGGCGCTCGGGCGCTCGCCGCCGGCATTGTGCTCGCGCAGCCACTCGACGAACGTCCGCCACCTCGCGGTTGCGCCACATCCAGGTGGGGAAGCGAGTGAAAGCGCGCTCCTCACGGCCCCGCCGCCGGCGGCGGGCAGGTGGCGGACGTAGCGGTCGATGCGCGCGGCGTCGGGCCAGTCGGCCTCGACCGCCACCACCGAAGCCGCGTGCGCCGATCAGCTCGCGGGTGATGCGGGCGCGCATGCGGTAGAACTCCGAGGTGCCGTGCGTGGCCTCGCCGAGCAGCACCACCCGCGCGTCGCCGATGCGCTCGAGGATCGGTCCAGTCCACCGCCGCGATCGATGTAACGCCCGCGCCGTCTCGCGGATAGCTGCTCGACCGCTGGGGCGGCGTCGCCGCCGCCCGCCTCACCACGATCGGCTTGGCGGCAGCTCGCCCGACGGCTGCTGCCACGGCGGCGGCCTCGCCGGGGCCCGACCCGGCGTGCCCGACTCGGCCGCTTCTCGGCTGCCAGCCCGCCTCGCCGATCAGGGGCACGAACCGCACGGCGCCCAGGCGCTCGCTGACACGTAGCTCGATCCGCCGCCACCCGCCGCACTCGCACCAGCTCCTGCCACGCGGTCGTCCGGCCCGACCGGGATCACCAGCCGGCCGCCGATCGCCAGCTGCTCGAGCAGCGGCCGCGGCACCTCCGGGCCGCCGGCGGCGACGACGATGGCGTCGTACGGCGCATGCTCCGGCCAGCCCGGCTGCCGTCGCCGTGGAGGACGTGGACGTTGCGTAGCCCAGCGCCGCGAGCCGCCGCGCGGCGAGAGGTCGGCCAGCGCCGCGTGGCGCTCGACGGTGTAGACCTCTGCCGCCAACTGCCGAGCACCGCCGCCGCGTAGCCGGAGCCGGCGCCGACCTCGAGCACGCGGTCGCCCGGCGCGAGCTCGAGGGCGGCGGTCATCAGGGCGACGATGTAAGGCTGCGAGATCGTCTGCCCCTCCGCGATCGGCAGCGGCGCGTCCTCATAGGCGAACTCCGCCAGCTCGTCGGGGATGAAGGCCTCGCGCGGCACGGCGGCCATCGCCGCCAGCACGCGTTCGTCGGTGACACCGCGCGCGGCGATTTGCCGCTCCACCATCTCGCGACGGCGGGCGCCTGGATCGCTCATCGCCGTGGCCCGGCGCTCAGGAAGGCGGGAGCTCGAGCAGCTCCCGCACGCGAGGCTCGAGGTGGGTGAGGCCGGCCGCGATCCCCACCGCCAGCGCCTTGTCGGGCTCCAGGCCCTCGACCTGCGCTTGCTCGAGGGCCAGCAGGGCGCCGGCGCGGTTGCCGCTCGCGCAGTGGAGGACCAGGGGGTACCCCGCGTCGTCGGCGAGCAGCTTGCCGAGCGCGGCGGCCTTCTCGGGGGTCAGGTCCTGTGCGCCGGCGACCGGCAGCTCGACGTAGCGCAGCCCGAGCTCGTGCACGGCGTCCGCTTCCGTGGCCGGCCCCTCCTCGCGGGGCCGGAGGTTGATCACCGTCCTGTAGCCGGCGGCGGCGATGGCGGAGAGCTGCTCGGAGCTCGGCTGGCCGCCGGTGAGCACTCCGGAGAGTGGCTGGCGACCGTTGGGAAGCAGCGAAGCGGGATTGACCGCGGCGATGGTCCGCGGTACGACGGCGACGGGGGCCGCTGCCGGGGCCGCCAGCATCGGCGTCGCCAGAGCGACGGCGAGCAGCAGCAGGAGGGCGCGAAGAGTGGCTTGTCTCATATGGACACCTCGGATGGATTGTAGGTCTCCGGGCACCGCCCCGTGCCCGCCCGGTCGGGGAGGTGCCGGCACCATCCCTGGCTCCGCCCGCTGCGGGTCGACGTCGCGGGAACGGCCGGCTCAACCGCTCGCCGGGTGGCAGCCGGCGGTCACGCCTCCAACCCGCGCCGCAGCCGCCGCACCACCGGCCGCAACACCACGCCGAGGACGCTGCCCGAGATGACGCCGCGGTCGAGGCGCCGGCGCCGCACCCAGCTCTCGGCGGCCACGCCGCCGCCTCCGAAGAGCATCCCGAAGTCGACGAGCTGGGGCGCACCCCTGGCCACGTAGACGAGTGCCAGCGCGGTGGCGAGGCCACCGAGGGCGAGGCCCAGCGTCGTGCTGCGCCGCGTCTCGAGCGGCGGGTCGTAGGTGAAGAGGCGGGCGAGAGCAGCCTGCCGCGGCGCGTCGAGGAAGCCGAAGAGCGAGCTGCCGATGCCGACCCACATCTGCCGGTCGGCGATGACCAGCTGGCGGTGCAGGGTCTCCACCTCCTCGGGCGCGTAGTCGACCGGCGCGGCGCGCATCGTTTCCTGGGGGTAAGGGCGCAGCACGAAGCGGTGGCGCCGCTCTCCCGCCACCTCGACTTGGTCACGCGTGACTGCGGCCCAGTGCCGGCCTGCGTGGCGTATCGGCGTCGCGTGCAACGTCCAGTGCGGCTTGGGCAGACGCGAGACGACCTCCAGGCCTGCGAGCTCGCCGGCGCTCGCCGGCAGCGGTCGCACCTCGTCACGCGTTCCGACCAGGGCGCCGGCTGGCGGCAGCTTCACCGCGCCGGCGCCTCCGCTCACCGCGATACGGGCTTGATGCCAGGCCGAGATCGCCAGCACCACCGGCAGCGATCCGGCCGGCTCGCCGGCGACGGCGTGCAGCACCCGCACCAGCGAGTCGGCGAGCATGACCAGGGAGAGGGGGAGGACCCTCCCGGTCCAGGCGAGGCCCGGGAAGCGGGTCGCGAACATCGGCAGCATCTCCGCCGCCAGCCCGAGCGCCGACAGCACCATGGCGGGCATGAGGAAGACCAGGGCGGAGATCAGGGTCGTGCGCACCGCCGGCAGCCCGAGCTCGCGTTCGAGCCGCTGCTGGCGCTCCGCCGGCAGCAGCCCGACGAACGGGGTGAGCAGGGTGAGCGCCGTGCTCGCCTGCCGGCGCTGCTCGCGCTCCTGGTGCCGCGCCTGCTCGCGGCGGCAGGCCTCCGCCGACAGCTCCCGCGGCGCGCGCAGCGGGAAGCTCTCGTCCCACGGCGCCAGGTAGTAGACGAAGCGCGGTCCCACCCGCTCGGCGCGCCTCACCTCGTACCACTCCCCCTCCACGCGCACGGGCGTGCCGGGGAAGGTCGCCCGCACCGCGTCACCCTCCACGCGTGCCGTCCACCCCTCCCACTCGCGGCGCGAGTCGAAGCGCAGGGGGAACGGCGCCCCCGGCGGGTAGCGGGTGAGGGCATCGCCCTCCGCCAGCTCGCGGCGCTCGCCGCGCGGTGGCCCTGGAGATCCGGGTGGGACCGGCGGTGCGGGGGGACCGGACGGTGGGGGCGGCAGGCTCGTCATCGGGTCACCGGATCGCGGGAAGGCGTGCCCAGACCGTCCGCCTCCACGGCGGGACTTCGCGGTTCCTGCATCCGCGGCTGTGGGTCCGATTCTAGGGTGAGAGCGCGCCGCCGTGGTGGCGCCGGTATCTCATCGAGTTGCCGCGCCCTGCCGCGCTCGTCGCCATGCCGTCATGGCAGGCGCCGCGCGTGCCGGGCCGAGCGCAGGATTCGGTCTACAATCCGCGCCCTGGCCACCCCGCCATGCGGCGCCGTCTCTCCACGATGAAGTCGAGCCCCTTCGCTCTCGTCCTCGGCGCCCTGCTGGCGGCGAGCGGTTGCGCCCGCCAGCCGGGACCGGACGCGGCACCGGTGCCGCGCAACCTGGTGCTCGTCTCGCTCGACACCCTGCGCCGCGATCATCTCTCCACCTACGGCTACCGGCGCCCCACGTCTCCCGGCCTCGACCGCCTCGCCGCGTCCTCGGTGGTGTTCGAGCGGGCGTTCACCCAGGCCACCAACACCGAGCCATCCCATCTCACGCTCTTCACCGGCGTGCTGCCGGACCGCCATCACGTCTGGGGCAACGGCCGGCCGTTCAAGGGGGAGCAGCCGACTTTGGCCTCGCTGCTCGATGCCGCCGGCTTCCGCACCGCGGGCTTCGTCAGCGGCCTGACCATGCAGTGGCAGTCCAACGTGGGAGTCGGCTTCGAGTTCTACGACGACAAGTTCCCGGGGGGTCGTCGCAACGGTGGCGTCACCGTCGATCACGCCCTGAAGTGGCTGCGCGGCCCCCAAGCCAAGACGCCCTACTTCCTCTTCGTACACCTCTTCGACGTCCACGGGCCCTACTATCCGCCGCCGGGCTTCGCCAATCGCTTCCACTCGCCCGGACCCCGGCGGCCCATCGGGCGCCTCCCGAAGTACCAGATCCAGATGCACCCCGCCGGCGTGGTGGTGACCGACAGCAACTACTACGTCGACCGCTACGACGAGGTGATCCGCTACGAGGACAGCCTGGTGACGCGGCTGCTGGCGGCCGTCGACTTGCGCACCACGATCGTCGTCGTGCTGGCCGACCACGGCGAGTCGCTCGACGAACGCTACTGGAAGCTCGACCACGGCGGTTCGGTGTTCGACGAGCAGATGCGGGTGCCGCTCATCCTGCACGTTCCCGGCTGGCAGGCGAGGAGGGTGCGCGGCATGGTGGGGCTCGTCGACGTGATGCCGACCGTGCTCGAGCTGCTGCGGGTGAAGGCGGATCCGAAGCTGCGGCTCGAGGGCCGCAGCATGGTGCCCTACCTGACGAAGGGGGCGCCGCCGCCGCGTACCGCGGTGGTCGCCGTCGCGCAGGTGCACGCCGAGCGGCTGGTGCCGCTGCACTATGACCTCGACGACCGCCGCTGCATCATCGGCCTGCGCGACGGGCGCTGGAAGGTCATCCACTTCCCCGGCAAGGCCACCGACTACGCGCAGCTCTTCGACGTGGCGGCCGACCCCGGGGAGCTGCACGACCTCGCGGCGCGGCGGCCGGCGCGCCGCGACCGCATGCTGCGCCAGCTGGCGGTCGAGATCGATCCGCGACAGCGCCAGCAGAAGGCCGATTCGGACCGCCAGCTCGAGGAGCAGCTGCGGTCGCTGGGCTACGTCAACGACTGAGCAGGCTCGGCCGCGGCGCTCTCAGCCGGCGCGCTCGGCGCGCTCGAGTTGGGGCGGGATCGGGTAGAGCCGGTCGACCTCCCCGCGGTCGTGGAGGCCGTTGGCCTCGCGCTGGACGACGAGGAACCAGCGGTAGCGCTCGGCCTGCTCGCGCACCGCCGCGTGCTCGCGGGCGATCGTCGCGCGCTCCCCGGCCGGCGCGTCGCGGGCGCGCTCGGCGAGGGCGGCGAGGCTCTCGAGCAGGCTCTCCAGCACGCCGGCGATGCGGCCGAGGGCGGCGGCGCGCTCGCGGGCGATCTCGCCGGCGACGCCGAGCCGACCTGGCGTGGTGGTCGCGTCGGGCTCCCGCACGCAGGGGATGGTAAACCGGCCGCGGTCGGTGCGCATGGCTTTGACCGACGTGCCGGTGCCCGCCACCTACGGCCCCTCGGCGGACGACCAGGGCTTCTGAGAGGGCCGACCTGCGGCGAGGGCATGGGCCGGACGAGAGGGGCAGGCCACGGCCCCTGCCTTTCCTCGGCTATCGTGCAAGCGGCGCTCGGTGGGGTGGTGAGCGCGGGGAGGACGCATGCTGGCTGAGCGAGTGGCCCTGGTCACCGGGGCCTCGGCGGGGATCGGCCTCGCGGTCTGCCGCCAGCTGGTGGCTGCCGGCGCGCGCGTTGCCATGGTGGCGCGCACCGCCAGGACCCTCGAGCAGGCGGCCGCCTCCTTGGGAGGAGGCGACCGCGCCGTCGCCTTCGCCCTCGACGTCGGCGACCTGGCGGCGCTCGCACAGCTGCCGGAACGGGTCGCCGTCCGCATGGGTGGCCTCGACTTCGTCGTCAACAACGCCGGCGTGCACCACCGTGGTCCGTTCGCGACGCGCACGCCGGAGGAGCTGGTGGCGATGGTCACCGTCAACCTGAGCGCTCCGATCGTGCTCACCCGCGCCGCCTTGCCGCTGCTGCCGAGGGGTGGCGTGGTCGTCCAGGTCGCCAGCCTGGCCGGGTTCCTGCCGCTGCCCGACGCCGCCACCTACAGCGCCACCAAGGCCGGGCTGCGCTTCTTCTCCCGCGCCGCCGACACCGAGCTGCGCGCCCGCGGCGTCGCCGTTTGCACCGTCAGCCCCGGGCCGGTCGACACCGACTTCTTCCTCGCCGAGCTCGATCGCGTCACTCCCGCCACCTTCTCGCAGCCGATGTCGTCCGCCGATGAGGTGGCGGCCGCCGTTCTGGGCTGCCTGCGCAGCGGCCGGCAGGAGGTCGCGCTCCCCTGGGCGAGCGGCAAGCTGGCCACCCTCGCCTACCTCTCGCCGCGCCTGATGCGTCTGCTACGGCCGCTGCTCGAGCGCAAGGGTGGGAAGAGCAAGGCCGCCTACGCGGCGCGCAAGCGGGCCCGAGCGGAACGCTGACGCGGCACTGCGTCATCTCGCGTGACAGGCCGCGGCATGTCGCCAACCGGCATCTCGCCAACCGGCATCTCGCCAGCGTCGCCGACGTCGAGGCGTTCGGCCCGCGCGGAGCCCAGGCCCGGCGGCCGCTCACCAGCACGATCGGCGCGCCGACTCCGCCGCCGGAGGTCGAGGTCGGCCGCAACCGTGCTGCTGCAACCGGAGCTTGCGTACCCGCGCCGGCGCGGCTCTGCCTTCGAGGCGGACGCTTCGCGGTCGACGTCACCTGGCGGGATCACGGCGGGCAGCTCGGCGTCGGCACCGCCACCGCGCTCTCCGACGAGAGCGGTGACTTCTGGTTCTTTGGCCCCGGCAACCTCGAGCTGCTGGTCAAGGTGCTCGACGGGCGGGCGCTCAACGGAAGGTTCTGGGTCTTCGCGGGCGCGCTCTCCGACGTCGAGTACGTTCTGACCGTGACCGACACCGAGAGTGGAGACACTCGCAGCTACTTCAATCCGAGCGGGCGCCTCGCGAGCATCGCGGACGTTACCGCGTTCTGACGGGTCGTCGTGGTCGCCACGGGCTGCTAGACTCGCGGCAGGCGACGTTGACCGATCGCGAGGGGAGCCGCAAGGCGGCGGCGCACCCCACGGGGGGCGATGATTTCCGCGCGACAAGCCCTGCATCGACTCCGCGAGGGAAACGCGCGCTTCGCGGTGGGCGCGGCGATCAGCGAGCCCACCAGCCACGACCGGCGCAGCGAGCTGGCCGAGCGCCAGGAGCCGTTTGCCATCATCCTCGGTTGCTCCGACTCGCGGGTGCCGGCCGAGATCGTCTTCGACCAGGGGCTCGGGGACCTTTTCGTCATCCGCGTCGCCGGCAACATCGTGGCGCCCTCGCAGGTCGGCAGCGTCGAGTTCGCCGCCGAGCGCTTCGGCACCCCGCTCGTCGTCGTCCTCGGCCACTCGCGCTGCGGCGCCATCCTGGCGACGCTCGACGAGCTGGTGCGGCCGACGGGCGACCAGTCGCGCAACCTGCGCTCGATCGTCGACCGCGTCAGGCCCTCGGTCGCCACGCTGCTGGCGACGGAGCTGCGCCACGACCGCGACGCGCTGGTGCACCACGCGGTGCGCGCCAACGTCAGCGCCTCCGCCGACCACCTGCGGCACGGCTCGGAGGTCCTCGAGCAGCTCATCGAGCGCGGCCGGCTCCTCGTCGTGGGGGCCGAGTATTCTCTGGAGACCGGCGTCGTCGACTTTTTCGACGGTGTCGACGGGGCCGTCGGGTGATGGCGCAGCGAGGCCTTCCCCCGGTGGTGGGACGAGAGAGGCACGAGTGCCGGCGACCGCGCGGTCGTGGCCCCCGGGGAGCGCTCGTGAGGGTGGCGAGGGCGGCCCTGCTGGTTGCCTGCGCTGCCGTCCTCGGCGCCGGGTGCCGGCCGGCGGTGCCGGCCTCGCACTTCGTGGAGCTCGAGCACCGTTGGGTGGCGGCGCTGCAGGCGCACGACACCGCGGCGCTCGATCGCCTCCTCGACGACAGCTTCGTCGACGCGACCTTCCGCGGCGCCATCCGCCACAAGAGGGACGTCCTCACGGGTTCTCCGGCCGGCGGTCCGTACCACTCGGTCCGCCTCGACGACGTCGTCGTCCGCCGCTACGGCCGCACCGCGATCAACGAGCACCTCGAGGAGCGGCGGCAGGCTCAAGGCTTCCGCGTCCCTGTCTGCTCGTCGAGCAGCTCGCGGATCCTGGCTAGATCTCGCCGGCTGACCTCGCCGCGGGCGACGGCGAAGCTCACCATCGCGGCGAGGCTGCCGCCGAAGAGCCCACCGACGAGCTCGCCGACGCGCGCTTCCTGTACCGCCGCGCGGGTCACCGTCGGCCGGTAGAGGTACTCGCGCCCGTCGAGCCTGTGGTCGAGGATCCCCTGGTGCTCCAGCCGGTGCAGGAGCGTGCCGATGGTGCCGCGCGCGAGGCCCGTAGCCGGCTCGAGCGCGGCGTGGACCTGGTGGGCGGTGGCCTCGCCGCGCTCCCAGAGCACCGCCAGGATGGCCAGCTGCAGCCCGGTGAGGTCGCGCAGCGGCTTGGTGGCGGGGTCGACGGTGGCGCGGGGGGTCCGCGGCTTCGACATTTACGACCGTAAAACTAACAGACCCGGCCGGGGAGTCAAGAAGGATGTGGCCGCCAGGGCCTCACGGCCTCTCTCGCCGCGAGGGCTCGAGCCCGTTGTGGACGTCCCGGCGGGTGCTCTCGAGCAGCTGGCCGGCGAAGCAGCCGAGTGTGTAGGGAAACTCGCTGGTCAGGTGGTAGGCGTAGGCGTACGTGCGGCCGTCGATCCGCACCGTCTCGCGGCGACCGTGGCAGGCGTCCAGGTCGGCGTCGGTCAGCGTGGCGCCCTTGTCGTCCTCCATGCCGAGAATCGGGAAGCCGTCGAGTGCCCAGCCCACGAGGCGGTTGCTCTCGGCGCCCGGGATGCAGGGCGAGGCGTTGTGGTAGTGGTACTGCGAATTGGCCTGCGGATGCCCGTCGCAGCGGTCCTGGATCTCATGCGCCGCGGCGTCGCGACCGGCGTCGTCGAGCGCGCTGTAGAAGGCAACACCGGTAACGGTGAATCCGATCATCCCCATCGGCAGGCACCCTGGGTGGTCGGCCAGCACCGGGGCAGCGGGGATCTGGAAGGCGAGACGTTGCGCCGCGATGTGATTCGGGTTGGTGTCGTAGCGATAGGCGGGATCCTGTGGCGAGATCGGAAAGATGCCCGTCGGCTCGTCGATGGGGAGCCCGTTCCCTTCGAAGCGCAGGTCCTCGCCCCGCGGCGTCAGGGTGTAGGAGGCATCGGGCCAGAGGACGTTGCCGGCCACGTGCGGCTTCTCGGTCGGGTCCCAGGTGTCGCCGTGGAACCAGGGTCCATCGTGCCGCGCGCCGCCGGCGCGGAAGGTGGAGCGGCACGAATAGACGTCGCCCACCGAGGGATGGTCGGTGACATGGCCGTCGCCCAGCGGCAATCCATGCGCGCGGACAGCGCTCGGCCCCGCGGCCAGGAGGAGCGCGGAAGCGAGCGCCGGCAGGGCTGGCGGCGCGAAACGCCAGGGCTTCCAGCCACTGGCACTCTGATGCGATCCATTCGACACGATGGGCCTCCTTTCCGCAGCGCCGGGGTGGAGCCTTCGCGCATGGCAGTGTGGTGCACGGCAGTGCCCCATCGCCCGATTCTCGTTGAAAACCCGCGGACCTGCTCTTCCTGCGCCGCGCAGGAGCCCGGGCGGCGGGGCCTCCCCGACTCAGCGCCCGCGCCAGCCATCGAGGCCGGTGGCCACCGCGGCGGCGAGGAGCAGCACGCCGACGGCGCGCGCCAATGCCAGCTGCGCCCGCGCCGAGCCGGCGAGCCAGCGCCGCGCGTGGTCGGCTACCAGCGTCAGGTCGCCGTAGACGGTGGTCTGGGTAACGGTGATGATGGCGCCAAGCTCGACGGCCTGCATCCAGAGCGGCATCGCACCAGGCCGCAGGAACTGCGGGACGATCGCCAGCATGAAGAGAGGGCGATCCGAGCCCTAGTTGCCCGAGACCGAGGTGCGTCGGACGTCATCGCCGCGCCGTCTGGAGCTTGCTCGGGTGGCGGTGAGCCGCGAAGAGGCCGCCGGCGCGGCACCTCCGGGCGTTGCCCACCGGCGTCACGTGCGGTGCCGAGCGCGCCGCCGGATCGGCTGGCGGGGCGGGAACGCGAAGCGGGCCGGCAGATGCCGGCCCGCGGAGTGAGGCGGCGGTCGTGCCGCCCGCTGGTGCGTACTTCGCTTCAGAAGCGCCGCGACCAGCCGATCTCGACCTCCCACTCGTTCATCTTCAGCTCGACCTGCTGCTGCCCGGGCACCTCGAGCGGGTTGTTGCCGCGCACGGTGTGGCTGAGGGCGTAGGTGAGAGCAAGGTTGAGGTCACCGGGGAGCCGGGGCGAACGGTAGGCGAAGCCCGCCGTCAGGTGGCGCTCGATGACGCCCGGAGCGAGGATGTTGAAGAGCACCTCCTGGTCGGGGATCGGCTGGTTGCCGACGGAGTAGCCGGCCCGCCACGCCCATGCCAGCGAGGCATCCCACTGCAGCCCCAGCTTGTAGACCGTCATGTCACGCCAGCCGAAGCCGGCGCCGCCGCTGCTGCCGAGAGGCGCCGTCGCCAGGGCCGGCAGCATCGGATTGCCCACCGAGCCCACCTCGCTGTAGCGGATCTGCTGCACGTCGAAGGCGACGGTCACCGGAGCCGCCACGCGGTACGCCAGGCCCGCCTCCCAGTTGCTCGGCACGTCGAAGGAGCCGCGGTCGGCGAAGAGGCCGGCATAGTGCGTGAACCGCGACATGTGGATCTTCGGGCTGTAGGAGGCGGCCACCGAGAGGCGGCCGGAGAGCTTGCCGGCGTAGCCGGCGCGCAGACCGAAGCCGTGCGCGGAGTCGTGGCCCCTGTTCGACAGATTGGTGGGGTCGGACGACATCGGCGCGAAGGAGGAAAGCCCGCGCGCCTCGAACATCTGGTAGGCGACGATGCCCGACAGCCCGAGCGAGTGGCCGGGGGCGATCTCGCGCGCGTAGCTCAGGTTGAGGAACATCTGCTCGAGGTCGACGCCGGTGGTGCCGCCGCCGTAGAAGGTGCCCGCGGGGTAGCGGGTGTTCATGCCGCCGTGGGCCTCGAGGGAGACGCCGAGAGCGTTGGCGTCGAAGCGCCGGCTCCAGGCCAGGCTGGGCATGTAGAAGAGGTTGTTCTGGCTGTGCACGTTGCCCGGCGTGAGACCGAGGGTCTGTGGGAAGCCCGACGGGCTGCCGACGATGCGGTACTCGCGGTTGGGGTTGAAGAAGGCCAGGGAGACCGAGCTGGCGCTCTGGAACTCGGTGAGCGTCGCGGGGTCGAGCGCCCCTGCCATGGCGTCCTGCGGCAGGGCGATGCCGGCACCGCCCATCGCCTTGTTGGCGGTGGTGACGCCGTGGAGGAAGTAGCCATTGGTGGCGAGCGCGGGCAGGGCGCCGATCAGGGCCAGCGCCAGCCCGCACGCCCCGAATATCCGGGTGCGGGACATGGTCGTTCTCCTCGGGTTCAGATGAACAGCAGCTGCGCTCCCGCGCTCTTGTCGAAGAAGTCCATGACCGTCAGGACGCCCTCGACCTCGGGGACCAGGTCCTTCTCCGCGAGGCCGAACATGTCCATCGCCATCTTGCAGGCGTAGAGGTGGGCGCCGCTGTCGGCGAGGATCTGCAGCAACTCGGGGACGCCGGGGATGTCGAGCTTGGCGATGCCCTTCTTCATCATCGCCGTCGCCATCGCCTCCATGCCGGGCACGCCGCCGAGCCAGGTGGGCACCGCCATCGACGGGTTGCCGACGGTGGCCACGTGCAGGTGCTCGACCTTCTTGCGGGTGACGGCGTCGAGGCCCCAGAAGGTGAAGAAGATGGTGGCGTCGATGCCGCTCATGCGCGCGCCGTTGGCGAGGATGAGCGCGGGGTAGACCATGTCGAGGCTACCCTTGGAGAGGATGATGCTGAGCGCGGTGATCGGCTGCCGCGCCGGCTCGGGAGTGGTGGGCGCGACCGCGGCCGGGGCTTCGAGCAGGGCGGTGGTCATGACGTTCTCCTTGTCGAGGGGCGGGCTCAGATGCAGCCGGCCGGCTTGGGCAGCCCGGCAATGCGCGCGGCGAGCTTGCCGGGGCCCTTGGGGAAGAGTCGGTAGAGGTCCTTCATGCTGACGCCGGATGCCTGGGCGATGCGGCGCACGCCGGGCGAGGCGCCCTGGCGAGCGGCGTCCTCGCGGCAGAAGGTGAGCACTTTCCAGTGATCGTCGGTGAGGGTGAGGAGCCCGGCCTCGTGAGCGAGCTCGGGAGCCATCTCGGGAGTCCACTCCTCGCTGTGGAGGAGGTAGCCGTCATGGCTGAGCTCGACGTTGCGGCCGGCTAGTTGGCGGGTCATGGTCGGTCTCCTTTCGGCAGCGGGTCTCAGGCGGCGGCCGACACCTTCTTGCCGGCCATGGTCATGTGGTGGGGCAGGGGCAGCGGGTGCGCCGGCAGCAGGGCGTTCCAGTAGATCCAGCGGAAGCCCAGCTTTCCCAAGTGGTTGAGGCGGCTCTCCGCGAGCAGCGACAGCGGCCCGACGAGCGGCAGCGGGTATTTCCCCGGCACCGGCTCGAGGTGGTAGTTGAAGTCGATCAATAGCGCCTTGCCGTCGCCGCTCTCGATGAAGCAGTTGGTGTGACCGTCGAAGCCCGGCCGCGGCGAGCGGCCGGCGATGGCGCGGCGCAGGTTGTCGATCGCCACGCCGCTCTGGAAGTGGGCCACCGAGCCCGCTTTCGACGCTGGCAGGTCGGTGGCGTCGCCGAGCGCCATCACGTCGCTGCGGCCGCCGGCGAAGAGCGTGTGGCGGTCGGTGCGCACGAAGCCCATCTCGTTGCCGATCCCCGAGGGCTCTAGGAACGCCGCGCCACCGTGCAGCGGGATGCTCACCAGGAGGTCGTAGGGCACCTCGCGGTCGTCCCAGGAGACGATCTTCCTCGCCGCGCCGTCCACCCGCCCGGTGTTGAAGTCGGTCTCGACGCGGATGCGTTTCTCCTCGAGCAGGTAGGCGAGCACCCGCGAGCAGACCGGCTTGGTGAAGGCGCCTTCGAGCGGGGTGACCAGCACCAGCTCCACCTCGTCGCGCATGCCGCGGTGGCGGAAGAGCTCGTCGGCGAGGAAGAGGAACTCGAGGGGCGCCACCGGGCACTTGATGGGCATCTCGACGACGTTGACGACCAGCTTGCCGCCCCGGAAGCGGGCGAGCCCATCGCGCATCGCCAGCGCGCCCTCGAGGGTGTAGAACTCATGCACGCTGTCGCCCCAGGGGGCCTCCGACAGCCCCTCGGTCCCCTCCGGGCGCAGCTCGGCGCCGGTGGCGACGACGAGGAGGTCCCACGGCTGGGAGGTGCCGTTGTCGAGGGTGACGCGGCGGCGGTCGAGGTCGAGCGCGCTGACCGCGTGGGGCAGCCAGCGCACCGCGGAGTCGAGCGTGCGCCGCCGCGGGCGCACCATCTTCGCCTCGTCGTGGGCGCCGAAGGGCAGGAAGAGCAGGCCGGGCTGGTAGAGGTGGTCCGCCTCGGGGTCGACAACCGTGACTTGCCAACCGCGCGGCAGCCGCCGCACCATGCCGTTGGCCACCATCGTTCCCGCCGAGCCGGCGCCGAGGATGAGCAGGTTCTTCATAGGGTTGCCTCCGCTCGATTCGTCCACCGGCCCTGGAGAGCATCGCTGGTGCCACTCGGATGCCAGGCTCTAAGCGACTGCAAACTCGACGCTTATGGCGTCGACCGAGCCATGACGGCGGAATCGGGAAACGTCGCGTCGCAACGTTTCGTCGCAACGTTGCGACGCCACCGCAAGGAGTGACGAAGGTCGGCGAGGGGACGCAGCGGAGGCGGTGAGTCGGCGACTAGGCGCCGGCGAGCCCGTGCTCGCGCATCCTGCGCCACAGCGTGCTGCGCGAGATGCCGAGCGCTCGTGCCGTGGCCTCGCGGTTCCAGCGATGCGCCTCGAGCGCGGCGCGCAGCTGCCCCGCCGTGCCGCCGCCGTCGTCGGCGGGCGAGCGCAGCGGCTGCGGCGCCTCGCTGGTCACCTCGGCGGGCAAGTCCTCGGGCTGCAACGTCTGCCCGCGGCACACCGCCACCGCGTACTCGAGCGCGTTCTCGAGCTCGCGCACGTTGCCCGGCCAGCGGTAGCCCAGCAGGGCCCGCAGGGTCGCCGGCGAGAAGCGCACCTCGCGCCCCTGGCGGGAGCCGACCCGCGCGAGCAGCAGCCGGGCCAGGGGCTCGATGTCCTCGCGGCGCTCGCGCAGCGGTGGGATGTCGATGGGGAGCACGCGCAGGCGGTAGAAGAGATCCTCGCGGAGCTCCCCGTCGGCGACCGCCCGCCGCAGGTCGACGTTGGTGGCGGCGATCACCCGTGCGTCGGTGGGGCGGCCGTGGCTCTCGCCGACGCGCTCGAAGGTGCGCTCCTGCAGCACGCGCAGCAGCTTGCCCTGCAGGTGCAGTGGCAGGTCGCCGATCTCGTCGAGGAAGAGGGTGCCGCCCTGCGCCACCTCGAAGCGGCCGGCGCGGTCGCGCACCGCGCCGGTGAAGGCGCCGCGCACGTGGCCGAAGAGCTCGCTCTCGAGCAGCTCCCCCGGCAGCCCCGCGCAGTTGACGGCCACGAACGGCCCGTTGCGGCGCAGCGAGTGGCGGTGGATGGCGCGCGCCAGCACCTCCTTGCCGGTGCCGCTTTCGCCGCTCAGCAGCACCGTCGCCTCGCTGCCCTGGAGGTTGGCGACGAGCTGGAAGATGCGGTGCATCGCCGCCGAGCGGGCGACGAGGTTGCCGAACTGGGTGGGGGCCGCGCTGCCCGCCGTCTCGTCTTCCTCGGCCGGCCGGATCACCACCAGGAAGGCGACCGTCGGGTCGCAGACGCCGCCGGCGTCGGGCACGAAGGGTGCCGCCGTGAGCGACACCAGGCGCGAGCCGTCGGCGCAAAGCAGCGTGGCCCGCCACCCCTCGCGGCGCTCGCCCGCCTCGAGGCTGGCGCGCAGCGGTGCGCCCGCTGCAAAGAGGTCGGGTCCCAGCAGCTGCTCGGCGCACTGGCCGACCAGCGCGGAGGCGGGCAGGCCGACGAGCTGCGCCACCGCCGGCGAGACGTGCAGGACGCGGAACGTCGTATCGAGACAGAGCACGCCGCGGCCGAGCGAGTCGAACACCGCGCTGACCGCCACCAGCGCGGCGGGGCTTGCCTGCAGCTCGCAGGCGTCGGAGGCGGGCGGGGTCGGGGTCTGGGTCATCGTGGCTCCCCACGCCACGCTAGTGCGCCGGTGGTGGGGAGGGACTGCCCGATCGGGTGGCCGGGTGGGCGTCGCCGGAGGGTGCCGCCGCGGGTGTCGGCTCCGGGCCTGCCGGGCGCCCGCATGAGCCCGGCCGCAGCGTGCCGCGCAACCTCGAGCCGCACTGCTGCGTAGGGTATCGATGGGCACCGAGCAAGGGAGGATCGCCATGCGCAAGAGCGTCTTCGTCGTCATGCTCCTGGTCGCCGCAGCGGCGGTCGCCGCGGCGGCAGGGGACCCCGTCGATCGCTGGGCCGCCGCCGTCGGCGGTCGCGACAAGGTTGCGGCCATCCAGGCGATCTACCGGCAAGCGACGATCGACGTCAGCGGGTTCCAGGGCACCATCAAGGCCTGGCACACCGCCGATGGCAGACCCGCAGACGTCGCTGCCGGCGACGATGGTGCACGAGCAGGACGGCCGCACCGTCACCGTGACCTTCGTCTCCTACGAGACGGTCGACGGCATCCGGGTGGAGAAGGAGATCCACCGCACCAACGGCAACCCGCGCTTCGACGCCGACATCCGCTTCACCAAGACGGTCTTCAACCCGCCGCTCGACGCCGCGCTGTTCTCGATCGCGCCCCCGGCAGCGCCGGCGAACGGCCGCTAGATCGCCTCAATCGCCGACCCGTATGCCGTCGGCGATCTCGTCGGTGGGATGCAGGATCACCTGCTCTCCCGGGCGGAGGCCGCTGACCACCTCGGCGGTCTCGTCGTTGCGGTGGCCGATCTCCAGCTGGCGCCGGCGGGCGCGGCCGTCGGCGACGACGTAGGTGCCCCAGCGTGCGCCGAAGCGGGTGAGGGCACCGATCGGCACCTGCACGGCGTCGGAGGCCGACCACACGACGACGCGCCCCTGCACGCGGTAGCCGTCGCCGAGGCTCGGCGGGGGGTCGGGGATCGCCGCGATGACGTGCACCCGCTGCTCCTCGATGCCGAGCGCCGAGATCTTGGTGAAGGCGGAGGCCTCGACGGTCTTCACCACGCCGGGCAGGGGAGAGCCCCCCCAGTCGACGAGGAACACGCGGTCGCCGACCTTCGTCTTCACCGCGTCCTCGGAGAGCAGGTCGATGACCGCCTCGATCTCGTGGGGGTTGCCGAGGGTGATCAGCGGATCGCCCGCGCCGACGGCGCGGCTGCTGCGCTCGGGGATGGCGAAGATGCGCGAGTCGACGGGGGCGCGGATCTCGATGGTGCCAGCGCTCCCGGGCTGCAGGGCGAGCAGCGCTGCCTGGGCCGAGGCCAGGCCGGCGTTCGCCTGCGCGACGGTGGCGCGTGCCGCCTGCAGGTCGCGCTGCGCGGAGTCGCGGTTGGCTCGCGCGACGTCGACCTCCTGCCGCGAGACGATTCCCTGCGTGGCCAGGGCAGCGACGCGCTGGTACTCCTTGGCGGTGAGCTCGGCCCGCGCCTGGGCGCTGCCGGTGTTGGCCAGCGCCGTACGCACCGCGGCCTCCGCCTCGGCCACCGCCGCGCGCGCCTGCGCGCCGCCGATTGGCGTCAGGCGCGAGGGCGCGATGCGTGCCACCACCTCGCCGTGGGCAACCGCCTGGCCCGCCTGGAAGGGGATGCGCTCGAGGGTGCCCGCGACCGGCGACGAGATGACGTAGCGGTCGAGCACCCGCGTCTGCCCGCGGTCCTGGATCGTCGCCGACATCGGCCCGCGCGTCACCGCTGCCACCTCGACCTCCACCGGGTGCGGCCGGAAGGCGAGCACGAGGGCGAGCAGCAACACCATCGCCGCGCCTCCCCATAGCACCCACCGGCGCCGGCTCTGGCGACGGCCGGCCTCCCCGCTTCGCGCGGGCGGATCCGTTTGCTGTCCTTGCATGCTCATTCCCTGGACTTGAGCACCTCGATGAGGTCGAGGTGCCGGATGCGCCGCAGGACCAGGACGCTCGATCCCACCGCCGCCGCCACCACGACGAGGAAGGCAAAGGTCCAGGTCTGGCGCGAGATGACCAGAGGCAGCCGGTACACCTCCGAATCGTAGGCGTGCACCAGCAAGCCGCAGAGACCATATCCAAGGGCGACGCCGAAGGGAATCGCCAGCGCGGTGAGGATGGCCTGCTCGGCGATCAACATCTGCCCTACCTCGGTGCGGGTGAAGCCGAGGACGCGCAGGGTGGCGAGCTCGCGACCACGCTCCGAGAGCGCGATGCGGGCACCGTTGTAGATCACGCCGGCGGCGATGATGCAAGCGAAGATGATGCCGGCGTAGTTGCTGATGGCGAGGCTCTGGGCGATGGTCTCGCGGAAGCTCTGGATCATCGCCTCGCGCACCGACACGCCGGCGACGGCGGGTGCCTGCTTGAGCTCGCGATAGAGTCGCGAGCGCGCCAGCGGATCGACCGTCAGATAGCCGCCCGAGACGGTGTCGCCCTCGTGCATGAGGCGGCGGACGACACCGACGTCGGCGTAGGCGCCGATGCCCAGCAGGTCGTCGACGGTTGCGGTGACGCGCAGGTCGGCGACCGTGCGCGGCCCCTCGAGAACGTGCACCGTCACCCGCTCGCCGCCGCGAAGGTCCAGGATTTCGGCGAGCTTGCGGTTGAGCACGATCCCCTCCGGCGGCACCGCCACGACGTGGCCGTTGCGGTCGACGAGCCGCCGCAGCGAGGAGCCCTCGGCCAGACCGGTGAGGCCGGTGCGGCGGCTGCGGCCGCCGTGGGCGATGCGCACCGAGACGGCGCGGAAGGGCTCGACGCGCAGCACGCCGTCGAGGTGGCGGAGGTCGTCGATCACCGAGCCCGAACGGGCGAGCAGGAAGGGGACCGTAACGTCCTGCCGCTCGGCGCGGTCGAACTCGGCCCGCATCAGGGCGTTGATGGAGTCGAACATCGAGCGTCCGACGACGAGGATGGCGAACGCCATCGCCACCCCGAGGATCGACAGCGCCGCCTTGCCCTTCCGGCGCAGCAGGTTGCGGACGACGATCCGGGTCGCCGGCGAGACCACGCGGAAGGCGCGGCTGCGCTCGATGAGGCCGGCGCGAAATCGCGGCGGCGCCTCGGGGCGCATCGCCTCGGCGGGCGGCAGGCGCACCGCCGCCCCCACCGCGAGCAGCGCGCCGACGGCGGCGGAGAGCGCGCTGATGAGGATGCCGGCCGCGAAGAGGGAAGGGGCGAGGTCGAGGCGGAAGACGGGGAAGTGGAAGAAGTCCTTGTAGAGGGTCGCCAGGGCGATGGCCAGGCGGGCGCCGACGACGGCGCCGAGGATCGACCCCACCGTCACCGCCACCAGCGCCATGCCGAGGTAGTGGAGGCCGACCGCGAGGTTCGAGTAGCCGAACGCCTTGAGCACCGCGATCTGGTCACGTTGCGTCTGCACCAGGCGAGTGAGCACGATGTGGATGAGGAAGGCGGCGACGGCGAGGAAGATCGCCGGCACGATCACGCCGCTCACGCGATCGCCGCTGATCTCGTCGGAGAGGAAGCGGTGCGAGATCTGCTGCTCGCGGTCGTAGGCGCCGGTGCCGCCGTACTGCGCGAGGAGGTCGTCGAGGTGGGCGATGACGCCGGCGCTCGCGGTGCCCGGGGCGATCGCCACTGCGACGTCGTTGAAGGCCCCTTCCATCGAGAAGGCGTTCTGGACCGCCTTGCGGCCGATCCAGAGGACGCCGAAGTGCCGCCGCTCGGGGAACACGTCGCCCTCGCGGATTTCGTACACGTACTCCGGCGAGAGGCCGATGCCGACGACGAGCAGGCGCCGCCAGCGGCCGTCGAGAATGGCGCCGAAGCCATCGCCCGGGTGCAGCCCGTTGGCGGTCGCGAATGCCTCGCTGACGATGACCTCGTCGGGGTTGCTCGCCTCGATCCACCGCCCCTGGCGCAGGTGGACGTCGTTGAGCCGCGGGTGGCGGTCCTCGGGAATCGACACCAGGCGGCCGGTCGCCGGCTCCGCCAGGCCGGGGACGTCGAGGGTGACGTCGAAGGCGATGCGCGGCTCGACTGCGGTGACGCCGGGGATGCGCTCGATCGCCCTCGCCACCGAGAGCGGCGCCCGCACCAGGTGGGCGAAGACGTCGGCGAAGCGGCCGCTCCCGTAGTAGACGTGCTGCGAGAGGACCAGCGAGCGGTAGGCGCCGCGCATCGTCACCCACATGGCGATGCCGCACATCACCACCAACGCCACGGCGATGAGCTGGCCGCGGAGGTGGAGCACGTCGCGGTAGAGCTTGCGCTCGAGGGCCCTCACTCACCACTCCAGCTGGGCGGGCGACTGCTTCTGGGGGTTGTGCTCGACCGCGATGATCCGCCCCGAGCGCATGCGCACGATGCGATCCGCCATGCGCGCAATGGCGGCGTTGTGGGTGATCACCGCGGTGGTGGTGCCGAGCTCGCGGTTGATGTCGGCAATGGCCTCGAGCACCACCTTGCCGGTGGCGTAGTCGAGGGCGCCGGTCGGCTCGTCGCAGAGCAGGACCTCGGGGCGCTTGGCGATGGCGCGCGCGATCGCCACCCGCTGTTGCTCGCCGCCGGAGAGCTGGGCGGGAAAGTGGTCGAGGCGATCGGCGAGACCGACGAGCGACAGCGCCTGGCGCGGGTCCATGGGGTTGGCGGCGATGTCGGTCACCAGGGCGACGTTCTCGCGCGCGGTGAGGCTGGGGATCAGGTTGTAGAACTGGAAGACGAAGCCGACATGATCGCGGCGGTAGCGGGTGAGGGCGCGGTCGTCGTCGACGGTGAGGTCGTGGTCGCGGTAGAAGACCTCGCCGGCGGTCGGCACGTCGAGGCCGCCGAGGATGTTGAGCAGCGTCGACTTGCCGCTGCCCGAGGGGCCGAGGAGAACGAGCAGCTCGCCCTCGAAGAGGTCGAGGTCGACCGACCGCAGCGCGGTCACGTCGACCTCGCCCATGTGGTAGATCTTGGTCAGCCCGCGAGCGCGGAAGACGGCCTGCGTTGCCCTCGCGGTCTCCATGCCGGGAACCTACCATCGACCTCGCAGGGTCCGCCCTGGCCTCACGGCCTGCGCCGCCGCTCGTCCGCTGCGGTCTCGAGCATCGACGACGCGCTCGCGGTGAGCGCGGGCGGGCGCGGGCAGCCGGGCATCTCACCTGCGACGGCTGCCATGAGAGCCGAAGCGGTGCATGATTGGGGCCATGACGGATCCCGAAAGCCAGCTCCTGCTGCGGCCCATCGGCACCGCGCGGACCCCCTTCGCCACCACCGCGGAGATTCCGCGGGGGCCGGGGGCCGAGCACACGGCGGAGGGCATGCTCGACATCCTGCCCGAGCTCGCCGCCGGGCTGGTGGACATCGAAAGCTTCTCGCACCTCTACGTCCTCTGGTACTTCCATCGTGCCGGAGACTGCCAGCTCACCGCCCACCCGCCCAGCGACGACCGCACCCACGGCGTCTTCGCGACCCGCTCGCCGCGGCGGCCGAACCCGATCGCCCTCACCGTCGTCGAGCTGCTGCGGCGCGAAGGGGCGCGGCTGCACGTGCGCGGCGTCGACATGCTCGACGGCACGCCGCTGCTCGACCTCAAGCCCTACCTCTCGAGCGTGCCCGACTCGAAGCTGCGGCGAGGGTGGCTGGAGGAGGCGGAGAAGCGGCGCCGCGGCTCGCCCTAGTCGCCGTCTGGCGTGGGCGCCGTCGGGCGCCGCGCGCTCGACGGAGAGACCGATGTTGGCGGCTCGGCCCGCGGCACCCGGGAAGACGGCAACCAGCGCCACCGGTGCGAGGCCGAGGCTGGAGTACCCGGGGAGTCCCGTTTCCTCGCATCACGCGGCCTCCTCGCGCCCCGCCCTTCCCGAATCGTCCGGCGGGCCGCTCCGGCCGCGCGTTGCCGGCCGACTCTGGAGATCGCAATCGGTCGGGCCAGAGCGACAGGGGTCGGGCGGGGGCGGTCGACCGACGCGGCGCGACTGCCCGTCAGCCGGCCACCAGTCGCGGCGCCACCTCGGCGGCCGTTGCGCGCAGGAAACGGCGCGCCCGCTGGGCGCCGGCCAGCATGGCCTCACGGTCCGGCCGCCCGGCGAGCTCGAGGATGAACGCGCCGGCGAAGCTGCTGCGCACCAGCTGGCCGAGCAGCTCGGGCCAGGGGACGTGGCCCTCGCCGGGCGGCAGGTGGTCGTCGAAGCTGCCGCGATTGTCGCTCGCGTGCACCATCCAGAGGTGGCCGGAGAGCTTGTGGGCGACGTGCTGGAGGTCGCCGGAGAGGAAGGCGTGGCCGGTGTCGAGGCAGATGCCCACATCGCGCGTGTGCATGGCGCCGAGCAGCCACAGCAGGTCGCGTACGTGGCCCGAGAAGAGGTGGGGCAGCATGTTCTCGAGCACCAGCCGCACGCCGAGCTCGCGGCAGTGCCCGGCGATCTCGTCGAGCGCGGCCGCGATGTTCTCCATGCGTGGCAGGCGCTGATCGCGCGCGCCGCCGCTCTCCTCCGGCCCGGGGTGGAGGACGAAGTAGCGTACCCCCAGCGCGGCGGCGGCCTCCGCGGCGCGGGTGATCTCGGCGATCGCCCGCTGCCGGCTGCCGCCGTCGAACGCCGAGATGTCGATGTCGCGGGCAAACGGCGCGTGGAACGAATAGGCCTCCAGCTCGAGGTCGCGCAGGCGCGCGGCCGCCCGCTCCACCGCCGCCCGGTCATGGTAGTCGAGATGGCTCGGCAGCGAGCAGACCTCGACGATGCCGAATCCAGCGCCGCGGATCGCCGGCAGGCACTCGGTGAACGGCTGATCGTGGAAGCACCCCGTCGACAGACCTACCGGCCAGTCGCCCATCGCAGCTCCTTCATGCGCAGCTCGTCGCGCAGCGTGGCCAGGTTCCAGGGGCAGCCGATGCCCGGGCAGAGCCCCTTCTCGCGCGCCGAGGCGCAGTTGAGGTCGATCAGCGCGTCCGTCCCCAGCGCCACCAGGCCGGCGAACAGGCGGACGTAGAAGTCGGCGCGGATCTCGGCGTCGAAGAAGTGCACGCCCCGCTGCCAGCCGTAGTCGCGCTCCAGCTTGGAGCGCACCAGGCCGGCGATGTGGCGGGGGTGCCAGCCGACGGCGAGGAGGACGCGGACGAGGTGCTGCAGCCCGGCCGGGCGCAGCAGACGGTCGTTGGGCCGCTCGAGAATCTCCGCCACGCAGCGCGGCAGGTCGCTCGCCAGCAGCCGGTCGTAGGTGTCGTGCCAGCGTGCCGGCGGCTCCGGCTCGCACTGGTAGTAGCCGCGGTGGAAGTCAGCCAGGGGCGAGGCGCGGTAGCGCTCCACCAGCCGCAGCGTTCCCGCCGATCCATCGGGCACCCGCGCCGTAGCGGTGGCGGCAAGGGCCGCCGCCCGCGACGGCGACCGCGTCTGCAAAGCGACGGCGAGTGGGACCCCTGGCGGCATCGGCACCGCCACCAGCGGAGGCAGGCGCAGGGGCGGCACGTGCATGCGTCCCGCACGCCACCCCTTGAGGTAGACGCTGAATGGGACACGGGCAGTCCGGCACGGCAAGGGGTCGCCGAATGGCGAGAGGTCGAGCGAGACGATCTCGCGCCCCCACCGCCCCGGCCCGACGGTGACCGCGGTGACCTGCAGCGGGACCGAGGTCCTGCCCTCGGTCGCCCGCAGCACCTCGTGCGCGAGACCCTCGAGGACGAGACCCAGCCCATGGTGCGCGGCGCCTGCGTCCTCGCCGACTGCCTCGCCGTCAGGCGGCTGGGGCGTCGTGTAGGCGGGGCGATGCCGCAGCACCGCCGGCGCCAGGCTGGCCAGGGCGCGGAACCCCGGGCGGTCGGCCGCGATCCGCCACGCCCAGTGGTGCCCGCGGCCGGTGAGCACGTGCAGGGGCGCGATGCCGGCGCGCGCGAGCGTTTCCTCCACCGCGTCGGCGACGGGCTGCTGCACCGCGAAGGCGCGTTCCTCGTGGGCGAAGCTCTCCCAGGGGCGGTCGAAGTGGACGTGCTCGAGGTCGATGTGGGCGAGCAGGCCGTCGCGATCCCACAGCGAGCGGGCGAGCTCGAAGTCGCGGTCCACGGCCGACCAGAGCTGCCCCGCGGACGACGGACGGAAGGGGTCGAAGAGCGCTGCCGGCGACGTGGTCACGAAGCGCGCCGCCAGCTCGCCATCGGCGCCGGCCCCCAGGAACTCGAGGATCCGCGCGCGCACCGCTGGCAGCCGGTAGTAGGCGGAAAGCAGCGAGCGCAGCGACGCTCGCATCGCAGGCTCGTCGCTCGCTGACTGCCGTCCAGGCGCCCCAGGCGCTGCCGATGCTGCTGCCAGCGTCATCGAAGATCTCCCTGCACCCCGGGGACGGCGCCACCACGCGTGCGCGCCCCGTGCGGAGGGCGCCGCAGCGGCGCTATCGACCTGCCCCGCCGAGGTGCCCTGCTGCAAGGTTCTGACCATCTGGCGAGCAGGGCCCCGTGCGACCGGGTAGTGAGCGCGACCGTAGCCGGGCGGCGGCACGTGAACGGCCTTTTCCGACGATGGCAGCCGGCTCGAAGCAGCGAGCCACCCTACGGCGGGGCCTCGGCCCCACCCCGCGCTGCGGTCTTGCCCGTTCCGGCGGCCGTCGTTTCCGCCCACGGGCAGCCGCTACCGTGGCCTCGAGGGCGACCGCGGTAGTCGTTGCCGATGCCGTCCCGCCGGGAGCCACCGATGCCGGTCGAGGCCACCCACACCACGCTGCTCGCACCGGGTCCCCTCGAGGGCTACGCGGCGACACGTGCCGCCTTCACCTGGGAGCGGGCACGAGCCGAGCTCGACGGTCTCCCCGGCGGCGCCGGGCTCAACATCGCGCACGAGGCGGTCGACCGGCACGCGGCGACCGTCGTCGCGGGCCGCGCGGCCCTGCGCTGGCGGGGGCGCCACGGCGAACGGCGCGACGTCAGCTTCGCCGAGCTCGCCATGGCGAGCAACCGCTTCGCCAACGTGTTGGCGGGCCTCGGCGTGGCCGCCGGCGAGCGGGTCTTCGTCCTCGCCGACCGCACGCCAGAGCTGTTCGTCGCCGCCCTCGGCACCTGGAAGGCGCGCGCGGTCTTGTGCCCCCTCTTCCCGGCCTTCGGCCCCGAGCCCATCCGCCAGCGTCTCGGCATCGGCGGTGGCAGCGTCCTGGTCACCAGCGAGCGGCTCTACCGGCGGAAGGTCGAGCAGATCCGCCCCGAGCTGCCGCTGCTGCGGCACGTGCTGCTCGTGCGCGTCGGAGCGTCCGCTGCCCCGCCGCCGCGAACGCTCGACTTGGGGGACCTCCTCGCCAGCGCGCCGGAGAGCTTCGCGATCGCCCCCACCCCGCCCGCGACGCCGGCCATCCTGCATTTCACCAGCGGCACCACCGGCACGCCGAAGGGGGCCCTGCACGTGCACGAGGCGGTGGTCGCCCATCACGCCACCGCCACCGAGGTGCTCGACCTGCGCCCGGACGACGTATTCTGGTGCACCGCCGATCCAGGGTGGGTCACCGGCACCAGCTACGGCATCATCGCGCCACTCACCCACGGCACGACGAGCGTCGTCTACGAGGGCGACTTCGACGCCGAGGCATGGTACGGCGTGCTGGCGGCCGAGCGGGTCACCGTCTGGTACACGGCGCCCACCGCCCTGCGGCTGCTGATGAAGGCCGGGCCGGAGCTGCCGCGTCGCTTCGATCTCTCGCCGCTGCGACTGGTGGCGAGTGTTGGCGAGGCGTTGCCGGCGGACGCGGTGCGCTGGGGCGAGGAAGTGCTCGGCGTGCCGGTGCGCGACAACTGGTGGCAGACGGAGACCGGCGGCATCATGATCGCCAACCTGCCGAGCATGCCCATCAGGCCCGGTTCGATGGGGCTGCCGGTCCCCGGCATCGAGGCGGCGGTGGTCCGCCGTACGGGTGACGGCACCGTCGAGCCGGTGCCCGACGATGGGCTCGGCGAGATCGCGCTGCGCCGGGGCTGGCCATCGATGTTCCGCGCCTACCTCGGGCAGGCCGATCGCTACCGGCGCTGCTTCGCGGGCGGCTGGTACCTCTCCGGCGACCTCGCTCGCCGCGACGCCGACGGCTACTTCTGGTTCGTCGGCCGCAGCGACGACGTGATCAAGAGCTCCGGGCACCTGATCGGTCCCTTCGAGGTGGAGAGCGTCCTGCTCACCCACCCGGCAGTGGCCGAGGCGGCAGTCATCGGCAAGCCCGACCCGCTGGCAGGAGAGGTGGTCAAGGCGTTCGTTGCACTGCGGCCGCCGCACCAGCCGAGCGAGGAGCTGCGCCTCGACGTGCTCGCCCACGCCCGGCGGCGGCTCGGCCCCGCGGTGGCGCCCAAGGAGATCGCCTTCGTCGCCGGGTTGCCCCGCACGCGTTCTGGCAAGGTGCTACGGCGACTGCTCAAGGCGCGCGAGCTGGGCCTACCCGAGGGGGACCTGTCGACGCTGGAGGGGCCGGCATGAGCGCCGCCGTGAGCGCCGCCAGCCCGCCTGCGGCGGTCGGAGCGTCTGCCGCGCACCGCCGCGAGCTCCTGCACCAGATGCTGCGCATTCGCCGTTTCGAGGAGCGTTGCGCCGAGCTCTACACGCAGGAGAAGATCCGTGGCTTCCTCCACCTCTACGTCGGCGAGGAGGCGGCGGCGGTGGGAGTGCTGCAGGCGCTCGGGCCCGAGGACGCCGTCGTCGCCACCTATCGCGAGCACGGCCATGCCCTCGTCTGCGGCGTGCCGGCGCGCGCCATCATGGCCGAGATGTTCGGCCGCCAGGAGGGGTGCAGCCACGGCCGCGGCGGCTCGATGCACCTCTTCGACGTCGCGCATCGGTTCTTCGGCGGCAACGGCATCGTCGGCGGCGGCCTGCCGATCGCCGTCGGGCTGGCGCTGGCCGACAAGCTGCAGGGGCGCCGCCGGGTGACCGCCTGTTTCTTCGGTGAGGGCGCGGTCGCCGAGGGGGAGTTCCACGAGTCGCTCAACTTGGCGGCACTGTGGGGCCTGCCGGTGCTGTTCTGCTGCGAGAACAACCTCTACGCCATGGGCACGGCGCTCGCCCTCTCCGAGTCGCAGACCGATCTCGCCCTCAAGGCGGCGAGCTTCGCGATCGCCTCCTGGGCCGTCGACGCCATGGACGTGCTGGCGGTGGAGCGCGCGGCGGCCGCCGCCGCCGCGAGCGTGCGCGAGGGGTGCCGCCCCTGCTTCCTCGAGCTGCGCACCTACCGCTTCCGCGCCCACTCGATGTACGACCCGCAGCTGTATCGCAGCAAGGAGGAGGTGGAGGCCTGGAAGCAGCGCGACCCGATCGAGCTGCTCGCCACCCAGCTCGCGCAGGAGGGGGAGCTGGGGGGCCACCGCGAGGAGCTCGAGCGGCGCGTGCTCGAGGAGGTCGAGGACGCGGTTGCCTTCGCCGAGCAGGGCACCCTCGAACCGGTCGCGGACCTGCTGCGCTTCGTCACCAGCGAGGTCGCGCCATGACAGTGCTCGCGGAGGTGGTGCAGGCCGGTGGCGTGCTTCCCGCCACGGTGCGGCGCATCACCTTCCGCGAGGCCGTGCGTGAGGCGCTGCGCGAGGCGTTGCGTGCCGATCCGCGGGTGTTCCTCATGGGAGAGGACGTCGGCCGTTACGGTGGCTGCTTCGCGGTGAGCCAGGGATTGCTGGCCGAGCTCGGCCCCGAGCGGGTGCGTGATACGCCGCTCTCGGAATCGGCCTTCGTCGGCGCCGGCATCGGCGCCGCGCTCGGCGGCATGCGCCCGATCGTCGAGCTGATGACGGTCAACTTCAGCCTGCTCGCCCTCGACCAGATCGTCAACAACGCCGCCACGTTGCTCCACATGTCCGGCGGCCAGCTCAACGTGCCGCTCGTCATCCGCATGGCGACCGGCGCCGGCCGCCAGGTGGCGGCGCAGCACTCGCACAGCCTCGAGGGCTGGTACGCGCACATCCCCGGCCTCAAGGTGGTGGTGCCGGGAACGCTCGAGGACGCGCGCGGCATGCTGGCGCCGGCGCTCGCCGACCCCGATCCGGTGCTGATCTTCGAGCCTTCGCGCCTCTACAACCTGGAGGGGGAGCTGACCGATCCGCCGCCCGCGGTGCCTCTCACCGGCGCGGTGGTGCGGCGCCCCGGCGGCGATCTCACGCTGATCAGCTACGGCGGCATGCTGCCGATGGCGCTCGAGGCCGCAGGCGCGCTGGCGGTCGAGGGGATCGCCGCCGAGGTCATCGACCTGCGGTCGCTGCGTCCGCTCGACACCGCGACCCTCGCCGCATCGGTGGCACGCACCCGGCGCGCGGTGGTGGTCGACGAGGGGTGGCGCAGCGTCGGCCTCGCCGCCGAGGTGTCGGCGCGACTGCAGGAGGCGTGCTTCTACCAGCTCGACGCGCCGGTGGCGCGCGTCTGCACTGCCGAGGTGCCCATCCCCTACGCACGGCACCTCGAGGAAGCGGCGCTCCCCTCGGTGCCGCGCATCCTCGCCGCCGCCCACGACGTGCTGCACCGGTAGAGTCGCTGTCGTGGGCGAGCTCTGCATGCCGTCGCTGGGCGCCGACATGGAGGCGGGCACGCTGCTGCGCTGGCTGGTGGCGCCGGGGGACACCGTGCACCGGGGCGACATCGTGGCGCTGGTGGACACCGAGAAGGCCGACATCGAGGTCGAGATCTTCGAGGACGGCGTCGTCGAGGAGCTGCTGGTAGGGCCGGGAGCGAAGGTCCCGGTGGGGACGCCGCTGGCGCGGTTGACGCCGCTCGCCGCGGGCGCGCCGCACGCCCCGGCGGCACCGGTCGTCGAGGCGCCGGCCACTCGGGAGGCCGAGCCGAAGGCAGCGCCGGTCGGGGGGCCGCCAGCCGCGCTCGCCCCGCCCCCTGCGGTCATGCCCCCGCAGTCGGCGGTGCCGCCCCCGGCCGCACCACCGCTCGCGCCGCCAGGAGGGCGCGCGCCGGCAGCCGTGGCCGCCTCGCCCGCCGCCCGCAGCCGTGCCGCCGCGCTCGGGATCGATCTCGCCGACGTGACGGGCAGCGGCCCGGGCGGCGCGGTCACCCTCGCCGACGTGGAGGGCGCCGCGGCCGCCGCCGTGCCACGCGAGGGTGCCGTCCCGCTCCCGGCAGCGAGGCCGTCGCCCATAGCCGCCCCCGCCACCGCGCCGCGTCGTGCCCTCGCCGCCCTCATGGAGCGCGCCAACCGTGAGGTGCCGCACTACTACCTCGCCACCGAGGTCGACCTCTCGCGGGCCCTCGCCTGGCTCACCGGCGAGAACACCGCCCGGTCACCGGCGGAGCGCCTGTTGCCCGCCGTGCTGCTGCTCAAGGCAGCGGCCCTCGCCGCGCGCGAGGTGCCGGAGATCAACGGCTTCTGGGTCGACGGCGCCTTCCGCGCCGGCCCCGGCGTGCACCTCGGCGTGGCGATCTCCCGCAAGCGGGCCGAGGTGGTGGTGGCCGCCCTGCGGCACGCCGACCGCCGCCCGCTGGGCGAGCTGATGGCGGCGCTGCGCGACCTGGTCGCGCGCGCCCGCGCCGGCGCCCTGCGCAGCTCCGAGCTCGCCGACTCGACGCTCACCGTCACCAACCTCGGCGAGCTCGGCGTCGATCAGGTGCTCGGCGTCGTCTACCCGCCGCAGGTCGCCCTCGTCGGCTTCGGCCGCATCCGCGAGCGCCCGTGGGCCGAGGCGGGAGCGGTGACGGTGCGGCCGATCGTCGAGGCCACCCTCGCTGCCGACCATCGCGCCAGCGATGGTTACCGCGGAGCCCGCTTTCTCGCCCGCGTCGCCGAGCTGTTACAGAAGCCGGAGGAGCTATGAGCCCGATCCCGCCCGCCGAAGCGCGTGCTCGCGACGCCGTCCTCGCCGCCCTGCGGGGGGTGGCGCCCGAGGCCGACGCCGCCGCCATTGCCGGGGACGCCCGCCTGCGCGAGGAGCTCGAGCTCGACTCGATGGACTTCCTCAGCTTCGTCATCGCGCTGCACGCGGCCCTCGGCGTCGAGGTGCCGGAGGTCGACTACCCGCAGCTCGCCACCCTCGACGGCGCGGTGCGCTACCTCGCGCCACGGCTGGCGGCGCAGTAGGCCCGGGGCGCGAGGGTCGTGCCGGCTACAGCGCGGCCATCACCCGCTCGAGCCGCTGCGCCACCTCCTCGGCGACGGCTGCGACCGCTGGGTTGCCGACCAGGGCGAACATCGCGCTGGGCTTGATCGCCTGGACGTAGGTGGCGCTGTCGTCCCCCTCGAAGACGGTCACGTTGCAGGGCAGCAGCACGCCGATAGCGGGCTCGGCCTCCAGCGCGCGGTGCGCCAGGGGAGGGTTGCAGGCGCCCAGGATGAGGTAGGGCTTCCGGTCGACGCCGAGCTTCTTCTTCAGCGTCGCCTGCACGTCGATCTCGGTGAGCACCCCGAACCCCTCGGCGCCCAGGGCCTCGCGCACCTGGCTGGTCAGTTGCTCGAAGCCGCGCCCCTCGAACCGCTTGGTGTAGGCATAGTCGCTGTCGTACATGGCATCGCTCTCCTTGGGTCCGACCTCAGTGTAGGCGAGGGACGCCAGAAGAGCTCCTCGGCCGATGCGGAAATCGCGTTGAGGCGATGACTCGCAGCCGCAGAGCACTCGTTCAGAGCTTTGTCGCCTGCGTGCCGTTCCGCCCAGCTGCGCGCGCAGGCGTGCCGCGGCACGCCCCGTGCGGCTGCGCCCCCCGCGGCCGGGCGCTCGGTGGCCGCCGGGCAGATTCCGCGGGAGAAGGGGTGGGTGCCATCCCGCCTCGCCGGGGGTGGCAGCGGCGGGCCAGCGGCCCTAACTTTCGAGAGGGCAGTGTCGCACGGGCGATCGCCCCGTTTGAGCGCCGAAGGGGCGGAGGAGGAGCACGACCATGAAGAACCTGCTCGTGCGGGACCTGATGACCAGCGGCGTCTTCGCCCTGCTGCCCGATGACGACCTCTCGCAGCTGCGCAAGCTGATGGAAGGGTGGCAGGTCCGGCACGCGCCGGTGGTGGACGAGAGCGGTGCCGTGCTCGGCGTCGTCTCGCAGCGCGACCTGCTGCGCAAGACGATTCTTGGCCGCGAGGGGGCCGAGGAGGCAGACGTGGAGGCGAACCTGCGCAGCCTGCGAGCCAGCCAGGTGATGTCGCCCAACCTCGAGCTGGCGCGACCGGACGAGGACCTGGCGGCCGCCGGTAGACGCATGCTGGACGCCAAGGTGGGGTGCCTGCTCGTCGTCGACGAACGGCAGCAGTTGCAGGGGATCCTCACCGAGAGCGACTTCGTGCGTTACCTGGCGAACGCGGAGACAGCACAGCCATGAGCGGTGTATGGCTCAGCATCCTGGTGCTGGCGGCGGCGGCAGCCGCGCTGTCCTGGGGGCTTGCCTTGCTCGACGACGACGCCGCCGGCCGGCGGCGGTCGCGTCACCTGCTGGCGGCGTCGCGGGTGCGCCACTCGCGGACGCGGCACGGCGCGCGCCGCTGACGGGGAGTCACCGCGGAGGCCCGGGCAAACGCGGCGGCGCCGCCGGGGCGGCTGGGTCTACACTGGGAGGATGCGAGCGAGACTCCGCCCACGTCCCCGCTGGCCCGTCGTCGGCGCCATCGTCCTCTGTCTCCCGGGCGCTGCCGTGCTGGCGGCGCCGCTCGATCCCGCCAAGGTGGACGTCTGCGCCGCCGTCCCCGGTGCGGCGGTGGCCGGCGCGCTGGGCGGCAAGCTCCAGCGGGCGCGCCCGTTCGCGGCGCCGGACGGCGACTTCGCGCGCTGCACCTACCTCGTCGCGCCGGCGCGGCCGCCCCAGGCGCCGGCCGCCGGCTACGTGATATGGCTCTATCGCCCCGAGGCCTACGAACGCCTGCTCGCCGAGCAGAACGGCGCCAAGGAGGCGGTCGCCGGCCTCGGCGACGCCGCCGTCCTCTGCCACGACGAGGACGGACGCTGGAAGCTCCGCTTCGTCCGTCGCGGCCGCTATGCGGCCGAGGTGACGGCGCCCGACGCCGCCGCCGCCCGCAAGCTGGCCCAGCTCGCCGCCGAGACGCTCTGAGCGAGGCGCCGAGGATCCGTTGCCGGCGAGGGCGGCCACTGGGGCACCGGCGGGGCGGAGCGCGGTCGTGAGCGCGCCCGTCAAGCTCTGCCCGAAGGTGATCCTCGAGGGCACGCGGCTCACCTGGAAGACGGAGATCGCCCTCGCCCTCAACGAGCATCCGCGGCTGGTGGGGCAGCGCCGCTACCGCTACCACTCGCCGGTGATCTCGGCGGAGTGGTGCGGTTTCACGCCTTATCCGTGGGGAAGGGGCCTGATCAACTTCGCGCCGGCCGAGGAGGGCAGGGCACTCGCCACCTACGAGGCCTGGCTCCGGCTCTTCGAGCTGCTGCCGTACTACTCATGGCTGGTGGATCGCTTCCACCTCTCGACGCGAGCCTGGCAGCTCGCGCAGGGCGGGCGCGACGTCGACTTCCGCTGGCTCGAGCAGCGGCTGCTTCCGCTTGGCTTCCGGCTGGTGCTCTGCGTGCGTGCCGGCGAGAGTTTCGCCAGGGCTCGGGAGCGGCGGCTCGCCGTCTCCGGCAACCCGCGCCAGTACGACGACCTCGCGAGCTTCGTGGCCGAGCAGGAGCTCTTCCGCCGGCTGGCCGGCGAGTCGCTCCTGCCGCGGCTCGAGCTCGACGTCTCCGCCGACGACGTCGGAGGGGCCGTGGAGCGGGTGGCCGACTGGCTCGAGGCCACGGACGGGCTCGACGCCGCCCGCGTGCAGCCACCGCCGTTCCGCTGCTGAGCCGCGTCGGGGGCGGCGACACTCGTCGGGCCATGCTCCGCGAATGGTGGCAGGCGCGATTGAACCGATGACGATCGGGTGCGAACTAACTCCAATCCCGGCGACGCGCTTGGCGTCCGCCGGCCCCCGTTCGCAGCCGACTACAAGTGGCTGCAGCCTCACCAGGAGTGAACCGATGAGTGCCCCCGAGCTGAATCAGCTCTTGCAGGAAGCAGTGCGTCTCACCGAAGACCTGGCGCAGCATGCCGAGACGGCAGCGACCGCCGCGACGGCCACCGCCGAGCGCGCCACGGCGCTCGGCGCGCTCGCTGCGCAGGAGGCCGACAGCCTGCACCAGGAGATGGCCCAGGCCGTCGATGCGCTCGCGCACGCGCGCGAGCAGGTCGACCACGCGGCGAGCGCCGCCGTCGACGTCCTGCACTCGCTGCCGGCGCGCGCCGAGGAGGCCGAGTCGCAGATCAAGGCCCTGCTCGCCGCGGTGCGCGACGAGGTGGAGAAGGTGGACGCAGCGCGGCAGCACCTGCTGCAGGCCACCGACGGCTCGGCCAGGCAGCTCGACGCCGCCTTCCAGGAGCTGCAGGCGCGGATCCAGTCGCTCGAGCAGCGGGCGCAGGGCAGCATGCAGCAGGCTCACCAGCATCTCGAGAGCCTGCAGAGCGCGGTCACCGCGGCGCAGGAGCAGGTGAACGCCGAGGGGCGCAAGCTCAACGACTCCTTCCGCGGCCTCGCCGCGCTGGCGCAGCAGAGCGTGCAGGCGATGGACGTGGCGCTCTCCCATGCGCTCGGCGACGTCGCCACCCACGTGGTCGAGCTGTGCAACGACGCCATCCAGGGGCACAACGGCCTCGTCTTCGCCATCCGGCACGGGTTCACCGGCGAAACGCCGGCCAGTGCGCCGCCCGATACCTGGCTGGCGACGGCGCTCGATCCCCTGCACAACGCGCTCACCGACCTCGTCCAGCTGCCCGAGACCGTGCGCGACGCGGTGCACGGCCCCATCGCCACGCTGCTCGACAACGGCGAGAAGGCGATCAGCGCCCTCGGCGGCATCGCCGACTCCTTGCAACGCGCCATGCCCAAGGAGAGCTAGCACATGGGCAACGGGGACAATCTCGACAGCCTGCGGGCGTTCTGCGGCGTGCTGGAGGCGGCCAACCCAGGGCTGCAGTCGCTCGCCTCGCAGCTCGACGGCCTCACCCACACCCTCGGTGACGCCGAGACCAGCCTGCGCGAGGCGCTCGACGGGCTGCAGGGTGAGGTGGAGGCGTTGACCCAGGAGGCGAGCAGCTCGGGGGGCGAGGTCGAGCAGGCGGCGCAGGCGCTCGGCACGCGCGCGAACCAGGAGCTCGACGCCCGCGTGCCCGGCCTCGAACAACACGTCAACGAGGCGAGGGAGCGGATCGCCCACACGCTCGAGGACGAGGCCGCGGCGCTCGGCAGCGCGCTCGGCAGCCTGCTGACGGACGGCTTCGAGCCGGCCTTGGCGGTGCTGGCGCAGCGACAGACGGCGTTCGGGGAGTTTGCCGACGAGGTGGAGCACGGGCTCGCGCCCTTCGACCAGGAGCTGCTGGCCGGTGGCCAGACGGCCGCTGCCGCCGAGCAGGCGACGGCCGAGATCACCGCCACGGCTGCCGCCGTGGATGGGGACCACTCCGACCTCGGTGCCGCGCAATGGGAGGAACGCAAGGTGCGCCTGGACCTGCCGCAGGACACCAAAGAGGCGCTCGCCGCGCTGCAGGGGGAGGTCCACGGCTTCCATGCGCAGCTCACCGAGGAGTGGAACCGCGGAGTGCAGATGGTCGTCGAGCGCATGGAGTCGGTCGCCACCGACGCGGCGAAGGCCATCCAGGAGGCGGCCGAGCACGCCGCGGCCGTCGTGGATACCGCCAGCGGCGCCCTCGACCGCGCCGAGATCGAGGTCGAACGCAGCGCCGCCACCGCCCAGGGCGACGAGGCGCGGGCCACGCAGGTGGCGGCGCTGGCGCCGCAGATCGCCACCGCCGAGGAGGAGATCTTGCAGATCCACAGCGTCCTGGAGGCGTTGCAGCAATGAGCCCCCTCAAGGAAGACCTCGCCGAGCTGGCGGACGCCGTGCCCGCCTTGCGCCAGCATGCGTCGGAGACCATTGGTCGCGCCCACGGCCTCGCCGACGCCGCGACGGCGCTGCTACAGGAGATCGCCGACGCCCGCGACGAGGCGACCAGCTTTCTCACCAGCAGCCGCAACGCCATGCCCGCCTTCAAGAACGAGCTCGAGGAGCTGGACAAACGCCAGCAGGACGCCGGGGACGCGGCGGAGAAGGCGTGGTCCGAGGCGAGCGACGGCCTGGGGGGCGCCGAGCAGGCGCTGCACGACGCCGGCGGCCAGGTCGCCAGCGCGCAGGCCGGGCTGCTCCACGGCGTCTTCGCCGCGGCGACCAGGGTCGACCAGGCGTCGGTCGCCGGTACGGACGCCGTGCAGCGACTGGGCGGCGCGGCCGGCGAAGGTGCCACCCGGCTGCGCGCCGCCGCCGAGGCGGCGAGCAAGGAGGCGGCGGCGCTGCATGAGCTGCTCGACCAGACCAAGCAGTCGGTGAGCGAGGCCGAGCACGGGCTGCTCGAGCGCATGGTGCAGCTGGCGGCGGCCGCGCAGGCCGACGCCGCCGCCCTGGTCGAGAAGCTCGAGCGGCGGCACCAGGAGCACCGGACCAACCTGCAGGCGCCGCTCGATGCCCTCGGCGGCCAGCTCAGCGCGATCGAGGACGGCTGGGAGACGCGCCTGCACGACGCCGTGCGCGCGCCGGTGCTGCAGGCGGAGGAGAGTGCGCGCACCGCCCTGCAGGAGCTCGCCGGCGAGGCGGAGCAGCGCGAGGCGGCGGTGCGGGAGGCGCAGGCGGCACAGGACGCGTCGCTGGCGCTGCTCGAGGAGGCGGCGGGACACCTCCCCGACGGCATCCGCCAGATCAACGAGGCGATGGAGAAGCTGCAGTAGCGGCGAAGGAGAGCCCGGTGAGCGACCTCGAAACCACGGCGCCCGCTGCCCTCGAGCAGGTGCGACCGTTGCGCGAACGGTTGGACGACATCGACCACGAGTGCGAGACGGCGGCGGCGCACGTCGCCGCTCTGCGCGAGCGGCTGACGGCGGACCGCACCGCCCTGCACGACGCGGTGGAGGCACTGGCCCACACCGTCGAGGACGCCAGCCAGCGGCTCGCCGACGGCTCCAACGCGGCCGAGGCGGCGCTGGCGGCGATCGCCAACGCCAGCCACGAGACCGGTGCGACCGGGGCGCAGACCCTGCAAACGCAGTCGACGGCGCTCGCCGGCGCGGCGGGCGAGCTCAGCGGGCTCGCACCACAGGTGACGGCGCTCGCCGAGGCGGCGGCAGTGGCGAGCCAGGCCGCCCTCGACGGAATCGAGAGGATCACCTCGGGGCTCGCGCAGGCGATCGACGCCGCCGAGCAGCTGCTCAGCATCGACCTGGCCTCGCTCTACGCCGACTCGCGGCGCGCGCTGGAGGCCGCGTCGACCGAGCTGCTCGCCGTGCTCCACGACCGCTGCCCGGCATTGCTCGCCGAGAAGGAGCAGGACTGGCACGGCAAGCTCGATGAGGTCCACGGCATGGTGGTCGAGACCTTCACCCTCATGGAGACGCACGCCGGGGACGTGGCGGAGTACACGGAGCAGGCGACGCGGCAGCTCGGCGAGGAGCAGCTCGACCACGCGGCGCAGGAGGCGGAAGCCCTGCGCGGCGGTCTCGATGCGCTCGCCCACGCGCTCGCCGACGACAAGGGGCGCCTGCAAGTGGCGAGCGAGATGGTGGTCGAGTCGCTGCAGACCACCAGCCAGGCGGCCAAGGTCGCCGAGCAGAAGCTGCACGAGGTCCGCGGCCGCTGGGGGCTCGAGGGGTTCCCCTGCTGACGGCACGCGAGGGCCGAGGAGAGTGACGATGAGCGAGCCCGATTGGGAGCTTCCGGCGGTGCAGCCTCCGGCATGGATTGCCAGCGAGGAGGCTGCCGAGCCGCCGGAGGTCGACGTCGAGATGCACGAGTCGCCCTGGCCCGAGCGGGCCGAGGCGGTGATGGACAGGCTCCACCAGGCGGGCGACCTCGCCGAGCTCTACGAGATGTTCGCCGCCGAGGAGGGCTGGCCGCCGATCGAGGGGCTGGAGTGGGGCGCCGCCGAGGCGGGTGGCGAGGGCGGCGCGATCGCCGGCGCGGCGGAGGTCCTCAGCCCGCTCGGCTACGTCGCCCTCATCGGCATGACCGTGATGCAGCTCCACAACGCCTTCGGCAGCGGCGAGCGCATCCAGACGCAAGAGGGGTTCGTCTACGGCCTGATGTGGGAGGTCACCGGGCACGTCGACGTCGACCGCGACAAGGACCCGGAGACCGCCTTCAAGGACTGGGGGTGGGACTCGGCGAGCGACCTGCGGGGGGCCTGGAACAAGGGCGTCGAGGAGGGGCGCGACATGGCGCGCGACCCCAAGGTGGGGGCGGCCATCCGCAACGCCATCACCTTCGAGCGCCAGCACCAGACCAAGGGCTCCTTCGTCGACCCCGAGCACATCGTGCTCAACATGCTCTGGGAGAAGGTGCACGAGAAGGACGGCGCGCTCGCCGGCACCCGCCTCGAGTGGGGCCGTCCGGGCTACCGGTACACGCCGGCGATCCCCGAGAAGTAGCGCTCGACCCGCGGGTCCCTTCCTCGGTCTGCCGCCCCTTTCGGCGCGGGCGGTTTGTGCCTCCCTTCACTCCCCTTGCTTACCGAGAGGTGGTGGCCTAGACTTCCCTCGGAAACCGACCTCGTCCTCGGCACCCTCGACCTCTTGCTGCTCAAGATCCTGGCGCTGCAGCCGCTGCACGGCTGGGCCATCGGTCTGCGGCTGCGCTCGCTCTCCGGCGACGTGCTGCAGGTAAGCGAAGGCTCGCTCTACCCCGCCCTGCACAAGCTCGAGCAGGAGGGTTGGATCACCGCCGAGTGGAAGCAGACGGAGAACAATCGGCGCGCGAAGTAGCGCAAGGAGGAGGTACGCGACACGCGGCGCGTGCACTGTCTGACCGACTTCGTCGCCGACCTGCGCTACGCCCTCCGCAGCCTGCGGCGCACCCCCGGGCTGACCGGGTTCGTGATCGTCACCCTCGCCCTCGGGACCGGCATGACCTCGACGCCGTTCAGCATGGTCGGACTTCTGGAAGCGCGAGCTCGGCAGCGATCCCTCGGTGATCGGCAGGAGGGTCCTCCTCAACGGCACCGAGCTCACCGTCATCGGGGTCGCCCCGGACAGCTTCCCGGGGATCCAGCTCTTCCTGCGGCCCGACTTCTACGTGCCCTTGGCGATGGCGCCAGTGTTCTCGACCAACCCGCAGAAGAGGTTCCTCGAGGATCGTGACGATCGGGAGCTGAGCGTCAAGGCCCGCCTCGCGGCGGGCACCACCCTGCGGCAGGCGCAGGGCGAGATCGCGGCGCTGGCGCGCGACTTCGCCCGCGAGTACCCGGCGCTCTACTGCGACCGCGCGGCCGCCGTGCGCACGCAGATCGAGATGCAGACGCGAGGCGATCGTAGCGAGTGGAAGTTCAGCGTCATCTTCGTGATCCTCGCGTTGGCGGTGCTGCTGGTGGCCTGCACCAACGTCGCCGGCCTGTTGCTGAGCCGCGCCCGCACGCGAAGGCGAGAGATCGCCGTGCGGCTGGCGCTCGGCTCCGGCCGCTCTCGGCTGATCCGGCTGCTGTTGACCGAGAGCCTGGTGCTCGCCTTCCTGGGAGGGCTGGGCGGGATTGCCGTCGGCTATGGCGGCATCCGCTTCCTCGACGCCTTCGAGATCCCCACCGAGCTGCCGGTCACTCTCCCCTTCCAGATGGACGTGCGGGTGCTGCTGGCGAGCCTCGTGGTGGCAGGAGTGAGCGCGCTGCTGTGCGGGCTGGCGCCGGCGCTGCAGACCAGCCGTGCGGACCTGGTCAACGGGCTCAAGGCGACCGCCGCCGACGTGCCGGGACGCGAGCGGCCGTGGGGACGCAACGCGCTGGTGGTGGCCCGGCTCGCTACCTCGTTGATGCTGCTCACGGCCTGCTTCCTGATGGCGCGTGGATTCCGGCAGAGCGCCCTCCAGGCGACCGGGTTCGCCAGAGACCACCTGCTGATGGCGCGCTTCGACCCGCGGCTGGTGCAGTACACGCCGCAACGGACGAAGCAGTTCTACGAGCTCCTGACCCGCCGGGTGCGGGAAGCCCCCGGCGTGCGCAACGCCACGCTCACCCAGAACCCGCCGCTCGGGCTCGACGCCTTCGAGGCCGTCGCCTTCGTGCCGGATGGCTACCGGCTGCCGCCCGATCGCGACAGCTTCACCTCCGCGATGGATTCCGTCGACGAGGGCTACTTCGCGACGATGCGGGTACCGATCCTGCGCGGCCGGGCCTTCCTCGCCTCCGACACCGCCGAGGCGCCGCGAGTGGCCGTCGTCAACGAGCAGCTCGCGAAGCACTACTGGCCCAACGGCGACGCCGTTGGCCGGCACCTGCGGCTCGACCACCGCGGCGGCACGGCGGTGGAGATCGTGGGGGTCGCCCGCACCATCAAGTATCGAGACCCCACCGAGGCACCGATGGACTTCGTCTACCTGCCGCTCGCCCAGCACCCGCGCGAACGCATGGTGCTGTTGCTGCGCACCAGCGGCGATCCGTTGCAGCTGGTCGCGCCGCTGCGCGACATCGTGCGCACGCTCGACCCCAGCCTGCCGGTGGTGGAGATGAGGACCTACGAGGACCTGTACAGGTACCACACCGTCGAAGGACCGGGCGTGGCCATCGAGATGATCGGCACGATGGGCGCGGTGGGCGTGCTGCTGGCCATGGCGGGGCTGTACGGGCTGGTGTCCTACAACGTCAGCCGCCGGACCCGCGAGATCGGCATCCGCATGGCGATCGGCGCCGGCCGCTCCGCGGTGCTGCGGCTGGTCATCGGCAGGGGCCTCGCGCTGGTGGGCATCGGGGCGGCGATCGGGCTGGCGATGGGCTTCGCCGTCGAGCGGCTGATGAGCTCCATGCTCTTCGACTCCGGCGGCGTCGACGTCGCGGTGTACCTCGTCGTCGTGCCGTCGATGGTGGCGGTGACGATGCTGGCGGCCTACGTGCCGGCGCTGCGGGCGTCGCGGATCGCGCCGATGCTGGCGCTGCGCTGCGAGTAGGGACGCAACAGCGGCTTGGTCGCCGCGCGCCGCCGGGGCAACCGCCGACGTCCGTTCGTGGCGGCCGCCGGTGACGGATCAGCCGCGAGGCCGGCGCGCGGCCGAGCGCCGGGCGGTCCCGGAAGCCTGGGGTGGCTTGGCACGGCCGCTCCGCCCTGCGCGCCGCGCCGCCGTCGGCCGGCCGCTGCCCACGGCGGGTGCCGGTGCGCCCCTGCGGATCTCCTTGATGACGGCCGCGCGCACCACGTTGTCGTCGTCGAAACCGCCGTGGGTGGCGACCGCCGAGGCGAGGTCCGCCGGCGTCTGCGCCTTCACGTTGGCGAGCGCGAGCGGCGCCACGTGCGCGGCGAAGTACGTCTCCATGCCGAGGATGGGCGTCCGCTTGCCGCCCTCGAACGACTCCGAGACCAGGTAGAGCAGCGAGCGCCCGTAGCCGAGGATCGGGCGGCAGGTGGTGTCCTGCTGCTCGGCGGTGTCCTGCAGGTGGAGCTGCAGGTAGTGACCGACGTTGCCGTTCTGGAGCTGGGGCAGGAGCGTCCGTTCGAAGACGTCCACCCGCACCGCCGGCGCCATGAAGCTCACCGTCTCGAAGCGCCAGCCGGCGGTGGCGAGACGGCTCGCCAGGTGGCAGTGGACGATCGCCCCTGCCGAGTGGCCGATGAGGTGCAGGCGCGTCGTCGCCGGCGCCAGCGGTCGGGGCTTGAGCGCGGCGTTGATCGAGTAGAGGAGCTGCGCGCCACCTTGCGGGTTGAGGGAGATCTGCGCGCCGTTCTCCTTCATCTCGCCCCATACCGCGGTGCCGGGGCGCGCCAGCAGGCGCTCGAGGCGGCGGTCCCACCAGTCTCCGAGCTTGGCGAGCACGCCGGCGGTCGGCCGCGGCTGCCCGGTGAGCGCGTCGTCGACCATGTTGGCCAGGGTCGCCATCAGGTCGGTCTCCCAGAAGAAGAAGATCGGGAAGATGCGGTTCTGGTAGAGCGCCGGAATCCAGCGTGCCGCCGTCTCCGCCGCTCCGTCCTCGGAGGTGAGGCCGCCGTGCGCGTAGATCGCCACGTCGATGGGGTCGGTGGGCGCGAGCTTCCAGTCGGCGCGCGCCTTGCGCACCAGGTCGGTGAGCAGCGACTGGATGTCGTCGCGGTGGGTGCGGAAGCGGCCGCTGTCGGAGAGCCGGCCGTTGTTCTCCATGTCGATGACGAAGGGAGCAATCTCGCGGTCGCGCAGGACGGCGTCCTGCGACAGCGTCACCTTGCCCGCCTTGACGCGCAGCCCCCCGGCCTCGGCCACCTCGAGGTGCTCGCGGGTGACGACGCCGAGCTGCGCCACCCAGCAGTCCATGGCGTTGGCGGTCCAGTCCTCGTAGCGCAGGCGGGCGCGGCCCGCCGTCCCCCACCCCTCGCCCCAGGAGTTGAGGATCAGGAAGCCGGCGCTGTCGTAGCCGTAGATGAGGAAGGCGTGGCCGCCGTCGTCGGGCCGCGCCGCCTGGAGCGGGATCTCCCAGATCTCACCCTCGTGCCGGTGCTTGTCCCGCCCCTGCGGGGGCTTGGCCTCGAAGCCGGCGTCCCAGCCGCCGTGACAGATCGCGCTGGCGTAGGCGACGCCGACCTCGGAGAGCGCGACGTGAATGTCGGGGATGGAGTGGCCTTCGATACGGTAGTACGCGCCGAGTGGCCGGTTCACGGCGTCGAACCACCAGTCCTGGTCGGGATGCTTCAGGTTGGGCGGCGGCATCGCCTCATGGTCGTTGGACCAGCAGGCCGCCGCCGCCGCCCCGTGCCGGAACCACCCCTTGAGGGCGCCGCGCACGCTCGAGCCGCTGTCCTTCTTCGCCGAGCCCGGGAACTCGTCGTACCGACGGGCCATCGAGTAGAGCATGAAGGCCGAGATGTCGGCGTCGGGCTCGAGCCCGCACACCCGGCGCAGGTAGTTGACGACGTTGGCGAGCGCGAAACCCGTGCAGGCGTTGGTGTTGCCCTGGTCGAGCACCGGCAGCCCGGCGCCCAGGCGCTGATCGAGGCTGGCCAGCGAGTCGTGCTTGGGGGCGGGAGCCCTGACCACCGAAGGGAGGTAGATGCGGTCGCGAAAGTCGACCGGGTCGGGGGCGACGGGACGCTTGGGCTGCTTGGCCTGGGAGCTCATGGCGGCCTCCTCGCGGCGCCGGCGGTCGGCGGCGGGGTTGCTCGCACTCGCCGACGGAGCTTGGTGGTTTAGACGGACACGCGGCGGCGAATTCGCCGCGCCGCCGACGCTGGCGGCCCCCGCTGCGGCCCCGTCAGCGGAACCGGCGAGCTAGGTCGAGGGCTTGCTGGTCGCCGCGCTCGCAGTGGAGGCCGCCGCGCCGGCCTGCCTGACGGCTGCGGAGAAGAGGGCGGGATCGGCCACTACCTGCGCGATGACGTCAGGGTCCCCCGAATCGCCCAGCAGCTCGACTGCAGGGGCGACCTCCCCCGCCTCGCCGAAGCAGCCGTTCACGAGCAGAAACTGCACCATTGCCAGGTCGTGCCCCCGCACCGCCGCGGCGAGCAGCAGGCGCGAGAGGGCCGCGTGCAGCGCTCCGCCCTGGTGCTCACTCTCACGAACCTCGGCGAGGATCGCCTGCAGCTCGCCGAGCGCGTGCAGCCGGTACATCGACAGCGCCGCGTCGGTCTTGACGCGGGTGGTGCGATCGAAGCCGTGGCGCAGCATGCAGGCGAGGGCGTGGATCGCCGTCGGCTGGGCGTCGCTCTCCAGATCTCGCACCACCTCGTGCGTTCCGGGAGCGCCGTCGAGGTCGTCCGCGAGCGCGGCCAGCAGCGGTGCTGCCTGGTGCGCGACCGCCTGGTCCTTGCCGGTGACGCACACGAACAGCCCGTGCAGGTCCTGGTTTGCCGCCAGCTTTGCCGGATTCGGGTGGTGGAAGAAGGACATGTGCGTCTCCTTTGGGTCGACGGCAGCTTACCGCCGGTGGCCGGGAGCCGAGCCGTGACGAGAGGATCTGGATGGAGGGGGCGAGTCGGCCGACCTGCCAGTGGGGATGCGTCCGAGCTCGGCTGCGCCGAGGCCCCCAACTCGGGGACGCGGGGATCACTCGAGGCGATGAGACATGGCGGGGTGCCGGGATTGCCAGCTGCTGGGGTGAGGCGTCGTAGCCCCCGAATGAGCACCGCCGTGCCGCTGGCCCCCCTTTGCCATCATCGCCGGGCTCGGCGCTGCCATGCTGTTGCGGCCGGCTCCGTCGCCGGGGGCCTGGAGCCTCGCCCCTTCCACGCCGCCCAGCGTGCGCTTGGTGGGCGAGCCGCAGCTCGTCGGCAGCGCCGTGTACGCCGCGATCGGCAGGCTGGTGCCGCGTCTCCCGCGCCTTCGTCCGCGATGGCGAGCGCTACGTCTGGCAGAGCACCAGCCGTGGGGCCCCGGTCCTCGTCGGTGACGGCTTCGGCGCCGCCATCGGCTTCTTCAGCGTCAAGGGGGCAACCTACTTCGGTCGCTGGGACGCAGAGGGACACCTCCGGCGCCAGCACCTGGTGGCGGGGACCGGCGTACCGCGGCAGGCCGTGCCGTTCCGCGGTGGCGTGCAGTTGGCGAGCCGCAACGCCCATGGTGACGACTGGATCGAGTGGTTCGACGCCACCGGCCGGCGACTCGAGAGCGCCCGCGGCCGCGGCGGCCGTCTGGTGACCTCGGGCCGCGGCGCGGTGATGGAGGTCGCCATCCTGGCGAGCGAGCGCCTGCGGCTCGCGGCGCGCAGCGGCCCCAGTCCCTCCCGACTTCGCGGTTGGAGGGTCGTTGCCGAGCTGCCAGCAGACGGTCGAGTGTTCGGCAGCTTCGGCGCGGCCATGAGGCGATCGGGCGAGGCGATCGTCGGCTGGTCGACCTATCCTCTTGCTGGCTGTGGGGTCTGGGTGCGGGCGGTCGCTGCTGACGCCAGGCCGGGCACCGAGCCGGTGTGCGCCGCGCCGCCGGTGGTCGACAGCGCCGAGCTGGGCACCTCCGGTTCGGGACGCATCTGGCTGGCCTGGTCGCTGCTGGAGCCCGAGGTCACGCCACTGCGGCGCGCGATCTTCGTCCGCGAGCTGGAGATCGAGTAGGTCCGGCGGACCTCGGCCGTCGAAGCGGCGTGAGCTGGGGAGCCCTCGAGGCGCCCGGAGCTCGCGGTCGCCGGTGCAGGAAGGTCCGGGCTGTCACCTGAGCGTTGCGCGGGGCCTCCAGCATCGACAGGCCGGGGATGGCAGGCAGCTCGAACGCGACCTGCGGCCAGGCCGGCTGGGGGGCGGTGAGCACGCCGGCGGCGGCGCACTCCTCGCCGCTGACCTCGCGGCGATGGCCGCGCAGTCGCGGCCCCATGATCGAGCCGGGGACGCCCCAGTGGCTGTCGTCGAGCCCCAGCACGTGGCCGATCTCGTGGGCCAGCTCGTCGCTGAGCGGGAAGCAGGGAGTGCCGTCGTTCTGGCGGGCGAAGATCTCGATCGAGGCGGCGACCAGCCTCCCGTTAACGAGCTTGCGCGTGGTCTGGCCACAGCGGCCGTTGCGTGACGACGAGTCGGGCCAGCGCTTCACCGTTACCGGCACGCCGGGGCCGGCGAGGACGAGGTCCGGGAGACGGCCGCCCAGCGCCCCGGCACAGCCACGGCGCCAGGTGTCCACCGCGGCCTGCAGCTGCGCCGCCGGGATCTTGACCGGCTCGAGGCGCAGGAGGAGCGGTCCGGGGGCCATCGCCGGCGCCGCGGCCGGCACGACTGGGGGCAGCCCGCTGAGCGCCAGGGTGAAGGCGAGCGTGACGAGGCTGGCTGCCGGCTCGAGCATGGCGACCTCCTCCGACCGCCGCGGGGGACCTGGAGGGCCCACCCGCGACTGTCTGCTCGGGCCATTGTCGAGGCGGGGTGTCGCCCCCTGCCGGCAGGAGGTGTCGGCCCCACCAAAGGGTGGGGCGGGGCGCACCAAGAGCGGGTTGGTGGATCGCTCCGGTGCCGGCGCACCCGCTTCCCGCGTGACGCGGCGGCGGGTGCGCGCCTCCGCCGGTGCGGACTGCCGGTGGGCCCCTGTCAGATGGCAGCAGCTGGCCCAGGATCAGCTGGCTACGCCGCTCGCCCTAACGCCACCGGCCACTCTCCCGGCGCAGGCCCCGCCGAGAATCCGCCTCACTACCTCCAGCTCGGCTGCAGTGGGCCGAGGTGGAACGCTTGATAGAGATCGCCATGAGCGGACCAGCTAGAATAGCCAGATGAAAAAGGCCTCCTTGACCGAAACGAAGAACAACCTGAGCGCGCTGGTGGATCGGGTGCGCCAGGGCGAGACCGTGCTCATCCTCGATCGCGGAAGGCCGGTCGCCCGCCTCGAATCCGCGCTCGAGGGAGACGTCGACGCGCAAGGCCGTTTCGCCCGGCTGGAGAGGCAGGGAGTGCTGCGGCGCCCGCGGCAGCGTCGCAACGCCCGCTGGTTGCGTGAGCCGCCGCCGCGCCTCGCCGAGGGCGCCAGCGGCGTGGCGGCCCTGCTCGAGGAGCGCCGGAGCACGCGGTGAGCTTCTGGGACAGCTCCGCGCTCGTCCCGCTCCTCGTGCAAGAGGCATCCAGTGCCGTCCTCACCCGACTCGCCGCCGAGGACAAGGACATGATCGCCTGGTGGGGCAGCGCGGTCGAGTGCGCCTCTGCGCTGGCCCGCCTCGAGCGCTCGGGAGCCCTGGGCGCCAGCGGCACCAGCCAGGCGTTTGGGCGGCTGGATGCGCTGGCCGCCGGCTGGTTCGAGATCGAGCCAGTGGCGCTGGTCAAGGAGACGGCCAGGCGCTTCCTGCGCGTGCACGACCTGCGTGCCGCCGACGCCCTGCAGCTCGCGGCCGCGTTCGTCGCCGCCGAGGGCCGGCCCCCCTCGCTTCGCCTCGTCTGCCTCGATCCGCGTCTTACGGTGGCCGCTCAGCGCGAGGGCTTCGACGTGCTCGACGAGACGGCGATCACGGCGGAGCCTTAGGCCGAAGACCTCGGAGAGCCTGTAGAATCGTCCCCCGTTCAGACGAAAGGGGGGCGAGTGAGCCGTCAGCCCGATCCGCAGGGGCCGCCTGTCGAGCTCCCTGGGGAGGAGGGGTCCGCCGAGCCTCGGACCAGGCTGCGCCGGGTCTTCATGGTCGGCCCCTACCGGCTCGACCTCGCGGCGCACTCGGTGAGGCTCGGCGGCGACGAGATCACGCTGCGCCCTCGAGCTTTCGACCTCCTGGCCTACCTCGCCGCCAACCCCGGGCGCCTGGTTTCCAAGGACGAGCTGCTCGAGCAGATCTGGTCGTCCCGGATCGTCGAGGAGGGGGTCGTCAAGGTCGCGATGAGCGAGCTACGGAGGGCGCTTGCCGACGACGCGCAGGCCCCCCGCGTCATCCAGACGGTGCACCGCTGCGGCTACAAGCTCGTCGCTCCCGTCGAAGAGGAGCTCGATGAGGGCGAACCCGCCGTGGCCGAGCCCGCCGTGGCCGAGCCCTCCGTCCGAGCGGGAGAGGACCTCCATCAGGAGATCAAGTTCTGCCTGACCCCCGACCGCGTCCGCCTCGCCTACGCCACCCTCGGTTCCGGTCCGACCCTCGTCAAGGCCGCCAACTGGCTCAGTCATCTCGACCTCGATCGCCAGATTCCTCTCTGGCGCCATTGGCTGATCGAGCTGTCTCGCGACCGGCGCCTCGTCCGCTACGACGAGCGCGGCACCGGCCTCTCCGACTGGAGCGTTCCGACCCTCGACTTCGACTCCTGGGTGAGCGATCTCGAGGCGGTGGTCGAGGCGACCGAGCCCGGCTCCTTCGATCTGCTCGGCATTTCCCAGGGCGCCGCCGTCGCGATCGCCTTCGCCGTCCGTCACCCCGGCAGGGTCCGTCGCATGATCCTGGTCGGCGGCTACGCGCGCGGCTGGGCGCGCCGCCCCGACCAGGTCGAGGCGACCGCACGCCGGCGGCTGCTGGTCGAGGCCACCCGCCTCGGTTGGAGCCGCGACCACGCCGCGTTCCGGCAGCTGTGGACCAGTCACTTCGTTCCCGAGGCGCGCGCCGACGAGATGCGCTCCTTCAACGACGCCCAGCGCGCCTCGACGTCGACCGAGAATGCGCTGCGATTCCTCGAGGAGTTCGGCCGGATCGACATCGAGGCCCTGCTCCCTCGCGTCACCGTGCCGACCATCGTGCTCCACAGCCATCGTGACGAGGCGGTCCCCTTCGACGAGGGACGGAGGCTGGCGGCGGGCATCCCGGACAGCCGCTTCGTCTCGCTCGACTCGGCGAATCACCTCCTCCTCGCTTCCGAGCCCGCCTGGCGGGTCTTCCTCGACGAGGTGCGCCGCTTCCTCGCCGCCGCTTAGGGGCTGTCGATGACGCGCCACGCGCCGGTGCTCCCTTGCTCGAAGCCATCGAGGAAGATGGGGCTGAAGGGCGGCGTGCTCCCCGAGCTCGACGGCGCCCCGGTCGCAGGCCGTCTGCGGTCGCGGCGAGCCCCGCTGGTCGACCGTCAGGCTCTCGGCATCGCGGGCGGTGTCGATGGCGTGGCTGCCGGGCAGGGGACGGAAGGTCCGCGTCGTGCCGCCGTGGTCCGCCAGGTTGCCGAGGAGCAGATCCGGGGCCGAGACGTTCACCTCGTCGTCGACCTGGCCCAAGCCACAGGAGTCGTTCGGGGACTCGAGGTTCCCTCCCGAGGAGGTGATCGCTCCTCCTTGCAGCGCCGCGCACGGTCCGACGACGACGCTGTTGACGAGGGTGACCCGGGTCAGCCCATCTTCGGATTCGACCGCCGCGAAGCTGAGATTGGGATGCCGGATGGTGCAGTGTCGACAGGTCACGTGGCTGGTGGCGAACGCAACGAGCTCCCCTCTCGTGTCGTTCGTGATGGTGACGTTCTCGAGGGTCGCGTCACCCCGGAGGAAGAGTCCGGTGCCGAGGTTGTCCGCGATCGTGGTTTGGCGGATCGTCATCTCTCCTTCGAGGTCCGAGTCCACCGCTGAGAAGCCCTGCTGATCGGGATCGCCGTTGTCGCGTATCTCACACGCCTCGATATCGACCGGGCCTCTGACTTCGATCGCGGTGGTGCCGGACGCCGCGCCACCGCCGCGGAGGGTGATCCCGACCAGCTCGCTCGCGACCGCCGCATCATTCGGCCACACCTCGATCAGACGATCGATTCCGAGCGCGTCGATCGCCGTCATGTTCGCCCCGGGGCCGACGATCCGCACCGGTTCGAGCAGATCGAGGTCTCCCGTCGCCGACAGGTCCTCCTGCGTTCCTGCCTGGGTCAGCTGGTAGACGCCGGCGGAGAGATGGACGACGTCGAAGTCCGCGGCCTCGTTGGCAGCGATCACCGCCTCGCGCAGCGAGCAGTCGAGAGGTTCACAGCCGTCCGGGACGGGGTCGTCGTAGCGGGTGACGACGAAGTCTGCCGCCACGGCGGGTGCCGCGGCGAGGGTCAGGACGAGCAGGACGAGAGAGCAGTTGCGGGTCATCTAGCGACCTCCTCGGGAGTTGCCGGACGATGGGCTCACGGAGCTACGTAGATCCAGCCGCGCGCCACGCCCCGGTTGTTGGCTTCGCCCGCTCCTTCGTTCCAGAACGAGTAGGGATCGAGGATGTAGCGCATCACGTAGAAGCCGGCGACGGGAGGCACGATGCACTCCGCGTGAACGTCGTATGGGAAGTGCTGGCTCGAGCCCTTCGGAATCACGCTTCCGTCCCCGTCGACCCAGACGAGCTCTCCGCAGTGGGGAATGTAGAGGTCGAGGTTCTGCGGCGTGAGGTAGAGGCCCACGACGTGGGCGACGCAAGGGCTATCGGGATCGAGGGGCCCCCGACACGTCGTATCGGCCACCTGCAGCACGCTGGTGAGGTCGTAGTCGAGGTACCCGTCGAGCGGGTTCGGCGAGGGCCCGAGACCGTGGAAGATCGGCAACGGGGCAGGCGGTCGGGTGTTGAACGAGCCGACACGCCAGTCAGGATCGCGTGGAGGTGGGTTCGTGCCGCCGCCGCCACCCGTTCCTCCGCCCGCACCGCCCCCGCCGTTCAGCCCGCCCCAGCCGCCCGGTTCCCCCGTCCAGGTACAGCCCCACCATCCTCCGGGTATCGGTGTGCAGGTGCGGTACTCGGCACCGCAGACGGTGGTGGCCTCACACTCGCTGAGGTCGTTGTCCTCGGCGCTGGGCACGCCTTCGTCCACCAGCTGGCCGTCGCTGTAGACGACCCAGTCGCTGAAGTAGAAGTCCGCCAGGTCGTCGAACAGGTCGAGCAGGCCCAGGACGGCAGCTTGGGGGATCGAGAGGTCGGCGTCGGCAATCTCCGAGAGCGGCAGCTCGACCTCGAGGCTGCGCTCGACCTGGATCCGGTCGTCGCGGTTGAGCAGGTGCCAGGACACGCTCAGACCGCCGTCGCTCTGCCGCTCCGTGCGCAGCGTGAGCTCGCGCGGCTCGCCGCGACGACCGGTCGGGACCAGTCGCCAGAGGTCCGGATCGCGGTCGTCTTCGGCGAGGCTGAAGCGCAGCAGATAGCCGAGATAGCGGCCCTTCACGGTCAGCCGCACGACGCCTTCGGCGAGGTCCTCGGCGATCAGCGAAGGGCACGCGTCGGCGACCTCGATGTGCTCCTTCCCGGCATAGGCCAGGCAGTAGTCGTCGCGGCGCGCCACCTCCAGGCGATCGCGTCCGGTCTTGGCGTCGACCGAGCGGGTGGCCGACTCCAGGCTGGCGAAGAAGATCTGCTCGCCACGGCGGTGCAACGAGACCAGGTCCACCCGATCGCGCGCGACCTCGGCCACCGCGAGCCGCACGCTGTCGGGGCGCTCGGGAAAGTCCTTGATGTCCAGATGCGGAAAGAGCGTTTCGGCGGCACCCAGTGGCAGGGTGCAGAGCGCCAGCACGAAAGCGACGCAGACGGCGAGACGGTTGCCCATGGCAGTCCTCCGGATCGGCGTTGCAAGGCCTGACGTGACCTCGAACTTGCCGAAGCCTGCCCCGCACCAGCCCGTCGTGTCCTTAGAGAACGGTGACGTGGACCTTGACCGTTCTCTAACCGCTTGCTTACGCCGTCGGTACGGCGACAGTCACGCCGACGGCGATGAGGCAAGCGGCATGAGATCCACGCCGGCGAAGGCCCTGTTTCTCTTGGGGCCGAAGACCCCGCAAGGGCGATGCCGTGGCGCCCGGCTCGGCGGGCAGGCACTGCGCCCTCGACCCCGAGCCAGCTCGCGAGGCGTCGCCGCGCTCACCCCGGGGTGGTCGCCGGCCCGGCGGCGGAGGGGCTCGCGTCGCCGTCGGCGCGGGGCGGGAACATGGGCAGCACGTGCTCGTCGAGCAGACGCCGGAGGTGGCGGTAGTGCTCGACCGAGGACGGCCCCGGCCAGTGCGAGGTGAACAGCACCACCAGCTCGCGGCGCGGAAAGACCAGCAGCTCCTGGCCCCCGTGGCCGAGCGCCCCGAAGGCCTCCTCGCCCGCGAAATCGAGCAGCCACCAGCAGTAGCCGTAACCGCGCGCCTTCAGCGTGCCGTGGTTGACGGTGCCGGCGAGGGCCCCTGGGTCGCCCACCTGGCTGGCGTCGAAACGCATGGTGAGGGACTGGCGGACCCAGTCGGCGCTCACCACGCGGCGGCCCTCCCAGGTGCCTCCGGTGCGGAACAGCTCGCCGAGTCGGATGAGATCCCGGGGGCGCAGGTAGGCGTCGTTGCCACCCATCGGGACGCCGTCGGGGGCCACGCGCCAGGTGTCGACGCGTCCGCCGATGGGCCCCATCAGCTTGCGATTGGCGTAGGCGAGCAGACCGTGGGTCGCCCGCTCGAGGATCGCGCTCACCAGCTGCATGTGGTTGGTGTCGTAGGTGAGCTTTGCCCCCGGCGGGTGGCGCAGTGGACCGCCGTCGAGCAGGAACCCGACCCAGTCGGGGCTGTCCTGGAAGGCGCCGTAGTCGAGCACCGGCAGCCCCGAGGACATGGTGAGCAGGTGGCGGAGCGTGATGCCGCGCTTCTCCGCGCGCGCCGCCGGCGCGACGCCCGCCGGCAGCAGGTCGGCAAGCGAGCCGTCGACTCCTGGCAGCAGACCGTCGTCAATGGCGATCCCCACCAGGATCGACGACAGGGTCTTGGTCACCGACTTCAGGTTCTCCGGGGCGACGGCGATGGCCCCGTGGAAGTAGGCCTCGACGAGCAGCTCGCCGCGGTGCATCACCAGCAGCGATTGCATGCGGTCGGAGGTGGCGGCCGCGCGCACCAGGGACTCGATCCGAGCGCGCTTCCCCGCCTCGAGGCCGCTCGCGTAGCGGGCGTCCGTCACCTCGGGCAGCGTGTGCAATGGTGCCGGCGGTGCCGCTCCCGCCAGCAGCACGGCGGCAGCCATCGCGACCACTGCCTGACGCTGCCGGTTCGGCAACGCGCACTCTGTCTCCGTCATTGCCCCGTCCTCCTTCGTCTCGGCATCATCGCTCTTCGACCGCCTGCCGGCTGCCGGCTCGTTGCTCGGGGTGCCGCCGCGCGCAGGCTGGCTCCGTGCTCCAGCTCGATGCCGCCGCGCAGCCGGCGATTCGAGGGGGAGAGTATCGACGGCCGCGGTCGGTGGGTGGGGTCTCGGCACGCCGCGCCGAATAGCCAGCTGAAAGAGGCCTCCTTGACCGAAGGGAAGAACAACCTGAGCTAGCCCCCCGGGAAACCCGGCAACGCGTACGCCTCGCGGCTCGGCTTCACCGGCCGGATCAGCCAGTAGGGCCGCCGCGTCCCATCCGGCGAGTGCTCCCGTGCCGAGCGCGTGCGCGCCAGCCACTCCTTGAAGACGGCGTGCGACTTCGCGGTGTCGACCATCACGTCGCCGTAGCGGTCTCCCGCCTCCGCCCGCCGCACCCGCACCGCCTGGTGCCAGCAGTGCATCCCCGACAGCGGGTCGGGATGAACGGGGAAAGTGAGGTTCTGGTGGACGCCGGCGTCGGACCACCACACCCTCTGCGTGTCCGGGTCGTCGCTGGCGTAGGCCTCGACGCCCTTCTCCCGCCGCAGCCGCCACGAGGTGCCCTGGTGCTCGAGCGCCACCGTCGTCATCAGCTGTCGCTGGCCGTGCTCGTCGAGCTTCCAGCGGCCCATGTGGTGCGAGCAGGCGACGACGCCGGGGCGGATGCCCTCGGTCACCCATGCCTTCACCACGTAGTGGCCGATCTCGGTCTCTACCCGCACCAAGTCGCCGGTCTTCAGGCCGAGCGGCGCGGCGTCCTGCGGGTGCAGCCACAGCGGGTTGGTGTGGGCGATCTCGTCGAGCCACTTGGCGTTAGCGCTGCGGGTATGGATGTGCACCGGCAGGCGGAAGGTGGAGATGAGCACCTTCTGGTCGGGAGCCAGCTTCTCGGGGTGGACGTGACTTGCCAGGAACCCCGGCAGCGCGCTTTCGCTCCAGCCCCAGCCGGCGAGCGTCGGCGAGTAGAACTCGAGCCGGCCGCTGGGGGTGGGGAACCCTCGCCGCACGACGCCGTCGATGCGCACGCCGGCGGCCCGTCGCCCGCTGCTGTCCCCCTCGGGCGCGCCGGTGGGGGCGAGGTTGACCTTGGGCGGCGCTGGCGCGCGGGTGAAGACACGGCCGAAGGGATCCTCGGCGAGGTCCTCGAGCTCGCTCGTGGGAACCTCCTCCTCGTAGACGGCGCCCACCTGCCCGGCGACCTCGAAGGCGCCGTAGCGGCGCATGTAGGCGAGCGGCGTGAGGCCCTCCGCTGCTGCCTTCTCCGGCAGGCCCGGCACCGAGTGCTCGAAGAGGTAGCCGTAGTACTCGTCGACCGAGAGGCGCTCGCCGGGGCGCGCGGCAGACTCGACGAAGGGGCGAATGCCGAGGGCACCGTCGCGGTCGATGCGCCAGGAGAGCTCGAGCCAGAGCTCGTTCTCCTCCCACACCTCGCCGGGGTTGGTCTGGCGCGTGTCGGTGATGGTCCTGCCCTGCCGCTCGGCGAGGGCGCGCAGCACCGGCTGGCGGAAGCCGAGCCACTGCCCGGCCTGCGTCTCGTAGGAGTGGGTGTCGTGGCGCTCGGCGGCGTGCCCCATGGGCAGGATGTAGTCGGCGAAGTAGGCGGTCTCGTTCCACGACGGGGTGAGCGCCACGTGGAGCCCCACCTTCGTGGGGTCGGAGAGCATCTCGATCCACGAGAAGCCGTCGGGGTTGGTCCACACCGGGTTGTAGACGCGGGTGAAGTAGACGTCGAGCTTGCCGCGCCCCTCCGCGACCAGGTGCGGCAGCAGGTAGGAGAGCTCGTACATCGAGAGCGGGAACTCGAGCGGCCAGGTGAGCTCGTTCCAGTGCTCGGGGTGGCGCGGCAGGCGGATGGGCTTGGGCACGAACTTGGTCCAGGCGTTGAGGTGGGTGCCGCCGGGCGTGCCCACGGCACCGAGCAGGGCGTTGAGCAGGAAGAGGGTGCGCGCCACCTGCCACCCGCCCTCGTTGCCGGCGGTGGCGCTGCGCCAGGTGTGGGTGGAGAGGGCGGTGCCGGCGCCCGCCACCACTGCGGCCACCGCGCGCAGGGTCGCCGCGTCGATGCCCGACTCCTCGGCGGCACGCTCGAAGGTGAAGTCGGCGTAGAGCCCGGCGAGCTCGCGCTCGAAGCTCTCGAAAGTGGCGGCGAGGTCGGGGCGCTCGGCGGCCAGCCACTCCTGCCAGTTCCACCAGCGGCGCACGAAGTCGCGGTCGTAGCGGCCGGTGGCGATCAAGTGGTGGGCGATGGCGAGGTGGATCGCCGGCTCCGAGCCCGGTCGCGGCGCCAGCCAGTAGTCGGCGTGCGTGGCGGTGTTGGAGAGGCGGCTGTCGAGGACGACGATCTTGGCGCCCGCCGCCTTGGCCTCGATGATGCGCTGCGCGTGGGGGTTGAAGTAGTGGCCGGTCTCGAGGTGGGCGCTGACGAGGAAGATCACCTTGGCGTGGGCGTAGTCGGGGCTCGGGCGATCGATGCCGGTCCACAGCTGGTACCCGGCGCGGGCGCTCGCCGAGCAGACGTTGGTGTGCGAGTTGTGGCCGTCGACGCCCCAGGCGGCGAGCAGGCGCTCGACGAAGCCGTCCTCGCCGGGGCGGCCGACGTGGTACATCACCTCGCGCTGGCGCCCCTCGGCGAGCGCCTTCCTGATGCGGCCCGCGATGTCGTCGAGCGCCTCGTCCCAGGAGACGCGCTCCCAGCGCCCCGCACCGCGCGCGCCGACGCGCTTCAAGGGGTGCAGGATGCGGTCGGGGTCGAGGATCTGGTTGAGGGTCGCCGGGCCCTTGGCGCAATTGCGGCCGCGCGAGCCGGGGTGCTCGGGGTTGCCCTCGAGCTTGCGGATGGCGCCCGTCTCGGCGTCGACGTAGGCGAGCAGGCCGCAGGCCGACTCGCAGTTGAAGCAGGTGGTGGGGATGAGGTGGTAGTGCTTCTCGACGCGCCTGGGCCAGGCTTTCGAGTCGAGCTCGACCCAGTCGTCCCAGCGCTCCTTGGGAGGGTGCGCCGCCAGGTGGTTGCCGCTCGGGCCGGGGTAGAAGGTCTCGGGCTTGGGGTCGCTCATCGGGGAGTCCTCACGCGAGGGGGACGGACTGGCCGGCCTGGACGTAGGCGTGCTCGTGGGCGAGCAGGCCGGCGAGCGATGCCACGGCGACGGCGGCGGCGAGTGACGCGGGTAGCCAGGGCGCGACGAGCGCCACGGCGACGAGCGCCACGCCGGAGCGAAAGCCGAGCCGGTAGCGGCCGCTGGTGAGCTCGTGGGCGGCGAGCCGGGCGTGGGCGGTGGGGTGGTGGAGCGTGGTCTCGCCGAGCACCAGCGCCAGGTGCAGCGCGGCGGCGATCGCCAGCCAGCGCGCCAGCGCGGGCACCGCCGCGGGCGCCGCGGCGAGCGCCACTGGCACCAGGGTGGCGACGCCGGCGAGCAGCGCCTGCACCAGCAGGTGCGGCGGCAGGAGCGCGCTCTGCCAGAGGTCGCGCGCCTTGGCCTGGGCGAAGAGGTAGGCGGTGTAGACGGCCGTCATCACCGCCAGCGGCGCGGCGGCGGCGGCGAGCGGGACGAGCCACTGCGAGCGCCCGGCGAGCGCCGCCAGGAGGTGGACGGCGAGCGCCGCGCCGTAGCCGGTGAGGATCCAGGCGCCGCGCACCAGCCAGCTGCGCCACTGCGGGCGCGCCAGCAGCATCCAGAAGCGTGCCGGGTGCTCGAGGTCGGAGATGAGGATGCCGCCGGTCGCCGCCAGCGCCACTGCCGCCAGCACCGGGGCGATCCAGGTCCACAGCGCGCCGGTGGTGGACACCGCGCCGGCGAGCACCAGCAGCAGCGCCACCAGGTAGCTGCCGGCCCCGATCCCCTTGGTCAAGGTGTAGAGGCCGACCCGCCAGTCCCAGGGGATCGCGTGCGGCACGTCGTAGGCGAGCAGCGCCGCCGCCGAGGAGGTGCCGGGCGCCCAGGCGCGGGCGGAGCCCGTCGCCGCTGCGCTCCCCATCCCGTTCCCCTGGTTTCCTCCCGTCCCCGTGCTGTGCAGCGCCGGCTCCTCCTGGGACCGGGGCCGCGCCCAGGTGGGTGGCGGCCCGACCGGGTGTCCGGAGACCACCTGGTCGTGGGCGTCGGCCTGCTCGCCCCAGAGGAAGAGCCCGCCCTCCGGCCGGCGCGCGGCCAGGGGATCGAGCGTCGCCTGGTGCGCGCCCTTGTAGAAGAGCTTGGGCTGGGTTCCCTTCTCGGGGCGCCGCACCGCCACCGACTCGCGGTGGGCGATCTGGGCCACCCGCGAGCCGGGATCGTCGAGGTCGCCGACGAGGATCGCCTGCGTCGGGCAGACGGTGACGCAGGCGGGCTCGAGGCCGACGTCGATGCGGTGCGCGCAGAAGTTGCACTTCTCGGCCGAGTGGTCGTCGGGGTTGATGAAGATGGCGTCGTAGGGGCAGGCCGCCATACAGGCCTTGCAGCCGATGCAGATCGACTTGTCGAAGTCGACGATGCCGTCGGGGCGGCGATGCATCGCCGAGGTGGGGCAGATCTCGACGCAGGGGGCGTCGTCACACTGGTTGCAGCGGGTCACCTGGAAGTGGCGCTTGACCTGCGGGAAGGTGCCGACCTCGGCGTACTTGACGTAGGTGCGGTGGACGCCGAGCGGCACCTCGTTCTCCGACTTGCACGCCGTCGAGCAGGCGTGGCAGCCGATGCAGCGGGTGTGATCGATCACCTTGGCCCACCGCACCCGCGTGCCGGTGGGCGGCGCCTGCAGAGGCTCGCCCATCACATCCCCCCCACCCTCGGTTGGGTGCGCCGTCGCCGGATCGTGCTCAGCCGGAAGCGCGCTGCGCGGCCCCGGTCACCACGAGAATCCCACCTCCAGGTCCCACTGGTCCATCTTGAGACGGATCGTCTGCTGGCCGGGAGCTTCGAGCGGGTTGGGTCCGCTCACCTCCTTGGCCGGAGCGTACATGAGCGCCAGGTTGAGGTCGCGGCCGCTGGCGAGCTTGCGGCTGAAGCCGAAAGTGTAGTGCTGCTCGATGACCCCCGGGGCGAGGATGTTGAACAGCACCTCGCTCGAGGCGATGGGTTGCTTGCCGTCCGACGCGCCGAGGCGCCAGATCCAGGGCCCGCCGCGGTCGATCTCGACGCCGAGCTTGTAGACCGTCATGTCGTCCCAGCCGAAGCCGGCACCGTTGTCGGCGCCCAGCGGAGCCTGCATCAGGTTCGGCAGCAGGGGGTTGCCCACCGAGGCGACGTCGCTGTAGTAGATCCGCTCGGTGTCGAAGGCCACCGTCACCGTCGAGGTCGGCTTGACGGCGATGCCGATCGTGGCGTCGGCCGGGATGTCGAATCCGCCGTGCTCGGCGAAGAGGCCCCGATAGTCCTCGAAGTCGCCCATCTTCACCTTCGTCCGGTAGGAGATCCCGAACGAGAGCTGGTCGGTGAAGCGGCCGAGGTAGCCCACGCGGACGCCGTAGCCGTAGGAGAGGTCGTACCCCTGGTTCGAGAGGTGGGCCGGATCCTGCGAGAACGGCGCGAACGCCTGCACCCCCTGCATGCGGAAGCGCTGCGCGGCGAGCACCGCCGCGATGCCGACGGCGTGGCGTTCGTTGAGCTTGACCGCCCAGGCCGGCACCAGGAAGAGCTGCGACAGATCGACCCCGGTCGGCGAGGTGCCGTAGAAGGTGGCGGTCGGGTAGTCGGTGTTCATGCCGCCCTGGCCGTAGAGCGCCAGGCCGAAGGCCGAGCCCCCGGCGAGCTCCCAGCTGAGCCCGACGTTGGGCACCGGGAAGTACTCGGAGTCGCTCTTGACGGTGCCGGGAGTGAGGCCGAACGTCCCCGGGAACCCCGAGGGCGCGCCCTCGATCGTGTACTGGCGGTGCGGGCTGAAGAGCGCCAGGCCGAAGTCGCGGTGCTTGCCGACGAAGGCGAGCCCGGCCGGGTTGACTGCCGAGGCGAGCGCGTCCTCGGGGAGCGCCACCCCGGCGCCCGCGAGTGCCTTGGACCGGGTGCCGATGCCGTGGATCAGGTAGCCGTTGGTCGCCGAGGCGACCGCCGCCAGGACCGTCATCTGGGCGGCCGCGAGCAAGGCGATCGCCTGCAGCCGACGAGCCGTCGTTCCCTGCGTGTTCATCGCGTCCCTCCTTTCGTTGGCTTCCCGAAAGCTCGCCGGGACGGCGGGTCCGGACGGCGACACGCTGGTCGCGGGCCCGTGGTCGAGCGAGTCAGCTCATTTCGCTCTCGCCGCGGCCCGCGGTCGCGCCGGCGCGGCGCCGAGGATGGCGCGCCGGCCGCGCTCGATCGAATCCAGGTTGCGCAGCAGCGTCGACGAGAGGGTGTCGCAGAGCGTGCGGCACACCTCGAGCATGCGCGCGTCGGCGAGCCCGTAGTAGACGGCCAGCCCCGCGCGGCGGCGCGTCACCAGACCCGCCTGCCAGAGCACGCGCAGCTGGTTGGAGACGGTCGCCTGCTGGCTGCCCACCTCCTCCACGAGCTCGCTCACCGACAGCTCCCGGCCCTCGAGCGCATGCAGCAGCCGCAGGCGCAGCGGGCTGCCCATGGCGCGCAGCCGGTGAGCGATCTGGTCGAGGACCTCGTCGTCGATCTTCTGCTTCATGAACGCCGCCTCCGGATCCGTCGTTGGCCTATCCTTGGCCTGGCGTCGGCGTGGCCTTGACGATATTTGCATTCTTACATATAGTGATTCTCAACAGCAACCCTAGCGGGGGGCGGGGGCCGATGCACCATCGCGTCCCACCCCAGAGGAGGAAAGCATGTCCGACTCCGCGGGTCAGCAGCCGACGGTCGTTGCCGACGTGGACCTGGACTGCCGGGGGCTCAATTGCCCGCTGCCCGTCCTCAAGACCAAGAAGGCACTCGACGGTATGAGCTCCGGCCAGGTGCTGCGCCTGATCGCCACCGATCCGGGGTCAGTGGCCGACATGGGGGCGTTCAGCCGCCGCACCGGGCACCAGCTGGTCGAGCAGAGCGCCGGCGGCGGCGAGTTCGTGTTCTTCCTGCGCAAGTCCTAGGCTCGAGGTCAAACGAGGGAGGTCGCCGTGGAGAACGGACGCAAGCGGCTGGCGCTGATCGCCTCGAAGGGTACGCTCGACTGGGCCTATCCGCCCTTCATCCTCGCCTCGACCGCCGCCGCCCTCGACATGGAGGTGGCCATCTTCTTCACCTTCTACGGGCTGCCGCTGCTCGCCAAGGACCTCCACGCCAAGGTCTCGCCGCACTCCAACCCGGCGATGCCGATGAAGATGCCGTTCGGGCCCAAGGGCTTCCAGGGCATCTCCTGGCCGATCCCCAACCTGCTCTCCGGCACCCTCCCCGGGTTCGACACCTTTGCCACCACCATGATGAAGAAGACCTTCAAGAAGAAGGGGGTGGCCACCATCGAGGAGCTGCGGCAGGCCTGCGTCGAATCCGGAGTACGGCTCATCGCCTGCCAGATGACGATGGACGTCTTCGGCTTCGACAAGAGCCACTTCATCGACGAGTGCGAGCTCGGCGGCGCCGCGACCTTCCTCGAGTTCGCCGCCGACGCCGACGTCTCGCTGTTCGTGTGAGCGGCCGGGGGCACGCGGCATGAGCGACGAGAGCAAGCTGGTCGTCTTCGTCACCTCGGGGCCGGACACTCCGCAGCGCTGCGCGACGCCCTTTTACATGGCCAACGTGGCGGCGGCGATGGACAACGAGGCGCTGATGATCTTCCAGATCGACGGCGTGCTGCTGATGAAAAAGGGAGTCGCCGAGGGCCTCTACGCGAAGGAGGGCGGCAAGCGCGTCATCGAGTTCATCCGCGAGGCCAAGGACGCCGGCGTGGCGATGAAGGTCTGCTCGGCGGCGCTGCAGCTGCACGACATGACCGAGGACGACCTCATTCCCGAGTGCGACGGCGTCGTCGGCGCCGCCTTCATGACCGACGAGGGGCTGGCCGCCGACCTCGTGCTCTGCTACTGAGGGAGGGCACGGTGAGCCAGATCAGCAACTGCCTGCTGCCCGACGACCTCGCCTACCACGTCGAGTACAACGTCTGGCTACGCGACCACGGTGACGGCACCTGGGAGGTCGGCATGACCGACATCGCCCAGACCCTCGCCGGCGGCATCCTCCACTGCCGGCCCAAGGAGGCCGGGAAGACGGTCAAGGAGGGCAAGGGGCTGGCGACGGTCGAGAGCGGCAAGTGGGTGGGCCCGGTGCGCGCTCCCTTCGCCTGCGAGGTGGTGGCCGCCAACACCGCCGTCGAGAGCGACGCCACCCTCCTCAACCGCAGTCCCTACAAGGCGGGGTGGATCGTGCGCGTGCGGCCGACGGAGGGGGAGTCGGCGCTCGCCGTGCTCTCGCGCGGCGAGGCCGCCATCGAGGGCTTCAGCCGCTACATGAGGGAGAAGGAGCTGCCCGACTGCATCCACTGCGAGGGCTTCGATGGCTGAGGCCGCGCCGACCAGCGGCCGCGCCCTGCTGCGCGTCTTCACCCACCCCGCTTGCGCCGGGTGCGGCGAGGCGGTGCGCCGCGCCGCCGCCGTCGTCGCGGGCCATGGCGACGTGGAGCTGCGGACGGTGCGGCTGGAGGAGCCCGAGGGGCTGGCCGAGGCGCGCGGCGAGCGCGTCCTGACCATCCCCACCACCATCCTCGAGCGCGACGGGCAGGTGCTCGGCCGCTGGATCGGGGCGCTCGACCTCGACGCCGTCGAACGGGCGCTCGGCGCCCTGGCGGCTTCCTGAGGGGACTGACGATGGACCCGATTTACGCCGACGCCAAATACCGCGAGGTCCCCTACGAGGAGAAGAAGCGCCTCTTCGACGAGGTCAAGGGCGACCTGCGCTGGGAGGAGATGCTCTACGGCTGCTACGAGTGCGGCATCTGCGTCGCCGCCTGCCCCTCGGCGCGCTTCTACGACTTCAGCCCGCGCGTCTTCGCGCAGGTGATGGCACGCGAGGACGTGCACAGCTTCTACGAGCTGCTCAACGACTCGGTGTGGGACTGTTCGCAGTGCTTCTCGTGCACTCGCTGCCCGCGGCAGAACAACCCCGGCGGCATCATCACCATCATGCGCGAGGTGGCGGTCAACAACGGGCTCAAGAGCGCCAAGGACGCCCTGCGCGCCTACAGCCGCATCATCTACAAGATCATGGCCACCGGCACCCAGGTGGCGCCCGACATGCTGCAGCCCGACTTCTTTCCCGACTGGGGGCCCGACGTCCGCGAGGTGTCGGAGAACCTCGACGTCTGGCGGCGCATGCTGCCGCCCGAGACCATGCACACCACGGAGATCGCCTGGGACGTCGGCGAGAAGACGCGGCTCGAGCTCTACCTGATCTGGAAGCTGACCGGCATCCTGGAGATGATCGGCAAGATCGACGAGGGGCTGTTCATGATCCTCGAGGAGGTCATGGAGGAGCTGCTCGAGGAGCACGGCTACGACATCGACGACGTCGAGTCGGTGATCGACGGCTGAGGGGGACCCGCGGATGAGCCCACTTCCGATCGTCAACGACCGCGGCCTGCCGCTGAAGGCCAAGGACCGCGTCTTCGACCGCCGCGGCCAGGTGCCCAGCGAGCACTACCGCGAGCAGCTCTTCGAGCTCGAGGCCAAGGGCGAGATCGTCGTCCACCGCATCACCGCGGCGCAGCAGCCGGTCGCCATCGAGACCAAGTACGGGCGCAAGAAGCAGGTGCCGCTCGACAACACCTGGCACCACAAGTCGTGCGGCCAGTGCGGCCACATCCCCGGCTACTCGACGTCGATCTTCTGGCTGCTCGCAAGCTCGGCTACACCTACCACGACCCGCGCGACCAGACCTCCTGCACGGCGTGGAACTACTACGCCTCGCCCGACCTCCAACGCCGGCGGCGCAGGCGGCGGTGGCGCTGCGCAACTTCGCGCAGCCTACGAGGACCGGCTACTTCCCGATCATCCATTGCGCCACCAGCTACGGCCACTACAAGGAGGTGCGCGAGCAGCTGCTGCACTTTCCCGAGCTGCGCGCGCAGGTGCGCCGGGTGCTCGACAAGCTCGGCAAGCCGATGGTCATGCCCGAGGAGATCGTCCACTACTCCGAGTGGGTGCACGCCGTGCGCGAGGCCATCGCGGCGCGCCAGGTGCGCGACTTCTCGTCGATCACCGCCACCGTCCACCCCGCCTGCCACTACCACAAGCTGGTCGCCGAAGACGCGATCTACGACCCCGAGCTCTACGGCGGCCAGCGCACCGCGATGGTCAGCGCGCTGGTGCAGGCGCTGGGGGCGAAGCTCGCCGACTACTCGACGTGGCACGACTGCTGCGGCTTCGGCTTCCGCCACATCCTGGTGCAGCGCGACTTCTCGCGCTCCTTCGCCACGCATCCGCAAGATCGAGGGCATGAAGGAGGAGTGCGAACCCCGACGTCACCCTCACCCACGACACCGGCTGCGTGACCACCCTCGACAAGAGCCAGTTCGCCGCCCAGGCCCACGGCCGCAACGTCGGCATCCCGGTGCTCTCCGACGCTCAGTTCGCGGCGCTCGCCATGGGCGCGCACCCGTACATGGTCTGCCAGCTCCACTGGCACGGCGTCGACAACAAGCCGCTTGCTCGAGAAGATGGGCATCGACCACGCCGCCGCCTGGGCGGAGTTCGAGGAGGTGGCGGCGAGCATCAAAGACGGCAAGAAGGACTTCCTCACCTGGGAGGACGGAGCGAGTGGCATGCGACATCTGACACGGTCCTGATCATCGGCGGCGGCCCGGCGGGGCTCGAGGCGGCGCGCAGCATCGGCCGACCTCGGCGCCGCGCGGTCCTGCTGGTGGAGAAGGCGACCGCGCTCGGCGGCATGCCGATCGCACGCCGACTACGCCGCCCTCACCCCCGACTTCGAGCGACGCCGAGGACGGCGATGCAGCGCAAGATCGATCGCCGCGCTCGGCCAATCCGCTGCTCGACGTGCGCACTCGCCACGCAGCGTCACCGCCGCGCCGGCGAGGCGCCGGCGACTTCGCCGTCACCCTCGCGCGGCCCCGGCGGCGAGGCGCAGGAGGAGGCCGGCGCGGTCGTCGTCTGCACCGGCTTCCAGCACTTCGACCCCGGCCGCGAGACGCAGATGTACGGCTACTACGAGTACGACGACGTGATCACGCTGGCCGACGCCGAGCGATGCTGAAGGCCCACAACTTCGTGCGCCCGTCCAACGGCGAGCCGCCCAAGCGCGTCTGCTTCATCCAGTGCGTCGGCTCGCGCGACCGCCAGATCGGCAACGAGTACTGCTCCAAGGTGTGCTGCGGCATCGCCTCCAAGGAGGCGATCGAGATCCGCCAGCAGGTGCCCGACTGCAAGGTCTTCATCTTCTACATCGACATGCGCATGTACGGCTACTGGGAGAACCAGATCTACTGGCCCGCCCAGGAGGAGTACCACGTCAGCTACATCAGCGGCATCGTCACCGAGGTCATCCGCAGGGCGACACGGCTGGTGATCCGCGGCGAGGACACCACCATGGGCCGCCCGATGGAGGTGCCGATGGACGTGGTGATCCTCTCGGTGGGCATGGAGCCGAGCGCGGGGCACCCGCGAGATGGCGAAGCTGTTCGCGCTGCCGCTCAGAACAAGTACGGCTTCATCGAGACGGTGGCGCCACGCGCTCGACCACCGTCGACGACTTCGCGCGCCGGCATCTTCGTGGCCGGCGCCGCGGCGCGCCCCTGCGACCTCGAGGACACGGTGTCGACCGCCGGCGCGGCAGCGCCAAGGCGGTCGCCTACCTGCGCAAGACGCCGCCGCGCGCGCCATCGCCTGACCATGCTCCACGACGAGCTCCCCTTCGACGAGGTCGTCGACTCCGAGGCCGCCCTCGAGTTCATGAAGGAGACGACCGAAGCTCGCCTCCGCGACCGAGCTCGAGGACGTCGCCGACCGGCTGGCGGAGAAGAGCGCCGACTTCGCGGCGCTGCTCGCCGCCGAGCGCCTGGGAGAGCTCGACGAGGTGACCCTCGGCCGCCTGCTGGGCGCGCGTTTTCGGCAGGCGCCGCAAGGCGGGGCGGCTCTTGCGCGCCCACCCGCTGCCGGCGCTGCGGGCCGCCGTCGGCGAGCTGCTCTACGCGCGCGGCGCCGCCCGGCGAGCGGCTCCAGCGCTTCGCCGGCGAGCTCCGCGGCGTCGACGCCGGCGCGGCGACGGCGCTCGGCAGCGAGCTGCTGCACTTCACCGACCCCGACCCGCTATTGGCTGTGGACTCGCTGGCTGTGGACGCCGGAGAAGCGCACCGGGCGCGCTGCCGCTGGTGCTGCACGACCACACCGACCTCGACGGCGCGCGCTCGGCGAGACTTACGCGAACATGGGCGTCGCCATGGTGCGCGTCGACGCCCACCGGCCACGCGGCGGGCTTCGCGTGGCCGGGACGGCGGCCTCTTTGGCACCGACGTCTTCCTGCTTCCGTCTACGCCGTCTATATGTATACGGTGTTCCGCCTGCGCATGACGCAGGAATTCAACCGCGATCGTCCCCGATCTGCCGGAGCTGGTCCGGCGGCTGCTCGGCGTCCACCGCCCGGGAGACGAGACTATGGCCGTAGAACCACGCTCACCACGCCGCGCGAGCGGGTGAAGCGCCAGTCCTACGTCGAGCTCGGGCAGGCCATCGTCGAGGGCATCGACGTCTCCGGGCACTGGAACCGGATGTTCGAGCCGCGCGTGATCACGATTACGACACCAGCGGCTCGAGCAGGCTGACGGCCATCCCCGGCGCCGAGTCGATGGACTGGTGCTACCACTGCGCCAAGTGCGTGCCGGCCTGCCCGGTGGACGTCGCCGGCGGCGACTACGGCCCGCGCAAGCTCCTCCGGCGGCTGCAGACCGGCGATGGACCTCCTCACCAGCGACGACCTCTGGCTGTGCACCACCTGCATGAACTGCCTTCGGGTGTGCCCGAAAGAGGTCGACATGGTGCGATCATGCCGGCGGCGCGGGCCACCGCCGTGCTCGCCGGCACCAACGTCCCCGCCGAGCTGCAGACATGTTCCAGAAGGTGGCCGAGTACGGCAACCCGATGGGCCAGTCGGCCCGCAAGCGCGTCGCCTGGACGAAGGGCGCCGGCGTCGCGGTGCCGATCCTGCCGAAGAAGCCCGAGCCGGTCGAGGTGCTCTGGTTCGTCGGCGACTACTGGGCCTACCACCCGCGCGGGGTCGAGGCGGCGCAGGCGATGGCGCGCGTCCTCGACCGCCTGGGGGTGCGCTTCGGCATCCTCGGCACCGACGAGCGCTGCGACGGCGACTCGCAGCGGCTGGCGGGGGAGCCCGGCCTCTTCGAGGAGCTCGCCCGCCACAACCTCGACCAGTTCGCCAAGTACGACTACGGCACCATCGTGGTCTCCGACCCGCACGCCTACAACGCACTGCGCAACGAGTACCCCAAGCTCGACGGTGGCACGCCGCTCGCCGTCGAGCACTACACGCAGTTCCTTGCCCGCCACCTCGACCGCCTGGCACCGCTGCTCACCGGCAGCTTCCCCGGCAAGGTCACCTTCCACGATCCCTGCTACCTCGGCCGCCACAACGGCGAGTACGAGGCGCCGCGCCGGCTGCTGCAGGCGGTGCCGGGGATCGAGTTCCGCGAGCTCTTCCGCTGCCGCGAGAAGGGCTACTGCTGCGGCGGTGGCGGCGGCGGCATGTGGCTCGACGGCCTGGCCGCCAACCACCAGGTCGAGCGGCTCTCCGAGAACCGCGTGCGCGAGGCGATCCTGGTGGGCGCCGAGGTGCTCGCCGTCTGCTGCTCCTACGAGGTCTCGCGCTTCGAGGACGCCGTCAAGTCCACCAACAACGACGGCAAGCTGGCGGTGCTCGACATCATCGAGATCCTCGATCGCTGCATGGCGCCGATCGGCGCCGCCTCTCCGGGAGCGAGCGCATATGAAGATCCTGGTCCTGCTCAAACGCGTGCCCGACCTCGTCGAGGAGCTGGTGGTCGACGCCTCCGGCAAGGCTCTCGACGCCGACGAGGTGAAGCTCACCCTCAACGAGTTCGACGACCAGGCGCTCGAGGAGGCGCTGCTGCTCAAGGAGGCGACCGGTGGCGCGCTGGCCGTCGCCGCCCTCGACGGCGACGAGGTCGACAAGCTGCTCTTCACCGCCATCGCCAAGGGGGCCGACCGCGCCATCAAGGTGACCGGCGCCGGCGACGTCGACGGCAACCGCGCGCTGGCGGCGGTGTTCCGCCCGCTGGTCGCCGCCGGCGGCTACGACCTGGTGCTCACCGGAGTGCAGGCCGCCGACGACCGCGACGGCCAGCTCGGCCCCATGCTCGCCACCGCGCTCGGCTGGCCGTCGGTGACGGTGGTCACCGGCGTCACGCCCGGCGACGGCAAGGTGGTGGCGAAGAAGGAGCTCGCGGGTGGCGTGGCGCTCGCTCTCGAGGTGACGCTGCCGGCGGTGCTCGGTATCCAGGCGGCGCGGCAGACGCCGCGCTACGCCCCGGTCTCCAAGGTGCGCCAGGTGCAGCAGACGGCAACCCTCGAGAGCGTGGCGGCGAGCCCGGCCGCCGGCGACGGCGCCACCGTGGTGGCGATGACGCCGCCGGCGAGCGGCGAGCACGCCGAGATGCTGGGCAGCGTCGAGGAGCTGGTGGCGGTGCTGGCCGCCAAGGGGGTGATCCCATGAGCGCCGACGTCCTGGTCGTCGCCGAGCACCTGCGCGGCACGCTCGCCGACATCACCTTCGAGCTGCTTGCCGAGGGCTCGCGCCTCGCCGCCGTCCTCGGCGGTGCCTGCCGCGTCGTGGTGGTGGGCGCGCCGGAGGCGGTCGCCGCCGAGCTCGGTGCCGCCGCCGAGGTGATCCTCGTCGGCGAGGGGGAGCTCTCCGACTTCGACCCCGAGGGCTACGCCGCCGCCGTGCTGGCGGCCGTCGAGGCCACGTCGCCGCGGGTGGTGCTCTGCGGCTACACCTCGATGGGGATGGAGATCGCGACCCCGGTGGCCGCCGCCACCGGCCGCCCGCACGCCTGCTTCGCCATCGCCGTCGAGGGGGGGGCCGGCGCCCTGCGCGCGGTGTGCCGCCTCTACGGCGGCAAGCTCAACGTCACCTGCGACCTCGGCGCCGCGCCGGCGGTGGTGAGCCTGCTCGCCGGCGCCGTCGCCGGCGACGCCGGCAGGAAGGCCGGCGCCCCTCCCGTGCGCCGGCTCGCGGCGCCGCCCGCCGCCGGCCGCGTGCGCTTCCTGGCGCTCGAGGAGCCCGCCGCCGGCGACGTCGACATCACCGCCCAGGAGGTCCTCGTCGCCGTCGGCCGCGGCATCGGCGGCAAGGACGACGTCTCCATCGCCGAGGAGCTCGCCGAGGCGCTGGGCGGCGCCGTCGCCGGCTCGCGGCCGGTGATCGACGCCGGCTGGCTGCCCAAGTCGCGCCAGGTCGGCAAGTCGGGGCTCAAGGTCAAACCCAGGCTCTACCTGGCGCTCGGCATCTCGGGCGCCCCGGAGCACATCGAGGGGATGAAGGGCGCCGCCACCATCGTCGCCGTCAACACCGACCCGCACGCGCCGATCTTCGACTACGCGCACTACGGTCTCGCCGCCGATCTCTTCGAGGTCTGCGAGGAGCTCACCGAGGCGGTGCGTGAGCGGAAGGGCTGAGCGCGGCGCCGCCGCGCGACCGCCATGCTGTCGACCCCCGAGCGTCTCGCCTTCCTCCTCCTCGTCGCCATCTGCGGCGCGCTCGCCGCGCAGGGATTCGCCCGCATCGTGCGCATCGTGCGGCGCGGTGCGCCGGCGGCGCGCGGCGACCGGCTGGCGGCACGCTTCGCCAAGGCCTTGCTCGACGTCGGCCTGCAACGGCCGATCTTCAAGAGCCGCCCCTGGGTGAGCTTCTTCCACGCCCTGGTCTTCTTCGGCTTCAGCTTCTACCTGCTGGTCAACGCGAACGACCTCGTCGAGGCCTACGTCGCCGGCTGGACGACCCTCGGCCGCGGCCCGCTCGCCGGCGCCTTCAACCTCGCCTCCGACCTGCTCAGCGTCGGCGTGCTGGCCGGTATGGTGGCGCTGCTCGTCCGCCGCTTCGTCGTCAAGCCGCGCGCCCTCGCCTTCAACCCGACGGTCGAGCTCCACCCGCGGCTCGCCGCCGGTGGGGTGCGCCTGGACTCGGCGATCGTCGGCGTCTTCATCCTCCTGCACGTCGGCTCGCGCTGGCTGGGCACCGCCTTCCACCTCGCCGCCGGCGGCCACGGCGACCCCTGGCTGCCGAGCGCCAGCCTCGTCTCGAGGCAGCTCGCCGGGCTCTCGCCGCACGCCCTGGAGGTGGGGGGGCACGCCTGCTGGTGGCTGGCGATGGGGCTGATCGTCCTCTTCCTCCCCTACTTCCCGCGCAGCAAGCACCTCCACCTGATGGTGGCGCCGGTGAACCTGGCGCTCGCGAAGACGACGCCGCGCGGCCTGCTCGACGCCCCCGCCGAGGCCGCCCATCCCGGCGCGGTGACGCTCACCGACCTGCCCTGGCCGCAGGTCCTCGACGGCTTCGCCTGCATCATGTGCAACCGCTGCCAGGAGGCCTGCCCGGCGCACCGCTCGGGCACCCCGCTGTCGCCGGCGGCGCTCGAGATCAACAAGCGCTACGCCATGAACGGCGGCGCCGCCGCGCTCGCCGCGGGAGGGGCGGCACCGGCGCTGCTCGACGTCGCCATCTCCGCCGAGGCGGTGTGGTCGTGCACCACCTGCTACGCCTGCGTCGAGATCTGCCCGGTGGGCAACGCGCCGATGCTCGACCTCATCGAGCTGCGGCGCGGCATGGTCTTCGCTGGCGACGTGCCCGACGAGCTCAGCGCCGTGCTGCGCGCCCTCGACGAGAAGGGAAACTCCTTCGGCGCCTCGCCGCGCGAGCGGCCGAAGTGGGCCAAGCGCGGGCTCGACTTCAAGATCCCCGACGCCAGGAAGGAGGCAGTCGAGTACCTCTGGTGGGTGGGGGACTTCGCCTCCTACGACCCGCAGTGCCAGGAGGTGAGCCTGCTGGTGGCGCGCCTGCTGCACCGCGCCGGGGTGAGCTTCGGCATCCTCTACGAGGCGGAGAAGAGCGCCGGCAACGACGTGCGGCGGGTGGGGGAGGAGGGGCTCTTCGAGGCGCTCGCACAGGCCAACGTCGAGCTGCTCGCGCAGTGCGACTTCCAGCGCGTCTTCACCACCGACCCGCACACCCTGAATGCGCTACGCAACGAGTACGGCTCCTACCTCGACGGCCGCGCCATCGAGATCGTCCACCACTCCGACCTGCTGGCGCGCCTGGTGCGCGAGGGCACGATCCCGATCGAACGCCCCCTCGCCGCCCGCGCCACCTACCACGACCCCTGCTACCTCGGCCGCTACAACGGCGGCTTCGAGGCGCCGCGCGAGGTCATCCGCGCCTGCGGCATCGAGCTCGTCGAGATGCCGCGCAACCGCCAGAATTCCTTCTGCTGCGGCGCCGGCGGCGGCCGCATCTGGATGAAGGACCACCCCGACGTCAAGGAGCGACCGAGCGAGAACCGCATCCGCGAGGCGCTGGCGCTGGGCACCGTCGACTACTTCGTGGTCTCCTGCCCCAAGGACCTGACCATGTACCGCGACGCCGTCAAGACCTCCGGCAACGAGGGCCGGATCGAGGTGCGCGACATCGCCAGCCTGCTCGCCGAGGCCTGCGGCCTGCTCGCCCCGGCGGCGGTGGAAGCGGTGCCCGCCTGAGGGGAGAGGCGAGGGTGGTGCGCGAGGCACGGGCGAGCGGCGAGCCGGCGGCGAGCGGGCCGCCATGCCACGACCCCGGGCAGACGGACAGACCGCAGCGGGCCGCGCCGGTGAGCGAGGGGCAAGCGAGCGAGGGGCAAGCGAGCACCGCCCGCCGCCCGTCGCCGCGCCTCCGCGTCGTCGACGCCGGCGCCGTCTCCGCGGTGCGCTCGCAGGCGCTGTGGCACGGCATCGCGGAGGCGCTCGCCCCCGGCGACGACCCGGTGCTCTCGCTCTGCTCCACGACGTCGCCCTACGTCGGCATCGGCTACCACCGCCCGCTTGCCGAGCTCGACCTCGAGGCTTGCGCGGCGCGCAGGCTGCCCGTGCTCCGCCGCCAGCTCGGCGGCGGCCCGGTCTACGTCGACGCCGACCAGCTGCTCTTCCAGCTCACCTTGCCCGCGCGCCGCGCGCCGGCGAGCGTCGACCGGCTCTACCGCGAGCTGCTGGCGCCGGCGCTCGCCGCCTTCCGCCGGCTCGGCGTCGCGGCCCGGCTGTCGGGGCGCAACGACCTCGCCGCCGGTGCCCGCAAGGTCTCGGGCACCGGCGCCGGCCGCATCGGCGAGGCGGTGACCGTGGTGGGCAACGTGATCTTCCGCTTCGCGCCCGAGCGCATGGTGGAGGTGCTGGCGCTACCCGGCGACGGCGCCCGCGGCGCCTGCCTCGAGCTGATGCGGCGCCACCTGGCCTCGCTGGCCGACCTCGGCCTGCACGACGTCACTCCCGAGCAGGCGCGCGAGGCGCTGGTGGCCGAGTACGCGAGGGTGCTCGGCGCAGCGGTGGTCGCCAGCAGCCTCACCAGCGCCGAGGAGCGCGCCGTCGCCGACTGGGAAGCGCGCCTCGTCGATCCGGAGTGGCGCGCCGGGCCGCCGGCAAGCCCGCGGGCGCGCGAGCGTGGCAGGATGCGGCAGGTGAAGGTGAGCGCCGAGGCCTGGCTCTGCCTCTTCGAGGCGGCCGACATGGCGCTCGAGATGGCGGTGGCCGGGGGCACGGTGCAACGCTTCGTCGCCCGCGGTGCCGCGATCGACGGCGCCGCGACGGCGCTCGGCGAGCGGCTGCGCGGCCTCGCCGCGGAGCCGGCGGCCGTCCGCGCCGGCCTGCAACCCTTCGGCGAGCTCGGAGACCGTCTCGCCGCCACCCTGATCCCCGGCCTCACGCCACCGTGAGGCGAGAACGAGGCCCGACCATGACCGTCACCAGCTTCCTGCGCATCGGCGACTACGAGCTCGACGCCGCCCGCCACTACGACCCCGCGACCCACCTGTGGGCGGCGCCGGCGGCGGCGGGTCGCTGGCGGGTCGGGCTCGACCCGCTCGGCGTCGAGAGCTCGGGCGACGTCGTCGCCCTCTCCGTGGCGCCGCTGGGCAGCGCGGTGGCGCGCGGCGCCGCCTTCGGCAGCCTGGAGGCGGCGAAGTTCGTCGGCCCGCTGCTGGCGCCGCTCTCGGGGACGCTGGTGGCCGCGAACGAGGCGGTGCTTGCCGAGCCATCGTTCCTCAACCGCGATCCGCTCGCCGCCTGGCTGGTGGAGATCGAGGGCGCCGGCACCGACGAGGAGCTGGCGGAGCTGCTCTCCGGCGAGCTGGCGCTGCGCGCCTGGTTCGACCGCGAGGTCGCCCGCTACCGCGAGCTGGGGGCGCTCGGCGAATGAGCTGCACCGGGTCCTCCTCCGGCGCGGTGGTCGCTGGGCTGGTGCAGCTCCACGCCCGGCCGCGGCTCGAGCCGCCCGCCGCGCCGTCGCCGGGAATGGTGCAGCGCCGGGCGCGCTTCGGCGACGGCTTCGACTTCTACGCCCCCGGCCTGCGCCGCTGGCAGACCTCCGAGTGGCGCCCCGAGCGCCCGCGCCGCTTCGTGGCGGTGAGCGTCACCGGCGACGCCTGCGCGCTGCAGTGCGACCACTGCCAGTCGAAGATCCTCGAGGGGATGGTCGCGGTGGGCAGGGAGCGCACGCTGCTCGACACGGCGCGGCAGCTGCAGGAGACCGGCGCCGAGGGGATCCTCGTCTCCGGCGGCTCGACCAAGACGGGTGGCGTGCCGCTCGAGCGCCACGCCGGCGACCTGCGGCGTATCCGCGAGGAGCTCGGGCTGCGCGTCATCGTCCACTCCGGCGTCGTCTCGCCGCGGCTCGCCGACGCCCTCGCCGCCGCCGGCGTCGAGGGCGTGATGCTCGACGTCATGGGCGCCGAGGAGACCATCCGCGAGGTCTACCACCTCGACCTCGGCGTCGACGACTTCGCGCGCTCGCTGGCGCTGCTCGCCGAGCGCGAGCTGACGATCCTGCCGCACATCGTCATCGGCCTGCATTACGGCCGCCTGCTCGGCGAGTGGACGGCGCTCGAGATGATCCGCCGCCACTCGGTGGCAGCCCTCATCCTGGTGGTGCTGACGCCGCTCGCCGACACCCCGATGGCGCGGCTGTCGCCGCCGCCGCTGGCGGCGGTGGCGAGCTTCTTCGCCGACGCCCGCGCCGCCATGCCGGAGACCGGCATCAACCTCGGCTGCGGCCGGCCGGGGGGCGCCCTCAAGGTGGCGCTCGACAAGGCGGCGGTGGACGCCGGCCTCAACGGCATCGCCTACCCCGCCGACGGCATCATCGAGTACGCGCGCGCCTGCGGCCTCGAGCCGCGCTACTACGAGTCCTGCTGCTCGCTCACCTGGGCGACGGCATGAGGGTGCCCACCCTGCCGTCGCGACCGCGTCCTCGCCGCCGGCGACCGGTGCGCCGATGAGCGGCGCGCGCTGGCGGCTGCTCGTCGAGGACGGCGTCGGCGCCGCGGCGGGCCTCGCCGCCGACGAGGCGATGCTGGCGCCCTTCGCCGCCGGCCAGCGGTCGCCGTTCGCCGCCGCGCTGCGTCTCTACACCTACCGCCCCCACTGCGCGCTCGTCGGCCGCTACCAGAGCCTCGAGGACGAGGTCGACGAGGCGGCCTGCGCGGCGGCCGGGGTGGAGGTCGGCCGGCGGCCCACCGGCGGCGGCGCCATCCTCATGGGCCCCGACCAGCTCGGCGTCGCCCTGGCGTTGCCGGCGCCGCTCGACGAGCCGCCGCGGCTGACGCTGGCGCGGCTCGCCAGGGGCGTCGTCGCCGGCCTGGCGCGGCTCGGCGTCGAGGCCCACTTCCGCTCCAAGAACGACCTCGAGGTCGGTGGGCGCAAGGTCGCCGGCCTCGGCCTCTACCGCGACGAGCGCGGCGCGATGCTCTTCCACTCCAGCGTGCTCGTCGACCTCGACGTGCCGTTGATGCTGCGCGTGCTGCGCATCCCGGGGGCGAAGCTCGCCGACAAGGGGGTGGAGCGGGTCCAGGAGCGCGTCACCACGCTGCGCCGCGAGGTTGGAGCCGGGCTGACCTCGGAGGAGGCCCGGCAGGCCGTGGCCGCCGGCATGGCGGCGACGTTCGGGGTCGAGGTCGTTGCTGCCGCCGTGGACGCTGCCGAGGGTGCGCACCGCGACGAGCTGCGCAGCGGCAAGTACGATCTGCAGGCTGGCTCCGCCAGCGCGGCCCGCGCGACGACGGCGCCGGCGCGGCGCTGCTCAAGACTCCCGAGGGGCTGGTGCGGGTGCACGTCGGCGTGCACGCGGCGACGATCAAGAGCGTCCTCCTCGCCGGCGACTTCAACGCCCTGCCGCCCGGTCTCACGGCGCTCGAGGCGGCCCTGCGCTGGCACCCGGCCGACCCCGCGGCGGTGACGGCCACCGTCGAGCGCCACCTCGGCCCGCAGCCGTTCGGGGTCTCCCCGCTGCTGCTGGCGGGAGCCATCGGCGACGCGGTGGCGCGGGCGCGCGAGCGCGCCGCGGCGAGCCACCCCGAGCGCGCCGGCTCCTGCTACTTCCCCGAAGACGCTGCCGCCCGTGCCCCGTCGGAGGAGACGCGATGACCCTGGTAGCCCTCGGCAAGCGATCCACCGCACCCGCGAGCCCGGACTGGGTGCGCATCAGCTACGCCAGCGCGCTGGCGCTGCGCTTCAAGTCGGGGCGCTTCGCGCCGGCCCACGGCCTCGCGGCGCTCGGGCGCCCGACGGCGCCGGCGCCTGGCGCCCCCGCGGGTTCCAACTTCGACTTCGGCGGCATCAACCTGTTGCTGCACTACGGCGAGGGGTGCCAGTCCGACTGCGGCTACTGCGGGCTCGCCCGCTCGCGTCGCGGCACCTACGAGGACAAGTCGTTCATCCGCGTCGAGTGGCCGCTGGTCGAGACCGACGAGCTGGTGGCGCGCATGGCGCGCCACGAAGCCAAGCTCACCCGGCTGTGCATCTCGATGGTCACCCACGGGCACGCCTACCGCGACACCCTGGAGATCACCCGCCGCATCCGGGCGCGGGTGGCGACGCCGCTGTCGATCCTGGTTGCGCCGCCGACCCTCGACCGCGAGCGCCTGCAGGCCTTCCACGACGCCGGCGTCGACATGATCGGCATCGGCCTCGACGCCGTCACCGAGGAGCTCTTCCGCTCGCTGCGCACCGACGTGCCGAAGGGCCGGCTCGAGTGGGCCAACTACTGGCGCATCGTCGACGCGGCGCGCGACATCTTCGGTCCCTGGAAGGTCAACTGCCACACGCTGGTGGGTCTCGGCGAGTCGGACCGCGACCTCATGGCGCTCTTCGCGCGGCTCGTCGAGCGGCAGATCTTCTCCTACCTCTTCTGCTTCAACCCCGAGCCCGACTCGCGCCTGGCGGACCACCCCAAGTCGACGCTCACTCGCTGGCGCCGCGTGCAGCTCGCCAAGTTCCTGCTCGAGGAGCGCGGCCTGCCGCTCGCCGCCTTCGCCTTCGCCGACGACGGAGCGCTCGCCGGCATCGCCGCCGCCGAGGCCACCCTCGACGAGGCGATCGCCGACGGTCACGCCTTCATGACCAACGGCTGCCCCGGCGAGAACGGCGAGCCCGGCTGCACGCGGCCGATGGGGAGCTGGCGCCCGGCGGAGCCGCCGCGCGACTTCCCCTGGCGCCCCGAGGGCGACGAGCTGGTGGCGATCCGCGAGGCCCTGCGCCTCGAGGAGGTGGTGCGGCCGCCGGTCCCCCGAGCCGGCGGTCCACGGGTGCCGCCGGTGGCGGGCAGGGTCCCGGCCAACCTGCGGAGGTCGTGATGACGTTCGATCCCGCCACGCGCATTCAGGATTTCCTCGCCTTCGGCGAGTTCGGCGACGTGAACCCGTCGATCACCGACTCCTCGACCTACACCTTCCTCCGGCCCGAGACCATGGCCGAGCTCTTCGACCACGAGATCAAGGGCTGCTTTCTCTACTCGCGCCACATCAACCCCAGCGACCAGTACCTGGCGAACGCGCTCGCCCGTATGGAGGACGGCGAGGCGGCGCAGGTGATGGCGTCCGGCATGGCCGCCATCGCCACCACGCTGCTGGCGCTCTGCTCGCAGGGCGACGAGATCGTGGCCGGCCGCACCGTGTACGGCGGCACCTACGCGCTGCTCAAGAACGTGCTGCCGCGCTTCGGCGTCACCACCCGGTTCGTCGACACCACCAACCACGGCGCGGTCGAGGGCGCGATGTCCGCGCGCACCCGGGTGCTCTACTGCGAGACGCTCAGCAACCCGCTGCTCGAGGTGGCCGACCTGCCGGCGCTGGCGGTGCTGGCCCGGGCGCACGGGGCGACGTTGGTGGTGGACAACACCTTCAGCCCGATGATCGTCAGCCCGCTGCGGCACGGCGCCGACGTCGTCTGCCACAGCATGACGAAGTTCATCAATGGCACCAGCGACTGCGTCGCCGGCTGCGTGGTGGGCGCCAAGAGCTTCATCGACGAGCTCAACAACGTCAACCACGGCACCAGCATGCTGCTGGGCCCGGTGCTCGACAGCTTCCGCGCCGCCAGCATCCTCAAGAACCTGCACAGCCTGCACGTCCGCATGCGGCAGCACGGCGAGAACGCGCTGGCGCTGGCGCGCCGGCTCCACGCGCGCGGCCTGCGTGTGCACTACCCGGGGCTCGAGTCGCACCCCCAGCACGCGCTGTTGGGCAGGCTCAGGAACCGCGGCTACGGCTGGGGCGGCATGCTGGCGCTCGACGTCGGTTCGCTCGAGCGGGCGAACCGGCTGATGGCCCGCATGCAGGAGGAGAAGGTCGGCTACCTGGCGGTGAGCCTCGGCTACTTCAAGACCCTGTTCAGCGCTCCCGGCCACAGCACCTCGTCCGAGATCCCGCCCGAGGAGCGCGAGGCGATGGGGCTCAGCGACGGCCTGGTGCGCTTCTCGATCGGCCTCGACGCCGACATGCAGCGCACCGCCGGAGTGATCGAGGCCTGCCTCGACGAGGTGATGGCGCCGCAGGTCGAGGCGTGAGGCGGCCCCCGGGACTGGCGTCACGGCCGCTCGGCGTCGCCCTGGTCGATGCCGAGTCGCTTGAGCCGGTTGGCGAGGCCGTTGCGCGAGATGCCGAGGAGCTCGGCGGCACGGCTCTGGTTGCCGCGCACGCGCGCGAGCGCCAGCCGAATGAGGCGGCGTTCGAGGTTGCGCGATTGCGCCTGCAGGTCGAGTGAGGAGGGGGCGTCCTCGGCCCCGCCTTCGGGCGCCGCTGGCGGTGCCAGAACGTGGTCGGGGAGCATCAGCGAGTCGATCACCCCGCCGTGCGGGCAGAGGTAGGCCAGCCGCCGCATCTGGTGGTCGAGCTCGCGCACGTTGCCTGGCCAGGAGTAGGCGGCGAGGTGGCGCATGGCCTTCACGGTGACGCCGCGGATCGACTTGGCGGCCTCGCGGCTGCCCTTGCGCAGGAAATGGCCCACCAGCTGCGGTAGGTCCTCGAGGCGGCGCCGCAACGGGGGAACCTCGAGCACGAAGCCGGCGAGCCGGTAGTAGAGATCGCGGCGAAAGGCGCCGTCGGCGGCCCGCGAGCGGAGGTCCAGGTTGGTGGCGGCCAACACCCGCACGTCGACCGCCACCGCCGCGGCGCCGACCGGCTGCACCTCTTTCTCCTGCAGGGCACGCAGCAGCTTCGCCTGCAGCGGCAGCGGCATGTCGCCGATCTCGTCGAGGAAGATGGTGCCGCCGGTGGCCTCCGCCAGCTTCCCCGGCCTGGCGCCGACACCGGTGGCCACGTTCCTGCCGATACCGAACATCTCGGCCTCGAGCAGCTCGGCGGGGATGGCGGCGCAGTTGACCGCCACGAAGGGGCCGCGACGCCGCGGTGAGGAGGCGTGGAGCGTGCGCGCGATGGGCTCCTTGCCGACCCCGGTCTCTCCCCAGACGAGAACCGGCAGGTCGGCGGCGGCGAGCGCCTCCATCTGGCGATAGAGCGCCCGCATGGCCGCCGACTCGCCCGCCACGTAGTCGCCGGGGAAGGTGAGGTTCGAGATGTCCTCGCCGCCTGGAGAAGCGAACGGCGCCAGTGGCTCCGGGCGTGACCGCCGGAAGAGGCCGCCGAGGGCGGCGAGGAGCGGCTCGCACTCATGGCGCCCGGGGAAGTCGCCCCACACCACGAGGCCGACGACGCCGTCTCCCAGCCGTTCGCTCCACAGCGCGCAGGGGACCCCGTCGGCGCTCACCAGCTTGCGGAGCCGGGAGGTGCCCGGGGCAGGCGCCTCGACTTCGCGAGGAAGCTCACCGAGGTTGCCGGCGGCCAGCTCGACCACGGGGGCCGCCGAGCGCTCCCACTGCACCAGCGCCGCCCCCGCGAGCTGAAGTCGGCGGACGACGACGGCCAGGGCCCCTTGCGGGTCGGCGGGCGACGTCCCCAGGCGGGCGACGACGTCGGCGACGAGACGCACCCACGACATGGCGGGCGCGTCTCCCTCGCCGAGCAGCGAGGTGGCTCCGGGATCGGGGTGAGGGGCCCGCGCATCATCCTCGGTGGGAAGCGGCAGTCCGAGCTCGGCGTCGGCGAGGGCGATCTTCTCGAGGCGCAGCGTCACGGGTCCGAAGCTGGCCTCGTCCCCGGGCGCCAGCGCGCCCTGTTGCACCTGCCTGCCGTTGATGCGGATCCCGTTCTTGCTGCCCAGATCCGCCACCGTGGCGGCACCGGCTTCCACCCGCACCGTGGCGTGATTGCGGGACACGCCTCGCATCGGCAGCACGATCGCGTTGCCGGCGGCGCTGCCGACCCCGTTGTCTCCCTCGACGAGAAGGTAGCTGCGTTCCTCCCGGCCGAGGCGCCCGCGCAGGCGGAGGCAGTGATCACGCGACGCCGGCGAGCGAGAGGACTCGAGGGGCGGACGGTCCTGCAGGGCTCGTGTCTCCGCAACGATCTCGTGGTCCCGGCCGGCCGCGACCGGCGTCCGAGCAGGCCTCGGGTTGCCAGCCGATGCCGCGCGCAACCAGTGGGAACCGATCGGGACGACCGAGTGTTCCTAGAATAGCCGAATGCTCCGACCCGAGCATGGCGGCCCGCCACCGGGCCTCGCCGGCCCCACCGGCTCGGGCGAGCCCACCGAGACCGTTGGCGGGCCCCCGACCGCGCAGACGTCGCCCGCCAACGGGCACCGCTTCGTTCGCGGGGAGACCGTGGGCCGCTACGTCGTGCTCGGCGAGATCGGCGCCGGCGCGACGGGCGTCGTCTATGCCGCGTACGACCCGGATCTCGAGCGCAAGGTCGCGCTCAAGCTGCTCCACGCCTCGTCGCGACGGCCGCCAGCTGAGCTGCTCCGCGAGGCCCACGCCCTGGCGCGCCTCAACCACCCGAACGTGCTGACGATCCACGATGCCGGGACGCTGGGCGGCTCGGTCTTCCTTGCCTGCGAGCTGGTGGAGGGGACGACGCTCGCGGAGTGGCTGGCGGCGGGCGCCCACAGCCGGCGTGAAATCCTGCGCTGTTTCGTCGCCGCCGGCCGCGGTCTCGCCGCGGCCCATGACGCCGAGCTCGTGCACCGGGATTTCAAGCCTGCCAACGTGATGGTGGCTGCCGACGGTCGCGTGCTGGTGGTGGACTTCGGTCTCGCGCGCGCGACCGGCTCCGCGGCGGCCGGCGAGGAGGGTGTCGTCCCGCTCGAGGAGCTCGAAGGCGCGGCCGAACGGCTGGCCACCGGGTCCGCCGCCGTCGCCCACCACGCGGCCGGCACCCCGGGCTACATGGCGCCCGAGCAGCGGGAGGGGAACGAGCCGGTCGCTGCAAGCGATCAGTACGCCTTCTGCGTGGCCCTCACCGAGGCGTTCGGCGGCCGGCGCCCGGAGCCAGGGGGCGCCGCCGATGCGTGGTCGCGACCGCCGCTGCGCCGTCTCCCGCAACGCTTTCGCCGCGCGGTCGTGCGCGGGTTGGGTGCCGCGCCGCAGCAACGGCACGCCTCCATGGAGGCGCTGCTGGCGGCGCTCGAAAGCGACCCCTGGAGGGCGCGGCGGCGCATCACGGTGGCGATCACGAGCGCGGCCTTGGTGGCTGCGGGCGGCCTTGCCGTGCAGCAGTACGCGGCGCGGCGGCAGCAGCTCTGTGCGGGAGAGGGGGCGGCGATGGGGGAGGTCTGGGGTCCGGCGAGGCGCCAGGTGCTCGAGCGCCGCCTGCGCGCCGGCGGCTCGCCTCTTGCAGCGACCGCGGCCAGGGCCACCATGGTAGCCATCGACCGCTACGCCGCTGCCTGGCGGCACATGCGCCGGTCCGCCTGCGAGGCCACGCACCTCGAGGGCACGCAGTCGAGCGAGCTGCTCGACCTGCGCATGGCCTGCCTCGACGAGCGGCAGGGTGAGCTCGCGGCCCTGCTCACCCTGCTCGAGGGCGGTGCCACGGCGGCGGAGGCGGCGGATGGGGCGCAGGCGCTGACCCCGCTCGCGCGGTGCGCCGACGCGCGTGCGCTGCTCGCCACGGTGCCGCCGCCGCCGCCGGCAGTGGCGAAGAAGGTGGCGGTGGTGCACCGGCAGCTGGCCACCGCCACCGCCCTCGAGCAGCTCGGCCGCTATCCGGAGGGCGTGGCCAAGGCCAAGGGGCTGGCCGCCGACGCGCAGCTGCTCGCGTACTGGCCGCTCACCGCCGCCGTGTTGCTGCGCCAGGGAATCCTCGAGGAGCGCGCCAGCGACAAGACGGCGGCAACGACATTGAGCCGCGCCGTCGACGCCGCAGTGGCCGGCGGCGACGACCGCACGGCGGCGGAGGCTCTCGTCCATCTCGTCCGCGTTCATGCCTACCTGCTCGCCGACCACGCGCAGGCCCGCTACTACGGCGGCCTCGCCGCCGCGGCTCTGGCACGGCTCGGCAAGCCTCCCGAGCTGGAGGCCGAGCTGGCGGAGCACCTCGGTCGCCTGGCTTTCCAGGAGGGGGAGATCGAGCGGGCTCTCGCGCTCTACACCCGCGCGTTGGCGCTGCGCGAGCGGGCGCTCGGCGCCGACCACCCCGAGGTCGGCAGCACCCTGCTGCGGCTGGCTGCCGTGCGGGCCGAGATGGGCGAGCTGGCGGTGGCGAAGGGCCTCGCCGAGCAGGCGGTAGCGCTCTATCGCGCCGGCTACGGTGATCACCACCCGCGCGTGGCGGTGGGTCTGATGCAACTCGGCGACATCGAGTACCGGCAGGGCGACCTGGCAGCGGCGGAGGCGATGCAGCGACAGGCGCTGGCCATCCGCCAGGCAGCTCTGGGCGACGACAGCGTCCCGACCGCCGACGCGGAGCTGCGGCTCGCCAACACGCTGCTCAAGGCCGGTCGCGACGTCGAGGCACGCGAGCTGCTCGAGCGACTGGAGCGCCTGCTCGCCGCGCCCCCCGGCAGCGAGAGCCCGCGGCTCGCCGACATCCTCTCCTCGCTCGGCACCCTAGACCTCGAAAGTGGCGATCCGCTTCGCGCTGGCGAGCGGTTCCAGCGCGCCCTGGAGATCCAGGAGCGCGTGTATGGCCGGCAGCACCCGTGGGTGGCGAATACGCTCTACAACCTTGGCCTGGTGGCGAAGGCCAGCGCCAATCCCGAGGTCGCGCGGCGTCACTTCGTGGCGGCGCTGGGCATCTGGGAGAAGGCCTACGGTGCCGACCACTACCTCGTCGGCCACGCCCTCACCGGCCTCGGTCAGGCGCTCATCGACCTCGGCCGGCCGACCGCGGCTCTGCAGCCGTTGGAGAGGGCTCTTGCCATCCGCGAGCGCGCCGGCACCGAACCAGCGCTGCTCGCCAGCACTCGCTACACCCTCGCCCGCGCCCTCGTCGGTGCGGGCGAAGACCGCTCCCGTGCGACCTCGCTTGCCCGCGAGGCTCGCGACGGCTTCCGCGCGGCAGCAGATGCCGCCGGGGAAGCGGAGGTCGATAAATGGCTGGCTGGTCAAGGAGGAAAGTGATGAGAGCACGAATCGCCGCCGTTGCTGTCGCCTTCGCGCTCGCCGTCGGTGCCTTGCATGCGGCCCCCAACGAGCCCACCATCGGGGGTGAAGAGCGCATACCTCCCGTCCTTCCGCTCGCCGGCGATTGGAACGGCGACGGAGTCACCGACCTGGGCTGGCTCAACACCCGCTCGCTCGACTCCTTCTTCCTCGAGTTGAGCGCAACGAACGACGGCTCGCCGCTGCGCGCCAGTCGCTACAGCTGCTACCGCCCCGACGTGCTGGGAACGGGTACCCGGCTGCTGCCCCTCGCCGGCGACTGGTTCGGCGACAGCCACGCCGATGTCGGGCTCTTCGATCCCGACCGCCGCGAGTTCCTGCTCTACCGTCGCGCGACGGACCGCAGCGGCTGGTTGCTGACGCTGCGCTTCCAGCACCCGGCAGGGGGCTCCGGGGGCCTCCCGGTGGCCGGGGACTGGAACGGCGACGGTCGCGACGAGGTCGGGCTCTACCTCGAGGACGAGCATCGGTTCCTCCTCCTCGCCGAGAACGGCCCCGACGCCGTGGTCACTGAGGTCGCCCTCACCGATCTCCCGGAGGGGCACTGGATCCCCGTGGCCGGCGATTGGGGCGACGGCGCCGGCGTCTCCGTGGTGGCCGTGTGGAACCCCGAGACGCGCGAGCTGCGGATCTCGCAGGGAAACACCAGCGGGTCAACCACCGTCGCCGACGAGGATTACTCCGCGGAGGGGCCGGGTCTGCTGCCGTTCAGCGGTCGCTGGGGCCAGCACACCTCGATCGGTTTCTACGATCCTGGGTCCGCCGGCGGCCTCAGCGAGTTCGTGCTCTACCCCTGTGACTTCGGAGGAGACTGCAGCAACCTCGGCGGCCGCCATCCCATCCTGCTGCCCCCTCCGGAGGACCCGATCGCCGCATCCTGCGGTGGCAGCGGGCGCTGAGCCCCGCCAGCCGATCGCCCAAGGCGTGAGCAGCCTGCCCACGCCTTGGGCAGGTGTCGCCGTCTACCGCAGCCTCCTCCCGCCGGGCTAAGAGCCGGCAACCCCAGAGCCTCGACGCCTCCTGGCAGCGATCGCTCCGAGCGGGCATCGCCGTTGCCCTTGCCGCGCCGCGAACGTGTTCGCAGTCAACCAAAGAGGAGAGCTGAGATGCGAAGAGCACATGGGGCCATGGCGACGTGGAGCGTGACGCTGCTTCTCGCCGCCACCACGGCGGCGCACGGCGAGCCACCGCAGCTGTCGGCGCCGCAGGTCGAGCAGATCGTCGAGCAGGGCAAGGGCTGGTATCTCGTCGAGATTGGGGACGGCGGGCAGTCGAATGAGAGCTCGCTGGTGTGGATGGTGAGCGCGGAGGGGCTCGGCACCGTGCCGCTCACCGAGAGCCAGCGCGCCGATCTCGCCGCCGAGTTCGGCGGCGAGAGCCTGGTGGACCCCGGGGACGCGGTGCCGGCGTGGGTGGCGCTGGACAAGCGCGCCATCGACGCCATGGAAACGGGTGTCCTCCCCCAAGGGTATGAGGACTTCGGCGAGCCCGCCGACTTCGGCGGTTGCGGCGACCGCAACAAGGAGAAGCTGCTGCACTTCGCAGGCAACCGCGACGCCGGCAGCCATACCTGGAACCTGGGCTCGGGAGCCAGCGGCACGTTAACCGCCGCCCTCCCCGCCGATCTCGACGCCAACCTGTGGTTCCGCTACAAGGAGAAGCGCACGGGCATCTTCGGTGTCTGCTTCACCTACGGCCTGTCGTTCCGCAACGTGCAGGTCGCCGGCAGCGGTACCTTCGACGGCCACGACACCCTCGCGGCCGACGTCACTTACCACGACTCCTGGGAGCAGTCCTGGCGCCTCATCGACTCCAACATCGGCCACGTCAGCTTCTGGGTGGGACCGATACCGGTGTGGATCGACTTCGACTTCAAGCTCGACGTCGGCGCCGCGGTCGACGTCACCGCCACCGCCAGCGTCACGCTGAGCACGAACATCGACGCTCACGGCGGTTTCGACTACACCTGCGACGCCCATGGCTGCACGGGCAGCAACAGCTTCCAGGGCGGTGACTTCGACCTCGGCGACGTCAACTCCGGCGTCGAGGCGACGATCAAGCCCCAGGTGTGGGCCGAGCCGCTGGTCGGCGCCGAGGTGTGGCACAATCCGTTCCTCACCATTCTGCGCGGAGAGGCCGGCCTGCGCGGCGAGGTCGACGCCGACATCTGGGGCTACTACGGGAGCACCTGCGGCGACGCCGACGGGGACGGTCACAACGAGACCGTGCGGGCGCTGACAGCGGACGCAGGGTGGGGCTACGACATCGTCTACAACTACGAGATCCTTGGCAGCCTGCACCAGCACACCACCACCGGACCGCGCTATCACCTCGGCTGGTGGGACCTTCTCGACCGACTCGGGCTCGGCCAGTCGACCGCCCTGCAGCCCATGCTGCTCGGCCCCGCCGTCGTTCCCACCCACACGCCGCAGAGCTACACGGTCCGCATGCGGCCCTGCTACCCCTACCCCGAGCAGGTGAACCTCGCCCTCAATGGCAGCTGGAACGGCGTCCCTGTCATTCCCGAGCCGCGCTCGACCGACCCAGCCCGCAACAGCACCGTGATGCGGCGTGGCTTCCAGCAGCCGGGGGAGCACCAGGTGGTGGTCACCAACACCGTGGATGGTAACGGGCGCGCCATCGACGTCGCGTACACGCGGGCGATCACCGCGGTCGATCCGGCGCCGCCGCCGCCGCCGCTGGCGCCGGAGATCCGGGTGCTCGTGGTGGGCGGGCCATCGGTGCCCGACGGCGGCGTCTACGCCTTGCCGCCCACTCCCATCGGCGAGCTGCCGCTCACCGCCACCTTCGAGATCTGGAACGACGGCGACGCCAGCCTCACGCTGCAGAATCCCGGCTCGCTGGTGAGCGGCAACGGCTTCTCTCAGGCCGGTGCCGTCCCCGCGGCGATCGTCGCACCGGGCGCCCACACGAGCTTCCAGGTCCGTTTCCAGGCCGCCAGCCCCTGGACCTACACGGGTGCCATCCGCATCCTCAGCAACGACGCCGACGAGTCCCCGTACGACGTCGTCCTCTCCGCCGCCGCCCTCGGCCCCTGCGTCGCCGACGCCGCCACGCTGTGCCTGCGCGACGGCCGCTTCGAGGTTCGCGTCGACGCTTCCGGCGTCGCGGCCCCGGCTCGGGCCCTACACCGACCTCGGGGGCTTCTTCAGCTTCGCCAACCCTGACAACCCCGAGGTGGGAGTCAAGATCCTGCAGCCCACGGGTGGTCCGTGGTGGGCCTTCCACGGGCCGGCGACGGACCTGCCCTACACCCTCACCGTGTTCGACACCCAGACCGGCGCGGTGAGAACCTACGCCAAGCCGCAGGGCTCCTTGTGCGGCACTGCCGACACTGGGGCGTTCCCCGCCGATGGCATCCTCGAGCAGACTGCCCGGTCGGTCGCCGTCGACGGCGCCTCCGACGGCGCCCGCTTCGTGGGCGAGGCCGCGGGGGGCGGGGGCGGTTTCGGCAGCTGCACTCCCAGCGCCACCGCCGTCTGCATCAACGGCGATCGCTTCAAGGTGGAGGTCCTGCGTGGCGGCGTAGCCCAGCCGGCGATCGAGCTCACTCCCCTGAGCGGAGTCTTCAGCTTCGCCAACGCCCAGAACCCCGAGGTCTTCGCCAAGGTCCTCGGTCCCGTCAATGGCGGTGAGTTCTGGGTCTACTACGGCTCGCTCTCCAATCAGGACTACACCCTGCGCGTCACCGACACCGGCGTCACTCCGAACCGTGTCGCCACCTACGTCAACCCGATCGGCACTTACTGCGGCGGCGCCGACACCGGCACCTTCTGAGCCTCCCTCGCCCGTGCGGGCCCCCGGAGCGACCGCCCGGGGGCTCGCCGGTCGAACCCACCAGGCGTACCGTGAGCCCCGCCGAGCCGCGCTTCCCCGCCGGGGGTTGAGCCACCGAACCGATCTCGACTACCGTCTTTGGCGGCCGCGTTCCGTGTACGGGGGGTCGCCCCGCCAAGGCACCGACATGGCGAGGCGCCTCCATTCCCTCCCGCCCGCCCGGCGGAGGAGCGACGCGGCCTCACGGAGGTCGCGATGAAGGAACACCCCATGCGCCACCGGACACCCGCCTGCGGCTGGCTCGCCGTCGGGCTGCTCTGCCTCGGCCTCGTGGCCTGTAGCCGAGGGGCAGCGCCGCCGGCGCGGCCGGAGGACCGCGACGCGGCCTACGCGCCGGGGCTGGGAGAGATCATGACCTTCCAGCAGATGCGGCACGTCAAGCTCTGGCTCGCGGGGCAGGCGGGAAACTGGCAGCTCGTCCTCTACGAGGTAGACGAGCTCGCCGAAGGCTTCGACGACGTCGTCAAGTACCACCCCACGCACAAGGATGCCCCGGTGGCACCCAGGGACGCGATTCCCCGCATGGTGCTGGGGCCGTTGGCGCAGGTGCGTGCCGCTGCCGAGGCACACGACGCCGCCGCCTTCGCGCAGGCGTATGACGCGCTGACGGCGGCCTGCAACAACTGCCACTCGGCGATGAGCTTCGGCTTCAACGTCGTGGGCCGCCCGACGGCGAACCCCTACCCCGACCAGCGCTTCGCGGTCGCCCACTGAGGCGAGGTCGTCTCAGGCGGCCAGGAACTCGCGCGCGAACGCGACGAAGGCGTAGGCGTCGGCGAAGGTCGAGGCGATGCCGAGCGAGACGCGCACTGCCCCCGAGGACTTGGGATCGATGCAGCGGCGGAAGTCCTCGTAGGTGATGCCCGACGGCTGGGCCGGGAAGCAGGTCTCGATCTCCTGGCGCGAGAGGCCGAGCGCCAGCTCGCCGGCGCCGGGGTTGCAGAAGCAGCCGGTGCGCAGCGAGATGCCGCGCCGGTTGGCTCGCGTCTCGACCTCGGTGTGGTCGATCGCTCGCCCCGCGGCATCCTGGAAGTTGAAGGCCAGCGTGCCGCCGCGCCGCTCGGTCGAGCACGGTCCGAAGAGCTTCACCAGCGGCGTGCCGTTGCCGTGGCGGAGGGTGAGCAGCTCCTCGATCGTCCAGCCGACGAGCGCCGTCACCCGCTGGTGGATGACGTCGATGCCGATCGACTCGACGTGGTCGAGCCCGATCTCGACCGCCGGGATGCTCAGGTAGTCGATGGTGCCGTCCTCGAAACCGGCGGCGCCGCTGGCGAGCACGTGGCGGTCCGCCTGCACCGAGGCGACGTGGATGGTGCCGCCGGCGAACCAGGGGCGGTGGAGCTTGGCGAGCGCCGAGCGCCGCGCCACCAGGGCGCCGATGCCGGTGGGGTAGCCGAAGATCTTGTAGAAGGAGAGCGCCACGAAGTCCGGCCGCAGGCGTGACAGGTCGAGGCGGTTGGTGGGCACGAAGGCGGCGGCGTCGAGCAGCACGTCCCAGCCCCGTGACTGCGCCATCTCGATCCACTCCAGCGGATGCTGCACGCCGGAGAAGTTCGACTGTGCCGGGTAGGCGAAGAGGCGGTTGCCGCAGTCGGTGCCGAGCTCGAGGGCGCGCTCGACGTCGGCAGGGTCGACCCACATGTCGGGCGGGCGCGACGGGACGTAGGTGGTGATCGCCCCGCACACCCGGTCGAACTCGCGGATGCCGTTGACCGAGTTGTGGTTGTCGAAGGTGAGCAGGAAGCGGTCGCCACGGCCGAAGGGGTAGCTCTCGCCGACCAGCTTGAGCGCCTGGCTGGCGTTGGCGGTGAACACCACCTCGTACTCTTCGGGCGGCGCGTCGAGGAACGCCAGCACGCGGCGGCGGCAGCTCTCCACGCGCGCGGTGGCGTCGAGCGAGGTGGGGTTGGTGGAGTGGGGGTTGCCGAGCACGCAGCCGAGCAGCAGCTCGGCGTGGCGTCGCACCTGGCTCGCGGCGTGGAGCGAGCCCGCCGTGTAGTCGAGGTAGACGTGACCGCAGCGATCGAGGCGCTCGTACTCGGTATCGCGCAGCTCGTCGAGCCGCCGCGTCGAGGCGTAGGCGGGGAAGCGCTCCAGGAACAGCTCGAGCGCCCGCTCGCGAGCGGCCGCCGCGCTGCTGCCAGGTTCCGCAACGATCGCCATGACGTGGAGCCCTCGCGGGATGGCGGCTCGAGACGACGTGACGCACGCCAGCCTCGGGGCCGACCGCTCGAGTCAATTCCCTAGCTTACACGCACGCCGCCGCCGCGCGCTGCTCAGAAGCTCCAGGTCATCGTGGCCTCGGCCGCCAGGCTCAGGAAATAGGCGAAGCCCGACGGCATGTCGACCTCGGCGGCGAGCTGGTCGCGCGCGATGCCGTGGGTGGCCATCGCCCGCGAGCAGGCGTAGACGCCCAGCGTGCCGTCCTGCTTGAGCTCGCGCAGCCGTGCGGCGACCTCCTGCGGGGTGAGGCCCTGCGCCTCGGGGGTCGCCGCGGCAGCTCCCGCCCGCAGCCAGACGATGGCGTCGCCGGTGAAGTAGACGTGGGCCTCCATCTCCATGGCCATGGCCGCCCCCAGGAGGTCGAGCGCGGTGGCCACCTTGCTCGCCCCTGCGGAGGCAATCATCACCGCCACCGAGTCAGCCACCGGCCGGCACCTCGAGCAGGATGCGAGTCTCCTTGCCCTCGCTCGCGTCCCCGACGATCCGCTTGCCGGTCTTGCGCGCCCAGGCGCGGACGGTGAAGGTGTGCTCCGGGACGTTGGCCAGGACCTCCAGCACCTCTCCCGGTGCCATCTCCTTGACCACCCGGCGCACCAGCTGGAGGGCGGTGTCGCCGCACTCCTGCTCCGACTTCCGGAGGTCGAGCACGCGTGCCGCCGCGATGGCCATCGCTCAGGCGGTCTTCTCGACCGGCAGGCCGACGCCGTTGCCCCACTCGCTCCACGAGCCGTCGTAGTTGAGCACCACCGGGAAGCCGAGCAGGTACTTGAGCACGAACCAGGTGTGCGACGAGCGCTCGCCGATGCGGCAGTAGGCGACGACCGACTTGTCCGCCGTCACTCCCTTGCTGGCGTAGAGCGCCGCCAGGGCGTCGGCCGGCTTGAAGGTGTCGTCGTCCTGGATCGCCTGCGCCCACGGGATGTTCGCGGCGCCGGGAATGTGGCCGCCGCGCTGCGCCGCCTCGTTGGCGTACTCGGGAGGCGCCGTGATCTCGCCCGAGTACTCGGCCGGCGAGCGCACGTCGACGAGGGCGACGTCGGGGCGGCCGATGATCGACAGCACCTGCGGCAGCATGGCGCGCAGCCCGAGGTCGGCGCCGCGCGCCGCATAGGTGGTGGCGGTGAAGGTCGGCTCCTCCTCGACGAGCTCGCGCCCCTCGTCGATCCATTTGCGGCGGCCGCCGTTCATGATCCTGACGTCCTTGTGCCCGTAGATCTTGAAGGTCCAGAAGGCGAAGGCGGCGAACCAGTTCCGCATGTCGCCGTAGAGCACGAGGGTGTCGCCCGGCGAGGCGCCGATGCGGCCCATCAACGCCTCGAAGTCGGCCTTCGAGAGGATGTCGCGCCGCACCTGGTCGTTGATGTCGCGCTTCCAGTCGACGAGGGCGGCACCGCGGATGTGCCCGAGCTCGTAGGCGCCGGAGGGGTCGTAGTCGACCTCGAGGACATGGACCTTGGAGTCACCGAGATGGTCGGCGACCCACTGTGTGGTGACGAGAACCTCGGGATGCGCGTACTCGGCCATGGATCCCCTCCCTCGAGGACGGCGTGTCAACAGAACAGGTGGGCGAAGAAAACCGTAGCACAGCGATGCGCCACCGGCGCCGCTCGAGCGGGGGGCGGTGGCACGCGCGAGGCGGGCGCGGCCGGGCCGTCTCGCCAGACAGGATGGGGGTACCTGCGGCGCGGTCGTCAACTGTTATGCTAGGATGACATTTGCTGGCCAGGGTGGTGGCTGGAACTCACAAGGGGGACGAGCATGTGGAAGCCGAGCGTGTGGGGTTGCGGGCTCCTGCCGCGATTCGTCAACCAGCTGTTGCTGGCGGGGGGCCTCGTCCTGGCGGGCTCGCTCCCTGTCCTCGCCCAGGTAGGGGAGCTGCAGTCCATGGCTGTCACCCCCGCGGCGCCGACCGCTGACGATGCGGTGGTCCTGCACGCCATCACCAACTGCTCGAACCCCTTCAGTGGAGCGCCGACGATCGCCGCGGGGACGATCACCCTCGACACCAGCTATCTCGGGCTCTTCCCGCCCTGCGCGGCGGGGCTGCCGCCGTTCGAGGTGAGCTACGAGCTGGGCGTCCTCACCGCCGGAACCTACACCGTGGAGGTGATCGGCAATGGGGGCGCCGGCTCGGGGACGGTGGTCGCCTCGCTCGTCTTCGAGGTCAGCCCTGGCCATCAGGGGGGCGTGTCGGCCCCCCACCCGGCCCTCCACCTATCGCCCTCCTCTCCCACCCGCCTCGATCACGTCATCGTGCACGCGTCGATCGACAGCGATCCCGTCAACCTCGGTCTCTATCCGCAGTTCGTCGTCTCCAGGGCGGGCAACCGGTTCGACATCTCGACCGTCGGCGTGCGCATCTCGCCGGTGCCTCCCGGGCCGTACGCCGCAAACCTCGACCTCGGGAAGCTCCCGCCGGGTGTCTACCAGGTCGTCCTCGCCGTCGGCGGCAGCGAGGCGACCGCGTCGTTCGCGGTGTCCGAGCCCGCCAAGGGCCTGCTCCTCGACGGCGGTGCCTTCGAGGTCAAGGTGCTCCGCGGCGCGGTGCTCGACGGCGGCGCGATCGTCGGCGGTCAGGACGCGGCCGCCGTCCAGGTCTCCGACCAGTCCGGTTACTTCTGGTTCTTCGCCAGCTCGAACATGGAGATCACCGTCAAGCTGCTCGACGGGCACGCCGTGAACGGTCACTTCTGGTTGTTCGCGGCGAGCATGACCGACCAGCCGTTCGTCCTCGAGCTCATCGACCTGCGGGGCAGCTGCACGGGCACCTCCTGCATCAAGCTCTACGCCGGCGCCGCGGGGAAGAACCAGAGCATCATCGATCTCGCCGCCGCGAGCTGAGGGGTCGAAGCGGGGCGGTGGCGCCCCGCCTGGTGGGGTCTCCCGGGGGTTGCTCCTCACCCTCGCGGGTGGGGATCTGCCCGCTCGTCGGGGTGTGGAAGTCGGCGGCGCCGGGGCGGGAACATGTTTCGTTCGCGACTCCCCCCCGAGGGGTGCCCGCGGGCAAGAGGGGACGACTATCGCCGCCGCGCGCCGACCTCCGAGCAGTGCGCCCACCGGACCTGACGGTTCGGTGAAGGTCGCCGGCGACGCCGCTGTGCCCCTCCGACCGATCGAGGAGGGGCGACCCTGCCTGGCGATCGGGCGACCTGTCGCGGCCTCTTCGAGGCGATGCTCGACGGCTGTGCTTACTGCCGGATGATTTCGACCACGGGCAGCCCGTGGACTGGGTCTACCTCGAGGTCAACCCTGCCTTCGAGCGCCTGACCGGTCTCTCGGACGTGGTCGGCCGCCGGGTCAGCGAGGTCCTTCCCAACCTCCGGCAGCAGAATCCCGAGCTCTTCGCGGCCTACGGGCGGGTGGTGGACTCCGGGGAGCCGGCGCGGCTCGACACCTTCGTCCCCGAGCTGGGCATCTGGTTCTCGATCTCGGCCTTCCGCCCCGAGCCGGGCTGCTTCGTGGCGGTCTTCCAGAACGTCACCGACCGCGTGCGGGCCGAGCGGGGATGGCGCGAGTCGGAGCGCTCGATGCGCTCGACCCGCCACAGCCTCGCCCTCGCCGAGCGGGAAGCGCGGGAGAGCATGGCCCGCTACGCGGCGGTGGTGGATACCTCCATCGACGCCCTCTTCGTCAACCGCGAAGACCGGGTGGTCCTCGTCAACCCGGCGTGTCTGCGCCTGTTCGGCGCCGAGCGCGCGGACCAGCTGCTAGGCCGATCGCCCTTCGAGCTCATCCACCCCGAGTTCCACGCGCCGGTGCGCGAGCGTATCCGCCGGATGCTCGAGACCTCGCAGCCGGCGCCGCCCGCGGAGCAGCGAATCGTCCGTCTCGATGGCACCGTGGTGGACGTCGAGGTGGCCGCGGCCCCCTTTTTCGACCAGGGGCGGCCCGCCGTCCACGTCACCATGCGCGACATCTCCGAACGCAAACGCGCCGAGGCGCAGCTGCGACACCAGGAGGCCATGCTGCGCGAGGCGGGCGAGGTCGCCCATGTCGGCGGCTGGGAGTTCGATCCGGCGACCGGGGAAGGGAGCTGGACCGCCGAGAGCGCCCGCATCCACGACTGCGATCCGGCCGCGCCGGTGAACGCGAAGCTCGGGCTGACCTTCTATCGTGGCGAGTCGCGGGCGCGCATCGAGGCGGCGGTGGCGGCGGCCATCGGTGACGGCACCCCCTACGATCTCGAGCTCGAGCTGATTTCCGCCCAGGGCATCGCCAAACGGGTGCGGACGATCTGCCACCCGGAGGTCCGCGACGGCTGCGTGGTGCGCGTGCGGGGCTCGATCCAGGACGTCACCGCGCGGGTGGCCGCGGAGGAGGCTCTCGCAGCGGAGCGTTGGCGCCTGCGCACGCTGCTCGACACCATCCCCGACCTGGTCTGGTTGAAGGACCCGGAGGGAGTCTTCCTCGACTCCAACCCCGCCTTCGATCGCTTCATGGGCGTGAAGGAGGGCAAGATCGCGGGGCGCACCGACTACGACTTCGTCGACCGCGAGCTGGCGGACTCGTTCCGCTTCCACGACCGCCAGGCGATCGCCGCCGGTGTCCCGTCGGTCAACGAGGAGTGGGTGACCTACGCCGCCGACGGCACCCGCGGCCTGCTCGAGACGATCAAGACGCCGATGCGCGACCCCAATGGCCGCGTGCTGGGCGTGTTGGGCGTGGCGCGTGACGTCACCGAGGTGCGTGCCACCGCCGAGGCGCTGCGACAGAGCGAGGAGCGCCTGCGCCTGTTCATCGAGCACGCGCCCGTCGCCCTGGCGATGTTCGATCGCGATATGCGCTACGTCAGCGCCAGCCGCCGCTGGCGCAGCGACTACGGCATCGGCGAGGGTGAGCCCCTGCTGGGGCGCTCGCACTACGACGTCTTCCCCGAGATCGGCGACGAGTGGAAGGCGCTCCACCGCCGAGCCCTCGCCGGCGAGGTGGTGCGCTCCGACGAGGACCGCTTCGAGCGCGCCGACGGCTCGGTGCAATGGTTGCGCTGGGAGCTCCGGCCCTGGCGCGACGGCAGCGGCGAAGTGGCGGGGATCGTCATCTTCAGCCAGGACATCACCGAGCGCAAGCGCAACGTCGAGCAGCTGGCCGAGAGCGAGGCCCACTTCCGGGCCCTCACCGAGACCACCTTCGACTGGATCTGGGAGGTGGATGCCGAAGGGCGCTACACCTTCGTCAGCCCACGCGTGCGCCAGCTGCTCGGCTACGAGCCCGAGGAGGTGATCGGGCGCACCCCCTTCTCGCTGATGCCGGCGGAGGAGGCGGAACGGGTGCGCGGCGCCTTCGAGGCGGTGGCGGCGCAGCGACAGCCGTTCGCCGCGCTGCTCAACGTCAACCGCCACAAGAGCGGTCGCCTGGTGGTGCTCGAGAGCAGCGGCGTGCCCTTCTTCGGCCCCGCCGGGGAGTTCCGCGGCTACCGCGGCATGGATCGTGACGTCACCGGCCGCGTCGTTGCCGAGCGGCGCTCGAAGATCCAGGCCGAGGTGAGCCGGGTGCTCGCCGAGTCGGCCTCGCTGGCCGAGGCGGCGCCGCGGGTGCTGGCGGCGATCGGGCGGGCCGAGGGCTGGCAGTTCGGCACCTTGTGGGCACTCGACGGTGGCCACGGTGGCTTGCGCTGCGTCGAGCACTGGGCGACCGAGGCCATCGACGCCGGGGCCTTGGCCCGCCAGACTCGCGAGCTGTCCCTCGCCCCCGGCCAGGGGTTCCCCGGCGCGGTCCGGGCGCGCGGCAAGACCTGCTTTCTGCGCGACTTCGCCGCCGATGCCTCGTTCCATCGCCGTGAGGTGGCGGCGGCGATCGGGCTGCACAGCGCCATCGGCTTCCCGGTGCAGCTCGGGGACGAGGTGATCGGTGTGGTGGAGCTCCTCGGCCCCGCGATGAACGAGCCCGAGCCGGGCCTGATCGAGGTGTTCGACTCGATCGGCCGCCTGCTCGGCCTGTTCGTCGAGCGCCGCCGCGCCGAGGAGACCGTGCAGCGGTTCGTCTCCGGCAGCCCGGCGGTGATCTACGCGCTGCGGGTCGACCCCGAGGGGTTGAAGCTGGTGTGGCATGGCGGCAACCTCGAGCGCATGACGGGCTGGAGCGCCGGCGAAGCTTCGCACCTCGGGTGGTGGATGGACCACCTCCACCCCGACGACCGCGAGCGCGTGCGGGCCGCCCACGCGGTGCCCTACGAGAGCGACCACCAGGTCATCGAGTTCCGCGTCCGGCGCTGCGACGGTGGCTACGTGTGGGTGCGCGACGAGAAGCGCCTCCTCCGTGACGCCGAGGGTCGGCCGACGGAGGTGGTCGGCTCGTGGACGGATGTCACCGCGCGCGTGCAGCTCGAGGAGCAGCTGCGCGTGGCGCACAAGCTCGAGGCGATCGGCAGGCTGGCCGGCGGCGTGGCGCACGACTTCAACAACATCCTCACCGTCATCAGCGGCAACGGCGAGCTGCTGTCGCGGGCCCTGCCGCCGGACGCCTCGGGGCGGCTCCTCCTCGGCGAGATCCGCGAAGCGGCGGAGCGCGCCGCCGCGCTCACCCGGCAGCTGCTGGCGTTCAGTCGCACGCAGGTGTTGGCGCCGCGGGTCATCGCCGTGAGCACGGTGGTGAAGCGCGTCGAGGCGATGCTCCGCCGCTTGATCGGCGAGGACGTGACGCTCGTCTGCCAGCTGTCGCCTGCCGCCGGACACGTGCTCGCCGATCCGGGACAGCTCGAGCAGGTGATCGTCAACCTCGCCGTCAATGCGCGGGACGCCATGCCGCGGGGCGGGCGGTTGAGCCTGACCAGCGACGCCGTGGATCTCGATGCCGAGCAGTGCCGCCGCCACGCCGACATCGCTCCTGGGCGCTATGCGCGCCTGGTGGTGCGCGACACCGGCTGCGGCATGAGCGCCGCCGTGCGCAAGCACGTCTTCGAACCCTTCTTCACCACCAAGGCGCAGGGGACCGGTACCGGGCTCGGCCTCGCCACCGTCTTCGGCATCGTCAAGCAGAGCGAGGGCCACATCGAGGTGGCGAGCGAAGAAGGGGCCGGCGCCGCCTTCACGATCTACCTGCCGCAGGTCGCACCGCCGGCGCAGCAGGAGGGCCAGCCGATGGCCGCGGCTCCCGAGGCGCGCGGCCGCGAGACCGTGCTGCTGGTGGAGGATGAATCGGGGGTGCGGCGCGTGGCCCGCATCGCGCTCGAGAGCCGCGGCTATGGCGTGCTCGCCGCCACCAACGGCCGCGAGGCGCTGGCGATCGCCGAGGAGCGCGGCGACGCCATCGACCTGCTGGTGACCGACCTGGTGATGCCCGACATGAGCGGGCGCGAGCTCGCCGACGTCCTGCGCGCCCGCCACCCCCGCCTCGCCGTGCTGCTCATGAGCGGCTACGTCGACGACGCGCTCGTCCGCCACGGCGTGGTGGCCGCGGAGGTGGCCTTCCTGCAGAAGCCCTTCTCGCTGGCCGGCCTCGCCGCCAAGGTGCGCGAGGTGCTCGACGCCGCGTTCCTCGAGGCCCATGGCGAGGAGGTCATGGGGCCGGGCCGCGGAGGCGGGTCGACGAGCGGGAGCTAGGCCGGCTCATCCCGCGGGCTGCGGCGATCGGCGAGCCGGGGCACGGCTGGCGGTCGCGCATCGCCCTGCTCGGCGATCGCAGCACCCACGACGCCGCCGTGAGGCCGAGCAGCACGAGCGACGCGACCGATGTTGAGCAGCATCTGCTCGTCCGCCGAGCGCACGATCGACTCGCTGTAGCCCAGGCGCGCCGGCGCCACCGCGTGCGGCCCGAACGGCCGCGTGGCACAGCCCTAAAGGGCCAGCGCCAGCGCCACTCCCAGCAACCGAAACGACTCTGTCTTCACGGTCGCGCGAGGCTAGCACGGCCGCTCGCCGTCGCCGCGAGGCGCGGCCCGCGTGCCGTGCCACGCACGCCGAGAGCCACCGGCTCGAGCTCGGCAGGGCAGAGCCTGGTGACCGGCACCCGGCGCAGGTGCTCGGCCACCTGCCGGTCGGTCTCGACGGGGGCCACACCTTGCCGACGATCTCCCGCACGCTGGCGAAGCCGGCGCCCACGCGCTCGCCGAGGGTCGCTCCGGTGTCGACGGCCACTGCCGGCACGCGCGGGATGTCGCGCACCCAGCCTTGCAGGTGCCTCTCCATGCGCAGGCGCCCGATCACCCAGCCCGCCGCGATCGCCACCGCCAGGCCGAGGCCGACGTAGAGCAGGGCCGTCCTCCATCCGAACGACGTCCCCCTGGCCCGCACCCTCCGCCGGCCCGTTCTGCCCTGGCCGTGGCCGCCCTCTCGCGGGTGGCTCCGGAGCCCCCCCGGGGTGGCTCGTCGACACCTCGGCTCTCGCGGCCGTCGCTCCAACGCCGACCACGCGTCGCGGACCTCCTGCGGCCTGTCCGCCAGCAGCACTCCAACAGCTGGGTGGCATGCCTTTCGGCGGTGCCGCCGCCGCGGAGCTCCGACACCTCGGCGCCCACCCCTCGGATGTTTACAATCCGCCGTGGCTCGAACGACCTCCCCGCGCCCCGATCCCCGAGCGATCGCCGCCGTCCTCACCGTCCTGCCCCTCGCGGTGCCGACGCGCGACTCGTGGGCCGTCTTGGCGGCCGCGCAGCTGCCGATCTTCCTGGCCGACCACGCGGTCTGCGAGCAGCAGGTAGCGGCTTTCGCGCTGTCGCTCGCGGCGCACTACCCCGAGGACCACGAGCTCGTCGAGCAGGCCGCGGCCCTGGCGCTCGAGGAGGTCCAGCACTTCCGGCGCGTCGTTCGCATCCTCCACCACCGCGGCTACCCGACGGCAGGCCGCCGGCCCAACCGCTGGGTGCAGTCGCTGCGCGGCCGCATCCAGGCCGGGCGCGAGCCCTGGACCAAGGTCGACCGCCTGCTCTTCGGCGCGCTCGTCGAGGCGCGCAGCTGCGAGCGCTTCACCCGCCTCTTGGCGGTGCTCGACGACGACGAGGTGGCGCGCCTGCTCCAGGACCTCGGGCCGGCAGAGCAGCGCCACTGGGAGCTCTTCCACCGCCTCGCCGCCCGCGACGTGCCGCCGGCCGAGCTCGACGTGCGCTGGCAGGGGTGGCTGGCGTTCGAGGGCGAGCTGCAATCCGGCGCCGGCGTCGAGCCCACTGTCCACGGCTGAGGGGCGACCCCACGTTCCGGTGCCGACATCCGCCCTTCGCGGAGGCCGGCGGCGACGTCGGCCGGGCGCCGGCCACCGGACGCTTACCGGTCGGCCGGCCCGAGCACGAACGACGAGCCGTCCCGGTGGCGCACCGCACGGAAGTCCCGCTCATCCACCGTGAGCAGGGTGCGGGTGTGCAGCCGCTCCGCCGTGGCGACGACGGCGGCGGCGGCGAGACCGAGGTCGAGGTCGCGATACCGCTCCACGAGCTCGCGGCAGCGCGAGAGGTCCGTCTCCGAGAAGGGCTCGAGCAGGAACGCGCCTTCCTGCAGGCTGGTCAGGAAGTCGAGCTCCGCGTCGACGCCGAGAAACTGTCGCAGGAGGGAATCGACCTCGCCCAGCAGCGCCACCGGCATCACCATGGGGCCGCGCGCGTGCGTGAGGGCATCGACCACCGTCTGGTGATGGCGGTCACCGGCGTCGTAGAGCGCGTAGAGCGCGCCCGAGTCCGCGACCAGGGTCACCGCCGCGCCTTCCGCGCCGCCGCCCCGAGGATCTCCTCGGCGCGGCTCGACACGTCGGAACGGCCACTGCGGTAGGCGCCGATGCCACCTGGCGCCGGCCCACCCAAGCTGCTCGAGTACTGCCCCAGGAGCGACGCCGCGAGCTCCTCGGGGCTGACCCCCTCGCGCGCCGCCGCCTGCCGTAGGGCGCGCACGGTCTCCGCGTCGAGCTCGATCGTGGCGGGGTGGCCGGGGTCGTACTCGCCGCCCCGCTCCGCGATCGCCGACTCCTTGCGAGCGACCCTCGCAGACCTCGATGCGCTCGCGGCGGAGCCGAGCAGCTAGCTCCGCAGCGCCGCCTGGATCAGCACGTTCAGACCGGCGGCGTCTCCAGACCGTCGAGGTGCCGCGCCAGCAGCCCCTCGAGCTCGTCGGTGGGTGTGATCGTGGCCCTGCGCATGCGCCCGCGTTACACCACTTGGTGCATCTGGTGCGCGACAGGGCGCCGCGGTCAGTGCTCGAAGACCGTGGCGAGACCCAACGCGAGACCCGGGAGCAGATCGGTCCCGAGCCCATCACCGTCGCGCAGCGAGAGCAACCGCGGCCGCCCGAATCGCTCGCCCTCGCGCCGCAGCACCTTGACCGTCTCCGCCTCGGGATCGATCAGCCAGTACTCGGCGACCCCCCGCGCCTCGTAGAGGTCACGCTTGAGCAGCTCGTCCCGCCGGCGGGTCGAAGGCGAAAGGATCTCGATCACCAGGTCGGGCGCCCCGGCGACGCTTCGGCGCGCCTTGGGCCACGGTTCGCTCCACTGTCGGCACCTCCATGATGGCACGGGTGGTCCTTCACCCCGGCTCAGACGGAGAGCCGGCGCGGATCCTTGCAACGCGAGTCGAACGGTCCAGCGCCAACGCCCGCCTGCGCGAGGATGGCGACCCTCGCGCGCTACTCGGCGAAGACGAGAGGCAGCGGGATCTGCAGGCCCGGCAGCAGCGAGCTCTCCAGCCGGTCGCCTTCCAGCGCGGCGAGCAGCAGGGGTCTCCCGTAGCCCCCGCCCTCGCGCCGCCGGAACGCCTTCACCGTCTCCGCCTCGGGATCGACCAGCCAGTACTCCCGCACGCCGGCCCGCTCGTAGAGGCCGCGCTTGAGCACCTCGTCCTGTCGCCGGCTCGACGGCGAGGCGATCTCGACGACGAGGTCGGGGGCGCCGCGCACCACCGCCTCGACGATCGCCAGCCGCGCCTGGCTGATGAAGAGAAGGTCGGGCTCCACCACGTCGACGTCCGAGAGGACGACGTCCACGGGGGCGAAGTAGACCCGCCCGAGCCGGCGCTCCTCGACGTGGCGGTCGAGCAGCCGGTTGAGGTGCTGCAAGACCCGCTGGTGCCGCGTGTGCGGCGCCGGCGTCACGAGGTGCTCCCCGTCGATGAGCTCGTGCCGTCTCCCGTCGTCGGGGAAGAGCAGCAGATCCTCGTAGGTGAGCTTCGGCGCGCCCTGGGCCATCGATCGCCCCATCGTCGGCTCCTCCATGATGCCATGGGTGTTCCCCCCCCTCCCTTCCGACGCAATCGAGCCGTAGCTCCTTGCGCTACAGGCGGGGCCGAGCAGCGCTAGCATGGCGGCGGCCACGTCCCGACCACGGAGGATGCGCCGATGAGAATCGCCCCCGGAAGGATCGTGCCGCTGGGCTACGGCAAGTACGTGCGCTCGGAGCGCATCGTCGGCTTCGAGCCCATCGAGGACAATCGCGGGCCGGGGCGCCGCAGCCGGGTCTTCGTCGAAGGCATCCCCGACCCGCTGATCGCCTCCCGCTCGGAGACCGCCATCCTCAGCGACATCGTCGAGGGATCCGGCGAGCCGGGCCCGGTGGAGGCGCAGCGCCGCCTGCTCGTCGAGCTCCTGGAGACCCTCGAGGGCCTCGATCCGGTGGTGCGCCGCATCGTCATCGACCAGGCGCACTGGGACGTGGATCGGCTGGAGGTGGGGATCCGGAGTGTGCTGGGCTTGGGGGAGAAGGGATGACCGCGAGTCGAATCGGCGGCGCGCTGCCAGCAGAACGCGCGGTTGGAGCTCGACGCTCTCGCCCGCGCGGGGCGGTGATCGGCGGCCTCGGCATCATCGCCGCATCGCCTCGACGACGGCGCGCACGTCGTCCGCTCCGAGGCGGGGAAGCGGCTCCTCGCTGGTGGCGACCAGCCCCTTGCCGCGACGAACCAGCCGCATCGGCGTGGGGCTCGGCTCGAGCTCGAGGCGGCCCTCGCGCACCCGGATCTCGAGCTCCATCCCCGCCTCCAGACCCAATGCGTCGCGCAAGGCCTTGGGCACCACGAGCCGCCCGGCGAGGTCGATGGTAACCTCCATGGCAGAAATTTACCATGGCATAAGAGCGCCAGACGGGCCCTCTCGCCTCAGCAAAGCGAGCAGCGCGACGAGCCCCTCGTTGCCGACCGTCTCCACTGCCCCGGCGCTGGTCTCGCCTACTCCCCGAGCGCTCCGTACCGCATCAGCCGATAGCGCGGCCCCTCCGCCTCGCGCAGCCGCGCCGCGAGCGGCGCGTGGAGCTCGTTCGTCCAGCCCGTCCAGCGCGCGAAGAACGCCTCCGCCCGCTTGGGGTCGCCGCCCGCCTGGATGGCGAGCACCTCGCGCAGCAGCTCGGTGACCGTCGCCTCGTGGCGCTCTTGGTGCAGCACCAGCCGCCGCTTCGCGTCGACGGTGAGCAGGCCGCGGTCGAGGAAGTAGTTGAATTGCGCGAGCTGCATCGTCTGGTACGGCTGGTCCGCGCGCGGCTGGTTGTTCTGCAGCGTGCGCAGGATGCCGCTCGCCTGCACGGCGGCGAGCCGCTCGGCGCTCACCGTGCCGGCGGCGGCGAAGCGGTGGTAGGCGAAGAGCGAGACGAGGTCCGCCTTCATCTCCTCGAGCGCGTCGGCCCACCCCTGCAGCGCCTGGTCGAGCGGCCGTCCGTCGCTCGTGCGGTCGACGCCGAGGTAGTGCCCCACCTCGTGCCAGAGCGTGCGGTAGAGGTTGCCCTCCGGCTCGAGCTGCTCGGCGAACGGCGGCGCCACCGCGGCTCGCCACTGCCGGTCGGCGATGGCGAACAGCTCGGGGTGGGTGAGGATGTTGCCGCGCATCAGGATGACGCGGCCGTAGCGTCGCGCGAAGAGCGGGTCGTTGGGCAGGATCGTCGCCGTGTTGCCGCCGCGCGCCTGGCCGAAGTCGGCGACCACCGCGTAGACGCCCACCGGGATGTCCTCGCGCACGCGGCGGTGCGGCTCGTAGGGGAGGGCGTCCTCGATCGCCTGCAAGCCGCCCAGCGCCGGCGCGAGCTCGGCCGTCGCCGCCTCGTCGCGCACCAGGAGCGACAGCGACGGGAACGCCTTCACCCCGAAGATCGCGTCGTCGTACGTCTCGTACGAGCCGATCTGCGCGTTGAGCCGGTGGAAATGCCCCGTCACCCACGCCGCGTCGCCGCTCTCGTAGTCGTTCGACAGCAGGTCGCGGCTGCGGTTGCGCAGGTAGCGGGCGAATTCGGCGTCGTCGCTCTCGACGGCGTCGGCGGCGGCCACCAGGTGGCGCCGAACCTCCGCGAGCTCCTTCGCCCACGCGACGGCCTGCGGCACCGCGTAGAGCACGGTGGGATCGGGCGCCGCGGCGAGTGCCACGAGGCGCTCCGCCAGGCCGGGGTGAAGCGCCACGAGCGCGGGCTCGGCGGCGAGGGCGGCGCGGTCGGCGTCGAGGTTGGCGGCGGTGGCCCGTCGCACCACGGTGCGCTCGCCGAGGATCTCGTCCCGCCGCCGTTCGGAGTCTCGTTCCGGGTGCGCCTTCAGGAAGGCCTCGACCTCCTCGGCGGTGATCCCCCACGGGTAGACGTTGCGTCCGGGCACTGGCGGGTCGACGGCGACGAAGGGCTCGCGCCGGTTGTCGAGCGTCGTGGCGACGGCACCCTGGAAGAGGCGGTAGAGCGTGCGGAGATCGTCTGCGGCAGATCGTTGCTCCACGCCCCTCGACGGCGGCGCCGCGGCCAGGCCTGTGCGCACCGTCCCCGCCTGGTGGTGGAGCGCGTCCTCGTAGAGCCGCTGGAAGACCTCGCCCGCGGCGAGCAGCTCGTCCACCGCCCGCCGCTCTCCGGGGGTGAGCTGCGAGAGGTCCGGCGCCAGGCGCACGGTGAGGACCTTGTCGAGGATCTCGCGCCGGCGCGGAGCGGGCCAGGGGGACGCGAGGAGGCTAGCGGCGGGCTCGGAGGCGGGAACCGCTTCAGGGGAGGCGGTGCCCGGAGCGAGGGTCAGGATCGCGAGCAGGATGCCGAGGCCGGGAAGGGCGCGCATGCGGTGAAACGTACCGCAAGTCGGCGCCGCTGCGCCGCAAGCGGACCGTCGTCGAGCCGCCGGTCAGTCCTCGAAGACCGTGGCCAGACGCAGATCGAGACCCGGGAGCAGATCGCTCCCGAGCACGTCGCCGTCGCGTAGCGAGAAGAGCCGCGGCCGCCCGAACCGCTCTCCCTTGCGCCGCAGCACCTTGACCGTCTCCGCCTCGGGATCGACCAGCCAGTACTCGGCGACCCCTCGCGCCTCGTGGAGAGCGCGCTCGAGCATCTCGTCCCGGCGGCGAGTCCACGCCCTCCGGCGGAGCGGCGCGTGGGGGCGCCTCACTCGGTCCGCAAACGGTCCGACACCCGGGCCCACACACCGGCGAGGCCGAGCCGGTCGGCCCATTGCGCCACGTACTCGCTGTCGATCTGGTTCCCCGAAACTCTCAGCATGCCGGCGATGTCCCGCAGGTGCCGCTCCGACCCGCCGGCATCGAAGTACTGCAGCTTCTTCAGGATCACGTCCTCCGGCGACGCGAACGAAGCGGTCAGACCTGGCCCCGACTCCACGCGACGGGCACGCCCGAACCGTGAGCGATCGAGCTCGTCCATGACGGGAACCATCACGTCCACCTTGAGACCGGAGGCGGGGTGGATGACGTTGAACTGCCGTCGACGTGCCACAGCGCCACGAGCGGCCTCCTCGTCGACGTAGAACTCCGGTGCGGGAAACTCGCGGAGGAAGGCGTCCACCCTCTCGGCCGGCAGCTGGACGACCACGTCGATGTCGTTGGTGAACCGCGGCTCTCCCCAGAAGATGGTCGCCATCGAGCCGGTCACCAGGTAGGGCAGCTCGAGCCGCTCGAGCGCGCCTACCAAGTGGCGGAGCAGGTCATCCTGCTCCATGGGCCAGCCGGCGTGCCGTCTCGGTCGCCACTTGCTCGGGCGACCACTCGGGGTGCTCGCACCGCAGGTGATGCGAGAGCATGCGCCGGGCCGAACGGTACATCGCCGCGGCGATCGCCAGCCGCTCGGCGCCTGTCTTCGCGGCGAGGACGTGTGCGGTGGCCGGATCGATTCCGTCGGCGAACGGCGGTGTGCCCGGCATCGACTCGATGCTACACCCCGGTGTGCGCGCGCTTGCTCACCAGCCGCCGCCGCCACCACCACCCGAGCTGCTGCTGCTCGAGGAGCTGCTCCCTCCGGACGAGCTGCTGCCGCCGCCGCCGCTCGACGAGGTCGCCGGCGGGCTGCTGCCTGCCGCCAACGAGGTGGCCGCAAGGGCCCACGATCCCGACGCTCCGCCGCCGCCGAAGGTGCCGCCGCCCCCGGTCCAGCTGCTGCCGGCGGCGTTGGTCATTCCCTCCGCCGGCGACGAGACCGAGGCGGATGCCATCGAGTGCCCGGCCCCAGCGGCGCTCGCCGCCGCCACCTGTCCGAACGACGAGAACCAGCGCTCCGCATTGCGCCCGAGTCCGAGCGCGATCAGATAGGGGGCCCACTCGTCGCGCAGCCGGGGCGTCGGCCGGCGCAGCTCGGCGGCGAACCAGCGGCGAGCGGCGGCGATCCTGGTGCGCAGCAGCGCCTTCTCCGGCGACTGGTCGGTGCGCGCGCCGCGCATGACGAGCCAGTAGACGACCAGCACGAAACCGGCGGCGACGAGGAGCGGGTAGTCCCGCACGTGGCTGACCTCACGCCTGGCGATCGAGGAGAGCAGCCAGGCGACGAGCAGCGTCGGTTCCGCGGCGCCCAGCCACCACCACGGCAGCGCGCGCACGCGGTTGGCCGATTGCCGCGCCACCAGCCGGCCGATGCCCAGCGCCGCCCCGCCGAGCACGCCCATGTAGATCATCAGCCACAGGCTGGAGTACCCGAAGAACGCTCCGCTCACCAGCAGCGCGTACGCGGCGAGCAACGCGCGCGTATCGAGCCGCTCCCACTTGCGCGGCACGTCCTGCCGCCAGTCCGGGTGGCGCAGCGCGGCGCCGACGAGGTTGGGCTCGATCTTCCTGCCGGGGTCGAAGCCGGTCTTGCGGTAGTGCTTGCGGATGGTGTCGGTGTCCGTCTCGCTCGCTCCGCGGAAGAAGAACATGTGGACGAGCTGTTGCTCCTGGTAGGTGAGGTCGGCGTCGGTGTCCACCAGCGTCATGCGCAGTAGCGGGCCGCGCAGGCGCCGGGGCTCGACGCGGCTGGTGATCTTCCCCTCCTGGGCCATGCGCGCCAGGATCGCCGCCACCTCCGGCGCCCCGCTCTTGCCGTCCGCCATGTAGCCGATCACCTCGGGGAGCTGGCTGAGAATGTGCTCCTCGAGCCACGCCTCGTCGATCGCCGGCGCCTCGCCCGGGAAGCGGCCCCGCGCTCGCTCGCCCAGCCAGAAGCGCACCAAGATCGCCGGCATCCCGGCGAGCAGCAGCACGAGGACGGTGTACCGCACCAGCGGCGCGGGCCCGCCGAACGCCGCCGCGGGCTCCCCCTCTCCGGAGTAGGCGAGCTCGCGCCGGACGACGAACGACTGCCCCGGCGCGAGCGGTCCGGCGGTGAACCGCTCCGGCAGCGGAGGGCTGGGCTGCCACGCCGGGTCGAGCTCCAAGTCGAGGGTGAACCGCTCGATCGTCCCCGGCCGATCGCCGAAGGCGAAGTCGTGATCGAGCGTGTAGCGGCGTCCACCGCTGCCGCGAACTGGAACCAGGATGCGTCCGAGCTCGTAGTCGATCTCGTAGACGAGCGGCGTGCGATCGAGCTCCGGGTCACCGGGCAGGCGGCTGCGCCAGCGCAGCACGTCCCCGGAGAATCGGTACTCGTCTACCGCGGCGAGGTCGCCGGGCCGCAGCTGCACGGCGGCGCCCGCCGGGTCGATGCGCCGCAACCCCAGGATGCGGAGCTGCTGCCCCTCCTCGACGCGGAAGCTCCGCTCGCCGCCGTTCCAGTCGCCGCTGAAGACGAAGTGCTGCCGCTCGCGGACGTGGAGCGTTCCGGCGGCATCCAGCCGCGCCGTCACCTCGATCAGGCTCCAGTGGAGCTCGCGGGCCGAGAGTGGCGCGGCGAGGAGCAGCCAGGCGAGCAGGAGCGTGCGCACGGCGATCAACCCTCGTGGACCTCCGCGGCACTGGAAGCGCGAACCTGCTCCCGCAGTCACAGTCCACAAATTGTAACCGCGACTGACCGCATTCGCGGTGCGCCTCGAGAGAGCGCGTCACGCCCTTGCCGGTGCGACCCCTACCGTCCGCAGGCGCCGGCGGGCCAGCGCTGCGGCGACAGCGGCTGCGCGCTGTACAGCGTCGCCTCGCCGGCCGCCAACGGCAGCGTCATCCCCGTGGGCGCCCCCGGCGGCGTGGACAAGATCCTCGTTGTCAGGTTGAGCGGGCTGCCGGCGCCGGAGCTCGGCGAGTGTCCCTGCACGTGCAGCGCGCAGGCTGATGGCAGCACTGCCTGTACCGTGGCCGGCAGAGAGGGGCAACAGGGGGTCACCGCAGGGTTCGTGATGCTCATGAGTTGCATCGTCATGAGGTGCATGGCAACCGAGCCCATGGCAGGAGGCAGGCGCACGCCGCTGGCTGCCTACGGCTCGCGACCCGCTCTACCCACGAAAGGAAACGCGATGAACCCGAGATCCTGCCTCTTGCTCCTGGCGGCGAGCTTCTGCGCGACGGCGGCGCTGGCGGACACGCCGACGATCAACAACACGTTCCAAGCGCCGACAGTGACCTACGGTACCCAGGCGGAGGTGGACGCCGGCAGCAAGGACTGCGTCACCGCTGACGTCTGCGTGAAGCTCATCGTGCACTGCGCGCCGATCCCGTCCCTGAGCGCCATCCCTCCACGCTATCGGCCTGCCAACCCGGCGCCCGACGTGCTCATCCGCATCAAGAGCCCGGACGCCGCCGTCTATCCCAGCGGCCCGATCGGCGGCGTCATCCTGACCACGGGAGGGGGCTCCGGCTCGTTCTACGGCGGCTCCACGGAGCAGACGGGGTTGTATTACCTGGAGTACGCGAGCCGCACCGTGGACAACCTCAACCTCGCCGGCTACCAGACGTTCGAGGCCCGCTGGTTCGAGGCACTCTCCACCGGCCTCAACCGGACCGGCAGCGGGATCTTCGCGGGGGCGGAGGGATACGGCGGCGAGAAGATGATGTGTGGCCTGAAAGAGGTCGCCGAGTGGCTGAGCCTCAACTACACCCCGCTGGACCTCAATTCCAAGCACCAGAGGCTGTGCGCCACCGGCAACAGCGGCGGCGGCATGCAGATCGCCTACGCGCTGAGCGCCTACAACGCCGGCAGGTACATCAAGACCGCCCTCTTCTCCGGCGGCCCCTCCTGGACCAGCGTCCATGCCCTGTGCTTCGAGACCCCTTACCAGAACGGGCGGTTGCCGAACGGCGCGGTCGATCCGCTGACCCCGCAGTCCCTCACCGGCGGCTCTCACGACAGCTACGGGCGGGAGCAGATGGAGATCGCGCTCGACCTCCCCGTCAACCCCAACGGCAACCCGAGCTACGGCTCGTCCTACTGCAGCGTGGGCGAGTCCCCCAACATGATCGCCGACCTCGGCCAGGCCGAGTACGACTTCCTCATCAGCTCGTCCCTGGAGCAGTACGGCATCAACTCGGCGACCCGGAACTTCACGCTGGCCGCAGTTCTCAAGATCTTCGTCTCGGGAGAGCTCGACTTCACCGGGGCCAAGGTCCAAGGAGACCACTACAAGTCCGCGATTCTCAACAACGGCGGCACCGTGCTGGAGGACCATGTCCTCGACGCCGGCATGGCCAATCTCGACTACCTGGCGCACGAGATCCAAAACACCGACAGCGGCGCGCTCAAGATCGAGCAGAACCTCACCACCGGTACGCGCTGTACGTATAGCCCGGTGTTGTAGGTCGCCCCCTCAGCGCACGTCGAAGTGCCCAGCCCCTCGGCCGCGCTCCCGGTTCGGCTGGCACCTCGGTCCGCCGCGGACCGCGGGCAGCGGCAGCGAAGCCTCCAGCAGATCGCGATCGCCCGTCACGATGAGGTCCGCCTGGGCGGTGATCGCCGACTGCACGACGGCGACGTCCGAGGGATCCACGTGGCCAGGCAAACCCTGAGCGACGAGGGACTAGCGCCGGCGCGCCCTGGAAGGAGTCAGCCACTCCCTGATCCGCTGGTAGACCTCGGGGTGGCCGAGCAGGTCGAAGTGGCTCATGCCGTGGCCGACCCAGCGGCGGGTCGGAGGGATCGCCAGCGCCCGCGCCGGATCGGCATGATCGCCCAGGGCGCTCGCTACGGGGACCAGACCGTCGCCGAGTCGATCGCTCACCAACTTCCTCGTCGCCCCGGGGCCGCCCGACGCGCGGGTGGCGGCCACCGCATAGCAGGCGACCCCGCGCGGCAGCGGCGGCGAGATTCCCTTGCCGCTGCGATGGGCGAAACGGTTCTCCCCGGGTGGTGCGATGAGCTGGCCGTGGCGGAGGTCGGTGATCCCGGCGCTCCGCATGCGGCCCAGGCGCGCGAAAGCCGCCGTGTACGAGGTGGTGCCGAGGGCGAGATGCACCCGGTTGCCGACGCGCTCGAGTGGCGCCCCGTGGTGGGGCGTGCCGAGGAAGACGATCTTGCGCAGCCGTTGGCGCCACAGCAATCCGGGGGCCGCGGCACCATCGGCCACATGGCAGGCGCTCCGCATCACCAGGCCACCCAGGCTGTGCGCGACGACCACCAGCTCCCTCACCGGCTCCGGCCACGCCTGCAGCAGCGCTTCCAGGCGCTCCGACAGCTCCCGCCCGTTGGCGGCGACCGACCGGCCGCTGTTGTAGCGCACGTAGACGGGAGTGAATCCGAGATCCGCCGCGAGCGCGGCGCCGTGGTCGTGCCCACGACGCCGCCATTGCAGGTCGCTCCGGCAGAGGCCGTGAACGAGGAGCACGATCCTGTCGCCCTTCTCCCGGGCCGCGTCGAGGATGCGCCCGCCGCGCCGGAGCTGCATGGGGATGGCGAGCGGGTTCGCGCTCGCCTCGAGGTGATCCCCGAGGACGCCGTTGAGCGCCGCGACCGCCGCCTCGCGCTGGACGGACGGTGCCGGAGGAGCGCTCGCCGCCGGCGAATCCACGATCGGAGCGAGCAGCGCCAACGCACCGTCGATGCCTCCACCCACCGCCTGCGCGATCTGCCGTACGGCCCGGTAGACGAAGCCGGTGATCCCGCGCGTGCGCCTGGGAGTTGCGCCCCCCGCCCGCGGCAGGCGCGTCACGCTCCAGTGCACCGTTTCCACCAGATCGGCCAGGCCGACCGTGGCCTCGACCGCCAGACGCGAGCATCCGCGAAGGTCCGACAGGCTGACGGAGCGGCTCACTGGCGGGAAGGTTACCTCTTCCTCGGCGCCGACCCGTCAACCCCTCCGCACCGCCAGCTCGACGATGACTCCCTCCGGGCCGCGAGCCAGTCAGGCGGCAATGCGACCGCGCGCATCACTTTGCATGCTAGCGTCTGCGCGAGGGAACCATGCGTGCGCCGTCTCGTGTGCGAGGCGCGCGTCGACCTCAGCCAGGCGCGGGTGGTCTCGCAGCCGGTCCGCTACCGCCGGCAGTTTGCCAAGAACCTGATGGCGAACGCGACCCGGTGCGTGCAGCTCACCTCGCCGTCGAACAGCACCCCGCACGGCCGGCCGCCGGCCACCATGCGGTAGACCTTGCTGCCCGCGGCGGGGCGGAGGGTCGTGCGGCCGAGATCGAGGTGGTCGGGCGCGGGAGCCACCGCGTCGAGCTGTGGCGCCTCGAGCGAGTGATAGAGAGCTCGCAGGTCCGGTGGAGCCGGCTGATCCGCGGCGCCTGCGGCGACGGCGGCGATCCACGCCGCACCGAACGATGCCAGGCGAAGCGTTGGACGTTGGCGCACACCCAAACTCTACAGAACTCCTCGGCAGGCATCGCGCAGGGCTGGGAGGTCGTGGGATGAGGAAATCGCGCCTACCCGCTGGGTTAGCCCTCTGGTACCCCTCGATCGTGCTCCGGCTCCGGAATCTGATCCGGAGACAGCCAGACGACTTGGCCCCCACGCCAGACGACCACGGGATTGCCGAGGCGCTTGCTTCGCGCCAGGGCCTCTCGAACCGCCGCACGCATCTCGTCGAGGATTTGTGGAAGGTCGTGCACCCTCTCGGACGGAGGCCGCTCGGTCGAGGCCTGGTCGCTCATCCCGAGACCTCCTTCAGGCGCCGCCAGGCCGAATCGTCCGCGATGTCGTCCAAGGTCATGCCGCGACCTCGCGCCAGTACGAACGGTCCTGCCGGCTGCGAGTTGTCAAACACCTGCCAGCTGTCGAACAGCGGCAGGTAGATCTGGAAGAAGTTGCGCAGACCGCGAACGTATCGCCGCCGGACCACGCCCTGCGGAACGTCGTGTCCGCCTTCGCGCACCCGTGCCGCGACCCGGTCGACGGCCATGTCGGCGCTGGGCAGGGCCAAGAAGCAGCAGTGGGTGCGGTAGCCCCCCGCTCGCAAGCGCGTCAGTCTGGGGGCGAACGAACGCGTGGCCAGCGTCGTTTCGAAGGCGAAGCTCCTTCGCTCGGCTGCAAGATGGGCGAGGCGTTCCATCATGATCCGGCCGGCTGCCATCGCCACGCTCTCCGGGTGGAGCTCCGACAGGCCGCGCGCGATGGTGTCGGCGTTGACGAGCACGTCGACGCGGAGAGCTCCGCCAAGCAATCGGGGACCCGTCGTGCTCTTGCCGGCTCCATTGGGCCCGGCCAGCACCACGACGAGCGGCGGAGCGGTTGTCGAAGCCACGACTAGCTCACCCTAGCCAGACAGACCCAAGTGCCGACGAGGTCCCAGGCGGTCACGAGGCTAAGTCTACGGCGCTCGCGGTCGGCATCGCCTGCGTTGGGTGGGCCGCTGCCGCCTCTCCGCCCTGACCTGCCGCCCGTGGCTCACTTGGTCGCCACCTACCGGCGGCTATTCGGCTTCCTGAAGCGGCATACTCGTACGATCGGTTCGGGCGCCTGCTCGGAGACGGTTCGTTGGCCGACACTTACGACAAGAACGGCTACCGCACGGAGATCCAGTACCCCGACGGCATCTCGGCAAGGTACATCCCCGATTTCGCCGATCGAGACGCGAAGATGGATTTGACCGAGGGTGGCGGAACAGCCCACCTGATCACGAGCAGCAGCTACCTCTCGGGAGGCCCGCTCACGAGCGTCTTCTTCGCAATCGGCTTCGCCGAGGCGCGCACCTTCGACCAGCGCTACTTTCCGCAGTCGATCCAGCTCGGCACGGAAGAGCTGAACCTCACGTATACAGTCGACGATGTCGGCAACCCCACGGGCATTTCGGGTACTGTGGACAACGTTGCGGAGTCCGCGACCTTCGGCTATGACGGCAACTCCTACTACCTGCACGCCGCCACAGGACCGTGGGGCAGTCGGACCTGGATATACGACAAGATCGGCAACCGCCAGACTGCCCTCGTCGACGGCGACAGCTTCGACTTCGGCTACGACGGTGGAGATCACAATCCCAAGCTGCTCACCGTCACCCGAACCACCGGGAAGGGGCGGCTCTGGACCCGCGACTTCGACGCGGCGGGGAACCAGACCTCCCTGGTCGACAGCGACAGCATCGACGATCTCATCTACGACATCGCGGCGGATGGCCGCTTGTCGGAGCTTTCGCCGCAGTTCTCGAAGGACAACTGGGCCACGACGCTCGAGTACGACGGGCGCGGCTTCTTGACGGAAGCCGACACCATCCTGCCCGACGACCAGACGTTGAGCGTCACGTCTGTCTACAGCAGCGACGGGCTCCTGCGCCGGCACCGCGAGGTGGGCGAGAAGGACATAGCAACCGATGTCCTCTACTTCGCCGGGCGGCCCGTCGCCCTGCTACGCGTCACGGATCCGGCGGGTACCGAGATCATCTACGTGACGACGGATCATCTCGGGACGCCGATCTTCCTGAGGGAAGTCAGAACGACGGTGGGATTCCGGAGCCCTTCGTCGCCTTCGGGGAGAAGCTGTTGCTGCAGTATCCGGGGCAGTGGAGCTCGCGGGCGTTTGGCGTTGGGGGGGCGCAGGGGGAGCTGTATTACAACTTACTCATGTCTGCGTAACTTGGGACGTGACCACTACCATTTCAATGCAGCCTTGACGTAAGCGACTTCGGGATGCTTGAAGAAGCTGCGAAGAAGATCGCGGTCGGCTGCGATCTCGGTCATGGCCTCAGCCACGGAATCGTGCAGGTCTTCGCCCTGCTGCAGTGGCGCTCGGCGAAACAGGCCCTTGAGGTGAGCCCAGACGTGTTCGTCGGGGTTCATATCCGGTGCGTAGGCCGGGAGGTAGTGCGCTTCGAGGCGATCGGCGTTGGCGAGGAGAAAGCGCCGAGTGGCAGCGGCCGTGTGCGCCGGATGACGATCGATCACCAGGAGGATTCGCCCGCGCAGATCGTGGAGCATCGCTGCAAGGAACTCGACGAACTTGGGCGAGTTGAGCATTCCCTTGAAGCAACGGAACCAGAAACGGCCGCGCGGGCTGATCGCCGAGATCACATTGACCTTCCGACGACTGCCGCTAGCGCGAATCGTCGGTCGGTGCCCGCGCTCTGCCCATGTCGTACCTACGGGGGCGTTCTCATGGACGCCAGCCTCGTCCACGAACAGCAGCGACGCCTGGAGCTTCTTGGCCCGCCTCACGATCGCAGGAAACTGCTCACTGGCCCAGCGTTGACACTCGAGATCGTCGCGCTGGAACGCCCGGCGCGTGGGTCGTTGCGGTGTCAGCCCAATGCGATGCAGCAGCCGGCCGATGGTCGTCCCGTGGAGCGCTCTTCCGAACTTGCTGGCGATCAACTGCTGAAGGATGGGAATCGTCCAAAGCGCCGTGCCGAAGTTCAACTGCAGCGGGTTCTTGCCCACGATGATGCGCCGCAGTTCTTCGACTTCCTCGCTGCGCAAGGCCGGCGGACGCCCACTCGAGCGACGGCTCGCCAGCGCCACTGCACCCTTGGCCCTGTGCCAAGCCATCCATTTGCAAACCGTCCGCGGATGCACCTCGATGCTGGCACTCACTGCCGCTTGGCTCGCGCCAGCCAACACGCGACGAACAGCCAACCGGCGCATCTCCTCCAGGGTGGAATGAGAAAGACTCCGTGCGTCGCGCCGCGTGCTCAAGTCCATGCACTCTAGTACGTCTCAATGCGTCCTAAGTTTCGCAGCTATGAGTAAACAGATGGTATGAACCACAAACCGGAAGGTACACGCAGGCGGACCCCCTTGGCTCCTAGGGTGTGGACTAAATTAGTTTCAGTATGCCCAAGAAGACCCCGTCACGACGGCGGATCCCCTCGGCCTGTTTGCCGCGACGCCCGAGCCACTGGCCGCAGCCCGAGCCGAAGGAATGTGACACGGAAGACTGGCGCGAGTGCGATGTCCGCTGCGAGGGGCGGCGTGTCCTCAGCTGCCAGAGGTGGATGAATCCGCGAGTGGGTCGCCGAAAGCGGGCCGGAAGGCACGGAAGAACGACTGAGCACCCTCCACGACACGCTTGACGGACTGATCCAACTCGTCTCCATCCAACTGGATGGGACTTCAGACGCGCAGGTGGTGTTCGAGACTCTCAATTCGCGAGGCGCCGACCTCACGTCGCTGGATCTCGTGAAGAACTCGCTGCTCCATCAGGCAGAGCGGTCTGGCTTCGATTTCACTGTCCTGCACGACGAGTACTGGGAGCCGGCGCTTGGCCACGCGGCCCACTGGCTCGAGTCGCTTCGCCAGGGGCGCTACACGCGCGATCGAGCCGACATCTTCCTGATGCACTGGCTGACGATGAAGCTGGGCGAGCAGCCCCGCAGCCAGCATCTCTTCGCGGACTTTCGCAACAGGATCCTGCGCAGCGACCCTCCCCCTGCCGTTCCCCAGCTCCTGCAAGAGCTCTGTTAGGACGCTAGGGCAATGCGCGCGTTCGACGCCCTGGATCCTAGCCAGCCTGCGGCGCTTCTTCCGGCGACTGAGGCAGATGGACACCACCACCTTGATCCCGGTCGCACTCCTCCTTTTTCGCCGCTCGGAGTTGCCGGCACGACGTCGCGAACGCGCGCTCGCGGCCTTGGCGAGCTGGCTGGTCCGGAGAATGCTCCTTGGCGCCACTACGCAGCACTACAATCGACTCCTCGGGCGACTCTTGGCCAGGCTACGGCTGGCGCCGCTGGCGATGGCTGATGACACCATCCTCGCGGCGCTGCGGGATTTCGCCAATCTGACCGACCGGTGGCCGGGGGACGACGATGTCCGCAATAGGCTCGTCACCCAAGCGCTCTACGGGCTCGTGAGCCAGCGGCGCATCTGCATGCTTCTGGAAGCCTGCGAGTACGACATCGCTTCCACAGCGGGGAGTGAGATGCTCGCGGTTCCCGACGGGTTGACGATCGAGCACGCATTGCCCCAGCAATGGCGCGAGCACTGGCCGATCGCTAAGCGTGTCCCCGATCCCGAGCACGCCGCAGCGGAGAGGGAGGCGCGCGTCCACCGCGTCGGCAACCTCACCCTCGTCAGCCAGAAGCTGAATTTGGCCTTGTCAAACGCCCAATGGAGCACCAAGCGAGCCGCGCTTTCCCGGCGAAGCCAGTTGCTTGTCAATCAGCTTCTCTGTGCCAACGAGACTTGGGGCGAAGAGGGCATCGACAGGAGGAGCGCCGAACTGGCGAACCGCATCCTCGCGACCTGGCCAGGGCCCGAGAGTCGCACATGGGACGCATGAAGCCCCACCTAAGGTAGCTTTGATGTCTTCTCCGCTAGTGTCCGAGCAAACAACGCCTCGCGTCGGCATGGTAGCCACGGTCCGCAATCGCCGCGGCACCATCGGTTCCGTCTCCCCCCACGACGGCCCCGACGGCCGCATGCATCTCGTGCAGGTCGACTACAACGATGGTGACCTGCCGGCCGAGGAGATCCTCCTCTGGGAGCGAGAGCCGTTCGCGCGCTTGCTGGAGGCCGCCGCGCTGCCCGACGTCCACGCCGACCCGCCGATGCCGGGCGACGTGCTGACCGCGCTGGTCCGTGCCTGCCGCTGGACGGCGCACCGCTCCTACGTCGACCCCGACGCCGAGGGGCCGGTCGAGCGGCTGCCGATCGCCTCACCGTTCCACGGTGCGTTCCTGGTCGAGGACTACCAGCTCGTGCCGTTGCTCAAGGCGTTGCGCATGCCGCGGGTGTCACTGCTGATCGCTGACGACGTGGGGCTCGGCAAGACCGTCGAGGCCGGGCTGATCCTCTCGGAGCTGCTGCTGCGCCGCCGCATCCGGCGGGTGCTGATCCTCACCCCGGCCTCGCTGCGCGCGCAGTGGAAGGACGAGTTGTGGGAGAAGTTCTCGCTGCCGTTCGAGATCGTTGACCGGCCCGCGACCGCGGCACTGCGCCGGCACCTCGGCATGGACGCCAACCCCTGGCGCAGTCACTCGAAGGTCATCGCCAGCTACCACTACCTCAAGCAGCCCGATGTGCTCGAGCAGTTCCGCTCGGCCAGCCGGCGCGATGCGAACGATCCGCAGCAGCCGTGGGACCTGCTCATCGTCGACGAGGCGCACAACCTCTCGCCGACCCCGTTCGGCGAGGTGAGCGAGGTGTCGGCGATGTTGCGCGAGGTGGCGCCGCTGTTCGAGCATCGGCTGTTCCTCACTGCCACGCCGCACAACGGGTATACCTGGTCGTTCACCGGCCTGCTCGAGATGCTCGATCCGGTGCGCTTCAGCCAGACCGACGAGCTACGGCCGGCCGAGCGCGAGCGCGTCGAGGACGTCGTGGTGCGACGGCTCAAGCGCGAGATCAACGCGCGCACCAGCCCGCCGAAGTTCGCCGAACGCCTGCCGCCAGCCGCCCTGCCGATCGACCTCGCGCCGGGCGAACGGGCGCTCTCCGCTGCCTTCGCCGCATTTCGCACCCGGGTGCGCTCGCTGGTCGCCGAGGGTTCGCGCGGTCGCAGCCTCGCCGGCAACTTCGCCCTGGAGATCCTCGGCAAGCGCCTGCTCTCTTGCCCGTTCGCGTTTGCTGAGAGCTGGCAGCGCTGCCGGGCCGGGATGAGCGAGGAGCGCACCGCCGCGGACGCCGAGGTGCGCGCCGCCCGCAGCGCCGTCGTCGAGGACCGCGACGACGACCGCGAGGCGGCCAGCGTCGGGCGCGCGGCGGCCGCCACCGTTGGCGCCTGGCTGAAGCCGTTGGCCGCGGGCCTCGGCGCCGAGATCGACGCCGTCGAACGTGCGCTCGCCGGCCTGGGGCTCGCGAGCGCCACCTTCACCGAGCTCGCCGCTCCCACTGCCGATTCGCGCTACGCCGCCCTGCGCCGCCTGGTCGCGGAGCGCCTGCGCACCGCCAATGCCTGGCGCGACGACGAGCGCCTGGTCGTCTTCACCGAGTACAAGACCACCCTCGACTACCTGGTGCGCCGGTTGCGCGCCGACTTCGGCGGTGACGACCGCCGCGTCCTCTCGCTCTACGGCAGCATGGACGCTCCCGGCATCGTCAAGGCCGCCTTCAACGACCCCGCCCATCCGGTCCGCATCCTGGTCGCCACCGATGCCGCTTCCGAGGGCATCAACCTCCAGGACAGCGCGCGCTACCTGCTCCACTTCGACGTGCCGTGGAACCCGGCGCGCCTCGAGCAGCGCAACGGCCGCCTCGACCGCTACGGCCAGCCGCGCGACGTCACCGTTTGGCACTTCGCCAGCGACGACGATCAGGACCTGAAATTCTGGGCTCACGTGGTGGCCAAGGTCGACGCCATCCGCGAGGATCTCGGCGCCACCGGCGAGGTGTTCGACGAGGCGATCCATCGCCGCTTCGTCGAGGGCGAGTCGCTCGCCACCGTGCAGCGCGACCTCGACCTTCGCCTCGACGCGGCGCGCCGCCTCGTCGACCTGCCGCGCGACGATCGCTCGCGCCCCGACGACGTAGCGCCCGGCGCGGCGGCGAACCTGCGCGCCATCGCCGGCGAGCTCGACCTCGCGCCCGCGGCGCTGCGCACCACCCTTGATGTGGCGATGGGGGTTGGCAGCACGCGGCCCCGCCTCGGTCCGCCCGACGCCCAGGGTCGCGTGCCGATCCTGCTGCCGGTGCCTGCCGCCTGGCGCCCGGTGATCGACGACACCGTGGCGCTCGCCGGCCCCGGCCAGGAGGGCGCCCTCCCGTCCCTCACCTTCGACCCCAAGACTCTCCTGGTCGCCGCCGGCCCACGCCAGGTCTTCCGCAGCCGCCGCGACACGCTGCTCGTGCACCTGAGCCACCCGCTGGTGCAGCAGGGCCTCACGGCGCTCACCCGCCGCCGCTACCCCGGCAGCGATGGTGCGATCTCGCGCTGGACGGTGCGCCGCGGCCCGGTGCCGGCCGGGGCGGACGCGCTGCTCGTCGTCCACGTCGAGGAGCAGGCGGTCAACGACCTGCGCGAGGACTTTCATCACTGGGTGCGCACGCTGCGCTTTGCGGTCCGTGGCGGCAGCCTCGGCCCGGCGCTCCCGCACCAGCCGGCCGCCGCCACCTCGGCGGCGATGGGCACCGACGCCCAGGACGCATCGGAGCGCGCCGACGACGCCCGCGACCTCTGGCTCGAGGTCGAGGCGGAAGTGCGCCGCCACCTCGCCACCGCCGCCGCCGAGCTCGCCACCCGCCTCGAAGCGCAGCTCGCCGCCGACCGCGACGCGACGCTGGCCGCCGAGCGGGCGCGCTTCCAAAGCCGCCAGGCCGAGCTCTCGGCGCTCATCGAGCGCAGCACCATCCAGCGGCTCGAGCGCGAGATCGCCCAGCTTCGCGACCGCGCCCGCCAGGGGCTGCTGTTCGGGCAGCGGCAGCAGCTCGACGAGCTCGAGCGCGACATCGCCCTGCGACGGGAAGAGGTCCAGCGCCGGCAGCGCCACTATGCGGAGCTGCGCGAGCAGCTCGCGCGAGAGCGCACCCGCGTGATCGACGAGCTGGTGCCGCGCCGTCACACGCTGCGCGGGGCACCGCAGGTGCTGCCGCTGGCGGTCGAGGTGATCTTCCCCGGGGAGAGCCCGAGCCCGTGAGCCCGGTGGCCACCGCGATCGACCTGCGCTGGTGGGAGAGCCTGCGCCACTTCGGCCTACTCCTCGGGCCGCGCGAGGTCGCCCACCTCGCCGGCGAGCGCGCCCGACCGCAGCTCTCCGCCTTCCGCGCCGATCAGCTCCGCCGCGAGCTCACCCGCTTCGCCGCCGGCCAGAGCGAGCCCGGCGCGCTGCTCGCCTGGGTGCTCGAGACGGTCTGCGAGCTGCCGGCCGAGGGCTGGTCCCGCGGCGCCGCCGTCGGCAGCGAGTGGGGCCACCCGCTGGTCTCCGGCGAGAGCCGCAAGCCGCGGCACCTCTGGCGCGGCGCTCAAGGCGGCGTGCTCCCGGTCTTCTTCGACGGCGAGCGCACCGTCGGCCAGGGGCGCGGCCGGCGGGCGGTGAGCGACACCCTGCAGTGGCTGCGCGCCGCCCGCCAGCCGCTGGCGCTGCTCACGAACGGCCGCCAGCTCCGCCTGCTCTACGCCGGCCTCGACCACGATGCCGCCTGCGAGTGGGACACCGACCTCTGGTTCGAGGAGGGCGAGCCCGGCGCGCAGCTCGCCGCGCTGCGCCTGCTACTGCAGCCCGCTCTCCTCGACGGCGCCACGCCCGGCGCCCCGCCGCCGCTGGTCGCCGCCATCCTCGACAGCCGGCGCGGCCAGTCCGAGCTGTCGGCGACCCTCGGCGAGCGCGTGCGCCGCGGCGTCGAGACCCTGGTGCGCGCCCACGGCGAGCCGCTGCGCGCCGCCGGCCTCGACGCGCACGGGGCCGAGGTCTACCGCGCCGCCGTGCGCGTCGTCATGCGCATGGTGGTGGTGCTGTTCGCCGAGAGCCGCGAGCTGCTGCCGCGCAGCGCTCCCGTTTACCACGAGGGCTACGGCCTGCACGGCCTCGCCGAGGCGCTGCGACGGCGCGCCGCCCGTGGGCGCAGCCGCCTCGCCCACACGTTCGGTGCCTGGCCGCGGGTGCTCGCCCTCTTCCGCCTCATCCACGCCGGCTCGCACCACCAGGCGCTGCCGGTGCCCGCCTACGGCGGCGAGCTCTTCGCCGCCGGCCGCGCCGACGCGCCCGACGCGGTGACCCGCGCCCTCCACCTCTTCGAGAGCGCCTGCTTCGAGGCCGCCACGCCGGTGATGGCCGACCGCGAGGTCGACGCGCTGCTCGAGCTGCTCACCCGTACCCGCATCCGCCTGCGCCAGGGGCGCGGTAGCGTCAGCTCGCTGGTGCCGGTCGACTTCTCCGACCTCTCCTCGGAGTACATCGGCATCCTCTACGAGGGCCTGCTCGACTACGAGCTGCGGGTGGCGCCCGCCGGCGACGCGGTGGTCTTCCTCGCCCTCGGCGACGAGCCGGCGCTGCCGCTGTTGCGCCTCGAGGCGATGGAGGACGGCCACCTGCGCGAGCTTCTCGCCAAGGTGAAGGAGAAGCGGAAGACCGACGTCGGCGAGGACGAGGCTGGCGAAGATGCGGAGGCGGAGGAGAGTGGCGAAGACGATGGAGCCGTGGAGGACGACGGCGAAGAGGCGGCGGAGGATCCAGTAGAGGGAAACGAAGAAGGCGGAGAAGACGAGGAGGAGGTGGACGGCGAAGGGCGAGGCGACGACGACTCCGCCAGCGTGGACAATCTCCCTGCCACGTCAGCTTCGCCCCCCGGCACCGCCGACACCCCGACAACCGCCGCCGGCCACGCCGCCTTGCGTTCCCGCGCCCTCGCCTGGGCCCGGCGCGCCAGCGCCGCGGGCGGCCTGGCGCCCCGGCCGCGCGGCCGCCTGACGCCCGAGCGGCAGCTCGAGCACGCGGCGCGGGTGGAGAAGGCGGCCAAGGCCCTGCTCGCCCGCGTCGTCGAGCCCGGCGAGTGGTACCTGGTGCGCTGGGGCGGCACCCGCAAGGGGGCGGGCACCTTCTACACCCGCCCGCAGCTCGCCGTGCCGCTGGTGCAGCGCACGCTGCGGCCGCTCGCCTACACGCCGCCGCCAGCGACTGTCGCTGGCGAAGCGAGCGCGGTAATGCCGCCGCGCGACGCGCCGCCCGAGCGCTGGGTCCCGCGGCGCCCCGAGGAGATCCTCGCCCTCAAGGTGTGCGATCCGGCTTGCGGCTCCGGGTCGTTCCCGGTCGCCGCCGTGCGCTTCCTCACCGAGGCCGTGTACGCCTCGCTCTTCGCCCACGATCGCCTCGCCGACCCGCAGCGGCCGCTCGACGAGATCCTCGGCCTCGCCCCACCTTCGGCGGAGCAGCCGCTGGGCGCCACGCGCCTGCCCTGCCGGCCCGACGAGCCCGACTTCGAGCCGCGCGCCAAGGCGCTGCTGCGCCGCTACGTCGTCGAGCGGACGATCTACGCCGTCGACCTCGACCCGCTCGCCGTCGAGCTCTGCCGCCTGGCGCTGTGGATCGAGACCATGGACCGCGAGCTGCCGTTCTCCTTCCTCGACCACAAGGTGCGCGCCGGCAACGCCCTGGTGGGCGCCTGGTTCGACCAGTTCGCCCACTACCCGGCGATGGCGTGGAGCCGTGAGGGCGGCGACAAGAACCACTCCAACGGCGTGCACCTCGCGAAGGAGGCGTGGACCAAGGCGATCAAGGCGTACCGCGGCGAAGAGGTCAAGCCCGCCCTCGCCCAGTTCCTCGCCGGCGCGACGCTCTTCTCCAAGGACCAGCTCGTCGAGGCGCTGGCGGTGCACGACGACGCCCTCGCCACCCTGGCGCGCCTGCACGACCTGCCGGTGCATGACAGCGCCGAGCGCGCCCGTATCTATCGCGAGATGCGCGAGAGCCCCACCTGGCGCCACCTCGCCGATGCCTTCGACCGTTGGTGCGCGCTCTGGTTCTGGCCGGCGGACCGACTCGACGAGGCGCCGCTGCCGCGCGACCTCGCCGCGCCCGCGGCCGCCGCGCGTGAGGTCAGCGCCGAGATCGCCGGCCGGCTTCGCTTCTTCCACTGGGAGCTCGAGTTCCCCGACGTCTTCCGCGGCGGCACGACGGCGACCTCGTTCAGCGGCTTCGACGCGCTGATCGGGAACCCGCCGTGGGAGATCGCCAAGCCCAGCTCGAAGGAGTTCTTCTCCGACCTCGACCCGCTTTACCGCGCCTACGGCAAGCAGGTCGCGCTCGCCCGCCAGAGCGAGCTCTTCGCCGAGGGGGAGACCGAACGTCGCTGGCTCGAGTACGCCGCCGACTTCAAGGCGCAGTCGGGTTTCGTCAAGCACGCGGCCCACCCCTTCGGCGACCCCGAGACCGCCGAGGGCAACGACGACCGCTTCAACCTCGCCCGCGGCGGGCAGAACGCCGACCTCCACCGGCGCTGGCGCGAGGCGCGGGCGAAGAGCCGCGGCTTCGCCGACCCGCGGCATCCGTACCAGCACCAGGGCTCGGCCGACCTGAACCTCTACAAGCTCTTCCTCGAGCGGGCGCACGCGCTGCTGCGCGCAGGCGGCCGGCTGGGCTTCCTGGTGCCCTCCGGCCTCTACTCCGACCACGGCAGCGGCGCGTTGCGCCGCCTCTTCCTCGAACGGTGCCGCTGGGAGTGGCTCTTCGGCTTCGAGAACCGCGAGAAGATCTTCGACATCGACAGCCGCTTCAAGTTCAACCCGGTGATCGTCGAGAAGGGCGGCACCACCGAGGCGGTGCGCACCGCGTTCATGCGGCGGGACCTCGCCGACTGGGCGCGGGCCGAGGAGATCGCCACCGACTACCCGGCCACCCAGATCACCCGCTTCTCGCCGCGCTCGCGCGCCATCCTCGAGATCCAGTCGCGGCGCGACCTCGAGATCCTGGAGACCATCTACAGCAACTCCGTGCTGCTCGGCGACGACGGCCCCGACGGCTGGGGCGTCGAGTACGCGCGCGAGTTCGACATGACCAACGACTCGAAGCTCTTCCCGCCGCGCCCGAAGTGGGAGGAGCAGGGCTATCGGCCCGACGAGTACAGCCGGTGGCTCAGGGGCAGGTGGCGGCAGCGCACGGCGGGGAGCCCAGCGCCGCCCCGCGCGCGGCGGGTCGACCTGGCGCCGGGGGTGATCCTGTCGCGGGATGGGGAGGGGTGGATCGCGGAGGACGAGGTCGAGGATGTGGCGTTGCCGCTGTACGAGGGGCGGATGATCGGGCAGTTCGACTTCAGCGAGTCGGGTTGGGTCAGCGGGAAGGGGCGTTCTGCGGTTTGGGAACCGTCACCTTGGCCGGCGAAGCCCGTGATCCCGCAGTTCCTGATGGCAACGCGCGCGATGAGCGCCAATCTGGAGGTGGCGCCAGATCGTGCCGAGCACTCGAAACTCTGTTTCATGGATGTGAGCTCCGCGACCAACCGCAGGACGACGATCGCCACCGTCCTCGACCGCAGTCCGTGCGGCAACAAAGTCCCAGTGCTCCGCACCCTCGCCGAGGCAGGCGTCGCGACACCACTGACGCTTTGCGCGCTCTTGAACTCCTGGGTATACGACTTTCAAATGCGCGCTCGCCTCGGGGGACTCTCGCTGAACTGGTTCATCGTTGCCGAGACCGCGCTTCCCAGTCGCGAACGAAGCCTGGCTCTGGAAACCTGGTTTACGCCGCGAACGCTGAACCTGGCATGTGCGCACCCAAGGTTTTCAGAGACTTGGCTGCGCGCCCGCAACTTGTCTAACCAAGCTCCCATCCGCCACTGGGCCCTTGCGAGCGCTGAGCGGTTACGTCTACGTTGCATGCTCGACGCGTTGGCCTGCGCGTGCATCGGGCTCACCAGTGATCACACGGTCCACCTGCTCCGGGACAATGATTGGCGGCGCGAGGAGCTTGCCAACAAGGTGTTCCGGCGCACACTCGACCCGAAGGGCTTCTGGCGTGTCGACAAGGACAAGGACCCCGAGCTTCGCCACACCGTGCTCACCCTCGTCGCCTTCCACGACCTCCAGCAGCACATCGCCGCCGCCGGCGGCGACCGCGAGCGCGGCATCGCGGCGTTCTGCGCCCAGAATGACGGCGAGGGGTGGATGCTCCCCGAGACCCTCCGCCTCGCCGACTACGGCCTCGGCCACGACGAGCGCGCCAAGCACCCGCAGCCCGTCGCCTCCCGCCTCGGCCCGCGCTTCTACGACTGGCAGCTCGCCCAGGACCGCGAGGAGTCGTGGCTCGAGTGCGAGCTGCACGCGCGCAATCTGCTCGGCGAGGACGGCTTCCGCCGGCTGATGGCGGGTCTGTCGGAGCAACCCTCGGCGCTTTCGTCGAAGGGGCCGGAGGGCAGGTCGCAGGCGGCCGCGCAGACACGGCTCTTCCCCAAGTAGGGCGCCATGCCACGGCTCAAGAAAGACGTCTCACCGCTACTCGAGCGCAGCATCGCCTCGCTCACGCTGGCCATCGAAATCTTCAACCGTCCATCCGAGGTCGGGCGCGTTCATTCGGTGCTGATGCTCTTGCATCACTCCTTCGAGCTGCTGCTCAAGGCTGCTCTGCTGCAGCGACGCATCGCGATCTTCGAGGGCACTTCACGCTTCACCTTCGGATTCGACAAGTGCCTCGATCTCGCCGAAACCCAGCTCCAAGTGCTGACGAGCGACGAGCGGAGCACCCTGTCGATCCTCGATGCTCAACGCGACCAGGCCCAACACTACTGGTCGGACATCTCTGAAGATGTCCTCTACGTCCACGCGCAGTCGTCGGTCACGTTGTTCGATCGGGTGGTGCAGAAGACCTTCGGGATCGCGCTCGTCTCGAGGATTCCAACGCGGGTCCTACCGATCTCGACGCGACCGCCCACCGACCTGAGCCTGCTCTTCGAGCAAGAGCTCAGCGCAGTCGATACCCTACTCGCGAAGGGAACCCGCAAGACGGCCAAGGCAGCAGCACGGCTGCGTGCCATTCTCGCGTTCGCCGTCGGCGCGCGATCGGGCCCGGAGCGGGTTTCGCAAAAAGAGCTGGACGCCGTCGTGAAACGGCGGCGCAAGGGCGCCGAGTGGTCGGTGATCCTCCCCGAGATCGCGCAGCTTCGACTCGCCACCGAGGGCGGCGGACTGCCGATCACGATGAAGATCTCGAAGAATGCCCCGGTATCAGTGAGTATCGCGAAGGACGGCGAGCCTGCGGTGGGGACCTTAGTCAAGCTGGAAGTCAACATCTGGGACAAGTACAACCTCGGCCTGGCGGACCTCGCGGGGAAACTCGGCACTAGCACCATGCGGACCTTGGCCCTGGTTCGCGAACTGGGCCTCCAAGCCGACAAGGACTGCTTCCACCTGCTGACCAAGGGGAAGAGCACGTTCAAGGGGTACAGCAAGCCCGCTCTGGATCGCCTGAGGGCGGCTGTCGCCGAGGGAAGGACGGAGGAGGCCTGGGCGAAGCAGGACCCACACCTCTCAGGCAAGAAGAAGGGCGGCGGGGCGTAGATCAGGCTGCCCGACCTCACTCCTGTACGGCGGGGAGAGCTAAGCCGTACCAGCGCCCTGGGAGCCGCACTACTTGTCACTTCGGCGACTTATGGGTAGATTTCCTACCCAGAGCCGTGCAAAAGAGCAAATCGAAACCGGGCCCCTCGAGCGCCGCCGCCAGCGAGGCGTTCTTCGCCCGGCGGCCGGTGTTCTCGCTCGAGCAGGCGACCGCCGCGCTCGGCGATGGCGGTGCCGGCGCCCGGGCGACGGTCGCGAACCGCCTCAAGCACCATCTGAAGAGTGGCCGCCTCCTGCGCGTCGCCCGCGAGGTCTACGCCGTGGTGCCTCCGGGCGCCGACTTCGGCAGCTATCGCGCGGACGTCTTCCTGGTCGCCGCCGCGGCGCGGCCCGACGCCATCTTTTCCCATCACAGCGCGCTCGAGCTGCTGGGCGCCGCGCACTCGGTGTGGAACGTGTGCACGGTGCTCACCGCGGCGCGGCGGGCTCCCCTGCGCGTCACCGGTGCGACGATCCGCTTCCTGCCGCACCCGCCGGCGCTGGTGAAGCAAGGTCTCGGAGAGCTCGGGCTTGGGGAGGTGATGCGGCACGGCATCGCGCTCCGCACGACCGGCGCCGAGCGCACCCTGGTCGAGGGGTTCCGCCAGCCCCACCTGGTGGGCGGCGCCGTCGAGCTGGTGGAGTCGGCGGGCGGGATTGCCGTTCTCGACTTCGCGCTGCTGCTGCGCCTGCTGGAGGCCTACGACCTGCGCCGCGTGTGGGCGGCGGTCGGCTGGTTCCTCGAACGCTACCGGCAGCAGCTCTTCGTCGCCGACGAGCTGCTGCAGCGGATCGCCCGCCACCGGCCGCGCGCCGCCGTCTACCTCGAGCCGGGGACCCGCGGCGGAACGCTCGCGCCGCGGTGGAACCTGATCCTCCCCGCTGCGCTGCTGCAGGGGCAGGGACCCGATGAGCGCTGACGGGGGCGCCGCCGGCTGCCGGCGCCGGCCGGCCGACGTTCGTCCTCGCCTGAAGGCTCGGCCTCATGGTTGACCGCGCCACAGTGCTGCAGCTCGCGGCGGCGAGCGGCTTCCGGCCGGAGACGCTGGAGAAGGTGCTGCGGCTCGGCGAGATGCTCGGCGACGTGGGGGGCCACGCGCTGCTCGGCGACCGCCTGGCGCTCAAGGGTGGCACCGCCCTCAACCTGCTCTTCCCCGACCCGCCGCGGCTCTCGGTCGACCTCGACTTCAACTACGTCGGCAGTGAAGACCGCGAGACCATGCGCGCCGAGCGGCCGCTGGTCGAGCGCGCCATCGGCGACATCGCCCGTTTCCGCGGCTACCGCCTGCAGTGGTCGCCCGAGGAGCACGCCGGCCGCAAGGTGCACCTGCTCTACCGCGGTGTCGCGGGAGTTGCGGACCGCATCGAGATCGACCTCAATTTCATGTTCCGGGTGCCGCTCGCGCCGGTTCTGCGGCGCACGCTGTGGCAGCCGGGGGAGATCGCCCGCCCCACCGCCCTGGTCGTCGCGGACGAGGAAATCGCCGCCGGCAAGCTGTGCGCGACGCTCGCCCGCGCCCTGCCGCGCGACCTGTTCGACACCCTGCGGCTGCCGGCGCTGCTCGGCGAGCGCTGGGCCACCACTGCATTCCGCCGGCTCTTCGTGGCGCTCGCCGGCCTCCTCGACCATCCGCTCCACGCCTACGACGAGCGCCGGCTGGCGCGGGTGACCGACGCCATCGTGGCCAGCCAGCTCGCCCCGGTGCTGGCGGCCGGTACGCAGCCCTCGGCAAGGGAGCTGCGCGAGGCGGCGTGGGAGGTCCTCGCGCCGCTACTCGCCCTCGACGAGGCGGCCCGCGAGTACAGCGATCGCCTGCAGCGCGGCGAGCTCGCCCTCGCGCTGCTCTTCCCCGACGACCCGGAGACCGCCGCGCGCCTGGCGCGCCACCCGGTCCTCCTCTGGAAGCAGCAGAATGCCGCCGGGCACCAGGCGCGCCGCGGCGCCGGGCGTCCGCTGCCGGCCCCGGAGTAAGCGATGGCCCTCAACCCCCTGGTCTACACCGAGAAGGTGGTGCGCAGCTTCCTGCGCTACCAGCTCACCACCTACCCCTTTGCCGACCCGCGTCTCGACGCCCAGCTGCGCGACCTGCTGTCGCTCGGCTGGGTGCGGCACACGCCGCTGCTGCAGGGCCCGTTCGTCACCGTTTCGCGTGCCTTCCGTGAAGGGGCGGCGGTGGCGAAGCTGGTCGCCGAAGGCATCCTGCATCCGCACCTTGAGCAGATCTCGACGTTTCCCCAGCTCTACGGCCACCAGGAGGAGGCGATCCGCGCCATCGCCAGCGGCGCGACGACGCTGATCTCGACCGGCACCGGCTCGGGTAAGAGCGAGTGCTTCCTCTACCCGATCATCAGCCGTTGCCTGGAGCTGCGCGACACCCAGGCGCCGGCGGGAATCTGCGCGGTGATCGTCTACCCGATGAACGCGCTCGCCGAGGACCAGCTCGGCCGCCTGCGCGAGCTGCTCGCCGGCAGCGGCGTCACCTTCGGCATGTACGTGCGCAAGACGCCCGACCAGGAGTCGGGCGTGCGCGGGGTGCGGCTGCGGCCGGGGTCGTCGCGCGCCGACTACCGCGCGGCACTGGCAGAGGTGCAGGCGGAGGGCGCGGGCACCAGCGTCCACCCGCCGGAGGAGGTGTGCTCGCGCGAGCGGATGCGCACCCCCGGCGGCCAGCCGCGCATCCTGCTCACCAACGTGCAGCAGCTCGAGCTGCTCTTGACGCGGCAGAGCGACACCGAGCTGTTCCGCGACGCGCGGCTCGACTTCCTGGTCTTCGACGAGGCGCACACCTTCAGCGGCGCGCTGGGCGCCGAGACCGCCTGCATGGTGCGCCGGCTGCGCAGCTACTGCGGGCGCGAAGCGGGCGACACGGTGTGCGTCGCCACCTCGGCGACCATCGTCGACCCCACGGGCCCCGACGCCGCGCGCGACTTCGCGAGCCGCTTCTTCGGCGTCGAGGCGGCGGCGGTGGAGACGGTGGGCGAACACTACGCCGCCGAGGACTGGGCGGGCGAGCGCGCCGTGCCCGGGGCGCCCGACGACCCGCCGCGCCGGCTGGCCGAGGCGCTGCTGGCGGTCGACGCTGGCGAGGGGGCCGACGCCGCGGTGCGCGCGCTGTGGCGCGCACTGGGCGGGCGGGAGCTTCCGGCTGGAGCCTGGGAGGAGGCGCTCCACGCCGAGCTGGCGCGCAACGAGGTGCTCTACCAGGCGGCGCAGGCGCTCGCCGCGCCGCGCGAGCTTGCGGCACTCCTCGCCGAGGTCGGCGAGCGCGTGGGACGCGCGGTGAGCGAGGAAGAGCTGGTGCTCTGGCTCACGCTCGGCGCGGCGGCACGGGCGGGCGGGCGGCCGCTGGTGCGGCCGGTAGTGCACGGGTTTGTGCGCGGCGTGCCGGGGGCGGTGGTGACCTTCGAGGGCGACGAGCCTCGCCTCCACCTCTCGGCCGAAGATGAGGCCGGCGGCGGCGACGGCGGTCCGCCAGATGGCTCCGAGCGCGAGGCGGCGCGACTGCGGCTGCCCGTGGCCACCTGCAAGACCTGCGGCCAGCACTACTTCCAGCACTCGCTGGGGGGGTTCGAGTTCACCGGAGCCAGTCCCGCGGGCGGACAGGCCGAAGGCGACGCCAGCGTCTGGCTGCCGCTCGACGGCGCGCACGGCGGCGTGCGGGTCCTGCTGCTCGACCGCCTGATCGGCGACGACGACGACGCCGAGGAGGAGGAAAAACGGCTGGCGCGGGTGCACCTCTGCGTCGTCTGCGGCGCCGGCCACCCCGCGGCGGGCAAGCGCTGCCTCGCCTGCGGCGCCGCGGGCGAGCTGCTGCCGCTGTGGGCGGTGCAGCAGAAGGAGGAGCGCCCGGGCAAGCTGGCCTCCTGCGTCGCCTGCCGCGCCACCGGGCGGGCGCTCGGTGGGCGCTACCTCGAGCCGATCAAGCCGGTGCGCGCCACCAACGTCGCCGACGTGCACGTGCTGGCGCAGGACATGGTGCACAGCGCCGACCGCCCGCGGCTGCTGGTGTTCGCCGACAACCGGCAGGACGCGGCGTTCCAGTCGGGCTGGATGCGCGACCACGCGCGCCGCTTCCGGCTGCGCAGCCTGATGGCGCAGCAGATCGCGGCGCAGCCGCTGTCCATCCACGACCTCACCTACAAGCTCGAGGACGCGCTGGAGGCCGACGATGCGATGTCGGCCGCCCTGCTGCCGGAGGTGTGGTCGGCATACCCCAAGGACGTCGGCGGCCAGAAGCACCGCGAGGAGCGGCGCTACTTCCTGCGCATCATGATCCTGCGCGAGCTAACCACGGCGCAGCGGCAGCAGATCGGCCTCGAGCCCTGGGGGCGGCTGAGGGTCGGCTACGAGGGTCTGTCGAGCGCCAGCGAATCGATGCAGAGCGGGTCGCACCGCCTCAAGCTGCCGCCCGACGACCTCGTCAACGGCGTGGCGGCGATGCTCGACCAGATGCGCCGTGACAGTCTGCTGCTCGACCGCACCGGGCACATCTTCAGCAAGTTCTGGGACGACGGCGCGCGGGAGATCCAGGACGGCTACCTGCCCAAGCTGCGCAACGTTCCACGCGGGGTGAAGCTCGCCCGCGCGGCGAGCGACGACAAGAGCCGGCTCAAGCAGTGGCTGTCGACCGGCCCGCCCTCTTTGGCGATGCAGATCGCCGCGAAGTGGGGCGTGCCCCAGGAGCAGATCCCGACCTTCCTCGAGGAGCTGTGGGACCACCTCAAGGCGGCGAAGATCCTCGCCCCGGTAACGCTCCAGGGGTGGCGTGGCAACGCCCTGCCGAACACCGCCGGCGCCCACCAGATCGACGCTGACCGGCTGATGCTGGCGCCCAACCGCGGCGCCTATCGCTGCACCACCTGCCGCCGGCGCACCGTGCGCCGCACGCCCTACGAGAAGTGCCTCGCCTGGCGCTGTGCCGGCCAGCTCGAGTATCTGCCCGAGGACCCCGACAACTACGACCTGCAGCTCATCGACCAGAGCTACACCATGCTGCGCCCGCGCGAGCACACCGCGATGGTGCCGCACGACGAGCGTGAGCAGATCGAGCAGCTGTTCAAGGGCGCGACCGACGAGATCAACGTGCTGGTGTGCACTCAGACACTCGAGCTCGGTGTCGACATCGGCACTCTCGACTCGGTGCTGATGCGCAACGTGCCGCCACTCGCCGCCAACTACTGGCAGCGCGCCGGCCGTGCCGGGCGTCGCCACCGCATGGCGGTGAACCTGACTTACTGTCGCACGGTGAGCCACGACCGCGCCTACTTCGACGAGCCGCTCAAGCTGCTCGGTGGCCGCATCGACCCGCCCGCCTTCAACCTTGCCAACGAGGAGATGGTCGGCAAGCACGTGCACGCGACGGTGCTGACGCGGCTCAATCAGCTCGCAGGCCCGGGATCTCCGCTCGGCGGGCCCGACCGCGAAGAGATCCGCGCCGCGCTGCTCGTCGCTTTCCCGGTGCGCATCCGCGAATACCTGTTCGACGCGGGCGGGCTGGTGCGGTCGCAGGCGCTGCCGGTGACGCCACTCATCACGGTGGTCACCAAGCACCAGGCCGACCTCGAGGCGGCCGTGGCGCGGGCGTTCGGGCAAGGGTGGCCGGCGGCCGACGCCGCGGCGGTGGCGCCGGAGCGGCTCGCCGCACACATCGCCGGGATGGGCGAGGCCCTCGCGGCAGTGGTGCAGCGGCTGTGGCGCCGCCTGCAGTGGGCCATGCGCCAGATGGACGCGCTCGAGAAGCGGCGCAAGAAGGTGGGGAGCCTCGATGGCGAGGACCGCGCCTTCTACGACCGCTGCGAGCGGCTGATCAAGAAGCTCAAGGGCGAGCAGAAGCGCAAGCGCAGCGAGGCGGAGGGGATCGACGACACTCTGACTTTCGGTGTACTGGCGCGCGAAGGCTTCCTGCCCGGCTACGGGCTCGACTCGGGCTCGGTGCGCGGCATGGCCGAGATGCCGAAGTGGGTGCGCGGCGTGCAGGACTTCGACCTGCCGCGGCCGCCGAGCGTTGCGGTGCGCGAGTACGTGCCGGGCAACCTCATCTACGCCAACGGCCAGCGGTTCGTCCCTCGCCGCTACGCGCGCGACGTCGCCGACGGCGACGCCACGCCGGTGCGGTTCGAGGTGAACGCCGAGCGCCGGGCGCTGCGGCCGGCGGCGAGCGCGATGGGCGACCCCTCGTCGGGGCAGATCACCAGCATCCCGATCTGCGACGTCACCCTGGTGCACACCTCCCGCATCTCCGACGAGGAGGACACCCGCTTCCAGATGGGCGTCGCCATCTACGGCCGCGAGCTCGGGCAGCACGATGGCGGCTACGCGTTCCACTGGGGCGAGCGCCCCGTGCATCTTCGCCACGGCGTGCGCCTGCAGCTCGTCAATGTGGGAGCGAGCCTCACCATCAGCGGCGAGGCACGCTTCGGCTACCCGGTGTGTATGACCTGCGGCCAGAGCGCCTCGCCGCTCTCGTCGGAAGTCCAGCGCAACGACTTCGAGCGCAAGCACCTCGAGTGGTGCGGCCAGCGGCCGACCCCGGTGGGCTTCCACGCCGAGCTGGTCGTGGACGCTCTGTCGTTGCCCGCCTGCGCCGACCGGCGCGAGGCCTACACCCTCGCCGAGGCGCTGCGCTTCGGGGCCAGCGAGCTGCTCGAGATGGAGCTCGAGGATCTCCAGGTCCTCGTCCTCGGCGAGATGGAGTCGGACCAGGTGACGGCGCTGCTCTACGACCCGATGCCGGGTGGATCGGGGCTCCTCGACCAGCTCTGCAAGCGCTTCCCCGAGGCCGTCGCCGTCGCCGAGCGGATCGCCAGGGGTTGCCCGTCACAGTGCAGCGCGAGCTGCATCGACTGCTTCCAGACCTACCGCAACGGCTTCTACCACAGCGAGCTCGATCGCAAGCTGCTGCTCGAGCGGATAGGCGAGCTCGGTGGGGCGCTGGCGTCAGCGCACGCGATTCCGCCCCAGCAGCCGGGCGCGACACCCGAGCCGGCCAAGGTCCCCGTCAATGTCGCGGAACGCAACTTGCGCAACATGCTGGTCGCAGCGCAGCTTCCCCAGGGGGCGTGGCAGCAGCAAGTGCCGCTGCCGAAACCACTCGGGTCGACGACCCCCGATGTGGCGTTCGAGGATCCAGACGACAGCGATCGGAGTCTCTACGTGTACCTCGATGGCCTGTCGCGGCATCTGCACGGCAATCCCGAGACCCACAAGCAGGACCTGGAGATCCGGAACGAGCTGCGCGCCGAGGGGCACGAGGTGATTCAGATTACCGCGCACGACCTCGACGACCAGCAGGCGATGACCAAGCACTTCAAGCGCATCGCCAAGTTCCTGGTCGGCAGCGACGCGACGAAACGTGTTGCCGCGGAGGCGGCGGATTGGTTCGCGGCGCGGGCTGGTGGGCTGGAAACGTCGGCCGCGCCTCTGACGCAGGCCGCCGTTCCCGCGTTGGCTTCAGAGGTGCTGGCCGCCTCCCCGGCGGTCGAGAACGTCGTGCCATTCGTGCGCGTCGACGATCCCGGGCCGCGCGATCGCTTCCGCACCTGCGTGCCAATCTTCGACCTTCGCCTAGCCGCCGGTGCCTTCGGCACCGGGCGCGAAGTCGACCCGGAGGGCTGGGCAAGCCTCGACGTGCCGCGCAAGCTCAAGCCTGGGATGTTCGTCGCCCAGGTACACGGGCCCTCGATGGAGCAGCAGATTCCCGATGGCTCATGGTGCCTGTTCACCACTGAGGTCGCCGGTAGCCGCTACGGTCGAATCCTGGTGGTTCAGCACCGCGAGGCCGGCGACCCGAGCGGTGGCGGCAGCTACACGCTCAAGCGGTACGAGCGCCCGCCACAGGATGCGACGCGAGGGGAGGTCGAAGGCGACATCCCTCTGCGGCCTTTCAACCCCGAGGTCGACAAGATCACCCTGACCGAGGGGATGGAGGTCGAGGTCGTGGCGGAGCTCTTGAGTAGACTCTGAGGGTGCCGTGGGATGTCTGCCGGTACGGCGAGTGTGCCGCGACGTCACGCGACGCGGCCGACACTGGAGTCGCTCGCGAGCCTCCGTCGCTGAGCGGCGGCGCCCGACTCCGCGTCCCAGCCCCACGGCTGCATTCGAGACATCGATGCTCGGCTGCGATCTGTCGTATCTGGGCTGAAGGCCGGCATGCTCACTGGTGGCATCGGTTCCACCACCGCGCGGAAATGCGCGACTGCGACTAGGAGGTCCCATGTCCCTGCGGCCCTCGTTTCCGCGCATCGTGGTCGGCGCGCACTACGACGCCTTCGGCATGTTCGGCAGCAACCCGGGCGCCGACGACAACGCCAGTGGCACGGCCGGGCTGCTCGAGCTCGCGCGGCTGCTGCGCGGGCAGTCTCTCGCGCGGCGCGTGGACCTCGTCGCCTTCACGCTGGAGGAGCCGCCGCTTTTCGGGAGCGCGCGGCAGGGCAGTCGCGTGCACGCCCGCGGGCTCGCCGCCGCCGGCGTGCGGGTGGAGGCGATGGTGTGCCTGGAGATGATCGGCTACTTCAGCGAGCGGCAGCCGTGGCCGAGCGTGCTGTTGGCGCTGGTGTATCCCCGCCGCGGCCACTTCGTCGGCGTCGTTGGCCAGCCGTTCGACCGCGGCCTGGCGCGCCGGGTGAAGCGATCGATGCGGGTTGCGGCGGGACCTGGCGGCGCCAGGGTGCCGGTCTACAGCTTCAACGGGCCGGCGATGATGGGTACCGACGCCTCGGACCACGCGAGCTTCTGGGAGCTGGGCATTCCAGCCGTGATGGTGACCGACACCGCGTTCCTGCGCAACCCGCACTACCACGCGCCCGGCGATCGTCCCGAGACACTGGACTACCGGCGCATGGCGGCGGTGGTCGACGGAGTGGCGAACGCGGTGCTGCAGCTGGCCGGTGCGCGGTGAAGGGACCCGGGAGAAGGGGCGCATCCTGGCGGACAAGGACACCTGGCACGTCCGGCGTGGGACGCGAGAGCGCTGACCGAGCCGCTCGATGAACGCCGCAGCACGCGATGTGTTTCTGGGAAAGGCTCGGCCCCGGTGCCGCTCCTGGGCGAGGAGCCGACAACGGCCGCGCTCACGCGCCTTGCTGCCGGTGATGCGGAGTTGCGCGCACGAAATGATGTGCTAGCATCTGATGCGTGCGCACCACTCTCGACATCGCCGAAGACGTCTTGTACGCCGTCAAGGAGAGGGCACGCAAGGAGAAACGGAGCGCAGGCGAGGTGCTGTCCGACCTTGCCCGCCAGGCGTTGCTTCGCCGCGGCTCGACCCCGGGCGAGGTCGGCGAGGAAGAGAGCTTCTACGGCTTCAATCCCCTGCCGCGGCGCGGACCGGCGGTGTCGAACGAGCTGATCGACAAGCTGCGCGAAGACGACCCCGAGTGATGCGGGCGCTGCTCGACGTCAACGTTCTGCTCGCCTTGCTGGACGCCGATCACGTCGAGCACTCCGTAGCTCGAGCCTGGTTGGAGCGCGAGATCCACAACGGCTGGGCTTCCTGCCCCATCACCGAGAACGGCTTCGTGAGGATCATCAGTCAGGCGCGCTACCCAAGCCCCGTTGCGCCCGCCGAGGCGATTCGCCGCTTGCGGCTCGCGACGCAGGCGGAGCAGCACGAGCTGTGGCCTTGCGACCTGAGCCTCCACGACGACACGATCGTCGACGCGACGCGCCTCCATGGCCCCAAGCAGGTGACCGACGTCTATCTGCTGGCGCTCGCGGTCGCGAAGGGAGGCAGATTCGTGACCTTCGACCGCGCCGTCCCGCTCTCCGCAGTGATGGGCGCTCGCAGCGATCAGCTCGTCGTGCTGTGAGTGCGGCAGCGCAGGTCTCGGCGAACAGCACGTCTGGACGCGCGGTAGGCGAGGGAATGGCGCTTGTCGGACGTCCAGCAAGCCACCCGCCTCCTCGAGGTGCTGCTCGCCGATCGGCCCCAGGAAATCCGCGAGGCGTGGGCGGCACTGGCACGGGCGAAGCGGGAGCGCAAGGTCGTCGAGCAGGCGCTCAGCAGCTCGCCTGACGCCGCACTGGTGGAAACGAGAGCGCTTCTCGAGGTGGGCTGAATCGGGCGATCGACGGATTTGCGCGCCACGAGCTCGACGGATCGTTCGAGCCGCGTCGCTACGGCACGGAAGTCCACGCCCCCGTGCTTCCCCTCTCGAACCCATCCGCAAACGGCATCGACTCCGCACAGGTCGCCGGCGTGCAGGTGGGATCCCCGAGCTGCGCGCCGGTGTGCGCGGCGTCGTGCCGCAGCATCGGCCAGTCCCAGGCCGAGCGCCGCTGGGCCGCAGGCAGGTCCCACAGGTACATGCGTCCCAGGTAGTTGCCGTCGACGTCCTGCACCTTCTGGTTGCCGATCCAGAGCTGCTCGAGCAGGCCGTCGCCGTCGAAGTCGGCGAGCGCCGAGACGTTGACGACCTGCATGTGGGCGCCGGTGACCGTCGGCCGCGGGAAGCCCTCCATGGGGGTGCCGTCGGCATGGGCCGCGTTGACCGGGAACCAGACGGATCCGCCGTCGAAGAGCAGGTCGCGGCCGCCGTCGGCGTCGAGGTCGAGCACCGCCGGGCCGTTGACGGCGTACCCCCACTCGTAGAAGCGCGGCCAGCCCGCGAGCACCTCGGCGCCGCGACCCAGCACCCACGCCACACCCGAGCCGACGCTCGGGGGAGGGAGGCCGGGGATTCCCGGATCGCTGTCGACGCGACCGCCGAGCACCACCTCGAGACCGAGGTTGCCGTCGAGCTGCGACAGGGCGGTCGGCGAGCAGCGGATGACCTGGAAGGGCGGGTGCCAGGGGAAGCCCGGCAAGGGGTTGCCATGGCGGTCGAAGGCGAAGGTGTCGCAGCCGTCGGAGGAGACGACGATGTCGAGCCTGCCGTCGCCGTCGACGTCGCCGAGCACCGGCGCGGTGATGCCGTAGGAGAAGATCGCGGGGCCGAGATCGATCGGGAACCCAGGCAGCGCCGTGCCGTCGCCGTGGCAGGCGAAGAGCCCCAGCCGCTCGTTGCGCTGCAGCACGACGACGTCGTCCTTGCCGTCGCCGTCGAGGTCGCCGAGCGCCGGCGGGCTGGGCAGGCTGAGGTCGGGATCGGCGCCGGCCGGTGCCGGGATCTGACAGGGCAGGGACGCCAGAACGACCTCGTTGCCCTGGCGATCGAGCACCGTCACGTAGGGGATCTGGTCGCCAGTGATGACGATCTCCTTGCGCGCGTCGCCGACGACGTCGCCGATGGCGACGGCCCAGCCGAAGAAGCCCACCGGCGCGCGGCGCAGCCGTCCGTCGTGCTCGAAGATGGTGATGCCCTTGTCGTTCGAGCCCACCACCACCTCGGGCGGGCCGTCGCCGTCGAGGTCCGCGACGGCGGGGCTGCGACCGGTGAGGTGGTTGAGCGGCAGCATCTGGGGCCACCCCGGGGCTTCGCTGCCGTCGGCGCGCAGGGCGTGGACCTGGTTGGCGCCGACCACCACCATCTCGGGGATGCCGTCGCCGTCGAGGTCGGCCGCGGTCGCGTTGTCCTCGATGTTGATCCACTGGAGCTCGAGCGGCATCGGAAAGGGCCTCGGCCACCCCGGGTGGAGATCGGGGTCGACGACGAGCATGCGGTTGGGCTCGGAGTACTCCTCGAGGCCGCCGGGACGGAGGACGGCGACCTGCAGCAGGTAGCGGGTGGGGTGGGTGACGGCGGAGGTGTCCCAGGTGGCGAGAGGTCCCTCGATCACGGGGCCGATGCCGCCCCCGGCGAGCGTGATCCCTTCGGTGTGCCAGATGTCGCCGCCCGGCTTCCAGGGGTTGGAGTAGCGCACCTCGAAGGAGAGCATGTCGGGAATCGCGGCGGTGCCGGTGATGGGCACGACGTCGCCGGTCCGCACGCCCTCGGTGCCGTCGGGCGTGATGAGCGCGACGCGGTCGAGGAGCACCTCGAGCCGGTCCTCGTAGAGCCGTCCGCCGGCGCAGGTCACCAGCAGGCGGATGACGTAGTTGCCCTCGCCGAGGTTGCCGGGGTCCCAGGTCCCGAGATTGCCGTCGATCACCGGGGCGGCGCCGCTCGCGAACGTCGTCCAGCTGGTGGGGATCGGCCCTTCTCCGATCGCCAGCTGCCACGAGGTGAGCCCGGTGCAGCTCGCGGTACCCCTCACCATGCCGCCGGCGAGGCCGAGCTCGGAGTGGCGGGTGAGGATGCGCGCCGCGCCGCGGCCGGCCTGCGCGTCGGCGATCGCCGCGGCGACCGAGAGCCGCCCATAGCCCGAGTCGGTATCCCAGCCGCTGGCGAAGGCCGGGGCGGCGGCGCGCCGCAGCGCCTGGCGGACCTGCTCGGCGCGCAGCAGCGGCGGCTCGCTGGCGATCGCCGGCACCGCGGCGAGCACCAGCGCGGCGGCGCCCGCGGCGTGGGGGCTGGCCATGCTGGTGCCGTTGAAGCGCACCAGCTGGTCGCCGACGGTGTATCCCGGTGACGTGCCGGCGGCGCGCAGGCTGAGGATGTTCGGCGCCGACGGGTCACCGAGCTCGGTGCCTCCGGGCGCCAGCAGGTCGAGGGCCCCGCCGTAGTTGGAGAACCAGGCGCGCCCCTGCGACGGGGTGCTCGCGCCGACGCAGATCACCCGGCGCGAGCTGCAGGGATAGAAGCCGCCGGCGTCGCCGCCGTTGTTGCCGGCGGCCGCCACCAGCGTGACACCGGCGGCGGCGGCGGTCTCGAAGGCGTCCTCGAGGACCTGCGAGAAGCCCTCGCCGCCCCAGCTCATGTTGATGACGCGCGCGCGGCGCTGGACGGCGTAGAGGATCGCCCCCGCCAGCACGTCGGTGTCGCCATGTCCGCTGGCGTCGAAGCCCTTGACGGTGAGGATCTTGGCGCCCCAGGCGACGCCGACGATGCCGTTGCCGTTGTTGCCCACCGCGGCGATGGTGCCGGCGACGTGCGTCCCGTGCCCGTAGTCGTCGGTGGGGTCGGAGTCGCCGTTGGCGAAGTCCCACCCCGCGGTGTCGTCGATGAAGCCGTTGCCGTCGTCGTCGATCCCGTTGGGCGGATCGGCGGCGTTCTGCAACAGCTGCGGCCCGAGCTCGGGATGGGTAGCATCGGATCCGGTGTCGACCACCGCCACCGGGATGCCAGCGCCGTTGGTGGTCGACCAGGCCGCCGGCGCGCCGATGTCGTAGAGACCCCAGAGGTCCTGGTAGGGCTGCCCCCAGGAACCGCTGGTGGCCAGATACGGGTCGTTGGGGAGGACCGCGATGGCGTACCTGAAGACCGGCTCGGCCCATTCCACGGCGGGGTCGGCGGCGAGCGCCTTGACCGCCGCGGTGATGTCAGTGGGAGCGGCCAGCGTGATGCGGTAGACACCGGCGAGGCCCTTGCCCTCGACCGTCGTGGTCCTCGAGTCGGCGGCGGGGTAGACCGGCGCGATGCGCTCGACCGCGAGCCCCGGCAGCGCCCGCGTCATCGCGGCCTCGGCGGCCAGCCGCGGCGCGGAAGGCTCGCGCAGCCGGACCACCAGCGCGTCGGGTCGTCGCGACGGCAGCGCGGGCTCGGGACGCGTCACCCGAGGGGTGCCGGGAGGAACCGCGCCGGGCTTCACGAGGGCGACCGCTGGCGAGGCGTTGCTCAGCGCGGCGATCGCCAGCACCGAGACCGCCACGAGCCGGGAGATCGAGGAGCCCATACGGGAGTCGGCCAGGGGCTCCATGTTGCCTCAACATAGGAACGGCCACAAGGCCGGCTGCCTGGGAAGGGCAGGTACCGGCAGCGAGCACCCCGTGGTTCTCCGGTAAGGGTGTGGCGCACGGCGACGAGGGAGAGGGTGACGCCGAGGAAGGGGCCGAAGAAGGAGCCGAGTGCCGTGAAGGCGAGGCCGGGGCGGTCGTCGACGGCGGCGCTCACTCGCGGCCACCAGCGCAGGATCCAGCCATGACGATCGCAGCCACGCACGTGAAGCCTTGTCAACCTGCTGTCAACCGAAGCGGCCTCCGTCACGCGCCGCCTCCGGGCGCGGACCCGCACGGAGTGGCCCACCCTAGGTTGTTGACGACGGTCTCGGGCAGAGGTGAACGCGCCTCACACCGGCCCCCTTCGCTTCCGCAACCACACCGCCACTCCCAGCAACCCTGCCGCCACCACCAACCCTCCCCACAGCCCGGGGCTGGTCACGAACGTCCCCGGCGTCAGCTGCATGAGGGGATGGAGCATCAGGTTTGACTTGACGAGCTCGGTCCCCTCCGGCCCGCCCCCAAGCCGAGTCCCCACCAGGGTGCCGACCACCGAGGTCCCGAGCACCATCTTCTCGACGATGGCGATGGCGAACAGCGGCAGGGTGGCCCACAGCCAGGCAAGACGTTGCGACCAGGCGGAGACCATCAGCAGCCAGGCGTAGATGGGCGCGTACCAGAGCGCGTGGATGGTGACCATGTGGTAGAGGAGCATCAGCGCCATCTCGGGGAGCGACACCCGCTCCCACAGCAGGGCAGCGCTCTGGCCGGTCGCCAGGAGCGTGGCGCTGCAGGCGAGCAGCATGATCGTCTGGATGGTCACCGCGATGACGACGGTGAGGAGCGGCAGGATGACGAAGGGGACGCTCGCCTTCGCCAGCACGGTCGCGAGGTCGGAGACGGGCATCGACTTCCAGAAGAGGATGCTGCGGTCGCGGCGTTCGCTCTGCAGGGCGTCGAGGCAGTAGATGATGGCGACCAGGGTCGTCGTCGCCATCATCAGCAGCTCGGTGAGGGCGAAGGGCTGCGCGAGGGCCAGGCGCTGCGGCCCAGCGGTGAGCGTCGCCGCGGCCCGCATCCTTGCCGGCATCTGGATGGCGAGGACGACCGTGGTCAGCAGGCTCAGGCCGGCGATGGCGAGCGGCGCGAGGTAGATGGCGCGGCTCTCCCAGAGCTCGCGGCGAAGCAGCCAGTAGAAGCGCCGCAGCGCGGAGATCTCCGCGGGCATGGGCGTCGCAGCCGGCGTTACGGCGGGACCCTCGTGCGGCGCGTCCGATCGCGCGGTTGCCTTCGGTGCCGTGCTCACGCCGTGACTCCTCTCGGCTGACTTTCCTGTCGATTCCCTGGTTGGCCGCTCATCACGGCGACGAACAGCTCGGCGATGCTGGGTGTCCGCACCTCGCCGAGCGCCGCCAGCTGCTCGGGGTCGCCGCCCTCGAAGATCAGGACGCCGCGGCCGAGCGCCCGCCGCTCGTGCATCGGCTCGAGCGCCCTTGCCGCGACGAGCTGGTCGGGGTTGACGGTCAGCTGGCGGTAGCGCGACTCGAGGGCCTCGGTGCTGATCTCGAGCACGACGCGCCCGCGGTCGATGAAGAGGACGTCGGTGAGCACGTGCTCGACCTCGTCGACCTGGTGGGTCGCCACCACGATGGTGCGGTCGCGGTCGTAGTAGTCCTCGAGCAGGGTGTCGTAGAACTGCTTGCGGTAGACCAGATCGAGCCCGAGCGTCGGCTCGTCGAGCACCAGGAGCCGCGCGTCGATGGCCATGACGACGGCGAGGTGGAGCTGGGTGACCATGCCCTTCGAGAGCTCCCGCACTCTGTGGGTGAGGCGGATGCTGGTCTTGGCCAGGAAGGCCTCGGCCCGGGCGCGATCGAAACGGGGGTGGACGCCGGCGACGTAGGCGAGCAGCTGCGCGACGCGGATCCAGCGCGGCAGCACGGCGACGTCGGCGATGAAGGAGACGTCGCGCATGAGCCGGGCGCGCTCGCTCCAGGGGTCGCGCCCGAGCACGCGCAGGTCGCCCTGGTAGGGGATGAGGCCGAGGATGGCGTCGAGCGCGGTGGTCTTGCCGGCGCCGTTGGGGCCGATGACGCCGAGGATGCGGCCCTCCTCGACGCGCAGGTCGATGCCGTCGAGAGCGACGTTGGGGCCGTATGCCTTGCGCAGGCCGCGGGCTTCGATGCATGCCATGGCCTCAGCCCTTCTCCTCTGGGGGGTTGGCGGGCGGCTCGCCGTCGAGGAGCTCCTTGACGTCGAGGCCGAGCCGTTTCACGGTGGCGTGGATGCGCGGCCACTCGTCGCGCAGGAATGTCTGCCGCTCGGCGCCGAGCACGAGGTCGCGGGCGCCGGGGTTGACGAACATGCCGCGGCCGCGCCGGCTCTCGATCAGCCCCTCGTCGACGAGCTGCTGGTAGCTCTTGAGGACCGTGAGCGGATTGACCCGGTACTCGGCGGCGACGGTGCGCACCGAAGGCAGCGGGTCCCCCTCGGCGAGGACGCCGTCGAGGATCATCGCCACGACGCGGTCGCGCAGCTGCCGGTAGATCGGCCGAGGGTCGGTCCACTCACGGTCCATTCCGAGCTTCTAGGTCGCCTCGACGGCGGGGTTGGTGGCGATCACTTCACGCGCCGCAGGTCGAAGTGCGCCTGGACGGACTTGTCGCCGGGGAGCATAAACGTCCACTCCTCGGTGTGGTGGTCGGCGTCGATCTTGGTGAACATGACGTGGTGCATGTGCCCGTGCTCCAGGCTGCCGGCGACGTCGACGAGCTCGAAGCTCACGGTCATGCCGTCGGGCGACACCTTGCCCTGCATGCGCGGGCGGTTGCCGGCGTCGCAGTAGTGCGTGAGCACCAAGCGGTCGTCGTCGAGGTACAGCATGGTGATCGGGTCGTCGGGATTCCCATCCAGCCGCATCTCATGCATGAGCGCGTGACCCCTCGAGGTGACGCGGAGGGTGACGTGGGCGACGGTGGCGGGCTGGACGTCGGGCATCGGCGGCACGGTGGTCAAGTGCCCCTCCCAGGTCCCTTCCAGCGTCTTCAGCATGTCGAAGGTGCCCTTGGCGTCGGACTGCGCCAGGGCGAGGGTGGTCAAAGGTAGCGACAGTAGCAAGGCTGACAGCAGGATGCGTGTGGGTTTCATGAGTGTTTCCTCGAGCAGGCTTGGGTGGATCTTGGGCCTCGAGCCGCTCGCCGGTCTGGCCAGTCCCGGTAGGAGCCCTCGAGCAACTGTTGTAGTTAACTACAACACCACATCACCTGTCAAGGCCCCGCAAGATTCCGATAGCGGGCCGCCCTCGCCGCTTGCGCGCCCTTGGCTGCCGCCCGAGGACGCCGTCCGGATCGCGGCGCTGAGCGCCAGGGTCAGCGCCCACTACGGCGGGCTCGCGGGGGATCGCTTTCCGTGGCTGTCCCACAGGCCAAGGCATGGAAGGAGCCAGTCAGCTTCCCGCAGATGCGCGGAGGCTCTTCTCGGAGCTGCTGATCGCCAACTATCGAAAGCTCGACTAGATGTCTTGGCGGGCGCTTGCTCGCCGCCATGGGCTCTTCAGCGTCGTCGCGGGATCGGGGACGCGCGCCGGCAGGAGTCTTGACGTACATTGTGCTTCTATGTATAAAGCCGTCATGCATGGACGAAGGATGCATGTACGGGCGCCATGGAGATCGGCAAGGACCTCGTAGCGGCCTCGGCGACGCCTCTCGTGCTGGCCATCCTGGCGGAGGGCGAGAGCTACGGCTACGCCATCCTCAAGCGCGTCGGCGAGCTCTCGGGCGGCGCGTTGCGATGGACCGACGGCATGCTCTACCCGGTGCTGCACCGGCTCGAGCGCCTGGGGTACGTGCAGGCGAAGTGGGGCAGCTCCGAGACGGGCCGCCGGCGGCGGTACTACCAGATCACCAAGCAGGGCCGGCGGCAGCTCACCGAGCAGCGGCGGCAGTGGCAGGTGGTCGATGCCACGCTGCGCGGCATCTGGCGGGCCACACTCGCGGTGCCGACTCGGCGCTGGCGATTCTCGACCGCGCCATTGACGAGCTGGGGGGGCGGCATGACCACCGAAGAACCGCTGACGTTGGGCTGCAGGCACTCCGTGCCCGGACCGGTCGCGAGCCGGAGGGCGACGTGACCTACTCTGAGCAGGTCGAGGCGCAGATAGGGATCTGGCGCGACTACCTGCGCCGCCACCAGGCCATCCACTCCCCGGACGCCGCGGAGCTCGAGGACCACCTGCGCGCCGAGATTGCGACGCTGGTGGGGGTGGGCCTGGCCGCGGACGAGGCCCTCCTGGTGGCGGTCAAGCGCCTGGGCAACCTCGACGCGCTGTCGCGCGAGTTCGCACGCGAGCACTCCGAGCGGCTGTGGAAGCAGTTGGTGGTGGCGGGGGGCGACGAGGCCGTGGACCCGCGCAGTCGCCGTGAGCCCGTCGTCGTCGTCGCGCTCGCCGTCCTCGCCGCCCTCGCCTTCAAGGTGCCCGAGCTCCTCGGCTACCACCTGATGGGTAGAGACGCCGCGGCTCAGTCCTTCTACGCGCGCAACCTCGGTCTCTTCGTGCTGCCGTTGTTGACCGGCTACCTGGTCTGGAAGCGGCGCTCGGGCACCGCCGGCATGGTACCGATCGTCGCCTCCTTCGCTGCCGCTGTGCTGTTCGCCAACCTCTACCCCTTCGCCCCGCGGGGCGCGACGCTGCTGCTCGCCGCCACCCACCTGCCCATCGCGCTCTGGCTGGCGGTGGGCGTCGCCTACGTCGGCGGCCCCTGGCGCCGCGGCTCGGGTCGCATGGACTTCGTGCGCTTCTCCGGCGAGCTGTTCATCTACTACGCCCTCATCGCGCTCGGCGGCGGCGTGCTGGCGGCGTTCACCACCCTCATGTTCGAGGCCATCGGCCTCGACGCCACTTGGTTCGTGTCGCGCTGGCTGCTGCCGTGCGGGGCGCTCGGCGCGGTGCTCGTCGGCGCCTGGCTCGTGGAGACCAAGAAGAGCGTCATCGAGAACATGGCGCCGGTGCTGACGCGCCTGTTCACGCCGCTGTTCACGGCGATGCTGCTCACCTTCCTCGCCGCCATGGCGTGGACCCGCAGCGGCATGGCGGTCGAGCGCAACGTGCTGATCGCCCTCGACCTGTTGCTCGCGGTGGTGGTCGGCCTGGTGGTCTACGCCGTCTCGGCTCGCGATCCCGATGCGCCTCCCGGCGTCTTCGACGCCCTGCAGCTGCTGCTCGTCGCCAGCGCGCTGGTCGTCGACGCGTTCGCGCTCGGCGCCATCGCGGTGCGCATCTCCGCCTTCGGCTTCAGCCCCAACAAGGTGGCAGCGCTGGGCGAGAACGTCGTCCTGCTCGTCAACCTGGTGGGGTCGGCGTGGTTGTACACGCGATTGCTGCGGGGCCGCGCGTCGCTCGCCGCCCTCGAGCGCTGGCAGATGGCGTATCTGCCCGTGTACTCGCTGTGGGCCTGGTGCGTGGTGGTGGTCTTCCCCCCGGTCTTCCACTTCCTCTGATCCAGTCGCGGCGATCGTCCGCCGCGGGTGTCGGGCCGTGGGTGCCGACTTCCGGCCGTCACCTCGATCGCTGCCGAGCGGGCGGCCCCCAGGGAAGCTCTGTGGCCCCTCCGTGGAGTCAACCCTAATTGACAGAATGTCAATGATGCTTTACAATCCGTGCAGCGAGGGGGGAAGGATTCACCGACCCTCTCGACGAGGAGAATGACGATGAACCGAGCTCTGACCAGCCTGGGGCCAGCCCTCTTCCTGGCGCTGGTGATGCTCGTCGCGACCGCCCTCGTCGTGGCGGCGCCCCACACTCCATGGATCCTCGCGGCCGGCCCGCTGATGCTCGTGGTCGCCCTCGTCGGCACCGACGTGTTCCAGCGGCGCCGCTCGGGCCGCGGTTCCCTGCCGTCGCCGAGCATCGTGCTGTTGGCGGTGGCCATCCTCGCCGGTTTCGCCATCATCGGAACGCGCAACCCCGCGACGCTCGCCGCCATGATCCCCATCTATGGCAGCTGCGCCGCGATGCCGTTCATCCTGCGCAGCGAGCGCTCGCGGCCGGCGTGCCCGCGGCCCCAGCCGTGACGCGAGGAGCGATCCCTTCATGTTTGCTCGTCTGATGGGACTCAAAACCGTCGACCCGGCGACGCTGCACAGGCGCCTGCAGAGCGAACGCATCGCCGTCTTCGACGTCAACTCGCGCGGCAGCTGGGAGCGCGCCCGGGTCCCGGGAGCTCGCCACCTCGATCCCCAGGCCTTCCTCGAGAGCGACCTGCCCAGCGAGCGCGCCCATCCGCTCGTCTTCTACTGCTCCAACCCGCTTTGCCGCAAAGCTCCCAACGCGGCGCGGCGGGCGCGCAAGATGGGCTTCAGCGAGGTCGAGGTGCTCGCGGCGGGCATCAGCGGCTGGGTCGCCGCCGGGCTACCGGTGGAGTCCGGCGCCTGACAGTGCCGAAGACCGGTCCGCCGCCGCCCGAGGCAGAGGGCCGCGAGTCGGGCGGCCACGCCCCTGGCACCTCCCCGCCCGGCCCCGGCTGCGGCGGTGGCTTCTACACCCGTCGCGACCTGCACAACCAGCGTCGCATTACCCTCTGGATGCTGGCCGCCGCTCTTGCCTACGTGGGCGCGACGGCGACGCTGCGCTGGCGGGCGTCGATCCCCGCCGCGCTGCCGTGGCTGGCCCTCGGCCTCGCGCTGGCACTTGCCTTCCAGGCCACGCGAAGCTATCTGGTCTTCCTGCGCGAGGCGGACGAGCTGCTGCGGCGCATCGAGACCGAGGCGTTGGCCCTCGCCTTCGGCGCCGGCGCGGCCTTCTCACTGCTCTACCCGCTGCTCGAGCAGCTCGGGGCGCCGGACCTCGGCGGCTACGCGACCGCCGTGGTGATGATGCTCTCCTGGGCGGCGGGCTTGTGGCTGGGCACGCGGCGCTACGCGGGGCGCGGGGACGCATGACCAACCGCCTGCGCGTCCTGCGCGCCGAGCGCAGCTGGTCGCAGGCCGACCTCGCGGAGCGGCTGGGCGTCTCGCGCCAGACCATCAACGCCATCGAGACCGGCCGCTACGATCCGAGCCTGCCGCTCGCCTTCGGGCTCGCCCGCCTCTTCGGCCTCGCCATCGAGGAGATCTTCGAGCCCGAGCCCGCGGTCAGCTCGTAGCGCCGCGCCCGGCCCCTTGGCCGCCGGGCGGGAGCTGCCCCCTGTCGTAGTGGTGGAGAGCCGAGAGGCGATTGGTGCCGGGCGCCTCGGTCTGGTGCATCTCCGCTTCCATCTCGAGCGGCAGGCCGCCACGCTTGGAGATCCGCCACTGCGTGTGGGCGCGCAGGCAGCGTCGGGCTCGCCGGTGCGGCCGCCGCTCAGTGCACGTAGCCCAGGGCTCGCAACCGGTTGCGCACCGCGGGCTCGACCTCCCGCTGCCTGGCGGTCCCGACCTTTGGCCGCAGCACCGCCTCCAGCCTGAGGATCCTCTCGAGCTGCTCTTCGATTCGCTGGAACACCTCCGGAGCCTCGCCCGAAAGGTCGTGCGACTCGGTCGGGTCGGCCTCGAGGTCGTAGAGCATCTTGGCGCTGCCCGGTGCCCAGCGCAGCTTGTAGCGCCCCACGCGCAGGGCGTACTCGGCGTCCCCCACCGAGAAGGCCGGCCTCGGCGCCGGCTCCGTCTCACCGTGGATGAGGGGGAGGAGGGAGGTGCCCTGCAGCAGCGGCGGGTTCTCGAGCCCGAGCAGCTCGTCGATCGTCGGATAGAGGTCGATACTGCGGACCACCGCCGAGACCCTTCGCCCCCGCGGGATCCCGGGTCCGGCGAGGATCAGCGGGACCTGGAGCACCGGCTCGTCGGGGAACCAGCCATGGTCGACGCGGCCGTGCTCGAAGAACCGCTCCCCGTGGTCGGCGGTCACCACGAAGATCGTGTCGTGCAGCGCGCCGGTCTCGGCGAGCACGGTCTGGAGCTGCCGGAAACGGGAATCGACTTCCATCACGCCGGCATCGTAGAGATCGATCCAGCGCTCCTGCAGCTCCTGGGGCCAGCGGTGATCGCTTGCGAGGTGGGCCATCACCTCGTTCTCGGTGCGGACGCGGAGCTTTTCGAACTCCCAGCCCCCGCCGGGCAGGGGGTAGCGCGAGGTGCGCTCGAAGAACTGGTAGCCCGGGTCGTACGGGGCGTGGGTATCGAGCGTGAAGAGCATGGCGAAGAACGGCTTGCTGCGGTTGCGGGCAAGCAGCCAACGATGCAGCTGGTCGACCATGTCGTCGAGGTGCACGGTGTTGTCGGTGCGCTGGTTCTCGAACCCACGCGTGACCCCGAAGTAGTCGCCGGCGTGGACGTTGTTGACGCGCGCGAAGGTGTCGTAGCCGTTGGCGCGCAGCTGCGAGGCCAGGGTGGTGAGGTTCGGCGGCAACACCTTCTTGCGCATCACGCGGCCACCGAGGATGTCCGCCACGTCGTAGTAATCGTCGAGCTGATGGACGCCGGGCGTGAGGCCGGTGAGCAGGCTGGCGGCGGCGGGCTTCGTCCACGACGCGGCGCTGACCGCATGCTCGAAGAAGACGCCCCGGCTGGCGATACGATCGAGGTTCGGCGTCAGGGGTCGCCAGTAGCCGGCCGCCCCGATCCGGTTGAACCGGAAGGCGCAGAGCACGACGAGCACGATGTTCGGTCGCGACTGCGCGTGGAGCCCCGGCGACTGGTGCGCGTGCCCGGCGAGGGTGACGCCCGCGAGCAGCGAGACGCTGGCCGCCAGCACCAGGCCGCCGACGCGCACGCCGGCCCGCCGGCCGATGGCGTTCAAGCCTGGGCGCACCGGCAACACCGCGCCCCGCGGCCGAGCCGGTGTGGCGGTGAGGGTTGGCGGGTGGGCATGAGCCTGGGTCGCCGAGTATAGCGACCGGCCGTGTCGCTCTCGCCGCGAGTGGGCTCACCCGAGGCGGCGAGCGACCCTCGGCGTCAGCTCGCGCCTGGCCGCTCGCGCTGCCTTCACGACGCTCCCGCATCGAGCGGCGCTGGCGCGGCGAGGAGCAGCTTCCGCGCCGTCGGGTAGAGGTCGACCTCCACTCCCGGCATCGCCCGCAGCGCGCGGCGGGCGGTGCGCGATTGCGCGACCCATCCGCTTCCCGGACGCTGGCAACGAGCGGCGAGCAGCTCCGCCTGGAGGCGCCAGATCGGGTCGACGGTGGCGATCGTGCCGATCTCGCTGGTGGCGCTCGCGAGCAGGGGCAGCGCCTCGTCGCAGCGGCTGGCGCCGACGAGGAAGTCGGCCAGCGGGATCCTCCACTCGTAGGTGGCGTTGCCGTGGGTGGGCGCCAGGTCCTCGCCCATGCGCAGGCCGGCGCGGAAGTCGGCCTCGGCGTGGAGGCCGTCGCCGTTCATCTCTTCGGCCACCGCCAGCGAGCGCAGGGCCACCGCGACGTTTCCCGAAGTCTTGCCCTCGCGTCGGCGCTGCAGCTCGACGGCCTGCCGCGCGACGTCGACCGCCGCGCCGGCCTTGCCCTCCATCTCCAGCGTCGCGGCCAGGTTCTCGCGGGTGAGCGCGCCGGTCTCCTGGCCGTTGTCCGCCGGCAGCGTCGCGAGGATCTCGCGCTGGAGCGCCTCCGCCTCGCGCGGGCGTCCGGCGTGGAGCAGGGTGATGGCGAGGTTGTTCTTGACCGCCAGCGTGTCGGGGTGGTTGCCGCCGGCGAGCCGCTCGTAGCGGGCCAGCAGCTCGCGGAAGAGCGGCACGGCGCCGGCGAAATCGCGGCGCCCGGTGCGCAGGACGCCGAGCATGTTGAGGGCCTCGCCGACCTCGGGGTGATCCCTGGGGAGCGCGCGCCGGAGGGTCGCCAACGCCTCGGTTGCCGTCCGCTCGCCATCGTCGAGACGCCCCAGGTCTCCTTGCACGCCGGCGAGCACGACCTCGGTGATACCGACGAGCGGGTGCGCCGGGCCGAAGACCTTGCGACGGATGGCCAGCGCGCGCTCGAGCGCGGCGGCGGCCTGCCGGTACTCGCCGCCGTTGTCGAGCTGGACGCCGAGGTGGTGGAGCGAGGTGGCGACGTCGGGAGCGTCGGGACCGAGCTTCCTCTCGCGAATGGCCAGCGCCCGTCGCAGCAGCTCCACGGCCTCCTTCTCGCGGCCGAGGTCGGATTGGTTGGCCGCGAAGTCGTCGAGGCAGTGCGCGGTGGCTGTCGACTCGGGTCCGAAGCGGGTCCCGCTCGCCGCCAGCGCCTCGCGGAACAGCTGCTCGGCGGTTGCGAACTCGCCGCGCTGCTCGAGCAGGTTGCCCAGGTGTCCGAGGCTCTCGATGACCGGCGCCGATTGCGGGTCGAGGCTCGCCCGGCGCGCCGCGAGGGCGGCACGGAGCAGCGGCTCCGCGTGCGCGTAGTCCCCCGCCAGGCGATCGACCTCGCCGAGCTGGTCCATGCTCTCGGCGACCTCGGCGCTGGCGGCCGGGAAGGTGGCGCGGCGCAGCCGCAGCGCCTCCTCGGCGAGCGGCCGGGCGCGCGCGTAGAGCCCGAGCGCGGCGTACGTCGCGGACATGGTGTGCAGCAGGCGCGCGCGCACCGCGGGCTCGCCGGTGAGCTCGGAGCGCAGCCGCTCGGCGCCGTCGTCGAGCAGCTCCTGCGCCGTCAGCGAGCCGCCGCGCGCCAGGGTCGGATCGGACCCCTCGAACAGCCGCACGAGGAAGGAGGTGACTTCCTGCGACGCCAGTGCCTCGCGCGCCGCGGCGCGGGCCTGCGCGATCGCCGCCGCGAGCGCCACCAGGAGCGCGGCCGCGAGCGTCGCGGCGATGGCGAGCGTCCAGCGGTGCCGCGCCGCGAACCGTCCGGCGCGGTAGCGCAGGCTGTCGGGGCGCGCCTGGATCGGCAGCCGGGCGAGGTGGCGTTGGAGGTCCTCGGCGAGGGCCGCGGCGGAGGGGTAGCGCCGCTCCGGTTCCTGGCGCAGGGCGGTGAGGACGATGGTGTCGAGGTCGCCGCGCAGTGCGCGGCGCGAGCGCCGGCTCCGCGACCCATCGGCGTCGCCTGCCGCCTCTGCCACCGCGGCGCTCGGGCGCTCCGGCTCGCCGCCGAGCTTGGCGAGCGCCGTCGCCTCGGGGCCGCCCGCGCTGGTGAACGGGCGGCAGCCGACGAGCAGCTCGTAGAGCACGCCGCCGAGCGCGTAGACGTCGGTGGCGGTGGTGATCGCCTCGCCGCGGATCTGCTCGGGCGCCGCGTAGGCCGGGGTGAGCGCCCGCTCGAAGGTGCCGGTGCGGTCGCTCTCGTCTCCCAGGAGCTTGGCGATCCCGAAGTCGAGCAGCTTCACTTCGCCGTCGGGTTTGACGAGGATGTTCGAGGGCTTGAGGTCGCGGTGCACCACCAGGCGGCGATGCGCGTGGTCGACTGCCGCGCAGACGCCGAGGAAGAGCTCGATGCGCCGGGCGAGAGAGAGCCGGTACGCCGCGCAGTGCTCGGTGATCGGCACCCCCTCGACGTACTCCATGGCAAAGAAAGGCAGGCCCTCGGCGGTGACGCCGCCGTCGAGCAGGCGGGCGATCCGGGGATCCTCGAGGCCGGCGAGGATGCGGCGCTCGGCGAGAAAGCGGCGCTCCGACTCCTCGCCGGCGAGACCCAGGCGGGCCACCTTGAGCGCCACGCGCTGCTCGAACTGGCCGTCGCAGCGCTCGCCGAGGAAGACCGCCCCCATGCCGCCGCGGCCGAGCTCGCGCACGATGCGGTAGGGGCCGAGCTCGCGGCCGATCCAGTGGGCCAGCGACGGCTCGCCGCCGGCGAGCAGGTGCGGGTACAACCGCGCCGCGCCGCTCTCGAAGCGCCCGCCGGTGTCCGTATCCGCCGCCAGCAGCGCCTCCACCCTCTGCCGCAGCGCCTCGTCGCCAGCGCAGGCCGCCGCCAGGCGACCGCCGCGCTCGCCTGTCGCGAGCTCGGCGACCTCGTCGAAGATCTCTAGGGCGCGCCGCCAGCCGTCGTCCGCGCTCACGACGGGCCGGCGCCGAGCGCCGCGACGAGGAAGGCGTGGGCCGCCCGCCAGTCGCGCTTGACGGTGGCCGTCGAGGTGCCGAGTGCCTCGGCTGTCTCCTCGACCGAGAGCCCGCCGAAGAAGCGCAGCTCGACGACGCGCGCCAGCCGCTCGTTGGCGTCCTGGAGCCGCGCCAGCGCCGCATCGATCGCCAGCACCTCGGTGGCATCGGCCTGGATCCCCGCCACGTCGTCGCCGAGGGTGGTCACGTGCCTGCCGGCGCCGCGCTTCTGCGACGCCTGCTGGCGCGCGTGGTCGACGAGCACCTGGCGCATGGCTCGCGCCGCCAGCGCGAAGAAGTGCTGGCGGTCCTCCGCAGCGCCGGCGTGGGCGAGCTTGAGATACGCCTCGTGCAGCAGGGCCGTCGTGTTGAGCGTGTGGCCGGGTCGCGAACGGCGGGCCTGGCTGCGGGCAAGCGCGTGCAGCTCGTCGTAGAGGGCGGCGAAGGTCAGCGGCTCGGAGCCGCCTCCGGCGGTGCCGGCGTCGCGATCCATGCGGGGGCAGCGATCGTAGCACCGGCGCCCCCGGCGGCTCGGCAGGTGGCGACGCCGTCGCCTCGCTCGGGGCGCCGGCGCTGCGGGGTGGCGCCGGCCGGCGATCCTTCGCCGATGCAAACCCAGCGGTCGCGCACCTCGACCCTCGTCGATTCGGCTTGGAGCGCGGCGCGTTGGCGTCGCACCCGCCGGCCGGCCGGGCCGGGCGCCAGCCCGCTCTAGCCGCCCTGTTTTTCGTAGGTGCCGATGAGCTCGGCGCTCGCCAGCACGTGTCCCGCCATCGCCTGCGTCGAGCTCGGCCTTGGTCAACGCACCGCGCGCGCCGAGCTCGACGTCGAGGGCGTAGAGCTTGTGGAAGTAGCGGTGGCGACCGATCGGCGGACACGGTCCGCCGTAGCCGGTGCGCCCCCAGTCGTTCTTCCCCTCCCGCGTGCCCGGCGGCAGCCCGTGCCGTTGCGTGTCGCGCGGCAGGCCGGCGGCGTCGGGCGGCAGGTCGTAGAGCACCCAGTGCACCCAGGTGCGCTGGGGCGCCCGCGGGTCGGGCGCGTCGGGGTCGTCGACGACCAGCGCCAGGCTGCGGGCGCCGGCCGGCGCTCCCGACCAGCGCAGCGCCGGCGACAGGTCGTCCCCCTCGCAGGTGTGGGCGCGGGGGATCGCCCCGCCGGAGGCGAAGTCGGAGGACTCGAGGGTCATCGGCATGGTGGCCTCCTGCGGCGGTGGCGGCGGTGGCGGTGGTGGGGTGGGAGGCGGGGACGCGGCGTCCCTGCTGCGGCGCCGAGCGCGCCGACGGCAGCGCCGGGCCGCCCTGCCTGGGAGTCGCGGCGACAGCCGACGTCGGAGAGCAGCGCCGCGGAGCCGACGCCGGCAGCGCTCACTCGACGTCCGCCGTGGCGGTGGCGAGGCGGAGCTTCCACCCGGCGGCTGGAGTCTCGTCGAGCCGCAGGTGGGAGGTGAGGAAGAACAACCGCTCGGTGTCGGCGCTTTGCGACGTGCAGAAGCGGTCCTGGAGGAAGAACGGCGGCGTCGCCTGGTAGTAGAGCGTCGCTCGCACCTGGGTGGCTCCCGGGATCGCGTCGAGCGGCACCCGGTAGGTGAGGGAGTCGCCGCCACCATGCACGTAGTCGGGGTCGTCGCCCACCGCGTACGGCCCGCTCTCGTGGGCGAGGGTGGCGTCGGCGCCCAGCGCCCGGGCGATGGCGACGCGCTCTCGCAGGGGCAGGAAGCCGGCCGGCAGGATCCGGTTGTCCTTGGCCTTGGCGCAGATCGACAGGAAGCTGGTGGTGAACGGCGGCGCGGGAGGCGCCTCGTCGCCGCAGCGGGTGGTGGAGCTCGCCGGTGCGGTGACCAGCTCCTGGTAGATCTGCGCCTGGTCCTCGCGGGTGATCACCTGATAGTGCGGCTGGTAGACGAGGCGGTCGGGGTGCAGGCGCCGCGAGCAGTCCGCCGTCCACCACAGCTCTCCCGGCAGCGGCTGGCCGCCGGCGTCGACGAGCAGGCCGGCGTCGTCGCTGCGCCCGGAGGCCCACAGCACCTTGCCGGCGCCGTCGAGCACCTCGAAGGTGAGGAAGGCACGGCGGAAGCCGACGCCGGAAGGGAGCTTGTGCCCCACCTTGCTGATCACCGAGACCGTGGCGCTGAGCGTCTCCGCGTCGCGCCGCACTTCCCTCACCGCCACGGAGGCGGTGCCGCTCGCCGCCTGCTCGCGCACCGCGCGCGCGGAGAGCAGCACCGGGTCGAGGCCGCGGTCGACCAGCATGGGGTCCTGGGTGCGCATGCCGAGCAGGGCGGGGAACTGCTCGACCATCTCGAGCAGGAAGAGGTTGAGACCGACGAGGGTGTGGCGGGCGTAGCCGCTGCGCACCGCGAGGTCGAGGTCGTCGCCGCCCAGCGCGTGGTCGGCCTCCGGGAAGTTGCTGTGCTCCTGGATGCCGGCGATCTTGCCGCGATAGGGGTGGCCGTCGGCGTCCTGGTTGGGCATGTGGCAGCCCTGGCAGCTCTGTGCCTGCGCTCCCGCGCCCGAGGGCAGCGGCCGCTGCTGCGCGGTGCCGACGCGGTAGGCGCTGAACGCCCACTCCGAGTAGGTCGTCTGCTCGTAGGTCCTGCCGAGGGGCCTCCCCGCCGGCGCGTAGACCGGCAGGTGCACCACGTGGCAGCTGCCGCAGAGCTCGGAGGCGAGCAGGCCCTGGTCCTCCACCGGCGTCACGCCGAGGCCGTTCTCCATCGGCTTGGGCTTGGGGTCGGGGAAGGGGCCGGCGAGCTCCGACGGCGGCCGCAGCAGGAAGCTGCCGGTGAAGGTGCGCGCAAAGCCGCGCTCGTTTGGGTTGAGCAGCTGCTGGCGCTCCTGGATGCAGCGGTTCTCCGGCGCCGCCAGCGCGGGGCCGTCGCCGACGCCCACCAGCATGCGGTGGCAGGCGGTGCAGGTGATGCCGTCGCGGGCGAGGGCGCCGTAGCGGGCGCGCGTGGCCTGCGGGTTGTCGTCGGGCCAGGGAACGGCGTCGACGTCCTGGCGGGTGAACCCCGGGCAGTCGTCGCCCGGGGCGGGGTCGATCGCCTGCTGGCGCGCGCCGGCGACGCCGTGGCAGCCGAAGCACACCGACTGCACCTCGCCGGCGCGGCTGGAGTGGAAGGTGCCAGTCTCGCTGGCGAGCTGGGCGTAGAAGATGGGGTCGCGGCCGGCGAGCCCCATCGGCGAGGTGCGCCATGTGGCGTAGGGGGAGAGGTTGAGCAGCAGCCCGCTCTTGCCGTCGGGGGCGGTCATGTCGAGCTGCAGCCCGGTGCCGCCGGCGTCGTGGCAGCCGATGCACTGATCCGAGGTCACCAGCTCGCCGGAGGCGCGGGGCGGGCCGGCCGGCATCCACGCGTTGTCGTAGGTCTGCGACGGCAGCGGCACGATGGAGCTGGGAGTGCGTCCCACCGGGCTTCTCCCGAAGGCGGCGAGGAAGGCTGCCAGGGGCGAGGTGCGCGGCTCGGCGTAGCGCACCGGATCGTCGGAGGTGTCGGCCACCGCGACGTGGTGGTCGTGCACCGGCGCGGTGGCGAAGAACGTCTGGCTGAGGAAGGTGAGCGGCTCGCCCGGCGTGCCCGCGACGTTGCGCAGGCTCGAGAAGGTGAGGTCGCTCGCCGCCGAGGCGTGGCAGTTGGTGCAGTACTGCCCGAAGCCCATGTAGGGGTAGCGGGCGTGGTCGATGGCGGGCCAGTCGGGGGACCACTTCTGCCAGCCGAACCACCCCCAGAACCAGCCGTCGCGCGAGGCCGCCGGGTCGCGCACCATCACCGCCGCGCCGCTGGTGGGCTCGAGCCGCTCCGGTGGCACGGCGGCGCAGGGCGCGGCGGGGGAGGGGAACATCTCCTTGACGATGATGGCGCCCGCCGGCACCGGCTCCGGCGTGCCGCCGTCGGCGGGCAGCGTCTCGCTCGACCGGTTGCGGCGCATCCAGGCGATCATGTCGGGGGAGTACCAGACGACGACCGGCGCGTGCGTGCCGTGGTAGGCGCCGACCCAGCTCCCGTTCTCGAGCGTCGCCGTGTAGGGCCCGGTGTCGCGCAGCCCCTTGTCGCGCACCCACCCGGCCGCGGTGTCGCGGTGGCAGTAGCCGCGCAGGAAGTCGCCGAGCACCGCCTCGTAGCGATCGAGCGGCAAGGCCGAGGGGTGGCGGACGGCAGCGGCCAGACGGCTGCACAGCCCGCGGTCGGTCGGCAGCAGCGGCGCGGGCCGCGCCGCGGAGCACTGGTCGAGGTCGGCGGCGGCGCCGGCGGCCGGCGCGGCGAGCACCAGCACGATCGTCGCGACGAGGCGCCGTGCCCTCACAGGAAGTCCCCTCCCTCGAAGCGCAGGGCACCGATCATGATGACGGCCTCGCCGAGCATCCACAGGCCGTTGGAGATGATCAACGGCCGGTCGCGGCGGCTCCAGCCGTAGAGGAACCAGACCACCGACACCAGGAAGAACAGGCTCCAGGTGAGGAACGAGACCCCCACCGCGCTCTTGTCGACGAACCAGATCTCGACGATCTGCGGGATGCTGGAGAAGGGCCCGACGAGGGCGACCAGGTACGCCAGGCGAGCGATGTTGCGGGCGAAGGGGTCGATGGTGTCGGCGGCGGCCGTCGCGGCGGCGGGAAGGTCACGCTTCACGGTTCCTCCTCTGGTTGACGAGGGAGCCGGGCTGTTTGCCCCGGCACCGTCGTCGCGCTGGCTCGGATGTCTGCGCAGGGCGCCCCCATTCTCGACCATACTGTGCTGCGCTGAGGAGGGCGGCGATGCCGGGTGCCAGGATCCGGCTTCGCCGCCCCAGCGTGCGAGGCAACATGCGACCGGCTGCGATCGGGGCTGCGAAGGAAATCGAGGCTCCGTGCATCCAACCGTGCGCGCGTGCCCGGCACGGACGCGACGAACGATGTGCGGCATTTGCGGTGTGGTCGGATGGGGGTCGGTGGCAAGCGCCAGCCGCGAGCAGCGGGTGCGGGCGATGCTATGGGCGTTGGCGCACCGCGGTCCAGACACCTGCGGCACCCGGGCAGACGGCACGGCCCTGCTCGGCGCCACCAGGCTTGCCATCCGAGGGCTCGGCGAGGAGGGGCGCCAGCCGATCGTCGACGATGCCTCGGGCGTGATGGCGGTGTGCAACGGAGAGATCGACAACCACCGCGAGCTGCGCGACTGGCTGAAGCAACGCGGCCACAGCCCCGCTGCCGGCACCGACGTCGCGGTGATTCCCGCCCTGTACGCGGAGCTGGGCGATGCCTTCGTGGAGCGCCTGGCCGGCGCCTTCGCACTCGCGGTCTGGGATCCCCGCACGCAGACGCTGCTGCTGGCGCGCGATCGCGCCGGCGAGCACCCCCTCTTCTTCGCTCGACGAGCGGGTGAGCTCACGTTTGCCACCGAGGTCGCCGCCCTGGTGGCGGCGGCGCAGCCGTTGACGGTCGATCGAGAGGCGCTGGCGGGCTACCTGGCGCGCGGTGTCTTCCTCTCTCCGGGCACCCCGTTTCGCGAGCTGCGAAAGATAGGCCCGGGCGAGGTGGTCACCATCGACGAGCGAGGCGTCCGCCATCGACGCTACTGGCGCTGGAGCATCGTCGCCGGCGCCGGGAAAACGGCGGACCTCGGCGCCCTCGACGCTGCGCTGCACCACGCCGTGACGCGACAGAGTGACGTCGACGTCGACTACGGTGTCTTTCTCAGCGGTGGCATGGACTCGGCGCTGGTGGCGGCGGTGGCGCGCCGGGTCCGGCCCCGGCACCGCCTGCGCGCCTACACCCTGCGCTTTGCCGAGAGCTCGTTCGACGAGGGCTCCTCCGCAAACCAGGTGGCGGCCCTGCTCGGGCTCGACAGCGCCGCGGTGTGGATCGAGCCCGACGATCTCGCGCGCGAGCTGCCGGTGCTGCTCGCGGCGGTGGGCGAGCCGCTTGCCGACCCCGCCTGGGTACCCACCAGCATGCTGGCGCGGCGCGCCGCGAAGGACGTTCCCATGGTGCTCGTCGGCGAGGGAGCCGACGAGCTGTTCGGGGGGTATCCGACCTACCCGGGGGCCCTTCTCGCCGAGCGCTACGAGCGCCTGCCGGCCGGCGTGCGAGCGGTCTGCCGCCGCGTCTTGGCGGCCTGGCCGCCGAGCGAGCGCAAGGTGCCCTTGAGCTTCCTGCTCCGGCGATTCACCGAGCACGCAGGGGAGGAGGCCCTGGCGCGTCACGTCGCCTGGACGGCGACCCTGCCCGATGCCCTGCTCTTGCGGCTGGGAGTGCAGCCGCCGCCCGCGGTGCCGGCGTACGAAGGGGCGCACTTGCTCGATCGGCTGCAGCTGTTCGACTTCGAGACCTCCCTCGCGGAAGGGCTCCTGACGAAGGCCGATCGAGCGGGAATGGCCTTCGCGCTCGAGCTGCGGGCTCCCTTTCTCGACCGCGAGGTGCTCGAGGTGGCCACGACGCTGGCTCCCGAGGACCGTGTCCGCGGCCTCGGGACCAAGGTGCTGCTCAAGCGGCTGGCCCGCCGCTACCTGCCTCGCGAGGTCGTCGACCGGCGCAAGCGCGGCCTCTCGGTGCCGCTCGCGCGCTGGCTTCGCGGACCGCTCTTCTCCTGGGCGCGCCAGCGCTTCGAAGGGGACCTGCTCGCCGATGCCGGCATCGACTCCCGGGTCCCGTTGGCGTTGCTCGACGAGCACCGCGAGCGCCGCGCCGACTTCGGGCGGCCGCTCTGGGCGTTGCTCGTGCTCAACGAGTGGCTGGCGTGGCTGCGGGGGCAGCCGGTAGGGGCGCCGGCCGAGCCTGCAGCCTGGGCGACCCCTCGCCGGTGAGCACCGCGACGAGCACGACCTCGAGCCGCGACATCTGGCTTGCCGCCACCCTCCGGCAGCGGCCCCGTAGAGGAGGCGGCAGGCCGGCCAGCGCGCGGCCGCTCAGCACCGCATAGACAGGTGGCGGACCGCTGAGCGCCCGCAGCAGGTCGGCGGGCCCGTCGAGCTCCCGCAGATAGACGCCGTCGGAGTAGAACGCCAGCGCGCGGGGCACGTTTCCGAGGTCGTAGGCGTAGATCGGCAGGCCCGCTTGCCGGTACTCCCGGGTGGCGCTGCGCAGCGTGGCGGCGAGCGGGCGCACCGACTTGATCGGGTCGAGGGCGGGAAGCAGCGCGGTCTGCGCGAGCAGGCAGGTGGCGACGAAGGCGAACGACAACGCCAGCACGCCGGCGTGCAGGCCACGCCGGCCGAGCGCGAGCAGCACGGCCGCCCCCCCGACGAGCAACGCTCCCGCGAGCATGAAGCCCGCCGCCCGCAGGTCGAGCCCGGCGACCGGGCGGCGGACGACGAAGGGCAGCCCCAGTCCCGTCGCCGCGAGCACGCCGCCAGCCAGCCCCACGGACCAGGTGGCCCAGCGCCGGTCGGGCAACGGCGCCTCCACCGTCACCCATCCGAGCAGTGCCGCCAGCGCAAAGGCGGCGAGGAGAGCGAAGGCGGGAACGGCCGGCAGCAGGTAGAGATCTCGCTTCTCTGTCGCCAGCGAGAAGGCCCCCAGCATGCCCAACGACCACACCAGGAGGAGCCAGAGCTCGCGGCGCTGGCGGCGGGCTCTCCAGGCGAGCAACAAGCCGGCGATGGCGAGCCCCGTCCAGGGAAGCAGCCCCACCGGCAGGGTTCCCAGGTAGTACCAGGGCGGATGGCGGTGGTGCATGCCATGAAGGGTGCGCTCGAGGAAGTGGCGGCGGAGCGCGCTCCCGACCGAGTAGCCGCTGGGGTCGAACGACGACGCCCAGGCCCACGCTCCGACCGGGAGCGCGAACAGCAGGGGTCCCAGCCACGGGGCGAGCTCGCGCCAGCGTCCCAGCCGGCGCTCGACGGCCAGCGTCGAGAGGGCGATGCCTAGCGGGATGAGCAGCCCAACCGGTCCCTTGGCGAGCGTCGCCAGGGCGGCGGCGAGCCAGAAGCAGGCGCCCGCCGCTCGCCCCGGCCAGGCGCCAGCGTCCCAGCGCTCGAAGGCGGTGAGCGCGGCCAGGACGAGGGCGCAGAGCAGGGCGTCGATCTGGGAGGATCGAGCCTGTCGCCAGAACAGCAGCGTCGTGGTGAGCAGGAGCCCGGCGAGCACGGCCTCGCGCTCCCCCCACCACGTGCGCGCGAGGCCCATGGTCAGCAAGAGCGCCAGGAGCGCGGCCAGCGCCGAGGGCAGCCGTGCCGTCCAGGAGGTGACGTGCCCGCCCGGCAGCGAGGCCAGGGCGATCGCCCAGAAGAAGAGCGGAGGCTTGTCGGTGCTCACCTGCCCGCCGACGTAGGGCACCGTCCAGTGCCCGTCGGCGACCATCTCGCGGGCGCCCTCCCCGAAGTAGGGCTCGTCCGGGGCCCACAGGTCGTACCCGCCGAGGTTCCACAGGAACAGGAAGGCGGCGAGCACGACGACCGCGGGTCTCGACCTCAGCGCCACTGCCGACTCGATGGCACCCTCACGGCAGCCTTCGCGCGCCACAGGGGGAATGGCCGGGTGGTCGGTGCTGTGTGCAGCCAATGGTGGGCTCCTCGCTCGGCTCCGGCGTTCACCAGCACGATCCGGGCGGCCGTCGGCGTCGATTGACCGCAACCCTCATGTCCCCGCGACGTGGGGCGTGACGGGGGTTGGATGCTGCAGCGAGCGAGAACCTTCGCTCCCGGCCATCCTCGGGCTTCGTCGCGCGAGCGGCGAAGGATTCGGCCGGCGCCGGCATCTACCCTCAGTGTGTGAGCCGAGCGACCGAATCGTGTGAGCTGTCACCTGCCCGCGGCCCTCGCCCTGGTCGAGTGCATGCTGGCGGGTGGCAGGGATCCTCGAGGCGGTGACGTGGACCCCGGCGACGACCCGGGAGCGATGATCGCCCGCGCCGGGCGCTGCCCGCCGCTGCCGGAGGAGGATCTCATCGCGATCCGCCTGGCGGTGCAGCGCGTCGTCGAGCAGCGGGCGCTGGCTCGCCGCCGACGCAGGGGCGCCCCGCCGGCGAGCCCGCCGACCTCCTCTGCGTCCGGGTGCGTGGCGGCCGAGTCGCGATCCCCCGCGATCCGCGGCTGGAGGTCGCGGGCGAGGGTGAGCTGCGCGAGGGGACGTTGATGGTCTACCGCGCCGGGGCGCCCTGAGGGCCGTGGCTGCGGCGGCGTCAGTGTCTCCAGATGGCGCCGACGATCGGCACCAGGGACGGCCAGTGCTGCTGGCGCAGCACGATGTCGCCGGTCGCCGGGTCGAGCTCGACGTCGAGACCGGCCGCGTTGCCCCGGCGGTAGGCATTCTGCACCTCGGCGAAGAGCGTCAGCTCGCTCGCCGCGACGTTCCAGCGCCGGCTCAGCCGGACGTCCAGGCGGTGGTAGGCCGGGTCGCGGTCGCTGGCGAGCGGCCCCAGGATCAGGACGGGCGGGCCGGCGGCACCTGGGGCGCCGCCGGCGGACCCCTCGATGGCCGCCACCGGGGTGATGGGCCATCCGGAGTGGTAGCGCCAGGCGAAGTTGAGATCCCAGGGCGCCGTGGGGTGCAGGTCGAGGTCGGCGAGCACGCTGTGACGCTGATCGAACGCTCGCGGCACCCACCTGCCGTCGAGCCGGTCCTCGGCGCGCGCCAGGTTGTAGGCGACCCACCAGTCGAGCCGCCGGCCGCGGCCGCGCAGCGACAGCTGCAGCGCCTCGGCCCTGCCCGCCGTGGCGGCCACCTGCACGCGATCGGGTCGCGCTTCGGGGAAGACCCCGAGTGGATCGAGCAGGTTCTCGTAGCGGACCCGCGGCGCGCCCACGCGCTGGCGGAACAGCCCGATGCCCAGGGACACGCCCCGCCGCAGCTCGCCCTGATACTGCAGATCCCACTGGCTGGAGCGCTCGGCCGGCGACAGTCGGGTCTCGCCGTCCTCCACCTGCAGCTCGTAGGGCCTCTGGCTCTGGGAGTAGCGACCCCACGAGCCACGCACGACGCCGCGCTCGCCGAGCGACAGCACGCCCTCGAGCCGTGGGCTCCAGAGGGGCGCTCCGGTCTCGTCGTCGCGGTCGTAGCGGAGGCCGGCGACGAACGTCGCGCCGCCGAACGACGTCGTGTCGCTCGTCCAGGAGGCGAGATGACGGGCGGCGAGCGCGCCGGTGAACCGGCGGTCACCGACGGCGCCCCCGGGAAGCGGCGTCAGGACGGTGAAGCCAGGTTGTGGGCGGCCGAGGGCGTAGTCGAAGCTGCCGTCGTAGCGGCGCGCCTGCCAGCCGCCGCTCCAGAGCTGGGCGGCGCTCGCCTGCAGCGACCAGGTCTGCTCTCCCGCGAGGGCCCGGAAGCTGCGGCGGTCGCGCAGCGAGCTGCCACCCTCCTGGGCGGCTGCGGCACCACCGCGATCGCGCGCCATCTGCGCTACCGAGAGCCTCGTCTCGACCAGCATTCGATCGCCGACGCCGCGCTGGTGCGACAGCCACCAGTACCGGCTGGCGTAGCGGGAGCGCAGCGCGATGAGGCTGTCGTCGTGGTCCTGCGGCCGCAGGTCCAGCGCCTCGCCGCTGACCAGGCCATGCGCGCGCAGGCTGCCGGCCGAGGCGCCGGGCTCGGCGTCGAGCTTCGCGAAGACGTCCCAGTAGCTCGGGTCGCGGTCCCCCACCGGCTCGGTCGGCAGCGGCGGCGATCCGCGACGGCCGGTCACCAGCCAGCTCACCGCTGCTGCCGTCGACGTGCCGGCGGCTGCCAGCGAGGCGTCGAAGGAGCTCGCTTGGGCCACCTGGTGACCGCTGCTCGGGCTGGCGCTCTGGAGATCGAGGACTCCCGAGAGGCGGTCGCCGTAGCTCGCCGGCATTCCGCCGGCGTGCAGGGCGGCGTGGCCGAGGCTGAGCCCGGGCACGAGGCTCAGGCCGTCGTGGTAGTCCTTGAGGTGATAGGGGTCGTACAGCTCCTGACCGTCGAGCAGGACGCCCACCTGATCGGGGCGTCCGCCGTGGATGCTGAGGCGCACCGAGAGGTCGTCGCCGGTGACGCCGGGCAGGAGGCTGACCGTGCGCACGGGGTCATTGCCGAACGCGGGAACGCTGGCGAGCGCGTGCTGGTCGAGCAGCGCCAGGGCGTGGCCGGCCGATCGCTCCCCTGGCTCGCCATCGGCGCGGACGACGATCTCCTCCCGCAAGACGGGTGGCGACGGGGTCGGGTGCGGGTTGCTGCGCGCCCGCGACGTCTCGGGTCGGGGCTGGTCTGCGCTCGCCGGCGGTGGCGCCGCCCGCACGACGACCCAGACACCGCCCGCGCTGGCCACCGCCCTCAGGCCATGTGGCGCCAGCAGCTGCTGCAGCGCCACGACGGGGCTCGCATCGCTGGGCTCGCTCTCCACCCGCATCTCCGGGTGCACCAGCTCCGAGGTGTAGACCACCAGCAACCCGCTCTCCTGCAAGCGGGCGAGCGCGCTCGCGAGGTCGAGCCCGACCAGGCTTCCGGCCGGCGATGCCGCGCCGGCAGTGGTGTCCGAGACCGCCGGTGCCGGGGGTGCGACGCAGACGAGCAGCGCCGTGGCGAGCAGGGGGGCGATGGCTGGGCGGATGCGGCCTGGCATGACTCCCTTTGCTGCCGGCGTCGGCGGTCCTCGCCCGGTCGCCGACGCTACACCACCGTGGCGTGGTGGCGGTATGTCCGGGGCCCCTCGGCGGCGAGCGGCGTCAGGGCGTTGGCGAGCGGGTGGCTACGTGCTCGGCGGCCGTCGGCGCCGCGAAATTGTCCCGGCCTCCGCGAGGGACCATAATCCGTGCTGCTGGAGGTGTGATGGATTCCTCGGCCTTGCTGGGATCGGCGGCCTGGTCCCTCCTTCGCAACAAGCTGCGCAGCTCGCTGACAGTTCTCGGCATCACCATCGGGATCGCCGCCGTCATCTGCGTCGTCGCCATCGGTCAGGCCGGGCAGGAGCGCGTCGAGCAGCAGCTCAACGCCCTCGGCGACAACTTCGTGTGGATCGAGGCCGGCGGCCGCGCCGTCAACGGCGTGCGCACCGGCAACCACGGCACCAACACGCTGACCCTCGCCGACGCCGTCGCCGATCAAGGGCCAGGTGCCGATGATCAAGAGCGTGTCGCCCAACGTCGACGGCTCGATGCAGGTCGTCTACGGCAACCAGAACTGGTTCACCGGCTACCGCGGCGTCTCGCCGGAGTACTTCGACATCAAGCGCTGGGCGGATCGACCAGGGAGCCGCCTTCACCCCGGACGACGTCGACCGCGCCGCGGACGTCTGCGCCATCGGCCGCACGGTGCGCGATCAGCTCTTCGGCGTCGAGGACCCGCTCGGCAAGGTATCCGCGCCTGCACGACATGCCGTGCAGGGTGGTGGCGACGCTGCTGCCCAAGGGGCTCTCGGTCTCGGGTCAGGATCAGGACGACACCATCCTCATGCCTTACACGACGGTGCAGAAGAAGATCAAGGGTGTCACCTGGCTCGACGACATCCTCTGCTCCGCCGTGTCCCCCGAGGCGTCGTGAAGCCGGCAGGCCAGCAGGCCGCCGGCCTGCTGCGCGACCGCCACCACCTGCGCCCCGAAGAGGACGACGACTTCAACATCCGCAACCCCGAGGACATCATCCAGGCGCAGCTCGAGGCCAGCCGGACGCTCACCCTGCTGCTCGTCGCCATCGCCTCGATCTCGCTCCTGGTCGGCGGGATCGGCATCATGAACGTGATGCTGGTCTCGGTCACCGAGCGCACGCGCGAGATCGGCGTGCGCGTGTCGGTCGGAGCCACCGAGGAGGCGATCCAGCTCCAGTTCCTCGGCGAGTCGGTGATGCTCAGCCTGGTCGGCGGCGCCGCCGGCGTGGTGGTCGGGCATCGTCGCCTCGTTCTTCGTCGGCCGCGGGCTGGGCTGGCCGATGCCGATGTCGCGCGCAGGCGGTCGCTCCTCGCCGCTCTCTTCTCGGTGGCGGTGGGCGTGTTCTTCGGCTACTACCCGGCACGCAAGGCGTCGCGGCTCGATCCCATCGAGGCCCTGCGCTATGAGTGAGCCGGCGCCCGCGGGCGGCTCGATTCGCCGGCGCTGGCTGCTGGGATCGTCGCGCTGGTGCTCGTCGCCGGGTTGCTCTCGGCGGCGTTCTTGCACCACCCCGACAAGACCGAGTACGTGACGGCGAAGGTCCTGCGGGGCGAGATTCGCGACACCGTCGACGCCACCGGCACCGTCAACGCGGTGATCACCGTCCAGGTCGGCTCGCAGGTCTCCGGCACCATCGCCCGCCTCGACGCCGATTTCAACTCGCGGGTGCACAAGGGGCGAGGTGATCGCGCGTCATCGACCCCAAGCTCTTCGAGGGGAGCCTGGCGCAAGCCGCGGCCGACCTCGCCAACGCCCGCGCCAGCGTGATCGTGGCGCGCTCCAACCTCACCAAGGCGCAGGTCGGCGCGGAGCAGACGAAGGCCGAGTACGACCGCGCCCAGGTTCTGGCGGCGAGCGGGGTCGGCACGCAGCAGGCCCTCGACCTCGCCAAGGCCAACTACGAGTCGGCGCGGGCGTCGGTCTCGGCGGCGGCGGCCGCCGTCACCCAGGCGTCGGCGCAGGTGGAGCAGAAGGCCGCCGCGGTGAGGGTGGCGCAGACCAACCTCGACTACACCGTCATCCGCTCGCCGATCGACGGCGTCGTCGTCGCCCGCAACGTCGACATCGGACAGACGGTGGCAGCGTCGCTGCAGGCGCCCACCATCTTCACCATCGCCCAAGACCTCACCAAGATGCAGGTCTACGCCAAGGTCGACGAGTCGGACGTCGGCCGCATCCGCGTCGGGCAGCCGGCGAGCTTCAAGGTCGACGCCTACCCCCGGGATCAGTTCACGGGCACCGTCAGCCAGATCCGCATGAACCCGACGACCCTGCAGAACGTCGTCACCTACGACGCCATCGTCGAGCTCGACCAACTCCGACCTCAGGCTCTTCCCGGGGATGACGGCCTACGTGACGCTGCCGGTGGCGACCGCGCGGGACGTGGTCAAGGTGCCCAACGCGGCCCTCAGGTTCAAGCCGCCGCTGCCGCCGGAGAGGGTGCGCGCGCTCTACGCCAAGTACGGCATCGAGGTCGGCGGGGGCGACGGCGGCGACGGGGGCCCGCGGCAGCCGTGGGGGCGCGGCGCAGCGGTCGCCCCGAGCTCGCGGTGGTGTGGAGGCTCGGCCCGGACGGCAGCCCGGAGCCGGTGCAGGTCGCGCTGGGGATCACCGACCACACCTACACCGAGCTGGTGCGCGTCCTGGCCGGGACGGTCGCTCCCGGCGACGAGCTGGTGACCAGCGTCCTCAGCGGCAAGTCGCAGCCGCCAGGCGCGGGGATCCGGCGTTGATCGCCGCCGCCGGCGACGCCATCCTGCGCACCGAGGAGATCCACAAGTACTACCACCTCGGCGAGACGCGGGTGCATGCCCTCCGCGGCGTCAGCGTCGACGTCGAGGCGGGCGGATTCGTCGCCATCATGGGGGCCAGCGGCAGCGGCAAGTCGACCTTCATGAACATCCTGGGCTGTCTCGACAAGCCGACCTCCGGGCGCTACCTGCTCGCCGGCACCGACGTCTCGGGGCTCGACAAGCGCCAGCTCGCCGCCATCCGCAACCGGCAGCTCGGCTTCGTCTTCCAGGGCTTCAACCTGCTGCCGCGCACGACCGCGCTCGAGAACACGCAGCTGCCGACGCTCTACTCGCCGATCGGCAAGAAGGAGAGAGCGCAGCGGGCGCGCGACGCGCTGGCGCTGGTCGGCCTCGGCGAGCGCGCGAGCCACTTTCCGTCGCAGCTCTCGGGCGGTCAGCAGCAGCGGGTGGCGATCGCCCGTGCCCTGGTCAACCGGCCGGCGGTCCTGCTCGCCGACGAGCCCACCGGCAACCTCGACAGCCGGACGTCGGTCGAGATCATCGAGGTGTTCCAGCAGCTCAACGAGCAGGGTCTTACCATCGTGCTGGTCACCCACGAGCACGACATCGCCCAGTTCGCGAGGCGCGTGCTGGTGTTCCGCGACGGCACCATTCGCCGGGACGAGCCGGTACGGGCTCGGCCGCGGGCGGCCGACGTGCTCGCCACCCTGCCGCGGCTGGAGGACTAGCGCCCGCGGCGTGGCGACATTAGGTTGGCATCCCGGCCTCTACCAGGGTCACCTGGCGCGAGGCGATCCAGCCGGGAGCGAGGCCGGCACTGAAGCTAAACGTCTTCCCAGTAGAGCGGTACAGGCCCGGCAAGATCTGGTCACCAAGCGCTCGCAGTGGATGGATCGTGTGGAGCGCGCTGTGGTGGAGCCATCCGCACGCGCGGTAGGAGCCGGGTAGGGGCGCGCGCCGCCGAAGGGACGCCTCGCCCGGGCTCGAGCCGCTCCCCAGCGTGCGCGCCGGTAGTGCTCGTCGTGCCGCGGCGGCTCCGCCGGGCACCCTCCCCGGGCCCTCCGGCCCGCCTGTCACGGCGGCGTCGCACGCGAGTGCTACGCTCGCGTGGATGGAAGCGCTCCTCTCCCAGGGCGAGGCGCCGCATCTTCCCCTCGACCAGGCATCCCTCGCCGCCGTCCTCGCCGAGATCGCCGAGACCGCCGCCGAGACCCTGCAGCTGCAGGACGTGATCGAGCGGGTGGCGCTCGCCGTCCGCGCGCCTGATCCCGCTCGACTCGATGGGGGTGGTGCGCATCCTCGACGAGCACTGGGCGGTGCTGCACGCCGCCACCATGCCGCGCGGGCGCGGCGAGGCCACCGACCCGGCAGGGCTCTGCCGCTGCACGATGCTCGCCGCCGACGCCGCTCGCGGACTGGTCGCCGCGGGCGCGGCCACGGCCGGCGTCGATCGGCCGCGTCGACGACGCCCTCCTCGAGCTCGACCCTAGCTTCCCCAACGATCGCCGTCTCATCGGCAAGGGGGTGCGCTCGATGCTGTGGGAGCCCTTCCACCGCGGTGAGGACTTCCGCGGCGGGGTGGCGGTGAGCTCGTTCGCGCCGCACGCCTTCGGCAGCGACCACGAGGAGGTGCTGCGCCCGATCGCTGCCTTGCTCGGCTCGGCGGTCGAGCACTGGCGCATCTGGGACCTCGAACGCCGCCGCCGCCGTGCGCCTCGACCAGCTGGAGTCGCTGCTCGGCACGCTGGCCGAGTCGCTCGACGTGCGCGAGGTCTTCGACCCGCCTCTCGGCGGCGGCGCAATCGGTGCTGGCCCACGACGTGCTGGTCCTCACCGAGCTCGACGTGGCGGCACGCACCTTCCGGGTGGTCGCCTTCGCCGGCGAGCCCGACGGCCCGGCGCCCGAGCGAGCCGTCGCCCTCACCGCCGAGGAGTCCGGCGACCGGCTCCTCGACTTCGACATCGTGCGACGACACTTCCAGGCCGAGATCCCGCCGGCCACCGAGCGCAACCGGCTGCTGCTGTCCGCCGGGCATGCGCTCCTGGCTGCGCGTGCCGGTGTCGCTGTGCCGGCGAGGTGCGCGGCACGCTCAGCTTCCTCCACCGCGAGCCGGCGCACGTTCGGCGACGAGGATGTCGACATCGCGAGCCGTCTCGCCGATCGCGTCAGCCTCATGCTCTCCCACCAACGGCTGGCCGAGGAAGCGCGCACCGCCGCCGAGGCGCGCGAGCGCGCCGAGCGCCTGGAGGCGACCGTCGAGCGGCTGGCCAGCGAGCTGGAGGCCCGCGGCCGCGGCCGCGTCGTCGGCGTCTCGCCGTCGTGGCGCGACGTGCTGCAGCAGGTCGGACGCGTGCGCCTCGGCCGAGACGACGGTGCTGATCACCGGCGAGTCGGGAACCGGCAAGGAGGTGGTCGCGCACCTCCTGCACCAGGGCTCGCCACGGGCGGGCAAGCCCTTCGTCGCCGTCAACTGCGCGGCGCTGCCCGAGCAGCTGCTCGAGTCGGAGCTGTTCGGCCACGAGAAGGGCGCCTTCACCGGCGCCGTCGCCACCAAGGTCGGCCGCTTCGAGCAGGCCGCCGGCGGCACCCTCTTCCTCGACGAGATCGGCGAGATGAGCCCGCTGCTGCAGGCCAAGCTGCTGCGCGTGCTGCAGGAGCGGGAGTTCCAGCGGGTCGGCGGCACCCGCACCCTGCGCGCCGACGTGCGGGTGATCGCCGCCACCAACCGCGACCTGGCAGGCGGCGATCGCGCGCGGCGACGTTCCGCGAGGACCTCTACTACCGGCTCAACGTCTTCGAGATCCCGTGCCGCCGCTGCGCGAGCGCCGCGAGGACATCGCTGCTGCTGGCCGAGCTCGTTCCTCGACGAGCTGGGGACCGGACCATGGGCCGTCCCGCCGCCGGCATCTCGCGCGACGCGCGCGAGTGGCTGCTCGCCTACCCCTGGCCGGGCAACGTGCGCGAGCTGCGCAACGCCATCGAGCGCGCCATCCTGCTCTGCGACGGCGGCCTCATCACCCGCGACCACCTGCCGGCAGCGGTCGAGCCGGCCGGAGGCGGCGCGGGCGGCGGCGGGCAACGGCCACGGCGGCGCCGCCGGCGACGCCCCTGCCACCCGGGCGGCGTCGACCTCGACGCGTCGAGCGCGACCTACGTGGAGAGGGCGCTCGCGCAGACGCGGGGCAACAAGTCGAAGGCGGCCCGCCTGCTCGGGCTGACCCGCGCGCAGCTCTACTCGCGGCTCGAGAAGTACGGGCTGCGCTAGCGCCGCATCCCCCATCGCCGCGGCCGCTGCCCGACAGCGGGCGTGACGGCGAAAGGCGCCGTGGGGGGTAGCCGCCGCGCGCCTGCGGGCTACCGGCGGCGGCGGGTGCCGCCAGCGCCGATGCGGTAGCCCACCGTGAGGTGCTCGCGCTCGTCACCATAGTCGTTGAAGGTCCAGGAGAGGATTCAGTCGCTCCCGCAGCAGCAAGCTGACCCGCGCCAGCGGACCGCGGGCGACCAGCCGGCGCGCCAGGGCCGGGTCGGAGGCAGTCGCGAGGTGGGCGTCCGGTGGCTCTCGTCGAAGCGCACACCGGCGCGGCGATCGGTGAAGGCGTTCTCGCGAAAGGGGACGGTGTAGGGGCCGCGCTCGACCGAGAGCGCCACGGCGAACGTGTAGAGGTCGTCCTTGGTGGTGCTGTTGCCGAAGAGGTCGTTCTCGGTGCTGAGCCGCAGCTCCTGGGCAGCGACGGGAGCCATTGCTGCGAGTGCCAGGGCGGCGAGGAGCCAGGGGTGCAGGGGAGTGATCGCTCTCATCGGTTCCAATTCCTCCCGCCCCGGGGATTTCCACGCCGCGGGCCAAGTCTTGGGCCTCCGCGCAAGCCGCTGACGCGCCGGCGATTGCCCGGATGGCGGCGTGGCCGCGGCTGCACGACAGGTGACGGAATACCGACACCTTGCGGGAAAGCCGCCAGTCGACGCCGCCGCCGGCGCCCCGTCGAGCATCCGGCGCCACACCGCAACTCGCTTCCGCCCAGAGACTTGCCGGCACCAGCCACGAGGCGCCGCGGCTGGCACATCCCTTGACCTAGGGCCGAGCACGCCGCGTTCGCTGTCGAAACTGCGGCAGGTCGTTCGACGAATAGGCATGGAGCCGAGAGTCATGAGCCAACGCAACGTCGAGAGGGTGATCGGCAGGCTGGTCACCGACGAGGCGTTTCGCCGTCAGTTCGCCGCCGACCCGGCGGCGGCGCTCGCCACGGCGGGCGCCGAGGGTGTCGAGCTCAACGAGTGCGAGCGTCGCGCGCTCGCCGCCATCGATCCGCAGGCGGTCGACCGCTTCACGGCGGCGATCGACGCGCGGCTACAGAAAACGGATCTTCACGACTGGGGTTGCCGATGAGAGCAGTGATGCGGAGCCTTGCCTTGTTGACCCTCGTCGCGCTGGCAGTGGGCGCCAGCGACGACGCACGAGCCGCCGAGCGCCCGTTGCGCTTACAGGAGGCGATCGCGCTCGCCCTCGCGCACAACGACGGCATCGTCGTCGAGCGCGAGTCGGTGCGGGCCGCCGAGGCGGCGGTGGGGGGCGCCCACGGCGCCTACGATCCACTGCTCGAGGTGAGCGGCGACTGGCGGCGCAGCACGCTGCCGATCACCTCGTCCTTTGCGGGCGCCCCGCCGGGGCGGCTGGCGCCGACGAGCGAGTCGAGCCTGGCGACCGCCGACCTCCGCCAGCTCCTGCCCACCGGTGGCAGCGTGACGCTGCGCAGCTCCGCGGAGCGGCGCACCACCAACGGCATCTTCGGCCTGCTGTCGCCCTCCTACGCCACGGCGGTGGGAGTGGAGCTGCGGCAGCCGCTGCTGCGCGACCGCGCGGTCGACGCCGCCCGATTCGCCATCCGCGTCGCCGCCGCCGATCGCTCCGCGCCGGCGGCTTGTCTCCAGCGACAGCTCAGCGACACGGTGGCCGACGTCGAGACGCGTCTACTGGACGCTGGTCGCCGCGCGCCGGGAGGTGGGAGTGCGCGAGGAGGCGGTGCGGCTGGCCGAGGAGCAACTCGACGAGACCGATCCGCATCGACAGCGGCGCGTCGCCCGAGACCGAGACCGCCCAGCCGCGGGCCGAGCTCGAGCGGCGCCGCGGCGAGCTGCTCGCCGCCCACGAGGCGGCGGCGCGCGCCGAGAACGCGCTGAAGCTCCTCATCGCTCGGCGACGACGACGCGACGTTGTGGAACGACGAGCTGGCGCCGGCGCAGGACGGCGCGCCTGCCGTCGCCCCGGTCGACGTCGCCGCCGCCATGACGCGGCCCTCGCCTCGCGGCCCGAGCTGCGCCGGCGCGGCCGCCACCCTCGAGCGGCGCCGTGCCGAGACCGCGCTGGCCCTCGACGCCGTGCGGCCGGCGCTCGACGCCATCCTCTCGTACGACCGCTATGGGCTCGCCGGCACGGCCGATGCCGCCGCGATCCCGGCGCCCCGCCTGCGCGGCGACTGGAGCACTCTCTCGACTTGCTGCGCGACGGCGACCTCGACGACAAGCGGGTGGGGCTGGTGCTGGCGGTGCCGCTCGGCAACCGCGCCGCCCGTGCCGGAGCCGCCGAGCGCACGCAGCACCGAGCGCCAGGCGGAGGCCGACCTCGCCCGCGCCCGCAAGCAGGTGCGCACCGAGGTGCTCGACGCGGCGGCGGCGCTCGACACGGCAGGACAGCGCATCGAGTCGGCGCGCGCGGCGCGCGAGGCGGCCGAGGTGCAGCTCTCGGCCGAGCGCGACCGCTACGCTGCCGGGCATGTCCACCAACTTCCTGGTGCTCACCCGCCAGAACGACCTGTCGAGCGCCCGCCTCGACGAGATCGCCGCGCAGACCGATTACCGGCGGGCGGCGACCGAGATGGCCCGCGCCACCGGCTCCCTGCTCGCCGAGCGCGGTGTCGACGTGGAGGGGCCGAATGGAGAGGCAGCCAATGGACCTAACGGTGCGACCGCACCGCAACACGGGAATCGCTGAGGAGGCGTCGTCATGGGAAAACGGATGGTGCTCACGGTCGGTGCCATGGCGGTGTTCATCACCGTCCTCGGCTCGTTCAAGTTCTTCCAGGTGCGCGCGGCGATCGCGCAGTCGATGTCCTTCCAGCCGCCTCCGGAGGCGGTGACGACGACCGTCGCGCGGGAGCAGCCGTGGCCGGCGACCCTCGACGCCATCGGCTCGGTGGCCGCGGTGCAGGGAGTCACGGTCAGCGCCGATCTGCCGGGCGTCATCGCGGCATCGCCTTCGACTCGGGGGCGCGGGTGCGCCGGGGCGACCTGCTGGTGCAGCTCGACACCTCGCAGGAGAGCGCGCAGCTCGCCGCCGCGCAGGCGGAGCAGCGGCTGGCGAACGTCAACCTCGAGCGCTTGCGCTGGCTACGCGAGAAGGGGGTCGTCTCCCAGGCGGAGCTCGACCGCGTCGTCGCCGAGGCAGAGCAGGCCACGGCCAAGGCGGCGGAGATCGACGCCACCATCGACCGCAAGACGCATCCGGGCGCCCTTCGCGGGAATCCTCGGGCTCCGCCAGGTCCACCTCGGGCAATATCTCAACGCCGGTGACGCGGTGGCGCCGCTGCAGGCGCTCGATCCCATCTAGGTCGACTTCTCGGTACCGCAGGGGCAGGCGAGCCGCCTGCGGCTGGGCGCCGCCGTGCGCGTCACCGGCGAGGGGCTGGCGGGCACCGCCCCCGGCGGCCGCATCACCGCCTTCGACTCGGTGGTCGACCCCGAGACGCGCAACGTGCAGGTGCAGGCCACCTTCGACAACGGCGGCGGCGTGCTGCGCCCCGGCATGTTCGTCGAGGCGCACGTGCGGGTCGGCGACGGCCAACCGCTGCTGACCCTGCCGGCGACGGCGATCAGCTACGCGCCTTACGGCGACTCGGTGTACGTCGTCGACGACGTCAAGGGACCACGCGGCCAGACCTACCGCGGCGTGCGCCAGCAGATCGTCAAGCTCGGCGGCACCCGCGGCGACCAGGTCGCCATCCTCGCCGGGCTCCATCCCGGCGACGAGGTGGTCACCTCCGGCGTCTTCAAGCTGCGGCCGGGCGCCGCGGTGCAGGTCAACAACAGCGTTCATCCCGCCAACGACCCGGCACCCGAGCCGGAGGACAGCTAAATGCGACTGACCGACCTCTTCATCCGCCGCCCGGTGCTGGCGGTGGTCGTCAACCTGGTCATCCTCATCGCCGGCATCCAGTCGATCCGCTCGCTGTCGGTGCGCCAGTACCCGCGCAGCGACATCGCCGTGGTCAAGGTGAGCACCACCTACGTCGGCGCCAACGCCGACCTGGTGCGCGGCTTCATCACCACGCCGCTCGAGCGGGTGATCGCCAGCCGCCGACGGCATCGACTACCTCGAGTCGTCGAGCGCCCAGAGCCTGTCGACGATCACCGTCCACCTGAAGCTCAACTACGACACCAACGCGGCACTCACCCAGATCCAGGCCAAAGTGGCGCAGGTGCGCAACGACCTGCCGCCCGAGGCGGAGGCGCCGGTCATCGAGCTGGAGACGGCCGACGAGCGCTTCGCCGCCATGTACCTCGGCTTCTCGTCGCGCGACCTCGACCAGAACCAGATCACCGACTACCTGACGCGCGTCGTGCAGCCCCGCCTGTCGGCGATCAGCGGCGTGCAGCGGGCGGAGATCCTCGGCGGCCGCACCTTCGCCATGCGCATCTGGCTCAAGCCCGACCGCATGGCGGCGCGCGGCATCTCGCCTTCGGACGTGCAGCGGGCGCTGGCGGCCAACAACTACCTCTCCGCGGTCGGCCACACCAAGGGCGCGATGACCTCGGTCAACCTGATCGCCAACACCGACCTCAAGAGCCCCGAGGAGTTCCGCCGCTGGTGGTCAAGGAGGGCAAGGGCGGCGTGGTGCGCCTCGGCGACGTCGCCGAAGTCGTGCTCGGCGCCGAGAACTACGACCAGGAGGTGCGCTTCAACGGCGAGGCGGCGACCTTCATGGGCATCTGGGTGCTGCCCACCGCCAACACCCTCGACGTCATCGGCAGCGTGCGCAAGGCGATGCCGGAGATCGAGGCCCGCCTCCCTGCCGGCATGAAGGCGGGCATCCCCTACGACTCGACGCTCTACATCCGCAGCGCCATCGAGGAGGTGCTCAAGACGCTCAGCGAGACGCTGCTCATCGTCGTTCTCGTGATCTTCCTCTTCCTCGGCTCGGCGCGCTCGGTGGTGATCCCGGTGGTGGCGATCCCGATCTCGCTCATCGGCGCCGCCTTCCTGATGCTGGCCGCCGGCTTCACCATCAACCTGCTGACGCTGCTCGCCATCGTGCTCTCGGTGGGGCTGGTGGTCGACGACGCCATCGTCATGGTGGAGAACGTCGAGCGCCACCTGCACGCTCGGTCAGACGCCGCTGCAGGCGGCGATCCACGCCGCGCGCGAGCTGGTCGGCCCGATCATCGCCATGACCATCACGCTGGCGGCGGTCTACACGCCGCTCGCCCTGCAGGGCGGCCTCACCGGCTCGCTGTTCCGCGAGTTCGCCTTCACCCTGGCCGGGGCGGTCATCGTCTCCGGCGTCGTGGCGCTGACGCTGTCGCCGATGATGGGCTCCAAGCTGCTACGCGCCGGCGACACCGAGCGCGGCTTCGCGGGCTTCGTCAACCGCCGCTTCGAGTCGATCCGCGAGCGCTACACGCGGACGCTGACCGGCACGCTCGCCTATCGCCCGGTGGTGCTCACCCTGTGGGTGATGGTGATCCTGCTCATCGTGCCGTTCTACCTCTTCTCGCAGCGCGAGCTGGCGCCGCAGGAGGACCAGGGCGTGGTGTTCGGCATCGTGCAGGCCAACGCCAACTCGACGCTCGACCAGACGACGATGTACACCGACCGGATCGAGAAGGTGTTCCGTTCCTTCCCGGAGACCGCCGCCACCTTCCAGCTCACCTTCCCCACTGGCGGCTTCGGTGGCATGGTGACCAAGCCGTGGGACGAGCGCCGGCGGACCTCCGGCCAGCTGCAGCTGGCGGCCGGCGCCAAGCTGTCGCAGATCCCCGGCGTGCGCATCATCCCGCTCATCCCGCCGCCGCTGCCCGGCGGCGGTGACTTCCCGGTCGACTTCGTGATCGCCTCCACCGCCGAGCCAGCGCAGCTCCTCGCGCTCGCCAACCAGCTGGTGGAGAAGGCCTTCGCCAGCGGCCGCTTCATGTTCGCCGACGCCGACCTCAAGTTCGACCAGCCGCAGGCGGAGATCGTCTTCGACCGCGACAAGCTGCGCTCGCTGGGCGTCGACCTGAGCCAGGTCGGGCCGTGACCTCTCGACGCTGATGGGCGGCAACTACGTCAACCGCTTCAGCATCCAGGGGCGCAGCTACAAGGTCATCCCGCAGGTCAAGCGCAGCGAGCGGCTCGCCCCCGACCAGCTCGAGAGCATCTACGTCACCGGCCCCGAGGGACGGCTGGTGCCGCTCTCCACCTTCGCCACCTGCGCGACCAGCACCGAGCCGCGCGAGCTCAAGCGCTTCCAGCAGCTCAACGCGGTGCGCATCCAGGGCGTGATCCCACCCGGGGTGCCGCTCGACGAGGCCCTGCGCGTGCTCGAGGACGAGGCGAAGCGGATCCTGCCGCCGGGGTTCACCGTCGACTACGCCGGCGAGTCGCGGCAGCTCCGCACCGAGGGGAGCAAGTTCCTCGGCACCTTCCTGCTCTCGGCGCTCCTCATCTACCTCGTGCTGGCGGCGCAGTTCGAGAGCTTCCGCGATCCCGTTCATCATCCTCGCCGGCTCGGTGCCGCTGGCCCTGTCGGGCTCGCTGCTCTTCTCGTTCCTCGGCTTGACCACGCTCAACATCTACAGCCAGGTGGGGCTGATCACCCTGGTCGGCCTGGTCGCCAAGAACGGCATCCTCATCGTCGAGTTCGCCAACCAGCTCCAGGAGCAGGGGCTCGACAAGCTGCAGGCGGTCATCGAGGCCGCCGGCACCCGGCTGCGCCCGATCCTGATGACCACCGCCGCCACCGTCGTCGGCCACCTGCCGCTGGTCTTCGCCAGCGGCCCCGGCGCCGGGGCGCGCAACTCGATCGGCATCATGCTGGTCTCCGGCATGATCATCGGCACCGCCTTCACCCTCTTCGTGGTGCCGTCGATCTACGTGCTGGTGGCGCGGACGCACCGCGCGGCAGCGACGGCGGGCGCCGAGACCGCGGACTGGGTGGGGGAGCCGGTGGCGAGCTGAACGAGGGCGTCCGGGCGCGGCGGCGTCACGACGTGGACGCCGCCGCCCGCGGTGCCCCGACATGGCAGCGGTCGCACCCGCGGTCACCGTCCTCGACACCGCCCGGGTCGCGCCAGCGGAGGTGGGCGGACAACGCCAGGAGGGGCGGCGCCGGGGAAGCCACAGACCTCTCCCTCGCCGCTCGTCAGCTCGCAGACGACGACGAGCGGCGCGAGCCACCAGACGACTCGAGTCCCGCCTTCTCGACCTCGCGCGCCGCGAGCACGAGTGCTGTGGTTTCCTGGAGCTCCGCGTCTACGGAGGTGCCGATGCGGTGGTGTGGGAAACGCGGGCCGGGGAGGGAGCACGCGGTTCTCGAGGAGCTGATGCAGCTGCCGGCCGCCCTCGCCGCGAGCCTCGACGATCGGGCCCTCAGGCGTGTGTTCGGACGGCGCAGCAGCGCGTCGCCCCCCTGACTCTCCGGAGTGGCGGTGAGCCGCAGCCTGATTCCGCCTCTCGGCCGCGGCCCCGGCAGGGCTCGGGTCGCGCCCAGCCTCGGGTCTGCGAGCTCGCGCCTCGCTCAGGTCACCTGCCGCCCGTCTCTCACGGCGCGGACCCGCGCCACCAGGTCCTCGAGGTCGTAGGGCTTGTAGACGACCTCGTCGGCGCCGCTGAAGTCCATGAAGAGCGCTTCGCGCTCTGGATCCGACGAGAGGTCGCGGGCGGTGAGCAGGATGATCTGGGTGCGCTGCGAGTAGACGCCTGCGCTCTCGTCCTCACGGATCGTGCGCGCGATGCGGTAGCCGTTCTCGCCCGGCATCATGACGTCGAGCAGCACCAGGTCCGGCCGCTTGGCCCGGATGGCGCCCAGGGTCTCCAGACCGTTGCTGGTGGTGAACAGGTCGAAGCCCTCCTCGAGCGCGAGCCGATAGCGGAGCGTCTCCCTGACGTCGTGGTTGTCGTCGGCGATGAGGACCTTGAACTCGCTCATTGTGCTCCCCTCCTTGTCGAGATCGTGTCTGCTGACTCAGTGATCGCTCCCGCTAGGCGACGGCCAGCGGTGAGCACGGCGAGACGGTAGTGCTGAGGCCCGGCTGGTGAGCCGCGGCGGGGCGGTCGGCAGTCGACCCTGCGGGTGCGGTGTCGAGCGCCCGCTCGAGGACCCGCCAGGCCGAACCGCCGTCGCGGGGGTAGATGCCGGGTCCGAGCAGCCGCGGCGGTGTCGCCCCGCCGGCGGCGAGCTGATTGCCGAGGCGCCGCACCACGACCCGTCCCCCGACTTCGTCAGTGTTCGGCAGGGCGAGCACCACCCGGCCCCAGGCCGGCTGCGCGACGACCAGGTCGCTGCTCTTCGGCAGCAGGGTGCGCAGGCGCTCCGCGAGCGCTGCCGGCTCCTCGCGCTCGCCGCTCGGGGCGGCGGCCGGCACCGCGACGAGCAAAGCAACGGACGAGTGGCCGCGCAGCTCCGCGAGCGTCGCGTCCAGGCGGGTCATCTCCTCGGCGCGCGGGGTGTGCATGGGGAGCACGAAGGCGAAGCGGCTTCCTCGCCCTGGCTGGCTGTCGAGCGTGAGCTCCCCGCCGTGGGCGGCGACGAGGTCACGGGCGATGGAGAGACCCAGGCCCGAGCCCTGGTTCTCGCGGGTGAGCACGTCCTCGACCTGCACGAATCGCTCGAAGACCCGTTGCTGATCCGCGGGGGCGATGCCGACACCGGTGTCCTCGACCGCGATCTCGATGCCGGCCGCCTGCGGCGCGATCCTCACCGTGACGGCGCCGTTCCGGGGCGTGAACTTGAAGGCGTTCGAGACGAGATTGGTGAGCACCTGACCGACGCGCTGCGCGTCCGCCCACACCGGCGACAGCCCGGCGGCGACCTCGAGGGAGAAGCGCAGCCCGCTCTCGGCTGCCTGCGGCGCGTAGGGCACCAGGAGGTCCTCGACCAGGGCCTCGAGGTCGACCGCCGTGAAGCGCAGGGCGAGCTTGCCGGCGTCGAGCTTGGAGACCATGAGGAGGTCGCAGAGGATCATGGCGAGGCGGCCGAGGTTGCGCTCCGCCATGTCGAGAAAGCGCACTTGGTCGGTCGACAGTGGGCCGGAGCGCGCCACCAGCTGCACCGCGTTCTTGATGGCGGTGACCGGGGTGCGCAGCTCGTGGGAGACGATCGAGACGAAGGCGGTCTTGAGCGCGTTGAGCTCCTGGAGCTCGACGTTCGCCCGCTGGATCTGGTCGGCGGCGCGGCGCCGCTCGCTGACGTCCTCGAGCACCGCGACGTGGTGGGTGACGACGCCGGCGTCGTCGCGGATCGGCGAGATCGCGGCGGCCGCCCAGAAGGGGTCGCCGGCAGCGGGGCGCACCCGCACCTCGCCGTGCCATTCGGCCCGGTCGTCGAGAGCGGCGGCGATGGTGTCGCGGCCGGGGCGCGTCACCGCGCTCGACTCCTCCTCTGCGAAGAGGTCGCGGAGACCTCGCGCCGCGATGCCGGGGAGAGTCCAGCCGGTTCGCTCGGCGAAGCTCGGGTTGACGTACTCGACCCGCGCGTCGGCGTCGGTGACCGCCACCATGGTGGCACTCTGCTCGAGGGCCCGCGAGAGGGTGCGCAGCTCGCCCTCGGCCCGGCGGCGCTCCTCGACCTCGGCGGCGAGCCGACGGTGGGCTTCGGCGAGGCCCCGCAGTGCCTCGCCCGACCGCGCCGCCGCCAGCGCCTCCTCGCGCGTCTTGCGCTCCTCGGCGCGCAGCCGGTCGACGAAGTAGCCGTAGAAGATGGCGACCGCGAAGAGAAACGGGATGGGGACCAGGGTGGCCGAGGTCCAGATGACCGTCGGGCCGCCCTGGCGGGCGAGGACCCAGAGGTAGGCGCCGGCCACCACCACCGAGCCGAGGGCGATGAGGCCGATGCGCTCGCCCACCGCGGCCAGGAAGAGGACGAAGAAGTAGAGGTAGAAGAACTCCGGGGCGAAGTGTCCGGAGTAGAGCAGGGCGCCGGTGACCCAGAGGGTGTCGAAGACGATCAGCGAGGCGGTGAACCCGAGGGTGCCGGTCACCCTCCTTGGGAGCCAGCGGAAGAGCAGGTTGGAGGCGATCGCGGCAGCGAGAAGCCCGAACAGCGGCCACGATCGATGCAACGCCGCGCTTCCCCGTGCGATGAGCAGGTACCCGGTGGCGACGACCAGGGTGAGGCGGAGCAGGACGAGGGCCCGGCTGTCTCTCATGACCGGTTACCCCCGGCGATCGAGGGAGCATGCCCGCGGGGTCTCGGGTCGGTGGCGATCGGATGTGGATGCGAGTGCGCCATGTTCCGTGTCTCCGGTCGGCTGCCATCGCAAGCGACATGCCCCCCTGGCTCCGTCTGCTAAGTGCCTGCATCTGAATGCGTTCAGGCCGCTCCAGTTGGTCGTCGCGCGGAGCCTTTCCGGATCTGGGACCCCTGAATCCGGGGTTCGGATGCCTCCGAGAGCGGCCTCCGTATGAAGGCCGCGGAGGGAGATCGAGTCCGAGGGTCCGCAGCGCCTGAAGCGCGGCCTTCGGGGCCCTCGACGGGGCTTGACAGAGTTCGAATTCGATGTATCGTTACGACATGTCGAAGCGATATGTCTTTATCGACAGCGGCTCGAGACCCACGGGGTCGAAAGGAGACTGAGATGCGCGCCGCGTACTGGGAACCGGAATGGACACAGTGTTGGATGGGGGGCTTTCGCGGCAGGAGGCACGGCGCCCACCGCGCCTGGCGGCGGGATTTCTGGCAGGAGCTCGTCGGCGAGCGCGGCACGCGTGCCGACCGCGGCTTGGTGCGCTTCCTGGTGCTCGCCGCCCTGGCCGAGCAGCCCCGGCACGGCTACGAGATCATGCAGGCCATCACCGAGCGCAGCGCCGGCAACTACAAGCCCAGCCCCGGCGTGATCTATCCCACGCTTCAGATGCTCGAGGAGATGGAGCTCGTGCGCGGGACGGAGTCCGGGGGGCGCAAGGTCTTCGAGATCACCGCCGCGGGGCGCCAGGAGCTCGAGGCGAACCGGCCGGAGGTCGAGGACTTCTACGAGCGTGCCAACGCCTCCGCCGATTGGGGCGATCAGGCCGAGATCTTCGTCGACCTGGCGGCGGACATGGCCAGTCTCTATCGCATGTACCGCCAGGCCGCGCGCCGCGGGCGGCTCGACGCCACCATCCGCAAGGCGATTCGCGACGAGCTCGAAGGAGCGCTCGAGCGCATCGCCGCCATCCTCGGCCAGGAGCGCAAGGGGTCGCGGTAGGCGATGCTGGCGTGACGCGTCCGCTCGTCTGAGCACGAGGCTCGAGCGCGGACGCCGACGCCGCTCGGTGGCTCCAGATCGCGACGAGGTCCGGGAGGGCGCCGCTCCCCGCCATGCGGCACCGCGGCGCCCGTGCCGGCCCGGTGGCGTTCGCCGGCGCGAAGCGCGACCGGGTGCGGCTTCGCCCGGTCGGTGCTACCGTGCGCTTGCGAGCCAGGGGTCGCAAGCTCCCCTTGGGTCGCGACCCTCCCGATGCTGTGGGCCGTCGCCGCGCTGATCCTGGTCCTCAACCTGCCGTTCGGCTTCTGGCGAGCCGGCCTGCGCAAGCTCTCCGCGCCCTGGTTCGTGGCGGTGCATGCCCCGGTGCCGCTGGCCATCGGGTTGCGGTTCGCCTCCGGCCTCGGCTTCCAGTGGCGCTCCCTGCCGCTGTTCCTCGCCGCCTTCTTCGGCGGCCAGTGGCTCGGGGGCAGGCTGCGCGCCTGGCGTGGGCGCAGCGATCGACCGAGCGTGCCCGAGCCCTAGCGCTAGCCGCTGTACGACGCGGATCGAGCATCCCCGATGCCGCCACGGGAGTCTCGACGCGGCCGACGAGCGCGGCGCCCATTCGGTCCGAAATGAGACTCGGGCGCCGCTCTTGGCGCTGTGGACATGAACGCTCCCGGACCTCGACGAGGAGACCCTATGCCCACCCGCGCCGCCTCTCCCTCGCTCCGCCGGCCCCTCGGCCTGGCCTTCCTGCTCGTCTCGCTGGTGCTCCTCGTCGCAGAGGCCTCGCCCGCCAGGGCCAACGAGCCGCCGGTCGCCGGTCCCGACCAGGACCTGCAGATGGACGAGGACACCACGCTGAGCATCCAGCTGCCGGGCGCCGACCCCGACGGCGACCCCCTGGTGGCGGTGATCACCGCGCTCTCGGTCGACTTCGCGGAGTCGCTGGTCGTCGACAGCCTCGGCAACCCGGTCACGGTGGGGAGCGTCCTCGTCAACCGACGGCTGTTCTATTCCCCACTCGCCAACACTTTCGGCGTCAGTAGCCTCGTCGTCACCTACCGCGTCAACGATGGCAGCGAGGACTCGGCGAACACGGCGACGATCGACGTCCTGGTCAACCCGATGAACGACCTGCCGGTCCCCACGCTCCCCTCCGTCCTCCCCGTCGACGAGGACGCGAGCCTCTCCTTCCACATGGGTGGCTCCGACGCCGACAGCGACATCTTCTTCGTCTTCTTCCCCAGCTTCGGGGCGATCGACCCCGACTTCGGCCACCTGCTCTGGACCGGCCACAACCCGCCGCAGGACATGAGCACCACGTCGGGGCGCAGCCTGATCGCGCAAGTCGGCAGCAGCGTGTCCAACGGATGGCCGATGCTGTTCACCCCCAACCCCGACGAGTGCAACGAGCTCGCGTATAACACCTTCGGCTACTGGTTCCGCGAAGGCGCCCTCCCCGAGCAGCAGGGGCCCCCCGGCCAGACCACCTTCGAGGTGCGCTGCGTCAACGATCCGCCGTCGTGGTCGGGAGCGTTCGGCACAGAGCGCTTCGCCAGCCTCTCGACGCATCTGTCCGCCGACGCGAGCCCCTACACGCTGCCGGCGCTCACGCTCCAGGACATCGACGGCTCGAACGGCCTTCTCGGCCCCGATCCCGGCAACGTGCGCATCACTCTCACCAGCGGAGGCAGCAGCGGCACCCTGGAGGTGGACGAGGCGAGCTTCCCCGGCATCACCTTCGACACCACGTCGAGCTCGATCTCCTTCGAGACCACGCTGTCCATGGTCCCCGCCGTCCTCGCCACCGTCACCTACACCCCCAACGCCGGGACGGTCGACGACTCGCTGACGCTGCTCGCCAATGACGAGAGCAGCCACCAGGGGTGCGCCGATCCCGCCGACGGGCCGAGCTGTCCGCTGCTGGCCGGGATCCACGTCGACGTCACCGTCGGCTCCGGCGGCACGCCGCCGGGGGGCGCCATGACCCTCGATCCGGGCAGCGGCGGCTTCATCGTGGTCGACACCCACGCCGACGACGACACGGTCAACGCCAACTGCACCCTGCGCGAGGCGATCGCGGCTTCGAACGACGACGTCGCCGTCGACGCCTGCCCCGCCGGCTCCGGCGACGACGTCGTCGTCCTCGAGACCGGAACCTATCCGCTCACCCTCGGCGTCATCGCCATCACCGACAACCTCACCATCGTCGGTGCCGGCGACCCGCTGAGCTTCATCGACGGCCAGGGAGCGACGGAGATCTTCGACCTCTTCGACCCGCTGGTGCTGACGGACGTCTCGGTCGTCGGCCTCGACGGGGACGGGGACGGCATCGACACGCCGGTCGACGGCCATCTCGACGGCGGCGACTTCGTCGACGAGAGCGACGCCAGCTCGACCCGGTTCACCGATCAGCACCTCGGCGGCACCACCTTCGGCGAGATCGTCGACGACGACGCGCAGGCGGTCACGGTGAGCGACCTGGCAAACCCGCAGGGAGTGCTGCTCACCCTCGCCGGCAGCGCCGGCGACACCGCCGAGATCACCGCCTGCAACACCGGCGTGTCGGTGCAGCTGGTCCACGGGGAGTCGCGCAGCCTCACCTGCGACGTCACCACCGCGAGCTCCTTCGTCTCGGTGACGCCGCCGACCCCGTTGGTCGGCCAGCCGGCGACGGTCACCGTGCGCGTGGTGGCGGTGAGCGTGCCGAGTGCGGGCCCGGTGAGCGGGACGGTCACCGTCGACGACGGCGCCGGCGCGAGCTGCGTCGGCACCCTGGCCGGCAACCTGGCGAGCTGCCAGCTCACCCCCACCACCGCCGGCACCCGCGACTGGACGGTGACCTACGCCGCGCAGGGCCTCTTCACCGCCAGCACCGCCACCCAACCTCACGAGGTCGACGTGCTCGACACCGTCGCACCCGCGGTCCTCGCCGCCGCCGGCCCTGGCGGCTCGCCCCTCGCCGACTGCGCCGAGGTGCGAACGGCGGTGAGCGAGCTCGCCCTCACCTTCGGCGAGCCCGTGGACTGGGCCGACCAGGTGAGCAGCTACCGCCTCCTCGCCGCCGGTCCCGACGCCGACTTCTCGACCAGCAGCTGCAGTGCCCCGCAGGGCGACGACGTGCTGCTCCCGCTCGCCGGCGCGGTCTCCGACCTCGATCCCTCGACGCCGACGGTCACGCTCGAGCTCGCCTCCGCGGCTCCGGCCGGGCTGGTGCGCCTGCTCGCCTGCCCGGCGATCACCGACCTGGCGGGCAACCCGCTCGACGGGGACGCGAACGGCACCGGCGGCGACGCTTTCGCCGTCACCAGCCGCGCCGAGCCGGACAACCTCTTCGTCAACGGGCACTTCGACCGCTGTCCGGTGACGCTGGCGCCGTGGCTCCCGGTCGTCTCGCCCCCCGACGACCTGGTGCCGAGCGAGACGGAGGACGCCGATGGCTCGAGCCTTTCCGGCTCGGCACAGGTGGTCGCGGTCGACACCGAGCCCATCACCGTCGCCCAGTGCGTCGACCTGCCGGCGTCGCTCGCGCTGCTCGAGCTGAGCTTCGCCGCCCGCCTCGACTCTTCGCAAGATGCCAGCGCCCGGCTCGACGCCGGCTGCGAGTTCCACGACGTCGCGGGCTGCGCCGGCACCGGCATGGCCACCGAGCTCTCCACCGCGGTGCTCGCCGACGCCGCGGGCGCCTGGTCCGACGTCGAGATCCCCCTCCATCCGCCTGCCTCGGCGGCCTCGGCGCTCTGCATGGTGGCGGTCACCGCCAAGGAGCCGGAGTCGTTCGACGCCTACCTCGACCGCCTGTCGCTGCTCCCGCCGCTCTTCGCGAACGGCTTCGAGAGCGGCGACACCAGCGGCTGGCGCTCACAGGCCGACCCTCCTTGATGCGCCGCCAGCGGTTGCGGAAGGGTGCCTGGACCGCCGCGCTCGGCCCCTAGGGCTCGCGCGCCGTCGGTACGCCCGCGCATCCTCGTGGCCCATCGGGTGCGCCCGATTCGCCCCCCAGAAGTGCCGGTCCTTGCTTGGCACGTGACGGATCTGGGCTCGCGGCTGGGGTCGAGCTCGATCCCCATGGCGCGTTCGAGCGCGATGCGATGCTCGCCGCGCGTTGCCTCTGGGCTGGTACTATCGAGGCAGTCTCTTGCTGCTTGGTCGTACATGGTGTCGACGGTTCCGAGGAGGACGGGCGCCTGGCACTCTCGGGCTCGAAGGCTGCTCGCCGGGTGGCTGCTCGCGCGCGACCCACCCAGCGGTGCCGAGGGTGAGTGAGCGGGCTTGCGGCCCGGCGCGCCCGGGGAGCCGGCGTGGCTAGGCCGGCGGCGAGGATCCCCTTCAACCGCCCCTCGATGGTGGGCGGCGAGCTGCAAGCGCTGGCCGCGGCGGTGGCAAGCGGGCACCTGGCAGGCGACGGTCCGATGACGCGGTCGTGCGAGGCCCGCCTGCAGGCGCTCTTCGGTGGCGCGCGCGTGCTGCTCACCCACTCCTGCACGGCCGCTCTGGAGCTCGCCGCCCTGTTGACCGAGGTGGGGCCGGGGGACGAGGTCATCATGCCCTCGTTCACCTTCGTGTCGACCGCCAACGCCTTCGTCCTCCGTGGCGCGCGCCCGGTGTTCGTCGACATCCACGCCGACACCCTCAATCTCGACGAGGACCTCATCGCGGAGGCGATCGGGCCGCGCAGCCGTGTCGTCGTGCCGGTGCACTACGGCGGAGTGTCGAGCGCCATGGACCGCGTCCTGGCGATCGCACGCCAACACCGTCTGCGGGTGGTGGAGGACGCGGCGCAGGCGTTGGGCTCGACCTGGGATGGCCAGGCGCTCGGCACGCTGGGCGACCTCGGTTGCTGGAGCTTCCACGAGACGAAGAACCTCACCAGCGGCGAAGGCGGGGCGCTCGTCCTCGCCGACGATTCGTTCGCTGCCCGTGCCGAGGTGCTTCGCGAGAAGGGCACCAATCGCGCCCAGATGATTCGTGGCGAGCTTGCACAGTACACGTGGGTCGACGTCGGATCCTCGTACCTCCCCTCGGAGCTCGTGGCGGCATTCCTCGGCGCGCAGCTCGAGCAGGCGGCGCAGGTCCAGAGTCGGCGGCTCGCCATCTGCGGGCGATATCGACAGGGGTTGGTCGAGCTCGAGGCGAGCGGGGCAGCCAGGTTGCCGGCGGTGCCCGCGCGCTGCGGCGCCAACGGGCACATGTTCTACCTGCTGCTCGCGGACGGGCCCAGCCGTGACCGCTTGATCGCCCAGCTCGCCGCTCGTGGCATCCAGGCGGTCTCCCACTACGTGCCTCTTCACGAGTCGCCGATGGGTCGGCTCCACGGACGCGTCAGCGGCAGCCTGGCGACGACCGAGAGCGCCAGCAGGCGTCTGCTGCGGCTGCCCTGTTTCTACGGTCTCACCGAAAGCCAGCAGGACGAGGTCATCGCAGCCGTCCTCGAGCTCGTCCTGGGTCGTCGGAGTCGTCGCCGAGAGCCGCGGAGCGAGGGGCGATCCCCGGATGAGACGAGCCAGCGGGGGATCTCCAGCCCGGCGGGGACTGCCACCGAGCCGGCCGCGCCAGCCGCCGATGGATGGCTCTCCCCGGCGGACCCGAGAGGCCGGGAAGGCAGCTGACCCAGGTCCGCGAGCAGATGGCATCTCCCCTCGACAGGAAGCTGATGGCCGCCGGCGTGGCGCTCAATCTGGCGATGCTGACCTTCTACTTGTTCGCCACGTTTCGCACCATGTTCCACAGCGACTGCGCGGCCAAGAGCATGTTGGCGGTGGAGATCCTCGAGCAGCACCGATTCCTTCCGCCCGACTTCTGGTTTGGCAGGAACCTCTGGCTGCTGCACGGGCAGGTGCCGTTGCTGGCGCTCATCCCGCTGCTCGGCAACACCTTCGTCGCCAACGCCGCTTCCTCGGCCTTGTTCGCCGCTGCGTTTGTGGCGCTCACCGCTCTCTTCCTGCGGCGGCGGGGTCTTTCATGGGCGGCGACGGTCTTCGCGCTCCTGCTCCTGACCACCGGCTTCTCGGAGTACTGGGCGGCGATGGTCTACGGCGAGGCAGCCTACGGCTACGTGTGTCTGCTGGTGCTTCTCGGCCTTCTCGTCTTTTGCGAGCTCTTCGACGGGCGGGTTCGCCCCACCGCGAGGTATCACGTCGCCCTGATCGCCGTGAGCCTTCTGCTCGGGGCCTACGGTCCGCGCGGGTGGGTGACGGTCCTGGCCCCTGCCGCATTCGCCGCGCTTCCGCTCGCTACGGCGAGCCTCGCTCGCCAGAGGCGGGTCACGGTGGGCCTGGCGGTGAGTGCCGTCGCCGCCGGGCTGCTTCTGCGCGTCTGGCTGCTGCGGACCCACCACCCCCTCGACCTTCGCAGTCATCTCTTCGACCTCGCGGCCGGAGCGGCGGGCTGGCCGCCCCTGGGGCTCGTCGAGTTGTTCGGCCTGCGCCCCGCCCAGGAGCTGACGACCGCTGGTCCCGCGGCCATCCTGTACCCCGCGCGCATGCTGGCCCTCGCCGCTCTCGGCAGCGTCACCGTCCTCGCCTCGCGCGGCCTTCGTGCACAGCGCGACGACCGGCGGCTGCTGGTGTACTTCCACTGGATCCTGCTCGCCCTCACCCTCTACGTCTCCGTCAACGTGCGGGAGCTCGCCGGCGTCGGGCGCTATCTCATCCCTCCGGTCTTCACCGCCATCCTGCTGGCGGGCATGGCCTGGGACCAATGGCTGAAGACCCTCCGGCCACCATGGCTGGGAGCCGGGGTCTGCGCCCTGTCCCTCCTGCTCTCCTTCGGCGCCTACGTTCTTCACGCCTTGACCCGCACCGCACCGGCTCCTTATGTCTCGCTGGTGACCGCGAATCCTCTCGACCCGGTCATCGCCGAGCTCGAGAAGCGGGACGTGCATCGGGCGTACGGCGGGTTCTGGCAGAGCGAGGCGATGACGGTGCTGTCGGGTGCGAAGGTGGTGGCGTATCCGGTCATCCTCCAGGATGGCATTCCCGTTCCCTTCCTCCACCTAGCGGCGGACCACTGGTACTGCTGTGCCGGCGACCACCCGGTGGCCCTGGTGCTGAGTGCGAGCGACGTGGAGGGCCTGTCGGCCCCCCGGCTCGCGGCAGAGATCGGCGAGCCGACAGAGACCGTTGTCGTCGGCGACAATACGGTCTTCCTCTATGACGCCGACCGCTTCCCGCTGCTCGCGGCCTGGCAGGTGGGAAACCTGGCAGCGGGTGCGAGGGCCTCGATTCACCTGGGTGCCGCTGCGGCGGGGACGGCGGACGGAGTGGGGCAGGTCCGCGACGGCTGGCTGGTCTCCGGCGATCGTGCCGGCTATCTCGTCTACGGGCTGAATGCGCGCTTGCCCGCCGGGCGCTACGCCGTGCAGCTGACGTTGGGGCGGACCTCGAACGGAGCTCCCGGGGACTTCTGGGACGTTGCCCTCGCCCAGGGCGCCATCGTCCTCGCCCGCGACGCGTTGCCGGCGATCGCCTCCGACCGCGAGCTGCAGGTGCGTCGGATCATCGAGGTGACGCCCGAGCAGGCGCAGCTGCCGCTCGCGGTGCGGGTCTACTCGGTCGGAAGCGGTCTGCGTTTCCGCGACCTGGTGATCACGCGGCTCGAGGGCGGCTCGTGACGGCGGTTGCCGGCGCCCGCCAGGGCGGCGCGCGAGCCGCAGGACGAGGGACCATCGACAGCTCAGCGACACCCGGGAGTGGCCGGCGCCGGGGGGCGAGGAGCTTCATGCCAGCGACCGCCGTCGCCGCCTCGCTCAGGGGCGAGGTTCGCGCGGCGCCAACGAACCTGGCGTGCCTCCCTCGTCGACCTCTCTCACGACGGTCGGCCTCCGCCGCACCTCGACCAGGAGCTGGTCGATCGCCAGGGCGATGGCTCCGGCCACAATGAGCAGCGCGCCACCGAAGGCCCACACCGATAGCAGCGCGGCGTGGGTGGCGAGCCCGGCGCGACCGGCGCGCAGGCCGAACGCCAGTGCCAGCGCCGTGCACGTCGCCAGGGCCGCGCAACCGCCGCACATGGCGGTCCACGCCGGCAGAGCACCGTAGGTCACGAGCGCGCGCACGGCCACGTCGAGCTTGCGGCTCAGGCGGTAGGTGGAGGCGCGGCGCGAGCCTTTCTCGACCGGCAGACCCCGTTGCCGCAGCCCGACGACCGCGGTCAGCACGTCGAGGCTCACCGGCGCCTCGGTGTGGCGCAGCAGCGCCGCTACGAAACGGCGACGCATCAACCTGGCCATCGTCGTGTCCGCCGCAACGGGAGGGTTCACCGAGAGGCGCAACAACCGGTAGAAGAGCGCGCCGCTCCAACGCTCGAAGAGCCCTCCCTTGCGGTGCCGTTGCACGCCGTAGACGGCGTCGAGATCGGGATTCTCATGCAGCTCCTGCCAGAAGGTGGCGAGCAGCTCGGGGGGCTCCTCGAGGTCGCAGTCGATGAGGAATACCAGGCCGCCACTGGCCGCGGCCAGCCCCGCGAGCACGGCGCTGTAGTGGCCGTAGTGGCGCCCGAGCTCGACGATGCGCAGCTCGGGAATCCGCGCTCGCAGCGCCAGGGCCCGAGCCACCGAGTCGTCGGGGGAGCCATCGTCCACCAGGACGATCTCGAACGCGCAGCCGAGCCCAACGGCGCTGGCACGAGCGCGCTCGCAGAACTCGGACAGATGCTCCGCGGACCGATAGAGGGAGGCGACGATCGAGAGGTCGAGCATGCCGGCGGAAGGCCGCGATCGTAACACGCGACGAGGGTGGGCTCGCGGGTGCGCTCGAGCCGCGCGCCCCCGACAGCGAGCACACCCCGGTGCGACCGCCCCGCGACCTCGCCGGCCGCGACCTTCGCATCAGGGAGGGCGGTCGAGAGCGGGCCTCGCGAGCAGACATGCACCGCCGGCGAGGGCCAGCGCCACCATGAAGACGCGGCCCAGGACGGCGACCAGGGCGGCCTCGTCGAAGGGAACGCGGAAGAAGACCAACAACGCCGTCACCGCACCTTCGCGCAGGCCGAGCCCGGCGAAGCTGATCGGGATGAAGGTGACGAGCGTGGCGAGAGTGATCACCACGGTCGCGTCGCGCCAGCGCAGTGGGAAGCCGACCGCCGTCAGCAGGAGGTCGAGGGTCAGCACCCTGGTCGCGAGCACGACGAGCGAGAGGAGCAAGAGGGCAGTGAGCTCTGCCGGCGTCAGCGCCGCGAGCGCCTGCCGGGAGCGGCGCAGGAGAGTGCCGAGGCGAGCCCGCGAACGGGGGTGGAGCAGGACGGCCGAGGCGGCCGTAGCTACCAGCAGCACCCCGACGATCACCAGAAGGAGGCCGGGGAGGGCAGGGCGCCAGCGCGGCCATGCGTCCCGCCCGGGCAGGGCCAGCGCCAGCAGCGCGGCGGCGCCGAGGACCGCGAGCCCGATCGTGCGCATCAAGACGATGAGCGCCAGGGGGCGGTCGGGGCTGCGATCGATGCGAGCCAGGAAGTGGACCTGGTAGAGGTCCGACCCCAGCTGGCCGGGGAGGAACGCGGCCACGAAGGTGCTGATGAGGTAGAGCCGCAGGAGCTGCCGCCAGCGCAGGCCGAACGCCGAGAGGGCCGCTCTCATGCGGGCCACCTCGCCGCCGCCGATGAGGAGGAAGCTGACGAAGGCCAGGGCCACGACGCCGACGCGCAGCTCGTGCAGGTGGTCCCCGAGGGACGTCCAGTCCAGCCGCTCCAGAAGCCACGCCAGGAGGATGACGGTGACGGCCAGCTTGGCAAACAGCCACGGAGCGTGGGCTTTGGCGGTTCCTGCGAGCATCGAGGCGACCCCAGATGGCTCGATCTACGCGCCGTCGAGCCGGCCTTCAGAATCAGAGCACACCGGGACGGGATGGTATGTTTCGGGGGTCACCCATCGTTGCAACGACCGAGCCCTTTTCGCGCCGAGTCATGGCTGGACACAGGAACGGAGTCTTCCAGCAGCTCCTGTCGCCCTTCTTGAGGCGCAAGCTCGACGAGCTGCGAGCAGCGCCCGGCGCGCACCTCGAAGCCCGGAGGGCGATCGAGCTCCAGTACCTCGTCGACCCCCGCGAGGCCAACGTCGGCGCGAGCGAGGTGCGCCGCCACTACGAGGCCGAGGTGCACCCGATCTTCGAGGGGGAGCCGTTGCGAGGGGTCGAGCGGCTCTACCGCCGCTCGATCGTCGTCGAGCCGACGCTCGTCTGTGCGGCCCACTGCCGCTGGTGCGTGCGCGGGCAGTACGACTTCTTCCGCCTCGCCGAGAAGGAGCTCGAGAGGATCGCCCGCTACATCGGCGAGATGCCCGAGAACGAGGACCTGCGCGAAGTGATCATCACCGGCGGGGATCCCCTCACCGATGTCCGCCAGCTGCGGACCCTGTTCGCCCTGCTCGACCGGTACGCTCCTCGCATCGCCGTCTACCGGATCGGCACCCGGGTACCGCTGCACCAGCCCAGCCTGGTGACGCCGGAGCTGCAGGGTCTGCTGGGCGGTGCCGCCGGCCGGGTCGAGATCGCGTTGCACGTCAACCACACCGCCGAGCTCTTCCCCGAGGTCCTCGACGCCATCGCGGCCCTCGGCTCGACCGGCGTCCGCATGTACAACCAGTCGGTCCTCCTGCGCGGGCTCAACGACGCGCTGGAGCCGCTCGTGGAGCTGGCCGACGAGCTGCGCCGCCTGCGCATCGAGAACCACTATCTCTTCCACTGCGTCCCCTTGCGCGGCATGCGGCACCACCGGACCTCCGTCGCGCGGGGCCTCGAGCTGGCCCGCGGCTTGTCCTCCTGCGGCGAGCTCTCGGGTCGGGCCAAGCCGTCGTTCACCCTCATCACCGACGTCGGCAAGGTGACGCTCTATGAGGGTGTGATCCTGGAGCGGCGCGACGGCAGGATTCTGCTGCAGAGTGAGTACAGCCTCACGGATCGGCTCGCCTTCAATCCCGGCTGGCGCCTGCCCACTTCCGCATCGGTGGATGCATCGGGACGGCTGCGCGTCTGGTACGAGGACTGCGCGGAGGAGTTGGAGGCCACCGCCTGAGCGCGGCGGCGGCTCCACCCCTGGCTGGGGCGACGAGGGCCGGTCCGAGGCTCCTGGTGCTGGCCGGAATGCCGCGCACCGGCACCACCTCCCTCTTCTACCTCCTCAGCCGGCACCCGCAAGTCTTTCCCTCCCACCGCAAGGAGCTCGGTGCCTTCCTCTTCCGTCATCACCGCGGCGCGGCGTGGCTCGCCCAGGTGTTCCGCGACCAGTCGCCGCAGCAGGTGGGCTTCGAGGCGACGCCGGAGTACTTCTTCTCTGCGGAGGCCCTGTCACGGATGGCCGCATGCGATCCACCCCCCAAGGTGGTCCTGGGAATCCGGGACCCGGTGGACTTCGCGCGCTCCCTGCAAGGCGAGTACGCCCGACGGCGCTACGGCGTGCCCGACTTCCCGGAGTTCCTGCGGGGCTTCAGCTACCGGAGAGGAGGTGCAACCATCGCCTTCAGCCTCGGCGAGGGGGCGATCACCAGGATGGTGCAGGCCTACCGCCAGGCGCTGGGCGATCGGCTGCTCCTCTTCGACTACGGCGTGCTGCGCCGCGAGCCGCTGCGGCTGCTTCGCGCCCTCGAGCGGTTCGCCGGCATCGACCCGTGGTTCGAGGAAGGCCGCTTCGAGAACCTCTTCCTCAACACCGGCGACCGCAGCAACTGGCGGTGGCTGAGCTACCTGTTGGGCCGCGAGAGCCTGATCTCCTGGTTGGAGCGCACCCTTCCTCGGCACGTCTTGGTACGCCTCGGGCGCGCCGCGTATCGCTCGAGCGGCACCCGGGGGACGGTGCCGGAGCAGCAGCTCGCGGCAGAGCCGGCAGCGGAGGCAGAGCTCGCCTCCTTGCGGCGCGAGGGGATCGCCTTGCGGGAGCTCGTCTCCCCGGGAAGCATCGTCCTCGGCTCTGGCGCACCGTTCGCGTCAGTCGACCCTCACCTGGACCCCGTCCGGTAGAGCGGCGAGCACCCGGCGCAGCGTCGCGTCGTCCGGGAACAGGAAGAGGACCAACCCCAGCGCATGGTCCCCGCGCAGGTAGGCGTGCACCGGCGCGCCGAGGCCGCAGAACACCACCTCCCTGCGCAGATAAGGTCGGAGGTTGTCGTCGATCGCGAGGCCGCCGAAGCGTCCCTCGCGATCGGAGGTGAGCAGGTAGGAGAGGGCGGGGAGAGGAGCGGCGACGCCGCGGTGCGGACACTCGAAGGGTGTCCCGAGGGCCGAGCAGATGGCGGCCTCCGTGAGGTCGACCCCGGTCGAGAGCGCGATCAGGTCGTCCAGGTAGTTGCCGCCGTTGCGCAGGCCGACGTCGAGAACGTGGACCTGACCGCGGGCCACCAGGGCGTCGAAGTTCATGCACCCGGTGCGCAGATGCGTGGAGCTGATGATCGCCTGCAGCTGCTCGTCGAGAGCCTCCTCCACCTCGGGGCCGAAGAAGCCGGGGACGATCTCTCCCACCGGCACGCGGATGCGGGCGTCGTCGCGAAAGTGGTTGTGACCGTACTGGCGGAAGGCCAGCTCGCCCTCGCGGATCCACAGCTCGCCGACCAGCTCGAGGATCTCGGGCTCGAGGAGCTCCTCGGCCAGGACCACGCCGCAGCGGGAGAAGGGCCGCGCGTGCTCGAACGCGGCGGCCAGCTCCTCTGGGTCGTCGACGACCGATTGCCCCTTCGAGCCGCTCGAGTCGGCCGGCTTGACGATCAGCGGCCAGCGCAGGCCGCGCGCCGCGACGGCGGCGAGCAGCGACGACGGCTCGGTGGCGGCGGTGAAAGGCGGGTGCGGGAGCCCCAGCTCGTGTTGGAGCTGGCGGAAGCGGTCCTTGTGCTGCAGCAGCTGCCCCGAGGCGAAGGGGTGGCCGGGCAGGCCGAGCGCTTCGGCCACGTACGCCACGGTGGGTGCCGAGACGTCCGAGCCGTAGGTGACCACGCCGTCCACCCGCTGGTCTTGCGCCGCCCTCAGGACCGCCTCCATGTCGACGGTCGAGACGTCGAGCGCCACGTCGGCGAGTCGATGTCCCGGGTTGTCGGGAAGGTAGTCGGCGGTGATGACCTCGCAGCCGAGGTCCTTGGCCCGCCGAATGAGCGGGATCTGAAAGTGCCCCGCACCCAGCACGAGAAGCCGTTTGCCGGTCAGGCGAGGGATCACCCGGCCGCCCCGCGTGCCGGCTTGCGACCCCTGCTAGCGGACCTGCCCGCTCGTCGCAACAGACGACGCCTCGGCAACGAAGACGCCACGACGAGCAGTCTGCGCCCCATGATGCTTCTCCTCCCGTGGACGGCCGCCGGAACCGTCCTCGGGCCCTCCCGCGTGGCGGCCCCCAGCGGGCTCGGTTGCGCCGGCTTCCGGGCGACGATTCTACGGGCCGCCGCCTGGATCTGCGATCCGGGGTGGCGCGCTGCCCCGCGGTGCTCCGCACCCGGCCGCCGCCCCCACCGCACGGCGGCGATGGCGACGCTCGGGCAGCACCGCATCGGCGTGGACGTTGCCACTGCGGTCGGCAGCTGGGGCCACGGCGGGGTGGCAGCGAGACGACGAGCGACGCTACGAGCGGGCGCCGAGGAAGCGCGTCGCCTCGGCGAGCGCCCCGGGCTGCCCCGAGAGCATGAGGATGTCGCCGGCGCGCAGCACGGTGTCGCCGTGCGGCACCAGCACCTCGCGCTCGCCACGCCGTCGGATGCCGAGGACGAGCGCGCGCGGCGGCAGGTGGATCGCGCGCAGCGGCCGATCGACGAGCTTGGCGTTCTCCAGCGGAACGTCGCAGAGCTCGAACTCGTCCGACTTGTCGAGCAACATCGACAGTGCCTCGGGGAAGAGCAACGCGCCTTCGAGGCTCAAGGCCATCGCCAGCGACGACTGCACCACCCGGACGTCGAGCGCCTGCAACCGGCTCACCTGCTCAGGCTCCTCGGCGCGCGCGATCAACGACGGGATCCCGAAGCGCACCTTGGCGAGCTCGGCCGCCCGCAGCACCACCGCGGGGTCGCTCGACACCGCGATGAAGGCCCGCGCACGCTCGGCGCCCGCCTGGCGAAGGACCTCGGGGTCGTCTGGCGAGCCGCGAACGACGCTGAAGCCGCCGCGCTCGAGACGCTGCAGCCGCGCGTCGTCGCGGCCGACGAAGGTGACGCGCTCGCCCGACTGAGCCAGTCGCGTGCCCAGCAGCTCGGCGAGCGAGTCGGTGCCGAGCAGCACGACACCGGTGCGCTCGACGACCTCCTGCGCCGGCAGCAGGCGCGAGAAGAGGATCGGCGAGAGCGTACAGGTCACCACCGCGACCAGCACCAGCGCCGAGTTGGTCGCCGGCGTGATGAGGCGGAGCTGCAGCGCGATGGACGAGGCGGCGATGATCAGCGACAGCCGCGAGGCGAGCAGCACGCCGGCGGCGAGCGTCTCTCGCCAGGGGAAGAGGACCTTGAAGAAGAGGGCCGGCACCAGCTTGACCAGATAAGAGAGCGCGATCAGCAGCGGCACCAGCCAGAGGGCGCCGCCGACCGCCCCGATGGCGGCGAAGTCGACCCGCGCGCCGACCATCAGGAAGAAGATCGGGATGAACAGCCCGTAGCCGATGGCGTCGAGCTTCTCCTCGAAGATCTGCGCCACGGTGCGGCCGCTCTGGCGCACCACCGCACCGGCCAGGAATGCGCCGAGGATCACCTCGAGGCCGAGGGCGCTCGACAGCGCCACCCAGGCGACCATGAGGGCGAAGGCGCCGCGGATACGGATCTGTGCCGTGGCGTGCGACATCTCCTTCACGATGCGGCCCGTGATCGGCGATGCCGTCGCCCAGCGTCCGAGGCGCGACGCCCCGACGAAGGTGAGGAGGAGGACGAGAAAGAGCAGCAGGTCGGCGGCAGAATCGCCGCTCTCGATGTTGATCACCACTCCCAGCAGGAGCAGGGTGACGAAGTCGGCGAGGAGCGCCGAGAGCAGCAGCATCTGCCCGTACGGCTGATCGCCCAGGCGGCGCTCCTTGACCACCGGCACCACGATGCCGAGCGAGGTGGTGCAGAGGATCAGCCCCATGAGCAGCGGGCTGCGGGTCAGCCCGAGGTGCGCGAGCAGCCAGCCGGCGCCGCCGGCGAGCGCCAGGGTGACGAGGAATCCGGCGATGGCGAGCAAGATGGGGCGGCGGAGCATGGAGCTCGGCTTGGCGGCAGCGGTCGCGGTGGCGAAGGCACCGAGGTCGAGCTCGAGCCCGGAGAGGAACATCAGGAAGATGAAGCCGAACTCGGCGAGAAACGAGATGATGGGGGTCTCGTTCAGCAGGCCGAGGCCGCTGCCGCCGAACAGCATGCCGACCAGGATCTCGCCCACCACGATCGGCAGACGGACGCGGGGCGCGAGCGCCCGCACCAGGAACGGGACCACCGCCGCCAGCACCGTCAGCAGCAGCAGCGAGCGGAACGCATCGTGATCGATCATCGCGTGCGCTGTTGGCGCGGTGCGACGCGAGCGTCGGGCGCGATGCGCGGTTCCAGGCGGGGCACCAGGGCGCATGCTAGTCGATGCAAGGACTTGGCAACGGGCACCACGGCCGACGGGGTGTTCGGGGCGACTGGCGAGCAGACGCCTCGAGACGGCGGCCAGGGCGGCCGCCAGGACGCTCACCTGCTGGACCTACCAGCGGGGTCGTCAGCGCCGACCGATCGGGCTGGGTGAGCTGACTGACTTGCCATTCCGCGCTGCGGCACCCGCGAGGGACGAAACTGCGGCGTAAGTGCGGCGAGTTTCTGGGTAGCCCCGCAGTAGCTTTTGTTGATTGTCTTTTTTGGCTAACAATATTGACAAACTTGCCGGGCAAGCGTAGCGTGCCCCCATGGAGGACCTCCACGGTCCTGGCCTCGGTGCCAGCCAGCGAACGCTGCTCGAGCTCCTCAAGCGGAAGGGCGAGTCCACACTGGCCGAGGTCGAGACCGGAATGGAGGTGGCGCGCGAGACGGTGAGAGGCCATCTCGAATCGCTCACCGCACGACACCTGATCGAACGGGCCGGCGTGCGGCGGCGGGGCCCCGGCCGCCCGCAGGTGGTCTATCGGTTGAGCGCCCAGGGCGAGGCGCTGTTTCCACGCCGCGAGGGCGAGATGCTCGCCGAGCTGGCCCGCTACCTCCTCGAGAGCGATCGTCCCGAGGCTCTCGAGCAGTTCTTCACCGCCCGTACCGACGTCAAGCGGGCGCGCCTCGCGCCTCGCCTGGAAGGGCTGGGAGCGGGCGAGCGTCTGACCGAGATCGCACGCTCGCTCTCGACGGAAGGCTACCTTGCCGAGGCGGTGCTCGAGGGTGAGGAGCCCATCCGTCTCCGCCTCTGCCACTGCCCGCTTCGCGAGCTGGTCGCCGTCACCCACCTTCCCTGCCGGGCCGAGATGAAGCTCGCCGAAGAGCTGTTGGGAAGACGGCTCGCTCGCCTGCAGTTCATGCCGGACGGCGATTCCGCGTGCACGTACGCCGTCGCCGACTCGCCGCGCGGCGACCGACCGCGACCTGCGGCCGCCGGCCGGTCCACTTGAACGAGCCGCCTGTCCCTAGAGAGGGGAGCTTCCAATGAACATCGTTTGTGCGCTGCTGGGGGAACACGGGTCGCTGCGTCATCAGCTGGAGGTGTTGCGATTGACGGCGCCACAGCACTCCGAAGAGAAGCTGGGTGCCGCGGTCTTCGCCCTTGCGGAAGCCATCGAGAACCATGCCAGCCTCGAGGACGAGCTGCTGTTCGAGGCCCTCGTGGCGAGCGGCGAGATGCCGGCTGGACCGGTCGAGGCGATGCGCTCCGAGCACCGGACGATCGAGTCGCTGCTGGGGCAGATCCTGGCTCCGGCCGGGCAGCCGGGCCGTCCGGATCCGCAGCGCACCGTGTGGCGCCTCTTGGAGACCGTTGGCCATCATTTCGGGCACGAGGAGCACGCCCTGTTCCCGATGGCGGTCCAGATTCTCGCGCCCGCCCGGCTGGAGGAGCTCGGTACGCAGTGGGCGGAGAGGCGAGGCGTGGAGATCGGCGCCGTGCAGTCGTGGGGCAGGTAGGGGGATTCGGCAGCTTGAGCGAGCAGACCCGACCTCCCGGCATTGCCCGTGACGCTCTCCGGGCCGGCGCCTGGGGCCTGCTGGTCACCGGCCTGGTGGGCGCCGCCATCATCGGCGGCTCCAGGAGGCTCGCGCACTTCGACGCCGCGCTCGTCGCCTACACCTTCGCGATTCTGTTTGCCACCTTCGGACTGACCTATCGCTACGCCATGTGGCTCGAGCGGCCGCCGACCGCTCTCTACTGGCGACGAGGATGGCAGGTCGTGTTCCGTCGCGGCTCCGGCGAACGGCGCCTGCGCAACCTCGGTCGCGGCATCGTGCACGCGATCTCCGACATCGCCCTCAATCGCTTCATCTGGGCCCGCGGCAGGCTCCGCGGCCTGACGCATCTGTTGATTCTCTGGGGCTGTCTCATCGCCGTTACGATCACCTTCCCGCTCGTCTTCGGGTGGCTCACCTTCGAGTCGGTGCCGGGGAGGCCCGAGGTCTACCGCGTCCTCGTCTTCGGCTTCTCGACCTTCAGCTTTCTGAGCGGCTCGTTGCTCGGCTTCCTGATCTTCCACGGCCTGGTCTGGGCCTCCTTCCTGGTGATCGCCGGCGTGATGCTCGCCATGCGGCGGCGAATGCGCGAAGAGGGGGCGGCGGCGGTACAGAGCTTCGCCGAGGATTTCCTCCCCCTGCTCCTGCTCTTCGCGGTCAGCCTCACCGGCCTCATGCTCACCGCCAGCTACACCTGGATGAAGGGGTACGCCTACGAGTTCCTCGCCATCCTCCACGCGGTCACGGTGATCTTCACCTTCCTGTGGCTGCCGTTCGGCAAGTTCTTCCACGTCTTCCAGCGTCCGGCGCAGCTCGCGGTGCGTTTCTACAAGGAGGTGGGCCGCGCCGAGGAAGCGGCGATCTGCCGGCGCTGTGGCCACGGCTTCACGTCGGCGATGCATGCCGAGGACCTGATCGAGGTCGAGCGTCGTCTCGGCTTCGACTATTCGCTGGCGGGACCTGTCGCGCACTATCAATGGATCTGCCCGCGGTGCCGGCGAGCGCTCCTGGCCGCCGCCCAGGGCGCCGCCTGGCGAGGCGTGCGCGGCGGTGTGCTGACCGCGCCGGGTGCCGCGCCGGCCTACGTCAATCCCGGCCTCGGCGAGGGGCCGCTCGGTCGCGACGATGCGGAGAACTTCCATGGCTAGACCGACCGCGCTCGATCCACCGGCAGACGATCCGTTCGGCCCGCATGCGGCCTATTCGTCCGGCGCCCGCCTCGATACCGGCGTCGTACCCGACCGCGTCGTCGACACGCACTGCTGCTTCTGCGGCCAGCAGTGCGGCATCCGACTCAAGGTCAAGGATGAGGAGGTGATCGGCTTCGAGCCGCGCTACGACTTCCCGTTCAATCGCGGCATGCTCTGTCCGAAAGGGATCAAGCGCTACCTCCAGGGGGCCCATCCCGATCGGCTGCAGTCTGCGTACGAACGCGACGAGAGCTCGCCAGGCGGCTTTCGGCCCATTGCCTACGAGCAGGCCATCGAGCGGACGGCGGGCGAAATCCGGAGAATCCAGGGAAGCTACGGTCGCGACGCCATGGCGGTGCTGTCGGGCGCCTCGCTGACCACCGAGAAGGCCTATCTCGTCGGCAAGTTCGCCCACATGGCACTGGGAACCTCGAACATCGACTACAACGGGCGTCTGTGCATGGTGTCGGCTGGCGCCGGGAACAGCAAGGCGTTCGGCGTCGACCGCGCCGCCAGCCCCTGGTCGGACATCCTCGGCGCCGAGGTGATCTGGATCTCTGGTGCGAACGTCGCTGAGTGCGCGCCGATCACCACCGACTACGTCTGGCAGGCCCGCGAGCGCGGTGCGAAGGTGATCGTCGTCGATCCGCGGCTGACCCCGATCGCACGCACCTGTGACCTCTTCCTCCCCATCAAGCCGGGCCGCGACGTCGCCCTCTTCAACGGCATCTTGCAACTGATGATCGAGCACGGCTGGGTCGACCGCGAGTTCGTGGCGAGCCATACCGTCGGCTTCGACGACCTGGCACGCCACGTCGCGGAGTGGACGCCGTCGCGGACGGCGTCGGTCACCGGCATCACCGAGCGGGCGATCCGCCAGGCCGCGGAGTGGTGGGGTGCGGCGCACACCAGCTTCCTCATGCATGCGCGCGGCATCGAGCACTCGAGCCATGGCGTACAGAACGTGCTCGGCGCGATCAACATCGTGCTCGCCTCGGGACGGATCGGGAGGGAGTTCTGCGGCTACGCGACGATCACCGGCCAGGGTAACGGTCAGGGCGGACGCGAGCATGGCCAGAAGTGCGATCAACTCCCCGGTGGTCGCAAGCTCGCCGACCCGGCAGCTCGCGACTACGTCGCCGGAGTCTGGGGCATGCCGGTCGAAGAGCTGCCGCTGCCAGGGGTCGATGCCTACGAGATCTTTCGCCGCATCGAGCGCGGCGAGATCAAGGGGCTCCTTTCGCTCTGCTTCAACCCGGTGGTCTCGCTTCCCGACAGCGACTACGTGCGCAAGATGTTGGGCAAGCTCGAGCTCTTCGTCGCCATCGACTTCTTCCTCAGCGAGACCGCCCGCCATGCCGACGTCGTCCTCCCTGGCTCCTTGCACGAGGAGGACGAGGGCACGGTGACTACCGCCGAAGGACGGGTGATCAAGATCAACAAGGCGATCGCCTGCCCCGGCGAGGCGCGCGAGGACTGGCGGATCGTCCAGGATCTGGCGCGCGCCATCGGTCGCGAGCAGGGGTTCACCTTCGCGGGACCGCGTGCCATCTTCGAGGAGCTCCGCATCGCCTCCAAGGGTGGTATCGCGGACTACTCGGGCATCACCTGGGAAAAGATCGAGCGCCAGCAAGGTGTGTTCTGGCCCTGCCCGAGCGAGGACCACACCGGCACGCCGCGCCTCTTCGAGCCGGGTTCGTGGAACGTCGTCGCGCAGGGCAACGGCCCCTTCTTCTTCCCCGATGGCAAGGCGCGCTTCAACCTGGCGACGTATGCGCCGCCCAGCGAGGAGATCGACGAGGAGTTCCCGATCATCCTCACCAGCGGGCGCCTGGTGAGCCAGTTCCTGTCGGGCACCCAGACGCGACGGATCGGCCCGCTACTCGACATGGACCCGGAGCCCTTCATCGAGCTCCATCCGCGGCTCGCCGACAAGCTCGCGATCGGCGACGGCATGTGGGCGACCGCCGAGACGCGGCGCGGCCGCCTGACGCTCAAGGCACGGGTCGTCGCCACCATCCGTCCCGACACGATCTTCGTGCCCTACCACTGGCCTGGCAGGCGCAGCGTCAACCGTCTGACGATCTCGGCCCAAGACCCGATCTCGAAGATCCCCGAGTTCAAGGCCTGCGCGGCGCGACTCCGCGCCGCGACGGCCGAGGAAGTGAGCGAGGCTCGCAGGTGAGCCTCGCTCGCGCTCTCTCTGTCCCCGGAGTGACTCCCTGATGCCGGTACCCGCCGAGCTCAACTTCTACATCGACCCGGCGCGCTGCATCGGCTGCAACGCCTGTGTCCAGGCCTGCTCGGAGTGCGATACCCACAAAGGGCAGTCGATGATCCAGCTCGACTTCATCGACCGCTCGCGCTCACCGCAGACGGTGCCAGTGATCTGCATGCACTGCGATCAGCCGACCTGCGCCGAGGTCTGTCCGGCCGACGCGATCAAGCGCACCGAGGACGGAGTGGTCCAGACGGCCCGCAAGGCCCGCTGCATCGCCTGCAACAACTGCGTGCTCGCCTGCCCGTTCGGCGTCCCCAAGATGAGCGACAAGGCCAACCTGATGATGAAGTGCGACATGTGCTACGACCGCACCTCGCAAGGCTCGAAGCCGATGTGCGCCTCGGTCTGCCCGAGCCAGGCGCTCTTCTTCGGCACCCGCGAGGAGCTCGAGCGCCTGCGCCCCAACTCGCAACCCGTGGACACTTTCCGCTTCGGCGCCCAGCGGGTGACGACCAGAGTGAGGATGTTGGTGCCGAAGTCGTTCGCGGAGAACCTGCTGCAGATCACCGCGCCGCTCGAGCAGGGCGGCGCGAGCCGCTCGCCGCACGATCCCCTGCTCGCCAACTTCTTCGAGGAGACGCCGGTATGAGCCGCCGCGACCTCGACGAGCTCACCATCGCCCCGGATGGACGGCCGATGGAGGAGCAACCGAAGTGGCGTCAGGACTTTCCGGTGGATATTCCCCAGGATCAGCACGTCGCGCGTCGCGAGTTCACCAAGTTTCTCGCCCTCACCAGCTTTGCCTTCGTCACCGGGCAGGCCTGGATCCTCGCCAAGAGCCGTCTTCGCCAGGACGCCCCCGTGCGCGAGCTGGCGGTGGCCCGCCTCTCGGAGCTGCCGGTGGGGGGGACGCTGCAGTTCGACTATCCTGGGCCGGGCCAGCCGAAGCTGCTGGTGCGCCTGAGCGAGCACCAGCTCGCGGCGTTCGATCAGCGCTGCACGCATCTCTCCTGCCCGGTCATCCCGCAGGTGGAGCGAGGCCGGTTCCACTGCCCCTGCCACGCCGGCAACTTCGATCTCGCTACCGGTCGCCCGCTTTCCGGGCCGCCGCGCCGGCCGCTGCCGAAGGTGGAGCTGGTGGTGCGCGGCGACCTCATCTTCGCGATCGGTATCGAAGAGAGAGGCTCGTGAACGGCCGGCGGCGCTTCACGAGGGCGCAGAAGACCCCGATCCTCTCGGGGATCGTCTCGATCGTGGTGCTTATCGTGGTGCTGCAGCTGTGGCTTCTTACCGCGACGATGAACGCCTACCTCGGTGGCGATCGCGCTGCGGCGCTCCCCGCCGCCGCCGCCAGCGCGGTCTGCTTCCTGCTCATCCTCGGCCTGCTGCGCTACGTCTATCGGCTCGACCGCTGAGCGGCTGAAGGGGTCGAACGGAGGTGCGCACGCGAAGCGACGAGGTGCCGCGTGGCCGCATCCCCGCGGCGATCGCGGCGCTCTTTCCGGGCTACTTCGCCCTGGTGATGGCGACCGGAATCGTCTCGATAGCCTGCCAGCTTCTCGGCCATCCAGTCATCGCGCGGACGCTGCTGGCGTTGAATCTCGTCTTCTACGCGGCCCTCCTGGCACTGACACTCGCTCGGGCCGCCTTCTTTCCCCGGCGCCTGTTCGACGATCTCCGCGATCACGCGCGCGGTTCCGGGTACTTCACCCTGGTGGCGGCGACCCATGTCCTCGGCAGCCAGTGTCTGCGCGTGGCCGCCTGGCGAGGCGCGGCCGAGCTTCTCTTCGCGGCCGGTGTGGCGCTGTGGGTGCTGGTGATGTACTCCTTCTTCCTTGCCGTCATCGTGCGTGTCGAGAAGCCAACGCTCGGCCAGGGAATCAACGGCGCCTGGCTCCTGGCCACGGTCTCCACGCAATCGGTGGCAGTCCTGGGGGCTGGCCTGGTGGATCCGCTCGGATGGTCGGCGGCGGCGACGCTCTTCGGCGCGCTGATCTTCTACCTCATCGGCTGCATGCTGTATCTGTCGATCATCACGCTGATCTTCTACCGCTTCACCTTTCTCGAGCTGGAGACCGCGGCGCTCACCCCACCCTACTGGATCAACATGGGGGCGGTGGCGATCACCACCCTCGCCGGCGCCTCTCTGTTGCTGGTCGCCGATCGTTCGCCACTGATCTCCGCGCTGGCGCCATTCCTGCGCGGCTTCACCCTCTTCTTCTGGGCGGCGGGCACCTGGTGGATTCCGCTGCTGCTGCTTCTCGGCGCCTGGCGGCACCTGTGGCGCCGGCACGCGCTGACCTACGACCCGCAGTACTGGGCGATGGTCTTCCCGCTCGGCATGTATGCCGCTGCCACCTGGCAGCTCGCGGCCGCCCTCCCCATGGCGCCACTCGGCACCTTCGCTCGCGCCACCCTGCCGGTGGCGTTGCTGGCGTGGACCGCCACCGCGGCGGGCATGGCTCACTCCTGGTGGCGGTGGAGCCGCATCGCCCTGGTCCGCGCTCCGCGGCCCTGACGCTCGCTCGCCCCGTCCCCGCGGCGCGACACGCCCGACCTCAGCTCGCCCAGTTGGCGGTGAACACGCGGGCGAAGTTGGCGCCCAGGATCTTCTCGACGACGGCCTCGCCGTGGCCGCGCCGGAGCAGGCGGTCGGCGACGACCTCCAGCCGCCGCGGCGTGTTCATCCCCTCGACGTAGGGCGGACGGTCCTCCTCGGGGGCCGAGAGCCCCGCCTGCTGGCGCCTCTCGACGTCCTTGCGGAAGCCCTCCATCCCCTGCGGGCTGGTGTCGAACGGCGCGAGCGAGACGTCGCTGCCGAGGCCGACGTGGTCCTCGCCGGCCACCTGCAGCACGTGCTCGAGGTGGGCGAGGTAGTCGTCGGCCGTCGGCTGCCGGGGCGAGGCCGTGAGGTAGGGCAGGTCGAAGATGCCGATGACGCCTCCCTTGTCGGCGACGGCGCGCAGCTGCGCGTCCGTCTTGTTGCGCGGGTGGGGGTGCACGACGGCGGAGCCGGCGTGGGTCATCACCACCGGTTGCGCGGAGAGGGCGAGCACGTCGCTGGTGGTCTGCGGGTTGGCGTGGCTGACGTCGATGGTGATGCCGAGCTCGTTCATGCGGCGGACCGCCTGCCGCCCCGCCTCGGTGAGCCCGCCCGCCTCGGGCGCCATGACGCCGGCGGCGAACGCCGACTGCTTGTTGTACGAGAGCTGCATGACCCGCACGCCGAGGTTGCGGAAGACCTCGAGCCGGGCCACCTCGCCGCCGAGCATCTCGACGCTCTCGAAGGAGAGGATGATGCCGAGCTTGCGCTCCGCCTTGGGGCGGGCGAGGTCGCCGGGGACGCGGACCTGGAGGAAGACGTCCGGGTGGACCTCGATCATGCGCTGCAGGTAGGCGATCTCGCCGACCGTCTCGTCGAAGCCGGAGTCGATGCCGCCGAGCGAGAGCTTGACCACGTCGACGCCCGACTCGCGCACGAGCTGGATGGCGGCCGGCGAGAGCGGCAGCTTGCCGTCCTCGTACGGCGGGCCCGAGTTGGCGTCGAGCACCAGCGCGCGGGAGTAGAGCCGGGCCGCGGCGGAGCTGACGGCGGGCGCGGGTGCGGCCGCCAGCGCCCGCAGCGGCCGGGGCAGCATCGTCGAGGCGGCGGCGGCGGCGAGAAGCGCGGAGAGCTCGCGGCGATCCATCATGGGGGGATTCTCCGCCCGGCGGGCGGAGTGGGCAAGCGGTCGAGGGGGCGTCTTCGGGATCTGCGAGGCGACCACGAGCCCGTAGGTCGGCCGATCGGGGATCGAGGTCGTCCCCACCCCGAACCCGGGTCGCGGGAAGGATCCCGTCGGCGACGTGAGCCACCCACAGTCGGCCGGCCGCATCGAGCGCAAGGTCGAAGATGCGGTCGTCCGGCGCCGCCCTGCCGCGATACTGCCGGACGGTGCCATCGCTCAGCCGCCGGGCGACCCCGCACGCGGGGGCCAGCCACAACCCGCCGCCACCGTCGTCGACGATGGCGTTGACCCCCGGCGTGAAGTCGCCGCACGAGTCGAGGGGCAGGCTCACGCGGCGGAACGACGGCCCGCCGGCAGACGGTTCGCCGACGAAGAGCCCATCGTCGCCGCCGACCCACAGGCGCCCGGCACGATCCTCGAACAGCGCTCTGGCGCCCTGCGGGCGGCGATCCGCGCCGAGCGCTGCGACCACGCATAGGTTGCGTCTCTGCGGTCGGTCGCCGTGGCGATGGGCGGCGAAGCGGCAGAGCCCTCCGTCGCTGGCGATCCACAGCGACCCGTCGCGGCTCTCCAGCACGTCACGGACGAAGCCCGGGGAAGGCAGACCGGCCTCGACGCCGAAGTGGGTGAACCCCACGCCGTCGAAACGCGACATGCCTTCGGCGGTGCCGAACCAGACGAAGCCGCGGCGGTCCTGGTAGATGGCGCGTACGTCGTCGTCCGCCAGGCCGTCGGCACTCGAGTAGACCCGGATCGGCAGCCGCTCGGCGACGAGCGGTGCCGTCCCGAGAAGCAGGGCCACGACAACGCCCAGCGCCAGGCGGTGGCGCCGGTCGAGGCGACCGGTCCCGGCGCGCCGACGCCACGGCTCGGCGCCCAGGGCCCGCACCCTCGAGCTCATCGCGCAGCCCTGCGGCGGCGGCGCCCACGGCGAGGGCCGTGCGCCGTCCCGACCTGCGCAAGCTGGCGCGGCCATGGCCGGCATTCTGTCGCCCGCCCGGCGACCGCGGCTCGGGGGAGCGTAACGCCCCTGCGGTTGCAACTCGTCGCGGGTCGCCGATCCGCCCCGCGCGGCGGCGGGGAACGGGATACCGCCTGGCAAGAGAGGGCACTCGTCGCCCGACCTTGCGGCGAGAGCCCGCATCCCACACCAATCTCCGACGCCTTCGAGGCCAAGCAGCGGCCCGCGGAAGAAATCGTTCACTTCGACCGTTTTCCGCAACGTCCTCGCTCACGGCTGCTCGGCGGTCGATCACGAGGTCGTCTGGACGTGCCAGCTGATTCGCAAGCTCCGGCTCGGCATGTATGCAGCCGCCACCTGGCAGTTGTCGGCTGCTCTTGGGATGCTGCCGCTTTCGCGGCGCGCGCGCGCCACCTAGCCGGTGGCGTTGCTGGCGTGGACTGCGACGGGCGGCGGGCATGACGCGATCACGATGGCGGTGGAGCCGCAGTGCACGAGTCGAGAGCGCGTAGAGCGGTGGCGGCGGCGTGGCCGCTCCCCTGCGGCGCCGCCTCTCGCGGCGGCGCCGGCTTTAGGTTCGGCGGCTCGCCGCCGTTGGCGCGGTGTCGACGCGGCCGGCCGCCCGTTGGCTCGAGCCGCGCTCGCGCAGAGTCTCCTCCTCGTGCAACCGCACCCGAGCGCGCATGATCCCGGCGCGGCCCAGGTAGCCCACCAGCCGTCGGCGGTCGTGGCGATCGACGATGAGCAGCCGGCCGATGTCGCTGCCGAGCATCCGCGCTACGGCGTCGCGGAGGAGCTCGTCCGGAAAGGCGACGATGAGGCTGCGGGTCCCGGCATCGAGCACGCTCGCCCCGCGCCCCGGTTTGCCTTCCAGCGCCCGCATCAGATCGCTGCGCGTGATGATCCCCGTCAAGCCGCCCTCCGTATCGACGATCGGAATCCCCTGTCGACCCGTCAAGGTCGGATCGCCGGCGGCAATGCGCGCCGAGAGCTCGGCGACCGTCATCGTCCCCGGGATGGTGACCGGGTCGCGGTCCATGACCTCGCCGATGCGATGAACGTCGAAGGGATCGACGCTGTACTCGCGCACCAGGTGGTGCCCGCGGCGGGCGATCTTCTCGGTGAGGATCGAGCGGCGCAGCAGGAGGACTGTCGTGGCGTGGGCCGTCACCGCGCCCACCAGCAGGGCCGGCAGGACGTTCCAGTCGTGCGTCAGCTCGACCGCGAAGAGGGTGGCGGTGAGCGGCGAGCGCATGGTCCCGCCCATCGTCGCGGACATGCTGACCATGGCCCAGAGACCGGCGTCGCCCAGCGGGAGGAGCGACGATTCGAGCGCGCCCAGGGCGCCCCCGACGATGAGCAGAGGCGCCAGCACACCTCCCGAGGTGCCCGAACCCAAAGCCACCGACCAGACGCCGGCCTTGAGCAACAAGAGCAGCGCCGCCGAGGCGCCGACCAGGCGGCCGGCGAGCAGGTCCTGGATGGTGTCGTAACCCACGCCCAGCACGCGGGGGTCGAGCAGGCCGCCGATGCCGACCACCAGCCCACCGGCGAGCGGCCACCACATCCAGTGAATCGGCAGCTTGGCGAAGAGGTCTTCGCAAGCGTAGACGAGCGCGGTGAGCAGACCCGAGGCCAGGCCTGCGGTCAACCCCAGGACGGCGGCGAAGCCAATCGTCGCGGCGTCGAGCATGGGGTGCGCGGGAATGGGGAAGATCGGCCCGGCACCGAGGAGCGGCACCCGGAGCAGCGCGGCGACGACGGAGGCCACCGCCACCGGAATGAAGCTCCGCGGCTTCCACTCGAAGAGCAGCAGCTCCACGGCGAGGAGCACCGCCGCCATCGGGGTGGCAAAGATGGCGGCCATGCCTGCGGCGGCGCCGGCGACGAGCAGGGTCTTGCGTTCCGCCGACGACAAGCGAAAAAGTTGCGCCACCAACGAGCCGACGGCACCGCCGGTCATGATGATGGGTCCTTCGGCGCCGAAAGGACCGCCGGTGCCGATCGATATCGCCGACGAGACCGGCTTCAGCAGCGCAACCTTGGGCTCGACCCTGCTGCGGCCGATGAGGATCGCCTCGAGGGCCTCGGGAATGCCGTGACCGCGGATCTTCTCCGAGCCGAAGCGCGCCATGACGCCGATGACCAGGCCTCCGAATCCGGGGATGAGCAGGGCCCAGCCGCCGAGCGCATGAGTCGCCGGTGACGCGAAGCGCGTCGAGGAACGCTGGTAGTACGCTAGGTTCGTGATGACAGCGATCAGCCAGACCAATGCCTTGGCGACGAAGGCGGCGAGCAGGCCGATGAGCGCTGCGAGGCCGGAGGTCACGAGGACCCGGCGGTCGGTGCTGAAATCGGCCAGCTCGTCCCGCCCGCCGTGGGCCGCTTGCCCAGCTGCAGGGTCGGCTCCGAGCGGCGGGCGGTGAGACGGTGCGGCATCGACGCTCATCGTTCGGTGGACCTCCACGTAAGCGCTCGCCGCGGCGCGCGAGGGGGCCTCGGCGTGGCCACGACTCTATATCGTAGTGCGATAGAAATTGCCAGCCTACGTGCCTGAATCGGTGAGCGAGGAGCAGTTCCGCATGCTGGCGCGGTTTCGCGCGTCCCTGCGGCGTTTCCTCCGCTTCAGCGAGGAGGCGGCGCGGTTTGCGGGTCTGACACCGCAGCAGCACCAGGCGCTTCTCGCCCTGCGCGGCGGTGGGGGAGAGCCGATGACGATCGGCGACCTCGCTGTCGAGCTCGCCGTGCGCCATCACAGCGCCGTGGGTCTCGTCGACCGCCTGGTCGCCAAGCAGCTCGTCGAGCGAGTGCGCAGCAGCGCAGATCGCCGCCAGGTGCGCGTGCGTCTGACCGCTCACGGATTGAGCGCGCTGCGGGGTCTCGCTGCCGCCCATCGTGACGAGCTGCGACGAGTCGGGCCAGAGCTGGCGGCACTGCTGGCGGCGCTCGAGAAGGAGCCGTGAAGGCCCCCGGTTGACGCTCCTCGGTAGCTTCGTCGGACCTGCTCTACCCACTGCTGCGGCGCCTCGCCAAGGGCGCGTCCGGTGAGCGCATCGAGACAATGGGGTCGACGCGCGCCGCGCGGCGCGCCGGCAGGAAGCTCGCCAGGGCGGTGACGAGGGCCAGCCCGCCGCCGACGGCGGCGATGGTGGCCGCGTCGTGCGAGCTGACGCCGAAGACGATGCCGCCGAGGGCGCGGCCGGCGGCGAGCAGACCGAGCACGATGCCGGCACCGCCGATCGTCATCCCTTCGCGCAGGAAGAGCAGCACGATCCCGCCCCGCGAGGCGCCGAGCGCCATGCGCACGCCGATCTCGCCGTCGCGCTGCGTCACCGCCTGCGCGAGGACGCCGTAGATGCCCACGGCGGCGATGAGCAGCGCCAGCGCCGCGAACGCGGTGAGGAGGCCGGTGGAGAGGCGCGGCTCCGCGCCGTTGGCGGCGACCCAGGACACCATGGGCTGAACGTTGGTCAAGGCGAGGCTGGGATCGAGCTCGCGCACCCGGGCGCGCACGGCGGCGACGATCGCCTCCGGCCGGCCCTGCGTGCGCACCGCGACGTCCATCAGCGGCCACATGCGCGAGGCGCTCGAGGATGATCACGCCGGCGCCCAGCCCGGTGCCGAGGGTGAGCCCCACCAGGTTGCGATGGCCGGGGCTGGCACCGAAGTAGAGCTCGCCGACGGCGAAGGCGTTGGCGTCGTTGTTGACGTGGGCGGGAACGCCGTAGCGGCGCTCGAGGTCGTCGCGCAGCGGCACCTCGCGCCAGGAAGGGATGTTCTCGACGCCGTAGACGACGCCGGTCGCGAGGTCGACGACGCTGGGCACGCCACAGCCGATGCCCTTCACCTCGTGGTCGAACACCGTGTCGATGGTGCGGTAGATCTCGCCCGAGATCACCTCGGCGGGCGCGTTGCTCGAGATGCGGGACGAGGCGCTGCGCTCGACGGTGCCGCCGCGGACCTTGCCGACGCGCACCTGGGCGCCGCCGAGGTCGACACCGAGGATGGCGAGCGGCGCGGTCTCGGCTACCGCGATGGCCCCCGGCCCCTCAGGCGCCGCCCGACTGGCAACGCCCATCACGCTCGAGAGCCTTTCGAAGCCCTGCGCCACCCAGCGACCGCTGGCCTCGACGTCGCGCCTCTCGGAGAGTCGTCCGAGGGGAGTCGGCGCGCGCTTCGACGAGCTCTCGCCATGATCAGAGATTGATCCAACCTCCCCGGGTCAGGATCTGATCTAACCCAGCTGCCGGCCTCGGCTCGATTTGCTCAAGTCATTCTCTTTGCGATGCTTGGCTCGAGCGGCACTGAGGGCACGCCCCTTGCTCTCCTAATCAGTTGGATTCCCTCACAACCAGGAGCGAGAGCCCATGCGAAACGTGTTCATCGCGGTGTCCGTGCTCGTCTCGGCCTCGATCGGCTGGGCGCAGGCGGCGGAAACCGCGGGGCGGTGGCCGACGGTGACCGAGCAGTTGCAGAAGGACAGCGTCCCTCACGGCAGTGCGCTGGAGGTGCTCATCATGGAGAACCAGGAGTTCTCCATGCTCAACCCCAAGGAGCTCCACGACCGCCTGAGCATTCCGCTCTGGCTGCGCGTCAACTGGCGGAAAGCGCACCCGGAGGGGCAGTACTCGCCGAACGATCCGACCGGTGGATACCCGCTCGTGCTCCACGAGGTCTACGAGTGGATGAAATCCCATCCCAACTTCGACAACAGCGCGATCGGGCCCGAGCTGGAGACCGAGACCTACGCCGCCGGAGCCAACGTCCGGCTCTCCGGTGCGCAGAGCGCGCCGCGCAGCGAGTCGGACATCCGCGTCAACTACTGGAACCCGAGCCTGATCGTCGGCGCCTCCAACAACATCAGCGCCAGCGGCCAGCAGGCGCAGTGGTACTCGACGGACGGCGGCGCCACTTGGGGGCAGAACTATCTGTCGCTGCAGTCCGGCGACGCCTTCATGTCCGATCCCACCGTGGACTGGACCTCGGACGGCACGGCCTGGTCGACGACGATCGGCATCAACTCGGCCGGTACCATCCTCCACATGCGCGCCTACAAGTCGACCAATAACGGCGCCACCTGGACCTTCGACAACACCTTCTCCGGCAGCCAGACCTCGACCGACAAGCAGATGATGTGGGTCGACCACAGCGCCAGCTCGCCGTACAAGGACAACATCTACGCCATCTACCACAACGGCGCCCCGGTCTACCTCGGTCGCCGCACGGGTGGCGCCTGGCAGTCGCCGCTGCTGCTCTCCGGCTCCGAAACGACCGGCACCGGCATCGGCGCCGACATCAAGACCAACAGCTTCGGTGACGTCTACGGCATGTGGCCCGACACCGGCTCGCGGAAAATCTACGTGACCAAGTCGACCAACGGCGGCGCGAGCTGGTCGGGTCGCACCACCGTGGCCAGCACGTACGGAAGCTTCCAGTTCGCTATCCCGGCCGACGCCAGCCGGCAGGTCCTCATCGGCAGCATCGTCGGCACCTATCGCACGGCGAGCAAGAACAACGTCTATGCTTTGTGGAACGACCTCTCGGGTGACAGCGGCTGCACCAGCGGCGGCGGGCCTGGCACCAACGCCAGCTCCACCTGCAAGACGCGTATCTTCTTCTCGCGCTCGACCGACGGCGGCACCACCTGGTCGGCCAAGGTCAAGCTCAACAACCAATCCGGCCTCAACGACCAGTTCTTCCCCTGGATGGTCGTCGACGAGACCAACGGCAAGATCGGTATCACGTACTACGACACGGTGGGAGACAGCACCCGCAAGAGCGTCAACGTCTACTACCAGTCGTCGAGCGACGACGGGGTGACCTGGACGGCGCCGCTGCAGGTGACTACGGCGTCGACCAACGAGACCACCTCCGGCGCCGACTCCGGCAACCAGTTCGGCGACTACACCAGCCTCTCCGGCATCAATGGCACCTTCTGGCCCTCCTGGACTGACCGTCGCAGCGGTGGCAAGGAGGAGATCTGGTCGGCCAAGGTCGTCGATGACGGCGGCGCCTGCACGCCGCCGGCGGCGCCCACCGGCGTCACCGCGAGCTCGAGCTCGCAGACCGGGGCCAGCGTCTCCTGGTCAGCGTCTTCGGGTGCCACCTCGTACACCGTTCTCCGCGCGACGACGAGCGGCGGTCCGTACACCTCGGTGGGCACCTCGTCGACCACCTCGTTCACCGACAGCGGCCTCAGCTGCAACACCACCTACTACTACGTGGTGCAGGCGTCCAACGGCACCTGCGCCTCGGGCAACTCCAGCCAGTCCTCGGCGACCACCGCGGCCTGCAGCGGCGGCGGTGCGCTGACCGCGGCCTACGACGCCACCTACGAGGCGCCGAGCTGCGGCTCGACGGTGGGGACCTCGTGCGACACCGGCGCCTCGCTGGTACGGGGTCGCGCCACCAAGGGGCCGGAGCCGAGCTACCCGAACACCATCAACAGCTCCTGTGCCGACGGCAACTCGGGCACCTTCCACTCCGATGAGTCCAACGACGCCCTCAAGGTGTTCACCAACGACGGCACCACCTTCGCCGCCGGCAAGACGGTGACCGTGCAGGCGACGGTGTGGGCGTACTCGAGCTACACCTCGGACCACCTCGACCTCTACTACGCGGCCAACGCGAGCAGCCCGACGTGGACGCTCATCGGCACGCTGACGCCGACGGGAGCTGGCACGCAGACGCTCTCGGGGACCTACACGCTGCCCTCCGGCGGCATGCAGGCGGTACGTGCCAACTTCCGCTACACCGGCAGCGCCTCCTCGTGCAGCACGGGCTCGTACGACGACCGCGACGACCTGGTGTTCGCGGTCGGCGGCAGCAGCTGCACGCCGCCGGCGGCGCCCACCGGAGTGACGGCATCCTCGTCATCCCAGACCGGCTCCACGGTGTCGTGGAGCGCGTCCTCGGGGGCGACCTCGTACACCATCTGGCGAGCGACGACCTCGGGCGGTCCCTACACCCAGGTCGGCACCTCTACCAGCACCTCGTTCAACGACAGCGGCCTTACCTGCAACACCGCCTACTACTACGTGGTGCGGGCTTCCAACGGCACGTGCGCCTCGGGCAACTCGGCGCAGGCCGCGGCAACGACGAGCGCGTGCGTGTGCACGCCGCCGGCGGCACCCACCGGGGTGACGGCATCCTCGTCGTCGCAGACGGCTGCCACGGTGTCGTGGTCGGCGTCCTCGGGGGCCACCTCGTACACCATCTGGCGGGCGACCACCTCGGGCGGGCCGTACACCCAGGTCGGTACCTCGACGAGCACCTCGTTCAACGACAGCGGGCTCACCTGCGGCACGACGTACTACTACGTGGTGCAGGCTTCCAACGGGACGTGCGCCTCGGGCAACTCGGCGCAGGCTTCGGCGGCCACCTCGTCCTGCGGCGGCGGCACCGCCCAGATGGCGGTCTACGACGCCACTCTCAAGGCGCCGAAGTGTGGCACGGTGGGGATCTCTTGCGACAGCGGTCCCTCGCTCCTGCGCGGCCGGGCCACCAAGGGGCCGGAGCCGAGCTACCCCAACACCATCAACAGCTCCTGTGCGGACGGCACCTCGGGCACCTTCCACTCCGATGAGTCCAACGACGCCCTCAAGGTGCTCACCAACGACGGCACGAGCTTCGCCGCCGGCAAGACGGTGACCGTACAGGCGACGGTGTGGGCGTACTCGAGCTACACCTCGGACCACCTCGACATCTACGCGGCAGCCAACGCCAACAGCCCGGTGTGGTCGCTGGTGGCCACCATCACGCCGTCGTCGGCCGGCGCGCAGACCCTGTCGGCGACCTTCACGCTGCCCGCGGGCAGCCTGCAGGCGGTGCGCGCCAACTTCCGCTACAACGGCAGCGCCTCGTCCTGCAACAGCGGCAGCTACAACGACCACGACGATCTCGTCTTCGCCGTCGGCCCCTGAGCCGCTGACGCCTCCCGCGCTTCGACTGAGGCCCGCTCCGCACCCGCGGGGCGGGCCTCATGCCGATGCTCAGGGACCCACTTCGTCGCGCGGTGGGTTGGTCACCGCCCGGGGCGCGTGCAGGAGTCGGTAGGCGCCGGCTCCGAGCACCGCGCCCAGGATCGGCCCGGCCCAGTACACCCAGTGCGCCGCCCACTGCGAAGCTGCCAGGGCGGGGCCAAACGAACGCGCCGGGTTCATCGACGCGCCGCTGATGGGACCGCCCCACAAGGCGGCCACGGCCACCGCGCTCCCGATCGCCAAGGCGGCGAGCTCACCCACGGCGCGAGTGTCGGTGGCCACCGCCGTGATCACGAACATCAGGAAGGCGGTGAGGAGTATCTCGACGCCCAGCGATTGCAGACTGCCGCCCGCGGGGATCGTCGCCCCCAGCGCCCCTGGGCCGGCGCCGAGCAGGAGCCTCAGGACACCGGCGCCGGCGGCGGCAGCAAGCTGTGCCGCCAGGTAGGCCGGAACGTCGCGCCAGGCGAAGTGACGGAAGAGAGCGAAGGCAATGGTGACGGCGGGATTGAGGTGAGCGCCCGAGACGTGCCCTACCGCAGCCACCATGCACGCGATGACCAGGCCAAAGGTGAGGGCGACGCCGACATGACCGAGCGCGGCCGTCGTAGCGTCCACGACGATGGCTCCGCAACCTGCCGTGACCAGCCCGAAGGTGCCGAGAAGCTCGGCCGTCAACCGCTGCCCAATCGGGGGGTAGGTCGTAGCAGCCGACTCCGTGCCCGCGTCGACGGCTGGCGTTCGCTCGGCGATCGCGGCTCTCACGACGCTTCTAGCACCCTGGAAGCGACTCGACTCGCCTGCACGAGAGGACGCGCACGATGCCGGCAGCGGGTCCAGATCCCAGGTCGCTCAGAGGACGGCCACCAGTGCGCGGAGTCGACGAAGTGCGCGCTCTGACAGGCAATAGCAGACCCGGGGGCCATCGATCTCGCCTCGGATCAGGCCGGCATCCTTGAGGACCTTGAGATGCTGCGAGACCGTCGACTGCGCGAGCGGGAGCACCTCCACGATCTCGCCGCAAAGGCACTTTCCGCGCCGCGCCAGGAGCCGGATGATCTTGATCCGCGCTGGATGGCCGAGCGCCTTGCTCACCTCGGCGAGCTCGCTGTCGGCGAGATCCCCCTCCACCGGCCTGAGATCGGCCCCCGCTGCCTCGGGTGGACAGTCACAACTGGGATCCACGATCTGCCGTTTCATCGTAGATCGACGATCATTGACTGCTGCCGAACTTCGCGAGGACGAACGCTGTCAGAGCCGGCCGTGTAGCCAAGGGGCACCTTGCTAGGAGTCAGCAATGCCGCGAACAGCGGTTTCCAGCTTGAGCCGCTCCAGCTTGTCGATGGGCAGGCTCTGGAGCAGGTCGAGACGCCTCTGGAGCAGCCGGGCGGTCTCCTGAAAGGCCTTGCGGCGCAGCTCGCTGCTTGCTTCCACCGCCGCCGGGTCGGGCATGCCCCAGTGGGCGACGATCGGTTGCCCTGGCCACGTGGGACACGACTCGCGTGCGTCATCGCAGAGGGTAATGACGAAGTCGAACTTGGTGCCCTCGAGCTCGGTCCATGACTTGCTGCGCGCGCCGCTGGCGTCGAGCTTGAGGTTGCGCAGCGTCTCCAGGGCGAGCGGATTGACCTCGCCCTTGGGAAAGGACCCGGCGCTCGCGACCTCGAAGCGATCGCCGGCCATGCGGCGGAAAATGTGCTCGGCGAGGATGCTGCGTGCCGAGTTGCCAGTGCAGAGAAACAGGATCTTGCGCCGTTGCACCGCTGAGCCCTCCGCTGGCTGAGACCGCGGTCGGTCCCGTGGTCTGGAACTTCGTTCATCGTCGATGAACGATAGTACGGGCGATCTCGTGGTTCAAGTGGGGTGCGCTGTCGTCGTCGGGGAGCCGTGCTGCGCACCCGCGCTTGGCGCCACCCCGGCAGCGGCTAGGATGCGTACCCCGTGGCGACCCCGCGCAATGCCGTGCCGGCGCAGCGCCGCCGGGCGATCGTCGAGCTCCTCGCGTTCGGTGTCCTGGCCGGCGTCGGAGTCGTGGCCCTCGAGCTCGCCGAATATCGCTTCCTCGTCGTCGCGCGCTCGCTGGGGATCTACGTCGCCGTGGTTTCGGCCCTGTTCGCCGGCATCGGCCTCTGGCTGGGGCGGACGCTCTCGCGGCGGAAGGCGGCCGCCGCTGCCGGCGGTGGCGCGCAGGCGAGCGCCGCGACCGAGGCTCCGCCGGGGTTCGGCGCCGACGAGGCCCGGCGCTCCGAGCTGGAGATCACTCCCCGGGAGCGCGAGATCCTCGGCCTCATCGCCATGGGCCTGAGCAATCGGGAGATCGGCGACCGCCTCTTCGTCACCGAGAGCACGGTCAAGAGCCATTGCACCCGGCTGTTCGACAAGCTGGGGGCGAAGCGCCGCACGCAGGCGATCCAGATCGCCCGGGCCGCGGGGCTGATCCCGTAGTGCGCCCCGCTCGGATCACCCGAAAGTATGAATCTTCCAGCGCCGCCGCAGATTCATGCGAAAGAGTGACGACCGGGAGGACTCCTGCGCGCTAGCGTTCGGCGCACCACGTCGGCCGTTCGCCGGGAGACCCAGACCGCCATGAAGAAGACCGTCCTCCTCTTCGGACTCCTCTCCGCCGCCGTTGCCATTGCCGTGATGGTGGCGACCGTTCCGCTCATCGTCGCCTCGAGCTACCGCAAGGCCGACCTCCTCGGCTACAGCGCCATGGTGCTGTCGGCGCTGCTGGTGTTCTTCGGCATCCGCCACTACCGTGAGAAGGTAGCGGACGGACCCCTCCGATTCGGGCGCGCCTTTGCCATCGGCCTGCTCGTCACGCTGGTGTCGAGCCTCTGCCAGGTGGCGGCTTTCCAGCTCGTCTACTTCGTGCTGGTGCCCGAGCTCGGCGATCGCTTCGCCGCCTGCATGGTGCATCGTGCCCAGGACTCCGGTGCCCCCTCGGAGAAGGTCGCGGAGACCGCCCGGACGGCCGCGACCTTGAAGAAGCTCTACGACAACCCTTGGACCAATGCGTTGCTCACCTTTTCCCAGCCGCTTCCCGTCGGCCTCGCCGCGGCAGGGCTGTCGGCGGCCATCCTGCGCCGGCGCTCCACCAGCCGAGACCGGTCGTGACCACCCGACGACGCTCGCACCGCCTGGGCTGTCGCGGCGCTCGACGCCGGCACGAGCCCCGACGGGGCGCGCCGCCGCCGCGCAGCGGTCGCCCGCGTTCCGCTGGCCGGTGAGCGACCGGTGGGAGCCAGCCGCTCCGCTCGGATATCGTAGGTTCCGTCTTGGTAGGGCCGTTCGTCCAGAGCCCGTCCGTCCCGACCAGGGAGGTGGCCCATGATCGTCGATCGCTCCACCGCGCGCGGAGTACGGCCGTTCGCGTTCGTTGCCTGCCTGGGTCTGGTGGGCTGCTCCGCCTTGATGACCCGCGTTGGCGGCGGCATGACCCCGGAGCTTCAGCAGAGCGGCGTCCCCGCCACCGCCCAGATCCTGGAGGTCTGGGACACGGGCTGGACGATCAATGACAATCCGGTGATCGGCATGCGGGTGCGGGTCGAGCCGCCCGATCGTCCGGCTTTCGAGGCCAGGATCGAGAAGACCACGATCTCGCGGATCGCTGTCCCGCAGTTCCAGCCTGGTGCGGAGATCCCGGTCCGCTTCGACCCTAGGAACCCGGGAGTGGTGGCAGTCGACCCGGAGGGCAGTTCGTCGCAGGCGTCCACGCCCTCGACCGGCAATCCCTACCGGGACCGTTTCGAGCGCACGGAGATGGCGGGCGCCGCCTTTCTGCCGCCGCCGGCGACGCCGCAGATCTATCTCGGCACTGCCGACGCGGTGACCGACGTGCAGACGCTCCTCGAGAACGAGTACGTCCTGCTCGGCGGCTCCAGCGTCAGGAACGCGAGCGACCCCCAACAGGCGCTCGACCAGGGCAGGAAGATCGGTGCCGCGCTGGTCGTCGTCTACGGGCACTTCGCTCCGCCGCCAGGCACGACGCTCGAGATCCTGCCGTTCTCGCGGCGGGCGGCGTCGGAACCTTCCCCGGCCAGCGCCGCTGGCACCCCGCGGTTCTTCACCGGCAGCCTGGAACCCGAGGACCAGTTCGCCTCGTACTGGGGCAAGACGAGGCCGGCGATCCTCGGCATCGTCTCGCGTCCGCTCGACGCACGGGAGCAGGAGCGCCTCCATCGGCAGGACGCCATCGTCGTCGAGACGGTGATGAACGGCTCGCCGGCCGCCGCCGCGGGGATGGCGGTCGGCGACGTGGTCGTCGCGATCGACGGCCGGGCCCTCGCCGACCCGCGCGCCGTGCCGGGGCTCGTCACCGCGCTCGCCGGCCAGCGGGTGAGCATCGACGTGCTCCGCGGCGGCAGGCCGATGTCGATGGCGGTGCAGCTCAATCCCGCGTCGCCTTGACGGCGCAGGCTCTAGAGCCCGACCATAGGCTGCGCCCGCGGCCACGACACGAGTCGGCTGCGGGTGGTGGACATGCGCCACCCGCCGGTCAGCTCGACCGCTGATAGAGGATCGTCCCAAGCGTTCCGAAGCGGTCCCTCAGCTGCGCGAAGCGGGCCGCGAAGAAGGTCCCGGCGAGCGGAACGCCGAGTCTCTCCTCCGTCCGCCAGGGTGACGCGTTATACACTGTCGCCGAGAGCGGTTCCCTACACCGACGGAATTCGATCCGCTGAGCTCCCCTTCCGCCGGAGGTCGGCCCGGAGGTCGGACATGCTGCCTGTGCTCCAAAACGCCGGCTCGCCGCGCCCGAAGCGGGCATACCGGGTCAGCGCCGAGCCGGTCGAGTTAGGCGACGGCTTCTACGCCGAGGAGCGCAACGGCGAGGGAGCTTTCCGCTGGATGGGCGAGCGGGGGCGCCTCCACTTCGCCCCCGCGCCCCGCGAGCGCTACCTCGAGCTGACCGTCTACTCCGAGTTCCAGGACCTGAGCCAGTGGCTGGAGGCCGAGGTGGGAGGTGGGCGCCGCCGCCTCGAGCTGGGGCATGGCTGGACCCTGGCCTCGCTCGCCGTCCCCGCCGGTGCCGGTGAGGTGGGCCTGGTGGCGAGCCGGCTCTACCCACCCGCGTACTACCCGACCGACGGACGCCGCCTCGCGGTGGCTTTCCGCACCCCTGTCCTCCACGCCGACGGCGAGCGCCATGCGCACCTCGCCCGCCAGCACGCCAACGCCGTCGCCAACCGCCGCGAGATGCTCGCCGGTGCAGAGCGGCTGGCCTCGACGCCGCCGGTGCTCGGCATCGACCTGCACGGCGTCTGCAACGTCAAGCCTCCCTGCGTCTACTGTGAGTGGGACAGCAGCAAGCATGCCGAGGGGGACAACGTCGAGCGCCCGTTCACCGTCGAGACCCTCGACGAGTACGGCGAGCTGTTCGACAACGCCGGCAGCCTGATCAACTGCTCGATCGGCGAGCCGTTCATGATGAAGAACGTCGACCGGCTGCTCGACGCCTTCGGCGACCGCGGCAAGTTCCTGGAGATGACCACCAACGGTCAGATCCTCACCGACCGCAACATCGAGAAGCTTCTCGGCCGCCCCATCCACCTCTACGTCTCGATCGATTCGGGCGCCGCCGAGACCTACGCCAAGCTGCGCAACGACAGCCTCGACCGCATCCTCGCCAACCTGCGCCGCTTGGTCGCCGCCAAGGGGGGGCGCGACGGTCTCCCCAAGGTCTTCCTCGTCTTCATGCCGATGCGGATCAACGTCGACGAGCTGGAGGGTTTCGTCAGCCTGTGCGCCGACCTCGGGGTGGACCGCATGATCCTTCGCCCCCTCAACTACTCGCCGGCGATCGACCTGGACTGGGAGCGCGGCGGCCACCACTTTCGCTATCAGGAGCAGCTCCTCCCCTTCGACGAGCTGATCGAGGTCAGCGGGCGCGCCGCCGGGCTGGCCGCTCGCTACGGCGTCGAGCTCTCCGACCAGATGGACTTCGGCGAGGCGATGCGGGGGATGTTCGCGGAGCGCTTCGCGGCGGGCTACGCGGCCGGGCTCGGTGCGACTGCGGCGGTGGCCGAGCCGGCGCCGGTCACCGAAACGCCAGCGGATGCCGAGCCCGCCCCCGCCCGCCCCTCCCTCGGCGCTGAGCGCCTCCCTCTCTGCCGCGAGCCGTGGAAGAGCCTCTATGTCCTCCGCCGCGGGATCTACCCCTGCTGCTACGGCGGCGAGCCGATCGCGCCGATGGACGCCCTCCGCGAGGCCTGGAACTCGCCCCTCCTCCAGGACGTGCGCCGCGAGCTGGCCGCCGGCCGCTTCCACCGCTACTGCCTCGACTCGCCGGCCTGCCCCATCGTCCGCAAGGCGGCGAGCGCCGGGCGGATCGCGCCTCCCGCAGAGCGCCTTCCCCGACTTCGCGGGGCCTGGAGCCGGTTCGATGGCGCGCTCGGCGGCCTGCCGCGCCGCCTCCTGCGGCCCTTCAAGCCGCTGCTCGCGAGGGTGTTGCCAGCGCTGGCGCCGCCGCCCGCGTAGACCCGATTGCTTCCTGGCGCCGGGACGCCACATGCCAGCGAGGCGCAAGCGAGGCTCGATGAGGGTCGAGCTAACGCCGAGGAGCCTCGACCTCGAGCGTCAGCACGTACTCTTCTGGCGGGCCGAGGGTGGCGCCCTCGCTGAGCGCCGGAGGGCTCGGCGGACGACCTTCGACACAGATTGCAGCCAGTCCGGGACCGTTGACGACGACATCGAATTGAAAGATGGCCTTCGTGCCGGCGATGCGATCCGGGTTGGGGAGGATCGTTCGACCGCGAAGTCTCGTCGTTGCTCGCATCGGCTTGGCGCAACCCTCGCACGGGAACGGAGTCGGCTCGCAAGGCTCTTTCCACGTCCACACCGTTGGCTCGCCCGGGAGTTGAAGCTGGACGTGCGCGCCATCGGGAACGTGCTGCGGGCGCCAGCGGCCTTGCCACCACGGCAAGGCATCGCGATGGACCTGAGTGAAGATCCAGGGCCGGTCGCCGTGTGCTTCGTCGTCAGGAGGGTGGGCGAGGAGCACTGTCGTCAACAGCGTGGCCACCAGTGCGCCCACGCCAAACATCAGAGCAAGAGAATGGGAGGAGCTCTTCATCGCTCGTTCTCGATTGCGTCCGCAGTCAACTACAGCTCGGTTCGACGTTGGGCACGCATCCCGGCTCCTGTCCCTCGCGGAACAGGCAAACCGTTCCCATCATCCCGTTGTCTTCGTGCGGCAGGATGTGACAGTGGTACACGGTCAAGCCGATGATGTCGGGTCGGAAGTACATCCGGAGGGTCACCTGGCCGCGGGGCGGAATGCGAAAGACGTCCCACCAGATCGTCGGGTCATAGACCCAGGTGGGATCGAGAGCCGAGGCGCCCTGGATGTCGACGACCTGAAACGGGTTGACGTGGATATGGAAGGGGTGCTGGAAGACATCCTCGTTGACCAGTGTCCAGTCCTCGACCGTTCCCACCTCGACCTGCTGATCGATGCGTCCGGCGTCGAAGCTGTGCCCGTCGATGTAGAACTTGACGCCCGGTCCGGTACGCCCCGAGACGTCGCCGCTGAACACCAGCCGCCGCTGACGCACCACCGGCCCGGGCATGGCCGGCGGGGTCACGAGGCGCCCGGGAAGCGGGCCGTCCATGGGCTCTCCGGCCGAGACCAGCGTGCCCAGCGGCCGCGTCGGCCGCGGACCTCCCGGATGTCCCTGGTCGTACGCTTCCGCAGTGATGCGGTACCGCCCGGGCCTTCCTCCCTTGACGATGATTTCCGCGCGGTTGCCTGTCGCCAGCAAGATGCGCGAGACCGAGCGCGCCGCCGCGAAGGGGACGCCGTCCTGGCCAATCTGGTGAAGCTCGTGCCCCTCGACCGCGAGCCAGAAGAAGCGGTGCGGGGCGGCGGCGAGGATGCGCCAGCGTTGGGTTTCACCCGGCTGGATCGGGATCTCCGGCTCGACGACCCCATTGATCGTGAACAGGATGTCGGTCGGCACGGCGGGAATGGACGTGAACGGCGAAAAGCCGGCGTTGGGGACGACCAGAGCGGTGGGCACCGTCCCGTCATCGCCGACCCATAGTCCGTTGAGCACGAGGATCCGTTCCCGTGCCGCGGCGACCTCCGGCACGAGGTCGATGTCGCCCTCGACGACCAACGCGCCGGCGAGCCCTTGCCAGGCCTGGTGCGTGGTGCTGGAGTGAAAGTGCGGGTGGTACCAGTGCAGGCCGGCGGGCTGATCGCGCGGGATCGTGTATTGGTAGCACTGACGCTCGCCCGGTCGAACGCGCAGGAAGACGTTGTCGCTCGGTGAGCGCGGCGAGACCTGGAGGCCATGTGTGTGGAGATTGGTAAAGACCTGGCGCTCCTCGAGAGGCGCCATGCCCCCCATCGGTGTGGTGAACGGAGGCGGCAAGGCACCCACCGTCGGCACTCCCAGCGGCTGCATTCCGTTTTCGAGCTGGATCTGCACCGTGTCGCCGCCGCGGAAACGGAGCGTCGGCCCCGGGAGACCGCCCTCGTAGGCCTCGACGCGAAGCTGTCGCGGCCCGACGTCGAACGTGGCCGGTGCCATGCGCAACCGGGTAGCGAGCAGACCGTCACGACTGCGCCGGACGACCGGCTCCACGAACGGCCGCCCGTGCATCATGGAGGCAGCGAGGATCCGAGGGCCGAGCAAGGCGCCGCCGGCGAGCACGCCCGCTCCTCGCAGCACCTCCCTCCGGGTCACCAACCTGCCTTTGCGGGACATTGCAGCTCCTTCGCCCGGCACTGTCCGACTCACTCAGTCCTGTCAGAGTAGCAAACGTCGAAAGGCTGTCCAACGACCGCAACAGCCGGCCGCGTCATGACCGTTCAGGCGATCGTCCTCGAGGAGGACCGTATGGTCGCGGCAGAGCGCATCGGGCTCGACGGCCGTCCCGAGGGGCAGCTCGCCGCACCGCGGCGGCGGCGCCGACGAGCGGCGACTGCGCCGCGAGGCTCAGGGAGCGGTGCCGCTCCAGGCCGAGGTGGTGGCGTTCTCGAAGCCATCGCTGAAGAGCAGCGCGTTGGTGAGGCGGACGAGCGCCCAGGCGCCGTTGCGGGTGCCGACGAGCAGCGGTCGGCCAACGTCGAGAGCCACCGACTGCGTGGACTCCCAGCCCGGCGCGAGGTTGTAGAGGTGAAAGCCGGAGCCGTAGTAGAAGGCTGGGTCACGAGCGCCGGTCGGCAGCAGCCGCGCGACGCCCAGGTCGCCGGAGTTGCCATACGACGCGTACGCGTTGCCGGCGACGAAGAGGGTGCGGTCGCTCTCGAAGGCCGCCCCGGTCAGCTCGTTCACTCCGGTGCCACCGATCCACTGGACGAGCTGTTTGCCGTCGCCGTCGAAGCTCTGATCGGGATTTCCGTTCGGCAACAGCATGGCGACGGCGCCGACGAAGACCGGCGAAGCGGAGGCGGTGCCGACCAGAGCGATACGGCCGTCGCTTCCCAGAGCCACCGCCAACACCAGATCGGTCTTCGCCTGGTCGAGGTCGAAGAAGAGGTGCTCCTTGCCGGCCGAGGTAAAGAAGCTCGGATCGGGCACACCGTTGGGGAGCAGCCGCGCTACGGCGAAGTCGTAGTCGGTGGCACTCCACTGTGCGGAGCCGGCGAGAATGATCTTGCCGTCGGGCTGGACCGCGAGGGCACGGAACAGATCGACGCGATCGCCGCCGAGGTTGAAGAAGACCGAGGTGAATCCGTTGCTGCCGAAGGAGCTGTCGAGCGTGCCGTCCGGGGCGAGCTTGAAGAGGGCGAAGTCCCTGTCGCCCCCGCTCGGGAGGCCGTAGGTGCAGCCCACCAGGATCGAGCCATCGGCGAGAACCGCCACGGAAGGCGAGGTGAACTCGAACGCGCTGCCGTAAGCGAGGATCTCACGGCCGGTGCCGTCGAACGTGAAGTCGAGGTCGAGCGCCGCGTCGAAGCGCGCCACGCCGATGTACGTCGTCCCCGACGCCTCGACGGTGCCTGCGACCACTACCTTGCCCCCGGGCGCCGCGGCAATCGAGGTGGGGATGTCGTCGCCGCCGACGACGGCGTCGAAGGCGAGCGGGAACGCCAGGGAGTCGGCGACAGCGCCGCTAGGGCCGAGCCGGACGAGGTAGAAGTCGCTGTCGCCGGGGCTCGTCTGGTAGTCACCGGCGACGATCACGCCCGCTTCAGTCCAGACCGCGGCTCGCGCAGAGGCCGCTCCGGTGCCAAGGGGCAGGACCACCTGGCCATTGCCACCAAACGTTGCGTCGAGCTCGCCGTCGGTCGCCAGGGCGCCCCGGGCGGCGAGTGTCATGACGGCGAGAGCTAGAACCGATCGGCCGAAATCGCTCATAGTGGTGCTCCTCCACCACGGACCACGAGATTCGAGTGGCGATCCGGCGGCTGCGGATGAGCCGATCGCGGAGCTGCGGGACAGAATTCCGGCTCCAGCTCCTCGACCACCGGAGCCCGCGCGGCGGGATCACCCTGCCGAGCGGATAGGCTCGGAGGAACCGGTGATTTCAGCAGGCGGCGCGGCCTCTCGGCCGGTTAGGACGCGGGCATCGCCGCTGCTGCCAGCCCGTGCTCGGCTTCGCGGATCTGCGGGTGGCCCGCGGGCAGGGCACGGCGCAAGATCCGAAGCGCCTCCTCGAGCAGCTCGCGCCGCCGCGCCGCCTCGGCCGGCCGATCGAGCGCCTCTGCCCAGCCGAGGAGAGTGCGGCCGAGCTCGTCGTGCGACTCGCCGAGGACTCTCCGCTCCGCCTTGGTGGTGCTCTCGAACAGCCGTAGCGCCCGCTCGCGATCGCCGAGCCCGGCGAGAACGCGTGCGAGTCGGGCGTCGAGCCCCAATGTAGCGCGATCGTCGGCTCCCAGTACCTCGCTGTCCGTGGCTACGGCGGCTTCGAGCTCCGGACGGGCCTCGGCGAGCCGTCCTTCGGCCGCGAGCGCCTGCCCGAGCGCGGCGTGCGCGAACGCCGTCGTGTCGTTGTGCTCGCCGAGCCTGGCGAGGTAGAAGGAGAGCCCGGCGCGCGCTTCGGCCTCGGCGCGGCGCGGATCGCCGGCTTCGAGCGCGTGGTAGGCGACGTTCGTCCGTTGCAGGGCCCGCTCTTCCTCGCTGTCGCTGGCCTCGACCGCCGCGGTCGACTCGGCGACGAACGGCTCGGCCTCCGCGGTGCGGCCGAGCAGATCGAGCGTGCGTGCCAGGCGGCGGAGGATCTTGACCACCACCGGATGGTGCGGGCCGAAGACTTTCCGCGCCGCCGGCAGCACTTCGCGGAAGATCGCCTCGGCCTCGACGTAGCGCCCCTCATCGGCGATCGTCGTGCCCAGGTTGTAGCGCGGAATCAGGGTGCCGGCCTCGCTTTCGCCGGGACGCTTCTCGAGCAGGGCGATGTGCCGGCGCTGCAGATCTTCGGACTCGGCGAGCTTGCCGCGGTGGGAGAGGATCACCCCCAGGTTGTTCATCACGATGAGGGTCATCGGATCGCTGTCACCAGCCGTCTTGCGCAGGATCGCGAGCGCTCGTCGCTCGGCCCGCTCAGCCTCGTCGTAGCGCGCCACCGATGCCAGGACGCCCGCGAGCCCACGCAGGGCCTCGCCCACCAGCCGAGCGTCGGCGCCGCGCTCCGCGGTCTCGTCGGTCTCCGCGCGGCGGAAGATCGCTTCCGCCTCGTCGTAGCGACCGAGCTCCGAGACGATGTTGCCGACGAAGATCCGCGCCGCCACCGCCGGCTGGGAGCGCGGGCCGTGCAGCCGCTCCTGCAGCGCGAGCAGCTTGCGGGTGAGGGGCTCGGCGGCCCTGTACTCGCCGAGCTGGAGGTAGACCGCGGCGACTTCCTCGTAGATCGCGGCCTGCACCTCCGGCTGCCCGGCGAGCTTGGTCTCGACGTCGCGGGCGCCGAGCTCGAGCAGCTGTCTCGCCGTGCGCTCCTCGCCGTTGGCCTGGTACGGATCCTGGGAGGTGAAGAGGCCGAGCAGGAAGTCGGCGATGCCCCTCGCCTTGGCTGCCTCGTGCCGCGCCCGCGCCGCCTGCCAGACGGTCGCTACCACTCCGGCGGCGAGCGACAGCGTGAGCAGCAGCGCCGCGGCGAGAGCGAGCCGATGCCGCTGCACGAACTTGCGCGCCCGGTAGCTCGCCGCACCGCCGCGTGCTTCGACCGGACGATTGCCGAGGAAGCGCTCGACGTCGGCAGCCAGCGCCTCGACGCTCGGGTAGCGTGCCTCCGGCTCCTTGCGCAACGCCTCGAGCACGATGGCGTCGAGATCTCCTACCAGCCGCCTTGCCTGAGCGCTTAGAGCGCTCCGCTGCGGGCCCGGCTGGGCACGGGCAGCTGCGGCGAGCGCCGCGCTCGGCCGCACCGCCTCGGTGGCCACCACTCGTTGCTCGAAGTCGAAGAAGCTCTGTCGCTCGCGCCAGGAGTGCGGGACCCGGCCGGCGAGCAGCTCGTAGAGCACGACGCCGAGCGCGTAGACGTCGGTGGTGGTGGTGACGGGACCACCCGCGATCTGCTCCGGCGCCGCGTACTCGGGCGTCAGCACACGCTCGAGCGTGTGGGTCTCCCCGGCTTCTCCGAGCGGCTTGGCGATGCCGAAGTCGAGCAGCTTCACCTCGCCCTCGGCGGTGACCAGGATGTTGGAAGGCTTGAGGTCACGATGGACGACCAGGCTGCGATGGGCCGCGGCGACCGCCGCGCAGACGGCGAGGAAGAGCCGCAGGCGGTCCTCGAGCGCCGTCCCGCGGCGCTCGCACCAGGCGGTGATGGGCTCGCCGTCGACCTTCTCGAGCACCAGATACGGCGTCCCGTCCGCGGTCAGGCCGCCGTCGAGCAGCCGCGCGATGCCAGGGTGGTCGAGCCGGGCGAGGATCTGGCGCTCGCGCAAGAAGCGGGCGACTGCGGCGCGCTCGACCAGACCGGGCTTGAGCAGCTTGACCGCCGCGCGCTGCTCGAACTGACCGTCGGCCCGCTCGGCGAGGAACACCCGTCCCATTCCACCTTCGCCGAGCAGCTCGAGCAGCTTCCACACGCCTACCTGTTGGGGCGGCCCTACCGCCGGCGACTGGGTTGCGAACGCCGCCGCCGCGCGGGCCGGCGCCGAAGTCGCTAGAAAGCCCTCGTCGGCGGCCCGGTGCGCGGCGAGCAGCTCCTCGACCTCCTGCCGCACCTCGAGGTCGTCGCCACAGGCACTGGCCAGATAGCCCTGGATCTCGTCGGCCGGCAGCTCGACAGCGTGCTCGAAGACCCGTTCGGCCCGTAACCAGCGATCCCGTGCGGTTCGTTCCGCGGCCATGGGTCACCCTGCTCAGCGAGCCAGCTCGCGGAACAGGAAGGCGCGCGCCTTGAGCCAGTCGCGCCGGATCGTCCGATCGGTGACGCCGAACGCCGAGGCGATCTCGAGATCGGTCATGCCGGCGAAGTAGCGCCATTCGACGAGCCGTGCCAGCCGCTCGTCGAGCTCCTCGAGCCTGGCCAGCGCGGTGTCGACGGCGACCACCTCGTCGGCGAGCGACTCGATGGCCAGCGCGGTGCCGTCGAGCGATACGCGCGCCAGGCCACCGCCCCGCTTGGTGGCCTGGCGCTCGCGAGCGTAGTCGACCAGCACCTGGCGCATGGCGCGAGCGGCAAGCGCCAGGAAGTGCTCGCGATCGTGCACCGTCGAGGCGCGGAGCTTGAGGTAAGCCTCGTGCACCAGCGCGGTGGTCGACAGGGTGGCGCGTGGGCCGCGCGCGAGCTGCCGGTGGGCGAGTCGCTTGAGCTCGCCATAGACCGTGGCGAACAGCTCCGGAGTGGACGCCGGCTCGTCGTCGGGCGACACCGTCAAACACTATCGACGGCGCTGCGGGGATGCAAGAAATCTCGCCCGTGGCGCCACGTCCGGATGATCGCCGAGAATCCGTGGACTGAAGAGGAGGTATCCCGCCGTGCGCTCACCCCAGCCACTGGCCTCATCGCTCGTCGTCGTCATGATGCTTCTCGCCCCGCTCTCCGCCCACGCGCGCCCGGAGCGCGAGCTCCCGGGCCCCGACGCCAGTCTCTGCAAGGCCTTGCCGGTGGCGGAGATCGCAGAGCAGCTGGGTGCCAAGGCCGGCACCATGGCTGGACGCGACCTCGAGGACTACCAGTCCTGCACCGCCCACTTCGGTGAAGCCGTCGTGAAGATCGAGCATCACACCCCGGGACAGCCGGGCCTCCCGGCGGACGTAGCGAGCGGCTTGCGCGGGCTGGCTGCGACCATGGGCTCCAGCATCGAAGAGCTCGAGACCCACGACTTCGGCGACATCGGCTGCTACCGGGGCGTCCTCTCCCTCGGCGGGCAACGGGTGAGGACGACGTCGTGCTTCGAGCCCAAGGGCTACTACACGATGAGCGTCGCGACGCCCAAGGCGAAGGTCCCGATGGAGGAGCTGAAAGCGATTCTGGAGAAGACCATCACGCGCAGCCACTGAGGCTCGCATGCACCCGGGAGGGTCGATGCTTACCGTCTCCGCCACCTTCATCCCGTTGATCACCGCCGCCCTGCTGGCGACGGTTGCCCACGCCTCCGCCGTCGAGTACCCGGTGCTTCACCAGGGTCTCTGGCACTTCCATCGCACCGTCACCGATCCAGCCCATCCAGACGACTCCAAGGTGCTCGAGATCGACAAGTGCGTCGATCCCGTCACCGACATGAAGACGATGAACGAGCGCCTCACCAAGGCAGGCTGCCGCTTCTCACCCGCCGAGCGGGAGGGTGACGTCTACCGTTTCACTGCCACCTGCGCACTTCCCGGCGGTGCCGAGGCGGTCTCGGTGACCGAGCTGACCTATCACTCCGCCGATGCCTACGAGGCCCGGCGGACCGGGGCGCGGGATAGCATCCGCCGATGCAGCCCGCGCCCGCCGCCGCTGGCGCCGGTCCCCCACCGGTACGCTGCCGGCTCCTCTACGCCTACGCGGTGACGGGGCGCCTGCTCGCCAGCTATCTCGCCGTCGAGATCGCTGCCTGGGTGCGCGGGCGCCTGTGGCGCGAGGCGGCGCTGTTGCGCTGTCATCGCCGCAGCGCCCGGCGAGCCGAACGCGCCATCCTCAGGCTGCAGGGTCTGTAGCCGATGGCGCCCAGCGTCTCGACCGGCCCCGGATCCGCGAGCCAGGAGCGGAAGTTGAGCGCCGAGGCGGTGAAGGTGGGCAGCGACAGCTTGTCGTTGCGCTCCGCCACCCAGACCAGCCGCGCCGGGTCGCGGAACGGCAGCGGACGCACCAGCACCGCGTGCACCACGCTGTCGGAGCCGCGAGCGGAGCGCCTATTGCTGACGAACGGGCCGACGACCCTTCACGCCGGCAAAGCGAGGAAGTCGCGAACGAGCGCCAGCCGTGCGGCGCGCCCACGCTGGCGACCCGCACCGGGCGGCTCGCCAAGGTGCGCAAGAACGAAGGTCCAATGACGGGCGGCACCCGCCGCACGGGAGCCGCCCGCCTCTTCAGCCAGCGCGCCCCTCGGGGGAGGGGAGCGCCGGCTACACGTAGATTCGCGGGACCCCGGGCATCGAGCTCACCGCTCGCGCTCGACGACCTGGGCTGGCTGGACGCTTATCCGGCCGTCACCTGCTCGGGCGCGAGCGTCTTCCAGCGCAGCGCGACAGCGCTGGGGGCGACGAGAGCGCGATAGATCGGACAGCGCGCCTGCCAGACGTCGATCAGGCCGCGTAGCGCGGGCTCGGGCGCCGAGCTGGTGAGCTCGATGTCCAGCTCGATGTCCTCGAGATCCGGGCTCACGCCGGCCATGCCGAGGAGGCCGCGCGAGTCGGTGCGGCAGCGCGCCATGGCGGAGACCGCTTCGAGCGCAACTCCGAGCTGCGGCGCCAGGGTGTCGTTGAGGAAGACGACCGCGCAGCCGGCCAGCGCGGAGAGCAGCAGATGGGTCGGCGATGGCGCCGTTCCCGAGCCACCCAGCCCTTCGGGCAGGTCGGTGTCCCACTGGAAGCTGCCGCTCTGCAGCGTGGCGCGGTGGCCATGCGTGTGGCCGACGACTGTCGGCCTTCCCTGTGCCTGCTGGGGCTCGCGCTGCCAGAGCTCGATCGTTGGGGTCAGTGAGGGGTGGTCCATGGCCTGCCTCCTTGTTCGCGTGCGGCGGAAGTGCCGCGCCAAGGCAGCTTGGCGCAGCCGAGAGCGGAGATCTGGATGGAAACGAGGGGAAAACTGCGCGGCACCGGGTTGCTAGGATCTCTGCGTGGTGTTCTCGTTCGCGGAGTTCGTGCTCGTCCCCGAGCGCTATGAGCTGCGCCGGCGCGGCCAGACCGTCGCCATCGAGCCCCGCGTCTGCGAGACCCTCGCCTATCTCGTCGCGCAGCGTCATAGGGTGGTGTCGAAACAGGAGCTGGTCGAGCGGGTCTGGCCGCAGCAGTTCGCCAGCGATGCCGCTTTGGCGCGCTCGGTGCGAGAGATCCGGCGCGTGCTCGGCGGCGCCGAGTGGATCGAGACGGTCTACGGGCGGGGCTTCCGCTTTCGCGGCGAGGTCGCCGAGACCGTGGCAACCGCCGGCGCCGAGCTCCAGCCGGCGACTCCGCCCTCGCGCCCCGGCAGCGTGGCCGTTCTGCCCTTCGTGGATCTGTCGCCGACCCGGGACCAGGGCTGGTTCTGCGATGGCCTGACCCTGGAGCTGATCGCCGCGCTCGGCCGGGTCGCCGGCCTGTCGGTCGCTCCGCGCTCCGCCGCGTTCTCCTTCCGCGGGCCCGCCGTCGACTTGAACGAGGTGCGCCGTCGCCTGCAGGTGGCACACGCCGTCGAGGGCTCGGTGCGCAAGGCAGGAAGCCGGCAGAAGCTCGACGTGCAGCTCGTCGACCTGGCGACGGGGTTTCCACTGTGGAGCGAGCGCTACGAACGGGAACCTGCCGACGTCCTCGACCTGCAGGCCGAGCTGGCGACCCGGGTGGCCACCGCGCTGTGCGGCGTGCTCAGCGAACGCGAGCGGCGATCGCTGGCGATCGATCGGCCGCACAGCCTCGATGCCTACGAGCACTATGCCCGCGGTCGCTACCTCCTGCATCGCGTGCGCCGCAAGGCGATCGAGCAGGCGATTCGCTGGTTCGAGCACGCGATCGCGCTCGACCCGGTCTTCGCCCCGGCGCACGCGTGCCTGGCCGACGGGCTGGGGTGGCTCGACACCTACTACGGCCGCGGCGACAGGCCGCGGGCGGAAGGGGAGAGCGCGACGGCCGTCGCCCTGGCTCCGGGCTCCGCCGAGGCGCACACCTCGCGCGGCTTCGCGCTCGCGCTGGCCGGCCGCCTTGCCGAGTCGGAGCCCGAGTTCGCAACTGCCAAGTCCCTGGACCCCCGGCTGTTCGAGGCGCACTACTACCATGGTCGGGCGCGCTACGCGGCGGGGGACACCGAGGGTGCGGCGGCGCTGTTTCGCGAGGCCGCGCGGGTGCGCGAAGACGACTACGCGGCGCTCTGCCTGCTGGCGAGGCTGGAGCAGTCCAGTGGTAACGCGGAACGATCCCTCGTGACGGCTCGGCAGGCGCTTCGACGCTGTGAGCGCCAGGTGGATCTCGATCCCGAGGACGTGCGGGCGTACTACCTCGGAGCGCAGAACCTGTTGCACCTGGGACAGCGGCAGCTCGCCTGCGACTGGCTCGCACGCGCCGAGGCGCTCGACCCCGAGGACGCGTGCACCCAGTACAACGTCGCCTGCTTCTGGGTCGTCTACGGCGACGCGGAGCCGGCGCTGCGGGCCCTGGAGAAAGCGGTGGACGCCGGCTGGAGTCACACCGGCTGGCTGCGCCACGACCCCGACTGGGCCGGCCTGCGCGACGACCAGCGCTTCCAGGCCCTCCTCGAGCGGCTCGCCGCGGCGCGACCGGGCGGCTGAGGGACCGGTTCTTGGACATGCGAATCCCAAGGAGGATACGGACATGAGGTCGGACGGTCTTGGTAGTGGCATCGTCGATCCCCTCTTCGTCGTGATCAACAACGGCACCAACATCGTGCTGGCGGCGTATCCCACCGCCGTCTTCGAGGAGGCCGACGGCCCCTGGTTGCAGAACGGCAAGCCGTGGGATTGGCGGCTGGTCTACGCAATCCCCGCCCAGCAGCACACCCGACCCCGCACGGTGTTCCTCTACGCCAAAGACTTCCAGTTCAGCGCGCCGCAACTCGTCGACGACCTCTTCCTGGAGGACAACCCGGTGCCTCTGCCGCTGGGAATGGGGATCATCGAGGCGGCGCAGCTCGCCGGCGCCGCCGGCTACACGGGCGCCATCGTCGCCACGGCGGTGCGCTGGCAGGTAACCCATCCCGCCACCAACGAACCGCAGTTCATCTTCACCATCCCGTCGCAGCAGGTCGAGGTGAAGGTGGGCATTTGGAGCAAGAAGGTCACCACCGTGCCGATCCCTCCGCCGGCTGGTTGAACCCTGGATCAGTGGCATCGTCGCTGGAGTCGACGATGGGTCACCGGACGCGCGCCATCGCGGGCGCGAGAAGGTGGATTGACAGCGCCGGGCAGTCGCGGGTCCGGCACCTGCCTCCTGGCTCGACCGTGCCTGGCGGCGCGGCCCGGCGAACCGGGCAGCGGGATAGCATCCGCGGATGCAGCCCGTGCCCGCGGCCTCTGAGGCCGGTCCCCCACCGGTGCGCTACCGGCTCCTCTACGCCTACGCGGTGACGGGGCGCCTGCTCGCCAGCTATCTCGCCGTCGAGATCGCTGCCTGGGTGCGCGGGCGCCTGTGGCGCGAGGCGGCGCTGTTGCGCTGTCATCGCCGCAGCGCCCGGCGAGCCGAACGCGCCATCCTCAGGCTGCAGGGGCTGTTCATCAAGGTCGGGCAGCTGATCAGCATGATGACCAGCTTCCTGCCCGGCGAGCTCCGCGAGCAGCTCGAGGGACTCCAGGACCAGATCCCGCCGCGACCGCTGGCGGAGGTGGCGGCGCGCCTGCGCGACGAGCTGGGCGGCAGCCCCGAGGAGCTCTTCGCCGCCTTCGACCCCCAGCCCATCGCCGCCGCCTCGCTGGCCCAGGTGCACGAGGCGCGGCTGGCCGACGGCCGCCGCGTGGCGGTCAAGGTCCAGCACGTCGGCATCGAGGCGATGGCGCGCCGCGATCTCGACACCATGCGCCGCATCCTCGGCGTCGTGGGGCTGTTCGTGCGCATCCGCGGGCTACCCGGCATCCACGCCCAGCTGCGGACGATGATCGAGGAAGAGCTCGACTTCGTGCGGGAAGGGGCCAACATCGCTGAGATCACCGCCGCTTTCGCCGCCGACAGCGAGGCGCATGCGCGCGTGGTCTTCCCGGAGGTGATCGCCGAGCGCTCCACGCGGCGCGTCCTCACCACTACCTTCGTGGACGGCATCAAGGTGTCGCGTCGCGAGGCGCTCGACGCCGCCGGCCTCGACCGCCAGCGGGTCGCCGAGGCGATCCTCGTCGCCTACTGCACGATGATCGTCGAGCACGGCGTCTACCACGCCGATCCGCATCCCGGAAACCTCTTCGTGCGCGCCGACGGCGCCATCGCCTTCGTCGACTTCGGGGCCGTCGGCAGGCTCTCGGCGGGCATGCGCGAGGGCATCCCCGAGTTCCTCGCCGCGGTGCTCGGCCACGATGCGGCGCGCATTCTCGGCGCCCTGCGGCGGATGGGCTTCGTTACCCGCAGCGGCGACGAGCGCGCCGCGGAACGGGTGGTGGGCTATCTCCATCAGCGTTTCCTCGAGCAGGTCACCCTCGAGTCCTGGAACCTCCAGAACCTCAAGATCGACGCCCGCATGAAGCTCGAGACCCTCGCGGACCTGCGGCGGCTCGACGTCTCTCTGCGCGACCTCACCGAGATCTTCGAGGTGCCGCGCGACTGGATCCTGCTCGAGCGCACCCTGCTGCTTCTCGTCGGCCTCTGCGCCCACCTGGCGCCGGCGATGAACCCCATGACCACCGTCCGCCCCTACCTCGAGCGGCTGGTCCTCGGTCGCGACAGCGACTGGACGAGCGTCGCCGCCACTGCCGTCAAGGACCTGGGGCTCGCCGTCATCGCCCTGCCCGGCGACCTGCGACGGCTGGTGGCGCGGGCCGAGCGCGGCGAGCTCGAGGTGCGCGTCCCGGGCGTCGAGCGCAGCCTCGAACGCCTCGCCGCCGCCGCCCACCAGCTGCTCTACGGCCTCTTTGCGGTCGGCGCCGCGCTCATCGCCTGCCTCGCTGGCAGCCACCAGCAGACGCGGCTCGCCCAGCTCGCCGAGGCCGTGGCGACGGTGGCGCTGCTGCTGGTCCTCGCCTCCCTCTGGCGCTCCCGCCGCGGGCGGCGTTGACCCGCCGATTCCCCCGCCGCAGCCATGCGGGTCGGGCGTTGGTGGCCCCCGACCTGGCCGATTCTCCTGCCGAGGCTCAGGGCTCGACTTCGAAGCGATCCGGCATCCAGAACAGCAGCACGGCGTCGCCGTCACGGGTTTCCGCGCTGGCCGGCGATGGACCGACCGCGGCGGCTCAGTGCTTGTCGACGGTGAGGACCCGCTTCACGCCGGTGACTGCGAGGGCGGCGGTCATCGCCTCACTGCGGCGCGCGGTCGTCAGCGTGACGGGCAGCTCGAGCGTCACCACCCCGCTCGCCACGTCGGTGCCGATCTCGAAACCGTCGCTCCCCAGCTTGTCGACCAGGGCCAGCCGCACCTTGCTCGCCAGGATGGCGTCCTTCACCTCCTGCTCGCCCTCGTTCATGGCGCCGGTGGCACCGCTGGCGGCGGCCTCCACCTCGATGTCGTCGGTGACGTCGCTGACGCCGCCGACCGACTTGGCGACCGTCGCGGCGAGCTCCGAGGTGGCCCGCTTGTGGACCGTGCCGGTCAAGTGCACCACACCACTGTTGCTGTCGACGTCCACGTGCAGACCGTCGGTGCCGAGCTTGTCGAGCAGCGCCAGCTTCACCTTCAGGGTGAGCGTGGCGTCGGAGACAGTGCCGGCTGCGTGCGCCGCCGTGGTGCCGGCCACGAGGACCGCCACCAAGACCAAGGTCATCAGGTAACTACGTTTCACGATCGTGCCTCCTCGTCTGCGTGAGCGGTTCACTCCTGCTTGTCATTCTTTCTCGCGCGCTGCGCAAGAAGCTCCGGATCTGGTCGCTCCGCACAGCCGCACGCGAGACAAGAGCAACGGCGATGCCAGCCGTCCCCTCCGCGGTCGGCCGGGGAGAGGTCGAGTGACCGCGGGATCGACCCGCCAGCGCCGATCAGGCCGGCCGCTGCTCCCGAAGACGAGGAGTGGGGGAGGAGGTCGATGGCGTGGATGAGGACGTTCGCCGCGTGCCCGCTGGTGGCACCGTCGGCGCGGAGCCCGCCGGCCGGGCGTCATGGGCCCGAGGGATAGCGGGCGAAGATGGCGGCATGGTAGACGACCTTGGCGGCCCCCCGCGTCGCGGGCTCATAGCGCCAGCTGGAGAGGACGCTGACGAAGGCCGCAGCGAACGCCTCGTCATCGGTCTGGACGACCACCGGGTCGACGACCGAGCCCGATTCGGTGATCGTCGCGCGCACACAGACGGAGCCGCTGCCAGACCCCTGCTGAGGGGGAGACGGGTGGGGGCCCTGAATGAGCCGGGGCGGAACGACGTCAGGATTGTTCGGCAAGGCGTAGGACCTGCAGCGGGCCTCTGGGCTCGCGCCGGGAGTCGACGCGCAAGCGAGCCCGAGAATGCCTAGCAGAGCGGGGATCAGAGGACGCATGAGACGCATGGTTCACCTCCGTGAAGCGGGTTCCGTAGCCTGTCACTACTTGTCGGGGACCTGCTGGCAGCGCGTGGGGTCATGCGAGAGCCGGGCCGCGTCGAGCCAGCTCCCGTGGACCGTGCTACCAGACCCGGCAGCGTTTCGCCTTCGGCCGGACCATCGCCGACCCGGCCGGGCAGGCGAACGCTCGCTGGAATTCCGGCGAGCTCGCGAGCGGGCCGATCACGCGGTACCTCGACGTCGCGTGCGAGTCGGTCTTCACCATCTGCAGCTGCAGCTCCGAGCTCTCGGCGGCGCCGCGGTACTGGCCCCAGGCGATGAAGAACTGCTGCTCCGGGCTGAAGCCGCCGATCGCCGGGACCGGATGGCGTGGCAGCGAGCGCTCGAGCGCCAGGTAGGCGATGCGCACGCCGGCGAGGTCGCCGATCGCCTCGCCCATGACCTGCTTGCCCTGGAGGTGGACGCCGGCGCCGATGGTGTAGCCCTCGTACTGATCGATGACGCACTGGCCGAGCTTCTGGAACGCCCCACGATCGGCGTCGGTCCACCAGTTCCGGGGCAGGCCGGTGGCGTCGAGCTCGGCGCCCAGGGCGTCGATGGCGTGCGTGAGGTCGTGCGCCACGCCGATGCCGATCGCGCCGTAATTCACCGCATCCGTCGCGCCGAGGTCGAACGCCGGTGCCTGCAGGAAGCCGGCCGGCAGCACCATCTGGTTGAGCTGCACGTCGATGTAGGCGTCGGGTGAGGACGGCGGGAGCTGCCAGATGTCGCGGCTGGCGCGCTGGCCGACGCGCTTGCGGTTGGTGTCGACGCCGAAGCTCCGAGCCGCGGCGACGTTCGCCCAGAACGCGTCCCGACGAATGGCGAGCCGCGAGAAGTCCGTCCACGCGTCGGGGTAGCCGACCTTCACGTCGTAGCTCGCCAGCTTGGCGAGCGCCTGCTGCCTGGTCGCGGGAGCCATCCAGGTGAGCCCGGCGACCTCGTCCTCGAGCGCCGCGATCAGGCTGCTCACCATCTCCTGGACCTTGGCCTTCGCCGCGGGCGGGAAGTAGCGCTCGGCGTACTTGCGGCCGAGGGGCTCGCCGAGCAGGGCTTCCGTCGACTCGAGACAGCGGGCCGCGCGCGGCTTGGGCTCGGTGGCGCCGCCCAGGTACCTGTCACGGAACGCGAAGGACTCGTCGGCGAAGGGCCTGGCGAGCCACGGCGATGCCGACTCGAGCAGGTGGAAGGTGAGGTAGGCCTTCCACACCGCGACCGGCGTCGCCCCGAGCTCGCGGTCCAGCTCCTGGAGGAACGCCGGCTCCGCAACGTTGAGATCGATGCGCGGCAGCCCGGCCTCCGCGAAGTAGCGTTCCCAGTCGAGGCGCGGGGCGAGCTTCTGGAGCTGTGCGAACGTGAGCTCGTGCGCCGTCGCGGCCGGATCGGCGGCCGCCGCGGGGTCCAGGCTGGTCTCCGCCAGGCGCGTCTCGAGCGCGAGGATGTCCTCGGCGGCCCTCTGCGCCGCCGCCTCCTCCATGCCGCCGAGGGTGAGGACCTTCCCCACGTGCGCGCGGTACGTCTCGCGCGCCCGCGCGAAGCTCTCGTCGGGCTTCAGGTAGTCGTCGAGGTCGGGCAAGCCGAGGCCGCCCGCGGCGATGTTGACGACGACCATCGCAGGATCGTGGTAGTCCGAGGCGCCGGTGAGCACGAACGGAGCCGGCACGGCCAGCTCGTGCAGCCGGCGGATGGCGCGCCCGACGCCGGCCACGTCGCGCACGCCGGCGATCTCGGCCAGCAGTGGCGCGAGCGGCGTCAGGCCCTGGGCGTCGATCGCGGCCTCGTCCAGGCACGCCGCGAAGTGATCGCCCAGCTGCTGCTCGACGCTGCCGCGGGGGAAGCTGGTCTGCGCGGCGAGCTCCTCGAGCAGGGCGGTGAGCTGTCGGCGGTTGGCCGCGCGCGCGGCCAACCGCCGGCTCCAGCGTTGGGTTCCGGCGGGGATCGGATTCGCGGCGTGCCAGGCGCCGTTGGCGAAGGCGTCGAAGTCGGTGCAGGGATCGGAGGCGCGATCGAGGTCGGCAAGCTCGACGCCCCGCGGTGCTGCCGGTGCGGCCGGGGCGACATCGGCGGCCGCCGCGAGATGGGCGGTGCACGCGAGGGCCGAAGCGATGGCGAGGGCGATGCGGGCTCGGCTCATGGCCACCACCCTACGGGCCCCTGGCCGCCGCACCAAAACGCCGATGCCATCCATCGGCGGGGCCGATGGTAAGGTCACGCCATGAAGACGGGGCTGGAGCTCCGGCACCTGCGCGTCTTCGCGGCGGTGGTCGACGCCGGTACGCACACCCGCGCGGCGCGAGCGCTCGGCGTCTCGCAGTCGACGGTCTCCGAGACGCTCAGCGCGCTGGAGCGGACACTGGGCGTCGAGCTGTTGTGCAAGGCGGCCAAGGGCCTGGCCCTGACGCCAGCGGGCGACGTCCTGCTCGCCTATTCGCGCCGCATGTTCGCGCTGACCAGCGAGCTCGCCGCGGCGCTCGCCGACGCGTCCACTGCCGTGAAGGCCACGCTGGTGGTCTCGGCGGTCGAGTCGATCGGCGCCTACGTGCTGCCGTCACGGCTGGCCGTGCTGCATGAGGTCTGGCCCGCGGTGCACGTAGAGGTGCTGACCGGCAGCTGCAAGGAGATCCGCGAGCGCGTCGCCGCGGGGGAGAGCGATCTCGGCCTGGTGCTCGAAGCCGAGAGCGGGCCCGAGGCCGGCGAGGTGCTGGCGCGTGTGCGGCTCCTGGTGCTGGGCGCGCCGACCCATCCGCTGGTAGGGCGCCTCGCCTCGGCAGAGGAGCTCCGCGGGTGCGTGTTCCACATGTGCGATGCGGCCGGGCCCTACCATCAGGCTTTGCGGCAGTACTTCGACGCCGCCAGGGTCTCCGCTCCGCGCATGCAGGCGATGGGCACCATCGAGGGCGTGAAGCGGGTCATCCTGGCCGGTGGCACGGCGGTCGGCTTGTTGCCCGAGCACGCCGTCGAGGCGGAGCTGCGCGACGGCGTGCTCACCGAAGTGCAGGTCGCCCGGGCGCTACCGTGCGTGGCGCTGCGAGCCGCGCTCGCGCCGGGCATGCGTCGCTCGGCGGTGGTCGACGACCTGATCGAGGCTCTCCGCGGCTCGCCTGGGTGGGGGCTGCGGCTCATCGCCGCCTCGCAGGCCGGCGACGAGGCGTCGCCCACTGGGCAACGAGCGATGGCGGCTGGAGCACGAGCGCGCTGAGGGCTACGGGTGATGGTTGCCGGAAGGATCCGCAGGAATGCGGCGACGCCGCGTGAAGGTCCCACGGGCGTCGCTCGACGACAAGGCCGGCAACGTCGTGCTGGTGGCCGGTGCTACCGGCTATTTGGGCTGCCGCGTTGTCCGAGCGTTTGCCGAGCACGGCGCACGAGTCCGCGCGTTGGTGCGACCTGGTAGGCGGGTCGAGGGCGCGCACGACCACTTCGAAGCGGAGGCGACGCGACCCAACGCGTTGCGCGGCGCTTGCGCGGGCGTGACCTGGGTGTTTTCTGCCTTGGGCATGTCCTGACGTGGAACGAGATCGCCGACCTCGCGCGGGCCACCCTCCACAAGCCGCCGCGCAAGCTGCACATACCTATCGGACTGGTGCGGGCGGGGCTTCCTCTGGCTCGTCTCCTGGCGTTCAAGTCAGCCACCACCGTGGACTTCATCCTGCGCGTGACTGCCCGCGACCTGACCGCCCCTGCGATCGGCAAGCGCCACCTGGGTGCCTTCTACCGGACGCTGGCCTGCTAGCAGCCGGGGAGCAAGCCGGAAAGGTGCCACTTCGCAATCCCAGGCCTGTCCGTGCATTGCGCGCAGCTGCGTGTGCGCGCGTCAGGAGCGCTGCCGGCCTTCCAGTCGTCGCAGCAGGCCGACGCCCGCGAGGGCGAGGAGCGCCGCGAGGAGCGCCACCGCTTCTGGCCCACCGTCGCAATCGACGAGACACTCGGCCGGCAGCGATCGGTCGTCGGACGGCGCGACGTCGACGGCGGTGTCGTCCGCGCGAACCCGATCACCTCGCGTCCGCGGGAAGAGGGTCACCGGCAGCTCGCCGACCCACTCGGCGAGGATGCGCTCGATGCCTTCGCGAGCGCGAGCTCGGCCGCCAGCATCGTCCCTGTCGGACCTCCACCGGCGATCAGTACGGCGTGTTCGGTCATGGCCGCGCTGCCTCCCGGGTCACCCAACTCACCGGCGCATCACCTGGATCGGCCGTCGCCCCGTGGCGTGCGCACACTCGCGTGTGCATGCCGAATGCCCGCGCCGCACGGCGAGCCCCGCCAGCACCGGGGTATCGTAGGATGCAGGGAGACAGTCGAAGCACGGCAGACGGTCCCGGGAGGGCAGCACCGTGGAAACGCTCTGGCTGGATCTGTGCTACGCCGCCCGCGGTTTCCGCAGGAACCCGACGTTCACGCTGACGGCGGTTCTCGCCATCGCCCTGGGCATCGGCGCCACGAGCGCGGTGTTCAGCGTGGTGGATCGCCTGCTCTTTCGCAGTCTTCCGTACGCGGAGGCCGGCCGTCTGGTCTCGGTCGGGCTGGTGGCGCCCATCGAGCCGCAGGAATTCCTTCTCGGCGCCGACTACGTGCAGTGGCGCGCGCACCAGACGCCGTTCGCATCCATGAGCGCGTGGACGGGCATCGCCGATTGCGACTTGACCGCTGCGAATCCGCTGCGGCTCGCCTGTGCTCGGGTGGAGTCCACCTTCCTCCCCACGCTCGGCGTGGCGCCGATCCTGGGTCGGAGCTTCACGCGCGAGGAAGACCGGCCCAACGCATCGCCGGTGGCGCTGCTCTCCTACGAGATGTGGCAGGGCAGGTTCGGCGCCGACCGGAGCGTGCTCGGCAGGGCCATTTCCCTCGATGGCCGGCGCACCACGGTGATCGGCATCCTGCCACGCGGCTTCGAGCTCCCCAGCCTGGCGCACGCCGACTTGCTGGTCCCGCAAGCGCTCGACGAGGCGCTCCAGCCGGGCGCCACGGGCGCCGTGGTCCGCGCCTTCGCGCGTCTGAAGCCGGAGGTGACCGTCGACGGGGCAAGGGCCGCGCTGCGGCCGCTGTTCGAGACGTCGCTCCAGTCGGTGCCCGCGCCGTTCCGCAGCGAAGTGAAGCTGAGCGTGCGCTCACTGCGCGACCGCCAGGTGCAGGACGTGCGGCTGGCCTCGTGGATCCTGCTGGCGTCGGTGGTGGCGGTGCTGCTGATCGCCTGCGCCAACGTGGCCAACCTGCTGCTGGCTCGTGCCGTCGGGCGCCGGCGGGAGCTGTCCATCCGCGCCAGCCTCGGCGCGGCGCGCGGGCGCCTGGTTCGCCAGCAACTGGCCGAAAGTGTCCTGCTGGCGTTGCTGGGAGGCGCCGCCGGTTGCGCGCTGGGCTACGGGCTGCTGCGCGCCTTCGTCGCCATCGCGCCGGAGGGGATTCCGCGCCTGAAGCAAGCCACGCTGGACGTGCGTGTCCTGCTGTTCGCGCTCGGCGTCTCGCTGGTCTCCGGGCTCCTGGTCGGGTTGGCCTCCGCGGTCTCGCGTCCTCGCGCCGACGCGCTGGCGGGGGCGCGCGTTGCCGGGCCCGCGCCCAGCGTGCTGCGCCGTGGGCTGGTCGTCGCCCAGATCGCGGTCTCTTTCGTGCTCCTGGTATGTGCGGGGCTTCTGCTGCACAGCCTGGTGAACCTGCAGAACACGCCGCTGGGGATGCAGACCGGAGGCCTGGTCACCGCGCGCCTGTCCCTCGGGGAGCACGCCTATCCGCAACCGGCGCAGCAGGTGCGCTTCTTCGAAGCGCTCGAAGCGCGCTTGCAGGCGACTCCTGGAGTGACCGCGTCGGCTCTCAGCGATTCCGTGCCGCCCGCGGGGCAGACCCGCAGCCGGCTCTACGCGTCCATCGAAGTACGGGGACGGCCCCGCTTCGCGGAAGGCACCGGCGGCATGGTGACGTGGCGGTCGGTGACGCCCGGATACTTCGCGGCGCTCCGCATCCCCATCCCTCGCGGGCGCGGCTTCGGCGAGGACGACCGCCGACCCACGGAGAACACGGTGGTCCTCAGCGACGCGCTCGCCCGGCGGTTGTTCCCGGGCGAGGAGCCACTGGGGCAGCAGCTGCGGTTCGGCTTCGAGGGAGCCTGGTACCTGGTGATCGGTGTGGCCCGCGACGTCAAGAACGCGGGCCTCACGGTCGCCGGCGATCCCGAGTACTACGTCGCCAGGAAGCACTCGCCCGCGGATGCGTGGCACGATTCCACGATCCTCGTGCGCACGGGCTTCGCGCCGGAGACGGTGGCCGGCTGGCTGCGCCAGCAGATCGGCGCGCTGGACCCCACCCTTCCCGTCACCATCGAAACCATGAGTGAGCGGGTCGCCCATCTGCGGCAGCGGCCGATGTTCGACGCCACGCTGCTGGGGATCTTCGCGGGTGTCGGACTCCTGCTGGCGGCGATCGGCGTGTACGGCCTGCTGGCATTCCTGGTGGCCGAGCGGACGCAGGAGCTCGCCGTGCGCATGGCGCTCGGCGGCACGCACGGGGACATCCTGCCCCTGGTGCTCGGCAAGGGGATGCGGCTCGTGGCGGGAGGCCTCTCGGCCGGGCTGCTCGCTTCCCTGGCCGCCACCCACCTGGTGCGGAGCCTGCTGTTCGAGGTGGCGTCGACGGATACCGCGACCTTCGTCACCGTGGCGCTGGTACTGGGAGCCGCGGCGCTGCTGGCCTCCTACGTTCCCGCGCGCCGCGCCCTGCGCGTCGACCCGGCCGTCGCCTTGCGTCGCGAGTGAGCGACCCACGAAGGGCCTCCCCCCGTTCCCGCACCCGCGCTGCGGGGGTGCCCTCACTCTCCTCCAACACGACAGCTCAGTGCCTTCAGGGTGAGGGTGGCGTCGGAGACCGTGCCGGTGGCGTGTGCCGCCGAGCTGCCGGCCACGAGCACCGCCACCAAGAGCAACGTCGTCAGGTAGCTGCGCCTCACGATCGTGCCTCCTCGTTCTCGTGCGTCGAGCTTTGGCGGGCCTTCTCCGGTGCCCGCTTCTCGCTCTCGCCACGCGCTCCGAACCGCGCCACGAAGTCGGAGACGCGGCGCGCCGCCTCGTCCTTCGTCCAGCCGTAGCGCTCCTGCAACGCGCCGGCGAGGCGCTCGCCGCTGCCAGCGATGCGATCGACGTCATCGCCGGTGAGGCTGCCCCAGGTCTCCCGCAGCTGGCCGCGCAGCTGCTTCCAGTTGCCGGCAAGAATGTCCTGATTCATCGCTTTTCACTCCTGCTTGTCGTTCTTTCTCGCGCGCTGCCCAAGACGCACCGGAGCTCGTCGCTCCGCGCAGCCGCATGGGAGTAGAAAGCAACGGCGATGCCAGCCGTCTGCCTGCGATCGAGTCAGGCGAGGAGGGAGGAGGTGCCACTTGGCCGCGCCGTTCTCCTCGCCGCCTGTGTCGCCGGCGCGCTCCTCGCTCACCCACCCGCCTCGCGGCGGGCGCCGTGGTGGGTGGGGCGCTCCCGCTCCTCTTCATCCCTTGGCCGAAGAAGCGCTCGGCGGTTGCCGGCGTCTCGTAGGTGCACAGGAAGCCCCAACTCGCGGCGCGCACACCCTATTGGCGACAGGGCGTGTCGAGGCATCGGGGCCTGCTCTGCATCTGCGAGCGTAACTCCTCGCCGCGACCCGTCTCGACTGCGGTGGTGGTAGCTGGCATCGTTGCTTCCGAAAGGAGGCAGCGATGCAAGAGGTGGTGGAGAGGTTTCGGCGTGAGGCGGCGAATCGGGGGGGGTGTTGCGGTACTCGGAGGCGCTGCAGCAGCTGGCGCGGCAGTACGCGCAAGGGCCTGCGTCGTTGGGCGGTGCACGGCATCGGCGAGCTCTACGACCGCCAACGAGAGATCACCCTCGAAGCCCGCGGGGATCCGCAGCTACATCGCGCCCTGCGGCAGGAGCGGATTGCACCGCTGCTCCCACCAGGCCCTCGAAGCTGCCCTCGGCGAGCCCGACAAGATCACTCTCCCCTTCTGATCTGTCGACTGGCGCCTCGCCTCGTGCCGACCGCGACGGGCCGCGGCGAGCAGTTACGACCACTCTTCGGCGACCGCGTCGAACGGTGAGCGCCGGCCTAAGGGGAGACAGCGCTCCACTCGCTCAGACCTCCGATCTCGAAGTTGCCGAACGAAATCGTGATCGCGTAATCCCAGGGGGAGTTGGGCCAGTGCGAATTCGGCAGGTTTGGATTGAACCCGAGCAAAAGCGAGGTGAGGCCAGAGGGCGGCGTCAGGGTGCGATGGATGACGAAGCCGGTCTGGCTGAATGAGGGAAGGAGTCTCGCATCCGGCTCACATAGCCCGAGCAGCAAGGGGTCCGTGGGCATGCTCGAATCCCAAAAAGCCTCGACCTGCGCGGTCGAACAGTCGTCGGTATACGCCAGCACGACTTGGTAGTCATCAGCAGTATTCGCTAGGCGATCCGAGCCGGTGTCGGCCATCTTGACCATGTTGACGTCGTCAGCCACGAGGCCGAGCCAGCGTGAGCCGGCGAAGAGAGCGCTGTACATGACGTTCTCGGTGTTCGCCTGACCAAACTGGTGGTAGGACGCGAGCGCGTTCGCGTTGGCCCCGTAGTGGTGGCCCGGAGGGAGATTGGTGAGCGATCTCGAGAAGGTGCTGCTGTCGATCACCGTGCTGTCGATCACGATCGGGTTGTTGTCCGGCCGGCGGAACCAGGTGATGCTTTGCACCTGCTGCGCAACGTTTGGACATGTAGACGGGTCCGGGCAAGCGGGACAACAGGCCACAGTGCACGCTGGACCCGGAGGGAGCGCCTTCTCCGGCACGTCGTTCCTGCTCCCACACGTAGCAGTTGGGACAGTTGCCGTAACGCGGCTTGAGTGCATTCCAGGTCTGAATGGCCCACTGGATTGCCGGGATGAGCGTCTCGGAGCCCGGCGTCACGCAGATGTTCACCGTGACTGTGCCCCCGGCGCCCGTGTAGCCGAGGGGGTGCACGATCGTGTACGGCCCGTAGTTCCCTTGGAGCGTTGGGTCGTTCGTCCGGACGTCTCGCTCGACCAAGAAGTAAGTTCCGGCGCCAGCCGCAGTTGGCAACCAGAACCAGAAGGAGAGCAGCAGCAGCGACGCGATGAGCAACGGCCCCCTGCGCATCACGGCTTCCTCCCCTCCATGGCGGCCTTTTCGACTCGTAGCTGCTCGAGAAGCTTCGCTAGCGCGCCGTAGGACTGCTTGACGCCAATGTCCGGCAGTCGCTGTATCAGGCGACCGCTCGGATAGGTGGCCGACCACGCCCGGTGAACGAGGGCTTCCTGGTGCCCACCGCGCTTGTAGCTTTGAAGGTCGATGACGACATACACGCACGCGGCATCGGTGTCACCACACGTGAGAGTGCTGAACTCCTTTTGGATCGTCGTCGCAGGTTCCTCGATGGTGTGCGGCGTCACGATCGTGCGAACGATTTCCAGGACCCTTGCAGCGGGAAGCGCGGCCGTCTTGCGAGGAGTGGCCCGGCCCGCTCGCTCCCCGGTCACCGCCAGCGTCCCATCTGCCTTCAAGGAGTAATGCGCTTTGCCCAACGCCGCCTCAACGCTCACGCTCAGCACTTCGGCACCCGGATCCGCCGGGAGGGCTATTTGCGGCTCGGGCGCGCCGCTGGGGTAGCCCTTCGAGACTTCTGCATCGGCAGCTGGCGTTGTCGATCGGGGCGACGTGCCGGTGCGCGGCCCGGCTTCCTGAGCGCACGCGTAGCCGACACAGAAGCACACCAGGCCTAGTAGCACCACACCCACCGGCATGATTAGCGACCGCCTCATACGAGTGCCTCCTCTCGTCCAGTGAACAGAGGTCCCCCTACAAGAGGAGCCGGACATAGAAGGCAATTTTCCACCCTCCTCGTGTGACAGTTCACGCCAACTACACGCTGTCGTCGCCAAACTCAGCCCTGTTCCACTCTTCTTGGCGGTACTTCCACCCGCAGACGGCGCGGCGAGAGACTCATCTAGAAGGCTCCCCCTGCCGAGCCACTACGCTCGGCGAGGCTCGGCCTGTCGTGCCTTGGTTGATGCTATGATGCCTGCGTGCGAACCACACTGACGCTCGACGAGAGCTTGGCGCGCGAGCTCAAGAAGCGCGCGGCGGCGAGCGGTCGCCCGTTCAAGGCCGTCGTCAACGAGGCGATCGCCCGCGGCCTCGCCGCCGGCACCGCGCGTCCCAAGCGCTACCGTCTGCGCCCGGTCTCGCTCGGTGGAGCGCAAGAGGGCGTCGACCTGACGAAGGCGGTGCGGCTCGCCGCGGCTCTCGAAGACGAGGACTGGGCGAGGAAGTTGGCGCTACGCAAGTGATCCTCGTCGACGCCAACGTCCTCATCTACGCCATCGACGAGGACTCGCCACAGCACCCGCCGGCACGGGAGTGGCTGGAGCAGGCGTTCGCGGGCTTCGAGCCCATCGGCCTACCGTGGATCGTGCTCCTCGCCTTCGTGCGCCTGGTCACGAGGCCGGCGATCGTGCGCCACCCGCTGCCGGCGGCGGCGGCCCTCGCCTACGTCGACGAGTGGCTCTCGCTGCCGGCAGTGCAGCCGGTTTCGCCCGGCCCGGGGCACTGGGCGGTGCTGCGGACGTTGCTCGCCACCGCGGGAACGGCGGGCAACCTGACGACCGACGCCCACATCGCCGCGCAGGCGCTGGAGCTGGCGGCTCCGATCTGCAGCGCCGACCGGGACTTCCTTCGCTTCCCCGGTGTGAAGCTCGTCGGACCCTTCGTCGCCTCGTAGTCGATCGCGTGCTCTCAGGTGGCCGTCGGCGCCAGGAGGTCGGCGCCCGCATGGCACTCGGCGCCCGCGAAGCCCCCTGGAAAAACGGGAGTCTGCCTCGGCCCCCTGACGCGAAACCGGCAGCATCGGATCTCCCCTTTCCATCGTGTCGTGCGACGTGCCCTTGGATGGAGCCTCGCGGGCTTGGCACGCTCGCACGACGAGCTGGCGTCACCCTCTGGAAGTGCCAGCCACCTCGCCAGCCGCCACCTCGCGGGCGAGCTCCGGCTGCAGCTCGACCTTCGTAATGTCCGGGCGAAAGAACAGGCCGATCGTCCAGTCCAGGACGATGCGCAGTCGGCGCTCCCAGCGCGGCATCTGGAACAGGTAGTAGGTTCGCCGGAACCACCACGCCGGGAAGCCGGTGAGACGAACGCCCAGGACCAGGGCGACGGCGCGCGTGTGACCGAGCGACGCGAGGGTGCCGAGCGGCCGGAAGACGAAGGGCGCGGGCGCCCTCCCCGAGTCGACGGCCTCGATGTTCCGCGCCAGCTGTCGTGCTTCGCGGATGGCGTGCTGGGCCAGGGCCGGATACGGACGGCCGTCCGGCCCGGGGATGGCGGCGCAATCGCCGAGCGCCCAGACGCTGGGATGACTGATGCTGCGCATCGTCCCATCCACCGCCACGCGACCGCGCTGGTCGTGGACGACGGGAAGGGTCGCTGCGACGGCACTCGGCACGATGCCGGCGGCAAGCACTATGGTCCTGGCTGCGACCACTTCGTTCGCGAGATGGACGCGCCCGGGCTCGATGGAGCGGACCGGCGTCCTCGTCCGGATGTCGGCACCGCGCCGTTGCAGCACGCGCAGGGCCACTTCACCCAGGCTGGCCTCGATCTCGGGAAGGATCCGCTCGCCGGCTTCGAAGAGGCGGAAGCAGACCTCGTCGCGGCGGATGCGCGGGTAGAAGCGCAGCACGTCGTCGGCGAAGGCGCTGAGCTCGCCGAGCAGCTCGACGCCGACCAACCCACCGCCGACCACCACGATCGTGAGGCACCCCTTGCGCTGGGCCGTGTCGATCGCCGCATCCGCCCGCTCGAACTGCTCGATGAGGTGGTTTCGCAACAGCAGGGCATCCGCCATCGTCTTGAACGTGAATGCGTTGGAGGAGCCGGCGATCATCCGCTCGTTGGTGGAGGCGCCGAGGGCGACGACGAGATGGTCATAGGGCAGCTCGTAGGTCGTGCGGTCCGGCGACGTGGCCCTGACCACCCGGCGCGCGACGTCGACGCCGTCGACGGTGGCTTCGATGAAGCGCGTCTGCCGCAATACCGAGCGAATCGGTTGCGCGCAGTGACGGAGCTCCAGGCGGCCGCTGCAGGCCTCGAAGAGCAACGGCGTCAGCACGAAGAAGTTCTCGCGACTGACCAGCGTGATGCCCACGTCCCGCCGGCCGCGGAACGCGCGCTCGAGATGGCGCGCCGTCGACGCGCCGCCGAATCCACCGCCCAGTACCACGATGTCCATCGTCCACCTCGAGAGGCTTGGCCTCGCTATTGCTTCAACAGCGGAACGAGCAGTCGACCCCTGAGATTGCCCACCTGGTCGCTGTCGGTCTCGGCCGTGGTCACCTCCTTCCGGGAGCGCCCGCACGCACATTCGGTGCCGAGCCGCTCGGTCCGCGGTGGAGGCGAGGGGCATCGTCCGCGTCGCCGCGGACTCTCGAGAGGCTCGCCTCGGAGGCCCCGCGCCTCGGAGGGCCAGGTTCTTCGGAGCTCGAGGCAACGTTAGGTACGAGCTCGATATCGATGGCCCCGGGCAGCGGCTCTCAGGCTTGCAGCCCGTCCCACGACCAGCAAGGGATGCGCAGGCCGTCGGGGACCTGAGCCGCGTCCGCCGGATAAGCCGCCATCGAGGTCGTCGTCGCCCACGCGAAGTAGTCGTGGAGGACGTGCCGCAGCGGCGGATCGGCGATCCCGACGTCGTCCATCGCCTGATCGAAGCAGGCGATAGCCCGGCGGTCCATCTCCTCGTGGACGCCGTTGCCGCTGTGGATCCGGACCACCGACGACTCGTCGCCGCAGCAATCGCTGTAGGCCGCGGGACCGCCCCGAGCCTCTCCCCAGTAGGCGGCGAGCCGCTCGGTGTGCTGCGGGTGGAAGCCGTGGCTGAAGGCGTGCGCCACGACCTCGTCCGCCAACGCCCGTTCGTGCCACGCCGCGGCCAGCCGCAGCACGCCCTCGGCACCGCCGAGGGCCGCGAACAAGGTGGGCGCGCGCTCGCTCATCGTCAGCAGCCTACCTCCGCTTCACGTCGCGCTCAGTCGACGAACGATACCTCGAGCTCGCCGAGCCGCGCCGGGTTGCCGATGACCTCGATCTCGGCGATCTTGCCGTCGACGATCTCGAAGGTCAGCGCCCTCACCACCCGCCCCTGCTGGGTCATCGCCAGGCCGATGGCCCCGTTGACGACCGCCGGGCGCACGAGCCTCGCGAGCTGCCCGTAGGCGACCGCCCCCTTCGCCCAGGCGGCCGCGCCGTGGACCTCGGTCGGCGCCCCCGCCGCCATGTCGGCGCGCACTACCACGTCCGGATCGAGGACGGCGAGAAGCCCCTCGAAGTCGCCGCGCGCGAGGCCGCCAGGAAGGCCTCGACGACCTCGCGCTGCCGACCGCGATCGGCGTCCGGCGCCTCGGCCGCCGCGCACGCGGCGCCGCGCGCGGCTGGCGAGCTGCCGCGCCGCGGCGGCGTAACGCCCGACGATCGGCGCGATCTCCTCGAAGGGCACGTGCGAACATGTCATGCAGGACGAAGGCGACGCGCTCGGCCGGCGCCAGGCGTCTCGAGCACCACCAGCAGCGCGAGCCCGACCGAGTCGGCCAGGAGCGCCTCCTGCTCGGGGCCGGTCGCCGCGTGCCGGTAGCGATCGGCCCGGCGCGTCTCGGCGCAGCGGCTCCTCGCGCCGCGACTTGCGCGAGCGGAGCATGTCGAGGCAGACGCGCGCGACGACGGTCGTCAGCCAGCCGCCCAGGTTCTCGACGCCGCCGTGTCGGCGCGGCTGCAGCCGCAGCCATGCCTCCTGGACGGCGTCCTCCGCCTCGCTCGACGAGCCGAGCATGCGGTAGGCCACCGCCCGCAGGTGGCGTCCGGTGCGCCTCGAACCGTTGCGCCAGCCAGTCGCTCTCGCTCATCGGTCACATTTCTCCCTCGTGGATCCGTCACCACGTCTGACGGAGCGAACGACGACCCATGTGACCAAGGAGGAACCGATGAAGATCAAGCTGACCAGCGTCTACGTGGACGACCAGGAGAAGGCGCTGCGCTTCTACACCGAGGTGCTGGGATTCGTGAAGAAGACCGACTTCAGCCAGGGCTCGTATCGCTGGCTCACGGTGGCCTCGCCCGAGGAGCCGGACGGCACGGAGCTGCAGCTGGCGTCGAACGACGACCCGGCGGCCAAGCGTACCAGCAGGCGATGTTCGAAGCAGAGCCAGCCGGCGGCCATGTTCTTCACCGACGACGTGCAGGCCGACTACGAGCGGATCAAAGCCCGCGGCGCCGAGTTCACGCATGCCACCCACCGACGTGACCGGCTCGAAGATCGCCATGCTCAACGACACCTGCGGCAACCGCATCCAGCTCACCCAGCTCGCGCGCGGGTAGGCGCCCAGGAAGGCCGGGCCCCTTCTGACCGGACGAGGGGCGCGGCCACCGCCGGTCGGTCACGTTCGGCCGCCGCCCCAGAGCCATCGCCATCGGCTTCTGGGTCGCCACCGCGCTCTTCTGCCCGCAGATCGGCTTCACCGCGTACGCGCTGCGGTCCCTGTCGCAGGTGGTGGCGGCGCTCGCGCACCTCGGCTTCCCGAGCTCATTCCGGGTGGAGCTCGCGTGGGCGAAGCTCCTCGGCGTCGTGCTTCTGCTCGCGTCCGTGCCGGCGTGGCTCAAGGAGTGGGCCTACGCCGGCTTCGCCTTCACCCTCGGCTCGGCGCTCCTCGCCCACCTCGCGGTGGGAGATGGCCCCGAGGCGTGGGGCTTCGCCGCGGCCACCGGCCTGCTCTGGGGTCTCTCGTACGCCCTCTGGCGCCGCCACGCGAGCGCCGCGTGGGCCTGAGCGCACGCCTCGGGATGGCCCCGTGGCATTGACAAATTTATCTGTCAATGACCCAATACCACCCGATGCAGGCGCTCCAAGTCATCGAATCTCCCGCCGCCGCCGCCATCGCGCTCGACCCGGTGCGCGCCCGGCTCCTCGCCGAGCTCGCCGAGCCCGGCTCCGCCTCGGGCCTCGCGGCTCGCGTCGGGCTGCCGCGCCAGAAGGTCAACTACCACCTGCGGGCGCTCGAGGCGCACGGCTTGGTGCGCGTGGTCGAGGAGCGCCGCTGGGGCGGGTTGACCGAAAGGGTGCTGGAGGCGACCGCCGCCTCCTACGTCGTCTCGCCGGCGGCGCTCGGCGAGGGCGCGTGTGACCTCCGCCGGCACACCGATCGGCTGTCGGCGAGCTACCTCGTAGCGCTCGCCGCGCGGCTGGTGCGTGAGGTCGGCCAGCTCCTCGCCCGTGCCGAGTCGAGCGGCAAGCGGCTGGCGACGCTGGCGCTCGACACCGAGGTGCGCTTCCGTTCGGCGGCCGAGCGCGCCGAGTTCACCGCCCAGCTGACGCGCGCGATCACCGACCTGGTCGCCCGCTACCACGACCCGTCCGCCCCCGGCGGCCGCTCCCACCGGTTGGTGGTGGCCGCGCATCCGCTTCCCGCCTCGGCACCCGCTTCGACACCCAAAGAGGAGGAGCCCTCATGACCGTGCGCCGCGACGACGCGATCCCCGTCCACTCCATCGAAGTCGAGATCGACGTTCCCGGCACGCCCGAACAGGTGTGGCAGGCGATCGCCACCGGCCCGGGTTTCTCCGCCTGGTTCGTGCCGACCGAGATCGAGGAGCGTCTGGGCGGGGAGACCCATCTCCACATGATGCCCGGCATGGACTCCGCCGGCGTCGTCACCGCGTGGGAGCCGCCGCGCCACTTCCGCTGGGAGGAAGAGGAGTGGATGCCGGGCACGCCGCCAGGCGCCACGGAGATCTTCGTCGAGGCGAAGGCCGGCGGCATCTGCCGCGTGCGCCTGGTCAACAGCCTCTTCACCGACAAGAGCGACTGGGACGACCAGCTCGAGAGCGTCGAGAAGGGGTGGCCGGCGTACCTCGAGATCCTGCGGCTCTACCTCACGCACTTCCCCGGCCAGTGCTGCGCGCCGCTGCAGGCGATGGGCACCTCGTCGCTGTCGGAAGGGGACGCGTTCGCGAAGCTGATGGCCGGGCTCGGCCTGTCGATGGCCGCTGCGGCGGCGGGGGAGCGGTTCGCCACCAGCGGCGCCGACGCGCCGCGCATGTCCGGCGTCTTCGAAGGCGTGGTCGGGCGCAACTGGATGCTGCGCACCGAGCAGCCGGTCGGAGGCTTGGCGCTGCTCAGCGCTGCCGACTGCGGGCCGTACGGGGTCATGGTCCAGCTCAGCGCCTATCTCTACGGCGACGGCGCGCCGGCGGTCGCCGAGCGGGAGCGGCCGCGCTGGCAGGCCTGGTTCGAAGAGCACTTCCCGGCCAGCGCGCCGGCGGACCCGGCGGCCGAGGTCGTGCCCTAGGCGTGCCGCGAAGACGTGCTCCGGCCGGCCTGGTCGGTCGGACGGGCCGAAGCTGAGCTTGGCGCCGAGGCCGATCTCGCACCCTGGGTGCTCGCGCAGCGCGGCGACGGCCGGGTCCACATCGTGGCACCTCCAACCACCCGCCTTGCCCGTCTCGCGAGGGGCGTACTAGCATCGGCGACGGTGCGCTGGAGCCCGATCCTCGCGCGGTCCACGGCCCGGTCCTGTGCAGCGGCCAGCTGCTCTCGACCTCTTCAACAGGAGCGTGGAGTCGTGGATGGTGGCGTCGCGACCGCAGCCGGGCCGACCCCGAGGCCGTCGAATCGCCGAGTGGAGGACCGAAGCGTGCCACGGATCCGTCACGACCGTTTCGTACGGCGCCGCCGCCCTCTCTCCTTCGCGTGTGCCGCCGTGCTTACTGGTGCCATGGCGTCACAGCTCGCCGGTGCTGCGGGGGCATCCGCGCCCGCCGGAGACGACGCCCCCTGTGCTCCGCCAACCGCCGAGGTGAGCGGCGAGGTCCTCGGCCCCGGCGGCGAACCGGCGGCCGGGGCAGTGGTCGCCGTCGTCGCCCCGCGCCGCGGCGAGGCCTCGGCGGTGGTGGTCACCGGCGCCGACGGGTCGTTCGCGGTGAGCGTCCCCGCCGGCACCTACGCCCTCACCGCCACCCACCCGCAGTGGGCTGCCGCCCACTCGCCGCCGGCCGCCGCCAGCGGCAAGGTCGTTCGCGATCTACGCCTCTTGGCGCCGGCCGAGGGATTCCTCCTCAGCGGTGACGCCCGCGACTCCACCGGGGTCGCTCTCGCCGGCGCGCAGGTGTACTGCTTGCGCACCATGAACCAGGGCGACATCTTCGTCGGCCGTACCGACGCGGCGGGGCACTATGCGTTGCGCCTGCCGGTCTCGCCCTACTACGGCTGCCGCGTTGCAGTCGGGGAGCAGCGCTCGCCGCTCGCTGAGGTCGACGTCGCGCCCGGCGCCGGCACGGTGCGGCAGGACCTGGTGATCCGCCGGCCAGCGCCCGCTCCGCAGGCGGTGGTCGACTGGATTCGCGGCCAGGCGATCCCGCTGCTCACGCCTCGGGCCGGGCACGGCTTCGCCGACCTGGCGCCGCTGCGCGAGGTCATCGGCAGCGCGCGAGTGGTCGGCCTCGGCGAGGCCACGCACGGCACGCGCGAGTTCTTCCAGCTCAAGCACCGCCTGTTCGAGTACCTGGTCTCCGAGCTCGGCTTCACCGTCTTCGCCCTCGAGGCGAGCTGGCCGGAGACCGAGGCGATCGACGCGTACGTGCGGACAGGCCAGGGCGACCCCGCCAAGGCGCTGGCCGGGCTCTACGTCTGGCCCTGGAACACCGAGGAGATGCTCGACCTCATCCGTTGGATGCGCCAGTGGAACGCCGTGCCCGGGCACCGGCAGGTCCGCTTCTACGGCTTCGACGTGAAGGCGATCCAGGTGTCGGCCGACCGCCTGGCGGCGCGGCTGCAGCAGCTCGATCCGGCTCTCGCGGCGGAGGCGGGGCCTGCCCTGGCCAGGATCGCCGCGGACGAGCGCGCCGACAAGCTGATCGCGGAAGATCTTGCCGCCGTCGCCGTGCTGCTGCCGCGGATCGCCGAGCGCCTGCCGGAGCCGGTTTTGCCGGCCGACCGGCGGGCCCTCGTCGACCGGCACTACGTGCAGCTCTTGCAGCAGTACACGCAGATGTGGGGCGATCCCGGGGGGCGGGCGCTGCGCGACCAGTTCATGGCCGACAACGTGCGCTGGATCGCCGACGTCGCCGAGCCGGGGTCGCGGGTCGTCGTGTGGGCGCACGACTTCCACATCAACGTCTTCGCCGACACCGTCACCTGGATGGGCAGCTACCTCGAGTCGGCGCTGGGCAAGGACTACCTGCCGGTGGGCCTGATCTTCCACCACGGCAGCTTCCAGGCGATGGACAACACCGGCGGCCATGGGCTGAAGGAGCTCGCGGTCGGCCCACCCGCGGCGGGGACGATCGAGGACACCTTCGAGCGCGCCGGCTGGCCGCTCTGTCTGCTCGACCTGCGACGCCTGCCGAAACGCGGCGCGGTGGCCGAGTGGTTCCGCGCGCCCCAGCTGACGCGCGCGGTCGGCTCCTCCTTCAGCGGCGAGGCCGACATGGCGATGGAGGTGGTGCTGCCCGACCTCTACGAGGCGGTGGCCTACGTCGAGGCGACGACGCGCGCCCGCCCCAACCCGCCGCTGCCGCCGTAGTGGCCGACCGCCTGCCGCCAGCGGGCCCGCTGGCTGAAATGGCGACAGAGCACTGATGCCACCTGGCCAATTGCGACATGCACCCGATCAACCCGGAGGAGCCCACGAATGAAGCCGAAGAACACGATCTGCCTCTGGTTCGACAAGGACGCGGAGGAGGCGGCGCGCTTCTACGCCGACACCTTTCCGGACAGTGAAGTGACCGCCGTGCACAAGGCGCCCAGCGACTACCCGGGCGGCAAGAAGGGCGAGGTGCTGACGGTGGAGTTCACCGTCCTCGGCATCCCCTGTCTCGGCCTCAACGGCGGGCCGGAGCCCGCGCACAGCGAGGCGTTCTCCTTCCAGGTTGCGACGGACGACCAGGAGGAGACGGATCGCTACTGGAACGCGATCGTCGGCAACGGCGGCCAGGAGAGCCAGTGCGGCTGGTGCAAGGACCGCTGGGGGCTTTCCTGGCAGATCACCCCGCGCACGCTGACCGCGGCGCTGGCGGCGGGGGGCGACGAAGCCAAGCGCGCCTTCGAGGCGATGATGCCGATGCGCAAGATCGACGTCGCGACCATTGACGCGGCCCGCCGGTCCGCGGGTCACCCTTAAGCATGATGCCGCCCCGCCGCTGCGAAAATCATCCCAAAGGGTGACGACTGATCGACGCCGCCGCCGCTAGCTTGCGGTCACGGCGCCAGCATGGAGCCGCGCCGGAGGAGGGCTCGATGAAAAAGACGGTGCTGGTCTTCGGTTTCGCCTCGGGTGCCCTGTCGGCCGCAATGATGCTGGCGACCGTGCCGTTCATCCTCGGCGGCCGGTTCAACGGTAGCCTGGTGTTCGGCTACACCCTCATCCTGCTGGCGTCCCTGCTGGTGTTCTTTGGCATCCGCTCCTACCGAGAGAAGGTCGGCGGCGGCCGGCTCAGCTTCCTTCGCGGCCTCGGCGTCGGGGTGGCGGTCGCCGCCATCTCGGCGGCCTGTTACGCCGCCACCTGGTCGATTCTCTGGCTCGCGATTCCCGGCCTCCACGACAAGATCGCGGCGGAATTGGTGGATCAGAAGCGAGAGTCCGGCGCCAGCGACGCCGAGATTCTGCAAGCCACCAAACAGGCGGCTCAGTACGTCGAGCTGGCGAAGAACCCGGCCCTCAACTTCCTGATGACCCTGGCCGAGCCCTTTCCGGTCGGGCTGGCCTTGAGCGTGATCTCGGCGGCGATCTTGCGGAGGAAGGCTCCGTAGGGCAATCGAACGGAGCAGACTACGGCACGACCGACCAAGTGCCGAGCTCTCCCGACTCGAAGCCGTCGGCGAAGATCACCGGGCCAAGGTCCGTATCCGTGGCGGTGTTGTTGCCGGGGTCGATCTCGGAGACCCCACCCGGGGCGGTGAGCGTCGCGGTGTTGGACACCGTGGAGGACTCCAGCATGGGATCCACCGTGCAGGCGACGGTGTAGGTCGCCTGACCGCGTCTCCGGCCAGCACGTTGGTCACGCCGTCGTCCTTGCTGACCCGGAGGTTCGCCTGGGGGGTGAGGCTGTCGACGTCGGGGGCGCTGTCGTCGCTCGGGTCGGGCTCGGATGAGGCTCTCGACAGTCATTCGCTCCTGAGGGCCACGATCGGGTCCACCTTCGTCGCTCTGCGCGCCGGCACGTAGCACGCGAGCGCGGCCACCGCGACCAGCAGGAGCGAGACGCCAGCGAACGTCGCGGGGTCGGTGGCGCGCACGCCGAACAGCAAGGCCGACATCAGACGCGTCAGCCCGAACGCGGCGGCGAGACCCAACCCGACGCCCCACAGCGTCAGACCCATCCCCTGCCCCATGACGAGGCGGAGCGCGTCGCGGCCTTGCGCGCCGAGCGCGGCCCGGATGCCGATCTGGCGGGTGGACTGGCTGACGGCGAAGGAGATCACGCCGTAGAGGCCGACCGCCGTCAGCAGTAGCGCCAAGGCGGCGAACGCCGCCAGCAGCGTCATGTCGAAGCGCGTGGCCGCCACCGAGCGCGCGAGGTACTCCTCGGCCGTCCTGACGGCGAACACCGGCGCGTTCCGTCCATCGAGCGCATGCACCTCCCTTCGCACGGCGGCCACGAGCGCTGTGGGGATCTCCTGCGGTGCGCAGAGACGAGCGTCAGCGAGGTGACCGGCATCTGCGCCTGCGCGAAGTAGAACTCGGGCACCGCGCCGCCCTCGAGCCCCTGGTGCTTCACGTCACCCACCACGCCGACGATCTCGCGCTGCTTGTACTGGCCGGTGGTCGAGAAGCCGGGCAGGATGTGCTTGCCGATGGCGTCGCCGCGGGGGAAGAACCGCTTCGCCAGCGTCTCGTTGACGATGAGGACGGGCGCCGATCCAAGGTCGTCGTGGTCGGTGAAGTCGCGCCCGCGCAGCAGGGGGATTCCCATGGTGCGGAAGTACCCCGGGCCCGCCGAGTGGAGCACGCCCATGGGGATGTTCGCCGGATCCTCGGCCTGGCCCTCGATGTTCAGGGCGGTCATCGCCGAGGCGCCACTCAAGGGGAGTTGCCACGTAGCGCTGGCGCTGGTGACGCCGGGCAGCGCCCTCACGCGCTCGGTGAGCTGCCGGAAGATCTCGCCCGTCTCCACGGGGCCGCTCGTCGGCGACGTGGCGACGGTCATGGTCAGGACGTTTCGCGGGTCGAAGCCCAACGGCACACTTTGCAGCCGGACGAGCGTCTGCACGAGCAGCCCGGCCCCGACCAGCAGCACGAGCGCCAGCGTGACCTCGGCGACGACCAGAAGGTCGCGTGCGCGCACCGAACGGCGGCCTCCCGTGCCGCTTCTGCCCTGGTCCTTCATCGACTCGGCGAGCCCGACGCGCGAGGCGCCGAGCGCGGGCGCCAGCCCGAACAGCACGCAGGTCGACAAGGCGACGAGCGCCGTGAAGGCGAGCACGCGCGCGTCCATGCGCGTCTCCGTGATGCGCGTGAACCCTTCCGGGCTGAGCGAGATGATGATCGACGTGCCTACCGCCGCCAACAGGGTGCCGAGCGTGCCGCCCGCCAGAGCGAGCATCGAGCTCTCCGTCACGTGCTGGCGCGCGATGCGCCAGCGCGAGGCGCCGAGCGCCAGCCGCACCGTCGTCTCGCGTTGCCGGCTGACACCGCGTGCCAGCAGCAGATTGGCAACGTTGGCGCACGCGATGAGGAGCACGACGCCCACCGTGCCGAAGCGAAGCAGCAGCGTGAGGCGCAGGTTTCCCACCAGCGACTCGAGCAACGGCACGACCTTGATGGCGATGTCATGGTCGGCGTCGCGATACTGCGCCGCCAGGTTTCTCGCCACGACGTTCGCCTCCGCCTGCGCCTGCGCCAGGCTCGCGCCGTCCGCGAGCCGGCCGACGACCCTCCACCCGCGGTAGCCGCGCGAGACCATGATCGCGCCCTCGCCCGTCCCCTCGGCATCGCGCGCCGGGGAGATCCAGACCTCCACGGGCTGCGCCCGCACGGGGAACGAGAGCTTCGCGGGCATGACGCCGACGACCGTGTACGGCTTGCCGTCGAGGTCGATGGAGCGCCCGATGATCCGCCGGTCGCCGCCGAAGTGTTGCTGCCAGCATTGCCAACCGAGGATCGCCGGATAGCCTTGCGGCCCGCCGCCTGCCTGGTCCTCTGCAGGGAGGAAGCCTCGACCCAGGGCGGGCGAGGCGCCGAGCAGTGGGAAGAGGTTTGCCGTGGCGACGACGCCACGCAGCCTCACGGCCTGTCCCTGACCGGTCAAGGTCAGGCTGTTGTCGTAGTAGGCGGCGAGGCGCTCGAAGACCTTCGTTCGCTGGCGCAGGTCGGCGAAGTTGGGGAAGGAGAACTGCCCGAGACGCTCACGATTCTCCGCCTCCGTCTGTCCGACCGCGACGAGTCGCTCGGGCGAGTGGAACGGCAAGGGCCGCAGCAGCACCGCCTCGACGACACTGAACACCGCCGAGTTGGCACCGATGCCCAATGCGAGGGTCAGCGCGGCCACCGCGGCGAAGCTCGGATTCTTCGCCAACATCCGAGCGCCGAAGCGCAAGTCCTGGAGCGTGTCCATCGCTTCGTCCCTTCCTGGATGCCAGGATGTCCTGCTGCACGAGTGTTCACCGCTGGAACCAGACTGTTCGCGCTTGGGACCCAGCGACGGCTCGCTCCGTAGGGCCCCGTAGCTCCGTGGGTGCCGCCACCTCGCGCCAGGCCAGCCCGCCGCGATTGCAGCCCGCGGCTTCGCTCGGACAAGGCCCCGTGATCGCGTGCCGGGAAGTGGGTGGGACCACTCCCACCCGAACCTCTCCTTCCCGGGGCGCGTCAGGCCGTCGACAGGCGTGCGAGCCGCAAGGCATGGGCGCGTAGCGCGTCGCGCAACTCGGCCGGCAGGCGGATCTCGAACTCGAAGGAGAGTCGCGCCAGCTGGCGAGCCATCCACTCGATGCCATCGGTGCTGGTGCGGAACAGGATGCCCTCGGCGTGCGGCTCGAAGAGGCCGATGTGCTCTCCCAGCTCGCGCATCGCGGTTTCGAGCTCGGTGTGGAGCAGCACCTCGACCGATATGGCGCGCGGCAGGGTCGCGATGCTGAGGTCGAGGTGTGCGCCCGGGTCGTAGTGGGCCGGCCGGCGAAAGCGCGCTTCGAGCAGGGTCACCTCCTCGACGCGGTCGAGGCGGAACGAGCGCAGATCCCGGCGCAGGTGGCAATAGCCGCCGACGTACCAGCAGCCGTGGCGGTAGAGCAGGCCGTAGGGATCGAAGTCGCGCTCGCTTCCCTCGCCCTTGGAGGAGCAGTAGCGCATGTGAACCGTGCGCTCCCCCTGCGCCGCGCCGCTCAGCATCGCCAGCACACGATTTCCACCGGGCGGGCCGGAGCGCGTGAGGTCCAGTGTCACCGTCTCGTCCACCGCCCGCAGGCGGTGCTTGAGCCTGGCGGGCATTACGCGCTCGAGCTTGGCCTGGGCGCTGGTCACGGCGGGCCCGGCTTCCGCCAGACCGAGGCTGCGCGCCGCCAAGAGCCCGACCGACAACGCCAGCGCCTCGTCGTCGGTGAACATCATCGGCGGTAGCTTGAAGCCGGCTACCAGCATGTAGGCGCCGTACCGCCCGCGCTCGGCGGAGTGTTGATGTAGCGGCGCAGCGTGCGGCCGTCCACCTCCAGGCGCCGCGCCAGCTCGGGGCCGCTCATGCGCCCGTGGGTCTGTAGCAGCTCGAGCACCGCGAGAACGCGCGCGGTCGGACGCGACATGGGACCAGTGTACGAAGAATCAGGGCGGTGAATGCCCTGATTGACTCGTACCGTGTCCGCCCATCCGGCAGCACGCCGGGCTAAGCCAGGAGGGCATCATGAGCGCCAAGCGAATCCAGAGCCGCCGTCCGTTCCGCCTGCTGACCATCGTCGTGGTACTCGCCGCCGTCGGCGGCGTCGCGGGTGCGGAAGCACCAGCCGTTCCGACTCCATCTGCGGTGGTGCGCGACGGTTCCCATGACTTCGACTTCCTCTACGGTCACTGGAAGATGCACAACCGTCGCCTGGCCAAGAAGTTCGCGGGCTCCCACGATTGGGTGGAGTTCGACTCCTACGACGAGGCGCGCCCGCTCGCCGGCGGTCTCGGCGACGAGGACGAGTACCGCACCGACTTCTTCAAGAAGGGCTTCGTGGGTCTCTCGGTGCGCCTGTACGATCCGCGCACGGGCCTGTGGAGCATCTACTGGGTCGACAACCTACAGATGCAGGGCACCATGCTGCCCCCGGTGGTGGGCAAGTTCGTGGGCAATGTCGGCACGTTCGAGGGGCCGGACACCTTCGACGGCAAGCCTATCGTCGTGCGCTACACCTGGAAGTTGACGCCGGGCGATCCGAAGGTGGCGGCGCACTGGGAGCAGGCCTTCTCCGCCGACGGCGGCAAGACCTGGGAGACCAATTTCATGAACGACCTGCTGCGCGAAGGTCATTGAAGGAGGGCGATTCCCGCGCTGGTCCGCCGCGATCGACCCGCGCGTTAGAGCGCGCGGCTACTCTCGCGTGGTCGTCCGAGGGAAAGGCATGACCCACTACGCTCAGCTGTGGATGTTCTTCGTGCTGGTGTTCGGCGTCGTCCTGATGCCAGGAATGGACATGGCCTTCATTCTGGGCAGCGCCCTGACCGGCGGGCTGCGCGGCGGGCTCACCGCGGTGGCGGGCATCATCGCCGCCGCGGTGTACCACGTGACCCTCGGCGCCCTCGGCATCGGCGCCTTGCTCGCGCTGATGCCGGCGGCCTTCGACGCCCTGCTGCTGGCGGGAAGCCTCTACATCGCCTGGATCGGGTGGTCCATCCTGAGGAGCGCGGCCGCCTTCGACCTCGAGGCCGACATGCAGGTGCGCGCGCCATGGGCCACCTTCCGTCGCGGCTTTCTCACCAGCGTGCTCAACCCAAAGGCCTACCTCTTCACACTGGCGGTCTATCCGCAGTTCATTCGCCCGGAGTACGGCCCCATCGCTGTGCAGGCGGTAGTCATCTGGCTCGTCATCGCTGCGACGGAGCTCGGCGTGTATGGCGCCGTGGTCGGCGCCGCCCACGGCGTTCGCCGCTGGCTGGCCACGAGGCCGGAATCGGGGATCGTGATCGCCCGCCTGGTGGGAGCGGTGCTGATCCTGGGCGCCGTGTACTCCGGCGTCAGCTCCTGGCGCGCGATGTGACGTGCCGCTCGGCACCTATGAAGATCGTTTGACCCTCTCTTTGAGCCCGCGCCGGCCAGGCCCGACCGCCTTGATCGCTCAGCAGCAAGACGAGCTGGCGGTTCTTTGACCGCTGTGGCACCGTGGTCTCGAAGTGGCCGTTGCGGAAGTGGGCTTGTAGAAACCAGGTCGGATTCTGCGGCGACAGCATGTAGAGATCCTCGCCGATCCACTTGGTGGCCACGCGGTAGACGTCGTCTGGCGGTCGGTTCGGATTCATCGCCTGGTCGGAAAAGAAGGGGAACAAGCCGAGGTTGAGGGTCTTGCCGTCGAAATAGAAGGCATCCGGATCGCCATAGTTGCCGGGCAGACCGAGGGCACGGGCACGCTCGTCGAGCGCCTCCACCTGCTGGTGCGGCACCATCCACAGACCCGCTCGCGCCGCCACTTCCGCCTGCCGCGCGGAGTGCGTGGTTTCGCGTCGCATCACCAGCGGCGCTGAGCAGAATCGGTCGATCTCGACGGCCAGGCCACGCCGATCGTCGAACTGCCACTCCAGGCAACGGTGCCCTCGACCACAGACCGCCGAACCGCCGCTTTGCGCGGGGCCGAGAGCTGCGAAGATCTCGGCCACGGTCGCTCCCGGCTGGAGGGCATCGAGCTGGGCTGCGGGGAGCGGCGAACGCCGCGGGTCGAGGAGACCCTTGGGCTCGGCGCATCGCGCCCGACCGACACTGGGAAGCAGCAGGACGGCGAGGACCAAGAGGATCGGCGCACTGCGGTGGGCCATCGGATCTCCTGAGCCGGCAGGTGCCCCGCGCAATGCGCCCAGGCGCGGCGCGCCCGGGCGGCGAGCTCGATCAGGACACGACGAGTGGGCGTTGGCGCTGGTCACTCCGGCGTTAGCTCGTGGCGCAGGATGCGAGGTGCCGATCGACTCGGTGACGGCCGCTGCGCCATCCCTAGAGGCTGTCGAGGCTCAGACCTGGAATGCGTTCAAAGTGCTTCCGATTGCGCGTGAGCAGAGACGAGGCGCGACTGAGGCAGATGCCCGCGATGAGGTAGATGCCTCTGCCAATCGATTGCATCATGATGCGCTCTCTAGGTTGCGTCAAGATGCCCAATCGCCGAGGACCTCTACCCGGGACTCCCGACCTCCGGGTCGTTGACTCCGTTGCCTTCCGCGGCTACCTTGGTGCAGCACGAATGAGCAGCCGAAACCCTGCCGCGGAGGCGGCGACGTTCACCTTGTTCGTCCCAGGCCCTCTCCGCGACGAAAGCAACGGCGCGGATCGGCTGACGATGTCGGCTCCCACCGTGCGCGCCGCGCTGGAAGAAATCGAGGCCCGCTACCCGTCGCTTCACTGCCGGGTGTGCGACGAGACCGGGGCGGTCCGGCGGCACGTGAACCTCTTCGTCAATTCGGGCAACATTCGAGACCTCAGTGGACTCGACACACCGCTCGCCGATGGGGACGAGCTCATCGTTCTGCCGGCCGTGTCAGGAGGGTGAGATGGTCGAGCGCGTCGTCCTTGCCATCGGGACGCGAAAGGGCGTGTTCGTGGCGGAGTCGTCGCAGAGGCGGCAAAGATTCGCGTTGCGCGGCCCGTTCGGAAAGGGGGTCGGCGTCTTCGCGGCGCTCATCGACACCCGCCGCAAACCGCGGATTCTCGCTTCGAGCTGCAATGCATTCTTCGGGATGAAGCTCCTCGTCTCCACCGATTTGGGAAAGACGTTCAAGGAGACGGCGTCGGCGCCGGCGTTTCCGAAAGACGACGGCCGCGCGATCGCCAACATCTGGCAGCTCGTTCCCGGCAGAGGAAAGAAGGAGATTCTCGCCGGCGTCGAGCCGGCGGCGCTCTTCCGCAGCGAGGACGGGGGGAGCTCCTGGGACATGGTGCCGGGCATCAGTAACCACGAGCACGCGCGCAAGTGGCAGCCTGGCGCCGGCGGAATGTGCATGCACACGGTCATCCGTGACGGCAACCGCATCCACCTCGGTATCTCCACCGGCGGGCATTACTTGAGCGAAGACGGCGGCGAAACGTTTGCCGCGGCGAACCAGGGAATCGGTGCCGGATTCGCGCCCGATCCCTACCCGGAGTTCGGCCAGTGCGTGCACAAGATCGCGTGCCACGACGACGCCCCTGGCCGTCTCTACATGCAGAACCACGGCGGGTGGGGTGAGTGGGAAGGACCGGGAGGCCGCCGTCCCGACATCGGCGTGCTCCGCAGCGACGACTACGGACACACGTGGTACTCGATCGCCAAAGGGCTTCCGTCCGACTTCGGCTTCCCCATCGTCGTCCATCCGCACGACGCCGACACCGTCTACGTCGTGCCGCACGAGCCGGCGACGCGCTCGTGCCCGGGCGGAGCGCCCGCGGTGTGGCGCAGCGAGAACGGCGGCAGAGCCTGGAAGCGCCTCGCCCGCGGCTTCCCGAAGAAGGAGAGCTTCTTCACCGTACAGCGCGACGCGATGGACGCCGACAGGCTCCCTTCACCCTCGCTCTACCTCGGCACCACGACCGGCCAGCTCTGGATGGGCCGCGAGGGGGGTGAGGAGTGGACCTGCCTCTTCGACTCCCTCCCGCCGATTCACTGCGTGAAGGCGGCCGTCGTCTAGGCAACACAGTCGGGGAGCCATCGGGGGTCTCGAGCGCGCTTTTGCGTATCCCAAGCTGAGGACTTGACCCTGACGCAACGGCAGGCTCTAGGCTGCTTCCAGTCGGCGACGGTGTGCCGATCGCCAACCCGCAACCCCTCCGTCGCGCCACCAGGTACCAGGCTCGGTCGCGCGATGGCGTCCCAGGAGTCTCGTCATGGCCGATCAGCTCGTCAGCATCCCCCGCTCCCACGTCCACCATCTCGACTCCGACAGCGTCGGTCGCGGCTTCCAGATCTGGGTCGCCGAACCGGTGGCCGGTGTCATGCCGTTGCCGCCCGGCCCTCGCCAGGTCCTCTACGTGCTCGACGCCGACCTCTTCTTCGGCACCGCGGTCGAGACCTCGCGGCTGATGGCTCAGCTCTTCGGCGAGCTGCCGCCGCTGCTGGTGGTCGGCATCGCCTACGGCACCAGCCCGGTCGTCCAGAGCCAGTTGCGCACGCGCGACTTCACGCCCTCGGACGAGCCCTCCTTCGCGCGCATGGCCAGCGCCATGCCGGGCGTCGAGCCGGTGCTGCCGGAAGGCGAGCGCATGGGTGGCGCCGACCGTTTTCTCGCCTTCGTCCGCCAGCAGCTCCAGCCCTTCGTCGCCGCGCACTATGACGTGCAGCACACCGGCTCGGCGGTCTTCGGCTCCTCGCTCGGCGGCCTGTTCGCCGCCTACACCCTGCTGCAGGCGCCGGACACCTTCGATCGTTACCTGATCGCCAGCCCCGGCCTGTGGTGGAACGGCGGCGAGGTGATGAAGCTGATCGATACCATGGCGCCGCCGAAGCGTGACCTGCAGGTCTACCTGGCGGCAGGATCGCGCGAGGAGGATCCGGCAATTCCCATGCTGGCGTCGTACCGGTTGGTTTCCAATACCGTGGAGCTGGGCCGGCGCTTGAAGTCGCGAAGCCTTTCCCAGCTGGCGGTCAGCACCGACATACTGGACGGCGAAACCCACACCAGCACGGTACCGGTGAGCATGGCGCGAGGGCTGCGCACGCTGTTCGGGCGCTCGCGCTGAGGCCGGCGCCGAGAGAGAGGTTGCGAAAGAGGAGGTTGCGAAAGAGAGGCTCCACCCTCTTCGCAGGGAAGCGGCGGTCTTCCTCGATGCTGGTGAGACATGACCCAGCTGCGCTCGTCTATAGAGCAGCGTGGCGCCTACGCGCACCTCAAAGCGCGGGCCCGGGCGATACGCCGGCGATCCACGGGTGCCCGAGAGCGCCTCGACGCAGCTCGACGACCGCGGTCTTGCCAAGCCTGCGGTGCCAGCTCGAGTAGAGCCGCGCGGCGGTCGCCCGGTCGAGCACGTACTCGGCGCGGCCGTTCGGCGCCGGCGCGAGGGCCGGATGGTCGCTGTCGAAGGAGATGGCAACAATGGTCACGGTTCCCGGGTACGTTGCCCTGGTCTCATGTAGATAGGGAGCGGTGACGGTGACGCGCTCGCTCGGGCTGGCGTCGAGGTGGAGGTTGGCGGTGCGCAGGGCGAGGGCCGCGGTGAACACGAACCCCGGCAAGGCGAAGAGAAACCACTCGATGAGGAGCCGATGCCGCCGCGAGGTCTGGCCGACGAAGCGAAGGGCCCACACCAGGAAGGCGAGGAACAGCAGACCACCGACAATGGCGCCCTGCGCGAGCAGCGCGAACGGCACCACCAGGCTGGCGGTCGACAGGGCAATCACGGCTGGCGCGATGACGCATCCGATCAACCAGGGCACGAGGTACACCTTGCGCACCGTGTGCTCGCGGCCGGGCGTTGGCGCGGAGACGGCGCCCCGCTCCGGTCGGGTCGCCCAGATCTCTGCGAAGAGGGGGGCGATGCCGTCGACCGCCAGCTCCTCCTGAGCCCGCAGGTTTGCTTCGGAGACGGTGCTCGTCCGCACCTCGACCTGCAGCTCGCCGTCGTCACAGCCCAGGCGGTGCAGCCGGCCCTGGTGCTCGTGCAGTTGTCGCGGCAGTGCCACCAGACGATCGCGCACCTCCTGGCGGCGCAGCAGGAGGGCCGCCGCCGGATCGGCGCTGTCGACGTAGAAGGCGTGATCGAAGGTGGGATCTCCTGTCTGGATCTCCCTCGCCAGTCCTGTCGATTTGCCCAAGAGGTCGAAGCGCCCCTCGGGGCGCAGGGAAAAACGGAGAGCGCGCGGCACGGCGACGCTGACAAAGAAGCCGATGAAGCGGATGCCGAGGAAGCCGGCCCGCCGTACGGCGTAGCGGTATCGCAGCCCGTGATGCTCGCGGCTCGCCGATTGGAGCCGGCGCGGCCGGAACCCGAAGCCGCTCCATGCAGAGAAGGCGAAGAACAGCGACGCCCCTACCAGGAGAACCCACATCCCACAGACGACGTCGACGATCGTTGACGAGAACGACATCCGCATCTTCCCTCTGGATCTCTGTTGGAGAACGGCAAGACGTTGCCGATTTCGACGAAAGTGGGCAGTCGTTCCGAATCGAATCCGGGCAACGGTCGGAGCGTAGCAGACGCTCGGGTGGCCCTCAGTTGAAGGTGTCCACTTTCGAGCTTCGGATCCTCCCTCCTGATCTTCGACTCTCGAGCAAGTCTTCTCGTCGCGGGGGCCTGGGTGCGCGCCATTTTCGAAAGGCCTGTCGGAGTGGTGTGTGGCACCGTCGATGGGCGGGCCGGGGTGAGCTCGAGCGCGGGCACGCAGACTGCACTAGCGCGTCATCCAGGAGGTCTGGACGATGCCGGGCAACCGAACGTCTCTGCTCTTCGCAATCTTCGCGATCGCAGCCGCGGCCAGCGCGAACGCAGCCACACTCGGCCGGAGCGATGTCCGCTACGCCGAGCAGCGACTCGCCGAGCTCGGGTACTGGGTCGGTCCCGTCGACGGCACATGGGACGGTGCCTCGCAGCAGGCGCTCATCGCTTTCCAGAAGGTGCAGGGCGCACGGCCGACGGGCGTGCTCACGCGGGCGGAGCTCGACGCGCTCGCGGTGGCGACACCGTTCTTGCCGCAGGAGCAGGGGACCGGCCCTCGCCTCGAGGTCGACCTCGCCCGTCAGGTGCTCTACCTGGTCGACGCCGGCGGCGACGTGGGCAACATCCTGCCGATCTCCTCGGGCAGCGGCAGGACGTTTCACGAGCACGGCTATCCGGAGACCCGAGCCATCACGCCCTGCGGTCATCTCGAAGTCTATGCCAAGGCCCACGGCTGGAAGGCGAGCCCCCTCGGCCAGATGCACAATCCGATGTACATCGTCGGCGGCATCGCCATCCACGGCAGCACCGAGATGCGGACCTATCCCGCGAGCCACGGCTGCATCCGGATCCCGATGTTCGCCTCCGCGCGGCTGACGTCGATGGTGCCGACAGGAACGCCTGTCTACGTCTTCGGCTGCAGCGAGGAGTCGCCGACGATCGCCGAGGACGAGACTGTGAGCACCGCGGCAGGGGGTCCCTCGTCGAGATGATCCTGCGCCCGCGGCCGAGCGCGCGCCGCAATGCTGTGGGCGATCGCGCGATTGAGATCGACCACGGGCGAGGGCGCCACGACGCGCAGCCGGTCATAGAGCGCGGCAATGCGCGGCCAGTCGGTATCGGCGGCCCGGCGCGCGCGGGCGTAGCGGGCGGCGAGCGCGGCTTGCAGCACATAGGGGCCCATTTCGCATTCCTTCCCAGAGGGGCCCCTGCCGCCCAGCGCTTCGGCGCGGGCCAGCGCATCGAGGCATGACGTCGCCCTCGGCGTCGAATGACAGTGCATGCACGGAGGCATATCGGTCGGTGGTGGCGACGGCGGGTCCCAGCGGGGCGCCCGTTGTCTGTCATCTCTCACCACGTGGCCGAGGCCTGGTGATCCGGACGGTCCTCTGGGGCGCACGAGCGCCAGGGGCACGAGACGCGTCGAGCGACTCTTCGTCTCAGGGTCCGCGCGGCGACCGCCATCCCGTTGCGCTCCGACCGCTCGAGCCACGCGGCTCGTCTCGGGAGACTCCCAAGTACTCCGTCACGCCGGTGAGCGTGGACGCAGGCCGGCCGCGCTCTTCGCCGCGCCCAGCACCGACTGAGCGGCGGCGCCCGCCGCGGGCGGTTCCGTCGTGGCTCGGCCCGCCCTGTGGCGAGAATTTCCCTTGGTCCCGCAAAATCGACTCTTCGAGTCGAAACGCGGTTCTCTCGTACCGCCTCACCGTCGAAACGGCAGCACGCGCGTCGTCGAGGTTGAAATGACCGCGCCGGGCGGGCATAGTCGAGCCGCGCGAGCGCCGGTCGCTCGCCGGATCGGAGCTTTCGATGCGCACCCTGTCGCTCGCCGTTACGCTCGCCGCGCTCCTCGCCAGCGGCGCTCACGCCGACTCGTCGGAGGCCGTACGGCTCGAGGCGCTCGAACAGCGTTGGCTCGCCGCCTCGGTCGCGCGCGATGTCGCCACGCTGCGCGACCTCCTGGCCGATGAGTTCGTCGACGTCAGCTACCAGGGCACTCTGCGCCGCAAGGCGGATCTCCTCGACGCCTCCGCTGCGCCGGCGAAGACTCGCCAGGCGCTCTCGGAGCTCGCGGTGCGCCTCTACGGCGATGCCGCGGTAGTCACCGGCGTCAACACTGTTACCGCCGTCGACGGCTCGTTCACCGTCCGCCTGCGCTTCACCGACGTCTTCGCGAAGCAGGCCGGACAGTGGCGAGCGGTGAGCGCGCAGGAGACGGTGGAGAAGGGCTCCTGAATGGGCGCTCCGATGCCGAATGGAGAATCCTTGCTCGACGGTCCGCGAAAACGGGCGATTCCGGCCCGCGAGCTCGCTTGCCGAGCTCTACTGCGCAGGGCCCTGCTCGCGGCGGCGCTCGGCGCTCCGCTTTGCGGCGCGGCGCCGACCGCGCCGACGCCAGGGCTCGCGCTCTCTCCCTGCTTGCTCCCCGGTCTCGCTCGCGAGGCGCGTTGCGGACGTTTCGCGGTCTTCGAAGATCGGGCCGCGCGGAAGGGAAGGACGATCGCTCTGCGGGTCGCGGTGCTGCCGGCGACCGGACCCGACCGGCAACCCGATCCGATCTTCTACTTCGCAGGCGGGCCGGGCGCGTCGGCGGTCGACGCCGCGGCGGAGCTCGCGACGGAGTGGGAGCCGGCCCTTCGCCGGCGCGATCTCGTGCTGGTCGACGTGCGCGGTACCGGCGATTCGAACGGTCTCGCCTGCACGGCGCTGCGAGGTCGTGCCGGCGTGATCGGCTTCCTCGACGACTTCCTGCCGGCCGTCGGCGTACGCGCTTGCCGAAAGGAGCTCCAAGCGCACGCCGACCTCGCGCTCTACACCACCACCAACGCGGTCGACGACCTCGACGACGCCCGCGCCGCCCTCGGCTACGGGCGGATCGACCTGCGGGCAGGCTCGTACGGCAGCCTCCTCGCGCTCGTCTACCTGCGACGCCATGGCGAGCACGTGCGCACCGCGACGCTCGATGGCGTGGTGCCCCCGGACTCGCGCTCGCCGCTCCATTTCGCCGCGGACGCGCAGCACGCGCTCGACCAGGTGCTCGACGCCTGCGCCGCGGACGCGCGCTGCCACGCCGCCTTCCCCGATCCCCGCGCCGAGCTCGCCCGCGTCCTCGAGCGCCTCGAGCGGACGCCGGCGCGGGTGGAGATCCGCGACGCCACGAGCGGAGAGGCGGTTCCGGTCGAGCTCGGCGGCGATGCGGTGGCGCAGTCGCTGCGCTACATGCTCTATCTGCCGGAGAGTGCGGCGCGGATTCCGCTCGACCTCCACCTCGCCGATCGCGGCGACCTCGAGCCGCTCGCCGAAGCCGCCGTCCGGTTCGGCGACCTCATGGGCGGCATCGCCCAGGGCTTCTTCCTCTCGGTGACCTGCGCCGAGGACGTGCCCTTCTACGAGGTCGGGGAAGCGGACGCCGAGGCCCGCGGCAGCTTCCTCGGCGACTTCCGCGCCCGCGCCCAGAAGGCGGCGTGCGCGGAGTGGCCGCGCGGCAGGGTCCCAGCGGGCTTTGCCGAGCCGGTGCGATCCTCCGTCCCGACCCTCCTCCTCTCCGGCGAGCGCGACCCGGTGACGCCAGCGCAAGGGGCCGAGGAGGTGGCGCGCACTCTCCCCCACGCCCTGCGCGTCGTCGCGCGCGGCGGCGGCCACAGCCTCGACGGACTGGGTGGGGCGGACTGCCTGGGGCGGCTCTTCACCGATTTCCTCGACCGCGGCCAGGTCGAAGGGCTCGACACCCGCTGCGTGTCGAGGATCGAGCCGGCGCCGTTCGTGCTCGCGGACGACCGCGTGGCGGCGCTCACGCTCTCGCCGCAAGAGCTCGATCGCTTCCCCGCCGCCTACGCCGGCAAGGATGGCAACGAGCTCCGTATCCGCCGTCACGGCGACGTGCTGCAGCTCGTCTTCGGAGACGGCAGCGCTTTCGCTCTCACGCCGGTCTCTCCGACCCGGTTCGCCATCGCGGGAGCGCCCCCCGGCTTCTTCGTCGAGTTCGAGCTGGCGGCCGGTCGGGTCACCGGCATGGTGCTCGAGCAGGGCGCGCACGATCGCCAGGAGCTGCGACGGAGATGAGCGCGCTTTCCCTCGGACCACGAACGTCTTCGTACTGAGTGTTCGCGGGGGGCAACGCCCCCAGCAGCCGACGCCGTCTCCCGGTGCGACGCCGGCTCGCCGGCTGGCGGTGCCACACACCAGTCTCGGCACCGAGCGCGCGGGGCTGCAACGATTCCGCGGCCGCAAGGCAAGCGCGCCCGCCGCGACATGCGCGTCGTCTAGTGCGTCTTCGTAGCTGCCTTCCGCGCCGCCGCCGAGCGCCTCGGCCTCGGCCGCAAGGACGTCGTCTTCCCCGCAGGCTGCTTCCCGCTGCCCCTTCCCTCTTGCCGCAGCGGCTGAAGCCGCACCCGCGGGCGATCCCTACGAACACGTCCTCGACATACCGCTGCGCCGCAAACGCCGTCGCGCCGCGCATGCCGTCTCGTGAGAGTGTCCGAGAGCGGGATGCGGGAAATCCGCACGTCCGGTTCGATGAGCGGGGGGGGAAACGGAGCTAGGGCACGAAGTGAGGCACCGGCATCTGCCGAAAGGCGCCGGCCCACAGCTACCCTCCTTGCCTACGGCCACCGCGCCCGTCCTCGACTCTACCCGTGGTATTGCAGCAGCACCGTGGTCCGCACCGTGGTCTTTGGGGCGGCACGAACCGGAGCCGCCACCCGCGAATCAGAGGAGTCGGTCGAGGAGCTCCTGCGGGATGGCGCCTCGTAGGTGCGGGTACGCCTCGAGCAGGCGAGACAGGCCGGCGAGGTCCTTCTGCCGCTTGCTGGAGCGCCGTGTCGGATCGAGGGCGGCCCATACCTTTCCTTGCACCACGTCTTCGAGCCGGGCGATCGGCAGCATCATGCCGAGGAGGTTCCTCGTCTCGGCCCGCTCGGGAAAGGCGGCATACCGAGGGTCCGTCTGCAGCTGGACGCGCACGTCCGACCCCGGGTCCGAGAGGTTGACACTGGGCCGCCCGCTTCCGGTGCCAGGCACCAGTCCCAGGAAGTGGGCCTACGCCCGTTTGGCCTTCACGCTCGGCTCAGTGCTCCTCGCCCACCTCGCGGTGGGAGACGGCCCCGAGGCGTGGGGATTCGCCGCGGCCACGGGGGTGCTATGGAGCGTCTCGTACGTTCTCTGGAGGGGTCGCGCTGGCCGCCAGGCCTGACGGTCTCGCGAAGGAGAGCGCTACTTCCCTTCGGCGAACGCTGCTTCGATCTCGCCAAAGGGCACGGCTTCGGCGAACGCCGAGAACGTGCCCTGCTCGGCGATCTCCCGCGCGGCGCGAAGGAAGCCACCCCAGGCCGCGCGCGCCAGGGTGCCGCCGACGCTGATGCGGCGGACACCCAGGGCCCTGAGCTCGGCGACCGTGGTGTAGGGGGCGCCCACCAATGCGTTCACCGGCTTGGGAGCCACGGCCGTGACGATGGCCTCGATGTCGGCCAGCTTCTCGATGCGGGGGGCATAGAGGCAATCGGCGCCCGCGGCCGCGTACGCGGTGAGGCGGCGGATGGTCTCCGGGAGGTCCGGGCGTCCCACCAGGAACCCCTCGGAGCGCGCCGTCAGCAGGACGCCGGTGCCGCTGTCGTCGATCGCCTTGCGGCCGGCGCGGATGCGCTCGACCGCGAGATCGAAGTCGTAGAGCGGCTCCGCCACGTCGCCACTCGAGTCCTCGATCGACAGGCCGGCGATGCCGGTCATGGTAGCCCGCCGCACGTTCTCCGCGACACCCGCCGGTTCGGCGGCGAAGCCGTTGGTGAAGTCGGCATTCAGGGGCACGTCCACGATCTGCACCAGTGCGCTGAGGTGCGCCAGCGTCTCCTCGAGAGAGGAGCCGTTGTCGGGCCGCCCCAGGGACCACGCGAGCCCCGCGCTCGTCGTCGCCAGCGCCTGAAAGCCGAGCTGCGCCAGCAGCCGCGCACTACCGACGTCCCACGGATTCGGCATCACGAAGCATCCCGCCTCGTGGAGGCGGTGGAACGCGCGGACGAGCTGGCTTGGAGTGGCCATTCGTGGTGGATCCGAGGAAGACTACCCTGGGCTACGAGGTGGCCGGTACGCGGAGCGATCGTCGAGCGGCGGCACCGCCGCTAGACGAACACTATCAGCGCGAGCTACCCGCGAAGACCGGCGAGGTACGCGCTCGATCGTCGCCCGGAGCGGGAGCGGCTCTACCCTCGACCCCGCGACCTGGGCCGGCAGGGGAGTAGCGGCCGCCCTTGCCTGCGAGCGCGTCGCCTGAGGCTGGCGCCCCCATTCACCAGCCCCGCGCCGGACGCCAGGGCGCCACCACGTCGCCGCCCTCGACGACGTGGTACTCGGCGTGCTGCGCCGCCGTCAGGCAAGAGTGGTTGGCGAGGATGCGCACGCGCGCTCCGACGCGCCAGGCGTCGAGGTCCGCGTCGGCCCGCAGCTCGCTCCCCGAGGTGGCTGGCAGTGCGTCACGAAGGAGGAATCCGATGGACTGATCGTTGGACAGAGATCGGAGACCTCTGGGTCTCGAAGGCCAGCGGGTGAGAGTCCCGCCCGGGGAGTTGTCGGTACACCCCGGTAGCCACCGGAGCAGTCGATGCGGGTGACCGTCCGGCTGAAGCCTCCGGAACACCTGGAGCAAGTCCAGGGGCGACCGTGCAGGCCGTAACGCGAGTGAACCCTGAGAAGGCCCCGAAAGTTTCTCGCTGGAGCCGACCCTCCTGCCATAAGGGGAAGGCCGATGGGCGGCGGGGGAGCAACCGACCGGTGAACCCGTCGTTACCAGCCGGGGTAGTGGGGGCGGCATGTGCGGAAGGTCTTCGAGGCAGCGTGAGAGACCCACGTCGATGGCGGGCTGCGACCGCCAACCGAGGAGACGGAAACGCCGTCCTCGGGTCGTCGTGGGAGTCGGAGGGGCTCGTAGTACCGACGAAGCCGGGTAATGCCGGTGGAGGGAAGGGGCCCTGGTTCTGGCGCGCTTCGGATGGAGGCGAAGAGCGGGATTGACATGAGTCTAGAACCCGATCAAGTCGAGCGACTCCGGAAGAAGCTTTACGAGAAGGCCAAGCGGGAGCCTGGCTACCGTTTCTACTCGCTGTACGACAAGGTGTGCTGGCCGGAAGCGCTGTCCCAGGCCTACGCCAAGGCGAAAGCCAACGGTGGGGCGCCCGGGGTGGATGGAATCCGATTCGAGGACATCGAGGAGTACGGCGCGCAACGGTGGCTGGGCGAGCTCCGAGAGGAGCTCGTGGAGGAACGCTACTGTCCGCAGCCGGTGCGGAGAGTGCTGATCCCCAAGCCCGGCGGTGGTGAGCGGCCCCTCGGGATTCCGACGATTCGGGACCGGGTGGTGCAAACCGCAGTCGTGCTGTTTCTCGAGCCGATCTTCGAAGCAGACTTCGAGGACAACGTCTACGGATACCGCCCTGGTCGCAGCGCTCACGACGCGCTGGGCGAGGTGCGCGAACGACTGTATGCGGGTCAGACCCACGTCGTGGACGCCGACATCGTCCAGTACTTCGACCAGATCCCCCACGGGGACCTGCTGAAGTCAGTGGCGCGACGCATCGCCGACGGGAAGATCCTGCGACTCATCAAGCTGTGGCTGAAGTCCCCGGTGGAGGAGCGAGATGGCTCCGGCCGTGGGCGGAGGACTGGCGGCAAGAAGAGCAAGCGGGGGACTCCGCAGGGCGGGGTGATCTCACCCCTGCTGGCCAACATCTACATCAATCGCCTGCTTCGTCACTGGCGCGAAACGGGGGCGGCCGAGCGCATGGGGCAGATCGTCTCCTACGCTGACGACTTCGTCATCCTCTGTCGAAGCCAGCGCCAGGCTCGCGAGAGCTTGGTGCTGGTCTCCCGGTGGGTGTCGCGCCTCGGTTTGACGATCCATCCGGAGAAGACCCGGCTGTGCTACGTGCGGGACGAGCCCTTTGACTTCCTGGGGTACACCTTCAAGTCCACGGTGCGGATCCACACGGGCCAGCGGGTCTTGACGGCGGTGCCCGCGAAGAAAGCTCGGCGTCGGCTCAAGGAGAAAGTCAACACTCTGCTGCATCGGGGCAACCCGACGCCGTGGCCGGAGCTGTGCGGGAGGCTCAACCGCCTACTGGCGGGCTGGGCCAACTACTTCAGCATCGGTTGGACGGGCGAAGCGGACGCCGCCCTCTGGTGGCACACCTACCGCCGGGTTCGGCGATTCCTCTGCAAGCGGCACAAGCTCCGTGCGCAAGGGAGCAGTCGATTCAGCGTCGCCGAGGTCTACGGCCCTGCCGGAGTCCTCGATCTGAGGCTCTATCGAAAACGGTGTCGCGCCGCGCATGCCCCCTCGTGAGAGCCAGTCCGAGAGCCGGATGCGGGAGACCCGCACGTCCGGTTCGATGAGCGGGGACGGGAAACGGAGCCATGGGGCGCAGTGAGGCACCGGCACATCGCCGAAAGGCGCCGGCAACAGCTACCCGCGTCGCCTACCGCCACCGCGCCCGTCCTCGACTCCACCCCGGGAGCCAGGACCCATGGAGCATCTTCCGAAAGGCGCCAGCAACAGCTACCCTCGTTGCCTACGGCCACCGCGCCCGTCCCCCACTCTACCCGTCCAGCGGGGCACCGCGGTTCGTCGACTCTCTCTGAGCGGCCGACCGCCCGTGGACAGGGGGAAGACTTTGCCGCATGTCCGTCCCTCTTCGTAGACGCCAACCGGCAAGCGCGCTCGCGCGCGAGGAGACCAGCATGCGTTCCCTGACGCCGTTTCTCCGCCCCCTGGTCCTGCTCCTGCTACCGGCCTCGCCTTTGCTCGCCAGTGCGCCAACCGACTCCGAGATCGCTGCTCAGTACGGTCTCTATTGGCAGGAGATCGCCCCGGGACCGTGCGCACCTGGGCGACCGTGCCCGGCGGGCCTCACAGACCGCCAGGCTCAGGCTCGCATCCTCGCCACCTATTGCGGCGCCGGGGGCGCGGGACCCGACTGCACTATCGTCGACGGGTGGCCGAAGCCGGCGACGCTGTCCTTCGACCATCGCCGACGAGACTGGACTGCCGACGCCACGATCGCCAAGCGAACTGAGGAGGACATCAACGGCCTGCCCACGGTGAGCGTCGGCCGCAGCGAGAGGATCGTTGTCGTGGTCACCAACACCAATCCACTCCTCTTCACTGTCGCCGCCCAAGATCTGAAGCTGCAACCCATCGACCAATTCGCCGACCTACAGCGGCTCGTAGGTCTGATCGGCGGCAATATCTCCGCCATCCTCCAAGTGAGGGCCAGCGGGGAAGCCGTGACGGCGATGGGCGGCGGCGTGCTAAAGGAGGCCGCGCAACTCGTGGTCGACGCGGCCGCCCCGGTGTCGAAGGCCCAGCAACTGGGGGAGTGCGTGACGATGGAGGCGCAGAAAGCCTCCGTCTTCGTCCAAGCGGTCGAAACTGGCACCGACGCGAAGTACCCGCGCGCCGTCCCGGAATGCCTCGGCGAGCCACTGACTCCTGCTGTACTGCGCGCTCTTCCTGCGGCGCTCGAGACCACCAGGACCGAGCTCGCGAGGATCTTGAACGGGCGCTGCACCACGCTGCTCGACGCCGCGGTGGCGTTGCTCGACACGGATCCCGGCGACGCCAAGGCGGTCCGCGCTTCGCTGGCCAAGTACGACGCCCTCGAGCTCGATCCGAGCTGCACTGCCTGGCAGGCGAACCCCAACGTTGTGAATGAGCTCGACGCCACGCTGGTCAGCCGCGTCGAGAGCGAGCTCGGGAAGCCGAGTGCGAATCTCCCTCATCTTTACCAAGACTTGCGGACCAATGTCGCCGCAGATGTCAAGAAGCTCGCCAGCGCAACCAAGGCGGCGAGGGCGGCGATCGACGCACTGCCCAAGCTCATCGATGCCACGCCCAGCCTGGCCAAGGCTGCGGAGAACCTAGAGCTGTTCCGCGAGCGGCTGCTTCAGAACGTGGTCGGGAGGACCGTGGCATGCAACGAGGACGCGGCGGTGCAGTGCATCTCGCGCGACGCGGTGGCGACATTCGTCGTCGTGCCTGGTGGTTTTCCGCGCGTGACTCGCTGGGAGTTCACCTATACGCGCCCAATCAAGATCGCAGTCGATTCACCGTACGCCACCGACGTGGTTGCGCGGCACGGCGCCGTCGACACCAGTTTCAGCCTGCGCTCCTCGCTGGCCTCGATCTTCGACCTCGGGGTGGCGGCGACCAAGACGGACCTTCAATCCGACGTCTTCGGCGCCGTGCGCGTGGACGACGGTGACGGCAACTTTGGCAACGATCGACTCGTGGTGGGTGTCGTCGACAAGGAGAGCCAGTCCGGGAAGCTGGCGGTGATGCTCAACGTCGTACCGCTGCGCCTCCTCGACTTGCCTACCCTCATTCAGCCGCTGGGTTTGCAGGTCGGCGCTTCGGCGGACTCCGCTCGGCCGGCAGTCTTCTATGGCCTCTCCTACGGGCTCGGCAAGTACGTGCGGGTCGGTTGGGGTAGGACGGAACAGCGCGTGACAGTGTTGCGTGACGAGACGCCGCTGAACCATCCAATCGCCAACGCCGGAGAGATCCGAAAGCGTCAGAAGTACGAGAAGGCCGATTACTGGTCGCTCATGGTCTCCATTCGCGCGCTTTCGCTGTTCACCGCTCCCAAGTAAGGAAGCGGCCATGGAACGCGACTCGGCAATGGAGCTGCGGAACCGCTGGCTGAGCCGATTGCGGGCGCAGCGAGTGGGGTCGGCGGCGCCGGCCGCCCCGGCGGACGACTTCGGCGCGCCGGCCGACGTGCCCCAGCTCCCGCGGGTCGCCATCGGCATTACCGGTCTATCCGGCAACTACCGGCCTGCCATCCGACTCCAGGACGCAACGGCCGCTACGCACCTGGCCGCCGCTGCCATGAGCAAGGAGGCGTTTGGCGAGGTCGACGTCCTCCATATCGGCGAGGTCCGCGGGCTGCTCCTGCGGACCCGGCCGTTGATGGCGGGGGTCTCGGTTGGCAATCGCCTCGGCATCCCGGGCACGCTCGGCTGCCTGGTGCGCAAACGTGGCGCGGCCGCGCCGCGGTTCGTGTTGTCGAACAACCACGTCCTGGCACGCATCAACTTCGCGCAGCCGGACGAGGTCATCGTGCAGCCGGCGGCCGGCGAGCAGACCGGCGACGGACCGTTCGAGATCGGCCTTTTCAACGAAGCCGTCGCGCTCGCCGCGGCTGGCAACCTCGTGGATGCCGCCATCGCTGCCGTCGATTCGACTGTCGACTGCGACGACACCGCCATCTTCGGGATCACCACGCGCTTCGCGGGCGAGCGCACGGCCGATCTCGTCCAGGGGGAACCGGTGTTTAAGGTGGGCCGTACCACCGGCAAGACGACGGGCACTATCAAGGCATGGGGCATCAGTGTCCTATCGGTCAAGCTCGGCGCCAAGCTCCTCGACTTCGACGACCAGATCGAAGTGCTCCCCGACGGGGCGCAGTTCTGCGACGACGGGGACAGCGGCTCGGTTGTAGTCGACGGTGCCAATCGAGTCGCCGGCCTGCTGTTCAGCAAGAGCTTGGCGACCGAGATGGCCTACGCCAATTGGATTGAGCACGTGTTCTCTGGGCTGGACGTCGAACTGGCCTGACTGGAGCCCCCGGGCGGCGATTCTCGCTAGACGGCGCCAGGCCGGCCTGGGATGGTGCACACGTCAGACAAACGGGCCTGCCCGCTGGCCTGCGCTATCTGGTTTTGCTGGCAGCGCCCAGCGGGCGCACCGCACCGCGGGCTAACCATTAGAAGAGACGCTAGTTGGGAAGTGGCGGCAGTGTGTCACGAAGGAGGAATTCGATGGACTGATGACAGGGATCGGAGACCTCTGGGTCTCGAAGGCCAGCGGGTGTGAGTCCCGCCCGGGGAGTTGTCGGTGCACCCCGGTAGCCGCCGGAGCAGTCGATGCCGGTAACCGCCTGTCGCCGGCGGTTGAGAAGCGCGTGATTCTGGCGGTTTGAGCGCGCGCTGGGTCTTGCCAGCATCATCGTGGCGCGCGCAGCGCGCCCTCCGGGTCGGCGCGGTGTCGGGGAGAATGGGGGCGCCCGAAAAGGGCGCGGGGGACGGTACACGTCTTGGCAGACCCGTCCCCCGCTTCAGAGCCTGGAGCTGATGCTCCCGGCGCGGCCATCATCGCCGCATTGGAGGTCGGAGTCCAGGCCCGGGAGCACCGGCCCTGCGACTGGATTGTCGGCGCCTGCTTTGTGATGGCTGCCACCGCGCCGCCTACGTCTGCTCGTGGTGCGATCGAGGGCAGCGGTACTGCTCGCGGCGCTGTAGCCAGGCGGCGCGTCAGCGCAGTCGGCGCGAGGCGGGCCGGCGCTATCAGCGCAGCTTTCGCGGCCGGCTGATGCACTCGCAGCGGCAGGCCGCCTACCGCCGCCGCCGAGCCGGCGAGGCGCAGAAAGTGACGCATCAGGGTAGCCCGCAGGATGCGCGCTCTGGCAGCGTGGCAGCATGCGAGAGCCAACTGACCACACCATCCGCCACCGCAGCGCCGATCCCTTCGGGAGCCTCGCTGAGCTGCACCTTCTGCCGCCAGCCGTGCGGGCCGGTGTTGCGGCACGACTTTCTGCGCTGTCGCCGGCCGCGCTCACGGCGGTGGCGGCATGATTCCGCCGCGGTTGGTGACAGAGATCCGGCGGTTGGCCACCACGGAGGGCTGGCCGACGGGAAGGATCGCCCGCCAGCTCGAGGTGCACCACAGCACGGTGCGGCGTGTGCTGGGCCGCGCCGAGCAGGCCGACGGCGATGAGGGGCGCCGTCCTTCGATGCTCGACGGCTTCGTGCCCTGGCTGCGCGAGCAGCTCGGCCGCTTCCCGACGCTGCCGGCTTCTCAGCTCTACGAGATGGCCCGCCGGCGAGGCTACGCGGGTGGCGCCGACCACTTCCGCCACCGCCTCGCCGAGCTGGGCCTGCGGCCGCGCAAGGCGCCCGAGGCATTCTTCGAGCTGCGCACCCTGCCGGGCGAGCAGGCGCAGGTGGACTGGGCCGACTTCGGCGCTCGGCAGGTGGTGGGTGGCGTGCGGCGCCTCTTCGCCTTCGTCATGGTGCTGTCCTACTCGCGGCATCTCTTCGTGCGCTTCTTCTACGACGCACGGCTGCCGAGCTTCCTCGCCGGCCACGTCGAAGCCTTCACCGCATTTGGCGGCTGCGCCAGGGTCCTGCTCTACGACAATCTCAAGAGCGCGGTGCTCGAGCGCGTCGACCTCGGCATCCGCTTCCATCCCCGTCTGCTCGAGCTCGCCGATGCCTACGGCTACGAGCCGCGGCCGGTGGCGCCCGGGCGCGGCAACGAGAAGGGAAGGGTCGAGCGCTCGATCCGGTACCTGAGGAGCGCCTTCTTTCCGCTGCGCGCTCACCTCTCCCTCGACGCCCTCAATGCAGAGGCCCGCCGCTGGTGTCAGGAAGTGGCTGGCTACCGAGGCTGGCCGCAGGACCGTCGGCGCATCGTCGAGCAGGCCTTCCGGGAGGAGCAGCCACTGCTCTTGCCGCTGCCACCGTCGCCGTTTGCGTGCCACGAGACGGTCGTCGTCACCGCTCGCCGCACTCTGTACATCGCCTTCGACGCCAATCGCTACTCGATCCCGCACGACCGCATCGACCGCACCCTCACCGTGCTGGCGGATCTGCAAACCGTCCGCATCTTCGATCGGGAAGTCGAGATCGCCAGCCACCGCCGCTGCTGGGACAAGGGGCAGCTGATCGAGACCGAGGAACACCTCGCCGAGCTGCGCCGCGCCAAGAAGAGAGCACGCCTACATCGCGGCCAGGACCGCCTGCTGCGCACCGTCCCTGCCGCCCAGCCGCTGCTGGTGGCTCTCGCCAAGCGCCAGCATCACCTTGCGTCCGCCGTCGCTGCGCTGCTGCGGCTGCTCGACGAGCACGGCCGCGACGAGCTGACCGTCGCCATCACCGAGGCGCTCGCCGCCGGCTCGCCGCACCCCGACACCGTGCGGCTCGTCCTCGACCGCCGGCGGGCCCAGCGTGGGCAGCCGCCGCCGCTGCCCGTGGCGCTCCCCGACGATCCGCGCGTGCGCGATCTCGTCGTCAACCCGCACCCTCTCGCCGACTACGACCCGGAGGATGAGACGTGAGCGACCTCGAACGCCAAGCCCGCGACCTCAAGCTGCATGGGCTGCTGTCCCACTGGCAGGAAGTCCAGCATGAGCCTTGGCTCACCCAGCTGCTCGCCTGGGAGCACGAGGAGCGCGCTCGCCGCGGGCTCGAGCGTCGCCTCAGACGCGCCCGCCTGGGCGCCTTCAAGCCCCTCGCCGACTTCGACTGGAGCTGGCCGAAGAAGATCGATCGCACGCAGATCGAGGACCTCTTCTCGCTCGACTGGCTGCGCGCGGCCACCAACGTCGTGCTCGTCGGCACCAACGGCCTGGGCAAGACTCTGATCGCCAAGAACCTCGCCCATCAGGCCGTGCTCGCCGGCGTCACCGTGCGCTTCTTGACCGCCTCCGAGCTGCTCAACACCCTCGCCGACCAGACCACTTCCAGCTCGTTGCAGCGCAAGCTCGCCCTCTTCTGTCGCCCGCACTTACTCGCCATCGACGAGGTGGGCTACCTGGCCTACGACTCTCGCCTCGCCGACCTGCTCTTCGAGATCGTCTCCCGCCGTTACCTACAGCGGCCCATCCTCATCACCACCAACAAGCGCTTCCAGGAGTGGAGCGAGGTCTTCCCCAACGCCACCTCGGTGGTCACCCTCGTCGACCGTCTGGTCCACAAGAGCGAGATCGTCACCATCGAGGGCGAGTCGTACCGCAACAAGGAGCAGAAGGAGGCCGCCCGACACCGCGCCCAAGAGCGCGCCGCGCGCAGGCGCAAGTCATGAGCCGCCGCCACTACCTCGCCGCCGTCATTCGCCTCTACCTCGCGCAGCCGGGAGCACCGCCGCGCGCATCGCGCGACGACTGGGCGGCGGCCCAGGATCTCTTCGCCCGTGGCGTCGACCTCGCCGATCTCCGCCACGCCGTGCGCCTGGCCACCCTCCGCCGTCTCGCTGCCGCTCCCTCGTGCGGCCCGGCCCGCTCTCTTGCCTACTACCGCCGCGTCCTCGACCAACTCGCCCCCGACGAGCTCGACCCCACCTACGTCGACTACATCGCCCGCCGCTACGCCGCGCTCACACCACCCAGCGCGCGCTCAGACCGCCAGAATCGCGCGCTTCCTGACCGCCGCTAACAGCGTAGCGCAAGTGCCGAAGAGCGAAGAGCTTGGAGAGCAACTAAGGGTGAAGAGCAGGACTGGAAGTGCGCACAGGATCTCTGGTCTTCTCTGGGGAGTTATCCAGACGACCCAGGGAGGCAGCAGAACCTGTGCGCGCAACGACTCTACTGCGGCGGCTTCTCGGCATCACGGGCTTGATGGTCGGGCAGGTGGTGGTGATGATCACGGGGGATCGGCACGTCGACGTGAGGCCACGGTGGCGTAGGGCGCGGTGTGGTGGCTGCGGTCGGATTGGTCCTGGCTACGATCGCAAGCCGCTGCGGCGATGGCGCCATCTCAGCCTCGGGCGGACGGGGGTCTATCTTGGTTGCGAGCCCCGCCGCGTCAACTGCCTGCACTGCGGCATCCGCACAGAGCAAGTGCCCTGGGCAGCTGCGGATAGCCGGTTCACCTGGGACTTCGAGGAGATGGCGGCCTATCTGGCCCAGATCACCGACAAGACCAAGGTCACCGAGCTGACCGGTGTGGCATGGGAGACGGTCGGTTCGATTGTCGAGCGCGTCGTCGCTCGGCGGTTGTCGCCCGATCGACTGCTCGGGCTGCGCTGCCACACGCCGGGCCGCTGCTCGGCGACCACCAGCGTTCAGCGAATAAGCAGGCCGGGCCGGTGCGCCGGGCGGGATCCGTCCTCTTCCTGCTTCAGACGGAAAGCGAGTCTCGAAACTCCCAGCCGCTCGCTCAAAGCCCGCTCAAATCGAAACACCGGACTCTCTGACTGGTGCATGAGCCTTCTAATGTGTGACAGGAGCCTTCTAATGTGTGGCACCGTTCAGCCGCCGGCGACCAGGCGCACGCGGCCGTCGCCGCACCGGATCTCCTCGCCGGCTTCGAGGCGGCCGTTGGTGCTGACCACCCAGCCAGCGAGGTCCCGCAGCAACGCCTTGGCTTCTTCGACGAGCGCCGGCGCGCAGTCGCGGATGACCAGCTCGCAGCGGTCGATGGTGGCGAGACCCCAGGTGCGCACCTCGCCGCCACGCGCCGAGACGCAGAGCGGCCCGGCTCACGCGCGCCCGGATCGGGATGCCACCTCTCCCCCTCGGCGATCATCGGCTCTCCTCGAGGGTCGCGAGCAGGCGCGGTGCTCCGCGGTGGAAGCGCCGCTCGAGGGATCCCGCTCCCACACCTCGAGCGTCGACTCCGCGAGGCGCAGCGTCTCGCCGCCGTACGGAATCTCCTCGCCGGCGGCGAAGTGGTGGCCACGCACGATGACGTCGGCGGCGAGCGAAAGCAGCAGCGCTCGACCGGCGGCGAGTTCCGCCGGGGCGCTCACCTCCACCGCGCGCCCCGCGTGCTCGTGCGCCACCAGGCCGCGGGTCGAATCCCGCAGGCCCTCCACCAGGAAAGACAGTCCCCACGCGCGCTCCGCCATCGTCTGTGGCCCCCCACTGACTACAGACGGAAACGGAGCCGCGAGACTTGCTACGGATCAGCGCGCTTTGGCAGCGCCCAACGGCGCCGACACCGAGCGATGCAGAGGGCTCGGCTCCCTAGAGGGGCTCTGCAGACTGGTGCGTGGCACCGGGCGCCCGCGGCCGCACCTGACCGGCCTTACATGTGACATTCCAACGCTCTCCAGCCGGTCCGCGGAGCGAAGTCGAGCAGAATAACCCCCTCCCACCCACCCCAATCCCCGCTGGACGGTTGGAGGGACAGCCCACCGGACTCTCTGACTGGCGCATGGCACCGTTCAGGGCTGGGATCCTGAGGCCGAAGTGACGATCTCGCGAAGAGGCTGGCACCCCGTTAGGCTCCCCGGCACCCCGTTAGGCTCCGGGCGCGCCCTCCGCTGTTTCTTGACTCTGACTGGTTCTGGCACCGAGCCAGGCCGCAGGCCATCCAAGCATGGCCAATGCGGCAATGCTCGCTGGAATGCCGAACCTCGATAAGAGATAACTTGTGAGCCACGGCCAGGCCACTCCATCGTCCTTGACAAACGGTACGGCCAAGAGCCACACCAATGTTAAGACCCCGATCGGCTCGACGACACAGTAGACGCTCAGCTGAACCCTGGACATTTGAGCAACTGGCACCACGAGGGCGAGAAGCGAGGGGAGCACAATGAGCGCAAGTTGGATCACCAGCGGTGGCCTGAGCGATAGCAAGTTCACGTCATGGATCGGAAGCAGAAAAGCCGCGGCGGCCGCGGCTGCGACCGCAGTCGCAGGTCTAGATCTTGCCCGTAACTCGCTCGATGTCTGAACCAATGCCACTAGCGAGGCGACAAAGACAGCGACCGCCCTTCCGTCGAACAATGAGCTGCTGCTACCAACCGCGAAGGTCTGAACGGGGCCACAAAGCCGCATCAGCACCAACACGAGAAGAGTCAGGACTGCTGAGCGCTGGAAGTCAGGACGATCGGAGGCAAGAAACCGGCTAAGAATTGTGACCACGACAAGCACAATTGGATGCAACCACATCACTGTACCTGGCCACAACAAAAGCCTCTCCTAGACTTCGGGTGGGTCAACAACCGCTTCCGAATCCTCCGAAGTGCTTGTATCTGAGCCGGTTAGGCGGAGCGTCGTGGCCCCCGAATCCTGCGCGCCCTTCGTGAGCGGCCTGTGGGGGCGCGCTCGACGGCCGCTCTCGCTGGTAGAGCCGCCCATGCCCTTGCGCCGCAAGGGCCCGTGCAGCACGGCCCCGTTCAACTCCTTGCACGGTCTCGCCCCTCGCCGCCGGGCCTGTGGGAGGGGCGGAAGTCCTTGGGCGGCCGGCGGTTGGGGACTTCCGCGCCTTCCATAGGCCGTTCCCCAGCTACCCACCCGAAGTTGAGGAGAGCCCAACAAAACACCGGCGAGCAAGAGCAACGCCAACACGCCCGCCCAGCGCCCGCCGACCCTCAAACCATCCACCGCTATTCCCTCTTCTTCTTCTCAGGTACCAGAGTCTTCGGATCTTTGTTGAACGGATTCTCGCTGGTCCTGAATGTGTGCTCGCCTCGTCGCGCCCTACTCATGTCTGCGTAACTTGGGACGTGACCACTACCATTTCAATGCAGCCTTGACGTAAGCGACTTCGGGATGCTTGAAGAAGCTGCGAAGAAGATCGCGGTCGGCTGCGATCTCGGTCATGGCCTCAGCCACGGAATCGTGCAGGTCTTCGCCCTGCTGCAGTGGCGCTCGGCGAAACAGGCCCTTGAGGTGAGCCCAGACGTGTTCGTCGGGGTTCATATCCGGTGCGTAGGCCGGGAGGTAGTGCGCTTCGAGGCGATCGGCGTTGGCGAGGAGAAAGCGCCGAGTGGCAGCGGCCGTGTGCGCCGGATGACGATCGATCACCAGGAGGATTCGCCCGCGCAGATCGTGGAGCATCGCTGCAAGGAACTCGACGAACTTGGGCGAGTTGAGCATTCCCTTGAAGCAACGGAACCAGAAACGGCCGCGCGGGCTGATCGCCGAGATCACATTGACCTTCCGACGACTGCCGCTAGCGCGAATCGTCGGTCGGTGCCCGCGCTCTGCCCATGTCGTACCTACGGGGGCGTTCTCATGGACGCCAGCCTCGTCCACGAACAGCAGCGACGCCTGGAGCTTCTTGGCCCGCCTCACGATCGCAGGAAACTGCTCACTGGCCCAGCGTTGACACTCGAGATCGTCGCGCTGGAACGCCCGGCGCGTGGGTCGTTGCGGTGTCAGCCCAATGCGATGCAGCAGCCGGCCGATGGTCGTCCCGTGGAGCGCTCTTCCGAACTTGCTGGCGATCAACTGCTGAAGGATGGGAATCGTCCAAAGCGCCGTGCCGAAGTTCAACTGCAGCGGGTTCTTGCCCACGATGATGCGCCGCAGTTCTTCGACTTCCTCGCTGCGCAAGGCCGGCGGACGCCCACTCGAGCGACGGCTCGCCAGCGCCACTGCACCCTTGGCCCTGTGCCAAGCCATCCATTTGGAAACCGTCCGCGGATGCACCTCGATGCTGGCACTCACTGCCGCTTGGCTCGCGCCAGCCAACACGCGACGAACAGCCAACCGGCGCATCTCCTCCAGGGTGGAATGAGAAAGACTCCGTGCGTCGCGCCGCGTGCTCAAGTCCATGCACTCTAGTACGTCTCAATGCGTCCTAAGTTTCGCAGCTATGAGTAAGCTGATTCTCGGTTTCAACCGACCAGACGTTGAAGTACTGAGACTTGTCATCGATATGCGATAGCCCATGCCCTAGCTCGTGGACGATCGTCACATCCTGGTCAAACGGGATTCCATAGGCGGCTTCGGCCTCCCATGTGCTGCCTGCGGCGAGCGCCCTTCGATCGTAGACCACCTCGGTGTGTCCACTCTTCGTCTCGAACGGTTCGCCCGTCGCGGCACCACCATGGCGAATAACGTGTTCTTCGTAATACTTGGTCGCGGGAATCCAGCTGAACGGCCAGTCGCTCTTCATCGTCATGGAGGTGCCCGATCTGAACTCGAGAACTCAGGGGAGTCATCGGCCTATATGACCTGCGTCGGCCACAGGTTCTGGTCTTCCGGATTCAGAACCGCCTCTATGGCGTCGCGTCTAAAGACAACGAGATGGCCAGAAGGCAAAGCCAGCACCTGTAGGAGTGCCGGTCTCAGCTCCAGCAACTCGAAGACCATCCTTGCTTCAAGCTCTCGGTGGGACGCGTCCTCGTCAACTGCCCCAATGTACCAACCCGAATCACCTTCGGATCGATCCGCAGTCCGCTCGAGGTAAATGTGGCTCTTCCCTAGCACTCCTTTTGCTAGGACAACCTTGTCGCAGAAGCTGACCGGCTCTCCTTCGACTCCCACCGTTCGCAGCACATCATTTTGCTTGGCCTGACTTCGAGAGGCACACTAAGATCGCGCGTCAGCTCTCGCAACGGATCGCGACCGAAGCTCGGGCCAAGAAGGGAAACAACACCAGCTGATTCACGCACCGTCAGCAGTACCCAGCCGACTTGAATCCGCGCGCCATCTCTGAGGACGCTCTTGTCCCTCTCGAGCCTCG
>CAWINM010000005.1:0-72854 GCA_963837455.1 Thermoanaerobaculia bacterium | reverse complement strand
TTCAGCAGCACGCCGTGCCTTGGTGGCGTGGCGAGCGTCAGTGGTGACGGGGCAGGGCGGGCCCGTGCGCCCCCACCCTTCCGAGAACAAGGTCGGCACCCAGGCCGCTCGGACTCGCGCCGTTGACTCCTCTCGCACCGTCAGTTTCTTCGCGCCGACCTCTCTCTGCGTAGCGCTCGCCGCGGCCAGCGTGCCGCGGGTTTCTTTCAGAAGCGCCGGCGCCTTGCAGCGCACGTCGCCGCTGCGCGTCGCCGTGCTTGCAGCGGACGCCGGCGCGAAGAGACCGGAGCGTCTTCGGCCGCACTGCGTCCCCGGCGGCCGGGGCCGCAGCGCTGCTTGCCGTGGCGAGGGCGAAGCAGTGCGCGAGCGCCGTGCGCCGTCCCCTCGCGAGAGCGAGGCTACCGCCGTGCTCGCGGCCGTCAAGACTGCCCTCGCTGCGCTCGGCGCCGGCGCGGCTTTGCCGCGCCGGCGGTCTTGACGTCCGCTCCGCGGCGGCGGTGAGGTGTCTTCGTGGGCGAGGGGAGGGAGCGCCTCCGGCGGGGGCTCCAGGAGAAAGCACCACGGCCCGGTGCGGGCCGTGGGTGGGGGTGGTCCTCAACGCAGCCGGGAACGCAATCGATTCTGGTCCTGGTGGCCGTGGAAGCAGGCGATGACAGAGACCAGCTCGCCGGCGACGAGGAAGTAGAGCAGGTACGGGAAGCGAGGCACGACGGCGCGGTGGGTGCGGTCGCGCACGATGGGATAGATGAGCGGATTGGCCGGCAGGTGGGCGAGGATTTGGTCGACGGCGGCGCGAAACTCGAGGCCGAGCCCCGGCCGTTTGCCCTCGTACCACTCCTCCGCCTCGAGGAGGTCGCGCTGGGCACGCGTCCGAATGCGGAGGCGGTAGATCAATCGCGGCGCTCGAGGCGGGCGCGCTCGAGGCGGGCGCGGACCTCTTCCCAGGAGCTACCCTCCTCAGGATCCACATCGAAGTCCGCGATGCGGCGATCGAGCTCCTCGATGTGCCAGTGCGGGACAGGCAAGCGGTCGACGTCGGCGTCGGCGGCGATGCTGTCCCACAGCGCCTCGACGAGCTCGAGGCGCTCCTCGAGCGGCAGCTTCTCGGCTTCTTCGAGCAAAGCGGCGGATCGCATGGGCTTCTCTCCTGCGCCGTGAGGTCAGCCGACGCTCATCCAACGTCTGGCGTTGTTCTTGACCAGGATGCTCTCGAGGATGCTCTTGACCACCCGCTTTTCCTCGGGGTCGAGCTGCTTGATGGCCTCGAACTGCAGCTTGAACTCTTCCTCGGGGCCGCGCTCGTCCTGATCGAAGACCAGGCTGTCGGAGGTGACTTGCAGGGCCAAGGCGAGGCGGCGCAGCACGTCGAGGGTTGGCTGTGCGGTGCCTGCTTCGTAGCGGCGCAGCTGGGTGACGTGAATGCCCACGGCATCGGCGAGAGCCTGTTGCGTGAGGGCCCGCTGCTTGCGCGTGGCGGTGAGTCGCTCGGGGAAGGCCATGGCGTCGAAGAGATCGCGAATCATGGTACCGGCTCCGGGATTGACGGTCGTCACGGAGATAGAGGATACTCCCTATTTGAGGAGAGAGATAGAGTCTTGACAGCTCTTCGAAGGGAGAAGGCTCTCCATGTTGATCGCCAAAGCGGACATCGACAGCATCAAGCGACGGCACGACCTCGCTGCCTTCATTGTCTCCTCGGGAGTGCCGCTGCGCCGAGTGGGCAAGTACCTGATGGGCCGCTGCCCATTCCACCCGGATGAGAAAACAGAGAGCTTCGTGGTCGATCCCAAGCGGCAAGTATGGAACTGCCTGGGTGGCTGCAGCAGCAACGGTGACGCCGGTGGCGGCAAGGGCAGCTCGGGCGGCGACCTCTTCGCCTTCGCGATGAAGGTGTGGGGAGTGGACTTCCGCGAGGCGTACGTGCGGCTGGGCGGCGAGGTGTCCGACGAGCTGCCGCCGCCGCGGCGGCGCGGTAGCGGCGGCAGGCTTGCTGCGGTCGGTCGGGCGCCGCGCACCGAGCTGCTCTCGGGTGTGGTCGACCGCTGGCACCAGGAGCTTTCCGAACGGCGCGAGGCGCAGGAGTACCTCGAGTCGCGAGGGCTGGTGACGCGCGCGCTGTGGCGCGCGTTTCGGTTGGGCTACTCGTCGGGGTCGCTCGTCGAGGTGGCGACCGAGGAGTCGCCGGCGCGCCAGCATCTGCTCGCGCTCGGCATCCTCGCCAAGGACGAGGAGCAGCGCGTCGTCGAGCGGATGGCGGGCCGCGTCGTCTTCCCGCTCTTCGCGCTCAACCAGCTGCCCGTCAACGTCTACGGCCGCGCGATCGCCGGTGACGTCGAGCCGCGGCACATGTACCTGCCGGGTCCTCGCCGCGGCCTCTTCAACTGGAACGCCGCCAGAAGAGCCGAGGAGATCGTGCTCGTCGAGTCGGTCATCGACTCGCTCTCGCTGGTCGAGGCCGGAGTCGGCCAGGCGATCGCGCTCTTCGGCGCCCACGGGGTTACCGAGGAGCACCGCGACTTGGTGCGCCGCTTCGGCGTGCGGCGGGTGGTGGTGGCGCTCGACGCCGACGAGACGGGGCACAAGGCGGCGCCGCAGGTGGCGGTGCACTTCGCCGACCTCGGCGCCCTTGTCGAAATCGTCGAGTGGCCCGAGGAGGATCCCAACGCGCTGCTCGTCCGCTACGGCCCTGAGAAGCTGCGGCAGATGGTCGAGGCGCTTCTGCGGCCGGCGTCGCGGCGCGAAGCGGTCGAGAGCCCGGACCCCGCCGTCAACGGCGCGCCAGGCGCTCATGGGGAAGTGGGTGAGTCGGCGGTGTCCGGAGCTTCTCCTTCCTTAACCGCCTCCGGCTCAGCGTCGGCTGCCGCAGCGCCGGCAAGCGGAGCCGGAGGCGGAGCGGTTAAGGAAAGAAGCCAGGTCAGCCGGGCCGAGCTGCTGGGTGACGCAATCGAGCTCTTCCGTGGCGAGCGGCAGTGGCGCGTGGTGTGGCTTCCCGGTGCCTCGGCCGCGCACCTGCGCGCGACCGTGCGATTGCGGCTTTCCTCGGGGAGCTTCCTCGACGGGCTCGACCTTGTCTCCGCCAAGGCGCGCGAGAGCTACGCCAAGCGCGCGGCGCGCGTCGTGGTGGCGCTCTCGGGCACCACCGGCGACGAGGTGGCGGCCGATCTCGTGCGCGCCCTCGAAGCCGACCTGGTCGTCCTCGCCGAGCTAGGCGAAGAGCGGCGGGCGCTGCTCGAGCGAGGCAGCGGCGCGGTGGCGGCGATGAGCGAGGGCGAGCGGCAGGAAGCGCTCGCCCTCTTGCGCTCGAGAGACCTGCTCGCGCGCGTGGCGGCGGCGATCTCGGCCACGGGCTACGTGGGCGAGGACAGCAACAAGCTGCTCGGCTACCTGGTCGGCATCTCGCGCAAGCTCGACCGGCCGCTCTCGATGGTGATCCTCTCGCCCTCGGGCTCGGGTAAGTCGGGCCTCGCCGAGGCGATCGAGGCGCTCACTCCCGAGGAGGACTTCGTCTCGCTCTCCTCGCTCACGCCGCAGGCGCTCTACTACATGCCGCGCGACAAGCTGCGCCGAAAGCTTCTGCTGATCGAAGAACGGGCGGGCTCGGTCGACGCCGACTTCTCGATCCGGGCACTGCAGAGCAAGCAGAAGCTCTCGCGCGCCGTGCCGATCAAAGACCCGGCGACGGGGAAGATCGAAACGAGGATCTTCGAGATCCTCGGCCCCGCCGCCTTCCTCGAGACGACCACCGAGAGCCAGATCAACCCCGAGAACGCGACGCGCTGCTTCGAGGTCCACCTCGACGAGAGCGAGGAGCAGACGCGGCGGATCCAGGAGGCGCAGCGGCGGAGCAAGACCTATTTGGGCCTGCTCGAGCGGCCGGCGCGCGAGGCGACGATCCGCCTCCACCACGCCGCGCAGCGCCTCCTGCGCCTGGTGCCGGTCGTGCTGCCCTTCGCCGAGGCACTAGAGTTTCCGACCTCATGGCTGCGCACGCGGCGCGACCACCTGCGCTTCCTGAACCTCATCGAGGCGATCGCCTTCCTCCACCAGCACCAGCGGCCGCTGCTCGGCAAGAGCGACGGGCGGCCGCTCGACGGCCGGCTCGCCGAGCTCTCCGACGAGGAGCTCTCCGCAGTGCTGGTGGCCGCCACACTCGAAGACTACGAGCTCGCCTTCGCCCTCGCCGGTGGTTTGCTCGGCGAGACGCTGCAGGATTTGAAGAAGCCCGAGCGCGCCTTCCTCGAGGCGATCCGCCGCTACGTCGATTCGCAGGGCGGCGAGAGCGCCTTCTCGCGACGGCAGATCCGCGAGATCACCGGGCTGCCGCAGCGACGCGTGCGCGAGCTCTTCGAGGCTCTGCTCGAGCTCGAGTACGTCGAGGCGGTGGGAGTCGGCCGCGGCGCCGGCGTGCGTTACCGCGTGGTCGCCTCTCTTGCGGAAGCGTCGACCATTCCGGGCCTGCTCGCCCCAGCCGAGCTGCGGAAAAAGCTACTTTCGCAGGGCGGCGAATGGGCGGAATGGGCGAAGCTAGGTGCCGATTCGCAGAGCCGTGGAACCGCTCGCTCCAAGGCGAATGGGCGGATGGGCGAGGGGAGCTTGGAGCGCGAAGATCACCGTCACCGTCGCGCCGCCGGAGCCGGGCGATGAGCGAGGCGCAGACGGCCTTCGCGCGCCGCTTCGACGCCTATCGCGAACGCTACCTCAGCAAGCTCCGCGGCCGCGGCTACTCGGCGGCCACGTGCAAGCGAGCGGCGAGCATCCTCATCGATCTGCGGGCCTTCTTGCTCGCCGAGGCGCGACCGCAGCCCGAGACCCTAGGCGACGTCACCTCCGACCACGTCACCGCCTTCCGCGACCAGGAGCTGTCGCGCCCGAAGAAGACCGGCAAGCCCGGAGCTCTCTGCGCCACCACGATCGGGCACATCATCGCCACCCTACGTGGATTCTTCGGCTACCTCGCCGCCGAAGGAGTGGTGCTGCTCGACCCTGCCCGCGAGCTCGAGCGGCCCAGGCGGCCGCAGCGGCTGCCGCGCGCCGTGCCCTCGGAGCGCCAGGTGCGGCGCTTGCTGCTGCTGCCGAGTGAGGGCACGCCGCTCGGCTTGCGCGATCGCGCTCTGCTCGAGCTGCTGTACTCGACGGGGCTGCGCAACGCCGAGGCCTGCGCGCTCGACCGCGGCGATCTCGACCTGGACTCTCGCCTCGTCCACGTGCGCTGCGGCAAGGGCGGCAAGGAGCGGCGCGTGCCGGTGGGCAAGCGCGCCTGCCGCGCGCTCGCTCGCTACCTGGACTCCGCATGGCAGGAGCTGCGGGCCAAGCGCTACGACCAGGTGCACGAGGCCGAGGTGCCGCTCTTTCTCTCGCGGCTCGGCACGCGCCTGCAGGAGCAGATGCTGCGCTGGCTGCTGCGGCGCGTCCGCGAGGAGGCGAAGCTTTCGACACCGGTGACGCCGCACTCGCTGCGCCATGCATGCGCCACCCATCTGCTCGCCGGCGGCGCCGACGTGCGCCAGATCCAGGTGCTGCTCGGTCACTCCTCGCTGCGCTCGACCGAGATCTACACGCGCGTCGAGACGGGCGACCTACGCCGCATGCTCGACCGTTTCCACCCACGCAGCCGCAGCAAGCCCGCCCAGTGAACCTGCTCGAGGCAGCGGCACCCTTCCTCGAAGAGCGACGGCGGCTCGGTCGCGCGCCCTCGTACGTCAAAGCTACGCGCCACGTGCTGGTGGGACTCGCCGCTCACCTCGAGCGTGCCGGTCGTCCGCTCGAGGTCGAAGCCGTCATCGAGCAGGACCTCTGGGACTTTCTCGACGGTGAGCTGGCCCGCGGGCTTGCTGAAACCACCATCCGCCTGCGAGCGGTGGCCTTGCGCGTCTTCTTCGCCCAGCTCTATCGACGCGGCGTCGTGCTGCGCGATCCGGCCGCCGGCTTGCATCTACGCGAGGCTCCACCTCGCATCGGCTTCGTGCCCTCGCCGTCTCAGGTGCGGGCACTTCTTGATGCGTGCGACGTGGACACCTACCGCGGGATGCGCGACCGCGCCATCCTCGAGCTTCTCTACGGATCGGGCCTGCGGCTGGGTGAGGTCAAGAATCTCGATGTCGCACACGTCGACCTGGCGGGCCGCACGGCGCTGATTCTGAACGCGAAGGGAAGGAAGGATCGCGCCGTGCCGCTCACCGAGGCGGCCACCGAAGCGCTGCGGCGCTACCTGCAGCACGCTCGGCCGCCCTCGCAGCTGCCGGCGCTCTTTGCCTCCCCTAACACCGGCGGCCGCTTCGATCCGACCAACTGGCGCCATCGCGCGCTGTGCTCGCTGCTCGTCGAGGCGGGCTTGCCGCGGAGTCTTTCGCCCCATCGGCTGCGCCACGCCTGCGCCGTGCACCTGCTCGAGCGCGGCGCCAGCGTGCGGCACATCCAGAAGCTGCTCGGCCACGCCTCGATCGAGACGACCCAGCGCTACCTCGCGCTCGGTGTCGAGGGCCTTCGGCGAGCCATCGAGCGGGCTCATCCAGCCGAACGGGGAGAGTCCGAGCCGAGCTGAGCGGCTGTAGGATCGCCGCAGTGCTGCGACGCTTCGGCTCCGCGCTCGTCGTCTTCGGGCTCGCTGGCCTCTTCGGCTCGCCGGCCAGCGCGAGTCGCCTGCTCGAGCCGCGCAACAGGCCCGGGCTCGTCGATGACGTCGCCGGCGAGCTGCTGGCGATCGCCCGTGACGCAAGGGCTTCCGACGAAACGCTGAAGTCGACAGACAAGCAGCTCTCTCTAAAGCCTCCTTCCTTAGCTGCCTCCGACTCTTCCTCCGGCGAGCGCGGCTTCTCGCTGCGCGACGTCGTGGCCGTGTGCCCCGCTGAGCGGCTGTGTCTGACGCCGTCGCGGTCAACGGCCTCGGCGCAACAGTCAGCGGTCCTCGCGGCACTGCGATCGGCGGCTGTCGACGTCGAGCTCCAGCAGCTCGCCGAACGCCCGCTACTCGTCGATTCGCCACCCGTCCACTTCAGCCTCTCTCTCGACCTGCGGCAGCTAGCCAACCCTCCGCCGGAGAAGGGTTTCCGTCTCTTTGCTGGGGCGGCGCGTACTAACGAGTCCGCCCGCGCCAGATGGTACGACGCACGTAATGCGTGCTGGCTCTCGGAAGACCCTGCCGGCGCTGTCGATTCGCCCTCCCTCTATGCCTTCGTCGGGCAAGCCCCAAACATGGGCACGGATCCGCTGGGGCTCTTCGATTGGAAGCGTGCCGCCAAGGCGGCGGGAAGAACGGCATGGGCTCGGCACTGGGTTCGCTCAGGGGGTGGGGGGCAGCCTGCCATTTGTAAGGCTGCTGCCCGGATTCGCGCCGAAGAGTACTGATACGACCGAGAAGCGCGTCGGCCAGCTTGCCGGAAGCACTGCGGCGGAAGTGGCGGGCTTCTTCACCGCGAACTCAGGTAGAGCGGAAGCCGTGGTGGGCTGTGGTGGTGCTGTTTTGCTGTCGGAAACTGGGCCGTTCGATGCTGTCCCGGCGGCTGCCTGCGCCGTAGGCGCCGGCAAGGCGCTGGCGGGCAGTGCGGTCATGATAGCCAGTGGGCAGTACCAGGCGTCGGCGGTTCAGACCGGAACCTCAGGATCGGTCAATGAAGGAGCCGAGCAGCAAGGTGGCGAAGAGCCTGAGGTCGAGCTTGCCCCGTATAAGAAAGGCAAAGGCCACCATCCACTGGCGAAGAGGGCCTTCGAAGGTGATCCAGCTTACGATCCTGATGAGGTTCTGGCCGTGCCGAGGGCCGAGCTTGAGCGTCTGAATGTTAGTCACCCTAAACTCACGGGCGCTCAGCAAACTCTCTATCGACAGTTCGCCGCTACTGGCAAGAAGCTCGGCTGGGACGAAATGAGTGCGATTGAACGCCAAGCGCTGGAGTCGCAGGGCGTGAAACCTGAGCAGGCCAAGTCGATCGTCGATAGAGCGCTAGCAGAGTTGAAGTCGCGTGGTGTCCAGCAGCCAACTCAGATCCCTTGGGGCGGTGGTGGTTGATGCCAGAAGACGACGAACTGAATCGCTTCGCTGAAGAAATGATGCGCAAAGTGCGTGACGAGGCAATTCATGAGGCGGATCGCCTAGTTTCAGGAAAGCTAGCCAATTCGGACGGCGAGCGCTGGCGAGGCCTCCTGAAGAGTGAGGAATCACGAAAAGCAGTCGAAGCGCTCATTCCGGAGGTTGTAGACCTCACGCTCTTTGCGTTGTTGAACAGCATCGACAACAGGGAACTGCCGCTGTCATGGCGCCAAGCGGGTGGCTCTGTTATCGGTCTCGATGCCCTTGGTCATGGCGAGATGGGTGGTTGGCTGATGGGCTCGCCAGGGTGGCGGCACGCGTTTTCGCGTGAGCGATTCTTCGATCCATTTTCGAATCTGAAGCTCGATCTTGGTGACGGCCGCGATGACGAATCACCCTCGGGTTAGCTGGGCTCCAGCGTTCTTGGTACACAGTTAGAGCCCACCCTGCGCACCGGCCCGCCCAGTCTCATCGCTGAACGCTGTGGTCGTCGGTGCGCGGCCCGACGTGTGGTGTGCGAGCGACAGTGGCTTCGATGCCTGGCGCCGAATAGTCGTTGCAGCGGACGCCACCCGGGCGTTTCCCTCTCCACCATCCTCTGGTCTGGCGTCGATCGTCAGTGACTCCGCTCTTCATCGGTGGCCGGGTGTCGCCGCTGAACTTTGCCCTATTCGGCGCCAGGCGCACCGGTGGCCTGCCGGCGTCGGTGACCTCGCCAACGTGCCGGGCCTTGGTGCCGCCTCCAGCGTCGGTGTGAGCGGAGCGGGCGAGCCCGTGCGCTTCCCACCCTCAGAGACAAGGTCGGCACCCAGGCCGCTCCACTCGGTAAGGCCCTCTACTCGGTGGCGTCGTGACGCGACCTGCGTGCCGCGGGTTTCGTCAGAAGCGCCGGCGCCTTGCAGCGCACGGCGCCGCCAGAGGCGTCACCGTGCTCGCAGCGACGCCGGCGCGGGGAGATCGGAGCGTCTCGCCCGCGCCGCGTCCCCGGCCGACCGGGGCCGCGCCGCTGCCGCAGTGGTGAGCACCGAGCGGAGTGGGGGTCGGAGGCGGTGTGCGCAGTCGCCCTCGCCAGGTCGAGGCTACCGCCGTGCTCGCGGCCGTCAAGGCTGCCCTCCGCCTCGCTGCGCGAGGCTCCGGCACTGGCGCGGCTTTGCCGCGCCAGCGGCCTTGACGGCCGCTGCGCGCGGCGGTGCGAGTGTTTTGTGGGCGAGGGAGACGGAGCGGGCTCAGGATCCGAAGCTCTGCTCGGGGAGGGAATCCGATCTCGGGAGCCCATCCGCTCCCCCTCGCCCGCAACGCGACGTCACCTCGGAGCGCCGGCCCGAGAAGGTGCCATGCACCAGTCAGAGAGTCCGGTGGGCTCGATTTGAGCGGGCTTTGAGCGAGCGGCTGCGAGTTTCGAGACTCGCTTTCCGTCTGAAGCAGGAAGAGGACGGATCCCGCCCGGCGCACCGGCCCGCCCTGCTTCTTCGCTGAACGCTGGTGGTCGCCGAGCAGCGGCCCGGCGTGTGGCCTGCAGGCGTCGGTGACTTCGAAGCCTGGCGCCGAATCGTCGTTGCAGCGGACAACACCCGAGCGTTTCCACCCTCGGTGTCATCGCGTCTGGCGTCGAGCGTTCGGGGTCTCCGCTCCTCGTCGGTGGCCGGGTATTGCCGCTGAACTTTGCCCCCTTCGGCGCCAGGCGCGTCGGTGGCCTGCGAGCGGCGGTGACTTCGTCAGCGCGCCGGGCCTTGGTGGCGTTTCGAGCGTGAGTGGTAACGGAACAGGGCGGGCCCGTGCGCTCCCACCCTCAGACAATAAGGTCGGCACCCAGGCCGCTCGGACTCGCGCCATTCACTCCTCTCGCACCGCCGGTTTCTCGCACCGTCCTCTCATTCCGCAGCATTCGCCGCGGCCAGCGTGCCGTGGGTTTGGTCAGAAGCGCGCCCAAAGAGAGGTGCCACCCTCTTCGTGAGAGAGATCGAGAATCACGGCGAGCGGAGAGCCGCGGTGGGTCGCTGATGGGTAGTGGTAGGCCACGGCTGGGTCCGGTGATGGTGAGCAGTCGGCAGCCGAGTGTGGTTCTGTGGTCCCGAGCGAGCCATTGTCGGCCGCCGCGGCGATGAGCGGACAGACCTCTTCGTTGCCGGCGTCGCCGGCGAGTTGGTGGTTGGTCTGAGAGCGAGGCAGCTGGAGGGGCGTCAGCCGGTGGGGACGAGGCAGGGCAGCGGGGGTGGGAAGGCTCCGGTGGGGAAGCGGACGAGCCGATCGCCGTGGCGCAGGCGGTGAGCGGCCTCGCGGAAGGCGGCGACGAACTGCCAGTACGCGACACGGAGCATGATGCGGATCTCCCTGCTGGCGGCGTGCACCAGCGGCGCCGGTGAGCGATCGCAGTGGATGGGCTTGTCGTGGGGGTGCTGGCTGGCGATGGCCTTCCTACCGAGCACGGGCCTGCCATCGCGCTGGCGGCGGCTGCGTATTCCGGCGAAGGCGACCACGTATTCCGACGAAGGCGACCACCGGTCGGAGCGAAGCGACGGGCGGGGGCTCGTGGTTAGCTGAAGTGGTCGTCTTGGGGGTCTGAGGCCTCCTTTTCTTCGAGGGAGTGTACTGCCAGCCGCCGGGGCTGCGGAGCTGTGGGAATCGCCGGGTGGGGGTCGTGGGGGTGGGCGATTTCCAAGCGGCTGTGGACGGGTGCCCGGCCGGAGGCCGGGGGCGGGTGGGACCTGCGGGCGTCGTCTTCGACGTCCGCAGGGGTCCACAGTCGCGTCAGATCCGCAGCCCATCTGGATCCGGTAATCGGAGCGCAGCGACGCTCAGGCTGTGTCGGTCTCTTGCCGGGCGGGGCGGCGGTCTGGCGGCACGCGTTCATTCGCCGCTCTCGGCGTGCGGAGTGACGGCCTTGGTCTTGCGGATCGACTCTTTGCCTTTGAGAGTCACGCGATGGGCGTTGTGCACGAGTCGATCGAGGATGGCGTCGGCGAGTGTTGGATGGCCGATCGCCTCATGCCAGGAGCTGACGGGAAGCTGACTGGTGACGATCGTGGAACGGCGGTCGTAACGGTCCTCGAGGATCTCGAGCAGATCGTGGCGATGACCGTCGTTGAGGGCCAGAACGCCCCAATCGTCAAGCAGCAAGACGTCGGTACGGCCCAGAGCCGCGAGGAGCTTGCCGTAGCGGCCGTCTGCCTTGGCGATCGCCAGGTCGGGCAGCAGACGCGGCAAGCGATGGTAGAGGGCGGTGAAGCCTTCTCGGCACGCCTTGTGACCCAGCGCGCAGGCGAGGAAGCTCTTGCCGAGCCCGGTGGCGCCGGTGATCAGGATGTTTTGGTGGTCGCGGACCCATTGGCACGAGCACAGCGCAGCGAACAGCTGACGATCGAGTCCGCGAGGAGTGCGGAAATCGATGTCTTCGACCGCGGCCGCTTGGCGGAAACGCGCTTTGGCGAGGTGATACTGGAGTCGGCGGTTGTCGCGCTCCGTCATTTCCCGATCGACCAGCAACCCGAGTCGAGCGGTGAAGTCGAGCTGGTCGATGTCGGTCATCTCGAGTTGCTCCGCCAGGGCCTTGGCCATACCCTGAAGGCGCAGAGCGGCGAGCTTGTCGAAGGTGGGCTGCGTCAGCATGGCTTCTCCTCCTCACCGCCGTAGTAGGAGGCGCCGCGGAGATTCTCGTGCAGGACAGCGTGAGCAGTCGCGACGTCGACACCGATGTCGAGCTGCGCATCGAGGCCTCGCTCGAGAATCGACCGCACGCTGCGATAGGAGGGCGAGCCGATACTCAGGGCCCGCCGACAGGCTGCCTCCAGCCGCTCACCGCCGTAGCGTTGACCCAGGCGGAGAATCCCCAGGCAGGCGCGAAAGCCCTGCTGGGGGTGGACGTACTTGAGGAGGATCGATTCGACCACAGCGGCGACAGAGGGTCCGCTCTGCTTGGCCCAGCGGACGAGTCGCTCGGGCGTCCACTCCACGTAGTCCCGGTGCGCCCGCGGCATGTGCGCAGCGACCGTGGTGGGCAGCCCGCGACGGAAGCTGCGCACGTGGCTGGCGACGCGCTGGTCGCCGTGGAAACACTCCACTGTCTGGGCGCTGAGGCGCACGTCGAGCTGCTGGCCGACCAGCTGGTAGGGCACGCTGTAGTAGTGCCGCTCGACCTCGACGTGGTAATCCACATTGACGCGCGCCTTCTTCCACTCCCCGTAGACGAAGCGCTCTTGCGGCAAGGGGCGCATCGCGGGCCGATCGAGACTCTCGAACAGCGAGCGGCGTGTGCCGGGGATCTTGCGAAAGGACCGCTCATTGAGCCGCGCGAGCAATTCGTGGATGGCGCGGTTGAGCTCGGCGAGCGAGAAGAAGGTCCGGTGGCGCAGCCGCGCCAGAATCCAGCGCTGGACGACCTGCACGCCCACTTCGACTTTGGCCTTGTCTCGTGGCCGCCGCACGCGGGCCGGGATCACCGCCACGCCGTAGTGCGTGGCCAGATCCCGGTACGTGGGATTGAGCTCGGGCTCGTAGCGACAGGGTCTCTTGACCCCGGTGCGCGTGTTATCCGGGACGACGATCTCGGGCACACCGCCACTGAATTCGAACGCGCGCACGTGGGCGCCGATCCAATCCGGGAGGCTCTGCGTCCAGGTCGCCTCAGCGTAGGTGTAGTTACTTGCTGTCGCCGGCGGTTGAGAAGCGCGTGATTCTGGCGGTTTGAGCGCGCGCTGGGTCTTGCCAGCATCATCGTGGCGCGCGCAGCGCGCCCTCCGGGTCGGCGCGGTGTCGGGGAGAATGGGGGCGCCCGAAAAGGGCGCGGGGGACGGTACACGTCTTGGCAGACCCGTCCCCCGCTTCAGAGCCTGGAGCTGATGCTCCCGGCGCGGCCATCATCGCCGCATTGGAGGTCGGAGTCCAGGCCCGGGAGCACCGGCCCTGCGACTGGATTGTCGGCGCCTGCTTTGTGATGGCTGCCACCGCGCCGCCTACGTCTGCTCGTGGTGCGATCGAGGGCAGCGGTACTGCTCGCGGCGCTGTAGCCAGGCGGCGCGTCAGCGCAGTCGGCGCGAGGCGGGCCGGCGCTATCAGCGCAGCTTTCGCGGCCGGCTGATGCACTCGCAGCGGCAGGCCGCCTACCGCCGCCGCCGAGCCGGCGAGGCGCAGAAAGTGACGCATCAGGGTAGCCCGCAGGATGCGCGCTCTGGCAGCGTGGCAGCATGCGAGAGCCAACTGACCACACCATCCGCCACCGCAGCGCCGATCCCTTCGGGAGCCTCGCTGAGCTGCACCTTCTGCCGCCAGCCGTGCGGGCCGGTGTTGCGGCACGACTTTCTGCGCTGTCGCCGGCCGCGCTCACGGCGGTGGCGGCATGATTCCGCCGCGGTTGGTGACAGAGATCCGGCGGTTGGCCACCACGGAGGGCTGGCCGACGGGAAGGATCGCCCGCCAGCTCGAGGTGCACCACAGCACGGTGCGGCGTGTGCTGGGCCGCGCCGAGCAGGCCGACGGCGATGAGGGGCGCCGTCCTTCGATGCTCGACGGCTTCGTGCCCTGGCTGCGCGAGCAGCTCGGCCGCTTCCCGACGCTGCCGGCTTCTCAGCTCTACGAGATGGCCCGCCGGCGAGGCTACGCGGGTGGCGCCGACCACTTCCGCCACCGCCTCGCCGAGCTGGGCCTGCGGCCGCGCAAGGCGCCCGAGGCATTCTTCGAGCTGCGCACCCTGCCGGGCGAGCAGGCGCAGGTGGACTGGGCCGACTTCGGCGCTCGGCAGGTGGTGGGTGGCGTGCGGCGCCTCTTCGCCTTCGTCATGGTGCTGTCCTACTCGCGGCATCTCTTCGTGCGCTTCTTCTACGACGCACGGCTGCCGAGCTTCCTCGCCGGCCACGTCGAAGCCTTCACCGCATTTGGCGGCTGCGCCAGGGTCCTGCTCTACGACAATCTCAAGAGCGCGGTGCTCGAGCGCGTCGACCTCGGCATCCGCTTCCATCCCCGTCTGCTCGAGCTCGCCGATGCCTACGGCTACGAGCCGCGGCCGGTGGCGCCCGGGCGCGGCAACGAGAAGGGAAGGGTCGAGCGCTCGATCCGGTACCTGAGGAGCGCCTTCTTTCCGCTGCGCGCTCACCTCTCCCTCGACGCCCTCAATGCAGAGGCCCGCCGCTGGTGTCAGGAAGTGGCTGGCTACCGAGGCTGGCCGCAGGACCGTCGGCGCATCGTCGAGCAGGCCTTCCGGGAGGAGCAGCCACTGCTCTTGCCGCTGCCACCGTCGCCGTTTGCGTGCCACGAGACGGTCGTCGTCACCGCTCGCCGCACTCTGTACATCGCCTTCGACGCCAATCGCTACTCGATCCCGCACGACCGCATCGACCGCACCCTCACCGTGCTGGCGGATCTGCAAACCGTCCGCATCTTCGATCGGGAAGTCGAGATCGCCAGCCACCGCCGCTGCTGGGACAAGGGGCAGCTGATCGAGACCGAGGAACACCTCGCCGAGCTGCGCCGCGCCAAGAAGAGAGCACGCCTACATCGCGGCCAGGACCGCCTGCTGCGCACCGTCCCTGCCGCCCAGCCGCTGCTGGTGGCTCTCGCCAAGCGCCAGCATCACCTTGCGTCCGCCGTCGCTGCGCTGCTGCGGCTGCTCGACGAGCACGGCCGCGACGAGCTGACCGTCGCCATCACCGAGGCGCTCGCCGCCGGCTCGCCGCACCCCGACACCGTGCGGCTCGTCCTCGACCGCCGGCGGGCCCAGCGTGGGCAGCCGCCGCCGCTGCCCGTGGCGCTCCCCGACGATCCGCGCGTGCGCGATCTCGTCGTCAACCCGCACCCTCTCGCCGACTACGACCCGGAGGATGAGACGTGAGCGACCTCGAACGCCAAGCCCGCGACCTCAAGCTGCATGGGCTGCTGTCCCACTGGCAGGAAGTCCAGCATGAGCCTTGGCTCACCCAGCTGCTCGCCTGGGAGCACGAGGAGCGCGCTCGCCGCGGGCTCGAGCGTCGCCTCAGACGCGCCCGCCTGGGCGCCTTCAAGCCCCTCGCCGACTTCGACTGGAGCTGGCCGAAGAAGATCGATCGCACGCAGATCGAGGACCTCTTCTCGCTCGACTGGCTGCGCGCGGCCACCAACGTCGTGCTCGTCGGCACCAACGGCCTGGGCAAGACTCTGATCGCCAAGAACCTCGCCCATCAGGCCGTGCTCGCCGGCGTCACCGTGCGCTTCTTGACCGCCTCCGAGCTGCTCAACACCCTCGCCGACCAGACCACTTCCAGCTCGTTGCAGCGCAAGCTCGCCCTCTTCTGTCGCCCGCACTTACTCGCCATCGACGAGGTGGGCTACCTGGCCTACGACTCTCGCCTCGCCGACCTGCTCTTCGAGATCGTCTCCCGCCGTTACCTACAGCGGCCCATCCTCATCACCACCAACAAGCGCTTCCAGGAGTGGAGCGAGGTCTTCCCCAACGCCACCTCGGTGGTCACCCTCGTCGACCGTCTGGTCCACAAGAGCGAGATCGTCACCATCGAGGGCGAGTCGTACCGCAACAAGGAGCAGAAGGAGGCCGCCCGACACCGCGCCCAAGAGCGCGCCGCGCGCAGGCGCAAGTCATGAGCCGCCGCCACTACCTCGCCGCCGTCATTCGCCTCTACCTCGCGCAGCCGGGAGCACCGCCGCGCGCATCGCGCGACGACTGGGCGGCGGCCCAGGATCTCTTCGCCCGTGGCGTCGACCTCGCCGATCTCCGCCACGCCGTGCGCCTGGCCACCCTCCGCCGTCTCGCTGCCGCTCCCTCGTGCGGCCCGGTCCGCTCTCTTGCCTACTACCGCCGCGTCCTCGACCAACTCGCCCCCGACGAGCTCGACCCCACCTACGTCGACTACATCGCCCGCCGCTACGCCGCGCTCACACCACCCAGCGCGCGCTCAGACCGCCAGAATCGCGCGCTTCCTGACCGCCGCTAACATGAGCGTCGCTGCGCTCCGATTACCGGATCCAGATGGGCTGCGGATCTGACGCGACTGTGGACCCCTGCGGACGTCGAAGACGACGCCCGCAGGTCCCAGCCGCCCCCGGCCTCCGGCCGGGCACCCGTCCACAGCCGCTTGGAAATCGCCCACCCCCACGACCCCCACCCGGCGATTCCCACAGCTCCGCAGCCCCGGCGGCTGGCAGTACACTCCCTCGAAGAAAAGGAGGCCTCAGACCCCCAAGACGACCACTTCAGCTAACCACGAGCCCCCGCCCGTCGCTTCGCTCCGACCGGTGGTCGCCTTCGTCGGAATACGTGGTCGCCTTCGCCGGAATACGCACTCGTCGAAGCCTCGAGCGCTCGTAGGAGACCATCGCGCCTGTCGCCGATTGGCCGCAGAGGCTGCAGCGGCGCCACCCGGCTGAGGTGGTGAGCGGGGTCGCTGATGGTCGACGCCAGAGCGCACGATGCGCTGGCGAGAACGCTCGGGTGGCGTCCGCTGCAGCGGAGCATTCGGCGCCAGGCATCGAAGGCACTGCTGCTCGCAGGCGCGGGTGGGGGGCTGGGCCGGCGCTGCGCTTACCCCTGTCGTCGCGCAGCACCTCGGCCCGGTGTGGGCCGTGGGCGGGGGTCCTGTCGTTATCCCTGGAGGGCCGCGGGCTATAGTCCTCGCACCCAGCTGTGCGAGGAGCGCTGTGCGTCTGAAGACCACTTTCGATCCGTCAAATGCCACTGAGAGTTTCAAGGCTCTCATGCGCGAGCTGGTCAAAGGGTACCGGTTCGACGTCGAAGGTCTGTATCTCAAGGACGGCACGATTCGCCCGCTGCCGCGAGAGGCCGCGGTGGTCGGCAAGGTCCTGGAAGTGTCGATCAACGAGTACCTCTCGCGGCGCCTCCTGCAGGTGCCCAACCTCCGCTGGATCCCGGCCTCGAGCGACCGCGTCTATCCCGACATCACCTTCAACGGTCCGGTCATCTTCCCCAATCGCTTCGGTCTCGACGTCAAGTGCGCCCGCCGAACCAGTGACGGCACCAAGACGGAGTCGGCGATCACCATCGGCACCTACGATGCCGAGTATTTCCGGCACCCGGAGGAGAAGGTGGGCAACATCATGATGCCGTACGGCAGCTATACGGCCCACCTGGCGTTGATCGCCCTCTACAGCTACAGCGGCGCCACGGCGCGAGACATTGAGCTGCTGGTGGTGGAGAAGTGGCGGGTCGCGACCAGGAAGGCGTCGAGTGGCACACGCTGCTACATCGCAGCCGTGCATCGGGTCGAGGATCTGCGCACCGAGCGCGGCGCCTTCGCCTCCGAAGAGGATTTCAACAGCTACTGGCGCGCCAAAGCGATCAAGCCCGAGAAAGAGGCGAAGTGGCGGACCAAGCGAGGGGCAGGCGAGACGAGCTGAGGTCGTCGTCGGTCTGCTGCTGCTGTCGCTGCTCCGCGGCGTAGCCCTTGCCGGTCCCGGGGTGCGCCTCGTGGTGGCCGACGAGGTCGCGAAACTTGCGCGGTACGGCGCGGACCGGCTCGGGCTCGGGGATAGGCCGCTTCGGAGACGGGATCAGCGTCGGCTGCGCGTCGATGTCATCGCCGAGGAGCTGGCGTCGAATGGCCCGAGCAAGCACCTCGGCGAGGGCCGAGGGCACGGCATTGCCGAGCTGCCGCTGCACGGCCTGGAGGCTGCCGAGCACCTGATAGTCGTCGGGCACGGTCTGCAGGCGGCAGAGCTCGCGCGCTGAGAGCCGCCGGCTCTTCCAGTGGAAGGGACCAACCGCGGGCCCCGGCTGCGCTTGGATCGTCCATGCCGGCCGGTCCTTCGCGAGCTTGAGCAGGAAGCTCCAAAACCGCCGGCGCCATCCGAAGAGCCGCAGACCTCCGCCGCGCTCGGTGTGCCAGAGGTAGTTATGTCCTTCGGGGATCGTCGGCAAGAGCTTGGCCCACTTGCCGCGCATGCGCAGCTCGAGCCGCTCGTCGTCCTCGACGACATCGGCGAGCGCGTCCCACGCTGTCGCGTGCGTGGGCAGACTCGAGAGCACCTCTTGACCGTCCTCGGGAAGCGGCTGGTGCGTCGGCGCGGGGAAGCGGAAGACATCGCCCTCGCGTGAGCCAACGACGAAGACTCTCTCGCGCAGCTGGGGCACGCCGTGGTCGGCGGCATTGAGCCGCTCGACCGAGAGGCTGTAGTGCGTGCCACGCTCGCGATTGATGGTGTCGATGCTGCGGCGAATCAGCTCGAGCCCCTCGCTTTTGCCGTGATAGGCGAGGCCGGGGACGTTTTCGAGCAGGAAGGCGCGCGGCAGCGTGTCGCGCAAGACGCGCAGGTAGGCGGCGATGGTGCCGGCCCGCGGGTCGTCGAGGCGCAGCGTGTCGCCATGAGCCCAGTAACCGGCCTTCGAGAACGGCTGACACGGCGGCCCGCCGATGAGGACGTCGGCTTCCCCCTCGCCGAGCGAGGCGCGCTCGAGCAGCTCGGCGGATTCGATCGTGTGGATGTCGCGATCGAGGACGGGCCAGGCGCGATTGGCGCGCAGCGTGGTGACCGCTTCGGGATCGATCTCGACGGCGACCGCGGTATCGAACCCGGCGGCCTCGAAGCCGAGGTCGAGCCCCCCCGCGCCGGTGAACAAGCTGATCGCCTTGCGCCTGGACATTACGCTTCTTTTACGCCTTCTGCTGGTGTCTTGTCAAGCGCCGAAGCAGCCTCAGAATGTCACGAGCGATCGCCTCGGGAGCCTCGTGAATCGCCGACTCCCAAACTCGTAACACGGTCCAGCCGGAAGCCTCGAGCTGTCCGGTGTGGCGGCGGTCGCGGACCCTGTTTGCCTCGATCTTGGCGACCCAGTACGGGGCATTCGTCCCCACCTCGAGCTTGCGGCGCCGCGCCTGCCAGTCCCTGCCGTGCCAGAAGTCACCGTCGCAGAAGACGACGAGGTGCGCCCGCGAAAAGACGATGTCGGGCCGGCCCGGCAAGGAGCCAACGTCCTTGCGGAAGCGAGCACCGGCGCGCCACAAGAGGCTCCGTAGCTTGACCTCGCAGCGGGTGTCGGTCTTGCGGCTGGCGCCGCGGGCGGCGGCGCTCGCGCGGGCCGAGGCGGGATGCCGGCCCTTGTAGCTCGGTGCGAGGGCGACCATCTACCGGCCGGCTTGCTGCAGGACGGTGTCGAGAAACTCGGAGACGAACCGCTGCTGCGCGCGCGGCAGGCGCGAGACGCGCTCGAGCTGACGCTGGAGCTTGGGCGCCGGGCCGCGGCGCTTCGCGGCCGGCGCCGTGGCGTCGCCGAGCAGATCCTCGATCGCGGCGCCGAGCGCGCCAGCGAGAACGGAGAGCGCGGAGACGGGGACTCGCCGCCGGCCGGCCTCGAAGGAGGCCATGTGCTGCTGCGAGATCCCGATGGCCTCACCGAGCTGGGTCTGGGTGAGCCCGGCCTCCTTGCGGAGCGCCGCGATCCGCCCGCCGAGGGCGACGAAGAAGGCCTTCTCTTCCTGCGTCATCGTGAGCACGAGCTCGGCATGCGACATCAGGGTACCCCCGGGTTTGCGGATCGGAGTTGTCGAAACTCCGAAACGGAGTATACTCCGATTCGAGTTATTCGTCTCTGAGAGGTCTTGACAGGGTTTCGCCCAGGAGGGCAACGGATGGCGCGCATCCCCGAGGCAGAGGTCGAGCGGCTCAAACGAGCGGTGAATCTCGTGGCGCTGGTCGAGGCCTCGGGGGTGAAGCTGCGCCGGCAGGGGAGGGATTGGGTGGGCCTATGCAAGTGGCACGAGGACCGCGAGCCCTCTCTGGTCATCTCGCCCGAGAAGGATCCGCCGCTCTTTCACTGCATGGGCGCCTGTCAGACAGGAGGGACGGCGATCGACTGGGTGATGCGGGAAGAGCGGGTGGGCTTCCGCGAGGCGGTGGTGCAGCTGCAGCAGATGGTGGGCGGGGCCTGCGTCGTGGAGGCTGAATCAGCAGATGCGCCGCCGGCGACGGCGCCCGCAGATCTCCAGCCTGGCGAACCGCTGGTGCTCGCGACTTGGATGGACGACCGTCAGCTTTTCGACGCAGCGGTGCGCTACTACCACGCGACGCTGCTCGGCACTCCCAAGGCTCTTGCCTACCTCGATCGGCGCGGCCTCTTGGCACCCGAGCTGCTCGCGCATTTCGAGCTGGGCTACTCGGACGGCACGCTGTGCCGGCGGATGCCGCCGCGGATGAGCAAGCCGGGGCAGCGGTTTCGCGCGCGAGTGATCGAGCTCGGCGTGATGCGAAAAGGCACCGGCCAGGAGCACATGCACGGCCGGGTGGTGGTACCCACGCGCGATGAGAGCGGCCTCGTCGTCGGCCTCTACGGCCGCACCATTCACACGAGCCTGCACAGCGACACGACTCCCAAGCACCTCTATCTCGCCGGCCCGCGGCGCGGCGTCCTCAACTGGCGGTCCTTCCTCGAGCACAAGGAAGTGATCCTCTGCGAGAGCCCGCTTGACGCGATGACCTTTTGGGCCGCGGGCTTTGTCAACGTCACCTCGTCATGGGGAGCCCACGGCTTCACCGAAGATCACCTCGACGCTTTCCGCCGGCACGGCACCCGCCGCGTCCTCATCGCCTACGACCGCGACGAGGGCGGCGAGAAGGGTGCCGCCAAGGTCGCCGAGCAGCTGCTCGCCTCGGGCATCGAGTGTTTCCGCGTGCTCTTCCCGCGCGGCATGGACGCCAACGAGTACGCGCAGAAGGTGACGCCGGCAAACAAGAGCCTGGGCCTGGCGATCCGCCAGGCGCAGTGGATGGGCAAAGGGCCGCCGCCGGCGCACGCAACGGCGCACATCGCGCCGGTGGTCCCGTCGAGGGACCTCGAGCCGCAAGAGGATGCGGAGGCCTCGCCGGCGGCGGTGGAGGAGCCAGCGGCGGCAGTAGCGCCCGTCGAGCCCAACCCGACGCTCGGCGAGCTGCTCGTCCGCTCGGCTGCCGCAGACGCCTTGGCCTCTTCCCTAGCTGCGACCTCCGAAGCGGCGCCGGCGGCATCGCCGGCGCCGCCTGCTCCGGTCTGCGACGTGCCGATCGAGGTCAACGGCGACGAGGTGGTGCTGTGGCTCGGCGATCGCCGCTACCGCGTGCGCGGCCTGGGCAAGAACCTCTCCCACGAGCTTCTGAAGGTGAACCTCCTCGCCTCCCGCCGCGACGCCTTCCACGTCGACACCCTCGACCTCTACTCGGCGCGGCAACGACTGCCGTTTATGAAGCAGGCAGCCGAGGAGCTCGGTGTGGCTGAGGACGTCGTGCGTCACGACCTGCAGCGCGTCCTGCTGCGCCTTGAGCTGCTGCAGCGCGAGACGATCGAGGCGGCGCTGCGGCCCAAAGCCGAGCTGCCGGCAATGACGGATGCCGAGCGCGAAGAGGCGCTCGCACTCGGCCGCGATCCAGAGCTCATGGCCCGGATCCTCGAGGACTTCCGGCGCTGCGGTGTGGTCGGCGAAGAGACCAACAAGCTCGTGGGCTACCTCGCTGCGGTCTCGCGCAAGCTCGAACGGCCGCTCGCGGTGATGATCCAGAGCAGCTCGGCGGCGGGCAAGTCAGCGCTCATGGATGCGGTGCTCGCTTTCGTCCCCGAGGAGGAGCGGGTCAAGTACTCGGCGATGACCGGGCAGTCGCTCTTCTACATGAGCGAGCAAGATTTGAAGCACAAGGTGCTCGCCCTGGTCGAGGAGGAGGGTGCCGAGCGCGCCTCCTACGCCTTGAAGCTCCTCCAGAGCGAAGGCGAGCTGACGATCGCCTCGACCGGCAAGGACCCGCAGAGCGGGCGGCTCGTCACCCACGAGTACCGCGTCGAAGGGCCGGTGGCGATCCTGCTCACCACGACCGCCGTCGAGATCGACGAGGAGCTGCTCAACCGCTCGCTGGTGCTCACCGTCGACGAGGGCCGCGAGCAGACGCGGGCGATCCACGCCATGCAGCGCGAGGACGAGACGCTCGAGGGCTTCTGGGCCCGCGAAGAACGACGCGAGGTCCTCGCCCGCCACAAGAACTTCCAGCGCCTCCTGCGCCCGCTCGTGGTGGTCAATCCCCTCGCGCGCGAGCTGTCCTTCCAAGACAGCCAGACGCGCAGCAGGCGCGACCATCGGAAGTACCTGATGCTGATCCGCGCCATCGCTCTCTTGCACCAGCACCAGCGGAAGATCCGGCGAGAGACGAGAGGAGGCCACGAGGTCGAGGTGCTCGAGGTCGAGGCAGCTGACGTCGAGCTCGCCAACCGGCTCGCGCACGAGGTGCTCGGTCGCTCGCTCGACGAGCTCGCGCCGCAGACGCGGCGGCTGCTCGAGCTGCTGCATGCGCGGGTGATCGAGGAATGCGAGCTGCTCGGCGTCGAGCAGAGCGCGCTGCGATTCCTCTTGCGCGAAGCGCGGGCCTGGACTGGCTTCGGCCAGACGCAGCTCAAGGTGCACATGGCGCGACTGGTCGATCTCGAGTACGTCGTGGTCCACCGCGGCGGGCGCGGTCAGAGCTTCGTTTACGAGCTGTCTACGCCGGCGAAGGCGCCGACGGCTCGCGCTTCGTCCCCGGGCTCATCGACGTCGGCCGTGCGGCGCAACGGATGACGGCTGACCGGTCGGGGCGAAATGGCAGGTGGCCGGGGCAGGAAGGGGAGCGGTCGGGGTCGAGTCGGGATCGAATCGGCCCGGAATCGGGGAGTGCTCGGGAGCCGTTTTCTCACAGGAACGGCAACGGCAGCAGCGACTTGCCGGCGAAGAACGGCCACGAGCCCGAAATCTCGCATCTCGGGACCGCGGCCAGCACGCGCCGTCGAGCGTTGCGCGCTCGCTGAGCGTCACGCGATGCGCACGAAAGCGCCGCGCCGCCTGCGCCGGGTCGGAAGCCTCAAGGCCCGCGGCCAGGGCAACTATCGAGCGACGACGACGCCCACACCGCTCGACGGCCTGGTCGCCGAGTACCTGCGCTGGATCACCGAGCGGCACTTCTCCGACTCGACGATCCGCCAGGCGTTTCGGCATCTCCGGTGGTTTTCGGATTGGGCGAAGGAGCGCGGCATCGAGCGGGCAGGCGAGGTGACGCTGGCGGTGCTCGAGCTGTACCAGAGCCAGCTCTACGCGGCGCGGAAGAGCGACGGCCGGCCGCTCTCGATCGCGAGCCAGGTGGGCCGGCTGCAAGCCGTCCGCAGCTTCTTTCGCTGGCTCGTGCGGCAGCACTACCTCGCCGCCAATCCGGCGGCCGATCTCTTGCTGCCGCGGCTGCCGAAGCTGCTCGAGAGCCCGCTCACACTCGAAGAAGTCGAGCTCGTCCTCTCACAACCCAACCTCGCCGATCCGCTCGGCCTGCGCGATCGCGCCATCCTCGAGCTTGCCTACTCGTCGGGTCTGCGCCGCGGCGAGCTCGTGCACCTGGCGCTCTCCGACGTCGACTTCTTCCACGGCACTGTCTTCGTGCGCCAGGGGAAGGGCAAGAAGGATCGCATCGTGCCGGTGGGGGAGCGGGCCCTGCTCTGGATCGAGAAGTACCTGCGCGAGTCGCGGCCCAAGCTCGTGGCCGGCATCGACGAGGGAGAGCTCTTCCTCGGTGAATACGGCGAGCCGATCTCGCCCTCGCGCATCACCTACCTCGGTGGCCGCTACACCCGCCAGGCGGAGATCGGCAGGAAGGGAGCCTGCCACCTGCTGCGCCACACGATGGCGACGCAAATGCTCGAGGGCGGCGCCGACATCCGCTACATCCAGGAGATGCTCGGCCACGAGAGCCTAAAGACGACCGAGATCTACACCCACGTCTCGATCGGCAAGCTCAAGAAGATCCACGACGCCACGCATCCCGCAGCACGGCTCGAGCACCGTGAGCGCGACGTCGAGGCCGAGGATGCTGCCGAGCTGGCCCGCGACGAAGGGCTCGAGGCCCTCGGCGATCGCCGCGACGAGTGATCGGCGGAGCCAGTGCCGTCGTCAGAATCCGGAGCTGCTTCTTCCCCCTAGTCGCTTCCGGTCTGCTCCGGCTGGTTGCAGCGGTCGTAGAATCCAGAGCGAGTAGCAGCTAGGAAAAGAAGAGATGCAAGCAACTAGGAGAAAAGTCAGCCTCCTGCTGCTCGTCCTCGCGGCCCTCGTGGCGATCTCGCCGGCAGCGGCCTCGCTGCCGAAGCTCCCTGCGCTCCTCCAGCAAGACCAGCTCCACCAGGTCGACGTCGACCGCCTCGAGGCGGCTGTGCTCGACGACGCGCAGGCCTCGGACCCGCTGCCTGAAGAGCTGGCAGAGTCCTCTCGCTTCTCGCTCTGGTGGCCACCACCAGAGCCGCCTGGCGAGCTGCTGACGCGCGCGCTTGTCGACACCAGCGAGCTCGCGCGCGTCTCAGAGATCGCACCGAGCGAGCTGCCGAGTTTGCCCGAAACTCGTGTCCGGGCCTTTGCGCTCTTTGGGCCTGAGTCGCAGCCCGCCTCGAATCGTGTAAGTCGTGGAGAGGCATCGAGGTTTGGGCTCGGTTTGCTCGAGAACGGCGTAGGGCACGCCACACCCTCCCTCTATGCCTTTGTTGGACATGTGCCGAATATGGCAACCGACCCGCGAGGGTTGGTCACTCAGGTCACGGTGACCTCATCCGGGAAGGCGGTCCCAGATCGCGATGTCAACGGGACCGAACTCTACGCACAGCTCGCACCGGTCGTGGGTGCCGAGGAGGCGTCCCGACTTGTCATCGAAGCAGGGATGGGCGCCGACATCGGCGCCGACAAGACAGCTGCGATGGCGCCGTACATCGTGGCAGCCGGCGAGTTGAGCACGAGGCTCTACGCCGGTTCCGTAGGTGCGGGTGTTTGCGCTGGGTTTGCCGGTGTCGCAGCTGCCAGCTACGGGCTTGGATATGTGGCCACGAATTTTGTTGTCGGTGCCGCAGCAGGCCTGGGTAATCAGGCGGGTGCTGATGCCGCGGCCGGTCAGGTGAGCAGCAGCTCTGCCTACGGCATGTCGATGGCGCAGGGCGTCGGTTTCAGCTTTGCGTTCAGTGGTCTTTCGATGGGGGTCAGTAGAGCTGTTAACGGGCCCGGCGGTTCGCTCAGCATCAACCCTTCGACTTCTCCCAACGCACCGCCCGCACCAGCAGAGCCGCCTCCAGGCGTTGACCTTCCTCCTGGCTGGCGCGCGCGCTTTCTGGTCGATCCACAAGGCCAGACCGTGGATCTGGGGCCGCGAGTGAACACAAATCAGCGACCAGTGGTGATCGGTGAAAACATGGCAGGCCGAGTCAAGCCAGCCGCAGCGGCTCTTGGTGCAGATGTGTTTTTGCCGCCCGAGGGTTTGAGCGGCGTCCAGCTCAAGGCTTACAACCGGTACTGGATCAACGAACAGATGAATCAGTGCCGCGGCATCATCGACGCGGGCCCCGATCCTGGTCCTTTCCGGCTCCGGCCGAATTATCCTGAGGTGAGCAGTGACTACTTCCAGATCGAGCGAGACGCGATCCGAGAGAGGGACTATCCCTTCTACACGCAATACCAACCGCCGCAGTGAGGCTACTGAGCGCTACTCGGCTCGCGTGCTAGTAGGAGCGCGAGAACTCTGGTCTGGCCGTTCTGCTGGGCGAGATCGGCTGCGGTAAGCCCATGCTTGCCGCGGGTGTTTACTTTGGCGCCGGCCTGGAGCAGTTTGCGGACGGCAGCGAAGTGGCCGTGTTGGGCTGCGAACATCAGCGCCGTGGAGCCGGTGTGCTCCTCGTCATCCACTCCTGATCCAGCCTCCAGTAAGAGATCGACAGCTTTCTCGTGGCCGCCGTTGGCGGCGTACATGAGCGCCGTCTGACCGTCAGTGTCCCGCGCGTGTACGTCGGCTCGTCGACGCACGAGATCCTCGAGTAGGCGCTGCTCCCCTGAATAGGCGGCCATCATCAGAGTGGTGGCACCACCGCTTCGCCGCGCGTGAGGGTGAATTTCCGATGAGAGTGCAAGTGTGACTCTCGCAGCTCGGATTCTGTCCAAGACCTTAGCGGCTATCGGCGGCAGCTCATCGAGCTCACAGTCGGAGCTGATGAGGATGGTGCCGTTTGTGTCGCGCCATGCGTCGAGGAGCGCAAGGAGGTCCGCCTCGGTGATCCAGGCCTCGCTGCCGCCTTCGCCGTCGACGGCGAACAGGCCGCCATCGTTTGCGAGATGCAAGTAGAAGACAGGAGCGGCCATGAGCGGCCCGACAGCTAACCGCTCGCGGCGCGATCGGCGGCCCGGATCCAACGCTTCGCGTCGTGCTTGAGGAGGAGCCCCTCGAGCACCTCGAGGACGATCCGCTTCTCCTCGGCTGACAGACGAGACACGGCGTCGAACTGCACGCGCAGCTCGTCGTCGGGTCGGCGCTCGACGTCGTCGAAGAGCAAGTCGTCTGCGCTGACTCGTAAAGCGACCGTCAGCTTCTTGAGTACTTCGAGCGACGGCAGCGAAGAGCCGCTCTCGTAGCGGTGTACCTGCATCATGTGGATGCCGGCGACATCGGCAAGGGCCTGCTGAGTGAGGCCCCTTTGCTTGCGGAGATTGGCGAGTCTTTCGGCGAAGCTCACGTCGGACACCCAGAGGATCAGGTCGCCGTCCAAGGATAGGGCCCTCCGCAAAGTGGCTTGACTCGTGTCACCTAAGTAGGTAAATTCATCTTAGCACACGAGTGGATTGACAGCTTTCTCGGGAGAGGAGGCTTCGATGGCCCGGATTGCCGAGGACCTGATCGCGCGGATCAAAGCGGAGGTCCCGCTCGAGGCGGTGGTGGCCGCCGCTGGCGTCGAGCTGATCCGCCGCGGCAAGGACCTGGTGGCGCGGTGTCCCTTCCATTCGCCCGACAAAGAGCCGTCCCTGGTGGTGACGCCGGGCAAAGGGCTCTGGCGGTGCTTCGGCTGCAATAAGGGCGGCACGGTCATCGACTTCCGGATGGAGATCTCTGGAGAGAGCTTCCGGGCTGCGGTCGAGTCGCTGGCGGCGGCGTACCTGCCGGGTATGACGCTGGAGGAGAGCGAGGAGAAGGTCGAGCCCTTCGCACCGGGGGACGTCAAGCAGTGGCTGGAGGCGAGCGACGAGGAACTGCGCCTGCGCGTCGTTGACTACTACCGCGATCGACTGCTCGCCACACGCCGCGGCAAGGAGTACCTCGAGAAGCGTGGGCTCTTCGATGCCGCGATGGTGGGGCGCTTCGGGATCGGCTTTGCGGACAGGACACTCGGTCTGCGGCTTCCGATCAAGCAGGTGAAGGCCGGCGAAGCGCTCCGCAGCCGCTTGCAGGGGCTCGGCATCCTGCGCGGCGACAGCGGCCACGAGCACCTGAATGGATCGATCGTGATCCCCATCCGCGATCTCTCGGGCCGCATCGTCCAGCTGTACGGCCGCAAGGTGACGCCGAATCTGCGCGCGGGGACGCCGCGGCACCTGTACCTTGCAGCCTCGCTCGACTGCGTCTTCAACCCGCAGGCGCTGGTCGAGAGCGACGAGGTGATCCTCTGCGAGGCGATCCTCGACGCGCTGACGTTTTGGGCGGCGGGCTTCCACCACGTCACGTGCTCCTTCGGCTGCCACAACTTCCCCCCCTCGCTTCTCACCTCGATGCTCGAGCACGGCACGCGACGGGTGCTGGTCGCCTACGACCGTGACGAGAAGAGCGAGCCGCCGGCGCAAGAGCTCGCGCAGCAGCTCATCGGTCACGGCATCGAGTGCTACCGCGTGCTCTTCCCGCGCGGCATGGACGCCAACGAGTACGCGCAGAAGGTCCAGCCGGCGAGCCGGAGCCTCGACCTGGTGCTGAGGAAGGCGGAGTGGATGGGGACGGGCCCGCCACCCAAGCGCGAGAGCGTCGCGATGCGCACGGTGCTCGCGGCGCACGTGCGCGTGCCCGCTAGCGAGCCAGGGCCGGCCAGCGAGCTGACGGGAGCTGCTCCTCCCTTAGATGCTTCCCCGTCAGTCGCCAGCGTGACGCCCGATGGCACCACGGGCGAGCCGTCACGCGCGACGATCTCGGCGGCGGCACTCGAGGACTACCTCGACGAGGCGGCCGACGCCGACGAGGTCGAGCGGATCGCGAGCTCGCCTCTGGTCTTGGCGGCGACGTCGCCGGCGAGCGCGTCGGTGACCAACTCGTCGAGCGCGCTGCCGGCGCCGCCGCCGGCACCGCCGCCGCTCGAGGTGCGCGCGCACGAAGTGGTGCTCGCCCTCGCCGATCGGCGCTACCGCGTGCGCGGGCTCGAGGGCAACCTCGCCTTCGGCACGCTGCGCGTCCAGCTCTTCGCCTCGCGTGGCGACGGCTTCCACGTCGACACGCTCGACCTCTACTCGGCGCGGCAGCGAGCGGCCTTCGCCAAGCAAGCGGCCAGCGAGCTCGCGATCGACGCACGCCTCGCGCACCACGACCTAGGCAAGGTCTTCCTCGCTTGCGAGCAAGCGCAGGAGCAGGCGATCGAGAAGGCGCAGGTGCCGAAGGAAACCAAGGTCGTGCTCTCGGCCGAGGAGCGGGCGGAGGCGCTGAAGCTTCTCGCCTCAGCCGACCTCGTCGAGCGGATCCTCGGCGACTTCGGGCGCTGCGGTGTGGTGGGCGAGCGCTTCAACATGCTGGCCATCTACTTCGCCCTGGTGTCGAGCAAGCTCGACCGGCCGCTCGCGGTGATGGTGCAGTCGAGCTCGGCGGCGGGCAAGTCGGCCATCGTCGAAGGTGGCCTTGCCTTCATGCCCGAGGAGGATCGCATCGCCTACTCGGCGATGACCGGGCAGAGCCTCTTCTACATGGGCGGCAAGGACCTCCGGCACAAGGTGCTGTCGATCGCCGAGGAGGAGGGCGCCGGTCGCGCCTCGTACGCTTTGAAGCTCTTCCAGAGCGAAGGCCGGGTGTCGATCGCCTCGACGGGGAGGGACCCGGCGACGGGGCGCCTCGTCACCCACGAGTACACGGTGGAAGGGCCGGCGGCGATCCTCACCACGACGACGGCGATCGACGTCGACGAGGAGTTTCAGAACCGCTGTTTGATCCTGACCGTCGACGAGAGCCGCGAGCAGACGGAACAGATCCATCGCTTCCAGCGCCGCGGCGAAACGCTCGAAGGCTTGCGCGAGCGGCACGAGCGCACCGCCATCCTGCGCCTCCATCAGAACGCCATGCGCCTGCTCGAGCCCAAGGCGATCGTCAACCCCTGGGCCGAGGAGCTGTCGTACCCCTCGACGGCGACGCGCACGCGGCGCGATCACATGAAGTACCTGGCTCTCATTCGCGCCATCACGCTCCTGCACCAGTACCAGAGGAAGAGCGGCACACTCGAGGTCGGCGGCAAGACGGTGCCTTACGTCGAGACGGCCCTCCCTGATATCGAGATCGCCAACCGTCTCGCCCACGAGATCCTGGGCCGGACGCTCGACGAGCTGCCGCCGCAGACGCAAAGCCTGCTCGAGTCGATTCACCGCATGGTGACGGAGGCGTGCGCACGGCTGGCGATCGACCGCGCCGACTACCGCTTCTCGCGGCGTGAGGTGCGCGAGCACACGGGGTGGGGCAACACGCAGCTCAAGATGCACCTTGCCAGGCTCGAAGAGCTCGAGTACCTGCTCGTGCACCGCGGCAGCCGCGGCCAGAGCTTCGTCTACGAGCTGCTCTACGACGGCGAGGCGAGAGAGCGCGAGCGCTTCATGATGGGCCTCTTCGACACGGGGGCGCCCGGGAGCCGCGGCTACGACGGAAAGAAGTCGGGGTTTGAGACCGAGAAGTCGGGGGAGAACGGCGAGAAGTCGGCCCCAAGTCGGGGCCAAGTCGGGCCCAAGTCGGGGGATGGTCGGGTCGTCCTAGAGCCAATGCTGCGAGTCGTTTCCGGCGGAAACGGCGACTGCGCACCGCCGCGCGCATATCTGGAGACACTCGACGCGAACAGGTCGTACTCGCAGCGTCGTAACGAAGGCAACGGCGCCGCGAGCGATGTCGACGACGCCGGCGAGCTGGTGGGTGCGCTCTTCGGTCCCGGCGCGCGCGAGCGGGAGTGAGGGCGTGCGCTGGAAAGAGCGGCAGCCGGTCGCCGACCCCAACGACCCGCGCGGCTTCGACGTCCTGATCGCGCGCTTCCTCGAGTGGCGCGACGTCCACCACTTCTCGCCGCGTACGCGCGGCGGCTTCGACTCGGTGCTGCGCCTCTTCGCGCGCTGGTCGATCGAGCGCGGCATCGAGCGACCGTCCGAGGTCTCGCGCGAGGCGATCGAGCGCTACCAGCGCTACCTCTTCCACTACCGCCGCGAGCCAGAGGGGCGGCCGCTCGCCGTCTCCAGCCAGCGCGCGCGGCTCTCCTACGTCAAGGCCTTCTTCCGCTGGCTCGCTCGCGAGCGCTACCTGCTCTACAACCCGGCGGCCGAGATCGTGCTGCCGCGCGAGCATCCGCGGCTGCCGGTGGACACCTACTCGGTCGAGGAGATGGAGCGCATTCTCTCGACGCCGGACACCACGAAGCTGCTCGGCGCTCGCGACCGCGCCATCTTGGAGGTGCTCTACTCGACGGGCATCCGGCGCGGCGAGGTCTGCAACCTCGACGTCCACGACGTCGTCTTCGAGCGCGGGTGGCTGGTCGTGCGCCTGGGCAAGGGAGGGAAGGACCGCGTGGTGCCGATCGGCGAGCGGGCGCTTTTCTGGGTCGAGCGCTACCTCGAGGAGAGCCGGCCGCACCTGCTGGCGCATCCCGGCGAGCTTCGCCCTCTTCGTCAACACCACCGGCGTGCGCTTCGACCTCGATGGGCTCGGCAACCGGGTGGCGAAGATCCTCGACCAATCCGGCGTGCGGCGGCGGAAGGGCTGCTGCCACCTCTTCCGCCACACCATGGCGACGCAGATGCTCGAGCGCGGCGCCGACATCCGCTACATCCAGCAGATCCTCGGGCATTCGAAGCTCGACACGACGGAGATCTACACCAAGGTCGAGATCCACAAGCTCAAGGAGATCCACACGGCGACCCATCCGGCCAAGCTCGAGCGCGACGAGACGCTGCACGAGCAGCTGCTCGCCACGCTCGCGGCCGAGGCCGCCGGCGAGGGCTGACGCGGCAGCATTGAGGACGGCCAGGGCGCGGTGCTCGCGCTGCGGCCGGCGCGGAGCGCCGGCCTCCGCCGCTGCGCCCCGCGCCCCTTCGCTGGTGACAGCGGAGCAGAGAAGAATCCCACCCGCGCCACCGGCCCGCCGCTGGCGCTTCGATCGGCGCTCGTGGTGTGCGGGCGCCGGCCCGGCGGGATGCCTGCGAGGGGCAGTGGCTTCGAAGAGCCCGGCCCAGGCGGCGGCGGGGCTGGCCGTCCCTACGGGCACGGGCAGGGACCGCTCCCGGGCAAGGGCCGCGCCGGTCGCAGACGCCCGTCACGTCCCTTGCAGGTCGCTTCCGATAATCGCTCGATTATCCGACCCTGCCCTCGGCCAGCCCCGCCTTGGGCCGCGCCTTCGCGCGGCCTTGAACATAACGGCGCTATGTCAACCTGGGCCGGGCTCGGAGTGGTGGCCTGCGGGCGCTCGGGGCTTCGACGAGCGAAGAGCCGGGCCTTGGTGAGGTCGCGAGCGTCGGTGGCCTGCGGGCGCGGGCCCGTGACGCTGCCCGCCCTCGGAAGCAAGGTCGGCACCCAGGCCGCGCCTGTCGGCACGATGGTGGCTGCTCTCGCGTCATCGTGGGCGCGGCCTGCGTGCCGCGGGTTTGTCCGGAAGCGCCGGCTCCTTGCAGCGCACAGCGCCGCCGGAGGCGTCGCCGTGCTCGCTGCGGGCGCCGGCGCGAAGGAGGAGTGGAGCGACGTCGGTCGCGAAGCGCCGCCGGCGGCCGGCGCCGCGTCGCTGCGCTGGTGCGAGTGCGGGGCGTCGATCGCGCGCGTATCGACGACGAAGCAGAGCGGAGTGACGTGCGACGTCGCCCTCGCCCGCGCGAGAGTACCGCCGTGCTCGCAGCCGGCAAGACTGCCCTCCGCCGCGCTGCGCGCGGCTCCGGCGCCGACGCGGCCGCCGCGTCGGCGGTCTTGCCGGCTGCTCCGCGCGGCGGTGTGTGCCATGTGTGCGGGCGACGGCGACGGAGTGGGCTCTGGCTCTGGAGTCTGCTCGGGGAGAAGATCCGATTCACCCGAGCCCATCCGCTTCCCGTCGCCCGCAACGCGATCGCACCGCAGCGCGCAGACGCGGTCAAGGGCAGCATCGCGGCGAAGGCCGCGGTGCTGCCGCCTCGCGTCTTCGCGAGGCGGGCACCCTTGACGGCGGCGAGCACTGCGGTAAGACCTCGACCGCGACGGGAAGCGTGTCACTGTCGCTCGCAGGAAGCTCCGGGCCCGCTCGGCGCGCAGCGCCGCTCTTTGTGACTCCCGGCGGCAGGCTGCGTCTTCGCAGGCTGCCGCGCCTTGTAGAAGCGCTGGAGGCCCGCACGGGGCAGTGAGACGACGTCGAGGGGCACACCAAGGCCCGGCGGGCCCCTTGTCGAAGCCTCGAGCGCTTGCAGGCCACGAGCGCGCCTGGCGCCGAATGGGCTGCGCCGTTAAGCGGCGACAGCCGGGCGAACGCCCGGGTGGCGTCCGCTTCAATGGCTCATTCGGCGCCAGGCTTCGAAGCCACGGCAGCTCGCAGGAGCGCCCGCCGGGCCGCTGCTGCGCTCGTCACTGACGCGCCGCTGCACCACAGCCCGGTGCGGGCCGGCCGGGCCCACGGTCGCCGAAGAAGAGAGAAGCAGCTGACGAGAGGCAGCTAAGGGAAGAGCGGCTCGCGCTCAGATCCGGTCCTCGCGTAGGATGGCCCCAGCTCTTTGAAAACTGTGCCGGCGCCCAAGCCCTGCGCGCCGCAAACTCGCCTCCCGGCCTCCGCCCTTCCGCTGCAGCGAGAAGCCTCTGCGAGATCAGCGGTTTAACCGCAAATCGCAGAGGGTCTCGTGCAATCGCAGAACCTCTACGCGTTCGTCGGAAACCAGCCGCACATGAACACCGACCCGATGGGTCAGTGCCTGGGTCTCGACAACCTACCTTGCATCGATTGGTACAACGCCTGGAACGAAGCGCAGGTGAAGACCGCCGTGACGGTTGCCAAGGGCGCGGCCCACGGCGTCGTGAAGACGGCTGACTTCGCCACCATGGGTCAGGTATCCGGTGCTGCAGTGCGCATCGGCACCTTCATGGGCAGCGGGGGGACTCTGAACCAGAGGGCCGCTGCCGCCAACGCGGCGGGGAATCAGCACTCCGCAAACGTGGCGACGCTTGGGTTCTCCAGCGCGCCCGACAAACTCCAACACGCGAGGAATCTGGTCGGTGGTGCGCTCGGCGTCGACGCACAGCGGCAAGGCTCGGCGATGGCCTTCGAGGGGATCATCGAAGGCGATGCGGACAAGGCAATCCGCGGAGGTGCGCAGTGGTTGGGAGGGGCCAGCCAGACGGTGCTCACGATCGCTGGCATCGGCCAGGGAGCTGAGGTCGCCACTGGGACACCGGGCACACGATTGTTTGCAGGGGCGCCGGAGGGTCCGGTAGCACCCTCAGTGTCGTCGGCGATTGAGCCTGCGGGGATCCCGCAACCACCAGTCAATCCGCAGCAATACTCCGTTGCCTTTGAGACGAGGCTAAGCCCGCAGTCCTATCCAGGACTATCGCGAGCTCGGCACTTCCAAGAGGCCAACGAGTCGCTCCTTACAACAATGGAGTCGAATCCTGAATTCGCTCAGACGATGAGCGATTTGGGTATCAACCTCGAGCGGACGCCCAACGGCCTCGCGTCGCGTCAATCTCCAGCAGGATGGACTTGGCACCACGCCGACGAGCCTGGGTTGATGCAGCTGGTGCCAAGACCACAGCACTCCTGGGGCAGCAGCTGGTGGGACACCCTCCATCCCGACGGCAAGGGAGGCTATGCAATATGGGGCAAGCCCTGAGAACACTCGAAAGTCTGGTGGGATCTCTTGATTCGCTGGACGAGGATCTGACTATCTATGCGCGGGAGCCTTGGACGGCGGCGTCAGACGCAATCGCGGCAGCAGAGCCTGCTGAAGGCGGGCTACCGACCGAAGCTCGCGAGGAGGGCTTGAAGTACTTCTTGGAAGTCAGCGTAGCGAAGGAGTTTCTAGAGGGGTGGATCGAGAATGCAGAGTCGCCGACACGGGCACAACAGACCGAGCGACTGATCCGCTATGCGATCTACGACGCGTGAGCTGCCTGCCTACGCGGGATAACGCAGCTGAGGTGCCGGGCTTGGCAGCGTGGCAGTCGCCCGGAGAAGAGGTGAGTCAATGGCGCTTCGGAGCCCGCTACAGCGCAAGGTGATCTTCGCGGCCAAGGTCGAGCACGGTTACGAGGACCAGAAGGCCGGTCGCAAGCTCGGCGCCCAAAGCGAGGTGCCCTGCTCTGGAGAGGTGCCAGCGTCTTCGCGAAGGGCCCGCATTTGAATGCAGGTTGCTGTGAGCGAGGCCCCAGACCCACCCGGCGCACCGGCCCGCCCAGTTTCTTCGCTGAACTTCGGTGGCAGCTGAGACGCGGCCCGGCGGGTGGCAGGCGAGGGTCCAGCTCAGATAGGTGCCACCCTCTTCGCAGAGAAGCGGCGTCGCGGGCGGCCCGCCAGCACGAGAGTGGCGCGATTGGCGAGCATGCCTCGTTGTAGAGCTGCGCGGCGAGGTCAGAAGTGAGCCCTCCACTGCGCGGATTGCGGCAGCAAGCGGCGGCGGCGGCTGGTGCTCGCTGAATTCCTATCGTGCAGACGGACTTCGCCGCGGCCGACGGTGTGCAGCGAGGTGGTGACGGAGATTGAGGCTCTCCAAGACTTCGGGTGGGTTGATCAAAGGGTAGTCGCGTAGTGCAAGTGCCGAAGAGCGAAGAGCTTGGAGAGCAAGTAGGGGTGAAGAGTAGGACTGGAAGTGCGCACAGGATCTTTGGTCTTCTCTGGGGAGTTGTCCAGACAACCCAGGGAGGCAGCAGAAACCTGTGCGCGCAACGACTCTACTGCGGCGGCTTCTCGGCATCACGGGCTTGGTGGTCGGGCGGGTGGTGGTGATGATCACGGGGGATCTTCACGTCGAGGTGAGGCCACGGTGGCGTAGGCCGCGGTGTGGTGGCTGCGGTCGGATTGGTCCCGGCTACGACCGCAAGCCGCCGCGGCGGTGGCGGCACCTCGGCCTCGGGCGCACCGGGGTCTATCTCGGCTGCGAGCCCCGCCGCGTCAACTGTCGGCAGTGTGGCATCCGCACGGAGCAGGTGCCCTGGGCAGCCGCGGATAGCCGCTTCACCTGGGACTTCGAGGAGATGGTGGCCTATCTGGCCCAGATCACCGACAAGACCAAGGTAACCGAGTTGACCGGAATCGCCTGGGAGACGGTCGGTTCAATTGTCGAGCGAGTCGTCGCTCGGCGGTTGGCGCCCGATCGGTTGCTCGGACTCCGCTGCATCGGGGTAGACGAGTTCAGCTACCGCAAGCGCCACCACTACATCACCGTGGTCGTTGACCACGATCGGCGGCGAGTGGTCTGGGCCGCCGAGGGGCGAAGTGGCGACGTGTTGGCGGGCTTCTTTGCCGAGCTTGGTCCTGAGCGCTGCGCCGGCATCGAGACGGTGACGATGGACATGGCCGCCGGCTATCGTCGGGCGGTGCAGAGCTGTCTACCCAAGGCCGAGATCGTCTACGACCGCTTTCATGTCCAGCGGTTGGCCTCCGACGCTCTCGACAAGGTTCGGCGCGACCTGGTCCGCGAGATCGAAGACCCCGACGAAGCCCGGGCCGTCAAGAACAGCCGATACGCTCTGCTCAAGAACCCTTGGAGCCTCAGGCCCACCGAGCGCGGCAAGCTCAACACGATTCAGCAGACGAACCGGCGCCTCTATCGCGCCTATCTGCTGAAGGAAGCGCTGGCCGGCGCCCTCGACTACCGACAAGTCGGGCGCGCCAGACCCGCACTGCGCGAGTGGATCGCCTGGGCTGCCCGCTCACGACTCAAGCCGTTCGTCCGAGCAGCACGGACTATTCGTAAGCATCTCGACGGCATCCTTGCTTACGTTCGCACCCGCCTCACCAACGGCTTCACCGAAGGCACAAACACCAAGTTACGCCTTGTCGCTCGCCGGTCTCTGAGAGGTGCCAGCGTCTTCGCGAAGGGGCCTGCATCCGAATGCCTGAGCTGTTGCCACCCACCTCGCGGGGATTCGTACGGTTTCGTAGTACGCCGCCTTCCCCTTGAGTCGCTTCGACTTGCTGTGACCTAGAAGAGGCCGAGCCCCACCCGCACACCGGCCCGCCAGCCTCTGCGCCGAGCCGCCGCGTCCTCCGAGCAGCGGCCCCCCCAAAGAGAGGTGCCACCCTCTTCGTGAGAGAGATCGAGAATCACGGCGAGCGGAGAGCCGCGGTGGGTCGCTGATGGGTAGTGGTAGGCCGCGGCTGGGTCCGGTGATGGTGAGCAGTCGGCAGCCGAGTGTGGTTCTGTGGTCCCGAGCGAGCCATTGTCGGCCGCCGCGGCGATGAGCGGACAGACCTCTTCGTTGCCGGCGTCGCCGGCGAGTTGGTGGTTGGTCTGAGAGCGAGGCAGCTGGAGGGGCGTCAGCCGGTGGGGACGAGGCAGGGCAGCGGGGGTGGGAAGGCTCCGGTGGGGAAGCGGACGAGCCGATCGCCGTGGCGCAGGCGGTGAGCGGCCTCGCGGAAGGCGGCGACGAACTGCCAGTACGCGACACGGAGCATGATGCGGATCTCCCTGCTGGCGGCGTGCACCAGCGGCGCCGGTGAGCGATCGCAGTGGATGGGCTTGTCGTGGGGGTGCTGGCTGGCGATGGCCTTCCTACCGAGCACGGGCCTGCCATCGCGCTGGCGGCGGCTGCGTATTCCGGCGAAGGCGACCACGTATTCCGACGAAGGCGACCACCGGTCGGAGCGAAGCGACGGGCGGGGGCTCGTGGTTAGCTGAAGTGGTCGTCTTGGGGGTCTGAGGCCTCCTTTTCTTCGAGGGAGTGTACTGCCAGCCGCCGGGGCTGCGGAGCTGTGGGAATCGCCGGGTGGGGGTCGTGGGGGTGGGCGATTTCCAAGCGGCTGTGGACGGGTGCCCGGCCGGAGGCCGGGGGCGGGTGGGACCTGCGGGCGTCGTCTTCGACGTCCGCAGGGGTCCACAGTCGCGTCAGATCCGCAGCCCATCTGGATCCGGTAATCGGAGCGCAGCGACGCTCAGGCTGTGTCGGTCTCTTGCCGGGCGGGGCGGCGGTCTGGCGGCACGCGTTCATTCGCCGCTCTCGGCGTGCGGAGTGACGGCCTTGGTCTTGCGGATCGACTCTTTGCCTTTGAGAGTCACGCGATGGGCGTTGTGCACGAGTCGATCGAGGATGGCGTCGGCGAGTGTTGGATGGCCGATCGCCTCATGCCAGGAGCTGACGGGAAGCTGACTGGTGACGATCGTGGAACGGCGGTCGTAACGGTCCTCGAGGATCTCGAGCAGATCGTGGCGATGACCGTCGTTGAGGGCCAGAACGCCCCAATCGTCAAGCAGCAAGACGTCGGTACGGCCCAGAGCCGCGAGGAGCTTGCCGTAGCGGCCGTCTGCCTTGGCGATCGCCAGGTCGGGCAGCAGACGCGGCAAGCGATGGTAGAGGGCGGTGAAGCCTTCTCGGCACGCCTTGTGACCCAGCGCGCAGGCGAGGAAGCTCTTGCCGAGCCCGGTGGCGCCGGTGATCAGGATGTTTTGGTGGTCGCGGACCCATTGGCACGAGCACAGCGCAGCGAACAGCTGACGATCGAGTCCGCGAGGAGTGCGGAAATCGATGTCTTCGACCGCGGCCGCTTGGCGGAAACGCGCTTTGGCGAGGTGATACTGGAGTCGGCGGTTGTCGCGCTCCGTCATTTCCCGATCGACCAGCAACCCGAGTCGAGCGGTGAAGTCGAGCTGGTCGATGTCGGTCATCTCGAGTTGCTCCGCCAGGGCCTTGGCCATACCCTGAAGGCGCAGAGCGGCGAGCTTGTCGAAGGTGGGCTGCGTCAGCATGGCTTCTCCTCCTCACCGCCGTAGTAGGAGGCGCCGCGGAGATTCTCGTGCAGGACAGCGTGAGCAGTCGCGACGTCGACACCGATGTCGAGCTGCGCATCGAGGCCTCGCTCGAGAATCGACCGCACGCTGCGATAGGAGGGCGAGCCGATACTCAGGGCCCGCCGACAGGCTGCCTCCAGCCGCTCACCGCCGTAGCGTTGACCCAGGCGGAGAATCCCCAGGCAGGCGCGAAAGCCCTGCTGGGGGTGGACGTACTTGAGGAGGATCGATTCGACCACAGCGGCGACAGAGGGTCCGCTCTGCTTGGCCCAGCGGACGAGTCGCTCGGGCGTCCACTCCACGTAGTCCCGGTGCGCCCGCGGCATGTGCGCAGCGACCGTGGTGGGCAGCCCGCGACGGAAGCTGCGCACGTGGCTGGCGACGCGCTGGTCGCCGTGGAAACACTCCACTGTCTGGGCGCTGAGGCGCACGTCGAGCTGCTGGCCGACCAGCTGGTAGGGCACGCTGTAGTAGTGCCGCTCGACCTCGACGTGGTAATCCACATTGACGCGCGCCTTCTTCCACTCCCCGTAGACGAAGCGCTCTTGCGGCAAGGGGCGCATCGCGGGCCGATCGAGACTCTCGAACAGCGAGCGGCGTGTGCCGGGGATCTTGCGAAAGGACCGCTCATTGAGCCGCGCGAGCAATTCGTGGATGGCGCGGTTGAGCTCGGCGAGCGAGAAGAAGGTCCGGTGGCGCAGCCGCGCCAGAATCCAGCGCTGGACGACCTGCACGCCCACTTCGACTTTGGCCTTGTCTCGTGGCCGCCGCACGCGGGCCGGGATCACCGCCACGCCGTAGTGCGTGGCCAGATCCCGGTACGTGGGATTGAGCTCGGGCTCGTAGCGACAGGGTCTCTTGACCCCGGTGCGCGTGTTATCCGGGACGACGATCTCGGGCACACCGCCACTGAATTCGAACGCGCGCACGTGGGCGCCGATCCAATCCGGGAGGCTCTGCGTCCAGGTCGCCTCAGCGTAGGTGTAGTTACTTGCTCCCCACACCGCGACGAAGACCTGTGCCTGCCGCACCTCACCGCTCGCGCTGACGACGACGGGGACGGTTCGGCCGCAGTAGTCGACGAAAAGCTTCTCCCCGGCGCGATGCACCTGACGCATGGTGAGATCAACCCACCGGCGCCATCCCTGGTACAACTCGCAATAGCGGCTGTAGCTGTAGCCCTGCGGCTCGCGCTCCCGGTACTCCTCCCACACCAGCTGCAGCGTCACATCCTTGCCCTTGAGCTCGCGGTGCACCTCCGCCCAATCCACCGCCGGCCGCGATCGCGACACCGCTTCACCGCGCGGGTACAGCCGCTGCTCGAGCTCGATGTCGCTCAGCGCTCTCGTGGCCTCCTGGTCCATCCCATTGCGCCGGGCGCGCGCGGCACATTCGGCCACCGCCGTCTTGCTGATCCCGCAGCTGGAGGCCACTCGCCGCTGGCTCAGGCCACACACCCACAGCAAACGCAAAACCTCGCGAATCTTCCGCATGCTCACTCTCCGTGCCGGCATCTCGGGCCCCCTTGTAGAAGGGGGGCACGATGCCAGAGTCGGAGCCCACACCCAACCCATTCACTCGCTTCGCCTTACGGCGAATCGAGGCCGCCATTCCGGGATCACGACCACCGATTCCGGCGATGGCGACCACCCTTTCCGGGATGGCGACCACCCTTTCCGGACCTCCACCCCTAAGTGGTCGCCTTCAGGCCGGAATCAGTGGTCGCCTTCCCGTCGGAACGGGTGGTCGCCTTCGATCGGAACGGGTGGTCGCCTTGGGCCGGAATCCGCAGGCGGCGGCCGTCTTCGATGATGCGGTCAACCAGCGCGGCAACGCGCTGTTGGTAGGCGGCAGGCTCGAGAGCGGCCCAGCAGGGAAGGGGCGTGAAGACGACTCGTTCGGCGGTGGCGAAGTCAGCGGCGGTCTTGTCGTCTCTCCTGCGGCGGGCCTCGTACTGGGCAGTGCGATCGAACCAGGTGCCTTCGAGATCGACTCCATCAAGCAGCGCTTGCGCGCAGTGGACGCCGGGCCACTGCTGGGGTCGTTCGACGAGGCCCTCTTTGACGCCCTGGCCGAGGATATAGACGAGGCGTGCGACTTGAGCGTCTTCCTCGTCAGAGACGATGATCGAGCGGTACCTTCTTGCCCAGAACTTCTCCCGCCAGTCATGGAGCCTGCCGACCTCGCGGGCGATGTTGCCAGCGACGAAGTCCATGAAGGCAGCGAGCTGCTGCGGCGAGTCCGGAGACAGGGCGAGGTGTGCGTGGTTGGAGAGCACTGCCAGGGCGTGGACGCGCATGGCGTACTTCTTCTGGGCACGGCCGATGACACCGACGATGAGGTCATTGACGGCGGTGCTGGGGCGCAGCAAGAGCCGACCGTGGACGGTGCGCACGGTAACCTCGACCATGGCGCCCGAAGGGAGGAAGCGCAGGGGTCTTGCCACGTCAGTACAGACGCAAAGCGGAGGCGCGAGCTTGCAGGCGCAGAGGACGGACCCAGCCCGGCGCACTGGCCCGCCCAGTCTCTGCGCTGAACTTCGGTGGCAGCTGAGTCGCGGCCCGGCGTGTGGCCTGCGAGCGGTGGTGGCTTCGAAGCCTGGCGCCGAACAATCTGGACGCCTCTGTCAAGCGCCTCTTCTCTTCTCTTCTCTGGCTCTGGGCTCTTCCCCCCTTAGCCGCCTCTTCTCCGGCTCAGCTTCCGGCGATCTGACGAGAAGGCGATGGCGAGGAGGTCTTGACTGCAGTCGTATCTCCGGCCTCTGAGTGCAGCGTGATCGTGCAGCTGCGGGCCATGATGGAAGCCGCACGCAGGGAGCCAATCGTTGGTCAGCGGCCTCGGTGGGCCAGACTTGTTTCTCGGCTTCGCCCCGCGTCGGTCAGACCGAATCGCCATCACATCGTTCTCGGTGCAGTCGGTGGCAGGTTGCTCATGAGGGCCAGCCGCGGAGAGTCAGTCGTTGACAGCGGCCTCTGAGGCCAGATCTATTCTCGACTTCGCTCCGCGCCGGCACATCCGCTGGGTAGTCGTCATCAATTCACAGCAGTGGCGTCGGCAATCACCGTGGCTGGCACCGGAGCCGCCAGCACCGGCGCCGCCACATAGGCGGTGTCGGATCTCCACACTGCCCAGACGATGCGGGCCAGCTTGTTGGCGAGCGCCACTGCAGCTTTGTTGTGGCCGCTGCGGTCGTGCAGATCGACAACCCACTGCCGCAGGCGGTCCCGACTCTTGGCTCGGCGGGCAGCGAGCAGGACAGCGCGCGAACCGTGGATGAGCAGAGTCCGCAGGTAGGAGTCGCCGCGCTTGGTGATGCCGCCGAGCCTCCTGACCCCTCCCGAGCTGTGCTCGCGCGGCGTGAGCCCGAGAAAGCTCGCGAGGTGACGGCCACTCGGAAAGCGCTGCACGTCTCCCACGAAGCCAGCCAGCGCTGTGGCGGTGATCAGGCCGACGCCGGGGATGCTCATCAGGCGCGCCACGACCGGCATCTGCACCGCCAGCGTCTCGAGCTGACGCTCGATGTCGCGGACACGCAACTCACAGTCGCGGATCTCGTCGCAGCAGGCGACGATCGCTGGCTGCAGCGCTACTGGGATCGGCGACTCGGCCGCGTCGAGCACCGTCCGCACGCGCGGTACGACCAAGCGCGCCCCCTGGGGGATCACCACGCCGAGCTCGCGCAGGAGGCCACGCAGAGTGTTGATGCGAGCGGTACGCGCTGCGATCCAAGAGGAGCGCAGCCGATGCAGCGCAGTGAGCGTCTGCTGCTCGACCGACTTCGGCGGCACCGGACGGATGTCATTCGTCACGGTAGGCCTCGAGCAGAGCCTTGGTGTCCGTCCGATCCGTCTTGTTACCCCGCCGATACGGCCGTACGTCTTTGGGTGGCAGCAGCACCGGGCGATGGCCAACCTCCCGCAGTCGTCGCGCCCAGTAGCTCGCCGAGCCACACGCCTCCATCACCACCGTAGCCGGTGTCCGCTCAGCGAAGAAGCGCAGGAAAGCGGCACGCGAGACGCGGTGGCGCTCGGCCACCTTACCGGCGCGGTGCGAGACTCCAATCTCGAAGACAGACTTGGCAAGGTCGACGGCGATGACGGTCGCTGGCATGGCTCTCCTCCTCAGCAGTGCGTTGTTGGGCCGCGGACCATACAGGGTCCGCCGGCGAGGAGGCGTCCATCCCATCATTGCAGCGGACGCCACCCGAGTGTTTCCCTCTCGGCGTTGTCGCGCCTGGCGTCGAGCCTCTGTTTCTCCGCTCTTCATCCGTGGCCGGGTGTCGCCGCTGAACTTTGCCCCATTCGGCGCCAGGCGCGTCGGTGGCCTGCGAGCGGCGGTGACGTCGAGGAGCGCGCCGGGCCTTGGTGGCGTAGCGAGCGTCGGTGGTCGTCGAGCGGGGCGGGCCCGTGCGCTTCCCACCCTTCAGAAACAAGGCCGGCACCCAGGCCGCTCGGGCCTCGCGACAGCCACGCTCTCGCCACCATCAGTTTCCCGCACCGTCCTCTCTCCCCGCAGCACTCGCCGCGGCCAGCGTGCCGCGGGTTTGGTCGGAAGTGCCGGCGCCTTGCAGTGCACGTCGCCGCTGCGCGTCGCCGTGCTCGCAGCGGACGTGCAGTCTGCCGCGCCTTGTAGAGCGGGTGGGAGGCCCGCACGGGGCAGGAGAGGTCGTCGCGCAGCACGACGAGGCCCGGCGGGGGGGTGCTGATGAAGTCACCGCTGCCCGCAGACCACGGGCGCGCCTGGCGCCGAATGGCCGCAGAGCCAGCGGCGCCACCCGGCCGAGGTGGTGAGCGGAGTCGCTGGCGCTCGACGCCAGGCGCGAGGGCGATGGAGAGAACGCCCGGGTGGCGTCCGCTGCAGCGGAGCATTCGGCGCCAGGCATCGAAGCCACTGCCGCTGGCAGGCGTGGGTGGGGGCCGGGCCGGCGCCGCCGCCGGCGACGTCGTCACGCAGCACCACGGCCCGGTGCGGGCCGTGGGTGGGGGATCCGGCTACGGGCCGAAGACGGTACGGATGGCCTGCGCGAGGGCGTCGCGATCGGGCGCTGCAAAACGGCCGAGCTTCTTGAGTACCAGGCGCTGCTCGAGGGTGGTGACGATGGGTTTGACGAGCGAGGGCTTGAGCAGCCCCGCCGTTTGCCACTCGCGCACCTCGAGATCACCGGGCCGTCGGCTGCCGAGGTGGCCGGTGACGGCCATCAACAGCAAGTCGGCGCGCGAGCGGTGAAACAGCTGCGAGCTGACCACGACGGCGGGCCGTTTCTTGCTGCCGCTCTGGTCGGTGAAAGGGAAGGCGACAAGGACGACGTCGCCGAACTCATAGGCGGTCGTAGTCGGCATCTTCGGGGTTGTCCCAGACTTGATCGAAGGCGTACTGCGAGAGCTTGGCGCTTGCGCGCACGAGCTCGCGCTCTTCGTCTTTGAGGCGCAGGAAGTCGACGAAGTCCTCCACTTCCGCCTGCTTGTCGGCGGGCAGCCGGCGGATCTTTTCGACGAGTTGTTCTTGCTCGAGGTGGGGTCGTCATCGGTTGCGGCTCCCAGCAGGCGAGCTACCGGAGGATGCGGTCTTGCATGATCGCCTTGATCTGCTCTTTCCGGATCAGGGAGTCCATGACGTAGCAGATGACTTCGCTGGTCCTGGGGGTCGAGGCGGTCGACCTTCTTGGCAAAGCTCCTTGAGGCGGCGGTTTTGGATTTCGAAGCCGCCACGGTTTGCTGGCTCAGAGCCGTCTGCGAGCAGCTCGATCGAAACCGAGCTCGAGCACCTGGGCGACCTTCACAACGTAGTCGAGCTGAGGCTTGCTGACTCCGTTCTCCCAGCGGGAGATCACCGGAGCTTCTGCAGCGTCGAGCAGGTCGGCGAGCTGGCTCTGGGTCAGCCGCCGGAGTCTGCGGAGCTCGGTGAGTCTTTCTCCGAAGTCGGCCATGGTCCGTCGATGGCGGCTCGCTGCCGAGTGCACCCTCATGGGGATCCTCCGTTGATCCGCGCTGACTTGCTGAAATGGTATAGCACACCTACTTGCCCGTGGTGGTATTGACAGGCTCTGTGGCCGAGAGCGGTTGCCGGCCTCGGAGTCGATCCCGGAGGGCCCCGAATGCTGATCGCCAAGGCGGACATCGACGCGATCAAGCGGCGTCACGACCTCGCCGCCTTCATCGTCTCCTCGGGTGTGCCGTTGCGGCGGGTGGGCAAGTACCTGATGCAAGTGCCCTTCCACGCCGACACAAGGAGTCGCTGGTCGTCGACCCGAGGCGTCGAGTCTGGAACTGTCTGGGCGGCTGTCGCGCCAACGGCAACGCCGGCGGCGGTAAGGGCAGCTCGGGTGGCGACCTCTTTGCCTTCGGAAAGGCGTGGGGAGCGGACTTCCGCGAGGCGCACGTGCGCCTCGGTGGCGAGGTCAAGGACGAGCTGCCGCCGCCGCGGCGCCGCAGCGGCGGCGGCGGCAGCCTTGCGCCGGTGGCCGCGGCGCCGCGCACGGAGCTGCTCTCGGGCGTGGTCGACCAATGGCAGCGGAGCTCGCCGCGCATCGCGCGGCGCAGGAGCACCTGGAGTCGCGCGGCTTGGTGACGCGTGCGCTGCTGGCGCGCCCGGCGACTCCTCCGCTCGCCACCTCGAGCAGCGAGCCCGTGGAGTCGCCCGCCGAAAGGCACGCCACGGAGCCTCGCTCTCGGCATCCTCGCCAAGGACGAGGAGCAGCGCGTCGTCGAGCGCATGGCGGGCCGCGTCGTCCTTCCGCTCTTCGCCTTGAACCAGCTGCCCGTCAACGTCTACGGCCGCGCGATCGCACCCGGGCTTACGCCGCATCACATGTACCTGCCCGGCCCGCGCCGCGGCCTGTTCAACTGGAACGCCGCGCGCCGCGCCGAAGAGATCGTGCTCGTCGAGTCCGTCATCGACGCGCTCTCGCTCGTCGAGGCCGGTGTCGGCCAGGTGATCGGGCTCTTCGGCGCTCACGGTGTGACCGAGGAGCACCGCGAGCTGGTGCGCCGCTTCGGCGTCAAGCGCGTGGTGGTGGCGCTCGACTGCGACCAGGCGGGGCACGAGGCGGCGCCGCAAGTGGCCGGCTCCGACTCTGCGGTAGCCACCGCGGCGCTGGCGGCGCTGTCGAACGGAGACGGAGCAGTTAAGGAAAGGAAGCCAGGCTCCGGAGTCGGGCGTGGCGTCCGCACCGCCGGCGCCTCCCCGTGCATCGAGAGCGGAGTCGCCGTCGCGGGGGGAGGTACTGCCAGTAGGCCGCGCCCAGCATGATGCGAATCTCGCGGGTGGCGGGCATGCACCAGCGGCGCAGGAGAGCGTTCGGAGTGCGGCGGCAGCTTGTGCGGGTGCTGTGCGAGCTCGCCGCCTTCATGGACTTCGTCGACGGCAACCTCGCGAAGGAGATCGGCAGGCCCCACGTCAGCGGGATCGAAGTCGTCGCCACGGCGCCGGGCGTGGTACGAGCCATTGGCGCGCCCTGCGCTCCCGTCCGACCGCCATCGCCTAGCCGCCAGGCTGCGGTCGGGCGCGCCGCTCGGCCCCGAGGCTTCCGGGACCGCCTGCGGACCCGCCGGCGGGGCCGCAGGCCACCGCGCCGGGGCTCTACCCGAGGGATCTCGCCCCACTTCGGGCTCTAACCGTAGATGCCCGCCTGCTGGAGAGCGATGGATGACACGAGAGGAGCTGAGATGGGCCAGCAGCGCCGATCGGCCGTCCGGACTGGCATTGGCAACCGCCGCGTTCCTTGTCGGTTGTGGCGGAGGGGGCTCCGGTGGCGGCTCCGCCGACCGACGAGGGCGTCATAGGTCTGGCTCGATGATGGAGTGCCTTGGAGGTGCGGATCAACGCCGAGCCGGCGGGCCAGTGCTGGGCCGACCACCTGACCAGCCTGGCCGGCGCGCAGGCGCGCTACGACACCGAAAATCACCCAGAACTGGGCGGCCACCACCGTGGCCATCAACCCTGACGATCCCTCGACCTACAACGGCAGCTGGGACGGCGCCACTCTCACCGCTGCCGAGCAGCCTGGGGCATGGCCTTCGACTTCGTCTGTGTCGGCGGTGCAGCCTTCACGATTCGCCATGCGGCAGGGGGGACTCTCAGCGTCGCCGGGACAACCTCGCGCTGGTCCGGCACTCTAGATGAGCTCTTCGACCCCACTTGACGGCGCCGGTGCGGCCGCCGGCCGTGTCACCGTCCATGACACCGTCGAGCTCACGCGCTAGAGGAGCAGCCTCGCGGGCCCGGCGCCTCGACGCGAAGGGCTTGCCGATCGCATTGGGAGGGCCTCACCCAAGGAGCCGAGGGCTCGACATGCAAGACGTGGCCAGGAGGGTCCCAGGCGAGGCCGACCACCGTCGTGCGGCTGGGAGAGCCCCGGCGGCGACCTCTGCATCCGACTGACTTGCGAGGGGAGGCTCGACGATGAAAGCGAGAGCAAGGCGTGGAAGCCCGGCGCTCCGGCTGCTAGCGCCCCCCGTCTACTTGCTGCTATCGGCGTGCTCGGGCGGCTCGGGGGGATCCCCCAGCGAGCCGCCCCCGACGCCCCTCCTGCAGGCGGCAGGAGACTGGCAGGGCTATGAGGAGGTCGCCCACGCCACGCCCGAGGGAAACTGCCTGGCGGACGCACACAACGCCAATCGGGGCGTGCGCGGCCAGTACGTGGCCCATATCCAGCAGAGTGGTGCGGCGGTGGACGTCGTGCTCGAGTTCACCGGCAACGGGCAGACGGAGTCGTTCGCGGGCACCGTCACGGCCTCGACACTCGACGCGACCAGCGTCAGCCCGCCGCGGGAGTCAGACTTCGACTGTCGTGGCATGCCGACGCGAATCCGGACGGCAGGGTCGCGGCTCGTCCTGACCGGCGACTCGCGAGAGTTGTCGGGGACGCTCACCGGCGATCAGGAGCTCGTCGACCCGGCGACCGGAGCAGTGCTCTCCCGCATCACGCTCGAGGAGATCGCTAGCTTCAGTCGCTGAGCGGCCGCGGAGTCGCCCGCCGCGGGGAGCTGCTACTGCTACTACCGGGGAGAGTCGTGGGGCCGCTACTGAGCACACTCGACCTGACGGGCCAGCGACTCCAATCGACCGCTAGCCCGGCCGCAGCGTCGCATATCGCTCGAACAGCGCCGCCGGCATCGCCTGCACGAGCCGCCAGGTGATGGCGATCGGCCGGTCGCCGCTGTGAGACTGGTACTCGAGTGGCCCGAGGAATGCGTAGGCCGCGCTCGGATCGGTGCGCACGAACAGGTGAAAGGTGCAGCCGTTGCCGGGGCTCTCGACGTAGCGCCGGCCGCTGGCCCGGTCGACACTGGCGGCGCCCTGCGTTTCCCAGTGGAAGCACTCACGGCTCACTGCGTAGTCGCGGTAGCGCGTCGACGGCGAGAAGCCCTTGCCGGACTTGTCGAGCGTCACGAACAAGAGCTCGCGGCCGCCATCGAGCTTGAGGATGCCGCCCTGTGGTGTCTTGCCCTTCTCCCCGGCGCGCACGAAGCCGACGGCGGCGACGATCTCACGTCGCTGGTAGTGGCGATGAAGCGCCAGTGGCCACTCGGGCACCGGGTAGCTGTCGGACGCGAGACCGACGCGGTCTTCGAGAACCTCGCAGAGCTCGACCAGCTCGGAGGCGATTCCCGGTCGGGTCGCGAGCTCATGCACGGTCTCCTCGGCGGTGCGGATCACGCCGCGGTGGTTGAGCTGGAGCTCGAGCATCTGGATCCGCGTGCGATCGCGCGGAGCGAGCGCCGGGGCCCTTCCTTGCTGCGTGGCGAGGACGGCGCTCCGGTATGCGCGCAGGCGCGGAGGCTCGTCGACGTGGAGGAGCCAACCGAGGCGCCGACTGAGGTCCTCGGTCTCTTCGTCGGTGCCGGTCTCGAGGCCAGCGCGCCGGCGCAGGGTCGTCCACCCACCCGCGTCGTAAACGTCCTCCGGCTCGCGGACTGTCTCTTCGAGGAAGCGGCTGAGCGAGACTTGCTCGCCGAGCACTGCCGCCGTTTCGCGCAGCTCGGCAGCAAGCCGCTTGGCCCCTCGCAACGTGCTCCGCAGCGAATCGAGGATCTGGTTGCGGGCGACGGCGTCGAGCTGCAGGGTGCAGCCGCTGGGCAGGAAGGGGAAGCCGTCCGTCACGGCCCGGCGCAGGTGGGCGCGTGGCACTCCGGTGAGCGCCGCCAGCACTGCATCGAAGCGGAACTGCTCGTGGTGCTGGCCGATGAAGTCGAGTACCAGACACGAGGTCTTGCGATCGTGGTGGCGTAGGCCGCGACCGAGCTGCTGCAGGAACAGGGTGGCGCTCTGGGTCGGCCGCAGCAGCAGGAGGGTGTCGACGAACGGGAGGTCGACGCCCTCGTTGTAGAGGTCGCAGGTGAACAGGACGTTGACCTCGCGGTCGCGCAGTCGCCGTGGGGCATCGCGTCGGAGCTCGTCTGGGGAGTCGCCATGGAGCGCCAGGGCGGGCACTCCGGCTGCGGCAAATCGGTCTGCCATGAACTCGGCGTGATCGACGCTGACGCAGAAGCCCAGCGCGCGCAGGCCCCGCAAGTCGACGACTCGCCGCTGCAGCTGCCCGAGGATGAGCGAAGCCCGAGCTTCGTTGCCGGTGTAGACGCCGGCGAGTGCGGCGAGGTCGTAGCCGGTCCGGGTCCAGCGGACCTGCCGCAGGTCGACGGTGTCGGTGAGGCCAAAGTACTCGAAGGGGACCAGGAGTTGCGCGTCGAGGGCGCTCCACAGGCGCAGCTCGGCGGCGATGTGGCCGCCGAAATCCGGCAGCAGCGAGCGGCCATCGCTGCGCTCCGGAGTCGCGGTAAGGCCGACCAGCACGTCGGGTGTGAGCCGCGTGACCACGGCCTGGTAGGAGGCGGCCGGGACGTGGTGGCACTCGTCGATGATCACGTGCCGCCAATGGTCGGGTCCGAGGCGATCGAGCGTGCCGCTCGCGGTGCTCTGGATGGTCGCGAACACATGCTCGAAGAGCTCCGGCTCGTCGCCTCCTGCGAGCAGCTCGCCGAAGGCTCCGTCCTGGAGGGCGTGACGGAAGGTGTCGCGCGCTTGGGTCAGGATCTCGCGACGGTGGGCCAGGAAGAGGAGCCGCGGCCGCACTCCCGCGGCAGCAGCGATCCGGGCGTAGTCGAAGGCGGCGATCACCGTCTTCCCGGTGCCGGTGGCGGCGACCACGAGGTTGCGGTGGCGACCGTGGATCGCGCGCTCGGCGGCGAGCCGATCGAGGATCTCTTCCTGGAACGGGTAGGGCCGGAGGGTGATCAGCGTCGTGACGTCGCCCGCGGACCGGCGCTCGGAGCCGAGCGCGGCACGAAGCCTCTGGCGCTGGTCGTCGCTCGCTGGGTCGTAGGCTTCGAATTCGGGGTCCGCCCAGAGGGTGGCGAAGGTACCCTCGAACTTCTCGACAACCTGCGGCAGGTCGGCGGCGCAGATCTTGACCATCCACTCCTGGCCGCCCCCGAGCGCGGTCGCCGTGAGATTCGCCGAGCCGATGTACGCGGTCGAGAGCCCAGAGTCGCGGTGGAACAGCCAGGCCTTGGCGTGCAGGCGGGTTCGCCGCACGTCGTAGGAAACTCTCACGGCAACGCCCGGCAACTGGGCGAGAGCGTCGAGGGCTTCGGCCTCGGTGGTGCCGGTGAAGGTGGTGGTCAGCAGGCGCATCCGCTCGCCCGTGCCCCGGCGCGCAAAGTCGTCGAGGGCGTCGCGAATGGCGCGGACGCCACCGACGGTGACGAAGGCGACGATGGCGTCGATGCGGTCGGCGGTGGCGATCTCGCGGGCGAGCTCGTTACCGAGCGCCGGCTCGGCGCGATTGCGTGTCAGCAGGGTCGAGGACGCTAGCGACGACGTAGGTCGCAGCGGGACCGCGCCGCGATGGATGGCAAGCAGCTGTCGCGGCGGCGGGGTCACTCGCTGCTGGAGGATCGGCTCGGTCTCGAGCCCACGCTCGGCGGCGAGCGCCGCGAGAAGATCGATCAGGCGGTCGACCACCTCGCGAGCGGCGCCATCGCGGGCCTGGCTCGGCAGCCCTTGGAGGGTCCGCTCGACCTCGCGGCCCAGGTGCCGGGCCAGCGCGAGGTGAGCCTCCACGTCACCGAGCTCCTCGAGCACCTGCTGGCGGTGGGGCTCGAGCGTCGCCAATGCGCGCTCCAGCTCCAGCGTCACCAGGTGCTCGTAGACCCCGTCGGGCAGCGAGCGAGGCACCGCCCGAGTATCTCGCAATCACGCGGGCTGGGCGATCGCTCGCCCACGCCTCGCGGCTGGCGCGCCACACCCTCGCGCGCTCCTCGAGCAAGGCGCCACCTCAGTTCGAGGTAGCGTTGGCCGTCATGAAGCCCTACGACATGAAGCCGTGGCCCAGGAGATCCGAGCTCCAGGACGACGGCCCGCTTCTCTGTCCCAAGTGCGGGAGTGACGATGTGGGTTGGGAGGAGGACAAGGCGTACCGTACTCCGGACGTTGCGGCGCAACACGGCATCGTCGTCGACCGGCGGGGCATGTACAGCGACGATCCCGAGGGAGCGCATCACCGGCTGTACTGCGGGGGGTGCGGCACGAATTTCGAAGCGCCGTTCGACCTCATCCGCTTCGTCGAGGAGGGCTAGGCCAGGACTGCCACCGACCGCAGAGAGCTGTCGAGTCCGACCCGTGCGTTGGCGAGATCATCCCCGACGGGCTCGAGGTAGAGCTCGATCGCTCGCGGAGGTTGGCCGTCGCCTCGTCGACCGCATGGGCACCCCACCTCTCACGAGCTAGGTCGGTGAGACCCGCCGCTCACTCCCCAGCCTCGACCGCTGACCAGGAAGCGGTGTTGCCCGACTCGAAGCCGTTCTGGAAGAAGAGGCTGCTCGTATAGACCCAGAGGTTGCGGGCCTCGTCGGTGAAGTACAGGCGGCCGTGGACGACGATGGGGCTCTCCCAGTGGAGGCTCACGGGGCTGTTGTCGTGCCACAGCTCGTTGCCGGTCGACGGGTCGAGCGCGCGCACGCCGCTCGAGGTGGCGTAGTAGAGGACGCCGTTGGCGAGGATGGGCGAGCTGCCGCCGGTGCCGTCGGTCCACTGGGGCTGCAAGGCCGGCGAGCCCGAGAGGTCGAGGCGCAGGCCGGCGATGCCGTTGCCGTCGGCGACGAAGAGCCAGGCGCTGCCGTCGCCCGGATTGGCCCAGCCGATGGGCGCGCTCAGCACCGGGCCTCCCTGGGGGACGGCGAGGTTCTGCAGCTCGCCGCCGACGTGCCCCGGGCCTCCGGCGCCGGAGAGGTCGTCGAGGTCGAGCAGGCGCAACCGGCTGTCCTTGCCGCTCTGCACGGCCAGGTGCGGCGCCCCACCGCCGGTGGGCAGCAGGGCGGGCGCCGTGCTCCCGAGGTCGAGGTCGGCGTCGTCGAGGTGCTGGAAGTTGGTCGGCGTGTAGCTGTCGAGAGGCCCGCCGCCGCTGCCGGTGCCGTCGGCGGCGATCGCCAGCACGCTGTCGCCCCAGTCCTTGCCGCCGCTGTCGCCGTCGAAGTCGCCGTTGCCGGTGGCGAAGAAGAGCTTGCCGAGGCTCGCGTCGTACACCACGCCGGCGCGCGCCCACACCGCGGTCTGCACGTGCGGGCAGTCGGGCACGCCGAGCTCGACGAAGTGCACGCTGGTGTCGCTGCAGGCGGCGTTGAAGACGGTCTGCGCGCCGGTGGCGAGGTCGACCGTGGTCACATGACCCTGGTAGTCGCCGGCGTCGCCGGGATAGCCGCCGTTGGCGATGTAGAGGTAGGAAGCCCCGGCGCCGGTGGTGGCCACCGTCAGCGCCGAGGAGCCCTTCTCGACGTCGGGCTTGAGGGTCGCGAGCTGCGGCCAGCCACCGCTGGTGACCTCGGTGCCATCGTCGACCTGGTACTTGTGCACCCGCCCATCGAGCGCATAGGAGTAGACGAAGCCGCGGCCGGGGTCGAGCGCCGGCGACGAGGTCGTGTAGCGAGGGCCGGTGGCCGGCTGGTGCGACCACAGGACGTCTCCGGTGGCGGCGTCGAGCGCCACGATCTGGCCGTCCTTGGTGGTCACGAAGAGGAGGTCCTTGGCGCCCTCGGCCGTGGCCACGGCGGCGAGGAACGCGGGAGCGCCGTCGGCGACCCCCGGCAGGGCCACGTGGTAGAGGACGTGGAGCGTCGCCACGTTGGCGGCGCTGAGGGTCGACTCGAGCGGGTTGTTGCCGCTGTGGCTGGCGTCGAAATCGAGCTGCGGCCAGTCGGCGGCGCGGGCCGCCGACGGGGAGGCGAGCAGAAGGCAGACGAGCAGGGGTGGCAGCTCGCGCATGCAGTGAAGGCGACTCTACAGCTCCTCCGGCCGGCAGGAGCCGGGGGCCGGAGCGCCGAGGGCACAGAAGATCCGCGACTCCTCGTTCCCTGGTCGCGGGTCGAAGCGTCGGTGGGAGCGACACTCCAAACCGCAGGTTTCCCGGAGCCCGCGGGCGGGCTCCGCGCGGCGCCCCGTCGGCCGGTGGGGGCTCCGCGCCGGGCAGCCGAGAGTCTCGCCGAACCTCCCTGCCGACGGAGCTCGGGTGTCGGCGGCCGGAGACGGGGCCCGGGAAGCGGGAGCACGGGTGAAATTGCGGCGGCAGGTTTGCTAGTGTGCGCCTGCCGGTGGCAATCGCGCGGAGGGTGTGCCCATGAACGATCGGAGGTCCGTGGCGAGCCTGGCTCGGGTGGCGATGGCGATGTTCCTGGGCACCCTCGCCGCGGGTGCCGTGCATGCCACCGTCATCACTGCGTTCCCGGTCGACTTCGCGGCCACCGAGGACTCCTCGTTCGACGGCGCGGTGGCGACCTTCGAGGACGACGATCCCGCCGCCAACCCCGCCGACTTCACTGTCTCGATCGACTGGGGCGACGGCACCCCGGTGACCCCCGCCACCACCATCGGCTTCTCGAGCGCGGCCTTCGTCGTGCTCGGCCAGCACACCTACACTGACGAGGGAGTGTTCACCGCCACCGTTACCATCTCGGACGTCGCACCGGGGACCGGCACGGCGACGGCGACGGACTCGGCGATCATCGCCGAGGCAGACGTGCTTTCGGGAACGCCGATGACCTTCTCGGCGCCGTCGGGGGTGAGCTTCACTACCACGGTGGCGACCTTCACCGATACGCTCACCGCCGCCGTGCCCGGTGATTTCACGGCCACCATCGACTGGGGTGATGCAACGACTTCGGCGGGCACCGTCAGCGGCGGTGGCGGCGCGCTTTCGGTCACTGGCACGCACACTTACGCTGCTCCGGGCACCTTCCCGGTCATGGTCACCTTGTCCGACGATGCTCCGGGAACGGCGACCGCCACCGTCACCAGCACCGCACAGGTCGCCGCCGGCCTGACGGTGACCTCCACGAGCTTCGCGACCGCCGAGGATGCGAGCTTCAACGGCACGGTCGCCAACTTCTCCGATGCCAACACCGCCCTGACGGCGGCAGACTTCGCGGCGACCATCGACTGGGGCGACGGCAACGTGACGGCCGGTACGGTCGCGGGCGGCAGCGGTTCGTTCACGCTGACGGGCCAGCACACCTTTGCGGACGAAGGGTCGTTCACCGTCACCACGACGGTCACCGAGACCAGCGGCGCCGGCGCCAGCGCCGGCGACACCGGCACGGCGACGGTGGCCGAGGCGGACGTGCTCTCTGGCAGCCCGTTGGCCTTCGCCGCCCAGGCTAACGTGCCGTTCAGCGGCGCCGTGGCCACCTTCACCGATGCCGACACCGCCAGCCCGCCCGGCGACTTCACGGCGACCATCGACTGGGGCGACAGCAACGTCTCTGCCGGCACCGTTAGCGGCGGCGCCGGTTCCTTCACGGTGAACGGCACGCACACCTACGGCGGCGCGGGCACGTTCGCCGTGGTGGTGACGCTGAGCGACGACCCGCCGGGGACCGCCACCGCGCAGGTGACGAGCACGGCGGATGTCGCCCTCGGTCCGGCGGTGGTGATCCCGGCGCTCGACGGCCGCGGGCTGCTGGTGCTCGCGCTGCTCCTCGCTGCCTGCGCTCTCCTCCGGCTGTCGATCGCTGGCGGTCGCGGCTGACGCGACCGGCTGGGCTGCGAAGCCGCGAGCGCCCCGCCTCGGGCTTGCCTGTCGCCGGTGGGGAAGCCGTGACCGGTTTGGCCCGCCGTGGGCCCGTTCGGCCTCGGCGGTATCCCTCGCCCCTCGCCCCGTACTATCCTTCCCTCCCGGCAACACTCTTGCTGACCCGCACGCCCGTCGCCGGCGCCGCCGCCGCTGACGAGCGGCATCAACCGAGGTGGGAGGTGACGCGATGAGCGACGGCCCGCACAAGGAGCCTTACCAGGAGGCGGTGGAGATCGCGGCGACGACCACCGATCAGCCGCCGCTGCAGCATCCCCAGGTGGGGACCTGGTTCGGGCACCCGGCGGGGCTGTCGACGCTGTTCTTCACCGAGATGTGGGAGCGGCTCTCCTACTACGGGATGCGCGCCCTGCTGGTGCTGTTCATGACGGCGCCGGTGGCGATCGCCAACGGCGGTCTGGGGTTCCAGGTCGAGAAGGCGGCCGCGATCTACGGTCTCTACACCTCGATGGTCTACCTGCTGGCGCTGCCCGGCGGTTGGGTGGCGGACAAGCTGTGGGGGCAGCGCAAGGCGGTGTTCGTCGGCGGCTGCCTGATCGCCGCCGGCCACTTCACCATCGCCGGGCCGCTGGTCGGGCTGCCCGGGGTGCCGACCTTCTACACCGGGTTGATGCTCATCGTGCTCGGTACCGGGCTGCTCAAGCCCAACATCAGCACCATCGTCGGCGACCTCTACCCCGAGGGCGGGGCGCGGCGCGACGCCGGCTTCTCGGTTTACTACATGGGCATCAACTTCGGCGCCGTCGCCGGGCCGTTCGTGTGCAGCACGCTGGGCGAGAAGATCAACTGGCACTGGGGGTTCTCGGCGGCGGGCTTCGGCATGCTCTTCGGGCTCGTGCAGTACAGGCTGGGCGAGAAGCGGCTCGGCAGCGCCGGGCTTCTCCACAGCGAGGACTCGCCGTCGGTGCTTGCCACCCGCACCCGCAATTTCTCCCTGATCCTCGGCGGGGTGGTCCTGGTGGTTGCCATCTTCGTCTTCCTCGGCCTCAACGGCACGCTCGCCCTCTCGCTGACGGCGGTGGCCAAGGGGCTCGGTTACGTGATCATCGCCCTCGCCATCCTCTACTTCGTCTATCTGCTGCTCGCCGGCGGCTACGGCACGGTGGAAAAGAAACGCATCGTGGTGATGTTCTGGCTGTTCATCCTGGCGGCGATCTTCTGGTCGGGGTTCGAGCAGGCGGGCTCGTCGCTCAACCTCTTCGCCCGCGACCTCACCGAGCGCCACCTCTTCGGCTGGGAGCTCCCCACCGGCTGGCTGCAGAACGTCAACCCGTTCTTCATCATCGTCTTCGCGCCGATCTTTGGCTGGCTGTGGACGTGGCTGGCGCGGCGGCACGCCAACCCATCGATCCCGCTCAAGTTCGCGCTCGGTCTGATCGGGCTGGCGGCCGGCTTCCTGGTGCTGGCGTGGGGCGCCGCCAACGCCACCAAGGAGCACCCGGTGACGATGGCCTGGCTGGTGGTGACCTACTTCCTCCATACCTGCGGCGAGCTGTCGCTGTCGCCGGTGGGGCTGTCGTCGTTCACCAAGCTGGCGCCGCGCGACCGCGTCGGGCAGATGATGGGCGTGTGGTTCGTGGCCGCGGCGCTCGGCAACCTCATCGCCGGGCTGGTGGCGGGAAGGCTCGAGACGCTGGCGCCCGCAGACCTCTTCCGCACCGTGGCGTGGATCATCGGCGGCTCGGGCCTGGTGGCGCTGCTGGTGAGCCCACTGGTCAAGAAGCTCACCCAGGGCGTCGAGTAGGCGCGGCGCCTCCAGCGGATTGGAGGATGGCGCCCGGCCGCCCTGCCGGTACCTCCGTCGTCGGGTGGCGCATCTCGCCCCGGGGAATTGGGGGAGCGCCCCCCCTCTCGGGGTAGGTACGGTGTCGGCCTTCGCACGGTGACTCTCGGCGTCGTTCGTCGTCTACTGGTGGGTGCGGGCCGCTGACGCAGCCGGCGTCGGGCCTGGCATCTGCTGCGGAGCACGAGCGGACGTGAGCTAGGCCGGACATCCCGGCCGGAGGAAAAGCCTCGGTGAACATGGACATCCTAGAAGGCAAGTGGAAGCAGCTGCGAGGCCTCCTCCAGCAGCGATGGGGTCGTCAACAGAACGACGACGCCGACCGGATCGAGGGCAGTCGCAATCAGCTCCTCGGCCTGCTGCAGGAGCGCGACGGTCGCGCTCGCGACGCGCGCAGGAAGGAGACCCGCCGGAAGCACTGAGCCCGCTCGCGGGCGGAGGCCTGCACCCGGGTCCAGACATCGAACCCCTCGCTGCACGGGTGCAAAAAAGGCCCGCCCCTCGCGCGAGGAGCGGGCCCGCTCATCCACCCCTCAGGTGGTTGCGGTCGGTGTGGGGGTTACCTGCTCGAGCCCGCGGCGACGTGGGTGTCGCCGCCCTTGCCGCTCTTGCGCATGGCCAAGAGGTCGCTGGCCTTGCCGAAGAGGCCGAGGGCCTGCTGGATCTGGTGGTCGCCCTCGGCGAGCACGCGGTAGCGGACGTCGTTGCCGAGGGTGGCGTTGAAGATCTCGGCGCGCAGCCGGGCGAGCACCTCGCGGCGCGTGGCCTCGTCCTCGAGCCCCTTCTCGAGGTCGCCCTCGTCGTCGACCATCCCCTGCGCCTTGACCCAGCGCTCGAAGTCCTTGATCACGCCGGGGTCGGGCGACCAGTTGGGGTCGGTGACCTGGTGGCTGTTGGTGTACTCGACGCCGAACTCGAAGAAGGCGTTGCGCGCCTCGAGGAACTGCAGCAGCTCGGGGGACTCCTCGGGGTGCACCAGCACGTCGGGGGTGATGCCGCCGCCGCCGTAGACCTTGCGGCCGAGGTCGGTGTAGAAGACGGGATCGTCGCCATGCGGCAGCTCGAGCTGGCCGCTGGAGGTGTCCTCGCCGTCCTCGTCGATGCCGTCGCCGTGCGCGTAGTAGTCGTAAACCGAGGAGTAGTCGCGCTGGATGAGGCGCCCCGACGGCGTGTAGTACTGCGCCGTGGTGAGGGCGAGGGCCCCGTCGTAGGGGAGACCGTAGACGGTCTGCACGAGGCCCTTGCCCCACGTCGGGGTGCCGGCGACGACGCCGACATCGTGGTCCTGGATGGCGCCGGTGAGGATCTCGGAGGCGGAGGCCGAGCCGCTGTTGACGAGCACCACGAGGGGCAGGTCGAGCGGGCGGTGCTCCCCCTCGGCCTTGTACTTGTGGAAGGAGTCGCGGATGCGCCCCTTGGTCTCGACGATCAGCGAGCCCTCGGGCACGAACTGGTCGGCCACCGCGATCGCCTGGTCGAGCAGGCCGCCGCCGTTGTTGCGCAGGTCGAGCAGCAGCCGCTGCATGCCCTGGGCGCGCAGGCTGGCGATGGCGTCGGCGACCTCCTTGCCGGTCGAGCGCGAGAACTCGGTGACCCGGAAGTAGCCCGTGCCGGGGGCGATCATCATCACGTAGCGCACGGTGGTGAGCGGGATCTCGGCGCGCTTGATGGTCATCTCGAGCGGCGTGCTGACGCCGCGGCGCGCGATGGTGATGGTGACCTCGGTGTCCTTGGGACCCTTGAGCTTCATCACCGCGTCGTCGATGGGCATCGAGTCGGTGGGCTCCCCCTCGATGGCGGTGATGATGTCGCCGGCGCGGATGCCCATGCGCGAGGCGGGCGTGCCCTCGAGCGGCGAGATGACGGTGAGCTTGTTGTCGCGCATGCCGACGAGGATGCCGAGCCCGAAAAAGCTGCTCTGCTGGCGGTCGCGCATCCGCGCGTAGGCCTCGGGCGGCAGGAAGTTGGTGTGCGGGTCGAGCTGGCGCAGCATGCCGTTGATCGAGGAGTAGACGACGTCCTTGTAGCTCACCTCGGCGCCGTAGTGGGAGTGCACGGCTTCGACCAGCTCGGTGTACTGGCGCAGGCCGTCGCGGGCGTTGTCGGAGAGGGCCAGGAGACGGTCGCCGAAGAGGGCGCCGGCGAGGAGGGTGACGACGAAGAGCACGGCTGCCGCGATTCGCCAGGGTCGACGCATAGGGGCCGATCATAGCATCCGGTTTCAAGTGCAGTGAGTTGGCAGATGCGGAGCGACACCAGCGGGTGGGGAGTGCGGGGAGGCGAGCGCCCGGGGTCCGCCGGGCGCTCTCGCGGGCGGCCGGCCGAGCGGGTCACACCCCCGCCCCTTCGGGGGGGCATGGGCGCGCTATCATGAAGTCATGTTCGGCATCGGCGGCCCCGAGCTCGTCTTCATCTTCATCCTCGCGCTGCTGATCTTCGGCCCCAAGCGGCTGCCGCAGATCGGCCGCACCCTCGGCAAGGGGATCGCGGAGTTCCGCCGCGCCTCGACCGAGCTGCAGCGGGCGATCAACACCGAGATCGAGGAGCCGCCGGCGCGCCTCGCTGCCGCCGCGCCCGCGGCCAGCACGGCGGGGCCCGCGGTCACCGCCGCCGCACCGGCTCCGGTGCCGGCCCCGCCGCGGCCGCGCCATCCGCGCTGGCCGAGCGCGCCGCCGAGGGTGCGTCCGTCGAGACCGCAGACGCGACCACTCCGTCGCAGTTCCAATGACCGAGCCGTCCGACGAGCCGACGAGCGCGCCCGAGGTGCGCCCGGCGGCGGAGGCGGTCGCGCGCTCGAGCCGGCGACCGGCGGCAGCGTCGCGCCAGCCGGAGGAGCTGCCGAGCATGAGCCTGCTCGAGCACCTCGAGGAGCTGCGCTCGCGCCTCACCAAGGCGATCGCCGCGCTCGCCATCGCCGCCGCGCTCTGCTGGTGGAAGGTGGAGGACATCTTCCACTTCCTCGCCGAGCCCGCCTACCACGCCCTGCCCAAGGGGCAGCGGCTGGTGATGCTGGGGGTTACCGACGCCTTCATGCTCTACATCAAGGTGGCGCTGCTGGCGGCGGTGTTCCTCACCGCCCCGGTGATCCTCTACCAGCTCTGGTGCTTCATCCGCCCCGGCCTGTACTCTCGGGAGCGCTACTACACGGGCGCCTTCATCGTCTCGGGAACGGTGCTCTTCTTCTCCGGCGGCGCCTTCGCCTACTACGTCGCGTTTCCCTTCGCGGTGAAGTTCCTGCTCGACGTCGGCCGCGAGTTCACCCCCAGCATCTCGGGGCCGAACTACCTGAGCTTCCTGATGACGGTGATCCTCGGCCTGTCGCTGATGTTCGAGCTGCCGCTGGTGATCGTCTTCCTCGCCCGGGTGGGGCTGGTGACACCGCGCTTCCTGCTGCGCAACTTCCGCTACGCGGTGCTCGTCATCTTCGTCGTGGCGGCGATCATCACGCCCACCTCGGACGTCTTCAACCTCTGCCTCTTCGCGGTGCCGACGCTGGGGCTCTACCTGCTCGGCATCGCCGCCGCGGCGCTGGTGGGCCGCGCCAGGGCGCGCGCCGCGCTGCGCGCCGCCGAGGACGAAGAGGAGGGGGAGACCGCCTTCACTTGAGGCGCGGCGTGCCCCGCCGCGCGCGCGCCCGCAGCCATCTAAGCTCTGCAGCCGGCCCTGCTCGTCGCCCGACGTTCAGTCGTAGCCGAGGGCGCGCAGCGCCGCCGCTTCCTCGGGCGTGAGATGGGCGGCCGGCGCCTCGACGCGACCGCCGCGCAGCCAGCCGGCGAGCAGCGCGCGCAGCTCGAGCTCCTCCCCGAGCCGCTTGCCGGCGAGGTTGGTGAGCTCCGCCGGGGTCGTGGGCTTCGTCGTAGAGATAGGCGCCGTCGGCCACCAGGTGGCTGCCGGTGGAGACGAAGTAGCGCCACTGGGCGGTGCGCACGGCGGCGCCCTTGCCATCCGCTTGCTCGGCGAAGACCGCCGGCCGACCCTCGCGGCCGCCGTCGAGCAGCCGTACGCAGGTCGCGGCCGTCGGTGGGGTTGGCGGCGTAGCCCGGCGGCGGCGAGCAGGGTGGGGTAGAGGTCGATGGTCTGCACCAGCCCGTGGAGCCGGCGTCCCCCGGGGCTCGGGCCGGCGGCGCGTGAGGGCGGCTCGGGCCAGCGGATCATCATCGGCACGTGGGTGGTGGTGTCCCACAGCCCGGCGTGGCGATAGGCGATGCCATGGTCCTCGAGGTTCTCGCCGTGGTCGGCGACGAAGGCCACCAGGGTGTCGGCGAGCTGCCCGCGGCTGTCGAGGAGCCCGAGCAGGCGATCGACCTCGCGGTCGAGGTAGGCCACCTCGCCCAGGTAGAGATCGCGGTCGGCGGCGAGCTTGGGCTCGCGGAAGGGGCGCAGGCCGACGGCGCGGAAGGGCGTCCACGCCTTGACGATGCCGAGCCCGAAGGGGGTGGCGGCGCGCATGCCGAGGGCGAAGGGCGCCGGCGGCAGGTGCGGCGTGTGGGGGTCGAAGAGGTGGACCCAGAGGAAGAACGGTCGCGCGCGCGGTCGCTGCAGCCAGTCGATGGCGCGGTCGACGGCGAGGCGGGCGGCGGAGGTGTCCTCGGCGGTGGCGACGGTGGCGAACCCCTGGCCCAGGCCGGAGCGCAGGGGGTTGAGGTGCTGCGCGGCGAACACCGCCGCGGTGTCGTAACCGGCGGCGGCGAGGCGCTCGGCGAGCGTCACCTGCCCCTCCGGCAGCGGCGTCTCGAGGTCGTGCACGCCGTGGTGGCTGGCGTAGAGGCCGGTGTGGATGGAGGCGAAGCTGGGGTTGGTGGCGTTGACGGTGCAGTAGGCGTCGAGCCAGACGTCGCTCCCGGCGGCGAGCGCGTCGAGCGCCGGCGTCACGCTGGGGCGGCGACCCCAGGCGCCCAGGGCGTCGGCGCGCAGGGTGTCGGCGCCGATGAGCAGGATGTTGGGCGGCGCCGCCGCGGCGCGCCGCGGCAGCGGCGCCAGCTGGCGGCTCACCACCTCGGGGTTGCCCCACAGCATGGCGCAGGAGCGGTAGGCGTTGCGGCCGTGGCGCACGTCGAGCTGCAACGCCACGTCGTGACCCGCCCACGGTCCGAGGTCGACCACCACCTCGGGCCCGGCGGGCCAGGGCGCGCGTGGCGTCGGCTGGCTCCACAGGATCCGCGGCTTCCCCTCGGGAGAGGTCATCGCCACGGTGGCGGTGGCCGGGCAGGGTGGAGTGTCGGCGAAGGGTGTAAAGGCGAGGTAGGGCTCGTCGCCGAGGTGGAGCCTCCACTGCAGCGTCGAGGCCTGCTGGCGGAGGGCGCGCGCCCGCGGGGCGGTAAGCACGGCGCCCCCTGGTGGCGCGCCGGCAGGGGAGGGAAGCGGGGCCAGGTCGGCCGCCTGCCGCCCCAGCACCGAGGCGAAGGCGCCGGGGCGCCCGCGCAGCAGCTCGGGCGGCGTGGACCAGAGGTCGACGCGCAGCCAGCCGGGTGTCGGCGAGGCGAACGCATCGCCTGCGAAGGTCGACGGCGGGAGCCCGACACGCCGCGCGTCTTGCTGGCCGGCCTGGGTGCGGCCGTCGCTCTCGCTGACGGCGGCGCCGTGGGAGGCGTCCGCGGCTCCCGCCACGTCGTCCTCGCTGCCGGCGTCGACGCAGCCCGCCACCAGCAGCGCGCCGGCGAGCGCCGCGGCGGCGACGAGCGCGGCGATCGGCGTCACGCCGCGGAGGCTGTCGCTGCCGCCGCCACTGCCGGGGACCGAGGATCGCGGGGACGATGTCGATCGCAACGCCGTGCGCGCGACACCCTGCGTCCCGAGAACGACCCCCACGGCGCGCCGGGCGAGGCCTGCTGCCATCACCGGCGACTGTAGCAAGCGACGCCCGTCATGCGTCGCCGTCGCGAGCCGGCGCCGGGGGCGTCGCGTCCGCACCCCTCTTGGCGGCCGTCACCGTCGCAGCAGCGGCCGGCGCCGCGGGTGGCTGCCGGCGCCAGCGGCGGTGCATCCACACCCACTGCTCGGGGCGGCGGCGGATCTGCTCCTCGATGACCTGGGTCATCGCCGCGGTGGCGGCCACCGGGTCGGCGGGGAGCGACAGCGGCGGGCAGAAGCGCACCCGGTGCCGGCCGTCGGGGAGGCGCTCGGCGAAGGAGGGCACGACGGCGAGCCCGTGGCGGTGCGCCAGCTGGGCCGCCGCCAGCGGCGTGTAGGCGGGGCGACCGAAGAACGGGACCCAGGTGCCCTCGACCCTGGTGTCCTGGTCGATGAGAATCGCCAGGGCGCCCCCGCCGCGGAGGGTGCGGAGCAGCTCGCGGGCGGAGCCGGGGGTGCCCCGCGACACCGTGCCGGCGCCGAAGTGTGCCCGCAAGCGGATCATGAGGCGGTCGAAGCCGGGGTCGTCCTGCTGCCGCGCCAGCCCACTTGCAGGGACGGCGAGCCGCGCCAGCACCGGTGCGAGCATTTCCCAGTTGCCGCAGTGGTTCATCAGCAGGAGGATGCGGCGGCCGGCGCGCCGCAGCTCCGCGAGCACCTCGGCCCCCTCGATCTCGGTCCACGGCGCCACCTGGGTGGCGTCGAGACTGAGCAGCTTCAGGCACTCGAAGAGGGAGGTGCCGAGGTGGGCGAAGCAGCGAACCGCCACGCGGCGGCGTTCGGCCGGCGAGAGCTGCGGGAAGGCGATGGCGAGGTGCTCCTCGGCGCGACGGCGTTCGCGGCGGGCGACGACGGCGGCGAGCCTGCCGAGGAGAGCGCCGAGCCGCTGAGCGGTGCGCCAGGGGAGCGGTCGCACCAGGAGCTCCAGCGCCGTGATCGCTGCGCCGGTGAGCCGGGAGCGGAAGCGACGCCAGGCGGCGCGCCGGCTCGAGCCGCTCATCCGCCGCGAAACGAGGCGACGATGCCGTCCCAGTCGCCGCGCGCCTTGAGCAGCAGCTCGACCGTCTGCCGCACGGCGCGGCGGCCGCCATCGCGCGAGAGCACGCAGTCGGCGGCGGCGCGCACCTCCGGCACGGCGTCGGCGGGGGCGAACGACAGGCCGCAGGCGAGCAGCAGCGGCAGGTCCTGGAGGTCGTCGCCGACGGCGGCGACGCGCGCCGGCGGCACGCCGTGGCGGGCACAGAACTGGGCAAAGGCGGGCCCCTTGTCGTTGCGGCCGATCACCACCGCGTCGAGGTCGAGGTCGTCGGCGCGGGTGCGTAGGGCGCCGCTGTTGCGACCGGAGAGTACCGCCACCTTGAGGCCGGCACGCTGCGCGAGCTTGATGCCGTGGCCGTCCTGGATGTCGAAGCTCAGCATCTCGCCGCCCTGCGATAGGTAGGAGACCAGCCCGGTGGTGAGCACGCCGTCGACGTCGAGCACCAGCCACTCGAGGGCGCGCGCCCGCCGTTCGACCTCCTCGGTGGCGAGCCGCCACGCCGGCGCCGCCGGCTCGCTCGACGACGGCGCCACCTAGAAGAGCTCCAGGCGCCACAGGTCGTGGAGGTGGACGAGCCCCTCGAGCCTCCCCGCGTCGTCGCACACCATGAGGGAGGTGATGCGGTTCTCCTCCATCTTCTTGAGCGCCGCCGGCGCCAGCTCGTCGCCCGCGATCGTCTTCGGCGAGCGCTTCATGCAGTCGCCGGCGGTGCGCCGCAGCAGGCCGTCGTCGTGCTCGAGGAGCCGCCGCAGATCGCCGTCGGAGATGACCCCCAGCAGGGTCTCGTCCTCGTCGACGATGGCGGTGATGCCGTGCCCCTTCTTCGACATCTCGTAGATGGCGTCGCGCATCGACGTCGTGGCGCGTACCCGCGGCAGCTTGTCGCCGGTGTGCATGAGCTCGCGCACGCGCAGCAGGCGCTTGCCGAGGTGGCCGCCGGGATGGAGGCGGGCGAAGTCCTCGTCGGTGAAGCCGCGCGCCTCCATCACCGCCATCGCCAGGGCGTCGCCGATGGCGAGGGTGGCGGTGGTCGAGGCGGTGGGCGCGAGGTTGAGCGGACAGGCCTCCTGGCGGATGGCCACCGAGAGGTGGAGCTCGGCGATGCGAGCGAGCGGGCTTCCCGGCTTGCCGGTGATGGCGATCAGCGGGATGCCCAGCCGCTCGAGGGTCTCGACCAGGCGCAGGATCTCCTCGGTGGTGCCCGAGTTGGAGGCGGCGAGCACCAGGTCGCCGTCGACGAGCATGCCGAGGTCGCCGTGGATGGCCTCGGCGGGGTGGAGGAAGAGCGCCGGCGTGCCGGTGGAGGAGAGCGTCGCCGCCACCTTCTGCATCACCAACCCGCTCTTGCCCATGCCGGTGCAGACGACGCGGCCGCGGCAGAGCCGCAGCATGTCGACGGCGCGGTCGAAGGCGCCGTCGAGCTGTGGCAGGAGGTCGCGGATGGCCTGCGCCTCGATCTCCAGAACCTCCCGCGCCACCTCCTGCGGAGACCTGGCGGGCATCGGCGCGGAGTATAGCGCCGGGGTGCGGGCGGACCCGCTGCGAACGGGCAGCTGCCGATTGACGCGTCCAGTGGTAAGACGATATCTTACCTGACGTGAAGACAAGGATTTCCAGCAAGGGGCAGCTGGTGCTGCCGGCAGCCCTCCGCGAGCTCGACGACATCGAGAGCGGCCAGGAGTTCGAGATCCAACGTCTCGACCGGGGAGAGTACCGGCTCGTTCGCTCCACCACTCCCCGCAACGAGGGGCTGGTGGACTGGCTGCTCGCCTGCCCCACGAAGGGCTTCTTCGTGCCCGTCGAATCGGAATCGACCGACTCGCTGTGAGCTTCCTCGTCGACGCCAACGTCCTCAGCGAGCCCACCCGACCGCAGGCGGACCGCCGGGTCGTCGATTGGCTGCGGCAGCACGAGCCCGACCTCGCCGTCGATCCCATCGTCCTCGGCGAGATCCGCTTCGGCATCCTCCTGCTCCCCCGCGGCAAACGGCGAGCGCGACTGGAGCGCTGGTTCGAGAGCGGTGTGGAGCGCATCCACTGTCTGCCCTGGGAAGCGGCGACGGGTCTGCGCTGGGCGCAGCTCCTCGCCGATCTCCGCTGCAGCGGCAGACAGATGCCGATCAAGGACAGCATGATCGCCGCCACCGCCCTGGTTCACGGCCTCACCGTCGCAACCCGCGACGGGCGCGATTTCGAGAAGGCCGGCGTCGAGGTGGTCGACCCGTTCGCCTGAGCGCGGCGATCAAACCTCGACGTCGTTGACCGTGCGGCTCTGCTCGCGGAGGAACTTGAGCAGGTAGTGCGGCCCCAGGGCCGCCGGGCCGCCGGCGCCCGAGCCCTTCCAGCCGCCGAAGGGGTTGATCCCCGGCCAGGCGCCGGTGGTGGCGCCGCTCTTGCGGTTGACGTAGACGACGCCCGCCTCGATGCCGTCGAGGAAGCGCCGGACCTCGGCGGCGTCGCGGCTGAAGATGCCGGCGGTGAGTCCGAAGGGGGAGCGGTTGGCCTCGGCGATGGCGTCGTCGAGGTCGCGCGCGGTGGCCACCAGCAGGAGGGGGACGAACATCTCCTCGGTGAAGTAGTCGTGGTGGCGGTCGGGGAGTTGCGCCAGCGTCGGCTGCACGAACTGGCCGTGCGCGAGGGCGCCCTCGCGCAGCACCTCGCCGCCGGCGAGCACCTCGCCGCCGGCGCTGCGGATGCCGGCGACGTAACGCTCGAAGGCGGCGACGGCGCGCGCGTTGATGAGCGGGCCGAGGAAGGGATCGCCCGCCGCCGCGGTGGGGTCGCCGACCGTCATCGCCCGCGTGCGGGCGACCAGCCGCTCGAGGAACGGCGCCGCGACCTCGTCGAGCACGTAGACGCGCGAGCAGGCGCTGCATTTCTGGCCGCCGAAGCCGTAGGCCGCCCGCGCCACCGCTTCGGCGGCGGCGTCGAGGTCGGCGGCGGCGGTGACCACGGCGGCGTTCTTGCCCCCCATCTCGAGCACCACCGGCCGCGGCCAGACGCGGGGCATGCCGCGCAGCAGCCGCATGCCGACGCTGTAGGAACCGGTGAAGGCGAGGCCGGCGATGCGCGGGTCGTCGACGAGCGCGGCGCCGGTGGTCTGGCCGGGGCCGAGCACGAGCTGCAGGGCGTCGCGCGGCACCCCCGCCGCCCACAGCTCCTCCACCAGCCGGGCGCCGGAGACCGGCACCTCCGGCGAGGGCTTGAACACCACCGTGTTGCCGGTGACGAGCGCGGCGCCGATCATCCCCGCCGCCAGGGCGGAGGGGAAGTTGAAGGGGGAGATCACCGCCCACGGGCCGTAGGGGAGGAAGACGCTGGTCGTCGCCTCCGCCGGCGCCATGCGGGCGAGCTCGCGGCGGTAGCCGTCGTTGGCCTCGAGCTGGGCCGCGTAGTAGCGCAGCAGGTCAGCGGACTCCTCCACCTCGGCCATCGCCTCGAGGCGCGTCTTGCCCACCTCGAACATCATCCACGCCGCGAGCTCGAAGGAGTGCGCCGAGACGCGCTCGGCGGCGGCGCGCAGGATCTCGACCCGCTGCTGCCAGGGTACCTGCCGCCAGTCGTCGAACGCCCGCGTGGCGCGGCCGACCGCGGTGGCCACCTCGTGGGGGGTGCTGCGCACGGCGCGCGCCACCAGCCACGACGAGTCGATCGGGGAGCGCACGTCGTCGAGCGCCGCCGACATCGAGTCCTCGGTGGCCGAGCCGCCCCACAGGCCGCCCAGCCGCTCGCGCACGGCGGCGAGCTCCTGGTCGAAGCGCCGGCGCAGCTCGGGGCTCGCCGCCATCGCGGTGTAGGTGACCTTGGGAGCGGTGGCAGGTGTGGCGGTCATGGGGCCTCGCTCTCCAGCTCGGGCGAGAGGGTTTCCAGGGCAAGGGCCAGCCGGCGGCCGATCTCGTCGAGCTCGTCGTCGCTGGCGGTGAACGGTGGGGCGAGCATCACCAGGTCGCCGCGCTCGCCGTCGGCATGGCCGACGTTGGGCCAGACGATGAGCCCTGCCGCGAAGGCGGCCTCGGTGAGCCGCTCGGCGGCGCGGCGCCGGCGCAGGAAGGGCTCCCTGCTGGCGCGGTCGGCGACCAGCTCGACGGCGGCTAGGAACCCCTTGCCGCGCACGTCGCCGACGAGCGCCATCTGGCGCAGGGGCTCGAGTGCCGCGAAGAAGCGCCCCTCGCGCGCCGCCACGCGCTCGACGAGCCCGTCGCGCCGCAGCCGTCGCAGCGTGGCGAGCCCCGCCGCGCAGGCCGCCGGATGGTGGGAGTAGGTCTGCGCGTGGTTGAAGGAACCGCTCCCGGCGCGCAGCAGCTCGAGGTGCTCGCGCCGCGCCACCACGGCGGAGAGCGGCAGCGCGCCGGCGTTGAGCCCCTTGCCGAGGACGGCGAGGTCGGGCACCGGGCGCTCGCCAGCTTCCTCGTGGACGCGGTTACTGCGGTCACCCAGGTCGGCGGCTGGGGACGTCAGGCCGCGCCCCGGCTCCAGCGCCTGGCTGGCGCGCGGCCCAGCCGCGTGCTCTCGCCCGAGGAAATGCTCGCAGGCGAGCCAGCGGCCGGTGCGCCCTATGCCGCACAGCACCTCGTCGGCGATCACCAGCACGTCGTGGCGACGGCAGACGGCGAAGACCCTGTCGACATACTCCTGGGTCGGCACCACCGCCCCTGACGAGGAGCCGCCGATGGGTTCGTAGAGGAAGGCGGCGACGGTGTCGGGACCCTGGCGGAGGATCTCCGTCTCCAGCGCCTCGCCGGTCGCCCCCGGCGAGCGCGGGTGCCGGTAGGGATCGGGAGCCGCGATGCGCGGCAGGTCGAGCAGCAGCGGCCCGTAGGTCCGCCGGTAGTGCTCGCGCCCCGAGAGCGCGAGGGCGGCGAGCGTGTTGCCGTGGTACGACGGCACCCGCGAGATCACCTTCCACTTGCCGGGGCGGCCGCGCTCCACCTGGAGCTGCCGGGCCAGCTTGACGGCCGCCTCGACTGCCTCGGAGCCGCTGGAGAGAAAGTAGCTCACCGCGAGCGGCGGCGGCAGCACGGCGGCGAGCTCCGCCGCCAGCTCCTCGACGGCGGCGTGCGTGAACTGTGTGCCGTTGACGTAGCCGAGCCGGCGGATCTCCGCCGCCACCGCGTCGGCGACGTCCCCGAGGTCGTGCCCGAGATTGGCGACCAGGGCGCCGCCCGAGCCGTCGAGGTAGCGCCGTCCCGCGGCGTCGACGAGCCAGCTCCCCTCGCCGCGCACCGCCCACGGGAGCTGCTGTCGCAGCTTGCGGTGGAAGACGAAGCTGGAGGCGCCCGCAACCGCGGCCGCGGCTGCGGGCTCCTCGGTTGGCCGCGGCATGGCGGCAGTCTAGCGAAGGGACAGGCGCATGGCACGCGACGGCCGCGAACCCGCCGCCGCCGCGCCGACCGGCAGTAGGACGCCGAGGGGCACCCGACGTGGTCGAGCAGGTCGGAGCCAGGTAGCCAATGCGTCCGAGGACGCCGGCGGGCGCGGCCGCCGGGTCGAGGCCGAACACCCGCACGCGGCCGCGCTGGGCGCGCCGCAGGCCCGGCAGATGCTGGATGAGCGTGGTGGCGGCACTGTTCTTGCCGATGAGCCCGAAGACAACGCCACGCTCGAGCACGAGGTCGGCGTCGAGCAGGGCAGCCTTGTCGCCGAACCGGCGCGAGAGCCCTCGACGGCGTGCGCCTTCGCCGGCTCACCCGCGAGCTGGAGGAGGGCCGGTCACCGGGGCGCCGGCGTCTCGCATCGCTAGCGGTGCAGGAAGCGCTGGGCCGGATCGAGCTCCTCGCGCAGCAGCGCCAGCTCCTCGGCACTCGGCGGCGCGACCGTGACCACGCGGCTGGCCGAGCGCAGCGGCCAGCCGACGCGCTCGCACACCTCGTCGGCGGTGCGCCCCGGGTAGAGCGCCGCCAGCACCAGCTCGCCGGCCGCGGCCTCCCCGTCGTCCACCGCCACCGGTGCCAGGACGGCGAGGTCGGTGATCACCTTCACCGGTCCGGCACCGGGCAGCCCGAGCTCGTCGCGGGAGCGCCCGCGGCACCGGTGCCCCGGGCTGGTGACGAAGTCGACGTCGGCCGGGAAGGCGCGCCGCGACAGCGGCGAGATCAGCAGCGTGCGGCGGGCGTGGGTGGCGATCTCGGTGGCGCCACCACTGCCCGGCAGGCGCACCCTGGGTCGCGCGTAGTCGCCGATCGCCGTGGTGTTGACGTTGCCCCAGCGGTCGATCTGCGCCGCGCCGAGCAAGCCAACGTCGATGCGGCCATTCTGCAGCAGGCCCTGGAAGAGGTCGGCCATGCCGCAGACCATGAGCGCACCCGCCACCAGCGCGGGATCGCCGATCGACACCGGCAGCCGCTCGGGCACCGCGCCGACGGCCCCCGACTCGTAGACCAGCACCAGGCTCGGTGCGTGGATGCGTCGCGCTAGGTTGCAGGCGAGGTTGGGCAGGCCGATGCCGACGAACACCACCTCACCGTCGGCGAGCTCGCGGGCGGCGACGCAGGCCATCAGCTCCTGTGGGGTGTAGCTCGAGCCGCTCATCGTCGTCTCGGCCTATGGCCGCGGTTGACGGGAGGCGGCAACTTCCCAGGCGTTCGGGGCCGAGCACCTGGCCCCGATGTGAGGGAGAGGACCGCAGTTGTGGTGGGTTGTGTCGCCCGTGGCTGTTGCCGCTCGGCTTCGAACCCCTCCCCTCTGCACCGTTCAGTAGCCGTAGTTGACCTCCCCCGACGGCCGCCAATCGGCGCGTAGGCGCTCGCGCAACCCGGGCTGCTTCTCGAGGTACTCGCGGCGGCCGCGCACGCCGTACACCCACTCGTCGAGCCAGCGCGCGAGCGCCGCGGGGTCGCGGCTGACCGCCTCCCAGCCGACGTAGAAGTCGTTGTCGCGGTCGTAGTAGCCCTGGGCGAAGCTGGGGTGGGCGCCGAAGGGCTCGACGACCACCGCGTCGACGGCGAGCTCGGGGATGACGGTGCGGTTGGGATCGGCGCGGATCACCGCCTCGTCGACCAGCTCCTCGACCACCACCAGCACGCGTTTGGCGGCGAGCGCCGCCTCGCGCTGCATGCCGAAGAGCCCCCAGATCTGCGTGTTGCCACGGCGGTCGGCGCGCTGGGCGTGGAGGATGGCGACGTCGGGGCGGAGCGCCGGCACGGCAGCCAGCCGCTCACCCGTGAAGGGGCAGGTCACCTCGCGGATCTGCGGGTTGACGCGCGGCAGGTCGGTGCCCGCGTAGTCGCGCAGCGGCCAGAAGGGGAGCCCGGCGGCGCCGGCGGCGAGGCGCGCCACCATGCCGAAGTGGGAGTACTCCTCGAGCTCGAGCGGCATGCTGTTGGGGGCGCCCGGCTCCGCCTGGCCCTCCTGCCCCTCGACGGCGCGGCGGAAAGCGCCCAGCGAGCCGGCGCCCGGGTTGCCCGCCCAGGAGAACACCAGCTTCCTGGCGCAGCCGGCGGCGATCATCTGGTCGTAGACGAGGTCGGGGGTGAGCCGGCAGAGGGTGAGGTCACGGCGGCGCTGGCGGATGATCTCGTGGCCGGCGGCGAAGCAGATGAGGTGGGTGAACCCTTCGATGAGCACGCTGTCGCCGTCGCGCACGAGTGCGGCGACGGCGCTGCGCATGTCCGTCAGCTTCGACCCTGCGGTGGTCACGGCGCGCTGCCTCATGGGGCTACGACCTCAGCGAGCGGTTTCCCTCACGGGCCGCCGCAGCGAACTTGCCCAACGCGCGCGCGGGCGCCAACCGCATCGCATGGTCGGGGGAGTCTACGCCGGCGCCGGCCGCGCGATTCCGTGCCCACTAGGCAAGGGGCACCGCTGCCTGCAGCACGCGGCGGATCTCGAGCACCGACACCACGAGCGCCTCGGCCCGCGCGAGCGGCAGCTGCGTCGCCGCGTCGGAGAGGGCACGGTCGGGGTCAGGGTGCACCTCGAGGAAGAGCCCATCGGCGCCCGCCGCCACGGCGGCGCGGGCCAGCGGCTCGGCGAAGCGGCGGTCGCCACCGGTGACGCCTTCTCCCGTGCCCGGCAGCTGCAGCGAGTGCGTGACGTCGAAGACCACCGGGATGCCGAGATCGTGGAGAATGGTGAAGGCGCGCATGTCGACCACCAGGTTGTGGTAGCCGAAGGCGGCGCCGCGCTCGGTGACGAACACCCGATGGTTGCCCACCGCGGCCGCCTTGTCGACCGCCCAGCGCATGTCCTCGGGGGCGAGGAACTGCCCCTTCTTGACGTTGATGGCGCGGCCGGTGCGGGCGGCGGCGAGCAAGAGGTCGGTCTGCCGGCAGAGGAAGGCGGGGATCTGCAGCACGTCGCAGACCTCGGCCACGGCAGCGCACTGCTCCGGCTCATGGACGTCGGTGAGCAGCGGCAGCGCGGTCTCCTCGCGCACCCGCCGCAGCACGCGCAGCCCCTCGGCGAGGCCGGGGCCGCGGTAGCTCTTGATCGAGCTGCGGTTGGCCTTGTCGAAGGAGACCTTGAAGACGAGCGGCAGCCCGAGCCGGTGGGACATCGCGGCGAGGCGGCGCGCCACCTCGAGCGTCGTCTCCTCGCTCTCGATGACGCAGGGACCGGCGATGCAGGGGAAGGAGCCGCCGCCGACGGTGACGCCGGGGGCGAGCTCGATCGGCCGCGCCGTCACGACCGCTGCGCCGCGGGCACGTCGGCGATCGGCGCCGGCTCCGCCAGCGGCTCGGCGGCGCGACCGGCCGGCACCGCGGCTTCGCGCTCGGCGGCGCGCTCGGGATTGGCGCGGCGGCGCTTCTCCTCGAGTGCGGCACGGATGTAGGAGACGAACAACGGGTGCGGCTCGGTGGGTTTGCTCTGGTACTCGGGGTGGAACTGGCAGCCGAGGAACCAGGGGTGGCCCGGCAGCTCCACCATCTCGACGAACTTGCCGTCGGGCGACAGGCCGGAGACCACCAGGCCGTGCTCCTGCAGCCGCGCCAGATACTTCTGGTTGACCTCGTAGCGGTGGCGGTGCCGTTCCTGCACCTCGGCCACGCCGTAGACCTGACGCGCCAGCGTCCCCTCCTTGAGCCGGCAGGGGTAGGCGCCGAGGCGCATGGTGCCTCCCATCGCCTCGACGCCGAGCAGGTCGCGCAGCTTGTAAATGATCGGGTCGGGGGTGTCCTGGTCGAACTCGGTCGAGTTGGCGGTGCCGATGCCGCAGACGTTGCGCGCGAACTCGATCACCAGGCACTGCATGCCGAGGCAGATGCCGAAGAACGGCACTTGGTGCTCGCGGGCGTAGCGGATGGCGCGGATCTTCCCCTCAGTACCGCGCTGGCCGAAGCCGATCGGCACCAGCAGGGCGTCGACCTCGAAGATCTCGCGCGGCCAGTGCGGCCCCTCGAGCTCTTCGGCGTTGACGTAGACCAGCTCCACCTTGGCGTCGTTGGCGATGCCGCCGTGCAGCAGCGCCTCGTTGAGGCTCTTGTAGGAGTCGGGGAACTCGACGTACTTGCCGACGATGCCCACCCGCACCGTCTCGCGCGGGTGCTTGATCTTGCCCACCAGCGCCTCCCAGCCCGAGAGGTCCTTGTCGTACTGGGGGAGCTTGAGCAGGTCGAGCAGCAGCTCGTCGAGCCCTTCGCGGGAGAACATCAGCGGCACCTCGTAGATCGTCGGCACGTCGCGGGCGGCGATCACGTGGTCGGCCGGAAGGTTGCAGAAGAGGCCGATCTTCTTGCGCAGGTCGTCGGTGAGCGGCCGGTCGACGCGGCAGAGCAGCACGTCGGGGGAGATGCCGATGGCGCGCAGCGTCGCCACCGAGTGCTGGGTGGGCTTGGTCTTGAGCTCGTCGGCGGCCTTGATGTAGGGCACCAGGGTGAGGTGGATGTTGACGGCGTTGTTGCGCCCCAGCTCGAGTCGCAGCTGGCGGATGGCCTCGAGGAAGGGCAGCGACTCGATGTCGCCGACGGTGCCGCCGATCTCGATGATCACCACGTCGTGGCCGTCGGCGACGCCGTGCATCGCCGCCTTGATCTCGTCGGTGATGTGGGGGATCACCTGCACGGTCTTGCCCAGGTAGTCGCCGCGCCGCTCCTTCTCGATCACCGAGAGGTAGATCTGGCCGGTGGTGAAGTTGTGCTTGCGCGAGGTGACGGTGTGGGTGAAGCGCTCGTAGTGGCCGAGGTCGAGATCGGTCTCGGCGCCGTCGTGGGTGACGAACACCTCGCCGTGCTGGTAGGGCGACATCGTCCCCGGGTCGACGTTGACGTAGGG
>CAWINM010000004.1:0-15210 GCA_963837455.1 Thermoanaerobaculia bacterium | reverse complement strand
GACGAACAGCTCGGGCAGCTGTGGGCCTGGGTGCAGGCCGTGCGCGGCGGTCAGGCGGCGCCGGGGAGCAGCCAGTCGAGCGCGGCGTCGAGCCGCGGCACCACCCGCTGGGCGCCGGCGGCGAGCAGACGCTCGGCCGGCGTCCAGCCGCTCGCCACCGCCAGCACCGGCACCGCGGAGGCCAGCCCGCAGCGCACGTCCTCGACGCTGTCGCCGATGATCAGGGCATCGGCGGGGACGAACGGGTAGCCGGTCGCGGCGCGGGCGCGCGCCAGGGCGAGTGGCGGCAGGCAGGCGCGATCCTCACCGTCGTCGCCGAAGGCGCCGAAGGCGAAGCGCCCGCGGAGGCCGGCGCGTTCGAGCTTGGCGCCGGCGCCGCGCTCCCAGTTGCCGGTGACCAGCCCCACCGCCACGTCGGCGCGGCCGGCGAGGGCGGCGAGCACCTCGGCGACGCCGGGGATGATCTCCACCTCCCCCAACCGGGATTCCAGCCGTGAGAGGTAGGCATCGCGCATACGCGGCAGCAGCGAGCGCACCGTCTCCAGCGGCACCCCCGCGCCGACCATGAGGTCGCGCACGATGCGCGGGTCGGTCTTGCCGCTGAACTCGTAGGCGTCGAGGTCCCCCTCGATGCCGAACACCTCGCGCAGCGCCTCCGCGAACAGCACGCGCACCTGCCGGCCGCAGCGCAGCAGGGTGCCGTCGATGTCGAAGAGGAGCAGACGCATCAGGGGTGCCCGGGGTCGACCGGACCCGATGATGCCACGAGCGCGGCGAGGAAGCCTGCAGCAGTGAGGGCTACCGGCACGCCCCACGACAGGTCGGCGGTCGAACCCTGCCCTCCGCTCTCGCGGCGACTTCGGGCGCCGCCGGCACGGGGAGTCACCGGCGCTGCGTGCTCACCGGGGAAGCCCGTCCGCACCCGCGGGCCGCGACGCCCGGTGCCGCGTCACTTCGGGTGCCGCGAGTCGAGGTACGCCTTGAGCGCCGCCGCGTTGTTGTGCTGTTCGTCGCGACTGGCGAACAGCAGCGTGAGGCGCCCGCGACGGGCTCGCGCCAGCAGGTCGGCGACCACCTGCGGCTGGGCGTCGAGCTCGGCGGCGTAGAGCCGGCAGAACTCCTCCCACGCTCCCTCGCTGCGCTCGCCGTGGAAGCGCTGCCGCAGGTCGTGCGACGGGGCGGCGTCGCGCAGCCACGCCTCGAGCCGTGCCTGCTCGCGGGAGACACCGCGCGGCCACAGCCGGTCGACCAGCAGGCGCTGGCCGTCGTCGGCGGTGGGCTCGTCGTAGATGCGCTTGATGCGGACGTCCATGCGGCGGACGCGATACTAGCCCGAACGAACGACGAAACGCTCCGCGCTCCGCGGGCGAGCCGCGCGCACCAGCCGACAACAGCCGGTCGGGCGACGGCGCGCACCGCGACGGCGGCCGCAGAGGGCAGCCGTTCGCGTTGCGGGTGTGTCTTCCCAAGCCGCTGCTAACCTGCGCGCCGTGACGCGCCGCTGGCCCGCCTACCTGGTCCTGCTGCTCGCCTTCGTCATCTGGTCCAACTCCTTCCTCGCCGCCCGCCTTCTGGTGGGCGAGCAGGTGCCGCCGGAGCAGCGGCTCGAGCCGGTCCCCTTCGTCATCGCCCGCTTCCTGCCGGTGCTGCTGGTCACCTGGCCCTGGCTGCTGGCGACGCGCCGCCGGCGCGGCGAGGTGGCACGGCTGCTGAGGCAGCACGGACTCACGGTGACGGTGATGGGTCTGCTCAGCATCTGGACGTACAACCTCCCCTTCGCCTTCGGTCAGCGGCTGGTGCCGCCCGGTGCCGCGTCGCTGATCATCACCCTCAACCCGGTGCTCACCTTCCTGCTCGCCGTGCTGCTGCGCCTCGAGCGCTTCGCCGTCACGCGCGCGTTGGGGCTCACCCTCGCCTTCACCGGCGTGTGGCAGGTCGTGGTCTACGGTGCCGGGCGCACGGTGCGCGGCGCCTACGTGCTCGATGCCGTGGTGCTGACGCTGGCGCCACTCTCCTGGGCCCTCTACACCGTCATCGGCAAGCGGCTGCTGGGTGTGACCTCACCTCTGTTGCTCACCTACCTGACGCTCGGTATCGGCAGCCTGCCGACGCTTCCGCTGGCCCTGCTCCACCACGGCCTGCGCGCCGCGGTCTCGCACTGGCAGCCGGTGCGCTTCGCGGCGGCTCTCTTCCTCGGCCTGCTCTGCTCGCTCCTCGGCTACTGGCTGTGGAACGTCGCCCTCCGCCGCCTCCCGGCCACCACCGTCAGCGCCTTCGTCTTCCTCAACCCGCCGCTGGCGCTGCTCTTCGAGTGGCTCTGGTTCGGCAGCGTGCCCTCCTGGGGGCTGCTCGCCGGCGGCACGCTGGTGCTCGGCGGCGTCTACCTCTGCGTGTTCGAGCCCGGGCGCGAGCGCCGCCGACTGGGCACCGCGGTGGCATCCCGGCCCGCTGCCGCCGAGTGACGGCGTTGGAGCACACCCGGTGCGGCGAGGCGCGAACCCGAGGCCACGATGCGAGACCGCGGCGTTGCCGGAGCGCCTCCCCGACCCGGTGGCCCCCGGCCCGTGGGACGCTGTTAGTCTCCTCCCGTGATTCCGCTGCGCGACGACCAGCCGAGCGCGACGGCGCCGGTAGTGACGATCGCCCTCATCGCCGTCAACGTCCTCATCTTCCTCTACGAGCTGCTGCTCGGTGAGCGGCTCGAGCCGTTCCTCATGCAGGCCGCGTTCGTGCCGGCGCGGCTGTTCGGCGGCGGCGGGGCACCGGGCGGCGACCTGCAGGTGGACAACGCGCTGCTGTCGATGTTTCTCCACGGCGGCTGGGCGCACATCGCCGGCAACATGCTCTTCCTCTGGATCTTCGGCGACAACGTCGAGGACCGCCTCGGCCACCTGCGTTTCGCCGTCTTCTACCTCGGCTGCGGCTTCGTCGCCGCCTACACGCACGGCATCGCCAACCCGCACTCGACGATGCCGGCGGTGGGGGCGAGCGGCGCCATCGCGGGCGTGCTCGGCGCCTACCTCTTCCTCTTCCCCCGCGCCCGCGTGCTCACCGCCGTCGTGCTCGGCTTCTACGTCACCACCATCGCCATCCCGGCGCTCGTCTACCTGCCGATCTGGTTCCTGCTGCAGCTGATCTCCGGTGTGGCGGCGATCGCCCGCACCAGTGCCGGCGCGCAGGCGGGCGGTGTCGCCTTCTGGGCCCACATCGGCGGCTTCGTCGCCGGGCCGCTCCTCTACCTGCTCCTCGGCGGCCGCCGCGCCCCTCGACGACCGGTGCCGGCGCCCTGGTCGTGAGCGCCGGGCGGCGATGAGCGCACCGATGCTCGAGCTCGTCGGGATCACCCGCGAGCAGGGGGGGCGCCGCATCGTCGACGACCTGTCGTTGCGCGTCGGCGACGGCGAGCTGCTGGTGCTGGTGGGCGCCTCGGGCTCGGGCAAGACCACCACGCTCAAGATGATCAACCGCCTCGTCGAGCCCACCGCGGGCGAGGTCCGCATCGCCGGTCGCCGCCACGACGAGGAGCCGCCGCACCTGCTGCGGCGCCGCATCGGCTACGTCTTCCAGCAGGTCGGCCTGTTTCCCCACCTCACCGTGGCGGAGAACGTCGCCGTCACGCCGACGCTGCTCGGCTGGCGGCGGCCGCGCCTCGCCGCCCGCGTCGACGAGCTGCTCGGGCTCGTGCACCTGGAACCGGAGCGCTTCCGCGGTCGCTACCCGGCGGAGCTGTCGGGCGGCGAGCAACAGCGGGTGGGAATCGCCCGCGCCCTCGCCGCAGCGCCGCCGCTGCTGCTGCTCGACGAGCCGTTCGGCGCCCTCGACCCCCTCACTCGCGAAACGCTGCAGGGCGCCTTCCTGGACCTGCAGCGCGAGCTCGGGCTCACCGCCGTCTTCGTCACCCACGACGTCGTCGAGGCCGTGCTGCTGGCCGACCGCATCGCCGTGCTGCGCGGCGGCCGCCTGCTCCAGGTGGGCACCACCGAGCAGCTCTCGCGCTCCCCCGCAGACCCCGACGTGGCGGCGATGCTGGCGACGCCGCAACGCCAGGCGGCGGCACTCGCGCAGCGGCTGGCGGTCTCCTGACCATGACGGGAGACGTGGCGCCCGCGCCGTGCCCGGCGCCGCTGGCGACAGGCTGCCATGGGGGTCACCGTTCGAGCGACTCCGCGGCGAATCGCCAGCCGGCGAGGAGCTGAGCGGTGGAGCAGGCGCTGTCCCAGCTGCCGGCTCTTCTCGCCGCGCATCTACGGCTCACCGCCGCGGCGCTGCTCGCCGGCGCAACCATCGCCTTCCCGCTCGGAGTCTGGGCGACGCGGCGGCCGCGGCTGCTGGCGCCCGTCCTGCTGCTCGCCAGCGTCATCCAGACGGTGCCCGGGCTGGCGCTGCTGGCCGTGATGGTGCCGCTACTCGCCTGGGCCGGGGCCGCGATGGCGCCCCTCGGCTTGACCCTGCGCGCCATCGGCTTTCTCCCCGCCTTCCTGGCGCTGACCCTCTACAGCCTGCTGCCGATGCTGCGCAACACCGTCGCCGGCATCCGCGGCGTCGACCCCGCCGTGCGCGAGGCAGCCCGCGGCGTCGGCATGACCAGCCGCCAGCAGCTGTTCCGCATCGAGCTGCCGCTGGCGCTGCCCACGCTCGTCGCCGGCCTGCGTACCGCCACGGTGTGGACGGTCGGGATGGCGACGCTGTCGACGCCGGTGGGGGCGCCGAGCCTCGGCAACCTCATCTTCGCCGGGCTGCAGACGCGTGACACCGCGGCGGTGCTGGTGGGCTGCGCCGCCGCCGCGGGCCTCGCGCTGCTGCTCGACGGGCTGGTGCGCGCCGTCGAGGTCGGTCTCACCCGCCGGCGCCGGGCGGTCGCGGCGACGGCGGCCGCGGCGCTCGTGGCGCTCGTCGCGGCCGTGCTGGTGCCGGCGGCGTGGCGTGGCGGCGGTGACGGGAAGGGCTCCTCCCGTCCCCTGCTGTTCGGCGCCAAGCCATTCAGCGAGCAGCTCATCCTCGCCGAGCTGATGGCAGCGCAGGTGCGGCGCCAGACCGGCGAGACGGCGCGGATCCTTCCCGCCCTCGGCTCGACGGTTGCCTTCGACGCCCTGCGCGCCGGCACCCTCGACGCCTACGTCGACTACACCGGCACGCTGTGGGCGACGGTGCTGCATGGCGGCAGCCAGGGGCTCGAACGCCAGGCATTGCGGCGGCGGGTGTCGGCGGAGCTGGAACGGCGCTTCCACATCGAGGTGCTGGGGCCGCTCGGCTTCGAGAACACCTACGCCCTGGCGATGCGCGAGCCGCGTGCCGCGGCGCTCGGCGTGCGGCGCATCTCCGAGCTGGCGCCGGCAGCGCCGCGGCTGGAAGTAGGGGGCGACTACGAGCTGTTCGGCCGCCCCGAGTGGCGAGCGATCGTCGCCACCTACGGTCTTCACTTCGCCACCGAGCGAGCGATGGACCCCTCGCTCATGTACCAGGCCCTCACCGCCGGCGAGGTCGACGTCATTGGTGCCTACTCGACTGACGGCCGCATCGCCGCCCTCGGGCTGCGGCTGCTCGACGACGATCGCCATGTCATCCCGCCCTATGACGCCGTGTTGCTGACACGTCCGGGCCTCGCCGTCGAGCGGCCCGCAGTGACGGCAGCGCTGCGCCAGCTGGTGGGACGCATCGACCAGGCGACCATGCAGCGGCTCAACCTGGCGGTCGACGAGGAGCACCGGCCGCCGGCGTCGGTGGCGGCGTCGTGGCTCGCCGCCCACCGTTGACCAGGAAGCCATCCGTAGGGCGCGGCCCGGCGCTCAGCGCATGGCGAGCAGCAGGGCGAGAGCGAGCAGCACGCTGAGGACCCCCGCCACCGCCGTTGGCGCCAGGCTGAGCCAGAGCCCGGTGGCCGCCGAGCATCCGGCCGCGGCCCTGCCACCGAAGGCGGAGAGCGGGCGCAGCGTGCCCGGCATCGGCCGCGGACGCACGGGGAGCCTCCAGGGCGCCCTGGCCCTCGGCGGCGGCGCCGGGGACCCGGTCGAGGCGCGTTCTGGGACCGAGCGGACCGGGCGGCGCGGCGCTTGCCGCGGGAGGGGCAACGCCGGCGCCCGTCTGGGTAGTGGCGGTGCGCTCCGTCGCCAGGTGGCGAGACCGGCGAGCGCCAGCTCGCGGAAGCGCTCCAACGCTTCCCCGGCGCTCGGTCGCAGCTCGGGCGGAGCCTGGAGCGCTGCCAGCGCCGCCATGAGCTCGGCAGAGCCGTCGCCGACGAGGGCCTTCCCCACCGCCCCCACCGCCCAGAGGTCCGCGGCGGGTCCAGGAGTGTCGCCGCGGCGAAGCTCCGGCGCCGACCATGCTGCCGGCGCCGCCGCCACCACCCTCTCGCGCTCGGCGGGCACGAGCAGCGAGAGCACGCCGCAACCCACCACCGCGACACGCGGGTCTCGCGGACAGTCGGCAACGAGTCGCGCCGGCGGCGCGCCGCCCAGCCAGAGGCTCTCCGGACCGAGCAGCCCGTGCCAGAGTCCGCGTCGATGGGCCGCGGCGAGGCCGCTCAGCGCCTCGGCGAGGATCAGCCGGGAGAGCAGCTCGGGGACCTCGGGGTGAGCGGAAGCGCCGGCCTGCTCTGCCAGCAGCGCGCCGACCCTCCAGGCGCCTGGGGCCGGCAGGGCCAGAGTGGCGGGGTCGCCCTCGGCGCTCGGCCACCAGCAGGTCGGCATCGCCAGGTGGGGCTCGCCGCCGGTTCCGGCGGTCGTCAGCGCCGCGGCTCGCTCGCGGGCCGTGGCGTCCAACGCACCGGCGGGCAGCGCCAGCGCCAGCCAGCGCCGGCCCTCGAGCCCGACCCCGTCGCTCGTCTCCAGCTCCCAGAGCGCGCCGCCCGCCAACAGTCCGAGCTCCCGGCCCGTCTGCCAGGGCCCCGGCGGCAGGGGCAACCCGGGCACCCGCGCACCGGTGTCGTTCACCATTGACGGTAGCCCGGCGCTCGCGCAATATGAGGTGCAGTCGCGCGCGACGGACGACCCGCCGCGCCGGCGCGGCCACCATGAGCACGACGACGGTGGATTTCGAGATCCGCGTCGAAGCCTGCGAAGGGCATCGGGGCGAGCCTACCCCGCGCTGCTTCTTCCTCGGGCCCCGTCGGGTGGAGGTCACCGAAGTGGTGGACCGCTGGCTCGGCAGCGATCGCCGCTACTTCAAGGTGCGTGGCGACGACGGCGACGTCTACATCCTCCGCCATGAGCTGCTCCCCGACCACTGGGAGCTGACGCTCTTCGCGAGCGCCGCCTTTCCCCTCACCATCGGCTGACCTGCACGATCCCTTCGGAGGTGCCATGGGGCTGCCGCCTGCAAGTGGGACGCCGCCGACGATGATACCTCCGCGCGCTCGCACCGTCTCCACCGCGCCCGCGAGGACGCAACGGAGAGCGGCAGAGACACCGCGAGCTGGGCGGCGAAACCAACTGCGCCGGCACCGACGCGTCTCTCCGCGACCGCCCTCGCCAGGCGCACAGGGGCGCCGCTAGGCGATCCGCCGCGGCAGCCAGGCCTTGACCTCGAGCCGGCGCGCGAACCAGCGCAGCGGCTCCCCGGCCGGCAGGTCGAAGCCAAGGGGGCGCGTCATGGTGTCGACCGCCACCTCGGCCGCCGCGGGCTGCAGCGGCCAGGGCCCGTGGTCGATCTCCCCGCGAAGGAGACGCCCCGCGCCGTCGGCGGCGTAGAAGCAGTAGCGGTTGACCAGGAAGTCGCCGAGCGAGCCGCGGGTGGTGTCGACGCTGCCCGCCAGGGGCCGGTAGGTGCCGCGCCACTCGGCGGCGCCGTCCTGGCTGGCGCGACGGCGGGAGCGGTACCTCACCGACTCGCCCTCGCGCGCGTAGGCAATCCGCGCCCACAGGTAGTTGAGGTGGAACAGCCGTCGCGCCGTCGCCACCGCCACCGGCTGATCGGCGTCGAGGCTGAAGAACCACACCCCGGGCTTGCCCCCGGCGCGCACGTAGGTCCGGACGTTGAGCTCGGGAAAGGCCGACAGCCAGGGCAAGCGCGGCGTCCCGCGCGGCCGCACGCCGCGCATCATGAAGGGCACGACGGCGATCCACGCCGTGCCCTCGAAGATCTCGAGCTCGAGCCGCGGCGGCACCAGGGGTCGCAGCAGCGACGCAGCGACGGGCCAGTGCTCGAACAGCAGGTCCTCCCACTCCATGCCCAGGACCCAGGGCGAGGTCGGCGCCGGGTACTGACGAGGACCAGGGTGGGTGGCGGCGGTCACCGACACGAGACGCTGTCCATCCGTGCTTCGCGCCGTGCGGGCGCCACCACCCCAGCGGCCGCGCAGACCCGCCGCTGAGGGGCGCCTCTGCGGGCGCCGCAGGCGATCAACCCGCGGCGCTGCCACCCGGCGGCGGCGCCGGCGCGACCTCGGCATCGGGTACGCGGTTGTGGACGGGAGGGATGGCGCGCAGGTAGGCGTAGATCGCTCCCAGGTCCTCGTCGCTCATCTGTCCCGTCCACCGCCAGGGCATCGGCGGCAGGATTGGCCGCGACTGCCCCATGTGCTTGCCGGTGCGCAGGGCGGCGATGAACATCGCCTCGCTCCAGATGCCGAGACCGGTGTTGCGGTCGGGAGTCAGGTTCGACGCGTAGCTGATCCCCCACGGGCCCGCAAACGCCGTGAGGGTCCCGGCGCCGGTCCAGCTCCAGGGCCCGGCGGGTAGCTTGGGAGGCGCCGGCAGCGGCATCCCCTCCGGATGCCCCGAGAGCATGCGGCTCATGTCGGGCTCGGGGCCGCTCGCTCCCATCCTGAGCGGGGTGTGGCAGTCGTTGCAGCCAGCCACCGTCACCAGGTAACGGCCGCGCGCCACGCGGGCATCGGCTGCGGCAGCGGGCTTGCTGGCGGCGCCCTTCTCCTCGGCGGCGCTGCGCAGCGCGCCGACGGCGAACACCGCAGCGAGCAGGAGCCCCCAGGCGGCGAGCAGGACGGTGCGACGGGCACGGCGGCGAGGCGAGCGCGCGGCAACCGCTTCGAGATCGGCGACAGGGCTCATTCGGTCGCTCCTCCTCAACGGGATGGCATGACTTCGCTGCAGCGGACGCCTCCCTGCGGCACCGGCGCGGAGAACGCGGAGCAGGGTTGGCAAAGGGACGTCCGGGAGCCTAGCAGCGGCTCCCGCGGTGACGCAAACGGCCCTACGAGAAGCGCGCTCGACCGCTGCCCGTTCGAGGCCCTTCGGCGCCGACCGTCGAGGGCGCCGCCAGCCGAGGAGCACAGACGGCAAAAGGGCGGGGAAGACCCCGCCCCTGCCAATCTTCACGGCCGCGCGCCAGGCGCGACCCGACCTCGGAGCCCCCTACCCGGGAGGACGCCCGTCGTGCCCGCCCCGGTCGTGGTGCTCCCCGGGGAGCGCATGGCCATAGCGGTCGTAGCCCAGTCGCTCGTAGCCGTAGCTGAAATCGCCCGGGTTGTTGCCGCCGAACCCGCGGTCGCCGAAGAAGCGGTGGTCCACCCGGCCCAGGTTCGAGGCCATGACGTGGAACTCGTTGCTCAGCCAGGCATCCGGGCCGAGCGCGCCGAAGCGGCGCTGGACGTCGAGGAAAGCCGCCACGACGTCGGCGTAGGCCTTGCCGATGGCCTCGTTGCCCCGGCGCTGCTGCACCGCGCGGTCGAGATTCTGTGCCCGGTCGTCGAGGCGGTGGAGGGCGTCGAAGGCGGCGCGGTCACCGTGGGCGGCGCGGCGCAACGCCGCTTGGTAGATGGTGTTGGCAACGGAAGCGTAGTTGTGCGCCGCAACCGGCAGCGAGTCGTGGTGGCCTCCCTCGTTGAAGGTCCAGCTGTCCGGACCGGCCGCGCGGCCGTAGTCGCGGCCGTGCCAGCCCTCGTTCCACTCCGGGTAGCCGTGCCAGCGGCCGTCGTGGTCGGTGTAGCCGTCGCCACGGTGGTCCTGGTCGTGGCGGTCCGCGTCGTAGGAGCGGCGTGGTGCCTGAGCGCGGAGCGCGGGCGCCAGCGCCAGCGCCGCAAGGAGGACGAAGAGCATGGGCTTTCGCATGGCGGAGTCTCCTTTTCGAAGAGCAAGCGATCCGGGTTCAGCCGCTCCAGCCGTTGGGTCCGGGCCAGAAGCCGGTGCCGCCGAACGAGCGGTCGAGGCGGTTCATCAAGGCGTTGACGCGCCGCACCTCCTCCTGGAGGGAGCGCGAGGGGTTGTCGATCAGGAGGTCGCGAGTGGCGAGGAAGCCCTCCGTGACCTGCCCCCAGTCGCTCTCGGCCTCGAGCCTGGAGGCCTGCAGCGGCTCGAGGTGCAGGCGGAAGTCTCGCACCAGGTCGGCGAACCCGGCCGCCGTCTCGGCCGCCTGGGCGCTGAGCAGGCCATCCCCGGCCTGCTGCAACGCTGTCGTGGCGAGGTGGGCGGCGGCGAGATCGAGCTCGCGAGCGGTCGTCATGGCCGGACCCTCGAGCCCTCGCGCCGGCGCGACAGCCACGAGCGCAAGCGGCACGAAGAGGGATACGACGGTGGATCTCGAGCTTGGCCTCATGTCGAGACTCTCCTTTCGCCTCTCCCGGGCTCGCAACCCACGTGCCACCGGGCTTCATCGCGCGATACCCCTGGCCGCACAACGGTCTTTGTACAGCGCTGGACCTCGAGCCCAGGTGGCCGTCACCGGGAGAGGACGCCCTCTCCTCCTCTGCCGGCGTCCGGTCGCACCCGGCACGGCCGCACGAGCCATGGGATCTTCCCACCGGCAGGTGGGCTCTGTTACCATCCGGCCCCGCATCAGGAGCGGCCCGCGACGCGGGTCCGGCAACCTGGGACGGACATCCCAAGGTGCCCCACCATCCACGGTGATGTGGCCGCCCGGTCCCGCCGACCGGACGGCAACGAAGTGTCCGGGCCGCAGGCCGCTCCGGTGCAGCGCAGACAGCACGTGCACCTCGGGCGGCCTTGCCGTGACGGTCGCTCGCCAGACACCGAGACGGAGGAACAGCGATGGTCACCGCCACATCCCTGGAGAGCCCGCAGACGCTCGCCACCGACACCTACACCTTCACCTCCGAGTCGGTGACCGAGGGGCACCCGGACAAGGTGTGCGACTTCGTCGCCGACTCCATCCTCGACGCCTGCCTCGCGCAGGACCGTCACAGCCGTGTCGCTTGCGAGGTGCTTGCCAAGGAGGGGCGGCTGGTGCTCGCCGGCGAGATCACCACGCAGGCCCGCATCGACCGCGAGGCGATCGCCCGCGGCGCCGTGCGCGAGATCGGCTACGTCCACGCCGACGAGTCGTTCCACGCTGACGGCATCGCGGTGTTCGACTGGATCACGGCCCAGTCCTCCGAGATCGCCCAAGGCGTCGACCGGCCGGAGGCCGCGGAGCAGGGCGCCGGCGACCAGGGAATCATGTTCGGCTACGCCACTGACGAGACGCCGGAGCTCATGCCGCTCCCCATCCTGCTCGCCCACCGGCTCGCGCAGGGGCTCGCCGAGGATCGCAAGAAAGGCAGCCCGACCTGGTTGCGTCCCGACGGCAAGACGCAGGTGTCGGTGGTGTACGAGGGCGACCGTCCCATCGCCGTCGCCGACGTGCTGGTCTCGACGCAGCACACCGCCAGCGTCTCGCGCGACGAGATCGCCGCCTACGTCGCCGACCAGCTGTCACCGCGCATCCTGGGCCCCTGGCTCACCGCCGGCACGCGCTTCATCGTCAACCCCACCGGCTCCTTCGTGCACGGCGGGCCGTCGGCGGACTGCGGCGTCACCGGCCGCAAGATCATCGTCGACAGCTACGGCGGCGCCGGACGTCACGGCGGTGGCGCCTTCTCCGGCAAGGATCCCTCCAAGGTGGATCGCAGCGGCGCCTACTTCTGCCGCTGGGTGGCGCGGCAGATCGTCGCCGAAGGTCTCGCCCGTCGCGCCGAGGTGCAAGTCGCCTACGCCATCGGCCAGGCGCGGCCGGTGTCGGTCAAGGTCGACACCTTCGGCAGCGGCGACACCGCGGCGGCCGAGGATCTCGTGCGGCGGCTCGACTTCCGCCCGGCGGCCATCATCGAACGGCTGTCGCTGCTGCGCCCGATCTACCGCCAGACCACCAACTACGGTCACTTCGGCAAACCCGACCTGCCCTGGGAGCAGTGACCGCATTCGCCTGGGGTGTCCCGGGGGGTGCTCGACCGACCGCTAACGGCAGCGCGCCGAGAGGCCGGCACGCGATGGCTCGTTCCCCGAGATAGGTCCCACGAGTCGGCGGCATAGCGCGCCGACTCTCGGGTCGCGCAACCGTCGCCGGCCCCCAGATGCCTGGACGGGCTGGGGGAGCCGCTCGTCCAATGGGGGGCGACGGCGCCTTGCCCAGCATGAGCCCGTGGGGCTCGGCTGACGGCGCCCGCCGGACCGCTGGCGGACCCGCCATCCCGGCCGCGACACCTCCGTTCGCGGCCCCCGGCCGGCGCCTCGGGTCCCGAACCGAGGACCGTCCCGCCGGTGCCTCGGCGCCGCGTGGCCCCCGGCGGCGCTTTCTCGCGCGGCTCCCTGCAGAGGCCGGGCTCTCCCCCGGCCCAGGAGGCCCGATGCCTGCCCGACTACCCCGTCGCGCCATGCCGCGCTCCCTGGTTGCCTGCGCCTTCCTGCTGGCAGTCACGGCGACCTCACCGCTTTCCGCCCAGCTCACCACCCTCGGCGCGGTGCAGCTCTACGAGTGCCTGACGGTGGTCGATTGCCAGAGCCACACCAACATGGGCAGCGCCGTCGCCACCGGCGACTTCGACGACGACGGCTTCGCCGATCTCGCCGTGGGTTCGCCCTTCGAAAGCGTGAACGGTCACCCGGGCGCTGGCTCGGTCCATGTCTACCACGGATCGCGCGGGGGCCTGGCGCTCAGCGGAGACATGACCTTCGACCAGGACACGCCCGGCTTGTCGGGTAGCCCCGAGGACCAGGACCACTTCGGCAGAGCGCTCGCCACCGGCGACTTCAACCACGACGGCATCGACGACCTCGCCATCGGCATCCCCGGGGAGGACATCGGCGACGTCAGCGACGCCGGGGCGGTGGAGTTGCTCTTCGGCTCCGCCGGCAGCGGCCTCACCACGACGGGCAGCAGGTTCTTCAGCCAGAACACCCTGCCCTCGCCCGAGAGCGCCGAGACCAACGACGGGTTCGGATCCTCGCTCGCCGCCGGCTTCCAGGGCGGCTTGGGGTTCGACTGGCTGGCCGTGGGGGTGCCGTTCGAGACCGCGGGGCTCTTCGACACCGACGCCGGGGTGGTCGAGATCCTCTCCAGCTCGGCGGGAGTCCCGCTGACCGCCATGGACGAAGTGCACCAGAACAGCTCCTGCGACGGCAATCCTTTCGAGACCGAGGCGTTCGACGCCTTCGGCTCCGCCGTCGCCTTCCGCCGCCGCCAGAGCGGCGGCGAGTGGGTGATCGGGGTGCCCGGCGAGAGCTTCCTCGGCAGGGACTTCGTCGGCGTCGTCCACTTCGACGGCGCGGAGGGCTGCTGGTCGCAGGACACGCCGGGAGTCCTGGGAGTCGCCGAGGAGGGCGACAACTTCGGCAGCGCTCTGGCGACCGGCGACTTCAACGGGGACGGCAAGCAGGACGTCGCCATCGGCGCGCCGGGCGAGACCCTCGAGGCGACCAGCGAGACCGCCGCCGGTGCCGTCAGCGTGCTCTACAGCGATGGCACCAGCCTCGACAACATCACCGCCAGCGGCGATCAGAGCTTCACCCAGGACGCCTTCCTTCCCAACGAGGGAGCGGAGAGTCTCGACCTGTTCGGCTCGAGCCTCGCCGCCGGCGACTTCGACGGCGACGGCATCGACGACCTGGCGATCGGCGCCCCCCACGACGGGGAGAGCGGCCACGGCCTCGCCGGCGCCGTGGGCGTGATTTACGGGCACACCGGAGCCGGTCTGACCGCCAACGGCACTCAGCAGACCTTCGACGAGGGCTTCCCGGCGGGGATGCCGGGGTCGCCACCGCAGACGAACGGCGACTTCGGCACCGCTCTCGCCGCCGGGGACTTCGACGGCAACGGCGTCGCCGACCTGGTGATCGGCGCGCCCGGCGAGCAGTCGGTGTTCGTCGGCGACGGCAACGTAACCGTGCTCTACGGCATGCGGCGGTCGATCGGTGCCTTCGGCACGGTGCAGTTCAGCTCCGCCACGATCAGCGTTGACGAGCCCACGACGGCCACCACGCACTTCGCGATCCTCACCCGCACCGACAGCGCCCTCGTCGCGGCCAGCGTCGACTACTCGCTCCTCGGCGGCACCGCGACCCCGGGGGTCGACTTCACCTTCACGCCCGGCACCCGCACCTGGCCCGCCGGCAACAGCAGCGTCAAGGTGATCTCCTTCGACGTCCTTCCCGACACCCGTGCCGAAGGCGACGAGACGATCGTGCTCGAGCTCTCCAACCCCACCCCCGGCACGGCGGTGGGCACCCCGAGCACGGTGACGATCACCATCCACGACGACGACGTCGGCGGCGCCTTCCAGCTCCATCAAACCGCGTTCACCGCCGGCGAGGGAGCCGGCAGCGCCACCATCCAGGTCGATCGCGTCGGCGGCGCCGCCAGCGGCGCCAGCGTGCACTTCGCGACCTCCAACGGCACGGCGACCGCCGGCGACGACTACCAGGCGACCTCGACCACCTTCATCTTCAACGCCAACCAGACCACCGCGACCATCCAAGTGCCCATCTTCGACGACCTCACCGACGAGAACAACGAGACGGTGCACCTTACGCTCTCCTCTCCGGGCGGCGGCGCCACCCTCGGCTCGCCAGCGACGGCGACGCTCACCATCACCGACGACGATCTCTCGGTGCTCCTCGGCGACGGCTTCGAGAGCGGCACCCTGTCGGCGTGGTCCCAGCACCTGCCCTGATGACCCCCGCCGCGCCAGGCGTCGGCTGGCGCCCGCCCGCCTGACCGCCGTACCCGCGAGCTGACGCGGCCCGGCGCCAAAGGGAGCCGACGGCGGGTACAATAGGCGTCGGGCTCCGCCAGAACGTGCGATTCCCCCCCGGCCCGGTGCCGGGCGAATGGTCTGTGACCGCGCGGGGGAATCGGCGTTCTCGCTCGCCGACGCCCGCGGTCGCCGGCCGCCAACCTCGAGGAGGTACGAGCAGCGTATGGCGACCAAGTACATCTTCATCACCGGTGGCGTGGTCTCCTCCCTCGGCAAGGGTGTCGCCGCCGCCTCGGTGGGCGCCATCCTGGAGTCGCGCGGCTTCTCGGTGACGCTGATGAAGTTCGACC
>CAWINM010000003.1:0-16355 GCA_963837455.1 Thermoanaerobaculia bacterium | reverse complement strand
AATGCCCACGGCATCGGCGAGAGCCTGTTGCGTGAGGGCCCGCTGCTTGCGCGTGGCGGTGAGTCGCTCGGGGAAGGCCATGGCGTCGAAGAGATCGCGAATCATGGTACCGGCTCCGGGATTGACGGTCGTCACGGAGATAGAGGATACTCCCTATTTGAGGAGAGAGATTGAGTCTTGACAGCTCTTCGAAGGGAGAAGGCTCTCCATGTTCGATCGCCAAAGCGGACATCGGCGAGCGTCAGAGCAAAGGCGCGGCCTCGCTGCCTTCATTGTCTCCTCACAGTCGCTGCGCCGAGTGGGCAAGTACCTGATGGGCCGCTGCCCATTCCACCCGGATGAGAAAACAGAGAGCTTCGTGGTCGATCCCAAGCGGCAAGTATGGAACTGCCTGGGTGGCTGCAGCAGCAACGGTGACGCCGGTGGCGGCAAGGGCGGCTTTCGGGCGGCGACCTCTTCGCCTTCGCGATGAAGGTGTGGGGAGTGGACTTCCGCGAGGCGTACGTGCGGCTGGGCGGCGAGGTGTCCGACGAGCTGCCGCCGCCGCGGCGGCGCGGTAGCGGCGGCAGGCTTGCTGCGGTCGGTCGGGCGCCGCGCACCGAGCTGCTCTCGGGTGTGGTCGACCGCTGGCACCAGGAGCTTTCCGAACGGCGCGAGGCGCAGGAGTACCTCGAGTCGCGAGGGCTGGTGACGCGCGCGCTGTGGCGCGCGTTTCGGTTGGGCTACTCGTCGGGGTCGCTCGTCGAGGTGGCGACCGAGGAGTCGCCGGCGCGCCAGCATCTGCTCGCGCTCGGCATCCTCGCCAAGGACGAGGAGCAGCGCGTCGTCGAGCGGATGGCGGGCCGCGTCGTCTTCCCGCTCTTCGCGCTCAACCAGCTGCCCGTCAACGTCTACGGCCGCGCGATCGCCGGTGACGTCGAGCCGCGGCACATGTACCTGCCGGGGTCCTCGCCCGCGGCCTCTTCAACTGGAACGCCGCCAGAAGAGCCGAGGAGATCGTGCTCGTCGAGTCGGTCATCGACTCGCTCTCGCTGGTCGAGGCCGGAGTCGGCCAGGCGATCGCGCTCTTCGGCGCCCACGGGGTTACCGAGGAGCACCGCGACTGGTGCGCCTTCGGCGTGCGGCGGGTGGTGGTGGCGCTCGACGCCGACAAGACGGGGCACAAGGCGGCGCCGCAGGTGGCGGTGCACTTCGCCGACCTCGGCGCCCTTGTCGAAATCGTCGAGTGGCCCGAGGAGGATCCCAACGCGCTGCTCGTCCGCTACGGCCCTGAGAAGCTGCGGCAGATGGTCGAGGCGCTTCTGCGGCCGGCGTCGCGGCGCGAAGCGGTCGAGAGCCCGGACCCCGCCGTCAACGGCGCGCCAGGCGCTCATGGGGAAGTGGGTGAGTCGGCGGTGTCCGGAGCTTCTCCTTCCTTAACCGCCTCGGGCTCAGCGTCGGCTGCCGCAGCGCCGGCAAGCGGAGCCGGAGGCGGAGCGGTTAAAAAGAAGCCAGGTCAGCCGGGCCGAGCTGCTGGGTGACGCAATCGAGTTCTTCCGTGGCGAGCGGCAGTGGCGCGTGGTGTGGCTTCCCGGTGCCTCGGCCGCGCACCTGCGCGCGACCGTGCGATTGCGGCTTTCCTCGGGGAGCTTCCTCGACGGGCTCGACCTTGTCTCCGCCAAGGCGCGCGAGAGCTACGCCAAGCGCGCGGCGCGCGTCTGGTGGCGCTCTCGGGCACCACCGGCGACGAGGTGGCGGCCGATCTCGTGCGCGCCCTCGAAGCCGACCTGGTCGTCCTCGCCGAGCTAGGCGAAGAGCGGCGGGCGCTGCTCGAGCGAGGCAGCGGCGCGGTGGCGGCGATGAGCGAGGGCGAGCGGCAGGAAGCGCTCGCCCTCTTGCGCTCGAGAGACCTGCTCGCGCGCGTGGCGGCGGCGATCTCGGCCACGGGCTACGTGGGCGAGGACAGCAACAAGCTGCTCGGCTACCTGGTCGGCATCTCGCGCAAGCTCGACCGGCCGCTCTCGATGGTGATCCTCTCGCCCTCGGGCTCGGGTAAGTCGGGCCTCGCCGAGGCGATCGAGGCGCTCACTCCCGAGGAGGACTTCGTCTCGCTCTCCTCGCTCACGCCGCAGGCGCTCTACTACATGCCGCGCGACAAGCTGCGCCGAAAGTTTCTGCTGATCGAAGAACGGGCGGGCTCGGTCGACGCCGACTTCTCGATCCGGGCACTGCAGAGCAAGCAGAAGCTCTCGCGCGCCGTGCCGATCAAAGACCCGGCGACGGGGAAGATCGAAACGAGGATCTTCGAGATCCTCGGCCCCGCCGCCTTCCTCGAGACGACCACCGAGAGCCAGATCAACCCCGAGAACGCGACGCGCTGCTTTGAGGTCCACCTCGACGAGAGCGAGGAGCAGGCGCGGCGGATCCAGGAGGCGCAGCGGCGGAGCAAGACCTATTTGGGCCTGCTCGAGCGGCCGGCGCGCGAGGCGACGATCCGCCTCCACCACGCCGCGCAGCGCCTCCTGCGCCTGGTGCCGGTCGTGCTGCCCTTCGCCGAGGCACTAGAGTTTCCGACCTCATGGCTGCGCACGCGGCGCGACCACCTGCGCTTCCTGAACCTCATCGAGGCGATCGCCTTCCTCCACCAGCACCAGCGGCCGCTGCTCGGCAAGAGCGACGGGCGGCCGCTCGACGGCCCGCTCGCCGAGCTCTCCGACGAGGAGCTCTCCGCAGTGCTGGTGGCCGCCACACTCGAAGACTACGAGCTCGCCTTCGCCCTCGCCGGTGGTTTGCTCGGCGAGACGCTGCAGGATTTGAAGAAGCCCGAGCGCGCCTTCCTCGAGGCGATCCGCCGCTACGTCGATTCGCAGGGCGGCGAGAGCGCCTTCTCGCGACGGCAGATCCGCGAGATCACCGGGCTGCCGCAGCGACGCGTGCGCGAGCTCTTCGAGGCTCTGCTCGAGCTCGAGTACGTCGAGGCGGTGGGAGTCGGCCGCGGCGCCGGCGTGCGTTACCGCGTGGTCGCCTCTCTTGCGGAAGCGTCGACCATTCCGGGCCTGCTCGCCCCAGCCGAGCTGCGGAAAAAGCTACTTTCGCAGGGCGGCGAATGGGCGGAATGGGCGAAGCTAGGTGCCGATTCGCAGAGCCGTGGAACCGCTCGCTCCAAGGCGAATGGGCGGATGGGCGAGGGGAGCTTGGAGCGCGAAGATCACCGTCACCGTCGCGCCGCCGGAGCCGGGCGATGAGCGAGGCGCAGACGGCCTTCGCGCGCCGCTTCGACGCCTATCGCGAACGCTACCTCAGCAAGCTCCGCGGCCGCGGCTACTCGGCGGCCACGTGCAAGCGAGCGGCGAGCATCCTCATCGATCTGCGGGCCTTCTTGCTCGCCGAGGCGCGACCGCAGCCCGAGACCCTAGGCGACGTCACCTCCGACCACGTCACCGCCTTCCGCGACCAGGAGCTGTCGCGCCCGAAGAAGACCGGCAAGCCCGGGCTCTCTGCGCCACCACGATCGGGCACATCATCGCCACCCTACGTGGATTCTTCGGCTACCTCGCCGCCGAAGGAGTGGTGCTGCTCGACCCTGCCCGCGAGCTCGAGCGGCCCAGGCGGCCGCAGCGGCTGCCGCGCGCCGTGCCCTCGGAGCGCCAGGTGCGGCGCTTGCTGCTGCTGCCGAGTGAGGGCACGCCGCTCGGCTTGCGCGATCGCGCTCTGCTCGAGCTGCTGTACTCGACGGGGCTGCGCAACGCCGAGGCCTGCGCGCTCGACCGCGGCGATCTCGACCTGGACTCTCGCCTCGTCCACGTGCGCTGCGGCAAGGGCGGCAAGGAGCGGCGCGTGCCGGTGGGCAAGCGCGCCTGCCGCGCGCTCGCTCGCTACCTGGACTCCGCATGGCAGGAGCTGCGGGCCAAGCGCTACGACCAGGTGCACGAGGCCGAGGTGCCGCTCTTTCTCTCGCGGCTCGGCACGCGCCTGCAGGAGCAGATGCTGCGCTGGCTGCTGCGGCGCGTCCGCGAGGAGGCGAAGCTTTCGACACCGGTGACGCCGCACTCGCTGCGCCATGCATGCGCCACCCATCTGCTCGCCGGCGGCGCCGACGTGCGCCAGATCCAGGTGCTGCTCGGTCACTCCTCGCTGCGCTCGACCGAGATCTACACGCGCGTCGAGACGGGCGACCTACGCCGCATGCTCGACCGTTTCCACCCACGCAGCCGCAGCAAGCCCGCCCAGTGAACCTGCTCGAGGCAGCGGCACCCTTCCTCGAAGAGCGACGGCGGCTCGGTCGCGCGCCCTCGTACGTCAAAGCTACGCGCCACGTGCTGGTGGGACTCGCCGCTCACCTCGAGCGTGCCGGTCGTCCGCTCGAGGTCGAAGCCGTCATCGAGCAGGACCTCTGGGACTTTCTCGACGGTGAGCTGGCCCGCGGGCTTGCTGAAACCACCATCCGCCTGCGAGCGGTGGCCTTGCGCGTCTTCTTCGCCCAGCTCTATCGACGCGGCGTCGTGCTGCGCGATCCGGCCGCCGGCTTGCATCTACGCGAGGCTCCACCTCGCATCGGCTTCGTGCCCTCGCCGTCTCAGGTGCGGGCACTTCTTGATGCGTGCGACGTGGACACCTACCGCGGGATGCGCGACCGCGCCATCCTCGAGCTTCTCTACGGATCGGGCCTGCGGCTGGGTGAGGTCAAGAATCTCGATGTCGCACACGTCGACCTGGCGGGCCGCACGGCGCTGATTCTGAACGCGAAGGGAAGGAAGGATCGCGCCGTGCCGCTCACCGAGGCGGCCACCGATGCGCTGCGGCGCTACCTGCAGCACGCGCGGCCGCCCTCGCAGCTGCCCGCGCTCTTTGCCTCCCCGAACACCGGCGGCCGCTTCGATCCGACCAGCTGGCGCCATCGCGCGCTGCGCTCGCTGCTCGTCGAGGCGGGCTTGCCGCTGAGTCTTTCGCCCCATCGGCTGCGCCACGCCTGCGCCGTGCACCTGCTCGAGCGCGGCGCCAGCGTGCGGCACATCCAGAAGCTGCTCGGCCACGCTTCGAGCGAGACGACCCAGCGCTACCTCGCGCTCGGTGTCGAGGGTCTGCGGCGAGCCATCGAGCGGGCTCATCCATCCGAACGGGGAGAGTCCGAGCCGAGCTGAGCGGCTGTAGGATCGTTGCAGTGCTGCGACGCTTCGGCTCCGCGCTCGTCGTCTTCGCGCTCGCTGGCCTCTTCGGCTCGCCGGCCAGCGCGAGCCGCCTGCTCGAGCCGCGCAACAGGCCCGGGCTCGTCGATGACGTCGCCGGCGAGCTGCTGGCGATCGCCCGTGACGCAAGGGCTTCCGACGAAATGCTGAAGTCGACAGACAAGCAGCTCTCTCTAAAGCCTCCTTCCTTAGCTGCCTCCGACTCTTCCTCCGGCGAGCGCGGCTTCTCGCTGCGCGACGTCGTGGCCGTGTGCCCCGCTGAGCGGCTGTGTCTGACGCCGTCGCGGTCAACGGCCTCGGCGCAACAGTCAGCGGTCCTCGCGGCACTGCGATCGGCGGCTGTCGACGTCGAGCTCCAGCAGCTCGCCGAACGCCCGCTACTCGTCGATTCGCCACCCGTCCACTTCAGCCTCTCTCTCGACCTGCGGCAGCTAGCCAACCCTCCGCCGGAGAAGGGTTTCCGTCTCTTTGCTGGGGCGGCGCGTACTAACGAGTCCGCCCGAGCACGGTGGTACGACGCTAGGAACGCTAGCTGGCTCTCGGAAGACCCTGCCGGCGCTGTCGATAGCCCCAACATCTATGCCTTCGTCGGCTGGCAACCCAATATGCGGACCGATCCGAGCGGCGAGCTTCCGGGGATCGAATTCGACCTCCTCAACCTTTGGCTTCGATACGTGGCCGATCTGCAGACCAGGCCGCCATCGGAGGTGCCGTTCAGTGAGGCGTATCTCAAGAAGCACGTCGTCTATCCGTTCCTGAACACGGTCGGCACTCCAGAGGGCCGGGCCATGGCAGCGCCGGTGATCTTCATGCCCATGGCCGAGGGCATGATGGCAGAGGGCGTTGAAGGGGAGTTCTCAGCTCTTGGAGAAGAGGAGCCGTTCCTTGAGTATGAACAGACGGACCTCATCGGATTGGAGAAGACGCTTTCCGTTGCAGGGGACGCGGAGGGGCCCGGTGAGGCGTTGTTTGGCCAGACGCTCGGGGCGCCGTCGCCGATGACCCCCGAGGGAGCTGTAGGGAGATTGAAGCTCGCCGGCCAAAGCCATCCGAAGACTGGCATTCCGTTCAATGAGAGAGGATTTCCGGTGTTCGAATCGGCGTTCAACTTCGAGCTTCCCGGCGAATCTTCAAGGTCCCAAGGTGACAGATGAACAACAGTTCAAAGCGGCCACTTCAGCGCTCGCAGCGGCGCTACGAGAAGTTCCCGAGAATCGAAGCCGCTTCACTGCTGAGCAGCTGGCTGCGATTGATGCAGGGGAGGCGCGGATCCCCGGTTACACCTGGCACCACCATGAGGACACCGTTACATTGCAGGCAGTGGATAGGGCGGAACACGCAGGAACAGGCCACACTGGCGGAAGGGCAAGGAGTGGGGGCAGACCAAGGTAGGACTTCATGAGTCAAGCGTGCACGATACTGGGTTCCCGCGAGTCTCCTGGTGACCTACTCGAATGCGTGCGACAGAAGGCGCAATCGCCAGTGGGAGTGGTTGGATCAGAGGCGCGCTGGGAACGCCTTGCCGTCGCTCTTGGCGATGTAACGCTCACTTTGAATCGGATGGAGGAAGGGGAGCCTGGAGACGAGTTCTCGGTGCTGCTTCTCTCGATGTTTAACCATTTTCGAAACGGATCGTCACCGTCGGAGGTTGTCAAGAAGCGAACTCTCTCGCGGATCGGGGGCGCCACTGCGGCGATTGGATGCGTAGCCGATCCGGGGTTCGACGAGGCTTCAGAGCAGCTAGTAGCCGAGATCGCGGATCTGATGCACGGAGTCGTGTTCAATGGGTGGGCGATTTTGGCCGCAGATGGGACGGTGCTTCTGGAGCGTGAGGGCGGTTAGGTTAGGTTAGGTGCCGGTCCCGGGGCAGGTGCCGGAGATCCCGCCCTGCCCACCGGCCCGCCTGGTGGCTTCACTGGGCGCCAGTACCGGCTGGGGCACGGCCCGGCGGGTGCCCTTCGACCGTCAGTGGCTTCGACGCCTGCCGCCGAACATGGCGTTGAAACGGACGCCACCCGGTCGATCCAACCACCGGCCTCGCGCTCTGGCGTCGACCGTCTTCGCCTCCGCCCGCCAGCTCGGCCGGGTGCCGCCGCTTAACGCCGCGGCCCGTTCGGCGGACAGGACCGTATCGCCCTTCGATCGGCGGTGGCTTCGCTGACCACCGCCGGGCCTTGGTGCCGTCTCGGCCGGCGGTGGTAGCTGGGGCAGGCGGGCCCGTGGGCTCCCGCCCCTCAGAAAAGCGGCCACCACCCAGTCGGCTCCCCCTCCCACGAACCCCCTCCCGCCGATAGCGTGGTGCTGGGTGTGCGCCGGAACGCGCCGGGTCTTCCGCTTGCTGCGCGCGGCGCCGCTGCGGAGGACCTCCGCGTCGCCGTGCTCGCGCTGCAGCCCCGGCGCGGAGAAGACCCGCCCACCACCCCAGACCAGAGCCCACCGCAACGTGAGTGCCGTCCCGCGACGGTGTAGCCCCCGGCCGCACCACGTCGCCGCCGCGCGGGTCGCGCCGAAGCGTCGCTCCTTTCCGCGCGCCGCCACCGCGGCGCTCCGCGGAGACCGGAGCCCGGAAGCCGGAGCAGAACCCAGAGCAGAGCCGGAGGGCCGAGCCAGCTCGTTGCAGCGTTGGCCGGCGTCCTTCCCCTCGCCGGTGGAGGCTAGCGCCGTGCTCGTCGGCGTCAAGGCTTCCCTGCGCCGCGCCGCGCCGCGCGGCGAGGCTCCGGCGTCGACGCGGCGAAGACGCCGCGCCGCCGGCCTTGACCCCGCCTGCGCGCGGCGCTGTGGTCTATCTGTGGGCGAGGGGAAGAGCGCCTCCGGCGGGGGCTCCAGGAAAAGCTGAGCCGGCCGCCGAGGGCTTCCGGCTCCTCTCTGGCTGGGGGATTCCGTTTCCTGGAGCCCCCATTCCGCTCCCCCTCGCCCGCAACACTGCCGAACCTCGGCGCGGAGGCGGTGTCAAGCTGGGGGTCCTTGGGTGGGTGTGGCTTGACGCCGCTGAGCACCGAGGTAGAAACCAGCCCGCGAGGGGGAGCGGGGCACGATGGCCCCACCAAAGAGGCTCTCCTCAACTTCGGGTGGGTAGCTGGGGAACGGCCTATGGAAGGCGCGGAAGTCCCCAACCGCCGGCCGCCCAAGGACTTCCGCCCCTCCCACAGGCCCGGCGGCGAGGGGCGAGACCGTGCAAGGAGTTGAACGGGGCCGTGCTGCACGGGCCCTTGCGGCGCAAGGGCATGGGCGGCTCTACCAGCGAGAGCGGCCGTCGAGCGCGCCCCCACAGGCCGCTCACGAAGGGCGCGCAGGATTCGGGGGCCACGACGCTCCGCCTAACCGGCTCAGATACAAGCACTTCGGAGGATTCGGAAGCGGTTGTTGACCCACCCGAAGTCTAGGAGAGGCACCAAAGAGAGGTGCCACCCTCTTCGTGAGAGAGATCGAGAATCACGGCGAGCGGAGAGCCGCGGTGGGTCGCTGATGGGTAGTGGTAGGCCACGGCCCCAAAGAGAGGTGCCCCAAAGAGAGGTGCCACCCTCTTCGTGAGAGAGATCGAGAATCACGGCGAGCGGAGAGCCGCGGTGGGTCGCTGATGGGTAGTGGTAGGCCGCGGCTGGGTCCGGTGATGGTGAGCAGTCGGCAGCCGAGTGTGGTTCTGTGGTCCCGAGCGAGCCATTGTCGGCCGCCGCGGCGATGAGCGGACAGACCTCTTCGTTGCCGGCGTCGCCGGCGAGTTGGTGGTTGGTCTGAGAGCGAGGCAGCTGGAGGGGCGTCAGCCGGTGGGGACGAGGCAGGGCAGCGGGGGTGGGAAGGCTCCGGTGGGGAAGCGGACGAGCCGATCGCCGTGGCGCAGGCGGTGAGCGGCCTCGCGGAAGGCGGCGACGAACTGCCAGTACGCGACACGGAGCATGATGCGGATCTCCCTGCTGGCGGCGTGCACCAGCGGCGCCGGTGAGCGATCGCAGTGGATGGGCTTGTCGTGGGGGTGCTGGCTGGCGATGGCCTTCCTACCGAGCACGGGCCTGCCATCGCGCTGGCGGCGGCCGTCTTCGATGATGCGGTCAACCAGCGCGGCAACGCGCTGTTGGTAGGCGGCAGGCTCGAGAGCGGCCCAGCAGGGAAGGGGCGTGAAGACGACTCGTTCGGCGGTGGCGAAGTCAGCGGCGGTCTTGTCGTCTCTCCTGCGGCGGGCCTCGTACTGGGCAGTGCGATCGAACCAGGTGCCTTCGAGATCGACTCCATCAAGCAGCGCTTGCGCGCAGTGGACGCCGGGCCACTGCTGGGGTCGTTCGACGAGGCCCTCTTTGACGCCCTGGCCGAGGATATAGACGAGGCGTGCGACTTGAGCGTCTTCCTCGTCAGAGACGATGATCGAGCGGTACCTTCTTGCCCAGAACTTCTCCCGCCAGTCATGGAGCCTGCCGACCTCGCGGGCGATGTTGCCAGCGACGAAGTCCATGAAGGCAGCGAGCTGCTGCGGCGAGTCCGGAGACAGGGCGAGGTGTGCGTGGTTGGAGAGCACTGCCAGGGCGTGGACCCGCATGGCGTACTTCTTCTGGGCACGACCGATGACACCGACGATGAGGTCATTGACGGCGGTGCTGGGGCGCAGCAAGAGCCGACCGTGGACGGTGCGCACGGTAACCTCGACCATCGTGCCTGGCGGTAAGAACCGCAGTGGTCTGGCCACGTCCTTACAGACGCAAAACGGGCGCGCGAGCTTGCAGGCGCGGAGGACGGAGCCCGCCCGGCGCACCGGCCCGCCCAGTCTCTGCGCTGAACCTCCGCTGCCTCCGAGCAGCGGCCCGGCGCTTCGCCTGCGGGCGACAGTGACTTCGAAGCCTGGCGCCGAATAGTCGTTGCAGCGGGCGCCACCCGGGCGTTTCCTTCGGCACCATCCTCTGGTCTGGCGTCGAGCGTCAGCACCTCCGCTCGGCATCGGTGCCCGGGCAGCGCCGCTGAACTTTGCCCTATTCGGCGCCAGGCGCGTCGGTGGCCTGCGAGCGTCGGTGACTTCAGCAGCACGCCGTGCCTTGGTGGCGTGGCGAGCGTCAGTGGTGACGGGGCAGGGCGGGCCCGTGCGCCCCCACCCTTCCGAGAACAAGGTCGGCACCCAGGCCGCTCGGACTCGCGCCGTTGACTCCTCTCGCACCGTCAGTTTCTTCGCGCCGACCTCTCTCTGCGTAGCGCTCGCCGCGGCCAGCGTGCCGCGGGTTTCTTTCAGAAGCGCCGGCGCCTTGCAGCGCACGTCGCCGCTGCGCGTCGCCGTGCTTGCAGCGGACGCCGGCGCGAAGAGACCGGAGCGTCTTCGGCCGCACTGCGTCCCCGGCGGCCGGGGCCGCAGCGCTGCTTGCCGTGGCGAGGGCGGAGCAGTGCGCGAGCGCCGTGCGCCGTCCCCTCGCGAGAGCGAGGCTACCGCCGTGCTCGCGGCCGTCAAGACTGCCCTCGCTGCGCTCGGCGCCGGCGCGGCTTTGCCGCGCCGGCGGTCTTGATGTCCGCTCCGCGCGGCGGTGAGGTGTCTTCGTGGGCGAGGGGAGGGAGCGCCTCCGGCGGGGGCTCCAGGAGAAAGCACCACGGCCCGGTGCGGGCCGTGGGTGGGGGTGGTCCTCAACGCAGCCGGGAACGCTATCGATTCTGGTCCTGGAGGCCGTGGAAGCAGGCGATGACAGAGACCAGGTCGCTGGCGACGAGGAAGTAGAGCAGGTACGGAAGCGAGGCATGACGGCGCGGTTGGTGCGATCGCGCACGATGGTAGATCACCGGATTGGCCGGCAGGTGGGCGAGGATTTGGTCGACGGCGGCGCGAAACTCGAGGCCGAGCCCCGGCCGTTTGCCCTTGTACCACTCCTCCGCTGAGGAAGTCGCGCTAGGCACGCGTCCGAATGCGGAGGCGGTAGATCAATCGCGGCGCTCGAGGCGGGCGCGCTCGAGGCGGGCGCGGACCTCTTCCCAGGAGCTACCCTCCTCAGGATCCACTCGAAGTCCGCGATGCGGCGATCAGCTCCTCGATGTGCCAGTGCGGGACAGGCAAGCGGTCGACGTCGGCGTCGGCGGCGATGCTGCCCCGCAGCGCTCGACGAGCTGAGGCGCTCCTCGAGCGGCAGCTTCTCGGCTTTTTCGAGCAAAGCGGCGGATCGCATGGGCTTCTCTCCTGCGCCGTGAGGTCAGCGACGCTGATCCACGTCTGGCGTTGTTCTTGAGCAGCAGGCTATCGAGCACGCTCTTGACGACTCGATTTTCCTCTGGCTCGAGCTGCTCGATGGCCACGAACTGCAGCTCGACTCTTCCTTGGGCCGCCCTCGTCCTGATCGAAGACCAGGCTCTCTGAGCTGACTTGCAGCGCAAAGACGAGCTGCGCAGCGCGTCGAGAGTGGGCTGGGAGGTGCCTGCTTCGTAGCGCCGCAGCTGCGTGACGTGGACGCCAACGGCATCGGCCAGGGCTTGTTGCGTGAGCCCTCGCTCTTTGCGTAGAGCGGCGAGACGGCCGGGGAAGGCCTGGCGTCGAAGAGCATCGCGAATCATCGTAAGACCACCTCCTTGTGCTCTTCCCGGAGAGAGTATATAGTCTCTCTTGTTAAGAGACAATATGCCTCTTGACGGGGTTTGGCTGGCGGGAGGGGGCCGATGCTGATCGCCAAAGCGGACATCGATGCGCTCAAGCGGCGGCACGACCTAGCCGCCTTCGTCGCCTCCTCGGGCGTCGAGCTGCGGCGGGTGGGCAAGTACCTGATGGGGAGGTGCCCCTTCCACCCGGACGAGAAGACGCAGTCTCTGGTCGTCGACCCCAAGAGCCAGCAGTGGAACTGCCTCGGGGGCTGCCGCGCCAATGGCAACGGCGGCCGCGGCAAGGGCTCCTCGGGTGGCGATCTGTTCGCCTTCGCGATGAAGGCGTGGGGGGTGGACTTTCGCGAGGCGTACGCGCGGCTGGGCGGCGAGGTCAAGGACGAGCTGCCGCCGCCGCGGCGGCGCGGTAAGGGCGGCAGTCTCGCGCCGGTGGGTCGGGCGCCGCGCACGGAGGTGCTCGCCGGCGCGGTGGAGCACTGGCACCGGCAGCTGTCGGAGTCTTCCGCGGCGCAGGAGTACCTCGAATCGCGTGGCCTGGTGACGCGCGCGCTGTGGCGCGCCTTCCGCGTCGGCCACTCTACGGGCTCGCTGCTCGAAGTGGCTTCTGAAGAGTCGCCCGCGCGGCAGCACCTGCTCGCCCTCGGTGTGCTCGCGCGCGACGAGGAGCAACGCATCGTCGAGCGGATGGCGGGCCGCGTGGTCTTCCCGCTCTTGGCGCTGAATCAGCTCCCCGTCAACGTCTACGGCCGGGCGATCTCTGCCGCTCTCGAGCCGCATCACATGTATCTGCCCGGCCCGCGCCGCGGCCTGTTCAACTGGAACGCCGCCCGTCGTGCCGAAGAGATCGTGCTCGTCGAGTCGGTCATCGATGCACTGTCGCTGGTCGAAGCCGGCGTCGGCCAGGCGATCGCGCTGTTCGGCGCGAGCGGCGTCACCGAGGAGCACCGCGACCTGGTGCGGCGCTTCGGGGTCAAGCGGGTGGTAGTGGCGCTCGATGCCGACGACGCTGGCCACCAGGCGGCGCCGCAGGTCGCTGAGCGCTTTGGCGATCTCGGCGCCGAAGTCGAGATCGTCGAGTGGCCGCAGGAGGATCCCAACGCGCTGCTGGTGCGCTATGGGCCGCAGAAGCTGCGCGAGATGGTCGGAGCGCTGCTTGCCCCCGCCAAGCAGCGCGACGTCGGCACGAGTCCGGACACCGCCGGCGCGGGCAGCGAGCCCCGCGGGGGAGAGGGTGGGCCGCCGGCGGTGTCCGGAGCTTCTCCTTCCTTAACTGCTTCCGCCTCTGCTGCTCTCGGTGTCTGCAGCAGAGCCGGCGGCGGAGCCAGAAGCGGTTAAGGAAAGAAGCCGGGATGGGAGGGGAAGGGGGGGGGCGAGCGGAGGAGGGAGATGCGGCGCAGGCTCGCCCAGCACGCGCCGAGCTGCTCGGCGACGCGCTCGAGCTCGTGCGCGGAGAGCGGCTGTGGCGGATCGTGTGGCTGCCCGGCACCTCGGCGGCGCACCTGCGGGCCACCGTGCGCCTGCGGCTGTCCGCGGGGAGCTTCCTCGATGCGGTGGACCTGATCTCGGCGAAGGCGCGCGAGAGCTTCGCCAAGCGCGCGGCGCGGGTGGTGGTGGCGCTCTCGGGCACGGCCGGCGGGGAGGTCCTCGCCGATCTGGTGCGCGCGCTCGAGGCCGACCTCGCGGCCCTCGCCGAGCTCGGCGAGGAGCGGCGCGCGCTGCTCTCCCGCGGCGAGGCGCCGACGGTGGCGATCCCCGACGAGCTGCGCCGCGAGGCGCTCGCGCTCTTGCGCTCGCCCGACTTGCTCGCGCGCGTCGCCGCCGCCATCACCGCCGTGGGCTACGTGGGCGAGGACTCCAACAAGGTGCTCGGCTACCTGGTGGGCATCTCGCGCAAGCTCGAGCGACCGATGTCGATGGTGATCCTCTCGCCCTCGGGGTCGGGCAAGTCGGGGCTTGCCGAGGCGATCGAGACGCTCACTCCCGAGGAGGACTTCGTCTCGCTCTCCTCGCTCACGCCGCAGGCGCTGTACTACATGCCGCCCGACAAGCTGCGGAGGAAGCTCCTGCTTATCGAAGAGCGAGCGGGCTCGGCCGACGCCGACTTCTCGATCCGCGCCCTGCAGAGCAAGCACAAGCTCTCCCGTGCGGTGCCGATCAAGGACCCGGCGACGGGGAGGATCGAGACCAGGATCTTCGAGATCCTCGGACCGGCCGCCTTTCTGGAGACGACCACCGAAAGCCAGATCAATCCCGAGAACGCGACGCGCTGCTTCGAGGTCCACCTCGACGAGAGCGAGGAGCAGACGCGGCGCATTCAGGAGGCGCAGCGGCGGCGCAAGACGGCTGCCGGCCTCTTCGAGCGCGGTGCGCGCGTGGCGGCGATCCGTCTGCACCACGCGGCGCAGCGGCTCTTGCGCCAGGTCGGGGTGCTCGTCCCCTTCGCCGAGGCGCTGGAGTTTCCCACCGCCCGGCTGCGTACCCGACGCGACAACGAGCGATTCTTGAACCTCATCGAGGCGATCGCCTTCCTCCACCAGTACCAGCGGCCGCTGCTGCAGAGGAGCGACCTCTCCCCGCTCGGTCACCCGCTCGAAGACGTCCCCGACGAGGAGCTCTGGGAGGTCGTCGTCGCCGCCACGGTGGTCGACTACGAGCTCGCTTTCTCGCTTGCCAGCGGTCTGCTCGGCGAGACCCTGCAGGATCTGAAGAAGCCCGAGCGCGCCTTCCTCGCGGCGATCCGCCGCCACGTCGAAGAGCAGGGAGGCAAAGAGGGCTTCTCGCGGCGCGAGCTGCGGGAGGCCACGGGGCTGCCGCAGCGGCGGGTGCGCGAGCTCTTCGAGGCCCTGCTCGAGCTCGAGTACGTCGAGCCGGTGGGGGTGGCCCGCGGCGCCGGCACGCGCTACCGGCTCGTCGCTCCCGCCTCCGAGCCGGCCACCATTCCGGGCCTGCTCACCCCCAAAGAGCTGCGGGAGAAGCTGCTCGCCCAAGGCGGGGAATGGGCGGAATGGGCAAAAGGGGGTGCCCATCATTCTGGCCTTGTGCCACAAGGCAAAAGGTCGAATGGGCGAATGGGCGGGGAAAGCTTGGAGGAGAAGAATCACCGTCACCGTCGCAGCGGTGGAAAACTGCCGTGAGCGAGCCTCGAGAAGCCCAGGCGCAAACGGCGTTTGCTCGCCGCTTCGACGCCTTCACCGAGCGCTACCTCGCCCGCCTCCGTGGCCGCGGCTACTCCGGCTCGACGTGCCACCGTGCGGCGTCGATTCTCGGCGACCTGCGCGCCTTCCTGCTCACCGAGGCGGCGCCGACACCGCAGAGCCTCGGCGACGTCACCGCCGAGCACGTCGTCGCCTTCCGCGATGGTGAGCTGTCGCGGCCGAAGAAGACCGGCCGGAGTGGAGCGCTCTCGTCCACGACCATCGGCAAGGTGGTGGCGACGCTGCGCGGCTTCTTTGGCTACCTCGCCGCCGAAGGGGTGGTGCTGGTCGACCCCGCGCGCGAGCTCGAGACTCCGCGGCGGCCGCAGACGCTGCCGCGGGCGGTGCCCTCGGAGCGCCAGATGCGGCAGCTGCTGGCGCTGCCGGCTGAGGGCACACCCCTGGGCCTGCGTGACCGCGCCGTGCTCGAGCTGCTGTACTCGACCGGCCTGCGCAACGCCGAAGCCTGCGCGCTCGATCGCGGTGACCTCGACCTTACGGCGCGCACCGTGCACGTACGCCGCGGCAAGGGCGGCAAAGAGCGGCGCGTGCCGGTGGGCAAGCGGGCGACGCGGGCGCTCGAGCGCTACCTCGAGGCGGTCTGGTCCGAGGTGCGCAAGAAGCGCTACGGGGGAGCACACGAGGTCGAGGTGCCGCTCTTCCTCTCGCGCCTCGGCACCCGCCTCCAGCCCGACGTGCTGCGCATGGTGCTCGAACGCTACCGGGCGGCGGGCAAGCTCGCGCTGCCGCTCACCCCCCACTCGCTGCGCCACGCCTGCGCCACCCACCTGCTGCGCGGCGGCGCCGACGTGCGGCACATCCAGGTCCTGCTCGGCCACGGCTCGCTGCAATCGACCGAGGTCTATACCCGTGTCGAGACCGGCGACCTCAAACGGATGCTCGACCGCTTCCATCCGCGCAGCCGCAAGAAGGCCGGCGGCGAGGGCAGCAGCGCGTGACACTGCTCGCGGCCGCGGCGCGCTTCCTCGAAGACCGCCGCCGCCTGGGGCGGTCGCGGGCCTACGTCCAGATGAACCGGGTGGCGCTTCTGGGCCTCGCGCACTCTCTCGAACTCCACGGTCGGCCGCTCGCCTGCGACGCGGTGACCGAGCAGGACTTGTGGGGCTACCTCGGGAGCGAGAGCGAGCGCGGTCTGGCGCCGGCGACGCTGCACATCAAGGCGACGGCGCTGCGCGTCTTCTTTCGCTGGTTGCATCGGCGCGGCACGATCCTGCTCGACCCCGCGGCGAGCCTGACGATGCGCGCGCGGCCACGGAGCATCGGCTTCATCCCCTCGCCGGGGAGGTGCAGACCCTGCTCGAGGCCTGCGATACGGACACCTACCGCGGCCTGCGCGATCGCGCCATCCTCGAGCTTCTCTACGGCTCCGGGCTCCGCCTCGGCGAGGTGAGAAATCTCGAGATCGCCGACGTCGACCTCGCGGGCC
>CAWINM010000002.1:0-503321 GCA_963837455.1 Thermoanaerobaculia bacterium | reverse complement strand
AGTGCCCGCACCTGAGACGGCGAGGGCACGAAGCCGATGCGAGGTGGAGCCTCGCGTAGATGCAAGCCGGCGGCCGGATCGCGCAGCACGACGCCGCGTCGATAGAGCTGGGCGAAGAAGACGCGCAAGGCCACCGCTCGCAGGCGGATGGTGGTTTCAGCAAGCCCGCGGGCCAGCTCACCGTCGAGAAAGTCCCAGAGGTCCTGCTCGATGACGGCTTCGACCTCGAGCGGACGACCGGCACGCTCGAGGTGAGCGGCGAGTCCCACCAGCACGTGGCGCGTAGCTTTGACGTACGAGGGCGCGCGACCGAGCCGCCGTCGCTCTTCGAGGAAGGGTGCCGCCGCCTCGAGCAGGTTCACTGGGGCGGGCTTGCTGCGGCTGGTGCGGGTGGAAACGGTCGAGCATGCGGCGTAGGTCGCCCGTCTCGACGCGCGTGTAGATCTCGGTCGAGCGCAGCGAGGAGTGACCGAGCAGCACCTGGATCTGGCGCACGTCGGCGCCGCCGGCGAGCAGATGGGTGGCGCATGCATGGCGCAGCGAGTGCGGCGTCACCGGTGTCGAAAGCTTCGCCTCCTCGCGGACGCGCCGCAGCAGCCAGCGCAGCATCTGCTCCTGCAGGCGCGTGCCGAGCCGCGAGAGAAAGAGCGGCACCTCGGCCTCGTGCACCTGCTCGAAGCGCTTGGCCCGCAGCTCCTGCCATGCGGAGTCCAGGTAGCGAGCGAGCGCGCGGCAGGCGCGCTTGCCCACCGGCACGCGCCGCTCCTTGCCGCCCTTGCCGCAGCGCACGTGGACGAGGCGAGAGTCCAGGTCGAGATCGCCGCGGTCGAGCGCGCAGGCCTCGGCGTTGCGCAGCCCCGTCGAGTACAGCAGCTCGAGCAGAGCGCGATCGCGCAAGCCGAGCGGCGTGCCCCACTCGGCAGCAGCAGCAAGCGCCGCACCTGGTGCTCCGAGGGCACGGCGCGCGGCAGCCGCTGCGGCCGCCGGGCCGCTCGAGCTCGCGGGCAGGGTCGAGCAGCACCACTCCTTCGGCGGCGAGGTAGCCGAAGATCTGATGTAGGGTGGCGATGATGGGCCCGATCGTGGTGGCGCAGAGAGCTCCGGGCTTGCCGGTCTTCTTCGGGCGCGACAGCTCCTGGTCGCGGAAGGCGGTGACGTGGTCGGAGGTGACGTCGCCTAGGGTCTCGGGCTGCGGTCGCGCCTCGGCGAGCAAGAAGGCCCGCAGATCGATGAGGACGCTCGCCGCTCGCTTGCACGTGGCCGCCGAGTAGCCGCGGCCGCGGAGCTTGCCGAGGTAGCGTTCGCGATAGGCGTCGAAGCGGCGCGGAAGGCCGTCTGCGCCTCGCTCATCGCCCGGCTCCGGCGGCGCGACGGTGACGGTGATCTTCGCGCTCCAAGCTCCCCTCGCCGATCCGCCCATTCGCCTTGGAGCGAGCGGTTTCACGGCTCTGCGAATCGGCACCTAGCTTCGCCATTCCGCCCATTCGCCGCCCTGCGAAAGTAGCTTTTTCCGCAGCCCGGCTGGGGCGAGCAGGCCCGGAATGGTCGACGCTTCCGCAAGAGAGGCGACCACGCGGTAACGCACGCCGGCACCGCGGCCGACTCCCACCGCCTCGACGTCCTCGACCTCAAGCAGAGCCTCGAGAGCTCGCGCACGCGTCGCTGCGGCAGCCCGGTGATCTCGCGGATCTGCCGTCGCGAGAAAGCGCTCTCGCCGCCCTGCGAATCGACGTAGCGGCGGATCGCCTCGAGGAAGGCGCGCTCGGGCTTCTTCAATCCTGCAGCGTCTCGCCGAGCAGACCGCCGGCGAGGGAGAAGGCGAGCTCGTAGTCTTCGAGTGTGGCGGCCACCAGCACTGCGGAGAGCGCTGTCTCGGAGAACTCGGCGAGCCGGCCGTCGAGCGGCCGCCCGTCGCTCTTGCCGAGCAGCGGCCGCTGGTGCTGGTGGAGGAAGGCGATCGCCTCGATGAGGTTCAGGAAGCGCAGGCGGTCGCGCCGCGTGCGCAGCCATGAGGTCGGAAACTCTAGCGCCTCGGCGAAGGGCAGCACGACCGGCACCAGGCGCAGGGGCGCTGCGCGGCGTGGTGGAGGCGGATCGTCGCCTCGCGCGCCGGCCGCTCGAGCAGGCCCAAATAGGTCTTGCTCCGCCGCTGCGCCTCCTGGATCCGCCGCGTCTGCTCCTCGCTCTCGTCGAGGTGGACCTCGAAGCAGCGCGTCGCGTTCTCGGGGTTGATCTGGCTCTCGGTGGTCGTCTCGAGGAAGGCGGCGGGGCCGAGGATCTCGAAGATCCTCGTTTCGATCTTCCCCGTCGCCGGGTCTTTGATCGGCACGGCGCGCGAGAGCTTCTGCTTGCTCTGCAGTGCCCGGATCGAGAAGTCGGCGTCGACCGAGCCCGCCCGTTCTTCGATCAGCAGAAGCTTTCGGCGCAGCTTGTCGCGCGGCATGTAGTAGAGCGCCTGCGGCGTGAGCGAGGAGAGCGAGACGAAGTCCTCCTCGGGAGTGAGCGCCTCGATCGCCTCGGCGAGGCCCGACTTACCCGAGCCCGAGGGCGAGAGGATCACCATCGAGAGCGGCCGGTCGAGCTTGCGCGAGATGCCGACCAGGTAGCCGAGCAGCTTGTTGCTGTCCTCGCCCACGTAGCCCGTGGCCGAGATCGCCGCCGCCACGCGCGCGAGCAGGTCTCTCGAGCGCAAGAGGGCGAGCGCTTCCTGCCGCTCGCCCTCGCTCATCGCCGCCACCGCGCCGCTGCCTCGCTCGAGCAGCGCCCGCCGCTCTTCGCCTAGCTCGGCGAGGACGACCAGGTCGGCTTCGAGGGCGCGCACGAGATCGGCCGCCACCTCGTCGCCGGTGGTGCCCGAGAGCGCCACCACGACGCGCGCCGCGCGCTTGGCGTAGCTCTCGCGCGCCTTGGCGGAGACAAGGTCGAGCCCGTCGAGGAAGCTCCCCGAGGAAAGCCGCAATCGCACGGTCGCGCGCAGGTGCGCGGCCGAGGCACCGGGAAGCCACACCACGCGCCACTGCCGCTCGCCACGGAAGAGCTCGATTGCGTCACCCAGCAGCTCGGCCCGGCTGACCTGGCTTCTTTCCTTAACGCTCCGCCTCCGGCTCCGCTTGCCGGCGCTGCGGCAGCCGACGCTGAGCCGGAGGCGGTTAAGGAAGGAGAAGCTCCGGACACCGCCGACTCACCCACTTCCCCATGAGCGCCTGGCGCGCCGTTGACGGCGGGGTCCGGGCTCTCGACCGCTTCGCGCCGCGACGCCGGCCGCAGAAGCGCCTCGACCATCTGCCGCAGCTTCTCAGGGCCGTAGCGGACGAGCAGCGCGTTGGGATCCTCCTCGGGCCACTCGACGATTTCGACAAGGGCGCCGAGGTCGGCGAAGTGCACCGCCACCTGCGGCGCCGCCTTGTGCCCCGTCTCGTCGGCGTCGAGCGCCACCACCACCCGCCGCACGCCGAAGCGGCGCACCAAGTCGCGGTGCTCCTCGGTAACCCCGTGGGCGCCGAAGAGCGCGATCGCCTGGCCGACTCCGGCCTCGACCAGCGAGAGCGAGTCGATGACCGACTCGACGAGCACGATCTCCTCGGCTCTTCTGGCGGCGTTCCAGTTGAAGAGGCCGCGGCGAGGACCCGGCAGGTACATGTGCCGCGGCTCGACGTCACCGGCGATCGCGCGGCCGTAGACGTTGACGGGCAGCTGGTTGAGCGCGAAGAGCGGGAAGACGACGCGGCCCGCCATCCGCTCGACGACGCGCTGCTCCTCGTCCTTGGCGAGGATGCCGAGCGCGAGCAGATGCTGGCGCGCCGGCGACTCCTCGGTCGCCACCTCGACGAGCGACCCCGACGAGTAGCCCAACCGAAACGCGCGCCACAGCGCGCGCGTCACCAGCCCTCGCGACTCGAGGTACTCCTGCGCCTCGCGCCGTTCGGAAAGCTCCTGGTGCCAGCGGTCGACCACACCCGAGAGCAGCTCGGTGCGCGGCGCCCGACCGACCGCAGCAAGCCTGCCGCCGCTACCGCGCCGCCGCGGCGGCGGCAGCTCGTCGGACACCTCGCCGCCCAGCCGCACGTACGCCTCGCGGAAGTCCACTCCCCACACCTTCATCGCGAAGGCGAAGAGGTCGCCGCCCGAGCTGCCCTTGCCGCCACCGGCGTCACCGTTGCTGCTGCAGCCACCCAGGCAGTTCCATACTTGCCGCTTGGGATCGACCACGAAGCTCTCTGTTTTCTCATCCGGGTGGAATGGGCAGCGGCCCATCAGGTACTTGCCCACTCGGCGCAGCGGCACTCCCGAGGAGACAATGAAGGCAGCGAGGTCGTGCCGTCGCTTGATGCTGTCGATGTCCGCTTTGGCGATCAACATGGAGAGCCTTCTCCCTTCGAAGAGCTGTCAAGACTCTATCTCTCTCCTCAAATAGGGAGTATCCTCTATCTCCGTGACGACCGTCAATCCCGGAGCCGGTACCATGATTCGCGATCTCTTCGACGCCATGGCCTTCCCCGAGCGACTCACCGCCACGCGCAAGCAGCGGGCCCTCACGCAACAGGCTCTCGCCGATGCCGTGGGCATTCACGTCACCCAGCTGCGCCGCTACGAAGCAGGCACCGCACAGCCAACCCTCGACGTGCTGCGCCGCCTCGCCTTGGCCCTGCAAGTCACCTCCGACAGCCTGGTCTTCGATCAGGACGAGCGCGGCCCCGAGGAAGAGTTCAAGCTGCAGTTCGAGGCCATCAAGCAGCTCGACCCCGAGGAAAAGCGGGTGGTCAAGAGCATCCTCGAGAGCATCCTGGTCAAGAACAACGCCAGACGTTGGATGAGCGTCGGCTGACCTCACGGCGCAGGAGAGAAGCCCATGCGATCCGCCGCTTTGCTCGAAGAAGCCGAGAAGCTGCCGCTCGAGGAGCGCCTCGAGCTCGTCGAGGCGCTGTGGGACAGCATCGCCGCCGACGCCGACGTCGACCGCTTGCCTGTCCCGCACTGGCACATCGAGGAGCTCGATCGCCGCATCGCGGACTTCGATGTGGATCCTGAGGAGGGTAGCTCCTGGGAAGAGGTCCGCGCCCGCCTCGAGCGCGCCCGCCTCGAGCGCCGCGATTGATCTACCGCCTCCGCATTCGGACGCGTGCCCAGCGCGACCTCCTCGAGGCGGAGGAGTGGTACGAGGGCAAACGGCCGGGGCTCGGCCTCGAGTTTCGCGCCGCCGTCGACCAAATCCTCGCCCACCTGCCGGCCAATCCGCTCATCTATCCCATCGTGCGCGACCGCACCCACCGCGCCGTCGTGCCTCGCTTCCCGTACCTGCTCTACTTCCTCGTCGCCGGCGACCTGGTCTCTGTCATCGCCTGCTTCCACGGCCACCAGGACCAGAATCGATTGCGTTCCCGGCTGCGTTGAGGACCACCCCCACCCACGGCCCGCACCGGGCCGTGGTGCTTTCTCCTGGAGCCCCCGCCGGAGGCGCTCCCTCCCCTCGCCCACGAAGACACCTCACCGCCGCGCGGAGCGGACGTCAAGACCGCCGGCGCGGCAAAGCCGCGCCGGCGCCGAGCGCAGCGAGGGCAGTCTTGACGGCCGCGAGCACGGCGGTAGCCTCGCTCTCGCGAGGGGACGGCGCACGGCGCTCGCGCACTGCTCCGCCCTCGCCACGGCAAGCAGCGCTGCGGCCCCGGCCGCCGGGGACGCAGTGCGGCCGAAGACGCTCCGGTCTCTTCGCGCCGGCGTCCGCTGCAAGCACGGCGACGCGCAGCGGCGACGTGCGCTGCAAGGCGCCGGCGCTTCTGAAAGAAACCCGCGGCACGCTGGCCGCGGCGAGCGCTACGCAGAGAGAGGTCGGCGCGAAGAAACTGACGGTGCGAGAGGAGTCAACGGCGCGAGTCCGAGCGGCCTGGGTGCCGACCTTGTTCTCGGAAGGGTGGGGGCGCACGGGCCCGCCCTGCCCCGTCACCACTGACGCTCGCCACGCCACCAAGGCACGGCGTGCTGCTGAAGTCACCGACGCTCGCAGGCCACCGACGCGCCTGGCGCCGAATAGGGCAAAGTTCAGCGGCGCTGCCCGGGCACCGATGCCGAGCGGAGGTGCTGACGCTCGACGCCAGACCAGAGGATGGTGCCGAAGGAAACGCCCGGGTGGCGCCCGCTGCAACGACTATTCGGCGCCAGGCTTCGAAGTCACTGTCGCCCGCAGGCGAAGCGCCGGGCCGCTGCTCGGAGGCAGCGGAGGTTCAGCGCAGAGACTGGGCGGGCCGGTGCGCCGGGCGGGCTCCGTCCTCCGCGCCTGCAAGCTCGCGCGCCCGTTTTGCGTCTGTAAGGACGTGGCCAGACCACTGCGGTTCTTACCGCCAGGCACGATGGTCGAGGTTACCGTGCGCACCGTCCACGGTCGGCTCTTGCTGCGCCCCAGCACCGCCGTCAATGACCTCATCGTCGGTGTCATCGGTCGTGCCCAGAAGAAGTACGCCATGCGGGTCCACGCCCTGGCAGTGCTCTCCAACCACGCACACCTCGCCCTGTCTCCGGACTCGCCGCAGCAGCTCGCTGCCTTCATGGACTTCGTCGCTGGCAACATCGCCCGCGAGGTCGGCAGGCTCCATGACTGGCGGGAGAAGTTCTGGGCAAGAAGGTACCGCTCGATCATCGTCTCTGACGAGGAAGACGCTCAAGTCGCACGCCTCGTCTATATCCTCGGCCAGGGCGTCAAAGAGGGCCTCGTCGAACGACCCCAGCAGTGGCCCGGCGTCCACTGCGCGCAAGCGCTGCTTGATGGAGTCGATCTCGAAGGCACCTGGTTCGATCGCACTGCCCAGTACGAGGCCCGCCGCAGGAGAGACGACAAGACCGCCGCTGACTTCGCCACCGCCGAACGAGTCGTCTTCACGCCCCTTCCCTGCTGGGCCGCTCTCGAGCCTGCCGCCTACCAACAGCGCGTTGCCGCGCTGGTTGACCGCATCATCGAAGACGGCCGCCGCCAGCGCGATGGCAGGCCCGTGCTCGGTAGGAAGGCCATCGCCAGCCAGCACCCCCACGACAAGCCCATCCACTGCGATCGCTCACCGGCGCCGCTGGTGCACGCCGCCAGCAGGGAGATCCGCATCATGCTCCGTGTCGCGTACTGGCAGTTCGTCGCCGCCTTCCGCGAGGCCGCTCACCGCCTGCGCCACGGCGATCGGCTCGTCCGCTTCCCCACCGGAGCCTTCCCACCCCCGCTGCCCTGCCTCGTCCCCACCGGCTGACGCCCCTCCAGCTGCCTCGCTCTCAGACCAACCACCAACTCGCCGGCGACGCCGGCAACGAAGAGGTCTGTCCGCTCATCGCCGCGGCGGCCGACAATGGCTCGCTCGGGACCACAGAACCACACTCGGCTGCCGACTGCTCACCATCACCGGACCCAGCCGCGGCCTACCACTACCCATCAGCGACCCACCGCGGCTCTCCGCTCGCCGTGATTCTCGATCTCTCTCACGAAGAGGGTGGCACCTCTCTTTGGGGGCGCTGCAGCGACGTGACGCCGGTCGGCCGGCGGCGCGGCGCGGCCGACGACACTCCGCTCTTTCTTCGCGCCGGCGTCCGCAGCAAGCACGACGACGCGCAGCGGCGGCGTGTGCTGCAAGGCGCCGGCGCTTCTTACCAAACCCGCGGCACGCTGGCCGCGGCACACGCTGCGAAGAGAGAGGACGCCGCGCGAAAACCGACGGCACGGGAGCAGTGAATGGCGCGAGGTCGAGCGGCCTGGTGCCGACCTTATTGTCTGTGGGGTGGGAGCGCACGGGCCCGCCCCGCTCGCCACACCACAATCGCTCGCGAGCTCACAAGGCCCGGCGCGCTGACGAAGTCACCACCGCCCGCAGGCCACCGGCGTGCCTGGCGCCGAATGGGGCAAAGTTCAGCGGCAACACCCCGCCACTGATAAGGAGCGAAGAGACGGATGCTCGACGCCAGACGCGCCGACGCCCGAGGTGAAAACGCGCAGGTGTTGTCCGCTGCAACGACTATTCGGCGACAGGCTTCGAAGCCACTACCGCTCGCAGCACACGCGCCGGGCCGCTGCTCGGGGACCACAAGCGATCAGCGAAGAGACTGGGCGGGCCGGTGCGCAGGGTGGGCTGGTCCTTATACCTTGACTTCAGCCCACGACCTCACTGCATCGTAGCGAAGCCTGTCGAATCGCTCCTCCCACTCCTCGAGACCGTGATGCGCCCGAAAGGTTCTCTCGATCACTGCCGGCGAAACGCCGTAGCGAGCTGAGAGCTTCTCCCACTCTTCGTTCGTCGCTTCGCGTCGACGCTTGCCGTCATACGACACGACAAAACGTCCACCGACGTCGCCGACATGTTCTCTGAACACGGGAAGCGGAAGTTCGGGAGAGACCGGCAGATTGGCGACAACAGGCCAGTGACCATGCCAGATTTTCGCATCAAGACTATTCGCCAAGAGGAGCGGTTTCGAGCGTACGAGGCTGCGCAGGTCAGGCACTTGACTGGTAGAGAACGCGGTTTCGAACACGGCGACAAGAAGCGGGTTCGGCGGCACCATTGCAGCCACTTGGCCATATCCCACTCTCCCATCCCCGAGAGGAAGCTGAAAGACGTCACCTACCCGCGGCTTAGTTCCCATCCGGGCGCCTCGGCCGGTCAACTGTGCCGCCGGCTTCGCGGTATCGCTTCTCATTCATCTGATACCGGCGATTGGAGAGAGCTCCCTGTGGGTTGCGCGCCGTCGTCGGCCCACCGTAGAGCCGGATCATGTCCTCCTCCAGACGATCCAGTGCCTCGCCAGGTTCCGCCCGCCCGATGATCTCGAATTCGTACTCGGCATCGGGGTTGGCGCGTGCGTGCTCCGTCTGCCGCACCGTGTACCGGCAATCACTGCACGCCTGACCGACATAGGGTTTCTGCCGGTTGAGATCCCGGCGAAGGTAGATAACCCCCAGCTCGCGGTCAACGACTATCGCGGGTGCATCAGCGCCGGACGCTGGCGGCGGCAGATTGAATTCAACTAGCTCGTCAGGGCTGCTTAGTGCGTGCCCCAGACGGGCACCAACCGCACCTCCACCGACGGAGACGACGTACTGACGTAAGCTGGAGAGGTGACCTTCCAGGGCATCGCTCGTGCCCTGGGCGGCAAGACCTTCCGCCGCGCCGGCGAGTAACGCGGGCGCCCCAATCCCCGCTGCTGCACCGCCGGTCACAGCGGCCGCAGCACCAATTGCCCAGATCTTCCCGAGACCCTTAAGCTCGCCCTCGCTGAGGCGACGCGCCTCATTAATCGTGATGCCCGCCTGCTGCTCGCGCGTTAGCGCAAACCCATGCTGATCGAAGAACTGACCAGCTTCCTCTGCGCTCAAGCCGCCCATCTGGCGCAGAGCCAGCCAGAGAAGCACCGGGTTGTCCTCGGCGTTTTGGTGAGAAACGGAGAGGTAGCGGTTGGTCGCGTTGACGTCCCCGATCAGGACGTCACCCTTGCGGTTCGCGCTCGCGGACCGGCCAAGGGGATCCGTGCCCATATCGGGTTGCTGCCCGACGAAGGCGTAGAGGGAGGGTGAATCAACAGCGCCAGCCGGATCCTCCGACAGCCAAGTAGCGTTCCTGGCGTCGTACCACCGCGCCCGGGCGTAGGCGATACCGGTGACAGGGTCAGTCCATAGGCCCTCAAACCCCACCCCCACCCCCCCAGGGAACCTTCCCCCGACCGCATCCCCCACCGCCTCCCAGCTCTCGAACCGGGCGGCAAACCTCTTGTCAAAGAACACTCCGGCCGCATCCCCGCCCCCACCCGCCCCCGCCTCGGGGACCCCCCACTCCAGGCTCTCGGACCCCCCGAAGCTCCTGCCGATCGTATCGCGCAGCTCCGGCGTCAGCGCCACCCGGTAGCTGCTCCCCCGCAGCCAGCCCTCGCGCGCCAATATCACCAGCCGCGTCGGCGGGCCCACGTTCGTCGACACTCCGCCCTCGCCGGGCGGCACGCCGACCGCGACCTCCGCCGCTCCCAGCTGCACCCAGCCACTCGCGCCCAGGCGCTCCACGCGCAGCCCTGCCGCCAGCGTCGCGGTGTCGAGCCCGACGCTCCACTCCAGCCCTAGCGCTCCGCCGGCCGCCGCAGCAGGATCCGTGACGTCCTGCGCGATCACCGAGCCGCCGACCTCGACCTTCGTCGCCGCGTCGTCGAAGCGCGCCCGCAGCAGCTCGGGGCCGCTCTCGGCGTGGGCCTCGCCGTAGGGGGTGTAGCGGTAGCGCACCGGCACCGGCGGCCGGTGCCGGGTCGCTCCCCTCGTCCTCGGCGACGACCCCGACCACCGTCCCCATCTCGTCGCGCAGGAGGGTGTAGGTGGCTTGGTGCCGGAGGGTTGCCGGCTGATCGCCGTCCTCCACCACCACCTGCACCGCGTCGTCGAGGCCGCTGGGGCCGGGGACGTAGGTCTTCCGCCAGCGGAAGATCGTCTCCTCGGCGTTGCCCCATGCCGCCTCGGCCGCCAGCGCGTTGCCCTCCCAGACGAAGGTCCGCTTCTCGATGAAGGGCCGCTAGGCGTCGTCGGTCTCGCCCGTCGGGGAGCCTGCCGTAGTGCCAGCGCTGGGTCAGCCGCCCCGCCGCGTCGTAGTCGTAGCGCACCTGGTGACCGGCCCACGGGGTCACCTCCGGCGCGCCGTCGCCGTCGTCGTCCGGCCAGGCGTCCTTGACCGTCACCGTCACCAGCTGGCCGCGCCAATCCCAGCGGTAGACGAAGCGGTCGTCCTCCAGGCGCCGGCCCGCCCCGTCGTAGGTGAAGGCCGCCCCGTTGCGGGAGACGATCCGCCCGTAGTCGCCGGTCTCGAGCGTCGGCGATCTCGCCGAGGCCTCGCGCACGATCCGCTCCAGCTCGTCGCCCGCCCCGTAGCCGAAGCGGAAGGTCTCGGCGTCGCTCCCGGCCGGCGGCTCGCGGCCGAGGAGGTCGCCCGCCCCCGACGCCGCGAAGGAGAGCCGCACCGCCCCGTCGTAGCCCCACGACCAGCCCGGCCGCCGAGCAAACAGCTCCGGCCCACCCGGGGCCGGCGGCAGCACCTGGCGGCCGATCTTGGCGCCGTCGGCCGGGCTTCGCCCTCGTTGCCCCGCCAGCCGAAGCCCCAGGCGCCCCACGGAGTGGTCGGCGCCGCGGTCGGCCCCGCGCTCCCCGCCGACCCCCAGGTCAGGGTCCCCAGCTTCCACTCCGCGTCGGGCGAGGACCCCGGCACCTGCGGACCCGCCCCGCCGTGATAGCCCCAGCGCGCCGCCGTCCCCAGCGCCCCCTTGGTGGTCATCGCGTAGAGCCGGTCGGCCCCGCCCCAGCCCCACACCGCCCCCACCGCGGTCGGCGACAGCCCCGGCGCCCCCAGCCCCGACACCTCGGTCAGCCGGTCGAGCGCTGTCGTAGCTCCGCGCGAAGCCCGCGAACGGCCCGCCCGCGCTCCGCCCCGGCCCGGCGGGCAGGTCACCTCGACCGGCCGGTTCCAGGTGTCGTAGCTCCAGGCGAGCGGATCGCGGCCCCCCACCACCTCCGACTCCGGCCGCGAGCCGAGGTCGTAGCTCGGATAGGAGACCGCCAGCGCCGGGTCGAAGCCGGTCGCCCCCGGCCGCCCGCGCTGGAGCACCGTCGGCCGCGACAGCTCGTCGTAGGCCAACGAATCGCCGGCGTCGAGCAGCGTCGGCGAGCCGCCACCGCCGCCGCCCTCCACCCCCGGCCAGAACCGCCGGCGTCGCCGCCACCAGCCGGTTGGCCGGGTCGTAGGCGTAGCTCACCGTCACCCCGTCCCGGGTCTCGCCGCGTCGCCACCGTCGAGTCGGGGTTGTAGGTCAGCGTCTCCGCCGTGCCGTCGGCGTAGCTGACCGTCGTCACCCGACCCGTCGAGTCGTAGCGCGTAGGCCGTCTCCCACAGCCCCGCCGCCGCCGTGCGGGTGGCCTCGCGCAGCCGCGACCCGTCGAGGTCGTAGCTGTAGAGGGTGTAGCCCCGCCCCCGCGGGCGCTCCACCCGCACCGCCATGCCCCGCCCGTCGAACGACGTCGCCGCCTCGGTCCCCGCCCCGTGCGCGCGCGGATCAGACCGCCGCCCTCGGTCGTAGACGCTGGTCAAGACCGACCCGTCGCTCCGCCGCTCCTCCATCGGACGGCCGAAGGCGTCGCGCCGGTAGGTGGTCTTCGAGAAGGTCTCGACCAGGTCCGCTCTGGCCCGGCACCGCCTCCAGCCGGGTCATCGGTCTCCGGCCACGGCGCCTCGCTCTCCGGGGCGGTAGGTGTAGCGCACGCCGTGGAGCGGCGCCGTGGTCGTGCCGCCGCCGAAGCGCTGCTCGCAGAGCACCCGCCCGCCCTCGGGCTCGTACTCGATGACCACCTCGCGGCGGCCGGCCTCGCGGTCGACGCCGATCGGGATCCTCGGTGCTCGACGGACCGCTCCACACCTCCATGACCCGCCCCGAGCCGTCGAACACGCGGCCGGTCACCCGCTCCTCCGCCTCGCCGCCGCCCGCCGGCGCGGTCGAGCGTCTGGACCACCTGCTGCGGCGCGCCGAAGCTCGTGAAGTAGGTGCGGATGTCGCCGAGCACGTGGGCGTCGGGCTGTCGTCGGGTCGGCGTCGAACGTCGGCGCCTCGATCGGGTTGTCGGCCTGGTCGAAGCGCCGGCGCACGAAGGCCCCGGTGGCCCGCTCCTCCTGGAAGAGCCGGCCCCAGGCGTCGTAGCGGCCGCGCCACACGCCGTCGTCGCCGTCGGTGGCGAGCACCACCCGCGACAGCTCGTCGTAGCCGACCCGGCGCGCCCCTCGTCGCCGGTGTGCACGGTCGCCATGCGCCCGGCCTGGTCGTAGGTGTAGGTGGTCACCAGGTCGGGCCGGGTGAGCGCCCTTGCGCTCGTCTGGAGGCGCCCGAGCTCGTCGTAGCTCGTAGGTCCGCACCACCTGCGGCGACGGATCGACCTCGCCGGCGCCGTCGCCGAGGCGCAGTTGCGTCTCCTCGATCGAGACCAGCTGCTCGCGGGCGTTGTAGCCGTAGCGGCTCTCCACCCAGCGGCACCGGGTCGAGCCCGCCCGCCGGGTCGACGTGAAGTCCTGCAGCCGCCGCTCGCGCACCAGGTGCCCCGCGGCGTCGAAGGCCCGCTCGACCGTCGGCCCCTTGCCCTCGTGGCATGTCGGCCGCCCACCTCGGGGTAGTCGGCCGTCCTCGGACAGCCCGGAGACGCTCCGCACCTCCCGGTCCCAGCTGTCGTGGTCGGCTGTGGTCGCCGGTCCCGTGCCGAGGTCTCCACCTTGTCGACGTTGAACGCCTCGTCGTAGTGGATCTGCTGCGAGAAGGCGGCGCCCTCCTCGACGCTGGTCACCAGCCCCGCCCCGGTCCGGCCGCGGGCGTCGGCGCCGTAGCCCAGCCGCACCACCGGCGCCCCCTCCCCATCGCCGCTGGTCTTCTGCACCCGGCCGTAGCGGTCGTAGTCGAAGTGGGCGGCGACCTGCTCGGCGGCGAAGCGGGTGGTGGCGCTCTTGCCCGCCTGCGGCACCGCGAGGTCGACCGTCCGCCCCTCGCCGTCGATCGTCGCGGCGAGGAGGTTGTCCTCCTGGTAGCTCGCCTCGTGACGATCGCGGTCGTAGTCGGCCGAGCCCTGCGCCGCCTGCGTCGTGGCGGCTCGACCAGCGCGCGTCACGTTGGCCTTGGCCAGCCGTCGGTCGGTGCCAGCGCCGGCGCCGGCTCGCCGCCGCCCGCCGGACAGCCCGGGCCCCCTTGCCGTCGGCGTAGCAGCGGCTCGCCCGCGAGCCGTCCGGACGCGTCCACCGACAGCAGGCGCCCGTCCTCGGTCGTAGGCCAAGGGTCGACCACCGGCCCGGGCGGGCCGCCGACCCTCGACCGCCAGCTCCTCGCGGCGCTCGGTGACCCGGCCGTCCGCTGAGGGTGTGCTCGACGTCGTGCCCCCACGGCGCCTGCACCGTCGCTGTCGCGGGGGGAGCTTCTGTCGGAGTAGGTCAGCGACCAGGCCAGCGAATGCCGGCGGTGTTCTGGTCGCCCGGCGTCGGGAAGCCGACCCTGGCGAGGCGCCCGCTGTCGCGGTCGTACTCGAAGCGCGCCCGTGGCACCCCGGTGTTCGGCGACGAAGTCGGGGAGCAAGAAGCTGCCGAGGCGCAGCGCCGCGAAGTCGCCGTGGAGCACGCGCCCTCCGCTCGCCTCCTCGTGGCGCTCACCCCTTCCGCGGGTCGTAGCGGTACTCGACCGTCGGGCGGCTGCCTCCCTGGTACGAGAATGCGGCGTAGTCGTCGACCGGGTTGCCGACCTCGGGCAGCTCGACATCGATGAGGCGACGCTGCTCGTCGTACGCGTAGGCCACCACGCGGCCGGCGAAGTCGGCGACCTACTCCAGCAGCCCGTACCGCGGCCCGTCGCCGCCTTCGCTCACCGGCCGCGGATCGTCGAACCAGGCGAAGGCGTAGTGGCGCCCGAGGTCGTCGGTCACCGCGTCGAGCTGGCCGAAGGCGTCGTAGGCAGCCGCATGCGGCTGCCGGTGGCGCCCTCGCTTCGGGCGTGGTGCCGCCGCGGAGTGGCGGTCGTCGATCTCCACCGAGCCGCCCCGCGGCGTCGAAGAGCGCCGCGTCGTGCTGGCGGCCGAGAGGCGCCAGCCGCGGCCGCCGGCGAGCTTCTGCAGGCGCAGGTAGACCCCGTGCGGCACGTAGTAGGAGCCCGGGTCGTCCTTCTCGTAGCCGTCGGGAGCTTCGGGCAGCGCGCGCGGCAGCAGGCGCCAGACGTGGCCGGTGCCGTCGTGGTACTCGACCTCGCCGGTGGCCGGCAGCTCGCGCAGGTGGGCGAACAGCGTCGCCCACCAGCCGGCGCTCCCCAGCGGCCCGTAGCCGAGCATCCCCGAGCGGTAGGTGCGGGTGAGCGAGAAGGGCATGGCGCGCCCCGGCACGCTGCGGTCGGTGGCGGCGAGCAGCAGCTCGCCCCCGCTGAGCGCGGCGGCCACTCCAGCCTCGCCCGCCCCCCACATCGCCGCGCCCTGCGCCGGCTCCACGAGCGACACCTGCAACGGCGACGGCACCTCGTCGGCGGTGCCCAGCACCTCGACGGAGCCGGCCGGCGGCGGGTAGTCGTCGCCGTGGTCGGCGAAGAAGTCGAGCGCGCGCTGGGTCGCCTGCTCGACCTGGCGATCGCCCGCTCGGTCGGCGAAGAGGAAGGCGCGCAGGTACCGCGAGGCGAGCAGCTGCTCGACGTCCTGCGAGGTGTGGGTCGTTGCCCAGCGGGTCGGGCAGGTAGCCCGGCCAGTCGCAGCGGCGGCACTGCGCCTGCTCGTCGGCCACCTCGGTATCGGGGGCGTCCTGGCGGTGGTAGCCGGCGTGCGCGCGCGGGTCGGCGACCAGCAGCACCGTCTCCACCGACTCGTAGAGCTGGTAGGCGCTGCCCAGCGGCCCCGACTCGCCGTTGACGCAACGCCGGTCGCCCTCGTCGCTGCCGACGCCGACGCCGGCGCAGCCGCACGACCACCTCGTTGTCGGGCCAGCCGGGGCCGCCCGGCGGCGCCACCGCGGCCTCGACGTCCTCCGCCGCCAGGGCGCGGTCGGCGGGCAGGTGGCGAAGGCCCTGCACCTTGGCGGTCAGCTCGGGACCCAGCGAGCCGGGGAGCGCGACGCGCAGCTTGAACGCCGCGGTCGCCTTCTCCTCGTTGGCGAGACGCCGCTGCGCCTCCGCCGCCGGGGAGCGTCGCCTCCATCGGCACGCCGAGCGGCACGAGCGCGAGGTGAGGCGCTCGACGCCCGAGATGGGGCGGTCGCCGCGTCTCCCCCGCCGGCCGGTAGATGCCGGAGAAGAGCATGCGCGGCCTGTCGAAGGGGACGACGATGGCGCCCTTGGCGGGGTCCCAGCTGTAGAGCAGGCCGGTGCCCGTCTCGTCGATGCCGAGCTGGTTGGTCGACCAGGGTGCGTCGAGGGTGGCGAGCGGCGCCGGCTCGCCGGCGAGCCCCTTGGCGCCGTTGACGGCCCGCAGGTCCCAGACGTCGATCACCGGCTTGCCGGAGGCGGCGTCGGTACCGCCGGCGAAGAGCAGACCGCGCGCCGCGTCCACCTGCAGGCGGAAGGCGCTGTGCCCCTTGACGTAGAGGCGCCCGATGAGCGCCGAGCCACCGCGGGGCGAGGTCGTCACGCTGCGGCCGGAGACGTCGAAGACGAAGACGCCCGGCGACCCCGAGCGAGAGGAACATGAGGTCGCCGTGCACCGCCTTGGCGGCCTGCGCGGCGGTGGGCAGGTGGAAGATGCCGTGAGGTCGCCGTGGATGCCGCGGTCGATCCACTCGACGTCGTTGGCGAGGGCGACGTCGCGCAGCAGGACGTTGCCGCCGTCGACGTGCTGGATGCAGGCGGCGAAGTCGGCGAGCTGCAGCGCCTCGGGCCCTCGGTGGAGCCGTGAAGGCGCCGCCGTTCACCCCGCCCGGGGCCTCGACCGTCGAGCGCGTGTGCACGGCGCCCAGGCCCGCGAGCGGCGAGTAGATGTCGATGAAGCCGTCGCCGCGGCAGGGCTCGCCGTCGACGCAGCCGGTCTTGGAGTGGGTGACCACCGCCGAGGTCATCGCGATGCCGTCGAAGCGAGGCTGCCCGGCGCGCAGGCCGGGTACGCGAGCCCCTGCCCCTCGAACTTCGCCCAGCCGCCGGCCGCACTGGCCGGCGCCCGGCGTCTGGAAGGGCTGGGTCAGGCGGTAGAAGCGGTTGAGGTCGACCACCGTGATGCCGCTGCCGAGGATCGCCACGTGGCCGAGGGCGCGCAGGTTGTAGCGCACCCGGAGCTGGTCGCCGCGCCGGGCGCGCACCCCGGTGACCATCGCGGTGCCGTCGCCGCTGCCGCCGTCCGGCCAGGGGTTCTCGACGTCGATCGACCAGCTCTGCCCGGTGGTGAGGTTGTCGATGGTCGACCCGCTGGTAGCGGTCGTAGTCCTCCTCCCCGTCGCACGCCCGCGTCGCGCCACGCGGCGACCGCCGGCTCCGGCGCGCGTCCCCGGCGGCAGGCTGGGCTCGAGCTCGCCGGCCTGGGCAGCGGGCCAGGGTGGAGCGCAGCGGCACGTCGAAGGTGTAGATCCCCTCGGCGTCGGGGACGAGGCCCTCGGAGATGGCCGCGTCGTCGGTGTAGGCGGCGACGAAGTCCCCCAGCTCGAGCGTCTTCCCCTTCTCGTCCTGGGCGAGGACCGCCATCTTCATCGGCGTCCCCTCGGGCAGCGTGCCCAGGCCGAGCCACTCCGAGGCGGTGGTGCCGGTGGTCGAGCCCAGGGCGTAGGCCACCCGCACCGAGCCCTGCCACGCCCTGGAAGCAGGGCAGGCCGCTGGCCCACGGCGGCGGGATCGACGCAAGGTGTGCGTCGGCCTTGCGGACGTCCTCGAGCCGCACCGCCTTGACCCCCCAGATCGAGCCGAAGAGGCCGGCGTAGAAGATCCGGTTGTGGCCGTCGGTGGCGAGGGCGCGGGTCGCCGACCGCAGCCCCCTTGTTCATGCAGCGCGTGGCGGCGGAGCCCCTCGGGGTCGGAGGCGCGGCTGACGTCGATCGCCACCAGGTCGCCGGTCTCGGAGGCCACCACCAGCAGGTTGCCGAGCTTGAGCAGGTCGCGGGCGACGCTGGTGGTGCCGAGCGCCGGCGAGCCCTCCGGCATGCCGCGACATCGGCTCGCCCGGCACGGCGCGGGTGGCGAAGTCGAAGCGGGTGGGGCGCCGTGTCGCCAGTAGCTGCCGGGGACGCCGTCGGGCGTCTGCACGGCGATCGCCGCCGGGTTCGATCTCCAGGCGGAAGCGGTGGCCGCCGGCAGCGTGCCGGCGGGAATGACGACCAGCCGGCTGCTGCGGTCCTCTTGCTCGAGGGTGATGGTGAGCGTCTTCGGGTAGCCCTCGGCCGTCGAGCTGTTGCACGCCTCGAGCGGTCCGAGGTCGGCAGCCGCGCCACCTCGGCCACCGGCCTCTGGGTGACGTCGAGCAGCGGCTGATCGAACTGCAGCTCGAGGCGATCGAGGCTGGCGGCGTCGACGTCGCCGGGGCCGATCACCGCCAGCATGTCGTCGCTGCCGGCGAGCGAGCCGGTGTGCCAGGGCTGCTTGGGCTCGCAGACGGTGAACGAGGGGCCGGCGATCGGCTCGGCGGGGGTCGCCTCCGGATCGAGAGGCGAGGTGGGCGCGAAGTCGTAGAGGGCGACGGTCGTGCCGGTGGCCACCGGCAATCCCTGGATGCCCTCGAGCTGCACGGCGCCGTTCTCGTTGCTGCGGGCGACGACGTCGAGAGTCAGCCGCGCCAGGTCGCCGGGCTCGGGCGCCGGCAGGTGGACGAGCTGGAACGGCCGCGCGTCGACGAGCTGCGGCCGTCGCGGGTGATCGTTGCCGAGCGGACCGACGTCGATGAGGCCGCCGCCGAGCACCGGGTCGTGCTGGTTGCGCGCCAGCACCCAGCCGGTGGCGATGTCGCGGCTCACCAGCTCGAGCGGCTGGTTGGACAGCACCGGCAGCACGAAGCCGCCGTTCCAGTCGTGCGGCACCGGCAGGTAGACCCAGTTGTCGGCGGCGTTCTCGTAGATCGCCGCGCCCTGGATACCGAGCGCGTAGCCGAAGAAGCCCGCGCTCCCCGACATCAGCGAGTAGAGGCCGGCGCCCGTCTCGTAGAAGAACGCGGCGTCGTCGCGCAGCCGGAACTCCATCAGCAGCGAGTCGCAGGAAGCACTGCGGCAACCCTTCCTGGCGGGCGGTGGCGCAGCTGCGGCCTCCCGACTTGGTGAGCGAGCGCAGGCCGGCGTTGGGGTCGGCTGGCCGGCGGCTCGGGCTGCAGCGAGGGGTCGTTCGAGAGGTAGCGCTGCCCGTCGCGGTCGAGGACGCCGCCGACGGAGAGCAGCTCAAGCCGCCGGCCCCACGGCAGGCCGACCGGCGTGCCGATGAACACCTGCGCGTCGTCGGGCGCCGCGGCGGGCGCCGGCACGTGGACCCGCAGCGTCTCCTTCGCCTCGCCGTCGAAGTCGACGTCGACGTAGGCGCCGAGGGCCATCCCCTGCGGCGTCGGCACGCCGAGCGACGACGGGCTCAGCTGCTGGATCTTCACCAGCGTCGCGACGTCGAAAGCGCCCGCCGGCACGTCCACCGCCAGCCCCTCGGCGCTGACGAAGCTCACCGCCTCGCCGGCCGGCGCCACGAAGCCGAGGCCGTCCGGTGTGGTGAAGGGCCCCACCTCGAACTCGGCGGCCAGCGTGCCGGTGGGGTCGAAGACCTTGACCCACACCTTGCTGGCGAGGGTGGCCGCGAAGGTGGGCGGGTGGCCGACGGTGCCGCTGAAGCTGCCGTCGCCCTGCCCCTGGAAGGTGTCCCTCAGCGGGTCGGCGACGGGCCCCGCGAGCTCGGGAGAGACGGCCCACGGCGTCTGCCCGGGAGGGCTGCCCGGCAGCGCGCCGGGGTCGCCGACGACGGTGGCGACGCCGTTGACAGGGACCCGGACGTGGAACTTCTCGGGGTGCACCTGCCCGCCCGGCACGATGGTCGACGAGGTCGAGAAGCTCCACAGCAGCGGCGCGCCGGCGTAGATCGCGCCGCCGGCGTCCGCCACGCCGCCGGCGAAGTGGGCGCGGAAGCTGCGTCCGGGCGGCAGCGGCCGCGCCGGCGTGAAGACGACCCGCACCTGGTCGACGAGCGACACCGTGCCGTCCATGAAGACGCCGCTGGCGCCGCCCTCGCCGTCGGCGAGCTCCAGGGTGAGCGTCGACGAGGTGACGGTGGCGGGATCGAGCGCCTCGCTGAAGAGCACCGTCACCGCGCTGGCGAGCGGCTGCCCGCTGGCGCCGTCGGCCGGCGTCACCGAGAGCACGCGCGGCGGCACTGGCTCGACGACGAGGTCGAGCGCGGCCACGGCGCCGGCGGCGAGGGTGGGGATCGCGCCCTCGCCGCGCTCGTCGAGGGCGGGGTGGCGCGCCTCCAGGCGACGATCGGCCCCGGCGTTGGCGGGCACCGCGTAGCGGCCGCTCAACGCGCGAGAGGTCGCCGGTGCCCAGCTCGTCGGCGGTCACCCGCGAGACGGCGAGCGGCGTGCCGTTGCCGTTGCGCACGAAGCCGGTGACGAAGCCGAGCGGCTGCTGCGCCGCGAGCAACAGGTAGAGCCCCTCGCGAACGATGCCGTCGAGCGGCAGCGCGCCGGCGAGGTCGGAGGAGGCGACGACGCGCTCCGCCGCGCCGCTGCCGTCGCGGCGCGTGCGCGCGACCAGCCGCGGCAGCGCGCCGCGGCCGTCGGCGGGCGCCTCCACCAGCTCGGCAAGAATCACCCGCGGCGAGGCGGTGGAGTCGGCCACCGTTCCCGCCGGCGTCGGCAGGGAGAGCGTCGCCGGCCGCGCCAGGGTGGCGCCGGAGAGGTCGACGCGCACGGCGGCCTTGGTGTCGTAGCCGGCGACGGTGGGCAGCGCCGCGAGCTCGCTCGCGGTGAGCAGGGTCGCCGCCACCGGCACCTTGGTGGCGAGGGCACCCTCGGGAATGGTGAGCTCCACGCCCTCCGGGGACTCCACGGTGCCGCCGTCGGGACCCACCACCGGGCCGCGCTCGACCTCCTCGGGGAAGGGGAAGAGGCGGATGTTCTCCCAGCCCACCGAGAGCAGCACCTGCGCCGCCCGCGGGCTGGGGGAGACGACGAACTCCATGGCGCCGGCGGCGCCGGCGGACGCAGCGCCCTGCTCGGCGGCGCTGAGGCTCGGGGTGGTAGAGCGACGAGGTCGGCCGCGAAGGGAGCCTCGAGCACCTCGCCGCCGCCGGTGAGCTCCAGCTTCTCGTCGAGGAACGCCTGCACGGCGAGGCCGCTCGGCCACGCCGTGGCGCCGTCGCTCGGCCTGCGCCACGACGCGCGCCCTGGCGCGCCCGGTGGGGCCGACCACCGGCGGGTCGAGGGCGAGCGTCGCGGTGAGCGCCGGCGTCGACGCCGGCGGATCGACGCCGACCAGCGGGTCGCCCGCCGCCTGCGGCAGCTCCGCGGGACGCGTCGCCGGGTCGCGGTCGGGGACGACGATCGCCACCGTGCCCGGACCTGCCACGTCGACGCGCGCGCGCGCCGCGGCACCGCCGGTGCCGGCGATCACCTCCGGCGTCGGCAGCGCGATCCAACGACCGGTGGCGGCCTCGTAGCGGGCGGCGAACACGTCGCTCGCGGGGATCGCGGAGCCCGGTCCCAGCCAGGAGGGCAGCGGCAGCTCGAGGCGGCCGGCACCGAGGTCCACAGGCTCCTGCTCGGGCAGCGGCTCCGCTGCCGACGACCCGGACGGCGTCTGCTCCAGCCGCAGCTCGGCGGCGCCGGCGGGAGTCCAGCCGAGGGGCAGGAAGTCGGGCAGCCCCTGCCCCGAGCGCGGCGAGTAGGCGCACCGCCACCGTCGCGGCGCCGGGGAGCGCCGCAGCATCGGCGCTGAAGGAGAGACCGTCGCCCGCGCCCGCAGCGGACTCGGCCGCCGCACGGTGCCGCCGGCGATCGGCGACAGCTCGCCCGCCGCGGCAGCCAGCGGCGTCAGCCGACTGTCGAAGGGCACCAGCCCGGCCGCCGGACGCAGCGACAGGCGCCTGTAGACGCGGGTGCTCCCCTCCTTCTCCACAACCAGGCGTAGCGGCCCGCCGGCACCTCGCCGGTGAGCACGAAGCGGCCGCGCCCGTCGGTCACGGCGCCGGCGACCGAGCTTCCCTCCTCCCCCACCGGCACCGAGCCGGGCAGCGGGTGCACCGGCGGCATAGAGGCCGCACGGCGGCACCGGCCAGGGGGCGCCCCGTGGCATCGTCGTAGGCCTCGCCGGACGAGGAACCCGCCTGCAGGTCGCCGCCGCCGGGGAAGAAGACCGTCTCGAAGCTCGCCGCCATGGCGTTGCCGTCGGCGTCGGCCGCCGGGGAGCTCACCTGCAGCCGCACCGGGCGATCGCGCCACCAGGCGTCGGCGGCGGTAGATGAGCGCGATCTCGGCGACGCTCGACGAGGGCCAGGAGAGGGTGCCGCCCTGGAAGGCGCCGGCGACGTCGGCGTCGGAGAGGCGGATCGCGGAGCCGACGCCGCCCACCGCCACCGTCGAGGCGTCCATCGCCTCCGAGAAGACCACCCGCACCACGCCGGTGGCGCGATCGAACGTCGCCTCCACCACCGACGGCGCCTGGCAGTCGATGCGCACGACCGCCGTCGCCTCCGGGCTGGTGGCGCCGCTGGTGGCGTCGAGCGTCCACACCCGCAGCAGGTGGTAGCCGCTGCCCGAGACCGGCACGCCGACGGTGAAGGCGCCGGAGGCGTCGGCGAAGCCGGTGAAGACGAGGTTGCCGTCGCGCACTTTGACCGTCGCGCCGCTGGTGGCGTGCCCGGTGAGCGTCAGCTCCTCGGCGCACTGCACGGCGGCCGGCGGATCGAGAGTCGGAGCGCCCGCGGCGAGCGGCGTGGCGGCGGCGAAGTGAGACTCGAGCGACGCCACCAGCGGGTTGCCGGCGGTGTCGGTGATCCCGGCGCCGGCGCGCAGCACGTAGGCTTCACCGGCGGCGAGCGCCGCGCCAGGCGCGAAGGCCACCGCCTGACCGGCGACGGTGAAGGTGCCCACCACCGGCTGCCCGGTGGCCACCCGGGTGAGCGAGAGACCCGTCGCGCCGGCGAGCGAGTCGTGGCGGATGCTCTCCGAGAAGAGCGCGAAGAGGAGGCCGTTGGGGTCGACGCCGGTGGCGCCGTCGGCGGGGATCAGCTCCAGCACGCGCGGCCCTTCGGTATCGCGGAAGAGCAGCCGGCGGTCCTGCGCCCAGCGGCCGTCGAGCTCGGTGGCACGGGCGATGACGCCGAAGGCGCCGTCGGTGGCGGGCACGGCGACGGTGGCGGTGAAGGCGGCGTGGCGGCGGCCGTCGCTGCCGGGCGGCTCCCAGGCAACGTCGAGGTCGATGCCGTTGATCGACACCGCCGCCCCGGGGGCCGCCCAGGCGTCGCCGGCGATGGCGATGGTGGTGGCGCCACCGGCGGCGATGCGGGTGGTGTCCTCGGGCGCGCTGAGCACGATCGCCGGGCCGCTGGGGTCGAGCGTCACGTCGACGCTCGCCGCGCCGTTGAGGCCGGCGCGATCGGTGGCGGTGGCGGTCACCGTCTGGGTGACGCCGGCGCCGGCCGCGGTGTCCAGCGGCACGCCGCTGGCAGTGAACCGGCCGGTGGCGGCATCGACGATGGCGGTGACGCTCCCCTGGGCGGTGGAGACCACGACGCGGTCGAGGTGCGGCTCGCCGTCGAGGTCGACGAGACCGGAGACGTCGATGGTGGCAGCGCCGCCACCGGCGACGCCGATCTGGCTGTGGTTGTCGGGGCGGGTGATCGACAGCCGCGGCGCCTGCGTGTCTCGGTCGACGACGACGCGATCCTCGGCGCTGCGGCCGGCGGCATCGACGGCGCGTGCCAGCAGCGGGTTCGGGCCCTCGGTCAGCGGCACCGAGGCACGCTCGAAGGTCGCCCCCGTCACCGTGGCGGGCAGCCCGTTGACGGTGACGGCGCCGCTGCTCACGGTGCCGGACACCGCGACGCTGTCGGAGGAGAGCAGCGCTCCCGTCACCGGCGCGCTGATGGCGAGGGTCGGCCCGTCGCCGGCGGCGAGCCGCCGGATGGGGTGCGGCGTGCTCTGACTGCCGCCCGAGCCGTCGACGCACACCAGCTCGAGGGCGTTCTCCCCCACCACCGGCAGCGGCACGTCGCCGAGCAGGAAGGTCCCCTCCGCCAGCGACGCGGCGTACTCCTGCACGCTGCCCCCCGGCTGCGGCACGCGCACGGTGAGGCTGGCGGCGCCGGCGGCGCGGCCCACCAGCGTCACCGCCGGGCTGGCCACGGGGCTGTCGGCGGCAGGCGACACGTCACTCAGCACGCAGCCGCCGAAGCCGAGCACGAAGCTGCGCTCGCCGCGGGCCTCGTTGCCGGCGGCGTCGGTGACGACGACGCTGACCAGGTAGCCGCCGCCCTCCGACAGCGCGATCTCGGTGCGCGGCGCCGCGGCGCCCTGCTGCAGCGCGCCGTTGATGCGGATGCTCGGCGGCCCGCCGAGCTGCGCATCGTCGGCGACCTCCACCGCGAGGGTGATCGGGTGGCTGAAGCTCGCGCCATCGGCGAGCGGCTGGCCATCGGCGAGGAGCTGCAGCGTCGGCGGGGTGAAGTCGGCGACCACGGTCGCCGTCGAGCTGCCGGTGTGCCCCTGCGCGTCGCGCGCCGACACGGTGAGCGTGTTGCTGCCCGTGGAGAGCGGCACGTCGAGGATGCGGAAGCTGCCGTCGGCGGCGAGCGGCACGCTCACGCCCGGCTCGCCGCCGCGGGCGACCGTCACGGTGCCGTCGGCGCTGCGAGCGTGACCCCCGACCAGCGAGCCGGCGACGTCGATCACCGAGCGGTTGGTCGTCGTGCCGTCGAGGGGCTCGAGGATGAGCACCTGCGGCCCCCCCGACGCCACCCTCACGGTGACGCCGGCGGTGGCGGTGCGACCGCGGGCGTCGCGCGCCACCGCCAGCAGCGTGTTGGCGACGTCGGCCTCGAGCGGCAAGGCGGCGACGCTCCACGAGCTACCGGTGACGGTGACCGCGACGCCGTTGACGGTCACCGTCGGGCTGTCGCCACTCACCGTTCCCGCGACGGGTACCGTGGGCCCGGGCAGCACGGCGCCGTCGGCGGGGCTCGCGAGGGTGATCGTGGGGCCGGCACCGAGGTCGACGCTGAAGCTCGCCTCGGCCTGCGCCGTGCGACCCCAGCCGTCGCTGGCCGTGGCCACCAGGTGGTAGGTGCCGCTCTGGGCGATCTCGCTGCCGCTCGTGAACGGCGCGCCGTTGAGCGTGGCGCTCGTCGTCGCTGTGGAGTCGCTGGGACGCACCTCGGGCCGCACTGTGCGGAGGAACACGGCGCCAGGCGCGATCGCGGCGCCACCCTCGAGGATCTGCACGCTGAGCGCCACCGTGCGCACCTCGAAGGCGACCGTGAACGAGGCGCGGTTGCCGGCGGCGTCCACCAGCTCGACGGCGACCTCGTTGCGCCCCTCGTGCCAGGGGAACGGCGCGTAGGTGAAGGTGCCGCCGGCACCGACCACCGCTGCATGGCCGTCGACGGTGGCGCTGGCGAGGTCGGCGTCCGAGGTGCCGCCGAAGCTGTCGACGGCGGCGGTCACGCGCGCGCCGTCGGCCGGCGTGGTGCCATGCAGCGTCGGGGCCGCCGAGTCGATGGCGAAGAGGGCGTGGGTGGCCGAGGCGTGACCGGCACAGTCGGTGGCGGTCGCCACCAGCAGGTGGTTGCCGTTGGCGGCGATGGCGGTGCCGGCGACGTACGGGGCACCATCGAGGGTGAGCACCGCCGCCGGGGGGGCCGCCGCCGCGCCGTCGTCCACCGTGGCGCCGGCGGAGAGGGCGCGAGCGAAGAGCGTTGGCGTGGCCCCCGCGGGGGGCGTCGACCCCGGAGCCGCGCCCGGGAATGGCGCGCCCTCGAGGGTCAGCCGCACCGTCGGCGCCAGGGCATCGACGCGGAGCGCCCGCGACAGGCGCGAGACGTTGCCGTAGGCGTCGCTGGCGGTGAGGCTCACAGTCGCCATGCCGTCGGCGGCGCCGAGGTCGGCGGCGGCGACGCTCCAGCGAGCCTGGTCGGCGGCGAGCGCGCCGGTGTAGGTGTGATGGGCGCCGGCGGCATCGACCACCTCGACGGCGACTGCCGGCGGCTGGCCGCTCTGCCCGCTCGGTGGGTTGGCGTCGTGGTAGGCGCCACCCAGCGCCACCGGCGTGCCCGCAGCGAGGCACGCGTCGGCCGCCGTCACCGGCTGGTCGAAGGTCATCGCCGGCGGCTGGTCGTCGAGCACGACGCGGACGGTGATCACCTGCTCGGCGGTGTGGCCGACGCGGTCACTGGCGGCGACGGCGAGGGTGTTGACGCCGTCGGCGAGGGCGACGGTGAGCTGGAAGGTGTGCGCGGTCTCGTCGACCGCGGCGTCGACACCGTTGACCGTCACCCCCGCCAGGTTGGCGTCGCTCACCGTGCCGGCGACCACCACCTGCTGCACGGTGAGGGTCTCGCCGTCGAGCGGGCTTGTGACGGTGAGCTCCGGCGGCGAGGCGTCGAGGACGTAGACCACCGGATCGGAGGTCGCCTCGTGACCGAAGGTGTCGCGCGCCGTGGCGCGAAGCTCGTTCTCCCCCTCGACTCAGCGGCACGTCGGCGACGCTGAAGGTGCCGTCGGCCCTCGGCGTCGGCGGCGATCCCGGCGACGTGACGGTGTCGAGGTGGGGCTCCTCCACCGTGCCCGTCACCGTCACCGTGGCCGTGCCCACCAGCGGGTCCAGGCGGGCGGTCGAGCCGCACGACCGGCGGCAGCGTGTCGACGACCACCGCCACCGCCGGCGAGTCAGCTGGCGTGGCCGAGGGTGTCGACGGCGTGGGCGATGATCTCGGCGTCGCCTTCCGGCAGGCCGACGCCGGTGGCGGTCCAGGCGCGGGGAGCGCTGCCCTCGTCCCCCTCCACCACCGCCTCCACCGCCCCCACGGTCACACGGTCGAGGTGGGGGTCAGCGACCGTGCCGCGGACCGTCACCGTCTGGCTGTCGAGCTGCGCGTCGGCCACCGGCTCGATGATCGTCACCTCGGGCGGCAGCGTGTCCCGCGTCACCGTCGCCGGCGCCGAGTCGGCCTCGTGCCCCAGGCTGTCCACGGCGTGCGCGGCGAGCACGTTGGGCCCCTCTTGCCAGGGGCACGCCTTCGGCGACCAGCTGGCCGTCGACGACGGTGGCGACGACGCCGTTCACCGTCACCCTCGCCAGGTGCGGATCGTCGACAGTGCCGCTGACGAGACCGCGGCGTCGCCGGTGAGCGAGGGCAGCGTCGCCGTGTCGATGGCACCGCCGGCGGCAGCGTGTCGAGGACCACCACCACCGACGGGAGTCGCGTGGTGATCCAGCCGCGTCGAGCGCGGTGGCGACGAGGAAGTTGTCCCCTTCGGCGAGGCTGCCGCCGTCGCCATGAAGTGGTAGCCGCTGACGCTGGCGACGACGCCGTCGACGGCCACGCTGGCAAGGTTGGGAATCGGCGACGGTACCGGCCGACGGTCACCGTCGGCGTCGCTCACCACGGCGCCGCTCGCCGGCGCGGTGATGGCGGCCGTCGGCGCCGTGCTGTCGAGCTCGACGGTGACGGCGGCCGAGGTGGTGGAGCGGCCGAGCGCGTCGGTGGCCACCGCGGCGAGGTCGTTGTCCCCTCGCCGAGCGGCACGGCGTCGGCGGTGAAGCGACCGCCGGCGACGGTGGCGGTGACGCCGTTGACGTCGACGGACGCGAGATGCGCGTCGTCGACCGTCCCGCTGACCGCGATCGGGCTGCTGCCGAGGAGCGTCGCCCGCGGCGGGGCTGTCGATGGCCACCACCGGCGCCCTGGTGTCGAGGTCGAGCACGACGGTGGCGGAGGCCTGGCCGGCGCAGTGGCTCGCCACCAGCGACAGCGTGACCAGCCCGTCGTCGGGACCGAGGTCGAAGCCGTCGAGATGGAAGGTGCCGTCCCCCGGGACGATCGCCGCAGTGCCGTCGACCGACACCGCGGTGGCGTTCCCGGAAGTCCCCGCGAGGTCGACGAGCCGCGCCGCCACCAGCGACCCTGGCACCGGTGAGGTGAGCGCCACCGTCGGCGGCACCACCGTGACCCGCACCGTGACCCGCGTGACGTTGCCGCCGGTGTCGGTGGCGACGACCTCCACCAGCCCGGGATCGGCGGTCGCCAGGCTGACGGTGGTGATGAAGCTGCCATCGGCCTCCGGTGTCACGGCGGCACCGTTGACCTCGAGCTCGACAGGCCCCTCGGCGTCGGCGACGGTGCCGCTGACGGTGACCTCGCAGCGCGGCACGCTCTGACCCTCGGTGGGCGCGGTGAGCGTCACCTGCGCCGGCGCGTCGTCGAGCACGCGGCGAATGTGCACGCCGCCCGAGAGCGACAGCGATCGGGTCTGGATCGCTCCCACCACGCTCATGCCGCCGGAGAGCGTCACCGCCGCGGTGGGCGCGTAGATGTAGGCGTAGAGGTTCGACTGCGAGGAGACCGCCACCGCCCCCTGGCTCCACAGGCGGAGCTGGAAGGGGTTGCCGTTGTTGTTGAGGTTGCTGTTGCCGGAGATGGCGACGCTGCCTGTCACCAGGATGCGCACCTGTCCGGAGACACGGATCTGCGTGTTCCCCGATAGGGTGATGTTGGTGAGCAGGTAGGTGCCCGCCGGCAGGGTGAGACCGTCGTTCCCCGACAGCGTGATCGAGTTGCCACCGGTGCCGCCGAGACCGGGGTGGCCGTGGTCGGTAAGCGGCACGAGGGCGTTGTCGTTGTGCGCCTGCAGCTGGGTGCGCAGGGCCGCGAGGTCGATCGGCGCGCAGTCGAAGGGTGTGGGCGACACCAGCTGCTGGCCGGTGATGGTCGGATGCCCGGAGACGATCACCCGCTTGCCGGGGCCGGCCACGACGTCCCCGCGCACCACCGGGTTGCCCGACAGCGTGACGTTGCCGTTGCTGCGGATGTTGGCCTTGTCGGTGGAGGCGGCGGTGCCGCCGACCCCCTCCGAGGTGATCGAGGGGTTGCCCGACATCTGCATGTCCTGGCAGGAGAGGACTGCATAGGAGGCGAGGTCGGTGGGGAGGTCGAAGGTCGCCGGCGCCGGCAGCGCGGCGAGGGGGAGCGCCAGGGCGAGGACGGAGGAGAGCGCCCAGGCGCGACGCACCAGCGTGAAGCGAGGTGCCGCGCTCGAGCGAGGCCCGCTGCCGACACGACGCGCGTTGCCTGGGTGACGCACGATGCCTGGGTGAACCGCGGTGTCGGGGCGTTGCGCGGTGCCTGGGTGACCCGCGGTGCCGGGGGCGTGCTCGCTGCCGGTGCAAGGGTGGTGCTCGATACCGGGGCGATGCGTGGGACTGGGGCGATGCGCGAGCGCTCTCATCCCAGCGGTCCCCGCGGCGGCAATCGGCTTGCCCACCCAGCTTTGCCGGATCACCCGGTCGGCCTCGGTCGCCCGATCGGGCTCGGTTGGCCCGTTTGCCTCGCTTCGCCGCCCTGGCTCGCTGGCCCGTGGGCGACGCCCAGATCGCTGGCTCATGAATCGTCCCTTCTCCGACGCCGCGAAGCGGCCAAGCTCACGCAACATGTCGACACTCCACGCGATGCATCGATGTCATCCACCGCGAGCGCGGCGCTCATTGGGGGCTGGCAGCTCCCGCCATCTGCGCGTTGCGCACCGCCTCCTCCTCGAGGAACCGCACGGTCGCCTCGAGCGGGTGCGGCACTCGCCGCAGCCCCTCCGGGATCTCGACCAGCTCGCCCGGGAAACGCTCGAGCGGCTCGAGCCGGGTGGCGACGTCCTCCACGCTCCCCATCGCCGCGCCCGTGGCGGAGGTCTTCAGCGATCGGACGGTCCGGATCGGCACCGCACCGCCCGCCCGGGTGCGTGCCGCCGCGAGGTAGCGCGAGGGCGAGCTCGCCGCCGACGCCTTCCCCGCCGCCGCCGGAGCGCGCGCCGTCAGCACCTGCGACTCGAGGGCGCCGAGGGCAGCCTGCGCCGCCGTCGTCAGGCGTACGCTGGGATCGAGCCACACGTCGAGCCCAGCGCCCTCGGGGTCGTCGCGGCGCTCCACGCGAAGGTGCTCGACGCCGGCGCGGGCGATCAACGCTGCGCCCGCGGCATCGGTGGGGCCACCCACGCGCGACGCCCTCTCCTCTGCCGCGGGGACCTCGGTCACCACGAGCTCGTCGGCGCTGCGCGCTGCGGCAGGCGTCGCCGGGCTCGGCACGGTCGCCTGCGTGCCGGCACGCGTCGCCGCTGCGACGTCATCGCCAGCGGTCCTTGCCGTTCCGGAGAGCCCCTGCGCCCGCTGCAACCGCGCCTGGAGCTCGGCCAGGCGATCGAAGCTCACCGTCCAGTAGCTGCCCTTCGCGCGGCGCACCTCGGTGATCTCGCGGCGGACCAGATCGACGATCACGCGGCTGCCATCGGGTCGCTCGGAGACGATCCAGGAACCGCCGTAGGTGTCGACGATCGACTGGCCGACGAAGCGGCTGCCGTCGCCGTCGAGCTGGACGAGGTGGTGCTCGACCCGGAAGGGCTGCGGGAAGAGCGGACCCGGCTGCGCGAGGAGGGGCGGCGCGGCGAGGGCGAGCAGCGACAGCAGGGCGCGGCCGCGAGGCCCGAGTCTGCGCGTCCTCCGCGGGCCGTGGGTCACGGCGCCGCGCCGGCGATCGAACGGGAGGCGGTGAGACGTCATCGTCACGCTCCTTGCTCGGCGATCAAGGCAGCCCGTCGATCACGGTGGTGAAGCCGCTCCCGGGCACGGCAGTCGCCGGGTCCCACCGCAGTGGCGGTGCGGCGAGCGGCGGCGACCAGAGCAGCACGTCACCATCCGGCAGCGGCTCGATCGCCCGGTAGGAGGCGCCCGGGTAGCTGGCGGCGAGCACCGGCGCCGCCGGATCGCCGAGGTCGTACACCCTGATCTCCCCCGGCACCAGGACCACCAGCCGCGAGCCGGCGACGGCGGCGGCGACCGGCTCCGCGTCGAGGTCGATGCGCGCCACCTCGCTCCAACCCGCCGCGCCGTAGCGCAGCAGCCGCACCGCCTGCGGTGCGAGGAGAACAGCGCCCTCCTGCCATGCCCCCACCCCGCGCCAGCCACCCGGCAGCTCGAAGACGGTGGGCTCTGCCCCGAGCAGCTCACCGAGCGCGCTCGCGGGCCAGGTGTAGAGGATCCCCTGTCCGTCGGCGTCGAGACCGAAGAGGTGCACCGCCCCACTCGTGCGCTCGAGGCGTGGTTCGCTGAGGATGGGCAGCGCAAGCTCGCTGGGGCCGAGGAGGCTCGGCGCGCCGCTCGCCGGCGTCGACACCTGCGCCAACCGCAACACCGGCTGCCCCGAATCACCGTCGTCGGTGAGCAGCACGACCGCCTCGCCGCTGCCGGCGGCGAGGTCGAGCACGCGCCCCGAAGCGATCGGCACCGAGCTCACCGCCGGCGTGGCGAGGTCGATCTCGTCGATCCGCCGATCGGTGGCGACGAGGAACCGATCGCCGTCCGCGGCGAGGTCGACGACGCGCTCACCCTCCTCGTGCGGCGGCAGCGACACCACCGGCTGCGCGCCGCTACCGTAGAACCAGATCCCCTCGTCGCCGATCCCCAGCCAATCGGCGTTGGCGCTCGCCGCGCGCGGCGTCACGCCGGCGCCGAGCTCGAGCTGCGGCGGCCAGCCATCTCCCGTCGGCAGCGGCGGCAGCTCCAGCCAGCCGGCGCGCTGCACCCGGGAGTGCGCGTCGATAGCGACCAGGTGCAGCAGCTGTCCGGGGTAGCCGGACCAGAGGAAGGCGGCCCCCTCGGCCGACCAGGCCGTGCCCAGAGATCGCCCGCCGCTCGTGAGGCGCACCTCGCTGATGCCGTCGGGGTCGCTCACCGCGCCGGGTGCGAGAACGATGCGGTACGAGCCGGGCACCGAGCCGACGGCGATCGAGACGTCGGCCTTGACCCAGGCGGGCGCCTCGTCGTTGCCATAGATCGCCTCGGAGCCGTCGTCGACGGCCTTGCCGGAACGGAAGGCAACGCTGGTGTCGGGCAACGGTGGGACCAGCTGGATGATCGCGTCGGTCGACACCAGCACCGAGCCGCTGGCCACCGTCACCTCGTCGAACCGGTAGAGGCCGCGCCAGCGATCGCCGGCGGCGATGACGTCGAAGGGATACCCGGCCTTGGGCTCGAGCGTGACGCTCGTGCCGTCGACGCTGGCGATACGCCAGACACCCTTGACGAAGCGGTCCTGCCCCTCGACCTCGAACCAGTGCCCCACGAAGTAGGCCGGGATGCTGGCGTCGCGGCCGGTGAGCACGGTGCCGTCCGCTGACGCGCCCTGGACGATGCCGCGGCCGAGGGAGGGGAGGACGGTGCGGCGGTTGCCGGTGACGGCGCCGTTGCTGACGAGGAGGGAGCCGAGGGTGGAGTCGGGGCCGTGGAGGTAGATGGTGCCGGCACCGCCTGTTGTGCCCGTCGAACCGCCGTAGCTCTGCAGGTGATCGAGCAGCGTCGAGCCTGCGTCGAGCGTCGTGTACTCCACCGCGATCGCTCCACCACCACCTGACCCCTCGCTGCCCAGTGTCCCGTTGCCACCCTTCGCCTCGATCGCTCCACTCCCCGACAGCTCACCTGTCGTGATCCACACCGACCCCCCCGCTGCACCACGGTTGAAGCTCTGTCCGTTGGCGCGAATCGCTCCGTCCACCTGCACCCGCTCCGCCACCACTCGCACCGCACCGCCACCTCGCGCCGTGAAATCTGGTCCCGCACCGTTCTCTCGTGGCGAGCTCACGCTCCCATAGGTCTCCCCCACTGCGCGACCGACGATGGGTCCCCCTTCGCCAAGGTGGCTCCCTCCTGCCTGCACCCCGGACACCACGGCACCCGGGTACGTCACCCCCGGGCCATACCCTCGCTCGCTCACGTCGATCGCTCCGCCCGCCTCCACCACCAGCTCCCGCACCGCGATCGTCAGGCTCTCCGCCGCCGTCGACGACGCCGTCAGATGCTGCGTCAGCGTCGCTCCAGGCGCGACCACCAGGCGGTCGGCGTAGATCGCATCTGTTTCCACCGTCCCCGTGATCACCTGCTCCGAGTACACGTGGATCGGATCCGCGCTTACCACCTGCACGTCACCCTTCACCGTGTACTCGTCGAACCGGTACACGCCCTGCCAGCCGTCTCCCTCGTCCACCGTCACCGCCTCGCCGGCGTTCGACGCCAAGACCACCGTCTGACCATCGGTGCCGATCGAAGCGATCCGCCACGTCCCCTCTAGCACTCCCAACGTGTTGCGGATCTCCACCCAGTGACCCACGAAGTACGCCGGGATCGCACGGCTCCGCCCCGTCACCAGCGTCGCCCCACCACTGCCCGATCCCGCCGTGCCACTGCCCAACGACGGCAGCACCGTCCGACGGTGGCCTCCCACCAGACCGTTGTCCACGATCAGCTGACCGTAGGTGCTCGCACTCCCTCCCCGCACGTACACCGTCCCCGCACCGCCTGTCGTGCCCGTCGAACCGCCGTAGCTCTGCAGGTGATCGAGCAGCGTCGAGCCTGCGTCGAGCGTCGTGTACTCCACCGCGATCGCTCCACCACCACCCGACCCCTCGCTGCTCAGCGTCCCGTTGCCGCCCTTCGCCTCGATCGCTCCACTCCCCGACAGCTCCCCTGTCGTGATCCACACCGACCCCCCCGCTGCACCACGGTTGAAGCTCTGTCCGTTGGCGCGAATCGCACCGTCCACCTGTACCCGCTCCGCGATCACACGCACCGCACCACCACCTCGCGCCGTGAAGTCTGGACCGGCTCCGTTCTCCCGCGGCGAGCTCACGCTCCCGTAGGTCTCCCCCACTGCGCGACTGACGATGGGTCCCCCTTCGCCAAGGTGGCTCCCTCCTGCCTGCACCCCGGACACCACGGCACCCGGGTACGTCACCCCCGGGCCATACCCTCGCTCGCTCACGTCGATCGCTCCGCCCGCCTCCACCACCAGCTCCCGCACCGCGATCGTCAGGCTCTCCGCCGCTGTCGACGACGCCGTCAGATGCTGCGTCAGCGTCGCTCCAGGCGCGACCACCAGGCGGTCGGCGTAGATCGCATCTGTTTCCACCGTCCCCGCGATCACCTGCTCCGAGTACACGTGAATCGGATCCACGCTCACCACCTGCACGTCACCCTTCACCGTGTACTCGTCGAACCGGTACACGCCTTGCCAGCCGTCTCCCTCGTCCACCGTCACCGCCTCGCCGGCGTTCGACGCCAAGACCACCGTCTGACCATCGGTGCCGATCGAAGCGATCCGCCACGTCCCCTCTAGCACTCCCAACGTGTTGCGGATCTCCACCCAGTGACCCACGAAGTACGCCGGGATCGCACGGCTCCGCCCCGTCACCAGCGTCGCCCCACCACTGCCCGATCCCGCCGTGCCACTGCCCAACGACGGCAGCACCGTCCGACGGTGGCCTCCCACCAGACCGTTGTCCACGATCAGCTGACCGTAGGTGCTCGCACTCCCTCCCCGCACGTACACCGTCCCCGCACCGCCTGTTGTGCCCGTCGAACCGCCGTAGCTCTGCAGGTGATCGAGCAGCGTCGAGCCTGCGTCGAGCGTCGTGTACTCCACCGCGATCGCTCCACCACCACCTGACCCCTCGCTGCCCAGCGTCCCGTTGCCGCCCTTCGCCTCGATCGCTCCACTCCCCGACAGCTCACCTGTCGTGATCCACACCGACCCCCCCGCTGCACCACGGTTGAAGCTCTGTCCGTTGGCGCGAATCGCTCCGTCCACCTGCACCCGCTCCGCCACCACTCGCACCGCACCGCCACCTCGCGCCGTGAAGTCTGGTCCCGCACCGTTCTCTCGTGGCGAGCTCACGCTCCCGTAGGTCTCCCCCACCGCGCGACCGACGATGGGACCTCCTTCGCCAAGGTGGCTCCCTCCTGCCTGCACCCCGGACACCACGGCACCCGGGTACGTCACCCCCGGGCCATACCCTCGCTCGCTCACGTCGATCGCTCCGCCCGCCTCCACCACCAGCTCCCGCACCGCGATCGTCAGGCTCTCCGCCGCTGTCGACGACGCCGTCAGATGCTGCGTCAGCGTCGCTCCAGGCGCGACCACCAGGCGGTCGGCGTAGATCGCATCTGTTTCCACCGTCCCCGCGATCACCTGCTCCGAGTACACGTGAATCGGATCCGCGCTTACCACCTGCACGTCACCCTTCACCGTGTACTCGTCGAACCGGTACACGCCCTGCCAGCCGTCTCCCTCGTCCACCGTCACCGCCTCGCCGGCGTTCGACGCCAAGACCACCGTCTGACCATCGGTGCCGATCGAAGCGATCCGCCACGTCCCCTCCAGCACCCCAGCACCATTGCGGATCTCCACCCAGTGACCCACGAAGTACGCCGGGATCGCACGGCTCCGACCCGTCACCAGCGTCGCCCCACCACTGCCCGATCCCGCCGTGCCACTGCCCAATGACGGCAGCACCGTCCGACGGCGGCCTCCCACCAGACCGTTGTCCACGATCAGCTGACCGTAGGTGCTCGCACTCCCTCCCCGCACGTACACCGTCCCCGCACCGCCCGTCGTGCCCGTCGAACCGCCGTAGCTCTGCAGGTGATCGAGCAGCGTCGAGCCTGCGTCGAGCGTCGTGTACTCCACCGCGATCGCTCCACCACCACCTGACCCCTCGCTGCCCAGCGTCCCGTTGCCGCCCTTCGCCTCGATCGCTCCACTCCCCGACAGCTCCCCTGTCGTGATCCACACCGACCCCCCCGCTGCACCACGGTTGAAGCTCTGTCCGTTGGCGCGAATCGCTCCGTCCACCTGCACCCGCTCCGCCACCACTCGCACCGCACCGCCACCTCGCGCCGTGAAGTCTGGTCCCGCACCGTTCTCCCGCGGCGAGCTCACGCTCCCGTAGGTCTCCCCCACTGCGCGACCGACGATGGGTCCCCCTTCGCCAAGGTGGCTCCCTCCTGCCTGCACTCCGGACACCACGGCACCCGGGTACGTCACCCCCGGGCCATACCCTCGCTCGCTCACGTCGATCGCTCCACCCGCCTCCACCACAAGCTCCCGCACCGCGATCGTCAGGCTCTCCGCCGCCGTCGACGACGCCGTCAGATGCTGCGTCAGCGTCGCTCCAGGCGCGACCACCAGGCGGTCGGCGTAGATCGCATCTGTTTCCACCGTCCCCGCGATCACCTGCTCCGAGTACACGTGAATCGGATCCACGCTCACCACCTGCACGTCACCCTTCACCGTGTACTCGTCGAACCGGTACACGCCTTGCCAGCCGTCTCCCTCGTCCACCGTCACCGCCTCGCCGGCGTTCGACGCCAAGACCACCGTCTGACCATCGGTGCCGATCGAAGCGATCCGCCACGTCCCCTCTAGCACTCCCAACGTGTTGCGGATCTCCACCCAGTGACCCACGAAGTACGCCGGGATCGCACGGCTCCGCCCCGTCACCAGCGTCGCCCCACCACTGCCCGATCCCGCCGTGCCACTGCCCAATGACGGCAGCACCGTCCGACGGCGGCCTCCCACCAGACCGTTGTCCACGATCAGCTGACCGTAGGTGCTCGCACTCCCTCCCCGCACGTACACCGTCCCCGCACCGCCCGTCGTGCCCGTCGAACCGCCGTAGCTCTGCAGGTGATCGAGCAGCGTCGAGCCTGCGTCGAGCGTCGTGTACTCCACCGCGATCGCTCCACCACCACCTGACCCCTCGCTGCCCAGCGTCCCGTTGCCGCCCTTCGCCTCGATCGCTCCACTCCCCGACAGCTCACCTGTCGTGATCCACACCGACCCCCCCGCTGCACCACGGTTGAAGCTCTGTCCGTTGGCGCGAATCGCTCCGTCCACCTGCACCCGCTCCGCCACCACTCGCACCGCACCGCCACCTCGCGCCGTGAAGTCTGGTCCCGCACCGTTCTCCCGCGGCGAGCTACACGCTCCCGTAGGTCTCCCCCACTGCGCGACCGACGATGGGTCCCCCTTCGCCAAGGTGGCTCCCTCCTGCCTGCACCCCGGACACCACGGCACCCGGGTACGTCACCCCCGGGCCATACCCTCGCTCGCTCACGTCGATCGCTCCGCCGCACCCCACGTACGTCTCCCCGTTCACCGTCAGCGCGACTCTTCCCGGGCTCGTCGCCCCGGTCGCTGCCGAGTGCGTGATCTTCGCCCCGTCGAGCACCAGCAACCCGCCTACGGTGACCGACTGGTCGATGGTCAGTGTGCCGCTGCGCAGCGCCACGGTCTGGCCCGCCAGGGCCGTCCAGTCGTTGCTCCCCTGCCCATCCGCCCTGAGGTCGACCACCGCCACCCGCTGCACCTCGATCACCGCGCTCTGCGTCTGTCCGGTGGTGTCGACGGCCTCGACGCGGAAGTGCACCGACGGCGTGCTCACCGTCGCGAGGTCGAAGGTCGCGGTGGCGGTGGTTTGCGGGGGCGCCGGGCTGCCGCTGGGCGTCACCTCGGCGAATGGCGTCGTGGCGTCCTCGAGGAAGAAGCGCACGGCGGTCACGCCGAGGTCGTCGCTGGCTGCCGCGGTCAGCTTCGCCACGTAATCGTCGGGCAGCAGGGCGCCCGTCGACGGGCAGGCGAAGCTCACCGCCGGCGGCTGGTCCGCGGGGACCGGCGCCACCGTCACCGTCCGGGTCGCCTGCGCCTCGTTGCCGTCGCCGTCGGTGGCCGTTGCCTCGAGCGTGTAGCTGGTCGAAGCGGTCACCTCGGGAACGGCCCAGTCGTAGCTGACAGGCGCCCCGGTCGAGCTCGTCGTCGTGCCGTCGACGACGAGCTGCAGCGAAGTGACCCCCTGGTCGTCGGTGGCGCTCGCCCCCACCGTCACCGTCTCGCCGGAGTGATAGATGCCGCCGGCGCCGCGGTCGGGCTGCAACGTGAGAGTCACCACCGGCGAGGTGTTGTCGCTGACGATGTCGAAGGTCACGGCGGCCGTCGTCGCCGCGCTGTCGAGCTGGTCGACCAGCGTGGCGGTGACGCTCACCGTCTGCGGCGTGGCGTCGGTGCGGGCGGTCACCGTGAAGGTGGCGTCGACGGCGGTGCCCGAGACGGTCCTTGTCTGTTCCGGCTGGGTCACCGGCCCATCGACATGGAGGTCGATCCGCACGAGACCATCGGTGTCCTCGGCATGCACCTGGATGGTCGTCGACTCGCCGGCCTCGATGCGGCTGGGCGCACCGCTGGCCAGCGCAAGGACGCCGGTCGGCGCGCCGTTCGCGGCCACCGGCACCTGCAGCGGGGCGGTGGTCGTCGCCCCGCCCGAAGCGTCCTCGATGAGCGCCTGCACGCTCACCGGCTGCGAGCCGTCGGCGCTCGCCGGCACGTTGAGCGTGTAGCTCTGATCGGCAACGGTTCCGGCGACGGTGGTCGCCTGGGACGCCGGCGTCACCGGGCCGCTCGCCTGCAGCGTGATCCTCGAGAGTCGCTCGCGATCGGTGGCATGGACGACTACCGAGAAGGGGTACCCGGCACGGACTGGCGTCGCCGTCCCGGCGGCCAGCGTCACGGTGCCGGCGGGATCCTCGTTGGGCAGCACCGGCCACACCGCCGGGGTGCGCGTGACACGCCCCGCCTGGTCCGTGGCCTGCACGGTGTAGTCGAGACTCGCGGGAGCGCCGGCGAGGGGCACCGGCAGTGTCGTCGTGGCTGCACTGCTGGCGGTCGTCGGCTCGTCCCACAGCGGCTGCACCTGCAGGGTCGGCGCGACGGTGCTCTCCTCGCGGGTCTCGACGAGGCCGAGCGCATCGCTCACCGTCCAGCTGCACCGCGATGTTGCTGCCCAGCGTGACGTCGCCTGGCGACGGTTGCGTGGTGAGGACCACCGCCGGCCCCTCGCCGCGCAGCAGGGCGCGCGAGCCTCGCCGGAGGTCGAGGAACGAGCGACCGTTGAGCACCTGCCGCCTTCGGGGCCGAGCAGCAGGTCGTCGTCGGCGACCAGGCGTACGGCCGCCTCGGCCTCGACGCCTTGCAGGCGCGAGACGCCGTGGAAGGAGACGGCATGGCCGAGCGCGAGCTCGCCGGCGGCGGCATCGAGGTCCGGCGGCGTCGCCGCCACCGTCGAGCTCGACGCGGAAGCCTCCCGGGGCCGCGGCATCGGCGACCCGCTGCTGGCCGACGATGGGGAAGCGAACCCAGTGCCGTGCCGTCCTCCGCGCCGAGCACCAGCTGGTCGCCGAGCACCTCGCCGCGCACGCGCGCGACGTCGAGCACCACCACCCCTGTCGCCGGGTCGATCGACCACACGTCGCCGTCGCCGAGCGCCGGCAGCGGCGTCAGCGCCGCTCGCACCGGATCGATGGGGTTGGCGAGCCGCAGCGAGCCCGGTGCCGCGACGCCGCTCTCGGCGTCGACCTGCTCGAGGTACATCGTCCCGGCGCCGCCGCGGCGGTCGGCGCGGCGACGGCACCGGCGCCATCGTCGGTGCCACCGCTGGCGTCGAGCTGGGTGGCGAGGTCGAAGGTCGACCTCAGCGGCGGTAAGAGATCGCGATGCGACCGCCGCCACCGCCACCGGTGTTGTTGTAGAAGCTGCCGGTGCCGCCGCGAGCGGCGATGACAGCCGCTCCCCTCGAGGCGCGCCGCGGTGAGGCGGACGGCGCCGCCGGCACCGCCACCGCGATTGCCGCCGGTGCCGCTGCCGCCGTCGGCGACCAGCTCGCCGTCGATGCGCACCCGCGCTCCCGGGGCGAGCAGCCGCATCGACGCCGCCGCCGGCGCCGCCGGCGTTGGCGTCCGGGCTGGCGCCGCCGCCGCCTGGCAGGTGCGGGTCGCGGAGGCTGTCGAAGACGGAGCCGGGCTGCGCGAGGTCGGTGCGGTTCCAGCCGCCGGCGGCGGAACCGAACCACCCGGCGCCGCCGTGCGAGCCGCCGGCGCGCGGCTCCGCCCCGACCTCGCCGGGCAGCACCATCGATCGCGTCGAGTTGCTGCCGAGCAACCCCTTCCGCTCATGTCGATGCGGCTGCAGCACGCCGACGCCGACCTCCCGCTCGACCGCGAGCTCGAGCGGCTGGAAGAGGATCGCCGAGTCGTAGGTGGTGATCTCCGGGGCCGTGAGCACCGCCGGTCGCGCTTCGAGCGTCCCGCTCTCGGTCGACGCGCCGGTGTAGAGGAAGAGCGCCGGCAGCGACCGCACCGTGCCGTCGGCTGCGGGGGATGACGCTGAGGGTCGTGCCGTCGAGCAGGAAGACCGGGCCGTCGGGGTTCGCCGCCTGGCGGCTAGCATCGCATCCGGTGTCGGAATGGCGGTGATCGACCCCCTCGTAGACCTGCCGCGCCGCCACCGCAGTCATCGTCACCGGCGCGATCGTCTCGTTGCCCGCCGCGTCGACGAGCCGTACCTCGAAGGGCATCTCGGTTCCGGCCGCGATGCCGTTCGGCAACGCGCCACATCGCCTGGTAGATCGGCGCCGGCGATGTCCTCGGTGCCGGGGACCTGGGTCGGCCAGCGTCCAGGTCGCGCGCCAGCTCGATCGAGCCGTCGCTGGCGTTGCGCACCGGCCCGCGCACCTCGACGCTCACCAGCTGGCCGGGAATCGGGTTGCCGTCGACGTCGGGTTGGTGTCCCGGGCGTAGAAGCCGCAGCAGCAGGCCCCGCCGTCCGGCCGGCGACACCGTGAGGTGTAGTCGGCCGGCCAGAGCGCCCCCTGCCACGGCGCCTTCCAGCGTGCCTCGGGCGCGTCGGGTCGCGCTCGGGGCCGATCGTCGAGCTGATGGCTGCGATCGACAGTGTTGCCACCCCAGTCGGCGACGTGGTCACGGTGGCGGTGATCAGGGTCGCGTCGTGGACCCCCGTCGGCACCGTCAGGTTGGCGCTGCGGTAGAGGTCGGTGGTACCCGGCACTTGGTGGCGGTGAGCGCCGCGGGGAAGAGGTCGCTGCGGTCGACGTCCACGTCACGGTCTGGATCGCGGTCTCGACGTCGTGGGCACGGAGCTCGAAGTAGGAACTCCTCGCCGATGAACAGGTGCGTCGACCGGCGCGCCGGCGAGGCGCACCGAGAAGTCGTCGATGACCGGCGGCTGCGGCGTCGTCGCTGACCGGTAAGCGCTCGCTCTCGGTGGCGCCGTGGCGCCGTTGGAGTCCGCCACGGTCGCGCACCGCGTAGAGCGCCGTGCCCTCGGCGATGGTCGATCGGCAGGGTGAAGGTGCCGTCCGCGACGGGGCGTCACCCCAGCCGCCGGCGGGCCGGGTGACGAGCCACCGCCGGCGGCGGTGAACAGCGGCGCCGCTCGCGCCCTCCTGCCCAGAGCTCGGTGAACAGCGTGAGCTGCGAGCCGTCGAGGTCGTAGAAGCCGCCGACGGTGGCGGTGCAGGGTGGAGCCCGGCATAGGGCATGCCCGGCACCGGGGCGGTGGCCGCCACCAGCACCGACTCGACGCTGGGGTCGGTGTTGGGCAGCACCACCATGGCGCGCCGACGACGTTGCTGGCGTTGGTGCTGGTGTCCACCGCCCGCACCCAGATCGGGAACGGCCGCGGCGAGTGCCGTCGCCGGCATAGGCGGCGACGAAGGAGTAGGAGAACGGGTAGCTCGTCGCCGAGTAGGCCGGAGACACCGGATGGGCGGGGTCGGTGGGGTCGGCGAAGAAGTACTCGACGCGGTCGATGTCGCCTCCGGGCGTGCGCCGGCGTCGACGTAGTCGAGGCCGCAGAACGCCGGGGCCAGGATGTAGGGATGGCCCTGCAGCAGCTCGCCGTCGGCTGCTCGCCGGCGGGAAGGGCACGGCGTCGATGAGCCGGCGCGTTGCCGTCGTAGATGCGGAAGATCCGCTCGTAGGTCGGCATGACGTTGCCGAACAGTCGCGCAGACCGGAGACGACGATCGCGCCGCTGCAGGGTGTCGCCGTCGAGGCGTCACCCCGCCGAGCGCCTGCACGGTGAGCGAGAAGTTGCTGCGGGTCAGGTAGGTCACCACCGGCAGCCGCCGCCACTCGCGCCGGACCCGGTGTCGTGCTCCAGTAGAGCTCCACCGCATCGCCGGTGAGGTCGCCGTCGAGCTGCTCATCGGTCGCCTGCGACCGCCTCGCTGAAGTCGAAGCGGATGGCTGCCTGCGGGTCGACAGGGCGCGCCAAGGTCGGGCTCGGTGCCGGATCACCGCCGGCCCCACGCCATCCGCGGTCTTGAAGTTGGAGCCGACGTTGCCGCTGGTCGTCAGCGGCCGATCCACGCGGTCGCGCACGCCGGCGGGGCCCGCCGACGACGGTGAGGCTGTAGATGGTGAAGTTGTCGTAGGCGACCGAGGGCACGAAGCGCACCACCTGCTGGCCGGCGGCATCGAGCGACGAGCTCCACGTCGCCCGGCGCCGGCGTCCCCGACGGCGGCGCGCACGAGAAGTAGGGGGCGGGGTTGGCGCGGTTGACGGGCAGCACGATCGGCGAGCAGCGGCTCCGAGAAGACCAGCTCCACCACCGCGGTCCGCGACACGCCCTCGATGCCCGGCGGCGGCGCGATCGACAGCAGGCGCGGCGGACCGGCGTCGAGGATGAGGCGCCGGCACCTGGTTGTCGTTGCCGTCCGGACCGACCAGGCTGCCCGTCGACCGCCGCCATCTGGTCGCCGTTGTGGTTGCGGGCGTTGACCGCGTAGGCGCCGGTGGGCAAGCCGGCGAAGCGTAGCCGCCCTGCCGTCGTCGGTCACCACCAGCTGGCCCTGACCCTTCGCGTCGTGGATCTCGACGATGATCGCCCGGCGCCGGCACCAGCATCGGCCGGGTCGCCGTTCCAGCGGTCGTCGGGCACCGGCTGGTAGACGGTGCCGTGCGCCGCCACCGCCGGCGCCAGCGCCACGGTGATCTCCACGACCTCGTCGTCGTAGGTGAGGGTGGCGGTGGCGTAGCCGCTGGTGCCGGTGGCGAGGGAGCTGGCGGTGGCGTCGAGGCTCCCCGCTCGGCACCGCGGCGAAGGTGACGGTGCCGTCGGCGCCGCTCACCGACGGGAAGGCCCCCGGGGGTGTGGAGGGTGACGTTGGCGCCGGCCACCGGCTGGCCGGCGCCGTCGCGCACCGTCACCCGCACCACGCCCTTCGGGGCAGAGCACCAGCTGGTAGGGGTCGGCCAGCGTGCCGGTGCCGAGCACCGGGCCCGAGCCGGGAAGCTGGCGAAGTAGGCGCTCGCGCTTGCGCCGCTCGCCGACCAGCTCCTCGGCAGAGATCGTGCCCGCTCGGACACGCAGGACGTTGGGGAACAGGAAGCGATCGCTGCCCGGCGCCGGCTCGAGCTGGGCGAAGTCGTAGCTGAAGACGGTAGCCCCTGGGTCAGCCGGGGCTGAAGAGCGCCGGCGACGAGGTCCACCGGCGAGTTGCCGGCGATCAGCTTCTCGAGCAGCTGCAAGTAGGCGGTCGGCGACCGGCTCGAGCACCAGGTCGAGGTCGACGATCGGCGAGGTGGCGGTGATGGCGGCGGTGGCCGAGGCGCGGCTGCGGGGTCGAGGGGTGGGCGGCGACGAGCTGGAAGCTGCCCTCCGGGATGCCCTGGATGTCGAACCGCCCTTCGCTCCCGGCCTCGCTGCCGGTGGTGGCCAGCGCGCTCACCCGGCCGCCGGCGGTCTCCCCGTCGAGGCGGACGGTGCCCGCCCTCGATCGCCACCGTCTTGGTGGCGTCGGACCACAGCGTGCCGCGCACCTCGCCGCGCTGGTCGAGGTAGACGGTGCGGGCGATCTCCTGCCCCGGCGAGGTCAGCTCGACCCCCGACAGCCGGCCGCTCTGCCCGGTCGGGAGCGTTGAAGGCGTAGACCGAGTAGGTGCCGAGCGGCAGGGCGTCGAAGAAGGCGACGCCGTCGGGCTCGCTGACCGTCGCCTCGTCGTTCGAGAGCCGCACCTGGGCGTCGGCCACCGGCCCGCCCCGACACCGGGTCGCGCACGGTCAGCCGCAGCGCGCCGACGCTGGTGGTCATCACCACGTCGGGGAGCTGCAGACCTGCCAGTCGACGCTCAGCGTGCCCGCGCACGCGGCCCTGACGGCTGACTTGCCCGCTGTCGCGCGCCACCACGGTGACCCCGCCGGCGTAGACGTGCGGCACCTCGTAGTTGCCGTCGGCGTCGGTGACCAGCCAGCGCCCCGGCCTCGGGGATGCGGCGGAAGGGGTAGGAGTCCTCCTGCAGGTAGTAGAGGCGTGCGCCAGCGGGCGCACGGCGCCGTTGAAGTTCTCCATCACCCGGCCGGCTGACCGTCCCCTGCGCCTTCATCTGCACGACCAGGTCGAGGGTCTGCCCGGCCGATGCCGACGTAGCCGAGGGTGCGGCCGACCCGCTCGACGCCCCCGGCCAGGCCCTGGCGCTCACCACCACCTGCCCCTTCGGCACCAGCTCGTAGCGGAAGCGGCCGTCGGCGTCGGTGCGCTGCCGCTGCCCCTTCAGGCCGCTGGCCTCGAGAGTGACCTCGACGTCGGGCACCGGGGTGATCCCGTCCACCCCCACCACCTGGCCGGCGACGGTGGCGGCGTCCTCGAACACCACCTCGTGGTTGATCACCTGGCCGGCGTAGGCGATCATGCCGCTGAGGGTGTGGATGCCGTAGAACGGGTTGTAAGCGACGAGCTCGTAGGGCCCGACCGGCAGGATCAGCTGCAGCTGCCCCGTTGGGATCGGTGGAGGTCTCGATGTAGCTCGCCCTTGAGCCGGATCGCGATACTCGATCTCGCTGAAGTAGGTGGGCTTGTAGTAGATCGGCGTCAGCACGCCGGTCGAGGTGGCGGTGCGCGTGAGCGAGGTGACCACGCCGGCGCCGCGCAGGCGCACGGTGACGAAGGGCGATGGCCGCCGTAGACGATGTTTGCCGGGCGTCGCCGAAGTAGCCCACGTGGCCCGGCTGCAGGCCGTCGCCGGAGTGGGCGATGACGGTGTGCGCCTGCACCGGCAGGTCGGGGAAGGAGAAGCTGCCGTCGGCCGCCGACGTCGTCGTGCCGTAGGGGTAGACCACCACCTCGGCGCCGGCGAACGGCCGCCCCAGCGGGTCGAGGACGACGCCGTCGATGCCGCCCGTCATCTGGCTGAAGCACGATCGCCTGCGCCTCGACGACGTCGGGCGAGACGTCGAGGATCGGCGGCAGCGTCACCGATCCCTGCAGCCGCCGCGCGAAGTCGATGGCCTTGACCTGAGTAGCGCTCGTCGGGACCCTGAACCGGCACGCCCTCGATGCGGTAACGGCCGAAGGCATCGGTGTAGGCGAACATGCCGGGGCCCTCGATGAAGGCCACCGCCCCCTGCACCGGCACGTTGCTGTTGGAGATCGGGATCGAGGAAGTAGACAGCGCCCGTCGACCGTGCGGCTGGCGCCCTGCGGCAGGCGCAGCTGACCTGCCTGGTCTCGCCGGCGGCGAGGGTGAGGTCGGTGAAGACGGCGACGCGCGAGATCGCCCAGTTCGCCGCCTGCAGCGATACCTGCCCTTCGGGCACGCCGTCGAAGCGGAAGCGTCCGAGGCCGTCGGTCAGTCTGCTCGGCGAGCGCGGCCCCCTTGGAGTAGACCACCACGTGCGGCCCGCGATCGCCTCGCCGGTGGTAGCGCCGACCACCACGCCCGCCACCGTGCCCTTGCCGGGGACGATGCGCGGCACGCGCGACGAGGCGTCGGCCACCGCGCCCTGCTGATCGACGCCGACGGTGGCGTAGACCGACCCGGCCGCTGCCGTCGCGGACGATCAGGGTGATCGGCCCCACCGGCACGCCGGGGATGGTGAAAGTGCCGTCGCTCTGCAGCGCCACCGACTTCGCCTCGTTGAACAGCGTGCTCGCCGCCTGCACGGTGCCGGTCCGTCACCGGCTCGCCGTCGTCGGCGTAGACGGCGAGGCCACGCACGGTGCCGCGACCGAGCAGCGCGATGTTGACCCGCGCGAGCGGTTCTGCAGCCGGATGCGGTCGAGCACCTCCTGCATCTCCTCGGGCTCGAGGAGGGGTCGGCGCCGGCGGGGATGATGGCGCGCAGCGTGAAGCTGGGGCAGCACCTTGGGGTCCCAGTGCGGGTTCTCGATGAAATCGAAGAAGAAGATGCCGTCGCCGCCGGTGGTGACCTCGCCGAGGTAGTCGAGCTTGGTCACCGTGTCCTGCAGCGTCTCCCACAGCAGCGAGCGGATCAGCTGCACCTTGGCGCCGGCGACCGGCTCGCCGGTGCCGCGCACCACCTTGCCGGTGACCAGGCCGCCGAGGTGCAACGGGGTCGTCTCGATGGGAGCGGCGCCTCCGGCCCGAGCGACTCGCCCCAGGCGTCGGTCAGGCCGCCGCTGTCGAGCAGGTGCTCGTTGGTGACCAGCGGGTTGCCGGTGGCGGGATCCACCAGCGCGCTCGAACGGCGTCGAGTAACGAACGGCGACGGTGCGGCCGTCGTCCTGCACCCAGGCCGCCGTGCCCACCTTCTCCGAGGTGCCCGCGGCGGTCAGCCCGGCCGTGTCGAGGCCATCGAACGTCGAGCGGATGCGGTAGTTCGCCGGGTCCTCGGCGCCGCTGCGCTCGGGGGGACGGTTGAACAGGTAGAGGACGCCATTGCCGTAGCGGTTGGGCCGGTCGCAAGTTGCCCAGGAAGTCGGGCCCCGTTCTCGCTGAGCCGGAAGTCCTGGACCGCCCCGATCAAGCGGAACGGCGGCCGCTGCACCGTGCCCGTCGAGACGAAGGTCGAGAGCGGCGCCCCGTTCGCATCCGTGCGGCCGCGGATCGGCGATCGAGGCGCCCACGCGCAGCAGCACCGCGCCGCCGGCCGGCACGTTCAGGTCGCTCACCTCGAGCCTCCGGTCCTCCCGGCCGTCGGCACTCGGGGACGACACCAGCAGCCGGCCATGCGCCGCCTGCGCGCCGGGGTTGCGCACCCCACCTGAGCTGCTCGTCGAGCTCGACGTGACCGACCAGGGCCAGCGGCACTGTCTCGCTGGCCCCACCCGGGGCTGACGCGAACCGGCAGCACCTCGCCGAAGGCGCAGCGCGCGCGCCGGCGCCGGCCGCGCCGGCGGCCCCGGTCAGGGCTGCCGAAGACGCCGTCGAAGCTGCCCTCGACCTCCAGCTCGAGCGCCTCGCTCGCCGCGCTCGGGCACCAGCAGCGCGGCGACGTAGGGATCGGTGTAGGTGGTGGTCGCGGCGAAGCTGATCGAAGAGATCGGCGGCCGAGAGGTTGCGGCTCGTCCTGCTCGGCGCGGACGAGGCGCGCCAGCTCGGTGCCCACCGCCAGCCCCTTGCCGGTCCCCCGCCGCAGCTCGTCGATCTCGGCCAGCGGGATCGCGGTTGCCCAGGTAGTCGAGGGCGAGCACCTCCAGCGATTCCAGCAGCGGCTCGTGGAGGATAGGTGCGCATGCCGGCCTGCGCGAAGTCGATCGGCCCGCCGCTCGACGTCGGTCTTGATCACCCGCGGCAGCCCGGCGGGGGTGAGCGCCGCCGGCGCCACCGCCAGGCTGTAGGCGAGGCCGAGGAAGCGGGTGTGGGCGCGTGTAGAGCTCGTCGCCGGCGAGGTAGGGCCGTCTTCAGCCGCTCGCTGAAGCGGGGCAGGACGAGGGTCGCCGGCGACAGCGGAATCCCCAGCTCGCCCACCCCGGTGCGGAGGTGGATCGTCCCCTGGCCCGCACGACGAGGTGGACTGGAAGGTGGTCGCCACCACCTTGCCGTCCAGCTCGGCGACCAGCCGGTACTCGAGGGTCTCCGACTTGGCCGGGCGCCAGCGTCTGGATGGTCTGGCGCAGCGGGTCGTCCTGCGGGTCGGCGCGGTGCGCCCCGGTGAGGTGCTGCTCGTCGAGGTCGACGCTGATCAGGTTCTGCGTCGCCCGCGAGAGGTTGGCACCGTGACGAAGAGCGAGTACTCCTCCCCCTCGCGCACCACGTCCGGATGGCTGAAGGTGAGGTTGAAGCGGGCGTCCACCACCTCGACCGCCGCCTGCAGGCGCTAGAGCAGCGGGCAGCGGTTCGCGCCCCGGCCGCATCAGATCGGCGGTGACGTCGAGCTGCAGCGTGTGGGTGCCCGGCGACGAGCCCCTCGACCGTCCACGCCGCGCCGCCCTGCTCGCCGGGGAACAGCAGTGCGCCCGCCAGCCGGCGTCCACCACCGGCACGCGACTGCCCGGCCGCCACCGCCGGGTCGGTCGCCGCCACCCGCAGCACGTTGTCCCGGCGGCAGCCGCAGGGTGCCGGCGAGGTCTGCTGAGCAGGGCGTCGGCCCCGGCCGGGGCACCGTTGGCGACCACCAGCTTGGCCTCGAAGAACTGGTTGAGGTAGGAGACGGTGCCGGGCAGGACGATGGCGCCGAACAGCGGCAGGTTGAGCTCCTCGTTCTCCTCGCTGCCTTGGCACGCAGGTGGCTCTGGTCGTCGGCCCTCCAGCTTGAAGGGCACGATGTTGCGGCGGCTGCCAGCGCTCGACCGCGTGGCGACGTCGGGGGCAGCCCGTCGACGTTGACCCGCGGCTTGTCGAGCGGCTGCACCGTGCCGTAGCCCGAGTAGACGATCGGCAGGTCGATCTCCACGATCTCGTTGCCGAAGGCGAAGCCGACGGCGAAGTCGAAGGCCTGGAAGTTCTCGGCGGTGAAGGTGATGCCGCGGGCGCGCAGCTCCTCGAGCGACAGGGTACGGACGGTGGCCGAGGCGAGCAGGATCTTGCGGACGTGGAGCACCGCCACGCTGGGCTCGGCGCTCGCCCAGCACCTCGCCGCTCGCGCCGTCCACCAGGCGGATGTTCTCCAGCCGGTAGTCCCCCTCCTGGTGGAACCCCGGCAGGACGAAGGTGCCGCCGGGGACGGTCTCGAGCGGGATCGGCTGCGGCACCTCCGGGCCCGACGCAGCTCGCCCCGCACCACCAGGCCGGCGATGCGCGGGTCGCCCGCGACCAGACCGAGCCACAGGGCGCGTCGACGCCCCCGAAGCAGGTGCGCACCCGCGCGCGCTCGCCGACGTTGACCGTCTGGTCAGCGTCGGTGGTGTCCGCGTCGGCGTAGAGCGTCAGGCTGCTGCCCTGAATGCGCAGCGCACCCGAACCGATGGGCGAGGACTGCGCGCCGGCGCGAGCGCCGAGCGATACCCCACCGAGCAGCGCCAACGAACCCGCCACCGCCAACAAGAGCCGCCGTCTGGATCGCAAGCCTTCCTCCCAGGGGATGACAGGAGCCGCTGGAAACGCGGCTCACCGCAAGACATGCGCGCCGCAGGGCGCAGACCAAGCGCACATCCGACAGGCTGACTGAGCGGGGAATCGGATCCGAGGTCCCTTCCCCAGAGTGCTCGGGGAGAGGGCCCGAGCCAGAACCCGGCCGGAACAGAGCGGGAATCCGGACGGGGCATGAAGGTGAGGCGGCGAACCTACCGAACGGGGGCGCGGGTTGTCAACCCTCTTGGAATCGCGGGCTCGCCGCGCCTCTCGTCGGCATCACCGCCAAGACCCTCCAGGGTCGCCTGCTCGAGCCCTCGCCTGGCCTGCGCGAGATCTTCGTCGGCATCCTCGGCAGAGCCTGCCCCGCGGCTTCTTCCCGCCACCGTTGCCGTTCTGCCGAACCGGCTTCGGCTGAGCCACCTGCTCTCGGCGACCCTACGGGCCGACGACGCGATCGCGCTGATTCTCGAGGCCATGGTGTGCACGGGTGCGCTGAAATCGACGTCAGCGAGCCGCTGCCACCGCTCTGGCGACCGCGATGGCTGCCGCTCCTGGCCCATCTCGGCCGGCCGGATCGCCATCACCGTCGCCACGGCACCAGCACAGCGCGCCACCAGCATGCTGGCTGCTTGCTTCTCTCACACTATGGGCGGCACGGCCTGAGGGTTCACGGGAGAAGGCTACCGATTCGTAGGGGGACAACTGAGCTTTGCTCTCAGCTGTTCGAGAGGTACTCCGATCTCCCCGCAACGCCACAGCTCAGAGGGTCTGTTGCAGTCGCCATAGACCTCATCGATCCTCTCGATCGCCTCGCAGGCCGACTGGTCCGATACCGGCGACTGGACCAAGAACTCGAGCGCCTCGACAATGTTAGTCTGATGCCTAGCATCAAGTGGAAGCGTTTTGATCACGCGAAGAACGGAGGCTGTCGACTTCCAGTCTCCCAGCTTTCGCAGATTAGCGACAGCAGCGGCCTGGATCCAGTAGTGATCCCAAACCCGGGCACGATTGAGCGGAACCGCCTTGGGATCCGCCCACGCTCGCAGCGTGTCAAGAGCCTCCGTGATCGCAATCAGGTCTGCAAGCCGCCTGGCTGCCGACTCGCTCGGCTTCATCGACGCAGCGCTGCGTAGAAGTGGCGCGTATTCTGTCAGGCGCAGGTCTCTCAGATAGGCGATTGCAGCACTCTGAGTCGCCGCAGAGTATCGTTTTCCCTCCATCGCGTCCTTCAGCACTCCCTCCGCCAATCCAGCCAGCGACGAATCCGCAGCGATCCTGGCCGTCGACAGCCTAATTGCAATCGTCTCGTCCGATTGAAGTCGCGCTGCGGCAGTCGCGCCTAGATTTGCCGCAACAACGACCATGACAACAAGGCCAAGCATACTGGGAATCTTCATGGACCTAGCGGGGAGAAAAGTCCGGAAGCATGTACCACGACATTGCGAGACTCGCGACATTCGAGAGGCATTCTTGCTGTTGACTTGTTGACAAGGCATCCCACATCGTGGAATTCATAAATATACGAGTCTGATCATCGGATGCCAGCGATGGGTCCCCGCTGGCCTCAGCCTCATCAAAGGCGTCGGACTCGGTCGGATGTGCCGAGAGCGTCTCCGATGCGTCTGTGCGGCGTGTCGCGTGCAACGGAGCTGTCGATGGGGCCAGACCAATGATTAGGCCCTCGGTACGCGCCGTGGTGGTCACGACTGTGCCAGTTGCTCTCCCGAGTACCGTACCCCCCGATTCGTCGCCTCGCGCAGAAACCTCTCCAACACCTCTTGCATCCCTGCCTCCTTTCGGAAGCAACGATGCCAGCCACCACCACCGCGGTCGAGACGGGGCGCGGCGAGGAGTTACTCATGTCTGCGTAACTTGGGACGTGACCACTACCATTTCAATGCAGCCTTGACGTAAGCGACTTCGGGATGCTTGAAGAAGCTGCGAAGAAGATCGCGGTCGGCTGCGATCTCGGTCATGGCCTCAGCCACGGAATCGTGCAGGTCTTCGCCCTGCTGCAGTGGCGCTCGGCGAAACAGGCCCTTGAGGTGAGCCCAGACGTGTTCGTCGGGGTTCATATCCGGTGCGTAGGCCGGGAGGTAGTGCGCTTCGAGGCGATCGGCGTTGGCGAGGAGAAAGCGCCGAGTGGCAGCGGCCGTGTGCGCCGGATGACGATCGATCACCAGGAGGATTCGCCCGCGCAGATCGTGGAGCATCGCTGCAAGGAACTCGACGAACTTGGGCGAGTTGAGCATTCCCTTGAAGCAACGGAACCAGAAACGGCCGCGCGGGCTGATCGCCGAGATCACATTGACCTTCCGACGACTGCCGCTAGCGCGAATCGTCGGTCGGTGCCCGCGCTCTGCCCATGTCGTACCTACGGGGGCGTTCTCATGGACGCCAGCCTCGTCCACGAACAGCAGCGACGCCTGGAGCTTCTTGGCCCGCCTCACGATCGCAGGAAACTGCTCACTGGCCCAGCGTTGACACTCGAGATCGTCGCGCTGGAACGCCCGGCGCGTGGGTCGTTGCGGTGTCAGCCCAATGCGATGCAGCAGCCGGCCGATGGTCGTCCCGTGGAGCGCTCTTCCGAACTTGCTGGCGATCAACTGCTGAAGGATGGGAATCGTCCAAAGCGCCGTGCCGAAGTTCAACTGCAGCGGGTTCTTGCCCACGATGATGCGCCGCAGTTCTTCGACTTCCTCGCTGCGCAAGGCCGGCGGACGCCCACTCGAGCGACGGCTCGCCAGCGCCACTGCACCCTTGGCCCTGTGCCAAGCCATCCATTTGCAAACCGTCCGCGGATGCACCTCGATGCTGGCACTCACTGCCGCTTGGCTCGCGCCAGCCAACACGCGACGAACAGCCAACCGGCGCATCTCCTCCAGGGTGGAATGAGAAAGACTCCGTGCGTCGCGCCGCGTGCTCAAGTCCATGCACTCTAGTACGTCTCAATGCGTCCTAAGTTTCGCAGCTATGAGTACAGTACACTCATCTCGGGGAACACGAGGCCGCACGCGCTATCACGTCAAGGCCATTCCACATACGGCCGCACCTCCATTTCTCCGACGGGTCCCCGCAGAATGGATATGCACGACGCACCTTCCCTAATAGGCGGCAAGCCCCGGCATCCACTCTTGGAGATCGCGCCAGAAACTCAATACCGTTTACGACCACCTCTAGGTGCGAATCCTCGAAGTCATCTCGCGCAAGAACTTCCAGCACTCTTCCAGTCGACTCCCAGTCCTTGAGTTGTGCGAGATTGCCAAGAGCCGCCGCCTGAAGCCAGTAGTCGCTCTCAAGGCGCTCCCGGTTTAAGGGGATAGCCTCCAAGTCAGCCCAACGGGTCAAAGCATCGAGAGCCTTGGCAATTGTGAGAACATCAGCCGTCTTCTTGAAGCCCTCGCGGCCCTCGAATCTCATCGCTGCCACTTGCCGCAGCAGCGGGGCGCACTTCTTTAGGCCCAAGTCCTCGATGTAGACAATCGCCGCCACTCTAGTGTCGGCAGAATAGTAACGTCGATGCTGCAAAGCATCCTGCAAGACCTCCTCTGCCAGACCAAGTGCGGCTGTATTGCGCGCCTGCCTCGCCTCTGCGAGCCTTACGGCAATTAGCGAGTCATTGTGTTCCACAGGCCGCGTCCGCGCCGCCGAACACGCCGCGAACAGCAACAGCGGTAGAAGAACGCAGCATCTCAACAGATCATCACCTTGGTGGAGGGCCTGCGGGAGCACCATAACCTCCAAGAGCAAGACAGGCGACATCGGAGAGGCATTGCTGCCGCTGCTCGTCGGTCAAGTCATCCCAATCTGAGGAGTGTGAAAACATATTCGTCAAATCGCCATCCGACAAGGAGACGGCCGGGCCAGCGGCAGTGTCACTAAAGGCGTCCTTCTCGGCCTGCTGAGCGCCCGCCGTCTCACCATTCTCTCTATCGCTGGAGTTCTCGCGGAAGCCCGGAGTCTTTCTAAAGTAGCCATTGGCGGCCAGCTCGTTGTCATGGTGCAGCTCGTGAGCGAAGTATGACGCCTCCCGCCGAGGGTCGTTATCGATAACGACGAGGCTATTGATGGCACCAGACCACTTCTTAGTCAGGTAGTTTTGGGAGAATTTCCCCGCCCAATGCGTGTCTCCGTTTGTGCTTGGGTAGGGAAGCAGATTTCTGGCCGTCAACGACAAACGGACAAGAATCTGGCGGTTTGAGTTTGCGGCGTTGAACTCCGCCCGCAAAGTGGCGGAGCCGGCGTAAGCGCGCGCGAAGGCTGCTCGGTCACCGCGGGCAATCACTACATCCAATCCATCGGGATCGAAATACTTCAGTGGGTTGCCGCGGGTGTACCCGTAGCGGTTCCATGACTGCGGGGCGCGCGAGTGGCCAGGATGCCTATCAACGCTCAGGAATCTCCCAATCAGCGGCTTGTAATACCGGGCATGCATGTAATCAGGATCGTTGACGCGAGATCCTGAGGGGCAGCAGCGACTTCCCTGATGCGAGGTTCCCGAGCGGCGGCAGCTCGCCGGCGGCGCGGGGCAGTTTTCAAAGATCGATCGGCAGCTCGGATTCTACGCCCAGAGCGGAAGGCAGCTAAGGAGAAGAGCTGGCGGTGGACGGCGCCGCGGGGTTCTTTCCTTAGCCGCCTCCGACTCCGGGGCCTCCGCCCACGGCCCGCACCGGGCCGTGGTGCTGCGCTCCGACGTCGCCAGCGGGGCACGCCCGGCGGGCCGTAGCTCGGCGCTCGTGACTCCGATGCCTGTCGCCGATTGGTCGCTGCAGCGGACGCCACCCGGGCGTTTCCGCACGCAGCGTTCTCGCGCCTGGCGTCGATCGACAGCGGCTCCGCTGAGCAGCTCGGCCGGGTGGCGCCGCTGAGCTTTTCCCCAATCGTCGACAGGCGCGCTCGTGCGACGCCGACGCTCGAGCCTTCGACGAGCGAGCCCGCCGGGCCTTGTGGCGAGGCGGACCGAAGAAGCCGGAATCAGGTAGGGGTTGGGGTGCTCGTGCACCGTGGCGAGCTCGAGGCACCGCGGCCGCGGCGCGCGCAAAGGAGCGACGTCTGCGGCGCGACGCGCGCGCAGTGGACGCGGTGCAGCGTTGCCAGTTTGCAACCGCGTGTGCGGCTCTCGTTCTGCGAGCCCAAGCGAGCAGTCTTCCAGCCGTTTCGCGGGCCGCGAAACATGGCTGGCTCCTCGCCTTCCGAGTCATCCGCGCTCGCCACGATCGCCCCGCTCCGCTCTGCTCCGGTCCTCCTCCGCGCCGGCGCTGCAGCGCGAGCACGGCGACGCGGAGTCTTCGGAGCGGCGGCGCGCGCAGCAAGCGGAAGCGACGGCGCGGCTCTTTGAGACACAGCACCAGGCTCGCGGCGGGAGGGGGTGGTGGTTGGGGGAGCCGCGAGGCTGGTGGCCGCATCTCTGAGGGCGGGATCGCACGGGCCCGCCTCGCCCGCTGACCACGATCACGTCGCTACACCACGAGGCCCGGCGTCGTTGCCGGAGTCACCATCGCTCGCACACCACGCTCTGAGCCCGGCCCAGGTTGACATAGCCCCTTATGTGCAAGGCCGCGCGGACGCGCGGCCCAAGGCGGGGCTGGACGAGGGCAGGGTCCGATAACGGCGCGTTATCGGAAGCGACCTGCAAGGGACGTGACGGCCGTCTGCGGCCGGCGCGGCCCTTGGCAAGGGGAAGCGGTCCCTGCCCGTGCCCGCAGGGACGGCCAGCCCCGCCGCCGCCTGGGCCGGGCTCTTCGAAGCCACTGCTGTTCGCAAAATCGAAAAGCCGGGCCGCTGCTTCGCGTGCCACGGCTGTTGATCGGAGGCTCGAGGCGGGTCGGTGCGGGGTGGGACCTCTTCGGCTCAGTCCTCGACGTCGCCGGCGTCCTCAGCGGCTAAGGAAGAGAGAAACTCCTCGCGCGCATCGCCGAGCTCGCGCCGTTGCCGCCGCGAGAGCCGCGCCGCGGGATGCGTTGCGGCGTGCACCTCCTTGAGCTTGCGCAGCGCGACGTGCGTGTAGATCTCCGTCGTCGCGATCGTGGCGTGCCCGAGCATCTGTTGCACGTAGCGCAGGTCCGCTCCGCCTTCGAGCATCAGCGTCGCGAGAGTGTGGCGAAACATGTGGCACGAGCCGTCCTTGCCGATGCCCGACGCAGCGACGTGCTGGCGCACGATCTTGCCGAGCTGGCCACCGCGGATCGGTTGGCCGAAGCGGCCGACAAACAGAGTGCCGGGATCTTTCCTTCGCACGAGCTGCGGCCGGCTGTCCTCGAGATACTTCTCGATCCACGCGGCGGCACGCTCGGAGATCGGCACGAGACGCTCCTTGTTACCCTTGCCGAGGGCCACGCGCACGAGGCCCGCTGCGAAGTCGACATCCTCGATGCGCAGCCGCTCGACCTCGCCACGGCGGATGCCTGTCGCGTAGAGCAGCTCCATCAGCGCGCGATCGCGCAGGCCGCGCGGCGTCGTCACGTCGGCTTGTGCAATCACCGCCTCGGCCTGTTCGGCGGTCAGCACGCCGCGCGGCAAGCGCTTCTCGACGCGCGGCAGCTCGAGATGATGGGCGGGGTTGTGCTCGAGGTGGCCGTGACGGTGCATCCACGTGCAGAAGCGCCGCAGGCCGCCCAGCCGATCCCACTGGGACTGAAACGAGAGACGGCGGCCGTCCTCTTTGAGGTGGTGGAAGAGATGGGCCTGATAGCGCTGCAGCAGCGACAGCGTGAGCTGCGCCGGCTCGGTCGTGCCGCGCTCCTCGCACCAGGTGAGGAAGAGCCGCACGTGGATCGTCGCCCCTCGCACCGTGTGCGGCGAGTAGTTGCGCAAGCGCAGATCGTCGAGGTACGCGAGCGCGAGCGCGCCGAGTGAGCCGGGAATCACGGTGACGAGCTGCTCGAGGCGCTTCGCGCGCTTGCTGCGGCCGTCTGTCTGCTCAGCCATGGCGCGGCTTCGCCGTCATTACGTACGACTTCGAAGCGCCGCTCTCCCGAGACGTGCTTTCCGCGGGCTCGCCGTCGTCGCCGACGCGCGAGAGCTTGTGGCCGTTGAGGTTGCGGCGGATCTGTGCAGCTGGCAAACGGGGGTCAATGGGCCGGCAATGGCCCGTCAATGAGGGGTCAAACTCGCCGATCGCAGGCGTCAAACCTGCCCCGCTGCCCGTCAGAGTGCGAGACGTACCGAGCGCGGCGGCTTCGATCAGGCCGGGCACGAAACGCCGACCGTCGCTGCCTTCGCCGGCGTAGACCAGCTCGTACACGACCGACTGGCCACGGCTGCCGCGGTGCACGATCACGTACTCGAGCTCGACCAGCCGATCGATGTGGCGTCGCACCTGCGCGTAGCTCCAGCCCGTTTCGTCGGCGACCTGGCGGCGCAGGAAGCGATAGTCGCAGCGGTCCATCGCAAGACGCTCGCAGTCGGCGCTCACCATCGCATCGAGGTCGCGCAGAAACCGGCGCGTCTGCGGGGGCAGCTCGTCCAGGCTTCGGCCCAGGACCTCGCCGGCGAGGTGGTTCGCCAGCTCCACGTCCTCGAGCGTCGCTTCGATGTAGTCGACCGGGCCGCTGTCGCCGTGGCTCTGCTTCCTCGGCCGCTGGTGCTGGTGCAGCAGCGCGATCGCATCGATGAGCGTCAGGTACTTCTCGTGATCGCGACGATTGCGCGTCTGAGCGTCCATGAAGGTCAGACGTGGAGCGTGTGGGTTGACGACGGGAAGCGGCTGCAAGAGCCGTTGAGCGTTGCGGTGAAGCTCGATGATCGCGACGCGTTGGCGGCGAGCGAGCATCCCTTCGAGCGTTCGGCGCTGCCGCTGCAGCTCGTGGATCGCCCGCGTCTGCTCGCGTGATTCGTCGACGGTGAGCACCAGGCAGCGGTTGAGCAGCTCTTCGTCGATGTCGATCGCCGTCGTCGTGAGAAAGATCGCGACCGGGCCTTCGACGCGGTACTCGTGCGTGATCAGCCGCCCTGTCTCCGGGTCCTTTCCCGTCGACGCGATCGTGAGCTCGCCTTCGCTTTGCAGGAGCTTGAGCGCGTAGGCAGCGCGCTCGGCGCCCTCCTCCTCGACGATCGCCAGGATCTTGTGCGCGAGGTCCGTCTCGCCCATGTAGAAGAGGCTCTGACCGGTCATCGCCGAGTACTGCACACGCTGCTCCTCGGGCATGAAAGCGAGGATCGCTTCCATGAGCGACGACTTGCCGGCCGCCGAGCTGCTCTGGATGATGACGGCGAGCGGCTGCTCGAGCTTCCGCGATGTGGCGGCCAGGTAGCCGAGCAGCTTGTTGACGCGCTCGCCGACCACGCCGCAGCGGTCGAAGTCCACGAGGATCCTCTCGAGCAGCTTCGGCTGCCGCAGGTACTCGAGCGCCGCCGCCTCCGATGCCGGCGTCATCGCCGGCTCGGTCTTCGCCTGCGGCTCGAGCTGCTCGGCGATGGCCCGGTCCTGCAGTCGCTCGAGCTCGAGGTGGAGCTTCACCAAGTCCTTCTTGATGACCTCTTCCTCGGCGCCGAGCTCGGCCGCGGCGGAGCGGACGAAACTCGCGCGCTGCTTCGCCTGCGCCAGGTCGACGGTGTCGACGAAAAACGCCGCCGGCGTCCCGACGCGCAGCAGCACTTGCAGCTTCTCGTACGAGAGATTTCGCTCGAGCCCGCGCACGCGCCAGCGGCGATCGCCGAAGACGACGTCGACCGGCTGCTTCGGATCTAAGGCTTCTCTCTTAGCCGCTGCGTCGTTTTCTCCGCGTGACGGCAGCGGCTCGGTCGCCGGCGGCAGGACGGCCGCGCGCGCCGCGCGCGCGGCCGTCATCGGCTCGGCGCTCTGGAGCACAAGCGCAAGCGACTCTCGCGCCGGCTGCACCTTCTTCGCGTACTCGTTGGCGTCCATCCCTTTCGGGAAGCTCACGCGATAGCAGGCGATCCCTTTGACGCTGAGGCGCTCGGCGAGCTCAGGCGCCGCGGTGTCGCCCGCCTGGTCGTGGTCGTAGGCGATCAGCAGGCGCTCGATACCCGCCGCCTCGATCGCCGCCAGGTGGTCGGCGGTGAAGCCGTTCGTGCCCCAGCTCGTCGTCACGTGGTGAAAGCCCGCGCACCAGAAGGTGAGCGCATCGATCAGTGACTCGCAGAGGATGAGCTCGCGCGTCTCGTGTAGGCCCTCATGGTTCCAGACGCCGCGCCGGGGGCCGGGCAGGTAGAGGTGGCGCGGGTTGCCGGGGAAATCCTTGAGGCGGCGGCCGTAGAGGTTGAGCACCGAACCTGTTGGCGACAGCACCGGGATCACAAGGCAGCCGTTGAGGTGCTCATGCCCCGTCTGCGCGCGCAGGACACCGGCGGCCTTGAGCATCTCGCGCTTGTCGCGGCCGGCCGCGCCGAGCCGCTGCAGCTCGACGCCGAGCGTCCGATCCGCAAAGCCGATGCGGAAGCGCTCGATCGCTTCCGGTGAGATGAGCCGAGTCGCCGCGTACTCGCGCGCTTCGACCGATGCGGCAAGGCTCCGCTGGTAGTGCTGCAGCACCTCCTCCAGGAGTTGCGCGCGCTCGCCCTCGGAGATCGTCGGCGGCGCCGGCTCGCTCGCCGGCTGCGGCTCGATCGACGTCGATCCGAGCCGGCGTAGCAGCAGCTCGGCCGCTTCGCGGAAGCTCACGCCATTGCGCTTCATCACCCAATCGATGGCGCTTCCGCCCGCCCTGCACGCGCCCAGGCACTGCCAGAGGCCCTTCTCCGGCGAGACGACCAGCGACGGCTCGCGGTCGTCGTGGAAGGGACACAGGCCGAGCCAATCGCGGCCGTGGCGGTGCAGCTCGATGCCGCTCTCGCGCACGAGCGCCACGAGATTCGTCCCTCTTTTCACCCTACCCAGCTCTTCCTCCGGGATCCGGGCCATTCGCGCCTCCTCGCCGAAACCTGTCAAGGGGTTCGCGGCCTCAGTTGTGGGCTTGTCGATCGGCTTTCGATAATTTACCATTATCGTAACTCGCCGACAAGCCGCATCCTCCGATTTGGAAAACCGGCCTTAGCCTGAGGAGGTGATCAGGTGCACGTCGCAGAGGTCGGGATGAAGCAGCGGACCATCGAGGGCTTCGGCACGCGGCTCGCCACCATCCGCAAGACCCGCGGCCTCACGCAGGCCGAGCTCGGCGCCAAGGTCGGCGTCTCCAATCGCGTCATCGCCTACTACGAGCAGGACCAGGCGCAGCCGCCTGGCCCGCTGCTCGCCGAGCTCGCTCTGGCACTCCGCGTCAGTGCCGACGAGCTGCTCGGCCTCGAGCCCGTGCGGGAGAAGGCCACTCCCGGCGTGGCGCGCCTGCGCAAGCGGCTCCGCCAGGTCGAGCAGCTACCGAAGGCCGATCAGCAGGCCGTGCTCAAGTTCGTCGACGCCCTCGCCGCCAAACAGAGAGCCACTGAGACACCGTCACCCAGCAGGCGACGCCAGACCGCCGGACGGCAGCGCACCGTTGCCAGGCCCTAAAAGCGAGCGGCCCGACCGAGGCCGGGCCGCATCGCTTCAGCGACTTGTCGCCAGTGCGCCTAACTCATTGAAGGTGCACGCTGGAAATGTGTGTGGCACCTATCGCGGGGGGAGCTTCCGCCCGCGCAGCAGCAGTTCATCAGCAAGACTCTCGATGCCTGCCGCGCCAAGCAAACGAGCCCGGCCGAAGCCGGGCCCCCCAAAAGCAACCGCCGCCGCGCTACTTCCCTAGACCGCCTTCAGATACTCAACAAGTCGCAAACTGTCTGGATCGGCAATGTATTGCCACATCATCAGTCTGCCGCGTTCGTCCTTGAGGTAGTACCGCGCCTCAAACGGACGCTGGCCCTGCACCTCGATGACCACTGCAGGGTGATCGAGCCGTCCGATGGCCCATGTGCAGGGCGCGTCCGCCTTGGGAACCGGGCGACCAGCCTTCACCGGCACGGGCGGCAGTGTGCTGAAGCGGCACGATCCGTTGCTCGCGAAAGTGACGACTTGGTCATTAGGATCGAGCGGCGCCGAATAACCAATATCCTGTAGGTCGCGAACCGATTGGGCGGTCATGCGCCATGTCCCGACCAACTCGCTCTGCCGGACTTGCCGGTCTAGATAGTGGTTCTCGCCGTGCCCACAAGCCACTGCGAAGACAAGGGCCGCGCCGGCTACTGCCCGCACGGCGAACCCTCCATCCAGATGTAGTTCAATGTCGCTGTGGCTGTCGGACCGTTAGGATGGTTGTTAAGAAGCGATCGCGGATAAGCAAGCGGCGCGCCCATAGCCATGTCCATGACGCTCGGGTTGCCGCGGTTGCCTTCTCCGGGGAACCGGGTCGCAGACTCGAGCCCCCAAGTATTGGAAGCCTTCACTAGAACCTGACCACCGCCAACCGAGTGAATATCCGCAGAGAATGCGCCGACCATTTGGCCAGTAGGATTCATGGTAGTCGCAAGCTCGGCGTACTGGAAGTCGCCGTAGTAGCGACCATCTTTGCATCCGGATTGCTGATACTGACCGCGAATTTGATCCATTACGGGCGTCTTTGAAAGATCTGCGGCGGACCGTGGGCTGGCAGCCGATACGCGAGGCAATTGACCAGTCAGCCAGCCAAAGAGATCGTCCGCACTATCGAACGTGCCGCCAACGGTCGGAAGTCGTGGCGCGCTCGCCGAAACATCGATCGAATCGGAACAGACAGTGCGGGCAGGTTCGTCTTTGGTGGCAGGAACTGTGACGCACTGAGGGTCAAGGCCGGTTGGATCGGTAATCACCAGAGGAGCGTCAAGTGCGTATGTGTAGCGATTCCACCCTTGCGGAATCCGTGGAGTCCAGAGCCCGAAGTGACGATCTGCGCTGAGGAATCTCCCCAGCAATGGCGAGTAGAAGCGGGCATGCATGTAATCCAAGTCGTCAGCGGTGGCCGCCGTCCCCACGAAGTCCCTCTGATGCCCAGCAAACTTCATCGCCTCCACGTCCCCGGGAATCGCCGTGCTCGCGATCTCCCCGAACGGCCAGAACTCCCGGTACTTGGCATCGGCGTACCCGCCGGGCCCGGTCTCCAGCCGCACGTTGCCCAGGTGATCGAGATCGAAGTTGAGCGTTCGACCATCGTCGAACTGCGCCCCCAGGAGCTGCCCCTCGTGATACAGGTAGTCCTCGAAGCTCATCGGGGCCGTGCCTGCTTTGGTGAACGTCGATAGCAGCTCGCCTCCCGACCCGCGCAGCTCGTACACATCCTTTGATTGCCCGCTGGGCGCCGTCCGCGAGGACCAAACCCGCTCGCCAGCGGCGTCGTACATGTCGACCCAGCTCTCCGTGCCCGTGGCGGCCGACGTGAGCTGCCCGAGCGCATCCCATGTATAGGAGCCTTGATAGTTTGTCAGGTTCCCCGAGCCATCGTAAGCCGCACCGGCAAGCCGATTCGTGGGCGGGTTCTGCGTCGTCCAATAGTGGACCGTGCTGGTCACGTGGTCGGCATCGCTGCCACTGTCGACATCGGTGAGATTGCCGAAGACGTCGTAGTGATACCCGCGGAAAGGCAAGGAGACGCCCGGAGCTGGGACGAAGGCCGAGACCAGCCGTGAGGTCGCGTCGTAGCCGTAGGACCTGTCGCTGATCTGGCGGATGTTGCCGGTGCCGTCGTACGCGTAGTCGTCTGGCGGCCAGAGCACGATGTCTTGGCCATCCGCGTCCTGGTGCAGGGTGTCCACTGCCATCAGCATGCCTGGTCTGGCCATGCCGGTCGCGTTAGGGACCTGCGTGAGCTCCACTCCGTTGCCATGGGTGATGGTGTTGACGGTCCCGTTCCCGTTGTAGATGAAGTCTGCCTTCAAGCTGGGGATCCACTGCGACTCGACGTGGCCAGGGCGACCCATCGAGTACTCCGTCGAGACGATTCTCGAAGGGTTGGTGCAATTTGCCGGGGACGTACACGACGGGTAGGTGATCTCATCCACCCTGCCTGCCAGGTCGTACCCGTAGGTCTGTTCCCACCCCTGGAGCTCCGTTGGCCCCTGCAGAAGTGTGGTGTCCTCGAAGTGTAACCTGCCGTTCGGAAGGTTGTAGTGGTAGTTCTGCCGCACCTCGTAGCGCGTGCAGACGCCGGTCATTCGATCGTTGAAGGCGCTCGCCTGACTGAGCCTGCCGTTGGCGTAGGTGAGCTCCCGCAGCAGGGTGCTCGCCGAGCTCACCTTCAAGAGTCGACCCGCGGCATCCATTTCGAAGAAGAGCGCGCCAGCGGGCGTTCTCTTCGACCTGACATTACCCAGCGGGTCGTAAAGGTACGTGACTGCCTGATTGATCTCGGGATGGCGCTCCTTGGTGAGGAACCCGCGACCGTCGTACTTGAAGGTGCGGTTCTCCTTGATCGACCCGCCGACGTTGTGGAGCACGGTCGACAGACGCCCGCCGACGTCGTAGAGGTAGCGAGTTCGCGTGCCGTTGGGTTCGGTCACCTCTCGCAGGTGGCCGAGCGCGTCGTACTGCTCCTTCGTCGTTCTGTAGATCTCCGTCTGTTGTTGTGCGTCCCAGACGCCGCTCGTGCGCTTCACGATCCGGATGCCTCGGTACTCGAGGGAGCTGACCTCGCCGTCGGCCGTGGTGATCGTACCCGGCCGGCCAAACGCGTCGTAGTGGCAATAGCTCGTGCCCTTGCCGAAGAGGCATTCCGCGGGCTGGTGGGGCTTCGCCGAAGGCCACTCGAAGACAACCGCCGGCTCGCTCACGTAGAGCTTCCAGCCCATCGCGTTGTACAGCGTGACCGTGATTCCCCAGCGCTCGGGGCCCGCAGAAGGTGTTGGCAGGGAGGTCTGCGCTTGGATCACGCGGCCGAATCCGTCGTAGTACCACCTCTGATGCTCGAGTGGGGGGTTGCTCGTACCCACGATTCGCTCGACGAACGGGAAGTCGTCGTTGTCGTGATACAGGAAGGTCGTTGCGGCATCGCCATCTCGAGCCGACGTCAGGAGCCGCCCAAGGGCGTCGTAGGTGAAGCTTGTCAAATGCCCTGCCGGGTCCCGCGCGCTTTCCGGCAGGCCACTGTTGCGGTTGATCGTGAGGTCGAGCGTCGTGAGACCACCAACGGTCGTCTTGCTGCGCACGCCCGCCGTGTACTCGTGATCGTAGACATAGGCCGGCGATCCCTGTCCGGCCGCGCATCCCTGGGAGGTGGCCAAGCGCTGGAAATCGCCACCGAACCAGCGCTCCTCGACCACCTCGCCCGGCGGCAGCCCCTGCGCGATGTCGCAGGCCGGCGCTGGCGCCGAGCCGCACTGGTGGTAGGTCACGAGCACGTCGAGCGGGTCGCGGTTGGCGCCGGCACGAAGCGTTCGTTTGCACTGCAGGAACCCTGTTCCAGCCGGATCGAACGTAAATTCCTGCCGCGCGATCGCGCTGCCCTGTTGCTGCTCCTGGAACGTGAACGTGTTGAGAAGCCAACGACTGGGGGTAATGAAGGGGCTCCAGCCTGTTCTCGCCGTACGGGTCGCTCCGAAGTCGAAGTTGCTGGTCGTCGTCACCTCTCCATAGTGTCCGTGGTCGTCGAAGTGCGAAGAGTCGGAATCGATCCAACGGCTGCCGTCGCGGTCGTAGACGACGTGCGTCGAGGCGAGCCGCTGGTTGAGCTTCTTGACCTGCTCGAGGTCGCCGTTCTCGTCTCCCGGGTCGGGGTCGTGCTCGTAGCGGACATAGGTCGAGCGGACTACCGATCCATTGGCGTCGTACTCTCTCTTCGAGAGAAACCGCGTGCCGTTGATAGGGTCCGGATAGTTGCGGCTGAAAGGCAAGCCATAGTCGTAGATGGTCCACGATCCCGGTTGGTCCTCTCGCGCAACCGAGAAGAAGTACTCCGTCTTGGTCCCGACAGGCGTGTGGATGGTGTTCAGGAGCTCCCTCGGGTAGCTCCCGATCTCGGCATCGAGCACGGTGTCGTAGGACCACGTGCCCATGGGGACCCCTGCGCTGTCATACAGCGTTCGAGTGGCGACGCCGTTGGAGTCCTGACGGGAGCCACCCCGTCCGGTCAATTGGGGAAAAAGGTAGCGCTTATAGGTCCACGCGACCTTTCCTCGAGTTGGCAGCGTGAGTGAGGCGAGCGAACCGGGCTGCTTGCAAGTCTCGTCGTGGTGAAACGGGTCCACGGGAACGTAGGTGGGCCTCCAGCACGTCCTGGTCCCTGTCACGCAGTCCGGGGAGCCGGCACCTGGAAGATGGATCGAAGTCAGCTGATCTACAGGCACCGGGCTGGTGTTCGCGCTCGGGCAAGGCCTTGGTACTTGTACTGGCGCTGGCGAGTAGTTGAAGTCCCAGGTCGCGCTTCCGTTGTCCCCGAAGGCCGCCAGCTGGATGCTCTTGATTCGCCTGCCGTTAGTGCCCTGTTCGAACGTGACTGTCTGGGTCCGGCCCTGCGAATCGGAGATCCTCCACAACAGGGGGCTCATGGGGTCGAGCCTTACGTAGTTGCCGAAGGGATCGTCGATTCGCGACAGCTCCCCATCTTCGCCGAAGGTGCGAACGAGACCGTCCGGGGAATCGACCTCGTGCTGGCCGCCACCGAGGTCCTTCATCCGCAGATAGCTACCATCGCGGCTGAACTGCATCCCGGGTTGCGTCGTGTCCCCAGCGTGAAGCCGGTCATAGAACGGATGCTCGCTGCCGTCGGGCTCGACATAGACCCAGCGATTGAGGTTGTTGATGGCGTTGGACCCGGGAGACTCGAGATGGCCAAGGGAAAGAGTCCAGCCGAAACCGGCGTTGTTGCGCGGATTGGGCTCTGCGACGGAGGTGCAGTGGTCGGGAGTGTCGCAACTATCCACGAAGTTCCAGGCGTTGCTATTGAAGACCAGTGCCAGCGAGTAGGAGAAGCCGGTCGCCACCGGGTAGGAGCCTCCGATGGGGATGGTGACCACGAGGTTCCCATTGAAGGTGTTGATGGCGTCCACGTCGCCGACCTGGAACCCCTTGGTGGGATCGAAGCCCCGGCCGATGTTGGGGTCGGAGTCGGCGAGCGCCGCGGCGGCGATCGCCAGCGTCGCCACCAGCGTCAAGGCAAGGCCTCGCATCGTCGTGTACATTGTCAGCTTCACCGCGCCAGCCTCCTCGAGAAGCGCGCGCCCGCGGCGGCCGCAGGCGAGCCTCATGCTTTGCATCTTGGTCCTACGGCACTCGCCTCAGTCTCGTGATCCTCTGCCTCATGTCGGTCACGTCGAAGGACCCGTTGTGCGCCGACACCCGCGTGTGCACGTGGCCGCGCGTGTAGGTGAGCTCGACGTCCTGGTTGCCCTCGGCGTCCCTGACCCTCCACGCCGCACCGTCGGGGTCGCCGGGCACAACCTCCACACCCGGATCCGGTTTCTCCGCCGCCTGCGGTGCCGCCCCACTGCCAGCCGCGGGGTCCCAGGTCTGGCGCACGGAGAGCACGACGGAGGTTCCCTGGAAGGTGTACAAGCAGCCGACGTCCCTGCCACCTGGCCAGCTCATGTCGGCAGCCTGCTCCTCCTCCACCGTCACGCCGAGCGCGGTCGCGATCTCGCCTGCGCGGAGAGCGCAAGGCGAGAGGGACGATGGCGTCAGGGGCGGCGGAGCGCCGGTGCAAGGAACAGCGATGGGGAGCAGGCCTAGGGAGAGCGCGAGTCTCGAAAGACGGGTTCCCATGGGCTAGGTCTCCGGATCAGGGCAGGATGTTGATGGTCAGCGTCGAGCTGACGTTCGCGACGCCGTCGGAAACGAGGAAGGTGAACGTGTCCGAGCCGGTGACGTTGGTGTGGGGCGTGTAGGTGCACCAGTAGGTCCTGGCGTCGCAGGCGAGGCTCCCCTTGGCGGTGTTTGCCGGATACACGATGGGGGTTAGCGGGTCGTTGTCCGCGTCGTAGTCGTTGGCGAGCAGCTCGAACACGGAGAAGCGCCGCACCATGTTCTTCGGCGTCGACAGGGTGATCGGGCCCACCATCGGAGCCGTGTTCGTCCCCCCCACTCGAACCTTCACGATCGCGACGTCGGTGCTGCCGTGCCCATCACTCGCGGTGTACCGGAACCTGGACGTGCCCTGGAACCCGCTGTTGGGGTGGAACATGCAGCCGGCGGGGTCGCAGGTGAGGCTGCCCCCGATGAGCCCTGTCGTGTCGACCGCGGTGACGGTGATGGGGTCGCCTTCCGGGTCGTAGTCGTTGGCGGCCAGCGAGCTGAAGGGGATATAGAACTGCTGGTTGGCCCCTGTAACCCGTAGGTCCTCGCGCGCATCGAAAGTGGCCGTCGCCGGCGGCAAGGTGAGCACATTGATGAACGCACTGACGGCGGGGTTCATGAGATCCCAGGCGGTGTAGGCGAACCGATCCGTACCAACGAAGCCTGCGTTGGGTGTGTACGTGCAGGTGTACATGGGAGTCGAGCAGGCCACGGATCCGTAGTCCCTGGCGCCGTTCGACATCCCGACCGTCAAAGTGTCGCCATCGGCGTCGCAGTCGTTCGCAACGAGTTGCTGGATGGTGAACGCCAGCGGGGTGTTGCGAGTGGTACTGAAGAAGTCGGGTGCCGCCGTCGGAGATTGGCCATGCACCGCGACATAGATCCTCACCGTGGCGGTGTCGCAGTGCAGCCCCGCGTCGCAGGCCTTGTAGCGGAACAGGGTGAAACCCGCGCCGTTGAGGGGCGGTTGGTACGTGCAGGACGAGGAGTTGCAGGTAAACCACCCCATGAGGAGCGAGGTGTCGATGGAGGTCACGTCGATGCTCAGGGGATTGGGCTGCGGAGGCTTGCCGATGGGCGGCGCGTAGTCGTTGGCGAGGAGAAACGGGATCGGAATCTGCAGGGAGACGTTCTGAGGCGTATAGAGCTGCTCGCCGAGCGCATCCACGATGTTCGTCCATTGGTTGACCGTGAGCGTCACGGTGGCGGTCGCCGTGGCACCCCAGGGGTCGGTGATGGTGTACGGGAAGATCATCGTGCCAACAAACGAGTCGGGCGGGACGAGGCAGATGCCCTCCCCGGGCGGACAAGTCCCACCGACGGGGTTCGCGCCTGGGTAATGGGAGAGGTCGACGTTCCAGACCACCAGCGAGTCACCGTCAGGATCCGAGTCGTTCGCAAGAACGGGGATCCGAACGGGCACGTCGCGATCGGTGGTCGCCGAGTCATCGAGCGCCACCGGTGGCGTCGTGACCCACACCTCCGTGGCGGCGCTGTCACTCTGACCGATCGTGTCGTAGACGGTGTGCGTGATCGTGTAGCGGCCCGAGTGCGCGTAAGTGTGCACCTGCTCGTACCACCGATAGGGCTCGAGCGGCTCCACGGTCGGCGTGCCGTCGCCCCAGTTCCAGAGCCATCGCGCGGGGCCGCCCACGCCGCCGTTCGAGTGCGGATACGTGCGGCAGGTCAGGTACGAGTCCTGGGGGTGCAGCGCAGTGGGGCCGCAAGCGTGCGTGAATATGGCTGCCGGGAAGTCCTTGACGATCACGGTGACGTACCCGCGCTCGTAGGGCGGATCGCCGTCCCACGAGATGAGGTACTGGAAGGTGGCATTGCCGGTGAACGTTTCCTCGGCCGGCGTGAAGATGCAAGAGATCGGGAAGTGGTTGTCATCCTCCGTGCACGTGTGTACGAGGTTCTCTTCGCTCTCGATCTCCTTGACCACCGCACCCGGAGAATCGTTCGCGAGGAGATCCTCCATGGTGATCGTCAGAGGCGTGTTACGAAGGGTGGTAAACACGTCGGGCCCCGCCACCAATTGCCTCTCGACAGTGACCCACACGGTCGCTGGGGTCGGGATCGCGTTCCCAGCGATGTCCTTGACCCAGTAGTGGAAGGACCTCGTGCCGACGATGGAGGGAGCCGGGAAACCCGATGGCGGCGTGTAGGTGCAGAGCTGCCCCGAGGCGTCCAGCACACAGCCATCGGCGTGGTCGAACATCACCCCTGGCGCATCGTTGGTGAGCAGCTCATCGATTTCGATGGGCAACGCCGTGTTGGTGCTGGTCTCGAAGTAGTCATCGCCTACCAGGTCAGGCGGTGCGGTGGCGGCAGCCAGCACGCCTCCGGTTGCCACCGCCACCTCGTTATCAGCGGTGTGGATGGTTGCGGTGACCGTGAAGTACCCCCCCGGTGGGGCATAGGAGTGATCCTGGATACCCAGGCCGTCGACGATCGCCCCATCGCCGAAGTCCCATTCCACACTGCTTACTCCGCTTGGTGAGGTGACCTGAAAGTGCCACGTGAAGGGGCAGGTGGCGCCGCAGCTGGCGTTGAACGAGGCGGCCGCCAACGACTTCTGGCTGCAATCCGGCTGTGATTGGGAGAAGGAGGGTCCGATTGCGACGGCGGCCCCGACGAGCCAAGCGACCGTCGCTCGAACGATGCTGGACCAGGGTTCCTTCCCAAACATGGTGCTTCCGTTCATGGGTCGCCGCTCACAGTCTTGAAGCATGGAGAAACATGCGTCCCAGCGTGGTCGAGAGGACCAAGCCAACGACAGAGGCTTGTCGGGGCTCAAATTGGGGAGCTGTCCGCGAGGCGATGGCTTCGACACACCCATTGACTCCGATGAAACCGTCCGGTGATCCGGACTCTCATGATGCGGTCACCAGCGACCGCGACCTCATACGACTGCAGGAGCATCCCGAATCTAGAGGAACCCGGAAGCGCCTGTCAATGACCCTCGCACAAGAGCAACCCCTCGCACTGCCCTCGCACCCGACCGACTCCGAACGATCGATTCGGGTCGAGCGGCGAACTAGCATGCGACGCCGCGGCGAAGGATTCGGAAATTCCAGCGTCTCACCAGCAAGGTCTTCGACTGGCGCGCCGCGCCGCCGGCCACCGAGCTGCCATATCGTTGGAGGGATGCCCGTGAGATCGCCCCCACGCCACTCGACGATCGCCCTCGCCCTCGCCTGCGCCGCGCTCGCCTCACCGTCCGCGGCCAGGGCGGCGGCCCGCCTCGACGCCCTCGTCGCGATGCCCGAGACGCGTGACGGGCTCTCGCCCGACCAGCGCGCCGCCATCGCCGTCGCGCTCGCCGCCTACCATCGGCGGCACCCCGGCGCGCTCGCCGAGAAGGACGCGGTCGCACCGCGTTATCTCTTCTTCCCCCAGGCCGGCATCCTCGGGCGCGACCTCTTCCTCAACAACTTCGCCGACCTCGACCCGGCGACGGATCTGGTGCGCGACTGGGACTGCTCCGACTACACCTACGACGGGCACCAGGGGCACGACTCGCTCATCCGCTCGTTCCGCGAGCAGGCGATCGGCGTGCCGGTGTTCGCCGCCGCGGCGGGGACGGTGGTCGACACCCACGACGGCGAGCCCGACATGAACACGGTGTGGGACGCCAGCACGCGGGCGAACTACGTCGTGCTCGACCACGGTGGCGGCTATTCCACCCTTTACCTCCACCTCAAGACGGGGAGCGTGGCGGTGCGCCCCGGCCAGCAGGTGACGGCCGGCACCCAGCTCGGTCTCACCGGCAGCAGCGGCTTCAGCGACTGGCCCCACCTGCACTTCGAGACGCGGCGCAACGGCCAGTGGATCGAGCCGTCGGCCGGCCCCTGTCGCGACGGCGAGAGCCTGTGGTCGGCGCAGCCGGCGGTGGAGCGCGACCTCGAGGTCGTCGGCATCTACCTGAGCCGGGGAGGGCTGGACTTTCCGGACTACCCCTCGCTCTTGCGTGACGAGGGGTCGCGGGCGGGCTCGTTCGTGCGCGGAGCGCAGACGATCGGCCTGCGCCTCGACCTGCGCAACCTGCCGGCCGAGGCTCCCTTCGAGGCGCGGGTGATCGATCCCCACGGGCGGACGGTGGCCGAGACGAGCGGCGCCTTCGACAACCGCGGCCTGCTGCACCTCGCCGTCCCGCTCTTCTCCTTCGACCTCGACCTCGCCACCGTCGGCAGGTGGCGGTTGCACGGTGAGATCGCGGGCACGGCCGCCATCGACGTCCCCTTCACGGTGGTGGCGACGGCGCGCCAGCTCGTCAACCACAAGCCCAACCGGATCGTGGCGCGGCTCACCCCATCCCGCCCGCAGGCCGGGCGCGTCCTCACCTGCAGCGTCGCCAGCAGCCCGCTCGCCGCCGACCCCGACTCCGACGTCGTCGCCTACCGCTACGAGTGGCGGGTCAAGAACCGCGTCGTGCGCGCGGTCACCAGCGCCGCCCTCAGCGACCTGCTCGCCGCCGACGTGGCGCGGCCCCAGGACAAGGTGACCTGCCGCGTCACTCCCACCGACGGCAGGAGCGCCGGGCCAACGGCAACGGCGAGGCCGGGCAAGCGGCGGTAGCGCGCGACCGCGTCGCTCGTGGCGGCCCGTTCGTCGGGCTCGCGGGTCGCCCCCGCATCCCGCCGGGTCTGCACCTGCGGGCGCTCTCAGGGAAGGTCGCCTCGAGCAGCGCTGCTGCGCTCCCCGCTCAGTGCTCCCCTGGGGAGAGGTCCGGCGGCTCGAGCTCGCCCGGCTCGTTGAGCTCGCGCGCCTCGTCGGCGCGCTCGTTGAGCTCGTGGAAGGCCTCCCCTGCGTGGTAGAGGTGCATCGCCTCGTGGGCCTTCTCACCGACCTCGTGGATCTCCAAGATCGCGTGCCCGAGGGCCGTGACCTCGACCTCCTCGACCTCCGGCACCGGAACGGCATAGGCGAGGTTGAGGCCGCGCTCCCACCACGGGAGGTGCTCGCCGGTGATGAGGTCGTCGCCGGTGAATGCTTCGATCGAAGTCTTGATGTTGCCGATGATCGGCGTGAGGTTCAGCAGCGCGCTGGCAAACTTGGCGTCGGCGTCGAGCACCGACTGCGGAACGTAGGTGGGCTGCGCGTCGGCGCCGGCGGCGGGCATGATCAGCACGCCGCCGTCGCGCGCGACCTCGTCGGCGTCGGGAACGGTGGGATCCATCCCGGCGACGGTGAAGGGCAGCTCGACGGCCGGCAGCTCGAAGTCGGGTCCACTCATGAGGTCTTCCCCGCGGTCAGTGCGTGATACCCATCGCGGCCCAGCGCGCGCGCGCCGCCGCGAAGCCCTGCGCGAGCTTGACCGCGTCGTCGGCGGCCTTCTGCTGCAGCTCGCCCACCATCTCGGTCGCCAGGCGCACCTGCCCGCCGACGTTCTCGGTCGCCTGCCGCAGGCTCGAGATCTGCTCGTCGAGCCCATGGACCTGGGTCTGCGCGCGGTCGAGCTGGGCCTCGAGGTGCTGGCCCCAGCGCTCGATGACGTAGGCGCCGACCTCCTGCTGGTGCGGGGCGATGCCGCTGCAGGCGTGGTCGAGGAGCTCGAGCGCCTGCGGCAGCTTCTCCTTCCAGTCGGCCTCCTTGCCGGCGAGCAGCTCCTCGCAGTCCTTCTCCAGGAAGTCGACGAGCCGCTGCACGGACGCCTCGGCGTCGCGTCGCCAGTCGGCGACCGCCGCCACCAGGTCGACGGAAATCGCCTGCTCGACGGCCTCGACCGTCTGCTCGAGGTGCTGGCTCAAGGAGGCCGTCCAGTCGAGCACCTGCTGGCGCGTCTCGTCCGCCTTGGCGGCGAGCTCGCGGACGCGCTCGCCGAGCTCGGTCACCAGCTGCGCGCCGCCGGCGAGCGCTTCGTCCTCCTTGCCGAGCCGCGCCTCCCAGTCGCTGGCGGCGGCCGCCGCCGCCTCGCCCAGGTGCTCGACGCTGGTCGCCGCCGCGCCCGCCAGCGTTGCCAGGGTCTGCTCCGCTTGCTCGGCGTCCTGCTGCAGGGCCGCCACCGCCGCCTGCAGCGCCCGGTGGTCGGCGGCGAGCCGATCGTGCAGCGCGTGCACGTAGCGGATCGCTTCCTGGCATTCGTGCTGCGCCTCGTCGAGCGCCTCCACCATGGGCTGCACCCGCGCTACCGCCTCGTGGGCCGTCGTCTCGAGATCGCTCACGTCACCCTCCGGGTCAGGTCAGCAGCCCGAGCTCGTGCGCCGCCTGCTGGATGGCGGCGATGTCGGCCGGGACCGCGTTGGATTCGCTCTGCGCGCGGCCGGCGGCGACTTCGAGGGCCTGCCCGTGCTGCGCCAACGTCTGCTCGTAGCCGCCCGCATCGGCGCTCAAGCGCTCGAGCTCGACGCGCAGCAGGGACTGCGCCTCGTCGAGCGGCGCCACCAGCGCTGCGATCTGACCGTCGCTGGCGTCCACCCTCTCCATCACCTGCTGCTCGAGGGTAGCGACGAGGTCCTGCGCCGCCTCCTTGATCGGGTCCGCCCGCTCGTGCATCGCCTGCAGGGCCTGCTGCGCGCCATCCTGCCCCTCGGAGGTGATCGTCTTGAGTCGCGACCAGAGCCCCTGCGCGGCGGCGGTCAGGGTCTCCTTGGCGCTCGCCGTGAGCTGCTTGACCTGGGCGATCTCCGCCTGCAGCGTCTGCATCGCGGCGCGCAGCCGCTCGTCGGCATCGTGCCCCTGCTGCGCGAGCTGCGCCAGCGCCGCGTCACCGATCGCTTCCGACTGGTCGATCTTGGTTCCCACCTCGGCGATCCGGGCGATCAGGTCGTGGGTGTTGGCAACCAGCTCGTCGGCCTGGTTGGCGACCTTCTCGCCCGCCACCTCGATCCCCCCCTCGGCGTTGCTCCAGGCCTGGCTCGCCGCCGCCGCCGCACCCTCGATCTGCTTGCCGTCGGCGCCCACCTGCACCGCCAGGCTGGGCAGCGCGTCGCGCACGGCTTGCAGCTCGGCGCTCGCCTCGGCGCGCGCGGTGTCGACTTCCTGTTGCAGCTCCTGGGCCGCGGCGGAGAGCGCCTCGGCGCCCTCGACGGCGTGCGCGATGCGCTGGGTGAGGACGGGCATGGCGTCGGAGAGCGCCTGCAGGTCTGCCTTGAGCGCTTCGATCATGGCTCTTTCATTGCCTCCAGCACGGAGTGGATCTCGCGAACCGTCGCGTCGCCGTCGATCACCTGCGCCGCGAGGTCGGCGAGGCGGTGGGCGGCGGCCTGCGTGTCGGCGGCCTGCACGGCGCCGCGCTCGAGCTCGACCTGCAGGCGCTCGACACCCTCCGCCGCTTCCCCGAAGCTCTGCACGAGCTGGTTGGCCTCGGCGTCGAGCCCATCCGCCGCCTTCTGCGCGACCTGGTCGAGCTGCGCGCGCACGTGGCCGGCGGCCGCGGTGGCGGCGCCCGCGAGCTGCTCGTGTGTCGCCGCCAGGTCCTTGGTGATCTCGAGCTCGGACTGGCGGAACCAGGGGAGGACCTGGTGCAACGTCGTCTCCGCATCGTCGCGGCTCTCGTTCCACGAGGCCTGATCGAAGAGCGGGATCCCGGTCAGCTCGTCGGCCGCCGCGGTGAGGTCGGTCGTCTCGTGCTCGACCTCGGCCACGGCGCCGGCGAGCTGGTGCACGACGACGCCGATCGCCTCGTCGGCAGCCTGCGTCCAGCGGTCGAAGGCCGCGTCCTCGTTCCCCAGCGCCGCGATCAGCGGCTCCCAGCCGGATCCCTGGAGGTCCTGGAAGGCGCCGGTGAGCGCCGTCGCGCGCTCGGCAAGGTCGTGGGTCCAGCGCTCCTGCATCGTCGCCGCACCCTTCTCGAGCTCGGCGATGGTGGTGGTGAGGACGGTCTCGGCGGCGTCGTTGAGGTCCTGGCAGGCCTCGACGGCGGCGGCCTCGGAGGCCTGCGCCTCCTTCTGCACCTCGTCGACGTCGGTGGCCAGCCCGTCGAGGTCGAGCGACAGCCTCCCCTCCGCGTCGCTCAGCGCGCGGCCGAGACGCGCCAGGTCGGCCCCGCCCGACTCGAGCGCCGGCTGCGAGCTGCGCAACAGCTCGTTGAACGCCTTGAGCTTCTCGAGACCGTCGTCGAGCGGCTCGCTCACGGCGCCACCTGCTGCACCGAGCGATCGAGGTCCTGCAGGCCGCCGCCGAAGTCGTTCACCGCCTTCTCGCCGGCGTCCAGGCACGCGGTGGTCGAGGTCTGCAGTGCGGCGTGCCCCGGGTCGAGGACGGCGTCGACGCGCCCGAGAGCGTCGTGCACCTTGTCGAAGGCGTCGTTCACGTACGTCGAGTCGGGATCGGGCTCGTCCTTGGTCTCCTCGAGGAAGCCCTGGCGCGCCGCCGCCATCAGCTGGTTGTGGTCGGAGATCGCGTTGTTGGCGAAGTCGACGACGCCGTTGGCCACCGCGGAGAGCATCTGCTCCAGCGCGTGAGCGGTGGCCTCCGTCACCTTGGCAGCGATGCGGCCAAGGTCGGTGAGCTCCTCATGGAGGTCGTGCTGCGCCTTGCCGAGCCCGTCGGCAACCCCCTTGCCCACCGACTGCAGGTGGCCGAGCTGCGCCGCAGCCTCGTCGAGCCGCGCGTCGACGTGCTCGGCGTAGATCTGCATCCGCGCCGCGAGGTCGTGAAAGCCGGTCTCCGCCTGCCGGGCGGTCTCGTCGAGCTCGTGGAAGACCCGGACGCGCTCCTGCGCCAGCTGGGAGAGGCTGCCGCCGGCGGCGGTCAGCATCGTCTGCAGCGATCGCGCCGCGTCGAGCGCCTCCTGGGGCACCGTCTCGACGACGCGGGCGGCGGCATCGATGGAGTGGCCGGCGTGATTTGCCGCCTGCTGGATGGCGGTGATCGCCTCACCGTACTCGTGGTGCAAGCGCTCGCCATCGTCGAGCGCGCGAGTGCCGAGGGCCTGCGCCTGCTCGACCAGATCGTGCGCCGCCGAGGCGCTCGTCTCGGCCCGTGCCGCCAGCTCGGCGCAGCCCTGGGCGGCCTCGTCGAGCAGCTGGTTCATCTCTGCCATGTTCGCTCCCGGTGTTCGTGGTGGCCGTGCCCGCGGCGCGGCCGGCGCGGGAGCTTACTCTGCGACCTCGGGGGGATGGTAGTGAACGGCTGCACAGGAGAGCTGGGGCCATCGTCCCGTCGAGAACGGGCGCAGTGGGGGGATTCGCCGGGGCCTCGGCGCCTGTCGAGGACGGCCCTGCTCGGCTCGCGCGGCCGCCCCTCCCCGGGCGCGCCGACCGCCAGGACAGGCGAAGGATTGGGCGTCGCCGCGCGTCTCCCTGAGATCGGTCGGAGCTCACACCCGACCGCTGGAGGTCGCCGCTTGCGCAGCAGCACGCTTGCCTTCCGCAGTCGATGGGCGGCGCTGGCTCTCGGGGTCGGAGCCTGGCTCGGGGGATCGCCGCCCCTGCCCGCGGCCCCGTCGCTCGCGGCCGACTCGGGCCCGCCGCAGTGGACGCTGTGGACCGCGAGCGGTCGCGGCGTCTCGTTCGAGGCCGGGCCCGCGGGGCTCGAGGTTGCCGAGCTCCACGACGCGCCCAACGCGGGCGCCGCCCCCGAGCGCCTCGACCTCCAGCCGGGCGACGTCCTCGAGCGCCTCGCCGGCGAGACGCCCACGACCCTCGACGCTTTGCGGCAGCTGCTCGACCGGTTGCCACCGGGCGAGGAGGAGGAGCTGTCGGTACGCCGCGCCGGCGACGAGGGGCAGCACCTCGTGCGCTGGCGCAAGCCGTCGCGCGAGAGGCTCGAGGCGCTGGGGGTGTTCGCCATCCCTGCCTCGTCGCCGCTCGGTGGCGGCGGGCAGTGGGTGGCGATGCGCTCCGAGGGCGACGGGCCGATGCTGTCGATCTGCGGCAACGAGATACGCGCCGACGACGACGGGCGCCTGAAGGTGCTGTTCAAGCGCCGTGACCCCGACACGGCGCGCGCCGACCTGCGCCCCCTCGACGAGGTCGAGGCGATCAACGGCACCGCCGTGGGCGACATGGAGGCGCTGCTGCGCGCCTACGCGGCGATCCCGGTGGGCGGGCAGGTGCAGCTCGCCATCCGGCGCCACGGCGAGGCGCTGGTGGTGACCTTCGCCAAGCCCGGGGCGTGATGCGACGCCGCGCGCGCTGGCTGGCGGCGATCGTGCTCGCCGCCGCACCCGCGGCTGCCGCGTTGGCGCACCGCGCGACCCCGACCTCTCCGCATGCTGCCGCGGCGCCGGGCGCCGCGCTGGGGCAGCGCATCGACCGGCTGCTCGTGGCAGCCACCACGCCGGGCGAGCCGGGGACGAGCGTCGCCGTGGTGGTCGGTGGCAGGCTCGCCTACCAGGCCGCCGCCGGGCTCGCCGATCTCGAGCACGACGTGCCGCTGCGCCCGGACACGCCGCTCGAGATCGCCTCGCTGTCGAAGCAGCTGACGGCCTTCGCCGCCGCGCTGCTCGCGGCGCGCGGCAGGCTCGACCTCGGGGCCGACGTCCATCGTTACCTTCCCGAGCTGCCTGCCTACGGCACGCCGGTCACCGTCGAGGAGCTCGTCCACCACACCAGCGGCATCAAGGACGTGGCCGGCCTCGCCGCCCTCGCCGGCATCGGCGGCGGCGACGCCCTGTCGATGGACGGCGCGCTGGCGCTCGTCGCCCGCGAGCCCGCGCTGGCGTTCCCCCCCGGCAGCGCCTTCGCCTACTCCAACAGCAACTACCTGCTGCTGGCGCGGGCGGTCGAGCGCGCCGCCGGCGAGAGCCTGCGCAGCTTCTGCGCCCGCGAGCTCTTCGCACCGGCGGGGATGACCCGCACCCACGTGGGCGACCTCGCGGGCGAGGTGGTGCCGGGGCGCGCGCTTCCCTATCGCCGTGACGCTCGCGGACACTGGCTGCGGGCGCGCGAGGCCGACGGCGCCTACGGCGCCACCGGCGTGGTGTCGACCGCAGAAGACCTGGCCCGGTGGGCGACGGTGCTGCTACGTGGCAAGCTCGGCGGCGCCGCACTCCCCGCCCGCATCCTCGACACCGGCAAGCTCGCCGACGGCAGCGACACCCACTACGCCTTCGGGCTGCACGTCGACCGCCTGCGCGGCGAGCGCGCGTTCGGGCACGCGGGCTCCGAGCCAGGGTTTGGGGGGGCATTCTGGGTCTACCCCGACCGCGGCCTGGCGGTGGTGGTGCTGAGCAACGGCAGCAACGGCGACCCCGGCCGTCTCGCCGACGCCATCGTCGACCTCGTGCTGGGGCCGCGCGCCGCGGCGCCGCCGCCACCGTTCGTGATGCTCGACGACGGGCCCTACGAGCCGCCGGCCGCGAGCCGCGGCTTGCACCCACCGGCCAGCGACCTCGATCGTCTCGCCGGCCGCTACCGCGAGGTGGGCGGCGAGCGGGAGTACCTGCTCCTCGTCGAGGACGGCGGCCTCGTCGCCGCGCCGCACGGCGAGCGCCCTCACGTGCCGCTCTTCCCGCTCCCCGGCGGCCGCTTCTTCTTCCCCCGCCTGGGCTGGGAGCTCGAGTTTCCGCGCCGCCCCGACGGCGCCGCCGGCGAGCTCCTTGTCCACGTCACCGCGAGCTCCGTGCGGCGCGGCCCGCCGCGCGACGTGCGCTTCGCCAGGGTGCCGAGCGCACCTCTCTCGCCCGCCGAGGCGGGCGAGCGCAGCGGCTGGTACTGGAATGCCCACCTCGGCTCCCTCTTCCACGTCGAGGCCGACGGGGGCGCGCTGGTGCTCGATCACCCCCGGCTGGGGAGCATGCCGCTGCGCGCGTGGGAGGGCGACACCTTCCAGCTCGACTCGTACGCGCTCAGCCGGGCGACGTTCCTCCACCAGGACCCGCGCGACGAGACGACGCCGGTCGTCGGGCTGCGGCTCGTCGCCTATGCCTGGAGCACGTCGGCGGACTTCGTGCGCCTGCCGGCGCGGCAAGCGACGGCGAAGGAATGACCCCTTCCCCACGTCCAAGGTGGCGAAACGACGCCGCCGGGCTCGCCGGGCCTGCGCGGTCTCCCAACCGCCACCCCGCCACCGTGAGGAGGAGATTCATGTCCGACCGCGCGCTTCGCAGCCTCGTGCTCACCGCCGCCCTCGTGCTGACCGCGAGCGCTCCGGGCGCCGCCGGTGAGATCGCCGTGCGCCTGCACGGCGCCTACGTCTCGCCGTCCGCCGCCTTCCGGGTGGGAGGCGAGAACAGCGACCACGTCGACGCCACTGTGGACGACGGCGCCGGCATCGTCGCCGGGCTCGAGTATCGACCCCACCGGCGCTTCGGCCTCGAGGCTTCGGCGTTCCACGGCAGCCTCGACACCACCTTGAGCCTCGCCCCGGAGAGCCTCGGGCGCCACCAGGCGACCGATCGGCTCACCGTCCTGAGCTGGATGCTCGGTGCCAACTTCCACCTCACGCCGGAGCGCGGCTTCGACCTCTACCTCGGGCCGCGCCTGGCTTCCAACCGCTACGGCTCGCTCACCTTCGACTACCCCGACATCGCCTTTCACAGTCACTACGAGATCCGCGACGAGCAGACGCTCGGTGGCTACCTGGGTGTCGACGTGCCGCGGGGCTCGTGGTCGTTCGGGGCCGGGCTGCTCTACCTGCCGGCCACGGCCAGACCCAAGGAAGTCGACGCCAAGCTGAGGCTCGACCTGACAGCCGCCACCGTGGGGGTCGGGTACCGCTTCGGAGCGGCGCGGTGAGGCCGGGCGGCGCCGTGGTGGCGGCGACGCTCTCGCTGCTCGCCCTCGGCTGCCACCACCGCTCGAGCCCCAGCGAGCCCGGCGGGCACGCCATCGACGTCGAGGACGTGACCGAGGCGCTCTTCTTCGGCACCGGCCCGGCGAGCGAGGGTGGGTCTCCCGGAGCGGTGTGGACGAGCTTCCCCGCCGGCAGCGCCGTGCGTCTGGTGGTGGCCTCGTCGGTCAACCGCGCGGCGCTGCCCCACCTCGAGCGGCAGGTGGCCGAGCTCAACGACGCCTTCCGCGGCTTCCTGTCGCTGCGCCTCCAGACGTCGGCCGATGCCGACCCGCATCCGGGGAGCGGCGAGATCACCCTCGCCGAGGTCTCGGCCGCCGAGGTCGGTGCGGTGTCGGGCGAGCCCGGCGCCGGCGGCACCTGCCGCGAGGTCTCGTTCGCCGGACCGCTGATTCTCGGCGCGCGCTGCCTGATCGTCAGCGGCAACTCCCGAGTCGACGCCTTCATCCACGAGGTGGGCCACGGGCTCGGGTTCCAGCACGTGCGCGACGGCGCGATTGCGGCGATGATGAACCCCTCGGCCCCGGTCTCGGACTTCACCGCCGACGAGCTGGAGGCGATCCGCCGCGTCGTCACCTCGGGGCTCCAGCCAGGCGCCAACCGGACGGACTTCGCGAGGCTGGGTCTCATCCACACGTCATGAGCGACAGCAGCGACCCCACGGCGACGAGCACCGGCGAGGACGAGGCGGCGCTGGTGAAGCGCCTCCTGGCCGGAGACGAGGCGGCCTTCGAGCGCCTCTTCGACGACTACTTCCCGCGCCTCTATCGCTTCGCCCTGGCGCGGCTGCGCAACGAGGACAGCGCGCTCGAGGTCGCCCAGAGCACGCTGTGCAAGCTCGTCGACCGGCTGCCTGGCTTCCGAGGAGAATCCCCCTTGTTCACCTGGCTCTGCTCCGTCTGTCGCAACGAGGTCATCGACCACCTGCGCCGCCAGCAGCGCACCGCCGAGGTCGACCTGCTGGAGGAGGACCCGCGCGTGCGCTCGGCCCTCGAGGCCCTGGCCGAGGCGGCGAGCGCGAGCCCCGAGCGGGAGCTCGAGCGCCAGCGGCTCGCCCGTTTCGTGCACGCGGTGCTCGATCACCTGCCGGCGCGCTACGGGCGCGCGCTCGAGCTGCGCTACCTCGACGGCCTCGGCGTCCCCGCCATCGCCGCGGCGCTGGGGCTCTCCTACAAGGCCACCGAGTCGACCCTCTCGCGCGCGCGGCTCGCCTTTCGCCGTGGTATGAGCGCACTGGAGACGCCATGAGCACGACCGGCGATCCCGAGCGGCAGGGTCCAGAGGTCACCGAGGAGGCGACGCTGCAGCGCCTCCTCCACCTCGCGGGTCGCCGCCCGCAGGCCGACCCGGCGCGGACGTCAGCTGCCAAGGAGTCCGTGCGCGGACGCTGGCGGGCGATGGTGGCGGCCGAGCGGTCCCGCCGCCGCCAGCGCCGGCTCTGGACCCTCGCCGCGGCGGTCGCCCTGGTAGCCCTCGGCACGGCGCTGCTCGTGCGGCGCACCTCCGGGCCCGGCGCGGCGGCACTGGGCAACGCCGAGATGGTGGTGGGCGAGGCCTGGGCTCGTTCCCCTGGCGCCGGCGAACGAGAGCCGTTGCGGCTCGGCGCCCCTGTCGTCGTCGGGTCGCTGGCCGAGACGGCGCCCTCCGGCTACCTGTCGATCGGCCTGTCGACCGGAGGCACGGTGCGGCTCGACCGTGACAGCCGGGTACGCTGGCTGGCACCGCGGCGCCTCGCCCTCGACCGCGGCGCCGTCTACGTCGACACCGCCGGCGGCGCGGCCGTGGAGGTGGGCACCGCGCTCGGCACGGCCCATGACCTGGGGACGCGCTTCGAGGTGCGCCTGGCGGGCGGGGACCTCACGGTGCGCGTGCGACAGGGTCGGGTGGCGCTCGACGTCGCCACCGCCCGAGCGCACTTCCACGGCACCTCGCGCGCCGGTGCGCCCCTCGACGTGGTGACGGCGAGCGGACGGTGGATCGCCTCCACCGGCGAGGAGCTGACCTGGGGAGGAGGAACGCTGCGGCGCACGGCCGCGCCCTCCTACGGCCCGAGCTGGGAGTGGACCCTCGAGGCGGCGCCGCCCTTCGCGCTCGAGGGGAGCGACCTCGACGGTTTCCTCTCGTGGCTCGCCAGCGAGACCGGCTGGCAGGTCCGCTTCGCCGACCCCTCGCTGCGCCGCTCGCTACAAGGCGCCAGGCTGCACGGCGACCTCGGCGGCGTGCGCCCCGACCGCACGCCGGCGGTGGTCCTGCCCGCCCTCGGCCTCGCCTCGCGGCTCGAAGGCGGCACGCTGGAGATCGAGGCGCGCTGACGGTGCCACGGACGACCGGCTCCGCCGCGGTGACGGGGCCCCCGCGGTGGCACGCGGCCACGCCGCCAGGCCTGATGCTGCTCGCCTGGCTGCTCGTGACACTCGCCGCCACGACCTCCCGCGCCACGAGCGCGGAGGAGCCCACCACCGGCCGGCCGATCACCGCCGGCACGCCGCTGGTGACGGCCCTCGAGACACTCCGCCGGCAGGGGCTCCCCCTCGTGTACTCCACCTCGCTGGTGGGGCCCGAGCTGCGCGTGGTGGCCGCGCCGGCGAGCTCCACTCCACGGCAGGTGCTCGACGAGATCCTCGCGCCCCTTCACCTGGAGGCGATCGCCGCCGGACGCGAGCTGGTGGTGGTGCGGCAGCAGCCGTCGACCGGCGCCGTGCACGGTCGCGTGCAGGCCCGCGGCGGCCCTCCCCTCGCCGGCGTCGCGGTGACGCTCCGTGACGGCGGCGGCGCGCACAGGGTGGTGAGCGACGAGCGCGGCGAGCTGCGTCTCGGCGGGCTCGCGGCGGGCCCTGTCGAGGTGGAGCTCTCTTCGCCCGGCTTCGTGCCGCTGCGCACGCGCGTCCAGGTGACTGCCGGCGGCGAGGCCGAGCTCACCCTCGAGCTGCAGCCGCTGCCGGTGGCGAGAGAGGAGATCACGGTGACGCCCAGCCGCTACTCGCTCCTCGGTGGCGAGACCGGCGGCGCGCTGTTGCTCGATCGCCGGGAGATCGAGCGCCTCCCCCACCTCGCCGACGACGTCTACCGGGCGCTCGCCTTCCTTCCCGGAACCTCGGGAGGCGACATCTCGGCGCGCCTGCACGTGCGCGGCGGCGAGGAGGACGAGGTGCTCGTCCTCCTCGACGGTCAGGAGGTCGACCACCCGTTCCACCTCGAGGACTTCCAGAGCATCTTCAGCATCGTCGACACCGCGGCGATCGGGAGCCTCGACTTCCTCACCGGCGGCTTCCCGGCGAGGTACGGTACCCGGCTGAGCGGCGTCGTCGACATCTCGACGGCGGTACCACAGCCCGGGCGCCACACCGCGCTCGGCGTCAGCTTCCTGCACGCCCGTGCCTTCTCGGCGGGGACATTCGCCGGCGACCGCGGCTCCTGGCTGGCGTCGGCGCGCCGCGGCTACCTCGACTTCGTCCTCGGCCTGGTGCGACGCCGTGGGGACGACTTCGTCCTCAGCCCCACCTACTCCGACCTCCTCGCACGCGCCCAGGTGCACTGGGGCGACCGCACCACGCTCGCCGGCGACGTGCTCGCCAGCTACGACGCCGTTCGCTTCGCCAACCACGGCAGCGACCTCGACGAGGCGCGCGCCCGCTTCGGCAACGCCTACGCCTGGGGTACGGCGACGACGCAGTGGACCCCGCGCCTGGCGAGCACCACGCTGGTCTCGCTCGGCCACGTCGAGAGCCACCGGCGGGTGGCGAGCGACGACCTGCACGGGATCACCTCCTGCGACCTCTGCTCGCTGCGCACCGCCGAGGTCGACGACCGGCGCGCCTTCGCCGCCCTCACCGTGAAGCAGGAGTGGACCCTCGAGGTCTCGCCCCACCACCGGCTGGCGGCCGGTCTCGAGGCGCGCCGCCTCGCCGCCGACTACCGCTACGGCAGCCACACGCTGACGCTCGACCCCCTATTGACGGGCAGCCCGCTGGTGGTCTCGACGGTGCACGTCGAGCGCCTGCGCCCAGCCGGCGAGCAGTACGCCGGCTACCTCTCCGACCGCGCCCTCCTCGGCGACGCCTTCGTCGCCGAGCTCGGCCTGCGCTGGGACGGTCAGTCATGGTCGCACGACAGCGTGTGGAGCCCGCGCCTCGAGCTCCTCTACCGCCTCGGGCCGCGCCACGCGCTGCGCGCCGCCTGGGGCCGCTACTCCCAGGGGCAACGGCTCGACGAGCTACAGGTGGAGGACGGCGTCACCACCTTCGCGCCGGCGGAGCTCGCCGAGCAGCGTCTGGTCGGCTGGGAGGCGTCGCCCCGCGCCAGCGTCCACCTCCGCGTCGAGGCCTACGACAAGACGACGCGGCAGCTGCGCCCACGCTTCGAGAACCTCTTCGAGCCCATCGACCTGGCGCCGGAGGCGGCTACCGACCGCGTCCGCGTCGCACCGAGCGGGTCCCAGGCTCGCGGTGTCGAGGCGATGCTCGAGTGGGAGCCGGGAGAGGTGTGGAACCTCTGGAGCTCCTACACCCTGGCCTCGGCCCGCGACCGCATCGACGGCGCCTGGGTCGCCCGCGCCTGGGAGGAGCGACACGCCGCACGGCTCGGCGTCGAGCGCCGCCTGGGCGCCACCTGGAGCCTCGGTGTCGCCGCCACCTACCACTCAGGCTGGCCGTTCACCCCGGTGACGGCGACCCTCGTGCGCCAGAACGGGCAGACGACCGTGGTGCCCGCGCTCGGCCCGCGCAACGGCGCGCGCTACTCCTCCTACCAGCGCCTCGACGCGCGAGCGAGCCGGGAGGTCGCCATGCGCCACGGCACGCTGACGCTCTTCTTGGAGGTCACCAACGTCCTCGACCGCCACAACGTGCGCGCCATCTCGAGCTTCGACTTCGTCGTCGCCGGCGACAGCGTGCGCGTCATCCCCCAGACCGAGGCCTGGCTGCCGCGCATTCCCTCCTTCGGGTTCACCTGGTCGTTCTAGCCGGCACGGGTATCATCCTCGTGCTCGAGCTCGTCCACGACCGAGGAGGGCCGCGATGCGATGCTCCAGGATCGCCCTCGCCGCCTGCGTGGCGCTGGTCCCGCTCACGGCGGGAGTCGCGCGCGCCGCTGGCCAGACCGAGATCCTCTTCCAGGGCCTGGGGGACACCCACCACGAGATCACCACCAAGGTGCCGCTCGCCCAGCGCTACTTCGACCAGGGGCTGGTGCTGGCCTTCGGCTTCAACCATCGCGAGGCGGAGCGCTCGTTCCTCGAGGGCGCCCGGCTGGACCCGGCGTGCGCCATGTGCCTGTGGGGCGCCGCCTGGGTGCTCGGACCCAACATCAACGCGCCGATGGATGCGGGCGACGTGCCCCAGGCCTGGGAGCCCTCGGGCTGCTGCGCGGCGTGCTGGCGAAGAGGGTCGACCACGTGTTCGCCAACCACCTCTACATCCACGCCGTCGAGGCCTCGACGCACCCCGAGGTGGCGGAGGCCGCCGCCGACCGCCTGGGCCAACTCGTTCCGGGCGCCGGTCACCTGGTGCACATGCCGACGCACATCTACCTGCGGGTCGGCCGCTACGCCGACGGCTCGGCGGCCAACGAGGCTGCGATCCGCGCCGACGACGCCTACGTGGCGCAGTGCCAGACCGGCGGTATCTACCCGCTCGCCTACATCCCGCACAACTGGCACTTCCTGTGGACGACGGCGACCTTCGAGGGGCGCAGCAAGAGGGCGATCGAGGCGGCGCTGGAGACCCGCAGGAAGGTGCCGCTGGCCGAGCTCGACGATCCCCGCTTCGGCGTGCTGCAGCACTACTACGTGCTGCCTCTCTACGCTTACGCCCGCTTCGGCAGGTGGCAGCAGATCCTCGACTTCCCGCGGCCCGACGCGAGGTACGTCTATCCCAGCGCGGTCTGGCACTACTCCCGTGGACTCGCTGACCTCTACACCGGCCAACTCGATGCGGCGCGTCAGGAGCGCGCTGCCCTCGAGGAGCTGCTCGCCAAGCGGGAGGCCGAGCTCACCAGCGTCACCATCTGGAACATCAACAGCTCGCTCGCCCTGATGCGCATCGCCGACGAGGTCCTGAGTGGCGAGATGGCAGCGGCGCAGGGGGATTATCCGAGCGCGATCGCGGCGTTGACCCGGGCCGACCACCTCGAGCTGTCGCTCGGCTACGACGAGCCCCCCGACTGGTACTACCCGGTGCGCCACTCGCTCGGTGCCGTCCACCTCGCGGCGAAGCGGCCGCAAGAGGCGGAGTCCGTCTACCGGGCCGACCTCGAGCGCTACCCGGAGAACGGCTTCGCCCTCTTCGGCCTCGAGCAGGCCCTCCACGCCGAGGGCCGTGGCGACGAGGCGGCCGCGGTTCACGCCCGCTTCGTAAAGGCGTGGGCACGCGCCGACCACACGCTGACCTCCTCGCGCTTCTGAGCGGCAGGACGCGCGCCTGGCGCCGCACATCCTGTCTCCGCTGACGCCATGATCGGCGCTGGAGCCGCGCGCGAGCCAGCGACAATCTCATCTCCTTGCGGGCGTCCGAGATCACATCGGGTCGACGCGACATCCCCTCATCGCAGCGGCCGGAAGAACTCGCGGATGTCCGCCGCCAGCAGGTCGGGCTCCTCGTGGGCGGCGAAGTGGCCGCCGCGCGGCATCTCCGTCCAGCGCTCGACGCGATAGGCGCGCTCGGCGTACTCGCGCGGCGGATGGTCGATATCGGCCGGGAACATCGTCACCGCGCACGGCACCGCCACCCGCTGCCCGGGCGCCAGCCTACGGTCCTCGCGGTCGCGCTCGAAGTACATCCGGTTGGCCGAGTGGATGGTCCCGGTCGCCCAGTAGATCGTCAGGTGAGTGAGGATCTCATCGCGCGAGAAGCGACGCTCGAGGTCACCGTCGCAGTCGCTCCAGGCGCGCAGCTTCTCGACGATCCACGCCGCCATCCCCACCGGCGAGTCGACCAGGCCGTAGCCGAGCGTCTGCGGCTTGGTGGCCTGCAGGTGGTCGTAGGCTCCCTCGCGCGCCATCCAGTCGCGCTCCTCGGCGAGGAAGCGCTCCTCGGCCGCGGTGAGCGGCGCGGCGCCGGGTCCGAGGTAGGGGTGAATGGCATCGGAGACGTGGACGCCGACGACGTGCCGCGGGTGGTCGAGCCCGAGGAAGGCAGAGATGCCGGAGCCGATGTCGCCGCCGCGCGCCGCGAAGCGCTCGTAGCCGAGGTGATGGGTCACCTCTTTGACCGGTGTCAACGACGAAACAGGTTAGAGTGAGAGGCATGCCGCCGGCCACCAACCGCCGCCCGAGTCCGGACTCTTTCGCCGGGCGCCCGCCGTTCTCGTGGATGGGCGGCGACGTCAGCGCCAACTTCGTCAACACCGTGAGCTGGGGCACGCGCAGCGCGGAGCGGCTGCGCGGTTACCGCGACCTCGTCGACTGGGCCGCCGAGGCGCACCTCCTGGCGCACCCTGCCCCGCTTCGTCGTGCCGTCGCGCGCGACGCGGCGGCGGCGGCCGCGGCCCTTGCCGACGCGCTGGAGCTCCGCGAGCGCCTCCACGAGCTCTTCACCGCGCGCGCCTCCGGCCGGCGGCCGCCGCGGCCAGCGCTGGCCGTCCTCGATCGCTGGGCGGCGGCGGCCGCGGCCCACCGGCGCCTGGTCGCCGATGGCGACACCCTGCGCTGGCGGTGGACCGATGACGGCGAGCTCGTGGCCCCCCTGCGCCGCGTTGCCCGCGCCGCCGCGCTGCTGCTCACCTCCGAGGACGCGGCGCTCCTCAAGCTCTGCGGCAACCCCACCTGCGGCTGGGTGTTCGTCGACCGCAGCCGCCGGGGCAACCGCCGCTGGTGCGAGATGGCAGCGTGCGGCAGCCGGGAGAAGGCGCGCCGCTACTACCGCCGGACGAAGGAGGCCGCGCGCGCGCCCGATTGACGGACACGGTCCTCGGCGGCGATCGGACCCGTCAACCGGACGCCGGTCTCGAGGCGAGCGAGGAGGAGCGCGCCGCCTCGGACTCGAGCGCGGCCGCGGGCCGCCTCGGCGCCACGCGGGCCTCGGCGACCGCCATCGAGCGTCGACGAGCGGCTCCTGCACCTGGCGCGGCTGCGCGCCTCGCAGATCAACGGCTGCGCCTATTGCCTCGACATGCACTGGAAGGACCTGCGGGCGCTGGGCGAGAGCGAGCAGCGGCTCGCTTCGCTCGATGCCTGGCGCGAGTGCCCCTACTACAGCGAGCGCGAGCGCGCCGCCCTGGCCTGGGCCGAGGCGGTCACCCAGATCGCCGCCGGGCACGCCCCCGACGAGACTTCGCGGCCGCCCGCGCCCGCTCGGCGAGCGAGAGCTTTGCGACCTGACCCTGGCGCTGGCGGCCATCAACGCCTGGAACCGGCTGTCGATCGCCGCCCGCATCGTGCCCGACGGCTACCAGCCGGCGACGGCCCCCGCCGGCGGCGCCCCGGCGTGAGGGTGATGGGCGCGGCGCCGCGGTGATCCCGCGACGCCGCGCGCATGGAGAGCCGCTCAGGGATCGCCAAGGGCGGCCGCCTGCCCGCTGTACTCGGCGCACGACACGTTGGGGTTCCAGTCGGCGAAGACGCCGTCGGGGTTCGACCGCCAGGCCCAGACGTGGAGCGCGTAGAAGGCGGGGATGCCGTAGCGGTTGGGGGCGCCGTTGTAGGTGAAGAGCTGGCCGCCGAGCACCGGCGGTGTCGGATGGGCCGCGTTCCAGGCGTCGGCGAGGACGACGAGCTCGACACCGACGAGGCGCGGCGCGCCGTTCTTTCACTCGTAGATCAACGCCTCGGGCCGCGCGGCGTCGATCGCCCCGTCGCCGACCAGGTCGCCGTTGACGAAGTGGACGCCCATCGCGCCGCCCTGGGGTCCGCTGACGCAGCCGTGCAGGAGCCCGTAGCCCGTGCCGTGACGTGCCGCTTCGGCCTCCGTCGCGTGCCCCTCGTGCGCTTCACCCCGTCCGCTCAGCGGACTACGAAGCGCGCGAGCAACGCGGCGAGGATCTTGCGAGTGGGCTCGAGGGGTGCCGGCCTTCGCGGATGCTCCCGCCGCGCTAGGCCGGCTGCTCCGCCGACGCGCGCGCCCGGGCATGGCGCAGCGCCCAATCCAGCGCGAAGTCGGCGACCTCCTCCCATTCCGGCAGGCCGAGGGTGTAGTGCGACCGCTCCGCGAACTCCTTGAAGTCGGTGACCGCCTTCGACTTCTTGAACAGCTCGTAGTTGGCCCGCGTCACCGACGCCGGCACCACGTGGTCCTTGCCGCCGGCGATGAGCAGCAGCGGCGGCCGGTGGTCGCTGTGGAAGTCGACCGCGGTGGCGGCGTGCGGGTTGAAGTTGGCGAAGCTCGCCTGGAAGAGCACGTGATTGGGCCCGGGCACCGCGTAGCGCTCGAAGACCCGCTAAGACTCCTCCTCGGAGAGCGTGTTGGTGAAGGCGTAGTGGAACTGCTCGGCGGTGAGCGCCACTGCCCGGTGGCTGTCGAAGGGGTTGCTCAGCGCCGGCAGCGCCGACTTGAGGGTCGAAATCGGCAGGACGAAGGTCATCCACGGGCCGTGGATCAGCACGATGGTATCGGGCTGGCCGTTGCTCGCGGCTGCGCTCATCCTGGATCCTCCTCGTTGGGGTCGGAACGGTTCACTCCACCAGCACCTGGTGCACCAGCGAGATGGCGGTCGATCCCTCGCCGACGGCAGAGGCCACGCGCTTCATGCTGCCGGCGCGCACGTCGCCGACGGCGAAGACGCCGGGGAGGCTGGTCTCGAGCAGGAGCGGCGGCCGCGCCAGCGGCCAGCGTGCGGCGGCGAGCTCCTCCGTCGTCAGGGCGGGCCCGGTCTTGACGAAGCTCTTGGCGTCGAGGGCGACGCAGCCGTCGAGCCAGGCGCTGTTGGGCTGCGCGCCGGTCATCAGGAAGACGTGGCGCACGTCGCGCGCGGCGACCTCGCCGCTGCGGCCGTCGCGCACGCGGATCCGCTCGAGGTGCTCCTCCCCCTCGAGGCCGACGATCTCCGCCTGCGTCTGCAGGTGGACGTTGGGGCTCTCCTCGAGACGGCGGATCAGGTAGCGGGACATGGTCGCGGCGAGGCCGGTGGCGCGGACCAGCACGTCGCACGCGGCTCGCCGTCTGCGCCAGGTAGACGGCCGCCTGCCCCGCGGAGTTGCCGCCGCCGACGACGACCACCGCCTCGCCGCCGCACAACTGCGACTCGACGAAGGTCGCGGCGTAGTAGACGCCGGCGCCCTCGAAACGGGCCAGATCGGCGATCGCCGGCCGCCGGTACTCGGCGCCGCTGGCAACGATCACCGTACGCGCGGTGACGTCGGGCCCGCCTTCGACGGCGACGGTGTAGGGACGGCGCTCGCAATGGAGCGCCTTCGCCGCGCGGGCGATCATCACCTGGGCGCCGAACTTCTGGGCCTGGGCGTAGGCGCGATCCGCGAGCTCCTGCCCGGCGACGCCGAGCGGGAAGCCCAGGTAGTTCTCGATGCGCGAGCTCGAGCCGGCCTGCCCGCCGGGGGCGCTGGTGTCGAGCACCAGCACGTCGAGGCCTTCCGAGGCGCCGTAGACCGCGGCGGCCAGGCCGGCGGGCCCGGCGCCGACGACGACGACGTCGCGCACGTGCCCGACGTCGATGGCGACGTTGAAACCCAGACAGTCGGCGATGCGCTGGTTGTCGGGGTTGCGCAGCACGGTGTCACCGCGACAGATGAGCACCGGCACCTCGTCGGGCGTGACGTGGAAACGGTCGAGCAGGGCCTGCACGTCGCTGTCGCGGTCGAGATCGAGGTAGGTGCAGGGGTGGTTGTTGCGGGCCAGGAACTCGCGCACCCGCAGGGTGCCAGCGGAGTGGGTCGAGCCGATCAGCACCACGTCGCCGAGCCCTTGCGCCACCAACTCGAGACGGCGATAGATGAAGGCTCGCATCAGTAGCTCGCCGATCTCCGAGTCGGTCTGCACCAGGGCCAGCAGCTCGTCGCGGCTGAGCTCGATCACCTCGCCGGGCTGGCTGACGACCGTGCGCAGGAGCGCACGGCGGCCCGACAGCAGGCTCGCCTCGCCGGTGAACTGCCCCGGCTGGTGGACGGTGACCAGCGTGGTGACCCCGCTGGGTTCCAGGCGCTGGATCTCGATCTCCCCGCTGTCGACGACGAAGAACGGCATCGGCGCCGCGCCCACCTCGGTCAGCACAGCGCCACCGGCCACCGCCCGCCGCCTGCCGTGGGCGGCGATCCGCTCGCGGTGCGCCGGCGTGAGCCGCGGGAACATGAGGGCGGCGCGCTCCGGCGCCACCCTCAGGCGTCGACCTCTACCGGTCCTCCGCCACCTCTCACACCCGCGCCAGCGGCGCGTCCACCACGTGCTGGGCGAGGAACCAGGCCTGCAGCTCGTTGCGCCGGATCACCTCGCTGACGAGCAGATCGTTGCTGCCGTCGTCACCGGCAGTGGCAGCACTGCGGGCCATCGACCGCGCCTCCTCGAGCACCACCTCGTGGGCGTGGAGCAGCCGCGAGATCTGCACCGGGGCCGGCTCGCGCCCGCGCGGCGGGCGCGGGACCAGCGTCGTCTCCGCGACGTCCGCCCCCATCGCCAGGCAGACGCCGCCGAGCTGCTGGATGCGCTCGGCGAGGGCGTCGACGAGCGCCGTCTGCTCCTCGGCGTGCTTGTCGAAGAGCAGGTGAAGCTGATAGAAGGTCGGCCCGGTCACCTGCCAGTGGTGCTTCTTGTAGAGGTCGCGCAGGGTGATGGTGTCGGCGAGGACCTGGTTGAGGTTCTCCACCGACTCCCGGCGAGCGGCCTCGGCGAGCGCGATCGGCATGCTCACCAGGGCGTTGAAGGCCTGGATCTCGTGCGCCTCCTGGTGGGTGAGGGGGGCGGCGATCGCCACCGCCTCGTTCGCGTCCTGGGTCTCTATCTTCGCCACGGTGATCTCCTCTCGTCAGCGGTCCTGGCCGATCCCTCTCGGACGGAGCCAGGACAGTTGTGAAGCCGCAGGCCCGCGCTCTCGCAGCGGGCCAGGAACTGGATGACCTCGATGCCGTGCGCCTCGACCTTCGACTCCTGGGCCGAGGAGGGGACGCCCAGCGTTGAGGCGGTAGAAGAGCTCGGCACGGAAGCTACCCCGGCGACGGCGGCCTGCAGGTCGCGGTTGGAGGCGGCGATCACCCGCACGTCGACGCGCAGGGTCTGGGTGCCGCACCCGGCACTCTTCGTCCGCGTGCCGGAAGAAGGTGCAGACGTGACGCTGGGCGCCGACAGCGGCGCCGCCGAGGCGCACCGCCGAGGCTCGCGCTCCCAGGTCGCCGTCGCTGCGTGTGTCCGCGGGAGACTCCATGCCCACTCCCGATGCCCGGTCCCGCCGGAAACCGCTCGACTCTGTCAGATCGACGGATCGTCGGCAACGCGGCCACCGCCGCGGCGCGCCACCGGTGGGCGCCTTCGAGCCGGCTACAATCGACCTCGATGCTCTCCGGCTCGCTCACCGTCGCCAGGATCGCCGGCATCCCCATCCGGGTCCATTGGACCTTCCTGATCCTGCTGCTGTGGATCGGTGCCAGCGGCGCCAAGCAGGGCGGTACCCTGGCCAGCGGAGTCACCTCGGCCAGCTTCGTGCTCGCGATCTTCCTCTGCGTCGTCCTCCACGAGCTCGGGCACGCCCTGGTAGCGAGGGGCTACGGCGTGCGCACGCGCGACATCACGCTTCTCCCCATCGGCGGCGTCGCCTCGCTCGAGCGCATCCCGGAAAAGCCGTCGCAGGAGCTCGCGGTCGCGGTCGCCGGCCCGCTCGTCAACGTCGTCATCGCCGCGCTCATCGTGCTGCTCACCGGCCTCGCCTGGCGCGAGAGCTTGGTGGCGTTGCTCGCGGTCGACAGCCCGAGCTTCCACCTCGGCCACTTCCTGGCCAGCCTCGCCGCCCTCAACATCTGGCTCGTGGTGTTCAACCTGATCCCCGCCTTCCCCATGGACGGCGGCCGCATCCTGCGGGCGCTGCTGGCAATGCGTCTGGGCCGCACGCGCGCGACGCGCATCGCCGCCGCCATCGGCCAGGGCGTCGCCATCGTGTTCGCGCTGGTCGGGCTGTTCGCCAAGTCGCCTATGCTGATCCTCATCGCCCTCTTCGTCTGGATCACCGCCGCCGGCGAGCTGCGCGCGACCGAGAGCCACTCCGCCCTCGACGGGCTGCCGGTGGCCGCCGGCATGCAGCGTCGGTTCCAGGTGCTCGCCGTCGACGACACCCTGCGCGCCGCCGCCGACGAGCTGCTGGCGGGTGCGCAGCACGACTTCCCGGTCACCTCCCACGGCAACGACGGCGAGGCGGTGCTCGGCGTGCTCACTCGCTCCGACCTCATGAAGGCCCTCGCCGGCGACGGCCTCGGCACCCGAGTCCGCGACATCATGCGACCTGGGTGCGCGACGGTCGACGAGTCCGACCCGCTCGAGCGCGCCGTCGCGCTGATGCACGAGAGCGGCTGCCCGCTGGTGCCGGTGGCGCGCGACGGCCGCCTGGTCGGGCTGGTGACGCCCGAGAACATCGCCGAGCTGGTGGCCATCCGCTCGGCGATGCGGGCGTGACCCGCTCGCGGGCGACGTCGACCTCGCCGCGGGCGCCGAGGTGGCGCGGACTCCTGGCGGCGGACGCTCAGCGGGCTTCCCGCCGCGCCATCCACAGCCCCGGAAGCATCGGCAGCCAGAAGGTGTAGCCGCGCAGCAGCAGCGTGGCGGCAAGGCCGGCACCGATGGGGACGCCCAGCAGGTGCAGCGCCGCCACCGAGGCGCCCTCGAAGACCCCCAGCCCGCCGGGCACGAAGGCGAGCGAGCCCGCCACCGAGGCGATGACGAAGCCGGCGAGCGCGAGCGGCGGCGACACAGGGTGGCCGACGGCGAGGAGCATCATCGCCAGGGTCGCGGCGTCGAGGAGGAAGATCGACAGCTCGAGGGCGCTGGTCTCCGCCAGCAGTGGCGCATCCCTCAGCAGCTCGGGCGGCGCCTCGGCGAGCGCTTCCACGGTGCGCTGGACGGCGGGTAGGCGGCGCCAGCGCGCCGGCAGCCGTTCGAGGCGCTGCCGCGCCGGCAACAGCAGCAGCGGCGCGAGCAGCGCCACCAGGGAGAAGACGGCGGCCAACGCGAGCGTCGTCGCCCCGAGCTCACCGTAGCCCGCGAGCACCACCAGGGCGGTGAGAAGCGCCAGCGCGTAGGCCAGCCGATACGCCACCATGTCGACGAGGAGAGCGCCGACGGCGAGGGCCCGGCCGACCCCGCGCCGCACCAACGCCCGCACCACGAAGACGTTGCCGGCGAGGCCGAGGGACGGCAGCGCCTGATCGGCGAAGAGCTTGGCGAGCCCGAGGGGGACCAGGCGCGTCAGGCGACGGCGGTCGCCGCCCCGTGCCAGCACCCGCTGCCACACTCCGGCGGCACAGACGTAGGTGAGCGCCTGCGGGACGAGCGCAGCCAGGAGCCAGAGCGGACGGGCCCGCCGCAGCAGCTCGGCGAGCTCGCGCTCCTCGGTGCGATGCGTGCCGACGAGCACCACCGCCGCGAGCAGCAGCAGGCTGGTGAGCCACCCGACGCGACGCCACCAGCCGGATGGCGAGGCCGAGCTCGCGCCGACGGTGCCCTCCACGGCTGGCTCCGGGCCGCCACCGGGGTCGGCATGTCGGGTCGGCGCCGCACTCACGAGCGGCACCTTACCGCGACGATCCGCGCCGGGGTGGGGCGCCGCCCGCCCGGGCCGGCGGGTCGGCTACCCCACCGGCGATGGTGCTCACCCCCACCCGGGCGCTCGGCGGCAGCCCGCGAGGCCCGCCCGTACGCTGGCGACGGACACACGTCCACCGTTGACGACACCTCGGACGGTCCACCAGGGAGGGCACCCGATGAGAATCCGAGACCTGATGGCGCGCGAAGTGGTCACCTGCCAGGCCACCGACGACCTTGGCACGGCAGGGAAGAGGATGATCCGGGCGGGCTGCGGCAGCCTGCCCGTCTGCGGCGACGGCGGCAAGCTCGTAGGCTTCCTCACCGACCGTGACATCAGCAGCTACCTGTGCTCGACCGACCGGCGACCCTCCGAGGCCAGAGCGGCAGCGGCGATGCGCGAGGAGATCTGGTCCTGCGGACCAGAGGACCGCCCGGCGGAGGCGATGGTGATCATGCGCTCCCACCACGTCCGCCGCCTGCCGGTGCTCGACGACGACGGTCGCCTGATCGGGATCGTCTCGCTCGACGACATCGCGATGCAGGCGAGGCCCGCGGTCATCGGCACCTACGACGGGCCGCTCGACACCGACGTGGCCGCAACCCTGCGCGCCGTCGGCCACGCACTGCCGCATCCGCACTGATGCCGGCCGGCGTGCGCCGCGCGACGATCCGGCCGATGAGGAGAGCGCTCGCCGGGCTGTAGACGCTCCGCGCTCCCACCGACCCCCGGCCCGGGCGGCGAGCTGCCTGCACCCGCCTCGATTGCGAGCCGGGCGCGGGCTCGCGCCCAGCCGCGCCCATTTTGGCCCCACTCGGTTAGCATCCACCCCACCGTGGTCGCAGCACGGGCGAGGACCGGCGGCCGCCGCCGGCTCCGCGGAAATCGACTCCGGAACGCCGCAACGCGGCCAAGGGGATGGATCTGCCAATGCCGAGAGAGCTCTCCTTTCGCGGCCTCGTGCTCGGAGCCCTGATCACCACCGTCTTCACCGCCGCCAACGTCTACCTCGGGCTCAAGGTGGGGCTGACCTTCGCCTCGTCGATCCCGGCGGCGGTGATCTCGATGGCGATCCTGAGCATGGTGAAGGACTCGTCGATCCTCGAGAACAACATCGTGCAGACGGTGGCCTCGGCGGCCGGCACGCTGTCGGCGATCATCTTCGTGCTGCCCGGCCTGGTGATCATCGGCTGGTGGAAGGGATTCCCGTTCTGGAGCTCGTCGCTGGTCTGCGTCGCCGGCGGCATCCTCGGCGTGCTGTTCACCATCCCCCTGCGGCGTGCCCTGGTCACCAATTCGGACCTGCCGTACCCGGAGGGGGTCGCCGCGGCGGAGGTCCTGCGGGTCGGCTCGGGCAGGCGAGGCGAGACCGGCGACGACGCCGGCGAGGCGCGCGAGGGGTTGATGGCGGTGATCTACGGCGCGGTCTCCTCGGCGGGGCTCGCCATCTTCGCCGCGACGCGAGTGGCCGCCGGCGGGGTGGCCGGATTCTTCGGCCTCGGCGCCGGCGCCGCCAGCGGCTACGACATCGCCTTCTCGCTGGCGCTGCTCGGGGCCGGTCACCTGGTCGGGCTCTCCGTCGGCATCGCCATGCTGCTCGGGCTGCTCATCGCCTGGGCGGGCGCGGTGCCCATCCTCACCCACCTGCAGCCCGCCGCCGCCGGCGTCACGCTGGCGGCCCACACCGGTGGCATCTGGAGCCACCAGGTCCGCTTCATCGGCGCCGGCACCATCGCCATCGCCGCCATCTGGACGCTCGCCAAGCTGGCCAAGCCGGTGGTCGGCGGGCTGGTGAGCACGATGGCCAGCTCGCGGGCGGCGGCGCAGGGTGACGAGCGCGACCGCGACCTGCCGCCGGGCTGGATCATCGGCCTCACCCTGGTGTGCCTCGCCCTCGCGGCGGGGCTGGCGGCCAACTTCGTCTCCGGCACGCCGCTTGCCGCGAACGTTACGACACTGGTCCTCCTCACCGTGCCGTTCGTCCTCGTCGGCGGCTTCCTCATCGCCGCGATCTGCGGTTACATGGCGGGGCTCATCGGAGCGTCGAACAGCCCCATCTCGGGGGTCGGGATCCTGTCGATCGTCATCTGCGCCACCATGCTGGTGGTCGCCGTCCACCCGAGCGCGGAGACCCGCCTGCCGCTCGTCGCCTTCGCCCTCTTCGTCACCGCCATCGTCTTCGCCTGCGCGACGATCTCCAACGACAACCTGCAGGACCTCAAGACCGGGCAGCTGGTCGGCGCCTCGCCGCGCCGCCAGCAGATCGCCCTCGTCGTCGGCGTCATCGCCGGCGCCCTGGTGATCCCACCCATCCTCAACCTGCTCGCCCACTCCAACGGCTTCGCCGGCGCCCCCAACGTCGGCGTCATCGCCTCGAACCCGCTGCCGGCGCCGCAGGCGACGCTCATCTCGGCGCTGGCCCAGGGGGTGATCGGCGGCAACCTCGACTGGAAGATGATCGGCATCGGCCTGGTGGTGGGCTTGGGAGTGATCCTCGTCGACGAGACCCTGGGGGTGCTCCGCCGGCTCCGCATCCCGCCGCTCGCGGTGGGCATCGGCATCTACCTGCCGATGTCGGCGACCTTCGCGGTGGTGGTCGGCGCCGTCATCGGCCACTGGTACAACGAGCGTGTCAAGGGCCGGCCCCAGGGCGCGCGGCTGGACCGGCTCGGGGTTCTCGTCGCCTCCGGGCTGATCGTCGGCGAGAGCCTGTTCGGCGTCCTCAACTCCGGGCTCATCGTCGCCAGCAGGAACGAGGCGCCGCTCGCCCTCGTGCCGGAGAGCTTCGCCCCCGCCAAGGTGCTGGGGGTGGTCTCGTTCATCACCCTGATCGTCGTGCTCTACCGCTGGATGCTGACCCGCGACCGCCGCTAGGAGGGGATCCCCCGGCGCGCCTCCCGCCCTTAGCCCGGCGGTCACGATAGGGCTCGAGCATGCAGCCCGGTGAAGCGCGCCAGGTGCCGGTCAGGCGGTGTCGAGCCGATAGTCCATGGTGAGCGGGACGTTCGGGTAGTCCGCGTGGGTGGCGACGTAGCGCGCCTCGCCGGCTAGACCTCCGAGGTCCTCGGAGGCCGAACCCGGCACGACGGTGCACACGCAGGTCGCCGTGCCGTCCCTATAGACTCCGCTCGCCTGGAGCACGAAGCTGCCGCGGCGCCCGGCGAGCGTGCCTTCGATGCGCTCGAAGCCGGTGAACGTTGCGGACCCATCGGCGCGATAGTGCATCAGCGTCTCGGAGCGCGCCTCCCCCGCGACGTCGCCGCGATACACCTTGGTGACGCTGGCGCGCGTGAGCTTCGTGCCGTCCTGCATCTCGAGCCATGCCTTCTCGTCCCACGAGGTGATCTCGAAAACCGCCTTTGCCTGGGTGTTCATCTCGCCTCCCCGTCCAGGGCTCGTGCCGTGGCCGCGAGCCACTCGCCGGCCGTGAGGAACGGCTTGCCGGAGCGCCGGGCCCGGCCGATCACGAATGCGCCTTCGAGCGCCACGACGACCATTTCCGCGAAAGACCGGCGCGCGGCGACGCGGCGCCACGGCAGCCGCCGCTCGATCAACCGCACCCAGCTTTCGAAGGCGCCGGAGCAGAGAGCGCGAAGCTCTTCCTCGGTGGCGCCAAGGCCGAGGGTGACGTTGCCGATGGCGCAGCTCCGGCGGGCGCCGCTCTGCTCGAATCCCCGCGCGGCGGTGCGGAAGAGCGTCCGAACGCGGTCGGCAACCGGCCCCTCACCGCTGAAAGCGGCATCGATGAGGCGGCCCGCCTTCGCGCCGTGTCGTTCGAGCGCGAGCGAGCCGAGCTCCTTCTTGCCGCCGGGAAAGTGGTGATAGACCGAGCCGATGGGCGCCTTGCCGCGTGCCGCGATCTCCTTGATTCCGGTGGCGGCGAGGCCGCGCTCGCGCATCAGCGCTTCGGCGGAATCGAGCATGCGGTCGCGGCTCGAGGGGCGTGCGGGCATGGCTCTGATTATATAGAACGTTCTAGCTAGCGCCAAAGAGTGGTTGGCGACCTCGAGGACCCATGCCCTCTCCCGATCCCCTGGGATTGCGTTGGCGCGGGCGTGCCGCCCGCCCTCAGCCCGGGTGTGCCCGCTCCGCCCGCCACTTGCCGTGGGCGGCCGGGTGCCCGGGGCCGCCGTTGCTGACGAAGGTGCCGGCGAGCACGTCCCCCTGCAGCTGGCCAACGAAAGTGGTCGACAGCACGCAGCCGCAGTCGGGATCGCGATAGGGCTCGAGTGTCCCGCTCACGCTCAGGCCGGCGCCATCGGCGACGCGCACGAAGCGGATGGCGAGCGACTGGACGGCCGGCACGTCAGGGCGCGCGTTGGCCGGCGTGCGGTCGCCGGGCCGGTCGATCGTTTGCATCAGCACCTCGCCGGCGGCACCGGTGCCATCCGCCGCCAGCTCGAAGCGAATGGTGCCGCTGCGGCCGGTGTCGGCGCTCCAATACTGGCCGTTCCAGGTACCCGCCAGCGCCGCGAGCTCGCTGGCGCCTCCGTAGACGCTGACCGGCGGCGGTGGCGGCGCGCTGCCGCAACCGGGCAGGACGATCGCGGTGACCAGCACCAGCGGCGTGAGACCGTGGGTCTGCAGTGCTCTCATGGCGCCACCTCCTCCCTCACTGAGCCAGCATGCGCTCGACCGGGCCCTACCGCCCTGCCTGGCCGGGCGGGGTGTGGCCGCGCCAACGCCCCACGGCGGACGGGTACCCCACCTGGAGGATCTACGTGCGAGGGCGCGACTGGTTGCCGCCGCTGGCGTCAGCGTCGCCACACGCCGGCGGCGATCGCTCACAGCGCCTTGCCACATGCCGACGCTCTCGTCGCGGGTGAAGACCGGCAGCAAGCGCACCAGCGCCTTGCGCCGGTCGACTCGGGCGTCGCGGGCCGCCGGGGCGGCGCGCAGGGTCGCCGGCTGTTATCGTCTGAGCCCGCTGCGCGCGGTTGGAGGGCTCGTGACGACGGAGGTCGCAGGCGGAGAGACGGCAGGCGGGACCCCCGAGGTCACGGGCAGCGATGAGGTCGCCGCCAGCGAGCGTCTCGATCCGACTGGCGAGCAACTGGCGGTAGCTATCCGCCGTGGCGACCGCGGCGCGTTGCGCGAGGTGGTCGAGCTCTACCTGCCACAGGTGCTGCGCGCGGCGCGCGGCACCGGCCTCCCGCGCGACGAGGCCGAGGACGTCACCCAGGAGACCTTCACCACCTTCCTCGAGATCGCTTCCCGCTTCGAGGGTCGCTCGCACATCCGCACGTTCCTCTTCGGCATCCTCTATCGCAAGGTGTCCGAGCGTCGGCGGGCGCTCGGCAAGGAGCGCCGATTCGATCCCATCGACGAGGTGATGGAGAGTCGCTTCCATCCCGACGGCCGCTGGAGCCGCCCACCCGCCGCTGCCGACGCCCTGGTCCGAGTGGAAGAGATCAGGCTGGCGCTCGCGGACTGCCTCGCGGGCTCCCCCGAGAACCAGCGCCTGGCGTTTCACCTGCGCGAGGTCGAGGGGCTCCCGACGCCGGAGATCTGTAAGATTCTCGGCGTCACCGCCACCAACCTGGGTGTGATGCTCTACCGGCTGCGCAACCGGACTCGCGAGTGCCTCGAAGCCAAGAGCGTCGGGGTGGAGCCCTGATGCTCGGCATGCCGAGCTGCCGCGAGGTAACCCTCGCCGTGGGCGGTGAGGAGCTCGAGGGCGCCTCGCTGGGGCGCCGGATCATGGTTCATGTCCACACGCTGGCGTGCCGCCATTGCCGCCGCTATGCAGCGCAGGTGCGCACGCTCGGCGAGGCAGCCCGCGCGCTCGCCACCAGCGCGGGTCGGAGTGGAAGCGTCGAGCGGCTGCGGCGCCTGATCCTGGCCGAGCTCGAGCCGTCCGATAGCGGGTAGCGAGCGTCAAAGGGCCCGAGCACGCCGGACGGCTCCTGAGTCTCGCGGCCGTGGCACCCCCCGTCGGCGAGACTTGCCCGCGGCAGGGTTCTGCGAGTCGTAGACCAGGGTCACGGTGAAATCACGAACCCGGACCACCTCCGTCACGTCACCGCAAGAGGAGCCAGCAGACGGCCGCCAGCAGCGCGGCCATAGGCATGGTCACCAACCACGAGCTGACGATCGCGCCGATGGTCTTCCAGCGCGCCGAGCCGCACAGCGCTCCGATGCCGAAGAGCGAACCGACGCTCACGTGCGTCGTCGAGACCGGCAGCCCGAAGCGCGAGGCGATCAGCACGAGGGTGGCAGTCGTCCAGTTGGCGGTGAACGCCTGGCCGTCGTTCATGCTGGTGATGCCGTGGCCCATCGTCGCCGCCACCCGGCGTGCCGCCAGCAGCCCGCCGAGGGCGATCGCACCACCGACCAGCAGCACCGAGGGTACGCCCGTCAAGCCGAGGGGGGAGGCGATCAGCAGCAGGGCGGCGATCTTCGGCGTGTCGTTGGCGCCGCGAGCGAAGCTCACCGCGCCGGCGGTGACCACGTGGCAACCGTCGAGGAGCCGCTGCGCCGACACCCCGGCGATGGAGCCGGTGTACCCCGCGCACCGTCTCAGATCTGCCTGGACGATGCGCAGCAGCGAAGGGCGCCTCACGGCAAGCCCGCCGACCCCGATAGGTGGTGAATCCTCCGCCAGACAGAAGCAACTCTCGTGGGAGATCCCGAAAGCCAGCCGCAGCCGGCGCAGCACGGGGTATGAGGCCGCCGTTACGGCCAGCGCCAGCACGGGTGACAGCAACAGCGGCGCACAGAATGCGCCTAGGAGCGCTGGGACGTCGAGCGTACCGGAGACCATGCCGACCCCGGCGAGACCCCCGACCAGCGCATGCGTTGTCGAGATCGGCAGCCCAAGCCGTGTGGCGAGTAGCACGGTAGCGCCGGCAGCGGCGGCCACCGCCAGCACGAAGGCTGGGCGGTCGAGGAGCCCGGGACCGACGATGCCTTGGCCCGAGAACCGCGCGAGCAGCCCCTTGCCCAGCCACAGCGCTGCCACCGAGCCGACGAAGGTCATGATGGTGGCGTAGGCGATGGCGGCCCGCGGAGGCAGCCGCCCAGCGCCGATGAGGGTCGCCACACCCTTGGAGTTGTCATTGGCTCCATTGGCGAAGGCAAGGGCGAGCGCGGCGGCGACGACGAGAGGCATCAACGGGCCGGGCATGCCAGTGTCATCTCTCCTTCGGGCGTGGCGGGCGGTCAGGGCACCAGGCGGCAAGGTAGATGGTGATCGTGGGTTCGCGCAGCGGAGGTCTCCTTGGGCCCGTGTCATTCCAAGATGGGATGGCCCTCGACTGGGTGAGTGCCGCCAGGGCGCAGACGATTACAGGCGGGCGCTGCCTCGCGGCACCGCCATCGGAGGAGAGTCGCCACTCTCGGCCCCCCTGCCGATGAAGTGAGCTCGGCGTAGATCCACCGTCCAGCCGGTCCAGCAGCCGCTGCAGCTGCACGCCGTTGGTGCGGTGGCCTACACGTCCGCGCTGCGCGTGGAAGGGCACCAGCAGGACGTTCCCGAGCGACCGCGCAGCGCAGCCTGGACCACGCGGTCGGCCGCCCCGCCGGGACGACGTCCTCCGCGCCTCCCATGCCCCAAACCGTCGTCGGATCCGATGTAATACCGTGCCGGCTGGCGCCACTCATGTAGAGGCTCCCGGTGGATCGCCCGCCTCGCTCACAATCCGCACGGAGAACCGCAATGATCGAGATCGCTGAGCGCACACCCCTTCACGTGCCCGACCTCCACACCTTCGAGCACGACGGCATTTCGTATGCGGTCGACGCGGCGACCCCCAACTGGGTTGCCCTGGAGACGACGGGCGCGGCGCTGGTGGACATGCTCACCGACGCAGAGAAGGCCGGAACCGCGCTTCCCTTCGGGGCTCTCGTCGCCCGCTATGCGGCCGAACGTCAGCTCGAGGCGGGAAAGGCATGGCTCCATGTCCACGATTTCGTGGCGGCGCTCGGCCGCGCCGGCATGGTGGCGGCCGAGCCGTTCGCACGGCCGCCCTACCCGGGCCGCGCGGCGCTGGTGACCCCCAACGGCCTGCGCGAGCTATGGCTGCAGATCAACAACGCCTGCAACCTCAGCTGCACCCACTGCCTCGTCTCCTCGGGCCCGGGCGGCGATGCCGGGCTCGCCGGAGCGGAGCTGGCGCGGATCCTCGAGAGTGCCGCGACGCTCGGGCTGGAACGGCTCTACGTCACCGGTGGGGAGCCCTTCCTGCGCCGCGACCTCTTCGACCTCATCGGGAAAGCGACCGGCGAGCTCGGGCTCGAGGTGATCGTTCTCACCAACGCCACGGTGCAAGGCGCCCGTATCGGCGAGGCCCTGGCCACTCTCCACCGCGACAAGGTGCGATTCCAGGTCTCGATCGACGGAGCGCGGCCAGGCACCAACGATGCGGTGCGGGGAGAAGGCACCTTCCACGCCGCGCTCCGCGGCGCCGCCGAGCTCACCGGCATGGGTTTCGACGTGTCGCTCACGACGGTCACGACGGAGCGCAACCTCGACGAGCTGGCGGAGATCCCGCGGCTCGTGCGGCAGGTCGGAGCGGTCAGCCAGCACCTCATGTGGAGCCACCGCCGCGGTCGTGCAGCGCTGTCGGGCAACGGCTTCTTTCCCGCCGTCGACCGACTGGCGGCCGCGGTGCTGCGCGCCGTCGACGCGGCACAGAGCGAGGGGACGACCCTCGACAACCTCGAGGCAGTCAAGCGGCGCGTCAACGGTGTGCCCGGCGTCAAGCACGACCTCGGCAACGCCGGCTGGGACTCGCTCTGCGTCTACGCGGACGGGCGTGTGTTCCCCTCCGCCGCCCTCGCCGGCGAGCCGGCCCTGTGTTGCGGCAACGTGCTGACCGAGAGCCTGGAGGAGGTCCTCGAGCGCTCCCCCGTGGTGCGACGACTCCGTGCCGCGACCCTCGCCCACAACCCGGCCGTCGCCGACGATCCCTTCCGCTTCTTCACCGGCGGCGGCGACCTCGAGCACGCCTGGTGCTTCAGCGGGGACTTCGAGGGGCTCGATCCCTACCACCCGATCACGCTGGCGCTCACGCGCCGGGTGATGACCGAGCTCGGCGAGGAGAAGCGCGCGCGCAAGAACCTGCGTTCGGGCTATGACGCGCCGCTGGTGCTGCACGCCATGGGCGAGGGGGCGCTCGCCTGCGGCACCGCCGACGGCGCGCTCGCCGAGCAGGCGGTGCTCACCCTCCACTCCACCTGCGTGCTGTCGTTCGACGTCGACAAGCCCCGCGCCAAGGTGCGCGAGCTCTACGGCGCGGCGGCGGAGACACCGCAGACCGAGCTCTGCTGCCCGACCCGCTACGACGCGGCCGCCGTCGCGCACATCCCCCAGGAGGTCCTCGACCGCTTCTACGGCTGCGGCTCACCGATGGCGACGGCAGGCATCGCCCCGGGAGAGACCGTCCTCGATCTCGGCTCCGGCGCCGGCATCGACGTCTTCATCGCCGCCAAGTTGGTCGGCCCGGCCGGGCGCGCCATCGGCGTCGACATGACGGATCGCATGCTGGCGGTGGCGCGCCAGAGCCAGGCGCAGGTGGCGGCGGCCCTGGGCTACGACGCCGTCGAGTTTCGCGAGGGGTTCCTCGAGCGCATCCCCGTCGAGACGCGCTCCGTCGACCTGATCACCTCCAACTGCGTGATCAACCTCTCACCCGACAAGCCCCGCGTGTTCGAAGAGATGTGGCGGGCGCTCAAGGACCACGGTCGGATCCTGGTCTCCGACATCGTCTCCGAGCGACCCGTGCCGCCCCACCTCAAGGTCAACCCGCAGCTCTGGGGCGAGTGCCTGGTGGGCGCGCTGACCCAGGAGGAGCTCATCGCCGGCCTCGAGCGCGCCGGCTTCTACGGCATCGAGATCCTCGCGCGCAGCTACTGGAAGGACGTCGAGGGCTACCCCTTCCACTCGCTGACGGTGCGCGCCTGGAAGCTCGAGAAGGCGGCGGGCTGCGTCTTCAAGGGGCACCGCGCCGTCTACCTGGGCCCCGGCAAGGCCTTCATCGACGAGGAGGGACACCAGTTCCCGCGCAACGAGCCCTACGAGGTGTGCACCGACACCGTGGCGAAGCTGTCGCGACCGCCGTACGACCGCTTCTTCGCCATCCTCGAGCCGGGCGAGGAGCGAGCCGGCTACGCCTGCTGCGCCGGCGACGGCTGCTGCTGACCGGCTCTCGCCCGCCCGGGTTCGACAGCGACGGGACCGCGATCAGGGAGGCCAGGAGCGCGGGCGGCCACGCTCGTCGACCACCAGCCCCGGCGCCCCCTCGGGCAGCACTTGCAGGGTCTTGAGAAACTCGATGATCGAGCCCTGGTCGTAGTCGGAGAGCGCCACGAAGGCATCGTGCGAGGTCTGCGCCTCGCCGTGGTGGTGGTTGACGATGGCGTCGCGCATGGTCGTGCACTTGCCGTGGTGCATGAAGGGGGGCTCGTTGCCGATCCCCCACAGCTTCTTGGTCAGGAAGCGCCCATTGCCGGCGAAGAATGCGGGTGAGCCCGCCGCCTGCTGCATGTCGAGCTGCTCGCGGTCGGGATCGTCGGGACCACTGGTGATGTCGTGCAGCTTGAGGTCGGTGAAGGCGGGCACCATGGTCACGCCGTCGAACGCGCGCAGCCGCGGGCCGGGGAGCACTCTGCTGTTGAGGTTGAGCGTCACCACCGGGGCGTGCCCAGGCACCAGCTGCAGGTTGCCAGCCGGGTTGTAGGGGTTGGGCTCGGTGAAGAACCACCCATGGCGGTCGAGCGGCAGCGCCGGCACGTGGCAGTGGGCGCAACCGACGCTGACGAACAGCTGCTCACCGCGCTGCACCGCCTGCTCGAGCGGCCGGTAGCGCGGGATCACCCGCCCCGGCGGCGGCAGGGTCGCCTGGAAGACCGTCACCGCGGTGATATCGGCGGTCGTGATCTCGTCGGCGAAGCCGTCGCCATCGGGGTCGGTGCCGGCGCCGAACCGCTCCTCCGACTGAATGCCGTGGTGGTGGTTGAAGGCGTTGTTGGTGAACTCTCTGAGCGACACCACCGCCCCGGCCTGGTGGAAGGGCTTGATCACTAGGCTGGGCGGATCGCCGGGGCCGCTGCTGGCGAGGCTTCCGGGCGACAGGCCCTCGACCTGCGTGGTGTCCCAGCTGCCGTCGGCAGCGCGACGGAGGGTGCCGAAGGAGACCCCCTTGGTCACCAGCGCCGCGGCGCCTCCGGGGGCGACGCCGTCGCGAGCGGCCCGCAGGTCGTCCGTCATCTGCCGAGCCAGCGCCTCGATGTAGCCCGAGCCGAACATGCCGATGGTGGCGCGGCTGTCGGCGGCGCCTTCGAGCGTCGGCACCTGGCCGCTCTCGTCGACGCCACCGCGGGTGGGCACGGTGTCGGAGGGGTCGAACGTGATGTGGTCGAAGCGCTGGCCGAGCACGAACACGTTGGCCACGATGTCGCCGCCGCCGCCGATACGCGGCGTGTTGTGGCAGCCACCGCAGCTGTTCGAATCGGGCGCCGAGATGCGATTGAAGTTGCGCGGGAAGGTCAACGGGCTGTCGGGGTCGGAAAGGGGCTTGCCGGTGCCCTTCGAGAGCGGGCGACCTCCCCCCTCTTCGTCCGTCCACACGGCAGCGAAGAGCAGCTTCCCCTGGGCGATCAGCTCCAGGATCGACAGGCGGCTGTCGTCGCCGCTGGCGAGATGGTGCTGCACGCTGACCTCGCGTCCGGGAACGAACTCGGCGGCAAAGGCGAGCCCGAGCCCGCCGAGCATGGAGAAACCGACTGCGAGCGCCACGCTCCGCTTGCGCATGAGACCTCCGGTCGAGTCTTGGTTGTGGGCCCAACGTACCATGCGGTCGTCCGATCGGTCCGTGAAGCGCTTCTAGCCGACGGCGTCTCTCGGCATGGAGCGCATCGACCCCTGGTCGCAGGCCCGGGCCACCCCTGACAGGGCCGTCGTCAATCGTCCACCGCAGGAAGCCTGCAACACCTCGCCGGGCGCGGCGTGATCCCGCCGGCGCCGCTTTCCGTTCTTCCCTGTTGGGAGGAGTCACCATGAGCAACCGGGCCAGCGGCGCGTCCGCAGTCACCGTCATCGTCTCGATCCTGGCCTTCCTCGTCGTCGTGGGGATCGCCGGCGCGGTCGGCATCTACTTCGTCGGCAGGCACGTCGTCAGAGCGGTGGAATCACGCGTCGAGGGGAGCAGCAGTCCGCTCGCTCGCATCGCCCAGAGCGTCACCAAGCCAACCGAAACAGGGGACCACTCGGAATCCTCCGGCTGCGCCCTGCTCTCTCAGGACGACGCCTCGGCGATCAGTGGGACGAAGGTCACCCGTGTGGAGTCGACCGCGGACAGCTGCTCCTACTTCGGCGTACCCGATCCCTCCGTGCAACCCGAGGCCGCCGCGCTCCAGGGCCTTCCGGGAGCCGCCGATCCCCAGGTCACGAAGATGATCGGCCAGTTCGCGACCGCAATGCGGGCCAACGCCGAGGCGCAAGACCCGGACATTCGCCCAGGGCCGGGCGGCGAGCGCCTCCTCTTCGGCGTCGGTTCCTCGCCGGCGCTCTCCGCGACCATGGCGTTCAGCAAGCTCACCGCCACCCCGCAGATGGGGGGCGAGCTGGTGCCGGGCATCGGGGACGAGGCCTTCTTCGCCACCATGCACCGCATGTTCTTCGTGCGGGTGGGCGGACACTATCTACTCATCCAGCCGCAGTTCGTGAAGGACCCGCGAGGGGTCTGCATCGCGGTGGCGAAGAAGGTGCTGGCGTCCCCGGAGTTCACTCGCTAGCCCGAGGCCCGACCATGAAGCGTCATCTCGTGTGCTGCTGCGCCATCGCCCCCCTCGTGGGGATCCTGCTCTCGTCGAGCGCCCTGCCGGCACGCGCCGACGAGGGGGGCTGCAAGGTCCTGTTGGATGCGCTCCGTCGAGAGATCGACACTCCAACCCACATCTACTCGACGGAGACCGCGGCGTATCGCGGCGGCAAGGCGAGGAGCAGCGAGATGGTCTACGAGTACGAGAACGTCCGGGCGCCGGCGGGCGTCAAGTGAAGCCGGAGTGCGGCGGCGGCGGCGTCAAGGGCGTCGGCCCGGCTCGGGTGGCGGTCGGTTCCCGCCAGCTCGGCTGCCGCGAAGAGGGTACCGGTGAGCGGCACGAGGTGCGGCGCCGGGGCCCCGCACCCCCGGCCTAGCGACCGCAGCAACCAATCGGCGCTCCGCTCGTATCTTGGGAGAGAATCGCGGTAGAACCGCGCCGCGTTCCGTGCCCTGCACGCCGGCCGCGCCTCGCCGGAAGGAGCCGACAGGACGGATCATGAAGACGCTCCGCTACGCCTCCCGCTCGCTGAGGAAGTCGCCCGGGTTCACCGCCGTCGCGGTCGTCGCGCTCGCGCTCGGCATCGGCGCCACCTCCGCCATCTTCAGCCTGGTCGAGGCGATCTTCCTCCAGCCGCTGCCGTACGAGCATCCCGAGCGGCTCGTCCAGATCAACTCCTCGGCCCCCGAGCAGGGGATTGTCCAGGCCGGCCTGTCCTGGCCGCGCTTCGAGCTCCTGCGCGAGCGCCAGCAGGTGTTCAGCGACGTGGCCGTGTCGATCTTCAACGCGTACACGGTCACCGGCCTCGGCGACCCTGAGCAGGCATTCGCCCTCATGGTGTCGGGAAACTTCTTCCCGCTGCTCGGCGTCGAGCCGATCCTGGGCCGGACGTTCGTGGCCGAGGAGGAGAAGCCCGGCGGACCGCCCGTCGTGATCCTCTCGCACGGCTTCTGGCGCTCGCACTTCGGCGGCCAGCGCGACGCCATCGGCAAGACGCTCACCCTCGATGGCAAGACGTACGCCATCGTCGGCGTGCTTCCCGCCAGCGTGTCGAGCTTCCCGCTCGGCCGGACCCAGCTCTTCACCGCGCGGCCGCTCGAGGCACCCTTCCTCAACCGCAAGCAAATCGACGACGGCGGCTTCTTCTTCAACGTCATCGCCCGCCTCAGGCCGGGAGTCGGGCTCGCCCAGGTGCGCGCCGAGTTGGACGTCATCCAGAAGAGCTACGCGCAGGCCCACGACTCGAACGTCGACGCCAAGTCGGCGGTGACCGCCGGCTTCCTGCTCGACAACCTGGTCGGCGACCAGCGCGGCACCTACGCCACGTTGTTTGGCGCCGTCGCCGCCGTGCTGCTGATCGCCTGCGCCAAGGTGGCGAACCTCGTGCTCGCGCGCTTCTCGAAGCGGCGCAAGGAAATCGGCATCCGGGTCTCGCTCGGAGCGCGGAGAGCCCACATCGTGACGCAGCTGCTCGCCGAGAGCGTGCTCCTCGCGCTCGCCGGCGCGGCGCTCGGCCTGGCATTCGCGTGGGCCAGCTTGCACGTCGTGACGCGCGTCGGCGCCAACGTCATCCCCCGCGCCGACGAGATCGGCCTCGACCCGACCGTGCTCGCCTTCACCCTCGGCGTGGCGCTGGTCACCGGGCTCGCGCTCGGGATCCTCACCGCGCTCAACACGCCGATGCGCTCCGTCGCGGCGACGGTCGGAGACTCGAGCCGCGGCTCGACCGCCGATCGGAGCCGCAACCGTTTCCGCGCCGTGCTGCTGATCGCCGAGATCGCGGCGTCGTTCGTGCTCCTGGTGGCCACCGGGCTGCTCGTCTCGAGCTTCGTCAAGATCCGCGACGTCGAGCCCGGCTTCCGCTCCGACGGCATCTTCGTCGGCTTCATCGCCATCCCCGCTGAGCGCTACCCCTGGCGCGGCGAGTCGACAGTCAACTTCTACTCCCGCCTCTACCACCGCCTCCAGCAGATCCCGGGCGCCAAGCAAGTGGCGCTCTCCGACAACCCGCCGCTGTCGGGCAACAACGGCCAATCGCCCTACGCGGTGATCGGCCGGCCGCGGCCACCGGCGCCCGAGCGGCCCCTCGCGATCCGCCACCTGATCAGCCCGGGCCGCTTCGCGCTGCTCGGCATCCCGATCGTGGCCGGCCGCGACTTCGACGAACGCGACGGCCCGGCCAGCCAGCAGGTGATCATCATCAACGAGGCGATGGCGAAGCAGCTGTTCCCCAACGAGAGCCCGCTCGGCCACAAGCTGGTCACCGGCATGATGGCCGACCGCAGGCTGACCATGAACCTGCTGATGGCCTTCGCCGGCCTGGCGCTCCTGCTCGCCAGCCTTGGCGTCTACAGCGTGATGGCGTACTCGGTCGCGCAGCGCCACGCCGAGATCGGCGTCCGCATGGCGCTCGGCGCCTCGGCGGACAACGTCCAGAAGATGGTGCTGGGCCAGGGCATGACGCTGGCCGGCATCGGGCTCGGCATCGGCCTGGCGGCGGCGCTCGCGCTGACGCGCCTGATGAACACGATGCTGTTCGACGTCGGCGCGAGGGACCCGCTCGTCTATCTCTCGATCGCCGCGCTGCTCGGCGCGATCGCGGCGCTGGCGTGCTGGCTGCCGTCGCGGCGCGCGGCGCGCGTCGACCCCGTGCGGGCGCTCTGGGTGGGCTGACCCGAGGTGCCGAAGGCGACCTGCTGCCCGGCGACCGCGGGGGCGAGCACCTCCGTGTAGTAGGCGCTCACCAGGCCTGGGAGCAGCGGGTGTCGCCGAGCACGCGCGGGTCATCGTGGAAAAGCCTTTCGGCCGCGACCTCGCCTCGGCGCGCGCGCTCAACCGGGTCGCGCTGTCCGTCTTTCCGGAGGATGCGATCTTCCGCATCGATCCCTTCCTGGGCAAGGAGGCGATCATGAACATCCTCTACTTCCGCTTCGCCAATTCGTTCCTGGAGCCGATCTGGAACCGCAACTACGTGGCCAGCGCCCAGATGAGCCTGGCCGAGGACTTCGGCGTCAATGGGCGCGGCTCGTTCTACCAGACGGCAGGCTGTCTGCGCGACGTGGTCGCGAATCACCTCTTCCAGACAACACGCTGCCCGCCAACGATCTCGTGCAGGACGACCTCCGCGACCCTCTCGAGCGCGAGCTCGGGAGCGACAGCCGCGACCGCTGCTGGGCTATTCTCGAGGCGCTGCGCACCGAGCTCGGCTACGTCGACTCGCGAGCAGAAGCGATGAATCCGACAAGACAACTGCACGATCTCGGACAGAGCCTCTGGCTCGACAACATCACCCGCGGCATCCTCGACGACGGCACCTTGCAGCGCTACATCAGCGAGCTCTCGCTGACCGGCCTCACCTCCAACCCCACCATCTTCGATCACGCGATCAAGAGTGGCGACATGTACGACGATTTCATTCGCCGGAACGCTGCCAGGGGGAAGTCGGACGAGACGCTGTTCTTCGAGCTCGCGATCGACGATCTGGCGCGCGCCGCCGACCTCTTTCTCCCCGTCCACGACCGCACCGACGGCGTCGACGGCTGGGTATCGCTGGAGGTGTCGCCCCTCCTGGCCAACGATTCGGCAGGGACCATACGGGCGGCGGGGGAGCTGCGCGGCCGCGCCCAGCGTCGCAATCTGTTCAACACGCTGCCAGAGAAGACCCTCGCCGCGTTCGCCGCTCACGGCCGGGTGGGAGGGATGATGCCTCTCGATGGCGGGGTCTCCGCATCGGTGCTCGCCGAGCTCGGGGAAGCCGGCGTGGACATTGGTTTGCTGGCGGAGCGGCTCCAGCGTGAGGGGACCGAGTCGTTTGACGCCTCCTGGAAGGACGTGCTCGATTGCCTTGCCGCGCGGCGCGTGACGGTGACGGAGTGGGATCGTGCCGGGGCCGCCAGACCATGACGGCACGAGACGTGGGTGCAAGCCCGGCACTAACAGCGCTGCCGTCATGGAGGGCGCTGGCGCAGCATCGGGCACGAATGGGCGATCTGCACCTGCGGCAGATCTTCGCTGACGACCCCGACCGCGGCGAGCGCCTCACCGCCGAGGCCGCCGGCCTCTACCTCGACTACTCGAAGCACCGGATCACCGACGAGACGCTCGCGTTGCTGCGGCGGCTGGCCGAGGAGCGAGGTCTGGCCAAGCGTATCGAGGCCATGTTCAGGGGCGAGAAGATCAACGTGACCGAGCGGCGGGCGGTGCTCCACGTCGCCTTGCGGGCTCCTGCCGGCGAGCGCATCGTCGCCGATGGTGTCGACGTCGTGCCGGAGGTGCACGCCGTGCTCGACCGCATGGCGGCCTTTTCCGAGGAGGTCCGCAGCGGCCGCTGGCACGGCCACACAGGGCGGCCCATCCGCAACGTGATCAACATCGGCATCGGCGGCTCCGACCTCGGTCCGGTCATGGCCTACGAGGCGCTGCGCCACTACAGCCGGCGCGAGATGACCTTCCGCTTCGTCTCCAACGTGGACGGCACCGATTTCGCGGAGGCGACGCGCGACCTCGACCCCACGGAGACCCTGTTCATCGTCTGCTCCAAGACGTTCACGACGCTCGAGACGTTGACCAACGCGCACACCGCCCGCGCCTGGTCTCTACGCGCGCTCGGCGACGAGCAGGCGGTGCGCCGGCACTTCGTGGCCGTCTCCACCAACGCGGAGGGCGTGGCGAAGTTCGGCATCGACCCCGCCAACATGTTCGGCTTCTGGGACTGGGTGGGCGGTCGCTACTCCATGGACTCGGCGATCGGGCTCTCCACCATGCTGGCGGTGGGACCGGCGCACTTCCGCGAGATGCTCGCCGGCTTCCATGCGATGGACGAGCACTTCCGCACCACACCTCTGGAGCGGAACCTGCCTGTCATCATGGGGCTCCTGGCGGTGTGGTATGCCGACTTCTGGGACGCGCAGACGGTCGCCGTCTTGCCCTACGACCACTACCTTGCGCGCTTCCCCGCCTACCTCCAGCAGTTGACAATGGAGAGCAACGGCAAGCACGTCACCCTCGACGGCGCCCGCGTCGACTACCGGACCAGCCCCATCGTCTGGGGCGAGCCGGGCACCAACGGACAGCACTCGTTCTATCAGCTGATTCATCAGGGGACGGAGCTCATCCCCTGCGACTTCATCGCCTTCTGCCGCTCGCTCAACCCACTCGCGGGTCATCACGATCTGCTCATGGCCAACGTCTTCGCGCAGACCGAGGCGCTGGCCTTTGGCAAGACCGCCGGCGAGGTCGAGGCCGAGGGGACGCCCGCCTGGCTGGTGCCGCATCGCGTCTTCGCCGGCAACCGGCCGACCACCACGATTCTTGCCGACTCCCTGACACCGGCGACGCTGGGGTCGCTCGTGGCGCTGTACGAGCACAGCGTGTTCACGCAGGGCGTGATCTGGGACATCGACTCGTTCGATCAGTGGGGCGTCGAGCTCGGCAAGGCGCTGGCCCAGCGCATCGGCGGCGAGCTGCAGGGCGACGGCCCGCCGGCCGATGGCCACGACAGCTCGACCACCGCGCTGATGCGGCGCTACATGTCGCGACGCGGGAGCACACGATGACCTCGTTCGCTCGCAGCAGCACCTCGACCCGTCCACACGCAACATGCAGGGGAAGGGTGACTTCCTGAGCCCCGGGGTGCCGGAGGCCGGGCAGACGCCGCCGACCCAGGAGGCGGCTGGCGGGGTGTGGGGTGCGCGGGACGCAACGTCCACTTCGGGATCCGCGACCACGCGATGACCGCGATCCTCACCGGGATGGCGCATCACGGCGGCGTGGTGCCGTTCGGCGCCACCTCCCTCACCTTCTCCGACCCCATGCGCCCGAGCATCCGGCTGGCCGCACGGAGCGACGTCCACGTGATCTACGTGTGGACCCACGGAGCGGCCATCGAGAGAAACTGGATGCACAAAGATTCTTGATACTGTCCAGCTTCAGACGTATGCTACGGCGATGCTCGGCGATCCAGCTGATCTCCTCCGCCGACACGGTGTCCAGGTCACGGCTCAGCGCCTGGCCGTTCTGGCGGCGGTGTCAGGGCATCCGCACGGCACGGCGGACGACATCGCCCAGGTCGTACGGGCCAAGATCGGCGTCATCTCCCGCCAGGCGGTGTACGACGCGCTTGGCGTCCTGGCTGACAAGGGTCTCGTCCGCCGCATCCAGCCGGCCGGGTCGCCGGCGCGCTACGAGGACCGGGTTGGCGACAACCATCACCACCTGATCTGCCGCGCGTGCGGCCGGATGGTCGATATCGACTGCGCAGTCGGTGTCGCGCCGTGCCTGACCCCCGCAACCACCGACTCGGGTTACGAGATCGATGAGGCCGAAGTGGTCTTCTGGGGCCGCTGCCCCGAGTGTCTGCTCCCGAGCTTCGGAAATACGAGAGAGAACCAACATGTCAGACGATGCAAGCAAGTGCCCGGTGACGGGCGGTCACCACGCCCACACGGCGGTCGAGGGAACGTCGAATCAACACTGGTGGCCGCATCAGTTGAATCTGAAGATCCTCCACCAGCACTCTCCCCTCTCCAGCCCCCATGGGCAAGGAGTTCGACTACGCCGAGGAGTTCAAGAGTCTCGACCTGGATGCCCTGAAGAAGGACCTCTACGCGCTGATGACGACGTCGCAGGACTGGTGGCCGGCCGACTACGGCCACTACGGGCCGCTCTTCATCCGGATGGCGTGGCACAGCGCCGGCACGTACCGCATCAGCGACGGCCGCGGCGGCGCCTCCTCCGGCACCCAGCGCTTCGCGCCCCTCAACAGCTGGCCCGACAACGCGAACCTCGACAAGGCGCGCCGGCTGCTCTGGCCGATCAAGCAGAAGTACGGACGGAAGATCTCCTGGGCCGACCTGATGATCCTCGCCGGCAACTGTGCCCTGGAGTCGATGGGGTTCGAGACCTTCGGTTTCGGCGGCGGCCGCGAGGACGTCTGGGAGCCCGAGGAGGACATCTACTGGGGGTCGGAGACCAAGTGGCTCGGCGACGAGCGCTACAGCGGCGACCGCCAGCTCGAGAATCCTCTCGCCGCCGTGCAGATGGGCCTGATCTACGTGAACCCGGAGGGGCCCGAACGGCAAGCCGGATCCGGTCGCCTCGGGCCGGGACATTCGCGAGACCTTCGCGCGCATGGCGATGAACGACGAGGAGACCGTCGCGCTGATCGCCGGCGGACACACCTTCGGCAAGTGCCACGGCGCCGGCGACGCGTCGCTGCTCGGTGCAGAGCCCGAGGGTGCCGGCATCGAGGAGCAGGGCCTCGGCTGGAAGAACCGCTTTGGCAGCGGCAAGGGCGGTGACGCGATCACCAGCGGCATCGAAGGCGCCTGGACCCCCAACTCCAGTCAAGTGGGACAACAGCTACTTCGACATGCTGTTCGGCTACGAGTGGGAGCTGGTGAAGAGCCCGGCCGGCGCCTCGCAGTGGACGCCCAAGGACGCCGCGGCGAAGAACACCGTGCCGGACGCCGCACGATCCGTCGAAGCGGCACGCGCCGATGATGACCACGGCGGACCTCGCGCTGCCGCATGGACCCGATCTACGAGCCGATCGCGCGGCATTTCCACGAGCACCCGGAGGAGCTCGCCGACGCCTTCGCCCGCGCCTGGTTCAAGCTGACGCACCGCGACATGGGTCCGCGCGCGCGCTATCTCGGCGCGCTGGTCCCAGCCGAAGAGCTGCTCTGGCAGGACCCCGTCCCCGCCGTCGACCCATGCGTTGATCGATGCGCACGACATCGCCGCGCTCGAGGCCAAGATCCTCGCTTCGGGGCTGTCCATCGCCGAGCTGGTCTCCACCGCCTGGGCCTCGGCATCGACCTTCCGCGGCTCGGACAAGCGCGGCGGCGCGAACGGGGCGCGTATCCGCCTGGCGCCGCAGAAGGACTGGCCGGCCAACCAGCCGGCCCAGCTGGCGAAGGTGCTCACCGCTCTCGAGAAGATCCAGAAAGCGTTCAACGATGCCCAGTCGGGTGACAAGCGGGTCTCGCTCGCCGACCTCATCGTGCTCGGCGGTGGCGCCGCCATCAGGAAAGCAGCGAAGGCCGCCGGGCACGACGTGCAGGTCCCCTTCACGCCGGGGCGCACCGACGCATCGCAGGAGCAAACCGACGTGCACTCGTTCGCCGTGCTGGAGCCGACTGCCGACGGCTTCCGCAACTACCTCGCCAACGGACACTCGCGGTCGGCAGAGGCGCTGCTGGTGGATCGGGCGCAGCTGCTGACGCTGACCGCTCCCGAGATGACGGTGCTCGTCGGCGGCCTGCGCGCCCTCAATGCGAACGTGGGCCAGTCCCGGCTCGGCGTCTTCACCGACCGACCTGGGCTCTTGACCAACGACTTCTTCGTGAACCTGCTCGACATGAAGACGGAGTGGAAGCCGTCCGCCGCCGCCGAGGGTGAATTCGAGGGCCATGACCGCGCGACGGGCAAGCTCGAATGGACCGGCACCCGCGTCGACCTCATCTTCGGTTCGAGCTCCCAGCTCCGAGCCATCGCCGAGGTCTACGCCGGTGACGACGGGCAGGAGGCGTTCGTGCGCGACTTCGTGGCGGCGTGGGACAAGGTCATGAATCTCGATCGCTTCGACCTTGCCTGATCGCCACGAGCGGTCCTCTCGCGACGGCCGGGATCCGCAGCGCGGTCGTGCGACCGCCCTCGCGGATCCGCCGGTTCCACCGGGGAGTAAGCTGTTCCTTGGAGCCGGGCGCCGGGCCGACCTGGCCGGCTCGGCCCTCTCGGCTGCGGTCGATCAAGGCCACGGAGGCGTTCGCATGAACGATGCTGGAGCGACAGCGGCCCGCGGCAGCCGCGGGACCCGAGCCAAGGGCTTCGAGATCGGCAGCATCCTCGGTATCGCCATCTTCATCGACCCCAGCTGGATCTTCATCTTCCTCCTCATCACCTGGAGCCTGATCTCAGGGTTCTCGAGCTCCCACCCCGACTGGAGCCTCGCGGTGCGGCTCTCGACGGCGGTGGTGGCGTCTCTGCTGTTCTTCGCGTCGGTGTTGGTGCACGAGCTGTCGCACTCGGTCGTCGCGCGTGCTCGCGGCCTGCCGGTGAGGAACATCACCCTCTTCCTGTTCGGCGGCGTCTCGAACCTCGAGCGGGAGCCTGCCTCCGCCGCCACCGAGTTCCTGATGGCGATCGTCGGCCCGCTGTCGAGCCTGCTCCTCGGCGCGTTGTTCCTGGCGCTCGGCAGCGCCGACGCGCGGGCGACGCTGGCGTCGCATCCGCTCGCCACGTTCTCGCACCTCGGGCCGCTGGCGACGCTCCTGCTGTGGCTGGGCTCGGTGAACGTCCTGCTCGGCCTCTTCAACCTCGTCCCGGGCTTTCCGCTCGACGGCGGCCGTGTCCTGCGCTCCCTTCTGTGGGCGACGACGAAGGACTTGCAGTGAGCCACGCGCTGGGCCGCCGCGGTGGGCGCGGCGATCGGCTGGCTGTTCATCCTCGGCGGCCTGGCGATGGTCTTCGGCTACCGGCTGCCGATCCTCGGCACCGGCGCCTTCGACGGCGTCTGGCTCGCCTTCATCGGCTGGTTCCTCAAGAACGCCGCGACGGCCAGCTATCGCCAGCTGGTGATCGATGACCTGCTGGCCGACGTGCAGGTCGCCCGCCTCATGCGCGCCAACGTTCCCACCGTCACCGCGGACACCTCGATCGCCAAGCTCGTCGACGAGCACGTGCTGGGCACCGACGAGGGCGCCTTCCCCGTCGTCGACGACGGCAGGCTCGCCGGTATGGTCTGTCTGGGCGACATCCGCAAACTCCCCCGCGAGCGCTGGGGAGCGAGCATGGTGGCGGAGATCATGACGCCAGCGGCCGCGGTCTCCGTCGCCAGCCCCACCGAGGACGCGGCCGCGGCGTTGCGTGAGATGACGCGGCGCGAGGTGCGCCAGCTGCCCGTCGTCGAGGGCGGGCGCGTCGTCGGGCTGCTGCGCCGGCGAGACATCGTCCGCTGGCTCCACATCCAGACCCCTTCATGAGCTGGAGGCGACGATGAAGCTCAACGTCAAGGCGTTCGCGCTCACCTGTGGGTTGGTGTGGGGGGCGGGCCTGTTCCTGCTGACCTGGTGGATCATCGCCTTCGACGGCGCCACCGGGGAGCCGAGGTGGATCGGCCGCCTCTATCGCGGCTACAACATCAGCCCCGCCGGGAGCCTCATCGGGCTGGCCTGGGCGCTCGTCGATGGTTTCGTCGGCGGTGCGCTCCTGGCGTGGGTCTACAACGCGCTGGCCGAGCGGATGTGAGCCGCGGCGCCCGCATGCGACCCGCCGGGAAGGGGCCAGCCGCAGCGCGTGGCAGAGGCCGCAGTCTGGCGACGCGAGCCGGTCGATGTCGACAGGGAGGAACATGATGGGACGAATGGCAGGCAAGGTCGCGCTGGTAACCGGCGCAGCGCTCGGCATCGGACGGGCAACGGCGGCGCTGCTCGCCCGCGAGGGGGCAGCCGTCGCGATCACCGACGTGCTCGACCGCGAGGGGGAGGAGCTGGCGGCCGACCTCCGCCACCAAGGTCGCGAAGCACGATTCTGGCATCTCGACGTGACCGACGAGGCTCAGGTCGAGAGCGTCTTCCACTCGGTCGCCGCCGAGCTTGGGAAGCTCGACGTGCTGGTCAACAATGCCGGGATCTCGGGCGCCAACAAGCCGACGCACGAGGTGACGGGCGCCGAGTGGGACCGCGTGATGGCGGTCAACGTCAAGGGCGTCTTCCTCTGCACCAAGCATGCGATCCCCCATCTCAGGAATGCCGGCGGCGGGAGCATCGTCAACCTGTCGTCGATCTACGGGCTGGTGGGTGCACCCGACGCTCCTCCCTACCACGCGTCCAAGGGCGCAGTCCGGCTGATGAGCAAGACCGACGCCCTGCTCTACGCGGGGGATCGCATTCGCGTCAACTCGGTCCATCCGGGTTTCATCTGGACCCCCATGGTCGAGAGCTTCCTCGCGGCGACCGGCGACGTGACGGCGGGCCGCGCCGCGCTCGACGCGCTCCATCCGTTGGGCCACATCGGTGACGCCGACGACATCGCTTACGGAATCCTCTACCTCGCTTCGGACGAGGCGAAGTTCGTGACCGGCAGCGAGCTGGTCATCGACGGGGGCTACACCGCGCGGTGATCGCTCGTCGCGATCGCACGCCGAGCCCACAGTCGCGCCGCGCACCGAGCGACCCCTTCAGAGCTGCGGATTCGATTCCTTCGGCCTCGCCAGCCGCTCGGTTTCAGTCCCGCAGCCTCCGATCGTCCGCGTGAGCCCTGATAGTCTCAGCTACCTCAACGCTCGATTCGGTCAGGAGCGTCCCATGCCAGCCGACGACACTCGAAGATCCCCAGAGGCTGAGAGAAGGCGCGCCGGCGTCTGGATTGCGCACTCTCTCTTCTACGACCACCATCGCGACGAGGTTCAACAGGACAGCGCCCGATGGCCCCAGCTGTTCTACGACCACCACCGGGAAGAGGCTCGACAGAAGCGCCGCCGGGAGCGATCTCGCGCGCACCAGGGGTCTCCGCTCGACTCGGGCTCGGTTTGACGAAGCGGGTTCCCTCCCAGCGCTGCTGCCAAGGGCAAGGATCGCGCACGCGCTAGGCTCTCGACCGAGCGCGCTCCGTTGGCTGCCGCCCGACCTCCTCGCCCACGGCGTCAGTCGTTCGTCGCTCACAGCGGGCCCCGGTTCCTCGCCTGCGGCGGCAAGCGCGACCTGACGGCGGGTCCTCGGGTAACCGAGGCGCGACCCGAGCGTCATTCCCGGTAGGCCCGGACCTACCAGGGAGGACGCCGATGCACGGCTGGCCGTCGGACCTTCGATACCTCGTGCGCGGACTGATCCGGACTCCGGTCAGCACCGTCGCCATCCTGCTCACGCTCGTCGTCTGCTTCGCGGCGTGCACCAGCATCTTCGGCGTCGTCGACGCCGTCCTCCTCTCGCCCCTGCCCTTCGACCATCCCGACCGTCTGGTCGCGATCTGGACGAGAACCGCGAGTCACGAGCGCACGGACGTGGCGCCGGCGGACTTCCGGGACTTCCGGCGAGGCTCGCGCGCCTTCTCCGACATCGCCGCGGTCTCGTCCGACTGGGGCGTCAACTGGAGCGACCGTGGCCAGAGCGCGCGCCTGCAGGGTGCGATCGTCTCGTCGAACCTACTGTCGGTTCTCGGAGTCAGGCCGTTCCTCGGGCCAGGCTTCGGGCGAGAGCACGACCTGCCCAACGGCGAGCATGCGGTGCTGCTCGGGTATCGCTTGTGGCGCAGCCGATTCGGCGGCAGTCCCGGCATCGTCGGCAAGTCGATCGTCCTGGATCGGGTGAGCTACACGGTGCGTGGCGTCCTTCCCGCGAGCCTGCACTTCCCAACCGACGACGCCGACCTCTGGCTGCCGCCGTCGTACCTGGGCGAGGAGGGGACGCTGCGCGGCGAACGCTTCCTCTGGCTGGTCGGGCGCCTCCAGCCGCACGTCGGTCTCGGCGCCGCCCGTTCGGAGCTCGATGCGATCGCGCGCCGACTCGCGGCCGAGTATCCCGCTACCAACACGGGACGGAGCGTCAGCGTGGCACCGCTGCGCGACGCTCTCGTCGGCGAGCTGAAGGCGCCCCTCTACGTGCTGCTCGCCGCGGTGGGGTGCATGTTGCTCATCGCCTGCACCAACATCTCGGCCCTCGTCCTCGGGCGGGCTCTGCGGCGCCGGCGTGAAGCGGCCGTCCGTGCGGCGCTCGGCGCGCGCACGATGTCTCTCGTTTGCCGGCCGCTCATCGAGGGCACTCTGTTGACCCTCGTCGGCGGCGCAGGAGGCCTTCTCGTCGCCAGCGCTGCATTGCGGGTGGTCGGTTCGCTCGGCTCCGCGCTACCGCGCTCGTGGGAGATCGGTGTCGACGGCCGGGTAGTCGCCGTGGCCGTTCTCGTCTCGCTGTGCGGCGGGTTCGTCGTCGGCGCCCTCCCGGCCTACTGGAGCGCGCGGGCCGACCTCGGCGCCGTCCTCGCGGCCGGCGGGCGTGGCACCACGGTCGGGCGGGGTGCCGTGCGCACCGGCGAGGCGCTGATCGTGGGACAGGTGGTGCTGTCGGTCCTGCTGCTGGTCGGCGCCGGTCTCCTCACCAGGAGCTTCCGCCAGCTGATCGAGGTCCCCCCGGGGTTCGACCCCAGTCACGCGGTGACGATGCGCGTTTGCCTGCCCGATCCCGCGTACGACGACATCGCCGACCGCCGCTCGTTCTACCGGCGCTTGCTCGCAGGCGTGGCGGCGATGCCCGGCGTCGAGGCGGTGGGCGCCACGAGCCGTCTTCCCATGTCGATGAGCGACATCACGTCGGATCTCGTCATCGACGGTCGCCCGGCGCCGGAGCCGGCGCCGCTCGTGGGCCAGCGGAGCGTTTCCGAGCGCTACTTCGCGGCGATGCGCATCCCGCTCGTCGCCGGGCGCCCCTTCGCTGCCGGCGACGGGCTCGATCCGCGGAACGACGTCGCCGTGATCGTGAACCAGACCCTGGCCCGACAGTACTGGCCCGGCGAGAGCCCGCTCGGCAGGCGGATCTGGCTGGGAGATCACGATGCGAGCAGTCCCTGGATGACGATCGTGGGCGTCGTGGGCGACGTCCATCATCTCGGTCTCGACCAGGCGCCCGAGCCCGAGGTCTTCCTGCCCGGGAGCTACAAGGCGCCGGAGGGGATGACCCTGGTGGTGCGCACGACGGCGAATCCCGCCATCCTCGTCGCCGAGGTCCGTCGCGCCGTGCGCGCGATCGACCCGACGGTGCCGGCCTACCAGATCGATCTCCTCTCGAACATCGTCGACCGGTCGCTCGCGAAGCGGCGCCTCGCGATGGAGCTCCTGCTGATCTTCGCCGGGCTGGCGTTCCTCCTCACCCTGGTGGGGATCTACGGCAGCATCGCCGAGTGGACGGTCCGACACCGGCGCGAGATCGCCATCCGGCTCGCCATCGGCGCGCGACGAGACCGCGTGGTCGGCCTGGTGGTCGGCCGGGGCATGGCCCTGACCGGCGCCGGAGTGATCATCGGGCTGGCGATCGCCCTCGCCGGGCGGAGAATGATGCAGAGCCTGCTGTTCGGCGTCTCGAGCGGCGATCCGGTGACCTTCCTCACGACACCCGTCCTCGTGGCCGCCCTCGCCCTGATCGCCATCTCGTTCCCGGCCTGGAGATCGGCCCGCCTCGACCCCAACGAGGTGCTGCGCGAGGACTAGGCGTGAAACCCCGAGCAGCTCGTGGCCGTAAGTACCCAGCAACGCCTCATCCAAGCTGGGAGAGACACACGATGACGAGGTTCCCTCTGCTCGCGCTCGTCGGCGCCCTGTTGGCAACCTCGGGGGCGGCCAAGGTCGAAATCGTCGCCCCGTCCGAAGTCCTGCACGACACCGACGTCACGGTGCAGGTGACGAAGCTCGAGCCGAACGCGACCATCGAGCTGCGAGCGGAGTTCGTCACCCGCGGCGGCAGCATCTGGCGATCCGTCGCCACGTTCACCGCGGATGCGCACGGCGTGGTCGACCCAGCAGTGATGGCGCCGGCGAGCGGCTCCTGGCACGACGTCGACGCGCACGCGTTCCTCTGGTCGATGGAAAAGACGAAGGAGATCCCCTCGACGACCTCGGTGCTCGACAATGACGACCGCAGCATCGTCACGGTCGCCGTTCTCCAGCAGGGAACCGAGCTGGCCCGCAAGCAGATCGTCCTGGTGAAGCGCGCGACCGGGATCTCGACGACGGAGATCCGCGGACCGCTGGTCGGCACCTTCTTCGTGCCCTACGGCAAGCGCTCGCTGCCCGCGGTGATCGTCCTCGGCGGCTCGGAGGGCGGAGTGAACCGCGACATGGCCGCGCTGATCGCGTCGCACGGCTTCGCCACGCTGGCCCTGGCCTACTTCGGCATCGAGCCGCTCCCCGATCTGCTCGATCGCATCCCGGTCGAGACGGTCGATCGCGCCGTCGCGTGGCTGCGGGAGCAGCCGGCGATCGACGGCTCGCGAATCGGCGTGCTCGGCGGCTCCAAGGGGGCCGAGCTCGCGCTCGTGGCGGCGGCGAGGAACCCGGCGATCCATGCCGTCGTCGCCTACGCGCCGAGCTCGGTCGTCTTTCAGAGCATCACCTATGGCAAGGGCGGCCTCACCTCCTCGTGGACCGCGGGCGGCAAGGAGCTGCCGTTCGCTCCCTACGTGACGAACGACGCCTTCGAGAAGAGCCACCGGCTCATCGATCTCTACGTGCCGTCGCTCGCCGCGGCGCCCGCCGCGGCGGCCATCCCGGTGGAGGCGATCCACGGACCGATCCTGCTGATCGCGGGACGAGACGATGCGCTCTGGCCCTCCGCCGCCATGGCTGAGCAGCTCGTCGAGCGGGCGAAGGAGAAGCACTTCCCCTTCACCATCACCAGCTTGACGCTGGCAAACCGACGTGCACTCGTTCGCCGTGCTCGAGCCGACCGCCGACGGGTTCCGCAACTACCTCGGAAACGGACACTCGCGGTCGGCAGAGGAGCTGCTGGTGGCTGACGCTGACTGCTGCCGAGATGACGGTTCTCGTCGGCGGCCTGCGCGCCCTGAATGCGAACGTGGGCCAGTCCAAGCGCGACGTCTTCACCGACCGGCCCGAGAGCTTGACCAACGATTTCTTCGTGAACCTGCTCGACATGGGCACGGAGCGGAAGCAGTCCTCCGCCTCCGAGGGCGTATTCGAGGGCCACGATCGCGCGACGGGCGAGCTCAAGTGGACCGGCACACGCGTCGACCTCGTCTTCGGTTCCAGCTCTCAGCTCCGAGCCATCGCGGAGGTCTACGCGTGTGACGACTCACAGGAGACGTTCGTGCGTGACTTCGTGGCTGCGTGGAACAAGGTCATGAATCTCGATCGCTTCGACCGTCCCTGATCTCGACGGATCGATCCTCTCTCGAGCCGCGCCCCAGCTTCAGGGCCGCTGCGACGATGGCCTTGGCCCATTCCGGCGTGGCGGTGAGGTCGGGCGGCCCGACAAACTCGCCGCCCTGCAGCTGCAGCACCAAGACCGGTTCCGGCACCCGGCCTGCAGCAGGGTCGGCCTGCGCGCTGTTGTCGAACACCGCCAGCCCGGTGAGCCGGGGCATCAAGCGGATCAGGTTGATTTGACTGCTGGTGTAGCGCCGGCGGATGTCCGCTTCCGGAATGTCATGGCCGCCCCTGCGCACGCGGGCCGCCACCCGCCGGATGTGCAACTCCGGGCTGCTCAGCCCGGCGTACCACACCCGGACCTCGCGCCCTGATTCGGCGGCCTGCTCGAGCAGCCCCACGATGGTGTTCCCGCCGAGGGTCGTCTCGAAGGTGTAGTCCTCTCCGCTCTGGACCGCCCCCCGCAACCGCTCGACGCCCTCCCGCCAAGCCAGCGCATTCGCTTCCGCCGGCGTGAGCGCCGGGCTCACCTCCAGGATTCGGCGCGCGACCTCGTCGGGATTGAAGTACTGGCCGCCTTCGCCGCGGACCACTTGACCGGCGATGCTGCTCTTGCCGGCGCCGTTGGTTCCCGCCAGAACGGCTATGCGGCCCTTAGCCACCGCGGGCGGCGCCCTTGACGGCCGCGCGCCCCAACTGCTTCGACGTTGCCCGGAACAGCGTATCCACCGCCTTGCGGGCCTTGGGCGTTTGCATGGCCGCGACCAGCTCGTCGAACTCGCCGCGCAATTGCGCCAGCGGATCCGGAAGCCGGCGCAGCAGCGCCTCGTACTCTTCGAGCGACAACATTACTGCGCGGGTGTGGCTCTGTCGCGTGATGGCCACGATGCCGTGGGCGATGGCGGCATTCAGGATCGCGCCGAACGACTTCTTCGCGTCGGTGGCGCTGAACGCCTCGACCTCGACGGGGTGTCCGGATGGGTGGTTGAGGGTCAATGCAGCCATGTCGCGCTCCTCGCGTCTTGAGGCAGAATAGCACACTATGGGCATAAAGGATAATCTGGGTAAGAGGCGAGATGCCGCCGACTGGGGCCGAGGCTTCATCCCTGCGGTTGAACCACTCGCCCAGCTGAAGTCGCTCGCCGGCTCCGCCCCCAGGGCCTTCACGAGTCGGCCGCCTGGGCGCCTTCCCCTGGGTCACTGAGCGGTGACGGGCGGTCGACTGGCATTCGCTGCCCGCCAGACAGTCGCCGGCGGGCGTCTCGGGGAGGACGGTGCCGGCCCAGTCCGCGAAGCGTGGTGGCGCCACTTCGCGCAAGCGAGTTGCTATCGCGGCCCCTCTAGGGCTCCTTGGTTCCGGGCATCTGCACAGTTGTGACGAGTTTCATGCGGCGGGTCGTAGAGCATTGTGGTGGAAGGCGTCGTCTACGCATTCTGCGATAACGGCGAGAGCACGCCGGAGCTTTGGAGGCGAGTTGGGTTGAGATGCGGCGAAGAGTGGCGGCAAGACGCGATCCGCGAGCTTGGCATAGAAGACGGCGAAGCGCTGTCCATCAGGAGTGAGGCGATAGCGGTGACCGTGGGCCCGTTCGATGAGGCCATGGAGGCGCAGCCTGCGAAGGTCGTAAGTCATCTGCCTGGCTCGGTGAGGCACGCCGAGCAGTCCGGCGACGAGGGCGCGAAGGCTCCTGTTGGTGAAGCCGTCGACGGCGTGGAGGGTCAGGCAAAGGGCGCCGGCCAGGGCTATGGCGCGTTGGTCCCCGAAGCGCAGGGCTCCGGTTCTTTGGCCCTCTCTTACGTAGGGCTGTTGGATCCGCTCGAACAGAGTCGGTCCGATGGCACAGCCCTGGCCGGCAGACTGCACTTCCAGGATACGACGGTTGGCGTCACGGGCCTTGGCGACGAGCTCGGGAAGATGGGCGAGCCGGCGAAGCACACCGAAGTCATCGGGGCAGTTGACGACGGTTTCGATGCGAAGGCCACGGCCGTCCTTGAGGTACTGCTTGATGCGGGAGTGCTTGTAGAAGACGTTGACCCGTACCTCGACGCCGTTGGTGATCACCTTGGTGGCGAAGTGAGGTTGCTTCCAAGGTCGGCCACGCGGGGAGCGCCGACCGGTGAAGATCAGCTCGACTTCGTTCGGGCGACCCAGGCCGAGGTTGTCGCGGATGATGGTCTCGAAGAAGGTACGCGCGTAACGAGGAGCGTTGAGCACCAGAGTGTGGGAGATCTCGACTTGTCGCATCGAGAGGTCCCTGGACGGCCCTGCTCGAGCGCAAAGGCCGGAGCCTCGCCTCCCGTCCCCCGGGGCGCTGAATGTTGTGCCGCTGACGTCCCCTCCGGTCGTGGCCGCACGTCTGGAGCACCGGCGATATCGCACGCCATCGCCGGCGTGCATGCAGCATGGCGGCGTTCCCCTACTCACCTCGCTAAGGCATGACCGGATTGGCGCCCTCCATGGATTCGAGCTGGCGCAGACCGATCTCCGCCAGCGCCTCCTTCAGCACATTCATTTCGACATTGGCGCCCACGACGTCCACTCCGTAGCGCCTGGCCACGAGCAGAGAGAGCTCGCCGTGTCTGCTCGATGAGTCCCATTCTTCGTGCACGCTGCGGCCGTCGATCATCTCGTTTCTCTCGTAGCTATCGCCCTGTTCCGATTCCTGGGCCCGCGCCATCTCGGCGAAGCCAGCCAGACCGGAGAGGGCCGCAGCGTCGTTGATCGACACCTTGACTTTGGCGTCGCCGGGGCCGTCGAAATCGACGCTGGTTGACGTCGCCTTGATGCCCATCACCTGATTCGCAGTGCCTTCCGGCGTGCCGCGCTGCATGCCGGGCAGCGACGCTGGGAGCAGCGTTTCGAGTACGCGGAAGTCGACGGGATCGTGCCGGTGCGCGCCGCCCAACGAGCCGCTGAGCGCGCTCAGCAGACCTCCCAGGGCATTCCTGCCTTGCTGCGGGTTACGGGACCGCCCCAGATCGGTCACCGCATTCCCAATATCCGACTTGCCTTTCGTATCAGTGCCGAGGATCGCGCCGATCGCATTGCCCGTTCGCCTCTCGAGCGTTGCGTCCGTCGATGACGGCCGTGCCGATAGATCCCGGTTCTGCTGCTCTGCGGCCAGCGCGCGTACCCTGGTGGCAGCCAGGCGCAAGACGCCGTAGATGCCGACCACGCCGGCCCCGAAGAGCAGGAACACGGCGAACATCACGCCGAGCACGACCAGCGCGGCCTTGCTGCACCCGGAGGGTTTCTTCGTCGCCGCGGACGTTGCCGGGACGGGCGACAGAGCGACCTCCGCCAGCGCCATGCCGCAGAGCGCGCAGAACCGCGAATCGTCGACGTTTGCGTGACGACAATTGGGGCACTTCATCGCCGTGCTCCAGGAACGAGGGCCTTCAGCGTCATTCGCCATCTCGTGCTCATCGCGGGGCTCATTCGTGGTCACGACCACCCTAAGGACAGATGACTTTCCCTTGAGCCATCCCGTCGATCGCCTTCTGGGCGAGCCCCGGCTGGAAGCGTTCGTAGGTGACCCCGTACGCATCCGTGTTCTCGCCCTTCGGCCCCGGCGATCCCGTCACGATCACCACCAGGGTTCGGTCCGCGTTGTAGAAGATGTCCTGCGAGCGCTGCGAGTCGTACCCGTGAGCCTGCTCGAATCCCGAAAGATGCGACGAATACCACGCCACCGTCGCGGCAACGGTCGCGTTCGCCTTGCTGTAGTGCGGCGAGAAGATGTAGTAGATGAGCGGATAGAGGTTTCCCTGCATCTTGCTCTTGCAAACCATCGCGTCTGGCAACTTGGTCGGCTCGTTCCCACCCTGCTTGGTCACTGTCGTCGGAATGACCGCAAGCCCCGTCAGCGGATCGTTCGTGAGCACTCTTCCCTGGGCGGTAAGGCTTGCCGCGCACAGAGTCAGCATCATCGCGACTCGCAGCGTGCTCTTCATCTGGCTCCTCCATTCCGAACGCGCTACAGCATTCGGGCTCTGGCCTCTGGCAAGTTCCGCCAGCGCGACCGCCAGCCCCAGTTGGCCCTGAGTGCCACCCGGCACTGCTTGGACACGGATCGCGCCTTTCACACCGGTGGACGGATGTTGGCGTATTCGAAGCGCGTCGAACGGTGCTCCTTGACCTTGTTGCCCCGGTCGTCTACGTCCTCTTCAATGCGCAAAGGCAGTCCGGTGCCTCTCGATACCCACATCTGCCCGTCTTCCGTGACCTCCGCGTATTGGCGATGGAAGGAGTAGAGGCTCGCGCCTTCACCGTTCACCGATTCGCCCCGAACCCATCGGCAAGTCGACTTGCCGTGCACTTCTCTCTCCTTCTCCTCGTCGAGGACGTCCTGCGCGGTGACGGGAATTCGCATCCACTTGGCGCGCACACGGATGTACTTCTGTCCGTTGACGAAGATGGTTTCGGCTTCCTTCGCCTCGCTGCCGTTGCCGGTCGACGGGGTGCTGGTGGTGAAACTGTGGCTTGGGGTCGTGACCACCTTGGTCAAGGCGTCAAAGACAGGCCGACAGGAATCTAAAGCACCCACGGAAGACGCGAACAGCGGGAGCGCCGCCAATATCAAGGCAAAGGGGGTTAGCACCGATCGTGACCGCATGGATTCGAGCTCCTCTTCACGACGTGGGGTTGTCCGGAGTGAGGACGGCTACACCTTGGCCAGCAGGGCGCGCGCGAGCTCGGAGAGCTGTCGATCGAGCACCTCGACGCCGGGGTCCGGCGATACCGTGGCGCTGACGGTGACGTGCCAGGGTCCCTTGCCGGCCTGGAGAAAGCGACCGCGAATGGCCGCCCCTGGCAGGTTGCCAGTCACAACGTTGGTGGTGAATGCCCAGTCGCCGACGCCGCTGATCTCGTTGCCTACCTTGACGACGTCGTTGACGTTGTGGGCTTCGTCGTGCAGCGGGCCGTTGAGCGCGCCGTGGACGGGCCCGGCGGCCTGTTCGTAGGCGGCTCTTGCTCGCGCTTCGGTCATGCCGTCTCGGTCGGCACTGATCGAAACCGCAAGCTGGTCCATCATCGTCGCGGTCATCTTCATGGCCGCGCCGGGCCCGCCCTGCATCATCGACTGCATCGTGGAGGCCATGTTCTGGGTGTCGCCCTTGCCCTCCTTGACGCCGGCATCCGCCAGCGCCTTCTCCTCGGCGCTGGGATCGAGCCCGTAGTCACGCGCGTGCGGGCTCTGCACCAGCGGCTTGCCCATGATCGCGCTGACCTCGGCGGCGGAGAGCAGCGAGCAGACGTCGACCCGGGCCGCCGCCTGCTCGATCGTTCTCGCCGGCGTCGCCGTGAGGGTTGGATTCGACAACGCGCGCAGGGGCGACGCCGCCGCCTGCGCGGAGGGTGACGCCTGCTGACAGCCCCACCAGCCTACGCTCGCGCAGCCAATCGCAAGCGCAACGATCCGGGTCTTCATTCTAGGCTCCTTGGTTGGGTGTGCCGCTTCGACTCATGGATAGGTCGTCGGCCGAGGGTTCCATTTCGGCGTCTCGTCGACTTGGAATCGCGGTGGCTGGCGCGCGGCAGGCCAGACTGCACCGGCTCATTGGAGAAAGAACGAGAACGCGCTCCAAACGGGATCATCTGCCCCACTCGAGCGGTCGTAGGCCGGACACAAAGCTCAGAACAAGTCCAGGTGCAAGCCGTCCGCCCGCCAAAGGTCGCAGAAGGACCCGCTACTCTTGGTACTGCTGGACTGGCTGCCGACGCTGACCACCACCGCGGCCGAGGCGTAGAGGCTCCATCGGCTTCCCCCTTTCCCAGGCTTCGCCTGGCGCAGTACGTGGAGGCACGGCTTCCTCGCCCGCGCGCTGGTGCAGGCGACTCTGCCGCACAGCGACCCGAAGACCAACGAGTTCGGCCGCCGCAACGGCCACCTCACGCTCTCGATCATGGCGCCCAGCAACGTCGGCCTGCCCTACGGGCGTTACCCTCGCCTTGGCCTGGCGTACCTCAGCACCGAGGCGGTACGCCGCAAGCGGCGGTGCATCGAGCTCGACCGGCACTTGTCTCACTTCTGCGGCGCCCTCGGCATCCCCGCAACCACCGGACCGCGGGGGTCGCTCCCGATGCTGCGCGAGCAGCTCCAGCGGCTGTTCGCCCCGACCTTCCAATGCATTTACCACTGTGAGGGCGAGGCATGCCATGCCGCCGAGGGCTTCCTGATCGCCGAGAAGCGGGCGCTGTGGTGGGACGCCGACGCCGAGGATGCGGATGCGGAGACCGGCTCCCATGTCGAGCTCTCGGAGCGCTTCTTTCTCGAGGCGACCGAAGCACCGGTGGCGCTCGACATCCGAGTCCTCCGGGCGCTGCGCTGACCCTTCGAGATCGACCTCTACGTCTGGCTCACCTGGCGGTTCTTCCGCCTTCGAAGGCCGGTCACCATCCGGTGGGAGTCGCTGATGCTGCAGTTCGGATGCGGCTACTCAAACCCACGGCACTTCCGGAAACGCCTCCTCGATTACCTCCGTCGTGTCCTGCTCTTCTACCCCGAGGCACGTCTGGAGTCCCGTCCGGAGGGACTTCTGCTTAGGCCATCACCGACTCACGTGCCTCACCGTGTGCTCCCGATGAAACGGTGACGCCGCCCGCGCTTGACCTTGGCCCACGTCAGGGCAGGTCCGGCTAGGGCCGAGGCGGCGACGTTGGCGGCATCGCGCTGCCAATCAAATAGGCGCCGCGACGTCAGTCGTCGCCAGCACACGGCGCACTCACGCCGCATGGGTCGCAGCCTGCGCCCGGTGCGAAGTCGGAGACGCCTCCGCGGTGGTCGAGCTCGACGCGACAGCAGGCGAGAACCGCCTCCCGCAACATTCGGCGCCCGCGCTGAACCCGCGACTTGGCGCCAGAGAGCGAGAGTCGCTCGCGCCGCGCGATCTCGCGCTGCGGCAGGCCCTCCACCTCGGCGAGGGTGAGGGCCTGCCGATACTCGTACGGTAATGAGTCGAGCAACGGCCGGAGGCATGAGGCCAGCTCTTGCTCGGCGTGCCGGGCGTCGTTAGCAGATTCGGCCGCGAGATCAATGGGCAGCGGCTCGGCGGGCCGGCGAGCCCGGTAGTGATCCACGATCGCGTTGCGGGTGATCCGATAGAGCCAGCCGCGCAACCTCGCCGGGTCCTCGAGCGTGTCGATCCGCGCGAGGGCCTTGAGGAGGACGTCGTGCACGATGTCGTCGGCGGCCGCCGCATCGCCCATGCGCGAGCCGACGAAGCGGACGAGCTCGCCCCGATAGCGCTGCCAGCTGTCCGCGGTCATTGGCTCGACCATGGTTGGGATCACTCTACTGGCAGCCGCACGTCACCGGCTCCGGCCTCTCGCAGCACGAGCTCTTCTCGTGCGGCTCGCAGCACGTCGCCTGCTCCGCAGACGAGCAGCAGGAGTTGGCCACCACGGCGGTGCGTGCCTCCTTGCCGGAGAAGAAGCCGCGCAGGTTCTGCGGTGCCTCGTACGGAGCGTCCGCAGTCGCCGGCCCGAGTTGCCGAGGACCGACCATCTCGCGGACTACCCGCGGATTGACAAGGAGCCCACCCCAGCGGGTGAGCCTGGGCGGGCTCGGCCATCTATACTTCGTAATATGACGACACGACAGCGCGTCGAGGGCGCCTCCCTCGAAGGCATGGTCGAAACCGCCAAGGGCCTCGCGCACCCGACCCGCATCCGCTTGCTGGCCATGCTGCGGTCCGGCGAGCTTTGCGTGTGCCAGCTCACCGCCGTTCTCGGTCTGGCGCCGTCCACCGTTTCCCAGCACCTCTCGGTGCTGTCGCGCGGCTCCCTGGTCCGGGAGCGGAAGGACGGCAAGCTGGTCTTCTACCGTCTGCGCGAAGACGGTCCCGCGACCGCTACTCTCAAGGCCTGCCTCGACTCCCTCAACGCTGACCCGACCGTGGGCGCCGACGCCAAGGTGGTGAGCCGCCTAAGGCGCGTGCCCGTCGTCGACCTCTGCGCCGCCGAGCTGGACCTGACGGCGGTAGGCATCCACCCGCCAACCGGCGCGCCGCGACCTTCCAGCTGAGGAACTGGCGATGCGAACGGACCTCTTCGTCCCTGCTCGTGCCCTCCTCCGGTCGAAGGTGCTCCTGGCCCGGCTTCGATCGCGGTCGTGAGCTCCATCGATCGGCTCTCACCTCCAGAAGAAAGGGACCTCTCATGGCCGCCGTGCGCGTTTACGACGCTGCGATGTGCTGTTCGACGGGAATCTGCGGCCCTTCGGTGGATCCGCAGCTCGCCCGCTTCGCGGCCGACCTCGACTGGCTGAAGAGCCAGGGGATCTCCGTCGAACGCTTCGACCTCTCGCAGCAGCCCGCTGCCTTCGCCGCGGACGCGGCGGTAAGGAGTGCTCTCGAAACGAAGGGCGAAGCGGGGCTGCCGCTCGTGAAGGTGAATGGCGAGGTCAAGAGCAACCAGGCGCTCACGCCGCTCCCCCTGACCGATCGAGTGCTTCGCGCGCGGCAGGCGCAGGAAGCGAAGCACCTGCAGGAGATCGCCGACCACACGGCGCGCTGGGTGCTGGAACCGTGGCGAAGCGACTGCCCATGACCACGCGCAGCACACGCGCCACTGCGCCGAAAAGGAGCTGACCGCACATGCAGACCACCAAGGGAGTCGCCGGGAAGCTCTCCTTCCTCGACCGCTACCTCACGCTCTGGATCTTCGTCGCCATGGCGATCGGGGTCGGCAGCGGATACCTGTTCCCCGGCGTCGTTCCCTACATCAACCGATTCAACGTCGGGACGACGAACGTGCCGATCGCGATCGGCCTCATCCTGATGATGTACCCGCCGCTGGCGAAGGTGCGCTACGAGGAGATGGGCGCCGTCTTCCGCAACACCAAGGTGCTCGGCCTGTCGCTGGTGCAGAACTGGATCATCGGCCCCATCCTGATGTTCGCGCTGGCCGTCCTCTTCCTGCGCGACAAGCCCGAGTACATGGTCGGGCTCATCATGATCGGCCTCGCGCGCTGCATCGCGATGGTCATCGTCTGGAACGAGCTGGCGCAAGGGCGACACCGAGTACTGCGCCGGCCTGGTCGCCTTCAACTCGATCTTCCAGGTGCTCTTCTACTCGGTCTACGCCTACGTCTTCATCACCGTCCTGCCGACCTGGTTCGGCCTGAAAGGCGTCGTCGTCCACGTCACCATCGGCGAGATCGCGAAGAGCGTCTTCATCTACCTCGGCATCCCCTTCCTCGCCGGCGTCGTCACGCGCTTCTCGCTGATCAGGGCCAAGGGCAAGGCTTGGTACCACGGCAGGTTCATCCCGAAGATCAGCCCCATCACGCTCGTCGCGCTGCTCTTCACCATCGTCGTGATGTTCTCGCTCAAGGGCGAGACGATCGTGCGAGCTGCCGCTCGACGTGGTGCGGATCGCCATTCCGCTGCTCATCTATTTCGTGCTGATGTTCTTCGTCTCCTTCTTCATGTCGAAGAAGGTCGGCGCGACCTACGGTCAGGCGGCGACGCTCTCCTTCACCGCGTGCCTCGAACAACTTCGAGCTGGCGATCGCGGTCGCGGTCGCCACCTTCGGCATCAATCACGGCGCGCGCCTTCGCGGCGGTCATCGGTCCGCTCGTCGAGGTGCCGGTCCTGATCGGGCTTGGTCAACGTCGCGCTGTGGCTGCGCCGTCGCTACTTCCCCGCCGAGCGCGCCCCGATAGGGCTTGGGCGGGAGCCCGCAACCACCAGCGAGTGAACGCACCGGCAGGCCATCTGCCCGAGCTCGATCGCGAGCGGGCGATGGCCGCCGGCCTCGGCCACGCATCCGCGGCGTGACACCTACCTGATCGCACGGCGCCGGGAATGCTGCAAATAGTGATGATTCGTAAGATGACGAATCAACGGAACGCCCGCCGATCGCGGCCGATCTTCAACCTGATCCGGGAGACCTCGAATGAACCTCGAGGAGCTGCGCAGCGAGCAGTCGGCACGGCTCGAAGTGATCTTCGTCGACGCCTGGAAGGATCCGAAGGCGGCCGATGCTCACGGCGTGAAGATGATCCCGACGCAGATCTTCTTCGACCGTTCGGGTCGCGAGCTCTACCGACACCAGGGCTTCTTCTCGAAGGGCGCCATCCTCACCACCTGGGCAAGCCTGGGATATGACCTGGGGACCGTCGCGGCCAAGGCCGAAGGCCAACGGTGAGACCATGGCCGGGCTGCTGACAGCTCTGAGCGACGCCCTCGGCGGACACGCCGCGCTCGCCCTGGCGGGTGCCCTCGGCTGGGGCCTGGCGAGCCTGCTGCTCAGCCCCTGCCATCTCGCCAGCGTGCCGCTCCTGGTCGGCTTCGTCGAGGGGGCGCGGCCGGCCTCGACGACGCGCGCGCTTGCGCTGTCGGGGGCGTTCGGGCTCGGCAATCTGGGCGCCATCGCCCTGGTCGCCGCTGTCACGGCAGCCGCAGGCAAGCTGCTCGGCGACATCGGGATCGCGGGCAGCCTCATCCTCGTGGCGGTGCTGGTCTTCGGTGGCCTGGCGCTGCTCGACCCCCTGCCCTTCTCCTGGTCCACGTTCTCCCCGAGACCCGGGCGCTTCCGTGGCCCCTGGGGCGCGCTGGGCCTCGGTGCCTGCTTCGGCCTCGCGGTCGGACCGTGTACGTTCGCCTTCCTGGCGCCGGTCGTCGGCGTCGTGCTCGCCTTCGGCGTGGGCCATGTCGCGGTGCTGGTGCTCTCGGGCACGCTCACCGGCTGGCTCGGTCGCGTGCTGCGGTGGAACGAACGCTCGAGGCTCGGCTCCGCCGTGCGCCGCGTCTGTGGCGCCCTCCTTCTCGCTGCCGCCGCCTGGCAGGTGGTCGGACTGCGATGAGCGGCGGCACCCACCACCACGCCGGACCCGCGCTGCCATCCGGCCGGGCGCTGGGGCTGGCCACCGCGCTCACCCTCGGCTTCGCGGGCGTCGAGGCGGGAGTCGGCTGGTGGGCGGGCTCGCTCGCTCTGGTCGCCGACGCCGGTCACATGGCGAGCGACGCCGGTTCCCTGGCGCTGGCTGCGGCAGCGGCATGGGTGGCCAGGCGCGGAGCCTCGCGTCTTCATTCCTTCGGCCTCGGACGTGTGGAGCTCCTCGCCGCCCTGATCCACAGCCTCGGCCTGCTCGCGCTGGTCGCCTGGCTGGTCGCCTCGGCGATCGAGCGTCTGCAGGCGCCGCATCCCGTCCTGGGCGGGGCCGTCTCGGCGACCGCCGCCGTGGGGCTGCTGATCAATCTCCTGGTGGCGTGGCTGCTGCACCGGGGCGGCAAGAACCTCAACGTCCGCGCCGCGTTGCTCCACGTCCTCGGTGACGTGCTCGGTTCGGTGGCCGCCCTCGCCGCGGGGCTGGTGATCCTCGGGACAGGCTGGACCGCCATCGACCCGCTGCTCTCGCTCCTGATCGGCGCCCTGCTAGCCGTCTCCAGCCTGCGCCTGCTGCGTGAGGCCCTCCACGGACTGATGGAGGGCGTGCCGCTTCACCTGTCGCTGGCGGAGATCGGCCAGGCCATCGCGGCCCAAAGAGGCGTCGCCTCCGTTCACGACCTCCACGTGTGGTCGCTCTCCGGCGAGCGCGTGGCACTCTCCGCGCACGTGGGGGTGCCGGACCTCGAAGCCTGGCCCGAGCTGCTCCCTCGGCTGCGGGCTCGCCTCGCGGACGGTTTCGAGATCGAGCACGTGACCCTGCAGCCCGAGATCGGCGACCCGCCACCGCCGCTCGTCGCGATCGGTGGCGGAACACGACGAGAGAGAAACGGGCGATGACCGAGCTCACCCTGCGACTGCCACGCCGGCATCCCCGCACGTCCTTGTTTCTCGCCGGCGCGGCGTGGTTCGCCCTGTACCAGATCTTGAGCCCCGCCTCGGAGGCCCTGGTGACCGCGCTGCCCGTGGATCGCGCGAGCCATCTCGGCAGCGCCCTGCAGTTCTTCTTCTACGACACCCCCAAGGTGCTTCTGCTCCTCACCGGCGTCGTGTTCGTGATGGGAATGATCAACTCCTACTTCACGCCAGAGCGGACGCGCGCCCTGCTCGCCGGCCGCGCCGAGGGAGCGGCGAACGTGATGGCGGCGGGGCTGGGCATCGTCACGCCGTTCTGCTCCTGCTCCGCCGTTCCGCTCTTCATCGGCTTCGTGCAGGCGGGCGTGCCGCTCGGAGTCACCTTCTCGTTTCTCATCTCCGCCCCGATGGTCAACGAGGTGGCGCTCGCGCTCCTCTTCGGCATGTTCGGCTGGAAGATCGCCGGTCTCTACCTGGGGCTCGGCCTCTTCGTGGCCATCGTCGCCGGCTGGGTGATCGGGCGCCTCCACATGGAGGCTCACCTCGAGGACTGGGTGCGCGACATGCCGCGCGTCCAGGCCGCGGGAGACCTCACCGTGCTCACCCTGAGCGAACGGATCGACGCCGGGCTGGCCAGCGTGCGAGAGATCGTTGGCAGGGTGTGGCCGTACATCCTGGCCGGCATCGCCATCGGGGCCGCGATCCACGGCTGGGTACCCGAGAACTTCATGGCCAGCTTCATGGGCAAGTCGGCCTGGTGGTCGGTACCGCTCGCCGTCCTGATCGGCGTGCCCATGTACTCCAACGCCGCCGGAGTGATCCCGATCGTGCAGGCGTTGCTCGCCAAGGGAGCCGCGCTCGGCACCGTCCTCGCGTTCATGATGAGCGTGATCGCGCTCTCGCTTCCCGAGATGGTCATCCTGCGCAAGGTCCTCAAATGGCGGCTGATCGCCACCTTCGTCGCGGTCGTCGCCACCGGCATCCTGATCGTCGGCTACGTGTTCAACGCCGCCCTCTGATTCGCAGAGAGCGCAAACAGGGGATTCACCGTGAAAGAGATCAAGGTTCTCGGCGCCGGCTGCTCGAACTGCAAGAACACCGTCAAGCTCATCGAGGAGGTCGCCCACGCGAAGGGCGTCGAGATCGCATTGCAGAAGGTCGAAGACCTCCGCGACATCATGACCTACAACGTGCTGTCGACTCCCGGCGTGGTGCTCGACGGGCAGGTCGTGCACGCTGGCGGCGTGCCGTCACGCAGCAAGGTCGAGAGCTGGTTCTGACCGCTTCGCGCGCGACGCTCGTCGTGGCTGCCGTGGTAGGGCCGCAGCTTCGCCCGCGGGACCCGCAACGCAAGGAAAGCCCATGAAACCGTTGCCGCATCAGTATGACGCCCACCTGACGGGCGGACCCTCCGGGTACGCGCAGGTCTCGACGGCCGGCGTGCCGGAGCTTCGCACCGCACCGCCGGCGGACTACGGCGGCCCTGGCGATGCGTGGAGCCCGGAGCACCTGCTCCTCGCTTCGGTGGAAACGTGCTTCCTGTTCACGCTACGTGCGATCGCGCAGTTCCTGAAGATCGACGTGCTTCACCTCGAGGTGAGCACAGCGGGGACAGTGGATCGCCAGGACGGAGTCACGCGCTTCACCGAGATCGTCCTGCGGGCGACGCTTACCGTGCCCATGGGCACCGACCGCGAGAAGGCGACGCGACTGCTCGAGAAGAGCGAGAAGAGCTGCCTGGTCTCGGCGTCACTCTCGACGCCAGTTCGGCTCGAGACCGAGATCGTCGAGGCCTGAACGACGGCCCGCATGAGGAAGCGGCCTTCTTCACAGGTGATCCCGACGCCCGATGCCCGAGCGGCGGCGCGAAGGGCGCTGGAGGCCACCGCGCCGTTCGGGGAGATCGGCGAGGAGGCATTCGAGGAGCTTCTTCGATTGTTCGTCGCGCGCACGGTCGCGCCGGGCGAGGTGGTCTTCCTGGAAGGCTCCCCCGGTGATCGGTTCTTCGTCGTCGCCGCAGGGCGGCTGCGAGCATTCCGGCACGTGCCACCAGCTTCCGAGCTGACGGTCTTCACGCTCGGACCTGGCGACTTCCTGGGTCTCCTGCCGCTGCTCGACGGCGAGGGTTATCCGGTTTCGGTGGCTGTCCTGGCGCGCTCCGAGGTCCTCGTCCTCCACCGCGCCGACTTCCTCCGCTTCACTCGCCAGCATCCACCCTTTTGCCTGGCCCTGCCCGCCTACCTGGCCCTTCGCCTGCGCGGCAGCATCGAGCAGATCGAGACGATCGGCCGCCAGGGCGCCGTGGCGCGTGCGGCCCACGCCCTGCTGGGCCTCGTTCCACCAGGATCGATCCAGGACGAGGGCGTGGTGGTGACCTTGCCGTTTTCGCAGGCGGAGCTGGCCCGGCTCCTCCACGTCACCGAGGCCAACCTCTCGCGCGCACTGACCCGCCTGCGCTCCCAGGGCATCCTGCGCGCCGCCGGGCCACGCCGCTTCCGCATCGCCGATCCCGACGCCCTGCGCCGGGCCGCCGACGGCGAATAGCGACCGAGCGCGCCGACTCTTGTCGGCCGGCAAGGAAGTCGCTGCGCATCCGCGTCATCGTCGGGGCGAGGTGTGCAGTCATGACCAACGATTGGAAGACATGTGCGATCGACCTCGGCCTCCTCGGCGCGATGCACGGCCTGCTCGCGGGCGCTTCCCGGCGCATGGCGGACGGAACGTGAGAGCCCCGGTCGCAATCCTCGTGGCTGGCCTCGCCGTCGCTCCGGCGCGGGCCGCCACGCGACTCTCCCTTGCCGATGCCGAGGCGAAGGCGGCAGCGGCCAATCCGCGCGTGGCCGCGGCCGGGCAGGACGCGCTCGCCGCGGCACACGCAGCCTCGGCGAGCAGGGCCCGACACGTGGGATCCTTCGATCTGCTAGGTTTGACGGCAGGGACCGCCATCGCGCCCGCCGTGGGAGCCGGGTCGTGAGCCTCGTCGCCCGCTAGGTTCGCCGTCCGCACCTGCTGCTCTCGCTCGTCCTGCTCCTGGCGGTGGCGGGCGGGATCGGCTTCTTCCGGATGCCCGTCAACCTCTTCCCGGACAGCGAGCGGCCGCAGGTCGCAGTGGTCAGCGTCTGGCCCGGCGCCGCCGCCGGCGACGTGGCGAGCGAGGTGAGCCGCGTGCTCGAGAAGGAGCTCGCGACGCTCGAGCGCGTGCGCCGCGTGACCCCGACCGCCAACGACGAGGTCTCCGTGGTGACCGCCGAGTTCGAATACGCGAAGGACCTCGACGCGGCGGCGACCGACGTCTCGAGCGCGCTCGATCGGGTCCAGCCGCTGCTGCCGCCCGATCTGCGGCCGTTCCAGGTGTACAAGATCTCCTCCGCCACTCCGGCGGTGCTGACGCTGGCGGTCACGCCGAAGGCCGGCGCCGAGCTCGATCTCGCCCAGGTCCGCCGCCTGGCCGAGAACCCGATCAAATGGAGTCTGCTGCGCCTGCCGGACGTCGGGAACGTGGAGGTCTTCGGCGGCTTCCAGAGCGTCGTCGAGGTGGAGCTCGACCCCGATCGCCTGGCGGCCCACCGGCTGAGCCCGGGGCAAGTGATCGAGGCCATCCGGGGGTCGAATCGCAACACGCCGCTCGGGCTGGTGGTCGCCAAGGGGAGCCAGGTCCTGCTCAAGAGCCAGGGGGAGCTGGTGCGGCCCGAGGAGGTCGGCGCGGTGGTGATCGTCGCCGCGCCCGGTCCACCGGTCTTCCTGCGCGACGTGGCGCGCGTCGGGATGGGCCTCCGCGAGCGCCTCTCGGCATTCCACGGCAATGGCAAGCCGGCCATCGGCATCAACATCCAGCGCGCACGGTCTGGACATGCGCTACCGACCGTGCGCTCCGTGCTGGCCGAGCTGCCGCGGCTCCAGCGCAGCTTCCCGGGGCTCGAGATCGCCGTCGTCGACACGCAGGGCGAGCTCATCGAGACCAGCGTGTCGGACATGGTGGGCGCGCTGCGCGACGCAATCCTCCTCACGGTGCTGGTCATTTTCCTCTTCCTGGCCGACAGCCGCGGGATGCTCCTCGCCGGCATCGCGATCCCCTTCACCTACCTGCTCACCTTCGCGTCGATGTGGCTGGCGGGCTTCGAGTTCGACATGGTGACGCTCACCGGCGTCATCCTCGGCGTCGGTCTGCTGCTCGACGACGCGATCGTGGTGCTCGAGAACATCGAGCGCCACTACCACCAGCTCGGCGAGCCGATCGGCGAGGCGGTCGTCGGCGGCACCCAGGAGGTGATGCTAGCGATCCTCTCGGGCACCTACGCCACCGTGATCGTGCTGCTGCCGATCATCTGGATCGGCGGCTTCGTCCAGACGGTCCTGCGCCCGCTCAGCCTGACCCTCTCGATCGCGCTCGTCGCCTCCTACGTGGTCTCGGTGACCATCCTGCCGATCCTGGCGCCGACCATCCTCCGGTTGGGCGGACGGCTCGAGCGGTTCCGCTGGGAGCTCGGGCTCGACCGCGTCGTCCGCGGCCGCCTGCTCGAGCCCATCCAGGAGCTCTTCGTCCGCCTCCTGCGGCTGGCACTGCGCCACAAGCTCGCCTTCATCGTCCCCGCGCTCCTGCTGCTCGCCCTGGCGGGACGCGTCGTCGTGCCGCTCATCGGCCGCGACCTGATGCCACCGATGGACACCGGCATCTTCCGCGTCACCTTCGAGAGCTATCCCAACACGCCGCTCGCCCGCACCGAGGCGCTGCTCGGCGAGGTCGAGAAGATCGTGCGCCGGCAACCCGGAGTGACCATGACCTCGGCCACGCTGGGATCGGAGCCCGGAGTGCTCTCCTTCGGTTCCGGGCGCAATCCACAGCAGGGGTTCGCACCGTGCACCTGGTCAACCGCTTCGAGCGCGCGCGCACGATGTGGTCGATCGAGGCCGATGTGCAACGGCAACGTCGAGAAGGCACTGGCCGGCCTCCAGATCCCGCCCGGCTACACCCTGACCGACGAGGGGGAGCGCAAGGGCATGGACGAGGCGTTCTCGGCGCTGATGACGGCCCTCCTGCTCGGGCTCGTGCTGCTCTACTTCTCGCTCGTCCCCGCCTTCCGCTCGCACCTACCGGATCTGCCAGGACCTCGAGGCCCGTCTGGGCATCGCCCAGCACAAGCTGGCACCGCCTGACTATCGCGACTACCTGGCCGACCTGATCGAGTCGCGCTACGGCTCGCGCTACCGGTTCTGCAAGGAGACCGGCGTCGACCTCCTGCCGAACGGCTGCCAGGAAATCGCGCTCCACTGGCCGAAGCCCTCGGAGATCGATCTCGCGGCCGGTCACCGTCTGCTAGGTTGTCGATCGGGAGCCCCGCCCCATCATGAAAAGTATTGACTCTGATTGACTGCCAGTCAACCACTCTGCGCGGCCGATAACCGCGGCTCGCCGCTCGCGCGGTGGTAACCTTGGAACATGGCGTCCATCCACCTCGACCTGCCCGATAGCGTGCTGCTGGCGTCCGGCCAGTCGCCAGACGAGTTTGCCAGCGAAGCCAAGTTCCTCTTGGCGCTCAAGCTGTTCGAGGTTGGTCGTCTGTCGTCGGGGAAAGCCGCCGAGCTGAGTGAGCTGCCACGGGTCGAGTTCCTTTTCCGCGCCGGCCGAATGAACGTGGCGGTCGCGGATCTGGACCGAGAGGAGCTCGACCGGGAGCTCATGGATGCCTGAGGATCCCGTTGTCTGTGACACGGGACCCCTCATAGCGCTCTCCCTCATCGATCAGCTCCGGCTTCTCCAGGGCCTGTACTCGCGGGTCGTCGTCCCGCGCCCAGTGCTTGTCGAGGTCCGGGCTGGGGGCTCCGAGCGGCTCGGCGCCGAAGCGATCTTAGCTATCGACTGGTTCGAGACCACCGCTGACGCGACTCCCGATCCACTTCTGGCCGCGGAGCTCGGAAGCGGCGAGGCAGCGGCCATCGCCATCGCCTACGCGATCGGCGCGCAGCTGCTGCTCGATGATCGCAAGGCGCGTCGAATCGCGATGGGCGCCTACAAGTTACGCGTCATAGGAAGCGCCGGCCTGCTGGTTACCGCAAAGCGGGCCGGGCTGGTGCCGGCGGTGCGTCCCCTGCTCGACGCGATGGTGCGTCGCGGGTACTACCTGTCGCTGCGCCTCGTCGAGGAGGCGACGACTGCGGCCGGCGAACGATGACTGGCGGACAATGACAAGGGCGGTCTTCGCGCGCGATGACACCGCTCGCGGAGACTGGCCAGCCGAAATGAACCCGGCCTCGAGCCCCATCGACCGGACATCGCCATCCGAGGTCAAGATTGCGCTCTTCCGATCGCTGTTCCGCGGTCGAGAGGATGTGTACCCTCGCCGCTTCGAGAGCCGCAAGACCGGGAGAGCCGGCTATGCGCCCGCCTGCGCCAACGAATGGGTCCGCGGCGTCTGTGAGAAGCCGCGCGTCAAGTGCGCCGACTGCCCCAACCGTCGCTTCCTTCCGGTTACCGAGCAGGTCATTCGTTGGCACCTGTCAGGCGCAGATGCGACTGGCCAGCCATTCGTCGCCGGTGTGTATCCACTGCTGCTCGACGAGACGTGCTTCTTCGTCGCGATCGACTTCGACAAAGCCGGGTGGGAAGCCGACTCGCTCGCCTTCGTCGATGCATGTCGGCGCTTGGATCTTCCAGCAGCGCTCGAACGCTCGCGATCCGGTCGCGGCGCTCACGCGTGGCTGTTCTTCGAGCAAGCCGTACCAGCAGCCTTGGCGCGGCGTCTCGGCTCCCACCTCCTCACGGAAGCCATGGAGGGTCGGCCCGACATCGGCCTGGACTCTTACGACCGTTTGTTCCCCAGTCAAGACACCTTGCCACACGGGGGATTCGGGAACTTGATCGCCCTGCCGTTGCAGAAGCGTGCACGCGATCAGGGGAACAGCGTGTTCCTCGACCAGCAACTGACCCCGTGGGCTGATCAGTGGGCGTTCCTTGGGGCGATGCGTCGGGTCAGCCGATCTCAGGTGGAAGCCATCGCCCAAGAGGCGGAGCGGCGGGGCCGTGTCCTCGGAGTGCGCCTGCCGCCACAAGACGAGGATGATGAGCCGTGGGCCTCGCCTCCCTCGCGCAGGCGCCATGAGCCGCCGCTGGCAGGCGAGCTGCCGCAGGTGCTCGAGCTGGTCCTGGGCAATCAGATCTACATCCGTAAGGACGTCCTGCATCCTGGCTTGAGAAACCGACTGCTTCGCCTGCAGCGTTTCAGAATCCCGAGTTCTACAAGGCCCAGGCGATGCGGCTGTCGACCTATGACAAGCCACGAGTGATCGCCTGCGCCGAAGACCATCCTCGCCATGTCGCCCTGCCGCGCGGCTGCGTCGACGACGTCCAGCAGGCGCTACACGCCCTGGGCGTGCGCACGACCATTCGAGATGAACGCTCGACCGGCCGCCCTCTCGAGGTCGCCTTCCGCGGCGAGCTGCGTCCCGAACAGTAGGCCGCCGCGGACGCCATGCTGGGGCACGACACCGGAGTGCTGGCGGCTACCACTGCCTTCGGCAAGACCGTCGTTGCCGCGTGGCTCATTGCCGAGCGCGGCGTGAACACTCTCGTCCTCGTTCATCGACGGCAGCTGCTCGATCAGTGGATCGACCGGCTTGCCGCGTTCCTGGACGTCTCCGCAAGATCGATCGGCCGTATCGGCGGCGGGAGAAACCGGCCATCCGGGCTGCTCGATGTCGCCGTGATTCAGAGCTTGGTGCGCAAGGGAGTCGTCGACGACCGCGTGGCGGACTACGGCCACCTCGTGGTCGACGAATGCCACCATCTCTCAGCGCACAGCTTCGAGCTGGTGGCGCGGCAGTCCAGGGCTCGCTTCGTCCTCGGGCTCTCCGCCACGGTGGCACGCAAGGACGGCCACCATCCGATCATCTTCATGCAGTGCGGTCCCGTTCGGCATCGCGTGAACGCCCGCTCACAAGCCGCAGCGCGCCCCTTCGAGCACTACGCCCTTGCGCAGCCGACCTCGTTTCAGACCTCCCGGCCGGCCGACCCCGACAAGCGCCTCCAGTTCCAGGCCCTCTATAAGGAGCTGGTGGAAGACGAGGCGCGCAATCGGCGGATCTGCGAGGACGTGACGGAGTCCGTGAGGAGTGGCCGTTCTCCCCTGGTCCTGACCGAGCGTAACGATCACCTCGATCGGCTCGAACGCGGGCTCGGTACCGAGACTCAGCATCTGGTGGTGCTGCGAGCTGGCATGGGGAAGAAGCAGCGACAAGCCATCGCGGAAGACTGGCTTCCATCCCACGAGACGAACCCCGCGTCATTCTGGCCACAGGACGCTAGGTCGGAGAGGGGTTCGATGATCCTCGCCTCGACACGTTGTTTCTCACGTTGCCGGTCTCATGGCGAGGCACCATCGCTCAATATGCTGGCCGACTGCATCGGCTCTACGACGGCAAGCGTGAAGTGCGCATCTACGACTACGCGGACCTCGACGTGCCGATGCTGGCGCGCATGTTCGACCGCCGCTGCCGCGGGTACGAAACCGTCGGCTACACCGTGCTGCTCGCCGCCAGTGCAATCCCGGGCTGGCCCGTAGACGTCGTCTTACCGTCAGAGCCTGCGTGGAAGCGCGACTACTCGGGTAGCGTACGACGGCTGGTTCGCGATGGCGTCGATACACCGCTCGCCAAGCTGTTCGCCCACGTTGCGAGAGCCGTAACTCCTGACGCGGTCGGTGCCGACCGCGCGCGGAGCGCTACCGAAGCTTTTCTCTTCGGGCGGCTCGAGACACTTCCGGAGACCAGGGGTCGCTTTCGTGTCAACGCGGCGCTGCCAATCCCGTTCAACGACATGGCGAGCCTGGAGGTCGACCTGCTCTGCGCCGATGCCCGCTTGGCGGTAGAGCTGGACGGCGGGCAGCACCTCGCCGATCCGGTCGCCTATCGGCGGGACAGGCGCAAGGATCAGTTGCTCCAGGAGAGCGGCTACCTGGTGCTGCGTTTCCTCGCCGAGGACGTTGGCAAGGAGCTGGATCTGGTGCTGGACGCGATCCTGAGATCGCTCAACAACCGTTCCTCAGGGATGACGCCCGTACCGGCGCGAGCCCGGACGGGATCGCCTTGACGCCGCTCTTTGATGCTCGAGAGAACGCGAGAGTCGCCCACTACTAACTTGCCCGGTTCAAAGCTCCACCTGAGCTGGGGCAGCAACACCCATACGAATCAGTGCTTTAGGGAGTGGTCGGGGCGAGAGGATTTGAACCTCCGGCCTCACGGTCCCGAACCGTGCGCTCTACCAAGCTGAGCTACGCCCCGGAGAGAGTTGCCGCAGAACGGCTCGCACCGCCGCGGGCGGCGCAAGGCGGCAAAGAATACCGCCGGGGGGTGATGGGGTCAAGCAATCGGGAGTGGATCGGCGGTTGATGCGCAACGAGGGCTGCACGAGACGCTCGGCGGCGAGGCCCTCACGCCCTGGGGCGCCGCCGGTGAGCCGCTGCGGGGGCGAGCTCCTTCCCACTGCAGCCTATCGACAGAGGCATCCTGGCTCCTACCTCGCTCCCACCTCTCTTCCTCCCGCGCGGCCTCGGCGCGGTGCCGGGCCATTCGTGGCGCCGGCCGCCGGTTCCACGCTCCCCGCTCCGCATTAGACTGCGCCGCACATGGTCTCCAAGGCGCTCTGGGAGCGCGTCGAGGCGCGCCTCGCGGCGGCATCGCCGGTGGCGCTCGCTGCCGAGCTGGTGCGCATCCCCAGCCATCCTGGGGTGCCGCGGCAGGAGGAGGCGGTGGCGCGGCACGCTCGCCGCCTGGCTCGCCGCCCATGGCATCCCGCCGACGGCTCGAGGAACGGCGCCCGGCCGCCCCAACCTGCTCTGCGACCCTCGGCCGGCGCGGGGCCGGCCGTCGCGTCCTGCTCTGCGGCCACACCGACACCGTGCCGCTCAACGCCGACGACCCCGGCCACGGCTTCAGCGGCGAGATCCGCGACGGCCGGCTCCACGGCCGCGGGTCGGCCGACATGAAGGGGCCGGTGGCCGCGATGGCCGCGGCGCTCGTCGCCCTCGACGCGCGCGCGCTGAGGCCGGTGGCGGCGCCACGCTGGCGGCGGTGGTCGACGAGGAGATGGAGAGCCTCGGCGCCGAGGCGTTGATCCGCGGCGGCATCGCCGCCGACGCCGCGGTGGTCGGCGAGCCCACCGGCAACCGTCCCTGCCTCGGCCACAAGCGGCCTCGAGTGGCTGGAGGTCGACTTCGCCGGCCGCGCCGCACACGGCGGCACGCCGGAACGGGACTCAACGCCATCGTCGCCGCGGCGCGCTTCGTGGAGCTGGCCGGCGCGCGCCTGGCAGCCCCCTTCGCCACGCGACACCATCCGCTGCTCGGTCCGCCGACCCTCAACTTCGGCACCATCCGCGGCGGCGACCAGCCATCGACGGTGGCCGCGCGCTGCGCGCTCACCCTCGACCGCCGGTCGGTCCCTGGGGAGAGCTACGACCCGGTCGTCGCCGAGCTCGACGGCCCTGCTCGCCGAGGTCGAGGCGGCGATGCCGGGCTTGCGCACCGCGGTGCGCCGCGTCGCCGGGGGGCGTGGCGACGCTGGAGCACCTGGCGCTGCGCCACCGCCGCCGAGCACCCGCTCGCCCGCGCCGCCTTCGCAGCGCGGCGCTTCGTGCTCGGCGGCGACGAGCCGTCCTTCGGGCCTTCCCGGCCTGGACCGACGGCGCCCTGCTGGCGAATTTCGGCCACCTGCCCGACCATCGTCCTCGGCCCCGGCGACCTCGCCGACGCCCACTCGCCGCGCGAGGCGATCGCCGTCGCCGAGCTCGTCGCGGCGGCGCGCATCTACGCGGCGCTCGCGCTCGAGCTGGCGCTGGGTAGCGAGGAGGAGACGCCGTGAAGCTCCGGCTCCCCCACACCTTCGCCCTCCTCTTCTCGCTCACCCTCGTCGCCGCGGCGCTCACCTGGGTGGTGCCGGCGGGCGCCTACCTGCGGCGCGACGGTCGGTGGCCGCCAGCTCGTCGACCCCACGACCTACCAGCGGATCGCGCCCCACCCGGCTGGCGTGCGCGAGGTGCTGCTCGCCTGGCCCAAGGGTCTCGAGGCCACCGCCACCATCGTCTTCTACCTCTTCCTCATCGGCGGCGCCTTCGGGGTCATCACCGCCACCGGCGCGCTCGAGGCCGGCATCGGCGCCCTGGTGCGCGGCGTTGCCGCGGCCGTGGCGAGGTGGTGATCCCGCTGCTCGTGTGCTCTTCTCGCTCGCCGGCGGCACCATCGGGCTCGCCGAGGAGGCGCTCGCGTTCCTCCCCGCGCTCGTCGTGCTGGTGCGCCGCCTGGGCTACGACGACCTGCTGGCGGGCGCCATCGGCCTCGTCGGCGCCGCCGCCGGCTTCTCGGGCGCCTTCCTCAACCCCTTCACCATCGGCGTCGGCCAGGCGATCACCGGCCTGCCACTGTTCTCGGGGCTGCGCTTCCGCCTCGTGGTGTGGACGGTGGTGACGGTCGCCACCACGCTGTGGATCCTGCGCGCCGCGCGCGGGCTCAAGCTGCCGGCCGCCGCGGCAGTGGCCGGCGCGCCGGCATCGGCGCCCGCCGGCGACGACGCGATGTCCCGCGTCACGGCACGCCAGGCGGTGGTCCTGCTCGCCCTCTTTGGCGCCATCGCCCTACTCGTCGCCGGCGCGCTGCGCTGGCACTGGGGGCTGCTCGAGTTGTCGGGGCTGTTCGTCGCCACCGCCATCGTCGCCGGGCTCGCCGGCGGGCTGGGCGCCGACCGCACGGCGGAGACCTTCCTCAGCGGCGCCGCCGGGTTCGCCGGCGCCGCCCTGGTGGTCGGCCTCGCCCGCGGCGTGCTGGTGATCTTCGACGGCGCGCAGGTGACCGACACCCTCCTCCACGCCATGGTGGGCGTCGTCCGCGGGCTGCCCACCACGCTCACGGTGCTCGGTATCTATGGCGTGCAGGTCGCCCTCTCCTACATCGTCCCCTCGGGGAGCGGCCAGGCGGCACTGGCGCTGCCCATCCTCGGCCCCCTCGGCGACCTGGTGGGGGTGACCCGTCAGACGAGCGTGCTCGCCTACCAGTTCGGCGACGGCTTCTCCAACGTCTTCACGCCGACGCAGGGGTACTTCATGGCCGGCCTGGCGATGCTGCGCGTGCCGTGGACGCGCTGGGTGCGGTTCCTGTGGCCGCTGCAGCTCCTCTGGCTGGGCATCGGGCTCGCCTTCCTGCTCATCGCGCAGGCGATCCACTGGGGGCCGTTCTAGGCCGGCACCGGCACGCGTGCTGCAAGCGCGGAGGTCGCTTGAGGCGGCTGCCTCGTTCTTGCCGCACTGCGGCGTATTTCGGCTTACAATGGTCTCCCAGGGACGTCTCGCGCCAAGGGAGCTCGCGCCATGGCCACACTCGAGAAGGAACCCGCCACCACCACGCCGTTCGAGGACGCGGTCGCCGCCACCCAGGCGTGGCTCGACAGCCCGCGCTTCGACGGCATCGTCCGCCTCTATACCCCTCGCCAGGTGGCCGAGCAGCGCGGCACCATCGCCCACGACTACACGGTGGCGCGCGAGGCGGCCGCGGCGTTCCACCAGCGCCTGCGCGAGCTGTTCGCCGCCAAGCGGGCCATCACCACCTTCGGCCCCTACTCGCCTGGCCAGGCGGTGACCATCAAGCGCATGGGGATCGAGGCGATCTATCTCGGCGGCTGGGCGACCTCGGCCAAGGGCTCGACCGGCGAGGACCCGGGCCCCGACCTCGCGAGCTACCCGCTGAGCCAGGTTCCCGACGAGGCGGCGACGCTCGTCCGCGCCCTGCTCACCGCCGACCGCAACCAGCACTTCCTGCGCCTGCGCATGAGCGAGGAACAGCGCGCCGCGACGCCGGAGGTGGACTACCGGCCGTTCATCATCGCCGACGCCGACACCGGCCACGGCGGCGATCCCCACGTGCGCAACCTGATCCGCCGCTTCGTGGAGGCCGGCGTGCCGGGCTACCACATCGAGGATCAGCGGCCCGGCACCAAGAAGTGCGGCCACCAGGGGGGCAAGGTGCTGGTGCCCTGCGACGAGCAGATCAAGCGCCTCAACGCCGCCCGCTTCCAGCTCGACGTCATGGCCGTGCCCGGCATCCTCGTCGCCCGCACCGACGCCGAGGCCGCCAACCTCATCGACTCCCGCGCCGACGAGCGCGACCAGCCGTTCCTGCTCGGCGTCACCAACCTCGAGGTGCCGGCCTACAAGGCCGCTTACCTGGCGCTCATGAAGCGCTTCCACGAGCTCGGCGTGCACGAGCTCAACGGGCACCTGCTCTACGCCCTCTCCCCCGAGGAGCACGCCGCCGCCGAGGCGTGGCTCGATCGCCACGGCCTCATGCACGCGGTAGCCGAGGCGGTGGCCGCCTTCCGCGCCGGCGCACAGCCGACGATCGGCCCCCTCTTCGACAAAGTCGAGTCGCGCTTCGTCGACATCTGGGTGGACGAGGCCGGCCTCGAGACCTTCGGCGACACCGTGGCCGAGGTGCTCGCCTTCCGCGCCAGCGAGGGGGAGGAGCTCGACATGGACGTCGAGGCGTGGCGCCGCTTCGCCTCGCGCGCCTCGCTGTGGACGGCGCGCGAGAAAGCGCGCGAGCTGGGGGTGGAGGTCGACTGGGACTGCGAGCTGGCGAAGACCCCCGAAGGGTACTACCAGGTCCGCGGCGGCGTTCCTTACGCCATCGCCAAGTCGCTCGCCGTGGCACCCTTCGCGGACCTGCTCTGGATGGAGACCAAGACCGCCGACCTCGCCGAGGCACGGCAGTTCGCCGACGCCATCCACGCCGAGCTCCCGCACAAGATGCTCGCCTACAACCTCTCGCCGTCGTTCAACTGGGACACCACCGGCATGAGCGACGAGCAGATGCGCCGCTTCCCCGAGGAGCTCGGCAAGCTCGGCTTCGTCTTCAACTTCATCACCTACGGCGGCCACCAGATCGACGGCCTCGCCGCCGAGGAGCTCGCCACCGCCCTCGAGCAGGAGGGGATGGTGGCGCTCGCCAAGCTGCAGCGGCGGCTGCGCCTCGTCGAGTCGCCCTACCGCACGCCGCAGACGCTCGTCGGCGGCCCGCGCAGCGACGCCGCCCTCGCCGCCTCCTCGGGGCGCACCGCCACCACCAAGGCGATGGGCAAGGGCTCGACACAGCACCAGCACCTGGTGCAGACGGAGGTGCCGCGCAAGCTGCTCGAGGAGTGGCTGGCGCTGTGGAGCGCGCACTACCGGCTGGATGAGACGCTACGCGTGCGGCTGCGCCCCCACCGCGCCGGCTCCGAGCTCCTCGAGCTGTCGATCCACGCCGAGGACGCGCCCGACGAGGTCCTCGCCAACGTCGTCTTCGCCCCCATCCACGACCGCCGCGGCCGCAGCATCCTCTCGGTGCGCGATCAGAACACCTTCGCCCCGGCGCTGCGCAAGAAGCGCTTGATGACGCTCATCCACCTGTGGCTGATCCACCGCTTCAAGGCCGACTCGGTGCACTACGTGACGCCCACCGAGGACAACCAGTACCAGACCGCCAAGATGAAGTCGCACGGCGTCTTCCGCGAGGTCAACCAGGAGGTCGGCCAGATCATCGTCGCCGACGTCGACCACGAGCGCGTGCGCGAGCTGCTGGCGAGTGACGGGCTGGCGCTGGGGAAGCTGATCCGCAAGGAGCGGTAGGCAACCGCCGGACCGGGGCAGTCCTGGCCAGCAGGGAACGCGTGGCGACTGACCTCCGGCGCGGTCGCCAATGATCCTGATTCGTGCCTGCGACGGGCGGCGTCCGATCGACGCCCTCAAAGGGAGCAAGCCCGCACCCCGGGATTCTGCTTCGAGAGCCTCGAGCACGCCTCCCACTGCTCCCGCTCGCGTCGGGGCCTGATTGGCAAGGCGCTGGTAGCCCCAGACGGTGCGCCTCCGAGCGCTCCCTCCGGAGTCCCCTAGCGCGGCGGCGGCCGGCGCCTGCTGCGAGCGCGGGTCCGCTTCTGCCGATCCGCGGCCGGCGCACCGGTGGGCTTCGCTGCCGCAGCCTGGCTGCCGGTCTCCAACGCCGGCGCCGGGGTGTCCTCTCGCACCGGCGCCGAGAGCTGCGCCACCGCCGCCTCGAACGCCGCCTTGCGCTCGGCCCAGTCGCCGCGCGCGAGCGCCGCGGCCCGCGCGCCGAGCGGCTCGGGAGTCGCCATCGGCAGTGGTGCCGGCAGATCGATCTCGGTCGCCGCGGCCTGCAGCCGCTGCCATGCCGCGTGGCTCCAGACGCCGCGGCCGGCACCGCGCGCCTCCCGCTCGGCGGCGCGCAGCGGCGGATCGACAGCGCCTGTCGCCTCCGGCGCCAGCAGGGCGAGACCGGCGGCAAGGAGCTTCCGCCGCACGTCATCGCCGGAGAGGAACACCGTCTGCCCTTGCAGCTCGACCCGGCTGGCAGCGAGCGCGCGGCGCGCCAGCTCGCGGCTCTCGCGGCTGAAGGGCTCACCCCCGCGTTGCGGCGGTCCCGGCAGCGGCGCACGCACGGCTGCGAGCTTCACGTCCCGAACGCCCGAGGGGCAGACGAGGCGCAGTGTGACGACGCCCTCGACGGCGATCACGTCGCAGCTCTCCGCCCGCGCACCGTGGCTCGCGACGAGCGAGGCCAGGCACGCCAGCGACCCGACGACGACCGAGGTCCCTCTCATCTCCGTTCCTCCCGCCCCTCAGACGGATTCGGGAGATGGGGGCTTTCACGGCGCGATCCAGCCAGGTGGCGGGTCGGCTGTCGGAGGGTGCCGGCACGGCGCCTGGCCGCCTGCGACGGTCACCGCGCGGGCGCCGCCGGCTCCACAACCGAGGCCGGCACCGAGCGGCGGGAGGCCACGCCGTGGCGCCTCGCTTCCACGCCTGCGCGTCTCAGCCGCGCTTGGCCTCGAGCTCCACCCATCGGGCATAGAGCCGCTCGACCTCGCTGCGCCCCGCGGCGACCGGGCCAACCGCTCCTCGAGCGCCGCCGCGTCGGTGGCCATAACGGGGTCGGCGAGCGACGCCTCCGCTTCGCCAGCCGTCGCCTCCGCGGCGAGCATCGCCTCCTCCATGGCGTCCCACTCGCGCTGCTCGCGGTAGGAGAGCCGCTTGCCACCGCCGCGCGATGGCGTGGCGCCTGCCCGGGCCGCGCTGCCGCCCCTTCGCTCGCCGTTGCCGTGGCAGCGGTGCCGCGCGCGCGCCGCCAGCCACTGCCGACGTCGGCGTAGCGCACGGCCCCGCCTCGCGCCGTCGAGAGCCAGCATCCCGGGTGACGCGCGTCGAGCAGGAAGCGATCGTGGGTGACCAGCACGAGCGCGCCGGTGAACTCGAGCAGGGCCTCCTCGAGGACGTCGAGGGTGGCGATGTCGAGGTCGTTGGTGGGCTCGTCGAGCACCAGCAGGTCGGCCGGGCGCAGCATCAGCCGGGCGAGACGATGCGGGCCTTCTCGCCGCCCGAGAGCCGACCCACGGGGGTGCGGAGCTGCTCGGCGCGGAACAGGAAGCGCCGCGCCCACGAGACGACGTGCAGCGCCCGCCCCTGGATACTCGACGTGGTCGCCGCTGGGCGCCAGGGCGCGCGCCAGGGTGAGCCTCGGGTCGAGGCTCTCCCGGTTCTGATCGAAGTAGACGACGCGCAGCCCCTCCGCACTGCTCGATGGTGCCCGCGTCGGGCTCGATCTCTCCGACGAGGATCCGCAGCAGGGTGGTCTTGCCGGAACCGTTGCGGCCGATGATCCCGAGACGCCTTCCGGCGGTCAGGAGGAGGTCGAGAGGGCTGACGACGACGTGCGCGCCGAAGCGCTTGCCGAGCCCCTCCCCTACCCACAGGCGGCTGGTGCGCCGGCCCGAGGCGGTGAACTCGATGCCGGCGCCGTCGCCGGCGGTCCCGGCCCGCCGCTGCGGGCCGTCGGCGAGCTCGGCGATGCAGCTCCTCGGCCGATGTCGACGCGCGCCTTGGCCTTGGTGGTGCGTGCCTTGGGGCCGCGCCGCAGCCACTCCGCCTCGCGCCGCGCCAGGTTGGCGAGCGTGGCGCGGTAGGTCTCGTCCTGGCGCAGGCGCTCGTCGCGCGCATCGAGGAACTCCGCATAGCCGCCCTCGACGGCGAACATCCTTCGGGGTAGCGCGGGTCGAGCTCGACGATGCGGCGGCCGACGGCGTCGAGGAAGTAGCGGTCGTGGCTCACCGCCACGAATGCCTCGGGCTCGGAGCGCAGCAGCTCCTCGAGCCAGAGGATCGACCTCGAGGTCGAGCTGGTTGGTCGGCTCGTCGAGGAGTAGCACGTCGGGGGCGCGGGCCAGTTCACGGGCGATCGCCAGGCGCTTGCGCCAGCCCCCGGAGAGGATCTCCGTGCGCTGGCACGATCGGTGAACCCGGCGTTGCCGAGGGCGATGGCGACCTGCGCTCGCGCTCGCCTCGTCGCGGCCGCCGGGCGGCGAGGCCTCGCGCACCACCTCCTCCACGGTCAGCCGGGCGCGAACACCGGGTCCTGGGCTACGTAGCCGATCCGCAGTCCCTGCGGTCGATCGCTCGCCGGTGTCGGGCTCGACTGGCCGGCGAGAATCCTGAGCAGCGTCGACTTGCCGGAGCCGTTGGGTCCGACCAGCCCCACGTGGTCGCCGCCGGCGAGGGTGAAGCTCAGCCCGGAGAAGACCGGCCGGGCCCCGAACGACTTGGCGAGATCACGGGCGCTGAGGAGGACGGTGGGCGGCATGGCTGGAGGGTGGCCGGCGGGCGCGACTCTACAGGGGCGCGAGAGCTTCGAGCCTGTCAGCCCCGCCACGTACGCGTCCGCCGACGACCGTCTGCTTTCCTGTACGCTCGCGCCTCCCTGGCGAGCCCCCCGGGGAGCGCGCGCCGGCCCGCGCGGCGCGGCACATCGCGCGTGCTCTCAACACCTTGGGCGATCTCCCAGGAACCGTGGAGAGGGCTCGTCGGGCAATGGCACCTCGCTTGCCCCTGGCGAGTGGCGCACGAGAGCGGAAAGGGGGCGTCGATGCACACCTGGCGAAGCTCGCTTCCTCCCTGGCTGGTCACCCTGCTCCTTTTCGGCGGAGCATCTGCCGCGGCGCAGCAGGCCCCGGCATTCGTCGTCGAGCGGATCACCGTCGAAGGGGTGACCGGCGAGGCGGCGCGGCGGATCGTCGTCTCCGAGTCGCAGCTGCGCGAGGGAGGCACCTACACGGAAGGGGCGCTGCGCGACGCCGTCTACCGGGTCAAGCGGTTGCCCTTCGTCGTCGACGCCGACATGGCGCTGGGCAAGGGCAGCGAGCGCGGCGCCTACGAGCTGGTGATCACCGTCGAGATGGCGAAGCCGATCGCCTTCTCGATCGATGCCGTCGTCTACGGCAGCCAGCCCTCGTCCTCGTCGGACTCCCGCTTCGACTCGAACATCGAGGGAACGGTCACCGCCCGCAGGTTCGTGGGCTCCAAGGGCCTGCTCTTCGGCAGCGTCCAGGGCTTCGACGTCAGCGGCGCCGGCGAGGTCCTCCAGCTCGGCTACTCCCGCTACGACCTCTTCCGCCGCGGGGGTTACGCCACGGTGGGGCTGTCGACGCGGGTCAACGACTCGAGCGCCGCCGATGACCTCCAGGGGTCGCTGCAGCTCGGCATCCCGCTCGTCGGCAACCACGCCCTGCGGGCCAACCTCTCCTGGACGCAGTCGAGGTCGCGCTTCGCGGTGCCCGAAGGCTCGGTCAGCCAGCGGTTCGAGGCGTGGCAGAGCAGCCTCGAGTGGATCTACGACTCTACCGACGACCCGCTCATCCCCACCGACGGCGCGCGGGCGTCGATCACCGCGGTCTACCAGTCGCAAGATCGCACGGCGGGCTCCGCCCTGCCCGGCTACGACTTCGAGGATCGCCTCGACTCGCGCCAGCTGCTCGCCGAGGGTCGCCGCTACTGGCCGCTCACCCCGCGGCAGTCCTTCGCGGTAGGCGGTGCCGCGCTCTTCACCGACACCGACGGCAGCGGGGGCATCGCGTCGCGGAGCCACGAGCGCAACCTCGAGGTCGACGCCATCCACGCCGTCAGCCTGTGGGACTTCTCCACCAGCCGGCGTTACGGCGACCTGCGCATGGAGACCAGTGTCGGCCTGCAGAGCTTCCACGAGTCGGATGCCCTCGGCGGACCGGGCTTCAGCGAGAAGCAGACGTCGCTGCTGGTGCGCGGCGCGCTGCTCTTCCGCAACGCCTGGGGGCTGATCCGGCTCGCCTTCGTCTATGTCGACTCGCTCGGAGACGGATGATGCGGGGATCGCTCGCCGCCGCGCTGATCGCGCTCGCCCTGGCGGCGGCTCCGCTGGCCGCGGTCGAGACACCGCAGTACGAGCTCACCGGCGACGGCACCCTGGTGGTCGCAGCGTTGCCCGACGTGCTGTCGCGGCCGGAGGTGCGACCCCACCTCTCCACCGGTCTCACCACCAGCTTCGTCATCTCGGTGACCGCGCGCGCCGCCGATGGCCGCAAGGCCAAGGGAGCGGCGCGCATCGACGTCCGCTGGGAGCCCTGGGACGAGGTCTTCCACACCGCCACCATGACCGCGGACGGTCGCGGCAGCCGGCAGACCGTCCCCTCCTTCGACAAGCTCGTCGCCTGGTGGCGGACGCAGGAGCTGCCGGTCGCCGTGAAGCTGGGAGCCGGCCCCTGGGAGGTCAAGGTCGAGCTCAGCGTCGTCCCCTTCTCGCAGTCGGAGGAGCGCGATGCGCAGCGCTGGTTTTCGAGCGCCGCCGGAGCCGACGGTGTCGAGGCGCGGCCGACGGGTGCCGGCGAGTCGCGGCTCAACGGCGTCGTCGACCTGCTCATCGCCACCTCCATCCAGCGCCACAGCATCGTGCGCTATGCCTGGGAGGCGCAGCCGCGCCGGACGGGCCAGCCGTAGCCTCCCGCCCGCCGCAAGAGCCTTCGCGATGAGTCGAGCTGACGCCTCCCCCGCGACGACGTTCCGCTCGGGCCGCCCTGTCGCGACCTCGCGACCTTCGCCTGTCGTGGCAGAGCTTCCCAGTCCTAGTATGCTCGCCGTCCTGACCCAACGCACCGCCGTCATCGCCCTGCTGGCCCTCGCGCTCTCCTCCGCCTTGCTGTTCCTCTTCTTCGAGCGGCGGCTGTCGCGGGCCTGGTTCGCCTTCGGCGTCCACCCCGACGTGGTGGCCGCGGTCGAGCGCTCCCGCGACGACCAGAAGCTGCTGGCGCGGCTCGATCCGGCCGGGGAGGCCACCTACCACCAGCGGTTCGAGCAGGCGCAGAAGCTCCTCGGCCGCCTGCGCGTGGTCGAGTACAGCCGCCAGCAGATCGTGCGCCGCTACGAGGTGATGCTGCTGGTGCTGGTGGTCGGCGTGGTGGTGCTCTCGGGGACCACCCACGCCGTGCGCCAGGCGCGGCAGGAGGCTCGGCTGGTGCGCCTGCAGCGCGCCCTCGCCGAGCTCGCCGAAGGGCGCACCGACGTGAACGTGGGCGAACGCCGTGGCGACCTGGTGGGGCGCATCGCGTCGATGATCGAGCAGACGTCGCGGGTGATGGCGGGCCACCGCCGCCGGCTGGCCTCGCTCGAGAACCTCTCCGCCTGGCAGGAGTCGGCGCGCCGTCACGCCCACGAGATCCGTACCCCGCTCGCCGCCGCCCGCCTCGAGCTCGGGCGTCTCGGCGACCTGGCGACGAGCGCCAGCGACGAGACGTCGCGACAGGAGATCCGCCGTGTGCAGGAGAGCCTGACCCAGGAGCTCGACCGCCTCACCACATTCACCCACAGCTTCACCTCGTTCGCGCGGCTGCCCAGCCCGTCGCTCGCACCCCACGACCTGGCGCACCTGGTAAGCGAGCTGGCGGCGCTGTTCGCCACCGCCTGGCCCGAGCTCGATCTCCGCCTGCTGCGGGCGGAGGGCAACCTGCGGGCGCTCGTCGACCCCGAGATGCTGCGCCAGGTGCTGGTGAACCTCGGCGACAACAGCGCGCTGGCGCAGCGCGAGCAGGGGCGGCACGGCACCCTCACGCTATCGCTCGCCGAGCTCGACGACGGCGTGGCGCTCGACGTCGCCGACGACGGCCCCGGTGTGCCGCCCGAGCTGCGCGGCCGCCTCTTCGAGCCCTACACCACGTCGCGGCGGATCGGCGAGGGGATGGGGCTCGGTCTCGCCATCGCCCGCAAGATCCTCCTCGACCACGGCGGCGACCTCGAGCTGGTGGAGAGCGGGCCCAGCGGGTCGACGTTCCGCCTGCGCCTGCGGCGTCCCCCCGCGGAGGAGCCGTCATGACCCGCGTCCTGGTGGTCGAGGATGACGAGAAGATCCGCGCCACGCTGCTCTTCCAGCTGCGCAGCGAAGGCTTCGCGGTCGAGGCGGTGAGCAACGGCGAGGCGGCTTGCAACCGCCTCGCCGACGAGGACGGCGCCGCCGCCATCGACCTGCTGCTGCTCGACGTGCGGCTTCCCGGGATCAGTGGCGTCGAGCTGGTGCGGCGCCTCTCGGCGCGGGGCCGGCTGGCCCCCACCGTCATCATCTCCGGCGAGGCCTCGATCAGCGAGACGGTGGAGGCCCTGCGCCTGGGAGTGCACGACTTCATCGAGAAGCCGTTCTCCCGCGAGCGCCTGCTGCAGTCGATGCGCAACGCGCTCGAGAACGCGGCGCTCAAGCGGCAGGTGGCGGCACTGGAGTCGCGGGTCGAGCCCCCGGCCGAGATCCTCGGCCGCTCGCCGGCCATGCAGCGGCTGCGCGCCGCCATCGACAAGGCGGCCGCCACCGACGCCCGCGTGCTCATCCGTGGCCGCAGCGGCACCGGCAAGGAGCTGGTGGCCAACGCCCTGCATCGCCAGGGCACCCGCCATGCCGGACCGTTCGTGAAGATCAACTGCGCGGCGATCCCGCCGCACTTGGTGGAGGGTGAGCTCTTCGGCTACGTGCGCGGCGCCTTCACCGACGCCAGGGCGGCGAAGCCCGGCCTCTTCGAGGAGGCGCACGGCGGCACCGTCTTCCTCGACGAGATCGGCGACATGAGCCTCGACCTGCAGGCGCGGTTGCTGCGGGTCCTCGAGGACGGGCGGGTGCGCCGCATCGGCGAGACGCGCGACCGCGCCATCGACGTGCGGGTGCTCGCCGCCACGCACCGCGACCTCGAGTCCGAGGTGGCGGCCGGCCGCTTCCGCGAGGACCTCTACTTCCGGCTCGCTCATCTGCCCATCGAGGTGCCGGCGCTCGCCGAGCACGCCGACGACGTGCCGCTGCTCGTCACTCACTACCTCGACCGCTTCGCCGCGCGCCACCAGCTGCGACGCAAGCAGGTCGGCCCCACGGTGCTGCCGCTGCTGGCGCGCTACGCGTGGCCGGGCAACGTGCGCGAGCTGCGCAACCTCTGCGAGCGGCTGACGGTCTTCGGCGTCGATCCGATCACTCCCGACCAGCTGCCCTCGGCCTTCTTCGCCACCGCGCCGGCGAGCGAGACCGGCCTCTTGCGGCTGCACGAGCTGCAATCGGTGGTGCCGTGGAAGGACTTCAAGGCCGCCAGCGAGCGGGAGTACCTGGAGAGCGTGCTGCGGCGCACCGGCTGGAACTTCGCCGCCGCGGCACGCCTGCTCGATCTCCAGCGCACCTACCTCCACCAGAAGGCGGCGACGCTCGGCATCGAGCGGCCGCGGCCGCCCGACTCACGGTCCGGAAACGGCTAGCCGCTCGCTCAGCCCATGAAGCCGAGGTCGGTGGTGGCGAACCGCCCGAGGTTGGGCAGCACCAGCGGCAGGTCGCTGTCGGCCACCCCGAACCAGCGGGCGAGGGTGGCTGCGTACTCGTCGACCGCAGTGGTGGGGATCCACCGCCCCTCGCCGGCGTCGTTGGGACCGTTGACGGCGAGCGTCGGCATCTGGCCGTAGAGTCGGCCACCGCGCACGGCGCCGCCGAGCACGAAGTGGTGGCCGCCCCAGCCGTGGTCCGAGCCGTCGCCGTTGGGCTGGTAAGTGCGCCCGAAGTCGGAGGCGGTGAAGGTGGTGACGGTGTCGCCTACCGCCAGCTCCTTCATCGCCGCGTCGAAGGCGACCAGGGCGTCGTCGAGGTCGGCGAGCAGGGTGGCATGGGTGCCCTGCAGCGCGTCGGTGCCCACCTGCCCGCCATGGGTGTCGAATCCCTGGGCGGCGCAGAAGAAGACCTGCCGCCGCAGCCCCAGCGCGTCGCGCACCGAGATCAGCTGCGCCGCCATCCTGAGCTGGTCGCCGAGGTCGGAGTCGGGGAAGACGGTGGTGAGGGCGGGCGCGCCGGCGAGCGCTCCCGCCAGCAGCTCCTGGTTGTCGAGGGCGGTCTGGAAGATGCCGCGGTAGGCGCGCTCGAAGAGGTTGCCGTAGGTCTTGGCGAGCATGGCGCGGATGGCGTTCGACGACGGCTCGGCGCCTTGGTCGGCGGCGACGTAGGAGTCGAGACCGACCGGCCCGGCCGGCGACACCTGGTACTGGGTGACGACGTTGCCGACCTCGAAGGTGTTGGTGCCGCCCAGCGAGATCGACATCGAGATGCGGGCGTCGCCGTTGAGCGAGCGCAAGAGGTCGGCGGTGCGCCCACCCCAGCCGGTCTTCGCCGGCTGGTCGGGGAGCGAGGTCTGCCAGTGCACCGTCTGGTCGCTGTGCGAGAAGAGCTGCGGCGGCACCGCCGCGGTGTGGTTGAGGTACTCGTCGCGGCTGAGCGGGGCCACCAGCGGGCCGACGTTGGCGACGATCGCCGCGCGCCCCTGGTCGAACAGCGCCTGCACGCCGTCGAGGCTGGGGTGCAGGCCCCAGCCGCGCGCGTCCCCCGGCGTCGGCGCCAGCGGGTGGAGCGCGAGCAGCGAGCTCTGCGGCAGGGCCAGCGCGTCACGAGTCGCCGCGTAGGCGGCGTAGTCGGCGGCGTCGGTGGGCACGACGACGTTGTTGGCGTCGTTGCCGCCGTAGAGGAAGACGCAGACCAGGCTCTTGGTCGTCGGCCACTGTCGCCGCGGCGGCGATGCGCCGCAGGTCGAAGATGGTGTGGGCCAGCGCCGTCATGCCGACGCTGGCGCAGGCGGACTGGCTTAGGAAGCGGCGGCGCGTGGTGCCGGCGGATCTCGGTCATCTGCGGCCTCCTACTTCTGGACCACGGCTTCGGGGGTCATGCTGGCGAGCCACAGCAGCGACAGCACGCGTGGGTCGGCGTCGCGCGGGAAGGCCGGGTCGGCGAGCGCCGTCGCCAGCAGGGCGCGGGTGGCATCGGTCATCGCGCCGCCGAAGAGGAGCAGGTCGACCTCGTCGAGCAGCGCGCCGTCGCCGGCGCCTGCGGCGGCTCGGAAGGGGCGCAGGTCGACGATCGATCGGTCCGTTGTCGCCGGGCGCCGCCGAGGATGCTCGACTGGAGGTTGGCGGCGCCGATCACCGTCGTCTCGGTGGCGATCTGGAATTCCGGCGACACCAGGCCGGCGTCGGCGATCTCGCCGGGGAAGGCGATAGCCCGGCTCGAAGAAGTTGAACACCGTCGGCGAGCGCAGCGGTGTCTCGCCGATGCCGTTGCCCTGGCGGTCGAACTGGGCGACGAAGCGCCAGCGGCCGTTGCGCGGCCGCGCGTGGAGGGTGCGCAGCAGCCCGAGCAGGCGCACCACCGGCTCGCGCAGGTGCCCCTCGTCGGGCGGCTCGCCACCGTGGTGGCGCGCGCCTCGTAGTCGAGGAGGATGGCGCGTATCACCGCGCCGAGGTCGCCGCGCACACCGGCGCCGTCGTCAGCGAAGGTCTGCGCCGCAGCGGTAGACGTAGCCTGGGCTGGGGTTGCTGGTGACCAGCCGCTGGATCATGAAGCGGCAGATGAAGGGCCCCACGTTGGGGTGCTGGACGATGACGTCGAGCGCCTGGTGGAGGTCCGCGGCGCGCTCTGCCCCGCCGGCAGCCGGTGGCCGTCGAGCATCACTTTCTCGCCGCTGTCGTGGTAGAGCGGCCATGACGCCATCGGGATGCGGTAGTTGCGTTGCGGCCGGAAGAAGCGCTGGGCCTGGGCCTGGTTCTGGCCGCCGAAGGTCCAGCCGGTGAGCGCCCGCGCCATCTCCTTGACCTCGTCCTGGTCGTAGGTGGGGATGGGCTGGTTCTGGAGGTCGAGGCGCAGCGAGCCGTCGGGGTGGAGCTCGTAGAGCCCGATCGAGAACAGCTGCTGGATCTCGCGCGCGAAGTTCTCGTTGGGGTTGCGGCCGAGCTCGGGGATGCTCTTGCTGCTGCCGGCCATGTCGAGGTAGACGCCCATGCTGGGGGCGAGGGTCACCGCCTCGAGGAGGTCGCGGAAGTTGCCGAAGGCGTGCGAGGCGAGGATGTCGAGGTAGGAGGCCGCTCCCTCCGGCCCGTTGCGCACGTCGGCGTCGACGTCGGAGATCACGAACAGCTCGGAGAGCGCCAGAGTGACGCGCTGCCGCAGCTGGTCGGGGCCCTGCACCGCCTGCGCCACCAGCGACTCGCGAACCAGGCCGGTGTTCGGCTTGCCGCCGGCGGGAACCAGCCTCGCGAGCTGGTCGTAGGTGGCGAGGTGGGAGGCCCGCGGCATCGCCATCTGCTCGTCAATCCACGGCCCGAAGCCCTTCTGCTGCAGCGACTCCACCTCGCCGGGCTGCGGCCCGTAGGTGGCCTGCTGAAGGAAGCGCGCCGCGTCGTCGGCGGTGGGTGGCCCGCCTGGGAGCGCCGGCGGTGGCGGCGGCGGCGTGAAGGTCTGGCTGCCGTTGGTGGCGCGGAAGAACCCCTTGATCTCCCCCGCCGGGAAGGCCGCGGTGTGCAGGTTGAGGTAGCACTGGCCACCGTGCAGCGCGTCGAGGATCGCCTCGACGGTGTAGGTGCCCACCGCCGCGAGGAACCAGATACGCGAGCCGTCCGCCTGCGGCGCCGCGGTGTCGAGGTCGAAGAGGATGGCGCCGTCGGGCCCGTGGATGTGCTGGTTGGTGATCGGGCCGCTGAGGTTGGCGTAGGCGTAGCGGAGGACGGCGGCGCTCTGGTCCTGCGTCAGGGTGAGGGTCGCCGACCCCGAGCCGTTGCTGCTGGCATTGCCCTGCGGAGTCAGGGTGGCGAGAAGAGGGTGCCGCCGCTCTCGCTCGGCGGCGGTGACCCCAGCGTGTAGGTGGCGGTGGCGACGGGGCTCGCCTTCAGGCCGCTGGCAAAGGCGATCGCCTTGAACGTGGTGGGCGCGGTGACGACGATCGGCCCGAGGTAGCGCAGCGTCTTGCGCGTCGGGCTCGAGCCGTCGTTGGTGTAGAAGATCGCCGCCTCCGGAGTGGGGCAGCTGATGGCGATCGAGCTCCCCGCCGGCACCGCGCCGGCGCCGGGGGCGAAGATCGGCGCCGCTGTGTTGCCCGCTGCCTCCGCGGCAGCCGCCAGCTCGGCCATGGCGGCAGCGTCCGTTGCCGCCTGGTGGTGTTGGGCCTCCTGGGCCGAGCCCGGGATCGCGAGGGCGAGCGACGCCGTCACGCCGAGAGCCGCCACCAGCACGCCGCCCAGTCGTCTCATCGCGCGACCTCCTCCTCCGCCGTTGCTGCTGCACCGCTGGTGCCCGTGAGGAATGGAACCCGCGCGGCAGCCGGATCTTGCGGCGCACGCGCCCGGGCCCGGAAGGTGGCGGCGACGAACGGCTCGCATCCGCGTCTACATCCTCTGGCCCGAGGGCGAGAGCTGGCGTGGAACCTCTTCCGAGGTCGAGCGTATATTCCGCAGGAGAGTAGTCAGGAGCTCCGCGATGCCCCACGCAACCGCCGGCGCCACGGAATCGTTGCTGCCCCTCAGCGAGGTGGTCTGGGAGGTGCTGCTGGCCCTCACCGAGCAGGACCGCCACGGCTACGCCGTGCTCGTGGAGGTCGAGCACCGCACGCAGGGGCGCCTGCGGCTGCTGCCCGGCTCGCTGTACAGGGCGCTCAACCGGTTGCACCGCGATCGGCTCATCGTGGAACGGACCGAGCACGCCCGAGACGGGGAGGATCCCCGCCGTCGCGTCTACCGCCTCACCGCGCTCGGCCGGCGCGTCGCCGCCGCCGAGGCGCGACGGCTCGCCGCCAAGGTGGACGCCGCCCGCCGGCACGGCCTCCTGGCACCCCAGGAGCAGCCATGAGCCGGCCGCGGGAGCCGTTCGGCATCCGGGTCTACCGGCGCCTTCTCCTGCTCTACCCGCGCGACTTTCGCCGCGAATGGGGCGATGAGATGGCACAGATGGCGGCAACACTCCTCGCGCGCAGCCGGGGCAAGCTCGGCATCGGCATCATCGCGGCGCTACGACTGTGGCCACGGTTGCTCGCCGACCTCGCTTCCGGCGCGCTCGCCGAGCGCCGCCATGCCGCCCGCTACCAATCCGCGACCACCAGCCAACCCCTCTCGAGGAGGACGACGTCCATGCTCGACGGCCTCGCCAACGACTTCCGCGGCGCCCTGCGCACGCTCCGTCGCTACCCGGGCCATGCGCTCGCCGTCATCCTCACCCTCGCCCTCGGCATCGGTCTCGACACCGCCGTCTTCTCGGTGGTGCGCACGGTGCTGCTCGAGCCCCTCCCCTACCGGCATCCCGAGCGCCTGGCGCTGCTGGCGGAGACCAACCCCGATCGCGGCTGGACGCAGGCTCAGGTGGCGCCGGCAAACTTTTTCGACTGGCGCGAGCGCACCCGCTCCTTCGCCGGCATCGCCGGCTTCGGCGACTGGCTGACGCAGCTCACCGCCACCGGCGGTGCCGCCCCGGAGCGGCTGCGCGCGATGGGGGTAGCCGGCGACCTCTTCGGCGTGCTGGGCGTTCAGCCGGAGCTCGGACGGGGCTTCCGCGAGAGCGAGACCTGGGGCGACGCGGCGAGGGTAGTGGTTCTCTCCCACCGCTACTGGCAGCACCACTTCGCCGGCGATCGCGGCGTCATCGGCCGCCAGCTGCGGCTCAACGGTCGGCCCTACACCGTCGTCGGCGTCATGCCGGCGGGCTTCTCGATCTGGTCGGAGGACGTCGACCTGTGGACTCCCTTCGGCTTCGATCGCGCGGCGCGCGGCGCCACCTGGTTCCGACGCGCCCACCTGTTCCGCGCCGTCGGACGCCTGGCGCCGGGGGTGTCGCTCGCCACTGCCAACAGCGAGCTCGGCGCCCTGGCGCGAGAGCTCGAACGCACCTACCCGGATACCAATCAGCAGATGGGGGTGATCGCCTCGCCGCTCGCCGACTACCTGGTGGGCGGCTCCCGCCGCCCGCTCGCGCTGCTGTTCGCCGCTGCCGGGCTGGTGCTGCTCATCGCCACCGCCAACGTCGCCCACCTGCAGCTCGCCCGCGTCACCGCGTTGGGACGCGACAACGCCGTCCGTGGCTGCCTCGGTGCCTCGCGCTGGCGGCTGCTGCGCCGCAGCCTGCTCGACAGCCTCGCACAGTCGACCGTCGGCGCCGTCCTCGGCGGCGCCCTCGCCTGGTGGGCGACGCCGGTGCTGGTGCGGCTGGGCAGCGCCTACCTGCCGCGACCGAGCGCGGCGCACCTCGACCTCGTGGCGCTTGCCTTTGCCGCGGCGCTGGCCGTCCTCACCGCGCTCCTCTCGGGGGTCTCGGCCGCCTGGCAGGGAGCGCGGCCGGACCTCGAGGCGGCGATGCGCAGCGGCGGGCGCGGCGGTGAGACCCGCGGCCGCGCCCGGATTCGCCAGCGGCTGGTAGCCGCCGAGGTGGCGCTGGCGGTGATCGTCGTCGTCGCCGCCCTGCTGCTGGTACGCACGCTGGTGGCGCTCGATCGCGTCGATCCCGGCTTCGAGGCTCGTGGCGTCACCACTGCCGGAATCGCCACGCCATCGACCTCCTACGCCGACGAGGCCGCGCTCGCCAGCTTCCAGCAACGACTGCTCGCCCGTGTACGCGCCCTCCCCGGCGTCGCCTCCGCCGGGCTGGTGCGCAAGCTGCCGCTCACCGAGGGTTCCTGGAGCAGCGACTTCGCCGTCGAGGGGCGCGGTCGCGAGGAGTTCGGCGTCGGCGTGCTCCACCGCGAAGCGACCCCCGGCTACTTCGAGACCATGCGGGTGCCGCGGGTCGCTGGCCGGCCCTTCCGCGACGGCGACGACGCCAGCTCGCCCGCGGTGGCGCTGGTGAACCAGGCGCTGGTCTCCCGCTACTTCCCGCACGAGAGCCCGATCGGCCGCCGCCTCTGCTTCGACCGCTACCCAGACGCGCAGTCGCACTGGCGGACCGTCGTCGGCGTCGTCGGGGCGGAGCGACAGAGCGCCCTCGCCGAGCAACCGCAGCCCGAGATCTTCGCCCCGCTGGCCCAGGACGAGGTCCGTGGCGGCTTCGTGCTGGTGGTGCGCAGCTCGCTGCCCAGCACGGCGGTCCTGTCGATGCTGCGCAACACGCTGGCGGCGATCGATCCCCAGCTGCCGCTCTTCGACGAGCGGCCGATGACCGCCGTGGTTGCCGCCTCGGTGGCGCGCCAGCGCTTCCTGCTCGTGTTGTTCGCCCTCTTCGCCGCGCTGGCGCTGGTGCTGGCGGCGATCGGCGTCTACGGGGTGACAGCAGACGCCACCGTGCGGCGGCGGCGCGAGATGGCCGTGCGCCTGGCGGTGGGGGCCCGCACGCCGGAAGTGGTGCGTGCTGCCATGGCCCGTGAGATGTCGGCGGTGGCGGTGGGGCTCGCCGCCGGTCTCCTCGGCGCCCTCGGCCTCGGGCACGCGATGGCCGCCCTGCTCTACGGCGTCACCGCCACCGACGCGCTGACGCTCGCCGCCACCCCCGCGCTGCTGCTCGGCGTCGCCCTCGTCGCCGCCCTCCTGCCGGCGTGGCGCAGCGCCCGCATCGCGCCGGCCAAGGTGCTCCGCGAGTGAGGGCTGGCGTGCAATTCCTACTCGAGTAGTTGACAAGGCGGGCGCAGGAACCTATTCTCGGCGCGCTCGTACTACTCGAGTAGGAGTTGACCATGGCCGCCAAGCTGGGAGACCGCGAGCTCGACATCATGCAGGCGCTCTGGCAGCGTCGGCAGGCGACGGTTGGAGAGGTCCACGAGACCCTCGGCGCCGCCGGCCACCAGGTCGCCTACACCACCGTGCAGACGATGCTCAATCGCCTGGAGGAGAAGGGTCTGGTGAGCCGGCAAAAGAGCGGCCGGGCCTTCCGCTACCGTCCCTTGGTGGCGCAGCCCGCCGCCGTGGGCGTCGCCGTGCGGAGGTTGATCGATCGCTTCTTCGCGGGGGATGCGGCGGCGCTCGCCACCCACCTGGTGGAGGGAGCCGTCGGCGCCCGCGACCTCGACCGCATCCAGGCACTCGTCGAGGAGCGCCGCCGTCAACTGAGGAAAGGCAAGTGAGCGGGCTTCACGGTAACGCCCTTCCCGCCATCGCCGCGAACCTCTGGCTCGTCGGCCTACCCGTGTGGGCTCTCGCCGCGGCCACCCTGGTCCTCCTGCGCCGCGCGCCGGGACGCCTGCGCTACGGCATTGCCCTCTGCGGCTTCGCAGCGGCGGCGCTGGTCCCGCCGTTCGCCACCCGGGAAGCGCCGGCGCCGGTAAGGGCAGCCATCCCCACACCGCCGCCGCGTCCGGGCGAGGTGGAAAGCGGCATCCCCGTGCCGTGCCCGGCATCGATCCCCCTCGGAACCCTCCTCGGCCCGCTGTGGGTCGCCGGCGCCGTCCTGCTGCTCAGCCGCGAGCTCCGCGCCCACCTGCGCCTCGCTGCAGACCGCCGGCGCTGGTCGCCCGCCGGCGAGGCGTTGCGTCGCTCGCTGGAGGTGGCGGCGGGTCGCGCGCTGTGGCTCGGGGACGTCGAGTCGCCGCGCACCCACGGCCTGCTCAGGCCGGCGATCGTGCTGCCCCGCCAGAGGGGGCTCGGCGCACCTTCCATCGCACGGCTGGTGGTTGCCCACGAGGAGGCGCATGCGCGCTGGCGCGACCCGCTCGTCCACGCCCTGCTGCGCCTGGTGCGCGCGCTGCTGTGGATCTCGCCGGCGCTGTGGCTGGCCGAGCGGCTGGTGATGCGAGAGCGCGAGGCCGCGGCCGACGAGGCGGCCCTGCGCGGGCAGGACGACGAGCGCTGCGCCTCCTATGCCGCCGCGCTGGTGGCGTTCTGCCGGCTGGCAGGCAGTCCCGCCCAGCCGACGGGGGTACACCTGGGGACGGCATCCACGCTCGAGTACCGCGTGCGGCGCATCCTGCGCCGGTCGCGCCGGCACGCCGCGCAACTCACCGCAGCGGCCTTGATCCTCACCTCGAGCGTCGTGGCGCTCGCGGCGACGCCGCTGGCGGAGGCGCCGGCAGCTCCGGGCGCGGCACCAGCTCCCCACTCGCTGACGAGCAAGGCCGCTGCCGGTGAGCCGCCCCGCTTCGGCCTGCCCTCGTCTCTCCCGCCGGCCAGGGCGGGGACCGCTGCGCTGGCGCCGATCACCTCCGCGGTCGCACCCCGCCATCCCACGCCCGGGAGAGCCCTGGCAGCATCGGTGACCGCCGGCAGCGGCGCCGCGGAGGCCCACGAGCTGGCCGCCCCCCTGACACCGGCGACGGGCTCGGCCGCGGAGCGCTTCGCCCGGCCCGTCGCTGTAACGACGCACTCGGGCACCGACGAGCAGCGCGATGTCCATGTCCATCGAAACGTCGACGTGGATCGACACCTCGACGTGCATCGCGACATCGGCCTACGTCGCGACGTCGACGTGCCGGGGACCGGTGCTGTTGGCGAGGAGGAGCTGACGAGCCCGGGGGCACCGGCAGGTCCCCGCCCGAGCGGGCCCTCCCGCAGCGTGATCGCCACCCGACTCGTCCTGCGCACCACCGCAGCCGAGGTCCGGCGACCGCCTGCCGAGGAAGGACGGCTGCGCAGCCTCCATCCGGTCGCCTTGTTCCATCGCGCCGTGACGGCGCCCCTGAAACGCTGGCTTCGCCGCCACCGCGAGCCACCCCAGGACGCACCCGGCACGGGGCCCGCGGTGCCGTAGCGCGCCGCCAGACGCCATCCGCCGACCGCTCGTTTTCGCGCCGCCACGCGGCGCACGGGAGGGAACCATGCTGCGAGCACCCGTCATCGCCCTAGCAACCTTGCAGGTCCTGCTCTCCGGCTCCGCTGCCACCCCCGACGCCGCGCCGACGCTCCACCTCGAGCCCTACACCGCCGAGCTCGGCGATGGCTCGCAGCTGGCGGCCGAGCGGGGAACGTTGGTGGTACCGGCGGACCGCGGCAGGCACGACGGCCACACCGTCGAGCTCTACTTCGTGCGCATCCGCGGCGTTGCCGGCGCCGGCGCCACGCCGTCGCTGTACCTCGCCGGCGGCCCCGGCGAGAACGCCACCGGCCTGCTGCGCACCCCGTGGGCGGGGCAGGTGGTCGCCGCCTACCGCCGGGTCGGCGATCTCATCCTCCTCGACCAGCGCGGCACCGGCCGCTCGACGCCGGTGCCGAGCTGCGCGTTGCAGCAGCCGCTGCCGCCGTTCGCCTTCGTGGACGGCGCGGCGATGCTCGCCGCGACGCGCCAGGCGGTGGCGCGCTGCGCCGCCGAGTGGGCCGCGCGCGGAGTCGACCTCTATGCTTTCAACAGCCGCGACGCCGCCGATGACATCGACGACCTGCGCGCCGCCCTCGGCGCCGACAAGGTGAACCTGGTCGGCTTCAGCTCCGGCACCCACCTGGCGCTGGCCACCCTGCGCCGTCACGGCGATCACCTCAGCCGCGTCGCGCTCATCGGCACCGAGGGTCCGGCGAGCACCTACAAGCTGCCGTCGACCTTCGACCGCCAGCTACAGAAGCTGTCGTTGCTGGCCGCCGCCGATCCCGCCGTCAACCGCGACGTGCCCGACATGATGGCTCTGCTGCGGCGCGTCCTCGACCAGCTGGCTCGCCAGCCGGTGAAGGTCACCGTGCACGACCGCACCGGCGACAAGGACGTCACCGTCGAGGTGGGGCGGTACGGCTTGCTCCGCATCCTGCGCTGGGACGTGGGTGACGGCCACGACTTCATCGCCTTCCCGGCGCTGCTCCATGGCATCGCCAACGGCGACCCCTCCCTGCTCGCTCGCTACGTGGAGAAGCGCTGGAACCAGCTCGGCCGCGGCATCGCCCTGATGCCCATCGCCACCGACTGCGCTTCGGGGGTCAGCGCCCTCCGTCTGGCGCGGATCCGCGCCGAGGAGCCGGCCAGCACCTTCGGCGAGGTCACCAACGACCCCTTCCCCGCCATCTGCGAGGCTGTCGGCAACCCCGACCTCGGAGACGACTTCCGCAGCCCCATCGTCAGCAGCGTCCCGACCCTGCTCGTCAGCGGCACCCTCGACAGCAACACGCCGCCCTACCAGGCCGAGGAGGTCCGCTGGGGACTCACCGCCGCCACCCACCTGACCGTCGACAACGCCGGCCACGAGGACACCCTGCCGATGCCCGAGGTGCAGCGCGCGATCTTCGACTTCCTCGCCGGCCAGGACGTGAGCGGCCGGCACCTGGCGCTGCCAGTGCCGAGGTTCCTCAGCCTGGCGGCGGCGCGGAGCTTCCACCCTTGAGGGCTGCGGCGCGGCCGGCACCGCGCCAGGGTTCGCGCGGTGCCGAGCCGGGGCCGACGGCGAAGGCGGGACGGGGGGCGTCCCGTCGTCCACCCTTACCTACCTACCTACCTACCAGAGAACGGTGCGCTCCGCCGCCGGCAGCACCATCGGGTCGCCCGCCTTGCAGCCGAAGGCGGTCGCAAACTCCGGCATGTTGGCGAGCGGACCGTTGACGCGGAACTTGGCCGGCGAGTGGACGTCGCTGTTGACCTGGAGCTTGAGCGCCTCGGGGCGGTTGTTGCGCCGCCAGGACTGGGCGAAGGAGAGGAAGAAGCGCTGCTCCGGGGTGAAGCCATCGATGCTCTTCCTCTCCTCTCCGGCGAGCGAGGACTCGAGTGCGTGGTAGGCCATGGTGATGCCCGAGAAGTCGCCGATGTTCTCGCCCAGGGTCAGCTTGCCGTTGACGTGCAGGTCGCCGACGGCGACGAACGCGTCGTACTCCTTGACCAGCTTGGCGGTGCGTTCGTCGAACTGCTTGCGGTCCTCGTCGGTCCACCAGCTCTTCATGTTGCCCTGGGCGTCGAAGCGGCTCCCCTGGTCGTCGAAGCCGTGCATGAACTCGTGACCGATCACCGCACCCATGGCGCCGTAGTTGACCGCGTCGTCGATCGTGGCGTCGAAGTACGGCGGCTGCATGATCGCGGCCGGGAAGACGATCTCGTTGTTGAGCGGGTTGTAGTAGGCATTGATCGTCTGCGGTGACATCCCCCACTCGCTGTGGTCGATCGGTTTGCCGAGCTTGTCGAGGTTGCGCCGGGTCTCGAAGGCGGTGGCCGCGCGCACGTTGGCGAGGTAGCTGTCGCGGCCGATGGTGAGCGCCGAGTAGTCCCGCCAGTGGTCGGGGTAGCCGATCTTGTAGTCGTAGGTGCCGAGCTTGGCGAGAGCCTGCTTGCGGGTGTCCGCACCCATCCAGTCGAGGTTGGAGAGGCGGCCCTTGATGGTGGCCGCCAGATCGCGGATCATGGCGTCGGCACGCGCCTTGGTGGCGGGCGGGAAGGCGCGCTCGACGTAGACCTCGCCCAGCGCCTCGCCGAGGCTGGCGCTCACCTGGTCGACGGCGCGCTTCCAGCGCGGCTGCAGCTGCTGGCGCCCGCGCAGCACCTTGCCGAAGAACTCGAAGTCCTTCTGCACGAAGGCGTCGGAGAGGTAGGGCGCCGACTCGTTGACCAGCTGCCAGCGCAGGTAGCTCTTCCAGGTGGCGAGCGACACGTCACCGAGGGCCGCGTTCATCTCGGCGAAGAACTTGGGGTGGGCGTACGAGAAGGTGGTGACGTCACCGAGGTCGAGCTGCTCGAGCAGCGCCGTCCAGGAGAAGTGTGGCGTCTGGGCGTCGGCCTCGGCCGGCGACTTGGGGTTGTAGAAGTTGTGCGGGTCGCGCAGCTCGACGTTGGTGAGCGAGGCCTTGGCGAGGCGGGTCTCGAACGCCAGGACGTCGGCGGCCTCCCGCCGCGCCGACTCCGGGGCGTCGCCGAGCAGCTGCAGCATGTCAGCGACGTGCGCCGTGTACTTGTCGCGCAACGCCACCGACTCGGCGTCGGTGCGGGTGTAGTAGTCGCGGTCGGGCAGCCCCAGGCCGCCCTGCACGGCGTACAGCATGTAACGGTCGCTATGCTCGAGATCCTGCAGCACCCCGAGACCGAAGACGGTGCTGCCCCCCACGCGCTGCCGGTCGCGCACGAAAGCGGCGACGTCGTCGGGGCTCTTCAGCGCGTCGATGCGCGCCAGGTCGGCGGCGAGCGGCGCGGCGCCGTCCTTCTCGATCTTCGCGGTGTCCATGGCGGCGCGCCAGAAGTCGCCGGCCTTCTGCTTGTTCGAGCCCGCCGGAGCGTTGGCGGCCGCCGCCTCCTCGAGGATCTGCCGCAGCACCACGTAGTTGCGCTCGCGCAGCTCGGTGGCGACACCCCACGACGCCTGGTCGGGCGGAATCGGGTTGCGCGCCAGCCAGCCTCCGTTGGCGTACTGGTAGAAATCGGTGCAGGGCGAGGTCGTGGTGTCGAGGTTGCGCCGGTCGAGGCCGTGTTCGTTGCTGACGTAGGGCGCGTCGGCGGCCGCGAGGGCGCCGGCGGCGGCGAGCGCGAGGGCGAGCGAGGCGGCGAAGGGCTTGGCGGCCAAGGGCGGCTCCTCGGGAGACGGCTGGTGGACGGATGCCCGGCAGACGCGGTCCCCTGGCAGCTACCGGGGAGCCCGTGCGCCTGGCGAATAGGTCCCTATACGTGGGGACCCGGACAGGGTTGCGCTGCGAGTGCGCGTCGGCCGCGACCTGGCACGTCCCAGGGTCACCGCCGGGCCCTGGCGGTGACGGCCCCACTGGCCGCGGTCGAGCGACGAAGCTGGAGGCCCCTCTCGGCTCCGCCGAGGGGAGAGAGGGGCGGCTTCCAGCCAGCGCCCTGCTAGTGCGGAAGCTCGGCGTTATGGATGTCGCCGGTGAGCAGCGAGAAATCGGTGATCTCGAGCCAGGTGAGCCGGTTACCGGAGATGGCGGCTCCATTGCGCGGGACGATGGGGGAGACGACCACCGCCTGCTTCTCGCCACGGACGAGGTCGTACATCCACAGCTCGTCGACGGAAGTCCAGACGACGCGGTCGGCCGACAGCTGCGATGCGCGGCCGAAGAGGCCGCCCCGCGGGAAGCCGGTCACCAGCACGCGCTCGGCGCCAGTATCGAGGTCGAAGAGAACGAGGTCGGTGGTGGCGGAAAGGTCGGCCGCAGGCTGGTGCCGGCGCTCGTAGATCACCCGGTGACCGTCGATCTGCGGGTCGGATTCCATCTCCGGTGTGTGGGTGAGGGTGCGCTCGACGCCGGTCGCCAGGTCGTAGACGACGATCTCGCTGTTCCAGAGCGCATAGGGACCAGGGCGGGCAGGGGGAACGATCCGCTCCCACACGACGAGGTCACCGTCGACGCCGACCTGCGGCACGCCGTAGCTGACGGCGAGCTCTCGGGTGGTGTGCGAGGCGAGGTCGTGAACGCCAAGGAACGGCCTGACAGAGGGCGGATGGCGGGCGGTCGTCGCCCCGCTGAAGACGAGCCGTTGGCCGGAGACGGCCAGCCAGCCGATCGAGACGTTCGAGACCGCGCGCTGGATCGGGCAGCTCTCCGCGGCGCGTTCATACACGCAAGCGTAGAGAGTCCCGCCCCGCGGAGGACCTCCGCTCTCGTACCACGCCACCACGTTGCCGTCGACGCGCGGCACGCTGTTGCGAAAATACTGCTCCGACAGCCGCCGCGTCTTGCCGGCGGTGAAGTCGTGGAGGTAGAGCCGCCCCTCGCTGCCGAGGACCACGCCATGACGATCCCGGGCCTCCCGGACGTCCCCGATCCAGACGGCGAGGTCACCGGCGAGGTCTGGGCTCAGCGAGCGGCCGGAACCACCCCGCACCTTGCGCTCGGCGAGCTGCGTGCCTACCGAGATGACGTCGTCGAACGTCCGCCCCCGCCGATCGGTCGCCCTGAGCCGCAGGTGCTTCCACCCCCAGGGCAACCCGGCCAGGTTCCAGCTCCCGAGCTCAGCGCCGCGGACCTCGCCGGCCTCCGGTGCCGTGATCGAGATCCACGAACCGCCCTGCTCGTCGCGATAGAGGAGCTGCCGGCTCTCGAGCTCCGGCCCGGCTGCCGTTCCGCTGACCGTGACGCTGCCGCCGCTCGCGAGGGTGAGATTGCCGGGGGCATCGATTCGCACCGTCAGCGGCGGTTCGGAGGCGAGGGCGTTGGCCGCATCGATGCGCCCGGCACCGGTGCGCAGGTCGTAGCCGTCCGCACCGATGTCGTCGGCCGAGCTGCGGATCAGCTGCCGCACCTCATCCGTGGTCAGATCGGGACGCTGGGCGAGCAGTAACGCGGCGAGCCCCGACACGTGCGGCGTCGCCATCGAGGTCCCCTGCAGCCGCAGGTAGCCCCGGTCGACGATCAGCTTCCGGCCCGCGCCCGTGCACAGGGCGCAGCTGGAGGCGCGCAGAGACAACACGTTGGCGTCGTTCGCGTTCCTGCCCCCGCCGGGAGCGGCGACGTCCACCGCCGGGCCGAAGGAGGAGAACCAGGTCGGCTCGTCGTCCTCGTTGCTGGCCGCGACGACGATCGGCTTGGGATCGTGGAGGTTCTGCGGGCTGCGGTAGCGAACGTCGCTGGCGGAGTTGCCGGCGGCCCAGACGGTGACCACCCCGAGGGCGTCGAGCGTGCGGAGCACGTCCTCGTGGAGGGGGACGCTGGGGCAGAACCCGCACCCCCAGCTGTTGTTGATCACCGCGGCGCCGTTCATCCCGGCGTAGAGCAAGGCCGTCGCGGTCTCCGAGGTGAGGCCGACACCCTGGCTGTTGAACGCCTTGACCGGCATGATCCGCGCTTCCGGGGCCACCCCGACGATGCCGCGACCGTTGTTGCCGACCGCGGCGATGGTGCCCGCCACGTGAGTGCCGTGCCCGTTGTCGTCGAGCGGGTCGTTGCCCGGCGTGCTCGGCATCTTGCAATGGTCGACGTCGTACTCCTTGCAGGTGACAAACGACCAGCCGCGGACGTCGTCGACGAATCCGTTGTGATCGTCGTCGAGGTGGTTGCCGGGGATCTCGCCCGGATTGCTCCACACGTTGGCGGCGAGGTCGGCGTGCCGGTAGTCGGCTCCCGAGTCGACGACGCCGACGACGACGCCCTGGCCGCGCGAGAGGTTCCACGCCGCCTCCATGGCCAGCTTGTCGGGGCGCAGCGCCCAGAGGTCCGGGAACGCCTGGTGCCAGGCGCCGGAGGAGGTGAAATAGGGATCGTCGGGGAGGTAGTCGCTGTGGACGACGTAGTCAGGATGGGCGTACTCGACGTGCGGATCGCGCCGGAAGTCGGCGGCGGCCCGCTCGGGATCGGCAGCGACGGCGAGCTGCAGCACGTAGACGTGATACAGCGCCGACGGGGAGCGGCGCGAGCCAGCCCGCAGCGCCCGCCGGGGGTACGCAGCCCGTGCCGCCAGCAGCCGCTGGTGCTCGAAGCGGCGCAGCGTGGCGAGCGCCAGCGGGGCCGAGCCCAGCCGCCGCTCGTCCTCCTCCGTTCGGAAGATTGGCGTCGCCGCGACGATGCCGTACCGTGCGTCGAGGGCGTCGAGCGAGGCGCCGGAGTCGGCGGTGCGGCGGGTGAGCACGCCGCGATGCGCGTACCAGCAGTGCATGCAGACGGTCACCGAGTCGCGGTACTTGACGATGAGGCGGTTACGAGCGGCGACAGGGGCTGTGGTGGCGAGCCCCGCCGCCATCGGCGCCGCGCTGGGGGTGGCAGACCGCGTGGTCGCGGCGTGCAGCACGAGCGTGGCGAGCAGGCCGAGAGCTGGCGTCAGCGTGCCGAGGTGGCGAGTCTGCATGGTGTCCTCCCGAGGGCTAGCAAGCGTGGATCTCGTCGGCGCGACCATCTGAACCGGTGGCCTCCGGCAACCGGGACCGCCAGCGCCGGCGGGCCCGCCAGCCGACTCGCGTGCGCCGGCGGCTCGCGGTGCCTCTCGACCGCGCCACCGGCTCAGCGCGAGAAGGCTGTGGCATCGCGGACGGCGCACAGCCGGCCGGCGGGATTGGCGTAGTACCTCACCTCGCCGGTGTAGGTGTCGGTGACGGCGATCGAGTACTGCCAGTCGCTGTACGAGCCATAGGCGAAGTCGACGTGATCGCCCCGGTCCTCGAAGCGGACGAAGACCTCCCAGTCGTTCACGTTGGTGAACGCCACGACACCCGAGGTCAGGCGCGGGCTCTCGCTCCAAGTCCGCACCCGAGCCTTCCTGCCGCGGCGGCTGGGGGGCTTGACGAAGCTCGCCTCGACGGCGAAGCGGCCGTCGACGAAGCAGCCGCGGTTGGCGGTGGCGCGGCAACGGCTACGACCTGCGGGTGTCGCGAGTGCGGGGAAGCTGTCGCGATTGGCGCCGCCGCAGCCATCCTCGGCTGGGCCGTAGAGCTTCGTCTCGCCGCTCGCCAGGTCGGTGATGCCCAGCTTGTAGGGAAGGTCGCTGATGCCGACGTAGCGCACCTCGGTGTGCTCCGCCGTCGGCACCAGCTTGACGAAGAGGCGCAGCTCGTCGCCGATCTCGCCGTAGGCAGCGAGCTGTTGGGGGACGGGGCCGTCCCAACCAATGCCGTAGGTGCCCTGCGCCGGGTCCTCCCAAGCGCTCTGCAACACGAAGCGTCGCAGCGGCCTGCGCAACGACTGGCCGATGCACGCCGCCCAGGGGTCCCAGCTGGTGCAGGGCCTCGTGTAGGCGCAGGCGAGCCCCAGTGCGTAGTCGCCGAGCGCGTTGCCGGCGCTCGGATCGGTGCTCACCTGCACGGTAACGCGGCGAACACCCGGCGGCTTGCCGTCGAGCACCAGTGCGGCATCGCCGCCCGGTGGCACGCTCGCCGACGAGCTGGCGATCCCGCGTCCCGAGAGCGAGAGCTGGGCCGCGACGGTGGCGGTGCTGGCAGCCGCGGTGAAAGCCTCCTCGCTGGTGCCGTCGATGAACACCCAGCGATCGCCGACGCTGCCGCCACCGAGCGAGCAATCGCGGTTGGTCAGCGCCTCACGGACCACCTCGCCACACAGCAGCGGTCGGTCCCGGCAGTCCTCGTCGGCCTTGGTCGCCAGAAGGGGACCCGCTCCGGCCCTGGCGACGCCACTGACGAGAACGAGGATCCCCAACAAGCTGGCGTGCTGCATGGCAACTCCTCCACTACGTATGTATGTCCATCACGACTGTCCGCGATGGTGCTCATGGCCTTCGAACCGCGGAAGCGCCGCTGGCAGCCAGTGATCGGCGGCCACTTCCCTTAGACTGCCGGGCGCGCGTTTCCATTCGTCCCCTCCTCCCGCGAGGGTTTTTCGGCTCCGCGGCTGTCTAAGAACGATGGACCGCCCTCGGCATCGCCACCAGGAGGACATGGCAGTGGCACGGCGGGTCCTCGCCGGCGACGAGGCGGCGATGGACGCCCTCTTCGCCCGGTCGTTCGCCGTCCTCTGCCGCTTCGCGCTCGCCCGCATGGGCGGCGACGAGACGCTCGCCGAGGAGATGGCGCAGGCCACGCTCTGCCGCGCGCTCGACCGGCTGGGCAGCTACCGCGGAGACGCCGCCCTGCAGACGTGGCTGTGCACGATCTGTCACAACCTCATCTCCGACCACTACGGCCGCCTCGGCCGGCGACCCCCCGAGCTCAGCCTCGGCGAAGAGGATCCCCATCTGCGCGCGGCACTGGCGGCCCTGTCTCTCGAGTCGATCGGCCCCGAGGAGGAGCTCGGCCGGCGCGAGGTGGCGCGCCACGTCCATGCGACCCTGGGCGCGCTGCCGCGGCACTATGCCGACGCGCTCTCCTGGAAGTACGAGCAGGGGCTCTCGGTGTTGGAGATCGGTGCGCGGCTGCAGCTGACCGCGAAGGCCGCCGAGTCTCTGCTCGCACGCGCCCGCCAGGCCTTCCGGGACAGCTTCGGCAACATGGCGACGGGCCTCGCACCACTGCCTGGCGTGGGGCCGGAAGGAAGGGCACGATGACCGGCGAGCACCCCACACCAGGCGAGCGGTTCGAGGCCTCCGCGCCCGGCGACCAGGAGGACCCGACCGTGAGGATCTTGCTGCGGATCACGAGCGGCACCTGGCCCGGGGAGGGAGTGGCTGGCGAACGGGTTCGGGCCCACTGGCGGTCGGTCATCGTGGCGCGGCGCCGGCGGCGCCGGGTCCAGGCCGCCGCGCTGGCAGCCGCCCTCGGCGGTCTGCTCGTGCTGGCGGGCACCCTGTGGCTGCCGGCTCCAACCCCCTCCGGGTTCCCCGGCGGGCCCGTCGCCTCCATCGAGCTGATCGTGCCCCTCCTGCCGCCGGGGGCTCCCGGCGCCCCGTCGCCGCTGCTTCGTGTAGGAAGTCGCACGGCGGCGGCCGGGACGGAGGTGACGTCGGGTGACGCCGTCGAAACCTCGCCGCAGGCGCTCGTCGCGCTGCGCGCCGGCGCCACGTCGATTCGCCTCGATGCCGCCACCCGCCTGCGCCTCCTGCCCGGCCGGCGCATCGAGCTCGAGCGCGGCGCCGTGTACCTCGACACGCCACCCGGGGGCGCCCACGCCGGTGGCTTCGAGGTGCTCACCGCGGCCGGGACCTTCCGCGAGCTGGGCACTCAGTTCGAGGTGCGGGCCGAAGGCAAGGCGGTGCGCATCCGGGTGCGCGAGGGAGCGATCGAGTTCCGGGCGGCGAACGGTGGGACGCGTCGCGTCGAGGCGAGCCACGAGCTGCTTGCAGAACCGCTCGTGGCCGCCACCGTTCGGCCCACCGCGAGCACCGGCCCGGGCTGGGAGTGGGCAGCGCGCGCCGCGCCGCGCCCGCCGCTGGGCGACGCCACGCTGGCGGAGCTGCTCGCCTGGGTCAGCCGGGAGACGGGCTCGGAGATAACCTACGTCCACGAGGAGGACTCCGTCATGGCTCGCAGCGCCGTCCTCCATGGCCCGCTGGAGGGGCTCGACCCGGTGAGCGCGTTGGCGGTCGCCCTCCCCACCTGCGGGCTCGAGGGGCGCTTCGTCGAGGGTCGCCTGGTGATCGATCGTCTACCGTGAGATCCGCCGCCCCCGCACGCCGGCGGTCCTGGCTCCCCCTGCTCGCCACCGGCGCGGCGCTCCTGCTGTGGCCCACAGCTGCCCAGTCGTTGCCGCGCATCGAACCCGGCATCCCGCTTCAGCGGGCGCTCCGCATGCTTCAGCGCGAAGGCGTGCGTGTGGTGTTCAGCAGCGCGCTCGTGCCGCCGTCGTTGCGCGTCGTCGCGACGCCGAGCGACGGCACGCCGGAGCACGTGCTGCGGGAGCTGCTGGCCCCGCACGGGCTCGACATCGAGCCCGCCCTTGGCCGGCGCTGGCTCGTCGTGCGTCGCGCCACCACTGCGGCGGCCCCGGAAGGGAGTCGGGCGTACGTCGCGGCGGAGTCGATCACCGTCGAGAGCTCGACACCCCGCCTCACCGACGCCAGGACCGGCGCTCGCACGTTCGCCCAGGAGTCGATGCCCCAGCTCACCGCCAGCACCGCTCTCGCAGACGCGCTCGGCATGCTCCCCGGCACCACGGGAGCCGACGTCATGGCGCCCGCATACGCGCGCGGTGCCGGCTCGGGTGAGATGGAAGTTCTCCTCGACGGCGTCGACGTCGAGGCGGCGCCGCGATTGCGCGGCCTGCAGAGTCTGCTGGGCATCGTCGACTCGCAGTCGATCGAGCGCATGGACCTGCTCGCGGGCGGCTATCCGGCGCGCTTCGAGGGCAGCCTCGGCGGCATTCTCAACCTGGTGCCGACCACGCGCCTCGAGCCGCGCACCGAGGTGGGCGTGGGCAGCCTCGGCGAGCGACTGCTCAGCTCGGGCCGGCTGGGCGAGCGCGATGGCTGGCTACTGGCCGCCCGCAACGGCCGGCTTCGGGACGGCATCGACACGCACGCCACCGTCTACGAGGGGTTGCGACCGCGCTACCTCGACGTCTTCGCGCGGCTCTCGCGCGATGTCGGTGCGGGTGGCACCCTCAACGCCAACGCGTACTACGCAGGCGATCGCGAATGGCTGGCCGCGACCACCCAGCAGACGATCGGCCAGAACGACGATCGCGCCAACGCCTGGCTGAGCTTCGACGCGCCCTGGACCGCGCGGCTGTCGGGCCGCACCCGGATGGTCTACGGTCGCGGTCAGGCGGACCTCGAGGTGCTCACCGCGCGCGGCAGCGAGGGGCCGCTCCTCCACCGCCAGCGGCACACCGGCTTCACGCGTGCGGAGCTGGCCCAAGACTGGAGCTATCGGGCCGCCAGGATCGCGCCCAGCGCTGCGCTGCTGGTGCGCGCCGAGACAGCCGCGGCCGCCGAGGCAGCGACCCCGGCCGGCGAAGGGGGCCCCGCCCTGCTGCCCCCGCTGGGGAACCGGGGCGTCGCCCTGGAGGCCTATCTCACCGACCTCCTCGACCTCGGCGCCGGCCGCTCGCTGGAGGCCGGCCTGCGGGTGCAGCGCCAATCCTGGGCGGGGACGACCGTCACCCCGCGCCTCAACCTGGTGTGGCCGCTGGCCGGCGGCGCCCTGAGCCTCGGCGCGGGCCGCTTCGCGCAGTCGCAGCGTCTCTACCAGACGCGCCTCGAAGCCGGCCTGCGCCAGCCCCAACCGCCCGAGATCGCCGACCAGCTGGCGCTCGCGTACGACCGCCGCTGGGCCCGCACCGAGCTCCAGGTGGCTGGCTACCGGACGCGAGCGAGTCAGCTCTGGCCACGGCTGGAGCCGGAGCTCGGGGCGCCCCTCCCGCTCGCCGGCGGGAGCGCCGCCGGGGTCGTGGTGCAGCCGACCGCCGCCCACCTCGAGGGCGTCGAGCTGCTGGCGAGCGCGCGCCTCGCTTCTACCCTCGACGGACTGCTCTCCTACACCTGGTCGCGGGCCACCGAGCGGCTCGCTGGCGAGGACGTGCGGCGCGACTGGGACCAGCGGCACGCGTTGGACGGCTACCTTGCCTGGCGGCCGTACCCGCTGGTGGCGTTCCGGCTGCGCGGTCTCTACGGGTCCGGGTGGCCGTACACGCCGGAAGTCGCCACCGCCCAGCTCGACGAGCAACAGCACACCGTCGTCACGGTCGCTGCCGGGCCGCGCAACGCGGGGCAGCTGCCCCCCTCCTGGCGGCTCGACCTGGGGGCGACGCTCGACGTTCCCCTGCGCCTCGGGTCGATGGAGCTCGAGGTGGCGCTGCTCAACCTCACCGACCACGACAACGTCGCCGCCGTGGGCGGCTTCGAGTACACCGCGCTGCTCGGACAGCCGGCGGAGAGTCGGCGGATCGACCTGCTCGGACTGCACCGGACGGCCTCGCTCGGGCTGACCTGGCGCTTCTGAGTTACGGCAGGCCCCAACCGGGGGCTCTACAATGAAGCCGTGACGGCCTCTGACGTCGACCCCGCTGCCCACACCCGAGACACGGTCTCGCTGCGCTCGCGGGCAGCTCTCCTGCTCCTGGCCACCGCCTTGCCATGCGTGGCCTGCGGTGGCCGGTCCGGTAGCTCGCCCACCGAATCGCACCCCGGCCTCGGCAGCAGCGTGCATCTGGCTGCCGATCCGGCGAGCATCATCGCCGGCTTGCAGGTCGCCATCATCACGGTGCAGGCGTTCGGGACCGGGGGCAAGCCGGTGCCAGCGGGCACCGCCGTCAACTTGACCACCGACCGCGGCACTCTCGGCAGCACCGCATTGTTGTGCGACACGCAGGGTATTGCCCAGACCACGCTGCAACCCAGGTTCGCGATCGGGACCGCGATCGGAATCGAGTTCGGGACCGCCACCGTCACCGCCAGCGTGGCTGGAATCACCACCTCCACCCAGGTGACCTTGCGCCCGCGCTACGACCTGCAGGTGCACACCAGCCCATCGCGCATCGGCAGTGGCGGCAGCGCAACGGTCGTACTGCAAGTGACCGCGCTCGATCCCTCGGACTCGGTAGACAACCTCCGCCCGGCGATCGAGTCCAGCCTGGGGCGACTGACACCACGTGGGCCGGTCACCGACAGGCAGGGTGTGGCTAGCGCCTGCCTCGCTGCAGACGGCGCCAGCGGCACGGCACTGGTCACCGTTTCGATGCCCTGGGCCGAGCCGGCCTCCGCCACAGTGGTCTTCGGAGGTCATACCGCCAGCGCGAGCTCCCTGCGGTCATGTCCCCCCTGAGCAGGTGCCCGGCGCCTCAGAGCCTGTGAATCAATCTGCAAGGGGTCGCGTTGGGGGTGCCCTGGGGCCGGGTGCAAGGCGCGCGACCGAGCCGTAGCCTTGTCCTACGGCGCAGGGAGCGCAACGCCGCAGACGGCCCCAAGCCACCCCCAACCCGAAGGGCACCAGGGGATTGGGGCCCGATCGCGTCGTTGCTCGTCGTCGCCGATGGGCAAGGCATCGACTCCTCCTCGCGCCTAGCGCTCGGGCCCCAAGCCCCTGGTGCGCGACCCCTTGCAGATTGATTCACAGGCTCTCAGCCCGGCCAGGTGATCAGCCGCGAAGGGTCGCCGCCGCGCTCCCGCACCCAGGCGTCGATGAGGGTGCGAGCGATGCTGAACGTCGGCGGCACCGGCGGCAGCTCGTCGAGCGCGCACCAGTGGGCCTCGGCGAGCTCGGCGGTGTCGATCCGCAGCTCGCCGCCGGCATGCTCGGCGGTGAAGCCGATCATCAGCGAGTCGGGGAACGGCCAGGGCTGGCTGCCGAAGTAGCGGACGTCGGCGAGCTCGATGCCGACCTCTTCGCGGATCTCTCGCCGCACCGCCTCCTCCAGGGTCTCGCCGGGCTCGACGAAGCCGGCAAGGGTGCTGTAGAGCCCCGGCGGCAGGTGGTTGCCGCGGCCGAGCAGCACACGGTCGCCCCGGCAGACGAGGACGATGACCGCCGGCGAGATGCGGGGGAAGCTGGTGTGGCCGCACTGCGGGCAGCGGCGCGCCAGCTCCCCGGCGCTCTCCTCGGTGCGCGTCCCGCAGCGGCCGCAGAAGCGGTGGGTGCGGCCCCACTCGACGACGTGCAGGGCGCGCAGCGCGAGGCGTGCCTCGGCGGCGGACCACACCGCCAGCAGACTGCGGATCTCGCGCAGCGAGGTGCCGGCGGGCAGCGGCGTGCCGGCGGGGAGGTCGGCCACTCCCAGCTCGGGCGCCTCGGGAAGCGCCAGCGGAAACTGCACGATGCCCTCCGCGGCGAGCGCGTCCGGCGTCACGGCGGCCGGCGCCAGCCGCCCGCCGTCGTCGCGGACCAGCAGGCGACGGCGCTCGAAGGCGAGCAGACGGGGGGCGTCGGCAGTCACCGGGCGAGCATGGCACAGCCCCTGGCCGCGTCGCGCCGGAGTGGGCTACCGTAGGCTGCCAATGGCGGAACGAATGCGTGGCAGGAGCGTTTACTCGACCGAGCGCGGGCGCCTCTGCGCGCGCTGCGGCTGGCCGGTCGCACACTGCCGTTGCGCCGCCAACCTCGACGAGCCGGTGCCGGAGCGGATCGTGGCCCGGCTCGCCATCGAGCGGGCTCACCGCGGCGGCAAGACGGTGACGGTCATCGACGGGCTGCCCAACAGCCAGCCCTTCCTCGCCGGTCTCGCCAGCGAGCTCAAGCGCGCCTGCGGTAGCGGCGGCACGGTGGCCCTGGGGCGGGTCGAGATCCAGGGCGACCGCCGCGAGCTGTTGCGGTCGCTGCTCGCCGCCCGCGGCTGGACCGTGAAGGGCTGACCGCTCGCCGGCGAGCCCGAGGCGCGCCCGCACGCCGGGGGATCTGCTGCGGGCGCCCCGCTCCAGACAGCGGGCACGCGCTCCCGGCGCGGGCGGGACACGGACGTCCGCGTCCGGGATCTAGACCACCAGCCCTCCCACGGCGCGTTCTCCATCTCTCGCAGATCTTCACAATATCTTGAAAACAAAGACGCTAGCTTTTCAAGTTCGTGACCTCGGCCACCCTCGCTCCGGCTGGCAGGGGCCGTGCGATAGCGACCTGGGAACGGCAGATCGGAGACACGGAATCAACCGCTCTCAGCGGCTGCCGATGCCAACCAGGAGGGATCCGACATGCGCTCGAGTCACACCGCCATCGCCGCCTTGCTGATCGCCGGCCTCGCCACCGCCCCGCTCGCTGCCAGGAGCACTCCCACCGGCCCCAGCGGCTGCAGCGGGGTGCTGGCGACCATCGACACCACCTGGATCGCCGAGGCGGGCGCCGACACCGGCAAGAACCAGGGATTCGAGGTGGGGAAACTGACCGGCACCCTCAATGGCGTCGTCTACCTCGCCTACGACGACGAGGCGCCGCCGGTGAGCCCCAAGACGACCAAGCCCAACCTCGTCATCCTCACCGACCAGGGTGAGCTGGATCTCTGGGTGTACAGCGAGAGCAAGCCGGACGCCGACGGCTCCTGGCAGCGCAAGTTCTCGGTGCTCGCTTCCGACGGTACCGGCAACTACGCCGGCGCCACCACCGATCTCACCATCACCGGCGCCTACTACCCGGAAAACAAGGGCATCTACCAGGCCGTCGGCATGGTCTGCACGTCGACCAAGCCGAAGCCGCGTGGCTAGGACCTGGCCCGGAGGGGGGTCGCCGGCCCCCCTCCACACCCTCCCCGTTGCCCACACCGCGCCAGGCTGACAGAGTAGCTGGGCCGGTACGCCGACGGCGATCCCTGGCGAGCGGAGGGCAGCATGGCCGAAGCCTGTTCCCACCTCGACTCCATCCGCGTCACCCACACCGACAAGGACTACTGCGAGGAGTGCGTGCTCACCGGCGACAGCTGGGTGCACCTGCGGCTGTGCCTCGCCTGCGGCCACGTCGGCTGCTGCGACTCCTCGCCAAACCGGCACGCGACCAAGCACTTCCACCACAGCGATCACCCGCTGGTGCGGTCGATCGAGCCGGGAGAGTCGTGGATCTGGTGCTACGTCGACGAGGTGGTGCCGGGAGAGGTTCCCGCCGGGGATTGAGGAGGAGCCGATGCGGCACCCGGCAGTCAGCGTCTCCGCGCTGGTCGTCCTGCTGCTCGCCGCGGGCGCCGCGCGCCCGGCGCGCGCCAAGCCCACCGCCGTGACGCGGGCCCAGCGCGCCATCGCCGCCGGCCACGTGGTGCCGGCACGCGACCTCGCGCCCATCCTCGACGCCCTGCGCCACGCCCGCACCACCGACGAGCGACGCGAGCTGGTCGACGCCATCGGCGAGCTCGGCGACGCCCGCGGCGAGAGCCCGAACAGCGTCAAGAGCTACCTCGCCGAGGAGGCTCCTCCCCTTTTGCTCGAGTTGGCTCGTGACGGTAACGACCCCTTCCTGCAAGGTGATGCCCTCTCCGCCCTGCGCGGCATGACGGTGCCTCGCGCGGTGCTCGAGCAGGCTGCAGCCATCGCCGAGGCCGATCCCGACGCCTTCGTGCGCAGCCGCGGCGAGATCCTGCGCGGCTACATCGCCACCCTGCCTGCCGAGGACGAGGGCGCCACCTCGCGCCGGGTCGACCCCGAGCGCGCCCGCGCCGCCATCGCCCGCCTCGACGAGCTCGGGGTCGGCGTCACCACCGAGGCGCTGCGCATCGCCGCTCGCGACGGCAACGCCGACATCGTGGCGGCGCTGCTCGACGCCGGCGTCGCCCCCGACACCGGCGTCCGCGACCTCACCCAGACGCCGCTCTACCTCGCCACCTTCGTCGGTTGCAGCACGCAGGGCGAGGAGACCGACTGGCTGGTCGACACCGTGCGCCACCTCGTCGCCGCCGGGGCCGACCTCGGCATCACCGACGACAACGGCAACACCGTGCTCACCAGCGCGACGCAGATGTGCGGGCCCCGGATCGTCACCGTGCTCGTCGACGGTGGCGCCAAGCTCGACGTCCGCAACGGCTCGGGGTTGACGCCGCTGGGCATGGCGCTGGTGATGGGAAAGCTCGACGCCGCCGAGCTGTTGGTCGCCAGGGGTGCTCGCCTCGGCGCCCAGGAGCGCGCCATGGTGCAGCCATCGGCCACCAGCGCGCGAGCCAAGGCGCTGGTCAAGCGCGCCAGCGGCGGCCACGGAGCATGACCGTGCGCACGCCCGGCGACACGTCGCCCTCCGACGACACCCGGATTCGTCTCTCCTTCGCCAGTCGATCACCTCGACCCGCCGATGTCCGCGGGTCACACCAGCGCCTTCGGGTGGCTCCCCGCGGCGCCCCCACCGCGTTAGAGTCGAGGCCATGGAACCCAGCGCCTTCATCTGGCACCGCGGCAAGCTCGTGCCCTGGCAGGACGCCACAGTGCACGTGCTCGCCCACGCGCTCCACTACGGCTCCTCGGTGTTCGAGGGGATCCGCGCTTACGAGACCACGACGCAGGGGACGGTGATCTTCCGCCTCGCCGCGCATCTTCGTCGCCTCTTCGACTCGGCGCGCATCTACCACCTGGAGATGCCCCACGACGAGCCGGAGCTGCGCGCCGCCTGCTGGGAGGTGCTACGCGAGAACGGGCTCATGGCCGCCTACGTCCGCCCGCTCGTCTACCGTGGCTTCGGCTCGCTCGGCGTCGGGGCCGTCGACAAGTGCCCGGTCGAGGTGGCGGTCGCCGCCTTTCGCTGGGGCTCGTTTCTCGGCGCCGAGTCGATCGAGCGCGGCGTCGACGTCGGCGTCTCCTCCTGGCGACGCGTGGCACCCGACACCCTGCCGGCGATGGCCAAGGCGGGCGGCAACTACCTCAGCAGCCAGCTGATGATCCACGAGGCGCGGCGGCATGGCTACGCCGAGGCGGTGGCGCTCGACGCCCTCGGCTACCTGAGCGAGGGGGCGGCCGAGAACCTCTTCCTGGTGCGCGACGGGGTCGTGCACACGCCGCTCGTCGCCTCGGCGCTGCTGCCCGGCATCACCCGCGACACCATGATCACCCTGGCGCGCCACCTCGGCTACACCGTGCGCGAGGAGCTGCTGCCGCGCGAGGCGCTCTACTGGGCCGACGAAGTGTTCCTCTGCGGCACCGCGGCGGAGGTGACGCCGGTGCGCTCGGTGGACGGCATGAAGGTGGGCAAAGGGGTCTGCGGACCGGTAACGAAACGCCTCCAACGGGCCTTCTTCGGGCTCTTCGACGGCACCACCGAAGATGCCTGGGGGTGGCTCGAGCCGCTCCCCGCCGCCGTCGAGCGCTGAGCGCCGCGGCCGGCGCGCCGCCTCCCGTCCCTGCGCCTGCCGGTGCTAGGCTCCGCCGCGCGCACTGGAGGGAGGGCTTGACGGCATGGTGAGGAGCGACGGTGGCGCGTGCCCGCGCCGCTCCGACGGGCGGCTGGACGATCGCCGGTTGGCGCCGGCCGTGGCCGTCGTACTCACCCTGCTGGTGCTCGGTGGCGGCGCCGCAGCGCGAGCCTGGCGCCCGGCCCGCATCGAGCCGAAGGTGGACAACCTCGAGGAGCTCGTCGGCCGCTGCCACCAGCGTCGCGCCGAGGTACGCGAGCGCAACCGCGACATCGACGCCTGGGTGGCCTACCAGGCGGCCCACGGCGAGGACGTCAGCCGCCAGTTCACCAAGGCGGCCGAGCCTGCCTGCGACGCCGGTGCCATCGGCGCCCGGCTGGGAGCGACAGCGCCGGCGGTGTGGGCGATGGCGGCGGGGGACGGCGCGCGACTCTACGCCACCGTCAACCTGCCGTTACCGGGTCTGCTGGTCTCCGCCGACGGTGGGCGCAGCTGGCACTACCGGCACCTCTTCCTCGGCGGCCTCAACGCCGACCGCGGCTTCCTGCTGCGCGGCCTCGACTACCGCGACGGGCTGCTGGCAATCGCCAGCGACTCCGGCGTCCTGCTCTCCGCCGACCGCGGCCGCACCTTCACCACCGCCCTCGCCCACCTGCCCTTCTCGGCGGTCGCCATCGCGGCCGGCGCGCCGCGGCACATCGCCGCCGGCGGCAACGGCACCAGCTTCCTCTCCACCGACGGCGGCGCCACCTGGAACGACCTCGCCTTCTCGCGCTTCACCGCCGCGCTGACCAGCCGCAATCCCTACCGCATCGACCACGTGACCTCGATCGCCTTCGATCCCACCGATCCGGGCACCGTCTACTTCGGCACCGGATCGCAGCTCTACCGCTTCCTCGCCAGCGAGGCCGCGGGCACGGCCGGCAAGTGGCAGGCGATGGAGGGGGACGCCCGTGGCCGCGTGCTCGACGACTCCACCGTCTACAACATCGAGATCGGCGCCCGCTTCATGATCAGCACCTGCAACGGCGTCTACTACCTCGACCGGCTGGGCGACGACGTCAGCCGCGACCAGGCGGACGTGAGCTGGGGCAAGTTCCGCGACGGCGCCTTCTGCGCGCGCGGCGTCGGCGGCCCCAAGGGAAACCTGCGCGCCTACTTCGTCGCCGAGGACCCCGACGACCCCGAGCGCGTGCTGGTGGCCGACTTCGCTGGGCTCTATGAAGGGAGGTCGGACGGCCGCAAGATGCGCTGGAAGCGCATCGAGGAGCTCCCCTATGGCTCGGTGGTAGGTGGCTACCCCGAGTACACGTCGATCGCCTGGAGCCGCGACGGCGAGACGGTGGTGGGCTCGCGCTACCGCGGCATCTTCGTCGACGACGAGACCCCTCGCCCGCCGGTCGACCCCGGACCGAGCTGCGTGCTGCGCTGAGCCGCCGCTCAGCCGCGCTGGCGGAAGATGAGCTCCGGCCCCACCTCGTCGGGCGAACGGCAGCCACAGAGCGCCAGCGCCACGTCGAGCTCGTCGCGCAGGCGCGCCAGGGCCAGCTCGACTCCCGCCTGCCCACCGACCGCGAGCGCCCACAGCACCGGTCTCCCCACCCCCACCGCGCGGGCGCCGAGGGCGAGCGCCTTGACCACGTCGCTGCCGCGCCGGATGCCGCCGTCGAGCAGCAGCTCGAGCCGCCCTTCGGCGGCGGCGGCGACGGCCGGCAGCGCGTCGATGGTGGCCACCGCGGTGTCGAGCTGCCGGCCACCGTGGTTGGACACCACCACCGCCGCCGCACCGTGCTCGGCGGCGAGACGGGCGTCGTCGGCGTGGACGATCCCCTTGACCACCACCGGCAGCCGGGTGAGCGAGGCCAGCCAGTCGAGGTCGCGCCAGGAGAGGGAGAGGTCGAAGAGCGAGGCCACGTAGGCGGAAAGCCCGGAGCCCTGGCCCACCGCCGTCACCTGCGCCATCGCCGTGCCGCCGAGGTTGGCGCACTCGAGCCCGGGCGGCAGGTGGAAGCGGTTGCGCACGTCGCGCTCGCGCCGACCCCACACCTGCGCGTCGACGGTGAGCACCAGCGCCCGGCAGCCGGCGGCTTCGGCGCGCTCGACGAGGGCGCGGGTGGCGCCGCGGTCGCGGTAGACGTAGAGCTGGAACCACACCGTGCCCCCCGCCGCACACACCGACTCGAGCGAGCAGGTGGAGAGCGTGCTGAGCGTCATCACCGTGCCGGCCGCCGCGGCGGCGCGCGCCGTCGCCACCTCCCCCTCCTCGTGGGCGAGGCGGTGGAACGCGGTGGGCGCCACCAGCACCGGCATCGACACCGGCTGCCCGAGCACGGTGGTCTCGAGCGTGCGCGCGCTGAGGTCGCGCAGGACCCGATAGGTCAGCCGCAGTCGGCGGAACGCCGCCTGGTTGTCGGCGAGCGTGAGCTCGTCGTAAGAGCCGCTCGCGTAGTAGTCGTAGGCGAGCTTGGGCAGCCGCGCCCGCGCCGCCGTCTCGAAGTCGGCGAGGTTGACCAGCGCGCTGGGGTCGAGGGCGTCGGCAGGCTCGGCCATGGTTGCTGCCGAGCTTAGTGCAGCCGGCTCAGAACGGGTTGGTGGCGAACACCGCCAGCTCGGGCACGAAGCCGCGGTCGTCGACCTCGAGGATGCCGACGATGGCGTCGGCGATCTCGCGCGGCCGTAGCTTCTTCGGCGACGGCTCCTGCTTGCCGCCCACCTTGGCGAAGAAGCCGGTCAGCACCTCGCTGGGGTTGACCAGCATCACCCGCACGTCGTGGCGCCGCAGCTCGTCTCGCCAGCACTCGGTCATGCCTCTGAGAGCGAACTTGGAGGAGGCGTATGCCGTGCCGCCCTTACCCCCCTTGGTGCCGGAGGTGGAGGCGATGTTGACGAGGTTCCCCGAGCCCTGGCGGATGAACTGCTTCGCCGCCTCGCGCGCCATCAGGAAGGCCCCGAAGACGTTGGTGCGATAGACCGCCTCGAGATCGGCGAGCGACATCTCGACCAGCGGCGCGAAGCGCCCGAAGCCGGCGTTGTTGACGAGGATGTCGAGGCGCCCGTGCCGGCGCACGAATTCCTCGACCGTGCGCACGGCGTCGGCCTCGACGCCGACGTCGCCGGCTATATGACCGCAGCCGATCTCCGCCGCGGCCTTCTCCAGGGTCGCCGCGTGGCGACCGGTGATGACGACGTCGCACCCCTTCGCCACCAGTGCCTCGGCGATGCCGCGCCCGATCCCTTCGCTGCCCCCGGTGACGAGGGCCTTGGCGTTTTCGAGCTCCATGGCGTTTCCTCCTCGCTGTGCGTTCGCAGGCAGCAGACCTATCACAGAGGCGGCGCGACGGCGCCCCACCCTAGCCGAGGCGGCGCTGCCCGATCCGCCGCCCGGCGGATGCTAACGTGGCCCGGGTCCAACCCGGCGGCCGCCCGCGCGCGGGGCGGTGGCAACCTCGACGACGTGCCCGAGATCGGCCTGAAAGGAGGTTGGCGATGACCGCGAGAGAGCTCATCTGGACCTCGGTCGTGCTGCTGGCGCTGTGCGCCTGCGGCAAGGGCGGCGACGGCTCGTCACCTCCCGCCGCTCCCGGCGCCGGCGCCGCCACCGCTGCCGCGGCGGCCCCGGAGCGCGTCGTCGACATCTGCTCCCTGGCGCCCGACGCCGATGCCGCCGCGGCCCTGGGCGCCAAGGTGCGCAACCCCGCGCGCAGCGTCCACTCGATGGGCGCCGAGTGCGACTACGACTTCGACTTCGGCGACGGCCACAGCGGCTTCTTCTATGTGTGGGCCGGCAAGCCGGCTCTCCACTTCTCGCGCCAGCTCGCCGGCGGCGAGACGGAGGACGTCGCCGGGCTGGGCCAGGGCGCCTGGATCGAGCACGCCATGCCCGAAGACTCCTGGGACCTCCACGTGCAGGTGGCGCCCGACCTCGCCTTCGAGGCCAAGGGGGACCGCAAGGAGCGCGTGCTGGCGCTGGGGACCTTCCTGGCCACTCGGCTGCAGTGAGCACCGAGGCCCCGGCGCCAGGCTCGCAGCGCTAGCCGCGGCCGGAAACCGTCAGCCCCGCGCCTCGCGCGTCCGCTCGACGAGCGCCGCCAGCACCGCCGTGCCGATGCCGATCGCGGCGAAGGCGGCGCAGCGCGCGAGGTCGGGGCGGGTGCTGAAGGCGCCGGTGAAGTCGAGCGGCGAGTCGTGCTGGATGGCGAGGTACCAGAGCGCGGTGAAAAGGCCGAGGAAGAGCTTGCCGCCGCGCGACAGCCAGCCGAGCCCGGTGGCGGCCCCCGCCACGAAGAGCAGCGCCAGGAGCATCCCCAGGCCGCAGGCGCCACCGCGCAGGGACGAGCGCAGCAGCAGCGGCGCCCCCAGCGCCAGCACGAAGAGGCCGATCGCGGCGAGCTTCCACGCCACCGCCGAGCGCGGCACGCCCGGCTGCGCGAACACCGTGGCGCCGGTGCCGGCGAGCTCCTCGCGGGCCGCCGCCTCGCCGATGACGGGAGCGAGCAGCAGCAGGAAGACGGCGACCGGCCCGATGACGCCGTCGCCGGGCACCACCAGCGCCGACGCCGCGGCGAGCAGCAGCAGCCACTTGATCCACGAGGCCGACTGCCAGACCAGCAGCGCCTCGGCAACGATCGCGCGGGCGAGCCCCGGCCTGCCGCCGTGCGCATGGAAGGTCCGTGCCGCCGCCGGCTGCCACGGTGGGCTCGGCGTGGCGCGCGCGAGCCGCTGCCGGCGCTGCCGCGGCGGCCGCGCGCCGCGCCCCGCGGTGAGCCGGAAGATCGCCAGCGCGGCGAGCAGCGGCGCCAGCGTCCAGGCCGCAGAGACCAGGCGCGTCCTCACCATCTCCGAGCTGATGCGCAGCGGCGCGAAGGGGACCCGCTCGAGCTTCATGTCGGTGAAGATGAGGCCGACCGACACCGCCTCGACGGGCGTCGTCGCCGAGCGGGCGATGAGGCGGTCGAAGAGCACCGCGCCGGCCGGGTCGTAGCCCACCAGCCTCTCGTTGCGTGGCTTCTCGTCGATGCCGGCGAGCTGCCCGGGAACGACCAGCATGAGGATGGCCCAGGCGAAGAAGGCGAGCACGTAGCCACCGCGGCCGCGCAGCCCCGGTGTGACGTCGAAGAGGAGCGCCAGCGCCGCCGTGAAGGCCATCGCCGGCGGCACGATGAGCAGCCAGGGGAGCAGCAGCTGGCCGGGCGCGAACGGGCCGCTGCCGTAGCGCAGGAAGAGGAAGCCCGCCGGCAGCAGGGCGAGGGCGCCGAGCACCAGCAGGTAAGCGAAGCCGGCGAGCCACTTGCCCACCAGGTAGCTGCTCGCCGAGGTGCGGGTGGCGGCGATGATCGGCCACACCCGGCGCTCGAGGTCGCGCCGCACCGAGCCGGTGACGAGGTAGAAGCCCACCAGCGGCAGCAGCATGCCGGTGAGCATCGCCACCACCGCGCCGATGAAGCTCGCGGTGTAGGTGCCGGTGTAGTTGTGGCCGCCCGAGTGCCACATGATCGACACCCGATGCGCGCCCGGCGGCGGCACGTAGGTGAAGGCCACGGCGAAGAGCAGCAGCATGGTGAAGATGGTGCCCGTCGAGCGCAGCCGCGAGCGCGTCTCCGTCGCCACCTGCGCGAGCAGCGCGCGCAGGGCGTGGCCGCGCACCGGCCTCGGGGCCACCGCCGGCGCTCGCCGGGCCGCCGACGTCATCGCCCCGCTCAAGCCGCGGCCTCGACGTTGGTGAGCAGGTAGGCGTCCTCGAGCGTCGGCTCGACGGCGACCGAGCCGGAGAGGGGCGACGCCCCTCTCGCGGCGACGAAGCGCACGTGCACGCCGTCGGCGCGGCGGGTGAGGTTGGAGACCGCCACCGCGCGCTGCACCTCTGCCAGCTGCTCGGCCGCCACCACGGCGCCGAAGACGCGCCCCGAGGCGTGCGCCAGCAGCTCCTCGGGAGCGGCGCAGCGCGACCAGCTTCCCCTGCGGATGACGGCGATGCGCGCGGCGATCGCCTCGACGTCGGAGACGATGTGGGTGGAGAGGATGACGGTGCGGCCGCTGCCCGAGCTCGGAGAGCAGGTTGCGGAAGCGCACGCGCTCCTCGGGGTCGAGCCCCACGGTGGGCTCGTCGACGATGAGCAGCTTGGGGTCGCCGAGCAGCGCCTGGGCGATGCCGACGCGCTGGCGCATGCCGCCCGAGAAGCCGCCGAGGCGCCGGTGCGCGGCGGCGCCGCAGGTTGACGAGCTCGAGCAGCTCTTCGACCGCCCCTTGAGCGCCTTGCCGCCGAGCCCCTTGAGGCGCCCGAGGTAGCGCAGCAACTCGCGCGCGGTCAGCTTGCTCGTAGACGCCGAAGTCCTGCGGCAGGTAGCCGAGCTCGCGGCGCACGGTGAGCGGGTCGGCGACGGCGTCGACGCCGCTCCAGCAGCACGCTGCCGGCGGTGGGCCGCGTCACGGTGGCGACGATCGACATCAGGGTCGTCTTGCCGGCGCCGTTGGGGCCGAGCAGGCCGAGCACGCCCTCGCCGAGCGAGAGGGTGAAGTCCGACAGCGCGACGGTGCCGTTGCCGTAACGCTTGGTGAGTCCCTGGATCTCGAGCATGGTGCCGATTACGCAAGGCGCTGCCGAGGGTTTCGTTCCGTCGCGACTGCCGCCGTCGCGGCGATGGTCGCCGTCAGCGACCGAGGGGCACGCCGTCGGCCAGGAAGACCTCGCCCCCCTTCATGACGAAGCGCACGTGGGTGAGCAGTGTGACGTCCCGCAGCGGGTCGCCGGCGACGGCGACGAGGTCGGCGAAGCGCCCCGGCTGTACCGAGCCGACGCGGTCGGCGGCGCCCAGCAGGTCGGCGGCGTTGCGGGTGGCGGCGAGGATCGCGTCCATCGGCGACATCCCCGCCCGGGCCATCAGCACGAGCTCGCGGCTGTGGTCCCCCTCGCCGATGTCGGTGCCGTAGGCGATCTTGACGCCCGCCCGGTAGGCGAGCGGCAGGTTGCGGATGGGCAGCGGATCGTAGGCGAGCTCCTTCGCCGCCGTACCCGGCGTCAACAGCTCGGGGTGGTGCCAGGCGACGTCGAGGAAGAGGTCGTAGACGGTGAGCGTCGGCACCAGGTAGGTGCCGTGCTCGCGCATCAGCGCGAACGCCTCGGCGTCGGCGAACGAGCCGTGCTCGACGGAGTCCACCCCCAGGCGCACGGCGTGCTGGATCGCCTCCGCCGGGTAGAGGTGCGCCGCCACCTTGAGGCCCAGCGCGTGCGCGGTCTCCACCACGGCGGCGATCTCGTCGTCACTCATCAGCTGCAACCGCGGGTCGTCGCCGGTCGAGGCGATGCCGCCGCTGGGCATGATCTTGATGAGGTCGGCGCCGCGCCGGCGGTGCTCCCGTACGCGGAGCCGCGCCTCGGCGGGCGTGTCGACGATGCCGTTCTCCCACCCCGGGTGCGCGAGCTCGGGGTCGAGGCCGTTCCTGGGGTCACCATGTCCGCCGGTGGGCCCCAGCGGCTCGAGCGACACCCACAGCCGCGGCCCCGGCAGGGTGCCGGCCGCGAAGGCGCGCGCCAGCGCCGCGGTCTCGTCGCCGCCGCCGACGTCGCGGGCGCTGGTGAAGCCCTGCAGCAGCATCGCCCGCCCGAAGCTCGCTCCCTCGAGGGCGCGATCGAGGTCGCTGTGGGTGAGCCACGCCTCGGTGGCGTTGGCGCGGCCAGGCAGTCGCGCCGAGATGTGGACGTGGCAGTCGATCAAGCCTGGGAGCACGGTGGCCGTCGCGAGGTCGATCACTGCCGCGCCGGCGGGGGTGACGACGCCCGCCTCGACGGCGGTGATGCGGTCGTCGTGGACGAGGATCGACACCTGCTGGCGCGGCGTCGGCGACACGCCGTCGATGAGGGTGCCGGCGTGGACGACGAGGTCCCTTGCCGCCAGGGGTGCGGCCGCCACCGCCGCCAGGAGGGCGCCGGCGACGGCGACCTTGCGCTGCCTTGCGACCACGGTCACCTCCAGTTTCGAGATGGAGCGAGCCTAAGGGTGGCGCAGCGCGAGCGCAAGGCGTTCACCACCCACCCCCTCGCCCCCGACCCCGGGCGCGCCCCCCGGCACGAGGTCGCTCGGGAGACCGCTACCCGGGGCGGCGCCTCGCCGGCCCGCCGGTGCGCGCCCGGCGGTCACAGCTGCCGCGGCTTGTGCTTCCTCCCCGCGCGGTGCAGTGCCCGCACCCGCTGCGTCTCCGCCCGCGCCGCGTGCGCGTCGGTGCGCACGCGCAGCGCGTCGCGCTCGGCCACCAGCTGGCGCAGGCTGGCGAGCCGTGCCGGGTCGAGCGCACCCGCCGCCACCGCCGCCCGCACGGCGCAGCCCGGCTCGTCGCCATGGCGGCAGTCGCGATAGCGGCAGCGGCGAGCCAGGGCCTCGATCTCCGGGAAGACCGCGTCGAGCGCCTCCTCCCCCAGCCACAGGCCCACCTCGCGCAACCCGGGCGTGTCGAGCAGCAGCGCGCCGGAGGGCAGCGACAGCAGCTCGCGACGGGTCGTGGTGTGGCGTCCCCGGCCATCGCCCGCCACGGCACCGGTCGCCGCCACCTCGCGGCCAGCGAGGCGGTTGGCGAGCGTCGACTTGCCGACCCCGGAGGAGCCGAGGAGCACCAGCGTGGCCGCCGGTTGCAGGTAGGCCTCGAGCGCCTCCACACCGGCGCCCGCCAGCGCGTCGACGGCATGCACGGGCGCCAGTGCGGCGAGGGTCGCCGCCGCGGCCACCACCGGGCGGGCGTCGGCGCACAGGTCCACCTTGGTGAGCACCACCACGACCGGCACCGCGGCATCGCTCGCGAGCGCCAGCCAGCGCTCGAGGCGGCGCGCATTCCAGTTACCGTCGAGGGCCGAGACGAGCAGCGCGAGGTCGACATTGGCGGCGAGCGCCTGCGGCTCACTGCGGCGGCCGGCGGCCCGCCGCACGAAGGCGCCGCCGCGTGGCAGCACGGCCTCGACGAGCAGGGGTTGGCCGCCGGCGACGTCGAGACGCCGCAGCGCCAGCCAGTCGCCGACGCAGGGAAGATCGAGCGGCGAGGAGGCGCGGTAGAGCAGGCGACCGGGAACCAGCGCCTCCTCCTCGCCGCGCCCGGTACCGACGCGCAGCTGCTCGCCGGCGCCGCCGATCACACGGCCGGGCTCGAGCCCGCGCCGGCGCGGGTCGAGGGGAACGATCGAGTCGACGAACGAGACGAAAGCCGCCTCCCGGGTCGCGCTCCAGCCGAGCGCGACGAGGGGAGGGCAAGGGCTGCCGAGACGAGCTGGGCTCATGAACGGACCTCCGCCGTGCACGCCCTTCGATGGGCGTGCGCGCATCCAGAGTTGGTTTGGATGGGGGTGCGGGGGGCCGTTCAGACAGCCATAGGCAGCCAGCGAATCCTGCCAGCAATCAAGCGCCAAAGGAAGCCCCGGCGGTGCGGCCCCCGGCCGCTCGGCCCCCGGCGCCGCGAGAGGTTGTCGGCGATCCCCGCGCGGCCCGGCGACCCCCGGCGAGCCCCGGCGCTCGCAATGAACGAGCCCCGGCGCTCGCAATGAAACAGATCCACCCCCCTCGCGCGTAGATAGAGGCGTAGGTCGAAACGACGATGAACGACGGCACCGACATCTTCTACCTCCAGGCGCTCATCGACGCCCTGAATCGCCGCCTGCCGCAGCCCGAGCGGCCCGACGCGGCGAGGATCGCACGCGACGGGGCAGCCCTGCGGCTACGGGCCATCCGCCGGCTCGCCGAGCTCGGCGCCGAGCCGCGGCCCGTCGGCCCCGCCTGCTGATCCTCGCGGCACGGTCCGCTGAGGATGGCACCGACCCGCTCCCCGGCGTGCGGACGGACGCGCGGCTCCTGGCCCGACCCCGTGCCAGCCGGCGGAGCTACGCGCGTCCGTCCACCGTCACCGCTCGAGCTCGACGACACGGTGGTGATCGGTGTCGGCCACCCAGACGCGAATCGTGGCTCCGGCTGCCGCGCCGCCATCGAGCGCCACCTTGGCGGGGAAGGCGAGCAGCCCCGCGGGAGGCCCGACTCCGACCCCGGAGTCGAGCCTCTTCACCGGGCCGGATGCTGCACCGAGGGGTGGCTGGGCGACCCAATCTCCACGCGATGCCGAAACGGCCGCGCATCGCCGCGGGCTCACTGCGGCGCCACGCCGCGGAAGGGGAAGTCGGGCGGCAGCCGCACCATCTCGAAGAGCACCGCCACCAGCTCGCCGTGCGCGCCGGCGCGGTGCGGGCTGTTGAATTCCCACACCGTGCGCCCCTCACGGGTCACCTCGAGGGCGCGGCCGTTCTCCGACTCTGTGATCAGGGTGTTGCCGTTGGGCAGCCGCTGCACCGAGCCGAGCATCTTCGAGAACAGGTCGACGTCGCGAGTGCCGCCGTACTGCCAGACCGTGCGGCCGCTCACCGGGTCGATCTCCATGGCCCGGGAGCGGTCGGGACCGGCGCCGAGGTTGTCGAACAGCAGGATGTGCCCGTCGTCGAGGAAGGTCGGCTGGTGCTGCCGGCGCCAGGGGCCGGTGCGCGCCCACACCACCGCCTGGCGGTCGGGATCGATGACGGCGATGGTGTCGAGGTGGTGCACCGAGATCAGCAGGTTGCCGGCGCGGAAGGCCGGATCCAAGCGCACGAAGCGCCCGTCTAGCACCTCGAGGGTGTTGGTGTGGAAGATGTCCCAGCGGCGCTCCGGCATGTCGCGCACCAGGTGGGCCCACGGCGAACGCTCGAATGCCTCGAGGATGGAGATGCGGCGCAGCAGCTTGCCGCGCGGGCTGAGCATGGTGACGAAGTCCTCGAGCACTCCCTCCTTGGGGTTGATGCGCGGCAGCACCTTGAAGTCGCGATCGAGCACGTAGATGGTGCCGTCGGCGGCCACGAACAGGTCGTGGTGGATGCCGCCCCGGTACTTCCAGCGCACGTGCGAGCGTGGGGTGAGCTCGACCAGGCCGAGCCCCTCGTAGATCCCCAGCAGGCGCCCGTCGGGGAAGACGTAGGCGCGACGCCAGTACTCGAGCTTCGCCATCTCCGGCCGGGCGGCGAGCTCGGGCCAGAGGCGGCGCAGCGGATAGCGCCAGCGGTGGAGGGTCCTCCCCTCCATGTCCATCAGCACCGCCTCGGCGGCGTGACCGGAGACATAGAAGTTGAGCCCCTGGTAGGCCGCCCCCGGGTCGTGAGCGGTGATGACAGGGCGGTCCTCGGCACGCCGGTAGCCTTGCAGGTAGGGAACGGTGCGCAGCGCGGCGGAGACGTCGGAGGAGTCGTTGGAGGACGCGACGCCGGGAGCCGATCGCGGGGCCGGCCGCCACTTGCCGCTCGTCGGGTCCCCGGCCTCGCCGGGGTCCTGCCCTCGCGGCGGGTCGGGTGTCATCACCGCCGCGACGGCGGCGGCACGGTCGTGGCCACCGCAGCCGGCGACGAGCACGCCGAGCAGGGCGAGCGCCAGGCGGCCCAGACGCCCCCCTGGCCGTCCGCCGCCGCGCCCGCCATGCCGCTGGCCAGCGATCACGGCCCTCCCCCGCCGCCGCCCGCCGCCGCGGCGTCGACGAGCGCCTGCGGGCGCCGCGCGTACCTCGCGCCGAGGTCGAGCGCGGCGCGGGATCCGGCGAGATCGCCCTCCGCCCTCAGCGCGCGGGCGAGCGCCAGGTAGGCGTCGGTGGTCGCCGGCTCGACCGCCAGCGCGCGCCGGTAGGCGCTCACCGCCTCGTCGCGATTCCCGAGCGCTTCCCTCGCCTCACCCAGCCGCAGCCAGCCCGCCGCCAGGGTCGGGCGCAGCGCCAGCGCCCGCTCGAGCTCCGGCACCGCCGCCGCCGGCTTTCCCTGGGCGAGCAGCAGGCGACCGAGGTCGAAGGGTGCCTCGACGAGCTCGGGATCGGCCTTGCCTGCGGTGGCCAGCTGGTCGAGGGCCTCTTCGGAATGGCCCTCGCCGGCGAGAGCCAGCCCGAGCCAGACGTGGACGAGCGGCGTGTCGCCACCGGGAAGGGTGAGCCCGCGACGCAGCGCCGTTTCCGCCGCGGCATAGCGCGTACTCTGCAGCTCCCCCACCGCCAGGCGCAACCAGGGCTCGGCCTCTGCCGGCGGCGCGGCGGTGAAGAGGCCATCGAGGTAGGGGACGGCCGAACGGCCACCAATGCGCAGCACGCCGATGGCACGGTAGATCTCGCCGAGCTTGCCCGCGGGCGTCCCCTCCGGGTGCAGGAGCTCCGCCTCGACGAGCACGGGGTCGCGCTCGGCGCGCGGCGCCAGGAGGTCGACACCGCCCGGCGGCAGCTGGATGCGGTGGTCGGTCATCACCACGTGCACGACGTCGTCAGTGCGGCGGCGCGGCATGTGGCAGCTCGTGCAGTCGGCGACCGCGCCACCAGCGGCCATCGTGGCGTGCGCCTGCGTCGGGCACTGCTCGACCTGGTGGCAGCCCAGGCAGGCGGCCCGGTAGTGCGCGGCGCGCTCCGCCGGCGCCACCTTTCTGTGGGGATCGTGGCAGGTGAGGCAGGAGAGCGCGCCCTTGCTCTCGCGGAAGCAGCGGCTCTGCTCCAACCGGTAGGGGTGGTGGTTGATCTCGAAGCGCTCGTCGCGGCGGCGCCCCTCCTCGACCGGGTCGAGCTCGACACGGTGCGCGGCGAGCGTCTCGCCGGGGCGGAAGGCGAGGTCGCCGCGCTCGAAGCGGCGCACCGCCGGCAGCGCCACCGAGGGCTGCAGGTGGCACTGGTAGCAGACCTCCCGGCGGCGCTCCGGCGGCAGCCGCGCCGGATCGACGATCGCCGCCGCGGCGGCGGCGAGCGGCACCGCGGGATCGCGCGTGCGCCGCACGTGCTCGGCGCCGGGGCCGTGGCAGCGCTGGCAGCCCACCCCGTCCGGCAGCTCCAGGGGAAATCGGTGCGGCATGCCGTAGGCGTCGGCGCCCGCCGGCAGCTCCGGGTAGGCGTCGTGGCAGAGCATGCACTCGCGCTGCACCGGCCGCGATACGCCTTCGTGGTCGGCGCGGTCGAATCCGGGCGCCATCCCCCAGCGCCCCTCCTGCGTGTACCAGGCGACGGGGAGCTGCCAGAGCTCCCCCGAGGGGGAGCGGAAGAGGTAGGTGCGGGCGTGGTTTCCCGAGCCCAGCACCCAGTCCACCTCCAGCTCGAGCTCGTTCACGCGCTCGCCATGGAGGCCCAGCTGCCAGCGACGGAACAGCAGCCGGTCGCCGCGCCACTCCATGAGGTAGACGCGGTGCGACGCGGCGTGCTCGAAGGGGACGCCGAAGGCCTCGATGGCGCGCTCGTGGCTGGGGCGGAAGAAGGATCGCGCCATCCCGACGGCGGCGAAGGAGCCGGCGACGTCCTGGTGGCAGTCGGCGCAGACGCGGTCCGCGACATAGCCCGGCGCGGCGCCGGCGCTCACGTGAATACCGCGGGCGGCGAGGAAGGACGGCGTGTCGGCGGCCATCCCGCCGGCGGGCAGGCCACTCGCTCCCGGCCCATGGGGTGTCGCCTCCTCGGGCGACGGCGCCAGCGGTGGGGCTGCCGCCGGCGTCGCGCCCGGCGCGCCGGTGGCGGCCGCAGCGAGGACGGCGCACAGCGGCAGCAGGCGACGAACGAGCGGCCCGACCCACCACGCGGGAGCGTTCACGTTGCGCAACCCGCCGATCTTACGCAGCGCCGCGGGGCGGCGCGAACGGTGGAGCGCCGGCCCATCGCGCACGAGCCCCGCGCGCTCCTTGCCCGCAGGCTCCCTCCCTGCGAGCGCATCCGCGCGCAGCGACCCACCCGCTGCCGTGTGCGCCGTTTCATGGCGGCAGCCCGGAAGCGGGTCCTACCCTGCTCGCAGGTCGTCCCCTTCTTCCCGGAGCTGGCACGCCATGGTGGCGGATGAGGTCGCTCGATGAGCACCCAGCAGCTCGACGTCGGCGCCGCGTTCAAGCAGGGCATCCTCGCCTGCCGCAAGAACCAGTGGCACGAGGGCTACGACCTGCTGATGCGGGTCGCCCAGCTGGCCGAGCGGCGCGGCAACCTGCCGGGGGTCTTCTACTCCTACCTCGGCGCCGCCATGGCGCGTTGCGAAGGGCGTCGGCGCGATGGCATGGAGCTGTGCCGCTACGCCCTCCGGCTGCAGCCGGAACAGCCCGAGAACTACCTCAACCTGGCGAGCGTCTATCTCATGCTCGGACGGCGGGCACCGGCGCTGCGGGCCATCGCCGACGGCCTAGTCCTCGCCCCCTGGCACGTCCGCCTGCTCGAGATGCGCGACTCGCTGGGTGTCCGCCAGCCGCCAGTCTTCCCCTTCCTGCCGCGCTCGAACCCGGTCAACTCCCTCAGTGGCCGGGTACGGGCGCGCGTCCGTCGGTTGCGCCAGGCGGCCCGCCAACGCCGTGACGACAAAGCGCTTTTCGGCGAATGAGGGCCGCCGCGGGGGTCGATGCCGGCCAGGCTGCGCCACCGCGCCCAGTTTGTGTTACCCTCCCCCACCAGTTTTTCCGATCCGAAACAGACAAGTCCGTCGGTGCGGTCAACCTGCCGTGGAGCGACAGCCTTCGGGGTGAGGGTTGCTGCTTCCCGGCCCTAGCTCCGGAGGTTCCGAGCGATGAAGCTGAGTCGTGTGGGCTCCATTCTGGTGATGGCCGTTCTGTTCGCTGCCGTGGCCAGTGCCGCGGACCTGGAGGCGAAGAAGGGTCCCTGGGCGGATCAGGACCACGTCGTCTACTCGCCCAGCCAGGGCACCAGGGCGATCGTGTTCCAGGCACGGGGCAAGGCCGCCGCGCAGCTGACGTACCACAACGGCCCGACCATCACCAACGCCAAGCTCGTCTTCATCTTCTGGGGACCGAGCTTCGCCACCGGCGGCGCCGATCACGCCTATGCGACGACGCTGCAGGCCTTCCGCGATCAATTCGGCACCACCGGTGAGTACAACACCATCACCCAGTACTCCGGCATCCACCAGTCGAACCTCCACGGCTCGCAGGCCGACTGGTTCGACACCTCGACGCCGCCCACCAACGTCACCGACTCCGTCGTCCAGTCCGAGGTGAGCGCCTACCTGACCGGCCACGGCGGCAACAACACCAGCACCGTCTACGAGGTGGTCATCCCCAGCACCTCGTACTCCTCGAGCGGCTCGAGCACCTCCTGCGGCGGACCGCACCTCGCCTACTGCGCCTACCACGGCTGGATCGGCAGCGGCTCCTCGGCGATCAAGTACTCGATCGAGCCCTGGCCGGGTTGCAGCGGCTGCAAGGTCTCCGGCTGGTCGAACGTGCAGAACCAGGAGCACTTCGTCTGCCACGAGACTCGCGAGGCGGTGACCGACCCGGTGGGGACCGGCTGGTGGGACCGCTCGGGCAACGAGGCCGACGACAAGTGCGCGTGGTCGCCGTCGCCGTTCGTCGGCACCGGCGGCTACTCGTACCAGTACGAGTGGTCGAACGCCAACCGCGCCTGCATCAAGACGCGCTAGCTCGAAGCTCGATCGGCCCGAGGGCAAGCGCCCGACGGCACGAATGAGGTGGAAACCCCGGCTGACGCCGGGGTTTTCTCTTTCCGGCGGCGGTGACCGCGGCTCAGAGCCTGTGAATCAATCTGCAAGGGGTCGCGTTGGGGGTGCCTTGTGCCCGGATGCAAGGCGCGCGACCGAGCCGTAGCCTTGTCCTACGGCGCAGGGAGCGCAACGCCGCAGACGGCCCCAAGCCACCCCCAACCCGAAGGGCACCAGGGGATTGGGGCCCGATCGCGTCGTTGCTCGTCGTCGCCGATGGGCAAGGCATCGACTCCTCCTCGCGCCTAGCGCTCGGGCCCCAAGCCCCTGGTGCGCGACCCCTTGCAGATTGATTCACAGGCTCTGCAGCCCTGCGCCTTCGCTCGGGCGGTACCGACGACGCCGGCGCGGCAGGCCTGACCGGTCATGAAGCCCGCCGAGTGCCGCGACTGCACCTCGAGGGCGGCGGCTAGCGGCACGGCGCAGGAGGCGAGGACGGTGTCGCGGATCGACTGGCGGGCGACGTCGCGGCCATCGCCGCTCTCCGCCGCGGGAGCAAACGCCGCCGCGAGGTCGGGCAGCGGTCCCTCGTTCACGGCGTGTGGCGTGCCGCCGCCGCGCACCAGCTCCCAGGCGGCGGCGAGCGCCTCCTCGAGCGGCGCCGCCACGTCCACCAGCCAGCCCACGGCCTCCGCGGCACGCACCGGCCGGCCGCCCAGAAGCAGCTCGAGCAGCCGCTGCCACTCCTCGCGTCGCGCCTTGCGGAAGGGCCAGTGGCACCCCTCCATGCCGGGGATCACCGGCAGCGTCACCTCGGGGAAGCCGAGGCTCACGGCGTCCACCGCCACCAGGTGGTGGCAGTGGAGGAACAGCTCGAGCATGCCGCCCAGGCAGCGCTTGCCGTGGAGGAACCCCACCGAGGTGCGAAAGTCGTCGTGCAGGCGCCGGGCGGTGCGGCTCCAGGCGGCGGAGACGCGGAACCCCTCGGCCTCGTCGGCGAGGGCGGGGAAGAACTCGGCGGTATCGGCACCCACGAGCTGGGTGGCGAGGTGGAAGTCGGCGCTGAGGATCACCCGCTCGATCCCCTCGCCGCGCAGCCAGTCGAGGGCGCGGTCGAGCTCGGCGTCGACGTCCCAGTTGTACGCCTCGCGCCCGAGGCTGACGACCCCGACCTCGCCGTCGTGCTCGGCGTTGACGTAGAGCTGCTGCCACTCCGGCGTCGCCACGCTGTCGAGCGCCTCCGGGTGCCACGCGGAACCGGCGGCGGCGGGGTGCAGCTGGTGATAGCGCTCCACCAGCCGCCGCGACTCGTCGGCGCCGAGGCGGCGCACCATCGCCAAGACGCCGCGCGAGAGCTGTGCGCACAGCTCGCCGATGAGGTTGAGGTGGGCGAGGTGGGCACGCTCCTCGTGCACCATCAGGGCGGTCATCTGCACCAGGGCGCCGAGCAGGTAGGCGCGCAGCTCCTCCTCCTCACCGGCGGCGAGCTGCCAGTCGACGAGCGGCCGGAAGTGGTTCGCGGGGTACCAGGTCTGGCCGCTGTCCTTGCGCTCGATCAGCTCGGGCGTCGGCGCGAACAGCTCGCCGTAGCGCTCGGCGAGGTGGTGCAGGCACGACCAGGTGAGGAAGTTGGCTCCCTTGGCGCCGATCGCGTCGTGGGCGCGGAAGGGGTTGGGTCCGAGCATCCGCCGCACCAGCTTGTCGACCTTCCAGAACGGCATGTTGCAGGCGCGATGCCAGCGCAGGGCGGCGTTGGTGAGGCCGCAGAAGATGACGTCGAGCACGAACGACCATTCGTCGGCCACCGGCATCGGTAGCAGGCCGAGGGCCCACAGCAGCTGCGGCACCGACGAGGGCCCCGACTCCACCGTCTCCCACACCTTGTTGACCTCGTGCGGGAAGGCCGGGTGGGCAACCGGCACGCCGAGCTCGCGGCTGGGGAAGCCGGAGGTGACCGAGCGGATCTCGATGCCGGGGAACGCCTCGCGGAACGTCGCGTAGTGCCGCCGCTTGAGCGCGAGCACCTCGGGGATGGCCTCGAGAAGAAAGCGTGGCCGGAGCTCGGCCAGGTGTGGCGGCAGGCTCTTGCCGTCGTACGTCAGGCGGACGACGCCGGCGAGGATGCGGTCGGCCTCGTCGCGCCCGAAAGCGCGCACCAGGCCGGGCACCTGCCGGCCGATGCCGTCGGGGGCGCCAGGGAGGTCGAGCGCCACCACGGTCACGCCGTGCGGCACCAGGCGCGAGCCGAGCTGCATGGCCTTGCCGGCGCCGACGATGCCGTTGGCCCCTGAGATGACTAGGGCGCCCCGCGCGTGCGGCGGGCCGAACACCGCCTCCACAGCCGCCGCTGCGGAGACCGGCAACCGACCGGCGCGAAAGATCTCGAGGACGCTGCCGAGGCCGAGAGTGTCGAGCGTGGGGCGCCGCAGGGAGCGCACGGTGGTGGTGGTCTCGCTGAGCATCGCCGGGTGGATCCTCCACGGGCAGGTGACGGTCGGAGAGGGGCTGGGAGTCGGCGGAACGTGCGGGAAGCGAGCGTAGCACGCGAGGTAGCACGCGAGGGCGCCTGGCCGCCGGCCCTCACGACCCCTCCGCCGTGGCGCCGGCGGCGAGGGGAGCCGTGACGGGAGCGGTTGCGGTATTCCTCTCGGGGAGATATAGATCGCGGTCAGACTCATCGCCGCAAACGTCCAAGGGGGGTCGACATGGGAAAAGCTCTCTTCGGGGAAGGTACCGTTCCGGCCCGCCGTAGGTGGCCCGTCGCTCTGCTGGCTGTCGTGCTGGTGGCGGTCTGCGCCGATGGCGCGCGCGCGCAGCCGTTCGGAGCCTGGCTCACCTCGTCTCCCGGCTTCCCCACCAGCAGCGGGTTCGTGCAGGTCCCCGCCAATGCGGCCCTCACTCCCTCCGCGGCGCTCACCGTCGAGGCCTGGGTCGCCATCTCGAACAGCACGACCGCGGAGGACTGCCGGAGCATCGTCGGCACCGGGTACCAGCACAACTGGTGGCTCGGTCAGTGCACGATCGGCGGGCAGCCAACGCTGCGCTCCTATCTCAAGGGCGGCTTGTCGGTCCAGAACGGGGGCATCATCCCGCGCGGGGTCTGGACCCACGTCGCCGTGGTCTTCACCGGCACGCAGCGCCGGCATTACATCAACGGCGAGCTCGCCGCGACCTTCGCGGAGACCGGGCCGTTGCCCGGCGGCGGCAGCGACCTGCAGATCGGCAGCGACGTCAACTGGCTGCACAGCCCGAACGGTGCCATCGACGAGGTGAGGCTCTGGAACGTGGCGCGCACGACGGCACAAATCCGCTCGGCGATCAACGTGCGCATCCACGCACCGCAGGCAGGCCTGGTGGCAGTGTGGCCGCTCGACGGCAACGGCAACGACGTCGTCGGTGGGCACAACGGCACCCTGATGGGGACCGGAGTGGGCTTCCTGACCTCACCGGTGGCCCTCGACTGCGGCACGACCACCACCAGCGCGCTGTGCCTCAACTCGCGCTTCTCGATCACCGCCCAGTACCGCACCAACCCGACCCCCGGCACGCCCACTGACGGTAACGCCCACGTCGTCGTCGCCGGGCCCAACTCCGGCATCTTCTGGTTCTTCGGCTCCGACAACTGGGAGATCCTGGTCAAGTCGATCAACGCCTGCACGCTCAACGATCGCTACTGGGTCTTCTCGGCGGCCACCACCAACGTCTTCTACCGGTTGGAGGTCACCGACGTCCACGGTGCCCAGAAGATCTACTTCAACTACCCCGGTCCGCCGGCGCCGGCGGTGACCGACACCGACGCCTTCGCCACCTGCCCGTAGGAGCCTGGGCGGCGGCGCTCGAGATCCCAGGACCTCGAGCGCCGACCGCACGGTTCGTCGAGCCCAGCCTCGCAGCGCGGGGCCGGCCGAGAAGCGGGACGCGCACCGGCTCTCTTGCTATCGTCCCCCACCGAGCCGGAAGGCAGCGCATGACCGACCGTGGCAATCCGCCCATCGGGACCCTCCTCGACGACGCCGCGTCGCGCGCCAAGCGCTACCTCGCAGGCCTCGACGGCCGGGGCGTCGGACCGGACCCCGACGCCGTGCGCGGCCTCGCCACCTGGGACGTGCCGCTCCCCGCCGAGCCCACCCCCGCCGCCGAGGTGCTACGGCTGCTCGACGAGCTCGGCTCCCCCGCCACCATGGCGATGGCGGGGCGGCGTTTCTTCGGCTTCGTCATCGGCGGCGCCCTCCCGGTGACCGTCGGCCGCCAACTGGCTGGCCGCCGCCTGGGACCAGAACAGCGGGCTGCAGCGACATCACCGCCCGCCGCCGCCGAGCTCGAGCGCATCGTGCTCGGCTGGCTGGTCGACCTCCTCGGCCTGCCGGCAGGGACGGCGGCCGGGTTCGTCACCGGCGCGACCGTCGCCAACTTCACCGCTCTCGCCGCCGCCCGCCACGCGGTGCTCGAGCGGGCGGGCTGGGACGTCGAGGCCGACGGGCTGTTCGGCGCGCCGCCGATCACCGTGGTGGTCGGCGAGGAGGCCCATCCGACGCTGAGCAAGGCGCTCGGCGTGCTCGGCCTCGGCCGCGACCGCGTGGTCGCCGTGCCGGCCGACGGGCAGGGGCGCATGCGGGCCGATGCCTTCCCGCGCCTCGACCGGCCGCCCCACCGTGGTGCGCCGACGATCGTCTGCCTCCAGGCTGGCAACGTCAACACCGGCGCCTTCGACCCGCTCGCCGAGCTGGTGCCGCGTGCCCGCGACGCCGGCGCCTGGGTGCACGTCGACGGCGCCTTCGGCCTGTGGGCGGCCGCCTCGCCCGGCGCTCGCTCCACCTCGCTGCCGGCATCGGCGAGGCCGACTCCTGGGCCACCGACGCGCACAAGTGGCTCAACGTCCCCTACGACAGCGGCCTCGCCTTCGTCGCGCGACGGCGAGGCGCTGCGCGGCGGCGATGGCGGCTGCGCGCTCCCTATCTGCCGGCGGCGCGCGCGCAACCCCTCCGACTTCACGCCCGAGCTTTCGCGCCGGGCGCGCGGCGTCGAGGTCTGGGCCGCGCTGCGCTCGCTCGGGCGCCGCGGGCTCGCGGAGATGATCGAGCGCACCTGCCGCCACGCCGCGCCGCTTCGCCGAGGGCCTCGCGGCCGCCGGCCACGAGGTGCTCAACGAGGTGGTGCTCAACCAGGTGCTGGTGTCGTTCGGCACGCCGGAGGTCACCCGCCGCGTCATCGCCGGCGTCCAGGCCGACGGCACCTGCTGGTGCGGCGGCACGGTCTGGCAGGGCCGCACCGCCATGCGCATCAGCGTCTCTCGTGGGCGACCACCGACGACGACGTCGAGCGAGCCTGGCGGCGATGCTGCGGGTGGCGGCGCGCGAATCGGTCTAGCGGCGGGCAGGGCGCCGCTCCCGGTGCGAATCAGACGGCAGCGATGCCGTCGACCGCCGCCATGTCCCCGGCGGTGAGCCGCCAGCCCGCCGCGGCGGCATTGGCCCGTACCTGCTCGGGGGAGGTGGCGCCGGCGATCACCGAGGCGACGACCGGGTGGGCGAGCAGCCAGGAGACGGCGAGCTCGAGGATGGTGTGGCCGCGCTCCACGGCGAAGGCGAGCAGCCGCTCGACGACGTCGAGGTTGCGCTCGGTGAGCAGCGCGCCGAAGCGGCCGCCGGCCGACAGCCGCGCCCCTGCCGGCGGCGGCTGACCGTGGCGGTACTTGCCGGTGAGCAGGCCGCTGGCGAGCGGGAAGTAGGGCAGGAAGGCGAGCCCCGTGCGCTCGCACTCGGCGAGCACCCCCTGCTCGGGCTCGCGGTGGAAGAGGCTGTACTCGTTCTGCACGCTCACGAAGGCGGCCGACCCCGGCCGCGCGGAGGCCGCACCCGCCGCCTCGCGCAGCTGCTCGACGGAGAGGTTCGAGCAGCCGATCTCGCGCACCTTGCCCGCCTTCACCAGCTCGTCGAGCGCGCCGAGCGTGTCGGCGATGGGGACGGTGGGGTCGGGCTTGTGCAGCTGGTAGAGATCGATGCGGTCGGTGGCGAGGCGGCGCAGGCTCTCCTCCACCGCCCGCCGCACGTAGTGGGGGTGGGCACCGCGGTGGTGCTCGTCGAGCTTCCAGCCGAACTTGGTGGCGAGCACCACCTGCTCGCGTCGCCCGCGCAGGGCGCGGCCGAGGTACTCCTCGCTGCGGGTCTGACCGTAGAGGTCGGCGGTGTCGATGAAGCGCACGCCGGCCTCGATCGCGGCGTGCACCACGCGCGCGGTGGCATCGGCGTCGAGCCGGCCGCCGAAGTTGTTGGTGCCGAGGCCGACCGCCGAGACCTCGAGCGAGCCGATGCGACGGGTCTCCATCGCGCCATCCTAGCCCCTGGGACCCGAGGTCGTGCCCAGGTTCGGCAGCTCGGCCGGTCGGGCGGCGCTGGTCGGGCGGCGGCGGCCGGGCGACGCCGCTCGGGGCGCCGCCGCCTCATTGCTCCAGCCGGCGCTCGATGCGGCGGTCGGGCACCAGCCACGTCAGCGCCACCACCACGTAGAGCGCGATCGAGATCCGGCGATCGACGAAGGCGAGGGGGATGGCCGCCAGGTAGGCGACGAGCGAGACCTTACCCTTGACGTCGTGCCGGACCATCTGCCGCAGCTTCGAGGCCGGCCCCTGGCGGGCGATGATCGCCGTCTGCAGGATGGTGTAGGCGATGGCGGCGCACAGCAGCACCACCCCGTAGACCGCGGTGGGCAGCGGCGCGGCGTGGTTCTCGCCCATCCAGCCGGTGACGAACGGAATCAGCGACAGCCAGAACAGCAGGTGCAGGTTCGCCCACAGGATCCGGCCGTCGACGCGGTCGGCGGTGTGCAGCATGTGGTGGTGGTTGTTCCAGTAGATGCCGAGGAAGACGAAGCTCAGCACGTAGCTGAGGAACGTCGGCAGCAGCGGCCGCAGGGCCGCCGCAGTCGGCAGCCGTGCGGCACCCGCAGCTCGAGCACCATGATGGTGATGAGGATGGCGATCACGCCGTCGCTGAACGCCTCGAGCCGGCCGGGGGTCACGGTGAGGCATCCTACGACGCGGCCGACCCACCTGCAGCGGAGGCGCCGGGCCCGCCCGATGCCACCCTCTCCGGCTGGCGCTAGGATCCCCCACATGCTGGCACTCCGCCCGACCGGCGGCCCGGCCTCGGGTCGCCCTCGCGCTCACCCATCGCCGCGGCCTTCGTAAGGGGACCGTGCGACCTCTGGTGCGGCTCCCCGGGCGCCTCTTCGACGCCCTGCGCGCGGTGTGGAGCGGCGCCCGCTTCCAGGGCGTGCTGGGAACGGCCATCGCCGCCTGCTTCCTCGCCTCGCTCGTCGTCATCGACCTCAACCGGCGGGGGATGCTGCCGGCGCCGCTGCGCGCGCTGGTGAGCACCAACCACTTTGCCGCCGTCGACTTTGCCTTCACGGTGCTGCTCCTCTTCGAGGTGCTGGGGCTCGTCTTCGCGCTTGCCGACTCGGTCGCCAACTCGGTGGGCAAGCAGTTCGAGCTGCTGTCGCTGCTCTACCTGCGCGAAGCGTTTCTCGAGTTCTCCCACTTCGAGGAGCCCCTGCGTTGGGGGACGCTCGAGACCTCGCTGCTGCACATGCTCGGCGACGCCCTGGCGGCCCTGCTGGTCTTCGTCGTCGTCGGCGTCTACTACGGCATCCAGCGCCACCGCCCGATCACCGCCGACGAGGAGGAGCAGGACAGCTTCATCGTTGCCAAGAAGACGGTGGCACTGGTCCTCCTCGCCGCCTTCCTGGTGATGGGAAGCCACACGTTGTTGCTGACGCTGCTCGGCCTGCCCGCCCCGGAGTTCTTCCCCGCCTACTTCGTGGTGCTGATCTTCAGCGACGTGCTCATCGTGCTCGTCTCGCTGCGCTACAGCAAGAGCTATCCGGTGGTCCTGCGCAACTCGGGGTACGCGGTGGCGACGGTGGTGATCCGCCTGGCGCTGACCGCGCCCCCCTACCTCAACGCCCTGCTCGGGGTCGGCTCGGCGCTCTTCACGCTCGGGCTCTCCGCCGCACACAACACCTTCTCGCCGCTGCTCGAGGAGCGCAAGGAGGAACCGTCCTGAGCGCTCCGCGGCGTACGCCGCGGCGGCTCTCGGCGGCCGCCGGGCGTCGCGCGGCGCCACTCGTGGTTAGATCTAAGCCATGAGCCTGTGCCAGGTCGATGAGGCTGGCCGCCTGTTCATCTCACCGGTGATCGCCGACTGGGCCCCCCTGCTCGAGCGCGGCATCGACGCCGTGATCGACCTCGAGGGAGGCCTCGACATCGGCGTGCCGACGGTCCCCAACCAGATGCTCTACGTCTACTTCCCGATTTACGACGAGGAGCTCCCCGAGCTGGTGAAGCTCGAGGCCGTCGTCGACCTCGGCGCCCGCCTCGTCGGCTCCGGCCACAAGGTGGTCTCCCACTGCGGCATGGGCTTCAACCGTTCGGCGCTGGTGGCGGGCCTCATCCTCAACCGCCTCGGCATGCCCGGGGCCGACGTCGTGCAGCACCTGCGGCGCTGCCGTCCGGGGGCGCTGTTCAACGAGGTGTTCGCCGCCCACCTGCAGGCGCTGGGATAGCCATGCAGCCGACGACTCCCCCCGCAGACGACCTGGCGCGCATCCTCGACTTCGCCGTCGAGCTCGACCGCCTCAAGGCGGTGCTGCGGCGGACACGGCCGGTCGGCCTCGAGCGCTACGAGAACTCCGCCGAGCACTCCTGGCAGCTCGCCGTGGTGGCGCTGCTGCTGGTGCACCACAGCGCCCAGCCCGTCGACCTGCAGCGCGTGCTGGAGATCCTGCTCGTCCACGACATTCCCGAGATCGACTGCGGCGACCACTTCGTGTACTCTCGCGACCCCGTCGCCACTGCCGAGCTCGAGGCCGCCGCGGCGGCACGCATCTTCGGCCTGCTCGCGCCCGAGCAGGGAGAACGCCTGCTGGCACGCTGGCGCGAGTACGAGGACCAGGAGACTCCCGAGGCCCACTTCGCGCGCGCCGTCGACCGCATGATGCCGGTGCTGCAGAACCTCCGCGGCGGCGCCCGCAGCTGGCGCGAGAACGGCGTCGTTGCCGAGCAGGTGAAGGCCACCAATCACGTCATCGGCCGTGCCTGCCCCGCCCTCTGGGCCCAGCTCGAGCCGATGATCGACGCGCTGTTTGCGAACGGTGGCCCCGGCGCCGGGGAGCCCGGCCAGCCATGAGCTGGCGCGGCGGCTGCCGGCGCGCTGGCGCGGGGGTGCTGCTGGTCGCCGGGGCGCTCTCCGCCCTGCCGGCCGCGGCCGGCACCAGCTGCCCGGGGAAGATCGTCGAGCCCGCGGCAGCCGGCGTCTGCGTGGGTGGCGGCTCCGCCGGCGCCCCTTGCGTCCATCCGGGCGACCCGGCGTGCGACCCCGGCGGCAGCTGCCAGCTCGGGGTCGGAGGACGCGCCACCTTCTACGACTTCAACGGCATCGGCGCCTGCGGCCTGCCGTTCGCCAACCCGGCGAACGCGCTCATCGCCGCCGTCAATGAGCCCGACTACGCCGGCAGCGCGTTCTGCGGCCGTTGCTTGCGCGTCACCGGCCCGCGCGGCACGGTCATCGTGCAGGCCGTCGACCTCTGCCCCTACGCCGGCAACGAGCAGTGGTGCGGCGACAGCGGCCACCTCGACCTCAGCCGCGCCGCCTTCGCCGCCGTCGCCGACCCGGTGTGGGGCGTGGTGGCGATCGACTGGGAGACCATCGCCTGCCCCGAGGTCGGCAACCTCGCCATCGCCTTCCACGCCGACGCCAACCCCTGGTGGGTGGCCACCCAGGTGCGCGACCACCGCTACGCCGTCGCCAGCCTCGAGCTGCAGCAGGGCCCCTCGTGGGTGAGCCTGCCGCGCACCGACTACAACTACTTCCTCTGGGAGACTCCCGGCGGCGACAGCGGGCCGTACACCTTCCGCGTCACCGACGCGAACCATCACGCCGTGGTGGTGAGCGACGTCTCCTTCGCCCCCGGCACCAGCCAGGCGACGGCGGCCCAGCTGCCGCTGTGCGGCGACCTGCTCAGCGACGGGTTCGAGTCGGGAACGCTGGGGTTCTGGCTGCCCTGAGGGCGGGTGGGGTGGGCGAGGGGACGACAGGGGCCGTGGCCATCCGAAGGGAGTGATCCAACATGTCGCTGCTTCCCGAACAGAAGAGAGCCCTCGCCTACGCACGACTGCGTGGCACCGACGCGCCCGTCGAGTCGATTCGCACGCGCGTCGCGGCTACCTACCGCGAGCTCGAGGCTCTGCTCGACACCATCCCGAGCGCTGTGGCGCGCGAGCATCGCGCCACCTCGGCCTGGTCCGTCCAGGTGGTCGTGGACCACCTCGTTGAGAGCGAACGGCCGGCGGTCGGCCAGCTCGCCCACCTGCTGGCCGGCGACTCCGTCGACGATGCCATCCCCGCCAGCCTGCAGTCCGCCGCCCCGCTCGACCTCGACTGGCAGGCCCTGCGCCTGCAGCTCCGGACGGTCCACGAGAACATCGTCGACCAGCTCGCGCGAGCCACCGACGCCCTTCCCCTCGCCGCCACCGCAGCGGTCCAAATGGTGGTCAAGTGCGCCGATCCGGAGGGTCACCTGCAGCCGGTCACCTGGGTCGAGCGTTTCGACTGGAAGGCCTACGCCATCCTCCTGCACGCCCACAATCGCGAGCACATCGCCCAGGTGCACAGGATCCTCAACGCGCCTGCCGGCGACCAGGGTGCCGTCGGCTGACCCCTCGGCGCGCACGGCGCACGCCGCCCGTGCCGGCTGCCCGGGCCTGCCGCGGCGCGGCACGCCATCTGAGCCCTCGGAGCCAGCAGGTTGGCCCGTCGCGTCGATCGGCGACTCGCCTGCCAACCGCGGAGGCATGTCGCCCCGAAGCCGAGCCGCGTCTCAGTGCTTGCGGGCGCTGGCGTGGCCGACCCGGCGGCGGGCGGGGCTCGCCGGCAGGTCGCGGACCGTGCCGAGCACCGCCCGGACTCGATGGGCGAGCCCGTCGTCGACGAACGGAATCGCCGTGGGGTCGACGGGAGCTCCGTCGAGCTCCACCAGCGCCACGCCGCCACAGCGTTGCTCCGGGTTCTCGATGCCGATCGTGTAACTCGCCTTCCCGAAGCGCCATGCGACGGAGCAGCTGGGCCAGGACGACGGGATGCACGGGTTCAGCGCGAAGTGGGCACCGCGGCGCTCGAGCCCGAGGATCCCTGCGAGCGCCACCCGGTAGAGCCAGCCGGCCGAACCGGTGTACCAGGTCCAGCCGCCGCGGCCGCGGTGCGCCGGATGGTCGTAGACGTCGCCGGCGACCGCATATGGCTCGGCCATGTAGCGCTCGACCTCGCTCGCTTCTCGCGAGTGGTTGATGGGATTCAACATGTGGAAGAGCTCGACCGCTTCGTCGCCGCTGCCGAGGCGAGTGAGCGCGAGCACCACCCACGCCGCCGCGTGCGTGTACTGCCCTCCGTTCTCGCGGATCCCCGGGATGTAGCCCTTGATGTATCCCGGTTCGAGAGCCGTGCGATCGAAGGGCGGCGACAGCAGCAGGATGACGCCCGCGCCACGCCGCACCAGGTGGGCGCGCACCGCACCCATGGCGCGCTCGGCACGCTTGGCCGGCGCGGCGCCCGACAGCACCGCCCAGGTCTGGGCCACCGAGTCGATCTTCCCTTCGTCGTTCTGCGACGACCCTAGCGGCGTGCCGTCGTCGAAGTAGGCGCGCCGGTACCACTCGCCGTCCCAACTCTGCTCCAGCATCACCGCCAGACGCTCTCGCTCGGCGCGGAAGCGCGCCGCGCGGGGCGCCTCCCTGCGCTCCTCGCAGAGGGGGACCAACGCTCCCAGGACGGCGTGAAGGAACCAGCCGACGAAGATGCTCTCGCCGTGACCCTCGGGGCCGACGTTGCTGAAGCCGTCGTTCCAGTCGCAGCTGCCGATCAACGGCAGACCGTGCGCGCCGGCGGTGAGTGCCCGATCGACGGCCCTCAGGCAGTGTTCGAACAGCGTGCCCGTCTCGCCGGCGACGGCCGGCACCCCGTAGGCCTCGGGCTCTCCGGGAGGGACGGCAGGCGCCTCGAGGAAGGGCACCCGCTCGTCGAGGACCGCGCGGTCCCCCGTCGCCTTGACGTATTCGGCGGTCGCGTAGGGGAGCCAGAGCAGATCGTCCGAGCAGCGGGTCCGGATCCCCTGCCCGCCCGGAGCGTTCCACCAGTGCTGGACGTCCCCCTCCACGAACTGGCGTGCGGCCGCTCGCAGGAGGTGCTCGCGCGTGAGGTCCGGCCGCGTGTAGCAGAGCGCCAGCACGTCCTGTAGCTGGTCACGGAAGCCGTAGGCGCCGCTCGACTGGGAGTAGCCGGAGCGCGCCCACAGCCGGCACGCCAGGTCCTGATAGAGCAGCCACCGGTTGACCAGGATGTCGAAGGAATCGTCGGGCGTGGTGACGCGCACGGCGCCGAGCGTCTCCTCCCAGAACGCCTCGACCCCGACGCAGCTCGGCCTCGGCTGCCGCCACGCCGCCCTCTCCCGCGAACCGCCGCAACAGCGCACCGGCCTCCGCGGCGTCCCGCCCCTGCCCGAGAACGAACACCACGCGCCGCGTCGCGCCGGGCTCGAGATCGATCGCCGCCTGCAGGGCCGCGCACGGGTCGAGGCCGGCGCCGAAGCGGTTGGCGAGCAGCGGTCGCTCGAGGGCGGCCGCACGCGACAGGGAGCCGTTGCGGCCGAGGAACTCCAGGCGGTCGCCGGTGGCGGAGAGCAGCGGCTCGCTGGCGGCGGCAAACGCGACGCGCTCGCTCTCCGAGCTGTAGACGTCGCGCGCCAGCACCGCGCCGGTCGCGCCGTCGAGCTCCGTGGCGACGAACCTCGGGCCGCTCGCGATGGGTGGGCCGAGGAGCCATTCGTTGTACGAGAAGAGGCTGAGGCGGCGCGGCCGGGCGGAGCGGTTGGTCAGGGTGAGCAGGGACAGCTTGATCGGCGCGTCCCGCGCCACGAAGACCGCCAGCTCCTGCGCGATGCCGCGCCCGGAGCGAGAGAAGCGCGTCACGCCCGCAGCGTGGCGCACCACCCAGCGCGGCGAGCGCGGCGTGCGCTCGAGGGGGGCCGGCGTGGCACCCCACACGGCGCCGCTCTCCTCGTCGCGGACGAAGATCGCTTCTGCGGTCGGGTCGGTGACCGCATCGTTGGCGAACGGCGTGAGACGATTGTCCCGGCTGTTCTCCGACCAGGTGTGGGCCGACCCGGAGGTGGTCACGATGCTCCCGAAGCGCGGGTTGGCGAGCACGTTGACCCAGGGAAGCGGCGTCTCCCGGTCGCCTTCGAGGACAACCACGTACTCGCCACCGTCCCGGGCGAAGCCGCCGAGACCGTTGCCGAGAAGCAGCGGCGGTGCCTCCCCTTGCGGCTCGGCCGCCTGCGCCTCCGGCGCTTCGTCCGTGGGTATGACGCCCGACCGCAGCGGAGGCTGCCCCTGCGGGCGGTCCAGCTGCTGTTGCAGGGTGCCTCCCTCGCCGGAGAGAACCGCCTGCGAGACCACGTTCAGGAGCACCCTCTCGGCCTCCTGCATGGCATCGCCGCGAAGCAGGAACACGCCGCCGGGCTGGGCCCTCCAGGCACTCCACGGCCCTCCGTCGATGAGCTGGTGGAGATTCCCGTCGATCTCGTCGCGGTAGCTGGTCGCATGCTCGTTGACGATCACCGCATCGGCGCGCAGCCCCTTGAGGCGCCAGTGCTCGTGGGCCCTCAGCACCTGTCCGACGAGCTTCACGTCTGGCGGCTCCTTGACGCGCACGAGGACGATCGGCAAGTCGCCCGAGATCCCGTACTTCCAGAGGCCGCTCTGGCCGAGCGTGTTCTTCGCCAGGGTCTCCCCGTCGGCCCGCAGGGAGGCATCGGAGAAGAAGACCCGCGACGCGAGCCGTTCGGAGAGCAGCGCCTCCTCGGTGGAGATGCCCAGATGGCGCTGCGACACCTGCGCGTGGGTGAAGGCCAGGGCGAAGACGCGAGCGGCGACGCCGTGGTCGTGGAACTTCTGCGCGCAGGCGCGGGCGGCAGGCTCGTCGGCGGTCACGCCGGTAGTGAAGTAGACGCGCACGAAGCCGCCGGGTTCGAGCCGCAGCCGGGTGCGAAGGCTCAGGATCGGGTCGAGCACCGCCCCGGTCGTCCCCGACAGTGCGCGCCCGTCCATGGCCTGCGGGCGATCGGGACCGCGCCCGCGCCCCAGAAAGCGCATGCGGTCGGTCTCCCACTCGACTTGCGCCTGCGTCGGTCCAGCGATGGCGAGCACGTGGAATCCAACCAGCGCCGGGTCCTGACGCGAGCGCGCCCGGCGCCGCGCCAGCAACGCTGCGTTCTCGGCGATCCACTCGGTCTCGACGAAGAGCTTCCCGAACGCCGGGCTGGCGACGTCTTCGGCGAGGGACCCCAGACTCAGCTCCACGTAGCTCGTCAGCTCGATCTCCCGCGGGCGGGCACTGCGGTTCGTGAGCGAGACGCGCCGCACCTCGGCGTCGTCTTCGGGTGAGACGGCGATCTCCAGACGCGTCGCGATGCCGTCATCCAGCCGCTCGAAGGTGGCCTTCTCGGCGAGGAACTCCACCAGGTAGCTCTCGGGCTCCTTGGCCGTGGGCTGGTAGGCCGCTGACCACACCGCACCGCCGTGGACGTCGCGCAAGTAGACGAAGAGGCTTCCGGGGTCACGGGTGCGGTCCTCCCGCCACCGCGTCACGGCACGTCCACGGCAGAAGCTCGTTCCGCCGCCGCCGTTGGTGACGATCGTGACGTAGCCGCCATTGGAGAGGATCTGCGCATGGGGGAACGGCGTGTGGGGCGAGCGGAAGCGCCGCGGAGTGCGCACCGGGGCGCGCGGCTGGCGCCGCATCTCTTCGGCCGGATGCGGCTCGATCACCGGCGCCTGGCGCGGGATCCGCTCCTGCAGGAGGAGCTCGGTCGCCTGGATGCGCCGGTCGGCGTGAAACCGCTCGACCATCACGTCGCCCATGAGGACGTTGGCGATCGCCACCAGGGTCATACCCTGGTGGTGTGCCAGGTGGATCTTCACCACGACGGCGGCGCCCGATCGCGCCGGCGTGGCGTCGCCACTCTCGTCGGGCTCCCGCGGCGTGTAATCGATGGCGTCGTAGTACCCGTACGGTCCCTCGGCTCCGGCTCGCGTCAGGCGGCGCAGGTTGCGCGCGGCATCGCCCGGCTCCAGGAGAGCGGCCAGCGCGCTGGCGTAGGGAGCGACGACGAGCTCGTCGGCCAGGCCGCGCTTCAACCCCAGACCCGGAACGCCGAACTCCTTGTACTGGTAGTTGCCGAGACGGTCGACAAGATCGTAGGCGGACTCGGAGATTCCCCACGGCACGTGCCGCTCGCGCCCGTACCGGATCTGCTTCCTGACCACCATGCGGCAGCTCTGGTCGAGCAGCGTCCCCCGATAGGTTCGCATCAGCAGCAGCGGCATCAGGTACTCGAACATCGTCGCGCTCCAGGAGACGAGCGTCGGGACGCCCGCCACGCTGACGACCAGCCGTCCGAGGTGAAACCAGTGGCTCTGCGGAACGTCTCCCTTGGCGATGGCGAAGAAGCTCGCGAGGCGAGACTCGGAGGCCAGGAGGTCGTAGTAGGCGAGGTCCGGCTGCCCCGTCCCGCCGGCGTCGGCCAGGCGGTGGCCGATCACGAACAGCTGACGCTGGCGGTCGTAGAGAAAGGCGAAGCTCATTCCGTCCGCCAGCGCCGCCGCGCGATCGGCCACGTCGGACAGGCGTGACTCGAGGTCCGGTCGCGAAGCGCCGAGCTGGCGGCATCCTTCCGCCAGGGTCAGCAGCGCTCCCGCGAGGTTGCCGCTGTCCACCGTGGACACGTAGCGCGGCAGCAGTGGCGAGAGGGTCTGGGTGTCGTACCAGTTCAGCAGGTGTCCCTGGTAACGCTCCAACCCCTCGACCGTGGTCAGCGTCCGGTCGAGTCTCTCGACCATCGCCTCCGCCGGCAGCAGTCCCAGATCGTGCGCCGCCAGCGTGGAGAGCAGACCCAGCCCGAGGTTGGTCGGCGAGGTCCGATGGGCCACCTTGGGCTCTCGATCTTCCTGGAAGTTGTCGGGCGGGAGCCAGTGATCCTCGGGGCCACCCAGGACCTCGAAATAGGCCCAGGTCTTGCGCGCCACCTCCATCAGGAGATCGTGGTCCCGTGCGGTCAGCTGCCGCCGCTGTGGCACCGTCGAGTGGCTGAGCCAGTAGGCACAGGCCGGCGCCGCCAGCCACGCGGCGAGGAACGGCAGGGCCAGCGGCACGACGGAGGGACGCACGGCGCTCACCAAACCGAGGAGCGCCAGGGCCGCGATCGGGCTCGCCGCCATCGCGACGAGAAAGGGGCGGATCCCCACCCGCATCTGGCCAGCGGCCCGTACGGACTGCGCGGCCGCCGTCTCCCACTCGAGCAGGCGGCGGTGGGTGAAGACGACGCGGACGAGCGTCAAGGCGATGGCGTGCGCCATCTCCCAGGCGTGGAACGGCAGGAAGACAAGCGTCAGCAGCGCCTGCGCGCAGGCGGTGCCCAGATCCTCCCCGAGGCCGCGCAGATGAACGCGCGCCGGCTCGTGCACGGGGGGCGGCTCGAGGAGCTGGAAGAAGCTCGCGACGAGCGGGAAGGCGATCACCGCGAGACCGCCGAGCGTCCAGGCCAGGGAGCTCCCCGGCAGCACGGTCCAGGCGGCGGCGAAGAAGGCGAGCAGCGATGGTGCGAGCAGACTGCGCCGCAGGTTGTCGAGGATTTTCCACTGACCGATGAATGGCAGCCGGTTCTTCACCAGGCCTTCGGGCGTGGGCACCAGCGGGAAGAGCCAGAGGAGGATCTGCCAGTCCCCGCGGGTCCAGCGGTGCTGCCGCCGCGCGTGCGCGAGGACGTTGGCGGGGTAGTCGTCGACGACCTCCACGTCGGAGACCAGCGCGGTGCGGGCGTACAGGCCCTCGAAGAGATCGTGCGACAGCAGCGCGTTCTCGGGCACGCGCCAGCCCACGGTCGCCTGGAAGGCGTCGACGTCGTACAGCCCCTTGCCGGTGAAGCTCCCTTCGCCGAACAGGTCCTGGTAGGTGTCGGAGACGGCAGTGGTATAGGGATCGACCCCGGTGTGGCCGGCGTACACCCGCGCGAAGAGCGACCCGGCGGCGCTCGCCAGGTTGACGCTCACGCGCGGCTGCAGGATGCCGTAGCCCTGCGTGACCCGGCGCAGCTCCGGGTCGACCACGGGCCGGTTCAGGGGGTGGGCGAGGATCCCCACGAGGGCCCTGGCGGCGTCTCGCGGCAGGCGGGTGTCGGCGTCGAGGGTGAGCACGTAGCGCACCGTCGGCAGGATCGAGAGATCTCCGACCTCGACGGAGAATCCGCTGCCGGCGGCGGACCGTAGCCGGCGGTTGAGCTCCTCGAGCTTGCCCCGCTTGCGCTCCCAGCCCATGAAGACGCCCTGCTTCGGGTTCCACCGGCGATCACGATGGAACAGGTAGAAGTGGCCGCCCTCATCGGGATCGTGGCGGCGGTTGAGCGCCTCGATGCCGGCCGTCGCCGCGCTCAGGATCTCGTCGTCACCTTCGACAGTCAGGGTGCGGGCGTCCTGAAAATCGCTCAGCACTGCGAAGTGGATCCGCGGGTCGAGGTTGCCGAGCGCCTGCACCTCCAGGTGTGCCAGCAGCCGCTCGACCTCCTTCACGCTGCCGAGCAGCACGGGCACCACCACCATCGTGCGGGCGCTCTCGGGAATTCCCTCGCTGAAGTCGAGGCGCGGCAGCCGGCGCGGCGGCACCAGCGCAGCCACGATGCGCTGCACCAGGAGCACCGCGAGCTCGCTCGCCGGGACGAGTGCGAGGAGGGCCGCCACCACCGCCATCGTCGCGGCGCCTGCCGAGACTGCGTACTCGTAGGAGACGCCCACACCCAAGCCGCTCAGCAGGGCGATGGCGCCGACGTACGCCGCGGTCGCATGGGCGAAGACCCAGCGGCGGAACCGACCGACGAGGCGCGGGCGGTACGCCACGTCGATCTCGAGATCGCGTCGCCCCGCGCCGATCAGGTGATAGCCGACATGGGCCGCGCGCTCGCCGGCTCCCCGACGCTCCGCGGCCCGGCGGGCGCTCTCGACGGTACGCAGAGCTACGCGAACCTGCGCCTCGCCGGTGGGCTCGGCGAGATCCTCCACGGCGTGCCGGTAGCGGTCCCGGCCGGCGAAGTCCATTCGCGGGTACACACCCGACGGGTCCCGTCGCAGGATCTCCTCCATCGGGCTGACCCGCTCCACGAAGCGGCTCCAATCGAACGTCGCACAGAACCTCAGGCTCGTCACCGTGTTGGCGGTCGAGACCTGGTCGGTGGCCTGGCGCTGACTCTCGTGACGGACCGCATCCTCGGGAGTGGTCTCTCCTGCGGCCAGCGCCTGCTCCACCGCTCGAGCCAGGTGGGACACGCGCGGGCCGTACTCGCGCATCCGCTGTCGAAGCTGCGCCACGAAGGCGGTCGGGAGCGGGTGGGGAAGAGAACCGGCCAGAGGATCGGCAAGCTCACCTCGTTCCAGCCGCGTGAGTGCGGTATCCGCCTGGTGCCGTGCCGCCCGCGCGGCGACGATGCCGTCGATCAGCAACCGCAGGTTCTCGAGGAGCCCCAGCTTGAGCATGCTGGGCATCGCCCAGAGCTCGCCGATCGTCAACGGCGCCACGGTCTGGAAGGCGAGGAAGAAACGCGTCAGGCGATCCGCGTCGAGCCGGCCGTCCCCGTGCCGGATCAGCTCGAGCGCAACCGCATGGATGCGGGCCTTGCCGGCGAGCTCACGCGGCGCGAGCTTCGGCAAGGTCCGGTAGTAACGGACGGGAAGATCCCGGCGCACGGCACGCGCCTCCGACTCGACGAGGTGAAAGTTGTCGAGCAGCCACTCGGCGGCCGGCGCCACCGCGACGCCTCCGTGGACGTCTTCAGCCAGGGCGCGATACGCCGCACCGAGGACGCGGAGGTTTTCATCCAGCCGCGGCATCGCGTCGTGCCCGCCCGCACGCGAGGCCGGTAGCACCGTGAAGGCGGCGGCGAGCGTCTTCGCTCGCTCCTCGAGCCCCTCGAGGCTCAGCAGCTCGCCGCGGAGAGGCATCGCCGGGTCGGCGCGGCGCCGTCGAATCAGGGCTCACCTCCTAGGTGGTCTGCGCAAGGCATCGTCGACAAGAGCAGCGACCACCCCACCGCAGGACCGCGGAAACGCAAGACCTACGGCCCGAGTCCGCCGTGCTGCTCCCTCATGCTGCGGGTGCTCTCCCACCAGGGCGGCTGCGAAAGCGCGCCGAGGGGAGTCTCGACGCGAGCCGCGTCAGCGGTGAGCCGCTCGCCGAGGAGCCGCTCGCCGAGCTCGATCAGTATGGCACGCGGCCTGCGCCGGCTCGGGGATTGCTATCTGGCGAGCTCCCCGGATGGCCGGCTCTGGCCTTCACGGCTGTTCACGGGTCTCTCGGGATGGTCGTCCGCATCCTCGACGCCTTCCAACACCTCGGCCTCGTAGGCCTGCCCGGTCTCGGCCAGCTCGACGACGCTCTCCTCGGCCTCGTCCGCGATCGACGAGAGGCCCTGGGTGTCGCCCGACTGTCCTCCACTGTCGGATCCAACCTGGCCGGGGTCGTCGCCGGGTTCATCCGGGAGCCCTTCCGCATCACGAAATGTCATGACCCACACCTCCTGTCCTCGGTTTCTCGGCGGGCGATGAGCTCGGACCCGGTGGAGACCGACTTCGCGACGCGCGCCCTCACTCGCCCACGACCCACCCTGGCGCCGCCACGGAAGTCTCCATGGGCGGCTCGAGACTAGTATGCCCCGATCGTGATGCCGAAGGCCCTGGCCGTCGTCACCGTCGGCACCGTCCTGGCGCTCGGTTGCCGGCCGCACCCGCGGAGCTGGACCGAGCCTCTCACCGGCATGCAGTTCACGCTCGTGCCGGGGGGCACGTTCACCATGGGGAGCCCGCCGGCGGAGCCCGGCCGCGAGCCGCAGGAGAGGCAGCACGCGGTGAGCCTCTCGCGCGCCTTCTTCCTCGCCCGCCACGAGGTAACCCAGGGGCAGTGGCGCCAGGTGATGGGGTCGAACCCGAGCTGGTTCGGGGCCTGCGGCCCCGACTGCCCGGTGGAACGGGTGAGCTGGTACCAGGTCCAGGCCTTCATCGGTCGCTTCGCCGCGCTCGCGCAGCAGCGCTTTCGTCTCCCCACCGAGGCGGAGTGGGAGTACGCCTGCCGGGCAGGCACGACGACACCCTTCGACACCGGCACCAACCTCTCGACCGCGCAGGCGAACTACGACGGCGAGGGCCCCTACGACGGCGCCCCCGCCGGTGCCTTCCGCCACACCACGACACCGGTCGGCAGCTTCGCACCCAACGCCTGGGGGCTCTACGACATGCACGGCAACGTCTGGGAGTGGACCCAGGACTGGCACTGCCCCTACCCTGCCGGCCCGGTGCGCGACCCCGTCGGCAGCTGCCAGACGGCGTTCAAGGTCATCCGCGGCGGCAGCTGGTACTTCGACGCCAACAGCGCCCGCTGCGCGCTGCGCTACACCCACCGGCCCCAGGACCTCGGTTTCAGCGTCGGCTTCCGGCTGGTGCGCGAGGACCCCTCGGCGCGCGCGGCGAAGGCGGCCCCCCACGAGCCCGCACGGACCTCGCCCGCGCCATGATCGAGGCCACGTTCTTCGCCACTCCAGAGGAGCTCCGCCGCTGGCTCGAGCGCATCGACGAGCTCATCGCCGCCGGCCGCGGGTGCCCAGCGGGCCTGGCGGCTTTCGTGGCGAGCGTCCACTCCGGCGCCCGTTTTCCGCCAAGAGCTATGAGCGGAGCGTCGATGTCGCGCCCGCTCCGCACTCCACGCCAGCGTGGCGTGGCGCAGGCTTGCTGCCACGCGAACGTCCCTACGAGGGGGGCCGCATGCACTTAGAACGTCCTCGATCCTCCCCGCCGGCCGCGCGCCGCCTCGGTCGCGCCGGCCTCTTGCTGCTGCTGCACGCGGCTGCCGTCTCCGCCGCCACCATCACCGTCACCACCACCGCCGACCTCGGCCCCTCCGACAATGGCTTCTGCGACCTGCGCGAGGCGGTGACGGCCGCCAACACCGACAGCCCGAGCGGCGTCTCCCCCGGCGAGTGCATAGCCGGATCTGGTGACGACGTCATCACCTTCGACCTGCCCCTGCCCGCGATCCTCCCCGTCAACCTCGGCGAGCTCGATCTCACCGAGAACGTGGCCCTCGTCGGCCCGGGAGCGTCGGAGCTCACCCTCGAGGCGCAGGGCCTGTCGCGGCTGTTGGTGCTCTGGCAGCCGTCGCTGGTGGACACCCGCACCTACGCGGTCTCCGGAGTGACCCTCTCCGACGGCTGGGCGATCGCCCCCTACCAGGGCTTCGGCGCCAACGACGGCGGCGGCATCCTCTCCAACGCTTCGACGCTGACACTGAGCGACGTGGTGTTCGCCAACAACCTGGCGCAGGACGTTGGCGGCGCCATCTACTGGGAGGGCAACTTCGGCACCCTCACCATCGAGCGCAGCACCTTCCACGGCAACCGCTCGACCAGCGCCGTGCTCGCCGGCGGCGGCGGAGCCCTCGGCGTCGACAGCGGCAATCTGGTGGTAAGGGACTCGCTCTTCGACGGCAACGCCGCAGACGGCGACAATCCGACCTTCTCGTTCGCCGATGATGACGGCGGCGCGATCTGGATCTGGGCGACCAGCACGCTCACCGTCGAGCGCTCGACCTTCACCAACAACACGGCGCGTGGGGCCGGCGGGGCGATCGCGGTGGGATCCTTCGGAGCCACCACGTACGACGTCGCCGGCGAGATCCGCCATTCGACCTTCACCGGCAACCAGGCCGACCTCGACGGCGACGGCGACGCCGATGGCGGCGCCATCCGCATCTTCGACAATCTCTCCACCACCACCCTGTTCAACACCCTGGTCGCCGGCAACTCGGACGGCGCCGCCACCCCGGCACCCGACATCGCCGGCGCCGACCTGCTCTCGGCGGGGTACAACCTGGTCGGCATCCGCCGGGGCTCGGCCGCCGCGAGCTTCCCAGCCGGGCTGCCCAACGCCGCCCAGGACTGGGTGGGAACCAACGGCTCGCCGCTCGACCCTGGCCTACTGTCGCTCAGCGACTACGGCGGCCCGACCGAGACGGTCGCCCTCGATGCCGGAAGCGTGGCGATCGATCACGGCAGCTGCCCCGCCGAGGTTGCCGATCAGCGCGGCTACGCCAATGCGTCGACCCAGATGCGGGCGGTCGACGACGTGACGGTGACGGACTCCGACGACGGGTGCGACATCGGCGCCTACGAGCGGCTGGCGGTGGCGGCGGGAACGCTTTGGGCGGACGGATTCGAGACCGGCGACACCAGCCTGTGGTCGGCTGCCGCGCCCTGAGGGGCGTTCGCGCCCGCGCCAGCCACAGCCACCGGGCAGAGGGCGCCTCGCTCGACCGCCGGCGCTCGGCATCGGGGTGGCGAAGGATTCGGCGCCGACCGGCATCCAAGCCAGGGAGGCCGGTGGGGCGGGGAGCCGCGGCCACGGGCCGCCGCAGCCAGCAGGCAGACGACGTCCACCCGGCACAGGAGGGCTCGAGATGCGTGCGCGAACCAACCCCTTCCCCGCCCGAGGCCTGACGATCGCGGTGGCCGTGGCGAGCGCGTTCCCCGTCGCCTCGGCGGCGCAGGAAGCGAGCGCTTCGAACCCGTCCTACCTCGCCGACCGCGGCCCGGGCATCCAGACCTCCCTCTTCGGCACCTACGTCGAGCCCGGCGAGTGGCTGGTCTACCCCTTCTACGAGTACACCCGCACGCCGCGCTACGAGTACCACCCGAGCGAGATCGGCTTCACCGGCAACAAGGACTTCCTGGGCAAGACCTTCGAGGAGGAGTACCTGCTCTTCGTCTCGCACGCCATCTCCGACCGCCTCGCCTTCGAGCTCGAGGCGGCCACCTACTCGCGCGTGCGCTTCGAGAAGTCGCCCGACGACCCCTCCGCCGTCCCCTCACGCATCACCGAGTCGGGCTTCGGCGACCTCGACATGCAGCTACGCTGGCGCTGGCGCCCCGAGACCGCGCACCGGCCGGAGCTGTTCAGCTTCCTCGAGGTGACGCCGCCGCTGCAGCGCAACAAGAAGTTCCTCGGCACCCAGAGCTGGGAGGGCGCGCTCGGCTTCGGTGTCATCCGCGGCTACCGCTGGGGCACTCTCGCCGGCCGCGTCGCCGTCGCCTACGACGGCGAGGACAACCGCCCCGAGCTCGGCGAGTACGCGGTCGAGTACCTGAAGCGCAGCTCCGAGCGCTGGCGCTGGGTGGTGGCGGTCGAGGGCGAGAGCGTGGAGGTGTCCCTCATCGGCGAGGCCCAGTGGTCGTTCCACCCCCACGCCATGCTCAAGCTCAACTGCGGCTTCGGGCTCTCCGAGCAGTCACCCGACGTGGCGCCCGAGGTCGGGGTGCTGTTCCACTTCTGAAGCGGCCACCACCTAGCTCACGACGCCACCACCACGGCGCCGTGGGTTGCGGTGCCGTCCGGCGGCAGTTGCTTGCGACGCAGGATCGCCGCCGACAGCATGGCCGCCACCAGGCCGATCGGAAAGGGCTCGAGGAAGGTGAGAGCGAAGTTGATGGCCGGGTTCGCCCACAGCTTCTCGTACTGCTCCGAACGCCGTGCGGCCTCCGCCAGCTTGGCGGGGCTCGCGCCGTTCGCCCTTTCCTGGTCGACCAAGCCGACGGCTACCTTGTGCCCGAAGTCGGGCACCGTCAGGCAGAGCACCACCCAGGTGGCGGAGTAGCACGCCGCCGAGACCGCCGCGATCGAGACCCCGACGGCGAAGGCGCACCCGAAGCGGAGCCGACCGCCGCCGCTACGCTCGCGGTAAGAGCGCACGCCGAAGAACACCACCAGCGCCGCGAGCACGATCGAGGTGTAGCCGGCGACCTCGCCCCACTTCCAGCTCACTCTCCCCGAGAGCATGGCGGGAATGCCGATGAGCATCGACGTCAACGCCACGAAGCCCGACACGACACCGTAGAGCAGCACCGTCCTCTTCATCACTGGACCTCCTGCGCGGGCGGAAGTGCCCACGTCGGCGGCAGGCTAGCGGCCGCCCCCACCACGGTCGTCATCCTTTGGAGTGATTCTGGCTCGGCGGCCGCCGAATCATGCTTTCGGGTGACGGCTACGCAAGCCCGCGCCGGCGCGCCGCTCACGGGATCAGCCGCGACTCCTTGGCGATCTGCACCGCCTGGGTGCGCCGGCGGGCGCCGAGCTTGTCGAGCAGGCGGCTGGAGTGGGTCTTCACGGTGTTCTCGCTGACGAACAGGCGCCCGGCGATCTCGCGGTTGGAGAGACCGGCGGCGATCAGCCCCAGGATCTCGAGCTCGCGCGGCGTGATGCCGAGGGCGCTCACCCGCGCGTCGTCGCGCACGAAGGGGCCGGCGGCGGGCACCTCCTTGATCACCACCGGGCCCGCCACTGGCACCTCCTTGACCACCACCGCCGGCCGGCGCCGCCGCACCGTCAGCCCGAGCCCGATGCCGACCGCCGCAAACAGGGCGGCGACCAGCGCCGCGTAGAGCTCCACCGAGCGGTCGACGACGAGGAAGCGGTAGCGGGTGAGGTCGAGCGCGGCGATGAGCACCCCGAGGCAGGCGCCGTAGAGCAGGATCTCGCGCCAGGCGCGGCGGTCGACCTTCACCGCCGGAGGTCCTCAGCGGGCCGCCACCCTGCCAGGTCCGCGGTCACGCACCACCCCCGTCCCGCGGCGGGGGCGGCAGTCTGGCTCGGCGGCGGCGTGGCGTATGGCATGTGCCTGGACCTCAATTCTGCCCCAGCGAGGAGGCGCGCGTCCGCTCGTCCGCGCTCGCGGCCGGTCGAGGCAATGCGCGCTCAGGGGACGGCGGACGCAGCCGGCCGGGTGCGCGGCGCGATGTCAGCGACTCCACCGGCCGCCGCCTCTGCCGAACCCGCCCGCCTCGAGGGGCCGCAAAGTCGGGCTGAAGAACCGGTCGGCCGCTTGACACGCCGCGAATTCGGGACCACCATACACAGAGCTAGTTATGCATAGCTAGGTCTGCAACTGGAGGCCGCACATGAGCCGCAAGCGCAACGACATCCTCCAGGGCACGCTGGCGATGCTGGTGCTCAAGACCCTCGCGGTGCGCGGGCCCCTGCACGGCTACGCCGTCACCCAGCACATCCAGGCGGCCTCGGCGGAGCTGCTGCGCGTCGAGGAGGGCTCGCTCTACCCGGCGCTGCATCGCATGGAGCAGGAGGGCTGGGTCAAGGGGAGCTGGGGGACCAGCGAGACCAACCGCCAGGCGCGCTTCTACGCCCTGACGGCGGCTGGAAAGAAGCAGCTGGCGGCGGAGCAGGAGAGCTGGGAGCGGCTGACCGACGGGGTCGGTCGCGTGCTCTCGTACGCCTGAGGGGACACCGCGACCATGGCCTGGTACCAACGAGTCTGGAACGTCCTGCGCTCCGCACGGCTGTCGCGCGACCTCGAGCGCGAGATGGAGTTCCACCTCGCGGCGCGGCGCGACGAGCTGATCGCCGGCGGCATGGAGCCCCAGGCGGCCTCGCACGAGGCGGCGCGGCGGTTTGGCAACCGCGTGCTGCAGAAGGACCGTACCCGCGACTGCGCTCGTGCGAGAGCTGGCGCTCCGAGCGCGGCGCCGTGAAGGCGAGTGCCTGCATCGTTTTTCGGAGGAGTGCCATGGTCAGGGTCCGCAGTCGAATGCGTGAGTGTCCTGAATGGGCGGTGCGAGTGTGGGATCAGAGTCGAGTCCCGTACATGCAGGCCGTGGTTCCCTTCTTCCCCGCACCATCGCGCCTCCCTGGGCTACCTCCGCTCGCCAACAGCGTCGGTAGCGAGGCCGGCGGCGAGGAGCCTGGTGCGAACGTCCTGCAGCCTTGCCAACAAGGTCGCAGACTGCAGTGCGGGATGCTCCTCGAGCAGCGCCATCACATCCGCCACGTCGTGCTCGCGCTTGCTGGCGCGGCGGTTCGGTTCCTCAGCGGCGAGAAGCTTCAGCTCGATGAGGTCCGCGACGCTCGCCAGACGCAGATGCGTACCACCGCCGAGGTCGACGATCTCGGCACGCTCGATGGCTTCGGCGAGGCCCGCCTCTTCGGCAGAGAACTGGACGGCCGTTCGCTGCTGGGGCGATCCGGAACCCGGGGCGCGCCAGTTGTCGCTGTGCTGGTGGCGACCGGTGTGCTCGAATCCCGCGCGGCGAAGAGCTTCGGCGGGCACGTGCGCGAACGTGGGAACCGCGAGATCGATGTCGAGGGTGCTCCGCGGCTCTGCCGAGTGCAGCTGCACCGCGACACCGCCGATGAGGGCATACGGCACACGCTCGCGCTCGAGCAGATTCGCGATCAAGCGCAGGGGCTTCTCCTTGGCGTCGCCTTCGGCTAGACCCATCGTCTCACCCCACAGACGATCGAGCGCATGGCCGATCGCCAGTCGCTCTCGGGCTCCTGCTGGGCTCGGAGCCATGGCATTCCCGATCGTACGCCTCTGCACGAGCACGTTGCTGGTCGCGCGCCGCTAGCCCACGGCTACTCGACGCCCTCCCCCACCTCGAACAGCGCGGCGATCCCCACGTCGCCGGCGGCGCAGCCGAAGACCAGCACGCGCCCGCCGCCGAGGTCGACCGCTTCCTCGAGCGCCTCGATGAGCACCCGCGTCAGCGTCGGGCCCTGGGGGTGGCCCCAGACCAGCGAGCTGCCGGTGGTGTTCATCCGGTGCCAGTCGTAGCCGAGCACCTTGGCGAAGATGGCGTCGTTGACGGCGAAGGGATTGTGGTTCTTGACCACGGCGACGTCGGCCATGGTAAGGCCGGTGCGGGCGAGGAGCTTCTGCACCGCCACCACCGGCGCCTCCGGCATGAAGGCGGGGGCCACCCGCACCTCGGTCTTGGCGAGGAAGCGGATGTCGATCTCGGGCCGCCGCGACAGCTCGCGCGCCTTCTCGCGGCTGGTCACCAGCAGCGTCGCCATGCCGTCGGAGGCATGGGTCTGGGTGCCGCTCGTCACCGTCGGCTCGAGCTCGCGCATGGCGGCGAGCGCCTCGCGGGTGAGCCGGCGCACTCCGGCGTCGCTGTCGACGCGGCCGAGCTTCTTGCCGCCGTTGTCGAGCACGTCGAGGGGGACGAGGATGCGGTCGAGCCAGCCGCTGCCGAGCGCCTGGAAGTACTGCTCGTGGCGGTAGAGCGCCAGCTCGTCGACCTCCTGGCGGTCGATCCGGTGCTTGCGCGCGGCGTTGCCGGCGGTGGCGAGCATGGCCTGGCCGGTGGCGGGGTCGAAGCCGAAGTTGTCCCACACGTCGGCAAGGGCGAAGGTGCGCTGCGGCGAGCGCCGCTCGGGGAAGACGCCCACCGGCGAGTCGCTGGTGCGGTCGAAGGTGACGACGCCGACGGCGTCGCGCCCCGCCTGCACCTCGTTGCCGGCGAGCAGCACCGCCTGCAGCCCGGTGGCGCAGGCCTGCTCGACGTGGTAGCCGGGGACGCGCTCGCCGAGGCAGCTCGCCACCAGCGGCGCGGTCCAGAACTTCCAGTGCCAGGGCACCGTCGAGCCGATCACCAGCGCCTCGAGCTCGCTCTTGGGCACCTTGCGTAACGACAGGATGCGGGCGGCGGCCTCGCCGGCGAACTGGCCGATGTTGACCTCGGCCAGCGCCGATTGCTGCCAGGCCGGGAAGTAGCTGCTGCCCCAGGTTCCATAGGGGATGCGGGCGCGGGGGTGGAGGCGGTCTTCGGGGGTCATGGGGTCTCCTCGCCCCTATTCTGCCTCACGCGGCCGGGCGGCCCGGGGCGTCCACCGCGCGGTCGCCAGGGCGGCTCCCGCCGACGGCTACCCTAGACGAGATCGGGGTTGACCCCTTGCAGCGACGCGCGGTTGCGGCTAGCGTCGGGGCCATGCCCCAAGATCGCCTTGCTGTAGCCCTGGTGTCCGAGGTGTTCCCCGAGCCCGCCCAGTGGCAGCGCGAGCTGCCGGCGGCGCTCGCCGAGGCCGCCAGCCGTGGAGCCAATCTCGTCGTCCTCCCCGAGCTGCCACTCATGGCCTGGTCGCCGGCCAGCTCCCGCCTCCACCCCGACGACGCCGAGCCGCCGGCCGGGCCGCGGCACCAGGCGATGGCGGCGGCGGCGCGCGCCTCCCGCGTGGCGCTGCTCGGTGGGGCCATCGTCGAGGACAGCGGGATCCGCCGCAACCGCGCGCTGCTCTTCGGCCGCGACGGCAACCTGCTGATCGGCTACGACAAGCTCCACCTGCCCCACGAGGAGGGGTTCTGGGAGCGGGCCCACTACGAGCCGGGGGAGCGCCTTCCCAAGCCGGCCTGGCTCGACGGCTTCGCGGTCGGCTTGCAGCTGTGCTCCGACCTCAACCGCCCCGAGCTCGTCCACGCGCTGGCCGCGGAGGGCGCCCTCGCCATCCTCGGGCCGCGCGCCACCGAGGCGTCGACCTGGGAGCGTTGGCGGCTGGTGCTGCGGGCTGCGGCCATCACCGCCAGCTGCTACCTGCTGTCGGTGACACGGCCGCGACCCGAGGCGGGGGTGCCGTTCGGCGGCCCGTCGTTCGCCGCCGCCCCCGACGGCTCCGTGCTGCTCGAGTCGAGCGACCGCCTGGCCATGGTCACCCTCGAGCGCGAGGCGGTGATGAAGGCCCGCCGGGCGTACCCCGGCTACCTTCCCATTCGGGCCGGCATCTATGCCGAGGGCTGGGAGGCTGCCGGTCGGGCGATGGCCATCGAGGCGGCCGCCGCGGAGGACGCCGACGCCCCCGGGCCGTACAGCTCGACGCAGCCGCTCAAGCTCCTCAAGGAGTAGCGGCGGCAGGGCCTGGGCGCCCCGCCGGCCAACCCTCCCTCCGCGGCCCAGCGGCCGGCGGATCGGCACACGGGGCGGACGCCAGGGCTCGCCCCTGCCTGGACGAACGGCTGCGACCCGCCGCCACACAATCCCCGAGCTCAGGGCATCGCCGGCGCCACCCCGATCGCCGCGTAGAGCGCCGCGGCATCGTAGACCGTCCCCCCCTTGACCACCATCTCGATCCGGCGCAACGCCGAGATGTCCTGGGTGGGGTCGCCGGGCACCAGCGCCAGGTCGGCGAGCTTGCCGGGGACGAGCGAGCCCCGCTCGGCGTCCTTGCTCATCACTCTTGCCGCTCCCAGCGTCGCCAGGCGCAGCACCTCGGGAGCGGGGATGCCCGCCTGGACGTAGAGCTCGAGCTCGCGATGGAGCGAGAAGCCGGCGAGCGCGTCGGTGCCGGCGACGATCCGCACCCCGGCGGCGTGTAGCGCCGCCACCAGGTCGAGCATCTTCTGGAACGCCGCGCGGTAGCGGGCATCCATCCCCTCGGGCACCGGCAGGCCACCGGCGAGCAGGCCGCGACGCACCTGCACCGGCAGGCGGCGGGCGACCGCCTGCCACCCCACACCGACTTCCCCCGCGCGGTCGGTGAACATCCCTTCGAAGACGCCGAGGGTGGGGTCGCTGACGATGTCGCGGCGGCGCATCAGGTCGATGAGCCGCCGTGCCGCGGGGCCATCGAGGTCGACGTCGGCGGCGCGCTTGGCCACCTCGGTGAAGCGCGCCGGGGTGCGCGTCTCGGTGACCTCGGGCCAGAGGTCGAGGAGCAGGAAGTTGGCGTGCTGGATCTCGTCGTAGCCGTCGGCGATCGCCTGCTCGGCGATCATCCTCGCCGGCACGTGCCCGGAGACGCGCAGGTGGTGCGCATGCGCGCGACGCGCGATCACCGGCACCAGCGCCGGGTCGACCGAGCTGTAGATCTTGATCTGCTGGTACCCCAGCTCCGCGTAGTGGTCCACCGCCGCCTCGGCCGCCGCCGGGGTGTCGACGAGCACTTTGGTGGGACCGGCGTAGGGACCGGGCCCGTCGATGATGCCGGCGAGCTCCACCCGCGGGCCGATGGTCTCACCGTCGGCCCACCGCTTCCGGCGCGCCAGCAGCGACTCGGTGTCGTTGGCGAGGTCGCGCCCGGTGGTCACCCCGGCGGCGAGGTCGAGGATGCCGTCGAGGTCGCTGAGGTGCTGGTGCATGTCCCAGAGGCCGGGGATGAGGGTCTTGCCGCGGGCGTCGATCACCTCCGCACCCGCCGGGATCGCCACCGTGCCGTCCGCCCCCACCGCGGCGATGCGCTCCCCCACCACCAGCAGCGTCATCCCCGGCCGTACCACGCCGCTCTCGGCGTCGAACAGCCCGGCGCCGGTGAAGGCGAGCCCGGAGGCCGGATGGTGGGCCAGCGTGTGGGCGAGCGCCGCCTGGCGTGCGTCGGCCGTCTTCCGCTGGGCGACGAGAAGCTGGGGACCGACCCCTTCCCAGCCGGCGGGCAGGATCGTCGACCAGTCATTGGTGATGCCGAAGAAGCCCCCGTCGCGATCGAGCCATACCGTCGACGGCTCGAAGCCGAGACCAACGAGCTCCCACTGCACGACGCGGCGTCGCTTGCCCGCGGCAGCCACCTCGATCTCGCCGACCCGCTCCGCCGTCACCTCCCCCGCCGGCAGCAGGGCCAGGCGCTGGCTTGGAGCCCTGGCGGCAGCGGCGGCCAGCAGGCCGAGCTCGACGGGGGTGCTGTCGAAGCTGACGTAGAACGCGCTCGCGGCACTCGCGCTCTCTCCCTGCTCGCCACGGTTCTTCCAGCTCGCCTTGCCACCCGTGCGGCTGAAGCGCTCGGCGACGGCGCCCTTGAGGTACTCGTGGCCGTCGGTGGCAACGGCGGCCAGCGTGCCGTCGGCGGCCACCGTCAGGCGGCTGTCGAGGCTGGGTCCGCGGCCACGGTCGTTGAATTCGAAGTGACTGCGCAGCACGCCGCCGGGCTCGCGCGCGACGGTCATGAAACCGGCCTCGTTGCTCATGATGCGCACGCTCCAGCGCTGCGGCTGGGCGCCCGCGGCGGGCAGTGCGGTGGCGAGCAGGGCGGCGGCGACGGCGATGGCTGGGGCGGCTGGGCTGTGTCGCGGCATGCTGGGCCTCCGATGGCGGTGGTCGGTCGTTCGCAGGCGCAGGGCGCGAACGCCCGCCTCCTCTGCCCCGGAGACGGCTTACGCGGCCCCGGCGCGAGGGTTGCAGCGCGGCTACCGCGAGGCCGCGCCTGGTGGCGCGCGCGCCGTCCCGCTCGGCGAGGGAGCCTACCGCTTGTGCACGGACGGGCGCCACTTCAGCCCAGCCACCCGCCGCCCCCCTAACCTTCGGCGCCATCGCGCGTATGTCTCCCTGGACGGACAGAACGGGGGTTTCATGGGCTCCAAGACCCGCGACCGCGCCGCGGTGGCGTTCGCCGCGCTCGTCGGCTTCGTTGCTTGCATCCTGGGAGCGCTGCCGGCGCCGGCCCAGTCGTCGGGTGAGCTGCCCCCCATCCGCATCGAGCGAGTCCAGACCCCCATCACCATCGACGGCGACCTCTCGGACCCGGCGTGGCAGCAGGCCGGGAAGGTGACCACCTGGTGGGAGACCAACCCCGGCGACAACCTCGAGCCGCAGGTGAAGAACGTCGCCTGGCTCGCTTACGACGACCAGTTCTTCTACGCCGCCTTCCAGTTCCAGGATCCCGATCCGAAGGCGATCAAGGCCCCCTTTGGCGACCACGACTTCGTGCCCAGCTACACCGACTACGGCGGCGTCATCGTCGACCCGCGAAACGACGGCAAGACGGCGCAGATGTTCCTCGCCAACCCGCGCGGCATCCAGTACGACGCCATCTCTTCCGACGCCTCGGGCGAGGACAACTCCCCCGACTTCTACTGGGACAGCGCCGGCCGCATCACCGAGTCGGGATGGAACCTGGAAATCCGCATTCCGTTCTCCTCCCTGCGCTACGAAGACAGCGACCCGGCGCAGTGGCGGATCCTGCTCTACCGCAACATGCCGCGCCAGTTCCGCTACCAGATGTTCACCTCGCGGTTGCCGCGCGATGCCAACTGCTTCATCTGCAACACGCGGCCGCTCGTCGGCCTCGCCGGCCTGCCGTCGGGGAGCCACTTCGTCGTGGCGCCGTTCGCCACCGGCAACCACACGTCGCAGCCCAGTGGCGACCTCGGCACCCCGCTCGAGAACAAGGGCACGACCGGCGAGGTCGGGCTCGACGTCAAGTGGCTGCCCAACCCCAACCTGGTGCTCGACGGCACCGTCAATCCCGACTTCTCGCAGATCGAGTCCGACGCGGCGCAGATCTCGGCCAACGAGCGCTTCGCGCTCTTCTTCCCCGAGCGCCGACCCTTCTTCCTGGAGGGGATCGACCTCTTCTCGACGCCGCTGCAGGCGGTCTACACCCGCAGCATCAACCAGCCCGAGTGGGGTCTGCGCACCACCGGCCAGCGCGGCAGGAGCAGCTACACGCTGCTGGTCGGCGAGGACGAGGGGGGCGGCGTCGTCATCCTGCCGGGAACCAACGGCTCGAGCTTCGCCAACCAGGACTTCCACTCGCAAGTGGCGATCGGCCGCTGGCGGCGCGACTTCGGCAAGCCGGGCTCGTTCGTGAGCGTCCTCTACAGCGGCCGCGAGGTCGACGGCGGCGCCTACAACCGCGTCGTCGGACCCGATTTCCGCTGGCACCCCACCGACCAGGACAACGTCTCGGCGCAGCTGCTGCTCAGCCGCAGCCAGACCCCCGATCGCCCGGACCTCGCCGAAGAGTGGGACGGCCGCCTGCTCTCGGGCTGGGCGGGTCTGCTCTCCTGGGGCCACCAGACGCGGACCTGGGACAACTTCGTGCAGCTGCAGAAGCTCGACCACGAGTTCCGCGCCGACAACGGCTTCCTTCCCCAGGTCGGCTACAGCGAGGGGTACGAGGAGCTCGGCTACAGCTTCCACCCCGTCGACCGGCCGATCTCCCGGCTGCGGCTGTCGGGGGCCGGCTGGCGCGACAACGACCCCAGCGGCCACCTGCTCAACTGGGGCTTCCGCCCGGCGGTGGCCTTCGACGCGCTCCTCAACTCCTTCGTCCGCCTCGAGGGGCAGATGGGGGAGTCGCGGGCGATCGAGCACACCTTCCGCTACCGGCAGCTCCACCCCACGATCCAGCTCAGCCCGGGGCAGGTGTTCTCCTACCTCTCGCTGGTGGGCAACTTCGGCGACCAGATCGACTTCGCCAACGATCGCCTCGGTCACGGCAACACCGTCACCGTGCAGGGCGACGTCCGCCCCACCGACCACCTCCTCCTCACCCTCACCGGCAGCCGGCGCGTGCTCGACGTCACCGCCGAGGACGGCCGCTCCGGGCGCCTCTTCATCGCCGAGGTCGCCCGCCTGCGCGCCAACTACACTTTCAGCGCCCGCTCGTGGGTGCGCTTGATCGGCGAGTGGGTCGACACCAAGAGCGATCCCTCGCTCTACCGCGACCCCTCGAGCGTCAGCGCCGAGAGCGGCGGCCTGGCCGGCTCGGCGGTGTTCGCCTACAAGCTCAACTGGCAGACCGTCCTCTTCGTCGGCTACGCGGACAACCGCGCGCTCGACGGCAGCGGCGACCTGCAGCCCGCCGACCGTCAGGGCTTCTTCAAGATCTCCTACGCCTTCCAGCGGTAGCCGCTCCGGATCGAGGGGCCCTCGGCGGGGCTGCCGAAGCGGCGCCACCAGCTGCCACCGCAACGCGAGATGCCTCGAGGCGTCGCGGGCGCCCGCCTCTCGGAGCCACCCGCCTCAGGGCGTCTTGCTTACGGAGCACGAAGCGCTGCGTCGGGGGCAGGTGCCCTAGCGACGGAGCCGGTGGACGGCCGGCACGGAGCGCGACGGCACGGCGCTCGCGGTTCCCGGGGCGGCCACCGCCGCGCCGCCGAAGGTGGCGCCGAAGAAGTCGCCTGGCAGCCAGTGCGGGGGCGCGTCGGCGTCGGCGATCTCGCGCGCGAGGAGCACGTTGGCGCGCAGGAAGCGCACCGCCGAGGGCCAGTCGACGGGGAGCGAGGCGTCGTCGCTGGGCTGGTGGTAGTGGGTGGCCAGGAAGCCGCGGAAGGCGGCCTCGCCGTTCACCGCGGGGTCGAGCGAGCGGAAGCCCGGCATCAAGTAGACGGCGGGGATGCCACGCCGGACGAAGGAGTACTGGTCGCTGCGCACGAAGATGACCTCGTCCGGGATGGGGTCGGGAGAGAGCGCGAACCCCGCGGCCGCCGCCGCGCGCTCGGCGGCACCCGCCAGCGTCGAGTGCTCGGCGCCGAACGCCACCAGGTCGGCGACCGGATAGAGGAAGAGCGGCATGTCGAGGTTGACGTCGGCGACGATCCGACCCAGCCCGGGGGGCGGCTCGGTGGCGAGCTGCTGCGAGCCGAGCTCGCCGCGCTCCTCCCCCGTCACCGCCAGGAACAGCACGCTGCGGCGCGGCCGCTGCGCGGCGCCGGCGAAGGCGCGTGCCGTTTCGAGCAGCAGCGACGAGCCCATGGCGTTGTCGTAGAAGCCGTTGTAGATCGCGTCGCCCTCGACCGCGGCGCCCTCGCCGAGGTGGTCGAGATGGGCGGAGACGACCACCACCTGGCCGGCCAGCGCCGGGTCGGCGCCGGGCAGCACGGCGCCGACGTTGGGACTTGTCAGGCGGTGGATCTTCGAGCGGTAGGCGAGGCGCACGGCGACGCCGAGCGGGAACCCCTTGCCAGGGGCCGCGGCGGCCTCCGCGGTGGCCTCGAGGCCACGGCCGGCGGCGGCGAGCAGGGCCGCCACGCCGCTGTCGCTGAGCATGGCGGACGCCTGCAGGGCCGGTAGGGCGCCGTGGGGGCTGCCGTCGCGCTCGAGCCACATCATGCTCGGTTGGCGGCCGGCATTTCGGGCCAACCGTTCCCAGGGGACCTTGGTGGCATCCTTGGCGCTGCGGAAGGTGAGGTAGCCGACGGCACCGTGGGCGGCGGCCACCTCGCGCTTGCGCTCGGTGCTCGCGTGGTAGGCACGCTGGTCGTGCGGAAAGCTCTCCGGCCCACCGCGCATCCCCAGCACCAGCTTGCCCCGCACGTCGAGACCGGCGTAGTCGTCCCAGCCGAGCTCTGGCGCGGCGATGCCGTAGCCGACGAAGACCACCGGCGCCTCCACCTCGCTCTGCTCGCTGACGGGGCTGCCGGTGGCGACGAAGCCATCCCGCCAGGCGAGCGGCTGGCGGGCGCTCCCGGTGACGATCTCGCAGGCGGCACTCTCGCCGTCGATGGCGGCCGCCACCAGCGGCACCGGCAGGAGATAGGAGTTGCCGGCTGCCGGTCGCAGCCCGAGCTGCCGCAGCTGGGCGGCCACGTAGCGGGCGGCGATCTCGTGCCCCGGCGTGCCGGTGAACCTCCCATCCAGCAGGTCGTCGGCAAGGAAGGCGAGGTGCGCCTGCAGCCGCTGTGCCGCCAGCGGGTCCCCGGACGGCAGCTCGCGCGGCCGCCGCGCCGCGAGCGCGCCCGAGAGGGCCGCGAGAGCGACCACCGCGGCCGCCACGGCGCGACCGGAGCGCCGCGCGCGCCGCTCGCCGAGGGTGACCAACTCCCTCGACCCAAAACCACCACTGCTCGGCGGAGACGACCCCGCGGGTGACACGGCGCGGATCTTACCGTCAGCGCCGGGGAAGCAGACGACCAGCTGGCGCGTACGGTGCCGAAAAGGAGACCCTCCATGAACGCCGCGTCGAACCCCTCGGCCATCGGCCTGCGCGACTTTCGCTGGGCAGTGCTGCTGGTGGCGATCAGCTGGCTGCTGGGCGCCTGGCTCCTCCTCATCCTGCCCGCTCGGGTGCCTGTGCACTGGAACGCCCAGGGAGAGGTGGACCGCTACGGCTCGGCGCTCGAGGGGGCGCTCCTCCCTCCCGCCATCGCCACCTTCCTGACCCTGGTGTTCTCCTTCCTGCCGCGCCTCGACCCCCGCCGCGCCAACTACGTCAGCTTCCGCGGCGCCTACGTGGCGCTCTGCACCGGCATCGTCGCCTTCGTCCTGCTCGTGCAGGGGCTCTTGGCGGCCATCCAGCTCGGCCACCCGCTCGCCCTCGGTCGCCTGCTGCCGGTCGGCGTCGGCCTGCTCATCGCCGCCGTCGGCCTGGTGCTGCCGCGGCTGCGCCCCAACTGGGTGGCCGGCATCCGCACCCCGTGGACGCTCGAGGACGATCGCGTCTGGGACGCCACCCACCGCTTCGGCGGCAAGCTCTTCGTCGTCTGCGGGTTGGCGGGAGGAGCGGTGGCGGCGTTCCTGCCCGCCGCCTGGATGGTGTGGGTGCTGGTGCTGCCGATCGTCGGCGCCGCGCTGGCCGCCGCGGTCTACAGCTACGCCGTCTGGCGCCGGCTCCACGGCCCCGGCGACCGCTGAGGCCGGGAGGCGGGCGGGCCGCTGCCCGCCACCCGGCCGCCCGCAAGCGGCTACGTCTCGGCGACTACTTCTTCGCCGGCTGCTCGAACAGCCTGAGGTACTGGCCGTAGCCTTCCGTCTCCATGTCGCGACGGGGATGAAGCGCAGCGCGGCCGAGTTGATGCAGTAGCGCATCCCGGTGGGCGGCGGCGCCGTCGTCGAACACGTGGCCGAGGTGCGAGTCGCGTCTTGCTCGAGCGCACCTCGGTGCGCTCCATGCCGAGCGAGTCGTCCTGCTTCGACTCGACCGCCTCGGTGTCGATCGGCTTGGCGAAGCTGGGCCAGCCGGTGCCGGATTCGAACTTGTCGGTCGAGCTGAAGAGCGCCTTGCCGCTCACCACGTCGACGTAGATCCCCGGCTCGTGGTTGTTCCAGTACTCGTTGCGGAAGGGCGGCTCGGTGCCGCACTGCTGCGTGACCTCGTACTGCATGCTCGAGAGCTGCGCGCGCAGCTCCTCGTCACTGGGCTTGTGGAACATCCTCCAAGGCTCCTTTCCAGCCGCCGCCGCAGCGGCGGCGGGCGTGGCCGCGGCAGCGGCCGCACCGTCGTTGCTCGACGCCCGCGCTGTCGCCGACGCCCGGGCACCACAGCTGGTGGCGACGGTCCAGACGGCGGCCAGGGCGAGGGCGGGAAGCACCTTCGCAAGCGTTCTCTTCATCTCGGGTTCTCCATCGCCTCGACGGGGATTCTCGCCCCGCACCGTTGTGTTCGCGCCCCGGCCGGCGGCGGATTCATCCCCGCGCCGCTCGCTCGATCCCGGCTGCCCGCGCCGTGCCCCGCGCACGGCCCTCCCCTACCTCCCCACCCAGGCATCCCCGATCTCGGTGCGCAGCGCCCGCAGCGAGAGCAGCACGTCGGCGAAGAAGAGGATCGCCGCCACCAGCAGCGCCAGCACGGCGACCAGAAAAAGCGCCACCACCGGGAGGCGCAGGTCGACGTGGAGGAAGCTGATGAGGGTGAGCAACAGCACCATCGCGCAGGCGCAGACGACCGTCACCATGACGGTGGCGATGGAGGCCCACAGCAGCCGTGCCCGCCGGCCCAGCACCGTCAGCTGGGTGCGGTCGCGCGCGGCAGCCGCGGGATCGACGGCAAGGCGCAGCTGGGCGCTGAGCGCGCGCGAGCGGTCGATCACCCGCGCCAGCCGGTTGGTCATCGACAGCAGCAGGAGGCCGACGCCGGAGATGAGGGCGATGGGCGAGATCGACGTCTGCAGCAGGTGGACGAGCTCGCCAGGCGCCTCGGGTGTCAGGGCGGCCATGACCGGCATTCTCGCACCGGCACCGTGGTGCGCGCGACGGCCTTCCCGGCGCCCGGAGCGCTCGCTCCGCCACCCGGAGCCGCCTCCCTGCCGGCACGCCCTCGGCTCCCGGCAACCGGCCCGGCGCACCCCGCGACGAGACAACTGCCACGCCGGGCCCGGCGCGGCACCCTCGGGTGGCGCGTCCCCCCCGTCACCCGGCGCCGTGGACCCGCGCCACCGCCCAGTCGAGGATCGGTCGCAGCCGTTCGCCGAGCAGCCGGCGCGCATCCTCGTAGGGGAGCCAGCGGTGCTCGTGGTGCTCGGGATGGCCGAGCTCGGGCGAGACGGGCAGCCGCACCGCGCCGGCGGGCGACTCGGCGAGGTAGTAGCGCGCGACCTTGCCGCCACGGTAGGGGGGTGTCTCGCGGTAGGTCTCCCCCCAGGGGAAGCGCAGGTCCGCGAGCGTGGTCTCCTCGGCGACCTCGCGACGGGCGGCGGCCAGGGGCTCCTCCCCCGGCGCCATCTCTCCTTTCGGGAAGTCCCAGTAGTCGTAGACGCGCAGCAGCAGGTAGCGCGGCCCGTCCTCGCCGCGCCGCACCACCACGGCGCCGGCGGCGCGGCGAGGGACAGAGGCGGCGCCCGGCATGCGGGGCGAGGCTAGCACCGCGGGTCGACGGCGGCCCGGGCTGCAACTCGGGGAAGGACCGCCCGTGAGCTCCCGGCGCAACCCGTGCGGCCGCAGCCGCCCCGCGCCGCGCCCCCCGGGCCGCCCCTTACTCGCGGATAGGCCGCTGCACCCCGCGCCACCAGTCGGGTGGTGGCGCCCCCTCCGCAGGAACGGCCACACCGAGATAGCCGAGGTACATGCGGGCGAGCTCCTCCTCCAGCCGCTCCTCGTCGATTGGCAGCCGCGGCACGTCGTCGCCCGCCAGCACCGTCTCGCGCAGCACGAAGCCGATGAAGTAGAGGCCGGTGCGCACGGCGACGCGGGGATCGGGATGGGTCATCTCCGCTGCGTAGGGGAGCAGCAGCTGCTCGACGCAGTCGAGGCCGGCGGCGTTCATGGCGTCGGCGTGGCGCCGGAACTCGGGATCGCGATGGGTGCGCGCGTAGCGCACCAGCGACCGCAGGATGCCGCGGTGCAATCGGTAGGAGCGCACCATGCTGCCGACCAGGAACCGCACCAGCTGGGGCAGCTTCACGGCCGCTTGCGGAAAGCCGACCGCCCCGAGCTGGCGCTGAGTGGCGAGGCAGGCGAAGAAACGGCCGTAGACGGCACGGAACACGGCGTCTTTGTCGGGGAAGCGGCGGTAGACGGCGCCCACCGAGACGCCGGCACGAGCGGCGATGCGGGGCACCGTGGCCGCCTCGAGCCCCTCCTCGCCGAGCACCGCCTCGGCGGCATCGAGCAGCCGGTCGAGCGTCTCCTGGCTGCGCTGTTGCCGGACCGGCCGCGGGCGGATGGCGGCGCGGGTGTGCTCGGAGACGGTCTCGGCGTCGATGCCCTGGTGCGCCAGCACGGAGTCGGCCGCGGCACGCACGGGGTCGGCGGCGGCGAGCCGGTGGGCCGCCTCCCGCATCGCCGTGCTCGAGGCGCGCAGCGCCTCGTCCACGAGGTCGAGGGCGGCGGCGCGAGGGGTGTTGGCGGTCTTGTCCGCTGCGGCGTGGACGGCACCCGGAGGCGCTCGCCTGCCACGCTGCTGCCGCTTGCCCCCCTTGACACCGCGCGACATGTGAACGTAGATTCGCATCGGCGGATGCGAATGTCAATTCGCATCGCCGCACGGCCCGCAGCTCGAACAGGAGGTGACCGTGAACGCCGCCGACGCCGCCATCCGCACCCGCTCGCTGCGCAAGGTCTACGACGTGCCGGCCGGACGTGACCCGGTCACCCGCAAGCGTACCGCGCCCCGCCAGGTGGTGGCCCTCGAGGGCCTCGACCTCGAGGTGGCGCGCGGCGAGCTGTTCGGCCTGCTCGGTCCCAACGGCGCCGGCAAGACCACCACCCTGGGGATGCTGACCACCCGCGTGCGGCCCACCGCCGGCGAAGCGCTGGTGGGCGGCGCCGAGGTGTCGCGGCAGGCGCCGGCGGTGCGCCGGCGCATCGGTGTCGTCCCCCAGCGTCCCAACGCCGACCGTGCCCTCGACGTCGGCGAGAACCTGGTGTTCCACGCCGCCTACTTCGGCATCCCACGTCGCGAGGCCGAGCGCCGCGCCGGCGAGCTGCTGTCCCGGCTGGGCCTCGCCGAGAAGCGCGACGCCAGGATCGACGCCCTCTCCGGCGGTCAGCAGCAGCGGCTGATGATCGCCCGCGCGTTGGTGCACGAGCCGCAGGTGCTCTTCCTCGACGAGCCGACCGTGGGGCTCGACCCGCAGGCGCGGCGTGAGCTCTGGCAGATCCTGCGCGACCTCCACGCCGAGGGGCGCACCATCGTCCTCACCACCCACTACATGGAGGAGGCCGACCAGCTCTGCGACCGGGTGGCGATCGTCGACCAGGGGAAGCTGCTCGCCGTCGACACCCCGCAACGCCTCAAGGCGGAAGCGCCCGGCGGCAGCCTCGTCGAGCTCCAGCTCGACGGCGACGCCGCGCCGCTGGTCGCCGCCGCGGCAACGGTGCCAGGGGTGGTCGACCCCGAGGCGCGCGGCGCCCTGCTGCGGGTGCGCAGCGAACGCGGCGGCGAGGTGATCCCCCCCTTGATCGCCGCCGCCGAGGCGGGCGGCCGACAGGTGCGCGACATCCACCTGCTCCGCCCCAGCCTCGAGACCCTGTTCATCCACCTGACCGGGAGGAAGCTCGCGTGAACGACAGCCACGCCGCCATCGCAATCGCCGACGACGCCGACACCGCACCGGTCTCGGCGCTGCGGGTGTTCGGCGCGCTGCTCCACCGCGACGTGCGTGTGGCGCGGCGCGAGCTCCCCTTCTTCCTGCTGCGCACGGTGCTGCAGCCGGTGCTCTTCGTCGTCGTCTTCGGCTATCTCATCCCGCGCATGGGGTACATCTCGCGCGGCTATGCGGCAGCGATGTTGCCAGGAATGCTGGCGGTGGCGCTCACCCTGGCCTCGATCCAGGCGGTGGCGCTGCCGCTGGTGCAGGACTTCGGCTGGAGCAAGGAGATCGAGGACCGCCTGCTGGCGCCGACGCCGACCTGGGTGGTGGCGCTCGAGAAGGTGGTGGCCGGCGGGCTGCAAGGCGTGATCTCGGCGCTGGTGGTGCTGCCGATATCGCTGCTGATCATGGGCGACGTGCCGGGGCTCACGCTGTCGCGCTTCGGCCTGCTGCTCGCCGTGACCGCCCTCGGCTCGCTCGCCTTCTCCGCCCTCGGGCTCTGGTTCGGGACGGCCGTGCCGCCGCAGCAGATCAGCATGATGTTCGTCGTCTTCACGCCGATGATCTTCTTCGGCTGCGCCTACTTCCCGTGGAAGGGGCTGGCCCACGTGCCGGCACTGCAGATCGCGGTGCTCGTCAACCCGCTCACCTTCGTCGCCGAGGGGATGCGCGGGGCGCTCACCCCGGGCGTGCCGCACATGCCCCTGCCGGCGGCGGCCGGCGCCCTGCTGCTCATCGGCGGCGCCTTCGGCGTCCTCGGGCTGCGCAGCTTCTCGCGCCGCGCCATCGCCTGAGGGCAGGCCCGTCGACACCAGCGAGGGGACTACGGCGTGACGTCGGCGCAGCGAGCCCAGACGGTGAGCGTCGAACCGGCAGGCATGATGCGCTCGATCGATCCCACCCAGCCGGTGCCGGTGCCGTTCGGAGCGCTGGTGATGTCCACCGGGGTGCTGTGACCACCCTCGTGCACGTCGTGGGTGAACCCACCGCCGGTCACCGCGTCGCCGAGATCGCACAGGGCCTCGGCGCTGATCGTCTCGACGTCACCGGTGCCGACCGCCACGGCGACCGCGGAGCGGGTGTAGAAGGTCGTCACGCCGCCGGCACCGGGCGGCCCGGGGGGACCGGGAGGACCAGGCGGACCAGGGGGACCGGGGGGGCCCGGCGGACCCGCGGCTCCCGCCGCACCGGGAGGACCGGGAGGGCCGGGGGGGCCGGGAGGGCCCGGCGGACCGGGCGCCCCCATCGCCCCCAACGTCAGGTCGTAGTCGACCTGCTGGCTCTCACCCGGGCCGTTGACCACCGACAGCAGGTAGTCGCCGGCCGGTGGCAGCCCACCGGCGGCCGAGAAGTCGCAGGTGATGGAGTCGCCCCCCGCGTTGACGGAGCACAGCGGCGTGATGTCGCCGATCTCGCCGAGCGTCACCGCGAAGTGGTGGCCGAAGTGGAAGTCGTCACCGGCGATGAGGATCGTCGACGTGGCCTCGTCGACGGTCACCTGGGTGATCGCGAGGTGCCGGGGCGGAGGGGTGGAATGGCCTGCACTCGGGGCGGGAGCCGCCACCAGCACCACGCCCACAGCCACGAGAGCCAAGGGGAACCGCGGCATGGAACCTCCCTTCGCAGTTGGACCGAAATGGATCCCGAAAGTGTGGGGCATCATACGCTCGATAGGACGGCTGCGCATCGGTCCGCCAGGAGGCCACACGCGGTGACCGCCACGAGCCCAGGCCCACGAGGGGCCGGCGGCAGATCAGGGAACGCGCCACGACGAGGAGAGTCGAGGTGAGCTGGAGACTTCCGGGCAGGTCGGTGTTGATCACCGGCGCCACGAGCGGCATCGGCTACCAGGCCGCCCTGGCGCTCGCCGGCCGCGGCGCCCAGGTGACGATGGTAGGACGCGATCCCACCCGCACCGCCGCGGCGGCGAGCGAGGTGCGCAGCCGCAGCGGCAACCGCGAGATCACCCACCTCGTCTGCGACCTCTCCTCGCAGGCCGCCGTCCGCGCGCTGGCGGCCGAGGTGCGCGAGCGCCTGCCGCGGCTCGAGGTGCTGGTCAACAACGCCGGCGGCGTCCACGCCCGCCGCGAGGTGACGGTCGACGGCATCGAAGCCACCTTCGCCGTCAATCACCTCGCCTACTTCCTGCTCACCAACCTGCTGCTCGACCTGCTGGTGGCGAGCTCCCCGGCGCGGGTGGTGAGCGTCGCCTCGGCGGCCCACCACAGCGGCACCCTCGACTTCGACGACCTCGGCTTCGAGCGCGGGGGCTACCGCATCATGCGTGCCTACGCCCGCAGCAAGCTCGCCAACGTGCTCTTCGCCAACGAGCTGGCGCGACGCCTGGCGGGAACTGGCGTCACCTCCAACAGCCTCCACCCGGGTGCCGTGGCGACCCACATCTGGGCGGGTGCGCCGGCGTGGACGAAGCCGCTCATCTTCCTCGTCTTCCGCCCCTTCTTCATCAGCGCCGAGGCCGGTGGCGCCCACGTCGTCGAGATGGTGGCCGACCCGGCGCTGGCAGACGTCAGCGGGCGCTACTTCGATCGCGGCCGCCAGGTCGCGCCGTCGCCGCTGGCGCAGGACGAGGCGCTGGCGCGGCGGCTGTGGGAGGTGAGCGCCCAGATGGTCGGGCTGTGAGGCCCGCCGGCGGGAGTGATTAGGCGCCGCTCGGCAGCACTGCCTTCGGCACCTTGATCTTGTCGCCCGCCCTGACCCCCGAGACCACCTCGATCTGGATGCCGTCCGAGAGCCCGGTGACGACGTCGCGGCGCTCGAACGTCTGCGGCGTGGTCTCCACCTCGACGTAGGGCTTGCCGTCCTCGAACTGCAGCACCGCCTCGTTCATCGCCAGGACGTCTGGTCGCGCCGCTCGAGGACGATGTCGGCGTTGGCGCTGTAGTTGGCGCGGAGGTGACGCCGGGCCGCGGGGCCATTGCGGCGCGGATCTCGAACTGGATGGCGCCGTCCTCCTCCACGCCCTTGGGCGCGATGTGCTCGAGCGTCGCCCTCGACGGCTTGGCCCTCGACGGCGCCGATGATGATCAGCAGCTGCATGCCGACCTTCGCATCTTGCCCACCTCCGACTCGTCGACCTTGCCCTGGAAGATCATGTCGCCCATGTCGGCGACCGTGGCGATGGTGGTGCCGTCGTTGAAGTTGTTGGCCTCGATCACCGAGTTGCCCACCTTGACCGGGACCTCGAGCACCGTGCCGTCCATCGTCGAGGCGACCACCTTGGGTCTTGCCGGCCCCCGTGGTCCGCGCTCCGACTTCTCGACAGCTGGCAGGTTGCTCGTTGGCCGACCGCAGCTCCTGCTGCGCGCAGTTGAAGTCGAGCTGGAAGCCTGGCGAACTCGGCCTTGGAGATGAGCTGCCGCTCGAGCAGTCGGCTGGTAGCGCGCCGCAGCTCGCTCTGCGCCGCCGTCGAGGTCGATCCGCGCCTTGGCGACCCGGGTCTGGGCGTTGGCCAGCGTCACCATGTCGGGCATCAGCCGGATCTTGGCGATCATGTCGCCGGCCTTGACCGGATCGCCCGCCTCGACGAAGAGCTTCTCGATGATGCCCGACACGCGCGGCTTGATCTCCATCTCCTTGCGCGGCACCACCGATCCCGTCGCCACCGTCTTCTTGACGATGTCGGTCACCTTGCGGCGATCTCGGTCTGGTAGACGATCTGCGGCCGGCTGCGACTTCGCGCACAGGAAGTAGACAGGTGCCGGCGAAGAGGGCCACCAGAAAGAGGCCGAGGAGGAAGGAGAGCAGTCGCTTCACGATTCACCTTCGAGTTGGGACATGGGGGGTAGCCCGCCGGCGCCAAACGCGGGAGTCGGCCGCCGCGGCTCATTCACTGCGCAACGCCACCATCGGGCTCACCTGCAGGGCCCGCTGCGCCGGCGCCAGCCCGGCGACGATGCCGGCGCCGATGAGGATGGCCAGGGCCCGCAGCGCCTGGGCGACGCTGACGTCGGGGTTGGCGAACATGGTGCCGCTGCCGCCCGCCGGCAGCAGGTGCGCCACCAGCTCCATGACGGCGATGCCGGCGACCAGCCCGATGTAGCCGGCGGCGGCGGTGAGGATGACCGCCTCGAGCACGATCTGCGGTGACGATGGCGAGCGGGCGGGCGCCGACGGCGCGACGCACGCCGATCTCCTTGGTGCGCTCCTTGACGATGATGAGCATGATGTTGGAGACGCCGATGGCGCCGGCGGCCAGGGTGCCGCTGCCCACCAGCCAGACCAGGATGCGGATGCCCGCGAAGAGGTTCTGCAGCTTGAGGTACTCCTCCGCGAGGTTGTAGTGCCCGAAGGCCCGGCTGTCGTCGGGGGCCACCCGGTGGCGCGCCCGCAGCAGGTCGAGGACCCTGTCCTCGGCCACCGAGGCGGGTACGTCGGGGTTCGAGGTGACCGCCAGCCAGCCGACCCGGTTGCCGAAGTTGAACGCGCGCTGGAAGGTGGTGAAGGGGACGAAGATGGTCTGCACCTCGCGCTCCGCCTGGTCGCCCGACTGCCGCGACCCGAAGACGCCCATGACCTGGAAGTAGACGCCGCGGATCTCCACCGAGCCGCCGATGACGGTCTCCCCCTTCTCGAACAGCAGGTCGCGCACGCGCGTGCCGATCACCGCCACCTTGCGCTGCTCGCTGATGTCGAGCGGGTCGAGGAAACGCCCTTCCACGAGGTCGACGGACCTGATGGCGGCGATGCTCGGATAGTCGCCATTGACGTTGAAGGCGCCCGCCTTGCGGCCGCGGGTGACGTTGTTGCCGCCGCCAAAGCCTCCCAGCTGGTTGCGCGGCGCCACCACCGCCACCTCGCGCACCTTGTCGCGCACCGCCGCCACGTCGCCGTTGTCGAGCTGCAGCTGGCGGCCGGCGGGCATGCCGCGGTAAGGCTTCTGCGGTGCGCTGCGTCCAGATGAAGAAGCTGTTGGTGGCGTCGCCGGCGAAGCCGCGGTTGACGCCGTTGGCCAGACCGGCCCCGGAGCCGAGCATCACCATCAACAGGAAGATGCCCCAGAAGACGCCGAAGGCGGTGAGCGAGGTGCGCAGACGATTGCGCAGCAGTGCCGTCTTGATCTCCTGCCAGTGGTCGAGGTCGAGCAACGCCATCGCGCCCTACTCCTCGCGCAGCGCCTCGATGGGCCGGATGGCGGCGGCGCGACGGGCCGGGAAGAAGCCGGCGACACCCCCGGCCAGCACCAGCAGGACGGTGGCGGCGATGGCGACGCCGAGGTGGACCTCGGGATGGCGGAAGAAGTCCGAGCCGGAGAGGCCGCGTGACATCACCTCCAGCACCAGCACGCCGGCCACCAGCCCCAGGTAGCCGGCGACGGCGGTGATCAGCACCGCCTCTTGCAGCACCAGGCCCATCACCGACGCCGGTGTGGCGCCGATCGCCTTGCGCACGCCGATCTCGCGGGTGCGCTCCTTGACGGCGATGAGCATGATGTTGGAGACGCCCATCATCCCGGCGAGCAGGGTGCCGATGCCGACCACCCACACGAAGGCGCGGATGCCGCCCATCAGGTTGACGAAGCGCTGGAACTCGACGACCCCGTTGGAGACGTAGATAGCGCGCTCGTCGGTGGGGTCGAAGTCGTGGCGTTCCGCCATCCTGGTGCGCAGCTGGTCGGCGATCGCCCTGCTCTCGTCGACGCCGGCGTCGCCCACGGTCATCATCAGCATCGCCACCCGGTTGGCGCCGTTGAAGGTGCGCTGGGCGGTGCTGATCGGCAGGTAGATCTTCTCCTGCTCGCCTTCGCCACCCTCGTCGGTGAAGACGCCCACCACCTGGAAGGGGACGCCGTTGATCTTGATCTGCTCGCCGAGCGCCGGGCCGCCGTGGAAGAGCTGCTCCTTGACGCGCACGCCGATCACCGCCACCTTGCGGAGCTCGGCGAGGTCGAGCGGGTCGATGAAGCGCCCCTCGACCATGATCGTCTTCTCGAGGTACTGGTGGTCCGGATGCACCGAGCGCACGTCGAAGCTGGAGGTCTCGCTGCCGTGGGTTACCGTGAGGTTGCCGCGAATGAAGAAGCGGGCGGTGATGTGGTCGATGCCGGGCACGCCCTCGCGGATGACCTCGTAGTCCTGGTTGGTGAACTGCACCGAGCGGCCGGGCCGCAGGCCCTTGTAGGGAATCGAGGTCTCGCCGCTGCGCATCCAGATGGAGTTCACGGCGTCGTCGCGGAAGCCGTGCTCGACGCCGTGCTGCAGGCCCTGGCCCGAGCCCAGCAGCACCACCAGGATGAGGATCCCCCAGGCGACCGAGAAGCCGGTCAGCATGGTGCGCAGCTTGTTGCGACGGATGGTGTCGAGGATCTCCTGCCAGGTGTCGAGTCGCGCCCACCGGCGCGGGCGCGGCCGGCTGCCGGCCCCCTCCCGACCGCCTCCCGAGGGGCGGTCTCCGCCCCGGTCTCCGCGTCCTCCCGTCGCTCCCGGGGCAGGGAGCGCCCCTGCCCGGCCCTGGGGTTCCTCGAACATCGGTCCTACGGAGGGGAAGACACCGACACCGGTTGCTCGGCGGTGGCGACGGGCGCCGGAGGGAGTGACGCCGCCGCCAGCCGGCGGTCGCTCTCGATCTCGCCGTCGCGCAGGCGGATGATGCGTTCGGTCGCCGCGGCGATGTCGTGCTCGTGGGTCACGATGACCACCGTGACGCCGTCGCGGTGGATGTCGCGCAGCACCTCCATCACCTCGAGCGAGGTCTGCGAATCGAGCGCGCCGGTGGGCTCGTCGGCGAGGATGACCTTGGGCCGCCCGATCAGGGCGCGAGCGATCGCCACCCGCTGCTGCTGGCCGCCGGAGAGCTCGCGCGGCAGGTGCGCCGCCCAGGCACGCAGCCCGACACGCTCGAGCATCTCCTCGGCGAGGCGATTGCGCACCCGCCGCGGCACGCCCTGGTAGTAGAGCGGCAGGGCGACGTTCTCGGCCGCCGTCTTGAAGGCGATCAGGTTGAACGACTGGAAGACGAAGCCGAGCAGCGCGCCGCGCAGCACCGCCGCCCGCGTCTCGGACAGGCCGCGAATGAGCTGGCCGTCGAGGCGGTACTCGCCGGAGTCGTAGCCGTCGAGCAGCCCGAGCACGTTGAGCAGGGTGGACTTGCCCGAGCCGGAGGCCCCCATTACCGCCACCAGCTCGCCGGCAGCGATGTCGAGGTCGATGCCCTTGAGCACGTGCAGCGTGTTGGCGCCCACATTGTAGCTCTTGTGCACGCCGCGCAGGCGAAGCATGGTGGTCCCGGCTGGCGAGGGCCCGGCCGCTGCTGAACGTGCTGTCATCTCGATCACTTCATACGAGTGAAGAGCGAAAAAGTTGCTCGCCGAGTGATGCTGCGCCGGCGCGCCACCGCGGTCGGCGGGCGCCAGCGTGGCCGGCAGACGCCGCCCAGGCGCGCGTCGTCGGCGACAAGGCCGGTGGTGCCCGCAGCAAGGCGCGCCGCACCGGATGGGGGGTGCGGTGCGCCCGCGGCGACTACCTCTTCTTGACCTCCTGGTAGCGGATGACCAGCGCCGGCAGCGGCGCCTCCTCGCCGCCAGGCGGCCACGGCAGCACCAGCCCCTCGGCGACCTCCTTGGCGACCTTCTCGCCGTAGAGGTGATCGACGAGGTAGAGCGCCGCATCGTAGCTGCGCGCGCCGCCCACCGAGGTGAGCAGCGGCCCGTCGTGCACGAAGCTGACGTTGCGGCGCAGCTCGAGCTTGGGGAACATCTGCGCGAAGCGATCCTGGTCGGCGGGGAAGGTGGTGGCGAGCCGCCCCTGGATCAGCCCGGCGCGGGCGAGCAGGAAGGCGCCGTCGCACAGCGACACCACGTACCGCGCTCCCTTGCCGGTCTTCGCCAGCCAGGCGATGAGCGCCTCGTTGCCGAGGTCGCTGTCCATGTTGTGCTCGCCCGAGGGGACGACGAGGATGTCGATGGGCGGCGCGTCGGCGAAGCTGTAGCGGGCGGTGAGGGTCAGCCCCTCGGCCGTCTTCACGGTGCCCCCCGCGGGCGAGACGGTGAAGGTGTCGATCCCCGGGCGGATGTGGAAGACGGTGTGTTGCAGGACATCGTAGGGGGCCACCAGCTCGGTGCCGTAGACGCCGTCGATGACGAGGAAGCCGGCGCGCAGCGGCCGGTCGCGCGGCAGGTCGGCCGGTGGCGCCACGCGTGGCAGGGCCGGGGCCTCCGCCGCGGCATCGTTCGCCGACGCTCCGGCGCTCGTTGCGGGCGGCAGCGCCTCGGCCGTGGGAGGGGGGGCCGGGGCCGGCTGGGCCGCCGCCGGCCGGCCCTCCAGGACCATCGCCAGGGCGAGCAGCAACGTCGCGCGCGGGAGAGCGCCTCGCCGCTGCGCGGCGAGCCATGGTGAGCGCGCGACAGGCGACGGTTCCGTCATCGAGCTGGCTTCCTCCACCATCCTCGCTTCCCCCTCCGTCACACCGGCTGGCGCTCGTAGACCAGGTACCCAGAAGGACGCATCCCGACGCGGCGGTAGACCTCCTGCGCGTCGTGGTTGTGCTCCTCGACGTAGAGCCGCACCGCCCGCGCATCCGCCGCGCGCGCCGTCGCCAGAGCCCGCTCCCAGAGCGCCCGGAAGACGCCGCTCCCCCGCCGCTCGGCAACCACGTAGACGCTCTGCAACCAGTAGATCGGCCCGTTGCGCCAGTCGCTCCACTCGATCGTGAGCATGAGCTGGCCGACCTGCGTGTCCCCTTCCTCGGCGACGAGGTAGATGCCCTTGACGCGATCGGCAAGCGCCGCCTCGACGCCCGCCCGGACGGTCGCCGGGTCGAGCTCCAGGCCCTCGCTCTCCCGCGCCAGGCGCAGGTTGAAGTCGGCGATGACGGCGGCGTCGCTGGCCAGAGCCGGGCGCACGGTGAGCGAGCTCGGTGCCATGGCGCGGGATCTTCTCATGCCGCCACGAGCCCCTTGACCCGCCGCCATTGCTGTCGCACAATAGCGGAAACGAGGCGTAATACGATGCGACGCAAGCCCTCTCCCATTCCCGACCTCCAGGCCTCAGCCGACGCCGCCGCCTGGCGCCTGCTGCTCCGCAGCCGCCCCGAGATGGCGGAACGGATCCGGCTGGCCCTCGCCGCCGGCAAGTCGTTGCAGGGCGTGCTCGAGTCGGCGGCCCAGACCCCGGCCTTCGCCCGCGACCCCGTCTGGCCGCGGCTGCGTCTCCTGCTCCCCTGCGCCGTGCACGGCTGCGCGCGCTCCCTCGGGCTGCTGGTCGCACCGCCTGCCCGCGTCTGAGCGACCGGCGAGCGCGCCGCACAGGTACGGCCGGTGACGGCGCACGGCGCGCGGATGCCGGCGGACGCCGCCGGGCTCCGCTGGCTCCGGCGCGATCTCGACTCCCCTGAATGAAGGAAGGCCCCCGGCACCTGGGCGGTGCCGGGGGCCCTGCCTTCACATCGGTGGCGTTGGGTTGACCCCGCTCAGGAGGCCATCCGGAGACCTCGCTCCGGATTCCAGTGGCGCGCCACGCGCGGCCGGAGGTACCCCGTTACGGGGACGCCACCTCCGTAGTAGCCGTCGGTCGACTTTGCACTGGACCACCTCCTTTCTGGGCGTGACCATCGTCGGTGGGTCCCAACCCACCCGGTTCCTTGGGCCGCCCCAGCCTCGTCGGAACCGCCGCCTCCCTTGCCGGGGGCGGATGCCCACGCCCCGCACGCTGCGGAGCGGTTGTCGGTTTCAACGTGACCGGCCGCGCGCGACATTCCCGGCCCGGACGTTCCGCCGCCGTGCGGTATGCTCCGCCGCCACTTTCGGAGGTCGCCCAGTGGAGCTTCTGCACCGCCTGCTGCACACCCTCACCGACGTCGAGGGGATGATCCGCTGGGGGGGCTACGCCGCCCTGGCGACCATCATCTTCAGCGAAACCGGGCTGATGCTGGGCTTCTTCCTCCCCGGCGACTCGCTGCTGGTGGCCGCCGGCCTCTTCGCCGGACGCGGCGACCTCGACCTCGTCTACCTCTGGGCGCTGCTGGTGCCGATGGCGATCGCCGGCAACTCCACCGGCTACGCCATCGGCCACCGCCTCGGCCGCGCCCTCTTCGCGCGCCCGAGCTCGCGCCTGTTCAACCGCCGCCACCTCGTCCGCACCCAGCTCTTCTACGAGCAGCACGGTGGCAAGACCATCTTCATGGCGCAGTTCCTGCCCATCCTGCGCACCTTCGCGCCGGTGGTCGCGGGCGTCGCCCGCATGCGCTATCGCCGCTTCGTCGGCTTCAACGTCTTCGGCGCCATCTGCTGGGTGATGTCGATGACGGCGGTCGGCTACGGCCTGGGCAGGACCTTCCCCGCCATCGCCAAGCGCATCGAGCTGGTGATGCTGGTGGTGATCGCGGTCTCGCTCATCCCCGGGTTCATCTCCTCCTACCGTGCCGACCGCGGCAGGCGCCGGCGGCGGGCGCGGTTCCTCACCGCCATGGGCAACCTGGTGACCGCCCTCGGCCGCGCCAGCTGGGAGGGCACCCCCGCCGGTCTGCAGAGGCTCGCTGGCGAGCTCCCCGCCCCGGAGGAGGGCCCCACCGTGGCCGACGGCCCGCGGCCTGCCATCGAGATGGTGGCGGCACAGTCGCCACCGCTGGCGGAGCTCAGCGAGGCCGGGGGCGAGGTCGCCGGCTGGGAGCTCGAGGATCGCTTCTCCCAGGCGCACCGACTGCTATGCCACGCCTTCGGCGAGCCGCGCGACGAGGAAGCCCCCGGCGCCACGGCGGCACCCGGGACTCACGCCCAGGACGGTCGCCGGGCCACCTGGCAGATCCCCTGCGGATCCCTCGCGCTCGAGCAGCGCTGCGACGACCGCCATCGGCTGACCCTGCGGGTGGAGCCGGGCGTCGGCGCGGCGGCGGCGGCGGCGCGATAGCGGATCGCCGCGCGTCGTTGCGCCAGGAACCGCGCCGGTCGGAGCTTCCCTCGCAGCGTGCGGTGAACCGACCGATCCGGCACGCGGCCGCCGCCATACGATGAGGCCGTCGATGCGCTGCTCGCTCGCCGCCGCCCTCTCGCTCACCCTCCTCCTCGCCGCTCCACTCGCCGCCCGCGGGGCGAGGGGCCGGCCCGCACCGCCGCTGCCGCTCGCGGAGCCCGCCAAGGGCTACACCGCCGCCTTCGTCGTGGCGCCGACCACCGGGCAGGTGCTCGTCGCCGAGAATGCCGACCGCATGCTGCCTACCGCCTCGATGGCGAAGATGATGACCTGCCTCATCGCCATGGAGCAGGTCCGCAACGGCCGCTTCACCCTCGACACCCCGGTGGTCATCTCGGCGCGTGCCAGCCACATGGGTGGGTCGCAGATCTACGCCCACGAGGGGCAGCAATTTCCGCTGCGGACCTTGCTCGCGGCGACCATGGTGCAGTCGGCCAACGACGCCGCCAGCGCCATCGCCGAGGCGGTGGCGGGCAGCAACGAGGCCTTCGCCGAGCTGATGAACGAACGCGCCCGCCAGCTCGGTCTCCGCCACAGCGTCTTCTACGACCCCCACGGGCTTCCGAGCTCCGGTGACCCGCAGCACGTCGACCAGATGAGCGCCCGCGACCTGGCTCGGCTGGCGGTCGAGCTGCTCGAGTTCCCGCTGATGCGCGAGCTCGCCGCCTTGCCCAGCGTGCCGTTCACCAACGGCGCCTTCACCGTCGGTCTGACCAACCCCAACCACCTCATCCAGCCGGGCAAGCGGGACTATTACCCGCCCGCCGACGGGGTCAAGACCGGATTCTCGGAGCCCGCCGGCTTCTGCATCACGGCCTCGGCGCACCAGCGCGGCATCCACCTGATCGCGGTGGTGATGGGGGCGCGCGCGCCGTACGGTCCCCGCAGCTCCTTCGGCATCGCGGCGCGGCTCTTCCAGGATGCCTTCGCGCATCACGAGATGGCGACGGTGCTGCGAAAGGGGGCGGTGGGGGGCCGGCTGGCGGTCGCCGGAGGCAGCGCCGCGACGGTGCCGGTGGCGGCGGCGGCCGACCTGCGGCTGTTGGTGCCGCTCGGCAGCGCCGGCGCGCTGCGGCTCAGCGCCAGCGGGCCCCGACTCGCGGCGCCGGTGCGCGCGGGCCAACCCGCAGGCACCATCGTGGTGCGCCACGGCGACCGCGAGCTGGGACGCGTGCCGGGGGTGGCCGGCGCCGCTGTCGCGGCGCAGAGCTGGTGGCGGAAGCTGTGGCCGTTCTGACGGCGGTCGCCGCCAGGCCTCAACCGGCCGCCGCCACCTCCACCCGCGCGTCGTTGAAGCAGGCGTTGGCTCCGAGGTCGGCGAGCGACGGCGGCGCCAGGGCGTTGGCGGTGCGGCCGTTCTCGGTGTGCTTGGCCCACAGGCCCTTGGGCAGGCAGACGACGCCCGGGCGCAGGTCGCCGCTCAGTCGCAGGGCGGTGATCACCTCACCGTGGGCATTCCACACCCGCACGCGGTCGCCGTCGGCGAGGCCGCGCGCCGCGGCGTCGTCGGGGTGCATCTCGAGCGGCACCTTGCCGCGCCGCAGGTGGCCGAGGTAGCTGCTGATGGTGCGGTTGGTGGCGGGCGAGATGAGCGCCAGGGGCGCCGCCGCGGTCGCCGGGTCGGGCTGAAAGGCGTAGAGCCCCTGCGGCGCCTCGGCGTCGAGCTCGGGTGGCACCAGGTGCGCCTTGCCGTCGGCGGTGGCCGGGAAGATGTCGACGAACTGCACCGGGGCGCTGCCGCAGGGGGCCGGGCCGATGCCGTCGCGGTCGAGCGCGGCGAGCGCTGCCCGGTTCTCGTCGCTGCCGCCGAGCAAGGCGCGCTCGAGCGCCGCCGGCTCGCTGGCGTCCTCGGAGCGCTCGAGGTCCAGCCGGCGCAGCAGCTCGGCGAACACCGCGTAGTTGGGCCGCGCCTCGCCGGGCGCCGTCGCCACCGGCTCGATGCGGTGGATGACGAAGGCGCCGTAGCCGCGCGCCAGCTCCTGGTGCTCGAGGAACGCCGTCGCCGGTAGCAGCACGTCGGCGTAGCGGGCCGTGTCGGTGCGTACCTGGTCGAAGACGACGGTAAAGAGGTCCTCGCGCTCGAGGCCGGCGCGCACCCGCTCCTGGTCTGGGGTGGTGGCGAGGGCGTTGGAGTTGTAGACGAAGAGGACGTCGATCGGTGGATCGTCGTAGGTGAGCAGCGCTTCACCGAGGAGGTTCATGTTGACGGCGCGGGTGGGCGGCTCGGGCTCGCCCACGGCAGCGGCGCTGTCGAAGCGCCAGGCGCCGGAGTTGGACATCGTGTAGCCGCCGCCGCGCACACCGAACTTGCCGGCGACCGCCGGCAGCGCCAGCACGGCGGCCACCGCCGAGCCGCCGTGGCGGTTGCGCTCGAGCCCCCAGCCGCAGCGGATCACCGCCGGCGACGCGTCGGCGTAGAGCGCGGCAAAGCCGACGATGTCGGCCGCCGGCACGCCGCTCGCCGCGGCCGCGCGCTCGGGGGTCCAGGCGGCGGCGCGGCGGCGCAGCTCGTCGGCACCGGTGGCGTGGGCGGCGAGGAAGGCCTCGTCGGCGCGGCCGTTCTCGAACAGCCAGCGGATGACCGCGAGGGCGAGCGCGAGGTCGCCGCCGGGCCTCACCTGCAGGTGCACGTCGGCCTGCTTGGCGAGCGGCGTGCACCGCGGGTCGACCACCACCAGCCGGGCCCCCTGGCGCTGCGCCTCCTGCACCAACGGCACGAGGTGGATACCGGTGGCCGACGGATTGGCACCCCAGACGACGATCAGCCGCGCCTGCGGGTAGTCGGTGAGGGCGACGCCGGGCATCTTGCCGTAGAGCCCGGTGGCGGCGCGGCCGGTGGCGGCGGCGCAGACGGTGCGCAGCAGGCGCGACGCTCCCAGCCGGTGGAAGAGGCGGGCGTCGTTGGCCTCGTGCGTGAGCAGCCCGTTGGAGCCGCCGTAGCGGTAGGGCAGGATCGACTCGCCACCGAAACGCTGGCGCGCCGCCGCCAGCCGCGCGGCGACGGTCGCCAGCGCCTCGTCCCAGGAGATGGGCTCGAAGCGGTTCTCGCCCTTCCTCCCCACGCGGCGCTCCGGGTACAGCAGGCGATCGGGCCCGTAGAGAAGGCCCGGCACCTGCCTCACCTTGGAGCAGATGTACCCCTGGGTGAGGGGGTTGCGCCGGTCGCCGTCGAGCTTGACGACCCGGCCCTCCTCGACCCGCACCTCGAGGCTGCAGGAGTCGGGGCAGTCGAGCGGGCAGGCACTGGTGTGCACGGTGGGGGGCATGCGACGTCCTCTGAGAAAGCGAATCGCGGCAAGTCGGGGAAGGCGGGCGGCGGACGCCGCCCCGCCTCGCGATCTTAGCCCGCGAGGCGGAGGCCCGCCGAGTGGCGTCGGCGAGCGAGCCCACGCGATCAACGGCTGCCGTTGCTTCCGCCGAGGCGCACCCCGAGGGTGGTTTCGATCCCGGCGGCGACCGGGCGCGCCAGCACCGTCTACTCCCCCGCTGCGACGTGGAACCCGGCTGCCCGGTAGGTCTGCTTCCCCTCGAGCAGCGTCAGCAGCACCTTCGCGGCGTGGATCTGCTCGGGGGGGATGCGGAAGAGGTTGCGGTCGACGACGACGAGGTCGGCCGACTTGCCCACCTCGAGCGAGCCGGTCGTCGCCTCCTCGAAGTTGAGGTAGGCGCCGCGGATGGTGTAGGCGGCCAGCATGTCGGCGAGCTCCATGCGCTCTGCGGGGATCCACGCCGGTCCGGCGGCGGCGGTCGGTTCCCGGCGCGTCATCGCCACCTGGATCGCCTCGAGCGGGTTCATCGACGACACCGGCCAGTCGCTGCCGGCGACCAGCACGCCGCCGGCGCGGGCGACGCTGGCGAGCGGGTAGAGCCAGCGCGAGCGCTGCGGCCCCAGCACCGGCTCGGTGAGGTCGCTGATGTAGGAGTCGCGGTAGGCCCACAGCGGCTGGAAGTTCGCCAGCACGCCGAGGCGGGCGAAGCGCGGCACGTCGGCGGGGTCGACGAGCTCGAGGTGGGCGATGTGGTGGCGGGCGTCGCGGCGGCCGTTGGCCTTCTGCGCCGCCTCCAGCGCGTCGAGGGCGACGCGGATGGCGCGATCCCCGATGGCGTGGACGTGGATCTGGAAGCCGCGCCGGTCGGCCAGCGTGGCGAGCGCCGCGAAGCGCTCGGGGGTGAGGCGCAGCTCGCCGCGGTCGTCGCCGCGCCCGAGGTAGGGCGCGAGCAGCGCCGCGGTGCCCGACTCGATGACGCCATCGGCGAAGATCTTGACCGCCGGCGCCGACAGGCGGGCGGTGCGGAAGCGATCGCGCAAGGCGGCGAGGCGGTCCACCTCGCCGTCCCCCTTGGCGGGGTCGAGGAGGAGCGACACCACCACCCGCGCGGTGAGCTCGCCGGCCTCCTCCGCCGCCCGGTAGGTGGCGAGGTCCGCCGCGTCACCGCGCGCATCGTCGAGGGTGGTGATGCCGAACCCGGCCGTCATTGCCAGGGCCCGCCGGAGCCCGCTGCGACGCTCGGCCTCGTCCTGCCGCGGGATCACCACCTGCACGAGGCGCTGCGCCGTCTCCCGCAGCGTGCCGCTCGGCTCGCCTGCGGCATCGCGCTCGATGCGCCCGCCCGGCGGGTTCGCGGTCTCTCGCGTCACTCCCGCCAGACGCAGAGCCGTCGAGTTGGCCCACGCCGAGTGGCCGTCGGCGGCGCGCAGGAAGGCGGGGCGATCGGGCACGATGGCGTCGAGGGCGGCGCGCAGCGGGTTGGCCGCCGGAAAGACGGGCAGCTGCCAGCCGCCGCCGAGCACCCACTTCGCCTCGGGATGGCTCGCCGCGTAGGCGCGGACGGCGGCGTACACCTGCTCCGGGGTCTGCGCGTCGTCGAGCACGCAGCGACCGAGCGCCACGCCCCCCTCGATCGGGTGCACGTGGGAGTCGCGGAAGGACGGCAGCACCATCCGTCCTGCGAGCTCGACCACCCGCGTGTGGGGACCCACGAACGGCTCCACCCCGTGGTCGCTGCCGACGAAGGTGAGCTTGCCACTCGCAATCGCCACTGCCTGCGCCCAGCTGCGGGCGCCGTCCATGGTGTAGACCTCGCCGCCGCGCAGCACGAGGTCGGCGGCAGCGACGGCGGCGCAAGCCGGCACCGCGGCGGCAAGGAGGAGTAGGGCGAGGCCGGGAACGAGCGCGAGACGTCGGCGCATGGCGGCTCCGGGAGGTAGGTTCCCGCGATCGGGTGCGGCGCGCTCATCCTACCGGCTGCCGGGCTCGTCCCCGCCCCCGGCCCTCGAGCGGGAGGCGCCTGGATCGCGGGTCATCCAGTGGCGGCGCGACGCCGTATTGCCCCCGAGCGCGGCGAGCGCGCGGCCACCGCGCCCGACCACCCGCTCACCAGGCAACCCGTGAACCCGAGAGGAGCTCTTCTATGACCCCGACCGCCACCTCGAGCACGAGCAAGACGGCTACCATCCAGACCCTCTACGAGGCCTTCGGTCGCGGCGACGTGGCCACCATCCTCGCGCAGGTCGCCGACGACGTCGACTGGAACAACGAACGGGTCGCCTCCCGGGAGTGCCCCTGGAACGGCGATTTCAGCGGCAAGACGAAGCTACCCGCCTTCTTCCAGGCCGTGGGCGACTGCCTCGACATCCGCGTCTTCGAGCCGCGCACCTTCGTCGAGGCCGGCGACCACGTGATGGTGCTGCTGCGCATCGAATCGGTGGTGCGCAGCAACGGTAGGCCGGTGCAGAACGACGCCGTGCACGTCTGGGGCTTCGACGCCGCCGGCCAGGTGTCCTCCTACCGCCACTTCAACGACACCGCCGCCGAGCTCGCCGCCTGGCGCGGCTGAAGCTAGGCGCGGCCGCTGGCCGCCGGCCATCGGGCACCGGCCCCAGTCATGGCAGGGATGCCGACCAGGCCGAGAGCTCACCACCCTCGAAACCGTCGCTGAAGAGCAGAGCGGGCGGCGGCTCGACCACGGTCAGCACCACCTGGTCGGGCTCGTACAGCACGTCGAAGCTGCCGCCACCGACGACGTCGCTGAACTGGCCGCTGATGACGCCACCGCCCTGAGTACGCAGGACGACCAGCTGAGCGCCCACCGGCGGTTGCGACACCGCGAGGCTGGTGACGCGGAGGCGGCCGGCGAGGGTGACCTCGCCGGTCACCGTCAGCAGGTCGGAGGCGCCGCCGCCGGCGCCGCTCATCTCGATCCAGAGCTCTCCTTCGGGGTCATGGTGGAAGGAGCCCTCGATCTCCAGCTCTCCTGTCGCCTGGCGACCGCCCGGGGCCAGGCAGGCGCGATTGGTCACCGTCGGTGCGACGACTCGCGGCGGCGTGCCGGTGTCGCCGAAAAGGGTCAGCGGCCCGCCGAGGCAATCGACAGGCGTCGTCGCGATCCGGTTGCCGCCGGGATCCGGGGCCGACAACAGCACGTCGCCGGCCTGCAGCTCCGCGCCTTGCTGCAGGGTCAGGGAGCCAGCGCCGAACTGTCCGAAACCGCCGTTCACCACCAGCGAGCCGAAGGGGGTGACGGTGACCTTCCCGGGAGCGACGGTGAGGCCGCCGGAGAGGTGAGAGGTTGGGGGTTATCAGGGTCGACGACTGGAGGCTGGACAGGGTGACGAAGCTCGGAAGGCTCTGCTGCCCGGCCAGGACCACGGCGTTGACCAGCTGTACCACCGGTGAAGGGAAGCCGAGGAACCCCTGGGGCTCGGTCGCCTGCCAAACGCCACCGGTGAGTCGGCCGGTCGCGGCGTCGAGGTTGACGACGTCTTGCAGCTGCAAGGCGCCGCTCCGCACCTCGACGGTACCCTGGTTGTCGAAGGGCACCCAGATGTCTGCCGACGTGCCCGGCGTCTCGTCGAGCAAGATCCGACCGCTGTTGGTGAAGGTACCGGTACCGGTGACGCTCAGCGAGGACGATGCTCGGAGCGAGCTGCCACTCGTCGAGATTGTTCACCGCGCCGCCGAGCAGGGGCAGGTTGGCGGTTTGCTCGACCGTGGCGGCGTTGGTGAACGTTCCCTCGTAGCTGGGCGCCGGGGCCGATCTCGACGGTGCCGGCCTCGCTGGGAATTGGGAGGCCGGCGAGTCGCCGATGGTCGCCTGCCAAAGGAAGCTACCATCCCCCCTCTTGACGATCTCCCCGGCACCGCCGAGCTGACCGTTGCGGTGCAAGGCGGTGCCCTGAGCGTGCACGTCGAGGATCAGGTGGCCGCTCTGGACGTCGACGACGGGACTGTTGGAGAGGTCGCCGATCTGCAGCCAACCGTTGCCGTCGACCTCTATGAGGTGGTCGGCCGACCCCGAAGTCGCCACCTGCAGCGGCGTGGAGAGCCCACCGAGGATGAAGAGATCGGCGTCGGCACCGACCTGCACCTGCCCGCCGCCGTCGCCCCAGTGGCCACCGCCGGTCAGGGTGACCCTGCCCTGGTCGATCAGCAGCTGGCCGCCGGCGCGCTGGTCGAAGCGCGCCGAGACGCCGGAGTCGCCGGTGTCGGCGGAGACCGGCTTGCGCACCGTGCCGGTGTTGTCGAGGAAGCCGGGGGTGCCGGCGGAGAGCAGGTCGCTGGCGAAGAGCTCGTAGAGACCCTCGTTGCGGAACCCGGCCGAGCCGATGCGGAAGCTCGCAAACTGCGAGAAGACCCCCTGGGGCCGATTGACCAGCTCGACGCCGGTGGTGGCCCCGGAAGTGCCGGCGCGGACGATGGAGCCTTCGTTCGCCAGCTGCCCGCTGCCGGTGACGGTGCAGCAGGTCCAGGTGATCCGACCGGCGTTGGTGAGCACGCTGTCGAGGGTCCAGTTGCTCTGCAGGTCGAGGCCGTGGGCCCCGGACAGGGGCGGTGGCGAGAAGGAGACGGTGAGCGGCCGATCTATGCGGATCTCGTTGGAGAGGAAGACGGCGTCGCCGGCGCCGCCGAGCGAGTCGGGAGTCACCAGCTTGGTGCCGGAGGAGCCGTGAACGAAGCGCAGCATGGCGCCGTCGCCGACCTCCACCGCGCCACCGAACAACTGGTAGGTGCCGCCCAGCGACAGGGTGCCCTCGGGGACGTGCAGCGCCCCCGGCGTGAGTTGCTGGTAGTGGGCGTCGATCGAGGCGGCGCCGGCGCCGACCTTGGTCACCGTGCCGGTGTTCGTGAACGACAGGGCGTTGCTGAGGACGGCGCCGTCGAGCAGATCCACCTCGCCGGTGCTGTCGAGCGACGAGGAGCTCAAGAGGTTGAGGGAGGCGACGGTGAGGTGTCCGGGGTTGACCAGCGAAGTGTCTCGCAGCAGGCAGTCGATCCACAGGGAGCCGAGGTTCTCGTAGGATCCCGGCCCCTGGAGGTGGCACCCACTGGTGCCGGTCACCGTGCTGTTGCCGGCGATCTGCAGCGCGCCACCGAGGTTGATCAGCCGATCGATGTTGTTGAAGCTGGTGACGAGATCGGTGATCGACCCGCCGCCCGCCAGCGTCAACGTGCCGTTGATGATGCTCAGCCCGCCGGGGGCGGAGAGGGTCGCGGCGTCGGCGGGGCCGTTGCGAATCTCGACGACGCCGAACATGCTGCCGATGGCGACCTGATCGCTGGACGTGGGTAGCTGGTCGCCGTCCCAGTTGGTGGCAGTACGCCAGCGCTGGTCGCCGGCGTCGCCGTCCCAGCTCACCACCTGGGCGGAGAGCGACGGGGCATGGCAGGCGAGAAGGGCAGCGAGGAGTGAGAGGCGCGCGGCGGTGGGCATCTCCGGATCTCCCTGGTTCGCCGGCCGTGGTCCGGCCGCGTCTACAGGGAGAAGTGCCGAAGTGGAGACGATCGCGCCAGCCGGGCCCCCTTGCCCGCCAAGGTGGCGTCACGAGCCGGCCGGTGGGGTCGACGCCGTACCCTCTGATGCGGCGGGCGCGGAACGCCACCGCTCGGCCTCGGCGGCATTGCCGCTGCGCTCGAAGAGCGTCGCCAGGGCCTCCCTCGCCTCGCGCGTGAAGGGGTGGGTCTCGCCCACCGCAGCGGACAGCAGGTGGTGGGCCTCGAGCAGCGTCTGCCTGGCTTCGTCGAGGCGACCGAGATCGCTCTCCAGCTCCCCCAGGTCGAGGAGGAAGCGGCCGGTGTAGTCGTGCCGGTCTCCCAGCGTCCGGCGGGCGGTGGCGACGACCGCCCGCATGTGGGCGGCGGCCGGCTCGAGCTCCCCCTGGGCGCGCAGCACCCGCGCCAGGTTGGTGCGGATCTGCAGGGTCTCGAAGGCCTCGTCGCCGAGCGCCGCGACGATCCCCCGGTAGGCCTCCTCGGCGAGGGCGCGGGATTCGTCGAGCCGGCCCCTGCGACGCAACAGGCCGGAGAGCGCGGTGGCGTCCTGCAGCGTCCGCGGATGCGTCTTGCCGAGGATGCGCCCTCGCCGCTCGAGCACCTCGCGCAGCAGCGGCTCGGCCTCGGCGAGACGACCCTGGACGGCGATGGTGAAGGCGAGGTTGGCGAGGGCCGTCACGGTGTCGGCGTAGTCGTCGCCGTAGTGACGCCGATAGGCCTCGTAGACGATGCGCTGGGCCTCCACCCGGCCTGGGCGTCCGAGCCGGCCCTGCACCACGGACAGGTCGTTGGCTGCCCGGGCGATCTCCAGGTCGTCGTCGGCGGCGACTCGCCGAGTCGCCGCCAGGACCTCGGCGAAGACCGTCTCAGAGCGCTCCAGGTCGCCGCGCCCCTGAGCGATGCGGCCCTCGAGGGTGCGGAAGCGGAGCGTCTCCCGGTCGTCCGGCCCGAGGACGCGAAGCGCCGCCGGCAGACCCTGGTCGAGCAGGCGCTGGGCGGCGTCGAGGTGACCGAGACGGCACTCGCTGACGCCGAGCTCCACCATCTCGCGGAGCGTCTCGGGGTGCTCGGGACCCTGGGCGGAACGGCGCAACGACAGCGCGCGGGCGCGGTGCCGCAGGGAGTCGTCGTACGACCCCAGGCCCCAGTAGGCCTCGGCCAGGCTGCGCCGCACCGCGGCCTCCACCACCGGCGGTCCGTCGAAGCCCTTCTCGAGGCTCGCCGCCGCCCGATCGAGCACCTCGTGCAGGGTGAGCTCGCGGTCTCCTTCGCGCTGCGGCTTGGCGGCGCCCAGCAGGTCCGTCTCGAGGAAGTGGCTCACCGCCTCCGCCACGGCCGTCTGCTCCTCGGCGACGCGGCGGGCGCGACGCGCCTCGCGCAGGGCCAGCTGGCTGGCGACGAGGCCGCCGATCAGACTGGCGAGGACCAGCGCCGCGCCGGCGAGGGCGAGCCGGTGCCGGCGCACGAGCTTGCGCAGGCGGTAGGTGCGACTGGGGGGACCGGCGGTCACCGGCTGGCCGGCGAGGTAGCGTCGCAGGTCTGCCGCCAGCTCCGAGACGGCCGAGTAGCGCCTCTCGCGGTCCGCGTCGAGTGCCTTGGCGAGCACCCAGTCGAGGTCGCCGCGCAGCTGCCTGGGCAGCGCCGCCGGCGCCACGCCGCGTCCCGTCGCGACCGCGGCGAGACGCTCGCCCAGGGCGCTGGCGCGATGGCTGGCGGCGGGCGGTGTGGTGCCCTGGAGGATCTCGGCGAGGCGCTGCGCCGGCGTCTCCTCGTCGATCTCGTGGGGCAGGACGCCGACCAGCAGCCGGTAGAGGAGCGCTCCCAGGGCGTAGACGTCGCTGCGAGTGTCGATGTCGGCGGACCCCCGCAACTGCTCGGGGCTCATGTAGGGCGGCGTGCCCACCAGCCCGCCGTGCCGCGTCGAGCGGGTTGCCGACGACCCGCCGAGCGCCTTGGCGATGCCGAAGTCGATCACCTTGGCGAGTGGCTCGCCGTCGCGCTCGGCGACCAGCACGTTGGAGGGCTTGAGGTCGCGGTGCAGCAGCCCCTTCTGATGGGCGTGCTGCACGGCGTCGCAGACCGGCAGGAACAGCTCGATGCGGCGGCGCAGGGGCAGCCGCCGGCGGTCGCAGTACTCGGTGATCGGCTCGCCGTCAACCAGCTCCATGACGAAGTAGGGATCGCCCTGCGGCGTCGTCCCGGCGTCGAAGAAGGTGGCGATGTTGCGGTGATCCATCATCGCCAGCGCCTGGCGCTCGAGGTCGAAGCGCTGCAGGACCTCACGGGAGTCGAGACCGGGGCGGATAAGCTTCACCGCCACCCGGCGCTGCACCGGGGTCTCCTGCCGTGCGGCGAAGACGACCCCCATGCCACCCTCCCCCCGTCGCTCCTCCAGGGTGTAGCGGGCGAGCTGCGGCGGGGCGTCCGCGGGCCCCCCGAGGAGGGCGAGCGGATCGTCGAGGGCGCCGGGAGAGCCCTCCGCGCGCGAGCAGCTCGACGACTTCCCGCCCGAGCTCGGAATCGTCCCGCGCCTGTTGCGCCGCGAAGGCCGCCCGCTCCCCGTCGGGCAGCTGCCTCGCCCGATGGAACAGCGACCAGAGACGGCTCCAGCGCTGGTCGCGCATACCGGCCTCCTCTCCGGGCGTTTCCAGCGATTGTAGGATGAGTGCAGGAGATCGACGCAACGCCGACACCTGGGCCTCCCGAGATCACGGAGCTGCTGCGGCGCATCGAGACCGGCGATGCCGAGGCACGCGACGCCCTGTTCGTCGCCGTCTACGACCGCCTGCGGGGCATGGCGCGTCGCCAGATGGCGGGAGAGCAGTCCGGCCAGACCCTGCAGCCCACCGCCCTGGTGCACGAGGTCTACCTGCAACTCCTGGCTGCCGCCGGCTCCCTCGAGAACCGACGCCACTTCTTCGCGGTGGCGGCGGAGGCCATGCGCCGGGTCTTCGTCTGGCGAGCCCGCCGCCACGGTCGAGCCAAGCGGGGCGGTGGCCTGAAGCGGGTCGACCTCGACGCGGCGAGCCCCGGCGTCGACCCCCGCAGTGACGACCTGCTCGCTCTCGACGAGGCCCTGGGGCGGCTCGAGCGCCGCGATCCGGCGATGGCCGAGGTCGTCAAGCTGCGCTTCTACGCCGGCCTGACGGTGCCCGAGACGGCGGCGGCCCTGGGCGTCTCGACCCGCTCCGTCGATCGCGCCTGGTCGGCGGCCCGGGCATGGATCCACCGGCAGCTGATGGCCACCGCCGCCGAGCCCCCACTCTGAAGCGCGCGGCCAGCGGACGAGCGCCACCGGCGGCATAATGCCCTCATGCCGCTTCCCGCAGGCGCTCGACTCGGGCCCTACGAGATCGTCGCGCCGCTCGGGGCTGGCGGCATGGGTGAGGTGTACCGTGCCCGCGATTGCCGGCTCGACCGCTCGGTGGCGATCAAGGTATTGCCGCCCGAGGTCGCCGCGAACCCTGAGGCGCGTCAGCGCTTCGAGCGCGAGGCGCGGGCCATCTCGTCGCTCGCCCACCCTCACATCTGCGCCCTGCACGACGTCGGCCGCGAGGGCGAGGTCGACTACCTGGTGATGGAGCTGGTCGACGGCGAGTCGCTCGCCAGTCGGCTCGAGCGCGGCCCGCTGCCGCTCGGCGAGGCCCTGCGTTGCGGGGCACAGATCGCGGCAGCGCTCGACCGCGCCCATCGTGCGGGCATCGTCCACCGCGACCTCAAGCCGGGCAACGTGATGCTCACCCGCCACGGCGCCAAGCTTCTCGACTTCGGCCTGGCGCGGCGGCACGGCGTCGCCGTGCCCGCCGGCTCGCTGTCGCAGGGTCCCACCCGCCTCACGTCGATCACCGCCGAGGGCATCATCCTCGGTACGTTGAGCTACATGGCGCCCGAGCAGCTCGAAGGCCGGCCGATCGACGCCCGGGCCGACCTCTTCGCCTTCGGCGCGATGCTCTTCGAGATGGTCGCCGGCGCCCGTGCCTTCGATGGCTCGACGCCGGCGTCGGTGATCTCGACCATCCTCCGCGATGAGCCACCGAAGCTGTCGAGTCGCGCGCCGCTCGCCCCGCCTGCCCTCGACCGGCTGATCGAACACTGCCTCGCCAAGGACCCCGAGGAACGCTGGCAGAGCGCCCACGACCTGGCGCTCGAGCTCGCCGCCATTGCCGATGCGCCAGTCGCCGCGAGCCAGGCCCCGGCGGAAGCCCGCAGAAGGGCTGACATCTGGATTGCGGCCATGCTGGCTCTGGTTGGTCTGGTCGCCGGCGTCGGCATCGCCCAGCTGCGTCGCGGCCCGCCCGCGAGCGCGGCCCCATCCGTGCGCTTCACTCTGCCACCACCCGCCGGCGTGCGGCTGGTGCAGGCCGTCGAGTCGATCCCCATGGCAGTGTCGCCCGACGGCACGAGACTCGCGTTCCTGGCGGCCGCAGCCGACGGTACGAGGGCGATCTGGCTGCGACCTCTCGGCACCCTCGAGGCTCGTCCCCTGCCCGGAACCGAAGGTGCTTCGACGCTCTTCTGGTCGCACGACGGCCGCGACATCGCGTTCGTGGCGGCAGGGCACCTGCAACGGATCGCTCTCGCTGGCGGCCCGCCGGTCACACTCTGCGACGTGCCTTCCGGCGTAGGCCTGGCCGGCAGCTGGGGTCGCGACGCGATCCTCTTTGCCACCGTCCAGGGGGCTAGCATCCAGCGCCTCACCCTCGGCACCGACGCGGCGACCGTCGTCGTCGCCGCGGCGCCCCGTGGCCGCGTCCAATGGCCGCACTTCCTGCCCGATGGCGAGCACTTCGTCTACCTGTCGTTTCGCGAGGGCAGGGGTGCCGATCTGTGGCTCGCCGGCCCAGGCGCAGCACCCCGCCGCGTCGGCCCGATCACTTCACGAGTCGAGCTCGTCGGCACCGACGTCGCCGTCTTCGCACGCGGTGGCGCACTGATCGCCCAGCATCTCGACCTCGAGCGCGCCGCATTCGCGGGCGAGCCCGTCGCCGTCGCACCGGCTGTCCTCTCCTTCGGCGCAACCGGCGCCGCCGCCTTCGCCACCTCGCCGAACGGCACGGTCGTGCTGGCTACCGACACCGACCGCCACCAGCTCACCTGGTTCGATACCGCAGGCAAGGAGCTCGGCGAGCTCGGCGAGCGGGCGGCCGCCTTGACGGTCGCCATTTCCCCGGATCAGCGGCGAGCGCTGGTCGACCGCATGCAGGCCGACTCCGACAACTACGACCTGTGGTCGATCGACCTCGATCGCGGCATCGAGACTCGCCTGACCTCCGCGCCGGGTACCGACGCCGTGGGCCGGTGGCTGCCCGACGGCAAGGGCATCGTCTACTCGTCGAGCCTCGGCGCTCCTCCCAACCTCATCCGCCGCGATCTCGCGAGCGGCAAGGAGACCCCGCTCCATCCGACCAACGCCTTCCAGATCGCGGTCGGCGTCACTCCCGATGGCGGCCAGCTGCTGTTCGAGCGGCGCACGCCGGAGACCCGTGGGTTCGAGCTATGGCAGCTGCCACTCGGCGGGGGCGAGCCGACCCGGGTCCTGCCCGCGGGCGCCACCGTGGTCACCGCGGCGCTCGCCGACGACGGCTCCCTTCTCGCCTACGTCGCCTCGCCTTCGGGCCGACCGGAGGCGTACCTGCGGCCATTCGCAGGCGGCGAGGCACTGCGGGTCTCGCGCGACGGCGCCCTGGTCGCCCGCTTCAGCAAGGACGCCAAGACGCTCTACTTCATCGACGAGGGCAGCCTCTACTCGGTGCAGATCCAATCCGCCCCCCGGCTCTCGGTCACCGCCCCGAGCCGCCGATTCAGCCTCCCACCGCTCGGCTGGGCGGACTTCGACGTCGCCGCCGACGGTCGCCTGCTGGCGCTGGTCAAGGTCGCCGACGGAGGCGAGGCTCCGTTGACCGTGATCACCGGTTGGACGCCACCTGCTCCCTGAGCGCCTTGGCGGCGACCCGCTGACGGCGACCGCGTCGTCGCGCTTCGACAGCTCGACTCCAGTGCCGCGCAGGAGGCACGGAGACGGTCCCTCCGGCCCCACCCTCCGCAGCAATCCCGCTCCCTCTATCCCTCGGCGGCGTGCGAGAGCTTGCTGTGGCGCACGCCGTAGAAGAAGTAGACGATCAGCCCGATCACCAGCCAGAGCCCGAAGCGGATCCAGTTGGTGATCCCCAGCTCGGTCATCAGGTAGCCACAGGTGAGCACGCCAATCACCGGGATCAGCGACAGCCGCTCGAGGAAGCAGAGCACGGCCATCACCGCGCTGCCGACGAGGAAGACGAGCAGCGGGATCTGGTGCTGGAACACCGCCCAGCCGTGGATCGAGGCGTCGGCGGGGTCGGTGAACGAGAAGAACTGCGCCACCATCGGGCGCTGGTAGAGGAGCACGTAGAGCCAGCCGCCAACGTAGAGGGTGGGGACGATCCACCGCGAGTCGACGTACTTGATGTAGCGCCCCGACTCGCGGGCACCGCCCTTGAGCAGCAGCACGCCCGCCGACACCAGCACGAACGCGAAGAGGGTGCCGATGCTGGTCAGGTCGGTAACCTCGGTGAGGTTCAGGAACAGCGCCGGCACCGCCACCAGCAGGCCGGTCATGAGGGTCGCGAACCAGGGCGTCTTGAAGCGCGGGTGGATGGCCGAGAAGATGGGTGGCAGCAGCCCGTCGCGGCTCATCGACATCCAGATGCGAGGCTGGCCGAGCTGGAAGACGAGCAGCACGGTGGTCATCGCCACCACTGCCGAGATCGCCACCACGCCGCGCAGCCAGGGGATGTTGGCCCCCGCCGGGCCGAAGACGTAGGCGAGCGGGTCACCGACCTGCAGCAGGTCGTAGTGCGCCATGCCGGTGAGCACCAGGGCGATGAGCACGTAGAGCACGGTGCAGATCGCCAGCGAGTAGAACATCCCGCGCGGCAGGTCGCGCGTCGGGTTCTTGCACTCCTCCGCCGTGGTGGTGATGGCGTCGAAGCCGATGTAGGCGAAGAAGACGCCGGAGACCCCCTTGAGCACGCCGGTGATGCCGTTGGGAGCGAAGGGGTGCCAGTTGGCGGGGTCGATGTAGAAGGCGCCGACGCAGATGACGACGAAAATGATGGCGAGCTTGAACACCACCATCGCGTTGCTGGCGCGCTTGGACTCGCGGATGCCGACGTAGACGAGCGCGGTGACGAAGGCGACGCTGGCGAGCGCCGGCAGGTCGGCGATCAGCCGCAGGCTGCCCAGGTGGGGCGCCGTCGTCCAGGCGCGGAAGGCCTCGCCCAGGCGCGCCAGCTCGGGGCTGCCCTGGATCTGGTGCAGGGTCGCCCCCGGGCCCAGCGCCTCGACGATGGCGCGATGGCCGCGCGCGGCGGAGAGGTAGTCCATCGTCATCCAGGCCGGCACGTGGATGCCGTCGATGCCCAGCGCCGGGATCCGGATACTCTCCAGCAGGCCGGTGAAGTAGTCGCTCCACGAGATGGCGACGGCGATGTTGCCGATGGCGTACTCGATGAGCAGGTCCCAGCCGATGATCCACGCCACCAGCTCGCCGAACGAGGCGTAGGCATAGGTGTAGGCGGAGCCCGAGATCGGCACGCGGGAGGCGAACTCGGCGTAGCAGAGCGCGGAGAAGGCGCAGGCGATGGCGGTGAAGACGAAGAGGAACACCACCGCCGGGCCGCCGTAGAAGCAGGCGTTGCCGATCGCCGAGAAGATGCCGGCGCCGACGATGGCGGCGATGCCGAAGGCGGTGAGGTCGATCACCCCCAGCGACCGCCGCAGGTGCGGCTCGACCTCGGACGAGGCCGGGCCCGCCTCGTCGGCGAAGCCGAGCTCGGCGTCGCGTTGGATCTCCTCGATCGACTTCCTGCGGAAGAGCGTGGAAATGTCCATGTCGCCGCGCTACGCCTCCTCGGTTGGCTAGGATCCGCCGGTGGCGGGCGTGCGGAGCTTCTCACAGCCCCGCGCCGGCGGGACAGTCGGGGCCGGGCGCGCCTCACCCTCGCGTGTCGCGCCGGGGCCGCAGCCTCGGCCCACGCCGACGGCGGCCCGTTCCGAATCGGCGCCGGGACGGCGGCGGGGATAATGAACGCCATGGCCCAGCGCTGGCCGGCCGTCGATCTCGCACCACTCGCCGCCCTTGGCGCTTTTTTCGCAGGCAGCTCCCGCCTCTTCGTGCTCACCGGCGCCGGCTGCAGCACCGACTCGGGCATCCCCGACTACCGCGATACCACCGGCGAGTGGAAGCACCGGCGGCCGATGACCTTCCAGCGCTTCGTGGCCGACGCGGCGGCACGCCGCCGCTACTGGGCCGGCAGCCTGGTGGGCTGGCGACGCATCGCCACCGCCACTCCCAACGCCGCCCACGACGCGCTCGCTCGCCTCGAGGCGCGGGGCCGGCTGTGCTGGCTGGTGACCCAGAACGTCGACGGCCTGCACCAGCGCGCCGGCAGCCGGCGCGCCACCGACCTCCACGGGCGGCTCGACAAGGTGCTCTGCCTGACCTGTCGCACCCGCTTCGGCCGCGCCTCGTTCCAGCAGGAGCTGGTCGCTCGCAACCCGGGCCACGACCACGAGCCCCCCGCGAGCGCCCGCCCCGACGGTGACGCCAACGTCGATGCAGCCAGGCTCGCCGGTTTCGTCGTCCCCCCCTGCCCGCGGTGCGGCGGCACGCTCAAGCCCGACGTCGTCTTCTTCGGCGAGACGGTGCCGCCGCGGCGGGTCGAGGAAGCGATGGAGCGCCTCGCCGAGGCCGACGCCATGCTGGTGGTGGGCTCGTCGCTGATGGTCTGGTCGGGGTATCGCTTCGTCGTGCGGGCCCGCGAGCTGGGCCTGCCGGTTGCCGCCCTCAATCTCGGCCGCACCCGCGCCGACGCCGAGCTGGCGCTCAAGGTCGCCCTCCCCTGCGCCCCGGCCCTCGCCGAGGTGGTGGGGCGCGAAGGCTAGGCGCGGAGGCGACGCTCGCCGCGGGCCGCCTGGCGGAAGCGCCGAGGCGAGAGGCCGGCGGCGCGGCCAAAGGTGCGCACGAAGTTGGAGAGGTCGCCGAAGCCGACGTCGAGGGCGACGTCGGTGATCGAGCGCTCGTCCTCGGCCAGCAGGCGCGCCGCCCGGCGCAGCCGGGTGCGCAGCAGGTACTGGTGCGGCGTGACGCCGAGCACGGCGGCGAACAGTCGCAGGAAGTGGAACGGGCTCGCGCCGGCCGCGGCGGCGGCGGCGGTGAGGTCGATCGACTGGTCGGCGTGCTCGTCGAGCCACAGCGCCGCCTCGACGGCGCGGCGCCTCGCACGAGGGTCACCTGCCGGTGGCCGCCACTCGCGGCCGGCCACGAGGCTCACGAAGCGGGCGGCGAGCAGCAGCCCGAGCTCGTCGAGCCCGAGCGACCCCGCTCCGCTCGCGGCGGGGGTCGCCAGCTCGCCGAGCACCATCAGCTCGGGCAGGGGCGGCACCCGGCCGGTGCGCCAGGCCTCGCTGCCACCGCCCAGCTCATCGACCACCGCCGGCGCGAAGTGGAACGAGAGGCAGCGATCGCCACGCATGTGCTCGTGGGTACAGACGAACTCGTCGCCGGGGTGGCCGACCAGCAGCGAGCCGGCCACCATCTCGAACGCGGCACCGCGGTAGCGATAGCCGAAGCTGCCACCGCGGACGTAGGAGAGCGAGTGCCCGCCGTGCTGCTCGACGAACGGCGTGTCGCCCGGCCCGCTATGACAGGTGACGTCGAGCACGGTGACCGGACCGGCGAGAAGCGTCGTTGCCCGGGGCGCGGTGGCGGGGCGGGAGGCCATCTCCATCTAACCGGCGAATCTACACAAACGAGTTAGACCGTGCAAGCTGGGCCAGGCGCGGCGCACCGCCGACGGCCGGCGGATTCCACTGCACCGGTGACGGCACCTGCCACCGTCGGCCGCAGTTCGCACGACCGCAAGAATCTCCAAGAACCCCGCCCCTGCTCCGTCGTGAAATGGCCGCGGCGGAGCGGCAACGGAGCCCTCCACCCTCCACCGAAAGGACGAGACGATGAGCGAGATCGAGAGGATCGTCGAGCAGCTCGAGCAGGCCCACGAGGGGGGCGCCTGGCACGGACCGTCGCTGCGCGAGGCGCTCGACGGCGTCGACGCCACCACCGCCCGCCGGCGCCCGATCGCCGGCGCCCACAGCATCTGGGAGATCGTGCACCACGTGCGCGTCAACGAGGAAGGCGTGCGCAGCAGGCTCAGCGGCGAGCCTGCCGGCGAGGAGCCGGACTGGCCGACGCTCGACGGCGGCGGCGAGGCGGCCTGGAACGCCGAGCGCGCCCGCCTCGAGGCGGCCCGGAAAGCCCTGCGCCGGGCAGCGGCGTCGCTGCCCGCGGCGCGATTGCACGAGGCGATGCCCGGCAAGGAGCACAGCTACTGGTACGAGCTGCTGGGCATCCTCCACCACGACCTCTACCATGCCGGGCAGATCTCGCTGCTCCGGAAGGAGGGCTGAGGGCGCATGCGGGTTGGGGCTCGCGCCCGAGCCCGCATGCATCGAGTGCGCTACTATCGTCCAGAATCCACCGCCTCAGGGCGCCTACGCACCGCCGCCCGTCATGATCTCGCTGGCAGATGTATCGCATCGAGGAATGCCCGTTCGACTCCGGGGTCCTGGCACCGCGGGTCGGGACACTTCACGTTTGCGACAACGGGCCGCCAGCCCCCGACGAAGTCGTTGCGACCGCCCGCGAGCACGGGTTTTCCCTCGTTACCTACCGGGCGGCGGTGCGGCCCCCATGGCCGGATCCTCTCTACCTGGGGGCGACCGAAGCGTACGCAGGCATCCTCTCGGAGATGGTGCCTGCTGCCGAGTGGCTGCCACGCTTTCAGCTCTCGACCCTCGAGAGCGGAGGGTGGGAGGAGCTGATGCCGCTGTTGAGATTCGCGGCCCCGACCCGGTTCAGCCGCGATCCGCACCTGACCCGGGAACAGGTGCGCCGGCACAAGCGGCTCAACCTGGAAGCACGTGCGGGTAACCCACCCCGGCATACTGCCGTCGCCCGCAACGGAGAGGGGCGACCGCTCGGATTCCAGTGTTCGTATCTTCGCGGCGCGTGTCTCGTGCTCTACGAGCTGGTGGTCAGTCGCGGTCCGTGGGCGGGAATCGTCGCCGGCGAGCTCGTCCTCCAGGAACCTACGGAGGGTCCAGCAAGACCACCCGGAGGTCACCTCGGTGGCAACCATCCTGTATCGAGACAACTCCGCGGCCATCGCCTTCTTCACCCGCCTCGGCATGACGCCGACCCGCAACATCGAGCATCACTTCCACCTTTGGACACAACCGACATCGAAGTCACGATTCGCCGCTTTCTGACGCGGCAATTCCTGTTCGAGTTCGCCGGCGAGGTCGATGCCGCGAGCAACCTGTTCGGGCTTGGTCTCATCGATTCGTTTGGCTTCGTCGAGCTGGTGTCCTTTCTGGAGAGGGAGTTCGCCATGAAGGTGAGTGACGAGGACCTCGTCGACGGAAGCCTCACCTCGCTCGTGGGGATCGTAGGGCTCGTGGGGAGACGGTGTGGCCGATAGCCCGCGGACTTGCGACCGCTGCATCTTGCCAGAGGGCTTTCCCGGAGTCAGCATCGACGCGTCCGGGGAGTGCAGTGTCTGTCTCGCCGCGGGGCCCTCCGCCGAGGTGCGAGCCCGGCTAGAGCGGCTTGCTGCCGAGCTCGAGGCGGTGATCGCCGCCGAACGGGGGACGGCCGGCTCCTACGAGTGCGTGGTCGCCTTCAGCGGCGGCAAGGACTCGTCGTACGTCCTCAAGCTGCTGGTCGAGACGTACCGCTTGGGTTGCCTGGCGGTCACCGTCGACAATGGGTTCATCGCGGAGCGGGCTCGCGCCAACGGCGCGGCGGTGGCCGCTGCGCTCGGTGTCGACCTGCTGGTCTTTCGCCCCGCTCCACTGCTGATGAACAGGTTGTATCGGCAGAGCGCCCTGGTTGCTGAGCTGCACTCGCCCGCCGCAGCCAAGCGGGCAAGCCCCCTGTGCACCTCCTGCATCGGGCTGATCAACCGGCAGATGCTGCAGCTGGCCCGGCGTTACGGGGCACCGCTCGTGGCCGGCGGCTACCTTGGTGGGCAGGTCCCGGCCGATTCCGCTGTCCTGCGCGTCGACCCGGAGGTCCTGGCGCAGGCCGGCGCCGTGAGGGAGGAACGGGCGATCCATGCGGTCGGCCCCGAGCTCCGCCGTTTCTTCGAGCCTCCTCACGGCGGTCCCAAGCTGACCCTGCTCAATCCCCTCGTCGCCGTGCAGGTATCTGAGGACGCAATGATCGCGGAGCTCGAGCCGCTGGGCTGGCGGCGCACCACCGACACCGGACCCAACTCGACGAACTGTCGACTCAACGAGCTCGGAATTCTCGTCCACCACCGACGCTATGGGTTCAATCCCTACCTCTTCGAGATGGCCGAGCAGGTGCGTCGGGGAGTGCTCGACCGCGAGGTGGCTCTCGCCCGTGCGCGCGCGATTCCCGAGCCGGAGGCGGTACGCCAGCAGGCCGAGCAGATCGGGCTGGATCTGCGTGAGCTCGGCTGACCTGGCCTTCGTCTTCCCGGGTCAGGGAGCGCAGCGACCCGAAATGCTCGAGGGCCTCTCGTGGCACCCGTCGTTCGCCGAGCGGTATGCGACGGTGGCGGCGGCACTTGGAGAGGATCCCTTCCGGGCCCTCCGCGAGGACGACTCCTTCCTGGCGCGGAACGTGGTGAGCTCGCTGCTGACTGTGTTGGCGAGCTCGGTAGCCTGGTCCTCGTTTCTCGACGACTGTGGCGAAACGGCGGCTGCGGTGACGGGCTACAGCGTAGGCCAATGGACGGCGCTGCATGTCGCGGGTTGCCTCACTTTTGCCGAGCTCGTCGAGGTGGTGGTCGAGCGTGCGGCCTGCCTCGATGCCGCCGCTGCCCTTGCCTCCGGCGGCATGCTGGCGGTGATCGGCTTGGCGCCCGAGGTGGTGCACGGGCTCTGCATCCGGCTCCGCGCCGCCGGCCATCCTATCTACGTGAGCAACGAGAACTGCCACGGGCAGTGTACCCTTGCGGGAACGGTGGCGGCCATCGAATCGGCGCGCGACGAGGTGGCGTCGCTGCGGGCCAAGAAGATCGCACGCCTGCCGGTCGCCGGAGCTTGGCACTGCCCGCTGATGGCCCCGGCTACCATCCGCTTTCGCGACTGGCTGTCGCGCCGACCGCTGGCGCTGGCACGCATTCCGGTGGTCAGCAACGTCACCGGTCAATGGCTACCCAGAGACCGCACCGCGGCCACCGAGGAATTGGCCGAGCACCTCAGCAGCCCCGTCCGCTGGTCGCGTTGCGTGCAGACGCTGATCGCTGCGGGGAGCCGCCGATGCGTCGAGCTCGGCTTCGGCACCATGCTCACCCGGTTCGGGTTCTTCATCGATCGCTCGATCGAGCACCGCGCCTACTCGGGTGGGAGGACGCCCTAGCAGTGTGCGGGATTGCGGGTTTCTGGCGCGCCGGACTGGATCCCGAGATGGGCGTGCAGGTCGTGCTCGCGATGCTGGGGCGAATCTCCCATCGCGGCCCCGACGAGTACGGGTACTACGTCGCCCCGGACGCGGCCCTAGCGGTCGCCCGTCTGGCCGTGCGCGACCGCGTGGGGGGACGTCAACCGTTTGCTGACGAGACCCGACGCCACTGGCTGGCCTTCAACGGTGAGCTCTACAACGACCGCGAGCTGCGCCGGGAGCTCAGAGCCCTGGGGAGGGTCCTCCGCACCCGATCTGACACCGAAGTCGTCCTGGCGGCGTGGCTCGAGTGGAAGGCGGAGGCGCTGGCCCGGTTCGAGGGCGGCTTCGCCCTCGCCGTCTACGACCGCACGGAAGGGCGGCTGATCCTGGCGCGCGATCCCTGGGGAAAGCGCCCGCTGTTCTACGTCGCGATGGGCGATGGCGTCGTCTTCGCCTCAGAGATGAAGGCGTTCCTCGCCTTTCCAGACATCGAGTTCCGTTGGGACGCGGGCCAGCTGTCCTCACTCTTCACCATCTGGACTCCCTTGCCCGACGCCACCCCGTTCACCGGGGTGCTACAGGTTCCGCCGGGGGGGTGCTGTCGTTCGGTCCCGAGGGTGTCGACCGCCGCATCGCAGTGACCGCGGACGTGGAGGGAGCCCCGTTCGACGGCTCGCAGCAGGATGCTGCGCTGGCGGTCCGCGAGCGCCTGGAGAGCGCCGTCGCTCGCCGCCTGCGCAGCGACGTGGCAGTCGGCTGCTATCTCAGCGGCGGGCTGGACTCGGCGATCGTGACCTCTTTGGCCGCCCGTCAGTCTGCGCACCCAGTGCGCACGTTTTCGGTCGGCTTCGCGGATCCCGCCTACGACGAATCGGGCGACCAGAAGCGGCTCGCCGAATGGCTCGGCACCCGGCACACTGCCCTGCGAGTCACTACCGAGGACCTGGCGGAGACGTTCCCGGCCGCAGTTCGTGCCGCCGAGATGCCGCTCTTCCGCACGGCCGTTGCTCCGATGCTCCGGCTGTCACGAACGGTACGCGATCACGACGTCGAGGTCGTACTGACCGGCGAGGGCGCCGACGAGACCTTCCTCGGCTACGACCTCTTCAAGGAAGCGATCTTGCGCGACCGCTGGCACCAGCTGCCTTCGGCTGACCGAATGCAGAGAATCTCCGAACTCTACCGCGAACAGCCTCACTTCCGGGCGGGCGGCGCGGCCCTGGCCGCGGTGTTCGAAGCCCACAGCGGCAACCGCGAGGACGACCTGTTCTCGCATCGTCTGCGCATCGCCAACGGTGCTTTCGCGCAGCGGCTCCTGGCCGAGCGACAAGACGGCGTGGCGAAGCTCCGCGAATGGACCGCGGCGCACCAGGACGTCATTGCCGAGCTCGACCTGATGCGCCGCGCGCAGTGGCTGGAGATATCCACCCTGTTGACCGGCTACCTGCTGAGCAGCCAGGGAGATCGGATGGCATTCGCCAACGGCGTCGAGCCGCGCTGCCCCTTCCTCGACCGGGAGCTGACGGCGCTCGCGGCAAGGCTACCGGTAGCCTGGCGGATCGAGGATGCATGCCACGAGAAGGCGATCCTGCGTCACGCTTTCGACGGGTTGCTTCCGGATTGGGTGCTACGCAAGGCCAAGCGGCCCTACGTCGCCCCGGATGCTGCGTTGATCGCCGGGGGATACGCTCGCGCGTGCCGGCAGACTCTGCTGGCCCCAACGGAGCTGGCGCGCATCGGGGTGCTCGACCGCACCTTTGCTGGCGCTCTCGTCGACCGGCTCGTGGCGGCGGCAGCTGACCGTATCGGGCCTCGCGAGAGTCAGGCCTTTCTCTTGCTGGTCTCGCTGGTGGTCTTGGATCGCTTCTTTGTGCGGCGCCAGGCCGACGCGCCGGTGCTGCGCGGCACCCTCGCGGTAGCGGTCGTGGAACGCGACCCTGGCGCATCTGGCGCCGATCAAGCCCGTCGCTGAGCCACCAGCAGGAGGGAGGTCCCCCAGGGGAACGAGTGCCTGTGTCCGAGAGGGGTCTCGCACGCGAAGACCGCCGAAAGCAAGACGTTGAGAGGCCGCGGCGGAATGTGGTGCGCGCGGCGCAGAAGAGCCTGAACCTCCGACCGGGCCGCGCGCCGACTGCGGGAACGGCTGGCCCATCGATAAAGGAGCAGAACCGGGCCGAGTAGGAACATGAAATAGCGCTTGTCGAGAACCTGGAAGCCGGCCTCGATGGCAAGCTGCGCCAGCTGCTCTCTGGTGTAGCGCCGGCGGTGGCCCACCGCATCGTCGTTCCAGCTCCAAAGGCGCTCGAACGCCGGCACGGTGATGAACAACAGGCCACCGGGCGCGAGCGCTCGGTGCACTTCCGCGAGCACCAGCGACTCGTCGTCTAGGTGCTCGAGGACGTCGAGCAGGAAGGCCAGGTCCCAGCGCTCCTCCCAGCGCAGCCTTTGCAGGTCGAGATGGTAAAGCCTCACTGCCGGCGGCAGGTGGCGCGCGGCCTCGTCGAGAGCGGTCGTCGAGGAGTCTCCGACGGCGATCTCGGCAGTGGCGAATCTCTTGCGCTCCAGCAGGTAGCGCGCCCAGCCTCCGCAACCCCCGCCGAGATCGATGGCGCGTGGGTGCCGTTGGTCTTCGGATAGGTAACGCAAGGCGCAGTGCACGGCATGTAGGAGAAATCGGTGGCGCCCGCGGTACCAGAAATGTCGCTCCTGCATGCTGCACAGCGTCGCGAACATCGCCGGTGCGTAGCTGGCGTCGTCGTGCCGCACCGGTTGCGGGGGCTTCCATAGACGACCGTCGGGAGCGTAGGGGTCGTGCATACCTGGCCAACGGCGGCGTCCGGACGCTAACCGCCAGCGCGCGGGGCACCGGAGTCCGCCGGCGCCTCGGAGTGCTCGTAGCGCCTTCGGATCACCGTGAACGGCCGATCCTTGGTCTCCGCGAACACCTTGGCGAGGTAGAGGCCGACGACGCCGATGCAAAAGAGATTCAGGCCGCCGAAGAACCAGAGGCTGACGATCATGGACGCCCAACCAGGCAGGATGGCGCCCCAGAAGATCTTGCGAATCAGCAGATATGCGGTGCTCGCGCCGGCCAGCAGCAGCAGCGCAGCACCCAGGTAGAAGATGGCGAACAGCGGTGCGGTCGTGAACGAGCTGAGCGCGTCGAGGGCCATGGTGAGCCGTAGGCGGAGCGTGTAGGTCGTCGTTCCCTTCGCGCTCTTCCGCACCCCGATAGGCGCCTGACGAAAGCCGGCGAGCGCGCAGAGCCCGACGAGGAACAGCTCGCGGTCGCGGTGCGCCACCAGGGCGTCGACGAACGGTCGCCTCATGAGCCGCGCGATCAGCTGGTTCGGCGGAATCCTCACCCGCGCTAGCAAGCCGAGCAGCCGGTAGAAGAGGGCGCCACCCCCACGCTCGAGGATCCCCCCTTGCGCCCCTCCTGCACGCCGTAGACGACATCGGCCTCCTGGCGCTCGAGCGCCTCCAGGAAGGGAAGCAGGGCCTCCGGAGGCTCCTCGAGGTCGCTGTCGATGAGGAACACCAGCTCGCCCCGTGCCTCGGTGAGCCCGGTCATGATCGCCCTGTGGTGACCGAAGTTGCGGGACAGCTCGAGGACCCTCAGTCGTGGATCCCGAGTGCAGAGCGCCACGGCCTTGGCGAGCGAGTCGTCCGGCGAACCGTCGTCGACGAGGATGATCTCGAAGTCGTCGGTAACCCGCTCGGCCGCGGAGCGCACGCGGTGATGGAACTCTTCGACAAACGCCGACGAGCGGTAGAGGGTCGAGACGACGGAGAGTTTCACTTGGTGCTGCTCCCGCTCCGCAGGCTATCCATACCCGTAGCCCAGAGCGACCTTGCCATAGTAGTAGGCGCCACAAGCGACGTGGAGCGCGAGGAGGATCCACGCCACGCGATGGGCTAGCGATTGGCCCGCCCCGGCCGGCCAGCGAACCAGCTCCTCGGCGGCGACCAGGAAGACCAGCGACTGGCCGACTATGTAGCTCCACCCGATGTTGGACACCCCGGGGGCGAAGGTATCGATGATGGTGGCGTAGGCGAGCATGCCGAGACCGCATGCAATCCAGGCCAGCTGCACGGACGGGCGGCCCAGCATTTGGCGGGCCCGAGCCGCGAGAACGAAGATGGGGAAGGCGAGTGCGGCCAGGATCGAGTAGGCGACGCTGGGCGTGCGGGTGTGCCAGTGGCGCAAGAAGCGATCGACGATCAGTGCCGGGCGGTGGTCGGATCCGAACGTGTGCAGGAGCTGCTCGCTGAGCGGCAGAGTGCAGCCGAGAGCCAGCGTCACCAGTAGGAGGACTCGCGTTCGCTGTCCTCGGCGTGAGACTCCCGGCGAGAGAAACCCTGCCAGCACGACCAACCCCACGGCGAGAAGGAACACCGGAGCGAAGCTCGGCTTGGCCGCAATGCTCAGTGCGGTTGCGACGGCGCAGCCAATGAGCGCCAGCCTCGAGCCACTTCCGTCGAGGACACGGGCTGCGAGGACGAACGCCCCCAGGGCGAAGGGCTTCATGAGCAGGAATGTCGGGTTGTGGTAGAGGTTCGGGCTGAACTGGCCGAGGTATGGGTCGGGATTGATGAAGGGAACGTAGATCGCTCCTGCGAAGGTCAGCGCCATCGTCACCAAGGTGGCCTGGTGACCGGAACGGGACTCGAGCCCGAGGGCCCACCGTTGCACCAGGGCACTCCCCAGGAAGGCGAGGGAGACCACCCAGGCGGCGGCCGCTTCGATGCCCAGGCCACTGCCGATCGATAGGAGATAAGTCGACCAGTGAAAGAGCCGGTGAGGTATGTAGATCTCACCAGAGATCACGGCCGGGAGCTCTCGCAGATGCCAGCCGAAGTCCGTCGCTGAAACGTGGAGGACCACCAGCCGGTAGAATTGAAGGAGCGCGAGGGCGAAGAGGACCGTGAAGCAGCTGATGTCGAAGGCCACAGCTCCCCAACCCCTCGCCGCGACAGAGGCGGAGGGCCGGGGAGTCACGGCGGCCTCGGCCGGAGTCGGGCCGGACGAGAGCGTCCTCATAGGAGAATGGCGATTGGAGGCCGAGCTGGAGTGTATGCTCCGGGCGCCTGCTCGAGCCAGCACCGCAGCCTCCGCTCCCACACGACGGCCCGAACCGCCCGCCAATGGCGTCAAACGCCCCCCGGGCAGCGGGACCGGGCGGGTGGTGCGCTTCGGCAGAGCGTTCATCGCGCCCGTCTTTGGGTAGGAATCCGGCGCCGTGTCTGCACCACCCGAGTCTGCGGCAACCATCGGCGAGGTGAGTCCCACGGTGCCCGCGCGGCCCCGGCGCGAGCCGTTGGTGCTGCTCGTCGTAGGGCTCGTGGCGCTTGCCGCGTCCCGCGTCGACGCCTTTGAGCCGGGAACCTGGTGGCTGGAGGTCTTCCCGATCTTCCTCGGCGTACCCGTCCTGGTCGCCACCTGGCGGCGCTTTCCGCTGACACCGCTCGCCTACCGGCTGCTCTTCGTGCACGCCCTCATCCTCATGCTGGGGGGCCACTACACCTACGCGCGCGTGCCGCTCGGTTTCTGGATGGAGCGCGCCTTCCACCTGGTGCGCAACGACTACGACCGCATAGGTCACTTCGCGCAGGGGTTCGTGCCGGCCCTGCTGGCGCGCGAGGTCCTGCTGCGGCGCACGCCGCTGCGGCGCGGCGGCTGGCTCGTCTTCCTCGTCTGCTGCTTCGCCCTCGCCCTCTCGGCCTGCTACGAGCTCGTCGAGTGGGGTGCCGCGCTCGTCGGCGGCAGCGATGCCGACGCCTTCCTCGGCACCCAGGGAGACCCCTGGGACACCCAGGCCGACATGCTCACCGCCTTCGTCGGTGCCGTTGTCGCCCTGCTGCTGCTCTCCCGGCGGCAGGACCGCGAGCTCGAACGGCTCGAGCGCCCCTAGCCGGCACCGCGGCCGAGGGTACAGACCGCCGACCAAGGTCGCTTCCCCGCAGGCCCCTGGGGCTCGGGGATCCAGGCGAAGAGGCGCAGTAGCAGCGGCAGCCGGCGCAGCCGGCGCGCCTCCTGGAACAGCGAGCGCACCACCAGGGGCTGCCAGCCACAGCGCGTGAAGAAGGCCGGCCCCTCGGCGGGGCCGAAGCGGAACGGAGCCTGTGCCTCCTGCAGCCTCTTGCCGGAGGTCTTCTGCATGCGCGCCAGCAACCCGGGCGAGACGACGTCCACCAGCCAGCGCTGCATGGCGGGTACGGCCGCGAGATCGCCTCCCAGCGCCGCAACCTGGTCCACTCCGAAGTAGAGCAGCAGCCCCTCGCTGATCGCCAGGCCGCGCCCGGCGCCGCGGCAGAGCTCGGCGAACAGCGCCTGCCGTGCCGCGACGTCGGCGAGGTCGAGCCGCACGCGCTCGAGCTTGCAGCGCGGCGTCTCGGCGGCCAGCACCTCCTCCTTGTAGTCGAGCGGCGCCGGCAGGTCGACCTCCACCCAGCGCAGCGCGGGCTGGCAGCTCCATGCGGTAGGGGCGGGCGTCGAGACCGGCCGCGAGGTTGACCACCAGGTCGACGCCGGCGGCTATCTCGTCGCGCAGAAGCTCGTCGAAGAGCAGCGTGCGCATGGTCCAGGCCCAGGCGGCGCGGTCCATGTCGCGCTCCTCGGCGGCGATGCGGGCGCCGCGCTCGCCCGCCAGGCGCGCCGCGTAGGCGTCGCGGAACAGCGCGTCGGGGCGAGCGCTCTCGAGGGCGCGGTAGTAGGCGGCCCATGCCGCGGTGTCCGAGACGTTGCGGATCGCCGGGTCGGGCTGGCTCATCACGAGGCCTCCACCTGGGAGCGTTGACCGCGCATTCGAAGCGGGGCGCTCCCAGCCTAGGACGCCTCGCAGCAGCCGGATTGGACGGAATTCACCTGCCGGCGAACGGCCGGCCTCGCATCTGGTCGTCGAAGTCGCCCTGACGGCGGCGCCCCGAGCCCACCGTCAGCTCAAAGGCGCTCGCCGAGGAACGCCGCGGCGCGCGCCACGAACGGCGTCGCCCATTCGTGGCCGCCCGCAAACCGACAGACCTCGGTGGCAAGCCCCAGCTCCGCGAGCGCGGCGAGGTCGGCGGCGAGCTTCTCCTCGCTGTACCACTCTTCGCCGCTGCCGCGCCCGACCAGCACCGCCGGGTGGCTGCCCCACGAGCTCTCGCCCTCGGTGGCCCGCAGCTCCGACGGCAGATCACCGGCGAGTGCCACCACGGCGTCCACCCGCTGACCGCAGCGCGCCGCCGTGCGGTAGGCCATCGCCACGCCCTGCGAGAAGCCGACGATGGCGAGCCGACGCACCGACGGTAGACGCTCGCGCAGCGTGGCGACGGCGCGGGCCACGTAGGCGACGTTGTCGGCGAGCGCTAGCTCGCGGTCGAGACGCGTCATCCAGCCGGCCACCACCGCCTGATCGCGAGGGCGATAGAAGGGGTGCAGCGCTTGTGGCGCGGCGATCGCCCAGGGCCTCGCCGCCACCAGCGGGCGCAGGAAGGCGAGCCCATCCTCGCCGGTCTGGGCGTAGCCGTGGAAGCCGAGCACGAGTGCTGTGGGCTCCGCCGGCGTCTCCAGCAGCACCCGTCCGTGCACCAGCGTGGGGACCTGGATCACCTCGGCGGCGGCGGTGTCCTGGCCCTGGTCAGCCGTCGCCACGGCGGGCGAGGCGGCGCTGCTGCCGCGCGAGGAGCGACGATCGGTGGGCTGGCCCATCGGGCGCGAGTCTATCGGCATCCTGCAGGCGACATGCCGCGGGAGGCGGAGACCGCGGGATGGGGGAATCGCTGTTCGCGCGTCCGTCTAAGACAGTGAGCGCGAGACCCGGCGGGCGCCGAACGGGCTGGGCGAGTCGTCTCCGGGAGCGCGACGGCAGGAGACGCAGGTGTTGTCCGACAGCGACCAGAGCGCGCAGCTGCAGCAGCGGGTCGATGCCCTCGAAGCGACGACGCGTGCCCTGGTGACCAACCAGCTCGAGGCCCTGCTCTCGGTCGCCGCCGTGCGCCGCGACCTTGCCGGGCTCCTCGACCTGATCGGGACCATCGGCCACCTGACGCCGGAGGAGCGCGAGCAGCTGCGGCGCCTCGTCGCGCTCGCCGCCGAGCACGGCGATCGGCTCGAGGGGATGCGGAGGCGGGCGCTGGACGAGCTGCTCGACGAGACCCAGGGCTAGGCACTGGTGCCGGCCAGCCGCTCGAGCGGCGAGCGACGCCCGGCGGGCTAGATCGACCGTCCGAGCGCCGGCACGATGATGCGCAGCTGGTCCATGAGTGCCTGGAACTGCTCGGGGAAGAGCGACTGGGCGCCGTCGGAGAGCGCCCTGTCGGGGTCGCAGTGCACCTCGACGAGCAGGCCGTCGGCCCCCGCCGCCACCGCCGCGCGCGCCATCGCCGGCACCTTGTCGCGGATGCCGACGCCGTGGCTGGGATCGGCGATCATCGGCAGGTGAGAGCGCCGCTCGACCACCGGGATGGCGGAGATGTCCATGGTGTTGCGGGTCGCCGTCTCGAAGGTGCGGATGCCGCGCTCGCAGAGCACCACCTGGTGGTTGCCGGCGGCGGCGATGTACTCCGCCGACAGCAGCAGCTCCTCGATGGTGGCGGCGAGGCCGCGCTTGAGCAGCACCGGCTTGCCCACCTTCCCCACCTCGCGCAGCAGCACGTAGTTCTGCATGTTGCGGGCGCCCACCTGCAGCATGTCGGCGTAGGCGGCAACGAGGGCGATCTGCGAGGGGTCCATCACCTCGGTAACGACGGCGAGCCCCTGCTCGTCGGCGGCGCGGCGCAGCAGCTCTAGCCCCTCCTCGCCGAGCCCCTGGAAGCTGTACGGCGAGGAGCGCGGCTTGAAGGCGCCGCCACGCAGCAGGCGGGCGCCGGCGGCGCGCACGGCGGCGGCGGTGCGGCGAATCTGCTCCTCGTTCTCGACCGAGCAGGGGCCGGCGGCGACGATCACCTCCTCGCCGCCGAAGACGGCGTCGCCGACCCGCACCAGGGTGTCGTCCGGGTGGAACGCCCGCGACACCAGCTTGTAGGGCGTGGAGACCCGCACCGCCTCCTCGACACCCGGCAGCAGCTCGAGCTCGGCGGGGTCGAGGGTGGCGGTGGGGCCGACGACGCCGAGCACGGTGCGCTCGGCGCCCGTCGAGCGGTGGACGTCGAAGCCGCGCTCGACGAGGCGCGCGATGACGTGCTCGACCTGCGAGGGATCGGCGGCCGGCGCCATGACGACGATCACGAGGTGGCCCCTTCCGCGGGCACGCCGGCGCCCGCCTCGCCCGGCTCGGCGGTGCGCTCGAGGCGGCGGTTCTCGTCGATGATGCGCTCGAACAGGCGCTGGATGGCGGCCGCCGCGAGCGGGCCACGGTTGGCGCCCACCACGTGGGCGACCACCCGCGCTTCGCGATCGGGCTGGTAGATGGGGATGGCGGCGGTCTTCTTGACGCTGCCGATCTCGAGCGCCCACTTGGCGCGCTGGTTGAGGAGCTTCACCAGCACCTCGTCGACGGTGTCGATGTTCTGGCGCAGCCGCTCGATGGCGGCCTCCAGCGCGGCGAGGGTCGCCGGCGCCGTTCCGCCCCCCGACGCCGCGGCGCGGCCCGCGTCGCCGGCGCTCATCGCCGCGCCCGCTGGCGCCGCCGCCTCATCGCCGCACCGCAGCGGCGAGCTCGCGCACGCGCTCCTCGAGCCGCTGCGGCAGGTCGTCCTCGCCGGCGTGCTCCTCCACCAGCCGTACCAGCGCGCTGCCCACCACGATGCCGTCGGCGATCCGCGCCACCTGGGCCACCTGGCCGGCGGTGGAGATCCCGAAGCCCACCGCCAGGGGCAGCGACAGCCGGCGCCGCAGGTGTCGCACCTCGCGCGTCAGCTCGCGCGGCAGCTCGTCGCGCTCGCCGGTGACGCCGGTGCGCGAGACGTAGTACACGAAGCCGCTGGCGCATCCGTCGACGAGCTTGACGCGCTCGCGCGAGCTGGTGGGGGCGAGCAGGAAGACGCTGTCGATCCCCTGCTCGTGCAGCGCCGGCAGCAGTTCCTCGGCCGCCTCCTCGGGCGGCAGGTCGACGCACAGCACGCCGTCGACGCCGGAGGCGGCGGCGAGCTCGGCGAAGGTGGTCAGGCCGCGCGCGAAGAGCGGGTTGAAGTAGGTGAAGAGCACGATCGGCACCCCCAGCCGGTCGCGGTGGCGGGCCACCATGCGCAGCACGTCGTCGAGGCTGGTGCGGGCGGCGAGCGCGCGCACCGCCGCGCGCTGGTTGACCGGCCCGTCGGCGATGGGGTCGGAGAACGGTACCCCCACCTCGACGATGTCGGCGCCCCCTTCCACCGCCGCCGCCAGCAGCCGCGGCGTGGTCTCGATGTCGGGGTCGCCCGCCATCAGGAAGGGGATGAAGGCGGCTCGCTTCTCCGCCTTGCAGCGGGCGAAGACCTCGGCGATGGCGCTCACGCGTCGCTCCCCTCCGCAAGCGGGTCGGCCGCCGCGGCGGGGCGCCACTTGCGCGCCGACGGGTGGACCACCACCTCGGTAGCCTCCTGTTCCTCGGCGGCGCGCAGGGCGTCCCATTCGAGCACCGAGTCGACGTCCTTGTCGCCACGGCCCGAGAGGTTGACCAGCACTACCATCCGGTGGCCGAGGTTGGGGGCCCGCCGCGCCGCCTCGGCGACGGCGTGGGCGCTCTCGAGCGCGGGGAGGATTCCCTCGCACTGCGCCAGCAGGTGGAATGCGGCCACCGCCTCCTCGTCGCTGACCGCGGTGTACTCGACGCGGCCGCTCTCGGCGAGCAGCATGTGCTCGGGTCCCACCGCCGGGTAGTCGAGGCCCGCCGACACCGAGTGCGTGGCGGCGATCTGGCCGTCGCGGTCCTGCAGCACCATCGTGCGCGTGCCGTGAAGGACCCCCACGCTGCCGCCGTGGAAGCGCGAGGCGTGGTCGCCGAGGGCGCTGCCGCGACCGCCCGCCTCGACGCCGATCAGCCGCACCGAGCGATCGGCGAGGAAGGCGCCGAAGAGGCCGATGGAGTTGCTGCCGCCGCCGACGCAGGCGATGGCGAGGTCGGGAGTCGGCCGCCCGGTGGCGCGCTTGAGCTGGCGGCGCGCCTCCTCGCCGATGGGGCGATGGAAGTCGCGGACCATGCGCGGGTAGGGATCGGGCCCGAGCACCGAGCCCAGCACGTAGTGGGTGGTGCGCACGTGGGTCACCCAGTCGCGCAGCGCCTCGTTGATGGCGTCCTTGAGCGTGCGGCTGCCGGCGTCCACCGGCATCACGGTGGCACCGAGCAGCTGCATGCGGCTGACGTTGAGGCGCTGCCGCCGCATGTCCTCCTCGCCCATGAAGATGGTGCAGGAGAGCCCCATCAGTGCCGCGGCGGTGGCGGTGGCGACGCCGTGCTGCCCGGCGCCGGTCTCGGCGATCACCCGCTCCTTGCCCATGTGGCGGGCGAGCAGGCACTGGCCGATGGCGTTGTTGATCTTGTGCGCGCCGGTGTGGAGCAGGTCCTCGCGCTTGAGAAAGATGCGGGCGCCGCCGAGCTGCCGGGTGAGGTTCTCGGCGAAGTAGAGCGGCGTCGGCCTGCCGGCGTAGTCGGCGAGCAGCGCGTCGAGCTGGCGGCGGAAACCACGGCGCCCGGCGAGCTTGTCGTAGGCCTTCGCCAGCTCGGCGAGGGGCGCCATCAGGGTCTCGGGCACGTAGCGGCCGCCGTAGGGGCCGAAGTGGCCGCGGGCGTCAGGCAGGCGTCGGGGCTTCGACATCGCGGACCTCCTCGAACAGCGCCCGGAGCTTCGCCGGGTCCTTGCGCCCGGGCGTGCGCTCCACACCCGAGCAGACGTCGATGCCCCAGGGCATCCAGGGTGCCATTGCCGCAGGGCCGGGGGCAGGGCCAGCAGGCCGTCGCTCACCGGCAGTGGCGAGCAGGGCGCGCAGCCGCCCGGGCGCGACGCCGCCGGCGAGCAGCACCCGTCGCTCCGGACCGCGGTTCCCGGAGGGCTCCAGCGCCGCGGCGACGCGCCGCCAGGGCCACTCGTGGCCGGTGCCGCCGTACATCCCGACGCGGGCGGCGTCGAAGAGGAACCCCCAGCAAGCCTCCCAGGGCGCCATCTCCTCCGTGGCGTCGAACGAGGGCCCGACGCGGAAGGCGCGGATCACCCGGCCGCCGGCAATGCACTGGCCCTCGAGCCGGCGCAGCATCCCTGGCTCCTCGTCGCCGTGCAGCTGCACCAGGTCGAGACCGGCCGCCTCCACCGCCGCGGCGACGAAGCTGGGCTCGGGGTCGACGAAGACCCCGACGAGCAGGGCCGGTCCACGCGCGGGCTCCCTCCGCTGCCGCGTCGCCAGGCGCGCGGCGGCGGCGATCGCGCCCGCCTGGGCCAACGACACCACCCGCGGCGAGCCCGGCCAGAAGTTGAGGCCGAGCAGGTCGGCGCCGAGCGCGACGGCGAGCGCGGCATCCTCCGGCGCGGTGACGCCGCAGATCTTCACCCTCATCGCGCCGGCACCCCGCCATCGTCGCGCCGGAAGCGCCCGGCGCGCGCCCGCCGCTCCCCGCCCGCGGTCACTCCAGCAGCTCCCGCAGCGCCTTGCCGGGATCGCTGGCCAGCAGCAGCCGCTCGCCGACGAGGAAGGCGTCGTACCCCACTGCGCGCAGCATGTGCAGGTCGCCAGGGGAGTGGATACCGCTCTCGGCGACCTTGATCGCCTCGGTGGGCAGCGTCGAGGCGAGCGCCAGCCCGTGCTCGATCCGCACCTCGAAGGTGCGCAGGTCACGGTTGTTGACGCCCACCAGCTCCCAGCGCGCGCCAGAGAGGCGGGCAAGCTCGCCGAGGTCGTGCACCTCCACGAGCGGCACCAGGCCGAGCTGGCGCGCCGCCGCGGCGTAGCCGTGCAGCTCCTCGCGCCCGTAGAGCGCTGCCACCAGCAGGATGGCGTCGGCGCCGGCGTCCTTGGCCCACTGGATCTGCAGCGGGTCGACGACGAAGTCCTTGGCGATGGTGGGCAGGCCGCTGGCCTGCCGGCAGCCGCGCAGCAGCTCGTAGCTGCCGTAGAAGAAGTCGGGTTCGACCACCACCGAGAGGGCGGCCGCACCCTGACGGGCGTAGATGCGCGCCACCTCCAGCGGATCGAAGCGGCCACGCACCGAGCCGAGGCTGGGCGAGCCGAGCTTGACCTCGGCGATCACCGCTCGCCCACGCGAGCGCGCCAATGCGGCGAGGAAGAGGTTGTCCGCTGCCGCCAGCAGGGACGGTGCCGACTCCGGCGACGGCAGCTCGCCGCCGCCGAACGGCGCCAGCCGCCGGCGGCGGCGCTCGGCAATGCGCAGCAGGATGTCGGCGACCTCGGCTCGCGGCTCACCCGTCATCGGTAGCTCCTCAGCTGCGCGAGCTTACGGGCCGCGGCGCCGGCTGCCAAGAGCGCCCGCGCCCGCTCGACGCCCTCGCGCAGCGAGGCCGCCTCGCCGCCGACGTAGAGCGCCGCACCGGCGTTGGCCGCCACCACCCCGGCGAGCGCCCCCTCGCCTTCGCCCGCGAGCAGCGCCTCCATGCGGCGCGCGTTCTCCTCCGGCGCGCCGCCGAGCAGGGCTGCCAGCGGCACCCGCTCGACGCCCAGCTCCTCGGGGTCGAGCCGGTAGCTGCGCAGCTCGCCCTGGCGCACCTCGGCGATCAGGGTGGGCCCGGTGGTGGTGATCTCGTCGAGACCGTCGCTGCCGTGCACCACCAGCGCGTGGCGGACCCCCAGCTCGAGCAGCACGCGGGCGAGCAGCTCCACCTTGTCGGCGGCGTAGACGCCCAGCACCTGCGCCTGGGCCCCTGCCGGGTTGGTCAGCGGACCCAGCAGGTTGAACACCGTGCGCACGGCGAGGGCGCGGCGCACCGGCATCACCTCGCGCATCGCCGGGTGCAGCAGCGGGGCGAAGAGGAAGGCGATGCCGATGTCGTCGAGGGCGCGTCCCGCCACCGCCGCCTCCACCTCGATCGGCACGCCGAGGGCGGCGAGCACGTCGGCGCTCCCCGAGCGGCTCGACACCGAGCGGTTGCCGTGCTTGGCGATCACGGCGCCCCCCGCCGCCGCCACCAGCGCCGCGGCGGTCGAGATGTTGAAGGTGCCGCGGCCGTCGCCGCCGGTGCCGCAGGTGTCGACGGCGAGTGGTCGCGAGTGTGGGATCGGTACCACCCGTCGCCGCATGGCAGCGGCGGCGCCGGCGATCTCCGCCGCCGACTCCCCCTTCATCGCCAGCGCCACCAGGAGCGCTGCCTTCTGCGCCGCGTCGAGGGCGCCGTCCATGAGCTCGCCGAACAGCGCCTCCGTCTCGCCTCGCGTCAGGTGGTCGCGGGCCAGCAGGCGCCGCAACGCCTCGGCGAAGACGAGCGGCGGCGCGGCGGGCGGGGGAGCTGGCGGGTCGGGTACCATCGCTCAGTCGCTCGCCGGTTGCGCGCAGAGGGCAAGGAAGTTGTCCACCAGCCGCGGCCCCTCCACGGTCATCACCGACTCGGGGTGGAACTGCACGCCCCACCAGGGGAGGTCGCGGTGACGCATCGCCATGAGCGTGCCGTCGTCGGCCCAGGCCACCGGCTCGAGCTCGGCGGGGAGCGTCTCCACCTTCACCTCCAGGCTGTGGTAGCGCGTCGCCTCGAAGGGGTCGGGGACGCCGGCGAACAGCCCCTCGCCGCGGTGCCGCACGCGCGAGGTCTTGCCGTGCATGAGGTGCGCCGCGCGGCCGACGACGGCACCGCAAGCCGCCGCCATCGCCTGGTGCCCGAGGCAGACGCCGAGGACGGGCAGCGCCGGCCGTGAGCGCAGCAGCTCCAGGCAGACGCCGGCCTCCTCGGGAGTCCCCGGACCGGGCGAGATGAGAACCCCGTGGGGCCGCCGCGCCAGCATGGCGGCAGCGCTCTCGCCGTCGTTGCGCAACACCTCGACCGCCGCTCCCGCCACCAGCAGCAGCTGCACGAGGTTGTAGGTGAAAGAGTCGTAGTTGTCGATCACCAGGACGTGCGGAGCGCCCGCCTCGCCCGCCGTACGCGAGGCAGAGAACACGCCCACTCCCGCCCACGGCTCGCGCGCGCCGCCGGCCGCCGCGCTCACGCCCCCTCCAGCTGCTCGGCGAGCGCCAGCGCGGCGAGCAGCGCCGCCGCCTTGCTCTCGGTCTCGCGCTGCTCGGTGGGGGGATCGGAGTCGGCGACGATCCCCGCCCCCGCCGTCACCGACACCTCGCCGCCGCGCACCTCGAGCGTGCGGATGGTGATGCAGGTGTCGAGGTCGCCGCCGAACGAGAGGTAGCCGCAGGCGCCGGCATAGGGACCGCGCGGCACCGCCTCGAGGGCGTCGACGATCTCCATCGCCCGCACCTTGGGCGCGCCCGACACGGTGCCCGCCGGAAAGCAGGCCAGCAATGCGTCGAGCGCGTCGCAGCCCGGCATCAGCTCGCCCACCACGCTGCTCACTAGGTGCATGACGTGACTGTAGCGCTCGACGTCCATGAAGCTGGCCACGCGCACGCTGCCCGGCGATGCCACTCGTCCGAGGTCGTTGCGGCCGAGGTCGACCAGCATCAGGTGCTCGGCGCGCTCCTTGGCGTCGGCGAGCAGCTCGGCGGCGAGCAGCCGGTCCTCCTCGGCATCGCCGCCGCGACGGCGGGTGCCGGCGATCGGGCGCGTCTCGACGCGGCGCCCCTCGACGCGCACCAGCATCTCGGGAGAGGCGCCGATGAGCGCGAACGCGGCGTCGGCCGCGTGCGGCTCCTGCCCGGCGCCGGCGCCGCCGGGAAGGGGTGGCCGCGGCGGCAGCTCGAGCAGCACCATGTAGGGGCTGGGGTTGACCAGGCGCAGCGCGCGGTAGAGGGCCAGCGGCGGCGCCTTGGCGAGCGCGGTGAAGCGGCGCGCCAGGACCACCTGGAAGATGTCACCGGCGACGATGTGCTCCTTGGCCCGGCGCACGGCGGCCTGGAACGCCTCGCCGTCGAGGCTCGCCGGCGGCAGCGCGACGGGCTCGGGCGACAGCGCCGGCAGCTCGACGCCGCCAGTGCCGCCGTCGGCGGTGAGCACCGACGCCAGGCGCGCGAGGTCCGCCTCGGCAGCGGCGCGGTCGACCTCCCCCTCCACCTCGTTGGCGATCGCCAGCACGCGCTGGCGGGCGTGGTCGAACACCACCACGGTGTCGAAGCGTCCGAGCACGGCCACCGGCTCGACGGCCGCGGCGGGCGGCAGGCCCGGCAGCAGCTTCCTCTCCAGCAGGCGGACGAGGTCCCAGCCGAAGAAGCCGACCCAGCCGCCGGTGAACGGCACCTCGGCCGGGGGAGCGTCGAAGGCGGCGAGGCGCGAGCGCAGCGCCGCCAGCGGGGGTCCCGGCAGGCGTTCGACGGCGCCCTCGCCCGGCCGCACCACCTCGACGCGGTCGAGGTAGACGTGGAGCAGCTCGTGCGGGCCCGCACCCAGGAACGAGTAGCGCGAGATGCGGTCGCCGCCGGTGACGCTCTCGAGCAGGAAGCGGGTCGGCGAGAGGGCTGCCAGCCGGCGGTAGGCCCCGAGAGGCGTCAGCGCGTCGGCGAGGAAGGTCCGCAGGTGCGGGCGCACGCGGCGCGCGGCGGCAGTGGCGACGCTCACGACAACCGCTCCGCGGCCGGCAGAGCCGTCGCCCGTGTCGGCAAGCCCACCGCCGGCGCACCGTGGGGCATTGCCGAGCCCGGCGCCGGCGGCAGTCCGAGCGCCTGCCGTCCCACCGGGAGCGGCAGCTCGCGGCCGGTCATGCGCTGGAACTGCCCCAGGGCCTGGCCGAGCAGCACCTCGCGCCCGTCGACGAGCGCCGCGCCGCGCGCCGTCGCCGCCGCGGCGAGGGCCGTCGGCGTGTCGCCGTAGACGAGCTCCACCACCACCTTGCCCGGCCCCAGCTCCTCCACCGGGAAGGGCGGCCCCTCGCCGGATCGCCGCCCCACAGTGGTCGCCTGCACGACGACGTCGAAGCCGGCGGGCGAGAAGTCGGCGAGCCTGGAGAAGGGCAGGCCGAGCTCCGTGGCGACAGCGGCGCCGCGCTCGGCGTCGCGATTGACGAGCGTCACCGCCGCCCCCGCCGCCGCCAGCGCCAGCGCCGTCACCCGGCCGGCGCCCCCGGCGCCGATCACCGCCACGCGTGCCCCCGCCACCGGCACGTCGTGCCAGGCGAGGGCGAGCAGGACGCCCTCCCCGTCGGTGCTGTCCCCTTCCCACACGCCGTCGTGGCAGACCAGGGTGTTGGCGGCCGACAGCCGCTCGGCGAGCGGGCTGAGCGCACCCGCCACCGCCACCGCGCTGGCCTTGAAGGGCGTCGTCACCGAGAGGCCGCGGATGGGCATGCCACAGTCGGGCAGCACCGCGTCCTCCACCACCTCGAGCCAGAAGTCGCCGAGACTGGGCGTCTCGAAGGGGAGGAAGAGGAACGGGATGTCGAGCGCGCGGTAGGCGGCGTTGTGCAGACGCGGCGACAGCGAGTGCAGAACCGGCAGCCCCACCACTCCGCACAGCGCCTCGACGCGACGCAGCTCGGGAAGGCCGTAGTCGGCAACCAGCCGCGCCACCGGCGGCTGCCCCGGCGCCGCCGGCTCGTCGCCGGCCGAGCCGTAGACCCAAGGCGCTCCGAGATAGGGAGCGATCAGTCGCGTCCAGCTGCCGACGGTGCCGGCCGCAAAGGCGACGACGTCGTCGCGCTCGGCGTGCGCCAGCAGCTCGAGGGGGCGCAGCGCCTCGGCCGGTTGCTGCGCGAACACCACCAGCTTGTAGAGGGTCGCCGGCGTCTTCGTCAGGTAGGCGAGCCGGTGCTCGAGGTCGACCAGTGGCTCGGCGGCACCGTGCCAGGAGACCAGGCGCCGCTCGGGCGGGATGGCGGCGAGCACCTCCCCCACCAGGTCGCGGTCGCCCTCGAGGTCGACGAGGTCGAAGGTCTCGGCCGCTCGCCGCAGCCGCTGCCGGCGCTCGACGGCGCCGCCGCCGAAGGCCCCCTTCTCGGCGGCGCTGCGCAGGGTATAGAGCAGCCGCCCGTCGAAGCGCTCGCGCAGTGCCGCTGCATCGACGTCCCCCACCAGGTCCGCCCGCACCTCGAGCCAGTCGACCCCGGGCGGCAAGGCCGCCAGCTCGCCGCCGGCGGGAACCCGGGTGAGGCTGGCGATCAGGGTGGCTCGACGGGGCTCGTGGTTGCGCAAGACGGAGGCACCTCCCGCGGAAATCGATCCGGAAGGAGGTTCGCCTGCGATGCGGCGCTGGCCTCGTCCCGGATCGGCGGCCGGGACGGAACCCGACCGCGGCCTAGACGTAAGGCTGCGCGTAGGCCCACCAGCGACGGCGCTCTTCGGCAGCAGCGATCGTGGTGGTGGGGCTCATCGGCATCCGCTTCGCAATGACGCCCGGATTAGAGCAGCGGCAGGGAGGGCTGTCAAGACGAGAGGAGGCGAACGAGTCGCGGCCGGGAACCCGCGCCTTCACTCACCTACGGGCAGGTGGCGAGCGCGTCGGTGTCCTGAATCGGCCGGAAGGCCACGCCCTGCGGATTGGTGTACTGGCGCGATGCCCCGGTCACCGTATCGGTCACCTGCAACGTCAGCTCGACGCCGGTGAGCCCGCCCGCGAACACCCAGTAGCCGGAGTTGAGGCCGCAGGCGTCGAGCACCTTGACCAGCGCCTCGACGTTGCCGGCGTCGAAGAACCAGAAGTAGCCGGTGTCGCCGGTGATCGCCACTCCCTTGCCGTGGCCGGTCCGACCGTCGGGCATCCTCCAGGTGACGCTGGCCCGGAATCGCCCGCCGCTCAAGCACAGGTCGTCCGGCGTGCCGCCGCAGCCGGGGGCGGCCAGCGACTGCCGTCCCGACCGCGCCATGGAGGCCGCCGCCGCGTCCGCCGGGCGCATCGCAGCAGGGGCCACGTCGCCGGGGCCTGGCAGCTCCCGCGCCGGCGCCGGCGAGACGGTCGCCCTCGTCTTCGGCGTCGCCCCGCCGCCACCCGCCTCGCAGGTGGTGAAGGCGCCGGTGTCCTGGATGGGCTCGAAGGCGTGGCCCTGCGGGTTGACGTAGGTGCGCATGGCGCCGGTGCGACTGTCGACCACGTAGAGGGTCACCTCCACGTCGGTGAGCCCGCCGGCAAAGGTCCAGAAGCGATGGTTGAAGCTGCAGGCGTCGAGCACCTTGACCGCCAGCTCGACGTTGCCGGAGCCGAAGAACCAGAAGTAGCCGGTGTCGTCGGTGAGGCGGACGGCGCTGGCGACTCCCCTCCTGCCGTCGCCGGTGCGGTAGGTGGCGAAGACGCGAAAGCGGCCGGCGGAGAGGCAGAGGGCCTCGCTGCCCGCGACGCACGGGACGCCGGGGGCGAAGGCGTCGGTGTCGACGGTCCACAGACCGCGCCCGTGGGTGGCGGCGAGCAACGTCGAGCTGCCGTGCAGGAACGCGAGGTCGTCGGTCGAGACGTTTGCCGGGCCGGCGTTGCTCGTCGCCCAGCTGGCGCCGCCGTCCTCGCTGGCGAAGATGCCCACGTCGGTGGCGACGTAGAGCCAGTCGAGGAGGCGGGGGTGCTGGGCGATGGCGCGGACGCCGACGAAAGGCAGGCCGGTTGCGTGGCTGCCGCTGACGTCCTTCCAGGTGGCGCCGCCGTCGGTGGTGCGCCAGAGGTTGCGATCCTCGTAGCCGCCGAGACCGATCCACGCCTTGGCGGGGTTCTGGCGGTCGACGAGCAGGTGGGGCATCCAGCGCTCGGGGAGCGGATCGATGCCCTGGTTGTCATCCACCGTCGTCCACCTCGGCGCAGCGGACAGCGCGTTGGTGGTGCGGTAGACCTTGCTGTCGTTCTGGGTGATCCAGACGACGTTGGGGTCGCTCGGCGCCACGGCGATGGCGAGCACGTTGTCGCTTCCCGGCTTTCTCACCTCCACCCAGACAGGGACGTCGGCGCGGGCGTCGTCGGTGCGCCACAGCGACTTGCCGCCGGCGTAGAGGCGTCGCGGATTGCTGGGGTCGACGACGAGCGGGGCGATGAAGTTGCCGACGCCGTAGTCGGGCAGGTTGTCGAGGTCGCCGCTCCACGACAGGCAGCCGTCGGTCGAGCGGAAGACCCGCAGGCCGACGTACTCGCCGTAGCAGTAGCGGGGGTCCTGCCAGTCGATGGCGACCTGGCCTCCGTCGCCGCCGTACACCAGCGACCCCCGTGTCGAGCCGAGATCCACCCGCAGCGTCCCGTTGTCCTGCGTGCCGCCGACCAGTAGCCCCCGGGCGCCGTCGCCCGCGGCGGCATAGAACTGCGTCGTCTGCAGCCCCTCCACCAGGCTCACCCAGCCGCCGTTCTGCCCAACGGCGCGGATGTCCTCGGTGCGGAAGATCCCGCCGTCGTCGGTGTCGTAGACGCGATGGTTCGTGGCGCCGTAGCCCGGCGCCGCCACCATGAGGTGGTGGTCGGGGTGGGGATCCTCGGCGAGCAGGTAGCCGTCCCCGATGCGCTCGAAGGTGCGGCCGCCGTCGCTCGAGCGCGACAGCCCGCCGCCGCCGACGACGACCAGGTCGGGGTCGTCGGGTGCCACCCAGATGCTGTTGGTGTACCAGCTCGGACCGTCGATGTCGGTGAGCTTGGCGAAGTTGTGGCCACCGTCGGTCGACTTGAAGAGCTGCCCGCTGGTGCCGGCGTAGACGACGCTCGGGCTGCTGGGCGCGTAGGCGACCTCGATGCGCGACAGCCAGTCCGGGACGTCGAGGCCACCGGCACGGTGCCAGGTCTGGCCCCCATCGACGCTCCACAGCACGCGGTGAAAGGTCTCGCGGGAGGCCGGCTCATAAGTCGAGTACGTGGCCAGGGCCTGGTGCGGGTCGGTGGGATGGAAGACGACGTCGAAGGGGTAGCCGGCGGCGAAGACTCTGGTGAGGGTGGCACCGCCGTTGGTCGAGCGGAAGATGCCGTCGGCGGAGTCGAGGTAGCCGGCGACCAGCAGCACCTTGCCGTCGGGGGAGACGGCGACGCGGTTGACCCGGCTGGTCGACGTCGCGCTCGCCGGCAGCAGGGACCAGGTCTTGCCCCCGTCGCTCGACTTGAACACCCCCAGACCGGAGACGGCGTCGCTGGGGAAGAACCCCTCGCCGGTACCGGCGTACATCACCTGCGGCCTGGTGGGATCCATGGCCATCGTGCTGACCGCCAGGTTGGGCAGGAAGTCGTCGACCGGTGACCAGTGGGCGCCGCCGTCGCTGGTCTCGAAGATGCCGCCGCTCACCGACCCCGCCCACATGCGCTGGGGTTGCATCGGATGGATGAGCAACGACCGCACGCGGCCACCGACGTTCTGCGGTCCGCGGTTGACCCACAGCGTGCGGTCGACCCCGGCGATGGCCTTGTCGGCGCTGCGCGCGGCCACCATCTCCGCCCGCTGGCGCAGGGCGTTCCGCAGGCCGTCCGCACGGATGGTGCCGTCCTCGCTGAGCAGGGCGTGCCGGCGCCACAGGTAGCCGCCGAGGGCATCCGTCGCCTCGGGCTCGGCGCGCCGTGCGCCTCCTCCGTGAGGCGCCGCGGCGCGCGCGCCGGCGAACACCCCGACGATCGCTCCGATGGCCGCCACCCCCACGAGCAGGCGGTGGCGAATGCCTGGTCCCTTCGTCTCGGTTGCCATCCGCCGCATCTCTCCGCCTCCCTGGATCGCGGCCCCGAACGGAGCGAGGCGCGCTCGCGGTCGTGGGCCGGATGCATGCCCAGGGGACGGACGAGGCCGCGACTTTCCCGCCAGCGAGGACCCCCGGCCCGCGAGTCGCGATCGGCCTCCTCTCGCTGCCGCCGCCGCGCAGGGGTTGGATGCGCCCGGGTGGTAGCATCCCGCGGCGCCGGACCGGCGTGCCTCACTCCCACCCGCGGAGAGCCCTGCCCGTGAGCGAGACCGAGCGCGAGACCGAGCGCGAGACGCTGGAGATCGACGTTCTCTTCGTCGGCGCCGGGCCGGCGAGCCTGGCCGGCGCCTACCACCTCGCCAAGCTGGTCGAGCGCCACAACGCGAGCGGCGGCACCCAGCTGGCGCCCTCCATCGCCGTGCTCGAGAAGGGCAAGGAGATCGGCAGCCACGCCCTCTCCGGCGCCGTGCTCGACCCCCGGGCCCTCGTCGAGCTGTTCCCCGACGACTGGCGGCAGGCGCCGCTCGAGGGCGAGGTCGACGCCGAGGAGGTGCTGTTCCTCACCGCCAGGGGGGCGCTGCCGCTGCCGGTGATCCCGCCGCCGCTGCGCAACCACGGCAACTACGTCGCCTCGCTCGGCAAGCTGCTCAAGTGGATGGCGCCCAAGGTCGAGGCCGCCGGCGTCGACGTCTTCACCGAGTTCCCCGCCGCCCTGGCCCTGGTGGAAGACGGCAAGGTGGTCGGAGTGCGCACCGGCGACAAGGGGCTCGACAAGCTCGGCAAGCCGAAGGCGAACCACGAGCCGGGTGTCGACATCCGCACCCGCGTGACGGTGCTCGGCGAAGGACCGCGCGGCACGCTGGCCAGGCAGCTCGACGCCGCCTTCGACCTGCACCAGGGGCGCAACCCGCAGGTCTACTCCATCGGGCTCAAGGAGATCTGGGAGGTACCGGAAGGACGGGTGACACCCGGCATGGTGATGCACACCATGCACTGGCCGCTCGGCACCGGCACCTTCGGCGGCGGCTTCGTCTACGGCATGCAGGGCGACCAGGTGATCGTCGGCCTGGTGGTGGGTCTCGACTACGAGAACCCTTACCTCGACCCGCACATGGAATTCCAGCGCTGGAAGACCCACCCGCGGCTGCGCCGGCTGCTCGCGGGCGGTCGCATGACCCACTACGGGGCGAAGGCGATTCCCGAGGGCGGCTGGTTCGCCATGCCACGGCTTGCCGGCCCCGGCTTCCTGCTCGTCGGCGACAGCGCAGGCATGCTCAACAGCGCGCGCCTCAAGGGCATCCACCTGGCGATGAAGTCGGGGATGCTGGCGGCGGAGACCGCCTTCGAGGCGTTGCTCGCCGACGACACCGGCCCCGTCGCGCTCGCCCGCTACGAGCAGAAGGTGGCGGCGAGCTGGATCCGCGACGAGCTGTGGGCGGTGCGCAACTTCCACCAGGCCTTCGACCACGGCATGCTGGCCGGGATGTTCCAGGCGGGCGCGGGCCTGGTCACCGGCGGCCGCGGCTTCGGCATCGCCTCCCGTCTCACCACCGCTCCCGGGCATACGCGGATGGTCGAGCTCACCTCGCCGGCCGGCGCACGGCTGCGGCCGCCTCCCGCGGTGCCCTTCGACGGCAAGCTCACCTTCGACAAGCTCGCCGACGTCTACAGCTCGGGGACGGCGCACGACGAGGAGCAACCGGTGCACCTACTGGTGCGCGACACCTCGATCTGCGTCGACCGCTGCACGCAGGAATACGCCAACCCCTGCCAGCGCTTCTGCCCCGCCGCCGTCTACGAGATGGTGCCGGATCCGGCTGCCGCCGGCGGCCGGCGGCTGCAGATCAACGCCAGCAACTGCGTGCACTGCAAGACCTGCGACGTCATGGACCCCTACCAGATCATCACCTGGGTCCCCCCCGAGGGTGGCGGCGGACCGAGCTACGGGAAGATGTAGGCGCGCACCGTCGTCGCGGGAGCCGACGCGCGCGCCACAGCGGTCGGCGCCGCGCAACTGTGCGCCAGGCCGGGCGCCTTCAGTGGACGCTCGGCGCCACCGTAAGGTCGCCGCTGCCGGTATCGACGAAGAACTGCGTCTGTCCCGAGCCACGGCGCGCGCCGATGACCTCGTGGCGCTCGAGGCGCAGCTGGGCGTCGGCGTAGCCGATCGAGACGTCGCCGCTGCCGATGTCGGTGGTGAGGTCGAACTCGAAGGCGGGTCCGCCGAAGACCTCGACGTCGCCCGAGCCGGTGTCGATGTCGATCTTGCGCGCCCCGGAGAGGTCGCCGCTCAGCCTCACCCCGCCCGAGCCGGTGTCGGCGACGAAGGTCTCGAGCCTGGTGTCGTCGACGGCGACGTCACCCGAGCCGGTGTCGGCGAGCAGGTCCCGCAGCGTCGCGTGCGACACCGCGACGTCGCCCGAGCCGGTGTCGACCTTCAGCGACTCGGCGTCGATGCCGTCGACCGTCACGTCACCCGAGCCGGTGTCGGCCTTGGTGTTGCCGGCGACGTTGTGCAGCTCGACATCGCCCGAGCCGGTGTCGATGTCGAGCTCGCCGGCCGCGCCGTCGAGCTTGACGTTGCCGCTGCCGGTGTCGAGGTAGAGGTCGGCGGTCAGGTTGCTGCCGTGGATGGCGCCCACGGCATCGACCATCTTGAGCCGCACCCCCTTGGGCACGTTGACCGTGAGGTCGGCGTAGAGCACCGGCGCGCCGCGGCGGGCGCCGCCATAGACGTGCACGCGGCGGCCGCGGAACCTGGTGCTGTTGTTGCTGCCCAGCGACAGCAGGCCCGACGGGTAGACGAAGGCGTCGTAGCGATCCACCGGATAGGCGAGGTTCCAGGTGCCGTCGTTCTCCTGCACCCAGGTCATCGCCTGCAGCAGGTCGTGGGTCTCCTGGGAGGAGTCCCCCTCGGCATTCACCACCGCCACCACCTTCACCGGTCCGTTGGCGGCCGGCACCAGCTCCACGTGGCCGGCGAGGTTGGCGATCCTGACCTGCCCGGCGGCAGCGAACGTCTGCTCGACGGTCTTGGTCGCCATCGCCGCCTGCGCCGGAATCCCGGCAGCGGCAGTGGCAACGACGACGGCGGCGGCGAGCACCGGAACGGCACGGTGGCGCATCGAGAGCATCGCGTTCTCCTCGAGGTTGGCAGACCGGGAGCTCGGCTCCCATTGGAGGACTACGTGGGAACCCGGCCAAGGTTCCAACGCGGCGACGGCACGGGCCGCCGCGGCCCTCCCGAGCGTGGGCTACGCCGGCCAGCGCCGCATCAGCAGCGCGCCGTTGGTGCCGCCGAAGCCGAACGAGTTGGTGAGCGCCACCTCGAGGTCCACGCGCCGGGGAGCGTCCGGCACGAAGTCGAGATCGGCCTCGGGATCGGGGTTGTCGAGGTTGATGGTGGGAGGGAGCACCTGCTCCTTGAGGGCGAGGGCGAGGATGCCCGCCTCCAAGCCACCCGCGGCGCCCAGCAGGTGCCCCGTGCACGACTTGGTGGAGGAGACCGCCAGGACGTAGGCGTGGCCGCCGAACACCCGCTTGATCGCCCTCACCTCGCCGATGTCACCCAGCGGGGTGGAGGTGCCGTGGGCGTTGACGTAGCCCACCGACTCGGCTGGAAGCTCGGCGTCGGCGAGCGCCTCCACCATGACGCGTGCGGCGCCGTCCCCCTCCGGGTGGGGCGCCGAGATGTGGTAACCGTCGGAGCTCATGCCGTAGCCCACCACCTCGGCGTAGATCGAGGCACCCCGCCGGCGCGCGACCTCGAGCTCCTCGAGCACGACGATCCCGGCCCCCTCCCCCATGACGAAACCGTCGCGGTCGCGGTCCCAGGGTCGGGAGGCCTTGGTCGGCTCGTCGTTGCGGGTGGAGAGCGCCCGCATGGCGGCGAAGCCACCCAGCGCCAGCGGTGTGATGACCCCCTCGGTGCCGCCGGCGATCATCACGTCGGCCTTGCCGAGCTGGATGAGGCGGAAGGCATCGCCGACCGCGTGCAGGCCGGTGGTGCAGGCGGTACAGGGGGCGCTGCTCGGGCCCTTGATGCCGTACTTGATCGACACCTGACCGGCGGCCATGTTGACGATCAGGCCGGGGATGAAGAAGGGGGAGATGCGCGACGGCCCGCGTTCGCGTAGCACGTCGTGCATCGCCTCGATGAGCGGCAGCCCACCGATCCCCGAGCCGATGATGACGCCGACGCGAGTGGCGTTGCCGTCGTCGATCGTGAGCCCGGCGTCCTCGATCGCGAAGTGGGTGGCGCCGAGCGCGTACTGAATGAAGGCGTCGGTCTTCTTGATCTCTTTCTTCTCGATGAACAGAGCGGGGTCGAAGCCTTTGACCTCACCGGCGATACGAGTGGTGAACTCGGAGGCGTCGAAGTGAGTGATCGGCCCGATGCCGCTGTTGCCGGCAAGCAGGCCGTCCCAGGTGGCACGCGTGCCGACGCCGAGCGGCGAAACCAGCCCCACCCCGGTGCAGACCACGCGCCGTTTCGGGAAGCCCCCCATCACGCGGTGGCGCGCTCAGTTCGAGACGTGCTGGTCGATGTAGTTGACGGCATCCTGCACGGTGGTGATGTTCTCGGCATCCTCGTCCGGAATCTCGATCCCGAACTCCTCCTCGAACGCCATCACCAGCTCGACGATGTCGAGGGAGTCGGCCCCCAGGTCGTCGGTGAAGCTGGCCGCCGGAGTGACCTCTTCGGCGTCGACGCCCAACTGCTCGACGATGATGCTCTTGACCTTCTCAGCTACGGACATCGGAAGCTCCCTCCTTGGGCTGGTTACAGCGGACGGTTTCTAGCACAGTCGGCGCCGGGATCGCCACGAGGGGCGGCGACGCCGGCGGCGGCAAACCTACATGTACATGCCGCCAGAGACGTTTAGGACGTGGCCGGTGACGTAGCCGGCCTCCTCGGAGGCGAGGTAGAGCACCGCCGCGGCGACGTCGTCGACGCTGCCCAGGCGGCGCAGCGCGATCACCGACTCGAGCTCCTGGCGCCCCTTTTCGGGCAGCGCCTCGGTCATCGCGGTGACGATGTAGCCGGGGGCGACCACATTCACCGTGATGTTACGGCTGCCGAGCTCGCGGGCGAGGGCCTTGGTGAAGCCGATGAGGCCGGCCTTGGAGGCGGCGTAGTTGGCCTGCCCTGGGTTGCCCATCAACCCCACCACCGAGGAGACGTTGACGATGCGCCCCCAGCGCCGCCGCATCATGCCGCGGATGAGCTCGCGGCTGACGGCGAAGGCGCCGGTGAGATTGGTGGTGAGGACCCTCTCCCACTGCTCGAGGGTCATGCGGGCGAAGAGCCCGTCCGCCGTCACCCCGGCGTTGTTGACCAGCACGTCGACCTCGGCCCACTCGGCGGGGAGCGCGGCGAGGCGCGCGGGCACCTCGGCGGGGCGCGAGAGGTCGAGGGTGAGGGCGTGCGCTGCTCCACCACCGGCGGCGATCTCGTCTGCCAGCGTCGCCAGCTTGTCGGCGCTGCGGGCGGCGAGCACCACGCGCGCGCCCTGCCGCGCCAGCAGCGCGGCCGCGGCGCGCCCGATCCCCTGCGAGGCGCCGGTGACCAGCGCGGTCTTGCCGTCGAGCCGGAACATGCCTGCCATCCCTCCTCCGCTCCGCGTCAGTGGCGTCGGTCGCGCGGCGGTCCCCGCCGCGACGCCGCGGTCCCCTGCTATTCCGTCCGCAACGAGGCGATCAGCTCTGGCAGCCCCTCGGGCTCGCCACAGAAGCCGGGGCGGCCGCCACCGGCTATGCGCTTGACGAGCCCGCACAGCACGTTGCCGGGGCCGACCTCGAGGAAGCGGGTGACGCCGCCCTCGCCGCTCATCCACTCCACCGACTCGACCCAGCGCACCGGCGAGTCGATCTGCCGCACCAGCGCCTCGCGGGCCGCCTCGCCGGTGGTCACCGGACGGGCGTCGACGTTGCTCACCACCGGCACGCGAGGGTCGCGGAAGTCGGTCGCGCGCAGCAGCGGCGCCAGCCCCTCGCGGGCCGGCCGCATCAGCGGCGAGTGAAAGGGCGCCGACACCGGCAGCAGAAGGGCGCGTCGGGCGCCCCGTTGCTGCAACAGTGGGACGGCGCGCTCGACGGCAGAGCGGTGACCGGCGATCACCGTCTGCTCGGGGCTGTTGTAGTTGGCGACCGCGCACACCTCGGTGGCAATCGAGACCTCGGCCGCCACCGCCGCCACCTCGGCGGCGGGGAGGCCGAGCACCGCGGCCATCGCGCCCTCCCCCACCGGCACCGCCTCCTGCATCAGCTCGCCGCGGCGCCGCACCAGCCGCAGCGCGTCGGCGAGGTCGAGCACGTGCGCCGCCACCAGCGCCGAGTACTCGCCGAGACTGTGCCCGGCCACCAGCACCGGCTGGATGCCGTGCATCTCCAACACCCGCAGCATCGCCACCGAAACGGTGAGGATCGCCGGCTGCTGGTTGGCGGTGAGCTGGAGCTCCTCGGCGGGGCCTTCCCAGCACAGCTTCGCGAGCGGCAGCTGCAACACGTCGTCGGCTTCGGCGAACACCGCCGCGGCCGCCGGGAAGGCGTCCGCCCAGCTCTTGCCCATCCCCACCTTCTGCGATCCCTGCCCCGGGAAGAGGAAGGCGAGGCGACCGCCCGCCGTTGCCAGCGGGCGGTCGGGGGTGGTGGTGGTGGTGACCGGCTCGGCGCTCACTGCGCGGCCTCCGCCCCGGCGGCGCCGAGCACCGCCTCCTCCTGGCGGTGGATGAGCTCCATCTGGGTGCGGATCTTCTCCGACACGTCGTTGCTGCAGAACTCGACGGCGCGCCGCACCGAGTTGCGGATGCCGATGGCGCTCGAGCGCCCGTGACCGATGAAGCAGCCCCCCTGCACCCCGAGCAGGGGCGCCGCACCGTACTGGTTGGGGTCGGTGCGGCGCTTCACCTCGCGCAGCGCCGGCAGCGCCAGCGCCGCCCCGAGACGGCGGATGGGGGTGGCACGCAGCTCCTGCTCGAGCATCTTCCCCACCATCGAGGCCAGCGACTCGGCGGCCTTGAGCACGACGTTGCCGACGAAGCCGTCGCAGACGATGACGTCCACGGTGCCGGCGAAGACGTCGCGCCCCTCGACGTTGCCGACGAAGTTGAGGCCCGTGCTCTTGAGCACCTTGAACACCTCACGGGTGAAGTCGGTGCCCTTCCCCTCCTCCTCGCCGACCGACATCAGCCCCACCCGCGGAGAGGCGGTGCCTAGAACCTGCTGGGCGTAGAGGTGCCCCATCACCGCGAACTGGCGCAGGTGGAAGGGCTTGGTCGAGACGTTGGCGCCGACGTCGAGCAGCACGCTGCGACCGGTGGGATTGGGGAGCACCGCGGCGAGCGCCGGGCGGTCGACGCCCGGGATCGTCTTCATCACCTTCATGGCGGCGGTCATCACCGCCCCCGTGTTCCCGGCCGACACCACCGCCGCCGCCCGCCCGTCGTGGACCAGCTCGCAGGCGATGCGGATCGACGAGCGACGCTTCCGCCGCAGCGGAGCGGTGGCGGGATCGTCCATCTCCACCACCTCCTCGGCGTGCACCACCTCGATCCGGCCGCCGTGGTCGCCGAGCCGCGCCAGCTCCGCGCGCACCACCTCCTCGCGGCCGACGAGCAGGACCTTCGCCCCGTCCTCGACGGCGGCGGCGAAGGCTCCCTCGACCACCGCGCGCGGGGCGTTGTCTCCCCCCATCGCGTCGACGGCGATCGTCAGGCTCGGTTGCTCGGCCACCCGTTGCCCCCAGCCCCTGCCCCCCGCGATGGGGGCACCGGGTCCGGAGAGAGCCAGAGCCGGCTGGCTACAGCGTCTCCTCGACCACCATCACCTGCTTGCCGCGGTAGTGGCCGCAGTGGGGGCAGACGCGGTGGGCGAGCTTGGTCTCATGGCAGTTGGGGCAGACGGAGGTCGCCGGCTGGTCGAGCGCGTGGTGCGAGCGCCGCCGGTCGCGCCGGGCCTTGGAGGTACGCCGTTTGGGATTGGGCATCGTCGGAACCTTTCGCCTTGGATTCGCACGGGCTGCCGGGCGCCCGTGATCAGTGATTCTTCATCTTCTCCCGAAAAGACTCGAGGGCCTTCCAGCGCGGGTCGATCTCCTCGGTCTCGCACCCACAGGCGCCGGCGTTGAGGTTCGCCCCGCAGCTGGGGCAGATGCCGGCGCAGTCGGCCCGGCACAACGGCTTCATCGGCACGTTGAGCTGGATCTGCTCGATCAGGAGTGGACGTAGATCCACCTCGCCGTCCTCGGGAACCTCCACCACTCCCAGCTCCTCCTCCGCCAGCGCGTGCTCGGCACCCTTCGGAGCTCGTGCCCCGGGTACGAGGAGCAGCTGCAGCGGCAGCTCGACCATCTCCACCAGCGGCTCCAGGCACCGCTGGCAGCTCAAGGTCTGTTGGTAGCTGTAAGTGGCGGTGAGGAGGTAGCCCGGGTCGACGAAACGGACCTCACCGCGCCAATGCACGGGGGACAGCGCTTGCACGTCCGGGTGCCCGATCTCGGTCGCCGCCACCGTCTCGGTCTCGTCCCAGAGAAACGGGGTGTCGCGAACCTGCTCGAGCCGGACCTGCATGCCTCATCCCCATGGCCGTGCCGGCGGAAGCGTAGCGGCCGGGGGCCTGGGAGTCAAATTCTCCTCCTGGGCGGTGCTGTCCTAGTTAGTTATTTTCCGTCGTCGCTGACCTTTGTCCCGAACACATAGCCAGCACCAGCTCCCAGCAACGCCGTGACTGCTGGGATTGCAGACCTATCCCATAGCGCCAGGAGGGCAGAGAGCGTTGTGATCAGGACCAACGCGACGACTCGAATGGTGTTCGGACCGTACCCTGGCAACTGACGGTAGAAGATGCCGACGAGTGAAGTCGCCCCGAGCACCCCGACAATGACTCCAATGGTGACCGCAAGCGTCGTCTCACCGTTCATGGTTCTCGCCCTCCGCCTGCCTTGATGCGTTTGAACTCCTCCCAGCTCATCCGAGGAAGCGGCCCCGTTACCACCATCCCGTCGCCACTTGGACTGTTGTTAGCGGCGGTCAGGAAGCGCGCGATTCTGGCGGTCTGAGCGCGCGCTGGGTGGTGTGAGCGCGGCGTAGCGGCGGGCGATGTAGTCGACGTAGGTGGGGTCGAGCTCGTCGGGGGCGAGTTGGTCGAGGACGCGGCGGTAGTAGGCAAGAGAGCGGACCGGGCCGCACGAGGGAGCGGCAGCGAGACGGCGGAGGGTGGCCAGGCGCACGGCGTGGCGGAGATCGGCGAGGTCGACGCCACGGGCGAAGAGATCCTGGGCCGCCGCCCAGTCGTCGCGCGATGCGCGCGGCGGTGCTCCCGGCTGCGCGAGGTAGAGGCGAATGACGGCGGCGAGGTAGTGGCGGCGGCTCATGACTTGCGCCTGCGCGCGGCGCGCTCTTGGGCGCGGTGTCGGGCGGCCTCCTTCTGCTCCTTGTTGCGGTACGACTCGCCCTCGATGGTGACGATCTCGCTCTTGTGGACCAGACGGTCGACGAGGGTGACCACCGAGGTGGCGTTGGGGAAGACCTCGCTCCACTCCTGGAAGCGCTTGTTGGTGGTGATGAGGATGGGCCGCTGTAGGTAACGGCGGGAGACGATCTCGAAGAGCAGGTCGGCGAGGCGAGAGTCGTAGGCCAGGTAGCCCACCTCGTCGATGGCGAGTAAGTGCGGGCGACAGAAGAGGGCGAGCTTGCGCTGCAACGAGCTGGAAGTGGTCTGGTCGGCGAGGGTGTTGAGCAGCTCGGAGGCGGTCAAGAAGCGCACGGTGACGCCGGCGAGCACGGCCTGATGGGCGAGGTTCTTGGCGATCAGAGTCTTGCCCAGGCCGTTGGTGCCGACGAGCACGACGTTGGTGGCCGCGCGCAGCCAGTCGAGCGAGAAGAGGTCCTCGATCTGCGTGCGATCGATCTTCTTCGGCCAGCTCCAGTCGAAGTCGGCGAGGGGCTTGAAGGCGCCCAGGCGGGCGCGTCTGAGGCGACGCTCGAGCCCGCGGCGAGCGCGCTCCTCGTGCTCCCAGGCGAGCAGCTGGGTGAGCCAAGGCTCATGCTGGACTTCCTGCCAGTGGGACAGCAGCCCATGCAGCTTGAGGTCGCGGGCTTGGCGTTCGAGGTCGCTCACGTCTCATCCTCCGGGTCGTAGTCGGCGAGAGGGTGCGGGTTGACGACGAGATCGCGCACGCGCGGATCGTCGGGGAGCGCCACGGGCAGCGGCGGCGGCTGCCCACGCTGGGCCCGCCGGCGGTCGAGGACGAGCCGCACGGTGTCGGGGTGCGGCGAGCCGGCGGCGAGCGCCTCGGTGATGGCGACGGTCAGCTCGTCGCGGCCGTGCTCGTCGAGCAGCCGCAGCAGCGCAGCGACGGCGGACGCAAGGTGATGCTGGCGCTTGGCGAGAGCCACCAGCAGCGGCTGGGCGGCAGGGACGGTGCGCAGCAGGCGGTCCTGGCCGCGATGTAGGCGTGCTCTCTTCTTGGCGCGGCGCAGCTCGGCGAGGTGTTCCTCGGTCTCGATCAGCTGCCCCTTGTCCCAGCAGCGGCGGTGGCTGGCGATCTCGACTTCCCGATCGAAGATGCGGACGGTTTGCAGATCCGCCAGCACGGTGAGGGTGCGGTCGATGCGGTCGTGCGGGATCGAGTAGCGATTGGCGTCGAAGGCGATGTACAGAGTGCGGCGAGCGGTGACGACGACCGTCTCGTGGCACGCAAACGGCGACGGTGGCAGCGGCAAGAGCAGTGGCTGCTCCTCCCGGAAGGCCTGCTCGACGATGCGCCGACGGTCCTGCGGCCAGCCTCGGTAGCCAGCCACTTCCTGACACCAGCGGCGGGCCTCTGCATTGAGGGCGTCGAGGGAGAGGTGAGCGCGCAGCGGAAAGAAGGCGCTCCTCAGGTACCGGATCGAGCGCTCGACCCTTCCCTTCTCGTTGCCGCGCCCGGGCGCCACCGGCCGCGGCTCGTAGCCGTAGGCATCGGCGAGCTCGAGCAGACGGGGATGGAAGCGGATGCCGAGGTCGACGCGCTCGAGCACCGCGCTCTTGAGATTGTCGTAGAGCAGGACCCTGGCGCAGCCGCCAAATGCGGTGAAGGCTTCGACGTGGCCGGCGAGGAAGCTCGGCAGCCGTGCGTCGTAGAAGAAGCGCACGAAGAGATGCCGCGAGTAGGACAGCACCATGACGAAGGCGAAGAGGCGCCGCACGCCACCCACCACCTGCCGAGCGCCGAAGTCGGCCCAGTCCACCTGCGCCTGCTCGCCCGGCAGGGTGCGCAGCTCGAAGAATGCCTCGGGCGCCTTGCGCGGCCGCAGGCCCAGCTCGGCGAGGCGGTGGCGGAAGTGGTCGGCGCCACCCGCGTAGCCTCGCCGGCGGGCCATCTCGTAGAGCTGAGAAGCCGGCAGCGTCGGGAAGCGGCCGAGCTGCTCGCGCAGCCAGGGCACGAAGCCGTCGAGCATCGAAGGACGGCGCCCCTCATCGCCGTCGGCCTGCTCGGCGCGGCCCAGCACACGCCGCACCGTGCTGTGGTGCACCTCGAGCTGGCGGGCGATCCTTCCCGTCGGCCAGCCCTCCGTGGTGGCCAACCGCCGGATCTCTGTCACCAACCGCGGCGGAATCATGCCGCCACCGCCGTGAGCGCGGCCGGCGACAGCGCAGAAAGTCGTGCCGCAACACCGGCCCGCACGGCTGGCGGCAGAAGGTGCAGCTCAGCGAGGCTCCCGAAGGGATCGGCGCTGCGGTGGCGGATGGTGTGGTCAGTTGGCTCTCGCATGCTGCCACGCTGCCAGAGCGCGCATCCTGCGGGCTACCCTGATGCGTCACTTTCTGCGCCTCGCCGGCTCGGCGGCGGCGGTAGGCGGCCTGCCGCTGCGAGTGCATCAGCCGGCCGCGAAAGCTGCGCTGATAGCGCCGGCCCGCCTCGCGCCGACTGCGCTGACGCGCCGCCTGGCTACAGCGCCGCGAGCAGTACCGCTGCCCTCGATCGCACCACGAGCAGACGTAGGCGGCGCGGTGGCAGCCATCACAAAGCAGGCGCCGACAATCCAGTCGCAGGGCCGGTGCTCCCGGGCCTGGACTCCGACCTCCAATGCGGCGATGATGGCCGCGCCGGGAGCATCAGCTCCAGGCTCTGAAGCGGGGGACGGGTCTGCCAAGACGTGTACCGTCCCCCGCGCCCTTTTCGGGCGCCCCCATTCTCCCCGACACCGCGCCGACCCGGAGGGCGCGCTGCGCGCGCCACGATGATGCTGGCAAGACCCAGCGCGCGCTCAAACCGCCAGAATCACGCGCTTCTCAACCGCCGGCGACACCTGTTCACCAGCAGGTACAGGTCTCCTGTCTGGCTATCGAGGATCATGGCCGGATCCTCAAGCTGAACGTACCGGCCGGGGCCGCCTCGCGCTACCCACGCAACGGCCATGGCAGCGAGGAGCAGGCCAGCGGCGGCTATCCCAATCAACGCGCACTTCATGTTTCGGCCCTTGATTTGACGGCCATGCTATCCCCGTAGGCTCCGGCTTAGGCGCTTTTCCTCGGCCGCCCGCCTGCATGCTTGGTCGGCGGGAGAAGCGCCACGAGCTGGGCGATTGACCAGGGCGACTTCGCGAGGTCGGCCGCCATTGCCGGGGTGCAGCGGATGCTGGAGTGCATCCGGCAGAAGTTGTAGTGGACGGCGTAGATCGCGAACGCGCAGAAGTGGTTGTACACCTTCTTGCTGTGCGCGTTGGTCAGACGGGTGAAGCGGCGGCAGGACATGCGGAGCGTGAGGTTCTGCCGCTCGACGTGGCTGGTGCTGATCTCCGCCTGGTCCGGCTCATCGGAGATGATGACCCGCTCCCCCTTCAAGCAGACGGCCGGGGAGTAGCGGCGCTCGCCTTCCCGCTCGGGTGGCTGGCCGTACTCTTTGATGATCTGCGCGTAGTCGACCCGCGCACCCAGCGCGTGCTCGACGGCTGGAGGGTAGAGGCCAAGGCCGTCCGTGCTGAGCTGAAAGCGACCCGTGACGCGCTCGGCAACGTCCTGCATGAACTCATGGGCGGCGCCCTGGTTCCTGGGGCCGACTAGGAAGCTCACCACCAGCTTAGAAGCTGGGTCGAGCGCGATCCACGTCCAGAGGTCGCCCTGCTCGCTGACCTTCTCGGGGCGCACGTTGCGAGCCTTGGCGCCGACGAAGCTCCAAACCTCGTCCGCCTGGATCTGCTCGCAGGAGAGGCCCCGGACGGTGTCGTTGTGGAAGCGGGCGCAAGCCTCGCCCAACTCGACCATGAGCTTGAGCACGGTGTCTTTCGAGACGCCGGTGATCCGGGCCGTCGCACGGATGCTGTTGCCGTCCACCAGGGCGGAGACGACGGCGGTTCGCTGCGCGCTGCTGAGCACCTTAGCCATGAATGGATTATGCGTGAGTTGAGCGCAGAAATCAAGATAGTTTATGACGTCACGAAGAAGGGCGGCCGAAGCCGCACCCGCGTGGGCCAAGTGACTGCGCGGGAGTCGCTTGCAGGTACGAAGGTGCCTTAGCACGTCACCCTCCTTTCGAGTGCGACGCGGCGGCCGGGAGGGGTATACTCCCCTAGCGAGATTCCCGACGACACCGCGTCTGGGTCTCCGAAGCGCCACGGCCTAGACCTCCGTGGCGTTTCGCTTTCTGGGGTGGGATTCTGCCGAGGTTTCCTCGGCGGTTCTACTGATAACCGGGGCGGCGCAGACGGCTGGAGGGGATATCCCCTCACCTCGTTCGGAAGCCGAGGGGATATCCCCTCCGCCTGCCTAGAACTCGCGCCAACCCATGATCGGCCCCTGGCAGTCGATTCTGCCCTGGAGGTCGCGCACGCGGAGCAGCAGGCCGTCGAGCCTGTCGCGCTCGCTTTGAACAAGACCCGTCGGGGTCACCGATTCGTCGACTCCGCCTTCTAGGAGCTTCGCGGCAGCGGCGACCGCGTCCTCCTGCGGCACGTCTGACAGCTCTCGTATCCGCTCTTCGATCACCCGTCGCACCTTGGCGGCCTTGTCGGCAGCCAAGGATTGCTGTTCCTCGGTAGTCAACAGAGGCACCAGGCGGTCCATCGCTCCCATCCATCCCGCCAGGGTTTCGAGCATCATTCCGAGGCCCGGAGTGGCGACGGTCGCCAGCTTCGCCGCTTGCGGCGCCGCTTTCCGCTTCTTCGCGAGCAGATAGCGCAGATGCCTGGCGATGCTCTCGCGGTCGTCTTCGGTTCGACCCGCGCGGCTCGCTATGAGGTCGGCCGCGCTGTCCTCGCTGGCCGCTTCTCCGGCGGCGACCGCTGCCAGCAGCTCGGCGAGGAGCGCGGGGTAGTCGCACGGCAGCCGCGCGCGCTTGTCCTGAATCCGCCGCCGTCTCGCCAGCTCGCACCCCCCGCGGCGCACCCCCACGAAGAAGGAAAGGCGGCGCGGCGGGCCGGTCGTGGGGGCCGGCTTTCGGCTCGCGACTTCCTAGCCGCGCCTTGAACCTGCAGGGGATCTTAGGACAGGGGGAGCGCCGCTACTTCTTCCAGCGGGCGCTAGCGGCCTTCTTGGCTGCTTCGCTGCGCTGCTCTGGCGTCATGGCTGCCGCCCGGGCGGCGCCGCCCTTCTTGCCGCCGCGCCGGGCCGCGCTCCTGGCGCTCTCGCCGCTGGCGCCGGGCTCCGGCGGCGGCGTCTTGGGGCGCTCACCGACCAGCTCCATGAACACGTCCCGCGCGAGCAGGTTTGGGTCGCGCGGGCGGGCCGGACGCTTGGTCATGAGCACAGGCTAGCGCGACCGCCACCGGAGTCAAGAGCCGGGCGGAAGCAATCTAGGACAGCACCTCCTGGGCTACGTCGTCGACCAGGTGACGCCGCTCGCCTGTGGAGGCGAGCACGCACCGTCCAACATGCAGTGGCGGACCGAGGCAGACGGGAAGGTGAAGGACGCGTGGGAGCGGCAGGGGCCTGCGCGGGATAGAGAGGCCGCCGAGCGCTCAATTGCCCGCCTCTCACTCATCCCTAGTCTCCCTAGTCGACCAGCGGGTGACGCCGATCGTCACCCCCGATGCCAATCCCAGACGCTTCGCCCACCCCGCAGGGGTTCCCAGGGCCCATCTGCAGAGATGGGGCCTCGAGGCTCCCAACAAGGGCAGGATGAGAAACATGCCGGGAGAATTCTGCTACCCGTGTCCGTCTATACGCCCCAGAGTGTTCCCCACTCAGGACTGCAGGTACCTTGGCCGAGGAACAGCCACCGCTTGGTCCGGAAGATGGTCTGGTTGTCGAGCCTGTCGGCAAAGACGGGCCGGCGGTCGCTGCAGCTGCGTCCGTCGGCGCTTCGCAGCAGCCGGCCAGCATCGGGGAAGCTCACCAATGGCCAGCCCGACCCGGACGACACCTCGCCGTCGGTCGTCCTGGACGACATCCCTCACGCGATGGCGGATCGCGCGTGGAACGACCTCAGACGCTTCCGGGCAGCCCTGGGAGGCGCGTGGCATGGCGCCATCGGGCTTCTCTACATGTACTACTGGGCAGGCGCTGCCGCGCTCCGGTACAAGATCCAGCGCGGGGCACTCGCCCTGCTCGTCGCCTCGCTGTTCCTCCTGGGGCTCGAGGTGGTATGGGAGCTCTGGGGTGTCGGCTTCGCGACCCACCGCCTGGCGTTGGTGAGGGCTCTCTTCTGGCTGGCCTTCTTCGCCCTGCTGTTCTCCAAGCGACAGGAGTGGCGGGAGCGCAAGCAGCAGTTCTACTTCCCGCAGGTCGCCAAAGAGGTGGCGCAGCTCCTCGCGAAAAGCCGCGCAGAGGTGGCGAGTGAACGCACTCTGCAGACCCTACTCGCCATCTTCGCCAAGACCTTTGAAAAGAAGGGCGGCGCCCAAGCCAACATCGCGCTGCGCGTGCACAGCCCCGCCCTCAAGAAGGACGTCCTCAAGGTCTCGTACAAGCATCCCCCGGAAGCCGACTACAGCAACGCCCAGGAGCTTCCCATCGGCGTTGGTGGCTCCGGCTACTGCTGGATGACCAAGACGATGGTCTACATCCCCAGGGTCAAGTACCGGCACGGGATCCTCCAGACCCTGGCCGAAGACCGCCCGTACAAGGGGGTCCTGGACGTCTTTCACCCACCGGCGAAGAAGCCGAGCTTCCGTTCGGTATTGTGTGTGCCTCTGGTCGTCTTCGAGGAGTGCCACGGGGTGCTAAACTTCGATTCCATCCGGCCGAACGCATTTTCTCGCGTCGATTTCGAGCAGGCCATGTTCTATGGCCTGGCAGTGGCACAAGTGCTGCACATCCGGACCGAACTGGCCGCCGAGGCCGCCGCGCGGGCCTCGGCCGTGGGAGCCAATGGGGAGTGAGTCCATGCCGATAAGTGCCAAGAAGGTTGAGGTCACGCCGTTTCAGCAGGGTCGAACTGACCCGGCCGATCCGCCGGATCTCGCCGCCATGAGCCCGGACGAGCTCGCCCAGCTTCTGGACGACCGCGCAGAGGCGCTGTCCAAGCCCGGGAAGTCGCTCACGCTCCTTGACCTGGTCGGCCTGGCCCTCGCCCGCCGCCGGGGCGAAGAGCGGATCTCCTTCCTCCTCTAGCCCCGAGGGGGAGGGCCGTCCAGCCAGCAAGGCTGGTAGCCCTCCCGTTGGCGCGGGGCTGCGGGAAGTCTCACGGCGCCGGCCAGCGCCAGTCTCAAACCGAGCCAGCACCAGCCCTCCCGAGAAAGCCGTCAGGGGCTCCGAATCGACCTGTGGGCTCACGTCAAGCGCGGCGCCGCGAGAACTCTAGAACCGGCGATCCGGGGCTTGGCGCTAGTGGCGTCGATTGAGACGGCCGACTCGCTTGCAGGAACTGCTCAACGAAGCTCGCAGACGCATCAAAGTGACGAGCCATGCGCTTGTAGTCGACCGGCGCGCCAAAGACCTCTTCCGCCATCTGTCGCCAAAGGCGAGGAGTCTCTGGAGGGATGTGGACCGCTCAACCTCAAGCCATCCACGCTCATGGAGCTTGGCGCGGACGTGGCGTTTCTGTCGCTCTGTAATGAGCCCTCGCCGCTCAGCAAGGTACGCGATCGCTGCGATAGAGATCCCTTGAACCCTTTCGCCGGTGGCGGGTGACTCACCGAGCATGGAAGTGAGCTGCGCCCTGCGCCCTCCATCCTCGCCCGCAACCTCTCCGGCGACCGCGTTCGGCCGGAAGGCATGTGAGCTGCATCGCTGAGCGAGCCACGATCGGCGCTTAAGCTTTCGAGCTCGACCCGGAGGAAACCACCATGCGCAGGCCGCCGATGAAGCCGTTTCGCCTCGCTGCCCACATCGGCATGGGATTGGCTGCCGCTGGCGCTCGGTGCGCCCCCGGTCTGGGCAGCGACGGCTTGCAAGGCCGTGTCCTGCTCGACCAGCTGCACCCCGGGAGCGCCCGCCGCCATCTCGACACTGATCTCCCCCGCCGCCTTTCCGGCCGGTGCCAATACCCCCACCGCCTTCGTCGACCCAGGAGACGGCCGCCCGCGCCGCCTGATCGCCACCCAGGAAGGCGAGATCCTGGTCTGGGACGGGATCACCGGGACCATCCTTCCCACCCCCTTCCTCGACCTGCGCGACGACGTGGGTGGGCCGGTCCTCGCAGGCGGCGAACGGGGTCTGCTGGCGCTGGCGGTGGAGCCCGACTACGCCACCACGGGCCGCCTCTACGTGTACTACACCCGCAGCGACGGCGACCTGGTGATCGCCCGCTACCAGCGCTCGGCGGCGAACCCGGACGTTGGCAACCTCGCCTCGGCCAGCGTGATCCTGACCATCAATCACTCCTCGGCGTCGAACCACAACGGCGGCTGGCTCGCGTTCGGGCCGGACGGCTTCCTCTACCTCTCGGTCGGCGACGGCGGCAACGGCTGCGACGACAACCAGGGGACCAACGGCGACGGACAACGCGCAACACCCTGCTCGGCAAGCTCCTGCGCCTCGACGTCCGCGGTGTCGACCCGTCTGCCGGCCCCCCGGACGATTGCGGCGTCGGAACCGGCAACTACATGGTCCCCTCGACCAACCCGTTCTTCGGCCAGGAGCCGGCGTGCGACGAGGTCTACCTGATGGGGCTGCGCAACCCCTTCCGCTACAGCTTCGATCGCTCGACCGGCGACATCTACATCGGTGACGTCGGCCAGGGCAAGTGGGAGGAGATCAACCTCAAGCCGACCAGCATCGCCGGCGCCGCTCAACTTCGGCTGGTCGTGCCGCGAAGGGTGCGAGCTCCTCGACGAGTGTCCGGATGCATGGTTCCAGGTTGCATTGCGGATCCGGTGGTGGGCTGCCAGTTCCCGCGCGGCACGGGCAGCTTCTACGACCCCATCCTCTGCCATCACAGCAGCGACGGCTGGCACTCGATCATGGGCGGCTACCGCTACCGCGGCGCCCGGGTCCCCTCCATCGCCGCCTCCTACCTCTACGGCGACGCCTTCTGCGGCCAGATCTGGAAGACGACCACCCTCGACCCATCCAACCCCTCCGCCATCGACGCCTCGTGCTGGGCAAGCGGCTTCGGCGGCACCTACGGCTTCGCCGAGGACCACCTGGGCGAGCTCTACGTCGTCGTCGGCGGCGCCGGTGGCGGCTCGGCGGCGCTGGCCGCATCGCCTGCATCCACAACGGCCAGGGGTGCTTCTGGGCGGGCTGGGGCTTCTTCAGTGACGGCTTCGAGTCGGGTGGCGCCACCCACTGGTCCGGCAGCACGCCCTAGCGGCGCCACTCGACACCCATGTCGCAGCGCCCTCGGGGTACGCCGCGGCGCTGCAACCCAGCCCCGGCCATCCCCGACCCGGCGCCTCGCTGCGCGTGCGGGCTCGCGGGGCTAGACTCGCCCGCGAGGAGGCGCCGCCCATGCAGCAACCCGTGCACCGCGTCATCGACCTGGTCGATCCCACCAGCCAGCAGCTCCTCGACGTCGACCCGGCAGAGGCCCGCGCCCGGCTCCTCGCCGGCCCGCCCGAGGCGGTGCTGTCGCTGCGCGGCTCCTTCGCCCTGGCGGCGCGCGACGGCGACCCGGAGCACCCGGGCGACCGCGTGGTGATGGCCCGCAGCCTCGATCGCCCCCTCCGTTTCTTCCTCGCCAAGGAACCCGCAGGGCCGATGCTGGTGGTCGCCGAGCGCATCGACGCGATCCGGGACTGCCTGGAGGCCGAGGGCTACGGGCACCAGTTCCACCCCAGCTACACGCGCATGGTGCCCGCCCACCACGTGACCACGCTGCGGCTGGTCGGCTGCCCCGACCCCCAGCCGGAGCACGCGCCGTTCTTCGCGCCGCCGATGGCGGCCCTGCCCCCCGACCTCGACGTCCTCGGCGAGCGCTACGTCGGCGCCCTGCTGGGCGAGGTGCGGCAGTGGCTGGCGGCGCTGCCGCCCGGCGAGCCGGTAGGAGTGCTCTTCTCCGGCGGCATGGACAGCAGGCGGTGCTCTCTGGCGTTGCACCACGGGCTCCTCGCCCTCGGCGAGAGCCCGGCGCGGCTCAAGGCCTTCACCCTCGCCGTCGACGGCGGCGGCAGCGACCTGGCCCAGGCGCGCGCCGTCGCCGAGCGGCTCGGCCTCGAGCTTCTCCTCGAGGTGCTCGCGGTGCCGGCGGCGGCGGTCGATCCGCTGCTCGCCGTCGAGGTGATCGAGGACTACCAGTCCGCTCGACGTCGAGTGCGCGGCGGTAACCTGGCGCTGCTCGGCGCTCTGCGCCATCGCTACCCTGACTGGCGCCACCTCGCCGATGGCGACGGCGGCGACGAGAACCTCAAGGACTACCCGATCGAGGAGGATCCCGAGCTGACGATCCGCAGCGTGGTGAACAACTCCATGCTCTACCAGGAGGGCTGGGGAGTGCGAGGCGCTCAAGCACTCGCTGACCTACAGCGGCGGGCACAGCCGCGGCTGCGTGCGCGGCTGGGCGCCGGCGCGCCGGCTCGGCTTCCTCCCCTTCTCGCCGTTCACGCGCCCGTCGGTGGTGGCGGTGGCCGAGGCCATCCCGTTCGCCGCCCTCGCCGGAGGTAGCCACGAGAGGCTCTACGCGCTCAAGGGCGAGGTGCTGACGCGCGGGCTGCGGCATCACCTCGGCGTCGAGGTGCCGAGCTTCCCCAAGCGCCGCTTCCAGCACGGCGCCGGGGGGCCGGCGCTGGCGGCGCGGCTGGCCCACCCCGGGCGAGCGCTACCGGGCCCACTTCGCCGCGGTGGCCACCGATCCCGCTCGATCGGCGCGGGGCATCGCGCCGGCGGCGCGGTGACGCCGAGCGTGCCCCCGCCGGGAAGGCCGACGGGCAGGGGGGCTCTCGCCTGAGCGCGACCCGGCCCACCGACGCCACCCGCGCTCCGCGGGAGGTGGGACCGCGGCCCCCATGCGGCGGCCGTGCACGCCCTGCGGCGGGCGAAGCCCGCCGTCGACCCCTGGCAGCCCCTGGGCACGCTATGGGAGGAGGAGCGGCCAGCCGAGCGGCGGCGATCGCGCCATCGCTCACCGTCTTCCTCGCCGGCGCCGAGTGCCCCTTCACCTGCGTCTTCTGCGACCTCTGGCGCCACACCCTCGACGGGCCGACGCCGCCCGGAGCGCTGCCGGCGCAGCTCGAGCGGGCCCTTCTCTCGGCGCGGGCCGATCCCGGCGGGCGCCCAGGTCAAGCTCTACAACGCCAGCAACTTCTTCGACGCGCGGGCGGTGCCGCCGGCCGACGACGCCGCGCTCGCCGCACTCCTCGCCCCTTTCGCCCAGGTCGTCGTCGAGAGCCACCCGCGGCTGGTGGGCGCACGCGCCGAGCGCTTCGCTGCCGCGCTGGCGACGCAGGGGGACAGCGGCTGCAGGTGGCGATGGGGCTCGAGACGGTGCACCCCGAGGCGCTGCCGCGCCTCGGCAAGGCGATGACGCTCGACGACTTCGCGGCGGCCACCGCGCGCCTGCGCGCCATCGGCGCCGGAGTGCGCGCCTTCGTGCTCGTCGCAGCGCCGTTCGTGCCGGCCGGGGAGGCCGCGGAGTGGGTGGTGCGCGCGGCCGCCTGGGCCTTCGCGGCGGGCGCCGAGCACGTGTCCCTCATTCCCGTCCGCGGCGACGGCGCGGCGCTGCGCGAGCTCGCCGCCCGCGGAGACTTCGTGCCGCCGACGGCGGCGACCGTCGAGGAGGCCTTCGACCGCTGCCTCGATCTCGACGCCGGCGTCGTCACCGTCGACACCTGGGACCTCGCGGGCCTGCTCGCGTGCCCCCAATGCGGCGCCGCGCGCCGGCAGCGACTCGAACGCCTCAACCGCACCGGCCGGCGGGAGCCGCGGCTCGCCTGCGGCGCTTGCCCGTGAGCGCCGCGCGACACCTAGGCGACTTCGACCTCGCGGTCGTCGGCTCGGGCTGCGCCGGCGCGACGCTGGCCCGCGCGGTGGCGCGCGCGGGTCGCCGCGTGCTGCTGGTCGAGCGCGGGCGCCACCCACGCTTCGCCATCGGCGAGTCCTCCACCCCGCTCGCCGCCCTCGCCCTCGAGCGACTGGCCCGGCGCCTCGGCATGGCGGACCTCGCCGACCTCGCCGCCTACGGACGCTGGCGGGCGCGGCTGCCGCACCTGCGGCGGGGCCTCAAGCGCGGCTTCACGTTCTACGCCCACGAGCGGGGGCGGCCCTTCGCCAACGGCCCCCGCAACGAGCGGCGGCTGCTGGTGGCGGCGAGCCCCGACGACGCCATCGCCGACGCCCACTGGCTGCGCGCCGACGTCGACGCCCACCTGGCAGCACAGGCGCAGGCGGCGGGAGTGTGCTACCGCGACGAGACTACGCTCGACGGCTGCGAGGCGGGAGACGACGGGGTGCGCCTGGCCGGCCGCGACGCGAGCGGGCGCGTCGCCGCGCGCGCCCGCTTCGTCGTCGACGCCAGCGGCCCCGGCGGCTTCCTCGCCGGCGCCTTCGGCCTCGCAGCGGGAAGTCCCGCGGCCCGGCTCGACACCGGCCTCCTCTTTGCCCACGTCGCGACCTCGCGCACCTTCGCCGCCGCCGCGACGGCCGCCGGGGCCGCGCTCCCCCCCGGGCCCTACCCCGACGACCGCGCCGCCGTGCACCACCTGCTCGCCGAGGGCTGGGCCTACGCGCTCCCCTTCGACCACGCGGTGGCAAGCTGCGGCTTCCTCGTCGCGGGTCCCCCGGCGGCGGCGGGGCTCGACCCTGCCGCCGACCCGGTGAGGGCCTGGCGGGAGCTGCTCGGCCGCTATCCGACGCTCGCCGCCCAGCTCGCCGACGGCACGTTCGTCGTCGGCCCCCTCTGGGCGCCACGCGTGCAGCACCGGCTCGAACGCGCCTGCGGCGAGCGCTGGGCGCTGCTCCCCCACGCCTTCGCCTTCACCGACCCGCTCTTCTCCACCGGGCTCGCGCAGAGCTTCCTGGCGGTGGAGCGCCTCGCCGGGCTGCTCGCCGACGGCGAGGGAAGCCTCGAGGAGTACGGCGCACTGCTGGCGCGCGAGGCCGACCAGGTCGAGCGCCTGGTGGCCCTCGCCTACGCGACGCGGGGAGACTTCGCGGCCTTCACCGCCATCACCTTCCTCTACTTCGCGGCGGTCTCCTACGAGGAGGTGCGGCAGCGGCTGCTTCCCGCGCCCGACGGTGCACCCTGGTGCTGGCGCGGCTTCCTCGGTGCCGGCGACCCCGAGCTCGAGGCGACCTTCACGGCGGCTGTGGAGCGGCTGCGAGCGGACCCGTCCGGCTTCCCCGCCTGGGTGGCGGCGCGCATCGCACCGCGCAACGTGGTCGGCCTCGCCGACCCCGCGCGCAACAACCTCTACCCGGTGGACCTCGAGACGCTGGTGACCGCGGCGCCGCTCCTCGGGCTCACGCCCGCCGAGGTGCGCGGCGCACTGGGGCGGCTGCGCGGTGGGAACCAGCGCGGTGAATCCCGAGAGAGGTCACCGCCGTAGCCGCAGCTCGCCGCTCGAGCCGTCGGCAGCGAGCCAGCAGGAGAGCGTCCGGTAGCCTCGCGCGGCGCGCAGCACAGTGGCCACGTCGCCCCAGCGCTGCGCCTCGGCGGCACCGAGCAGGGGCACCTCCTCGAGCAGGAGGTGGAGCGCCTCGGCCTCCTGCTCTGCCGGCGCGACGGCGAGCCAGCCGCCGACGGCGACCGGCGGCCGGCTGTCCCCACCGGCGAGCGGCAGCCAGCTCGGGGCGAGCTCCTCGGCGCGTCGCGCGGCCGCGCGCTCGGTGGCGGCGAGCTCGCCGCCGCCGAACGGCACCGCTCGCACGCCGGTGAGCTGACGCAGGATGCTCCCGCCCGGGAGCACCTTCAGCGCTCCCCGCGGCCGCGCCCACGCCGCCGCCCCCGGCAGGCTCTGGAGGGGCCCATCGTCGACGCGCTCCATCAGCAGCAACGCCTGCTCGTGCGGCGCACCGCCGGCCGCCGGGCGCCGCTCGACCCAGACCAGGATGACGCCGCTGGGCGGCCCGGCAGCGGGAGCGGCGAGCTCCGCGCCCAGCCGCCACACCAGATCGGCGCCCTCGCGACGAAGCGTGTAGCGGCCCGCCGGCAGCGGTGCCGCGGCGGCGCCGAGCTCGACGAGCGCCAGTGCCGGCGCGCCGTCGTCGGAACCCATCGCCGCCAGCGGAGCGGCCGCGGTCTCGTCCGCGCTCGCGGGTCCTTCCGCCGCGGCGCCGCCGGCCGTCGACTCCAGGTGCCAGGTCCACCCTTCCCACCACACCTGCGCCCGGCGCCCGCGGAGCGCCAGCTCGCCACCGGCCAGCAGGGGATTCCTGGCGAGCATCCCGGCGAGCCGCGTCAGCACCGCCACCGTCGGGTAGAGGCGCACGGCGGCCGCCAGCCGGCTACCGTCGGGGCTCGAAGCGACGAGCAGCTCACGGGCCGGCGGGATGGTGAAGGGACCGAGGCGGGGGATCGCTGGCGCGGGAAGCCCGGCGAGGCGCGACGCGGCGGCCAGCACCTCTCGCGGCCGCTCCACCGCGCCGCCGAGGGCGCCGAGGTTCTGGTGGGGGAAGGGGACCCACAGGCGCACTGCCCATGCCGGCGTCCCGCCGCGCTCGATCCGCTCGCGCAGCAGCCGCGCCGAGGCCGGTGCGAGGGCGTGGGGGCGCGGACGGTACCAGTACGCCCAGTGCCCGGCGGTGAGCAGTGCCAACGTGAGGGCCGCCAGCGCGCAGCCGGCGCGCCGGCATCCACTGGCCGGCCGCTGCAGTCCAGCGGCCCCGGACGTGCCGGTCCGCGAGGCCGTGCCGGCCGAGAGCGCGTCCCCGGCGGCGGAGGGACCACGACCCTGCGCACCGCCGGCTGGCTCGCTCACCGCGCCGCCCCCGCGCGGTCGAGCCCGAGCTCCACCAGCGCCTCCGCGAGGGGTGCCAGCACCGCGTCCTCGGTCTCGCCGACGCCGAGGTCGGCGAGCTCGGCCGCGACGTCGCGCACCAGGGCCGCGAAGAGATCGTGGCTGGCGAAGGGCGCCAGCGGCGGCGGACAGGCCGGCGCCCGCCACCGCTCCTCGACGCAGCTTCGCAGCACCTCGGCGTAGGCCGCCGCCGAGGCCTCCGGCGTGTGCGCCGCGACGTGACGGCGGGCGCTCTCCCCCATCGCGCGGCGCAGCGCCGGGTCGGCGGCGAGCGCCCGCAGGTAGGCTGCCAGCAGAAGCTCCTCGTCCTCGCCGAGGTCGACCTTGGCGCAGCAGCCGTCGGGGAGCTCGGCGAAGGCTCCGGCCCGCGAGACGACCACCGGCCGGCCCAGCCCGAGCAGCCGCACCAGCGTGCCAGAGGTCTCCCCGGCCGTCGGGTGGCGCAGATTGACCGCCACGTCGCACGCCTGCATGTGGAGCAGGAAGCGCTCGAGCGGCAGCCGCCCGGTGACCTCGACCCCGGCGGCGGCGAGCCCGGCCGGCAACTCGCGCGCGGCGGCGGACGCGAAGTCGTAGTGCGGCGACACCTCGCCCACCAGCTGCAGCCGCGCCGCCGGCACCACCGCACGCAGCCGCGCGAAGGCACGCAAGAGCACGGGCAGTCGCTTCGCCTCGGTGAGCAGGCCGAAGGTGGCGACCAGGAGCTCCTCCGGCGCGATCCCCAGCTGCCGCCGCGCTTCCTCCCGTGAGGGCGCCGCCAGCTTCCCGAGCGCCAGGTGGTGCGGCACCACGGCGACCCGCGCCAGCGGCCGGCTCGCCAGCACCCGTGCGGCCGTCGTGTGGTTGTGGACGATCACCGCGGCCGCGGCGTCGACGGCGCGCTCGAAGAGCGGGTAGCGGAAAGGGTCGAGCGGCACGCCGCTCGCCACCGCCCGCCGCCCCATCGCCTCCCCCGTCCGGCCGTAGCACCAGCGGAGCGTCTCCACATAGGCCGCGGGGTCGCTGTCGTGCAGCGTCACGTCGCGCACCAGGTGGTGGACGACGTACTCGTGCAGCACCAGCACGGCCGGCACGTCCCGCGGCTGTGCCAGCAGCTGGCGGTAGATGCCGGCGTGGAAGTCGCGGTTGTTGCCGAGGTGGTAGAGCACGGCGTCGCAGCTTCCGCTCGCCAGCAGCGCCGGCAGCCGGCGTGCCGCATGCACGGTGCGACCCGTGGCCACCTCGGGTGCCACCGTCACGGCGTCGTCGGCGACCAGCTCCACCGCGCACCGGCGCGCCAGGTGCGGCAGCAGCTCCGCGGCGTAGTCGGCGATCCCCGACGCCTGCGGCGGCCAGGGGCTGTAGACGGCGACCCGCGGACGAGCGGCAGCCGAAGGGCCGACGGCAACCGCGCTCATCCGGTGAGCTCCGCGATCACCCGCTCCCAGGCGATCTCGCGCACGCGCTCTCGCCCCGCCGCGCCCAGCCGCCGCGCCTCCTCGCGATCGCGCCAGAGGCGATCGAGCCGCGCCGCGATCGCCCGCGGCTCGGGCGGAACGACGAAGCCGTTGACCCCGTCCTCCACCAGCTCGAGCACGCCGCCGGCGTCGCTCGTGGTCACCATCGGCTTGCCGGCCTGGAAGGCCTCCACGGTGACGAACCCGTAGTCCTCGTCGAAGGGGGCGTAGTAGACCCCGAGGCACCCCGCGTACTCCTCGACCACCCGCTCGTCGGCGACGAAGCCGAGCCAGTCCACCCGCTCCGCGACGCCCAGGCGCGACGCCAGAGCGGCCAGCTCCTCGCGCCGCGGCCCGCTGCCGGCGATGCGCGCCCGCACCGGGTGCTCGGTGTGTCGCAGCGCCCGCACCAGCAGCTCGACGCGCTTGATCTCGTCGAGGCGGCCGACGGTGAGCACGGCGTCGCCGAACGGGCCCTCGTGCAGCCGGCCGTCCAGCCGCGGCGGCGGGTAGAGCACCCGCGCGTCGATGCCGTTGTGGCGGCGCAGCCGCGCGGCGACGTTGCCCGAGATGGTGAGCACCCGGCGCGCCTCGCCGAGGCCGCGACCGTCCATCGCCTCCACCATGGCGATCGCCCGCGCGTCGCCGGCGTCGCGCGGCGCGAAGTCGCTGTAGGTGGTGCCCAGGAGGTCGTAGACCTGCCGCAGCTGGTGGATCAGCCACACCACCTTGTTGGGGTGCCGCACCAGGTAGGACGGAAAGCGGGTGGCGATCACCAGGTCGACGCGCTTGCCGTCGACCTCGCGCAGGTCGAGCAGGCGCCACGCCAGCCCCGCCTTGACGAGGTCGAGGCGGGTCGGCCACCGGAAGGGCAGCGTCACCACCGCCGCCTCGAAGCCTCGCGCTCGCAGCTGGTCGCGCAGGCACTCGACGAGGATCTCGGCGCCGCCCCAGGCGAAGGGCACCTGCGTGGCGCAGATGCACACCCGACGGCCGGCGCCGTCGATCAAGCCTCCCCCGAACCGGGCCGCTCGTCCGCCTGCCGCGCCTCGAGCCGCGCCTCGAGCTCGCGCACCTGACGTCGCAGCCGCGCCTCGCTCTCCAGCAGCTCCTGCAGCGCCGCCGCGACGGCCTGGTTGAAGGCGTTCTGCTGCTCGAGCAGGGGCCGCACCAGCCACTTGCCGAAGAGCTTGTAGCCAGCCTTGCGCGCCAGGACGATCCAGCGACCGAGGCCTGGTCGTGGTGAGGTCGGCACCGGCTCGCGCACGTACTCGCTCTCCCTGAGCTGCAGCAGCCGCGCCAGCGCCGCGCTCCCCAGCCGCTCGCCCGCGCCTGCCGCACCGAGGGCCGCACCGGCGCCCAGCGTCGTCGCCTCCGCCTGCCGCTGCCGCACCCCGGCGCGCAGCTGCTCGAGCACAGCGGCGACGCGCTCGCGCTCGTCGTCGGCCGCCACCGCGGTGTCGGAGCGGGGCCCGTCGTGCATCGGGCGCACGATACACTTTCCACCACCTCCCGGATGACACCGCCCGCCGCCCCGCGCGCCCCTGCGGACCGCTCCGGCCCCAGCCCCGCGCCGCGTCGCCGGGCCCTCGCGGTGCTTCGCTTCGGCTCGCCACGCCGGTGGTGGCACACGCTCCGCTGGCTGCTCGGCGTCGTGGCAGCGGTCCGCCGCCGCCGAGGCGAGACTCGGCTCACCGTCGCCGTCGACGTCAACTCGCTCTACGAGCCGCTCACCGGCGTCGGCTGGTACGCGTACCAGCTGCTGACCCATCTCGCCGACGCCGACGACCTGCGCCTGCGGCTCTATGGGCAGTCGCTCGTCGAGGGCGACCCCGGAGCGCCCGCGCCAGTGGTGCCCCTGCCGCGGGGACAGGCCATCGAGTGGGTCACCTACGACGCGCCCGACGGGCTGGTCGTCCCCCCCTGGCGCGGCCGCCAGCTCCTGCGCCGGCTGGCGCCGCTGCTGGCGGCGGCCGACGCCAACCGCGTGCTCTTCGCCCCCAACTTCCTCGTCCCACCCCTCTTCCGCTACGCCTCGGGCGCGCAGGTGGCGATGGTGCACGACCTCACCCTCGAACGACTGCCGGCGGCGGCACGCCCCGACACCGCCGTCGCCCTCGGCGAGCGCCTCGAGGAGACGCTGCACGCCGCCGCCCTGCTGCTCACCCCCAGCGCGGCGGTGCGCGACGAGCTGGTGGCGCGCGGCGTCGCTCCCCAGCGCGTGCGTGCCATCCACCACGGGCCGGGGCAGCTCGCCACCCTCGACGCCGGCGAGCCACCACCCGGGGTCCCGCCGCGCTACGGCCTCTACGTCGGCACCCTCGAGCCACGCAAGAACCTGCCGGTGCTGCTCGCTGCCTGGCAGGAGCTGCGCCGCCGAATGCCCGGGGCGCCGCCACTCCTGCTCTGCGGTCGCTGGGGGTGGCAGACCGGATCGCTCGCCGCCGAGGTCCGCCAGGGCATCGCCGAGGGGTGGCTGTTGCATCTCGGCTACGTGACGCCGGAGAGCCTTGCCGCGCTCTACCGCCACGCCGCGCTGGTGGCGCTGCCATCGCTCTACGAGGGCTTCGGTCTGCCGCTCGTGGAGGCGCTCGCGGCGGGGGTGCCACCGGTGGTCTCCGACCTGCCGGTGCTGCGCGAGGTGGGTGGCGACGCCGCCCTCTTCGTGCCGCCGGACGATCCCTTGGCCTGGACGGCGGCGCTCGCCCGCGTGCTCGGCGACGAGGCCCTGAGGGCGGAGCTCGCCGAGCGAGGCTGCGCGCGTGCCGCCGCTTCGACTGGAGCCGCACGGCGGCGACTACGGCGGCGGCCTGGCGCGCGGCGGCGGCTCGGGAGGGGCGCTGGCCGCAAGTTATACTGCCAGCCCGGGATGCGTCCCATCCGTGACCTCCCGCCCCCGCCCTCCTCGCCGCGCGCCGCCACCGTCCCGCCGCCCGAGCCACGGGCCGTGACGCGACCCTCGTCCGTGCCGTCGCTCGCGCAGCGCGGCACCCCTCGGCTCGCCGTGGACCTGCGGGCTGCCCTCGGCGAGGTCACCGGCATCGGCGTCTACACCCGGGCGCTGCTCACCGCGCTGGCACGCCGCGGCAGCTTCGAGCTGCTCGCGGTCGCCCACCGATCGCCCCGCCACGGCGGCTGGCTGCGCGAGGCCGGCATCGCCTTCGAGGCGCAGCCGGCCCCCTATGGGGTGCTCTGGCAGCAGCTGCGGCTGCCGCGGCGGCTCGCGCGCGGCGACGTCGACCTCTTCTGGTCGCCACTGCAGACACTCCCCCTGCTGGGGAGCGTGCCCGCCGTGGTGACGGTGCACGACCTCACCACCCTGCTGCTGCCCGAGACCCACCGCCTGAAGGTGAAGCTCACGCAAGTCCCCTTCCTCGCCCGCAGCCTGGCGCGAGCGCGCCGGATCGTCGTCGACTCCGAGGCCACCGCCGCCGACGTGCGGCACTTCTTCCCCGAGGCAACCGACCGACTGCGCGTGGTGTGGGCCGGGGTGGAGCCTCGTTTCGCGCCGGCGAGCCCCGAGCAGGTGGCGGCGACGCGGCAGCGGCTCGGCTGCCCGCAGGGCTACGTGCTCTACGCCGGCACGCTCGAGCCGCGCAAGAACGTCGCCCTGCTGCTCGACGCCTGGCTGGCACTGCGCGCCGAGGGGGCGGATCCGCCGCCGCTCTTGCTCGCCGGCGGCTACGGCTGGAAGAGCCGCGACCTGCTGCAACGGCTCGAGCGCGAGGCCGGCGCCGGCGTGCGGCTGCTCGGCCGCCTGGGCGACGAGGAGCACCTGAGCGTCCTGCAGGCGGCGCGCTGCTTCGTCTACCCCAGCCTCTACGAGGGGTTCGGCCTGCCGGCGGTGGAGGCGCTCGCCTGCGGCGTGCCGACGGTGGTGGCGCACACCAGCAGCCTGCCCGAGGTGGTGGGCGAGGCGGCATGGCTGGTCGACGCCCACGACCCGGGCGAGCTCGCCGACGCGCTGCGCCGCCTCCTCGACGAGCCGGCGCGCGCCGCCGAGCTGGCGGCGCGCGGCCCCCGCCAGGCGGCCCGCTTCTCGTGGGAGACCAGCGCCGCGCAACTGGAAGCGGTTCTGCTCGAGGCACTGGTAGCGTGAGGGTGGAGGCGATGGGTACCAGGCGTTCCGCGAGAGCCGCGATTTCGCGTCGATGCCGATGATCGTACGAGGCGTTCTTCGATGGCAGTGATCGGCATCGACGCGGCGTCCCCTCATCTCGTGTCGATGCCGACGATCGTACGAGGCATTCCGCAATGGCAGTGATCGGCATCGACGCGCGCAAGATCCGCGACTTCGGGATCGGGACTTACGTGCGCAACCTGGTGCGCGGGCTGGCCCAGCTCGACCAGGAAAACCGGTACCTGCTGCTGGTGGGTCCCAACGGGCCGGAGGTCCTCGGCGGCCTGCCCGACAACTTCCAGCTCGTCCCCGAGGGGGCCAGGGTGTACAGCATCCGCGAGCTGTTCGCCCTCTCCTGGCGGCTGTGGCGGCTGAAGCTCGACCTCTACCACGCCACCCACTACGTGCTGCCGCTGGTGGTGCCCTGCAAGTCGGTGGTGACGATCCACGACATCATCCACCTCCTCTACCCGGAGTTCCTGCCCTCACGGCTCGCCTTCTTCTACGCGCAGCGGATGATCCGCCGTACCCTCGCGCGCAGTGACCGGGTGATCGCCGTCTCGCAGAACACGCGCTCGGACCTCCTGCGCTTCCTCGACGCCGACGGCCGCAACATCGAGGTGGTCTACAACGGCGTCGACGCGGTCTTCCACCAGCGCCTCCCGGCCGCCGAGCTCGAGCGCTGGCAGCGGCAGCTGGGGATCGCGCCCCCCTACCTGCTCTTCGTCGGCAACCCCAAGCCGCACAAGAACCTCGACAACGTCATCCAGGCCTTCGCCAAGGCGCTGTCGATCCACCCCTTCGAGGGTGACCTGGTGTGCGTAGGTGGCGGGCCGGAGGCCGACCTGCGCACCCGCCAGCGCGCCGAGGCCGCCGGCGTCTCCCATCGCATCCGACTGCTCGGGCAGGTCGCCGACGAGGCGCTGCCGGCGATCTACCAGGGAGCGACGCTGTTTCTCTACCCCACGCTCTACGAAGGGTTCGGCCTGCCGGTGGTGGAGGCGATGGCCTCCGGCGTTCCTGTCATCACCTCCAACACTTCGGCGCTTCGGGAGATCGGCGAGGGGTTCGCCCACCTGGTCAATCCGCTCGACGTCGAGGCGCTGGCTCGCGCCATCGCGCACTCGATGGCAGCTCCCGAGCAGCGCGCCACCCTCGCCGAGCTGGGCCGGCGCCGCGCCCGCGAGTTCTCCTGGGAACGAACGGCCAAGCGCACGATGGCCGTATACAAGAGCGTCCTCGAAGGAACGCCGACGGCCAGCCTCAGCGCCTCCGGCGCCTGGCAGATGCCGAAGGAGCTGGCCGAGAGGCGAGCGGGCGAGCCGCGGTCTGCGACAAGACCGCCCGCACCGCGTCCTCCCGACGGCTCCCATTGACAAATCTGAACGGATTCGGTTCAATCGCTTGAACCTGCGTCGCCGGTCGGTAGGCTTCGCCCCGCGCTCCCAGCCGCCGGACGGTGAGGGGTCGGCTGTATCGGTCATTCTCCCGGAGGGGTCGGCTTGATCCAACGTCGGCATCGCGCCCGCGCGGCCCTGTACCTGGCCGGCGACCTCGGCGCGACTCTCGTCGCCTTCTTCACCGCCTGGAACCTGCGCTTCGAGAACCCGGTCGTGCCGGTGGTGCACGGCGTGCCGGAGTTCCAGCGCTATCTCGAGCTGCTGCCGGCGGTGCTGCTCATCTGGCCGGTGGTGTTCTACTTCCACGGCCTCTACCAGACCCGCCGCGGCCGCAGCCGCGTCGACGAGGTGCTGACGGTGGTGGTGGCGATCCTGCTCGCCGCCATCCTGCTCTCGACCTTCAGCGCCTGGTACCGGCCACCGCTCGAGCCGGGCAGCACCAGCTACTTCACGTACAGCCGCTGGTTCATGGGGCTGTTCGTCTTCCTCGACCTGCTGGCGGTGTCGGCGTCGCGCATGAGCATCCGCTGGGCGCTGCAGCGCCGGCAGCTCTCCGGCCACAGCCAGCAGCGGATCCTGGTGGTCGGCGCCGGCATGCTGGGGCGCGAGATCGCGAAGAAGCTGCAGGACCACCGCGAGCTCGGCCTGCAGCTGGTGGGCTTCCTCGACGACGACCCGGGCAAAGCCGGCACCAGCTTCCACGGCGCCCCGGTGCTGGGCACGATCCAAGACGCCGACCGGTTGCTCGAGGAACAGCGGATCGACCAGGTCTACATCGCCCTGCCGCTCGAGGCGCACAAGAAGATGCTGCGCGCCCTCGAGCGCGTGCGCAGCGAGTGCGTCGAGGTCAAGCTGGTCCCCGACATCCTCCAATACGCCACTCTCAAGGCGACGCTCGAGGACCTCGACGGCACGCCGGTGATCAACCTCTCGCAGGTGCCGCTGCAGGGGTGGAGCAGCCTGGTCAAGCGCGGCATGGACGTCCTCGTCTCGGCGGCCGGCCTCGTCGCCCTCACCTTCGTGGTACCGGTGCTGCCGCTCATCGCCCTCGCCGTCTGGCTCGAGGACCGCGGTCCGGTGCTGTACCGCCAGGAGCGCATGGGCCTCGACGGCAAGCCGTTCATGATCTGGAAGTTCCGCTCCATGCGCGCCGACGCCGAGGGGTCGACCGGGCCGGTGTGGGCGATCAAGAACGACGGCCGCCGCACGCGCCTGGGCAGCTTCCTGCGCCGCTGGTCGATCGACGAGCTGCCGCAGCTGTGGAACGTGCTGCGCGGCGACATGTCGCTGGTCGGCCCGCGCCCCGAGCGCCCCACCTTCGTGCGCGAGTTCAAGCACAAGGTGCCGCAGTACATGCTGCGCCACCGCGTGAAGGCGGGCATCACCGGCTGGGCGCAGGTGCACGGCTGGCGCGGCAACACGTCGATCCGCAAACGCATCCAGTACGACCTTTACTACATCGAGAACTGGTCGCTCAAGCTCGACCTCAAGATCCTCTGGATGACGCTGCGCCAGGGGTTGCACCACCACAACGCCTACTGAGCCGGCGCCGCTGGCGGCGCGGCGCCGCCGAGATGGTCTCGACGCCGTCAGCCGGCTTTGCGCAGCAGCTGCTCCACCTCGCGCAGCGAGGCGAGGGCCTCGCCCAGCTCCGGCTCGGTGAGCGCCTCGCTGGCGAAGCTCTCGCGCAGGTAGAGGTCGACGAGGCGACCGGTGGGGGCGGCGACCTGCGGGAAGCGGTCGCCGGCGGTGCGGGCGAAGTGCAACGGCGCCAGCGACTCCGGGACCGGCAGGCCGCTGCGCTCGAGACGCAGGCGCAGGCGGCGGTAGCTGTCGGTGGCCGTACGCCGCTGGCGGCGCCGCTGGACGAGGAACCAGGCGAGCCCGGCGAGCGCCATTGCCACGATCAGCAGCGTCATCGGCAGCCGCCACTGCCGCCACCCGAGCTCCTCGTGCGAGGGCCCCGTGGGCCCGGCTGGCAGCGTGCCGGTCGACGGCGTCGCGATTCCCGGCACTCCCGGGTGCTGGAACAACCGCCAGAACGACAGCCACACCGAGCGCGCTTGCAGCAGCAGTTGCAGCTGGTCGTAGAAGCCGAAGGTGAGCACGTAGCGGTCCCAGCGGAAGCTCAGGTAGTCCCAGGCCTCGCTCAGCAGGAGCGGCAGGTCCCGCTCGCTCGCTCCTGGCCGCCCCGCCGCCGGGGTGGGGTCGAACACCTCCCAGCCCCGGCCGTCGATCCACGCCTCCACCCAGGCGTGGGCGTTGCTCTCCCGCACGATGTAGTAGCCCTCGAACGTGTTCTCCTCGCCACCGAGGAAGCCGGTGACGAAGCGCGCCGGGATGCCCTGGCTGCGCAGCATCACCACCATCGCGGTGGCGAAGAACTCGCAGTGGCCGCGGCGGGTGCGGAAGAGGAAGTCCTCGAGCGCGAGCTGCCCCGAGCGCCCCACGAACTCCGTGGTGTAGCCGTAGCGCGTCGACAGGTGCTGCTCGAGCCGCTGCGCGCGCTCGAGCGCCGTGCCGGTACCCATCACCTGCGCCGCCAGGGTGGCGATGCGCGGCGTCACCCCGCGGCTGTCGAGGCTCGCCTCGTCGGGGCGATCGAAGCGCGGCGGCGGCAAGCCGTCGAGCACCGGACGGTCGGCGAGGTCGACGTCGTAGCGCAGGATCGTCGCCGGCACGAAGTAGAGGCTCACCGCGCCGCCACGGTCACGCGCCAGCGCGGGCGCCCGCACCGCCACTCCCAACGCCTGCACCGGCAGCGGCAGCGCGGTGCTGTTCCAGGGCAGCAGCCAGATCTCCGCCTGCTGGCGCGCCGACCCGAGGCCGAGGCGGAAGGTGCCGCCGGGATCGGGGGCGATGGGGAACGGGTTGGGGTTGGCGCGCCAGGTACGGCCGTCGTAGAGGTCGTAGGTGTCGGCCTTGATGCGGATCTCGCGTCGCGGCCGCGGCTGCGGCGCGAAGCGCATCCGCAGCAGCACCTGCCGGCTGGCGCGCGCGCTGCCGATGCTGTCGAGGGTGATGAGGTCCGAGAAGCCGGCGGCGTGCACCACCGTGCCGGTGCCGGTGCCGCGCACCAGCAGGTAGGGGGTGCGGATGCGCGGCAGCAGGGCGAACAGCGGCGCGGCGAGGACGATGGCGGCGAGGGTGGCGCCGACAACGAAGCCCCGCAGCGGCGCCCGTACCGGCTCCTCGCGGCGGTAGCCGAAGCGCGCCAGCACCGAGAAGTAGGCGAAGCGCGCCAGCAGGGTGAGCATGAGGCCGACGAACGCCGCGAGGTAGAGCATGATGCTGGGGTGGACGCTGGTGCCCATCGCCGCCAGGAAGAGGAAGAAGGCGCCGATCACCACGTGCCACTTGTCGCGCTCCTGGCGCAGCGCGAACAGCTTGACGCCCACCGCGAAGAGCGCCAGGTGGATGACCGGGCGCACCAGCTGGCCGCTCCAGAACACCACCAGGTCGACGTAGAGGACGGGCAGGTAGGCGAGACCCAGCAGGTTCATCGCCCAGCTCGGCAGCCAGCTCGCCGGGTCGCGCCAGGCGCGGCGCACGAAGATCGCCAGCAGCACCCAGAAGGCGAGCAGGATCGGCCAGGCGAGCACCTCGTTGAAGGGCAGCGGCAGCGGCGCCAGCAACGCCAGCGCGGCAAGCAGCAGCCGTTTCTCGCGCCCGAAGCTCACGCCGCCTCCGCGGGCTCCATCGCCAGCCGCAGCTGTGGCGAGTCGGCCGCCGACCCGCGCAGCGGCTCGGTCGCCAGTGGCCGCGGCTCGATCAGCGCCAGCGCCGCGAGCACCGCCCGCCGCTGCAGCGGGCCGCCGGCGAAGCCGAGACGGTCGTCGCGCGTCACCAGCTCGACGTCGAAGCCGCGGTCGAGGTAGTCGACGGCGGCGGTCGCCGCCTCGCTCACCAGCTTCTCGAAGCGCGCCGTCGCGGCCGCCGTCGCCAGCTCCCCCACCGCGTTGTCGAAGACGATCGACAGCCGCCGTCCCTCCTCGGCCTCGCGCTCGGTGTAGATCATCGAGCCGGTGCGCGCGGTCTGCTTCCAGTGGATGCGGCGCGGATCGTCGCCGTGGCGGAAGGCGCGCAGCGAGTGCAGATCGTGCCCCCAACCGACGCGCTGCGCGAACCCCTCGCCACGCGAGGAGGAGCGCTCGGGGGCGACACCGGCGGCCGCGAACAGCTCCGGGTAGACGAGCACCTGCGCCTCCAGCGGGTAGCGCAGCCCCTTGTGGAAGAAGCCGAGCGGGAAGATGCTGCCGACGTGGAGCCAGGCGAAGCGGTGGCGCCCGCGACGCGGCACCAGCAGCTCGAGGTACCCGCGGCTGCTCCCCCGCCGTGGCAGGAAGGGAACCAGCAGCGGCTGCCCGGGCTCGCCCAAGCTGAAGACCAGCAGCCAGCGCGGCAGCAGGCGCCCGCCGTGGCGCACCGAGAGCCGGAGGTGGAAGGGGCGGTTGGCGAACACCTCGCTCGGGGGCTCGAGCTCGAGCTCGAGGCCGCGCAGGTTGACCCGCGAGGTGAGGCCCGAGACCACCAGCACCCCGAGCATCACCGCCAGCACGATGTAGAGCGCGTTGTTACCGGTGTTGGTGGCCGCCACCCCCACCAGCACGCAGCCTACGATGTAGCCGACGCCGATGCGGGTGGGCCGGATCCGCTCCGGCACCGGCCAGCGCCAGCCTCGCACCCGCAGCCCACCGGCGGCTCCCGACCGACCCCACCCCCCCGCTTCCGACCCGGCCCTGCCCGCTCTCCCCGCCCCTCGCGGGGCGCGCGGCGCCACCTCCCGGCCCCTGGGCTCTCGCGGCGGGGAACGCCGGCCGCGCATGGCTACAGCGGCACGGGGCGCGAGGCGACGACGCGCTCGAGGGCGGCCCGGGTGGCGTCGCCGCCGGCGCCGCCGTGGCGCAGCACCACGCGATGGGCGAGCACCGGCACCGCCAGCCGCTGCACGTCGTCGGGGACGACGAAGCGGCGCCCCTCGACGAGAGCCAGCGCCTGGGCGGCGCGGTAGAGCCCCTGGGCGCCGCGGGTGGAGACGCCGAGCAGGAACTCGCCCCCCTGGCGGGTGCTCTCGGCGAGGTCGAGCAGATAGCCGGCGATCTTCGGCGACACCGTCACCGCCTGCGCGGCCCGCTGCAGCCCGATCAGCTCGTCGCGCTCGAGCACCGCCGGCAGCTCCTCGAGGATCGCCTGCACGCCCCCCGACAGCAGCAACTCCCGCTCGTCCTCGCTGGGTGGGTAGCCGATCTGCAGCGACATCAGGAAGCGGTCGAGCTGCGACTCGGGCAGCGGGAAGGTGCCCTGGTGCTCGAGCGGGTTCTGGGTGGCGATCACCAGGAACGGCTCGGGGAGGAGGAAGCGCTTGCGCTCGACGCTCACCCGCCCCTCGCTCATCGCCTCGAGCAGCGCCGACTGCGTCTTCGGTGTCGCCCGGTTGATCTCGTCGGCGAGCACCACGTTGGCGAACACCGGCCCCGGTACGAACTCGAACTCCTGGGTGCGCTGGTTGAAGATCGAGACCCCGAGGATGTCCGAGGGGAGCAGGTCGGAGGTGAACTGGATGCGCTGGAACGACAGCCCGAGCGAGCGCGCCAACGCATGGGCGAGAGAGGTCTTGCCCACCCCGGGGACGTCCTCGATGAGCACGTGGCCACCGGCGAGCAGGCTCACCACCGCCAGGCGGATGACCTCGGGCTTGCCGCGCAGCACGCGGCCAACGTTCTCCTCCAGGCGCCGGATGGGGGCGGCGGTGGCGAGCGTCTCGTCGAGGGCGCGGGCGGTGGTGGGGGTGGTGGCCATGCGTCGGCTCGGCGACGAGATTCTAACGGACGCCGCCGGGCGGGCGTCGCGACGCCCCGGTCGCCGGAGCCAGCCCCGGGTCGGTGGCGGAGGACCGAGCCCGCGGGGTTCGCCGAGCGAGGCCCGGTGGGACGCGGCGGTGAGGCCGCCCGGGGATCTTGACAAGAGCGTAATCCAAGCGTAACTTCCTTCCACGGGAGTCAGCCACCGCGGGGAGCCATTCCGGCTATCCTTTCCGTCTATCCAGGACAGCAGCAGCCCAGCGCGAGCCGATGCGCGGCCGCAGGGTGGGTGGCGGCGGCAAGCACATGAGGACGCGGAGAACGTATGAGCAACGGCAAGAAGGACGAGCGGCTGAAGGCGATCGACACCGCGGTCACGCAGATCGAACGGCAGTTCGGCAAGGGCGCCATCATGCGCCTGGGCAAGCGTGAGGGGATCGCCATCGAGACCATCCCCTCCGGCTCGCTGGCGGTCGACCACGCCATCGGCATCGGCGGCTTCCCGCGCGGTCGCGTGGTGGAGATCTTCGGCCCCGAGTCGTCCGGCAAGACCACGCTGGCCCTCTCCACCGCCGGCCAGGCCCAGAAGCGCGGCGGCGTCGCCGCCTACATCGACGCCGAGCACGCCCTCGACGCCGAGTACGCCAAGCGCCTGGGAGTGGACATCGACGACCTCCTGGTGTCACAGCCCGACAACGGCGAGCAGGCACTCGAGATCGCCGAGATGCTGGTGCGCAGCAACGCCGTCGACATCGTCGTCATCGACTCGGTGGCGGCGCTGGTGCCGCGCGCCGAGCTCGAGGGGGAGATGGGCGACTCGCACGTCGGCCTGCAGGCGCGGCTGATGTCCGCAGGCCCTGCGCAAGCTCACCGCCATCGTCGCCAAGTCGAAGACCACCCTCGTCTTCATCAACCAGATCCGCGAGAAGATCGGGGTGATGTTCGGCAACCCCGAGACCACCACCGGCGGCCGCGCCCTCAAGTTCTACGCCTCGGTGCGCATCGACATCCGCCGCATCGCCTCGCTCAAGGAGGGCGAGCAGGTGATCGGCAGCCGCGCCAAGGTCAAGGTGGTGAAGAACAAGATGGCCGCTCCCTTCCGCCAGGCCGAGTTCGACATCGACTACGGCGAGGGGATCTCGCGCAGCGGCGAGCTGCTCGACCTCGGCGTCGAGCACAAGCTGGTGGACAAGAGCGGCGCTTGGTTCTCCTACGGTGACCTGCGCCTGGGGCAGGGGCGAGAGAACTCCAAGCAGTTCCTGCGCGACAACCCCGACCTCGCCGACGAGCTCGAGCTCAAGCTGCGCGAGCTGATGGGGATGGTCGGCCGCCCCGCCGCCGAGGCGGTCCCCGTCGCGACCTGACGGGCCGCGCCGTCACCCCATGAAGCGCCGCAGCCAGGGGTTGCGGGTGCCCTTCCCGAGCGCCTTGATCTCGGCGAGCGGACGCGGCAGCAGCGCCAGCCGCCCTTTCTGCAGCTCGATCAGCACCAGGTCCATGCGCTCCTGGCGCCGCTGCGGGTCGACCTCGGTGAGCACCAGGTCACCGAGCGAGCGGCTGCCGTCCATGAGGCGGTAGAAGTCGCGCTCCTCGGCGGGCGTGGCATCCGGCTCGCCCGTCTCCACCCAGAGCGGGAAGAAGCGATTCAGCCACTCGAGCGGCAGCGAGAAGTGCCGCGGGGTGAACAGCACGTCCTCCTCCGAGGCCTGCTCGAGCAGCAGGTCGAACATGCGGATGTCGCTCTGCGAGTCGGCGTCCTCCTCCACCGCATCGACCTCGAGCGTGCCCGCCACCAGCAGGTTGTAGACCACCTCGAGGAAGCGGAAGTGCGACCCCTGCACGGCGGCGTAGAGCTCGTCGAGCCGGCGCGGCCGGTCCGCCACCACCGCCAGCACCCGCTCGACGAGCGGGCTGGTCTGCGGCGGCGGTGGCGCCAGGCCGCACCGCAGCACCACTCCGTCGTGCACGAGCAGCTGGCGAATGCGCTCGTGCTCGTCGGCCCAGCGGGTGCCCTCGAGCGAGAGCGCCAGGGGATCGAGGGGCTCGGTGAGCCGGTCCCCCACCTCGGGCAGCTCGCTGAGGAAGTAGAAGACCCCGTGACGCCAGAGGAAGAGGTCGCAGATGCGCTCCTCGATGTGCTTGGCGAGCGCCCAGGCGGCGGCGTCCGGCGCCAGCAGGCCGAGGTCGACGAGCGCCGTCCCCAGCCGTGCCCCGGTGGCGCGGCAGAGCTGCAGGGCCTCGAGCAGCCGCTCCCGCGGCACGTAGCCGTTGAGCAGCAGGTACTGGCCGAAGTACTCGGCCGGGTCGCCGGAGACGCACCCCACCACCAGGCCGCGCTCGAAGACGACCCGCTTCTCGCGCCGTGTCGTGCGCACCACCAGCGATCCCGACCGCCGCTCGTGGTTGGGCCACTGCAGCAGATCGGACATCGACATCGCGCCCAGCCGACCCGTGAACTCCATGACGCGCCGATGCTACTCCGGCCGGGAGCGCCGCGGAATGCGGGATGCCACAGAGGCGTGTGCCGATCCCTGCCGCCGCACCGTGACAACGCCACCGCCGGCCCGTATCCTTGCGCGCCATGAGAGCCTTCGCCGCCCTCCACCGCAGCCTCGTCCTCGCCGCGCTGCTGCTCCTGCCCGCGACGGCGCTCGCCGCCGCTCCCTCTTGCAAGCCCTGCGCAGGAGTGACCGCCGGCTCGCCCGCCGAGATCGTCGCGGCGCTCGCGCAGGCACCACGGCTCGCCGACGACGCCCGCCTCTACGTGCGCTGGCGGCACGAGGCGCTCGCCGACTGGGATCCGGCGGCGGCGCAGGCGGTGGCCGCGGCCGGCGGCACCCCATGGGTGGAGGTCGTCTTCCACACCCCCTCGCCGCTCGTCGAGCACGTCGCCGACCTCGAGCGCGAGCTCGCCGGGCTCGCCACGGTGGCCAAGAACGCCGGGCCGCTGCTCCACTTCGAGATCGTCTGGGAGCCTCTGGTCGATTCCGCCCCCCAGGCCGACCCCGCCGACCGTCTCGTCCAGTACGCCTTCCTGCTCAAGCGGGCCGCCGTGGTGGTGACCGGCGCCCTCACCGACGCGCGCGTGCTCACCGGCCCGCTTCCCGCCGACCCCGAAAGCCTGCGCACCCTCTACGCGCAGGACCTCGCCGCCTACGCCGACGGCATCGTGCTGCAGGGACCCGCCGCGGACGAGCCGCTGCGCCAGAGCCTCGCCGCGCTCGAGGAGCTCGACCCCGGCCGTCCGGTGGCCGTCGCCGGGCTCCCCTGGCCCTCACCGGGCGAGCTGACGGTGGCCGAGGCGGCGCGCCTCGGCGCCCTCGGCGTCGGCATCTCGTTCTTCGACGTCCCCTCGCCGGCGCCGGCGCTGGCGCCGCTCGCCGTGCTCGCCAACGAGACCAAGGGGGACCTCGCCTTCGACGCCTCGTCGAGCCCCACCTCCACCTGGTCGTTCGCGCGCGCCAAGGACCTCGGCCTGCGGGTCATCGCGCGGCGGCCCGGCGAGGAACCGCTGGCCCTCGCCTTCGACGACCCCACGCTCACCGCGCCCGAGGTGGTGAGCCTGCAGACAGGCGAGGCGAAGGCGGTGTCTGGCGCCTCCGGCCCGCAAGGGGTGCGGCTGCGCATCTCGGCGCCGGTCGCCCTCATCCGGCTGGCGCGCCGCGAGGCGCCCGACCTGCAGACCATCCGCGGCACCGCCGAGGTGGAGACCGAGCGACAGATCCCGATCGAGGAGATCCTGCGCCGGCTGCAGGCCTTCGAGGACGCCCAGGCGCGGCGTCTCGACCACTACCAGGCCACCAACACCACCAGCCTGCGCTTCCAGGGCGCCGGCAGTCAGGCCGTCGAGGCCACCTTCCGCGGTCCGTTCTTCTTCCGCCAGGGCGGCGCCTTCGACTGGGCGTGGAAGGAGCTGCTCATCAATGGCGTGCGCTGGCGCGGCTCGAAGCTTCCCGAGATCCCGCTCATTCAGCCCGAGAAGGCGGCGGCGATGCCGCTCGAGATCCACTTCACGCGCGAGTACCGCTACCAGCTGCGCGGCACCGACACCCTCGACGGGCGACCGGTGTGGGTGATCGACTTCGCCCCCGCCGACCCGGCAGCCGCCGCCAGCGGCAAGCTGTTCCAGGGCACCGTGTGGGTCGACCGCGAGCACTACGGCCGCGTGCGCACGCGCGGCCTGCAGGTGGGCCTCACCGGCGAGGTGATCTCCAACGAGGAGACGCTCTACTACTCGCCCGTCGACGACCACGGCAAGGCGGCGGCGTGGGCTCCCGACGCATTCTGGCTGCCGCTACGGGTGGTGGGGCAGCAGCTCCTCTCGGTGGTCAACGCCACCACCGTCGTCGAGCGCGAGACGGTGCTCTCCGACCTGGTGCTCAACGGCGCCGAGTTCGACCAGCAGCTGGCGCAGGTGCAGGCGAGCGACGTCACCATGGTGCGCGACACCCCGCACGGCATGCGCTACCTGGTCAAGGAGCCCGGCAGCGCTCAGCGGGTGGTCAAGGAGGGCTACGACACCAAGAAGGTGTTCCTGCTCGGCGGCGTCTTCTACGACGACGCCCTCGACTACCCGCTGCCGCTCGCCGGCATCAACTACTTCACCTTCGACCTCAAGGGCAGCGGGCAGCAGGCGAACCTCTTCTTCGGCGGCGCGCTGTTGCAGGGCAACATCGCCCAGCCCAAGGTGCGCGGCACGCGCTTCGACGTCGGCGCCGACGCCTTCGCGCTCGCCATCGCCACCTCCGACCGCCTCTTCCGCGACAACCAGGAGGTCAAGGCCGAGACGGTCAAGACCTACCCCGGCCACGTGGCGTTCCACCTCGGGCATCCCGTCGGGGGCTTCTTCCACCTCGGCGCCACCTACGAGGTCTCCTACTTCCGGTTCCAGCGCGACAGCGACACCGCCAAGGACTTCGTCCTCCCGGACAACCACTTCCTCCACTCCTTCGAGCTCGAGGGGCGGTTCAGCCGCGCCGGGTACCGCCTCACCGCCAGCGGCAGCTGGAACCGCCGTTCGCAGTGGGAGCGCTGGGGGCTGCCCAACAGCGACTTCGACCCCAACAGCAAGGACTTCGTGCAGTGGGACGTGCGGGCGGCGAAGAGCTGGTACCTGCCGCGCTTCCAGCGCCTCGGCCTGGAGGCGGACTACGAGGACGGCCGCGACCTCGACCGCTTCAGCAGGTACCAGTTCGGCTTCTTCGGCGCCAGCCGCGTGCACGGCTACTCGTCGGGGCGGGTGCGCGCCGACAAGGCCTACGCCGCCCACGCCTCCTACGGCATCGGCATCGGCGAGATCGTGCGCCTCGACCTGGTGGGCGACGCTGCCTGGGCCACCGACGAGGCGAGCGGCCTGAAGAACGAGCTGCTCGCCGGCGGCGGCATCGCCGGCTCCTTCATGGGCCCGTGGCAGACGGTGGTGCAGGTCGACCTCGGCAAGGCGCTCGCCGGTCCCGACGACGGCATCGTCGCTTACCTGGTCTTCCTGAAGCTCTTCCGGTGAGCGGCGCCGGGGCGGCCGGTCCGCCCCGTTGGCGCCACCTGGCACGCCGCGGTGGGACGAGCCCGGTGCGTCCCCGTGCGGGACGCCCACGCCGCGGCGGGCGTAGCATCGCCCCATGGACGACGAGGACGCCGACCCCGCAGCACCCATCGAGCTCGAGATGACCGACGTGCTCGACCTCCACAGCTTCCCGCCCGCCGAGGTCGGGGCGCTGGTGCGCGACTACCTCGACCTTGCCGTCGACCACGGCTTCGCCCAGGTACGCATCGTCCACGGCCGCGGCATCGGCGTGCAGCGACAGACGGTGCGCCGCATCCTCGAGCGCGACGCTCGGGTGGAGGCCTTCGGCGATGCTCCGCCCGAGGCGGGCGGCTGGGGCGCGACCTGGGCGCGCCTGCGCGTGCCCCTGGCGGGAGCCTGAGTGGCGGCCTCGGCGGCGAGCGGCACCCGGCGGCGCTGGCGCGACATGCTGCCGCTCGGGCGGCGCCGGCGCCTGCCTCCGCTCTACTACGACCGCGGCTACACCCTCGCACTCCAGAGCTCGCCGCTCGACCCGCTGCGGGCCGAGAAGGTGCTCGCGGCGCTCGAGCTGATGGGGCTCCTGCGCGGCGCCGAGCCGGTGACCGCGCCGCCGCGGGCGACCCTGCGCGCGCTCCTGCGCGTGCACGACCGCGAGTACCTCGAGACCCTCGCCGAGGCTGCCCCCTACGAGCGCGCCTTCGGCCTCGCCCTCAGCGAGGTCCAGCGCGAGCGCGCCCTCGAGGTGCAACGGGCGATGACCGGCGGCACGCTGGCCGCGGCGCGACACGCGCTCGCCGAACGCGGCATCGCCTTCAACCTCGGTGGCGGCCTGCACCACGCCCACCGCGACCACGGCGGCGGCTTCTGCCTCTTCAACGACGTCGCGGTGGCGGTGGCGGTGCTGCGCCGTCGCGGCTTCGGCGGGCGCGTGCTGGTCGTCGACCTCGACCTCCACGACGGCGACGGCACGCGGGCGCTCTTCGCTACCGACCCCACCGTCTACACCTACTCCCTGCACAACCGCAACTGGGACGAGCCGGCGGCGGTGGCCAGCACGGCGATCGAGCTCGGCAGCGGCGTCGGCGACGACACCTTCCTCGCCAAGCTGCGCGACACCCTGCCGCCGGTGCTGGCCTCCCAGCAGCCGGACCTGGTCTTCTATCTCGCCGGCTGCGACCCCGCCGCCGACGACGCGCTCGGCGACTGGCAGCTCACCGCCGCCGGCATGCTGGCGCGCGACCGCTACGTCGCCGAGCTCGTCCGCGGCCCCGGCGCGCGGGGTGGCCCGGCGCTGGTGGTGCTGCTGGCCGGCGGCTACGGCGAGCGCTCGTGGCGCTACACCGCACGCTTCCTCGCCTGGCTCGCCAGCGACGGCCGCCGCGCCGTCGAGCCACCGTCCGACGACGAGGTGTTGCTGGCGCGTTACCGCGCCATCGCCCGCCTGCTCTCGCCGGGCGAGCTCAGCGGCGAGAGCGGCGACGGCGGCTGGGGCCTCAGCGAGGAGGACATCCTCGGCTCGCTGCCTGCCGTGGGGCGCGGCAGCCGCTTCCTCGACTACTACACCGCCCACGGCATCGAGCTGGTGCTCGAGAGCAGCGGCGTCTTCGACCGCCTGCGCGACCTCGGCTTCGAGCAGCCGACGCTCGAGCTCGACCTCGCGGGCAGCCACGGCGACACCCTGCGCGTCTGGGGCGAGCCGCGACGCCACCACCTGCTCGTCGAGCTGCGCGCGCGGCGCGACCGCCGGACCCTCCCCGGCTTCGAGCTGCTCGCCGTCGAGTGGCTGCTGCTGCAGAACCCGCGCGCCACCTTCACCCGCCACCGTCCACCGTTGCCCGGCCAGCGCTACCCGGGTCTCGGCATGCTCGCCGACGCGGTGGCGTTGCTCGTCCAGGTCTGCCACCGGTTGCACCTCGACGGTCTCACCTTCACCCCCAGCCACTATCACCTCGCCTCGCAGTCGACGAAGTACGTGCACTTCGTCGACCCCCGCGACGACGCCACCTTCGACGCCCTGCGCGAGGCGCTCGCCGGCGTGCCGCTGGCGGCGGCCACCAGCCGGGTCGAGGCCGGCGCGGTGGTCGACGCCCGCAGTGGCGACGTCGTGCGCTGGCAACCGCGCCCGATGGTGCTGGTGGTGAGCGAGCCGCTGCGGCGCTGGTTCGAGGAGCAGCGCTACGACGCGCGGCGGGCGGAGGCGCGGGCGGGGATGCGCTTCCTGCTCACCTGACCCGCGAGCCCCACCGGTGCCGCGCAGAGGCACCTCGCCGCGACACCTGCCACACCTGCGACACCTCCGATACCCCGAGCCTGCCGGCGCTCGCTGCGCCGACAGAGTCGGGCCTCCAGCCTCGTCGCGGGCGGAGGAAGCTCCTACGGCGACGGCGGTGCGATCGCCGCCAGGCCGCGCTTGACGAGCTCCTGGTCGAGCGGCTTCACCGTCCCGGTGACCAGGCTGTCGAGCTCCTTGGCGACGTCGCCGAGCTCGCGGCGCAGCACCTCGACGCGCTCGATCTGGTAGTCGCCGGGCCGGCCCTCCTAGCAGATGAGCGCGCCGTAGGCGGTGTCGAGGTGCTCGCGGATGCGCTCCTCGCCGGTGATCGCGCCGCCCTCCTTGGTGGCGACGATCTCCTGCTTGACGCGCGTCGAGCGTCGTCGACGAGCCGCCGCAGCTTCTGCCCGAGGGCGTCCGTCGCCGCCAGCGGCTTGCGCGCGTGCCGCGGCGGCCGCGTGCACGGCGTCGATGCGGTCGACGAGGTCGCTCATCTCGCCGAACAGCGCGTGCGCCCGCATCACCGCCGTCGTACTGGGCGCTTGCGGTCGGCGGCGCTGTAGGTCGCGCGGCGGTCGAGGCCGATCGTCGAGCTTGCTCTCGATGACCTCGCTCGCCCTTGGTCAGGCGCACGGTGTAGGTGCCCGGCAGCACGCGCGGGCCGCTGCGTCGCGGTGAAGGCGACCTGCGCCGCGCGCGGCACGCGCGGCGGCTTGACCGCATCGTCCACACGACGCGGTTGATGCCGCGGCGCTTGCTCGGCGGGGAGCGTGTCGACGACCTTGCCCTCGGCGTCGAGCACCTCGAGCTTGATCGGCCCGAACAGGTGGCGCGTGCGCTGGTAGTAGGTGATGACGGCGCCGTCTTGGCGGGTTCTGGCCCGACGAACTTGGCGTCGCCTTCGACCCAGCCGCCGTTGGCCGGGATCCGCTGCTGGACCGGCCGCCCGGGCAGGAAGGCCGCCGCCTGCGCCAGCGTCTCGGCGCTCAGCGCGCGCAGCGGCGTCAGGTCGTCGACGATCCAGATGCCGCGGCCGTGGGTGCGCGATGACGAGATCGTTGTCGCGCGCCTGGATGGCGAGGTCGCGCACCGCCACGCTCGGGAAGTTGCCGCCCTTGAACTCCGCCCAGTGGCCGCCGCCGTCGAGCGAGATCCACAGGCCGAACTCGGTGCCGAGGAACAGCAGCGACTTCTGCACGCGGTCCTCGCGCGATGACGTGGGCGTAGCCGCGCACGCCCGCGTCGGCGCCGACGATGCGCGTCCAGCTCCTGCCGTAGTCGTCGGTGCGGTAGACCCACGGCATCGATGTCGCCGAAGGTGTGGCGGTCGAAGGCGACGTAGGCGGTGGCCGGCGTCGAAGCGGCTCGCCTCCACCCAGCTCACCCACGCGCCCGGCGGCAGCCCCTTGACGTTGGCGCACGACGTTGGTCCAGTTCTTGCCGCCGTCGCGCGTGAGCTGCACGTTGCCGTCGTCGGTGCCGACCCAGATCACGTTGGCGTCGTGCGGCGACTCGCTGATCGAGTAGATCGTCGTGTACATCTCGGCCGCCGAGTTGTCGACGGTGACGCCGCCCGACTCCTCCTGCTTCTGCTTCTCGGGGTCGTTGGTGGTGAGGTCGGGCGAGATGCGCTCCCAGCTGTCGCCGTGATCGCGCGAGCGGAACAGGAACTGCGCGCCGATGTAGAGCGTGCCCTTCTGCGTCGGGCTGACGGCGATCGGCGTGTTCCAGTTGAAGCGCAGCTTCTCGTGGTAGCCCGCCTTGGGCTGGATGTCGCGGCTGCGCCAGCGTGCTGGCGGTTGACGCGCGCGATGTAGCCGCCCTGCGACTCGGCGTAGACGGAGTCGGGATCGGTCGGGTCGGCGAAGGCCCAGAAGCCGTCGCCGCCGTAGAGGTTCTCCCAGCGCGAGTTGGTGATGCCGCCCGGATAGGCGGAGTCGCCGACCCAGGAGCTGTTGTCCTGCAGGCCGCCGTAGACCTGGTAGGGATCGCTGTCGTCGACGGCCACGTGATAGAACTGCGAGATCGGCAGGTTGTCGCACTTCCACCAGCGGTTGCCGCCGTCGTAGCGAGATCCACAGGCCGCCGTCGTCGCCGCCGATGACGTGCTTCGGGTTGTCGGGATCGATCCACATGTCGTGCCAGTCGCCGTGGGCGCCGCCCTGCTCACGCGAGAAGCTCTTGCCGCCGTCCTCGCTGACGATGAGGGCGCCGTCGGGCTTGAACAGGCGCTCGGGGTTGGTGGGATCGACGACCAGGCTGGCGAAGTAGAAGGGCCGCCACACCATGCACTGGCTGCGGTCGCGCTCCTCCCAGGTCTTGCCGCCGTCGTCGGAGCGGTAGAGCGCGGAGTCGCGTGGACTCGATGAGCGCGTAGACGATCTTCGGCGTCGGACGGCGCGACGGCGACCTCGACGCGGCCCCAGGGCCCCGCCGGCAGGCCCGTCGCGTTGCCGGCGGCGAGCGCCGTCCAGGTCTTGCCGCCGTCGGCCGTGCGGTAGAGGCCGCTGCCGCTCGGCGCCTTCGGGCCCGTCGCCGCCGGAACGGAACGTCCAGCCCTTGCGGCGGAAGTCCCACATGCCCGGCGAACAGCTCATCGGGGTTCGCCGGGATCCATGGTCAGGCCCGAGCAGCCGGTCGACAGGTTCGCGCCCTTGAGCATCAGCGTCCAGGTCTTGCCGCCGTCGGTGGTCTTGTAGAGGCCGCGCTCGGCGCTGTCGCTCCACAGCTTGCCGGGCACGCAGGCGTAGACGATGTCGCTGTCCTTGCGGGTGCGACGAGGATGCGCATGATGCGCTCGGACTCGGGCAGGCCCATGTTCGACCAGGTCTCGCCGCCGTCGGTGGACTTGTAGATGCCGTCGCCGACCGAGACCGAGTTGCGCATCCACGACTCGCCGGTGCCCACCCACACCGTCTTGGCGTTCGAGGGATCGATGGCGACGGCGCCGATCGACTGCACCGGCTGCTTGTCGAAGACCGGCTTGAAGGTGGTGCCGCCGTCGAGCGACTTCCACACGCCGCCGCTCGCCGCGCCCACGAACAGTGTCGTCTTGCCGCCTTCGTTGTGCGCCGGCGACGGCGGCGATGCGGCCGCTCATCGCGGCGGAGCCGATGTTGCGCGCGCCGAGACCGGAGATGGCGGCGGAGTCCACCACCGGCGGCGTCAGGTTCGCCGCGGCGGGCGCGGTCGACGGCCACACCTTGTCGGCCGCCCCCGGCGCCGCCACCACCATCCGCGTCACCGGCGTGCCCGCCGCCGGGAAGTGGAAGATGGCGTCGTCGACCTCGACGTTGGGCTCGGCGGTCTCGATGGTGAGGAAGGAGCTCGGGGGCTCGCCCTTGCTGCCGCTCTCGATCGAGAACGGCATCCACACCCCGTCGACCTGCTCGTAGCTGCCGAGGTCGCTGACGCGGACCTGCTCGGCGCCGCGCACCCGCGAGACCGTCTCGACGCGGATCTCGAGGTAATAGTCGGGGTCGAGGTAGTAGTACTGGGTGTCGCCGTCCTTGAGCTCGACGCGCAGCTTGTGCGCCGGCGTGCCGTCGACGTCCTCGCTGCCCAGGTACTCGACCTTGTGGCCTTTTGCCCGCCAGTCGACGAGCGGCCCGTCGATGTCGGCCTGCTGGGCCAGCGACTTGACGTCGTCGGCCGACTGCTGCTCCGGGTCGCGGCGGCCGCCGAAGGGGTTCACGCTCCACCCCACCTGGCCGTCGTAGGCGTTGACCACCGAGAGGCCCTGCAGCGTGAGCTCGGAGCGCACCATGGCGGGGCGCTTCACCACCTGCGCGTAGGCGGCCTCGATGCTGCCGCCATTGACCACCAGCTTGCCGGTGACCCGCAGCGAGTGCAGGGCCGCCATGCGATCGGCGCCACCGTGGGCGGCGACGTACCTGGCGACGATCTCGTCGACCGTTGGCGGGCTCGCCGCCGGTGCAGCGGGGGAACGACCGGGGGCGACCGACAGGGCGAGGGCCAGAGCGAGGACGGTGGCGTCGAAGCGCATGACTCGTCTCCTCGAGGTTTAGGGCTTGCTACGGGCGAGAGCCGGCAAGGTTGCGGGCGCGGTCGCCGGCGCCCCGGCTGGCGCCCGGCGGTTGACGCCGCCAGGCCAGCGGGGGATCCTTCCCGGGTCCGCACCCACCCTACCGCTATGTCGCCTCCTCGCATGCTGCTCCCGCGCTCCTGGCGCCAGGCCGGCCGCCTGCTGCTCCTCGCCGCCCTCGCCGGGGCGGCGGTGTCCTGGCTCTTCTGGCTGAGCTCCCGCGACACGCCGCTCCTCCTGCAGCTCGCCGTCGGTGCCTACGTCGGCGTCTGCATCTACGGCGCCACCGTGCTCCTCGGGGCCCTCGTCGGTGCCCGCCTGGGGATGCTGTCGGGGTTGCGGCTCAAGCTGTCGCTGGCGCTCGTCTTCTTCGTCGCCGGCGCGTGCGGCTGGATCCTCGCCGCGCTGACCATCCCGTGGGTGTCCCTCGGCCACGTGCGACCGGGGCCCGTCAACTGGCGCTCCGCCTTCGCGGTCGAGGGTGGCCTCGGCCTCTTCGTCGGGCTCGCCATCTTCACCTACGAGTCACTGCGCGGCCGCCTCGCCGACAGCATCGCCCGCCTCAAGGAGACCGAGTTCGCCGAGAAGGAGCTCGAGACGGCGCGCGACATCCAGCGCCGCCTGCTGCCGCCCGATCGCCTGATCGCCGAGGGCTTTACGCTCGCCGCCCGCATCGAGCCTGCCGGCCTCGTGGCCGGCGACTTCTACGACCACTTCCAGCTCGCCGACGGTCGGCTGGTGGCGGTGGTCGCCGACGTCGTCGGCAAGGGCATGGGCGCCAGCCTGCTGATGGCGTCGGCCAAGGCCATGCTCGTCTTCGCCGCCGCCACCGGCACCGCAGAGGCGATCCTCGCGGCCCTCAACGAGCGTCTCGTCGCCACCCTCGGCAGCCGCGAGTTCGTCGCCCTCGCCGCCCTCCTCTTCGACCCCGCGAGCGGTCGCTTCGAGTTCGCCAACGCCGGCCTGCCCGACCCCTATCACCTCGCCGCCGGCGGCGTGCGCCCGCTCGTCGTCCCCGGCCCGCGCCTGCCGCTCGGCCTCAAGCGCGGGGTCGCCTACGAAGCCCTGCGCGGCACCCTCGACCTCGGGGAGCGGTTGGTCTTCCTCACCGACGGCCTGCCCGAGGCGCCGCAGGCCGGCGGCGAGGAGCCGCTCGGCTACGCCGCATTCGAGCAACGCCTCGCCGCCGCCGCCGCTACCTCCGGCGACCAGCTCCTCGCCCGGCTCTTCGCCGCCGTCGCCGCCACCAGCCTCGCGCCGCACGCCGACGACTGGACGGCGCTGCTCGTCGAGCGCACCGGCTGAGGGTGCTACGCGGGAACCGACGGCCGCGCCGCGCCGTCCGCCGTCCCCTGCCCCTGCCGCGCCGCCGCCTGCTCCGCCCGCCAGCGCTGGATGCGGCCGAAGAAGAGGTCGGTGAACGACTCCACCTCGTGCGGCGGGTAGAGCGCCTCGACCTTGAGCCGCACCGCCTCGCGACACTCCGGCGAGGCGAAGAACTCGTCGGCCACCGCGTCGAGGTGGGCGAGGTGCTCGCCGCAGAAGTCGGCGAAGCGCTCCGCCTCGAGCCGCTCGCGGGCGATGGCGGCGTAGCGCGCGAGCTTCTCCCGGTAAGGCAGCTCCTCGCGCGCCACCGCGTAGAAGGGCTCCCAGTCGAGCGTCTGGCGCATGCGCCGCCGCGTCACCGCGCAGTACACCGCCCAGCGCAGCTTGGCGAGCACCAGCCAGGGGAAGTGGAAGTGCAGCGAGGTCACCTGGCTGTCGGGGCAGGCGTTGGCGAAGTCGATGGGGTGGAAGGTGCCGCCCTGGCGCAGGCTCTCGCAGGAGTTGAAGTCCCAGCCGAAGAAGCTGTTGATGGTGAGGCAGGTGTCCTCGAGCAGCGCCCGCTCGCCCTCGTCGATCGGCGGTGCCTCCATGCGGTAACGGTCGTGCAGCGGCGCCGCCGGGTCGTACTTGACGACCCGCACCTGCGGCCCGAGGCCGATGGCGCGCACGAAGAGGTCGAAGGGCACCACCGCCGCCTGCAGGTGCATGACGCTCTTGCCGCTCTCCTCGTAGGCGGCGCGCAGCGTCGCCTCGTCGTCGATCTTCGACACCCCGCGCCAGGCGCCGCCGTCGTAAGGCTTCATGAACAGCGGGTAGCCCACCTGCCCGCCGACCGTGCCGAGGTCGAACAGCCTGGCATAACGCTGCAGCGTCGGCTCGAGGTCGGGGTTGCTCTGCTCGTACTCCTTGGGCGGCACCATCCAGGTGCGCGGGATCGGCATCCCCAGCCGCATCATCGCGCAGTAGGTGGTGTGCTTCTCCATCGACTGCACCGCCCACGGGTTGTTGAGCACGTAGACGTCGTCGAGGATCACCGCCTTCTTGATCCACTCGCGGCTGGTGTAGTACCAGTGGGTGAGCCGGTCGAGCACCACCGTGTACTTGGTGGCCTGCTGCAGGTCGTAGGGCTCGATGGTCACCCGCTCGACCGCCACCCGCACCTCCTCGCCCCCCCAGGGGATGGCGAGGTCGAGCCGCCGCACCAGCTGCTCGAAGCAGAGCGGCCAGCAGAGGTCGGCGCCGAGCGAGAGACCGATCCAGCGGGTGGTGGTGGGCATGGGCGAGCGCTCCTCGGTAGCTCACCCGCAGTCTACTGCGCGCCGGGGCATCGCCCCGGCACCTCGCGCGTATTCCAAGGGATGAGTGTCGTGAGGCGCCTCGGCGTGGTGCAGCGGTCGGTGGCTGGGAATGTACGCGATGTCAAACCTCGCGTGCGCAAACAGCGGGACGACGGAACGCCGGTTTTCCTGTTCTCGCGGAAGAACCAACCGATCCGAAATCGGGTGCGAGCCAGTTCCCCGCGCTCGCGGGAGATCGTTCGCCGCCAGCCTGTCACTGCAAGGACCTGTTGCATCGAGAGCGCTCCGGCGAGGGCGCCATCCTCGAGCTCGTCGTACCGTGACAGCATGGGGCCTCCCGCGCTCGACTCGCAGTCGGTGAGCGCCCTTCCCCACGGAGGCCGATGAGACCCGAGGTCGCCACCAGGTGCTCCCTCGATGTCGTCCAGTGCACGCGCTGGCCCGGCCTGGCCGGGTTCGAGGTGTTCCGCGCCCATTGGTTCGAGACCTCCTTCCCCCCTCACCAGCACGACTTCTACGCGGTGAGCTGGAACGAGAGCGGGCGCGGCGCCTTCGATTGCCGCGGCGAGCTGCGCGACGCCCGCCCGGGCACCTGCAACTTGATCGCTCCCGGTGAGGTCCACACCGGAAGGGCGACCTCGCCGGACGGCTGGGCCTACCGCAACCTCTACCTCGATCCCAGCCGGATGCGGTTGCTCCTGGCCGGAGTGGGGCGAGACCGGGGATCCGACGTCCGCTTCCGCTCGCCACTGGTGTGTGACCCTGTGCTTGCCGCTTGCCTGGCGTGGGCGTTTGCCGCCTTGGCGACCCCGACCTCCCAGCTCGAGATGGACTCGCAGCTGCTGCCGGTCGCGGCCCGCCTGGTCACCGATCACGTGGTCGACGGCGAGGCGCTGCCCGGGACGGGCCGCGAGCGCCTGGCCGTGCGGCGGGTTCGAGAATGGCTCGACGCCCACTCCGACCACAACGTCTCGCTCGCCGAGCTCGCCGCACTCGCGGGCTTGAGCCCTTACACGCTGGTGCGCGCCTTCGGGCGAGAGGTCGGCGTCCCACCCCATCGCTACCAGACCTGCGTCCGCGTCAACCGCGCTCGGCGTCTACTGGCTGCGGGCGAGACGATCGTCGACGTGGTCTACCAGACGGGCTTCTGCGATCAGAGCCACCTCACCCGCAGCTTCAAGCGGCTGCTCGGAGTGACGCCTGGGCGCTACGCGGCGCCGCGGGGGGCAGATCGAGCGTCGAAGCCCATCCCCGCTTCGTAGGAGCCCTCGGCAAGATCGTCCAAGACCCCACCGATCCGCCGACCTAGTCTTCGGTGGCACGGCCCCAAGAGCCGTTCCGAGGAGGTCGGTGAGATGGAGGAGCGCACCCTGGCTGGCGAGGGCTCGACCTGCCTGGACGAGAGCCTCGAGGCCTTTGGGGCCCAGCTGCGCCAGGCGGCCGAGGTGGTCTTGCGGCTCCACCAGGGCCTCGATCGAGGGAGGATCACTCCCCGAGCGGATCAGACCGAGATCGCCGCTCTCTTCGCTGAGCCCCTTCCCGAGGAGCCGCAACCGGTTGCCACGGTGCTCGAAGAGGTAGAAGAACGCATCCTCGCGCGCTCCGTCTTCTCGCTGACCCCGCGCTTTTTCGGCTATGTCAACGGCAGCGGCAACCAGGTGGCGGTGCTCGGTGAGCTGTTGGCGGCAGCCGCGAACCAGATCTGCGCCAAGTGGCAGTTCTCCCCTGCGGCTTCGGAGGTGGAGCGGCGGGTGGTGCGCTGGATCGCCGAGCTCATCGGCTGTCCCGTCGAGGAGGGTGGCTGCCTGTTGAGCGGCGGCTCGGCAGGCAACCTCGCCGGCCTCGCCGTGGCCCGCACAGAGCGCGCAGGGTGTGAGGTCTCCGAGCTCGGGGTGGCGGCCGGTCCACCGCTCGTCGCCTACGTCTCCGAGGAGGGGCACGCCTCGCTCGACAAGGCAATGGCGCTGCTGGGCATGGGGCGGCGCCAGCTGCGTCGGATCGCCGTGGGAGACGACTTCAGAATCGACCTCGCGGCCCTCGCCGCGCGGATCGCCGCTGATCGGCGTGCGGGGCTGCGCCCGTTCTGCGTGATCGGCAACGCCGGCACCACCAACACCGGCGCGATCGATCCGCTCGACGCCCTGGCCGACCTCTGTCACGCCGAGGGACTGTGGTTCCACGTCGATGCGGCCTACGGCGGACCGGCCGCGGGCACCGCCCTCGCCGCGCCGCTCTTCCGCGGGCTGGAGCGCGCCGACTCGGTGGTGGTCAATCCCCACAAATGGCTGTTCGTGCCGGTCGAGGCAGCCTGCCTGCTGGTACGCTCCCCGGAGGCCCTCCGGCGCACCTTCGCCATCTCCGCGGACTACTTCGGAGTGCAGAGCGCCGACCCGGAGGCGGAAAGGATCGACTTCAAGGACTACGGCGCGCAGCTGTCGCGAGGCTTCCGCGCCCTCAAGGTGTGGATGACCTTCAAGGCCTACGGGGCGCGACGGCTGCGGGCGGCCGTCGAGAGCAACATCCGCGTCATGCGCTACCTGGCCGAGCGAATCGATGAGGCGGACGACTTCGTCCGCCTCGCCCCGGTACCGCTCTCGGTCGTCTGCTTCCAATACCGTCCACGCGGCCTGAGCGAGCCGAGCGCGCGCGACCGGCTGAATGCTCGCCTGGCCGAGGCAGTCGAACACGACGGTCGCTTCTTCCTCTCCGTGACTCGGCTGCGCGGCCGCACCGCGCTGCGCGCCTGCAGCGTCAACCATCGGCTGCGCGAGCAGGACGTCATCGATCTGCTCGAGGTCCTGCGCGAGCTCGGCCGCTCCCTCGCCTAGCCCCCTTCGGGAGCCGCCGGCACTCCAGCGCAGCTCGCCCGATGCGGCCGTAGCCCCGCGCAATGGCGCCCTGCTCCGGGCTCCGCTTCCCGCTCGCGCCCTACGGAGGCACCATGACCCTCAGACGAATCGTCAGTGGGAAGCGACCCGTCCTGGCATGGTGGCGCCATGCGAATGGTTGCGACGTGGCCGGCCACATCGTCACCGCCGTCGGCCGAGCGGCAGGGGCATTCCCACTCCGTCCCTTCCGTTCTCTCTCAACGGCCGGTTCAAGGGCACCGTGGTGTTCGGCTACGTCGAGCCGTTCTTCACCACCAAGGAGGTGGGGCGGGGCACTGGGCTGCCGGCTGGCCCAAATCCTGCTCCTCACTCGAGAATTGAGGGCGGCGCGTGCTGTTCTCTTCCTTGCTGAGTCTGCTCCCCTGAGCGGCTTCAGCGCACTTTCCAGGAGGCTCGAGCCATGCAAAACAAGAGTATCGAAGGGCTCGGCAGAGGGGCCAAGCTCCTGATACTTTCCATCGCGATCGCCATCGTCGCCGCCGTGGGTGGGCTTCTCAGCCTGGCCAGCGAGCACGACCTGAATTCGCAACCCTTGCCGGCGCCCACCCCGGTGGCAGCGTCGGTGGAGACCGCGGCGCAGCCGTTGGCCACCCCGGGACCAGCCCCCGCGTCCGAAGCCACACCGGTGGCGACGCCCGAGCCGACGCCCGAGCCGCGCCACTCTGCAAAGCCGGTGGTGAAGAGGGTGCCCGCGCATCGGTCGCCGCCGGCAGCAACGCCGCCGCCCGTCACGACGGCGCTACCTGTCACGACGCCGCTGCCCGCGTCCACACCACCGCCTACCCCGACGCCGCTGCCCGCGCCCACACCGCCGCCAACCCCGACCCCGCTGCCAACGCTGGAGCCGGTGGCCACTCCGGAAGCGACCCCGCCCGTGCTCCCGCCAGCGGTCGAGACGCCGGTCGAGGCGCCACCTCCCGCCACCACTCCCCCGCCAGAGGCGAGTCCTACTCCGCCCAGAGCTCGAGTCCGGCCCGCCTAGTGTCCCCTCTCCGGAGTCGAATAGGTGCCGGGTGGCGGCTCAGGTGCCACCGAAGGACATCGATGCGAGGCCGTATCCCGAGGGCTATCGGGGTCGCAGCGAAGACCCCATGACCCACGCTTGCGATGCGAATCGCCCCGCTGCCAGCTCGCCTCCGAGCACGTAGCGTCAGGTCAGCGGGGTCACCCAGCGCAGGCCGGGGAAGCGACCGAAGTCGCGGTCGTTGGAGCAGAGCTCCCCCCTGTACTCTCTAACCATGGATATATTCCATTCCGCCCATCCCGTGATCAAGATCCGCCTCCTGAGTTGATTCGTCAACCGGCCTCAGGATCTGAGTGCCGGGCGGGAGGGGAAGTGTGGACGCCGGCAAGTCGCGCCTCGGCTTCGCGCACGTGCGGCCACGGCCGTCTCACCACCGCCTCGAGCGACCCCTTGCTTCGCTCGCGTCGCCTCGCGGGGATTCTTCTCGCCGGCATATCGCCTCGCCTTTGTACCGCTTTGCGGAGGTGGAAGTTATGCCGAGCAGCGGCGCCGCGTCGGATCGCGTTGCCAACTTGGGCACCTCAGGGGGAATTCGGTCCGGGGCTTGGCAGCGATTCGTCGCTGCTGCGGCTCTCTCGGCGGCGCTCGCCGCCGGACCGGCCGCCGCACAGGCCGGGGGCAGCGCCACCCCGGCGCCCGCCGAGCCAGGCAAGCCGGACGTCGTCCGCATGGTGGGGCCCGTTGCGCAGGATCTCGACCTCCGGCAGCTGCCGCACGTCCCGCCGCGGGTGAGCTTCGAGAGGCGCCGCTTGATGCGCCATCCTCCCAGCGACCTCTCGTCGACGGAGGAGGAGCAGGAAGAGGGTGACGACGTCCTCGACGAGGCGCCGTGGGCCCCGGAGATCGTCGACGAGGCGTTCGCTTTGCGCGACGCGGCGAAGCTGGCGTCGGCGCAGACGCCGACACCGTCGATCTCGTTCGACGGCATCAACTCGACGATGAGCGGCTGCGGCTGCCTGCCGCCGGACACCGACGGCGACGTCGGTCCCAACCACTACATTCAGTCGGTCAACTCGTCGATCAAGATCTTCGACAAGAGCGGCGGCGTGCTCCTCGCCCAGGCGAGCTACAACTCGTTTTTCGCCGGGCTCGGTACCGGCGTCCCCTGCGGCAACGCGGCCAACGACGGCGACGGCGTCGTCTTCTACGACCACCTGGCCGACCGCTGGGTGGTCTCGGACTTCGCCTTCCCGGCCTTTCCGGGCACCTCGTTCTACCAGTGCATCGGCGTCTCGAAGACCCCCGATCCGGTGGGCGGCGGCTGGTACCTCTACGCGGTCCAGGTCGACCCGTCCCACCCGAGCTATCTCGGCGACTATCCGAAGCTCGGTCTCTGGCCCGACGGCTACTACATGACGATGAACGAGTTCTCCAACAACACGACGTTCAACGGCGTGCGGGTGTACGCCCTCGACCGCAAGAGCATGGTGCAGGGGCTCGCCGCCAACGCGATCGGCTTTTCGATCGATCCGGCGACGCTCGGCGACCAGTACAGCCTCGTGCCCGCCACCTTCCGCTTTGGCGCGCCGCCCGCAGGGGAAGACGAGTTCCTGCTTTCGGTCAACAGCTCGGCAACCGCCGGCACCACGGAGACCGCGGTCTTCGGCTACCGCTTCCACGCCGACTTCACGACGCCCGTCAATTCCACCTTTGGCTCCGGTGTGAGCCACGGGCCGAACGCCGCCATCACGGTCGACGGCTTCGTCGACGCCTTCACCGGCGCGGGCACCTTGATCGTGCCGCAGACCGGCACGGCGGCGCTGCTCGACACCCTTGGCGACAAGCTGATGTACCCGCTTTACTACCAGAACCTCAACGGCGACGAGTCGCTGTGGGCAAGCCAAACCATATTCGCTTCGGGGACCTCCGGCCCCACCGCCATCCGCTGGTATCAGTTCGACGTCTCCGGTGGCACGCTGCCGGCGGCGCCGGCGCAGCAGCAGACCTTCAGCAACGGCGCCGACGGCCTCTACCGCTTCATGCCCAGCCTGGCGCTCGACTCGAACGGCAACCTGGCGATCAACTATTCGGTTTCCGGCAGCGCTGTCAATCCGTCGATCCGCTATGCGGCGCGCAAGCCCGCCGATCCCCTCGACAGCCTGGCCCAGGGCGAGGCCCTGCTCGTCCAGGGCGCCGGCCACCAGACGAGCGGCAGCGGACGCTGGGGCGACTACAGCGCGACAGGCGTCGACGTCGCCGACGGCTGCACCTTCTGGATGACCAACGAGTACTTCTCGGCGACGAGCAGCTCGGCTTGGAACACCCGCATCGGCGCCTTCAGCTTCCCCGATTGCTTGCTGCCCACGGGAACGCTGAACGGCACCGTGACGCGAGCTGACACTGCCGCGCCGATCTCCGGCGCGACCGTGACGGCCGCCGCCAGCACCTCCACCGACGGCGTCGGCTTCTACCAGATGACGAACGTGCCAGTCGGCGTCTACACGGTGACGGCGAACGCTCCAGGCTTCCTCGCCAAGAGCGCGGGCGAGGTGAGCGTCGACCCGAACGCCACGACGGTGCAGGACCTTGCCCTCGCGGTGGCGCCGGACTTCGCCTGCCTGACCGACACTTCCCTGGCCGACTTCCAGGCCGGCACGCCGGCCAGCGTCGACCTCACGTCGAGCCCGGGAGACGTCAAGCTGGCCCTCACCACGCCGGGATCGCTGGACCAATCGAACACCACGCTCGGGGCGACGGGCAACACGCTGACCTCGAACAGCCGCGAAGGACAGTCGTTCGTGCCGGCGGTCAGCGGCGCCATCACCCAGGTCGACGTCAGCCTCTTCTGCAGCACGACCTGCACGGTCACCGGTGGCCCGATCACCGTGCAAATTCGCGACGCGACAGGCGCCACGGTCGGCACGCGGACTCCTGGCAATACGATCCTCGCCTCGGCGACGATTCCCGGCTTCGCCAGCTCGACGCCGACCTCGTACACCGCGACCTTCGCCAGCCCGGCAGTGGTCACTGCCGGGACGAGCTACACCCTCGTCCTCATCGGCGCTGCCAACACCGGGACCTACGCCGCGACCCGCAGCGCGGCCTCCAACCCCTATGCCAACGGCGGCGAGTGCCGGTCGACCAATGGCGTGACCTGGACCTCGCCCTCCAACACCGACCTCGGCTTCAAGGTCTACGTCTCTCCGGCCTACTCGAGCGCGGGGACGCTGATCTCGAGCCTCAAGGACAGCAGCCTGGCGGGGGCGCAGATATTCTGGTCGACGTTGTCCTTCACTGCGACCACGCCGGCCAACACCAGCGTCCAGTTCCAGGCGGCGGCGAGCAACTCACCGGACGGACCCTTCAGCTTCGTCGGCCCCGACAACACGGCGTCGACTTACTTCACGACGAGCGGGGCCTCGCTCGCCCAGTTCGACGGCAGCCGCTATCTCGAGTACGAAGCCTTCCTGTCGTCGAGCGAAGCCGCCTCGACGCCGACCTTGAGCGACGTGACCGTCTGCGCCGGCTCGTCCTTGCAGGCGGACCTGTCGATCACCAAGACGGACGGGGTGACGACGGCGACGCCGGGTGGCTCGGTGACTTACACCATCACGGCGAGCAACGGCGGGCCGAGCGACGCGACGGGAGCGACGGTGGCCGACACCTTCCCGGCGGCGCTCACCTGCACCTGGACCTGCGTTGGGGCGGGCGCCGGCACCTGCACGGCTTCCGGCTCGGGCGACGTCGACGACACGGTGGACCTGCCGGCGGGCGGTAGCGTCACCTACACGGCGAGCTGCGCGATCTCGCCGGCGGCCACCGGGACGCTCTCCAACACGGCGACGGTGACGGCGCCCGGCGACGTCAACGACCCGACACCGGGCAACAACACCGCCACTGACAGCGACACGCTGGGTGCGAGCGCGGACCTGGCGATCACCAAGACAGATGGGGTGACGACGGCGACACCGGGCGGCTCGGTGACCTACACGATCACCGCCAGCAACGCGGGTCCGAGCAGCGCCAGTGGCGCCACGGTGGCGGACGCCTTCCCGGCGCCGCTCACCTGCACCTGGACCTGCGTCGGCTCCGGCGGCGGCACCTGCACCGCTTCGGGCTCGGGCAACGTCAACGACGCGGTGAACCTGCCGGCGGGCGGCAGCGCCACCTACACGGCGAGCTGCACGATCTCGCCGGCGGCCTCCGGGACGCTCTCCAACACGGCGACGGTGACGGCGCCGGGCGGCGTCACCGACCCGACCCCGGGCAACAACAGCGCCACCGACAGCGACACTCTCGGCGCGCAGGCCGATCTCTCGATCACCAAGACCGACGGGGTGGCGGTCGCGCTGCCGAACGGTACGCTGACCTACACCATCACCGCGGCGAACGCCGGCCCGAGCGATGCGCCGGGCTCGACGGTGGCGGATAGCTTCGCGGCGTCGTTGACTTGCACCTGGACCTGCGCCGGAGCCGGAGGCGGGACGTGTACGGCCTCGGGCTCGGGAACCATCAACGACGGCGTCGACCTGCCGTCCGGCGCGAGCGTGACCTACACGGCGAGCTGCACGGTGAGCGCTCTCGTCACCGGCTCGGTGGACAACACGGCGACGGTGGCTCCGCCGGACGGGGTGGCGGATCCGGTGCCGAGCAACAACAGCGCGACGGACTCGGACATCGTGCCGGGAGCGGCGGTCTTCTCCGACGGGTTCGAGAGCGGAGATCTCTCGCACTGGCACTGAGCGGGTGCACGCCTCGGGCAGGATGCCGAGTGCCAGCAGGCGAACCGGCACGTCACGCGGCTCGAGGGGGCTCCGCGGCTTGGGCGCCACGGCGGCCCAGTGGAAGCAGCATGGGCACGCCGCGGCGGTAGGCGGCATACGTCTCGCCGTGCTCGTGCAAGAGATCGCGCTCCTCGAGCTGGATGGCGACCAGGACGTAGGCGGTCGTAGCGAGCGCGAACACCAGGTGGCTGACGGTCATCCGGGGTGTCGCCCAGAAGGCGCAAAGAAAACCGAGGTAGAGCGGGTGCCGCACCAGCCGATAGGGGCCCGGCGTGCCTGTACGAAGCAGGCGAGCCCATCACGTAGGCGCCGCCGTGCAGGTACAAGATCGCGCGGCGCGGGGCCTCGACCGCCTGCACGCACGCATCCTGCGTCGAGACTTCCTCGGTGACAGCGGCGTGGGTCCCCGCCGCGTCGCGGAGTTTCGGACGGGCGGACAGGACGCCGCAATCCAGGCGGACGTGGTCGGCTTCGTCGGAGATCTCGCCTCCCGCCTCCCCCCCGGCCGCCTCCAGGTAGGCGAGCACGAGCCCGCCGCACTCCTCGCTCCTCGGTGAGCTCCCTGGGCTGCGCCTGGAGAGCCCTTCGGCTCTACTTCCAGGTCTGGTTCGATCGCGAGCAGGTGTCGCCCGGCGCAATTGGCTTCCTCCAGACGGCGAGCTTCTGGGCTGGCACCCCCATCTCCACGTGCTCCTCACCGATGGCGGCTGGCTGCCGAACGGCAGCTTCCGCCACCTTCTCGCTCGAACCGAAGAGGTCGTCGCCAACCTTCTCTCGTGGCGCCACAAAGGATTCTCGGTCCACGCCGGCGCACCCGTCGAATCCCGCCCCGAAGCCGTTCGGCTCGGCCGTTACGGCATCCGCTGCCCGCTCGTGCTCGAGCGGCTGGCCTGGGACGAAGCCTCCGGCGAGGTCGTCTACCGCGCCCGACCCGGGCATCGCGATGGCCGGGGCGAGTCGGTGGCTCGATGAAACATCCTCGAATTTCTCGCTCGCGTGCGCGATCACGTGCCCGACCCGGGCCAGCAGCTCCTGCGCTACTGGGGCTGGTACAGCAACGCGGCGCGGGGCCGACCGCTACGACAGCAGGGCGAATCGAGCGCCGAGCCCCGCGCGAGCAGGGATCCAGCTGACGGCGAAGGCAGGCAGCGGCACCTGACTTGGTCGCAGCTGATCCGCAAGGTCTACGAGATCGATCCGCTGCTCTGCCCCTACTGCGGCGCGTCGATGCGCATCGTCGCTTCCTCATCGACTTCGCCTCTCCCCGCCGCCTCGCCCACTTGGGCTTCGCGCCGCAGCAACCCGAGCCGCTCGCCCACTCGCCGCCCGCCGAGATGGAGCTCTACCTCTCGAACGCCCGATCCGGGCTCGTTGGGGTCGTTGGGGTTCAGGTTGGATGGGTCCTTGGGGGTCGACCACCACCGACCGTGAGCAGAGCAGGCCCTTGTTATGCCGAGCGCCCTGTCACCAATACGGTGTGCGCGCGGTGAGCTGGGGCTTCCTGTGCACCCACGACCACCCGGCTCAATTCACCTAGGCCAGCGCTCGACGTGGGGCGGTGACGTCCAAGACGTCACCCTCTCAGCGGAGGAGCGTCGGCGCCACCTCTTCATCCTCGGCCGCACCGGCACGGGGAAAACGTCGTGGCTTCGCCACCTGGTGGCGCAATCGCTCGCCGCCGGCGAGGGGCTTGCGCTCTTCGATCCGCACGGCGACCTCGCCGAGCAGCTCCTCGACCTAGTGCCCCGGCATCGCTTCGATGACGTCGTGTACCTCGACGCTGCCGACAGCGATTCATCGGTCGCCTGAACCTTCTCGCTCCCCACTTCCCGGTGCCGCGGCACCTCATCGTCTCGTCGCTCCTCTCGTCTTTTCGGGCGCTGTGGGCGGACTCCTTGGGGCCACGGCTGGAGTACGTCCTCGGGCATGCACTCGCCGCGGCTTGCGAGGCGGAGGGAACACTCCTCTCCGCCTCGCGCCTTCTCGCGCAACCCGAGTACCGCGAGCGCCTACTTCTCCGTGTCCATGACCCGGTGACCCGCGCCTTCTGGACGGAGGAGCCCGATCAGGTGGTGGCCAACATCGATGTTGCCCCGACCATGCTCGCAATAGCCGGTCTGAAAGCCCCTCCACACATGGCCGGAACTAAAGCCCTGCCGCTGATGCAAGGCAAACAGACAACGTGGTGGCCCGAGCTGCTGTACGAATACTACTGGGAGCGCAACTTTCCACAGACCCCGACCGTTCATGCGCTGCGTGAAGACCGCTACAAGTACATCCACTACTACGGCGTCTGGGACATTGCCGAGCGCGACGACGGCAGATGCATGCGGCGCAGTCTGGCGCCCGTCACGTCCTCCGGCCCAGCGCCCAGCCGGCGATGGCGAGCAGGGCCACGAGCAGGAGCAGGCTGGCCGTCGAGAGGGCGGGGACCGCAGTCGCGGAGAGGGCGAAGGGGCTCTCGTAGGCGCCGATGTCCACTTGCCCGTTCTGGATGCGCGGGTTGCCCTCGATGTCGGTGGTGATGTCCGGTGGCACGCGGACGTTGTTGCCGGCGTTGATGGCGGGCGAGGTCGCCTGCAGATGGAAGTCGGTGTTCGAGACGAAGAGCGGGTCGGCGATTACCGTGCCCGGGCCGGCCACGAAGCCGTCGAAGCCATTGTTGAACACCAGGTTGTGGTCGTTGCTCACCGTCGCCTGGAAGTCGGTTCCGATGAAGAGGCCGCTGAGCGTGTTGTCGGCCACGATGTTGTTGGCGACGACGCCGCTGACGGTGCCGCCGAGGTCGGACCTGCCGGTGACGAAGATGCCGTTCTCGTTGAAGGCGACGGTGTTATTGACCACCTGCACAATGATCGGCTGGCCGTTACGGGCGTCCACCGCAATGGCATCGGCGGCGCCGGCCTGCGCCGTCTCGCCGGTGACCACGTTGTCGATGATGCGGGCTGCGAGCCCGGTGGGCGTCGCGCTGTCGGCGGGGTTGCGTACCAGGATGCCGTCGTTGGTGTTGGTGGCGACGACGTAGTTGCGGAGGATGTCCGTGCTCAGGGCATCGCCGGGATTGACGTCGACCACGATCGCCGAACCCTCACCGCAGTCCGTGACGGTCAGCCGGTTGCCGACGATGGAGCTGGTGCCGGAGCCGCTGGACGGCAGGCCGCCTTGAAAGATGCCGCGGCACTGGTCGCTGGCGCTGCCGCCGGTGACGTTGACGACGTTGTTGCTGACGTCGAACGTGACCTGGTCGGTGGGCGGCGACTGGAAGGAGTCGAGCTCGATGGCGTTGGCGAAGCGGTCGCTGATGTTGACAGTGTTGCCGACGATGTGGACGTCGAAGTCGCCGGTGCCGATCTGCTTGGCGGAGATGGTGCCGTTGACGGTGAGGTTCGAGATCGTCGACGAGGTCGGGCTCGCGCCGTTGCCCTGCAGCTGCGCGGAACCGTTCAACACCGGCGTGAACCCGGCCGCGGCGGTCAGCGTCAGCGGCTGCAAGGCGGTGATGTTCTCGGTGATCGGCGTGTTGGTGGCGATCTGGACGGTATCGCCCGGGCTCGCCCCGGTGACGCAGGCCTGCAAAGTGGTGTTGCAGGGTGCTGCGCCGGGGTAGGTGAGCGTGGCGGCCGAGGCGGCCGCGGCGGCGCAGAGCAACACGAGGGTTGCGAAGACGAGTGTTGCGAAGAGCGGTGATCGGTGCATGTGGATCCCTCCGGGAAGGCTGGATTCGATTCCTCGTTACGCGACGTGAGAGCGCCGTCCGAGTATGGGATCGGATTCGGCGCGCAAAAGCCGACAGCCTGCAGCCGTCGACCCGTTGTCGAGGCAGGAGGGAAGCGATAGCGTAGCGGTGGCACGAACCGACCGGCTCCGGATGGAGGTCCAGCGTGGAGACGACCCTCTCGCGGCTGTTCCAGGAAGCCGAGCGCGGCACCCCCGCGGCCGCGAACACCTTGTTCGAGGCGCGCGCGATGCGGTGGCTGATCGTGGACCGCGTGCGGCGCGGCGCCGCGCAGAAGCGCGGTGGCCACTTCGAGATCACCGCGTGAACGCCGAACGGTGGCGGGAGGTCGGTCCCCACCTCGAGCGCCTGCTGGCGCTCGACGGCGAGGCGCAGGCCCGCGACCTGGCGCAGATCCAGGCGGCCAACGAGCCGCTCGCGGCCGAGCTCGCCGAGTTGCTCGCGGAGGCGGGTCGCTTGCGTGACGATGGCTTCCTCGAATCGCCGGTCGACTCCGCGCCGCCGGCGACTCTCGCCGGGCAGCGCCTCGGTGCCTACACGTTGATCGAGCCGATCGGCCACGGCGGCATGGGGTCGGTCTGGCGCGCTCGGCGTCCTGCTCTACGAGCTGCTGGCGAAGCGGCGGCCGTTCGCGGGCGCGGGACCTCCGCCGCCGCCCTCGAGCGCGCCGTGCTGGAGACCGACCCCGAGCCGCCGAGCACTGCTGCGCGGCAGGCGCAGAGCCACCCCGACGTGGCCACCGGCGAAGGGCCCCGCGGCGCCCGCCGACGCCGCGCTGGCCGTCGCCTCATCGGTCGCGACCTCGACGCGGATCTGCCTGCGAGCGCTGCGCAAGCAGCCGGCTGCCCGCCACCCCGACGCCGGCGCGCTGGCTGCCGACCTCCACCGCTACCTCGACGGTCGGCCGGTCGAGGCGCGGCAGGGTGGCCGCCGTTACCGCGCGGCGCGCTTGCTCCAGCGCCACCGCCGCAAGCTGGCGAGCGCCGCCGTGCTGGTGGTGACGGTCGCCGCGCTCCTGCTGGCGGCCGTCTCCTATCGGGGCGGTCGCCTCTACCGCGAGCCGGCACCCCGGCGCCGCGGCCGTATTCAGCGCTTAGATACCGAACAGAAGGAAGAAGGTCAGGGGAGCCGTACAGTGGCTAGCCTCGCACCGCGCTCCTGAAGGCAGCCGAAGGCGCGGCAAGTGCATCGCGCGGCCCGCCGTCCTTGACCCTTGAATGAAGCAGAACTGGCAAGCGCGGTAAATCGGGAAGCCCGAGCTTGGGACCTACATCAACTGCGCCAAATGGGCAGCATGCGCGGAGCCAATGCAGCAACGCTGAGCCCAGCCATGACGGCCGCAGCGACCGCCGCAACGCCGCCACCGCCGAAAATTTGAGTCCAGGGCACGCCCGCCGCATCGAGAAGTTGCCGCCATCGCACGCACGCCGCAGGGCTCGGCAAGCGTGGCAAGCGGCAGGGGTTCGCCCGCGCGATGCTGCCAGCTCGGCGCCGCGAACCAGCCGAATTTTCCCTTGGCAGAATCTCCCCGTCACTCCGCCCCGACATGCAGGCGGACGATCGCCGTATCGAGTTCCCGCCGGTCGAAGCTTTGAAGCAGATCGCCCGACGATCCGATCGGGATTTCGATCAACAGCTTCCGGTCTTGCGCGTTCATGCGCGCGATCAACGCGGAGAGCTCCGCCCCTGCAACATGGTCGCTGATGCCGATGGTGAGGCGCTGCCAGGCTCCGGCAAATACGGCGAGCGCGCGATCGTGTGCCGCCAAGAGTTCGCGGGCGTGTTCGAGGAAGGCTGCGCCCCGCGCCGAAAGCTGCACGTGCCGGGGCGTGCGCTCGACCAGCCGGCAGCCGAGCCTCTCTTCAGGCCGCTTCAGCTTCAAGCTGAACCGCAGCCTGCGTCGTCCGCATTGCTTCAGCCGCGCGCGTGAAGCTGCCAAGCTCGGCGCTGCGGACCGGCCGTCAGCGTATCGCGATCAGCGCGGCCAGTTCTCACCACCCCGGCCCTCGCTGGCGTGGCGCTTGCCGCCTTACCCGGCTCGGCCCAAGCTTTCGCCTCCACATCGTCCTGCCCGACATGGCGGGGCCCGATGGTCGCCGAAAGGTTCCGCGGCTGGCGGCCCGACCTGAGAGTGCTCTATATGTCCGGTTACGCAGACGCGCCCCCTGCGGAGCCTCAGCGCCCTCGAACGCGGCGCTGCGTTTCTGCACAAACCATTCAGGCCGAGGGCCTTGCTCGGGATAGTGGAGGTTGTGCTGCGAGGTCGGTCCGGCGAGTGACGCGCGGACCGCAGTGAGCAGCGGCTTCAGCAACTACGCCGCGAGCGCGGCGCGGATGATTCCCGCCACCTTCTTCGGAGTATCGGCTGCCTTGGAGAGGACGCCGGTGGCGCCTGCCGCCCATGCCTCGTCGACCGCGTGGCTGTAGGCCCCCGAGAGAACGAAGACCGGGAGTTTCGCGAATTCCGGACGCTGGCGGATCCGACCGAGCACCTCGATCCCGCTCATCCGGGGAAGTCCTAGATCGAGCACAACCAGGTCGGGGCGTACTTCGCTGATCAAGCACAGCCCCGCTTCACCATCGACGCCGACGTGGATGTCGTAGCCCTCGCCTTGCAGGAGAGTGCGCTAGATGGAGGCGGCGACCTTGCTGTCCTCGATGATCACGATGCTCTTCCTGGCCATGCTCGCCTCCTCTCTGTGCTGGTGCTGGAACGCACGTTCCGTGCCGCTTCCAACTGGCGCTGCAGAGTCCGGGGGCGACTGGGCGATTCGGGTTCCTTGCGCCGGCATAGACCCCGAGGTGTCTGACCTTGGGACGAGAGTCTGGCTTGTGGAATCGAGCCTCCGTGCGGCGATAACAAGTCTGGCCAGTCGGCGGCTTGCCGCCGGGCCACACCGTTTCGCCCGCCGTGGTGCCATGCTCCGTCCGCCGCGATGAAACGAGTCCCTCGAGGTTGCCGTCAAGGCGGTGCTGTCGGAGCGGGTGTCGCGCTGGTGCTGCTCGATGAGCGGGTACCCCCCGCTGGCAGGGCTGAGTGCGGCGCGGCCTCGTCGCCGTCACCGCCGTGCCGTCGCCGCCTCCTTCAACTTCAGCGCCCTGCACGGTGGCGGCCGCCTGGCGCACAACTGGGAGCAGTTCCACCACTTCCTCGGCTCGAGGCACTTCGCCGAGCTCGGCTACGACGGCCTCTACGCCGCCTCGATGGAGGCCGAGATGCAGGCGTTGCCCGGCAAGGGGTACCAGCCCTTCCTGCGCGACCTGCGCACCAACCAGGTGGTGGCGACGCGCCTCCGACATCGCGCCGTGCAAGTTGAGAGACGCGGATTCCGTTTTCTCTGTTCGCAGAGGAGATGGCCGCCGCCCCTTCGGCTCCCCGGCTCTACCGCCCCCGGCGTCCGGAGCGCACGGTGCTCTACCGCGCGCTCGCGGAGGAGCTCGAGCACCTGCTCGCGGTCTACGAGGAGCGCTTCGAGCCGGCCCACGGGTTCTCCCGCCGCGCGGTCGAGAAGGCCGTCTACCGGTATCTCGACTGCGGCATCTTCGCCCACGGCGCGGCGCGTGCGCATTGTGCCGACTGCGGGCACGACGTCCTGATCGCCTTCTCCTGCAAGCTGCGCTGCCTGTGCCCCTCCTGTCACCAGAAGCGCGAGCTCCTCTGGGAGGAGTGCGCCTCCGGGTTGCTCGCAGAAGTGCCGCACCGCCAGATCGTCTTCACGATCCCGAAGCGGCTCCGGATCTACTTTCGCTTCGACCGCAAGCTCCTCCGAAGAGGTCGTCGCCAACCTTCTCTCGCGGCGCCACAGCGGATTCTCGGTCCACGCCGGCGCACCCGTCGAATCCCGCCCCGAAGCCGTTCGGCTCCGCCGTTACGGCATCCGCTGCCCGCTCGTGCTCGAGCGGCTGGCCTGGGACGAAGCCTCCGGCGAGGTCGTCTACCGCGCCCGACCCGGGCATCGCGATGGCCGGGGCGAGTCGGTGGCTCGATGGGACATCCTCGACTTTCTCGCTCGCGTGCACGTCGATGCGCATCGTCGCCTTCCTCATCGACTTCGCCTCTCTCCGCCGCCTCCTCGCCCACTTGGGCTTCGCGCCGCAGCAACCCGAGCCGCTCGCCCACTCGCCGCCCGCCGAGATGGAGCTCTACGTCTCGAACGCCTGATCCGGGCTCGTTGGGGTCGTTGGGGTTCAGGTTGGATGGGTCCTTGGGGGTCGAGCGCGACCGACCGTGAACATCACCCCATCGGCCCGGAGGCAACTCCTGGGACCCCGAAGGAGGATCGCACCTGCCGCTGGCTACGAGCCCCCGACCTTGGGGCAACAAGCAATTTCCTACAGGACTAAGGACTCGCGCAGATCATGGATCTGCTGGAAGGCAGGGGAAGCTCGATGACACCTTGATCCTGTATCTCGGCGACAACGGCTTTGCCTTCGGCGAACACGGCTTGATCGACAAGCGCACCGCGTATGAAGAATCCATGCGCATCCCCATGCTGGCCCGCTGCCCGCGGTTGTTCGAAGGCGGACGCACCCTCGATCAGGTGGTGGCCAACATCGATGTTGCCCCGACCATGCTCGCAGTAGCCGGTCTGAAAGCCCCTCCACACATGGCCGGAACTAAAGCCCTGCCGCTGATGCAAGGCAAACAGACAACGTGGTGGACCGAGCTGCTGTACGAATACTACTGGGAGCGCAACTTTCCACAGACCCCGACCGTTCATGCGCTGCGTGAAGACCGCTACAAGTACATCCACTACTACGGCGTCTGGGACATTGACGAGCTCTACGACCTGCGTTCCGATCCGAAAGCGGCGAACAACCTCCTGGCCAGGCCAGGCCACGAAGAACTAGCATAGCGCTCCTCTTGGCCGCCGCCGCGGCGCTTCACACCACACTAACGTGGACCAATGGGTCATCACGCAAACGGTTGGAAGGCGTGAGGCGCCACTTGTGCGCCCCGTCGAGGACGAGCCCACGTGGAGGCCACTCTAACCAACAGTGAGCCGCACACGATTCCGATCGCTTTGACGCGACCCTCTGCCCTCACCAGCAAGCCACTTCGACGACGCCGAATCGCCTGGCACTTCTCGGCGGCAGAGCCGCTCACACGCAGCGCAGCCCGGGGTCGATGGGCGCATGCTGCTGCACCAAGCCGTGCACGGTCTTTACCCATCTCGTGGGCCGAGGAGCACCACCGCCCGCCGCGGCGCCGTCGGCACGGCGCCGACACCCCACCAGCGGTGCTTCATGCAATGATCTGGCCGCCCACCCTCACGGGGACACCCACCTACGCAGGGAGCTTAGTCGATTCGAGGGCCAGGATCTCCAGCGCTACGTAGCGCTTGAACTCCTCGGTGCTCGTGAAACAGCGGAATCCCCCTTGGCTGGCGATGCCGATCGTCGCCGCATCCTCGTTGAGGAGCACTGCAACCGGCTGGCTGAGCTCCTCCTGGATGCCATTGGGCCAGGCGAGATCAAAGACCGCCTTCTGCTCCCCAGAGTGCGGGTCGGCGAAGTCGTAGGCCAACACTCCGCGCGGCAGCCTCTCGGCCTCCAGCCAGTCGTTGAGCCGTTCGAGCTCTGCCTCTTCCCCTTCGCTCGTGATGCCCCCGGCAACCATCGCAGGGGGCGATACCGCTGTCGGCACGCCAGCGAGCCAGCGGGTGTCGCCGTGAAGCAGGTCCTCCATGCGCCGATTGAGCTCCTCGGCCAGCAGCACCTTGCGCGCTTCGAGAAAATCACGGAAGCGGGCGATCTTCCAAAGTGCGGGCTCGGTGGGAATCCACTGCGATGCGAGTGCTCCAGGGTGAGCACGCTCGACCTCTGGGAAATACTCCTCGGGCAGCGTGTCACTGATGTCGAGATTGGTATCTTTCGTCAAGAAGCAGAAGTTCGCCAGAGCGTTGACCTCCGGCTTCCTGTACCGCGGCGCGTGACGGTAGAGCTGCGCCTTTGGGAAGACGTGGTGCACTTCGAGACGGCTCATCTTGCCGAGCAGATTCGCCTTGAGAGGGAGGCCAGTGCCCCAGTCCCGCGCCGCTCCCATGCGGGTGAGCATGTAGAGCACCGGGTAGAAGCGCGCGCCCAGGCTCCAGCCCGTGAAATGCCCCGGCTCCGCTCGCAGGCCGCCGTGCCAGAGCCGCAGCTGCTCGATCAAGCTGTCGAGACCTCCATCCGCGCCTTCGAGCGCAGCTAGGTCCTGATCGATGAAGGTCTCGGTTGAGCCCGAGAAGCGCCCCCACATCGCCGCCTGCACGAACCAGAACAGCAGCTTGTCGCGCTCCTCCTCGTTCATCGAGCCGAGCCTGCGCGCTTGCCGCTGGTCGAGGAAGCGCGCCATCACCGGTACGCCAAAACGTCCAAAGAACACCTGATCGTGGTCAAGGCCCAGCCGGCCACCGATCATGTTGAGGCTCGTATCGATGTGTTTGGTGGTCCGCGCAAGTGCGGCTCTCACCTCATCGGCGCTCTTCTCGTGCAGGTGCTGGAACTTTGCCTCGCCGGTGAGCACCGTATTCACAGAGCGCAAGAGCCAGTCGAGGTTGAAGTGGTAGTCGGCCTTCGCCCACTCCCGGAGCTTGGCCTTCATGGTTTCGCGACCCTCGGGCCAGTCGGCGCAGATCTTGGCGAGGGCGAGATCGCCCTTCGAGAGCTTGGTGCCGCCACTGTTGACGCGGTTGAAGATGTCGACCACCACGTCGAGCGACTTGTCGACGCCGGTCACCTCCTCGACGTGGAGCTCGATCTCGGTCACGCTCAGCAGGAGGCCCAAGCGCACTACGTATTCACCCATCTTGGGCGCCAGCGCAGGCTGGGCGGCAAGGCGAGTGACGAAGTCGCCCAGGCCGGCGGTTCCTTGGCGCATCAGCTCGGTGACGTCGATCCAGAGCGGATCGTCCTTCATCTTTACCGGCTGATAGAACTCGAAGGTCCTGCTGTCGAGGTGGAAGCGCAAGCCGGTGAATGCCTGGGCGTTGCCATCGAAGAACTTGGGAGGTCGGCCGCGCACCACCCCATAGAGCGAGGTCATACGCTGTTGGCCGTCGAGCAACAGCTTGACGACTCCAGCGGCCAGCGCCCCGTCGCCGCGATGAGCAGCCGTCTTCGACTCGGTGGCCCAGACCAGCAGACCGCCGACCGGATGTCGGCGGTAGAGAGAATCGAAGAGCCCGCGCACTTGATCGCGGTTCCAGACATAGCCACGCTGGAACTCCGGCAGGGCCATGTGACCGTTGTCGATGTGGTCGAGGATGGTGGAGATCTTCAACCGGCCCGTCCTTTCTCCGCAATGCGAGGACTAACGGGGGTACAGGGTCGCAGGGGCACTCCACCCCTACCCATCAGCCTTGCCGCGATCCTCGAGAAACAAGGAGTGGCCAAGGTTCAGAATCCTCGAGCACCTGTCGCAGCTCGGCCTCCAAGCTGGCGACCCGTTCGCCCGAGACCACGACCTCCAGGTCGACTCCGATGGACACCTTGCCGGCGCCCTTGAGCTTGGTGACGATGCTGAGCCCGATCTTGTTCCAGAGCTCCGAGGGCACCTGGCCGCTCAAACGCACGATGCGCTCTCCGGGCGGCCTCACGGGCGGCGGGATCGGGAGTGTTGGTTGAGACGACGTCCCGTCTGGGCTGGCGCTTGGAAGCGGAGACGCCGCTTCCGCCTCTTCTCGTGGCTTCTTCAGCGACTGAGCTGTCGCCCGCTTGAGCAGGAAGACGCCCGGCTCGAAGACCACGTCTCCCGAGTCCACGCCCTCTTCGAACCACACTCTCTCGTAGGTTCCGTCTGGTCGTGGACCAGATGCCAGCCCCAGGTCGCCGTTGGCGACGAACTGCGGGATCCGCCCCCTGAGATATGCGTCGGGATCGACCACGCGATCGAGCGCTCCGTTGAGGAACGCCTGCCGTAGCGCCTGGAGCGGCCACGCCCCGGACTCTCGGAACGGCAACGGCCATTTTCGTTCGAGGTAAGCAGCGCCGGGGGCCTCATTGAGAAGGGCCTGGGTCTTGAGGTGAGCGACGACGCGCTCGGCGAGCGTCTCACCTGGGCCGCTCGCGTGGCCGGCACCGAGATTGATCTCGCGTAGCCCGTCGCTCTCCTGCGGATCAAAGAGCACGACGAACCGATATCCAGCCCAAACCTCGTCGCGCGCAGCCTCCTCGGCCTCTCGGACCTGGGTTTGCACGGTGCGCAGCTCGGTGGGGTCGAAGTCGGCCCCCAGCGTACCCTCCTCGATCTCGCGCTTGACCCGCTTCCACGCGAGCCAGTGCTCCACCTTCTCGCGCAGCTCGCGGCCGGGCTTCTTGGCGCTCCACACCAGCGCGCCGGGGTAGAGGCGTGGGCTGCTCCCTCGGTTGCGGGTCCACTCCGCCAGACGCTCGCGTACGCCGCTCTTGCCCGACCACTCCCAGGCCGGATCGAGGGCGATCACCGTCAAGCGCGGCGAGTCGGGAATGTCGGTGCTGTCGCCAGGGAACGCCTGCCAGCCGAATGCTCGGCGCGCGTCGTCGGGCTTGTCGCGCCTCTCGAACACCGACCGCACGAGCCCCAGCGTTGCCGGGACCACCTCGCTCTCGTCGTCGAGCGAGGCCCGGCGGTCGCTGACGACCTTGCGCAAGCGCGCCCGTTGCTGGATCTGGAAGCCGTCGGTCCCCACCTTCCGGATGTGGTACGCCCGAGCCTCCAGCTCGAACGCAGCCGTGTCGACCGAAGTGGTATCGACGTCAGGGCCGCCGACGGCGAAGCGCAGCTCGGGCGAGTGAGCGACCTTGTCCTTGAGGCCCCCGGAGGACTCGAAGAAGATGGCAGTTCCCACGCGGCGGTGGATACCCTTGAGCGCACCGCGCGTGTCCGCGTCCAGCGCGCGCGCGTGCGAGAGCGGGCCGGCGATGTCGCTGTCGATCGCGGTCGAGAGCCGCGGCTCGCCCAGCTGACCGAGCACCACGTTGCGGAAGCCGTGGCTCTCGAGCGGTCCGCTCCCCAGGGCGATGAGTGGATCGCGGCGCGCTTGCTGGTAGGCGTCCTCGAGCGCACGCGACACCCACTGCGCGAGCATCGCCAGGGTGCCGCGCGTCTGCTGGTACTGGGGCAGCGCCTGCCACTTGCGCTGGAACACCGACAGCGTCGCCGGATGGAACGGATAGCTGGCCTCGAAGCGGCCCTGCAGGAACTGCCTGGCCTTGGCCTCGGTGGCCGCCGAATCGACGGCGGTCCATTCAGGTGGCAGCTCGCTGCGCCGCTCGAAGCACCAGTCGGCATATCCCTTGGCGACCCGCCGCCGCGCGCGCTCGTCGCCCAGCCCCTCGAAGAGCCGGCGGCGGACCACCTCGCCGATCTCGGCTTCGTCGTTGGCGATCAGGTCCTTGGCGACGCGCTTGACCACCTTGGTGATGCGCTCTTGCCACTGGATGTCCCAGTCGGTCATCTCGACCTGGCTGCGCGGCAGGCTGATCACCGCTGCGCCGTGGGTGGTCCCGGTCATCGCCACCGTCAGGTTCTGGATGAAGGCGTGGAACGGCTCGGCCAGACCGCGGTGCCGGTTGATCAGGTTGAGCACCTCGTCGAAGAGCACCAGCACGGGCTTCCCCGCCGCGGCGAACACCTTGCCCAGGGTCTCGGTGCCAGGAGGGGTCGTGCGGGCGGCGGGCCCGAGCAGGGCCACGCCCTGCTCGCCCGCGAGGCTGCGCGCCACGTCGATCCAGGGCGTCTCGCGCCCCTCCTGCGGGTCCCAGGCGTTGCCGACGAAGACCGCCACCCGCGCTTCGGGGACGGCCGGGAGCTGCGCCGAGGCGAGGAGCTCCGGCACGCCGTCGAAGCTGCCAGCTCGACCGGCAGAGGTCGCCAGGTGGTAGAGGGCGGTCAAGGTGTGCGTCTTGCCGCCGCCGAACTGGGTGACGAGGGTGAGCACGGGTGCCGTGCTGGTGGTCTGCCCGGCGAGTCGCCGCAGGACCATGCCCGCATGCTCCCGCAGCGCTCGCGTCAAGGAGGTGCGCGCGAAGAACTTCTCGGGGTCGCGATAGTCGGCGGGCGCGCGCCCGGAGACCACCTGCTCGAGGTGGATGGCGAACTCGTCGGGGTTGAACGAGCGCCCCTGCCGGACCTCCTCCCGCGCCTGAACGACGACGTGCCAGGGATCCATGGTCAGCCCTCGGGCGCCCGGTGAATGGTTATCGGAGCGAGCGTCCCCGGCTCCCAGAGCTCGAACAGCCTGACATCCGCGGGCTGGACGTCGAGGGTGAGCAGGGCGCGGGTCCAGATCCCGACGCGGTCCTCGATCGGCAGCCCCTGCCGGACGTGCGAGACCACGACGATTCCCCGGCAGGGGAAGTCCCACTCCTCGAACTCGACGTCCTGGGTCACGAAGACGAAGTCGGGCTCGGTCTCGAGACGCTCGCGGATCGCGGAATCGGGAAGCCCCCGCTCGCCCATCGCAACGATGTGGTCCGCGGCGAACCCGAGCGACCGCAACCGCCCCATCAGCACGAGGGGGAAGTTCTCGTCGAGCAGGATCCTCACGACGCCTTGGCTACGGCCGGCGGGGTATGGGCTGCCACGTGAGCGGCGTACCGCATGGCGGTCAGCAGCTGCTCGTGGGTGATCCCCAGCTCCTCTTCCACCCGCTCGGGTGCGTCACCCGCGCCGAGCGCGGCCACGATCGACGCGGCGTCCAGGCGCGTGCCGGTGAGGCAGGGCTTGCCGAAGCGGACTCGCGGATCCATGGTGATGCCGGGAAAGATTTCCATGACGTCCTCTCGGTCTTCAGAGTCTAGCTCGCTCATGGGTCGCCAGCCCTCAGCGAGGTGCAGCCAGCAACATGGCGTCGACGAGACGCTCCTCCTCGCTGCCGTCGGGGTAGAGGGCGGAGAGGGCGTCGGCGAGGCGCAGGAACGCGGGGCCGCGCTCGACCTCGGCGCGCAGCAGGGTGCGCAGGGCGTGCGCCTGCCCGGAGGCCTGGAGGAGCATGGCGGCGTGGACGCGGTCGAGGGTGGTCGGCTCCCGCCGGCCGCCCAGCTCGGAGCGGGCGGCCGTGGCGCGGCGGCGACCACGGCCACCGCCCGGTGCAGCGGCCTCGGGTGCATCCTCGGGAAACAGGGAGAGCTGCACGTCCTGGCCGCCCGAGGTCTCGATGCGCTGCGCGACGGCTGCCGCGTCATCCTCGCCGAAGAGCTGGCGGGCGCGCTCGCGGACGGGGATGAGACGGACCACGCCTTTCTCGGTCTCGATGACGCGGCCTTCCCATTCGTCGAGGTGAATACCCAGGGGTTGCGCGAAGCGGCGGACGACGTCGTAGACGAGGGTGAAGCCCTTCTTGCGCGGCTTGCGCGAGGGCGTCTCCTCCCCTTCGTCATCGCCCTCGGTCTGGTCGTCTTCGCCGGCCTCCGCGCCCTCGTCGGCCCGTTGCCGCGCGCCCCTGGCGGCAGGCCCGCCGTTGCTGCCGTTCGTGCTTTGCAGGGTCCAGAGGAAGAGTGCGGTGAGCCGAGCGTCCTCCTCGAGCTTGCCCACCAGATAGTCGAGGGTGTCCTTGAACTCGCTGAAGACCAGTAGCCGGCGGTCGGGTTGGTCGAAGAAGCCCTCCTGCTGCAGCAGGCCCTTGAGGCGCGAGAGCTTCGCCTCGCTGTCGGCGTCTTCCACCGCCTTTGCCCGCGCTGCGTGGTCTTCGAGCTCCGCGATCTCCTCGCGGACGTCCTCGGCCGACTGGGCCAAGGTGACCGCCTCCAGCAGCTCCTCGAGCCGCTGGCGGTCCCCCTCCTCCATTTCCTCGATCTCTTCCGCGGAGGGCAGCTCTGGGGCATCGCGCGCGAGCTCCTGGGCGTTCTTGAGGGCCTCCGCCAGTCGGCGCGCCCGTTTCTCGAGCGAGCGGCGCATCGCGTGGGTGCTCGACGCGAGGCGCCGCTGGTAGAGCGCCATGAGGAAGCCAATGGCCCGCGCCCGGCGATCGTCCCCGGCCTCGGCGGCGCGCCGGCTCTGACGCTTCACGAAGCGGCTGATGTCCTGGTAGAGAGCGAGCTCGTCGCCGTCGATGGCAAAGTCGATGGTGCGCGGGATGCGCTTGGTGAAGATCTTGCGCGCCGCCCACGAGCCATCCGGCTGGCGCTGTGGGAAGTACGTCATCGCCTCCTTGGTACGGCGCAGGTAGAAGGGCGCTCGGCGCCTCTCCATGGCGTGGCGGATGGACTTGACGTCGGCAAACGCGTCGCGGTCGAGGAGCTGGAGAAAGAGCGAGAAGTTCTCGGGGTCTCCCTTGTGCGGCGTGGCAGTGAGCAGCAGGATGTGGTCGGAGCTGTCGCGCAGCAGCTCGCCCAGGGCATAGCGAGCCGTCTTCTTGCTGGGAGGCGACCACGACATGCGATGCGCCTCGTCCACGATGACAACGTCCCAGCGGGTCTGCTGCAGGCCAGGCAGGATGTCCTGGCGTTTGGCAAGGTCGAGCGACGTGATGATCCGCCGCCGCTCCTGCCACGGGTTCACACCGTACTGAAGCTTGATGTCAGCTCCCTTCATCACCTCGAACCTGGTCTCGAACTTCTCGCGCAGCTCGCGCTGCCACTGGAAGGTCAGGTTCGCGGGGCAGACGATGAGGATCCGCTCGGCCAGGCCGCGCAGCTCGAGCTCGCGGATCAACAGGCCCGCCATGATGGTCTTGCCGGCACCCGCGTCGTCGGCGAGGAGGAAGCGGACGCGCGCGAGCTTGAGGAGATGGTCGTAGACCGCCTCGAGCTGGTGGGGAAGCGGGTCGACGCGGGAGATCGACAGCCCGAAGTAGGGGTCGAACTCGTAGGCGATGCCCAGGGCGTAGGCCTGAAGGCCGAGGCGAAGCAGCTTGCCGTCGCCGTCGAACGAGGGGGCGCGGTCGATGACAGCAAGGTGTTCGAGCTCGGATGGGCCGACAGTGATCCGTCGGAACCGCTCAGAGCGAGTGCCGACGACGCCGAGAGTCCAGCGGCCAGGCCCGCCGTTCTCGACAGTCTCTACTCGGACAGCCTCTGAGAAGAGGGGGCCCCGAAGAATCTGGCCGAGCTTGGGTTCACCCTTCATTTTGAAGTTCCGGGAGGGCATCCCCTCCGCTGGCTAGGATTCCCGGATTGTGTCTGAAAGGTGGGGTTGCCTCCAACTCGCGGGCCTCCAAAGAGGAGGCGGCTGCCGCTGCCCCAGGGACTCTTCCGAGCCCTCCCGGGCTTGTCGATTCCATGACTTCCGGGTAGGTCCAGTGGCCAGCACACGAGCTTCACCGACGCCGGGTTTGTGACGGAGATCCTCGCCGGCGCTGACGGGATTCGGGGCACCAAAGACGACAGCCCCTTGAACCAATGCGGCTTCATTGCATCGCGACGCGCGGGGCGCGGGGCATTCGCACCTCGTCACGGTTCGTTCGTACCGAAAGTCGAAGCCGAGGAAACCTGCGGCGCCTGGTGCGCGTATGGAGCGGCATGCCACGACTCTCGAGATCGAGCTCGTCTCCCGGACTCTCCTGTCGGCTCGCGACGCTCGCACTTGCCGCCATGAGCCTCGCCTTCGCCTCGCATGCCGCACCGGCCGAGCCTCGACCCGAAGCCGGAACGGTTGACGTTGGAGACGGTGTCCGGATCCACTATCTCGCTGCGGGAGCGCGGGACGCGCGGCCCACCCTGCTGCTCGTACCGGGCTGGGGCAGCTCGAGCGCCATCTGGCGCGATTCGATCGCCGCGCTCTCCGTGCGCCTGCGGGTGGTGGCCATCGACCCGCGATCGCAGGGGGAGTCCACCGTCACGACGGCCGGCAACAGTCCGGAACAACGCGCACGCGATCTGCGAGCGGTGGTGCGGTCGCTCGACCTCCACGAGGTCGTGCTCGTCGGCTGGTCGCAAGGCGTGCAGGACGTCGCCGCTTACGCCGCTGAGTTCTCGGGCGCGGACGTGGTCGGGTACGTCCTCGTCGACGCGCCGGTGGCGTCCGGCCCGGCGGCCTTCGGAAATCGGCCCGACGAGCTCGAACAGCTACTCTCGCGGCTCTCGCTGTACGAAGCGCAGCCGCGTGCATACCTGGAGGGGATGATGGAAGCGATCATTCGATCTCCAGACGGTCGTCAGCGGATCCCCGAGCTGGTCGACATCGCGCTGCGTACACCCCCCGATCTCGGCGTCTCGATGCTGCTGATGGATTTCGTCGCCCGCGACCGGAGCGCTGCGCTTTCCCGTTTCGACCGCCCCACCCTGATCATCGCCGCCGCTGGTTCGGACGAGCTCGACGCCCAGCGTGCGATGGCGCGGCGGATCCGCTGCGCGCGCCTCGAGGTCGTCGGGGACTCCGGGCACGCCGTCTTCCTCGACCAGCCACGTCGGTTCTTCGAGCTCGTGTCGGCATTCGTCGACTCGATCGCTCGCTAACCCGCGGGTTGTCGTGCGGACTCGCGGCTCGTCCTCGACCTGCCGACGCTCGAGGGCCTGCCGCTCGGCGATCGGCAAGTTTCTGCAAACTCTCAACCAAACGGGAGCGAACCATGAAAGGACGGTGCGCTGCAATTGCCTGCCTGTCGGCCGTGCTTGTCTGCGCCAGCGCCGTCGCCGCGCCCGAGGCGGATGACGCCTCGCTCGAGACGACGCTGCTGCAACTCGAACAGCAGCGGCAGGACGCCTACGTCGCCGGCAATCGCGAGGTCCTCGAGCGGCAGTTCGCAACGGAATATGTCCACACCAATTTGCGTGGCGCGAGAACGACTCGGCAACAGGAGCTCGACTTCTACGAGCCGGGAACCTTCTCTCTCGGCTCGGGAAGGATCTACGACGTGACCGTGCACCGCTACGGCGATGTCGCCACGCTCATCGGCGCGGTCGAATGGGTCGATGCGGTCTACAAGCCCAGTCCGACCGCGAGCGTCGATCTGAGCGGACGCTTTTCGGTGAGTCGTGTCTATGTCTATCGCGACGGCCGTTGGCAACTGGTTCTGTCCCATGCCAGCGAGATTCCAGAAGCCGCGAAGCCGACCAACTGAGAGAGGACGCGAGCTCCCAGCAGACGCTTCGCGCCTTTCGCTACGCGCTCGATTCCGACCGGGCCGGCGGCGTCCCGGTGCCGTCTCGGCGTCGTTCAGACGAGGCTCCGTGCCGGAGCTGCTTCGAGAACCAGGGCAGCGCGCTGGTCTCGAGGCGCTCCTGGACGTGGTCGACGTGATTCCCTGCGTAGACGACGAGAGTGTGCGGCACGCCGGCGTCCGACAGCTCCCGCGAGACCGCCCGCGCTCCGAGGGGGATGTGCGAGAAGTCGTCCTCAGCGCCGTAGTCGATGAAGATGCCTTTCAGCAGGAAGATCGATTTCAGCAGCGACGGAATCGCGGTGGCCGGAATTCGCGCCTGAAAGCGCGGATAGACGGCCGGGTCCGGCGCGAGGTGCGCGCCCTCCATGCGAAACGGTGAGTCGCCGAAGAGCGGTCTCGCGAGGTCGGGAGCGAGCGCCGCTTCGATCGCGACGTCGGCGACCTCGTAGAAATCGCCCCGCGCGAGCGCGGCGGCGACCTCCTCGGGCGAAGTGAGCGCGGCGGTACGCCCCCACGCCGGATTGCTCGGCCCGAAATCTCCCTCCATTGCGGTGCAGCAGGGGCTGAGCGCGTAGACGTAGCCGAAGACGTCGGGGTGCTCGAAAGCGATCATCAGCGCCCCGTAGCCGCCCATGGAGTGGCCGACCAGTCCGCGGGTGTCGGGCGACGCGAGTGTGCGGTAGTGGCCGTCGACGTAGCCGACCAGGTCGCGATCGACGAAATCCGCCCAGTTGCCGGTCGCCTCGGAGTTCGTCCAGAACGAGCCGAACAGCTTGTTGGCGCCGTTGGGCACGACCACGATCATCGGCTCGACCGCGTGCTTCCCGATCAGCTCGTCCATGGCGCGGGCGATCGGCGCGGCTTTGGCGTGCGTGGAGCGCGTGTCGGCGAAGCCGTGCAGGAAGTAGAGGGTCGCGAAGCGCCGCCCGGGCTCGGTCCAATACGCGGCCGGAAGGTAGATGGTCGCCGGTTGGTCGGCCGGGTCGCCGAGCAGGTTCCGCTCGAGGCCGGGCGAATGGATCGTCACGTCGACCAGTTGCGACTGAGCGAGTGCCTGCGGCGCGACGCTCGCGAACAGCGCGACGAAGACGACCAGCAGGAGAGCGCGGTGAGCTCTCGGACGGTTCGGCATGGCGGCCTCGGCCAAGCTGCGCCGAAGATTGTAGACGCGGGGCGGGCGATCGCCATCTCGTCGCCAACCTTCTCTCGTGGCGCCACAGCGGATTCTCGGCCCACGCCGGCGCACCCGTCGAATCCCGCCCCGAAGCCGTTCGGCTCGGCCGTTACGGCATCCGCTGCCCGCTCGTGCTCGAGCGGCTGGCCTGGGACAAAGCCTCCGGCGAGGTCGTCTACCGCGCCCGGCCCGGGCATCGCGATGGCCGGGGCGAGTCGGTGGCTCGATGGGACATCCTCGAATTTCTCGCTCGCGTGCTCGATCACGTGCCCGACCCGGGCCAGCAGCTCCTGCGCTACTGGGGCTGGTACAGCAACGGGGCGCGGGGCCGACGGCTACGACAGCAGGGCGAATCGAGCGCCGAGCCCCGCGCGAGCAGGGATCCAGCTGACGGCGAAGGCAGGCAGCGGCGCCTGACTTGGTCGCAGCTGATCCGCAAGGTCTACGAGATCGATCCGCTGCTCTGCCCCTACTGCGGCGCGTCGATGCGCATCGTCGCCTTCCTCGGTGGCGTCGCGGAGGTCGGCGATGCCGCCCACGTGGTCGTAGTGCGGGTGCGAGATCAGCAGCCACTTCACGTCTCGGGGATCGAAACCCAGCGTGCGGATGTTGGCGAGCACCTGCGGCACCGTGGCGGCGAAGCCGCAGTCGATCACCAGGTGTCCCGCGGGCGTGGCGATCAGGTGGGAGGTGACCTCACGGGCACCGACGTAGTAGACGTTGCCGGCGATGCGGAACGGCTCTACCGGCTCGTTCCAGCGCCGCTCCTCCTCGCCTCTAGGCTGCGCCGCGGCGCGGGCGGCGAGGAGCGGCGGAACCGCGATCGCGACTGCGAGGGCCGCGGAGACAAGGTGTTTCATGCTCCTACACCTCATGACTGCTCCCTTCCTCCTGCGTCGGCGATCCTCCCGCCCCGGCAAGACCAGCAACCCCGGGCAGCGCGGGACCCGCGAGGCCCAAGGGGTGGCGCCCGCGTGTGCGGAAAGTTCCACACTCCATGAGCGCTCCATGGTCGGCGCCCACGGTGCGAGACGCAAGCGGCGCGTGCAGAGCGACGACCGCGAGGCCAGCGCTCGCGCGTCGTCGCTCGCCCCCGCCAGCCCGGCTGGCCGCTCCTCCCGCCCGTGTGGTACAACGCCGCCCCATGCCCGACTGGAACGCCCGCCGCATCCTCAAGGAGCTGCTCGACGCCGAGCGCCGCCGCCAGGTGCTCGCCGACTTCTGGCGCCTCGCCGACACCGGCACCCGTGCCGCCGCCCTCGCCACCCTCGCCAGGGCGTTCAACTTCCGCGAGGTGAGGCTGCGCGCCATGCCGCCGGAGAGGAAGGCCGACCTGCTCGCCGCCCGCGCCAGCCTGCCCGAGTGCGAGCACTACCTCGAGACCGCCCTGCTGGTGCACCACACCCACCACGCCAACGCGCTGATGGCGGCCTTCCTCGACCGCTGGGGTGTACCGCACGCCAACGGCGAGATCGGCTCCGACGAGGTGACGCCTCCCACCGAGACCTCCGTGCGCGACGCCGTCGCCGCGCTCGCCGACGCCTTCCCGCGCGCCGACGTGCGGCTCTACCTGGCGGCGGCCGGCCTGCTCATGGGCCCCGACTGGAGCGCCGCCACCTGGCCGGTGGTGGACGAGCTGGCGTAGCAGGGCTGTCGCGCCGCGAGGCCTTCCGCAACCCGTAGAATCCCGCGCCGTGCGCGCGCTCACCTTCTCGCGCTTCGGCGGCCCCGAGGTGCTCGAGCCGCGCGAGCTGCCCGACCCCCGGCCGCGATCCGGCCATGCGATCGTGCGGCTCGCCGCCATCGGGCTAAACTTCGCGGACGTCTACCGCCGCCAGGGGCGCTACCACCTCGCCGGCGAGCCGCCGTACGTCGCCGGCTACGAAGGCGCCGGCACCATCGAGTCGCTCTCGGGAGAGGCGCGCGACCCGCGGTTCACCGCTGGCGCGCGCGTCGGCTTCGCCGACAGCCCCTTCGCCAACGCCGAGCTGGTCAGCGTCCCACTCGACCGGCTCATCCCGCTGCCGGCGGACGTGAGCTTCGAGACGGCGGCAGCGCTGCTGCTGCAGGGGCTCACCGCCCACTACCTGACCCGGGACAGCTTCACGCTCGCCCTCGGCCACGCCGCCGCGGTGCACGCGGCCGCCGGCGGCGTCGGCCTGCTGCTGGTGCAGCTCGCCAAGCTCTGCGGCGCGCGCGTGCTCGGGCTCACCTCCAGCGCGGCCAAGGCCGCAGCGGCCCATGAGGCAGGCGCCGACGACGTGTTCCTCTACGACGGCGACTGGGTGGCGCGGCTGCGCGCCGCGACCGACGGTCTCGGCGTCGACGTGGTCTACGACTCGGTGGGCACGACGCTGCCGGAGAGCTTCGCCGCCACCCGCACCGGCGGCCGCGTGGTCTTCTATGGCATGGCGGGGGGCAAGCCGCCGCTGGTCGACCCGGCGATGCTGATGGACACCTCCAAGGGGATCGTCGGCGGCGACCTGTGGAACGTGCTGACGAGCCACGCGGAACGCGTGCGCCGCGCCGAGGAGCTGTTCGCCGCGCTGCGCCACGGCCGCCTGCGGGTACGCATCGCCACGCGGTTCCCACTCGACGAAGGCGCCGCCGCCCACCGCTTCCTCGAGAGCCGGCAGGCCATAGGCAAGGTGCTGCTGCTCCCCTGATCGCGCGCTGCGCCGCGGATCAGTGCGGTGTCGGCGCCGCCGTCGCGGTTGGGACCGGTGACGGCACGGCCGACGCCGCTGCCGGCGCCGTGGTCGCCTCCACCAGTCGGCGGATCGCCTCCTCGCGCGACAGCTTGCCGTCCAGGTAGGCCTGCCAGTGCGTCGCCAGCGGCTCGCGAAGCTCCTGGAACGTCCGCTTGTACATCTCCAGGATGAACGGGTGGCCCCAGTAGCCCTGGTACGCGGGGTCACGCGTCGACACCGTGGTGTGGACGAAGTCGTTGCGGATGGTCGTGTAGGCGCCGAACTCGCCGCCGAACGGCGAGACGTCGACGGTGACGTGGGCCGGATACTTCGCGCCGTAGACCTGCTCGTGCGCGGCGACGAGCTCCTCGCCCGCCTGGTCGAGCATGGCCCCGGCGACCGCCATCCAGAAACGGTTGGCGAGCACGTCGGCCGGCCACTGGCGCTGGCGGTAGACCCCGGCAACCTCCTGCAGCGTGTCGGCGATCGGACCAACGGCAGGCGGCAGCTCGGCGGCGTCCTCGACCTGGGAGAGCGCATCGTTGATCGTCATCAGCTCGTCATCGAAAACGGACTCCTTGGCGAAGCGCTGCCGGTAGACGGCGACGGCGCGCTCCCAGAGTTGGCGCTCACTCGCGTCGCCCCCCGGGTTGGTCACGCCGCCGCGCTGCGCCGCCTCGAGCAGTGTCTGGTGGAGGCCCACCCAGAACCGGCTCTGGAGGTGGTAGCGCCCCGGCGCCGGCCTCGCCTCGGCGGCGCGGCTCGGCGCAGCGAGGAGCAGCAGCGCGAGCACGGACGCGAGCGCGGTGCGGAGGATGCGACCGCGATCCCCTGGGCGCATCACGGGCGACTTTACCACCCGCTGAGCGCACCTTGACTGAGCACCACCTTGCGGCCGACAGAATTCGAACAGCGGTTCAATCATGGCCGAGCCCGTCACCGCCCCCCCCGCCAGCCCCTCTCGGGGAGCCCTCGGAGCAGCCGCAGCGCCGCCCGCGAAACGTCGTCGGCAAGCCGTTCCGCCGCGTCGACGGGCGCCGCCAAGGTCACCGGCCAGACCCGCTTCGACGACGACCTCGCCTTCCCGCGCATGGTGTTCCTGAGGCTGGTGCGCAGCACGGTGCCGCACGCGCGCATCGTGCGCATCGACGCCGCCAGGGCGCTCGCCAAGCCCGGGGTGGTCGGCTTCCTCACCGGCGCCGAGATGCCGGAGACCTTCGGCATCCTGCCGGTGTCGCAGGACGAGCACGCCCTCTGCCCCGACCGCGTGCGCTTCGTCGGCGACCCGGTGGCGGCGGTGGCGGCCATCACCGAGGACCAGGCGACGGCGGCGGCGCTGCGGGTCGAGGTCGAGTCGGGCTCCCCGCTTCACGGGTGCGCGTGGTGGCCACCCCCAACGGCGGCGGCTTCGCTGCGGGACGAGTAGCGTTCCACCGGGCCCGGGGCGCCGATCGACGAGCACGCGGACCCCGCCTTCGCGGCGCCCGCTGCGCCGGCACAGGGAGCTGGAGCGACGGGCGCGCGTCCACTCCCGGCGGATGTGGATGTCGTGATTTCGGATGGCGCGTGGGATGCTGCCAGCCGCGAGGGCCGGTTCCGCGCGGTCAATCCGCTCGTCCGGATTCGAGCACGTCCCGCCCTCGCCTCCCGCCTCCTCCCCGGCCGCCTCCGGGTAGGCGAGCACGAGCCCGCCGCACTCCTCGTTGGCGGGATCGAGTCAGGAGGGCGACTCCGACATCGCGCCGCGCAAGTTGAGAGACGCGGATTCCGTCTTCTCTGTTCGCAGAGGAGATGGCCGCCGCCGCTTCGGCTCCCCGGCTCTACCGCCCCCGGCGTCCGGAGCGCACGGTGCTCTACCGCGCGCTCGCGGAGGAGCTCGAGCACTTGCTCGCGGTCTACGAGGAGCGCTTCGAGCCGGCCCACGGGTTCTCCCGCCGCGCGGTCGAGAAGGCCGTCTGCCGGTATCTCGACTGCGGCATCTTCGCCCACGGCGCGCCGCGTGCGCATTGTGCCGACTGCGGGCACGACGTCCTGATCGCCTTCTCCTGCAAGCTGCGCTGCCTGTGCCCCTCCTGTCACCAGAAGCGCGAGCTCCTCTGGGAGGAGTGGGCCTCCGGGTTGCTCGCAGAAGTGCCGCACCGCCAGATCGTCTTCACGATCCCGAAGCAGCTCCGGATCTACTGGGTGACCAGGGCGAGCGAGCCGCTGGCATCGCCGGCGAGACCCGGCCTGCCGTCGGGCACGGCGGTGAAGCGCTTGCTGCACACCCGCCGCTCTTCGAGGCAGAGCGGCTCGGCGTCGCGGGGCCCGTGGCCGTACCGGAAGCGCGCGCACTCGTCGTGGCAGTCCTGCGTGGACGTCGCGGCTACCGGGGCCGGTGCCCGCTTCGGGTCGGCGACACCGCCGCGGATGACGGCGCCGCGGGCGAGCTCGATGCCCAGCCGGCCGAAGAGCACGAGGTTGAGCCCGCCGAGATTGCGCGTCCCCTCGACCTTGATGCGGTCGGCGAGGACGATGTTGCCGCGGTACCGATCGGCGCGCGCGAAGGTGTTGGGCGCGCCGAGCGAGTCGACGCCGAGGCTGCAGCTGCCGACACCGCCGGTGTCGGGATCCTCGCAGTCGAGCGGCTCGTCGTTGCGCAAGACGAGCGTCGCCCCGAGGGGGGCGGCGATCACCCGCAGGTAGCAGTCACCCCCGGTGCAGCTATTGCCATTGGCGAGCGTGCGGTTCAACGTATCGCCGAGCAGGCCGAGCTGCGCGAACGTCACGCGCTGCTTGCCGCGCAGGGCTTCGGTGTCGATCGCCTCGCACGACTCGTAGCTGTACGAGACGTCGGTGCCGGGGAGCACCCGGCTGCGCTCGTTCTCGGGGAAGAAGGCGACCGGCGCGGGCAAGGGCTCGACCGCTCCGCCGGGCTGCCGCACGACGACCGTGCCATCGACGTCCAGGCCGGGACCGGCCCCGGGGCGTGGGGTGACCGGTCGGGGCGCTGGTTGCGCCCACCCCGGCGAGCGCGGCATTCCGCTCGCCAGCGTCCAGCAGCAGAGCACCAGCGCCAATCCACGGCAACGCCTGCGCAGTGTGTCCACGATCGCCTCCCCTGGTCGGGTGCCGGCGGTTGCCGGTCACCGTCGTCCGTCGTGTTGGGAGGCGACGTCCGGAGGCGAAACACGACAGCGCCGCGCGCACTTCGTGCGAGACGGTGCTTCGCGGTGTCGCCTCTGGCCGGCGCGCATCGCCGAACCGAGCGAGCCTCGCTGCGCTAGCGAACGTCGACGGCGCGGCCCATGCGGACCTCGGCGCCGCCGGCCACCGCGGCGGCGACGTCGGCGTCGAGGCCGGCCCCGCCGCCGGGGAAGGGGCGCGGGCCAACGAGCAGGAGCGGCTGGTAGCGCCCCACCGTGTCGAGCTCGACCGGCGCCTGGATTGCGCGGTCGCGGAGCCAGCCACCCGAGGCGGCACACGGGGGCTGCTCCGCGGAGCAGCGCAGCACCAGCTCGCGGTCGTCGCGGTAAACGCGCAGCTCGGCGTGGCGGGCACCGCCGATCGACGCTCGCAGGCGAAGACGGTCCCCCGGGTGGGCCTCGTCGCCGCGGCGGGTGGCGCCGCGCGCCTCGAGCTCGACGCGCAGCGAGGCGGCGGTGAGGTTCGCGTTGGGGTTGCGCAGGAGCACCAACGCGGCGAGGGCGGCGGCCAGCCCACCCACCACGGTCCACGGAACCCAGCGCCGCCGCCGCACCCGCCGCGCCGCGATCCACTTCCAGGTCCGCGCCTGCCAGTGGGGGGGAGGCTCGAGCTCGGCGTCGAGCGAGGCGAGGCCGTCGCGCAGGCGCTCGTAGGCCGCGCGGGCCTGCCGGCAGTCGGGACAGGTGCCGAAGTGCTCGTCGAGCGGCAGGCCCTGCTCGATGGCGAGTAGCGCCTCCGCCTCGAAGCGGCCGCAGCGGGTCACGGAGCGAGCCCCCGCTGCTCGAGGCAGCGCCGCAGCACCGGAAGGGCGCGCGCCACCCGGGCCTGGAGCCGCGCGCTCGCCGCCGAGGGCCGCGATCTGCACGTACGAGAGCCCCTGCTGGTAGCGCAGCAGGACGGCGGCTCGGGCCCGCGGTGCGAGGCCGCGCAGGCAGGCGGCGAGCGCCGCCCCCAGGGACAAGGCGGCCAGCTCGGCCTCGGGGTCCGCGCCCGCGGCGGGCCGATCCTGCTCCTCGTCGAGGCGGGGAAACCGCCGGCGCCTGCGGCGCTCGACCTTGAGGGCGTCGAGGCAGCGGTGGCGCGCGATGCCGAACAACCAGGTGCGCAGCGACGAACGGCGCGAGAAGCCCGCCATCGCCTCGTACGCCTGCACGAAGGACGGTCAGCGCGGCGTCGCGGTCGGCGCGATCGCCTGATGCGGGTCTACGGCGCGCCGCTCTACCGCTACTGCCGCCGCATGGTCGACGGAGGGCCGCGAGCGCGTCGCGCTCGGCGCCTTCGAGCTCGACCGCCGCCGCCCTCACGGCGAGGGCCCGCGGTTCGAGCTCGGGGACGGGCCATGCGATCGCTGGGTCCATCGCGGCTCGCTGCGAGACGACGTGGAAGTGCCGGCCGGGTAGCGGCCGGCCCGCGCCGGCCCTCCCCAGCCGAGGTCGACTAGCCGTCGCCCAGCCCGGGGCCGAACCCGGCGCCTCTCAAGATCCCTTGCAACGGCTGGTCCTTGGGCGGTCTCGGCGGCGGCGGTCCGCCGGGGATGGGCGGCGGCGGGGTCGGGCAGTCGGCGAAGCCCGGCGGGTTGCAGCGGATACCCTGCGGCCCGCCCGGCTTCGGCGGTCCGCCCGGCCTGCGCCCGATCGGCTCCAGGCGGTAGACGGTGAATTCGCTGTCGGCCGGATAGGAAGCGGAGCCGGTCTCCACCCGCAGCTTCTCCGCCGCCGGCACCGCTTCGCTCGTCCAACCCAGCATGAGGTAGGCCTCCCCTTCCGAGCAGCAGCCCCTCGTTGGCCAGAAACCGCGCTCGCTCGGCGGGGCTCTGCTCGTCGGCCAGCGTCGTCGCCATCTCCAGGGCGCGCCGCGCCCCCTCCCGGTCGCCGACGTCGTAGAGCACGGTGAAGAGGCCCTCGGCGGCGCGCGCCTGCGCCTCGCGGTCGCCCGCCTGCGCTGCCGCGGCGAACGACTGGCTGGCGTAGCGCAGGGCCTGGCGATAGCGCGAGTCCGCCCAGGCGAGGTAGAAGAGGCCGTAGAGCGGGCGCGCCATGCCCCTGGCGTCGCCGGCGGCGCGGGTGAGCGCCAGGGCGCGCCGGAACGCTCGCTCGGCCTCGCCGAGCTCGCCACGCTGCCAGTGCACGGCGGCCACCAGGCTCCAGGTGCCACGCTCGCCGTCGGTGCCGGCGAGCCGCTTCGCCCAGGCGAGGACCTGCTCCGGGTGCCCGAGGTGGTAGTGGGCCTGGGCCACCGCGGCGCCGGCCCGCGGCGCGTGCTCGGCCTCGTAGACCTGCGCGCAGCGCGCCAAGGCGGCGTCGTACCTCTTGGCGTCGAGCAGTGCCGTGCAGCTCGGCAGCGCCGACTGGCGGCAGCCGAGCGAGGCGCCGAGGAGCACGGTCAGGCCGATTCGCCGGGTGAGTCGGCCCGCCTCGGAGGTCCTGCACCTTGGCGTCGCGCAGCCCCTCTTGTCTCCGCCGAGCACTTGATGTGCAACGCAGGCCCGGAAGCCGGACGCTAGCGCACCGAGCGGCTCGCGGTGAGCGGGGCGAGCAGGATCTCGTCGCGCTCGACCCGCTTCGCGCCGACGCCGAGCGCCCTCACTTCAACCTGGCGAAGAGCTGCTGGAAGCGCGGGTCGTCACGCAGGAGATCGTAGTCGGGGTCGCGCTCCACCCAGTCGCGCTTTCCCCAGCCGCGGCCGAACACGCGCTCCAGGAGGTCGAGCGCCGCTTCTTTGCGGCCGGCGCGGGCGTGGAGACAGGCGCCGTTGGCCAGCGCGCTCAGATCGTCCGGGTACAGCTCGAGCGCCTGTCGCGACCATTCCTGTGCGCGGACGGTCTGGCCGTCGGAGAACAGCGCGCAGGCGCCGAGCGACAGCGCGCGGCAGTCGAGCGGGTTCAGCATCAGCGCCCGCTCGGCGCGCGCGACGCCTTCGCGCCCCGCTTGCCGCGCCTCCTCGGACCTGCCGAGGACGCGCAGCGCCAGCGCCAGCAGGATCGGGCTCTGGAAGTCCTCCTGGCGCAGCGCCGCCGCCCGGGCGAAGAGCTCGGCCGCGCGCTCGGTGCGGCCGCTGGCGAAGCTGATCCGCGCGAAGTAGTGGTGGGCGTCGAACAGGCCGGGGTTGAGCCGGATGGCCTCCTCGAAGGCGCTCGCCGCCTCGTCGTACCGCCGTGACAGCGACAGGGCGAGGCCGCGAGCGACGTGCGACTCGGCCAGCTCCGGTGCCAGCTCGAGGGCGCGGCGGCTGGCCCGTTCCGCCGCCGCCAGGTCGCCGTCCTGGGCGCCGAACCACTCGAAGAGCGTCGCCCGCACGGTCGCCAGGCCGGCCCACGCCGGCCCGTAGCTCGCGTCCAGCTCGATGGCGCGGGCGAACAGCTCGCCGCTCCGCTCGAGCTCGGCGTGCGAGCGGAGGGGGAGGAGCTGCCGCGCGCGGAGGTAGTAGTCGTAGGCCTCGGCGCGCGTCTGCGGCCGCAGCAGCGCCTGCTTCTCCTGCCGGTTCAGCACCCTGCCCCGCAACGAGGCGGCCACGCTGGTGGCGATCTCGTCCTGGATGGCGAAGACGTCGTCGAGCTTGCGGTCGAAGCGGCGCGACCACCGATGGTAGCCGGTGGCCACGTCGACGAGCTCGACGGTGACCCGCAGGCGGTCCCCCGACTTGCGCACGCTGCCCGCGAGCAGCGCGCCGACGCCGAGACGCCGGCCGACCTCGCGCACGTCGGCCGCCTCGGCGCGGAACTGAAACGACGCGGTTCGCGACGCCACGCGCAACCTCTCGATCTGGCCGAGCGCGTCGATGAGCTCCTCGGCGAGGCCGGCGCAGAAGTGCTCCTGGTCGCGGCCGGGGCTCAAGTCGGTGAAGGGCAGGACCGCCACGGCGGAGACGTCCGCGGCCGGCGCATCGGCGGGCTCCGCGCGCGTCGCCTCGGTGAGTGGAGCGATGAACCGGTAGCCGCGGCGGTGCCGCGTCTCGATGAAGCGCGGGCGTCGGGAGTCGTCACCGAGCGCGCGGCGCAGCTCCTGGATACAGGTGGTTAGCGCGTCGTCACCGACGGCGATGCCCTTCCACACGGTCGCGAACAGCTCCTCCCTCGCAACCGGGCTTCCAGCCTGGGTGACGAGGACCCCGAGCACCGCCGCCGCCTTGGGCGTGAGGCGCAGCTCGCGCTTGCCGGACCACAGGCGCCCCGTGGCGAGCTCGAACCGATGGCTGCCGAAACGGACGCCGCCTTCCACGCTCCTATTGTCGCCCGCGCGCAAGCCGTTGCGACCCCGGCGAATCCCCGGCACTCTCACGGGACTTCCAGTGGCAGTCGCGCCTACTCTCTCGCCACCGTCGCCCGTCCCTGGGCGTATCGGCAAGGAGAGAACATGCTCAAGAGGCTGGCATTCTTCGCCTACGGCGTCATCAGCTATCTCGTCGGTCTGGTGGCCCTGCTCTACGCCGTCGGCTTCGTCGGCAACTTCCTGGTCCCGCGGCGGCTGGACGGGCCGGCCACCGGCTCCTGGCCGCAGGCGCTCGCCTGCGACCTGGGTCTCCTCGCCCTCTTCGCGTTGCAGCACTCGGTAATGGCACGCCCTGGGTTCAAGCGGTGGTGGACGCGCATCGTTGCCCGCGAGATCGAGCGCTCGACCTACGTTCTCTTCTCGGGCCTGGCATTGCTGCTGCTCATCGGCGGCTGGCGCCCGCTCGGCGGAAGCGTCTGGTCGGTCGACAACGCGGCGGGCCGGGCCGTCCTCTACGCGCTGTTCGCGCTGGGATGGGTGCTGGTGCTGGTCTCGACGTTCCTCATCGACCACTTCGATCTCTTCGGGTTGCGCCAGGTCTGGCTGGCCCTGCGCGGCAAGCCCTACACGCCGGTCGCCTTCGCCACCCCGGCGCTGTACCGGCTGGTGCGCCACCCGCTCTACCTCGGCCTGCTGCTCGGGTTCTGGAGCACACCGGCGATGTCGCTCTCCCACCTGCTGTTCGCGGTCTCGACCACGGTCTACATCCTGGCTGCGATCCGGCTCGAAGAGGCGGACCTCCTCCGCGCGCATGGCCGTGAGTACGGGGACTATCGCCGGCGAGTGCCGATGCTGTGGCCCTTCGGCGGGAGGACGGGCCGGAGGGCCCTGCGCGAGGATGCGCGGGAGGGGGGTCGCGCCGCCCAGCAACGCTGAGCGACGGCGGCGCCCGCCACCGGCCGCCGAGCACCCGCTCGCAGCCGGGACGATCCGTGAGCGAGCCATGGCGACCTCCCCAGCGGTGAGTGGGGATCGGGTGCGTCCGGATGCGACTGCTTCACCCGCGGAGAGCAGCGGGGCCAGGGGCCGTCCTCGCGGAGCGGTCCTTCACCGAGGTTCCGGCCTCGGGCTGCCGCCAGCCCTTAGCGCGCGCCGTCGCAGGCCTCGGCGCGGGCGAGGAGGAAGGCCCTCTCCCGCGCGTTGCGGGCAAGCCCCGCCGCAGCCTCGAGCTCGCAACGCGCCTCGGCCAGCCGGCCGGCGCGGAATAGGAAGTCGCCCCTCGCCGCCGGCAGGGGCGCATAGCCGCGCAGGGCGGCGACGCCGGCGATCTCGTCCAGCAGCCGGAGGCCGGCTTCGGGTCCGAAGGCCATGCTGTGGGCGATCGCCCGGTTGAGATCGACCACCGGCGAGGGCATCACGATGCGCAGCCGATCGTAGAGCGCCGCGATGCGCGGCCAGTCGGTGTCGTCGGCTCGGCGGGCGCGGGCGTGGCAGGCGGCGAGCGCCGCTTGCAGCACGAAGGGGCCGGTTGTGGGCTTCTCGGCGCCGAGACGCGGGACGTTCCCCTGCCGAGAAGGGCCCGGGTCGTCGCCTCCCCCGGTGGCGCCTTCGCCAGCTCCTTCCGCGCTGGTGCCCCCGCCGTTCAGTGCCTCCGCCCAGGCCAGCGCCTCGAGGCCGCGGCGGATCAGCAGCTGGTCCCAGCGCGCGCGATCCTGCTCGGTCACCGGGACGACGCTGCCGTCCGGCCCGGTACGCGCCGGGAGGCGGGACGCCTGGAGCTCGACGAGGGCCAGCAGGCCGAGCACCTCAGCATCGTCGGGCATCAGCCCGGCCAGGATGCGGCCGAGCCGTTGCGCCTCCAGGCACAGGGCGGGCCGCATGAGGTCGTCCCCGGCCGTGGCCGCGTAGCCTTCGTTGAAGATGAGGTAGACGACCTCGAGCACCGAGGGCAGCCGCGCCGCCCGCTCGGCCCCGCTGGGCGTCTCGAAGCCGAGGCCGGCCCTGGCGATGGTCTTCTTGGCGCGGACGATGCGCTGGGCGATGGTCGCCTCGCTCGACAGGAAGGCGCGGGCGATCTCGTCGGTGGTCAGACCGCCGACCACCCGCAGGGTGAGCGCCGCGCGAGCCTCGCGCGACAGCACGGGGTGGCAGGCCGTGAAGATGAGGCCCAGCAGCTCGTCGCCGAGATCGTCGTCCATGGCCGCCTCGATCGCCTCGGCCGCATAGTCGAGCGTCCGCTCCAGCGTCCGCGCGATCTCCTGGTGCTTGCGCTCGCGCATCCGGTGGTGCCGGAAGGCGTCGACGGCGCGCCGCTTGGCGAGGGCCATCAGCCAGGCGCCGGGATTGGCCGGCACGCCGATTCTCGGCCATTCGGAGAGGGCGACCACCAGCGCGTCCTGCGCCAGCTCTTCGGCCAAGTCGACGTTGCGCACCACGCGGACCAGGCCGGCGATGAGCCTGGCTCGCTCGATGCGGAAGGTCGCTTCGACGACCTGGTGCGTCTCGCCCGCGGCCACGCCGCATTCTCGGCCAAGGCCGCGGGCGCAGACAAGCCGGCTTCAGCCGCCGCGGTCAGGCGACGCCGAGCTTCCCGCGCTCCCCCTCACGCGGGGTCGACAGCTCCTCGGGCGACACGAAGTCGGCCAGGTCCCCTGCCTCGAAGAACGGCCGGATCTCGACCTCGTTCCGGCCCGGCATCACGATCGGGCTGCGCTTCACCCAGGCCACCGCCTCGTCCATGTCCTTGACCTCCCAGATCGAGAAGCCGACGACCAGCTCGCGGGTCTCGGCGAACGGCCCGTCGACGACCGTGCGATTGGGCCCCTCGAAGACGACCCGCTAGCCCTGGGCGCTGTTCTGGAGGCCGGCGGCGGCCACGAAGACGCCCGCCTTGACCAGCTCCTCGGTGAACCGGTCCATCGCCTGGAACGCCTCGACCATCTCGGGGGTGGGCGCCATCCCCTTGTCGCCGCCCTCGGTCGCCTTCGCGAACACCATCACTCGCATCGTGTGTCTCCCTGGTTTGAGCCGGCCTTGATTGGCGTCTCATGGGGGCGTCGAACGAGCCTGCCCCGGATCGACAGGGTTGGGCAAACCGGCGAGCGGGCCGTTGCCTTGACCCGGAAGCGCGGGCGCGAGGACGCTATCGTGGCCTCAGATGCCACGCCAGCCGAAGGGCGGCGCCGCCTGGGGCTCGCAAGTGGTCCTCTCGGAGCGCTTCTTCCGAAAAGCCACCGACTCTGGAACGGTTGAGTCGGGACGGTTGCTCAGGGGGAGGTGGGTCCACGCAAAGCCGTGCTACACTGTTTTTCGTGAAGACGAATCTGACCCTCAGCATCGACGAGGAGCTGGTGCGCGAAGCCAAGATCTTGGCGGCCCAGCAGGGGACATCGATAAGCCGCCTGCTCGCCGACCGCCTCGAGGAGCTGGTGCGCAGCGATCGGGCCTACGAGAAGGCACGGCGTCGCGCGGTCTCCCGTCTTCGTCACGCCACCGATCTTCGCTGGACGCCTCCGGACTCACGCGACGAGCTTCATGAGCGGTAGGAGCTTTGTCGATACCAACGTGCTGGTCTATGCGCACGATGCCGGCGCCGGGTCGAAGCACGCGATTGCGCGGGAGCTGATCGAGAGGCTCTGGCAGGAACGCTCCGGTGTGGTGAGCACGCAGGTCTTGCAGGAGCTCTACGTCAATGTGCGCCGCAAGACCGCCGTCCCCCTCGCCGCCCCCGATGCTGCGGAGCTGATCGAGGATTACCTCCGCTGGCCGCTGGTCATCAATGATGGTGAGTCGGTGCTGCGGGCCATTGCCCTCGAGCAGAGGTTCTCGCTCTCTTTCTGGGACGCTCTGATCGTCCAGGCTGCCGAGGAGGCCGGTGCGCCGGTGATCTTTTCCGAGGACCTCGGCGACGGCCGCTCCTATGGCTCGGTGACCGTCCAGAATCCCTTTCGTTCGCCGCTGAGCTGAGCTACCCACCACCGCTCCGGTGGACAGCCGCAGCCCCCACGTCTCAGCGGGCCGTGACCGTGCCGGCCGCTGCGTCGCCGAAGATCCGCTCGTAAGGTCGCGGCCGTAGCTGGACGCCGCCGGCTCGCCGGCCACGATGCGAACCGTCGGGGAGGTGGCCGGCGTCCCAGGAAGAGCACTCGGGAAGCTGGCGGGAGTGAAAGTCGCGGGCGAAGGTGTATAGGTGGGTGACGCAGGGCGCAGCGTCAAGTCGAGCCTGCCCGGGCTCGGTCGATCCGGGCCAGGAGTCGCTCACGAAGCTCCTGGTACCCGGGCCGACTCTCGATCTCACGCCACAGCTCCGCATGCACCTGGACGCGCTTCGCCAGGTAGTCCTCTACCTCGGACCGATGGCGGAGGTAGTAGGCGATGACGGCATTCACGTCGGGCAGCGAGACGGGAGAGTAGTCCTGCGCGATCTCCTCAGCCGTCGCTCCGCGCTTGAACGTTCCCACGATCGCGTCGAGCGCGAGTCGCATTCCCGCGACACGGATGGCTGAGCCGTCGTCGGGAAACACCAGGGGCACGGGGTCGAGCAAGGCAGGGTGGTTCATCGAGGAGATTGTACCGAGATCAGTCATGTTCGTCCTGCTCGGGAAAAGAGGTCGCCTCCGGCACCCTCGGTAGACGGCTACTGAGCGATCTCAGGATCGCGTCCAGCACCATGTCCAACTCCCTGCCAACGTCCTCGGTGTTAGCGGCGGTCAGGAAGCGCGCGATTCTGGCGGTCTGAGCGCGCGCTGGGTGGTGTGAGCGCGGCGTAGCGGCGGGCGATGTAGTCGACGTAGGTGGGGTCGAGCTCGTCGGGGGCGAGTTGGTCGAGGACGCGGCGGTAGTAGGCAAGAGAGCGGACCGGGCCGCACGAGGGAGCGGCAGCGAGACGGCGGAGGGTGGCCAGGCGCACGGCGTGGCGGAGATCGGCGAGGTCGACGCCACGGGCGAAGAGATCCTGGGCCGCCGCCCAGTCGTCGCGCGATGCGCGCGGCGGTGCTCCCGGCTGCGCGAGGTAGAGGCGAATGACGGCGGCGAGGTAGTGGCGGCGGCTCATGACTTGCGCCTGCGCGCGGCGCGCTCTTGGGCGCGGTGTCGGGCGGCCTCCTTCTGCTCCTTGTTGCGGTACGACTCGCCCTCGATGGTGACGATCTCGCTCTTGTGGACCAGACGGTCGACGAGGGTGACCACCGAGGTGGCGTTGGGGAAGACCTCGCTCCACTCCTGGAAGCGCTTGTTGGTGGTGATGAGGATGGGCCGCTGTAGGTAACGGCGGGAGACGATCTCGAAGAGCAGGTCGGCGAGGCGAGAGTCGTAGGCCAGGTAGCCCACCTCGTCGATGGCGAGTAAGTGCGGGCGACAGAAGAGGGCGAGCTTGCGCTGCAACGAGCTGGAAGTGGTCTGGTCGGCGAGGGTGTTGAGCAGCTCGGAGGCGGTCAAGAAGCGCACGGTGACGCCGGCGAGCACGGCCTGATGGGCGAGGTTCTTGGCGATCAGAGTCTTGCCCAGGCCGTTGGTGCCGACGAGCACGACGTTGGTGGCCGCGCGCAGCCAGTCGAGCGAGAAGAGGTCCTCGATCTGCGTGCGATCGATCTTCTTCGGCCAGCTCCAGTCGAAGTCGGCGAGGGGCTTGAAGGCGCCCAGGCGGGCGCGTCTGAGGCGACGCTCGAGCCCGCGGCGAGCGCGCTCCTCGTGCTCCCAGGCGAGCAGCTGGGTGAGCCAAGGCTCATGCTGGACTTCCTGCCAGTGGGACAGCAGCCCATGCAGCTTGAGGTCGCGGGCTTGGCGTTCGAGGTCGCTCACGTCTCATCCTCCGGGTCGTAGTCGGCGAGAGGGTGCGGGTTGACGACGAGATCGCGCACGCGCGGATCGTCGGGGAGCGCCACGGGCAGCGGCGGCGGCTGCCCACGCTGGGCCCGCCGGCGGTCGAGGACGAGCCGCACGGTGTCGGGGTGCGGCGAGCCGGCGGCGAGCGCCTCGGTGATGGCGACGGTCAGCTCGTCGCGGCCGTGCTCGTCGAGCAGCCGCAGCAGCGCAGCGACGGCGGACGCAAGGTGATGCTGGCGCTTGGCGAGAGCCACCAGCAGCGGCTGGGCGGCAGGGACGGTGCGCAGCAGGCGGTCCTGGCCGCGATGTAGGCGTGCTCTCTTCTTGGCGCGGCGCAGCTCGGCGAGGTGTTCCTCGGTCTCGATCAGCTGCCCCTTGTCCCAGCAGCGGCGGTGGCTGGCGATCTCGACTTCCCGATCGAAGATGCGGACGGTTTGCAGATCCGCCAGCACGGTGAGGGTGCGGTCGATGCGGTCGTGCGGGATCGAGTAGCGATTGGCGTCGAAGGCGATGTACAGAGTGCGGCGAGCGGTGACGACGACCGTCTCGTGGCACGCAAACGGCGACGGTGGCAGCGGCAAGAGCAGTGGCTGCTCCTCCCGGAAGGCCTGCTCGACGATGCGCCGACGGTCCTGCGGCCAGCCTCGGTAGCCAGCCACTTCCTGACACCAGCGGCGGGCCTCTGCATTGAGGGCGTCGAGGGAGAGGTGAGCGCGCAGCGGAAAGAAGGCGCTCCTCAGGTACCGGATCGAGCGCTCGACCCTTCCCTTCTCGTTGCCGCGCCCGGGCGCCACCGGCCGCGGCTCGTAGCCGTAGGCATCGGCGAGCTCGAGCAGACGGGGATGGAAGCGGATGCCGAGGTCGACGCGCTCGAGCACCGCGCTCTTGAGATTGTCGTAGAGCAGGACCCTGGCGCAGCCGCCAAATGCGGTGAAGGCTTCGACGTGGCCGGCGAGGAAGCTCGGCAGCCGTGCGTCGTAGAAGAAGCGCACGAAGAGATGCCGCGAGTAGGACAGCACCATGACGAAGGCGAAGAGGCGCCGCACGCCACCCACCACCTGCCGAGCGCCGAAGTCGGCCCAGTCCACCTGCGCCTGCTCGCCCGGCAGGGTGCGCAGCTCGAAGAATGCCTCGGGCGCCTTGCGCGGCCGCAGGCCCAGCTCGGCGAGGCGGTGGCGGAAGTGGTCGGCGCCACCCGCGTAGCCTCGCCGGCGGGCCATCTCGTAGAGCTGAGAAGCCGGCAGCGTCGGGAAGCGGCCGAGCTGCTCGCGCAGCCAGGGCACGAAGCCGTCGAGCATCGAAGGACGGCGCCCCTCATCGCCGTCGGCCTGCTCGGCGCGGCCCAGCACACGCCGCACCGTGCTGTGGTGCACCTCGAGCTGGCGGGCGATCCTTCCCGTCGGCCAGCCCTCCGTGGTGGCCAACCGCCGGATCTCTGTCACCAACCGCGGCGGAATCATGCCGCCACCGCCGTGAGCGCGGCCGGCGACAGCGCAGAAAGTCGTGCCGCAACACCGGCCCGCACGGCTGGCGGCAGAAGGTGCAGCTCAGCGAGGCTCCCGAAGGGATCGGCGCTGCGGTGGCGGATGGTGTGGTCAGTTGGCTCTCGCATGCTGCCACGCTGCCAGAGCGCGCATCCTGCGGGCTACCCTGATGCGTCACTTTCTGCGCCTCGCCGGCTCGGCGGCGGCGGTAGGCGGCCTGCCGCTGCGAGTGCATCAGCCGGCCGCGAAAGCTGCGCTGATAGCGCCGGCCCGCCTCGCGCCGACTGCGCTGACGCGCCGCCTGGCTACAGCGCCGCGAGCAGTACCGCTGCCCTCGATCGCACCACGAGCAGACGTAGGCGGCGCGGTGGCAGCCATCACAAAGCAGGCGCCGACAATCCAGTCGCAGGGCCGGTGCTCCCGGGCCTGGACTCCGACCTCCAATGCGGCGATGATGGCCGCGCCGGGAGCATCAGCTCCAGGCTCTGAAGCGGGGGACGGGTCTGCCAAGACGTGTACCGTCCCCCGCGCCCTTTTCGGGCGCCCCCATTCTCCCCGACACCGCGCCGACCCGGAGGGCGCGCTGCGCGCGCCACGATGATGCTGGCAAGACCCAGCGCGCGCTCAAACCGCCAGAATCACGCGCTTCTCAACCGCCGGCGACATCCTCGGCGAGGAACCGGAGCACGAGTGGAGTTACCCAGCGGCACGGGTTCGCGCCGACGCGGCCCGGACTCAGCGGCCCGAGCGGGAAGGCGAGCGAAGTTAGGGCCCGGCCGTTTGCCGTGCCGCCGCGGCCCGGGTAGCTCCAGAGTGACCTGCTCGGCCCGTTACAGAATCTCGATGCAGCGTATTCCCCCGATGTCGTCGAGTGCGCACTGGACGGGACCAGGCGAGATGGGACAGGTGTACTCGCAGTCCCAGCAGGCGCTGACCCCGGTTCGACAGTAGCCGTCGTAGCTCATGTGGCCGCCATGGATGTCGCTCTGAAAGAGGCTACAGCCTGCGGATGTGTAGTCGCAGGGTTGCTGCGCCCAAAGGCCGGCAGACAAAGCAAACATACTCAACGCTACCGCCAGCACGATCGAGCCCGAGGTTCCGCTGATCTTGCGACTCCGCATGTTGCCCCCCTTCGTAAGACTCTTAGCCGTCAGGGTCGTTGTCGATCTCGCTACTCCGGCAGCGAGAGGACAACTATCTCGCTAGCCGCCACCTGTGCCGAAGGGTGCGCAGACCTAGCAACGCCTGCAAGCACGATCCGACCACCGGCGTCAGCATCGCCCCTCAGTTGACCGAGCGAGCTCACTTTGAGGTCTGGGATGTCGTACCAACGGGTCTCGGCCCCAAGCACGCCGAGCCGATAGTGAGCCGATGCCCCATGCGGCACGCGCACAACTACGGCTGGCCCCTCGGGAAGGGCCAGGACTTGGTCGATGGTGTTGCCCGCTGCCAGGAAGGCCTTGAAGTTCTTGGGCTCCAAACCGCCTCCGCCCCATCGTGTCGCCTCGCCCCAAAGATCCTCGGGGCGCCACGCGCGCTTTACGCTCCCTGAGCTCGAGAGCTGAAAGACACCGGGAATGAAGCTCGGGTGGACGACGTAGCCGCCCTTCTTGAGGAAACGAATCGAGCCTAGGGCAAACTCCGAGCCGCCGAGGTCGTCCACCTGGGCCTGCTTGGCAGCTTCCTGGCTCTCGTAGAGCACCCCCCACTCCTCGAGGGTCGTGTTGAGGTCCGCTTGCCAGACGATGCCGCCGTTGGAGTAGATCTCGTCCTTGTATTTGCCACTCGGGGGCCACCCCAGGATCACCAGTTGGTCCCCCTGGATGTCAAAATCATTGAAGAATCCGAGCGCTCTCTTTTCCCGCCAACCTGTTTCGTCGGGTTCATCAACTCTCTTCCATGCGATCTTCCCAAGGTGGCCGACGACAATCCACTTGTCGGAGATCGCAGCACGTCGAAACATCGGCAGTCTGAGCGAGGCCGCGGGAGGGACCACTTGCCGTATTCTTGGAAGCCCGTCAGCGAGGCGAACCTCATGGACACCGCTTCGCAGATCGACGAGAAAAGCGGAATTCTTGCCCGCCCACCGGATGTCGGCCAGCTGTTGGTCGCTAGGTAGCACGAACCGGCTGACCACTTTCAGGGCCGGCGATGGGCCGTCCGGCGTAGTCGACGCCGCTGCGGCCCAAACCACTGAGGTAACGAGCGTGAGCGAAGCCAAGGACGCGAGAATTCCGCGCATGCATGTATCTCCGTGGTTACCCTAGCGTCACGGGAGCACCGGAATGCGACACGAGAACTTACCCGCTTGTGACTAGACGGCCGCAATCGCCGGGATTCCCCCTCTCGGCCCAGACCCCTCTCGGTCTGCGCAGCTCGCTGCAACACGGCTGCTACACGTTCGTCGAAAGGGGCGTGCGGCCAGATGGTCGCAGCTCGGCCCAAGCAAGTCTCGAGTTCCCGCCTCGTACGGTGATGTCCCGGAAGCCGGGCCGGTGGCTCGCGTCTCCTACCAAGGCGACCGCATGGTCAAACAATTCTTGATTCGCTCGCGTCCGCCACGCGAGAGCGGGAGGCTCAAAGACGAGCAAGACCACTCCGTCGCTACGTCGGCCAATGGCATCCGGGGCAATATCGAATTCAACGGGCGGCCCCTGCTCAGGCTGCTCAGCGATGCGGTGGTACGTCCGGTACACGCGCTCGTTCCAGCGGCTTAGAGCCCAACCGTTGAGCAGATACGCTGGAGCGAAGCGGGTAGCCGATTCGGCAGCGCCTTTGAGGAGATGGCCGCCACCTCCTCCTCTCGCACCGCCGCTGAGCTCACCGGGCTAGCCGTCTGCCCCCTCTTCTCGGAAATGTGATCGACACCTATCCCGCACCTTCCGGCACCTATCCCCGGGGCAGCAACTATCCGGCCCGTTGCGGGGCGCAACCGACGATTGCGGCGGCGCACTTCTTGCGCCACCCAACCTGCACGCTCCGCTCAGGAGAAGGATTTCCCGATGAGGCCCCCTCATACCCATGGAGTGGGAGACGGTGGGGATGGTGCAGGCGTAGAGCCTCGCCGGGCGGGAGATCGACGATGGCCCAGAGACCCCTTCATCACAGCCGTTTCCGCAATCTCACACTGTCATTGCATGGGGCGATGCTGGCGATGCTCGTGGCCTACTGCGGCGGCGGGGGCCAAGCGGGCGCCGGCGAGCGCCGGCGAGCGTCAACAACGGGCCACGCTCCACGAGAGCTCGGAGCGGGGCTCGCAATCGCCCTGTTGGTGGGCTGTGGCGGGGGCAGTGGAGGCTCTCCGACGGCGCCCGCCTCGCCGCTCCAGGTTGCCGGGACCTGGTCGGGCTACGAGGAGGTGCGTGACGCCTCGCCCGCGGGAAACTGTCTCGCAGACTTCTTCAACAGCCGCCAGGGAGCGCACGGAGACTACGACGTCATGATCGACCAGACGGGAACGATGGTGACACTGGAGGTCGACATCAGGGTTCCTGGTTCCGACGACAAGGCCGCCTACGCGGGGGTGGTGGGGAGCTCAACGCTGACCGCGGACGAGACGCGGTCGGTTCCAGACTACGTCCTGGAGGAGTGTCGGCCCGGTCTCTCCGTGAAGGCCCACCACCTCTCCGGTCATTTGAGTCTCTCCGGTAGCTCGACGCAGATGGAAGGGGCGTTAACGGAGCATATCGACGTGACGAACGTCGCCGACGGTTCCAGTCTGGGAGAGGCGACCGTCAACCTCCTCTTCAGAATGTCTCGCTAGAGGCGAAATGACGTTCTGGGTGGAACCGGACGCCCTCCCAAGCCCACTCGAATCTTGCGGCAACGTCCTTTCTCCCCCCTTCGAGGAAACCTGCGACGGGGTCGGTGTCGCAGGAGTCTCGCGCGGACGTGCGTTCTTCTGCGAACCGGCGAAGGAACTTCTCAGCTCCCCACTCGTGGATCTCAGGCCACGCTAGACTCCCCGCCCAAGTGGCCACCGCCCGCGCCCGCCCCGACCACGTCCACGCGGTCATCGCCAGCTTCCTGGGCTGGACGCTGGATGCCTTCGACTTCTTCCTCGTCGTCTTCGTCCTCACCGACATCGCCAAGGAGCTCGGCAAGACCAAGGCGCAGATGGCGCTGGCGATCAGCCTGACGCTGGCGATGCGCCCGGTGGGGGCGCTGATCTTCGGGCTGGTGGCCGATCGCTACGGCCGCCGCCTGCCGCTGATGGTCGACCTGGTGTTCTTCTCGGTGGTCGAGGTGCTCTCGGGCCTCGCCCCGAGCTACGGGTCGTTCCTCGTCCTGCGCATGCTGTTCGGCATCGGCATGGGTGGCGAGTGGGGGGTGGGCGCCTCGCTCGCCATGGAGAAGGCGCCGCCACGGCTGCGCGGCGTGCTCTCCGGCCTGCTGCAGGAGGGCTACGCCGCCGGCTACCTGCTGGCGGCGATCTGCTACCTGTTCGTGTTCCCGCACTGGGGCTGGCGGCCGATGTTCTTCATCGGCGGCCTGCCGGCGCTGCTCGCCGTCTACGTGCGGATGGGGGTGCGGGAGTCGGAGGTCTGGGAGCGCTCGCGGAGCGAGAGCTGGTCGCACCTGGGGCGCGCCATCGTCTCGCACTGGCGGATCTTCCTCTACATCTTCGCCATGATGACGATGATGAACTTCGTCTCCCACGGCACGCAGGACATGTACCCGACCTTCCTCAAGGTCGAGCGCGGCTTCGGCGAGCGCACGGTCTCCTACGTCGCCATCTTCTACAACGTCGGCGCCATCCTCGGCGGCCTGGTGGTCGGCCGCTACTCGGACCGGGTGGGCCGGCGGCGGGCGATGGTCACCGCGCTGCTCTTGGCCATCGTCGCCATTCCGCTGTGGGCCTACGCGCCGACGACGGCGCTGCTGCTGCTCGGCGCCTTCGTCCTGCAGTTCATGGTGCAGGGGGCCTGGGGGGTGGTGCCCGCCCACATCAACGAGCTCGCGCCGGACTCGGTGCGCGGCTTCCTGCCCGGGTTCGCCTACCAGTGCGGGGTGGCGGTGGCCGGCACGATCGCCTACGTCGAGGCGGTCTTCGCGGCGCGCTTCTCCTACGCCAGCGCCATGGCGCTCACCGCCGTCACCGTCTTCGCCCTGGCGGCGATCGTCATCGCGCTGGGGCGCGAGCGGCACGCCATCGAGCTCGGCGTGGCGGGCAGCGGGCCCGCGGCGGGCGCTGCGAGCTAGGAGCCTCCGTCGAGCAGGAGGGCTGCCCGCTCGCCGACGCCGGTTTCAGAAGTGCACGTCGGTCACCAGCACCGCCTGCCGGCCCGGCTGGGGGATCAGCGACTGGCTCGGCACGAACTGGTAGTGGGTGTCGAACACGTTCTCGACGGCGACGGTCAGCGACACCTGGCGATTGAGGTTGGTGCCGCCGCGCAGGGTGTAGACGTGGAAGCCCCGGAAGTGGTCGCCGGTGGGGCCGACCGAATCGCTGCCATAGGTGAGGATGCCCTCGACCCAGGCGCGGTGCTCACCGTTGGTGGCGAGCCGGGCGCCGACGTTGGCCAGCCGCGGCTGGATCCGCGACAGGCTCTGGCGGGCGTCGTTGTTGGTGCCCTTGGTGTTCGCGTAGTTGCCCCACAGCGTGAGGTTGGCGGTCGGGATGTAGCGGATGTCGAGCTCGTAGCCTTTGACCGTCGCCTTGCCGATGTTGGTGGTGGTCAGCACCAGGGGCTCGAGCGGCTGCCGTTGGCCGTCGTCGTTGAGATCGAGGAAGCTCAGGCCCTTGTACAGGCCGGGGCCGTTGACCAGCAGGTTCGAGAGGTCGTTGTCGTAGTAGAACGCCGAGCCGTACAGCCAGCCCGAGTCGTACTTGAGGCCGGCTTCGAAGCTGTTCATGCGCTCCGCCTCGAGGTCGGCGTCGGGGATGGAGGCGGTGGCGGTGGTCACCGCCGCCGAGGTCATGTCGTGCATGTTCGGCGGCCGGTAGCCGCGCACGTAGTTGCCGACGAAGTTGAGGTTGTCGGTGGCGTGAACGACCACGTTGAGGGAGCTGGTGACGTTGCTCTTGGTCGAGGCGGCGTCGAAGGGGCCGATCGCCGGCACCACCTCGCTGCCGCTGCTGACGTACCTGCCGTAGCGGGCGCCGGCGGTGATCGTCAGCCATTTGCTCAACGAGAGCTGGTCATTGAGGTAGATGGCGGTGGCGTCGTACCTGCCGCCGTCGAGGTAGTCACCGCGGCCGCGGACCGGCAGCTCGGCCGTGCCCACCAGCGACAGCAGCGAGGAGGCGACTCGCTCGCGGCTGTGGTCGACGCCGTAGATGAGGTGATGGGAATGGATGAACTTCCCCGCCTCGACGTTCAATCCGACCATGGTGTCGCAGTTGTCGAAGAAGCGGTGGATGAGCGGGGTGCGCAGGACGTAGTTGCGCCCGTCGTCCTGCCGGTTCCAGGACGCGGTGGCGGTCAGCGAGTCCTGCCATGGCCGGCTGATCACGTCGGAGTAGCGCAGGGTGGCCATCTGCATCCGCATCGGGTCGATGTCGCCGTCGGCGATCGCCGGGCTGGCGAGGAAGGAGAGGTACTTGTTCGTTCGCTCGAAGGCCCGGTACCCCAGCGACAGGGTCTTCTCCGTGGTGGGGAAGAAGTCGACGCTGGCGTGGCCGCCGCGGCGCCGGTAGGCGGTGTTGGGCAGCTCGGTGCCGCCGCCGATCGTCAGGTCGCTGGTCTGCAGCCCGTTGACGCCGGCGATGTAGCGGTACCGCTCGCCCTGGCCGTTGAGCTGGAGTGCCAGGGCCTCGCCGCGATCGGCGCTGGAGTAGCGGGTGGAGACGCTGGCACCGAAGCGCTGCGGGCCCTCCGGGCCCTTCTTGGTGATGATGTTGACGACCCCTCCCAGCGCCTCGGAGCCGAGCACGGAGACCACGCCGCGGACGATCTCGATGCGCTCGATCTCGCTCGGGTCGATGAGGTTGAAGTGCTCCTTCACGTCGCTGAACGTCCGCCAGGTGGTGTTGTTGAGCTTGACGCCGTCGATCATCACCAGCACCTGGCGGGAGGCGAGGCCGCGGACGATCACCGAGCCGCCGCCGTTGCCGGCCGGGCTGATGAAGAAGCCCGCCTCCTGCATCAGGACGTCGCTGAGCTCGAAGGCGGCCTTGCGCTGGATCTGCTCGGCGGTGATGACCTGCACGGCGCGCGGTGTCTCGAAGGTGCGCTCCGGCACGCGGGTGACCGAGTAGACGAGCTCCTCGCTCAGGCGCTTGGCCTCGACGGTGATGTCCTCGGTGAGCTTGGCGCGTTCCACGGCGGGTGCCTCGGTCGCTTGCGAGGCGTCGCCGCCTGCCGGCTTCTCCGCGGACGGGTCGGCGCTGGTGGCCGGCTTCACATCGCCGGCAGTTGCTGCCTGGCCGCCGTCCACGGGCGGCGCCGCCACCAGCGGGGTGGCTCCCAGAGCCAGCACCAGCGCCACGAAGAAACAGAGCGATCGACACATGGGCCGGTTCCTCCTAGGCGCGCGTTGCACCAGGGCGATCATTCGCTGACCTTCACGATCTTGGCCGCGGCGATGGCGGCGTTCGGCGACACGTAGCCGATCGCCCCCTCGTTGGCCTCCACGAAGGCGACCACCTCGGCGTCACCACGTTTCTCGGCGGGGGGCACGGCGCGCCCGGCGAAGATCTGCTGCCGCCAGTAGGCGATCACCTCGGCGACCGACTTGTGGAGCACGTCCTGCGAGAACGCAGCGCGGGTAGGCGAGCCCTTCTCGAGATCGACCGCGGCGATGGGGCGGCCCGACGGCCAGGAGCGCGACTTCCTGAGAAAGTAGAGCGACAGCTGCGCGCGCGACAGCGCGTCGATCGGGTTCGACGCGTGCACGATCACCTTGTAGCCGGGGGGCTCGTCGGCGGCCGCCGAGACGCCGATCGCGCCGCCGAGCAGGACGACCAGCGGGACCCAGCACAAGGCGCGGAACAGGCGCGGGTAGGCGCGGACCCGGCGAAACGTCCCGCAGCCCGTGGCGGGCCCGCCGCGGCTGGCGGCAGAGCGAGACTCGCTGGAACCTCGAGAGGTAGCCGGATCCTTCAGCGGACGTCCACTTGCGGCCACGGGTCTGCCCTCCGTGCGAGCGACTGCATCGACTGGATCTGCTTGCGGGGGATCCTGGCAGGGCGACCTTACGAGGGAGATTACCGACTGCATCGAAGTGAGAGCGCAGCGCGCGTACAATCCGCTCGTGCTCGACCTCTCGCTCTCCACGGTGCGGCGGGAGTGGCGCGCGACGCCGGCCCTCCTCGCCCGCGAGCTGCTGCGGGAGGACGCGCCCACCGAGCGATGAGCGACCCGCCGACGCATGACCCCCTGGACCGCGCCCGGCGGGTGCAGGCGCTGCTGGTGGAGGCGCTCGCGCTGCCAGCTGCCGAGTGGCCGGGGTTTCTCGACACCCGCTGCGCCGGAGACGCCTCTCTGCGCGCCGCCGTCGAGGAGCTGCTGCGCCTCGACGCCGCCTCGGCGCCGGCACTGGAGCCGCTGCCCCGCACCACCCTCGACGAGGCGGTGTCGACGCTCGGGGCAACGGTGTCGGGCGAGCGTTCCTACCGGCTGGTCTCCGAGCTCGGCCGGGGCGGTTTCGGCTCGGTCTACCTTGCCGAACGGGCCGACGGACAGTACGACCAGCGCGTGGCGCTCAAGCGGCTCAACCTCGGCGCTTTCACCTCGGCGGCCGCCCTCGCCCGCTTCCGGCAGGAGCGCCAGATCCTCGCCCGTCTCTCGCACCCGCACATCGCGCGGCTGCTCGACGGTGGCGAGATGGCCGGCGGCGCGCCCTTCCTGGTGCTGGAGTACGTCGACGGCGTGCCGATCGACATCTACTGCGAGGAGCACGAGCTGTCGGTCACCGCGCGGCTGCGCCTCTTCGTCGCCGTCTGCGAGGCGGTCGAGTACGCCCACCGCAACCTGGTAGTACACCGCGACCTCAAGCCGAGCAACGTCCTCGTCGATCCCGGCGGGGAGGTCAAGCTGCTCGACTTCGGGATCGCCAAGCTGCTCGACCCCGAGGACGCGGCGAGCCTGCTCGAGACGCGCCAGGGCGAGTCGCCGCTCACCCCCCGCTACGCCTCGCCCGAGCAGGTGCGCGGCCAGGCCATCACCACCGCCACCGACGTCTACTCGCTCGGCGTGCTGCTCTACGAGCTGCTGACCGGCCGCTCGCCCTACCCGCAGTCGAGCGCCTCCCCGGCGGCGCTCGCCGCCGCCATCTGCGACACCGACCCGCCGCGGCCGAGCACCATCCCCCGCGCGCCGAGCGGCGACTCCCGCGCCACCCCCGGTCGCGATCGGCGCGTCGACGCCGATCTCGACGCGGTGGTGATGAAGGCGATGCGCAAGGAGCCGGGCGAGCGCTACGGCTCTGCGGGCGCGCTCTCCGCCGACGTCGAGCGCTTCCTCGCCGGCCTGCCGGTCGAGGCCCGCAAGGGATCGCGCGGCTACCGCCTCGGCAAGCTGGTGCGGCGGCACCGGCTGGCCTTTGCCGCGGCGGTCGCCTTCGTGCTGTTGGTCGCCACCTTCGGCGTCTTGCTGGCTCTCCAGCTCGCCGAGACGGCCCGGCAACGCGACGCCGCCCAGCGCGAACGGGATGCCGCGCAGCGCGAGCGCGACGCCGCCACCGCGGTCACCGACTTCCTGGTCGGCACCTTCAAGGTGGCCGACCCGGAGAGCGGCGAGGGCGCCAGCCTCACCGCGCGCGAGATCCTCGACCGCGGCGCCCAGCGGGTGGCCGGCGAGCTGGCCGGCAAGCCGGAGATCCAGGCGCGGCTGCTGCACGCGATCGGCCGCGTCTACCAGAACCTCGGCCTCTACGAGCAGGCCACGAGCGAGCTGGAGAGCGCCCTGCGGCTGCGCCGACGGCTCGAGGCGAGCGACCCCACCGCCTACGGCGTGGTGACCTCCGATCTCGCCTCGGTGCTGCTCGACCGCAACCAGTTCGCGCGCGCCGAGCCGTTGTTCCGCAGTGCCATCGCCATCCTGAGCGCCGCCCGCGGGCCCACCGCTGCCGAGACGCTGGAGGCGAAGAACGGCCTCGCCAACCTGATGCGCACCACCGGGCGGCTGGCGGAGGCCGAGTCCCTCATGCGCGAGCTCCTGGCGACGAACCTCGCCGCCCGCGGCCTCACCGAGCCTCCCGGCCCTGGCGGGCCCCCCCTCGACGAAGGGATGCGCCCGATCGGCGTTCGGCTCCACAACCTCGGCGCGCTCGAGCTCGACCTCGGCCACTACGACCTGGCACATCGCTTCCTCGAGCAGGCGATCGCGGTCAAGTCGCGGCTCGCCAAGCGCAACCCCGCAAGCGAGGCCAACTCGATCGACGCCCTCGCCAACGTCGAGGATTCGCGCCAGCGGTTCCAGCAGGGCCTCGAGCTGCACGAGCGCGCGCTGGCCATCCTCCGGCAGGTCTACGGCGACGACCACCCGTCGATCGCCGAGAGCCTGGTCAACCGCGGCGGCTCGCTGGCGGGGCTCGGCCGCCATGCCGAGGCGCTGGCCGACTACCAGCGGGCGGCGGCCATCCTCCAGCGGGCCTTCGGCCGCGACCACGCCTACGTGGCGATGGCGCTCAACAATGCCGCCAACTCGATGCGCGCCATGGGCGACCTCGCCGGCGCCCTCGCCCTGCACCGCGACGTGCTCGCCATCCGCGAGCGGGTGCTGGGGCGGGACCACCCGGAGGTCGCGCTGTCATTGACGAACATCGGCGGTCTCGAGCTCGCGCTCGGCCACCCGCGAGAGGCGATGGCCGCCGACGAGCGGGCGGTGGCGATCTCGACACGGGCGCTGGGCGCCGAGCATCCCGACACCCTCGATCGGCGCAGCGGCCTGGCAATCGATCGCCTGGCGGCAGGCGACGCCCACACCGCTCGCCTCGAGCTCGAGGCGCTGGTGCCGCTGATCGAGATGCACGGCACCGGCCCGTTCAGCGTCGCCGAGGCGCAGTTCGCCCTCGCCCGCGCCGAGGCCGCCGATGGCGGCGACCCGGCCCAGGCCGTCGCCCTCGCCACGCAGGTTCGCGCCCGGGTCGCGGCGCACCCCGACCTCCGTGCCGGCGGGCTCACCCTCGCCGAGATCGACGAGTGGCTGCGCGGCCATCAGTGAGGCCGGCGGGCTCGACGCGCGGACTGGCACGGTGAGGCCCGACGCGGCTCGTCGCCCCGCGGCTCGCCTCGCCGCCGACGTCGACCGCGACTGCCCCTACTCGTACACCATCCACAGCGGCCCCGGGAACAGCCACGACAGCCCCTCGCGGAGGCGGTCGCGCCAGTTCTCCCAGTTGTGGCCGTCGCGCGCCTCGACGAAGCGCACCTCCATGCCGGTCTTCTGCAGCAGCGGCACCAGGGAGCGATTCTCGTAGATGAGCGACTCGTAGACGCCGCAGGAGACGAAGATCTTCTCCACCGGCTTGCCGGGCGCGGCGCGGAAGGCGTTGACGAAGTCCACCACCGGTTTGAAGGCGGGGCCGCGCTCGCTCTCGCCGATGTCGGTGAAGGCGAAGGAGCCCGACTGCAGCAGCAGGCGGCCGTAGAAGCCGGGGTGGTACCAGGCCGTCGACAGCGAGGCGACGGCGCCGAAGCTCGCCCCCATCAGGCAGCGGCCGGCGGGGCTACGCTGCAGCGGGAAGCGCTCCTCGAGGAAGGGCACCAGGTCCTCGGTGAGGAAACGCCCGTGGCTGCGGTCGCCGGCGTACTCGCGCAGGCGGTCGGGCGACTGAGTGAGCGCCACCAACAGCTGCGGGATCTCGAGGCGATGGATGAGGTTGTCGAGCACCGTCTTGAGGCTCGCGTAGCGGACGTAGTCGAGGCCGTCGTGGGCGACGACGAGGGCGAGCTGGCGCGTCGGCCGCATGCGCGCCGGCAGGTAGAGCACCACCTCGCGCTCGCCGCCGAAGGCGCGGCTGGGCACCCGCACCGACTCGAGTCGCCCGGGGCGCGCGTCGGCGTCCTCCACCGCCCACTCGGGCGTCTCGTAGCCGGCGGCCTGGAGGACGGAGTTGGCGCCGAAGGGGTCGCGGGCGGTGAGCGGGTTGAGCGGGTCGAGGATCCAGTGCCGGTCGTCGCCGTGCACCACCTCGAGCTTGTACTCGAGGCGCGAGCCCGGCGGCACGTCCTCGACGAGGTACCAGAGATCGGTACCGTCCACCCGCTTCATCGGCCGCGAGGAGGGGAGGCCGTAGATGAAGTGGCGCAGGCGCACCTTGTCGGCGGCGCCGCGGTAGAGGAAGGTGGTGGCGCTGCCCTCGACGAGCGGGAAGCGGTGCGCCGCCACGAACTGCTGGATCGTCTCCGCGCTCGGCGGCGAGGCGACCAGCAGGTCGTGGATGGCCAGGCCCTTCGAGGCACTGGTGCGGCTCAGGCGGCGAGCTCCTCGACGTGGCCGTCGGGCAGCAGCCGCCGCGCCCCGGCGTCGCCCACCGGTGTCCATCGTCCCTCCTCCCGGCGCAGGATGGCGCCGTCGTCCAACGCCACGCAGTCGAGGTCGCCGAAGCGGCGGGCGAAGAGGCCGACCCGCAGGCGATCGTCGAGCCTCAGCCGGCGCCGCGCGTGCGGCAGCGGCAGCAGGCCGCTGAACAGACCGATCCCGGCCTCCAGCACCTCGGCGTTGCCGGGGCCCTGGGGCGGGTCGTCGTGAAACAGCACCAGCCGCTCGCCGAGCACCATGGCGCCGCCCGACCAGGCGAACACCGGCCTGTCTCCCACCAGCTCGGCGAGGCCGAAGAGGCGCAGTCGGTTGAGCAAGAGCGCCACGTGGCCGCCGGCGACGGCGAAGGCGGCGCAGCCGGCGAGCAGCTCGCCGAGCTCGTCGCGCTGGCGGGCGACGGCGGCGCGGGCGAACGGCCGCAGCTCGGCCTCGAGCGCCTGGTGGACGGCGCGCACCCGCTCGAGGTGGACGCGGTCGAGCTCGCGGATGGCGGCGATCGCGGACTCGCGCTCGGGGTTGACCACCTCGGGGTCGCCGCGGCGGGTGAGCAGCTGCCGCGCCGCCTCCATGGCGTGAGCGAGACGCAGGCGGTAGAGCTCCTGCATGCGCCGCAGCCGCTCCTGGCGCTGGCGGTGGGCGCGAGCGAGGGTGCGGTCGCGGCGGAAGACCTCCTCGGCGCGGGCGTAGAGACGCAGGTTCACGACGCCGCCACCGAGGTGCTCGCGCAGCTCGTCGACCTCCGCCTCGCGCTCCTGCCAGCCGGCGGTGACCACCGCCACCTCTCCCTCGACGCCGCCACCGCGCACGGCGTGGACGAGGGTGGGGGTGAGCCGCTGCGGGCCGAGCAGGGTGACGGTGCGCTCTGCCGTGCCTTCGCCGCCGTGGGCGGGGCCGGCCACCACGGGCGCATCGGTGTCTTGGGGACGGGCCTCCATCGCGAGGGCCCGGAGGACGCGGAGCGCGAGGCCCCGCCCTGGCTCCGGGCGCCCGAGCTTACGCCATCCTCCCGGGCTCGCCTCCCCGGGGGGCGTCGGGGCCGCTCGCAACCCTGAGACGACCGCCGCGCCGGCGCCGGCGGGAGCGCGCGGGCACCCGCACAGCTTCCACCGCGGGTCGAGGCGAAACCTCGCCAAGGCGAAACCTCGCAACCGCGCCCCCGTAGTATCCGACAACACCCCGGCGCTCGCCGTTGGCGTTGCCCCGATCAGAGACTCCGACGCCGGCTCGCAGGAGGCCTCGATGAAACCCAGGATCTCGCTCCGCATCGCCGTCCTCGCCGCCAGCGTGACGGCGCTGGCCCTCGCACCCCCCGCCGCCGCCGAGACGGCGCGCGGCGACTTCGCCGCCGACTTCTCCTCCGGCGGCAGCCTGCGCATCCAGGTGCGTTCGGGAGACGTGCGTGTCGAGGGCAGCGATCGCGATCGCATCGCGGTGCGTTTCGAGGGCGCCAGCGCGTCGCGCCGCGACGAGGTGCGGGTGCGCTTGACGCGAACCCGTGCGGCGGCCGCGCGGCTCAGCATCGACGGTGGGCCCAAGAACGGGCTGCGCATCGTCATCGAGATCCCGCGCCAGACCGCCCTCGAGCTGCGCATGCCGTTCGGCGAGCTCGCCGTGCTGGGAGTGGTCGGCGACAAGGACGTCGAGGTGCACGCCGGGGACATCGCCCTCGAGCTCGGCGACCCCGCGCAGTACGGGCACGTCGACGGGTCGGTGCTCAGCGGCGACCTCTCCGCCCCAGGCTTCGACGTCGAGACGGGCGGGCTCTTCCGCTCCTTCGCCCGCGAGGGCGCGGGCAGCCTCCGCGTTCACGCCCATCTCGGCGCCGGCGAGCTGGTCCTGCGCGACTGAGGGCCGCGCCCGGGGGCGGTGAGCACCCCACCCCGGGCGCGCCGAGCCGCTGCCGGCGGGCGCTCCCCTTCTGCTAGCATCAGCCCCCATCACTGTAGCCGGGCGAGGCGGGGCGAGCGGCGCCACCTTGCCCCGGGCGCGCCAGCTCCCATGCACGTCATCTTCGTCGAGCCGCGGTTCCCCAACAACCAGCGCCAGTTCGTGCGCGGCCTGGTGGAGGCGGGAGCCCATGTCACCGGCATCGGCGAGGCGCCGGCGGAGGCGCTCGGGCAGGACCTCCACCGCTGGCTCGCGGGTTACGAGCAGGTTCCCAACGTCTGCGACGAAGGGCGGCTCTACGATGCCGTCCGCCGGGTGCAGCAGCGCGGCTGGGTGGACCGTCTCGAGGCCACCGTCGAGGCCCACATCATGACCGCCGCCAAGGTGCGCGAGGCGTGCGGCATCCCCGGCACCTCGGTGCAGACGGCCTGGCTGTGCCGCGACAAGCCGGCGATGAAGGAGGCGCTGCGCGGAGCGGGGATCCCCACCGCGCAGTCCACCGGCGCCGCCACCGGCGACGAGGCGTGGGCCTTCGCGCGCCGGGTCGGCTTCCCGCTCATCGTCAAGCCGCGCAGCGCCGCCGGCGCCGCCGGCACCTGGCGCGTCGCCGACGAGGGGCAGCTGCAGTCGGTGATCCGCGAGAGCGGCCTCGAGCAGGGGCACGCGGTGGCTATCGAGGAGTTCATCGAGGGGCACGAGGGGTTCTTCGACACCCTGGCGGTGGGTGGCCACGTCGTCCATCACTTCATCTCGCACTACTACCCCAACGTGCTCGAGGCGATGCGCACGCGCTGGATCTCCCCCATCCTGCTCACCACCAACCGCACCGACGCCGAGGGGTACGCCGAGCTCGGCGAGATGGGCGAGCGGGTGCTGCAGGCGCTCGGCATCGGCACCTCCGCCACCCACATGGAGTGGTTCTTCGGCCCCAGGGGGCTCAAGTTCTCGGAGATCGGGTGCCGCCCCCCCGGTGTCGGCGTCTGGGACCTCTACGCCGCCGCCAACGACTTCGACATCTACCGCGAGTGGGGCAACCTGCTCGTCCACGGCCAGCCCGCGCAGCGGCTGAGCCGCCGCTTCGCCGCCGGCATGATCAACCTGCGGCCCGACCACGACGGCCGCATCGCCGCCTACGAGGGGCTCGACAAGGTGCAGCGCGAGCTCGGCGAGCACATCCTCGACTCGCACTTCCCCGCGCCGGGAACCCCCACCCAGCCGGTGGAGGCCGGATACATGGCGAACGCCTGGATGCGCCTGCGCCACCCCGACTACGACCAGCTGCGGCAGATGCTCGACTACGTCGGCCGCACCGTGCGCGTGCGCGCCGTCTAGGCGGGCTGCGGCGGCACCGACGGGACCGCCACACCGGCCAGCCACCCACACCCAAACGACACCTCGCACCAGTGGACTGACCAGGGAGCCCGCACGCCATGAAGATCTGCGTCGTCGGTACCGGCTACGTCGGCCTCGTCACCGGGGCCTGCCTGGCCGACTTCGGCATGGAGGTGACCTGCGTCGACAAGGTCGCCCAGAAGATCGAGATGCTGCAGCGCGGCGAGATGCCGATCTACGAGCCCGGCCTCGACGCCCTGGTGGCGCGCAACATCGAGGCCGGCCGCCTGCACTTCACCACCGAGCTGCCGGGGGCCGTGCACCAGGCGCTGGCGGTGTTCATCGCCGTCGGCACCCCGCCGCGCGAGGACGGCTCGGCCGACCTCTCCTACGTCGTGCAGGTGGCGGAGGCCATCGCCGACCACATGAAGGGCTACAAGGTGGTGGTCACCAAGTCGACGGTGCCGGTCGGCACCGGCGCGCTGATCGAGAAGATCTTGCGCGAGCGCACCGGCGGCAAGGTGCCGTTCTCGGTGGTCTCCAACCCCGAGTTCCTGCGCGAGGGGTCGGCGATCGAGGACTTCATGAATCCCGATCGCGTGGTGATCGGCGCCCGCGAGGCACGGGCGGTGGCGATCATGAAGGAGGTCTACTCGCCGCTCGACGTGCTCGAGGTCCCCTTCGTGGTCACCAACGTCGAGACCTCCGAGCTCATCAAGTACGCCTCCAACGCCTTCCTCGCCACCAAGATCACCTTCATCAACGAGGTCGCCGCGCTCTGCGAGCGCTGTGGCGCCGACGTGCTGCAGGTCGCCCGCGGCATGGGCCTCGACGACCGCATCGGCCCGCAGTTCCTCCACCCCGGACCGGGCTACGGCGGCTCCTGCTTCCCCAAGGACACCGAGGCGCTGCTCGAGATCGCCCGCACGGCCTCGATGCGCTTCGAGATCGTCGAGGCGGTGGTGGCAGTCAACGCGCGCATGCAGCGACGCGCCGTCGACAAGGTGCTCGAGGCGCTGGGAGGCGAGGTGGTCGGCCGCACGGTGGCGGTGCTCGGGCTCTCCTTCAAGGGCGGCACCGACGACATCCGCGAGTCACCGGCGATGACCGTCGTGCGCGGCCTGCTCGAGCGCGGTGCCAGCGTGCGCGCCTTCGATCCCGCCTCGATGGAGAACGCGCGCCAGGCGCTGCCCGCCAGCGTCACCTACTGCGAGGACTCCTACGCCGCCGCCGCCGGCGCCGAGGCACTGGTGCTCGCCACCGAGTGGAACGAGTTCCGCCTGCTCGACCTCGACCGCCTGCACGGTCAGCTGGCGAGCCCGGTGATCGTCGACCTGCGCAACCTCTACGACCCGGTGAAGATGAAGGAGCGCGGCTTCGTCTACACCTGCGTCGGGCGGGCGGCCGAGGCGCTGGTGACCGTGTAGGCCCCAGCCTCTGTTGCGGGCATGATGCCTCGTGCCGCCTCGACTGGGGAGCTGAGTACAACTGACCGCCGCCGACCGCACCTGGCTCAGCGGTTCGTACCAGCGATGTGATCGAGTCAGCCCGACGCCAACGCCCGACACCGACTCCCTGACGTCTACGGTCGGAAGCTATACCCACATCGGTCGATGTTCGAGCGCCTACGGCTTCGACCCCGGCGCCGCCGAACCCGCTCTCGGGCCCGCGTCGATCCCGAATTCCTGCAGCGGGTCCTCGGGTGAAATCGAGCGGAACCCACCCGTGAAGCCAATCAGAGCGGGATCCCGAACCGTCGTGCCCTTCCACAAGTGGCCAACAGCGAAGCGCCATGTTGCGTCTGGTTTCGTCTCCTCCCCAAAAAGCAGCAGAAGGAGCTCTATAGGGGGCCTGAATACTCCGCCGCCGATGGCTTCGCGTTCGCGTGCTACGTCCGTGTTCGAAAGGCAATTGAGGAATCGCAGCGAGTCAACCACCCCCCTGGGAACAGCGCGCTTCACCTCATCGAGACGCCTCTCCGCTCGAAGAGCACCGAGTAGTGCCGCTTCCAACCCGCGGTGCGGCGTGAGAGACCTCCCGTCGATCCGCACGACCGTAGCCCCGCTCGACTCCAAGACTGCGCTCCATTTTGTGGCAGTCCAATCCATAAAGAGCAGCGCGTCTAAGTTTAGGTCCTCGTCCTCGACAGCGAGCTCCTTCCTCACCTCCAGCCACCACCCTGTGGTGTCATCCGCCACTCGAAACCGCTCAATCCCGGTAGCGGCATTCTGGGACGATGACAGGACTAGCGCTGTTCCGCTCGGTGACACGAGCAACAAACGGTGTGCACTTGCACCCCTTGTGCGATCGAGGAACTCCAGGCCCTGACCCGCTCCGTCTCGCCCACTCCATTCGATGGATTGATGGACACCACCGACCGCGTGAATCGTTTCCCCTTCCTGAGCATCTACCGGCCGACAAGCAACGACAGCCACCAGCCCGATCCCAAGGCAGATTGGAGCGGTAACCGACGCAAAGCTGACGCGTGGCGGTCGCGCAGATCGTTGTACGAGAGGGTCGGGCTGGGAGTACCTTCCAGTCTGTGGCTCATACCAGCGGTTCACGTTGAAGCTCAGCCCCACCCCGAGCGTGGCGTCCTCCCAGCTCGGATCCACCCACTGCCCGGGCAGCCGCAGGAAGACGCCGTTCTCGCTCGCTCCTCCCGCGCTTCCGGCCTGCCAATCTCTGCCGAACGGCTCGAAGCCTCCCTGCCAGACCTCGGCGCCGGCGGCGTCGGTGGCGAACACTGGCGTGCCGAGGTGATCGGTCGTCAGGTAGGTGAGGACGCCCGCCGCGAGTGTGGCCACCGGCCGGCCGGCGAAGTAGAGGACGTCCGTCGTCGCCTCGGTCGGCGTAGCGACGGTGCGGGCGTAGCAGCCGCCCGCCCGAGTCGTAGGTAGGCCGCACGCTGTGCCCCACCTGCGGCGACGGGCAGCTGCCTCCGCCTCCTGCACCTTCCGCGTCGCCCCAGCAGCCGGTGTCGCCGCTCTCGAAGCCATCGGCGAAGAGCGCCGCCTCGGCGGCGCGCGCCAGGAACCCGCGGCCGTCGTAGCTCATCGTGACCGTGGAGCCCAGCTCGCGCGCTCGACCCGCGAGAGGCGGCCGCTGTCGTCGGTCGTGAAGGCGAGGAGGTTGCCCGCGGCGTCGACCTCCTCGAGGTTGCCCGCGGAATCGAAACCGTAGCTGCGGGTGCCCAGGCCGCCGAGCGTCACGTGGTCGAGCACTGGTGTATGTCCGTCGCCGGTGTAGGCGTAGGTGTCGGTGCTCGCGCCGCGGGTCTCGCTGAGCCAGTTGCCGATGCGGTCGTAGCTCCAGCCGAGCGGGCCCGCCCAGGGGCCCGAGGCCGAGGTCAGGAAGTACTGCGGGTCGCGATAGCCGAAGGCGCGGTCGTTCGCAGCGTCGAGGTCGTCATCGATGGACAGCACGTTGCCCACGTCGTCCTCGGAGTAGAGCCAGCGGAAGACGGGAGTTGGCCCGGCGGTGACCTCGATCCGGTCGGGGAAGTACCGCGCCGTGTAGGGCCGGTTCTCCACCAGACCGTTGCCCAGGGTGAGCCCCGACAGCGGCCCAGAGGGCAGGTAGCTCGCTCCCGTCGCCACCGGCAGCGCACCGCCGCCGGGATCGACCGAGAGCCCGCTCTCCCGCCCCGCGAAGTCGAAGGCGTAGGTGGCCACGACGCCATCAGCGTAGGTCACGCTGGTGCGGTCTCCGTTGGCGGCACGGCCGCGGCCCAACGGCAAGCCGCATTCCCGCCGCCTGCAGCGCCGGCTGCAGGCCCTCGAGCGCCTCCCAAAGCGCGACCAAGATGCCCTCCTGCGCACCATCGACGCCTTCCTCGCCAAGAGCGGCTGAGGCCCGCCCAGCGGCGAACAGGCCGTGGAGAGCCCCGCGGGCCGTTGACTCGGGTTAGATGGAGACCCCAACCCGACTGATTTCAGCATCGTCGGGCTCCGGTGGCCGAAGAAGAAGGCAAAGAAGCAGCAAGGGGAGTTGTTCGCAGCTGACTGATCGGCTGGCACCTCGTCACCGCGCGCCAATACCCGCGACTGGAGCCCCGCGGCGAGCTCACCTGCATTCACATGCACGTGGCTCTACGAAGACGGCACCTCCCTGTGCGCCGGTGCAGCATCGCTACGATTGCGTCCGCGCACTCGCGCGTCCACGTTCTCGGATCAAGAAAGCCACCCAGAGTACGGCGAGTGGAATCGCGCCGTGCACAAACATCACCGCCCCGCAATACTCCCAGGTTTTGATTCCGACGAGTCTCCAATATGGAAGCCAAGCCGGTGGCTCCTTCGCGCTCCTCAGCTCTGGATAGCAAAGCAATAAATAGCCAGACAAGGCCGTGAGACTCACGATGACCCAAGAGACACGGCTGCGCACTAGCGCGATCGTCGCGGCCAGCAGCAACCCGGTCGAGCTACTCCGCACGTTGGAGGCCCTCAACCTGGAGAGCACGAGCCATTTTCCGGATTGTCAAGTGGCGGCCGAACACAGGCCTCTCGGGAGAACCGGCATCTCTGAACGCAGGTTCTGTACTCATATTCGATGGCCCCCTTTGCGAAACGGTGTGCCGCGAAATCCCCAAGAACCTCGATGAAGAAAACGGTCCCACCCACGGCGCAGCCGCCAACGGGACCGAATTCCGGCACCGCAAGATAGCCCGTTCCAATTGCAATGATGATTTCCGCAACTGCTGCCCCCGGGAGGGAATTCTCCAGCGCGCAAAGGCGGTATTCCTTTTCCGCGTTGCAAAACGCGAAGCACTCTGGGAAGTCCGGTCTAGACGGCTTAGGGCCGCACGGTGCCAAGCCAAGGACGTCGAAGTGGCGAACCGGCTGATTCCTCGCGTATAGGTACGGTCGAATGGCTCGTTCCGTAGGAATCGGATCGGGCTGCGTGTACCTACCGGTCTGCGGTTCGTACCATCTGTTCACGTTGAAGCTCAGCCCCACCCCGAGCGTGGCGTCCTCCCAGCTCGGATCCACCCACTGCCCGGGCAGCCGCAGGAAGACGCCGTTCTCGCTCGCTCCTCCCGCGCTTCCGGCCTGCCAATCTCCGCCGAACGGTTCGAAGCCTCCCTGCCAGACCTCGGCGCCGGCGGCGTCGGTGGCGAACACCGGCGTGCCGAGGTGATCGGTCGTCAGGTAGGTGAGGACGCCCGCCGCGAGCGTGGCCACCGGCCGGCCGGCGAAGTAGAGGACGTCCGTCGTCGCCTCGGTCGGCGTAGCGACGGTGCGGGCGTAGAGCCGGCCACCTGAGTCGTAGGTAGGCCGCACGCTGTGGCCGGTCTGCGGCGACGGGCAGCTGCCGCCACCTCCCCCTTCAGCATCGCCCCAGCAGCCCGTATCCCCGCTCTCGAAGCCGTCGGCGAAGAGCGCCGCCTCGGCGGCGCGCTCCAGGAACCCGCGGCCGTCGTAGCTCATCGTGACCGTGGAGCCCAGCTCGCGCTCGACCCGCGACGACGCGGCCGCCGTCGTCGGTCGTGAAGGCGAGGAGGTTGCCCGCGGCGTCGACCTCCTCGAGGTTGCCCGCGGAATCGAAACCGTAGCTGCGGGTGCCCAGGCCGCCGAGCGTCACGTGGTCGAGCACTGGTGTATGTCCGTCGCCGGTGTAGGCGTAGGTGTCGGTGCTCGCGCCGCGGGTCTCGCTGAGCCGGTTGCCGATGCGGTCGTAGCTCCAGCCGAGCGGGCCCGCCCAGGGGCCCGAGGCCGAGGTCAGGAAGTACTGCGGGTCGCGGTAGCCGAAGGCGCGGTCGTTCGCAGCGTCGAGGTCGTCATCGATGGACAGCACGTTGCCCACGCCGTCCTCGGAGTAGAGCCAGCGGAAGACGGGAGTTGGCCCGGCGGTCACCTCGATCCGGTCGGGGAAGTACCGCGCCGTGTAGGGCCGGTTCTCCACCAGGCCGTTGCCCAGGGTGAGCCCCGAGAGCGGCCCCGAGGGCAGGTAGCTCGCTCCCGTCGCCACCGGCACCGCACCGCCGCCGGGATCGACCGAGAGCCCGCTCTCCCGCCCCGCGAAGTCGAAGGCGTAGGTGGCCACGGCGCCATCAGCGTAGGTCACGCTGGTGCGGTCTCCGTTGGCGTCGAAGCCGTAGCCGAGGCTGCCGTCGCGTGTCATGCGGCCGAAGGCATCGTAGCAGTGCTCGACCGTCGTGTCCCCGCGGCGCACCGAGCTCAGCCGCCCCGCCGGCGCGCCGGGCGGGCACGTGCCCGCCGCGTCGTAGGTGTAGGCGACGTCGAGCGATTCGTCGGGATAGTGCAGCGCCGTCACCCGGTCGAGCGCGTCGATCTCCCGCGTCTCGACGATGCCGCGCGGATCGTGGGTCTCGACGAGCGCCCCGCTGTCGCCGTAGCGGTAGATCGTGAGGGCCGGCGGTGCGCCCGAGGCGGGCGAGCTCGAGCCGGTCAGCAGGTCGCGGTCGCCCGTCGTGTAGGTCGTCCCGTTGCCCTCGGCGTCGGTGACCGAGGCGAGGTGGTCCTGCACGTCGTAGCCGTAGCTCGTCACTGCGCACCCCGACGGCGCCGGGTCTGCAGTGCAGTCGGCTCCCACGTCCCACGGCTCGCGTACCTCGACGAGGCGCTCGAGGGCGTCGTAGCGGTATACCTGCGTGGGTGCCGCGCTCGCCGACGGGTGGTTGGCGTCCCAGACCTTCTCGAGATTGTCGTCGCAGTCGTAACGATACTCGGTGACCACCTGCGCTGCGGGTAGGGCATCGGGGTCGTGGATCACTTTGTCGAGGTGGCAGCGAGAGGTGTAGGCGTAGACGGTCGACTTCTTGGTCTCCCAGAGCGACCCGTCGTAGCGCCGCTCGTCCACCCTCGTCCGCTGGCCGTAGTCGTCGAGCGTGTAGAAGGCGCCCTCGTCGTGGGTCGTCGCCTGGTCGTCGGCCTTGCGCTCGACCGCGGTCACCCGGCCCGACGGGTCCCGCGCGTAGGCCACCGCGTCCCCCTTCGGCAGGTGGACGACGAGCGCCAGGTCGCCGAGGGCGTCGTAACGGTACTCCGTGGCCAGGTCGCCACTTTGCACCGCGTCGCCGAGCTCGAAGGCTACCCCCAGCGTGCCGGCGCGCCGGATCACGAAGCGGACCCGGTCGAGCGCGTCGTACTGCGTCTCGGTGGTCAGCCCGTTGGGGTCGGTCATCGCGATCCGGCGGTTGAAGGCGTCGTAGGCGAAGCTCGTCGCGCCCACCAGCGGATCGATTCGCTGGTCCGGCAAGAGCCCGTTGCGACCCGGGACGTCGTAGGTGAATGTGAGGGCGTTGCTCGGGCCGCCGTCGAAGCCCGGTGGGTCGATGGAGCCAGGTTGTCCCGCCGCGTTGTGGCCCGAGTACACCGTGCTGAGCGTGAAGGCGCCCTCCGGCGTGCCGTCGCCCTCGGCGTCGTAGGTGGCCTCGCTGCCGCTCACGGTCCGCTGCAGGAGCACGCCGCTCGTCGCGTCGTAGCTCCACGCCGTCATGCGCGAGCCCACGCCCGAGGCCGACGGCCGCTCCTCCAGGACCGCGAGGCCCGGGAAGGTCGGGTCGTACTCGAAGTGGGTGAGCCGCTGCTGCCCGCTCACGCCGACCGCCTCCAGGCGATCCTCCAGCATGCCGCCCGCGTTGTGGGTGAGCTCCGTGCGGTGGCCCAGGGCATCGGCCATCGCGCTCGCCAGCAGCGGCCGGCCCGGGGTGTCGTACTCGTAGGTGCGGTTGGGCCCGCCGCAGCTCGGGCAGTCGCCGTCGATCCGCTCGAGCCGCGGCTTGACGTCATCGCTGTCATAGCCGAGCGTGTAGGTCGCCGCCACGCCGTAGGGGTCGGTCACCGTCACCGCCGCCGGGTGCAGCGGGTCGTCGTAGCTCCATGCGTAGTGCGCGGTCGCGTCGGGGTCGGTGTCGCTCGCGGCACCGGCCCAGGCGCGGTCGAGCCGGCCCTCCGGCGTGTAGGCCCACGCCGCCTCGACCCGCCGGCTCGTCCCGTCGCTGCCCACGAGGTCCATCTCGGTGACGAAGTCGGGGTGCGCGGAGTCGGTGTAGAAAAACTCCCGCGCCGTGTCATCGGGGTACTCCACCCGCTGCAGCCGGTCGCCCGTCCAGGTGTAGGTCCAGGTGTGGGTCTCGAGGTCGCCGACGCCATGCTGGACTATCTCGTGGAGCTTGCCGGGGTTGGCGGAGTAGGTGTAGGTCTCGAAGCGCCCGTCCGGGAAGTCGACCCGCACGAGCTGCCCGGAGGCGTAGGTCGCGGTGTAGGCGTTGCCGAAACGGTCCTTCCTGTCCGCGAACGTGCCGTCGGCGTTGTAGTCGATGACCGTGCCGTCGAGGGCGCGCAGCTGCCAGCCGGTGCCGTCGTAGGTCAGTGTCGCGAGCTCGTCCGTGGGGCTCACCGTCTCGTAGGTGCCGTCGTGGTCGGCATCCTGGAGCTCTTCGAAGACCGCGCTCGTTCCCACGAGCCGCCAGACGTGGAACACGGTCGCGTCGGTGGGATCGAGGACGATGCGGTCGGCGAACTCGTGGATCCAGCCGCTGCCGAGCGACTCCAGGTGGGCCGCGGTCCCGGGGAAGGAGGCGTGGGCGCCCACGCCTCCTGCAGAGTAGAAGAGCCGCGCAGGGGTGCCGCTCACTCCGAAGCCCGCTCCTTGGCCGGCTCCGCTCGCGGCCGCAGCCGGGCCGAAGCAGCACAAGTTGGCGCCCGCCCCGTTCCCGCCGCCGCCGGCGCAGCTGCCTTTGGGGGGAGCGGGAGGAAGGCAACCCGAAGCCGGGTTGTTGGCGAAGTCGAGCGCGATCGGCGTCTCGCGGTTGCAGCCCAGAAAGGCCAGGCCCTCGCACATCGTCGCCGTCACGTTGTACGCGCCGCTCGAACAGTCGACGAGGGTCCGCGTCACCGTCACGTCGACCAAGTCGTCGTCGATCGTGATCGCGTCGTTGTTCGAGCTCCCCCCGCAGAAGTTGGAAGAGGCATAGAGGATCGCCGGAAACGCCCCGCCGCTGCAGCCGTTGAGGTGGTTCTCGGGAAACTCGAGCCGCAACGTGGCGATCATCGCGCACGCCGTCGTCATCGGGTCGCACGAGGGAACCACCTTCTGGTAGTGGACATCGCCCACGATCGCGGGCACGCCGCATCGGAAGCTCGTGCCGGAGCAGTTGAAGCCCGCGACCGTGCCGTGGCCAACCTCCTCCGCGGTCACACCGGTGGCGTTGCAGAACACAGCGGGGTCGCAAGCCTGGGCGCCGGCCACACGGGGGAGCAACACGAGGGTCGCCGCCGTCAGGAACGCGCGTGCCGAACGCGGCCACGGCAGAAAGGACGTGCGACGCCGCCTCCGGTGCCCGCGTCCAGGTTCCCGCCCGCCCCAACGGTGGCGTGGCTCGGCTGCGCCCTCTCCGGATGCTTGCATCGCGCCTCCTGCGTCGATGCGTCGCGTCGAGCGGCACGAGGTAGGTGTCGAGGCGGCTGCTGGATCCGGTCCCCAGCGAGACCGGGCGGCCGGATGCCGACGCCGCCCCTCACACCTCTTCGAATCGCTTAGACGGACGCGAGCCACCGAATTCCCCCTGCGGGCGTTACCGGCGAACCGCGCATGCCGCCGTCCCTCGCGCCAGTTGCGCCCGGGTGGCAGGGCGGGGCGGCATCGATCAGCGGGGGAAGATCTTCGTCGTCATCGGCCGGCGAACGTTCTCCTCCGGCCTGCTCAACGCCCACGACCTCGCCGCCCGCACCCGCGCCATCCTCATCGGCGAGCCGACCGGCGGCAAGCCCAACAGTTACGGCGAGGTCGAGAGCTTCACCCTGCCGCGCTCCGGCCTGCGGGCCACCTAATGGCGGCTACGAAGCGCCAGCCGGTCGGCCGAGGTGTCCTTCCGCGTCGGCCCGAGGGCAGACCCTCTACCTGCGGTCTCGGTTGTACGATTCAGCCCGCCGACGGCCCATGAAGACCCTACACCCCGGCTGCCGCCGGATGGCGGTGATCGCGCTCGGCGATCTCGGGCGCAGCCCTCGCATGCTGAACCACGCGCTCGAGCTGGCGCGCAGCGGCGCGGGGGTCGACCTCGTCGGTCTCGACGGGGCGCCGGTGATGGCGGGGGTGGCGGCTCACCCGGGGATCCGCGTCCACCGGTTGCGCGCCTTCGATCGCCTGCGCTCGCGGCGGGGGCCGCTCACCTTCGCAGCGCTCGCCGCCGGCCGCCAGCTCCTGCTCGCGGTGGAGCTCGCCTGGCTGCTGGCCCTGCGGCTGCGGCGGGTGGAGGGGGTGCTGCTGCAGAACCCGCCGGCCTTCCCGGCACTGCCCCTGGTACTCGCCCACCGGCGCTGGCGCCGGACCCGTGTCGTCCTCGACTGGCACCAGACGACGGCGGCCATGCTCGAGCTGAGGTTGCGGGGGTCGGGCGGGCGCTCCTGCCTCGCGACCTGGCTGGGTGGAGTCGAAGGGTGGCTGGCGCGGCGCGCTGACGACCACCTCTGCGTCAGTGAGGCGCTGCGGGAGCACCTCGAGCGGCGCTGGGGAATCGGCGCTGCTGTCGTTCCCGATATGCCGCCCGACCGATTCAGTCCGGTTCCGGCAAAGCAGTCGGACCGCGGAAACGAGGCGAGCCATCGCCCGGCGATCGTCGTCGCCCCCTCGGGGTGGAGCGACGACGATGACTTCGACCTGCTGCTCGATGCGCTGCGGGAGTGGGACGCCCGGTTGAGCCGACGCCCGGCACCCGGCGCCGCGCCGCACGCCCGATTCGTCCTTACCGGCGAGGGCGAACGGCGCCGCGAGATCGAGGCCGAGCTGCGTGCTTGCAGCTGGCGGAGGATCGAGGTGGTGACGGCATGGTTTCCGCCCGAGGAGTACCCCGCCGCGCTCGCCGGCGCCGACCTCGGCTTGTCGCTGCACGCCTCCGCGAGCGGGCTCGACGTGCCGATCAAGCTCAGCGAAATGCTCGGCTGCGGAGTGCCGGTGCTCTGTCTCGACTATGGGCCGGGAGCGCGCGAGCGGATCCGTGACGGCGTCAACGGTCGGCTGTTCGCCTCCGCCCCCGAGCTCGCGGCTCTCCTCGACGAGCTGCTCGGAGGCTTTCCCGTCGCTCCGGAGCTGGCCCGGCTGCGCGCCGCCGTGCGCGCCGCGCCGCTGGAAGGCTGGGAGTCGACCTGGCAACGCAGCGTGGGGCCGGCGCTCGCGTCGACGGCGACGCGGGGGCTGCCGTGAAGCCAGCCTTCGAGCGCGCGGCCGGCCTGGCGGCGCCGGTCGCCGCAGCGTTCCTGCTCCGCGTCGTGTTCCCCTGGCGGGTGGTGTTCCGCGCCGATCGCACCAACTTCCCGGCCACCGACCCCTGGTACCACGTCCGCCTGGTGGAGAACTTGCTCGCCCACTTCCCGTTGCCGATCCGCGTCGACCCCTACCTGGTGCATCCGGGCGTCCAAGCGGTTCCCGTGGCGCCCGGGCTCGACCTGCTGATCGCCGGCATCGCCTGGCTGCTCGGGCGCGGTCAGCCGCCGACGCGGCTGGTCGAGGCGGTCGCCGCCCTGGTGCCGCCGGTGTTGGGGGCGTTGGTGGTCCTCCCCACCTACGTCTTCGCCCGCGCCGTGGCCGGCAGGAGCGCCGCCTGGCTCGCGGCGGCGCTGGTCGCTGTGCTGCCGGGACAGCTGCTGGAGCGGTCGGTGCTCGGCTTCGCCGATCACCATGTCGCCGAGGTGCTGTCGAGCGCCGCCGTCCTGGCACTGCTGGCGACGTCGCTGCGGCGTATCGAGTCGACCGGCGAGGGGGGAGCCACGGTGGCAAGGTGGCGCGGTCTGGCCATCGCCGCGGGCGCCTGCCTGGCCCTCTACCGCCTGTTCTGGGCCAGCGCTCTGATGGGCATCTTGCTGCTGGTGGCCGCATTCCTCGCCGTGGCGCTCTCGGCGCGCCCCCGCGGCGGTGTCCCGACCCCCGGGCTGTGCCGTGCCTTCGCGTTGTCGTTCGCGGTGGCGGGGATCCTCTTGCTGCTGGCGCTGCCGATCGTCCCCGGAGCGGGGCGCGATGCCCTCGTGCTGCTCGCGGCCGCCACACTCGCCGAGTCCACCGAGCGGATCGCCGGATGGGCGCGCCGGCGAGCGCGACCGTCGGGTGCCTTCGCCGGCGCGGCGGCGGCGTTGGTGGCAGGCGCGCTGCTGGCGTCCGCCCTCGCCGGCCATGGCGTCCTCGCCGCGATCGGCGCCAACCTGCGGCGCCTCCACTTCAGATCGACGGCGAGCTACGTCACCGAGGCGCAACCCCTCGCTGCTTTCCACCCCCTGCGCTTCCTGTGGAACGAGCTCGGCGTGACCTGGATGATCGCTGTCGCGGGCCTGGTATTGCTGGCCTGGCGCGCGAGGCGCCAGGGACGCGCCGCGGCGGTGCTGCTCGCGGTGTGGACCGCGGGTGTGACCGTTGCGATGGCGGGTCAAGTGCGCTTCGCCTACTACCTGGCGGTGCCGGTAGCCGTGCTCGCCGCCCTGGCGCTGGCGGAGCTCGCCAGCATCCAGCGCACCGTGGCCGCGGTCGTGGTGGCGGTCGTCCTCGTCTGCCTGCTGGTGGAGGCGGTCCCGGTGGCGGCCACCGACCACGGACCCAGCGATGCCTGGGCGGAGGCGCTGCAATGGATGCGCCATGCCACGCCCGAGCCGTTTGCCGACCCCGGCGCCTATCTCGCACGCTACGACCGGGCACGCCCGCCGCGCTCCGGCTACGGCGTGCTCGCCTGGTGGGACTCCGGCTACTGGATCACGCGCATCGCCCACCGGGTGCCGATCGCCAACCCGACGCAGGAGGGAGCGCAGCGCGCCGCCGCCTTCCTGCTCGCCCAGGACGAGGCGAGCGCCGAGCGCATCGCCGGGCCCCTGGACGTCGGCTACGTGATCGTCGACCGTGGCCTGCCGGTCGAGCGACCGCACGGCGGCAAGGAGGGGTCCGAGGGAGCCTTCGCCGGCCTCGCCGCATGGTCGGGAGCGCCCGCCGACCGTTACTTCGAGCTCTACGACGACCCCCAGCCCGACGGCGCCCCGCGCGAGGTCTACCTCTTCTATCCCGAGTACTACCGGTCGCTGGCGATTCGCCTCTTCGTCTTCGGGGGGCGGGCGGTGCCAACGCCACGCTTCTTCGTCGTTACCTGGGTGCCGGCGCATCGCCGTGGCGGGCCGCCCAAGCGCATCGTCGACCTCACCTGGTTTCCTCACTACCGTGACGCGGTGAACGCCGTGTTGCTGTCGCCGGCGGGGCGTCGCCGGCTGGTGGGCGTCGACCCGCTGGCGAGCTGCGTGCCACTCGAGCCGCTCGCCGGCTACCGGCTGGTCTATGCCTCGCGCCAGCGCGAGCCCAATCACGGCAACGTGCCTTCGGTGCAGGTCTACAGGAGGGGCCCCTTCTGAAGGCCGCGAGCGCACGCGCCGTCGCCGCCCGTCTGGACGGCGAAGCCGCGGCTAGCGCCGCGGCAACTAGCGAACGCCCGCGCCGGTTCGTCCTCGCCGCCGGCGGCACCGCGGGCCACGTGTACCCGGCACTGGCGTTGGCGGAAGCGCTGCGGACCGGCGGCGGCCGGGAGGTGCGGTTCGTGGGCACGCGTCACGGGCTCGAGTGGCGGCTGCTGGATTCCTGCGGAGTCCCGTTGGCGCTGGTGCCCGGCGGACCCTGGCAGCATCGCTCGCCACTCGGCAAGGGGCTCGCGGCAGCCGCGGCGCTCGCCGGCTTGCTCGCGGCGCGCCGCCTCCTCCGCCACTGGCAGCCCGATGCGGTGATCGGCTTCGGTGGGTACGCCAGCGTCGGTACCGTCCTCGCCGGCCGCAGCCTCGGGGCCTGGACCGCCATCGTCGAGGGGAATGTCGGGCTGGGGCTGGCGAATCGGCTGCTCGCGCGCCGCGTGGATCGCCTCTACACGGCCGCGGCGACCTGCCTGCCGCCGGCGCTCGAAGCTCGGGCCTGCCGCTGTGGCCTGCCGCTGCGCGCCGCGATCCTGACGGCGGCCGCCCGCAGCCGGGCAGCCGGCCCGGGCGAGCGCCGCCGCGTGCTGGTGCTGGCCGACCCGGCGCACTCGGACTTCCTCGACCGCCGCGCCCCGGAGCTGCTGGCGGCGGTGGCGGCGCGCGGCATGCGGCTCTCCGTCCACCATCAAACCGCGGGCGCTGCCGTCACAGCGGTCAGCGAGCGTTACGGCGGGCTCGACGCGGTGGTGACCGGCTACCTCGACGACATCGCCCTCGCCTATGCCGCCGCCGACCTCGTCGTCTGCCGTGCCGGGGCCAACAGCCTCGCTGAGCTGGCGGCCTGCGGCCTGCCCGCCCTGCTGGTGCCGCTCAGCCGAGCCGCCGAGGGCCACCAGGACCGCAACGCCGCGGCGTACGAGGCCGCCGGGGCGGCGCTGGTCACTGCAGAGATGGATTGGGATTGCGACACGTTGGCGGCACGAGTGGCGACGGTTCTTGCCGATCAGGGCGCGTGGTCGGCGATGTCCGCCCGGGCCCGCGCGCAGGCAGCCCCGGATGCCGCGGCGGCCTTGCTCGTCGATGTCACGCGGTCCTTCGAGCGCCGGCACGCCGCGCGGCGCTGAGCGGGCGACAGCGTCGCCCGGCAGCAGGAGCTGGCAGCCGGGCGGGGGCGGTCGGAGGGGCGAGCGCGGCAGCAGGCGGGTCGGGCAGGCGCTGCGGTGCCGCCCCTGCGCCTCAGTGCTGACGCAGCGCCACGAGAGCCACGCCGGCAAGCACCGCGGCGAGCAGCAGCAGCCACACCGGCGAGAGCGCCGGCACTTCGACCACCGACTGCGCGCCGACGATGAGGGTCGCCGCGCTGCCGACGCCGTCGCTGGGCGCCGAGTTGGGGCTGGTCACCGCCCCGGCGGGAAGGTCGTTGAGGTAAGGGCCTTCGCCGCTGGCGGTGACCGTCACCGAGACGGTGCAACTGCCGTTGGGCGGAATCGTGCCGCCACTGAGGGAGAGACTGGCGCCGGCCGGACCCGGGGGAGCGGCGGCCACACCCGGTCCGCAGGTGGTGACGGGGTTGGGCACCGCCGCGTTGGTCATCCCGGCGGGGTAGGTGTCGGAGAGGGCGACGCCGTTCATCGCGAAGGCGTTGCCGTTGGCGAGTGTGATGGTCAGGGTCGAGGCGCCGCCTGGCGCGATGCTCGCCGGCGTGAACGACTTGGTGACACCAGGAGCATCCAGCAGGACCACCTGGAGGGTGGCGCTCGCGGGGCTCAGGCTCGGGCCGCTGCTCGCCACCACGCCGCCGGCTGGCACGGTGTTGGGGTAACTGCCCGGCGCCGCCGTCACCGCCACCGTGACCTCGCAGGAGCCGGCGGGCACGGTGAGCCCGCTGGCGGAGAACGAGCCGCTGCCGGGCGACGCGCCGAAGACCGGCGCGCCGCCGCAGGTGGTCGCGGCGTTCGGCGGGTTGGCGTTGGCGAGACCCGTGGGGTAGGTGTCGCTCAGGCTGACGTCGGTGAGGTCCGTGGCGCCGAGGTTGGTCAGCGTGAAGCGGAGGGTGGAGACCGTGCCGGCGACCATGGTGCTGGGATCGAAGGCCTTGGCGAGCAGCGGCGCCGCGGCGATCTGCAGGTCGTTGGAGGACTCCGAGGTGTCGTCGTTGGTAATGCGAGTGGCCGTGCCGTTGGTGAAGTGCCCCGGAGTCGAGCCCACCGGGAAGGTGACGTCGAAGGCACTGCTCGCCAGGGAGGAGATCTCGCCAAGCAACGTCCTCCCCTGCCGCTCCGCCGCGGGATTGGTGAACAGCTGGACGTGGATCGCCTCGCTCGGCGGGATGACTTGCGTGCCGGTGATGCGAGTGGCGAGGCCGTCGCTGACCGCGGTGAGCAAGGTCGGAGCAGGCTGGTCGTTGTTGGCGCCCGGCGACAGGACGATGCCGCTGCCGTTGCCGTAGATGGAGTTGTCGAGGATCGACCTGCCGACCCCGCCACTCACCACCACAGCGCCGCCGGGACCGTTGTGGGCGATCACGTTGGCGGTCACCGGGACATGGGGGAGGCGGTTCTCGATGTGCACGCCCTCGCCATTCGGCAGCGCGGCGGCCTGCGCGCGGTCGATGCCGATGAAGTTGCCCTGCACCGTCACCGGTGCGAAGAAGAGGTTGTTGACGTAGGGGCGGCTGAGCACCTGATCCCTCGCGTAGACGCCGGCGTTGGCCCAGCCGCCGATGACGTTGGCTGCTGCCGAGGTGGCGCCGCCGACGTAGATCGACGCGTTCAACCCCGCGCGCACTCCGTCACCCAGCTGCGTCGCGGCGTTCGGGGTCTGCGTGCCGGTGGTGTCGGTGCCGATGAAGTTGCCCTCCACCCTGGCGGCGCCGGACTCGGCCTGGATACCGACATCGAAACCATTGATCACGAAGCCACGGATCGTCACCTCGGCATCGAGGCTAGACGTGGCCACGACGAAGCCCGCCGCGGCCACCGTGCTGGTGAGCTCGATCAGCGGCAGCGTCGTCGTCCCCGGCTGGGTGGTGGCGTCGATGGTGACCGCCTCGGTGATCGGCTCACCACTGGTCAGCAGGGTGATGGTGTGGACCCCCGCACCCGGGATGGCGAAGTCGATGGTGTCGACGGTCAGGCCGTTGGGGCTGGCGTTGGCGTCGAGGATCGCCTGGCGCAGCGAGCCGCTTCCGGAATCGTCGGTGTTGATCACCGTGAAGGTCCCGGCGCGGGCCGCTGGGAAGGCGATGGCCAGCAGTACCACCAGGGCCGCAGATCGGAGCTCCCCCATGATCGTCCCCCAGGGCGGCGTTCCCGCGGTGCTCACCGAGCGATCGGCGCACTCTAGCGCAAGCCGGAGCGGGCGCATCGGCTGGACTCCCACCTGTCACCTCCGAGCGCGATTGCCAGCGGCGGCGGCGGAAGGACAAGTCCCGCCACCCTCGGGGAGCACCGGCGCCACCTCACGCCGGCTCGGCCTCCCTTCGGCGCATGCGCTCCAGGCTCTCCGCCAGGGGGTACTCCCAGCCGTCGAGCAGCGGGAGAAGGAGCTCGGGGACTCCGGCCGGCGGGCACTGCCGGTCGGGATTGCAACGCACGGGCAGGTCGTCCCGCGCCGGCTCGAGGTCTCCCGATAGCCAGCGCCGCTCGTCGAAGAACGGCTTCATCGCCCGCCAGAACTCCCGTGGCGTCGCCCCGCCGGTCTCCTCCATCGCCCGCTCCGCCCAGGCGAGCTCGCGCCGCCAGGGCTGCGGTGCGGTCCCCAGCGACACCCAGGCGCGGAGCTTGACGAGGTAGGCGCGCGGGAAGAGCGAGCGATAGCGCGATATCGGCTCAACGAGGTGGACGATGCGCTCGCCGCGACGGTGCAGCGCGAAGGCGAGCAGCCGGCGCGGCCGGCGCCAGAGCCGGGCCGGCGCGTAGCCGCAGTCGTAGCCGTCGCCGCGGGCAACGATCTCGGGGCGGTTGGCCACCAGGCGGCGCCGGAAGTCGACGTGCCAGTCGATCTCCCAGCCGATGAGCGTGCGGTAGGGCAGGCGGAAGAGCTCCATTCCGGGATAGAGCACCGGCTCGGCGAGGAGCGCCGCGACGGCGGTGGCGGGCACGATCTCGTTGGCCTGCAGCTGGAAGCACCAGGGGGAGCGGCAGCGCTCCTTGAGCCACGTGGTCGCCGCCACCACCGCGCGGCGCGGCTCGACGCCACGCGGCCAGCCGTCGCGGAAGAGGTGGACCCGCTGGGGGAAAGCGTCGCGCACCACCTCCAGCGCTTCCCAGGTGCCGTCGACCGAGCCGCCGTCGCCGATCAACAGCTCGTCGCAGAGCGGCAGCGCGGCGCGGATCGCCTCGACGAACGGGTAGCCCTGAGTGGCGGCATCCTTGACGACGAGGAAGCCGGAGATCGAGGCGCCCGGGCTCATTGGCGCGGCGCGCCGGCGGCGGCCCTGGACACCGACTCTGCCTGGCACCTGGCGATTCTCGCCCAAGTGCCCTGGCGGCGACTGCGTAGAATGCGGTGACAGTGGGTCGCCCGCGCGTGCTCCTCCTCCAGCCCTCGCTGCTGCCGCGCGGGGGCGGCAACGGTGTGGCGGTGTGGATGGTCGAGGCGCTCAAGGAGGACCACGACCTCACCCTGCTGGGGTGGAATGCCGTGGACTTCGCGCGCATCAACGGCTACTACGGCACGGCGCTGCGACCCGGAGACCTCGAGATCCGCCGGGTGCCGCGCTGGCCCGAGCGTCTGCGCCGGCTGCTCGGCATCCGCGGCGCGCTGCTGCAGCGCCACCTGATGCTGCGCTGGGGGCGCACGCTCGCCCCGCGCTTCGACCTCACGCTGTCGGTCAACGGCGAGGTCGACGTCGGCGTGCGCGCCATCCAGTACGTGCACTTCCCGTGGGGGTTCCTGCCCCGTCCCGACAGTGACCTGCAATGGGTCCACCGCATCCCGGGGGCGTTGCGCCTCTACTACCGGCTGGGAGCGTGCATCTCGCCGGTGTCGGAAGAGCGCATCCGCGACAACCTCACCCTGGTCAACTCCGACTGGACGGGAGAGAAGTTCCGCCAGCGCTACGGTGGCTCGCCGGTGACCCTGTACCCGCCGGTGAGCGCGCCGGCGGCACCGTGGGCGTGGGAGCGCCGCGACCCCTTCACCTTCCTCAGCATCGGCCGCATCGCGCCGGAGAAGAAGCTCGAGCTGGCGATCGCCATCCTCGAGCGCGTGCGCGCCGCCGGCCATCCGGCTCGGCTGCGACTGGTCGGCGGGGCGCCGCTGGGCACCGCCTATCTCGCCAGGGTCCGCGCCCTCGCCCGCGATCGACCGTGGATCGAGATGCACGAGGACATCGGCCGCGGCGAGCTGCTGGCTCTCCTCGCGCGCACCCCCTACGGGCTGCACGCGATGCGCGACGAGCACTTCGGCATCGCCGTCGCCGAGCTGGCTGCCGCCGGCTGCATCCCCTTCGTCCCCCGCGGCGGCGGCCAGCAGGAGATCGTCGGCGGCGAGGCGGTACTGGTCTACGACTCGGCCGAGGACGCCGCGGCCAAGATCGGGCGGGTGCTCGCCGACGGCGGCTTGCAGGACTCTCTCCGCACGGCGCTCGCCGTCCGTGCCGCACGATTCGCCTGGCCCGAGTTCCGGACCCGCTTCCGCTCGCTGGTGGCGGAGTTCCTCGCCGCGCGCGCGCCAGCGGCTCCGGCGCCGGTCGCCTGGTGACGCCCGCGCCATTCCCAGAGCAGCCTCGGCCTCCGTGCTAGGCTGCCGGCGCGTCTCCAAGAGATCGGCCGCCCGGTGACCTTGCAGCTCGTGCGCTCGCTGCTGGCAGCCCTGCCGAGGCAGCTCCGGAGGGGATGGCTGGCGCTCGCCGCGCTGGTCGCCGTCGCCGCCCTCACCGAGCTGGTGACGGCGACCGCCGTGTACGCGGCGATCTACGTCACCACCGGCGGTGCGCGGGCGGCGGCGCCTGGAAGCCGGCTCGGGCTCGCCCCGCGCGGCCTGCCGATGCTCGGCCGCGATCCCTTCCTCGCCACACTGCTGCTGGCGATCGGGATGCTGGTGCTGAAGAACGTCATCACCGCGGCGGCGGCGCTGCTGCAGGCCCGGGTCGTCTCGAGCTCGGTGGCGGCGACGTTCGGGCGGCTGGTGAGCGGGATCGCCGTGGCACCGCTGCGTTTCCACCTGCGCGCCAGCTCCGCCGAGCTGCTGCATCAATCGCTACGCGCCACCGACGCCGGCTACCGCATCGTGGTCGCCGCGGCGGTCGGCATCCTCTCCGAGAGCGTGGTGGCGCTCTGCCTGGCGATCGCGCTCTTCGCGCTGATGCCGGCGGTGACCCTGGCGGTGCTGGTGGCCATCGGCGGCGGCACCCTGCTGGCGCTCCGCCTCATCGGCCGCCGCCTGGCGCGCCTCGGCGTCGAGGCCTACGACGCCGAGCGCGGCGCCCTGCGCGCCGTCGGCGACATCGTCGAGGGGATCCGCGCCATCAAGGCCGGCGGGCGCGAGCCGGCCTTCGTCGCCGCGGCCCGCGGCGCGCACCGGCGCTACACCGCGGCGCTGCGCCAGACCCTCGCGGTCGGTTCCCTGCCCCGCGCCGTCGTCGAGACGTTGTTCCTCGCCGTCGCCGCCGTGGCCTTCGTGGTGCTGCGGCAGAGCGGCATCTCGGGACCGCAGAGCCTGGCGTTGCTGGGGGCGTTTGCCTATGCCGGGTTCCGCTGCCTGCCGTCGGTGCACCGGCTCCACTTCCTGATGAGCCAGATCCGCCGCGAGGCGCCGGCGGCACGGCAGCTGGTGGCGACTCTCGACGAGCTGGCGCCGCATCGGCTGCGGGAGCGGCCACTCAGGGCCGACGCCTTCGCGCGCGCCATCGAGCTTCGCGACGTCACCTTCGCCCACGACGGCGCCGCCCGGCCGGCGCTGACCGCGGTGAGCTTGACGATCCGGTGCGGCGAGCTGGTCGGCGTCGTCGGCGCCAACGGCTCCGGCAAGAGCACGCTGCTCGACGTCCTCTGCGGTCTTCTCGAGCCCGACAGCGGCACGGTTTCCGTCGACGGGCGCCCGCTCGGCACCTGGCTGGCCGCCGCGCCGCCGCTGGTCGGCCTGGTGCCCCAGGCGGTCCACCTGCTCGACGGATCGCTGGCGCGCAACGTCGCGCTCGGTCAGGAGCCCGTCGATCACGCCGCCCTCCTGCGCTCGGCGCGCATCGCCCGCCTGCAGGGGTTGCTCGAGACCGAAGCCAGCGGCGACTCGCACCAACGGGGGCACGGCCTATCGGGCGGCGAGCGGCAGCGAGTGGCTATCGCGCGCGCGCTCTACGACGACCCGGAGGTGCTGCTGCTCGACGAGGCCACCTCGGCCCTCGACCCGCAGACCGAGCGCGCGATCCTCGGGTGGATCCACGCCATGCGGGGGAAGAAGACGATCGTCTTCGCCACCCAGGACCTCGCCAGCGTGCGCCATTGCGACCGCGTCGTCGTGCTCGCCGCGGGGGAGGTCGCCGACATCGGCACCTACCAGGAGCTCGCCGCGCGATCGCTCGCCTTCCGCCGGCTCGCCGCTGCGGCGGCCCCGCCGGAGAGCCGCCCTCGCTCGCGGGCGCGCAGTGTGGCGCGCGAGGCGTCTACGTAGGCAGCCGTGCCCGCGCGGCGGCGACGCGGGCGTCGCGTCCCAGGGCGGCGGGGATCTCGAGCAGGCGGCGCGCGAGACCGTAGGCGCGATTGCGCCGCCGGAAAGCGCGCAGCTCGTCGGCGGGGATCGGGTGCTCGCGCAGCGCCTCGGCGAACCGAGCCACCGCCGTCGAGTAGAGCTCGAGGTCGAGCGGGTTGCGCCGGCGAATCGCCGCGATTGTTCGCGCCGGCACGTCGGCCAGGCGGGCGCGCCGGCGATTGCGGTTGCGCTCGACGTACCCCACCCGCTGCCAACCGAGGACACGCCGACAGAGCAGGGCGGTCTCGTCGAACCGCTCGCAGAGGCCGACGACCGCGAAGCGCTCGGCGAGGTTGCGCACCGCGCGGTCGAGCTGCTCGGCGCCGAGCGGACCGGGCCCCACACCGGCGACCGCCCGTGTTTGCGCCTCGTGGACGTCGGCCGACAGCTCGCCTGTCACGTAGTCGTGCAGGGAGACTCCGCGCTCCACCAGCTCGCGGTGGGCGCCGATCTCGGGGCGGCGGAGGGCGTAGTAGTACGTCGAGACGACGCGGTCGACGGGCTCTCGCAGCAACGTCAGGTAGACGCCGGGCTCCGGAAGCAAGGTGTGCACGCCGAACGGCAGGTGGCCGTGGATACAGCGGATCCGTGCCCGCCGATCCTGCGGCAGCGCACGCCACCGCACCTCGCAGGTGGCGACGTCGGCGGCATCGAGGTTGAGGGCGGCGCGGCGAGGGAACTGCCGCAGCACGATCGGACCGAAGCTCATGCCGCCAGTCTTCGGGACGTGCAGGAAGACGACGCTCGGCACGGGAGCGGCACCGCTCAGCGGGCGGGGCGCCGCAGCCGGATCCGCTCGAGCACCCGCCGTGGGTCGACCGACGGATGGTAGCGGCGCGGCGCCGGCAGCTGCAGGTAGAGGATCGCCAGCACGGCGAGCACCGCGAGCGCCAGCGAGTGGATGCGGACGGCGCGCAGCACCTCGCAGGAGAGGAAGACGTACACCGAGAAGCGGGCTCGCTCGTGACGGCGCAGCATCAGGGTGCCGACGACGGGAGCGATGACGAAGTAGACGAAGCCATCCCAGGGACGCAGGCTGCCGAAGTTCAGCCAGTGTCGACCCAGCAGCAGCGCGGCAAGGTGCACGAGCGGGCTGGCCAGCAGGCCGAGGGTGAGGAGCCAGAGGCCCAGCGGACGCGGCATGGGACGCCGTTCTCCCGGAGCTTCCGCCGGCTCCACGACGGCTTCGACGACGCTCATGCTCCCGAGTCTACGTCGCCGCGAGGCTGCGGCAGCGGCACCGCCTCCGGCATAGCATGGCCGTCGTGCCCAGCCGTGCTCCCTCTCCCAACGCCGCCGCGGCGCCGCTGTCGGCGGTGCGGCTCGACGTCTGGCTCGACGTCGCCTGCCTATTCAAGACCCGCTCGCAGGCCACCGCCGCCTGCAAGGGCGGCAAGGTGGAGGTCAACGGCGAGCAGGGCAAGCCGCACCGGCTCGTGCGCGCGGGCGACGAGCTGCGCATCTCGCGCGTCGGCAAGAAGCAGGTCGTCAGGGTGGAGGGCGTCGCCGAGCATCACCTGCCGAAGCCGGAGGCGCGCCTCCTCTACGAGGACCGCACGCCGGCGCCCACCGCCGACGAGCTCGAGCAGCGGTGGATGCGACGCCAGGCGGGCATGCGCCCGCCGCCGACGAAGGCGCCCGGCAAGCGCGAGCGACGGCAGCTGCGGCGGATGAAGGAGGAGCCGGAGTAGCGACGGCGGGCACGCCGCTGCATGGCTCGCAGGTCTGCCGACGCGCACGACATCCACGCCGGCACCAGGCCGAGCCTGGCCAGGACGAGGGAGCACCGAGACGAAGCGAGCGCTTGCGCTCACCCACTGCCATGCTGCCCGCGACCAGGCTTCGACCCGCACGGTGGGCGGGAGCGGGTCGCTTCCGGCGTGAGGGATGCATAGGATCGCGCCCGCGCATGCAAGGGGCACCGGTGGAACCGCGGTCCTCCCTACGGGACTGGCCAGGGTGGCTGAGCCGCTGGTGGACGGGGGCGTGGCGAGCGCCGCCGAGCGGCGAGGGGCCGCGGCCGCTCGCTGCCCAGCCTTCGCGAAGCGACCCCGACCTCATCGCGGCGCCGCTGCTGCATGCCGCAGGGGCGCCCGCCGCCGTCGACGTGGACGCGGATCGCTCCCCAACGGGCGCTGCGGTCACGGAGCCGCTCGCCGGCACCGTCTACCTGCTGCCGATCTCCCACCTCGACACGCAGTGGCGCTGGACGGTGCGCGAGACGGCGGCGCGCCTGCTGCCGCGCACGGTGCGCGAGAACGTGGCGGCCTTCGCTGCGTTCCCCAGCTATCGCGTCAACTTCGACGGCGCCTTCCGCTACCGCCTCCTCGCCGAGCACCATCCGCAGGCGTTCGCCGAGCTGCGCCGCTGGGTGGATGCCGGCCGCTGGTGCGTCACCGGCGCCACCTGGGACGCCATGGACGTGAACCTCCCCGGCGTCGAGTCGCTGGTGCGCCAGGTCCTCTACGGCAGGCGCTGGTTTCGCCGGCACCTCGGCAGGGACCCGCGCGACCTCTTCCTCCCCGACTGCTTCGGCTTCGGCGCCCAGGTGCCGGTGGTGGCGGCCCACTGCGGCCTGGTCGGCTTCGCCACCTCGAAGCTGCGCCGCTTCGGCGACATGCGCTCGGCGTTCGGCATCCCCTTCCCGCTCGGCTGGTGGGAGGGATGCGACGGCTCGCGGCTGCTCGCCGCCCTCGATCCCGGCGGCTACGGCGAGGAGCTCGCCGTCTCTCCCGCCGACGACCCCGAGGTGTGCGCGCAGCTGCGACGGAACTTGCGCTCGATCGGTCGCGGCGTCGCCGTGCGCTTCTTCGGCATCGGCGACCGCGGCGGCGCCCCCGACCGGCGCTCGCTCGTCACCCTCGAGCGCGCGGTGGGGTCCGCGGGCGCGGTGGCGACGCGCGCCGCCGGCTCCGACGAGACCTTCCGCACCCTCGCCGCCGAGCTGCCGGCGGCGAAGCTGCCGGTGTGGCGCGGCGAGCTGCTGCTCTCGCTGCACGGCACCGGCTGCTACACCTCGCAGGTGGCAATGAAGGCCTGGAACGCCCGCAACGAGCGGCTCGCCGCCGCAGCCGAGCGTGCGGCGACGGCCGCCGCCGCGATCGGCGCCGCGCCCTATCCCGCCGGCCGCCTCCGCGACGCCTGGCGGCGTTTCCTCTGGCACCAGTTCCACGACGACCTCACCGGCACCAGCATCCCCGCCGCCTACCGCATCTCGTGGCACGACGAGGCGATCGCCGCCAGCATCTTCGCGTCGGTGCTGCGCGGCGCCGTTGCCGCGGTGGCGCGCGCCCTCGACACGAGCGCCGCCGGCGTGCCGCTGGTGGTCTTCAACCCGGTCGCCCGCCGCCGTCGCGCGTCGGTGGTAGCTCGAGTGCCCTGGGGCGGCGGCGCTGCGGTCGCCGTCATCGGCCCCGACGGCGAGGCGGTGCCGGCCCAGCTCGAGGCGGGCACGGGAGCGGCGGCGACTGCGCCTGGGCTGATTCCGATCGCCAGCGACGCCGCCGCCGGCACCGCCGTCGTCCGCTTCCTCGCCGAGCTGCCGGCGCTCGGCTTCGCGGTCTTCGACGTGCGCGAGCAGACGGCGACGCCGGCCGTCGCCGACCCCGAGTTGCGCCTCCTCCCCCGCGGGCTCGAGAGCGGCCGCTACCGGCTGCTGCTCGACGAGGCCGGCAACCTGGCGAGCCTCCTCGACAAGGCGCTCGACCGCGAGCTGCTCGCCGCGCCGTTGCGGCTCGAGCTGTTCGCCGACCGCTCGCCACGCTTTCCCGCCTGGGAGGTGCGCTGGCAGGACCTCGAGCGCGGCCCCGTCGCCACCGTCGGCGGTCCGGCACAGGTGCGGGCGCTGGCGTCGGGGCCGGCCGCGGTGGCGATCGAGGTGCGCCGGCAGCTCGGGCGCTCGACCTTCGTGGAGCGCTACCGGCTCACCGCGGCGCCGGGCAGCGCGGGCTCGATCGGCGCCGGCGAGGCCGAGCTCGACGCGCCGCTCGCGCTCGACGTCGCGACCCGGTGGCGCCACCGCGGCCACCTGCTCAAGCTCACCCTCACCGCCGCCGCCGGCGCGGCCGACGCCACCTACGACGCCGGCGTCGCCGGCGTGGCGCGCGGTACCAGCGGCCCGAGCCTCTACGAGGTGCCGGCGCAGGGCTGGGCCGACCTCACCGAGGAGGGCGGGAGCTGGGGCATGGCCATGGTCGTCGACCGCGCCGGCGGTTGGGACCATCCCGCCAAGAACGTCCTGCGGCGGACACTGGTCCGTACGCCGGCCACCGGCCGCCGCTTCCCGCACCAGGGTTTCCAGGACCTCGGCGACCACCGCTGGGAGCTGGCCCTCGCCGCTCACCACGGCGACTGGCGAGGCGGCAACGTGCCGGCGATGGGGGAGCAGCTTCGCCAGCCGCCGCTCGCGTTCGTCGTGGAGTCGCCCGGCACCGACGGCCCGCTCGGTCGCTCCTGGAGCTTCCTCGCCGTCGACGGTGGCGAGCTCGCGGCGCTCAAGGAGCACGAGGACGGTGGCGAGTGGGTGGCGCGGCTGCTCGATCCCGCCGGCGCCGGCGGCGAGGCGCGGCTGCGCTTCGCGGGCAGCGTCGCCACCTGCCGCCTGCTCGACGGCTGCGAGGACCCGCTCGCCGGCACCGCCGCGACGACCGACGGCGTCGTCGTGCTCGACCGCCCCGCGTTCCGCCCGGTCACCGTCGGCGTTCGTCTCGCCCCGCCGCGGGCACTCCCCGCGCCGCGCAGCGCCGGCCTCGACCTGCCGCTCGACCGCCGGGTGGTCGCCGCCAACGGCGAGCTCGCCGCGCACGGCTTCGGCCGCCGGCGGCTCGCCTTCCCCGCCGAGCGGTGGCCGACCGAGCTGGTCGTGGAGGGCACCCCCTTCGCGCTCGCCGCGGCGACCGCGGACGCCCACGCGCTCGCCTGCGCCGGCCAACGGCTACCGCTGCCGCCCGGTCGCTGGGATCGCCTCTGGCTGCTCGCCACCGGCGGCGGTGACGAGGAGGAGCTGCGAGCGCCGCTCACCGTCGGCGGGGTGTTCTCGACCGTGCGTGTGCCCGGCGCCACCGCGGCACTCGCGCGCGAGGACGAGGTGGCACGCTTCGGCCTCGGGCCGCTGGCACTGTGGCGTGTCCGGCGGGGTCGCACGCTTGCCGCCACCGTGGCCTGGACGGTCGACCACGCGCACGACCGGCGCGGACGCGACGTCGCCTACACGCCGCTCTCGCTCTTCGCGCTGGCGCTGCCGCTCACCGAGGGTGCCGGCGAGGTCGTCCTGCCGGCGGCTCCGCAGCTCCTCGTCTTCGCCGCCACCGTCACATCCAACGCCGGCAGCGTTGACTTCGCGGGCGACGAAGAGGGGATGGAGGCCGCCCGCGCCGCCCTCGAGGCGCCGTCCTGACCGCCGACGGCGTGTCCGCAGGGCGGTGCGGCGCCGCGCCAGGCGTGTGGGACGGGCCGGCTCCCGCCATTCGCGCCGTACCGTTCCGTCGGGCGTGGCGACGACGCTCCGTGCAGGCCCCGCTCCGCTCCGGCCGAGCGCGGCGGCGGATGTCGGCGCCGGCACTCTACGCGCCGAGGTAGCCCCCCGGCGCCAGGCTGGTGGCGAGCATCACGCCGTCGATGTCCGGGTGCGCCTGCCAGGCGCGGGTGCGGCGCGCATCGGGGTCGGCCCAGGTGCCCTCGATGGCGCGCGCGAGGGGCGTTCGCTGGAGAATCGCCTCCGCCGCCGCCGATGCCCGCGCGCCGGCGAAGGCGTCGCGGGCCCGCTCCACGGCATGCAGCCCGATCGCCAGCCCGAGCTCGCGGAAGGCGAGCCGGCGCTCCGCCGGCAGCCGCCACGCGCCGGTGCGCGCGTACGCCTCGAGGCTTGCCACCGAGTCGCGGGCGGCGGCCGGCAGCAGGGCCGCCGCCTCGGCCGCTCCCCGCGTGGCGAGGCGCGCCAGCGAGGCCGCCGCGCCGAGCAGACCGCCGATGCCGAGGGAGTCGTCGCTGGCCCACTCGCGGCCGGCGCACATCGCCGACGCCACGGCGATCTCGCTCTCGAGCCCGCCCACCGCGGCGAGCGTCGCCGCCGCAGCGGCATCGCGCAGCTCGAGGTAGGTGACCAGCGCGTCGAGCGGATCGTGGTGCCCCATCGAGGGAACGAGCGGACGCGAGAGGTCGGTGCTCATCTTCCACACCATGCGCGGCACCGCCTCGCCTGGAGCCTCGTAGGTGAACGCACGGTGCGCGCTCGCGGCGAGCTCGAGCGCCCAGCCATGGTAGCGGTCCTCGCCGGTCTCCTCGCCCACGCGCCGCAGGGCGTGCATCCAGCGCGTCAGGTAGTGGAAGTACTGGCCGTCGCGGTCCCACTCGAGCCGCGGGTCGAACGGCTCGCGGTCGCCACGCTCGGGGAGCGGCTTGCCGATGCGCAGGCCGCCGACGGTGGGGTGCGCCGCGGCCTCCTCGTCGGTGAGACCGGAGAGCCAGCCGCGCCGCGGATCGTCGGGGTGGAAGCGCCCCAGCGTGCGGTGGACCTCACCGACGAGCCGCAGCGCCAGCTCGAGGTAGCGGCCGTCGCCGAGCTCGCGGGAGAGGCCGAGGAAGTTGCACACCGCGAAGGCGTCGGTCCACAGGTAGCGGCGCGGTGGCGCGGCGCCGGCGAGACCGGTGGCGGCGGCGAAGCCGTCCATCAGCTCGGCCGCGAGGCGAAGCTTCGCCTCGTCAGGGGTCATGGCGCATCCTACCCTTCGCTTGACGGTCCACCGCGCGCGGCGGGGGAGCGCTCGTCGCTGCTGCGCGCGCCGCGGCCTTCCATGACCGCCGCCGGCCCTGCGAGCGCCCCGTCTGGCGGTCCGCGACGCGCCTCGCTCATCGCGATCGGCTGCTGCTGCGCAGCACCAGGCAGGAGCGGCCCGGCAGCACCGCCACCGGCCCGTCGATCGGCTCCTCCTCGCCGGCTGCCAGCAGGTCGCGCGGTGGCGGCTCCCAGGTGGCCACGACGCGCAGCCAGCGGGCACCCTCCGGCGGCGGCGGCAGCGCGAAGGTCGCCTCCTCGTCGCCGCCGTTGGCGGCCAGGTAGACGTCGTCGTCGGGCTCGGGCGCGTGCTCCCCCGCGAGGTGCATGGCGAGCACCCGCGAGCCCTTCCCCCAGTCGGGTTCGCCGAGCGCGGTGCCGTGCCAGGCGACGTCGGGACGCGGTGACGCCGCGCTCCCCTTGCCGCTGAGGAAACCGCGCCGCCGCAGCGCGGAATGGGCGCGGCGGAAGGCGATCAGGCCGCGGGTGAAGCGCAGCAGGTCGTCGTCGGCGCGCGACCAGTCGAGCCAGCCGACCTCGTTGTCCTGACACCAGGCGTTGTTGTTGCCGCCCTGACTGCGGCCACGCTCGTCGCCGGCGAGCAGCATCGGCACCCCCTGGGCGAGGAAGAGCAGGGTGAGCAGGTTGCGCACCTGACGCCGCCGCAGCGCCAGCACCCCGGGGTCGTCGGTGGGGCCCTCGACGCCACAGTTCCACGAGGCGTTCCAGTCGCTGCCGTCGCGGTTGCCCTCGCCGTTGGCCTCGTTGTGTTTGCCATCGTAGGTGACGAGGTCGGCGAGGGTGAAGCCGTCGTGACAGGCGACGTAGTTGACGCTGTGGCCGGGCCCGAGCGGTGCGCCGCCGAAGACGTCCTCGCTGCCGCCGAGGCGGGCGGCCAGCGCTCCCGCCATCCCCGGCTCGCCGCGCACGAAGCGCCGCACGTCGTCGCGGAAGCGGTCGTTCCACTCCCCCCAGCCGCCGTGGCCGGCGTCGCCGGCGGCGGCGCGAGGCCGTCGCGCGAAGGCGCCCAGCCGGTAGAGCCCGCCGGCATCCCATGGCTCGGCGATGAGGAGCGAGCGCGCCAGCGCCGGCTCGCCCTCGATGGCCGCCAGCAGCGGCGGATCGTCCAGGGGCACGCCTCCGTCACCGCGCAGCAGCACCGCCGCGAGGTCGAAGCGGAAGCCGTCGACTCCCGCCACCCTCGTCCACCAGCGCAGCGCGTCGGCGATCAGCGCCGCCATCGCCGGCTGGTTGGCGGCGACGGTGTTGCCGCACCCGGTGTCGTTGCGATAGCTCCTCTTCGCCTCGTCGACCAGGTACGAGCCCGCGGGGTCGATGCCGCCGAAGCAGAACAGCGGGTCCTCGGGCCGGCCGTCGCGCTCGGCAGTGTGGTTGAACACCACGTCGAGCACCACGGCGATGCCGACGTCGTGCAGCGCCGCCACCAGCGCACGCAGCTCGGCGGCGGCAGACCCTGGCTCGATGCTCGCCGCCAGGCCTGCCTTGACGGCCGAGAAGGCGACCGGGCTGTACCCCCAGAGGTTGCGCAGCGGCTCACCGGTGAGCGGGTCGGCCTGCGCCACCTCCAGCTCGTCCCACTCGGCGAGCGGCAGCAGCTCGACGGTCGTCACTCCCAGCGCCGCGAGGTAGGCGACCTTCTCGCGCAAACCCTCGAAGGTGCCCGGAGCGGCGACGCCGCTGCTGGGGTGAGCGGTGAAGCCACGCAGGCAGAGCTCGTAGATCACCTGGTCGGGGAGGGCGAGGGGCAGGGGTCGATCCACCCCGCCCCCACCGGGCTCATGCGCCGCCATGAAGCTGCGCCGACCCGGCGACGGCTCGCCCCAGCGTTCGGCCCCGCTCACCGCGCGGGCGTAGGGGTCGAGCACCATCCGCCGCGGCTCGGGGGGCGGACCCGCCGCCGCCGGCGGGCGGTCCAGCCGCCACGCCCACTCGAGCGGCGGCGTCAACCCCGCCACCTCGCAGTGCCACACCGGGCCGCTGCGGTGCCGCTCTGCGGCCAGGGGCAGGTCGTGGCGCCGCCCTCGCCGCCCCTGCGGCCAGACGACCAGCCACACCGCCGTTGCCGTCGGCGCGTGGAGGGCGAAGTTGACCCCGCCCTGCGTGCGGCTCGCGCCGAGCGGCGTCGGGCTGCCCAGCAGCGCGCTCTCGGGGTCTAGAACGGACGCCCCTTCCCGGCCCCGCCTGCCTCGGGCGCGCTCCTCACCGGCCGTCGGGCCACGGGAGCGCGGGCAACGGCCGGAGTCAGAGCATCCAGGTGGTGAGCCACGGCACGTAGGTGATGAGCAGCACGCCGATGCCGTTGAGCAGCAGGTAGGGCAGCGCGGCGCGGTAGATGGTGAGCAGCGGCCGCTGGAAGCGCGACGAGGCGAGGAACAGATTGAGCCCGGCCGGCGGCGTCAGGTAGCCGAGCTCGAGGTTGGCGACGAAGAGGATCCCCAGGTGCACCGGGTGGATGTGGTACGCAGCGGGGAAGTCGCGCAGCAGCGGCACCAGCACGATGATGGCGGCGAAGACCTCCATCACCGAGCCGACGACGAGCAGGAGCACGTTGAGCCCGAGCAGCAAGAGCCACGGCGAGTGGATGTTCTGTTGCACCCAGGCGAGGGCCCGCGACGGCAGCTGCACGTCGGTCAGGTAGTAGCTGAAGGCCTTGGCGGCGCAGACGATGACCAGCACCCCGCCCACCAGGGCCACGCAGTCGCGGAAAGCGGCGAACAGCTTGCGCCACGAGGCGATGTCGCGGCTCACCAGCGTCTTGGCCAGCAGCACGTAGAGGGCGGCGATCGCCGAGGTCTCGACCAGCGTGGCGGCGCCGCTGAAGAAGGCGCCCAGCACGATCCCCGGCAGCAGCAGCTCCCACTTCGCCTCCCAGATCGCCCGGCCCACCTCCGGGAGGCGGAACGGCTGGCGCTCGATCCCGCTGCGGCGCCCCTGGCGCACACCCCAGGCGGCGTTGAGGGCCACCATCAGCGTCCCCGGCAGCAGGCCGCCGAGGAACAGGTCGCGGATCGGCACGTTGGCGACGATGCCGTAGAGGATGAGCGGCAGCGCCGGCGGCCAGAGCAGCCCCAGGGACCCCGAGGCGGTGAGCAGCCCGAGCGAGAAGCGCTCGGGGTAGGCCTCGGCGAGCAGCGCCGGCAGCATGAGACCGCCGAGGGCCAGGATGGTCACTCCCGAGCCGCCGGTGAAGATGGTGAAGAAGGCGCAGACCAGGGCGCAGACGATCGCCGTGCCGCCGGCGAAGGAGCCGAACAGGGCGCGGAAGACGCGCAGCAGGCGCTGCGACGACCGCCCTTCGGCGAGCAGGAAGCCGGCGAGGGTGAAGAGCGGGACCGCGGCGAGGAACGGGGAGACCGCGAGCTGGTAGATCTCGGCGGGGCCGGCGGCGATCGGCGAGCCCTCGGCCATGAACAGCAGCACCGCCAGGCCGCCGAGCACCGCGAAGATGGGGCTGCCGAGGACGGTGGCGGCGAGCACGAGCACGATCCCCGGCCAGGCGGGCCGTCCCTCGAGCAGCTGCGGCTGGGAACCCAGCAGGATGCCCGCCAGCAACCCCGCCGCCGCGATCCCGCGCACCCACCAGCGTGGCGAGGCGTGCCAGACGAGACGCAGGGCGATGAGCGCGAAGCCCACCGGGAGGGCGAGCTCCGCCACCCAGGCACGGACTCCGACCGCCAGCGGTGTCTGCGCTTGGCGGTCCACCACCGCCATCGCCAGGCTGGCGCGCGCCAGCAGGATGCTGACCGCCGCGCCGACGGCGCCGGCGATCCCCGAGGCCAGCTCACGCAGCGCACCCGCGGGGATGAAGCTGCTGGTGGCGAGGGCGAGCAGCTTCCCCTCGCGCGCCGCCACCGCCGCGCCCAGCAACGCCACCCAGAGCGTCAGGTTCTGGGTGAACGGCGCCGCCCCCGGGATGCCGGTGCCGAAGAAGCGGGCGACGATCTCGCCCAGCGGCAGCGCCACCATCAGCACGAGCGCCAGCACCGGGACCGCGTCCTCGGCGCCATGGAGCCAGGCGACGACACCTCGCTCCTCGGCCACCGGGGGCTCGGTGCCCCCGGGAGCCGGCGCATGCTCGCTGCCCGGTGCCGGGGCGATCGCTTCTTCGGCGTCCATTCGCCGGCGAGGCTATTACATAGCGCTCGCCGGCCGCACCTGTCCGCTGGACCCTACTGCTTGCCGGCCCGAAATTCGTCGCGGCTCTTGCGCGCGAGGTCGAAGATCTCGGAGGGCACCACCTGCTCGCGCATGTTGTCGGCGAACTGCGCCGCCGCCTCGTCCCACTCCTTGACCTGCGCCGCGTCCTTCGGCGCCGTCACCGTCAGCCCGCGCTGCTTCATCTCGTCCACCGCCTGGCGGTCCTGGGCCGGGATCGCCTCCTCCAGCCGCTGCTGCATCTGGCGGGCGAGCTCACGGATGGCCGCCTGGTCGGCGGGCGCGAGCTTCTCCCAGCTCTTCTTCGAGATGACGGTGGCGCCGATCAGCTGCCCCATGGGCAGGTCGAGCATGTACGGCGCCTGGCGGTACCACTGCAGGGTCATGGCCACCAGCGGCGGCGCTGGCAGCGCCTCGATCATCCCCGTCTGCAGGCCGGTCATGATGTCGGTCGAGGCCAGCGGCACCGGGTGGTAGCCGCTCTGCTTCCACCACTGCACCATGCGGTTGTCGCCCGCCCAGGCGAACAGCTTGAGGCGCTTGTAGTCCGCCGGCGTGTAGGTCGGCTGCTTGGAGAACCAGTACACCCAGCCGCCGTAGCCCCAGCCGAGCAGGACCACACCCTGCTTGTCGAGCCGCGCGGCGAGCGCCGGCGTCAGGTCGTGGACGACGTGGAAGAGCTCGTCGAAGGAGCCGAAGAAGCGCGGCACCGAGAACACCGAGAAGCCCTTGTCGAGCTCGCTGAGGCCGTCGACGCTCAGGCTCGCCGCCTGCAGCTGGCCGAGACGCAGCTTGCGCACGATGTCGGGGTCGTCACCGGCGACGCCGCCGGGGTAGATGCGGAACGACACCCGCCCGGCAGTGCGCTTCTGCACCTCCGCGGACATCGCGCGCAGCTCCTTGTCCCACACCGAGCCGGAGGGGACGATGGTGGCGAGCTTGATCAGCTTGGCCGCGGTGGCGGGGCGCGCCGCCGGGAGCAGCAGGAAGCTGGCGAGGAGGGCGAGCAGGACGCGTCGGCTCATCAGGGCAGGTCTCCATCCGGTGGTGGCGTGCTCTCGCCCTCGGGTGTCGTGGGCGTGGCGTCGTCGTCCGTGTCGTCGCCGAGGAAGTACTCGTCGGCGTGGGCGAGCAGCCAGGTCGCCTTCTGCTGGGCGAGGGTGTTGACGAGGCGCAGGTCGGGAGCGGCATCGACGTCGACGGCGAGCGCCTGGTGCAGCATCGCGGTGAACGAGTCGCGGTCCTGCGCCGGCACCGCCAGCTCCTCGGCGTAGGTGACGAAGAGCATGGCGTCGTGGCCGCCGGAGAGCTCGAGGGCGCGATCGAACTGCGCCTTGGCATGCTCCGGCGAGCCGCCGAGGGCGGCGGGCGTCGCCGTTTCGAGGCCGATCATCGCCGCATGGAGGGCGCCACCACCCCACGACTCGTCGAGGGCGAGGCAGCGCTCGACGATCGCCCGCACCGCCGGCAGGTCGGCCAGCAGGTCGAGGTGGTCCTTGCCGACGCCGATCGCCGAGCCCCAGGCGGCGGCGGTCCAGTAGGCGAGCGGCAGGTCGTCTTTCGTCAGCTCGGCAGCGCCGGCCGTCGGCTCGCGCCGCAGCCGCTCGTCGATGCCCGGGTGGGCGGCCGCGAGCCCGCGCAGCGTGTAGCCGCGAGCGCGCAGGAAGAGCTTCAGCGCGCGCTGCCGCTGCTGCTCGGCGCGCTCGAAGTCGTCGGCCTCGAGCCGCTGCGCCGGCAGCTCGACGAAGGCGAAGGCGTACTGGGTGAAGCCGCGGCCGGCGGCGAGCAGGAGGGTGGGGTTGGCGGGGTCCTGCGCCAGCAGCCCTTCCATCGTCTTGAGCGCGAACGGCAGCGCGGCACCCACCAGCTCGGGGTCGTCGTCGCTGGCGTAGACGTCGGTACCCGACGCCAGCGCGTTGGCCACCGTGCGCACCGCCACGCGGCGCAGCGAGCAGCCACCGAGCAGCAGCGTCGCGAGCAGCAGCAGGGCCAGCGCCCCGCCCGGCGGCGCCAGCCCGAAGAGCCGCCGCCGTCTGCGCGCCCCCGTTTGCATCGGCGCACTGTAGACGTGCCCCCCGGGGGCGTCAAGGCGAGCAGAGGCGATCCGGAGGCTTGAACGGCGGCGTCCGACGGCTTGGAGCAGGTCTCGGCGTCGCGCTCGTCGACGGCTCCCGCTGCTCGTCGAAAACCATTGCCAGAGCGTCACTTGCGGCACCGCTCCGGCAGTCAGCCGCGGCGCGGCAAGGGGCTTGCACTCGCCCCGGCCGGGAGCGGATCGCCGGGCAATCCCGCTGCGACGATCCGAGGCGCGGGAGGTCCTGGAATCGGGGCTCGGCCCCCCGAAGCCAGGGCCTCCCGGGCTCCCGCCAGGAGCACAGCGTGCGTCGCCACCTCGGATCGCTCCTCCATCCCCTGCTCGCGCTCGTCGTCGCCGGTTGCGCCGGCGGCGCGCACCTCTTCACCACGGCGCCCTTGCCCGCGGGGGCGCGAGCCGTCGGCTACTGCGAGCTCGAGCGCGACCCGCAGCGCTTCGACGGCGCGCTCGTCCTGGTGAGCGCGATCTACGACTCCAACCGTGACCAGGCGGTGCTGCTCGATCCCGGCTGCCGGGGCGCGCTCACCTGGGTCGAGCTCGACCCGGGCTACGAGCCGCCGGCGGCACTGCGCCGCCGGCTCTCGCGCCTCGCCTGGAGCGACTCGGCACGCCCCCGGCTCACCGTTCTCGGACGCTTCGACGGCCGGCGCGGCTTCGGCGCCCAGGGCCGCTACCACCGCCTCACCATCCTCTCGCTCCTCGACGTGGCGCGAGCAGCGTGGCCGGTGGGCCGGGAGGCGTCCCCCGCCGCGCCGCCACCGCGCCGCGATCAGCCGGCCCGGCACGCGGCGCCGCGTGGCCGCTGGAACAGCGACAGGTAGGCGTCGAGCGCGTCGAGAGCGAGGCGGTCGGCGGCGGTGCTGACGGTGAGCACGCCGGCGCGCGAGAGCTCGCGGGCGAGGCGCCGGTTGGCGAGCAGGATCTCCATCGCCGCCACCTTGGCGAACGCTTGGGCCGGCGTCTGCGGCGATCCCAGCGCCAGCCGCCCCACCTGCGGGTCCTCGAGGTTGACGAGCAGCGTGCGATGGCGCCGCTCGAGGTGGCGCAGCATCCGCTGCAGCCGCTCGGCGGCGGCGAGGTCGACGACCGAGGTGAAGAGCACCGCCACTCCGCGCCGCGACTCGAGCTGCAGCGCCTGCTCGCCGGCGAGGTCGAAGTCGGGCTCGGCGAGGCGCGCCTCGAGGTCGTAGAGCGCGGCGTACGCGGTGCGCGCCCCGCCGGCGCCGCCGTGCACCCGCAGCCGCCGCTCGACGCGGTCGGCGAAGGCGAGGACGGCAACGCGATCGCCGCGACCGAGGGCCAGCCGCAACAGCGCCAGCGAGGCGGCGAGCGCGTGGTCGAGCTTGCTGCGACCGCCGTCGAGAGAGGCCATGGCGCGCCCGCAGTCGAGCAGCACCAGCAGGTGGCTGCCGCGCTCCCAGGTGTCCTCGCGGGCTACCAGCTTTCCCTGCCGCGCGGTGGCACGCCAGTGGATCCGCGACAGCGGGTCGCCGGGCCGGTACGCGCGCAGCGCGTAGGGCTCGCTGCCGATCCCCTCGATGCGCGTCGGCGACTGGCCGAGCTCGCGCCGGTGGGCGAGGGCGAGAAGCCGCCCCACCCGTCCACCCCAGCGAACCTGCGGGTAGACGCGTACCGGCACCGCCGGCAGCAGCTCACGCTGCTGCCACGCCAGCCCCCAGGGCCCCAGCACGCGTGCCGTCAGGGGACCCCACGAGTGCGCACCGCGCCGCCGCGGCCGCAGCGGGTAGCGCCAGGCGACGGCGCTCCAGCGCGCGCCCGGCGTCGCCGGCAGCCGCAGCCGCGCCGCGTGCGGCGCCGCCGCCAGCGCGGGGTGGAGCGCCTCGCGCAGCTCGACCTGCAGGGGGCGCCCGGCGTCGTGCACGAGCTCGACCTCGATCTCGGTCTCGCTCCCCTGCGCCAACAGCGGCGGCAGTCGGCGCGACGCGGTGAGGGCGAGCCGCCGCACGCGGGCGAGATCGACGGCGAAGCCGACCAGCGCCACCACGTCGAGCGCCACCGCCGGCACCAGCAGGCGCGGCTCACCCGGGGTGGCGGCGAGCAGCAGCGCCGCCAGACCGAGCAGGAGGAAGAGCCGCCCGCCCGGAATCACGGAGCGCCCGCACCGGCGCCGGCGGGGTCGCCACCGCCGGCAGCAGCGGCGACATCCCCCCGCGGCACGTCCACCGCGGCCGCCACCTCGTCGAGCACGCCGCGCGGGGTGCGCCCTCGAGCTCCGCTTCGGCCACCAGCAGCAGGCGATGCCCCCAGCAGGGCACGAGCATCCGCTTGAGGTCGTCGGGAAGCAGGTAGTCGCGCTCGCGCAGCAGCGCCCAGGCGCGCGCCGCCTCGAGCAGCGACAGGGCGCCGCGCGGCGACGGGCCGAGCTCGACGTGCGCCGAGCGGCGCACTCCCTCGGTGAGCGCCAGCAGGTAGCCGAGCAGCTCGGGGGCGACGTGCACGCTGCCCGAGGCGGTGCGCAGCGCCGCCGCCTCGGCGGCGGTCACCGCCGGCTCGAGCTCCGTTCCTTCGTCGCGCCAGCCGGCGAGCGAACCGGCGACGGCACGCCGGTAGAGCTCGAGCTCGGCCTCCCGCGGCGGCGGCACCATCTCGATCCGCAGCAGGAAGCGGTCGAGCTGCGCCTCGGGCAGCGGGTAGGTGCCCTCGTGCTCGATCGGGTTCATCGTGGCGAGCACGAAGAACGGCCGCGGCAGCTCGTGGCGCCGCCCGTCGACGGTCACCGCGCGCTCCTGCATGGCCTCGAGCAGCGCCGCCTGCGTCTTGGCCGGCGCGCGGTTGATCTCGTCGCCCAGCAGCACGCTGGCGAACATCGGACCGGGCCGGAAGTCGAAGCGCCCCTCGCGCGGGGTGGAAGACGCTGGTGCCGGTGACGTCGGCGGGCATCAGGTCGGGCGTGAACTGCACGCGCCCGTAGCGCGCCGCCGAGCGCCGCCGCCAGCGCGCGCGCGAGCAGCGTCTTGCCGACCCCCGGCGCGCCCTTCGAGCAGCGCGTGCCCGCGCGCCAAGTAGGCCGCGAGCAGCTCGTCGACGGCGCCGTCGAGCCCCGGCAGGTGCGCCACCAGGCGGGCACGCAGCCGCGCCGCCGCTGCGGCCAGCGCGGCGGCCTCCGCCGCGGCAGTCTCTCGAGCTTGCATCGTCGTCATCGCACGCTCCCCTCGGTCCGGCCTCGCCACCCTAGCAGCCGCTGCATCCGCGCCACCGCCTGTCCCACCGCCACCAGCGACGCCGCGTCGTCGCGCGTCGCCAGCGCCCGCAGGTCGTCGCCGATCGTCAAACGCCGGTCGAGCTCTGCCGCTCGTCGCAGCAGCAGCACCGCCCCCTCGCCATGGTGACCCAGACGGTGGTGCAGCGCCCCCAGCCGCAGCAGGAAGCCGCCCGCGCTGCCGGCGAGCAGCGGTGTCTCCCGCCACGGCGGGCCCAGCCGCCGCGACAGCGCGAGCACCGCCACCAGGTAGATGAGCAAGAGCTGCAGCAGCAGGCGGTCGAACCCCCGCCGCACCGCGACGGGCGCCGACTCGTTCCCGTCGCTCGACCCGAGGCCGTGATGATACTCGTCGAAGCGCCACGGCCCGGCGAGCCAGCCACGCAGCGTCTCGAGCAGCGCCGCGTGGGCGCCGCCGGCGAGGCGCGCGTTGCACAGGAGCTCGGCGGGCAACACGACCACGCGGCCGTGGCGCAGCCGCCACGCCGCCATCACCACGCGGTCTCCGGGACCCATCAGCAGGGCGCCATCACGCGGCAGGTCGGGGAGCCAGCGCGGGCGACGCAGCTCGAGGTCGATGGCCCCGGCGGCGCTCGCCGAGCGCCAGCGCGGCGCCGCCCGCAGCCGCCAGGGACGCGCCGCCACGGCCCGCCAGTGCCACGGCGCCAGCGGCGGAATGGGCAGCAGCTCGAATCTCACCCCCACCGCCTCGAGCAGCGAGCGCTCGGCGGCCGTCGGCACCGTCTCGCCGCTGTAGGCGAGAACGACGTCGCCGTCGGCGGCGAGATGCGCGCGCACCAGCTCGCTGTCGTCCTCGAGGGCACGGGTCTGCCGGGGGAACGCCACCACCAGCGTGCCGTGCCCCAGGGTGCCCTCCTCCGGCGGGCGGTCGAGGGTCACCGGAGCGCCGCCGCGCTGCGCCAGGTAGAGACGCGCCGCCAGCCAGCCGGTGCCACCGCGCGACAGCGTGCTGCTCGCCGCCTCCAGGCGGTGCCGCGCGAGCACCAGCCCGGCGCCGGCGGCGGCCAGCAGCAACAGGGCGAGCAGCAAGGGCTGGCGCTTCACGTCGGCGCCACCGCCAGCTCGGCGACCACCGACTCCACCTCGTCACGCCGCAGGGCGCCACCCCCCCAGAGCTGGCGGTCGAGCCGGCGCAAGGGCGCGCGCAGCCCGCCGGCTCCGCAGCCGCGCAGCAGCTCGCTGGTCGTCCACGAGGGATCGAGCCCCGGCGGATCCAAACGCCGCGCCGTCCACCACCAGGCCGCCTCGAGCGCCGGCCGCAGGGCGCCGGCGGCCAGTCGGCGGCGCAGCTCCCCTTCCCACCACGCGGCATCGCCGGCCGCGGGCGGCGAGCTTCCCCGCCGAGCGCGGTCACCGCGGAGCTGGCCTCCGCGTGTCGCCGCCGACCGGCACGCCACCGTCGCAGCGCCATCACCAGCACCGCCACCATGGCCAGCGCCGCCGCCGCCAGCGCCGTGTAGACCGCCACCTGCTCGACGAGCGGCAGCCCGGCCCAGGGCAGCAGCCGCTCGATGGCGTGGACGAGCCGCCCCTGCAGCCAGCGGCCGAGGTCGAACAGGTACTCGCCCAGCGCCGGCCCCGGCAGCTGCCGCGCGGCCTTGGTTGTCGCCACGGCCCCATGCAGCGCCGCGGGGTCGGCGGCGACCCAGTGCGGCGGCGGCAGCGACTCGATGGCCATGGCGGCGCGGCTCAGAGCCGGTGGCTCTCAACCGAGCGGCGCCGGCGGCGGCAGCGGCGCCGCCGTCCCGCCCAGCAGCCGGTCGAGCGCCAGGCCGAGGTCGGTCCCCTCCTTGCGTCGCACCTGGTCGAGGTAGAGAAAGGCGACGACGAAGTCGACGTAGAGCTGGACCGCCAGCTGCACCAGCGCCGCCAGCACGCCGGCGGGGACCGACAGCCAGAGCGTGGCGCGCATCAACGCCTGCGGATCGACGCCCTCGCCGCGTGTCATCGCCCGCATCATCACCACCTGGTTGACTATCAAGGCCGGCATCTGCACCACCATCGAGGTCGCGTAGACGAGCACCGCGCCGAGCACGAACAGCACCAGCACCTTGAGCAGCGGGTGGCGCAGCAGCTGCCGGCTCGGGTTGTGCTCGAGCAGCTCCCAGCTGCGGCGCAGGGCATCCCAGCCGAAGCGACCCTCGCGGACCATCACCGGCAGCCGCAACGACCAGGCGGCGGCGAGCAGCAGCCCGGGGATGACGCAGGCGGCGAGGCCGAAGAAGGTGAGGATGCCGGCGAGCAGGTCGGTGCCCCACACCCGGGGCCGCACGTAGAAGCGGAGGGCGGTGCGCACGCTGGGCGCCTCACCACCCACCGCGCGCACGGCGGCGATCATCGCCGCGCCGTAGATCGCCTTGTAGTAGATGCCCACCACCAGCAGCGCCACCGCGCCGATGGCCAGCACGCCGCAGAAGCGGCCGAAGTCGGCCGCAGCGGCGCCGGCGCCCACCAGCGACATGTTCCACAACCCCACCAGCACCTGCATGAGGAGCGCCGCCGGCGCCAGCAGCAGCCCCGCCGGCAGCAGGATGGTGCGCACGTAGGCGCGGGTCGACCGCCAGGCCTCGTCGATGAGGACGGTGAAGGGAAGCGAATCGGCGACCGGCGTCGGCGGCGCGAGCGGCTCGTTCATGGCGGCGCCTCCCGCGCCGGCGGCGGCGCGAGCGTCGTTAGGCGTAGCGCCCCGAGCGCCAGCGGGGCGAGGAAGCACAGCTCGAGGGCGACGCCGACGAGCAGCTTCCAGGCGAAGGGGACGTCGGGATTGGGTGAGAGGAACCCCTCGACGAGGCCGAGAACGAGGAACCAGGGCAGGCAGCCGACCAGCACCACCAGCGCCTCGCGCGCGGCGCGCGGCACGGTGACGGCGCGCGGCAGGTCGTCGGCGCGCAGCAGCGCCACGCCGATGCCGAGCCCGGCCCCGGCACAGACGAGGATGAGGGTGATCTCGAGCAGGCCGTGGCCGACGACGAAGGCGAGCAGCTCGGCGTCCATCGAGTAGCGGGCGGTGATGCCGAAGACGGCGCCGAGCTCGAAGCCGTTGAACATCGCCACCCACAACGAGCCGAGCCCGGCGAGCGCCCCACCCGCCCAGGCCGTGATCGCCACCGACATGTTGTTGGTGGCGATGAACGACGAGGACATCGAGGGGGGCAGGGTAGTGGTCAGGGACTCGGTCCACAGATGTCCCCGGCGCAGCCCGGCGACCCTGCTCGGGCCGAGCACCGCCGTCGCCACTCCCGGCTCGTAGACCGCCACCGCGACACCCAGCAACCCGGTGACGAGGAAGAGGCCGAGGGCGACGCCGATCCACGGCAGCTGCGCGCGCACCGCCGCCGGGAAGCGATCGAAGAAGAACCCGACGATCGACACCCGCTGCGGGTCCTCGCGCTGCAGCACGGTGCCGCCGAGCACGGCCAGCCGCAGCAGCCGCTGCGCGGCACCGGTGCCGGGGAAGCGGGCGCGAGCCCAGGCGTGGTCGTGTAGCACCTGCCGGTAGCGCAGCGCCAGGTCCTCGATCTGCGCGTAGCTGGCGTGGCGCGAGCTGCGCACGGCGGTGACGTCGGTTTCGAACGCGTCCCACAGCGGCCGGCGAAGGGCGACGAAGCGCGCGTAGTCCATGCCACTCACCCCTCGCGGAAGCCACGCCAGAGCCGCGGCAGCGGGTCGCCTGCGGGCGGCCCGGGAAGGAAGCCCGGGGCCCGTTCGTCCACCCAGCGCTCGAAGCGGCTCGCCAGCTGCTGCCGCGCCGCGGGCTCGAGCTGCGGCGCGCGCCGCAGAAACGCCTCCACCAGCCGCGCCTCGTTCGCCCCCCAACCGGCCGGGAGCCGCGCCAGCACCAGCTCGGCGGCGGCGGGACGCTGGTGGACGACGAGGGTGCCGGCGAGCCGATCGCCGAGGCGCCGCGACAGCGGGTCGATCGCCATCAGCAGCACGCCGAACAGCAGGTCGAGCGTCCGCACCAGGTTGCGGATCAGCAGGGCGCCGTTGCCGGCCGCCGCGCCGTCGCGCGCCACCACCTGCAGGCCGAACAGCCGCTTGCCGAGGGTGCGGCCGTCGAAGAGGATCTCCTGCAGCGCAAAGTAGCCGTAGTCGAGGGCGAAGGCGCCCAGCACCCAGACGCCGATCCCCCAGCCCGACCGTAGCCGCAGCCCCTCGGCAAGCGCCAGGATGCCGAACGACCAGCCGACGAGGATCACCAACAACAGCAGGTAGTCGACGAGCGCGGCGAGCACGCGACTCCCCACCCGCGCCACCGGTAGCTCCACCGGCACGTTGTCGAGCGTCAGCACCGTCCCCAGCTCGGGGGCGAGGTCTTCCGGCACGCTCACCATGGGGTGAGCGATGTTAGCAGCGGGGCGCTTCAGCGCCGCCGCAGCAGAAAGCGTCGAAACCACGCGCGCACCCCGGCGCGACGTCTGCCAATGCCTTCGGCACGCAGCGCGCGCGCCGGGCGCGCGTCGACCTCGACGCCATGCGCGGCGAGCACCGCCAGGGTGTCGGCGCCGAGCTCCGGCACCGCGTCCCCGGCGTGCGGTCGCACGCCGTCGAACCGCGCCGGGTAGCCGAGACGCGGCAAGCCATCGCTGCCGTGGCGCAGCACGGCGCGCGACGCTAACTGCGGATGGGCGAGCGCCTCGGCGAGGGCCAGCACCGGCTCCACCGGCACGTCGACCTCGGCGAGCAGTCGCAGCCAGTCGTCACGGTGCCGCGAGGCGATGAGCTGCGCCACCTTCCGCCGCGCCCGCTCGCCGCTCGCGTACTGGTAGCGCCGCAGGTCGGGACGCCCGGCGGCGTCGCAGAAGCGGGCCCAGAAGTGCGGCTCGAGCGCCCCGATGGCGAGCAGGGTGCCGTCGCGGGTGGCGTAGAGGCCGTAGCAGGGGAGCGCGCCGGTGAGGGGCAGCAGCTCCTGCTGCCGGCGTGGCGCCGCCGCCTCGGCCGCCCAACCGGTGAGGTTGGCGTGCACCGCGGCGTCGACGAGCGCCTGATCGATCCAGGCGCCGCCGCCGCCGCGCTCGCGCGCCCACAATGCCGCCAGCGTCGCCGACACCGCGCTCCAGGCGCCGACCACGTCGGCCACCGGCAGGGCCGGCATCGATGCGCTCGCCGCCAGCGCGCCGCCGATCGCCTGGTAGGTGAGGTCGTGACCGGCGCGCGCCGCGTACGGCCCCTCCTGTCCCCAGCCGCTGAGCGAGCAGACGACCAGCCGCGGGAAGCGCTCGCGCAGCATCACCGGCGCCAGCCCCAGCCGCGCCAGGGTGCCGGGGCGGAAGCTCTCGAGCAGCACGTCGGCGCGCGCGAGCAGGCGGCGCAGCGACTCCACCGCCGCCGGCCGCTTGAGGTCGAGAGCGACGCTCTCGACGCCGGCGAGCAGCATCGTCGCCAGCGGGCTGGCGCCGTCCACGAGCGGCGCCGCCGCGCGCACCGGGTCCCCCTCTCGCGGCTCCTCCACCTTGACTACCCGGGCGCCGAGGTCGGCGAGCAGGCGCGCCGCCAGCGGTCCGGGCAGGTGCCGCGTGAGGTCGACGACGACGAGGCCGGCGAGCGGCGCCGAGGTCACGGCGGTGCCGTCACTCGCGCTCGACGACCATCGCGAAGCCGACCCCACCGGCGGCGCAGACGGTCATCAGCCCGAGGTTGCCGCCACGGCGGCGGAGCTCGAAGAGGAGCTGCATGGTCACCCGCGCGCCGGTGGCGCCGAAGGGGTGGCCGATGGCGATCGAGCCCCCGTTGACGTTGTAGCGGTCGAGGTCGACCTCCCCGAGCGGCGCGCTGCGGCCCAGCTCCTCGCTGGCGAACTTCTTCGAGGCGAACGCCTTGAGGTTGGAGAGCACCTGCGCCGCGAAGGCCTCGTGCATCTCGACGAGGTCGAGGTCGCCGAGGGTGACGCCGGCGGCGTCCAGCGCCTGCGCCGCGGCGTAGGCGGGTCCCTGCAGCAGCTGGGTGCCAGGGTCGAGAGCCGCGTAGGCCCAGGAGCGAATGTAGCCGAGCGGCTGGTAGCCGAGCGCCTTCGCGCGCTCCTCGCTCATCACCAGCACCGCCGAGCCGCCGTCGGTGATCGGGCTGGCGTTGCCGGCGGTGATGCTGCCGTAGCGCTTGTCGAACACCGGCGGCAGCGCGGCCAGCTTCTCGAGCGAGCTGTCGTGGCGCACGCCGTTGTCGACCAGCACCGCATGGCCGTAGGAAGGCGGCGGGAAGGTGGGCACGACCTGCTCGGCGAAACGCCCCTCGCGCGTCGCCGCCGAGGCGCGCTGGTGTGACAGCAGCGCAATCTCGTCCTGGGCGCGGCGCGAGATGTCGTTCTCCTTCGCCATCTTCTCCGCCGCCTGCCCCATGGTCATGCCGGTGGTGTGCTCGGCGATCGCCGGCGGCACCGGCGCCAGGTCCTTGGGCCGCAGCTTGGCGAGCACCGCGGCCTTCTGCGGCAGGCTCTTCGCCTTGGCGAGCTCCATCAGCCGGTGGGCGGCGTTGTCGGAAAGGCGGATCGGCACGTTGGAGAGCGACTCGGAGCCGCCGGCGAGCACCACCTGTGCCTGGCCGACGAGGATCGCCTCGGCGGCGGAGGTGATGGCGCGGTTGCTCGAGGCGCAGGCGAGGTTGACGGTGGTGCCGGGAACGTGGTCGGGGAGCGAGCAGCGGAAGACCACCTCGCGGCCGAGGTTGGGGGCGTAGAGGGCGGGCACCACGGTGCCGAAGATGGCGAGGTCGATGTCGTTGCCGTCGAGGCCGGTGCGGGTAACCAGCTCGGCGGCGGCGACGCCCGCGAGGTCGACGACGTCCATGTCGTTGAAGGCGGTGCCGGCCTTGCAGAACGGCGTGCGACAGCCATCGACGATGGCGACGCGGCCGCCAGCGCCGCGCACCTCACGGCGCCCCACCGCCCGCAGCGGACGGCCGTGCAGCTTGCGCGTCAGCACCGTGTCGGCGCGGTCGCGGATCTCTTCGAGCGCACTCGCCTGGTTGGGCTCGGGAAGCGGCGGGGCAACGGTGTCGGGCATGGTGGCTCCTCGCCCCGACTCTAATCCACGGGCGCTCTGCCACTACCCCGCCAGCGGGGCGGGGCGCGGCGACGGCCTCGGGAGCTCCGGGGCGGTGGCGACGGTGACGCCGAGGGCCGCCCAGGCGGCACGCTCGGCGGCATCCGGCTCACCGCCGTGAACGAGGAGGCGGCGGAGGCGTGCCAAGCGCCGCCGCTGCGCCCGCGGCCTGCCCAGCGTCGCCAGCAGCGAGCGCACCGCCGGTAGCTCGTCGGCGGCGAGCAGCACGTCGGTGGGGCGCGGCCAGAAGATCGCCCAGGCGGCGAAGGCGCTGTCACCGGGAAGGACGAGGGCAGCGCCCGCCGCGAGGGCCCAGGCGAGCCAGGCGCGCTCCGCGGCGGCTGCGAGATCGCCGGCGACGAGGGCAATGGGGCGATGGTGGCCGCGGTCGGGGACGGCGAAGGCCGCCGCGCCGGCGGCCAGGGCGTCCCTGTCCCAAGCCTCCCAGACGGCGTCGCGGCGCACCAGCGCGCCGCCGCCGGGCCTCGGCGGGTCCGCGGCCAGCAACCCCTCGCCGGCGTCGCCGGGACCCCAGCCGGGACGGGCACGCGCCACCTCCGCACCGACAGGAGCGTCGGCCCCGGGGAGCGTCACTGCAGAGGTCCCCAGCGGCACCGGCGCCCCCTCCCCCGCCACCGCCAGCCAGCGCGCGAGCGGTGGCAGAGCGGCCTCGTCCCCCTCCAGGGCCGGCACCGCGAGGCCGCCTGCCGCCTGGATGCCGAGGTCGGCTGCAATGGCGTCCGGCGTCGGCCGCCAGGGGTAGCCGACGCGACTCCCTGGCGGCAGGTCGCCGAGCGTCGCCGCCCATGCCCCGGCGCGGCCGGCGAGCCAGCGCCACGAACGCCAGCGCCAGTCGCCGTGCGCGTCGGGGAAGACCAAGCAGGGGTCCTCGGGGTCGGCCGCGGCGCGGGCCCGCAGCGCAGCCAGCGGCGCGATCAGGCGGCGGCGACCTGCAGCGCCGAGCCGATCTTCTGCTCGATGATCCCCTTCATCAGGCTTGCCGGTGGCGAGAGCGCGGCGCGACCCACCAGCCGTCCACCCTCGAGGGTGATCGTGCCCTTCGCCCCCGGGCCCCAGACGTGAAGCACGTCCCCCTCCCAACGTCGCTGCAGCATGCCCCCGGGGAACTGCTGCGCCAGCGCCACGTCGAGACTGGAGCGCACGTCCGCCATCGCACCGTGGGCGGTGGGTACCTCGATGACCAGCTCGGCCACGGGCCCGGAAGGTATCACGCCCGCGCCCACCTGCTACGCTCTCTGTCATGCGTCGACCCCACGCCGCCGGAGACCTGCCGAGACCCCCCGCAGGCGCCGCCGTCCTCGTCCTGCTGCTCGCGGTCCTCGCCACACCGACGGCGGTGCGGGCACAGCGGATCTCTAACCCCGATCTCTTCGCCAAGAGCCTCGCTGCGGCCCAGGAGGCGGTGGACGAGTACGGGATCTGGAAGGACCCTGCCACGCTTCGGCGGGTCGCCGACATCGGCTATCGGGTGGCCGCTTCCTCCAACTATACCGACTTTCCATTCTCCTTCCATCTCATCGAGATGCGGGAACCGAACGCCTTCTCGCTGCCCGGCGGGCAGGTGTTCATCAGCCGCGGCATCATGGAGCTCGGGCTCGACGACGACGAGCTGGCGGCGCTGCTCGGTCACGAGATGGCGCACGTGATCCTCGGCCACGGGATGAAGATGCAGCGGCGGGCCAACCTGCTCAACGTGCTGGCGCAGGCCGCGCTGGTAGGGGTGATCCTCGCCGACCGCGGCAACCAGCCGACGCAAGGAGTGCCGACCTACGGCCCTGGTCCGGAATCGACGAGCTACAACTCGGGAGCCCGCATCCAGGGGGCGGCGGCGGCGAGCCTCATCCTCTCGGAGCTGTTGCTGCGCAGCTACAGCCGGGAGTTCGAGGACCAGGCCGACGAGGAGGGGCAGCGTATGGCGGCCGCGGCCGGCTTCGCCGCCAACGGCGGCGAGCGGCTCTTCGCACTGATGCAGAGCCGGCTGCCACAGAGCCACGAGTACGGCTACTGGCGCACCCACCCCTTCTTCGACGAGCGGGTGACCGCCGCGGCGGCGCGCAGCCGGCTGCTCACGCCGGGCACGCCGCACTCCGACCAGGCCTACCGCGCCGCCACCCAGGCGACCCTGCTCGGCTTCGAGCCCAAGCAGGGGGACAAGCAGGAGGCGGAGAAGCGCCTGCTCGCCACGTCGGCGCTCACCGCCTGGCCACAGGGGGAGACCGCGGAGCGGCTGCGGCTCGAGAAGCTGCACCGCCTGCGCGACGGCGAGCTCGCCCGCGCCGAGCTGTCGCGCGACTACGGCACGCTCGTCACCGCCTACGACGAGCAGCTCGCCGAGGTCCGAGGGTTGACGCCGCAGAGCCCGTTCGTGGCGAAGCTCGAAGGGGAGAGCGCCAACTTGCGCCACGACGCCGACGCGCTCTACCCCAGGGCGCAGGAGGTGATGGCCGCCGGCGTCTACCAGACCGAGTTCCTGGAGAGCTTCCTCTCCAACTACCCGCAAGCGCCCGAGGCGCCCAAGGCCGCCTTCGAGCTGGCCAACGCCTATAGCCGCACCGGCCGCTCGGGCGACGCCGTGGAGCGCTACCTCACCGCCTGGCACGCCGATCCCAAGGGATCGCTGGGAGAGCGCTCGATCGCCGGGTTGCGCACCCTGGCGCTGGTGGTGACCGACCTGGTGGCCCTGCAGCAGCTGGCCGACCAGCCCGACCCCGAGCTGCAGAAGGCGGCGGGAGCGCGCCTGGCGCAGCTCGCCGGCACCTACCACGATCTCGCCGAGGGCGCCGACTACCTCCACCACTTCCCCACCGGCGCCTACGCCGACAAGGTCGCCACCCACCTCGACCAGCTCGCCGAGGAGCTGTACGGCGAGGTCGTGCTCTACCAGGGGGTCGGCGACACCCTCAAGGCCCTCGATCGCATCCAGCAGATCCTCACCCACGCTCCCCTCTCGCACGCCGCCGACCGCCTGCGCGAGCGGGCGGTGCTCGCCGGTTAGGGCGGGGTCGACGCTGGCGCCGGCTCGGTACGATCGCGCGCGCGGCGCGCCGCGCGCCGCACCCCGGATCCATCCATGAGCCGCATTCGCCGCATCGCCATCAGCACCGGCGGCGGCGACGCACCCGGGCTCAACGCCGTCATCCGCGCCGCCGTGCTCGCCGCCAAGCGCCGCGGCTGGGAGGTGCTGGGCATCCGCCGCGGCTACGAAGGTCTGCTCGACATCACCCGCATCGTGCAGCTCGACCGCGAGGCGGTGCGCGGCATCACCCATCTCGGCGGCAGCATCCTCGGCAGCACCAACAAGGGCAATCCCTTCGAGTGGGCGCTCAAGCTCCCCAGCGGCGAGGTGGCGATCGTGGACCGCTCCGCGGAGGTGGTGACCAACTTCCGGCGCCTCGGCATCGACGCCCTCATCGCCATCGGCGGCGACGGCTCGATGCGCATCGCGCACCGGCTGGCGCAGCAGGGTATGCGGGTCGTGGGCGTGCCGAAGACCATCGACAACGACCTGCCCGGCACCGCCCTCACCTTCGGCTTCGACACCGCGGTGTCGGTGGCGACCGATGCCATCGACCGCCTCCACTCCACGGCCGAGGCCCACGAGCGCGTCTTCACCGTCGAGCTGATGGGGCGCTACGCCGGCTGGATCGCCCTGCACGCCGGCATCGCCGCCACCGCCGACGTCATCCTCATCCCCGAGATCCCCTTCGACATCCAGGCGGTGTGCCGCAAGATCATGGAGCGCGAGGCGCTCGGCCGCCACTTCAGCATCGTCGTGGTGGCCGAGGGGGCGCGGCCGCTCGGGGGTGAGATGGTCTTCCAGGAGCTCGCCGGGGCGGGGCGCGAGTCACGACTGGGCGGCATCTCGGAGCAGGTGGCGCACCAGATCGAGACACGCACCGGCAAGGAGGCGCGCAACCTGGTGCTCGGGCACCTGCAGCGCGGCGGCCGCCCCAGCGCCTTCGATCGGCTGACCGCGCAGCGCTTCGGCGCCGCCGCCGTGCAGGTGGTGGCCGACGGCGGTGCCGGGGTGATGGTCGCCCTCGACCCGCCGCTGATCAAGACGGTGCCGCTCGAGGAGGTCATCTCCCGGCTCAACCTGGTGCCGCTCGACTGCGACACCGTGAAGACGGCGCGCGACATCGGCATCTGCCTTGGCGACGAGTGGGAGGAGCGAGGCGTGTGGTGAGCGGCCCGCAGCCGGCCGCCACGGCTCAGGGGACGCCGCCGACCGGTCTGTGGATGCCGCCACCGGCCCGCACCGGGAAGGAGTAGGCGGCCGCTCTCTGCGGGTCGGCGGTCGGTGCCCCTACCAGCAGCGTATTGCTGCGCAGCGCCAGGGCATCGCCGAAGACGTCGGCGTTGTCGGCGGGCGCCAGGATCGACGGCGCACCCCACCCCACCTTCAGCTTCGGGAAGGCGAAGACGACGCCGTCACCGAGGACGCTGTGCGGTTCGCTGCCGGGGCGGGGCAGCAGCGGCGCGCCCACCAGCAGCAGGTTGCCGGCAAGCGCCACCGAAGAGGCGAAGCGGTCGCTCTCGACGATGCCGACGGGGCGCAGTCGCGACTCGTAGGCCCACGCCGTGCCACCGCCCTGCCGGCGGAAGACGTAGACGGCGCTCTCCACGGGCAGGGCCTGCGCCGGGGCCGTTACCGCCAGCCGGCCACCTGCGAGCGCCACGCGGGTGCCGAAGTTCGCCGTCGGCGGCGCGCTCGCGGGCGGCTCGACGGTAGCGCGCAGACCCCAGCCGGCGCCGTCGCGCGAGAAGACGAAGACCTTGCTGTCGCCCATGCCCACGGCCAGCTCCCCCCCCTCGAGGGCGAGGGCGGTCCCGAAGCCGAAGTTGTAGGGCGGGGGCGCCACCAGCTTCGACTCCAGCCGCCAGCGCTTGCCGTCGCGGCGAAAGAGGTACACGGCGCCGCCCGTGCAGGGGGAGGCAAGGCTGGCGTCGCCGGGCGCGCCGACCGCCAGCAGGGTCCCCTCGAGCGCCACCGCGGTACCGAAGTAGCAGCCCGCCACGAGGTCGGCGGGGTGCTCGACCTTCTCCTGGCCCCACGTCGCGCCGCGCAGGCGGAAGACGCCCACCGCACCAGGGAGGTTGCCGTAGGGTCCTAGCGCTCCCGCCGCCAGCACCTTGCCGGAGATCGCCACCGAGCTCCCGAAGTGCCCGTACGGCGTCGCCGGCGATGGGAACAGCTCCGCACCGAGGGTCCAGGCCGTCCCCTGCCGGGTGAAGACGTGCACGGCCCCCACCTCGGGACCGGCCTTGCCCATCCCGGGCGTACCCACCACCGCCAGGTCGCCGTCGACCGCCACCGCGGTGCCGAAGTCGTCGTGCACCGCGTCGTCGGGGATGGTGAGCTTCTGCGGCGGCCGCAACGGCTGGGCGGCGAGCGGCATCGCGGCGGCGAGCAGGAGCGCGGACGGCAGGAGCCGCGCCAGGCTCACGACGGCGGGACAGGCGGCTGGCTTCATAGGCCACCTCACGGATCGTCGGGCGTTTGCTGGTCTTCCGATGTTCCCCCCGTCGGCGCCGAATGTCAAAGCCTCGCCGTCGTGGGCAGCGATTCCGCAACGAGGCCGCCTCGTCGCCGCTCAGCGTGACGCCCCGGCCGCAGTGGCCCCCTGCAGGTTGCGGTCGAGCCGCGCCTGGGTCGCCGCCGCCGCGTCGCGCTCGCCGAGCGCCCGCTGCGCCGACAGCAGGCCTCGCAACGCCACCGTGCGACCGGGAGCGCGGGCGAGACCGGCATGGAACGCCTGCTCCGCCTCGCTGGCCCGACCGGCGGCGAGGAGCTGCTCGCCGAGCAGCTCGCGGCCGGGCTTCTCCACCGCCGGGGGGCCGAACACGAGCGGAATGGCCTCCTCGGCCTCGGCGGCGCGGGCTAGCTGCTCGAGCCCGGCGTCGCGCTTGCCGTCGGCGAGGAGGAGCAGCCCGTCCACCTGCTGTCGCACCACCGCGACGACCTTCCCTTCCACGCCGGTGGTCGAGCGATCGGGCTCCGCGGCGATCTCCTGCTGCGCCGCGGCGAGCCGCCCCACGGCCTGTCGCAGGGCCTCGGCGTCGGCGCGCGTCGCAGCGGCGAGGGCATTCGCGTAGGCGAGCGTGAATCGCGTCGATCCGAAGCCGCCCGCCGGCACCGATACCGACGCTGCCGGCAGCCGTCCGGTGTCGGCCACGAGCTGCAGCCGCATCTTAGCGTACTCGGCGATGCTCGAGCTGTCGGGATGCGCGATCTTCTCGGGCGCCCGCTCCTCGACCAGCGCGTCCTGGCGACACCTCTCGAGCTCGCGCCCGGCTGCGGCGTCGCGGCCCGCCTGCAAGTAGGCATAGAAGAGCCAGTCGACATAGTGCCCGCAGTGCCGCGCCGGCTGGCCCGCCGCCGCGAGCCGGCGGTCGACCACCGCCATGGCGCGCTCGTTGGCCGCGATCACCTCGTCCCACTCCCCGAGAGCGATGAAGATGTGCGAGGTCATGTGCAGGGCGTGCGCGGCGTCGGGGGCGACCGCGCCGTACAGCCGCGCCGCGCGCACGCCGAGGGGCGCGTGCACGGCGTCGTCGTAGCAGTGGATGAGGTAGTGCAGCACGCCCGGGTGATGCTGATGGGTGGGGAAGACCTCCTCGAGCAGCGCGGCCGCCCGCATGTAGGTGGCGAAGTCGCGCCCGTCGTGGCTGGTGCCGAGCAGGGCCAGCGCGTAGAAGGCGGTGGCGTCGACGTCGTCGGGGAAGCGCTCGTGGAGAGCCCGCATCGACGCTGCATAGTCGATGTCCCGTTGCTCCTTGCTGCCCTCGCCGTAGAGCACCTCGAGCGCCTGCAGGTAGGCGCGCTCGCGCTCGGTGGGCGCCTTCGCCTGCCGCCCGGCGGCGGTGGGCGCGAGCCGTTGCAGCACGGCGCGAGCGGCTGCGAGATCCTGCTGCATCCACACCGGGTGGTTGTAGGTCATCGCCTCGCCCCAGTACGCCATGGCGAAGGCGGGGTCCTTCTGCTGCGCGGCGCGGAAGCTCGCCGCCGCGTCCTCGTACTCGAAGTCGTGCAGCAAGGCCAGCCCGTGCAGGAGCTCTGGCTGCGCCGCGGCGTTGCCGGAGTTGGCGAAGGCGACCTCGCCCACCTGCGCCCGCAGCGGTATCGCGCCGGCGATCGCCACCAGTGCCGTCAACTGCCACGCACGTCCTCGCATGGTGCGCACCTCCGGTCGATGGCGCGATCATACGGGAGGCCCGGACCTCCGCAGCGGGGCCGCCGGTGCGCGCCCGCTCAGTCGAGGCGCAGCGCCATCATCGGCGCGCAGAAGTGTCCTCGCTCTTGTTGGTCGTCAACAGGAGCGGCTCGGTCAGATCTCGAGCTCGGGATCGACACCGAGGCTGGCGAGGAAGGCACGCAGGCCGCGACCGGGATCGTCGGCGGCGATCTCGTCACGGAGCTCGAGCTCGGCGATGCGGTCGAGGCGGAAGTTGCGGAAGCCGACGCGCAGCCGGCACCAGCCGCCGAGGGTCCACGATTGTCCCCAGAAGGCGAGGCACAGCGGCTCCACCTCGCGCTCGCTGGCGGCACCGGCAAGGCTCGAGTAGGCGATGCGCACCACCCGCCGTTCGTCGATGGCGGCGTGCAGCGAGTCGAGACGCTCGCGCAGCGGCTGCCGCGCCGCCACCGCCGGAGCGAGGATGCGCGAACGCTCGCTGCGTGCGCGCAGCTCCTCGGGCAGCACCGCCTCGATCTTGGTCAGCGCCTGCTGGGCCGAGGCGCCGAGCCGCTTGCCGGCGAAGGCTTGCGTGAAGCGGGCGCCGACTACCAGCGCCTCGAGCTCGTCGCGGGTGAACATCAGCGGTGGGACGTCGCTGCCCTTGCGTAGGATGTAGCCGACCCCGGCCTCCCCTTCGATCGGTATGCCCGACAGCTGCAGATCGGCGACGTCACGGTAGACGGTGCGCAGCGAGACGCCGAGCGCCGCTGCCAGGCGGCGGGCCGGAGTGGCCCGCCGCCTGCGCAGCTGATGGATGATGAGGAACAGGCGGTCGGCGCGCCGCACGCGTCGATTATGTGCGCGAGAAGACGCCGACGCGGTTGCCCTCGGTGTCGCGCAGCTCGGCGAACACGCCGCCGCTGGGCAGCTGGGTGAGCGGCAGCAGCACGGCGCCGCCGGCGGCCTCGACGCGGGCGAGCGCCGGCCGGATGTCGTCGAGGTTGAGGTAGAGCACCGTTCCTTGCGGGTTCGGCTGGTACCCCTCGCCGTGGATGATCGCCCCCGAGGGCTGCTCGGGCTGGTGGGGAAAGATGGCCATCCGCTTGGGACCGAACACCTCGGCGCGCAGCGGCGTGTCGACGAGCGTCTCGTAGAAGCGCACGGCGCGGTCGAAGTCGGCGGTCGGGATCTCGAACCAGGCGGGGACGCTGGGCTGCAACATCGTCGTTTCTCCTCGCAGGAAGGGTGGGGCGCGTCCATCGCGACCCGGAAGGGAGTCTGCGCGGGCCCTGCTGCCAGCGTGGTGTCAGCAGACCCTCGGCGTCCGGAAGTGGAGGGTCGCCCCAGGGTGATGGGGCGGCGCCCCTCTAGCGCACCACCGGCACGTCGTCGTCGAGGCGCCAGAAGCGGTCGTGGGGCGGCAGCGCGCCCTCGCGAAAGACGTCGCGGCGGGCGCGCGGGTTGAAGCTGTGCACGAGCAGCCCGCTCGCCGCGTCGACATAGCGCTCGACCACCCGCGGCGGCCGCTCGAGGTGGTGCGGCGGGCGCAGCGGCACGCCGCGGCGCATGAACTCCCGCCACAGCGGAGCCGCGGCCTGGCTGCCGGTGAGCCCCAGCGGGTGGCCGTCGTCGCGCCCCACCCAGACGACGGTGACGAGGCCGCCGGCGCCGCCGGCGAGCCAGGCGTCGCGCCGCTCCGAGGTGGTGCCCGTCTTCGCCGCCACCACCAGCCCGGGGACGTCCGCCGCGCGCGCGGTGCCGGAGGCGGCAGCATCCCGCAGCAAGTCGACGGCGAGGTAGGCGCTCTCCGCGCTCGCCACCTGCAGGGGCCGGGGCGCGATGCGATCGAGCCGCGAGCCACCGGGGCGCTCGACGCGCCACACCGGTCGCGGCACCATCGCCACTCCCGGGGTGGCGAAGACGGTGTAGGCGCGCGCCACCTGCAGCGGCGACGCCTCCACCGCGCCGAGCACGAACGAGGGCGGTGCCGGCGAGGGCAGCGGCAGCCCTGCCTGCCGCAGCCGCGCGGCGGTGGCGGCGAAACCACAGCGACGCGCCAGCCGCACGAACGGGACGTTGCGCGACTCCCGCAGTGCCTCGCGCACGGTGACGACGCCGGCGAAGCGGCGGTCGGCGTCGAGCGGCTGCCACACCGCGCCGGTGGGTAGTGGCAGCCCCAGCGGCTCGTCGGCGACCCGGCTCGCCGGATACAGCGGATCGCCGCCGCAGTCCTCGAAGGCCTCGAGCAGCACCAGAGGCTTCACCAGCGAGCCGGGCTGGCGGTGCCCCTGGCGGGCGCGATCAAATCCCCCCGGCAGCGAGCCAGGCGGCGAGCCGACGTAGGCGACGACACCGCCGTCCACGGGATCGAGCGCCACCAGCGCCACGCCCAGCGGAGCTCGGCGCAGGTCCGGGTGCTGCCGCCGCAAGTGCGCCACCGCTGCCACCACCGCCGCTTCCGCCTGCGACTGCAGGAGCGGATCGAGCGAGGTCTCGAGCACGATGCCGCGGCCGCGGGCGATGCGCTCCGGCGCCGTGCGCCGCGCCAACGCCGCGGCCCAGGCGATGAAGCTGCCCGCCATCGGTGGGCGCGGCGGCACCGGGTGCAGGCCGAGCGGGCGCGCCTGCGCCGCCGCGGCCTGCGCCGGCGTCAACCAGCCGAGGGCGCCCATCCGCGCCAGCACCTGGTCGCGGCGCGCCTTCGCCGCCTCCGGGTGGCGCAGCGGCGAGAGCCGGTTGGGGCTGCGAATGAGCCCCGCCAGCAACGCCGCCTCCTGCACCTGGAGCGCAGCCGACGGCTTGCCGAAGAACGCCTCGGCGGCGGCGCCGACGCCGTGCACGGCGAGCCCGTCCAGCTGCCCGAGGTAGACGTGGTTGAGGTAGACCTCGAGGATCTCCTGCTTCGAGTGCCGGGCGTCGACGTCGATCGCCCGCAGCGCCTCCGACACCTTGCGCCCCAGCGTCCGTCGCGGCGTCAGATCGCGGTTCTTGACCAGCTGCTGGGTGAGCGTGCTGCCCCCCTGCGCGACGCCGCCATGCCGCAGGTTGGCGAGCACGGCGCGGGCGAGCGAGCGGCCATCGACTCCGCGGTGCGCGAAGAAGCGGTGGTCCTCGGCGGCGAGCACCGGGCGCCAGACGTGCGGCGGCAGGTCGGCGAGGCGCACCGGCAGCCGCGGTGCGCGGCGGCCGTCGAGCGACTCGGCGAGCACCTCGGGCTCGAGCCAGGCGCCGTCGAGGGCGCCGCCCAGCGGCCGGCGGCTCGCCGAGACCACCGCCCGCACCTCGCCGCGACCCCTGCCGTCGAGCAGCAGGCCGAGCAGCCGCGGCGGCCAGTCGCGGCCGTTCCAGCGATGGCCGTGACGGTAGATCCACACCACCTCGTCACCCCAGAAGAACTCCCCCGGGGCCTGCGGGCGGTGGCCGACGCGCGTGTAGCCGAGCCGCGCCAGCCGCTCGGGGATGCCGGCGCCGCGCACGGTGACTCCGACCACCAGCGCGTACGGCGCCGAGAACACTCGCACCTCGCTGCGGCCGAGTCGCGACTCGAGCGGCGGCGGCGACGGGGCAAGGCGCAAGCATCCGGCGAGCAGCAGCGCCAGCGCGACGAGCGCCACCAGATCGATGCGGCGCGACGAGCGGGCGCGGGCGCCGGCGAGCGGGACGCGGACGAGGAGCGGAAGCGCGACCGCCGCTCGCCTCCCTGGCTGCCGGACCTCTCGCGCACCTGCCGCCATCGACTGCTCCACGAGAGACTCAACGAGAGATTCAAGCCCCTGGTTTCGTCCTCCCGGTTGACCGGTGCCCCACGGAGCGATACTCGGTTCGTCCTCGTCGGCCAGGCGCCGTCGCCAGAGCGGCTGCCGGTCTAGCCCGCTGCCATACCGGCTCTAGCGCGAAGAGCAGCTCCAGGAAGCTGCCGCGGAAGCCGACCGCCGGGTATGGGAAGAGGTCTCTGCGTCGAACGCGGAGCGCTACTTCCCGCGTCAGGGCTTCGTCATCGCTCCGCGCGCCACGCTCCCTGCTGCACTCGGTGCGAGCGCCGAGCTGCGCGGCGCCTGCCCAGCTAGCGCGGTGGCGATGCGGCTCGATCTCGGCCCCGTGTTAGGCTGACTCCTCCAGCTCGCGCGGCATGAAGAACTTCAACCTCGACACCTGGCTCGAGGCGGTGCTCAAGGCCTCGGACCGGGTCTCCGACCTCAACTTCTCCGTCGGCCGCCCGCCGCAGATCGAGGTCGACGGCAGCCTGCAGCCGGTGCCGGTGTTCGGGCTGCAACGGCTCACCCCGTTCCAGACCGAGATGATCGCCCTGCACGTGCTGCGCGGCGACGGCGAGAAGATCCGAGCTCTCGTCGAGACTGGTGCGACCGACGCCTCCTACGCCATCCCCGGCAAGACCCGCTTCCGGGTCAACGTCTTCCAGCAGCGCGGCACCTACTCGATCGTCCTGCGAGTGATTCCCAATGGCGTGCCGACGGCGGAGGACCTCGGTCTGCCGGCGGAGGTCAACCGCGTCGCCGACCTCAAGAACGGCATCGTGCTGGTCACCGGCCCCACCGGCTCGGGCAAGAGCACGACGCTCGCCGCCGTCGTCCACCGCATCAACCGCGACCACGCCTACCACATCGTCACCATCGAGGACCCCATCGAGTACCTGCATCCCCACCTCAGGAGCACCGTCAACCAGCGCGAGGTGGGCAGCGACACCAAGACCTTCGCCCTCGCCCTGCGCGCCGCCCTGCGCCAGGCGCCGAAGGTCATCCTCATCGGCGAGATGCGCGACGTCGAGACCATCGAGACGGCGATGGAGGCGGCCGAGACCGGCCACCTCGTGCTCTCCACCCTGCACACCATCGACGCCGCGAAGACCGTCGAGCGCATCCTCGGCGTCTTCCCCAAGGAGCAGGAGCAATTCGTGCGCCGGCGCTTCGCCGCCACCTTCCGCTACGTGATCTCGCAGCGGCTGGTGCCGCGCATCGGCGGCGGGCGGGTGGCGGCGCTCGAGATCCTCAAGTCCACCGAGCGCACCCGCGACTACGTGCTCGGCGGGGAGCGCGAGGGGCGCAGCCTGCTCGACGCCATCGCCGACGGCGACACCGAGGGGATGCAGAGCTTCGACCAGGTCCTCGAGCGCTTGACGCGCGACGGGCAGATCTCCTACGAGGACGCCATGCGCTACGCCACCAACGAGACCAACCTGAGGCTCGCCCTCGCCGATTGGAAGGAGGCCGGCGGCAGCACCCGTCGCCGCGAGGCGGCCGCGGGCGGGACCGGCAGCACCGCGGAGGTCGAGGTCCAGCTCGAGCCGTAGCCAGCCGGCAAAGCCACCGAGCCAGCAAGCACCAGCCCATGCCGCCCCTGCGCGTCACCTGCCAGAGCTGCCAGCGGGTCACCGTCGTCGACTCCGACAAGGTGCCCGACCAGCCGGTCTCCTACCGCTGCCCGGGCTGCCAGGCGCGAGTGGTCCTCGACAAGCGCAAGCTGCTCGCCGGCAACGTCGACACCGCACCCGCCCCCACCGGCGCTGCGCCAGCGACCGCGCCGCCGCCCCCGACCCAGGACGAACGCATCACCGGGTCGCTGCTGGTGGCGCCCGACTCGCTGCTCGAGATGGCGCTGCCGCCGGGCGAGACCATTCCGCCCGGCTTCCTCGTCGCCGGGGACCGCAAGACCGGCCTGCTGCTGCGCCACGCGCTCGAGCCCTACGAGTGCGTGCTCGAGCCCTTCGCCGACGCCGACGCCGCCCGCGAGCGCGCCCTGCAGGACCCGCCGCCGCTGCTCGTCTACGTCGCCGAGGCGGTGACCAAGCCGCCCTACGCCCCGCTCGAGCCGCTCGTCTCCCTGCCCCCGCGCGAGCGCCGCCAGATATTCGCGGTGCTGGTGGCGAGCAACGTCAAGACGCTCGACGGCAACCTCGCCTTCCTCTACCAGGTCAACCTGCTGCTCAACAGGCAGCACGTGTCGCAGGCGGCGGGGATCCTCTACGCCGCCCTGCGCTACCACCAGCGCCTTTACCGCCCCTACCTCGCCGCCGTCGGCGAGTAGCGGCGCCGTCGCCACCCGCCGCGCCGGCTACCTTGCCGCGTGCGGCGGCGCGGCGCCGCCGCGCGCCAGCAGGGGGTAGGGATCGACCGCCACACCCTGCCACCAGTGGCGCTCCGGACCCAGGCGGAAGACCGTGAAGTGCAGGTGGGGTACGTCTCGCGGCGCGTTGCCCGAGGTACCGACGTAGCCGATCACCTGCCCCTGCTGGACGTCATCGCCCTCGTGCAGCCCCGGTGCGTACGACTCCAGGTGCGCGTAGTAGAGGTCGAAGCCTCCGCTGGGGTCGCGCTCGTAGATGGTGAGCCCGCCGGCACTGCTGGTGAACAGCTTGTCGATGGTGCCGTCGCTGGCGGCGAGGATCGGCGTGTTGCGCGCCGCCAGGATGTCGATAGCCTGGTGGCGGCGGCCGCCGCTGCGTGGCTCGTCGAACTGATCGCGCAGGTCGCCGCGGGACACGCCCGCCACCGGCACGATGAGCGCGCCGAGCTCCGCCGCCGGTGCGCGACCCGGCACGCTCCGCAGCGCCTCCGCGATGGCGGTAGCCACTCCTCCAGCGCCCGTGCGCCGGCGGGGTTCGGGGAACATCACCGCCGGCGGCGCCTCGGGGCGACCGAGCGGCGTCGTCAAGCCGCGCGGCCGCCGCAGGCCGCCGAGACCCCAGTCACAGAGCCCCAGCAGCAAGCCCCATACCGCGAAGGCGACGAGGGCGAAGACGCGCGCCGGGATAGGCCGTCCATCCCCGGAGCGCGGACGCCGGCGTGGACGCCGCCGCAGCCTGGGCGCGGCCGGCCGCCTCGCGGGCGGCGGCACCGGGCCCACGACCGACCTCACCGGCGGCGCTCCCCGGGGAGGCGCGCACCGGAGGAGCGCGAGGGGATGGAGAGAACTCTCGGCACGTCGGCCGAGCTGCAGGTTTCATGCCGGTCGGATGCCGGCGAAGAGGCCGAGCGAACCGGCAGCCCTACACCGCCTCTACTTCGGCGTCCCCATGCTGAACCAGTTGCCGAACGGGTCCTTGAGGATCGCCTCGGTGCCGTAGAACTTCTCCTCCGGCGGCGACAGGAACTCCACGCCCTTGGCCTTGAGCTCCTCATAGGTGCGCCGGCAGTCGGGCGTCTCGAAGACGCCCGCACCGAGGCCACCCTTGGCCAGCAGCCGCGTGATCAGGTCGCCGACCTCAGGATCCTGCTGCGGGTTGCCCCCCACCTTCATCAGCACGATCTCGAGGTCTGGCTGCCCTTTGGGCCCCACCGTCAGCCAACGGAAGCCGCCCTCCATGGTGGCGTCGGTACGCACCTCGAGGCCGAGCTTGTCGACGTAGAACTCCTTGGCAACGTCCTGGTCGGTGACGTAGATCGTCGTGTGCGACATGCGCTGGATCATCGGTCTCTCCTCCTCTCCGCGGACGATGCCACGGCCGACCGCGGCGCGCTTCTCCGATCTTGCGCAGGCACCGGTGCGGCGCCACGGCCTAGGCCGTCAAGCGCAGCCACTGGGTGCGGAAGCAGGCCGGGATCGGCCGCGGCAGCCACAGCCCGGGCACCCGCACCAGCAGCCGCGCTTGCCGCCGGTAGGCCGAGGGCGGGCAGCCCACCAGCTCGTGGAAGCGGGTGCTGAAGGTGCCGACGCTGCCGTAACCGACCGCGAAGCAGGCTTCGGTGACGCCGGCGCCCGCGGCGAGCAGCTCCTTGGCGCGGAGCATCCGGCGGCGGGTGACGAAGGCGAGCGGCGTCTCGCCGAAGGCGCGCACGAACAGCCGGTGGAAGTGGAACGGCGAGAGGAAGGCCTGCGCGGCCGCCGCCTCGAGCCGCGGCGCGTCGGCGAAGGCGTCGGCGAGGAAGTCACGGGCGCGGCAGAGGCGCGCGAAGGTGGCATGGTCGAGCAGGCCCTGGCTGCGAGGGGAACGCGGTGCGGGCAGCGGGGTCGCCGTCGAGGCGGACATGGTGCGAATCATCCTATGCCCGGGCGCTCGCGGGACGTACAATATGCCGCTTCACCCTGGAGGCCCCATCCCCATGCACCACCGCGCTCGACCCGTTGGCCTGCTCGTGCGACGTATCGTCGTCACCCTCTCCGCGCTCGCCGCCGCCGGCGGCGCCGCGCTCGCGGCTCCGGCGCCGGACCCCGGAGCCGAGGCCTTCACCGTCGCCGGACCGGTGACGGCCAAGGCCGTCAAGCCGCCCCGCCAGATCCCCTCGCAGCGGCTCGGCGTCGCGCTCGGGGTGGTGCCGCTGGTGGCGCTCTCGGAGCTCGACAACGAGGCGCTGATGCTCGCCGACGAGGCCGCGCCGCGCACCAAGGCCTTGCGTTACGGCGTCGGACGCGCCATCACCGTCGAGTCCCTCGATGGCGCCTGGACGGCGCTGCCCGACGGCTCGCGGCTATGGGCGGCAGAGGTGGATTCCCCCAACGCCATCGGCCTGCGCCTGCACTTTGCCGACGTGCACCTGCCGCCCGGTGGAGAGCTCGCAATCTATAGCGCCGGTGACGGCAACGGTCTGTTCACCAGCGACGCCCTGCGCGGCCAGGGCGCCGAGATCCACCAGGGCTCGCCGCTCGCCGCCAGCGACTTCTGGAGCGGCACCGTCGCCGGCGAGCGGGCCCGCCTCGAGTACCTGGCTCCGGCCGGCGGCGCCGACGCCGTTGCCGTTCCCTTCCGCCTCGACCGCTTGCAGCACCTCTACCGCGACCCGGTGGCGGAGCTGTTCCGAGCCAAGGCCGCCGCCGGCCCCTGCCACAACGACGTCACCTGCTTCCCGGAGTGGTCGCTCGTCGCCCGCGCGGTGTCGGGCATCGGGTTCATCGGCGGGGACGCTCTCTTCTGCACCGGGCAGCTGCTCAACATCAGCAAGGCGGCCGACTTCACTCCCTACTGGCTCACTGCCCACCACTGCCTGTCGTCGCCCGGCGAAGCCGCGAGCAGCGAGATCTACTGGCTCTACCAGACCGCGACCTGCGGCGGGCCACCGCCGTCGCTGCTCAGCGTGCCCCATTCCCAAGGGGCCACCCTGCTCGCCACCAACACCCCGTCCGACTACACCCTGCTGCTCATCGAGGGCAAGATTCCCGCCGCCGATGTCGCGTGGGCAGGCTGGACGAGCAAGTCGGTGAAGGTGGGCACCCCCGCCACCGCCATCCACCACCCCTCCGGCGACTTCAAGCGCATCAGCTTCGGCTTCAACGACAACCCGTCCTCCTGCCCCGCCAACCACGTCCGCATCAGCTGGACGGATGGCCCCACCGAGCCGGGATCCTCGGGCTCGGGCGTCTTCCGCAACGACACCCAGCAGCTCTTCGGCCAGCTCCACGGCGGGCCCTCGGCCTGCGGCAACGAGACCTTCGATTGCTACGGTGCCTTCGCCACCACCTACAAGGGCATCAAGAAGCTGCTCACCGGCGGCTCCGACGACAAGTCCGAGCAGAACGACAGCTGCAAGAAGGCCCGCCTGGTCAAGCCCGGGACCCTCACCAACCGCATCGTCAAGGTTTTCGACGAAGACTGGTACCGCCTCGTCCTCAAGCGCGGCCAGACCCTCGACGTCGACCTCTCGTTCCTCGACGCCAACGGCGACGTCGACCTGCAGGTGTTCGGCGGCTGCAGCGGCGACCCCGTGGCGAGCTCCCTCGGCAGCAGCGACGGCGAGGCAACGAGCGTGACCAACGTCGGCAACGGCAACGTCACCGTCTACTGGCGGGTGTTCCTCGCCGACGACACGCGCAACAGCTACGACATGCACGTCGCCGTGCACTGACCCGCGGCACCGGGGCCCCCTCCGTCGAGTCCTTTCCCGCCAGCGACCCGCCGGCGTGGATCCCGGCCCGGCTGGGCCTCCGTCCGCCGATCCCGGATCGGCATGCCGGCACCGAGGCGTCCCCTCGATCGCCCCGCAGAGTGCGCATCGGGCCCACCCGCGCCGCTCGGCGGACAGGCACCAGCGCGGCGAACGTTCCGACCAGCTCGCCTTGACTTTGCCCCGACCCTGCTGGAAACTTCCCCGTCCCGGCGCCGGCCCGCGGCCGCCTCGCCGACGACCTGCCCAGGTAGCTCAGTAGGTAGAGCACACGACTGAAAATCGTGGTGTCGGTGGTTCAATTCCGCCCCTGGGCACCACTCGTCCGCGGCGTCCCATCGGGCCGCGCATCGATGACGATCGCGAACCCGAGCTCGCCCGACGGGCGCCACCGGCACGGCTGCTTCGAAAAGCCGCCGCTCTCTCGCCAGCCCTTCTCTCCCCTCGCCGGAGCGAGAGGGGCGCCGAGCCTCTTGTGCTCGATCGTGGGCCACACCGGGCCCTCGGTCACTGCTAGAGACGTGAGTCCGCACCGCCGCTCAGCGACGCGACCAGCGGATCGCGAGCCCGCCACCGCGGCCACGGGCCGGCACCATCGGCTCGAGCAGAAGCCGTGACTCGTGCCCCGCCGAAGCTCCCCCGTCGTGCGCGCGCAGGACTGCGTTGGTCACGTAGAGGCTGGCGCCGGCGCCGAGAACGACGTTCCACAGGTAGTGCTGGTCCGCTCGCAGCCGTTCCCAGCCGGTGACCGCCGGGATCGCATAAACACCGACGCGCAGGAGGTCGACGGCGCGATTGCCGGGCGCCGCTGCCGCGAGCTCGTGGTCGAGCACGCGCGCCACCGCCATGGTGTTCGTCATGTGCACGGAGGCGCTGTGGCCGCCGGTGTGGAAGGTGCGCACCGTTCCACCCGCCTGCGGCCGCTCCTCGGAGAACGTATAGTTGAGCGCCCCCTCGGTGAGGTGCGTCGCCAGCAGCGATTCGGCGAGCAGCAGCCCGACTCCACGCACTCGCGGCGCCCGCGCCACCAGGCCACCGAGGTAGAACGCCGCGGTGACGACCTCGGCGTTCCGCGTCAGGCCGAGCTTGCCGCCCACGTCCGTCCAGCTGCTGTCGGCAAAGAGGTGCGAGCGCAGCACGTCCTGGCGATAGCTCTCCTTGTGGCGCTCGAGCGCGATGGAGGCGGCGGCGAGGCCGGCCAGATACGTGGCCCGTCCCGCCGTCGTCGGCGCGAGCTCATGCCGGAAGGCGCGGCCGAGATCGAGCACGAAGCGTCGCGAGTCCTCGTGCACCGCGCCGGTCCGGGTCGCTGCCGTGGAGGCCAACGCTGCCGGCGCCGTCGCGAACACGAGCGCGAGCAGGAGGATGCCTGGCGAGATCAGTCGCGCACGCATGATGCTGCGGGAACCAGACGCCCGGTGCCCGGCCACGAACTAGAGTAGCTCGGCGAGTGGCCTGGCACGCACGGCTCGCGGCACCAGCACGCTCGACCTCCTGGCGCAGGCGGCCGACGACAGGGGCTGGCGGCGTCGTCGAGCCCGGGCGCCGCCACCGACGCAGCAAGCCGCGTCACGGTTGCTTCGTCCCCTTGCGCGACCCAGAGGCGTGCGCGCAGCAAGCGCGCTCCAACCGGTGGCAGCCCGAATCGCCGCCGGATAGAGTCGAGTCGGCGATCGGCGTTCGAGGCGCCTCGAGGGGATGATGACCAGGCTGTTGCTTGCCGCGAGCCTCGTGGCGGTGTTCCTTCCGTGCCGAGGGGCGGGGGCCGCGTCCGACGCGGGCCTCGTTGTGGGCTCTGCAAGCCCACCGCCGGCTGCCGCGACCACGGTCGCCGCGATGCCATCCGCCGCGATGAGGCCCGCCGCGGCGCCCGATGCGACGAGGCTCGCCGCGATCAGGTCGCAACCGATGTCGGAACCGACGTCGGGACCGGCGGCCAACGGCGACCTCGACGAGCTGCTGCCCCGGGTCGGCGCCGACGTCCGCGCCGCGCTGCGCGCCCCCACGCGCGCGCGCTTCTGGGGCGAGGTGGCCGGCGGCCTCGCCTTCGTCGGCGTGGTGTCCGCTGCCGACAACTCGCTGCGCGATCACGTGCTCGCCAGCGACACGGCTGGCAAGCAGAGCCTCGCGAGGACCATCCGGCCGCTCGGCCAGGAAGGCGGAATCGCACTGATGGCGGCCGCCTGGGGGATCGGTCACGCCGCCTACAGCCCCCGCCTCGAGCTGGTCGGCCAGGACGGCCTGGAGGCCACGCTGCTCGCTGCCGGCATCCTCGCGCCGGCCCTGAAGCTCGCCAGCGGTCGCGCGCGGCCGAACCAGGGCGCCGGCAACCACTCCTTCCACCCCTTCTCGGGCGACGCGTCGTTCCCCTCCGGGGAGTCGACCGAGGCCTTCGCCATCGCCGCCGTCGTCGCCACCCACGCGGAGAGCGGGTGGGTGAAGGGGGTGGCCTACACGCTCGCCACAGGCGTCGCCTGGGAGCGTATGGAGAAGGACGCCCACTGGGCCTCCGACGTCACCGCCGGGGCCCTGCTCGGTGCCGGCGTCGGGCACTGGATCGCGCGCCGGCACGAGGGGCCGCTCGGCGAGCGGCACCACGCGCTGCTGATCCCGAGGGTCCAGCCCGGCCGTCGCGACCTGCTCGTCGGCTGGTCGTGGTGAGGCGGCACCGGCCTACCAGCTAGCGCAGCATCGGCTCCACGGCGTCGAGCAGCTCGCGCTCGAGGCGCGACACCTCGATGGCGTGCGCGAGGACGGCGGCGCTGACGGCGCTCGCGGAGCCGGGCTCCTTCCCCAGGGCGGCGAGGGCGCGGCGATCGGCGGCGATCTGCTCGTCGAGGAAGGCGCGGCGCTCGCGGAGCACCGCGGCGCGGTCGACGGGATCGCCCTGGGCGACGAGCTGGAGCCAGAGGTGGAAGGGGATGGGCGGGCGCTGGCGAGCCCACTCGGGCTGCGAGAGGGCGGCGACCATGGAGCGGCGGCCGGCGGCGGTGAGCCGGAAGGGCTCGCGCTCGGGGCCGGCGGCGGGACCGCTGTCGCGAGCGGTGACGATCAGCCCCAGCCGCACCAGCTTCTTGAGCGAGTAGTAGACCTGGGCCCGCGAGACCGGAGCCGCGTCGGCGCCCTCCTGGCTCTGTCGCGCGGCCACCAGGTCGTAGCCGTGGGTGGGTCTCTCGGCCAGCATCGCCAGCACCAGGAGGTCGGCCTGGGTCAATCGCTTTGCCGGCCGGGGCTGGCGCGGCCGCGCCGCGCCCTTGCGCGTTGCGGCGCTGCCGCGAGCGGGCGGCGCCTTCCGTCGGCGTGCGGTCACGGCATGCTCTCGCTTGACATCCGGTCCCGGCGCGAGCATAGTCTAGTCTCATTGAGACTAGATGGCCGCGGCCGACCCTCGAACCCAGAAAGGAGCGCGACATGGAGCCACCGGCGGCGATCTCTCCGCTGCAGTCGGCGAAGCTGGTTGCCTTCGCCGCCACCACCGACGCGGCCCGCTGCCGGGAATTCTACGTGGGCAAGCTGGGGCTGCGAGTGGTGACCGAGAACCCCTACATGCTGGTGCTCGACTCGGGCGGCACCTGGCTGCGGATGCAGAAGGGGCCCGAGCTCACGCCGGCGCCGCGCACGGCGGTCGGCTGGCGGGTGGCCGACATCGGGGCGACGGTCCGTGCGCTCGCCGCCGCCGGCGTCGCCATCGAGCGCTACGACTGGATCCAGCAGAGCGAGGAGGGGATCGCCGAGTTCCCCGACGGCTCGCGCGTGGCGTGGTTCAAGGACCCCGACGGCAACATCCTCAGCGTCGATCAGGCCTCCTACGACGTCTAGAAGGGTGCTGAGCGCGGGCCTCCCTGCTGCCGCGGCGCGGGTCGCCGGCAGGGCTCGGGGCTCGCCGCGTTTCGCGTACGATCCACCCAGCGCTGCCGCAAGATCCGAGAAGCCGTGTGGCGGAGGACGACGCTAGGCTGTCCTCACGTTCACTCTGGAGGGAGCCATGAAGAGGATCGCCATCGCCGCTGTTGCCGGGGGGATCGCCATGTTCCTGTGGGGAGCGATCTCGCACATGATGACGCCGCTGGGAGAGGCGGGCCTGAGCAACCTGCCGGCAGAAGAGCCGGTGGTCGATGCCCTGCGCGCCAACGTCCCGGAGCCGGGCTTCTACATGTTCCCGGGGATGGACGAGCGCGCGCGCACCACCGACGAGGGGCGCAAGGAGTGGGAGCGCCGCTACGCCGCCGGACCCAACGGTCTGCTGATCTACAGCCCGCGCGGCGCCGCGCCGATGACCGCCAGGCAGCTCGGCATCGAGCTGCTCGCCGACATCCTGGCGGTGGCGGTCGCGGCCTGGGCGGCGTCGCAGGCGCGAACCTACGGGCGGCGCCTCGCCGTGGTCACCGCCTTCGGTCTCGCCGCCTGGCTGTCGATCGAGGTGAGCTACTGGAACTGGTACGGCTTCCCGTGCGCCTACAGCCTGGCGCAGCTGCTGGACCAGGTGATGGGATTCCTGCTCGCCGGCCTGGTGGTCGCCTGGATCGTGCGGCCGGCCGCGGCTGCGGCGTGAGCTGAGACAACGAGCTAGCGGGTGGCCCGGGCCACCTCCCGGCGCGCCGATTCCGGGGTCCCCTCGGGACCCAGCCCTCAGGCCGTCCGCCTGGCGCGCCCGGCTCGTCACGTCTGCGCGCACCAAGAGCAGTTACAATTGTCACAATGGCGCGCGGCCCTCGCCACACCGCTGCCCCGACCGCCGGGACGCAACGCCTCCTTCGTCGCCGGTGGCTGGCCAGGCGGCTGGCGAGTCTGCTGGTGCTCGCAGGAGCCGTGGCACCGCTCGCCGGCTGGGGGCCGGCGACGCAGGTGGCGATCGCCCGCACCGCCGCCCGCCTCGCGCCCCCCGGCCTCGCGGGACAGCTCGAGCGTCGCGCCGACCGCTTCCGCGAGGGTGTGCTGGCGCCGTTTCAGGAGGGGGCGCCAGAGCGCCACTACCGCAACCGCGACGGCGGAGCCCTCGACGCCGCGATCGCCGACGAGGTGGCCCGCGCCATCGCCACCCTGCGCCGGCCGGCATCCTTCGACGATGTGGTGTACAGGCTGGGACGGGTCTCGCACTTCGTCGCCGACGCCAACAACCCGCTGAACGCGGCGGGAGACGACGCCGCCGAAGGGCGCTACTTCGCCGACTGGCTGCGCTACGCCGACAGCGCCCGACCCCGTTTCGTGCCCGTCTTCTACCTCGGCGAGCCGTCGGTGGGGAACGAGCGCGGCCTGCGGTTTCTGGTGCTGCGCGCCTTGCAGCGCGGCCGCGCGCTCTATCCGCTGGTCGGCGAGGAGTACCGGCGCATCGACTTCGGCTCCGGCGCCGCGGGCTTCGACGACCGCTCGACGGCCTTCGGCATCGCCGCGGTCTCCTACAGCCACGCCATCTCCGACGTCGCGCGAGTCCTGCACTACGTGTGGCTGGCGGGTGGAGGCGGCGACCCTCGCGGCGAGCTGTGGGCGGCGACGCCGCCCTCCGCGGGGTCGGCCGAGGAGCGACTGCTGCTCCTGCCCGCCGGCGGCAGCCGCTAGGCGGGCGACGCTCGCCATCGACGCGCACGCCGTACCGCCCTGCGGTGCGCGCCGCCGGTCCGCGGCACGGATCGCTCAGGGAGTGGGCTGGCTGCCCCGCCGGACCTCGACCGTGTGGGTGATCGTGTAAGGGTAGTAAGACGGGAAGGTCTTCTCGGAGTGGAACCGGTAGACCGCGCCGTCCTCGCTGGTGAGCGCCGCCAGCGCTTGCTCGACGTAGAAGATCTTGCCGCCACCGATGACACCGGGCTTGCCGCCGGTGGGGCACGGGGTGATCTCGATCGGGCCGTATTCGACGTTGGTGAGGTGGAGCTGCATGCGCTCGGGCGTGCGCTCGCCGCTGAGCACGCCGTGGAAATGCGCCGGCGAGACGGTACGCGAGGGGCAGTTGCTGAGCCCGAGCGTGGCGTCGACGAAGCCGTCGGCGCTGCCGCTGAGGGCGCCGCCCGGCGCCTCGTCGAGGGAAATGGTGACGTGGGCCTTGGAGATCTGGGGCCCCGCGGCGACGCGCTGCGACAGCTCGTAGTCGTCGCTCCCTTGCCAGTGCTCGCCTCGCGGTGTGGGGCTCGCCGCCGCGGCGCCGATCGGAGCCAGCACGCGCAGGCGCAGCGCCGCGTGGACCACCGTCGTGCCCGCCGCGCCGACGGCGTCGACGGTGAAGGCCGACTCCCCGGGCCGCGTTGGCGTCCCCTGCACGACGCCGGAGGTCGGCGCCAGCTCGAGGCCGGTGGGGAGCTCGCCACCCACCAGGCGCCAGGTGGCGTGCACGCCCGCGGATCCGGGTATGGGCGCGCGGTAGGGCGTGCCGACGAGACCGTCCGGCAGCTGCGCCGTGGAAGGGGGTACGAGCCTGCCGCAGCCGGCGAGGAGCGCGAGGCAGCCGAGCACGACACCGCTCGGCGCGAGCGCCGCCCGCCTGGCGCAGCCGACGTGCCGCCCCCGCGTTGCACCGGACATTCGCCCATGCTATCCCCGACCGGACGCCGCGAGCTCGACCTCGGCGGCGAGGTATGCTCCGCCCGCCGCGGCCGACCCCGCCACCTGCCGGCCCGATGACGCCGGCCCCCGAGAGCACCCCACCGCCGCGGCGGCACCCACCGCCAGGAGGACCGATCGCCATGCTGCCAGCCCGCCGCGCTCTGCTCTCGGTGTCGAACAAGGAGGGGCTTGCCGACTTCGCCCGCGGCCTGGTGGCGCTGGGCGTCGAGGTGGTGTCGACGGGAGGCACGCTGCGTCACCTCGCCGAGGCCGGCGTGCCGGTGACGGCGGTGGCCGACGTCACCGGCTTCCCGGAGATCCTCGACGGCCGCGTCAAGACGCTCCACCCCCGCGTCCACGGCGGCATCCTCGCCGACCGCGGCAAGCCTCCCCACCTCGCGGCGCTCGCCGAGCACGGCATCGAGCGCGTCGACGTGGTGGCGGTCAACCTCTACCCCTTCCGCGAGACGGTGCGCGAGCCCGGCACCACGCGCGAGCAGGGAGTCGAGCAGATCGACGTCGGCGGCCCCACCATGGTGCGGGCGGCGGCGAAGAACTTCGCGGGCGTGGTGGTAGTGGTCGATCCCGCCGACTACCCGGCGGTGCTGGCGGCGCTGCGCGAGGGAGGCGGCGTCGCGCCCGAGTCGCTGCGGCTCTCCCTCGCCGCCAAGGCCTTCGCCCACACCCAGCAGTACGACGCGGCGATCGCCGGCTGGCTCGCCGGCGTCGCGAGCGCGAGCGAGGGCGGCGGCAACACCCCCTTTCCCGGCCACCTCGGCCTCGCGCTCGAGCGCGAGATGGTGCCGCGCTACGGCGAGAACCCGCACCAGGCGGCCGCCGTCTACCGGCTCGCCGGCGGCCCCGGTCTGCTCGGCGGCATGCGGCAGCTGCAGGGCAAGCAGCTGTCGTGGAACAACCTCCTCGACGCCGACGCGGCGCGCCGCCTGGTGGCGCTGCTCGCCGGGCCGGCGGTAGTCATCGTCAAGCACAGCAACCCCTGCGGCGTCGGCCGCGGGGCGACGCTTTCCGAGGCCTACGAGCGTGCGCTCGCCTGCGACCCGGTGTCGGCGTTCGGCTCGATCGTGGCGGTGAGCGGCGAGGCCGACCTCGCCCTCGTCGAGGCGATGAGCAAGCTCTTCGTCGAGGTGCTGGTGGCACCCGGCCTCGCCGCCGACGCCGCCACGCGGCTCGCCGCCAAGGAGAACCTGCGCGTCCTCGTCTGCCCGCCGCACCTGCATCGCGCCGGCAACGTCGAGCTGCGCGCCGTCGATGGCGGCTACCTGGCGCAGGAGCCCGACGACGCGCCCGAGGACCCGGCGGCATGGACGTGTCCGACCCGGCGCCAGCCCACCGCCGGCGAGCGCGCCGCCCTCGACCTCGCCTGGCGCGTGGCGCGGCACGTCAAGTCCAATGCCATCGTGCTCGCCAACGAGCACCAGACGGTGGGCATCGGCGCCGGCCAGATGAGCCGCGTCGACTCCTGCCGGCTGGCGGTCGAGAAGGCGCAGCTACCGGTGGCGGGAAGCGTCGCCGCCTCCGACGCGTTCTTCCCCTTCAGGGACGGCCTCGACGCCCTCGCCGCGGCGGGAGTGACGGCGGTCGTGCAGCCCGGCGGCAGCAAGCGCGACGACGAGGTGATCGCCGCCGCCGACGAGCAGGGGATGGCGATGCTGATGACCGGGCGCCGCCACTTCAAGCACTGAGGCACGTAGCGATGACGCGCGACCGCGACCGCTCGACAGCAGGAGCCGCCCTCGCGATGTGCCGGCCGTCCCTGACGCCCGCCGCCTGCAACCCTCTGCGCGAGGCCGCCGGCGAGCGCGGCGCTGCGGCTGCCTGCGCGACCCGGTGTTGGAGTCTCGACGACGCCGGCCGGCGGCTCGCCGGCGCGCTGGCGACGGCCCTGCTCGCGGTGCTGGTCTCTTCCGGAGTCGCGGCTGCAGCCGCGCCGCCGGCAGACCCCTGGGCGCTCCTCGCCCAGGCACGGGAGCGCATGCAGCAGGGCGGCCCGCAGCTGTGGGACTTCGCGCAGGCCTACCTCCCCACCGGCTTCGACCGCGGCGAGGAGGAGAGCGGCCGCGTCGCGCTCGACCTCCCGCGCTGCGTGCGCTGGGACTACGACGACCCCTACCCCAAGAGCTTCCTGCTCTGCGGCGAGAAGCTGTGGACCTGGAACCCCGGCGAGCCCGCGGGGCACGTCTACGACCTCGACCAGGCGCAGCCCGGCCTCGACCTGCTGCTGCTGTCGGTCGCAGACCTCTCGCAGCGCTACACCGCCACCGCGCAGCCGACGGGCGGATCGATGCGCGTTCTGCTGGTTCCCAAGCGCGGCCAGGGAGGAGACCAGGGGCCGGGCGCGGCGGGCGCCGATGCCGGGGCGCGGGCGCCGGCGAGCAACGCCTTGCGCGACGCCGCCATCCTTATCGACAAGGAGGGGCTAGTGCGCGAGCTCACCTACCGCGACGCCGACGGCAATCGCACCACCTTCCGCTTCGCCAACCGCCGGGCCCTCGAGGACGGCGGCGTGTTCACGCCACCCGCCAGCCTGAAGTGGCAGCGCGAGGGCGACGCCGAGCCGGGCTGAGCAGCCGGCTCGCCGGCCTCATCCCCCGCCGGCGGGCTGCGCTGTGGCGTCCTCGCGCCACCTCGAGGCATCCACGCCCTCGACGAGCAGCCACAGCATCAAAGCGCCCTCCGCAAGCACCCCCAAGCCGAGGACGAGGGGTCCCAGCGCGACCGCCAGCGGCGGCCAGAGGAAGGTGAGCCACCCCATGCCCGAGAGCATCATCAGGATGCCGAGGGGGCGCGGCAGGAACGTCGACCGGTAGACGAGGGCGCGACGGCGAGCTGCCAGAACCCCCAAAGGGCCAGCGCGATACTAGGCCGGCGCTGTCGCGGCCTGCGGTGAGGTCTCGAGGCGGATGCCGCGGATGAGCAGCCAGAGGATGAACACCAGCTCGCCAAACTCGGGGACGGTGGCCACCCGGCTGACGATGCCTTCGTACGCCGGTTGGACGAGCGCGCTGAACGCCACGGCGACGTAGGCCATACCGTTGACGACGAGCAGCGCACCGAGCCACCGCGGTAGGAAGCGCGAGCGGATGACGAGCACGCCGAGGGGGAAGAGCCAGAGGCCCCAGAAGAGCTCCGCCACGGTGACGCCACTGCCGCGCAGGCTCAGCATCAGCATCGCGAGCCCCTCCCGCTGCGCCGGAGCGAGCACCGCCAGCCGCCCGGCGCCATGGAGCAGCTGCAGCGCGGTGAGCTGCTCGGCCGCCTCGAGCAAGCCGAGGGGCGCCGCCACCAGGGCGAGGAAGACCATCGCCTGGGAGAGCGCACGGCTGACGGGGGTGAACAGGCGGTAGAGCGTGAGCACCGCGAGCGCAAAGGCGGTGTCCGCGATCAGCCCGCCGAACAGCGACCAACGGAGGAGCCCTTCGGAGGCGAGCAGGTTGCGGGCCGTCGCCGCCGGGTCGCCGCTGAACAGCTTGGAGGGGACGTAGATGAGGACGAACGGAGCGGTGAGGGCGCAGAAGAGGTAGTAGGCGGCGGCGAGGCGGGCGGTGCGGTTGCTCGGCTCCGGACGATCGCTGGGACCCATGGCGCGGCTCCTGTTTTGGTGTTGTAGTTAACTATAACACAACCGCTATTCAGGCCGGCCCGACGGCCGCGAGCCCGCGCGCGGCGGGGGCTGGCGGTCACGGGCCCGCCTCGAGGCGTGTTTGCAGCGTGATCCGAGCGGGCGCCGCCCTGCTAGACGATCACCGACCGCGCGCGCAGCAGCGGCGCGGCGAGGTCGGCGCGACCGGTGATGCGCGCCGCGCGCGCGGCGGCGGCCTCCGGCAGCGCGTTGAACAGCAGCTGCCACGCCGCATCCTCATCAAGCCGCACGCCGGCGGTCGGGGAGTCCGGCACGCCCTCGAACAGCGCCCAGCGATCGCCTGCGTGCGCCAGCGTCCAGGCGCCGCCGGAAGGGCCGCTCACCTCGATGGCGATCGTCTCGCCGGTGGCGGCGGGCACGTCGCGATAGGCGTGCGGCAGCCCATGCATCGCCAGCGCAAGGACGGCGTGCAGGTACCGCGGGTCGGCGAGACCCGCGGCGCCGACCGCCATCCGGATCTGCTGCTGGTGATGCCATAGCTCGGTGAGCTCGCGGCCGAGGTCGAACCAGTTGGCCGAGGCGTCCTCGCCGGCCCACGACACCGGGAAGAACGCCGGGCCGTCGAGCGGCTGGGACTCGTAGAAGTCGGCCGCCTCGCCGCTGGCGCGCGCGTAGAGGTCGGTGAGCACGCGCGGGCTCAAGCGCTGGGCCGCGGCGACCCAGGTGGCGTTCAACCCGTTGATGTGGGCCACCAGGTCGCGCTCGGAGCGGATCGGCTGGCTCGGCGGTGGCGGCGTCGCGCCGTCGCGCTGGAACGACAGCCGGCGCAGGGTGGTGTCGAGCAGGTGCGCCGCGACGTCCCGCACCCGCCACGCGCCGGCGACGGTCGGCCGCTGCCAGTCGTCGGGCGCCAGGTTCCGCAGGACGGCGACCAGGCCCGCCGACACCGGGCGGAACATGGGCCGGGTGTCGACGAGGGGCGGCGGCGCGAGCGGCATGCGCCATCCTACGTCGGCTGGAAGCGCGCCCCGCGCGCGGGGAGGGCGGGGCCACTGGCGTCCCGGCGGCGAGCCCTCGGACCGCGACGCAGGCGGCCTGGGTGCGCGACAGCGGTCAGGGTGGCGGCTGGCTCGCCGACCAGCGCAGCAGCGAGCTGCCCTCGAAGCCGTCGCCGAACAGCCCGTCGACGCTCTCGAAGGCACCGATGTCGTAGCCGCTGCCCCGCGGCCGCGGCGCCGACTCGAGGTCGCTGCGCAGGTCGGCGATGGTCGCTCCCGCATCGATGCCCGCGCTGCCCGCGCGGAGGTGGAAGTTGCCCCCTGGCCGGTCCACGAAGAGGCTGGTGAGCGCCGTGGAGTCGGCGATGACCTGCGAGTGGAGGTCCTGGCCGGTGTGCGCCCGCCAGGCGGCGACGCCCTCGAAGTTGCTGTCGCCGCCGTCCTCGCTCATCACGTCCTGGAGCAGGTTGTAGTCGCTCACGAAGCCGCTACCGTTGCCCCAGCAGGTGGCGCAGGCGGCGATGGCGCCGCGCGGCGAGCGGTCGCTCCACAGGATGTTGTTGCGCACCGTGGTGCCGATCGAACCGTCCTCGATGTTGAGAGCCCAGCGGCCGGTGCCGGCAGCCACCAGCACGGTGTTGTTCTCGACCCGGTTGCCGTTCGAGGGGGCGCCGCCGTCCTGGTCGTAGAGCGAGATGCCCGAGGCGAGGCTGCCGTAGATCAGGTTGTTGCGGATCAGGGAGCTCTGCACACCGTCGCAGTTGATCGCCGAGCCGCCACCGCTGCCGCCGTTCAAGCCGTTGTCGTAGAGAACGTTGCCTTCGACGCGGGCATTCGAGATGACGCCGTCGTAGCTCACCGAGCTGCACGATGTGTCGATGTCTCCGTTCATGTGGATGCCGTTCTGGTTGTTGCCGAACACCACGTTGCCGACGATCAGCGGGCGATCGCCGCTGTTGCCGACGTAGATGCCGTGTTGCTGGGCGCTGTGGCTGGCCACGTTGCCGGCGATGTAGAGGTCGTCGCAGCAGCCGGTGAGGATGCCCCACACGCCGTTGGCGTCGAGGGTGTTGCCGACGATGGAGACCCCCTGGCACTCGACCGCCCGGATCCCCACCGTGGTGCGGTGGGAGACGTGGAAGCCCTGCAGGTCGACGTAGCTCGCCCCCTCGAGGTTGATGCCGGCGCCGCGCCCCGGCGAGGCCGCCTCGTCGGCGGTGATGCTCACCGTCTCGCCGGGGTAGGCGGCGAAGACGATGCGCGCCTGCGGCGTGCCCGACTCCTCCAGCTCGAAGCCGGTGTAGCTGCCGGCGCGCACCAGCACGGTGTCGCCGGCCTGCACCGTGTCGGCAGCGTGCTGCAGGGTGGCCCAGGGGGAGGCGAGGGTTCCCGGATGGCTGTCGGAGCCTCCAGATCCGGGCGGCGCCACGTAGTAGGTGGAGGCGAGCAGCGGTGTGGCCGCGGCGAGCAGCCACACCGCGAGGGCGCGCTCTTTCATCGCCGTTCGTTCCTCCTCCGCGAATCCCTGGCGCGTCTTGGCGGTCGTCGTGGTGCCCTTGCTGGGCTTCGGCGTGACCCCTTGGCGCTCATCGTTTCCTCGTCGACGGCGCGGCTCGGTCGCGCCGGTGCCGCGATGCCGCGGGCTCGCACGGCGCCAATGGTGCCACGGGGCGGCGGAGCGCTCAAGGCGAGCGCCCGGCACGGGTATCCTGGTTCCCCAGCCCAGCCGCCTGCGAGCCCGGCCTCGCGGGTGGCGGAGTCGAGCGGCGAAGCACTACAATCGACCCCGTGCAGCCGTCTTCGAGAGGCAAACAGCGCCTCCACGTGGCCCTATCGGCGCTGTCGCTGGCCCTGCTCCTGCTGCCCGGCTGCGCGGCCCACGCGTTCTTCCGCAGCTCCCCCTACGACACCGGGCAGCCGGTGATGGTGCAAGGTGCGGTGAGCGACGCCAAAGGGCGCCCGTTGCCCGACCTCAAGGTGACCCTCGAGGCCTCGCGGCAGCGGTTTGCCATCTACCCCTGGGGCTTGCACAAGCGCGAGGTGGCCACCGGCAGCGCCCAGACGACGCCGCAAGGGGAGTTCGGCCTGCAGTTCCCCTGGAACCGTCGCTTCAACCACTTCGAGCTGGTGGTGGCGGTGCCGGTGGCGACCGCCAAGGGTAACGACCTGCAGGAGCTGTGGCGCAGCGACATCACCCGTCGGGTACTGCAGGGCAGCCCGGTGGCGGTGCCGGTGACCCTGCAGGACACCACCTTCCTCGACACCCTGCGCGACTTCCTCCGGTCGCTCGGGACCGACGAGGAGCGCCGCACCTATCACCAGACGGGCAAGCCCGACCGCGTCGATCGCACCTCCTACCCCGATCACCTGGAGACCGCCTGGTGGTACTTCCGCCTCGGCAAGGTCTATCGCTTCCGCGACGGGCACCTCGAGAAGGTCGAGGCGTTCGCCCCGGTCGAGCCGCTGCGATGAACCCCGAGACCCCCCTGCTCGACCGGCGTCGCACGCCGCCGCCGGCCCCCGAGCGCTTCTTATCGCTGATCGGCGACAAGCTCGCCGCCACCGAGGAGGTGTTCCGCGCTCACCTCACCTCGGACGTGCCCTTCATCCAGCACGCCGGCGAGTACCTCGCCGGCAGCGGCGGCAAGCGGATGCGGCCGGCGCTGCTCCTGCTGGTGGCGCGGCTGCTCGGCCACGACGGCGACGAGGAGGTCACCTACGCGGCGGTGGTCGAGTTCATCCACACCGCGACGCTGATCCACGATGACGTCATCGACCACGCCGCCCTGCGCCGCGGCCAGACCACGATCAACGAGCTGTGGGGCAACAGCCTCACCGTCCTGCTCGGCGACTGGCTCTACACCAACGCCATGCGCATGGCGCTCTCCCACGGCAACCTCGAGGTGGTGCGCGAGCTCTGCGACGCCACCCTCAGGATGGTCGAGGGCGAGCTCCTGGCGCTGCAACGGCTGGGCTCGATCGACCTCACCGTCGACGAGTACTTCGGCATCATCGACCGCAAGACCGCCCACCTGTTCTCCGCCGCCTGCTCGGTACCCTGCCTCATCGCCCCGGCGCGCCCCGACGCGCGGCGGGCGCTGCAGCGCTACGGCAAGAGCCTCGGCACCTGTTTTCAGCTCGTCGACGACCTGCTCGACTTCACCGCCTCCGAGGCCGAGCTGGGCAAGCCGGTGCTCTCCGACCTCAAGGAGGGCAAGCTCACCCTGCCGCTCATCCTGCTGCTGCCGCGCGTCGCCCCGGCGGAGCGGCGGCTGGTGCAGCAGGTGCTCGAGGACCGCGCCTTCGAGCGCGTGGCACCCGAGCAGGTGCTCGACGTGGTGGCGCGCGAGGGCACCGTCGACGAGGTCGAGGAGATGGCGCACGACTTCGCCGAGGAGGCGCGCCTCACCCTCGAGGCCTTCCCGCCTGGCGACGCCCGCGAGGCGCTCGAGCTGGCGCCCGATTTCGTGCTCAACCGCCGGCACTAGAGTGGCCTCCAACCCGAGACCGACACCACGGGTGCCGCCACGGTCGAGTGCGACGCGACAGGAGGTGCGCCATGTGGCCGATCCTGCGGCAGGCCTTCCGTCACCTGGCCCGCTACGGCGGATCGACAAGCTTCGCGACCGCGACTCTGGCGCTGGGAATCAGCGCCATCACGTTGAGCTTCGGCGTCGTCGATGCCGTGCTGCTGCGGCCGTTGCCCTACCCCCACGCCGACCGCCTGGTTCGCGTCTACCACGTCGCCCCCAAGCTCGGCCTGAGGGACGACCTCGGGCTCTCCGATGCCACCTACTTCCACCTCCGCCGCACCGGTGAGCTGGCCGACCTCGCGGCTTACTCCCAGGGCAGCGTGAACCTCGGGGGCCAGGGAGCCCCCGAGCGAGTTGCGACCGCCTGGGTAGCCCACTCGCTGTTCTCCACCCTGAGCGTCCGGCCGCTGCTCGGGCGACAGTTGCTGGAGCACGACGAGCGCCCGGGGGCCGCGCCGGTGGTCCTGCTCGGCGAAGGCATCTGGCGCCGACGCTTCGGCGCCCGGGCGGACGTCATCGGGACGACGACGCTCATCGATTCGGTGGCTCACGAGGTGGTGGGCGTCATGGCGGCGGGCTTCGCCTTCCCCGACCGCAAGACCGAGCTCTGGCTGCCGAAGCGCCTCGACCCCGCGGCCACCAACATCGGCACCCTGGGGATGGACGCCATCGGGCTGCTGCACAGGGGTCGTTCGGCGGCGCAGACGCAGGCACGGATCAACCACCGTCTCGCCGACCTCACGCACCTCTTCCCGGTCGAGCAGGGTTCGAAGCTGCTCGCCGACGCCGGGTTTGCGACCCGCGTCCAGCCCTTCCGTCAGTACGTCGTAGGCCGAGCCGAGCGGTCGCTGTGGCTGATGATGGCGAGTGTCGCGATCGTCCTGGCCATCGCCTGGGCCAACGTCGCCAATCTGTTCCTGGTGCGGGCCGAGGGCCGTGAGCTGGAGATGGGCATCCGCGCCGCCATCGGCGCCGGCCGCCGGCACCTTGCCATGGGCTTCCTCGGCGAGGGATTGCTCGTCGCCACGGCGGCAGGCGCCATCGGGCTCGGGCTCGCCGCGGCAGGCCTGCGAGCGCTGCGCCGCCTCGGCCCCGCCAGCATCCCGCGTCTCGACGACATCGCCGTGAACGGCCGCGTCGTTGCCTTTGCGGCGGTCGTCTCGTTGCTCGTCGGCGTCTCCCTCGGCATGGTGCCGGTGCTGCGCTACGGCAAGACCTGGCTCGCCAAGACGGTGCGGGAAGGCGGCCGCGCCGCCACCATCGGCCGCCGGCGTCAGCGCGCACGCGATGCGCTGGTCGCCGTCCAGCTCGCCCTCGCGCTGCTGCTGCTGATCGGCTGCGGGCTGATGGCGCGCAGCTTCCAAGCCCTCTCCCACGTCGAGCCGGGATTCGATCCTCATCGTGTGCTGACCTTCCAACTCGCCCTGCCCACCGCCCAGTATGCGAGCGAGGAGACGCAAGCAGGCTTCGTCATGGGGGCCCTCGATGCCCTGGGAAGCCTGCCCGGCGTGGAGGCAGCGGGTGCGGTGGCCGCCCTGCCCGCTCGACCCCGATAGCCTCGACGGCATGGGAGTCAGTGTCGAGGACCACCCGGAGCGCCCCGGGGAGTCGCCCAAGGTCCACTACAGCACCCTAGCCACGCCGGGTTACTTCGAGGCGCTGCGCATTCCCCTCCTCGAGGGGCGAGCCTTCACCCGCGGCGACGTGACCCGCCGCGCCGGGGTCGTGATGGTCGACCGCGCTTTCGCCCACCACTACTGGCCGCACGGCTCGGCGCTCGGCAAGCGCCTGCAAAGGCGCGACGGCACACCGGACCCGGGCAACTGGTACACCATCATCGGCGTGACTGCCGACGTGCGGGCGTTGCGCCTCGACCAGCCGCCTCCCGAGGTCATCTACTACCCGGTGATCTCGCTGCCGGGGCCGCGTGACACCCTCGATCCCGTCGTCATGAGCTTCGTCCTGCGCGTCGACGGTGACCCTGCCGCCTTCGCTGGCGCGGCGCGGCGGCGAATGCGCGGGATGGACCCTCTACTGCCGCTCACCCACATGAAGGACATGGAGAGCATCGTCGCCGGTGAGACCGCGCGTCAGGCACTCCTCACCGTGCTGCTAGCGATCGCCGCCGGCGGCGCGCTGCTCATCGGCCTGGTGGGAATCTACGGCGCCTTCTCCTACTTAGTGGCGCAGCGCACCCGGGAGATCGGCATCCGTATGGCAGTCGGCGCCGGCCGGAGGGAGATCGTCTGGCTGGTGCTGCGCCGTTCGCTCGCCGTCGCCGGGATCGGCGTCGCGGCGGGGTTGTCGGCGGCCCTCTGGCTCACCCGCGCCGTCGATGCGCTGCTCTTCGGCGTCGGGCGGCTGGACCCCCTCACCTTCCTGACCGCGGTCTCGGCTCTGCTCGTGGTGGCGGCGCTCGCCAGCTACCTGCCGGCCCGCCGGGCGTCGCGCGCCCACCCGCTGACCGCTCTACGCTCTGGCAGCGCGGCCTGAGGACGCGGAGTCGTGTCGTGGCGGCGTGCGAGGACGGCGGCGCGGCCCGAGGACCGGCTGCCGGTACCCGGAAACGGCGAGTGTGGCAGCATCCGCTCGCCGCCGCCCTCGATTCGGGGCGTCGACACCCGGCGCCGCCATGAGTGAGCCCACGCCCGCCGTCATCGCGGCCATTCCCGCCCGCTGGGCCTCCACCCGGCTGCCCGGCAAGCCGCTGCTGCCGCTCGCCGGCAAGCCGATGGTGCAACACGTCTACGAGCGGGCAGCGCGCGCCGCGGGCATCTCACGGGTGGTGGTGCTCACCGACGACGAGCGCATCGCCGCCGCGGTGGCGGAGTTCGGTGGCGAGTGCGAGCTCACCCCGGCGAGCTGCCCGAGCGGCAGCGACCGCATCGCCTGGGCGGCGCGCAGGTGGGACGCCGAGGTCCTCGTCAACGTGCAGGGGGACGAGCCGCTGGTCGACCCGGGCGCCATCTCGCGCCTGGCGCTACACCTGCTCGGCCACCCCGAGGACGGCATGGCGACGCTGGCAGCACCGGCAGCCGCGGCGGACCTCGGCAACCCCAACGCGGTCAAGGTGGTGCTCGACGCGCAGGGGTACGCGCTGTACTTCAGCCGCGCCGGCGTCCCCTACCCGCGCGGCGCCGAGGGCGCCGTACCGCTGCGCCATCTCGGCCTCTACGGCTACCGGCGGGAGACGCTGCTGCGCCTCGCCGCGCTGCCACCCTCACCGCTCGAGCGCCGCGAGTCGCTCGAGCAGCTGCGCGCGATCGAGAACGGCATCCGCCTACGGGTGCTGCTGGTGGCGAGCGCCGCGCCGGGGGTGGATACCGCCGAGGACGCGGCGCGCGTCGCGCACCTGCTCGCCGGCCGGTTGCGCTGAAAACCCCGGGAGGACCCGCAGGCTGGCACCCTGGCGAGGGCACGACGCGGTGGCTCGCCGGGGCCCCGACCGCCGACTACAGACGCACGGTCACCGTGTCGCCCCGCGCCACCGACCAGCACGCGGCGAGGCTCTCGCCGCGGAGGCTCAGCTCGAGTGTGCCACGCGACCCGATGAGCAGCCCCGGCTCGCCAGCGGCCAGCTCGGCGTAGTGGGTGACAAGGCGGGCCGCCCGCGGCGCACCGGCCACGGCGACGGCCGGCCGCGTCGTTGCCGGCAGCGGCGCGGCGGTCGCCGCCGGCCGCGCTTCGCTCGGCGCCAGCCAGCTCCCCGGAATGTCGGTGACCAGGTTGCCGAAGCGGTCGATGCACGCGATGCGACCGTGCAGCGCCCACCCCTCGGCGTCCCGCTCGCGGCGCGACGCCGGGAGCGACAAGCGTGCGGCGTCGTGGATCGGCCCGCCCAGCGCGTTGGGGTGATCGCCGCGCAGTAGGGCGGCGGCGACGGGTGCGAAGCGGTCGCGGCCGTGGAAGGTGGCACTGCCACCGCGGCCCCCGGGACCGGCGAGGAAGACATCGCCGCGAGTCACCGCCCATGCCTCGCCACCGCCGGCGATCTGCGGCGTCAGCAGGCCATTGTCGGGGGCCACGAATTGATGGCCGCCCGCGTGCGCCACCAGCAGCCGCCGGGAGCTGCCCACGCCGGGATCGACCACCGCGAGGTGCACCGTGCCGGCGGGGAAGGCGGGCGCCGCCGCCGCCAGCAGGTCCGCCGCGCCCTCGACGTCCCCGGGCGCCACCTCGTGCGAGAGGTCGACGAGCTGGGTGCCCGGCGCCAAGCGCAGCACCGTTCCCTTGACCTCGCCGACGTAGGAGTCGGCGAGGCCGAAATCGGTGAGCAGGGTCAGGATCCCCGGCACCCGGGAAGACTACCCCTCCACCGCCGGCGCCGCGCTCTGCGGCCGCTCGCCCGCTGGCCCGGGGCCGCGACGACGCCGGAGCCACACCGAGCACCAGGCCGACCGCTTCGGCCCCGAGATCACCCGCGACAGGCGGAGCCACGAGTCTTAGACGGCGCCAGCGGCAGGATCCCTCGCTGCGAGGGTTTCCGCCGCCGGCGCCGTCTAAGGCCCCATGTCCGCCACCCGGCTGCGCCTCCTCGCCATCGTCGCTCTGCCCTGGATCCTCGCGATCTCCCCCGGCGCACCGGTGCGCGCCCGGCGCTCGAGCGAACCCAACTTCCTGCTCGTGCTCACCGACGACTCGACGTCGGCTCGATCGCCGCCCTGCCGGGCAGCGCGGCCGTGGTGCGCGACCAGGGCATCGACTTCTCGGCCTTCTTCATCACCACTCCGCTCTGCTGCCCCTCGCGGACTACGCTGCTGACCGGGCTCCTCGCTCACAACCGAGCCATCCTCAATCATCGAAAGGAGAGCAGGGCGGCATCGTCCCACGAATGCGGATGCGCCTTCCAGTCCCCCTGCGGTGCGGGAAAGCCTTTGCGGCAGTAGCCATGCTGGCCCTCAAAGTCGAAGACCGCCTCTGGATAGTCGTCCAGAAGAAGGGCCGCCGCAGTCCCGTCGGGCGACCAAAGAACGCGCAGAACCGGCTTCTGGTCGACAGTGGGATCGCCGTTGGTGTACACGAGAAGGGAGTCGACGATCGGCCGCTCGGGTCGTGCAAAATCAAGCGCATAGAGGTAGGCGACAAGGGCATTGTCTACAAAAAGCACGCCAAACCCCTTCGAGGGCGACTGTGCTGCGAAGACAATCTTCTGACCGCGTCCAAGAACAGTGCTACCCATGTTAGTACCATGAAGGAGCGGTCGCTTCATGGGCGTCTCTGCTTGCGTACCCGCAATGACGCCATTGATGCAGATGAAGAACAGCAGGCCGGCGACCAATACACTGCTTTGTTGCGATAGGAGCGGGATCCCATGTCGGCTAGCAGTCATCGATGTACTATTCTCCTGGGGTCGGCTGCAAACGCTTCCTACGCTCGAGGAGGCGAGTGTGCCGGTTTCGGAGTTGGCTAGCCTGACCAAGGCTCCCGCTGCTGGAGTGCCATCGAGGGATGCTCTCAGCACCAGATTCGCCCCGCGTCGCAGTTCAAGGTCTAGTAACGATTCGGGCGACCGAGTAGAGATCTCCACCGTGCCCTCGGCGGTCGCCAGTGCGGTCGATGCGAGAATGTGCCACGGTCCTGCGCTACCTTCCTTGTCCGCCACCAGTTCGTAGCGGCCGGGAAGGACACCCTCGAGCTCAAAGGAGCCGTCGACATCGGTGAATCCCCTGATTGATGGTCCGGCCAGGTGAGAGTTTCCGAGCTGAACGCTGGCATAGGCGATTGCATCGCCAGTGCGGTCGACAACGTGTCCCGCAACCACATGGCCTTCGGCCAACGCGAGGTCAACCTCGGCCCCGGGTGATTCCACGCGGATATCTCTTTCTATGCGGCCTTGAGAATGCCACGCCGTCAAGCGCACCCTCCCCGGTTTCAAGCCCACAAAACGGAACTGGCCTGCGCTATCTGTCGTAGTGCTACTGGTTCCTGTGTGGACCGTAGCCCCGGGCAGTGGTTCGCCCCGTGGACTCAAGACTCGACCCTCCAAGAAGAGGCCCTGCTTCAATGAAAGCTCCAATGGCTGCACCGTTCCAGTAACGATCGTTACGTCCGACGTCCGGGAGACATAGCCTGGCGCGCTCACGACCAGTCGGGCCTCGCCTTCCGGAAGCTCACCGAGCGAGAAGGTCCCGTCCGGCGCGCTGAGTGTGCGAAGATCGCGTGACAGCTCCGGCTCCAATGGCTGACCAGCGTAACTAAGCTGGAGATGCGCTTCAGGAACCGGCTGCGCCATTTCTGGTTGCATGCATTGACGATTTCTCCACTCGCAGAGAGGGCGGTTCGGGGTTTGCTGCTCAACTCGTGCTCCGGGGGTCTCTTTAGGGCTTGCGTCGAGCCAGAATCGGCGTCGGGGCCCGAGATCTCCGGCCCCCGGAGCCGACCTCGCTCTGGCTCGGACTGGCCGAGGGATGCCAGAGGACTGTGGTGCCTTGTTCTCGGCTTCAAGAACCTGCGGTTTCCTAGTTCGAGGTGAGTCTGGCAGGGCCTTGGGGCTCGGGTCCCTCTGAAGTCTTCGTGACATCTCGAGCACTCGGCACATGAAGCTGGGATGCGGCCCATGGACTAGTCGGACGCGTAGGGTCGGATTCCCCCTGCGTGGTCCGCTGTGCCCAGGATTGTTGGGGAGGCTTAGGGGTTGGGTCAAAAGGCGAGCCAGGGGCGGTCAGCTGGGGGCATTCCTCAGACCCTCGGGTGACCGGATCGCCCGGAATCGGTCCTGTCTGGTCGAGGAAGGCCTCGGCCGATTTCGGCCGTTGCTCGCTGCACTCGGTGCCAGCTGGCAGACTGGAACCTCGACCTGGCCAGCGACTCTCACTTCGTAACCCGATCCACGCTGCGCCGAGCAGCTGCAGGCAGGAGTGGTGCCTCGGGTCGAGCTTCGACTACCGGGCGTGTTGCTCAGCGGACTGTGCGCACAGTGAACTCCCGAGACGGGCCGAGAGCTCTGCCAATCCGGGAGCCTCGAAGACCGCACGCTCGCCTGTTCGGCGACGTGCTTTCCGAAGTCGCTGGCGGCTACTTCGCCATCGTAGGGAATGGGCCTCGGCATCGTCATGCGGCGACAGAGGGTGAGAGTCGATGCACAGAGACCCAACGGTGAGCGACGCAGCACCCGGCGGTCCGGCAGCTCGAGGATCGGCCCCCGCCACCCCTCCCGCACTGCGAGTGAGCGCCGCGGCGGGGCGAGGACCGCCACCGCTGCGCCGCTCTTCGTCGGGCTGGCCGGTCCCGGCGAGCCGGCCGGCGATCGGTGCCCGTCCCCCGTAGCACGCCCGCTCAGGCCGGCGAGTCGACGCTCCGCGCGGACTCTTCCCGGGCCACCACCGACCGCAGCTCCTCGAGCTCGCGCACGTAGCCGCCGGAGAGGATCGGAAAGCGGCACCACGTCTTGGGGTCGAGGTTGAGGTCGTCGACATGGAAGGACGGCGCGTAGCGCTCGCGCTTCCACTGGTTGCGGGCGAAGAGGCGGAAGAAACGCTCGACCCAGCCCGCGACCCGCTCGGGTGAGTGGTCGGCGAAGCGGTCGCGCAGCAGTCGGTAGACCTCGAGCGGCGACTGCTTGTCGCGGATGGCGAGCTGCTCGATGGCGTCGAGCAGCTCGTAGGGCATGAGGTCGGCCTCGTCGGTCTGGTCGGCGCCGGGGGGGCGCAGCTCGGCGGTGGGATCCTGCGCGGTGACGGCAGCGAGGGCGGGGATGGGGGCCAGCCCGGTCGGCCCCTCCTGCTCCAGCCAGCGCAGCCAGCGACGCAGGAACGGCTTGTCGATGCCGGCGATGGGCGCCAGGCCGCCCGCGGTGTCGCCGTCCATGGTGGCGTAGCCGACCGCTGCCTCGGAGCGGTTGCTGGTGGCGAGCAGCAGCGCGCCCTGGAGGTTGGCGATCATCCACACCCCGGGGGCCCGCACTCGCGCCTGGATGTTCTGCAGCGCCAGGTCGTCGCCCTCCCACGCCAGCTCGCGCCCCACCGCTGCCTCGACGAGCCGCGTGTAGGCATCGACCAGCCCGTCCACGTCGAGCTCGCAGAAACGGGCGCCGAGCGCCGCCGCCACCTCCCGTGCCGCGACGCGGCTCGCCGGCGAGCTGTTGCGCGTCGCCTGGTAGACGCAGGTGAGCAGCTCCCCCACCGCCGCACGCGGGCTGCGGGGAGCGAGCTCCGGCACGCCGAGGCGGGCCAGGAAGCCCTCGCGGCCAAGCTCGTTCCAGGCGAGCTCGACCATCAGGCCCACCAGGCACGACACCGCCGTCGAGTCGGCGCCACCCGAGAGCGAGACCACGAAGCCGCGGGCGGCGCTCTTGCGGAGGTAGTCGAAGAGCCCCAGCGCGATGGCGCGCGTGAGCTCCTCTTCCTTGAGCCGCGGCGAGTGCTCCCAGGCGGCAGCGCAGAGCCGCCCGGCTCCTCCTCGGCGGCGGGGAAGGTGAAGCCGTCGCGCACCCGCGTCCCCGGGCGCTCCTCGAGCTCTGGCGAGAAGCTCCACAGCCGCGCCTGGCTCATGCGCGTGACGTCGAGGTCGACCACCGCCGTGGTGAGCTGGCGCTCGCCGAAGGTGAAGCGCGGCCCGTTGGCGACCAGGCGGCCGGCCGTGGCGACCAGCCCGCCGCCGTCGTAGATGGCGCGCCCCGCCTCGTTGCCGAGCAGGTTGGTGTAGACGTAGCTGACGCCGAAGGCGCGCGAGCCCTCGATGACGAAGCGCTCGCGCACCTCGCGCTTGCCGAAGGCGAAGTGGCTGGCGCGAGGGGTTGAGGATCAGGTCGATGCCCCTGCCGCGAGAGCTGCGCGCCCGGCCGCGTGCCCACCCAGGCGTCCTCGCAGATCTCGAAGCCGATGCCGACGCCGCCGACCTCGAAGACGAGATCGCCCAGCGGCCAGCGCGAGCCGTCACGCTCGAGCGTCGGCCACCACCCCCTCGGGCCACGCCTTGAACCAGCGCGGCTCGTAGTGGATGCCGTCGCCCGGCAGGTTCCGCTTGGCGACGAAGCCGAGGATCCTGCCGTCGGCGAGCAGGCAGGCGCAGTTGAAGAGGGCGTTGCGGAAGAGCAGCGGCAGGCCGACGGCGACGACGATGCCCGCTGGTCGCCGGCACCACCTCGTGCAGCACCTCCCAGGCGGTGTCGGCCACCGCCGGCGAGAGGAAGGCGTCCTCGCAGCCGTAGCCGGTGATGCACAGCTCGGGCAGGCAGAGCACTCCCACCCGCTGCGCCCGCGCCTCGGCGATGGCGCCGAGGACGTTGTCGCGGTTGCCGTCCCAGTCGAGCGGCGTCTGGTTGAGGGCACCCGCCGCCACCTTGAGCAGCCTCATCGCCCCACCCCGCTGCGCCACCACCCTGCCGTCCGCTGGTCGCGCCCCATGGCGACATGATAGCGATACCCGGGCCGCGGGCCCGCTGCCCGCGGGTGGGCGGCGCGCCGCGTGACTCGCTCGCGCCGGGGCCGCTACGAGCTGCTCAGGTAGCTGTAGAGCGTCGCCTCCGAGGTGCGCGGCGTGGTGTTGTAGAAGAACACCCGGTAGCGCGGAAAGGCGAGCCGGACGGTGACAGGGGCCGCCTGGTGGACCCCGGTGGGCGAGGGAGTCACCGCCGCCTCGGTGGTGAGCGGGAACTGGACGACGCCGGCGTTGCGCATCGCCGCCAGCACCTCGGGAACGTCGGGCACCAGGATCGCCCCCACGCGCGCGGGGGCGGCAAGGCTCCCCTGCACCTCGACGGCGAGCGAAAGGGTGGCCGAGACGAACCCGGTGGCGTCGAGGGTGCCACCGTCGGTGAGCGAGTTGAGGTCGGTCGGCGCGGCGGGGGTCACCAGCCCCCGCGACTTCTCGAGGCGGGTAGCGGGCACCGGGCGCGTCACCGACACCGTCCCCTCCACCTGTTGGGTCTCGGGGAAGTTGGTGACGATGACCGAGGCGGGCTCACCGGTCTCGCCGGAGCCCGGCGGCGCCGCCAGCATCAGCAGCGCCGCGGGGCCCAGCAACGCGAACCACCGCAGCTGGCTCATGGTCGATCTCCCTCGGCGCCGGCCTCCTCGAGGCTCCGCGCCAGGACGAGGTCGCGCTGCACGTCGCGACCGAGCGTGAAGGTCTTCTCGCCGACGACTGCGAACCCTGCCTTGCGATAGAAGGCGATCGCCCGCGGGTTGTGCTCCCAGACACCCAGCCACAGGCGGTCGACCCGCCGCGCTCGCGCGCGCTCGACGAGCGCCGCCATCAGCGCCGGCGCGACGCCGCGGCCGTGCCACCGGGCATCGACGTAGAGGCGCGAGATCTCCGCCGGCCGCGCGGCGGCGACGCACGGGCTCGCACGCTCCCAGCGCAGCTGCCCGTAACCGACCAGCTCGCCGGCGAGGTCGGCGACGACGACCTCGATACCGGGGGCGGCGATCTCACGCGCCTGGATCGGCTCTCCATAGGACGCCGCGCAATGGGCGTCCATGTCCTCGCGCGTGTTCTTGGCGCCGAAGGCGTCGCGGAAGGTGCGCTCGGCGAGGCCGGCGAGCGCCCGCGCGTCGTCGGGATACGCCGTACGCACCACGCAGAGCGGGGCCTCAACCATCGCCGTCGCTTTGCCAGCCATGGCGGTTCTTACGGACGCCGGCCCTCGGGCGTGGGCTCATGCCGGGTGCGCGGTCCGCGCGCGCAGGAAGCCCGCGATCGCCGCCCACGTCTCGGGCCTCCCCAGCAGGTCGTTGTGGCCGGCGCCGCGCACCTCGAGCCACTGCCGGTCGGGGCTCGCCAGCGCGTCGAAGAGACGGCGACCGAGCGCCGGCGGGACGATCTCGTCGCGCTCGCCGTGCACGACCAGGGTCGGGCAGGCGACCTGCCGCGCTGCCGCCAGCGAGTCGTAGGGCTCGTCGAGAGCGGCGGCCACGAGCCAGGACGGGAAGTGGAGACGCGCCACCTCGTCGAGCCGGTCCCAGCCGCTCGCCAGGATGAGGCCCATGGCCTCGTCGCGGCGCCGCGCGGCCACCTGCACGGCCACCGCGGCCCCCAGCGACCAGCCGGCGAGCACCGGCGGATGCCCCGCGGCGTGCGCGCGCAGCCAGACCCACGCCCCCTCGGCGGCGGCGACGTTGGCCGCTTCGGAGGGGGTGCCGGCGCTGCGGCCGTAGCCCGGGTAGTCGATGGCCACGACCCCGGCACCGCGACTCCGGAAGTCCTCGAAGAGGCCCGCCTGGCGCATCGTCTCGAGGTTCTCGCCGTTGCCGTGCAGCATGAGAACCACCGGCACCGACCCCTCGCCACCGGCAGGGAGCTCCGCGGGCGGCTGCCACCAGGCGGAGACGGCAGCGCCGCCGACCCGGAGGGGCACCTCGACGAGCGGGGCGGGCGGCGGCGAGGGCACCCGCACCGGGGGCGCCGGGTAGATCATCTGTCGCACCACGACGTTGGCCATCAAGAGGGCTCCGAGGACGGCAGCCAGCGCCGCGCCGGCAACGGCGGCACGACGGGCTACCCGGCTCACGCGCCCATCCTGCCACGCCGCTTGCGCCGCCCGCCACCGATCCTCGCGGCTAGAATCGCCGCGCCGTGCGAGCCGGGCGGACCGGCAGGCACCGCCCCGCGATGCGACCCTCGCTCTCCTGGCTGCTCGTCTTCGTGCCCCTGGCGGCGCTGCTGCGCGATCTCGCTCCCCAGCAGCACCTGTGGATCTTCCTCGCCGCCTGCGCCGCCATCGTGCCCCTCGCCGGCTGGATGGGGCGCGCCACCGAACACCTCGCCGAGCACACCGGGGAGGGGCTCGGCGGCCTGCTCAACGCCACCTTCGGCAACGCCGCCGAGCTCATCATCGCCCTCGCGGCACTGCGCCAGGGGCTGCTGCCGGTGGTCAAGGCCTCCCTTACCGGCTCGATCCTCGGCAACCTCCTGCTGGTGCTCGGCGCCGCCTTCCTCGCCGGCGGCATCAGCCGCGACACCCAGAAGTTCAACGTCACCGCGGCGCGCATGCAGTCGACCATGCTCTTCCTCGCCGCGGTGGCGCTGGTGCTGCCGGCGGGGTTCCACCACCTCGGCGGCGCCGGTGTGCTGGTGGCCGAGCAGCACCTGAGCCTGTGGATCGCGCTCGTGCTCCTCGGCATGCTACGCCCTCGGCCTGCTCTTCTCGCTGCGCACCCATCGCCCGCTGTTCTCCGGCACCAGCGGCGAGTGCGAGGCGCTCGAGCGCAGCCACCAGGCGTGGAGCCTGCGCAAGGCCATCCTGGTGCTGGCGCTCGCCACCGCGGCGGTGGCCTGGATGAGCGAGCTCCTCGTCGGCTCTGTCGAGCAGGCGGCGCACGCCCTCGGCATGACCGACCTCTTCGTGGGCATCGTCGTGGTGGCGATCGTCGGCAACGCCGCCGAGCACAGCACGGCGGTGATGATGGCGATGCGCGACCGCATGGACCTAGCGGTGGCGATCGCCGTTGGCTCGAGCATCCAGGTGGCGCTCTTCGTGGCACCGCTGCTGGTGCTGCTCTCCTACGTCGTGGCGCCGCGGCCGATGGACCTGGTGTTCTCGCCGGCGGAGGTGCTGGCGGTGCTGGTGGCGGTGGCGATCTGCACCCAGGTGGCGAGCGACGGCGAGTCGCACTGGCTCGAAGGGGCGCAGCTGCTCGCCGTCTACCTGCTGCTGGGCCTGCTCTTCTACTTCCTGCCAGTGAGCGCCGGAGAGGTCCCGCCACCGCCTTCGCGGCCGGCGGTGAGCATGGCACCCGGGCCCTAGCCCGCTCCCGCCATGCGCTCCACCGACCCCTCGCCGCTCGCCGCGCGGCTGCGCCTGCTCCTCGTCTCGGCGCTGTTCTCCACCGGTCCCACCGCCATCAAGGCGACGGCTCTCACGCCCTGGCAGGTGGCGGGGTTTCGCTCCGGCACCGCCGCCCTGGCGCTCTTCCTGCTCCTCCCCGACCGCCGGCACCTGCTGCACCCGCGCCTGTGGCTGGTGAGCGTCGCCTACTCCATCACCCTCATCTTCTACGCCATCGCCAGCAAGCTCACCACCGCCGCCAACGCCATCTTCCTGCAGTCGACCTACCCTCTCTACCTGCTCCTGCTCTCCCCGCTGCTGCTGCGCGAGCGGGTGCGCCGCCGCGACGTGCTGTTCCTCGTCGCGGTGATGGGCGGCATGGCGCTGCTGCTGTTCGGACACGACCCGAGCTCGGCGGTGGCCACCGACCCGGTACGCGGCAACCTGCTGTCGCTGGCCTCCGGCCTCTTCTGGGCCCTCACCATCCTCGGGCTGCGCTGGCTCGAGCGCGGCGAAGGGGCGGCCGGGCTGGGTCACGCCGCCGTGGTGGCGGGCAACGGCCTCGCCTTCCTCTTCTGCCTGCCCCTGGCGCTGCCGGTGGTGCACGCGCGCGGGGTGGACTGGATCCTCATCGCCTACCTCGGCGTCGTGCAGATCGGCCTCGCCTACCTGCTGCTGACGCGCTCCCTGGGGCAGGTGCCGGCGCTCGAGGCCGGGCTGCTGCTGATGTTCGAGCCGGTGCTGGCGCCGCTGTGGGCCTGGATGGTGCACGGCGAGCGTCCCTCCGGCTGGGCCCTCGCCGGCGGCGCCGTCATCCTCGGCGCCACCGCCGTCCGCACCCTGCGCGAGGGCAGCACCGCCAGGCTCGACGAGGTCGAGCCGCCGCCCGCCTGACCCGCCCGGCGCGCGGGCTCACCAGCGCCGCGAGAGCAGGTGCACGATGGCCACGAACAGCGCGGCGCCGATGATCGACCACAGCACCGGGAAGGGATGGCCTCCGACGCTGAGCAGGAAGGGCTCCCCGAGCCCCAGGTGCGCCGCCAGCCAGGGCCCGAGCAGGGCGCCGATGAAGCCGACGACGATGGTCACCAGCAGGCCGCCGCGCACGCCGCCGGCGATCGCCTGGCCGATGGCGCCGCAGACGGCGGCGATGAGAATGAGGAGCAAGAGACTGATGATCGACATGGGCGTCCCTCCGGTCCGGATAGGGCGCGACGTGCGCCCTTTGTAACCTGCTGCAGCTTGCGTGCCGTTGAGCTGACCCGTGTCGGCCAAGGCTTAGCCTGGGGACGAGATCGGCCCGGGTACGCGGCGGCGCGGGGTCGCGGCCATCGCTTTCTCCTCTCGACCCACCCAGCGCTCCAGCGTCAGCCAAGACCGGACTTTGGCGCCGTTTCGCTTTGATAGGATTCGGACTCCTCCACCGATTGCGGGAGAACAGCGGTGAGGCCAGGAGCGATGATTCTGGCAGTGAGTCTGGTCGTCGCGCAGACGCTGCTCACATGCGCCAAGGACGAGCCGCATACCCCCGGCTGGTCTGCCGAGCGAGAGGCCTTCGTCAGGGCGCTAGGGGCGTTTCGCCTGACCGAGGGTCGGCTGACCGGAGTGCCTCACACCACCACGACGAGATCCGGACACGGCCGGCGCGCAAGCTCGAGCCTCACCCGCGCGGCACGCCGCATCGAGCAGCGGGTCGCGCCAAACGATCCGGCCCACCTGGCTGACGTTGCTCTCGTACGGTTGGCCGCCGGGCATACGGACGAGGCGGAGAGCCTCCTCATTCGAGCGGCATCAGTGGGGCCGACCCCGAGCTGGATCCTCAGTGATCTCGCAGCCGCGCGGTACCAACGCTTCCAGGAGACAGCGCGGGCCTATGAGTTGGTACAGGCGCTCACGGCAGTCGAGGAGGCGGCGGGCGAGGGCCATCCTTCGCCGGAGCTCGCCTTCAATCGGGCCCTCGTTCTGGAGTCCCTCGGCCTCCGAAGGCAGGCGACAGCGGCCTGGGAGGAGTACCTGGCGAGCGACCGCAGGTCGGCCTGGGCCGCCGAGGCGCAGCACCATCTCGCCCTGCTGCGCCGACCCACTCACGTCCACTCCTGGGAGGCACAGCGAGGCCTTCTCGAGCGGAGTGCCGAATCGCTGCAGCCAGCAAGGCGACGGGCTCTGGTGGTTGCAAACCGCCAGTTCGTCCGCCTCTGGCTCCAGGATGAGGTCTTCCCTGCCTGGGCGCGAGCCGCTTCCGGCGGCGATGGCGCCGAGGCAGAGCGGCTCCTGCGACTGCTGCGTCTCGTAGCGGACGACCTCGCCGCCGCAAGCGGGGACCCTCTCCTTCGCGACGCGACGCGCGCGGCCGAGTCTGCGACCGGCTCGGCACGGGCCGACCTCCTCCGCGCCCACCTCGGCTACGCTGAGGGACGGACCGCCTACGAGGCATCCGACATCCGCAAGGCCCGGACCGCCATGACCGAGGCGCGATTGCTGTTCGCCCGAACGGGCAGCCCATTCGAAGCATGGGCAGCCTTCCACATCGCCGCCTGTGACTACTATCTCCGCCGCGGCGCTGCCCAAGTACTGGAACAATCGACGGCCCTTCGCGCTCGGGCACACGCCGCCGGCTATGCAGTGGTAGAAGCGCGCACCGACTGGATCGACGGTGCAATTCTGCTCGACCAGGGGCGCGCCAGCGAAGCGCTGGCGCGCTTTCCGCGCCGCCGCTTCACTCTTCGACGAGACCGGTGCAGCTCAACTACCGAGCGTGGATTGCGTCGTTGCTAGCCAACGGCACGCGATGTACCGCCAGACGTTCGTGCCCGCCGGCATGGGGAACGGAGCGGGAAGCTCCTGCGTCGGAGGTTTCCTCGAGAAGCCATGATCTCGCTGGCCGCTCTGCTCCTCGTCTCGACCATTCCCGCCGGCCCGCCCCTCGATGTGGACCTCACCAGGCAGCAGGCCGCGGGATCCTCGGGCTCCAGAACAGCAGGTGCGTCGCGAGCTGCGCCACGGAGCGGCCTTCCTTGTCGGGCGGCGCCCAGTTCGCCTATTCCAGGGTCAGGTCAGCGACGGCGACGTCGATCGGCACGAACCAGTCTTCGACCGTGTGCTCAACTGATCCATCAGGGTGGAGCGGAGCTTCGATTCGCTGGGCGAGGCCGCGGCGGCTGACGCGGTGGCCAGCAGCGCGACCACTGCGCCGCTCGTCGTCCGTCCGTTGACTGAACGTGGCGTCATCTCGGTCTCCTCTGGCGTCGTTCTCGTAGATATTCCAACCTTCCGAGTTAACGTCTGAGCCGAGCGGTCGCGGCGGCGCCGAGTCGCCGTCGCACCGGTACGAGACGTAGAGATCGTAGGAGCCGAGACACCCTTTCCGCCGAGATCGTGCGCCTCTGCCGCCGCGTGCTCGGGGTGCTGCCGCACTTCGAGATCGAAGGGCACAGCCTGGTCGACTATACCGGCGGGCGTACCCGCGCCGCGCGTTTGATGAGCAGTCGCTAGGCACGCTCGATCAGGGCTTCAACACTTGGAGCGCGGAATAAGGCACGCGGTTGATGTCGCCGTGACCGGCTCGCGTGCTGGTGAAGTAGAGCCAACGATGGTCGGGGGAGCCAATGGGCGTGTATTCGCGGGCGGGCGAGTTGATAGCAGCGGGCAAATGTCGCGCCGGCGTCCACTGCCCGTGTTGGTTGAAGCTGACATAGAGATCGGCGTCGCCCATGCCGCCGGGTCGCTCAGACGCGAACACCAGCAGATCCTCGTCAGGCGAGATCCAGGGATCGTAATCCGCTGAATCCGCGGTTCCGTTGACCGCCTCGCCCAGGTCTTCGGGCTCGCCGTAGCGCCCGTTGGCTCCAAGGCGGCTCTTGAAGATGTCCAGGCCGTGGCTGCCGGGACGGCGCGTGCTGAAGTACAGCGTGCCATTGCGCGCGAGGGTGGGATAGAGCTCCGACGCGTCCGAGTTCACCGGTGCGCCGAGGTTGGCGGGCTCGCTCCAGCCGTTCCCCTGCCGCTCGACGACGTAGATGTCGTAATCGGACTGGTTCCAGGTCGCGGCGCCCTTGGGGCGGTTGGAAATGAAATACAAACGCCGGCCATCGAGAGTGACGAAGGGATCGTAGTCGCGGTAGTACCCAGAGAACGGGGCCACCTCGGGTGTCGACCACCGGCCGCCACGCAGCTGCGAGAACTTGATCGTGCCGGCGCCGTTGGTCTTGACGGTCCAGTACACTTCGCGGCCATCGGGCGAGAACGCCGCGTTCAGCTCGTCGAGCGGCGTCGACATCAGACCCGAGCCAAACAGCTCCACGTCCACGGGCTGTAACGACGAGACGGCGGCGGCCAGTCCAAGCAGGGTGCAGGCAATACTCCGAATCATGTCGCTAAACTATCAACCGTTCCTGGCGCCGCCAATATCCAATTCGGCGTGAAGTTTGCTGACCACTCGCCGAGTAGGAACTTGCTTTCTGCCGGCTCTGACAACTCATAAGCGTCCATCGCCCCGCAATCGTCGCTCTCGACACCCTACGGGAGCTGCAGCCGACGGCTTAGAGGGCTTTCGGCGAGCGCCGCAGACGATCGGAGCCGAGCTCGCGCTCCCCCCTCGCCACCAGCGGCGCATTCATTCGGCCGTGCTGTGGGGGTCAAGTGGAATGGCGCGCGGCCGCCGTTCGCATGGTGGCGACGTTTCTTGTCCTGGCCCTCGCGCCGGTCAATGCGGCTGCGGCGCCGGTGGTGGTTGAGCTCTCACCACGCACGGCTGGTCGACCTGACCGCCCGCCGACGCGCTGCGGTCGCGGCTCGTTTCGGACCCGGGAGATCGAGTCGTGCCGCTCTCCTTCCACGTCGACTACTGGGCCTACACGCCCCAGGCGGTGGTCGGCAGTGAATCCCAGCTCGTGGGCTCGAACGCGATCGAGCTGCGACCGGCGCTCGAGGGGCGCAAGCTCGAACTGATGCTCGCGGTCTACGAGTCGGGTCTGATGACCCAAGTCGGCCGCGGCGAGAACGGGGGGCAAGACGCTGCACGACGACCGCGTCGTGCGCTCGCTCGAGCGCGTGGCGCGGCTCGGCAAGCGCGACGGTGTGTCGAGCCGCCAAACGGCTTCGGTGCGACTCGCCGCCGACTGGGAGCACGCTTCGGCTCGCCTCGGCAACGGTCGGTCGCACGGCCGCTGCTGGTCGGCGGCTTGGCGGCGGCGGCGCTCGAGTCGAATCGACGCCGTCGTCGCCCGGGGGATCGTCCGCCACTCGCGTCCGATTTCGATCTTCCAGGGCGTCGCCGGTGGCCTTCTCGGCGGCGCCGCGTTCCAGGGGGGCCTCGCCCACCGCGATTCTCGGCGTCGCGGTCCACTAGCTGATCTCGCTCGCGGTCGTGGCGTTCTACGTCTTCGCGGCCGGCTTCCTGCCGCCCCTCGTCCGGCGGTCCGCACCGTGCGGCCTGTTGCACGGCGCGGGCGGAAGGTGGTGTTCGAGGTCGTCGACTTCATTTTGGTCCCCGACTCTCTATTTTGGTGGGAAGCGCGCGCCGCAGTCCCATGCCTGACTGGTGGGAACGTGTTTCACGAATCTCCTCGGGATCGAGAGATCGCTCTCCGTTCGGTCGGTGTCCGCTCCCTCGTTTGGCGAGATACGGGAGCACGAACAGGAACAGACCAGTCAGCAGGAGCAGGCCGAGCGGAGCGAGTGGCAGATAACTCGCCCAGACGATCGGTTGCTCCCGACCCAAGGCGACAAAGGCGATGACGACGGTCGCGGTGAAGACGATTGACAGCCAGCGGTGGGCTTGCCGAACCCATTGGCTCCGATTCAAGGGGATCCCCTCGCGCCTGATGTCCGATCGGACCCGGACTCTCGCATCAATGATGCGCTACCTTGCCGCATCAACGGTCGGAAGTCGATGACCAATTCGTGCGCCACGAGCCTGTCCACCTCGGCTCGCGGCGCTCCTGCGTAGCGACTAGGCGGGCGCCCCGTCGCAGACTTGCCGCAGCGCTCGCACAGCCGCGGCGATCTGGTCGAACGGAATTCCGCCGTAGCCCAGCACCAGCCCCTGGCGCGTGGCGCGGCCCAGGTAGCACGACGAGAGCGGCATCGCCCACAGGCCACGTCGGCGCGGCCTCCAGGGAGATGCCGCGGTCGCGACGCCCCTTCGGGAGCGTGGCCACCAGGTGGACGCCGGCCTGGTCGCCCAGCACCCGGAGCACGCCGCCGAGCTCGTCGCGGAGCGACTTGGCCAGGACCGTGCGCCGCTCGCGGTAGAGCTGCCGCATGCGCCGCAGGTGGCGCGCGAAGTGCCCCTCCTCGATGAAGTCCGCCAGCACCGCCTGGTTGAAGGTGGCGGGAAAGATGTCCATGGTCTCGCGCACCGCGGCAAACCGCCGCACCAGGTCCTTCGGCACCACCAGGTAACCCACGCGCAGCGCCGGGAACAGGACCTTGCTGAAGGTCCCGATGTAGACCACGCGCGAGTCCCGGTCCAGGCCCTGGAGGGCCGAGACGGGGAGGCTCTCGTAGCGGTACTCGCTGTCGTAGTCGTCCTCCAGGACCCAGGCGCCGCTCCGGCGCGCCCATTCCAGGAGCTGCAGCCGGCGCGGGGCGCTCATGGTGACGCCCAGGGGGTACTGGTGCGAGGGCGTGACGTGCACCGCGCGCGGGCGCGGGCAGCGAGCGATGCCGGCGGAGAGTCCAGCCCTTCGTCGTCCACCGGCACCGGAACGAGACGAGCGCCGGCGGTCGCGAGGACGTCCCGTGCTCCGCCGTAGCCGGGCTCTTCGACCCAGACCGGGCTGCCCGGGTCGAGAAGCGCGCGGGCCGACACCTCGAGGGCCTGCTGCGAGCCGCTCACGACCAGGATCTGCTCCGCCTCACAGCGCACGGCACGCGCCGTCCTGAGGTAGCCGGCGATGGCCTCCCGGAACGGGCGCCAGCCCATCGGGTCGCCGTACTTGAGCAGCCCGCGGTGGGGGTCGCGGGCGTGGCGGTTCAGCAGGCTGGACCAGACCGGGAAGGGGAACTGGTCGGCGGCCACCTCGCTGGTGCGAAACGCCCCGGAGCCCGCCTGCCACGGCTCGGCGGGGCTTCTTGAGCAGCCGCTCGGGACCTCGTGAGACCGGCCGGCGCCCGGGCGACACGGCCTTGCCTCGCGCCGCGGGCGCGGGCGGCTCGTCGGGAAGCGCTCCGGCCACGAACGTTCCGGATCCCACGCGCGCCTCGAAATAGCCTTCGGCCATGAGCTGCTCGAAAGCCGAGAGCACCGGGATGCGCGAGATGCGGAGCTCAGCGGCGAGGCTGCGTGTCGAGGGCAGGCGCTGTCCCGCCAGCAGGCGGCGCTCCACGATCGCCTCGCGGTAGCCCTCGTAGAGCTGCCGATACAGCGGCGCCTGGGAGCCGCGGTCCACGGCGACGAACGACGACACTGCAGGCGGCGAGGTCCTCATCGTCGGCGAGCATCGTGGGTCATCTAGAATTCCACAAAATCGGACATTGAGCCTGACCATCCGAGGCATCAGACTTGCCGTCCGACCGTCGGCGCGAATGTTCCGATCGACGATTCGAAACGGTGTTGCGCCGGGGCCGACGGCGGGAAACGCCCCCCCAAAAAGCAACGTCCGCCAGTCCGCGATTCAGGAAGACGATGATGGGACCGAATCGACCTGTTATGTTGAATCGACCGCCGGGCCCGGAGCGACAGCCGCGCCTCGACCGTCGTCTGCCGCAGCGCGCATGACGTCTGGAGTGGCCTGGGATGAACAGACACGCGGGCCCCGCTCACCCGACTTCTGATCCGCAGCGACGGTCGGCTGCTGATGCTGCGCATGATTCGGTGGACTGGATCGAGGGCGAGGGGAACTACGTTCGCCTCTACGCCGGCAGCGTGCCGGACATCACTTCCGTGAGACGTTCAGCCACCTCGAGCAGCGCCTCGATCCGGAGCACTTCGTGCGCATCCACCGCTCGGAACGATCGTCAATCTCGACCGCGTTCGCGAGCTGCGGCCGACGGTGTCG
>CAWINM010000001.1:815000-2563781 GCA_963837455.1 Thermoanaerobaculia bacterium | reverse complement strand
TGGGGATTCCCCGCCGCGAGGAAGCTGTCAAAGAACCGCTAAGCGCCGATGCAAGTTGAGCTTGTCAGCGCTGCTGGCCAGGCGCAACCCCTGGAGTTCGGTGCTGACCCCCTGACGCGAGTTTTCGGCTCCGGGCGCGCCGGGGCCTAGGCCAGTTCCTTCCTTTAGCCGCTCTCCGGCTCTGGCGTGCGCGGACGAGGGCGCGAAGCGCGACGTTCAGTCGTCGCCGGCGAGCTCGGCAGCGGCCTCAGCGGCTAAGTCGGCGAGCACCTGCTCGCGCGTGGCGACGTGGGCGCCGCTCTCGGGCTTGAGACGCGCGCCCGGGTGCGTGGCCGCGTGCACCTGTGCGAGGCGGTCGATCGAGACGTGGGTGTAGATGGTCGTCGTTTCGAGCTTGACGTGGCCGAGCATCTCCTGCACGTAGCGGACGTCGGCGCCGCCCTCGAGCATGAGCGTCGCCATGGTGTGGCGGAAGAGGTGGCAGGAGCCGCGCCGCGCGCGCACGCCCGAGGCCTCGATCGCGCGCTTGACCACCTGGCCGAGCGAGAGCACGTCGAAGCGGATGCCGCGCGCGGAGAGGAAGAGGGCGAGCTCGTCGGGACCGCTCACCAGCTCGGGCCGCACCTGCTCGACGTAGCGACGCGCCCAGGCCGTCGCCCGCTCTCCGAGCGGCACGACGCGATCGCGATTACCCTTGCCGGCGCGCACGACGAGGTAGCCGCGCTCGAGCTCGGCGTCGTAGACGTCGAGGTTTCTGAGCTCGAGCCGGCGGATGCCGGTGGCGTAGAGCACCTCGAGCAGCGCGCGATCGCGCAGACCGAGTGGCTTGCCGATATCGGGTGTCGAGAGCACCTGCTCGACCTCGGCGAGCGAGAAGCCATCGACCGGCAGCCGCGGCGGCGTCTTCGGCAGCGCGATCTCGGCGGCAGGGTTGTAGAGCAGGTAGCGCTCGCGGGAGAGCCACTTGAAGAAGCCCTTCACCGTGGAGAGGCGCGAGGACTGCGTGGCCCAGCCGAGTGGCTTGCCGGTCTGCTGGCGGTGGTGGTAGAGCCAGCTCTGGTAGCGCTCGACGACGCTGCGGCTCACCTCACCCGGCTGCACGATGCCGCGCTCGGCACACCAGCGGCCGAAGAGCTTGAGGCAGCTGGTGACGGTCTCGATCGACCGCACCGAGGCCTGGTGCACCGCCAGCCACTCGCAGTAGCGGGCGAAGAGGACCTCGAAGCCGCGTGGGTCGTTGGGATCGCCGATCGGCGGCAGCGCCTGCCGGCGAGGCACGGCCTCAGCCCTCGCGCCCGTTGGCGGCGGCGACGAGAGGATGGCCGACGAGCGGCGACTCGGTGTGCGTCAGTGCGGCTGCGTACGTCGGCTGCGGAGTGCTGAGCCGCTGAGCCGCGATTCCTTCTTCGGTGACACCCGGAGCGAGAGAAGCCTTGCCGTTGCTGACCCGGGCAGTCTTCTTGCCACTCCGGTTTGGCCCCGGTAAGGCCCCGGTTTGGGGCCGGGATGACCCCACAAGGTCTGGCTCTTCACCCCCCAAAGTCAGATCCAGGCCCCCCAAACTATCCGCCGTAGAGCCGCTCCGCAGCGCCTCGACGTCGATCAGGCACGACAGCGTCGGCCGCCCATCCTTGCCGCGCCCGTCGTAGGCGAGCTCGTAGACGAAGCTCTGGCCGCGGCCGCCGTGGTGGACGAGCAGGTACTCGTAGCCGACCAGGCGCCCGAGGTGGACGCGCAGCTGCTCGTAGGAGAGCCCGAGAGCTTCGCGCGCCTCGCGCCGGCTGAAGCGGAAGTCGCAGCGCTCCATGCGCAGCCGCTCGCACTCACTGCTCACCCACGAGTCGAGCGAGCCGAGCACGCGTCGCGTCTGCGGCGGCAGCTCGTCGAGCGAGCGGCCGAGCACCTCGTCGGCGAGGCGGTTGGCGAGCTCGAGGTCCGCGAGCGTCACTTCGATGTACTCCTCGGCCTCGCCGTCGATCGCGCGCACCTTGACCGGCCGCTGGCGCTGGTGAAGCAAAGCGATCGAGCGGATCAGCGCGAGGTACTTGGGATGGTCGCGCCGGGTGCGGGTCTGGCTGTCGAGAAAGGTGAGCTGTTGAGCGAAGGGGTTGACGACGGCGAGCGGCCGTAGCAGGCGCTGCGCGTTGCGGTGGCGCTGCAGGATCTTCTCGCGCCGGCGTCGGCGCGCGAGTCCTGCGAGCGTCTCGGCCTCGCGTTGCCGCTCGTGGATGGCGCGCGTCTGCTCGCGGCTCTCGTCGACGGCGAGCACCAGGCAGCGATTGCGCAGCTCCTCGTCGAGGTCGATCGCCGTCGTCGTGAGCAGGATCGCCACCGGCCCCTGCACCCGGTACTCGTGAGTCACCAGGCGTCCCGTCTGCGGGTCCTTGCCGGTGGAGGCGATGGTGAGCTCGCCCTCGCTCTGCAAGAGCTTCAAGGCGTAGCTCGCTCGCTCGGCGCCTTGCTCCTCGGCGATCGCCAGGATCTTGTGCGAGAGGTCCGTCTCGCCCATGTAAAAGAGGCTCTGCCCGGTCATCGCCGAGTACGAGACCCGCTGCTCCTCCGGCATCAGCGCGAGCACCGCGTCGAGCAGCACCGACTTGCCCGCTGCCGAGGAGGACTGCACGATCACCGCGAGCGGTCGCTCGAGCTGGCGTGAGGTCGCCGCCAGGTAAGTGACGAGCTTGTTGGTCTCCTCGCCGACGACGCCGAGCTCGGAGAGGTCGGAGACGATGCGCGCGAGCAGGTCGGGCGAGCCGAGCAGTTCCTCGGCCGCCCGCCGCTCCTCGTCGCTCATCGGCACGGCCGCCTTTTCCTTGGGAGCCAGGGCGGCCTCGATCTGTTCCTGCTGCAGGGCCTCGAGGCGCAAAAGCAGCTGCCCGAGGTCCTTCTGCACCGCTCGCTCCTCGACGCCCATCTCGAGGGCGGCTTGCTTGAGAAAGGCCGCGCGCTGGCGCGCCGAGTAGAGGTCCAAGGCGTCGACGTGGAAGCCCTCGCCCCTGGCACAGAGGAGATTGACCTTCAAGACGTCGTAGGTGAGGTTGCGCTCGATGCCACGCACGCGGTAGCGGCGATCGCCGAGCGAGAGCACCAGCTCGTGCGCACGGCGCTCGAGCTCCGGCTCGGAAAGCGGAGCGGCCGGCAGCAGCGAAGTGGCGGGATCGGACGGCAGGAGCGGAGGGGAAGAAGAGGCGGCTAAAGGAAGAGCTGGCATCGAAGACGGATCGAGAGGGAGCATGTCGGGAGCGAGCTCGGCAACGGGCAGCTCCTGGTCGGGCTGGACGAGCGGAGGGGGCGATGCCTCGGCGCTTGCCGGCAGCGCCGGGGGGAGGTACCTCGCCGGCGATGTCTTCCGCTCGGCCACCTCTCCCATCGGACGCGCCTTGCGCATCACCAGGTCGAAGGCACGCTCGGCGGGCTTCATCGTGCGCAGGTAGTCGTTGGCGTCCATGCCGCGTGGAAACTCGACGCGGTAGCAGGCGATGCCATGCGGAGAGAGGCGCGCAGCGAGCTTCTCGGCCGCCTGATCGCCCGCGGGGTCGCGGTCGTAGGCCATCAGCAGCCGCTCGGTGCCGTGCCCGAGCAAGGCGGAGAGAAGCTCCGGCGTGAAGCCCTCGACGCCGTAGCTGCAGGTGACGTTGCGAAAGCCGGCGCACCAGAAGGAGAGCGCATCGAGCAGGCTCTCGCACAGAATCACCTCGGGCGAGGCGGCGAGCGCCGCGAGGTTGAAGATGCCGCGGTGCGGCCCCGGCAGATATAGGTGCAGCGGGCTCTCCGGCCGCTGCTTGTGGTCGGGACGGATCTTGCGGCCGTACATGCCGACCACGCGGCCGGCCTCGTCGTGAATGGGGATCACCAGGCAGCCGGTGAAGAGCTCGTGGCCGCTGGGACGCAAGAGGCCCACCGCCTGCAGACGGCTGCGCAGCTCGTCGCCCGTCTTGCTGTCCTTGCTCGGCAGCCGGTAGCCCAACGTGCGGTTGGCATAGCCGAAGCCGAAGCGGGAGACGAGCTCGGGATGCACGAGCCCGCGGTGCTCGAGGTAGCGCTGCGGCTCCAGGTTCTTCTCGAAGGTGTCGCGGTAGAAGGCCATCACCTCGCCGAGCAGCTCGGGATCGGGAGCGCTTGCCACGACGGGAGGCGGCAGGTGGCGCCGCTTGGAGAGAAACCGCGTCGGCCGCACGGCACCCGAGCCCAGCTCGCCACTCTGCAAGAGCTCGACGGCGTGGCGAAACGAGACGCCCTCGGCCCGCATCACCCAGTCGATCGTGCTCCCTCCCGCCTGGCAGGCGCCCAGGCAGTGCCAGAGGTTCTTCTGGGGGGAGACCACGAGCGAGGGCTCGTGGTCGTCGTGGAAGGGGCACAGACCCACGAGGTCGGCGCCGTGACGGCGCAGCGCGACGCCGCGGGAGGTCACCAGCCGCTCGAGGGAGACTTCCCTCTTTAGCCGCTCCAGCTCCGCCTCCGGTATCCGCGCCATCCGGGCCTCCCCTCTGGAAACCTGTCAAGCCCCCTGACGAGGGAGAAACTCGCCCGCACGATATCACGTTATGAGATACTGTCAAATGGCTGGATCTCAAACCGGAGTACCTTATGGGCGAGCCGATCACCACTGACCTCATGACCCGCGACCAGCAAGCCTTCTTCCGCATCTTCGGCGAGCGCCTGGCCAGGCTGCGCCGGGATCGCGGGTTGACGCAGACGCAGATCGGCGAGGTCCTCGGCGTCTCCCAGCAGCAGGTGGTCGCCTTCGAGAAGGGACGGAGGCGCGTCCCCATCTCCTCGCTGCCTGCCTTGGCGCGCGCTCTCGACGTCTCCCTCGAGGAGCTCATCGGCGAGGAGACCCAGCGCAAGAAGCCCGCAAAGCGGGGACCGACGCCGAAGCTGCAGCAGCAGATGGAGCGCATCAGCCGCCTGCCGCGCGGCAAACAGCGGTTCGTCGCCGAGATGCTCGACACCGTCCTGCAGCAGGCCGGCTCGTAGCCACCAAACACCGATGAAGCTCAAAGTGGTTCTCGAGCCCAGCGACGAAGGCGGCTACACCGCCTACGTCCCGGCGCTGCCCGGCTGCATCAGTGAGGGCGACACTTCCGAGCAGGCGATGGCCAATCTCCGCGAGGCGATCGAGCTCTACCTCGAGCCGGTCGAAGACGATCTCGCCGACGCCCAAGGCGAGGGCGCCGAGATCGTCGAGCTCGTGGTGTGAGCAAGGTCCCCTCTCTCGCCTACACCGAGATTCTCAGGGCCTTGCAGCGGGACGGATGGCTAGTCGTGCGCCAGCGCGGCAGCCACATCCGCCTGCAAAGCGGCTCGCCGACGAGGTGCTCAAGCTCACGGTGCCGGCGCACCGGCCGGTCAAGCGATCCACGCTCGCGCATGTCATCAAGCAGGCGCGGCTGACGGTGGACGAGTTCCTGGCATCGCTCTGAGGATCGGACCCCCGCCCACGGCCCGCACCGGGCCGTGGTGCTGCGCGACGATGTCGACGCGCGCAGGGTCGGCCCTCCGGGGCTTCTCGACTGCGAGTGCAGTGGCTTCGAAGAGCCCGCCCAGGCGGCGGCGGGGGTGGCCGTCCCTGCGGGCACGGGCAGGGTCCGCTCCCGGGCCAAGGGCCGCGCCCGCGCCTTCCCCACACCCCCTCCCCGCGGTCACGGCCCTTGCAGGTCGCTCCGATAAGGCGCCTTATCGGACCCTGCCCTCGGCCACCCCCGCCTTGGGCCGCGCGTTCGCGCGGCCTTTACATAACAAACGCTATGTAAACCTGGGCGGGCTCAGAAAGTGGTCTGCGAGCGACCTCGACTTTGGCGACGACGCCCCGGAGGGCCTCCGTGGTTCTCCTCGACGTCCTCTCCTGCCCCGTGCGGGCCTCCCACCCGACCTACAAGGCGCGGCAGACTGCGCGCTCCCCCTCCCGCACACCCCCTCCCGCGCAGACTGCCGCCGGGGTTTGAGTCAGCAGCGGCGCCCAGGTCGCGCCTCTTCCTGCGCGCGGCGCCGCTGCGGAAGACCTCCGCGTCGCCGTGCTCGGGGCGCGCCCTGGGCGCCGAACGGACCCGGAGCAAGAGACGGAGTTGCCACTCGAGCAGTCGTGACCCGCTCCCCCTCGCAGCAAGAGAGTGCGCCGGTGCTCGCCGGCGTCAAGTCCCCCACCCACTCCTCCCTACTTGACTCCGGCTCCGCTCCGGCGCAGAGCACCACTGTGGGCGAGGGGGAGCGGATGGTGGGCTCGGGTGGATCGGATCTGGTCAGGGAGCAGAGCTCTGGACCCGGAGCCCCGCTCCGTCCCCCTCGCCCGCAAGCAATCACCACCGCCGCGCGGAGCCGGGGTCGAGGCCGGCGACGCGGCGCATGCCGCGTCGCTGCCGCGCGCAGCGCGGGCAGCCTCGACGCCGGCGAGCACGGCGGTAGCTTCGATTCTGCGAGGGGGACGGCTCACCACTCCGACTCTGCTCTGCGGGTGGCGCCGCGGCCGCGGCGCGCCAGAGGGCCGCTGCGGCCCGGCGGCGCGTCGTGGACGTGGCGCGGGTGGGGGACTCTTGGCGCCGTCTCCGTAGCAAGCTCGGCGGCGCGAGAGCGCCGACGCGCGCCGCGAGGAGGCGGCGCTTGCTGACTCAAACCCGCGGCACGCTGTCGGCGGGAGGGGGCGCAGGGCGGGGGAGCCGACAGGGTGCCGACCCTGCAGTCTGAGGGGTGGGAGCACACGAGCCCGCCCCTCCCCGTCACCACCAGCGCCGGACACGCCACAAGGCCCGGCGGCCCTCGCTAGGCCACGATCGCCGGCACACCACCGCCGCGCCTGTCGCCGAATCGGGCAAAGTTCAGCGGCGGCACCCGGCTGAGCTGCGGGGCGGAGCCACCGACGCTCGACGCCAGGCGCGAGGACGTGGAGGCGGAGACGCTCGGGTGGCGTCCGCTGCAACGACGGATTCGGCGACTGGCATCGAAGCCACCGACGCCCGCAGGCCACAGCCACCGGGCCGACCCGAAGCGACCACTACAGCTCGCCGAAGCCTCACGGCGGGCTGGTGGGCGGGGTGGGATCCGGAGGTGCGGAGCTCTGTCGCGGGCGTGGAGGTGGCCGTTTCTTGAAGGCGGCCTCGTCGCCCACGAAGAAGCGGAACACGGAGCGCTTAAGGCTCACCGCCGGCCCCCAAATTTCGCCTCCCTTGCCCCAGTGAGTCGCTCTCAACTCGCGAACACGGCGGCCGTTGGCGTCCACGTAGAAGAAGCGCGTCGACATCAAGCCGTCGGCATCCCACGTACGCGAGCACCCCTTCCCATTGGCATCAATCGAGATCACGGACACGGTTGGCGTTCCCCGCGTCCCCTCAGGACAGCTCGCAGCGAGGTACTTGACGTTCACCCAGCCGACGTAGTCGCTCGGGATCTCGAAGTGCGCATTCCGCCGACTGCAGCCCGCGAGGACTGCCAAGGGCAGCAGGAAAAGTGCACCGATCACTCTCGATGTGCTCATGCTACGGAACCACCATCGTTCGATTGATGTCGACCATTCCCTTCACAGCACCCTGAGCCGGAGCGTTGTAGATGTAGGCGGCGTACGGGTCTTTCCCGTTCTCATAGACCCAGACTTCCAGCGACGGGAATCTCGTGTGGCTGCCAGAAACCGCGAAACCGTCTTGCGTCGGAACCAACCTAAGGTTGTACTCCAGATTGGGCGCGGCACCGAACAGCAAGCCGTCGCTGGCTTCTCCGCTGACGTTGATGCCGGCGGCAGTGGCTGTCACCTCCTGATGAGCAACTTCTGCTGTTCTGCTGAGTGGCCCAAAGAAGCTCGGTACCGGCGTTGGCAGGGGTATCAGACCGAGCATCGAGGTTCCTGCGAAGAAGTCTTCGGTTATCACCTTCCTCCCGTCCGTCGAGGAGACATTGATCGTCTGCATCGTTCTGTAAGTGCCCCCATCCGGAGACGCTCCGCGGCCATCACCCATGAAGCCGCCGAACGTGGGCGTCGGGATGAATGCCTCGATGCAGATCCTAGTGCCCGGTCCGCCTGGGTCTTCACACAGACCCGTTGGATCCTTCGAGTTCACCGGATCGGCCATCGTGTACCCATAGAGGTTGGTGTCGCCGCCGGCAAAGCCGATGGGGTCTTTGCTGGTCCACCTCCCCGTCTCCGCATCGTAATCCCGCGCCCCAAACCTCACCAGTCCCGTCTGGTAATCGTACAGCCCTCCCGCGAACCCGAACGGCTGGAACCCCGGGCTCGTGTCGAGCGTCACCCGACCGAAGCTGTCGTACTCCATCCGCTGCACCACCGCCCCGGTCGCGGCGTTGACGACGTAGCGGACACTTCCCAGGTGATCGGTGAAGATTCTGTAGGTCACCCCCCCACGCACGAAGTAGTCCGGGACGCTGCCACCGGCGCCATAGACGTACTGCGTGGTCACGTTGCCCGCGGCGTCGAGCTCGGCGATAGGCGAGAGCCCGCCGGCGTAGAGGAACCGCTGCACGAGCGTGCCATCGATCTTCTTGCCGATGCGATGGTTCAGCCCGTCGACCAGGTACTCGATCTGGATTCCGTCGGCGAGACGGACGGCCCGCAGGGTGGAGAACGCGTCGTAGGTGTAGGCCGTCGTCTGCGCGCCGAGCGACTTGCTCTCGAGCTCGCCGTCGCGGCCGTAGGTAAAGGAGAGAGCGCCGTAGTTGACGAGGCGATCCTGGGCGTCGTACGTGGCCGCCCCGCTGCCGTAGCCCGTGGTCCAGCTGGTGCGGTTGCCGTTGCCGTCGTAAACGTAGCTCTCGACGACGACGCCGTCTCGCTTGACCTCGGTGAGGTGGCCCACCGCGTCGTAGGTGTAGTCGAAGGAGTGGACCTCCGGGGGCGCCCCCGGGCCCGTTCGTGTGGTCTCGGTCTTGTGGGTGATTCGACCCAGCTTGTCCCGCTGGTAGCTGGCGTCGAGCAGGGCCTCGCTCACCGGTGCGGGCGTTCCGTTGCCGGGCACGTAGCCAGAGTGCAACTCAGTGAGCTCGCCGAAATCGTCCTGGCCAAAGCGCTCCCCGGTGGTGAGCACGTCGGTGCCCAGCAGGCGACCGCTGGAGCCGTCACGGTAGAGCAGCATCTGGCCGATGAGGGTCGGCACCCCGTCGAGGTCGTAGTGCAGCTCGACCCTGGTCGCGGGTTGGCCGTTGATCTCGAGTGCCCCCAGCCAGAAGTTCGTGCTCGGTGCTCCGGGGTAGGGCCGGTCGGCCTCGAAGTGGACGCTCGCCGTGAACGGCCCACCGACGTTCACGGCGGACAGCCACGGACCGTCGTAGGTGTAGCCGATCGCGACGTCCCCGGGGGCGGCGATGGTCGCCAGCTTGCCCGTGCCGTCGTAGGAGTAGCTCGTCGTACCCGAAGGCGAGGTCACCGCGCCGGGTCGGCCCTTGTCGTCGTAGCCGATCTCGATCTGACGGCCATCCGGAAGGGTGACCGTCTTCAGCTGGTGGTCGCGGTTGTAGCTGTACTGGGTGACGGTGAGCTGGCCGCCCACCGGCGGCGCCGTTGCCTCGCTCACCTGGGAGACACCGTTGTGGTCGAACGAGTGCTGTGGCCGCGTGGGCGGGGTCACGCCCGTGAGGTTGCCGTCGAGGTCGTAGGTGAAGTGAATCTCGCGCAAGTCTGGCAGCGTCGTCTTCGTGACCCGACCGACCGCGTCGCGTTCGTACCGCGTCTCGCGTTGCTCGGGATCGGTGACGCTCTTCACGAACCCGCTGTCGGGGTCGTAGCTGACGGCGCTCGTCCTCTGCTGTGGCCCAGTTCCCTGGCTGACGCCCGATAGCCTCCCGCGTGCATCGTAAGTGGCGTCTACCGGGAGCAGCCCCGGAGCCTGCGCCTCCGAGACTCGGCCGTAGCTATCGAGCACCGCGACGAAGGTCCGCCCCTCGGGGGTTGTCGTGGTGACGGTGCTGCTCGCCGCCGAGTAGGTGGTCGAGGTGGCGCGCCCGTTGACGGTGACCGTGTCGGTCTGGTCGGTCACCGGCGGAAGCTGATCGCCATCGTCGTTCGTGGGCAGCGGGGACGCCGCACGCTCGTGGGCGACGTCCACGCGGTAACCGGTGCCCGAGCCAAGGAACACCGCCGCGCGATCGAGCTGCCCGCCACCCCACGCCAACCGCGGGTCGGCCGCCATCTTCACCGCCGACTCCGAGGCGTCGGGCTGGACCTGATCGAGCAACCCGTTGCGATCTCGCTGGAGTGTCGTCAACGTGGCATCCGGTGCTGTCAAGCGCTGCTCCACGCGCTCGGGCTGGAGGTGCAGGTCGGCCAGGCTCGTTCGGCCTTCCGCGGTCACCAGGCCCACCGTGTGGCCCTCCGCGGTCTCTTCGTAGGTCAGCCGGAGCTGTCCCTGCTCGGGGTCGTCTACCTGGGTGAGACGTCCCTCGGCGTCGTACGTGTAGTCGTAGGCTTCGAGCTTTGGTGGTTCGAGATGCCGCAGCAACCCTTGCTCGTCCATGCTCACGGCAAGTTGCTCAACACCGTCTGCCAGCGGCCGCGAGACACTCTCCAGGTAGCCGCCCTCGTCTAGGGAGATCGTCGTTCGCTGGCCGAAGGGAGCGACGAGAGCCGATGGCTCGCCGTTGCCGCCACGCTCGACTCGGGTCACGTTGCCGAAGGCGTCCTCGGCTTCGGTCAGCAGCTGAGCCTGGGCACCGCTAGGGGTCGGGTAGGTGCCGTAGTGGAACGTCCATAGCGGACGGCGCGTGACCGAATCCTCGGTCCGCAAGTGGTGACCCTTGCTGTCGAACACGTAGAGCAGGGCGCCGTCCTCTGACGGCACCTGGAGCTCGTCCTTGCCGCGGACGTTGGGGAGCCTCACTCGATACACCCGGTTGGTTGACGAGTCGGTGAAGTAGAGGTCCTTCCCAGCGGGGTCCACCGCGACACCGGTGACGGCACCGAGTGATGCATCGGTGGCCAGCACGTCGCCACCGCCGGCCAGCGAGGGCCCGCCTCCGGCGACGGTGTGGACGATGCCGTCGGGCGTGATGGAGCGAACGCGGGTGTTGAGGTAGTCCGCGATGTAGACAGTGCCATTGCCGCCGACGGCGACACCCCAGGGCCCGAAAAAGCGCGTTTCCTCGAAGGAAGCTGGGAGCCCGTCGCCGGCGAAAACACCCAGTCGCTGGTCCTCCGGGGACCCGTAGAAGCGATTGATGCCCGCCACGTTCCAGCCGTGGTTCGGCGGCCCAAGCCCCTGCGGAGGTCGCAGGCTCAAGTTGTTGGCATCGGTGAAATAGATGCCGCCATTCGCCGCGGCCGCGATCCCCTTGGGCTGCCGGAGGTACCCGGTGCAGTAGGACTCTGGACACTGCTGGTACTCGCTGCCGGCCAATCGAGTGACCGCTCGGGCCGAGCTGATCCGGTAGATCCCGCGGCAGGAGCCGTGCCCGGAGATTCGCTCGAAAGCGATGACGAGCAGGTTGCCTTCGGCGTCGAACGCAATGTCCATCGGATTCTCGATGCCGCCATCCTGGCAACCGGGCCTGCCAGTGCCGGCGAAGGTTCGAATCGTGCCGTCGCGCTCGATGCGGCGGATCCGGTCGTGGTCCGCGTCCGCGATGTAAATCAGATAGTCCGGCCCCGGCCCCTCGACGGCCTTTTCCGGGCGATTCAGGCGCGCTTCGGTGGCCGGACCCCCATCGAGGACCGGCAAGTCCGGATCATCGCAAATGGTCCCGGCGATGGTGCGAATGACCCCCTGGCGGTCGATCGTTCGCACGCGACAGTTCCCGCGGTCAGCCACGAGCAGGCTGCCGTCGTGCATGACCGAGATGCCGGCAGGGTCCCTCAGCTCGGCTTGCCTTGCGAGCCCGCCGTCCCCGGTAGCGCCCGGCGTCCCGATGCCGGCCACCCGGCTCATGATCCCCGGCAGCCGGTCGCTGTTGAGCCTCCGCTGGCGGCCGTCGGGGTAGTACACGGTGTCCTGCTCGACGTCGAGCACCAGCTGGTTGGAGAGGCCCCAGCCTCCGAGGCCCCATGTGCCCTGCGCCTGGACATGGCCCAGCGTGCCAGCACTTCGCCGCGACCAGCGCTCGGGACCGACCGTGGGTGCGTCGATGCTGAGACCACCCGGTCCACCCCACGCCGGGTCGCCGACCCCCGAGGTCCCGTAGTAGGCAGGCAGCAGGTAGGTCACGGTGGCGACCCAGGGCATGCGGCCCGGTGTGACCTGACCGAAGCGGTCGCGGCCATCCCAGGAAAAGGTGTAGGCCTGAGAAGGAGCCGGCGAGAAGCTCTGCTCGAACGTCCGCCCTGCGATGTCGAGCTCGAGCTCGACTCCGATCAGCCCATCCGGCACCGCGGCGTCGGTCAACGGGATGGTCAGCTCGAAGGGCGCCTTCCGGCCCGCCGCCAAGGAGCTCGAGTACTGAAGCGAGAGCGGCGAGCCCGTGAGGCTCAAGCTCTCCCCGAGGGTCTGATTCTCGACCTCGATGCTGCCCCCGAAGGCGGCGACGGTCGGGTGGTCGATGTCATGAGCATCGCCTTCCTTTGGCAGGTTCCACGGGGGACCGAGCGCGCCCTGGAGCCAGAGCCAGGTCCAACCCACCGACCACAGCGAGAAGTGGTGCACCGGGATCCGCCACAACAGCTGGCCGGGCTGGTAGAGCCCCGCCAGCGTCGCCAGCTCGTCGCTGGTGATGCCCAGGGCATCGAGCTCGTTGGCGGTTGCGGGCTGATCAGCCCCGTCGACGTCGAGCACCGCCTCGCCGGCACTCACGCTGAGCACTCTCACCACCCGCCCGTTGGGCTCTGGCGCCCAGGCACCCGTGGCACGATCGAACGATCCCACCGGAATCGGTTGGCCAGCGGGGATCCCGAGGAAGTCTTCGACGTAGAACGGCAGCGGCCGATCGAGCTCCACGCCGTCGGCGCCCAGCGCGTCAACCTCGTCTGCCGACAACTCTACGGAGTAACCGTACGCGACACCAGCCGGCAGCGCGGCCGGGAGGCTCTCCTCGCCGTGCGCTCCCGTGGAGTACTCCGTGGCGCGGATGTGCAGGGTGGTGAGCTGCTGTTCGTCCCCGCTGGGAAGCCGAGCCCGTGCGCCCGTGCCTTGCGGAACGAGCAACGTCGCCTGGCGAGACCCGCTGGTGTCACTCACGGCCGTTCCGCGGGCGACCTGGATCGGCGTTTCTGCGGTGAGATCCAGCAGGGTCACCTGCGTGTCGGGGTGCACCAACGCAACCGTCGCCACGCTTCCCCACTCGCCCCAGCCGAAGACCTGGCTTCGCCGCGCCGGGAGATAGCTCGGCTTGCCAAAGAGCAGCGTCACGGGACCGCCGCCCATGACGGCAAGGTCGTAGACGCCGTCGGCACGGGTGAGCGTGAGCCCGAGCTCGGGGTGGCCGTCGACTGACACTCGCACGTCCGCCAGCGGCGCTCCGCTGCCATCGATGACCTGGCCGCGCAGGACCGCCACGCGGCTGCAGTCGATGGCGTCGGCCTGCACGGCAAACTGAACGGGCTGGGCACCGCTCCAGAGGAAGCTCGACGCGGCACACAACGACGCGGGCACCGAGGGATCGAGGACCGGTGCCACGATCGCCGGATCGACGGGTACCGGGTCGGTGCCGGCAAGCGTCTGGTCTGTCGCCGCGCTCTCGTTGCCGGCGAGGTCGCGAGCGGCCATCGCCACGGGGTCACCAGGGAGACCCTCGATCGGACCCGAGAAGCTCCCGTCCCCTGCCACCGCAAGGGACCAGCTCGCCTGCTGCGCGCGGTTGCGCACCATGACAACCGTGCCCGGCTGGCTGTCCGGCGAGGCCCCGCTGAGCCCGGCAACCATATAGCTCCCGGGGCCGACCTCGGTGACGCTGACGAGACCGGCGACGAGCGATGCCGGAGACTGCGTGTCGAGCGTCAGCTCCAGGTCGAAGGTGCCGGCGTTGGCTGCAGTGTCGACCGCACGCAGGTGGAAGACGTTGGCCCCCTCTGCCAGGGCCACGGAGGCAGTGAACGTCAGATCGGCGCCGACGTCGACTGCCGCACCGTCGAGGGTCAACGTGGCCGGTTCCGAGAGCCGACCCGCGACAGCCAACGCGTCAACGCGCACGGAGCTGCCAGGTTGGGGTGAGAGCACCTCGATGTCCGGCGGGATGACGTCTCCACCGACCACGGAATCGAAATGAACGACCGCGGGGGCCGAAGGATTGCCGGCACGATCCGACACCGAAGCGCTCAGAGTCACCGCGCCGGATGGCGCAGTCGTGAAGGCACACGTAGCTCCATCCTCTGCCTGGACGCAGCTCGGCGAGACGGGCGTGCCGTCGAATGCGATCGCCAGGGTCGAGAAATCGACGCCGGCGACAGCGTCGCTCCAGACGAGCTTGACCGGGCGCGCCACCGGGTCGAAAGCTGCTCCCTCGGCTGGCGCACTGATCGTCAAGGTCGGAGCCGTCGAGTCGCTGCGCACGGTCACCGTCGCCTCGGCCTGGTTTCCCACAGCGTCGGTGGCCACGAGGTGCAGGGCGTTGACGCCCTCCACGAGGGGCACCGGACCCTGCGCGAACGTGAGATCCGGTCCTACGGGTACGACTGTGCCATTGAGCGTCAAGACGCCGGCCTCGCTGAGCGAACCAGCCACGCTGACCGCCGATGCGGTGGTGAGAACGCCGTCCTGAGGTTCCGAGACGCTGATCGCAGGCGCCGTGAAGTCCAGGGCGATCGTGAAGTTGCGGGTGATCAGCGCCGCCTGCCGCCCGTAGAGGTCGCGCACGGTGGCCGTCAGCTGTCCGGGGCCCACGGGGAGCTCCGCCACTGGCACACAGGTAGCGGTGCCCAGTCCGAACGTGCAGGAGGCAGCAAGCGGACTCCCGTTCGCCGTGAGCTCGAGCGTGCCGGTGTCGATACCCGTGCCGGCGTCCGACAGGCTCAGCTGGATCGGCGGTTTCACGAGATTGGTGCCCGAGCCCTCGGCCGGCGCCACGATGTCGAGCACGGGAGGCCGGGTCTCGACGGTGAACGCGAGATCTGTCTGGGAGAGGTTTCCGGCCTGGTCGGTGATGGACAGGCGGGCGGTCCACCTGCCATCGCCGAAGGGGCTCGTCGGCGTACAGGTGCCTCCGGCAACACCGAAGTTGCAATTCAAGGTCTCGAGGGAAGGCCCGCTGAAGAAGAACCCGAACCCGTCGAGGTCAACGGCGGACCCGGCGTCGGACCAGGAGAATGTGAGCGGGCTGTTGGCGTTGGTGACGATCGCGTCATTCGATGGCGCCGTGAAGGCGACTTCTGGGCCCTCACCATCCACAGTGACAGCGATCGGATCCGAGGTGCCCCGATTGCCCGCCACGTCAGCGACGCTCGCCTGCAACGAATGCGGGCCGTCGGCAAGAGGAGCCTCGGCGATGCAGGTGGAGCCGTTCGCTTGTTGCGTGCAGCTGGCTGCGAGCGGCCCGCCGTCGAGCGTCCATTGGAGACTGCTGGCGTCGACACCGGAATACGAATCGCTGTAGCTGACGATCAGGGGTGGAAGAGCCCTCACCAATCCCGCGGCCGGGGCATCGATGGAGATGAGAGGCGGATTCTGATCGACGCAGATCAGCGGCCGGAGCCACTTGGCCATGCCGAACGACCCGACGCCGTCGACCGTCGGAAAGCTGCCACCCAGGAAGAGCGCCGGTCCCGAAGCATCCTCGAAACCCTGCAACGCCAGCACGGCGCCACCGGTGATGCCCAAGCCGAGCGCGGACCACGAGCTTCCCGACCAGCTCGCGACTCCCTTGCCGCGACCGGCCGCGAGGTTGCCGAAGGCGCCGCCGGCAAAGAGCGCGTCACCGCCTCCATCGTCCCAACGTGCCAGCGCGGACACGGTGGCATCTGGAGTCGTGGAGGTCAGCGACCACTGGGTGCCGTCCCAGAAGGCAACGCGCCCGCTGAAGCTGCCCGCCGCCGCCAGGCGACCGCCCTGCCAGGGCTCGAGCGCCTCGACCGCGCCGTCGCGACCGCTGCCGACTGGCGACCAGGAGATTCCATCCCAGCGCGCCACGTGCGGGATGACCGTGCTGTCGATGACGTTGAAGGCACCGCCGGCGAAGAGACTCGTTGCGCCCCCCACGGTAGCCGAGCGCAGGGCCTTCACGTCGCCGTTGAACGCGGCCAGGGCGGCCCAGGTGCCGGCGCGCCAGCGCGCCAGGTTGGCGGCCGCCAGGCCGCCTGCCTGGGTGAAGTGACCGCCGACGTAGAGGGCGGTGCCGGAGCCATCGTCGTGCGCGGCGAGGGCGTAGACGGTGCCCGCCGCGTCGATGCCGGTGCCGAGGGGCTGCCATGAGCCGGCACCCCATCGCGCCACGCGACTGGCGGGCGTGGCACCCGCAGAGTTGAAGGCCCCGCCGGCGTAGAGGAAGGAGCCCGACGCGTCCGTGAGCGACTCGAGCGCCAAGACGTCTCCATCGGTGCCCCCGCCGAGGGGCGACCACGACTGCCCGTCGAGCCGCGCCACGTGGTTGAGCGCCGTCTCCCCGAACGAGGTGAACTCGCCGCCGGCGTAGAGCGCCGGCCCGGTCCCGTCGTCGTGCACGGCGAGCGCCCTCACAGGGCGGTCGAAGCCGATGCCCAGCGGCCGCCAGACCTGCCCGTCCCAGCGCGCGAGACCGTTCACGCCGTGGCCACCGGACGAGGCGAAGCCGCCGCCGACGTAGAGCTCGCCCGCGAAGGGCGCCAGTGCCATCCCGCCCGAGGCGGCGTCGCTCAGTCCTGCTCCCACGGGCTTCCACTGCTGCCCGTCCCAGCGCGCGATGGAGGCGAATCGGTCGCCCGTCAGCCATCCGGCCGCGTAGAGGGCGGCACCGGTGCCGTCGTCGTAGACGGCCAGCGCTTGCAGGCCCGTAGGCTTGTCGGTGCTCCCGAAGTCGCCGGCGCCGACGGAGCTCGCGAGGCCACCTCCGACGGACTCCCAGCGGTGCCCGTCCCAGCGTACGATGCTGTCGACGCCGATGTTGGTGTTCCCGGCGCGGTTGAAGGCGCCGGCCGCGTAGAGCTCGGGCCCCGAGCCGCCGTCGAACACCGCAAGCGAGGTGACGACGCTCGGCAGGCCGGTTCCCGCGGTGGAGACTCGACCGAGGCCGAAGGAGAGCGGCGCCCAGGTCCCGCCGACCCGTTTGGCGATGCGCGCCGCCGCCACTCCACCGAGCCGGTCGAACGAACCGGCAGCGTAGAGGGCCGGACCGCTGCCGTCGTCGTAGCGAGCCAAGGCGAAGACGCTGCGCTCCGAGGAGAACAGCCCGCCGCAGCCGCCGGAGGGCGGGCCAAACGTGGTCCAGGCCTGGCCATCCCACGCTACGACCAGGTCGGTACCCAGGGCCGCGCCGGCGCTGGTGATGTCGCCGCCCGCATAGAGGACGGGACCGGCGCCGAAGTCGTAGACCGCGAGGGTCTCGACGTCCGGCCCGTGGCAGCCGTCGACGCCGCCGCCGACGTTCGACCAGGCCTGGCCGTCCCACTGGGCGAGCCCCTTGACGGTCACTCCTCCGGCGCTCGTGAACCTCCCACCGGCAACGAGCCGCGGCCCGCCGCCGCCGTCGAAGACCGCGAGAGCGTTCACGTCGCCGTTCGGGTCCGAGGGCAGGGTCGTGAGGTGCTGCCCATCCCACCGCAGCAGATAGTGCCAGCTGGTACCGTCGTAGCGCAGGCCCGCGCCGCCCACGTACAGAGCCGCGCCCGAGCCGTCGTCGAACACCGCCAGGGCACGGACCCGCCCCGCGACGCCGACCGTACCGAAGAGGTCCGTCGCGAGCTCGCCGTCGCAGGCCGTTCGCAAGGTGATGTCGCCGGCGGAGGTCGACGCGCCGGGGACCGGCACGATTCCGCTGACGAAGCCGACCAGGCTCGACGAGCCCTCGGTGAGCTCGGCGACGACGGTCCACGGCCGGTCATCGGCGACGCCGGCGACGGCGATGGAGAAGGTTCCGTCCGGCTGGCTCGTGCCGGCGGCATCGAGGCGCCCGAGTACGTGCACACGCGCTCCCGCCGCGATCGAGCCGTCGCCGTGCCGCACCGAGCCTACGAGCTGGGTGCCGTTGCCGGCGCCCGCGCTCACCTGGAAGGCGAGCTGCGCCGTCGTCGACAGGTTGCCGGCCCGGTCACGAATCGTCGCGGTCGCGGTGTTGGGACCCTCCTGGGCGTTGACCGAGCAGCGGGCACGACCGTCGCGCACGTTGCACGCCGCCGGCGCCACGGGGCCGCCGTTGAGCGCCACGGCGAGCGAGGAGGTGTCGACGCCCGACAGGGCGTCGACGAGCGTGAGGTCGAGCGCGACGTCGGCGGAGTACACGGTCGCCCCCGATGGTGGATCGACGAAGGTCACGGCCGGCGGCATGGAGTCCCGTACGACCTGGTAGGTGAGCGAGCCCCGCATGCCGCTGCGGTCGACGGCTTCGAAGAAGAACGTGTTGGTGCCTTCGACCAGGGTCACACCCGGAATGGAGAAGCTCAGGTCGGCGGCGAGGGGCACCTCGGCGCCGTCGTGTTCGAGCGTCGCGGGCTCGTCGACCCGGCCCACGAGGGTGACGACGGTCGAGCTCGTCACCGGCGGTGGCGAGGTGATGGTGATCTTGGGCGGCTGCCCGGCGGGCGAGCAGCTTCCCCAGCTCGGCGAGGCGTGCCAGAGCGCGAGCTTGCCCGAGGGCTTGCCGCCGGCGGTCGCGAAGTCTCCGCCTACGGCCACCGCCGGCGAGCCGTTCCACCTGCCGGCGGCCAGCGCGCGTACGGCGGGGCCATCGACCCCGGTGCCCAGGTTGATGTTGGTGTAGCCGGGGACGATGCCGTAGAGGGTGTGGCCGCTGGTGCTGGTGCAGAGCGACGCGTAGTCGCCGCCGATGAGCAAGCGACTCCCGGTGCCATCGTTGAAGCCCTCGAGAGCGTGGACAGAGCCGGCGTAGGGCGTCTCACCGCCGCTGATGAAGCGATTTCGGTAGACCCCACAGGCGGGGCCTTCTCCGTGGCTCCACGCAGAGCCATTCCAGGCGCTGGTCGCGGAGCCACCATTGAATTCGTACAAGTAGCCATCGATCGCCTTGATCTCGCTGGCGTAGCTCGCCCAGGCGAGCTGCCACGCCGTGCCGTTCCAGTGATAGAGGCCTCCGGTGAAACCGTCGACGATGACGGCGTACAGCTGCCCCTGGTAGGCCTCGATGGAGGAGGCGATGCCTGCGGGCGCGTCGAGCGAGTACCAGAAGCTGCCGCTCCAGCGATAGACGCCGCTCCCGCCGGCGTAGAGCTCGGGCCCGTCGCCGATGTCGACCCAGTCCACGTCGTGGATCTCCACACCCAGGGGCGAGCCGATGGGCGTCCAGCCGCTGCCGTTCCACTCGGCCACCTGACCGACGGCTTCCGCGATCCCGTAGACGTGCTTGGTGGTGCCCTCGAAGGCCTGGACGACCTTGGAGCCGCCGCCGGTCAGACCCGCCCCCACGGAGGAGACCGCGGACCCATCCCAGCGCCCGATCGAGCCGTCGAGGACGACTCCACCGGCTCGTGTCGGGCCCGCGAAGAGGATCGACTGCTCCGCTCCTTCGGCGATTGCCACCGAAGTGACGGGGCCCTCGGTGTCGACGGCGAGCGGGAAGGGTACCCACGCACCGTTCTCCCAGCGCGCAAAGGGATCGATCCGCACGAGGATCGGCTGCGCCTCGAGCCCGGTGAGCACCTCCAGCTGCCCTCCCTCGGCCGCCAGGACGCCCGACCAACTGGTGCCGTTCCAGCGCCGCAGCTCGCCGGCCGACCATTCATCCACGAACGGCTGGCTCGTCTCGAAGAGATAGCTCCCCGAGGCGTCCGCGTAGCCGACGATCGTGGGCTCGTCGTTGGGATCGGCCCCAGTGTCGAGCCACGCGCTGCCGGTCCACTCCTGCACGCCGAACCCGTAGCCGGCGAAAAAGACCCGCGGTGTACCGGCGATCGTGGCCGAAGCGACGCTGGTCAGGACCGGACCGTCTTCCGGGGGAAAGTCGATCGGCTGCCAGTTGCCGGCAACCAGCTGCCAGAGGCCGCCGCCGTAGAGCTCCCATAGGTACAGACCCGTGCCGGTGGGCCCTTGCAACGCCGAAAGCTGGAAGGCACGGTAGTTGTAGACACCGGGGCTGGCAACGGAGGCCCACTGCTCGCCGTCCCACTTGGCGACGTGCTGCGCGGAGAGAGACACGTCGGCGCCGCTCCAATCCCTGCGCGTCTGCACGCGCGTGAAGTCACCGGCGACGAAGAGCGCCGGCCCGCTGCCGTCGTCGAACACCGCCAGGCCCGTGACGCGGCCATTGAGCCCCCTGCCGACCTCCTGCCACTCCTTGCCATTCCACTTGGCGAGGTTGACGGCGGGCACTCCGCCCGCGCTGGTGAAGCCTCCGCCAACGAACAGGGCGGGGCCGGATCCGTCGTCGAAGACCGCGAACGCATCGGCCACTGGTTGGGACTCGCCGCCCAGGCCGGCGCCGGTCCACTCCCAGCCGCGAGGCCCCCACTCGGCGATGCGGGGCAGGCTGCCGGCAACTCCATAGTTGAAGTCGCCGCCAGCGAAGAGGCGGGCACCGCTCCCGTCGTCGTAGACTGCAAGGCGCGCGATTGCCCCGCCGAGGGCCGTTCCCCCGCCTACCTCGGCACCGCCGGCGGCGAGGGGCAAGGGCGTGAAGAAGCTGTCGCAGCGCTGCTTGAGGATGACCTGGCCGACGTCGGTCACGCCATTGGCGACCGGAGCGATGTCGGAGAGGAACGCCAGGTAGGTGCTGCCACCGCTCGACAGCGAGGCACTCAGGCTCACCCGCGGATTGCTGCTCACCCGGATGCCGGCGATCGAGAACTGGCCGTCGGCGGCCGCGGTGGTGGACGTGCCGACGAGCCCGTCGAGCCAGACGAGGGCACCGGCGGCCGGAGCGCCGCTCTCGAACACCGCTGTACCGCGCAGCTCGGTGGTTGCCGGCGGCGGCGCAGCAAGGGTCACGTCGAGCGTCGCCGGGGCGGAGACATTCCCTTGCAGGTCGCGGATCGTGGCAACGAGCGAGGTCGCGCCGTTCGGCAGCGCGCGCGACGGAATGCATATCGCCTCCGCGGCGCCCGGCTGGCACTCGACAGCGAGTGGCGAGCCGTCGCGAGTCAAGGACAGGCTCGCGGTGTCGACACCCGAGCCTGCGTCGCTGTAGGCGAGGCGCAGCACCGGGTGCGCATCCGCGAGCACGGCTCCTTCCGCCGGCTCGACGAAGGAGATGGTTGGCGGCGTCGAGTCCGAGATCGTCACCGTGATCGTGTTGTCCCCTGACCAGTTGCCTGCCAGATCCTGGATGCGCGACGCCAAGGCAAGCGTGCCGCCACCCAGCGAACCCGTCGTGCACTCGGCCACCATGTCGCCGCCGGACCAGGTGCAGCTCGACGGGATCACCTGCCCGTTTACGAGAACCTCCAGGCTGGCGGTGTCGATCCCCGAGCTTCCCCAGTCGTAGGCGCCGAAGCGCAGAGTGGGCGTCGAGCTCCCGAGCGAATCGCCGCTTCGCGGCTCCACCCACAACAGGTGCGGGGGAACGGGGTCGGCGCAGGTGAGCGGTCTCACCAGCCTGGCCAGGCGGCTCGCTGCCACCCCGTCGGCTGTCGTGAAGGCGCCACCGACGAAGAGGCTCGGTGTCGACCCGACCGTTCCCGCGCCGAGCCTCGAGGCATTGCCGTTGAGGCCGGCTCCGATGGGGTCCCAGTAGCTGCCATTGAAGCGCGCCAAGCGGTTGTAGCCGCTGGTGAACGAGCCGGCCGCGTACAGACGGGCGCCCGCCCCATCATCGAACATCGCCAGCGCGTTGACTTCCACTCCGAGGCCGCTATCCAGTGCTTCCCACGAGCCCGACTTCCAACGCGCGATGTCGTTGACGGTTGTGCCACCCGCGGTGGTGAAGCGGCCGCCTACGTAGAGAGTGGGATCTCCGTTCTCCACGCTCGAGAGCAGGGCGTTGACCTGGATGGTGCTACCACCTGTGACGCCGCTATCCAGCGCCGACCAGCTCGAGCCATCCCACTTGGCGATGCGCGACACCGAGAGGGTCCCGCCGGCCTGGGTGAAGGTCCCACCGACGTAGAGAGCAGCACCGGTCCCGTCGTCATAGGAGGCCAGCGCCTTGACCGTGTTGTTGAGCCCGTTGCCCACCGCCGCCCAAGAGCTGCCTGTCCAGCGCGCGAGCCGATTCATGGTGACCGTTCCAGCCTTCGTGAAGGCACCGCCGGCGTAGAGCTGCGAGTTGTGCACGGCAAGAGCGAGCACCTGCGAGTTGAGCCCGCTGCTGCCAACCTGGGTCCAGGCGGTCCCCGTCCACTTGGCGATGTTGTTGATGGTGGTCGAGCCGGAGCGGTTGAACTTCCCACCCGCGTAGAGCTTGGCGCCGCTGCCGTCATCGAACACGACGAAGGAATCGACCGACGCGGTGCCACTGGTGATGGTGAGGCCCGACCCCAGCGCCGACCATGTCGTCCCGTTCCACCTGGCGACGCGGTTGACCGTCGTCCCACCTGCCGTGGTGAAGGTGCCACCGACGTAGAGCGCCGGGCCCGTGCCGTCGTCGAAGAACGCCATCGCCCGGACCTCGCCATTGAGCGCGTTGGCCGGGAAGAGTCCGTCCTCGAAAGCCATGTTGCAGTCGAAGACCATCAGGAGATCGCCCATCTCGTAGGTCTGACCGGGCGTCATCGAGAACGTCCACCAGTCGCCCTTGAGCGTCCCTTGCGGCGTCTCCTTGCTCGCAAAGAAGGTCGCCTGCCTCCCGTCGACATGTGCGAAGGGAGCGGTCGTGAAGCTGCCGTCGGTTGCGGAAGTGGTGGTCAGGACGTCGGAATCGAAGAGAGTCACGGTGGCCGACGCCACCGGGTCCCCAGAACCGCTACTGCCGTCGCCGGGCTCCACCAGGGCCGTTCTGCCGTGCACGGTCACGTCGTCGGGGCCCGACTTGCCAATGAGCACCGGCGGCCGCTTCGCAAGCCGAAGATCGCGGTGTCGGCCTCGCACGGGGGCATCCGCCTCGAACTGCGCGGCGAGCCCACGAACGACCTCGCCGGCCGGCAGGCGGACCCTCCAACGCGTGCTGCCGTCGACGGAACGCCGGGAGATGGTCCCCCCGGCACCGGTCAGTGCCGCGAAGTCGCGGGGGTCGGCCGCCAGAGCCGGGCTCGCCGCACCTCTAGGCGGTACCGCCGCTTCGACACCCCCGATGGTGCCGATGGACTCGAGCAGCACGGTGCCGTCTTCACCGGAAGCCCACACTCGGCCGAAGTGGCCACACGCGAGCTGCTCCACTTGGCGCAGGGGCGTGAACGCCACCTCGTGGCCTTCGGGATCGAGCCAGTGAAGGCCCCCCTCCTCGGCCACCACCACCAGGTCGGCGAGCTCGTCGCGACAGGCGACGCTCGGCACGCCGCTCCAGGCGCTCGTATCGAGCTCGAAGGGTGCCGCCGTGGGGTCTTCGACGTCGATCCGGAAACCGCCGGCCTTCCCGAACCCCCACAGGTGCGCGCCATCGATCGCCACCGCAGTGACCCCGAACGGGAACCGCACGCTCTCTTCGAGAGCTCCGCTCGTGGAGTATCGGACCAGGCCCGTGGAGAACGCGACGAGCGTCGACCGCGCGGTCCCGGCGACCGCCGTTGCCAGAGCGTCGCCCTGGAAGGGTCCCGCGGCGGCGGCGAATCCGGCGCCGGGATCGCTCCCGGGCGCTTGGAGCCCGTTGCCGCTCGAGAGCAGCGGGCCAGCGGACTCCCCGCGGTCGAGCAGTTGCTCGTCTTCGCGAACCGGCCGAGCACCGACCAGCTGGCCGGTTTCGGCATCGAGCTCGAGCAGCCGAGAGGAGGTGAGCACCCAGACCCTGGCGCCCGGCTCACCAGGCCTCGGGGCCGATGCCAGCGTCGCGCTGGCCGAGAGCAGAACGCTGAGGCACACCCAACCGCGCCCGGCGATCTTCATGGTCTCACCCTCCGACCGCAGCGCCGCTGTACCGCGGCTTCAGCCTGGTGCCGACCGATCCGCCGGACGGAGTGGTCCTATGCCGCGCGACGCTGGACGAGCGTCAGCTGCTCTTCGAACCGAGCGGCAAGCTGGAAGAGAACCTCACCCCGCACCATCGGACCGCACGTCGCGAAACGGCGACACTCGAGCACCAATCCGGAAGGCTGTCAATGACCCCGTTTGCCGCCCCACCCTGTCGGGCGGCCTCGTCGGGCGGAGCGGGCGTTTTCGCCGCGCCCGGGGCGTCTACACCTTGACGCCGCCCAGCACCCGCTTCACCGCCTTGGCGCTCTGCATGATGTAGAAGTGCACCGCCGGCGCGCCCTTCTCGAGCAGCTCGCGCATCTGCCCGATCGCCCACTCGACGCCGACCTCGAGGGTGTGCTCGGGCGCGGCGGCGGCGGCGTCGGCGAGCTCGAGCGGGATCTCGACGTGGAAAGTGCGCGGGATCGACTTGAGCTGCGCCGCCGAGGAGAGCACCTTGAGGCCGGGGATGATCGGCACGGTGATCCCCTCCTGTCGGCAGAGCTCGACGAAGTGGAAGTAGTGGCGGTTGTCGAAGAACATCTGGGTGACGATGTAGTGGCCGCCGGCCTCCACCTTCTCCTTGGTGGCGCGGATGTCGGTGATCAGGTTCGGCGACTCGAAGTGGCGCTCGGGGTAACCGGCGACGCCGATGCAGAAGTCGGCGGGGTCGGCGTCGAGCAGATCGTCCTCGAGGTAGCGCCCCTTGTTCATCGCCGCCACCTGCCGCACCAGCTCGACGGCGTAGCGGTTGGCCGAGCGGCCGTGCTGCAGCGGCTTCTGGTAGCCGCTGTCGTCGCCGCGCACCGCCAGCACGTTGTCGATGCCGAGGTAGCGCAGCTCGATGAGGAAGTCCTCGGTCTCCTCGCGGGTGAAGCCGGTGCAGAGCACGTGCGGCACGGCGTCGACGCCGTACTTGTTCTGGATCAGCGCGCAGACGCCGAGCGTGCCCGGCCGCTTGCGCTTGACGCGGCGCTCGAGCCCGTGGGTGGTTTCCTCGATCGACACCTGCGCCGCGTGGCTGGTGATGTCGATGAACGGCGGCGCGAACACCATCAGCTCGTCGAGCAGCGCCAGCAGGCCGCGCACGTCGCCGCCGCGCAGCGGCGGGATGAGCTCGAAGCTGATCAGCGGGCGCGTGGCCTGGGCGAGGTGCTCGGTGACTTTCATGAGCGGCTCGCAATGATACCGAAGGTGCGGCGCACGTAAGATGGCCCGCCATGGAGCCCATGGGCAGCTCGTCGGGCTGGCGCCTCGGGCGCTTCCTCGGCGACGGCGCGGCGGCACTGATCGCCTGGTACGGCGCGGTGTGGCTGCGCGTCACCGTGCCGCTGCCGCTGACCCACGGGCTGTTGCCGGTCGAACGCATCGCCCTCGCCCACCCGGTGGCCTTGCTGGCCCTGGCGCTGCAGCTCCTCACCGTCTATTTCATCGGCCTCTACCACTCCCCCGAGCCGCGGCCACGGCTGGAGCTGGCGAGCCGCCTGCTCGGCGCCACCACGGTCCAGGGGATGGTGCTCATCGCCTACGTCTTCCTCGCCGACCGCACGCTCCCGCGCTCGGTGCTGGTGCTCTACGTGTTCTTCGACTGGGTGCTGCTGGTGCTCTGGCGCGGCGTCGTGCAGCGGCGCTTCCGGCCGCCGCGGCGTCGCGTGGCGCTGGTCGGCTGCGGCGCCGCCGCCGTCGAGCTGGCGCTCAAGGTGGCGCGGCACCACTGGCACGGTCTGGAGGTCATCGGGCACCTGCACACTCCGGAGGACCCACCGCCGGGCGAAGCGGGAGGTGGGCCGCTGGGGCGCTGCCTCGGTACCATCGAGGAGGTGCCGGCGCTGCTGCACGCCGGCGTCTTCGATCACCTGGTCGTAGTCGCCCCGGCACACACCTGGCAGAGCCGCCTCGTCGACCTCCTCGCCGGCGAGCGCCCCGCGCACACTGCGCTGCTGCTGCTGCCGGGCCCCTTCGAGAGCCTCATCGGTCGCATGCAGTACCGCTGGGTGAGCGACCTGCCGTTGATCGAGGTGATCGGCGCTGCCGAGTCGCGCCTGCACCGGCCGCTCAAGCGACTCGTCGACCTGCTCGGCGCCGGGGTGCTGCTCGCGCTCACCTCACCCGCCATGATCGCCTGCGCGCTCGTCGTGCGCGTGAGCTCGCGCGGGCCCGTGCTCTACCGCCAGACCCGGGTCGGCCGGCGCCAGCAGCCGTTCACCTTGCTCAAGTTCCGCACCATGCGCCAGGGGGCGGAACAGGGGCAGGAGATCCTCGCCACCCCCGGCGACGCGCGGCTGACGCCGGCCGGCGCCTTCCTGCGTCGCACCCGCCTCGACGAGCTGCCGCAGCTGCTCAACGTGATGTCGGGCGCCATGAGCCTGGTGGGACCGCGCCCGGAGCGCCCCGGCTTCGTGCGCGCCTACCTCGAGCGGGTGCCCGGCTACGCCGAGCGCTTCTCGCTGCGCCCCGGCCTCACCGGCCTCGCGCAGGTCAACGGCGAGTACGACTCGACGCCCGAGAACAAGCTCCGCTACGACCTCGCCTACCTCGCCAACTGGACCCTGTGGCTCGACCTCTCGATCCTCGTCCGCACGGTGCGCATCGTGCTGAGCTCGCGCGGCGTGTAGACGTTCCCTCAGCGGCGGGGCGGCGCCGCGGCGGGCACGAGCGGGGGGATCGGCAGCAGCGGAGCGGCGCGCACGGCCGGCTGGATCGCGGCTGGAACCTGGTCGCGGAAGGTCGAGGCCAGCGCCACCGCGCGGCGCAGCTGGACGGTGGCCTGCTCCGCATCACCCTGGCGCAAGAGGGCGAGGCCCCAGTTGAACAGCACCTCGGGGCGGGTCTCGTGGGCGGCGGCGGTCCGGTAGGCGGCGACGGCGTCGGTGAGGCGGCCCGAGACGAGGAGCAAGTCGCCGGTGAAGGCCAGCGGCTCGACCGCCGCCGGGTCGCGGCGATGGGCGCTGGCGAGCGCCGCCTCGGCGAAGCGCAGGAGCGGAGCCGGCGGCGCGGCACCGCCGAGGGCGGCCATCTGCCGCTGCACCGTGCGCACCAGGACGCTGGCCTCCAGCCGATGCCAGGCGCGGCCAGAGGCGCCGAGCAGGCCCAGCGTCAGGACCGCGGCAACGAGCAGCGCGCCGGCGCCAGCCTCGGCCGCGGCCGGTTCCCGCTCCGGCGCCGCGGCGGCGAGGAGCCAGGCGAGGCAGGCGATCCAGGCGAACGCGACCGGCCCGAGACGGAAAGGGAAGTACGCGAGGGCGAGCAGCGCCGCCGCCGCCAGGCTCGCGAAGGCGAGGGCGCGGTCGGCGGGCGGCAGCCGCGGCGCCGCGCGCCACGCCGCCCACGCCACCACGGCGATCCCCCAGCCGAGCGCCAGCAGGCCGGGCCAGCCGAGGTCCGCTCCCACCTCCAGGTACTCGTCATGGGCGCTGGCGAAGCTGGGACTGACGTGACCGGCGAAGAAGGGGACGCCGTCGCGTAGCAGCTCGAGCTTGGCTGCCGCGAACTCGGCGCGGTAGGCGCCGAGCCCGACGCCGGCGAGGGGATGCTCGCGCAGCAGGTGCAGCGCCACCCGCCAGCCGTCGAGGCGGCCGCTGAGGAGCGTGTTCGGCTCGCCGCGCTCGACGGCGCCGAGCGCGCCGGCGAAGCGCTCGCGCAGTGGCGTCACGACGGTGACCAGCAGCGCCCCCGCGACCGCGCCCGCCACGCCCAGTGCCAGCAGCCGGCGGCGCGGCAGCCGCACGGCCCAGAGGACGACGCTCCCGGCCGCCACCGCCACGAGGGACGTCAGCGTCTGCGTGCCGGCCAGGGCGTAGAGACAGAGAGCGAGCACCACCACCCGCCACCCGCGGCGCGCGCCGCGCGCGCCCTCGATCCCCGCCTGCGCCAGCAGGCAGGGCAGCACCAGGAAGGCCGCGAGGTCGCCGGGGTTGCCTGCCAGCGAAGTGACGGCGAGGCGCTGCTCCTCGAGCGGAGCGGCGAAGACCACCAGCTGCCAGAGGTGGTGCAGCTGCAGCACGGCGAGCAGCGCGAGACCGGCAGCCGGCACCAGCACGATGTCGAGCAGTCGGCGCAGCTGCGGCGCCGGCAGCGCCAGGGACCAGCCGACGAGCGCGGCGGCGCCGATCGTGAGGTCGGTGAGCGCGTCTCCGACGTGCGCGGGATGGGCGCTGGTGACGAGGCTGGCGCACGCCACCAGCAGCAGCGGCAGGATCGCCACGAGCGCAGGCGAGCGCCAGGTCCGGGGCGCGGTGAGCGCCGGCAGCAGCCAGGCGAGGGGCACCAGCGAGGCGAGGGCGAGCCACTCGGCGAGCAGCCTCTGAGGCAGACGGAAGGCGTCGAGGGCACCAGGCACGACGACGAAGGGGGGCACGACGAGGGCGGCCGCCGCGAGCCACCAGCCGAGTCGCTGCGGGAGCGGCGCCACGGCACCGGATCGGCGGGAGCTCGCAACACCCCCACGCCGCGGGGCGGAGGTCGGCGCCGGCGCGGCAGCCGCGGAGCTCCGGCGGCCGCCCTGGGCCGGTCGCACCCCCTGCGCGCGCTCGCGTGGTGGCTTGCTCCTGCGCTTCATCGGCGGCTTCGGCGCGGTGATACGGTGACCATCGGATGAGCGGCGAGGGCCCGATCGGCGCCCCCCTGCCGAGCGCCGGGGCGACAGCGAAGGACCCCGCGGTGGTGGCGTCGCGCCTCACGCTGTCGGTGGTGGTCCCCACCCAGGACACCCGCGAGCTGACGCTCCGCTGCCTGGCCTCCCTCGCCGCCGCCAGACCCGCTCCCGCCGAGGTGGTCGTCGTCGACGACGGGAGCCGCGACGACACCGCCCAGGCGGTCGCGGCATCGTACCCCGCCCTGCGGCTGCTGCGGCTCCAGGAGGCCAGGGGGTTCACCGCCGCTGCCAACGCGGGGATGGCCCTCGCCCGCGGCGGCCTCCTGCTGCTGCTCAACAGCGACACCGAGGTGGCAGCCGAGGCCCTGGGGGCGCTCCTCGACGCCTTCGCGACGGCGCCCTCGCTAGGCATCGCCGGCGCCGCCCTCGTCTACCCGGACGGGCGACCGCAATGGAGCGGCGGCCTGGCGCCGCGGCCCCTCTGGCTGGTAGCGCTGGGGAGCGGCCTCGCCTTCCGCCTCGGCGGCCTCCGCTTCTGGCGGCGGCTGCGGCCCGTCTCCGGGCATCGCGACCGCCCGGTCGAGTGGGTCACGGGCGCCGCCCTCGCCGTCCGCCGCGAGGTGTGGCAGGCGGTGGGGCCGCTCGACCCCCGCTTCGTGCTCTACGCCCAAGACCTCGACCTCTGCCTGCGCGCGCGGGCGCAGGGCTGGCAGGTGGCGGTGGTCCCAGCGTGCCGGGTCGTCCACCACCACGGTGCCACCGTGGCGGCGGGCGCGGGCGTGGCGGCAGCACGCCACCACGCGCCGCTGCTGTGGGCGGACCTCGTCCGCTGGGCCGGCAAGGGAGGGGGGTTCGCCGCCGCCCGGCGAACGGCGACGCTGTTGCGGGCCGGCGGCGCCCTGCAACGGCTGCTGCTCCTGCTCGCCGGGCTGCGCGGGCGCCACTCCTGGCGCCGCGCCGCGGCCGAGCGGAGGATGCTGCGAGAGGCAGCGGCGGCGGCCCGCGCGGCCGTGGCGGCGACCCGCTCGACCGCCGCCTCCTTGCCGCCGGACCCCGAACGTAGTACAACCCGCTGACCTCCGGGACCGTTCGAGCCGATGCGCCGCCTCTACCACTACCGCGACCTGCTGCTGACCCTCGTCATTCGCGAGCTCGACCGTGCGCTACAAGCGCTCGGTCATCGGCTTCCTGTGGACGATGCTGCAGCCGCTGCTGACGATGGCGTCCATGTACTTCGTCTTCAGCTCGATCTTCCGCTTCGACCATCGACAACTACCCCGTCTACGTGCTCGCCGGGATGCTCTTCTGGAACTTCTTCTCGCAGAGCATCGTCAGCTCGATGAACAGCCTGCGCGGCAACGCCGGGCTGCTCCAGAAGCTGCCGGTGCCGCAAGTCGTCTTCCCGGTGGCGACGGTGGCGGCGGGCGTCGTCAACCTCGTCCTCGCGATGCCGCCGCTGGTGCTGCCTGCTCCTGGTCACCGGCCACCCGCTCGCTGCCGCTGTCGCTGCTCTTCTTGCCGGTGTCGATCGCCATCGCCGCCGCTCTTCACGCTCGGCGCCGGGCTGCTGCTGTCGCCGCTCGCGGTCTTCTTCTACGACGTCGTCGAGGTGGTGGGCGTGCTGATGATGCTGGCGATGTACCTCGACCCCGCTCTTCTACCCGATGTCGATCCTGCCCGCGCGCTACCGCTGGCTGGTGCGCTTCAACCCGGTGCGCTCGATCCTCGAGGTCTTCCGCGATCCCGATCTTCAACGACAAGGTGCCGCCGCTCACCCACCTGTCGGTGGCGATGCTGGTGGCGGCGGTCGCCTTCGCTCTCGGCTCTGGAGCTTCCGGCGCTCCGCCGACCGCATCCCGTTCTACGTCTGAGCGCCGATGGCCGACTCATCCGCCTCGACGACGTGGCGCTCGCTACCGGCTCGCCAAGCAGCGCCTGCCGTCGTTCAAGGAGTACGCCATCCACTCGTCAGCGGTGCGCTCACCTACCAGGAGCTGTGGGCCCTGCGCGGCGTCGACGTCACCATCGCAGCGCGGCGAGGTGGTGGGCATCGTCGGCCGCAACGGCGCCGGCAAGAGCGACGCTGCTCAAGGTCATCTCCGGCATCCTCAAACCGACCCGCGGTCGCGTCGACGTGCAGGCGCGCGTCGTCGCCGCTGCTCGAGCTCGGCACCGGCTTCGACTACGAGCTCACCGGCCGCGAGAACGTCATGCTCAACGCCCTGCTGCTCGGCCACAGCCGGCGCGAGGTGGTCGCCCGCTTCGACTCCATCGTCGACTTCTGCGGAGCTGGCCGAGTTCATCGACGCCGCCGCTGCGCAACTACTCGTCGGGAATGTCAGCGCGGCTGGGGTTCGCCATCGCCACCGCCTGGAACCCCGAGATCCTCATCCTCGACGAGGTGCTGACGGTCGGCGACGCCGCCTTCCAGCTCAAGTGCTACGCCCGCCTGCGCGAGCTGCTGGTCAGCGGAGCCACGGTGCTGATGGTCTCCCACAGCGGCAAGGTGCTGCTCGAGGAGTGCAGCCGCTGCCTGTGGCTGGCCGAGGGGCGCCTGGTCGCCGACGGCAAGCCGAGAGAAGTCCTGGAGCGCTACGAGCCCCCGGTGCCGGCCCAGCTGCAGGAGGCGGTCACACCAGGCTGAGCGGGCGCGCCGCGAGGGGACGGCGGATCGCCGGCAGCAACGCCGCGCCGAGCCCGACACCCAGAGCGTCGGCGGCAAAGTCGGCGATATCGGCCTCGCGGCCCGGCACCGAGCGTTGCCGCAGCTCGGTGGCCGCACCGAGCGCCAGGCAGACGACCACCGCGAGCAGCAGCGTACGCGCCTGGGACAGCCGCGCCACGGCGGCGCGCTCGAGCAGCAGCGCCTGCACGAGGAAGATGGCGAGGTGCGCCAGCTTGTCCTCGATGGGGAGCAGGGGCGGCGGCAGCCAGACGGCCACCACCCGTGCCGCCGGCACGTCGCCGGCGGTGAGCAGTGCCCACACCAGGCAGGCCCAGCCGAGGGCGAGCAGGGTCCAGGTGGTGGGGAGGGGCCGGCGCAAAGGGGGCCGGTACTATAGCCACCACCGCTACACTACTGGCGAATGCGCCGCCTCCCCCTCGCCCCCTGGGCGGCGGCTCTCGCCGCCCTGGTGCTGTTCGTTGCCTCGCCGCTGCAGTACCGGCGCGAGCGCGCGGCGAGGGAGCTCGCGCAGGGGCGCTGGGAGACGACGGGGGCCGCCGCCAGCCACCCCACTGCCGCCAGCCGTGCCCGTCGTGACCCCGATCCCGCGGACAGTGGCGTCGCCCTCGCCCGCGTCCTGTGGAACGACGCCTTCGAGGCCCGCACCATCGCCGCGCTCCCCCGTGCCGAGGCGGCCGCCGAGGGCCGCCGCGCCGAGGCGCGGCTGACGCTCGCCGAGCAGCTGGGGCGCGCCGGTTTGGCCCGTCGCCCCAGCTCCTGGGACTCCGCGATGCTGATCGGCGCGGCGCGTCTGCTCGCCGACTGGCGCCGCCACGGCGACGACCTCTACGCGCACCCCGAGGCGTGGCGGACGCCGCTGCGTTACGCTGCGAGCCTGGCTCCCGGCAGTCCCGAGCCCCGGCGGCTGCTCGTGGCCGGCTACCTCTCCTCCTGGCACGCGCTCTCGACGGCGGAACGGGATGCCGGCCACCAGCTGTTGCGGGCGGCGTTTGCCGACCCGGACACCCTCGGCGCACTGCTCCCGGCCTGGGCAGCCGTGGCCGCCAGCCGCGAGGAGCTCGAGTCGGTGCTCCCCGTCGAGCCGCGTCCCTACGACCTGCTGCAGCAGGCGGCCGCTCGCCGTGGCGACTGGCAAGGGTACTGCGCCGCCCGCCAGCGCTGGCTGCCCCTCACCATCGCCGCGTCGAAGGAGCAGCTGGTGGACGCCGAGCGACGGTTCGCGGGAGGTGACGAGCAGGGGGGGCGCTCGGACCTGCTTGGCGTCACCGCCAGCGCGCCGCCCGATGAACGTGCCGCGGCCCTCTTCACGCAAGCGATCGAGCAGTTGCCCGCCGGCCCGGTTGGCGCCACGCAGGCGACAGCGCTCAGCGGCTGGCTCTCCTGGGCTCTGCCCCTCTGGCAGCTCGACAAGGCCTCCCTGCCGCCGGAGGTGCTGGCCCGCCTCGCCAGCCTGTCGCCCGACCTGCCGCCGGCCCAGGCGGCGCTGGCAGCGGTCGCGGCCGGGGACCTCGAGCGGGCCGGGGTGTGGGAGCGGCGCGCCGAGCGGCTCTGGAGCGAGGAGTGGGCACCCTACGCCACCGCCAAGGCGGAGGCGCTGCTCGACCGCGGCCACCCGGACGAGGCAGCCGAGGTGCTCGGGCAGGTGCATCGGAGCTATCGCGATCGCTGGCCGTACCTGCGAGCGCGGCAGCGCCTGGCCCAAGCTCGGCGCGACGTCGGTGTGCCCTCGCCCGATTCGCTGGCGGCGACCCGTTGGGGTGGCGAGCAGTGGCTGTACCAGGGGGGCGCGGCAGCGCTCGAGGTGGTGGCGGCGCAGCCGGCGACGGCGCTCGGGGTGACGGTCGACACCGCGCCTCCCGAGGGCGCTGCGGTCGACCTCGCCTGGGACGGCCTCGGCGCGGGCTGCTTTCCGGTCAAGGCAGGTGCCCTGCTGCGCCTGCCGGTGGCGGTGAGCGCCGGGCCCCACCGTCTCGTTTGGCGTCCGCTCGCCGGTGGCCGAACGGCCCCCGGCACGGTCGAGCTCGTCCTCGCCGGCGGTGCCGGGTCAGGCTAGCGGGCCGGCGAGCAAGACCCGCGAGCGAGCTGTCCCGCTCAGGGGTTGGCTTCCGACAGCTCCGGCGGCACCTCGGGGGGCACCACCGTAGTGGTGACGCCCCCACCGGTGATGAGCACCAGCGGAGCCAGCATCTCGGGGCGCTCCCACCAGGCGATGGGCAGGCAGGCCTCGTCGTCGCGGCGCTCGCCGCGCACGTCGATGCGTTCGCGGATCCCCTCGCACTGCCACCAGGCGACCTTGCGGAACTTCTGCCCCAGCGAGGTCTCGCCGACGATGAGGTGGGTGGCGTCCGCTTGCTGCGCGTTGCCCAGCTGCACGTGGCAGTTGGGCTCCACCGGCACCTGCACGACGCGCGACTGCGCGAGCGGGACGCCGGTTGGAGACACCACCGCCGCGTAGACCTCGGCCTGGTGGTTGTCGGGCTCGGGGATCGGCAGCACTGCCCAGAAGCGACCATCGGAGGAGGGGCGCGAGGGCACCCAGTAGAAATCGCCGTAACCCTGGCGGCGGAAGTAGACCCTCACCTCCTGGTTGGGGTCGAGCACCCCGGCAACCGCCTGGACCACCGTGTGGCCGTTCTTGGGGATGCAGGCGACGTCGCCGATGAGGGCGCGCGGCACCGGCATCGCCGTCTGGGCGGCGAGCCCACCGGCGAGCAGCAGCGAGAGGAACGAGGCGGAGATGCCCACACGCGACGCGACACCCATGATCGATTCTCTCCGCATGTTGAACCTCTTCCGATTGCGGGGGACTGCCACCCCGGACGCTGCAGTATAGCAACTCGCAGCTGTCGGCGGCACCGCCCCGCCCGGCAGGAGACCCTGGGCCGCTAGGGCCGCGGTGCCGGTCCGAGGATCTTGTCGCGATAGGCCTGCACGAACGGCGTCGGGCTCAGCTTGCCCTCGCAGCGGCGCATCAGCGCAGCGGCCTCCTGGTGGGCTCCGCTCTCCCACAGCGACACCGCGAAGTAGAAGAGAAGGAGGGGTTGCGCCTCGCCCGGGTCGCCACCCTGGCGGAAGTGGCGAACGGCGTCGCTCCAGCGCGACGCCCGGTAGGCGATCTCCGCCGCCGTGTGCTGCACCCGCCTGTGCGTCGGATAGCGGGCAGCGAGGGCGCTGACGAAGGTGTACGCCTGCTCGATGTCGGCGGCCGTGCGCGCCGCCGCGAGCTGGGCTTGCGCGCGGGCCAGAAGCGTCTCGTCGCCCGGCGGGAGGGCGCCACCGGGTGGCCCACCGGCCACCGGGGGGTCCGCCGGCGGCGTGGCGGCAGAACCGCGGCCGCCGTGATCGGTGCCGGCGTTACCGCCCGCTCCCGGCGGTGGGGTACCCGCTCGGCCCGGGCGCGCCCGCACCCCGTCGCGTCCCGCGCCCGCCGCAGCGGCCGGCGGCTCGCTGCCCGTCATGCTCGCTGCCGTGGCAGGGGACCGCTGTGCCGGAGAGCTCACCGGGGCCGCCGCCGCATCGGGACCCTGGCGCCGCGGCGTGCCCCGCTCGATGCGCTTCGCGAGCGCGGCCACCGCCGGCTGCCGGCGCTGCGCCTCGGGGAGAGTGGCAAGAAGGCTCTCCGCCTCCGTCCACTGCGCGAGCTCGACGCGGCTGCGCAGCTCGGCGACGGCGAAGGCGGGGTCGCTCGCCGCACAGCCCGCGAGGTCGTCGGCGGCATCCGCGAACCTACCCAGCTCGGCCCGCGCCCACCCGCGCAAGCAGCGCGCCTCGACCAGGTTGTCGTCGATGCGCAGGGCGCGATCGGCGGCCGCCATGGCGGCGCGGGCCTCCCCCTCCTGCCTCTCGATACGGGCCACGAGCAGGGGCCAGCGTGGTGACTTCGGCTCCTCCTTCTCCAGCTTCGCGAGCCGCTCGAGCCGCGTCTTGGCGGGGAGCCCGGCGAGCTGCGTCTCGCGCTGGTCGACGGCGAGCCGCTGGAAGCCCGCCGCGGTGGCGAGCGCGGCGCGGGGGATCCACTCGAGCACCTTCTCCTCGAAGGGGACGGTGAGGGCGGGGGGCAGCCCGGCCTTGGTGTAGAGGCCCACCAGCTCCTCCCCCTCGACGAGACGGCGAAAGCTCTGGGCGAAACCGTCGCGGTCGTTCGACTTGGCCTGCTCGAGGGCGAGCCGCACCAGGCAGTCGGCCAGCTGCGGCTCCTCGTCGAGCATGCCGAAGCAGGCCAGGCGCAGGCTCTTCGCCGCTTCGGCGTGGGCACCCCGTTCGGCAGCGGCGATCCCCTCCTGCAGCCGGCTCAGGTAGAAGGGGTCGACGGTCGCCGCCGCCGAAACCGCCACGAGCCACAGCAGAAGGGCGACGGGCAGGCGCCGCCAGACACTCCCCGCGACCGTCAAGCCGCGCCCCCGTGGCCCGCCGCCACCGGCGTCGCCAGAGGCAGGTCGGCGAGTACGCGCGCAGGGTTCTCCTCGACGAGATGGCGTGCCGTGGCCGCTCCCAGCCGGCGCTCGAGCAGCGCCCGCGCGGTGGAGAGACCTGGCGGCCGCCAGGTCGGTGAGTGGGAGTCGGAGGCGACGAAGTGCACGAGGCCCTCGTCGAGAAGCTCCCAGACCCGTTGGTGGGGGAAGCGCCCGAAGTCGGAGGTCACCGCCGCTGCGGTCACCTGGAGGGCCGCTCCCGCCTCCACCAGGGCGGCGAGCCGCGGCACGTCGAGCCAGCCGAAGAGCTCGGGGTGCGCGAGCACCGGGCGCCAGCCGGCCAGCTGCAGCTCGTGCACCAGCTCCTCTGGCGGGGGTCCGACCTCCACCCGCGGCAATTCGAGAAGCAGGTAGCGGCTGCCGGCGAGCGCGAGAGACTCCCCGCGGGCATCCTCGAGGTCCGCGAGCAGCTCCGAGTCGACGCGGATCTCGCCCCCCAGCCGCAGCTCCGGGGGCTCGCCGCCGAGGGCGGCGACGAGATCGGCGAGGGCGGCCTCGAGCGCCGGCTGGGTGGCGTTGGGGAAGCTGGGGTGACGGCGGTGAGGGGTCGCCACCATCGCCGTACAGCCGTCCGCCCGTGCCAGGCGACACATTGCTACCGCGTCGGCGAGGCTGACCGCCCCGTCGTCCACTCCCGGCAGGATGTGGCAGTGAAGATCGATCACGAACGCATGCCGCGGTCAGCGGGGCGCTGCGAGCACCGGGGTGTACATCTCAAGCGGCGGACGTCCCAGACGCGCCGCTCGGCCGCTCGTCGCTCTCACCGTAGGCATGGTACTGGTAATAGTAGTAGGAATGCTTGCCGTCGCCGCCCTTGCCGGCGACATAGCGGTTGAGCACGGTACCGAGCACCCGCGCTCCCGAAATCCGAAGGCGGTCGGTGCTCGCCAGCGCCTCAGCGCGCTGCACCCGCCCGGCGTAGAGGCAGAACACCACGCCATCGACCATCGACCCGAGCACCGAGGCATCGGTCACCGCCAGCAGCGGCGGCGTATCGACGACCACCAGGTCGAAGCGGCGCTGCGCCACCTCGAGCAGCTCGCGCATGCGATCGGAGGCGAGCAGCTCGGAGGGGTTGGGGGGGATGGTCCCCGAGGGGAGCAGGAACAACCCGTTGACGCCGGTAGGCCGGATGAGTTGCTCGAGCTGACCGCCGCCGGTGAGGCAGTGCACCAGCCCCTCCCGGTTGGAGAGGTTGAAGACGCGGTGCAGGCGGGGCTTGCGCAGGTCGGCGTCGATGAGGAGCACCTGCCGGCCGAGCTGTGCCATCACCACCGCCAGGTTGGCGGCGGTGGCGGTCTTGCCCTCGCCTGATTGCGCCGAGGTGAGGGCGATCACCCGCAGCTGCTGCGCCGAGGAGAGCAGCAGCGCCGTGCGCAACGAGCGGTAGGCCTCGGAGATCGAGTGCCGCGGCTTGCTCTGCGGCAGCAGCTCGATCTCCTTGAGCTCCTCCGGCGTCTTGCCGCCCTTGCCCCGCTTGCCAGCACCTGCCCGCCGGCGCTTGCGTCCGCCGTAACCATAGCCGTAGAGGCCGTAGCCATAGCGGCCGGGGCGCTCGAGCACGTCGGGGATCACCGCCAGCACGGGCAGGCCGAGCACGCGCTCGGCCTCCTCGGCGGTCTTGAGGCTGCGATCGAGGTACTCGAGCAGGAAGATGCAGCCGATGCCGAGGAAGAGCCCGAGGCCGAGCGCCATGCCGACGTCGCGGCGCATCGAGGGTGCGAACGGCGTCCCCGGCACCAGGGCCCGGTCGACGACGCGCACGTTCGACTCGCGGGTCGCCTGCAGGCGGGCCGTCACCGCCGTCTCGGACTGCCGCTTGAGCATCTCGTCGAGCAGCTGGCGCTGGGTCTCGACCTCCATGTTGAGGTTGTTGTACTGCACCGCCGCGGAGCCCATGCTGATGGTTTCCTCGCGGGCGCGGTTGAGCTCGGCGCGCAGCGCCTCCTCCTGGCGCTTGGCGGTCTCCCACTCGGTGCGCGCGTTGCGCCGCGCCTGCTCCACGGTCTCGGCAACCAGGCTGTCGAGACGCTTCTGGCCGTCGGCGATCTTCGCCTGCAGATCCACCATCACCGGCATGTCCGGCTTGTAGGTGCTCTTCTTCGCCTGGTACTCCTGCTCCATGGCGAGCAGGTCGTGCCGCTGCGTGCTCACCAGCCCGCCCGAGAGGCTGTCGGCGATGGTCTCCGCCGGCGCGTTGCTGGCCTGGTTGTACGCCGCCTCTTTCTCGATGCGCGCCGAGACGGCGGCGATGTAATCGCGATTGAGCGCCTGCATCCGCTGCAGGGTCGGGTTGTTGGTGGGGTCGATGGCGACGATGTCGGAGCGCCGCCCGTAAGCCTGCAGCGTCGATTCCTTGTCGGCGATCTCCTGCTTGAGCTCATCGATCTGCTTGCCGAGGAAGCTCGACGCCTTGACCGCCGAGGTCGAGCGGTCCTCGATGCCCCAGTCGATGAACGAGTCGGCGACGCCGTTGGCGATCTTGGCGGCGAGGTCGGGCGAATTGGAGCGGTAGTTGATCGCCACCAGCTGGGTGTTCTTGAGCGGCGCGATCTCGAGCCCGCCGAGCAGCCGCATTCCCAGTCCACCGAGCTGCGCGGCGTCGAGCTCCGGCGTGGCGCCGCGGTGTTGGCCTCTCCAGGAGGCCCACGTGGGGTTGAACACCGGATCCTCGTAGAGGCGTAGGTCTGTCACCACTCGCTCGGCGAGGCCGCGGCTCTGGAGCAGGTTGTATTGGGTGGGGTAGAACTCCATGTTGTACCAGTTCTCCACCCACGGCGTGTCCGCGTTGGCCCCCAGCGAGAGGGTGCGGCGATCGATCTGGATGGTGGTGGTCGCCTGGTACATGCGCGGCGTCACGAAGTAGTGGACGAGCCCACCCATGCCACAGACGACGCAGAAGGCGGCCGCGAGGCGCCAGCGCCGGCGCAGCACCTCGAGGTAGTCGGCGAGGTGGAACTCCGCGCGCGAGCCCTCGAGCAGGGGCTCGCCGGCGGGGAGCTGGAGCTCGGGGAGACCGCCGAGGGGTTTCAGAAGAACGACTCCTTGACCACCACCACGTCACCTTCCTCGAGCACCGGGTCGGGTACCTTGCCCGCCAGCACCGCCTTGTAGTCCACCTGGATCTCGTCGATCAACCCGCCGGTGCCCTCGCGCTTGATGACCATCTTGTTGGAGGCGCGGTCGCTGAGACCGCCGGCGCGAGCGATGGTGGTGAGCAGCGTCATGCGATCGGTGCTCTTGAAGGTCACCGCGCCGGCGTGCTGCACCTCGCCGAGCACGAACACGGTCACCTCGACGGTGGCGGGAACGTTGACGAGATCGCCCGGGAAGATCGGGATGTTGACCCGCGTGTCCCCGCGCAGCAGCAGGTCGTCGAGCCGCACCGTGAGCTGGTCGGTGAGGCCGTTGTCCCCGTGGCGGATGACGTAGACGACGTCGCCACGCTGCGGGGCGACGCCACCGGCGGCGGTGAGCACCTCGAGCAGGGTGAGCCGCCCCGACGAGGCGAGGGGGCCGGGACGCCCGACGGCACCGATCACCGAGATCGGCTTGAACCGATACTCCTTGACCTGCAGGTGCACCGTCGCCCGATTGATGCAGCACTGCTCGAGGACGCGCTCGACCTGCGCCGCCGCCTCGGTCTCGGTGAGCCCCGCGACGGCGATAGCGCCGGCGTTGGGAAGGCTGATCTTCCCTTCCGCGGAGACCCGCACCTCGCCGTTGTCGAAGTCGGGAGCCTCGTAGACCTTGATGGCGAGCACGTCCTGGGGGCCGAGGCGATAGTCCGAGCTCTCGCCCGCCGCGAGCGCCGGGAACGCGGCAGCAGCGAGAAGCAGCAGCACCTGGGCCGTCCACCGAGTGGACCACCGGCGGGGCGCCCTCCTGGGCGCAGGGCGCTCCCTGATAGCCATCGCTGCGGCACAACCCTGGATCGCGCGAGGATATTCCAGGGCGGCATGGCGAACTCCGCCCGCACAACGGCCCTTGCAGCCATCGGTGATAATGGCAGCTCGCGTCACTACATCTTCATGATACGCGATCTCCCGCTTTTGCTGGCACTTCTGGCTCTTTCCGCGCTGCTGGTGTGGGCCCCGCTGCCGTTCGGCAGCGTCACCTTCGCGGCTCGTGCCGGCCTGCAGATCGGGTGCGCCGCGGCACTGCTGCTCGCCCTCGGCAGCCGCCGCGAGGGGCCCCTCGGCGGCGGCGGACGCTTGCCGGCGGCGGCCCTGCTGCTCATCTCCTGCTGGGGCGCCCTGCAGACCGTCGAGCTACCGGCCTCCCTGGTACGGGCGCTGTCGCCGCGCGCCGCGGCTCTGCGCGTCGGGGCGGCGGAGCTGCTGGGGCAGCAAGCGCCCGCGAGAATGCCGCTCTCTCTCGCCCCCGACCTCTCCCGCCGCAACGCTCTGTGGTGGGCGGCGGTCGCCCTCGCCTTCTTCGCCGCCGCCGCGGTGGGGCGCCCGCGCCAGCTGCGCCGCGTGCTCGCCCTGGCGCTCGGCCTGGCGGCGGGATTCGAGGTGCTCTACGGCACCAGCCGCTGGAGCTCGGGCGCCTCCACGCTGTGGGGCGTCCACGTCCCCGGGGGACCTGGGCGGCTAAGGGGTACCTTCATCAACCCCGACCACCTGGCGCTCTACCTCGAGCTGTCCCTGGTGGTGTCCTTCGCCTGGCTCTGGTGGAGCCTGCGGCGCACGCGGCGGACGCTGACCCTCGAGCACCGCTTGCTGCTCGTCGGCCCGCCCCTCATCGTCTGGCTTGGCCTGTTCGCTGCCATCGCCTTCACGGGCTCTCGTGCCGGCCTGCTCGCGGCGCTCGCCGCTACCGCCGCCCAGGGCGCCGCCGCCGCCCTGCGCCGCCGTCGCTGGGGCGTGGCGCCGGCAGGGCTCGGCCTCGGCCTGCTCGGCGTCGCCACGGTGGTCGCGCTGGGGCTGCAGGAGGGGCTCGGCCGCTGGCTCGCCACCTCGCCCTACGAGCTGACCTGGAGCTCGCGGCGGGTTGCCTACGCGGCGACCTGGGAGCTATGGCAGCGCTTTCCCTGGACGGGCACCGGCATGGCGAGCTTCCGCGACGCCTTCACGATGGTGCAGCCGGCGACCATTCCCGGCGGCTGGTGGCACGCCCACAACGACTGGCTCGAGGCCCTGGCGACGCTCGGCGTGCCTGGGGCCCTGCTGCTGCTGGCCGGCCTCGCCGCCACCGTGCACCGGCTGTTCCGGATCCTCGCCGGCGACAACCGCGGCGAGGATCGGGCGGCCGCGCTCGCCGGCTACGGGGCGCTGGCGGCCGCCGCCGTCCACTCGGGGCTCGACTTCGGGCTCACCATCCCGGCCAACGCGCTGACACTCGCCATCCTGGTGGGGGCGGCGGCCGGCGCGCCGGTGGTGGTCAGCCGCGAACCGGAGCGGCGGCGGCGGTCGCATAGGCGGCGAGGAGCCGCCGCCGAGCCTGCGCCGGATCATGGCGTCGCCGCAGCAGCTCGTGTCCCGCCCGTGCCAGCCGCGCCCTGAGGCGGGCATCGCCGGCCAGGACCACCAGCGCGGCGGCCAGCGGCTCCCCCATCGCCGCCACCAGCAGCTCCTCGCCGGAGGTGGCGGCGAGCCCCGCCGCCGCCGCCGGGGTCGCCGCCACCGGCACCCCTCGGGCCCACGCCTCGAGCACCTTCATGCGCACCCCCGAGGCGACCTCGAGCGGCACCACCAGCAGGCAGCCGCTGCCGAACACCGCGGCGGCATCGTCGGGCGCGGGGTGGCGGACGATCCCGGCACCGCCCACCCGCGCCTCGCCGAAGACGTGCAGCTGCGCCTCCGGCAGCGCGCGCTGGACGTGCGGCCAGGTGGTGGTGGCGAACGCCTCCGCCCCCTCGCGGTTGGGTGACCAACCGGAGCCGGCGAGCAGGGCCACCGCCGGCGTTCCGGGCAGCGCCGGGCCCGGCGGCAACTGAGCGGGGAAGGGCACCGGCAACGCCTCCACCCGCGCTGACGGCGCCAGCGCCTGCAACGCCCGGGCATCGCGCTCGCTGACCGCCAGGGTCATCGCCGCCTGGTCGATCATCGCCCCTTCCCAGCGCGCCAGCAGGGTCTCCTCGCGCCGGCGCAGGCGCCCGGCAGTGCGCGCGAAGGGGCGTGGACGTCCGTCGGCGCCGGGGGCCCCGCGCCAGAGATCGCTCTCCACGTTCTGCGCCCGCAGCACCACCGGCAGCTGGGCGGCGAGGGCCTGCGGCATGGCCTGCAGCTGCTCGGCGTGGACGAGGTCGAAGCGCCCGGTGGCCGCCGCGGCAGCGACCGCAAGACCGACCTTGGACAGCCGGTGTCGCGTCGCCGTCACCGGCCAGCCGCGCCGGCGGGCGAGCATGGCCGCCAGCGGCAGTGCCACCGGCCTGGCGTCGACCAGCCGCGGACGGCAGAAGGGGGCGAGCGCCGCCGACACCTCGGCTTGCTCGGCGGCGCGCACCGGCGCCACCAGCTCCACCTCGATCTCGCCCGCCGGCTCGGCGAGCAGACGGAGGGTCTCGAGCTGCAGCAGCCGTCCTCCGTCGCGCGGCGGCCAGGGGGCCTTGGTGGCCACCCAGAGCAGGCGCAGGCTCACACCAGGTTCAGCAGGTGTCCCAGCTTGTCGCGCTTGGCGCGCAGGTAGTCGCGGCTGGTCTCGGTGGGCGGCACCTCGAGCGGCACTCGCTCGACGATCTCGAGGCCGTAGCCGGCGAGGCCGAGGTGCTTCTGCGGGTTGTTGGTCATCAGCCGCAGCCTCCGCACGCCGAGGTCGCGCAGGATCTGCGCGCCGATGCCGTAGTCGCGCTGGTCGGGCCGGAAGCCGAGTCGCTCGTTGGCCTCGACGGTGTCGTGCCCCTGCTCCTGCAGCTCGTAGGCGCGCAGCTTGTTGACCAGCCCGATGCCGCGCCCCTCCTGCAGCAAGTAGAGCAACACTCCGCGTCCCTCCTCCTGGATACGATCGAGCGCCAGGTGCAATTGTAGGCCGCAGTCGCAGCGCTCGGAGCCGAAGAGATCGCCGGTCAGGCACTGGCTGTGGACGCGCACCAGCACCGGTTCGTCGCCACGGCGAGCTCGCCGCGCACGAGAGCCAGGTGCTCCTCGCCGGTGACCGGCGCGCGGTAGGCGTGCAGCCGCAGGTCGCCCCAGGGCGTCGGCAGCAGCGGCGATGCCATCCGCTCCACCAGCCGCTCGTGGCTCAACCGGTAGCGGATGAGGTCGGAGACCGTCACCATCTTGAGCCCATGGCGCGCCGCGAAGCGCGCCAGGTCGGGCACGCGCGCCATGGTGCCATCCTCGTTCATGATCTCGCAGATCACCCCGGCGGGAGTGAGGCCGGCGAGCGCCGCGAGGTCGACGGAGGCCTCGGTCTGCCCGGCCCGCCGCAGCACGCCGCCCCGGCGCGCCCGCAGCGGGAACATGTGCCCCGGCCGCACCAGGTCCTCCGGCCGCGTCGCCGGGTCGATGGCGGCGCGCACGGTGGCGGCGCGGTCCGCCGCCGAGATGCCGGTGGTGACCTTGCCGCGCGCCTCGATCGACACCGTGAAGGCGGTGCCGAAGGGCGAGGTGTTGCGCTCGACCATGAGCGGCAGCCCCAGGGCGTCGCAGCGCTCCTCGGTGAGCGAGAGGCAGATCAGCCCGCGGCCGTGGGTGGCCATGAAGTTGATCGCCTCCGGCGTCACCTTCTCGGCCGCCAGCGCCAGGTCGCCCTCGTTCTCGCGGTCCTCGTCGTCGACGATGATGACGAAGCGCCCCGCGCGCAGCTCGGCGAGCGCCTCCTCGATGCGAGCGAACGGGCCGGTCTCCCCCGCCATCAGCGGCGTAGCTTAGCAGCTTGCCGCGCCGCGGCAGCTGGGTTCGAGAGGCAGCCCGCGCCACCCACTAGAACGCGTTGCCAAAGCTCACCAGCACGGCGCTCTTGGGCTCCCCGCGCTCGCGGTCGAGCTTCCAGCCCACCTCGACGCGCAGCGGACCGATGGGCGTCAGGTAGCGCACGCCGAGACCGGCGCCGCTCTTGATCTCGCGCACTCGCATGTCGCGCCAGTCCGCCCAGACGTTGCCGGAGTCGACGAACACCGTGCCGCCGAGGGGCCCGGCGAGCGGGAAGCGGTAGTCGAGGTTGAGCAGGAAGAGCCCGTTGCCGCCGATCGGTTTGCCGGCGATCAGCGTCTCGCCGGGGATGCCGAGCCGGTCGCGGTCGTAGGCCCGGTTGGTGGTGCGGCCGCCGGCGAAGAAGCGCTCGGCAATCGACACCGGCTGATTGTCGAGCGGCTCGATGCCGCCGCCGCGCACGCTCGCCGCCACCACGCCGGCGCCCCGCAGGTCCCAGTAGTGCACCAGCTGCCCGAACAGCTCGAGGAAGTGCTCGTCGGCGACATGGGCAACCGGGATCGCGTACTTGAGCTGCGCGATGACCTGGCTGCCGCGGTGCGGGTCGATGGGGTCGTCGCGCTCGTCCCACACCACCCGCGGCGTCAGCGAGAGGATCTTGATGTCCTGGAACGCACGCTGCTCGTCGAGCGGCAGGTCGGAAAGGTCGAGCCGCTCGTCGCCGGGACCCAGCTGCACCTGGCGGTAGTCGATGAACAGGCTGAAGCGCAGCCGGTTGCGTCCGCGCGCGAGCTCGGCCTCGGTGCCGCGCTGCTCGACGCGGAAGGTGGGCCGCCGGTCCGAGTCCTGGTAGAGCAGGTAGTTGATGGCGCCCGGCCACCGCCCTCCCCAATACGGCTGCTCGAGCAGCAGCCGGTAGCGCTGCGTGCGTGCCGAGGCACGGGCGTCGATCTGGAAGTGCAGGGCGCGCCCGAGCAGGTTGGAGTGGGAGTAGCTGACCAGCCCACCCGGCCCCTCCTGCGAGTCGTAGCCGACGCCGTAGGCCAGTCGCTGGTTGCGACCCTCCTCCACCTCGATCACCACGTCGCGCTGCCGCACGCTCTCGCCGGTGGGCGCCAGGGTGACGTCGACTCGCGAGAAGACGCCGAGTCGGTAGAGGTTGCGCTGCACCTCGAGCAGGCGGCGTCGCGACAGCGGCTCGCCGGGGGAGATGCCGGCGAGCATGCGCACGACGGCGGTGGCGGTGCGCTGGTTGCCGCGAATGATGACGTTGGCCGCAACCTGACGGGGGCCCTCGATGACCTGCAGGCGGATGTCGACGAGGGTGTGGTCGGGGTTCCAGTCGGTGCTCGCCGAGACCTGCGCGTAGGCGTAACCCTCCTGCTCGTAGCGCGCCCGCACGAGGTCGAGCGTCTCGTCGAGCAGGCGGGGGTGGAACGGCCCGCCGGCCTTGAGCGGCAAGGCCGAGCGCAGCGCCGCGCGGTCGATCGCCGTCACCCCGGTGAGCTCGAGATCGACGACCCGCGAGCGCGGTCCCTCGACGATGGGAATGGTGAGCGCGAGAGTGTGCCCCTCCCGCTTCGCTCACCTTGGGTGGTCCCACCTTGGCCTGGGTCCAGCCGTTCAGGGCATAGTAGGAGCGCACGTTGTCGAGGTCGGCGGCGAGCACTTCGTCGACCAGCCGGCCACTGCCCGCCACCAGAAGCCTCTTCTCCCCGGTGCTCATCAGTGCCTTCAGCTGGGCCGCCGAGACCCCCTCGTTTCCCGCGAAACCCACCTCGTCGAGGGTGAAGACGGGGCCGGGCCGCACCAGCAGCGTCAGGTGCACGTCCTCGCCCTGGCGTTGCTCGCGGTGCTCGACCTCTACCCGATAGTGACCGCTCTCCTGGAAGTGGCGCGTGATGCGCGCCTCCGACTGCAGCAGCACCGCCTCGTCGTAGCCCTGGTCACCGAGGAAGGGGAGCAGCCCGGCGCGCCGCAGGGTGTCGAGGTCGGCGCCGCCCACCGTCAGCGTGATCCTGCCGTGCACGTCGACGCGGTAGCCGAGGTCGACGACGTGGTGCGTCGGGTCGTAGCGCTCGCTCGCCAGCTCCGTCTCCGCCTGCCGATAGTCTTGCTCGTGCAGCCAGCGGCGCAGGCGCTCCGCGTCGTCGCGTACGGTCGACTGCCGGTAGCCTTCGCCCGGGCGCGCGCGCAGCGCCGCCACCAGCTGGGCGGGTGAGAACGGCCCCGTCGGTCCGTCCACCGCCACGGATCCGACGTGGGCGTGTGGGCCGGCGGCGAGCTGGAACGTCACAGTGGCGCGCTTGCGGGCAGCATCCACCGCCACCCGTGCCCGTGCCGTGGCCTCGAAGTACCCCTCCGCCCGATAGCGATCCTGCAGGTGGTAGACGCTGCGCAGCACGCGATCCTCGATCAGGGGCTCGCCGGCGACGACCTCGATCTCGCGCCGCAGGGCCTCCTTGCCGAGCCCGAGGTCCTCGCCGGCAAGGGCGACCGCCTCCACCCGGACGTTGGCCCACAGCGCCACCATCACCACCACTCCCCCTCCCGCAGAGGACGCGGCGCAGGTGGGGCAGTCACCGCCACTCGACGGCCTGGTCCAGATCTCCGCCTCGGCGGCAAGGCCGCTAGCCTCGAGGTTGCGCAGTGTCCGCCGCGCCTCGCTCTCGTCGTAGGGAGTCCCCGGCTCGAGGCTGATGAGGTCGAGCGCATCCTGGGTGTCGTCGAGCGGGGCGTCGCCGCGCAGCTCGACGGCCACCACCACCGGCCCCCCGGCCGCACCGTTGGCGCCCTCGGCCACGACGGCTGTGGCGGCAGGCTGCGGCGTCGCCTGCACCGGCTGCGGCGCCGGCGGCTGCGCGGCGGCCTGACGCGCCAGCAACAGCAGCGCCGTTGCCGCTGCCCGCGGCACGCTCCGCGGAAGGCTCAGAAGCGCTGCTCCCACAGCACGTCGACGCCGTACGAGTCCTGCTCCTGGGTGAGCAGGACCGAGAGCCCTTGCGCCACCTGCCACTGCACCTGGAAGCGCTGGCCGCCGGTGGACGAGGGGTCGTAGGAGTAGGTCAGGTAGACGGCGCGGGAGATCCGCTTGCCGACCGTGACGCGCGCGGAGGACACCGACTCACCGCTGCGCGACAGCGGCTCGATGCGGAAAGCGTCGAACCCGAAGAGGCTTCCCACCCGCTGGGTGAGCAGCGACGCGGCCTGCCCGAGCAGCAGCCCCTCGGCGGCCGGGTTCTCCGCCGCCTGCGGCGTCTGCGTCTGCAGCTGAGAGAGCTCGTCGGAGAGCCGTCCCGGCGTGCCCGAGATGAGCAGCGACAGCACCTCGAGATCCGGCAGGGGCGGGTCGGAGGAGAAGGTGGCGTTGAGCCGTTCGAGGTTGCCGAAGAGGGCGAGCCGCACGTCGTAGCTCGCCACCCGCGTCGTCGCCGCCAGGTCCAGCAGCGGCTCGATGCGGTAGGGGTTGGCGAAGGTGAGGGTGCCGCGCTCGAGGCGATAGGTGTTGTCCGAGTACACCAGGCGGCCGCCTGGCTCGGCCTCGACGCGACCGAAGAGGATCGGACGCGCCAGGCTGCCGCGGAAGGTCAGCTCGGCCGTTCCCTTGACGTCGGCGAGGTTGTTGCGGATGCGGACCGTCCCCGGCGCCTGCACCTGCAGGTTCAGCTGCACGTCGCCCAGCGCCTCGTCGGCGACCTCGACCTCCTGCCGCTGCCTGCGAAAGAACTTCTGCAGCAGGGGCACCAGGCCGAGATCCACGTCGCGCAGATAGAGAGCGCGATCGAGCACCACCTGCCCGCGCACCGCCTGCTCGTCGCCGGAGACCGACCACACCAGGTCGCCGTCGCCACGCACCAGCCAGTCCTCGGGGTAGTGCAGGCTCACCTTGCGCACCGCCACCTGGAAGCGCGCCGACACCGGCTCGCCAGGGCGCGGCCACTCCAGGGCGCCGCTGGCCTGCAGCGTGCCGCCGCCGAGGTTGCCCTGGAAGCTGTCGATCACCAGACGATCGGGATAGAAGAGCGCCACCGCCTGGACGTCGGTGATCGCCTCCGGCAAGGCGTCGGAGACGAGGGAGACGCCGCTGCGCAGCGAGGCCTGGCCGTTGACGCGCGGCGCCGCGGGTGTACCGCGTACGGTCGCCAGCACGTCGCTCGCGCCGGTGAGCGAGAAGCCGGGGAGGAGCGGCTCGAGCCACTCGTTCTCGATCACCCCCTGCAGCTGCAGGTCGAGCGTGCCCTCGGCGGTGAGGGGAACGCTGCCCGCCACCACCACCTCGCTCTCCCCCTGCGGCGTGCCGACGTAGAAGGAGTCGAAGTGCAGTCGCGCCGCACCCGCGAGGTCGTCGAGCCGCAGCCGCACCGGCGCCCGCGCCACCAGCGGGGTGCCGCCCACCGTCGCCTCGAGCTGGTCGAGGTCGACACCGATCGTCAGCGCGGCGAGGGGACCGGCCACGTGCAGCGTGCCGGCGGCTCGCCCGCTGACCGCCGGCGCTCCCTCGAGTGCGAAGCCGGCAAGCACCGCCAGCTCGTCGACGCTGAGCCGGAAGCTCAGGTCGGCGCGGTCGAGGTCGAAGGCGCCGCCGCCGGAGAGTTGCACCAGCCCGAGGAGCGAGCCGTCGGCCTGCAGCGCGTCACCGCTCCAGTCGACGCGCAGGGCCGCCCGGCCGTTCTCCCCCAGCTGACGGCCAGCGAGCTGCAGGTGCTCGCCCACCAGCTCGCCGCGCAGCGCCGGCTTCTGCAGCGTGCCCTCGATGGTGCCGGCGAAGGACACCGCCCCCTCGAGACCACCGAGGAGCTCCGCGAAGGGCGGCCGGGCGAGGTCGAGGCTGGCTGCCGCTACCGTCATCTGCAAGCCGTCGCCGGGGAATGCCATGGTGCCGGCGAGGGTCGCCTCGCCGGCGGGTGCCGCCACGGCCAGCCGCTCGACGCGAAGCGCCCCGTCGTCCCAGTCCATGTGGGTCTGCACGCGGTCGACCGGCAGCGCGAACAGCCTGCCCGGCATCACCTCGCCGGCCACCTTGCCGCGACTCGAGGCACCGGCGCCGCCGAGGGTGACGCCGCCGGTGAACGGCCCGGTCACCGGCAGCGGGAAGGCCAGCCAGGGCTGTGCATCCTCCACCGGCCAGCCGGCGACGTCGAGGTCGAGCGTCCAAGGGCTCCCCTTGCCGTATCCGATGTGTCCGGCGATCAGCGCCGCGCCGGTACCCTTGGCGAGCTCGAGACGCATCGCCTCGACGGCGTTTCCGGAGAGCGTCAGCGTTCCCTCCGCGCGGTCGGCGGCGAGGCCGCGGGCCGCGGCTGCCGTGAGCACCATGTGCAGCTCGGTGGTGGTTCGGGCAGGTGCCAGGGTCAAGGTCCCCGCGACTTCGCCGCTGCCCTTGGTAGGCAGCCACAACGGCGCACCACCATCGAGGGCCGGCGCGACGGGCAGCGCGTCCGCCAGCGGTCCGAGGTCCTCGCTCTGCACGTGGTAGTCGATGCTGCCGGTCTGGCCGGGGAGCTCGAAACGGGACGCCCCGCTGATCTCCTGACCGGGCGCGGTGAGCCGCACCGCCTGGCTGCTCACCACGCCGCGGTCGATGACCAGCGGCACCGTGCCGCCCACCGCCAGCCCGTGCCCCTGGCCCGGGTCGGCGTTGACGTGCATCTCCCCCCACCCTTGCCCGTGTCGCCAGTCCGCCTCGGTGAAGCGATAGTCGAGCGTGCCGGCGATGCGCGCGGCGAGGTCGCCGACCGGGATCTTCGAGTCGTCGAGGAAGCGCTCGGCATCGATGCCGTCGAGCCGCAGCTGCAGGCGGGTGCGGCGCTCCTCGGGCCCCGTCCCGCCGTGGTGCGGAAGCGACACTTGCACCCAGCCGGTGACGCCGCCGCCGGCATAGTGCGCGCGGTCGACATCGGCCCACACCGCGTTGCGATCCCCCGCCACCGAGGCCTCGACGCCGGTGAGCTCCCAGTCGAGAGCGCGCAGGCGAGATGCCCGCGCCTGGCCGCGGAACCCCCACACCCCGGGCTTCCATCCCACCGAACCGTCGACCTGGAACCAGCCGTCCACCTGGTCGTCGATGTAGCCCAGCCGCTGGAAGAGGTCGGCGGCGACGCTGCCGTTGAGCTTGAGGTCGACCCGCTTGTCGCCGCGCCAGCGCACCCGCCCGCGCCCCGACACCGTGGCCTCCGGGGAGGAGGCGCGGGCGGAGACGATCTCCAGCCCATCGCGGTGGACGGCCACCTTCCCCGTCACCGCCGCCGTGTAGGGGCGCGCGTGCGGCAGCTCGACGGTGACCGCCTCCGCGACTGCGCGCCCCTGGAGGTCGGTCCCCCCCATCCCCAGCAGCGCCACGCTCACGTGGTGCGCCGCGAGCGCCATCGGCACCGCGGCGTCGTGGTAGCGGAAGACGCCGTCGCTGACCGTGAAGGAGGTGATGTCAGCTCCCACGGGCGGTTGCTCCCGGTGCCCCGGCGGCGCGGCCGCGGCCAGTTGTCGCTGCCGTCGAGGAAGCGGTCGAGGAAGACGTCGACACCTTCGGCCTGCACCTCCTGCAGCCGCAGCGACTGGTGGCGGAGGCTGCTCAGCTCTGCCTGCACGTAGATCCGGCGCACGGTGACGATGGGAGGGTCGCCGGGGTTGGGACCACCGACGCTGACGTTGCGCAGCTCGAGCCACAGTGGGAAGACGCTGTAGCGGAGCTGGCCCACCTTGACCTCGCGACCGAGGTACTCCTCGACTCGCGGGATCATCCGCGCCAGCAGGTGGCGCTGCACCGCCGGCCGGTAGAGGTACCAGAGGACGGCGGCGAGCGCCACCACGACGAGCAGCAGCAGCCACGCGAGCGGGCGGACGATCCAGCGGCGCACCCGGCCGGGGCGCCGCCGCTCGCCGCGGCGGCGCTCGCGGCGGCGGCGCTCGGCAACCCCCTCGGGCGGCCCCTGGTCCTCTTGCCGGCGGTCGCTGCCCTGCCGGCGGTCACCGCGACGGCGGGGGGCCGCCGCGGCCGCGGGCTCCGGCGGCGTTCCCGGCTCCCGCTCGGCCAACCTAGCCCCCCCAGCGCAGCTTGCCGCGCAGGCTCTCGTAAAACGTGCGGCCGGCCGCCTTCACCAGGTGCACCATGGTGTCGCTGCGGCGGATGACGACGCGATCGTGGAAGCCGAGCCTCGTCCCCTCCTGGCCGTCGAGGCTGAGGAAGACCTCTTCGCGTTCGGTCTGCAGCGTCACCTCGATGCGACTGGTGTCGGGGACCACGAGCGGCCGCAGCGACAGGGTGTGGGGGCAGATGGGAGTGATGACCGCGACGGGCAGCTGAGGGTAGAGGATCGGTCCGCCGGCGGAGAGATTGTAGGCGGTCGAGCCGGTGGGTGTGGAGATGATGAGCCCATCGGAGCGGAAGCGGCCGACCAGGTTGCCGTCGACGGCGAGGGTCAGCTCGATGATGCGCGCCAGTGCGCTCTTGCCGATCACCGCGTCGTTGAGAACGCGGAACGTGAGGGCCTCGCCGCCGGCGCGGCGCAGCTCGACGTCGAGCAGAGCTGCGCTCCTCGATGGTCGAAGTCGCCGTCCAGCACCTTGCACCAGGCCGGGGTACAGCTCGCCTCGGTTGATCTCGGTGAGGAAGCCGAGGCTGCCCATGTTGACGCCGAAGATGGGTACGGGGCGCGGCAGGGCGCGGGCCACCGACAGCAGGGTGCCGTCGCCCCCCAGCACCACCACCAGGTCGTACGCTCGGCGGGGTCGAAGAGGGTGGACGCGTCGCCGGCGGCGCCGCTGCGCAGGCTGGTCTCGGCGAGGTGCACCTCGAGGCCGCGCCGGCGCAGCCAGTCGACCAGCTCGCGCGGCGGCGCGCATCGGCCTCGTCGCTGCCGGCCTTCGCCACCACCCCCACCCGCCGGATCGAGGGGATCGCGACCTCTCCGGCCTCTGCCGACTGGCCGGTCTGTTATGGCCTCGCCATCGTCGACCGTCAGCGCGGCGCGGCGCAGCCAGGCCAGGCCCTCGCGGTTGCCGCCGGCGCCGGCCACCGGTGAGTCCATGACACCCAGGAGCGAGAGCCCGAGGGCGGCCAGCGCCTCGACGCGCCGTGCGATCGCCCGCCGCCGCACCGCCTCGTCGCGGAGGATACCGCCCTTGCCCACCGCGCCTCTACCCGCCTCGAACTGTGGCTTGATCGAGGACGAGCAGCCTGCCGTCCGCCGCGCAGGTGCGGCAGCAGCGCCGGCACCACCTTGGCAGCGAGATGAAGGAGACGTCGACGGTGACCAGCGAGCAGGGCTCGGGGAGGGCGTCGCCGGGCGAGGTGGCGGGCGTTGATCCGCTCCATCACCACCACCCGGGGGTCGGCGCGCAGGCGGACGTCGAGCAGCCCGTAGCCGACGTCGAGGGCGTAGACGCGCGCCGCGCCGCGCTGCAGGAGGCAGTCGGTGAAGCCGCCGGTGGAGGCGCCGACGTCGAGGCAGACCCTGCCCGCCGGATCGACGCCGAAGCGGTCGAGAGCGGCCGGCGAGCTTGCGCGCCGGCGCGCGAGACGAAGGCTCGGCGGCGCGACCGACCTCCGATCTCGGCATCGTCCGCGCCACCGCGGTGCCCGGCTTGTCGACCCGGCGCCCCTCGACCTCGACCATCCCCGCCATCACCGCCCGTCGCGCCTGCTCGCGGCTGGGGAAGAGCCCGCGTGTCGACGAGGAGCTGGTCGAGCCGCATTGGTGAAGGCTAGCAGCGGGGCGTTCGGCGCCGCTGCGCTACCGCGCTGCGCGCGCGCCGCGGGCCGTGTCCCGCGGCGTTGGCAGCCTTCAAGCCCGGCGCTGCGCCAGGTACTCCACCAGTCCCGTCCACAGGACCACCGGCCCGGGCAGCGCCGCGGCCCACTCCAGCGCCTCCGCACGCACGGCGCCGAGGCGCCGCCTGCTCTCGGTGAGACCGTAGAGCCCTGGATAGGTGAGCTTCCGCGCCGCGGCATCCTTGCCGGCGCTCTTGCCGAGCTGCTCGGCGCTCCCTTCGACGTCGAGGAGGTCGTCGGCGATCTGGAACATCAGGCCCACCCGCTCGCCGAGGGCGGCGAGCGCCGCGTCCTCGCCGGCCGTCGCGCCCGCCAGGACGCCGCCGAGCCGCAACGCCGCGGTGAGCAGCGCCCCGGTCTTGCCGCGGTGGATGCGCTCGAGCGCCGCCTCCGGAGCGGCCGGCCACTCGCGCTCGGCCGCGAGGTCCTCCATCTGGCCGCCGATCATGCCGGCGGTGCCGATCGCACTCCCCACCAGCGCCACCGCCCGGCGCCGCGCATCCGCCGACGCCGCGCCCGGCTCGCCGGCGAGCAGCGTGAGGCCGAGCGTGAGCAGGGCGTCGCCGGCGAGGATCGCTGTCGCCTCGTCGAACTGCCGGTGCGCCGTCGGCCGGCCGCGACGCAGGTCGTCGTCGTCGAGGGCCGGCAGGTCGTCGTGGATGAGGCTGTAGGTGTGGATCAGCTCGAGCGCCGCCCCAGCCGGGAGGAGCGCCTCGCGGGCGGCGCCCAAGGCCTCGCCGGCGAGCACCGTGAGCGCCGGGCGGATGCGCTTGCCGGGCGCGAGGGTGCTGTAGCGCATCGCCTCGTGCAGGCGCGCCGGTGCCGACGCCGCGGGCGGCAGCAGCCGGTCGAGCGTGGCCTCCACCTCGGGGCGCAGCGCGGCGAGCCAAGCCACGAACGCGGCGCGCGCGTCGTCGCCGGCCGCCGACCTCATCGCCCCGCCCGTCAGCGGCTCAGCGGCCGATCGCCGAGGCCGGCAGCGCCTCGTCGATGAGCATGATCGGGATGTCGGAGACGATGGGGTAGACCAGCCCGGAGTCGGCGCAGTAGAGCGCCTGCTCGACCACTGGCTCCTCGTCGCGAAAGTGCTCGCGGTACTTGTCGGCGACGCTGCGGCGCACCTCCGCGGGCAGGTCGACGAGCTCGAGCGCGCCCTTGCTCTTGGGGCAGACCAGGATCTCGAGCAACTCGGGGTCGACGGCCATCGAATGCGCCCTCCGCGGCGAGCGTAGCACAGGGGTCCGTTGCCACCCTGGCGCACCCCCAGCCACCGGAGGCCGGCCTGCGACTCGCGCCGGCCGGGACGGCGGCGCCCACCGAGTCGATGGCGCTACCAGGTCCAGGCGACGGTGAGCGCCAGCGTCTCCACCCCGGGGTTGTGGTCGGTGAGGCTGGCGTTGGAGAGGTGGGCCAGCGCCAGGCCCAGCCTCAGGTCGGGGCGGAGCCGGTAGGCAACGTCGATGGCGGACCGGAACTCCAGCGGCAGGCCCAGCTTCTTGCCGTCCCCGGCCCAGTAGGAGCAGGCCGCGACGCTGAGGTCGGCGCTCCAATGCCGCTCGAAGCGGAAGTCGCGGTGGAAACCGGCCCGCACGTAGCCGCCGCCCTTGCCGGTGGCGGCCCCGCCCACCACCGGGCCGACGCCGAAGGTGTGGCGCCAGGGCGCGAAGCGGTACTCGAGGTCGAGCAGCGCCACCTTGTCGTCTCCCGGGCGCAGGCCGAAGACGCCCAGGCCGGCCACCGCCGTCCCCTCCCCCGCTCGCGCCGGGGCGCTGCCGAGCCCCCCCAGCAGGAGCAGGACGGCGACGACGAGCTCAGCTCGGCGCATGGCTCACCCCCGCGTCGTCCTCCTCCTCCCGGCGCCGCCAGGTGCGGGGGTCCTCGTCGAAGGCGGGGAGATGGATCACCTCGCCGCGGCGGGTGCGCAGGCGGTACTCCCAGAGCCGCGCGTACTTGAGGAACACCCCGAATGACTGCAGCGTGCACAGCACGAGGCCGTGCAGACCCTCGAGGAAGCCAAGCTGCAGGACGTAGGTTCGAAGGAAGCGCCACAGCGGGCGGCCGGCGATCTCCACCACCCCCACCCGCCGCCCCTCGCGAAAGGCCTGGGCGGCCCCCCACTCGGCGTACTTGAGAAACTTGTCGAAGTACTGGTCGAAGGAGCGGAAGGTGTAGTGGACGAAGGGGTGCTTGAGCAGGGGAGTCGGCCCCTCGATGGCGAGATCGGCGTGGACGCGCCGGTTGGGGTAGCGCCCCTTGTCGCGGCGGAACAGGCGGATCACCGTGTCGGTCGACCACCCGGAGTGTCGCATCACCCGCTCGATGAAGATGTTCTCGCGGCGGATGGCGAAACCGCTGACCTCCTGCGGCTGCGCCAGGGTGCGCAGGATCTCCCCGGCGAGCGGCGCCGGCACCCGCTCGTCGGCGTCGACGATCAGCACCCACTCCTTGGTGGTGCGGTCGATTGCCCAGTTCTTCTGCGCGGCGGACCCGAAGTACTCGCGCTGCAGCACCTGCACCGGATACCCCTGGGCGATCTCCACGGTGCGGTCGCGCGAGAAGGAGTCGACGACGAGGATCTCGTCGGCCCACAACACCGACTCGATGCAATCGGCGATGTTCACCTCCTCGTTGAAGGTGGTGATGATCACCGACAGCCCGGCGCGGCCGGGGGCCTGGCGCAGGGAATCGAGGTCCGATGCCTTGGCTCGTCTCATGATGGGCTCGCTGCGTCGGGAATCAGCAGCCGCTCGATGCTCCGCGCGTGACCGCTGGCCTCGTCCACCTCGATCAGCACCGCAGCGAGGCGAACGTCGCGCTTGGCGACCTCGAAGCTCGAGGGAGTATGCATCAGGAAGCGGTGCAGCACCCTGTCCACCTGGAAGCCGATGATCGACTCGTAGGGGCCGGTCATGCCGACGTCGCAGAGGAAAGCGGTGCCCTTGGGCAGCACCCGCTCGTCGGCGGTCGGCACGTGGGTGTGCGTGCCGATCACCGCCGACACCCGCCCGTCGAGGTAGAACCCGAGCGCCAGCTTCTCGCTGGTGGCCTCGGCGTGGAAGTCGACGAGCACCACCTTGACCTCGGCGGGCAGGCCCTGCAACAGCCGATCGGCCTGGCGAAAGGGGGAGTCGAGCCCCTTCATGAAGACCTGCCCCTCGAGGTTGACCACCGCCACCGCCACCCCCGCCGCGGTCTCGCCGAGGTAGAGCCCGCGGCCGGGGTTGCCCTCGGGGTAGTTGGCGGGCCGCAGGATGCGCGGATCGGCGTCGAGCAGCGCCAGCCCCTCCTTCTTGTCCCAGATGTGGTTGCCCGAGGTGTAGCAATCGATCGGCAGGCCGTCGAAGTCGGCCATCACCTGCGGGGTGATGCCGAAGCCGCCGGCGGCGTTTTCGACGTTGACGACGCAGAAGTCGACGGCGTGGCGGTCGACGAGGCCGAGCAGCCGATCCTTGACGATGCGGCGCCCGGGGCTGCCGACCACGTCGCCGACGAAGAGCAGGATCATGGGACTGGACGAACCCCCGGCCGGGACGAGACTGCGTCGACCTGCCGCTCCGCTCTCAACAGCTCCGCCCCCCCTCGCCCGGGAGGGCCGGGTTCCCAGGGGTCCGCCGTGTCGTCACTTGGCGTACTCGATCGACCGGGTCTCGCGAATCACCGTGACCTTGATCTGCCCGGGGTAGGTGAGATCGGCCTCGATCTTGCGTGCGATGTCGCGCGACAGCCAGATCGCCTGCTCGTCGGGGATCTTCTTGCTGTCGACGATGATGCGGATCTCGCGCCCGGCCTGGATGGCGAAGCACTTCTGGACGCCCTTGAAGGAGGCAGCGATCTCCTCGAGCTTCTCCAGCCGCTTGACGTAGGTCTCGAGGATCTCCCGCCGTGCCCCCGGCCGCGCCGCCGAGAGGGCGTCGGAGGCCGTCACCAGCACCGCCTCGACGGTCTGCGGGTCGTAGTCGCCGTGGTGGCAGGCCATGGCGTGGACGACCTCCTCGGTCTCGCCGTACTTGCGCAACAGGTCGATGCCGATCTCGAGGTGGGTGCCGTCCATCTCGCGGTCCACCGCCTTGCCGATGTCGTGCAGCAGGCCGGCCCGCTTGGCCACCTGGACGTTGGCCTTGAGCTCGGCGGCCATGGTGCCGGCGAGCCAAGCCACCTCCTTGGAGTGATTGAGCACGTTCTGGCCGTAGGAGGTGCGGAAACGCAGCCTGCCCAGGAGCTTGGAGAGCTCCGGGTGGAGGCGCGGGATCTTCAGCTCCAGAGACGCCGCCTCTCCCTCCTGCTGGATGCGCTCCTCGAACTCGGCCTTGACCTTCTCCACCACCTCCTCGATGCGGGCGGGGTGGATGCGGCCGTCGACGATCAGCCGCTCGAGCGCCACCCGGGCGATCTCGCGGCGGAAGGGGTCGAAGCCGGAGAGAATGACGGCCTCGGGGGTGTCGTCGACGATGAGATCGACGCCGGTGGCCATTTCCAGGGCGCGGATGTTGCGCCCCTCGCGGCCGATGATGCGCCCCTTCATGTCGTCGGAGGGGAGCACCACCACCGACACCGTGGTCTCAGAGACGTAGTCGGAGGCAGAGCGCTGCACCGCCATGCCGATGATGCGCTGCGCCTGCTTGTTGCCGGTCTCGCGGGCCTCGTCATCGATGCGCTTGACGAGGAGGGCGGCCTCCATGCGAGCGTCGTTCTCGAGACCGCGGATCAGCTCCTCCTTGGCCTGCTGCACGGTGAGGCCGGCGATGTGCTCGAGCTTCTCCCGTTCCTCCGCCACCAGGCGCTCGAGCTCACCCTCCCGTGCCTCGAGCAGCCTCTCGCGGCCGGCGACGGTCTTCTCGAGCGCCGTCGCCTCCTTCTCGCGCTTCTCCAGGTCCTGCCCGCGGCGCAGCACCGTGTCCTCGCGGTCGCGCAGCTTGCGCTCCAGCGCCTCGAGGTCGTTGCGCTCGCTGCGCGAGATCTTCTCGAACTCGCTGCGCGCCTGGAGCAGCTTCTCCTTGGCGGCCAGCTCCGCCTCGCGCTGCTTCGAGCTCGCCGCGCGTTCCGCCTCTTCGAGCGTCTTGGCCGCCTGGCGGCGTGCCTGCGCGAGGATGCGCCTGGCGTTGCGCCGCAAGAGCGCCCAGTAAGCGACGAGGCCGAGCGCCACCGTAATGGCGACCGCACCAGCGATGGTCAGGACGTCCACGCGATCACCCCCGGTCAGCGACGGACCGGAAGGCGGTCAGGAGGGGTGGCCTGGCGGCGGGTGGAACGTACATCCCCCGCCCGGCCGTGTGGGCCTTGGCTTTAGAACCTGGCCTCGACCAGGTGGGTGCCCTCCCCACGAGCCGTTAGCGTCCCCGTACGAGCGGGGCAGGCACGGGCCGCGCGGGATGCAGGCTCCCGGGACAAGAGTGTTGGTTCTACAGTGCTTGGACCCATCACGAACCGTGCAGGGGATGCAGACTCTCCAGCTCGTCGCGTTTTCGAGGCCTTCTTCAAGACCGTGGCTACCTACCTTCGCCATCGAGCGCTCGCTGCAGCTCGCCACTCAGGTGTACCACGGTCTCCGTGATCCTCTCCCGTTCGCCTTCCTGTCGTCTCTGGCTCTGGAACAGTTCGTCGGCCAGATTGAGCGCCGCCAGGATGGCGATTTTGGCCGCATCGACGGTGGTCACCCGCTCGGCGACCTGCCGCATGGTGCGGTCTACGGTCTTCGCCAGCCCCTGGAGGTACTCGCGTTCCTGCTCGCCACGGACCGAGTAGACGGCGCCGAAAATCTCGACCTCGGTAGTCGTCGCCGCGCCGCTCGCCATGGCTCCTACCTATTCCCGCCGGCCGGGTTCCCGGACCGGCAAATTGAGGCACGCCGGGACTATAACACGCCGCTCCCGGCCCCTTTGCGCCCGCTGAGGGGCAGGAGCACTAGGATGCTCCGGCCCGATGGCAAAGCTGACGACAGCGACAGCGCCGGCACGGCTCCGCGCCTCCTTGACGGTGCCGGTGGGGGTCGCGGCGGCCTTCCTGGCGCTCTACGCCACCCGCATCGATCGCTGGGTGGGGATGGCCGACACCGCCAAGTTCCAGCTCATCGGCGCCCACCTCGGCACCCCGCACGCCCCCGGCTATCCCACTTACGTCCTGCTGCTCCACCTGCTAATCCACCTGCTGCCGCCACTGACGTGGGCTGCCGTCGCCGACGGCTTCTCGGCGTTGTGTCTGGCGGCAACGGTGGGTCTCGTGGCGCGCCTGGCCTGGGCGCTCGGCGCCGGGTGGCTGCCAGCGCTCGCCGCGGCCGTTGCCTTCGGCTCCCTGCCGGCGGTGCGTGGCGTGGCCTCTGCCGCCGAGGTCTACCCGCTGCAGCTCCTGCTCATCGCCGGCGCCGGTCTGGCAATGCTGCAGTGGCGAGATCGAGGCCAGCTCTCCCAGCTGGTAACCGGGTGCGCGCTCCTGAGCCTGGCGCTCTCCCACCACCCCACGGTCGTCTGCAGCTTCCCGGCGATGCTCCTGCTGGCGGCGGGCCGCTGGCCTTCGTTCCGGCGCCTGGCGGCGTGGACACCGCTGTTCCTGTTCCTGGCGGTGGCACCGTTCAGCTACATCGTGTGGCGCAGCTACGCCCCCGTGAGCTCGCACGTCGAGATGCAGGCCCATTCAGCCGCCCAGCTGTGGAACGGCCTCAGTGGGGCCCAGCACCGGGCCAACCTGCTACGTCTGGGCTGGACGGGCATCTTCCAGCAGCGGCTGCCCTGGCTGGCAGCGCAGCTCTGGCGCCAGGAGGGGTGGCTGCTGGCCGTCGCTCTCGCCGGGCTGCTGGCGGGCAGGCGCCGGCTGGGCGCGGCGTTCGCCGCCCTCCTCGCGCTGGGCAGCGCGGCCTTCACCCTCGTCTACACCGTCCCCGACCTCGACGTCTACCTGCTGCCCACGCACCTGGCGGCCGCGGTGGCGTTGGCCCTCGGCACCCAACGCCTCGTCGAGCGCCTCCCTGGGGCGCTGGGGGGAGCTCTCTGCCTGGCCGTGGCGATCAGCCCGGCGCTTCTCGGGCCGTGGTTGCCACGCCAGACCGACGCCCCCTGGGGGAGGGAGATGGCGGCGATCGTGGACGCCGTTCCCGGCGACGACGTGATCGTGTCCTTCGACTATCCCGCCAGCATGGCGTTGCTCTACACGGCCTGGGAGCGGCACGGCGGTCGCCCGCGCGTCGCCGCCATCCCGGAGGTGGGTCTCGTCGCACCGATCGCGACCAATCACCTGCGCCGCCACCTCCTGGGCGGCGCACCGTTCCGCCTCGGCCCCCGCGACGAGCTCGTCGCTCCGGGGACGCCGCTCGTCTGCCGCTGCCCCGATGCCTCGACGCGAGCGGCCCTGGCACGGCAGGGGATTCTCGCCGATCCCGTCTTGCGCCGCGGTCTCTTCAGGCTGCGGGCAACGCCGACCCGGCCCACCCTGCCGGCCGCCATCCTCGTCCACCGCCTGGTCACCGTCACCTCACTGCGTGCGGAGATCGAGGCCGTGACGGCGCCCTCGTTCGCCCCGGCGCAGACAGCGATACGGCTCGGTCGGAGCTCCTCGGAGGTGTGGCGGCCGCCAGGCGGGGGCGCCTCGGTGCGGGAGGTCTCACCCGATGCGCTGGTCGCCGACGTCGCCAGCCCGGGGGGCGGCTGGGTCGTGCTCACCGACGTCTACGCCTCGCGCTGGACGGTGACGGTGGACGGCAGGCCGGCCGACTCCTTCCGCGCCGACGTGCTGTTCCCGGGGCTCGCGATAGCCCCGGGCTCCCATCGCCTGGAGGTTATTCGGGACCGCCGGCCATTCTCGCTCGCCCGCTGGTGGCGCGGGTCGTGGGGCTACCTCCTGCTGTGACCCGGACGGCGGCGCCGCGAGGTCGCGGGAATCCGCCGCCACGCGCCTCCATCGCGGCGCGACCGGGAGCACCACCAGAGCCGGCGAGTCAGTCCGTGCTGGTCGGAGCGCCGGGCTCGGCCAGCAGCTCCTCGAGGTGGTGCGCCAGCCGCTCGACTCGCTCCCGCACCTCGCCGCGCTCGCGCTCCCAGGCCGCGGCGCCGTCGCCCCCCGCCTTCCTCAGCTTGGTCAGCTCGCGGTCGAGGCGACGGTTCTCCTGGCGCAGGCGGCCGATCTCCGCCACCGCCTGGCGCACCCGCTCCTCGAGCTCCGCCAGCCAGGGCGAGGAGGAGGCCGATTCGCCGGCCGTCGTCGCCGCAGGCTGGGTGCCGGATGGTGGCTCCATGCCGGGAAGCGTACCCGATGCGGGAGGCTGGCGAGTCACGGCGCCCTCCACCCCAGGCGCTCCCGCAGCAGGGCGGCGAGGGCGACCTGGCTGGCATTGACCTCGTCCTGGGTGAGCGAGCGGTCGACGGCGTTGTAGGTGAAGTGGATGGTGGTGTTGACCGCCCCCGCCGGCACCCCGGGGCCCTGGTAGCGATTCTCCAGCCCGAAGCTCACCAGCTCCGCCGGCCGTGCCTGCTCGATGGCGGCGTCGATCGCCGCCCACGGCACCTCGAGGCCGTGGGTGAACGTGAGGTCGACCTGCACGGCCGGAAAGCGCGAGGGCAGCCGCACCGACGAGGCCGCCGGCAGGGGCACGAAGGGCGCCGTCGCCAGCTCAGCGACGAACAGCGCAAAGCCGTCGTCGGGCTCGTCGACCTGGCCGAGGATACCCACCGGCGTCCCCTCCGCGCCGGCGAGGTGGAGGCGGGCGGCGCGGCCGGGAAGGAGACCGTGGACGTCGTCCGGCCGGGCCTCCAGCTCGCGGCCGAGAGCGGTGCCGAGGACCTCGACCGCGCCCTTGAGGTCGAAGAGGTCGAGCTCCACGGTGCGCCGCCAAGGGGAGCCCTCGCGGCCACCGGCGATGAGCGCCAGGTGCTCCGCCTCGCGCGGCGTCCCGTCAGCGGCCCTCCAGAAGACGTGACCGACCTCGAACAGCCGCACCGCGGGCACGCCATGACGGCGGTTGAACGAGGCGGACTCGAGCAGGCCCGGCAGCAGCGAACGCCGCATGCGGGAGTAGCGCTCGGAGAGTGGGTTGAGCAGCGCGAGCGCTGGCCCCGGGGCGCCGAAGGCCTCGAAGCGGGCGTCCTCGGCCTCGCCGTAGAAGGCCCACACGATGGCTTCGGCGAGGCCGCTGCTCGCCAGCTGGTGGCGCAGGACGCGGCGCAGGCGGTGGCTTGCCAGCTCGGGAGCATCGGGGCCGGCGATCGCCGGCAGCGCCGCCGCGATGCGGTCGAAGCCGTGGAGGCGCAGCACCTCCTCGAAGAGGTCCGCCTCCTCGAGCACGTCGAAGCGCCGCCAGGAGGGCACCCCTACCCGCCACTCGCCCTCGCCGGCCGCCGCCGGCGTGAAGCCGACGGCGGCGAGCAGCCGCTCGACCTCGGCGGGCGGGATCTCGCCACCGGCGAAGCGTTCCAGACGAGCGTGGGAGAGGCCGATCCCGGCCGGTGGCGGCAGGCGCTCCCCGGCGACGTCCGCCGGCGGCTCGACGATCTCGCCCCCGCCCAGCTCCACGATCAGCGCCGCGGCGCGACAGGCCGCCACCAGCTGCCCGTCGGGGTCGACGCCACGCTCGAAGCGGTGCGAGGCGTCGGTGTGCATCCCCAGCTGGCGGGCGGTCCGCCGCACCTCCCTGGGGTCGAACCACGCGCTCTCGAGCAGCACGTCGTGCGTGGCGTCGCCGACCTCGGTCTCCTGCCCGCCCATCACGCCTGCCAGCCCGATCGGCCGCTCGGCGTCGGCGATCACCAGCAAGCCGGCGGCGAGCCGGCGTTGCTCGCCGTCGAGGGTGACCAGCGTCTCGCCGGCACGCGCCTCGCGGATCACCACCCGAGGCCCGCGCAGCGTGGCAAGGTCGAAGGCGTGCAGCGGCTGGCCTCGCTCCCACAGCACGTAGTTGGTGGCGTCGACGACGTTGTTGATAGGCCGCAGCCCGAGCGCCAGCAGCCGGCGGCGCAGCCACTGCGGCGAGGGTCCCACCCTCACCCCACGCACCACCAGCCCGACGTAGCGACGGCACAGCGTCGATGCCTCGATGTCGATCGCCGGCAAGGCGCTCGCCGCACTCGCCGTGGGCCCGGCGTCGTCGCTGGCGCTGCTGGCCACGCTGGCGGCCTCCGGCTCGCGCAGGCTCACGCCGAACACGGCCGCCAGCTCCCGGGCGAGGCCCAGGTGGCACATGGCGTCGACCCTGTTGGTGGTGACGTCGACGTCGAGCACGGTCTCCCCCTCGGCCTCCTCCACCCCCTCGACGTGGAACCCGGCGGCGGTGAGCCGGTCGGCGACCTCTCGTACCCCTACCTCCGCCGGCACCGGCGCCAGCTCGCGCAGCCAGTCGAGCGAGAACCTCACCTCGACTGCCTCCGTTCGCCGCGCGAGAGCGGGGGCCCTCCCGACCTCGGGTGGAGCCGGGTGTGGCGGCTTCGCTGGCGGGTCATCTAGTCGACCTGCCGCAGCAGTCGCTCGTCGTTCTCGAAGAGCAGCCGGATGTTGGGGATGCCGTAGCGGATCATCGCCACGCGGTCGAGGCCGAGGCCGAAGGCGAAGCCGCTGTAGACCGCCGGGTCGATGCCACAGTTGCGCAGCACGCGTGGGTCGACCATGCCGCAGCCGAGGATCTCCATCCAGCCGGTGTGCGAGCAGGTCGGACAGCCGCTGCCGCCACAGGCGGCGCAGGTGACGTCGACCTCCGCCGACGGCTCGGTGAAGGGGAAGTACGAAGGGCGCAGCCGCACCTCGGTGGAGGCCGAGAAGAGCCGCTTGCAGAACGCGTCGAGGGTGCCCTTGAGGTGTCCGAAGGTGATCCCCTCCGCCACCGCCAGCCCCTCGACCTGGTGGAACATCGGAGAGTGGCGCAGGTCGTTGTCGAAACGGAACACCCGCCCCGGGCAGATGACGCGGATGGGGGGCTTGCGCGCCATCATGGTGCGGATCTGCACCGGCGAGGTGTGGGTGCGCAGCACCCAGCCACCCTCGACGAAGAAGGTGTCCTGGGTGTCACGCGCCGGGTGGTCGGGGGGCATGTTGAGGGCCTCGAAGTTGTGGAGCTCGTCCTCCACCTCGGGGCCCTCGGCGACGCTGTACCCCAGCTCGGCGAAGATCTCCTCGATCTCGCGCTCGACCCGCGTCACCGGGTGCAGGCGGCCCAGCCGCGGACGACGCCCCGGCAGCGTGACGTCGACCCGTTCGCGCTCGAGCTTCTCGCGTCGCTCGCGCTCGGCGAGATCGACGTCGAGCGCCGCGAGCCTCCCCTCCACCGCCTCGCGCAGTCCGTTGACCGCGGCACCGAAGGCCCTACGCTCCGCCGCCGGCACCTCACCGATGCGGGCGAGCAGGTCGCGCACGACACCCTGCTTGCGTCCCAGCCAGGCGAGGCGCAGCGCCTCCCAGGAGGCGCGGTCGGCCACCGCAGCCGCCTCCACCTCGAAGCGGTCCCGCAGCCGCTCGAGCTCACCCACTGCGCCCAGCGGCTCGCCGGCCGGCCGGGGAGAGGGCGCGGAGCCGCCGTCCACGGCGCTGCCCACCCCGCCTAGGCCGCGGTCTTGTCGAGGGCGGCCCTGGCCGACTGCACGATCTCGCCGAAGGCGGCGGCGTCGTGCACGGCCAGCTCCGCGAGCATCTTGCGGTTGACCTCCGAGCCGGCCTTCTTGAGCCCCTCGATGAGGCGGTTGTAGGAGAGCCCGTGCAAACGGGCGGCGGCGTTGATGCGGATGATCCAGAGCGAGCGGAAGTCCCGCTTCTTGAGACGCCGATCCCGGTAGGCGTTGACGCCCGACTTGTCGACCGCCTGCTTGGCGATGCGGTAGGCGTTGCCCTTGTTGCCGAAGTAGCCCTTCGACTGCTTGAGGACCTTGCTGCGCCGCTCCTTGCGGTGCGATCCGCGCTTGACGCGTGCCATCGTGAACCTCGTTTCGTGGGTAGGGCCGGCACCCGGGCCGGCTGGTTGCCGCGCTGGACAGGTTCGTTCCAGCTACGGCGTTGCCGCTGGCCGCTAGGCCATCAGCATGGGACGCAGGTTGCCGGCGAACTTCCCCTTGACGGTGGTCACGTGACGCAGCTTCCGCTTCCGCTTGGTGCTCTTCTTGGTGAGGATGTGGCTGTGCATCGAGTGACCGCGCAGCACCTTGCCGCTGGCGGTGACCTTGAAGCGCTTGCGGGCGCCGCGATGGGACTTCATCTTGGGCATGCTCGGGATCCTGTGCCTGCTGCTGCCGTTCGTGCTGCTGCGGAGGTCCGCCGCCGGGCGTCCGCTACACGACGTCGGGGCTGGCCGCGGCCTCGCCCCGTGGGTTCTTGGGTGCCTCCGGGCGCGGAGCCTCGCCTTTCTTGGCAGCAGCCGTGCCCTTGCGCGGAGGCGCAAAGATCTGGTGCACGCGATTGCCCGCGCGCTCAGGGCTGGATTCTATCACCCCATGCTCGGCGATGTCCGCCTCCAGGCGCTTGAGCAGCGAGTAGCCGAGGTCCATGCGAGCCATCTCGCGGCCGCGGAACTGTACGGTGGCCTTGACCTTGTCCCCCTCGTCGAGGAAGCGCAGCAGCCGCTTGAGCTTCACGGTGTAGTCGTGGGGGTCGATCATGGGCCGGAACTTGACTTCCTTGACCTGGAAGATGTGCTGCTTCTTCTTCGCTTCCTGGGCCCGCTTCTTCTCCTGGTACAGATACTTGCCGAAGTCCATGACCCGGCAGACCGGCGGGTTGGCGTTGGGCGCCACCTCCACCAGGTCGAGACCGCGCTCGTCGGCGATCTTCTGGGCTTCCCGGATCTCGACGATGCCGAGCTGGTTGCCCTCGTCGTCGATGAGCCGCACCTCGCGGGCGCGGATCTGTCGGTTCATGCGCGTCTTCTTGTCGATGGACAGGGTCGTTCCTCCGTTGGCGCGGGCCACCCGGCTGCCCGCTGCAATTGACCGATCTCCGTCAGAGCTCCAGGCCGCGCGAGCGCTCGCGCTCGCAGATGCGGGCCGCCACCGCAGCGACCGGCATGGCACCGAGGTCCTCGCCGTGGCGTAACCGCACCGCGACCGTCCCCCCTTCGGCCTCGCGCGCCCCCACCACCAGCATGTAGGGCACCTTGTGGAGCTGCGCCTCGCGGATCTTGTAGCCGAGCTTCTCGCTGCGCGCATCGAGCTCGACGCGCACGCCGGCGTGCGCCAGCTCCTCGTACACCGTCGCCGCGTAGTGGTGCACCTTCTCCGACACCGGCAGCACCACCGCCTGCAGCGGCGCCAGCCAGACCGGGAAGGCTCCCGCGGTGTGCTCGATGAGGATGCCGAGGAAGCGCTCGATCGACCCCAGCATGGCGCGGTGGATCATCACCGGGCGATGCTCGCCGCCGTCGGCGCCCACGTACTTGAGGTCGAAGCGCTGCGGCAGCTGGTAGTCGAGCTGCAAGGTGCCGAGCTGCCACCAGCGGCCGAGCGCGTCGCTCACCTGGAAGTCGATCTTCGGCCCGTAGAAGGCGCCGTCGCCGGCGTGGATGGCGTACTTGCCTTCGATGCCGGGGAGCGACTCGAGCACCGCCTTCAGCGTGCTCTCGGCGTGCTCCCACTGCTCGGCGCTGCCGATCGACTTCTCGGGCCGTGTCGACAGCTCGATCTTGACGTCGGCGAAGCCCATGGTGCGGTAGATCTCGAGGATCATCCGCGCGCCAGTCGCCATCTCCTGGCCGATCTGCTCCTCGGTGCAGAAGACATGGGCGTCGTCCTGGCTGAAGCTGCGCACGCGGGTGAGGCCCGACGTCACGCCGCTCTTCTCGTAGCGGTGCAGCCGCCCGAAGTCGGCGTAGCGGATCGGCAGGTCGCGGTAGCTGCGCAGGCGGGTGGCAAAGATCAGGCAGTGTCCCGGGCAGTTCATCGGCTTGACCGCCATCTGCCGCTCGTCCGCCTCGGTGAAGAACATGGCGTCGCGGTAGTTGGCGTAGTGGCCGGAGGTGTGCCAGAGCTCGACGTCGAGGATCTGCGGCGTCACCACCTCGCCGTAACCGTTGCTGCCCTGCAGCTCGCGCACGAATGCCATCAGGCGGTTGTAGACGAACGCCCCCTTGGGGTGGAAGAAGGGCATCGCCGGCGCCAGCGGGTTGAAGCTGAAGAGGTCGAGCTCGGGGCCGAGGCGGCGGTGATCGCGCGCGCGCGCCTCCTCGACGGTGTGCAGGTAGGCCTCGAGCTCGGCGGGGGTGGCGAAGGCGGTGCCGTAGATGCGTTGCAGCATCTCTGCCGACTCGTCGCCGCGCAGGTGCACGCCGGAGGCCTCGAGCAGCTTGACGGCGCCGATCTGCGACGCCCGCTGCACGTGCGGGCCGCGGCAGAGGTCGGTGAAGCCCCCGTGCCGGAAGAGGGTGATGGTCTCCCCCTCCGGGATGTCGTCGAGCCGCTCCACCTTGAGCCTCTCGCCCATCTCGGCGAACAGGCGCTTGGCTTCGGCGCGCGACACCTCGACACGCTCGAAGGAGCTGTCCTCGCCGAGGATCGTGCGCATCTGCTCCTCGATACGCGCCAGGTCCTCGGGCGTGAACGGGCGGCCGATGCGGAAGTCGTACTGGTACTTCTCGCTGTGGTCCTTGCGCCCGGCGTCGATCTCGACCGCGGGGAAGAGCCGCTTGACGGCGTCGGCGAGGACGTGCTCGGCGCTGTGGCGGATGAAGTCGCCGGCGCGCCCGCTCTTGGGAGTGACGATCTCCAGCCGCCCGCCGCGGGCGAGGGGCTGGCGCAGGTCGAGGGGTTCGCCATCGAGGAGGGCGCCGACGGCGTCCTTGGCGAGACGCGGCCCGATGTCGCGCGCCACCGCCAGCGGCGTCGTCCCTGCCTCGACCGTGCGCACCGAGCCGTCCGGGAGGACGATCTCGAGGGTCGCGGAGGCGGTCACCATGAGCGCATGAGCGTAGGGGCGAAGCGGCTAGCCGAACGGTTGGCGAGCGGAGAAGACACGGGCGTCGGCGCCGGAGCGGAGGCGAGGCTGATCAACGGGGGGTGGGGCGGGCGTGGTAGGCGCTGGCGGACTCGAACCGCCGACCTCTACCGTGTGAAGGTAGCGCTCTAACCAGCTGAGCTAAGCGCCTGGATGAAGCCATTCGAATCGCGGTTGCGTCACTCCCTGTCTCTCGCCCTCGGTGCGACGGCGCTCTGGTGGTAGGCCCGAGCGGATTCGAACCGCTGACCTCTACGATGTCAACGTAGCGCTCTAACCAGCTGAGCTACGGGCCTGTCGGTCCGCGGCCGCCCGTTGGTGGCGTCCGCTCCAGCGCCATCGGGGCTCGCCTGAGGTTGCCCCTCCGGATCCCCCGGCCACCCGTGCAGGTTCGAGAGCTGTCGACACATCGGGTGCCGCCGAGGGGGACCGAGAGTAGCAAGCGGTTCCGGCGGGTGTCAACTCGCCGCGCCGCCGCGGGTCGCCGCCACGGAAGCGGCCCGACGCCAGGGCTCGCGCAGCGGCTTGCCCTGCTCGTACGCGCTCAGGCGGCGCCGGAGGAGAGCGGTGTCGGCACCTGCCTTGCCAGCGAGAGCCAGCGCCTGGCTCTGGTGCCCGAGCGCCTCCTGGAACCGGCCGAGCTCAGCGAGCGCCATCGCCGCGGCCTCCTCCCGCGCGACCGTCGAGCCGTGCGCCACCAGCTCGGCCGCCAGCTCCCAGGCGCGCCGCCCGTCGCGCACGGCCGGGGTCCCGGCAGCGGCCAGCACCTCCACCAGGCGGAGGGTGATCGCCTCCTGCTGGGGCAGCGCGGCGTGGGCCTCCTCGAGTCGCTGGCGCGCCAGCGACTCGTCACCGCCGAGCAACAAGGCCTGCGCCTCCGCCAGGCGCGGCGCCGCCTCGCCGGGCGCCGCCGCGATCACCTGGCGAAACTCGGCGACCGCATCGGCAGCTCGGCCCGACGCCATCAACGCCAGGGCGTGGTAGTGCCGGGCCTCGAGGTCGTCGGGCTGGCGACGCAGCACGGCGTCGAGCAGCGACAGCGCCCTCGCGGCGTCGCCGCGCTGGAGGAGCGCCAGGGCGAGATTGAACTGTACGCCGGGGGCATCGGGGGCGAGCGCGAGAGCCTTCTCGAGCCACTGGATGCCGAGCTCGGCCTCGCCCTGGCGAAGCAGCAGCGCGCCCAGGTTGGCCTGCGGCTGGGGCGCCGCGGGCTGCAGCTCGATGGCCCGCTCGTAGGCGCGCCGGGCGCCGGCGAGGTCGCCCAGCCGCTCGCGGGCGACGGCGAGGTTCTGCCACGCCGTGGGGTGCTCCGGTTGGGCCGCCACCGCCTGGGCGAGCTCCGCCTCGGCCTGGTCGAAGCGCCCGGCGGCGAGCAGCTCGGTGCCGCGCGCCACGTGGCCACGGACCCCGAGGTCCAGGGCGAGCAGCTCCGTTCCCCAGGGATCGGGAAACGCGGGCGGCTCGCGTCCCTCCTCCGCCAGCAACGCCCGCGCCTCCTCGACTCGCCCCTGCCGGCGCAGCGCCATCGCCAGCGAGTAGCGCACCGCGCCCGCCTGCGGCGCGAGCGCCAGAGCCTCGCGCAGCAGGGTCGCCGCCGCCGGCGCGTCCCCCGCTTGCAGCGCCACGCGGCCGAGCCCGTAGGCGGCCGCCGCCTTCGCCCCCGGCAGCTCGCGGGCGGCGGTGAAGGCGGAGCGCGCGGCCGCCAGATCCCCCTCCGCGAGCGCGGTCTCCCCCAGGTGCAGCAGGGGGGCCGGCTCTCGCGGTGCCAACGCCTGCGACTGCACGAGGGCGGCGCGTGCCGCGGCGATCTCGCCGCGTCGCTCGTGCAGCTCGGCCAGGAGGTAGGGCCAGCGCGGCTCTCGCGGGTCCAGCCGCTGCGCGTTGCGCAGGCAGGCGGCGGCGGGCCCGGACAGGTCATAGACCAGGTACACCGAGCCGCAGCGCCCGAACGCCGCCGCCGAGGGGGTGGCGAGGACCTCACGGCGCGCGGCCTCCAGCTGCTCGCGCACCGCCGGCTCCATCTGCGCGGTGTCGGGGAACGGCACCGGCTCGATCTCTGGAGTCGCGGCCTGGCCCCACGCCAGCGCCGCCGCCAGCGTCGCCGCGAGCCATAGAAGCGCTGGCGGCTTCCGACTCAAGGAGCCCGGCCGCTCCCCTCGGTCAGCGTCGTGTACCTGTCGAGCGCCGCGGCGCCGAAGGCCTCGCTGCGGCCGCTCGGCCAGCGCACCAGCAGGCGGCGGACATCGGGCGCCTCGCCGAGGCCGAAGAGGACCCGGGGGTCGTTCGCCGAGGCGTAGCTGCCGTCGGCGCGGCAGGAGCGGACCAGGGGTGCGCGGCCCTGGCGCTCGAGGGTGACCAGGGCGCCCAGGGCGTCGCGACCACCGCCGGTGACCAGCCGCAGGCCGAGCCACCGGCGAGCGGGCGCCCCCCGCTCGAGGAAGACGCGCGCCGGACCGTCGACGGTGGCCACCACGACGTCGGTGTCGCCGTCGTCGTCGAGGTCGCCGAAGGCCGCGCCGCGGCTCACCTCAGGAAGCAGGAACGCTGCCCCGCCGCGGGCGCCGGCGTCCTCGAAGCGGCCATTCCCGAGGTTGCGGAAGAGCTGCCGGGGCTGCCGCAGGGGCAGGGCGTCGCCGCCGCGCCGCTGCTCGTCGATGGCCTTGATGGCGCCGTTGACCGCCAGCAGGTCGAGCCAGCCGTCGCCGTCGACGTCGAGCCAGGCGGCACCGAAGCCCGTGGTGGCCATCGACAGCGCCCGCAGGCCGCTGCCGATCGACACGTCCTCGCAGAAACCGCCGCCATTGCGGTAGAGGGCGATGCCCTCGCCCGTGAGGTCGGTGATCGCCAGGTCGAGGTCGCCGTCGCCGTCGTAGTCGCCCGCGTCCACCCCCATGCTCGCCTGCGGTTGCCCCTCACCGGAGAGCGCGCAGCCGCTCACCACCGCCTCGTCGTGGAAGGTGCCATCGTGGCCGTTGATCCACAGCTGGTTCTCGGTCTTGTCGTTGGCCACGTACAGATCGAGCCAGCCGTCGCCGTCGAGGTCGAGGGCGATGGCGCCCAGCCCCGGCCCGAAGCGCGCGGCGAGCCCGGAGCGCACGGTGACGTCCTCGAAGGTGCCGTCGCGGCGGTTGTGCAGCAGCCGGCCAGGCACGGCATCGCTGGGCACCGGACCGCAGTAGTCCGGCTCGCCGGCGCGTGTGCGGCAGGGCTGGTAGCCCTGCGGCGAGAAGCGCAGGTAGTTGCCGACGTAGAGATCGAGCCAGCCGTCGCGGTCGTAGTCGAAGAAGGTCGCGGCGATGCTCCAGCGCGGATCGTCGGCACCCGCCGCCGCCGTCACCTCGCGGAAGCGCGGGTTGCCGGCGGCGTCGGGTCCCTCGTTGTGCCAGAGCTGGTTGGAGCCCACGCAGGTAACGTAGAGGTCGGTGCGGCCGTCGTTGTCATAGTCACCAGCCGCCACCCCCATGCCGTAGGCGCACGGCCGCAGCCCACTGGTGGCAGTGACGTCGACGAAGTGGAGGCGGCCGGTCTCGACGAGCTGGTTGCGGAACAGGCGATGGCCCGTCGAGGCGGCGCCGCCGGGCACCAGCTCCCCCCCCTGCACGAAGAAGAGGTCGAGGTCGCCGTCGCCGTCGGCGTCGAGCATCGCCACTCCCGGGCCCATGATCTCGGGCATGAGGTAACGCCCCGCGCGGCCGCTGTGATGCACGAAGCCTACGCCCAGCTCCTGCGCCCGCTCCTCGAACCAGGGCGCCCCCCCCGGCGCCGGCAGCGGCCCGGCGCCCAGCGTCGCCGCGGCGATCGCCAGCACGCCGAGCGACAGCCGCAACGGAGCGCCGCGCCTCACTTGCGATCGGCCGTGGGGGTCGCCACCTCGCGCACCTCGACGGTGCGCCCCGGCACAATCGGTCCGGGCACCGTCTGGTGGGCGCCCGACGGCCAGCGCACCTCGATGCTGTCGATGGTGGTGGCGCGGTCGAGCCCGAAGTAGAGCGGCATGACGCTGTGCGACAGATAGCCGGTGGCGCCATCCATCATTTGCATGAAGGAGCGGCCGTCGGCATGCACCGTCACCTCCGCACCGATGCCGTCGCGGTTGCTGCGGGTGCCGATCAGCCGCACCTCGACCCAGCTCAGCGGCCGCCGCTGCGCGAGGTCGCTGACCAGCACCTGTGGACGGTCGTTGAACTCGTTGGTGACGATGTCGAGATCCCCGTCGCCGTCGAGGTCGAAGATCACCGAGGATCGGCTGCCGACGCTGGCGTAGACCGCCACCGTGCCGGTGCGCCCGGCGCACAGACGGTGTGCCTTGTCGGCTCCCGAGCAGTCGAGCGTGAACCACTCCTTGTTGGTGCGGTGGTCACGCCGCGGCTCGATGCCGAGCGTCATCTCGGCGTCGAGGAACCCCTTGCCGCGGTTGTTGATGAGCAGCGAGTTGACGCCGTACCGATAGGGGAAGTTCATGCTGGAGGTGATCAGCACGTCGGCGTAGCCGTCGGCGTTGAGGTCGCCGACGCTCACCCCCCAGGGCCAGTAGTTCTCCAGCCCCAGCTCCATCGACGCCTCGTGGAAGCTGCCGTCGCCGTTGTTGACGAAGAAGGCGTTGCCGAAGATGTTGTTCTCGGGATCGGTGAAGAACTTCTCGGCGCCCTGGAAGACCAGCTTGATGCGCTCGTCCTCGGGGGCCATCTCCTTGACCATGTCCGAGTGCATGTCGGTGATCAGCAGGTCGAGGTCGCCATCGTCGTCGAAGTCGAAGGCCTTGGCGCCCATCGCGCCCCACGGCGTCTTGGGGAACACGGTGGCGGTGCGGTCGACGAAGTGACCACCCTGGTTCTCGTAGTAGTGGTTGTCGCCCTGCATGTCGAGCAGGTAGATGTCGGGCTTGCCGTCCTTGTTGAAGTCGGTGACCATGGCATCGCCGCTCCACGAGCCGTCGTGCAGGCCGGCCTCCACCGAGACGTCCTTGAACTTGTTGCCACCGAGGTTGTGGTAGAGCACGCTGTACTCGGTGCGCTCGGGATGCTGGTGGCCGCTGAAGGCGTCCTCGTAGGCGATGTAGAAGCCGCCCCGGCCGCGCTCCTCGGTGGTGTACTTGCCGACGTTGACGAGGAGCAGGTCGAGGAGACCGTCGCCGTCGTAGTCGAAGAAGACGGCCGCCGAGGAGTGCCCCACGTAGTCGACGCCCGCCTGGTGCGAGATGTCCTTGAAATGGCCGTGGCCGTCGTTCTCGAACAGCACGTTTCCCGTGCGCACGGTGGTCACGTAGAGGTCTTCGTCACCGTCGTTGTCGATGTCGGCGAAGGTCGCGGTGACCGAGACGCGCCCCGGCACGCCCACTCCCGCCGCCTGGGTGGCGTTGCGGAAGTGCCCCCCACCCTCGTTCATCCACAGCTCGTCTCCCCCCATCTGGCTGGTGAAGTAGAGGTCGAGGCGGCCATCGCCGTCGACATCCGCGGCGGCCACACCGTTGCCGTGGTCGTAGTGGGCCGCCTTGTAGGTCTTGGCCGCGTCATCGACGACGTGGTTCTCGAAGGTGATCCCGCTCTCCGGCAGGCGGTCGGTGAAGCGGAAGTCGATCGGTGCCTGCAGCTGCTTCAGCGCGGTGTGCTCGGCGAGCGCACGCCCCTCGAGCGTCTCCACTCCGACGTCCTGGGGCGGAATGTGGAGGATAGTGGTCCCACCCGCGGCCGCGGTGGCAGCGGGCGCGGCGGCCTGGTCGGGGGGCGCCGGCGCCGCCGACGCGGAGGTCGTGCACAGGAGGCCGACGGTGAGGGCGAGCAGGGACGCGGGCTTGAGCATGATCGTCTGTTCCTCGTTGAAAGACCGATTGTAACGTTGCCGCCGATCGCTGCTCGGCGACCGCGGCGTGCACCTCCGCAGGCGGGTCCTGCCATTGCCGGCTGCTACCATTGCGACCCGCCTCAGGGACCGATCCGTTGCCTCACCTCAGCCCATCGAAGCTGCTGCTGCCGGTGCTGCTGTTGCTGTCCGGCGCGCTGCGCGCGGAGGGTTCGCCCTCACCGCAGCTTGCTGCATTCAACCACGGCAGGGAACTCTTCGCGGCACACGACTACACCGGTGTCGTCACTCTCCTGGCGCCGTTTGCCGGCGCCAAGCCCGAGCCGCCCCTGCGCACCCTGCTCGCCGCCGCCTACCTCGAGCTCGGCCGCGAGGCGGAGGCCGCCGCGGTGCTGGCTCCGGTCGCCGCCACCGCCGAGGCCGGCGCCCCGCTGCTGTTCCAGGCCGCCCGCGCCGCCGCCGCGCTCGGCGACGAGGCCAAGGCCAACACCTATCTGCGCCGCGCCGCGGCCGCCGATCCCACCTCCGCCGCCGCGCGCGCCCTGGGCTTCCAGGTCGGGAGTGCCGGCAACATGGAAGAGGCCTGCGGCCTCTTGAGGCCGTACCTCGCGGCGCACCCCGAGGATCGGGAGGTCCGCGTCGCTGCCACCTATTGCGCTCTCGAGCTCGGACAGCCGGACGCCGCGGAGAAGCTCCTACGGCCGCTGCCGGCCGAGCTCGCCGAGGCCCACGTCCTCGGCGCCCGCCTGGCTCTGCTGCGAGGCCAGCCGTATCAGGCCATTGCCGCCCTCGAGCCGCTCGCCGCCGCGCCGCCGGCACAGGTGGCGCGGGAGGTGCGGCGCAACCTCGGCGAGGCCTGGCTCGAGGTCGGCAAGGCGGACGCCGCGTCGGCGCTGCTCGACGGCCACGTCGACGGCGACCTCGAGCTGGGTTTGCTGCTGGCTCGCGCCCACGAGCAGGCGGGCGACCCCGCGGGAGTGATCGCCACCGTCACACCCTTCGCCTCCCGCATCCAGGCCGACCCGCTGGCCGCCGACGCCCCACGCTCGGTGCTGGCGAAGCTGGCGCTCACCTGGGGTCGAGCCCTCCTCGCCGGACAGCGGTGGGCCGAGGCGGTGACGGTGCTCGAGGCGGCGACCCGGCTCGCCCCGGACGACGCTCCTGCGTGGCAGGCTCTGGTGCAGGCCCTGCGCGGCGCCGGTCGACCCGACGACGCCGCGGCGGCGCTCGCCCGGCTGCGTGCCGCGACCGCCAGCCGGCCCTGATCGCCTCGACCTCGCGCCCCGTGCGCCCCAGCTCCACGCGGGATGCCGCAGGGGCCATCACCCGTCAGTCGGACGCTCGCAGGTGGTTGGAGGCGCAGCGGTAGCCGCCGTTGCGCTCCACGCTGCCGAGCAGCGGGGGCAGCAGGTCGAGGTGAACGCCGGCGGCGGCGAACGCCTCGGCGGCGAGACGGTCGCCGGCGGGCAGGAGCCCCGAGAACCCTTCGGCACGCGCCCCGTCGGCCCTTCGCTCCACCACCACGTTGGCCCAGGTGACGAGGAAGTCGTCACGCAGCGGGTCCACCGGCTCTCCCCTCCCGGGCACCGGTGCCACGAGCAGCGGCAGCCGGCGGACCCGGAAGCCCAGCCCCTGGAGGTGCGCGGCCACCAGGTCGAGGAAGCCGGCGAGGGCACGTCCGCGCGCCGAGCCGCTTGCCGCCGTCATCGCCGCCGGCAGCCCGTCGGGAGCCAGCCCGTAATCGTTCGCGAATGCACGCCATTCGGGCGGCGTGAGGGCGGCGAGCAACCGGCCACCCAGGGTGAGGTCGGCGACGAGGGCCGAGCCGCGGCCGGGACCGGGCAGCAGCGCGACCAGCGAGTCGAGGTCGTAGCCCGCTCCGCCGCCGAGGCGCCACAGCTGCTCGCGCCCCTCCAGAGGCCGGTCGGGGGCCGCTTCCGGCAACGGGTGCACGAAGCGTACGGGGCGCCCGTAGAGCTCCGCCAGCTCGCCGGCGGCACGCCGCACGGCGCCGACGTAGGCCTCGATGCCGGCGGCGGTGTAGAAGCTCTCCACCGGTACGCGGGGGAGCCCGAGGAGCTCGAGGGCGCGGGGCTCGAAGGTGTGCAGCGTCACCCAGGCGGCGTCGCGAGTGAGCAGTACCTGGCCGTTGTGAAACGGCACCGCGGCGCGGGCCCAGCGCACGCCTCCCCAGGCGCGGTCGAGGTCCGGGGGCAGGTCGCGCGCCAGCTCGGGGCCGAGGTCGGCGTCCGCCTCGCGTCCCGGCTGCAGGTTGGGGCGCACGATCAGGCGCACGCTGCCCTCGCTGGCGCGGGCAAAGCTGAAGGGATCCCGCGGCCAGGGAGAGTAGGGTCCGCCGCGGGCCAGGAGCAGGCGCAACCGCAGCCGCGCGGCGAGCGGGGCGAGCCTCGCCTCCATGGCCGCGTCGACGAGCACCAGGATCTCCCGCCGCGGGTCGGCGGCCCGCACCGCGGCCAGCATCGCCTCCGCCTCGCCGCCGTCGACGAGCGTGGACGGAAGGGAGTAGACAGAAGCGAGCAGGGGGCGATCGGGGTCGTCCTCGATGCGGAAGCGCTGCGCCGCGTCACGCGGTAGCGCGACGCGCTGCGCCTCATAGGGCGATTCCACGTCCCGCGCGGCAGGGCCTGGCACCCCGCCGACGTGCGTGGCGACCCTCACGCTCGGCGCCGGGCGGCCCACCGCCGGCGTGCAGGCGAGCGCCGCGGCGAGCGGCAGCGAGGCCCAACGCGGACGCATCGGCTCAGCCGCCGGCGACGAGCCGGAGACGATGGCTCGCCGGCACATCGCGGTAGAGCTTCGCGCGGCCGTCGTTCCAGCGCACGCGGAGGCCGTCGACCCGTGCCGCGGCACCGAGACCGAAGTGGCAGCTCATGGCATGTTGCGACAGGTAGGAGGCGCCGCTGCGCACCTCGCGCAGCTGGCTGCGACCGGCGGCCTCGGCGGTGATCCGGGCTCCCACACCGAAGGTGTTGCCGCCAGAGGCGGCGAGGTCGACCAGCAGGAAGGCGCCGGCCGCGGGGCTGGTGTTCTCCCACACCTCGGCGAGGTCGTTGGTGTCGAGGATGACGACGTCGAGGTCGCCGTCGCCGTCGAGGTCGCCGCTGGCGAGCCCCCGGCTCACCCGCACCAGGTCCATGCCGGTGTCCAGCGCCTCGGCGAAGGTGCCGTCGCCGCGGTTCTCGTAGACCTGGTTGCGCTGGGCGAACTGGGCGCCGGCGCGCATCTGACCGACGACGTCGTTGACATGCCCGTTGGCCACCACCAGGTCGGGGTCGCCATCCTGGTCGAGGTCGGCGAAGTCGACGCCGAAGCCGAGCGACAGCAGCGAGGGCTCGGCGAGCTTGGCGACGAAGCGGGTGTCCTGGAAGAGTCCGTCGCCGAGGTTGCGCCGCAGCCCCAGGCTCTCGAGGTCGAAGTTGGTGATGACGACGTCGGGGCGGCCGTCGCCGTCGTAGTCGTCGAAGTCGACGCCCATCCCCGCCTCGGGCTTGGCGTTGGGGGACAGCGCGACGCCGGCGAGCATGCCGATCTCCTCGAAGCTGCCATCGCCGCGGTTGTGGAAGAGCAGGTTGGGATCGCCGTCGTTGGCGACGAAGAGGTCGGGCCAGCCGTCGTCGTCGTAGTCGAAGAAGCCGACGCCCAGCCCGTGGGCACGGGGCCCGGCGAGCCCCGCCGCGGCGGTTGCCTCGACGAAGGTGCCGTCACCGCGGTTGCGGTAGAAGTGATCGGCGAGGGCGGGGTACGCCTGGGGCTTGCAGTAGCCGACGATACCGGTGGCGGCGTCGCGACAGTCCCGGTGCTTGGCAGGGGTGAAGTCGGCATACTCGGCGACGTAGAGGTCGAGGTCGCCGTCGCGGTCGACGTCGGCGAAGGCGGCGCCGGCGCTCCAACCCGAGCTGCCGACGCCGGCCGCCGCGGTGACGTCGCTGAAGGAGCCGTCGCCGTCGTTGCGCCACAGTTGGTTGCCGCCCAGCTCGGTGACGTAGAGGTCGAGGTCGCCGTCACCGTCGACGTCGCCGGCGGTGGCTCCCGCCCCGTAGCCGGCGACGACGATGCGCGAGCGCTCGGTGACGTCCACGAAATGGCCGCCGCCGTCGTTGCGGAAGAGCCGCGAACGCGCGGGCTCACCACCGTAGCCGGGCAGCGCGCCACCGTCGACGAAGAAGACGTCCTCGTCGCCGTCACCGTCGAAGTCGAAGACCACCACCCCACCCACCATGGTCTCCACCATGTAGCGCCGGCCGGTGGCGGCGTTGTGGTGACGGAAGCCGAGCCCCCAGGCCGCGGCGACGTCGCGGAAGCGGATGCCGCTGGCGAGGGCAGGCGCTGCGGTGCAGAGCACCAGCGCTGCGGCGACGGTCAGGTGCGGCCGGAGCAGGGCGGGAAGGAGCCCTGGCGGGGCCTGCTCACCTCGGCGCCGGTCGTGCACGGCTCACCGCTCCGCGGCAGGCGCGAGGCTCACCCTACCCCGCTCCCTTGCGCAGCTGCTCGAGGTTGGCGGCGGCGTTGCGGTCCTGCGGGTTGAGGCGCAGCACCTGCTCGAGCAAGCCGCGAGCCTCGTCGTTCTTCCCCACCGTCATCAGCAGCACCGCCAGGTCGCTCATCGCCGCCAGGTGCTTCGGGTCGAGGGCGAGCGTCTGCCGCAGGTCCCGCTCGGCGGCGTCGAGGTCGTGCATCGCCATCTCCACCGCACCGCGGAGGTAGATGAAGTTCGGGTTCTGCGGCGCTCGCGCCAGCGCCGCGTCGACAGCCTTGCGCGCGGGCACGTACTGCTGCTGGGCGAGCAGCATCCGCACCTCGAGGGTGTGCGCCAGCTCGTCGTCGGGCACCGCCGCCAGCCGCTGCTGGAGGACGTCGAGCGCCTGCTGGGTCTTGCCCTGCTGCGCGAGGGAGAGGGCGGTGGCGGCATAGGCCGGCATCGCCGGCGCGCCGCCACCATCGGCGGGGGTGGCGCCACCGGGCGCGGCCGGTGCGGGGGCTCGCGGCGTGGCCGCGGCGGCCTGGCGGGCGGTGGCGAGCCCCTGCGCCTGGGCGCGCGCCTGCGCCGCATCCTGGGTGCGGCCGCTGGCATCGAGGGCGCGGGCCAGGCTCGACCACGCCTCCTCGCTCTGCGGCTGAAGCTTGGTGGCCTTCTGCAGGTAGGGAACCGCGTCGCCCGCCCGGCGGGCGTTGAGCAGCAGCTCTCCGTACTCGCGGGCGATGCCCGCCGCCGGTCGCGGGTCACCGAGAGCGCGCGGGTCGTCGGGCAGGCGCGATGCCAGCGGACCGAGAGTGGCGAGCGCGGCGGTGGCATCGCCCGCCTGGCGCTCCGCCCGGCCGAGGATCAGCACCAGGGCGGGCACGTTGCCGGCCTTGCCACGCAGCTGCTCGACCGCCTTCGCCGGCTGCCCGGCGAGGAGGTAGGCCTCGGCGGCCACCCGCCGCACCTCGAGGTCCATCGCCGGCGGATGCTGGGCCAGCACCGGCTGCAGCAGCTCGAGCGCCTTGGGGCCGTCGCCGACGAGCACCCGCACGCGGGCCTCGAGCAGCCTCACCGCCGGGCTCTCGACGAGGCCGTAGAGCAGTTGCTGCGCCTCCTCCGGGCGCTCGAGGGTGATGGCGAGCGTCGCCGCAACCAGCCGTGCGTCCCCGTCGTCGGCGTTGGAGAGCGTCCACGGGCGCAGCAGCGAGTATGCCTCGACCACCCGCCCCTCGCGCGCGAGAAGCAGGCCGAGGTCGCGAGCGGCGGGCGAGGCGGGAAACTTGTCCACCGAGCGCGCGAGGTAGATGCGGCCCGCGTCGAGCTCGCCGCTCTGCACCGCCGCCCGACCGGCGTTGTAGAGCACCGCCGCTTCGGCGTCGTCGCGATCGGCGAGAGGACGCAGCACCGCCAGCGCATCGGGGGCCTTGCCGACCTGCAGGTAGAGGGCACCGAGCAGCGACAGCCCCCGCGGTTCGAGCTGCGCCCGCTCGCGCTCGAGACGGGCGACGGCCTCCTGCACCTTGCCGCCCTGGGCGAGCGCCGTCGCCTCGCGGACGGCGGCGCTGGTGGGCGCCGGGGACGCCGCCGCGGGAGCGGCGACGGGAGCCTCGGGCGCCGCCGTGACGGCATGGCCGGACGCGGCGACGAGGAGGGAGCAGAGGCAGAGCAGCAGGTGCGGTCGCTTCATGATGGGTTCGGGCTCCGGGGGGGCGTTGCTGGCGAGAGCAGGGAGTGTAGCTCCTCGCTTCGCGGGTGCAACGCCATGGCTTGCCGCAGCAAGGCGTCGGCTCCCCGTGTCTCGCCGAGCGCCCGCAGGCCGCGCACCGCCTCGGCGTAGGCGGCGGGCGAGCCATGGTTGTCGTCCACCAGGCGGCGCAGCATGGTGACGGCGGCATCCGGGCGCCCCTCCGCCGCATACAAGAGCGCTAGCCCCGAGTACGCCCGCAGCGAGGTGGGAAAGCTGGCGATCTCGGCCTCGAAGGCGGCCTCGGCGTCGGCGGCGCGACCCTGCCGCGCGAGAACGTCGCCACGCACCATCTCGAGCGAGGGGACTTTCTGGTCCCCGCCCTGCTTGCCCACCTCGGCGGCCGCCGACGCGACGGTCCTCTCGGCTTCGTCGAGACGCCCTTGCTTCACCTCCACTTGCGCCAGCACCAGCAGCGGCGTCACTCGCTCCCCGCCGGCGGCCAGCGCCGCCCGCGCCTCCCGCTCGGCGGTGGGGAGGTCCCCCTCGGTGAGGGCGATGCGCGCCAGCAGGTCGTGGCCCAGCGAGGGGCTCGCCGGCAGGGCCAGCCGCGCGTGCTGCTTGGCTTCCTCATCGCGGCCGAGGGCGAGCAGGACGGTACCGGCGGCGGCGGCGATGTGGGTCGCGCCACTCGACAGCCGCAGGGCGTGCTGGTAGGCGTCGAGGGCCGGCTCCAGCTGACCGAGGCCCTGCAGGGCACCGCCGAGCTCCTCCCAGGCGTCGACCATCGTCGGGCTGTCGGCGACCAGCCGCTGCAGCACCGGCACCGCCTCCGCGAAGCGCTGCTCGCGCACCAGCGTCATTCCCTGCTGCAGCTGCGCCAGGGTGTGGATCATCGCCCGCGGATCGGCGAGCGTCTGCCCGGGACCGACCCTCACGGCGCTCGCCGCGTAGCCCAGGGCGGCCAGCCGCTTGCGCGTCTCCTCATCGACCGCCGCCGGACCCTCGAGCTCGGTGGCGGCGGCTTCGGCGGCCTTGCGCAGCTCGGCATAGACGCGCCGCTCGTCGGCCAGCACGTCGTGCCGCTCCGCGGGGTCGCCGACGAGGTCGAAGAGCTGGGGAGCCGGGCCGTGGACGTACTGATAGCGGTCGCGGATCACCGACAGCAGCTCGCTCCAGCCGAAGTGCAGGCGTGGGTAGTAGGTCTCGGCGTAGAACGCGCGCGGCGCCGCCGGCGGCGGCAGCAGCAGCGAGCGACCCGACAGCGGCACGCTGCCGTGCCGCTGGACCCCGACGAGGGCGAGCAGCGTCGGGAAGAGATCCACCAGCTCGACCGGCTGCTCGACGCGCTCACCGGCGCGCCTGCCGCCGGGGAGCTTGAGCAGCAGCGGCACCTGCAGCGCCTCGCGGTAGAGCAGGACGCCGTGCTCCTGCTCGCCGTGATCGCCGAGACCCTCGCCATGGTCGGCGAGCAGCGCGACCACGGCGCGATCGTAGATGCCGCGCCGCCGCAGCTCGGAGATGAGCTGCCCGACCGCCGCGTCCGCAGTGGCGATCTCGCCGTCGTAGGGGAGCGCGTAGCGCGACGCGAATGGCTCCGGCGGCGCGTAGGGGGAGTGCGGCTCGTAGAGGTGGACGAAGAGGAAGAAAGGACGGTCGGCGAGCGTCGCCAGCCAGCGCAGGGCCGCCGCCACGGTGTCGCGCCCGGGACGCTGGGAGTTGCCGAGAACCTCGTTGTAGCGCCGCTGGACCTGGTCGTCCCAGGCATCGAAGCCGGCCCGCACGCCGGTCTCGCCGCGCAGCACGAAGGCGGAGACGAAGCCGCCGGTGGCGTAGCCCGCGGCGCCCAGCTCCACCGCGAGGCTGGGCCAGCGCTTGGCGTCGTAGTGGTAGCCGACGTTGTCGCGCACGCCGGTGACCGTCGGCAGCTCGCCGGAGAGGATCGCGACGTGCGAGGGGAGGGTGAGGGGCACCTGGCTGTAAGCGCGCGCGAAGAGCACGGCGTCGCGGCGCAGCGCGTCGATCGCCGGCGTGTCGACGCCGCGGTAGCCGTAGGCCGGCAGGTGGTCCGAGCGCAAGGTGTCGATCGAGATCAGCACCACCGGAGCGCCGCGGAATGGTCCCTCGCCGCCGGCGGCAGTGGGCGGGTGGCGACACCCGGCCGCGCCAGCAAGCAGCACCAGGCCGAGTGTCGCCGCCCGGCGACGGCGCGAGCAGCGTCGGCGGTCCGTTGGGCTCATCCCGGCAGCTCGGCGAGCAGGGCCCGCGCCTTGGCAACGTCCGCGGCACGAGCCGCGGGCGCCGTCGCCACGAACCGCGTCAGGGCGTCGCGGGCCTCGGCGTGGCGCCCCAGCGACGCCGCCACCAGCCCGAGATTGAAGAGGGCGTCGAGCTGCCGCGGGTCGATGTCGGCAGCGCGGCGCCAGGCGTCGACCGCCGCCGCCGGCTGCTGCAGCTCGTAGAGCGCCACGCCGAGCGTGTTCCAGGAGATCGGCAGTCGCGGGTTGAGCGCCAGCGCCGCCTCCAGGCGGCTGCGCGCCGCCGCCGCATCGCCACGACGCAGCAGCACGATGCCGAGGTTCTCGTAGCCGGCGGGATCCTCCGGATACTCGGCGATGGCGCGCTCCAGCATCCGCGCGGCCTCCTCGTGGCGGCCGCTGTCGCTGAGCGCGATGCCCAGCGCGTCGAGCGTCTCGGGGTCGACGCCCGGAGACCCCACCAGCGGCGCGAGGACCTCCACGGCCGCCGCCGCCTGGCCGCTCTCGGCAAGGGTCAGACCGAGCTGGCGCCGCAGCGACTCGCCCCGCACGCCGCGGGCGATCGCCTGCCGGAGCACCGACGCCGCTTCGGCGGGCCGCTCGAGCTGGCGCAGGGCGAGGGCGAGGTCCTCGTACCCCTCCGCCATGTCGGGCCGCGCCGCGATCACCTGTCGCGCGAGCCGCACGGCCTCCTGGTAGCGGCCCTCCGAGTAGGCGGCGATCACACGGTGGATCTCGTCGTCGAGCCCGACCAGGCGCTTGGGGTCGTCGGCGGCCGTGTAGACCGCCTTCAGCGGGGCGCCTGCCGCAGCGTAGCCGAGGCTGCGCAGGTTCTTGGCCACCTCGGCGGGGACGGCTCCGGGGGAGGGCGGCCAGGTCGACTCCGCGGGCAGCTGGCGCTGCAGCGCCCGGGCGGTACGGCGGTCGCTATCGACGAGGTTGTGCTCCTCGTGCGGGTCGGCGGCGAGGTCGTAGAGCTCGGGCAACGGCAGGTCAACGTACTTGCGGTGGTCGCGCAGCATGCCGCGCAGGGGTGCCCAGCCGCGGTTGAGGCAGGTGGAGAGGCTCTCGAAGTAGCTCGTCTCGTCGGCTGGGGGCGGCCCCAGCAGGGAACGTCCGGGAAGGTCGGCGGGCACCGCCAGGCCGAGCGCCGCGAGCACCGTGGGGACGATGTCGACGTGGCGGGCGGCTCGCTCGTCACGACCGGGGGCGATTCCCGGGTACCACACCACCAGCGGCACCTTGAGCGTGGCCTCGTAGGCGAACAGGCCGTGGGTGAGCTCGCCGTGCTCGCCGAGGGACTCACCGTGGTCGGCGGTCACCACCACCAGGGCGGGGGGCTCCTCGCCCCGCAGGAACGGCAGCAGCAGCGGGGCGAGGAAGGAGTCGGTGGCGGCCACCTCGCCGAGGTAGGGGTCGTCGCGATAGCGGCTGGCGAACGGCTCCGGCGGCTCGTACGCGGCGTGGGGGTCGTAGAGGTGCACCCAGAGGAAGCGGCGCTGCCCGCGATGCTGGCGCCACCAGGCGAGCGCCGGGGTGACCACCTTGTCGCCGCGCCGCTCGGCGAGGACGAACTGCGCGGGGTCGGAGCCGCGCGGGAAGCTGTCGTCGTAGACGGCGAAGCCGCGGCCGAGGCCGAACCGCCGGTCGAGCGGGAAGGCGGCGACGAAGGCCGCGGTGGCGTAGCCCGCACCGCCGAGCATCGTTCCCAGCGTGGGAACCGTCGTCGCCAGCACGAAGCCGCTGTTCTCGCGAACGCCGTGCTGGTAGGGGTAGCGACCGGTGAGGATGTTGGTGTGGGACGGCAGGGTCACCACGTTGTGGGCGTGGGCGTCGGTGAAGACGCGACCGGCGGCGGCGAGGCGGTCGAGCGTCGGCGTCTCCACCCGCCGGTTGCCGGCGAAGCCGACGGCATCCGCACGCAGCGTGTCGATGGTCACCAGCAGGACGTCGCCGCCGCGAAGCGGTGGCCCGCCACCCGTGGCCCCCGGTGCGGGACCGCCGCAGCCCATCGCGGCGGCGGCGAGCCAGGCCGCGCCGGCGAGGCCGGCGCGGCGAGGGAGGGCCCTCCCGATCACGGGTGCGCGTCGCCGCCGGACACCGCTGGGGAGCTCAGTGCAGGTCCTTGAGGAAGGCCTTGGCGTCGGCAGCGTGCGGGCCGTCGGGATCGAGGGCGAGGAGCTTGTCGAGGTCGGCCTTGGCTTCCTTGCTCTTGCCACGGTTGAGGAAGACCAGGGCCCGGTAATAGTAGGCGTCGGCACGGTCCGGGTTCTCGCGCACGGCTTGATCGAAGGCCTCGAACGCCTTGTCCATGCTCCCCTCGTTGAAGGCCTTGATGCCCATGTTGAGGACGGTGTCGGCGTCCATCTTGGTGCCCTGGGGCAGCTTCGCCATGTACTGCTTCGCCTCGTCCTCCTTCCCCGCCTGCACGAGGATGTTGATCAGCAGCTGGAGCACGCCGGTGTCATCGGGCTTGGCCGCCAGCACTTCCTTGAGCCGGGCGATCGCGTGGTCGGTCTCGCCCAGCTCGTAGTCGATCCCAGCCACGCTCTGCAGCACCGACAGACGGGTCTGCTCCACCGCCGCCTGCTGCTCGGGCTTGTCGAGCTTCGCGGAAGCCAGCTTTCCCATCCCCTCCTCGTAGGCGGTGCGCGCCTCGGCGAGCTTGCCCTTGTCGGGGGGATTGGCGGTCCGCGCCTCGGCAAGCAGCTGGTTGCCTCGCTCGAGGGCCGCTCGGGCCTGTCCGGTGGCGCTCTCCTGCTCGGCCTTGCGCTGCGCCTCCTCGATCACCTCCTTGGGAATCACCTTGAGGGTGATGTTGACTGGCTGCGCGGGCCCGAACTCGTTGACGTGGACCTGGCCCTCCGAGGGTATGTACCCCTCCTTCTCGAGCAGAACGCCCCACGGGCCCTGGGCGAGCCCGAGGATCGACCACTTGCCGTGCTTGTCGGTGGTCAGCTGGGCGGGGCCGTCGGCTTTCGCGTCGACCTGCCCCGTTCCCTGGCGAAGGGTGATGCGGACTCCCTCGACGGGGTTCCCGGCCTCGTCCTTCACCGTTCCCTGCAGCCGGCCCCGCCCGGCCCAGGACTGCGCCAGCGCCGGCGTGGCGGCGAGGCAGACGAGGGCGAGCAGCGCGGCGGCGACGTTGGCGCGACGCATCCTGCGCATGGCTGGATCTCCTTGGGTGGTTGAGGTCCGGGGCTGGGGTGGCGACCGCGGGTCCCGGGCCGCGGCCAGCATATCGAGGCGAAGGACAAAAAAAAACCGCCGGGGCTTCCCCCGGCGGTTTCCATTCAGCTCAGCTGAAGAGAGCGTCGATCAGCGGAAGCTGACGCGCGCACCCACGCGGATGATGCGCGGGCTGGTGATCTCGTTGACGTTGTCCGAGCTGCCGATCTGCAGCCGGTGCTGGCGCTGCAGCACGTACGCCTCGTTGAACACGTTGAAGACGTCCACGCCCAGCGTCAGACCGAAGTCGCTGAAGGTGAACTCCTTCTCCACACGGGCGTCGACGATGTTGATGTCGTCGAGGCGGAACTCATCCGGGTCGCTGGCGGCCAGCACGTTGTGGTTGGCAAAGTTCTCCCGCGCCAGGCTGGGACTCTGGCGACGGAAGTAGGGGATCGGGTAGCCCTGGCGACCGGTGAGGTTCGCCGCCACGTTGAACCCCCACGGGCGGTCCGGGGCGATCTGGTAGAGGCCGTTCACGCTGTACGACCACTTGCTGTTGATGTAGACGCCGCCCTTGGAGCCCGAGCCCGTGCCCGAGCCCTGGAGCACCGGGTCGCCGCTGCGCGAGCCGCCGGCGATCCCTTCGGTGGGATCGGTCAGCGTGCCGACGTCACTCCAGTACCAGTCGGAGTAGGTGAAGTTGCCGCGCAGCATCCAGCGATTGGCGAGCCGCTTGTTGAAGGTCAGCGACGCGCCCTTGTAGGTCTGCTCGGCGCTGCCGTTGTAGGTGAACGTGCCGCCACGCGTGCTGACGCCATCCCGCAGGCGGAAGTAGGTCACCTGACGGGTGCTGCCGTCCGGCAGCGCCTGGCTGAAGGTCACCGGCACGTAGTCGGCGCTGGTCGCCCGGCGGCCCAACGAGCCGAGATTGGCGGCCGAGAAGGCCGGGCACTCGAGCGGGTTGAAGTCGGTATCGCAAGTCGCCGTCGAGCCGTCGAACACCAGCTGGTCGGACTGCGCCAGATCGGAGAGCCGGCGGTAGGTCAGGTTGAGCCCGACCACGAACTCGGGCAGCAACGCGTGCTCGCCGCTGAGCAGCAGCTCATCGGTGATGGGAGCGTCGAAGCCGGAGTCAGCGACGCTCGAGTTGAGGAGGCCGCCGGTGTAGGGGTTGACGTTGGAGCTGAAGCTCTGCGGCCCGACGATGATCTGGCCGGGGTTCACCGCGCCGCCGCCGGGGCCGACGCCCTGAGCGGTGTAGAAGTAAGCGTAACCGGGCACCGCCAGCGCGTTGCCGATGGTGGCGAAACCGGTGCCGAGCTGGTCGGCGAACCGCGAGTAGCTGGCCCGCAGGAGGGTCTTGCGCTCGGCGCCGAGGGCGTAGGTGAGGCCCAGGCGCGGAGTGATCGAGGTCCAGTCGAAGGGCGCGTCGAAGCTGCCCTGGGAGACCGCAGGCAGCACGCTGGCAAACGCGGTGTTGGGGGCGGCACTGGCCGACAGGTTGGTCGCCGTCTGCTTGTCCCAACGGACGCCGACGTTGAACGTCAGGTTGCCCGTCGTCATGGTGTCCTGGGCGTAGACGTCGGTGTACTCCTGCCTGACCGCCAAGGCGCTGTCACGGGCGGCGCCGAGGTAGTTGACGCCGAGGGGGAGACCCACCAGCGGCCCGGCGAGGATGTAGCCCTGGCCCGGCCAACGGGAGAGCGAGGTCACCTCGGCCTTACGGTAGCCGGCCCCGAACTTGAGCTCGTGGCTGAGGCTCCCGGTGTTGAAGAAGTTGCTGGCGTCGAGCTTGTACTGGTCCTGCGGCCGGGCGGTCTGGTAGAGCAGGAAATTGTTCTGCCAGACGCCGCTGGTGTCGTCGGTGGCCGCCGCGTCGGTGGGCGCGGTGCCGCCCTCGGGCACCAGCTGGAAGCCGCCGTTGACCTTCGAGTAGAGACCGGTCAGGTAGAAGTTCGAGGAGAAGATGTGCGTGTCCTCGAGCTTGTAGGCGGTGGGGCTGTCGCCGAAGTGGCTCTGGTCCCAGGTGGTCGGCTGCGTGCGGGTGGGACCGGCGTTGCGGCCGATCTTGATCTTGTCGCTGTCGAAGTAGAAGCCAGTCGCCGAGTTGTTGGCAGCGATCTGCGCGTTGATCTTGGCGTTCTTGGTCTTGAGGTCGGTGAAGTCGCTGACGTCGGAGACGGTCAACAGGCTCACCTTGGTGCGACCGTACGAGCCCCAGATCCACAGGCGGTCCTTGACGATCGGGCCGCCGACCTCGGCGCCGTAGTCCTTGACGCTGACGATGCGGTTGCCGGCATGGAACGGTGCCTGCGGAGTGGTGGCCGCGCTGCCGCTGCGCCACGGGCCCGCCGCGCCCAGCTCGCTGTTGCTGAAGCTGGTGCTGTCCTGCCTGCTCTTGTCGGTGTCGTAGTAGCGACCGCTGCCGCGCCACTCGTTGGTGCCGCGCTTGGTCACCATGTTGAGCACCACGCCGCCGGTGGCGATGGTGCTGTCCGAGCCACCGGTCGTCACCTGCATCTCCTCGAAGGCGTCGAAGTCGTAGTACGCCGGCGAGGAGCCGAGCGCTGCCATGTCGGTGATGACGACGCCGTCCACCGACCACACCGCCTGGTCGCCGCCCGAGCCGGGTCCGACGTACTGCGCCTGCTGGCCGCTCTCGTTGCCGCCGACGTTGATGCGGTCGGTGAGCACGCCGGGCGTGGTCTGCAGGATGGCCCAGGGGTCACGGGCCGTGGGGATCTTCTCGAGCTCGGTCTGACTGACGCTGGCGCCGGTGCTGATGCGGCGCTCGTCGAGCAACGGGCTCTCGGCGGTGACGGTGATGACGTCCTCGACCGCCGCCGACAGCTTCACCTCGATCTGCGTGTTGCGGCCGATGTTGATGATGATGTTCGGATAGTCGATGGTCGAGAAGCCCTCGAGCTCCGCCTTGAGCTGATAGGAGGCGGGGGCGAGGCTGAGGAAGCGGAACTGCCCCTGGGCATTGGTGACCTGCACCTGGGGAGCGCCGTTGCCGGTGAGGGTGACGGTCACGCCCGGCAGCGCCGAGCCCTGATCGTCGGTGACGGTGCCGTAGAGGTTACCGGTCTGCAGCTGGGCGTAAGCCACCCCGCCGGCGACCAGCAGCGCCAGCGCCACGAGGGCGAAGGCGCGAGTCCAAAGAGTGGAGCTCTTCATGTGTCCAGTCGATCTCCATGGTTGATTGCCTGCGCCAGATCGCTTCCACAAGGAGATGCAGGGGAAACCTGCGCGCGACCCGGCCGTAAAAGAGAAACGGAGTGGAGACGAAGCCCTGAATCTAGCTCCCGGCAACACCTCCTTTCGCAGCTCGGTGCCGCCGCCGGTCGACGATCTGGAAGCTCCCGTGAAAGCCCCAGAGGCGGCATGGCAACTCGGGAATGAGGTCTTCGCGGGCCGAATGTAGCAAGGTCGGTGCCGCCAGGGAAGCCCCTCATTCCCCCAAACCAAAGCCTCATCCCTGCTCGCTTGACGCCGCGTCGCGCCGGCCGTTGATCCAATTCGTTGGACGGCGCCGATCCAAAGCCCTGGAGACCGGCCGTCCGTTCCAGGCGGCTTCGCGGCGGCTGCTATGATCCCGCTCATGCTCCGCCGCTCCGCCGGCGCGGTGGCAGCCGCCGCACTGCTGGCCAGCTGTTCCACCTACCAACCTTTCGATTCGGTCGGGCACCTGCGCGAGCAGTACGCGCAGCGTCTGGGAGCGCAGGCCGCCGCCAACCTGGTGGTCCCCTTCGAGCTCGACGACCAGGCGCGGGCGGCGTTGCCCCGGCGGCGACAGGCGACGCCGCTACGTCGCCTCAACCAGGTGATGGACCTGATCTTCTCGCAGCTCGTCCTCACCTATCAGCTCGCCCCGACCCGTACCGCCGTCGAGACCTTCCAGTCGCGTCGCGGCAACTGCCTCTCCTTCGTCAACCTCTTCGTCGGCCTCGCTCGCGCCAACGACCTCAACCCCTTCTACGTCGAGGTGACCGACTACCAGCGATGGAGCCACCAGGGCGGCATGGTGGTCAGCCAGGGGCACATCGTGGCGGGCATGTACCTCGACGGCGAGCTCAAGACCTACGACTTCCTCCCCTATCGCCCCAAGGCGTACCGCAAGTTCCATCCCATCGACGACCTGCAGGCGGCCGCCCACTACTACAACAACCTCGGCGCCGAGGCGTTTCTCGACGGCAACCTCCAGGAAGCGCGCCGCATGGTCGAGACCGCGGCCGCCATCGCTCCCGACTTCTCGAAGGCATTGAACAATTTGGGAGTGATCCGGGCACGTACCGGTGACGGCAAGGGAGCCGAGGAGGCGTACCGTCAGGCGCTCACCGCCGAGCCGGACAACTCGATCGTGATGACCAACATGGCACGCCTGCTGCAGCAGGCGGGGCGTAGCGACGAGGCCGAGCAGATGCTCGCCTCGGTCGAGGCGAACAACACCACCAACCCCTACTTCTTCGTCTACGAGTCGGACGTGGCACTCGCTCGCGGCGACCAGCAGAAGGCCCTGGAGTACATGTCGAAGGCGCTTTCCCTCGACAGCGAGAGTGCCGACGTTCACGTCGGGTTGGTCAAGGTCTACCTGGCACTGGGAGACACCGACAAGGCGCGCCATCACCTGGCGCGAGCGCTGGCGCTCGATGCCACCAACGCGGAGGCGCTCCGCTACGCCGCGATGCTCGGCCGCTAACCATCACCGTGCCGCCCGCCGGCTGCGGACCCGCCCGCGGCGCCGCAAGGAGAACCCGATGCCCACCCCTCGACCGCGGCGAGCCCTCCTCTCCCTCCTCACCGTTCTAGCCCTCACCTCTGGCCGCGGAGTGGCGGCTCCGGCGCCGAAGGCCCCCGACCCGCCGACCTTCTCGGGCAGCGCCGAGGTGGTCTCGGTCGAGGTGCCGGTCAACGTCGTCGACCGTGACGGCAAGCCGGTGCACGGTCTGCGGGCGGAGGACTTCGCGGTCTACGACCAGGGGCAACGCCAGAAGCTCAGCGGCTTCGAGGTGGTCGACCTCACCACCGCCGCCGCCACGGCACCTGCCGCGGCGCCGCCGGCGCCCATCCCGTCGCAGGCCCGCCGTCACATCCTGCTGCTGTTCGACCTCTCCTTCTCCACCCCGACGGCAGTGGTGAAGGCGCGGCTCGCGGCGCGCGACTTCGTACTGCATTCCCTCAACCCCCAGGACCTCGCCGCCGTCGCCACGTACTCGCTGCAGCAGGGGCCCCGGCTGGTGGTGACCTTCACCCCCGACCGCGCCCAGCTGGCCCGCGGCATCGACACTCTCGGGCTGCACAGCCCCGAGGACCTGCTGGTCAAGCGCGACCCCTTGCACTTCGTCATCGCCCCCGCCGACGAAGCCGCTCTCGCCTCGGAGGGGGCCGGGGTCAATAGCGAGATCCGCTCGCAGCGCGACCAGGCGCTGCTCGAGTACATGCGCACGATCGCGGCGATGGCGGAGCGCGGCGAGCGGCAGTTCAACGAGGCACGGGTGAGCAACTACAGCCAGGGGCTCGCCGAGCTCGCGCACATGCTGGCGGCGGTGCCCGGCCGCAAGCAGGTGGTCTACTTCTCCGAGGGCTTCGACAGCCGGCTGCTGCTCGGCAACGACCCGCTGAGCCAAGAGGCCGCGGAGGACAGCCAGAACATCGTCTTCGGCGAGGCGTGGAAGACCGACAGCGACAACCGCTACGGCAACACCCAGCTGCAGAACGAGCTGTTCCGCATGCTCGAAGCGTTCCGCCGCGCCGACTGCGTCGTGCAATCGATCGACATCGGCGGCCTGCGCGCCGACGTTGCCGAGCCCGGGCAACGCACCCGCGGCAACGGCCAGGAGTCGCTCTTCTACCTGGCCAACGAGACCGGCGGCGAGCTGTTCCGCAACGCCAACGACTTCCAGAGCCAGCTCGAGGAGGTGTTGCACCGCACCGCGCTCACCTACGTGCTCACCTTCGAGCGCTCCGACCTGCCGGCCGACGGCTCCTATCGCAAGCTCCGCGTCGAGCTCGTCGATGCGCCTTCGGGAACCCGAGTCTCCTACCGGCCCGGCTACTACGCGCCACGCCCGTTCAAGGACCTCGATCCGATCGAGAAGAGCCTGCTCGCCGGGGACGGCATCGCCAGCGCGGTGCCGCGCCACGACCTAGCGGTGCACGCCCTGGTGGCGCCCTTCCGCGCCACTCCCCAGCTCGCCTACGTGCCGGTAGTGCTGGAGATCGGCGGCGGCAGCCTGCTGGCCGGCCAGCAGAACAAGTTCCTCGACACCGAGATCTACGCCTATGCCAGCGACGTGCACGGCGAGATGCGGGATTTCTTCACCCAGGTGGTGCGCGTCGACCTCGGCAAGGCGCGAAGGATTCTCGAGCAGACAGGGCTCAAATACTACGGCCATCTGGACCTGCCGCCGGGCGAGTACCGCATCCGCGTGCTGGTGCGGAACGCCGCTACCGGTCGCACCGGAGTGGAGTCGCTGCCGTTGACCGTCCCCGCCTACGCTGCCGACCAACCCTACCTCCTGCCGCCGCTCTTCATGGCGGCGCAGGACGGCTGGATGATGGTGCGCGAGCGGGCCCCCGAGAGCTCCGGCCAGAGCGTCGTCTACCCGTTCACCGTCAAGGGCGAGCCGTACGTGCCGGCCGTCCACCCGGTGATGCCGGCCAGCAGCCGTGCCGATCTCTGCCTGGTGGGGTACAACCTCGGCAGTACCCTGGCCGTGGACGCCAAGGTGCTGGCCGCCAACGGCCAGGCGCTGCCGGTGGCCGCTCCCGGAGCCGGGCGCGTGGCGCTCGTCGAGCGCACCACCACCGGGGTCGAGGGCTACGACAAGCTCATCGCCACCTTCGACCCGGCCGGGCTCACCGCGGGCGACTACGTGTTGCAGGTGGCGGTGGAGGACACCGCCAGCGGCAAGCGGCAGTCGAGCTCGCTGCCGTTCACGGTTCGCTAGCATCCGATGCGCGTGCTCCCTGCCCACTCGGCCCGTCGTCCCTGCCCGGGCGCGGTCCGCAACCATCCCGTGCCCTCGCCTCGACCGTAGGAGACTCGCCGTGCGCAAGCGTCGCCTCGCCACCCTGATCGTCCCCGTGCTCGGACTGGCCGCGCTGCCGCTGCTGGCCGAGGCGTTCTCCGAGACCACCTCGACGGTGGTGGTCGAGGTGCCGGTACAGGTGATCCGCGACGGTGCGCCGGTGCGCGGTCTCACCCAGGCCGACTTCGAGGTTTACGACGGCCGCAAGAAGCAGACGATCACCGGCTTCGAGGTGATCGACCTGCAGAGCGCGGTACCCCAGCCGGCCAGCGCACCCGCTCTCTCGCCGGCGGCGCGGCGTCACTTCATGATGCTCTTCGACCTCGCCTTCTCCGACCCCAAGGCGGTGTTGCAGGCGCGGCAGGCGGCGGCCGGAGTGATCGACAAGCTCCATCCCACCGACCTCGTGGCGGTGGCCACCTACAGCTCGCTCAAGGGGCCGCAGCTGGTGCTCGGTTTCACCCCCGACCGCGCCCAGATCGCGGCCGCCATCGCCACCCTCGGCAAGCCCGAGATGCTGGGCCGCAACCCCGACCCGTTGCGGCTGGTGCTCGCCGACGCCAAGAGCAACTTCGCCGAGATGACCACCGGCTCGAGCTCGAGTGGCGGCGCCGGCGGCGAGGCACGCAGCGCCCACGAGGAGGCCGCCATCGACCTCCTGCAGTCACTGGTGGCGCAGGAGTCGCAGGCCGAGCAGCGGGCACAGTCCGCCGCCGTCATCAACCTCACCCGCTCGATGGCCGACCTCGGCAAGATGATGGGCAACATCGACGGCCGCAAGTACGTCATCTACCTCTCGGAGGGATTCGACAGCTCGATCCTCATGGGCTCCACCGACCAGCAGCAGCGCAACGAGATGAACACCGCCAGCCAGAGCGGCGAGGTGTGGAAAGTCAACTCCGACGACCTCTACGGCGACACCAAGTCGCTCAACGAGGTGGAGAGGATGCTCGAAGAGCTGCGGCGGGCCGACTGCGTGGTGGAGGCGGTGGACATCGGCGGGCTGCGCGCCGCCAGCGACCTCGGCAACCGCCGCACCGGGGGCCAGGACACGCTGCTCAACTTCGCCAAGAGCACCGGCGGCGAGCTGTTCGAGAACTTCAACAACCTCGGCGAGGCGATGACGCAGATGCTCGATCGCACCAGCGTCACCTACGTGCTTTCGTTCCAGCCCGAGAAGCTCGATTGGGATGGCTCCTTCCATCGTCTCAAGGTCGAGCTCACCAACCAGCGCGGCGCCCGCGTCGTTACCCGCCCTGGCTACTACGCGCCCAAGCCGTTCGCCGAGCGCTCGCCGATGGAGAAGATGCTCGACGCCCAGACCCAAGTGGTCTCCGGCGCCGACCAGGGGACGATCGACATGGCGGTGCTGGCGGCGCCGTTCGCCATGCCGCCGCCCGCCGATCGCGCCTACGTGCCGGTGCTCATCGAGGTCGACGGCAAGTCGCTGCTCGCGGGCAAGCAGGCAGCGACCCTTCCCACCGAGCTGTACGTCTACGCCTTCGACAGTGCCGGCGTCATCCAGGACTACATCACCCAGAACCTCGCCTTCGAGGTCGCCAAGGTCAAGCCGGTGCTGATGCAGAGTGGCTTCAAGTTCTTCGGCCACCTCGAGCTGCCGGCCGGCGACTACTCGCTGCGGGTGCTGGTGCGCAACGGCACCACCGGCGACGCCGGGCTGCGCATCCAGTCGCTGCACGTGCCCGCCTTCGCCACCTCGGAAGCGGCGCTGCTGCCCCCCTTCGTGCCCGAGCCGCCCAACCGCTGGCTGCTCGCCCACGAGCAGCCGCGCGGCGACTTCAAGCAGGCGCCGTACCCGTTCATGCTCGCCGGCAATCCCTACATCCCTTCCTCGCGGCCGGTGCTCGCCCCTGGCCAGGAGACGCAGCTGGCGCTGGTCGGCTACTCGCTCGGCAGCGGCGAGCTGGAGGCGAAGGCGAGGGTGCTCGGCGCCGACGGCCGCGACCTCGGGCCGGCCACCATCCAGGTGCTCAAGCGCGAGAGCGGCGCCAAGCCGGCGCGGCTGGTGGCCAACGTCACACCACCCCACCTTGCCCCGGGTGAGTACCGGCTCGAGGTCAAGCTGTCCGCCGACGGCACCGCGCACACCAGCTCGACGCTCTTCGTCGTGCGCGGGAGCTGAGCGAGCGGCAAAATCCTCGGGCAGGAGGCGGTGTTAGAATCGCGCCGCCTTGAGCGATCAGCCTCCGCCCACCTCCACCCGACAGCCGCGACCTCCCAGCTCTCGACCGCGGTGGCGGCCTGCTGCTGCCGCCGGCGCGCGATGAGCGCCGCGCCGCTGCTCCTGCTCGCCGCCGGGCCGCCGATCGCCGGTGGCCACTGGAGCCTCGACCCGTGGGCCGGCTTGCTGCTCGGCCTGCTGTTGGTGCTCACCAACGGCTTCTTCGTCGCCGCCGAGTTCGCGCTGGTGAAGCTGCGGCCGACCCAGCTCACCGCCGACGATCCGCGCGGGATGCGGGTGCGCATCCTGCAGCACATGCTGGTACACCTCGACGCCTACCTCTCGGCGACCCAGCTCGGCATCACGCTGGCGAGCCTGGGCCTCGGCTGGGTCGGCGAGCCCGCCTTCGCCTGGCTGCTGCGACCCCTGCTCGCCAGGCTCGGGGCCAGCGAGTCACTGGTCAGCTCGATCTCCCTCGCCAGCGCCTTCCTGCTCATCACCATCCTGCACATCGTCGCCGGCGAGCAGGCCCCGAAGGCGCTCGCCATCCGCCAGCCGCTCGGCGCCTCGATGTGGGTGGCGCTACCGCTGCACGCCTTCTACCGCGCCACCTACCCGGCCATCTGGCTGCTCAACCATGCCGCCAACGGCCTGCTGCGGGTGTTCGGCGTCGAGCCGATGGCCGAGCACGAGCTCGCGCACGGCGAGGAGGAGCTGCGGCTGCTGCTCGCCAGCACCGCCGAGCAGCTATCGCAGCAGAAGCGCGAGCTGCTCGACAACGTCTTCGAGCTCTCGCACCGCGTGGCACGCCAGATCATGGTGCCGCGCGGCGACGTCGTCTACCTCTCCACCACCCGCAGCGTGGAGGAGAACCTGCGCCTCGCCCGCAGCTCCGGCCACACCCGCTTCCCGCTCTGCCGGGGCACGCTCGACCAGGCGATCGGGCTCATCCACATCAAGGACCTCTTCCGCCTCGACCGGCCGCCGCGCACCCTCGAGGAGGCCGCCCGCCCGCTCGCCTTCGTCCCCGAGACCCTCACCCTCGACCAGCTGCTGCGCCGCATGCGTGCCGAGCGCGTGCACCTGGCGGCGGTGCTCGACGAGTACGGCGGCGTCTCCGGCATCGTCACCCTGGAGAACGTCATCGAGGAGATCGTCGGCCCGATCCAGGACGAGTTCGACCTCGAGCGACCGGGCTCGTCGCCCTCGGCCCGCGGCGCTACCAGGTCGATGCCCGCATGCTGGTCGAGGACCTCGAGGACGCGCTCGCCATCGAGTTCTCGGAGCGCGACGAGGACACCATCGGCGGTGTCGTGCTCTCGGAGCTGGGGCGCCGGCCGCGCGTCGGCGACGTCGTCGAGGTGGGGCCGCTGCGGCTGCGCGTCGCCGACGCCGAGCGCAACCGCATCAAGAGCCTCGAGCTCGAGCTGCGCGAGCAGCCCGCCGAGAAGCCGTGACGGCGGCGCCAGCGCGCGCGCCGCACTCGGCGGCCGCACCACCGCGTCCCCTACCCCGCGAGCAAGGCCATCACCCGCTCGACCGCTCCGCCCGGCGCGGCCAGCTGGCGCTGGCGGTCGCGGCGCAGCGACACCTCGACCTGGCCCTCGGCGAGCGACTTGGCGCCGACGACGACCCGCACCGGCACGCCGATGAGGTCGGCGTCCTTGAACTTGACCCCCGGCCGCTCGTCGCGATCGTCGAACAGGACGTCGACGCCGCGCGCCTCGAGCCGCGCGTAGATCTCCTCGGCGGTGCGACGCACCCCCTCGTCGTCGGGGTTGAGCGCCACCAGCAACACCGCGAACGGCGCCAGCGGCAGCGGCCACACGATGCCGTCGGCGTCGTGGTTCTGCTCGATGGCGGCGGCCACCGTGCGCCCGATGCCGAGACCGTAACAGCCCATCACCATCGGATGGCTGACGCCCTCGGCATCGAGGTAGGTGCACTGCATGGGCGCGGAGTACTTGGTGCCGAGCTTGAAGATGTGGCCGACCTCGATGCCGCGAAGCTCCTCGAGGGTGCCGTCGCAGCGCGGGCAGCGATCGCCACCGCGCACCATGACGAGGTCGCCCCAGGCCGTCGGCGCCGCGTCGATCCCCCAGTTGCAGCCGACGTGGTGAGCGTCGGCGGCGTTGGCGCCGCACACGAAGTCGCGCAGGCCCCGCACCGACTCGTCGGCGACGAGGTCGATGCCCGCACGCAGCTCCACCGGACCGGCGTAGCCCACCGGCGCCCCGGTAGCCGCCACCACCTGCTCCTCGCCGGCGAGCTGCAGGCGCTCGGCACCGAGGAAGTTGAGCAGCTTGACCTCGTTGACCTCACGATCGCCGCGAATGGCCACCGCCACCAAGCCCCGCTCGGTCTCGTAGAGCAGGGTCTTGACGATGCGCTCGCGCGGCACGCCGAGCATCGCCGCCACCTCCTCCACCGACCTGGCGCCGGGCGTCGGCACCGTCCGTCGTCCCGTCGCCGCGCGCTCCTCGTCCGGCACGTGCCAGTGCAGGGAAGCGGTGACCGCCTTCTCGACGTTCGCGGCGTAGCCGCAGCTCGGGCAGCGCACCACCGCGCTCTCGCCCGACCCGGCGAGCACCATGAACTCGTGCGAGGAGGAGCCGCCGATGGTGCCGGTGTCCGCCTCGACGACGGAGTACTCGAGCCGGCAGGCCTCGAAGATCCGGCAGTAGGCCTGGCGCATCGCCTCGTAGCTCACGTCTAGCGACGCGGCGTCGACGTCGAAGGAGTAGGCGTCCTTCATCAGGAACTCACGGCCCCGCATGAGCCCGAAGCGGGGTCGGATCTCGTCACGGAACTTGACCTGGATCTGGAACATGTTGAAGGGCAGCTGGCGGTAGCTGCGCACGTCGCGTCGCACGATGTCGGTGATCACCTCCTCGTGGGTAGGGCCGAAGCAGAAGTCGCGCTCGTGGCGATCCCGGATGCGCAGCAGCTCCTTGCCGTAGCGCTGCCAGCGACCGGATTCCTGCCAGAGCTCGGCTGGCTGCACCGCCGGCATCTGCAGCTCGACGGCGCCGGCGCGGGCGAGCTCGCGGCGCACGATCTCCTGGAGCTTCTGTAGGCTCCGCCAACCGAAGGGGAGATACGAGTAGATGCCGGCAGCAGTCTTCTTGACCATGCCGGCGCGCACCATCAGCTGATGGCTGATGACCTCGGCGTCGGCCGGGACCTCGCGGGTGGTGAACAGGTAGAACTGGCTCCAGCGCATCGCATGTCCTTTCCCAGCGCAGCTCGGCCGGATGGCCGAAGGGGCCCGATCCTACCCTGCCGCCAGCGGCGATCCGCGCCCACCCTAGCCTCGGCTCGCCGCTCGCTCTCGACGCCACCGCCGGTCGACGCGAGCGGCGTCCCCGCGGTCGCCCCGGTCCTGGTTCTCGGGCCGCGGCGCGTGGGTCGCCTGGCGAGCGCGCAGAGGGGCCGTTCACCGCGAGTCGCGATCTCGCCATCTCGATCGAGTTGCTCCCAACTCGTGATGGCAGAAACGCTTGCGCATGAGCCGGCCGCACCCTATAATGCCGTCGACCCATATCTGCTTCGGAAACGTCCGGCTCACACCAAGGAAGGAGTCAGAAGCCGTCATGAAGCCGCTCGTGCGAATTGTCGCTGGCGTGGTCGTGTGCGGGTGCGCCATTGCGCAGGCAGCGCACGCGGGTAGCGCCTACATCCCATTGCCGGGGGCCCAGAAGGTCGGTCCGGTGAGCTACCGCGCGGAGATCGCCGTGACCAACACATGGGACCAGCAGCTCACTCTCGAGGCGCTGCAGGTGGGAGCCGAGACGGAGTCCATCGCCAGGCGAGAGCCAGCGGCCGCCAGGTACTCGGTGGACGCCAACCGTACGGCGATTCTGCGACCGGGCGAGGCGCGGGGTCTGCTCGGTCTCAACGGCGACCCCGAGCTGCACTACAGCGCGCACCTCATCGGCACCGGCGGCGCCGCGCCGCTGCGCGTCGACCTGCCGGTGATCGGCGCTGACGGCGTCGGTCACGCCGGCGACATGCTGGTGGTGCAGGACCTCGAGGGCTCGCGCAGCAAGCGCGCCGACGTCGTGCTGGTCAACCTCAGCGACGAGGCGGGAACCTGTTCGGCGACCGTGCGCCGCGCCGACGGCAGCGCCGTCGTGGGCCCGGTGACGATCGAGATGGCGCCGCTGTCGCAGCGCTTCCTCGACGACGTCTTCGGTGGCGCCGAGATCACCGCCGCGCGCGCCGAGATCGCCTGCTCCGGCGACTTCTTCGTCTACGCGCAGATGGCCGACCGCGCCACCGGCGAGCTCGCGGTCGTGGTGCCGGCGCGCAGCAGTGACACCACGTCCCCGCTGTTCGACGACCTCAAGAAGGCGGCGGCCACCTGCTCGAACGACTCCACAGTCTGCGAGCGCGACGAGCCGTTCACCTCCACCAAGAAGGCGCCGACTCTGGCCCTCAGCATGACCCCACCGCCGGCGACCTACGCCTCGATGAAGGGCCACGTCGACGTGCTGATCCACGGCTGGAGCGGCCGCGACGCCGGTGCCCACGGCGTGCTCTACGTCATCATCAATCGCAACAAGTACCTGATCGGCAATGTCTTCCTGCGCGGGCCGGGCAGCAACCTGGTGACCATGCGCCACAACATCTGCCCCAACGGCTGCAACAAGGAGAAAGTCCAGGCCAAGCTGGCGGCCGCCGAAGGGGAGACCTACTCGTTCGACTACGAGTACAACCCGCGGCAGAAGACGGTCCACCTGGTGGTCACGCACGGCGACGAGGTGGTCGCCGAGCTCCACGACAAGCCGAACGTCAACAACATCTTCATCCACCCCGGCGACAAGGTGGTGATCGGCCTCAGCAATCCCTTCGTCAACTCCCGCGAGGAGCCCGCGTCGGTGGGTTGGACGTACACCAACCTCAAGGTGGAGCTCTTCGAGTAGACGGTCGCAACCGGCCCGGGGACGCGTCGCGGCGCGCCCCGGGCCTCTCGCCTGCCTCGCCTCCTGCACACCTCGTCCCCCCTCGCCAGCGGGTATCATTCGCGCGCGTGAGCGCACCCTTAGCGGAGCCCTTCCAGGCCGGCATCGCAGACGGTTCGCCCGCCTCGCGTTGGCCTCGCCTCCTCGGGCGTGCGCTCTACTGGAGCATCGCCGGGCTGCTCTACTTCGCGGTCTCCTCGGCCGTGCTCGATTCCTTCCACGACCATTGGGCGATGGGCGACAAGTGGCGCAAGTCGCGGTTCAACCGCGCGATCCACTACAAGGTGCCGCCACCGTTCGTCTACCGCGTGCTCACCCCCTGGCTGGTGAACACCATCGCCGAGCGCGTGCCGCCGGCGGCCCACCAGGCGCTGGCGGCCACCGGGCAGCGCCTGCGACAGCGCTACGCCCTGCGCGACGAGAACGACAGCGAGTACGCGATCGCTCACTACCTGATCTTCGTCTCGTTGCTGGGCACGCTGCTCGCCTGGCGCAGCAACCTCACGGCGCTCGGGCTCGGCCCGCCGGCATTCCGCGACTTCACGCCGCCTTTGGCGCTCACCCTGCTGCCGATGACGTTCATGCGCGGCGGGTTCATCTACGACGCCCCGGAGCTGCTGCTGACCGCGCTCGCCCTCACCTTCTTCCTGCGCCGGCGGTGGATACCTTTCTACCTGACGTTCGCGCTGGCCGTGCTCAACAAGGAGTCGGACATCCTGCTGCCGGTCTGGTTCCTCGCTGCCTTCCTCTGCCATCGCGACTGGCGCTTCCTGCTGCGGCATGCGGCGATCTCGGTCGCCACCGGCGCGCCAATCTTCCTCGCCGTCAAGCTGCACTTCGCCGACCGGCCAGTGGATCCCTTCAAGCTGCTGCTGCGCGGCAACCTGCAGTACCTGGCGACGCCGAGCACCTACTGGAGCGGCTTCGACATCTACGCCGAGGCGATCCCCGCTCCCGAGGGGTTCCACCTCTTCAACCTATTCGTGCTGACGGCGCTGCTGGTGCTCACCTGGCGCTTGCCCGAGCTCCGCGAGGTGTGGCTCATCTGCGTCGGCACCGGGCTGGCGCTGCTGCCCTTCTTCCTGCTCTTCGGCTACCGCGACGAGATCCGCGTGTTCGGCCCCGCTTACGCCGCGCTGGTGCTGCTCGCCGCCGCTTGGGTCCACCGCCTGGCGGCCGGCAGCAGCGGCGCAGCGACGACGCCGGTGACGCCGTAGCGCTCGGGCGCTCCGTTGGTGCCGGCAGTATTCGGCCCGCGGTGGAACCGCGGGCCGCGGGCTCTCAGGGCGTCAGCTCGACGTGCAGGTTCTTGTAGACCCAGCCGATCGAGGCGGGCTCGTTGGACACCTTGCCCGGGTTGCTGAGACCCAGGATGATCTGTTGACTGGCTCCGATGCCGATGGAGTGGATGTTTGGCGCGTCGGCGAAGCGGACCACCTCCTGGCCGCCCTTCTTGAGCGTCATCACCAGGCTCCGACCCGCCGCGTCGTAGACGTAGTCGAGCGCGTAAGTGGCGCCGTTGACCGGCGTGAATGCCTGGATGAGCTTGGCCTTCGCACCCGTGGTCTGGCCGAAGCCATGGCGCAACACCACGCGATTGGCGTTCGGCCCCTGCAAGAAGATGTAGCCGAACATGTCCTTGTTCTTGTCGAGCACCATGTAGAGCATGCCGTGCCCGCCGTCGCTGGGTGCCGAGAAGCCGTTGATCTGCACCTCGAGGTGCACCGCGACCTTCTTGTAGGTGCCCGGCGGCGGGTTCAGCCTGACGGCGTGATCGGGGTTGGCCGACGTCGAGGTGTGCACGATCCCGGGGAAGTCGTAGCAGACCAGGCCCGCCTGGCAGGTGATCGGCTGACTCGGAGCGTCGCCACCCTCTGTCGTTGGGGTGACGAACTGGTAGTGGGCGTTGGGGAACTGCTGCTGCGCCCCGTAGGCGAAGAAGGGCTGGTCGCAGCTGACCTCGCCGCGCACGCCCGACACCCGACCGGCGTCGAGGATGCCGAGCGCGTCCTGGAAGTGCAGCAACGACAACGGCTTGAGCGCAAGGGTGACGGTGCTCGCGATCTGCGAGCCGTCGACCCGGAAAAAGCTCACCATGCAGCTGGCGGCCGCTCCGCCGAGGTTGACGACGCCGAAGTGGAGCAGCCGGCCGTTCTCCGGGTCGCGCTCGAGCCCGAGCAGCTCCGCCTTGCCGCCGGCGTCCACCTGGTTGGCGGTGGAGATCACCGGCACGCTGGAGATGGCGATGGCGCCGCTCTGGGCGGTGCTGACCAGGCGCGCGTCGGCGACCATCCCGCTGTCCAGCCCGATCACCACCAGGCCGGCCTGGCCACTCTTCGCCACCCCGGTGACCTGGAAGCTGCGCCCGGCGGGCACCGAGTGGGTGGAGCTGGGAACGCCGGCGCGGTGGGTTCCGTCGCTGTTGACATCAAAGTAGGTGGTGGTGAACGAGCCGGCCTTGGTGCCGGCATTGCCCACCCACAGCTCGGTCTCGCTGCGGCTGCCGTCGTTGTTGAGGCCAGGGTTGATTGCCGGCACGTAGACCTCGACGGCGAGGAGCGGCGCGGCGGCAAGCACGGCGACGGTGGCGAGGGGGATGATCCGGCCGACGAGCGATCCCTGCATCTTGATGGTCACCTCCACGGGCACCCTGGGAGCACCTTGACGGGGCGCTGGCCAGGGTACGGGCTCTTGTGTTTTCCGTCGGTTAGCTTGAATCTATGCTAACAAAGCTTGGGTCTTGGCGCAACCCGACCGTGTCGCGCGGCCGATCGCGACCTCCAGCGGGACGCTTCGGCTCACCGAAGGTAGCCCAGGCTCTTGAGGCGTCGGCGGGTCCGGGGGTCGAGGCTGAGACGATCCGCGCCGCGGCCACGACGCCGCGCCTCGAGCCGGTCTTGGAGCAGCCGCCGGTACGCCATCGCGCCGGCGGAAGCGGCCATGGGCTGCTGCTCGTGCGGGTCGGCGACGAGGTCGTAGAGCAGGTCGCGCGGCGTCTCACCCCCCAAGCGAATGAGCTTGCGGGTCGCCGTCTGCACGCTCGCGACGGCAGCTCCGCGGGCCGGGTAGAGCAGCCCGGTGCTGAAGGCGCTGGCGCGCGTCGAGCGGTGCGGTGCTCCCCGCCGCAGCAAGAACGACAGGTTGCGGCCGACGGCGGATGGCGGCTGCGGAAAGCCCAACACGCCGAAGAGCGTGGGATACACGTCGACGAGCCCGACGAGCTCGGCTACCCGCTGCCCACTGCGGCCGGGGACGCGGATCAGCAGCGGCACGTGCAACAGCTCGTTGTAGAGCGTGTGACCATGCTCGAAGCTGCCGTGGTCGAAGAGCTCCTCGCCGTGATCGGCCACTACCACGACGACGGTGTCATCCCACATGCCGGTGGCACGGAGGGCGTCCTCGATGCTGCCGAACTGCGCGTCGGCGTAGCGGATGGCGGCGTCGTAGAGCGCCACGACGTGCCGTCGGTCGGCGGCGGTGAGCCCGCCGACGGCGGCGCGGATCTCCTCCGGACGGGCGTCGATACGCTCGCCGGGGAAGCGACCGACGTAGTCGGCCCGGTCGAACAGCCTGCGGTACGGCGCCGGCGGCCGGTATGGCAGGTGCACGTCCATCAGGTGGACGTAGGCGAAGAACGGCCGCCCCCGCCGGCGGCGCAGCTGGGCCATCAGGTGCCGGACGACCGCGGCGCCGCGAGCGCGGTTGAGGTGCCGGACGGCCGCGAAGCCGCGGTCGTAGCCGGCCTCGGCGCTGAGAAACGGGTTGCTCTGGATGGCTACCGTGTCGTAGCCGCGTTCGGCCAGGGCCTCCGCGAGCGTCACTCCGGCGTCGCCGGGCAGCCCGTCGTCCACTCCCATCGCCCCATGCTCGTTGGGACGCAGCGACGTCATCAGGGAGGCGACCGCCGGCTTGGTCCAGGGTGCGTGGCTGATGGCGCGCTCGAACACCGTCGACTGGCGCGCGAAGGCGTCGAGGCGCGGCGATGTCGCGAGGGGATAGCCGTAGCACCCCAGGTGGTCGGCGCGCAGGGTGTCGACGAGCACCAGCAGCACGTTCCATGGCCGCGGCGGGCGACGCTTCGCCAGCCAGACTCCCACTCCGCCGGCGAGCGCCATGACGACGAGCGCGACGGCGAGCGAGCGCTGGATCAGCGAGCGCCTCATCGCCTGGCTGGCTCGGCTGCAGGGTGGATCACCATCACGACGCGAAGAGCGCGAGGGAATGGCCCGCCGCGAATGGGGGCGCCGAGAAGGTAGCACGACGGGTGCAGGAGATGGGAGTGACCTGGGCGGATCGACAGGGCCGCACCGGCACGCCGCAGCCGGCGATCAGCGGCCCGCGGGCGACTCGTCGAGAGGTCCGCGGCTCATGACCGGCGTAGGGTCCCGACCGGGTCGACGCGCGGCGCGCGCCGCACGGGGGCCAGGCTCGCTACTGCCGCGACGAGCAGGAGCGCGCCGGCGCCCGAGGCGATGGCGCCAGGAGTTGCTTGCCTGCGAGCGGGTGAGCCACGGCGCGCGAGCCCGCGGTGGAGCGGCGCCCCGCCCCACCGCCAAGGTTCACTGCACGCTGACCGTCATCGCGTAGCTGTTCCGCGTGCTGGCGGGCGCGAGCCGCACGCGCCAGTAGAGAGTGACAGGGAGCGCGTCGTGGCCGGGGCCCGCGAGAACGACGTCATCGGCGTTGCCGCTCGACGAGCCCAACACCATGCTGGGCGAGGCGCAGCTCGTGGCCCCGGCGAGCTCGATAGCGCCGTCCTCGAGCAGGAAGTCGAGGTGCACCGTCACCCGCTTCCCGGCCGGTACCCGCATGCGGTACCAGTCGTCGTCGCCCAACTTGGCGACGCGCCCGGCCAGGGTGCCGGGCCTCACCTTGCGGGCGTGGCGGCAGCTGTCGTTGTCCTCCGAGCTATCGTCCGGCGCCGCCCATAGCACGTCGCGGATGCGGGAGTAGGTCGTCGCGAAGGCCCCGAAGCAGTCGAAGGTCTCGTTGCCGCAGGAGGACGGCCCGCCGAGGAGCTGGCCGAAGAGCTGCTGCGTGTCGGCGCGAAAGATACCGGCTCCGGAGGAGCCCGGCTCGGTGGGGCCGTCGGTCCAGTCGATGCGCACCAGCTGGCGGCCGGGCCAGGCGCGCCGGCAGATCCGGGAGTCGTCGGCCACCTTGCCGAAGCTGACACGCTTGAAGTCGCCGTCGGGGTGGTGGATCACCAGGCTCGGCGTGCCGGCGGCCGGCAGATCGCTGGTCCAGCCGGCGAAGGTCGGATTCGGCGGCAGGGCACCCTTGACCATCAGCAGGGTGTAGTCCGACCGCGCCCCGGTGCTGACGATCCGGGCGCCACGCGAGCGCGGCAGCGAGCGCAGCGACGGCGGGTTGGCGCCGCAGGCGGCCGTCTCGTAGAACCAGACGAGCTCGGTGCCGGCGGCGTCGGACTGGCGTGACAGGCAGTGGTTGGCGGTGAGGAAGTAGGGAGCCCCATCGTGCGCCCCGTCGGCCAGCAGCGTGCCGGTACAGGCGCCGTAGGGCATCAGCACCAGCGCCACCGCGCGCTTGACGGACGCCAGCTCGTCGTAGCACGCGACGTCGTTGTTGCAGGCACCGGCGCGCTTGGCCTCCCACGCCTCGCGCACCAGGTCGCGGTACACGTGCAGCAGCTGGTCGAGGCGAAAGGGCAGCTCGTCGAGGCTCGCCCCTGCCGGGGCCAGGTACTCGACGCGGGCCCGCTCGCCGATGACCAACCCACTCCAGATCTCGTCCCGCTCGCGCTCGGCGGGGGAGCCGAGGTGCACCTCGGCGGCGGCCACCGGCGCGCCACCCGCGGCCGGCTCGTAGATCGCGAGCTCGGAGCCATCGGGAAGGGAGACGCCGCGGAAGTGCAGCCGCAGGGCGAGAGCTGCCGGCGAGGTGAGGTCGGCAACCCACAGGGCACGACCATCCGCAAGCGCCGTCCAGGCGCCGTCGACGACGGTGACTGCCAGGCGGCGCGGCACGGCGTAGCTCATCACCTTGACCTCGGGGTCGTGGCCACCCTGGCGCTCGGCCGCGGCGATCCGCCGCGCGTCGAGCGGCGCGAGCGCCACCTCCGGCGGGCGCGCGAAGATCACGCCCAGCCGGCGCGAGGCGGGCACCAGCAGCGCCTCGTGGCGGCTGGCCGCCGTGTGCAGCGTGTAGCCGAGGGTCTCCTCCACGGGTTGCGCCGCGGCCAGGGTGACCGGCGCCAGCGCGGCCACCAGGAACCGGGCAGAAAGGGCAACGAGGCGAGTCGAAATCTGCATCGAAGTGGTCTCCTTGGAAGACCGCCTCGGAAGCGCAGGGGGCACCCGCGGCGCTGCGCCGAGCTGCGGCGGGCCCCGCGGGGGTGAGGTCGGACGAGGTGGGTGAAGTGGGGCACGTGGGTGCTTCCGTGGCTGGCGGGAGGGCCGCGCTGCAAGCGCGGTGCCGCGCACGGCCGCAACGAGGGTGGCCGATTTCACCCTTCGCGCTGCGGCTGCTCGTGCGGCCTCCACGTCCCGGCGCCGCAGACCCGGCAGTGACGGCGAGCGGGGCCAACGTGGCGCGCCCGCCGCGTGGCGCGGCGCCGCGCTCAGTGCGCGTAGCCGAGCGCCCGCATCTGGGCCATGGTCTCGGGATCGAAGCTCCGGACCTTGTGCGCCAGCCCGGCACTCGGCGTCTCGCCGTCGCGCAACAGGTGACGAAGATAGGCGAGCGCTACCGGCCTTTCCGCGCCAACGTCACGCAGCTCCAGCCGATCGTGGCGCCGATCGTAGAGCGCGAGCTCCGGCTCGGCGGTACGCAGGCTGGCGATGAGACGGTAGGAGGGCGTGGTCACGGCGGCGGCCCGCCGGCCGTCGAACTGCAGGTAGGAGAGCACCGGCGGCGACGCCGGCGGCTGGCGCCCACTGAGCAGCGGCAGCAGACTGCGCCCCTCGAGCCGCGGCGGCAGGGGCGCCCCTACCGCCTCCAGGATGGTGGGCAGGAGGTCGACCTGACGCACCGTCTGGCGCACCCGCACGCCGCCGGGCAGACCCGGCAGCCGGATCAGCAACGGGACCTCCAGCACCTCGCGGTGCAGGGTGTAGCCATGCTCCCAGCCACCGTGCTCGCGGAACTCCTCGCCGTGGTCGGAGAGCATCACCACCAGCGTGCGGCTCCAGCGGCCGCGCCGGCGCAGCGCCGCGCGGAGCTCGCCGAACGCGGCGTCGTTGGCTGCCACCTCGGCGTCGTAGAGGCGCCGCAAGGGTGCCGCCTCGCGTTCCTCGCCGGCGACCTCCTTCTCCACCAGCTCATTGAGCGACGGCCGGCTGCCGAGCTCCGGCGGCACGCCAGCGGCGAAGCGCTGCCGCCACGGCGCGGTGGGCTCGTAGGGACCATGCGGATCCGTGGTGTGCAGATAGGCGAAGACCGGGCGCGGGTCGGCAGCGCCCGCGTCCAGCCAGTCGAGGAAGGCGCGGTTGACGTCGAAGGCGTCGACCTGCCGGTGGGTGAAGCCGCGGAACCTCTCGAAGCCCTGGCTGAAACCGAAGCGAGCGCCGGCATGGGGATTGGTGACGAAGCCACCGGTGCGGTACCCCGCGCCGTGCAGCAGCTCCGCCAGCGTCGTCGCCTCGGGGCGCAGGGCATCGCTACGGTCGTTGACGCCATGGGTGGTCGGGCGCAGGCCGGTGAACAGCGAGGCCACCGCCGGCCGTGTCCAGGAAGAGACGGCGATGGCGTCGGCGAAGAGGGCTCCCTCGGCAGCGAGAGCGTCGAGATGCGGCGACACCGGCCGCCGGTTGCCGTAGCATCCGAGCTCGTCGCGACGCAGCGCGTCGATCAGGTAGACCAGCACGTCGAGCCGCCGCGCCGGCGGGCTGGCGGCGACAGACCCCGCGGCGCGCGCCGGCCGCGGCTGCGACAGCTCGAGCCTCCGCACCACCAGGCCCGCGCGACCGACGGCTTCGAGCTCGATGCGCACCGGGCCGACGGCCGCCGGCAGCCTGGTCACCACCGTCTCACCCACCTCGACGACGGCTCTCACGGCGGGGGCCTCGTCGCTCTCGGCCGCGATGCGCAGCCGCCCCGGACCGCCGCAGGAGCGCACGTCGGCGACGAGCAGGGACGAGGCGTGCGGCGCCGAGGAGAACAGCACCGCGGGGCTGCCGGCAGGCAGGAACACGCCGTCCTTGGAGCGCGCCGCCGCCAGGCAGGAGGAGCCCGCCCCCGCCGCAGCCGGCCGCACGGAAGCCCGCAGGTCGCCCAACAGGTCCTGCACCGGCTGCAGCCGCGCCGCTGGATCGCGGGCGCACGCGACCGCGGTCGCAGCGAGGAGCGGCAGTGCCCGCAGCGTCAGAGATCCGGCGAAGGTCCTCGACATGTCCGTGCGTCCCGAGAGGGGCACCCATCATGGTACCGCTACCCGCGAGCCCGGGTCGCCGCCGGTGGACGGCAGAACCCTCTGCGCGTGACGACGGGACACGCTGCCCGTCCTCCGGCTCCCACCGCCGCTGACCCGGGGCTCCCGGCAGCCGCGCCGTAAGGGACGCTGGCCGCCCACCGAGCCGGCTGCACCTCTGCCAACACCCCTCTGGCCCGCGGACGCGGCGCAGTGGGCGCCGGCTCAGGCCTTGCCGCGAACGCGCAGCCGGGAGTGGAACCGGTTGCTGTCGCGCAGGCACTCCATCATCTTGAACTCGAGCCCCTGCCCGCGGCCGCGCAGGGTGCGGGCGCGCTCGAGCACGCGCCGCGCCTGCTCCTCGTCCCCGGCGGCGAGCAGCGCCATCCCCAGCTGGGTGAGGGTCGCCGCGGAGGTGCCGAGCTGGCTCGCGCGGGTGAGGAACTCCACCGCCTGCGAGTATTCCTTGCGCTTGTAGTGCACCCAGCCGAGCGCGGCGAGAGGGAACTGCTGCAGCTCCTCTGGCGCGAGGTCGACGGCGCGGCGCGCGAACTCGAGGGCGTCGTCGAGGCTCTCCTCCATCTCCGCCAGGTTCCACGCCATCTCGTAGTAGGCGATGGTCTTCGCAAAGTTGCCACGGCCGGCGGCGAGCAGCTCCTCGCCCAGGCGGTTGCCCTCGCGCAGCCGGCCCTGCTCGCGCAGCGCCTCGATCCAGGTGGCGTAGGCGGTGGAGAGCAGCATCTCACCCGGGTTCTCGCCGGCGACGCGGCGCACCACTCCCTCGATCTCCTGCGGGCGGTCGAGCGCGAGGCAGGCGAGCGCGTAGTAGGTGAGCACCGTCGGGTGATCGGGCGCGTTCTTGAGCGCCCGACGGAAGCAGCGGTAGGCATCGTCGAGCCGGTCGGCGTCGAGCGCCGCCTCCCCCTGGCGCAGCGCCGCGGCCGCCTCACCGGAGACCGGTGGCAGCGGCGAGGCACCCTGCTCGCCGAGGTAGCGCACCAGCTCGCGGTAGCGGAACTTGCGCGGGTTGAGCCGCTGCGCGCGACGGAAGGCATCGAGCGCCTTGCGGTTCCAGCGGCGGTCGAGGTAGACGAGGCCGAGCTGGTAGTGCGCCTCCTCGAACAGCGGGCTCTTGACGACGGCGTCGCGCAGGCAGCGCATCGCCGGCCCGAGCTGTCCGAGCTCGTGCAAACAGCGCCCGAGCAGGAACAGGGCCTGGGGCACCGGCTCGATGCGCACCGCCCGCTGCAGGTGCTGGGCCGCCCGCACCGGGTCCCCTTGCGAGGCGTAGACGGCCCCCAGGCTGAAGTGCGGCAGGAAGCTCTCGCCGTGCAGCTCGACGGCACGCTGCAGCAGCCTGCTCGCACCCTCCACGTCGCCGGCCTCGTGGCGGATGACGCCGCCGTAGACCAGCCCCTCGAAGTGGCCCGGCTTGAGCTCGAGCAAGCGGTCGAACCAGCCGAGGGCGCGCGGCAGCTCGCCGGCGTGGAACGCGCACTCGCCGAGCAGGTGCACCAGCTCGTGGTTGTCGCGGTCGAGGCGGGCGGCCCCCTCCAGAGCCTCCATGGCGCGGTCGAGCTCGAGGGCGGAGAAGGCGCGGCTCGCCTCCTCGAGCAGGCGCAGGAACTCCTCCTGGCGAGGCCCGTGGTGGAGGGCCAGGATGCGCTCGCGCAGCCGCTGGAAGCGGTCGCGCTTCTCGAGCGCCAGCAGACGCTGATCGCGCCGGCGCCCCCAGAGCAGCTCCCACTCCTCGCGGGTGACCAGCTGCTTGCGCTCGAGCAGCTCGCGCACCGTGGCCAGGCCGGCCTCGGCCATGGCGAGGTTCTCCTCCTGCTTCTGCACCACACCGAGCAGGTGCTCGAGCGTCTCGGTCGACCGCTTGACCGCCTCCTCGAGCAGCGAGATGCGCTCGAGCAGGTGCTCGTCGAACGAGAACTCCTCTTCGAGCTCGGCGAGCAGGTCGTCGCGGTCGCGGCCGGTGCCCGACACCACCAGCAGCTTGTGGTGGCAGCGGCGGCAGAACTCCTGGTCGTCCGGGTTGCCGACGCCGCAGGCCTGGCAGTACACGGGTTGGGTCGCCTTCAATCTCGGGTCGCGCCCGCCGCGCTCCGTGGGCCTCTCTCGCCGTTAGGAGTCATAGGAGTAGAACCCTCGGCAGCTCTTCCGTCCCAGGTAGCCGGCGTCGACCATCTTCACCAGCAAGGGGCAGGGTCGGTACTTGGGATCGCCGAAGCCGTCGTGCAACACGCGCAGGATGTCGAGGCAAACGTCGAGGCCGATGAGGTCGGCGAGCGCCAGCGGACCCATCGGATGGTTCATGCCCAGCTTCATCACCTGGTCGATCGCCTCGGCGGTGCCGACGCCCTCGTGCAACGCGAAGACCGCCTCGTTGATCATCGGCAGCAACACCCGGTTGGAGACGAAGCCGGGCGCGTCGTGCACCTCGACCGGCGTCTTGCCGAGCCTTCGCGTCGTCGCCTCGACGAGGTCGTAGGTGGTCTGCGAAGTGGCCAGGCCGCGGATGATCTCCACCAGTTGCATCATCGGCACCGGGTTCATGAAGTGCATGCCGATGGTGCGGTCGGCGCGCCGCGTGCCGGCGGCGAGCTTGGTGATGGAGATCGAGCTGGTGTTGCTGGCGAGGATCGTCTCCGGCGGGCAGCAGCGGTCGAGCTCGGCCAGTACCGAAGCCTTGATCGGCAGCTTCTCGACCACCGCCTCCACCACCAGCTGGCAGTCGACCAGGCCCGCGAGCTCGGGGCTGGTGTGGATGCGGCCCAGCGTCGCCTCTTTGTCGGCGGCGGCGAGCTTGCCCTTGGCGAGCAGCCGGTCGAGGCTCTTGGCGATACCGGCGAGACCGCGCTCGAGCGCCGCCGGTGCGACGTCGACGAGGGTTACCGCGAGACCGGCCTGCGCCGCCACCTGGGCGATGCCGTGTCCCATGGTGCCGGCGCCAACCACCCCGATCCGCGTCACCTCCGGCATGCCGGGCATCCCTCTATCATGCGAGGGCCACCTTATCAGCAGCGCGCGCGAGTGGAAGGGGCGGTGGGCTCGCCTGCTACGCCGGCTGCAGCCAGGGCTCGCGACGCCCGAGCTTGGTGGAGAGCGCCGCACCGACCCCGATGAGGGTGGCGATCGTCCACGACCAGACGCCGATCCACGGCAGCAGCTTGGCCACGCCGAGCAGCAGCAGCCCCGCGGTGGCGGCGGAGAGCGGCAACAGCCGGCCGCGCAGCAGGCGCCGCGACAGCCAATCGCCGAGCGCGTGGAACACCGCCACCATCCCCCACAGCTTGAGCACCAGCGCCACGAGCACCGCGAGGAAGAGCAACGGCACTCCCAGCACCGAGGCGGCGAGGGAGGTGAGGAAGAGCGCGGTGAGCAGCAGGCTCAGCACCGCGGTGAGGCCGACCAGGAAGTTGCGGAAGGGATCCGCGACGACGCTCTCGGAGGTCGAGAGCACCTCTCGCCCGGTGGTGGCAAAGAGCAGCAACAGCAGCACCAGCCAGCCGCAGAGCAGGGCCAGCTTGGCGCCGACGACGAACGGCGAGGCGGCGGGCAGGCCGAGGCTGGGACCCTCGAGCAGCGTCAGCCAGGCGCGCGACACCGAGGGGTAGGCGACGGTGCGGCCTCCGATGGTGGCGCCGGCACCGCTCGTCACGTCACCGCCGAGGACGAAGACGTCCCCGTCGACGCGGCCCCCAGCAAGCACCCGCACATCGCCGCCGAGCACGATGACGTCGCGCGACACGGCGCCGGCGATGGACACCGTACCGTCCACGGCTACGACGTCGGCGAGCGCCTCGCCGTCGACCACCAGGTCGCGCCCCAGCGCCACCACCTGGTCGCGAGCGACACTGCCGCGATCGAGACGCAGCGCGGCGGGAGCGCTGGCAGGCGCCGCGGCTGCCGGCGGCGCGCCAAGGGCCGCCAGCGCCGCGGCGCAGGCCAGGGCACTGCCGAGCGCGGAGGCGCGTCGTCGAGGGTCGTTGGTCACGCTACTTCGCGCGGCGACCGCGCGCCGCGGCGGCTGCGGGCCGCCGCCGCCAGCCGGGCCGGCGCAACAAGACCAGCAGCAGGGCGTTGACCGCCAGCACGCCGAGGCCGAAGACCACCGTGGCCGGGAGGTCGAGGGCGGCCGCCAGCGCCATGCCCGCGCCGCGCCATGAGGCTGCGGCCAGGCCGGCACCGGAGAGCGCCGCCGCGGCGGCGAAGTCCACCACCGCCTGTGCCGCGGCCAGCAGTGGCGATGCCGGGTGCAGCCGGGCGCCGGCGAGGCCGAGGAACCCTACCGCCAGCGCCAGCAGCGCCGCCAGCGACGTCACCGCCGAGCGCCACCCCTGCAGGCGCCGCTGCTCCCAGGGAGCGCTCGCCGGCAGGGCGGCCATCACCTCACGCGCGAAGCCGGGGCGCGCCGCCACCCGCTCCGCCGCCAGCAGCTGGTGCAGCCGCTCGAGCACGCCACGCTCGCGGCGCAGCGTCTCGTCCTCGCCGAGGCGGGCGCGCAGCGCCTCACCCTCCACGGCATCGAGCGAGCCATCCAGGTCACGGTCGACGAGCTCTCGGGGATCGGGATCGCGGGCGGGCATGTCAGTCTCCAAGGTAGGCAGCCAGCTTGTCCTTGAGCATCTGGCGGCCGCGGAACAGCTTGTTCTTCACCGTGCCGAGCGGCATCCGTTTGAGCTGGGCGATCTCCTCGTACGACAGCTCCGCATAGTGACGCAGGACGATGAGCTCGCGGTAGTCGGCAGGCAGGCCGTCGATGGCGCCCTCGATCGCCGCCCCGCGCTGCTCGTTGCGGAGGTCCTGGTAGGGGCTCGGCCCGGCGCTCGGCAGCTCGCGTTCCCAGGCGACGTCGTCTCCCGGTTCCTGGCGTTGCAGCGGCACCCAGCGCACGCGCCGTCGGCGCAGCTCGTCGACACCCAGGTTGTGCGCCACCCGGAAGGTCCAGGTAGAGAACTTGAACTGGGGGTCGAACCGATCGAGCGCCTGATAGATCCGCAAGAAGACCTCCTGTGCCAGGTCGTGGGCGGATTCGAGGTCGCGCAGCATCCGGAACAGGAAGCTGACCAACCGATCCTGATACCGCTCCACCAGCAGGCCGAAACACCCCTGGTCCCCCGCCAGCACCCGCGCCACCAACTCCTCGTCGGGAACCTGCGGCGCCGGCTCGGCGGCGGGGGGCCGGGATCCTGCGGCCATCGGGAGTTACGGCGGAGGCCCGGGAAGGTTGCAGGGGCTAGCCCGGGGGCGGGGACGTGGGCGCCGGGGTGGACGCTGGGGAAGCCTGCTGGGTCGCCGACAGGAACCCGTGCTGCTTGCCGGCCAGAAGGTCGGCGAGGTCGCGCTCGATGCCGTGGGGTGCCTGCTCCACCACCCGACCCACCTCGACCGTGTCACGCCGCACGATGAAGGTCGGGACGCGGTGGAGGTCGACTCCGGAGAGCAGCGACACCGGCTCGGTCTTGGCGCGATCCACGCCCACGTACTCGATGGTGAAGGGCACGTCATCGGCGTCCGCGTCGAGGGCGCGCCAGAACCTCCCCACCTCGCGCCGGCTGTCGGAGCACCAGGTCCCCAGGTAGACGGTGACCGTCGCCCCCGGCGCCACCGTCGCCAGCTCGTGGGCGGCGCTCTCGTCGATGGCGGCAGTGGCCTCGGACTCGACGAACACCGGGTAAGCCTCCTCGACCTGCTCCCGCGTCAGCGGGCCCAGGGTCACCTCGGGATCCGCACTCGCGGTCGCCGGCGGCGCCGCCATGGTGGCCGTCTCCGCCGCCGGCAGAGCGGCACTGGCGAGGCTCAGGAGCGAGGCGCCAAGGGCTGCGAGCAGACGGGGGTGGGGCGACATCGCGCGCAGTGTACCGCAGCCCCGAGGGTGGCCGCGGTGCGCTTGCGGACCGGGCTCAGGGTTGGATCTCGCGGACGGTGAGGATGCGATCCCACTGCTCGATGCGGTCGAGCACGTCGAGGCCGGCGACCACCCTGCCGAAGGCGGTGTAGCCGCCGTCGAGGTGGGGCTGCGGGGAGAGAGTGATGAAGAACTGGCTGCCGCCGCTGTCGGCACCCGCGAGCGCCATGCCCACGACGCCGCGTTCGTAGCGCAGGAGGTTGATCTCGTCGCGGATCTCCCACCCGGGCCCTCCCGACCCGTCGCCACGCGGGTCCCCGCCCTGGGCGACGAAATCGGGGACCACGCGGTGGAAGGTGAGACCATCGTAGAAGCCTTGCCCGGCGAGCGAGAGGAAGTTGGCGCAGGTGAGCGGAGCGTAGGCGCAGTCGAGGTCGAGCAGGAGGTCCCCGGCGTCCGTTTCGATCCGCACCCGATGCCGCTGCTCGCTCGCGAGCACCAGGTCGCGGTAGGCGCCCACCGGCAGCTGGCGCCCCGCCTCCCCCAGCGCCGGGGCAGCCTCGCCGAGGCTGGCCAGCGCCTCGGCGGCAGCGCGGCGGAGCGTCCAGTTGGCGTCCGTGGACACTCCTTGCAGCGCGGTTACCACCGCAGCGCGCTCGCGCGGCTCGGCAACGGCGCGCGCGCGCAAGGCCTCGATCGCCGACCGCCGGGCATCGGGCTGCGCGTCGCCGGCGGCGCGCCCGAGCGCCGCCGCGAGCTCCGCGCCGGCAAGCCGCGGGTGCTCTGCCGCCCAGTCGAGGGCGGCGGCGCGCACCACCGGATCGGCATCGGCGAGCGCGGCGCGGACGAGCGCCGCCCCGTCGTCGTCCTTTGCCTTGCCGAGCCGCGCCTGCAGCACCGAAACCCGTACCGTGGGGCTGGCGTCACGATCGAGCGTCGCCAGCAGCGACGCCAGCTCGAGCCGCGCCGCCCCCTCCGCGGCGCTCGCCCGCAGCGGCACCTCGGGAGCGCGTGCCGCCGCGGCCAGCAGGTCGGGCGCCTGCGCGTCGCCGCCGGCGGCGAGGGCGAGCAACGCGAGCTGCCGCTCGCGCAGCGGTCCCGAATGGAAGCGAGCCCGCAGCGCCGCCGCGAGCGGCTCGTCGCCGAGCCACGCGCCCGCCACCTCGAGCGCCGTCACCCGCACCGCAACGCGCGGGTCGTCGACGAGCGTCAGGAGCCGCCGCCGCGACTCCGCCGAGGGTGCCACCTTCCCCTCGCCGATGAGCTTGGCGATGGCGCGCAACGCCTGCACGACCGGGCCACCAGCCGGGGAGTCGAGGAGATCCTCCAGGGCGGCGGCATCGGCGCCAGTGCCCACCTGCGCGAGGCCGCGCGCCGCCCAGCCGGCCACCCAGGGGTCGCGGTCCGCGAGCAGCGCGCGCAGGTCATCGGCCGCCGCCGGTCGCGGGTACCGCGCCAGGGCGTAGGCTGCACGCGCGTGCAGAGCGGGATCGGCCAGCGCGAGCGCCCGGTGCGCCACCTCCACCGTCGCCTCCTCCTGGAAGCGGAAGAGCGACGGCAGCAGGCGCCGCAAGCGCTCCTCCCCGGCGAGCGGCGCCAGCGCCCGTTCGACGTCGGCGAGCGGCGTCGGCAGCCGCCCAAGCGCTTCGACGGCGAGCGCACCGACCTCGGGATCCCCGTCGCGCACGGCCCTTAGCAGCGACGGCCGCGCCTCGGCCGCCGCCTCCGGGTGCAGGCCGAGCGCGAAGACTGCGGCGCGCCGCACCGCCGGCTCGGCGTCGTCGACGAGCACCCGCAGGGGCGCCGCCGAGCGGGAATCCGGGATGTTGCCGAGCGCGAAGGCGAGCCGCTGGCGCAGCGGCGGGTCGCCCAGCAGCGACTGCTCGACGGTGTAGGGCTCGAAGATCTGCCGGTCGACGAGGAGCAGCAGCAGCGCGCGCTCCTCGGCGTGCGTCGAGCCGGCGGCGGGCGCCGCGACCGGCGCCGGCGCGGCGGGCGCAACGGAGTGGGAGCCGCTCGCGCACGCGCAGACGAGGAGGCACCCGAGTGCAACGGCGAGCCCGCCGCGCCACGGCGCCCGGCCGGTGCGAGCGAGGGCTCCTGGCATGCGGCGGACGATACGCCGCCGTCTGGCGGGGCGCAACGCGGGCGGGTTCCCACCCCGGCGAGTGGGACGCCACCCCGGCGCACCCGCCCCGCGGGAGGACCCAGCCCTTCGGGGTGGGCCGCTAGAATGCCCGTCATGACGGCACAGCCGCGTGGCGGGGCGGGCGAGCCCGCCGACCTGCTGGCCTTTGCCGGCGTGGTGCGCGCCTTCGGGCGCGTGCCGGTGCTCGCCGGGGTCGCCGGCGAGGTGGGCCGCGGCGAGGTGCTCTGCGTGCGGGGGTCGAACGGCTCCGGCAAGAGCACCCTGCTGCGCTGCCTCGCCGGCCTGCTGCGCCCGCAGGCCGGCACCATCCGCCTGCGCGAGGATGGACGCCAGCTCGACACCCCCGACCGGCGCCGGCGGGTCGGCTACGTGGCGCCCGATCTCGCCTTCTACGAGCCGCTCAGCGCGGAGGAGAACCTCACCTTCTTCGCACGCGTGCGCGGCATCCCCGCGACGCGCGGGCTCGACCTCCTCGCTGCCCTGGGAGTGCCGCCAAGGCGGGCCGCCGGGGCCCTCTCCTCCGGCATGCGGCAGCGGCTGCGCTGGGCTTGGGCGCTGCTCCACGAGCCGCGCCTGCTGCTGCTCGACGAGCCCTTCCAGAACCTCGACGCCGCCGGCGAGAGCGCGGTCCGCGCGCTGCTCGACACCCACCTCGAAGGCGGCATGGCGGTGGTCGCCACGCCGACCGTCCTCACCCTGCCGCAGGTGGTGGCAACCCTCGACCTCGGCGTGCCACTCGCCCTGCCGGGTGCGGCGTGAGCGCCGAGCTCGGTCTCGCGGTCTCGGCGACTCGGGCCCAGGCCGCGGCGGGCAGCGGCGGCGCCGCCGCCCGCCGCTGGATCGACGAGGCGGTGGCGGTCTTCGTCAAGGACTGGCGCGCCGAGCTGCGCACCCGCCATGCCCTGCATACGCTGCTGCTCTTTGCGGTGACGACGCTCGTCACCGTCAGCCTGGCGCTGGGGCCGCTGGGCGTCTCCTCGGGCGAGCGCCTCGCCGTGCTGCCAGCGCTGCTGTGGGTGATCCTCCTCTTCGCCGCCGCCGCCGGGCTGCCACGCGGCTTCGTGCAGGAGGAGGAGACCCACACCGCGATTGCCCTGCGTCTCGCCGCCACCCCCTCGGCGGTTTACTGCGGCAAGGCGCTCTACGCCGCCAGCCTGCTGCTCGCCCTCGAGCTGCTGCTGGTGCCGCTCTACGTCGCCGTCATGCAGCTGCCGGTCGCCTCGCTGGGGCTGCTGCTGGCGGCGCTCGCCGCCGGCGGCGTCGGCCTCGCCTGCGCCAGCACGCTCCTCGCCGCCATCGTCGCCCAGGCCCAGGGGCGCGGCGCGCTTTTCCCCATCCTCGCCTTCCCGGTCCTGCTGCCCCTGCTCCTGCTCGCCGTCGAGCTCACCCGCGGCGCCGTCGGCGGATCGGCGGGCGAGGGCGTCCTCGCCAACCTGCTCCTGTATGATGGGGCGATGGCCGTTGCCGGCCTGATGTTCTTTCCGTTGGTGTGGAACCCATGAGACAGACCGGCTTCTCGCTGGCCTGGCGTTGGTTGCTCTGGCTGTGGATCGCGCTGACCATAGTGGGCGCCTTCTTCTACGCGCCCCTCGCCAAGGACTTCATCGGCCAGTCGAGCCGCATCCTGTTCTTCCACGTGCCGATGGCATGGGGCTCGTTCGTCGCCTTCATGACCGCCGGGGTGTGGAGCGTGATGTACCTCTGGCGCCGCCAGCCCGATCACGACCGCGCGGCGTCGGCGGCGATCGAGGTGGGGCTGCTGTTCTGCGTCCTCGCCACCATCACCGGGGCGATGTGGGCGCGGGTGATGTGGGGAGCGTGGTGGAACTGGGACCCGCGGCAGACCTCGATTGCCGTCGTGCTCGTCTTCTACGCCGCCTACCTGGTGCTGCGCGGGGCCATCGAGGATCCCGACGCGCGCGCCACCCTCTCAGCCGTCTATGCCGCCCTCGGCCTGGTGGTGGCTCCGTTCTTCTTCTTCGTGCTGCCGCGCATGGTGACCTACACCCTCCATCCCGAGGCGGTGATCAACGCCCGCGGCAAGGTCGAGATGGAAGCGCGCATGCTGCAGGTGCTGCTGGCGAGCGCTTGCGGCTTTACCGTCGTCTTTTTCTGGCTGCACCGCCTGCGCTGGCGGTTGCTGCGTCTGGCGGCGCGCCAGGCGCCGGGAGGTCTCACCCCATGATCTCGGGAAGCATCGGTTGGGTGCTGGCGGTGAACCTGGTGATCTGGAGCGGGCTGTTCCTCTACCTGCTCCGTCTCGAGTCCCACGTCCGCGACCTGGAGAAGCAGCCATGAAGCGACGGATCCTGTACCTGGTGGGCACGGTGTTCCTGCTTGCGTTCGCGGGTTTCGCCCTCACTTCCTTCCGGCAGACACTGACGCCCTACGTGAGCTTCGACCAGGCCACGAAGATGGGCCACAGCCTGCAGGTGGCGGGCGGGCTGGTCAAGGGGAGCAGCAGCTACGCCGACGGCGCGCTTTCCTTCACCATCCGCGAGCCCAAGACCGGCAGCACGATGCGCGTGCGCTATCGCGGCGTCAAGCCGGCCAACTTCGAGGAGGCGCTGTCGGTGGTGGCGATCGGCCGCTACCAGCGTGACGAGCAGACGCTCGACGCCGACAAGCTGCTGGTGAAGTGCCCGAGCAAGTACCAGGGGGTCGAGCCCACCGAGAAGAGCTACGGCTGACGAGGGGAAGACGCCATGGACTTCCTCGCCAAGGTCTACCTCCCCGGCGCGCTGGCCCTCGCCGGCGCCATGCTGTTCGCCATCGTCTCCCTCGCCGCTTACGTCAAGCTGCTCGGGCGCGAGGACGACGAGGACACCCGCCGCTTCGCCCGCCGCGCTTACGCCTGCTTCGTCCTCTCGGTGCTGATGGGCGCCGGCGTGCTGATCGTGCTGCTGCTGCGCCGCGATTTCCGCATCGAGTACGTGTCGCAGTACTCGGGCACCGACCTTCCCTGGTTCTACCAGTTCTCGTCGTTCTGGGCGGGGCAGAAGGGCAGCTTCCTCATCTGGCTGGTGGCGGGCTCGCTGCTCGGGCTGCCGCTGCGACGGGCCGCCGGTCGCGAGGAAGCGCCGGTGATGGGCGTCTACCTGCTGACGCTGATGGGGCTGCTCTTCATCCTGGTACGGGAGAGCCCGTTCATCATGCTCACCCAGACGCCGACGGACGGCTCGGGGCTCAACCCGCTGCTCCAGGACCCATGGATGGTGATCCATCCACCGATCATGTTCACCGGCTACGCCGCCTCCGCCATCCCCTTCGCCTTCGCCGTCTCGGCGATGTTTCGCCGCCGCTACGATCGTTGGGCCCACCTGGCGTTCCCGTGGGCGCTCGGCGGCTTCCTGGTGCTCGGCACCGCCATCCTGCTCGGCGGCTACTGGGCCTACAAGACCCTCGGCTGGGGCGGCTACTGGGGCTGGGACCCGGTGGAGAACGCCTCGCTGGTCCCCTGGCTGTTCGGCACCGTGCTCATCCACGGTCTGCACATGGAGCGGCGCAAGGGGCGCTACCGGCGCGCCAACCTGGTGTTCGCCTGCCTGCCGTTCTTCGCCGTGCTGTACGGCACCTTCCTCACCCGTTCCGGCGTGCTCGCCGACTTCTCGGTGCACAGCTTCGTCGACCTCGGCATCTCCGGCTGGCTGATCGGGCTGATGGCGTTCTTCATGCTCGGTGGCGGCTACCTGCTCGCCACCCGCCTGCGCAGCGTGCCGACCGAGAAGATCGAGGACAACTTCCTCTCGCGCGGGAACTTCATGGTGCTCTCCACCATCACCGTCGCGGTCTGCGCGGTGGTGGTCGCGGTCGGCACCTCGGCGCCGCTCATCTCACGGCTGTGGGGGGCGCCGAGCCAGGTCGGGCCCAGCTTCTACAACGAGGTGAACCTGCCGATCGCGTTGCTGGTGGCGCTGCTGCTCTCCATCGTGCCCTACCTCTCGTGGCGCGGCAACAGCCGTGCCGAGGTGGTGCGACGCATCGGCCCGGCGGCCGCAATCGCCGTCCTGGCCACCGTGGGCGCCGCGGTGGCGGGGGTTCGCCAGCCGCTCCACCTGCTGTTCGTGTTGCTCGCCGGCCTGGCGCTCACCACCAACCTGCAGAAGACGATCGAGAAGGTGCGGGCCGGCGGGCTGCGCTCGGCCGGCGGCTACCTCGCCCACGTGGGCGTGGGCGTGATCCTGATCGGGATCCTCGCCTCGTCGGCCTACGACCAGAGCGCCAAGGTCACCCTCGAGCAGGGCGTGCCGCAGAAAGTGGAGGGGCTGACGCTCACCTTCAATCGCTTCCTGCCGCGCCACGGCAACCAGAAGGAGCGCATGGAGGTGACGGTGGTGCGCGCCAACGGCGAGCGTTACCTGTCCTATCCGCAGCTGTTCCTCAACGATCGCACGCAGCAGGTGATGGCGCACCCGCACATCACCCACCTGCTCCTGCAGGACCTCTACATCTCCCCCATCGAGTTCGACCCCGGGGAGCCGGGCGCGGCGCGGCGCCTGCACCTGCGCAAGAGCGACGAGGCGACGGTGGCGGGCACGCGCGTGCGGTTCCTCGGCTTCGACCTCAACGCCGCGGGGAACGCCATGCAGCAGATGCAGGAGGGGGGCACCGTGGCGGTGGGCGCCATGCTGGAGGTGACCCGCGACGGCCGCAGCGAGCGCGTCGAGCCGCTCTACCGCTTCACTCCCAACGGCGAGGTCGATGCCCAACCCTTCCCGCTGCCGTTCGGCGGAGAGGTGGTGCTCGCCGGCATCGACGCCAGCTCGGGGGCGGTGCAGCTCGAGGTCCGTGGGCTGGAACCCCAGCCGGCGGGGCCGCGCGCCAAGCTGGCGGTGGACGTCACTCGCAAGCCCTTGATCAAGCTCGTCTGGTACGGGCTCTACGTGGTGCTCGCGGGCGGCATCCTCGCCACCGCGCAACGGCTAAAGGACGCCTTCGTGCTGGAGCGCGTGAGCGCCTGACCTGGGGCGGCGGCGGCGCGCGCTCAGATTCCCGCCGCCAGGCGGTCGGCGAGGACCCGCGGCAGACCCGCCTTGACGATGCGCTCCTGGGCGCGCGCGATCGGGTACTCCACCCGGTGCCAGCGCACCATTCGGCGCTCGGTGTCATAGGTCATGTACGAGGCCCGCGGGTCGCGGTCCCGCGGCTGACCCACCGAACCAGGGTTGAGCAGGTACTGGAAACCGGGCTCGATGGGGATGCTGCCGGACTCGCCGCGCAGCAGCGCCACCTCGATGCCTCCCGGGTGGCGCACGAAACAACGACGGGATGTGGGTATGGCCGAAGAAGGTGACCGTCGCGTCGTAGCTGCTGAAGATCTGGTAGGCGTCGAAGTCTGAGAAGACGTAGGCGTCCTCGTCGAGCGGGCTCCCGTGGCAGATCGCCACCTCCTCGGCGATGCGTAGGGGGCCCTGCGGCAGCTCGCGAACGGCACGCAGGTTGGCCGTCGTCAGCCGCTCGGTGGTCCACCTTGCCGCATGCAACGCGGCGGGATTGAAGTTGGCGCCGTCCTCGACCCCGGCCACCACCTTGTCGTGGTTGCCGCGCACCTCCAGCACGTCTCCGGTGAGCTCGCGGACCGCCTCCACCACCTGATTGGGCCCGGCGCCATAGCCGACCAGGTCGCCGAGCACCAGGCTGCAGTCGAAGCGCTTGCGACGCAGCCGACGCAGCACCGCGTCGAACGCGTCGCAGTTGCCATGCATGTCGGAGACGATCAGGTAACGCAAGGTAGACCGCCTCGGGCGCTCATCCCGGTGTCCGTCCCGGTCCCCACCCCAGCCTGTCGCCCACCGCGAGCTCTTGCAGCCAGAGGGCGACCCGGGCCGCCACCTCCTCCGGCGTCTCCTCGGCCCCCACGTCGACGCGATGGTCGGCCTCGCGGTAGGCCTCGAGCCGCGCGCGGTAGAGGGTCAGTGCCTCCACCTCGTTGCGGAAGAGAGGACGGTCCTGCTTGCCGAGCGCTCCGATGCGTCCCACTATGGTAGCAAACGAGGGGTTGAGCCAGACGCTCTTGCCGGCGCCGCGGATCAGCGCCAGATTGCGGCCGAAGGCGAAGGTGCCGCCGCCCGTGGCCACCACCATCGCCTCGTCGCGGGCGAGCACCTCGAGCAGCGCGGCGTGCTCGAGCTCGCGGAAGGACGGCTCTCCCAGCCGGGCGAAGACCTCACGCACCGTCATCGCCGCTCTCGCCTCGACCTCGGCGTCGAGGTCGACGAAGGCCCAGCCGAGCGCCGCGGCGAGGGCCCGGCCGACGGTGGTCTTGCCGCTGCCCATGAAGCCGGTGAGGAAGATGCGCATGGATCAGCGCCTTCGCCCCACCAGCCGGGCAGCGCTGCGGCTCACGCCGCCTCTGCCGCGGCGAGCAGGCAACGACAGCGCTCACCGACGTCGCCGCGGCAGGCGGCGGCGAGCACCGCCACCGCGTCGGCACCGGCGGCGAGCACGGCAGCCAGGTTGTCTTCGTCGATGCCGCCGATCGCCACCAGCGGCTTGTCGGTGAGACTCCGCGCCGCCGTCACCATGGCGAGCCCGACCGCCGGGTGAGGATCTCCCTTGCTCGCGGTGGGAAAGACCGGGCCGACGGCGGCGATGTCCACCGCCGGGTCGGCGGCGAGCGCGGCCAGCTGTTCCAAGTCGTGACTCGAGCCGCCCAGCAGGGTCGCCGCCGGCAGCAAGGGGCGCGCCGCCGCGGCGGGAAGGTCGTGCTGCCCGAGGTGGACGCCGCCGAGGGGCAGCAGCGCCGCGAGGTCGGGGCGGTCGTCGACCCACAGCGTCACGCCGCTGCCCGCGACGGCGCGGCAGCACTCCGCCAGCTGCTCGTAGAGCAGGCGGCCGGGCAGCCGCTTGGCGCGCACCTGGATCCAGCGCACGCCCGCCAGCGCCATCGACGCCACCGCCGCCGGCAGAGCACGGCCGGCGAGCGCATCGTGGTCGGCGATGGTGTACAGCCGCGGCACCACGAAAGGTCGTTGCGCCGCGGCGCTTGCCACCTAGCCAACCTCCAAAGGTACCGCCTTGCGCCGCTCGAGGAAGGCGGGGAGGAATCGTGTGGTGAGGCGTCCGGCGCGGAACTCGGGGTCCTGCAGGATCTGCACGTGCAGCGGGGCGCTGGTGCGAATTCCCTCGATGACGAAGAAGTCGAGAGCGCGCAGCATGCGCACGACGGCCTCCTCGCGATCGCGGCCGTGAGTGATCAACTTGGCCACCAGGGAGTCGTAGAAGGGCGGGATGACGTATCCCTCGTAGCCGTGGGTGTCGACCCTCACGCCAGGTCCGCCGGGCACGTGAAAGGTGGTCAGCCGGCCCGGGGAGGGAGCGAAGGAGTCGGGATCCTCGGCGTTGATCCGGCACTCGATCGCGTGGCCGCGCGCCTTGAGCCCGCTGGAAATGCCGCAGCCGCTCGCCAGCCGCCACCTGGATCTGCAGCTTGACGAGGTCGACGCCCGAGACCATCTCGGTGACCGGGTGCTCGACCTGGATGCGGGTGTTCATCTCCATGAAGTAGAAGCGGCCGTCCTCGTCGAGCAGGAACTCGATGGTGCCGACGTTCGTCGTAGCCGACCTCCCTGCAGAGCCGCACCGCCGCCTCGCCCATTCGCTCGCGGAGCTCGGGGGTGAGCGCCGGGGAGGGTGACTCCTCGATCAGCTTCTGGTGCCGGCGCTGGATCGAGCACTCGCGCTCGCCGAGGTGGATCGACCTCGCCGTGCTTGTCGCCGAAGACCTGGAACTCGATGTGGCGCGGCGCCGTCGAGGTACTTCTCGAGGTAGACCGAACCGTCGCCGAAGGCCTGTCGCCGCCTCCTCGCTGGCGGTGGCGAGCTGACCGGCGAGCTGGTCGGGTTGCTCGACGATGCTCATCCCGCGGCCGCCGCCGCCGGCCGCTGCCTTGAGGATCACCGGGTAGCCGACGTCGCGCGGCGACCGATGCCGCCTCTTCGGCGTCGACCAGCGGTTCGCGGCTTCCGGGCAGCACCGGCACGCCGGCCTCGGCCAGCGGTCTCGCGCGCCTGCGCCTTGTCGCCCATCAGGCGGATCGACCTCCGGCGGCGGACCGATGAAGTGGATGCGGCAGTCCCGCAGCACCTCGGCGAAGTGCGCGTTCTCGGAGAGGAAGCCGTAGCCCGGGTGGATGGCGTCGGCGCCGGTGATCTCGGCGGCGGCGATCAGGCTGCGGATGTTGAGGTAGCTCTCGGCGGAAGGCGGCGGCCCGATGCAGACCGCCTCGTCGGCGATAGACGACGTGGAGGCTCTCGCGGTCGGCGGTCGAGTAGACCGCCACCGTCTGGATCCCGAGCTCACGGCAGGCTCGGATGACGCGCAGCGCGATCTCGCCGCGGTTGGCGATCAGGACTTTGCTGGAACATCGGCAAGGCTCAGTCGGCACGGATCGCGAACAGGGGCTCACCGAACTCGACCGGCTGGGCGTTCTCGACCAGGATCTGCGACGACCGTGCCGGCCACCTCCGCCTCGATCTCGTTCATCAGCTTCATCGCCTCGACGATGCACAGCACCTGCCCCCGGCGGACCTGGTCGCCGACCCGCACGAAAGGCTCGGCGTCGGGCGACGGGGAGGCGTAGAAGGTGCCGACGAAGGGCGAGGTCACCTCGTGCGCCTCGGGTGGCAATGCCGGCAACGGCGTGGCGACAGCCATCGCCGGCGCAGCAGGGGTGGCGGTGGCGGCGACAGCGGAGGCCGCCGCCGCCTCGGGGCCGAGGCTGGCAGGGGCCGCCGCGGCATCGGCCGGCCGCGAGTCGAGACCGGTGATCGAGAGCTTGAACCCCGAGCGCTCGAGCTCCACGCCCTGGAGCCGGTGCTTGGCAACCATCTCGATCAGCTCTTTGATCTGCTCGAAGCTCAGCATCCCGCGCGCTCCTCGGAAAAGACAGCACGCCCTCCGGGCCGGCAGCCGCCGCCGGAAGGGCACTCAGGTCAGGTCGGGCTCGAACAGCAGGCGGGCGCGGCGGAGCTCGAAGCGGGCACGTCCGTAGCTCGAGCTCTCGGCCAGCACCAGCAGCAGATAGTATCCCTCGGCGACGTTGGCCACCATGAGGGTGAAGCGGTCGGTGGTCACTGCCAGCTGGCGTACGTCGCCGACGTTGAGCTCGCGGTGGTCGTCAGAGATGACGCGCACCTGCGCGATCAGCTCGGCAGCCAGCACCTCGAGGTCCAGCGCCGGGTCGCTGTTGACCGACTCGACGGGGATGCCGTCGGCTGCCACCAGCGACAGCGCAATGGCGCCATCGATGCGGTCGGTGATGCTATGGAGGCGTTCGAGGAACATCGTTCCCGGCTCCGCGCCGCAGCGTTCGCAGGTAGCGGGTCAGCAGCTGGACCTTGCGCGCGGTGAGGCCCAGCAGCGCCTTCTCCTCGGAAACCTCGCCACCCGCCAGCAGCTCCGCCGCCGTCAGCTTCTGCGCCCGACGGCGGCCGATCGTCTCCAGGCCGGTGAGGGCCGCCTCGTTCTCGGCGTCGCGGGCGAGCACCTGCTTGAAGATCTGCTCGGCCTCGTGGATGTAGCCCTGGCGCAGGTAGAGCTCGCCAAGGGTGGCGGTTCCCGGGTCGCTCGGCCGCAGCTCGGGATTGGCGACGATCCCTGAGGGCTGCAGCTCGATACCGGGCGCGTCGGCCAACGGGCTCCGCCGTGGCGACGGGGCCGGCGCGGAGGGGGGCGGCGCCGTGGGTGCTGTCGGCGCCAACGGGGCGGCCGCCGCGGGGATCGGGAAGGACGGTGGTGCAGGAGCCCCCAGGGGCTCCGAGGCGACGGACGTCGCCGGCGTAGCGCCGGGGGCAGGTGCCTCGAAAGGTGGAGGCGTGGCGCGACCCGGCGCCGTGGCCTTCTGTGGCGGGGCGGGTGGCTCCGCGGGCATCGCGGCCCCGGCCGCTGGCGTTTCGGGCGGGCGATCCCACCAGCGCGCCGGGCTCGGCGCCGTGGCGCGGGCTGGTCTCTGGGCCGCCCGCTCACTGGTGGCAGTCGGTGGCTGCTCTGGAAGGGGCGGCTCGACCGCCGCCGGTGTCAGCCCCAGGCTCCCGGCTGCCGCGCTCTCCGGTGACGCCGCCACCTCCGGAGCTGCGTCGGCCGCCGGGCCGAGCCCGGAGGCACCCAGGGTCCCGGCGACCGGGACCCCGGCAGCTCCCAGCGCTACCGGCGGCGCGAGGGGCGGCGCAGCCTCCGAGGGCGCCGCGGCAGCGTCAGCCTGAGTCACGGCGGCCGCGCCGGGGATCGGCCGTGGCAGCAAGCGAAAGATCTCCGAGGGCGTCCCGGTCCGCTGCCGGGAACGGGCCAGACTGCCGAAGGGATCACCCACGTGGGCCACCGTGAGCCGCCGGTCGCCTCCTGGGCGAAGGGGCAGCACCACGGCGCGCGAGGACGGCGGCGGCAGACTGAAGACCGCGTCGACGGCAGTGGGGGAGATCGGGGCTGGCGTCGGGGGCAAGGTAGGGGGCAAGCTCGGGGGCAAAGTCGGGGTCGAGGTCGACGTCGGCGGTGGGGGCACCGCCAGCGGCGAGGGGGGGATCTCACCCGCTGCCTGCACCACCACCTCGGCCATCAGGGGAGCTTCTTTGGCGTCGGCCGGAGGCCGGGGAGCCTGCTCCCTCGCCGCGACCACTGCTGCTGCGGGGGCGAGGTCGATCCGGGTCGTTTCCTGCCAGGCGAGGTCATCGGCCGGCTCGGCTGGCTCGAGGGCGATCGGTGGCGCCGCCAGGGGCGCCGCTGGCGGCGCTACCGCCGGCTCGTGCCGGCGCTCGCGCCCCGCACGCCGGGCTGCTGCCAGGCGGTGCTCGAGCCCCATCAGCTCGCTGGGTGGGATGCCGATGAGCCGGCACCGGTCGATGGTCGCCTGCGTCCGGTCCTCATCACCCAGCTGCAGCCAGCTCTCGGCGAGAAGGCGAGTGGCGACCGCTTGGGTGGGATCCTGGGTAAGCACCCGCTCGAGGACCTTGACCGCCTCGTCCGCCTGCCCGGCCTCGAGCCGGCATCGCCCCAGAGCCACCTGTGCGGCCAGGTATCCGGGGTGGAAGCTGAGGCCGGTCTCGAGCACCTCGAGCGCCTCAGGGTGCATGCCGCGCCGGCGGTACTCCTCTGCCAGCTGAAGGAAGATCCGCGAGCTGCGATCCCGCTCCCACCGCTCCCTCAGGTAGGTGAGGTGATAGTCGGAGGGCGTCGGATCCACCATCGGCTGGGGTTGGCCTCGGGTTGCCGGGGCGGCCCGCATTATAACAGCAGGCGCAGCCGAGGCTTGCGAGCCGTCAGGCCGCCCAGCCAGGCCTAGCCTGCGCCTACTGGAGGACGGTGACCGTCTGGGTCAGCTCGTCTTCTCCAAACGCGTTGGTCACCCGCAGCGTCACGTCGTAGTCGCCGGGAGCCGGGTAGATGTGGGTGGGATTCTGGGCGGCGGAGGTGGCGCCGTCTCCGAAGTCCCAGCTCCAAGACGTGGGGTTGCCGGTCGAGTGGTCGGTGAAGGAAACCGAGCGGTTGCTGACGGCGAAATCGAAGTTTGCCACCGGCGGGACCCGGATGGCGATGTCACTGGTTGCCGTGGCGCTGCCGCCGCCACCCGAGACCTCGGCGGTGACGCGGAGGGTCCCGCTGGCGACGGTGGCGGCGTCGGTGGGACTCACAGTGAGGTGATCGGTGGCCTCACCCCGCTGGTTGGTGACGACGATGGCGCCCCGCGAGGCGAGGGTCCCGGCCTCGGTGCCAAAGACGACGTTCGCTCCGGGCAGTGGCTGTCCGAGGTCGTCGCGGACCACTGCCAGCAACGTCACGTTGCTGGTCGCCTCCACGTCGATGCTCGTCGGCGTCGCCTGCAGGGTGATGCGATCGACCTTGAAGCCGACCTGGACCTCGACCGTCGCCGCCTCGGCGGTGCCCGAGCGGGCGGTGACCTTGGCGGTTCCGGCCACCCCGCTGCCGGTCAGGGTGGCGCGCGCGATACCCCGTTCGTCGGTGGTGACCACGTCGGGAACGGACCCCAAGGTGGCGTCGAGCTGGATCTCCGTGCCGGGGTTGACCGGTATGCCGCTGGAGCGCAGCGCCGTGACGGTGATCGTCGAGGTGCCGCGGGCGCTGATCTGCAGGGGGGAGGCGGTGATGGTGAGCTTGGCTCCATCCGGTGCCGTGGGAATCCCCTTGTCACAGGCACCGAGGCCGAGTGTGGTCAAGGAGATAGCGATCAACGTCGGGAGCGCACGCATGGTAGAGGAGTATACGGAACGAGGCGATCGCCCGTCCAGGCGACCGCCTCGGCTCCGAACCGCGTCCGTCGTTCGTCGCGTCTGCCGCTAGGCCGACTCGTTGTCGTCGTTCGGCCCGGTGCACTGCGGGTCGAGCAGGTCGATGAAACCGTCGCCATCGTTGTCGATCCCGTCCGAGCACTGGGGGGTGGGGGGCGGCGTGCTGGTGTCACCCAGGCACTGGCACTGGGCGATGCCGCACGGTTGCAGGGTGAAGGCGTTGGACAGCGTCGTCTCGCACCCGGCCGTGAGGTTGCGCACCGTGATGCTGATCGGCGTCGGCAGGTTGCGGGTGCCGCTGGCGACGTTGTCACCGTTGCCGTCGCAGGCCTCGGTGGTGAAGGTGAAGCTCGGCGGTGGTGTCGGCACCATGACCTGGATGCTGAAGCTGGTGGCGTTCTGGATGGGCGCGGCGGAACCGTCGGCGCCACCGAAGAGCACGCGCAGGGCCGCAGGGTCGAACCCCTGACCGCTCACGGTGGTCGTCGAGTTGACCGCACCTGCCGCCGGGCTCACCCCGAGGATGAGCGGATTGGGCGGGCCGTCGTAGGTGAAGTTCAAGCCGGTGGCGCTGGCGCCACCCTCGATGTTGGTCACCACCACGTCTCCGTCGGTCTGCCCGTTGCAGGGCGGGATGGCGCTGCCGGTGAGCGCCGAGGTCTGGACGATGATCTCGGTGCCGCTCACCGACACGACGTGCTGCCCGACACCGCCGAAGCTCACCGCGAGCGGCTCATCGAAGCCGCTGCCAAAGATGGTGACCCGGGTGCCACCATTGAAGGGGCCGTGACCGGGGGCGATCGAGGTGAGACGGATGGTCGAGCCGTAGGTGAATTGCTGGCCGGCCACCCCCACCGCGCCGTTGGGGTTGATGACGCGGACCTGGGCGTTGACCGGCTGCACCAAGGTACCGGCGGTGACGTAAGCGCGGATGTCGGGCGAGAGCGCGACGATCCTGGTGGTGGAAACGTCCAGGGTCGGAGCAGGGAGGTCGATCGTCGCACTGCCGCCGCCGGTGACCCTGAAGACCACCTGCGCGTTGACGTCGAAGTGGTTCCCGCTGATGGTGACCTGAGTGCCGCCCTCCTGGTCGCCGGTCGGTGGATCGACCGTGAAGATCACCGGGTTCTCGATGCTGCCGCCGTTGGCGTAGATGAAGCCGTTGACGATGGTGTCGGTCGCCTCGTCGGTGGTACCGAAGGCGTTCGTCACCACGACGTCCACCGGGCGCGACGAGCCGACCGGCACCGCCACCGCCGACGCCGGCACCACCACCCGCACCTGGGAGCCGCTCGAGGACAGCACCTGCGCCGAGCTGCCGCCGAAGGTCACCTTGACGGTGCCGGAGATCTGCTGGCCGAAGATGACGGCGTGGAGGCCGCCCGCAGGGTCGCCGACGTTGGGGTCGACGTGGTCGACGGCGAAGGAAGGCTCCGTCCCCGAGGCGATCACCTGGATGCTGGTCTGCCCGCTGCTGGCGGCAAAGGTGGCCCGACAGACGGCAGTGAAGCTGGTGTCGGAGGCGCTGGGGCGGAAGGTGTCCGTGGCCTCGCCATTGGTCAGGGTGTGGGTGACGCTGTTCTGGTCGCCAATCGTCGACGCAGAGTTGCCGAGCGTGCCCCCGGTGCAACTGAGCACCAGGGTCGATCCGTCGGGCGGCGCCACGCCGGTGGCGGTGTTGCGGGCGGCCACCGTGATCGTGCTCAGCTCGTCGCCGAACAGCTGGCTGGCCGGCGGCGTGTGGAGGGTGTTGGGGCTGGCGGTGACGGTGATGGTCCAGGCTCCGGCATTGCCGGTGCCCGAGGGTACGCCCCCTCCGCCGCCCGACTGCGGCGCGGTCGGCGAGTCCTTCGACGTGCAGGCTGTGAGCGCCGCCACCAGCGCGAGGGTCCCCGCGGCACGGAGGGCGTTACGGGTCTTGCTGTTCTTCATGGCGCTGGCTCTCCTGCTTAGGAGCTGAAGTCGATGGCAAAGCGCACCGGCGCTGTGCTGATGTCCCGCCCACTGAGGGTCTTGCCGAAGAAGGTGAGCTCGAGCTCGAGCTTGATCACCGGCGAGTGGGTCTCGGAGTCGAGACCGCCGTTGACGAGGAGCAGGTCCGAGAGGGGTGTGTTGAGAATCTGCTCGGGCCCGAGGAGCACGAGGTTGTTGATGACGTCGGTGCCGTTCTGGGGCACGTTGCCGAAGAACCCCTCTACCAGCGGGCGGGGCGTGCGGCTGCCGTTGTCGAGGCGCCGATAGGTCACCTGATAGCTCTTGAGCTCGACGTCCATGATGCTGCTGGTGGGGGCGTCGGGATTGAGGACGATGCTCTGGATCGTCAACGAGTCCACCTGTACGAAGCTACCGCTGTTGACGCTGAACGCGATCGGCAGGCCGTTGAAGTCCGATACCGTCAGCAGCACCCCGCCGGTGTCGGTGCGGTCGGTGCGCGACTGGCAAGCGAGCATCCCGACCATCAGCAGGGCAAGCAGGCCCGATCGCACGTGCTTGTTCATGAGGCTTCCTTTCTCGACGCTCATAGCTTGATCACCCGGGGGGTGATGAAGATCAACAGCTCCTCGTTGGCGTTGTTCCGGTGCTTGTTGCGGAACAGGTGGCCGAGGAGGGGGATGTCGGCGAGACCGGGTACGCGGTCCTCGCCCTGATCACTGGTGACCTTGTAGATGCCGCCGATGACGGTGGTGCCGCCGTCGCGGACGATGACCCGCGTCTTGGCCTCCTTGGTGGAGATCGGTGCGTTGGTGGCGCCGACCACCGCAAAGGCTAGCAGGGGTTCGCGCTTCTGAACCTGGATGTCCATCAGCACGGTGCCGTCGGCGGTGACGTGCGGGGTCACTCGCAGCTCGAGCGTGGCATTGACGAACTGGACGGTGACCGTGTTGTTGGCCACCGTCTGCACCGGGATCTGCAGGCCGCTCTGAATGCTGGCCTGGGCGTTGTTGAGGGTCGCCACCTTGGGCGCCGAGAGGATGTTGATCAAGCCCTCGGTCTGTGCCGCCTGCAACTGGGCGTCGAGGGTGAAGGTGTTCAGGATGTTGCCCAGCTTGAGGTTGAGCAGGCCGTTGTTGCCGCCGGTGATCAGGTTCACCGAGCCGCTGGCGTCGACGTTGTTGGGGAAGACGAGGCCGGTGGTGTTGCCATGGGCGGGGTCGGCCTTGCCGGCGAAGCCCCAGTGGATGCCCAGGGTGTTGTTGAAGTTCTTCGTCGTCTCGACGATCCGTGCCTCGATCATCACCTGCGGCTCGGGAACGTCGACCTGGTCGATGACGTCGAGCACCGTTGGCATGAACTCGGGGAGCTCCTTGATGATCAAGGTGTTGGTCCGGGGGTCGATGACCACCGAGCCGCGCGCCGAGAGGATGCTGGCGCTGCCGCTGCGCAGCAGGGTGGCGACCTCGGAAGCCTGGGCGTAGCTGATGCGCTTGAGCACGGTGCGCAGGGGAACCGCGAGGGCTGCCTGCTGGCGCCGGTCGGCCTCGGCCCGGGCCTCCTCGTTGAGCTGCCCTACTGGCGCGATACGCATGATGTTGCCGTCGAGCTCGTACCAGAGCCCGTTGGTCTTGAGGATGATCTCGAGCGCCTGATCCCAGGGCACCTGGTTGAGCTCGACGGTGACCGGGCCCGAGATGCCGGGCTGGATCACCATGTTCAGGCCGCTCACCTTGGCGAAGGTGCGCAGAACCTCGCGGATGTCGGCATCACGCAGGCTGAAGGTGATGGGGTCGCCGACGTACTGGCGCTTCCCCTGACCGAGGTCGCGGGCCTGGAAGCTGGCGGGGTTCGCCGCTTGGTGCTGGTCACCGGCCGTGGGGGCGACGTCCTGGACCTCCACCGCCTCGAGGGCGCTGACGTCACTGGGCTCGGCGGAGCGCGGCGCCGCCGCCGGTGAGGCCGGGGCTGGCGCCGGGGTGGGCGCGGCTGCCGCGCTGACCTCGGTGCCGCTCGTTTCGCCAGCGGGAGCTGCCGGCGGGCCGGAGGCCGGGGGCATCGGCGGCGCGGCCGGCGTGACGTTCTCGGCCGTTTCCGTGGGCATCGCGGGCGCCGCGCTCGGCGCTGAGGTCGGTGACGGGGGCGCCACTTCCGCCATGCCCTGGTCGAAGGTCACCACCAACCCCTCGCCGGTGGAGGTCAGGTGCGGCACGACGTCGGCGCCGAGGTCGAGCACGACGCGCGACACCGGAGCGGGCTGCGACTTGAACTGAGCGATGCGAACGCGCTCGAGGGGCTCACCGGCGCCGGGAACCGTGGCGTGCGGGGCGGCATTGGTCACCCCCTGGAGGTCGATGACGAAGCGGGCCGGATCGGCGAGCTGGAAGGTCGAGTAGGCGAAGTCCCCGTCGCCCTGAATGCGGACGGTGGGGCCGTGGGACCCGCTCTCCACCACCACGTCCTCGAGCTTGGTAGCGGCGACTCCCGCCGGGCGGGGCGCGACGTACGGCGCCTCCGGGGTGCCGCCGGCCGCGGGCCAGCTCGCCTTCCCCTTGGCGGCAGTACCGGCCGGTGCCGCGGCGGGAGTGGGCGGCGCGGCCGGTGCCGGCGGCGCCTCGGCGGCGGCGATGGGTGGCGCTGCCACCGGCTCGGAGGGGGTCGCCATCGCCTGCTCGGTGCCGGCGGGCACCAGCGTCAGCTGCAGCACGTTACCGTTGGCGGTGAGCTCGTGCTCGGTCTCGCCCCGGGTGGCGATCACCAGGCGGGTAAGCGGCCGCTCTCCGCTATCGACCTGCCGCACCGTCACCGAGGTGACCAGATCGCCCTGCGGGCCGAGGTCGCCGACGCCGGGCGCCGTCGTGCTATTGGGGAGCTCGAGAACCAGGCGACCCTCGCTGTCGCGGTACTGCGTCCACACCAGCGGCGCGGTGGACTTGAGCTCGAGCCGCACTCCGGGAGCCGCCTCCCGCAGCTCCAGCGCGGTGATCTGAGTCGGCGCGGCGGCCGGCTCGGAGCTCGACGCCGCCGAGCCCGCTGCCGGCGGCGGAGCGGTTTTCGCCCCGGAGGCGCACCCGAGGAGCAGCGCCACGGCAAGCAGGCCGAGCGACGCCCGGCTCCACCGGCCGAAGGGTTCCCTCCTAGTACGAACTTTCCCCATGACGCTGGCCTCCATCCGGGCTCACGGCTCCGGGTTGAGCTTCTTGACCACCTCTCGGAACGGCTTGATCACGCTCGGATCGTTGACCACCTGCTTGAAGGTGACCTCGCCGTTGGCGATCGAGACGACCTCGCCGTCGTAGAGCTGATCTCCCTCCTGGATGAGATAGCTCTTGTCCTTGTCCGATGTCTGCACTTGGGCGAACGTGCGCCCCTTGAGCGAGAAGATGCCCTTGATCTCGATCTCGTCGATGAGGAGACCCGGGACCCCCTCCGGGCGCTGCTGCTGGAGCTCCTTGGTCTGGGTCCGCTGCAGGAGCGACACGAAGGGGTCGCGACGGCCCGCCGGGTCGTAGGAGTACCCCTCACCCGCCAGCACCTCATCCTCGCCGGCGAGGATCTGATCGATGGTCTGCTCGTCGGCACCCGGCGCGGCGTTGGCCGCGCCCTGATCGGGAGCGGCGGTGGCCGCCGGTTGCTGCGCGCCCGCGGGCAGCGCGAGAGCGGCGGCGAGTGCCGCAGCGGCGAAGGCGAGAGAGTAGGGGCGCAGGTGCTCGGTCATCGTGGGTCTCCTGGCGCGTCGGCCGCTCAGCCCTCGGGAGCGCTGGCGGACGCCGGCCTCGGCACAATGGGTGCCGGAGCGGGGGCGGTCGGTGTCGGGGGCGACGCCGGCGCTTCCTCCTCCTCCTCGCGATAGACGAACGTCTTGGCGGTGAACGCGGAGTTGATCGAGTGCCCCCGGTTGGTTCCCGGGTCGATGGCGTTGGCGGTGAGATCGTCGATGTTGATGATGCGCGAGAAACGGCCGATGCGATCAAAGAACAGCGCCAGATTGTGGTAGGTGCCCTGGAGCTGGATCTGGATCGGCCACTCGCTATAGAAGTCCTTGTCGGTGAGGTTCCCGGGGGTGATGCGCAGGATGTCGAGATCCCCCTGCTCGGCAAGCGCCCGCAGGCGCCGCAGCAGATCCTCGGTGTTGAGCCGCGCCGGCAGGATGCGCAGCAGCTTGTCGAGCTCGAGCTCGAGACGACGAACCTCCTCGCGGAACTGCGGCAGCCGCTGCTTGGCGGCACGCCCCTCCTGGATCTTCGCCTGCAGCTCGTTGATCTTGGCGTCCTGCGCCACGATCTGGTTCTTCATCGGCCCGTAGAGGCGCCACCAGGCGAGCAGGAACAGCAGCACCGCCACGCCGACCCCGACGCCGAGGCCGACGTACCAGGGCTTCTCCTTGAGAGCCTCGATCGCCATGCAGGTCCCCTCCTAGGTGCCGGCGGGCGGCGCCGCGGCGGCGCCCGGCTGGCCGGCAGCCGCCGGCTGCTGCGCCTTGGGCTCGACGACGGAGAAGTTGAAGGTGATGATGAAGTTGTAGACCGGCCCTTGCTTGTTGGTGTCGCGCAGGCGCGGCTCCTGGAACTCCGGAACCTTGCCGAGGTTCTCGATGAAGGCGGCGATCTGGTTGGTGTTGAAGGCCTTGCCGTGCAGCTCGATGTTGTTGTGCTGGAGCGTCATGGTGTCGAGCCACAACAGCTCGGGAAGGGCGTTGGAGACCTGGTCCATGATCCGCACCGGCCCCCACTGCGCCCGCTTGAGCTCGTTGATGATGTTGATCTTGTGCTCGAGCTTCTCCTTCTTGATCTTGTAGTCGTCGACCTCCTTGAGCACCTGGGCGAGCTCGTCGACCTCCTTCTGCGCGGTGGCGATGGCCTGGTTGCGTTCCCGCACCTGCCCGCGCAGGTACCACCAGTAGCCACCGACCGCCAGCGCGCCGAGCACCAGCGCGAGCAGGAAGAGCCCCTCGCCCAGGGACAGCCCGGCGATGCCGAGCCGCTCCTTGGTCTTGCGGGAGACGACCGGCCGCCGGCCCTCGGAGACGAGGTTGATCTTGATCATGCGCTACTCCCCGACCTTGCGGATGGCGAGGCCGACGGTCACCGCGAGCATGGGCGCCACGGAGCGCAGCCACTCGACGTCGAAGTCGGAGTCGCGCACCTGAACGCGGCGGAAGGGATCCATCAGCTCGACTGGCACGCCGAACCGCTCGCGCAGGATCTGCAACAGGTTGGGGGTGAGCGCGCAGCCGCCGGAGACCACCAGCTCGTCGACCGGACCCTCGGCGGAAGTGGCGGCGAAGAAGTCGAAGGTCTTCTGTATCTCCGAAGCGAGCTCGGCGGAGACGGCGTCGAGCACCGGCCGCGCTTCGGCGGTGGAGTAGCGATCGACGGTACCGCCGCGCTTGAGGGTCTCGGCCTGGTCGTAGGAGAGGTTGTACTCGCGCTGGAGCGCCTCGGAGAACTGGTTGCCACCGAAGGAGATGTCGCGCCAGAAGACGCTCTGGCCGCGGGCGACGACGTTGATGTTGGTCACCGCCGCACCCATGTTCACCAGCGCCACCACCTTGAGCGGGTCGAGGTCGTAGTTGACCTCGTAGCAGTTCTGCACCGCGAAGGCGTCGACGTCGACCAGGGCCGGGTTGCGACCCGCCTGGCTGATCACCGACATGTAGTCGTTGACCTTGTCGCGCTTGACCGCCACCAGCAGGACGTCCATCTGCCCCTCGCCCGGCGGGGTGTCCGAGAGCACCACGTAGTCCAGGCGGACGTCGTTGATGTCGAAGGGGATGTACTGCTCGGCCTCCCACTGGATGGACTCGGCGAGCTCCTCCTGCGGACATCGCCGGCACCTGGATCTTCTTGATGATCACCGAGTGCCCGGACAGCGAGGTGGCGTAGTTCGGGTTCTTGACCTTGGCCTGGTCGTTGAGCTTGTGGATGGCGTCGACCACCAGCGACGAGTCCATGATGGAGCCGTCGACGATGGCCTCCGGGGAGAGCGCCTCCACGGCCACCTTCTGGACCTGGAACGACCCCTTTCGCTCCCGCAGCTCGACCAGCTTGACCGCGGAGCTACCGATGTCCAGACCCACCACCCCTTTGGCGCGCGCGAAGAGCGCCACGGGCTTAACGCCCCCTCAAAACCGCTGTAGGCATGGCAATTAGCTCCACGCAGTTGAAATTTTTCTGGAGAGTAGCAGGATCCACAACAGGGTGTCAAGGTGAGAGGGTGCCCAGTGAAGCACGGCACACCACACATTCTGCAAGGTTTAGGGTCCACGGAGGGGCTGGAGCTTGCCCCTGGCTGGGGGTGTCTGCTAGCCTTACGGGCCCTGTGCGCCCTGACTTTGCGGCGCATTCCCCCACTTCGAGGAAGGACTCTCAGCGATGGCAAAGCACTGTGACCTCTGCGGCAAGACCACCGTGCACGGGCAGCAGGTCAGCCACGCCCACAACGTCACCAAGCGCACCTGGGAGCCCAACCTCCAGCGCGTTCGCGCGCAGGTAGGGGGCGGCACCCGGCGTCTGCGGGTCTGCACGCGTTGCCTGCGCGCCGGCCGGGTTCAGAAGCCCGCCGTGCGGCGCTGGGAGCCGGCCGAGTAGCGCCGCAATCGGATCGCCCGCCCCACGCCCCCTGCCTGCTCTCGCAGCCTGACCGGCCGATCGCTGGTAGGCGGCAAGCCTCGCCCAGCAGGCGCGCTCCCTCTCCGCTACTCGTCCCGGCGGCCGCCGCCGCCCCCGCCCATCGCCCGGCCCACCTCGCGGACGCCCGACACCGCCTGGATCCCCTGCTCGAGCTTCTCGAGGTGACGGCGGCTCTTCACCTCGACGAGCACTCGCACCAGGCCGCGGTTGGGCTCCACCGACTCCGCCTCGATCTGCCGGATGTTGGTGTCCCCCTTGGAGATCGCCTCGGTGAGCCGAGCCAGCAGCCCAGGCTCGTCCTCGGTCTCGATGCGCAGGGTGACGGGGAAGACGCCGGGGTCGCTGCGCGCCCACTCCACCTCGATCTCGCGCTCGGGGTTGTAGAGCAGGTTCCTCACGTTGGGACAGTCCACCGAGTGTACGGAGACACCCCTGCCGCGGGTGATGTAGCCGACGATCTCCTCGCCCGGCAAGGGGTTGCAGCACTTCGCCATCACCGCCAGCAGGTCGTCCTGGCCCTTGACCACGATCGGGCCGGTGTCGCCGCTGGGCAGCAGCCTGCCCACTGCCTGTCGCAGCCGGCTGGGCTTCTGCGGCGGCACCGACAGCCGTTCCTCGCCGAGCAGCCTCGACAGGACCTGGCGCACGCCGACCTTGCCGAAGCCGAGGCGGCTGTGCAGGTCCTCGACGCCGTTGAGGCCGTGCTCGCTCAGGTAGGCGGCCATCTCGGGCCCCTCGGCGGCCTTCTTGGGGTTGACCTTGTAGCGGCGCAGCTCCTTGTCGAGCAAACGGCGCCCGATCTCGGTGGCGCGTTGCTTCTGCTGGGTATTGAGCCAGTGGCGGATCTTGCTCTTGGCGCGAGAGGTGGCGACCAGGCTGAGCCAGTCGCGGCTGGGGTGGCGGGCCGTCTCGGTGAGGATCTCGACGATGTCCCCGTTGCGCAGGGCGGTGCGCAGCGGCACCAGCTTGCCGTTGACCCGGGCGCCGGCAGTGTGGTGCCCCACCTCGGTGTGCACCCGGTAGGCGAAGTCCAGCGGAGTGGCATCGCGCGGGAAGGAGAAGACGGCACCCTTGGGAGTGAAGACGTAGACCTCGTCCGGGTAGAGGTCGATCTTGAGGGTGTTGAGGAAGGTGCGGTCGTCCTTGACCTCCTTCTGCCATTCCAGCAGCTGGCGCAGCCAGACGATGTTGGGATCGCCCGTTCCCGTCGCCCCCTCCTTGTATCCCCAATGCGCCGCGATCCCCTCCTCCGCCACCAGGTCCATCTCGCGGGTGCGCATCTGGACCTCGAAGGGTTGCCCGCGCTCCGCCAGCACCGTCGTGTGCAGCGACTGGTAGAGGTTGGGCTTGGGCATCGCGATGTAGTCCTTGAACCGCCCCGGGATCGGCCGCCAACTCTGGTGCACGACGCCGAGCGCCGCGTAGGTGTCGCGCAGCGATGAGGTGATGATGCGGAAGGCCAGGTAGTCGTAGAGCTGCGAGATGTCGACGCCGTGGCGCCGCAGCTTCTGATAGATCGAGTAGTAGCGCTTGACGCGATAGCTGATCTCAGCCTCGATCCCGGCCTCCTCGAGGGTCTTCTCGAGCCGCACCCGGATGCGCTCCATGGCCTCGCGGGCACCGCTCATCTTCTCCTGCACCTTCTCGAAAACCTCGCCGAACTGGTGCGGATAGAGGTAGTAGAACGCGAGGTCCTCGAGCTCCCCCTTGACCTTTGCCATCCCCAGGCGGTGGGCCAGCGGAGCGTAGATCTCCAACGTCTCGAGAGCCACCCGCCGGCGGGTCTCCGGGGAGACGTACTCCAGGGTCTCCATGTTGTGGAGCCGGTCGGCGAGCTTGACCAGGATGACCCGGATGTCCTTTGCCGAGGCGAGGATCAACTTGCGGAAGGTCTGTGCCTGCGCCTCGTCGCGCCGCACGTAAGCGTGGCGGCCGATCTTGGTGACACCCTCGACGAGCTCGGCGATCTCGCCGCCGAACTTCTCCTCCAGCACCTCGCGCGAGGTGAGGGTGTCCTCCAGCACGTCGTGGAGCAGCCCCACGGAGACGCAGATCTCGTCGAACTTGAGCTCGGCGAGCAGGTAGGCCACCGCCAGCGGGTGGGTGAAGTAGGGCTGGCCGGAGCGTCGCTTCTGGCCGGCGTGCTTCTCCGCCGAGAAGGCATGGGCGCGGCGCACCAGGGCCTCGTCGCAGCTCGGGTTCTGGGCCTTGATCAGGTCCAACAGCCCGTCCAGGGTGGGGTGCTTGGGCGGGGCGACAGGCGGCTTGAGACGGCTCCGGATCTTCAGCACCAGCGGCCATTATAGGAGCGCGCTGCTCACCGCCGGGGACGCGTGTGACCGCAGGGGGCGCTCAACCCGAACGCTGGCGCCTCGTAGCGAGGCCGGCGCCGCCGAGACCGGCGCGGCTGACCGCCCGCAGCACCTCCCGAACCGTAGCGAACGGCACGTGCCGATCTGCCTTCACGACCACCGTCATGCCGGGAGCCTGCAGGTGGAGCTCGCGGAGAGTGCGCTCGAGCTGTGCCACCGCCAGCGGGCGACCATCCACCAGGGCTCGGCCCGAGCGCTCGATGGTGAGGTCGATCTGTCTTCCCCGTGGGGCGATGCTGACGGGGCTGCGGGTCTCGGGCAGCTCGACGCGATCGCGTCCGAGCAGCGGAGTCACCACCATGAAGATGATCAACAGAACCAGACAAACATCAACCAACGGCGTGACGTTGATCTCACTCCTGACGCCGCTTCCACTGCTCGGGCCCATGGGGGTCTCTCCGGTGTCATCCCCTGCGGAGAGCCCAGATTCGGTCCGCCACGACCCCGCCACCGGGGTGGCGGGCCGGGCGTCATGTCGACTCAGGTGCCGGCGGGCTTGATGTCCTCGAAGACGATGCCGAGGTTCTCGGCGCCGTTGTTGCGGCAGAGGTCCATGAAGTCAGCCACCTGGCCGTACGGCAGCTCGCCGTCGGCGGCGAAGAACACCACCTTCTTGCCGCGGTTCATCCCCTTGAGGCGGGCGCCGAACTGGGCCATCGGCACCTCCTCCTTGTTGAGGTAGGTGCGCCCGTCGCGATCCATGCGCACGATCAGCTGGTCGGCGGTTGGGGGCACCACCACGGTCTTGTTCTCGGGAGGGGTGTTCACCGGATAGCCGAGCTGCAGGATGGGGATGACCACCATGAAGATGATCAGCAACACCAGCACCACGTCGACCAGCGGCGTGACGTTGATCTCGCTCTTGAGGTTGCTGCCGCCACCTATGTCCATGTCGTTGTCTCCGGAACCCCTGCCGGGGCACTCACGTCGCCGGCTGGCCCTTCTTCTGCGTCACCAGACCGGCGCCGGGGAAGCCCGCCTGGTTGATGACCTTCAACAGCTTGCGGACCTCGGCGTACTTGATGCGGCGGTCCGCCTTGATGACGACGTTCTTGTCCGGGGTGGCCTCGTGGATCTCCTGGAACTTCGCCAGCAGCTGCTCCTGTGCGAACCACTTGTCGCCGATGAAGACGCTGCCGTCCTGCTCGATGGCGACGTCGAGCTGTTTCGCGCCCTGCGGCATCTTCTCGGGATTGTTGGTCTCGGGAAGCTGCACCGCGTGCCCCTGCGTCAGCAAGGGCGTGACCACCATGAAGATGATCAGCAGCACCAGACAGACGTCGACCAGGGGCGTTACGTTGATGTCCGACTTGACGCCGCCGCCGGCGATGACCTCGATGCCGCCGGCGCCGGACTTAGACGCGGACCCCAGTTGCATGGGCAGCTCCCTGCTTGGCCCCCTGCTTCTTGATGAAGAAGTCGACGAGCTCGGATGAGGAGTTGGACATCTCCACCTGGAAGCGCTCGAGGGTGTTGGTGAAGTAGTTGAAGAGCCAGGCCGCGGGAATGGCCACGCCGAGACCGAGGGCGGTGGTGACGAGGGCCTCGGAGATGCCCTTCGAGACCGAGCCGATACCACCGGAGCCGCTCAGCGCCATCCCCTGGAAGGCGTGGATGATGCCGATCACCGTGCCGAAGAGGCCGATGAAGGGCGCCGTGGTGGCAATGGTCGCCAGGCCGCCGACCCCCTTCTTGAGGTCCGAGTAGACGACCAGAGACTCCCGTTCGATGGCCCGCTTGGCCGCCTCGATGACGTCGTGACCGGTGACCGGATTGGGGTTGGTCGTTTGATCGTAGAGGAACTCGATGAGCCCGGCCCGGGTCACGCGGGCGAGGTGACTGGCCTTGTACTTGCGCGAGATCTCGATCGCCTCGGCCGGTTGATCCTTGGAGAGCAGCGGCGTGATCTTCTTGGCGAATTCGAGCGACTGCACCTTGGCCTTCCGGTAGGTGATGAGACGCTCGATGGTCACGTAGAGCGACCAGACCGACAGCAGCAGGAGGATGACCGCCACGATACGGGCGATCCAGGTCATGCTGTTCCAGATCTCCAACGGTCCAAATGACATGCCGCGCTCCTTTGCGTTGGGTGCTGGGCACCCGTGGCCTGGTTCCCTACGGTGCTACTGCACCTTGAAGTTGACGGTCAGGATGAAATAGACGTTCACCGGGCGACCGCCCTGGGTCGCCGGGCGGAAGGTCCAGCGCTTGACCGCATCGACCGCGGCCTGATCGAGCCCCATCGGCAGTCCCTTGAGCACCCGCACGTTCTCCACCTGGCCGGTGCGGCTGATGATCGCCTCGACGATGACGATGCCCTGGACTCGGGCGCGGCGGGCAGTCTCGGTGTAGACGGGCTGCACGCGGTTGAGCACCACTGGCGGGGTGACGTCGCCGCCCACCCGCAGGATCTCGTCGCCGGTACCCCCGGGGACGCCGCCGACCTGACCTCCCGGGACACCCCCCGGGACGCCGCCCTCGACACCGCCCTCGACACCACCCTCGTCGGTGGCGACTTCCTGCACCGGCTCCGGCTTGGGGAGCTCCTGCGGCACCTCGACCGGCTGCACGGGCTCCTTGGGGATCACCACCGTCGGCTTCGGCGTCTCGGGCGTGGGCGGCTTGGGCGCCGGCGGCGGTGGTGGTGGCGGCGGTGGCGGCGGCGGCGCCGCGGCGCTGATGAACACCACCTGGATGGGCGGCTCGTCGACCGGCTCGACGTTCCAGTACTGCGCCACCAGCACGCCAGTGAGCACGACCACGTGCAGGGCAATGGCGATGGGAATGATGAAGAGGCGCTTGGGCGACTGTTTCTGCCGCTGCGAGGCGATCAGGGAGTTCTCGAACATGACGTCACTCCTGAGGGGTCGCCGCTCAGCCCCCCTGCTGCCCCTGCGATGGCTGTTCCGGCGGCTGCTGCCCTGCCGGCGGCGAAGACTGCTGCTTCATCTGCCGGCGAAGCTCGATGGCGCGGTTGCGGTACTCGTCGGCGGTCTTGATGTAGTCCTGCTGCTTGAAGGGATCCACTTCGACCTTGACCTTCTCGCGCCAGAGCAGATTGATGTAGCTGAGCGTCTCGATCGACGGCTTGTCACCCTGCAGCTCGAGCGCCTTTTCGAGCGCCTTGATGCCCATGTCGATGAGCTCCCGGTGCTGCTCGACGTCGGCCGGCGGGTTGCGGTAGGACTTGCTCCAGGCGGTGACGCCGATGGCATGGTAGATCTGCGAATCCTTGGTGTGCATCGCCTCGGCGCGCGCCATCGCGCGCTGCAGCAGCCCCGCCTCGGCCATGGCGGCGATGACGCCGTTCTGGTACTTCATGTCGCCAGGATGCTGCTTCGCGTCGTCCTCGAGCATGTCGATCGCCTCAGACTGCCGGCCGGAGCCCATCAGGATGCTCTCCAGGTACTCCCGTACCTTTTGATCCCGCGGATAGTCGTCTAGATACCGGCGGAAGGCGTCGATCGCCGTCGAGGCGTACTGCTTGTTCTGCGGCGAGTCGTCCCCGGGGCGGTAGAGCGCGAGGGCCGAGAAGCCGACCGAGCGCCACACCTGAGTGGCGCTGGGGTCCTTCTTCAGCCCGGCCTGATACGCGGCCAGGGCTGCCTGGAAGGACTCGTCCTTGTAATAGTTGTTGCCGGTGTGGAAGTTCTCCCTCGCCTCGAACTTCTCGCACCCGCCGAGGGCAAGGGTCACGGTCACGAGCAACGTGGTTGCGGCGATCCTGTGCATCGGCCTCGATCGGTCGTCAGAAGGGAGTCTTTGGGGTGCGCCCTGGCGCGCTGGGCCCCTGACTCTATCGGTTTCGACCCTCAAGTCAATGGGTTCCCGGTCACCGTCGACGCCCCCCGGCGGAACGCTTCTGGGCCCGTGGCTCGCCCTCGCGCGGCTTGGTCTCGGCGCCTCGCTGCGCGGCGGGCGCCGGCGCCTCGCGCATGCGGCGCCTCTGCAGCAGGTTCTCCCACAGCAGTGCGAAGGAGGCGGCGACGAACACCGACGAGTAGGTGCCGACGATGACGCCGACGGTCATCACGAAGGAGAAGCCTCGCAGCACCTCGCCGCCGAGGAAGAGCAGGGCGAGACAGGCGAGGAACACCGAGCTGGCGGTGAGGATGGTTCGCGAGAGAGTCTGGTTGACGCTGTCGTTGAGCAGCTTCTCGAAGCTCACGCGGCGAGTCTTTCGCATCGTCTCGCGGACACGGTCGAAGACCACCACGCTGTCGTTGACGGAGTAGCCGACGAGGGTGAGAAAGGCCGCGATGGTGGTGAGGTTGAACTCGAAGCCGAAGAGGGCGTAGAGGCCGAGGCTCACCAACACGTCGTGCAACAGGGCGATCACCGCGCCGATTCCGAAGCGCAGCTCGAAGCGGATCCAGATGTAGACGAGCATGGCGATCATCGACATCACCACCGCCAGGATGCCGCGCTGGCGCAGCTCGGCGCCGACGGTCGGGCCCACCACCTCGCGCGAGAGCAGCGCGAAGTTGCCCAGGTAGCCGAGCTTCTGTAGGGCCTGCTCGACCTCCGGAGTCATGCCCTTGACGGCGCCAACCTGCTTCCAGTCGCGGATGATCCCGGCCTTGCGGCGCACGTCGAGGATGCCGTCGGCCGCCTCCTTGTAGGCGTCGCGCGCCGCGGCGTCGTCGGCGGCCTTGAGCTGCAGCGGGTCGGCGCCGTAGAGCAGTGCCGAGAGACCCTCGGCGCCGCCCTTGTTGAGATCGACAGCGGCATGCTCGCCGGGGTTGTAGATGCGGTCGAGGGCGGCGATGATCTCCGCCTCGCGCCCCTCCTCCTTCTTCCCCTGCAGGCGGGTGCGGATCATGAACTGGTCGGGGCTGTTGGTGCCGTAGCCTTGGATGATGGCGTCACCGAGACCGCCCCGGGCGAGCGACTCGCGCAGCTCGTCGGCGGTGGGCGGTTGCAGAAACTGCACCACCACCTGGGTACCGCCCGCGAAGTCGATGCCGATGTTGAGGCCGCGGTGGAACACCACCACCGAGAGGCCGAGCAAGGAGAGCAGCGTCGACACCACCGCCCAGTGGCGGCGGTACTTCATGAAGTCGTAGTTGGCGTTCTGGAAGAACCGCATGGACCTCTCTCCTTGCTAGCCGATGGAGAGCGAGTCGACCCGCTTGCGCATCGACAGCTCGACGTCGAACAGCCAGCGGCTGACGAACACGGCGGTGAACAGGGAAGCGGAGAGCCCGATCATCAGGGTCACCGCGAAGCCTCGCACCGGGCCGGTGCCGAACTGGAAGAGGAAGAGGGCGGCGATCAGCGTCGTCATGTGGGTGTCGATGACCGACGCGAAGGCGCGCCGAAACCCTTCGTCGATCGAGGTGCGCGGCGTGCGCCCCGCCCGCAACTCTTCGCGGATGCGCTCGAAGATCAGCACGTTGGCGTCCACTGCCATGCCCATGGTGAGCACCACGCCGGCGATACCCGGAAGAGTGAGCGTGGCGCCGAAGTAGGCGAGGCCGCCGAAGATGACCAGGACATTGAGCACCAGGGCGGCGATCGCGTTGACCCCGGCGAGGTGGTAGACGGCGAGCATCATCAGCACCACCAGGACGGCACCGACGACACCGGCGCGCACGCCGTCGCGGATGGAGTCCTGCCCGAGCGAGGGCCCGACGGTGCGCTCCTCGAGGGTGACGATGCCGGCCGGCAGCGCACCGGTGCGGAGCACCGTCGAGAGGTCTTCGACCTCCTGCTGGGTGAACTGGCCGCGAATGAGCCCCTGGTCGGTGATGCGCGCCTCGATGCGCGGCGACGACACCACGCGGTGGTCGAGGACGATGGCGAGCCCCTTGCCGATGTTGGCGCCGGTGAGGTCACCGAAACGCTGCCCACCGTCGTGCGTCAAGGTGAACTCGACGATGGGATCGTTGAGCTGACCGAGACCGGGGCGTGCGTTCTTGAGGTCGCGACCGGTGACCCGGGCGGTCTTCTGAACGGCGTAGAAGTTGGTACCCACCGTCTTGCCGGTCACCTCGTCCTTGATCGATCCCTCGAGGATCTCGACATTGGGCGGCAGCTGCCCGTTGAAGGCACCGAGCAGCTCGTCGCGGGAGCTCGACGGCCCGCCCTCGACGATGCGGAACTCCAGGAACGCCGTGCTCTTGAGCAGCTTCTTGATGCGCTCGGGATCGTCGACGCCGGGCAGCTGGACGACGATGCGGTCACCGCCGAGCCCCTGCCGCTGGATGATCGGCTCGGCGACACCGAAGGCGTTGAGGCGATTGTCGATGGTCTGCTTGGCCTGGTTCACCGCCAGGTCTTCGAGCCGCTTGCGCTCGTCGTCCTTGAGCCGGTACACCAGCCGGCCGGCGCCGTCGTTCTCCGCCTGCCACTCCGAGAAGTACTGATCGGCGACCTCGGTGACCTTGTCGCGCGCCCCCGGCGGCAGGGTGACTGCGAAGGCGGTGGGAGAGATCGGCTGCGCCTGCAACCCGGTCAGCTTCTGGTCCTGCGCCTCCTGCGTCAGCCGCTCGATTGCCTTGTCGCGGTCGGCACGCAGGGCATCCTCCACCTGCACGCGCAGCACCATGTAGATGCCGCCGCGCAGATCGAGGCCGAGCTTGATCTTCTCCCTGGGCGGCACCACGCTCACCGCCATCATCACCGCCACCGCCAGGATGAGGATGCCCCGCCAGAGCAGGCTCTTGTTCATGCGTTGGTCCCCCGGTCCTCGACCTGTGCGATCGCCGACTTCGATACCTTGACCTTCACCTGGTCGGCAATCTTGAGCAGCACCACCGCCGCCTCGATGCCGGCGACCTCACCATGGAGACCGCCATTGGTGACCACCTTGTCGCCCTTTTGCAGCTTCTCGACCTGCTGCTGCAGCTCGCGCTGGCGCTTGCGCATCGGAGCCACCAGCAGGAAGTAGAACAGCACCATGATCGGGATCATGGGCAGCAGCGGGCCGAACTGCTGCAGCAGGCTCGGCGCACGGCCACCTGTCGCCTGCGCCAGGATGAAGAGCTCGGTCATCGCGCGTTGCTCCTGCCACCGCGACGGGTCGTCCTGGCCTCAGAGGCCCCACCGCCGAAGCCGCCTCGTCAGGGGTGAACCGCGGGAATCACCGGACCCTTCGTCGGCTCCGGCTCGGCCCGGCGGTCGCTGTCGGGTTGGATCTCCAGACGGGAGACCAGCTCGGCCAGCCTCCCGGCCGCGATACTCTGGCGCACCCGATCCATGAAGTCAAGGTAAAACCACAGGTTGTGCAGGGTCGCCAGCACCTCCCCGGTGAGTACGTCCCAACGCAGCAAGTGGTGCAGGAAAGCGCGCGAGACCTGACCGCAGGTGGGGCATCCGCACCCCTCCTCGAGGGGTCGCGGATCGGAGCGCATCGCGGCGCCGTGGAGACGCAGCACCCCCTCGCGGGTGAAGACGACGCCGTGGCGGGCATTGCGCGCCGGCAGCACGCAGTCGAAGAGATCGACGCCGTGGCTGACCGCGTGCGCGATGTCGCGCGGGTAGCCCACCCCCATCAGGTATCGGGGGCGGTCGGCGGGGAGCGCCGGCGCGGTCCACTCGACAACGGCGCGACGCTCGGCGAGCGGCTCCCCGACGCTGACGCCGCCGATGGCGTAGCCCTCGAAGCCGAGCCCGGCGAGCTCCCCGGCGGCGCGCTCGCGCAGGGCACGGAAGACGCTCCCCTGGACGATGGCGAAGAGCCCTCCCACCCCGGGAGCACGGCTCCACTCCTCGCGGGCGCGGATCGCCCAGCGCTGGGTGCGGGCAAGGCTCGCCGCGGCCTCTTCGGCGGTCACCGACCACGGGGTGCACTCGTCGAGCACCATCGCGACGTCGACCCCCAGCCGACGCTGCAGGTCCACCACCGTCTCGGGGCCGAGCCGGAGCGCCGCACCGTCGAGGTGGCTGCGGAAGGTGACCCCGTCGTCGTCGAGGCGCCGCAGGTGGCCCAGGCTGAAGACCTGGAAGCCCCCCGAGTCGGTGAGCAGCGGCCCCGACCAGCCGCACCAGGCGTGCAGGCCCCCCAATGCCTCGATCGCCGCCACCCCCGGGCGCAGCGCCAGGTGGTAGAGGTTGGCGAGCATCACCTCGGCGCCGAGAGAGCGCAGCTGCTGCGGAGGTACACCCTTGACCGCTCCGAGTGTGCCCACCGGCATGAACGCCGGCGTGCGCACCTCGCCGTGAGGGGTCACCATCAGGCCCGTCCGCGCGGCACCGTCGACGGTTTGGATGGCGAAGGAGAGGGCCATGGCAGAGACGTCGCGGCGAGGAGGTGGCGGGCGATGGTAGTCACTGCCAGGCGGCCGGCGCAAACCCCGCGGCCAAGCCCGCCTCCGGCCCCTCCGGTCCCCTCGGTGAGCCGGCGAGTTTTCTTGACAGCCTCCTACCCCGATGCTAGTTTCCGGCGCCCGAAAAAGGAGACCTCACCGCATGGCGGACCTGGGCAAGAAGCACGAATGCGCCGAGTGCGGCACCAAGTTCTACGACCTCGGCAAGGCCGACCCGATCTGCCCCCGCTGCGGCAGCAACCAGCGCGCGGTGCCCGAGCGCGAGAAGATGGCAGCGCCGGTGCCGCGTGCCCGCCCCGTCGCGGCTCCGCCGCCGATCGAGGAGCCCGACGAGGAGCTGGCGGAGGACATCGGCGACGAGGACGAGGAGATCCTCGAGGTGGTGCCCGGCGAAGACGACGAGGAGGAAGAGGAGGACGACGAGGTCTGAGACTCGTCGCCTGGAGCCTCGGCGCCAACCTCGGCGCGCCCCGACGCCAGCTGCTCGCCGCTCTCACCGAGCTGTCGCGACGGCTCGGCCCGCTCGCCGTCGCGCCGCTCTACCGTTCCGCCGCGCAGTCGCCGATCGCGCAGCCGCCCTTCCTCAACACCGTCGCGCTGCAGCGCAGCGACCTCTCGCCGCGCCAGCTCCTCGCCTTCGCCAAGCAGCTCGAGCGCGACGCCGGCCGCGTACCGGGGCCGCGCTGGGGACCGCGACCGCTCGACATCGACCTCCTCCTCGTCGGCGGCAGCGAGCAGGACGACGAGTCGCTGACGCTGCCCCACCCCCGGCTGCGGGAGCGATCGTTCGTGCTGGTGCCGCTGGCCGACGTCGCGCCCGATCTCGGGCTGCCGCCGGACGGGCTCGGTGCGCGCGCCCTGCTCGCGCGGCTGCCCGCCGACCCGTCGCTGGTGCGCGTCTCGTGGACCCGCGACGCCGCGGCGCCGGGTTGAGGGTCCCGTCGCTCAGCTGCCGGCGGCGAGCCGCTTGCCGGCGTCGACGCTGAGCGCGGTGTCCTCCACCTGGCGCTCCGGCCGCGGCGGGGTCGCCGCCACCTCGCGCAGCAGCGCCAGCGCCCGCGCCTTGGCCGCCGGCCGATGCTCGAGCAAGGCGTCGGCGAGGTAGAAGCGGTTCGACAGCTCCTCGGGGGCCATCGCCACCGCCTTCTCGAGCTCGCTGATGGCGCGATCGTGATCGACCCAGCCGGTGAAGAACGGGACCCTGGGGGCCTCGGAGTGCAAGCGGCCGAGGACGCGATGCCCGGCCGCACCCTCGTAACGCTCGTCGAGGGCGAGCAGCGTCTCGCCCCAGTCACGCACCTTGCTCCCCACTCCCTGGCGCGCCGCCGCCAGCTTGCCGAAGGCGTCGCCCCACAGGCCCCAGTCGGCGGCGCTCCACAGCAGCAGGGGCGGCGCTTCGGGGATCCCGCGCAGCGCCGCGGCGCGGTCCGCCGGCCGCTCGGCGGCGAGCTTGCCGGCGCCCACGCGCTTGGCGACCACCGCCCAGGCGCTCTCCGAGACCGTCTTGCCGCGACCGAAGACCTTCTGCTTCTCGTCGCTGCTGCTGGCCACGTACTCGCCCTCGAACCAGAGCGCGCGCAGCAGCTTCCAGTGAGCCTCGAGGCTGGTGGGCGCAGCCGCCAGCGCCTCCTCGTAGGCGGCGACGGCGGCGGCGATCGGAGCCCGCGCCGCGCGACCACCCTGGGCACCCTCGGCTCGCCGCTCCCATGCGGCATCGCCGCGAGCGAGCGCCTCGCCGGCGTCGGCGGCAACGGCGGGAGCGAGGTTCGCAAGCGACCACAGCAGAAGGACCGCGAGGAGCCGCCGGTGGCAGGGGCAACGCATGGGGGCGCAGGCTAACACGCGGTGGCCCGCGCCCGCACCAGCGCGTGAAAGGGGCGCCCCCGGCCGCTGCTATCATCCCTGCGATGCCCGTGGCCACCCATGTTCGCCTGCCGTTGCTGCTCGTCGACGACGTGCATTTTCCTTGCACTCGCGTGCGACTGCCACTCACCGGCGCGCTGCTCTGCGACCTCCTCCTGCGGCCGCCGGAGGAGCGGTGGCTGGGCCTGGTGCTGGCGCGCCAGGGCGGCATCTCACCGGCCGGCACCGCCTCGCGACTGGTGGAGGTCGAGCCCGACGGTGAAGGCGCACGAGCCCTGCTGCTCGGCACTCACCGCTTCGCCGTCGCCGAGCCGCCGGCAGTCGACGGCAGCGCCGCCTACCCCACCGCCCTGGTGCGCCTGCTGCCCGAGCCGCCGCTCGACGAGCACGGCCCGCTGCTGCGCTCGCTGCGCGAGGAGCTGGCCGGGCGGCTCGAGGAGGCGCGACACGCCCTCGGCGGTGCGCTGCCCCTGCCGGCAGAGACGCTGCAACGCCTCGCTGCGGCGCCCTTCGAGGAGCTCGTCAACCGGGCCGCCGCCGCCCTCGACGTGCCCCCCCTACGCAAGGTGGAGCTGTTGACGTTGCCGCTGCCCGACCGCGCCGCCGAGGTCACCGGCATTCTGCGCAGCCGGACCAAACTGGTCGCGCTGTTGCGTCCGTTCCGCCACCTCGCCGCCGCCGCCGAACGCAACTGAGAGCGCAAGCCAAAGGCGAGCGCGCGGGTCGCGGAGCGCGCGCCCGCCAGGCGGTCGGGCGCGAGCCGCAGCCCTTCCCGACCGCGCAGCTCCCGGCCCTTGGAGGGAGTGATGCGCCCACCGCGTCCATTGGCCGCGGCGTGGCAGGTCGACACCACGGCGAGGGCGATCTTCTTCCGAGACCGACCCTCGAGTGCGGTAGCGTCGGCACCGTGAGAATGCTCTCCATCCGCGACCCGGTGCACGGCTTCGTGCGCGCCGACGCGCTCGAGCGAGCGCTCGTCGACACCCGACCGCTGCAACGGCTGCGCTCCATCCGCCAGCTGGGAATGATGTTCTTCGTCTTCCCCGGCGCCGAGCACAGCCGCTTCAGCCACGCCCTCGGTGCCATGGAGCTCGCCGGGCGCCTCTACGATGCGCTCGCCGCCAAGGGGGAGGGCCTGCTCGACCCCGACCGCCGTGCCCGCGAGCGGCGCCTGGTGCGCGCCGCCGGGTTGCTGCACGACATCGGCCACGCCCCCTTCTCGCACTCGGCGGAGGAACAGTTCGCCGGCGGCATCGACCACGAGGAGATGACGCGCCGCTTGCTCGACCTGCGCGAGGTGCGGCAGGCGTTTGCCAGCTACGGCGACGGCCTGCGACCCGACGACGTGGCGCGCCTGCTCCGCGGTGGAGAGGGTCCCGTCGAGCGGCTGCTCTCGCAGGTGGTGTCCGGCGAGCTCGACGTCGACAAGATGGACTACCTCTTACGCGACAGCCTCTTCTGCGGTGTGCGCTACGGCAGCTACGACCTGCCGCGGCTGCTCGACACCGTGACGCCGATCCAGGATCCCGACGGCGGCGAGTGGGGAATCGGTGTCGAGGAGGGCGGCATCCACGCCCTCGAGGCGCTGGTGATGGCGCGCTACTACATGTTCACGCAGGTCTACTTCAACGTCACCGGCAAGGCGCTCGAGCTCCACCTCTCGGCCTGGCTCGCCGACGAGGGGACCGCCTGGTCGGCGGATGCGGAGACCTTTCTCGCCGAGGACGACGTGGCGGTGCTGGCGCGCATGCGGCGCTCCGCGAGCCCGCACGCGCTCGCCGTCCTGCGCCGCGCCCGCTTTCCGCTCGCCTACGAGACTCGGGAGCACCTGAGCCGCGACCAGCGCGAGCGCTTCGCGGCGCTGGTACCGTCGCTCGTCGAGCGCTTCGGGCGCCGCAACCTGCTGGTGTCCAACGCCGCCAAGGACCCGCACCGGCTGCGCCAGTCACGGGTGTTCGTGCAGCGCTACGACGGCACCCTCGAGCCCGTCGAGCAGGCGAGCCAGTTCATGCGCCACCTCACCCGCATCGAGTCGTTCCGGGTCTACGCCGCGCCCGAGCGTTGCGCCGAGGTGGCGGAGGCCATCCGCGAGCTATGGGGCGAGTGAAGCGCCCGCCAAGCTCCTAGCCACGACCCGCGAGCGGCACCCAGGGGCGCTCGGTCGGGCCGACGTAGATCTGCCGCGGGCGGTTGATGCGCGTCGACTTGTCCTCGCGCATCTCCTTCCACTGGGCGATCCATCCCGGCAGCCGGCCGAGCGCGAACATGACGGTGAACATGTTGGTGGGAATGCCCATCGCGCGGTAGAGGATGCCGCTGTAGAAGTCGACGTTGGGGTATAGCTTGCGTTCCACGAAGAAGGAGTCCTCGAGCGCCACCCGCTCGAGCCCATCGGCGATGTCGAGCAACGGGTCGCGCTTGCCCATCTCGGCCAGTACCTCGTCGGCGGCGACCTTGAGGATGCGCGAGCGGGGATCGAAGTTCTTGTAGACGCGGTGGCCGAAGCCCATGAGGCGGAAACCCGAGGCCTTGTCCTTCGCCATCGCCACGTACTTCTGGTAGTCGCTGCCATCGCGCTGGATCATCTCCAGCATCTCGATCACCTTCTGGTTGGCGCCGCCGTGCAGCGGCCCCCACAGCGCGCAGATGCCCGCCGAGATGGAGGCGAAGAGGTTGGCCTGGCTGCTCCCCACCATGCGCACCGTCGAGGTGGAACAGTTCTGCTCATGGTCGGCGTGGAGGATCAGCAGCAGGTTGAGGGCCCGGCTCACCACCGGCGAGATCCGGTACGGCTCGGCCGGCACCGCGAACATCATGTGCAGGAAGTTCTCGGTGTACGAGAGGTCGTTGCGCGGGTAGACGAAGGGCTGGCCGATCGACTTCTTGTAAGAGAACGCCGCGATGGTGCGCGCCTTGGAGAGCAGGCGCACGATGTTGGTGGGCACGTCCTCGCCGCCTGCCGCCTCCGGGTAGTAGGCCGACAGCGAAGCCACCATCGCCGACAGCATCGCCATCGGGTGCGCCGTCGCCGGGAAGCCGGCGAAGAAGTTCTTCATGTCCTCGTGCAGGAGGCTGTGATAGGTCAGCTGGCGGTCGAAGTCGAGAAGCTCCTGCTCGGTGGGCAGTGCGCCGTAGATGAGCAGGTAGCAGACCTCGGTGAAGGTCGCCTGCTGGGCGACCTCCTCGATGGAGTAGCCGCGGTAGCGCAGGATCCCCTTCTCGCCGTCGATGAAGGTGATGGCGCTCTCGCAGGCGCCGGTGTTGCCGTAGCCCGGGTCGAAGGTGATCGCCGCCGACTTGGCGCGCAGGGAGGAGACGTCCACCCCCACCTCGCCTTCGGCGCCGACGATCACCGGAAGCTCGTAGTCCTTGCCGTCGAGGGTCAGATTTGCCGAGCTCATCGCAGCCTCCGCGCCCGTTGCGGGCGACGCCATCCTACCGGCCGGGTCGTCGCGTCGCAACGCCCCGCCGCATTGCGGCATGCCCGCCCTCAAACGCCCCGGGCGCCACCCCACAGCAGCTTGTGCAACTGCAGCTGCAGGCGCACCGGCAGGTGGTCGCGCAGCATCCACCCGGCGAGGGCGGCGGGGTCGAGCTCGCCCGCGGCTGGCGAGAACGACACCGGGCAGCGGCGGTGGAGCCCCCGCTCCCGCACCAGCTCGCGCGCCCACAGGTAGTCGGCCTCGTCGGCGAGCACCAGCTTGAGCTCGTCGCCGGGGCGCAGCAGCTCGAGGTTCTCCCAGCGGTTGCGCCCGGCCTCCCCCGAGCCCGGACACTTGACGTCGACGATCCGCCGCACCCGCGGGTCCACCGGCGCGATATCCACCGCGCCGCTGGTCTCGAGCAGCACCTCGTAGCCGGCGTCGCACAGCGCGGCGAGCAGGGGCAGCGCTCCCGGCTGCAGCAGGGGCTCGCCGCCGGTGACCTCGACCAGCGGGCAGCTCCAGGCGGCAACACGCGCCAGCACCTCGGCGCGCGCCAGCCACTCGCCGTCGTGGAAGGCATAGGCGGTGTCGCACCACCGGCAGCGCAGGGGACAGCCGGTGAGCCGCACCAGCACGCAGGGGAGGCCGGCGCGGGCGGATTCCCCCTGCAGGGAGTAGAAGATCTCGTTGACCTTGACGCGCTCGCGTGGTGGCAGGCGCAGCACCGCCGGCGTCGCGGCCGGGGCCACGGCGCCGCTCATCGGCTGTGCAGCGCGGCGGCGGCCACGTCCTCCTCCTCGTAGACGGCGCCCGCCGACTCGCTCTCCCACACCTCCACTCGTGCCACCCTCACCCGCCCCTCGGCGAGGCGCACGGCCAGCTGCTCGAAGACGTGCTGCGCCAGCAGCTCGGCAGTGGTGTTGCGCTCGTCGAACGGGGGCACCTCGTTGAGGAAGCGGTGGTCGAATGGCGCCAGCACCTCCTCCATCTGTCGCTTGAGGTCGGCGAAGTCGACCACCATGCCGAGGGCGTCGAGCTCGCGAGCCCGCACCCAGACCCGCACCCGGTAACCGTGGCCGTGGAGGTTCTGGCAGCCGCCCTGGTGGCCGCGGATCTGATGCGCGGCGGCGAAGTGGAAGTCCTTGCAGATCGAGAACACCGTCAGCTCCCCGCCGGTTGGGAGCCCGCGGCCGGCGCCGGTGCGTCGATCTGCGCTGGCAGCGGGGGCGAGGCGGAGGGGAGGCCGCCGGCGAGCAGGAACTGCACCGTCGGTGGCAGCCCCTCGGCGAGCCGGCGCGGCCGCCAACCGAGCTCCGTGCGCGCCCTGCTGTCGTCGAACGCCCAGTGGCGACCGAGGCTCGCGATCTGCCGCGGCGGGATGGGAGGCCGGCGGCCGACCAACCGCAGCAGCGGCGCCGCGACGGTGAGGGCGGCGCGGGCCAGACGCGGCGATAGCTCCCGTCGCGGCGGGGGCATGCCGGCGGTGGCACACACCGCGTCGGCGAGCTGGCGGACCGACGCGACCTCGCCTGTGAGCAGGTAGTCGCGGCCCGCCGGCGCCCGCTCGAGGACCGCCGCCATCCCCTCCACGAGGTCGGCGAGGAAGACCCAGCTGGTCTTGCGGTCGGCGCCGATGAGGGCCGGGAAGCGCCCCTTGGCGAGGTTCTCGAGCATCACGTTGGCGCCGCCGTGCTTGCCCGGCGGCCCATAGACCAGGCTGGGGAACACCGTGTTGAGGCGCAGGCCGCGACGTGCGTAGGCGGCGATCGCCTCCTGGCCGGCGTGCTTGGTGGCGCTGTACGGGGTGGGGAATGGCAGCTGCAAGGGGGCGCCCTCGGCGGCGAGGCTGCCGTCGGCCGGGCTGCCGCCGAAGGCGGCGATGGAGGACACCGAGAGGAAGCGCGGCACTCCGAGCTTCCAGGCCAGCGAGGCGACGTTCTCGCTGCCGATCACGTTGGCCGCCTCCATGCGACGTGGCGGCGATGCCGGGTCGAGCTCGGCGGCGGCGTGGACCACCCAGTCGGCGCCCGACATCGCCTCGCGCATCGAGGCACGATCGCCGAGGTCACCGACGAAGGTGGCGACGCCCAGGCTCCGCAGCTCCTCGGTGCGGCTGGAGGCGCGTACCAGAGCCCGCAGCTCGTGGCCGTCGGCAGCCAGGCGGCGACAGAGAGCGGAGCCGATGTAGCCCGTGGCGCCAGTGAGGAAGATCCGCATCATCAGTATCTTAGCTCGCGCGGAGAGCAAGGACAGCCGCAGTGACGAAAAATGGCGGCTCGCCCGGAAGGGTGGGAATTCTCGTCACCGGTGGGCGGGTTAGAGGAATTGGGACGCGAGAGAGATTGCCCCGCGTGAGAGCCAGCCAGTCTCCTTCAACTCCCTCTCCTCCCCCCGTGCCGGCTCCCTCCACGGCACGGGGACTTTTTTGCCAGCGGGCCCTTGCCAGCTCAGCCTCGCGCGAGTTGCCGCAGCACGTAGTGGAGGATGCCGCCGTGGCGGAAGTACTCCACCTCTTCAGGGGTATCGAGGCGCGCACGCACGCGGAAGCTGATCTCGCCGCCTTCGGCACGCTCGCCGCGGACCGTCACCTCGAAGCCGGTGCGCCCCCCGGCGAGCGCCGCCTCTAGCCCCTGCACCTCGTACACCTCGCGGCCGGTGAGCCCCAGCACCTCGGCGGAGTCGCCGGGCAGCAGCTCGAGCGGGAGCACACCCATTCCCACCAGGTTGCTGCGGTGGATGCGCTCGAAGCTCTCGGCGATCACCGCCTGCACTCCCAGCAGTCGCGGTCCCTTGGCCGCCCAGTCGCGGCTGCTGCCCGTGCCGTACTCCTTGCCGGCGATCACCACCAGCGGCACACCCTCCCCCTGGTAGCGCACGGCGGCGTCGAAGATGCTCATCTGCTCGCCGTCGGGTAGGTGCTGGGTGACCCCGCCCTCGACGTCGGGCACCAGCCGATTGCGCAGCCGCACGTTGGCGAACGTGCCGCGCATCATCACCTCGTGGTTGCCGCGGCGGGCGCCGTAGGAGTTGAAGTCGCGCGGTGCCACGCCGTGCTCGACGAGGTACTGGCCGGCCGGGCTGTTGAGCTTGATCGATCCCGCCGGCGAGATGTGGTCGGTGGTGACGCTGTCGCCGAGCAGCGCCAGGGCGCGGGCGCCACGGATCGGTACGATTGCGGGTGGCTCGAGCGTCATGCCGTCGAAGTAGGGCGGGTTCTTGACGTAGGTCGACGCCGGCTCCCAGTCGTAGGTCTCCCCTGCCGGCACCGGCAAGCTGCGCCAGCGCTCGTCGCCGGTGAAGACATCGGCGTACTCGCGCTGGAACATTTCCGCGCGCAGCGCCGTGCGCAGCACGGCGTGGACCTCCTGCTGTGAAGGCCAGACGTCGCGCAGGTAGACCGGCTTGCCGTCGGCACCGTCGCCGAGCGGCTCCTCGTTCATGTCGACGTCGATGCGGCCGGCGAGCGCGTAGGCCACCACCAGGGGCGGCGAGGCGAGGTAGTTGGCGCGCACGTCAGGGTGGATCCGCCCCTCGAAGTTGCGGTTGCCGGAGAGCACCGACGCCACCACCAGTCGGCCCTGCTCGACGCCGGCGCGGATCGGTTCGGGCAGCGGCCCGCTGTTGCCGATGCAGGTGGTGCAGCCATAACCGACGAGGTTGAAGCCGAGCTGCTCGAGGTAGGGGGTGAGGCCGGCCTCGGCGAGATAGCGCGTGACCACCTTCGACCCGGGTGCGAGCGAGGTCTTCACCCATGGCCGGCTGTGCAGGCCGCGCTCGACCGCCTTCTTCGCCAGCAGCCCCGCCGCCACCATCACCGAGGGATTGGAGGTGTTGGTACACGACGTGATGGCGGCGATCACCACCGAGCCGTGGCGGAGGCGGAAACGCGCGTCGCGAAACTCGACGGCGACGCCGTCGTCGAGATCGGGCTCGGCGACCGCGGTGCCGGCGGCGTTGCCGCCCTCGCCTTCCCAACGGCTCACGGTGGCAAGCCGCGGCTGCGTGCGCATGGCGTGCCCGGCGAGGGTCTCGAGCTCACGATAGAAGCCCGCCGGCACCTGCGACAGGGCCACCCGGTCCTGTGGCCGCCGCGGCCCGGCGAGCGAGGGCTCGACGCTGCCGAGGTCGAGGTCGAGCACGTCGGAGTACTCGGCCTCCGGGCCGTCCGTCTCGTGGAACAGCCCCTGCTCCTTCATGTAGGCCTCGACGAGCGCCACCTGCTCGGCGCTGCGGCCGGTGAAGCGCAGATAGTCGAGCGCGACCTGATCGACGGGAAAGATGCCGCAGGTGGCGCCGTACTCGGGCGCCATGTTGGCGATGGTGGCACGGTCGGCGAGTGGCAGGCCGGCGAGGCCGCCGCCGAAGAACTCGACCAGTTTTCCAACCACCCCGCGTTGGCGCAGCATCTCGGTGACGCGGAGCACCAGGTCGGTGGCGGTGGAGCCCTCGCGCAGCTTGCCGCCGAGACGGAACCCGACCACCTGCGGCACCAGCATGCTGATCGGCTGGCCGAGCATGGCGGCCTCGGCCTCGATGCCGCCCACGCCCCACCCGAGCACACCGAGGCCGTTGATCATGGTGGTGTGGGAGTCGGTGCCGACGAGGGTGTCGGGAAACGCCCAGGTGACACCGTCGCGCTCCTCGCTCATCACCACCCGTGCCAGGTACTCGAGGTTGACCTGGTGGACGATGCCGGTGTCGGGGGGCACGACACGGAAGTTGGCAAACGCCTCCTGTCCCCAGCGCAGGAAGGCGTAGCGCTCGCGGTTGCGCTCGAGCTCGCGCTCGGCGTTGAGCAGGAAGGCCGCCTCGCTGCCGTACTCGTCGACCTGCACCGAGTGGTCGATGACCAGCTCGACGGGCTGCAACGGGTTGATGCGCCGGGCGTCACCACCCAGCCGCCGCATGGCGTCGCGCATCGCGGCGAGGTCGACCACCGCCGGGACGCCGGTGAAGTCCTGCAGCAGCACGCGGGCCGGCATGAAGGCGATCTCCCGCGCCGGCACCGCCTGCGGCTGCCAGTCGAGCAGCGCCGCGATCCCTTCCGCGGTCACCCCGGGCTCGCCTTGGCGGCGCAGCAGGTTCTCGAGCAGGATCCGCAGCGAGTAGGGCAGTCGCGACAACGGCCGTTCCGGCCGCGCCACGGCGCCGAGAGGTGCGATGCGGTAGTCGCGGCCGCCGACGCGCAGCGTCGCGGCGGGGGCCGCGCCAGATCGAGGGGAGCCGCTGCTGCCTTCCATGGCCGGTCCCTCCTGGGGCGAATGGAAAGGGCGGCCGGGCGACGCACCGGCCGGCAAGGATTCTACATGGCGGTAAGATCCGGCCGATGACGGATTCCGGAGCGGAGCTGCAGGCGCCACTGCTGCTCATCGCCATGCCGCAGATCCAGGATCCCTTCTTCCACCGCAGCGTGGTGCTGCTCGTGCACCACGATGTGGAGGGCAGTATCGGCTTCATCATCAACCGGCCGACGGCGATCTCGGTGGCGGAGATCCTCTCCGGCATGGAGATCGAGTGGGGAGGCGGGAAGGAGGTGGTTGCCCACTTCGGCGGCCCCGTGCAGCCGCAGCTGGGCACCGTGCTGTACTGCCCCACCGGCGGCAACGGCGAAGACCCAGCCGCTGCCGCGGAGGTGATCCCCGGCGTCACCCTCACCCAGCACGTGGGCACGCTCTCCCACCTCGCGGTGGCGCCGCCGCCGCAATTCCGGCTGCTGCTCGGCTACGCCGGCTGGAGCGCCGGCCAGCTCGTGCAGGAGATCCTGCGCAACGATTGGCTGACGGCACCGGCGCAGGACACCCTGGTCTTCGCCGGCGATCCCGAACAGGTGTGGCGGCAGGCCCTCGAGTCGGTGGGCGTCGACCCTGGCGCCCTCCCTTCCTGGAGCCCGGAGGCGGGCGAGGAGGGCGCGAATTGACCGCTCCGGCCGATCCCATCGCCCGCTTCCAAGAGCTCTTCGCCGCCGCACGCGAGCGCGAGGTCGCCGACCCCACCGCCGCCGCTCTCGCCACCGCCGATGCCGACGGCCGCCCCTCCGTGCGCATGGTGCTGGTCAAGACCGCCGACGCCAGCGGCTTCCGCTTCTTCACCAACCTCGGCAGCCGCAAGGTGCGCGAGCTCGAGCAGAATCCGCGCGCCGCGCTCTGCTTCCACTGGCCGACGCTCGCCGAGCAGGTGCGCGTCGAAGGGGCGGTCGAGCCGCTGCCGCCGGCCGAGGCCGACGTCTACTTTGCCGCCCGCCCGCGCGAGAGCCAGATCGGCGCCTGGGCCTCCCGGCAGAGCGCCACGCTGTCCTCGCGCCAGCTGCTCGAGGAGCGCTTCGCCCGGGTCGCCGAGCGCTACGCCGCCATGCCGGTCCCGCGACCGCCCTTCTGGGGCGGCTTCCTCCTCGTGCCGGAAGCCATCGAGCTGTGGAGCGGGCGCGACCACCGCCTTCACGACCGTCTGCTCTACCGTCGCGACGGCGAGGGCTGGAGCGTGGAACGGCTCTATCCTTGACGAGAACGGGAGAGCTCCCTTTGAGAGTGCAGCACCACCACTCTGCGGGCGGGCTGGTCGTCCGCGGCGGTGAGGTCCTCCTGATCGCACCACGCCCGGGGCGCTGGCAGCTGCCGAAGGGGCACGTCGAGCCCGGCGAGGACTCTCCCCAGGCGGCGGTGCGGGAGGTCCGCGAAGAGACCGGTGTCCTCGCGCGCGTGCTGGTGTCGCTGCCGAGCATCGAGTACGGCTACGACGTCGAGGGACGGGTGCGCATCCACAAGCGGGTCGACTACTACCTGATGGCGTACGTCGAGGGCAGCGAACGCGACAGCGACCCGCGCGAGGTGATCGCCGCCCGCTGGTTCGGCTGGGAGGAGGCCTTGACCCAGCTCTCATTCGAGAACGAGCGCGAGGTGGTGCGGGCGGCACGCCGGCTCCACCCCGCCACGGTGGGCAGCGGACCGTGACCAGGTCCGGGCAGGGCCGTGTGGCGGTGATCACCGGCGCCAGCTCCGGGATCGGCGCGGCCACCGCCCGGGCCCTGCACCGGGACGGCTTCGAGCTGGTGCTCGGGGCCCGCCGCCAGGATCGGCTGCAGCAGGTGGCAGCCCCCCTCGACGCCCACGCGCTGCGGCTCGACGTCACCGATGCGGAGAGCGTGATGGCCTTCGCCGCCGCCATCCCGAGACTCGACGTGCTGGTCGCCAACGCCGGCAAGGCGTTGGGCACCGACCCCATCGCCGGCGCCCGCGAACAGCTGTGGCAGACGATGTTCGACACCAACGTGCTCGGCGTGCTGCGCACCGTGCGCGCGCTGCTGCCGAAGCTGGAGGCCAGCGGCGACGGCCTGGTGGTCATCGTCGGCTCGATCGCCGGCTTCGAGACCTACCGCGGCGGTGCCGGCTACACCGCCTCCAAGCATGCCCTGCGCGCCTTCACCCACACGCTGCGGCTCGAGCTGCTGGGGCGGCCGGTGCGCGTCACCGAAGTCTCCCCCGGGCTGGTCGAGACCGAGTTCTCGCTGGTGCGCTTCGCCGGCGATCGCGAGCGGGCGACCAAGGTGTACGACGGCATGCAGCCGCTCACAGCGGACGACGTCGCCGAATGCATCCGTTGGGTGTCCTCGCTGCCGCCGCACGTCGACATCGACGAGATCGTCGTCCGGCCGCGCGACCAGGCCACCGCCACCGAGGTCCACCGCCGCCGAGGAGAGGATCATGGCTGAGACCCTCCGCGCCCCCCTGCGCGTTGCCGCCGCCGCCCTCACCGCCTGCTCGCTGGCGCTCGCCAGCTGCGACGCCCTGCTGCCCAAGCGCTCGGAAGGCGAGAAGCTGTGGCGGTCGCGCTGCGCCCAGTGTCACGGCCTCGACGGCGCCGGCAACACGCCGCAGTACATGGGCGACTACCAGGCCGACTTGACCGATGAGGACTGGCAGCACGGCTCCGACCCCGGCTCGTGGGCGGTGGTCATCCGCCAGGGAGTCTTCGGCAGCATGCCGGCCAACCCCGACCTCGACGACGCCCAGGTCAAGGCGCTGGTGCAGTACCTGCGCGAGCTGCGTGGCGAAGCGGTCCGCAAGTAGGCCGCCAGGAGGCAACGCCCGTGGATCCCAACCGTTTCCGTGAAGCCTACGCCAAGCTCGAGGTGCTCGACGACCGCCTCACCTACCGGGTGCGCAGCAAGTCGATCAAGAGCCGCAGCACGTCCCCCGAGCAGCTCGACGAGCGCGTCCGCGACGTCGCCGACTACCTGCTCGAGCTCAAGGAGGTCGTGCGGGAGCTGATGCTGGCCATCGCCGGCAAGCCGGGCAGCGCCGCCGACTAGCAGCCCACGGGCTGCTGGGCTCGCCCCACGCAAAGAGGCGAGGCCGCCCATGCGGCCCCGCCTCGCAGGAGATCAACCAGCCGAGTCGACTAGAAGCTCAGCCGCAGCCCCAGCTTCCCCTGCCACCGCGAGCGCAGGTCGGAGAGGAAGAACTGGTTGCCCGGCCGCAGCGAGGAAGACGACAGCGCCTGGTAGATGGGCTTGCCGCTGGTCGCATCCTGACCGACGTAGCGCACGGGGGTGTAGGTCCCGAAGTTGACCCCCCGTACCTGGCCCCAATCGGAGTTGAAGATGTTGAGGAAGTTGAGGACGTCGAGGGTCACCTCGGCGCGCACCACCTTGACGGGGAGCTCGACCCCATAGTGGAAGTCGACCTGGTGTACCCAGGGCTCGAACGACTCGTTGCGGTGCAGGACACGACCGGCCGTGGCGTCGATGCCGGCGCTGTGCAGGAAGGATGCGAACGTGGAATAGGGAATCACGTTGCCGCCCGAGTCCTTGATGATGACCGCGTCGGCCGAACCGGGCACGAAGAGCAGGTCGTTGTTGCCGGTGCCGTCCCTGTTGGGGTCACCTGCCACCAGCAGCGAGTACGGGCGCCCCGACTGCACGCTGTAGAAGAGAGCGAGCGAGTGGGTCACCGGCCCGGTTGCAAAGGTGAAGGACGGCGCGATGACGAAGTGGTGCTTGACCTCGAAGGTGGAAGTCTCGAGGTCCTGCTTGAAGATGTCGCCGCGACTGGGCAGGAACTGGAAGTTCGAGAAGGCGATGCTCGAGGTGGCGTCGAACGCCGACTTGGAGTCCATGTAGGTGTAGGACCCAAAGGCGGAGAAGCCGTGGGTGAGGCGCTTGTTGAGCTGGATCGAGGCCACCTTCTCCTCGCCCTTGCTGGTGTTGGTGAGCCAGGTGGCGTTGCCGATCTTGGCGCTGATCGGTGAGTAGGTGGGGCGGCCGTCCAGCGGGCTGGTGCCGGTCTGCACGCGGTTGATGTTCTCGTAGAAGATGTCTTCCTGGGTCTGCGACCAGACGCCTTCGACGGTGCCGCGGATGCCCCACGGCAGCTCGCGATCGTAGGCGAGCGTGCCGCGCAGGACGCGCGGGTACTTGAAGCCGGGATCGACGAGGTCGACCGACACCGCCGAGCCGCTGACGCCCGCGCGCGGCTGGTTGAGCGGGTCGGGGTTGAAGAGCGGAACGGCGCAGCCACGCGAAGCCTGGCACTGCAGGCTGGTGGTGGTGATCCCGGTGCCGCCGTAGGCGTTGCTCACCCATACGTAGGGCGGCCGGCCGGCGAAGATGCCCAGGCCGCCCCGGATCTGCTCCGTGCCCCGGCCGGTGGGATCCCAGTTGAACCCGAGGCGGGGGGAGAAGACTGTGCTCTCGCTCGGCGTCGCGGCGGTGGTGACCCCCAGCTCGCTGACGACCAGGGGGTTGAACGGCGGCGTGTCCTGGAAGCTGGGTTTGTCGGCGCGCAGGCCGAAGGTGAGGGTGAAGCGATCGTTGACCCGCCACTGATCGCTGGCGTAGAGACCGTACTGGCGGACGTGGAACTCGGTTGGCTGGCGCGGGTCCGCGCCGTTGGCGAAGACAATGTCGTACTCCGTCGCCTGGCCGGCCTGGAGGGCGGCGAGGCTGGGGAAGTAATAGTAGCCGAAGTTGCTCGAGATGAAGAGGTTGCTGAACTTGAAGAACTCGTTGTGGGTGCCCACCGTGAGGGTATGGGGGCCGAGCAGATAGGTCAGATCGTCGGTGAGCTCGAGGACGTCCTGGTCGAGCGAGTTGGCGGTGGAGAACTGCTCGGTGCCGGCGACGACGTCCGCGTTCCTCGGTGCGGTGCCGCCGACCTCGAGGGTGGGGAAGCGACTGGGAATGTCGCGGAGGTCCTTGATCGTCTGGTAGCCCAGGCGTCCCTCGTTGAAGTACGTGCCGAAGACGCTATTGACCTGGAGGACGGTCGAGTTCGTCTTGTCCGCCTGTGTGTAGATCGAGTTGGGGAAGCGGAACGACGAGCCGCTGCGGCCGGCGATGATGTCCTTGCCGGCCTTGACGTAGTTGTGGCGCAGCGTCAGCTGCTCGCCACTGGCCGCGTTCCAGTCGAGGCGTGCGAAGGCGAGATCGCTGTCGGTGGCGCCGGCGATGTCGCCGAGCCCGCCCGGATCGTAGCCGTACTTGCTGATCAGGGTCTGACGCACGGCATCCGCACTGGTGACACCGTGGTAGTTGTTGGCTGCCGAGCCGTCGGCGGAGGTGCCGGTGGGGGCATCACGCCGATTGCGCTCGCCGTTGACGAAGAAGAAGAGACTGTCGCGGGCGATCGGGCCACCGAGGCGAAAGCCGTACTGGTCCTCTTTGAAGCTCGCCAGCTTCTTGCCGGAGGGGCCATCGCCAGCCCAGTTCTCGTCGCGCTTGGAGCCATAGGCCGACCCGGTGAAGCTGTTGCTCCCCGAACGGGTGACGGCGTTGACGCCGCCGCCGGTGAATCCGCCCTGGCGCACGTCGTAGGGCGAGAGCACGAGCTGCAGCTGCGAGATGGCGTCGATCGAGATCGGCTGCGAGTCGGTCTGGCCGCCCGGGGTTCCGGTAGCCGCCAGCCCGAAAAGATCGTTGTTGACCGCACCGTCGATCTGGATCGTGTTGTAGCGGTTGTTCCGCCCGGCGACGCTGAGAGCTGTCTGCGAGCTGTCCGCCGAGTCGACGATGAAGTAGGGGTTGGTGCGGGCGAAGTCCTGCAGGCTCCGGTGCAGAGTGGGCAGCGTCTCGATCTGCTGGGTGTTGACCGCGGAGGTGGCGCCGCTGCGAGACGGATTGATGAGCTCGTCCCCCGTCGCGACCACCTCGATGGTCTCCTCCACCGCGGCGAGCGGCAGCTGGATGGTGACTTCCGCGGACGCGCCCAGCGGTACCTCGACGCCGGTGACGTCGGTTGCCTTGTACCCCTGAGCCTGGGCGCTCACGGTGTAGGGGCCGCCGACACGCGCGTTGGGAATCACGAAGCGGCCGTCGGGACCGGCGACGGCGGTGTACTTGGCGCCGGTTGGCTGGTGGACGGCTGTCACGGTGGCGCCCGGGAGCACTCCACCGCCCGCGTCCGCCGTGCCGGAGACGCTTCCAGCGATGGTGCCGGTGGTGACGCTCTGCGCCTGGACGGCCGGCACCCCGACCAGCAGCGCGAGCAGGACGACGGTGAACCCGGCCGACATTCTTCGCACGGAGATCATGCGGAAATCCTCCTTTGGAGATGGTCTCTGAAACCGGCCGTAGTCTACATTTCGGGAGGTTTGGCGCAAGGGCGGACCGCAGCTCTCGTGAAGCCGTCACACGAACGCGACCGGGCGATCCAAGATATTGAAAAATCGCCGGCTCGAGCCACCTACCCGGGCCACCCGCGGGGGGTGGCTCAAGATCTGCCGGTGGATCCGAATCCGCCGCCTTGGCGCTCGCTCGGAGCGAGGTCCTCGGCCTCCTCCCAGACGACCCTCGCCACCGGCGCCACCACCAGCTGGGCGATGCGGTCGCCGCGACGGATGGTCACCGGCTCGCTTCCCAGGTTGGCGAGGATCACCGCCACCTCACCCCGGTAGTCGCTGTCGATCGTCCCCGGGGCGTTGGGTAGCGTCAGGCCGTGGCGCAGGGCGAGCCCGCTGCGAGGCCGCACCTGGCCCTCCCAACCGGCCGGGATCTCCAGGACCAGCCCGGTGGGCACCAGCAGGCGGCCGCCGGGGGGCACCACCAGCTCGGCGGCGACCGCCGCCCGCAGGTCGAGCCCTGCGCTCCCCGGCGAGGCCGGCGACGGCAGGGGCAGGTCGGCCGCGTGCGGCAGGCGCCGCACCCGCACCGCTACCGGAGTGTTATCCACGACCGGCCGCGGGGTAGGCGCCGGCTGGGCGGTCGCGAGGCAGGCTCACGGGTCGCCGGCCGGCGGGGCCTTCCCGGGCTGTGGCCGCGAGGGCGGCCGCGTCTGCGCCGGATTCGGTGGCGGCGGCGGATGGATCGGGACGCCCCCCGGCGGCATCGCCATGGCCGGGGGGATCAGCCCGGAACGGAACGGCCGCCCCAGCCAGCGCGTCGGCAGCCGCGTGCCCAGCCCCACGGCACCGGGGACGCCGAAGCCCTGCATGGGGCCGGCGTGCTCGGCCAGCATCTCGACCGTGAACTGCCAGTGGTCGTAGCGGGTCTGGTCGAACAGCACCTTGATGGACGTCTCCGTGCTGCGACTGCGTACGCCGCGGATGGGACCGAGGCCGACGCTGCCATCGGGGGTGCCCGGGCTGCCAGGCTGGGTGGGAGGCCCTTCGGGGTCGACCTGCTTCTCGTCCGGAGGGTTGTCCCCTTCGGGCTGCGGCGGCGCCTCCGCGCCGGGCACGACGACGCGCACCGGCACCCAGTCGCGCTTGCCGGTGATGGGGTCCGTCCACAGCTGGCGCATGCACCGCGGCTTGACCTCGATGAGCTCCTCGAGGCGCACCGGCAGCCGGCCGTAGCGATGCTGGAAGAGGCGGATCCCCTCGGCGTACTGCCAGCCGCGGAAGATCAGCTCTTCCTCCTTGTCGCGACGGATGGCGGTGCGCCAGAGCGGGATCGCCGACGCCACCAGGATATTCATCACCGTGATGGCGACGACGAGGATGACGAGGTTGTAGCCCGCCTCGCCGTGTCGCGGCGCCGCGCTGCCGCCGAAGGCGTCGCGGGTCACCATTCGCTGTACGGCCGGCCGTCGGAGCCGGTCGCATCGGAACCGGAGTGGACGTCCATGATGCCCGGTTTGCCTGGCTCACCCTCGCTCTCCGGGGGTGGCGCATCGGGGTCGGGCTCCTCGTAGACCGGCAGCCAGGTGTCGGCGCTCCTGGTGATCGGGTCGCGGGGAATCGAGCGCAGGTAGTCATCCTCGACCAGGGCTTCGAGCGTCTCGGGGTACTTCCCCTTGTCGGCATAGTACTGGTCGATGACGTCGCGGAAGGTGCGCAGGTCGGTGCGCAGCACCGCCTCCTTGGCCTTGTCCGGCGTGTGCAGGAGCTTGGGCATGGCGATGGTGGCGAGGATGCCGATGATGGCAATGACGATGATCAGCTCGAGGAGCGTGAATCCCGCCTCGCTGGCGAGGCCGGCGGGCGCCTCGGCGCGCCTCGCCACCACCGCAGGCCACCGTCTCGCTCTGCTCACCACTTGCGGTACGGCACTCCGTCGATGCTCACGGCGTCGCTCAACGAGTAGACGTCGTAGACGTTGTCGCCCCCCCAGCTCTCGCTGTCGGGCTCGTCCTGGTAGCTGCGCAACCCCCACTCCGCCTTGCCGGTCATCGGATCGAGAGGGATGCGACGCAGGAATTTCGCCTTGCGGTCGATCTGGCCGACGATCTCGACTCCGTTGACCAGGGTATCGAGGTCGCGCGGGTAGCCGTCGGTGCCCATGTCCACCGGGATCAGGCCGGCATCGCTGTAGCGCTTGTAGTCATCGATGGCGTAGCGCAGCTCGCGCAGCGCCGCCTTGAGCTCGGACTCCTTGAGCCGACGCTCGGTGACGCGCGCCGTCGGCAGCACGACGCTGGCGAGGATGACCATCACCGCACAGACGATCACCATCTCGGCGAGGGTGAAGCCGGCGCTGGCGGCCCTTCCCAGCAGGGCGACGCGCCGCGGGCGCGGCGTCCGCCGCTCAGGCATGCGGCCCGCCCTCGTGCAAGCCGCCGCGCCCCGGACGATCGTCGGGCCGTGTCACCGGCTGGGTGACTCGCACCTCGGCGCCCTGCGCCGACACCGGCGAGAGGTTCTCGAGCGCCGGACCGAGCGCCTTGGGTCCCTCGAAGCGCACCGCCGTAGCCCCGGCGCGCAGCGCCTCGAAGGTGATCACCGCCACCGTCCCCTTGCCGGTGACGCCGGGGCGGTCGCCGAGGCGGCTGGCGCCGAGCAGCAGCCGGCCGGGCGGACCGATGGCGCCGAGCAGCTCGGCCTCGCCCTCGGCGCCCAGCAGCTCGCCACGTGTCCACGCCACCGGCTTGACCACCTCCGGATCGTAGGTCACCACCAGCGGCAGGTGCGAGAGCGGCACGCGCGCGTCTCCGGAGACCTGGAGCTCGAAACGGTCGCCGGTGACGACTCCCAGTGCGCCGGGCACCAGTCGCAGGCGGACCTTGGGTGCGCCGTGCGCGGCGGCGAGGGCGAGCGTCGGCTCGGCGGCGGGTGCAGCGGCCGCTGCCGTCCCGGCAGCGAGCGCCGGCACGGTCTTCGTGGTGGCGACGCTGGCGGCCGCACCGGCAGGTGCCGCCGCCAGCTGCTCGCCGGCTGCGTCGCCCGGGGTCGCCTGGGCGGTACCCGGGGGAGGCTCCTCCTCCGGCTGCTCGACGTCCGGCGACGGCGGCGGCGTCTCCGCGGGGAAGGCCGGCGGCACCAGGTCGACGCCCGACGGCGGCGGCTCCTTCTGTGGCTGATCCTCGGGCTCTTCGACGTCGGAGTTGTCGTCGACTCCCTCCTCGAGGCCAGGCGGCAGCTCCTGGACGCGCTGGCGGATCAGCTCGCGCACGCGATCGGCCGCCGCCGCGCCCTCGTCGAAAGGACCGCCCTCCACCTCCGACTCGACGCGCGGGCTGCCGCCGCGGAAGGTGATGTTTTGCTCGGTGCCGACCCAGATCGGCTCGAGGTCGGCCTCGGTGATGTCGGAGCGCCGGATGATGTGCGGCGTCATGGTGAGGATGACGTCGGTGCGCTGGGCGTCACGGCTGGTGTGCGAGAACAGGCGCCCGATGAGCGGGATGTCCGAGAGACCGGGGACGCCACTGTCGCCGGAGCTCTCGTCGGTGCGCAGCAGGCCGGCGAGGAAGTTGGTCTCGCCGTCCTTGAGGCGAATGACGGTGTCGATCTGCCGGGTGCCGATGATCGGCTGCTCCTGGCCGTTGCCGACCGGCGCCGTGCCGTTGAGGTTGCTCACCTCGACGTGCAGCTTGAGCGTGACCTCGAGGTTGTGGTGCACCCGCGGTTCGATGTTGATCTTGATGCCGACGTCCTGGTACTGGAACGAGGTGATGGGCACGATGCTGCCGCCCACCGTGTTGGAGGTGTTGAAAGTGGTGGTGGGGATCGGCACCTTGTCGCCGATGGTGAGCTGCGCCTTCTCCCCTTCGCTGATGCGCAGCTGCGGTCGCGCCAGCACCTGCGCGTCGGTGTTGTTCTTGACGAAGGTGTAAAGGAAGCTGGGGATGGTGAGCGTCCAGCTGTTGCGGTTGAGGAACCGCAGGTCGTCGAAGGTGACCTGGGTGCCGGCGGTGTCCTTGTCGGAGTCGAGGCCGGACGACAGCCCCTGTCCGATGCTGTAGCTCGACAGCGTGGTGCCGAGGTCGCGCACCTTGCGCGAGTTGATCTGCAGGAGCTCGACGTCGACCACCACTTCGGCGCGCGCCTTGTCGTTGACGTCGATCAGCCGCTCGGCCACCTTCACGCGGTCGATGGTGTCGCGCAGGATGATGGCGTTGAGCCGCTCGTTGGCGGCCAGCTTCTTGGCGTCGACCAGCGTGCGCAGCATGGTCATGACGTCCTTGACGTCGGCGTTGCTGAGGAAGAACGTCTGGATCACCAGATCTTCATACGCACGCCGGTTCTGCGGCGTATCGGCGGCGATGAGGATGGTGTGCGGATCGAGCACCTTGTAGAAGTGCTGGGCGGCGCGCATCAGGATCTCGAGGGCGTCCTGGGCGGTGACGTCCTTGAGCTCGATGGCGATCTCCTGATCCTTGAGGTTGGGGTCGAAGAGGATGTTGATGCCGAACGCCTTGCCGAGGGCGCGGTAGATGTCCTTGATCGACACCGGGTTGGGGAACTCGAGCGAGATCGGCTGCTTGCTGCGCGGCTCGAGCATCGGTGGCTGGCTCTTCTCCTGCGCCTCCTTCTTCATCTCCTCGATGGTGCGCAGGTCCCCCGACTGGTGCTGGCGGGCGGCGAGCGTCTGCCGCACCTTCTCGAGCTCGGTGGCCGCGTACTGGTTGGTGGGGTCGAGCTCCACTGCCTGCCGGTACTCGAACAGGGCGCGCTCGAGGGCGGCTGCCTCCGCAAACTTCTTGCCCAGCTCGAAGTGCGTCTGCGAGGCCTTGATCTTCGCTCGCATCAGAGCCGAACGGTAGGAGAGGTCGTCCGGCTGCTTCTGTACGAGCTGCAGGTAGAAGAGCACCGCCTGGTCCCAGTCGCCCCTCTGCTCGGCGATCTGCGCCCGCCGGTACTCGGCGAAGCTGCAGCCGCCGAGGGCGAGCGCGACCGACAGCAGCAGGGCCACGGCCGCCCAGTGGGAATAGGCGGCGGGGAGCACTCGTCGCATGGTGGTCTTCCTCTCCATCAGTGGTGACCCGCGCCGCCCGCTGCCAGCCGTTGCGGGGCCGCATCGGGGAAGCCGACGAAGGCGATCGCTACCGATTCGTAGCCGATCTCCCGGATGATGAACTTGCCCTGGAGCACGGCGCCCTGCCGCACGTTGAAGATCTCGTCGCCAGAGGTGACGACGGCGATGCGCGAGCCCGGCGGCCCGAAGCTGCCCAGGAACTCGAGGTCGCCGATCGGCGGCGGCGTCGGTCCCGGTGGTGGCGGCGGCGGCCGGTAGGGGGGCGGCGTCGGCGGCGGCGTCGGTGGTGGCGGTGGTGGCGGCGGCGGCGTCGGCTCCGGCGCGTAGCTGAAGGGGTCGCGGCCGAGCGTGAACTCGCCTCCCCGGGGATGCAGCACGCCGAGGTCGACGCTCACCACCTCGTGTACCGGCGCCTTGCCGGCGGCGGCCGGGGCGGCGGCGTCGATCGGCCCCGGCGGCGACCCGCCGCCATTGCGGTTGGCGAGGCGCAGGCCCAGCCCCAGGGCGAGCACGGCGGCGAGCCCGAGCGCCAGCCCCTTCTCGCGCCCGCCCAGCTTCATGCCTTGCCTCCCCCCTCGTCTGCGGACTGCACGAAGAGGGTCGACAGCCGCACCTGCAGGTGCAGCCGCCCACCGCCCTGCGCTTCGTCCTCGACGCGGATCTCGTCGAGCGAGAGGAAGGACGGCGAGAGCTCGAGCAGGTTGATGAAGGCACGCAGCTGCCCGTAGCTGCCCTCGGCGGAGAAGACGATGGACTTCTTGACCAGCGGCAGGTTGGGTACCGGCGCGTCCTCGTAGTTGATCGCCTCGAGGCCCGACAGCCCCGCCTGCGCCGCCAGGTGCTTGACCTCCAGCATCACCGCCGTCAGCCGCGTCGCCTCGCTGCCCAGCCGCTGTGCGTAGAGCTCGTCGATGGCGGCGCGGGTGGCGCGCGCCCGCGCCGCCAGCGCCTCCGTCTCGCGGCGCTCGCGGGTGAGGCCATCGAGGTCGGCGCGCCGCGATGCCAGCGTGCTCCCCTGCAGCCCCAGCCGGCCGGCGAGCACCAGCTCGTAGCCGGCGAGCGCCGCGATGCCGAGGAGCACGAACAGCGCCGCCGGCAACCAGAGGCGCCGCCGCTGCCACCAGAGCGCCGCGCCCTGGCTCATGGCACTCCTCCGGTGGGCGGGGCGCCGGAGGGGTGAGCGGTTGCGCCATCGCCGGCAACGACTCGCGGCGCGGGCGCCGCGGCTGCCGGCGTGGCGGCGGCTCGCCCTGGTCCCGCCGGCAGGTAGGAGACCTTGAGCACGAAGGTGATGCCGCCGTTCTCCCGCCTCTCGGTGGGCAGCGTCGGATTGGCGAACCAACCGCTGGCGAAGAGGTTGTCGAGGAGCTTGGTGAGATCCTCGTCGGTAGCCGCCGAGCCGGTCATCTGCAGGAAGACGCGGCCGCTCGCGGTCACCGCGGTGCGCCGGTTCCGCGTCGCGGCCGTGGCGTCCGCGCCTTCGGCGGTGGGCGACAGGCTGAACAGACGGACGCGCCGGGGGAGCACATCGCCGAGGTGCTCGAACAGCTCGCTCCAGGGGAAGGTGCGCTCGCGCAGGCGCTCGGCGACGTAGCTCGCCTCGACGTTCTGGTGTCGCAGGTCGAAGCTGGCGAGGGTGTTCTCGGCAGCGGCGAGCCGGCGCCGCTCGGCGGTGATCGAGCGCTCGACGCCGGCGATCTCGGCCCGGCGGCCCTCGATGCCGAACAGCGAGCGCCAGTAGGCGACGCCGGCGACGGTCGCCAGCACCGCGCCCAGCCCCCAGAGTGCCCACGCCACCCGCCGGATGGGCCGCGTGTTGGCGAACGGGCGACGCGCGAGGTTTACCGCGCCGGCGCTCACCACACCTCCTGCCGCGCCGCACCCAGCATCGGCGCGACCTCCATCCAGCCGACGCGCTCGGCGGCGGCCAGCGGCAGCCGCAGCGACTCCAGCAGCTCGCCGTCGCGGCCGAGCCCGCTGCCCAGCCACTGCTGCCAGCCGCGCCCGGAGTCGCCGGTGGCGGCCACCACGACGCGATCGAGGGTGAGATCGGGCAGCTGTTCGGCGACGAAGGCGCGGGTGAGCCGCAGGTCGCGCTCCACGGTCGAGGCTGTGGCGAGGGTGTCGTCGAGGGCCTTGAAGCGGTAGAGGACCGGCTCCCCCCGGCGGGTGAAGAGCAGAGTGTAGCCACCGTCACGTACGACGGCAAGCGCGCCGAGTTGGGCACCGGCGAGGACGTCACCCACCGCCGGCACCAGCGCCAGGCTCTCGTTGGTGATGCGCCCCACCCATACGCCGGCGGCGGCGAACGCCTCCTCGAGCTGGGCGAGCAGCACCTCGAGGGCGTAGCCCACGAGCAGCCGGCGCGGCTCGTCCTGCCGCGGCAGCGGCGCCACCTCGGCGGCGGCGAGGCGCAGCTCCTCGACGCGGAAGGGAAGCAGCCGGCGGACCTTCCAGCGCACCACCTCGTCGCGCGCCTGCTCGGCGCGAGGCAGGTCGCCGGCCTCGATGAAGGCGAGTCGCAGCCAGGCATCGGGGAGCACCAGCGAGGCCTCGTGCACGGGCGCCGAGAGCCGCGCCAGCAGCTGTCGCAGGGCCTCGGCGAAGGCGGCGGGATCCCGCAACGGGCCACCCAGGAGTCCGGCCTGGAAGCCGTCGGCCGCCAGCTCGGCGCGACGTAGCTCGCGCAGCTCCCAGCCGCCGCTCGCCTGCACGAAACGGCCATAGCGCAGGCTGGCGGCATCGAGGGCGAAGACGTGCGGGGGCGCCGGCACCGCGCCCATGCCGAGCAGCCGCTGACCAAGACGAGAGAGCGTTGACGGGCTCATTCGACGAAGGTGACCTTGTTGATCTCGCGCAGCGTGGTGACCCCTTCGAACACCTTCTGCAGCGCCGACTCGCGGAGGAAGACCATGCCTTCCTCCTTGGCGACGCGCTTGATCTCCGAGCCCGGGCGCTTGGCGAGGATGAGCTCGCGGATGGTGTCGGAGAGGTCGAGCAGCTCGGAGACGGCGAGGCGGCCGTGGAAGCCGGTGCCGTCGCACTCGATGCAGCCGCCGCCCTCGTAGAAGACCTGCGAGCCATAGGTGGCGACGTCGAGGCCGCTCTCCTCGAGCAGCTGGCGCGAGGTCTTCGCCGGCCGCTTGCAGTGCGGACAGATCTTGCGCACCAGCCGCTGGGCCAGCACGCAGTTGAGCGCCGAGACGAAGTTGTAGAGGTCGACGTTCATGTTGAGGAAGCGGCCCAGCACGTCCACCACGTTGTTGGCGTGCACGGTGGTGAACACCAGGTGGCCGGTCAATGCCGACTGGATGGCGATCTGCGCCGTCTCCTCGTCGCGGATCTCGCCCACCATCACCTTGTCGGGGTCGTGGCGGAGGATCGAGCGCAGGCCGCGGGCGAAGCTGAGGCCCTTCTTCTCGTTGACCGGAATCTGGGTGATGCCGCGCAGCTGGTACTCGACCGGGTCCTCGATGGTGATGATCTTGTCCTCGGACGACTGGATCTCCGACAGGCAGGCGTAGAGCGTGGTGGTCTTGCCCGAGCCGGTGGGCCCGGTCACCAGCACCATGCCGTAGGGCTCACGGATGAACTTGCGCAGCTTGCGCATGGTGTCGTCGTCGAAACCGAGGATGTCGAGCCGCAGGTTCTTGAAGTCCGTGCTCATCGACTCCTTGTCGAGGATGCGGATGACGCAGTCCTCGCCATGGACGGTGGGCAGGATGGAGACGCGGAAGTCGATCGTGCGCTGGGTGAGCCGCAGCTTGAAGCGGCCGTCCTGCGGCACCCGCTTCTCGGCGATGTCGAGCTCGCTCATCACCTTCAAGCGGCTGATGATGGTCTGGTGGTGGCGTTTGTCGATCGGCTCCATCGCCTGGTAGAGCACGCCGTCGATGCGGTACTTGACGATCACTTCGGTGTCGCGGGTCTCGATGTGGATGTCGCTGGCGCGGCGCTGGATGGCGTTGAAGATGGTGGTGTCGACGAGCTTGATGATTGGGCTCTGGTCGGCGGTGAGCCGATCGAGGGAGAGCACCTCCTCCCCCTGCTCGTCCTCCTGTACCAGCTGCATACGGAAGTCTTCGCTGGCTTCGTCCAGCACCCGCTGCACGCTCTCGGACTTCTGCAGGATCTCCTCGATCGCGCTGCGCGCCCCAACCTTGGGCTCCACGCCTTCGCCCAGCAGCATCTCCAGCTCGTCGAGCTTGACCACGTCGGTGGGATCGGCGAGCACCACCGACAGCCGACCGTCGCGGCGCACCTCGGGGATGAAGTGGTAGCGCAGCATGAGGTCGAAGGGGATCGAGCGCAGCAGGTCGTTGTCGATGCGGAAGCGCGCCACGTCGACGTAGTCGAGGCCGTAGCGGGCGGCGAGAGCCTGCGCCTGCTCGGCCTCCTGCTGCGCGCGGCTGGCGCGATCGGCGAGGGATTCGTCTCGCGTCACCATGGGTGCCTCACTTGACCTGTCCGAGAACGCTGAACATCGGCAGGTAGACCGAGATCAGCAGGAGGGCGACGATGACGCCCATGAACACCAGCATCAGCGGCTCGACCAGTGACAGCAGCCGCTGCATGCGGATCTCCACTTCCTGGTCGAGGAAGTCGGAGATGCTGCTGAGCATGGTGCCGAGGGCGCCAGTGGTCTCGCCCACCTTCACCATGTCGATCGCCAGGTCCTCGAGAACGCCGGTCTGCTCGAGCGCCGCGTGCAGCGCCTTGCCCTCGCGCACCCGCTGCACCGTCGGCGACAGCTGCTCGCGCAGCCAGGCGTTGCCCACCGCGCCAGTGGCGATCTCGAGCGAGGGCACCAGCGGCAGCCCGCCGTCGAGCAGGGTGGCCAGCGAGCGGGTGAGCTCGGAAATGCCGAAGCGATGGAAGACGGGGCCGAGGATAGGCAGCTTGAGGCGCAGGCGGTCGAGGGCCAGCCGCCCGCCCGGGGTGTCGCTCCAGCGCCCCAACGCCCAGACGCCGCCGAGGATCGCCAGCACCAGGGCGATCCAGTGCCGCTGCACGAACTGGCCGATGGCGAGGGTGATGCGGGTGATCAGCGGCAGCGTTGCCTCGAGGTCAGCGTAGAGGTTGGCGAACTTGGGCACCACGAAGACGGTCATGATGATGATCATCGCCACCGAGAGGCAGACCAGCACGGCCGGGTAGACGAGCGCCGAGCCCACGCGCCGGCGCGCCTCCTGCACCAGCTGCAGGTAGCGCACGAAGCGACGGATGACCTTCTCGAGGTCGCCACTGCGCTCGCCGGCCTTGAGGCTCGACGGGTAGAGACGGGGGAAGAGCTCGGCGTGCACCTCGAAAGCGGCGGAGAGCTCCTGGCCGCTGGAGACGCGCTCGCGAACGTCGACGAGCACCTCGTGGAACAGCGGGTCCTTCATCCGCTCGAGCATCAGCTCGAGGCATTGCAGCAGCGGCAGGCCGGCGGCGAGCAGCGCCGCCAGCTCCTGGTTGAAGACCATGAAGCGCTGCATCGGCACCCGTCCGCGACGCCGCCGCTGCGACAGCGCCAGCGCCAGCCGCAGCCGCGGCCTCACCTCGAAGACGTGGAAGCCCTTGCGCTGAAGGTCGAGGCGCAGGGCGGCGGCATCGGTGGCGTGATGAACTTCCTCGATGACGGCCCCTTCGGGCGTACCCAGGCGGCAATGGAACTGCATCAGCGACCCCGACCAGTCGGCGATGCGCGCCGGAAGCGCGGGTGCGGTACGGAGTGCTTCCTCGCCGCTGGCGCCGCCTCACGGCATCGCACCACCACCATCAGAGCCGTGCTGCTCTCCTTCCCCGCCGAGAGGGCGAGCACCATGGTGCGGCTGAGCCACAGGTTGAGGTGGCTCCGCAGCAACGGCACGGCATCGCCGTTGGAGGGCATCAAGGCCACCTCGAAGTCGGCGAGTCGCAGGCGCTGGTCGCCGATGATGGTGCCCAGCCGGAAGCGCACGGCATAGTCGCCACCGACCTGGAAGGTCATCCTCTCACCTTCCAGCCCGCGCACCTTGCTGCTGCCGATGAGGTTGTACTGCTCGTAGGGCAGGTGCTCGGCGAGCGCCTGCAGGAGCTCGGCCGGCACGCTGCTCGCCTTCGTCGGCGGCTGCGGCGAGACGGGGATCTTCGGCCCGCTGGCGCGCACCAGCCAGAGCTCGACGTCGATCGCTTGCGGCGGATGGTCGAAGGCGACGAGCACCGGCAGGATGCGCTCGAGCGCCGACGGGGTGTCGTGCAGCACCAGGGTGTTCTCTGCCATGCGCAGGTCGACGGTGCCACGCGGCGACAGCAGCGGCTGCACGAGGGCGACGGCGTCTCCCGCCGGCTGGTGGCGCAAGGTGTAGACGTGGAGCGCCAGCGGCGCGTCCTCGTCGGTCTCCTGCGCGAGCAGGCGCGCGGCGCCAGCGAGCATGACCACCAGCAGCAACGCCAGGGCGCGCCGGGCGCCCGCGCGCCGGCGGCGCGCGCTCCTCGGCATGCTCAGACGCCCAACCGTCCGTCGACCACCAGCACCACGGAGAGGTCGTCGCCGTTCCACTGCACGACGTGATCGAAGGGCCGGTCGAGCTCCTCGAGGAGGGGCTCGGCGGCGAGTGCGGGGTCGAGCGCCGGCACGGCGGCGATGGTGACGCCGCCGGAGGAGCCGGCCGGGGCAGAGGATTGCGGCACGTTGCCACCGACGAACAGCGCCACCACCACCACCGCGGCGGCAGCGAGCTGGCGCGCCGGCAACGGTCGCCGCGACGGCGCCAGCCTGCTGGCGCTCACCAGGGCAGCCACCCGCAACCGCATCGCCTCGGCCTCGTCGGCGGCGAGGGCGGGGGCGGGCAGGTGGCGGAAGACGAGCAGCGGATCGGCCGCCAGTGCGGCGGGGCGGCAGTGCGGGCAGGCGTCGAGATGGCGAATCGCTTCGTCCCAGCCCGCGGGGTCGGTGCGATCGGCGTCGCGCGCGGCCGCCAGCCGACGCCAGTCGGGGCAGCTCGCTGCCGGTGGCGGACCGCCGGGAACCGTCGAACGTGGCGAGCTCATGAGGTCGCCGCCTCGGGATCGACCGTCTCATGACGCTGCGCGTACTCCGGATAGCGACGCAGGATCTCCCGCTGCAGCGCCTTGCGCGCGTTGAACAGGTGGTTGCGCACCGTCGACTCGCGGCACTCGAGCACCACCGACACCTCCTGCGAGGAGAGGCCCTCCACCTCACGCAGCAGGAACGCCAGGCGCTGCTTCTCGGAGAGGCCACCGGCGAGCTCGTTGAAGATCGCCTCCACCTCGCGCTGCTGCAGCTCCGAGAAGCCGCGCTCGGACTCGACCTGCCGCAGGTGGTGCCGGTAGGGCTCCTGGTGCCGCTCGCGGCTCTTGCGCGAGCGCAGGTGATCGATGGCGAGGTTGGTGACGATACGGTAGATCCAGGTGTTGGGGCTCCAGCGGGCATCGAAGCGCGCACGGTGCTCCCACATGCGGAGGAAGGCGACCTGCACGACGTCGCGGGCCTCCTCGAGGTCACCGACAACACGGTAGGCGACTTGCACCAGCGCCGCCGTCTTGCGCTGGACCAGCTCGTCGAGCGCGCGTTCGTTCCCCGCCCGCAGACCCTCGAGCAGCTCGAGGTCGCTGGCGGTGTTCCAACGCTGTCGCTCGTCGCGCTCGCTGAAGATGAGCCGGGGCATGGCTGCGGTCAAGCTCGGTTTCCTCCCGGAAAGCTTACGGAGAGGCCGACCGCCCCGTCTAGGTCGCCGAGCTCGCGCAGGCACCTGGTGCGGCGCCCGCCGGCAGAACCCTGTGCCTCACCATCCCGTTGCGCCTGCTCACCTCGCATGCCGGGCATGCGAGGAGCGATCGACCCATCATCCTATACTGCCTCGCCGTGGAGCTCCTCTACCAGCTGGGTCTGACGCTGGCGCTGCTCCTCGCCGGGCCTTTCCTCCTGCTCGCCCGCGGCTCCCACTACCTGCGCACGTTGCGCGGGCGTTTAGGGATCGCGCTGCCCGGCGGGCGACCGGGGGCGCTCTGGATGCATGCCGTGTCGGTCGGAGAGGTGGCAGTGGCGGCGGTGCTGGCGCGCGCCCTCCCCGCCGCCGTGCCACTGCTCGTCACCACCATCACCCCCACCGGTCAGCAGCGGGCGGCCGCCCTGCTGGCGGGTCGTGCCGCCGTCGGCTACCTGCCCTTCGACCTCGGCCCGCCGGTGGCCCGGTTCCTGCGCCGCCTGGCGCCGGCAGCCCTGGTGCTGGTGGAGGGGGACTATTGGCCGCTGCTGATCGCGCGCTGCCGCCGGCGAGGCATGCCGGTGGTGGTGGTCAACGGCAGGGTGGGGGACCGCGGTTTTCGCCGCATGGCGCGGGCGCCCCGCGTCGCCCGCTGGCTGCTCGCCGGCGTCGACCGCTTCGCCGTGCAGACGCCGGCCGACGCGGCCCGCCTAATCGCGCTGGGGGTCGCTTCCGAGCGCATCACGGTCGCCGGCAACCTCAAGTACGAGGCCGCGGAGCCGGCGCTGCACCCATCCCTCGAGAGGGCGCTCGCAGCCCTCGCCGGCGGTCGGCCACTGCTCGTCGCCGGCTCGACCATGGCGGGCGAGGAGGCAGCGGTGCTCGCCGCGTTCGCAAGCCTGGGCGGTGCCGGCCGAGCCCTGCTGGTGCTGGCGCCCCGCCACCCGGAGCGCTGCGACGAGGTGGCGCGGCTGCTCGACGAGAGCGGCCTCTCCTGGCGCCGCCGCAGCGAGCTCGACGCGAGCTTCGCGAAGTCGCCGTCGGCGGGTGCGAGCTCGCCCACCGCCGTCGTGCTGCTCGACTCGCTCGGCGAGCTCGCCGGGCTCTACCGGCTGGCGGCCGCATGTTTCGTCGGCGGCACGCTGGTCCCCCTCGGCGGTCACAACCCGCTCGAGCCGGCGCGCTTTGGCCGCGCCATCGCGGTCGGAGCTTCGATGGAGAACTTCCGTGACATGGCGGCGCAGTTCGACGCGGCGCGAGCGTGGAGACGGGTGACCGACGCCCGCGGCCTCGCCGCCGCCTGGAGCGAGTGGCTGGCCGTACCCGGCGCCGCGGAGGAGGTGGGCGGGCGCGCCCGCCAGCTGGTGACCGACAACCGTGGCGCCCTCGCGCGCACGCTGGCGGTGCTCGCACCGCTGCTCGAGCGGGTGCAGGCCGAGGTCCCGCGAGCTCCCACCGCCGCTGCCGGGGCGCCGCTTCCCGCGCGGGCCAGGTGATCGCGCCGCCCCCTCCCGCTCCCCCTGGCAGCGACTCTACGCCGCCGCCCACCGGCGCCGCGAGGCGTGGTGGCGCGAGCGCGCGGAGCGACTACCGGTGCCGGTGTGGAGCGTCGGCAACCTGCTCTGGGGCGGCACCGGGAAGACGCCCGTGGTAGCGGCGGTCGCCGCCTGGTTGCGCGACCGGGGTAGCCCTCCGGCGCTGCTCTCCCGCGGGTTCGGCCGCCGTGGCCGAGGCCCGCTGGTGGTGTCGGCAGGAGAGGGTCCCATCGTGTCGCCGGCGCACGCTGGCGACGAGCCCTGGATGCTCGCCGAGCAGCTACCAGGGGTGCCGGTGGCAGTGGCCGCGCGGCGCGCCGACGCGGCGCGGCTGCTGCTCTCCACGCTGGCGGTGCCGCCATCGCTGTTCCTGCTCGACGACGGGTTCTCCCACCTCGCGCTGGCGCGGGACCTCGACCTCCTCGTGCTGCCGGTCGAGGACCCCTTCGGCGGCGGCCGGCTGCCGCCCGGCGGGCGGCTGCGCGAGCCCCTCGCCGCGGCTGCCCGCGCCCAGGCACTGCTGCTCGTCGGCGACGGCGCCGGCCCGGCGGCCGCGCGCGAGGTGGGCACGGCGCTCGTCCGCCATGGCTTCGCGGGCGCTGCCTTCGCCTGCACCACGGTCGCGGGTCCGCCGCGATCGGTCACCGCCCGGCGAGAGACGGGAGTCCCGGCGGGTGAAGCCGAGACGCCCGCGGCGCCCCTGCTGCTGGTCACCGGTATCGCCCGGCCGGAGCGAGTGCGGCGGGCGGCGGAGGCGATGGGCCTCGCCATCGTCGGCCACCTCTCCCTGCCCGATCACCACTCCTACCCGTTGTCGACCCTGCGGCGGGTGGCTCGAGTGGCGGCTCAGCACGGTGCGCGCGCCGTCCTCACCACCAGCAAGGACCGCGTCAAGCTCGCCGGCCGGCTGGAGCTGCCGCTCTGGGAGCTGCCGGTCGACGCCCGCCCCGAGCCCGCCTTCTGGGAGTGGCTCGCCGCCCGGCTCCCCGTCGCGGCCCCTCGCTGACCGACGCCGGTTTGGAGACGGCGCCGCAGCGCCGTCGTTGCTGCGGACCACCGGGGCCCGCGCACCGCTGGGCCGTATGATCCGCCACCGGCTGCCCGCAGGGCGCCGCTTCCCCGGCATGGCTGACGCTCCACTCCGACGCCGTCTCCGCCACCGCGCCGAGCTCGCCGGCTTCCTGGCCGTCCGCGGGGCGTTGCGCGCCCTGCCGCTGGCCGCCGCGCGCCCGCTCGGCGGCGTGCTCGGCGGGCTGGTGTGGGCGCTCGGCGTCCGGCGCTCGACGGTCGCCGCCAACCTGGCACGCGTCTACCCCGAGCTCGCGGCCGCGGCGCGGCGACGGCTCGCACGCCGCTGCTACCGGCACTTCGGCGCCATGGTCTGCGACACCATCGCCATGGGCCGCCTCGACGCGGTGGGCCTCTGCCGCCGTCTCACCCTGGTCGGCTGGGAGCAGCTCGCGGCCGCCGAGGCGCACCAACGTGGCGTGCTGATGCTGGGCGGTCACCTCGGCAACTGGGAGGTGTCGGGGCGCCCGATGGGCCTCTACCGCGCGCCCTTCCATGTCGTCGCCCGACCGTTCAACAACCCCCTCGTCTATCGCTACCTGGCGGCCGAGCGTGAGCGCTTCGGCGAGCGTGAGATCCCCAAGCGCGGTGCCGCCAAGCAGTTGTTCCGCGTGCTGCGGGAGGGGGGCAGGGCGGGCGTGATCATGGACCAGCGGGTGCGACCCGGTCAGGGGATCGTGCTCCCCTTCCTCGGCCACCCGGCGCTGGTGTCGCCGCTGCCGGCGAGCGTGGCGCTGCGCACCGGAGCGCCTGCGGTGATCGTGGTGGCCTGGCCCGAGAAAGGCGGGCGCTATCGGGTCGAGATCAGCGCACCGATCCTCCCCCCAGCGCGCGGCGAGAGCGACGACGACGAGGCGGTGGCAACGCTTACCGGTCGCTACCTGGACGTGCTCGAAGTCGCCATCCGCCAGCACCCCGAGCAGTGGCTGTGGCTGCACCGCCGCTGGCGGCTCGACTGACGCGCCGCCGGTACACTCCCGTCGTGGCTCTCCGCACCCTGCTCGTCATGCCCAACTGGGTGGGGGACTGCGTCATGGCGCTGCCGGTGGCCGAGGCCCTGGCAGCCAGCGATCGCCAGCTGGTGGCGCTCGCCCGCCCCCACCTCGCGCCGCTGCTGCGCCTGGCGCCGGCGGTGGCGGAGGTGGTCGAGCGTGGGAGCGACGATGCCGAGACCCTCACCCGCCTGCGCGCCGCCGGCTGCCAGGAGGCGGTGGTTCTCCCCAACTCGATCCGCTCCGCCTGGCTCCCCTACCAGGCCGGCATCCCCTGGCGCTGGGGGTATCGTGGCGGCTGGCGCGCCCCGCTGCTGCGGCCGCCGGTGCCGCGGCCCCCCTCGTCGCGGCGCCGGAAACGTCCGCAGGTCGAGGACTACCGCGAGTTGCTCGAGTCGCTCGAGGTGCCGCCGCCGGCCTCCTGGGTTCCCCGGCTGCCGCGCGATCCGGCGCTGCTCGCGCTCGGCGACGAGCGGCTGGCACGGGCAAGGCTCCGCGGTGCCGGCCCGCTGGTGGGAATCTTCGCCGGCGCCGAGTGGGGACCCTCCAAACGCTGGCCGTGGCCCCGCTTCGCCGATCTCGCCCTGGCGCTGCGACGCGCCCGCCCCGACCTGCGCCAGGTCATCGTCGCCGGTCCCAAGGAGGTGTGGATGGCGGTACGCATCCACGAGGAGAGCGGCAAGCTGCACCCGGTGGTCGGCCCCGACCTCGACCTGCGTGGGCTCGCCGCACTGCTCGCCAGGCTCGACCTCCTGGTCACCAACGACTCGGGGCCGATGCACCTCGCCGCCGCCTTCGGCGTCCCCTGCGTGGCCCTGTTCGGCCCCACCGACCCACGCCGCACCGCCCCCGCGGGGGAGGGCCATCGCGTGCTCTACACCGATCGCTGGTGCTCCCCCTGCTTCCGCCAACGCTGCCCGCTGCTGCACCACCGCTGCATGCGCGACATCGGCGTCGCCGAGGTCACCGCGGCGGCGGTCGCCACTCTCGCGCGGGAGCGCTAGCCAGCGGCTCGGGCGCGCGCCTAGCGAAGCTCCGCTGCAACCCCGCCGTGGGGCCGTCGCCGCACGGCACCGCGAGGTTGCGCTCACTCGAGCTCGAACAAGAGGTCGCCGCCGTCGACCGCCTGGCCGGCGGCGACGCAGAGGCGCTTGATGGTGCCGTCGTGCTCGGCCTGGATCTCGTTCTGCATCTTCATCGCCTCGAGCACCAGCACCCCCTGGCCGGTCTTGACCGCCTCCCCCTCGGCGACGAGCAGGGATACCACCCGCCCGGGCATGTAGGCGGTCACCTGCTCGCGCCGCCGGGCGCCGCGAGCCGACACCCCCTGGGCCGCCAAGTGGGAAAGCGGATCGGCCACCTCGGCGAGCACGCCGCCGCGCGCGCTCGACACCCACCAGCGACCAGGGCCACGCGGCAGCACCGCCACCTCGAACTGCTCGCCGGCGGCAAGGACGCTCCAGTGGCGCGGCCCCACCGCTGCCTGGTCGACGAGGTACGAACGATCTCCGACGTTCACGCGCAGCGCGTCCCCTTCGCGTTCCACGGAGACCCGCTCGGTGCGCCCGGCGACGGTGACGATCAGCTCCACGGTGGCGCTCCGGGTCGCTCAGCGCCGGCCCGCGCGCAGTGCCTCGTGCCGCGCAGCGGTGGCCCAGCGGCTCCTGGCGCCGTCGCCCTGCGGCGCACTCGCCACCCGTCCGGCGTGCTCGACCTCGGCGAGGGCGGCAGCAACGAAGGGGAGATCACGGTCGGCGCCGGCGGCCGGCAGCTGCAGCTCCCCGGCCTTGAGCTTGCGGTCGAGCCAGGAGATGTCGAAGGCGGCGGCGCGGAACTCGTCGTCGCGCAGCAGCGCGAGGAAGAGCGGCACGCTGGTCGCCACTCCCTCGACGCGCAGCTCGGCGAGGGCGCGCTCGAGGCGCTGCAACGCCTGCGCGCGGTCGGCTCCCCAGACGATCAACTTGCCCAGCATCGGGTCGTAGTGGATGGGGATCGAGCTGCTCTCGTAGACGCCGACGTCGTTGCGCACGCCTGGCCCCTCGGGCCAGCGCAGAGAGCTCGATGCGGCCGGGAGAAGGCGCGAAGTTGCGGTAGGGATCCTCGGCGTAGAGCCGAACCTCGATGGCGTGCCCGCGCGGCACCACACCGACGAACGCCTCGGGTAGCGGCTCGCCCTGGGCGATGGCGAGCTGGGCCCGCACCAGGTCGAGACCGGTGACCAGCTCGGTCACCGGGTGCTCCACCTGCAGGCGGGTGTTCATCTCCAGGAAGTAGAAGCTGCCGTCGCGGTCGAGGAGGAACTCCACGGTGCCGGCGCTCCAGTAGCCGACGGCGCGGGCGGCCTTGACCGCCGCCGCGCCCATCGCCGCTCGCAGGGCCGGCGACACCACCGTGGAGGGCGCCTCCTCCACCACCTTCTGGTGGCGGCGCTGCAGCGAGCACTCGCGCTCGCCGAGAGACACCAGGCCGCCGTGCTTGTCGCCGACAACCTGGATCTCGACGTGGCGCGGCCGCACCAGGAGCTTCTCCATGTAGACGGCGTCGTCGCCGAAGGAGGCGGCCGCCTCGGCGCGCGCGGCACGGTAGGCAGCGGCCAGCTCGCCGGCGTCACCGATCAGGCGCATCCCCTTGCCGCCACCGCCGGCAGCAGCCTTGAGCATCACCGGGTAGCCGATGGCCTCGCCCTCGCGCTCGGCGGCCGCGAGGTCGGGGAGCGGGTCGCGGCCGCCGGGAACCGCCGGCACCCCGGCCTCCAGCATCAGGCGACGGCTCTCGATCTTGCTCCCCATGGCGGCGATCGCGGTCGCCGGCGGGCCGATGAGCTCGACCCCCGCCTCGGCGCAGAGCTCGGCGAAGCGCGCGTTCTCGGAGAGGAACCCGTAGCCGGGGTGGATGCCGTCGGCGCCGATGGCGACGGCGAGCTCGACGATCGCCTCCGCGCGCAGGTAGCTCTCGCGCGAGGGCGGCGGCCCGATGCGGTAGGCCTCGTCGGCCATCAGCACCGGCAGGCTCTTGCGATCGGCGTCGGAGTAGACGACGGCGCCCCGGATGCCCAGCTCGCGCAGCGTGCGCAACACGCGCACGGCGATCTCGCCGCGGTTGGCGACCAGCACCTTGCGGAAGGCGCGGCGGGGAGCCTCGGTCATCGGGGCAGGGATATTACCGCTTGCGTTGCCGGTAGACGATGCTCCTGCCCGCGCGGTGCAGCCGTGGCCACGACACCACGCGCGTCGAGCCGCTCCCCTGGTGGCGACCGACCGCGAAGCCCCCGAGCTCGACCGCGCTAGCTAGGCGGCGGGCAGCCGCAGAGCCGCCGTAGACTGCAACGCGATGCGCCGCCGCCGATCCTCACGTCGAGCACTCGACGCAGCGCCGTGGGCGATCGCGGCGCTGACGGTCCTGTTCTTCGCCCGCCCGCTGCTGCTCGGCTCGACCTTCTACTTCCGCGACCTCCACCTGTTCTTCCTGCCCATCAAGCAGCTGATGGCCGACCTCTGGCGGGCGGGGGTGGTGCCGCTGTGGAACCCCTACCTGCACGGCGGCATGCCGCTGCTCGGCGATCCGGCGGCGGCAGGCTTCTACCCCACCTCGCTGCTCTACCTGCTGCTGCCGGCGGTGCGTGCGCTCAACGTCGAGCTCGCCGGCCATGTCGTGCTCGCGGCGCTCGCCGCCTACGCCCTGGCGCGCACCCTCGCCATCTCGCGCCCCGGTGCCTGGACGGCAGCGCTCGTCTACGGCCTCAGCGGCGTCACCCTGTCGCAGCTCAACCTCTACGGGCGGCTGCTGGCGATGCCGTTCCTGCCGCTGTTCCTGCTGGCGCTCCATCGTCACCTGCGCGGCGACGGCCGACGCTGGCTGCTGCTCGCCACCATCCCGATCGCGCTGCAGGTGTGCGCAGGCGCCCCCGAGACGGTGGCGATCACCTGGGGCACGGCCCTGGCCTGGGCGCTCGCCTACCCCTATCCCGGTCGAGTCGTCCAGCGCGTGGCGGGAGTCATCGCCGCCGGCGCTCTCGGTCTCCTGCTGGGCGCGGCGCAGCTGCTGCCGCTGCTCGACCTCACCCGGCACTCCACGCGGGGGGGTGGGCTGCCCTTCGCCACCTTCGCCGCCTGGTCGGTTCCCTGGCGGCGGCTCCCCGAGCTGTGGGTGCCCGCATACCTCGGGCGCATCGACGTCCTCGATGCGCGTGCCTACTGGGGGAACGCCATCGTCGACGAGGGGTTCCCGTACCAGCCGAGCCTGTACTTCGGCATCCCGGCCCTGGCGCTCGCCGCCGCCGCGCTCGCCAGCCCCTCGCGAGGCGCGTTGCCGCGGCGCGCGCGCACCTGCCTGCTCGCGCTCGCGACGGTGGGACTGTTGGTCTCGCTGGGCCGCCACCTCCCCGGCTTCGCGCTGCTCTATCGCGCCCTGCCGCCGCTGCGCGTGTTTCGCTTCCCCGAGAAGCTGCTGCTGCTCGCCGTGCTGCCGGTGGCGCTCACCGCGGGCTGGAGCGTCCACCGCATCGCCCGCGGCAGCGCCGCTCGGGTTCGGCGCACCACGGCCATCGTCGCCGGCTGCGCAGCCCTCGTCTGCGGTGGGCTGTGCCTCGCCATCGCCGCGGGCGCGATGGCGGGCGGTCTGCCCCGCTTGCTGCTGGCCCGCGGCGAGGCCGCGGCGGCCGCTCACCTCACGCAGGTGTTGCTGCGCGCCACCGTCATCGCCCTGGCCGTGCCGCTGGCGCTGGCACTGCGAGCCTGGCCGCCACCACGGCAGGCGCTGCTGCTCGCGGCCATCGTGACCGCCGACCTCTTGGCCGCCGGGCGGGCAGTCAACCCGGTGACGCCCGAGCGCTGGTTCCTGCGGCCGCCGCCGGCGCTCGCAGCCGTCCGCCAGGCGACCGGCGACGGGCGATTCTTCACCACCCAGCAGCGCGCCGAGAGCCTGCTCGCTCCGCCGGGCGCCGATGCCGCCTGGGCCTACCGCCGCGACCGCTTCGTCTTCGTCGACTACCTGGCGGCGAGCTACCGGGTGCCGGTAGTCTTCCACAGCGACTTCCACTCGCTGGCGCCGCCGCGCACGGTGATGCTCGGCCGCATGGTGTGGCGGCTGCCCTGGGAACGCCGCCTGCCGCTGCTCTCGGCGGCTGCGGTGCAGTCGATCCTGATGCCGCCGGCCGGACGGCCTGCGGGGCTCGAGCCGGCGGGCGTGGTGGACGACCCCGGAGGCCCGGCTCTCCAGCTCCTGCGCAACCTGGACGCGGCGCCGCGCTTCCGCTGGATCGGCAGCTGGCGCGCGGTGCCGACGCCGGACGAGGCGCTGCACGCCATGCTCGGCCGCGGCTACGACCCCCGCCGTCACGTGGTGGTGGAGGACCGGGCGCGCCGGGACCAGCTGCGGCCTTGCCCACAGGCCGCCAGCGTCTCCGCTCGCGAGCCGACGCCGAATCGGGCGCTGGTGACCGTCACCACTGCCTGCCCGGGCTACCTCGTCGTCGCCGACTCCTGGTCCGACGGTTGGCGTTATCGCCTCGACGGTTCGCCGGTGGCGCCGGTCCACGCGGACGTCGCCTTCGCCGCCATAGCCCTCCCCGCCGGCGAGCACCGCGTCGAGCGCGTCTACCGGCCGCTGTCGCTGGTGCTCGGCTGCGCGCTCAGCGCGCTGACTCTGGTGGCAATGGCGGTGGCGTGGTGGCGCTCACCTCCCGTCGCCCGTCGCACGCGGGGGCGATCGCCCCGGGCCGCTCCCCCGTCGCCATCCGTCGCCGATGCCGCTCCACTCCCATGAAGAACACCCCCTCGAGAACGCGCTGCAGCAGCGAGCGACGGAACGCGCCGCCGGCGAGCACCGTCACCACCGCGGAGCGCACCGCTTCGAAGGGCGGCTCGGTGGCGAAGATGCCGACAAAGGCGGGGTCGTAGTAGCCGAGGATGTAGCGGCGGAAGCGATCGAGCCCGCGGCGCGTGAAGCGCTCGTACGGCGCCAGGTCAGGGGCGTCGAGGCGGCCCTTGCGCGCGAGCGCGGCCGCCACGTCGTCGGCGGCACGGCTGCCAGTGGTGAGGGCCACGTGCACGCCCGACGAGAACACCGGGTCGAGGAAGCATGCGGCGTCGCCCACCGTCACCCAGCCGTCGCCCACGAAGCGGCGCAGGCGGTAGGAGAAATCGGCGAGGGGATGCACGTCCTCGACACGGCTCGCACCGGCGAGGCGGCCGGCAACCTCCGGCGAGGCGGCGAGCAACTGCTCGTAGAGCTCGACGAGAGACCTGCCACGCCGCTCCGTCATCACCCCACCGGGGAAGACGACGCCGATGCTGGTGGTCTCGGCGTCGAGCGGGATCATCCAGTACCAGCCCGCCGGCCCGCCCACCACCAGGATGTCGCCTCCATCGCGGCCGAGCCCCATGCGCGCGCCACGAAAGTGCGAGAACATCGCCGCCTGCCGCAGCACGGGGTCGCGGTCGCGCAGCCGGAGCTGACCGCCGAGCAGCGCCTCGCGGCCGGTGGCGTCGAACACCACACGCGCCCGCACCTCCTCCTCGTCGCCGCCGTCGTCGCGCACGCGCACGCCGGTGGCACGCTCGCCGTCGAAGGTGACGGCGAGCACCTCGACCCCCTCTGCGATCTCTGCTCCGGCCGCGCCGGCATTGCGCAGCAGCAGGTGGTCGAACTCGGCGCGGCGCACCTGGAAGGCCTGCGGCGGCGGCCGGCGGCCAAGACCACCCGCAAAGGTGATGTGGTTGGCGCCGCCATCGGGCTCGAAGGCGAAGTGGGCACCCCACTTGCGCTGGAAGCCCGCGGCGGCGACCTGCTCCCAGACGCCCAGCCGTCGCAGCAGCGGCTCGCTGTGGGGCAGCAGAGACTCGCCGACGTGAAAGCGCGGAAAGCGCTCGCGCTCGTAGATACGTACCCGGCGCCCCGCCCGGGCGAGGAGGGCCCCGGCGGTGCTCCCCGCCGGACCGCCACCGATGACCACCACGTCGAGGTCGGCCACGCGCGCCGTAGGGTACCAGCGCCGCGGCCGGAGAGCCCGTCAAGTCCTGGCGCGTGGAGCAGGCTCCGGTGCCGGACAGCGGGGGACCGGAAGCCTGCGGTCAGCTCGTCGTTGCGCCGGCCGCGGAGCGACGCTTCCAGGCTGCCAGCGCCAGCAGCAGCGCGGCGCCCAGGACGGCGAGGGCCGTGGCGCGGTGCAGCGGCTGGCGATCGACCCAGAGCCGCAGGTGGTGCGATCCGGCCGGCACCGCCACCGCCAGGCGATGGAGGTCGGCGGGAACGACGGCGGCAGGGTGGCCGTCCACCGTCGCCCTCCAGAGCGGTTGCCAGGCCCGTTGCACCACCACCCATCCGGCGCGGCCTTCGTGGGTGACCATCACCGTCCTCTCGGCGGTGGCGCGCTCGCTCTGTACGCGGCCGCCGCCTGGCGCCACGGGCTCCCCGGTGCCAGGCAACACCACCTCCCGCGACGGGTCGAGCTCGGGGTCGAGCAGGGCCACCAGCGCGGACCGCGGGTCGGCGGCGTAGCGGGCGCCGGCGACCCACCGCACCTCGGGCGTCATCGCGGCGAGTCGGTAGAGGTAGGTCGTCGCCAGTGGACCCGGCGCCCTGGCCACCAGGGAAGCACCGGCAACGGGTACCGCCAGAGGCCGCTCGAGAAGCAAGGCCTGAACGCCCCAGACGCGAAGCAGCCGAACCCGGCGGGCGTCGTCGAGCGACCTCACGGCATCGGCGCCGAGCCGGGTGAGGAAGCCGTCGAGGCCCTCTGGCGACGTCGCGAGCTCGTACCTCCACCCGGCCTGCACGCCCACCAGCGGCAGGCCCGCGGCGGCGCCCTGGCGTGCCAGCCAGCGACCGTCCCCATCCGGCGGCGGGCGCCGCCGCACCGGGCCGAACAGCCTGCCGAGGCTACCGTGCGCGAGCCGCGTCCCTGTCGGTAGCAGGTCCGCGAACGCCGGCGCCCGCGCATAGGGCGCGACGCTGTCGCGGGCCAGCGTGGCGGGCGCGAGCAGCGCGAGCTGGGCCGCTGCCTGAAGCGCGAGTGCCGTCGCGGCAAGGTGCCGTGACGGCCGCCAGAGAAGCGCCGCCAGCACCACCGCCAATACCGCGAGCCCGGCAGCCAAGGTCCCCCAGCGCGTCGCCTCGCCGGCGACCAGCTGCGGCGGTGCATTGCCAGGGAGCTGGCGGACCATCCAGCCCCGAAGCGCGGGCCTGGCGGCCAGGGCGGCAAGGGCGCCAAGAGCGAGGACGGCCGCCAGCACCAGCAGTGTCGCCCGCAGGCACCGCCGCGCACGCGGCTCGCCCGCCGACACCGCCCGCTGCCAGCCTGTCGCGGCGAGCACGGAAAGACCGATCGCCACCAGCAGCCAGGCCTTGACCGGAAAGCGCAGCAGGCCGCCGCCGGGGAGTGCTGCGAGCGCGGCGACGAGCGGGTCGAAGCGGCCGAGCGCGAGCAGCACGCCGCAACCAACGAGGACCCAGCCGACGGCGGCGCCGCGCCGGCGGCCGGCCGCCACCGCGAGCCCTAGCGGCAGCAGGCCAGGATAGAGGGTGAGAAAGAACGGCAGCGCCCCGGTGTGGAAGCGGTAGCCCCAGAAACCGCCGGCGGCGGTACGGTCGAGGCGCCCGAAGGCGAGCGGCAGCAGCTGCTCGAGGGCCTGGCGGGGATCCCAGCTGCCGAGAGTCCGGGCCGCCGCGTCGTAGCCGCGCACGCCACGCGTCGAGGCGGAGAGGATGCGTAGGAGCTCGCTGAGTTGCGGCGCCGCCAGCGCCGTGCCGGCGGCGATGGCGAGCGCGAGCGGCAACCACCGCGCGGCGGTGCGGCGCAACGGCAACCTGCCCTGCGACGCACCGGCAGTGGCGGCGGCGATCGCCACGGTCCCTTCGACGCCGGTCGAAGGCCAGCCGTCGAGCGCTCCCGGGAGGCCTGGCGGGGCGCCTGCGCCTGCTGTCTCGCCCGCCAACGGGCGAGGCGCCAGCACCAGAGCGAGGAGGGCCGCCACCATCGCCAGCGCGGCAAACGCCGGATCCCCGCCGAGCAGCAGCATGGCCCACACGGCCCCGGCTGCCGCGGCACCCCTGCGACGGGCCACCGCCAGCGCGCCGTCGCGCGCCAGCAGGCACGCGGCGACGAGAGCCGGCGCGAGGGTGGCGCCCGCCACCAAGTCGTAGTAGCTCAGCTGCGAGAGCAGGAAGCCAGAGAGCGTGTAGGCCGCGCCGCCCGCCCAGGCGGCGTCGGGATCGCAACCGAGTCGCCGCGCGAGCCAGGCGAAGGTCCATGGAGCCAGCAGGAAATGGAGCCAGAAGTGGGCGTTGACGGCCCAGCGCGTCGGCGCCACGAGGCACAGCAACGTGTCGGGGTAGAACGGTGCGCCGTTGGGGTTGCCGAGCAGCGGCTGGCCACCCCCCCGCTGGACGTCGAGCTCGGGAAGCTCCCCGCGGCGCAAGGCTTGCGCCTCGGCCTGCTTCATCGGCAGGTGGGTGGTGAGGACGTCGCGCAGGTAGAGGGTGTCGCGGCCGAGGACCAGCGTGCCAACGGCGAGCAGCTGCAGCGCCACCATCGGCAGGATGAGGGCGAGCGGCGCGCGGGCCGCGGGAGTCGCTCGGCGGAAGCGCATGGGGAGCGTGCGTACAATACCCGCCCATGCCAGCGCTGTTGCGGGCGATGCGACCCCACCAGTGGGTCAAGAACCTCTTCGTGCTCGCCCCGCTGGTCTTCGCGCACCGGCTGCTCGAGCCGGCGCTGCTCGGCCGCGCCCTCCTCGCCCTCGCCGCCTTCTGCGCCGGCTCCTCGGCGATCTACCTGTTCAACGACGTGCGCGATCGCGAGGCCGATCGCCGCCATCCGCTCAAGCAGCAGCGGCCGATCGCCGCCGGCACCGTGAGCCTGTCGCTGGCGCTCGCCACCGCCGCAATCCTGCTCGGCGCGGCCTTGGCCGGTGGCGCCCTCCTCGGCCGCCTCACGCTCGGCCTGCTGCTCGCGTACATGTTGCTCAACGGCCTCTACACCTGGCAGCTCAAGCACGTGGTGATCCTCGACGTGATGGTGCTCGCCTTCGGCTACCTGCTGCGGGTCGAGGCGGGCGCCGCAGCGGTGGCGGTCGGCGTCTCGTCCTGGCTCCTCCTCTGCACCTTTTTCGTCGCCCTCTTCCTCGGCTTCTCCAAGCGCCGGCATGAGCTGGTGCTGCTCGCCGACCGCGCCGCCGACCAGCGCCGCGTGCTGTCGCACTACAGCCCCGCCTTCCTCGACCAGATGATCAACGTCGTCACCGCCTCGACGGTGATCTGCTACGCGCTCTACGCCGCGGCGGACGAGTCGGTGGCCAAGCACGGCCGCGGCCTCCTTTACACGGTGCCCTTCGTCGTCTTCGGCGTCTTTCGCTACCTGTACCTGACCTATCAGCGGCCCGGTCACGCCAGCCCCACGGAGGACCTGCTCACCGATACGCCGTTCCTCGTCAACGTGCTGCTCTGGGGCCTGGTGGTCCTCGGGGTTCTCTATGCGCGGTGAGCGCGGGTGACTCGTGCCCCACGGCCCGGCTGGCGCCTGGCCCTGCTCGCCGGGTGCTTCCTGTTCTCCGGTGCCGCCTCGCTGATGGACCAGGTGGTGTGGCTGCGCTTTCTGTCGCTCACCTTTGGCAACACCACCTGGGCGGCGGCGACGCTGCTGGCGGTGTTCATGGGCGGCCTCGGCGGCGGCGCCCTGCTCGGCGGCCGGCTCTCGCCGCGGATCCGCCGCCCGCTCACCGTCTACGCGCTCTGCGAGATCGGCATCGCCCTGCTGGCGGTGGCCTCACCGCATCTCCTCACCCTCATCGACGCCGCCTACGTGGTGGTCTACCGCGCCTGGGGCAACCAGCCCTGGCTCTTCGCCGGCGGGCGCGCCCTGCTCGCCGCCGCCTTCCTGCTGCCACCCACCCTGCTGATGGGGGCGACGCTGCCGCTCGTGCTGGCCGGCGGCGCCGCCCGATGCACGGTCGCGCCGGCCGCGCCACCGGTTTCCTCTACGGCTGCAACACCCTGGGCGCGGTCGCCGGCACCGCGCTGGCCGGCTTCGCCGCCATCCCCTTCCTCGGGCTGCACGCCACCCTGCTGCTCGCGGCCGCCGGCAACCTGGTGGCGGCCCTGGTCGCCCTGCCACTCTCGCCGTCGGTGCCACCACCACCTCCGCCGGCAGCCACGGAACGCGGACGGCGATGGCTGCTCGCGCTGATCTTCGGCATGGGCGCCGCCAGCCTCGCCTACGAGGTGCTGTGGACCCGTATCCTCGTCTTCTATTTCGGTTCCTCGGTCTACGCCTACAGCCTGATGCTGCTGCTGGTGCTGCTCGGCATCGCCGCCGGCAGCCTGCTGGTGGCGCCGTGGGCGGACCGCATCGGTTCCCTGTTCGCCACCCTCGCCGGCGTCGAGCTCGGCCTGGCGCTCTGGGCTCCCCTCCAGGTGCTCCTCTTCGGACGGCTCAACGACTTGCTAGTCGCGGCGGCCGGTCTGCTGCACCCCCGAGGCTACGGCGGAGTCGCCGTGGCGCAGCTCCTCGCCGCGCTGCCGCTGCTGCTGCCCCCGACGCTCCTGATGGGTATCTCCTTCCCGCTGGCCGTGCGGGCCTCCACCGCGAGCGCCAGCGCCTCGGCGCCGACGTCGGTGGCGTCTACGGCTGGAACACCCTCGGCGCGGTGGTCGGCTCGCTCCTCGCGGGCTTCCTGCTCATTCCGATGCTCGGCACTCAGGACGCGTTGCTCGCGGTGGCGGCTGCCAACGCCCTGCTCGCGGTGCTGCTCGCTCGCGGCCGGCCACGGCTGCGTTGGCTCGCCGCCGCGGTGCCGGCAGCACTGCTGGTGGCCGCGCTGCACCTCCCGCCCGATCGCGTCATCCTCGCCGCCGGCATGTTCCGCCACGACGCGCCAAGCGACCTCGTCTACTTCCACGAGGACGCGCAGGCCTCGGTGACCATCCGCCGCCTCCCCTCGCCGCGTCCGGCCCCTACCTCTCGCTCGAGCTCAATGGCGTCAATGTCGCCGGCACCAGCCCCGATCTCTACGCCATCCAGAAGCTACAAGGGCATCTGCCACTGCTGCTCTGTCCCCACGCGCGCTCGGTGGTGCACATCGGCTTCGGCAGCGGCGGTACCGCCTGGGCGGTGTCGCGCCATCCGGTGGAGGACGTGCTGATCGTCGAGATCAGCCCGGCAGTGCTCGCCGCGTCCGACCGCTTCTTCCGCCCCATCAACCACGGCGTGCTCGACGACCCGCGGGTGCGGGTGGAGATCAACGACGGCCGCAACTTCCTGCTCGCCTCGCCGGCCAGCTTCGACGCCGTGCTCTCCGACTCCATCCACCCCCGCTATGCCGGCAATGGCTCGCTCTACTCCCGCGAGTACTTCGGCCTGCTGGCGCGCCGGCTGCGCCCCGGCGGGGTGGCCTCGATGTGGCTGCCGATGTACTCGCTGACGCCGCGCAACTACGCGATGATCCTCGCCGCCTTCGCCGAGGTCTTCCCCCACGTGCAGGTCTGGTACGAGCCCTCGACGCTGAACTCCTTCACCGTCGTCACCGGCAGCACCGTGCCGGCGTGGTCGGGGCAGGGTCTCGGCGCCGCCTTCGCCGACCCGCGGGTGGCGGCGGAGCTCGTCGACATCGGCATCACCCGACCCGCCGACCTGCTGCCGCTGCTCGTCGCCACCGAGCGGGACCTGCGGCCATGGCTCGCCACCGTGCCGGCGCACCACGACGACCTCCCTGCCGTCGAGTACGAAAGCGGCGCCCTGCTCGAGCGCGACCTGCCCTGGCTGGGAACCTTCACCCGGCTGCTCGCCCTGCGCCCCGACGAGCCACCGGCCGAGTGGCTGGCGGCGCTGCCGCCGGCCGAGCAGCCGGTCGCCGTCGCGCGCTGGCATCAGCGGCGCGCCCTGCTCGAAGCGCAGCGCGCTGCCCTGGCGGCGGGGATCTCGCGACGGCTGCTGGGCGCTCAGTCGCGGTAGAAGCGGCGGATCGAGGCGCAGACCTCGTCCACCAGCCCCTCCGAGAGCTGGGGGAAGAGCGGCAGGCAGAGGACCTCGCGCGATGCCGCCTCTGCGGCCGGCAGCTCGAGCCCGGCCGGCAGCAGCGGCAGCAGCGCGGGCTGCTGGTGCAGCGGCAGCGGATAGAAGATCGCCGTGCCGATGCCATCGTCGAGCAGGTGTTGGCGCAGCGCGTCGCGCGCGGCGGTACGCACGGTGAGCTGATGCCAGACCGGAGTCGCGGCCGCCGGCACCACGGCGAAACGCAGGTCTCCGACCCCGTCGAGGGCATCGTGGTAGCGGGCGACGAGCGCCGCCCGGCGCGCGTTGTCGGCGTCGAGGCGCGCCAGGCGCAGGTTGAGCACCGCCGCCTGAAGGGCGTCGAGCCGGGAGTTGGTGCCCACCGCGCCGTGCTCGTAGTGCTCGACCCGGCCGTGGTTGGCGAGCAACCGCACGCGCGCCAGGGCCTCGTCGTCGGCACCGGTAACGGCGCCGCCGTCGCCGAAGCAACCGAGGTTCTTCGACGGGTAGAAGCTCCACCCGGCGAGCGCGCCAAAGGTACCCACCGGACGTCCATTCCAGCGTGCGCCGTGCGCCTGCGCCGCGTCCTCGATCAGCCACCAGCCGCGGCGGCGGCAGAGCGCGGTGACCGCGTCGAGGTCGCAGGGCTGGCCGTAGAGGTGCACGGCGACGATGCCGACGGTGCGCGCGCCGCCGCGAGCCTCGGCATCGCCGGGGTCGATGTTGAAGGTGGCCGCCTCGACGTCCACCGGTACCGGCGTGCCCCCCGCCCACACCACCGCCTCGGCGGTGGCGAAGAAGGTGAACGACGGCACCAGCACCTCGTCCCCCGGGCGCAGGCCGAGCGCGTGCAGCGCCAGCACCAGCGCGTCGGTGCCGTTGGCGACGGCGACGCAATCGTGGGCGCCGAGGAAGGCGGCGAAGTCGCGCTCGAAAGCCTCCACCTCGGGACCGCCGACGAACGAGGTGCGGGCCACGAGGTCCTCCCAGCGCGAGAGAAGGCGCGGGCGGAGCTCCTCGGCGACCGGCTTGAGATCGAAGTGCGGAATGCGCACGGCGGGCCTCCGATCAGCGGGCCGCGGCCGCAGCGGGCCGCAGCGGTTGGCGGGTCCAGGGGGTGGCGTGGAGCACGATCGTGTCCTCGCCGAGGGTGATGTTGCCGGGCACGTCCAGCCGCAGAAGCGGAGGGAACTCGCCGTCGCCGAAGCAGGCGTGGTGGCGGGGGAAGATCGCCAGGTAGTCGGGGCGCGCGTCGCGCACGAAGGCGAGCACCCCCGGGCAGTAGGAGCCGGTGGCGGCGAACGAGCGCCGGGCGTAGGCGTGCACTCGCGGGCTGACGATGCCGGCAAGGTCGAGCACCGGGTTGGGGAGCAGGTACTTGATAGCGCCGATGTCGTCCACCGCGAGCAGCGCGTCGGGCGGCAGCCGGGGAGCCAGCAGCTGCGCCAGCCTGACGTCCCCGGCCTCGACGTCGTGGAGGTTCTGCGTGTATCTGGCGGCGCTGGCGCCCAGCCCCCCCAGCCCGGGCAACAGCAACAGCGCGCCCAGCCAGAGCGGCCACGACACGCTGGCGCCACCCAGGCGCAGGCGCCACGGCAGCCCTGCGAGCACCGGCGTCAGCGCCAGCGTCGCCAGCACCGCTACCACCGGCAGCAGCGGGTAGAAGTAGCGACCGAAGTTGCCGAAGATGCCGCGGCCCCCGCCCGACAGCACACCGTAGGCGAGTGGCAGCCCCCCGGCCCACAGCGCGGGCAGCAGGCCGCGGTCCTCGTCGCCGCCGACGCGGCCCAGCAGCACCAGCACGCCCGCCGGGGCGAGCAGCGTCGCCACCGGCTGTGACGCCGCCAGCACGCCCGCCACCTCGAACAGGTAGCGGGCCCGCGGCAGGCCGGGCGCGGAGTACCCCGCTTTGGTGTCGAAGGTGGTGGGCAGTGGCGAGCCACCCAGCGTCCGGTAGACGAGCATCACCGGCACCACCAGGAGCGCCGCCATCGCCATGCCCCGGAGAAGGGCTCGCCACGCCGGCACCTCGAGCCGAACCTCGGCGCCCTCGCGACGCATCACGACGACGTCGTCGAGTGCGGCGAGGGCGAGCAGCAGCAGACCCTCCGGCCGCGCCAGTGCGGCGAGAGCGAGCAGCGGCAAGGCCAGCGGCACGGCGTGGGATTGGCGGCGCTCGCGCGCATGCTGCGCCATCCCCCAGACCGCGAGCGCCGCGAACAGCGGCACCTCCATGCCCGACACCGCTCCCCAGACCAGAACGCCGGTGGTGGCGGTGAGGGCGGCGGCGACGGCGGCGAGGGGTGGTGCCAGCGCCAGCTCGCGGGCGAGGCGCCAGGTCCCGGCCACCGCCAGCAGGTGGGCCGCGATGCCGAGCCCCTGAGCCCAGGCGAGCGGCGACACAGGCAACAGGAAGCCGAGCGAGAGCAGGCCCGTCCACAAGGGCGCGGTGGACCCCGCCACGCGCTCGCCGGGGTTGTACGCGAGGCCGCTCCCGCCGGCCAGGTTGCGGGCGAACTGCAGGTGGATCCAGCCATCGTCGAGCGGCAGCCCGAGATGGCCGTCGAGCAGGTAGAGCTCGGCGGCGAGGAAGGCGAGACAAGGCAGGATCGCCGCCGCCAGCCAGGCGATGGCTCGCCCGCGGCTGCTGCCCTTGGCGGCCAGGGACAGCCCCGCCGCCGCCAGCGGGACGGCCGGATGACCCGAGCTCGCAGAGGGTGTGGGCATGGCCACGGGGAGCCTACACGAGCGTCGCGAGCTCCATCTCCGCCTACGAGCCGTCCACCCCGGCCTCCCCATCGGAGCGTGTTGCCGGGTTCCACCCACCGCACTGCGACCGTCGCGCGCGCCCCGTCTGCCGCCGGCCGGACGTGGCGCCGCGGCGGGGCACGCCCACGCTAGCACCCCGCACCCCGACCCAACGCGTCTCCGGAGCGCACACGTATCGGCGCCCGCCCCAGGCCCGCTGCTCACCCTGCTACGATCCCCGGCTGAATGCGCTACGGCCTGGTCGAGAGGCGCCGGCGCGCCGTGGCGCGACTCGCCCTCTACGGCAGCTTGACCCTGGTGGGAGCGGCCACCGTCGCCGCCCGCCACCTCCTCCACCTGCCGGTGGTGGCCACTTCGGAAACCAGCTGGTCGCGGATCGACTGGGGTTCGAAGCTGCCGGTTCGGCTGCTCCAGCAGTACCTGCGCATCGACACCGTCAGCGACACCGGCGACGAGCTCGCCGGCGCCCTCTTCCTCTCGACCCCGCTCGAGGCAGCCGGCATCCCGGTGCACATCGAGCAAGTGGGGAAGCACGCCAACCTGTGGGCGGAGCTTCCGGGTGACGACCCGCATCCTCTGGTGCTGCTCTCCCACCTCGACGTCGAGCCGGTGGAGGATCTCGAGCGCTGGGAGCACCCCCCGTTCGCCGGGGTTCTCCAGGCGCCCTACATCCACGGTCGCGGCGCCTTCGACATGAAGAGCTACACGGTGGCACAGCTGCTCGCGTTGCTCGAGCTCAAGGCACGCCATCCCCGGCCTCGCCGCTCGGTGCTCCTCCTCGCCACCGCCGGCGAGGAGGCGGGCAGCGATTTCGGCATGCGCTGGCTGCTCGCCCGCCACCCCGAGATGTTGCGCCGCTCCTGGGCGGTGCTCACCGAAGGGGGCGTGGTCGAGGCCCGTAGCCTCGAGAGCCTGAAGTACTGGGGGATCGAGGTGGGGCAGAAGCGCTTCGCCGAGGTCCTCGCCTGCGCCCCGACCCGGGAACGCCTCGAGCAGCTGCGCCAGGACATCGCCGAGCTCGACTTCCGCGCCACCGGCCTGACCGTCGACCCCGAGGTGCGGCGCTTCTGGGCCGCCTACCGATCCTCGCGCGACCTCGGCGACCTGCGCCGCCTGCTCGCCGACCCCGACGAGCTCCCTCGCGACCCGGCCGCCTTCCTGGACCTGCCGGGCTACCTCCAGTCGATGCTGCGCAACGAGCTCGTTCCCTTCGAGCCCAAGCCCGCGCTCGGAGGAGGCTGGGAGATGCGCATGGTCTTCCACTTGCTGCCGTCGGCGGATCTCGGCACGGTGCGCCGCGATCTGCTACCCGGCTGGATGACGGTGGGAGTCTGGCTCAGCTACCGGCCGGCGCCGCCGCCGGCAGCGATCAGCCCGACCGATCACCCCGTTGTGCAGGCGATCGCCGCCGAAATCCGCCGCACCTACGGCCGCCCCGTCGCCGGGCCCTACTTTCTCGCTTGGAGTGCCTCCGACTCGCGCTTTCTTCGCCCCCTAGGGATTCCCAGCTACGGCTTCGCACCGTTCCTCCTCCTGGCCCCCGAGACCGAGCGCGCGGGCCGGGCCAACGAGAAGATCTCGCTTCCGGGGCTGGCCCAGGGGACCGATCTGTACAGCCGCCTCGTCGAGCGCCTGGCGATGGCTGACATTGACAATTCGCGTCAGTGATTCTGACAAAGTTGCGTCCGGCCTCGTGCAGGGGGTTCCGACCCACCCTGTGCTACGCCTCACAGCACCCCCGTCCAGACCTCTGGCATGCTCCGTGCTCGTAGCCTCATGAAACCGAACGGAATGAACCGTCGGGCGCCGTTGGGAGGTGTTCATGCTGAGGAGACTCCGTAACCGGCAGCGGGGGTTCACCCTGATCGAGCTGCTGATCGTGGTGGCGATCATCGGGATCATCGCCGCACTGCTCATCCCGAACTTCCTCGATGCCTTGCAGAAGGCCAAGCAGAAGCGGACCGTCGCCGACGTCCGCAACGTCGGTACCGCCGAGATGTCGTGGCTCACCGATCAGATCGCCGCCGCCGCGGCCGGTGCGAACAACACCGTCGACCTCGGTGACTACACGTCGATGGCCACCGTCGACGTCGGCAACAAGCTGATCCCCCAGTACATCCAGGAGGTCCCCGACAAGGACGGTTGGAAGACCAACATGGAGTACTACCTGACCACGGACTTCTCGCTCAAGCAGATCATGCTGATCCGCAGCGGTGGCCAGGACGGTTCCTTCAGCGGCACCACCTACACCTCGGGCGGCTTCGAGCCCACCGACTACGAACAGGACATCGTCTGGGCCGACGGCTTCTTCGTCCGCTGGCCGCAGAAGATGACCTAGTCCCACCGAGCCTCTCGACGGGAATGCACCAGGGCGCCACGGGGCGCCCTGGTTGCATTTTGGGGCTCGCCTTCCGCTCGTTCGGCCGACCGCCAGGGCAGCGGCGCTTCCACCCCCTACTGCATCCCGGTACCGAGATGGCCCACCTGACCTGGATCCCTCCCCATGAACCCCGGCGTCCCCAGCGCTGCTACAGTCGCGACGTGCGCCGGCTCGCTCCCCTGCTGCTCGCCGGCCTGCTCTGCTGCCACGGCCCCGCGGCCCCCGACGCCAGGACCCTCTCCCAGCCCGCCCGCTGGCTCCAGGAGTACCTGCGGCTCGACACGACGAACCCCCCTGGCAACGAGCAGCGGGCGGCGGCGTTCCTCGAGAAGCTGCTCTCCGAGCACGGCATCGCCTCGCGGCGCGTGGTCTCGCCGGCGGGCCGCACCAGCCTGTGGGCGCGCCTCCAGGCACGGCCCGGGGTCGACGGGCCGGCGCTGCTGCTGCTGCACCACATGGACGTGGTCGCTCCCGGGCCGGGCTGGCACGTCCCCGCGTTCGGTGGCGAGGTTCATGATGGGCGCCTCTTCGGCCGCGGCGCGCTCGACGACAAGAGCCTGGGGATCACCCAGCTCGCTGCGTTCCTGGACGCCGCCCGCGAGCGCCACGCCCTGACACGGGACGTCGTGCTGATGGCCGTCGCCGACGAAGAGCGCGGCAGTGGCGAGGGCACCGCCTGGCTCCTGCAGGCCCACCCGGAGCTGTTCGCAGGCGTCACCGGCGTGATCAACGAGGGGGGCTCGAACAGGCGGATCAACGGTCGCCTGCTCTGGTGGGGTATCGAGGTGGCACAAAAGCGTCCGCTCTGGCTGGAGGTGACGGCGGAGGGGCGCGGCGGTCATGGAGCCGGGTTCAATCCCCACTCGGCGACCCACGAGCTGATCCGGGCCCTCGACCGTCTGCTCGCCCGCCCCTTGCGCTGGCGGGTCAGCGCCGCGGCTCGCAACTACTTGCAGGCACTCGCTCCGTTGCACAACAAGTTCTGGAAGCCGATGCTCGCCGACCCCGACCGTTTCATCCGCCCCGAAGGACCGGTGGGCACCGGCCTGCTGCCGGGCATGGAGAACCTCTTCCTCGACACCATCCAGGTCAACGTGCTCACCGGCGCCACCCAGATCAACGTCGTGCCCCCGCGGGCCACGGCGCGCGTGGACGTGCGCCTGCTGCCCGACACCGACGGCCCAGCCATGCTGGCGGAGATCCAGAGCCTCCTCGGTAAGGAGGTCGAGGCACGGGTCCTGCTCACCTCTCCCCCCTGCCCCGCCAGCCCCACCGACACTCCGTTGCACCGTGCTCTCACTGCGGCTCTCCGCAGCGAGGCCCCCGTGGTGCCCTTCTTCTCCCCAGGCTTCACCGATTCTCGGCTCTTCCGCCAGCGGGGCATCGCCGCCTATGGCTTCTCGCCGTTTGCCCTCGAACCCCAGGACCTGCTGGGAATCCATGGCGCGGACGAGCGCATCCCCCTGCGCGAGCTCGACCGCGGCATCGAGAGGATGCGTCGCGTGGTGCGGGCCTGGTCGCTCCCGCCCCGCTAGGCTCTGGCTCGCCGCTTGCAATGGTCCCATCCGCAATTCCCAATTCAAGGGGGACCTGAGATGCGTCGAGCGTTCCGGGAGAGGGGATTCACTCTGATCGAGCTGTTGATCGTCGTGGCCATCATTGGCCTGCTGGCAGCCATGCTCATACCCAACCTGCTCGACGCCATGCAGAAGGCGAAGCAGAAGAAGACCATGGCCGACTGCCGGCTGGTCGGCGGGTCGATGATGGGCTGGCTCACGGACCAGGTAGGTGCCGCCGCCGCAGGGGCCGCGGTGACCACTGTTGCCATCTCCGACTACTCGCCGATCGGGCGCGACGACCTCGCCAAGCAGATCGTGCCCACCTACATCCAGGACGTTCCGCTGCTCGACGGCTGGAAGAAACCCTACGACTACTACCTCGACACCGCCGACCCCCACGGGGCGTCCGTGATGGCGGTGCGCAGCGCCGGCCAGGGGAACAGCTTCGAGACCGACACCTACACTCCCGGCGCGTTCGAGCCGACCGACTACTCCCAGGACATCGTCTGGGTCGACGGCTTCTTCGTCCGCTGGCCGCAGCGATTGAGCAACTGACGCCGCGGCGCGGCCAGGAGCGCGCGATCGCCCCTCGCGGCTCTCGTCTCGCGCGCGCTTTGCCGCTGCTGCCGGGGGCGTTGCTGCTCGCCGTCTTGCTGGTGCCACTCGCTCTCCCCGGGCGGGTGCTCATGGTCCGCGACTTCGCCTTCTTTCACCTCCCGCTGCGGCAGGTGGTCGCGGATCTCGTGCACGCCGGTGCGCTGCCGGAGTGGAACCGCTTCGTGCACGGCGGACAGCCGATCCTTTCCAATCCCAACTACGCGGCCTTCTATCCCCCCAGCTGGCTCGCCCTGGCTCTGCCGGTCCCGTACGCGCTCGCCTGGCTGGTGATCCTGCACGCGGCCTGGGCCCTCGCCGGCGCCTGGCTGCTGCTGCGACGCCTGGGAGCCGGTCGCGACGCCGCCGCCCTCGGCGCCATGGGCTTCGCCGCCTCGAGCTGGTTCCTCTCGCTCACCAGCACCTTCAACTTCTACTGCGCCATGGCCTGGTTCCCCTGGGTGCTGGCGGCGGGCGAGGCGGCGCTCGCCACCCCGCGTGCGGGTCGCTGGGGGGGGAAGGCGCTGCTCGCCGCCCTCGGCCTCGCGCTGCAGCTGCTGGCGGGAGAGCCCGTCGCGGTGCTGATCTCGGGCCTGGCCCTCGCCGCCCTCGCCCTCGGCCCCTTCGCGCGGCTGCGCCGCAGCCTGGCGCGCTTGCTGGCCATCGGCGTGCTGGCAGCCGCTATCGCTGCCGTGCAGCTCGCCCCGACCCTGCACCGCCTCGGAGGCACCGCTCGCGGCACCGGCCTCAGGGCCGCTGAGGCGGATCTGTGGTCCAGCCCGCCAGCCCGCTTCGTCGACTTCGTGCTGCCGCGCTTCTGGGGTGATCCGATGCGCGACGAGGAGGGGCTGTGGCTAGGCTGGGGACTGCACGATCGTGATTTCCCCTACGTCGTCGCGCTCTACTCCGGCCTGCTGCTCACCGTGCTCGCGGTCGCCGCACTGCTGCGCTGGCCGATCCCCTATCGGGCCTCGTGGGGGGTTGCGGCCGTCCTCGGCTCCCTGCTCGCGCTCGGCCGCCACGACCCACTGTGGGAGCCGCTGCGCCACGTGCCCCTGTTGTCCGTGGTGCGCTACCCGGAGAAGTTCCTCGTGCTCACCGCCGCAGTGGTGCCACTCGCCGGTGCCCTCGGCTGGCACCACCTGCTCGGCAGCCGCGAGCGTGGCGAGCGCGAGCGGGCGTATCTGCCGGCGGCGCTGGCCGCCATCGTCACTGCCGTGGCGACCCTCTTCGCCGTGCTGCTCGCGGCGCGCCCCGCCGTGGGTGAGGGGTTCATCCGGGGCCACAGCGGCCTGCCGCCGTCACCGCGGGCCCTCGCCATCGCCCTCGCCTTCCTCCGTCGGGAGGCGCTGGTGGCACTCCTGCTGGCCGCGGGCGCGACGCTCCTCCTCGTCCTGCTCGGCGGCACCCGATTGAGCCGTCGCGGCGCCGCCGTCGCGGCGTTGGCGCTGCTCGCAATGGACCTCTGGTGGTACGGCCGAGGGCTCGAGCCGACGCTGCCCGCCACCGAGGTGTTGACCCCTCCACCCGCGGTCGCGCCGGCGCGTGCCGAGGGCGGACGCCTGTTCAGCAGCGCCGACCTCGACCGCCGCCCCGAGATCGGCCTGAGACGGGGCCCACGCGGCTTCCAGCAGCTGTGGGAGCGTATTCAGCGGCTCGACCCCTACGTCGCCAATCTGTGGGGTCTCGAGTACGCGCTGCACCACGACTACGACCTGATGCTGACCTCCTGGGCCCGCCACTCCCTCGCGCAGCTCGAGGCCGCCTGGCCCAATCGCGATGCCGTCGACCGCCTCCTGGGAGCCTGGGACGTCAGCACCCTGGTGCTGCGACGCGATCCGCGCCAGCTGGTGCGCGAGCTCCGCCTGACGCGGAAGCCGCCGCAGCCGTACCAGCTCCTGCCCGAGCCCCGCCGGCTGCCGCGCTTCCGCTTCGTCGGCTCGGTGACCGGGGTGGCCACCGCTGCCGAGGCCACCGCGGCGCTGCCGACGCTCGACCTCGCCACCGCCGACCTCTGCGTGGGAGCCGCCGCACCGGCGGCCGCCTACGCGCCGGCCCACGTCCTCGCGGCCCGGCAGCGCCAGGAGGTGCGGCTGCGCTATCGGGCTACAGGCCCCGCCTTCCTGGTCGCCGCCCTCACCTTCGACGAAGGCTGGGAAGCACGGCTCGAGGATGGCACCCCGGTGCCCACCTGCCCCACCAGCCTCGGGCAGGTGGGCGTGGCGTTGCCGGCGGGAGAGCACACCCTGCGGCTCGCCTACCACGACCCCTGGGTGCGACTGGGCGCCGCCGGCACCGGGCTGACCCTGCTCGGCGCCGCCCTGGTGGCACTGCGGCGCCGCCCCGCCGGCCCGACCCACGGCGCTCCCTCGTCGACCGTAGAATCGCCGGCATGACCCTCAGGGTGCTGGTGGACGTCTACGCCGGGCTCCTCGGCCTGGTGATCGGCAGCTATCTCAACGTCGTCATCCATCGACTGCCACGCGAGGAGTCGACGGTGCTGCCGCGCTCGCGCTGCCCGCATTGCGGGGCGCTCCTGCGGGTGCGCGACAACCTGCCGCTGCTGAGCTTCCTGCTGCTGCGCGGGCGCTGTCGGAGCTGTCGGGCGCCGATCTCCTGGCGGTACCCGCTCGTCGAGGCCGCCACCGGGGCGCTCTTCGTCGGCAGTCTCGAGGCCTTCGGCGTCACCTGGCACGCGCTCGCCGCGGCGGCCTTCGGCGCCGCGCTCATCGCCCTCGCCCTCATCGACTACGAGCACTTCCTGCTCCCCGACGCCATCACCCTCCCCGGCCTCGCCATCGGGTTTCTCATCTCACTGCGGGCCGACTGGATCGACTGGCGGCAGTCGCTGCTCGGCGCTGCGCTCGGTGGTGCGGGCCTATGGCTGCTGGCGCAGGCGTGGCTGCTGTTGCGCCACGAGGAGGGCATGGGTCTCGGCGACGTCAAGATGCTCGCCATGGTGGGAGCCTTTCTGGGCTGGCAGGGGGTGCTCATCACCGTCTTCCTCGGCTCGCTCGGCGGTGCGCTCGTCGGTCTGACGTTGATCGCGTTGGGCCGCCTCGACCTCGGCTCCCGCCTCCCCTTCGGCGTCTTCCTCGCCGGTGGCGCCGGTGTTGCCGTGTTCGCCGGCCCGGCCCTCCTCGACCGCTACGCTCGGCTGCTATGAGCCAACCGGCAGCGCCCAGCCCGATGCGCGATGCCTGGGTGATGCTCCCGGTGGCGCTGGTGCTGCTGCTCGTCCTCACCAGCTTCACCGTGCTCACCTACCGCAACGGCATTCGCCTGCTGCTGCTCGATCGCCAGCGGGAGGCGCTGGTGACGGCTCGCGCCGCGGCCCAGCGGCTGGCCGGCGGCGAGCTTCCCGGCGCCGACGCGTTGCGCGGCTACCATCCGGCGGCTCTCCGCCTCGCCGTTGCCGCGCCGGGCGGTCAGCTCGTCGCCGCCGTCGGCGAGCCGCTCGAGGGCCCCTTCGCGGCTCCCCTCGGCGGCAAGCTTCCCGACGGTGCCATCGCGGTGGGCCCCAGCGAGGAAGCGCGGGGTGTGGTGAGTGCCTTCGTACCGCTGGGCGGGGGCGCGTCGCGGCGCTGGCTGCGGCTCGACCTCGCGGCTCCGGTGCTCGACGGTCAGCGCCGCGCCCTCGGGGTGCTCACCTGGACCGCGCTGGGCGCCAGCGTGGCGGTGCTGCTGTGGGTCCTCTTCTTCCTGCGCCAACTGCTGCGCCCCTACGAGACGCTGCTACGGCGTGCCCGCGAGCTCGGCGCCAGCGGAGCCGAGGACGAAGCGGCCTTTCTCCTCGCCACCATCGAACGGGCCCTTGGCGGCGTCCGCGAGGGAGCTGGCGATCGTAGCGAGGAGCTGGTGGTGCTCGAGCGAACCCTGGCCGCGAGCCTCGAAAGCGGCCTGCTGCTGCTCGATCGCGAAGGGCAGGTGCTGGCCCTCAACCCTGCGGGGGCGACCCTGCTGGGCCCACCACCTCCCCCTCGTACACCGATGACCGAGCTGCTCGCCGGGCAGCCCCAGCTGCTGGCGCTGCTGCAGCGGGCGATCGACGCCGGCGAGGCGCTGCAGCGCCGCGAATGCGAGGTCGTCGCCGGTGGCGAACCCCACCGCATCGGCCTCACCGTCACCCCGTTGCGGCGGCCTGGTGGGGAGCTGCTCGGCTACCTCGTGCTGTTCGCCGACCTGACGGCCAGCGAGCGCGAGGGGCACCAGGCACGGCTCGCGGAGAGCCTCGCACACCTCGGCGAGCTCTCTGCCGGCGTCGCCCACGAGCTGCGCAACGGCCTCGCCACGCTGGGCGGCTATCTGACCCTGCTCGAGCGCGACGGCGGAGGCCCCAGCAGCGGCGAGTACCTCGTCGAGCTGCGCGGCGAGACGCAGCGGCTGCAGCGCGTGGTCACCGACTTTCTCGGCTTTGCCCATCCTGCGGCGGCGCGGCTCGTCGCCGTCGACCTGATGGCGCTGGTGCGGCACGCCGCCGCCGACCCCGCCCTCGACGGCGCGGCCCTGGCCTTGCGAGCCGAGCCGACGCCGCCGGCGGTGCTGCCGGGTGACCCCCAGCTACTCGAGCGGGCCCTGCGCAACCTGCTGCGCAACGCTCTCGAGGCCCAGCAGCGCAGCGGCGCCACGACGCCGGTGGAGGTGGAGACCGGCTGGCGCGACGGCGCCTTCGAGATCGCCATCCGCGACCATGGCCCCGGGGTGTCGGCAGAGATGCGCCAGCGCCTGTTCCAGCCCTTCGCCTCCGATCGCCCCGGTGGCGTCGGGCTCGGCCTCGCCCTCGCCCATCGCATCGTCGCCCTGCACGGCGGCACCCTCACGCTCGAGCCGCGGCCGGCGGGAGGAACCACCGCCCGCATCAGCTTCGCCGGCGACCGTTTCGGCTGAGCCCCCGACCTGACTCGGCCCCGCCCGTCGCACCGGGTAGGCGGCCACTCGCTTCGGCGCGGGCCGCGGGGACCGAGTCGACCGCCGGCATCGAGCCGCCTCGCCCGGGAGGATCGCCAGCCGCCCAACCGGACCCGAGGAGCATGAGCCTCGTCGCCGCTTCGATTGACACCCGGCGGCCGGGCTCCTAAGCTGGCTCGTCATCCGAGCCATGGACGGAGATCGCGGCGACGTCGAGTCGGAGCCGCAACGGGGCGAGGTGACCCGGCTGCTGGTCTCCTGGAGCGCCGGCGACACCGGCGCCTTCGAGCGGTTGCTGCCGCTCGTCTACGCGGAGCTGCGGACGATCGCTTCGCGGCACCTCCGCCGCGAGCGCTCCGGCTCGACGCTCCAGGCCACGGCGGTGGTGCACGAGGCCTACCTGCGACTGGTCGATCAGACCCGCGTCGCATGGAAGAACCGCGGCCACTTTCTTGCGGTGGCGTCGCAGGCGATGCGGCGCATCCTGGTCGATCACGCACGGGCGCGCCGGGCGGCCAAGCGCGGCGGCGGCGGCCAACCGGTGAGCTGGGTGGTCGACGTGGCGCAGGAGACGCCGATCGCACCCATCGACGTCCTCGCCCTCGAGGAGGCGCTGGCGCGGCTGGCCGCGGCGGACGCCGAGCAGGCACGGATTGTCGAGCTGCGCTTCTTCGGCGGTCTCTCCGTCGAGGAGATCGCCGAGCTCGTGGAGCGTTCGCCGACCACCGTCAAGCGCGACTGGCGCACCGCGCGGGCCTTCCTGCACCGCGAGCTGGGGATGCTCGCCTCCTCCGCGTGAGCGCCGATCCGCCCCCCGAGGCGGCCTGGAGGCGCTCCCGCGAGCTGCTGGCCAGGGCACTCGAGCTCGACCTGCCGGAGCGCGAGAAGCTGCTCGCCGAGCTCCGCGCCACCGATCCCGCCCAGGCCCGCGACCTCGAGGAGCTGCTGCGCGCCGACGGCGTTGGCGGCTCGTTCCTCGACGGTGGGGCGGCGGCGCTCGTGGCGGCGCTCGGCGAGGGGGTCCCCACCGGCCCGCGGGCGGCGGACGCCATGCGCTGGAACGGGCAGCGGCTCGGGGTCTGGCAGCTCCACGAGCCGCTGGGCCAGGGGGGCATGGGGACGGTCTACCGCGCCGAGCGCGCCGACGGCACGTTCGCGCAGGAGGCGGCGGTGAAGGTCCTGCGCCGCAGCGTCGACACCCCCGAGCTCCAGCGCCGCTTCCTGCGTGAGCGCCAGTTGCTCGCCAGCCTCGACCACCCGGCCATCGTCAAGGTGCTCGACGGCGGCGTGACCGAGGAAGGGCTGCCCTGGTTCGCGCTCGAGCGCGTCGACGGCGTGCCGATCACCCGCTACGCCGCCGAGCGCGCCCTCGACCTGCGGTCCCGGCTCCGCCTGATGGTCGAGGTCTGCGAGGCGGTCGATGCGGCCCACCGGCGGCTGGTGGTGCACCGCGACCTCAAGCCCTCGAACCTGCTGGTCACCGCCGACGGACGGGTGAAGCTGCTCGACTTCGGCATCGCCAAGGTGCTCGAGGAGGAGGAAGGGGAGGCGTTGACGCGCAGCGAGTCGCGGCTGCTGACACCGCAGTATGCGGCACCCGAGCAGATCCTCGGCGAGCCGGTCACCACCGCGGTCGACGTCTACGCGCTCGGGGTGCTGCTCTACGAGCTGCTCACCGGCGAGGTGCCGCACCGGCGGAGCACAGCGACCCCCGCCGGCCTGGCGCAGGAGCTGGCGCGGGAGACGACGCGACCACCCAGCCGCAAGCTGCTCGAGTCGCCCGGCACGAGTCGCGAGGTACGCCAGCGCGCGCGATCGCTGGCCGGCGATCTCGACGCAGTGGTGCTCAAGGCGCTGCGTGTCGACCCCGAGGCGCGCTATCGGTCGGCCACCGAGCTCGCGGGCGACCTCGGCGCGTATCTCGACGGCAGGCCGGTGAGCGCGCGACGGGGCAGCCGCCTCTACAGCACCCGCAAGCTCGTGCTGCGCCACCGGGCGGCGGCGGCGGCGGGCGCCGGCGTCCTCCTCGCCGTGGCGGCTGGACTGGTGGCGGTGGCCTACGAGGCACGAGTGGCGCGCGCCGAGCGCGACCAGGCGCGCATCCAGGCGGCGACCGCTCGCCACGTCTCGGATTTCCTCACTCACCTCTTCCAGCAGGCCGACCCGGCGCACACTCGCGGCGCCCAGCTGACGGCTCGCGAGGTGCTGGTGAGCGGCGCGCAGCGGATCGACAAGGAGCTCGCCGCCGAGCCGGAGGTTCAGGCCACGCTGCGGCTGGCGATCGGCGGCGTCGAGCGCGACCTCGGGCTCTACGAGGACGCCCGTCCCCTCCTCGAGCAGGCGCTCGCGCAACGCCATCGCCAGTTCGGCGACGAGAGCCTGCCGACCGCCGAGGCGCTCTACGAGCTCGGCAGCCTCGACCGCTATCTAGACCGCCTGGACGACGGGCGCCGGAATCTCGAGCAGGCCCTGCGCATCCGCGAGCGCGACCTGGGGTCGAACGACCTCGACGTGGCGCGATCCCACTCGGCGCTCGGTGTGGTGCTGCGCTACCAGGGAGACCCGCCGGCCGCGCGGCACGAGTTCGAGCGCGCCCTCGCGATCGCGCATACCCTCGGCGTCGAGGGCGACGAGACCGGGCGCTGGCAGAACAATCTTGGGCTGGTGCTCGACGACGTCGGAGAGTACCCGGCGGCCGAAGCTGCCTACCGCCGCGCCATCGAGATCCTGGAACGGAGCTCGGGGAAGGACAGCCCCCTGATCGCCCTACCACTCGACAACCTCGGTGCACTGCTGCGCGCCGAGGAGCGCTTCGACGAAGCGGAGCCGGTGCTGACCCGGGCGGTGGATCTCGTGCGCCGCACGTGGGGCGAGCAGCACGCGCAGTACGCCACGGCGCTCAACTCGCTCGCGAACCTGCTGATCGACCGCGGCCGCTGTACGGAAGCCATTCCCCTGTTCGCCCACTCGGCCGCGATCTTCTCCGCGGCGCTCGGACCCGACCATCGCTATACCGCCTATCCGGTGCTGAACGAGGGCAGGTGCCGGCTGGCGCTGGGGGAACCCGCTCGGGCGCTCGAGCTCTTCCGGCGCGCCCTGGAGATCCGCGAGCACGGCTCCGCGGACGGGGTGGACGCCCAGGTTGCCCAGAGCCTCGGGCTCGTGGGTCAGGCGCTCGTCGGGCTAGGGCGACTGGCGGAGGCCGAGGACACCTTCCGGCGCACGCTGGCGATGACGCGGAAGGCCGTCGATGCCAACGACCCGCCCTACGGCGACGCCCTCTTCGACCTCGCCGATTGCCTCGAACGGCGGCACGCGCGCGACGAGGCACGCGGTCTCTACCAGGAAGCCCTGGGCATCTACCGCAAGGCCTATCCACCCGGTCACTCGTCGATCGACAAGGTGCTGAAGGCACTGGCACGCGTGGAACCGGCTCCGGGTTGAGCGCGCTGCGGTCGGAGCGCTCGGCGCGAGCGGACGGCTCTCGAGGCTCCCGCGGGTGCCCTGCCGCCTCGAGCGGGCGCCCGCGGTGCCTGTGGGAACCCCCTCAGCGGCGGTAGCGCGGGAACCCCTCGAGGTCGTACTGTCGCACCTTGCGCAGCAGGGTGCGGTAGGAAAGACCCAGGATGGCTGCGGCGCGCCGCTTGTCGCCCGCGCTGCGCTCGAGCGCCTCCTCCAGCTGCTCGCGCTCCCCCTGCTCGGCGCCTGCCATCGCCTCCCTGAGCTCGGCCGCTGCAAGCCGGCCGCCGGGGTGCAGGATCGCCGCGCGCTCGAGCACGTTGGCGAGCTGGCGCACGTTGCCTGGCCACGCCTGCGAGGCGAGCAGCTCGTTCGCGGCCGGAGTCGAGCTCTGGCCGAACGATGCCGTGCCGCTCGGCGAGCCGCGCCAGCAGATACCCGGCGAGCAGCGGCACGTCGCTCGGCCGCTCGCGTAGCGGCGGCAGCTCGAGCGGAAAGACGCTCAGGCGGAAGTAGAGGTCGGCGCGGAAGTCGCCCGCCGCGACCATCGCCGGCCAGGTCGCGGTTGGTCGCCGCCACCAGCCGCACGTCGGCGCGCTGCAGGCTCGCCGCCACCCACGCGCTCGTAGATCGCGCTCCTCGAGGACGCGCAGGATCTTGCCCTGCACCGCCAGCGGCAGCTCGCCGATCTCGTCGAGCAAGAGCGTGCCGCCGCGAGCACGCTCGAAGCGGCCCGGCTCGCCGGCGGTGGGCGCCGGTGAAGGCGCCGCGCTCGTGGCCGAAGAGCTCGTTCTCGACCAGCGTCTCGGGGATGGCGGCGCAGTTGATAGCGACGAAGGGCCCGCCACGGCGCGGCGAGAGCGCATGCAGGGCGCGGGCGAACAGCTCCTTTCCGGTACCGCTCTCGCCGATCAGCAAGACGGTGGTCTCGGTAGGCGCCACCCGCCGCAGAAGGCGGAGGGCGGAGAGCAGGCGACGGTGGCCGCCAACGATGGGTGGACAGCCGGGCCCGGCGACGAAGCCCGGGGGATCGGCGTCGCTCGCGCTGGCGATCGGCGGCTCCACGGGGGTTTCCGGCTGTTCGGCGAGGAGACCGCCGACGAGGGCGAAGAGGTCGTCGAGCTCGACCGGCTTCTCGAGGAAGTCGGCTGCTCCGAGCTTCATGGCCTCCACCGCCGCCGCCACGCTGCCGAAGCCGGTCATCACCACCACCGGCACCGGCGGCTGCGGCCGCCGCGGCAGGCCTGCACCACCTCGAGCCCCGACCCGCCGGGCAGCTTGAGGTCGGTGAGCACCAGGTCGAGGCGTGCGCGCGTCGAGGGCCGCCACTGCCGCCGCGGCGTCCGCCACCGCCTCGACGGCATATCCCTCGCCGCCGAGGCCGCGCTCCAGCATCCGCCGCAACGACTCGCGGTCCTCGACCACCAGCAGGCGCGCACCGCTCACGCCGATCCCACCGCGGCACGAGCGCGCCGCACCGGCCGCCACCAGCGCCCCGTCGTCGCGCGGCGCGACCGTGCGCAGGTCGAGCAGCAGCCGACCCTCGCGCAGGTAGCCGACCACCGCCGGCTCGCCCTCGCGCAGCCGGGCCAGCAGCGCGGGCGTCGCCGGGCAGGGCCACTGCCTCGCCGGGTATCGGCGCCTCCGGAGCGGCCCCGCCGCCGACGAAGGCGTCCGCGGCCACCACCTCGCCGTCCACCGCCGCGGCCAGCCGCCTGCAGCCGCGCCCGCTGCGCCGCCGGCTCGGGCCACAGGCCGTCGAGGGGCAGCGGCGCGCCGGCGAGCTGCAGCCGCAGCACACCGTCGAGGGCCGCAAAGCGAGGCGGCTCGGGCGCAGCGCCCGGTAGAGCGGGTGCCGGCGGGCAGCGCGCCACCAGGCTCAGCCCCGCCGGCCAGCAGCCCCGCCTGGGGGCCGCCGAGCAGCTTGTCGCCGCTGCCGCAGACGAGTCGGCACACCGGCGGCGATCAGCTCCGCGAAGCTCGGGTGGTCGGCGAGCTGCGGCTCGCGCCGCGGCGCAGGAGGCCCGCCCCTTCGTCGACGAGCAACGGCACGGCCGGCTCGCGCGCCAGGGCGGCGAGTGCCGGCGCCGCCACCGCGGCGACGAAACCGACCACGCGGTAGTTGCTCGGGTGGACCTTGAGAGCAGCGCGGTGCGCCGGGCCGACGGCGCGCTCGGTAGTCGGCGAGACGGGTACGGTTGGTCGTGCCCACCTCGACCAGCCGCGCGCCGGCTGCGGCGAGGATCTCGGGGATGCGGAAGGAGCCGCCGATCTCGACCAGCTCGCCGCGCGACACCACCACCTCGTCGCGTCCGTCGGCCGGCGTCGCGAGCGCGGCGACGGCAAGCACCAGGGCGGCGGCGTTGTTGTTGGCCACCAGCGCCGCCTCGGCGCCGGTGAGCAGCTGCAGCAGTCGCTCGGCGCGCCGATTGCGATCGCCCCGCCGCCCGTCACCGAGGTCCATCTCGAGGTCGCAGCCGGCGTCCAGCAGCGGTGGCAGCGCCGCGGCAACCTCCGGTGGGAGGGGTGCCCGGCCAAGGTTGGTGTGCAGGAGCACGCCGGTGGCGTTGAGCACCCGGCGCAGCGGCGGCCCCAGCCGCTGCTCGACGAGGTCCCGCACGCGGGCCGGCAGCACCGTCAGCACGTCCGCCGCCGGCTGCCCGGCTGCCGTCTCCCGCCGCAAGCCGGCGAGGGCGGCACGGACTTGGACCGTAACCTGGTCCCTTCCGTATAATTCGACGAGCCTCTGCACCTCTGGCGACGCCAGGACGCGATCGACTGAGGGGAGCCGGCGGCGCGGATCGGCGGCCTGCTGCGAGGGCATGGCGTAGCCGGGGATTCTAGCGGAGCGGGGCCTGCCCTGGCTCTGCGCCGGAGTGACCGAACCAGCCAACGATGAGCCCGCCGCCCCGTTCTCCCGCCGGCCGCCCCCGCCCTCCCGGGGGGAACGGCCCCACCGGCAGGCCGCTGCCGTCGCGGCCACTGGTCTCTCCTGCGGCGGGTCGCGGCGCGCCGCCTGCGCGGCCAGGCGCCGCCCAGCAACCGCAGGCACAGCGCGGCATCGAGGAGGACCTCGAGCCACGTTTCGATCGCCTCGATCGTCGCATCCAGCAGCTCAAGGTCGACTTCAACCGCTACTTCGCCGGTGACCTGCCGCTACCCCCGACCCCCCTTCGCGACGAGATCGAGGCCGAGCTGCGGCGCCTGCGGGGAGTGAACCTGCGGCGCACCGTCGACAGCTTCCGCTTCGGCTCGCTCGAGGCTCAGTTCAACAGCTACTCCGAGATGTTCTCCCGCCGCCTGCGCGCCCGCGAGGAGGGCAAGGTCGCGGTGCGCCCCACGGCGCGGCAGGCGCCCGGCCACGACGTGGACGCCGGTGTCGTCGTGGGGAGCAAGCTCGAGCCCGACGCCGTCGAGGCCCTGTTCCAGGGTCTCGTGCACCGCAACCCGCGCGGCGCCACCATGGATCTCGACACCTTCCGCACCTACCTGCAGCGTCAGGTGTCCCAGATCCGCGACAAGACCGGCTGTACAGCCGTGCAGTTCCGGGTGGTGACGGAGGAGGGGAAGGTAAAGCTCAAGGCCAAGCCCGTCGGCGCTGCTGCCGGCGGCGGATCGTGAGGAACCCGCTTGCGCAAGCTCCTGATCATCCCCGTCATCGTCCTCGTCGCCATCGCCGCCGCGGCCGTGGCGCCCCCGAGCATCGAGCGCGCGCTCGCCGCGCAGACGCAGCTCGTGCAACGACAGCCGACCGCCGAGGCCTGGAACGACCTCGGCAACCTCCGGCAGCTCGCCGGCCGCACCGACGACGCCCGCCAGGCCTACGAGAATGCGCTCGAGATCGACCCCAAGCTGCTCAGCGCCCACTACAACCTCGGGTTGCTCCTGCGCCAGGCCGGCGAGGAGCGGCCGGCGATGGATCATTTCCGCCAGGTCGTCGAGCTGATGCCCACCGACGCCTGGGGGTGGTTCCAACTCGGCTCGATGTACGAGGCGCGCGGCTCTCGAGATGCCGCCGTGCGCGCCTATGCGCGGGCCTTCGTCCTCGACCCACGCCTCTCCTTCGGCGACGTCAACCCGCAGGTGATCGAGAGCAAGCTCACCACCCAGGCGCTGCTGCTCGCCGAGCACGAACGACCGCAGGGGATGGAGGCGCCGCGGGCCTACGAGGATCCGCGGCACATTGCCAAGCTGCTGCTGCCGCAGCCACCGCCGGCTGCTGTGCCCACCGCGACGCCGACCGCCAGCGAGACGATCACCGCCGTTCCTTCGGCCGCTGGCTCGCGCTCGCCAGCGGCGCCACCGCCGGCGGCCCCGCGCGTCCTGCGCCCGCAGGACCTCCCGGCCGGTAGCCAGACCGGCAGCGTGACCGGCACGGCGCGCAACAGCCGCGGGCGCGTCCAGGCCAACGACAATCCGAGCTACACCGACCTGCTGCGCCAGCAGCTCGAGCTGCAGCAGGAGCAGCAGCAACAGGAGATGGACGAGGAGGAGCCGCCGGCGCCGCCGCCGCCAGCGGGCATTTACGTGCCCGGCGTACGCAGCAGCGGCCAGATCAGCCAGCACATCGACGAGATGGTGGGCTGAGGCCGCAGGCCGCTCAGACCGCGAATCGGAAGTGGATCACCTCGCCGTCCTGCACCTCGTACTCCTTTCCTTCGAGGCGCAGGGAGCCGGCGGCACGACAGGCGGCGAGGCTGCCGAGACGCACCAGCTCCTCCCAGGCCACCACCTCGGCGCGGATGAAGCCGCGCTCGATGTCGGAGTGGATCGTCCCCGCCGCCTCGCGGGCATGGGTGCCGCGGCGGAGCGTCCAGGCACGCACCTCGTCTTCGCCGACGGTGAAGAACGAGAGCAACCCCAAGAGGCGGTAGGAGGCCCGGATGACGCGGTCGACGCTGGGCTCGTCGAGTCCCAGCTCGGCAAGGAACTCGCGCTGCTCCTCGGCGGCAAGGCCGGCGATCTCCTCCTCGATGGGAGCCGAGACCACGACCGCCTCGGTGTTGGCGCGACGCTGCCAACCGGCACGCCCGGGATCGGCCCCGGCCAGCTCGCCCTCGCCGACGTTGAGCACTACCAGCAACGGTTTGGCGGAGAGCAGCTGAAAGCCACGCAACCGCCGCTCGTCCTCGGCCGTCGAGCTCCACCTCGCGAAGCGGCCTCTCGGCTTCGAGCGCCGGCAGCACGACGTCGGCGAGCAGGGCCCGCTCACGTTCCTCGTCGGGCTTGAGGCCGCGCTTGGCCGACTGCCCGAGGCGCTCGAGACGGCGCTCCACCAGGTCGTGGTCGGCGAGGATGCAGCTCGAGCTCGATCTCGAGCAGGTCGCGTGCCGGATCGACGCTGCCCCGCCGAGTGCGGCAGCTCGGGATCGTCGAAGGCGCGCACCACGTGCACCAGCGCGTCGACGGTGCGCAGCTTGCCGAGGTCGAGGCTCTCCGCCCCCTCGCCCTTCTGGATGCCCGGGATGTCGACGTACTCGACGGTGGCGGGGGTGTACTTGCGCGGCGAGAAGAGGTCGCGCAGCTTCGCCAGCCGCGGGTCGGGCACTTGCGCCACGCCGACGTTGGTCTGCCCCGAGGCGGCGAACTTGTCGGTGGACTGGTGCGAGGCGGTGAGGATGTTGAAGAGGGTGGTCTTGCCCACCTTGGGGAAGCCGAGGATGCCGAGCTGCATGGGGGTCGCTCCCGTGGCCGGGGTGAGAGGGGTCGCTACCGGGCGCGCATTGTGCCACGGCGGGACCTTAGAGCTGCCCGCGCACCTCGAGCCCCGCCACCCGCAGCGTCGGGCTGCCGATCATGCCGGTGAGGGGAAGGAAGGCGAGGTCGCGCGCCACGCCCTTGATGCCCTGCAGCAGGCTGCTGATCGCGCCGCACAGCCAGGCGGCGGCGAGTGGCCGGCGCGCGGCACCGGCGGCAAGGTGGAAGCCGCACACGGGGAGGGCGAAGCGATCGGCGGCGAGGTCGAAGCTGCCGGCGCCATCGGCGTCGAGAAGGTAACAGCCGCTGGTGAGCGCCGCCACCAGCGCCGCCGGCCGCACCCCTTCCTGCGGGCGCACGAACAGGTGGGTCGGGCCCGGGCGCGGCAGGTCGCGGAAGCTCGACCGCAGGCTGCAGCCGCTCGCCACCGCGCCGCTGCCCCGGGCCTGCCACCAGGCGAGCAGGGGCTGCCGGTAGAGGCCAGCCTCGATCAAGGGCACGGCACGCGTCGGCACCCCCTCTCCGTCGACCGCGCTGGCCAGGAGCCCGCCGGGCAGTCGGCCGTCGTCGACCACCGACAGCAGCGTCGAGCCCAGCCGCCCGCCCTCGGCGAGCAGCGGCATCACCAGCTGCCGCCCCTCCGGCCCGACGAGCAGCGGCAGGAGCCCGGCGAGCAACCGCGCCGCCGTTGCCGGGGCGAGCACCACGTCACCGACCTCGCGGTCGGCGACCGCGCCCCGGGCCCGCACCGCCAGTCGATCGGCAAGGGCCCGCGCCAGGCTCCTCGGCTGCAGCCGCCGGGCCTCGCGGGCGCCCTGCTCGAGCGTCGCCCTCACCCCGGCGTCGGGCAGGGTCGCCACCAGCCGGACCCGCGCCACCCGCTGACGCCAGCGGGCGCGCACACCGTGGGAGCTCGCCAGCGTCGAGGCGCTCGAGCCGTCTTCGAGCACGGCCTCGGCGAGCCGCGCCCCCGGCAGCTCGGCGGCGAGCGCCTCGTCGATGGCGTGGAGCAGCGCCTGGGCCTCGAGCTCCGAGACCAGCGGGGTGCCGAGATCCGTCGGCTCCGTCCAGCGCAGCACCGGCGCGGCTCCCGGCAAGGGTGCTGGAAAGCCCTGGGGCTCCGGCCAGGGCCCCTCTGGCGCAGGCTTGCCGGTGCCCGCCACGAAGAAGCCGGCGCGCCGATCGCCGGCGCGCACCGCCCAGCCCTCCTCGACCACTACCTGGTGCTCGGGACCGGCGAGACCGAGGGCAAGGCGGCGGCTGCGCCCCTCCTTGATATACACCTCGGCCTCGGACAGCCCGGCTTCCCGCAACGCCTCGAGCACGACTTCCGTGTGCTCCGTCATGCCCCCCGCACCCCGGGAGACCCCCTCAGGACTCCACCTCGACCCCCGCGAGCAACAGCTCGGGCACGGCCGCCCACACCGGCAGCCGCTGCCCCCCCTTGGCACACCAGCCGGCACCAGCGGCCACCGCCCGGCTGCCCACCCCCTCGACACCGGCGAGCAGGTCGACGATGCGGCCCCGCAGGGTACAGGGCCCCACCGGCTCGTGCAGGGCGCCGGCCGCAATCCGACGCCCATGCGCGAAGCCGAGGGCGAAGGTGCCCTTGGCCACGTCGAGCCGGCCCCGCCGGGGCTCCACCAGGTAGAGCCCATCGCCGGCACGAGCCAGCAGCTCCTCGAGCGACGCCTCGCCAGGGAGAAGGCGCAGGTACGTGGAGCGCGGTGCCGGCAGCCGGTGCCGACTATCGCGTCTCCCCGCGCCCGGCTGCAGGCCCGGCAGGCGGCGCGCCCAGCGCTGGTCGGCGAGCGGCTGGTCGACGACACCACCGCGCAGTAGCCAACGCGGCAACACCGGCGTCCCCTCGTCATCGGTGCGGCGTCGCACCGGACGTGGCGCACCGCCGGGGTCGTCGAGCACGTCGAGGGCGGCCGGCGACAGCCGCACCCCGTGCGCCGATTCCGGCGCGCCGGCAGCGGCGAGGGTGTCGGCCTCGAGTGCGTGGGCGACCGCCTCGTGCAACAGGGTGGCCGCCGCCGCCGGCGCCAGGAGCACGGTGGTGACACCGGGTGATGGAGGTGCCGCCTCGCGCGCCCGGAAGCCGTCGGCCAGACGGCCGGCGAGCCCCTCCGCCGCCTCGTCGTCGAGCTCGGGCAGCAGCCCGCCGACACTCCCCCAGGGCAGCTCGACGCGAAAGCTGTAGTACCTCTCGCGCTCGGGAGCCGGGGCCAGATGTGGAGTCGCCACCTGCAGGTCTCGGTGATGCCGGCGCAAGCCGAGGCGGTAGGGGAACGCCACCCGCCTGTCGCGCAAGGCGCGGTCGAGCAGCCGCGGGAAAGCCTCGAGCTCGGCACTGCCAGGGAGCGGTCCCCAGGGCGCGATCAGCACCGCCGGTGGGGGCGGCACCGCCCGCGGATGGACCCGCGCCACCTGCCGCAGGGCATCGACGAAGGCGTCGCGATCGAGGCGGTCGCGGCTGGCGAGCCAGCTGCGCTCGCCGCGACAGAGGCGCACCGCCAGGCCCTCCTCGCGCCAGAGACGGACGCCGGCAGGCTCGCCGGCGGGTGGCAGCTCGACTACCTCGACGCGCTCGAGAAGGGCGTCGACGAGGTCCTCGGGCCCCTCGGCGAGCTGCGCCAGCGCCCGGGCGAGGGCAGGGCGGTCGAGCTCGCCAAACGGCATCCGCGGATTGTACGGCTCGCAACGCTGTGCGCGCCGTGCCAAGGCGCGGCGAGCGCGAGCGCCACCCCACCGTACCGTCGCGCCCGCTGCGGTATCCTTCGCCCCCACACCGGAGGGGCGCGCACGATGGGCGAGACGAGCAGGGACGCGGCGACCGGCGAGCTCGCGCGGCGCCTGCAGGCGGCTCGCGCGGGGGGCGGCGCCGAGCGCGTCCAGAAGCAGCACGCCGCGGGCAAGCTCACCGCGCGCGAGCGGATCGAGCTGCTGCTCGACCCCGGCAGCTTCGTGGAGCTCGATCGCCTCGTGACGCACCGCTGCACCGACTTCGGGATGGAGCAAACAAGCGCATCCCCGGCGACGGCGTGGTGACCGGGCTACGGCACGGTCGACGGGCGCACGTCTTCCGTCTTCGCGCAGGACTTCACCGTCTTCGGCGGCTCGCTGTCGGAGGCCCACGCCGAGAAGATCTGCAAGGTGATGGACCTGGCGATGGAGGTCGGCGCTCCCGTCGTCGGCCTCAACGACTCCGGCGGCGCGCGCATCCAGGAGGGCGTCGCTTCGCTGGCTGGCTACGCCGACATCTTCCTGCGCAACACGCTCGCGTCGCGGCGTCGTTCCGCAGATCTGCGCGATCATGGGTCCGTGCGCCGGCGGCGCCGTCTACTCGCCCGCCATCACCGACTTCATCCTGATGGTGGAGGAGACGAGCTACATGTTCATCACCGGTCCCGACGTCATCAAGACGGTGACGCACGAGGACGTCACCAAGGAGGAGCTCGGCGGCGCCCACACCCATGCGAGCAAGAGCGGCGTCTGCCACTTCACCGCGCGCAACGACAGCCGCTGCATCGCGCGCTCCGGCGAGCTGCTCTGCTACCTGCCGTCCAACAACCCCGAGGATCCGCCGGCAGGCGCCAGCAGCGACGATCCCGGCGATCGCGAGGACGCCCGCGCTCGACACCATGGTGCCCGCGGACTCCAACAAGCCGTACGACATCAAGAAGCTGATCGAGGCGGTGGTCGACGACGGCGAGTTCTTCGAGGTGCAGCGCCGAGTACGCCAGGAACATCGTCGTCGGCTTCGCGCGCATCGGCAGCCGCAGCGTCGGCATCGTCGCCAACCAGCCCGCCGTGCTGGCCGGCGTGCTCGACATCGACGCCTGCTCAAGGCGGCGCGCTTCGTGCGCTTTTGCGACGCCTTCAACATCCCGCTGGTGACCTTCGACGACGTGCCCGGGCTTCCTGCCGGGCACCGAGCAGGAGTACGGCGGCATCATCAAGCACGGCGCCAAGCTGCTGTACGCCTACGCCGAGGCCACCGTGCCAAGCTCACGGTCATCACCCGCAAGGCCTACGGCGGCGCCTACGACGTGATGGCGTCCAAGCACATTCGCGCCGACGTCAACCTCGCGTACCCGACCGCCGAGATCGCCGTGATGGGGCCGGAGGGCGCAGTCAACATCGTCTACCGCCGCGAGATCAGCCGCGGCAGGCGATCCCGCCGGCGCGGCGGGCCCGCTGGTCGCGCGACTACCGCGACAAGTTCGCCAACCCCTACAAGGCGGCCGAGCTCGGCTTCGTCGACGAGGTGATCGCCCCCCGCCAGACGCGGCCCCAGATCGCCCGGGCGCTGCGCCAGCTGCGGGGCAAGCGGGTCGGCACGCCACCCAAGAAGCACGGCAACATGCCGCTGTGACTGCCCGGACTGGCAGGACGCGCCACGCGAGTCGAGCTCGGTCCTGCCGGCTCCGCTCCTTGCACGTCGGCTGGTGGCTCGCCGCGGCGTTGCTCGCCGCCGGTTGTCGGCGGGCACCGGCCGACTAGCTTCCTGCACTCGGCGCAAGAGCGAGGAAGCGCGGCAGAGCTGGCTACGGCTCGTGCGGGCGCGATCGAGACTCCGCGTCACCTCGCCGCAACCCGGGATGCGTCTGCTCGTCTCGCCTCCGCCGGCAGCCCCGCACGACATGCCCTACCTCAGCCTGCCGGTTCCGCCCTCGGGACGAGTGGTGGTCGCACGCCCTACCGACACCTGGCCCTTGCACTGGGTGCTGCGCGACGGCGACGGTCATCTTCGCGGATCGGGAGCTGCACGGCCGAGTGCCGACGGCACCGCGGTCGCCACCGTCGTGGCGCGTGCGTTGGCGACCTCCAGCTCGACATCCATGGCGCCACTTCACCAGCGGCCGGCGAGCGGCGGCAACCGGCTGTTCGTGGTCATCCTGGACTGCGCCAATTGGCGATTCGTCGACCTCGGACGCGCCCGTGGCGACCTACCGACTTTCGATGCCCTCGCCGGCAACGGCGTGCGCGCCGTCCTCTCGAGCGTGCCCTCCTTCACGGCGGTGGCAGTGCGCAGCATCGCCAAGCCAGGCTCACATGGACCTGCGCCTTCGCCAGCTCTACCAGGCGCTCGATGCCAACGACGTCCTGGTGGTGATGTCGGATCACGGCATCCGCTCCGCGCTGGAGCACGATCCAGCGCTGTTCATCGCTGCCGCCAGCGGTTTGAGCTCCCAACGCGTGCCTGGGGAGCCCGAGTTGCGCGGGGTGCCGCGCCTGCTGGCTGACCTCCTCGGCGTGCAGACAGAGTGGCCCAAGAGCGGCATCGAAGCGTGGGTGCCGGGCTGGCGCGCCCAGGGTGGGGCCACAACGCCGCCGCCTTGACCTGGCACCGGGGCTGCGACAAGCTGTCGCGCCGACATGCATTCACTCCCCACATGCGAGAGGTTGCACCATGCGTGAGAAAGATCGCGAGCTGAAACGGCGCCGCCAGCGCCGTGCCAAGCGGCTGCAACGCCGCCGCAGCGCCGCCCGGGCGGAGGCGCAGGAGAAGGCAAAGACGGCCAAGAAGCCGGCCGCCAAGAAGAGCGGCGGAAGGAAGCGCGAGGAGGCCAAGCCCACCCCGGAGGCGCCGCAAGACTGAGCGCGTCGGGCCTGCCGCCGACGCGCGCACCCGCCCCACCGAACCCCTGACCCCGATGCTCGACAGCCGCAACCTCGAGGCCGCCGACCCGGAGATCTGGGACACCATCGCCCGCGAGCGCCAGCCGCCAGCACGACGGGCTCGAGCTGATCGCCTCGGAGAACTACGTCAGCCGCGGCGGTGCTCGAGGCGCATGGGCTCGGTGCTCACCAACAAGTACGCCGAGGGCTACCCGGGCAAGCGCTACTACGGCGGCTGCGAGTTCGTCGACGTCGTCGAGCAGCTGGCGATCGACCGCGCCAAGGCGCTCTTCGGCGCGCGAGCACGCCAACGTGCAGCCGCACTCGGGCGCGCAGGCCAACATGGCGGTCTACTTCGCGCTGCCTGCAGCCCGGCGACACGCTGCTGGCGATGGACCTCGCCCACGGCGGGCACCTCACGCACGGCCATCGCCGCTCAACTTCTCCGGCACGCTCTTCAAGGTCGTCGCCTACGGCGTCGATCGCGACAGCGAGCGCATCGACTACGACGCGATCGCGGCGCTCGCGCAGGGAGCACCGGCCGAAGCTGATCGTCGCCGGCGCCAGCGCCTACCCGCGCACGATCGACTTCGCGCGCTTCCGCGCCATCGCCGACGCAGGTCGGCGCGCTGCTGATGGCCGACATCGCCCACATCGCCGGGCTGGTGGCCGCCGGCCTCCACCCCTCGCCGGTGCCGCACGCCGACTTCGTCACCACCACCACGCACAAGACGCTGCGCGGCCCGCGCGGCGGCATGGTCCTGTGCAAGCAGCGGCACGCCAAGGACCTCGATCGCGCCGTCTTCCCCGGCATCCAGGGCGGCCCGCTCATGCACGTCATCGCCGCCAAGGCGGTGGCCTTCAAGGAGGCGGCGGCGCCGGAGTTCGCGCAGCTACCAGCGGCAGATCGTCGCCAACGCCGAGCGCGCTGGCGCACGCCTCGGCGGGCGCGGCTTCCGCATCGTCTCCGGCGGCACCGACAACCACGTCTTCCTCGTCGACGTGGCGGCGCGCGGGCTGACCGGCAAGGACGCCGAGAAGGCGCTCGAGCGCGCTCGCATCACTGTCAACAAGAACACCATCCCCTACGACCGCAACCCGCCGCTGGTGGCCTCCGGCGTGCGCATCGGCACCCCCGCCGTCACCACCCGCGGCATGGGTGGAGCGGAGATGGACCGCATCGGCGACCTCATCGCCGAGGCGCTCGCCGATGCCGAGAGCGAGCACAGCAGTGCCGCGGTAGCGGACCAGGTGCGCCGCCTCTGCCTGCAGTTTCCGCTCTACGACCCCCTGAGCTAGCCGCGGGCCTGCGACGGCATCTCCCCGACGCTCCGCTGGCGCGCACCGGCGAACGGCACCGCGGAAGAGGCGCCGCAGAACAACTCGCGAGGCATGCGCTCCCCCGCGGCGCCTCTCCGTGACGGTCACGCTCCGCCACGGACCGCGTCGCCGGCGCCGCGCTCCCAGGTCGGCACCTCGGCCGCCGGTGGCGGCACTCCGTGGCGCCGCTGCAGCCAGCGGCGCGCCTCGCCAACGAGGTAGAGAGAGCCGGCAGCCACCACCACCGGGGCGCCGTCACCGAGCGCCCGCTCGAGTGCCGGGCCCACTCCCGAGGTCGGCATGGCAGCGGCGAGCGCGGGCACCGCCGCGAGCGCGGCGAGCGGCATCGCGCGCGGCGACTCGGGAGGGGCGAGGAAGATCCGTCGCGCCAGCGGCGCCAGCAGGGCGGCCATCCCCACGGCGTCCTTGTCGGCAAGAGTGCCGAAGACGAGATCCCAGGCGCCGTAGCGGTCGCCGAGGTGCTCGGCAAGCGCGGCGATGGCGGCCAGGTTGTGCGCGCCATCGAGCAGCACGGTCTGGCCCGACGGCATCTCCACCGCCTCGAGCCGCCCCGGCCAGCGGCACCCGGCGACCCCGCTGGCGATGGCCTCGCCGTCGATGCGCGGAAGCCCCAGAGACGCGAGACGCTCCGCCGCCAGCACGGCGAGCGCCAGATTGCGCTGCTGGTGGCGGCCGGCGAGCGGCAGCCGCAGCCGGTAGGCAGCGGTCGCGGTCCGCAGGTCGAGACGCTGTCCACCGTCGCCGTCGGCGCCCCCGCCCTCGATCTCGACCGCCTCGACGCCGAGCTTGAGCCCGGCACCGCAGGCATCCGCTGCCGCCCGCAGCGCCGCCGTCGACTCCGCATCGCCGCCCCAGGCGAGCGCCGGGCGGTCGCGGCGGAAGACGCCCGCCTTCTCGGCGGCGATCGCCGCCAACGTGCCGCCGAGCTGCGCCTGGTGGTCGAGGGCGATCGGCGTCACCACCGAGAGCAGCGGCTCGACGGCGTTGGTGGCGTCGAGACGGCCGCCGAGGCCAACCTCGAGCACCGCGAGCTCCACGCCGTCCTCTGCGAATGCCATGCAGGCCGCCGCGGTCAACGCTTCGAAGGGCGTTGGCAGCGCGTCGCCCGCCACCACGATCACCGATTCCAGCAGCCGATCGAGCTCGAGAGTTGCGAGAGAGAGGCCGTCGATGCGAATGCGCTCGCGCGGCTCTTCGAGGTGAGGCGAGGTGTAGAGGCCGGTGCGGTACCCGGCGGCGCAGCCGATGGCGGCGAGCAGCGCCGCCGTCGACCCCTTGCCGTTGGTCCCCGCCACCAGCACCGCCGGCAACACCCGCTGCGGCTCTCCGAGCAGCGACAGCAGCCGCCGGAATGGCGCCAGGTCGAGGCGCATGCCCAGCGGCTCGAGCCGGGCGAGGATGGCGTCTGCGGAACGCATGGCACACCGTCTGACGGCCCGAGCGCAGCGGCGCGTTCACCCGAGCCGGGGAGGGATGTTACCTCCCGATCATCGCCACGAGGCGAGGGCTAGGCGGCGTGCAGGTGGCGCAGACAGCGGGCCAGCGTCGCCTTGAGCTCGTGACGCGGCACCACCATGTCGAGAAAGCCGTGCTCGAGCAGGAACTCGCTGCGCTGGAACCCCTCCGGCAGCTCCTGGCGGATGGTCTGCTCGATGACCCGCGGCCCGGCGAAACCGATCAGGGCTCCGGGCTCGGCGATGTTGAGGTCGCCGAGCATGGCGAAGGAGGCGGTGACGCCGCCGGTGGTCGGATCGGTGAGCACGGAGATGTACGGCACGCGCCCGGGCGCGCAAGCGCGCCAGCGCGGCCGAGATCTTCGCCATCTGCATCAGCGACAGGATGCCTTCCTGCATGCGCGCGCCGCCCGAGGCCGACACCACCAGCAACGGCACGCGGCGCTCGGCGGCGATCTCGGCGGCGCGGGCGATCTTCTCTCCCACCACCGACCCCATCGAGCCGCCCATGAAGCGGTACTCCATCGCCGCCAGCAACACCTCCTGCCCATCGAGGTGGCCCTCCACGACGACCACCGCGTCCCTGACTCCCACCTCCTGCTGGTAGACCTTGAGCCGATCGCGGTAGCGCTTGGAGTCGACGAAGCCGAGCGGATCGGTCGGGCGCAGGGCGGCAAGCAGCTCGCGCGGGCTCTCCTCGTCGAGCAACAGGCGAATGCGCGCTGCCGAGTCGATCCGGAAGTGGTAGCCACACTTGGGACAGACCTGGAGGCTCTTCTCCAGCTCGCGGCTGAAGATCGCTTCCTTGCACCCCTCGCACTTGGTCCACAGCCCCTCGGGAATGGGGCTTCCGGTGCGGCCGCGCCGCACCGCCTTTGGCTTCCTCTCTTTGCGGAACCAGGCCATCACAGAGCCGCGCGGCGCCCCTCGTCCTGGTCGGCGGCAGCGCGAGGGGGGGCCGCTGCAGGAGCGCTCAGACCTCGGCCTCGGCGCCTTCCTCTTCGGCGAGGTCGTTGGGGATCTCGAGACGCAAGCAAGCTGCATCGTACATCTGTCGCGCCGCCTTCTTGCCATTCTGCAGCTGGGCCAGCCGCTCCTTGACCTTGGCCAGCTCTTCCTCGATCTGCCGATCGAGGTCGTTGATCTCCTGCTTGGTCACCTGCAGGGTGTTCTCGTAGAACTTGCGTTGCTGATCGCTCAGGGTCGACATCGCAGAGCTCCTCCCTCAGAGCTTGAACGGAATGCTGAGATTCGCCCAGGTCTTGACGCGCACGCCACCGACGGTGGCTGGCCGGTACCGAGCGCTCCGAGCCGCCGCCAGCGCCGCCTCGTTGATCCCCACCTTCTGGGCGACCCCCTTGACGATGCGCGCCTGCTCGACCGCTCCCCGCTCGTTGACCAGGACCGAAACCACCACCACGCCTTGCACGCCGAAGCGCTTGGCGAGCGCAGGATACTCCGGTTTCTCGACGCTGACAAACGCCGGCGGAGTCAGCCCGGGAGTGCCGGGCTCGACGAGGTCGCCTTCGTTGATGGCGGGCTTGGGAGGCGGGGGAGGGGCCACCGGAACGGCGGCGATAGGCGCCGGCGCGGCGCTCGGCTCGGGCACAGCGGAGGCCACCTCGGCCGCCGCCGTCTCGGCTTCTGGAGGCGCTGCCGGCGGCTCTTCGACGATCTGCGTCGGGGCCGTAGAGGGCTGCGGCAGCGTGACCGCAGCGACTTGCGTGGGCGACGGTTTGAGAGAGGAGGCAGCGCTCGGCGCCGGCTCGCTCTTGAGCTGGGCGGCGATCTGGCGTCGCTGCTCCTCGAGCTGCTGCTTGAGCTGCTCTTCCTTCGCCTGCAGCTGTTGCTGCACCAACCGCTGCATCTCGGCGGTGTCGGCAGGCGCCGCGGCAGGCAGCGGCGTCGGCGCCGGGACAACCGGCGCGGAGGCGGCCGGCGCCGGCGCGGCCGCCGGCGCCGCGGCGGCAGCGGCCCGATCGGCGGCGCCGGTGGGAGCGAAGCCGCCACGAGTCAGCCAGAAGACGACTCCGACGACGCCGAGCACCAGCACTGCCGCAACGGGCACCAGCCACGGACGCTTGCGCCCCCCTTCGCCGCCCTCCTGTAGGCCACCGACCGGCGCCACCGCCGGGACTTCGGCCCCGGGGCTCGGCACCGAGGCCGCCGAACCCACCGCCTTGCCGTCGGTGGCTCCCGTCTCACCCAACTCTTCGCTGAAGAGGCGTCGCATGTGCGCGCCGAGCTCTTCCTGGCTGGGAGTCGGCTTGAAGGTGTAGAGGACGCTCTCGAGCTCCTTCTGCATCTCGCCGGCGGTCTGGTAGCGGTCGTCGGGGTCCTTGGCGAGGGCGCGCCGCACGATGGCATCGACCGCCTCGGAGGTGCCGGGCTCGACCTCGCGCACCGACTGCACGCGGCACTCGCGAACGGCCTCGAGCACGGAGATCTCGCTCTCGCCGGCGAACAGGCGGCGACCGGTGAGCATCTCGAACAGCACCGCGCCGAGGGAGAAGATGTCCGAGCGCGCGTCGACGACCCGCCCCCACGCCTGCTCGGGGGACATGTACTGCAGCTTCCCCTTGAGCGCGCCCATCTGCGTCTTGCTCGCCTTGGCCACCGCCTTGACGATGCCGAAGTCGCAGAGCTTGATGTCACCCTCGTAGCTGATCAGCACGTTCTGCGGCGACACGTCGCGATGCACGAGCCCGAGCTCACGGTTGTCGAAGTCGCGCTTGCGGTGCGCATAGTCGAGGGCGCTGGCGAGACGCGCCGCGATGAGCAGTGCGAGGCCGGTCGGCAGCGGCTGCTCGCGCCGCCTGGCGGTGTTGAGGATGGACCGCAGGTCCCTCCCCTCCACGTACTCCATGGCTATGTAGTAGTCGTCCTCGAGCTTGCCGAGGTCGTAGATGTGGATGATGTTGGGGTGGTTGAGCTGGGCCGCCAGCTTGGCCTCGTCGATGAACATGGTGACGAAGTCGACGCTGTCGGTGAGGTGGGGCAGGATCTTCTTGATCGCCACCGTCTTCTGGAAGCCCTCGACCCCCTTCATGCGCGCCTTCCACACCTCGGCCATGCCGCCCACCGCGACGCGATCGAGCAACGAGTACTGCCCGAACTGGTCGGGCGGGACCGGCCGTGCGGTCTCGACACGCACGGTGGCGAAGCCCCCCGTTGGCGGCGGCAGGTCGGGGACGGGAGAGAACACGACCACCGGCGGAGGCACCTCGGCCGGGCGACGGCCGCGCTCGCGACGAGGCGGCTCGGGCGGCACCGCGGCGGCCGCCGCGGGCTCGAGCTTGGGCGGCTCCGCCTCGGGCGTCTCGACCACCACGGCCTGGGCCCCGGGGGGCTCCTCGTGGGCTGCCGCGGGCACGGCCGCGGGTGGCATCTCAGCCTTGGGCGCGGCGGCCGGATGGGGCGCCGCCCGGCGCGGACGCGTCGCCACGCCGAGACCGGACAGCGTCTGGCTGAGCAGCACGTCGATCTCCCCGCTCGCGGCATCCGCCGCGCGGGCGCGGGCCGCAGCGGCGGGTCGGGAAGGCTGTGCCGGCTTGGGCGCCGGGGGCGGTGGGGCCGCGACGGGCGGCGACGCCGAGGCGGCGGCCGTAGTCGGGGCGGCAACAGCAGGCGCGATGGGTGTCGGCTGCGGCGCGGGGTCCGAGTGGGGCGTCGCGGGGGCCGCCGACGCCGGCCTGGCTGCCGGACGGGCACTCGCATCCAGGACGCCCGACAGCGTCTGCTGCAGCTGCTTGTCGATATCGGGCTCGGGACGCGCCGGCGCCGGCCGCGCCGCCCGCAACGCCTCCTCTTCGACCTCGGCCAGCAGGTCGCCGAAGAGATCCTGGGAAGTGAGCTGCGCCCCCGCGGAGGCTGCCCTCGCGGCTGCCGCCTCGGCGGCTGCCTTCTGGCCGCGTGAGAGACAGCGGCGCACGGACACACGCAGCTGCTCGTCGGTGAAAGGTTTGGAGAGAGCGCCGTCGGCGCCCGCAGGGGTGGCGGCACCGGCTGCCGTCAGCGCCATCGCGCCTGGTCCGCCATGTGCGCGCGCGAACGACCGCAACACCTCGTCAGCTCCCGGCGCGGCGGTGCTCACCAGCACCAGGTCGGGCGCGCCGTTGGCTGCCGCCGCCACCGCCGCCTCGCGACCGTCGACCACTTCCACCGTCCACCCCTCGGCGGTGAGCGCGCCCTTGATCCGCTCGGCGTACGGAGCTTCCTGCTCGATGACGAGGATCAGGGACATGGGGCTGACTCCAAGCTGAAAATGGTTCCTCTTTGTAGCACCCGCCGCCAGCGCAGTCAATGCAAACGCCTGCAACGGCGTCGCTACGCGTCCCTCGGCCGCCGCCGCGACGCACCGGCGTCGGCTATGATCGAGGGCGGTCCCGATGACGAGCGAGGCGAGCGATCCGCTGCGCGTGCTGGGCCTCGATCCTGGCAGCCGCACCACCGGATGGGGGTGCGTCGAGGTCGCCGGGCCACGCTGTCGGCTTCTCGCCTGCGGCTGCATCGAGCCGCCAGGGGAGGCCGCGCTTCCCTACCGCCTGGGACGGCTCGCCAGCGAGCTCGGCGCGCTGGTCGATCGCTGGCGCCCGGCGGTGGCAGTTCTCGAGGAGCCCTTCCACGGCGTCAATTCGCGCTCACTGATCGTGCTCGCGCAGGCGCGCGGCGCGCTGCTCGCCACCCTCGCCGCGCGCGAGGTGGCGATCGAGGAGTACTCGCCAGCCGAGGTCAAGAGCGCCGTGACCGGCAACGGCCGCGCCGGCAAGGTTCAGGTCTCCCGCATGGTCGCCATGCTGTTGCCCGGCGCCGGAGCCCTGCGTCCAGATGCCGCCGACGCATTGGCGGTGGCACTGTGCTTCGCCGCTCGCCGCCCGCTGCGGCGGGCCACCGCGGCGGCGGGGGCAAGGAGCTGAGGAAAAAGGGCTCGTCCGCGGTGTTAACATGCCGAGCTGTCGCCGGAAGAGGAATGGGGCGGGCTCGCGGCAGGCGGGCAGGTCGCAAGGGGACCGCAGCGGTGTACTACAATCTGCTGATCCGATTCGGGATCCATTAATCTCGCATGGCATTCCAGGGTTCGCTCAAGGAGCTGCCGCTCCCCGACATCATTCAGCTGGTGTCGGTGTCGGGCAAGACCGGCGTCTTCACCCTCAAGAACGGCACCGAGGCGGGCTTCATCTACCTGCAGGATGGGCAGATCGTGCACGCGCAGGTGGGCGACCTGGTCGGTGAGGAGGCGGTGTACGACCTCGCCATCTGGCCGCAGGGCGAGTTCGTGTTCACGCCCGGCCAGCCGGCGCCCGCGCTGTCGATCCAGAAGTCCAACACCAACCTGTTGATGGAGGCGGCGCGCCGCATCGACGAGTGGCAGGTGCTCTCCAAGCGCATCGCCTCGACCCGCCTGGTGCCCGTCTTCACTCAGAAGAGCTCCAACACCTCGGTCTCCTTCACCCCGCAGGAGTGGGCGCTCATCTGCAAGATCGACGAGCGGCGCTCGATCGAGGAGATCGCCGTCGGCCTCGGCACCAGCCCCTTCGAGACCTGCAAGATCCTCTACGGCCTGATCACCTCCGGGCTGGTCGAGCTCAAGGAGGATCTCGCCAAGCTCCACACCGACCGCTTGCAGGGGATGTCGGAGAGCGACCTCACCGGGCTCGCCGACCGCATTCACCAGCAGGCTCGCCAGCTGCTCTCCAACCACGACAAGGCCTACGAGCTCGACAACGTGTACCGCCTCTCGCGCGCCGAGTTCGAGGCGGGGCGCGGCGTCGACGCCATCCTCGATCTCATCCGCGCCGAGGAAAAGACGATCTCCTCAGCGCTGGGGCCGAACCAGGCGAAGTCGTTCCTCACTCGCGTGCAGCAGTTCCTTGCCGTCGCTTGAGGCGGGGCGCGGCGCGCCGCTCGCCAGCCCCGATCCCGGTGTGCCGCATGCCCGGCAAGCCAGCTTGGCGTCGAGGGCCGAGCCTCTTCGTGCTGGCCCTGACGGCCTCTGCTGGTAGTGCCGCGTGGGGGCTGCCCCTGCCGGTGCCTCCGACGCCGGCGGTGGAGCCATCACCGGTGGCGTCCCCTGCCGCTCCCGCACCCGCGGGCGAGCCCTCCGCGGCGGAACGGCGCGACCAGGAGGAGCACGTCTGGCCGAAGCTCGACGTCTACTTCCCCGAGGGCGACCTCGACCTTCGCCTCGACCGCCCGTTGCGCAACGCCTTCTTCGAGGGGCAGGTGAAGTACAACTTCGTCAAGGGAGACATCACCGCCTTCCTCCGCTATCGCTACTACGGCTACCGGCGGACCTATCGCCTCGGCCTCTTCGACGCCATCGAGTTCGCCGGCGTCGAGCAGCTCTCCAATGACTTCTTCCGCACCCGCGGCACTCTTTTCCTGATCGAGCAGCCGTGGGACTACTACAGCCGCAGCTTCCTGCTCGCCGAGGTCGACCGCATCAGCTCGAACAAGAAGGAACTCGCGCTCACCAGCAACCGCACCAACACGTTCGTGCGCCTCGGCCACCAGTTCGGCACTCCAGACGATCCCCGCTCCAACGCGGTGGTCGGCGAGAATCGAGCCGAGGTCCAGCAACTGCTCACCGCCCACCGGCGTATCGGCCCCTGGGGCGCCGGCATCACCGGCGCCGCCACCTGGGGCTTCGACTACCTGTGGGGAGACTTCGACTACCTCAAGATCGAGCTCGACGCGCTCAAGCGCTTCGACCTGCCGCGGCAGACGTTCCTGGTGACCCGGCTGCACGGCGGCACGTTTCCGCATCGGGTGCGGATCCGCGAAGGCGAGCTGGACTTCGAGGGGGATCGCTTCGGCATCCCGCAGACCGAGCTCTTCCGGCTCGACAGCCGCAACGCGCTCAAGGGCCTCAGCGAGACTCGCCGCGGCACCGAAATCCTCTACGGCACCAGCGAGCTGTTCGTCCCCTGGTTCGATGAGCAGGAGCGGCAGGCGCTCAAGCTGCGCTGGGAGTCGATCTACGGCGTCTTCTATACAGGCGTGGGAAACGCCGGATTCGACCGCCACATCTACGGCGACTTCGCCAACTACGCCCTCGACTCCGGCCTCGGCTTCGAGGCGGCAGTACGGTTCCGCGACTACTCGTTCTTGCTCACCGGCATCGTCGCCCACTCGCTGCGCCCGTCAGGCGGCTTCGAGGCGCACGTCTCCGTCAAGTCCTACCACTGACGATGGCGGCCTCGCCTGCCGTCACACCTCCTCGCGTCGCAGCGAGGAGACGGCACCGACGACGCCGGCGAGCGCACCGAGCGCCACCAGCAACACCTGGTCGCGCGGGGCAAGGAAGCTGCTGGTGAGGGCACCGGCGAGCCAGCTGCGCGGGGTATGGGGCACCAGCAGACGGTAGGTACCGTAGAGGCTGCTCACCGCCAGCGTGCCGCCGAGCAGCCCCTGCAGCAGACCCTCGACGTAGAACGGCCCGCGGATGAAGAGCTCGGTCGCCCCCACCAGCCGCATGATGCCGATCTCGTCGCGGTAGAGGTACGCGGTCAGTCGGATGACGCTCGCGATGGTGAACACAGCGGCGAGCATGAGCACCGCCACCAGCGCCAGACCGACGGCGCCGATCACCTCCAGCGCCGCCTCGAGCTGGCGCACCCAGTCGCGGTCGTCGTCCACCATTCCCACCGGCGGCGCCTCGCGGAGCCGTCGCAACCAGGCGTCGAAGGCGGCTGACTCGACCCGAGCGGGGTCGAAGGCGACCTCGAACGAGGCCGGCAGCGGCTCGTCCTGCCAGCCGTGGACGAGGTCGGCGACGCTCGGGAAGTAGCGCTCGAAGCGCTTCCGGGCCTGCGCCGCGCTCACCGTCGCCACACCGCGCACCCACGGCGGCCGCCGCAGCTCGTCGAGCACTCCCTCGGCCCGCTCGGGCGGCACTCCCGGGCGCAGGTAGACGATCACCTTGGCCTCGCTCCGCCAGCCGGCGATCAAGCGCTCGATGTTGCCGAGTAGCAGCAGCAGAGCGCCGCCGATGAACAGCGAGACGGCGATGGTCGACACCGCGACCAGGCTGATCTTCCAGCTGCGAGCGAGGTTGACGGCGGCCTCGCGGAAGAAATAGACGAAGGCGCGGTGGACCGCCACCGCTCTACCCGCCGACGGCTTCGGACAGTGGCCGCACGGCGGCCAGGCTCACCGCCGAGTCCTCCTGCAACTGACCGGCACGCAACCCCAGCACCCGCTTGTCGAGCCGTTCGAGCAGGCGGGCGTCGTGAGTGGCGATGAGCACGGTGGTGCCGCGCCGATTGATCTCGAGGAAGAGCTCGAAGATCTCCCGGGCCATCTCGGGGTCGAGGTTGCCAGTGGGTTCGTCGGCAACGAGGATCTCGGGCTGGTTGATGAGCGCACGCGCGATCGACACGCGCTGCTGCTCGCCGCCCGAGAGCTCGAGCGGGAACGCCTTCATGCGGTGCGCCAGCCCCACTCGGCGCAGCGTGTCGTGTGCGAGGCGCTTCTGGCGCTGGCGGTCGAGCCCGAGCACCCGCGGCAGGTAGCACACGTTCTCGAACACGGTCTTTCGCGGGATGAGGCGGAAGTCCTGAAAGACGACCCCCATGGTGCGGCGGAGGAAGGGAATCTTCCGCCGCGGCAACGAGGCGACGTTGCGCCCATTGACGAGGATCTGCCCGGCGGTGGGGACCTCCTGGCGGAAGATGAGCCGCAGCAACGTCGTCTTGCCGGCGCCGCTGGGCCCGGTGAGCAGGGCGAACTCGCCGCGCTCGATCTGGAAGCTGACGTCGTCGAGGGCGCGTTGCCCCCCGGGGTAGTGCTTGCTCACCCGGTAGAAGTGGATCATCCCTGGAGTCGCTGGCGTCGATGGTGGGGCGCCTCTAGTTTACCCTCCGTGCGCTCGGGCCGCCGTGCTAGCGTTCGCGGCCATGCCCGCGGGGCCCGTCACCTCCGCCGCCGGCCCGCAGCGCGATGCCGGTGGCTACCCGCTGTGGAGCGACGCCGAGCTGGGAGTCGAGGTGCGATTCGTCGGCCGCGGCCTCGAGCGCTCGCGGCAGGACACCCTCGCCCGCGTGGAGCCGTCGGCGCCGCCGGTGGCGGCACTGCGCCAGGTGCACTCGGCGCGGGTGGTGGCGGCGTGCTCCGCGGGCTTCCACGGGGAAGGGGATGCCCTCGTCTCCGCTGCCCAGGCCCTGGCGCTGTCGGTGATCACCGCCGACTGCGTGCCGGTGCTGCTCGCCCACCTCGCCGGCACGACGCTTCGCGTCGCAGCGGCTCACGCCGGCTGGCGCGGGATCGTCGGCGGCGTCGTGCCGGCGGCCCTGGCGCGGCTGCGGGAGGCTGCGGGAGCGCCCGCCACGACGCAACGGAGCGTCGCCTGGATCGGCCCCGCGATCGGGCCATGCTGCTACGAGGTGGGGCCGGAGGTGGCGATGGACGTGGTGGCGGCGAGCGGCGCCGAGGTCGTCGGCGCGGGCTCACGCGGGCGGCCGCACCTCGACCTCCGCCGCGCCGTGGTGCTGCAGCTGCTGGGCGCCGGCGTCTCCGACGTGCGCCTGGTCGGCCCCTGCACCCGCTGCCACCCCGAGCTGCTGTGGAGCTTCCGACGCGACGGAGCGAGAGCGGGGCGCAACATCGCCTTCGTGTGGGCGCGTTGAGGCGCCCTCACCAGGAGAGGTTGCTGCGCCGGAAGCCGCGCGGATCGCGGCCGAAGGCGCGCAGCTGACCGCAGGCGGCGCCGACGTCGTCGCCGCGGCGCCGGCGGACGGTCGCCACCATCCCGCCGGTGCGCAGCCGCTGACAGAAGGCGGCAACGCGCTCGGCCGAGGGTGGCACCATGAGCTCGCCGAGCAGCGGATCGGGGTTGACGGGGATCAGGTTGACCTTGGCCCGCCCCCGCAGACCGCAGCGGGCGAGCAGCCCCACCAGCGCGTCGGCATCACCGGCAGCGTCGTTGCAGTCGGCGATCAACAGGTACTCGAAGGTGAGGCGGCGCCCGCGTTCGAGAGGGAAGTCGCGCAGCGCTGCCATCAGCTCGGCGAGCGGATAGCTGCGGTTGACGGGCATCAGCGCAGTGCGGCGCTCGTCGTCGGGCGCGTGGAGCGAGACGGCGAGGTTGGGCCTCCGCGGCCAGCCGGCGAGCTGCCGGATCCCCGGCACCACGCCAACGGTGGAGACGGTGATGCGGCGCCGCGAGATCCACTCGCCGAGCACGTCGATGGCGGCTCCGACGGCGTCGAGGTTGAGCAGCGGCTCGCCCATGCCCATGAACACCAGGTTGAGGCTCTGCTGCGCCGCGAGCCGACCAGCCATCGCCAGCACCTGGCCGACGATCTCACCGGCGCTGAGGTCGCGCCCGGCGCCCCAGAAGCCGGTGACGCAGAAGCGGCAGCCCATCGCACAGCCGGCCTGGCTCGAGATGCAGAACGTCCGGCGCCCACCATCGGGGATGTCGACGGCCTCGACGGTGGCACCATCGCCGAGACGGAAGAGGTACTTGGTCGTGCCGTCGCGCGACTGGTGGCGGGTGTCGACCGTCGGCAGGCCGATGCGGAAGCGAGCCGCGAGCTCCTCGCGCAGCGGACGCGTGAGCTCGGTGATGGCGTCGAAGTCGGTCACCCCTTGCTCGTAGAGCGCCGCGTAGACCTGCTCGATGCGATACGGACGGTCGACGAGGGGGGCGAGCAGCACGGCGAGCTCGCCGCGCGGTAGCCCCAGCAGGTCGGGCCGCTCGTCCCTCACCGCCGCCGGCGACGCGTGGGATCGATGCCGATCGACTTGAGGAAGGAGAGGTCCGGACCGTTGATCTGGAACACCGGCTCCTGGGGAGGCAGCGGCAGCCGACCGCGCTCGCCTGCCTCCAGGCTATCCTGCTTCTTGCAGTCCACCAGCAGGTAGAGCGAGTAGCCTTCCTCGCGCAACTGGCGCCAGGTGCGATGCACGTCCGTGGAGTCCGAGATCGCCTCGTAGAGGGCCTTGCGGAACTCCGAGAGCATCTGCTGCAGGCGCTCGTTGAGCAACGACCGACGGTCCTCCAGTTACGACCTCACGCGGAAAAGAGAGCTCATTGGGGCGACTCGGAGGCAGATTAACCCCCGGCCCCGCACCTGTCAAACCACGTGCGCAGGGCTGGACGACGCCGGCGAGCCGGTGTAGAAACCGGGCGCCATGAGCACCAGCAGGCCGTCGTCGCCGCTGTCGTCGATCGGCCGCTGGCTCGCGGCGCGGGGACTCGCCGTCGATGGTCTCGATGCGCTCACCGGCGACATTTCCCTGCGGCGCTACTTTCGCGCTCGCCTCACGGGAGGCGGCAGCGCGGTGGTCGCCTACTACCCGGTGAAGCTGCGCCCGGGCTGCCGCCGGTTCTGTCTCACCACCGCACTGCTCAGCGGGGCCGGCGTACCGGTGCCAGTGGTGCGCGCCACCGACTGTCGACGCGGGCTGATGCTGCTCGAGGACGCCGGCGATCGCACGCTCTACGACCAGGCGGCGTCCGCGTGGCACGCGTTGGCGCCCATCTACCGGTTGGCGGCGAGCTTCCTGCAGCGCATTCGAGACCTCCCCTGCGAGCGCGTGCGCTCCCTCAACCCAGCGCTCGACACCGCTCTGTTGCGCTGGGAGCTACGCAAGACCTGGGACCTCTTCCTGGTGCCGCAGAACCTGGTCGGCGACGCCGACACCGCCGCGGCGTTCAGCGGCGCCCTCGATGCTCTCTGCGACGAGCTCGGCAGTGGCGAGCGCGCGGTCCCCTGCCATCGCGACTTCATGCCGCGCAACCTGATGCTGCGGGACGACCGCGAGCCCGCGTGCCGGCTGCTGGTGCTCGACCACCAGGACCTGCGCCTCGGTCCTCCCGCCTACGACCTCGCCTCGCTGCTCAACGACAGCCTCTTCCCGCCGGCGTGGCTGGAAGAGGAGCTGGTGGCGGCCCTGCTGCCGGGCGCCGGTGGCGCCCTCGACTACCGGCGCGCGGTCGTGCAACGCTCGATCAAGGCGGTGGGCAACTACTGCGACTTCGCGCGCCGCGGCTTCGACCGCCACCTCAGGCTGGTGGCTCCGACGCTCGCTCGAGCCTGGCGTTGGTTCGGCGCGGTCCCGGAGCTGCGCGCCCTGCGTCCGGCCCTGCGGCCGGGGTGGGAGGCGTTCCTGGGCGATCTGGTAGACTGACTCGGCCGGTGTGCGACGAGGCCGCGCTCCTCGCCAGCCTGTCGCCGCGGAGGTAGCCATGTTCAATTTGGGCGTCCCCGAGCTGCTGATCATCCTGGCCATTGTGCTGCTGATCTTCGGGTACTCGCGTCTGCCACAGCTGGGCAAGGGGCTCGGCCAGGGCATCCGCAATTTTCGTCAGGGGCTGCGCGGCGGGCAGGACGACGCTGCTTCCGACAAGGACCAGCCCGGTCCCTCCGCCTGAGGGAATGGCGGGCGGCTCCGCCGCTCCCTCCATCGTCGCACCGCCGACTGTCGGCTCATCTCCCAGCAGCTCATCGAGCTGGGCCTCCTGCCACAGCGTGCGGTGGTAGCCCAGGTAGAGGGTGAGGACCCGCTCCACGTAGGTCCGCGTCTCGCGATACGGCGGCACGCCGCTGAAGCGTCGCACGGCGGTGGGGCCGGCGTTGTAGGCGGCGAGAGCGAGCTCGAGGTCGTCGTCGAACCTGCCGAGCAGCTCACGAAGGTAGCGCGCTCCGGCCCGCACGTTGGCACGCGGATCCTCGGGTCGCGGCGCGCCATAGCTCATCGCCGTCGTCGGCATCAGCTGCATCAGACCCTGCGCTCCTTGCGGCGAGATCGCCGCGGCGTCGAATCCCGACTCGGCGCGGATGACGGCAGCGAGTAGGAGGCTGTCGAGGCGGTAGCGCTCGGCCGCCTCCTCGATCAGCGTCCCGTACGGCAGCGTCGCGAGCAGCATGTGTCGGCCGCGGTCGCGCTCGTTGTCGAACAGGGAGAAGCCACGCGGACGGTCCTGCACCTGCAGCGAGAGCGGGCGCTCGCCGAAGAGGGGGAAGTCATGGCTGCCGGCGCGCGTCCAGTGCGCCAGCTCGGCCAGCATCGGAGTCGCTCTCTGCTGGGCACCGGCAGAGACAGTGCCGGTGCGGCCGGCGCAGTGGCGCCGGCCGGCCAGAAGAGCACCAGCAGCACCCCGGCGGCCACCAGGGCGCCAAATCTTGGTCGTTTGTGCATCGTTCCCTCCGGGGGCACCTGGCCGAGCCCCGTGCTCGCCTAGCCGGGCCATCGCCCCTAACTCCTCGAGGCCGTGATGGCTTGCATCCAGAACGAGGTGGGTCAATTTGGCATCATCCGCACCCGTGGCGGATGGAAGGCAGGAATCTCCGCCTTCGCGCACAGCAATTCCGGTGCCGGCCGCGGCGGAAACGCAGCGGCAAGGGCGTCGAGCTCGCCCACGCCGGCGCCTTCAGTGACGGCTCAGCGGGGTGAAGCCCGGCGGCGCGGGCGGGGCTTGGGCAGCACGTCCTGTGGCGCGATGCGCAGCGAGGCCATCTTGTTGCGCAAGGTGTTGCGGTGGATTCCGAGCGCCGAGGAGGAGCGGACGAGACTCCCTTCGTGGGCGCGCAGGGCGGCGATCAGGTACTGCCGCTCGAACTCGCGGTTCGCCTGCTCGAGAGAGATCCCCTGCCGCACGAGCTCTGCCACCAAGCGGCAGAGATGGCCGTTGAGAGTCTGGTCGCTCACACCGCGTCGTCCCGGAGAAGGGCGCGAGTCTAGCACGCCCTACGCGACGCGGGCTCGACGCTCTACTTGGGTTCCAGGCGGTCGCCGATGTAGATCGGATAGCGCGAAGCGATGACGCGCGCCACCGAGCCACGCGGGTGCACCGACAGCAGCGCCAGCTCGCCGAGCACGATCGGGGGATGGCCGGCGATGCTGGAGCGGTAGATGGTGTAGACGTCGCCGGGCGCCGCGCCGCTCTCGGCTCCCAGGCTCACGAAGACGACGTGGTCCTCGCCGATGCTGACGATGTCGTCCTTGGCGCGCAGGATCACCGGAGCGTCGGCGAGCGCGTCGGCGCTGACCGGCGTGTTCGCCGGCCGCATGCCAGTGCGCCGGCCCAGCGGCACCGGCTCCGGAACGAAGGGCTTGAGACCGGCGCCGGCGAGGATGCTGCCGCAGGCCTGGACGATCTCGGCGATGGCGAACCCGTCCTGCACCGTCAGCAATCGCAGGCGGCCCTGGTACTCGTAGACCCGTCCCACCACGTCGTGGGTGGCCGGGTTGCGCACCACGTCCCGCGGGCCGACGATGCTGTAGAGGACCCCTGGCGAGAGGCCTGCCGCCATCCCGCCGTCGACGTAGACGATGTCGCCGACGCTGAGGTTGTACTTGACGGTGTCGTTGCCGTAGATGCCGTGCACGGGGTGCCGCGCGGTACCGGTGCCGGCGAGGGTGGGCGACAAGCCGTCGTACTCCGAGCCGATGAGGTGGTAGCCGAACTGCTCGTCGATGTCGCCGATGTACCCGCTGCAGTAGATGTCGTCCTCGCTGCCGAGTGGCTGCAGCGGCGCCACCGTGGTGTCGACCCGCAATCCGGACTGGCCAGCGGCAGTCTCGCCGTTCGCTCCCGCGGCACCGCCGGGGGTGGCCGCGGCCCCGCCGAGGTCCTGCTCCGTGAGCTGCTCGACCGGGGCGACCTCGGTCGGCCCGAGCAGCAACGGGTCGCCGGGGTAGATCCAGTGGGCGTCCTTGATGTACTGGTTGCGCTCCCACAGCTGCGGCCACAGGTAGCTGTTCTTGAGGTACTTGCCGGCAATCGCCCACAGCGTGTCGCCGGCCACGATGGTGTACGTCTGTTCCCCCGCCGGCAGGTCGGTCGGCGGATCCCAGGCGGTCCAGTGGTCGCCGACCTTGTGCAGGGTGCGCGGTGGCTGATCCGCCGCCGCAGCCGTCATCGCCCCGAACAGGATGAGAGCGATTGCTGCGAGCCCACTCCGATGACGGCACGTCATGGCGAGACCTCCTCCGAGCACCCGGCGGCAGCGCAAGTGACCAGAAATCAACTCAACGGTAAGCGAGTCCGCCTCGTCCTGTCAAGGCTTTGGGCCCGACCACTTCAAGCAAAGCTTGAAGAACCTGGGGTACAGGGCGCCGGAGGCCCCGCTCAGCGGGGCAGCTTCGCCTGCCGCTCCGCCGCCAGGGTGGCGGCAGCGGTGTCGGGAAACCGTCGCACCAGCTCCTCGTAGACCGCCCGGGCCTGCCCGGGCTGCTTCAGCTCCTCGAGCGTCTGGCCCATCTTGTAGAGCGCGTCGGGGACCTTGTTGGCGTCCGGGTAGCGCTCCACCGTGCGGCGAAAGGCGGCGAGGGCGCCCGCATAGTCGGCACGTGCAAAGCGGGCGGCACCGATCCAGTACTGGGCGTTGTCCGAGAGCTCGCTGGCCGGGCTCTGGGCGAGGAACTCCTCGAAGCGCGCCTCGGCCTGCTCGTAGCGCCCCTGGTGGTAGAGGGTGTAGGCCTCGTCGTAGACCGTCTGGGCCTCCTGCGGCACCGGCCCGCCTTCACCGGCGACGCCGGGTGTCGACCCGGTGCCGGCCGCCGCGGGGGTGGCCGGTGCGCTGCCGGCAGGCCGCGCCGGCGGGGCCGCCGCGGGCCGGGGAGGCGCGGCCGAGGGTATCGCGACCGGTGGCGCCACGGGCTCGTCGACCGCCAGCTCGCTCTCCTCGAGCGACGCCGCGCCGCGCCCCGGCGCGCGGGTCGGCGCCGGCGCCCCCGGGGGCGTGGCGCGGGGAGCGACGGCGGGGGACGGCGGCGCTGCCATCCCCTGCGCGCTGCCGCGAGCGGCCGGCGGCCCGCCGAGCCTGGCCTCCAGCGAGACCACCTGCTGCCGCAGCCGCGACAGCTCCACTTCCTGGACCGCCGCCTTCTGCGACAGCTCGAGCACCCGTGCCTGCAGCTCGGCCAGCTGGTCGTCGCGCCGCTCACCGGGCAGCTTCGGAACCGAGGCGCAACCGACGAGCGCCGCGGCGAGCAGTGCGGCGATCAGCCGCGCGCGTCTTTGGCGACCTTGGGGATGTCGGCGACGTACGAGCTGGTGGGGAACTCCTGCCGGAGCTTCTCGAACCACTGGGCGGCCTCCTCGGGCTTGCCCATGCGGGTGAGGGCGAGGCCCAGGTAGTAGTAGACCTTGTCCTTGGCGGCGTACTCGGGGTAGTTGGCCAGCAGGTACTGGAGGCGGTTCGCGGTGGCGAGCGGAATGCCGTAGCGGAAGTAGAAGTACGCCACGTCGAACTCGTGCTCACCGAGCTTGGCGCGGAGCTCGCCGATGCGCTGTCGCGCCTGCGCGACCTCTTGGCTGGTGGGGTAGATGCGCAGCAAGGCCTCGAAGGCGTCCTGCGCCTGGTGGGTGACGTTCTGGTCACGGTCCGCCCGTCCCACACGCTCGGCCAGCGAGTTGCCAATCTGCAGCTGCACGTAGGGCGCGCGATCGCTGGTCGGGAAGCGATTGAGGAAGTCGCGATACTTCGCCTCCGCCTGCACCAGGTTCTGGGTGCCGCCCTGCTTGTAGAGCGAGTCGGCGACGAGCAGGAGCGCCTCACGGCCGGACGTGGAGTTGGGCTCGACCTCGAAGGCGTGGGTGAGGTACTTGCGGGCCTGCGAGTACTTCTCTGCCTCCATCAGCTTCTGCCCTTCGGTGAGCGATTCGGCGGCAGAGAGCCGCAGCACCGGGTCTTCGTGCTTGGCGCTGTGACAGCCGGCGAGCCAGGGAGTGGCGGCGAGGAGGAAAGCGACGGTGACGGGGACGCGATTGGATCTCATCGGAGGGCTCCTGCGGCGACTTGCTTGAGCTCGCGCATGCGGTTGACGGGGTCGGCGGCGGCGAACACGGCCGAACCGGCGACGCAGACGTCGGCGCCCGCCGCCACCGCGCCGGCGATGGTCTCCGGGCCGATGCCGCCGTCGATCTCGATCTCCACCGGCAGCGCCGCGGCGCGCACCATGGCCGCGAGGCGACGGACCTTGTCGAGGGCGTAGGGGATGAAGCGCTGGCCGGCGAAACCGGGGTTGACCGACATCACCAGCACGTAGTCGAGTGCCGGCAGGCAGTCGGCGAGCTGCGCCACCGGGGTCGCCGGATTGAGCACCGCGCCGGCACGCCCCCCGGCGGAGCGGATGTGGGTCAACAGCCGGTCGAGGTGTGGCGTCGCCTCCACGTGCACCGACACCCACTTGGCGCCCGCCTCGAGGTAGGCATCGAGCAGCCGCTCGGGGTTCGCCACCATGAGGTGGACGTCGAGCGGCAGCCGGGTGCGCCGCGCCAACGCCGCCACCACCGGCGGACCGAAGGTGAGGTTGGGAACGAAGTGCCCGTCCATGACGTCGACGTGCACCAGGTCGGCGCCCCCCTGCTCGCACTGGCGCAGCGCCTCGGCGAGGGCGGCGAGGTCGGCGGCGAGGATCGAGGGGGCGAGCTTGATCGGCCGTGGCCGCAGGTCGGGTCCGGGCTGCACGGTGCTGGTTCCGGCCGAGCGGCTCACGTCCCCTCCAGAGAGGACGGCTCGGGCACCGCCGCCACCACCAGCGAGATCACCTCGCCGCGCCGCAGGGGGTGGCCGGGGAGCGGAAACTGCCGCAGCACGAGGCTTTCCGAGACGCCCTCGTAGGGCTCGAACTTCACGCTGCCGACGCGGAAGCCGTGCTGCTCGAGGAAGGCGCGCACGGCACGATAGTCGCGGTCGACGAGGTCGGGCATGACGTAGGTCTCGCGGTGCCCCTCGACGGCGAGGAACAGCCGCACCGGCGTTCCCGGCCCCACCTCGGTGCCGGCCGCGGGCTGCTGCAGCACCACGCTCCCCACCGGCGCATCGGCGAAGATCTGCGCCAGCGGGCCGACACCCAGCCCCGCCGCCGATAGCGTCACCTGCGCCGCCGGCAGCGCGCTGCCGCGCAGGTCGGGAACCGGCGTCATCTGGCGCCCGCGCGACAGCACCAGGTCGACGACGCCACCACGCTTGGCGATGGCCCCCGGACCGGGGCGCTGGTCGAGCACCCTCCCCGAGGGCACGTTGGCGGCGAAGCGGTCGGTTCCGCGCTGGTGGCGCAGCCGCAATCCCTGGTCGCCCAGCCGCTCGGCGGCGGTATCGAGGTCGAGGCCGACGAGGTTGGGCACCGGGGTCACGCCGCGCCGTACGAAGAGGCTGAAGGAGAGGTAGGAGGCGGCGACGAAGAGGACACCGACCACCACCAGGTAACAGAGGCGAAGCAACGCCCGCAGCAGCCATCGCCCCATCGGCCGAGTCTAGCAGGGCGCTGCGGACCCCCCGTGGGCCGCAGCGAGCGACTCCCGGGCGCCCCGCCGTCACCGGGGCACCAGCGAGCGCAGCAGAGCGAGGTCGCGGGCGTGCCCCTGCTGGTCGTCGTCGGGGGTCTCGAGGATGAGCGGCACGGCGGCGAGCAGCGGGGCCCGCAGCAGCGCGGCAAAGGCATCCCTCCCCAGCATTCCCTCGCCGACGTTGGCGTGCCGGTCCCGCCGCGAGCCGCGCGGGTGGCGCGAGTCGTTGAGGTGCACGCAGGCGAGACGGTCGGCGCCAAACCGCGCCACCGCCTCGCCGAGCACCGACGCCACACCCTCCGCGCTGTCGAGCGGATAGCCGGCGGCGAAGAGGTGGCAGCTGTCGAGGCAGATCGCCAGCGCCTCGACGTGACGGCTGGCGACGAGGATCGCCTCGAGCTGCTCGAGCCGCCAGCCGAGAGCGCTCCCCTGCCCGGCGGTGGTCTCCAGCAGCACGCGGGGTCCATCCGCCGGCCGTTCGCCGAGCACGGCGTCGAGCGAGGCGGCGACACGCCGCACCCCTTCCGCATCGCCGGCGCCGCCGTGCGCTCCCGGGTGCACCACCAGGCCGGCGACCCCGAGCCGCGCGCAGCGCTCGAGCTCGTCGATGAGCCCGGCCCGCGAGCGCGCCAGGATCTCGCCGTCCTCCGCCGCGAGATTGATCAAGTAAGCCCCGTGGGCCACCAGTGGAGCCCCGGTCCACGACTCGCGGGCCGCCCGGAAGCGCGCCACCTCCTCGTCGTCGAGCGGACGCCCCTGCCAGCGGTTGGGGTTCTTGACGAAGACTTGCATGGCGGTGCAGCCGAGGTCGCGGCCACGCTCGAAGGCGCGCGGCAGCCCCCCGGCGACCGAGACGTGTGCACCGAGGAACGGCATGTGTGGGGCGATCGCCTCGCGGGGTGAGGAAGACGGCCTAGCCGCCGGTGCGCTGGCGCACCGGTGCCGTCATCGCCCGGTGCTGGGGGCCGGTGCAGCCGCTGCCGCCGGCGAGGGCGATGGCGTCGCGGCCGGCTCCTGCTTGCCAGAGAACCAGGCGCGGCGCGCGTCGAAGAAGATCACCGTCACCATCAGCAGCACGATGAAGGCGAGCCCCACCATGTTGATCGCCTCCTTGAGACGCAGCGAGAGGTCGCGGCGGATCCCCGACTCCACGAGCAGGACGAAGATCTGCCCGCCGTCGAGCACCGGCACCGGCAGCAGGTTGAGGATGGCGATGCTGATCGACACCAGCGCCATCAGGTGGAGGAGGAAGGGGAACCCCAGTCGCGCCGCCTCGCCGGAGAGCTTGCCGATCTCCAGTGGGCCGTGCAGCGCGTTTTGCGGCTTCATCTCCCGCCGCAGCAGCTTGCCCACCAGCTGGACGGTCTGGCTCGCGACGTCCCAGTTGTAGCGCGCGCTGGCGCGCAACGCCGGCCACGGAGGCAGCTTCACGGCCGTCGTCAGGATGACGCCGATGCGGCCGACGCCCGCCTCGCCGCTCGGCACGACGGCGAGGTCGACGAGCCGCTCGCCCCGGCGCACCGTCACCACGATCCGGCGGCCGGAGTGGGTCTCGATGTAGTGAACGATCTCCGATTCGGTGGCGAGCTTGCGTCCGTCGACGGCGCGCAGCTCGTCCTCCTCGTGAAAGCCGGCTGCCTGCGCCGGGCTGCCGGCATTGACCGACGACACATGAGGCAAGACCTTGGCGTACACGCCGGCGTCACCGATGTCGTACTGGGGGATCAGCTTGGGCACCACCGTGAGATGGAGGCGCTTGCCGCCGCGCTCGACGGTGAGCGCCACCGGACGGCCGGGCGACTCGAGAATCGCCATCGCCACCGGCTCCCAGTCGTGCACCGGGTGGGCGTTGACCTCGATCACGTCGTCCCCGGACTGCAGCCCCGCGGTCGCCGCCGGCGAGCCGGCATCGACGGCTCCCACCACCGGCGGCGTCTCGTTGAGGAAGGGGACGGGGAAGCCGAGCATGAGCACCACCGCCACCAGGGCGATGGCGAGCGCGACATTCATGGTCGGCCCCGCGAGGTAGACCAGGATGCGCTGCCAGCGCGGCTTGCTCTGGAAGTCGCGAGGGTCGCCGGTGGCCTCCTCGGGGGTCTCTCCTCCCAGCCGCACGTAGCCGCCGAGCGGCAGCCAGGCGATCCGGTACTCCGTCTCGCCGCGCTGGAGCGACACGATCTTGGGCCCAAAGCCCAGCGAGAAGGTGAGCACCTTGAAGTCGAAGGCCTTGGCCATCAGGAAGTGGCCGCCTTCGTGGACGAAGATGATGACGCCGAGGACGAGGAGAAACGGGGGGATGTCGCTGATGCTCACGGGTTCTCGCTGGCCAGGAGGGTCGTTCGCAGGGGGATCGTCGGCAAGGGACGGAGCCGGCGTTCCGGAGTTGGCAAGGCTGCCGCCACTAGAACCTCGCCCCACGCGGGGCTTCTTCCCGGCCGGCCAGAGTATCAGCTCCCGCCCACGAGCTCGCCGGCACGCCTCCGTCCCCAGTCGTCCCAGCCCAGGGCGTCGTCGAGGGTGGAGAGCGATTGCGCGACGTGCTCGGCGAGCACCGTCGCGACGGTGCCGGCGATGGCCGGGAAGGGCACCCGGCCGGCGAGGAAGGCCCCCACGGCAGCCTCGTTGGCGCCGTTGAGCACTGCCGGCGCGCTGTCGCCGGCGGCGAGCGCTCGCCGCGCCATGGCGACGGTAGGGAACTTCGCCTCGTCGAGCGGGAAGAACTCCAGGTTGCCGAGCTCCGCGGGGGTCAGGCGGGGGAACTCGTTGCTCCAGCGCTCGGGCCAGGAGAGGGCGTACTGCACCGGGAAGACCATGTCGTTTGCCGACAGCTGCGCGAGCCAGGTGCCGTCGCGGAACTCGACCAGGGAGTGCACCAGCGAACGCGGGTGCACCACCACCTCGATGCGGTCCGCGGGCACCGCGAAGAGGTGGCTCGCCTCGATCAGCTCGAGCCCCTTGTTCATCAACGTCGCCGAGTCGACGGAGATCTTGGCTCCCATCCTCCACGTCGGGTGGGCGAGCGCCTCGGCAGGCGCGATGGCGTCGAAGGTAGCAGCCTCGCGCTGCCAGAACGGGCCGCCGGAGGCGGTGAGCACGAGACGCTCCACCTCCTCCGCGCGGCCCCCGCGCAGCGCCTGGTGAAGCGCCGCGTGCTCGCTGTCCACCGGCAGCAGGTGAACGCCGCGAGCGGCGGCGAGGGCGGTGAGCAGCCGGCCGGCGACCACCAGGCACTCCTTGTTGGCGAGGGCGACGTCCTTGCCTGCATCGACGGCTGCCCACGCCGGGCGCAGCCCCGCCGCACCCACCATCGCCGCCACCACTCGCACCGCGTCCGGGTGGGTGGCCACGGCCCGCAGCCCCTCCTCCCCCGGGACCACCTCCACGCCGGCGGGGGCCAGGCGAGCCACCTCGCGAGCGGCGGTGGCGTCGGCCACGCCGACCAGCCGCGGGCGCAGCTCCTCGACCAGCCGCAGCAGCTTGCCAGGGTCGCTGCCGTAGGCGGCGAGCGCCACCACCCGCAGCCGCTCGCGGTGCTGCCGGACCACTCGCAGCACACTGCTGCCCACCGAGCCCGTGGCGCCGAGCACGGCGATGCCGAGGCTCATGAGTGCGGCGCGGACGTCACGGCCCCCACCCCTCGTGCGCGATCAGCCACAGCCCGCCGAGCATCACAGGTCCGGCAAAGAGCATGGCGTCCATGCGGTCGAAGAAGCCGCCGTGCCCGGGCACCCAGTGCCCGGAGTCCTTGACGTGGACGCCGCGCTTGAGCAGCGACTCGAAGAGGTCGCCCACCTGGGCGGCGAGGGCGGTGACTGCGGCCACCACGAGCAGCGGCAGGCGCACCTCGCCGAGGCGCCACCAGCTCCACACCACGGTGGCCACGATGCCGGTGACGAATCCGGCGATGGCCCCCTCCCAGCTCTTGTTGGGCGACACCACCGGGGCCATCTTGTGGCGACCCCACGCGGACCCCAGGTAGTAGGCGGCCGTGTCCCCCAACCAGACGATGGCGTAGAGCAGGAAGAGCAGCCAGGGGTCGAGCCGCTGCATCACTGCCGCCACGGCGGGCGGCATGGCAAAGAAGGGGATCCCGAAACCGACCACCCCCAGCGCCGTCGCGGCCTCGGCGGGTGGGGTGCGCCCCAGCAAGAGGAATGTCCCGACGCCGACGGTGGCGAGCAGCGTGCAGGCGATCACCCAGGCATCGGCCGGCGGCACGCGGTCGTGGGCCGTCATCGCCCAGAGCAAAGCGATGGAGACCGGCGGCACGGCGAACGGCACGACCCACAGGGGGGCGTGCGGCGCCTGCGGTCTGAGCAGCTGCACGTACTCGACGCTGCAGGGGACGAAGACCAGCAGCATGACGACGAAGAAGGCCCAGTTGGGCAACCCGAAGGTGGCCAGCAAGGCCAGCGGCACCGCCACCGCCGCGGTCAGCAGCCGTCTCATCGCGCCCCCCTCCACCGCGACGCCGCCGCGCCGCAGAGCCGGCCGCGCAGCGTGGCGCCGGCGCGCCTCTCGCCGGCGCCGACACCGAATCCTCCGCAGCAGCGCTCAGCGATGCTGCGCCTGCGGGGCAAGCACCGCCTCGTCGGGAGAGACGCCACCGTAGCGCCGCTCCCGGCGCTGGAAGTCGAGGATCGCCTCGAACAGCTCGCGCCGGCGGAAGTCCGGCCACAGGGTATTGGTCACCCAGATCTCGCTGTAGGCGATCTGCCAGAGCAGGAAGTTGGAGACTCGCATCTCCCCCGAGGTACGTACCAGCAGGTCGGGGTCGGGCAGCCCGGCGGTGTAGAGGTAGCGACCGAGGGTCTCCTCGTCGATGTCCGCCCGCTTCCCCGCCGCCCAGTCGGCGACGATGCGCCGGCAGGCGTCGACGATCTCGCAGCGCCCCGAGTAGTTGAGGGCGATGTTGAGGCGCATCCCCCGGCAGTGGGACGTGGCGGCGATCGCCCGCTCGAGCGCCGTCACCACCGAGGCGTCGAGCTCGCGCCAGCGCCCCACCACCTCGAGGTGCACGTCGTTGCCCACCAGTGTGTCGAGCTCCTGCCTGATGTAGTCCTTCAGCAAGTTCATCAGCGTCCACACCTCGTAGCGGGGACGCTTCCAGTTCTCCACCGAAAAGGCATAGAGGGTGAGCGCCTGTAGCTCGAGCTGGCCGGCGGCCTCGACGGTGTCCTGGACGGCCTGCACGCCGGCGCGGTGCCCTTCGACGCGAGGCAGGCTGCGAGCCTTCGCCCAGCGACCGTTGCCGTCCATGATGATGGCGACGTGGCGTGGCAGCCGCGCCAGGTCCAGGCGTCTGACGAGGAGCTCTTCCGGGGAACCGGCGGCGGCGAGACGGGCGAGATCCGGCATGGCGTCAACCCGTTAAGGTACCACAGTCCCCGCGCCCTTCCGGCCCGCCTCAGAGTGGCCTCAGGCCTGCCTCACGGAGGCCTCACGGCACCGGCGGCGACCACTGCGGCGGGTAGCCGACATGCTCGAGCACGAGGCCGTGCGCGGGCGCGTTCGGCCCTGCCTCTCCACGCGTTCGCCCTGCGAGGAGGGCGCCGAAGGAGGCCGGCGTCCGCCGCCCGCGCCCCACCTCCAGGAGCGTGCCGACGAGGGCCCGCACCATGCCGCGCAGGAACCCCTCGCCGACGACCCGGAAGGTGAGCGCGTCCCCTTCCTCGAGCCACTCGGCGAGGTCGAGCCGGCGGTGGGGATCCCGGGCGCTGCCACCGCTCTTGGCGAAGGCGGTGAAGTCGTGACGACCGACGAGAAGCGCCGTCGCCGCGGCCATGGCGGCGACGTCGAGGCCGGCGTCGACGCGCAGCGCGAAGGGGGCGTCGAGCGGCGACAGGACGGCGACGCGCCGCAGGTGGTAGCGGTACTCCTTCGCCCACGCGTGCTTGCGGGCGTGAAAGCCCGGCGGCGTCACCTCCGCCGCCAGCACGCGGACGTCTTCGGGCAGGTGGGCGTTGGTGCCGTGGACGAGCGCGCCGGCCGCGGCGGCGGCGCGCAGCGACGCCACCTGGCCGCGGGCGTGCACGCCGGCGTCGGTGCGGCTGGCGCCCGTCACTCGCACCGCTGCGCCGAGCACGCTGGCGAGTGCCTCCTCGATCACCTGCTGCACGGTCAGCGCGTTCTCCTGCCGCTGCCAGCCGCCGTAGCGCTCGCCGCGGTAGGAGATGGTGAGCCGCCAGCTCAGCTCGGGGGCCGTCGCCACCGTTCCACCACCCACAGCGCCAGCGGCGGCGCCCACACCGCCAGGTGGATCCACGGCCACAGCGGCACGCCGACGAGCGCCGGCACGTAGAGCAGCGGCGCCAGGGCCGCCGCCAGCAGCCAGGGCGCACGCGCGGTGAGCGCTGCCCAGGGCAGCACCCACAGCAGGTACCAGGGATACACCGTGGGCGAGCACAACAGCAGCCCGCCGAACAGTGCGGCGCCGCCCGTCACCGGGTCGCTCCAGCGCCGGTGCCGCGACAGGCAGGAGCGCGCCACCAGCGCCGCCGCGCCCGCGGCGAGCAGCAGTCGCGACAGCAGCTGCGGGTAGGCCCAGGGGTAGATGCGGTTCCACAGCGCATGCATTCCCACGCGCTCTTTCATAAGATCCAGCCCGTGCTTGAGGGCCTCCGGGGCGCGGGCCGCCGCCAGCAGCCGCCAGAGGGGCTCGTGCAGCGGACCGCCGAACTCCCATCGCAGGGCGTAGGTGGCAAGACCGGGCGGGATGCTGCCGGCGGTGGTAGCCACCGGCCACAGCGCCAGCGCCGACAGCCCGACGGCGGTCAGCAGGAAGGCGCCGGCGCCGTCGGCGCGCCTTTCCCTCGAGGCGAATCCTCGCGCCTGCCGAGCCCACATCGGGACCGCCGCGAAGGGGATGAGCTTGGCGAGCCCGGCCGCGGCCGCTGCGGCCCCGGCGCCGCTCGCCCGCCCGCGGCGCAGCCACAGCGCCACCAGCACCGACGCCGTCACGCCCATCGGCTCGAGGTGCCCCATCCCGGCGACCTCGAGCGCCACCAATGGATGGGCGGCGTACCAGAGCACCCGCTGGCGGGGCCAGCCCGCCTCGTCGGCGAGCCGCAGCAGCAGCGCGCAACTCCCGAGGTCGACGAGGGCAACGAGAAGCTTCCAGGCGACCATCCCCGCGCGCGGCGCCAGCCCGGCAGGGAGCACGAAGAGCGCCATCGCCAGCGGCGGATAGACGGTCGGCACGTCACGGTGCTCGAGGCGTTGCCAGAGCGCGTCGCGCTGCCCGGCCAGCGCCGGGTCGTCGGGGCGAAGCAGGTACGGGTTGCGGTGGTGCATCGCCAGGCGGCCGTCCCACAGGTATCGCCAGACGTCGGTGGAGAGGGCGGGCGGCAGCGGCAGCATCAGCAGGCGCAGGAGGGCGGCAGCGCCGAGAACGGCGCCCGCGGAGAGCGGCGAGCGCGCCGCGCCGCGCACCAGCGCCGCCAGGCAGAGGCAGGCGGCGGCGAGCAGCCCGAGAGTGAGCCGCGGTCGCCGCGCCGGGTCGCCCGCGAGGGCGAGCAGCGCCATCGCGGTCACCTCGCCGAGCAGGGGCACGACGACGCCGAAGCGAGCGCGAAGGGGCTGCCGTGGGTTTGCTGACGCCGGCACGGCTGGTGCTCGCGACCTACTACGGGGTGCTGCTGGTGCTGGCCTTCTACGGGTGCCACCGTCTGGTGCTGCTCGCCGACTGGTGGTCGACGCGGCGGCGGCCGCTGCAGCCGCCGCCGGCACCCGACGATGCCGCCTGGCCGCGGGTGACGGTGCAGCTGCCGCTCTACAACGAGCGCTACGTCGCCGAACGCCTGATGCGCGCCGTCGCGGCGCTCGACTATCCGCGCGATCGCCTCGAGGTGCAGGTGCTCGACGACTCGACCGACGACGACCAGCGCCATCGTGGCCGCGCGGTCGCGCCGAGCTGCGCCGCGACGGGCTCGACATCCACCATGCTCCGCCGCTGCGAGCGGCGACGGCTTCAAGGCGGGCGCGCTCGCCGCCGGCCTCGCGTCGCGCCCGCGGCGAGCTGATCGCCGTCTTCGACGCCGACTTCGTGCCCGAGCCCGACTTCCTGCGCCGCCTCGTGCCCTGGTTCGCCGACCCGCCGGCGTCGGCATGGTCCAGGCCCGCTGGGGGCACCTCAACCGCGGAGGACTCGCTGGCTCACCCGCGCGCAGGCGATGCTGCTCGACGGCCACTTCGTCATCGAGCACACCGCCCGCCACCGCGTCGGGCGTGCTTCTTCAACTTCAACGGCACCGCCGGCGTCTGGCGGCGCGCCGGCCATCGACGACGCCGGCGGCTGGCAGGCCGACACGCTGACCGAGGACCTCGACCTCTCCTACCGCGCCCAGCTCGCCGGCTGGCGCTTCGTCTTCCTCCCCGACGTGGTGGTGCCGGCCGAGCTGCCCGCCGACATCGCCGACTTCAAGAGCGCAGCAGCACCGCTGGGCGAAGGGCTCGATCCAGACCGCGCGCAAGCTGCTCCCGCGTCTGCTCGCCGCCCCACTGCCCTGGCGGGTGCGCGCCGAGGCCTTCGTGCACCTCACTGCCAACCTCTCCTATCCCTTGATGGCGCTTCTCGCCGCGCTCATCTTCCCCGCCATGCTGCTGCGGCGCGGCAGCGGCTGGCAGCAGCTGCTCGCCTTCGACCTGCCGCTCTTCGGCGTCGCCACCGGCTCGGTGCTGCTCTTCTACGTCGCCAGCCAGGTGGCGGTGGGGGAGCCCTGGCGCGCTCGCCTGCGCCTGCTGCCCGCACTGATGGCGACCGGCATCGGGCTCTCGGTGACCAACAGCGCCGCGGTGGTCGCCGGCGCGCTGCGTCGCGGCGGCACCTTCCACCGCACGCCGAAGTACGGTTTCGAGAGGAACACCGGAGCCTTTCACTGGACCCCGTCCATATCGGCACTGCCGAGCAACCGCGATGCGGAAAGCCCGGCCGCGGCGACACCGGCCGCCGCCGCGAGGCACTCCCCGCGCGCCAGCTCGGGCTACGGCCGCGGGCGCCGCCTCTCCTTCTGGATCGAGGGCGCCCTCGCCGCCTACTTCGCCGCCTGCTGCCTCACTGCCATCGCGCTCGGAATGTGGCTCTCACTGCCGTTTCTCTACCTCTTCCTGCAGGGCTACGGCTACCTCTTCCTGCTCGCCCTGCGGCCCGCCGATCGCCCGGCGCCGCGCACGGAGCGGGCGCTCGCAGTGGAAGCATGAGCGCCGAGATCGAGCTGCGGCCGGCGCGAGTGGAGGACGCCGCTCTCCTGCATCTGTGGCGCGCCGAAAAGTCGGTGCGCCGCTACCAGCCGCTGGCGCCGCTCTCGACCTCGCAGCTGCGCACCGAGCTCGCCTCGCGCCACGCCGAGGATCTCTGGCGCAGCCGCGGCGACCGCTTCGACTGGATCGTCCTCGTCCACCGGCAGCCGGCGGGGTGGATCACTCTCGTCATCCACAGCTGGGAGCATGGGCTCGCCGAGTGCGGATACTCCCTGTCGACGCCGTTCCAGCGTCGTGGCCTGATGCAGCGCGCCCTCAGCCGGCTGATCTCGGACCTCTTCGCCCGCACCCGCCTGCACCGGCTCGAGGCGCGCACCGCGCTCGCCAACATCGCCTCGCAGAAGGTGCTCGAGCGCCTTGGCTTCCGTCGCGAGGGCACCCTCCGCGGCTACTTCCAACTCGACGGCAAGTGGGTGGACAACTACCTGTTCGCCATCGTCAAGGAGGAGTGGGCCCCGCTGGCGGCGGCGGCGCCGAGCCGCAGCGGCGCCGCCGAGCGCTGACCGCCGTCGCGTTGGGCGCCGACTCAGCCGCGCGCCTGCGCCATCGCCCGCCGGCAGCGCCAGTGGAAGTAGCGCACCAGCACCCAGAAGTGGCGGAAGGCCGGGTTGCGGGTCTGGCCGTGGTGGTAGCGGAAGTAGATCTGCTGCGCGATCACCGCGACGCGGAAGAGGCCATACACCTCGTAGAACGTCCAGTCGCCGGCCCGTCTCCCGGTGGCGCCGAGGTAGCGCTCGACGACCTCGGCGCGACGCATCATCCCCGGCAGGTGGGTGGGCTGCCGCCGCACGCGGCGGGCGAGCCAGTCGTCGCCGGCCTCGACCCAGTAGGCGAGCGCGGCCCCGAGGTCCATGAGCGGGTCCCCGACGGTCGCCATCTCCCAGTCGAGCACGCCGACGATGCGCGTCGGGTCGGCCGGGTCGAGCACCAGGTTGTCGAGGCGGTAGTCGTTGTGGATGAGGCACTGGCCGGCGTCGGCGGGAGTGTGCTCGACGAGCCAGTCGCGTACGCCCCGGAAGGTCGGCACGTTCCAGGTGCGTGCCTGCTCGTACCGCTGCGACCAACCGTCGACCTGGCGACGCGGGTAGCCGGCGCCCTTGCCCAGAGCGGCGAGGCCGGTCGCCGGGACGTCGACGGCGTGGAGCTCGACGAGCCGGTCGACGACCGCGGCGCAGAGCGCACGGGTGCGCGGCGGCGTCCACTCGAAACCGGCGGGCAGCTGGCGCCGCGGGATCGGCCCCGAGATCCGCCACATGACGTAGAAGGGCGCCCCGATCAGGGTCTCGTCCTCGCACAGCCCGACCATCGCCGGCACGTAGGGGTAAGCGGGTGCGAGGGCAGACTGGATGCGGAGCTCGCGGCCCACGTCGTGCGCCGAGCGCGCTTTGGTCCCCGCCGGCGGGCGCCGCAGCACGAGGTCGACGCCGGCATAGTGCAGCAGGTAGGTCCAGTTGGAGGCGCCACCCGCGAACTGCGTCACGGCCGGCAACCCGGTCAGCCCGGGGAGCCGCTCCTCGACCCAGCGCGCGACGGCGGCGACGTCGAGCTCCTCGCCGGGCCGCACCGGCCCGCCGCGCTCGCCGACCCACGCCGATGCCGGCGCAGCCCCGGCCGCCCCCGGCCCCGCCGTCCCCTCCCGCCGGCCCTCCCCGCGACTCGCTACGCCCTCGGGCCGCCGCTCGGCGCTCACTGCGCTCGCTCGCCGCGGCGGCGCGCGAGCTCGAGGCGGGCGATGAGCGCGAGGTGCACCTCGTCGGGGCCGTCGGCGATGCGCAGCGAGCGGGCCTGGGCGAAGAAGCCGGTGAGCGGAACGTCCTTGGCCACGCCGGCACCGCCGTGCAGCTGGATGGCGTCGTCGACCACCCGCTGCAGCACTCGCGGCGCCACCACCTTGATCGCCGAGATCTCCGCCCTCGCCGCGTGCGCGCCGACGCGGTCGAGCCGCCAGGCCGCGTAGAGGGTCAGCAGGCGCGCCTGGTCGATGGCGATGCGCGCCTCGGCGAGCCGCTCGCGGTTGCCGCCGAGGTCGAGCAATGGCTTGCCGAAGGCGCTGCGCGCGGTGCCGCGGGCGATGGCGAGCGACAGCGCTTCCTCGGCGGCGCCGATGCAGCGCATGCAGTGGTGGATGCGCCCGGGGCCGAGCCTCCCCTGGGCGATCTCGAACCCCATGCCGAGCTCGCCGACGACGTGGTCGCGCGGCACCCGCACGCGGTCGAAGCTCACCTCGCCGTGGCCTGCCGGCGCGTCGTAGTCGCCGAACACCGGCAACATGCGCTCGATGGTGATCCCCGCCGTGTCGAGCGGCACCAGCACCATGCTGTGCTGGTGGTGGCGGTCCTTGCCGGCGTCCGGCGTGCGACCCATGAAGATTGCGACGCGGGCGTCGGGGTGGCCGAGGTTGCTCGACCACCACTTGCGGCCATGAACGACCACCTCGGCCCCCTCGGGGACGACGGTGCCCAGCAGGTTGGTAGCGTCGGAAGAGGCGGTCTCCGGCTCGGTCATGGCGAACACCGAGCGCATCTCGCCGGCGAGCAGGGGACGCAGCCAGCGCTCCTTCTGCGCCGCCGAGCCGTACCTCCACAGCACCTCCATGTTGCCGGTGTCGGGGGCCTGGCAATTGAAGACCTCTGGGGCGAGCAGGCTATGACCGGTGGCCTCGGCCACCGGCGCGTAGTCGAGCGTCGAGAGCCCGGCCCCCAGCTCGGGCCGCTCGGGGTCCACCCAGCCGGGCAGGAAGAGGTTCCACAGCCCCTCGGCGCGCGCCTTGGCGCGCAGCTCGCCGAGCAGCGCCGGCTGCCGCCAGCGGCGCCAGTCGCCGCCGTGCCCCTGCGCCGCGATCTCGTCGAAGTAGGCGCGCTCGACCGGCGCCACCTGTGAAGCGATGAAATCGCTCACCCGCGCCGCCACCTCGCGCGCCCGCGGGGAGGGCTCGAAGTCCATCGTCAGATCGGCTCCAGCTTGGCGAACTGGGCCACCAGCTTGCGCTTGCCGAAGCGCTCGAAGTAGACGGTGAGGCGACCGCTCGGCCCTTCCCCTTCCACGTCCATCACCACGCCGGGGCCGAGCGTCGGGTGGCGCACCCGCGCACCGCGTCGCAGCCCGCCGGCGCCCGAAGCCGCGGCTCGCGCTGCCGGCGCCGTGAGCGGCCGGCCGGCCAGCGGCGCACGCGGCGGACCGGTAACCGTGGCGGTCGCGGCGCCGGGGCGCCGTTCCGCTCGCGCCGCCTCCAGCCCGCCGCCTTCGTCTCTGGCACCGGCGGGCTCCCGCCCGCGCGACGCCTCGCCGTGGCCGGCGCCGCTCCCCCACGCCCGCGGCTCGGGACGGTCGAAGAAGCTGTAGACGCCCCAGGCGCGCTCGTCGACGAAGCGCTCGGCGCTCTCCTCCAGCTCCACCAGATCGGCGGGCACCTCGGCGAGGAAGCGCGACTCCAGCTGGTCCTGCCAGCGGCCGGCGACGCGGCGACGGCGGCAGCAGGAGAGCAGCAGCCGCTCCTTGGCGCGCGTCATGCCGACGTAGAGCAGGCGCCGCTCCTCCTCGAGGTCCTCGAGCTTGCCCTGCGAGTTGAAGTGCGGCAGCACCCCCTCCTCGAGGCCGGCGACGACGACGATGGGGAACTCGAGCCCCTTGGCGCTGTGCAGCGTCATCAGCGCCACGCCGCCACCTCCCTGCCAGCTGTCGAGGTCGGTGGTGAGCGCTACGTGGTCGAGAAAACCGGTGAGGCTCTCGAGCGGCGGCGTGCCCGGGGTCTGCTCGGCGAACTCCTGCGCCGCGGAGACGAACTCCTCGAGGTTCTCGAGCCGCGCCTCGCTCTCCGCATCCCCCTTGTCGTAGAGCTCGAGGTAGCCGGTGATCTCGAAGAGACGCCGCAGCAGCTCGGGGAGCGCCAGCGTCTCCGCCTCGCGCTGCAGCTCCACGACGAGGTCGCGGAAGCCGCGCAGCGCCTTGGCGCCGCGGGCGGGGAAGTCGTCGAGCACCTGCTGCTGCTGCAGGGCGTCCCACGGCGTCACCCCGAGCTCCGCCGCCTGCTGGCGCAGCATCGCCAGGGTGCCGGCGCCGATGCCGCGCGGCGGCTGGTTGACGATGCGCTCGAGCGAGTAGGCGTCGCGCGGGTTGCGCAGCACCCGCAGGTAGGCGATGACGTCCTTGATCTCGGCCCGTTCGTAGAAGCGCACGCCCCCTACCAGGGTGTAGGGGATCTCCTGCCGCAGCAGCTCCTCCTCGAGCACGCGCGTCTGGGCGTGCGTGCGCACCAGGATGGCGAGCTCGGAGAGCGGCCGCCCGTTCGCGGCGGTGCCACCGCCCAGTTGCTGCAGCGCCAGCAGCGTGCGCACCACCCACGAGGCCTCGTCCCCCTCGTCCTGCGCCTTGTAGACGCGCACCGGCTGGCCGCGGCCGGCGTCGGTCCACAGCCGCTTGCCGCGCCGCGCCACGTTGTTGGCCACCACCCCGCCGGCGGCGTCGAGGATGGTCTGCGTCGAGCGGTAGTTGCGCTCCAGCTTGCGCACGGTGGCGCCGGGGAAGTGCTTCTCGAAGTTGAGGATGTTGTCGAGCTCGGCGCCGCGCCAGCGGTAGATGCCCTGGTCCTCGTCGCCCACTGCGGTCAGGTTGCCGGCGGTGCCGGCGAGCAACCGCACCAGCTCCATCTGCACCGCGTTAGTGTCCTGAAACTCGTCGACGAGGAGATACGAGAGCCGCTCGCGCCAGCGACCGAGCAGCTCCTTGCTGCCGGCCAGGATGCGCACCGCCCAGAACAGCATGTCGTCGAAGTCGACGGCGCCGGCCTGGGCGAGCAGCCCCTGGTAGCGGCGGTAGACGCGCGTCACGCTGCGGCTCCAGAAGTCCCCTGCCCGCGCCTCGAAGGCGGCGACGTCGAGCATGCGGTTCTTGGCGCTGCTGATGGCGGCGAGCACGCTGCGCGGCGGGTACTGGGTCTCGCCGAGGTTCTCGAGCTCCAGCGCCTGCTTGACGAGGTTGACCTGGTCGCCGCTGTCGAAGATGGCGAAGTCGCGCGGCAGCCCGGCGCGATCGGCGTAGCGCCGCAGCAGGCCGAGCGAGAAGCGGTGGAAGGTGCCGACGAACGACCCCAGCGAGTCGGTGCCGAGGAGGCGCTCGACGCGCTCGCGCATCTCGCCGGCCGCCTTGTTGGTGAAGGTGACGGCGGCGATCTGTGAGGCGTCGAGCCCCTGCTGGCGCACCAGCCAGGCGATGCGGTAGGTGATGACCCGCGTCTTGCCCGAGCCGGCGCCGGCGATCACCAGCTGCGGTCCCTCGCCATGGGTGGCAGCGGCGAGCTGCTCGGGGTTGAGCTCGCGCGCCCAGACCGAGCTGGCGGTGGAGTCGGCGGCGGTGCCGGGCATAGGAGCAGGGTATCAAAGCCGCCGCGCCGCACCGCCCCGGCAGGGCGGCCGGCCATGCCCTGCCCGACCTGCCTCGCGGGGGGTCGCTCGGCGATGCGGCCTGCCCGGCGGCAGGGCACTCGGCAGCGGGCCGCCCGGCGCCCGCGTGCCTCGGATATAGGCTCGGCGCACGCGACCATCACTCTCGACATCGCAGGTGGCGGCGGCGGCGGGCCGGGGCCGCCGCAGCCGAACGGAGGTCCCATGGTGCGACAAGGACTCCGCCTCGGTCCGCTCGGAGCCCTGGCGCTCGTGGGGCTGGTTTCGCTCGTCGCCGGCCGGCTCGTCGGCGCGGTCGGGCCGGCCGGCCAGGAGGACGGCAGCGCGCCGGCGGCCACTCCCGCGGGGGCTCCTCCGGCGGCGGCAGTAGCCGACACTCCAGCGCAACCCTGGCCGGGCGCCAACGACGTGACGACGGTGGACGCCGGCGCCACCTTCGCCGGCGACCTCAGCGGGCTCACCTACCAGCCGGCGTCCGGCGACCGGCCCGCGGTGCTGTGGGCGGTGCGCAATGCCGGACCGCCGGCGCTCTTCCGGCTCCTCTGGGACGCCGCCCGAGGCCGCTGGATGCCCGACACCCGGCGCCACTGGGACGGCGGCAAGCCCCTGCACTACCCGGGCGGTCACGGCGATCCCGACAGCGAGGGCGTGACCAAGGCGGAGTGGGGGTCGGCGGACGTCTACGTCGCCACCGAGCGCGACGGCAAGGGGGCAACCAGCCTGCGGGTGCTGCGCTTCGACACCGGGGCGCGCGGCAGGAGCCTCAGCGCGACCGCCCAGTGGGACCTCACCGCCGACCTCGCGGTCGACTTCCCAGCGCTCGCCACCAACCGTGGGCTGGAGGGGATCACCTGGGTGCCCGACGGCTACCTCGTGCGTCGAGGGTTCCGCGAGGCCGACGGCGCGCCCTACGATCCGTCGCGCTACCCTCATCACGGCAGCGGTCTCTTCTTCGTCGCCCTCGAGGGCAACGGCTGGATCTACGGCTACGCCCTCGACGACCGGGGCGGCGCGTTCCATCGCGTCGCCAGCTTCGACAGCGGGCTGCGCCGCCTGCCCACCGCCGAGGATCCTCCCAGCTACGTCATGGGGCTCGAGCTCGACCGCGAGCTGGGCTATCTTTGGGCCTGGTGCGACGACGACTGCGCCAACCAGGCGAGCCTGCTCGACATCGACGCCGGCGGTCGCTTCCGGGTCCGCCGTAGGTTCGCCGGTCCGCCGGGGGAGGAGACGCTCAACAACGAGGGGTTCGCGCTGGCGCCCTGCGAGGCGGGAGTGAGGGAGGTGCTCTGGGCCGACGACGGCGACGACCACGGCCACTCCCTGCGCCGAGGCTCGATGCGCTGCGTGGAGCTGACCGCGGCGACGACCCCGACGCCCGGCGGCTCCCCGTCCCCATAGGCGGCTCGAGCCGCAGCGGGGCAGCGCGGCCCCGATCGGCCGGGGCCAAGGCGCGCGGCGCCCCGCGAGGTGGCCGGCGCTCAGGGCGTGGCGGCGGCAGCGGTCGGGGTGGCGAGCGCGGCGAGCACTCGCTCCACGAGCCGCGACAGGGCGGCCTCGCCGATCGGCGACAGGCGATCGCCGACGCGCGCCACAGCGACGCCCACGACCAGGAGTCGGAGATCGAGCGCCCGCAGGTCGGGGTCGGTGGCGGCGAGCAGCCGCAGCGCCGCCGGCAGCGACAAGGCGTGAGCGCCGGCGGTGCGCGCCTCGAGATCGGCGGCCCACGGATCGAGCTCGACGACCGCCCCGGGAGGCTCGTCGGCAGCGGCGTCGACGAGCACCACGCGGTGGCGGCCGGCGAGCGACGGCGCGGCGGCGAGCAGGTCGCTGCCGATCCATCGCACTTCGGTACCGGCCGGCAGCCGCGGGTCGCCTCCCAGCCGCTCCACCACGTGCCAGCCGACGCCGTCGTCGCCCATCAGCGGGTTGCCCAGGCCGAGCACCAGCATCGGCGCCGGTCCACGAGCGGTCACCGCGGCGCTCCCGCGCGCGCTCATCGCGCGTCTCCGTCGCGCGCCAGGGACACCGGCTCGAGGCCGCACACCGGGCTCGCCACCAGGCTCGCCGGCTTGACGGGCAGACGGATGGTGAACGTGGCGCCGTGGCCCGGCACGCTCTCCACCTCGATCGTCCCCTGGTGACGGCTGACGATGCCGTAGGCGATCGACAGCCCGAGGCCGGTGCCCAGGCCGCTCGCCTTGGTGGTGAAGAAGGGGTCGAAGATGCGGTCGACCTGCTCCGGCAGGATGCCGCAGCCGCTGTCGCGGAAGCGCAGCACCACCTCGTCACGCACCGTGTCGTGGCGGCTGCCGATGACGATGGTGCCGCGCTCGGCCATCGCCTGCACGGCGTTCATGAGGATGTTGACGAAGACCTGCTGCAGCTGCGAGCGGTCGGCCACCACCGTCGGCAGCCCGGGGCCGAGGTCGCGCTCCACTCGCACGTTGTGGAAGATCGACTGCCGCTCGAGCAGCGCCAGCGTCTTCTCGAGCAGCTGGTTGACGTCGAGCTCCTCGGCCGCCACCTGGTGCTGGCGGGAGAACTCGAGCAGGTGCTTGACGATGTCGCTGCAGCGGCGGGTCTGGCGCACCACCTCCTCGAGATTCTCGCGCCTTGGGTCCTTGGCGGGGAGGTCCTCGAGGGTGAGCCCGGTGAGGGCGAGGATCCCCCCCAGCGGGTTGTTGATCTCGTGGGCGACGCCGGCGGCGAGCACCCCTATCGCGGCCAGCCGCTCCGACTGCGCCATGCGCGCCTGCATCTTCGCCAGCTCCTCACCGCGTACGCGCACCTTGTCCTCCAGGGTGCGCGCAGCTTCCTCGAGGTCGCTCCGCATCTGCGCCAGGCTGCGCTGCATGTGGTTGAACGACTCGGCGAGTAGCGCCACCTCCCCCTCGGGCTCCACCGCCACCAGAGGGTCGAAGCGGCCGGCGGCGACGCTTCGCGTCGCCTCCACCATCTGGCGGATGGGGCGCGTCTGCTTCTGGATCATGCGGTAGGTGATGGCGATGACGAGCGCGAAGCCGATGGTGGCGATGGCGAAGAAGGAGGAGATGACGCGGTTGCGGGTGGCCGCGTAGGTGTCCTCGTTGAGCCCCACGTAGAGCATGCCGGTGGGGGGGCCGGGCGGGCCGCCCACCGGCACGAAGGCGCCGAGGTAGGCGTCGCCGCCGAGGAAGGTCCTTCCCTGCCAGGCGCCTCCCCGCACCAGCACCGCCGCGCGCGCCGGCCGCGGTGCAGGAGCGCCGGCCCGCAGCAACCCGCCGGGGGCGCTGGCGATGCAGGCGTCGCCACGGAAGAGCGCCACCACCTCACCGCTGCCGGTGCCGAGGCGGCGCCCCACCGAGGCCACCAGCGGTGCGCCGTCGCCGCGCGCCACCGCGTCGCGCAGGGCGGGGCCGTAGAGCGCCACCGTCAGCGCGGCGTCGTGAGTCACCGTGCGCTGCGCCTCCCGGCGCATGGTGGCGGCGACGATCCAGGAGCCCACGACCGAGATGGCGACGCCGCCGATGCCGAGGATGAGCAGGTAGCTGGCGATCAGCTTGAGGTCGAGCGAGAGGCGGCGGAAGGGGTGCGGGACGCTCATCGCGACCTCGGGGTGGCCCGGCGATCCCCTCAGCCTCCGCCGCCGCGGCGGATGAGGTGCACCGAGCACGAGATGCAGGGATCGTAGGCACGTGCCAGCATCTCGAGGCGAGGCCGCAGCACGGTGTCGTCGTCCGCGGCACCAGCATCGAGGTGACCGGCGACCAGCTCGCGCAGCCGCGCCTCGAGGTCGGCGGCGTTGAGGGCGGTGGGGGTGATGACGTCCGCCGCCACCACCGTGCCATCGGCGGCGAAGGTGTAGGCGTGGAGGAGCAACCCCCGCGGCGCCTCGAGCACCGCGACTCCCCGCCCCGCCCGCGGGACCACCGCGACCGGCGTCTCGGGCTCCACCCCGCCGGCGAGCAGCGCGTCGACGGCGAGCCGGCAGGCCTCGACGTCGTGGGCGAGCTCGACGGCCTGCGCGCGGTTGTTGTCGAGCGGACGGCACGAGGGCAGCTCGAGGCCGAGCGCCGACGCCGCCGCCTTGCCGGCTGGGTTGAGGCGGTCGCCGAAGAGATCGAGGCGGGCGAGCGCACCCACCATGAACGAGCCCCCTCGGTAGCTCGCGTGCTTGGCGTGCGAGTGCGGCACGGCGCGCTCGCGCACGGTCGCGGCGAGAGCGCCCACCGGAGCTCGCCGGCGCTCGCCGTCGCGCAGGAAGACCACCTCGGTGCCGCTGCCGTAGCCGTAGCCGGCGGCGGGCGCGAGCGCCGCGAAGGTCCGCGCGACGCCGCCGAGGTCCGCGGGCGGCAACCCGCGCAGGAACTCCAGGCCCGCGGCGACGTCACGCGCCCCCTGCTCGAGCGCCGCCGCCAAGCCTTCGAGCTCGGCGACCGACGGCAGGCGGGCGAAGCCGCCCGGCACCGCGTTCACCGGATGGATGGCGCGGCCTCCCAGCACCTCCTGGATGCGGTTGCCGAGCTGCTTGAGGCGCAGCCCCACCCGCACCGCCTCGAGGTGATCGTTCGCCATCGCCGGCGCGCTCGGGTAGCCGAGGAGATCGGGAGCGGCGAGCAGGAAGAGGTGGAGAGCATGGCTCTCGACGTTCTCCCCCCACAGCAGCAGGTCGCGCAGGCGTCGCGTCTGAGGGCTCGGCTCCACCTCGAACGCCGCCTCGATCGCGGCAAGGGCGGCCACCGCGTGCACCACCGAGCAGATCGAGCAGATGCGGGCGACGATCTGCGGCACCTCGCTGAAGCTTCGCCCGCGTACCAGCCCTTCGAACAGCCGCAGCCCTTCGAAGACGTCGAAGCTCACCCGGCGCACCACATTGCCGTCGAGCTCGACGGTGATGCCGCCGTGCCCCTCGACGCGGGCGAGGTGCTCGATGCGCAGGACGCGGCTCACCGCACCCTCCTCGCCGCGCTGTCACGGCCCGGCAGCGGCGCGAAAGTGCCGAGCCGACGCTCCACCTCCGCCGCCGGCACGCCGCGACGGGCGAACAGCGCCAGGGCGGCGGGAACGTTGGCGTCGCGTGCCGGTCCGCGGCAGCCGATGCACGGCACCCCGAGGGCGGGGCAGCGGTTGTGGCAGCCGGCGGCGGTGAGCGGGCCACAGCAGACCACGTCGGGGCGCGCCAGCAGGCACACCGTTTCGCGCGCCTTGCACTCGGCGCACACCGGGTAGGCGGCGACGAGCGGCAGGTCGCCGCGCAGCAGGCAGGCCAGCGCCGACAGCAGCTCGTCCTTCTCGATCGGGCAGCCAGTCAGCGCGCAGTCGACCTCCACCACCTCGTGCAGCGCCCGCGCCGGCTGCGCGTCGTAGGCGTCACCGGCGGCGCCGTAGATCTCGCGCTGCAGCGCGGCGCGGTCGACGAGGCGGTCGAGGGCGGGGATGCCTCCCCAGACGGCACAGGTGCCGAGAGCCACCAGGGTGCGGCTGCGGGCACGGATGCGCCGCAGGGTCTCCTCGTCGCGGCGGCTCATCACCGCCCCCTCCACCAGTGCCACGTCGAGCGCGCACGCTTCGTCGTTGGCCGACGAGGCCATCAGGAAGTCGCGCACGTCGACCAGCTCGACGAGGCGCAGCAGCTCGTCCTCGCAGTCGAGCAGCACCAGCTGGTCGCCGGCACAGCCGGTGAGGCCGAAGACGCCGAGCTTGGGCCGGGCGGCGGCGGGCATCAGATCATCTCCGGCAGGTTGATGGCGTCCCAGTAGGTGAAGATCGGGCCGTGGATGCAGGTGTACTCGTAGCCGATGCTGCAGTGGCCGCACTTGCCGATGCCGCACTTCATGCGCCGTTCGAGAGACATCAGGATGCGGTCCTTGGAGAAGCCGAGCGCGAGCAGCCGTTCGAGCACGAAGCGGTAGACGATCGGCGGCCCGCACACCGCGGCGTAGGTGCGGGCGGGGTCGATGGCCGCGCGCTCGAAGAGGCGCGGCAGCAGCCCCACCTGGTGGGGCCAGTCCCCGGCAGGGTCGCGATCCACGGTCAGCAGGCAGTCGAGGTCACCGCGCTCGCCGAGCGCTAGCACCTCGTCGCGAAAGAGCATCTCGGCCGGCGAGCGGGCGCCGTACATCAGCGTCAGCCGCCCGAACCGCGGGCGACGATCGAGCGCATAGTGGAGCAGCGAGCGCAGCGGCGCCATCCCCAGCCCGCCCGCGACCAGGAGCAGGTCGTGCGCCTCGAGCGTCGTCACCGGGAAGCCGTTGCCATAGGGACCACGCAGGCCGACCAGATCGCCGACCGCGAGCCGGAACAGCGCGCCGGTGACGCGCCCAGCGCGCCGCACGCAGAGCTCGATCGCCTGCGGCCGGGTGGGCGACGAGGAGATCGAGATCGGCGCCTCGCCGCTGCCCGGAACGCTCAGCATCACGAACTGGCCGGGGCGATGGCGGAAGTCGCGCGCCCGCTCGCCGTCGCTGAGCTGGAGGGTGAAGAGGTGGGTCCCCTCGGTCTGGCGTGCGATGGCGAGGATGCGCGCCGCATGCGGCTGGTAGGGATTGCCGCCCCACCGTTCGGCGAGCGTCGGCTCCGCGACGGCGACGCTGGCCTGCGGCTCGCCTCCGCGGCTGGCATCCCAAGCCGGCGCCCGGGGGCTCACTCCGGCAGGCGGCAGGGCGCTCACGCGGCGCTCCCGCGCAGCCGGTTGAGCACCTCGACGATGTCGATGCCGGCAGGGCAGGCGACGCTGCAGCGCCCGCAGCCGACGCAGCTCGGGTGGCCGTACTCGGCCACGAAGCCGCGCTGCTTGTGGTAGAAGCGGAACTTGATGCGGTCGGCACGCCCCTCGCGGAAGTTCTCGCCCCCCGCCACCAGGGCGTGCGTGGAGAACAGGCAGGAGTCCCAGCGCCGCACGCGGCTGGCCTGGTCGCTGCCCAGCCCCGGCTCGTCGACGACGTCGAAGCAGTAGCAGGTCGGGCAGACGGCGGTGCACATGCCGCAGGAGAGACAACGCTCGCCGAGCTCGTCCCACAGCGCGCTGTCGTACTCGAGCTCGACGATCTGCGGCAGGTCGCGCAGCTCGACGGCGAGGCGGAACGCCTCCTGCTTGGCGGCCGACCGCCGCTTGTACTCGGCGACGTCGGCGGCGGTGACGGCGGCGAACAGCGAGGCGGCAGCGAGCACCATGTCGTCGCCCAGCGCCGAGCCCACGCGCACCAGGAAGCGGTCGCCGAGGTCGTGGAGGAAGAGGTCGAAGCCACGCTCCACGGTGTCGGCACGCATCGAGCGGCAGAAGCAGTGCTCGTCGGGCGTGCAGTCGATGCCGATGATGGCGACATTGCGCCGCCGGGTCTGGAAGTAGGGGTCCGGGTACGCCGAGCGGCCGGCAAACACCTCCTCGAGCACGTTGAGCCCGTAGATGTCGCAGGCGTGGACGCCGAACAGCACGATCCTCTTGTCGAGGTCCTCCGACCACGGCACGAAGCCGCGCCCGCGCTCGAAGCGAAACATCGTCTCGCGCGGCGGCAGCAGGTACTTCTTGGGCGGCAGCACCGTGCGTACGTAGTCGAGCCGCGCCTCGGACCAGGCCGCGAGCGGCGCAAAGACGAAGGCACCGTCCTTCTCGACCGGCGCGTGCAGCTCGCCGAACTGCCCCAGCACGGCGGCGAAGAGGTCGAGCGCGGGGCGCGGCAGGATCAGCGTCTTCACCGCCCCACCTCGGCAGTCGCGCCGAGCCGCTCGCGGATGCGCCGCAGCAGCTCGTCGGGGTCGACCGGCTTGGCCAGGAAGCCGTCGTGGCGGAGCCAGCCGGCGTCGGGGGAGACGCGGAAGCCGGGGATCGCCGAGTAGATCGAGCTCACGACGAAGACCGGAATCGCCGCCAGCTGGGGGTCGCGGCGCATCTCCTGCAGGGCGAAGAACCCCGCCGTGCGCTCCTCCATCATGACGTCCATCAGCACCAGGTCGGGTGGGTCGCGGCGCACCGCCTGCAGCCCCTCGCGGGCGCTCCGCGCGCGCTGCACCTGGTAGCCGTGAGCGCGCAGAAAGGCGCCGATCGCCTCGGCGTCGTCGTCGTCGTCGTCGACCACCAGGATGCGGGCGAGGGCGTCGCTCATCGGCTCACCTCGGTCGTGGCGGCGTGCTCGGTGGCGGCGGGAGCCCGGGGGGGCGCGGCGGCCGCCGCGCCGCCCACACCAGGCTCGGCGGCCGCCTCGACCGCGAGCGGCAGGCGGACGCGAAAGGTCGAGCCCTCGCCGAGCGTGCTCTCCACCTCGATGGTGCCCCCCAGCTCACCGGCGATGCGGCGGCAGATCGCCAGGCCGAGGCCGCTGCCGCGCACCGCTTCCGCGCGCGGCGTGGGGGCGCGGAAGAACTCGCCGAAGAGCTGGGTAAGGGCATCGGCCGGGATGCCCAGCCCGCTGTCACGCACCTCGACCACCGCCTCGCCGCCGGCGACGGCGGCCGCGACGGTGACCGTACCGCCGGGGCGGTTGTACTTGACGGCGTTGTCGACCAGGTTCTCGAACAGGACCCCGAGCGAGGTGGGGTCGCTGGCGATCGTGCAGCGGTCGGCTCCCTCTGCCAGGGTCAGCGAGACGCCGGCCGCCGCAGCGGTGCCGCGATGGGCCTCCACCACGCGCTCGAGCAGGGCGGCGAGCTCCACGCTCTCGCGGCGACCGACCAGCGAGTCCGACTCGATACGGGCCAGCGTCAGCCAGTCGTCGATGAGCGCCCGCATCTCGGCGCTGCGCTCGAGGCAGCGGTCGATCCACTGCCGGCGCTTGTCCTCGACCTCCGGCTGCCCCTCGAGCCGCCGCAGCACGTCGAGGTACTGGTGGACGGCGGCGAGCGGCGCCTTGAGCTGGTGGGAGACGAAGCTGACGAAGCGGCGCTTGAGCACCTCGCGTTCGGTCTCGGCAGCGGCGGAGGCGAGCTGCAGCCGGCGGCGCTCGAGGGCGCGGGAGACGATGATGCGCAGCTCGTCGGGCGCAAACGGCTTGGGCAGGAAGTCGTAGGCGCCTGCCTTCATCGCCTCGACCGCGGTGTCGATGGTGGCGTAGCCGGTGATCACCACCGCCACGATCGTGGGATCGATCTCGTGCAGCCGGCGCAGCACCTCGAGCCCGGAGAGACCGGGCATCTTGAGGTCGACGATCACCAGCCCGGGCCGCAGGCGCGCCACCGCGGCGAGCCCTTGTGCGCCGTCCCCGAAGGTCTCGACGGCGTGCCCGACGCGGGCGAGGATCTGGCGGCACGACAGCCGCATGGCGGGGTCGTCGTCGATGACGACGACGCACGGCTCGGCCGCGGGTGACTCCATGGCTCTGGTTCCTCCTGCCGGTAGCGGCGCCGCTGGCGCCGATCCGAGCTCAGACGCTGTGCGCCGGCGACGCGACCTGCGCGATCGCCGCCAGGAAGCGCGGCACGTCCAGGGGTTTGGTGAGGTAGCGATCGGGGCGGACCATGCCCGCCTCCGCCTCCGCCTTGAGGAACAGCTCCTCGGGTCCCTGTTGCACGCTGGAGACCATGATGATCGGCACCCCGCGCAGCTCCTCGTAGCCGGGCTGGAACTTGATCGCCTGGTTGACGCCGTACCCCTCGTACGGGCTCTCCATCATGACGTCGAGCACCACCACGTCGGGCCGTACGTCGGCAAGCTGCTCGAGCCCCTCGCGGCCGGAAGCCGCCTCCAGCACCTCGTAACCCGCGCTCAGGAGCAGCGTCCGCACCACGGCGCGGAAGTCGTCGTCGTCGTCGATCACCAACACTCGCTTCCGGGTGTCCATCGTCGTGTCCTCCGGGGCCGGCCCTCATCCCACGATGGGGGGCCTACGCCATGATCTGACGCAGGCCCTGGCCAATCGCCACCCGTCAGCTGGGGGAGCGACCTCCCCCGCCGGGCGGGGGCGTGGGCGCGTCCCGCGCCGTCGTGGGGCTCCGGTCGGCCCACGGTCGCCGGCGGCGGCGCCGCCGGAATGGAGCACCGACGGGTAGGCGGCCGCCCGGCCAACAGCGCCAGGCCCGCAAGGTACACTGCGCTGGCACACCTCGTGCCGCGTATCGTGCCTGCAGGAGATCGTATGTCCATCCTTCGCCCGTTGCTCGCCCTCTGCGTCGTGATCCTCGGCACTGCCGGCACGGCCGGCGGGGAGGAGCCCGCGGCTGGGGCGGCGACCCCCTGCCCGGCGACGTTTCGCGACCACGGGCCGACCACCATGGCGTTCTCGTGCAGCTGCAGTGCCGAGGCCACCCGCAGCGGCAAGGTCTTCGGCGCCGACGTCTACAGCGACGACTCCTCGATCTGCCGCGCCGCGTTGCATGCCGGAGCGGTGCCGCCCACCGGCGGCCCGGTGACCGTCTACCCGGTACAACCCCTCGGCCTCTACGAGGGCTACCCGCGGCACGGCGTCGGCAGCGCCCGCGCCGGCAACCACACGGCGAGCTTCGCCCTCGCGGTGCTGCCCGCCGATCGCCTCTCGCACTTGCCCTGTCCGGTCGACGGCACGACGCTGCGCGGCACCACGCGGCCCATCCACTGCTGGTGCAGCCCGACCGACGTGCTCGCCGGCGACGTGTGGGGCACCGACCTCTACGCCGACGAGTCGAAGGTCTGCCGCGCCGCCATCCACGCCGGCGTCCTCACCCTCAACGGCGGCATCATCGGGCTACGCGCCGAGGCCGGCGAGGAGAGCTACACCGGCAGCGTGCGCCACCAGGTCACGAGCCAAAACCATGGTGGCGCTCCCGGCAGCATTCGCTTCCAGCCCCGCACCCAGACTCCCGACTGCTGGTCGAGCGACTGCGGCGCCAGCAACCACTGAAGCCGGGCGGCAGCGGCGCCGCCGCGTCCGTGTCTAGCCTGCCGCCCTGAAGCCGCCGAAGACGGCGTGGCCGCAGTCGGCCCAGAAGACGTCGACGTCGACGAAGCCGGCGGCCGATCGCGCGCAGCGGCGCGCCGGGCGGCAGCGCCAGGGCGTGGAGGTCGCAGCCCTCGGTGCGGAAACGATCGCCCCAGCAGGCGAGCCGCCGCGCGGCTGCTGCCCGCATCGTCGGCGAGCCGTCGAGGCCGAGGACGGTGGCATCCGGATGGGCAGCGAGCACCGCCTCGGCGAGGATCCCCTCGCCGCAGCAGAGGTCGATCACCCCCCGCGCCGCCTCCAGCGCCGGCACCAGCCCCGCCACCAGCGCCGCCTGCCGGGCTCGCTGTGGGACATGGAAGCGGCCGCGGTCGAGGAAGTACGCGGAGTCCTGCTCCGACCACTGGCTCATCCCCGCATGCTACGCGAAGGGCCACGTCGCGCCGCGCGGCGTCTCGGCGCCCGCACCCCGCTACTCGACGGTGACGCTCTTGGCCAGGTTGCGCGGCTGGTCGACGTCGGCGCCGCGGCGCACGCCAATGTGGTAGGCGAGCAGCTGCAGCGGGACGACGTTGACGATGGGCTGCAGCAGCTCGCCCACGGTGGGCACCACCAGCACCTCGTCGGCGACCTCGCGCACCGCCTCGGGGCGGTCGGTGACCACGATGGTCCTGCCGTCGCGGGCCTTGACCTCCTGGAGGTTGCTCGTCATCTTGTCGAAGACGCGGTCGCCGGTGGCCACCGCCACCACCGGCAGGTCCTCGTCGATGAGGGCGATCGGCCCGTGCTTCATCTCTCCCGCCGGGTACCCTTCGGCGTGGATGTAGGAAATCTCCTTGAGCTTGAGGGCGCCCTCGAGAGCGATCGGGTAGTTGATGCCGCGACCGAGGTAGAGGACGTCGCGGGCACGGAAGGTGCGCCGCGCCAGCTCCTCGACGTGACGCTCCCCCTCGAGCGCCTCCTCGATCGCCAGGGGCACGTGGGAGAGCGCCTGCAGGTGGCGCGGGTCGATGCCGGCGCCGTGACCCGCCTGGGCCCGCAGCTGTCGGAGGTAGAGCGCCAGCAGGTAGAAGGCGACGAGCTGCGTGGTGAAGGCCTTGGTCGAGGCGACGCCGATCTCCGGGCCGGCGTGGGTGAGCAGCGTCCCCTCGCTGATGCGGGTCGCCTGACTGCCGGGCACGTTGCAGATGCAGGCGAGCAGCGCGCCACCCTCGCGCGCCGCCTCCATCGCCGACAGGGTGTCGGCGGTCTCCCCCGACTGCGACACGCCGATGGCGAGGACGTTGCCGTCGACGATGGGGTCGCGGTAGCGGTACTCGGAACCATAGTCGACCTCGACCGGCAGCCGGGCCAGCTCCTCGATCAGGAACTTGCCCACCAGCGCGGCGTGCCAGGAGGTGCCGCAGGCGAGCAGGTGGAGCCGGTCGACGACCGCCAGCCGCTCCGGCGCGAGCCCCAGCTCCTCGAGCTCCACGCTCCCCCGCTCGAAATTCACGCGCCCTGAAAAGGTCTCCTGCACGACCCGGGGCTGCTCGTGGATCTCCTTGATCATGAAATGCTTGTAGCCGCCCTTCTCGGCCTGGCCGGGGTCCCAGGAGAGCTGGCGCAGCGGCCGCTCGACCGGCTGGCCGTCGCGGCCATGGATGACCATTCCCGCCGCGTCGATACGGGCGACGTCGCCGTTCTCGAGGTAGACCACCTGCCGGGTGTTGGAGACCAGCGCGGTGGGATCGGAGGCGAGGAACTGCTCCCCGTCGCCGGCGCCGAGCACCAGCGGCGGTCCCTGGCGCGCGGCGACGATCTCGCGGTGGCCGTCGTCACCGGCGCCATCGCCGCGCAGCACGGCGAAGGCGTAGTGCCCTTGCAGGCGGTCGCGCACCGCTTCCACGGCCGCCAACAGGTCGGCGCGGCGGTTGAGCTCGCGAGAGATGAGGTTGGCGATCACCTCGGTGTCGGTGTCGGTGGCAAAGCTCCACCCCTCGTTGCGCAGCTCGGCTTTGAGCTCGGCGAAGTTCTCGATGATGCCGTTGTGGATCACCGCCACGCGGCCCCGCGCGTCGACGACGGGATGGGCGTTGCGCTCGGAGGGGCGCCCATGGGTGGCCCAGCGGGTGTGGCCAATTCCGAAGCTGCCGGCGAGCGGTGCCGCGGCCAGCTTGCGCACCAGCTCGTCGAGCTTGCCCTCGGCGCGCTCGGTCTGCAGGCCGGCGCCATCGACCACTGCCACGCCAGCGGAGTCGTAGCCGCGATACTCCAGCCGGCGGAGACCGTCGAGCAGCAGAGGCACCACCGGGCGCGGTCCGACGTAGCCGACGATGCCACACATAGTCTCAGCCCTCGTTGCTGGACGGCGGGGGCTTGCGCAGCCCCCGGCGCCGCTGCCAGCCGGCGAGGTTGCGCTGCCGCACCCGCCCCACCGCCAGCGCCCCCGCCGGCACGTCCTTGGTGATCACCGAGCCGGCGGCCGTGGTGGCGCCGCTGCCCACGCTCACCGGCGCCACCAGCATGGTGTCGGAGCCGACGAAGGCGCCGGCGCCGATCTCGGTGGCGTGCTTCTGCTCCCCGTCGTAGTTGCAGGTGACGACGCCGGCGCCGACGTTGGCGCCCTCACCCACCGCGGCGTCGCCGAGATAGGCGAGGTGGTTGGCCTTGACGCCGGCGCCCAGCTGCGCGTTCTTGACCTCGACGAAGTTGCCCACCCGGACGCCGGTGCCGAGGGTGGTGCCCGGTCGCAGCCGCGCGAAGGGTCCGACGCGACAGCCGGGACCGACCGCCGCCCCGTCGAGGACGCTGTAGGGCTCGACGACGGTGCCGTCGCCGAGCGTGCTGTCGCGCAGCCACGCCCCCTGGTTGAGGACGCAGCCAGCCCCCACGGCGCTGTCGCCGAGGATCGAGACGTCGGGGTGGATCACCGTGTCCGGCCCCACGCGGGCACCGGCATCGATGCGGGTCCGCTGCGGCTCGAGCACCGTCACGCCGGCGAGCATCAGCTCGTGCAACGTGCGCTCCACGAGCAGGCGGTGCACCTGGGCGAGCTCGACGCGGGTGTTGACCCCCAGCGTCTCGCGCGGATCCTCGAGGTGCAGCAGGGCGACCCCCGGATCGCCGCCGGCGAGCGCGGTCACGGCATCGGTCAGGTAGAGCTCCCCCTGGGCGTTGCCGGCGTCGAGACGGTCGAGGTGCGCGAAGATCTCCGGCGCCGGCAGCGCGTAGAGGCCGGCGTTCACCGTGCGCACGGCGAGCTGGGCAGGAGTCGCGTCGCTGGCCTCGACGATGCCGCCCAGCCGTCCATCGTCCCGAACGAGCACGCGGCCCAGGCGTCCCGGTTCGTCGAGGTCGGCGACCGCCATGGCCGCGCCGTCGCCTGCCGCCGCAAGCAGGGCGCGCAGGGTCGCCACCCGCACCAGGGGCACATCCCCCGACAGCACCAGCAGGCTTGCCGCGCCGGGAACCTCGGCCGCCACCTGCGCCAGCGCATGGCCGGTGCCGAGCTGCCGCTCCTGGCGCACGAAGCGAACGTCGGGGGCCGCAAAGCGGCGTTGCACCTCCTCGGCGTCGTGGCCCACCACCACCACGATGCGTTCGCCGCCGGCGGCGCGGGCGGCATCGAGCACCCAGGCGAGCAGAGGGCGGCCGCCGGCCTCGTGCAGCACCTTGGTGAGGGCCGACCTCATGCGCGTGCCCTTGCCGGCGGCGAGCACCACCGCCACCAGCGGCCGCGATCCCCTCGCCCTCACGTCCGCAACGGCTGCGGCGGTGGCTGCCGCAGGGGTCCCGGAGAGCGTCACCGGGTCCCCCGCTGGCGCGGCAGGGCGCGCGTCGCCGCCACCACCGGGTCGGCGGCGGGGCCGCGCCACGCCGGCGCCAGCGCCAGGACGGCCCGCGCCAGCTTGTCGGGGTCGTGGCGGATGAGGTCGCCTTCCCCGAGGAGATCCTCCAGCCACACCTGCACGCCATGGCCGGCGATGGCCTGCTCGTCGACCCGCACCGGCGCCGCGCCGGTGTGCCCGTAGAGGTCGAGCTGCGGCAGGCGCGGCGCCGTGGCGTTGACCAGCACGGCGTCGACGAGACCCGGCCCGGCGAAGCGCTCGATGGCCTCGAGGTGGGCGACGGCGTCCATGCCGTCGGTCTCCCCGGGTTGCGTCATTAGGTTCATGAGCAACAGCACCGGGGCGCCGGTCTCGCGCACCGCCTCGCGGATGCCGGGGATCATCAGGTTGGGGAGGATCGAGGTGTAGAGCGACCCCGGGCCGAGAACCACCAGGTCGGCAACCCCGATCGCCTCGACGGCGGGAGGGAAGGCCACCGCGTCGGCGGGAACGAGGGCCAGCTCGCGCAGTCGCTCGCCACTGCCGCCGACGGCCGACTCCCCCTCGTAGGCCCGCCCCGAGACGCCGACGCCGCGCAAGTGCACGTCGCCCACCGTCGCCGGCAGGATACGGCCCCGCACCGAGAGGATGTGCTCGCTCTCGACGATGGCCTGGTAGAAGTCGCCGGTGACGCCGGCGAGCGCGGTGAGGAAGAGGTTGCCGAACGAGTGCCCGGAGAGCTCGCCGCGCTCGCCGAACCGGTACTGGAAGAGCTTGGCGAGCAGACCCTCGTCGTCGGCGAGGGCGACCATGCAACTGCGGATGTCACCCGGCGCCGGGATGGCGAAGTCGCGCCGCAGCCGTCCAGAAGATCCTCCGTCGTCGGCCACGGTGACCACCGCGGTCAGGCTCTCGAGGTCGCCGTTGACGACGTGCTGCTTGAGCCCGCGAAGCAGCACCGAGAGACCGCTGCCGCCGCCGACGGCGACTACCGAGCCGGCGGCGCGCCGCGCGCCGGCCATGGCTCCGGCCCTCGCGCGCCGCGAGACGGGCGGCGCCGCGTCCTCAGCCGGCGCCGCCGGTTTCGGCGCGCTCGCGGAGGGGGCGGAGGTCGGGATCGTGGAGGGCATGGGCCCGGTTGTGGGGGTCGAGGGCCACCGCTCGCTCGAGGTGGGCGCTCCCGCTGTCGAGGTCGCCCTGCAGCGTATGCAGGACGGCGGCCAGGTAGGCAAAGCGGCCGTCGCTGGTGACGCGGCCTCCCTCGTTGCAGAGCGCCAGCGCCTCGGCGAAGTGGCCACGGTTCTTCTCGAACACCGCCCGCAGCCAGGGGTCCTCGGGCGGCGTCTCGGCGAGCCGCTGGCGGGCGGCGGCGGCGAACTGCCGCGCCCGCGCCGCCAGCTCGCCGATGTTGTCCTCCGCCACCGCCTCGAGCAGTGTCGCGGCGCTCTCCCACTCACCGGCATACAGCGCCTCGAGCCCCTGCTGGTAGTGGGCGAGCGCGTCGGTGGCGGCCGCCGCCGCCGCGGCGCCGCCGCTGCGCAGCTCCTCGAGCTTGGCCGCCACCGTCCCCTCATCGGTGTGGAAGCGCTCCGCGAGGTGCGCCAGTGACTTGTCACCGGCGTGCTTCTTGAGGTAGGCGATCTCGACCTTCTGCCAGCGCTTGCTCATGTCCGCTCCCGCGCCGCTCAGCGCTTCCGCAGCTCGATGAGGATGAGCTTGGCCACCGCCTTGAGGGTGTCGAAGACCCCCACCCCCTGCGGCGCCACAGCCTCGAAGGTGGGCTCACGCTTGAAGTTGAGAGTGCGGTACAGCTCGTCGACGGGCATCGAGGTGGGCAGGTCACGCTTGTTGAACTGCAGGGCGTAGGGGATGGTCTTGAGGTCGAGGCCGTGCTCGCGGAGGTTGAGCTCGAGGTTGCGGATCGACTCGATGTTCGCCTCCATGCGCTCGCGCTGGCTGTCGGCGACGAAGACCACGCCGTCGACGCCCTTGAGGATGAGCTTGCGGCTGGCGTCGTAGAACACCTGGCCGGGGACGGTGTAGAGGTGGAAGCGCGTGGTGAAGCCGCGAATGGTGCCGAGGTCGAGCGGCAGGAAGTCGAAGAACAGGGTGCGGTCGGCCTCGGTGGCCAGCGAGATCATCTTCCCCTTCGCGTCGGGTGCGGTCTTGTTGTAGATGTACTGCAGATTCGTCGTCTTGCCCCCCAGGCCGGGGCCGTAGTAGACGATCTTGCAGTTGATCTCCTTGCTGGCGTAGTTGATGAACGTCATGTGCTGCGCCTAGCGCTCCGGCGCTACCTCCACCGCCACCATGCCGCCTCCGGCGCCGCCCGCCGCCGCCTGCGGGCCCTAGTCGCTGAAGAGGGCGTCGATGTCTTCTTCGGTGATCTCGGAAAACGGGCTCGCCTCGCCGCCGAGCTCTGCCGCCTCCCCCTTCTTGGCCATGGTGTCGAAGATCTTCTCCATCTCGCCCGAGGCACGCTTGACGCGCAGTCGCACCAGCCCCAGGGAGGAGCGGTCGTCGAAGATCACCAGGAGGATGGCGCGGCGGCCGACGATCGAGATGTGGATGTGGTCCTGCTGCCCCTCGTGGAAGAGCACCGAGAACTCGCGCTCGCCGATGAGCTTGGCCAGCCCATCGGTGGCCGCCACGTTGCCGGCCGTCAGCGAGGCGAGCGAGGTGGTGTCGAACTGCTCGACCTCCCCGGCGGAAGCGATCTGCTGGCCGTTCTTGTCGATCAGGAACACGGCCTTGGCGTTGGCATCGTGCCGCAGGCGACGCAGCGCTTCCTCGAGCTGCTCGAACTCTTCGCCGTAGATGATCAGATTGGGCGAGGGCATAGACGTCTCCGGAGCAGCCAGAAGGTATATCACAGAAGGCGCTAGCCCCCGCCCGCGAGGGCCGGAGTCGGCGGCAGGCTCGCCGCGGCGGCGACGAAAGCGCGCCAGCGCCCCCGCACGGCCTCGCGGCGATCCTCGCCCCACCGCGGCCGGTGGCGCAAGCGCAGCGACGGCGGCGCGGCGAGCAGGGGGACCGGGGCCCCGAGGACCAGGGCGGCGAGCCTGGCCGCGCCGCGGACCCCGGCCTCCTCGTCGGCAGCCACCTCCAGCGCCAGCCCCGAGGCATCGGCGACCAGGCCCGCCAGTGCCGGCAGCGCGGCGAGGCGCCCGCTGGCGCGCAGCAGCGCGGGAGCGACGCCGGCGCCGGCGAGCGCCTCGAGGCAGTCGACCACTCGCTGCGCGACGCCGGCGAGCACCGCCCCCAGGACCTCGCTGGGGCCGTCGCCGAGGCGCAGCCCGGCCAGGGTCGCGGCGCTCTGGGGCTGCCACCAGGGCGCCCCGATGCCGACGAAGCCGGGGAGGAACGTGGGCAGCCGCTCGACGTCGAGCTCCCCGCTGCCCACCACCTCGAGGTCCGCACCCGCCAGGCGCCGCGCCCAGTCGACGGCGCTGCCGGCGCTGTTGACCGCGCCCTCGAGCTGGAACCGGCAGGCCTCCGCGCTCGACCAGGTGACGGCGGCGAGCAACCCCTCGTGCCGTCGCGGTTCCTCGCCGCTGTCGGCGAGCACGAAGGCGCCGGTGCCGAAGTGCACGACGGCGACCCGCTCGCCGGCGGCGGCGCTGGCACCGTTGCCCACCAGCGCCGCCTGCTGGTCGCCGAGCAAGGCGAGCAGGGGCGTTCCGGCCAGCGCACCGCCGCGGAGGGAGCCGCGGGGGCCGGCGCTCGGGAGGAGGTCGGGGAGCGCCGCCGCCGGCACCCCGAAGGCCTCGCAAAGGCTGGCGTCCCAGCAGCCGGCGTCGAGGTCGTAGAGCAGGGTGCGGCCGGCGTGCCCCGGCTCGGTCGAGGGACGGCCGGTGAGGCGGTGGACGAGGAAGGCGTCGAGGGTGCCCGCCAGCACCTCTCCGCGCTCGGCACGCGGCCGCGCTCCGGCGGTCTCGTCGAGGAGCAGCCCGAGCTTGGCGCCTGCGTAGTAGGGAGAGAGGCGCAGCCCGGTGCGCCGTCCGATCTCGGCGGCGCGTGGTGCGAGGGCCGCCACCCGCCCGGCGGCCGCGAGGTCCTGCCAGGAGAGCGCGGCGGTGAGCGGCCGCCCACTCTCGCGCTCCCAGAGCAGGCAGGTGGAGCGCTGGCAGGCGAGGGCCACCGCGTCGGGCGTGCCGGCCCGCGCCAGCTCGGCCAGCACCTGCTGCACCGAGGCGAGCAGCGCCTCGGGGTCGTGACGGGCTCGCGCTCCCACCCTCTCGATCGCCACCGGCGCCGCCGCCTGCGCGCGCACGACGCCGCTGCCGTCGAGCAACGCCCCCTTGGTCGTCGAGGAGCCCTGGTCGACGGCGGCGATCAGCATCCACCGTCCTCCCCCGTCGAGCCGTCCTCCGCTCCGAGGTCCGGGGCACCGCGCCGGCCACCCCCGGTTCGGCCCCTCACCTGCCGCGCCTCGGGCGCGGCAAGCGCCGCCAGCAGCCGCGCCGGCAAGTCGGTGAAGACGCCGGCGACACCCAGCGCGAAGAGCGCCCGAGCCCGTGCCGGGTCGTCGACCGTGTAGACGAGCAGCGGTCGCCGGGCCGCGGCCGCCGCTCTGGCCAGCGCAGCGTCGGCGAGCCGCTCGTGGGCGTGCAGGCTCCAGGCCGCGAGCGCCTCGCCGGCGGCGAGGAGAGCCGCCGGACGCCGGCTCGCGAGCGGCGCCAGTGGAAGCGCAGGCGCCAGCGCACGCACCACCTGCAGCAGCTCCCAGTCGAAGCTCGACACCAGCACGTTGGCGCGGCCGGCGACGGCGGCGAGGAGCCTCGCTGCCAGCTCGGCCCGATCGGCGGCGCGCCGCTTGAGCTCGAGGTCGAGCGGGAAGTCGGTTGGCAGCGCGGCCAGCAGCTCCGCCAGCGTCGGGGCGAAGCCGCGCCGCACCCGACCTGGCGCCTGTCCGTCGGTCGGCAGCGACAGCTCGACGGCGGCGAGCTCGTGGCTGCTCAGCCGTTCCACCACTCGGAGGTCGCCGGCGAGCCGCCGCAAGTCCCAGTCGTGAAAGACCACCAGCTCGCCGTCGGCGGCCAGCTGGACGTCGACCTCGAGCATCGGCGCGCCGGCGGCGACCGCCAGCCGGCAGGCGGCGACGGTGTTCTCGAGGCAGTCGCCGGAGGCGCCGCGATGGGCCACCACCCACGGCGGCGGCGGCAGCGTCATCGCCGCGGCGCCGGCCTCAATGGAAGTAGCGCCAGCCGGTGAGGAGGTCCGACTCCGCCAGCAGCAGCGTGTCGCCCTGCGCATGGTGGCGCAGCGGGGCCGGCCGGCAGCCGCTGGTGCCGGCGTTGACCTCCTCGAGGCGCACGGCGGTCCCGCACTTGTTGTTGACCAGCCAGTCCCCTTCCTGGTGGAAGCCCAGCTTGCGCTTGTAGTCGTTCTCGGCGGCGTCGAAGGCGACCTGCAGCCCGCCCTGGTGGTCGCGGCCGACGAGGAACCGCACCTCCTGGTTGCTGCGGTTGAGGAACTCGAAGAAGCGCACCTTGCCGGGAGTGAGCCCGGCGACGTCGAGCCGCACCACGCCGTCGCTGCCGGCGGTCACCCGCTGGTGGTGGACGCGTCCGGTTCCCCCCTCGAGGACCCACTCGGCGAGCAGCACGGCCCCGATGAAGAAGGCGACGACGAAGATGCCGTGGATCGGACGCAGGCGGACCATCGATGAGATTGTACCCACGCCGCGGCCCGGCGCCAGAGACATAGTGCACCAGCCCGGCCGCGATGGGCAGGCGGCGCCCGCCCCCGGGCTCGCTGCGGGCCCCTCGGGCGCCACTACAATCCTCGGAAGTGCCCGCCTACCCGCCACTGCCGCCGACCGCCGGCGACCTCGCGCTCCCTGGCTTCGCCATCGGCCATGGCAGCGACGTCGCCGGCAAGACCGGCGTCACCGTCATGCTCTGCCCGCAGGGGGTGCGAGCCGCCGCCGAGGTGCGCGGCAGCGCCACTGCGACGCGCCAGTTCGACTCGCTGGTGGCGGGCCACCACGTGGCGGGGCGAGTCCACGCCCTCGTCTTCGCCGGTGGCAGCGCCTTCGGCCTCGCCGCGGCCGACCCCGTGGCGGAGTGGCTGGCCGCCCGCGGCCAAGGCTTCCAGACCCCCGCCGGCGTGGTGCCGACGGTGCCGACGGCGATCCTCTTCGACCTCGCCTTCGGTGACGCCGCGGCGCGCCCGGGGCGAGGGCTCGTCGAGCAGGCGCTCGCCTCCGCCGGTCGCGGCGAGGTGCCGGTAGGGAGCCTCGGCGCCGGCACCGGGGCCACGGTGGGCAAGGCGCTGGGATCGCAGCAGGCGATGAAGGGAGGCTTCGGCTTCGCGCGGCTGACGGTGCCCGGTGGCGTCACCGTGGCGGCCGCCGTGGCCGTCAACGCCGCCGGCGACGTTTGCGATCCGGCGAGCGGACGGCTGGTCGCTGGCTGCCGCGCCGCCCCGGACTCCCTGCGGCTCGTCGACGCCCGCCGCGTGATGGCGGCGCTCCCGCCCGAGCCGTCGCACCCGTGGGAGAGCGACGGCGACCGCGGGACGCCGGCAACGGGTCGCGCCAGCGAGGGCCTGGCCGCGGGTGAACCGCCCTCCACCAACACCACCCTGGCGGCGGTCCTCACCAACGCCGACCTCGAGAGGTCGGCGCTGCTCAAGGTGTGCCAGATGGCCTTCGGCGGCCTCTATCGCTCACTAGCACCGGCGCTCACCCTCTACGACGGCGACCTGGTGGTGGCGCTGGCCAGCGGCGAGCGCCGCGCCCACCCCCACCAGGTGGGCGTGCTCGCCGAGGAGGCCGTGGCCCGGGCGGTCCTGGTGGCGGTGCGGGCGGCCGATGGCTTCGGCCTGCTGCCGGCGGTGCGCGACCTCGAGGCCGCGCGGTAGACCGCCGCGGGTTCCCTACTCGTTGCGCAGGCTGGCCATCGGCGGCACCCGAGCGGCTCGCCGCGCCGGCACCCAGCAGGCGACGAGCGAGGCGGCGGCGAGCACCGAGACCGCGGCCGCCAGCACCAGCGGGTCCCAGCCGCCGACCCGGTAGAGCATCCCCGCCAGCAGCCTGCCGAGACCTAGGGAGAGGAGCAGCCCGGCGGCGGCGCCGACGGCGGTGAGCAGCATCCCCTCGCGCAGGATCATCCGCACCGCGTCGCCGGCGCTGGCACCGATCGCCATGCGGATGCCGATCTCGCGCGTCCGGCGCGCCACCGCGAAGGCGCGCACGCCGTAGAGCCCCACCGCGGCGAGCAGCATCGCCACGACGCCGAAGGTGGTGAACATGCGAGCGGCGATGCGCATCACCCACACGTCGAAGGAGCCCTCGACGTGCTGGCGCAGGGTGCGGGCGGTGAGCACCGGCAACCGCGCGTCGACGGCACGCACCTCGTCGCGGGCGGTGGCCAGCAGGCGCGCCTCGGCGGCGCCGCCGCCATCGCGGAGCCGCACGTGCAGGTTCATGTCCGACTGGTAGGCGGGGCCGAACGGCACGTAGACGTGCGGCGTCAGCTGCTGTCCGACCAGGTGCTCCTGCACGTTGTCGACCACCCCGACGACTTCGACCACTTGGGGCTGGCGCGCCTCGTCGCCGCTGAGCAGCCGGATCGAGTGGCCGAGGGCGTTCCCGTGGGGCCACAGACGCTCGGCGGCGAGGCGGTCGAGGACGGCGACGGTGGGGGTGTCGCCACCCGCCTCGTGGGCCCCGAAGCCGCGCCCGCTGCGCAGCGGAATGCCCATGGTGGCGAAGTAGCCGTCGCCGACGATGTTGTAGCTGCAGGAGACCACGTCGTTCCTCCCGCTCTTCCCCTCCTGCCCGGCGCCACCCGCGGCGTCGTCGGCGCGCTCGACACTCTTGCCCAGCGACACCATCCCGAACGGCACGGTGGCGGCGAGCGCCGCCGACTCGACGCCGGGCAGGGCACGGAAGCGCTCGGTCAGCGCCTGCAGCAGCACCCTGCCGCGCGCCGGGTCGTAGCCGGCGAGCCCGGGGTCGACCTCGATGATCACGCTGTGATCGAGGCGGAAGCCGGGGGCGAGATGCGACGCCCGCAGCGAGCTGCGGACGAACAGGCCGGCGGTCGAGAGCAGCATCAGCGAGAGGCCGAGCTGGCCGATCACCAGGAGGTTGCGGCGACCCAGGAGGCGACGCCGTGGGCTCCGCTGCGGGCCGTCGGGCTGGCCGGCCTTGAGGTCGGCGGCGACGTTGGGACGCGACAGGTTCCATGCTGGTCCGAGGGCGAAGAGCAGGGTGCTCACCAGGCAGAAGGCGGTGGTGGCGGCGAGGACGCGGACGTCGGGGGCGGCGCTCACCACGAGATCGATCGGTGCCAGGCGCGACAGCGAGCCCGCCAGGGCCCGGGTGCTCCCGGCGGCGACCAGCAGGCCCGCGCCACCACCGAGCAGGGCGAGCAGGAGCCCCTCGGTGAAGAGTTGGGTGAGGATGCTGCCGCGCCGCGCGCCGAGTGCCAGGCGGATGGCGATCTCCCGGCGGCGTGCCGCGCCCCGCACCAGCATCATGTTGGCGATGTTGAGCGAGGCGATGAGCAGCACGATCCCGGAGAGGAAGAGCAGCAGCAGCGACGGCACCCGCAGCTCGTCATCGCCCTGCGGGCTGGTCGACACACCGATGCGCGAGAGCGGCCGGGCGACGTAGGTCTGCCGCTCGTCGGCGAGGCCGCTCGGCGCCATCTCCGCAGCGCTGGCGGCGAGCCGGGAGTCGACCGTCGACGGCGCCAGCCCGGCGCGCACCCGTCCGAGCAGGATGAGCGAGCGGTTGGCGGGATCGGCGAGCGGCAGCCGGGCGCCCTCGAAGTCGTTCGTCACCGCCTCGTACATGCCGAGCGGCAGGTAGAGCTCGGGGCTGATCATCGCGGTCGTACCGGTGAAGCCGCGCGGGGCGATACCGACCACGGTGAACAGCCGGCCGTTGATGCGCAGCGTCTTGCCGGCGAGATCGGGATCGGCGCCGCTGCGCCGCCAGAAGGGGTAGCTGACGATGGCGACGGCGATGCCGCTGCCCGGTCTCTCCTCGGCCGGGGTGAACGAGCGCCCGCGGTAGAGCGACACGCCGAGGGTGGTGAAGTAGTTGCTCGACACCGCATCGGCGAAGACGCGGCGCGTGGTGTCCCCCTGGAGCAGGCCCACCATGCTCAGGTTGTGCGCGACGAGGTCGGTGAAGACCGCGTTGTGGGCCCGCAGCTCCGCGTACTCGGCGTACGAGAAGGCGCGGTAGGCGTCGGGCTTGGCGACGCTGCGGCTGAAGCAGCCGACGAGCGACCCCGGGTCGCGCAGCAGCAACGGTTTGAAGAGGAAGGCGTTGACCAGGCTGAACATGGCGCTATTGGCACCGATGCCTAGGGCCAGCACCAGGACCGCCACCGCCGTGAACGCCGGCTGCTTGGCCAGCAGCCGAGCGCCGTGCTTGAGGTTGCTCGCGAGGTCTTCCATGGTTCACCTGCTCCCAGCGGCCGCGTTCCCGGCAAGGGGCTCTTCCAAGGCAGAACGCTCGCGAGGCCCTGCCGTTAACAGCCGCCGCACCATCGACTCGGGGCGAGCGCCGCGGCGGCCGGCGGGTTGTGCCTCGCTTCAGAGGCCGGGGCGGCCGAGCACCAGCGCCCAGCGGAAGGGGAAGCGCCCGCGCAGCTCGCGCACCGGCAGCCCGCCGGTCACCGCCGCCACCTCCTCGAGGCTGTAGCTGCGCTCGACCGAGATCACGCCGTCCTCGTAGGCGACCTCCCCCAGCCCGAGCAGCCGCAGCCCAGGCCGCACCAGCCGCAGCAGCACTCCGCTGCGCCGCAGGTCGACGACCACCACCACCTGCGCCACCCGCACCATCTCGGCGAGCACGCTGCGGTTGCCACTGGCGTCGAAGTGGTGGAAGAAGAGGTGCGAGAAGGCGCAGGCGAGGGTGCCGTCGCGGATCGGCAGCGCCGAGGCGTCGGCGACCAGCGGCAGCTGCGGCGACCCGAAGCGGCGCCCTGCGAGCAGGTGCGAGAGCTTGGCGTCGACGCCGAGGACGCGCACTCGCCGGCCGCGACGGGCGGCATCGCGCACCACGTCGGCGCCGACGTGGCCACCGCCGGCGCCGAGATCGAGGCACCACCCTCCCGACCCCTCGCCAAGAGCCCGCAACACGCGATGGCGCAGGTGGCGCCCGCCGGCGAGCAGCCAGCGATAGACGCGCTCGAGATCGCGCAGCGCCGCCTCCGCCTCCGCCGGCGACACGCCGCGGTCGAGGCGCTCGACCACCTCGTGGCTCCCCTGCCGCGAGGAGCCCACCCGGAGCGGCTCGGCAGTGGGGGAATGCGCGCGGAGAAACGTCAACGGCCGTTGCCTCGGCGGCATCGGCAGCGTAGCATGCCACTCGCCGTTGCCATCGCCGCGGATGCCCGCCGCGCCGCTAGTCCGGCTCGTGCCTCTTCTCCTGCCGGTGGCGGGGGCAGCGCTGCTGCTCGGCGCCGTTCGCGACCTGCCAGCCGACCTGCCTTCATCCCTGCGGCTGCTGCTGCTGGTCGCTGTCGCCATGACCGGGGCGCTCTATCGGCCAGCCGGCCTGGGGCTGGCGATCGGGGCGGCGCCGCTCGCCGTCGCACGCGCCCTCCTCGGCTGGGGTGGCGCCACGCTGGTGGCCGCCATCGCGGGCGCACTGCTGGCGCTGGTGCCGCCCGTGGTGCCACCGCGCGAGCGGCGCTCGGCGCGCTCGCGCACCCGCCGCACCCTCGCTGACGCGGCTCTGCACGCCACCGCCGGCGCCGGGGCCGCGGCCGCGTGGGCGCTGCCCTTGGGCGAGGGCGGACGGACGGCAGCAGCGGCGGCGGCCTGGGTGCTCCTGCTCGCCCTCCTGCCGCCGCTGCAGCGGCGGCTGGCCGGCCTGCCCCTCTCCGCCGACTGGTGGCGCCCCCTCGGCGGCCTCGCCGCCGACTGTGGCGGCTGGTCGCTCGGGCTCCTGGTATTGACGACGGGCCGCCGCGCCGGCTGGAACCTCGCCGCCCTGCTGCTCGCCGCCTGCGCGCTGCTCGCCGCCGAGGCGGGCCGGCAGCGGCGCCTCCGCCAGCGCTCGGAGGCGGGGCGCGAAGCCCTCGAGCAGCTCGGTCGCGCCGGCGAACGGCTGGTGGCGAGCCCGTCGGAGACGGCCGACGTGGCGGTGCGGGTGCTGCAGGAGTGCCGGCAGGTGCTGCCCGTCTCCTGGTTCCACCTCGAGGTCACCGCCGCCGGCACCGCCGGCGGCAGCTGGCATGCGGGGCCCGACGGCAGGCTGCGCGAGGGGTGGCCGCGGATCCCCAGCCACCCTCCGCCGCTCCCCGGCGTGCACCGCCGTGCGGAATGGGAGCTGCTCGAGCGACGACTGCTCTCGGGCGGCGTCGAGCTCGCCCGGCTCACCATCTGGTGCGACCCGCGGCGGCTCGCGAGCGAGGCCACGCCACTGTTCGAGCAGCTGCTGCCGCAGCTCGCCGGTCTCGTCCACCGCGCCGTGCTCGATCGCCAGGCGCACCAGGACCCGCTCACCGGCGTCGCCCTGCGACGAGTCCTCGACGTACGCCTGCGAGCGGCCCTGGAGGCGAGCCGCGAGAGCGGCGAGCCCATCGCCGTGGCGCTGCTCGACCTCGACTTCTTCAAGCGCATCAACGACCGCTTCGGCCACGCCTCCGGCGATCGTGCCCTGGTGGCTGTCGCCGAGGTGCTGCGCCGCCAGCTGCGCGACAACGACCTCTGCGCCCGTTACGGCGGCGAGGAGTTCACGCTGCTGTTCGGTGGCCTCGGCGGCCGGGCCGCCCTCGCCATCGTCGAACGGCTGCGGGGGCAGGTCGAGGAGCTGCGGGTGGAGTATGAGGGGGAGCCCCTGCCGCTCTCGATGTCGGCAGGGATCGCTGCCTACCCCGAGGTCCCCAGCCGCACCGCCGAAGAGCTGCTGCAGGTCGCCGATGCCGCCCTCTACGAGGCGAAGCGGCTGGGTCGCAACTGCTGCCTGCTGCACACCGGCCGCGGCCGCTACCTCGACGGCAAGGGGCGGGTGATCGAGACCGGCGAGGCCGCCTCCCCACAGGTGCCGCAGATCTTCGCCTGAGCCACCCTTCTGTGCTATAAGTCGCGGCCTCGACATCCGTTCCGGAAAAGACGGTGGAAGGCGAGGATCGCACGGGCCTCGCGCGCTCTTTGCGCAGGGCTCGGCTCGCGGCCCTCGTCTGCCAAGGAGGTCCCGATGAGCCCGAAGCGTCTGCTGCGAACGGCCGGCCCGATGTCCCTCTGCCTCCTGATGGTGCCGGCCTGGGCGGCTGCCCAGAGCACCGGCCAGCTCGCCGGCCGGGTCACCGGCAGCGGCGACAAGCCCATCTCCGGCGTGACGGTGGTGATCGACGAGCTGTCGATGGCGGAGATCACCAACGACGCCGGCCGCTACGTCCTCAACGGCCTGCCTCCAGGCAGCTACACCGTCAATTTCTCCCTCGGTGACAGCTCGCTGGAGGCGACGGCGGAGGTCGCGGCGGGGCGCACCACCCACCTCGACAAGAAGGTGGATTGGGACGTCAGCTACGCCGAAACCATCACCGTCTACTCGGCCTCGCGGCGGCGCGAGCGCATCGTCGAGGCGCCCGCCGCCGTCACCGTGGTCTCCGAGCAGGACGTCGACCGCGAGGCGGCCCACGGCCAGCTCGCCAAGGTGCTCGAGTTCACCCCCGGCACCGAGCTCACCCAGAGCGGCCTCTACGACTTCAACCTCAACACCCGCGGCTTCAACAGCTCGCTGAACCGCCGCGTGCCGGCGCTCATTGACGGCCGCGACCCCAGCGTGCCGTTCCTGATGTCCACCGACTGGCCGTCGCTCTCCTCGATGGGCGACATCGCCAGCGTCGAGCTGGTGCGCGGCCCGAGCTCGGCGCTCTATGGCACCAACGCCTACAACGGCATCCTCAACCTCACCACCAAACAGCCCAAGTACAGCCAGGGGTCGACGGTGCGGCTCACCGCCGGCGAGCTCGGCACCCGCCGCGCCGACGCACGCTGGGCCGGCGGTCTCTCCGACAGCACTTACCTCAAGCTCAACGGCGGCTACACCCAGAGCGACGACTTCTACGTCGACCGCAGCGTGGCTCCCGAGTACAGCCACTTCTGCAGCGCCGCCGAGCTGGCCAACCCCGATCGCAGCTGCTTCGGCGGCCGCGAGCTCCCCGGCGCCCTGTCGCGGCACGACGACGAGCTCTGGCTCGCCGGGGTCCGCCTCGACCACTACGTCGGCGACAGCTTCTTCACCCTCGAGGGGGGCTCCTCGCATGCCGCCGGCCCGGTGATCCAGACCGGCATCGGCCGCGTGCAGATCCTCGACCAGGATCGCCCCTGGGGGAGGTTCAACTTCAGCTCGCAGCACTTCGACGTGCTCGGCTACTACAACAAGCGCGACGCGCCGAAGCAGACCGCCCTCGCCTCGGGCGCCAACCTGGTGCTCGACGAGCGGTCCTGGGCGGGCGAGGTGCAGGGCAACGTCGGCTTCGCCGGCACCCGTGCCCAGCTGGTCGGGGGGGTTTCCTACAAGGACGAGAGCATCGACACCCGCGACGACGCCGGGGTGTCGACGCTGACCCAGTTCAATCCCGTCGGCACCAAGCGCAAGGCGGCGTATGCCCAGCTCGAATACGCCTTCTCACCCAAGCTCAAGACGGTGGTCGCCGGCCGCTACGACGACAGCGACCTGCACGACGCGCAGGTCTCACCGAAGCTTGCGGTGGTCCTCGCACCGACCGCCAACCAGACCATCCGGCTCTCCTACAACCGGGCGTTCCAGTCGCCGAACTACTCCGAGTTCTTCCTCGCGGCGCCGGCGGCTGCCGACATCACCGCCTTCGCGGGGCTCAACGGCCTGGTGCTCCAGAACACCGGCATCAACCTCAACCTGGCGCGCATCCCGGTGCGGGCCTTCGGCAACAACAACCTCGACGTCGAGAAGATCAGGTCCTGGGAGGCCGGCTACAGCGGCATCCTCGGTGGCAAGACCTACCTGACGCTCGACTACTACCGCAGCCAGCTCGAGAACTTCGTCACCGACCTGCTGCCGGGGGTGAACCCCTCCTACCCGGCCTATTCCCTGCCCGCCGGCTTCCCGGCCGCCCTCGCGCCGACGGTGCTCGGGGCCCTCAACGGCCTCGCCGCCAACCGCCCCGGCCTCACCGTCATCAACGGCCAGCCGACGCTGGTCTTCTCCTACACCAACGCCGGGCGCGCCGACACCCAGGGCGTCGAGCTCGGCGTCAACTACTACGCCACCGACCACCTCAACCTCGGCTTCAACTACAACTGGTTCGACTTCAAGATCAAGGAAAAGAACGATCGCGACCTGCTGCTGCCGAACGCTCCCGAGAACCAGGCCAGCGCCACCATCGGCTACACCGCCGCCAAGTTCGACTTCAACGTCGGCGCTCGCTGGGTGGACGGCTTCCGCTGGGCGGTGGGCACCGCCTTCGTGGGCGACGTGCCCTCGTACACCGTGGCCGACGTCGGCGCCGACTATCACCTCAACGAACACCTGCTGCTCGGCATCAACGTCAGCAACGTCACCGACGAGCAGCACTACGAGTCCTTCGGCGGCGACCTCCTCGGCCGCCGCGCGCTCGGCTCCGTCACCTTTACCTGGTAGGCCGCGGCCTGCCGGGTTGGCCCTGGGGCCTCCCCGAGCGGGGAGGCCTGCTTTCCCCTGCGCCGCTTGCCGCGGCGTCGTCGCCTGCGATCGCGCCTCGGGCGGTTTGACACCCTCGCGAGCGAGGCCTTAGACTCTGCTGCCGCTTCGGGGCTCCTGACGGGGCGTGGCGCAGCCTGGTAGCGCACCTGCCTTGGGCGCAGGGGGTCCCCAGTTCGAATCTGGGCGCCCCGATCGCGGGGGCCCAGAGCGGTTTCGATCTACGAACCAGCAGTCATTCGGCAGTGATTCCGGAAGCGCGGCTGCCTGTAGCTCAGCTGGACAGAGCGGCGGCCTTCTAAGCCGCGGGTCGGGGGTTCGAATCCCTCCAGGCAGGCCACCCACCCCGACCGCTGCGGACGTTCACGACAGTCGACGGTGAGCGTAGCTCAATTGGTAGAGCGCTGGACTGTGGCTCCAGTGGTTGAGGGTTCGACCCCCTTCGCTCACCCCATTTCGCCACATCTGTTCTTTGCGCGCCCGTAGCTCAGCTGGATAGAGCGACAGCCTCCGGAGCTGTAGGTCGCAGGTTCGACTCCTGCCGGGCGCACCACCCTCTACGTGGCACGCAGGGTGTGCCGAGCAGGCAGAGCGCCAGCGCCAGGCTCGAGAATCCGGAGAAGAGGCTGGTCGTCAGGCGCCTTCGCGCCGTACCGCTGGCGAGCAGGCTGGAGGCCGAGGCGATGTCCGCCACCGGCTGACCAGGGTCGAGCGAGCGCACCTCGCGGCGCAGCGACGCCGCGACCGCGGTGAGGGGCGAGCGGGTGCGGATGGCGAGCTGCATGAAGTTCGACAGCGACAGCTCGGGCGTCATCTGCCGTTGCGAGAGGAACACCATGGGCCCTCGCCCTTCCTCGGTGGGATCCTGCTGGATGTCGTCGACGACGCCGACGATCTCGGCGGTGGCGGTTCCTCCGCGCAGGCGCAGCCGCTTGCCGAGCGGATTCCTGCCGGCGAAGTACACGTCGCGCAGCGAGCGGTTGATGATCGCCGTCAGCGGGGCGTCCGCAGGCGCCCTGGGGTCGAAGTCGTGGCCGGCGAGCCAGTGGGCCCGCAGGGTGGCGAAGTATCCGGAGCCGACGATGAGGCGCTCCACCAGCGGCTGTCGATCCGCAGGCGACGCCACTTCGCCGTCGACGGTGAGCTTGGTGTGCGGCGCCCCGGCAGTCGGTGGGTGGGCACTCACCAGCAGACCCTGGCCCCAGCTCGATCGCGGACCATCACCCAGAGAGCGCGCCTCGCTGACCAGGCAAGCTCTCGGATCGCTGCGCAGCGCCTGCCACGCCGGCGCGAGAGCGGCCAAGGCGGCGGCCACCGCGCTGAGGGCGAGCGTCACGGCGAGGCCCCGCCCCGACAGTCGCACCTCGGAGATGCGCGGCAGGTCGACGGCACGCGCGGCGACCAGCACCCGCAGGCCCCAGTAGGCGAGCACCGTCCCCAGCGCGCCGGCCGCGCCAGCGAGGACGAGGGCCTCGCGCAGGGCCTGCCCCAGGAGGTCGCGCCAGGCCGCGCCGAGCACCACTCGCGCCGCGTACTCGCGCCGCCGCGTCAGGCCGTCGCTGAGGAGGAGGTTCGCGACGTCCGCGCAGGCGATCCACAGCACCAGACCCACCGCCGCGAGCAACGTCGCCAGCGTGCGGCGCGTGGAGCCCACCAGCATCTCGTTGAGGGGCACAGCCGCGAGGGGATAGTTGAGGTCCAGCTGGCCGGCACCGTGAAGCCGGTAGTCGGCCTCGATCTGCCCGATCTCCCGCTGCGCGGTGGCGAGCGCCACACCGGGGCGAAGACGCCCGGTCACCTCCAGGTAGCCGGCGCCGAGATCGCGCATGCGTGGGCTGAGGAAGGCGGTCTCCTCGGGCCGCGGCAGCCAGATCTCCACGTCGGCGAACGGGAACCTCAAGACCGCCGGCTTCACCCCCACGATGGTCGTCTGGCGGCCTTCGATCTCGGTCCGCCTGCCGATGACCGTGGGGTCGCCACCGAAGCGCCCCTGCCAGAGGCCGTACGACAGCAGCACCACGTCGGGGCCGCCTCGCGCCTGTTCCTCGGTGGTGAAGCCCCGCCCGAGAAGGGGCCGCACGGCAAAGACCTCGAAGAAGGAGCCGCTCACGCGAGCGCCGGAAAGCACCTCCGGGTGGGCCTTCGCGGTCAAGCCGAACGAGCTCTCGTACATGGCGGCGATTGCCGAAGTGGCATGGCTCCTGGCCCGCAGGGCCTGGAACTTCGGCCAGGAGACGGCCCTCAGGCTCTCGAGCTCGGGAACCGCCGCGCCGACGTGGATCAGGCGGTCTGCCGCGGCATACGGCAGGGGTCGCAGCGCGACGGTGTCGAGCAGACTGAAGATCGCCGTGTTGGAGCCGATCGCGACGCCGAGGGTCACGATGGCGGTCGCCGCCAGCGCGGGCTGCCGTCGAAGTCGGCGGATGCTCCGCGGAATTCCTCGCACGTTGTCTTGGCCCCGTAGCGAGGTTGGCAACGTCTCTCGCCGGAGTATTGAACGAAATTCGCCCGACTTGAACGCCGGTGCCGCCGGCGCGGCCGGCGACGAGCGACGCCCGCCTTCGCCCCCATCGCCGCCGCCAGCCATCGTCCGGCGCCGTCGACGGGAGCTCGGCACCTCCTTCCCTCGGCAGGCAACCTTTCCCCTGCTCGCCAGTAGAAGGGGTGTACGCGGCAGCCAACGCAGAGCGGCCCGCGCGCGTCTGCATCACCGGAGGGGACGGCATGAAGAGGGCTCGCGCAAGCGCCGGAGGTGGCGGGGCTTGGAGAGCGCGCCGCAGTTGGCTGCGGGCGCTGGCGCTGCTGGCGCTGGCGGCGGTGCCGGGTCTCGCGCCGGCACAGGAGCCGCCCGCCGCTGCCGCGCCGCCGGCGCCGGCGCCGGCGCCACCCCGGCAGACCTTCGAGGTCGGGGCGACCACCGCCAGCATCGCCGTCGACGGCGAGCTCGGCGAGGCACCCTGGCAGCTGCCTCCGACCTTCACCCTCGACTACGAGACCTACCCGGCGGACAACGCACCGCCGCCGGCGCGCACCGAGGTCTGGATCACCTACGACAGCCGCAACCTCTACGTCGCCGTGCGCGCCCAGGATCCCGAGCCGCAGAAGATCCGCGCCCGCCTGCGTGACCGCGACAACGCCTTCCAGGACGACTTCGTGGGGGTCGTGCTCGACACCTTCAACGACGAGCGACGCGGCTTCGAGTTCTTCGTCAACCCGCTCGGCGTGCAGATGGACCTCACCCAGAACGACGTCACCGGTAACGAGGACAGCTCGTGGGACGCCATCTGGGCGAGCGCCGGCAAGGTGACTGCCGAGGGCTACCAGGTCGAGATGGCGATCCCCTTCTCGTCGCTGCGCTTCCCGCGCGGCGGCGAGGCGCAGACCTGGGGCGTCGACGCGGTACGCATCTGGCCACGCGATCAGCGCCGGCGCTTCGGCCTCGTCCGCCAGGAGCGCGGGCGCAACTGCTACCTCTGCGTCGAGGCGAAGCTCGCCGGGTTCGCGGGCATCACTCCGGGGCGCAACGTCGAGGTGGACCCCACGGTGACGGCGCACGACAGCGGCACGCGCGGCGCCGATGGCGACCCCTTCGACAGTGAGCGCAAAGTCGATCCGGGGATCACCGCCCGCTGGGGGATCACCCCCGGGCTCACCCTCAACGCCACCGTCAACCCCGACTTCTCGCAGGTCGAGGCCGACGCCGCGCAGCTCGACGTCAACACCCAGTTCGCCCTCTTCTACCCCGAGAAGCGCCCCTTCTTCCTCGAGGGTGCCGACATCTTCGACACCAAGATCGGCGCCGTCTACACCCGCAACATCGCCGACCCCGACTGGGGGATCAAGGTCACCGGCAAGCAAGGGGCGAGCGCCTTCGGTGCCATCGTCGCCCGCGACACGCGCACCAACCTGCTGCTGCCGGGCAGCCAGGTCTCCGACTTCGCCTTCCTCGACGAGGGCAACACCTCGAGCATCCTGCGCTATCGCCGCGACCTCGCGGTCGGCTCGGGATCGGCATTGGGCGGCCTCTTCACCGACCGCGAGAGCACCGACTACCACAACCGGGTGGGAGGCGTGGACGGCCTCTTCCGCTGGGGGGTCGGGGAAGCGGTGCGCGTCGAGCTGCTCGCCTCCGACACCGCCTACCCGCTCGCCCTCTCCCAGGACCACGACGAGCCCACTGCCAGCTTCCACGGCGAGGCCGTGCGCGCCGTCTACCAGCACACCACCGAGCAGTGGATGGGCTACGCCAGCTACTACGAGGTCACCGCAGGGTTCCGCGCCGACCTCGGCTTCATCCCGCAGTCGGACTACCGCAAGGGGTACTTCATCTACGAGAAGTACTGGTACGCGGACCGCAACCAGCACTGGTGGAGCCGCTTCACCGCCGCCAGCGAGAGCACCTGGACCTACGACCACGACGGCAACCCGCTGCAGCGGCAGGTCTCCCCCTACGTGTGGCTCAACGGCCCGCGGCAGTCGTTCCTGCAGCTCTACCTCGGGCTCGGCGACAGCTTCTTCGCCGGCCGCTCCTTCGACCGCAACTTCCTCGTCTTCAGCGGCGAGGCGCAACCGACGCGCGAGGTGTACGTCAACCTCGACGGCCGCGTCGGGCAGGAGATCGACTACGCCAACGCCCAGCAGGCGCACATCGTGCGGCTGCACCCGCTCACCCGCCTCGACCTCGGCAGTCACCTGCGGCTGGAGCTCTCCGACACCTACCAGAGCCTCGACGTGCGCGGTGGGCGCCTGTTCCGCGTCCACCTCGGCGAGCTGCGGGCCACCTACCAGCTCAACGTGCGCACCTTCGTGCGCGTCATCACCCAGTACCAGGACCTGCGCCGCAACCCCGACCTCTACGCCAGCTCCGACGGGCTGGCGCGCAAGGACAGCAGCCTCTTCAACCAGCTGCTCTTCTCCTACAAGCTCAACCCGCAGACGGTGCTCTTCCTCGGCTACTCCGATGACTACCTGGGCGGCGGCACCGACCTCGACCGGCAGGGCCTGTGGCAGACCGACCGCACCGTCTTCTTCAAGGTCGGCTACGCCTTCGTGATGTGACGCCAGGGAGGGCGCGGCGGCGCCGCTCCGCCGGAGGGGTGGCGAAGCGGCGCGCCGGCGCGAGGTGGGTGCGGCCCGAGCCGGCCGGCTCAGCTGTCGCCGAGGTGCGCGGCGTCCTTGAGAGCCTGGTACTTCGCGAGCTGCTCGGGTGTAAGGATGGCCGAGAAGTCGGTGTCGAAGGTCTCGAGGGCGGCCCGTGCCTGGCCTGCCAGAGCGTCCAGCTCGACCACGAAGCCGCCGGCGGTGCAGGCGTCCGGGCTCTCCTTGGCGAGCTCGGCGGCGAGGCCGTCGTGGGCCGTCTTCTGCTGGTCGTGAATGCCGCGCAGCGCGGTGTTGAGCGTCTGGAACAGCGCCTGCTCCTGGGTCACCTGCTCGGGGGTGAGCCGGAGGAAGCGCGCCAGCAGCCGCGGGTTGTGGAGGATCTCCTCCGGGCTCGGCCCGCGGGGGCGCGCCATGGCGAGGGCGGGGACGAGCAGCAATCCGGCCAGCACCGCCACAATCGCGTGTCTCCTCTGCATCGCAAGGGTCTCCTTTCCGGTGAGTCGACCCCCCTGGAACACCGCGGTCCGGAGTTTCTTGCGGCTAGAGCATAAAGCCGAGATCGGGGTGGTGGAACCGCCCCAGGTTGGGGAGAACGAGCGGCAGGTCGCTGGCCGCCACCCCGAACCAGCCGGCGAGGGTGGCCGCGTACTCGTCGACGGCGGTGGTGGGGATCCAGCGCCCGTCGCCGACATCGTCGGGACCGTCCACGGCCAGCACCGGCATCTCGCCGTGGATGCGCCCGCCGGCCACTGCGCCGCCCACCACCAGGTGGTGGTTGCCCCAGCCGTGGTCGGAGCCCAGGCCGTTGCTGGCGTAGGTGCGGCCGAAGTCGGAGGCGGTGAAGGTGGTCACCGCCTGGGCGAGCCCCAGCTCCGCCGTCGCCGCGTGGAAGGCGGCGAGCGCGGCATCGAGCTCCCCCAGGAGGTCGGCGTGGGAGCCCGCCTGCGGCTGCGACCCCACCTGCTCGTCGTGGGTGTCGTAGCCGCCGGTGGCGCAGAAGAAGACCTGGCGCGAGAGCCCCAGCTCGCCGTGCACCGAGATCAGCCTCGCCACCATCCCCAGCTGGCGGCCGAGGTCGCCATCCGGGAAGGTGGTCCGCAGTGGGGGCGCCGCTTCCAGCGCGCCGGCGAGCAGGCGGTCCTGGTCGAGCGCGTGGGTGAAGACGTCGCGGTAGCCCCTGGTGAAGAGGTTGCCGTAGCTCTGCGCCATCAGCCGGCGGATGGCCACCGACGGCGGGTCGTTCCACTCGTTGCCGTCGTAGTACCAGCCGAGGCCGACGCTGCCGTCGGGGGACACCTGGTACTGGCTGACGGTGTTGCCGACCTGGAAGGTGTTGTTGCCGGCGAGCGACATCGACATCGAGAGCTGGGCGTTGCCGTTGGCGGCATGCAGCAGGTCGGCGACGCGGCCCCCCCAGCCGCTGCGCGCCGGCTGGTCGGGCAGCGACGTCTGCCAGTGCAGCGTCTGATCGCTGTGGGAGAAGAGCTGCGGCGGCACCGCCGCCGAGCCCGCGTCGTACTCGGCCCGCGTCAGCGGCCCCACCAGCGGCCCGACGTTGGCGACGATGGCGGCATGTCCCTGGGTGTAGAGCCCGTGCAGCCCCGGCATCGCCGGGTGCAGCCCCCACTGGCGGCCGTCGGCAGTGCCGCCTAGCGGCAGCAGCACCTGCTGCGGCAAGGCCAGCCCGCCGCGCGCCCTGGCGTAGCCCGCGTGCTCGGACCCGCGCGGCACCACCATGTTGTTGCCGTCGTTGCCCCCGTAGAGGAAGAGGCAGACGAGGGCGCGGTAGTCGGCCGGCCCGGTGGCGGCGGCGGCGATGCGACGCAGGTCGAAGGCGGTCGAGGCAAGCGAGGTCATCCCCACCGCGGCACAGGCCGAGCGCAGGAAGCGGCGGCGGGTGAGGGGCGTTGCCGTTGGCTCGGTCATGGGCGTGCTCCTGCGCGGCGAGAGGTTGACGACGACGGTGTGGCGGCGCGCGGCGTCAGGGCCCGCCCACGAACTCCGGCGACAACGCGACGAGCCAGACCAGGGTCTCGACCCGGTCGAGGCGGTCGCTCGGGAAGTCGGGGTCGGCGAGCGCCGCCGCCAGGGTGGCGCGCGTCGCCGCCGACATGCGCCCGGCGTAGAAGAGCAGGTTGACGCGGTCGAGCAGCGCGGCGTCGCCGGCGATGCTGGTGAGCTCGGACCAGTCGAGGGAGATCCGGGTGTCGTCGTCGGCGTAACCGTCGAAGAGCACCGCATGCAGGTAGTTCGCGGTGCCGAAGACGCTGGTCTCGTTGGTGATCTGCATCTCGGGCGACACCAGCCCGGCGTCGGCGATCGGACCCGGCTGCGAGTAGTCGGGCGCGAAGAAGTTGAACACCGTCGGCGCCTGCAGCGGCACCTCGGCGATGCCCCACTCGGAGCTGCCGAGCCAGTAGTAGCGGAACCGCCCATCGTGCGGCGGCTTGGCGTGCAACGCCCGCAGCAAGGAGACGAAGCGCACCGTCGGCTCGCGCACCTGCCCATAGCCGCGCTGGTCGAGCACGTCGGCGCTGCGCGCCTCCCAGTCGAGCAGGATGGCGCGCACCACGGCGCCAAGGTTGCCGCGCACGCCGTGACCGTCGTTGGCGAAGGTCTGCCCGCAGCGGTAGACGTAGGCCGGGCTCGGGTTGCTGGTCACCAGACGCTGGATCAGGTGGTGGCAGACGAACGGCCCGACGTTGGGGTGCGCGAACACGTCGTCGAGGGCGGTGGCGAGATCCTGTGCCGCCGGCTGCCCCGGCGGCAGCGTCACGTCGAGCAGCTTCTTGGCCGCCGTCGAGTGGTGCTCCGGCCACAGCTCCATGGGGTGGCGCCAGTCCGGCTCCGGCCACTCGAAGCGCCAGTCGTCGCGGTGGTCCTGGCCGGCGAAGGTCCAGCCGGTGAAGACGCGAGCGAACCCCTGCACCACCGCCTGGTCGTAGGTGGGGACGGGCAGGCCGTCGTTGCCGAGCGCCAGCGAGCCGTCGGGGTGGAGACGGTAGAGGCCGATGGTGAACAGCTGCAGCAGCTCGCGGGCGAAGTTCTCGTTCGGGTTGCGTCCGCTCTCCGGGTCCTCGCGGTCGTTGCCGAGGGTGTCGAGGTAGACGCCCATCGCCGGCGACAGGGTGACGTCCTGCATCAGGGTGCGGAAGCTGCCGAAGGCGTCGCGCTCGAGGATGTCCATGTAGCCGGCGATGCCCTCGACGCCGGTGAGGTCGCCGTCCTGGTCGGAGATCACGAACAGCTCCGACAGCGCGAAGGCGACCCGCTGTCGCAGCTGGTCCTGGCCGACGATCGCCTGCTTCCAGATCGACTCGCGAGCGTGCTCGCTGGGCAGCTCGTCGTGGTTGCCCGGCAGCGCGTCGACGTAGGCGAGGTGCGAGGCGCGCGGCTTGGTCAGCTGGTCGTCGATCCACGCCGCGAAACCGCGGTGCTGTACGTCGGCGATGCCCGCGAGCGTCGGCCCGAAGGTGGCCTGGCGGAGGAAGCGGGCCGCCTCGGCGGCCGAGGGGGCGCCCCCGGGCAGCGCCGGCGGTGGGGCCGGAGGGGTGAAGCCGATGCTGCCGCCGCCGGGACGGAGGAAGCCCTTCACCTCGCCGTCGGGGAAGCGGGCGGTGTGCAGGTTGACGTAGCACTGGCCGGCGTCGAGCGCGGCGAGGATCTGTGCCCGCGTCCAGGTTCCGACGGCGACGATCGACCAGCCGCGCGCGCCATCGGCCTGCACCGGCGTCTCGTCGATGTCGAAGAGGATCTGCTTGTCGGGAGCGTGGATGTGAGCGCCCGACAGCGGCCCGGTGAGGTTGCCGTAGCTCATGCGGAAGGTACCGTGCTGCTTGTCGGCGGCGAGCTGGAGCGTGGCGGTGCCGCCACCGAGGGTGAGCGCGCCGGACTGGGGAACGAGTGCCGCCACGTAGAGCAGCGGGTTACCCGGCGGCTGCGGCGCCGGCAGCTGGTAGGTGCCGCTCGTCACCGGGCTCGCCTTGCGGTTGGCAGCGAAGGCGATGGCCCGCACCGTGGCGCTGGCCGCCAACGCCACCGGCCCGCTGTAGCGGCTGCCGTTGTGCCGTGTCGGCGCGGTGCCGTCGGTAGTGTAGAAGATCATGGCCCCGCCGGTGGCGCTGCGAATCCGCAGCGACACCGCTGCGCCGAAGCTGCCGGGCGGTGGGTCGAAGGTGGGAGCGGCGGTGACTCGCGCCCGCTGCGGAGCAAGCTCCGCCGCTGGAGGCGGTGCCGCCGCGCCGCCGGCCGCGAGGCCCAGCGCCAGGAGCCACAGCACTGGCGCCAGAGGTCTCCGTCGCCCACCATCCGCCAAGGTCCGCCGGTCGCGGCTCGCCATCCACCACCCCCTTCTGCGTCGGCAGCGACATCGTAGGGTCGGCTCGCCGAGGTGTCAGCGAACGCGGTCACCGGTCGCAGGTGGTGGCCGTCACACGCCGCAGCGACCTCGCGAACTCGTTGCCGTGGTACACTTTGCCGACGGCTCGGAGCACTCTCGAAGCACTCTCGAAGCAGGGGAGGTCCCATGCGCCACCGTATCCCGTCGCTGCTGCTCGCCTGCGCCTCGCTGCTCGCCGTCGTGCCGGCGCGCGCCGAGGTCTACACCATCAAGCTCACCAACGGCACCACCTTCGAGAGCCGTTACCAGCCCAAGCAGGCAGCCTGGGACCCCACGATGGTGGCGTTCCTCGACGAGACCGGCAACGAGATCGCGCTGCCACGAACGCTCGTCGCCGACGTCACGGCGCAGTCCGAGACCAAGGGCTTCGGCAAGGTGCTCAACACCACCACCGTCGACCTCGGCTTCGCGCCCAACGACATCGACCAGAATGCGCGCCGCATGGCCGAGTCGTACAACGCCGACGCCTTCCAGCAGGCGATGGCCCACGCCTACGACCAGGAGCAGTTCGTCGAGCCCAGCGAGGTGGGCGGCGGCATCCCGGTGGGCTTCGGGGGTGGCAGCGGCTACTCGGGCGGCGGCGCCGGCGGCTACCCGACCGGCTTCACCGGTGGCACTCCGGGCGTTCCATCCTCGCCCAGCCCGTTGGCGCCTTCGCCTTCCAACGGCCCGCCGGCGCAGCAGACGACGACCCCGCCTTCCGCGCAGCAGTAGCGATCGCCGTGGCCACCGCGTCCGGGCTCGCCCGGATCGCGGGTCGGCCGACCTTGACAACCCAGACGCGTGTGGGGCCCTCGGAAGCCGGTGCGACACCGGCGCGGCCCCCGCCACTGTGACCGGGGACGAAACCGGGACACCACTGGCTTCCTGCCATCAGGAAGCCGGGAAGGTCCGGGAGTAGGACGATCCGGGAGCCAGGAGACCTCCCCCCACGCGCCAGCCCCGCCGCCATCCCGGCGCCCGGGGTCGAGCCTCTCCTCCGGGGTGCGAGGGTCGGCCGGTGGCGCTCGCCCCGCCCTCCGCCGCCATCCCGGCGGAGGGAGGAGGCAGACGCCATGCTCGTTCGCTCCCTCTGTGTCCTTCTCGTTGGCGCCGCGGTGGGCGGCGCAACGAAGGCAGCGGAGCCACCCTCCCCGCCCGTCTTCAGCGCCGAGACCGAGGTGACCGCCACCGCCGTCCCCGAGCGGAGCGACGACGTGCCGGCCACGGTGCGCGTGGTCGATGGCGCGGAGGTCGCGGCGCGCCACGTCGAGTCGGTCCTCGAGCTGCTGGGGACCGTTCCCGGCGCCGAGGTGTCGCCCTACGGGCCGGCGGGGCAGCTCGCCTCCCTGTTCGTGCGCGGCGCCGACGCCAACCAGACGCTCGTGCTGTGGAACGGCGTGCCGCTCAATGACCCCTTCAACGGCGAATCGAGCTTCGCCTTTCTCGCCGCCGAGGGAGTGCGCCGTCTCGAGGTGGTACCGGGGCCGTTCAGCGCCCTCTACGGCAGCAGCGCCATGGGTGGAGTGGTGCAAGTGATCACCGAGCCCGGCCGCGGCGTGCGCGCGGATCTCGAAGCCGGACAGCGCGACCGCCGGCGCCTCGCCGTCGCCGCCGGCGGCGACCTCGGCCCGTTGCACGGCGAGCTCACCGGCCACCGGCGGCAGGGCAATGGTGGCACCGGCAACGACGCCTACGACGGCAGCGAGCTCGCCGCCCGCCTGCAGTGGACGGTGACGCCGCAGAGCGAGGCCTCGCTGCTGCTGCGCGGCAACGACTCCGAGACCGGCATCCCGTTCGTCGGCTTCGCGCGCAGCCCGCATCGCCACATCGCCTGGCGCGAGCGGCAGGCGGCGCTGCCCTGGAGCGCCACCGGCGCCGCCTGGCAGCTCGACGGCGCGCTCTCGCAGGTGCGCTACAGCAATGACTTCCGCGACCCCGAGGACCCCTTCGGGTTCACCTCCAGCACCACCGACTCGCGCGCCGACGAGGCGCGCGCCGTGGCCACCCGCCGCTTCCCCAGCGGCTGGTGGGCCGGCGGCGGCGAGTGGCGACGGCTGCGGGTCGACGACCGCGGCAGCTTCGGCGTCAACCTCGACGACGCCCGCCAGAGAAGCGGCGGCATCTTCAGCGAGCTGCACCTCGAGCGCGGTCGCGTGGCCGCCGACCTCGGCGTGCGGCGCGACGACAACGACCGCTACGGCACCGCCACCAGCCCGCGGCTGGGTGTGGTGCTGGCACTGACCTCCGAGCTCCGCCTGCGCGCGAGCTACGGCGAGTCGTTCCGCGCCCCGGCCCTCGTCGAGCTCGACTACCCCTTCAGCGGCAATCCCGACCTGCGCCCCGAGCGCGGGCGCAGCGGCGAGCTCGGCCTCGCCTGGCAACGGGGTTCGTGGAGCCTCGATCTCGCCGGCTTCGACACCCGCCAGCGCGACCTCATCGACTACGATCCGGTAGCCGCGCGCGACGTCAACGTCGGCCGCGCCGAGAGCCGCGGCCTCGACGGCGAGCTGCGCTGGCACACCAGCCGGCTCGAGCTGCGCGCCGGCGGCATGCGACTGCGCGCCGAGGACGCCGACAGCGGCAAGCCGCTGCGCAACCGGCCGCGGGCCAGCGCCCAGCTGGTGGCGATCGCGCGTCCGGGGACGGCGGTGCTATCGCTGGCCGCCCGCTGGGTGGGCCAGCGGGCGAGCTCGTTCCCCGAGCTCCCCTACGACGACACGACGACTCCCGCGTACACCACCGTCGACCTCGCCGGCAGCTTCGAGCTGCGCCACCGCGTCGAGCCCTACGCCAAGGTGGAGAACGCGCTCGACCGTCGCTACCAGCCGGTGCTCGGCTTCCCCGCGAGCGGCCGCACGGTGGTGGCCGGAGTGCGGCTCGAGTGGTGAGTCGCCGGCGGGTCGCGACGGCCACAGCGCTGCTCGCGGCAGCGCTCCTCGCCGCGGCCGCCGGCGCCGCGGCGTCGGAGACACCCGGTCCAGCGTCGACCGCGACTCCCGCCCGCCTCGCTGCTCCCACCACCACGACGCCGGCGCACCTCCCCCGGCGCATCATCGCCGTGGCGCCGAGCGCCGCCGAGCTGCTCTACGCCCTCGGGCTCGGCGACCGCGTCGTCGGCGTCGGCGAGTACGTGGCCTGGCCCCCCGCTGCCACCGGGCTGCCGCGCATCGGTGGCCTGCTCGACCCGCGTCTCGAGACGGTGGTGGCGCTGCACCCCGACCTCGCCGTGCTGCTGCCCAGCGAGCGCGAGCTGGCCGAGCGTCTCGCGGCCCTCGGCATCGACGTGCTGGTGGTGCCCCACGAGACCGTCGCCGACGTGGCGCAGGCGGCCCGCACGGTGGCACGGCGGGCCGGCGTGCCGGCGGCCGGCGAGCGCTTCGCCGCCGACTTCGAGCGCGCGCTGGCGCCGGCGCCGCTGCCCGGCGGGTGGCACCCACGGGTGCTGCTGGTGGCCGAGCGCGAGCGCGGCCAGCTCGCGCAGCTCCTGCTCGCCGGGCCGGGGACCTTCCTCGACGAGCTGCTGTCGCGGCTGGGCGGCAGCAACGCCGCGGAGGGTTCACCGCTGCCCTGGCCGCAGGTGTCGCTCGAGGAGGTGGTGGCGCGGCGCCCGGACGTCATCGTCGAGCTGCAGCCGCGTGCTCTCACCGCCCTCGAGGAGGCCACCCTGCGTGCCGACTGGCGGAGCGTGCCCGGGCTGCCGGCGGCGAGCCTGAAGGTCGCCGTGGTGGCCGGGGACTGGGCGTTGGTGCCAGGGCCACGACTGCCCATCCTCTACCGGGCGCTGCGCCAGGCGCTGCTCGCCGCCTCCCCGCCGTGAGCGAGCCGGGCGCCGACACCGGCGACAGAGAGACGCGGGCCGCGGCGGCCGCGACCGCCGAGCCGCCGCCGCCGCTGCTCGTCGCTCGCGGCCTCACTCGCCGCGAGGGAGGGCGCACGGTGCTCGGCCCGCTCGACCTCACCATCGCCACCGGCGAGGCGCTGGCGGTAGTGGGCCCCAACGGCGCCGGCAAGACGACGCTGCTGCGCCTGCTCGCCGGCGTGCTGCGGCCGAGTGCCGGCTCGGTGCGCCTCGCCGGCCTCGATCTCCGGCACACGCCACGCCGGGCCGTCGCCCGCCGCCTCGCCTACCTGCCACAGCACCCCCCGCAGGCGGTACCGCTCACCGTCGAACGCTACCTGCTGCTGGCGCGCTTCGCGCACAACAGCGGCTGGATGCGGGCGGTCGCCGCCGACGGCGACAGCGTCGACGCCGCGCTCGCCGCCACCAACCTCGAGGGGCTGCGCTCGCGCCCGCTCACCGCCCTCTCCGGCGGCGAGCGGCAGCTCGTACAGCTCGCCGGCGCGCTGGTGCAGGGCGGGGACGCCTGGCTCGTCGACGAGCCGACGGCGCACCTCGACCCGGCGCACCAGCGACGGGTGGCGCGGCTGCTCGCCGAGCTCCACGCCACGACGCGGTCGCGGCCGCCCGGCGCGCCGGCGGGCGGCCCGCGAACGCTGCTCCTCGCCACCCACGACCTCAACCTCGCCGCCCACCTGGCGACGCGCATCGTCGCCCTCGCCGACGGCGCGCTCGCCGCCGACGGCACGCCTGCCGAGGTGCTGGCGCCGGCGCGGCTCGAGACGCTCTACGGCGCCCCATTCCGGGCCGTCGGCGTCGGTCCCGATCGCCGGCTCTGGCTCGAGCTGTGAGCGCGCGGCGGCAGACCCACCGTGGGCGCGCGCTGCTCTTGCTCGCCCTGCTCTGGCTCGCGGTCGCCCTGCTGGCGCCGCTGGTGGGCAGCCGGCCGCTGTCGCTCGCTGCGGTGCTCCACGGCGAGCCGACGGCCGCCGCCATCTTCTGGCAGCTGCGACTGCCGCGCGTGCTGCTGGCGCTGCTCGCCGGTGGCCTGCTCGCCCTCTCCGGGCTGTCGCTGCAGACCCTCTTCGGCAACGACCTCGCGGAGCCCTACACGCTGGGGGTGGCGAGCGGCGCCGCGCTGGGAGCGGCGATCGTCTTCACCTGGGCACCGCGCGCCGCCCCTCTCGGCCTGCCGCTCGCGGCGCTCGCCGCCTTCGCCGGTGCGCTCGCCGCCACCGCGTTGGTGGTGGCGCTCGGCGGCGGGCGATCCGGCTCGGGAGCGGCCGCCGGTGGCGCCGGGCTGCTCCTCGCCGGCGTGGCGGTCGCCCTCCTCTGCCAGGCGGCGATCCTGCTCCTGCAGTACCTCACCGACGCCACCGGCACGCTGCGCATGGTGCGCTGGATGATGGGCGGCCTGGCCGTGGTGGGGTTCCGCGAGCCACTCTGGCTGCTCCCCTGGCTGCTGCTGAGCGTCGCCGTCCACGCCGCGCGCCGCTGGGACCTCGACCTGCTGCTCGCCGGCGAGGAGATGGCGGCGAGCCGCGGTGTCGCCGTCGGCCGTCTCCGCCTCGTTCTGCTGCTCGTCGACTCGCTGGCGGTGGCGGCGCTGGTGTCGGTGGTGGGCCCGGTGGGGTTCGTCGGCTTGATGGTGCCGCACATGCTGCGCCGCCTGGTGGGCGCCGAGCACGCGGCGCTGGTGCCGGCGTGTGTGCTCGGCGGCGGCGCCTTCCTCGCCGTCTGCGACGCCGGCGCCCGCACCGCCCTCGCCCCCGCCGAGCTGCCGGTGGGAGTGGTCACCGCGCTGCTCGGCGGCCCCTTCTTCCTCTGGCTGCTGCGCCGGCGGCCTTAGAATCCACCCCATGCTGCTCTACCGGCTCGGACCCGAGGGGCGCTGGGCCGCCGGCCCCGACCCCCAATCGCTGCGCGTGCTCTACTCCGACCCCTTCGAGACGCCGCTGGCGGCGTGGCAGCTCGGCCGCGAGATCGACGCCGCCCACCTGCGCCCGCTGCAGCCGGTGGCGCCGCGCAAGATCGTCGGCATCGGCCGCAACTACCGCGACCACGCCGCCGAGCTCGGCAACGCGATGCCCAGCGAGCCGCTGCTCTTCCTCAAGGCGACGAGCTCGCTGATCGGACCGCGCGAGCCGATCGTGCTGCCTCCGGAGAGCACCGAGGTGCACTTCGAGGGAGAGGTGGCGCTGGTGATCGGCGCCACCGCGCGACGCGCCGACGAGGGCGCGGCCGCAGGGGCCATCTTCGGCTGGAGCGCCGCCTGCGACGTCACCGCCCGCGACCTGCAGCAGCGCGACCGCACCTTCGCTCGCGCCAAGTCGTTCGACAGCTTCTGCCCGGTGGGGCCGGCGATCCACCTCGGCGTGCCGGGGCCGGAGGTGACGGTGGTGACGCGCGTCGACGGCATCGAGCGCCAGCGCGGCAGCATCGCCGAGATGGCGTGGGGACCGGTGGAGCTGGTCGCCTACGTGTCGCGCTTCATCAGCCTCGAGACCGGCGACCTGCTGCTCACCGGCACCCCGGCGGGCGTCGCCGCGCTGCGTCCGGGCGAGACCGTCGAGGTCGAGGTTGGCGGCGTCGGCGTGCTCGCCAACCCGGTCGAGGCGTGGAACGGCGCTTGAGGCTCGCGCCGCCGCTGCGCGTCGTCGCCGCCTGTTCTCTGCTCGCGATGTGGCTGGTGCTGCTGCTGCTCGGCTCGCCAATGCGTGCCGCCGTGCACCTCTTCCTCGCCGCCGCGCTGGCGGTCTTCCCCTGGCGGCTGCTCGGCGACGCGGCGACGAGCGAACGGGCGGAGCCGATGCCCTCCGACGATCCGCAGCGACCGCCGGAGGGCTGAACGGGCGGCACCGCCCCGCGCCCTCCCGCCGGGTATCCTTGCGGCGATGCGACGGTGGGAACGGCGCTCCGCCGAGGTGCTCTTCCATCACCCCCTGCTGAGCCTCGAGCGCCAGCAGCTGGTGGCCGGCCCCGGCGAGGAGCGGCAGGCGCTGGTGCTGGCGGCGCCCGACTGGGTCAACGTCGTGCCGCTGCTCCCCGATGGCCGCGTGGTGATGGTGCGGCAGTGGCGATTCGGCATCGCCGCGCCGACGCTCGAGCTCCCTGGTGGCGTTGTCGACCCGGGCGAGAGCGCGCTCGCTGCCGCCGGCCGCGAGCTGTGTGAGGAGACCGGCTATCGCGCCGCCAGCCTGCGCTCGCTCGGCGAGGTGACGCCCAACCCGGCCATCCTGGCCAACCGCTGCACCACGTTCCTCGCCACCGACCTCGAGCGCGTGGCGGCGCCGCAGGACACCCTCGACGAGCAGCTGGCGGTCGAGCTGGTGCCGCTCGCCAGGGTCCCCGAGCTGGTGCGCGCCGGCGAGGTCCACCACGCGCTGGTGGTCGCCGCGTTCTACCTGCTGGCCGTCGACGGAGCAGCGGGTGGCTGAAGCGCGCGCCGGCGCAGGCCCGGTGGTCAGACCGCAGCTGCTGACGCGCGCCGTGAGCTTCGACGTCACCGGCACGCTGCTCGGCCTGCCGCGCCTGGGCGAGCTCTACGCCGCGGCGTTTCGCCGCCACGGCTTCGCCGTCGAGGCGACGGCGATGGAGGAGATGGTGCCCGCGGTATGGCAGGAGCTCTCCATCCGCACCCGCTTGGGCGAGGACCGCTTCACCGCCCACGCCGACGGCGCCAGGGGGTTCTGGCGCGAGCTGGTGGGGCGCGTCGCCGAGCGCCTCGAGTTGCCGCCTCCCACACCCTTCCTTGCCGCCGAGCTCTTCGAACGCTTCGCGCGGGCGGACTCCTGGGAGGTCTTCACCGACGCGCGGGCGACGCTGCCCGCCCTGCGCGCCGCCGGGCTGCGCCTCGCGGTGGTCTCCAACTTCGACGCTCGCCTGCCCCGCCTGCTCGCCGACGCCGGCCTCGCCGCCTCGTTCGACACCGTCGTCTACTCCGAAGAGGTGGGCGTCGAGAAGCCGCACCCGGCGATCTTCGAAGAGCTGCTCGAGCGCCTGGAGCTGCCAGCGGCGCGTGTGCTGCACGTCGGCGACAGCCGCCGCGACGACGTCGAGGGCGCGCGTGCCGTCGGCATGCCGGCGCTGTGGCTCACCCGCGGCTCCTCGCGCGGCGACCTCAGCAGTCTCGACGAGCTGCCGTTGCGGCTGCGCAGCGGCAATCTGCTGCGGTGAGCCGAATCCGCACCGGATTGGGAGGGGCGGCCAGGGCCGGGGCGCTGGCGCCGGTGCCACTTCCGGCCGGCGGGCTGGTACGCTTCCCGGCCGCGATGCCGGGACCGCTGCCGGGCTCACACACTGGGACGCCGCCGCACCCACGGCGGGCATGGCCAGCCGCCGTGCGCCGCGCCGCGATGCCCCTCACGCTCGGGACCCTCGCCGTCCTCGGCGCCGCCTGCGGTGGCGACGCCCGGCCGCCGTCGAAGGCCAAGGGGTCCGGCGACCTCGCCACCGTCGAGGTGCCGCCACCCCCCGACGCGCGCGTGGACGTGAGCCGCGACGTGCAGGAGCGCCGGCGTGCCGAGATCTTCGCGGGCGTCATGCCCGCGCGCTTCCCACGCGCCCTGCCGCTGCCGGCGCAGGCGAGCCTGGTCGACCAGGGTGGCGGGCGCGGCGGCGCCTGGGTGGAGCTGCTGGTGCCGCGGCGACCGGACGCGGTCCGCACCCCATACCTGCAGCAGCTGCGGGCCGCGGGTTGGGAGGTGAATGCCGTCGGCGCCGACTCCTGGCGCTGCCGGCTGCAGGGCGACAGCGTGGAGGCTCACGCTGCGGGCGCAGGGACCGAGCACGCGGCTGCGGCTGGCGTACTGATGGCCTCCTTCGGCCCTGCTTCGGAGCCGGGGGTCGGCGCCCGACCGGCTCGCCGCCACTAACCGCCGACATGGCGCCGCTCCTTCTCGTCGCCACCCAGCTCGGCTGGCTGCTGCTGCTCGCGGCCACAGCCTGGGCCAGCGGTTGGTTGCTGCTAGGGCGTCGCCCGCCCGAGCTGCTCCACCACCCCATCCTCGTGGTCGTCGGCGTGGCGGCGATAGGGCAGGCCGCGTGGGTGCTGGCGCTGTGCGGGCTCCTGCACGGATCGCTCGCGCTCGCCCTGGTGATCGTGGTGCACGCCGCGGCGTGGCGCGGGTGGGAGGCAGCAGGCAAGGCCTCGCTGGCGCACATACGGTCGGCGCCGGCGCGGGCGGGGCTCGTCGTCGCGGCCGCTGCGCTCGCGGTGGCTCCCGGGTTCGCCATCGGTCTCTACCCTCCCACCGCGTTCGACGAGCTCGTCTACCACCTGTCGCACGTGCGTGCGATCGCCGCCACCGGTGCGTTCGCGTGGCTGCCGGAGCTACGCGTCCCCACCTTCCCCCTGCTCGTGGAGTCGTTGCAGGCGCCGCTGCTCGCCGCCGGCGGCGAGACCGCCACGCACCTCGTGCCACTCCTCGCGACCGTCGCCACCGCGGCGCTGCTGCTGGCGTGGGGACGGGAGGGGCACCAGCGCCTGGCCGGTCTGCTGGCGGCCGCGCTGTTCCTGGGCAGCCCCCTCGTCACCTACCTCGCCGGCAGCGGCTACGTCGAGACCCCGCTCGCCATGCTGGTTGCGGGAGCCTTCTACGCCGCGTGGCGCGCCAGCCGCGAGGCGAGCCGCGGCTGGGCAGCGCTCGCGGGGTTGCTCGCCGGCACCGCGGCGGCCGTCAAGTACCTGGGCCTCTACGCGCCGCTGGCGGTCGTCCTCTATCTAGCCGCGGCAGGCCGGCCCCGTCTCTCCCGCGCCGCAGTCGCCGCCGCGACTGCCGTCGCCTCCCTCGCCCCGACCTACGTTCGCCTCGCGGTCCTCACCGGCGACCCTGTCTTCCCGTTCTTCCCCCGGCTCTTCGGCACCAGCCACTGGACTGCTGCCCCACCCCCGGGCGGGCTGGCGGCCCGCGCGATCGCCGCCCTCAGGCTCCCGTACGACGCCGTCTTCCACCGCGCCCTCGCCGGTGGCTCGCCGCCGCTCTCGCCAGCCCTCCTCCTCGGCCTGCCCCTGCTGCTCGTCGCCGCGGCCCACTGCCCACCGGCGCGGCGTGGGATCGTCGCTCTCGCCGCCTACCTCCCCTTCCTGTTGCTGACCTTTCCCGACGCTCGCTTCCTCCTCGTGCTGCTGCCGCTGTGGAGCCTGCTGGTGGCGATCGGGCTCACCTCGCTGTGGAGATCGCGGCTGGGATCGCCGCTGCGGCGCCCGCTGGCGGCGCTCCTCGCCCTCGGCCTGCTGCTTCCTGGAGCCCTCTACGCTCCCTTCTACTGCCTGCGCGCGGGGCCGCTGCCGGTCGGCGCCGGCGCTCGCCAGGCCTACCTCGCCGCCCACGTGCCGGGGTATGCGAGCCTTGCCTGGCTCGAGCACCGGCGCGGCTCCGGCTACGTCGTCTACGCGCTCGAGGCCGAGTGGCTGCACGGCCTCGCGCGTGGTCGCGTGCTGGGCGACTGGGCGGGTCCGTGGCGGTTCGGGACCGCGCTGCCGCTCGTCGCCGACCCGCCTGCCCTGCGGCGCTTCCTGCGAGGCCGCGGCGCCGGCTACCTGCTGCTGAGGCAGGAGCGCGGCAGGACGCTGCGCGCGCGGCCGGCGGCCACCGACGGCTTCACGTGGCTGCACACCGGCGGCGGCTTCGAGCTGCTGGCGGTGCGCTGAGGCGGCTCCCGAAGCGGCTTGCGCGCCGGCGTCTCACGGCGCGCGTACCCGGTAGGCGCGACCCGCGGGAGCGGAGGCGACGAGCGTGAACCAGCGGCTCGCGGCGGAGTCGTCGGGAAGCACCGTGGCGAGTGCGGCTGCGGGCACCAGGAGATGGTCGGCACCCAGCGCTCGCAGCCGGCGCGCCAGGGCTGCGGGGTCCGCGACCGCGGGGAGCACCCGCTCGGTCGGCGGGTAGCTGGCGAGCAGCGTCGCGGCGACCGTCAGCGCCGCGCCGAGGGCGATCTCACCGCGGCCGAGTCGAGCGCCGGAGACCTCGGCCTCGCCGCCGCGCCGGCCCACGATCCAGGTCACCCCGACCGCCACGAGCGCCGCCAGCAGCAGTGGCGGGCGCAGGAGCCCGACGAGCGCGAGCAGGAGGAGAGCCTGCGCCCCGAGCGCCAACCCGCTGGCCAGCGCCACGGCGTGCGCGAACGGACCGGGCGCGACCAGGCTCCCGTCGAAAAACCATCCGACCAGCCCACGACCGAGGGCCCAGGCCACCGTCCCGAGGAGGAGGGCGGCGAGCGGCGCGGCGAGCACGGCGGCGGCAGGCGACATCGCCGGCACGCGAGGGCTCCGCGGCGCGGCCGCGCGGGCGCGCTGGCCCGGCGGCTACAGCTCCACTTGCATGCCCAGCTCGACGACGCGGTTGGGCGGCAGGTTGAAGTACGAGGTCGCCGGCCGCGCGTTGCGGGCCATCCATGCGAACAGCCGCTCGCGCCAGAGCCACATCCCCGGGTGGGTGGTGGCGAGCAGGGTCTCGCGCGAGAGGAAGAAGCTCACCTGCTGCGGGTCGAGCTCGAGGCCTGGTAGCCGCAGCCGGGAAAGCTCGCTCGGCACGTCGGGCTCCTCCATGAAGCCGTAGCGGAGGACGACGCGGTAGAACCCATAGTCCAGTGGCACCACCTCCAGGCGCTCGGCCGCCTCCACGCGGGGGATGTCCTCGGTTTCGACGGTGAGAATCAGCACCGTCTCGTGCAGCACCCGGTTGTGCTTGAGGTTGTGCAGCAAGGCCGGCGGCACGCCGTGGGGGTTGCTGTACATGAAGACGGCGATGCCGGGCACGCGCACCACCGGCTCGAGCGAGAGCCCTTGCAGGAAGGGGCGCAGTGGCACGGTGCTGCGCCGCAGCCGGTCGGAGAGGATGCGCCGCCCCGTCTTCCACGTCGACATCAGCGTGAACACCACCACCGCCACCGCCAGCGGGAACCAGCCGCCGTGGGCGATCTTGAGCAGGTTGGCCCCGAAGAACGAGAGGTCGACGACGAGGAAGGTGCCGCAGAGCAGGAGCGCCGGCCAGCGCCCCCACTTCCAGCGCCGCCTCTCGATGGCGTAGAAGAGGATGGTGGTGATCACCATCGTCGAGGTGACGGCGATGCCGTAGGCGGCCGCCAGGCGGGTCGACGACTGGAAGCCCAGCACCAGGGCGATGCAGCAGATCATCAGCGCCCAGTTGACCGCCGGCACGTAGATCTGGCCGCGCTCGCGCGCCGAGGTGTGCTCGACCTCGAGCCGCGGCGTGTAGCCGAGCTGCACCGCCTGGTGGGTGAGCGAGAAGGCACCCGAGATCACCGCCTGCGAGGCGATGACGGTGGCGACTGTGGCGAGCAGCACCAGCGGCAGCGTCGCCCACGCCGGGGCGAGGTGGTAGAAGGGGTGCGAGGCGGTGGTCGGATCGGTGAGCAGTAGCGCCCCCTGACCGAAGTAGTTGAGCATCAGGGCGGGCAGCACGAGGCCGAACCAGCCGATGCGGATGGGGTGCCGGCCGAAGTGCCCCATGTCGGCGTAGAGCGCCTCCGCCCCGGTGGCGACGAGGAAGACGGCGCCGAGCACGACGAAGCCCCGCCAGCCGTTGGCGAGGAAGAAGCGCACGGCGTAGTACGGGGAGACGGCGGCGAGCACCCCAGGCGAGGCGACGATGCGCCAGGCGCCGAGGCCGGCGAGGACGGCGAACCAGAGCACGATGACGGGTCCGAAGATCCTCCCCACCCCGGCGGTGCCGCGGTGCTGGAAGAAGAACAGCAGCACCAGGACGACGATGGTGATGGGGATGACGTAGGGGCTGAAGTAGGGAGTCGCCACCTCCAGCCCCTCGATCGCCGACAGCACCGAGATGGCCGGCGTGATGATGCCGTCACCATAGAGCAGGGCGGCGCCGAAGAGGCCGAGCAGCAGCAGCAACCGGTAGCGCCCCGCCGCCGCGCGCACCGGCACCACCAGCGCGGTGAGCGCGAGGATGCCGCCCTCACCGCGGTTGTCGGCGCGCAGGATGAAGACCAGGTACTTGACGCTGACGACGATGACCAGCGACCAGAAGATCAGCGACAGCACGCCGAGCACGTTGCCCGGCGACACCGCCATCGCGTGGGGGCCATGGAAGCACTCGCGGAAGGCGTAGAGCGGGCTGGTGCCGATGTCGCCGTAGACGACGCCCAGCGCGGTCAGGGTGAGGAAGGCGAGGTAGCGGCGGCCGCCGGCGGCGGGTTGATCTGGAGGTCCCTCGTTCATGGCACCGACGGCGCCCCCCGCTGGCGGGCGCAGGCGGGCGAGTCTACGGCATGGCGGGGGAATCGCTAAGCGCGCCCGCCGGCAATGCCGTGACGCCGCCGCGACCTGGAACCGGGAGCGGTCGCCGGACGGGCAGAGCCACGCCCTTGATGTGGCGGCGGGAGCGCTCCCTCCAGCGCCGATACGCGGGGTGCCCGCCGGAGCCCCCTCCGCAGCACCAACGCCGCTGCCTCGCGCACGAGGCCCGGGGGTGGCCCACGGTCGCGAGGTCTCCAGCCTCGATGCCGCTGCCTCGCGCACGAGCCCGAGGGGCCGACAGCTCCACCGCCAGCCCACCCCTCAGGGTGTTCCCCACGCGGCGCACCCCACCCGAACATGGAACAACGCCGCCCGCGCCCGAGCCCGATCCAGCGCGAGCAACGAGGGAGGACCGAGAGATGACACAGCGCCTGCGGTTGCTGGCCTTCGCGGTCGCCCTCATCGTCGTGGCAGCGCTGGGAAGTCGCGCTGGAGGCTCGGCCACCGCGCCGGCCAAGGAGGCTGTGGCGCGGGGCGCCGTCAGCTACCGGATCTACTGCAGCAATTGCCATGGGCGCAGCGGCAAGGGGGACGGCAAGCTCGCCTCCGAGCTGCGGCAGCCCCCCGCGGACCTGACGCAACTCGCGAACCGCCACGGTGGCGTCTTCGACGCCGAGGCGGTGCGCCAGGCGATCGACGGGCGGCAGGAGGTCGCGGCGCACGGGGAGCAGGACATGCCGGTGTGGGGCCTCGCCTTCCAGCATCCCGAGCAGACCGGGGACCAGGAGAAGGAGGTCGCCGCCAAGCTCGACGAGCTGGTGGCCTATCTCGAGACGATCCAGGCGCCGGCGCCGACCAAGAAGCCCTAGAAACGTCGGCGCCCGACGCCGCACGCAACCCCCGCGCCACGACCGAGTCGATCGCGATCGCCGCGCCCCCGGCGCGCCGCGCGAGCCGTGCGCCCTCGGGACGTCGCGCCGGGGCCCGCCACTCGCCGTGCGCAAGCGGCAGCTCTCGGGCCTCGCCATCGCCAGCAGCCACCGGCGGAACGCCTATTCGCGACCGACGCCATGGTCGCCTCCGCGCGGGTCATCGTGGCCCCCGGGGTGCCGGCCGCGGAGCCTGCGACGCGCCACCGGACCGGCGAAGCGTGTCGTCCCGCATCGCGGTCTTCCGATTTCCTAGGCAGGAGACGACCGCAGTCGCCCTCATCGACGACTCGAAAAAGGGCCCCCATGCGCCGGCCACGTTCCCGGTTCGTCCTCCAGGCGCTCGCGCTCAGCGCCTGCTTGCCGATCGCGCTCCCCGCCGTCGGCAGCGCGCAGAGCAGCAACGTCGGCCTCTCCACCGTGCGCGCGCAGCGCTTCGGCAACGAAAACCTGCTCGGCTTCTACACGCCGCAGTCCGGCGACGCGTTCGGGATCAGCGTTGCCGTGGGCGACTTCAACGGCGACGGTGCCGACGATCTCGCCACCGGCGCGCCGTTCGACAACGGAATCCCCGGCAGAGACGTCAAGGATTCGGGAAGCGTCTTCGTGCGCTACGGCAAGGCCGTCGACGGCCTCGCCACGAACCTCGCCGGCACCGTGCTCCGCCAGACGCCGGCTCACGACCCGGCAGAGGTGGACGACCACTTCGGCTTCTCGCTCGCCGCCTGCGACTTCAACGGCGACGGCAGCGACGACCTGGCCGTGGGTCTCCCCGACGAGGACTACCTGGGGCACCACGACGCCGGCGCGGTGGAGATCCACTACGGTTCTCCAGCCGGGATCCACACCAGCGCCGACTCCTTCTATGCCCAGAGCACACCCGGCATTACCGGTGACGTCGAGGACAACGACCGCTTCGGTCACAGCCTCGCCTGCGGCGACTTCAACCACGACGGCTTCGCCGACCTCGTCATCGGCGTCCCCGAGGAGAACCAGGGGAGCATCGGGGTCGACTTCGACGAGGGAATGATCGAGATCATCCCAGGCTCCGCAAGCGGGCTCGTCCCCACCTCCTCGACCCACCTCGACCAGGGCGTCGCCGGCATGGCGGGGTCGCCGGAGACCGGCGACCAGTTCGGCTGGGCGCTCGCCGCGGGCGACTTCAATGGCGACCTCTTCGACGATCTTGCCATCGGCGTGCCGGGAGAGAACGATCAGCAGGGCTACGTTCAAGTCGTCTTCGGCGGGCCGAGCGGTCTCACGCCCGCCGGCAACCTGCTGTTCAACGAGAGTGCCCTCGGCGGTACGTCGCACTCCGAGGACCGCTTTGGCTCGGTCCTGGCGGCCGGCGACTTCGACGGCGACGGCCACGACGACCTGGCGATCGGCATCCCGCTCAAGGACGTCGGCCCGACCCCGATCCAGGATGCCGGGATGGTCGACGTCGCCTTCGGCGCCGCTGGCGGCTTCGACCACCTGCGGGTGGCGAGTTTCACCGAGGACGTCATCTACGGATCTTCCGGCAACAGTGAGGTCGGCGACGAGCTCGGCGTCTCGCTCGCGGTCGGCGATTTCGATCACGACGGCCGCGCCGACCTGGCAATCGGCCATCCCAACGAGGCTGTCGCTGGCGCCGCCGACGGCGCCGTCACGCTGCTCATGGGCGGCCCCGGCGGCTTGACCGCCGGCCGCCGCCGCACCATCTACGACGGCATCGAGGGCTTCCCTGGCAACGCCAGCCAGCAGAGCAAGCTCTTCGGATACGCGCTGGCGAGCGGCGACTTCGACGCCGACCGGCACGCCGACCTGGTGTCGACCGTGCCGCTGTGGGACGAGGGCGGGCTCGCCGACGTGGGCGCCGAGTCGGTGCTCTACGGCGCCCTCTTCGCCGACGGCGTCGAGACCGGCAACACCAGCCTATGGCCGCAGACGGTGTCGTCGCTCTATGCCAACAAGATCCTCGTCACGCCGGCCGCCAAGCTCGGACCGCCCTCGAGCAACGTCGGCCTCGAGGTCGACCTCTTCGCACCCACCGTCCTGCGACCCGCGACCGCCACCTACGTGCGGGTCGGTCCCGAGGCCGGCTTCCACGACGAGCGCCGGCTCTCCGGCACCTTCTTCATCGATCCTCAGGGCCTGGCCGTCAACGTCGGCAACAACATCTTCAGCATCATGCGGTTCACCGACCGCACCGCCGCCATCCCCAAGGCGCGGCTCTCCTTCGACCTCATGCGCACCGCCACCGCCTGGGCGCTCGTCGCCAGCAACCTCAACGACGCCAGCGGCGTGCTCGAGTTTGCTGCCAGCGGCACCATCGCCACCCCGGGCGACCCCAACGGCCACAACAACCGGATCGACTTCACCTGGACGGCGGGCAGCCCGGGTCACCTGACCGTCTGGCTGACGCGCTTCGTCGGCGGCGGCCCCGACGCCAGAGGCAGGGTCCAGCTGTTCTCCGTCGACCTGCCGGGCGCTGGCACGGCGGTGATCGACCACGTCTTCGCCGGCATGGTCTTCGGCCAGAAGGCCGGCACTTCGGGCAAGCTCTTTCTCGACGAGCTGAGCTTCCGGCGCTGAGGCCGGACAGCGCCAGGGACGGCGACGACGTGCCGCGTGCTCTTCGTCGAGCCGGTCGGGCAACCGCACCTCCGACGATCCGATGGAGCAAGCTGCCGTCGTTCCCCTTGCGGTATCGTTGCCAGTGCGATCCGCTCCTGGCAGGTCGCGGCGAGATCGATGGGCGGTCGGCGCAACCGGTCGATCGGCACCGCGGCAACTCCGCATGCGACCTTCGACCACCTGCTTTCTCCTGCTGGGGCTCGCCGTCGCCTACGGTGGCGCGCTCGCCGACACCCGACCGCCGGTGGACATCCCCGGCCTGCGCGAGGCCCAGGCTCAGGACGCCGCCATCGCGGCGATCGACGCGCAGATGCGGCGCGGCGAGTGGACCGCCGCGCGCGATGCCGCCGCCGCGCTCCTCGACGGCTCGAAGAGCGTGTGGCACGGTGCGCTCCAGCGGGCGCTCGTGCGGCTGGCCTTCCTCGAGGCGAAGCTCGGCGAGGACGAAGAAGCTCTCTGGCACTGGCAGGCGCTGCAGGCGATGGGAGGAGCCGACCTCGGGGAGCCCTTCTTCGCACCGTTTGGAGCGGCGGGCGCGAAGCTCAGGGCCCAGCCGGTGCGAACGCCCGACGAGGTTCCACCGGGCGTGGAGACGGCGGGAGCGCGCCCGGGTCTCACGCCCGCCCGCCGCACCGCGGGCGAGGTGCCGACGGGAAACGCCGGGTGCACCCAGGCACGCGGTCCACTGTGGGCGCGGCTGCAGGCGGTGATCGATGCCCAGGGGCACCTCCGGCAACCGACCATCACGGGCCCCTCCGTCTGCTTCAGCTTCGAGGTGCTGAAGGCGGCGCGGCACTGGACCTTCGAGCCGGCGCGGCGCGAGGGCGTGCCGGTGGCGGCGATGGTCGCCGAGGCGATCCACCCGCCGGCGCATCGACCCCTTCGCGAGGTCGCCGCGAGCGGCCTCGGGGTTGCCGACATCCTGACGCACCTCGAAGCCGGCGACCTCGCGGGCGCGGAAGTGCTGGTCGAGCGGCAGTGGAACGCCACGCTCGACGCCGGCTCGCCGTCGCGGCCGTTCACCGTCACCCTCATGGCCCTGCGCGCGCTGACGCTTGCGGCGCATGACGACGTCGACGCTGGGCGCCGCGCCACCTGCCTCTGGGAGGCGGCGCAGGGGGAGGAGCCGGCCTTCTACGACCTCGACCTCACTCCCTTCGGCAAGGCAGGCCAGCGTCTCGACCCGCACCGCTACGGCGAGGTCCGCTCGGCGCCCATCGCGGCACCCGGACCGGGTGAGTCGATGCAGCGACCGGTGGTCCGCCGCGAGTCGCGGCGCACACCCCGCGAACGCTTCCCGCCCGGCGCCTACGGCACCAGCCGAGTGTTCATCGAGGCGATGGTCGACGCCGAGGGAGGGGTCCGCGAGCCGCTGCTGTTCGATCGCCGGGAGGGCATGAAGGGGCTCGACCTCGACGCCCTCGACGCCGTCTGCGCGTGGCGCTTCCAGCCGGCGACGATCGCCGGCAGGCCGGTGGCCATGCTCTATGTCCTCGGGCTGAGCGTGGGAGTGGGGGCCGGCGCCCAGCCTCCCGGCTGAGGCTCATCGGCCGCAGGAGGGAGGGCTCCGTGCGGAGCGGCTCGAGGAGTACGCTCGAGGAGTGCGCTCGCGGGGCTGCTTGCGGAGCGGCTCACGACGGGGCGACCGTCGCGTCGCCGTCCCGCCGCGCCCCGAGCGCCCTCAGTGCGGTCTACTCGCTACCTGGATCCGCGTCACCGCGGTCTCCAGCTTGACGAGTGCCTGCGCCAGGGCCTCGTCGCTGACGCTCCCCAGCACCGCCTCGGCCTCGGCCTGCTCGCGATGGGCCGCGGCGACGTCGATCTCGTGGGGCAGCTGGGCGAACTCTGCCATCACCGTCACCACCTCGTCGACCACCTCGCAGAAGCCGCCGGAGAGGGCGAGGTAGTGCTCGAGCTTGCCGATGCGGTACATCAGCTCGCCCACCTTCAGGCTGGCGATCATCGACACGTGGCCGGGGAGGACGCCGAAGTACCCCTTCCTGCCCGGCATGGTGACCTCGTCGCACTCCACCTCGAGCACCTTCTTCTCGTAGGTGACGAGGACGAGGCGCAGGCGGCCGAGCACCGCCTGCTCGGCGGTGTGCTCAGCCACCACCCTGCTCCATCAGCTTCTTGCCGTGCTCGACCACCTCGTCGATGGTGCCCTTGAAGAGGAAGGCCTGCTCGGGGTACTCGTCGAGCTCCCCCTTGGCGATGCGGGTGAAGCCGTCGATGGTGTCGGCGATCTTGACGTAGCGCCCCTTGAGGCCGGTGAACTGCTCGGCGACGAAGAAGGGCTGCGAGAGGAAGCGCTGAATCTTGCGCGCCCGCGCCACCGTCTGCTTGTCGTCCTCGGAGAGCTCGTCGATGCCGAGGATGGCGATGATGTCCTGCAGGTCCTTGTAGCGCTGCAGAATGGTCTGTACCTGGCGCGCCGTCTTGTAGTGCTCCTCACCGACGATGCGGGGATCGAGGATCTTCGAGGTCGAGCCCAGCGGGTCGACCGCGGGGTAGATGCCGAGCTCGGAGATCTGCCGCGACAGCACGGTGGTGGCGTCGAGGTGGGCGAAGGCCGTCGCTGGCGCCGGATCGGTCAAGTCGTCGGCGGGCACGTAGATCGCCTGCACCGAGGTGATCGAGCCCTTCTTGGTGGAGGTGATGCGTTCCTGCAGCGCGCCCATCTCGGTAGCGAGGTTGGGCTGGTAGCCGACGGCGGAGGGCATGCGACCGAGCAGCGCTGACACCTCGGACCCCGCCTGGGTGAAACGGAAGATGTTGTCGATGAAGAGCAGCACGTCCTGCCCCTCGGTGTCGCGGAAGTACTCGGCGACGGTCAAGCCGGCGAGGCCGACGCGCAGGCGGGCGCCGGGGGGCTCCGTCATCTGCCCGTAGATGAGCGCCACCTTGCTCTTCTCGAGCGAGGCGCGGTCGACCTTGGTGAGGTCGAAGATCCCGGTGTCGTGCCAGTGCTTCATGAAGGCGTCGCCGAAGGAGATGACCTTCGACTCCACCATCTCGCGCAGCAGATCGTTGCCCTCGCGGGTGCGCTCGCCGACGCCGGCGAACACCGAGAAGCCGCCGTGCTGGAGGGCGACGTTGTTGATCAGCTCCTGGATGAGCACCGTCTTGCCGACGCCGGCGCCGCCGAAGAGGCCGGTCTTGCCACCCTTGGTGTAGGGCTCGAGCAGGTCGATGACCTTGATGCCGGTCTCGAACATCTCGCTCTCGGTCGCCTGCTCGTCGAAGGGCGGCGCCTCGCGGTGGATGGCCCAGCGCTCGCTGGCGGACACCGGGCCCAGCTCGTCGACCGGGTCGCCGACGACGTTGAGCACGCGGCCGAGGGTGGCCTTGCCCACCGGCACCGAGATCGGCTGGCCGCTGTCGACCGCCTCCATGCCGCGCACCACGCCGTCGGTGGGCTTCATCGAGATGCAGCGCACGCGGTTCTCGCCCAGGTGCTGGGCCACCTCGGTGACGATATCGATCGGCACGCCGGTGGCGAGGCCGGGGTCGGAGAGCCGCACGGCGTTGAGGATGGGCGGCAGCTCACCCTCGGCGAACTCGACGTCCACCACCGGGCCGATCACCTGCACCACCTTACCGACGCGGGCGCCGGCCGGTTGGGCGGCGGCGTGCTGGGGTTTCTCTGCCGTCTGTGCCATGGCTGCGGATCCTCTTTCCCGGGCGCGTCGTGGCACGCCCTGCGAGTCGATGGTCAGCCCTCGAGGGCGTTGGCGCCCGACACCACCTCGATCAGCTGGGTGGTGATGGCGGCCTGGCGCGCACGGTTGTAGCGCAGGGTCAGGCGATCGATCATCTCACTGGCGTTCTTGGTCGCCGCGTCCATCGCCGTCATCCGCGCCGCATGCTCGGCGGCCTGCGACTCGAGCAGGATGCGGTAGACCTGGAACGTCACGTAGCGCGGCAGCAGCTCGGCGAGCAGCTCCTCGGCGGCGGGCTCGAAGATGTACAGCCGCTCCCCGCCGGCGGGCTGCTCGCCGCTGGCCGGCAGCTTGGCGGTGGGTACCGGCAGCAGGCGCTCCTCGCTGAGCTCCTGCACCAGCATGCTCTTGAACTGGTTGTAGACGACGTGCACGGCGTCGTACTCGCCCGCCGCGTAGGCCTGCGAGACGTCGGCGGCGATCTCCTGCGCCTGCGCGTAGGTGACGTTGGTGAACAGCGAGGTGTAGGCCCGGCGCACCGGCGTCGTACGCCGGCGGTAGAAGTCGTTGCCCTTCTTGCCGAGCAGCAGCAGCGTGACCTCCGACAGGGCGGCGATGGTCTCGTTGCTGCGGCGCAGCACGTTGGCGTTGAAGGAGCCGGCCAGCCCCTTGTCGCCGGTCACCACTACCAGCAGGACGCGCCGTTCGGGTCGCACCTCGAGCAACGGGTGCTCGAGCCTGCCGGCATGCGCCGCCAGGTTGCCGATCACCTTCCTGATCTCGATCGCGTAGGGCCGGGTGGCGAGGATGCGGTCCTGCGAGCGGCGCAGGCGTGCCGCCGCCACCATCTTCATTGCCTTGGTGATCTGCTGCGTGTTCTTGACGCTGCGGATCCGGCGCCGGATGTCGATCAGGTTGGCCATGGTGCGGTGCCCGCCGGCGGTGCGCTAGGCGCTCTTCGCCTCCACGGTCTCGGCGAGGTAGACCTCACGGACCTGCTCCATCCCCTGCTGGATCGCTCTGCCGAGCTCGTCGGAGATCGACTTCTTGTCGCGGATCTCCGCCAGCACCTCGGCCTTGTCGTCGCGGAAGAAGCGGTGCATCGCCTTCTCGAACGGCCGCACCTGCTCGATCGCCAGCTTGTCGAGAACGCCGCGGGTGCCGGCGAGGATCGACAGCACCTGCAGCTCGACCGACAACGGCTCGAACTGGTCCTGCTTGAGGATCTCCACCAGCCGGGCGCCGCGCGCCGAGCTGCGCCTGCGTGGCCTTGTCGAGGTCGGAGCCGAACTGCGCGAAGGCGGCGAGCTCGCGGTACTGGGCGAGCTCGAGGCGCAGGGTGCCGGCGTTCTTGCTGCATGGCGGTGATCTGCGCGTTGCCGCCGACGCGCGACACCGAGATGCCGACGTTGATGGCGGGGCGCACGCCGGCGTAGAAGAGGTCGCTCTCGAGGTAGATCTGGCCGTCGGTGATCGAGATGACGTTGGTGGGGATGTAGGCCGAGACGTCGCCCGCCTGCGTCTCGATGATGGGCAGCGCGGTCAGCGACCCGGCGCCGTTGGCCTCGGAGAGCTTCGAGGCGCGTTCGAGCAGGCGCGAGTGCAGGTAGAAGACGTCGCCCGGGTAGGCCTCGCGACCCGGCGGCCGGCGCAGCAGCAGCGACACCTCGCGGTAGGCGGCGGCCTGCTTGGAGAGGTCGTCGTAGATCACCAGCGCGTGACGGCCGTTGTAGAGGAAGTACTCGCCCATGGCGCAACCGCCGTAGGGAGCGAGGTACTGCAGCGGCGCCGGCTCGGAGGCGGAGGCGGAGACGACGATGGTGTACCGCATCGCCCCACGCTCCTCGAGCTGCTTGACCACCTGCGCCACCGTCGAGCGCTTCTGGCCGACGGCGACGTAGATGCAGATGACGCCGCTGTCCCTCTGGTTGAGGATGGTGTCGATCGCCACCGCAGTCTTGCCGGTCTGGCGGTCGCCGATGATCAGCTCGCGCTGGCCGCGGCCGATGGGGATCATGGCGTCGATCGCCTTGAGCCCCGTCTGCAGCGGCTCCTTCACCGGCTGGCGGTCGACGACGCCGGGAGCGACTCGCTCGAGCGGGTAGAACTCGCTGGCGGCGATCGGCCCCTTGCCGTCGAGCGGCCGGCCGAGCGGGTCGACGACGCGGCCGATGAGGGCATCCCCCACCGGCACCTGCATGATGCGGCCGGTGCGGCGGACCTGGTCCCCCTCCTCGACCTGGCGGGTCTCGCCCATCAGCACGGCGCCGATCTCGTCCTCCTCGAGGTTGAGGGCGAGGCCGAAGACGTCGTTGGGGAAGGCCAGCATCTCGTTGGCCATGCACTTCTGCAGGCCGTAGATGCGGGCGATGCCGTCGCCCACGCTGACCACGGTGCCCACCTCGGCGAGGTCGACGTCGGCCTCGTGACCGGCGAGCTCGCGCTCGAGGATGGTGGTGATTTCGTCGGCGTTCAAGGCCATGGTCGCGCTCCTGGGTCAGGTCGGATGGTGCGCCCGGCGCACCCTGCATTTGAGCTGGCGTCGGGCGTCCGGCGCCTACGACGAGCTGGGCTGGGAGGGGGCTGGGCTCGCACCTCCCGGCGCTCTACGCGGCGGTCTTCGCGGTGCCCTCCGCCCACGTGCCCGCGAGCTCCCTGGCGAGACGGTCGAGCTGGCCGCGCAGGCTGCCGTCGAAGAGCTGCGAGCCCACCTGCGCCACGAAGCCGGCGATCAAGCGCGGATCGACGTGCTCGCGCATCTCCAGCTGCTTGCCGACCTTGCCTTCGAGCACCGCCCGCAGCTGCTGCCGCTCGTCGTCGGCAAGCGGCTCGGCGGTGGTCACCTCGGCGACGGCGACCCCCTGCCGCCGGTGGATGGCCTCGGTGAGCCCGGCTACCACCTCGTCGAGCCGGCCCAGCCGGTGCCGCGACAGCAGCGCCTGCAGCAAACGGCCGGAGAGTGGCCGCAAGGCCAGGCGGGCGAGGAGCTGGTCGAGCACGCGCCGCTTGGCCTCGAGCGACAAAGCCGGGTTGGCGAAGAAGCCACGCAAACGGTCGTCGCCGCCGATCGTCGCCGCGAAGTCGGCGATCTCGTCGCGCACCGCGGCGGCCTCCGCCAGCGACGCCGCCACCGCCAGCAGCGCCTGCGCGTAGGGACGAGCGATACGCCGCACGCCGCTCATGCCTCCACCTTGCGCTCGAGGCGCGCCAGGTTGTCGCGGAAGAGACGCTTGCGGTCCTCGCGGCTGAGCCCGTCGGTGAGGCGTTGCGAGGCAAGCTCAGCGGCGAGCATCGCGGCGTGCGAGGTGAGCTGCTGACGGGCCTGTTGCAGCCCCTGCTCGATCTCGGCACGTACCGCCGCCTCGATCCTCGCGCACTCGCGCTCGGCCTCGGCAAGGATCTCCTCCCGCTCGCGCTCCCCCTCGCGCTCGGCGCGGGCGGCGACCTCGTCGACCTCCCGCCGCAGCTCGGCGATCTGGGCGGCGAGGCGGGCCTCCATCGTCTCGGCCTCCTCGCGCTGGCGCTGCGCCTCGGCGAGCTGGTGGGCGAGCTGGCGCTGCTTGTCCTCGAGGAAGCGCACCACCGGCGGCCCGGCGAACTTGAAGAGGACGCCGAGGAAGACCACGAGGTTGAGCGTCCAGTAGACCTCGCGCGGCAGGCCGAGGAAGGTGCCGCTGCCGGCGTGCTCCGCCGACTCGGCGCCAAGCGCGGGCGCGGCCAGCAGTGCTGCGGCGACGACCGCCGACAGGCCGCGACCCAAAGCGCCTCGGCTCACACCGCCCTCCCCACCAACCGCTCGGTGATGCGTGCGGCGAGGGCCGCGGAGCGCTCGTCGAGCGTGTGCTGCTCGCGCCGCCGCTGGGCGGCGAGCTCGGCGCTGGCCGCCTCGAGCCGCCGGTGCGCGTGGGCCTCGGCTTCGACCAGCAGGGCTCGCCGGCTCTCGAGGGCCTCGCGGCGCAGCGCCTCGCGACGGGCCGCCGCCTCGCGGCGCGCGGCGATCAGGCGCTGGCGCTCGGTGGTGAGGGCGGCCTCGACCTCGGCGCTGGCTCGCTGCCAGAGGTCGCGGGCCTCCTCGATGCGGCGCTCCCGCACGCCGCAGGATGCGCAGCATCGGATCGAAGAAGGCGAACTTGAGCAGGAAGTAGGCGACCCCAAAGATCGCGACCACCACCAGCAAGCTGGCATCGAACTTCACTGACGGCCGGCTCCGCTAGCTTGAAGTGCTGTTTGTGAGGTTCTACCCACCGCCGGGGACGGGGCCCGAGGCAGGAGGTGCGCCGAAAAGCGCGGCGACTCTAACATGCGCTCCCGGGAGCGTCAAAACCTTCCGGAGCGGCGCGCGGGGCCTCCGCACGCACCCTCGAGGCGCGCCGGGACGCTCGACCCGCCGCGCCGTCGGCGCGCGTCGTCGAGGATCTCGCGCAGAAGGGGGGGGAGCGCCTGCGGGCAGCGGAGCTGGAGCATGTGCCCGCAGTGCGGCAGCGAGTGCAGGCGCGCGTCGGGAAGCAGCCCCGCGAGATGGCGGCCATGGTCCAGAGGAACCAGCGGCCGCCCCCAACGGCGCGCCGGCCGAGCGCTGCCGCGGCGAAGGGAGCCAGCCTCCCACCGCGCGGCGGTAGCATCCGCGGCATGGGTGAGTACGATCCGCTGCTGCCGGCCGCCGCCACTGGGAGTGACGACCTCGAGCGCGCCCGCGACCTCTTCGCCGCCGCCAGTCGCCCGTTCCTCGTCTCCCCCTGGCCCTGGCTCGCCTGGGCCGTGCTGCTGCCACTGGCCTCGCTCGCCACCCGGCCGGTCCTCGCCGGGCTCGGCCCCGGCGGCGTGCTCGGTCTGTGGTCGGCGACCATCCTGCTCGGCGGCGCGGTCGAGCTCGGCGGCATCCGTCGCGGCCGGCGCCAGCACGGGCGGACGCCACTCGCGGGCTGGGCGCTGACCATCCAGGGCAACCTTTCGCTGGTGGCGCTGGTGCTGTCGCTGGCGCTCCTCGCCGCCGACCGCGGCACCCTCCTGCCGGGGCTCTGGCTGCTGCTGCTCGGTCACTCGTTCTTCCTCATGGGAAGCCTCGCGTTCCCACCTTTCCGCGCCTACGGTGTGCTCTACCAGCTCGGCGGCGCACTGGCGCTGTGGCCGGTGGGCATCGACCCCTTCGTCGTCTTCGCCGCCGTCACTGCGGGGGGCAACCTGTGGATGGCCGGGTCGGTGTGGCGCGCGGCACGGAGTTGAGCGTGCGGCCGAGCCCGCCGCTCACTCCACCACCAGGTCGCTGGCGCTCCAGCGGTCGGCCAACGAACGGCGGCCCGCGCCGAGCGCGAGGAGCCCGGGCAGGCCGAGGGCGAGCACCGTCGCCAGCTCGCCCAGCCAGCGGCGCAGGGCCTCGGCGAAGGTGAGCGGGAGGTCGTCGCCGGCCTGGCAGAGGAGCCCCGCCGCCGCCATCCCCGGCGTCTTGCCCCAGAAGGCCAGCGGCACGACCGTGTAGAAGAGGGAGAAGACGAGCAGGAGCAGGGCGAAGGCGGGCAGCTGCGGGAGCGCCGGCGGCACGCCCAGGAGCCGCGTGCCGCCGAGTGCCGCCGCGGCGGCGCCGGCGTGCAGGCCGAGATCGACGAGGCCGGCAAAGAGCCGGCCGCGAAAGGGGGCCGCGATCGGCGCCGCATCGCCAGCGCTCAGGGGCGCGAGCAGGGGCGCGGGGATCGGGGGCTCGGCCTCGAGCAACGGTTCTTCGGCGAGCTCGAGCTCGAACAGCGTCGCCTGCTCGGGTCCGCGAGGCGAGCTCATAGCGGGCGCGGATTGAGGTACTTGGTGTAAATGCGATAGAGCAGGTCGGGCGTGCGCTCTTTGTACGTCTGCGCGAGCTGCAGCAGGCGCTGCACCTCGACGTCGTCGGGGGTGAGGCTGGCGGCCTCCTTGAGGTTCTCTTCGGCGTCGTCGGGCTTGCCCTGCTGCAGGCTGATGATGCCCTTGTTGTAGTAGGCGGTGGTGAGCATCAGCCGCGCGTCGGCGTTGCCGCTGTCCTTCTCGAGCACCACCCACAGGTCGTGCAGCGAGCGGTCGTACTCCTCCGCGCGCAGCAGCGACAGCACCGACTTGAGCGGCTCGAGCGCTGCCTGCGCGCGGTCGGAGAGCGCCTGCTCGTCCTCCGTCAACGGTGCGATCGCCGCCGCTTTCGCGAGCAGCGGCCCCACCGCCAGGAAGTGCCGATCCGCCGCCGCTCGCCGCGCTTCCTCCACGAGGGCGTCGCGCTTCGCGAGCTGCTCGGACGACGGACCGCCAGGAGCCTGGGTTCTCGCCTCCTCCTGCTGCCACTGTCCGATCAGCGCCTGCGCCTCCTCGTAGTAGGGGCTCGCCGGTGGCACGCGCTTGAGCTGGGCGATCGCCACCGCGCGCTTGCCCTGCTTGTAGAGCTCGGTGGCACGGGTGATCGGCGTCTGTTCGACGGCGGGAGTGGCGCGGCTCGAGGCGGCGTCCGTGTTGGGGAAGATCGACTGCCAGCGGCTCATCAGGAACCAGCCCCCGGCGAGCAGCAGCACCAGCACGCCGGCGGCAACGACGAGCAGCCGCTGGCGCGAGGGAGCGGGCCTGGGCTTGCCGACGTCGGGACGGGCTCGCTCCTCCCCCGGCTCCGGCGGCACCAGGATCTCCTCCTTGAGCTCCTCGTCGCCGATACCCGTGAGCTCGCCGAGCAGACCCGACTCGCCTTTCGCTCGGGACGGCGCCGACAGGTCGGCCACCTCGCCGCTCTCGAGCTTGGCGAGCATCTCGCGCGCCGCCATGTGGTTGGGTTGCTGCTCGAGCACCCGCTGCAAGGCTGTCTTGGCGCCCTCCCAGTCTTTCGCCTGCACCTGCGCGAGGGCGTCCTGATAGGCCTCCTCGATGACCCGCTCCTGCTCGGCCTTGGCGTTGCGCGCGGCGTCGATGCGGCGAGCCGCCTCGTGATGGTCGATGTCGATGAGGAAGATACGGGACCACGCATCGATGGCGCCCTGGAGATCGCCGCGCTGAAACTGCGCCTGACCTTCGTCGAGCAGCTCGGCGATGCGCGGGTCGGGATCGGAGGCGCCGCCGGCGGCCGCCGGCGCCGCGAGCGGCGACTCGCCGGCGAGCCCCTCGAGCGAGAGCTCCTCGGCCGAGGGCAGCTCCTCGATGTCGGGCAGCTCGAGGGGCGGCAGGTCCATCGGCAGCTCGTCCCCCTCGTCGCCGCCGAGCTCACCGAGCGCGGCGTCGTCCGGCAGCAGCGGGGCGTCGGGCTGGTAGCCGGGCGCGGCGCCGCTCGCGAAGGCCGGAGGCGGCGCGGCCGGCTCCTGGTGCTGGGCGAGGGCGGGGTGGGCGGGATCGAGCGCCCGCGCCTTGTCGAGCAGGGCGCGCGCGTCGTCGGCGCGGCCGGCGGCGCGCGCCTGCTGGGCCTGGGAGAGGAACCGGTCGACGTAGGGGGCGGCCTCCATCAGCTCCTGCGCCTGCCCCAGAAGCTGCTGCAGCCCCGCGTCAGCGGCGATCGTCGCTTGCTCCTGCTGGGCGCGGGCCATGAGACCCGCGAAGTCACGCGCCGCCAGCAGCCGCCCGAGCTCCTGGCGGAGACCCGCGCCGGCGGCGGGGGAGGCCGCGGCGGCAGGGCGCGGCGGCGCCGGCGCGGCCGGACGCGGGGGGCCCGGAGCGGTCGGGCGCGGCGCGGCCGCCGGCGCCTGGGGGGGTGCGGCGGCCAGCGAAGGCACCGGGCGGGTCAGCGTGTCGCCGTCGAGACTGGCGCGCAGGTCGTCCACCGCCACCGCGCCGGCGGCGCCCTGCAGGCGGTCGGCGAGGGCCCGCGCGAGGAGGAACTGGGGATCGAGCTGCAGCACGAAGTCGCAACCGAGGCGGGCCTCCTCCAGGCTGCCCCGAGCCGCGACGTCGAGGGTGTGGCGGAAGGTGTCGAGGATGCGCTTCTGGACGTCGGGAGCCAAGGAGGGGTTGCCGGCGTAGCTCATGCGCGTGCTGGTTCCTTCCGAGATTCGAGCTTGGCGGGGATCCCTGATCTTACCAGAGCGAGAATGGGGCGATGGCCGCGCCGGCGCACCCCTTCCCGCCCGCCGCACCGCTGCTCGAGTGCGTGCCCAACGTCAGCGAGGGACGCAGCGCTCCGGCCCTCGCCGCCCTCGAGCGGGCGCTTGGCGAGGTCCGCGGGCTGCGGCTGCTCGACCTTGCCCCCGACCCCGACCACCACCGCACCGTCGTCACCCTCGCCGGCAGCGCCGAGGTGCTGCGCGACGGGGTGCTCGCGCTCTTCGCCTGGGCCGCCGGGCACGTCGACCTGCGCTCCCACCGTGGGGTGCACCCGCGGGTGGGGGCGGTCGACGTCGTGCCCTTCGTCCCTCTTGCCGGCGCCACCATGGACGACGCCGTGGCGGCGGCGGAGAGCACCGCCGCCGCGGTGGCGGCGCGCTTCGACCTGCCGGTCTACCTCTACGAGCAGGCGGCGCGCTCGCCGCAGCGTCGCCTCCTCGCCGACATCCGTCGCGGCCAGTTCGAGGGCTTCCCGGCGAAGATCGCCCAGCCCGAGTGGACCCCCGACTTCGGGCCGCCGCGAGTCCACCCCAGCCTCGGCGTCACCGTCGTCGGCGCACGCTTCTTCCTGCTCGCCGTCAACGCCCGCCTCGCCACCGCCGACGTCGCCGTGGCGCGCGCCATCGCCCGCGTGGTGCGCGAGGCGACGGGCGGCCTCCCCGGTGTGCGAGCCCTCGGGCTCTTCCTCGCCAGCCGCGGCTGCGCCCAGGTGAGCATGAACCTGGTCGACTTCCGCCGCACCTCCCTCGTCGAGCTGCTGGCGCGGGTCGAGGCCGAGGCGCGGAAGCAGGGCACCGCCGTGACCGCCACCGAGCTGGTCGGCCTCGCGCCGGCGGCCGCGCTGCTCGAGCCGCTACGCACCTTGCTGCGCAGCGACGCGCTGGGTCCGCGCCAGATCGTCGAGTGGCGGCTGCTCGAGGTCGAGTCGGGGCAGCCGTCGGGCTAGCCCGCGCCGGCGTCGCGGGCAGTCGCGGCACGCTCGCGCAGGGCCGTCACCAGTCGTTGCGGCAGGCCGTCGAAGCTGCCCGAGGACATGGCGACCACGACGTCGCCCGCCGCCGCCGCCGCGACGACCGCCGCGAGCAGCTCGTCGTAGCCGGCGGCGAGCGTCGTCGGCGTCCGCGCCGCGCCGAGCCTTGCCGCCAGGGACTCGAGGTCGAGACGCTCCGCGGGCGCGAGCCGGGCGGCGTGGAAGAGCGGCGGCAGGAAGGCGAGGTCGGCTCGCCGCAGCGCCGCGAGGTAGCCGTCGAAGAACAGCGCCCGCGCCGCCGACAGCGAGCGCAGCTCGAGGGCGGCGAGCAGACGCCGTCCCGGGTAGCGGCGGCGCAGGGCGTCGAGGGTGGCGGCCACGGCGGTCGGGTGGTGGGCGAAGTCGTCCACCACCGTCACGCCGCCGGCGCTGCCCACCTCCTGCAGCCGCCGGGCGACGCCGCGGAAGCGCCCCAGGGCGTCCGCCACCCGCTGCGGCTCGTGACCGTCGGCCGTCACCGCCGCCCACACCGCGAGCGCGTTCTCGAGGTTGTGGCGCCCGCCCAGGCCGGGCATCAGCTCGGCTTCGCCGGCGGGGCCGGTGGCACGGCAGCCGAAACGCCCCTCCACCTCCGTCGGCGGGGCCAGCGGCCGCACCTCGTTGCCGGCACCGAGGCCGTAGTGAACGACGCGGCAGGGCGCGCCGGCGACCAGCCCCCGCACCTCGGGGCGGTCGCCGCAGGCCAGCAGCAGGCCGGCGGCCGGCATGCCGGCGAGCAGCTCCCGGTAGGCGGCGAGCAGCGCCTCCGGCGAGGGGTAGAGGTCGGCGTGGTCGTACTCGCCGCTCGTCCAGATCGAGCGTCTGCGGGTGGTAGTGGAGGAACTTCGGGCCGCGGTCGAAGTAGGCGGCGTTGTACTCGTCTCCCTCGACGACGAAGCGCGCGCCGCTGCCGAGCGCGTAGCTCGCCGGCAGGTCGAGGGGCAGCCCGCCGATCAGGTAGCCGGGGTCGGCGCCGCATTCGCGCAGCGCGAAGGCGGCCATGGCGGTGGTGGTGGTCTTGCCGTGGGTGCCGGCAACCACCAGCGGGCGACGCCGCCGCAGGCAGAAGTGGTAGAGCGCCTCGGGCATCGACAGCAGTGGCAGCCCGCGACGCTCCGCCTCCACCGCCTCCGGGTTGTCGCGACGCACCGCGTTGCCGACCACCACCAGGTCGGGCGGCGGCTCGAGGTGCGCCGCGTCGTAGCCGACCCGCGGGACGATGCCTGCGCGCGCGAGCAACGTCGACATCGGCGGGTAGAGCGGACCATCGGAGCCGCGCACCCGGTGCCCGAGCTCCTGCAGCAGGCAGGCGAGCGGCGCCATGCCGGTGCCGCCGATGGCGATGAGGTGAATGTCGAGGGGGGCGCCGCCCTCGGAGAGTGTGGGGCGGCGGTGCTCCGTTGAGCGCAAGGGGCAGGGAATATACCATCGGCTCCCGGCGGTCTTCCCGCCGACGGCCACGGCAGCAGACGCAACGACGCCACCCACCCGAGGTCCTCACGATGAGCCAACCCCGCAATGCCGCCGCTCCGCCGGCCTTCCTCCCGCTTGCCGTGGCGGCCAGCGCCGTCTGCCTCCTGCTGCTCGCTCCGGCGGCGCCCGCACAGCCGGCGGCGCAGCCGCACGCCATTGCCCCCGATCCGGTGTGGGACGCCGGCATCGTCGGCCGCGGCGCCAAGGTGAGCCACGAGTTCAGCATCGAGAACCACGGGGTCGACATGCTGCAGCTGCGCGAGGTACGCCCCTCGTGTGGCTGCACGGTGGCGAGCTACGACGCGGCGGTGCCGCCGGGCGGCAGTGGCAAGGTGCGCGTCGTCGTCGACACCAGTGCCTTCGAGGGCGCCATCGCCAAGGAGGTCACCGTCTTCACCAGCGACGCGGCAAACCCGGCGATCCAGCTCACCATCCGCGCCCAGGTGCAGGCGGCGCTCGACGCGCAGCCCGGCTACTTCCGCTTCATGCACACCCAGGGGACACCCGCGGAGACCTCGCAGCAAGTCATCTGGTCGGCCGACTACCCCGACCTCACGGTGCTCTCCGTGCAGTCGCCGCTGCCCAGCATCACCGTCAGCTTCCGGCCGGCGACCGAGCAGGAGCGCCTGGCGGGGCCGCGCGGCAGGCAGTGGGTGGTGGTAGCGACGCTCGCCGCCGAGCCCCCCACCGGGCCGCTCTCGGGCGACGTCAGGATCGAGACCAACCACCCGCGCCAGCCGGTGCTGGAGGTCCCCGTCGCCGGCTACGTGCGCCCGCTCCTGATGGTCACTCCGCCCACCGCCGATTTCGGCAGCTTCAGCGGCGGCCAGCCGCGCCGCGGGAGCGTGTTGATCACCAACTACGGCAGCGAGCCGGTCGAGCTGCTCGCCGTCGACAGCGACGTGCGCGGCCTCACCGCGCGCATCGAGGAACGCGACAAGGGGAAGCGCTTCGACATCGCCCTCACTCTCGACGCCAGCGTGCCCAAGGGGGCGTTCTCGGGCTCGCTGCGGGTGCGCACCGACTCGGCGCGACAGCCGCTGCTCGAGGTGCCGGTCAAGGGGGAGGTGCAGTGACGCCGCTCGCCGGCGCCGCCCCCCAGCGCCCTCACGGCCGCGCCCCCGACTCGCTCCGCACGCTCGCGCTCACCCTCGGCGAGCTCAAGTTCGCCGAGGGCTCGGCGCTGCTCACCCTCGGCGACACCCGCGTGCTCGCCGCGGCGTCGGTGGAGACCCGGGTCCCTCCCTTCCTCGCCGGCAGTGGGCGCGGCTGGGTGACGGCGGAGTACGCCATGCTGCCCCGGGCCACCCCCACCCGCAACCCGCGCGAGGTTTCGAAGGGGCGCCCCTCCGGCCGCACCAGCGAGATCCAGCGACTGATCGGTCGCAGCCTGCGCGCGGTGGTCGACACCGCCGCCCTCGGCGAGCGCACGGTGACCGTCGACTGCGACGCCCTGCAGGCCGACGGCGGCACCCGCACGGCCGGCGTCACCGCCGGCTATGTCGCGCTCGCCGAGGCGCTCGGCAAGCTGGTGCTCACCGGCGACCTGCCGCGGCTGCCGCTGCTCGAGCCGGTGGCGGCGGTGTCGGTGGGCATCGTTCGTGGCGTGGCGGTGCTCGACCTCGAGTACGCCGAGGACCAGGAGGCCGAGGTGGACATGAACGTCGTCGCCACCGCCTCCGGGCAGCTCGTCGAGGTGCAGGGCACCGGCGAGCGCCGCGGCTTCGCGCGCCAGGAAGCTCGACGCCCTCCTCGACCTCGCCTTCACCGGCATCGCGCAGCTGCTCGCCGCCCAGCGGCAGGCCCTGGCGCCGCTGCTCGCCGAGCTCGAGCAGGTCCAGGGGCGGCCGCGGGTGCCGTCGCCGCCCAAGCGCGAGAAGGACCTCTGGGGTCCGCCGAGCTAGCTCTGCTGGGACCTACACGTCCACCCACTCGAGCGAGAGCTGGCGGGCGCCGAGAAACAACGCCCCCATGCGGGCGAAGCGCGGCCCGGCATCGGTGACGCAGAAGTGGTGCTCGGGCGCACCGCCGTCAGCGGCCGCCAGCCCGAGGCGCACCAGGTCGGCGGCGACCACTTCCGCCACCGCCTCCGCCGAGTCGACGAGGGTCACCGCCGGGCCCATCACGGCGGCGATGGTGGAATGCAGCAGCGGGTAGTGCGTGCAGCCGAGCACCAGGGTGTCGATGCCGTGCGCCGCGAGCGGCGCGAGGTAGCGGCGCGCCACCTCCGCGGCGACCGGGTCCTCATGCCACCCCTCCTCGACCAGCGGCACGAACAGCGGGCAGGCCTGGCTCACCACCTCGAGGTCGGGGCGCAGCCGGGTCAGCTCGCGGCCGTAGGCGTCGGAGGCGATGGTCGACTCGGTGGCGATGACGCCGACGCGGCCACGGGAGACCCCGGCGGCGCGAGCCGCTCCCGGCTGCAGCACGCCCCACAGCGGCACCGGTGTCTGCAGCGCGTCGACCGCCACCGCCGAGGCGGTGTTGCAGGCGACCACCACCGCCTTGACGCCACGGCCGACGAGGAAGTCGACGTTCTTGCGCGAGTAGGCGAGCACCGTCTGCGGCGACTTGGTGCCGTAGGGCAGGCGCGCGGTGTCGCCGAGGTAGAGGATCGACTCGCGAGGCAGCAGCCGCTGCAGGGCGGCGACCACGGTGAGCCCGCCGACGCCGGAGTCGAAGACGCCGATCGGCGCGCCGGTCATCGCACCAGTCGCTTGTTCGCCAGCAGCGGAGCCCCGGTGTCGACGTGGCCGGCGAAGGTGGGCCGCTGCACGCCGTTCCAGAGCAGCACCACCGAGCGCCCCTCGGGGGCGTTGGCGAGCACGGTGTCGACGAGGCTGTAGACCCGCAGCAGCTCGAGGTCGGACCCCGACTCCGGAGGTTCCGGCTGGTCCTTGGCGGCGAGGTCGAGGTAGGCCACGCCGTCGACGTCGACAAAGACGTCCGCCACCGTCACCCCGGCAGGTAGCGGCGCGACCAGGCCGTTCCCCTCGGGACCGGCGAGTAGCGCCGTCACCGCCGCGGCGATGCGGCCGTCGGGGTCGGCAGGCAGGGGGAGCTCGCGCCGCTCGGTGTGGAGGTAGCCGTCGGCACCGGGGAAAAGCAACGAGACGGCGGCGGGCGCCTTCGGCAGCGTCGGCGTCGGGGTGGGCTCCGGTCGCGGCCCCGGGCGCTGCGGACAGCCACCGGTGAGGACAGCTGCCACCGCCAACCCGGCGGCGAAGGCGCCGAGGCTCGCCGCACGACGCCGGGGCCGCGGATCCCGACCGCCGCCGCCCCTCATCGGGTCGAGGCCTGCTCCTGCCGCCCCTGCGCCTCGTAGCGCGACACCGCGCGCGCCAGTGCGTCGACGAGCTGCTGGCGATACTCGGGGGTGAGCAGCTTCTTCTCCTCGTCAGGGTTGGAGAGGAAGCCGAGCTCGACCAGCACCGCCGGCATCGCCGCCCCCATCAACACCCGGAACGGAGCCTGCTTGACGCCGCGGTCGCGCAGGCCGAGAGCGGTGTTGAGGTCCTCCTGCACCAGGGTCGCGAAGCGCTGGCTCTCGGCGAGATGCTGGCTCTGCGCCAGGTCCCAGAGGATGAGGTCGAGGCCCGCGACCGACTGCTGCGCCGCCACCGGCGCCACCCCGCCCGGCGCGCCGGCCGGTCCCGGAGCGGCCGGCAGGAGGTTCTCGGCGCGCGCCGCCGCCGCCGCCCGCGCGTCGCTCGCCTCCAGGCTCAGGAAGTAGGTCTCGGCGCCGTGGGCACCGGAGCCCACCGCCGAGTTGAGGTGGATGGAGATGAACAGCTCCGCGCGGTGCTGGTTGGCGATCGCCGCGCGGGTGTCGAGCGGCAGCTCGGCGTCCTCGTCGCGGGTGAGCTCGACGTCCACCGGCAGGCGACGTCGCAGCTCGCGGGCGAGGCTCTGCGCCAGCAGCAGGGTGAGCTCCTTCTCCTGCGTGCCGCTGGGACCGATGGCGCCGGTCTCGACACCGCCATGGCCGGGGTCGATGACGATGGTGGGCCGCCGCGGCTCGGCCGGCGCGGTCGTCCCGGGACCCGCCGCCACCCGCTGGTAGACGTCGAAGACGAGACGGAAGGGGTTCTGCTGCTGGTAGTGCTCGACCACCGCGCCCGCGGCCACCTCGAGGACGATGCGGTCGTTGGCGAAGCGCAGCGACTGCACCAGAGGATCCGCCACCTCCGACGGCGGCCGCGCGGGTGCCGCCACCTCGTCGCCGAGCAGCGCCACCTCCACCTTCGGGCCGCGTTCCTGGATCTGCAGCCGCGGCACTTCGGGGAACTGCAGCACCAGTGTGGTGAGCCCCTGCAGGTGCACCAGGCTCCACTCCACCTGCACGACCCGCCGCTGCTGCGGCGTCGCCACCAGGCGGCGGTCGGCACCGTTCCACTGCAGGTCCCAGTGCAGCGCCTCGCCGAAGCTCTTGCGCAGGAGGTCGAGCGGCACCCAGGGACCGGTGGAGTCCGCCTGCACCGGCTGCGAGAGCTGCACGATGGTCTGTCCGAAGGTGGCCACCGGGCTCCCGGCCCCGATGATCGCCTCGACCTCACCGGTGTGCAGCACCCAGCCAACGCCGGCCGGACCCGGTTGAAGCTCGCCCCCGAGCAGGGCGGCCAAGGGTGTCAACGGGAAGAGGGGTCCGTTCGGTCCGGCGAGCACGGCGCCGGCGGAGTCGTGGCCGGCGACGCTCAGGGTAGCCGGCACCGTCGGCAGGGCCGGCTCCAGTGTCGGCGTAGGCGTCTCGCTCGCCTCCCCTTCCCCGGGCGGCGCCTCGGCGGGGGTGGGGAGCGGCGTGAGCTGCTGCTGCGCGGCGAGCAGCCCGGACGTCACCAGGAGGGCGAAGAGCAGGCCAAGGCGCCGCCGCACCTTCGCAGGATAGCACCCGCCCCTGTGCCGGCCGCGATATCCTCCCTCCCGCTCGCGCGCGGGGCCCGGGCTCGCCCAGGGACGTCGTCGAGGAGGGAGTCAGCGATGCAGATCCGCCAGTTCCGGGTGGTGATCAAGGCCAGGAACTTCGACCGCTCGAGCAACTTCTACGGCGAGGTGCTGGCGTTGCCGCGGCTGCAGAGCTGGGATGACGAGGAGGGGCGCGGCGCCCTCTTCCAGGCCGGCACCGGTGCCGTCGAGGTGCTCGGCCGACCGCGCGACAGCCATGGCTGGGACGAGGAGTTCGACTACCAGGGCCCGGAACAGAAGCTGGTGCTCTCGTGGATCGTGCCTTCTGCCGAGCGCACCTACGAGGAGCTCCTGTTCCGCGACAAGAACGTGCCCGGCGGGCTGCGCCGCGGCGCCGACGGCGCCCTCGTCTTCGAGACCCACGATCCCGACGGCGTGCGCATCCTGCTGCGCGAAGAAGGCGGCTGAGGGCGGCCGGGCGCTTTCCCGCCCTCTGCCGCGGCGGTTCGACCGGCCGCCGCAGGAAGCGCGAAACCTCGGTCGCTGCTACCATTTGCAGGCAGGAAAGCCGCAGCATGGAGCAGATCGGCAAGTACGCCATCGTCGGGCAGATCGGCGTCGGCGGCTTCGGTGTCGTCTACGAAGGCCGCGACCCCTTCCTCAAGCGGCGGGTGGCGATCAAGACCTGCAGCTCGGAGGAGCCGGAGATCCGCGACCGTTTCTTCCGCGAAGCGGAGATCGCCGGCAACCTCCAGCACCGCAACATCGTCACCGTTCACGACTTCGGCATCCAGGACGGCGTCCCCTACCTGGTACAGGAGTACCTCACCGGCGAGGACCTCGACCGCCTGGTGGCACGCCGCGAGCCGCTGCCGCCGGCGCAGCGCATCGACATCCTGCTGCAGGCGGCGCATGGGCTCGAGTACGCGCACGCCCACGGCGTCATCCATCGCGACGTCAAGCCCGCCAACATTCGCCTCACCGACGACGGCACGGTCAAGATCATGGACTTCGGCATCGCCAAGCTCGCCAACGTGGCGAGCCACCTCACCCGCACCGGCATGACCGTCGGCACCGCCGCCTACCTGCCTCCCGAGCAGATCCGTGGCACCGCGGTGGACCATCGCGCCGACGTCTTCTCCTTTGGCGTCACCGCCTACGAGCTGCTCACCTACCAGCGCCCCTTCGTCGGCAAGACCATCTCGTCGCTGTTCTGGGAGCTGCTGCAGCGCGAGCCGCCGGCGCTCTCCGTGCACTGGCCGCTCTGCCCGCCGCACCTCGAGCGGGTGGTGATGCGTTGCCTCGCCAAGGACCCGGCGCAGCGCTACGCCGGCTTCAGCGCGGTGATCCCCGAGCTCGAGGCGGCGCTCGTCGAGCTGCAGCAGCCTGCCGACCGCGAGCCGAGGCGGACCGGCGAGGAGCCGACGGCGCCGCACCCGCCGCTCGCGATGCCACCCGCCGCGGAGCCGCCAGGGGTGCGACCCGCGGCACCCGCTGCGGCCCCCCAGCCGCCGCGCCCGTCACGCCCGACGGCCCACGAGCGCTTCGAGGCCGCCGTCACCGCCGTCCGCAGACTGCGTCCGCCCGAGACCGGCGGCCTGCTGAGCGAGGTCGAGGCCGCCCTCGCCGGGGCGCGCGCCGCCGCCAGCGCGCGGCGCGCCCGCGAGCTGCTCGCCGAGGGCGAGCTCGAGGCGGCCGAGCGCGAGCTGGCGACCCTGCCCGACCCCTCCACTCCCGAGGTGGCGGCTTTGCGCGGGGAGGTGGCACGAGCCCGCGCCGACCGCCTCCTCGCCCAGGCGGCAGCCGCCTGGCAGCAGGGCGAGCCCTCCTCGGCGCTGGCGCTCGTCGACGAGCTCCTCGTCGCCGCCCCCGAGCACCAGGATGGCTTGCGCCTGCGCCAGCAATGGCGGGCCGAGGTTGCAGAGCGCGAGCGAGCGCGGGCGCAGTCCGAGACCCGCCGCCTGGCGGTGGCACAGGCGGTCTCGCAGGCGGAGGCGCTGCTCTCCCGCGGCGACGTCGACGCCGCCGAGTCGGTAGTCGCCGCCGCGCAAGCAGCCCTCGGCTCCCACCAGCCTCTGCGCGATCTCCGCCGTCGCCTCGCCCTGGCACGATCGTCGGCCGCCGGTGGCGCTCCAGCCGCGAGGCCCGGAGTCTCCACCGAGGCGGGTACCGTCGGCATCGTCGCCGCCAGCGTGGCGGCGGCCCGTCAGCGAGCCGAGGCGGCGAGCTCCGCAGCGCCGGCACCGGACGGTGCGACCTACCGCCCCTGGGACGCCGCATCCTCACCGCCAGCGGCAGGCACGGCGCCGCCCGCAGCACCCGCGACCCCCTTCGGCACTGCCCCCGAGGGCGTCAGCGCCAGCGCCCCGAACCGCACGCGAACCCTGGTCTTGCTCGTCGGCGCCGTGCTGCTGCTGCTTCTCTTGGCGCTGCTCGCGCGGGCCCTCGTCTCCCGCCACCAGAGCGCGCCGGTGGCGACCCCCACACCGGCGCCCAGCGCGGCGCCTTCGGAGCCTCTAGGCATCGGCGCCCAGTCCGGCCCGGCGGTGGGCTTTCCCGATCGCGACGCCGCCGCCGTGACCCACCCGGCCGCTGCCTTCCCCGCCGGCGTCCCCCGCCGTCGTGCCGAGGTGACCCTCGACGTGCTGGTCGACGCCGAGGGGCGACCGGCCGAGGTCGAGGCGCAGCCGGGCACCTCCGAGGATCCGCGGCTGGTGGCCGAGGCGAAGCGCGTAGCGCTCGTCAGCGCCTACACGCCGGCGGTGCGCAACGGCGCTCCCACCCCCCAGCGCATCACCGTCAAGGTGGTCTTCGAACCACCGCCCTGAGCGACGGCGACGCCGCGGTGCGCGTCTCTCCGCGGTTGCTAGTGGCTCGCTGCCGCGGCGAGCTCTGACTCGCCGCCGGCGTCCTGCCGCCCGCGGGCACGCACGAACAGCCAGCGGGCGACGGCGAGCAACAACAGGCTGACGCCAAAGGTCACCACGATGGTGGCGCCGGTCGGCAGGTCGAGGAGGAAGGACAGCGCCACGCCCCCCGCCGACACCGCCGCGCCCATCGTCCAGCCGATGGCGAGCCGTGCCCCCAACCGCCGCGCGAACAGCATCGCCGTCACCGAGGGCACGATGAGGAAGCTGAACACCAGCAGCACGCCGGCAATGGCCACCGACGAAGTGACCACGAAGCCGAACGAAACATAGAACAGGAAGTCCCAGAAACGCACGTTCCAGCCGCGCCGCTCCGCCTCCTCCTCCTGCATCGAGATGAGCAGGAAGCGCTCGCGGAAGACGTAGTGGAAGAGGCCGACGAGAGCGTAGAGCCCCGCCGTCTTGCCCAGCTCGGGCCAGGTCACCGAGAGGATGTTGCCGACCAGCATCTCCTTGAGGTGCTCGGTCTCCTGCGTCGCCTTCGACATCACCAGGATGGCGAGCGCCGCCGACACCGCGTAGACGATGCCGATGATCGCCTCCTGCGGGATGCGCGTCTTGCGGTGCACGCGCGAGAAGGCGAAGATCGCCGCCCCCAGGAAGGTGAACCCGAGCGAAAAGAGATAGGCAGCGCGGGCGTGCAAGTCGTAGCCGGCGAGGTAGGCGACCGTCGTCCCCAAGGCCGCGATCTGGGCCAGCGAGAGATCGACGAAGATCACCCCGCGCTCGACCACGTGCACGCCGAGGTAGGCGTGGATGCCGGTGAGGATGAGGCTGGCGACGAAGGCGGGCAGCAGCAGCTCGAAGATTCCCATGGCGCTTACCGGGCTCCCTTCATCGCCGCCACGAAGTGGTCGATGTTGGTGTCGAAGAGGGTGAAGTAGTCCTGGATCGCCGGCGTGCCACCCACCGAGGGGTAGAAGACGAGCACCTGCGCCCCCGTCTTGCCGGCGATGTACTTGGGCGTCTTGAGGTCGAAGTAGGGCTCGACGAGGATCAGCGGCACCTTCTGCCCCTCGATCAGGTTGACGATCTCGAGCGTGTGCGACGGGGTCGGCGGGATACCCGGCTTGGGCTCCACGTGCCCCACCACCTGCAGCGCGAAGCGCTTGGCGAAGTTCGGCCAGGAGTCGTGGAAGGTGACCACCTTGGCGCCGGCGAAGGGCGCCATCTTCGCCTGCCACTCCCCCTCCTTCTGGGTCAGCCGCGCCTCGAAAGCGGCGAGGTTCCTGGCGTACGTCGTCGCCCCCGCGGAGTCGATCTCCGCGAGCCTCTGGGCGACGGCGCGGGCGATCATCCGGCCGTTCTCGGGGTCCGTCCAGTAGTGCGGGTTGCCGTAGGGGTGGACGTCTCCCATCGCCCGCGTCACCTGCGTCGTCGGCCGCTGCAGGATGTCGCAGCCCACCGAGGCGTCGAGGTAGCCGACCCCTCCCGGCTGCAGCTTGGCGTTGCGGCTCTGGTCGATGAGCGGCGGCAGGTAGCCGATCTCGAGCTCGAGCCCGGCGACGATCAAGAGGTCGGCGCGCGAGAGCTTGAGCACGAAAGACGGCTTGGCGTCGACGAAGTGAGGATCCTGGTATCCCTTGGCGATGGCGAAGGCATCGACGCGCTCGCCGCCGACCGCCTGCGCGATCGAGGCGAGGTCCTGCAGGGTGGTGACGACGTTGAGCTTCGCCTGCGCGCCGCCGGCGAGCAGCAGGCCGGCGACGAGGCTACCGACGATCTTGGTCTTCATGGTGGCAGCACCTCAGAAGGGATGGGCGCCGTGGGCGCCGATGGCGAACTGCAGCTGCATCAGGAGCTCGTTGGCGACCACGTCGGCATCGAGGCCTTCGTAGCGCCGCCGGCGCAGCTCGCCGCGCAGCTGGGAGAACTCGCTGGGCCAGTAGGTGAGCGTCAGCGCCTCGCCGCTGTCGCGCAACGCGGTGTCGACGGCGTGCTCGGAGGACTCGTAGCGGGCGCCGACGAACCAGCGCTTGGCGAGTTGGTAGTCGCCGGAGAGGAACCAGCCGATGGCGTTGGCGTCCGGGCCCGGCTGCTGGCGCTGGCTGCGGATCAGCTCGCCACGGGCGGTGAACGAACGGTAGGTCGCCGTCTGCAGCGGCTTCCAGCGCAGCGTCGCATCGACGCCGGTGAGCCGCGTGTGGGCATCGGCCTCGCTGTCGTTGGGGCCGCCGCCGTACGACAGGCCGAGGTCGAGGTTGGTCGACTCGGTGAGGTCGCGGAAGAGCCGGTAGTGGAGGTTGTAGGCGAGGTCGCCGTGCCTGCTGCCGGCGAAGGGCCCGCCATCGGTGCCGCGGAACACCTGGCCGGTGAGCTCCGAGAAGGTGTCGCCGAGCGGGATCAGCCGCGCCGCCGACACCCCGGTGCCGATCCACCCCTCCTCGCCCCCCAGCAGGTCGACGATCGGCAACGGCTCGTCGGGCCACGGCAGCACGTGCAGGTGCAGGGTGTTGATCTTGCCGAACGACACCCGCATGCGCCCCACCTTCGCCAGCAGGTCGGCGGGCAGCGCGGTGAAGGTGAGGTAACCCTCCTCCACGTCCACCGCGTCCTGCTCGCCGATCGAGATGAACACGTCGGCGCGCGCGTAGGGGTCGACCACCGCCTGCAGCCCCAGCTCCGACTCCCGCAGGTCGGCGCTCGGCAGATCCTCGACCGAATCGTGCCCGGCGACGGCCAGGAAGTTGCCGATCAGCGAGATCGAGGGGTTGAAGTAGTTCGATGTCTGCGACGGGGCGGCCGCCGCCATCACCGGCATGGCCGGCTCCGCCATCGGCGGCGGCGGCGCGTAAGCGGGGGCGGGAGCGGAGCCGGACCCCGCTTCCGTGGTTTCGCCTGGGCTCTCCTCTCCCTCCGCGTGGGTACCGGAGGCTGCGGCCGTCGCGTCCGCCGCGGCCGGCGCCGCCTCCGATGATCCCACCTTCGTCTCTAAGGCGTCGAGCTTCCGCTCGAGCGCCGCCAGACGCTGCTCGTACTCGCTGCGCAGCGTCGCGATTTCCGCCCGCAGCGCTGCCACCGCGTCGGCGGCGGGCTCCTGGGCCCGCGCCGTTGCTCCCCACGTGACCATGACGGCGACGAAGACGGCGGCCGCCTTCGCCACTCTCGAGTGCCGCTCGCAGCGACCCTGCATGGCTGCCTCCTCGGGGTCGCGGAGGAATGCTCCGCGACGGCAATCAGGTGAGAACGTCGAGGTGCGCGGCCTCGTCGTCGAGGCGCACCTCAGCTCCGGATTGCGAGGCGGTCAGGCGAGCGGCGGACCGCGAGAGGAGGCGTGGCGGGCGGGAAGGAAGGCCGGAGCGACGACCGGCGGCGCCATCGCCCTGCCGGCGCGGGCGGGCCCGATGGCACCCTGTGGAAGCTTCACCGCAGCGGCAACGGTCTGCAGCTGCAGCAGGCACGCCGGGCAGCTGGGCAGCTCGAGCAGCCTGGTCGTCTCGAGGCAGGCCTGGCCGCCCACCGTAGCGTGGCCGGCGGTGCGGAACACCTCCGTCGACCGCTCCACGGCACCCTGCAGCTCGCTGCCGCTGTGCGGGGTCAGCGGCCCCAGCAACAGCCCGCACGTCAGGGCGCACGCAGCGAGGGGTCGCCGCAACAGTGGGTTACGAGGCCCGCGGGCGAGAGCGCGTCGGCTCAATGGTAGAAAGCTGGTGCGCTGGCCTCAGGGCCTTGCTTCCAGCATCCCTCCCTCAGACTCCCTCCCGGCTTCCTGGCATTCCGCGCTCGGCTCGAAGCCAGGGTCTTTGCCGAACGTCGGCCGCCGGGTGGGGTCTCTTCTGTTCCAACAGGACGCGACATCTACGCAATTCTACGCTGCCGGGGGAGCGGAGTTGCGGACAGTCGCTGCCTGCTCCCGACCGCCGTGATCGCCGCGACGCCGATCCCTGCGATCTCGTTTGGTCGCTGCGTGGCTCGAATCTGGGGCGTGGCCTCTGCAGAGCAGGAAGACTCCTCGACGAGCCCGCGGTTGTGGCGCCACGCATAGGGGCTGCGGCACTGGCAAAGCCGCCATCGCTCGATGGCCCGAGTCGCTCGCGGGCCTATGGAAGGCCGCCTGCCTGCGCGACTCCGCTCAATCGGGCCAGATTCCACGTGGCGCCCAGGGCCGCGTTCGCTGAGCCCAGCTCGATTGCGAGGCCTCGTCGCGCTGTGCTATCTTCTGCGCCGCCTTGGGCTCCCGGGCCCCCGTGGCCTCGAGCCCCTGTGCCCGCAGCACTCCTCGGCAGGTCATTGAGGCGCATTCGTCTAGGGGTCCAGGACGCCGCCCTCTCACGGCGGTAACGGGGGTTCGAATCCCCCATGCGCTACCAGCACAGCTAACCTACTAGCCCACAATAAGTTAGCTTCGCTCCGGCACGCTGGGCCCGTGGAGGCCGTCCGGCCGGCAGCTCCTCGCAGGTTCGCGATCCTTTTGATTCTGCAGAGCTTAGGTCGTGACAGCGGATTGGGTTCAAAGTCGTCCAACCAAGGTCGACCTTGGGCTCTGACTTCGAACCACGAGGAGCGAACTGTCGACCTGATCGACAGCTCTGGCCGCGCCGGATTCGCTCGACAGATGTACCGGTTTGCGTTACTTTGGCCGCGTGAATCCTGAAACTCCGCGCAGGTCAGCACGACATCTGGTTCGGGACTGGGCCGCTCGGGGGCGGTACCTCTTCTCGACGGACGAGATCGTCCGGGAGCTCGGGGTCTCGGACACCGCCGCGCGAGCTGCACTCCGCCGGCTGAAGGCGAGAGGAGAGGTCGCCAGCCCGCACCGGGGCTTCTACCTCTACGTCCCTGTTGAGTATCAAACTCTCGGCTGCTTGCCTCCCGAGCAGTTCGTCCCTCAGCTGATGGAGCGTCTCTCGGTCCCCTACTACGGCGGGCTCCTGACAGCGGCTCGCTATCACGGGGCAGCCCATCAGCAACCGCAGCAGTTCCAGGTCGTCGTGCCGAAGAGTCGACCTCCGATCCGCTGCGGCCGGGTTGAGGTCGATTTCGTGGCACGCCGCAACGCGGCGGCCATGCCGATGGAGAAGGTCAACACCCCGCGAGGATTCCTCCAGATCTCGTCTCCCGAGGCCACCGCCTTCGACCTGGTCGGCTACCAAGAGCGCTGCGGCGGGCTCAACAACGTCGCCACCGTCTTGGCCGAGCTCGCAGAGAGGATCGACGCCAAGCGGCTCGCTGCACTCGGTCCACTCTCACCGATTCCGTGGGCGCAGCGACTCGGCCACCTCCTCGATCGGGTCGGGCACTCGACACGCAGCGAGCAGCTGGCGAAGTTCGTCGCCCGGCGTGCGACGGAAACAGCCTCGCTCGTTCCTGGCGACGAGAGCAGTCAATCTCCGCGCGACGAGCGCTGGAAGCTCCGAATCAACTCGGACGTGGAGCCGGATCTGTGATCCCGGCCGACTTCATTGCCGAGTGGCGCCAGCAAGTCGCTTGGGTACCGAGCTCTCAAGTGGAGCAGGATCTCGTCCTCAGCCGGGTCTTGGTCGAGATCTTCGGCGACCCGGACCTCGCTCGAGCCTTCGCGTTCCGGGGAGGGACCGCGCTCTTCAAGCTGTATCTGACCCCGGCGCCACGCTACTCGGAAGACATCGACCTCGTGCAAACTCGCGCCGAGCCGATCGGAGCAACGCTCGATCGCCTGCGCGCGCGACTCGACCCCTGGCTCGGCGCGCCCAAGCGGGCCCGAAACCAGGGACGCGTCACGCTTCTCTATCGATTCGCTTCCGAGGACACCGAACCTCTCCCGCTTCGCCTCAAGGTCGAGATCAACTCGCGCGAGCACTTCAATTTCCTCGGGCTCGAAAGCCGACCGTTCGACGTGCGGTCGCGCTGGTTCTCGGGAGCCGCGTCGATCTCGACCTACGCTCTGGACGAGCTGCTCGGCACCAAGCTTCGCGCCCTCTACCAGCGCAAGAAGGCCCGGGACCTCTTCGACATCTGGTGGGCCGCGAGCCACGCCTCCGTCGACTTCGATCGTGTGGTCTCCTGCTTCCGACGGTACCTCGAGTCGGACGGCCTGCGCGTCTCCCGAGCGGAGCTCGAGGCGAACTTGACGGGCAAGCTCGAGGACCGTGTGTTCACCGCCGATCTTCAGCCGTTGCTGGCGTACGGCGTCGAATGGGATCTCCACCGCGCCGCCCGACTCGTACTCGACGAGATCGCACCCCGTCTCCCGGGAGAGGCCTGGAAGGGCCCTTGACCACACGATCGGAGAACGCTTCGACGCCCAGCACGGCGCGTAACTCGGGCACGCTGCTCGCCCACGGCGTCCCCGTCACGCCAACCTCTGCCGCGGTCGATCAATCGTCGTCATCCGAGGCCAAGATCGCACTTTTCCGGTCGCTCTTCCGCGGTCGAGATGATGTGTACCCTCGGCGGTTCGAGAGCCGGAAGACCGGGAAAGCCGGGTATGCGCCCGCTTGCGCGAACGAGTGGGTTCGCGGCATCTGCGAGAAGCCGCGAATCAAGTGCGCCGAGTGTCCCAACCGTCGCTTCCTTCCTGTCACCGATCAGGTCATTCGCTGGCACCTCTCGGGCCAGGATGCCGATGGCCAGCGGTTCGTCGCCGGCGTGTATCCCCTGCTCCTCGACGAGACGTGCTTCTTCCTCGCAGTCGACTTCGACAAAGCCGGGTGGCAAGACGACTCCCTCGCCTTCATGAACGCGTGTCGGCGTCTCGATCTGCCGGCGGCGCTCGAACGCTCGCGATCCGGCCGCGGCGGGCACATCTGGCTCTTCTTCGGGGAAGCCGTCCCGGCAGCCTTGGCGCGGCGCCTCGGTTCCCACCTCCTCACCGAAGCCATGGAGGGGCGGCCCGACATGGGCCTGGACTCGTACGACCGTTTGTTTCCCAACCAGGACACCCTGCCGCAAGGTGGCTTCGGAAACCTCATCGCTCTTCCGCTGCAGAAGAGCGCCCGCGATATGGGAAACAGCGTGTTCCTCGACGAGCAGCTGATTCCGTGGGCCGATCAATGGACATTTCTCGCTAGCATGCGCCCGGTCAGCCGAGCCCAGGCGGAAACCATCGTCCAAGAGGCAGAGCGGCGGGGGCGCGTCCTCGGGGTTCGGCTGCCGCCACAGGATGAGGAAGATGAACCGTGGACCGCGCCTCCCTCGCGCCGGCATGCCGATCCGCCACTGGTAGGCGAGCTTCCGGCGGCGCTGGAGCTGGTCTTGGGCAATCAGATCTACATCTCCAAGGACGCTCTTCATCCCGGTTTGAGGAACCGACTGCTCCGCATGGCGGCGTTTCAGAATCCCGAGTTCTACAAGGCCCAGGCGATGCGGCTGTCGACCTACGACAAGCCGCGAGTGATCGCATGCGCCGAGGACCATCCCCGCCACGTTGCCCTGCCGCGCGGCTGCCTCGAAGACGTCCAGCAGACGCTTCGCGCACTGGGCGTTCGCACGACGATTCGAGACGAACGCTCGACCGGCCGCCCCCTCGACATCGCCTTCCGTGGCGAGCTACGTCTCGAACAGAAGAGCGGCCGCGGCCGCCATGTTGAAGCACGACACCGGCGTGCTTGCCGCCACCACGGCGTTCGGCAAGACCGTCGTTGCCGCTTGGCTCATTGCCGAGCGTGGCGTGAACACGCTCGTCCTCGTTCATCGACGCCAGTTGCTCGAACAGTGGATCGAGCGGCTTGCCGCCTTCCTGGACCTTCCCGCGAAGTCGATCGGCCGTATCGGCGGCGGCAGGAATCGACCATCCGGGTTGCTCGATGTCGCAGTGATCCAGAGCCTGGTCCGCAAGAGCGTCGTCGACGATCGCGTGGCCGACTACGGCCACTTGGTCGTCGACGAATGCCATCATGTCTCGGCCCACAGCTTCGAGCAGGTGGCCCGGCAGGCCAAGGCTCGATTCGTCCTCGGGTTGTCCGCCACGGTGGCCCGCAAGGACGGGCACCATCCGATCATCTTCATGCAGTGTGGTCCGGTCCGGCATCGGGTGAGTGCCCGGTCGCAAGCGGCGGCCCGCCCCTTCGAGCACTACGTCTTCGTGCAGCCGACGTCGTTTCGGTCCCACCGGCCGCCCGACCCTGACCGGCGCCTCGAGTTCCAGGCCATCTACCAGGAGCTGTTGGAGGACGAGGCACGCAATCAGCGGATCTGCGAGGACGTGATCGAGTCGGTTCGCAACGGCCGGTCTCCGCTGGTCCTGACCGAGCGCAACGATCACCTGGACCGCCTCGAGCGCTGTCTCGCCGACGGGATTCAACATCTGGTGGTGCTCCGCGCAGGTCTGGGAAAGAGGCAGCGACAGGCCATCGCCGAGAGACTTGCCGCCATCCCACGAGACGAGCCCCGCGCCATCCTCGCTACTGGCCGGTACATCGGCGAGGGATTCGACGATCCCCGCCTCGACACGCTCTTCCTCACGCTGCCGGTCTCTTGGCGAGGCACCATCGCGCAGTACGCGGGCCGACTGCACCGGCTATACGACGGCAAGCGCGAGGTGCGCATCTATGACTACGCGGACCTCGAAGTGCCGATGCTCGCACGCATGTTCGACCGGCGCTGCCGCGGGTACGAGACCGTCGGCTACAGCGTGCTCCTCCCCGCCAGCGCGATCCCCGGCTGGCCCACGAACGTCCTCCTGCCCTCCGACCCCGTATGGAAGCGCGACTACTCGGGGAGCGTGCGACGGCTGGTTAGGGATGGCGTGGATGCGCCGCTCGCCAGCCTCTTCGTCCATGTCGCCAGGGGCGTTCCTCCCGATGCCGTCGGTGCCGACCGCGCGCGGAGCGCAACGGAGGCATTCCTCTTCAGGCGGCTGGAAACGCTTCCGGAAACGAAGGGGCGCTTCGGCGTCAACGCCACGCTGCCAATCCCGTTCGACGGCATGGCGCGGCTGGAAGTCGACCTGCTGTGCGCCGATGCAAGGGTGGCGGTAGAGCTGGACGGAGCCCAACACCTGGCCGACCCGGTCGCCTATCGGCGAGACAGGCGCAAGGACCAGTTGCTCCAGGAGAGCGGCTACTTGGTGCTCCGGTTCCTCGCCGAAGACGTCGGCAAAGAGCTGGACCTCGTGCTGGACGCGATCCTGAGATCGCTAGTCAGCCGCGCTACGCAGTCACCGTTTCATCGGCGCTCGCCGGGAATGTGAGTGGGAGACGGCTTCAAACGCAGGCCACCACTCGCCTGCTCCAGCCTGGCGTCGGGGTAGTAGAGGAGAACCGTCCGGAGGTACTCGAGAAAGCGATTCTTGAAGTGGCGCGGGTTCGCGTAGCCGCAGCCGAACTGGAGCATCAGCGACTTCCAGGGGATGACGACCGGCTGCCGCAGGCGGTAGAACCGCCAGGTGAGCCAGACGTAGATGTCGATCTCGAACGGCGAGCGGAGCGCACGCAGTACGCGGAGGTCGAGGGGCACGGGCGTCTCGGTGGCCTCGCGGAAGAAACGCTCCGAGAGGACCACGTGCGAGCCCCACGCGGCGTCGCCCTTCGGCTGGCGTGGATCCCACCAGAGGACGCGTTTTTCGGCGACCAGGAAGCCGTCGCCGGCGTGGCGTCCATCGGCCTCGTCGTGGAAGACGCACTGGAACGTGGAGGCGAAGAGCCGCTGCATCTGCTCGCGGAGCATCGGAAGGGAGCCGCGCGGCCCCGTCGTCGGCGGCACTCCGAGCGTCGCGCAGAAGTGGGAGAAGTGAGAACCGAGCTCGATGTCGCGGCTTTTTCGGCGCACCGCCTCGGTGTTTAGGTACGCCAACACCAGCCGCGGGTAGCGGCCGTAGGGGAGGCCCACGTCCATTGGCGCGAGGATGGACAGGGTGAAGTGGCCGTTCCGCCGGACGAACTCGTTGGCCTTGGGGTCACTGTGGGGGAGGGTCGCCTGGACCAGGGCGCGGGCCAGGAACCCGACCTCGCCGGCAGAGTAGGCGTCCTCCTGGTCAAGGTAGAGGGCCTGCCGTATGAGGCTGGAGGACCGCCTGGACCAACCTCGGACTGCCGAACCACCCTCAGCATCTGTTAGATGAAACTGTGAGTGCGCCAGGCAAAGCCTGGGGAAGGAGGAAGGGGATGTAGGCGCAAGTCAACAGAACCGGAAACTTTCCAGATGGGACCTGGCGGGTTGGAATTCCCGCCCGGCAAAGGTTGGCCACCAGCCGGAAGCGAGTCTTGCGTGGGCGGCACGCGCAAGCGGCGTCTGCGAAGCGTAGACAGCGAGGGCGAAGGCCGTGTGAGTGAGCCTCGAAAGTCATTGATTGCCGGAGGTCGTTGCTCGTTCACAGCTAGGGCGACAGCACCCGAAGGCCGCAATGGCCTGGTCCGAGGGCTCGGCCGGGGTCGAGGAGCACGGCATACGCCCAGAGGGTCCCTCCAGGAACCTGGGAGGCCTTTCCATCTCCGCCGAAGAACAACGCCGGGTGGGTATCCGGCTGACCAAAGATCCAGGCCCGCGGTCGAGGACGGCCGCACACCGCGGGAGCGAAGGAGCGGCCGCACAGGCGGTACCACCCGAGCGAGGGAAACCACAGTCGCTGTGGGAGGGATGGCGAGGAGTCAGAGAGCCCCGTAGTACCGGCGAAGCCGGGGAACCGACCCGTTGGGACCCGGTGGAGGGAAGGGGGCTCCGGGACGCGGAACCGAACGAGGGGAACGATGTCGAGATCACTGAATCTCGGGAGCATCTCAACGCGACTTCGTCGGATAGCAGAGCTGGCGAGGGAGGACCGCGAGCGGTCGTTCATGACCCTGGCTCACTACATCGACGAACACTGGCTCTGGGAGGCGTACTCGGCGGACTCGCAAGGACGGGGCGGCAGGCATCGACGGCCAGACAGCGAAGGAGTACGAGCAGAATCTGCGGGGCAACCTTCGGTCGCTGCTCGATCGCTTCAAGTCGGGCCTCTACCGGGCGCCGCCGGTCAAGCGGGTTCACATTCCGAAGGGCGACGGGTCGGAGACGCGCCCGATCGGGATACCCACCTTCGAGGACAAGGTGCTGCAGCGTGCGGTGGCGATGGTGCTCGAGGCCGTCTACGAGGAGGACTTCTTGGACTGCTCGTACGGTTTCCGGCCCGGTCGTTCGGCGCACGATGCGCTCGGCGTTCTGCGCCGCAGAGCTGCTGGAGCTCGGGGGCGGGTGGGTGCTCGAGGTCGACATCCAGAGCTTCTTTGACGAGCTCGAGTCACGAACACCTCAGGGCCTTTCTCGACCACAGGGTGCGCGACGGGGTCATCCGGAGAGCAATCGGCAAGTGGCTGCAGGCGGGAGTGATGGAGGAGGGGCGCGTACACCACTCGGAGGCGGGGACGCCGCAAGGCGGCGTCATCTCGCCTCTGCTCGCCAACGTCTATTTGCACGAGGTGGTGGATCGGTGGTTTGCGGAGGATGTCCAGCCGCGGCTTCGTGGGCGCGCGAGGCTGGTGCGGTATGCGGACGATCTTGTGATCGTCTTCGCCGACGAGCACGACGCCCGCCGGGTGGAGAAGGTACTGGCGAAGCGGTTCGCCCGCTTCGGGCTGCGCCTGCATCCGGAGAAGGCGCGACTGGTGCAATTCCGACGGCCACCGTGGGGAAGCGACGGTGCCGGACCAGAGGGTCCGGGCACGTTCGTCTTTCTCGGATTCACGCACCTCTGGGCCAAAGGGCGGCAACGGGGGTCATGGGTGGTGAGGCGCAAAACAGCCCCGAGTCGGTTGACTCGGTCGTTGAAGCGGGCGCGGGAATGGTGCGGACGGGCCCGTCACTGGCCACTGGCTGAGCAGCATGCGTATTCCGGCGAAGGCGACCACGTATTCCGACGAAGGCGACCACCGGTCGGAGCGAAGCGACGGGCGGGGGCTCGTGGTTAGCTGAAGTGGTCGTCTTGGGGGTCTGAGGCCTCCTTTTCTTCGAGGGAGTGTACTGCCAGCCGCCGGGGCTGCGGAGCTGTGGGAATCGCCGGGTGGGGGTCGTGGGGGTGGGCGATTTCCAAGCGGCTGTGGACGGGTGCCCGGCCGGAGGCCGGGGGCGGGTGGGACCTGCGGGCGTCGTCTTCGACGTCCGCAGGGGTCCACAGTCGCGTCAGATCCGCAGCCCATCTGGATCCGGTAATCGGAGCGCAGCGACGCTCAGGCTGTGTCGGTCTCTTGCCGGGCGGGGCGGCGGTCTGGCGGCACGCGTTCATTCGCCGCTCTCGGCGTGCGGAGTGACGGCCTTGGTCTTGCGGATCGACTCTTTGCCTTTGAGAGTCACGCGATGGGCGTTGTGCACGAGTCGATCGAGGATGGCGTCGGCGAGTGTTGGATGGCCGATCGCCTCATGCCAGGAGCTGACGGGAAGCTGACTGGTGACGATCGTGGAACGGCGGTCGTAACGGTCCTCGAGGATCTCGAGCAGATCGTGGCGATGACCGTCGTTGAGGGCCAGAACGCCCCAATCGTCAAGCAGCAAGACGTCGGTACGGCCCAGAGCCGCGAGGAGCTTGCCGTAGCGGCCGTCTGCCTTGGCGATCGCCAGGTCGGGCAGCAGACGCGGCAAGCGATGGTAGAGGGCGGTGAAGCCTTCTCGGCACGCCTTGTGACCCAGCGCGCAGGCGAGGAAGCTCTTGCCGAGCCCGGTGGCGCCGGTGATCAGGATGTTTTGGTGGTCGCGGACCCATTGGCACGAGCACAGCGCAGCGAACAGCTGACGATCGAGTCCGCGAGGAGTGCGGAAATCGATGTCTTCGACCGCGGCCGCTTGGCGGAAACGCGCTTTGGCGAGGTGATACTGGAGTCGGCGGTTGTCGCGCTCCGTCATTTCCCGATCGACCAGCAACCCGAGTCGAGCGGTGAAGTCGAGCTGGTCGATGTCGGTCATCTCGAGTTGCTCCGCCAGGGCCTTGGCCATACCCTGAAGGCGCAGAGCGGCGAGCTTGTCGAAGGTGGGCTGCGTCAGCATGGCTTCTCCTCCTCACCGCCGTAGTAGGAGGCGCCGCGGAGATTCTCGTGCAGGACAGCGTGAGCAGTCGCGACGTCGACACCGATGTCGAGCTGCGCATCGAGGCCTCGCTCGAGAATCGACCGCACGCTGCGATAGGAGGGCGAGCCGATACTCAGGGCCCGCCGACAGGCTGCCTCCAGCCGCTCACCGCCGTAGCGTTGACCCAGGCGGAGAATCCCCAGGCAGGCGCGAAAGCCCTGCTGGGGGTGGACGTACTTGAGGAGGATCGATTCGACCACAGCGGCGACAGAGGGTCCGCTCTGCTTGGCCCAGCGGACGAGTCGCTCGGGCGTCCACTCCACGTAGTCCCGGTGCGCCCGCGGCATGTGCGCAGCGACCGTGGTGGGCAGCCCGCGACGGAAGCTGCGCACGTGGCTGGCGACGCGCTGGTCGCCGTGGAAACACTCCACTGTCTGGGCGCTGAGGCGCACGTCGAGCTGCTGGCCGACCAGCTGGTAGGGCACGCTGTAGTAGTGCCGCTCGACCTCGACGTGGTAATCCACATTGACGCGCGCCTTCTTCCACTCCCCGTAGACGAAGCGCTCTTGCGGCAAGGGGCGCATCGCGGGCCGATCGAGACTCTCGAACAGCGAGCGGCGTGTGCCGGGGATCTTGCGAAAGGACCGCTCATTGAGCCGCGCGAGCAATTCGTGGATGGCGCGGTTGAGCTCGGCGAGCGAGAAGAAGGTCCGGTGGCGCAGCCGCGCCAGAATCCAGCGCTGGACGACCTGCACGCCCACTTCGACTTTGGCCTTGTCTCGTGGCCGCCGCACGCGGGCCGGGATCACCGCCACGCCGTAGTGCGTGGCCAGATCCCGGTACGTGGGATTGAGCTCGGGCTCGTAGCGACAGGGTCTCTTGACCCCGGTGCGCGTGTTATCCGGGACGACGATCTCGGGCACACCGCCACTGAATTCGAACGCGCGCACGTGGGCGCCGATCCAATCCGGGAGGCTCTGCGTCCAGGTCGCCTCAGCGTAGGTGTAGTTACTTGCTCCCCACACCGCGACGAAGACCTGTGCCTGCCGCACCTCACCGCTCGCGCTGACGACGACGGGGACGGTTCGGCCGCAGTAGTCGACGAAAAGCTTCTCCCCGGCGCGATGCACCTGACGCATGGTGAGATCAACCCACCGGCGCCATCCCTGGTACAACTCGCAATAGCGGCTGTAGCTGTAGCCCTGCGGCTCGCGCTCCCGGTACTCCTCCCACACCAGCTGCAGCGTCACATCCTTGCCCTTGAGCTCGCGGTGCACCTCCGCCCAATCCACCGCCGGCCGCGATCGCGACACCGCTTCACCGCGCGGGTACAGCCGCTGCTCGAGCTCGATGTCGCTCAGCGCTCTCGTGGCCTCCTGGTCCATCCCATTGCGCCGGGCGCGCGCGGCACATTCGGCCACCGCCGTCTTGCTGATCCCGCAGCTGGAGGCCACTCGCCGCTGGCTCAGGCCACACACCCACAGCAAACGCAAAACCTCGCGAATCTTCCGCATGCTCACTCTCCGTGCCGGCATCTCGGGCCCCCTTGTAGAAGGGGGGCACGATGCCAGAGTCGGAGCCCACACCCAACCCATTCACTCGCTTCGCCTTACGGCGAATCGAGGCCGCCATTCCGGGATCACGACCACCGATTCCGGCGATGGCGACCACCCTTTCCGGGATGGCGACCACCCTTTCCGGACCTCCACCCCTAAGTGGTCGCCTTCAGGCCGGAATCAGTGGTCGCCTTCCCGTCGGAACGGGTGGTCGCCTTCGATCGGAACGGGTGGTCGCCTTGGGCCGGAATCCGCAATCAGCAGCGGCAGCTGTCGCGTCGGCTGCTGGGCCACTACGCCTACTACGGGATCCGCGGCAACTTCCGCGCGCTTGCCAACGTCTACTACGAGGTCATCCGCGAGTGGCGAAAGTGGCTCGACCGGCGGTCTGGGAAGAGAACGATGTCTTGGGAGCGGTTCAACCGACTCCTCAAGGTCTACCCTCTGCCCCGACCGAGGATCGTCCACTCAGTCTGACGGCGCGCAGCGAAACCGTGTCACGAGGAGCCGGATGCGGCAAATCCGCACGTCCGGTTCTGTGGGGGGACCCGGGCGGGTACGCCCGCCCGGGCCTATCCCGATCGCTTGGGCGTCTGGTATGGCCAAACTGAGTTGCCGGATCGGTGACTTCCGCTCCATGCTGCCCCTCCGCTCCGCTGACGGGCAGCGGACGCCAGGGAGGGACGGCGCCGCCCGGACTGCCCGCAGGGCAGGACCGGAGACGCCGCACGGGGACCCGAAAGACGCGGCTGGCGTAGGCTTCGCCTCACGCCGCCGGCCTCAGCGCCGCGACTTCATGGAGCCAGGCGCAAATGCGGTTCGAATCCCACGCTTGGTTCAAACTCGCCACCGTATGGGCTACCACCACCGATCGTTCCCCTCGAGGCTCGAAGCATTGCCGGCCCGCAGTTCTCCGCCAGGGCTGGCGCATCTCCCCCGGAGCTCGAGTACGAGCTCGCTAGCGGACGCGACGGCCAATGACGTGAGCGCGCTCGCCCTACCAACCCCGGGCCGTTGGATCCGCGATCGTTCGACGTTCATCGGTTATGATCGCCCGGCGCGCGCGCCGGGCCGCGAGAGGCCTCATGGCCGGCGAGGTGTAACGTCGGCGCCCTCGCCCAGCACGCGATGGACAAACGAGATCGCGATCGATCCTTCTCCTACAGCCGAAGCCACCCGCTTGATGTTGCCGCACCGCACGTCGCCGACGGCGAACACGCCCGGAAGCGAGGTTTCGAGCAGATACGGCGCGCGCTCGATCGGCCATTGGGCAGATCGCAGATCTGCCTGCGTCAAATCCGGTCCAGTCTTGATGAAGCCCTGCTCATCGAGCGTGACACGACTATTCAGCCAGCCCGTGTTCGCCTCGGCCCCGGTCATCAGGAAGACGTGCTTGATCTCGTGACTCGATACAGCGCCCTTGCCGTCGCGCCACTGCACGCGCTCCAGATTCCCGTCTCCCTCGAGAGTCACGATCTCGGTTCTCGTTCTGACCTGGATGGCTGGGGTCTCCTCGATGCGGCGAAGGAGGTAGCGCGACATGCTTCCCGAGAGACGGTCGGCTCGGACGAGGAGATGAACCCGTCTCCCCATCCGCGCCAGAAACACTGCGGCCTGACCGGCCGAGTTGCCACCGCCGACGACGATCACCTCGCCGCCTTCGCCGAGCTGCGCTTCCTCCATGAAGGTCGCGCTGTAATAGACGCCAACACCTTCGAACCGATCTAGATTCGCGAGCGACGGCTTACGATATCGGGCTCCTGTGGCAATGATCACCACGCGGGCCGAGATCGTCGTGCCGTCGTCCAGTCGCACGCAGTACGTGTCTTGTTGGCAGGTCAGCTCGGCGGCGCGTTTTGCGATCATGATCTCGGCGCCAAATTTCTGCGCCTGGGCATAACCGCGGTCGGCCAGCTCTTGGCCTGAAATTCCTGTGGGAAACCCCAGGTAGTTCTCGATTCTCGAGCTCGACCCGGCCTGCCCTCCGGGCGAACTGGTCTCGAGGATCAGCGCATCGAGTCCCTCGGAGGCCGCGTAGACTGCAGCCGCAAGCCCCGCCGGTCCGCCGCCGACAATGACGGCATCACGCTGGTGAGCCCGATCGATACGGCTGTTGAAGCCGAGACCATCAGCAATCTCCTGATTGCCGGGATTCTTCAACACCACCTCGCCTCGGCAGATGACGACCGGTATTTCGGCCGGGTCCACTCGAAAGCGGTCGAGCAAGTCACGCACGTCCGCATCACGGTCGAGGTCGAGGTACTTGAAGGGGTGCCCGTTGCGCGTGAGGAATGCCTTGATGCGCAGGGTTGCCGCAGAGTGGGCAGAGCCGATGACCAGCGCGTCGCCAATCTCCTGCGTCACCAGCTCGATCCGTCGATAGAGCAACGCCTTCATCAGCACTTCGCCGATCTCGGCGTCGGTCTGGATGAGGGCGTGCATTTGGTCGCCTGTCAGCTGGGCCACTTCGCCCGACTCGCTGGCGCGAAGGCGCATCAGCGCGGGGCGGCCGAGAATCATGCTGACGTCACCCGTGAATTGATCCGCCTGCACGACGGCCACGAGAAGATCGCCCAGGGCCGAGGGACGGATGACCTCGATTTCACCAACCTTCACGACGAAGAACGGCACGTTGGTCTGTCCGCCTTCGATCAACACTTCCCCGCGAGTGATTGGACGAATCACTCCGCGGGAGGCGATCCGCGCAATCTGCGCGGAGCTCAGCCGCGGAAACATGAGCGCCGCGTGCGCAGAGCTGGTGAGAGGCATCGAACGGGTAGTCCCGGTCAGACTTTCCACGTGCCTAGGTCCACATGCGCCCACATGTCGGATGCGTTGGCGATCGCCCCGGAGTCGGTGTGTTCCGAGTCGGCATAGACGATCGGCATGGGACCGTCACCCGGCGGCGCCATGCCGGAGGGCATTGACCAGAGCCCGTGAACAAGTCGAGGGTGGGTATGGCGTTGGGCTCTCATGACAATGGGCATGCAACAGTGCGTCGAGACCGGCCATCGCGGTCGGAGGTGGTCAGCCAGGATGGGAGAGTGCCTTGCTCATCGCTGCTGGACCAGGGGCTGGCCGAGCCACTCCTGGAAGCGGATCTCGCCGAGTCGCGCTTCGCCGGCGGGAATCAGCGAGCGCTCCGCGAGCTCCGCCCCGAAGTACCGCGCATGCGGGTCGGCGACGACCGTCCGGGGGTCGTTGCGCGCGCTGAGGCCTTGACGGATCAGCTCATCGAAGTGGAACTGTTGGGGACCCGCCACTTCGACTGTGCCATTCACTGGCGCGCCCACGGCGATTCTGCCGACAGCCTTGGCAACGTCATCAGCCGCCATCGGCTGAATGAGCACCGGCGGCAACCGCACCGTCGTTCCGTCAGTGGCTTCGTCGGCGATGCGCTTGACGAACTCGAAGAACTGCGTTGCGTGGACGATCGAGTAGGGGATCACAGCGTCCTTGATCAGAGCTTCTTGAGCGCTCTTCGCTCGCAGGTAGGGACTGTCGTGTATCCGCTCGGTGCCCACCACCGACAGCGCGACGTAGTGCTTCACACCGGCTGCCACCGCGTACTTCAGAAGGTTGCGGGTGGATGTCGTGAAGAAAGCCATCACCGCCGACTCCTCGAACGACGGAGAGTTCGAGACATCGACGACGACCGATGCGCCCTGAAGGGTGTCCGCCAGGCCCTCGCCGGTGAGGGTGTTGACCCCCGTGTCTGGCGAGGCCGGCACGGCCTCATGGCCGTGTTCCCTCAGCTTGGTGACGAGCTTGGATCCGATGAGGCCGGTGCCGCCGATGATGACGAGCTTCATGACTAGTGTCCCTTTCCGCGTTGAGCCGAAGTTAGCGAGCCCTGGAGCAGTCGATCGCTTCTACGAGCCATTGACCGGATGCGGGGAAGCGTTGTGACGAACCAGCGCAGGAAGGTGCGCAAGCTGGGAAGGATGTAGGCGGCGCGCTCCGGGGGCGTCAGTCTTTCCACCAGCGACTGAACTGCACACGCCAAGGACTGCCGTCCTTCCGTTGCCGAACCGGGATCCTCGCTGGCATCCACCGGCTCCGGCAACCAGCGTTCGACGGACGTTTCTCGGCGTGAACGTGCCGACTGCATGACGTTGATCGCCAGTCGGGTCGCCGTCGTCGCGAGGAATGCCGCGGCGTCCCGCACCAGGCTGCGATCCGTCGTCTGCCAGCGTACCCAGACGTCTTGCACCACGTCCTCGGCTTCCGCGGCGCTTCTCAGCATACGGTAGGCAATGCCGAAGAGACGAGCACGCACGCTCATGAACGCCGCGAGGCCGTCGTTGTGGGCGGCTGTTGAGAAGCGCGTGTTACGTGGAGCTCTATGTAGCACGCGCTTCCTGACCGCCGCTAACACCCGCTAGTCTCCGGTGTCCCCGCGGCCGCTGGCGCGGCCGAGAACGGTGCGCGGCGTGCCGCCCTCAGCAGACGTAGCCCAGGGCCCTGAGGCCCTCACCTCCGAGCCGCTGGTCCTCTCGTGATCCGCGGCGCGACGGAGCAGCCGCCGAGTCCGCAGCCACCGGATGTCGAGGTCCCGGCACTGCGCCCAGCGCGCATCTGCCTCGGGCACCGGGGCGAGCTCGCCGGGGTCTGCGGGCCGGCGATGAGCTGGTCGACCCGCTCGCCAGGAAGGCCGCAAGAGCAGGGCTTGCAGCGTCCGACCCGGACATGGCAGCCGGATCGCGCTTCAGGCAGGTGAGTTGAACGTCGGGATGAAGTTCCAGACTTCGTTCGCGGCTCCACCGGACCAGCTGTAGACGATGACCCACGAGCCGACCGTGTAGGGACCGCGCCCATTGACGTTCAGATTCAGGTCGGCGTTGGCCGCGACCTGGATCGCGTTGTAGGCGCCGGCGTGGATCGTGGTCGACGGGCGCCAGAGTGCGTTGGTGCCGCGTCCCGCGTTGTTCACCAGCGTGACCCGCTTGCCGTTGCCGTTGGAGCTGAGGATCGTCCCGGTCTCCCGATTCACCAGCAGGATCCCCTCGTGACGGCCGTTGCGGTAGGCGGCAACGGGTTGCCAGCCGGAAGGCGTCGATCTTGGCCAGCGCGATGCCATCGGGCTCGTTGGAGAGCACCAGGCTACGCGGCTGCCCGGCCTGCGGCTGCAGGTAGTACTAGAACGGCTCAGCCATTGCGAAGGCCTCCGCCAGGGTCCTTCCCACCGTGCACGATGTCGCCTTCACCGTTGTAGAACTGGACGTTGTACGAGTCGAACTGGGGCAGCAACCTCTGATAGTCCACCTTCGACCAGCCAGGTGGATCGCCCACCAGCGCCGAGCCCACCGGCGCGGCGGTGACGGCGAAGGTCTCCGAGGAGTCGGCGCGCAGATCGTCCAGCAGACGCTCGACCGCCGCGGTGGTCACCGACGCCTCCTCGATGTCGAGGTCGATGCCGTCGAGGGCGTAGTGCCGCAGCGTTCCCGTGAGCAACGGATGGAACGTGTCGTAGGCCCCGAACAGGTTGCGGTAGTCGCCGACGTCGGCTCCTCCCAGCGACGCCATGACCCCTGACACCGGAGCTCTGGGCGTACCCGACGATGCTCCACAGCTCGTCGTACTTGGGGCTCGACGGCGGGTGGTTGTTCAGGTGCACGTAGGGGACTGGCGGCTGCGTCGGATTCGGCGGCGGGTCCTACCCGAGATGAAAGTGCCCGATCAGCACGTGGCTGCAGGGGCTCTGACGCCCGCAAAGGACGAGGCGTCGGCCGCCCCCGGAATCTCGCACCCTCACGAACCGAGGCGAAGATGAGCGAGAGTCTCCTGTGCGCGCACCTTTGGGCTCCCCGTCACAGCGCCAGCTCGGCGGAGCTGGCCGAGACGGTCGGCTATGGCAGCTGGAGGACGGCCAACTTCCAGTACGGCGCCCTTGCCCATAGGATCGCCGCGGAGCTCGGGGTCTTCGCGCCGCCGCGCGGCTTCTGGGTAAACGTGCTGATCAACTGGGCTGCGGATACGACACGGTCGCCGGTGGGACACGCCCGCTTCGTGCTGCGCCGCGAGGTTGCCAAGGCGTTGATCGACCGGGGATTCGCCGAGCGTCCGCCCAGCCCCACCCTGCCGCCGACGGCGGGGAGCCCGCACGCCGCCGGGCGGCGCAGGCGGCGACAGGGACCTCCACCGGGGACGAGACGACGATGAGCGACACCGCCGATCGCAACAAGGCTCTCCTGCAAGACATCTTCGCGGAGCTCTCCAGTGGGAGCTCGCGACCGCTGCTCGAGGCGCTCGCCGACGACGTCACCTGGACGGTCAAGGGGACGACGCCCTGGTCGCGCACTTACAGCGGCAAGGCCGCGGTCCTCGCGCTGCTCCGCGAGCTCGGCTCCCGCCTGGCAACTCGCTACCGGGCCGAGGCCACGCTCGTCCTCGCCGACGGGGAGCACGTCGTGGTGGCCGCCAACGGCTCCGCCACGACGATCGACGGCCGCCGCTACGACAACCAGTACTGCTTCCTCTACCGCCTGCGGGACGGCGCGATCGTCGAAGTCATCGAGTACCTCGACACGCAGCTGGTGGTCGCGGCGCTCGGCTCGATCGGGTCGGCGAACCCTGGATCGGGCGTCCGCTGAGGTCGCGCGGCGGCGCCCGGGAACGACGATGGCCGCGAGCCTCGACGGCTTCATCGCGCGCAAGGACGAGACGGCAGCTTTCCCTCAGGCGCTAAGATCGCGGCGTGGCCGCCACCCGCCTCGAGGTCGAACAGCGCAGCCTGGCTCTCCACCGTGCCGTGGCTGAGAAGCTGCGACAGCAGCCGGAGCGCCTCGAGGAGGCGCGCCAGCGCGTCGACGGCTGGCTCCGCGACGGCTCGGTCGGGGAGCGCTACGCGCTGGCCTGGCGAGATGCCTTGGCCACGCCCGTCCCGGACCTGCTGGCCCTGCTTTGCGATCCCGGCGAGCACGCAAGCGAGCTGCGGCAGGTCTCGCCCTTCGCCGGTATTCTCGAGCCCCGCGAGCGGTGGGAGATCCTGCGCCGCTGCGGCATGCGGTGCTGAGCGGTGCGCCGCCAGGACCTCGAGCACCTGATCCGGGCGAGCGCGCAGATCGCCGACGACCAGGAGGTCGTGGTCCTCGGCAGCCAGGCGATCCTTGGGCAGTTTCCCGACGCTCCGGCTGCTCGAGAAGCTCGACGACATCGCGCTGCCCGAGGAAGCGCGACAGCGCTTGCGTTCGTGGATAGAGTCGGATTTTCGTTGACACGAATGGCCACTCCAACCCCGGTGGTACGCGCCTTCCGCCACCTCCACGAGGCGGGATGCTTCGTGATGCCGAATCCGTGGGACGTCGGCAGCGCCCGGCTGCTGGCGCAGCTCGGCTTTCCGGCGCTGGCGACGACGAGCGCGGGGCTCGCGTGGTCCCTGGGGCGGCCCGACAACGGCTCCTCTCTCGAGGAGACGCTGGCGCACCTGAGGACCCTGGCGCAGGCCGTGGACGTGCCACTGAACGCCGACTTCACCAATGGCTTCGCCGCCGCGCCCGAGGGCGTCGCGGAGAACGTGCGGCGGGCCGCCGTGACCGGCGTCGCCGGCCTGTCGATCGAGGACTCGAGTGGCGACGCCGCGGAGCCGCTCTACGGCTTCGATCTCGCGGTCGAGCGCATCCGCGCCGCCCGCAAGGCGATCGATGACAGCGGCACCGGCGTCCTGCTGACGGCGCGCTCCGAGGGGTTCCTGGTGGGACGACCGGACCTCCCGGAGACCATCCGCCGCCTCACCGCGTACGCGGCCGCGGGCGCCGATTGCCTTTATGCCCCCCGCATCGAGGACCTGTCCGCCATCGAGGTGATCGTCACGGCCGTGGCTCCCAAGCCGGTGAACGTACTGGTGGGCGCCCCCTACACGACTGTCGGCGAGCTCGCGGCGCTGGGTGTCCGCCGCATCAGCGTCGGCGGAACCCTGGCGCGCGCGGCCTGGGGTGCCTTCCTCCGCGCCGCGCGGGAGATCGCCGAGCGGGGCACGTTCTCGGCGTTCGCCGAAGCCGTGCCCTTTGGCGAGATCGAAGCGGCCCTCGGCGAAGGGCAGTAGCTGCTTCCCGTCTCGAGCGAAGGGCCGCCTTCTCCGAGGTGAGCCCTTCCGGCCGACCTGGCTGGCACCGAGAGACGGGCGGGGCCGGGATCGCGAGCCAGGAACGCGCGAGTGCGAGGGAGCTCCCTACGACGGCACCCCGGCATCCCTGACGAGCGCCGCCGCCCGCTCGCCACTCGTGCGCTCGGGTCCTTGGTGCCCTTGATCAGCAGTCAGCCCATCGTCCAGAGCTCTCCGAGCAGCACCGGCAGCAGCGAGTTGAACACGAGGCTCGGGTAGTGCGGGAAGAACAGCCCGGTCAGGCTGATGACCACCAAGGTTCTTGCGGGGTACGCAGCTCGATCCGGGAATCCGACTCCCCACGCCGCACCCAGCACCGGAGCGTTCCACCTACGGCGGTCCCCTTGGGGAGTCGAATGTCGAACTTTGCGCACCGCGCACCCTGCAGAGCCGATACTCCGGCGTTGCGGGGGCGAGAGCGCCCGCAGACGCGGCCCCCTCTGCCGGTTGGTGGCCAACCTTTGCCAGCGGGATCTCCACCCGCCGGGTCCCATCTGGAAAGTTGCCGGCTCTGTCGACTTGAGTTGCCGGTTCTGTCGACTTGCGCCAACATCCCGTTGCTCCTTCCCCAGGCCTTGCTTGGCGCACTCACAGTTTCCTCGGTCGCGAGCGAGCCGCATCCCGTCGCGAACCAGGGCCTCAGGCCTCGCTCCGCCGGTGGCTGCCGCGCCGGCGTCGGAGCGTCGGCCAGGTAGGCGGCGCCGGGCCGTCACTGGTAAGCTGACAACCGTGTTCACGACCATCGAAGCCGAGGTTGATGAGAAGGGCAACATTCGCCCCAAGGAGCCCGTCACGTTGCCGCCGGGTTCTCGTGTTCTCATCACGGTCCTGGAGGCCGAGGGAACCGAGACGGCGTTGCTCAGCGAGGCGGCCCTCTCGGCCGACTGGGACCGCCCCGAGGAAGAGGCGGCGTGGTCGCACCTGAGCCAGGGCTAGTCGTTCTCGTCCGGCTCCCGTTCTCGGACCTCTCCTCTTCGAAGCTCAGGCCGGCAGTGGTGCTGGCTCACGCCGGAGGAGTCGACTGGGTGCTGTGTCAGGTGACCAGCAACCCTTACGGCGATGCGGCCGCCATCCCCTTGTCGAAGGGCGCCTTTGCCAGCGGTAGCCTCGATCGCGAGAGCTTCCGCTCGGCCCGGCAAACGCTTCACCGCGAGCGAGTCCATCGTGGTTCGCCGGGCTGGAGCGCTCACGCCAGGCGCTCACCATGAGGTCGTAGAGGGCACGGTCAGACTTCTGCGCTCCGGGCTCAAGTGAGCGCGGCGGCTCCCAACCTCGTTGCTCACGATGTAGGCGCAAGCATGAAACACGGGAGGCAGCGCGGCAGGCGCGAGTCGGCAAGTCGACGAGGGCGGACCCGCCTCGAAGCCCGTGCCGCCGGGCTGCCGGCCACCCACCTCGCCGCCGGCGACGGCCTCGCCGACCTCGAGGTGTTGCGTCGCGGCATCGGCCTGCTACCGCCGGCCAACGACTCAGAGCCTGGCCTGGCGACGATCGTCCTGCCCGAGGACGCCGGGCAGCCGGCGACGCGCAGCTGTACGTGCAAGGCTTCCCGAGAGCGCACCTGCCGCCATCAGCTGCTGCTGGGCGAGCGCCTGCGCGAGGCCGAGCGCCGCTGGGGAGGGCTCGCCTGGGAAGCGGGCTTCGCCACCACCTTGTGGGGGCGCCTGGCGCCCTTGCTCTTCGCCGGCGAACGCGGGCGAGCGGTGAGCGTGGAGCTTCGCCGGCTCGCCGGAGGGGGCGTGGAGGTGCGCGGCCACGGCGGTGAGGCGCGCATCCTCGTCCTCGACTCTTCGGCCTCGGGCCAGCGGCTGGTGGACCGGCTGGTGCGGCTCGGCGACGTAGCCGGGCGTGCGTCCCTGCTCGACCGCCTGGCGCTGCTCCAGATCACGCCCGAGGAGCGGCTGCTCCTCGACGCCGGAATGCCCTCGGTGCGCCAAGCACGGGAGGCGAGCCTCGCTCGCCGCCTCGCGTACCACGTCGTGCGCGAGCACGGCGATCCCGGGGGCACCTTCCATCCGGTGGTGGACCTGGAAACCGGCGAGCTGCAGCTGACGTTTCGCGACCCGGACGGCACCGACCGCTACCGCTTCACGGTCCCCAGGGAGCAGGTGCGCGCCATGCTGGGGCTCCTCGCCGCCGCCTTTCCGGGCCAGCAAGACCTGGCGGCGAAGCCGATCCCGCTGCGTTCGCTCTTCCTCGTTTCCCGGGCCACCGAGGTCGACCTCGAGCTGCGGCCCGTGATCCAGGCGCTGCAGCAACAGGGGGAGGCACGCTTGCTCGCCAGCGAGGCGCTCGAGCGCTTCCGCTATGGTGACTTGGTGTACCTACCGGAGCTCGGTGTGCTCGGCGAGCTCGAGCGCCCCGGACGCCCGCGCCGTTTCACAGCGCCGCGGCGCATGGTGCTTTCCAACCACCAGTTGCCGCAGGTGGCGGGCGAGCTCGCCGCGGCGGTGGCCGACGGCGAGGTAGTGCTCGACCGCGGCGTCACTCTGCCGCGGCTGCTCGCCGAGCCCGGCAACCTCGCCCTCGATGTCGGAACGGCGGACGAGGGGGGCTGGTACTGGCTGTCGGCGACCTATGGCGAGGGCGCCGGCGCGGTATCCCTCGGCGACCTGTTGCGCGGCAAGCGCGAAGGGCGGAGCGTCGCCACCACGCCCAACGGCGATTGGATCGACCTGGGGTCGCCTGCCCTCGGCTTCCTCGCCGGCCTCGCGGCACGGCCGGCGATGGAGATCGAGGACAGCGACGGCCGCTTGCGGCTGGCGGCGGTGGACCTGCTGCGCCTCGCCGCCAGCTCGACCGGAGGGGCCCGCGTCCTCGGACCACCCGAGGTGGCCGCGCGTCTGCGGCGCCTGCTCGAGCTGCGCCCTCCGCGGCCCTTCTCCCAGCCGGTGGGGCTGTGCTCGCCGCTGCGCCCCTACCAGCGGCTGGGGGCCGAGTGGCTCTCGGCGCTGTGGCACTACCGCCTAGGCGGGCTGCTTTGCGACGACATGGGGCTCGGCAAGACTCACCAGGCGATGGCGCTCCTGCTGCTGCTGGTCGAGGAATCGTTGACCGACCTGCCCAGCCTGGTGGTGACGCCGCTGACCGTCTTGGGGCACTGGCAGCAGAAGCTTGCCGAGCACGCCCCCACGTTGCCGGTGGCGGTGTTCCACGGCCCGCGGCGCGACCTCCAGCAAACCAGCGGCACCCGCCTCGTGCTCACCTCCTACGGCACGCTGCGCGCCGCCGCCGAGACCCTCGCGGACCAGCCCTTCGCCGTCGTCGTCTTCGACGAGGCACAGCAGCTCAAGAACCGGCAGACCCAGGGCTACCGAGCGGCGCGGGCACTTTCGGCCGAGGTCAGGATCGGGCTGACCGGCACGCCGATCGAGAACGACCTCGCCGATCTCCACGCCTTGGTCGACCTCGTGCTGCCGGGTGCTCTCGACCACCTGGAGCCCGCCAGCCGCGGCGCCGGCCGTGCCTTCCAAGCCGAGTCGCTGCGGCGCGCCGCTCGACCATTCGTTCTGCGGCGCGTGAAGGCCGAGGTCCTCGGGGAGCTGCCGGAGAAGATCAACGACCCGCGTCGCTGTCGGCTCAGCGACGAGCAGGTCGCTCTCTATCGCGAGGTCGTCGAGCGGCGCGGGCCGGAGCTGCGCGAGCGGCTCTCTCGCCCCGGTGAGCGCATTCCCTACCTCCACGTCTTCGCCGTGCTCAACCTGCTCAAGCGCATCTGCGATCACCCGGCGCTCGCCCTCGGCCGCCTGGACCGTTGGCAGCAGCACAGCTCCGGCAAGTGGGACCTCTTCTGCGAGCTTCTCGGCGAAGCCCTCGGCAGCGGTCAGAAAGTGGTGGTCTTCAGCCAGTACCTCGGCATGCTCGAGATCATGGGCCGCCACCTCACCGCCCTCGGCACCGGTCACGCCACGCTCACCGGCAGCAGCCGCGGGCGCGCCGAGACGGTCGACCGCTTCAACCGCGACGAGGGCTGCCGTGTCTTCCTCGGCAGCCTCAAGGCAGGCGGCACCGGCATCGACCTGGTGGGGGGCTCGGTGGTGATCCACTACGACCGCTGGTGGAATGCCGCGCGCGAGGATCAGGCCACCGACCGGGTCCACCGCATCGGTCAGCGGCGGGCGGTGCAGGTCCTGCGGCTGATCGCCGAGGGTACACTCGAGGAGCGCATCGACGGCCTCATCGAGGGCAAGCGGCGGCTGCTCGATGAGGTCGTCGAGACCGACTCTGCCGCGTTGTCGCGCGTCTTCGGCCGTGCGGAGCTACTGGCGCTGCTGGCGCCGCTCGTGACGTCGCCGTCATAACGGATCAGCACCTGAGTCGGCGGGCTGACACCTCCCGCTCGCACGCGGCAGCTCGCGTGCCCAGTATGATCGGCGCTGGCAGCCATCGCCCGCGCGCAAAGATGCGGCGCGCCGCGGGTGGGGGTGTCCCGAATTTCCCAAGGTGTTCGAGCTCGCCACCGCTTGGGCTACTCCGCTATGAAGTTGGTTAGAATCGCCCGCGGTCACCTCCCTGACGGCCGCTTGGCCAGCTTGCGCTGCAGCGAGCGACGGTCGCGACCGAGCAACCGAGCCGCCCGGGAGACATTCCCGCCACATTCGCTGAGTACGCGCTGGATGTGCTCCCACTCGACGCGGTCGCGCGAAAAGCGCGCCAAGCCGCTGGGATCGATCCCCGCCCGGCGCGCCGACGGCGATTCTGCCGACGGCCTTGGCAACGTCGTCGGACGCCATCGGCTGAAGGAGCACCGGCCGCAACCGCACCGTCGTTCCGTGAGTGGCTGATCGCACTCCTTTCCGCGTTCAGCCGAGCTCATGTTGGCGAGCGTGGAGCAATCGCCGCTCCTCCGAGCCATTGACCGGGTGCGGGGATGGGTTGTGGCGTTGCGGCGCACGAAGGTGGGTTGGCTGGGAAGGAGGGTCGCCAACGAATCGAGGGAGCTGCCGAGAGCAGAGGCCGACGTCAGACCTCGCCCTCACGCCGCGCCGACGCCGGCAGGTACTCTCCCAGCCACACCAAACCGACGCCGTTCCCGGTCCGGACGAGCGTCCGATACGAGGAGACCTTCGAGGCCGGCGACGTCGCCGTCTTGGGCGGCTGCCATGAGAGCGGCGAGAAGACGGCGTCGCTCGGTGGAATTTGCCGGTATCCTTTGGCCGTCCGCGACGTGCTGCCGAGCACGCGTCACGACTTGCCGTGCGTTTGCCTCTTCGAGCCGCAGGACTTTCGCGATCTGCCTGTAGGGATAGTCGAAGGCCTCCCGAAGGACATAGGCGGCGCGCTCCATGGGCCTGAGCCTTTCCAGCAGCAGCTGAACCCCAGACGCCAATGCCTGGTGTCCTTCGATTCCCGATCGCGGATCGGCGCTGCTATCCACCGGCTCGAGCAGCCAGCGTCCGGCGGACGTCTCGCGGCGCGAGCGTGCCGACTGCAGGACGTTGATCGCCAGTCGTCTCGTTGTCGTCGCGAGGAACGCGACGGCGTCGCGAACCAAGCTGCGATCCGCCGTCTGCCAGCGTACCCAAACGTCTTGCACGACGTCCTCGGCCTCCGCTGCGCTTCTCAGCATGCGGTAGGCAATGCCGAAGAGACGAGCACGCACGCTCATGAACGCCGCGAGGCCGTCGTCGCATGTGCTGGTCTCGCTCTCTGCTGGCCGCGGGGCGCTCGCGAAAACCGACTGAGATGCAGCTGTCATTGGATCCCCCCTTTCGCAGGCAGTCTGAAAGGGGAGGCGAAGCGTCGACGACCCTCGATGGGAGTTGCGCGGAATGCCTCGATCGCGAGGTCAATCCACACCCCTTTCGGGGTGAGCACCGGTCACACGATCGCGGAAATCAACGAGGGGGAATCCGAATCTGCTTGCGCCCGAAGAGACGCGCATCCAGAGAACAGCCACCAGGTCCGAGCATCGCAAGCGCGGCGCCCAGCGCCGCGTAATGGACGAACGCCCAAGGTTGTGAAGGATGCAAGACTGCGAGGTCCAACTGCGCCACCGCAACGACCGCGCCCGCGAGCGGAGTCCACAAACCGATCAAGAGCAAGATTGCGGCCCCTGCGGTCACCACTCCCAGGATGGACGGCGACGGCGAGGCCGCGGTTAGCAGCCCCGCGTACACGAGTGGAATCGCCGCTGCAGCGCGCAGGAGTACGAGGCCGGCGCCGGGCAGACCGCCCGGAAAGGTCGAGAAGAGTCTTTGCACGAGCCGCCCGCTGGCAAAGCTACCGCCTGCAGAACGCGTGCGCCCGCCCCAATAGTGCCTGCGCGACGCCCCTCTTTCGAGGGGTTCGGCTAGAGATCGATGATCCCGCGTTTCAGCCCGATCGTGACGGCATGCGTGCGGTCGTTTGCAGCCAGCTTCGAGAGGATGTTCTTGACGTGGCCCTTGACGGTCTCCTCGGTGATGGAAAGCTGGGCGGCGATCATCTTGTTGGCGTTGCCGCCGGCGATCAGCCTCAGCACCTCGATCTCGCGTGGCGACAAGGCGTCGTCCGCCGCGTGCTCCGCCAGGGTCGTCGCCACTTCTGGCACGATCCGCTTGTGGCCTGCATGAACGACACGGATGGCATCCGGCAGCTCCTTCCGGAGGACGCTCTTGAGCAAGTAAGCCTGAGCGCCAGCCTCGAGCGCACGCAACACCTGCGCATCGCCCACGTACGTCGTCAGCACGATGATGCGTGCCGAAGGAAACTCCGCGCGGATCGCGATCATCGCCTCGACGCCGCTCATCTCGGGCATCTGTAAGTCCATCAATGTCACGTCTGGACGATGCGCTCTGAACTGCTCGACAGCCTCGCGGCCGGTTGCAGCTTCGGCCACCAGCTGCATGTCAGCTTGACCGGCCAATAGCGAGGCCACGCCCTCGCGTAGGAGAGGATGGTCGTCGACCGAAAGAATGCGGATCGGGGTGTGCTTGGCGTTCATGATCCGCCTCCTTGCTCGCGGCGCCTGCGGAACACGCCGCGGCCAAGGCGCGGAGCACTATAGGCCACCGCCCCCGGAACGCGCAGCTCGACTTCGGTGCCGGCTCCCAATTCGCTCCAGAGATTGAGTTGGCCGCCGATTTGAATGGCGCGCTCGCGCATGCCGGTCAGCCCCCAGTGCTTGGCGCGCCCGGTGGTGAGGTGTTGCGCGTCGATGCCCTTGCCGTTGTCCCGGATGCGCACGCGAAGCTCGCGTGCCCCATACGTGACTTCCGCCTCGATGCGATCGGCCTGTGCATGACGGAATGCATTGCGTAGCGCTTCGCGTGCAATGCGGTGGATGTCGTCGCGGACGATCGGATGCAGGTCCCGCGGTGAGCCCTCGACGGACATGCGGAACGTTGCCGAGCCCTTCTCTGGACCGTTGGTGAGCTCTTCGACCAAGCTCGTGATCACTTGCGCCAATTCGTTGCTCACGGTAGTGGACGACCGTAGATTCTGGATCGCGTCGCGGCCTTCGGCGATGGCTTGATCCGCTCGGTCGAGAGCGCCGTCGAGTGCCTCGACGGCCTTCGCGGGATGTGCGGGCAGCAGGTCACGCGCGCTTTGAAAGCGGAGCATCAACCCCTGAAAACTCTGTAACAGCGTATCGTGCAGCTCCCGTGCGATTCGCGTCCGCTCGTTGACGCGTTCATCCAAGCGCAGGTTGAAGTCGTGCGCAATTCGGCGCCCGACCTGCGCCACGCGCAGGCGGTAGAGGAGCCAGAGCGGGACCAGCGCCAGCAGGATGCACAGGGCGACGAACCAGCGCGACTGGACGAAGGTCGGCGGGATCTCGAACGCGACGGTCGCGCCCTTCTCGTTCCAGACCCCGTCCCCGTTCGCCGCAACCACCTGGAAGTGGTAGGTGCCCGGGGGGAGGTTGGTGTAGAACGCCTGCCGCCGCGTGCCGGCCTCGATCCAGTCCGGATCCTGCCCCTCGATCCGGTAGCGCACGCGCGCGGAGCGCGGGTTCGAGAAGGCAAGCACGGCGAAATCGATCTGGACGTTCGAAGTGCCCGCCGGCAGCGTAATGCCGGACGGATCGCGATAGACGCGATCGGCCGACAGAGCGCTGATCGCCACGCGGGGCGGCGTGCGGCTGTGGGAGATATCGGCCGGATCGAGCCACAGGGTCCCGGTTTGCGTCGCGATCCAGAGCCGCCCGTCGCCGCCCTGGACGATCGCGTGGCGACTGTGGGAATGCGGCCGGCTCCTCAGGCCGTCGGCGGCACCGAACAGCTGCATGGACAGGGGCTGGCTGGGATTGGCGAAGGCGCGCTCCAGCGCGGCAGCTGTCATGCGCACGATGCCGCCGGGTCCCGCGAACCACATGTCGCCGCCAGGCGTCCGGACCATTCCCTTCACATCGCTGAGCAGCGGCGCCTGGTGGGCGTAGAGGGTCTGGAAGCGTCCGTGCCGGAGCCTCGCCAGCCCGAACCGGCCGGCGACAAACCAGGTGTCCGGCGCCTCGGAATAGAGGACCACGTCGTAGGGCTGATAGCGGCCGAAGGGGATGGGAAACGCGTGGTGCACACGCCCGTCGAGCAGGCTCAAAGTACGCTCGCTCCAGTGCACGAGCAGCTTGCCACGCGCGTCGGCCAGCAGGGACTTCGGCACGAACGCTCCGCCAGCAGGCCCGAACATCCGCTCCCAGCGCCCGCTCCGCAACCGGGCCATCCCGCCGAGCGACGCCGTGACCCAATAGTCGCCCTGGGCGTCGAAGGCGCAGTCATAGATGGTGAACGACAGCGGCGCCCGCTGCCCGAGGCGGCGCATCCGTCCCTGCCGCCAGATCACGACCTCCTTGTCGTTGGTCCCGATCCAGATCGAGCCGTCCGGCGCCTCGCAAAGAGTGCGTGGCTCGACCGGCGTCCGCAGGATCGGCTCCGGGCGTCCACCGGGCCGCACCCGGTACACGGTCGAAGCCTCGCCGATATAGATGCTCCCGTCCGAGGCCTGCAGCAGCAGATCGCCGAACGCGGCCGGGTCGGTGAGCTGCGGCTCGAAGCGCAGGGTCGCCGGCCAGAACCTGTCCAGGCCGTTCTCCGTGCCGAGCCAGACGTTGCCCTCCGCATCCTGGAAGAGCTGCGTCGTCGCGTTCGACGAGAGGCCGTCGCGCACGGTGAAGCGCTCGACGCTGGCTGCCGCCTCGGCCGGCGAGGCGGCGCCGCGCGGGTCGGGCCTCGCCAAGCGCTGCAGCCCATCGTAGTAGGTGGCGATCCACAGATTGCCGTCGCGGTCGAACATGGGCCAGCCGCGGATCTGGGCCGCGTCGGTCGCATAGGCGTAGCGGAGCGGCGGCGGGGTTCCGCGCCCGCCGGGGCCGGTGATCGGATAGGTGCCGCGGCGCTCCGTCAGCCAAATCCGTTCCTGCGGGTCGATCGACAGCCGCCCGGTCGCGCCCGGATCCTGGCGCACGAACTGGAACCGCCGACCGTCCGACGCCAACCGCGCTACGGAGCCAGTGAAGGACACCCAGACGGTGCCGTCGGAGGTCACTACCATGCTGAAGGGATTGTCGAGCGGCGCACCGGCCTCAGGGCCGAAGGACGTCCACCGTCCGTTCCGAAAGCACAGGAGCGGGATCCCGATCTGTTCGGTCAACACCCAGATCGTGCCGTCCCGGGTCTCCTGCATGGCGGACACCCGGTGCGGCGCCGGCGGGGCGTCCAGAAACTGCAGCCGACCCTCGCGATAGACGGCAAAGCGCCGGGAGCGTTCGAAATTGGTCCAGACCTCGCCATTGCGTCGGACCAGAATGGCCGACGGTGCACCATGGACGACGAGATCGACGCCGGCACTGATCATCTCGAAGCGGATGCCGTCGAAGCGGAAGAGGCCGGCCGCGCTCGCGATCCAGAGATAGCCGCGGTGGTCCTGGGCCAGAGCGGCGACTGGCCGCGGCAGATCGCTCTCCTCGCTCCAGCGCTGGTGCGTGTAGTGGGCCAGCGGGCGCATCGCTCCGGTGGCCGAGGCGGCGAAGGGCAGCAACATGGCCGCGACGAGAAGCGCCCTGATCCGCTGCATCGCCCGTCCCGCGATCTCCGCTGGCCCCTCCGCCACGCACAAGGCAACGCGCTCCCTGCCGGGCCGCGAGAGATGCTACCCCTGAACGAGGGAATCGGAACCTCCGGGACGGACGGTTGGCCCGGGTGCGCCCTGGCGGTATCGCCGCGCCATGATCCGGTCTTGTCCCGGTGGCGTCACCGGCGCCCCTCTCGGCGGTCGCCCGCGCTCATGTAGCGCGCGAAAGGGCCCCGCCCCCGCGGCGGCCGCGCGCCCTACCGCGTCCATACAGACCCCATCGCCGTTGCCTCTTGACACTCCGGACGGACCGCCGGGCGCAAGCCACGGCTGTCACATCCCGACGTGGTTTCCGGTCTTCGCGAATGCACGCGGACCTCGCTCTCGAACGCGCGACTGCAAGCAATACCGCTTCGCAGACAATCATTCAGGAGACCGGCAGATGAGCACGATCACGACGAAGGACGGAACGACGATCTACTACAAGGACTGGGGGAAGGGCCCGGCCGTCACCTTCTCGCACGGCTGGCCCCTGAGCTCCGACATGTGGGACGGCCAGATGATGTTCCTCGCAGAGCGAGGCTTCCGGTGCGTCGCCCACGATCGTCGCGGCCATGGCCGATCGAGCCAGCCCTGGTCCGGCAACGACATGGACGGGTACGCCGACGACCTCGCGGCGGTGATCGAGGCACTGGATCTCCAGGACATCACGATGATCGGCCATTCGACCGGCGGCGGTGAAGTGGCGCGCTACATCGGCAAGTACGGCACCCAGCGGGTGGCCAGGGCGGTTCTCCTCGCTGCCGTGCCGCCGATCATGCTCAAGTCGGCCGCCAATCCCGAAGGACTTCCCATCGAGCTCTTCGACGGCTTGCGGGCTGCCTTGGCGAAGGACCGCGCGCAGGCCTACCGGGACTTCGCTTCGCCGTTCTATGGCGCCAACCGGCCGGGGGCGCAGGTGTCCCAGAGCATCTTGGATCAGTTCTGGCTCTGGAGCATGCAGGCCGGGCTGAAGAACGCGTACGACAGCATCAAGGCGTTCTCCGAGACGGACTTCACCGAAGACCTCGAGAAGTTCGACGTCCCGACTCTGGTCATGCACGGCGAGGACGACCAGATCGTTCCGGTCAAGGATTCGGCGAAGAAGTCGGCCCAGCTGATCAAGGGTGCCGTGGAGATCTACTATCCGGGCCTGCCGCACGGCCTCACCGCCACCCATTCCGACATCGTCAACCGCGATCTGCTCGCCTTCTGCCAGCAAGCCCACCGCAAGGTCGCGTGAGTCGTCCGTGGAGAGGGGTGCCGCGGCGGGTCCACGCTGCACCCCTCTCCGCATGCCCGCACCTGGCGAACGGCCCGACGCTGACTGCTATGCGGAGGACCCGATGACCAAGGCACTCCAAGTCGAAACCCCAGTAGATTCGTCGACAACGTCGTCGGCGTCAGCGGTGTCGCGCACTCCGGCGCCGGCAACGCGGCCGACGCCCTGCGGGTGTTCACCAGTGGCAACACCGGCACCAACCGCGTTACCGGCACCACCCATTCCGCTTCCTCATCCAGGGCAACACCATCCAGGACTACGGCGAAGCCGGCATCCGGCTCAATGCGCGCCAGGGCAGTGCGATCATGGACGCCACCGTGCTTCGAAACAACCCGACCTTGGACCTGCTGGCCGGTTTCACCAACGGCTCCACCATCGGCATCGCGTCTTCTAGGCCCTCGACGGCGAGGGCCCAGGGGGGCGCGGCGGCCACATGCCGGCCAGGGGCGAGCAGGGTGCCGCTCACGCGCTCGAGGCTGCCGGCAGGACGGGGGCCGGAGGTCACCCCCGGCGGCGGGAAGGCGGTGGCCCGGGGATGCGGAAGTCCTGGGACTCCTGGTCGGTCTTCTCACCCACCGAGCTGCCGCACACGGAGCAGCGGTACTCGTACTTGTTGCCGGTGGGCAGCACGAGGAGGAGCCGCTCGCGCACCGGCGTGGCGCGGCGGCAGCGGGGGCACCAGAGCTCGCTGGCGTGCAGGGATTCGTAGTCGCGCATGGCGGTATGACTTGTACCACAAGGGCTCACCAACGTCGCCAAGGGAGGGCGCATCGGGTGGCCCCGGGCGCTGTGCCTCGTCCGCTGGCTGGGGCGAGGGCCCGGATTGCTTTCCCACAGCGGACTCGCCTCGCCGCTGCTGCCGACCCAACCGACGGCTTCATCAGCGAGAATCGACGGCCGCCCGCAGCTCGCCGAACAAGCGGGCGAGCTCGGCGGCCTGGTAGTGAGCGTTCAGCCCCGAGGGGTTGGGCAGCACCCAGACCCGGCTGCCGCCCATACGCCCGCTCTGCTCCCCCAGCGTGGCGTGCGGCCGCCCGAACGCCGTACGCCAGGCACCGATGCCGAGCACCGCCAGGAACCGCGGCTTCCCACGACGCACCTTCCGCGCCAGTGCCCGGGCGCCGGCACGCAGCTCGCCGGGCATCAGCTCGGCCGCCGAGGCCGTGGAGCGCGGCACCACGTTGGTGATACCCAGCCCCATCGCCAGCAGCTCCCGCTGCTCCGCTGGCTGCAACACCCGGGGCGTGAACCCCGCCCGATGCAAGGTCGGCCAGAAGCGGTTGCCGGGCCGCGCAAAGTGGTAGCCGAGCGCGGCGCTGAGCAGCCCCGGATTGATGCCACAGAACAGCACATCGAGCCCCGGAGCGATGATGTCGGGGATGGTCTTGCCGGCGGCAGCAGTTAGCTCGGCGCGGGTTGGCAACGTGGGCAGTCCGTACGGTCGGTAGAGGCCGCCTCGGTGACTTCGGGAGCGGCCCGCCGGGCGGGCGCTCTAGCGGCACCACCAGGACTATAGTGAGGTACGACCTCGGATCGCCGAGGAAGCTGCCCGGGCGACCAGGGCCGCGCCGCTCGGCGCTACGACCGCGACGAACGGTGAGGAGGGACGGGGCCATGGCCACCTCGATAGCCCGACCCCGGCGCCGGTTGCTACCGGCGATGCTGATGCTCCTCGCTGCGGGCACGTCTCAGGGCTGCTTCACCATGCGCCCCTGGCGTGCTTGCCCTCAACCCTGCGCGGGCGCTCAGCTGCAGCGAGCCCAGCAGGTGCGGGTCTACACCTACGCGCCGGCGATGTTCGTCTTGACGCACACGATTGCCGGCAAGGACCAGCACGGGGCGTTCCTCTTCGGGGAGGGCAGAACCGGCACGGGCACCAGCCTGGGAAGGGTGCGGATCTACATCGACGAAATCTGCGCCATCCGCACCCGCCGGCTCGAGGGTACGCGGGTGGCGGCCAACGCAGTGGTGGTGCCGATCGTGGTGGCTGGGGTGGTGCTGGCGGCTTACTACGGGGGGGACGTGGGCAACTTCGGGGAGCTGTGGCCCGAACCCCAGACGCCAACGGAGGCCTGGCCCGATCAGTGCCCGGAGCCGCCGGCGGCCGCGGCACCGCCACCGTAGCGGCCGCCGCGCTACGGCCTCGCCGCCGACCCAGGCGCCGGTGGCGCCAAACCTCGAGGCCGAGCTGAACAGCTCTGAGCCCAGCGCCCTCCACCAGTGGACGAGCTGCTGGAGGGCGAGCGGCGCGTCGCAGGTCGAGTCGATGGCGGCGCTGGGAGCCAACTTCGCCACCGTCAACCACCGGCTGATCGCTATCCCCGTGACGAGGCGCCGGCGGCCTACAAGGACCTCGCCGCGGTGCTCGAGTCGGTCACCCGTGCGGGGCTCGCCAGCGAGGTGGCCCGGCTGCGGGCGAGGTTCGTGATCAAGGACGCCGGCCCGGCGGACGACTAGCGGCGGAGGCCGGGGTGCTGCATCTCGACGGCCCGCCGCCGGTGAAGGGCGGCGGGCTGTACGGTCGGCGCTCGATGGCGACCGGCGAGAGCTCGGGAATCGGGAACGGCGGCGGCTCGGCACCCCGCGGCGCATCTGTCACAACACCATGCGCTGTTCGGTCCTAGTCCATACGACGGGCGGCGTCGGTGCCGCTGCGGACACGGGAGGTGCTGATGAAGATCGTGGTGATTGGTGGAACCGGGCTGATCGGGTCCAAGCTCGTCAACAAGCTCGGTGAGCAGGGCCAAGAGGCTGTGGCGGCGTCGCCCAACTCGGGGGTCGACACCGTTACCGGCGAGGGGCTGGCCGACGTCCTTCGGGGCGCTTCGGTCGTCGTCGACGTGTCGAATTCACCGTCCTTCGATGACACCGCGGTGATGAGCTTCTTCACGACCTCGACGAACAACCTCCTCACCCATGAAGCTGCCGCGGGGGTCGGGCATCACGTGGCGTTGTCGGTGGTGGGAACCGAGCGGCTGTCCGAGAGCGGATACCTTCGCGCCAAGATCGCGCAGGAGAGGTTGATCGAGGAGTCCGGGATCCCGTACTCGATCGTCCACGCGACGCAGTTTTTCGAGTTCGTCAAGAGCATCGCCGACGCCGCCACCGACGGCACGACGGTTCGCCTGGCGCCGGTTCTCATCCAGCCCATGGCGGCCGACGATGTCGCGAAAGCGGTCGCGAGAATCGCCGTGGGCACGCCACTGAATGGCGTGATCGAAGTCGCCGGCCCGCAACAGTTCCGTCTCGACGAGCTGATCCGACAGGCCCTCCGCGCCCGCCACGATCCGCGCACGGTCGTCGCGGACCCACAGGCACGCTACTTCGGCGCCCACCTGAGCGAGCGCACACTCGTTCCTGGCAAGGACGCGCGACTCGGAGGGACCCGCTTCGAGGACTGGCTCGGCCGGTCCACAGGCCGGACCCCCGATTCGAGGCCGCTTCCCGCGCCGGTTGCAGCGGCTCCGACCGAGCCAACCGCGCGCACCTGAGCGCCTTCCGCGTTGGCGACGTGCCTCCTGGAAGATAGCCTGATCCCCACAGGGCGCCACAGCGGGAGGGCGGAGGGCGGTTGCCATTCTGTCAAGTCTCGCGAGGTGTCCCTGGCGGCAACGGTGACGCCGACCGAAGGCCGCTCTTGCGCACGCAGCGGCCATCGGCGACGTGCTGTCGAGCGCGAGTCACGAGCTGGCGGGTGTTGGCTTCTCTGAGCCGTAATGGAGAGGCCATCGTCGTCTTCGCCGGTGTCCACGTCCGCGACTGCCTTGCGTGCCGCTCCGTGCGAAGCGCTTGGCTGGGATGGGGTCGGCATGGTGCGCTCCCTGCGCTGCGGTCGGAGCTGGAACCTCGGGCGGTGCTCCAGCAACACCGATGCCATTGAGACAGCTCGCCGAGCAGGTCGGCCGGCGCGACGAGGACTCGCAGCGCGACCTGCTCATGCGGCTGCACGAGGAGGTGCGCTTCGGTCGCACGGGCCTCGGGCTCGCCTTCATCGAGGCGCCGCGCCAGATGACGCTCGACCCGGCCCGTAGCGACAACCTGCACGCGTGGGCCAGCTCGTACATCGAGAAGACGTTGTTGCACTCTCGAGTCTGCCCACACCCGGTGGGCGCCGAGATCGCGGCGGCCGCCAAGCGTGCGGTGGTGTCGCGCCTCCTCCACCATCTCGACGCCAGCGTCCGCCAGCAGGCGCAGCGCACGCTCGCCCTGGCCGACGAGCAGGCCCGGACGCACCGCTGAGCGAGACGCGGGCCGGCGCAGCGTTGCCGCGGCGGTTCCTCACCCGCCGCCAGCCGATTTCCAGCAGGCGCCGGCACCCTTCGCGTCGAAGGAGTTGCCCGGCATCGGCTCGAGCGGCACGAACGACTCGGGATGCGCCGACCGCTGGCGCAGCGTCTGCGAGTAGCTGCCGAGCGCGGCGTTCATCGCGTGCAGCCGGTCGAGCGCGTTGGCTTGCTGCAGCGGCAGCGTCACCAATCCCGACGCGTAGACCTCGACGCGGCTGTACGGGGTGCCGCTGACGATGGTGCCGACCAGCGCCGCCTCGAGGTCGGCGGCGCTCTGGCCCTGCCCGTTCCTGGCGCCCACGACGTCCGGTGGCAGCAGCTCCGGGTTGACGATCCAGCCGGGGTGCTTGCTTGCCACCTCGTTACCGAAGTTGATCAGCTCGTCGACGGTGTTGTTGAGGGCCACGTAGACGCGCAGCGGCAGCGGCTGGTCGCCGGTGCCGGTCTCCTGAACGTGTCCGGCGAGGTGCGGGCCCGACGCGCAGGAGGCGCCAAAGCGCACCTGCAATGCGCCGCCACCGCTGAACATGTAGGTCCCGCGGTCGCTGCCGCCGGGCGGCGAGGGCGCGTCGTCGCCGCAGTAGGTCGCGTGCGACGAGGTGTCCTGCAGCACGTGCAGGTAGAGCCCGATGCGCGCCACCTGCACCGGCACCGGAGTCGGCACCGGCTCCTTCCACAGCTTGCCGGTGGTCTTCTGTGGGTCGTCGAGGTAGGCGCCGAGCTGCGGGTAGTAGGTGAGCGCCCCCGTGTCGGTGTCGAAGTTCAGCACCTTCATCCCCGCCGGTACGTCCAGCTTGATGCCCACGCCGCTGCGCATGATCAACGGGACGGTGCCGGTGATGTCGATGCCGCTCAGGCACTCGCTGCCGCTCGACGAGGTGAGGCCGACGGTGCAGAGCAGGCCGGGATCGCGCGTCGGCAGCATCGCCCACTGCCGCATGTTGGCGAGCGTCTTCTGGTACGTGTCGTCGATGTGGACGGGATAGCCGGGCTGTGGGTAGTGCAACGGATAGAGCGCCTGCACGCCGCCGGCGCCGTGGACGTCCGTGCCCTGCCCGTTCGGCGAGTAGGAGACGACGTAGTGGTCCAGCGGCCCGTCGGTGTTGCGGTTGGTGCGCACGAAGCCGTTGAACGCCGCGCTGATGTAGGGGGCGCCAGAATTCTGGGTCGACGCCTGCACCCCGCACTGGTCGAGCGGCAGGTACTGCCCGTAGTCGGCGACCTCGTCGTAGGCGGCGATCCAGTAGGCGACGTCAGCGCGGTAGCCGAGTGCCTGCGCGATGAAGTAAGTCGAGTCCGCGTGGACCATGCTGCGCCCCGGCTTGATGGTGGCGAAGTCGAGCAGCTGCGCCGGGCAGGCCCGGTTCGCCGAGAATGGCGGCGGGCAGCGCGGCCGCACGCACCAGCTGAGGACGCCCTGCCCCTTCTGTCGCGGCTGGCAGAGGTCCTCCAGGAAGGCGTCCGCGGACGTGGCGACGACCAGCAGGACACCGAGGGTCACTGCGACTCGCTGGCGCATGTCTCACCCCTTTCGATCCGAGCCACCCCGATCTTGGCGCACTTCCGCCTCCGGCGAGAAGCCCCGGCGGGCATGAACGACGACGTCTTCGTGGGGAGCCGGGCGGGGCTGTTCCGGATCCACGCGGCACCCTGGTCGGCGCGGCGACCCTGCGCGCCCTTGCCTGGTTGGCTCGGTGGGTGGTCGGATGCGACGTCGGTCGCTGCTCGTCGGCTGCAGTCGATGCCGTCGCCGGTGCTGCAGCGGGTGGCCTGGAGGTCGATCTGGCACCTGGGACTGCGTTCGCTCATGGTGCCTGCCAGACGATCGTCGAGGCGATGCGAAGGCGGGCCGTCTCTGGTGCCCTCCGAACACGACGCTGGCTCGCAGAGCCGATCGCTGGTGCCGGCCGAAATTCCCCAGGCCGGCGCGCGTAATGCGGTGGAGACCGACATCCCGGGGGACATGCCCATGAACCGCTTCTGGACAGGCTGGCGCCAGCAACTCCCTCCTCCGAGCCTGCGGGTTGCCGCGGCTTGTGTGCTCCTCCCGTTGCTGCCTCTCGGCTGCGCTGCCGGCGCGCGGCGGGCGGCCCACGGTATGGAGACGGGCGCGGCACCGGCACCAGCATTCCATCTCGACATCCAGCCGGCCGACGCGGAGGTCGCCCCCGAGATCGAGGCCGACCTGGCGTACGGGCGTCGCGTGATCGAGACCTATTTCGGGATGCCCTTCCGCGAGGACGTGAAGGTCTCCGTGTTCCCCTCACGGGCCGACTTCACGGCGGCCTTCCCCGCCGAGTGGGGGATGACGGAGACCGCGTGCTGGATGGTCGCCGCGGGCGTCGCGGATCGCCTGCTCATGCTGTCCCCACGGGCGTGGGGACGGGAGGCGTGCGAGCACGATGCGCAGGACGCCCAGCACGTTCGCGACATCATCGTCCACGAGCTCGTGCACGTCTTCCACGGGCAGCACAACCCCACCCGCGACTTCACCGGCGCAGAGGAGGTCGGTTGGTTCGCCGAGGGGCTGGCGGTGCGCGTGTCGGGGCAGCTCGACCATGGGCACCTCGCCGAGCCACGGGAAGCCATCGCGCTCGGTGCGGCGCCCAAGCGACTCGCCGACGCCTGGTCCGGCAAGTACCGCTACGGCGTCTCCGGCTCGCTCGTCACCTACCTGGACGCGACGTTCGGTCGCGACGCCATCCGGAAGATGCTCGCCGTCACCCGCCAGGACGAGCTGCTGGCGATCACCGGCGAGACGGAGGGCGAGCTGCTCGCGAAGTGGCAGGGCTTCGCGCTGGCCGCGCCCGCGACGTCACCGGCGAGACACTGAGCCGGCGCGCCGCCTCACCGCGACCCGAAGCAGCGCGAGAGCCTGCGACGCTGCGCGCTCGGGCATCGGCCGCCCGCCCCATTCAGGCGGCGTCAATGGGGGCTCAGGGCTTCGCCGCCGCCGCGCCTTTCCGGGTGAGCCGCAGCTCGATCATCATCCGCTCGCTGCCGTCGTCCTGGATCAGGTAGTGCCGGTGGAGCAGGACGCGCCGTCGTCCTCGAGGTGGGCGCGCGCCACCGTCCGCCGCCCCGGCCGGTCGGGGTCGAGCGTGGCTGCGGGGTGGTGGGGCTTGGCGCCGGCTGCGATCGGGCGAGTGCCGGAGAGGCAGACGACGGTGAAGAAGACGGCGTTGAGCACCGAGTCGCCGGCCCGGCGCCCATCGCCTTCCAGCCTGGGTGGCCGATGCATCGCCCGCGTCCTGCTGCCGCGGCGTCGCCGCTCGAGCGTCAGCGCGAGAGGCGATCGCCGCGCGGTCCCCTACTTGGCTAGCTCGTACAGGTACTCGACGAACGACATCACCGCGCCGTCGAAGCCCTGCACCGTTCGGGTTGGCGACTCGATCACGTAGTACTCGTCGGGAGCGTGGGCGCCGCTGCCGTGGCCGAGGCCGAAGTGGCCGGAGGCGAGCTTCAGCGGCGGGTCGGTGAAGACGTAGCCGGGGTAGGAGCCGGCGTTGCGCGGCCACAGCACCGGGTCGATGCCCGGCGCGCTTCGAGCACGGCGACCTGGGCCTGGATGAGCCGTGCCGAGGCCGGGGTGCTCGTCGGGTCGTAGCCGCCGGTGACGTTGACCTCGATGTCGCCGAAGCCGTGCGCTCGCGAGGTGGGCCTTGAGCGCGGCGACGGCATCCGTCGAGCTTCATGTCGGGCACCAGCCGCATGTCGATCTTCGCCACCGCGCGGTGCGGCAGGATGGTCTTGCCGCCCGGGCCGGTGTAGCCGCCGACCAGCCCCTCGATGTTGATCGTCGGCTGCGACTCGAGCCGCTCGTTCGCCTGCAGCCAGGGCAGGTCGTCGATCCAGTGCTGCACGCCGAGACTGCTTCTGGGCCTGCGCCTCGCTCGCGGCGCCGTGCCGCCTCGGCGATCATCGCCTTCTCCTCGGCGCTGAGCGGCCGCGGCTGCGGGTAGTCGTCGATCGGTGATCGTGTTGCCGTCGGCCGAGACCAGCGTGTCGAGCGCCTTGACCAGATGCCACGCCGGGCTGTCGACCATCGCCTTGAGCGAGGAGTGGATGTCCTTCGCCGGGCCCGCGCCCCCACGTCTCGCCGCTCGACACCAGCTCGAGCTCGACGACCCCCTTGGCGCCGAGGCTCACCGTCACGACGCCGTCGAGGTCCTGGGAAGCAGACGGCATGAAGACGCCCGACGCACTTGCGCAGCGCGGCCTCCACCTCGGGCCGGTGGACGAGCTGCCCGATGTGCGGCGAGCCGATCTCCTCCTCGCCTTCGGCCACCAGCACGAGGTTCACCGGCATCTTGCGGCCGGCGCCGCGGATGGCGTGCAGCGCCGCGAGGAAAGCCGCCTCGGGTCCCTTCTGGTTGACGGCGCCGCGCCCGACGATCGCCTTGCCGAGGCCCGGCTTGTCGACCAGCCGCGCCTCGAGCGGCGGCGAGGACCACTCTGCGGGGTCGAACTGCTTGACGTCGTACATGAAGTAGAGGCCGACCGTCTTCGCGCGCGCCGGCATCGAGCGTGGCGAACACGCCCGGCTTGCCATCGGTCGGCAAGGATCGTCGGCCTGCTGGAAGCCGGCGTCGCGCAGCAGCTGCGCCATGTGCTCCGCGCCGGCGGGGTAGTTGCGGTCCTCGGCGGCGATCGAGGGCAGCGCGATCCACTCCTGCAATCGCTCCACTGCCTCGTCGTGCCGCGCCGCGATGGCGCGCTGGACGTCGGCGAGGTCGTTGCCGGCGGCGAAGGATCCCCTGGCACCGGCGAGGGCGGCGAGCGCGGTGACCGCGACCGCGACCATCATCCGAGACACGAGCGGGAGACGGCTGGGCATACGTCCTCCATGACGTCCGAGATCACGAGATCGGGATTGGCGTCCGGCTCGCGACGTTACCACCGTGCCGGCCAGGGGGGCCGGCCCATGGCCTCGCACCTCGCGTGGTCGGGCCCTCCGCGGCTCCGGACTCGCCGGGCCGCGGCGGCGCACTCACAGGATCCAGAACCGGACGATTCGTCGCGGGCGCTCAGCGCCGCGCTTCGAGCAGGAAGCGGATCAGGGCCTCGAGACCGCGCCGCTGCGAGGGACCGGAGAGGGCATCCTCGACGGCGTTGCCGCCGAGCGCCATCAGCCGGTACTTCTTGCCGTCGGCCGCGAAGCGGAGCTGTTGGTTGGCGTACGTGGAGAGGAAGTCCGCGACGCTCCCGCCCCAGCCCCACACCGAGGCCTCGGAGATCGCCTCGCGGGCGATCGCGACCGCCGGGCCGGCGGCGGCCAGTCGCCGGTCGATCGGCTGCAGGAGCAGCCGCGTCGGCGTCACGCCGACCGCGAAGAGCGACGCCGAGAAGACCTTCGGCTGGGTGGCGTGGACGACGCCGAGGAGCTCTTCGCCCGCCCCGAGCTGCGGCGCGAGGAGCGCCTCGAGCTGCTGCGACGCCTTCTCCCAACGATCTGCGAAGACTCCCATCCCCCACCTCCTTGCGGCCACGAAGCGAGCACCGCCATCGACAAGACGGCGAGAGCGGAACGCATGGAGCCGTCTCGACCGTAGGAGACACGCTCGAGGCTGTCAAGCCGCCGCCTTCGGGCGGCAGGCGGGTGGCCGCGGCGGCGACCCGCGCCGCCGCGCCGACCTCGGCCGCCAGCGGTCGGCGCCACCGCCCGTCGCCGGACTGGCTCGGCGGCTCATGGCGCTCGAGGCTAGGGGCAGGTCGCGAAGGCGCTGGTGTCGGTCAGTGCCGGCGCCGGTGGGCCGGGGTAGTTGAAGTAGACCTTGTTCTGGAAGGCCACCGAGTCGAAGACGTTCAGGCGGTAGAAGACGTTGGTGGTGGCGGCCGCGAAGATCCAGTACCGCTGGTCGAGACCGCAGCCGTTGAGCGCCTTGACCATCACCTCCCAGTTGTCGGCGGCGAAGAACCAGAAGACCCCGGAGCCCGGGCCGGAGACGGCCACCTTGCCGTTGCCGTCGACCGGCGAGCCGGGAACGGGGTTGGTGCGCCACTGGGTGGTGACGATGAAGCGGTTGTTCAGGCACAGGGAGGTGGCGGTGTTGGTCGTGCAATGGGGCCCGGCGGCGAAGGTGAGGAAGCCGACGCCGCCGCCCTGGAGGGTGCCGTTGTGGCCGCCCACCGGGTCGGTGACCCCGTCGAGGGCCCACACCGCCACCAGCCCCGGCTGCGGGGTGTTGATCCGCTTGTTGAGGTTGGCGCGGATCTGTGCCTGGGTGCGGGCCACGTTCCACAACCGCACCTCGTCGATGGCGCCCTGGGGAGTGTGGGGAAACTGCACGTCGCTGCCGATGCGCACCTCCTCGCCGTTGGGCGTCAGCGGGCTCGACTCCGCCCACGAGCCGGCGAGCTCGCCGTTGATGTAGTGCAAGCGGTGGCTGCCGTCGAAGACGACGGCGACGTGCGTCCAGCTACCGGCCGGCAGGCTGCCGGCATCGCGGTTGATGCCGCCCGAGCGCACGAAGGAGCGCAGCGTGGTGCCGCAGATCCCGATCCACCAGCTCTGGGTCCAGTTCTTGCCGGCGATGCTGTCGCACTGGCCGGGGTTGGGGTTGACGTTGGTGACCGCCACCCACGCCTCGATGGTGAGGGCGCTGGTCGGGTTGAGCTCGGCGCTGTCGGGCACCCGGAGGTAGCCGTGCGTGGGTCCGGAGAGCGTCAGCCACGACCCGAACGGCTGGGCGGTCGCGACTCCAGTGAGCAACAGCCAGCCTCCAACGAGCAGCAGAGCGAGGCGAGCAAATGCGACTCCGCGACGATACCCGTTCATGGCGAGTCCCTCCAGCGGCCGTTGTGCCCGTCACGGGCTGCCACTGAACCCCAACGCGAGAAGCGCGCCGAAACGGGTCCATGCCCGATTCGCTCCCGGGCAGCGAGCGGCGCGGACCTGACACGCGCCTCGCCTCCAGTTCTGGCTTCGCGGGGGGCGCGTCCCAACGGCGGGGCCACTAGACTGCACGCATGGCGAACGCCCCGCGTCCCCGCGCCGCTTCCCGCGTGCGCGGCTTCATCCGTGACTACACGGCCGGCCTCAGCAGCCGCGACCTGCGGCGTTTGTTCGACCGCGACGCGGTGGCGGCGTTCCGCGTCCTCACTCGCGACCACGAGGGCGCCGAGGGAGCTCCGCGCGGGCCGCTGCGCCGTCTCCTCCTCTACGTGCGCCTCGCCTTTCTCGGCATCTCCTACAAGCTCACCCCGGCGCGGCGGGCGGTGTTCGGCGCCTCGGTGGTGTGCGCCGTCCTCGGCCTCGTCAACATCACCTATCGCTTCGACCGCGCCTCGGCCCGCCTCACCGTCGAGGCCTCTCCGGGCTTCTTCCTCCTCGCCTTTGGCGGTGTCGTCTTCCTGCTCGCGATGGAGATGGTCGACCGCGTGCTGGTGCGCGACGAGCTGCAGGTCGCCCGCGAGCTGCAGCGCGACCTCATGCCCGACCACGCGCCGGCGCTCCCCGGCTACGCCTTCGCGCACTCCTGGCGCACGGCCAACGAGATCGGCGGCGACTACTACAACTTCGTCCCCTTGGCCGACGGACGCCTCGCGCTCATCGTCGGCGACGCCAGCGGTCACGGCATGGCGGCGGGCCTCCTCATGGCGAGCGCCAACGCCACGCTGCTCAGCGCCTGCGAGGTCGACCCCGAGCCGCTGCGTGCCGCGCAGCTCCTCCAACACGTGCTACGCCGCTCCCGCGACCGCCGCGCCTTCATGACCCTGTTCTACGCCCTTCTCGAGCCGGCCAGCGGGCGGCTCGACTACGTCTGCGCCGCGCATCCGTTCCCCCTGCTGCGGCGAGCCGCCGGCGGTATCGTCGAGCTCGGCGAGGGCGGCTTCCCGCTCGGCCTCGGCGAGCAGCCGCGCCTGCACACCGGCACCGCCACGCTGGCGCCCGGCGACGCGCTGCTGCTCTACACCGACGGCCTCGCCGAGTCGCTCTCCGAGGGCGGCGGCGACGCCTTCGGCTTCGAGCGCGTGCGCGACTTGCTGGCGGCGGGCGGCAGCGCGCAGCAGGTGCACGACCGCGTCCTCCGGGGCTTCGACGCGCACGTGGGGCGCGAGCCGCTGCAGGACGACCTCACCATCGTCGTGCTCGAGCGGCTGGCGACCCTGTGAGTGCAAGCGTGCGGGGCGACGCCGGGCGCGACCTCGCGGCGGCCGCCGCCACCGCGCCGCGCACGCTCCGCCAGCCGCGACCCGATGGCGCCCGCGGGCGTCACGACCGTGAGGGTGGCGGCGGCGGGACCGGGCCTCGGCCGAGCTCGCCGCGGCGCCGTGGACGAGAGGACGAGGGAGTCCGCGGCGCGCAGCGGCGGGCGGCCTCTCACCTTCCCGGCGGCCGCGGGCGGATGACCAGGCGACTGAAGTAGCCGTCGGTCTCGGCGCCCTCCCAGAGACCGACGGCGCCGGCCGACGCCGGTCGCTTGAGGTCGTTGACGACGAGGGCCGGCTGCGGCGCGCGATCGACGTAGAGCCTGGCGCTCTGGCCGTGGACGTCGATGCGCAGGTGCGTCCACGCCCCGGGGACGAGGTCGACATACGACTCGTAGACGCCCGGCGCCTCGCTGCGCAGACGCTCCCAGGGAAAGTCGGGGAAGGAGATGTACTGGGTGGAGTGGTTGCGGCGAAGCTGGTCGTCGGCGCGACCGTTGGTCGGCCGCAGGTAGAAGCACTCGAAGTGCGACAGGTCGTCGGCGAGGCGGAAGACGACGCCGACGAAGCCACGCATGCCGGGGCGCGCTCCCACCTGCGGCTGACCCGCGACGTCCACCTCGATGGTGCCATCCTCGAGGCGTGTGCCGGCGAGCCAGGCGTAGGTCTCGCCGCGGGCGCCGGGCGCGTTGACCATGTGCAGTGCCCGGCGGCCGCGGTAGCGAGCGACCTCGATCTGCATCTGCCGCGGGTGCAGGCCGGCGAGCGAGTCGAGGCGGTGCTCCTGCGCGGGCTGGCCGCCGGTGGCGGCGAGCGCCCCGCCGAGGCCAAGCGTCGCTAGCGCCGCTAGCGCCGCCAGCGCCGCGAGGCGCGTCGGTCGCCCGCTCACCGAGCCCACCCGTCGCGGGCGCCGCGCTGCCGTCGCCGGCCGCAGCACCGGGCCTGCGCCGGGCACCCGGCGGTGCCGACCCCGACCACCCGTCGCCAGCCCGCCATGCCGCCGTGCCGGGCCTCCCAGAGCGGGCCTCGGGTTCGCTCCATCACCGCGCCGCGCGCAGGGTGGTCCCCGTCATAGCGTCTGCGCCTCATGGCCGCAGCGTAAGAGGTTGTGGACAGCCCTGTATTGAAGGCTGCCGCACCGGCTTTGAAAAGCTGCGCGCCGCTGCCTCGCCCTGTCGCTTTCCGAACGCAGCCGTCGCAGCTCAGGACCCACCGGCGCCGCCCGGTGCCGCGAAGGCACGGTCGCCACTACGCGGAGCCGGCAGCGCGAGCTGGCGCGCAATCCGGTGACGGCCCTGCGCGCCGACGGCTGAGCCGCCCCGGCGCGGCTTGGACCTCACGTCGCCGCGTCGCGATCCGCCATGGCGGGGCTCGGCCGGCGTTCAGCTCGGCTCTTCGAGCTCGACGAGGATGAGGTGGATGGTGGTGCTGCCGACGTTCTCGGCCCAGTGCGTCACCGGCTCGCGGTAGACGACGTCGCCGGTCGCCATGGTGGACTCGGTGGTGGTGCCGTCGGCGGCGTGGATGCGCACCTTGCCGCCGGCGATGACGTAAATGACGCAGGCCGGGTGCGAGTGCAGCTGCTCGCGGTCGCCCGGCTTCAAGGTTGCCTCGAGCACGCGCACGTGGCTGTTCTGCAGCCGCACCTGGATGGTCTTGGCGTTGACCACCGCGGGGTCCTGGGCCGGCGCGCTGCGCGCACCGACCAGCATCAGCAGCCCACACCCGGCGACGCCCACCAGCAACGACTCGAGCCTCTTCATCGCTCCCTCCTCTGGCGGCAGGCCCGTATCGACCCCCGCCGCCTGCAATTGACGCGAGAATGGCACAACCCGACGCGCGACGGCATCTTAGGCCGGGGTTAGGATCAGCGCTCGAAGTCGTGAGCCGTCCACATGTCAGCCCGCGCCGAGCACGCGTTCCTTGCCACCGGGATCGGCAAAGTGGCGCTGCCGGCATGAGCCGCCGGATGCTCCTTGCCTGGGTGGCGGCGAGCTGCTGCGCTGCCGCGCTCGCCGCGCCGGTCACGCCCGCGGCATCGCCAGTCGTCGAGCACGTCGTGCTGGTGTCCATCGACGGCCTGCGACCCGAGATGTACCTCGACACGAGATGGCCGGCCCCGACCATCCAGCAGATGGCGCGGGAGGGCGTGCGCGCCGACGGCGTGCTCGGGGTGTTCCCCTCGGTGACCTACCCCTCGCACACCACCATCGTCACTGGCGCGCTCCCCGCACGGCACGGCGTCTACTACAACAGCCCCTTCGAGCCCGGGGGCGAGAGCGGTCGCTGGTACTGGGAGGCGGCGAGCATCCGGCTGCCGACGCTGTGGACGGCGGCGCGAGCGGCCGGCTCGACCACGGCGACGGTCGGCTGGCCGGTATCGTTCGGCGCCGACGTCGACTGGGACCTGCCCGAGGTGTGGTCGGTCGAGAAGGGGAGCCTCGAGGTCGAGGTGCTGCGCCACGCCGCCCATCCGCCGGGTCTCCTCGAGGAGGTCGAGCGCGAGGCCACCGGGCGAGTCCGCGAGGCCCTGTGGGACCCCGGCACCCTCACCCACGACGACCTTGCAGGCAGCATGGCGGCGTACCTCCTGGAGACCCATCGTCCCAACCTGCTGCTCCTGCACGTGCTGGCCGTGGACCACTTCCAGCACGAGGAGGGGCGCGAGCATCCGCAGGTGTCCCGGGCGCTGGCGGGAGCGGACCGCGCCGTCGGCAAACTGGTGGATGCCGCCCGTCGCGCCGGCATCCTCAACTCGACCGCCTTCATCGTCACCGGCGACCACGGCTTCATCGACGTCCACACCGACGTCGCGCCCAACGTCTGGCTGGTGCAAGCCGGGCTGCAGGAGGCGCGACCCGACCGCGGCCACTGGCGCGCCACCTTCCACTGCGCGGCGGCGTCGGCGTTCCTCCACCTGCGGGACCCCCACGATGCGGCGGCGCTCGCGGCCGTGCGCGCCGCGCTGGCGGCGCAGCCCGCGGGGGTGCGCGGCCTCTTCCGGATCCTCGAGCGCGACGAGCTGGCGCGCCGTGGCGCCGCACCGGAGGCGGCCCTCGCGCTCGCCCCCGAGCCCGGCATTCGTCTGGTGTGCGGCGCGGCGGGGCCGGCCCTCGCCGCAACCCACGGCGCCACCCACGGCTTCCTGCCCGAGCTCCCCCAGATGCACACCGGCTTCATCGGCTGGGGAGCAGGGATGCGCGCCCATGGCGTGGTGCCGGAGATGAGGCTCACCGACATCGCCCCGCTGGTGTCCCGCCTGCTCGGCCTGAAGCTCGAGGCGCCCGATGGCGTCCTGCTGCCGGGGCTGCTCGCCGGGTCCGGGGACGAGCACCGCCCCTGACGGCGCCGTGACCGGCGGGCGGTCGTCTGACACCGTCGTCTGACACCATTCGCGACGAGGGGGACTCCCGATGTTGCCAAAGCGCAAGCTCGGACGGCAGGGATTGGAGGTCGCGGCGCTCGGCCTCGGCTGCATGGGGATGAGCATGGCCTATGGCGAGGCCGACGAGGCGGAGTCGATCGCCACGCTCCACCGCGCCCTCGAGCTCGGCGTCGACTTCTTCGACACCGCCGAGGTCTACGGCCCGTTCACCAACGAGGAGCTGCTGGGGCGCGCGCTCGCCGGCCGGCGCGATCAGGTCGTCCTCGCCACCAAGTTCGGCTTCGCCTTCGGCGACGGGCAGATCACCGGCACCGACAGCCGCCCCGGTCACATCGTCGAGGTGGTGGAGGCGTCGCTGCGCCGGCTGCGCACCGACCGCATCGACCTGCTCTACCAGCACCGCGTCGACCCGGCGGTGCCGATCGAGGAGGTCGTCGGCGCCATGGCGAAGCTGGTGAGCGCGGGAAAGGTGCGCTTCCTCGGTCTCTCGGAGGCGGGCGAGACCACCATCCGCCGTGCCCACCGGGTGCACCCGATCTCGGCGCTGCAGAGCGAGTACTCGCTCTGGGAGCGCAACCTCGAGCCCCGCATCCTCCCCGCCCTGCGCGAGCTTGGCATCGGGCTGGTTCCTTTCAGCCCGCTCGGGCGCGGCTTTCTCACCGGCACGGCGAAGCCCGCCGCCGAGTATCCCGAGACCGATTTCCGGCGCGGCGACCCACGCTTCCAGGGAGAGAGCTTCGCCGCCAACATGCGCGCCGCGGCAGCGGTGCGCGAGCTGGCGGCCGAGCGCGAGGCCACTCCCGGCCAGGTGGCGCTCGCCTGGCTGCTGCACAAGGGCGACGACGTCGTCCCCATCCCGGGCAGCAAGCGGCGGCGCCACCTCGAGAAGAACGTCGCCGCCGTCGCCCTGTCCCTGTCTCCCGCGGAGATGGCGCGGCTCGACGCCGCGCTGCCGCCCGGCACCGTCGCCGGCCCACGCTACAACGAGCGGATGCAGCGCTTCATCGACCGCTGAGCTGGCGCTCCCGGAACAGCGTCGGCTCACGGCGCCCGCGACAGGCACCCTTGCCGTCGAGGCGAGCGTCCTAGACGCCGCGACGGCGCTCGAGGGCGGCGGCGAGGACGGCCACCTGCCCCACCGCCAGGGCGCGCCGGATGCGCGAGGGCGGCGCCCCGAACGCGGCGCGGAAGGCCGCGCTGAAGTGGCTGTGGCTGGAGAAGCCGAGGTCGAGCGCGAGCCCGGTCAGGTCGCCCCCCGAGGCGGGCCCGGCGAGCGCCTCGAGGGCGGCGTGGAGGCGAAGGCGGTGCCGCCAGGCGTGCAGCGTGACGCCGGTGGCGCCCCGGAAGAGACCGCTGAGGTGGAAAAGGGAGCTCCCCACCGCGCGCGCGATCTCGACGAGGCCCAACGGCTCGCGGAAGCGCTCGGCGAGCAACGCCCGCGTGCGCTCGACGACCCGCTGCTGCGAGGGCACCCCGGTCCATCGCCGCGAAGCGGGGGCGCCGCCGCGTCCGGCCGCGAGCACGGCCCGCAGCAGCTCGCTCACCGCCTCCTCCACGAGCAGATCGTCGGCGACCTCGCCCCGCCGCAGCCCTTGGACCAGCAGGCGCTGTCGCAGGTACAGCCGGGGCTCGCAGGGCACCGCGCGCGCCGGCCAGGGCCGCTCCGCGCGGGCGTCCGGGATCGTCTCGAAGAGGCTGGCGGCTTCGACCGCCATGTCCTGGTCGACGGAGAACCAGTCGGCGCGGTCGCCCCTCGCGTCGAGCGGCAGTCGCCGGTACGCCTGGCCACGGTTGTAGAGGGTCACCGTCGCCGCGTCGGCGACGAACGGTTGCCCCTCGGCGTGCTGGATCCACACGGCCGTGCGCGGGAAGACGAAGTCGTAGCCGTCGATGGCACCGGCGCGCTCGAAGTCCGGGTGATCGGTGCCGCAGCGGAAGGCACCGATGCGGACGCGGCGCCCGGCGAAGAGGACGTGGTCGATTGGTTCCACGAGCGGGATCGGGAGTGTCGGAGTGCGGGCTGCCATCGGCAGTGATACGGATGCCGGGGCACTCGGTTGCGGCGCGCGGCGCGCAATGGAGCAGGGCACGCGAGGGAGCCGAGGTCGGCTCGGCGCCGGAGCAAGAATTCGATAGTCAGGAGGGCCTGCCGCCCACTAGGCTGCGGGCGAGAGGAGATGGACGATGAGTCATTCCCACGTCCTCGAAGGCGTCGCGCTCGTGGCCCTGCTCGGCGCGTCGGCAGCACCGGCGGCCGGCTGGGTTGGCGGCGCCGCGAGCGCCGCGCTGCGCGCCACCGTCGAGCAGCGGCCACTGGCGTGCCTGGTGGGCGAGCCGCCCGCGGCGCCACCCGCGGTCGACGCCACCGCCGAGGCTGCGGCGGCCTTCGTGGCCAAGGACTGGCCCGCTGCGGTGAAGGCCTATGCGGCGCTGGCGGCGACGACGCCGGAGTCGGCACAGGTGCAGTACCGCCTCGGCGTCGCGCGCCTCTACACCGGCGACCTCGCTCCGGGCATGGCGGCGCTCGACCGCGCCGAGACACTCGGGTGGCCCCTGCCGCAAGTGGCCTATCGCAAGGCGACGGGGCACGCCGCGGCAGGCGAGCTCGAGCAGGCCGCCGTGGAGCTGCGGCGCGCCATCGCTGTGGGCTTCGGCCAGCTCCCCCTGGCCGAGCAGGATCCGCTGCTCGCCAGCCTGCGCGCCGACGCTCGCTGGCCCGCGCTGCGCGATGCCATCGACGCGGTGAAGTACCCCTGCAAGCACGACCCGCGATCGCGCGCCTTCGACTTCTGGCTCGGCACCTGGGACGTCACCCCCAACGGCGCGCCGCCCAACACGCCGCCAGCGGAGAACGTCGTCACCCTCGAGTATGGCGACTGCGTGGTGCACGAGCACTGGAAGTCGCCGGGCTCGAACGGCGAGAGCTTCAACGTCTTCGATGCCTCCCGCGGCGAGTGGTACCAGACCTGGGTCGACGACGGCGGCGGCCTCCACCAGTACCACGGTAACCCCGACGCCGAGGGGACCATGCGCTTCTTCACCGACTTGCAGTACGCCCCCGGTCAGGAGCGGCGACCGACGCGGTTGACCTTCTTCCACCAGGGCCCCGACCAAGTGCGCCAGCTCTCCGAGCAGTCGGCCGACGGCGGCAAGACGTGGACGGTCAACTACGACCTCATCTACCGCCGACGGCCGGGAACGAGCGCGCGCTGATCCCGGCGCTAGACGGGCCGGAGCGTCCCACCGCGAACGCTCCCACCGCTCCGCCGGCCGCCACGGAGCCCCCGCATGGTCCAGCGGGCGCGCCGGGGCTAGCATGCGTGAGTGGTGCGCATCCCGCTCCTCGCCCTGGGAGTCCTGGCCGGGGCGCTCGCCTCGCCGCTGCTCGCGCAGGAGCCGCACCCCGTCCGCCTGCAGGTAGCGAGCTTCGATGCCGACGGCCGGGTGGATCTCGACTATGCGTGGCGCTTCGCGCCTGGCGACGGCCCGGGCCGCGAGGCCACCGGCTACGACGACTCGGGCCGGACGCCCGCGCGGCCCGCCCTCGAGGAAACAGACCTGCCGTCCAGCGGCTGGAGCGGCAACGGCTGGTTCCGCCGCCACCTCCTCATCGACCGCTCGTTGCAGGGCCGGATGCTCGCGCTGCGCCTCACCGCCCCGGGCACCGCCGAGGTCTACGTCGACGGGCGCCGCGTCCTGGCGGTGGGCGAGGGGGGCGCGCCGCCCGAGTACCCCGGCACCCGCAACGACGGCGCCCTCGTCCGTCTCTCGGGGCTCCCGCACGTCCTTGCCGTGCGTTACGTCTACCCCTCGCTGGCGCCGCGCCCGCGGCACGGCATCGGCTTCCTGGTCTCGCTTTCGATCCACCCGGGCGCACCACCCGCCGCCGAATGGCCGACCGCCCTGCGCGGCGCCGTCGTCGCGCTGCCGCTCTTCCTCGCCCTTCTCCACCTGGCGCTCTTCTCGTTCGACACGCGGGCGCGAGAGAACCTCTTCTACGCGCTCGAGATGCTCACCTTCGCCGGCATCGTGCTGGAAAGCTATCGTGAGGTGCTGCTGCCGGGCGGCGCGGCACGCCAGGTCGGTGATCGGCTGGTCGCGACCCTGCCGATCCTCGCAATCCTCTTCGGGGCGCTCACCTACTACGCGCTGCGCACGCGCCCATGGCCGCCCTCGTGGCGCCTGACGGTCGCCATCGCTGGCGTCCTGCTCCCACTCTCGTTGGTGAGGAGCAACGGGATCGACAACCTCTGGGTCGGGTACTTCCTCGTGGTCAGCGCCGATGTGATCCGCATCGAGCGCAGTGGCCGCACCGTCAAGCGGGAGGGGTTGCTGCTCTTTCTCGGCGGCCTGGCCACCTTGGGCCTTGCCATCCTGCTGCAGGTCCTCGTCAACTTCCGGCTGCTCGAGTCGGTGGCCGGGGTGCGCGAGGTGTACGTGTTCGGCATCCTGGCCTCGGCGGTGGGCATGTCGCTCTACCTCGCGCGCACCCTCGGGCAGTCGCGCCTCCACGAGGCGGAAAACGCGCGCAAGACGCTCGAGCTCGCCCGTGCACGCGAGCTGCAGCTGTCGCTGCTGCCGGGCGAGATGCCCCGCGTTGCCGGCCTCGACGTCGCGGCGGCGACGCAGACGGCGACCGAGGTTGGCGGCGACTACTACGACGTGCGGCCGGCGGGCGACGGCGTGCTGCTCTTCGCCTTCGGCGACGCCACTGGGCACGGCCTGGCGGCCGGTATCGTGGTGACCGCCGCCAAGGCGCTGTTCAGCTCGCTGGCGGCCAGCGGCGCGCCGCGAGAGCTGCTGGCGAGCTGTGATCGCGCCATGGCGGCGATGCAGCTGCCGACGCTGCGCATGTGCCTCGCCCTCGCGCGGGTGTCGGCGCGTGAGGTCACCATCGCCTCGGCGGCGATGCCGCCGCTGCTGCTCTGCCGCGCTGCCACCGGCGAGATCGAGGAGCTCGGGGCCGGCGGCCTGCCATTGGGTCGCCGGCTGGCGGCCGGCTACGAGGAGCGCACCACCAGCCTCGGCGCCGGCGACACCCTGCTCTTCGCCAGCGACGGCTTCGCCGAGCTCGCGGACGCGGACAGCCGGCAGCTCGGCTACGACGGGGCGAGCGCCGCCTTTCGTCGCGCCGCACAGGCCGCCACGGCCGGCGAGGTGATCGAGCGGCTGCTCGCCGAGGCGGCGGCGTTCCGCGGTATGCAGCCGCAGGAGGACGACGTGACCTTCCTCGCCGTGCGGGTGCGCGACGGGCTTCGCTAGCCGAAGGGGGTGACACCTGGAGCTGGGAACGCGCGCCGTTCGCGGGACGCTGGCAGGGCTGCTCGTTGGCACTTGCCTCGTACGACTCGTGCTCGGCTGGCACTTCTTTGGGTTCTTGACGGGCGATGACGTGGAGATACTCGAGGCGGGTTTTCGGGCGATTGGCCTGAGCTACTCGCCTTGGGTCATCCGGAATACCCTCGTTTCCGACGCATTCGTAGGCCCAGTGGTCGCCCTGCTGCATGGGCTAGGGGTGTCGAGCCAGACGTTCCTCGTATGGGCGGCGTCGTGGCCATTCGTGGTCTGCGCGACGCTGAACGTCTATCTCCTGTTCCTGGAGTTGACCCGGTTTGGTGGACACCTCACCATTGGGTGAAGGAGTCCAGATGCCGAAGACACGTTTGCCGTACGCGCCGGAGTTCCGGCGACAGATGGTCGAGCTCGCGAGGGCGGGGTCGCACGCCTGAGGAGCTGGCCAAGGAGTTCGAGCCCACCGCCCAGTCGATAGGGAACTGGGTGCGGCAGGCCGACCGCGACGAGGGGCTGCGGAAGGACGGGCTGACCACCAGTGAGCGCGAGGAGGCTCACGCGGTTGCGTCGCGAGAACAAGCAGCTGCGCCTGGAGCGAGAGATCCTCTCAAAAGCCGCGGCCTGGTTTGCTCGGGAGACGGATTCGATACCTCCGAGGTCTTCGAACTCGTGAAGCGACACCAGGCCGACTACCCGATCACCACGATGTGCCAAGTGCTGGGTCTGTCCACCAGCGGGTACTACGCACGGCGGCACCGACCGCCATCGAAGCGGGCCAAGTCCGACGCGGTGCTGACCGAGAAGATAGCGGCCTCGCATGGACGGTCGCGGGGGACGTATGGCGTGCCGCGGATCCACGCCGACCTGGCTGCCGAGGGGCAACGAGTCGGGCGCAAGCGCGTCGGTCGGTTGATGCGAGACGCCGGCTTGGCCGGAGTGAGTCGTCGACGCGGAGTGCGGACCACCTTGAGAAACAAGGAAGCTCAGCCAGCACCGGACCTGGTGAGCCGGGAGTTCAGCGCGCAGAGGCTGAATCGGCTGTGGGTCGCCGACATCACCTACATCCCTACCTCGGCAGGGTTCCTCTACCTGGCCATGGTGCTCGACGTCTGCAGTCGCCGGATCGTCGGCTGGTCGATGGCCACCCACCTGCGCGCCGAGCTGGTGCTCGAGGCGCTGAACATGGCGAGCGGACAGCGGCGTCCGACCCAGGTGATCCATCACTCCGACCAGGGTACCCAGTACACCTCGGTCGCCTTCGGTCAGAGGTGCGGCGAGATCGGAGTCAAGCCCTCCATGGGCTCGGTCGGCGACTGCTTCGACAACGCCATGGCCGAGAGCTTCTTCGCCACACTGGAATGCGAGCTCATCGATCGGCGGTGCTTCCAGACCCAGGCCGAAGCGAGGATGGCGGTCTTCGAGTACATAGAGGGCTGGTACAACCCGCACCGCCGCCATTCGGCACTGGGCCAGGTCAGCCCCGCCGAGTTCGAGAGACGGCTCGAGAGCACGTCTGATCCGAGTCAGATCGGTCCCCCAGGCTCGCAGAATGCCGGCGAGGTGGACCGAGGTACGAGATACGAGCCACAGGGACCCGATCAGCCTGCCCATCCTGTGGAAATCGCCCCCTCCTCCCCCGCACCCCCATCACCCCGGCCGGAGGCCTGCCGGGGCGTGGAAGGCTGCCACCCCCTCCCATCCCCCGGCACCCTCCCACCCCCCTTGGAAATCGCTGCGCGATTCCCACAGCCCTCCGGCCACGGCGACGGAGCGAGCGGTCTCTGATAAGACTTGGCCGAAAGCCCTAACCCGTCCACCAAACCGGGGTAGCTCCATTCCGCTTGGTTTCGCGATGGTCCGGGCGGCCTCCGGTTGCGCTACTCGCAGCATTCCTGTACGGCTTTCACTGGCTTCCACTGGGCTTCGGGAGCATGGCGTATCCAAGAACCATCTCCACGACCTGTGTGTTGGCCGCGATCGAGCTGCTCGGGCAGACGCCGCGGCCGGCATGGCGGGAACTGGCTGCCGGCTGCACACTAGGCCTTGCTCTCGCCCTCAGATACAGCCAGGCGATCTTCGTTGCGCCAGCGGCAGTCATCGCGGCGCTCTTCCTGCCCGATTGGCCGGCAAGGACCAAGGCCATGCTCCGACTGGCGGGGGGCTTCGCCCTGGGCGCTCTTGCGTTCGTCGGGGCTTACGAAACCGTCACATGGGGAAAGCCATTCGGGGCCCTCCTCGGATTCGCGAGATATACGCTCATCGAGGGACGGGCCTCGTCGCTCGTCGCGCACCAGCCGTGGTACTGGTACGTGTGGCGCCTGCCGCATTGGTGGTCCGTGGCTGGGCTGCCTCTCCTATGGCGGAGCTTTCGAGGCCGTCTAGCGTGGCTTTGGTTGTTTGTGGCGGTTCCAGTGGGGATGCTCTCTTTCGTCCACCACAAGGAGCTCCGATGCCTTCAGGGAGTCATCCCGTTTCTCTGCGCCCTTGCCGCCGCCGGGGCAATCGACCTTTGGGATGCAGGAAGGCGTCGAACCGCGGCCGCCCTGGTTGTTCTTTGCCTCGTCTGGGGAATCGCAGCCGTCAGATTCCTACAGAACAAGTCCATGTCCGCAGTCCTTGCGGCTCAGGCAGTCGCGAGCGATCCGCGCATCCGGACGTTCGCGGGCACACAGCTCTGGGCGTATGGGGACCGGCTCTTCCTGGGCCGCGAGAGAGAGCTTCGAGACATCCCGTTTCCGACCCGCCCCGAGGATCTCGAGCGTCTCGCACGCGGGGTAGACGGCGTCGGAGTCTACGCCGGAGACCTTCGAGAGCGACCCGAGCTTCGCACCACGCTCTCGGGTCTCGGGTTTTGTCGCTGGCGGGACTTCTCTTTCCGTGGCAGCAAGACGGTGACTGTCCTCCGGCCTTGCCGGTCCGGTGCGTTCACCCCGACAGCTCGGCCCGCCGCTCGTCGGCCCGAACGTCAACGCCGGGCTCCATCCAGTGGTGCTCGACGTAGCCACGTGCCATCGAGCACAGTCCTCTGAGCGCGCCCAGTGGACGGCGGTTGGTGTCGAGAGCTCCGGGTGACCCCACCGTGGAGCTGTGGCCGTCGCGCGAGAGTCGCTGATTCCGAGGTGGATGGATCGCAACGCCTCGCGCCCTCCCACCCCTCCGGGGCCCGGGCACCCACCCGGTGACGCTGCGGTGCCCCCGGGGCTCGCCCCTATCCTGACCTCGGAGTCAGGAATTCGCGCCATGTTCCACACCGAGACCAAGCAGGCCCTGCGCGCCCTCAGCGTCCTCGCCGAGCGTGACAGCGTGGTGTCGCTCGCCGAGCTGGCGGTGCGCACGGCGGCGCCGGCGCCGACGCTGGCGCGCGTGCTCGCGCGGCTCGGTCGCCGCGGCCTGGTGGCCGGCCGCCGCGGCCCGCACGGCGGCTACCGCCTGGCGCGGCCCGCCGTCAGCATCGCCCTGGGCGACGTCGTGCTGCCCATCGAGGGCCCGGGCTTCGCGCGCGGCTGCCTGTTCGGGCGCCCGCGCTGCTCGGCGGCGCGCCCGTGCCCGCTCCACGGCGCGTGGGCGGAGATCCGCGGCCGCGTCCTGGCGCTGCTCGCGGAGCGCAGCCTCGCCGACCTGCTGGCCGGAGACGCGGCGGGGTTCCCGCTGGCGATTCCGGAGATCCGGTGATGAGCGAGACCCGATTGCTGGCGGTGGTGGCGGCGGCGCAGCGCGAGACGCAGGCGCTGTTCGCCATCGACCGCCACCTCTCCGACGAGGTGATGAAGGGAGGAGCCTACCGGCGGCGCCGCCGGCGCATCGAGTGGACGCGCCACGCCGTTCAGGCGGTGCTGAGCGCGGTGGTGCTCGCCATCGGCTGGCAGTTCGTGCGCTGGGTCGAGGGGCTCGAGGCCGGGCGCATCGTCGGCTCGCGGCCCCCCGGCGTCGAGGGTTTCCTGCCGATCTCGGGGCTGATGAGCCTGCGCCACCTGGCGCTCAGCGGCTCCGTCAGCCCGATCCACCCCGCCGCGCCGGTGCTGCTCGTGCTCGTTCTCGGCGTCAGCCTCCTGCTCAAGAAATCGTTCTGCTCCTGGCTCTGCCCGGTGGGAACGTGCTCGGAGCTGCTCGCGGGTGTAGGCAGGCGGCTCTTCCGCCGTGGCCTCTTCCTCCCGCGCTGGCTCGACCTGCCGCTGCGCGGTCTCAAGCACCTGCTGCTCGGGTTCTTCGTCTGGGCGATCTTCTTCCGCATGACGCCGGCGGTGCTCGCCGCCTTCCTCGACTCGCCGTACAACCGCGTGGCCGACGTCAAGATGATGCTCTTCTTCGCCCACCTCTCGCCCTTCGGCGCCAAGGTGCTCGTCGGGTTGGCGGCGCTGTCGACCGTGGTGCCCTACTTCTGGTGCCGCTACCTGTGCCCCTACGGCGCCCTGCTCGGCGTGGCGTCGTTGCTGGCGCCGTTCAAGGTCACCCGCACGCCCGCCTCGTGCATCGACTGCGGCCTCTGCGCCCGGGCCTGCCCGTCGCGGCTGCCGGTCGACAGGCTGTCGCGGGTGCGCTCGGCCGAGTGCGTCGGCTGCCTGTCCTGCATCGCGGCCTGCCCGGTGAACCGGGCGCTGCAGGTCGAGGCGCCGCGCCGCGGGCGCTTGCGCCCCGCCATCGCCGCCGCGCTCGTCGTCGGCCTCTTCTTCGGCGGCATCGCCTGGGCGCGCTGGAGTGGGCACTGGCACACCAGCGTCTCCGACCGCGAGTACCTGCAACGGATCCACCACCTCGACGAGCCGCAGTACGAGCACGTGCGGTAGCGCCGCGGCGCCCCGCGACGACCCTGGGGTACGCTCGCGCCGCGATGCGCTACCTGGGTCTGCTGGGCGGCATGAGCTGGGAATCGACCGCCGAGTACTACCGCCGGATCAATCGCGGCGTGGCGGCGCAGATGGGCGGCCTGCACTCGGCGCCGTTGCTCGTGCACAGCGTGGACTTCGCGGTCGTCGCAGACCTGCAGCAGCGCGGTGACTGGGCGGGCGCCGGCGGGCTCCTCGCCGGCGCAGCACGCGGGCTCGAGGTCGCCGGCGCGACGGCCGTCGTGCTCGCCACCAACACCATGCACCAGGTGGCGCCGGCGATCGTGGCCACCCTCGAGGTGCCGCTGCTCCACATCGTCGACCCCACGGGTGCGGCCCTGCGGGCGATGGGCGTACGCCGCGCCGGCCTGCTCGGCACCCGCTACACCATGGAGCTCCCGTTCTGGCGGCAGCGCCTGGCGGAGCGCTTCGCGGTCGACCTCGTGATACCCGAGCCCACGGACCGCGGTCTGGTGCACCGTGTGATCTACCACGAGCTCTGCCGGGGCGTGGTCCGCGAGGGCTCGCGCGCCGACTACGTCGCGGTGATCGCTCGCCTCGCTGCCGCCGGTGCCGAGGCGGTGATCTTCGGCTGCACCGAGATCACGCTGCTGCTCGACGCCGCGGCGTCGCCGCTACCGGTGGTGGACACCACGGCGCTGCACGCGGCGGCGGCGGTCGAGCACATCCTCGGCGCCGGTTGACGTCGATCCCGACCCGGCGGCATCGCCGCCCCGAGCGGGCGCCAAGGCTCGCACCGCGCTCGCCAGCGCCAGCTCCGCGAGCTCGGGCCGTTTCGGGCCGTGCCGGTCGCCGGCCCCGCGCCGCCGCAGGCGCTCCGCCAGCCAGGGGAACAGGTGGTGACGGCACCAGCGCAGCTCGGCGGCCAGGCGCAGCGCGAGCGCCGCTCGCCCCACCTCCGGCAGGGGCCGCGTCCACGAGTCGTCGCAGCCGGGCAGCGCGAGCGCGTGCGCCATCGCGGCGGCGATGCGAGCGTGGCCGGCGGCATTGGCGTGCAGGCGGTCCTCGCTCCACAACCGCGGGTCGCTGGCCACCGGGTAGGCCGCGAAGTCGAGCAGCGTCGCGCCGGTGCGCGCGCAGGCGGCGCGGATCGCCTCGTTGAGCGCCCGCACCCGCGGCGCGAGGCCGCGCGCGAGCGGCATCACCGGCGTCAGGTCGGGGAGCGTGAAGGTGAGCACGGTGGCACCGACGGCGACGAGCGACACCTGCAGGCGCTCGACGTCGGCAGCGACGGCGGCAAGATCGAAGCGGCGCGAGGTGACGTCGTTGGTGCCCGAGAACACCGTCGCCAGGTCGGGCCGCATCGCCATCGCCGGACCCAGCTGCTCGTCGACGATCTCCCGCGTACGTTTGCCGCGCACCCCCAGGTTGGCGTAGAGCACGGAGCCCTGCGCCGCCACCAGCCGTTCGGCGAGCCGGTTGGACCAGCCCCGATAGCCGCCGGCGCCGTCGGGATCGTCGAGGCCCTCGGTGGAGCTGTCGCCGAGGGCGACGAAGCGCGTGTAGCGGCGTGGCACCCCGGCAGGCGGGAACGGATCCGTGGCCGCGCGCGCCGGCAGCGAGTCGAGCCGTGGCACACTGCCAAGGCTATCCCGCCGCGGCGCGCGACGCCGGGGTGGCCGCCGGCTGCGGCAGCCGCCGCTCCTTCTGGAAGGGCACCACCAGGTGGGTGAAGGGACTGCCGCCGCCGGACCCGCTCCGGGGTGTCGCTGGGCTCCGGCAGAGCGGTGAAGGACAGCGACCCGGGAGGTACGCGGCCATCGATTGCCGGCACGAGCGACCGCGAGCCAGGTCCCGGCGGAAGCCGCCGCGCCTTGCCGCGAGCAAGGGAGGGGTCCCCCGCCGGGCCCTGGCCGTGACGCGCATCGCGGTTCGTCCCTAGCCGTCGATGCGACCGATGCGCACCTGGTGGGAGCCGAGCGGCAGCGTGTAGAGGCTGCCGTCGTCCGCCATCGTCCAGTCGCCGCGCCGGATCGCGTTCACCCCGCGCGTGAACAGCCGCCGCGGCAGGAAGCCGTCGGGAGCGGGGAGGAGGTGGTAGAAGACGAGGAGCCGGACGTGCGCCTGGTTGGCGAGCCGCGCCGCCTGCTCGGGGGTGATGTGGTAGTCCTCGATGTCGTGCATGATGGCCGCCGTGCGGCTGCGGCCGATCGAGCGGGCCGCGCTCCCCAACGCGCGCGTCATCGCCGGCGCGATCGCCTCGGAGACCAGCAGGTCGGCGCCGCTCGCCGACCTGACGAGCGGCGGGTGGTCCTTGAGGTCGCCGGTGACCACCACGGAGCGCCCCCGGTAGTCGAAGCGATAGGCCAGCGCGGGAGCGACGGGGGCGTGGTTGACCTCGATCGCCGTGATGCGCAGGGCGCCGTCGTCGAGGACCACCGCGGTGCGGTCCTTGGCTGGCGTCGGCGGGCCCTCGAGCTCGATGGTGTGCGCCACCATGCCCCAGGCGGCGGAGGGCATCACCGTCTCGCCGTGGTGCGCGGTGCGGTACCCCTGGTCCTGGCGGTAGGCCTCGTTGAAACCGGCGACGACCGCGTCCACACCCGGGCCGCCGTACACGGCGAGGGGTGCCTTCCGGCCGCCGGCCCAGGTCTGCAGCTGCAGCTCGCCGAGGTCGCCGATGTGGTCGGAGTGGTAGTGGGTGAGCAGCACGCCGCCGATCGACGACAGGGGGATGCCCCAGAGCACGAGGTTCTCCACCGACTCCGGGCCGGCGTCGACGACGTAGAACCTGCCGCCGGCGAACACCGCCACGCACGCCTTGGCGCGTTTCGCGCTCGGCAGCGGGGCCGAGGAGCCGCAGATGGCGACCCGCAACGCGTCGTCGGCGAGCGGGGCGTCGTTGACCTGCGCCGTCAAGCGCTGGGCGGCGCGGTCGAAGATGTGCTGCTCGACGCTCGGGGAGAGCAGCAGCGCCGCGGCGGCCGCGGCCACCGCCAGCGCGGCGCCGAGGACCCACCTCGCCCAACGCCCCCCGGCCGCCCTCGGCCCTTGCGGGGAGGCGCTGTCCGACTCGACCGCGTGCAGGCTCATCGCGTAGCCGACGAGGAGCGCGAGGGCCCCGAGCTCGACGGCAAGCTCGGGGAGACCGGCGCCGACGCGCCCGTCGAGGATCCACCCGCAGCAGCGGCCGAGCACGATGCCGGCGAGCAGCAGCGCCGTGGCGACGAGCCAGGAGCGACGCTGAGTGCGGGCTCCCGCCGCGCAGAGCAAGCCGAGGCCGACGAAGAGACCGCCGAGATCGGCCCGCACGGCCGCGAGGCCGGCGGTACCGATGGCCTCGAGCCCGAAGCGGGCGGCGGCCTGCGCCGGCGCCACCCAGAAGGCCAGCCCGAGGACGGTGAAGGAGAGCGCGAGGAGGGCGACGAGGAAGCGGAGGATGCGCGTGGCGTTCATGGGATCGTCCTTTCCGGTTCGCGAGGCGTGGAGGTTTCCTCAGTCCCGCGGCAGCGTGCCGCGGGAACGTCGATCTGGGGTGCTCGCCGACTCGTCAGCGAGCGCAGCGCTTGGCGAGCACGCGCTGCATCATCAGCCGCGCCACCACCGGCCCGGCGTTCTGGTTCTGGCCGGTGATCAGGTCGCCGTCAGCCACGAAGTGGTTGGCGAGGAAGTCGCGCACCGGATGGTGCACGCCTTCGTAGAGCGCGCCGGCCGCGCGCAGCGCCGACTCCGGATGGAGGGGCGTGATCTCGATGCCGAGCTGGTGGATCTGGCGGTCGGTGACGGCGGTCAAGCGCCGTCCCCTGACCAGCAGCTCGCCGTCCGGCCGCCGTGCGCGCAGCAGGCCGAGCGGTCCGTGGCAGATGCCACCGAGCACCCGCCCGGCGGCGAAGGCGGCGCTCACCCGCTCGCCCAGCTCCTCGGACTGGCCGAGGTCGAAGGCGGCGCCCCAGCCGCCAGCGAAGTAGACGACGTCGTAGGAGGCGAAGTCGACCTCGGCGATAGGCAGCGACTCCGGCGAGCTGGCGGCGGAAGGCGCGGTCGCCGACCAGCCGGTCATCTGCCGGGGTCCGGATCGCCTCCTTCATCGACAGCGGGTCGACGGGAATGGCGCCGCCCGCCGGGCTGGCGACGTCGACCTCCATGCCGGCGTCGAGGAAGACGTAGTAGGGCACGGTGAGCTCGGAGGCGAAGACGCCGGTGGCGACGCCGAGGTCGAGCACACCGTGGTTGGTGGCGATGCACAGCGCCCGCGTGCTCCGCATGTCGAGGGTGACGGCGTCGCCGTCCTCGGGGTGCACCCCGAGCCGGCGCAGGGCGCTGCGACCCAAGCGGTTGGCCAGCGAGGGGGTGGCGGTGAGCAGTCGTTGGGGCATGGAAGGCTCCTCTCCAGGTGAAGACGAGTGACGGGGTGGCGGTGCGGGCGGCGTCAGAAAGCCGTGCGCAGCCCGGCGAAGAAGCCCGACAGGGTCATGCGGGCGTCCGCCGGCTGGTCGACGTTGAAGTCGACGACCATGTGCCGATAGCCGGCGGTGACGGCGTAGCGGCCGCCGGCGCCGACGGCGTAGGCGACGGCGGCGCCAGCGCCCCAGGTGAGGTCGGTGCCGCCGGCGCTGGCGTCCACACGCGCGACGCCGGTCCAGCGCGGGGAGAAGCGACGCACGTAGCGCACGCCGAGCAGGCCGTCGACGAGGGTGTCATCGGCCTCGTAGCTACGGGCGACGCTCGTCGCCGGCCCGAGATCGAAGCGCGCATCGATGGTCGCGCGCTGGTCGAGGATCCGCATGCCGTAGAGCAGCGCGAAGCCCTGCTGGTCCCCGCGCGGGTCGTAGATTCCTCCCGCCTCGAGGATGGTCATCCCCACCTTCGAGTCGACGGTGGCGGTGGCGCCGGCTGGGGAGGGCAGCGGCATGGGGCTGCCGTCGGCCGACATCTCGACGTCGAAGAGGTCGAGCATCAGGCCGTGCGCGCCGTGCTGCGCTTCGACGTGAACCTGGGCGATGGTATCGACGTCGTCGAGCAGGTCGGTGAAGTCGATCTTGGTGTCGATCACCTGACGGTCGTCGAGCGACACCTTGACGCCGACGTCGGTGGCCCAGGCGTAGGGCGTGATGCTCCACTTCCAGTCGCTCGCCTGCGCCGCGGCGCCGCCGCCGAGCAGCAGCGCCGCGAGGGTGGCGAGCGCGAGCGGGGCGAGCTGGCCGCGGGGGGTGGGATGGGAGGGGCTGGCGTTCATCGGGTGGTCTCCTTGTCGATCTCTGCGGTTGGGGTGACGCGCGCTCGGGAGTCAGCGCTCGACCGCGAGCGGCGCGCGACGAAGCCGGCGGTCGAGAGAGCCGGCAAAGGCGTGAAGAGCTGCGGTGTCGATGGCGGCCAGCGCCTCGAGCTCGACGCTCGTCAGCTCGAGGCCGCCAGCCCCGAGCTCGGCGAGCACCGCCGCCGGCGAGGCGACGAAGCGGCGGCGCAGCTCGGGATCGGTGGCGAGGCGGCCGATGACGGTTTCGACGCTCTTGTGCATCGCGCCGGAGCGGATTGCGGATGCCGTTCCAGCCCCGGCGCGCCCCGCCCGGATCACGCTTCACTTCGCAACCGTCAGATCGCGAACGCTTTAGTGGAGGCAGACCGGAGAGAAGGGGAAGGCCGACGGCTGGCTCGAAACGGACAGCTGGCTCGAAACGGACAGCGCCCGGCGGACAGCCGGCGCCTCTGTTACTCTCGATTTCCTGGGCCGCTAGGCCTGGTTGGGTGAACTAACTGGAGAGGAGGGTTCTCATGGGTGCTGGATCGTCCTGCAATCCGAATCAGCCGTGGCACAACTGGGCGGGGACGCTCGCCAACACGCCGCAGTGCACGTTCTACCCGGAGTCGGAGGCCGACCTGGTGGCGATCGTCAACCAGGCGCGGCAGAACGGCAAGACGGTGCGGGGAGTGGGCAGCGGCCACTCCTGGAGCCCGGGTGCCGTCACCCCGGACTACCTGGTGGTCTGCAACAAGATGACGCGGGTGACTCCGAGCACGGCGCCCGACCCCGCGCACCCCGGCCAGCAGCTCCTGCTGCTCACCGTCGAGCCCGGGGTGACGCAGGGCGCGGCCGCCCAGGCGGCGGCGAGCTTCCAGCCGGCGATGACCTTCCCCACCCTCGGCGTCATCCCCTCGATCACCCTCGGCGGCTTCATCGCCAACGGCTGCCACGGCACCGGTTGGACCCAGCCGACGGTGGTCGACCTCGTCTACGGCCTGCGCGTGGTCAAGGCCGATGGCACGGTCGCCGTCTTCAGCGAGGCCGACACCCCGGAGCAGATGCCACTCGTTCGCTGCAACCTCGGCGGCTTCGGCCTCATCTCGAGCATCACCTTCAAGATGGTGCCGATGTTCAATCTCTCGGTGGTCAACACCTCACTGCCGATGAGCCAGGTGGTCGATCGCAACAACCCCCAGGTGCTCGCCAGCGTCGTCACCGCCCACCCCTACGTCGAGATCTTCTGGTTCCCGTTCAACGACGAGGTGTGGCTCAAGTACTACGACGCCACCACGCTGCCGCCGTCGCGCAACCCTATCGAGGAGGTGTGGAACCAGATCTTCCAGTTCTTCTCCACCGAGGTCGGCGGCTTCATCCTCGACAAGCTGTCGCAGTACCCGTCGTCGACGCCCGACGTCTCGAAGTTCCTCTACCAGATGGCGAAGCTCACCATGAGCAACTACGTCGCGCCGGCGCCGGGCGCCTTCCTCTACCAGTCGGAGTCGTTCCCGGTCACCGACTGCGAGCTCGCCATCCCCATCGCCGGTGGCACCGACTTCTCGGCCGTCACCAAGGCCTGGTACGAGATCGTCGACGGCGTCTACGCGCAGGCGAAGAAGAACGACTTCCCGCTCAACGTCTCGGCGCATGCCCGATTCATCCACAACAGCCAGACGCTGATGTCGCCGGTCTACGAGCCGGCCGGCTCGAGCAACCACTACTGCTACATCGAGTTCCTCAGCTACCAGCCGCAGCAGCAGCCGCTCGGGCAGCAGCGGCTGGCCGACTACGTGGCGTTCGTCAGCCTCGTCGGGCAGCAGTGGACGGCCCTCGGCGGCCGGCCGCACTGGGGCAAGCTGATCCAAGACATCCCCGGCATCTTCCCCTACGTCTACGGCGTCTTCGGCGGCGGCCAGCCGAATGGCAACTTGACGCAGTACGACGCTTTCCGGCAACAGCTGGACCCCAACGGCTTGTTCCTCAACACCTATCTGCAGGAGATCCTCACCGGCAAGGCGATCGGCTGAGCCCACCGGCGGTCGGGCGCGCGGGAGTCGACACCGACGGCGCTCGCGCCGCCTCCCCGTACGCCGCCGCAGCGGAGCGCCGCGACAGGACTAGAATGCCGGACGATCTCATTTTGGGTGACCCGGGGCTGGCCAGCGTCGGCACATCGGCTCGCGAGGCGAGTCGAGGGTGTCCTTCCTTCCGCCGCCGCCCGCCCGCCGACAACTCGAGCGAATTCCAGGAGGGTGCTTCATGAGCGCTGGACGCGTGACCTTGGCAGGCAGCGCCTTGCCGGTGTTCGACTACCTGGCACTGTTCGGTAAGACGATCGAGAACGGGGGCGTCTGCGAGTCCCCCGCCGCGGGGAGCGAGCCCATGCGGGTCTCGCTGGTGCTACGGCGCCGGCCGACGGGCGAGCGGCTGCCGTCGCTCGAGGAGCTGGCGCGAGTGCCCTTCGGCGCCCGCCGCCACCTCGGCCAGGCCGAGCTCGCGCGGCGATTCGGCGGCGACGCCGCCGATCTCGAGGCCGTGCTCCGCTTCGCGCGACGGCAGGGCCTGGCGGTGGAGGACGGCGACGCCGGGCGCCGCTCCTGTCGCCTCGCCGGCAACGTGGCGCAGATGTCGGCGGCGTTCGGCGTCGACATCCGCCGCTACGCGGTCGGTGAGCTGACCTTCCTCGCCCATCGGCAGTGCGTCTCGCTGCCGGCCCACCTCGACGGCGTCGTCGAATGCGTGCTGGGCCTCGACACCTTCCCCCTCGGCCTGGCCCAGGCACGGGCGCAGGGCGGCGACCCCGGCTCGACCCTCTCGCGTCGTGCCCTGCTGCGCGCGGCGGCGCTGGCACCGGCCGCCGCCGCCCTCGCCGCTGCCGGCTGCGCCAGCGTGCCGGCGATGGAGGCGCCGGCGGCGAGGAGCCAGCCGCCGCGCCCCGGGCAGGCGCCACCGCAGACGCGCTTCCCCGATCCCCCCGAGTACTTCCCGCCCGAGGTGGCGAAGCTCTACAACTTCCCCGCCCACCTCGACGGCAGCGGCGAGTGCATCGCCATCATCGCCCTCGGCGGCGGCTACGACGCCACCGTGCTACAGAGCTACTTCGACTACCTCGAGATCCCCCTGCCCAAGATCTCCTGGGTCAACGCCGGCGCCGACAACGCCTACCCCACCGGCGACAGCCAGGAGGTGATGCTCGACATCGAGACCGCCGGTACCGTCGCCCCGGGGGCGAAGATCGTCGTCTACTTCGGCAACAACTACGTCGAGCCGTTGCAGAAGGCGCTCGGCGACGTCGAGAACGCCCCTTCGGTGATCTCGATCAGCTTCGCCGAGCCTGAGGTGCTGCTCGCCGCCGACGTCAAGAAGGCGCTCGACGACCTCATCACCGAGGCGGCGATGAAGGGGGTGACGCTGCTCAACTCGGCCGGCGACACCGGCTCGAACATCTCCAGCGTCGCCGTACCGTCGATCGGCTTCGTCAACGACCTGGCGCTCACCAACTACCCCGGCGCCAGCCCCGGCGTGCTCGCCTGTGGCGGCACCACGCTCCTCGCCAAGGACGACCGGATCGTCGACGAGATCGTGTGGAACGCGCTCGGCAACCTCTTCATCCCCCGCCAGGAGCCGCACCAGCCGCCGGTCAACAACGGCGCCACCGGTGGCGGCGCCAGCATCGTCTACGCGCAGCCGACCTACCAGGACCACGCCGCCGTGCCGCGAGCCACCAACTACCGCGCGGTGTGGAGGTCGGAGCTGGTGCAGTCGAGCCTGGAGAGCCCGGCACCGGTGCCCGAGTACGGCCGCGGAGTGCCGGACGTTGGCGGCCACGCGTCGGCCTACAAGTTTCTCGTCCGCGGCACGGCGCCGCAGGACCTCACGCCGCTGGGCGGCACCAGCGCCACGACCCCGCTGTGGGCCGCCCTGGTGGCGATCCTCAACCAGGGGCTGAAGCGCCGCTGCGGCTACCTCAACCCCACGCTCTACCAGGAGCTGCGCCCCGGCGCCCTGCGCCAGATCACCTACGGCTGCAACGGCGCCTACGTGGCCCACCCGGTGCTGCACTGGAATGCCTGCACGGGGCTCGGGGTGCCCGACGGCACGGAGCTGCTGCGCCAGCTCCAGCGGCTCGCCCACCACTCCTAGCGCGCGGTGGCGACGGGCGGTCCCTTCGGCGGCTGCGGCATCGCCGGCGTCCTCTGCTTCGACGCTGGCGAGGGGACGCCGTGCGAGCCGTCGCTCGCCCGCATGGTGGCGGCGTTGGCGCACCGCGGCCCCGACGGCGAGGACACCTGGCGTCACGGACCCGTCGCCCTCGGGCACCGCCGGCTCAGCATCCTCGACCTCTCCCTGCGCGGCGCGCAGCCGATGACCAGGGGGCACCTGACGATCACCTTCAACGGCGAGATCTACAACTTTGCGGAGATCCGCCGCAACCTCTCGGCCGAGGGGTTCGCGTTCGACAGCGGCACCGACACCGAAGTCCTGCTGCGCGCCTTCGAGCGCTGGGGCGAGGGGTGCCTCGAGCGGCTCAACGGCATGTTCGCCTTCGCCATCTGGGACGACCGCCGTCAGGCCCTGTTGCTCGCCCGCGATCGCCTCGGCGAGAAGCCGCTCTACCTCTACCGCGATCGCAAGGTCTTCCTCTTCGCCTCCGAGGTGGCGGCCCTGTTGCGCTCGGGGGTGGTGCCCGGACGCCCCGACTGGGAGGCCCTCGCCCATCAGCTGCTGCTGCGGTCGTTCTTCGAGAGCGACCTCGCCCGCACCCTCGTCGCCGGCGTGCGGGCACTGCCACCGGGGCACCTGCTCTGGGCGCACGCCGACGGCCGCGAAGACTGCCGCCGCTACTGGGACCTCCCCGCCGAGCGGCGCCCGCCGGCGCCGGCAGCGGAGCTGGCGGCGGAGCTGCGCGAGCTGCTGCGCGACAGCGTCCGCCTGCGTCTGGTGAGCGACGTGCCGGTGGCTGCCTTCCTCAGCGGCGGCATCGACTCCTCGGTGGTCAACGCCCTCGCCTGCCCACAGGTGGCGGATCGGCTGCGGAGCTTCACCATCCACTACGCCGACGACGCCGTGGTGTCGCCGCCTGCCGACGACCTCGCGCACGCCTTGCTCGTCGCCGGCGCGCTCGGTGAGCACCTCGACCACCGGCTGGTGGAGGTGCGGGCCGAGGCGCTCGACGTCGCCACCATCGACGCGGTCACCGACCTCGCCACCCTCGCCGACGACGAGCGCCACGCGAGCGTGCTGCAGAGCTACCGCGCCATCGCCGACCGGGGTCTGAAGGTGGTGCTCAACGGCCACGGCGCCGACGAAACCCAGGGCGGCTACATGCGGAGCAACCCGTTCGTGCGCACCACCGCCGACCCCGGCGCCAGCGTCGACGTGCGCCGCGACATCTGCCCGCACCTGTCGCTGATGAACCCGGAATCACTCCACCCCGACCTGCTGGGGCGACGCGAGGCCGTCTTCTCGGCACTCGCGGACCGCTACCACGGCTTCGCCGGCGACCCGCTGCGCCGCGGCCACGCCTTCCTGGTGTGGACGCAGCTCCAGCGCGTGCTCCGCTTCGAGGACTTCCTCAGCATGGCCTGCGGCGTCGAGTGCCGGCTGCCCTTCCTCGACCATCGCGTCGTCGAGTGGGCCTTCAGCATCCCCTTCCGTTCCCACCTCGACTCCGCCGGCGGCGGCAAGGCCCTGCTGCGCCTGGCGGCGCGGGAGCTGCTCCCGGCGGCGGTGGTCGAGCGCCCCAAGCGACAGTTCCCCAAGCCGGAGACGACGGCGGTCGAGCGCGCCTTCCGCGCCCTCTTCGCAGGCCATCGCCCGGAGATCCTCGCCGCCGAGGTCAATCGCCGCGTCTTCCGCCCCGGGCTGCTGCAGGGGGCGGAGCCGTTGCCGTTCGCCGAGGTGGCGCTGGCGGTGCTCCTCTGGCGCTGGGAAATGAAGGTGGCGGCGGCGTGCGCGCGCTAGCGCCGCCCGTGCGACCCCCACGGGAGCTCGCCATCTTCACGCCGAGAGCCCACCAGCGCTCGCGCTTCTCGGCGACCAGGGCGCCGTCACCGCCGTGGCTGTCCTCGCTCCTACACGCCTCCGCGACGCGTTCAGAGATACCCCAAGGCATGCAGACTCTCGACCAGCGCCGGATCCAGATCGTCGGCGTCGCGGACCGCCATCGGGTTCGCCTGCATCCAGCGCCGCACCGCTCGCCGCAGCTCTCGCAGCTTCGCGGGCCGCGCGGCGGCGCGGTTGACGTGCTCTTCCGGATCCGCCGTCAGATCGTAGAGCGTCTCCTGCGGCCCCTCCAGGAGATACTTCCAGCCGCCGCGCCGCGCTCCGACCTGGAGGCGATCGCCGACGATGGCGCGCGTCGGCTGCCCCGCCACCGAATGCAGCTGCGCCAGAACGTCCTGGCGCTCGCGGATGTCGCGGCGACGATACAGGGGGTGCTGGAAGAACGCGTCGGGTGCCTCCTCGGCTCGGCGCTCGAAGAGCCCCCGGCCATGAAAGGCCGCCGGCACCGCCAGGCCGGCGAGGCGCAGCAAGGTCGGCGCCACGTCGAGGTGCTCGACGACCTTCGCGACCCGCACGCCCGGCGCCACACGCGGCGGGTAGCGCACGATGAGCGGCACCGCCAGCGCACCCTCGCCGAGGCACTGCGAGTGATCGAAGAAGACGCCGTTCTCGAAGCACTCGCCGTGGTCGGCGGTCAGCAGCACGACCGTCTTGTCGAGCTCTCCCGCGGTTGCGAGCGCATCGAGAAAACGCCCCAGCCAAGCGTCGGCGTACTCCACCTCGCCACCGTAGAGCTCCTTGGCGCGCTCGAAGACCGGCGCCGGCAGATCGCCGCCGTGCGCCCGGGCCGCGGCGAGAAGCCGCGGCCACGCGAAGCTCGGATAGTCCCGCACCATCTCCGGCGCGCTGCCTTTGTTGTAGGGCGGCGGCGGCTCGTAGGGCATATGCGGATCGAAGAGGTGCAACCAGAGGAAGAACGGTCGCGCGTCGGAGCGCGCGGCGAGCCACTCGAGCGCCCGCGGCACGACCTCGCCGGCCGACCGCTGGGGCTTGGCGGGAGCGTCGAAATGCCCGAAGCCCAGGGCCTTGCCCGCCGCGGCGTCGAAGAGCGCGCAGCCGGCGAATCCCGCGGTGTCGTAGCCCGCGGCGGCGAAGGTCGCGGCGAGCGTCGTGGCCTTGTCGTTCCAGGCCATCGCGTTGGAGAGCACGCCATGCTCGCGCGGATAGAGCGAAGTGAAGATCGTCTCGTGCGACGGCCGGGTTTCGGGCATGGCGGCCACGGCGTGCTCGAAGAGGGTGCCCTCGGCCGCCAGGCGGTCGAAGTGGGGCGTCCGGGTGCTCTTCGAGCCGTAGCAACCGAGCCGATCGGCGCGCAGGGTGTCGACGGTGATCAGGACCACACCGCGTGGCGCCGCCGGCCGGGAGCAGCCGGCGAGGGTCAGCGCGGCGAGCACGACAACGCCGAAGACGTGCTGGGGCGCGCTCGAATGTGGGGCCATTCCCGAGCCCGGGCTCTCTTGTCTCACCCGCGCGACTCGGACGTCACCTGCGGACCGTGGTCGCTCCCGAAGTGTTCGGAGAGGCTGGGACGCATGCTCGCACGGCGAGCGGCGCTTGCGATGCCGCTGGATTCTAGCAAACGGCGGTGCCCCAGAGAGCCTCGGGAGTGACGTCGGCTCGCCGCTTCGGCCGCGCCGGAGCGAGCTCTCGCGCCCTTCGTCGAGCCGGTCATCCATCGTCGGGTGCGGCGCGCTCGACGCTGCCTGCCTGGCCGGGGTGACGAAGAGCTCCCGTGCGTGGCGGGAGCTCTTCAGCACTCTGCTCGACGCGATCGCTCGTCCTAGAAGCGCAACGCCACACCCGCACCGGCCACCACCGGTGAGATGGGGAGCGCCTGGCCGGCGATCTTGGCCTTGGTGTCGATCCACTGCAGGCCGCCGCTCAGGCCCCAGCGATCGTTCAGCTTGACGTCGACGCCCGCCTGCAGCACGTAGGTCAGATCCGCGTCGACCGCCAGCGAGTGGCTGCCGATGACGTCGGGGTCGGTCAGCTCGATGTCGCCGTAGCGGACGTAGGCGGCGCCGCCTCCCAGGTAGAAGTCGGCCTTGGCCTGGGGCGTGAAGTGGTAGAGCACGCTGGCGGTCATCGGCGTCACCCGCAAGGTGGCCACGTCCTGGCGCCCGTGGCCGACCCGTCCCTCGCCGATGTCGTGACGCGACGTGCCGGCAGCGAGCTCGACGCCCCACCGCCCAGCGAGCAGCAACTCATAGCCGAGCCGGGCCCCCACGGCACCGTCCGCCCTGGTGACGAGATCGCCGCCCTCGTCGGGCTCGCGGAACTCGTCGGTGGGGCTCGACCAGGTACCCTGGATGCGGAATCGCCCCTCGACCTGGGCAACCGCGACGGCCGGCAGCATCGCCAGCAGCAGTACCCACACCCCCACCCCCAGAACCGCGAGGCCAGCCTCGTCACGCCTGTCTCCCGGCGACGCCTTCCCTTGCATAGCTCCCTCCTGTTGGTTGGGTCACTCCGCTCGGGGCAAGGGCAAGAGGTGGGCCAGCCCGTCGAGGAGACGCGGACGCCGCTAACTCATGTCACGCAAGCGCTTCCCCGCAGAGTGGGCCCTGCGGATGGCGCCCGCGAGTGTCTGCTCGACCGCGCGGGCGTCTGCCCGAGTCGACGGCCAGAGCGCCAGCGGCACCGCCCTCCGAGGCGGTGCCGCTCGGTCTTGCGGCGAGGCACCGTTTCCTACACGATCTGCGCTTCGAGGATCTCCCTGCATGGCAAGCGGTGTCGAGTGCCGGCTGCCCTCCCTCGACCGCCGGGTCGTCGAGCGGGCCTTCAACTTCCCCTGCCGCTCCCACCTCGACCCCGCCGGCGGTGGCGGGGCGCTGCCGCCGCTGGCGGCGCGGGAGCTGCTCCCGGCGGCGGCGGTCGAGCGCCCCGAGCGCCAGCTCTCCAGGCCGGAGACGACGGCGGTGGAATGCGCCCGCCGCGGCCTCGTCGCGCGCCATCGCCCGGAGGTCCGCGCCGCCGAGGTCGATCATCGCGTCTGCCGCGCCGGGCTGCTGCGGGGCGCGGAGCCGTTGCCGCTCACCGAGCTGGCGCCCGCGGCGGTGCTCCCCTGGCGCTGGGAGACCAAGGTGGCGCTCGCGTGCGCGCGCTAGCGGGCGCACCGCCCCGGCGGCCGCCGCTCGAGGCCGTCGAGGCCGCGGCGCTGCCGCGGCCCATCCCCTTCACGGCGCCATGGGACGAGCTCACCGGCGCGCTCCCCGCCGACGGCCCGTCCGAGCCCACCCTCACCATGGCCTGCCTCGGTCACCAGGGGTCGTGGGGCAATGCGGTGCTGCAGTACGTGTTCCTGCGCTGCTTCAGCCGCGCCCAGGGCTTCCACTGGCAGACCCCGCGCTGGATCGGCAGCGCCATCCTCGATCAGGCCGACCCGCCGCTGAGCTTTCGCCCGCCGGTGGTGGTCGGCGATGGCTTCAGCGCCCACTGCGCGGTGTTCGATCGCCAGGCGCCGTTCGACCGCGACCTGCTGCGCGCGCAGCACCTCGCCGCCACCAGGGGCCGGCGCTACCTGCTGCTGCGGCAGCCGGCGCTGGCGAGCAGCGACGATCTCGACTGGCCGTTCCGCCACGCCGACCTCGAGGGCTTCTTCTTCGCTCGCGGTGGCGCGCTGGCGCCCCACCGGGAGCTCGTGCAATCGCTCTTCCGCCCGGCGCCGGCGATCGCGGAACGGGCGCAGGCCGCAGTGGCCACGCTGCGCGCCGCCGCTGGCACGCTGGTGGGCATCCACGTGCGGCGCAGCGATTTCCTCACCTCGGGGCTGGTGCAGAGCTTCGAGCTGGTGACGCCCACCGCCACGTACCGGGAGTGGCTGGACGGCATCTGGCCGAGCCTCGACCGGCCCCGCCTCCTCGTCTGCAGCGACTCGCCGGGCGAGGTGCTGCCGGCCTTCGCGCGCTACCAGCCAATCACCGCCGCCGAGCTCGGCTTCACCATCGACGGCCTGGTCGCGCCGGAGGAGCACGCCTGGAGCCGCGGCGACCACGGGGTGGCGCGCGCGCCGGGCTTCTACCCCGACTGGTACCTGCTCTCCCAGTGCGACATGGTGGCGATCTCGAACAGCAGCTTCTCCTTCTCTGCCTGCCTGGCGAACGCGCGAGCGCGACGCTTCATGCGACCGACCTTCCCCACGGGCGCGCTCGAGCGCTTCGACCCCTGGCAGAGCGAGCCGCTGCTCTTCCTGCCCCCGACACGGTCGCTGCCCGGGCTGGCGGCGCAGCGGCTGCGTCTCACCATCCGTGGCCTGCGCGGCGAGGCGGCGCGCTACTGGTGGCGCTCCGGGGGCGCCATCCTCGGCGCCTACCTCGACGCCCTCAGGTGGCGGGCGCTCACCTGCCTGCGGGTCCGCGGCACCAGCCGGCTCGCTCGCGAGCTCCTCTCACCAGGCTTCTACTGGCGCGCCGAGCGTCGGTACCTGGGCGCCGCCGGGCCGCCCCGACGAGGAGAGCCAGGGAGCGGCTGAGCGCCGCTCGCGGGTCACGGTCGGGTGGCGGGCTCCGCCGCGGGGCGCACCGGCTCCGCACCCGCCGCCAGCCCGGCGACGAGGTCGAGGCCGGCCCCGACCTCGCCGGCGTCGAGATCCGGGTCGCGCCGGCGGGCCGCCGCGACGAGTCGCCGCAGGCGCGCGCTGTCATCGGCCGACAGTCCGTCGTCCGCTCCGAGACGCCGCTGCCTCCTCTCCTCGAGGAAGGAGACGGCGAGCAGCGCCGCCACCCAGGCGAAGCCGCCGCGCAGGAAGAGGCGGGCGGCCGCCACCGGTCCGCCGAGCCCGCTGGTGTCGAGCATCGACATCTCGCGAAAGAGGACCCCCTCGTCGTACGCCTCACCGACCGCAAGCACCGCCGCCGGGCACACGCACTGGGCGAGGTGGGGCAGCCACCAGAAGTTCACCGAGATCGAGAGGTCGAGCGAGTGGACCTGATGCCACCAGAAGGGGGGCATGTAGAGGATGTCGCCGGGCTCGAGCACGCCCTCGAGCGGCGCCGCCTGCCGCAGCAGCGGGAAGGCCTCGTAGTCGGGCGCCAGCAGGTTGGCGCGGCTGATGTGCGGGCGATCGCTGTCGATGGCCGGGTAGAGCAGATCGAACTGCTGGGGGTCGAAGAGGGTGACGTGCTTGCGCCCCCAGAACTGCGCGAGGAGGTTGTTGGCGCGGTCGTAGTGCAATGGGGTGAGGTTGCCGGCGCCTCCGAACCAGAGGTTGACCGAGGTGAGGCGACGTGGATCCCCGACCAGCTCCGGCACCTGCAGGTCGGCCATCAACGACGGGAAGTTGGCGGGGATGTTCTGCTTGAGGAGGTAGTAGTGGCGATCGCTCTCCGGGCTGTCCTCGCGGATGCGCGACGCCGCTTCCGCGAAGCTCACCTCATCGGTGCGCGGCGCGCTGTAGTCGAAGCCGCCGCGGTCGCTCACCGCCAGCGCCACCCGCTGATCGGCAAATTGCGACTCGAGGAAGTCGGGAGACCAGCGCCCGAAGGCGGGCCAGCCGCGCAGCGCCCCCTTGAGCAGGACCGGCCGGCAGGCGTGGAAATGGTCGCGCTCGAACTCCTCGCGGCTGATGCCTTCGGCGACCGGGATGGGCGTGCTAGCGATCGGCATGGGTGGCTCCTTGCGCCGCGGCGCGGAGGTGGGCGGGACGGAGGGATTCCCCTATCCAGCCCTCGAGGACCTCGAGGTAGGTCGTGGTCATCGCCGCGACCTCGTCGGCGGTAACGTGGCGTGTGTCGTAGTCGGCCGCCAGCCGCAGCGACCCATCGACCTCGGACGCGGATGGCGGCGGCGCCAGCGCCAGCGTGACGTTGAGCGGGTAGTGCAGGCGGTCGTGGCCGCGCACGTCGATCAGCTCGACGCCGCCGGCGGCGGCCAGACGGCTGCCGGCCTGCAGCTGGACGAAGTTGAAGGTGGCCGCAAAGAGCTCCCCCTCCCCGCGGCGGCGCACGAGCTCCGGCAGCGGGTAGAGGGCGTGGGGCTCGAGGTCCCCCAGCAGCCGGTGCACCTGCTCGACCAGCTCGCCGCCACCCGCTCCCCGCGCACAGGTGAAGGGAACGAGGTTCCAGAACAGCCCGAGGGCTCCGAGTGGATCGGAGAGGGCATCGGCGCGGCCGTGGGTGACCACCCCCACGCTCGGCACGGCAAGCCCGTGGCGCTCCCCCCAGACCTCGACGAAGGCGGCGAGCAGAACGGCCTTGAGCGACACCCGCCGTTCGCGCTGGTAGCGCCGCAACGCCTCGACGAGCGCCGCCGGCAGCGCCGTCTCGCTGCGCTCGAAGCGGGCCTCGTCCTGACGCTGCAGCAGGGTCGGCCCCTGCCGCTCCGCCAGGTGGCGATCCCAGAACGCGGCGGCGTCCTCGGCGCGACGAATCTGCCGCTCGAGAGCGACCAGCTCGCGGAAGACGTTGGCCCGCACCGGCCCTGCCAGTGCCTCGCCGCGCTTGGCGGCGGCGTAGAGCTCGTGCAGCTGGGCGAGCAGGGCCACCTGCCCCCAGCCGTCGGTGATCGCGTGGTGCATCGCCAGGCAGAGCTCGGCGCGCTCGCGTCCGCGCACGAAGAGGGCGGCGCGCAGCAGCGGGTCGCCGGGATCGAACGGCCGCCGCCGGTCGGCGAGCAGCCAGGCCTCCACGGCTTCGTCCTGCGCGGTGGGCGTCGCCAGCGAGATGTCGCGTACCTCGACCGGCACCGCGAGGTCGCGCCACACCGCCTGCAGGTGCGGACCGTCGACCGGCAGCAGCACCGAGCGCAGCACCGGGTTCTGGCGCACCAGGGCGGCGAACGCCGCGGTCAGCGCCGGCGGCGAGAGCGCCGGGTCGCGCAGGGCGTAGCTCTGCTGACAGTGGTAGACCCCCGCTTCCGCGGGCAGCCGCCGGGCGACCTCGACCATCACCTCCTGCATGCCAGTGAGCGGGTAGAGGTCCTCGATCCCCGCCGGCAGCGCGGCGAGCTCCTGCTCGCTCAGCGTGACGAGCGGGAAGTCGGTGGCGAGGTAGCGCTCGCGTCCCGCCGCGGCGGCGCCGGCCAGGCTCGCGAGCTCGACGAGACAGCGGTCGGCGAGGGCCGCGATGGTCTCGCGGCGGTGCAGGTGGCGCGAGTAGCCCCAGGAGAGGCGCAGCCCCTCGGGCGTCACCATGGCGCTCACCGTGAGCGCGTGCGGGTGCACGGAGGCCGGATCGGCGGACGCACCGGAGGGCTCCTCGGCGAGACCGAAGAGAGACTCCCGGGGAAGCAGCGCGTCGAACCGCCCGAGGTAGTCGAAGCTCACCTCCGGCCGCGGCAGCGCCGCGAGCTCCTCGCGCACCGCCAGGTCCGGGCCCAGATAGCGCAGCAGGCCGAAGCCGACGCCGTGCCGCGGCACGGCGCGCAGCCGCTCGCGGATCGCTGCCAGCGCCGCCGACGGCTCCCCGCCCGTCGCCGGCAGCAACACCGGATAGAGGGCCGTGAACCACCCCACCGTACGCGACAGATCGATGCCGGGGACGAGCTCCTCGTCGCGCCCGTGCCCCTCGAGGTCGACGAGCAGCTCGGGCGCGCCGCTCCAAGCGGCGACGCTCCGCGCCACCGCGGTGAGCAGCAGCTCGGGGACCTCGACGTGCCGCGACGCCACCGTCGCCAGCAGCGCCGCGGTCGCCGCCCCGTCGAGCCCCGCGGTGACCACCTCGCGTGAGCCCCAGAGATTCTCGCCGAGCCGGTGGTCGCGCGGCAGCTCCGCCCTGCAGGTCGCCAGCTGGCGCCAGTAGGCGAGCTCGTCACCGCCGCTTTCGCCATCGGCGCGTGCCGCCAGGCCCTCCGCCCAGCGCCGGTAGGGGTCCGACGGCACGCCCAGGTCCGGCCTCTCGCCGCGCGACAGCTGGCGGCAGGCGGCCTCGAGGTCCGCGAGCAGGATGCGCCAGGACACGCCGTCGACGACCAGGTGGTGAACGGCGAGCAGCAGGCGGTCGGCTCCGGCGCCGCAGCCAAAGAGCGCCGCGCGCGCCGGCACGCCGTCGAGCGAGAGGCTCGCCTGCAGGCCGGCGCAGGCGACCTCCAGGGCCTGCCGGCGCTCCGCCGGCACGAGATGCGCGAGGTCGATCTGCAGCAGCTCGGCGGCTGCCGGTGCGTACTCCTGTCGCCAGCCCGCGCCGTCGCGGGTGAAGCGCAGGCGCAGCGCCGCGTGGTGCTCGACGAGCGTCGCCCAGGCGCGCCCCAGCACCGCCACCGGCAGCGGCTCGTACAGCTCGAGCAGCAGCGACTGGTTCCAGTGCTCGCGCCGCTCGAGGCTCTGCTCGAAGAACCAGTGCTGGATGGGGGTTAGCGGGAAGGCCTCCCCGGCGCGAGCCGGCTCCGCGCCGGCGTCGGCCTCCTGGGGCGCGGCACGCCGCGCCGCCACCGCCGCCAGCGCTGCCACCGTGGGCTGCTGGAAGAGCTGCTGTGGGGTGAGGCGGAGCCCGGCCCGCCGGGCCTGCCCCACCACCTGGATGCTGAGGATCGAGTCGCCACCGAGGGCGAAGAAGTCGTCGTGCGCGCCCACCGCGTCGACCCCTAGCACCTCGGCGAAGATCGCCGCCAGTCGCTCCTCGATCTCGTTGCGTGGCGCCGTGTAGGCATCGGCAAGCTCGGGGCGCGCGCCGTCGGGATCGGGCAGCCGCCGGAGATCGACCTTGCCGCTGGTGGTGAGCGGCAAGGTGTCGAGGAACACGAACGTCGCGGGGACCATGTACGCGGGGAGCTCGCTCTCGAGGTGAGCCCGCAGCGCGGCGGTCGTCGGCGCCCCCGCCGTGGGTTCCACGGGGATGCCGTCGGCGGCGAAGAGGCGACGGTAGAAGGACGTCCCGCGGTAGCTCTCACCGGCGTGCGGCGACTCCCACACGAAGGGGACGCGCGCGGGCCGCGGAGTGCCTTCGCCGGGGAGCAGCTCCCCCTCGATCCGGAAGTCCGGGTTGCGCTCGTTGGCGCACAGCGTGCGCCGCACGGTGGCGCGGATGCAGCCGCCCGGCGCGACCTCGATCCCCGGGTCGAAGACCGGCAGCCACACCGGCAGCCAGCAGTGGGCATCGGCGAGGATGTCGAGCTGGTGCTCGCCCGCGGTGTGGAGGTGGAGCCACACCAGGAAGCCGTCGAGGCGCGCCCGCCTTTGGACATGCAGCTCGATGCGGTGGCTGTCGACGAGCGGCACCGGAGCGCGGAAGTCGAGGTCCTCGAAAACGTCGGCGTCCGAGATGAGGTCCTCCAGCGTCACCCCCTTGAGGCACAGCCGGAGGTCGAACGAGCGGCCCACCTGCGCGAAGATGCGACGCACGTAACCGGCCGTCGCCGTGCTGAAGGCGGGAGCGCCCACCAGCTCGTCAGGCAGCGTCACCGCGGCGATCCTGGTAACGGCGCGCTCGGGCACCATCCGTCCTCCCGGGCGCAACAGGCGGCGCGCCGCGTTGAGGATTGCCGCCGCACCCTCGGAGCCGCCGATCGCACCGACGATCTCGGACACGCAGACGTCGACCGGCTCGGGCAACGCGACGCCGGCGGCGTCACCATGGAGGAGTGTCACGCGGTCGTCGAGGCCCAGCTCGTGGATGCGGCGCCGGGCCTCGACGAACGAGCTCTCGAGGAGCTCGACGGCGTAGACGTGGCGCGCCCCGGCCTCGACGCAGAGGCGAGCCAGGATCGCCTCCGGCCCGGTGCCGACGTCCACCACCGTGCGCCCGGGAACGAGCTCGGAGAGCGCCTCCCGATAGCGCTGGTTGCGCAGCTCGTCGTGGGTCATGGCGTGGTAGAGGGCGTCGTCGTAGATGAAGTACTCGGCCACCGAGGGCCACAGCTCGAGCCGGGGCCGGGGCGACGGCGGCGCCACCACGTAGGCGACGAGGCGCTCGCCGGCGGCGGCATGCGCCGGCTGCGGGCGCGCCACCACCACCGCGTCGCGCACGCCGGGGTGGCGACGCAGGCTGGCCTCGATCTCCCCCGGCTCGACGCGGTGGCCACGGATCTTGAGCTGGCGATCGCGACGGCCGACGAGCTCGAGGGAGCCGTCGTGGCGGTAGCGCGCCAGGTCCCCGCTGCGGTAGAGGCGGCTGCCCGGCGTCGTCGCAAAGGGGTCGGGGAGGAAGCTCTCGGCGGTGAGCCCGGGCCTGCCGAGGTAGCCGCGGCCGACACCAGCGCCGGCGATGCCGAGCTCGCCCACGGCGCCCGCCGGCACCGGCCGCAGCCATGCATCGAGAAGGTGGCAGCGCGTGCCGGCGAGCGGCCGGCCAATGCCGGCCGCCGGGGCCGCGGCGGTCGGGAGCTCGCAGCGCCCGAAGCTCGCGCACACCGTCGCCTCGGACGGGCCGTAGGCATTGATGAGCTGGTGGCCTCCGCTCCACCGCTCCACCACGTCGGCGGTGCACGCCTCACCGGCGGAGACCACCACCCGCGGTCTCCCTCGCGCGGCCGGGAGCACCCGCAGCATCGTCGGCGGCAACGTCACGACGTCGACACGCCCCTCGTCGATCGTACGGGCCAGCGCCTCGGGATCGGCGAGGGTGGCGGCGTCGGCGAGCACGAGGGTGGCGCCGGCGAAGAGCGCCATGGCGATCTCGGAGACCGCGGCGTCAAAGCTCGGCGAGGCGAACTGCAGCACGCGGTCGCCGGCGCGCACGCCAAAGCCCGCCGCCTGTGCCGCCGCCAGGTTGGCGAGGCCGCCATGGTGCAGGACGACACCCTTGGGCGGCCCGGTGGACCCCGAGGTGTAGATGACGTAGGCAGCCTGCAGCGGATCGATGCCTGCGGGCAGCGGTGTCGTGGTCTCGGGCGCGAGCCCCTCGCCCTCCTCGTCGAGGCAGACGACACGCGGCCCGGCGTGCGCGACGCGCTGGCGCAGCGCCGAGCTGGTGAGCAGCAAGGGGGTCGCGGCGTCGCGCAGCACGAAGGCGAGCCGCTCCGCGGGCAGCTCGGGGTCGAGCGGCAGGTAGACCCCGCCCGCCCGCATGACGGCGAGCGCCGCCACCACCAGGATGGGCGTGCGCTCGAGCGCCACCGCCACCGGCACCTCGCGCCCGATGCCGAGCGCGCCAAGGCGGCGGGCCAGGTTCTCGACGGCGGCGTCGAGCTCGCCGTAGCTGAGCCGCTGCGCCCCGTACACCACCGCCGGCGCCGCCGGCGTGCGACCGGCCCAGCGGGCCAGCAGCTCGGGCAGCGTCGCCGCGCCAGCGGGTGCCGGCACGTCGTTCCACTCCACCAGCAGACGATGGCGGGCCGCCGGCGCCAGCGGCGACACCGCCGCGACGCGGTCGCCGGCGGCGGCCCCGAGCGCCGCCAGTAGCGTCGCCAGCTCGTGCAGCAGCCGGCGCACCTCGACCGGCCGCAGCCGCCGGCGATCGAAGGTGGAGTAGAGGCGCAGCGACTCGCCGGGTATCGCCACCACCGCCAGCGGGTAGTTGAGCTGGACGTGGGCGCGGACGTCGTCGACGACGACGCCGGGGTCGGCGCCCGCCAGCGCCGCGGCCACAGGGTAGTTCTCGAACACCAGCAGCGACTCGAAGAGGGGCTGGCCGCGGCCCAGCGGGCTCCAGGCCTGCACGTCGGCGAGCGCCGAGGACTGGTGCTCGAGCACCGCCACCTGGCCCGCCTGCAACCGCCGCAGCCAGTCGACGGCGGTCGCCTCCTCGTCGACCCGTACGCGCAGCGGCAGCGTGTTGAGGAAGGGTCCGACGATGCGCTCGACGCCCTCGAGCTCCGCCGGCCGCCCGGCGACGGTGACGCCGAAGACCACGTCGGAGACGCCGGTCGCGCGCGCCAGCAGCAGCGCCCAGGCCCCCTGCACCAGCGTGTTGAGCGTCAGGTGGTGCCGGCGCGCGAGCTCCATCAGCGCCCTGGTGTCTGCCGGCGGCAGCCGCAGCGACGCCTCGCCGTGGGCCGGTGCCTCGGCGGTCGTCGTCGACGCCGGTGGCGCGCCCGCCGGCAACGGCGTCGGCGCGTCGAGACCCTCTAGGTAGCGCCGCCAGAAGCTCTCCTCGCGGCCACGGTCGCGAGCGGCGAGCAGCACCACGTAGTCACGGTACGAGCGTGCCGGCGGCCAGCTCGGCGCCGCGCCGCGGCGGAGCGCCGTGTAGGCCTCGAACAGCTCGCCGAGCAGGACGGCGGTCGACCAGCCATCGGTGAGCAGGTGGTGGTGGGTCCACACGAACCGCCGGCGCTCGCCGGCGAGGCGGATCCAATGCAGCCGCATGAGCGGCGCGGTCGCGAGGTCGAAGCCACGGCTGCGGTCCTCGCGCAGGAGCGCCGCCAGCCGGGGCAGCTCCTCGTCGGCGTGCAGGGTCCCCCAGTCGTGGCGTTCGATGGGGAGCGGCGGCCGGCGCTCGACGCACTGCAGCGGTCGCTGCAGCCCCTCCCACAGCACCGCCGTGCGCAGCGCCGCGTGGCGCCTGACGAGCAGCTCCCAGGCAGCGGTGAACGCCGCCTCGTCGACGCCCTCGAAAGCGCAGGAGAGCTGCTCGAGGTAGAGCTCGGAGCCCGGCGCATAGAGGGTGTGGAAGAGCATCCCCTCCTGGATCGGCGCCAGCGGATAGAGGTCCTCGATCTCCCGTGCGCTGCCCGGCTCGCGCCCGGCAGCGAGGCGATCGAGGGTCGTCTGGTCGAGCGCGGCGAGCGGGAAGTCGGACGGCGTGTAGCCGCCGGCCCGCGGCTGCATGGCGTGGTCGACGAGGCGAGCCAGCTCGACGACGAAGGCTTCCGCCAGCCGCTCGATGGTGGCGCGGCGATGGGCGTGGCGCGAGAAGATCCAGCTCGCCTGCAGGGCGCCGTCGCGGACCAGGCAGTTGACCTCCAGCAGGTGCACCCGCGTCCCCCGCGGGCTGCGATCGCGCCCCGAGCCTTCGCTCGCCGGCCGCCACGTCGCGTCGCCGTCGAGCAGCGAGTCCACCTGTCCTAGGTAGTTGAAGCCGAGTGGCGGCGGCGGCTGCGCTCCCAGGCGGCGGTGCGCCTCCTCCCCACCCAGGTAGCGCAGCAGCCCGTAGCCGACGCCGCGGCGAGGCACCTCGCGCAGCTGCTGCTTGACCGCCTTGACGAGCGCGCCGGGATCGTCGCCTGCCGGCACTTCCAGGCGCACCGGGTAGCGCGCAGTGAGCCAGCCCACGGTGCGCGAGAGGTCGAGCCCGGGCTCGACCGCCTCGCGCCCGTGACCCTCCATGCCGAGGACCAGCGACGCCCTCCCCGTCCAGGAGGCGACCGCGCGCAGCAGCGCCGCCACCAGCAGGTCCTGCGCGTCCGCCCGGAAGGCGCGTGGCGCCTCGCGCAGTAGAGCCCGGGTGCGGGCCGCGTCCAGCCGCACGGTCACGGCGTCGGCGGCGCCGACGACGTTGGGGCCGCGGTCATGGTCCCGCGGCAGCTCGCCCGGGGCGTCGCCGGCCGCCCCCCAGTGCTCGAGCTGCGCAGTCACTTCCGGAGCCTCGGCCTGTCGCACCAGCTCCGCACACCAGTCGCGGTAGGCGGCGCTCGGCGGGCCGAGGTCGATGGGCTCGCCGCGGGCCGCCTGCCGACAGGCGAGCCGGAGATCGTCGAGGAGGACGCGCCAGGAGACGGCATCGACGGCGAGGTGGTGGACGACGACGACCAGGCGGCGCGCCTCGCCGGGGCCAAGGTCGATGGCCACGAAGCGCACCAGCGGCCCGCGCTCGAGCGAGAGGCTCCCCTGGGTGGCGGCGCACAACCGTTCGAGCGCCGCCGTGCGTCGCACCGCCGGCAGCGTGGAGAGGTCGGCGACGTGGAAAGGCGGGGACACACCGTCCGCCGCCAGCGTCTGTTGCCAACCCTCTGCCGCGCGGAGGAAGCGCAACCGCAGCGCCTCGTGGTGTGCCACGACGGCAGCCGCGGCGCGGCGCAGGGTGGCGGGCGCAACGTCGCGCGCCACCTCGAGAAGCAGCGAGTTGTTCCAGTGCGCGGCGTCGTCGAAGTCCCGCTCGAAGAACCAACGCTGGATGGGAGCTAGCGGAATCTCCGCCCTCGCCGGCGCCGGCGGCGGCGCGCTCGCCGGCCCCACGACGCCGGCCACCCGCGCCAGCTCGGCGATGGTGGGCTGCTCGAAGAGCTGGCGCGGCGTCAGCGCCAGCCCGGCGCGGCGGGCCCGGCTCACCACCTGGATACAGAGGATCGAGTCGCCGCCGAGGGCGAAGAAGTTGTCCTCGACGCCGACGCCATCGAGGTGCAGCACCTCGCACCAGATGGCGGCGAGGGCACGCTCGCGCGCGTCACGCGGCGCCACGCGCACCGCCGCCGGCAGCCGGCGCACCGCCTCGGGCACCGGCAGTGCGGCACGGTCGAGCTTGCCGTTGGCGTTGAGCGGCAGGGCCGGCAGCGGCACGAAGGCGGCAGGCACCATGTAGTCGGGAAGGCTCGCCTCGAGGTGCCGCCGCAGCTCGGGCACGGTGAGCTCGGCGCCGTCGTGACCGACCACGTAGGCCACCAGGCGGCGCTCGCCGGGGTGGTCCTCGCGCACGGTCACCACCGCCGCGGCGATCCGCGGGTGGCGGCGCAGCGCCGCCTCGACCTCGCCCAGCTCGATGCGGTAGCCGCGCAGCTTGACCTGGTGATCGAGGCGGCCGAGGAAGCGCAGCTCGCCGTCGAAGCCGAGCACCGCGCGGTCGCCCGTGCGGTAGAGGCGCCCGCCGGGCTGCGGCGCGAAGGGATCGGGAAGGAAGCGCTCGGCGGTCGCCGCCGGGCGCCCGCGGTAGCCGCGGGCGACGCTGTCGCCGCCGATGACGAGCTCCCCGGGGACTCCCGGCGGCAGCGCCCGCAGCTCACCATCGACGACACGGGCGTCGCAGCGGGCGAGCGCGCACCCGATGGGCAGCGTGCCGCCTGCGCCCACGGCGGTGGCCTCCGTCACCCGATGGGTGGTGACCCCGATCGTGGTCTCGGTGGGACCGTAGTGGTTGAGGATGGCGCAGCCGGGAGCGAGCCGCCGCAACCGCCCGACGAGCTCGCCGCTCGCCGCCTCGCCGCCGAGGACGAGCAAGCGCCGCGGCAACGGCGCCGCCGGCGACTCCTGGGCGAGCAGGCCCTGGAGGTGCGACGGCACGATCTTGACGACGTCGACGGCGTGCTCGTCGAGGTAGGCAGCCAGCGCCGGGGCGCTGGTGAGGCGGTCGTGGGGGACGACGTGCACGCAGCCGCCGGTGGCGAGGATGGGGAAGATGACGGTGTTGCCGAGGTCGGCGCCGAGCGTCGAGAGGGTGGCGGCGACGGCGCCGTCCGGCAAGCCGAGGCGCGGCAGGATGCCGTCGACGTAGTTGAGCAGCTGGCGGTGCTCCACCACCACGCCCTTCGGTCTCCCGGTCGAGCCCGAGGTGTAGACGACGTAGGCGGCGTTCGCAGGCGAAGGACTCCCCGGCCGGGGCAACGTCCCGAGTTCCGCGTCGCCGTCGCCGAGCTCGCTCGCCAGCAGTGCGAGGTCGACGCGACGCAACCGCTCGGAGAGCCCCGCCGCCAGGTCGCCGCTGGTGAGCAGCACCTCGATGCCGGCGTCCTCGACCTGGAAGGTCAGGCGTTCGAGCGGGAAGCGCGGATCGAGCGGCACGTAGGCGCCCCCCGCCTCGAGGGTCGCGAGCAGGGCCACGATCATCTCCAGCGAACGGTCGAGGCAGATCCCCACCGGGCTCTCGGGCCCGACGCCGAGAGCGCGCAGACGGTGGGCCAGCAGCCGCGCCCGCCGCTCGAGCTGGCGGTAGGTCAGCCGCCGGTCCTCGCAGGCCACGGCCGGCGCGTTCGGGGTGCGCGCCACCTGGGTGGCGAAACGTTCGTGAAACGTCCCGGCGACCGCGGGCACCGCGGTCGGCGCCGCGACGGCGAGCGCCGTCCGTCGGCCGCTACCGGCCTCCGCTTCGAGGCGAGCGAGCTCGTCGAGTCGCGCGTCGGGCTCCCGCCCGGCGGCGGCGAGGAGGGCGTCGAGGCTCGCGCCCAGCGCCTCGGCGGTGGCAGCGGCAAAGCGGGTGCCGCAGGCGACGGCGGCCCGCCAGCCCGCCGACTCCTCACGGCAGGTGAGCCGGAGCTGGAAGGGCTCGAGCCGAGCCTCGCACGCGGCGAGGCGGAGCTCGACCTCGCCTGCCGGCGTCACCGTCTCGGCCTCGGCGACCTCGAAGCCGTAGGGGAGCAGCGGCGGGGTCACCTGGTCCGCGCGCCGCAACAGCTCCCACGAGAAGTGCTCCTGCGCGGCGAGGCCTTCGCCCCGGACAGCACCCGCCTGCGCCACGAGATCGCAGAATCGGGTGTCGCTCGCGAGCTCGAGCCGCAGCGGCAGGTGCACCGCGAGCGGACCCCAGACCCCCTCGAGGTCGGCGAAGGGGCGCCCGTCGGTGCCCACGGCGATCGCCGGTGCGGACTCGCCCGCCAGCCGCCAGAGCAGCGCCTGCCACCCCGCCAGCAGCAGGTCGGGCACCGACGACGCCAGCCGCGCAGCGACCTCCTCGAGCTCCGCCCCGCGCGCCGCGAGCGACCGCACCCGCACCCGCGCGGTCGCTCCCGGTTCCCGCGCCAGCGCCGCCACGGCCACTGCCTCGGCCCCGGCCACCCCGGTGCGCCGGCGCCAGAAGGCGACGCCGGCCGCCGCGCCGTCCCCCTCTCCCAGCTCGCGCTGCCACTCCGCGTAGTCGACGTGCTGCAGCGGCTCGGCATCGGCGGCGAGCGCGGCGATCCCTCCGGGCGCCAGGGCGCGCGCCAGGTCGGCGGCCAGCAGCGCCACGGTGCGTCCGTCGGCGACGAGCGCCGGGAGGGTGAGCAGCAGCAGGTGCCGGTGGGGGTGGAGGCGAACGAGGCAGGCGCGCAGGAGCGGACCACGCTCGAGGTCGAAGGGGGTCGGCACCAGCGCGGCGCGCGCCGCCTCGAGCGCTGCCGGATGCCGCGCCGCCGCCAGCACGGCGAGGTCGGCGGTAGCCATGGGGAGTGGCGGCGCCGACGCCGCCTCCGCCACCACCTGCAGCGGCCAGGACGCGCCGGGCACGGTGGGAAAGGCGGTGCGCAGCACCTCGTGCCGGCGGCACACCGCGTCGAGCGCGGCGCGCAGGGCGGCGACGTCGAGCGGCCCGCGGAGCTCCAGCATGCCCTCGGCGTGGAAGCGAGTGCCCGGCCAGGCGCGCCCCAGCTCCCACAGCCGCCGCTGCTGCCGGGAGAGGCGGAAGCCGGCCGGTGCCGTCATGCGGCGTTGCCGTGGGCGCGCGCCATGCCGACGACGATGCGTCGCGGGCCGACGAAGGGGCGCCGGCCGTGCGCGCAGAGCATGTTGTCGAGCAGCAGCACGTCGCCCTCGCGCCAGGGGAAAGCGACCTCGGCCTGGCGGTAGGCGGCACGGATGGCGTCGAGCGCCTCCGGCTCGATCGCTCCGCCGTCGCCGTAACGGGCATGTCTCGGCAGCCCCTCCTCGCCGAGCTCCGCGAGCAGGTACTCGCGCACCTCCGCCGGCAGGCTCGAGACATGGAAAAGGTGGGCCTGGTTGAACCACACCTCCTCGCCGAGCTCGGGGTGGCGGGCGACGGCCTGGCACACCTGGCGGGTGCGCAGCCCGTTCGCACCGCGCCACTCGTACTCGATGCCGGCGTCGCGGCAGAAGCGCTCCACCGCCTGGCGGTCGCTGGTCTGGAAGACGTCCTCCCACGGCAGGTCGAGCCGCTCGCCGTAGTTGCGGACGTACATCACCTGCCGGCGCGCGAACTCCGCGCGCACCGCCTCGGGGATCGCCGCCAGCACTCGGCGGCTATCGGCGATCGGGGTCTCGCCCCCGGCCGCCGCCGCTTGCACGCAGAGGAAACCGATGCGCATCGGCCAGCGGCGCGTGTAGGCCTCCTCGTTGTGCATCGGGATCGACTGGTCGGCGGGGTACTCAGTCGAGGTCAGGAGGTTGCCTGCCACCTGCCGGCGCGGCGTCGAGCGATAGGTGTACTCGAGCAGCTCCTCACCGCCGACGGTGGCACGCAGCATCGGCTCGAGCTCCTCGAGCGTCATCGCGAAGCCGCGCAGCAGCACGCCACCGTGGCGGAGCAGGCTCTGGTCGAGGAAGTCCCGCTGCTCCCGCGCCCAGTCGAGGAGGCGCAGGCCGTCGACCGTTGGGGTGACGAGCAACGGCAAGGGGTTGCCTGGCGCCAGCGGCTCGGCTCGCACGAGCGTCTCGCCGCCGAGGCTCACCGCCTGCCTCTCGGCCCGGGACAGGCGGCGGATGGGGGTGGCCGGTGCCGTGTCGCTGCGTCGCTCGCTCATCACTCTGCCTCCGTTGCGGTCACGGTCCGGCGCCCCGCCAGTCGCGTCTCGCGCTGCCGCGCCAGCCGTTCGCGCTGGGCGATCCGTCCGGTGTCGAGCCGTTGGTGTAGGCGTCGCTCCTCCTCGCGTCCTGCTGCCGCCAGCACCGCACCGAGGGTTGCCGCCGGCTCGCGGGCGGCGGCGGTGAGCAGGTCCTCGACCTCCGCGAGCAGCCCGCTCGCAACCTCGCCGGGGATGCGATCGGGGTCGTGGAGCAGCCGGAAGCCGAGGCCGCCGTGCGGGAAGGCAGTGAGGGTGAGCGGCAAGCTGTTGCGGATGTAGCTCGTCACGTCGCGGATCTCCAGGCCGGCGGCGCTCGACGACACGCCGCCGAGCCCCGGGCTCGCCAGTGGCTGGTTCTCCACCACCACCAGGCTCTCGAACAGGGGCGTCCCCGGGGGGAGGCCGCTCCACCCCTGGATCTGGCGTAGCGGCGTCGCCTCGTGCTGGCGCAGGCGGAGCTGGTCGCGCTGCAGCTCGTCGAGCCAGGGCCGCAGCGGCCGGTGACGGTCGACCGCCACCCGCAGGGGCAGCGAGTTGATGAACAGCCCGACGATGCGCTCGGCCCCCGGCAGCTCTGCCGGGCGGCCGGCGCAAGTGGTGCCGAACAGCACCTCGCGGCGACCGCTATGGCGGTGGAGGAGCAGCGCCCACGCCCCCTGCACCCAGGTGCCGAGCGTCAGTCGCTCGCGCGCCGCGAGCTCCTGCAGGGCTGCTGCCGTGGCTGCATCGAGGCGGCGGTGGACGGCGGCGCTGGACGAGGGCGTCCCTCCCGTGCGCCGATCGAGCTCACCCGGCAGCGGCGTGGCGCCGACGCGGTGGAAGCCGTCGAGCTCGCGCCGCCAGAACGACTCGCGGGTGCCGGTGTCCTGGCGGCCGAGCCAGGCGACGAAGTCCTCGTAGTGACCCGCCGGCGCGAGCTCCACGGGCTGGTCGGCGCCGTCCACCAGCTCACGGTAGATCGCCAGCACCTCGTCGATGAGCAGCGGCAGCGACCAGCCGTCGAGCACGGCGTGGTGGTGGCTCCAGACGAAGAAGGCGCGCTCCGGCGAGCGCTGGATCCACGCCATGCGGAACGGCGGCGGCACCGCGAGGTCGAGGCCCCGCCGGCGTTCGGCGTCCACGAAGCTCTGCAGCCGCTCGCGCTCCGCCGCCGCGTCGTCGAGGTCGCTCCAGTCATGGCGGCTGAGCGGCAGCTCCACCCGGCGGTGCACGCACTGCAGCGGGCGCGCCACTCCCTCCCAGACGAACGACGTGCGCAGGGCATCGTGGCGGGCGACGACCCGGCGCCAGGCCTCCGCGAACGCCTCGCCGTCGAGACGGCCGCCGAGCTCGCAGCTCACCTGCTCGAGGTACGACTCGGAGGCCGCCGGCGAGCCGTCGTAGAGGCTGTGGAAGAGCATTCCCTCCTGCATCGGCGACAGCGGGTAGAGGCGCTCGAGCGACCGCCCGCCGCCGTTGGTGCGGGCCGCGACGCGGTCGAGCTCGCCCTGGTCGAGCGCGGCGAGCGGGAAGTCGGAGGGTGTGTACCCACCCGCGCCGGGCGCCGTGCAGGCGGCGATGAGCACCGCCGCCTCCTCGGCCACGCCGCGCAGCAACCTCTCCACGGTGGCACGCCGGTGCAGCCGCTCGCTGTAGCGCAGCTCCAGGCGGAGGGTGCTGCCGGCGAGGCTCGCCTGCAGCTCGAGCGGGTGGAGGCAGCGGTTGCGGGGGCTCTCGGCGGGACCCAGCGCCTCGCCGGCGAGGGTGAAGGCGCCGCCGGCGCGACGCTCCCCGCGCGCGCCGAGCTGGCCGAGGTAGTTGAAGGAGAGCTCCGGCCGCGGCATCGCCGCGAGCTCGTCTCGCACCTCGGGCCGCGGGCTCGAGTGGCGCAGGAGGCCGTAGCCGATCCCCCGCCGGGGCAGACGGCGCACCTGCTCCTTGATGGTCTTGAGCCGGGTCGCGGCGTCGGCGTGGCGGTCGGCCTCCAGACGCAGCGGCACGAGCGACGTGAACCAGCCCACCGTGCGCGCGACGTCGGCCCCCGGCACCACCTCCTCGCGCCCATGCCCCTCGAGGTGCAGCAGCAGCGAGTCGCGACCCGTCCAGCGGGCGAACCCCGCCACCACCGCCGCCAGCAGCAGCTCGAGGGTGTCGGTGCCGAAGGCGCGACCGGCCTCCCGAACCAGCAGCAGCGTCGCTGCGGCGTTGAGCTCGGCGACGACCGTGCGCGTGGAGCCGAGGTGCGCGGCGCCGCCGTCGAGGTCGCGTGGCAGCGGCGGTTCCTCGGCGGCGAGCCGCTGACGCCAGTACGGGAGCTCCTCCTCGCCGGCGCCGCCGGCCATGGCCGTGGCGAGCCTAGCCGCCCAGCCGACGAAGGAGGCGCCCGGCTCTCCGAGGTCGACCGCGTCGCCCCGCCGCAGTTGGCGGCTGGCGACCTCGAGCTCGTCGAGGAGCACGCCCCAGGAGACGGCGTCCACCGTCAGGTGGTGGGGGACGAGGAGCAGTCGGCGCCCCTCCTCTGCTAGCTCGAACGCCACGGCACGGAAGAGCGGTCCGGCGAGACGCAGGCTCGCCTGGAGCTGCCCAGCGACCGCTCCGAGCGCGGCGCCACGGGACGCCGCCGGCAACGCCGTGAGGTCGACGGTGGCGAGCCGCGCCGCCGCCGTCGCCGGCAGCGCTCGTTGCCGCCAGCCGGCGCCATCGCGCTCGACGACCAGCCGCAGCGCGTCGTGGCGCGCCACCAGGGCCGCCACCGCCGTGGCGAGCAGCCGCGGCGTGAGCGCCGGGTCGACCGTCAGCAGCAACGGCAGGTTGCAGTGCGCCGGTGCCACGAGCTCCTGCTCGAGGAACCAGGCCTGCACCGGGGCGAGCGGCGCCGTCGCCGTCTCCGCGTGCCGCGCCGCCGGGGCGTTCCCCGCAGCGGGAGCCGCCACCGTGGCCACCGCCGCCTGCTCGGCGATGGTCTGGCGTTCGAAGAGCTGCCGCGGCGTCAGCTCGAGCCCCGCCTGGCGCGCGCGGCTGACGATCTGGATGCTGAGGATCGAGTCCCCCCCGAGGTCGAAGAAGTTGTCGTGGATCCCCGGCCGCTCGATCCCCAGCACCTCGCCCCACACCGCGGCGAGCGTCGCCTCGGCGGCGGTGCGCGGCGGCACCGGCAGGCGCTCCGCCGGACGCTCGGCGGCCGGGGCCGGCAGCGCCCGACGGTCGACCTTGCCGCCCGAGAGCAAGGGCAGGGCCGCGAGGAGGACGTACGCCGCCGGCAGCATGTGCGCCGGCAGGCGCGTCTCGAGGAACCGGCGCAGCTCGCTGCCACTGGGAGCGCAACCGGCGACCGCCTCGACGTAGGCGGCCAGCCGCAGCTCGCCGTGGACGTCGCACCAGGGGGCGACGGCGCAACGAGCAACCTCGGGGTGGGCGGCGAGCGCGCTCTCGACCTCCCCCAGCTCCACCCGGTGCCCGCGCACCTTGACCTGCAAGTCGGCGCGTCCGGCGAACTCGAGCCGGCCGTCGGCAAGGCGTCTCCCGAGGTCGCCGGTGCGGTAGAGACGCGCCCCGGGAGTGGCGGCGAACGGATCCGGGAGGAAGCGCTCGGCGGTGAGCCGCGGGCGCCGGTGGTAGCCGCGCGCGAGCCCCTCACCGCCGAGGAAGATCTCGCCGCGGGCGCCGATCGGCAGCGGTTGCAGCTCGCGGTCGAGCAGGTGCGCGCTGGCGCCGGGGATGGGGCGACCGACGGGCGGTGCCCCGGCGTCGGCGCCCGCCGGGCGCCAGCGCGTGGCAGTGCTGTAGATCGTGTTCTCGGTCGGCGCGTAGACGTTGAAGAAGCGCCGGCCGCGCGACCAGCGCGCGGCGAGCGCCGCCGGGCAGGGCTCGCCGCCCGCCATGACACCGGTAAGGCTCGGGTAGTCCCCCTCGGGGATGAGCCGCAGGATGGAGGGCACCGCGATCACCGTGGTCACTTCCTCGTCGTGCAGCAGCCGCGCGAGGCGCCCCCCGTCGAGCAGCGACTCGCGCGCCACGAGGCAGACGGCGGCGCCGCTGGTGAGGGCGGTGAGCATCTCCAGCGCCGAGGCGTCGAAGCTCAGCGACGCCGCCTGCAGCACGCGACCCGTCGGCCCCACGGCGAGCTGCTCGACGGCGCAGGCGATGACGTGCGCAAGGCTGCGGTGGCGCACCGCCACTCCCTTCGGCCGGCCGGTCGAGCCCGAGGTGTAGAGCAGGTAGGCGAGGTGGTCGGGATCGAGTCGCAGCGGCGGCGCAACGGACAACGGTTCGGCCGCGGCGTCGCGCGGAGCCCCCTCGCCGTCGAGCACGACCCGTTCCCTGCCGTCGACCGCCGCGGCCGACGCCTCATCGGTGACCACCACCGCCACCCCCGAGTCGTCGCGGACGAAGTCGAGCCACTCGCGCGGGTAGTCGGGGTCGAGCGGCACGTAAGCGCCCCCCGCCTCGAGGATGCCGAGGATCGCCACCAGCGTCGCCGGCGAGCGCCGGCAGCAGAGCCCGACCAGCGTCTCGGGCCCGACCCCGCGCCCGCGCAGCTGCCGTGCGAGCGCCGTGGCCCGTGCCGCGAGCTCGCCATAGGTGAGCCGACCGAGCTCGCCGACCACCGCCATCGCCTCGGGCCGGGCCGCCGCCTGCGCGGCGAAGCGCTGGTGGACGAGCCCCCGCGTGTCGACCGCCGGCGCCCCCCAGCCCGCGGCGTCGTTCCACTCGCACAGCAGCTGGTGGCGCTCGCCGGACGACAGCACGGCGAGCTGCGACAGCGGCCGATCCGGCTCCGCCGCCGCGCTCGCCAGCAGGGTGGTGAAGTGGCGCACCAGGCGGTGTGCCGTCGTCGCGTCGAAGAGGTCGCGGCTGTACTCGAGGGCGCCCCCCAGCCCCTCGCGCCCCGGCCACAGCTCGAGGCCGACGTCGAAGCGAGCGCTCCCGGTCTCCGCGGGCAGTGCGGTGACCTCGAGCCCGGGCAGCTCGAGCTCCGCGGAGAAGGCGTTCTCCAGCGTGAAGGCGGCCTGGAACAGGGGCGTGCGATCGCTCTCGCGCGGCAGCTCGAGCCGCTCGACGAGCAGCTCCAGCGGCAGGTCGCCGTGCGCGTAGGCGCCCATCGCCACCTCCCGCGTCCGCTCGACGAGCGCCTGGAAGCTGGGGTCGCCGCCGAGGTCGAGGCAGAGCGGCAGGGTGCTGACGAAGCAGCCGATGAGCGGCTCGACCTCGCGGCGGTCGCGGTTGGCGAGCGGGCTGCCCACCACCACGCGCTGCTGGCCGCTCGCGCGCGCCAGCAGCGCCGCATAGGCGGCGAGCAGGGTGATGAAGAGCGTGGCACCGCACCGCTGCCCGAGCCCCTCCACGCCCGCCGCCAGCTCGGGCGCCACGGCGAAGCGCACCACGCCGCCCCGCGACGAACGGGTCGCAGGCCGCGACCGGTCGCTCGGCAGCTCGAGCAGCCGCGGCGCCGCCGCCAGATGCTGCTGCCACCAAGCCAGCCGGGCGGCGAGGGCCGCCCCCTGCAGCCGGTGGCGCTGCCAGCGCGCGTAGTCAACGTACTGGATGGGGAGCGGTGGCAGCGGCGAGGGTGCCCCGCGCTGGAAGGCGACGTAGAGGTCGCGCAGCTCGCCGCCGAGCACCCCCATCGACCAGCCGTCGGAGACGATGTGGTGCAGCGCGAGCAGGAGCAGATGGTCGTCGTCGCCGAGGCGCAGCAGGCTACGGCGCACCAGCGGCCCGCGCTCGAGGTCGAAGGGAAGCAGGGCAGAGCCCGCCGCCCGGCGCTCGACCTCGCTGCGGCGCTCGACCGCGGGCCGCGAGCTCAGGTCGACGAGCTCGAGTCCCGCTTCCCGGCGCCCCGGCGCCTCGCCGGCGGCGTGCACCACCTGCACCGGCTGCCCGTCGACGACGGTGAACGTCGTGCGCAGGGCCGCGTGCCGCGCCACGACCTCGTCGAGCGCGCGTCCGAGGGCCTCCACGTCGAGCCTGCCGCGCAGCCGGAGGTGCACCGGCACGTTGTAGGCGGGGCTCGCCGGATCGAGCTGCGCGAGGAACCAGAGCCGCTGCTGGGCGAAGGAGAGCGGCGCCGGCGCCGCAGCTTCGGCGCCCGCCGCCGGCACGATGGGGAGGGCCGCGATCGCCGCGCCGCCACCGGCCCCGGCGTCCGCCTGTAAGCGGCGCTCGAGTGCGGCGCGCTGCGCCGGCGACAGCGCCGAGAGCCGGCGCGCGAGGGCGGCGGCACGATCCGCCATCAGCGCCCCGCCTCCGCGGTCTCCAGGGCCTGCGCGCGCGCGAGAACGGCCGCGACCTCCTCCGCCGCCACCAGCGCCTCACCGCGCCCGGCGGCGCGCGCCAGCAGGTCGCGCAGCCGCGCCAGCACGCCGGGGGTCAGCGCGCCGACCGGCCTGCCGGCGCGCTCGCAGGCCGCCACCGCCGCCGCGAGGCGGGCGAAACCGCCGGGAGACGAGCCGCCCGCTCGTTCCGCGCAGCGGGCCTCGAGCGCCTCGGCGAGGGCCTCGGCGGCGAGGAAGGCACCCGCCCAGGCGTAGCCGTGGTCGCAGAAGTGGCGGGCCATCGCGTCGAGGCCGTTGAAGCCGCGGGTGTCGAGCTTGGCGATCTCTTCGCCCAGCACGCCCGCTTCGAACGCAGCCGGCAGGAAGTAGAGCGGCGCCATGCACAGGCACTGCACGAGGTGGGTGCGCCACCAGAAGTTGATCGAGATCGCGGCGTCGAGAGAGCGCACCATGTGCCACCAGTAGGGCGGCAGGTAGAGCAGGTCCCCGGGCTCGAGCAGCACTTCGAGGGGGCTGGCGTCGCGCAGCGCCGGGAAGGCCTCGTAGTCGGGCGCCAGCAGGTCGACGCAGCTGATGTGGGACAACGGCGAGTCGAGGTTGGGGTAGAGGTCGAGGAAGTGCGAGGGGTCGAAGAGCGTCATCTGCTTGCGACCCGCGAGCTGGGCGAAGAAGTTGTTGTCGCGATCGAAGTGCAGCGGCGTGACGTTGCCGGCGCCGCCGAACCAGAGGTTGGTGGCGGCGATCCACTCGGGACGGTCGATCCAGCGCGGCACCCGCACCTCGGCGAGCAGCTCCGGGAACTCGGCCGGGATCGACTTCTGCTGCACGTAGTGGAAGACCTCCCCCTCGGGGCGGTCGGCGCGGATGAGGTCGGCGGCGCGATGGAACGGCATCGCCTCCTGGCGCGCCGCGGCGTAGTCGAACGCGCCCCGGCGGTTGATCGCCACCGACACCGTGCGCTGGGCGAAGCGCTCGCGGAAGGAGGCCGGCGACCAGCTGCCGAAGGCTGGCCAGCTCCTCGCCCCGCCGCGGATGACCACCGGGCGGCTGGCGCGGTAGTGGTCGCGCTCGAACGCCTCGCTGTCGAGGTCCGCCACCGAAGGTACCGAGGAAACGCTGGCGATGGGGGTCATGCCTCTCCTCCCTGCTCGGCGCCGACGCCGTCTGCAGTGGCGTCCGCGGGGATCTCCAGATGGTCGTCCGGCAAGCCCTCGACCTCGTCGAGGATCGCCGCGATGCGCTCGAGCCCATCGGGCTGCGCGGACCGTTGCGCTCGCTTCGTTTCGACGGCGACCGCCAGCTGCGCCAGGGTCGGCGCCGCGAACAGCTCGCGCACCGGGACCTCGACGCCGAAGCGCTCGCGCACCCGCGCCAGCAGCTGGATCGCCTGCAGCGAGTTGCCCCCCAGCTCGATGAAGCTGTCGTCCACGCCCAGCTCGCGAAAGCCGAGCACGGCACGGCACAGCTCGACGAGCGTCTGCTCGGTCGGGGTGCGCGGCGGCGTGCAGGGCGTCGGCAGCGGTCGGGGTCGCGCCGCCGCGGGCGCGCTCGCCTCAGCATCGATGCCGCCGGTGGCGAGAGGTCCGGCGACCCCGGGCGAGACCCAGCGGCGAACGCGGCGCTCGAGGTCGCCGGCGGAGACCACCACCTGCCCCAGCTCGCCGGCGGCGAGCACGCGACGCAGGGCGCGCGCCGCCTCCGCCGGGCTCATCGCCAGCGTGCCGCCGCCGGCAGGCGCCTCTTCAGCACCCTCGAGCGCCCGCCAGCCATCCCAGTCGACGCTCAGCCAGGGCAGCCCGCCGCGGCGCCGCGCCTGGCGCGCACAGGCGTCCTGGTAGAGGCTGCCCGCGGTATAGGCGACGAGGCCGGCGCCACCGAGCGCCGAGGCGATCGACGCCATGGCGAGGAGGAAGTCGGGGCGCCGCGTACGGAACAGCGCGTCGAGCACCCGCATGCCACCCACCCTTGGACGCAGCTGCCGCGCCAGCTGCACATCGTCGAGCGCGTGCAGCGGGAGCTCGGTCTCTTCGCGCCCGAGCCCCGCCGCCAGCACGACGCCGTGGATGGCACCGAAGCGGACCTCGGCCGCCTCGACGAGACGCGCCATCGCCATCGGGTCGGCGACGTCGGCGCTCGCCGCCAGCACCTCGGCGCCGTGCGCCTCCAGGCGCAGCAGATGGCGCGCCGGCGCACCCCACGCCGACCCGGGGTCTGCCGCGTGATGCTCCCACGTCTCGCGAGCGGGCAGCGGCGAGCGCCCGACCAGCACCAGGCGAGCGCCCAGCGTCTCTGCGAGGTGCGCGGACACCACACGGCCCACGCGGCCGAAGCCGCCCGCGATCAGGTAGACGCCGCCGCGCCGCAGCGGCGCCGCTCGCTCCAGCGCCTCCTCGAGCCGCACCGCCGCGTGCACCGCCACCCAGCGCTGGCCGCGGCGCCACGCCACCAGCGGCGCACCGCCACCGTCGCGCCAGCTCCCCTCGAGCTCACGTGCGAGCAGGGCGGCGACCCCCGCGGGGATCTCGTTGCCGCTCCCCGCGCTGCGCTCGAGGTCGAGGTCGATGGCGCGGCAGCGCAGCCAGTCGTGCTCCTGCGGTGCCACCAGCAGCGGCGCCAGCAGCGTCGCCGTCTCCGGTTCGACGTCGTCGCCGGCGTCGAAGGCGGCGAGTCCGCGGGCCGCCACGGCGACACGCACGCCGCTCGGGGGGCGGCGCGCTCCCACGGCGACGATCGCCTGCAGTAGCGCGGTGAGACGCGACAGGCCGGCGCAGCCGTGCGATGAGCTCTCCGCATCACCGAGCTCCGGTGCCGGTGCCGCGGTCGGCGCCGGTGGCGCCGCCGCCGGCGCCAGCTCCCGCAGGTCCACGACCTCAGCGGGCAGCTCGCCGAGCGCCGCCAGGAGCGTATCGAGATCCTCGCGCCGGCTGGGAGCGACGGTGTAGTCGCGCACGCCGAGCGACGCGAAGCGCTCGCCGGGCCGGACGCCGATGGCGTCCACGCCACGCTCGCGCCAATGCTCGAGGAGGCGCGCCCCGACCCCCGCGTCGTCGAGCAGCACCAGCCGGCGTCCGCCGCTGCCCGCCTCCGCGACCGCGGGCGCGAGCGGCGTCGCCCGCCACGATGGGACGTAGAACCAGTCGCCGAGGTCGGCCTCGCGGCACACCTCGGTGCGCTCGGCTGCGGTCGCCCCCGTTGCGGTCGCCGTCGCCTCGACCCTGGCCGCCACGCCGGCGGCGGGCAGCCGCGGCTCGATCCAGTGGCGCTGACGCTCGAAGGGGTACGTCGGCAACGCAACGCGCCGCCTGCCGCTCCCGTGAACGACCTTCCAGTCGAGCGCCACCCCCGCCGTCCACAGCTTGCCCGCCGCCGCCAGCAGCGCCTCGAGCTCCGGCTGGCGGTCCTCGGCGTTGCCGAGGGAGGCGACCACCAACTGCTCGCGCGGCCGCTCCGGGTGACCCATCGCCAGAGTGCTCAGGGTGCGGTCCGGTCCCACCTCGAGCAGCACGCGCTCGGGGTCGGCGAAGAGCGTGCGCAGCCCCTGGTCGAAGCGCACCGTCGCCAGCAGGTGCTCTCCCCAGTACGCGGGGTCGCATGCGTCCCCCGCCGTGATCCAGGTGCCGGTGGCGCTCGACAGGAAGGGGATGCGCGGCGGCGACAGCGGCTCCGCGGCCAGCCGAGCGACGAGCGCCGCCACCTGTGGCGCGAGCAGTTGCGAGTGCCCGGCGTGCGCGGCGTCGAGCCGGCGGCAGGCGACGCCGTCGGTGCGCAGGCTGCGCTCGAGCTCCGCCACCGGCGCGGGCGGCCCCGAGACCAGGCAGAGGAAGGGACCGTTGACCGCCGCCAGGAACAGCTCGTCGCCGAGCAGCGGCGCCAGCTCCTCCTCCGCCAGCAGCACCGCCAGCATCGCACCCTCGGGCAGCTCCTCGAGCAGGCGGCCGCGAGCGACCACCAGGCGCAGCGCCTGCTCGAGCGGGAAGACGCCTGCGAGGCAGGCGGCGACGTACTCGCCGACGCTGTGTCCGAGCATCGCCTGCGGCCGCACGCCCCACTCCATCCAGAGGCTGGCCAGCGCGTGCTCGACGGCGAACAGCGCCGCCTGGCCGCAGGCGGGACGGCGCAGCTCGCGCGCGGCTTCCTCGGCGGCATCGACGGCCGGCATCAGCAGCTCGCGGACGTCGCGGCCGAGCCCGGGGGCGAGCAGCTCGGCGCAGCGGTCGAGGTGGTGCCGGAACGCCGCCTCCTCGCGGTAGAGCGCCGCCGTCATGCCCACCCGCTGGGCGCCGTGACCTGCGAACAGGAAGACCACCGGCGCCTCACCGCGCGTGGGTGGCGCCGGCGCGCGGCGCCCGGCCCGCAGCTCGCTGACCGCCTGCCGGGGATCGCGGGCGACGACGGCGAGGCGATGGCTGAAGGCGCGGCGTCCGGCGGCGAGGGTGTAGGCGACGTCGGCGAGCTCCGACCCGCGGTCTGCCTCCAGGTGGTCGGCGAGGCGGCCAGCTGCCGCGGTGAGGGCAGCGGGGCTGCGCGCCGAGAGGACGAGGAGCTGCAACCGACGCGCCGGCGCCGGCGCGGCCGCGGCGTCCGGTGCCTCCTCGAGCACCAGGTGGGCGTTGGTGCCGCCCAGGCCGAAGGAGCTGACGCCGGCACGGCGCGGCACCCCGGGCGCAGGCGGCGGCCAGTCGGCGAGCGCGGTGGGAACGTGGAACGGCGAGCGCGGCAGGTCGAGCTCGGGGTTGGGGGCGTGGAAGTGCAGGCTCGGTGGCAGCTGCCGGTGCTCGAGCATGAGCACCGCCTTGATGAGGCCGGCGAGACCGGCGGCGGCGTCGAGGTGGCCGAAGTTGCTCTTCACCGAGCCGAGGGCGCAGAACCCCACCCGCGAGGTGGTGGCGCGGAAGGCCTCGGTCAAAGCGGCCACCTCGATGGGATCGCCGAGCGGCGTCGCCGAGCCGTGCCCCTCGACGTAGCCGATGGTATCGGCGTCGACCTGCGCCACCTCGAGCGCCTCGCGGATCACCGCCGCCTGGCCGCCGACGCTGGGCGCGGTGAGCCCGACCTTGCCGGCGCCGTCGTTGTTGAGCGCCGAGCCGCGGATCACCGCCCGCACGGAGTCGCCGTCCGCGAGGGCGTCCTCCAGCCGCTTGAGCGCCACCACGCCGACGCCGCTGCCGCCGACGGTGCCGCCGGCGCGCGCATCGAACGAGCGGCAGTGGCCGTCGGGCGAGAAGATCATGTCGTCCTGGTGCAGGTAGCCCGCGGTCTGCGGCACGTTGACCGAGACGCCACCGGCCAGCGCCACGGTGCACTCGCCATTGAGCAGCGCCTGCACGCCCAGGTGCACGGCCACCAGCGAGGTCGAGCAGGCGGTCTGCACGAACAGCGACGGGCCGCGGAGGTCGAGCTTGTAGGAGACGCTGGTGGGCAGGAACGCCGGGCTGTTGCCGAGGTTGAGCTCGAAGTCGCTCACCGCCGCCGTCGCCGCGCGGTCGAGGAGGAGGTTGTTGAGCAGGTAAGTGTTGGTGCTGGCGCCGGCGTAGACGCCGACGACACCCGCCCGCGCGGGGTCGTAGCCGGCGTCCTCGAGCGCCTCCCAGCAGCACTCGAGGAAGAGCCGGTGCTGGGGGTCCATCACCGCCGCCTCGCGCGGCGGGTAGCCGAAGAAGTCGGCGTCGAAGCGGTCGGCGTCCCCGAGCACGGCCGCGGCGCGGACGTAGTCGGGCCGCCGGTAGAGGGCCGGCTCGACGCCCGCGGCCAGCAGCTCGGCGTCGCTGAAGAACGACACCGACTCGACGCCGTCGCGCAGGTTGCGCCAGAAGGAGGCCGCGTCGCGGGCGCCGGGGAAACGGCAGGCGAGGCCGACGATCGCCACCTCGAGGCCGGTGCGCGCGGTCCCGCTCACGGCGTCGGCTCCCCCGCATCGCTGGCGCGGCGCGCGCCAGCCCGCCGCCGCCGCTGCTCGTCGTGCGCCGCAGGTGACCGTCGGGGCGTTCGATCCGCTGCCGGCGCGGTGGGCACGCCGGCGACCTCGCCGTCGGCCTCGAGGTGGCGCGCGAGCGCGCGCACGGTGGGATGCCGGAACAGCTCGACGATCGCGACGCGACGGCCCAGCCGCTCGCCGAGCCGGCTCTGCACCTGGATCGCCAGCAGCGACTGGCCGCCGAGATCGAAGAAGTTGTCGTCGATGCCGACGGCGTCGGGCGCCAGCTTGAGCACCTCGCTCCATATCGCCGCCACCTCGCGCTCGGTCGCCGTCCGGGGGCGGGCGGAGCTGCGCGCGCCGCCGCGCGGGAGCGCCTCCGGCGCCGGCAGCGCCCGCCGGTCGACCTTGCCGCTGGGCAGCCGCGGCAGCGACTCCAGCTGGGCGATCGCCGCCGGCAGCATGTGCTCGGGGAGCCGCTGCCTGAGGTGCGCCCGCAGCTCGGCGTCGAGCTCCGGCGTCCTCGCCGCCGGCTCGATCGCCGCGTACGCCACCAGCCGCCCCTGCCCACCGTCCTCCGGCTCCTGGCGCACCATCGCCACCGCGTCCCGTACAGCAGGGTGCTCGACCAGCGCCGCCGCGACCTCGCCGAGCTCGACGCGGAAGCCGCGCAGCTTCACTTGCTCGTCACGCCGTCCTTGCAGCTCCAGCGTGCCGTCCTCGCGCCAGCGTCCGCGATCGCCTGTCCGGTAGAGACGCCCGCCCGGCTCGCCGCCGAAGGGATCCGGGAGGAAGCGCGCGGCGGTGAGCGCGGGACGACGGTGGTAACCGCGGGCGACGCCTACGCCCCCCACCAGCAGCTCGCCGCTCGCCCCCACCGGCACCGGCTCGAGGGCGTCGTCGAGGAGATGGAGGCGCATGCCCGCGATGGGCCGTCCCACGCCGGGGGCCCGCTCCGTCGAGCCGTCGCAGCGCTCGAGCGTCGAGTAGATCGTCGTCTCGGTGGGCGCGTAGGCGTTGTAGACGCGCCGCCCCGGCTGCCAGCGCGCGGCGAGCTCGGCCGGACACGGCTCGCCGCCGGCCATCACCGCGACCACCTCGGGCAGCGTCTCGGGAGCCAGCAGGCGCAAGAGCGAGGGCACCGCGATCAGCGTCGAGACCCGCTGCCGGCGCAGCGCCGCGCCCAGCCGCTCGCCGTCACGAAGGGTCTCGGCGCCGACCAGGCAGAGGGCGGCGCCGCTGGTGAGGGCGGTGAAGATCTCGAGCGCCGAGGCGTCGAAGCTCAGCGACGCCGCCTGCAGCACGCGGCTGCCCGGCCCGACCGCGAGCACCGCCGCGGCATGGGCGATGACGTTGGCGAGACCGCCGTGCTCGACGAGGACGCCCTTGGGACGACCGGTCGACCCCGAGGTGTAGATGACGTAGGCGAGATCGTGCGAGCCCGGGCTCGAGGGCGCTGCCGTCCCCGCGTCACCGGCGCCGTCGCCGCCGTCGTCGAGGAAGAGCAGGTTGGCCGTCGCCGGCAGGCGGCCGCGCAGCGCCGAGCGCGTGAGGATGACGGCGAGACCGGCGTCCTCCACCATGTAAGCGAGCCGCTGCGCGGGGTACTCGGGGTCGAGCGGGACGTAGGCCGCTCCGGCCGCCAACACGGCGAGAACGGCGGCGACCATCTCCGGCGAGCGCTCGAGGCAGACACCGATGCGAGGCTCCTCCGTCGCGCCGGTCGACCTCCTGAGCCGGGCCGCCAAGGCGCCGGCGGCGCGCGCGAGCTCACCGTAGGTGACGCTGCCGCCCTCCCAGGAGACGGCCGCCGCGTCGGGGCGCTCCGCTGCCCACCGCGCGAAGCGCACGGGCACCGGCTCGGCCGCTGCCCGCGGTGGTGCCGACGGCGGCACGGACCACTCGTCCAGCAGCTGCCACTCCGCCGCCGGCAGCAGCGGCAGCTCGCCGAGGCGCCGCCCCTCGCCGGCGGCGAGCTCGCGGAGCAGGGCCACGAGATGGTCCAGCATGCGCCGCACAGCCGGCGGCGCCAGCTCGCGGGCGTCGTAGTAGAGACCGAGGCCCAGCGACTCCCCGGGTACCGCCACCACTGTCAGCGGGTAGTGGGTCTCGTCGCTGGTGCGCACGTCGGCGACGGCGAACGGCGCGCCGTCGCCGGTGCCGAGGGCCGTCTCCAGCGGGTAGTTCTCGAACACCAGCAGCGCCTCGAAGAGGGGTGTGCCGCGCGGCAGCTCGCTGCGCTCCTGGATCTCGACCAGCGGCGTGGTCTCGAAGCGGCGCACCTCCGCCTGCCCTGCCTGCAGCGCGCGCAGCCACTCCGCGAGGTCGCGCTGGCGCTCCACCCTGACGCGCAGCGGCAGGGTGTTGAGGAACAGGCCGACCGCCCGCTCGACGTCGGGAAGCTCCGCCGGTCTCCCCGCGGTGGTGACGCCGAAGACGACGTCGTCCTCGCCGCCGTAGCGGCGCAGCAGCAGCGCCAGGGCTCCCTGCACCAGGGTGTTGAGCGTCAGCCGCTGGCGGCGGGCAAAGGCGTGCAGCGCCGCGGTCGACTCGGGGTCGACCACCAGGCGCTCGGCGCGATAGTCACGGGGTTCCCCATCCGCCGCGAGCGCTGCAGCTGCCGGTGCGCGGCGCTCCAGACCGAGCGGCGTGGGGGCGCGGAAGCCCGCCAGGTAGCGGCGCCAGAAGGCCGCGGCGGCGTCGCGGTCACCCTCCTCGAGCCAGGCGACGTAGTCGGCGAAGGCGGGCGCCGCCGGCAGCTCGGGCTCCCTCCCGCCGGCGAGCTGCCGGTAGAGCTCGAAGAGCTCGCTCAACAGCACGGACATCGACCAGCCGTCGACGACCACGTGGTGCAGGGTGAGCACGAGGCGATGGCGCGGCCCGCCGGCGTCATCCGCGAGGGCGATCCACGCCACGCGTAGCAGCGGCGCGCAGGCGAGGTCGAAGCCGCGTCTCCGCTCGCCGACGAGGAGCGCCTGCAGCCGCTCCTCCTCCTGCTCGACCGCGATGGCGCGCCAGTCGTGCCGCTCGAATGCCGCCGGCACGTCGCGACGCACCATCTGCAGCGGACGCTCATGCCCCTCCCACGACAGCGCCGTGCGCAACGCCTGGTGGCGGCGGGTGAGGGCGCTCCACGCCGCCTCCAGGACCTCGCCGTCGACAGTGCCGGGGACGAGGCAGCTCACCTGCCCGACGTAGGCTCCCGCGCCGGGGCTCCGCAGGCTGTGGAAGAGCATCCCCTCCTGCATGGGCGAGAGCGGGAACACCGCCTCGATGCCCGCCGCCGGCGCAGAGTCCGCCGCCGCGATCGCCGTCTTGCCCGCCCTCGGCGAGGCGCCGTCGACGAGCGCCGCGAGCTCGCGCAGGCAGCTCGCCGCCAGCGCCTCGATGGTGGCGGCGCGGTGCCGGTTCTCGCTGTAGGCCCAGCCGAGCTCCAGGAGACCGTCGCGCACCATCGCCTCCACCTCCAGCAGGTGCGGGCGCGCGGAGCGCGGGCTCGCCGTGGGGCCGAGCTCGGCGTTGGCGACGACGGCGAACGGTCCGCTGTCGTCGAGGGCGCGGTCGAGCCGCCCGAGGTAGTTGAAGGAGATCTCGGCGCGCGGCGAAGCGTTGGCGGGAGGTTGCCAGGCGCCAGGCCCGGGCGCGACCGCCGCTGCCATCGATTTCTCGACGGCGGCGAGCGCCCCTGCCGCACTCCACCCCTCCTCGCAGCGGAGCGTCACCCTGTGCAGCGCCGTCAGCCAGCCCACCGTGCGCGAGGGATCGACGCCGGCAACGGGGACGCGGCCGTGGCTCTCGACGTCGACGCGGTGGGCGCTCGCGCCCGTCCAGCGCCGCAACGCGGCAGCGAGCGCCGCCAGCACCATCACCTCGACCCGGTTGCGCCCCGGGCTGCCGTTGCCGCGCGCATTGGCGAGCAGGAGACGGCTGCGCTCGGCGTCGAGCTCGCGCGTGACGTGGTGGCGCGAGCCAACGTCGTCGAGGCCGCCACCGTGGTCCACCGGCAGTGGCGGCAGCATCTCGCCGGCCGCCTGCGGCGCGGTGGTGGCGCTGCGGACGCCCGGCGCCGCCGACGCGGCGGCGAGGGCGGCGGCCCAGGCGGCGAAGCCCGGGGGCGCGGGACCCAGGTCGATGGCCTCTCGCGCCGCCGCCTGCTCGGCGGCGAGGGCGAGCTCCTCGAGCAGGATGCGCCAGGACACCGCGTCGACGATGAGGTGGTGGGCGACGAGGAGCAACCGATCGCCGGCGTCCGACCCACGGCGGAACAGCACCGCCGCCAGCAACGGGCCGTGCTCGAGGTCGAGGCTCGCCTGCCGTCCCGCCGCGACGCGCTCGACCTCGCGGCGCTGGGCCTCGGAGGTCAGCCCCCCGAGGTCGACGACCTCGAGCGGCGCGTCCACGGCGCTCGCAGCGAGCAGCCACTGCCGCCAGGCCGAGGCCCCGGTGCCCGCAGCGGTGCGAGTGAAGCGCAGCCGCAGCGCCTCGTGCCGCGCGACGAGGGCTCGCAACGCCGCGGTCAGCACGGCGGCGCCGAGCGGCCGGCGGACGTCGAGAAGGACCGCCTGGTTCCAGTGCTGGAGGTCGGCGACAGCGAGATCGAAGAACCACCGCTGGATGGGAACGAGCGGCACCTCGTCTGTCGTGGCCGGGGCTGCGCCTTCCTCCCCGTCCGGCGCCGCCGTGGATGCCACGGTAGGGGCGGTCGATGCGAGCGGGGGATCCGCACTCGCCGCCACCCGCGCCGTCGCGCTCGCCGGTGGAGCGACCACGCCCGGAACCGCCTGGCAGACGATCGTCCGCGCCGCCGCCGGCGCCGCGGCGTCACGTGCCACCGTCGTGCCGGCTGCGTCCGGCGCGGTGACGCCACCATCGGCGGCAACGGCGTCCTCCAGGGCGCAGGCCAGCTCTGCCACCGTCTGGTGCTCGAAGAGGTGTCGCGCCTGCACACCCAGGCCGGCGCGTTGCGCGCGGCTCGCCACCTGGATGGCGAGGATCGAGTCGCCGCCGAGCGCGAAGAAGTTGCCTGCGGGGGCTACGCGCTCGAGACCGAGGACTGCCGCCCAGATCGCGGCCAGCCGCTCCTCCAGCGGCGTGCGCGGCGCCGCCACCTCCGCCTCGTCCGCAGGCTCCCTCGCGTCCACCTCCCCGGGGTCGGGGAGCGCCCGCCGGTCCACCTTCCCCGTCGAGGTCAGCGGCAGCGCCGCGAGCACGACGAAGCGCGCGGGGATCAGCGCCTCGGGCAGCGAGGCGGCGAGATGTCCGCGCAGCTCCGCCACCGTCGGCCGCCTCTCGCCGCCGCCATCGGCCGCGACGACGTAGGCGACGAGCGCGGCGCGCTCGCCGGGCTCCGCGCCTCCCCGCAGGGTGCGCTGCACCACCACCGCATCGCGCACCGACGAGTGCCGCCGCAGCGCCGCCTCCACCTCCCCCGGCTCGACGCGGTGGCCGCGCACCTTGACCTGCTGGTCGCCGCGGCCCCGGTACTGCAGGCTGCCGTCGGTCAGCCGCCGGGCGCGGTCGCCGGTGGCGTAGAGGCGACCGCCGGCGACGGCGGAGAACGGATCGGGTAGAAAGCGCTCGGCCGTCGCGCGGGGGCGACCGAGGTAGCCGCGCGCGAGCGGCGCGCCGGCGACGAAGATCTCCCCCGCGACGCCGAGCGGCACCGGCTCCAGCGCGCCGTCGAGAAGGTGGACGCGGGCGCCGTGCAGCGGCCTGCCGATGGGGGGCGGCGCCGACCCCGGCTCGCAGGTGGCGAGGGTGGCGCAGACCGTCGTCTCGGTGGGCCCGTAGGCGTTCACCACGCGGCGCGTGGGCGCCGCCCACCGCCGCACCAGGTCGGCACCGCAGGCCTCGCCGGCCGAGATCAACAGACGCAGCGTCGGATGGGCGCCGCCATCGGCGACCAGCAACGCCAGCATCGTCGGCGGCAGGGTGGCGACCGTCACCGCCGCCGCGTCGAGGAGCGTGTCGAGCGCGGCGCCATCGGCGAGCGTCTCGCGGTCGGCGAGCACGAGAGTCGCTCCCGACGACAGTGCCATGCCGAGCTCCCACACCGCGGCGTCGAAGCTAGGGGAGGCGAACTGCAGCACCCGGTCACCGGGCCCGATGGCGAAGGCCAACGACTGCGCGACGAGCAGGTTGGCGAGCCCACCGTGGCGCACCACGACGCCCTTGGGGCGACCGGTGGAGCCCGAGGTGTAGATGACGTAGGCCGCGGCCTCCGCATCGGCGGCGGCCTCGCCATCGCCCGCCGCGGCGCGCGCGTCGGCCTCGCCACCGGAGCCCGCGCCGGCACCGGTGGCGAACCCGTCGACCGTGAGCACCATGGCGCCCGCCGCCGGCAGCCGTTCGCGCAGCGCCTCGCGCGTGACCAGCACGCGGGCCCCGGAGTCGGCGACCATGAACGCCAGGCGCTCGGCCGGCAGCTCGGGGTCGAGGGGAAGGAAGGCGCCGCCCGCCGCCAGCACGGCGAGCGTCGCCGCCACCAGCTGCGGCGAGCGCTCGAGGCAGAGCCCCACCACCACCTCGCGGCCGACACCGGCTGCGGCGAGCTCCGCCGCCAGACGCGAGACGACGTCGCGCAGCTCTCCGTAGCTCCAGCGGCGCTCGCCGTGGAGGAGCGCCACCGCCGAAGGGGTCGCGCCCGCCCGCCGGACGAACGCCTCGTGGAGCGAGGGCGGCCCGGCCGCCGCGGCGTCGGCCCACGGCGCGCCGCTCTCGCACCACTCGTGCACCAGCGCGAAGCGCTCGCCGCCGACCAGCAGCGGAAGGCGCGACACCGGCAGCACCGCCGCGCCGACCGCCACCGCCTCGAGCAGCGTCGCGTAGTGGGCGAGCAGCCGCCGCATCGTCGGCGCGTCGAAGAGGTCGACGGCGTACTCGAGCGTGCCGCGCAGGCCGTCGGGCTCCTCGGCGAGCAAGAGGCTGAGGTCGTACTTGGCGGTGCCGCTCTCGAGCGGCAGCGGCGTCGCCTCGAGAGCGGGCAGCTCGAGGGCCGCGACGGGCACGTTCTCCAGCGTGAATCCGACCTGGAAGAGCGGCGAGCGGCTGCGGTCGCGCTCCACTCCCAGCTCGTCGAGCAGCCGCTCGAAGGGCACGTCCTGGTGCGCGTAGGCAGCGAGCGCCGTGCGCCGCACGCGTGCCAGGAGCTCGGCGAAGGTGGGGTCGCCACCGAGGTCGGCGCGCAGCGCCAGGGTGTTGACGAAGCAGCCGATGAGGTCCTCGAGCTCGCGGCGGGTGCGGCCGGCCACCGGAACGCCGACGACGAAGTCGCGCTGGCCGCTGTGGCGCAGCAGCAGCACCTCGAACGCCGCCAGCAGCACCATGAAGAGGCTCGCGCCGTGCTGGCGGCCGAGCGCCGCGAGCGCGCGCGTCGTCGCCGGTGAGAGCGCGAAGGGCAGGTGCCGCCCGCGGTAGCTCTGCGCCGCCGGCCGGGGGCGGTCGCCCGGCAGCTCGAGCGGCGGCACGCCGGCGAGCTGGCGCCGCCAGTAGGCGAGCTGGCTCGCCATCGCGCCGCCCGCCAGCCACTGCCGCTGCCACGCCGCGAAGTCGCCGTAGGCGATCGGCAGCGGCGGCAGCGGCGACCGCCGGCCGGCGGCAAAGGCGGCGTAGAGGGCAGCTGCCTCGCGCACCAGGATGCCGCTCGACCAGCCGTCGGAAGCGACGTGATGGAGCGTGAGCGCGACGACGTGCTCGCCCGGCGCCATCGCCACCAGCAGGCCGCGCACCAGCGCCATGCCGCTGCGGCCCGAGAGGTCGAAGGGCAGCGCTGTCTCATCCCGCAGCAGGCGATCGAGAGCCTCCGCCCGCGCCGGCTCGGGCAGCGCCCGCAGGTCCACCCGCCGCAGGATCGGGTCGCTGACCTCGCGCAGCCGCTGGCGAGGCCGGCCGTCTCGGGAGTCGAAGGCGGCGCGCAGGGGCGCGTGGCGCCGCACCACTTCGGCGAGGGCGCCTTCGAGGGCCTCGGCGTCGAGCTCGCCGGTGAGGCGCAGCGCCACCGGGACGTGGAAGGCCGTCGAGCCGGGCTCGAGCTGGTCGAGGATCCACAGCCGCTCCTGGGCGAAGGAGAGCGGCGGCTCGCGATCCGGCTCGTCACCATCGTGCGCGCGCAGCGGCGGCACCGCCGCGGTGTCGGTCGCGCTCTCGCCGCGCAGGGCCGTGATGCGCGCCGCGAGCCCGTGCACGGTGGGGCTCTCGAACAACGCCTGCACCGGCAGCTCGACCTCCAGCGCGCGCGACAGCCGGAAGACGAGCTGCGCGGCGCGCATCGACTCGCCGCCGAGCCGGAAGAAGTCCTCGTGGGCGCCGACGCGCTGGCGCCCGAGCACGTCGGCCCAGATCGCCGCCACCACCTCCTCGAGGGCGCCGCGCGGCGCGTCGGCGGCGGGCGCCACCACCTCCTCCGGCGCCGGTAGGGCGGCGCGGTCGAGCTTGCCGCTGGGGCCGAGCGGGAGGCGCGGCAGCTCCACCAGCGCCGCAGGCAGCATCGGCTCGGGGAGCCGCTCGGCCAGGTGCCGCCGGAGCGCCTCCTCGTCGAGCGGCGCGCCGTCGGCTGCCACCACGTAGCCGATCAACCGCCGGCCACCGCCGCCCGCATCGTCGCGGGCCACCACCGCCGCCGCGCGCACCGCGGGATGCGCGGCGAGCAGCGCCGCCACCTCGCCCGGCTCGACGCGGAAGCCGCGGATCTTCACCTGGTCGTCGCGGCGACCGAGAAACTCGAGCTCGCCGTCGGCGGGCCGCCGGCCGAGGTCGCCGGTGCGGTAGACCCTGCCGCCGCCCGTGGCCGAGAACGGATCGGGCAGGAAGCGCTCGGCGGTGAGACGCGGCTGTCCGAGGTAGCCGCGGGCCAGACCCTCGCCGCCCACGAGGACCTCGCCGGTCACGCCGGGAGGCACCAGGCGCAGGCCCGCATCCACCAGGTAGACCCTGGCGTTGGCGACCGGGCGACCGATCGGGACCTCGCCCGCCGCCGGCTCCAGCGGCGAGGTCAGGGTCGACGCGGTGCATCCCACCACCGCCTCGGTGGGGCCGTACTCGTTGCTGATCCGCCGTGTCCCGCGGCTGGCGTTCCACCACGGCTCGAGGTCGGCGGCGAGCAGGCTCTCGCCGCCGAGCACCAGCGCGGCACCGGCGGCGCGACGCTCGTCCTCGTCGAGTGCCAGCGCCAGCAGGCGAAGGTGCGACGGCGTCAGCTTCACCATCGCGTAGCCGGGTCGGCGGCGCAGCGCCTCGACCAGCGGCTCGACGCCCGAACCCTCGGGCAGGACATCGACCCAGCCACCGGCCACCAGCGGCGCCAGGAGGGCGGTGAGCGTGAGGTCGAAGCAGAGCGAGGTGTGGTGCGGCGCTCCCGCCCCGGGGCCGAGACCATAGGCCTCGGCCGCCCAGGTCAGGTAGTTGACGAGGGGCCGGTGGGCGACGAGCGTGCCCTTCGGCCGGCCGGTCGAGCCGGAGGTGAAGAGCACATAGGCGAGATCCTCCGGCCTGGCGCGCCGCACCGGCCGGTGCCAGGCGGCCGAGCGCGATCGGCCGAGCGGCCCCAGCGCGTCGAGGCGCAGCACTCGCGCTGCCGCGCCCGCCGCCTCGAGCCTCACCGCCAGGTCTCCGACGCTCAACACCACTCGCGGTCGGGCCTCTTCGACCATCGCCGCCAGCCGCACCACCGGCAGTGCCGGGTCGAGGGGCAGGAAGGCGCCACCCGCCTTGAGGATCGCCAGCACGGCGACCAGCTGCTCGAGCGAACGAGGCAGCAGGACACCGACGACGGTTCCGGTGCCGATCCCCATCCCCTGGAGGTGGCAGGCGAGCTCGTCGCTGCGCCGGTCGAGCTCGCGATAGGTGAGCCGCGAGTCGCCGGCGACGGCCGCCAGCGCCCCGGGGGTCGCCGCGGCCCGCGCCGCGAACAGCTCGTGCATGCAACGGTCACGGGGGTAGGCGTGGGCGCTGTCGCCCGCGGCGAGCAACCGCTGCCGTTCGCCGGGGAGCACCACGTCGAGCTCGCGCAGGGCGCGGTCGGGGGTGGCCGCGGCCTCGCCGAGCAAGGCGCCCAGGCGCTGCAGGAGACGCAGGGCCTCGTCGCCGCCAAAGCGCGCCCGATCGTGGTCGAGCCACAGCTCGAGGGAGTGTGCCGTCCCGCTCGCCCCCAGCTTGACCGCGTGCAGGTCGACGAAGGCGTAGCGCTCGAGGAGGGTGCAGCGCGAGCCCGTGCCGTCGCTTCCCGCGCCGCGGCGCCGAGCGCCGGCGGGATCGAAGCCGAAGGGCAGGAAGGGCGCACCGTCGGCTTCCGTCACACCGCCGCGCGGCCACGAGAACAGCTCCTGGTCGTCGGCGGCCGCGGCGAGCGCAGCGGCGGCACCGCCAGCGAGCTCGCGCAGGCTCGAGACGTCGGTGGCGACGAGACGGATCGGCAGGCAGTGCGCGAGCGGCCCGAGGGCGCCCTCGAGGGCGGCGTGGTGACGGCCGTCGAAGTCGACGCCGACGACGATCTCGCGGCGGCCACCGAGGCGGGCCAGCAGGGCGGCCCAGGCGGCGAGCAGGAGGGCACCCAGGTCACCGGCGGGCGCGACGTCCCGCAGGCGCTCGACGGTGTTGGCAGCGAGCCGGCAGCGCACGCGACCAGGCTGGCAATGCACGGCCGACCCCCGCCCCGCGCCCGCCGCCGGCGCTCGCATGCCCGGCAGCGGCGGCGCCGCGAGCTCCGCGGCGAGGTCGAGGCTGCGCCAGCGCTCGCGACCTGCCGCGGTCTCCTCGGAGACGAGCAGACCGTTCTGCCACGCCGCCAGGTCCGCGTACTGCAGCGGTTCCTCCCCCTCGGCCACCTCGTCGACGGCGACGCCGGCCACCGCCTCCGCGACCAGGCGCTCGAGGGTGGCGTCGTCGCCGCAGGCCGCCGGCAGGCGCAGCACCAGCAGGTGGCGGTCGTCCGCGAGACCGATCAGCTCGGCGGCGAGCGGCGCGACCTCCGTACCGTCGCCCGCCGTCGTGCCGTCCGCCTCCCAGCCGGCGCCGTCGAAGGCGGCGTCCACCACCGACGCCACGGTCTCCCCCTCCGCCGCCCGCCGCGACACGAAGCGGAAGGCCGCGCGCGCGGCGATCTCCTGCACCGGCGCCGCCAGCCCCACCGCCGGCCGCAAGCTCGTGCGCAGGATTTCGTGCCGCGCGACGGCGCGCCGCAGGGCCCGCTCGACGTCGGCGGCACGAAGCTGGCCGTGGACCTCCACCGCGCACTGCGCGCGCAGGGCGGCCGCGCCGGGGCCCAGGGCCCACAGTCGCCGCTGCTGCGGCGAGCACTCGAAGCCGGCGGCGACGTCCGTCATGCCGCCTCGACGCCCATCATGTCCCCGAGCGCCACGAGGATCCGCCGCTCGCCGACGAACGGGTTCCTGGCATGGGCCACGGCAACGTTGTCGACCAGCAGCAGATCCCCACGCTGCCAGGGGAAGCTCGTCTCGAGCTCGCGATAGGCGGCGAGGATCGCCTCCATCGTGGCATCGGCGATTGGCGCGCCGTCACCGTAGCGGCAGTGGCGGGGCATGTCTTCGGCGCCGAACATCGCCTCCAGCGACTGCCGCGTCTCGGTGTCGAGGCAGGAGACGTGCCAGTGCTGCGCCTGGTTGAACCAGCAGGGCTCGCCGGTCGTCGGGTGGTCGATCGCCGCCGGCCGCACCGCGCGCGTGCGCAGCTTGCCCTCCGGCTTCCACTCGAAGTCGAGACCCTGGGCGCGGCACCGGGCCTCGACCTCGGCGCGGTCGCGGGTCTGGAACACCACCGGCCAGTCGAGCCCCATCTCGGGGTAGTAGTTGCGCACGTACATCACACCCTTGGCGAGGAACGGCTCGCGCAGCGAGGCCGGCAGGCGCGCGAAGACCCGGCGGCTGTCGGCGAGCGGCGTCTCGCCGCCCTCGGCCGCCGGCAGCTGGCAGCCGAAGACGATCTTGCGCGGCCACGACCGGTTGAAGGAGTTCTCGTTGTGCCAGAGCAGCTTCTTGTGCGGGGCGTAGAACACGGGGGTCTGCACGAACTTGCTGGTCGCCGTCTGCTGGTGCTCGCTGTTCTCGTCGAAGAGCTCGTCGCAGACGGCTCGCGCGGCGCCCTCGAAGGCGTCGACGCCCTCGATGCCGAAGCCGCGGAAGAGAATGGCGCCCGCCCGCGCCAGTCGCTCCTCGACGAGCGCGCGGCTGGCCCCGAGCCAGGAGACCAGGTCGACGTTCGACGTCGCCGGCCGCGCCAGCAGCGGCAGGGCGGGCCAGTCCGTGGGCGCCTCGAAGGAGATGAGCTGGTCGGGCACCTGCACCTTGCGGCGGCGGGCAGTGGCGAGGTCGGCGGGAAGCTGGGTCATGGGCAGCTCCTTGTCTGGCGTCCGATCTCGCGCTGGCGCGCCAGGAAGGCGTGGGTGGCGCGCCCCAGGCGGGCGATGCCCTCCTCGATGAGCGCCGGTGGCGAGCTCGAGAAGCATAGGCGGAGGCAATGGTCGGCGTGGTCGCCGCCGCCGCACGCGAACGCCGCGCCGGGGCTGAAGGCGACCGCCTCGCGCTCGGCGGCGAAGCGCAGCAGCTCGACGGCGTCGGCGCCGTCCGGCAGCTCGACCCAGATGTAGATGCCGCTGTCGGGGACGTTCCAGCGCACTGCCGGTGGCAGGTGTGCGGCGAGCGCGCCGAGCATGGTGTCGCGGCGGTGGCGGTACTCGCGACGCAGCTCCGTGAGGTGGCGCGGCAGGTCCCCGGTGTCGAGGTAGGCCACGAGAGCGTGCTGCGCGTAGCTGGTGACGTCGAGGTCGTTGGCGTGCTTGAGGATGGAGAGCCGCTCCACGAGCTCGCGCGGCACCACCAGCCAGCCGACGCGCAGCGAGGGGGCGAGGATCTTCGAGAAGGAGCCGAGGTAGAGCACCCAGCGGTCCTCGAGCGCGCGCAGGGGTAACGCCGGCTGCGGCCGGTAGTGGAGGAAGCCGTAGGCGTCGTCCTCGAGAATCGGCAGGCGGTGACGGCGCCCGAGCTCGACCAGGCGGGCGGCACGGTCGGGCGGCAGGCTGCAGCCGAGGGGATTGTGCCCGGCGGGGATGGTGTAGAGGAACGCGGGGTGCCGGCCGTCGCCAGCGAGCAGACCCTCGACGGCGTCGACGTCGAGACCGACGGCGGCGCTGGTGGGGACCGGCACCACCTCCGGCGCGAAGCTCCGCACCACCATCTGCATCCCCTCGTAGGCGGTGTCCTCGAGCAGCACCCGGCCACCCGGGTCGAGCAGCAGCCGCGCCACCAGGTCCATCCCCTGCTGCGCGCCGGCGGTGAGGAACACCTCCTCCTCGCAGCAGCGCACGCCGCGCAGCGCCATCAGCTCGACGACGTGCGCCTTGAGGCGCCGGCCGGGCACCTGGTACTGCAGCGCCTGCCGGTCCCCGGCGAGCGCCGGCGCCGCCGCCGCGGCGAGCAGCTCGGCGGGCAGCAGGTCGGTTGCCGGCATGCCGACGGCGAAGGAGACCATTCCCGGCCGGTAGGTGGTGGCCAGCAGCTCGAGCAGCGGCGAACGCCGCAAGCCTGCCACGGCCGCCGCCACCGGGATGGGCTCCGGTTCAGGATCGGCGAATCTCGGCTCGGGTTCCATGTCGTCGTCCTCCGCGCGCTTGCCTCAACCGGTCACTGGCCGCTCCGCCCTCCCCTCCTCGGGCTGCGGTCGCCGCCGCCTCGCCGCCAGCATCTCCTCCAGGCTGCGGCCGATCACCGCCGCGTCCGACCCCTCGACGCGCTCGCCGTTGGTGGCGCCGCCCTCGGCGGCGGCCAACGCCACCCCGCGCAGCTCCTCGATCGGCGTCGCCGGAGCCTCCGCCGCCACCACCAGCAGCGCGGTGAGCCCGCGTCCCATCGCCGCGATCGTCGGCGGCGTGAAGAGGTCGCCGTCGTACTCGAGGGTGGCTTCGAGGTGCTCGCCGGCGGCATCGACGAAGAGCGTGAGGTCGTACTTGGTCTCGCCGCTGAAGACCTCGACCGGCTCGACCTCGAGCCCCGGCAGCCGCACCGCCGGGCCGCCCTCCTGGTAGGCCACCTTGACCTGGAACAGCGGCGTGCGTGCGAGGTCGCGCTGCGGCTGCAGCTCCTGCACCAGCACCTCGAACGGCAGCTCGTCGTGCTCCTGGGCGGCGAGGCTCGCCGCCTGCACCCGCGCCAGCAGCGCGCCCAGCGACGGGTTGCCAGCGAGGGTGGTGCGCAGCACCAGCTGGTCGCCCAGGTAGCCGACCACCCCGGCGAGCTCGGCCCGCTCGCGGCGGGCGACGTCGATGCCGACGGCGACGTCGAGCTGCCCGGCGAGGTGTCGCAGCAGCACCTTGAAGCAGGCGACGACGACGACGAAGAGCGTGCAGTCGGCGTCGCGGGCGAGTCGCCGCAGCGAGGCCACCAGCGCCGGCGGCACCGCGAGATGGTGGCGGGAGCCCCGGAAGCGCTGGACGCGGCGCCGCGGATGGTCCGTGGGCAGCGCCAGCGACGGCAGGGCGGCGAGGCGATCCCGCCAGTAGGCCACCTCGCGCGCCGCCCGCTCGGCGGTGAGCCGTCGCCGCCGCCAGGCGGCCACGTCGAGCTGCTGCAGGGGAGGCTCCGGCGGCGGCGGCGCGCCCGTCGTCCGCGCCGCGTAGAGCGCCTGCAGCTCGTCGAGCAGGATGCGCAGCGACCAGCCGTCGGCGGCGACGTGGTGGATCGCCACCACCAGCAGGTGGTCTGCGGCGGCGAGGCGCAGCAGGGTGGCGCGCAGGAGAGGCCCGCGCTCGAGGTCGAAGCCGCGCCGCACCTCGGACTGTGCGCGCCGCAACGCCCGCGGCTCGCGACGCTCCGCCGGCAGTCCCTGCAGGTCCTCGAGCATCAGCACGTCCGCGGGCGCCGCGTCGAGCCGCGCGCGCACCCGGCCGTCCTCGCCGGCGGCGAAGCGGGTGCGCAGCGCCTCGTGGCGCCGCACCAGCTCGGCGAGCGCCCAGCGCAGCGCCGGCACCGCCAGCGGCCCGCGCAGACGGAGCCCGCCGGCGAGCGTGAAGCCGGCGCTCCCGGGTTGCAGCCGATCGAGGAACCAGAGCCGCTGCTGTCCCGGCGAGAGCGGCAGCTCCCCGTCGCGCGAGAGGCGCGGGATCGGCTGGTCGTCGGGCTCCACCTCCGCGGCGCGCGAGCGCAGCGCGTCGAGGCGCGCCGCCAGCGCGGCCGGCGTCGGGCTCTCGAAGACGGCGCGCAGGGGCAGCTCCACCCCCGCCTCGCGGCGCAGCCGGGAGACCAGCTGCGCGGCCAGCAGCGAGTGCCCGCCGCGGGCGAAGAAGTCGTCGTCGACGCCGATGTCGCTGACGCCGAGCAGCGAGCGCCACGCCGCGACCAACAAGGCCTCCGTGGTGGTGCGCGGCGCCCGCCGCGCCGCCCCGGGCGCCAACCCCTCGGCGGGCGCGGTGCGTGCCGCCGTGGCGAGCGCGCCACGATCCAGCTTGCCGTTGGGTGTCAGCGGCAGCCCCGGCATGACGGTGAACGTCGCCGGCACCATGTAGTCGGGGAGCAGCGCCAGGAGGTGCCGGCGCAGGCTTTCGGCGCTCGGCGCCTCCGCTTCGCGGCGCGGCACCACGAAGGCCACCAGCCTCTCCTCGCCCGCCGCGGCAGGCGCCACCACGACCCCCGCCGCTGCCACCCCAGTGTGCCGGCGCAACGCCGCCTCGACCTCACCGGGCTCGATGCGGAAGCCGCGCAGCTTGACCTGCTGGTCGCGGCGGCCGAGGTACGCCAGGCGTCCGTCGGCGAGCCGGCGCACGCGGTCACCGGTGCGATAGAGGCGCTCCCCCACCCGCTCGCGACGCGGGTCGGGAACGAAGCTCGCCGCGGTGAGGGCGGAGCGCCCCAGGTAGCCGCGGGCCAGGCCGGCACCGCCGACGTAGAGCTCGCCGGAGGCGCCGAGGGGCACCGGCACGAGCGCCTCGTCGAGGACCAGGAGGTCGGTGCCGGCGATCGGCCGCCCGATGGACACCGGGTCGGTCTGGCGCGCGAGGTTGCCGTCGAGGCGCTCGACGGCCGACCACACGGTCGTCTCGGTGGGGCCGTAGAGGTTCCACAGCGCCCGCACCCGCGGCGCGAGCCGCCCGGCGAGGTCACGCGGCAGCGCCTCGCCGCCGCACAGCGCCACCAGCGGCGCCCGCCACGCCTCTCCCGGCCAGCCGGCGGCGAGCAGCAACCGCCAGGTCGCGGGAGTCGCCTGCAGCACGGTGGCGCGATGATGGCGCAGGAGCTCCGCCAGCCGCACGCCGTCGGCTGCCTCGTCACGGTCCGCCACCACCAGCCGCGCGCCCACCAGAGGCGGCAGCAGCAGCTCGAGGCCGGCGATGTCGAAGGCCAGCGAGGTGACGGCGACGAGCACGTCGTCCGCCGCGAGCCCCGGCCGCTCCGCCATCGAGTCGAGGAAGTTGCACAGCGCGCCGTGGGAGACGACCACTCCCTTGGGCTGCCCCGTCGAGCCCGAGGTGTAGAGCACGTACGCCGCCTGGGCGGAATCGACGTGCGGCAGCGGCGGCGCGGCACGCCCACCGTCGGCGCTTGCCGGCTCCACCTCGTCGACGATCAGCACCGGCACGCCGGGCTCCACCGGCAGCTCGCCGGCGAGCCCCGCGCTCGCCAGCAGGCACGAGATCCCGGCGTCCCGCAGGACGAAGCGGTTGCGCTCGCGGGGGTAGCCGGGGTCGACGGGGACGTAGGCGGCACCCGCCGCCAGCACGCCCAGCATCGCCGGCAGCATCGCCGCCGAGCGCTCGAGGTAGAGGCCGACGCGCGACTCCGCGCCCACCCCGACGGCCCGCAGCCGGAGGGCCACCGCGAGCGCGCGGCGTTCCAGCTCACCGTAGGTCAGCGTCTGTCGACCGTCGACGACCGCCACGCGCGCCTCATCCCGCCGCGCCCGCGCCGCGATCCGCTCGTGCACGCAGGCACCGTCGCTCGCCGCCACGCTCGGGCGCCCGGTGTCATTCCACTCGCGGTCGAGGTGACGCACCGCCGCGCTCGCCAGCGGCAGCGCGGAGACCGGCCGCTGGGGCGCCGCCGCCGCGGCGCGCAGCAGCGTCTGCAGGCCCGCCGCCAGGCGGAGGATGGTGGTGCGGTCGAAGAGGTCGCGGTTGTACTCGAAGCTGCCCTCGAGGACGCCGGGAGCGGCGCTCAGGGAGAGCGTGAGGTCGAAGCGCGAGGTGTGCGTGGGCAGCGCCCGCGGCGTCACCTCGAGCCCGGGCAGCGCGGGCATCTCCGGCGGCGCCTGGTGCCAGATGAACATCGCCTGGAACAGCGGCGAGCGGCTGAGGCTGCGCTGGGGCCGCAGCACCTCCACCAGACGCTCGAAGGGGAGGTCTTGGTGGGCGTATGCCGCCACCGCCGTGCGCCGCACACGGGCGAGCAGGTCGAGGAAGGTCGGCATGCCGCGCAGGTCGACACGCAGCACCAGGGTGTTGACGAAGAGCCCCACCAGCGACTCCAGCTCGCGCCGGCGGCGGTTCGCCACCGGCGTCCCCACCAGCACCTCGCGTTGCCCGCTGACGCGCGCCAGCAGCAGGGCGAAGGCAGCGAGGCCGGTCATGAACGGGGTCGCTCGCGCCGCACGCGCGAGGCTCGCGATCCCGGCGGCGACATCGCCACCCATCACGAAGTCGTGCACGGCGCCGCGCACGGTCTGCAGGCGCGGGCGCGGCCGGTCGGTGGGTAGCTCGAGCACCTGCGGCGCCCCGGCGAGCTGGTCGCGCCAGTACGCGGCTTGCGCCTCGGCGGCGCCCGCGGCGAGCCAGCGCCGCTGCCAGGACGCGTAGTCCGCGTACTGCAGCACCGGCGGCGGCTCGCAACGCGGCGCCCCGGCGCGATGGGCCGCGTAGCCCTGCCCCAGCTCGCGCACCAGCAGCGCCGCCGACCAGGCGTCGGAGACGGCATGGTGGAGGTTGACGAGCAGCAGGTGCCGCTCCGCGGCGAGACGCAGCAGCCGTGCGCGCAGCAGCGGCCCGCGGGCGAGATCGAACGGCTGCGCGGCCTCGCCTCGCAGCACCTCCTCTGCCGCGCGCTGCGCACCGGCGCTGCCGAGCGCACAAAGGTCGACGACCGGCAGAATGAAGGGGCCGGGCGTGGCGACCACCTGCACCGGCCCGGCGGCCGTCTCGGCGAAGCTGGTGCGCAGCACCTCGTGGCGACGAACCAGGTCCTCGAGGCTGTGCGCCAGCGCGCTGGCGTCGAGAGGGCCCGCCAACCGCAGCGCCACCGGCAGGCTGTAGGCGGCGGAGGCACCCTCCAGCCGGTCGAGCAGCCAGAGCCGCTCCTGCGCGAAGGAGAGCGGCGGCGCCACCTCGCGCCCCACCGGCTCGACGGGGGGCAGCGGAGCCAGCGCCCGGCGCGTCGCCTCCTCCACGCGCAGCGCCAGCTCGGAGAGCAGCGGCGCCTCGAACACGGCCCGCAGGGGCAGCTCGACGCCGCAAGCCTCGCGCAGGCGCGACACCAGCTGCGCCGCGAGCAGCGAGTGCCCGCCGCGGGCAAAGAACCCATCGCCGCGTCCGACCTCCTCGACCCCCAGGAGGTCGCGCCAGAGGCCGGCGACCAGCTCCTCCATCGGCGTCTGCGGCCGCTCGTCCGACGGTGCGGCGGGGTCTTCCGGAGGTGCCGGAAGCGCCCGGCGGTCCACCTTCCCCGAAGCGGTGCGGGGGATCGCCGGCAGGGGGATGAACCACGTCGGCAGCATGAAGGCGGGGAGACGCTCGCGCGCGTAGCTCGCGAGCGCGGTCGCTCCCGGCGTGCCGTCGGCGGCGACGAAGTAGGCGGCGAGCGCCGTCCGATCCGCTCTGCCCTCCGGCGCGGACGCCGGACGCTGGTGGCGCGCGACCACCGCGCACTCGAGCACGCCGGGGTGGCCCTCGAGCGCCGACTGCACCTCGAGCGGCTCGACGCGCGCGCCGCGCAGCTTGACCTGCTCGTCGCGGCGGCCGACGAACTCGAGGGCGCCGTGCGCCTGACGGCGGACGAGGTCGCCGGTGCGGTAGAGACGGGCGCCGGGTTCCGCCGCGAAGGGGTCGGGAACGAACCGCTCGGCGGTGAGGGCGGGGCGCCCGAGGTAGCCACGGGCGAGGCAGCCGCCGAGGTGCAGCTCCCCCGGCGCCCGCCCAGGTGCCGGACGACCATCGCGGTCGAGGACGTAGGCGCGGCGCCCGGCAAGCGGTTGGCCGATGCCCGCCGAAGCCTCGAAGGCGCTGACCCGCTCCGTGAGTGCGGTGACCGTGGCCTCGGTGGGGCCGTAGGCGTTGAGCAGCCGTACCGCCGCCAGGGCGGGGAACGGCCCCCCGGCGAGCCGTCGCCAGAGCGCCAGCGCGGCGGTCGGCAGCACGTCGCCGCCGACGATCAGCAGGCGCAACGACGCCAGCGCGGCGCCGGCAACGTCACCGTCCGCGGCGACGGCAAGGGCGCGCAGCCACTCCTGCCAGTAGAGCGGCGGCAGGTTGACCACCGTCGGTCGCAGCGTCGCGAGCCGGCCCGTGAAGTCCGCCGGCGCCCACAGCTCCGCGCCACGCAGCACCACCGTGGCGCCCCGCAGCAGTGGCGCCAGCACCTGCTCGAGCGAGGGGTCGAACCCGGGTGAGGCGAAGGCGAGCACGCGGTCACCCGCCGTCAGGCCGTAGTGGGCGCCGACGCGCCAGCAGTGGTCGACGAGCGCCTGGTGGGCGACCGCAACGCCCTTCGGCGTCCCCGTCGAGCCCGACGTGTAGAGCACGTAGGCGAGGTTGCGTGGGTCGGCATCGTCCGCACCGGCGTCGGCGGCGGGCGTCGGGTCGGCACTCGCTTCGCCGTCGGCGAGCTCGTCGAGGAAGACCACCGGCAGCCCTTCGACCGCCACGCGTTCGGTGAGGTGCGCGGCGCTCACCACCAGCCGCGCCCCCGAGTCGCGGAGCAAGGCGGCGCGCCGCGCCGGCGGCTCGTCGGGGTCGACCGGTACGTAGACGCCGCCAGCCTCGAGGATGCCGAGGAGAGCCAACGGGAGGTCGAGCGTGGGCTCGCAGAGAGAGGCCACGCGCACCTCGGGCCCGACGCCGAGCCGTCGCAACCGGCGGCCGAGCCGGCGCGTCCGCTCGCGCAGCTCGCCGTAGGCGAGGGGACGCCCTCCGGGGCCGAACGCTTCGAGCGCCGGGGCGGAGGGAGCCCGATCCGCGGCTGCCCAGATGCCGCGGTGGACGCACGCGGCGGCGACGGCCAGTGGGAGCGACTCCGGCGCAACCTCGACCCGCGCCAGCTGCCGTTCGCCGCGGGTGAGCAGCGAGAACGCACCAACGCGCCGCTGCGGTGCGGCGGCGATCTCGCCGAGCAGGGTCTGCCAGTGGGCGGCGAGCTGGCGCACCGTGGAACGGTCGAAGAGGTCGCTGTTGTACTCGAAGGCGCCCATCAGCGCCCCCTCGCCACCGCCGCGCGGATGGAGCGCCAGCGTGAGGTCGAACTTGGCGAGCGGGCTCTCGTCGGCGAGTGGACGGAGGCGCAGACCAGGCAGCGCCAGCCCCTCCGCCACCGCGTCCTGGACGACGAAGAAGACCTGGAACAGCGGCGCGCGGCTGGGGTCGGGGCGCACCCCCAGGGCCTCGACCAGGCGCTCGAACGGCAGGTCCTGGTGGGCGTGGGCAGCGAGCGCCAGCTCGCGCACGCGAGCGAGCAGCTCGCCGAAGGTCGGGTCGCCGGCGAGATCGGCGCGCAGCACCAGGAGGTTCACGAACAGGCCGATCGTCCGCTCGAGCTCGTAGCGGCCGCGGTTGGCCACCGGCGTGCCGACGACGAGGTCGTCCTGGCCGCAGTAGCGCTGCAGGAGCACCAGGAAGGCTGCCAGGTGGAGCTGGAAGCGGGTCACCCCCGAGCGCCGGGCCAGCTCGTCGAGCCGCGTCGCCACCGCCGGGGGAAGCGCCACCTCCACCGTACCGCCGCTGGTGGTCTGCACCGGCGGCCGCGCGCGGTCGGTGGGCAGCTCGAGAGTCGGCAGGCCGGCCAGCCGCGCGCGCCAGAAGGCGAGCTGCGCCTCCATGGCCCCGCCCTCGAGCCAGTCGCGCTGCCAGCGCGCGAAGTCGGTGTACTGCAGCACGGGCTCGGGGAGCGGTGATGGGCGACCCGCAACGAGGGCCCCGTAGAGCGCCCCCAGCTCGTGCACCAGGACCTCGAGCGACCAGCCGTCGGCCACCAGGTGGTGCAGGGTCACGAGCAGGAGGTGCTCGCCGGGTCCGAGGCGCAGCAGGCGCGTGCGCAGGAGCGACCCCCCGGCGAGGTCGAAGGGGCGCAGCGCGTCGGCGTGTATGGCGTCGCGGACGCTCCGCTCGCGCGCAGCCGGGTCGCGGTCGCCGGCGGGCCCGCGAAGCTCCTCGACCGGCAGCCGCCACCCCGCGGGCTCGTGCACCCGCGGCAGCGGGCGGCCGTCGCGCACGTCGAAGCTCGTGCGCAGCACGTGGTGGCGGCGCACCACCTCGGCGAAGGCATGCTCGAGCGCCGCGATGTCGAGCGCGCCCGTGAGCTCGAAGGCGGCCGAGATGTGGTTACCGGCCCCACCGGGCTCGAGCTGCTCGAGAAACCAGAGCCGCTCCTGCGCGAACGACAGGCAGGGCTCCGCCGATGCGGCGGCCACCAGGGGAGGCGGCACCGTCGCCGGCGACGACGATCCGAGCCTGGCCGCCAGCCGCGCCACCGTCGGGTTCTCGAACAGCGTGCGCAGCGACGGCTCCGCGCGGTGCGCGCCGCGCAGCCGCGACACCAGCCGGGTGGCGAGCAGCGAGTCGCCGCCGAGGAGGAAGAAGTCGTCGTCGCGGCCCACGCTCTCGCGACCCAGCACCCGCGCCCACAGCGCCGCCAGCCGCTCCTCGGTAGGTCCACGCGGGGGCGCGTAGGCCGCGCCGAGCGGCGGTCGCAGCGTGTCGGGAACGGGCAGCGCGCGCCGGTCGACCTTGCCGTTGGGGGTGAGGGGCAGGGTAGCGAGGGTGACGAACGCCGACGGCACGAACGCCGATGGCAGCTTGCCGGCGAGGTGCCGGCGCAGCTCCTCCGCGGCGAGCGCGACGCCACCCGCGGACGGCACCACATAGGCCACCAGCCGCGCCGCGTCGCCCGCGTCGCTCCCCACCTCCGGCGGGCGAGCGACGACGACACACTCGCGGACCGCCGGGTGCTCGCGCAGGGCAGCCTCCACCTCCCCCAGCTCGACGCGGAAGCCGCGGACCTTCACCTGGTGGTCGAGCCTGCCGAGGAAGTCGAGCGCGCCGTCGGCGCGGTGGCGCACGCGGTCGCCGGTGCCATAGAGCCGCGCCCCCGGCCGCCCCGCGAAGGGATCGGGCCGGAAGCGCTCGGCGGTCTGCCGCGGCCTCCCGTGGTAGCCGCGGGCGAGCCCGAGCCCGCCCAGCCAGAGCTCCCCGGGGACGCCCTCGGGCACCGGCTCGCCATCGCGGTCGAGGACGTACGCCTGTGTCCCCGTCAGCGGCCTGCCGATCGGTACGGCGCCGTGGGTCGCCGGCTCGAGCTCGGCCATCGTCGAGTAGGTGGTGTCCTCGGAGGGGCCGTAGAGATTGAGCACCCGGCGGACGTGGCCGCAGGCATGGAGCCGGCGCACCAGCGCCGCGGGCAGCGCCTCGCCCGCCAGGCTCACCGTGCGCACCGAGCGCGGCAGCCCCCCGGCGTCGAGCAGCGCCGCCATCGCCGAGGGCACGGTGTTGACGAGCGTCACCTCGCCGGCAGCCGGCAGACTCGACAGCTCGAGCGCGTCGCGAGCGAGGATCACCCGTCCGCCGCAGGTCAGTGGGGCGAAGAGCTCGAACACCGAGAGGTCGAAGCAGAGCGAGGTGGCGGCGAGGGTGACCGCGAGCTCCTCGCCACGGAACGTCGACGCTACCCAGTCGAGCAGCGCCAGCGCGCTGCGATGGGCGATCGCCACCCCCTTGGGACGCCCCGTCGACCCTGACGTGTAGATGACGTAGGCGAGCCGATCAGGGTCCGCCGGCGGCATCGCCGCCCGATCGCCGTCCTCGCGCTCCTCCGCGAGACGGTCGGGATCGAGCACCTGGTAGCGCGCCCCGCCGGTGGTCCCGGCGAGCTCCAACGCCGGCGGTCGGCCGACGAGGATCGAGGCGCCCGAGTCCTCGAGCATGAAACGCTGACGGGCCTCCGGGTAGGCGGGGTCGATCGGCACGTAGGCGGCGCCGGCGCGCAGCGTGCCGAGGACCGCCACCACCATCGCCGCGGAGCGCTCGAGGCAGACCGCCACCCGCTGCTCGGGACCGGCGCCGCGGCGGCGCAGCTCGCGCGCCAGTCGCGACGTCCGCCGGTCGAGCTCGGCGTAGGTGAGCCGCTCGCCGCCGCACACCAGGGCCTCCGCCGCGGGCGTTCGCGCCGCCTGCGCGGCGAAACGCTCGTCGAGAGATCGGCGACCGGTGGCAAGCGGTGCATCGAGTGGCACACCCGTCGCGTTCCAGTCGACGAGCAGGCGCCGGCGCTCGCCGGGCTCCGGCACGGGCAGATCGCGCAGGCGACTCTCGGGCGACGCGGCGGCCTCGGCGAGGGCGGGGAGCAGGTGGCCGAGGTTCGCCAGCAGCCGCCGCGCGAGGTCGTCGGACAGGAGCGCGGCGTCGTGGCTGAGGCGGAGGCAGAGCGCGTCCCCCTCGCGGCCGACGACGACGGTCACCGGGTAGCTGCTGTCGTAGGTGCCGCGCACGGCCGCAATCGCGGGCGCTCCGCTCCCCTCCACGGCGGGAGCGCGCAGCGCCGCGGCGACCGGGTAGCTCTCGTAGACCAGGAGCGTCGAGAAGAGGCCCTCGCCGGGCGGCAGCTCGCTCCAGCGCTGGATCTCGGGCAGCGCGGCGCCGTGACGGTCGACCTCGAGCAGCTGCTCCTGGAGTGCGTGCAGCCAGGGGCCGACGCGCCGGTCGCCCGCGAGCCGGACGCGCACCGGCAGCGTCTGGATGAGCAGGCCGACCATCGCCTCCACCCCCGCCAGCTCGGCGGGGCGGCCCGAGAAGGTGGTGCCGTAGACCACCTCGCGCTCGCCGCAGTAGCGGCCGAGGAGGATCGCCCAGGCTCCCTGCAGGAGAGTGTTGACGGTCAGCCGCTGGCGGCGCGCCAGGTCGCCGAGCGCCACGGTGGCCACCGCCGGCAGGCGGTGCTCGACGAGGTGGACTGCCTCGCGCGGGCCCCGCGCGGCACCACTCGCCACGCACCCGCCGGGGAGCGGCGTGGGCGCCGTCAGCCCGGCCAGCGCGCGCCGCCAGAAGGTCTCGTGCGTCCCGGCTTCCGCCGCCGCCAGCGAGCGCACGTAGTCGCGGTAGGGCGGCGCCGGCGGCAGGCGCGGCTCCTCCCCCCGCACCAGCGCGGCGTACGCCTGCCACGCCTCGCGCAGGCAGTTGGCGAGCGACCAGCCGTCGAGCAGCAGGTGGTGGTGCGTCCACAGCAGGGCGTGGCGCGCCTCACCCAGCCGCAGCAGCAGCCAGCGCGCGAGCGGCGCACTGTCGAGCGCCAGGCCCCGCTTGCGCTCGGCGGCCAGCCGCTCATCGAGCCGTCGCTCCCGCTCCGCGGGCGCCAGCCCGCGCCAGTCCTCCTCTTCCCACGGCAGCTCCACCCGACGGTGGACCAACTGCAGCGCGTGCTCGCGCCCCGCCCACGCGAACGCTGTACGCAGCGCCGGGTGGCGCTCGAGGACGCGGGCGAAGGCGGCGCGCAGGTGCGCCGGCACGAGCGGGCCGTCGAGCGTCAGGCAGAGCTGCTCCACGTAGAGACCCGCGCCGTCGTCGAGCAGCGCGTGGAAGAGGATCCCCTCCTGCAACGGGGTGAGCGGGTAGGAGTCTTCGACCGCTGGCTCGGCGACCGCCGCTGGCTCGACAGCCTCCGCGGCGGCACGGCAGGCGGTGCGCAGCCGGCGCAGCTCGTCGTCGAACGCGGCGGCGAGGGCGGCGACCTCGCCGCCGGCGAACCGCTCGCGGTCGTAGCTCCAGGTGGCGCACAGCCGCCCGTCGAGCACGGCACAGTCGACCTGCAGCGGGTGGCTGCGCCCCTCGGGCGGCAGGCGCACACCGGGGCCGAGCTCGGGAGCCAGGCCGAGGAAGGGCGGCTCCGCGAGCGCGGCGTCCGGCTGCCCGAGGTAGTTGAAGAGGACCTCGGCATCGCCCGCCGCCGCCATCGCCGCCCGCACCGCGGGGGTGCCGCTGGCGCCGAGCAGGCCCCAGCCGACGCCGCCCCGCGGCACGGCGCGCAGGCGGTCGCGCACGCCGGCGAGCGCGCCCAGCGGGTCGGCGTCGCCGCCAGCCTCGAGGGTGAGCGGGAAGACGTTGGTGAACCAGCCCACCGTGCGCGTGACGTCGGCGTCGGGGAACAGCTCCTCGCGCCCGTGCCCCTCGACCTCCACTCGCAGCGCCGCGGCACCGCGCCGGCAACGGAAGGCGCGCGCCAGCGCGGAGAGCAGCGCCTCGTGCGCCTGAGCGCCGGTGGCACGCGGGACCTGCTCGAGCAGCTCTCGCGTGGCGGCGACCTCGAGCTCGAGATGGTGCGTGGCCGTCGCGGCGGCGCCGGCGGGCGGGCGCGCCGGAGAGGCCTCCACCCCCGTGGCCGGCCACGAGGTCGGAGCGTCGCTCCCCAGCCACCAGGCCGCCTCGCTCGCCATCTCCGGCGAGCGGCCATGGCGCTCCAGGCGACGTGCCCAGTCGAGGAAGGAGGTGGTCTTGGCCGGCAACACAGGCGCCTCGTCGCGCGCCAGCTGCCGGCAGAGGCTGCCGAGGTCCTCGAGCAGGATCCGCCAGGAGACGCCATCCACCGCGAGGTGGTGCACGGTGAGCAGCAACCGGCCCGGCTCGCCGGCACCCAGCCGGAAGAGGGCGGCGCGCAGCAGCGGTGGCTTCGCGAGGTCGAGGCCGGCGGGGAGCGCCTCCGCGGCGCGCCGCAACGCCTCCTGCCGGCTCTCCGGCGGCAACGACGACAGGTCGCAGCTGAGCAGCGGTGCCGCGAGCGGCGCCGCGGAGCAGACCTGGAGGCGCTCGTCGGTCTCTCCACCGGCGGCAGCACCGGGCGACGGGAAGGTGAGCCGCAAGGCGTCGTGGTGGGCGAGCAGGCGGGCGAGCGCCTGGCGCACGAGCGCCGGCTCGAGCGTCGGCTCGACGGCGAGCAGCACGGTCTGCGCGTAGCGCTCGGGCGCCGCCAGCGTCTGGGCGAAGAACCAGCGCTGGATGGGGGTGAGCGGCGCGCTACCCGCCACCGGCACCGCTCGAGCGGGCTCCAGGGGCGGCGCCGTCACCTCCTCGGCCGCGCGCGCGAGCGCCGCCACGGTGGGGTGCCGGAAGAGCAGCTGCGGCCCGAGGCGCAGACCCACGGCGCGGGCGCGGGCGGCGATCTGCAGGCTGACGATCGAGTCGCCGCCGAGCTCGAAGAAGTTCTCGTCCACGCCGACGCGCTCGCGACCGAGCACCTCGGCCCAGATGCGGGCGAGCGCCGCCTCGGCGCGCGTGCGCGGGGCGGAGGGCTCGGCGGTCGCCGGCGCCGCAGCGGGCTCGGGCAGCGCGCGGCGATCGACCTTGCCGTTCGGCAGCCGCGGCAGCTCCGGCAGGCTCACCACCAGCGCCGGGACCATGAACGCCGGCAGCCGCTCGGCGACGTGCTGGCGCACGCTCTCACCGCAGCCGCCGCCCTGCACGTAGGCCACCAGCTGCATGCCGTGCCGCCCGCCGCTGCCGCTCTCCCGGGCCACCACGGCACAGGCCTCGACGCCCGGGCAGCCGGCGATCGCCGCCTCCACCTCTCCCGGCTCGACGCGGAAGCCGCGCACCTTGACCTGCTCGTCGGCGCGGCCGAGAACGACGAGGTCGCCGCCGGGAAGGAAGCGCGCGAGGTCGCCGGTGCGATAGAGGCGTTGGCCGGGGCGCTCGGCGAAGGGATCGGGCACGAAGCGCGCCGCGGTCGCCCGCGGCTGGCCGCGGTAGCCGCGCGCCACTCCCGAGCCGCCGACGCACAGCTCGCCGACGACGCCGATCGGCACCGGACGCAGGGCGGCATCGAGCAGGTGGACGCGCGCGCCGGGGAGCGGCCGGCCGATGGGTACCCCGTCGCCAGCGGGCTCCCGCCCGTCGTTCGGCGCGTACAGCGTCGTGGTCACCGTCGTCTCGGTGGTGCCGTAGGCGTTGCGCCAGGCCACCCGCTCGCCGGCGAGGCGACGCCACGCCTGCAGGCGGCGCGACAGCACGCGCTCGCTGCCCGCCACGACGAGTCGCAACGACGCCGGCGGCGCGACGCCGCTGGCGTCGAGGTGACGCACCCACTCGTGCCAGTAGGCGGCGGGGAGGTTGAGCAGGGTGAGGCCGCGCGCCTCGATCCAGCGCGCGAGCTCCTCCCAGTCGTCGAAGGCGATCGCCGCGCGGCGCGGCGGCAGGACGACGGTGCCGCCGGCCACCCAGGTGGGGAAGATCTCCTCGAGGGCGACGTCGAAGGCCAGCGGCGCGAGCTGCGGCACGCGGTCGCTCGGCTCGAGCGCGTAGGCCGCGACGACGGCCTCGCACAGCTGCGCCAGGCTACCGTGGCTGACCTCGACCCCCTTGGGTCGCCCGGTCGAGCCCGAGGTGTGGATCACGTAGGCGAGCTGCGCGGCTGAAGGCGACCGCAAGCTCGGCGGCGCGATCGGGGCAGCGAATCCACCCTCGGCGTCGGCGGCGGCGAGCGCGACGGTGGCGCCGCCGAAGCCGGCGACGCGCGGCAGCAGCTCCGGCGACGCCAGCAGCCAGCCAACGCCGGCGCCGGCGAGCAGGCCGCGCAGGCGTTCCACCGGCTGCTCGGGGTCGAGCGGCACCAGGGCGCCGCCGGCTGTGAGCACTCCCAGCATCCCCACCAAGGCGGCGGGGGAAGGCTCCGAGAGGAGCCCGACGGCACCCTCGGCACGCAGGCCCGCTGCGCGCAGGCGAGAGGCAAGAGCCGCCGCCCGCGCCACCAGCTCGCCGTAGGTGAGGGCGTCGTCCTCCGCCACAACGGCAACGGCGTGCGGCTTCCGCGCCGCCCGCTCCGCCACCAGCTCGGGCACCGAGCGCGCGGCGATCACCACCCCGCTGCCGCTCCACGCCTCGAGCTGCGTGCGCTCGGCCGCCGGCAACAGCTCCAGCTCCGACACTCGCGCCTCGGGGTGCGCCACGGCGGCGGCGGCGAGGGTGACGAAGCGCTCGCAGAGGCGCTCGATCGTCGCGGCGTCGAAGAGGTCGGTGGCGTACTCGCAAAGCCCCCGCAGCTCGCCGGCGGCGTCCGCCATCTCGAGCGTCAGGTCGAGCTGCGCCGCCACCGGCGCGCGCTCGCGCAGCCGCATGCGCACGCCGCCGGCGGTGCGCTCACCGGGCGGCTCGCCGTCGAGCGTCAGCATCACCTGGAAGAGCGGGCTGCGGCTGGCGTCCCGGCGCGGCGCCAGCGCCTCGGCGACGCGCTCGAAGGGGACGTCCCGGTGGGCGAAGGCCTCGAGGTCGTCGCGGCGTACTCGCCGCAGCAGCTCGCGCACGGTGGGGTCGCCTGCGAGCTCGGTGCGCAGGACGACGGTGTTGACGAAGGGCCCGACGACACCCTCCCACACCGTGTGGGGACGGCTCGCCACCGGCGTGCCGACGCTCACCTCGGTGCTGCCGCAGGTGCGCGCGAGAAGCGCCGCGAAGAGCGCGTGCAGCGTCATGAAGGGCGTCGCGCCTGCTTCGCGGCCCAGCTCGAGGAGCCCTCGGCGGAGCTCCGGCGGCAGGCGGAAGCGGTGGCCGCCACCACGCCAGCTGAGGGCCGCGGGTCGCGGCCGATCGGTGGGCAGCGCCAGCAGCTCGGGAGCCCCGGCGAGCCGCCGCCGCCACCAGGCGAGCTGCCGCTCGCCGAGCCCGGCGTCGAGCCATCGCCGCTGCCAGGCGGCGAAGTCGGCGTACTGGAGCGGCAGCGCGGGCAGCGCCGCGGCCTCCCCCGCGACCGCGGCGGCGTAGAGGGTCGCCAGCTCGCGCAGCAGGATTGCCACCGAGGCGGCGTCGGCCGCCACGTGGTGGACGCTCAGCACCAGCACGTGCGCGTCGCCCTCCATCCGCAGCAGCGCGGCGCGCAGCGGCAGCTCCCGCTCGAGGTCGAAGCGGCGGCGCGCCTCGGCGGCCGTCCAGCGCTCGACCTCAGCCTCGCGCCGCGACGGCGGCAGGGCCTCGAGGTCGACGAACGGCAGCGGCACGGCGGCGGGCGCCGTCACCACCTGCACCGGCCTGCCGGCGTCCGACCGCAGGTGGGTGCGCAGCGCCTCGTGGCGCGCCACCAGCGCCGCCAGCCCCCGGTGCAGCGCCGGCGGTCGCAGCGGGCCGTCGAGGCTCAGCGCGCCGGTCATGTTGTAGGCGGTGCCCCCCTCGGCCATCGCCTCCAGGAAGAAGAGCCGCTGCTGCGCGAAGGAGAGCGGCGGCAGCGCCGGCCGTTGGGCGGGTTGCGGGGGCGGCGGCACCGCTTCCGTCACCGGCCCCTGCCGCCCGAGGCGCGCCGCCAGCGCCGCCACCGTCGGCGCCGTGAAGACGTCTCCCACCGCCACCGCCCCCGCCAACGCCTCGCTGGCCCGCACCGCGAGCTGCGCCGCCAGCAGCGAGTGCCCGCCGAGAGCGAAGAAGTCGTCGTCGACGCCGAGCGTCGACGGGTCGCGCCCGAGCACCGCCGCCACCAGCGCCAGCAGCTCCGCCTCGGTCGCGTTGCGCGGCGCCGTGCGCGTACTGCCCTCGCCGTCCGCGCCGACCTCCGGCGCCGGCAGGGCGGCACGGTCCACCTTGCCGTTGGCGGTGAGCGGCAGCGTCGCGAGGGAGACGAAGAGCGACGGCACCAGGTACGCGGGAAGCCGCTCACCGAGGAAGCGGCGCAGCTCGCGACCGCCCTCCTCCACGCTGCCGACGACGTACGCCACCAGCCGCAGCGCGCCGGCCGGATCGGGCCGCGCCACCACCGCGCAGGCGCGCACCTGCGGGTGCGCCGCCAGCGCCGCCTCGACCTCCGCGGGCTCGACGCGGAAGCCGCGCACCTTGAGCTGCTGGTCGGCGCGGCCGAGGAACTCGAGGGCGCCGTCGGCCCGGCGGCGCACACGGTCGCCGGTGCGGTAGAGACGCGCGCCCGGCAACGGCGAGTACGGGTCGGGGAGGAAGCGCTCGGCGGTGAGCCGGGCGCGGCCACGGTAGCCGCGAGCGACCCCGAGCCCGCCCAGGTACAGCTCGCCGGCCACGCCGATCGGCACCGGCTCGAGGCGAGCGTCGAGCACGTGGGCGGTGGTGCGCTCGACGGGACTGCCGATCGGCTCGGCGGCGGCGTCCGGAGCCGGTGTCTCCACCGGCCGGCTGGTGGACCAGATGGTGGTCTCGGTGGGGCCGTAGAGGTTCCACACCCGCGCGCCGCGGCGCAGCAGCTCGCCGGCGAGCCCCGGCGGCAGTGCTTCGCCGCCGCAGAGCGCGGTGAGGCCCGCGAGCCGGTCGCCACCGGCGTCGAGCAGCAGGCGCCAGGTGGTGGGGGTCGCCTGCAGGCAGGTGACCTCGCGGTCGCGGCAGAGCGCCAGCAGGCGGCGTCCGTCGGCGGCGTCGTCACGGCTGGCGAGCACGACCTGAGCACCGGCGGTGAGCGGCAGCAGCAGCTCGAGCAGGCTGATGTCGAACGACACCGTGGTCACCGCCAGCAGGACGTCATTCGCGGTCATCCCGGGTCGGCGTCGCATCGCGCGCAGGAAGTTGGCAGCGGCGCGGTGGGTGATCGCGACTCCCTTCGGCCGCCCGGTGGAGCCCGAGGTGTAGAGCAGGTAGGCGAGGTTGTCGGGATCGGGATCGGGATCGGGATCGGGATCGGGATCGGGATCGGGATCGGAATCGGAATCGCGCCGCGCCCCTGCTGCCGGCGCCTCCGGCGCCTGGCCATCGATGTCTCCGTCGAGACGCAGGACTCGCAGGCTCACTTCGCCCGCGAGGTCGAGCTCGGCGACCGAGTCGTCGCCGAGCAGGACTGCGGCGCCGGAGTCGCGCAGCATGAAGGCCAGGCGCTCGCGCGGGAAGGCCGGATCGAGGGGCAGGTAGACGCCGCCCGCCCTGAGGATCGCCAGCAGACCCACGACCAGCGCCGCCGAACGCTCGGCGCAGAGCCCGACGACCACCTCCGGGCCGACGCCTGCCTCACGCAGGCGGCCGGCGAGCGTCGCTGATCGCTCGTCGAGCTCGCCGTAGCTGAGCCGCTCGTCGCCACAAACGACCGCCGTGGCCCCCGGCGTGCGCGCGGCCGGGAGGTCGACCAGGCGGTGGAGCAGCTCGTCGCCTGCGCCCGCCCCGGTCGCCGCCCGCGCCTCGCCGCCGGCGGCCACCAACCGCCGCCGCTCCTCCGTCGTGAGGAGGGGCAGCGAGGAGACCCGGCGGTCCGCATCGGCCACCGCCGCGGCGAGCAGCACGCGGTAGGAGCCGGCGAGCCGCGCCGCCGTGGCGGCGTCGAAGAGGTCGCGGTTGTACTCGAGCGTGCCTCGCAGCTCCCCGGCGCCATCGGCGACCCCCTCGCTTTCGATCTCGGCGAAGGTGAGGTTGAGGTCGAGCTGCGCGGCGCGCCAGGGCAGGGCCACCGCCTCGCAGCGCAGCCCGCGCAGGTCGATCCGCGTGCCTCCCTCGCGCAGCGCCAGGGCGGCGAGGCCTTGCAGAGACGAGGGCGGCCGTTGGAGGGCGAACATCGCCTGGAAGAGCGGCGAGCGACTGGGATCGCGCGCCGGCGCCAGCCGCTCGACGAGCAGCTGGAAGGGGTAGTCCTGGTGGGCGAGGGCGCGCAGCATCGCCTCCCGCGTGCGCGCGAGGTGGGCCCGGAAGCTGGGGTCGCCGCCGAAGTCCGCGAGCAGCGGCAGCGGGTTGACGAAGTACCCGACGGTTGCCTCGCTGGCGGGCGCACTGCGCCCCGCCGCCGGCGTACCGACCACCACCTGGCGCTGGCCGCTCCAGCGGTGGAGTAGGAGTTGGAAGGCGGCGAGCAGCAGGGTGTGGAGCGTCGTGCCGCTATCGCGCGCCAGCCGCCGCAGCCGCCGCGTCAGAGGCGCGTCGAGCGCCAGGGAATGCACGCCTCCGGCGTGGGTCTGCACCGCGGGGCGCGGCCGGTCGGTGGGCAGCTCGAGGGCGAGGGGAGCGCCACCGAGCTGGTCGCGCCAGGAGGCCTCGAGGGCGGCCGCCCGCGGGCCGTCGAGGAGCCGCTCCTGCCAGGCCACGAAGGCGTCGTACGGGACCGCCGGCAGCCGCGGCACGTCCGGGAGCGGCACGCCGCGCGCCGCCGCGTACTCGACGCTGAGCTCGTCGAGGAGGAGAGCGAGCGACCAGAAGTCGACGGCGATGTGGTGGACGACGAGCTGCAGCACGACGGTGCGGCGACAGGAGACAAGGCGCAGCCGCAGCGGCGGTCGCTCCTCGAGACGGAACGGCCGGTGGGCCTCGATCGCCAGGTGCTCGCTGAGCTCGCGCCCGTTGCGCTCGCCGAGCTCCACGTTCTCCCACGGCGGCTCCGGCGCCTCCGCCAACCGCCGCTGGGGGGTGCCGCCGACCGCGGGGTAGAACGTCCGCAGGGCACCGTGCCGCCGCCACAGGGTCGCAAAGGCCCGCCGCAGCGCCTCGCCGTCCAGCGGCGAGCGGAAGCGCAGGGCGAAGGAGAGGTTGTAGGCGGCGCTCTCCGGCGCCAGGCGTTGCAGGAACCAGAGCGCGAGCTGGTTGCGCGAGAGCGCGCCCGGGCGCGGAACGGTCGCCGCCGGCGAGGCCTCCGGGGCGGCTGGCGCGCCCTCCTCGACAACGAGGCGAGCCGCCACCTCCGCCAGCCGCTCGACGGTGGTGTCGGCGGCGAGCAGCAGGTCGAGGGGGAGCGTGACGCCGAGCTCGCGGGCGAGCCGCTGCTGCAGGTCCACCGCCTGCAGGGAGTCGAGGCCCACGGCAACGAGCGGCGTGGCGGCTGCGGCGGCCTTCTCCAGCGCGCCGAACAGCGGCGCCAGCAGCGCGAGCAGGTGGTCGGCCACGAGGGCATGCCGTGCCGCCGGCGCCGCCGCCCGCAGCAGCCGGCGGTCGAGCGCGGCCTCGGCGCTGAGCTCGGGGAGGTCGCCGCGCACCAGCTCGGCCACCACCTCGAGCGCCCCGGCAAGGTAGCGCTCGCGGCAGGCGCGGCGCTGCACCTTGCCGCTGGTGGTGCGCGGCAGCGTCGCCGGCTTGAGCAGCACGAGGGCGTGCAGCTGGAGCTCGTGCTCGTCGCCGAGGGCCCGCTGCGCGCCGCGGAACACCTCGTCGGCGGGCAGGGCGCGGAGGGCCCGCCGCTCCACCTCGTGCGCCACCACCAGTCGCTCCTCCCCCTTCACCCGCACGGTGAACGCCGCGCCGCCGCCCGGACGCAGAGCGGGGTGGCTCGCGGTGACCGTGGCCTCGAGGTCCTGCGGGTAGTGGTTGCGGCCGCGGAGGATGACCAGCTCCTTGCGGCGGCCGGTGACGAACAGCTCGCCGCCACGCACGAAGCCGAGGTCGCCGGTGCGCAGGAACGGCCCCTCGTCGCTGCCGGCGAGGGTAGCGCCGAAAGTGGCGGCGGTCTCCTCCGGACGGTTCCAGTAGCCGGCCGCCACCGTCGGCCCGGCGACCCAGATCTCGCCGATCCTGCCGTCGCGGCGGCGCCGACGACGCCGCGGCTCGACGATGGCGATGGCGGTGCCGACGTGGCTCGCGCCGCAGCTCACCAACGCCGCCCCAGCTTCCTTCTCCTCGTCGACGAGGGCAACGGCGTCGCGACCGAGAGCCTGGCGCGCGAGCGCGGCGATGCGAGCCCCGTCGCCGCAGGCAGTGGCGGTCACCTTGAGCGTCGCCTCCGCGAGGCCGTAGCCGGGGCAGAAGGCACGGCGGTCGAAGCCGCAGGGGGCAAACGCCTCCGCGAAGGCGTCGAGGGTTCGCGCCGACACCGGCTCGGCGCCGTTGAGCGCCACCCGCCAGCAGCGCAGGTCGAGAGCCGCCCGCCGCTCGGGAGACGTCCGGCGCACGCACAGCTCGTAGGCGAAGTTGGGCGCGCCGCTGTGGGTGCCGCCGAAGCGGGTCATCGCCTCGAGCCAGCGCGCCGGCTGCTGGAGGAAGGCGACCGGCGCCATCATCACGCAGGGGAAGCCGCCGTAGACCGGCTGCAGCACGCCGTAGACGAGCCCCATGTCGTGGAAGGTGGGCAGCCAGGTCACCAGCACGCTGTCGCGGTCGTGCCGCCAGCCGCGGTCGAGGTCCTCCGAGGTCCACATCAGGTTGCGGTGGCGCACCATCACCCCGCGCGGCTCACCGGTCGAGCCCGAGGTGTACTGCAGGAAGGCGAGGTCGTCTGGTGCGACGCGCGACGGTTGCCACTCCCCGGTGGGCGCCTGCGCCCCATCGCCTTCCTCCGCTCTCTCGTCCGTGCGCAGCACCACCGGCGGGCCGGCTGCCCCGCCCGCGAGGCCGCTCAGCTGCGTGGCGGTGCCGGAGGTGGTGAGGACCACCCCGGCGTCCGCATCGGCGAGCAGACGATCGAGACGCGCCAGGCCGCCGCGGGCGCGCGGCGGCGCCACCGGCACCGCCACCACGCCGGCGTAGAGGCAGCCGAAGAAGGCGGCGACGAAGTCGAGCCCCGGCGGGTAGCAGAGCAGGGCGCGGTCGCCGCGGCCGGCGTGAGCGGCGAGGCGGACGGCGACCGCCTGCGCGCGCCGCTGCAGCTGGGCGTAGGTGAGCGTCGCGGCCACCGTCTCGCCGTCGGCGAGGAAGGTGAAGGCGGTGCGCTCGGGGTCCTCGGCGGCGCGCCCCTCGAGAGCCTCGACGAAGCTCGACCAGCGCGGCGGCGCGATGCTCGACGGCGGCGCGCGGCGCACGCTACGCGGCATCGCACGAGCTCCCGGGGGACGGCGCCACCCGCACCTCGACGTAGGCGGGGAACGGCGGAATGCGCTGCAGGTCGTGGACGAGGAGGACGAGGTCGCCGCGGCGCTCGATCTCGCGGAAGCCGGCAAAGCGGTAGGTGACCTGCATCGGCCGGTTGCGCTCGTTGCGCCGCAGCTCGGCGTGCAGCTTCACCCCGGCGGCGGCCGCGCGCTGGAGGACGTGGCTGAGCAGGATGGTGCCGACCCCGCGCGCGATCACCCGGCAGGACATGAGCAGCAACTTGATCGTCCACACCTGGGACTCCTGCTCGACCAGCGCGAGGCCGATCTTGCCGTAGTCGCCAAAGACGTCTTCGAGATCGGCGACGAGCAGCAGGTGGCGGTCGCTGCGGCGGAAGGCGTCGAGCTCGTCGTACGAGTAGGTGTAGCCGGTGGTGTTGAGCTGGTGGGTGCGCTCGGCCAGCTCGTGGGCACGCGCCAGGTCCAGCTCGCCCGCCGGAGCCACCGTGAAGCGCATGCCGAGGGTGGCGAGGAACTCCTCCTGCGGGCCCGCGAAGGACTCCTCGGCCCGGCGCCGCGCCATGTCGGTGCGGTAGAGCTCGCGGCGGCGCGCCGAGTCGGCGGTGACGAAGGGCGGCTGCAGCTCGGGCCGCTCGCAGAGGGTGGCGAGCGCGGCGGCGTCGAAGGTGGTCACCTCCGGCAGGCCGTGCGCCACCTCGGCACGCTCGAACGGCTGGTCGTCGACCAGGCCGACGCTGTCGAGACCGACGTTGAACGCCTCGGCGATGCGCCGCAGGCTCACCACCTTCGACCCCCAGTGGATCTGCGGGTAGAGGAAGATCTCCTCGAGGCCGAGCTCGCGAAGACGGGCGAGGGCCTGCTCGGAGTCGTTGCGGCTGGCGATCGACTGCAGGATGCCGCGCTCGTCGAGCGTGCGCAGCACCGGCACGACGCCGGCGCGCAGCCGCACCGCGTCCCCCTCGGCGAGGACCCCGTCCCACAGCGTCCCGTCGAGGTCCCAGGCGACGACCTTGAGGACCTTCCTCTCCAACCCTTTTCCCCTCAGAGCTCGGTGAAGGCCGAGCTGGCGATGGTGAGCTGCTGGATCTCGTTCGACCCCTCGATGACCTCCATGATCTTGGCGTCGCGCAGGTGGCGCGCCAGTGGATAGTCGCGGCTCATGCCGGCCGCGCCGTGGAGCTGTACCGCCCAGCCGGCCACCCGGCTCGCCGTCCGCGAGGCGAAGTACTTGGCGACCAGCGTCTCGCTGCTCGCCAGCGGATCCCCGCTCTCGCGCACGTAGCCGGCCCGGTAGCAGAGCAGACGCGCCGCCCGCGTGCCGACGATCATCTCCGTCAGCAGGCGGCGCACCAGCTGGTGCTGCTCGAGCGCGACCCCGAACTGGCGGCGGCGCGCGGCGTAGTCGAGGCTGGCGTCGAGGCAGGCCTGGGCGATGCCCAGGCAGCCCCAGGCGACGGCGTAGCGGCCGTGGTCGAGGGCGGTCGCCGCGACGTGCGAGACGCCCGCTCCGGGCCGGCCCAGCAGGTGGTGCCGCGGCACGCGGCAGTCGCGCAGCTCCACCTCGGCGAGCAGCGAGGCGGCGGTGCCGAGCATGCCGTCGATGGGGCGCCGGCTCAGCCCGACGGCGTCGGCAGGCACGAAGAACGCCGCCGGCTCTCCCGCCAGGCGCGCGAACACCAGGAATCGATCGGCGACCTGGCCGAAGCTGATCCAGCGCTTGCAGCCGTCGAGCCGATAGCCGTCGTCGACCTCGCGCGCCTCGGTCTCGATGGCGGCGGCATCGCTGCCGACCCCCGGCTCCGAGAGCGCGAAGGCGCATAGCAGCTCCCCGCGCGCCACCGCCGGCAGGCTCTCCTCGCACAGCCGCGGGCTGCCCCAGCGCGCCAGCGCCACCGCCGTCATGTCGTGCACGGTGACCAGGGTGCGCACCGAGGCGCAGCCGCGAGCGAGCTCCTCGCAGAGCAGGCCGTAGGTGAGCGCCGCCATGCCGCCGCCACCCGCGGCGGTCGGCAGCGGCGCGCCGAGATAGCCGGCGCCACGGAGGTCGGCGATCGCCTCGGACGGCAGCCGCTCGGCACGGTCCCAGGCGTCGGCGTACGGTGCCACGCGCGCCGCGACGAAGGCGCGGAACCGCCCCTGCGCCTCGCGCTGCGCCGGCGAGAGCTCGAGGCGCAGGCCGGCCGCGGCCTCGGCGGCGAGCACGGGCTCAGCTTCGAGCATCGGCGCTCCGCTTGCGGCGCACCAGCGCGGCGATCGCCGCCACGCTGCGGAAGTTGTCGAGGTCGAGGTCGTCGTCGGCGACGGTGACCGCGAAGGTGCGCTCGACGAAGGTCACCAGCTGCATGGCGAGCAGCGAGTTGACGAACCCGGAGGCGAAGATGTCCGCGTCGTCGGCGAGCTGCTGGCGCACGAAGCGGGAGAGGAAGGCGCGGACGCGCTCCTCGACGGCGCCGCCATCGGCGATGGCGCCGGCGCGCGGCCCGGTGGAGTCGGCGGGGTGGCTCAGCTGCCGTCTCCGTAGTCGTAGAAGCCGCGGCCCGACTTGCGGCCGTGGAGGCCTGCGTCCACCATCCGGCGCAGCAGCGGACAGGGGCGGAACTTGTCGTCGCCGAACGATTGCTGGAGCACCTCCAGCGAGTCGAGCACGGTGTCGAGGCCGATCAGGTCGGCGGTGGCGAGCGGTCCCATGGCGTGGCCGAAGCAGGACTGGAAGAGACGGTCCACCTCCGCGGCCGGCGCGACGCGGTCCTGCACCACCCAGATGGCCTCGTTGAGGGTCAGCATGAGGACCCGGTTGGTGACGAAGCCGGGCATGTCCTCGACGACGATGCCCTCCTTGCCCATGGCGGCGAGCAGCGCCTGCGCGCGGGCGAGCGTCGCTGCCGAGGTGTGGTGACCGCGCACCACCTCCACCACCGGCTTGAGCGGCGCCGGGTTCATGAAGTGCATGCCGACGAAGCGGTCGGGGCGCGAGGTGAGCGCAGCCAGGCGGGTGATCGGGATGGCGGAGGTATTGGCGGCGAAGACGCACCCCGGCGGGCAGAGGGCGTCGAGCCGCCGGTAGACCTCCGCCTTCGCCTCCCACTTCTCGACCACGTTCTCGATCAGGAAGCCGACGGCGGCGAGCGGGGCCTGCTCGCAGGTGAAGGTGATTCGCTGCAGCAACTGGTCCGCGCCGGCGCCGGCCGCGGGCCGCCTGCCGAGCAACGCCCGCGCGCGCAGGCCCTGGCGGATGGCCTGCCGGGCACGCGCCAGCCGTTCGTCGGCAACGTCGACGAGGACGACGTGGAGACCCGACTCGACGAGGCTCTGCGCCACGCCGCTGCCCATCACGCCGGCACCCACCACCCCGACGAGCTCGGGGGGCGCGGACGCGGCTGCAGCGTCGTGGCGGGACTCGGAAGGGATACCGCGGATCATCGAGGTCTCTCGGTCCGGAGAGCTCGTCGGGTGCGGAGGACCCGACTACGGGTAGTCGTCCAGCTCGGCGAAGGGAAGCCCGCAGGGGTAGAAGAGATTGAACACCGGCTGCTCGATCGCCTCTGCGAAGCGAAGAAACATGGGGCCATAGTCCTCGAGCGGCGAGCGGCCGCTCTCGATCTCCTGCCAATGAGCGGAGTCGACGCCGACGGCGGCCGCCAGCTGCTCGACGGAGAGGTTGCGCCGCTCGCGGTGGCGGCGGATGAGCTCGCCGGCTTGACCGCTGCGGGTGTCGGCCGCGCGACCGGACTCGGCCAGCAAGCGCGAGGTCGGCGTCTCGAGCTGGATGGCGATCTCCGCAAGCCGCGGCCCCCAGATCTCGGCGGCCGAGGCTCCGCTCTCCACATCCTCGTAGGCGCCATCGGAGAGCCCCAGGGCTCGTGCCATGTCCACGGTCGACAAGCCCCGGCGCTCCCGCTCTTTCCTCAGAACGTCACCCAACTTCATGCCTGGATCACCCATCCGCCAATCGCCCGGCGTGACTCACCGTCGACCTCGACAGCGCGGGCGCCGCTCGAAGAGAGCGCTATACTCGCAACCGCACGGAATGAACCCGGCACAACCTTACCATCATCTCGGCGGCTGGAGCTGACACACTCTCACCGCTCTCTTGGGGAACACCGGATGAGCTACGAGGACGAGGAGGAGGACACCCGCGAGTACCTCGTGGTGGTCAACCACGAAGAGCAGTACTCGATCTGGTTCGCCGACCGTGAGCTGCCCCTGGGGTGGACGGCGGTCGGCAAGCGCGGCAGCAAGAGCGAGTGCCTGGACTACATCGAAGAGGTGTGGACGGACATGCGCCCGCTGAGCCTGCGCAAGAAGATGGCGGAGGACGCGGCGCGCTCCACGGAGAGCGACTAGAACGCTCCGGCGTGGCGACCGTCGCCGATGCCGCGCGCCCCCGCCCGACAGCCCGCCGACCTCAATCGCTCGCCGCACCACGCGACGACGGTCACCGTCGCCTGCGTTCGCCTCGGCCTGACGCCGGAGCACCAGCGCCGCTGCGCCAGGCTGCTGCCGGTGGCGATGCGCGCCACCCTCGAGCGCTACGTCCGCTCGCGCGACCGCGAGGCCTACCTGCTGGGTCGCCTGGCGCTGCTCGATCTCCTGCGCGAGCGCGGCCACGGCGACGACTGCCTGCACCGGCTCGACTACGCCGAGCGCGGCAAGCCCTGCTTCCCCGGCGCCGAGCTCAACATCTCGCACTCCGGGGACTACGTGCTCTGCGCGGTCGGCGACGGCGGTCCGCTCGGGATCGACGTCGAGCGCGTCCGCCCGCTCGACGTCAGCGAGCTCGAGCGCTTCTTCTCGCCGTCGCAATGGCGCTCGATTCTCGCCGCCGCCGATCCACGGCGGCAGTTCTTCGTGCTCTGGACGCAGCTCGAGAGCGTGCTCAAGGCCGACGGCGGCGGCCTCTCCACCGCGGCGGCGGAGATCAGCCTGGAACCGACGGGGGCGAGACTGCGCGGCACCCTCTGGCACCTGCACCCGCTCGCCGTCGATCCCTCGCACGTCGCCCACCTGGCGACCGGCGACCCGCGGGCTCGCCTCGAGCTGCGCCGGCTGCCGGCCGCCGCGGTGTTGCCGGCGAGCCTTGAAGCCCAGGCGGTGGAACACTAGGATGCCTGCAGGTCGCCAACACCCGGAGTCGGCAACGCGCCCCGGGCCGCCCATCGCCGGCGAGGGTCGCCGGTTGCCCGGGAGGGAGGTCGCACGTCATGCCGTTGATCCTCGCGCTCGTCTGGGTGCTCGCCAGCGTCCTCGTCGGCTACGCCGGCCGCGACCGCGCGCTGGGCTTCTGGGGCTTCTTCCTGCTGTCGTTCTTCTTCAGCCCCCTCCCCTGCGTGCTCCTCTTGCTGGTGACCGCCCCGGCGGCGTCGCGCGGCTAGCGCGGCACCGGCGTCGACCCCGCGGTCACGGCGCGGCGCAGGGCTGAGGGGAGTCGCGCCGATGGCCTCTCCCGCCGCCCCGCTGCTCGACCTGGTTCGCCGCGAGTCCCGGATCTCGTTGCGGCGGCTGGTGGTGATGGCGATCGTCGCCGCCGTCGGCAACGCCATGGTGCTGATGGTGGTCAACGCCGCCGCCACCCAGGCCGTGCGCGGCGAGCGCGACGGCGGCTTCCGCTACTTGCTGCTGTTCGTGATCGCGGTGGCTCTCGCGGCAGTGGGCGAGAACCACATCCTCGACGTCTCGGTGCTGGAGATCGAGCGCGTCCTCGACCGCATCCGCACGCGGCTGGCCGACAAGATCCGCCGCGTCGAGCTGCTGCCGCTCGAGGACATCGGCCGCGCCGCCGTCTACGCCAGCCTCACCCGCGAGACCACGACGCTGTCGCAGGCGGTGCGGCTGCTGACGGTGGCGCTGCGCTCGGCGATCCTGGTGGTGCTGCTGCTGCTCTATCTGGCGTCGCTGTCGGTCACCGCCTGCGTGCTGACGCTGCTGGTCAGTCTCGCCGGCGTGCTCCTCTACCTGCCACGGGCGCGCGAGGCACAGCGCGAGCTCGAGGACGCCGCGCGCCGCGAGAACGAGTTCTTCGAGATCCTGACCCACCTGCTCGAGGGCTTCAAGGAGGTGAAGCTCCATCGCCGGCGCAGCGACGAGCTGTACGCCCGCGCCCGCGCCATCTCGGCGGCGACGGCGGAGACCAAGATCCGCGGCTTCGGTCAGTTCACCCGCCTCAACGTCTTCTCGCAGAGCATCTTCTACGCCCTCATGGCGACCATCGTCTTCGTGCTGCCGAGCCTCACCACGGTCTCCTCCGAGGTGGTGATCAAGGCCACCGCGACGGTGCTCTTCGTCATCGGCCCGATCGCCTCGGTGGTGACCGCGCTGCCGACGTTCGCCAGCGCCAGCGTCGCCGCCGAGGGGATCCAGGCCCTGGAGGCCGCCCTCGACCGCCACCTCGAGCAGCAGGCGCTCGAGCCCGCGGGGGACGAGACGGCGTTCCGCGAGCTTCGCCTCGAGGGGGTGGTCTTCGAGTTCGCGGGTCCCGACGGGCGGCCCGAGTTCCGCCTCGGCCCGCTGGACCTCACCCTGCGCGGCGGTGAGACTCTCTTCGTCGCCGGCGGCAACGGCAGCGGCAAGACCACCCTGCTCAAGGTCCTCACCGGCCTCTACCCGCCGCAGGCGGGACGAATCGTGCTCGACGGCCGTGCCGTCGACGCGGCGAGCGCCGAAGCCTACCGCAGCCTCTTCTCCACCGTCTTCTCGGACTACCACTTGTTCGACCGCCTCTACGGGCTCTCCCACCTCTGCCCCGAAGAGGTGACCGCCATCCTGCGCGACATGGAGCTGGCGGAGAAGACGGCGGTGGCGGGGGATCGCTTCACCACTCTGAGCCTGTCGAGCGGCCAGCGCAAGCGCCTGGCGCTGGCCGTCGCCCTGCTCGAAGACCGGCCGATCTACGTCTTCGACGAGTGGGCGGCGGAGCAGGACCCGGAGTTCCGCCAGCGCTTCTACGAGGTCATCCTGCCGCGCTTGCGCGCGCTCGGCAAGACGCTGGTCGTGGTCACCCACGACGACCGCTACTATCATGCCGACGCGATCGACGAGATGGTCAAACTGGTGGAGGGCCGGCTGTACCCCTTCCCGCGGGAGACGTCATGAACGCGGAACCGGAGCGCCCGCGGCGCACGACTTGGCGACGCCTTCGCGAGGGCCTTCGGCGCCACAACCTGGGGCTCACCATCGGCGTGCTCTTCGCCCTGCTGGGGATCGTCTACCTGGCACCCGACATCTTCATCTTCATCGGCGCCGGCGAGCGCGGCGTGCTGTGGAAGCGCTTCGCCGGCGGCGTCGTGCTCGACCGCATCTTCACCGAGGGCACGACGCTGATCCTGCCCTGGGACAAGATGACGATCTACAACACCCGCATCCAGATGGTGACCCAGAGCTTCGACGCGCTGTCGAACGACGGGCTCTCGATCCAGGTCGACGTCACCGTCCGCTATCGTCCCAACTTCGAGCGCCTGGCGCGACTGCACGAGGACATCGGCCCCCACTACCTGCAGGTGATCGTCCTGCCGGAGATCGCCGCCGCCGTGCGCGGGGTGATCGCCCGCTACCGCCAGGACGAGCTCTACAACAGCGACCGACTGCACCTGCAGCGGGAGATCCTCGACTACTCGACGAGCCAGGTCCTGGAGCGCTGGGTCAAGGTCGACGACCTGCAGATCCGCAGCGTGACGCTGCCCGCCGCGGTGCGCGAGGCGATCGAGCGCAAGCTGGCCGCCGAGCAGCACGCCCAGGAGTACAGTTTCATCCTGCAGTCGGAGGAGAAGGAGGCGCAGCGCAAGCGGATCGAGGCGGCGGGCATCCGCGACTTCCAGGCCATCGTCTCCTCGGGTATCTCCGACCAGTACCTGCGCTGGAAGGGGATCGACGCGACGCTGCAGCTGGCGCAGTCGAACAACAGCAAGGTGGTGGTGATCGGCGCCGGCGCCGATGGGCTGCCCATCATCCTCAACCCGGAGGCCGGCGCCACACCCGCTGGCACCCCGAAGCCGTCGCCGCTGCCTCCGCAGCCGCCGCCGCGACCGCAGTAGGTCGGCCCCGGCGCGCCACGGCACTCCGCGGGAGCCCTCGCAGCGGTGTTGAGCACGTCGGCCGTCCGCCTCGCCATGCTCCCCTTCGCCGGTGGCGGCGCCCACTCCCTTCGCGTCCTGCTGCCCCACCTGCCGCCATGGATCGAGGCCTGGGCCCCCGAGCTGCCGGGGCGGGGTACCCGCTTCCGCGAGCCGCTGGCGACGAGCATGGAGGGGCTCGCCGACGACCTCCTGCCGGCGCTGCGCGACCGCCTCGAAGGCTTCGCGGGGTGCGCCCTCCTCGGCCACAGCATGGGAGCGCTGCTCGCCTACGAGCTGGCCCGGCGGGCGCGGCTGGCGGGCTGGCCCGAGCCGCGCTGTCTCGTCGTCTCGGGCCGGCGCCCACCGCAGGTGCCCGCCGCGGACCGCCTGCACGACCTCGAGCGGCCGCGGCTGCTGGCGCGCCTGCGAGCGCTGGGCGGCCTGCCCGCGGAGGTCGCCGGGCACGAGGAGCTGATGGACCTCATGCTGCCCATCCTGCGCGCCGACCTGCGCGCCGACGAGACCTACGCGTTGCCCGCCGGACCGCCGCTCGCATGCCCCGTGCGGGTGCTCCTCGGCGCCGACGACGACATCGCCAGATCCGATGCCGAGCGCTGGGGCGAGCTCACCACCGGCCCGTGCACGGTCGATGTCCTGCCCGGCGGGCACTTCTTCGTCCTCGAGGCACCGGCGGCAGTGGGCCGAGCGATCCTCGCCGCCATGGGCGAAAGCCCGCGCTAGTCGGCTGGCACCGCGAAGGCCAGCTCCTCGCGGCAGAACCGCATCCAGTCGTCGCTGACGTCGGCGAAGACGACGTGCTCGTCGAGGAAGACGCCGTCGGTGACCACGTAGCTCTCCTGCAGGTAGAGGACGTCCTCGTCTGCGAGCGCCGCGCGCGGCACCGCCACCTCCTCGCCGTCACGCTCCACGGTCTCGGGACGCAGCGCGCCCACGTCCTCGCGCCAGCCCGGATAGCGGCGCAGGTCCTTCGCCAGGTAGGCCTTGCAGTACTTTCCCATCTCGGCCAATCCACGGCCCTCCACGCATTGGGTCGGGGTTCGTTGGGTTGCTCAGTGCGAGCTGGATGCCGCCGGGGCGCCGAGGCCGATCACCAGCGAGGTGTTGAGCGTGGTGTCCGTCCGGCCCGCCCCCGGCACCGGATCGTTGTCGTAGCGGAAATCGTAGCTGACCTCGAGCGCCACGCGCTTGGTGATCGCCGTCTGCACCGCGGCCTTGCCTTCGAAGCGGCGGCGGTCGACACCCCCCTCGAGGTAGGTCGTCAGCTTCTGGGTGGCCGTCGTCGACGCCGAGACCTGCACCTTGTTGGCGAGCACCACGACGCCGACGACGAAGTCGCTGCCGTCGCCGGAGACCGGCTGCTCGTGTTCCCAGGCGAGCCCGAGCTCGGTGAGCAGCTCCCACTTCGGGGTGGCGATCGCGCGCACGTCGATACCGGCACCGAGGAGGTTGCGGTAGGCGACACCCTCGGGTGGCGAGCGCTGCCAGTTCTCGGTGAAGACGAGGCCGCGGCGCGCGCCGAACCGCCGGCGCGCCAGCACGCCGGCGTCATACTGAGCGGCCACCGTGGCTCCCGACTGCTCGGCCCACAGGGCCGACCCCTCGGCCGCCACGTCCCAGTGCGTCTCCTGCAGCGAGTAGGCGAGCTGCGCGGCGCCGTTGGCGGTATCGCTATTGCCGCTGGTCTGCGCGTAGGCGAGCTTGGCCTGCAGGTTCCAGGTTCCGGGCGGCGTGGTGGGCGCGGCCGCGCCGGTGGCCGGCGGCGAGCCGGTGGCAGGGGGCGTCGGCTCCTCTGCGCGCAGATCGCCAGGGAGCAGACCACCGCAGACGAGCGCACCCAGCATGACGAGCACGCGGCGTGCGGGGCGTCTCATCACGGGCAGCCTCTTCCTCACCAAGCAGCGCCATCCATGGAGCAACGCCACTGATTGTACGCTCGGCGGCCGGCAGGCGAGCAAGCGCGGAGACGTCGCCGGGTGCTTGTCAGCTCAGAAGCAAACTGTTAGGCTGATTTCGCGCGGTTGAATGACCATCATTGGTGAGCGAAAGATCCAAAAAGGGGTGCGCGACATGGCCGAGAACGCCGTCCAGAACGCGGTCAAGCTCGTTGGCGAGGGATTGATCCTGCCCGGCACCAGCCTGCTGCTGGATGGCGACATCAAGGGCGGCGGCGGTCATGCCATCGTCGGCCTGCTGGCCACTGCCCTGGTGGGACCGATCGGCTGGTTCGCCGCCGCTGCCGATTCGTTCTCGCGGTCGACCAGCGGTAGGTCGCTCCTCGAGCAGTTCAAAGGCGACAAGCCCAAGCCGATCAAGGCCTGATCGAGCGATCGCCGGTTCGGCGGTGACGGCGCCGGCTGGCGGCGGGTGTGTGAGGTGCCGCGCTCGCAATCCGTCGCCCCGCGGTGGCCTCACCGACCGCGGCCAGCCGCCGATTCGAGGGCGCGGTCGTCGGCGGCGAAGGACTCGATCGGCGGTCCGGGGTCGCCAGCGGGCGCACTCCGCGCCCGCTGAGGCGTGGCAGGGCGGTGGTAGGCTGCGGCACCAGCAACCGCAGTCTCCAGCTTCGTCAATGGTCCTCCCCCGCGTGCCACCGGCTCGCCTCCGTCGATCTCCGAGCTCGCCGCGCCCCGCCGCGAGTGGTGCCCGCCTCGGGCCGGCCGGATGAGCCCACGCTTGCTCGACGGTATCGGGCGCGACCTGCGCTTCGCCGATCGTACCTGGTCGCGGCGGCGGGGCTTCCTGGCGGCGACGACGCTGATGCTGGCTCTCGGCATCGGCGGCAGCGCCGCCATCTTCAGCGTCTTCTCCGCCGTCCTGCTGCGCCCGCTCGCCTACCCTGACGCCGACCGCCTCGTCGTCGTCTCGCGCAACCAGCCCCAGCAGGGCTGCACGACTTCGGGCTCGCCTACCCCGACGTCGAGGACGTGCGGCGGGAGTCGAAGGCCCTCGCCGCCGTCGGCGGCTACGTCCGCGACAGCTTCAACCTCGGCGGCGGCGAGCGTCCCGAGCAGGTCTGGGGCGCTTACGCGACCGGCAACCTGATGCCGCTGCTCGGCGTCCCCGCAATTCTCGGACGGACGTTGCGGCCGGAGGACGAGGTGGCGGGCCGCGGCCTCACCGCCGTCATCTCGCACGCCCTCTGGCAGCGGCGCTTCGGCGCCGACCCCGCCACCGTCGGGCGCCCCCTCCGCCTCGGCGGCGCCCCGGCCACGGTGGTGGGCGTGATGCCGGCGGATTTCTCGCTCCCGGCCGGCCTGCAGGCGCCGCCCGAGGACGTCTGGCTGGCGACCACGGTCGACGCCCCAGGGCTCGACTTCGGCAAGCTGCGCGGCGATCGCAACCGGCTGTCGTTCGTCACCATCGCCCGCCTCGCTCCCACCGCGCCGCTCGGCCGCGCCCGTGCCGAGGTCGAGGGCATCGGCGCGCGCCAGGCGCGAGCCTACCCCGAGGTCGACGAGGGCTGGGGCTACGATGTCGTGGGCCTGCAGGGGCGGCTGGTCAGCAGGTACCGCGCCGCCCTCGACATGCTGCTCGGCGCCGTCGGCTGCGTGCTCCTCATCGCCTGCGTCAACGTGGCGAGCCTGCTCTTGGCGCGCGGCGCGGACCGCCAGCGGGAACTCGCCGTGCGAGTCTCGCTCGGCGCCACGCGGGGGCGGATCGCCAGCCAGCTGCTCGCCGAGAGCGTGGCGCTCGCACTCTGCGGGGGGCTGCTCGGGATTCCGCTCGCCTGGCTCGGTGCGCGGGGGCTCACCGCCGCCGCGACGCGGCAGCTGCCGCGTCTCACCGGGGTCGGCATCGACGGCCGCGTTCTCGTCTTCTGCTCTCTCGTCGCCGTCGGCTGCGGCTTGTTGTTCGGACTCGTCGAGATCGCCGGCGAGCCGTTCGTGCCTTCGCTCGCCTACACCGTCGCTCAGCGCAGGCGCGACATCGGCGTCCGCATGGCCCTCGGCGCCGCGCCGCGCGACGCCCTGGTGCTGGTGCTGCGCCAGGCCGCCATCCTCGCCGGTCTCGGCGTTGGCGTTGGAGCGCTGGGAGCTCTCGGCGCTCTCCCGCGCCCTCTCCGGCTTGTTCTTCGGCCTGGGAGCCGCCGACGCCTTGGTCGCCGTCGCCGCCAGCTCGATCCTGGTCGCGGTGGCGCTGCTGGCCGCGGCGATTCCCGGGCGCCGGGCGGCGCGCGTGCCGCCGCTCGTCGCTCTCCGCTCCGAGTAGCCTCGAATCGTGCTCACGGCACAGGGAGGTCCCATGTTGCGACGGATTCCGTTGACGCTGCTGGGAGCCGCGATGCTCCTGCCCGCACCTCCCGCGGCGGGCCAGGACCTCGCCGCGATGGAGGCTCGCACCACCCTGCACCGGCTGGCCAACGGCTGGACGTTCCTCATCGTGGAGCGGCCGGCGGCACCGGTGTTCTCCTACGTCACATGGGCCGACGTCGGCTCGGCCCAGGAGGTTCCAGGGATCACCGGCCTCGCCCACATGTTCGAGCACATGGCGTTCAAGGGCACGCCGTCGATCGGCACGCGCGACTGGGCGGCCGAGAAGCCGGCCCTCGATGCGCTCGAGGCCGCCTACCAGGCGTACCAGGCCGAGCGGTTGGCGCAACGGCCCGACACCGCCAGGCTCGCCGGCCTGCGTGCCGCCTTCGAGGCGAAGCGGCGCGAGGCCGCAGGCTACGTCGACAGCGGCGCCTTCGACGAGATGCTCTCGGGCGAAGGGGCGGTGGGCGTCAACGCCACCACCGGCGCCGACCGCACCATGTACTTGGCGTCGCTGCCGGCGAACAAGGTCGAGCTGTTCGCCTTCAGCGAGTCCGAGCGCTTCTTCCACCCGGTGTTCCGCGAGTTCTACGAGGAGCGTGACGTGGTGCGCGAGGAGCGCCGGATGCGCGTCGAGAGCAACCCCATCGGCCGCCTCGTCGAGCAGTGGCTCACCACCGCCTTCTCGGCCCACCCCTACCAGCACCCGGGCATCGGTCAGCCCAGCGACCTCGAGGCCATCTCGATCACCGACGCCCAGCGCTTCTTCGACACTTACTACGCGCCGTCGAACCTCATCACCGTGATCGTCGGCGACGTCCACGCGGCCACCCTGCTGCCGTTGCTCGAGACCTACTTCGGGCGCATCCCCGCCCGCCCCGCGCCGCCGCCGCTGCGCACCGTCGAGCCACCGCAGGTGGCGGAGCGCACCGTGGTGCTGCGCGACCCCGGCCAGCCGCTCTACCTCGAGGGCTACCACAAGCCGGCGCAGACCGACGCCGACCAGCCGGTGTTCGACGCCATCGACGACGTTCTCTCCCGGGGCCGCACCTCGCGCCTCTACCGCGCCCTGGTGCGGGACCAGAAGCTGGCGGTGGAGGTGGGCTCGTTCTCCGGCTTCCCGGGGCGCAAGTACCCCAACGAGTGGGCCGCCTACGCCTTCCCCGCCCTCGGCGTCGGCAACGAACGGGTGCAGGCGGCGCTGCGGCAAGAGATCCAGCGGCTGCAGCGCGAGGACGTAAGCGACGAGGAGCTCGCCAGGTTCCGGGCCCGCTCGCGGGCCGACCTGCTGCGCTCGCTCGGCAGCAACGACGGGCTGGCCAGGCAACTCGCCGAGTACCTGTGCCTCTATGGCGACTGGCGCCAGCTCTTCCACTACCTCGACCGCCTGCAGGCGGTGACCAAGGCCGACATCCGCCGCGTCGCCACCGCCACCTTCCGCGACGCCAACCGCACGGTGGCGAGGATCGTCCACACGCCGGCCGCCGGGGAGCAACCATGACCCAGCCGACCCGCCGCCTCGTCCCGCTGTCGCTCGCGCTCGTCGCCTGCCTGGCACTCGCCCGCGGCGCCGCCGCCCAGGTGAGCGGCCCTGACCAGCTTCACTATCCGTCGCTGCCGTCCTTCACCATCCCGCAGCCGGAACGGGTGGTGCTCGACAACGGCATGGTGGTGCTCCTGCTCCCCGACCACGAGCTGCCGCTCATCGAGGTCTCGGCGCTGGTCACCGCCGGGCCACGCTACGATCCGCCAGGGCAGGTAGGCCGTGCCGCGCTCGGGGCGGAGCTGCTGCGCACCGGCGGCACCACCTCGCGGTCGGGCGACCAGGTGGACGACTACCTCGAGAGCCACGCCGCCACCATCGAGCTGAGCGCCGACGACGACCTCCTCCATGCCTCGGCATCGGCTCTCGCCGGCGACTTCCCCGGGCTGCTGTCGCTGCTCGCCGACATGCTGCGTCACCCGGCCTTCGATGCCGCCCGGCTCGAGGTGGCGCGCACCCAGGCCCTGGCCGCGGTGGCGCGACAGAACGATGACCCCAACGAGGTGCTCCAGCGCGAGACGCGCAAGCTGGTCTACGGCGCCGACTCGCCCTACGCACGCACTCCCACCTACGCCACCCTGCGCGCCATCGGCCGCGACGACGTGCTGGCCTGGCAGAAGGCCCAGCTGTACCCCGAGCGCGTGGTGCTCGGCGTGGTAGGCGACTTCCAGCGCGACGAGGCGCTCGCTCGCGTGCGCGCCGCGTTCGGCGACTGGCAGCGCGGCGCCGCGGTGACGGCGGTGGAGGTTCCGCGCCGCCAGCCCACCGCCGGCGTCCACTTCGCCCGCAAGGACGACGTCACCCAGTCGTACGTGGCGCTGGCGCAGCCGGGCGCGATGCTGAGCGATCCCGAGCTCTACCCCCTCGAAGTGCTCGACCAGCTCTTCTCCGGCGGCTTCGCCTCGCGGCTGTTCGTCGACGTGCGCACCCGTCGCGGGTTGGCTTACGACGTCTGGGGAGGCATCGGCTGGGATTGGGACCACCCTGGCGTCTCCGGCCTGTTCCTCTCCACCAAGGTCGAGAGCACTCGCGCCGCCGTCGAGGCGCTCCTCGCCCAGGCGCGCGGGTTGACGGCGAACCCTCCCACCGCCAGCGAGGTGGAGCGGGCCCGCAAGACGCTGCTCGACTCGTTCGTCTTCCGTTTCGACTCGCCGGCCAAGGTGATGCGCCGGCAGCTCCTGCTCGAGCACTACCACTACCCGCCTGACTGGCTGGCCCGCTACCGGCAGGGGGTCGAGGGCGTCACCGTCGACGGCGTGCGCCAGGCCGCCCGGCGACTGCGGCCAGAAGAGCTCACCCTGCTGGTGGTCGGTCCCGCCGGCGACACGGCGGCGTCCCTCGCCGCCTTCGGCACCGTGCAGCCGCTCGACATCTCGCTTCCGGAGCCCGTTGCGCCTAGCCCCTGAGGCCGCCGCGCGCCGCTGCGGTGCGCGCTACTCCTCGCGCAGCACGGGCATGAGATCGCCGCGACCGGCGCGCAGCGCCGGAATCGTCGCGGCGGCGATCCCGACCCCGCCGAGCAGCAGGGCCGCTAGGGCGAGGCTCACCGGGTCGAGCGGCTGCACCCCGAACAGCTGAGCGGCAAGAGCGGGGGCGAGCAGCGCACTGGCGATTCCGCCCAGCAGGACGCCGAGGGCCGCAAGCCGCGCCCCCTCGCCGACCACCAGACGCATGAGCCTGCCCCGGCTGGCACCGAGGGCCTGCCGCACCCCGAGCTCGCGGCGTCGCTGCGCCACCTGGAAGGCGATCAGCCCGTAGATCCCGACGGCGGCGAGAACCAGCGACAGCGTGCCGGACGAGGCCAGGAGCGCCATCAGGAAGCGCCGCTGGGAGAGCGACTCGGCGAGCAGCTCGGTGAGCGGCCGCACGTCGTAGAGGGCGACGTCGGGCTCGAGCCCGGCGACGGCACCGCGCACCTCGCGATCGAGCACCGCCACCGGCACGCTGGCGTCGACGAGGATGCGGAAGGAGGCAAAGGGGAGCTGCTCGAGGCTCGGGTAGTAGCGCCGGCTCGCTGTCGCGATCGAGACCGCGAAACCGCTCGTCGCCGACGACTCCGACGATGCGCAGCTCACCGCCCAGAAGCTCACGCTGTGCCCGAGCGGCGTCGAGCGCGGGAAGTACCGGCGGGCGAACGCCGCGTTGACGAGCGTCACGGCAGCGGCGCCGGCGCGATCGGCCGGCTCGAGCCCGCGGCCCGCGAGCAAGGGCACGCGCAGCATCTCCTGATACCCCGGCGTCACCGGTCGCACGCGGACCTCGTCGTGCGGTCCCGGCGGCAGGGGCCTGCCGACGATGCCGACCTGCGTCGTGAAGCCGTGCTCGAGCGGGTGGTCGAGGGCGAGCGCGACCCGCCGCACGCCGGGCAGGGCCGCGAGGTGCTCCTCGAGACGCTGGTAGGCGGCCACCACCTGCGGCCACTGCGGGTACTGGTCGCGAGGCGGCATCGGGTACCGCGCGTCGGGGAGCTGGATGCCGAAGCTGACGACGTGCCCGGAAGTGAATCCGGGCTCGACCTGCAGCAGCCGCCAGACGCTGCCGCCGAGCAGGGCGCTGCCGGTGACCAGCACCATCGCCAGCGCCACTTCCGCCACCACCAGCGCGGCGCGGGCGCGGGGGCGCATGGCGGCGTCGGCGGCGGACCTGCCGAGCGCGCCGCGAGCGTCTCCGGACCTCCGTCGCAGCAACGGCGCGACACCGAACAGCAGGGCGGTGAGCAATGCGCAGCCGCCGCTGAAGGGCACCGCCCGCGCGTCGAGGTGCACGACGACCCCGTGCGGCAGCTGCTCGCCGCGCAGCGCCAGCAACCCACGCAGCGCGCCCTGCGCCACGGCGAGCGCGACGGCACAGCTGGCGGCCGAGAGCACCAGCACCTCGACCACCAGCTGCGTCCCGAGCTGGCGACCGCTGGCGCCGAGCGCGCGTCGCACCGCGATCTCCCGCCGGCGACCGTGGGCACGCACCAGCCAGAGGCCGGCGACGTTGGCGCAGGCGATCAGCAGCACCAGGCCCACCGCCCCGGCAAGGATCCACAGCTCGCGGGCCACTCCCCCGAGCAGCGTCGCTCGCAGCGGCTGAAGTCGGAACCCGCGGCCGACGTTGTCGTCGGGGTAGGCGTGGGCGAGCGCACCGGCGATCGCCCCCACCTCTGCCTCGCCGCGCGCCAGGGGCACGCCCGGGCGCAGCCGCGCCACCACGCGCAGGTTGTGTACGCCGCGCAGGTCGAGGAAGGGCGTCGCGGCGTTCATCGGCACGAACAGCTCGGCGTCCTCGAAATGGAACCCTGGAGCCAGCACGCCCACGACCTCGTAGGGCTGGCCGTCGAGTCGGATGGTTCGCCCGATCACCTGGAGGTCGCCGCCCAGGGCGCGCCGCCAGAGGTCGTCGGCGAGCACCGCCACACGGGGACCGTTGGGGACGTCCTCGGCGGCCGCGAAGAGACGTCCCATGACGGGACGAGCGCCGAGCAGCGGCAGCAGCGAGGCGGTGGCGGCGCCACCGTCGATGCGCTCCGGCAGCTGGTCTCCGACCCGCAGGTTGAACTGTGGAAACGACAGTGCCGCCGCAGCGTCGAAGCTGTGTGCCCGCGTCTGCAGGTCCCTGAAGTCGGGTCCCGAGAACCCCTCGCTGAAGCTGTCGTTGTGCGCGTCCGTCTCGCGCACCGTCACCAGCCGCGAGGCGGCGGGATAGGGCAGCCCGTCGAGCACCACCCGCTCCAGCAGCGTGAACGAGGCGGTGGCGAGACCGATGCCGAGCGCGAGGGTGGCCACCGCCGCGGCGGTGAAGCCGCGGCTGCGACGCAGGGAGCGAACGGCGAAGCGCAGATCGTGGACAACCAGAGCCATGGCACACCTCCGGCACAGAATGGCTTGCCGTCGCGATGGGAGCAGGGGCTGTGCCAGCCATGGAGGCCGCGCTCGAGCCCTTGCTGGCAATGGGGCCAGGCAGGGGTGGCGGTGCGGCACGGGCCCTCCGCCGTCCGCTACCGCGACGCGCCGTCCCGCCGCCGCCACGCCGGCGTCACCCCGCTCGGCGCCGCGGCAGGCCTCGCACGCCCGCTCGCGCCTCAGCGCCTCAGCGCCTCGCGCGAGACGAGGCCGCAGGGATCGCGGACCCCTTGCCGAGCCGGGTGGTCGTCGGCTGCTGCCGGCGGCACCTCACGCCGCGCCGAGCGACTATAGTCGCCCCCGTGCACCACCTCTTCGCCGCCCTGCTCGCCCTCTCCACCGCCGCTCCAGCCGCGCCTCCCGCGGCCGCCGCCACGCCGACCGCCCCCGTCCGCCTGACGATCCGCGCCCCTCGCGTCATCGACGGCCGCGGCCACCTCCTGCGCGACACCGCGGTGGTGATCGAGGGGGGCAGGATCGTCGCCGTCGAGGAGCACGCGCAGCACGCCGACCTCGACTTCGCCGACGCCACGCTGATGCCGGGCGGCGTCGACACCCACGTGCACATCGGCTGGCACTTCGACGCCGACGGGCGCTCGCACGACGACGAGACCGACCGCAACGAGACGCCCGCCCAGACTGCCCTCTTCGCGGCCGGCAACGCCTACCGCACGCTGGTGGCCGGCATCACCACCGTGCAGTCGCTGGGCGCCCCCATCGACAAGCCGCTGCGCGACGCCATCGCCCTGGGCGTGGTGCCAGGACCGCGCATCCTCACCGCCATCGACCCGCTCTACGACGAGAAGCTCTCGGTCGAGGCGCTGCGCGCGCAGGTCGACAAGGCCGCCGACGAGGGCGCCGACGTCATCAAGGTGTTCGCCTCGGAGAGCATCCGCAGCGGCGGCGGCGCCACCATGTCGCAGGAGCAGATGGACGCCATCTGCGCCGAGGCGAAGCGCCGGGGCCTGCGGGTGGCGGTGCACGCCCACGGCCCGGAGAGCGTCGCCCGCGCGGTCCGCGCCGGTGCCAGCTCGATCGAGCACGGCGCCCTCATCGGCCAGCCCGAGCTCGACCTGATGGCGGCGCACGGCACCTACTTCGACCCCAACACCGACCTCGTCTTCCGCAACTACTTCGAGAACAAGTCGCACTTTCTCGGCATCGGCGGCTACACCCCCGAGGGGTTCGCGGCGATGGAGCGGGCGGTGCCGCTGGTGCTCGAAGTGTTCAAGAAGGGGCTGCGCACGCCGGGCCTCGCGATGGTGTTCGGCACCGACGCGGTGGCCGGCTCCCACGGCCGCAACTTCCAGGAGCTCGAGTACCGCGTGCGGGTGGGCGGCCAGGATGCGATGGCGGCGATCACCTCCGCCACCTCGCTCTCCGCCGAGTCGCTGGGGCTCGGCGACCGCGTCGGCACCCTCGCCCCCGGCTACGATGCCGACCTCGTCGCCGTCGCCGGCGACCCGCTCGCCGACATCGGCGCCCTCGAGCAGGTGCTGCTGGTGGTCAAGGGCGGCAGGGTCTACCGGCCGCGCTGAGGCGCCGGCGGCGGTCGCTCGTGGGCGCGCGAGGCGCTGACGACCTGGAAGAGGCGCCGCAGGCGGCCGCCCTGGAGGCCGCGTATGCAGGCGGCTACCGCGAGCTCCTCCCCTGCCCGCTGCTGCGTCCCTGGGTGGACACCCGCCGTCAAGAGGTCGACCCCGGTGCTGATCGTCGACCGCATCGAGCCTTGCCTGCCGTTCTGGTGCGACCGCCTGGGGTTCGCCAAGACCACCGAGGTCCCGCACGGCGACGCGCTCGGCTTCGTCATCCTCACCCATGGAACGAGCGAGCTCATGCTGCAGAGCCGCGCCAGCGTCGCCGAGGACCTGCCGGCACTCGCCGACGGTCCCTACCGGACGGCGCTCTACGTCGAGGTCGAAGACCTGGCGCCGGTGCGCGCCGCGCTCGCCGGTCTCGAGCCGCTGTTCCCGGAGCGCACGACCTTCTACGGATCGCGCGAGGTGGGCGTGCGCGACCCCGCCGGCAACCCGTTGATCCTGGCCTCCTACGCGAGCGGCTGAGCCGCTGCTCGCCCAGTGCATCGACACCTCGATCGGCGACATCGCCACCGGCGGAGCTGATGAAGACGCCGACCGATCGCAAGATCGCCGACGGGCTGCGCGGCACCTACGAGGCGCAGCGGGAGGCGCGGGTGCGCCGCCAGGAGCTCGAGCGCGAAACGGCGGTGGCCAACCTGCAGGCGGACGTGGTGCGCAGCGAGCAGACGACAGCACGGGCCCCTCTCGCCGCGGCAAGGGGAGAGAGGGGCCCAGGAGTGCGGGTGGCAGCTTCAGCCAGGCGGCCGGGGCCAGGGGCCGTCCGTGGGGACGGCCTCCTCCCCCGCGTGAGCCCTGCCGGCCGTCGCCGCATCCTTCGGTGTCGGCGGGTAAGCCGCGCGCCGCGCACCAGCCAGCCGCCGGATCGTCCAGATCCCCGCCGCCGGCCCCAGCGCCAGCAGTGGGAAGGCCCAGCGCCAGCCGTCGCGGTGGGCGATCGCCGGCACCAGCTGCAGGGTCACCATGGTGAGCAGGAAGCCGAGCGAGGTCTGCAGGGTGAGCGCCGTGCCGACGGCGTCCTGGGGGGCCACCTCGGTCACCAGGGCCGAGAACTGCGCCGAGTCGGCGACGACGAAGAACCCCCAGGTCCAGGTGAGCAAAGCCAGCAGCCACGGCGAGGCGCCGAAGACGAAGCCCACAGCCAGGCAGCAGAGGCCGGAGACGACGAGCGCCTGCTGCACCACGCGCTCGCGACCCTCGCGGTCGGCGGCCCAGCCACCCCAGATGCAACCGGCGCCGCCGGTGGCGATGGCGCCGAAGGCGAGCCAGTCGGCGGCCGGGTGCGCGCGCAGGCCGCGCGCCGCCAGCGAGGCGGCGAGGAATGCCGGCACCCACGCCCACATGGCGTAGAGCTCCCACATGTGGCCGAGGTAGCCGCCGACGGCGAGGGTGGTCTCGCGGTGGCGCAGCAGCGTGCCCACCAATCGCCAGGAGAAGCGACGGCGCGCGAAGGGGAAGGGGCCGGAGCGGTAGCCGAGCGCCACCAGCGCGGCCGCGAGGACGGCGGCCGCCGAGGCGGTGAGCACCACCGCCTCCACCGACGCCCCCTCGAGCGCCTTGACCAGGTAGGGCGTCGCCTTGCCCACCGTCAGCGCCCCCACCACGGTGCCGATGGCGAGGCCGCGGCCGCGCCGGAACCAGGTGGCCACCATCTTCATCGCCGGCGGGTAGACGCCCGCGAGCAGCATGCCGGTGGCGAAGCGGGCGACGAGCGCACCCAGGAACCCGGGAGCGAGCAGCAGCGCGGCGTTGGCGGCCGCCGCACCGAGCGCCGAGCCGGCGAAGAGCGCGCGCTCGGGGATCAGGTCGGCGAGGTTGAGCAGCGCCACCAGCGCGGTGCCCGCCACGAAGCCTAGCTGCACCGTGGTGGTGAGCCACGCCGAGGCCCCGGGCGAGAGGTCCCAGCGCTGCCGCAGCGGCTCGGCGACGGCGCTGGCGGTGAACCACAGCGACATCCCGAGCAGCTCGGCGCACGCCACCAGCACGAGGCGCGGCAGCGCTCCCGGCACCTCGCGGAGCGTCGCGGTGTGGCTGCCACCGTTGCCCATCACGCGCCCAAGGCTATGGCAGTTTCGCTGCCGCGAGCCCCTCGCCCGCCGCGGCGCGAACGTCGCGGCGGCCACCGGCGGCGCGGACCCGCGACGGGATGCTGCCGCGAGACCAAGCCCGGCTCAGGGCGGATCGCCCTGCCGCGTCTGGCAGGCGCAGGACTCTGTGTAGGCCACCTGCTGGCAGGCCGGCTGCAGGTGGCGACGGCGTCGTCGTGGCGGTCGGCCTCGGTAGAGACACCACGAGCGAAGCCATGCCCCTCTCGCCTATCCTCTGCACCATGGCGCCCGCCCGGCACGAGCAGGTGGTGGTCGAGGTCGCCGGCCGCGAGGTTGCCGTCTCCAACCCGGAGAAGCTCTACTTCCCCACCGCGGGCATTCACAAGATCGACGTCGTCCGCTACTACCTGGCCGTGGCCGAGGGCGCCCTGCGCGGCGCCGGCGGGCGCCCCAACGTGCTGGTGCGCTACGTCGACGGCATCGACGGCGAGGCCTTCTACCAGAAGCGCGCGCCGGCGCACCCGCCGTGGGTGGAGGTGGTGGCGCTGCGCTTCCCCTCGGGTCGCCTGGCCGAGGAGGTGGTGCCACGCGACGCCGCCTGCCTCGCCTGGATGGCCAACCTCGGCTGCCTCGAGCTGCATCCTCACCCGGTGCGCGCCGAGGACCTCGACCACCCGGACGAGCTGCGCATCGACCTCGACCCGGTGCCCGGCGTCGAGTGGCCGCAGCTGCAGCAGGTGGCCGCCGTCGTGCGCGCGGTGCTCGGCGACCTCGAGCTGGTGGGCTGGCCCAAGACCTCGGGCTCACGCGGCATCCACGTCAACGTGCGCATCCATCCCCGCTGGTCGTTCAGCGAGGTGCGGCGGGCGGCGCTCGCCGTCGCCCGCGAGGTCGAGCGCCGGGCGCCCGCGCTCGCCACCAGCAAGTGGTGGAAGGAGGAGCGGCACGGCGTCTTCCTCGACTACAACCAGAACGCCAAGGACCGCACCGTCGCCGCCGCCTACTCGGTGCGCCCCAAGCCCGATGCGCGGGTGTCGGCGCCGGTCTCCTGGGAGGAGCTCGCCGAGTGCCGGCCGGAGGACTTCACGCTGCGCACCATGCCGGCGCGCTTCGCCGCCATCGGCGACCGCCACGCCGCGATCGACGCGCAGCCCTGCAGTCTCGAGCGCGCCCTCGAGCTGTCGGCGCGCCAGGAGCGCGAGGGGCAGGGTGACGCCCCCTGGCCGCCCATGTACCGCAAGCAGGAGGGGGAGCCGGCCCGCGTGCAACCCTCGAAGCGAGCCGCTGCAAGGGCCCGGCACGACAAGCCGGGACGCCGCGTCTCCAGCAAGCCGCTGGTCGAGATCGCGCGGGCCGAGCACGAGCCCGACGCGCTCGCCGGCCTCGAACGCTGGAAGGCGCGCCACCCCGAGGCGGCGGCGCACCTCGAGCCTGCCGACGTCCTCGTCGACGCCATGCGCGGGCGTCACTCCACCTGGACCCGGGTGCGCGTCAACCTCGAGCACGTGCCGGCACCACTGCGGCCGCCACAGGAGCCGCTCGATCCCGACAGCGGGCCGCGCGGATGGAGCGGGGAGAGCCCGCTCAGCGATCGCCGGCGGCGAAGATCGCGGCAAGCTCCGCCGGAGGCGTGACCTCGAGCTGGTCGTAGCGGCAGTCGGTGGGCCGCCTGTCGGGGCGCCAGCGCAGGAAGGTGGCGGCGTGGCGGAAGCGATCCCCCTGCAGGTGGTCGTACTTGACCTCGCACACGCGCTCGGCCCGCAGCGGCTCCCAGGAGAGGTCCTTGCCGGCGCTCCAGCGGCTCTGCCCGCCCGGCATGCGGGTGCCCGCCTCGCCGGCCTGGGCCCACTGGCGCCACGGGTGGTCGGCGAGGGCGCCGGCGCGCAGCGGGGCGAGCTCGGCGGCGAGCTGCCGCCGCATCGCCAGGGTGAACGACGAGGTCACCCCGACGTGGTGCAGCCGGCCCGCAGCGTCGAAGAGGCCGAGCAGCAGCGAGCCCACCCGCTCCCCCTCGCCCCCCTTGTGCCAGCGGAAGCCGGCCACCACGCAGTCGGCGGTGCGCGCGTGCTTGACCTTGAGCATCGCCCGCTTGCCTGGCTGGTAGGGGGCGCTCTCGGGCTTGGCGATGACGCCGTCGAGGCCGGCACCCTCGAAGCGGTGGAACCAGTCCGCGGCGACGGTGCGGTCGCGGGTGCAGGGAGTGAGATGAACGCCGCCGGCCGTCCGCGCCACGGCCGCCTCCAGGCGCCGTCGCCGCTCCGCCTGCGGGAGCTGGCGCAGGTCGTCGTCACCCTCGGCGAGGAGGTCGAAGACGACGAAGGAGGCGGGGGTCGCGGCGGCGAGCTTGGCCACCCGCGACGCCGCCGGGTGCAGCCGCATCTGCAGGGCGTCGAAGTCGAGCCCATGCGCGCCAGCGATGACGATCTCGCCGTCGACCACCGCGCGCTCGGGCAGCGCCGCCAGCAGCGGTGCCGCGAGCTCGGGGAAGTAGCGGTCGAAGGGGCGCAGGTCGCGGCTCTGCAGGTAGAGCCGCTCGCCAGCGCGAAAGGCGAGGGCGCGGAAGCCGTCCCACTTGGGCTCGAACAGCCACCCCTCCCCTGGCGGCAGCTCCTCGGCGAGCCTGGCGAGCATCGGCTCGACGGGGGGCGCGATGGGGAAGCCCTCGGCGCCGGCCGGGCGGGGACGATCCTTGGGCGTTGCCACGACGTCGCTCTCGTCCCCATCCTATGGCGCCCACGCCGGGCGCCACCCACCACGCCCCGACCTCCTGCTTGGAGCCCACGGCGCGCGCCGCACGGCGCCCGTGCGGCCCGCAACAGCGGTGGCGCCGCGGGCTGCGATACCCTGGAGCGCAGAGAACGCCCGTGGAAGCGACCGTCTCGTCGCTGATCGCCTCCGCCGAGCGCGGAGACCGCGCCGCCGCCGACGCGCTCTTCCCCGCGCTCTACGCCGAGCTGCACCGCCTCGCCGTCCGCGAGCTGGGGCGGCGTGCGCCGCGGGCGACGCTCGGCGCGACGACGCTGCTGCACGAGGCCTACCTCGACATGTCGCAGCGCGAGAGCGTCGCCTTTCCGGACCGCGCGCGCTTCATGGCCTACGCGTCGCGGGTGATGCGCGGTCTGATCATCGACTACGTGCGCCGGCGGCAGGCGCAGAAGCGCGGCGGGCAGTTCCAGATCACCTCGCTGGGCACCGAGGTGGCGGCGCCCGCGCCGGATGGCGAGGAGCTCACCAGGATCAGCGCCGCCCTCGACGAGCTCGCCGCGGTGGAGCCCGAGCTGGCCCAGCTCGTCGACCTCAAGTTCTTCTGCGGCTTCACCTTCCTCGAGATAGCCGGGATGCGCGGGGTGACCGAGCGCACGGTACAGCGGCACTGGGAGAAGGCCCGTCTCTACCTGCACCACGCCCTGCGCGAGGTGACCCTGGAGTGAATCGCCAGCGCTGGCAGAGGTTGAGCCCGATGCTCGACCGGGCACTCGAGCTCGATGCGGGCGAGCGCTCCGCCTGGCTCGGCGACCTCGACAACGAGGACCCTGCGCTCGCCGTCGAGCTGCGCTCGTTGCTCGCCGAGGCCGAGGGTCTCGGCGACTTCCTCGAGGGCGACCCGCCGCCGCACGACGCCGTCACCGCGCCCCGCGCCGGCCAGACGATCGGGGCCTGGACGCTGGTGTCGCCGCTCGGCCAGGGAGGGATGGGAAGCGTCTGGCTGGCGAGTCGCAGCGACGGCCGCTTCGAGGGCTCGGCGGCGGTCAAGCTGCTCAACACCGAGCTCGTCGGCCGCACCGGCGAGGAGCGCTTCCGCCGCGAGGGGAGCATCCTCGCCCGGCTCACCCACCGGCACATCGCGAGGCTCATCGACGCCGGCGTGTCGCCGAGCGGTCAGCCTTACCTGGTGCTCGAGTACGTCGAGGGGGAGACCATCGACTGCTACTGCGACAGCCGGGAGCTCGACCTCGAGGGGCGGCTCCGCCTGTTCCTCGACGTGCTGACGGCGGTGGCCCACGCCCACGCCCACCTCATCGTGCATCGCGACATCAAACCCTCGAACGTGCTGGTGTCGACGGCCGGCGAGGTGAAGCTGCTCGACTTCGGCATCGCCAAGCTGCTCGCGGGGGAGGGAGGCGGCGGTGAGGCGACGGCGTTGACCCGCGAGGCGGGGCGCGCGCTCACTCCGGAGTTCGCCGCCCCCGAGCAGGTGACAGGCGAGGCGGTCACCACCGCCACCGACGTCCACGCGCTGGGGACCCTGCTCTACCTGCTCCTCACCGGCCGGCATCCCGCCGGGGACACGACGTCGACGGCCGCGGTGCTGCTCGCCATCGTCGAGGACGAGCCCTCCCGGCCCTCCGCCGCCGTCGTCGACCGCCGCACACGCGAGCCCGCCACCCTCACCAGCATCGCCGGGCGCCGTGGCACGACCCCCGAGCGGCTCGCGCACCACCTGCGCGGCGACCTCGACACCATCCTCTCCCGGGCGCTCAAGAAGCGCCCCGAGGAGCGCTACGCGTCGGTCGAGGCGCTCGCCGAGGACCTGCGGCGGTACCTGGCGCACCAGCCGATCGCCGCCCGCCCCGACACCCTGGCCTACCGCACCGGCAGGTTCGTGCGCCGTCATCGCGTGCCGGTGGCGCTCGCCGGTCTCGCCCTCGCCACCCTGCTCGCCGGTCTCGCCGGCACCATCACCCAGGCGCGGCGGGCCACGCGCGCCGCCGTCGTCGCCCAGGAGCAGCGCGACTTCGCGCTGCGCCAGCTGGCACGCGCCGAGACCATCAACGACCTCAACTCGTTCCTGCTCTCCGACGCGGCACCCAGCGGCAAGCCGTTCACGGTCGGCGAGCTGCTCGCCCGCGCCGAGCAGATCGTCGAGCACCAGCGCGGCGAGGCCGAGTCGCGTGCCGAGCTCCTCGTCGCCCTCGGACGCCAGTACGCTTCCCAGGACGAGGACGCCGAGGCCCGCCGGCTGCTCACCGAGGCCTACGCGCTGAGCCGGAAGAGCCCCGAGCGCGCCACGCGCGCCAACGCCGCCTGCGCGCTCGCCAGCGCCGTCGCCGCCGCCGACCAGTACGACCGCGCCGAGGAGCTGCTGCGCGAGGGGCTGGCGGAGCTGCCCGCCGAGCCCCAGTTCGTGCTCCACCGCGTCTCCTGCCTGTTGCGCGGCAGCGAGGTGTCGCGCCTGGCGGGGCAAGGACAGATCGCCGTGGCCCGCGTCGAAGCGGCGCAACGGCTGCTCCACGACTCGCGGCAGGGGTCGCCTCTGCTCGGCCTGCGGGTGGCCATGGACCTCGCCGAGTCGTACCGCGAGGCCGGCCGCAATCGCGACGCCAACGGCGCCTTCGCCGACGCCGCGACACGCCTGGCGGCATTGGGGCGCGGCGGCACCGAGACCGCCGGCACGCTGCTCAACAACTGGGGGCTGACGGTGCGCGCGCTCGGCCAGCCGCTCGCCGCCGAGCGGCTCTTCCGGCGGGCGATCGAGATCAGCCGCGCGGGCGGCGGTGACGCCGGAGTCTCGCCGACGCTGCTGAGCAACTACGGGCGCACGCTGCTCGATCTCGGCCGCCGCGAGGAGGCGCGCGACTACGCCGACCGCGCCTACGCTCAGGCGCGGCGCACCGGCAACGAGTACGCCCTCACCTTGGCGCTGTTTCTTCGCAACCTCGTGCTGGTGCAGCTCGGCGACGTGGCCGGAGCGACCAGCACCCTGGCCGAGCTCGAGCCGCGGGTGAGGCTCCTCCCCACAGGGCACATGAACTATGCGGTTCTGGCGTCGCAGCGGGCCCTGCTGGAACGCGCCCGCGGGGCCGACGCCGCCGCTCGCGCCTCCTACGACCGCGCCATCGCCCTCGCCCAGGGTCTCGAGCACCGGGACGTGCTCCCCGTCCTGCTGCTGCGCCGCTCGGAGTTCGAGCTCGCCGGCGGGCGCGCCGACGCCGCGCTCGCCGACGCCGAGCAGGCCCTCGCCACCGAGCGACGGCTCGCCGAGGCCGGCACGGCCTCCAACCGTGTCGGCCACGCCCAACTCGTCCTCGCCCGCGCCCTGCTCGCCGTGGGGCGTCAGGAGGACGCCCGGGCCGCCTTCGCCGCCGCGCACGCGCAGCTCGAGCCCTCGCTGGGCGCGAGCCACCCGGACACGGTCGAGGCGCGGCGAGGGGCCCAGGCAGGCGGAGGCGGCTAGCGCTCGGCGCCGCGAGTCGCCCGCTCGCAGAGCCACTCTGCCCGACCGCTTGTCGCCTTTCCTCCCCTCCTTGCCGATTCCCCTGGTAGGCGGCGACATCGCGCCACCCCGCGGCAGGGGTTCTCGCCCCGCCGCCGCGGCGGACAGCCAACGGATCAGGAGACACCCATGAGCACCCGGACTTTCCGGATCGCCACCCTCGCTCTCGCGCTGACCGCCTCGGCGACGGCACAGGCGCCATCGGGCTGGAGCCCGCGCCTGGAGCGGCGCGTGTGGGAAGGGCTCACCCCCGCACAGGTGGAGGCCGTGGCGCGCGGGGCCGACCCATCCACCGTCCTGCTCGCCGACGGCACGAGCCTGGCCGAGGCGTTCGCCCGTGCGGCCGCCGAGACCGCCGCCCCCCTCGCCTTCACCCCCGTCGACCCTTGCAACCTGGTGCGTACCGTGGGCACGCCGGGCGGTGCCTTCGGCCCCGGCGAGCGGCGAGCCTTCCACGCCCGCGGCAACCTCGGCGCTCAGGGAGGCGCCGCGAGCGGCTGCGGAGTCCCCGCCGAGGCGCAGGCCCTGGCGGTGATCGTGCGCGCGGCGGCGTCGCGCGGCAAGGGATCGTTGCGTGTCTGGCCGCAGGGAGACCCCGAGCCCGGCATCGCCGCGCTCGAGCTCGGCGCCACGCCGAGCACTGTCGTGCCGGTGACCCTCGAGCTCTGCCACACCCCGTCCTGCACGGCAGACTTCGAGATCCGCGCCGTGGGCGCCAGCACCCAGCTGCGGATCGACGTCGTCGGCTACTTCGCCCCGCTCGTCCTCACCGAGGGCCCCAAGGGAGAGCCCGGGCCGCCGGGCCCTCCCGGACCGCAGGGCACTGCCGGTGCCTCCTGCTCGGTGACCCTCGCCGGCGGCAACGCGACCCTGCGGTGCCCCGACGGCACCTCGGCGACCTGGCAGGTGGGGCCACCTCCGCCTCCTCCGGTGGTGCGCAGCTTCACGCTGGAGACCCCCGACATCGTGGTCGCCCCCCAAACCGAGACGGCGTTCTGCTACTTCTTCCACACGCCCAACACCGAAACGGTGGCGCTCCGGCGGCTCGCCTCCACGCTCCTGCCCGGCGTTCACGACGTCCTGCTCTTCACGATAGCGGAGGACGTCCAGCCGCCCGGGACGCTGATCGAGTCGCCGTGCGGCTTCGGCACCGGCGCGGGCGCGGTGACGGGCCACCCAGCACTCCTGTATGCGGCCAACGAGCCCGCCGCCGAGGTGGTGATGCCCAGCGATGACGGCAACGGTCAACCCGTAGGGCTCGACCTCGCCGCGGGCACCCCGGCGTTCCTGGCCATCCACGTCATCAACGCCACCGGCAGCACGATCCACGTCCCGGTGACGCTGACCGCCGAGGCGCTCCCTGCCGGCCTGGGCCACACGCGCACCAACACCTACGTCACCTTCAACGGCAACGTCGACATACCTCCGCAGACCAACGGCCATGTCGAATCGTTCACCTGCGACACGCCCGCCGGCGGAAAGTTCTGGCGCCTCTCGATGCAGACGCACAAGCAGGGAGTGCACACCCGCATCCTCGACACCTCCACCACGGTCTTCGAGGGCACCGACTGGGAGCACCCGGGGGCTGCCACCTTCGCCGGCCCGGCTTTCTACTCGTTCGGCATCGACAGGCTCACCTACGAGTGCACCTATGACAACCCGACCAACCGCACCATCCAGGCTGGCGACTCCCCCCAGACCGACGAGATCTGCGTGGCGCTCGCCTACTTCTTCCCCGCTACCGAGTCGCGGTTCTGCTTCAACAACTTCCTGGCCCGCTGATCGGTCGGCCCGCACCCCGACACGCCGGCACGCGCCGACCCTGCCTAGAGGACTCTTGCTGCGAGAACTCCAAGGGGCGCTCGACCTCGGGGGCGTCGACGGCGGCGCCCTTGATCTTGCGGCGCCGCATCGCCCCCGACCGCCACCTCCGGGCCCAGGCCAGGTCGGCGGCGACCAGCATCGACCTCCTGCGGCTTCCGCGTGGGCGCATCCCCACCAGCGCGTTCCACACCGGGAGCGGGTAGCATCGGCGCCGCCCCCGATCGCATCCACCCCCACGGAGGTCCGCCGCATGCGCGTTCTCGCCGCCGCCGTCGCCGCCTCGACACTCGCCCTGCCGCTAGCCGCCCAGCCGCGGATGCCGGCGCACCTCGTCCCCGACCGCGCGCAGCCCATCGACGCCGCGGCGACGGCCAAGATCGGCCAGTACACGACGGCCCCCGAGCTCAACTCGCCGCTCACCGACTACCTGCCGGCCTCGACGACGGTGCCGTCGCCGAGCGCGGTGCTCGGCGACGTGGCAGGGGCGCCCGGCATCCTGCCCTACACGGCGGAAGTGAACCGCTACTTCAGGATGCTGGCCGCCGCCAGCCCGCGTGTCGAGGTGTTCAGCATCGGCAAGAGCGAGGAGGGTCGCGAGCGCATCGCCGTCGCCATCTCCGCGGAGGAGAACCTGCAGCATCGCGAGGACAACGACGCCCGGCTGGCGCGGCTCGCCGACCCCCGCACCCTCGGCCTCGACGACGCCAAGGCCGAGCCGCTGTTCGCCGCCACGGTGCCGGTCTACTACATCACCGGCACCATCCACTCCCCCGAGACCGGCGCGCCGACGGCGCTGATGGAGCTCGCCTACCGGCTGGCGGTCGACGAGAGCCCTTACGTCCGCGACATCCGCCAGCACGTCATCACCCTGATCACGCCGGTGGTCGAGGTCGACGGCCGCGACCGCATGGTGGATCTCTACCGCTGGCACCTCGCCCACCCCGACGCGGCGATACCGCGCCTCGCCTACTGGGGGCACTACGTGGCGCACGACAACAATCGCGACGCCATGGCGCTCACCCTGTCGCTGTCGCGGCAGGTGCTCGACACCTACCTCGGCTGGCACGCCCAGGTGCTGCACGACCTGCACGAGTCGGTGCCCTTTCTCTACGACAACACCGTGGGCGATGGGCCCTACAACGCCTGGGTGGACCCCATCCTCACCAACGAGTGGCAGCTCTTCGGCTGGACCAATGTCGCCGAGATGACCACGCTCGGCATGCCCGGCGTCTTTACTCACGGCGACTTCGACACCTGGAGCCCCGGCTACCTGATGTTCATGGCGGCGATGCACAACGGCATCTCGCGGCTCTACGAGACCTTCGGCAACGGCGGCGCCGACACCGAGACGCGCCAGCTCGACCCCGGGGAGACCTCGCGCACTTGGTACCGGCAGGACCCTCCCTATCCCACCGTCACCTGGTCGCAGCGCGACAACAACAACTACGAGGAGACCGGCCTGCTGGTCTCGCTCGCCTTCACCGCCGCCAACCGCGAGCAGCTGCTGCGCGACTTCTGGGCGAAGGGGAAGCGCAGCGTCGGGAAGCCGCACCTCGAGGGCCCCGCGGCGTACGTGCTGCCGGGCGACGAGAAGCGTCCCGGTGCCCAGGCCGAGCTGCTGCGCGTGCTGCAGCTCCAGCACGTCGAGATCTCGCGCGCCGAGCGGCCGTTCACCGTAACGGTGCCGGCGGCCGGCGACGCCCAGGGTGGGGGCAAGGAGGGCGCGGCGAAGCCGGCGGCCGGCGCCAAGGCGCCGGCGAAGGGCGCGGCGTCCGCGACGACGTTGAAGCCTGCCGCCACCTCGACACGGACGTTCCCCGCCGGCTCGTACGTCGTGCGCATGGATCAGCCCTACAGCCGCATCGCCGACGCCCTGCTCGACCGCCAGTACTGGAGCCCCGACGACCCGCAGAAGCACCCCTACGACGACACCGGCTGGAGCTTCCCAGCACTGTTCGACGTCGAGGCCGTGCGGGTCACCGACGCGCAGGCGCTGGCAGCGGCGATGAAGGTGGTCGACGGCCCGGTGCGGCTGGCCGGCGGCGTCGCCGGCAGCGGCTCCGTCTTCCTCGTCGCGGCGCACGGCGACGACGCCGCCTTCGCGCTGCGCTACCGGCTCGGCGCGGCCACCGTCGAGGCGGCCGCCGAGCCCTTCCACGTCGGCAGCCACGACTATCCGCGCGGCACCTGGATCGTGCGCGGCGCCGACGCCGGCGGCCTCACGCGCGCCGCCAGCGAGCTCGGAGTGACGGCCGAGGCGGTTGCGGCAGCGCCCAGCGTCAAGACCCGCCCGGTGGCGAAGCCGCGGCTGGCGCTGCTCCACACCTGGCAGTCGACGCAGACCGAGGGGTGGTGGCGCCTGCGCCTCGACCTCCTCGGCGTGCCCTACGACTACCTGAGCACCCAGGACGTGGCGGCGAGCGACGACCTGCGGTCGCGCTACGACGCCATCCTCTTCCCGCCGGTGGGCATCAACCCGCAGACGATCGTCAACGGGCTGCCGATGTGGGGGGAGCCCCTGCCCTGGAAGCAGACGGTGGAGACGCCTAACCTCGGCGCCATCGACGCCACCGACGACGTGCGTCCCGGCCTCGGCTTCACCGGCCTCGCGCACCTGCGCGCCTTCGTCGACGACGGCGGCACGCTGGTGGCGGCCGAGGACACCTGCCAGCTGCTCCTCGACGCCGGCTTCGCCCCCGGCGTGCGCGTCGCGCACACCAGCGGGCTGGAGGTGGTGGGCACGGTGCTCGACGCGCGCTTCCCGGACGCCAGCTCGCCGATCGCCGACGGCCTCGGCGACGGGCTGGCGGTCTACAGCTCCGAGGGCATGAGCTTCGAGCTCAGCAATGCCGCCGCCGGCGGCTGGCAGCACGAGGGAGAGGAGCGCCCCACCGGGCGCGGCGGCGCCAGCGACAGCGATGCGGCCGTCGGCCGCCCGGCGCCGCCCCCCTGCCGGAGCTCGCCAAGGCCGAGCGCTGGGAGGCGCGCCCGCTGTCGCTCGAGGAGCGGCGGCGCAACCCGTTCCTCATCCCGGAGGCGCTACGCCCGCGAACCCTGCTGCGCTTCGCCGACGCCGACGACCTCCTGGTCTCCGGCCTGCTCGACCACGGCGGCGAGCTGGCCCGCCGGGCGGCGGTGGTGGAGGTGCCGGTGGGCAACGGTCAACTGGTGCTCTTCGCCATCAACCCGGTCTGGCGCGGCGAGACCATCGGCAGCCACGCGCTGGTGTGGAACGCGCTGCTCGCCGGCGAAGCCCTGCGCACGCGGGCGGCAGCGGCGACGGCCACGGCGCCAGCGGCCCACTGAGGGGCCGCACGCCGCCCGGCGGCCCTTCCGGTCTCGCTGACGCCTGGTCGCCGTCGCGTCCGTCCCTAGCGCTGCCCGGAGGGCGCCATGGCGGCGCGATGGGCGGCGTCGTAGGCGGCGACGTCGGCATCCTGCAGGTGCTCGCCCTTCCACACCATGGCGCGATGGATGCGATGCCAGCCGCTCGGGTGGTCGTAGAAGACGAGCTCCTCGATGCGGCCGGGCACCATCTTGCGGTACTCGGAGAGGTGCATCGCCGCCTGCGCAAAGCCGTCGGGCTGGCGCGAGACGTTGAGGCCGTAGTTGTCGGCCTCCGCCTCCATGGTGCGGGTGAGCGTGTTGTTGACCGGGGTCAGCACGAGGAAGTACACCGAGAGCAGGAAGAGCAGCAGCGGCATGCCGGCGACGTCGGCGACGCCGCGCACGCCCCAGTGCGCCCCGTAGGTGGTGCGCACCTTCTCGAACGACCAGCTCAGGAAGGCGAAGCCGACGATGATGATGATGCCGATGAAGGTCATCCCCTTGTAGACGTGGTGGAGCACGTAGTGGCCCATCTCGTGCCCGAGCACCGCCTTGATCTCCTCCTGCGAGCCGCGGTTCATCAGGTTGTCGTTCATGCTGATCCGCGTCGTACCGAGCAGGCCGCTGACGTGGGCGCTCATGCGCTTGGTCTGCCGCGAGGCGTCGAACTCGTAGACGTCGGTGGCGGGGATGCCGTTGGCGTGCGCCATCGCCAGGATCTGGCGCTTGAGCGGGCTGTCGGCGAGCGGCTTGAAGTCATTGAACACCGGCTCGAGGTAGACCGGGGCGATGGCGGCGGCGAACATGGCGATGGCGATCGTCACCAGTGAGCCCCACAGCCACCAGGTGCGCGGCGCTCGCCGCAGCACCGCGTAGATGGCCGTGGCGGCGAGGGTGCCGAGGACGAGGCCGATCGCCAGCCCCTTCGCCTGGTCGCCGAGCCAGGCCCCCAGGGTCTGGTTCGACATCCCGTACTGGTGCTCGCGGAAGTAGCCCTCGTAGGCGCTCCACGGCAGCAGCAGCACGCTGGAGATGAGGATGTAGCCGATGCTGTAGAGGGAGGTCTGCAGCCACTTGAACCGCGTGATGCGCTCGGCGCGGTCGCGCATGCGCGCCGAGAGGCGGGTGCCGAGGAACAGCCAGGCCACGGCGAGGCCGACGAGGAAGTCCCACAGGATCAGCCAGTAGCCGCCTTCGAAGTAGGCGTCGGACTTGGCGCGCGCCGCCGGCGGCAGCTCGGCGAGGTAGCCGGCGGTGGCGGCGTCAGCGTCGAAGTGCGCCGCCGTCGACGTCGGCGGCGGTGGGAAGCTCGGCGACGGGGCCTCCGCCGCCCACGCCACACCGGCAACGAGCAGGAGCGCGGCCGCGGCCGCCAACCGCAATGCACTGGAGCTCTTCACGTTCGATCCCCCTCGGGCGGTACGCCCTGGTTCGAATGCTCATACGCTGCGACGGAGGAACAGTTGCGGCGCCCCCGGCACGCGGCCGCCGCGGCCGCGCGGCTTGGCCGCCGCCGGCGGGTACGCGATACTGGGCGCCTTCTCGCGGGCAGAGAGGTGGTGACGAGCGTGGCTGCGCAGCAGGCTTTCACGGGACGGGTCGCGATCGTCACCGGCGCGGCTCGGGGTCTGGGCCGCGCCACGGCGATGCGTCTGCACGAGCAGGGAGCCGCGGTCGCCGTTCACGTCCGCGACCTCGCCCGCGCCGCGGCGGTGGCCAGCGAGCTGGGAGAGCGCTCATTGGGAGTCGAAGGCGATCTTACCGCCGACGGCGTCCCGGCGGCGATCGTGCAGCGCACCGTCGAGCGCTTCGGCCGCATCGACGTCCTCGTCAACAACGCGGCGCTGCCGCTGACGACGCGCTTCGGTGACATCGCGGCTGACGAGTGGCGGCGGGCGCTGGAGGTGAACCTCACCGCCCCCTTCCTGCTCATCTCGGCGGCGCTGCCGTTCATGAGGGCGCAGCGCTACGGCCGCATCGTCAACGTCTCCTCGACCGCAGGGAGGATGGTGAGCACCCTCGGCGGCGCCCACTACACCGCGTCGAAGACCGGGCTGCTCGGGCTGACCCGTGCCGCGGCCAAGGAGCTCGGTCGCTTCGGCATCACCGTCAACGCCGTCTGCCCCGGCATGATCGATACCGAGCTCACCCGCGAGAGCGCCACCAGGGAGCACCTCGAGCAGCTGGCGAAGGGGTTCCCGGTGCCACGTCTGGGCACTGCGCGGGAGGTCGCCGACCTCATCTGCTTCGCCGCCTCGGAGGCCGCCGGCTACGTCACCGGCGCCGCGCTCGACATCAACGGCGGCGACCTGATGATGTAGGAAATGGCGATGAAGGAGGGCACGCGCGTCCTGCTGGCGCTGGTGGCGGGCCTGCTCGCCGGCACCGCCATCGCCGCCTCCGGCAGCGCCGGGTGGATCCGTGCGGCCGACGCCCTGGGGCCGGTGGGCACCCTGTGGGTCAACGCCATCCGCATGACGGTGATTCCGCTGGTCGTCTCCCTGCTGGTCACCGCCGTCGCCTCGGCCGCCGACCTCCGCGCCGTGGGGCGCCTTGGCGGCCGCTCGCTGCTGGTGTTCGTCCTCCTGCTGCTCGGCACCGCCGCGGTCATCGTGCCGCTGGCTCACCTGGCGTTCCGCTGGCTGCCGGCCGGCGCCGGTGCGGCGTCGCTGCCCGCCGGCGCCGCCGCCGCGGCGGACCAGATCGCGGCCGGCGGCCAGCCGCCCAGCTTCGCCAGCTGGCTGCCCTCGCTGCTCCCCACCAACCCCGTCGCCGCAGCGGCGAGCGACGCCATGCTGCCGCTCATCCTCTTCACGCTGCTCTTCGCCCTCGCCGTCGCTCGCAGCCCACAGCGGGCGCGCGACACCCTGCTCGGCTTCTTCCGCGCCCTCGGCGCCGCCATGCTGTTGCTGGTGGAGTGGGTCATCGCGGCGGCGCCCCTCGGCGTCTTCGCGCTCGTCCTGCCGCTGGCGGCGCACACCGGCGCCGGGCTCGCCGGCGCCGTCGCGCTTCTACGTCGTCGCCTACTCGCTGGCGAGCCTCCTCGTCACGCTGCTGCTCTATCCGGTGGCGGTGCTCGGCAGTGGCGTCGGGCTGCGGCCCTTCGCTCGCGCGCTCCTGCCGGCGCAGCTCATCGCCTTCAGCTCGAGCTCGTCGCTCGCCTCACTGCCGGCGCTGGTCGAGGGTGCCGAGCGCGGCCTCGAGCTGCCGGAACGCGTGCGCGGCTTCGTGCTGCCGCTCGCCGTCTCCACCTTCAAGATCGCCGCCCCGGTATCGTGGACGATCGGCGCCCTCTTCGTCGGCCGCTTCTACGGCATCGAGCTGCACGCCGGCCAGCTCGCCACCATCGCCTTCGCCGCGGTGTTCCTCGCCTTCGGCGTCCCCGGCATCCCGCGTGGCGCCTTCCTCATGCTGGCGCCGCTCTTCGTGGCCATCGGGGTGCCGGTGGCGGGCATCGGCATCCTCATCGCCGTCGATGCCATCCCCGACCTCTTCGCGACTGTCCTCAACCTCACCGGCAACTTCGTCGCCGCCGTCCTGGTGGCTCGCGGGCGCACCGCGGCCGCGACAGCCGACCTCCCCGCGCAGCCCTAGCAGTCGCCGAGCGTGGGGGCGGGAGGACCCCGCCGGCGCGCCCGCTCCCCCGTCGCCAGGGTCGGCACGGGCTCGGCCACCGGCGCCGCGAATCCGGGGGAATCGCCATCCGGGGCCCCGATGGGCTAAACTCCGCACGCGCGAGAGCAAAGGGGCCGTCCTTCGGGGCGGATCGCTGCGACTGAAGAATCCCGAGTTTTTCCTGCCGCCGCCTCCCGACTCCTCACCGAGCCAGCTCCCGTAACGAGGCCCTGGAGCACGGGGTCAAACCAGACTCACGGGACCGCCGAAACGTCGAGCGGCTCCCATCAGGAAAGAACAGCTACAGCCATGACCAAGATCTACGTCGGCAATCTCGCGTACAGCGCCACCGAGGCGGAGCTCCGCGAGCTCTTCGGCGAACACGGCAGTGTCACCAGCGTCAGCCTCGTCACCGACCGCGAGACCGGCCAGCCGCGCGGTTTCGGTTTCGTCGAGATGGCGGACGGCGCCGACAAGGCCATCTCCGCTCTCGACGGCAAGCAGGTGGGCGGCCGCACCCTCAAGGTGAACGAGGCGCGCCCGCGCGAGTCCGGCGGCGGCGGCGGCGGCCCGCGGCGCAATCGCTACTAGCCTTCAGATTTCGGGTGGCCGCCGGGGCTCGGGACCCTGGCGGCTCACTCCCTGGCGGCTCGCCTCGGCGCCCCGGCCGCGCGAGCCGACCCTCAGCCGGTCGATCCGCGGCGCTTGCGACCCGGGGCGCGATGCTCGCGCACGTTGCGGTAGTCGAGCAGCTCTTCTGCCGTCAGCGCCAGCGGCGAGCCCGGCAGCAGGCCAGGGTCGGCGGCCAGCTCGCGCTGCAGGCGCGCGCAGCAGAGGTCGGGAGCGTCCTGGAACCGTGCCTCGCGGGAGGCGAACGCCTGGTGCCCGATGAAGAGCACGAACCGCCGCTCGCCCAGCCCGTCGTTGACGCGGCAGGTGTACTCGCGCCCCTGGTCGGTGGTGCGGAATCCCACGTAGCGCACCGCCGGCGGCTTGGGCTTGGCGTTGCCATCGCTGCGCGGCGCGGGCGGCGTGACGTGGGCCGTGGCGATCGGCCCGGTGGCCTCGAGGGGCGACGGCACTGCTTCTCCGCCTGGCGGCCGCAGAGGCCAGATACGATATGTCATGCGTCATCCTACCCCAAGTCGCCCGAGCCCGCTCGGGCGGCAGGGGCGGCGGCGCCCCATGCGGCTAGGAGCTCTGGGCCCGCGCCAGCGCCTCGCGGGCGCGCCGCACTCCCGCCTCGGCACGAGCGGCACGCGCATGGGCGTCGCCGGCGCGCCGACGCGCCTCCTCCCCTCGGCGAGCCGCCACCTCGGCCTCGCGCGTCCATCGCGCGGCTTCGTCGGCGGCGCTTTCGGCGGCACCCCGGGCGGCCGTGGCGTCAGCCTCGGCCCGCGCCAGCTCCTCCTCGGCTCGCGCCACAAGCAGCCGGCGCGCCTCGCCCTCGCGCTCGGCACGCGCCGCCGCAGCGTCGCGTCCACGCGCCCGTTTGCCGTCGGCGGTCGCGGCGGGCGTGGGCACGGCACCGGCCCTGGCCGGCCGCGCCGGCGAAGCGGGCGCCGCCGCCTTGGCCGGCCGCGCGCCGGCTGCGGCCACCTGCAGCGCCGCCATGACCTCGAAGCCGGGAGGATCGAGGTCGGCGTCGAGCCAGCCGCGGGCCGCCAGGGCGGCGACCTCGGCATCGAGCGCCAGCGCCTCCAGGTTGGTGCGCACGCGCTCGACGATCGCCTCGCCGGGTGCCCGCTCCGCCACCGCCAGCAGCGCAGCGCCGCGGGCCGTGAGCCGCGCCGTCTCGGTGCGGATGGTCTCGAGCAGCTGCCGCAACGGTGCCGGGTCGCCACCGCTGGCCACCCGCCGCTGTGCCGCCCGCGCACGTTCGCCGGCGCCCACGAAGGCGCCCATCGCCCGCTGCTCGAGGGCGAAGAGCTGGTTGACCGCCCAGGCCGAGAGCGTCGGCTTCCGTAGCTCGCGCACCTGGCTCTCGCCTGGGTCACCCTCGTTGCGCAGGCGCTTCGCGAGCGCCTGCCGGCCGGCGGTGAACGCCGCCAGCGGCCCACGGTAGAGCTCGCGGACGGCATCGTCGACGGCGGTCGGCGGCGCGGGCATGCCCCATCGTAGTCGAGGGCACCATGGCGCCGGAGCGGGGCCCGTGAGAGCATCCCGGCGCGGGTGGCCGATGTCGACGACGCAGCGCCGCCACAACCTCGCCGGCATCGCCTGGATGGTGGCGGCGGTCGGCGCGCTGTCGATGATGGACGCGGCGATGAAGTGGCTCGCGCCCCACTACCCGCCTCTCGAGGTGGCGGCCCTGCGGGGGGCCTGCTCGCTGCCCATCGTGCTCGTCTGGGTGGCGGTCGGCGGCGGCTTCCGCCAGGTGCTCTCCCGGCGCTGGCTGCTCCACCTCACCCGCGGCGCGCTGTCGGTGCTGATGCTCGGCGCGTTCATCACCGCCGTGCGGGCGCTGCCACTCGCCGACGCCTACTCGATCTTCTTCGTGGCTCCGCTCCTGGTCACCGCGCTGTCGGTGCCCATCCTCGGCGAGCGGGTCGGCGGCAGGCGCTGGGCAGCCATCGCCGTCGGCATGCTCGGCGTGCTGGTGGTGCTGCGCCCGACCGGCGCCGGCGCCCTCACCTGGGCAGGGCTGGCAGCGCTCACCTCGGCGGGATGCTACGCGCTGTCGGTGATCGCCGTGCGCGTGCTCGGCCGCACCGACTCGACGCTGTCGATGGTGTTCTGGTTCACCACCCTGCTGACGCTCGGCGCCGGGGCCCTCGCCGCCCGCGTGTGGGTACCCCTGCGGCCGGAGCACTGGCCGCCGCTCGCCGTGCTCGCCGTCACCGGCACCAGCGGTCAGTACGCCGTCACCGAGGCCTTCCGGCGCGGCGAGGCCTCTGCGGTGGCGCCCTTCGAGTACACCGCCCTCGGCTGGGGCCTGGTGCTCGACTGGGTGCTGTGGTCGACGCGACCCGACGCCAGCGTGCTGGCCGGCGCGGCGATCATCGTCGGCGCCGGTATCTACCTGGTGCGGCACGAGAGGGTCCACGCCGAGGCCGAGCACCCGTGACGGCGCCGCCGGCGCCGCGACGCACTATCATCGCGCCGACGCCGTGATTGCCACCGCAGACCCCTCGTTCGCCGCCGCTTGTGCGCCGCGCCTCGCCGGGGAGGGCGCCGCCGCCACCATCCCCGAAGGCTGGGCGCAGGGGCGCGCCACCTTCGGTGGCCTGCTGCTGGCCATGGCGCTCGCCGCCGCACGCGCGCGGCTGGGCGAGCCGCGCCCCTGCCGGACGCTCGCCGCCTCCTTCCCCGCGCCGCTCGAGCCCGGCGACGTCGAGCTGGTGGTGCGCGAGCTGCGCCACGGTCGCGCGGTGAGCCACCTGCAGGCGGAGGTCCGGCGCGGCGAGGTCGTGGGCTGCACCGCCCTGGCGAGCTTCGGCGGCGCTCGCCGCTCGTCGGTGGACGCCGCGCCGCCGCCGCCGCCGCCAGCGCCACCCCCGGGGGAGCTGCCGCCGCTGCTCGCCGACAGCGCCGCCGCCCCTCAGTTCACGCGCTTCTTCGAGTACCGTCGCGCCTTCGGGGCCGAGCCCTACTCGGGTGGCTCGACGCGCGAGATCGGCGGCTGGTGTCGCTTCCGCGGCGAGCCCTCCCCCCTCGGCGAGGAGCACGTCCTCGGCCTGCTCGACGCCTGGCCCTCGCCTGCGGTGCCGCGGCTCCCTGCCGTCGCTCCGGCCGCCTCCATCACTTGGGCGGTCGAGCTGCTGCCGATCGAGGAGGAGGTTGCGGCGGACGCCTGGTGGCTCTATCGCGCCGAGCTCGACGCCGCCGAGAGCGGCTACGCCCACGCCGCGGCACGGCTGTGGAGCCCGGGCGGCCGCCTCGCCGCCTTGAGCCGGCAGGCCGTCGCGGTCTTCGGCTGACACCACGCTTGGCGCGCCGGCAGGCGACTGCTCAGCGCGGGCGCGAGCCGCTACCGGCGGCAGCGGTGGTCGCCGGCGGCGAGGCCACCTCGAGGCTGCGCGACAGGTAGGAGGCGATCGCGCTCACCTCGTCGCGCACCGCCACCGCCACCCGCTGCGAGCCTGGCTGCAGGTGCAGCGTGAGGTCGTAGGCGAAGTACTGCCCGTAGGCGGTGAGCATCTGCAGGCGCGGCACGGTGACCGGCACCTCGACCTGGTGCAGCGGCGACGGCTCGCCACCCGCCAGGCTCGTCGCCACCAGCAGTCGCAGCTTGCCGGCGAAGGTGTCGCCGCTGGGCAGCAGCGACAGCCGGAACAGCGGGATCTTCAGGTGCAGGGGCACCGCGAGGGTGCCATCGCCGGCCGCCGTGGCCGCACCCGCCTCCAGGATCACCTCCAGCGGGTTGTCGGCGAAGCCGTGCACGAGCGCCGCCAGCGTGCGGTCGACGGCTTGCTCGAGTGGCGGCTTGTCGCGGTAGTTGCGCCGGTAGTCGAGCCGCACCCCGCGCCGCGACACCTCGACCGCCAGCGAGTGCTCCTTGCCGTCGCCGTGGTGCGCGGGAACGAACGCCAGGCTGTAGTACGTGGAGAGGTCCTCCCGCATGCGCACCAGGTCGGGCACGTAGTCGTTGCTGTTGAGCAGCGCGCGGCCACCGGTCTCGCTGGCGAGGTACACCAGCGGCTGCACCAGGTTGTCCGCGATCGCCGCCGTCACCGCCGGGACCTGGAGCAGTCGCTCGTCCGGGCTCAGCGTGGCGGTGCTCGCCGTCTTCAGCCCACTCGCCTGCAGGGTGTAGAGGCTCACGCCCTGGGCGTTGGCGTGCGCCGCCAGGCGGCTCAGCTCGTCGGCGAGCGACCGTTGCGCCACGTCCAGTGCGACCTCCTCTACCGCTCCTGGCTTGCGCATGCCGAAGGTGTCGTTCGGGGAGAGATCGTCGGGAAGCCCCACGCCCTCGCGCAGGGCACCGCCGCCGCAGAGCTGGTTGAACGCCTGGTAGAGCTCGCTGCCCGGCTCGAGCGGAATGCCGTCGCTCACGTAGAGCAGCGCCTTGCGGCCGCCCAGGCCGGCCAGCGAGTTGACGACGAAGCGCAGGTGCCCGAGCGTGCGCAGCGCATCGTCGCGCGCCAGCTCGGCGTAGCGGCGGATCGGCTCGGCGACGCTCATGCCGCAGGGGTCACCGAGCTTCACCTGCGCCCGCTGGTTGTCGATCATCTCGTTGTACGCCATGGCGAGAGCCCGCTCGATGTCGCCGCCGGTGGCCGGGGCGCTCGCCAGCTCCGCCAGGGAGCGGTCGAGCGCCGCGCGGTCGGTCGAGAACGGCAGACGGACCTTCACGCTCATGTCCTCGGTCACCACCGAGACGAGGTCGTCGGGCGCGAGATGCTCGTCGGCGAGCTCTCTCAGCTGCCGCAGCACCGTGGCGCGATGCGCCGGAGCGAGGTGCTGATCGTCGAAGTAGACGAGCAGGTGGACGCCGGGCGTCTCCTCTGCCGCCGGCGGCTCGGCGGTGTCCTGTCCGACCATCGCGGCGGCCGGCGCGGCGGTGGCCGGCCCGGAAGCGACCGGTGTCACGGCGGCGAAATGCGAGATGGTGACCGGCCGGCCGTCCTCGAGCAGGCGGAAGTCGCCCTGCCGCAGGCCGGTGACCGGCCGGCCGGCGGCGTCGCTCGCCCGCACCTCGACGTTGACCAGGTCGACCTCGACCACCTCCCCCATCGCCGCCGCCGCCTCGGTGGGCGGGCGTGGAGCGGCAGCGAGAGCGGCGAGGGCAGCGGCGACGGCGGCGAGCCGCGCTGCCGTCTTGGGAGGCGGCATACCTGTAAGACCCTCGCCGAACGGTCAATCCTTCGCCGCGACCCGGTCGGCGCGCGGCCGGCGCCGCTACGCCGGCGCCGCGCACGCGGCGATCGCCGCCTGGCCGAGGCTGACACCGCCGTCGTTGGGGGGCACCTCGCGGTTGGCCCATGCCTCGAGCCCCGCCATCCGCAGCGCCGCGGCAACCGCAGCCAGCAGCAGCTCGTTCTGGAAGACACCACCGGAGAGCACGACCGTCGACACGCCGGACGCGGCGGCCAGCAGGCGCGCTGCGGTGGCGACGCCGGTGGCGACGCCGCCGTGGAAGGCGCGAGCCACCTCGGCGACCGGCCGGCCGGCGACGCGGTCGGCCACCAGCGCCGCGAGCAGCGGGCGGAAGTCGAGCTCGCCCTCGGCGAACGGGAACGGATAGGGAGCGACCTCGCCGACCCCGCGCGCCTGGTGCTCGAGCCAGATCGCCGCCTGCCCCTCGAAGGTGATGGCCCGCGTGAAGCCGAGCAAGGCGGCGGCGGTGTCGAAGAGGCGCCCCGTCGAGGTGGTGGGAAAGACCCGCACCCCTTTGCGCACCAGCTCACGGGCGCGGTCGTAGAGGTCGGGAAAATCGAAGGGGGCGGCCCGCAGGTCGGGGAGCGCGAAGCCCGAGAGGCTCTCGAGATCGCCGACGAAGCCCGCCGCCGCCTGCACCGGATGCCGCGCCGCCGCGTCGCCGCCGGCGAGCGCAGCGGAGCGCAGATGGGCGGCGCGCGCGAACCCTGCGCGGACGCTGCCGACGAACAGCTCGCCCCCCCAGATGGCGCCGTCGTCGCCGTAGCCGGTGCCGTCGAGCGCCACTCCCACCACCCGCTCGTCGAGCGCGCCGCGCTCTGCCAGCACGCTCGCCACGTGGGCGCGGTGATGCTGCACCGCGAGGCGGTCCGCAGGCGCGAGCTCGAGCGCGTACACCGTCGAGCGATACTGGGGATGCGCGTCGTGCGCGAGCAGCACGTCCTCCCAGCGCACGTCGTACATTGCCACCAGGTCGCGCACGGTGGCGGTGAAGGCGAGGAAGGCGTCGTAGCTCTCGAGGTCGCCGAGATGCTGGCTGACGAAGGCGTCGCCGCCCACCACCAGGGTGACGCTGTTCTTGAGGTCGGGACCGACGGCGAGGATGGGTCGCGGCGTCGGCAGCCGCGCCACGGCGCCCGGCGCCAGGCCCCGCGCGCGGCGCAGCACCACCGGCCCGAGGGCGCCCACCCGGCACACCGAGTCGTCGACGCGGCGGGCGATCGGCCGCTCGCCGACGAGCAGCGCGTCGGCGATGCCGGCGAGCCGCTCCCGCGCCTCGTCGTCCCGGTAGGCAATCGGCTCGCTGGAACGGTTGGCACTGGTGAGCACCAGCAGCGGCGGCGCGCCGGCGGCGAACAGCAGGTGGTGGATGGGCGCGTAGGGGAGCATCACGCCGAGGTCGCGGTTGTCGGGCGCCAGGCCGGGCAACGCGGCGCGGGCGGGCGCCAGCACGATGGGACGGGCGCTGCCGGTGAGCAGCGCCTCCGCCGCGGCCGACAGCTCGACGTGCGCGCGCGCCGTGGCGAGGTCGCGGGCCATCACCGCGAAGGGGCGCTCCTTGCGGAGCTTGCGCTCGCGGAGGGCGGCCACCGCGGCGGCGTGGGTGGCGTCGCAGGCGAGGTGGTAGCCGCCGAGCCCCTTGACCGCCAGCACCTCGCCGGCACGCAGCCGCGCAACGGCAGCGGCGATGGCGGCAGCATCGCCGTCGCCGCGCGGGCCGGTCTCGGCGAGCGGCCTCCCGTGCCCCGCGCGCGTCGCCTCTTGCAGCGCGAAGTGGGGCCCGCAGCGCGGGCAGGCCACCGGCTGGGCGTGGAAGCGGCGATCGAGGGGGTCCTCGTACTCGCGCGCGCACTCCTCGCACAGCGGCCACTCGCGCATGGTGGTGAACGGCCGGTCGTAGGGGAGCGCGAGAATGATCGAGTAGCGGGGCCCACAGTCGGTGCAGTTGATGTAGGGGTAGCCGTGACGGCGGTCCGCCGGGTCGGCGAGCTCGGCGAGGCAGCGGCCGCACACCGGCAGGTCGGGCGAGATCCGCGTGGTGGGCGCGGCCTCGCGGGCGCTCTCACGGATCTCGAAGGCGCCGTCGCCGGCGAGCTCCGCCGCCACCACCGCCACCTCGGCGATGCGGCTCGCCGGCGGCGGGCTCTCCACCAGCTCGGCGAGCATGGCGTCGAGGGCCGCCGCTTCGCCCTCGAGGTGGATCTCCACTCCGTCGGCGTCGTTGAGCACCCAGCCGCCGAGCCCGTGCGCGCGTGCCAGCCGGTAGACGAAGGGCCGGAAGCCGACCCCCTGCACGACGCCGCGCACGCGCACGCGCCGGGCATCGCGCTCTCCGCCGGGAGGGAACACCACGCGCATGTTAGCCGAGCCGCAGAGTCGCCCGGATGCCGGGCGCTGCCCCGCTCCCACCAGGCGCCGCCCGATTTGCCCCCGGCAGGAGCCGGCGGCCTTCGCCGCACGGCGAGGCAGGCATCGGCTGGCGGCCGCCCCTCGCAGCGAGAGGGATCCTCGCCCCACCACCCCGCCCCGAAGGGCGGGAGCCGTCGCGGTATTCTCGCCTCGACGCCATGCACGAGCTCTCCATCGCCATCGGCCTCGTCGAGGCGGTCTGCGAGAAGGCCGAGGAGCTGGGCGCCCGCGTCGAGGTGGTGCACGTGCGGCTGGGGCCGCTGTCCGGTGTGGTGCGCGACGCGCTCGAGTTCTCCTTCGACGTCGCCACCGCCGGCACCCCGATCGCCGGGGCGCGGCTCGCCGTCGAGGAGACACCGCTCACCGTGCTCTGCCCCCTCTGCGGCGGCGAGCCCAAGCCGGCCACCTTGCAGGACCTGCGCTGCCCCGACTGCGGCACGCCGACCCCGGACGTGGTGGGCGGACGCGAGCTCGAGCTCTACGCGCTGGAGGTGAACGAGAATGCAACCGCGCATCATTGAGGTTCGCCAGGGGATCCTGAAGAAGAACGACCTGCTCGCCGCCGAGCTGCGCCGGCGCTTCCGCGACGCCGGCGTCTTCGTCGTCAACCTGGTGTCGGGGCCCGGCGCCGGCAAGACCGAGCTGCTGCAGAAGACGCTCGCCGCGCTGCACGGGCGGGCGCGGGTGGCGGCGCTCGTCGGCGACCTCGCCACCGAGCGCGACGCCGAACGCCTGCGCCGCAGCGGCGCCCCGGTGGAGCAGATCGTCACCGGCACGGTCTGCCACCTCGACGCCGAGATGATCGAGCGCGCGCTCGCCGGCTGGGAGCTGGGGCGCGACCTCGCGGCGCTCGACGTCCTCTTCATCGAGAACGTCGGCAACCTGGTGTGCCCGGCGAGCTACGACCTCGGCGAGAACCTGCGGGTGGTGCTGATGTCCGTCACCGAGGGAGAGGACAAGCCTCTCAAGTACCCGACCATCTTCAACGGCGCCGACCTCGCCCTGATCACCAAGGTCGACGTCGCCGAGGCGGTGGGCTTCGATCGCCGCGGCGGCGATGGCGGCGATCGACGCCGTGCGCCCCGGGCTGCCGGTGCTCGAGACCTCGGCGCGCACCGGCGCCGGCATGGAAGAGTGGATCGCGCGCCTCGAGGAGCTGGCGGCGGGCGTGACCGCGGGCGTGGAGGTGGCATCTGGCATCGGCAGGGACGCGTCCCCGCCGAACCCGAGGTGCCTGATGGGCTTGCGCGTCGCCATCGCCAGCCTGCTACCGCTGCTCGCCGCCGCTGCCACCCACGCCGCCCCGCCGGTCGATCTGCAGCCGCAGTGGGAGCTGCCGGCGGCCGACGGCTGCGGCAGCGCGACGATGACGATGCGGCCCGACGCCGAGGGGCGACCGTTCCTCTACGTCGCCGCCAAGGACGCCGGGTTGCGGGTCTACGACCTCGCGGCGACGCCGACTCTGGTGGCGACGGTCGCCGGCGACGCCGTCGGCGGGCTCGACGTCAACAACCTCGTGCAGTCCGGCGAGCTGCTGTTCCTTGCCCTCGGTGACGTCTTCGACCCCAACGCCGAGAGCCCGGGCCTGGCGGTGCTCGACGTCAGCGACCCGGCGACGCCGAAGCCGCTCGATCTCTGGCGCGACGACCAGCTGCGCGGCGGCGCCGCCGTCGTCGCCGTCGAGGGGGACCTCGCCTACCTCGGCGCCATGCACAACGGGCTTGCCGTCTTCGCGGGAGCGAAGCAGGGCCGGTTGCGCCTGGTCTCGCGCTTCGTGCCCGACATCCACTTCCCCGACCCCCATCCCGATCCGCACAAGGTCAACGCCCGCGGTCTGGCGGTAAGAAACGGCGTCGTCTACCTCGCCTACGACGCCGGCGGCGTGCGCATCGTCGACGCGCGCCACGCCGACGCACCGCGGGAGATCGGCCACTACTCCAACCCGGCGCTCAACGGCCGCCCGCGGGCCTACAACAACGTCGTCCTCGACGGCAGCCGGCTCTACGTGAGCGCCGACTACTGCGGTCTCGAGGTGCTCAACGTCGCCAAGCCGAACCGCATCCGGCGGCTGAGCTGGTGGAACCCGTGGAAGTGCCCGGGCGGGCCCTTCAGCTGGTTCGGCGCCCAGGGGCACGCCAACGAGCTCGTCTACGACCCGCACTGCAAGCTCCTCTTCGTCGCCGCCGGCAGGAGCGACCTCGAGGTGGTGAGCGTCGTCAACCCCAGGAAGCCGACCTGGCGCGCCGACTACCCGGGCGTCGACAATCAGCGAGGAAGCTGGGGGGTGGCGCGCGACGGCGACCGGGTCTACGTCTCCTACCTCTGCGCGCTGGTGCCCTACTTCTCGAGCTGGAGCGGAGTGGCGGCGCTCACCTGGTCCGATCCCAGCTGTCACTGACGGGAGACTCCCATCGGCTCTACGCCGCCTTCGACACCGTTTACCAGATTGGCGGGCTGGAGGACCGGCGCTTCGCCCTGTTTGTGCCGCTGGCAGGCGCATCTTCCGGCGTCGTTCTCGGGCACCCAGGCGAGCGGGCTCGCCGCCGGCCTGGCCGAACGCGGCGATCCGGCCGGCGCGGTGGCGGTGCTCGCCAGCCAGCACGAGCGGAGCCAGGAGTCGGGTGTGGTGGACGCCCTGTCGGCATTGGCGCTGAGCGGCGCCGCAAGGGCAAGGCCACCACCACGGGTGACGCCGGGGCTGGCCGTGAAGGCCCGGCCCGTGGCATTCTCCGGCTCGTGAACCCCCTGCGGAGCGTCGGTGGGCGCGCGCGGCCGGCGGCCAGGACGGCCCGCCCCCTGGGCTTCGCCCTCGCGATCCTTGCCGCGGTCGCCACAGCGACCAGCGCACGGCCCGCGGCTGCGGCCGCCGCGGCGCCCGCGGCCACCACCGCAAGCGCCGCTCCCGCGGCCGAGCCGCACCTCGCCGACATCCGCCAGCTCACCTCCGGCGGCGAGAACGCCGAGGCCTACTGGTCCGCCGACGGCAAGCGGCTGATCTTCCAGCGCACCCTCCCCGAGGGAGGCTGCGACCAGGAGTACGTCCTCGACCTCGCCGCCGGGACGCCGGCGCGGCGGCTCTCCTCCGGCCGCGGTCGTACCACCTGCGGCTTCTTCTTCGCCGACGACCGCTTCCTCTACTCCACCACCGAGCTCTTCTCGCCGGCCTGCCCGCCGCCGCCGGACCGCAGCCGTGGCTACACCTGGGCGGTCTACGACGACTACGAGATCGTGCTGCAGCAGGGCGACGGCGCGCTGCGGCGGCTCACCGACAACCACGCCTACGACGCCGAGGCGACGGTGTGCCCACGCGACGGCTCGATCGTCTTCACCTCCGACCGCGACGGCGACCTCGAGATCTACCGCATGGATGGCGACGGCTCCCACGTCGTGCGCCTCACCCACGCGGCGGGCTACGACGGCGGCCCGGTCTTCTCCCCCGACTGCAGCCGCATCGCCTGGCGCGCATCGCGGCCGCAGGGAGCGGCGCTCGACGACTACAAGGAGATGCTGGCCAAGGGTCTCGTCAGGCCGGGGCAGCTCGAGCTCTGGGTGGCCAAGGCCGACGGCAGCGAGGCGCACCAGGTCACCTACCTCGGGGCCGCCTCCTTCGCGCCGGCCTTCTTCCCCGACGGCGACCGCATCATCTTCTCGAGCAACGTCGGCGACCCCGCCGGCCGCGAGTTCGAGCTGTGGGCGATCGACTCGGCGGGCACCCGGTTCGAGCGCCTCACCGACAGCCCCGGTTTCGACGGCTTCCCGATGTTCTCGCCCGACGGCAAGGCGCTCGCCTTCGCCACCAACCGCTTCCCGGGGGCGCCGCACGAGACCAACATCGCGGTGGTGCGGTGGGTCGACACCCCGCCGCACTACGAGGAGACCGCCGCCGACCGCTTCCTCGCCGACGTCGCCTGGCTCGCCGACGACAAGCGCGAGGGGCGCGGGATCGGGACCGAGGGGCTCGCGGCCGCCGCCGACTGGTTGGAGGCGCGCTTCCGCGAGATCGGCCTCTCCCCGGGCGGCGCCACCGGCTACCGCCTGCCGGTCGAGATCCCGCTGGCGGTGCGCGCCGAGCCGAGCACCCACCTGCGCGTCGACGGTCGCGAGCTCGCGCGCGACACCGACTTCGCGGTGGCCGGCTTCTCCGCCTCGGGGGCGGCCGCGGGTGCGGTGGTGCCGGCGGGCTACGGCATCGTCGCCCCCGACCAGGGACGCGACGACTACGCCGGCATCGACGTCAAGGGGAAGGTGGCGTTGGTGCGCCGCTTCGTGCCCCCCGGCGATGCCTTCGCCGACCCCGAGCTGGCGCGGCGCTACGGCGACCTGCGGTACAAGGCGTTCACCGCCCGCGAGCATGGGGCGGTGGCGCTGCTCGTGGTCGATCTGCCCACCGGCGACGAGGTCGAGGAGGCGCCGCTGCCGGGCATGCGCGTCGAGCAGCGCGGCGATGCCGGCGTCCCCGTGCTGGTGCTGCGCCGCGACCCCGGCCGGCCGCTCTTCGCCGGGCCGCACACCGTCGATGCCGAGGTCCACCTGAGCTTCGAGAGCAGCCGCTCGAACGACATCGTCGGTGTGCTGCGCGCGACGGCGCCCGGCAAGCACGGCGGCCCGATCCTCCTCGGTGCGCACTACGATCACCTCGGATTCGGCGGTCCCGACTCGCTGCGCCCCGAGTCGCACGAGGTCCACAACGGCGCCGACGACAACGCCTCCGGCGTGGCGGCGGTGCTCGCGGCGGCGCGCCGCCTCGCCGCCGCCGGCCCGCTCGCCCGCGACGTCTGGTTCCTCGCCTTCACCGGCGAGGAGGAGGGGCTCTTCGGCTCCACCGCGCTGGTGCGCGAGCCACCGGCCGGGCTCGACCTCGACCAGGCGGTGGCGATGCTCAACTTCGACATGGTGGGCCGCTTGCGCGACAACCGGGTGAGCGCGCTCGGCAGCGACTCGGCGGCGGAGTGGCGCGAGATCCTCGCCGCTCCCTGCCAGGAGCTGGGGCTCGACTGCGCGGAGAGCGGCGACGGCTACGGCCCCTCGGACCAGACGCCCTTCTACGCCGCCGGCATCCCGGTGCTGCACTTCTTCACCGGCGCCCACGAGGACTACCACAAACCCAGCGACGACACCCCCACCATCAACGCCGCCGGCGGCGCCCGCGTCGCCGAGCTGGCGTCACGGGTGGCGCTGGCGCTCGCCGGCCGCGAGCGGAAGCTCACCTACCAGCGCGTCGCGCCGCCGGCGCCGAGCGGCGCCGACGTCCGCTCCTACGGCGCCTCGCTGGGCACCATCCCCGACTACGTGGGGCCGCCGGCAGGGGTGAGCGGCGTGCTGCTCGCCGGCACCCGCCCGGGCGGGCCGGCGGAGAAGGCGGGCCTCCGGCGCGGCGACATCCTCGTCGAGCTCGCGGGGACGCCCATCCGCGACGTCAACGACTTCATGTACGTGCTGCGCACCGTCAAGCCCGGCCAGACCTCGACGGCGGTGGTGCTGCGCGACGGTAAGCGGGTGAAGGTCGCCGTCATCTTCGACCCGTCGCGCCGGCGATAGGAGCAACGGCCCCCACCGGCGGCGACGCCTCCCTCGCTCCTGTGCCGGCTCCGGTGCGGAAACGTGGCCTCGTGTCCGTCCCTCTTCGCAGACCATTCAGGACGCCAGGGGGGGAAGCCCTCCGTTCGGGCTCGCGCTATAGGCCCCCCCTGGCCTCTGACGCAATCCGGAGAGGTGGACCATGGCCAGCGACAACGCAACAACCGCACAGCCGAACGTCAGCCGAGACCATCTGACGCGAGCGATCCTCGCACTGCTCTTGGCCACTGCGCTCTGGACGCTTCACCACCGAGCCCCACAGCTGTTCCACGAGAAGGTAGCAGTCAGCGTCTACATCTTCCTCCTCGCGAGCTTCCTCGTGGTCGGCGCTGGCAACCTCCTGCTCGCCTTCGACCTCTCGCGCGAGAAGGCGGATCGCATCCTCGGTCCGCTGGTCGACCTGCTGGTTCCACTGCCCGCTGCGGCGGGGGGCCTCAGCTCGGCGGCACGGCTCCCCAGCCTGGTGCTGGGGATCATCATCGCCTTGATTGCGACATCGCGTGCGATCCAGCAGGAGCCAGATGGGCAGAAGCAGCTGTCACAGGCACCGCTCTGCAGCGGCGCCGCGCCGACGCCGACTGGCGACCAGGCCGCCCGAGCGCTCGCCGCCCTCATCCCGCGGATCTCCACGATCTGCAGCACGCCGTTCGACGTGCATGTCGCCGAGGTGACGCACGCTCCTGATCCGGCCCTCGCCCAGGCTCTAGCTAGCCTGAGCGCCTCGGTGGAGGCCCTGAACCGCATGGTCGCCAAGAAGCTGGAGCGTGCACCGGTGACGCCGGTGCCCGTCACCGTCGACTTCGCACCCGTCGTAGCGAAGCTCGAAGCCGTGCATGACGATCTGGCGCCGCTGAGCTCGATCGATATCGGCGTCGCGAAGGTAGCGACGGCAGTCTCGAGCTCCGCCGAGGCCTCGCTCGAGCCACTCAACGGAACGAGACAGGACGTGTCGAGTCTCTACAGACTGAACGAGTGTCTCGCCCACCTGAGCCTGGGCCAGCGCGTCAAGGCGCGCCTGTGGGGGGTGGACGATTCGACCTGCCCCACAACCGCCCCAGTGGCTGGGCCTGTTCATGAGGCGCTCACCGCCGCCATCCAGCCCGGGGCCGTTCTAGTACAGCACTAACCGGGCCGCTCCAAGACAAGAGCAGCCTCCCACCCGGTCGCGTCGGGCACGAAGTCGCCGTCTACGTGTACGCCGACCCGGCCGTCGCCTGCCCCAGCGCGCGCCGGGTCAGCACCGTGGCGAGGTGGAGGCGGAACTCGCCGCTCGCGTAGAGGTCGGAGATCGGCCTGGCGACCGCCTCCTCGATCCGCGCCGCGGCCGCCGCGAAGGCGTCGGGGCTCGGCGGCTGCCCCACCAGCGCCGCTTCCGCCGCCGCCGCGCGCACCGGGTTCACCGCCACGCCCCCCACGGCGATGCTGGCGCGCGAGCAGGTGCCGCCCTCCACCGTGAGCAGCGCCGCGACGCCAACGACCGCGAAGCTCGACGCCGGGTGACGGTGCTTGAGGTAGGCGCCGCCGGTGCCTGCGCCGTGGGCCGGCACCTCGACGGCAGTGACGATCTCGCCGCGCCCGAGGTTGGTGGCGAGCAGGCCGGCGAAGAAGTCGGCGATGGGGATGCGCCGCGAGACGGCACCGCCGGTCACCACCGTGGCGCCGAGCGCGAGCAGCGCCGTCGGGTAGTCGGCGCCGGGGTCGGCGTGGGCGAGCGAGCCGCCGAGAGTGCCGCGGTTGCGCACCTGCCGGTCGCCGATCGAGGCTGCCGTCGCCGCCAGCAGCGGGCACGAGGCGCGCACCTCCACGGAAGTTGCGACCTCGGCATGGCGCGTCAGGGCGCCGATCGTGAGGACGCCGCCGCGCACGCTGATGCCGGCGAGCCCCGGCACCGCCACGAGGTCGACGAGCGCGCTGGGGACGGCGAGGCGCAGCTTCATCGCCGGCAGCAGGCTGTGGCCGCCGGCGAGCAGGCGCGCATCAGGGTCCTTCTGCAGCAGCGCCGCCGCCTCGGCGAGGGTCGAGGGGCGGTGGTAGTCGAAGCTCGTGGGGTACATGGTCAGCTCCTCCCCGCCGCCTGCAGGGCGCGCCAGATCCGCTCCGGCGCCAGCGGCATGTCGAGGTGGGTGACGCCCAGCGGCGAGAGGGCGTCGAGCACCGCGTTGTAGACCGCGGGGGTGGAGGCGATCGTGCCCGTCTCGCCGATCCCCTTGACCCCCAGCGGGTTCACCGTGGTGGGGGTCTCGGTCATGCCGAGCTCGAAGTTGGGCAGCGCCTCGGCCTTGGGCAGCGCGTACTCCATCATCGAGCCGGTGAGCAGCTGCGCGTTGTCGTCGTAGACGGCGCCCTCCCACAGCGCCTGCCCCACGCCCTGGGCGATGCCGCCGTGGATCTGCCCGGCGACGATCATCGGGTTGATGACGCGGCCGCAGTCGTCGACGGCGACGTAGCGCTCGAGGGTGACCTCGCCGGTCTCGACGTCCACCTCGACCACCGCCAGGTGGGCGCCGAAGGGGTAGACGAAGTTGCTGGGGTCGAAGAAAGAGGACGCCTCGAGGCCGGGCTCGAGACCCTGGGGGTAGTTCCAGGCGACGTTGGCCATAAGCGCCACCTCCTGGATCGTCTTCGCCTTGGCCGGCGCACCGCGCACGAAGAACTTGCCGTCGGCGTAGTCGATGTCCTCGACCGCCGCCTCGAGCAGGTGCGCCGTCACCCGCTTGGCCTTCTCCTTGATCTTGCCGATGGCGCCCATCAGCGCCCCCGAGCCCACCGCGGTGGAGCGGCTGCCGTAGGTGCCCCACCCCTGCGGCGTCTGCGAGGTGTCGCCGTGGAAGACGGTGACGTCGTCGACGCCGACCCCGAGCTCGTCGGCGAGGATCTGCGCGAAGGTGGTTTCCTCGCCCTGGCCGTGGGGGGAGATGCCCACCATCACGTGCACCTTGCCCGAGGGGTGGAAGCGCACGATGGCGCTCTCCCACAGGCCGCCGCCGAAGCCCACCGCGCCGGCCACCTGCGAGGGGCCGAGGCCGCAGATCTCGGCGTAGGTGCAGAGGCCGATCCCCAGGTAGCGGCCCTGCCGCCGCAGCTCGGCCTGCCGCGACCGCAGCCCCGAGTAGTCGGCCATCTCGAGCGTCTTGGCGAGGGCGCCCTCGTAGTTGCCGGAGTCGTAGGTGAGACCGGTGGCCACCGCGTGGCCGTCGGTGAAGGGCGGGATGAAGTTCTTGCGCCGCAGCTCGGCGGGGTCCATCGCCAGCTTCGCCGCCAAGAGCTCGACCAGCCGCTCGACGAGGAAGATCGCCTCCGGCCGCCCGGCGCCGCGGTAGGCGTCGATCGGCGTGGTGTGAGTGAAGACGCCGTAGACGTCCTCCTGGATGTTGTCGATGGTGTAGACGCTCGACAGCATCAGCCCATGGAGGATGGTGGGGATGCCGGTGGACGCCGTCGACAGGTAGGCGCCGAGGTTGGCCCACACCGTGGCGCGCAGGCCGAGGATGGTGCCGTCGCCCGTCGCCGCCAGCTCGACGTCCTGGACGTGGTCGCGGCCGTGGATGGTGGCGAGGTAGTTCTCGCTGCGCGTCTCCGTCCACTTCACCGGCCGGCCGGTCATCCTCGAGGCGAAGATCACCATCGCGTCCTCGGGGTAGTGCGGGATCTTGCTGCCGAAGCCACCTCCCACCTCCGGTGCGATGACGCGGATCTTGTGCTCCGGGATGCCGGTGTCGAGCGAGAGCAGGAAGCGGGCGATGTGGGGGTTCTGGCTGGTGACCCACAGCGTCACCTCGTTCATCGCCGGGTTGTACTGGGCGAGCGCCGCGCGCGGCTCCATGGCGTTGGGGATGAGCCGCTGGTTGACGATACGCTCGCCCACCACCACGTCGGCCGCCGCGAAGGCTGCCGCCACGTCGCCGCCCGCCACCTTCCAGTGGAAGCACTGGTTGCCCGCTACGTCGTCGTGGACGAGCGGCGCCCCCGGCTGCGCCCCTCTCCAGCCGTCGGCCACCGCCGGCAGCGGCTCGTAGTCCACCACCACCGCGTCGGCGCCGTCGCGGGCGGCGTAGCGGTCCTCGGCGACGACGATGGCGACGGCGTTGCCGGCGTAGCGCACGGTATCGATGGCGATCGGCGGGTAGGCGGGGGTCTTGGTGTCGGCCCCCGGCACCACCCAGGCGCAGGGGATGCCGCCGAAGCCGGCGTCGCGCATCTCCGGGCCGGTGAAGACGGCGACCACGCCGGGCACCGCGCGGGCGGCGCTGGTGTCGATGCCACGGATGCGGGCGTGGGCGTGCGGCGAGCGCACCACCGCCAGATGGGCCATCCCCGGCAGCACCATGTCGTCGGTGTACTTGGCCTCGCCGGTGATCAGCCGCGGGTCCTCGAGACGGCGGACCGCGGAGCCGAAGACACGGGTGGTCATGACGCCGCCTCCAGCGCCGGCCCCTTGGCCGACGTAGCCTTGGCGGCTTGCGACGCACCGACGCTCGCCGCACCCATCTGCGCCGCCGCGTGGGCGATGGCGGCGACGATGTTCTGGTAGCCGGTGCAGCGGCAGAAGTTGCCCTCGATGCCGTGGCGGATCTCCGCCTCGCTCGGGTGCGGGTTCTTCGCCAGCAGGTCGCAGGCGGTGAGGATCATCCCCGGCGTGCAGAAGCCGCACTGCAGGCCGTGCTTCTCCCGGAACGCCTCCTGCAGCGGGTGGAGCTTGCCGCCCTCGGCGAGCCCCTCGATGGTGGTGACCTCGGCACCATCCGCTTGCACCGCCAGCATCGTGCACGACTTCACCGCCTGCCCGTCGACCAGCACCGTGCAGGAGCCGCACTGGCTGGTGTCGCAGCCGACGTTGGTGCCGGTGAGCCCCAGCGTCTCGCGCAGGAAGTGGACGAGGAGCAGGCGGGGCTCGACCTCGCACGTGTGCTCGCCGCCGTTGACCCGGACCGTCACGGAGCGCCGCATGGGACCTCCTCTCGTCGGCGGATCGATAGGCGGCGAGTATTTGCCCCCGGGTGCGGGCCTGTCAACGCCGGTGCGACGCGGCGCAGCGCCGCGAGCAGGGCGCGACCCGACGACGATGCGCGCCCATTGCCAAACGCCGTCTCCGGCGGCGCCGGCTCACGGCTGCCAGGCCAGCAGGTTGCCGGACTCGAAGCCGTCGCCGAGCAGGTTGGGGTCGCCGTTGGGACCGTCGGAGATGTTGAGGGTCTGCACCGCCGGCGAGCCGAGCGAGGCACCGCCGCCCGGGCTGCTCAGGGCCACACTGAAGCTCTCGGTCGGCTCGTGCAGGGTGTCGTCGACGAGGGTCACGGTGAAGCTCTTGGCGAGCTCGTTGGTGCCGAAGGTGAGGGTGCCGGAGGCCGGCACGTGGTCGAAGCCGGGGTGGGCGGTGCCCGACACCGTCGCGTAGTGCACGCTGGCGCCCGCCAGGGTGCCGGAGAAACGCTCGACGGTGACCGTCGCCGTCTGGTCCTCGCGGAAGCTCTGCGCGGCGGACGTGAAGCGCATGCTGCCGCCGACGTTGGGATCGTCGTCGTTGATCGTCAGCGTGTGGTCGGCGGGCAGCTGGCAGTGGAAGTGGCCGGTCGGCGAGGTCAGGTGCAGGATGAGGGTCTCCGGCGGCTCGTCGATCGAGTCCTGGATGGTCTGCACGACGAAGCTCTTGGCGCCGCGCTCGCCGGCGTCCCAGTGCAGCGTGCCGCTCACCGCTTGGTAGTCGGCGCCGCTGGTGGCGGTGCCGCCGGAGGTCACGGAGTAGGTGACGTCGAGCGAGAAGATCGCGCTGCCGGTGCGCCGCACCGGGATGGTGACCGCTGACCCCTCGGTGACCGAAGTGGGATCCGGCTGGCCCAGCGCGTTGGTGAAACCTCGCGGTGAGCGTGCCGGGGGCGGCCAACGAGACCCACACCGGCGGCGGCCTCTACGTGCTCTACGGCGGGCTGCCCGGGGGCTACCTCAACGCGGTGAGCCATTGGGACGCCGGCGAGCGCGGCGCCAAGAGCTTCGTCGTGCAGACCTCACCATCGCCGAGTCGGCACTGGTAATGGGCCGCTCCGAGGCCTCGCTGGCCCGCGACTGGACGCTGGCCCGCGCCTTCCTCTTCCGCGAGCTGCAGGGCGCCTCGAGCGCTCCGCCACCGGGCCATCAGCGCCGAACGCTGGCAGCGGGCGCGGGCGCTGTTCGATGCGGCGATGGAGCTGCCGCCGGAGGCGCGCGAGGCCTTCGTCCGCGCGTAGCGGACGACGACGCGGTGTTGGCAGAGGCACTGTCACTGCTCGGGGCCCTTGCCGGGGCCGGCGCCTTCCTCGGCGACACCGACCTGCGCGAGCGGCGGCAGACGCTTGTCGAGGAGGCCCCGCCGGCGCCGCGCGAGCGCATCGGCGCCTGGCGGATCGTGGGGACGCTCGGCCGCGGCGGCATGGGCACGGTCTACCTCGGGGAGCGCGCCGGGGACTATGAGCAGCGGGTGGCGATCAAGCTGGTCGCCGCCGACAGTGCCAGCGCCGCGCTCGTCGAGCGCTTCCACCTCGAACGGCGCATCCTCGCCGTCCTCGAGCCTCGCCCAGCTGCTGTCGGGCGCGGATCCCAACCAGACCCGCGGCGCCACGCTCACCCTGCGCGACTTCCTGCGCGAGGCACCACCGAGGGTGAGCGCCGCCCTCGCCGACCCGCGCGTCCGCGCCGATGTCCTCCACGTCATCGGCGACGCGCAGTGGCACGCCGGCGCCCAGAGGGAGGCCATCGCGCCGCACACCGAGACGTTCCGCCTGCGCGAGGCGGTGCTCGGCCCGCGGCATCCCGACACCGGCCGCACCCTCGCCGTGCTCGGCGCTGCCCGCGGCGCCGTCGGCGACACCCGCGCCGGCCAGTGGCTGCTGCGGCAGGGGATCGCCGTGCTCGACGCCACGCTCGGCGCGGAGGCGCCCGACCTGGTGTGGCCCCTCGACCGCCTGGCGGTGCTCACCTTCGAGGAGGACATCCCGGAAGCCGAGCGACTCGCCGGGCGCGCCCCGCGCATCCACTTCGCCGCCGGCACGCCGCTCTCCGATCGCGCCTTCCTGCTCCAGCACCTCGCGGTGTTCGCGCGCGGGCGCGGCGACAACCGCCGTGGCGCGAGCCTCTACCTGCGTTCCTACGAGGTCAGCAGCGAGGTGCTGGGTCCGGAGAGCCCGCTGGCGGCCACCGCGCTGTGCAACGCCGCGCGCGCCTTCAACGAGATGGGCGACAGCGAGCGGGCGCTCGCCATGCAACGCCGGGCGCAGGCCATCGAGGAGAAGGCGTGGGGTGGCGACAACGTCCAGCTCGCCGGCTGCCTGCGCGCCGGCGCCGAGATCCTCGTCGAGCTCGACCAGCTCGAGCAAGCGCGCGCCCTCGCCGATGCGGCCTACGCGATGGACCGCCGACTCTACGGCGACGAGCACATGCAGACGGTCAACATGGTCGCCGTGCAGGCGTGGGTGGCCGACGCCCAGGGGCGCGTCGACGACGCGGTGCGGCTCTACGACCGCTTCATCGCCTTCCAGAAGGCGGCGGGCGCCACCGAGAACCACGGCGGCCGCGACACCCCACACCGGGCGTCGGGCCGCTCGCGGGCAGCCCCGATGATCGCGCCGCGGGCTCCGCAAGTAGAGACACGTCGGCGCCCCCGGCGCGCGCCCTCCGTCCGCCGGCACTCGCGGTAGGCTTCCGCCCATGCGCCGCCACCTCCTCGCCACCTTGTCGCTGCTCGGTCTCGTGCTGGCTGTCACCCCTGCCGCCGCCGCCAATCTCGAGAGCGCGCTCAACGCGCAGTGGAAGGGCCGCTTCGTGGTCGTGCGGGTGCCGATCGCCTCCGACTGCGCGGGGTTCTACAACGACAACGACGCCCAGGGGACGCGCGTCACCAGCAAGGCGGCGCACCGCTTCGCGGCCGGCGAGCTGGCCCATGTCGAGCGGGTGGGCGTGACCCTCCTCGGCGGCCGCGTCGACGTCTTCCTCGACTTCGCCGAGCAGATCCTCGACGCCCACGTCGACGGTCCCTTCACCCTCTACGACCCCAAGAGCTGCAAGGTGCAGCTCAAGCTCGCCGGGGTCGGCAAGAAGAGCGCCGCCGAGGCCGAGCAGGCTCTCGCCGCCCTGCTCGAGCTGCACGCCGACGCCCGCGAGGCCGAGGCCTCCCCGACCTGGAACCATCGCCGCCGTGACCCGCTCCCCCCCGACTACGAGCGGACCCTCGCCAAGTTCCAGGCCTGGAAGGCGACGCAGGTGAACGCCGCCCTGCAGACCCGCATGAGCCAGGCGATCGACGAGGCGGCGAAGACCAACGACCGCATGCGCAACGACGCCGACTACCTCGATGGCTTCGCGGCCGGCGTCGAGCGCGTGCGCGACCACTACTTCGGCGACTGCGCGAGCCTCGTCGACGACTCCTTCTTTCCCGACAGCGAGCGCCACAAGAGCGAGACCTACGGAAACGGTTACGCCGACGGCCAGCGGCTGGCCTACAACCTCGGGCTGCTCCGGCACCTCGCCGCCTGCCTGTCGTCGCCGCCGCCCTGAGCCTCGCGCCCCGGCGGCTCGCGCCGTGCAGCGAGTCGGACCCTGTCCGCGACCACCAGCCGCGGGTGGCACCCGGCGTCACGCGGCGCCGGCGTGCCGCGCATCGAGCGATCATGGTTCTCGTCGCGCTGGAAGGTGCCTAGGGCATCTCGACGACGTCCGCATAGCCGGACGCACCCGCACCGCCATCGTATGCCTGGCCCGCCCCGCTGCCGCTTGCTCCCCCCGGCGCCCGCACGACACCGGCCTGCGAGACGACCTCGAGCGTGCGCACGAGGGCGACGCCGCCACCACCTCCTCCGCCACCTCCCCAGCCCCCACCGCCGCCGTGGTCGCTCGCGAGCGATCAGGCCCACCAGGCGCCACCGACCGGAGCCAAGCGCGCATCCTGGCATTCTAGGACCATCGCAACAGCGGAGCACTCCGCGACTCGCCTGCGACCCCTTCACGACCGCGAGGAACGACGGCGGAGCGGGCGCCGCCGCGTGCTACTCTGCGCGCCTTCCGGGAGCGGTGATGACCCGACGGCCCGCGACACCACACCGCCACGCACCTCCCGCCCCTCGTCGCGGTTGGTGGCTCGGGATCGCCGCCACACTCGGCTCGATGTCGATCGCGGTGGGCGGTGCGGCGGCGCAGTCGCTGCCGCGCATCGACTTCAACTTCTCCAATCCAGGCGCCCGCAGCCTGGGCTTCGGCGGCGCCTTCGCCGGCCTCGCCGACGACGCAACCGCGGCGTTCGCGAACCCCGCCGGGCTGGTGCAGCTGACGCGTCCGGAGGTCTCTTTCGAGGGACGCTCCTGGAGCGCCACCACCGGCTTCTTCGCCGGCGGCCGCGACGAGGGCGCACCCACCGGCATCGGCAGCGACACCTACGAGACCCTGCTGGTCGACCACGAGCACCACCGGACCAGCAGCCCGTCGTTCGCTTCCGTGGTGTGGCCGCGGGGGCGGTGGACCTTCGCCCTCTACGGCCACCGGGTGGCCGCTCTCGACAGCGCCACCGAGTCTCAGGGCGTCTTCCAGGACGATCCCTTCCTGCCACGGACGCCCGGCACCCGCGATCGTGTCGACCTCCGGCTGGACAGCCTGGGGCTCGCCGCCGCCTGGAGGCTGGACGAGCGACTCAGCTTCGGGCTCGCCCTGGTGCGTCTCGACGCCGCGCTGCACGCCACGTCGGACGCCTACCTGTGGGACCAGGACACCCTCGAGAGCGTCTTCGCACCGATCACGTTCCTCCCCTCGCGCCAGCTCTCGACGTCGAGCCTGAGCATCGACGGCAGCGATCAGACGGTGAGCGCGGGGGTGCTGTGGAGCATCACCGACCGCGTGTCGACGGGCCTCGTCTACCGGCAGGGCGCCAGCGTCGACGGCACCGCTCGAGTCACCCTGCTCTTCCCCCGCAGCGAGCCTGCGGAGACCTTCGCGCTCCCCGCGACGCTCAACGTGCCGGACGTCGTCGGCGGTGGGGTGGCCTATCGTTCTCCGTCCGGCCGGCTCACCGTCGCCACCGAGGTGGACCGCGTGGGCTACGCCGGTCTGCTCGCGGTGAAGAGCACCGAGGACGTCGAGGCCGTCACGCGCGACTACCAGAGCTCGTGGCAGGCGCGTGCCGGCGCCGAGTACGCACTGCTCGATCGACGGCCGGTGATCGCCTTCCGCGTCGGCAGCTGGGTCGAGTCGCACAGCAACGATATCGAGCACGATCGGCTCACCCACCTCGCGGCGGGCCTCGGCATCGCCGGCGACCACCTCCAGCTCGACCTCGCCGTCGACCTCTCCTCGGTGCTCGACACCAGCTCGCTGTCACTCATCTACAGCTTCTAGCCGGAGCTGCCGCGAAGAGCGCCAGGCTCCCTGGCAGCGGTGCTCGCGGACCCACTGCGCCTGGATCGCGCCGGCGATCTCCACCCCGGCGGCGGCGCGTCGCACGACGCCGAGGCGTTCGAGGTGGAGCAGGCCGGCGGCGAGCTCTCCACCCGCGCCGGGCAGGCCCTCGGGAGCGAGCGCGCGCGGCGCCGCCGTCGCCAGCCGCACCAGCACGTCCTGCTCCACCCCCGACAGCAGCTCGAAGTCGAGCGCGAGGAGGTGGTCGAGCCCGGGGTCGGCGAGCACGGCGGCGGTGGCGGCATCGAGGTCGCCGAGCTGCCAGTACCGCGTGCAGAGGAGCTGCAGCACGTAGGGGTGGCCACCACAGCGGCGCACGATCTCGCCGACGACCGGCTCGTCGCCGCGGAGGCCGGCGCGCGCGGTCTGCTCCTGGCGTACCAGGCGACCGGCGGCCTCGTCGTCGAGCGTGCCGAGGTAGACCGGCGGCGCGAAGCCGTGCAGGAAGGGTGAGGTGTCGCCGTCGACCTCGCCCAGTCGCCACAGCCGACTGCTCGCCGCCAGCAGCGTGCGCACGCCCTCCTGTGCCTGCAGCGCGCTGCGCAGCTTGCGCAGCAGCGCCGGCGCGTGGCTCTGCAGGGCGATGAGCTCCTCGGCCTCGTCGACGAGGAGCAGCAGGGTGCGCCCGCGGGCGCGCAGCGCGCGGCGCAGGCGCGCGAGCGACGACAGGAAGTCGGCGCCCGCCAGCTCGGTCGGCGGGACCTCGGCGGCGGCGAGCGCCTCCTCGGCCTCCGCCAGCGCCTCCGCGAAGCTGGCGTCGAGCTCGGCCGGGCGCTCGCACCCCTGGAGGTCCCAGAACAGCGGCAGGTAGGGACCTTCGCCGGCGCCGCCGGCGAGCAGCGCCAGCTGCTTGAGGGTCGAGGTCTTGCCGATCGCCCGCGAGCCGAGCAACCAGACGCCGTTGCGCGGCCCGGTGAGGAGCTCGGCCAGCAGCGCCTCCCGGCCGTAGAAGCGCTCGCCGTGCACCCACTGGCCGGCGCTGTAGGGGAGGGCTGCCGCGGTTGCGGCCGGCGCCTTCCCCGGCATCGCGCCGGTGGGGACCGCGGGTGTCGCCAGCAGCCGGTAACCGCGCTTGGCGATGGTCTCGATGAAGCGCGGTGCACGCGCGTCGTCCTCGAGCGCCCGCCGCAGCCCGGCGATGGCGCGCGTGATCACCGACTCGGTGACGAAGAGGTTCGGCCACACCGCGTCGGCGATCTCGTCCTTCGACAGCACCTGCCCGGGCCTGGCAGCGAGCGCCACCAGCACGTCCATCATCTTGGGCTCGAGACGGATGGTGAGGTCGCCGCGCAGAAGGCGGTTGAGGGAGGGCTGCACCCGCCAGCCGGAGAACTCGAACTCCGCCACCTGCGGCTCCACCGGCGGGCGCGGCATGGCTCGGATGATAGCCAACCCCGCTCGCGCGCCGGCACGCGCGAGCGGGCCGGTGGCGCTAGAAGCGCACGCCGTAGGCAGCCTGCACGAACACGGGGTTGACGTCGCTCCCGGGGAGGAAGCCCTCGCTGTCCTTGAACGACAGCGGCAGCCGCAGGTAGGTGGCGCCTAGGGAGAGGAACGAACGGCTCCCGCCGACCGGCACGTCGAGCCCCAGCCCGAGCCCCCAGGTGAGCTTGTCCTCGAGGTCGAAGTGGTCCACGGCGACGAAGTCCTGTCCCTCGCTCTGTCCGTGCGCCCGCACCGTGAGCGTGCTCATCTTCACGTAGGCGGCCACCGGTGACACGTAGAGGTCGGCGCGCGCGCCGGGTGTGAGGTGGAGATCGACGCGGGCCATCAGCGGCGTCATGCGGAAGCTCGAATCGAGGTGCAACAGGGTCTCGGGGAGGAAGTCGAGCTCGACCTCGCTCTTGGGCTCGGCGGTGACCACTCCGAGCTCGAGCCCGAGTCGCGGCGACAGCCGGTACTCGAGGGCCACCCCGCCGCCATACGAGGTGTCCTGGGTGTCACCGCCGGTGGTGTGCGCCGCCACCGCCTCCAGCTTGAGCCGCCATGGATCTCCGTCCGTCGCCGCCCGGCCGCTGCCGGCCACCGACGCCGTGAGGACCGCCACCACCGCCACCGCGCGCATCGTAAGTTGCATGTCTCGCTCCTCGGTTTCCGGGTGCCGCTCCTCTGCAGCCACCGGTGGACCCAAGCTAGCGAGGCAGGGGGGGTCGCGTCCCGAGGGAACGCGGAGGTCTCGATGAGGCTCGCGCGAGGGATGCGCCGTCAGGAGCCGCCACGTTCGCGCAACCACTCGGCGAGGAAGCGGTTGGCGACCGCGACGCGCCCGCCCTCCCGGCGGCGCAGCAGGCCGAGCTCGAAGAGGCGCCGCCGCGACGGGTCCACCGCCTTGGCATCGCTACCGGCACCGTCATCGCGCGCGGCCGCCGACAGGCTCGCACGCTCGTCGGCGCGCAGCAGGTCGAGGTCGACCGCGAAGAGGTGGGCGAGGGTGCGGTCGGCGGCGACCTGGCGGAGCGCCTCACCGGTGTCGCCGAGCTCGAGGCGGCGCCGGGCGACGAGCTGCAGGAGCAACGGGTGGTTGCCACAGTGGTCGCGAATCGCCTCTACGGTGGCGGCGTCGCAGGGCGGGCGCGAGGCGGCAGGCAGCTGGCTCTGGCGGACCAGCTCGCACGCCTCCGCGTCGGCGAGGACGCCGAGCAGCAGGGGGGTCTCGCGCGCAGCGAAGAGCCCGCTCCGGCCCGCGGTCGCCGGAGGATCCGTCAGGCCCCGCAGCGAGCAGGCCAGGACCGCCACCGCGTCCGGCGAGGCGAGGAGCGTCTCGCCGAGCTCGGCGACCAGCCGGGGTGAGGCGACCGCCAGCCGGAGCAGCTCGTCGGCCTCGTCGCAGAGCAGCAGCAAGGCCACGCCCCGCGCCGCGAGCGCTCGCAGCAGGCGCGCGAGGGTGGCCGGCAGATGGCGGTCCTCCACCGCCGCCGGGGTGATGCCATGGCGGGCAAGGAGGGGCTCGGCGTCGAGGAGGGCGTCAGCGAAGGCGATGCCGAGCTCGCCGCCATCGGCGACCCCCTGCAGGTCCCAGTAGAGCGGCAGGCGACCCGCCTCGCCGGCGAGCAGCTCGAGCTGACGGAGGAGAGAGGTCTTGCCGATCCGCCGCAAGCCGGCGAGCCAGGTGCAGCGTTCCCTGCCGGTGAGGAGCCGTGCGAGCTCGGCCTGCCGGCCGTAGAAGCTCTGCCCGCGTACCCACTGGCCGACGACGTAGGGGACGGTCTCGCTCACCGCTCGCTCGCCGCGCCCCAGCGCTCGTTCAGGCTCTCGACATCGGCGAGGGTCAGCGTCCGTCTCCCCTCCTCGTGCAGGCGGTTGACCAGCGTCAGGCAGTGCCGCTGGATCAGGTAAGGGCGGCCGGCGCTGAGGGCGGCGATTCGCTCGGCGACACCGGGGCCGACGCGGAAGACGCCGCGAATGGGACCGCGCACCAGCTCGCGGGCGGAGTCGTCGCTGATGGGCTCGACCTCCACCTCCTCGAAGAAGTTGTACCAGGGGCTCGTCTCCTGCTCCCACTCCCTGCGGATGCTCACCCCGGCGACCACCGCCACCAGGCTCTCCGCGAAGCGCTTCATGAACAGGCTGCGCAGCGCTTGGTTGACCCGCGGGTCGTAGTGGTTGAGCTCGTCGACCTCGTCGACGAGCAGCACCAGCCGTACTCGCTTGGTGCGCCCCGCCTGCAACTCGGCGAGCAGGTCGCGCAGCTCGCGCACCAGGTCGTGATGGCTGTAGCCGCCCGCGCGAGCGAGCGCCGGCTGCCGCTCGGCGGCCCCCGTCGCGGCGAGCGCGGGAGCCAGGGCCTCGAAGATCGGGTCGGCGAGGGTGGCGAAGAAGCGCTCCTCCGGGGTCCCCTGCAGATCGACGTAGACGGGGAAGAACTCGTACTCCGGGTCGTCGAGCCCCTCCAGCCGCTGCCGCAGCTGGTGCAGGATCGAGGTCTTGCCGATGCGGCGCTCGCCGTGGAGCAACAGGCTGTTGGTGTGGATGGTCTGCAGGATGCGCTGCAGCAGCGGCTCGCGCCCGAAGAACAGCCCGGCGTCGAACACCGGCCCGCCGGCGACGTAGGGGTTGAAGCGGCGGCGCAGGCGTCGGCGGCGGCGGCGGCGGCGCCACACCGCGAGGCCGGCCAGCCCGACACCCGGGATGCCGACGGCGGCCGCCGGCAACCAGGGGGAACGGAACCACGGGCGCTCGTAGACCACCGCGTACTCGCTGCTCGACGACAGCCCGGCGCCGTCGGTGGCGACGACGCGGAAGGTGCTGGCGCCCGCCGGCAGCCGCGAGCGCACCCGGAACTCGGTGACGTACGACTCGCCCAGCCGCTGGCTGGCGGTGGCGGCGGGCACCAGGCTCCCGCCGGGGCCGTGCACCACGATGGACACCGGCGAGCTGTCGACGACGACGCCGGTGAGCCGCAGCTCCGCCTCGCGGAGACGCTCGGCGAGGATGCCCCCCTCCTCCCGCCGCAGGTCCGCGAAGCGGATGGCGGGCGGAATGGTGCCGCCGGCGGGCCCGGCCAGCAGCTGGCGGCTGATCTCGGCGTAGGCGCGCCGCACGACCTCCAGCGCCCGCACCTGCCGGCTGTCGATGGCGAGCACCAGATTGGCGGCCGACAGCGCCTGCGCGAAGCGGCCAGCCGCAAGGTGCGACTCCGCGGACCTCATCTCGTCGTCGAGGCGTGCGCGCTGCCGCGCGTCCCCCTGCGCCGCGGTCAGCTCCGCGCGCAGCGCGCTCGCCTCGGCGTGGTGCGGGTCGAGGGCGAGCACCAGCTCGAGCTGCGCGAGCGCCTCGCTCGACTTGCCGGCGACGGCGAGGCGACGGGCGGCAGCGAGGGCCGCGCCGATGCGCTCGGCGCGGCGACCGGCCTCCACCGCGGCGGCGATGGTCTCCTGCGCGCGGGTGAGCAGCGCGCTCGCCTCCGCGTTGGGCCCCACGGTGAGCACCTGGCGCAGCAGGCTCGCCGCCTGCTCGGGCCTTCCCGCGTCGAGCTGCTCGCGGGCCGCGCGCAGGTAGCGCTCGGCGGCCGCGGCCTCCTCGCGCGCGCGGTCGCGGGCGGCGACCCGAGACCGCAGGTCGTCCATCAGCTGGCGCGCCTCGCGATCGTCGGGTGCCACCGCCAGCCCGCGCGCAAGGGCGTTCATCGCCTCGTCCGGCTGGCCTCGTTGCGCCAGGCCTCGCGCTTCCGCTAGGCTCTGGCGCAGCAACTCGTCGACCCGCTGGTTGGCGGCGCCGGCGGCGCGCTGGCGGGCGTCGAGCGCCAGCTGCCGGTAGCGCTGGAGCTCGGCCTCGGCCTCCGCCGAGCCGCGCACCACCCCGAGCCGCTCCTCGGTGTCGAAGGCCTGCAGGGCGGCTTCGTACTGGCCCAGGTGGTGGTAGGCGATGCCGAGGCGAAGGTAGGGGAAGTAGTCCACCACCTTCATGCCGTAGGTGCGAACGCGGGCGCCGGAATCCCCCTTGCGCTCGATCGCCTGCAGCAGCTGCTCGACGGCGGTCCGCCACTGCTCCTGCTCGAGCGCATGCTCCGCCTTCTCGTAGTGGACGTACCAGCGATCGGCGCGCAGCGGCCCCGCCGAGGCGAGGAGGGCGAGCGCGAGGAGCGCCGTGGGGAGGATGGTCCTCGACCCGGACCCTTCCCGTCGCGGGGCGCAGGCACCTCGTCGCCGCCGCGTAGCCTCCAGCACCAGGTCTCCTCCCGCGCTATCCGCGGGAGGCGTCGATGGGCTCCTTGCCAGGATCGCTCGTCCCCTCCTCTCGCGCCGCCGCGGCGGTGCGCCACGACGCCCGGCATGATTCTCCGCTGTGGCGGCCCAGGTCGCTTGAGGAATCGATGACGGCGCGTTGACGAACGCCGGCGCGCCGCGCCGCCACCGGGGGAGGATACCGGCGCGAGCGGCGCGACGCCGGGCCTCGGCGCCTGGCCGGCCTCAGAGCCCGACGGTGAGGTCGCCGCCCTGCAGCGGCAGCCGCGCCAGGTTCCGCTCCGCCCAGGCGGCCGCACGGGCGTTGAGCGGGCTCTTCACGTTGTAGCTCTGGAAGCAGATCATCTCGGCGATGCGAGCCACCATGTGGGCGAGCGACTGGCCGGCGCTCCAGTGGTCGCCGATGCAGATCTTCTGGGGATCGATGTTGGGGTGGAAGACAGGCGTCAGCATGCGGCAGAAGGGGGGGCGCCGCGGGTAGTCGAGCGGCAGGAAGACCTCGGCGCGGTGCAGCCGCGAGGAGCGCAGCTGCTCGTCGTCGCCGAGCCCCGGCACCAGCCCCTCGACGCGCAGCTCGAAGGTGTAGGTCTCCGGCGGATCCCCCTCGGCGGCGAGCAGGCGGACCACCGGGTGGTCGGCGAACGCCGCCACCACCCGCTCGTGGTCGGCGCGCAGACGGCGCAGGCGCGCCTGCATCATCGCCGCGCCCCCCTCACGACAGCACGCCCTTGATCCAGAAGGTGACGAGGGCGACGGCGAAGATGGCGCTCTGCGCGATGCCGAGGGCGATCGAGATGCGGAAGAGGCCGTCGTAGGTCCCCGGCAGCCGCCGGATCTCCTGGCGGTTCCTGGCGTAGAAGAGCGCGCCCCCGACCGCCGCCAGCAGCGCCAGCCCCGGCAGCAGCGCCGCCACCATGTTGGCCACCGCCAGCCGGCGCAGCAGCGGCGCCCGCCGCGCCCGCCCCAGCCGCCGCGCGTAACTCGCCGCCCCCTCGGGCTCGGCGCCGAGCGCCGCGCCGCAGTGGCGGCAGCGCACGGCGAGCGCCAGGATGGTGGCGCCGCAGCGCGGGCAGCGCTTGTCCTCGCGCCCCCAGAACGCCGGCGGCACCTCGAGCGCGGTGAGACCCTCGGTCGCCGGCACCTGCGAGCAGCCGTAGACGGCGCAGCCGCCGTTGTCGCTCCAGCACTCGGCGTGGTACGGCGCCCGGCACGACGGGCAAGCGGTCGCCGCTTCTCCCGGCGCGATGGCGGTCATGCAGATCGCGCAGTCCACCTCAGCGCTGCCTCTGCTCGAAGACGAAGCTGGTCCTGCCGATGGTGATGCGGTCGCCGTGGCGCAGGCGCGCGGTGCGGATGCTCTGGCCGTTGACCAGCAGCGGGTGCACGCTGTCGCGCGCGGTCAGCTCGCACTCGTCGCCGATGGTGCGCAGCGTGGCGTGGGTGGGCGCCACCTGCGGGTCGTTGAAGAGGTAGATCTCCGAGCGCGGCGAGGCGCCCACGTTCATCACGTCGCGGAAGATGAGGAACTCCTTGCCCGCCAGCGGCCCCTCGGTCATGCGCAGCCAGGCGTCGCGAGCGAGAAGCTCGACGACGCCGATCATCGCCCCCACCGCGGCGCCGATGACGACGAAGCCGATGAGCCGGCTCCAGTCGGCACCGACGCGGTCGGCGGTGACCACCAGGTCGATGGGGTCGAAGAGCAGCCCCCCCAGCGAGCCACCAATGACGCCGCCGAGGAAGCCGTAGCCGAGGAGGCGCTTGGAGCGCAGGGCGATCCCCTGGCCGAGGCCCATCGCCATGCCGGCGAGCGTCCAGGCGAACATCCGCGCCACCATCTGCAGCAGGAAGCCCAGCGAGCGCGCCGACGAGTAGCCGGAGGCGAGCTCGTCGCGCGCCACGTTGTTGAGCGGCACGTAGATGACGTTGGCGACGGCGCTGCAGACGAGGCCGCCGACGAACCCCACCAGCGCCCCCACCACGCCGCCGAGGAGCGCCCGGCGCGGCAGCCGGCAGACGATGCCGTCGGCGGCGCCGACTCCGAAGCCGATCATCGCCGCCACCACCGAGAACATCAGCAGCCCCGCGGTCTCGCTGCGCCGGGCCTGCTCGCGCAGCGGCTCGCGGGCCTTGGCGGGGGCCGGCCGCTGCGGCTTCGGGGCGACGAAGTGCGCGATGGCGATGTCCTCGCGACCGCCGCGGTAGTACTTGGTGTAGACGCCCACCTCCTGCCCGGGACGCAGCGCGCCGGCGTCGAAGGCGGCCCGCGCGCCGGCCCCTTCGAGCTCGCGCATGTAGGGGGCCAGCCACACCTTCTCGCCGCGGATGGTGACCGTGCCGCGACCGTAGATCTCGCTCTCCTCCTCGGCGTCGCCTGGCGGCGGGGCGAGGCGCGCGTCGAGGTCGATCGCCTCGATCGGCCCCTGCAGGTAGTGGAAGTCGTCGAACACCGGCTCGAGCAGCAGCCAGGCGCCGAACGCGCAGGCGGCGCCGACCAGCATGAACAGCAGCCACGAGCGGTAGTACCAGCGCTGCGTGGGCTCCGCCGCCACCCCCTCGCCACGCAGGCTCATCTGCCGCTTCAAGAGGTCGTCGACGTGGCGGCTGGTGGCCTCGTCGCGGGTGATGACGATCGGCTCGTCGCCGCCGGGAGTGGGGCTGTCGCTCATGGTGCGGGCCGCCGCGCCGGCTGCCGCCGCTGCCCTTGCCGCTGCTGCTGCTGCTCGAGCTCGAGCTCGAGGCGCAGCCGCTCCTCGAGCTCGGCGCGCACCATCTTGTCGAGCATCGCGTTGAGCCGTGGCGGCACGTCCCAGCGCACCACCTGCACCCCCATCATCACCGTGTCGTTGCCGAGCTTGACGGGGATGTCGGCGAAGCTCACCGTCTGCGGCGGCTTGATGCGGTCGTAGCGATCGGCCCAGATGAGGTAGCTCACCCAGCCGATGATCCCCGCGCAGACGACCACCACCACCGTCAGCAGCACGCGATGGAACAGCGTCCGCTGCTCGTCGAGGGCCTGCACCAGCTGGTTGAGGCGCCCCTCCAGCCGCTCGATCTGCAACCGCACGTCGGGACCGGCGACGGAGCCGGTGCCGCCGCTCGCCACCACCGCGACCTCCGCCGCCGAGGCCGGGACCTTCGCCGCGTGCTCGCGGCCGTCGACCCAGAAGCGCGACAGGTAGGCGAGGCCGCCGGCGGCGTTGTGGGCGAGCGCGACGTCACCGCCCAGCGGGTCGGTGAGGAAGGCCACCTGCGTCGGGCTGGAGAAGAAGTTCTCCTGGATGAAGCGGTCCATGTCCGAGAACTCCACGCCGAAGCCGGGGTGGGTGTGGTACCAACCGACGATCTGCAGGCTCGGGTAGTCGCGGTCGAGGGCGGTGTGGATCTGGTTCCAGGTCTCGTGGGTGAAGGTCACCTGGGCGCGCGCCTCGCGCGCGGCATTGCCGCGGATGGTGGCCTTGACGTCGACGAAGACGCCGTCGGCGTCCTCGCCCACCTCGCCCACCAGCACGCCGCACACTTCGGCGGCGAGCGACTCCTTGGCGTGGGCGGTGAGCTCGCCGTAGGCGGCGCGCGAGAAGCTCACCCGCAGCGAGGCGCGGCTGCCGGCGGGCCCGGGGAAGGGGCGCCAGGTCACCCGGCCAGGATCGCGGGCGCCGTTGCCGCCGCCCTCTCTCGCGCTCTTCTTCGCCATCGCTCCTCCTCGCCGTCAGCCGACCGCGTCGGCTGCCAGCTCGAACCCGTGAAGGCGGTCGCCGCGGCGCGCCCAGACGATGTCCCAGGGCGGCAGCCCGAGCTCGCCGGCGCTGCGCTCGAGGTGAGGGCTGCCGGGCGCGAGGGCGTGCAGGAAGTGCGGCACGCAGTCGGCGCCGCAAGCCGGGCAAGCGGCATCCTCGACGGCCACCCTCTCGATCGGCAGCAGCAACGTGCGCCGGGCGCCGCAGGCGACGCACTCGAGCTGCTCGACGAGCTCGCGACCGAGCTCGAGGGCGTCGACGCCGCCGAGCTCTCGCTCCGCCGCCGCCCACACGACGGCGAGCGGGGTGGCCGCGCTGGCGGTGGCGAGCCGCCCGATCGGCACCACCGGCTCGTGCCAGGGGCATTCGGGGTGGATGGGGTACGACACCGCGTACGAGGAGTGCAGCGCGCCCTCGAAGACGAACCCCTTGCCGAGCAGCGCCGGCAGCCCGTGCAGCAGCTTCACCACCTCCTGCGCCTGGATGGCGCCGACGATCGAGGCGGTGGTGGGCGTCGTCGGGGTGCCCCCCTGCGCCAGCGCCCGGCGCGCCAGCATCGAGCAGGAGCGGCGGCGCTCGATGAGCTGCCAGTCGACCTCGCTCATCGTGCACTCGTAGCAGGCGGTGGCGGGGGGCGCGAAGCCGCGGGCGACGCCGTTGAGCACCTCGATGCCGCCGTCGATCCACGGGCGGCCCACCCGCGCGCAGGCGGCGTTGACGAAGACCCGCGCCTCGCGGTTGTCGAGCGCTCCCACCACCACGTCGGCCCAGCGCACGTGCCCCAGACCGAGCGCGGCGGTGACGTCGCCCACGATCGCCCGCGCCTCGACCTCGGGGTAGAGCTCGCGGGCGGCGCGGGCGGCGCACTCGGCCTTGGGGCGACCGGCGTCCTCGGCGCGGAAGAGCACCGAGCGCGAGAGGTTGCTGAGCTCGACGCGGTCCATGTCGGCGATCGCCAGGTGGCCGACGCCGAGCAGGGCGAGGTTCTTGATCACCTCGTTGCCCAGCGCCCCGGCGCCCACCACCAGCACGCGGGCGGCCGCCAGCCGCGACTGGTCCCACCACTCCACGCGCTCGAAGCGCGAGAAGCGACCGTCGGCGAGGAGCAGCGGGCCACCGGCCTCGACGGCCGTCAACGCCGCGACGCTCCGGCGGTGATCTCCGGCTGCAGGCGCAGCTCGTCGTCGTCCACCACCCCCGCCTCGGCGAGGGTCTGGCCGTCGAGCAGCTGCTGGCCGGTGCGCCGATGGTGGAGCTTGTAGCTCATGATCTGGCCGTCGGGGCTGTTGAGCGGCAGCGACATGCGCTCCACCAGCAGCGCGATGATGCGGTTGATGGCGACGTCGTCGGGCGCCTCGACGTCGCGTGCGCGGCTGCCGGAGACGTCGAGGACGCGGATGCGGGTGCTGCCCATGGCTCAGGTTGCCTCCGGCGCCGCCGGCACCGCCGCCGGAACCGGGCGCGGCCGGCTCGGTGCCGTGCGACGGCACTCGGCGACCAGCCGGGCGATCGCGGCGCGGTGGCGAGCGTCGTCCTTGATCGGGATCTTGTAGATCTTCCGCTGCACCTGCAGCGACAGCGAGCGCGGGCCGCGCAGCACGGCGTCGACCGCCTTGAAGGGGATGAGCGTCTTGCCGCCGAACAGCGAGCTCTCGCACCACACGATGCCGGCGTCGGTGACCTCGAGCACGTGCTTGGTCACCAGGGTGCTGGCGTTGATGCGCAGCCTGGCCATGTCAGTGGCGCATCGCGCCGAGCACGGTGAGGAACATGTAGATCGCCAGCAGGATGCTGTTGGCCCACACCGCCGCCTTGACTCCCAGCGGATTGGAGAGGCGGCGGTCGTAGCTGCTGAACGCCAGCGAGGTGCCCGTGATGGCGGGGATGAGGATGGCGAAGCCGAGGAGGGTGTTGACGGCCTCGTTGGTGCCGTTCGAGTGGAGCATGCGGTGGAGCGTGCCGGTGAGCAGCAGCGACATCAGCACCGCCCCGTATCCGGCGAGGCCCAGCGCCCAGAGCATCTTGGTGCGCCTGCCGGGAGAGAGGCCGGCGGTCGCCTGCTGCTCGACACAGCGCGGACAGACGTGGACGTTGCCGGCGAAGGTGAAGTCGCAGGTGGCGCAGACGCCGCTCGCGCACACCCGGCAGCGATTGACGGCGTCGACCTCGGGGTGCTGCGCGCACTTGACCCCGACGGGCACCGAGCCGGGCGGCGGCGAGCGCACCACCTGCACCCCGGAGAGCAGCCCAAAGGCGCTACCGCAGGCGACGCAGTACCCGTTCTCCAGCCGGTTGGGCTTGCCGCAGGCAGGGCAGGTCTTGGTGGCGGTCTCGGCCGCCTGCGCCTCCTTGACCGCGCAGTCGCCGCAGAAGCGCTTGCTGCCGAGCTCGAAGACGCAGGTGGCGCAGAGCGGTGTACCGCAACTCGCACAGGCGAACGGGGCGGGCTGGCGGGGGTGGGCGGCGCAGGTCACGTTCGCCCCGTCGTCGGCTGCCACCGCGGCCGCAGTCTCCGCCCCCCCGGCCGGCAGCACCGCCGCTACGGACGCCGCCACCGGCGCCGCTGCTGCCGCCGCCAGCGCCTGGCGGTCGAACAGCACCTCGTACTCCTCGCCGTGCAGCGCACAGGCGACGCGGCGACCCGACGTCGGCTGCAGGTCACCACGGCACTCCGGACAGATGAGATCCACTGGCGCGCTCCGGGCCTAGTGCGGCGCCAAGCGCGCCATGATGCCGAGGACCCAGAGCACCAGCCCGATGGTGGCGATGATCAGCGCCGCCGTCGCCTTGCCCGAGCCGGTGAGGTTGGGGTTGGCGGCGATCATCTTCCTGGCCTTGAGCGCCTTGTTGATGGCGATGGGCTCGAGGATGATGCCGAAGCAGAGCAGACCGATGAGCGCGTACTTGAGCGCCTCGTTGGCTTCCGGGCAGGGCTCGGTGGCAGCCTCGAACACCGGCGCCGCCGGCAGGGCGCCGGCGACCACGCCGGCGCTGCCTCCGAGCGCCATCACCTTGCAGCCGCCGCAGTACCTCCGCCCGCGGACGGTCACCAGGCAGTTGCCGCAGAATGGCTCCATGCAGCCGGCGCAACGGTCGGCAGCCGCGACTTCGGGATGGTTGCGACACTGCATGGGCACCCTCCTCCAGGACGCCCGGCGCTCGCGTACCCGATGGTGGACACGCCACGAGCTCGCGCCGGAGCGATCGCCCGCGATGGTTGCGAAGCCTGGGAACGGCCGCGAAGGGTACCACAGCGAGTTTGAATCGCAAGGGCCGGGCGCGCGGGCTCAGCTCGCCGGCGGCGGCGGCGCCTGCAGCTCGCCGCGCACCGGTGGCACCCCCTGGTCGACGAGCGGCGGCAGGATGCCGCGGGCCACGTAGACCGGTCGCACGTGCTCGCGCAGGCCCGGCAGCCGGCGGGCGAACCAGAAGGCCACGAGCAGCAGGCCGGCGGCGCCGATGGCGAGCGTGCGGGGCGCACCCAGATGCTGGGCGATGGCGCCTGCCAGCAGGCTGCCGAAGGGCGCCGAGCCCACGAAGGCCGTGCTGTAGAAGCTCATCACCCGCCCGCGCTTGTCGTCGTCGACGAGCGTCTGCAGCAGGGTGTTGGAGGAGGCCATCTGCACCATGAAGCCGAAGCCGGCGAAGACCAGAGCCGGCAGCGACAGCAGCAGGTGGCGCGAGAAGGCGAAGGTGGCGATGCCGGCGGCGAAGAGGGCGACCATCCGCGGCAGCAGCCGCCCGAGACCGAGCACCGTGCGCCGCGAGGCGAGGTAGATGGCGCCGAGCAGCGCGCCCACCCCGCTCGCGCCCATCAGGAAGCCGAGGGTGTGCGGCCCGCCGTGGAGCACCCGCGCGGCGAAGATCGGCAGCAGCACGGCGTAGGGCATGCCGAAGAGACTCACCGTCGCCACCAGCACGAGCAGGCTGCGGATGGGTGGCGAGCCGGCGACGTACCTCCAGCCGGCGCGCAGGTCGGCGAGCACGTGCGCTCCGGGCCGGCCGAGGCCCGCCCGCGCCGCCACGCGCATGGCGAGGAGCGAGCCGATCACCGCCAGGTAGCTCGCACCGTCGATGGCGAAGCACCACCCCTCGCCGACGGCGGCGATCACCAGGCCACCGATCGAAGGTCCCACCAGGCGCGCGGCGTTGAACATCGACGAGTTGAGGGCGATGGCGTTGGGCAGGTCGGCGCGGTCCTCGATCATCTCGACGAGGAAGGCCTGGCGGCCGGGGATGTCGAAGGCGTTGATGAAGCCCTGGAAGAGGGCGAGCCCCAGCAGCTCGCCGACGGTGATGCGCCCGGCGAGGGTGAGGGCCGCCAGCGACAGCGACTGCACCATCGCCAGCGTCTGCGTCACCAGCAGGACGCGCCGGCGCTCCCAGCGGTCCACCAGCACGCCGGCGAGCGGACCGGCGAGGAACGCCGGCACCTGGCCGGCGAAGCCGACGGCGCCGAGCAGGAAGGCGGAGTGGGTGAGGCGGTAGACGAGCCAGCTCATCGCCACGGTGGTCATCCAGGTGCCCACCAGCGACACCAGCTGGCCGCCGAAGAACAGCCGGTAGTTGCGGTGGCGCAGGGCGCGCAGGGTGTGGCGGAGGGCGGGCGTCTCCATCACCAGGCGATTCTCGCTGGTCCGGCGACGAAACGGGCGCAGCCGGCGGCGGGGCGGGTCTCGGTCCCGCCAGCGCCGGCGCGACCGCTTTCACCGCCGGGCGAGCGCCGGCGCGCCGGCGAGGCCCGCGACCAGGCCTCCCAGCGCGTAGGTGGCGATTGCCCACGCCAGCCCGAGCAGCGTTGCCGCGACGAGGCCGCTCCACGCCCACCAGCCGCCGACGGCCGCGACCTCCGCGGCGCGGCCCATGAGGTCGTCGCCGCGCAGCACCTCGCGCAGGACGCCGCCCGACCAGGGCGGCAGCCGCGTGAGCAGGATCGAGCCGATCTCGTAGGCGTCGCCGCCGAGCGACACGAAGGGCGCCAGCGCCACCGGCAGCGCCATCCCGAAGCCGAGCGCCCAGCCGCGCTTGGCGCAGCGACGCAGCCCCCACACGCCGGGGAAGAGGGTGAGCAGGAAGGGAGCGAGGTCGGTCGCCAGGTAGACGAGGTCGCTGCCGTGGGTGTCGAAGCCCGAGAGCCGGCCCGCGTACTCGCTGCCGGCGACCACGAACGGCAGGTGGCGGGCGAGCAGGGCGCCGCCGTAGACGCGCTGGATCTCCAGCCGCGACACCGAGCCGCCGGCCGCGACGCAGCCGCCCGCGTGCAGCAGCTCGTGCAGCGGGACGTAGAGCCACCAACCGACGAGCAGCCCCAGCATGGCCAGCGCCAGGGCCCGCGCCCCGCGCCACGCCAGCAGGCGATCGAGCCCGCGGAGCGCGTCCCGCCCGGCGAGCAGGAGCACGGCGGCGAGCCGCGGACGGAACCAGCGCATCGTCGACGTGCCGGGAGCCTATGTCAGCTCGCGGCGCGGCGCCGGACGACGAGGACGAGGCCCGTAGGGGCTCGCCGGCCGGTGGCGGGCTAGGATCGGCCGCCATGAACGCTCCAGCGCGTCCCCGTGCCGCCTCCGGGCGGGTGTTGCAGGTCGCCGCCGCGGCCCTCGCAGCCGGCAGGCCGGCCGCCGGCACGAAGGGCGGCAAGCCTCGAGCCCCGTCCTCCGCCAGGACCGCCGCGGCGCCGGCCGCCACGGGCGCGCGTGCCGCGCGGCCGCCGCTCGACCTCGGGCGCTCGCTGGTCGAGGCGTTCCTCACCAGCGAGCGCGTCAACCAGGTGCTGCTCGAGCTGCTCGACCCGGCGGTGTGGCGGACCTTCCCGCCCTGCTCGCCACGGCGCAACGTCGCCACCACCTTCGCCCACATCCACAACGTGCGCTGCATGCGCCTGGCCGCGTCGGGAGACCGCGACGCCGTGCCGGCGCGGCTCGACCGCGCCGAGGTGACGCTCGACGCGGCGCGCGCCGCGCTCACCGCCAGCGCGGCAGCGACGGCGCGACTGATCGCGGCGGCGCTCGCCAACGGCGGCCGCTTGCGCGGCTTCCCGCCGGGGGTCGTGGTGATGGTCGCCGTCGCCATCGCCCACGAGTCCCACCACCGCGGCCAGGTCTGTCACTGGGCGCGCGAGCTCGGGAAGCCGCTCACCGCCGAGGGGCAGCTGCTGCTCTGGGAGTGGGACAAGCGCTGGAAGGAGGTCGCTGGCAAGCCCCCGCCCGCCGGCACGCCATGACGCCCACCCTCTCGCCGCAGACCCTGCGCGAGCTGCTGGCCCCGCTCGCCCACGCCAACGCCGCCTTCGCCGCCGCCCACCCGGGCGACCGCGAGGGGCGGCAGCCGGTGCACACGGTGTACGGCGGCGCCCACCTCTTCCATCGCGACCTCGCCGCTCGCATGGGGGCGCTGGCGCTGGGGGCGCTCGACCGGCACGCCCCCGATGCCGCCACCCTGGCGCAGGTGGTAGGGCTGCCGGCCCGGCTCGCCGGCATCATCTACGAGCGGGTCCGCGAGAAGCTCGCACGCGAGCCGGTCGAGGACTTCCGCGTCGACTTCGAGGACGGCTACGGCAACCGCCCCGACGCCGAGGAGGACGGCCACGCGGTGGCGGCGGCGACCGAGATGGCGGTGGCAGCGCGCGCCGGTACGCTCCCCCCTTCGTCGGCATCCGCATCAAGCCCTTCACCGCCGAGCTCGCCGCGCGCAGCGTGCGCACGCTCGACCTCTTCCTCGCCACGCTGATCTCCGCTGGCGACGGCGCGCTACCCGACCACTTCGTGGTCACGCTGCCCAAGGTCACCGTCGCCGAGCAGGTCGCCGCCATGGCCGACCTCTGCGACCGCCTCGAGCCCGCCCTGCGGCTGCCGGCCGGCAGCCTGCGCTTCGAGCTCATGGTCGAGACGCCGCAGTCGATCCTCGCCGACGACGGCAGCGTGCCGCTGCCCCGCCTCGTCGCCGCCGCGCGGGGGCGCTGCGTCGCCGCCCACTTCGGCACCTACGACTACACCGCGAGCAACAACATCACCGCCGCGCACCAGCACATGAACCACCCCGCCTGCGACTTCGCGCGGCAGGTGATGCAGGTTTCGCTCGCCGGCAGCGGCGTCTGGCTGTCCGACGGCGCCACCAACGTCATGCCGGTGGCCCCGCATCGCGCCGCCGCCGACGCCGCGCTCACCGCCGCGCAGGTGGAGGAGAATCGCGCCACCGTGCACCGCGCCTGGAGGCTGGCCTACGACCACATCCAGCACTCGCTCCTGCTCGGCTTCTACCAGGGCTGGGACCTGCACCCGGCGCAGCTGCCGGTCCGCTACGCCGCCGTCTACGCCTTCTTCCTCGAGGGCCTCGAGGCGGCGGCCGAGCGGCTCTGCAACTTCGTCGCGCGGGCGGCGCAGGCGACCCTGGTCGGCGACGTCTTCGACGACGCCGCCACCGGCCAGGGCCTGCTCAACTTCTTCCTGCGCGCCATCAACTGCGGCGCCATCGGCGAGGAGGAGGCCGCCGCGCGCTGCGGCCTAACCCTCGACGAGCTGCGCACGCGCTCCTTCGTGAGGATCCTCGCCGGCCGCGCGAGGTAGCGCCGGCGCCCCACGGCAAGCTGACCGGGGCGCGCAGCGCTCGCTGCGAACCGACGAGATCCAGGACGGGAGCGAGGCCTTCACAACGAATTCCGCGTGGTCCTGGCTCAGCCCAGCCTGGCGACCCGCTCGCGAAGGGCGGCGAGCGCGCCGTGGATCCGCTCGAGCTCCCCGTGCAAACCCTCCAGGCGCTGGCGCTCGGCTCGCACGAAGCGGGTGTAGGGCGCCAGCGCCTCCTCGATGCGCCGCACGCTGCCGTCGACCTCGCCGTCGAACTGGCTGGTGAGCGTGCCCAACAGGCGGTCGCGCAGCTCGACGATCTTGTTGCGCAGCTCGCGCTGGGCCTTCCTTCGGCGCGCCGGCAGGATGAAGAGGCCGAGCACCGCCAGCGAGCCGGCGGCGAGGATGCCGGTGAAGTCGGCGAGATGGCTGGTGGCGATGGCGGTGATCGCCGCGCCGAGCCCGATGGCGCCGACCTCGACGAGGGCAGTGTGGGCTACCGCCGCCTGCACGTCCTCGGCGATCCGTCGCGCCTGGGCGTCGCGGTCGAAGCCCTCCAGCGACCGCTGGGCGGCGCGGCCGACGGTCTCCAGCAGCCGTTGGCGGTCCTGGTCGAAGCTGCCGATGCCGCCGGCCATGCGGTCGGCGTGCAGCTGCCTGCGCTCCTCGAGCAGCGCGCTCGCCCCCTGCCACTGGCGCAGCTCGCTCGCCACCAGCCAGTCAATGATCTGGTGGACCTTGACCTCGACCTGCCGCGGCAGGTCGGCGATCACCCGGCGCTCGAACTCCGCCTTGACGCGAGCCTTGTTGAGCAGCTCGGGCAGGCGGACGAGCCGCAGGGTCTCCTGGAAGTGGTTGACGCCGCGTGCCTCGAGCTCGTGCAGCAGGTTGTCGACGTCGGCGAGGCGGAAGCGGAACTCTCGCCGCAGGTCCTCGCGGTAGAGCTCGAGCTGCCCGGCGACGTCGCGCAGGGCGCCGAAGTCGGCGCCCAGCAGGTCGAGGCGCTGCTCGAGCCCACCGCGGTAGCTCGCCGCCAGGCGGGCACCGACGCCGAGCGGGTTGTCGAGCTTGAGCCGCACCTTCTCGACCGCGTCGAGCCGGTCGGTGAGGTAGCGCTGCAAGGTGTCGAAGGCACGGCCGCCTGGCCGCGAGTCCTCGCCCACGAACCGGCCTTCGAGCGCCAGGCGCGCCGAGAGGGCGAACACCGGCGTCGCCACGCCGAGCAGACGCTGCGCGTGCCCCTCGACGAAGGCGACCACCTCCGTCGCCTCCGCCTGGTTGCGCAGGATGTCGACCTTGTTGACCACCACCACGATCTTCTTGCCCCAGGCCCGAGCTCGCTCGAGAAAGGCGCGCTCGCTCTCGGTGAAGGGGCGGTCGGCGGAGGTGACGAACAGCACCAGGTCGGCGCGCGGCACGTAGCGCTCGGTGATCGCCTCGTGGCGGCGATCGAGGGCGTTGGTGCCCGGCGTGTCCACCAGCGTCAGGTGCTCGAGCAGCGGCAGCGGTGCGGTGCGCTCCTCGACCCCCGGCTCGACGCTGCGGCGCGTGTCGGTCTCGCCATGACGCAGCACGTGGATGGCGGTGGTGGTGGGAGTGACCCCCTCCTCCAGCACCGCGCTGCCGAGCAGCGCGTTGATCAAGGTGCTCTTGCCGGCGTTGAACTCGCCGACCACCACCAGCAGGAAGAGCTCGTCGAGCTGGCGGATCGACTCGGCCAGCGCGGCGCGGTCCTCGGCCGCCGCGTCGACGCGGCCCAGGGTCTCCTGGAGGCTGCCGAGCGTCTGGCGCTCTTCACGCAGCAGGGCCTCCTGGTCGTCGCGCAGCAGGCGGGCCGACATGGCCGCGATCCTAGCGTGAGGGCCGCCAGCTGTAGCCCCGCACGGCGGCGTGCGGCGCCGTGGTGCCGCCTTGGTGTCGCTGGCGCGGTAGCGCTCGCTGCACTCCATCGTGGCGCCGTGCGCGGGCGGCGACCTCTCGACATCGCGCCCGCGAGGGCGACCGCGGTTGCCTCCGGCACGGGGGCGGGATCCAAAGGGGTGCCGCGGGGAACCGTGGCGGCGACCGGACGGTCGCGACTCTCATGAGGAGCAGATCCATGGCTCGCAGCGAACGTCTCCCCCTGGTGCTCTTGATCGCCCTCTCCGCGCTAATGGCCGGCGGCCTGGTCACCCTCCGCGCGGCGGCCGACGCGCCGCCGGCTCCCTCCGCGCATCGGCCCGCCGTCGCCCCCTCAGGCGGCCCCCGCCGCACCTGCCGTCGGCGGCGCCGTAGACCGGCTGCCCGCATCATTCCGTTTCCCCAAGGCGACCGCCGGCGCCGTGGACGGCGCCCCGGTGCCGCCGCTCTCCCTCACCGCCTCCGACGGCACCGGCCTGCGCCTCGTCGCCCTCACCGCCAACGGCGTGCTCGAGCCGCCGCTGGCCTTCACCGAGCTCCACCTCACCTTCGAGAACCCGCGCGCGCGCACCATCGAGGGGCGCTTCCGCATCGCCCTGCCGCCGGGCGCGGCGCTGTCGCGCTTCGCGATGCGGATCGGCGACGCCTGGCAGGAGGGGGAGGTCGTCGAGCGCCAGCGCGCGCGGGTGGCCTACGAGGACTTCCTGCACCGCCGGCAGGATCCAGCGCTGCTCGAGCAGGAGTCGGGCAACGAGTTCTCCGCCCGCGTCTTCCCCATCCCGGCGGGCGGGCGCAAGGAGATCATCGTCTCCTACTCGCACGCGCTGCCTTCTCACGACGAGCCCTACGTCATCCCGTTGCGCGGCCTGCCGGCGATCGAGGCGCTCGACGTGCGCGTGCTGCTCGGCGACCGCCCTGCGGCCGCCGCCCCCGCCAGCAACCTCGGCGGCGAGGTGCACGAGCGCCGCGTGCTCGAGCTCCACCGCCGCGACTGGACCCCCGACCGCGACTTCAGCGTCGCCCAGGACGAGCTGGTCGCGCGCGCCGGGCTGCGCAACGGCGACCTCGTGGTGGCACGCGTGGCGCCGGCGATCGATGCCGAGCCTCAGGAGATCGCCGGTCTCTACGTGCTGGTCGACTCGAGCGCCTCGCGTGCCCTCGGCTACGAGGCGCAGGTGCGGCGCGTCGGCGAGCTCGCGGCCGCGCTGCGCGCCGGCGCCGGTGCAGCGACGCCGCTCGGCGTCGCCGCCTTCGACCAGGAGGTGGCGCCGCTCTTCGAAGGCACCGCCGGCGACTTCGACGCGGGCGCCCTGGCGCGCCTCGCATCACGGCGTCCGCTCGGCGCCTCCGACCTCCACGGCGCCCTCGCCTGGCTGGCGGAGCGTCTCGCCGCCGCACCCGGCCGCTATCCGCGGGTGCTGCTCGTCACCGACGGCGTCGCGACCGCCGGCGAGGTGGAGACCGCCGCCCTGCGCGCCGCCGTGCAGGCGCTGGGCGCGCGCGGCGTCGAGCGCCTCGACGTGCTGGCGGTGGGCGGGCTGCGCGACGACGCGACGCTGCGCGAGCTCACCACCGGCAACCTGGCGCACGACGGCCAGCGCATCGACGGCGACGCCCCGCGCGCGGAGATCGCGCGCCGGCTGACGCTCGCCTGCCACTCCGGCATCGCGGTCGCCATCGCGGGCGCCGCCTGGGTATGGCCGGAGCGCATCGACGGCGCCCAGCCCGGCGACGAGACCCTCGTCTACGCCGAGCTGCCGGCGGAGCGGCCGCTGCGGCTCGCCCTCGACGGCCGGCAGGTGACGCTCGGCGGCGCGCTCGCCAGCGCCGAGCGCCCGCTGCTGGCGCGCGCCGTTGCGCAGGCGCGCATCGACCGCCTGCTCCACCTCCGCGAGACGACCCTCGCCGGCGACGCCGACCTGCGCCAGGCGCTCACGCTGCAGGTGGTGCAGCTGAGCGTCGAGCAGAGGGTGCTGACGCCGCTCACCGCCCTGCTGGTGCTCGAGACGGCGGACGACTACGCGCGCTTCGGGCTCGAGCGCCATGCGCTCGCCGACATCCTCACCGTCGGCGCCGGCGGGCTCGAGGTGGCGGCGCGCACGGCGAACGCGCTGCCCCCCGGCGCCGACCTCGCGCCCCCGAAGGCACAGACGACGGGCGCCGCCCGCCTGCGCGAGGGCGGCCGGCGAGCCGACGCGAGCGCGGCCCGCGTCCCGACCGCCCGCGATGCGGCCGCCGCCTCGCCCGCACCCGGCGACGGGGAGGACGAGATCACCGTCGCCGCGGAGGCCCCACTCCTGGACGGCCCCCGCCCTGCCTCCGAGCCGGCGGTGAGGGCGGAGGACGACGACGGCGTCGTGAGCGGTGTCGACGGTGGCGTCGCGGGTGGCGTCGCCGGTGGCGTCCCTGGCGGAGTGGTTGGTGGCGTGCCCGGCGGCGTGACGAGCGACGCCGGCGCCGAGAACCGGGCGCTGGCATCCCCCGGCGAGGTGCCGCGGCCCAATCCCGTGCCCTCCGAGGTGGAGCCAGCGCCGCCGCTCCACGTGCAGCAGGAACGCGTGGCGACCAACCCGCAAGTGCCGCCTCCATCCCCCCCGCCTCCTGGACGTGCCGGCGACGTGGCGGCGGTGCCGTCGGCCGCGGAAGCCGACGAGGCGGGCGCAGCTCCCTACAGCGGCCGCTTCGCCGAGGTGATGTCGGAGCTTGCCGCCCGGCGCGTGCCGCGCGCCCGCCAGCTCGCCGAGGCGTGGGTGAGCAAGGCGCCCGGCGACGTGCTGGCGCTGCTCGCCCTCGGCGAGGCGTGCGAGGCAAGCGGCGACACGACCGCCGCCGCACGCGCCTACGGCTCGCTGATCGACCTCTTCCCCAGCCGCGCCGACCTGCGGCGTCTCGCCGGCGAGCGCCTGGAGAGGCTGGGGCCCGCCGGGCTGCCGCTCGCCATCGACACCTACCGCAAAGCGGTCGAGCAGCGGCCCGATCACCCGGCCGGCCACCGCCTGCTCGCCTGGGCGCTCGAGCGCCAGGGCGATCTCGAGGGGGCCTTCGCGGCCCTCGAGCGGGGGCTCGAGCAACACTACCCGGCGGGCCGCTTCGCGGGCGTCGACCGCGTCCTGCGCGAGGACCTCGGCCTGCTCGGCGCCGCCTGGCTGCATCGCGAGCCCGAGCAGCGGGCGGCGGTGCTCGATCGGCTCGCGGCCCATGGCGCGCACCTCGACGTCGCGCCCTCGCTGCGCTTCGTGCTCACCTGGGAGACCGACGCCAATGACGTCGACCTCCATGTCTTCGACCGCGCCGGCAACCACGCGTACTACAGCGCGCCGAGGCTCGCTTCCGGGGGCCAGCTCTACGCCGACGTGACGACCGGCTACGGTCCCGAGTGCTTCACGGTCGAGGGCTCGGCGCGCGGAGTGGCGGCCCCCTACCGTCTCGCCGCCCACTACTACAGCCGCGGCCCCATGGGCTACGGCATGGGGACGCTGCAGGTGGTCTCCCACGACGGCAAGGGCGGCCTGCGCATCGAGCCGCGCCCCTTCGTGGTAATGACCGACCAGGCAACGGTCGAGCTGGGGACGGTGGGCGGCGGGAAGGACCGCGAAGCCACCGGACGCTGAGCGACCCGGGGCCGACCGCGGCGGCGGCGCCGCTCGGCCCTCGGTGCCGGGTGAGCCACCCGCTCTCCGCCGCGGCGAGCGCGCTCGGGGGCGGGCCCGCCGGTCAGGTCACCGGCGCTACCGGTGCCCCATCGCCGCCGCCGATCTCCCGGAGGAGGAACGCGCGCGCTGCGGCCCAGTCGCGCTTCAGGGTGCGCTCGGAGGTCCCGGTCAAACCGGCGATCTCCTCGATCGTCAGCCCGGCGAAGAAGCGCCACTCCACCAGCCGTTCGAGCTCGGGGTCGACCGTTGCCAGCCGCACCAGGGCGCGTTCGAGCGTCAGCAGGTCGGCGATGCCGGTGGCGGCGCCGCCAGCGGGGGCCTCGTGGAGCCCCTCGAGCGACAGCACCGGCAGACCGCCGCCCCGCTTCCTGCGCGCGCCGTGGCGCGCATGGTCGATGAGGATCTGCCGCATCGCGCGCGCCGCCAACGCGAAGAAGTGCACGCGGTCGTTGGCCGCCACGACGGTGTCCCCGGCGAGCTTGAGGTAGGCCTCGTTCACCAGTGCGGTCGTCGACAGCGTGGCGCCCCCGCCGCGGCGCATCGCCTGCCGAGAGGCGACGCGGCGCAGCTCGTCGTAGACCAGCGCGAAGACGCGGTCGGACGCCGAGCGGTCGCCGCTGCGGGCGGCGGCGAGCAGCGCCGTGACCGCGCTGTCGTCGCCCTGGCGGCGGCTCGGATCCTGCGGAGAGCCCGGAGTCACCTGAGGATTCTAGCTGCCGCGACCTGCAGAGCCGCAGTCATCCACGGTCTGTAGTGGGTCGTTCCCGATAGTCACTCGGCACCCACTGTCTCTGCCGTGTCTCGGGGCGTGCGCGCGCCCGCGGTGGCCTCTCAGTGGAAGCTGGCGGACCAGCGCGACTTCGCGCCCACCTCGAAGCTGTCGGCGAACAGGTAGCGGTTCTTGAGGCGGATGGCAAAGAGCGCCTCCCCGATGCTGGTGTCGGCGTTGCCGAGCATCACCGGCCGCCCGCCCGAGAGCACCATGACGACTGCCTGCTGGCCGTTGGCGCCGCCGAGGTTGACGTCGTAGCCCTCGATGCCGTCGCCGGTGAACGACTCGTCCCAGACGAAGAAGGCCGGCGTCGGGATGAGGCGGGTGACCTCGAAGCCATCGAAGCTCGTGCTGTTGCCGACGGTGAGCACCTTGCCATCGCCCTGGAGCACGAGCGCGGCGAGCGGCTCGGCGCCGTTCCCCACACCCATCCATGCTCCCGGCCCCCGGCCGAGGATCCAGCCCGTGTGGTCGGGCGAGATGCTGTTGACCTCGGCGTAAGGCGTGCCGTCGCTGGCGATCGCCAGGGCGACACCGACCTCGTCGATCTGGGGGTCGTCATGAAGCACCTTGATGCCGCCGCTCTCGAAGGTCGTGTCGAGCGCTCCGGCGGCGGTGAAGCGCAGGAGCACCGGGTCGGCGTCGAGCGACTGATTGGGATCGAAGCGCGTCGCCAGCACCATCGGCCGCCCCTTGGGGTCGATCGCCAGGTGGGCGCCTCCACTTTCCAGGGTGCCGATCCCGGTTGCCGTCACTTCGGCGTAACCGCTGGTGCCGAACCCGGTATCGATGTCGCCGCCGTTCAAGAAGGCGGCGACGAAGTAGCGCGAGACGAAGAGGTTCACCTTCGACTCGACGAGGGCGAACAGGTTGGGCGTGTTGGTGGGCGCCTCGGCGACGTCGGCCAGCGAACAGTCGGCGCTGGCGCAGAGGCCCTGGGGGTCGAGCAGCTGCCAGCCGTTGCCGCTCCACGAGGAGTCGAGAGAGCCGCACTGACCGCCGAGGCTGTAGCGGACGAGCAGGGCGCGATCCTGCCCGGTGCTGCCGGCGAGCGTGGCGGTGCCGCCGACCAGCAGGCGGCCGCTGCGATCGGCGATGACGGCGTTGCCCATGAAGCTGGCAAGGAAGGGGATCGACTGGCCGCACTCGACGATGGCGTGGCCGTCGCCGGTGACGTAGAGCCAGTCGACGAGTGGATCGCTGGAGATGGTCAGGGAGCCCACCACGGCGATGTCCTGATTGGGCAACGTCGCAGCGTCCCGGACCAGCTGGCCGTACCGTGGCCCGAAGACACCGGCGACCCCGAACGCCGGGTCCTGGTCGCCATCGGCGGCCAGCGCCGGCGCGACGAGCAAGGTGGCACCGCCGAGCAGCATGGCTGTGGCCACGGCGAGACGAGGGGCGAAGGGCGCGTGCATGGCGGTGCCTCCTGCCACCCAGATCGCCAAAGATGGGCGCAGCGTGCCAGGCGATGAGCGTGGCGACGGCTCGCGGCTGGCACCTGTACACCTCGGCTGTCGTTCATCAGTCCATGAGACAGAGCACGCCACCCTCGCCCGCACGCTCCCCGGAAAGCGCGATCGCACCTCGGCTCCCTTTCGTCGACGCGTTGCGGGGCCTGGCCCTGTTCGGGGTCTTCTGGGCGAATCTGCTGATCTTCGCGGGGCTCGACTACATGACCGACGCGCAGCGGACCCAGCTCTTCCCCGGAGCGTGGGACACGCTCGCCTACCGGCTCGAGCTGTTCTTCGTCGAGAACAAGTTCATGGGCCTCTTCTCGTTCCTCTTCGGCATCAGCTTCTGGCTCTTCCTCGAGCGCGCGCGGTCTCGCGGCGCCGCCGGTACCCCGCTCTTCATGCGCCGCATCGGCTGGTTGTTCCTGTTCGGAGCCCTGCACGGCTGGCTGCTCTGGTGCTTCGATATCCTCCGCTTCTACGCGCTGTGGGCGGTGCTGCTGCCGCTCTTCGCTCGCCTGCGGCTGCGCCGCCTGCTGGCGATCGCCCTCTCCACCGCGGTCCTGCTGCCGGCGCTGGCGAAGGGCCTGGCCGTCTGGTGGACGGCTCTCCACCCGACGAGCTCGAATCTCGATGCGGCGGCGCTGCACGCCTTCGCCACCGGCAGCTATGCGGAGGTGCTTCGCGTCAACTGGCTCTACGACTGGTATCTCACGCTCGAGGCGTCGCAGCCGGCCTACCAGATCGCCGTCTTTGGCCGCCTGCTCCTCGGGCTCTACGTCGCTCGCGCCTTCGCGCTCGGCGACCTCGGCGCCCAGCGGCCGCTGCTGTGGAGGATCCTGCTGGTGGCGGGAGCGGTGGGCCTCGCAGGGAACGCCGTCTTTGCCGGCGATCTCATCGCCGCAGGCGGCTTCGCCACCGCCTTCGTTCACCGGCTGGCGACCGAGAGCGGCTTTCTGGGGATGACCCTCGCCTACGCCGCGGGATTGGCGCTGCTGTTTCTGCAGCCCCGCGCGAGGCGGCTCGTCGAGCTCCTGTCTCCGCTCGGGCGCATGGCCCTGACCTGGTACCTGCTGCAGACCCTGTTCGGGATCTGGCTCTGCTACGGCTTCGCGCCCGGGCCGCACCTCATGGCCAGGATCGGCCCGGCGGCGATCGCCCTCCTCGCCGTCGCGGGATACCTCGTGCAGGTCGCTCTCGCGCACGTGTGGATGCGTCACTTCCATTTCGGAGCGATGGAGTGGATCTGGCGCAGCCTGACCTACGGGCGGGCGCCGCGACTGCGGGTGGGCGAGCCGCGGTCGCTGGCCAGCGCGGCGTGAGGCGTGGCGCCGCGACGCGGCACTCCTTGCCGCCGGCGCGCTCGGCCCGCGAGCCTCGCCGTCGTCGAGGAGCCGCGGCGTGCCCAGCGCAGCGGCCGAGCCGAGAGCGCCGCAGCGGGCGGGATCACGACGGGCGCGCGCGCCCGCCGCAGCGGGCGTTCGCGAGCTCGCGCTCGAAGCCCGGGAGATCGGCGACCCAATCGGCATCCCGGTGGGTGGCCACTTCGCTCTCGGCCGCGGCGAAGGCCTCACGAGCCTCGTCCAGGCGGCATCGGTGCAGGCGAGCGCGGGCGAGCGTCAGCCAGCCGCTGCCGAGGCTGGGAGACTTCGCGGCTCGCAACAGCTCGACGTTCCTCTCCAGCAGGCGTTCCCCCTCCGCCCCCTGGCCGCGATCGACCAGCAGCGGCCCGAGCAGCACGTAGACCGACGCCAGATCGAAGCTGTCCGGGCCGAGGGTCGCCACCCAGATGCGCTCGGCGTGTCGCAGGGCGACGATCGCCTCCCCGGGATGTCCGGTCTCGGCGAGCGCCCGCCCGAGGTTGCGGTAGGGGTAGGCGGTGCTGCGGTGCTGGTCACCGACCGCCGCGCGCAGGATGGCGATCGAGCCCTCGAGCTCCTGCCGCGCCTCGGCCGGGCGGTGCGCGGCGAGCAGCGCCCAGCCGACCTCGTTCTGCGCCAGGCCGGTCTCGTAGTGACCTGGTCCGTAAGTCTTGCGCGAGATCGCCAAGGCGCGGCGGGTGGCGGCGACGGCGCGGTCCACCTGGTCGAGGTGGATGTAGATCTCCGCCAGGTTGCCGAGGGTTCCCGAGACCAGGGCACTGTCGGGGCCGCTGGTGCGCTCGTGCAGGACCAGCGCGCGCTCGAGGGCGTCGCGTGCGGCGACGCGGTCGCCGAAGCGGGTGAGGAAGAGGCCGTAGTTGTTGAGCACGCGCGCCAGCAGCCCGGGGTCGCCGTCGGGCGTGCGATCGAGGATGGCGATGGCGCGCTCGAAGGCGGCGCGAGCGTCGGCGGTGCGGCCGAGCGCCTTGTAGGCGTTGGCGAGGTTGTTGAGGTCCTTGGCCACCTCGAGCCGCGAGCGCGGACCGGCGGCCTGGTGCAGGGCGAGCGCCTCCTCGAGCAGCTTGGCGCCGTCCGCCGAGCGACCCTGGCGGTGGTAGACGACCCCCAGCGCCGCAGCGCTGGCGGCGATGTCGACCGCGACCCGCGGGCGGAGCGCGCGGCGCAGCGCCAGCGCCCGCTCGAGCAGAGGCTGCGCGGCGTCGTAGAGGCCGAGCCGGTACTGCACGTTGCCCAGCACGTGGAGCATCTGCGCCCGCGTGGCCGGCTGCGCGGCGAGCCGCTCGTCGATGCGCGCCGCGCCCTGCTGCACCAGCTCGCCGGCTGTGAGGTCGGCGGCGCGACGCCCCTCCGGGTCGGCGGCAGTGAAGACGTCGGTGAGGAAGGCGTTCATCGCCTCGGCCCGGGTGGTCTCGGCACGGGCCGCCGCCGCCGCGGCGCGCTCGGCGACGGCCGCCGCGTCGGCGCGCCTGGCCTGCGACACCGCCACGAGCAGGCCGGCGACGAGCGACAGCACGGCGAGCGCCGCCGCCGCCAGCGACAGCCGGTGCCTGCCCACGAACCTGGCGGTGCGATACCCCAGCGAGTCGGCGCGCGCACTGACCGGGCGGCCGTCGAGGAAGCGCTGGCAGTCGTCGGCGAAGGCGACGATCGAGGAGTAGCGCCGCTCGGGCTCGCGGCGCAAGGCCGTGAGCAGGATCGCGTCGAGGTCGCCACGCAGCTGGCGCGCCACGTGCTGGGGGTCGGAGGGCAGCGCCGCGCTCTCCTCCCCGACGGCGGCGAGCACCGCCGTCGACGGCCGCACGATCGACTCGCTGTGAGCCGCCACGGCGAGCTCGATGGCGCGCAGCCCGCCGCGCCGGTGCGGCAGGCGACCAGTGAGCAGCTGGTAGGCGACGACGCCGAGCGCGTAGACGTCGGTGCCCGTCGACACCGGCTCGCCGAGGATCTGCTCGGGGGCCGCGTAGGCGGGCGTCAGCACCCGCACCTCGGCATGCGTCCGGTCGTCCTCGCCGTCGCTCGCGAGCAGCTTGGCGATGCCGAAGTCGAGCAGCTTCACCTGGCCGTCGGCGTTGACGAGGATGTTGGAGGGCTTGAGGTCGCGGTGCACGACCAGCTGCCGGTGCGCGGCCGCCAGCGCCCCGCAGCAGGCGATGATGAGCCCCAGGCGCTCGCGGATGCCGAGGTGCCGGTGGGCACACCACTCGGTGATCGGCTCGCCCTCGACGCGCTCGAGCACGAAGTAGGGGCGACCGTCGGGAGCGAGACCGCCGTCGAAGAGGCGGGCGATGCCGGGATGGTCGAGGTGGGCGAGGATCTGCCGCTCGCGCAGGAACCGCCGCACCAGCTCCTCGGAGTCCATGCCGCGCTTGAGCAGCTTGACGGCGACCGTCTGCTCGAACTGCCCGTCGACCCGCCGCGCCTCCCACACCTCGGCCATGCCACCGTGGCCGAGCAAGCGCTCCAGGCGCCAGGGCCCGACCTCCTGGCCGGCGAGCGAGGGAATCTCGTGCTCGGCACCCTCGAAGACCGGCGCCTCACCAGAGCCAGCCTCCGCGAGGCTCCCGAGCACGGCGGCTGCTCCGGCGGCCACCGCCTCCTCGAAGCAGAGGGAGGCCTCCTGGGATCCGGCCGCGAGCAGCGAGCGCAGCTCGGCCGCGGTCTCGCCATCCAGAGCGTCGAGACGCTTCTCGCGCGCCGGTGGCGCGAGCTCGACCAGCTCGTCCAGCAATCGCCGCAGGTGCTGCCAGCGCTGCGCGTCGAGGCTCGTCATCGCGGGCTTCGCGTCGGGGATCCGGCCGGCAGCGTAGCAGAGCGCCGGCGGCGCGGGCCGAGGGAGCGATCCTCGGCACGCGAGCCACATCGCCGATCGCCGGGGCGCACGGCAGGCTCGATGCGGTGCCACTCGGCTCAAAGCGGAGCGGCGCACGCCGGCGTGCCAGGGTCGGCGGTCACCCGCGCCGCGCGGGGCGCTCGCTCACGAGCCGGGTGCGTGCCAGCCGGCGGCGGGCTGGAAGTAGGCGGAGATCCGGGCGCGCCGCACGCGCTCGGCGGAGCCGTTGACGAAGACGCCCCAGATCACCGTGCGCGCACCGCGCTCGATGGTGGGGTGCCCCAGCCAGTGAGCGTCGCCGACGGCGCACGGCTGGTCGGCGACGCAGTCGCCGCTTCCCCAGCCGTCGGCGGCCTCGTAGCGGTAGCCGACGAAGCGCGCATCGGCGGGCAGCGTGAGGGCCACGACGGTGCAGCCACCCGGCGTCGCGGCGCTCGGCGCCACGCTCACCGGTCCGACGTAGCCGACCTCGGCGGGAGGCACCGAGCGCGCCAGCGCGGTGAACGCGGGACGCACCGTCGCCGCCATCGCCGCGCAGGCGTCGCCGCCCACGGCGGCGGCGGCGATCTGCTCGGCGGTCACCGCCCACTCGCCGCTCCCACACTCGGGACAGTTGCCCCGGGCCGCCGCACGCAGCACTGCCGCGGGCGGCGGCGGGGGAGGCGCGGGTGCCGCGGGCACAGGCGGCATGGCGGCCACCGGCGCCGGTGGCGGCGCAGGTGCAGGAGTCGGGGGCGCGGCGGTCGGCGCGGCTGCGGGCGGTGGGTTCGCGGGCGCCGCGGGTGCGGCGGGAGCGGGCAGCGGAGTCGCCGGTGCCACGGGCGCTCGCGGCGCGGGCGGCGGCGCGCCGGTCGGTGGCATCGCTGTGGCCGCGGGTGCGGGCGACGCCGTCGCGGGCACGGGTGTGGCGACGGCGGTCGGTGGCGCCGGCGGCGTGACCGGCGCGGCGGGCGCTGCAGGCTTCGAGACTGGCGCTGCCGGCGGCGGCGGCGAGGAAGGCGTCGCCTCGGGCTGCGGGGCCCTTTCCGGCGCCATCGGTGTCGCCACGGTCGGCGCCGCCGCAGGTCGTGGAGCGGCGGCGGACGGAGGCGGCGACGCCGGGGCCAGCACTGAGGCGGCCGGGCGAGCTGGCGGTGCGGACGGCGGCGTTGGAGTGGCGACGGGCGCGGGCGCCATGGGAGCCGGCGGCGGCGGGGAAGGCGACGTCGGCGCCGGCGACGTCGATCCACCGGTTCCCGGTGTGGCGGCCTGCGGTGGCCCGGAGGCGGAGCGCGGTGCGGGCGTCGCCGAGGGGAGGGTTGCGGCTGAAGGGGCCGGCGCCGCTGGCGGCATGACCGCTGCCGCTGGCGCCGCCGCCGCCGGGGGTGCGGGCGTGGCGACGGGCGGCGCGGTCGGGGGGAGGGTCACTGCGGGCGCAGCGGGAGTCGCCGCCGCGGCTGCAGGCGCAGGCGCAGGCTCCGCGGGGAGCGTGACGGCAGGCGCCACGGGCGCCGGCGCCGGGCTCGCAGGCGGCGCGGCCGCCACCTCCACCGCGGGCGCCATCGGCACCGCCGGTGGCATCGACTTCACCTTGAAGAGCTCGACGTGCAGCGGCGCCCAGGAGCTGCCCGTCGACACCTGGGCGACGAAGGTGCTCTTGGCCGCCTTGCCGGCGCGCGTCGTCAGGTAGGCGGTGTACAGCATCGCCTGGGGGTGGCTCACCTCGACGTACCAGCTCCCCTCGGCGAGGTGACCGGCGACCGCCTGCCCCCTGGCGTCGGTCACCAGCGGCGGCGGCCCCACCGCCGGCTTCATGTCGGTGTAGCGCATGGTCACGCGGGCACCCGCCACCGGCTTGCCCCCCTGGTCCTTGACCTCGATGCCGATGGCGGCCGGTCCCTCCCACGGCGTGGCGGCGGCAGCCGCCGCCGCAGCGCGGGCGGGAGCGACGAGGAACGGAAGCAGGACGAGAGCGGTAGCGGCGTTGCGGATCACGGGTCCCTCCGGGCGGGTAGCGCCAGCGGCTGGCGATCGCGACCAGAGTACTCCAGGTCGCCGCCTCGCCCGCGAGCCCAGGTCGGTGGGGGCGCCGGGAGGTCGGAGCCCGCTCGCCGGCTGCCCGGCGCGCGCAGAACGGGAGTGGAGACGTCCGCGCGCCGTAGGCTCTCTTCGCGAAGCGGTTGTCATCCCTCGACGCACCCGAAGCATCGACGCACGCACCAGGGAGCTCTGGGCCCAGCTCGAGCACTACATTCGGTTCTCCGATCCACGACGACGATCCCCGTGACTTGGCGGGTGAAACCCTCTTGATGCATCGCGCACCCGCAACCGGTGTCGCCAGCAGGCGCGCACGCGCCGACGCCGCTCACCCTCCCCTCCACCCGCCACGACTTCGTGACTCCGTGGGTGACCGCGGCGGTAGACGCGACCCGCCGCGGCGGATAACGTTGAGCCCTGGAGGCACCGTGAACCACTGGCTGGAGAGCGCGGAAGTGCTTTCTCGGCTCGGCGAGGTCATCGCCGCGGGGGAGCCCGCTGCGCTCGCCACGGTGGTGCGGGTGGTCGGCTCGGCGTACCGCCGACCCGGCGCCAAGCTGCTCGTCGTGCCGGCCGGCGGCGGCCGCGGCGGCGTCAGCGGCGGCTGCCTCGAAGGGGACGTCCGCGAGGTGGCGCGGCAGGTGCTGGCGACGGGCACGCCGCGTCTGCTCCACTACGACACCAGCGCCGGCGACGAGGAGCCGTGGGCGCTCGGTCTCGGCTGTCGCGGCCAGGTCGACGTCTTCGTGCAGCCGGCGAGCGCGGGGCCGCTGCGCGAGCTGGCGGCGCGCTGGCGGACGCGGCTGGCCGAGGAGGCGCCGTTCGCCGCCGCCACCGTCGTGGGTGGTGCCGGCGAGGTCGGCGCCACGCTGCTCGTCGGCGCCGACGGCCGGGTCGACGGCACGACGACCGCCGGCGTCGACGACACTCCGCCGCTCGACGCCGCGCTCGTCAACGCGGTGTGCGCGCAGGCGGTGTCGCGCATCGCCGCCGGCCACTCCGCCTGCGAGGGGATCGCCGGCCACCTCGTCTTCCTCGAGGTGCTGCAGCCGCCGCCGGACCTGCTCGTCTGCGGCGCCGGCGACGACGCCATGCCGCTCGTCGAGCTCGCCGCCGACGCCGGCTTCCGGGTCACCGTCCTCGACCATCGGCAGGCGCTGCTGGCGCCCGACCGCTTCCCGCGTGCCACGAGGCGCGTCACCGCCCACCCCGAGGAGGCCGCGCTCGACCTCGCCGCGCCCGCGGAGAGCCTGGCAGTGGTGATGACGCACGCCTTCGCCAGCGACCGCGAGTGGGTGCGGCGCCTGCTCGCCGCCGGCCTGCGCTACGTCGGGCTGCTCGGCCCGCGCGCGCGCACCGCCGAGATCCGCCGCGCCCTCGACGCCGACGACGAGACACGCCTCTACGGCCCCGTCGGTCTCGACCTCGGCGCCGACGGCCCGCGCCAGGTGGCGATCAGCATCGTCGCCGAGCTGCTCGGCGTCGTCGCCGGCCGCACCCCGCAACACCTCAGCGAGCGTGTGGGAGCGATCCATGTCGGGTGAGGGCGTCTCCGGCGCCACGGGCACGGCCGCCGGCCCCGCGGCGAGCACCGCGCGTCGCGGCACGGTCGCTGGCGTCCTCCTCGCCGGCGGCACCTCGAGCCGCATGGGACGCAACAAGCTGCTCCTCGAGCTCGACGGCGAGCCGCTGCTGCATCGCGCCGCCCGCCAGGCGCTGGCGGCGGGGCTGTCGCCGGTGGTGGTAGTGCTGGGCCACGAAGCCGAGCGCGCCCGCGCCGCCCTCGGCGAGCTCGCCTGCGCAACGGTCGTCAACCCGCGCTACGAGGAAGGGATCGTCACCTCGCTGCGCGCCGGCCTCGACGCGCTGCCGCCATCGGCGAGCGCCGCCATCGTCCAGCTCGCCGACATGCCGTTCGTGACCGCGGAGATGCTCGCCGCGCTGGTGACGCGCTACCGCGCCACCACCGCGCCGCTCGTCATCTCCGACTACGAGGGCGTGGTGGCGCCGCCCATGCTCTACGACCGCACGCTGTTCGCCGAGCTGGCGGCGATGGACGACGGCCGCTGCGGCAAGCAGGTGGTGCAGCGCCACCGCCACGAGGCGGAGGTGCTCGCCTGGCCGGCCGTGGCACTCGCCGACGTCGACGTTCCCGAGGACGCCGCGCGGCTGCACGCTCACGACCCCTCCGGCGACGACGCTCCCGTCACGGCGACGGCGCGACCGGGCGAGGCACGACCATGAGAGCCGACCTTCTGGCGCTGGCGGCGGAGCTGGCGCGGCGCGAGCAGCCCTTCGTGCTGGCGATCGTCACCTCACGGCGGCCGGCGAGCTCGGCGCAGCCGGGCGACATGGCGGTGATCACGGCCGACGGCGCCTTCCACGGCTGGCTGGGTGGCGCCTGCACGCGGCCGACGGTGCTGCACGAGGCGCAGGTGGCGCTCGCCGACGGCAAGCCGCGGCTCGTCGCCCTCGCCCCCGACCCCGAGGAGGCGCGGCGGCCGGGCGTCGCCACCTACCCCATGACCTGCCACAGCGGAGGGAGCGTGGAGATCTACCTCGAGCCCGTGCTGCCGGCGCCCCGCCTCGTGGTCTGCGGTGACTCACCGGTGGTGCACGCCCTCGCCCGCCTCGGGCTGGCGATGGGGCACGCGGTCACCGTCGTCGACCCCAGCGCCGGGGCCGGCGTCTACCCCGCCGGCGTCAGCGTGCAGCACGAGCTCGCCGCCGAGCCGCTGGTCGCCGCCGCGCCGCGCCCGCTCGCCGTCGTCGTCGCCACCATGGGCGAGGGGGACGAGGAGGCGATCGAGGGCGCCCTCCGCCTCGTCCCCGACTACCTCGGCGTCGTCGCCAGCGCCCGCCGCTTCGCCACCCTGCGCGAGACGCTGCTCGCACGCGGCGTCGCCGCGGCGGCGCTCGCCGCCATCCGCAGCCCCGCCGGGCTGTCGATCGGCGCCCGCACGCCGGAGGAGATCGCCCTCGCCGTGCTCGCCGAGGTCGTGCAGCGCCGGCGCGCGGCGCCGGGCGGAGGTGCTGGTGCGGGCGCAGGCGCAGGCGCAGGCGCAGGCGCAGGTCTGAGTGCCGGTGCGACGGAGGGTGCGGGAGCAAGTGCCGGTGCAGGAATAGGCGCGGGCGCACGCGCAGGCGTGGGTGCCAGTGCGGGCGCAGGCGCGGGTGGGGGTGGGAGCGCGGTGGCGGCTCCTGGCGCGGGCGCAGGGGCAGCTGCCGGCGCAGGTGCAACGGGCACCCCTTCGAGCGCAACTGCCGTGGCAGGCGCGGGCGTCGCAGCGGGTGCCTCGAGCGCGACCGCCACCACGATGCCCGCCGCGACCGCGCCGGCCGCCGCGACGACCACCGCCATCGATCCGATCTGCGGCATGGCGGTCGAGATCGCGCGCGCCCGCCACACCGCCGCGCACGCCGGCCGCACCTACTACTTCTGCTGCGGCGGCTGCCGCGAGAAGTTCCTCGCCGACCCCGACCGCTACCTCGAGGCGGAGGCGCGCGGGTGAGGCGCGCGCAGCGCGCGCGCCGGGCGGGGGGAGGCAGGCTCCGCGCAGCGCCAGCTGCACGGCGCCGACGCTGCTCGCGAAGTCGGCGGTGACGGCGCGAGGTGGCATCGTCGGCGGGCGCGGGCGCGGTCGTACGCGGGAGCGGCGATGAGGCCGGAGATCGCCGCGCTCGAGGCGGCGATGGAGCGCGAGGGGTACGTCGCCGACCCCGCCATCGCTACCGCCCTCTTCCTCGCCACCGAGATGCGGCGGCCGCTGCTCGTCGAGGGCGACGCCGGGGTCGGCAAGACCGAGCTCGCCAAGGTCTTGGCGCGGCTCCTCGCCACCGAGCTCATCCGCCTGCAGTGCTACGAGGGGCTCGACGTCTCGACCGCCCTCTACGAGTGGAACTACCAGCGCCAGCTCTTGCGCCTGCGCCTCGCCGAGGGGCAGGGGCAGAACGCCGGCGCCATCGAGGACCTCATCTTCAGCCGCCCCTACCTGCTCGAGCGCCCGCTGCTGCGCGCCATCACCCGTCGCGAGGGGCCGCCGGTGCTGCTCATCGACGAGATCGACCGCGCCGACGACGCCTTCGAGGCCTTCCTGCTCGAGCTGCTCTCCGACTTCCAGGTCACCATCCCCGAGCTCGGCACCATCCGCGCCGAGCACGTGCCGCACGTCATCCTCACCAGCAACCGCACTCGCGAGATCGGCGACGCGCTGCGCCGCCGCTGCCTCTACCTCTACCTCGAGCACCCCGACCTCGAGAAGGAGGTGCGCATCCTGCGCACGCGGGTGCCGGAGATCGACGCGCGGCTGGCGCGCGCGGTGGGCGGCTTCGTGCAGGAGCTGCGCCGGCGGCGCCTCGTCAAGTCGCCGGGCGTGGCGGAGAGCATCGACTGGGCGCGCGCCCTCCTCCACCTGCACCGCGACCACCTCGACGCCGAGGTCGTGCGCCAGACCCTCGGCTGCCTGCTCAAGGACCAGAGCGACCTCCACGACCTCCAGCCCGACGAGCTCGACGGGCTGCTGCTGGCGGCCGAACGAGCGGAGGCGGCGGCGGGATGAGCGGCGCCGACCTCGTGACCCACCTCGCGACCTTCGCCGGCGCGCTGCGGCACCGGGGCGTGGCGGTGTCGCTGCAGGACGAGGCCGACGCCCTCGCCGCCCTCGCCCTCGTCGACCTCGGCGATCGCGCCGAGGTGCGGCTGGCGCTGCTGGTGGCGTTCAAGATCCGCGCCTCCGACCGCGAGACCTTCGCCGAGCTCTTCGACCGCCTCTGGCGCGAGGCGCCGCCGCTGGCGACCAGCAAGCGCGACCGCGAGGCGGCGGGCGCGGTGATGCGGCGCTCGGCACCCGCGGCGCGCCGCGCCCTCGCCGCCGAGCCCGAGGACGACAGCTCCGGCCCGCCGCGCCCCGACGCCGGCGAGCGCCGCCAGGAGCGTCCCGGCTACAGCCCCGAGGCGACGCTGCGCCGCAAACCCTTCGAGCAGTGCACGCCGGGCGAGCTGGTGGCGATGGAGCGCCTGCTGGCGCGCCTCGCGCTGCAGCTCGCCACCCGTCCCAGCCGCCGGCGGGAGCCGTCGCGCGGGCGCGGCGAGCCCGACCTGCGGCGCAGCTTCCGTCGCGCCGTCGGCAGCGGCGGCGAGATGGTGGCGCTCTCGCTCCGCCGGCGCGCCGTGGAGCGCACGCGCCTGGTGGCGCTCGTCGACACCAGCGGCTCGATGGATCCCCATGCGCGCTTCCTGCTCGCCTTCCTGCTGGCGCTGCGCGGCGTGGCGCCGGGCAGCGAGCTCTTCGCCTTCAACACCACGCTGGTGCGCCTCACCCGCTGGCTGCGCCCGGGACGCGCCGGCGCCGCGGCGTCCGGCGCCGACCCGGTGGCAACCGCGCTGGCGCGGGTGGCGGCTGCCGTGCCCGAGTGGTCGGGCGGCACCAAGATCGGCGAGTGCCTGGCCACCTTCGTCGAACGCCACCTCGAGGCCCTGGTGGACGCGCGCACCGTGGTGCTCATCCTCAGCGACGGGCTCGACCGCGGCGACGTCGAGCCCCTGCGCGGCGCGATGCGCGCCCTGCGCGGCCGCGCCCGCCGCGTGCTCTGGCTCAACCCGCTCGCCGGCGACCCGCGTTACGAGCCGAGCGCGCGCGCCATGGCGGCGGCGCTCCCCTACGTCGACCGCCTGCTGCCGGCGCACGACCTGGCGTCACTCGAGCGGCTCCTACCCCTGCTGGCGGCCTGAGAGGAGGCTAACCGCAATGGGCATGCAGATCGAGAAGAGCGTCGTCGTCCACGCCCCCATCGAGGCGGTGTGGGCCTTCCTCACCGACCCGCGCAAGGTGGCGAGCTGCCTGCCCGGCGCCGCCATCACCGACCAGGTCGACGAGACGACCTACGGCGGCACCATCACCGTCAAGGTGGGGCCGGTCACCGCCAGCTACCGCGGCAAGATGACCTTCGAGCGCCTCGACGTCGCCGCCCGCGAGGCGGAGATCGCGGCCTCCGGCCAGGAGACCCGCGGCAAGGGCGCCGCCGACATGCGGATGAAGAGCCGCCTCGTCGCCAAGGGGCCGAACGAGACAGAGGTGGTGATCACCTCCGACGTCAACGTCGTCGGCGTCCTCGCCCAGTTCGGGCGCGGCATGATCCAGGACGTCTCCGACCAGATGTTCGGCAAGTTCAGCACCGCCATGCGCTCGCAGCTCGAGGGCACCGCGGCACCGGCACCGGCAGCAGCGGCGACGGCGGCGGCCGCACCGGCAGCGACTGCAGCCGCCAGCGGCGGTGCTCCCGCCGGCGCGACGGGCGGAGGCGCCGGGGCCAGCGCGGCTACACCGGCGACCGCGGCCTCGGGATCCGCCACGTCGGCGGCACCGTCTGCCGGCGGCGCCTCCGCGCAACCGGCCCCGGCTCCGAGCGGCGGCGGCACCGCAGCGCAAGGCGCCGCCCCCGCGGGCGCCTCCGCTGCCGCCGACACCCCCGCCGCCGCGGCGGTCTCTCCCGCCGGCCCATCCACTCTCGCGCCTCCAGCACCCTCGACACCCACCTTCGCCGCCAGTGCCGCCAGCGCCGCCGGCGCACCGCCGCGGGCGAGCGAGGAGGTGCTCGACCTCGGCGCCATCGGCGCCGCCGCCGCTGGCCGCGCCGCCGGGCGCGTGCTCAGGAACCCCGTCTTCTGGATCGTCGTCGCGGCCGTCGCCGCGACGCTCTGGTTTCTCCTCCGCTGACCGTGGAAAGGAGCTGCCGATGATTCCCGCCTCGTTCGACTACCACGCCCCCACCGACCTCGCGTCGGCCCTGGCGCTGCTCGCCCAGCACGGCGACGACGCCAAGGTGCTCTCGGGGGGACAGAGCCTGCTGCCGCTGCTCAAGCTGCGGCTGGGCGCCGCCGGCCACCTCGTCGACATCGGCCGCATTCCCGGTCTCGAGTACATCCGCGAGGAGGGCGGCTTCCTGCGCATCGGCGGCCGCACCCGCGAGGTCGAGCTCGAGCGCTCGGCGCTCATCCACGAGCGCTACCCGCTGCTCGCCGACACCGCGGCGGTGATCGCCGATCCCCTCGTGCGCAACCTGGCGACGGTGGGCGGCAACCTCGCCCACGGCGACCCTGCCAACGACCACCCGGCGACCATGCTGGCGCTGCGCGCGCAGGTGGTGGCCACCGGCCCCAAGGGTGCCCGCACCCTCGCCATCGACGACTTCTTCACCGGCCTCTTCGCGACGGCCCTCGCCGCCGGCGAGATCCTCACCGAGATCCGCATCCCGGTACCATCACCGAAGAGCGGTGGCGCCTACGTCAAGCTCGAGCGCAAGGTGGGCGACTTCGCCACCGCCGCCGCCGCCGTGCAGCTCACCCTCGGTGCCGCCGGCGAGGTCACCGCCGCCGGCATCGGCCTCACCAACGCCGGCCCGACGCCCATCCGCGCCAGCGACGCCGAGCGCTTCCTCACCGGCCAGACGCTCACCGACGAGCGCATCGCCGAGGCCGCCCGCCGCGCCGCCGCCGCGGCGCAGCCGAGCGCCGACCGCCGCGGCAGCGTCGAGTACAAGCGCGAGATGGCGCGCGTGCTCACCGCGCGCGCCCTCCACCGGGCCCTCTCGCGGGCGAAGGAGAGCTGACCATGTCCCATCACCAGATCAAGGTCACCATCAACGGCACCGAGCGCGCGGCCGAGGTCGAGTCGCGCCTCCTCCTCGTCCACCTGCTGCGCGAGACGCTGTCGATGACCGGCACCCACATCGGCTGCGACACCACCCACTGCGGCGCCTGCACCGTGCTGCTCGACGGCACTCCCGTCAAGTCGTGCACCGTGCTCGCCGTGCAGGCCGACGGCCACCAGATCACCACCGTCGAGGGGCTCGAGCAGAACGGCCAGCTGCACGCCATCCAGGAGGGGTTCTTCCAGGAGCACGGCCTGCAGTGCGGCTACTGCACGCCGGGCATGATGCTCACCAGCGCCGCTCTCCTCGCCCGTAACGACGACCCCAGCGAGCTCGAGATCCGCCAGGCGATCTCTGGCAACCTCTGCCGCTGCACCGGTTACGTCAACATCGTCAAGGCCGTCCAGCACGCCGCCGCCAAGCTCCGCGAGCCGGCGCCGGCGACGGCCGGTTGAGGAGGAGCCCAGCCATGGAACCCAAGACCTCGGCGGCGATCTGCGGCATGGGCCACTCGATGAAGCGCAAGGAAGACCCGCGCTTCATCCGCGGGCAGGGCCACTACGTCGACGACATCAAGCTCCCCGGCATGCTGCACATGGACATCGTGCGCAGCCCCTTCGCCCACGCCAAGATCAAGGCCATCCACACCGAGCGCGCGATGCAGGTGCCCGGCGTCCTCGCCGTCATCACCGGCGAGACGCTCAAGGGCTTCAACCTGCACTGGATGCCGACGCTGATGTCGGACACCCAGATGGTGCTCCCCGTCGAAAAGGTGATGTACCAGGCGCAGGAGGTGGCCGCCGTCATCGCCACCGACCGCTACGCGGCCGCCGATGGCGTGGAGGCGGTGGAGGTCGAGTACGAGCCGCTGCCGGTCGTCGTCGACCCCTTCAAGGCGCTCCTCCCCGACGCCCCGGTGCTGCGCACCGACAAGCCCGGCAAGACCGACAACCACATCTTCCACTGGGAGGCCGGCGACCGCGCCGCCACCGACGCCGCCTTCGCCCAGGCCGACGTCACCGTCAAGCAGGACATCTACATCCCGCGCATTCACGTCGCCTCGATCGAGACCTGCGGCTGCGTCGCCGACTTCGACAAGACCAACACCCACCTCACCGTCTACATGACGACGCAGGCTCCCCACGCCATCCGCACCGTCTTCGCCCTCGTCGCCGGCCACGTCGGCCTCTCCGAGGAGAAGATCCGCATCGTCTCCCCCGACATCGGCGGCGGCTTCGGCGGCAAGGTTCCCGTCTACCCCGGCTACGTCATCGCCGTCGCCGCCTCGGTGGTGATCGGCAAGCCGGTCAAGTGGATCGAGGACCGCATGGAGAACCTGCAGGCGGACTCCTTCGCCCGCGACTACCACATGACCGCCGAGCTCGCCGCCACCAAGGACGGCAAGATGACGGCGCTGCGCATCAAGACCCTCGCCGACCACGGCTACACCGACGCCGCCGCCAACCCCTCGAAGTTCCCCGCCGGCATGTTCTCGATCTGCACCGGCTCCTACGACCTGCAGAACGCCTTCACCGAGGTCGACGCCGCCTACACCAACAAGCCGCCCGGCGGCATCGCCTACCGCTGCTCCTTCCGCGTCACCGAGGCGGTGCACGCCATCGAGCGCATCACCGACGTCCTCGCCCACGAGCTCGGTATGGACGCCGCCGAGCTGCGCATGAAGAACTTCATCCCCGCCGACAAGTTCCCCTACAAGTCGGTGCTCGGCTGGGAGTACGACAGCGGCAACTACCCGGCGGCGCTGCGCAAGGCGATGGACATGATCGGCTACGAGGACCTGCGCAAGGAGCAGGCCGAGAAGCGCGCCAAGGGCGAATTCATGGGCATCGGCATCTCCTCCTTCACCGAGATCGTCGGCGCCGGCCCCAGCAAGCAGTTCGACATCCTCGGCATCAAGATGTTCGACTCCGCCGAGATCCGCATCCACCCCACGGGGAAAGCCATCGCGAGGTTCGGCACGAAGTCCCAAGGGCAGGGGCACGAGACCACCTACGCGCAGATCGTCGCCGAGGAGCTCGGCATCCCCGCCGCCCACGTGCAGGTCGAGGAAGGCGACACCGACACCGCGCCCTACGGCCTCGGAACCTACGCCAGCCGCTCCACTCCGGTCGCCGGCGCCGCCTGCGCCGTGGCCGCGCGCAAGATCCGCGACAAGGCGAAGAAGATCGCCGCCTACCTCCTCGAGGCGAGCGAGGAGGACCTCGAGTGGGAGCCGGGCCGCTTCTTCATCAAGGGCGCGCCGGCGAAGGGGAAGACCATCCAGGAGATCGCCTTCGCGGCGTACACGAACCATCCGCAGGGGATGGAGGCGGGGCTCGAGGCGGTGGACTACTACGATCCGCCGAACCTGACGTTCCCGTTCGGGAGCTACATCTGCGTCGTCGACATCGACCGCGGGACGGGGGAAGTGAAGATCCGAAGGTTCGTGGCGGTCGACGACTGCGGGAACATCATCAATCCCATGATCGTCGACGGCCAGATCCACGGCGGGCTGACCATGGGCATGGCACCGGCCTTGTTGGAAGAGATCAGCTACGACGAGAACGGGAACATCAGCGGCGGGAGCTTCATGGACTACCTGCTGCCGACCGCGATGGAGACGCCGAAGTGGGAGACGGGGAAGACGGTGACGCCGTCACCGCACCACCCGATCGGGGCAAAGGGGGTTGGGGAGTCGGCGACGGTCGGGGCGCCGCCGGCGATTGCGAATGCGGTGGTGGATGCGCTGGCGCATCTGGGAGTGCGGCACGTGGATATTCCGATTACACCGGAGAAGGTTTGGGGGTTGTTGAGGGAGAAGGGGGTGGCGGGGTAGGAGCCTCAAGAGCCACGGTGACCGCGCCAGCGCTCGCGGCGAGTATCAGGCGGCCCTGATCCGGTCTGACGGGGGCCAAGAGCGCGCTCCACAAGCTGGGCTGATCAGAAGCCGCCGCCGACCAGCGTGTGAGGCTGCCGGTCTCGGGGTCGCCCGCGAAGAGGTCGCGGCCTCCCTCGACCATCAGGCTCGGGAAGCCCAAGGCGGCGGCACATCGGGTTGATCGAGGCCCGCACGCCCCGGCTACGACCCCCGAGGGCCCGGCGGCATTGAGAGCCTCGCAGATCCGACTCCGAGCAAGTTCCGGATGGAGCAGCAAGAACTGACACCGAAGAGCTCGAGCCGTTGGTACTCGCGACCCAGGTAGAGGTCCTACCAGGGGATTCACTACCTGATGGGTCTCACCAACTCCGGGCGAGACGATCAACATCGAGCCGGTCGCCCTCCTTGAGCTCGCCTTTCGCCCGGCTCTCATTCTTTGAGCGCGTCGCGAGAACCACCCTTCACCAGCCGCACGGCATTGGGGGCGTAGATGTAGTGCGTGATCGACCCGTCACGGATGTCTCACCAGCAGCGTTCCTGGCCCGGCTCGCCGAGCACTCGTAGCCAGCGCGTTCAGCGCCGATCGGCGAAGGGCTGACCGGGCTGGCGGCTGGCGGCCCATTTCCACGCCACCGAAACGTGCATGGTAGGCGGCGCCACCGCGCGCAGGGCCTCCGCGCGCAGCGCCGTCAGCGCTTCGGGCGCGGTGGCGCCACAGACGCGGATGCGGACGACACTGCGCGGGTCCAGCCGCGCCAGCGACGCGCGCAGCCGCGCGCTCAGAAGGCCGGCGCTGTCGCCACCCTCGAGCTCGAGGTCGACCATCGGCGGCACCGGCAGGGCGCGGAACTCCCATCGCACGATGCCTCCGGCCGCCGCGCCGCGGTCAACTTCGAGCATGAGGATGCCCTTCGTCTCCGCGCGTTCCGCAAAGGAGGTGCGCTCGGTCGACCCAGGGTAGAGCACCGGCGCGGAGAGTCGCCGTCCGGCGAGGTCGCGCAGCAGCACCTGGGCGCGGTGGATGTGGCCGGAGAGGACGGCGCCGAAGGCAGGTGGAATCTGCGCGCAGGCCAGGACGTCGGAGCCGTCGCGGAAGACGAAGTCGGCGGGCCCCACGGTTGCCCCTTCGACCGCCTGGTGGAGGCACAGGAGCCGCACGTCGGCGGTCGCCGCGGAGTGACCGGTGGCCGCGAGCAGCGCCGCGTGCTCGACGCGGATCCGCGGCGTATGCGGGAAGCCCGCCAGCGCGATCCTGAGACCGTCGCGCTCGACGACGAACGTGCGCGGCCGGTCGAAGACGTGGACGCGCGGATGGTCGAGCAGCAGCCGGCGCGGCACCCCGGACCGCTCGTGATTGCCGGGTACCCAGAACACGTCGACTCCACGGTCGGCCACGGCGGCGAGGCGCGAGAATACGCGGGCGGCCAGCCACGACGGGATGCGGCTGCGGTAGAAGAGGTCGCCGCCGTGAACGACGAGGTCGGTCTCGCCACGCATCGCCGGCGCCAGCGCGAGCTCGAAGGCGGCAAAGAAGTCCTCGCCTCGCCGACAGCGTGCCACGCGGGGGCGCGCCGGCAGGTCGAAGCCGAGGTGCGAGTCGGCGAGGAAGAGGATGCGGACCGGCACGGTGGCGCCAGCATATCGACGCGTGGGGCGGCCGAAACCAGGGCTTCACCCCTGCGGTCGATGGGCGCCAAGGTGCCGCAGATCTCCGGGCCGAGCGGCGACGGGCCCTGATGCCTTGGAGCCACGATAGAGACGACGCCGCCGAGGGCGCACAGCTCGCGCGCTTCCTCGCCGAGATCGGGGGCGAGGCGGCGCCTCGGCCGGGTTAGCACCAGAGCCGAACCTACTCGGGCCGGCCGCCCTCTTCGGCGATCCGGAGGTGGAGAAACGCCACGTCCGCGGCGTCGCTCGGCCGGACGGTCTCCTTCATCCGAATGAGCATCCGCTTGCTCACCGACGGAATGGCCACGCCCTCGGCCTCGAGCCATTCCCGGTCGACCACCGCCTCCGCGTAGGTGATGCCGCATGCCGAGGCCATGAGGTCCACCACCACTTCGTCGGCGACTCGCACGACGGGGTAGCGCTCGAGCTCGTCCTCGGTCAGCTCGGCTGCGGCGTTGTCGGGAAGCGACGCAAGCGCTTCCTTGAGCGCTCTCACGTTGGCGGGCGACGGATCGACGAGGAGGTCGATATCCTTCGTCGTGCGCACGTAGCCATGGAGGATGACCGCGAATCCGCCGATCAGGAGGTAGCGCGCGCCGGCACGATCGAGCGCGCGGCAGAGGCTCAGGAGGTCTTCGAGCTCCGGCGCGCGTGAGTAGCCGCGATCTGGCGCGTCATCCACGCATCGGCCTCCTCTGACCCTGAGAACCGGTAGACGCCTTTCGGCACCAGGCGCCAACGGCGGATGCGGTTCAGCGTGCGCTGCAAGGCGCGCACGTCGCGCGCGATGTCCTGGCTCTCGACACTGCGGTGTCCGTGAACCTTGGCGGCCAACACTCGAGCGATTGTACACAGCTGGTGCGGGCAAGAGGGCCGGATGGCGGGTGTCCCGTACGGGGCTCCCCCGGGCAGCCGCGAGCTCCGGCGTGCTCGGTGCCGTCCTGTCCCAGGGCCCAGTCGAAGGGTGCGTGGAGACATCGCCGCCGATTTTGCCGTCAATTTGGTGGGCATGCCTTCACCATTCGGTGCCAGCAGGTGCCAGGTTGCAGGTCGATGCAATCGAGGCTGCTCCGGTTGGTAGGCTCGGCGGTGACTAGCCAGCTCGACAGGGCAAGAATGGCTGCCCGGAACCACTTCTCGCGCTGCGGCGTCAGGTTGTCTCGAGTCGCCCGATGGCGTTCATCTGAGCGATGCAATGGGAAGCCGGGCCGACCCCCTGCCTAGGTCCCACTCATCACGCCACCAGCGGCCAATCCCTATACAGCGCCTCCGCCTGCCGCATCACGAACGGCAAGATCCTCCCAAAGTCCCCCGGCTTCACCCCCCGCGCGATCAGCACCCGCTTCACCGCCGACTGCACCCCCGCCTTGACGTCCTCGCGGTGGGCCTCGGTCCAGTCGACCTTGAGGTTGGCCTTGACCGTCTGCACCACGTCGTGAACGAGGTCGCGCAGGAAGACGTGCTGGTAGATGCCGCCGGCGTGCTCGACGATGGCGTCATAGAAGGCCGCCTCCTCGCCGGTTAGCCCGAGCTCCTCTGCCCGCCTTCCCTCCGCCTCCATCCCGCGGCGGATCTCGATCATGGCGCGGATGACGGCGGCGGCGTCGATGAGGCGGTTGTGGTACTTGCGCAGGGTCTCCTCGAGCAGGGCTTGGAAGCTCCGTGACTGGACGAGGTTCTGGCGGGCGGTGCGGTGGAGCTCGCGGCGCACGAGCTGCTCGAGGAGCTGGACGCGCAGGTCGGGGAGCGGGCGGTCCTTGAAGGTCTGCAGGAAGTCGTCGTCGAGGATGGAGATGTCGGCCCGCTCGATGCCGGCGGCGGCAAAGATGTCGACCACGCCCTCGCTCGCCACCGACTCGTCGAGCTCGACGGCCCGCCGCACGGCGAAGAACTGGTGGTACTTGGCGCCCTTCTTGGTGATGCGGTCGGCGACCACCTCGAAGAGCAGGAAGTCGCGCAGGTAGGCGAGCAGCCGATCGGGGCGGAAGAGGCCCTCGACCAGCGTCTTCATGCTGCCGGTGGTGGTCGCCTCGACGTGCTCGCCGTCGATCGACTTCCACGGCGCGTAGTGCTCGCGGCCGGCGCTCCACACCCCGTGCAGGGTGTTGACCTGGTCGGACACGACGACGAAGCCGTTGGTGTCGAACAGCTGCGGCACGTCGTTGCGGTAGTGCTGGATCTGATTCCAGGCGCCCTCGACGGTGGCCTCGGGCTCCCACGGGTTCTTGAGCTCGAAGACGACCAGCGGCAGGCCGTTGACGTAGACGACGAGGTCGGGGCGGCGGTCGTTGCGCCCCTTGATGGCGAGCTGGTTGACGACCAGCAGCTCGTTGCGCTCGGGGTGCTCCCAGTCGACGGCGTAGACGTGGCGGTGCTCGACGCGCGACGGCTCGCCGGCGGCACGTGGCGGGTGCTCGACGCGCAGGTCGTCGATGCCGCGGCGGAGCAGCTCGTGGAAGGCGAGGTTGCGCCGCAGGGTGTCGACGCCCTCGGGGCGCGCGAAGCGCTGCGCCGCCTGGGCGATGGCGGCCGGCGGGAGGTCGGGGTAGCGCGCGGCGAGCGAGGCCTCGAGGCGAGAGAGGAGCACCACCTGCTCGGGCGCGCGGGCGAGCTCGGAGCCGTGCTGGTAAGCGTAGCCGAGGGCGACGAGCCGCTCGATCGTGGTGAGCTCGAGCTCGCTCTCGGTGCCGTGGCGGGGCACGGGTCAGCTCTCGGGGGACGGGGCGTTGCCGGGGGCGGCGGCGTCGAGGCGGGCGAGCAGGGCGCGGATCAGCGGCTCGGCAGACGGGCCTTCACTCGTCGCGCTGTGCCACACGATCGCAATGTCGGACTCGAAGTAGCCGTGGGCGAGGCGGTTGCGCAGACCGGCGATGTGTGCCCAGGGAACCTGCGGCTCCATCGCCCGGACCGTTTCCGGAACGTGCCGCGCGGCTTCGCCAACGATCTCGAGGGCCTGGATGACCGCCAGCCGCCGCATCGCATCCTCTCCGAGCTCCTTCGCCGAGGAGACGCCGGCGCAGAACTCCCGCGCCAGCCGCAAGTGCTCGACCATGTCCACGAGGCGGAGGCGGACGTCGCGAGCTGCGGTCATACGGGGACGGCGCTGGCAAGGATGCGATCTCTGAGCAGCGCCTTGATCGAGGTCGGCGTGCCGAGGTCGACCTTCACCCCGAAGTGGTCGCTGAGCTCTTGCTCCAGGCCAATCAGCTCGAAGAGACCGATCGGACGCTCGAATGTTGCCAGGAGGTCGAGGTCGCTGTGCGGAGTGAAATCGTGGCGGACCCGTGAACCGAAGACCGCCAGCGAGGCGACCCCGTGCCGAGCGCGCAGATCGGGGAGGAGAGTCCGCAGCTCGGCGATCAAATCCGGGAGGTTCTGCGGGATGGTCGGCGCCGCGGTGGTCGTCGACTCGCTCATAGCGCGGCCTCCACCGCCTGCTCGGCCTGGCGCATGCGGAGCTCGCCGAAGAGGAGCTTGGGGAGCAGGAGGTCCCGGAGCTCCGCGAGCGTGCGGGACGCGCGACGATTCGCCAGCATCAACTCGAGGAGCGGCGCTGCCATGGCGTCGAACGCTGCCAGGACGTCGTCGGATGGGTGCGCGGTCTTGAGCTTCTCGAAATCGCCGGGGCGAACGCGCTGATGGCTGTTCGAGGTACCCGTCACCAACCCGCAAAGCTCCAATCTGAAGTCCTCCGATCCGAAGAGACAATACAGGTAGCTTGCCGGAGCTGCGGTCGGTACGCACACGAGAAACTCGGTCGAGCAGACGTTGGTGTGCGCCAAGCCGGGCTCCGGCAGCCACACTCTGGGGATGACTGGATTCAGCTTCGAGAGCAGCAGCTCGCGCAGGTAGCTCCAGCGCGCGATCTCCGGGATGGGGAAGACGTTCGCCTTGTCGGGGTCGTCGAGCAGCGCCTCGGCGACGTCGGTGTCGTAGACCTCGCCGTGGTCGCGCAGCTCGGTGCGCAGCTCCTCGCGCCGCTGCTCGTAGCGCGCCGAAAGGAAGCGCAGGAAGATGAGCGGCAGCACGTACCGCTTGTAGTCCGACGGCTCGATCGAGCCGCGCAGTTTGACCGCCGCCTCCCAGAGCTGCCGCAGCAGCTCGGCGTGCTCGCTGCGGCCGTTGGTCGTGGGCTTGGCCGTCTTCGCTCGTCGTGCCATCAGGGGCGTTCCGACGAGATGGTAGCCCGCTTCACCGGGCTTGGGGGTGCTGCTGGGGGAATCCACCCCTCGGGAACCGACTGCAGGGACCCGGCCAGAGGGGGGAGATGGTCTCCCCACAGATGAACATCCGCCTCCCCTCCTCCGGCTGCGCGATCCTCTCCTTCACCTCCCAGCTGCGCACCCCGATGTTCCAGCTGTTCCAGCCGCCGCCGAAGGGATCGTCGCCCCAGTCGCGGAACGAGGCGTTGCGCACCCGCGGCGTGTAGGTGAGCCCGTGCGACAAGCTGGTCGTCTCTCGGCGCGACTTGAGGGCGCTCGAGCAGGGACTCCCGGATCTGCGGACTCGCTCGGATCGGCTGGCGAGCGAGCTCGCCAAGCGCCGCCGCGCACGACCAGGCGGTGCCGCGCGCGGACACCGCGCGTTCGCGAGTCGAGCAGGGCACCCTGGGCAGCGACACCGAGAGCGTGGAGCTGCAAGGGCTCGAAGCGCACCTCGCTCAGCTCGACCGCCAAGCCGCGGACCTGGCCGACGAGAAGACCAGGGCCGAAGCGGCGAGTCGGGCAGCCGCTCAGAAGGTCGAGGTCATCTCGACGGCACTGGTGATCGCCGAGGCAAAGGCCCGAGAGCGGTCGCTTCGGGGAAGCTACGCACTGGGGCTGCTCCTGAGCATGAAGGAGGACCAGCAGAGGGAGCAGGAGGTGAGCCTGCTCGACCAGCTGCGCCAGGAAACGCCGGGAGCCCCCTCGCGTGCGTTGGCGTGCCTGGAAGCGCTGGCGATCGCGGATCGAGAGCGGGGCCCCGCCAAGGCGCTCACCTTCGTCGCCATGAACGACCCGGACGACCTGCTCGGCTACTCGATTCCCAAGAAGCTACAGGAGCGCACGGGCATGCGTTTCGCCAATGTGAGGCTGCGCCTCACGCATGAGTACGCCAGGCTCTTCGCCTTGCCCGGCCCGGCTCACACCAATCACGATCGCAGCGAGCGTGCCCTGCGGTTGATCAGCTGTGGGGCGAGGGCGTCCGCTGGAAACCAGGTGGTTCCTGTCGACTGCTCGGCGCGGAAGCCCACGCTGGTGCTGAACGGCAGACCTGGGGGTTGAGGGGGCCAGGCGGTCGTGGTGCCTCGGCACCGCGACCTCGCCGCGGCGCGGCCGGCACCTACACTCTGCGCACCGGAGCACCGTAGCCAGCGAGCCTCTCGTCGACAGTGAGCAGGGTGGTCCCCTCGACGAGCGCCTGCGCCAGCAGCAGGCGGTCGAAGGGATCCTTGTGGTGCGGCGGTAGGAGGTCGATCTCGACTGCGTGCTGGCTCGTCACAGGCAGCTCCAGGTAACCGTTGTCGAGCAGGCCGCGCCGCAGCAGACGCGGCTCGACGCGAAAGTCGTCGCGTCCGAGGGCACTCTTGATCGCGATCTCCCAGAAGCTCGCCGCGCTGAAGAGGAGCTCGTTGCGCCGGTCCTCGAGGAGCTTGCGAGCGGAGGCGGAGAGCCGTTCGGGCGAGCCTGCGGCCCAGAGCAGCAGGTGCGTGTCGAGCAGGAGCTTCACGCTTCGACGAGACCGAAGAGCGCGGCGACCTCGGGCTCGCCCATGCTGTCGAAGTCCTCCGGGACCGCGATCTCGCCGCGGAGAAAACCCAGGCGCTGCGGCTCTGCGGGCGCCGCCAGGGCGGCGACCTTGACGAGCGGCTTGCCCGCCTTGGCGATCACGAAGGGCTCACCCTTGGCGGCACGGTCGACGAGCTTCGAAAGCTGGGTCTTGGCTTCGTGGATGTTGACGGTAGTCATGGCGGCTCCGGACTGAGTCTCATGGACTTAGTCTAGGCGGCTGGCTACCGGAAGTCAACGTCGAGGGATGGATCCTGGTCGGCGGTCTCCCAGTAGAGCATCGTCTCGTACAGGCGCCGTCCCAGCAGGTAGACGCCGACCCCTCGGATCTCATCGATGTGGGAGCGAAAGAGCTCGTCGTCGGGCACCGTCCAGTCAAACCTGCCGTCCGGCCCGACGACGTAGCCGTCGAGTGACACGCCCATCGAATAGGTCACGCCACGCACAGAAGTCCTCCCATGTGGCGGGTACGACGACAAGAGCGCCGGGTGCCGCAGAGCTCATCGCGGCTCGCGGGATCCCCTGGCTGCAACTGTAGCGCTCGCCCCGCGACGCCCCTCGCCACTGAGCCACGAGGCCAGGCCGCAGGCCGGGTGTCGGGCAGACCGCCGAGCAGCCACGCCATTCAGTCGGGGGAAGGCGCGCCGCTCGCCCCTTGCCGCCTGGAGCGGAGCTGCGTAGCATGGCGGACCTGGTGACTCGTACCTGAGCCTCGACGACGCACAGGGCCAGCCCCGCCGAAGTGCCGGGTAAGGAGACGGCATGCGCACACGCTCGTTCCACCGCCTGGCGATGGTCGGCTTTGCGGCTCTGGGTGTCGCTCTGGGAGCCGTTCCCGGCCGCGCGGTGACGTCGACGTTCGAGGTGCTGATCGACACCGACGCCAGCGCGGCGACGGGCTGCACGGTGACGACGCCGAACGGCCCGTTCCAGGGCGTCGAGCGGATCCTGACCACGACGGTCGACACCTCGACGGGGCCGCCGGCGGCCAACGTGACCGCGGTGACCGAGCAGACCTGCACCGCCGGGCCGCCGAGCAACACGTTCGGCCCACCGTCGGCGGTGAGCCCGCCGCCGCCGCCCACCTGGCCGGTGGGGATCGACAATGGCACCGGCGGCGCCGGCGTCGACGTCATCGAGACGTACATCCGCCTCGCCGACCTCGGCCCGACGACGCCGCAGGTGGTGCGCTTGGCAGTGCTCGCCTGCGATGCCACGGGCACGAGCTGCAGCGACGCGCTGACCACGACGCAGCCGGCGCCCGCCATCCCGCAGGACATCCTTATCACCCTCGCCTCGATCGCCGAGGTGCCGACGCTCGGCGAGTGGGGCCTGCTGCTCCTGGCGCTGGCGCTCGGCGCCGCCGGGCTCTACTCGCTGCGGCGTCGCCAGCGGATGGCGTTCGTCCTCTGCTGTCTGCTGGGAGCCGGAGCGACGGCGCTGTGGGCGGCGACCGTCGTCCTCGACGGCAACCCCAGCGACTGGCCGCCCGGCACCCAGGTCGCGACCGACGGCAGCGGCGACCCGACGCCCGACCTGCGGGCGCTGTTCGCGCAGCACGACAACACGAGCCTGTTCTTCCGCATCGACTCGACGCTGCTGTTCGACACGCCGCCGACGGCGGTGGACGACACGCCGCCAGCGATTCTCGAGGACGCGGCGGCGGTGGCGGTCGACGTGCTCGGCAACGACACCGATCCCGACGGCGGCGCCAAGAACGTGGCGTCGGTGACGCAGCCGGCGCACGGCACGGTGGCGCTGACGCCCGCCGGGCCGGGCCCCTACACCGGCGTGACCTACCAGCCCGCCGCCAACTACTGCAACACCGCGCCGAGCCCGACGTTCGACACCTTCACCTACACGCTGACGCCCGGCGGCTCGACGGCCACGGTGTCGATGACGGTGACCTGCGTCAACGACCCGCCGTCGTTCACCAAGGGCGCCGACCAGAACGTGCTGGAGAACACCGGCGCGCAGACGGTCACGCCGTGGGCAACGGCGATCGCGCCGGGGCCGACGGCCGACGAGTCGACGCAGACGGTGCACTTCACCGTCACCGGCAACACCAACCCCGCGCTGTTCGCCGTCGCGCCGGCGATCTCTTCCAGCGGGACCCTCACCTACACGCTGGCGACCGACACCATCGGCTCGGCGACGATCACCCTCGACCTGCAGGACGACGGCGGCACGGCCAACGGCGGCGTCGACACCTCGGCGCCGCAGACGTTCGTGATCAACGTCGCGCTGGTCAACCACGCGCCGAGCTTCACCGCGGGCGCCGATCAGACGGTGCTCGAGGACGCCGGCGCGCAGACGGTGAGCCCGTGGGCGACGGGGATCTCGCCGGGGCCGGCCAACGAGTCGGGCCAGACGGTGCACTTCAACGTCACGGGGAACACCAACCCGTCGCTGTTCTCGGCCGGCCCGGCGGTGTCGTCGACCGGCGACCTGACCTACACGCCGGCGGCCGACGCCAACGGCACGGCGACGATCACCCTGGAGGCCCAGGACGACGGCGGCACCGCCAACGGCGGCGTCGACACCTCGGCGCCGCAGAGCTTCGTCATCACCGTGACGGCGGTCAACGACGCGCCGAGCTTCACCAAGGGAGCCGACCCGACGGTGCTCGAGAATGCCGGGCCGCAGACGGTCAATCCGTGGGCGACGGCGATCTCGCCGGGCCCGCCGGACGAGTCCGGTCAGACGGTCACCTTCAACGTCACCGGCGACACCAATCCGGGCCTCTTCTCGGCCGCCCCGTCGATCTCACCCACGGGCGTGCTCACCTTCACGCCGGCGGTGAACAGCTTCGGCACCGCGACGATCACGCTCGACCTGCAGGACAACGGCGGCACGGCCAACGGCGGCGTCGACACCTCGGCGCCGCAGAGCTTCACCATCACCGTCAGCCACGTCAACCAGCCGCCTTCGTTCACCCAGGGCGCGGACGTCACCGTCAACGAGGACGCCGGAGCGCAGACGGTCACCCCGTGGGCGACGGCGATCTCGCCGGGGCCGGCCAACGAGGCCTCCCAGGTGCTCACCTTCATCGTCACCGGCAACACCAACCCGTCGCTGTTCACGGTCGCCCCCGCGGTGTCGGCGACGGGCACCTTGACCTTCACCTCGGCGCCGGATGCCAACGGCACGGCGGCGATCACGCTCGTGCTGATGGACGACGGCGGCACCGCCAACGGCGGCGCCGACACCTCGCCACCGCAGACCTTCAACGTCAACGTGACGGCGGTCAACGATCCGCCGGTGGTCGACCTCGATGCCAACAACAGCGGCACCCACCGACCCAACTGGGAGCTCACCCTCACCGAGGGAGACGCGGCAACGCTCACCGAGGACGTCGACGCGACGATCAACGACGTCGACACCGCGACGCTCACCTCGCTGACGGTGACCCTCACCAACCTGCTCGACGTCGGCGCGGAGACGTTGACGGCGGACGCCACCGGCGCCCCGGCGCTCACCGTCCAGCCCTACGACACCACGACGGTGCCGGGCTCCGGCATCCTCACCATCACCGCGGCGGGCTCAGCGCCGATCGCCGACTTCGTCACCGTCCTGCGCACGGTCAAGTACCTCGACACCTCGAACGCGCCGAGCACCACCGACCGCATCATCCACTTCGTCGCCAACGACGGCAGCGATCCTTCCGTGGCGGCGACCGCCACCGTGCATCTCGTCTCGGTGGACACGCCGCCGACGGCGGTCAACGACGCGGCCACCGTGAACGAGAACGCCGCCGCCACGGCGATCGACGTGCTGGCCAACGACACCGACCCCGACGGCGGCCCGAAGAACGTTGCCTCCTTCACGTCACCCGCCAACGGTACCGTCGCGCTCACGCCTGCCGGTCCGGGCCCTTACACAGGGCTCACTTACACGCCCAACGCCGACTACTGCAACAGCCTCTCGGGCCCGGCCGACACCTTCACCTATCAGCTCACCCCAGGGACCTCGACGGCGACGGTGTCGGTGACGGTGACCTGCATCAACCACGCGCCCACCTTCACCAAGGGTGCCGACCAGACGGTGCTCGAGGACGCCGGAGCGCAGACGGTCAACCCGTGGGCGACCGGGATCTCGGCGGGGCCGCCCAACGAGTCGGGGCAGACCGCTCACCTTCAACGTCACCGGCAACACCAACCCGTCGCTGTTTTCCGCCGGCCCGGCGATCTCGCCGGCGGGAGTGCTCACCTACACGCCGGCGGCCAACGCCAACGGTACGGCGACCCTCACCCTCGACCTCATGGACAACGGCGGCACCGCCAACGGTGGCCAGGACACCTCGGCGCCGCAGAGTTTCGTCATCACCGTGACGAGCGTCAACGACGCGCCGTCGTTCACCAAGGGCGCCGACCCGACGGTGCTCGAGGACGCCGGGCCGCAGACCGTCAATCCGTGGGCGACGGGCATCTCGGCGGGACCGGCCAACGAGTCGGGGCAGACGCTGACCTTCAACGTCACCGGCGACACCAACCCGGCCTTGTTCTCCGCCGCCCCAGCGATCTCCTCTACCGGCGTGCTCACCTACACGCCGGCGGCCGACGCCAACGGCACGGCGACGATCACCATCGACCTCATGGACAACGGTGGCACCGCCAACGGCGGCGTCGACACCTCGGCGCCGCAGAGCTTCGTCATCACCGTGACGAGCGTCAACGACGTGCCGTCGTTCACCAAGGGCGCCGATCAGACGGTGCTCGAGGATGCCGGACCGCAGACGGTGACCCCATGGGCGACGGCGATCTCGCCCGGGCCGGCCAACGAGTCGGGCCAGACCGTGCACTTCAACGTCACCGGCAACACCAACTCGGCCCTGTTCTCCGCCGGGCCGACGATCTCGCCGACTGGCGTGCTCACCTACACGCCCGCGGCCAACGTCAGCGGCGCCGCCACCATCACGATCACTCTCCAGGACGACGGCGGCACCGCCAACGGTGGCGTCGACACCTCGCCGGCGCAGACCTTCGTCATCACGGTGACCGGCGTCAACGACGCGCCCTCCTCCACCAAGGGCGCCGACCAGAGCGGCTTCGACAACGCGGGCGCCATCACCGTCAACCCGTGGGCGACCGCCATCTCCCCCGGACCGCCCGACGAGTCGGGCCAGACGGTGCACTTCAACGTCACCGGCAACACCAACCCGGGGATGTTCGCTGCCGGGCCGGCGATCTCTCCGACCGGCGTGCTCACCTACACCCCGGCCATTCAGGGCGCCGCCGGCACCCTGACCGCCACCATCACCATCACGCTGCAGGACAACGGCGGCACCGCCAACGGCGGCGTCGACACCTCGGCCGCGCAGACGTTCACCATCGCCATCACCCACGTCAACATCCCGCCGCAGCTGACCACCAATCCCATCACCTACACCACTCCGGGCAACACCCAGCTGCACGTCAAGGGAGCGACCCTCCCTGGCGTCGCCTCATGGAGCGACGCCCAGGGTCTGAAGGACAAAGCGGTGCCGACGGATACCGACGGCCCGGGTGCGCTCAGCGTGGTGGCGGCCTCCGGCACCACCGGCAATGGCGGCAGCTACTCGATCGCCACCGACGGAGCGTTCACCTACGTGCCGGCGGCCGGCTTCACCGGCACGGACTCGTTCACCTACCAGGTCACCGACACGCAAGACGCAACCACCGGCACGGTCAACATCACCGTCGGCCTCGTGGTCTGGTACATCCGCGACGTCGTCGACGCCAACAACCCCGCCGGTGGCGACGGCCGCTCGACCAACGCCTTCGACTCGATCGCGGCGTTCAACGCGGCGACCACCAACGCCGGCGACATCATCTACGTCTTCGAGGGCAACACCGGTACGACGCCGCTCAGCGGCTCCATCACGCTCAAGGACAGCCAAAAGCTCTGGGGCCAGGGCATCGACCTCGACGTCACCGGCTTCGGCACACCGCTGGTGACCGCCACCAACAAGCCGCGCATCCGGTCGACGGTGGCGAGCACCCCGGCGGTGTCGATTCCCGCCACGGCCGGCAATCGCAACTTCGTGGAGATCAAGGGCGTCGACCTCGAAACGACCGGCGCGACCTCCAACGCCATCGACGTCACTGCCACCGGCGCCAACATGGTGAGTGTCACCATCAGCGACGACAACATTCGCGGCGCCACGGGCAAGGGCATCAACTTCGCCGCCAGCACCACCGCCACCTACACCGCGACGGTGCAGAACGACACCGTGACGTCGACGAGGAACGGCGTCTCGGTGACCACCAACGCCGCCGGCACCGTCACCTTGACGGCCTCCACCAACACCATCTCGAGCGCCGCCAACGCCCTCGACGCGCGCACCGCCGCCGGCGCCGCCGCGCTCCGGCTCGCCATCGACAGCGAAGCCGTCACCGCCGCCGGCTCGGGCATCGTCGTCGACGGCTCGGCCGCCGGCACGACGACGATCACCAGCTTCGCCAACAACGGGGTGAGCGGCAACACCGTCGGCTCCGGCGTCCTCGTCACCTCCGCCATCTTCGACGCCACGCCCAGCGGCACCTTCCAGACCGTCTCCGGCGGCACCACGGTCATCGGCGCCTCGGGCAACGGCGTCGGCGCTTCGGGCATGGTGCTCACCAGCGTCGCGGGCGACCTGGGATTCACCGACCTCGACATCTTCGCCGACGCCGGCGCCGGCCTGTCTGCCTCCGGTACGACCCCCTATACCGGCTCCGCAGGCTTCCGGATCGGCTTCCCTGGCGTCATCTCTCCCGTCGCCACCGTCACGGCCGTTAGCGGCCCGGCGGTGAGCCTCTCCACCGTGGCGATGAACAACTTCCTCTGGCAGTCGATCAGCAGCACGAACAGTGCGAGCACTGGCGCTGCCTTCAACAGTGTCACCGGCACCTTCTCGGACAACTCGGGGAGCAGCGTCTCCGGCACGAGCGGCACCGGCTTCCAGGTAGGGAGCAGCAACGCGACGATCAGCTACGCCGGCACCCTCAACACGACGACCGGCAAGGGCGTCGACCTGACCACCAACACCGGCTCGACGATCAGCTTCACCGGCGCGCTGACGCTCTCCAGCGGCAGCAGCACCGCCTTCAACGCCACCGGCGGCGGCACGGTGACGGCGACGAACACCAACAGCACGCTCACCTCGACGACAGGGACGGCGCTCAACGTGGCGAGCACGATGATCGGGGCGGCGGGGCTCCAATTCAAGAGCATCTCCGCGAACGGCGCCGCCAGCGGGATCGTGCTGAACAGCACGGGCGCCAGCGGCAGCTTGAGCGTCCTCGGGACGGGCTCGGCGAGCTCGGGTGGAACGATCCAGAACACAACGAGCCACGGCATCTCGCTCACCTCGACCCTCAGCCCGTCGTTTAACTGGGTGAATATTCAGAACACCGCGGGCAGCGGCGTCAAGGGAACGACGGTGACGAACTTCACCTTCACCAACGGGTCGATCAACAACTCGGGCACGGGCGGCGGAAGCGATGAATCGAACATCGCGTTCAATGCCACCTCGGCGGGAACCGAGAACAACTTGGCCGGAACAGTGACCATTACTGGAAACTCGCTGACGAACGCTCTCTATCACGGCGTTGACATCTTCAACTTCAACGGCACGATCGCCGACGCCGCGATCTCGAATAACACGATCACCAGCTCGAATTCGACGGCAACCTCGAAGGGCAGCGGCATCCGCTTCGTCGCTTTCGGCTCTGCGACGACGGTTGCCAACGTCACTAAGGCGACGATCGCCAACAACATCATCTCCAACTTCCCGAGCGCCAATGGGATCTTGGCGTCTGGCGGCAACGGCAACGCCGCTGGTCCGGCTGGCGTTTTCGGAACAGCTGGCAGTGCCACCAACATCATCTCCATCACCGGGAACCGCGTCGCCGGTTTCAGCTCTGCAAACAAGATCGGTGCCTTCGGCATCGGCGCGACAGTCAATGGCAAGGGGCAGGGCAACTTCGACATCTCCAACAACGGCACCGCGGCCAACCCGATCACCAATGTCATCGGCGCCGGGATCACGCATAGCGTGCTCGGCAACACCACGTCGACGGCCACGATCAACAACAACTTCGTCGTTGCCAACAATCAAGCCGGTGCACAGGGGATCGGAGCCGGCACCAGTCAGACGTTCGGCGCCACCGACACGCCGAACATGACGGTCACCATCACCAACAACAACATTTCCCAGACCGACGGCAACGGCATCTTGGTCACGGCGCGCGACGCGAGTGGCACGGTGCGGGCGAAGATACAGAACAACACGGTGGCAGCACCGCTTGCCGGCAACCGGAACGGCATTCGTGTCGACGCCGGCAACGCCGTCAGCCTCAACGACTCGGTCTGCCTGAACATCGCGGGCAATACCAGCGCCGGCGTCGGCCTCTCCCCGGAGGGGATCGGGTTGCGCAAGCAGGGCACTGTAGCCGGCACCAACAATTTCGCCCTTCACGGCTTCGCCACGTCGCCGGCCACCCAGGCGCAGACCGCTGCCTACGCGACTTCCCAAAACCCTGGCAGCTCCAGCGGCACGTTGATCATCAGCGGGGACAATTTCAACTCGCCTACCTGCAGCTTCCCATGAGCGTCGAAGGCGACACCTCGTCGGCCATTCTGCGAGCAGCCGCTCGCTCCCTGTTCAACAGAAAGGGGGGGACATGGCGGAGCCTTTCTTGTCCGAAGTCAGGTTGATGAGCCCCGAGCGCGGGGGCCACGGTGCCACACACCAGTCAGACAGGATTCGGACAAGACGAGTCGGGGGGCGGGACCAGGGTGCGCACCAGTCAGACAAGATCGACTCGGGAGGCCGCCGAGGCCGGTCAGCGGGGTCTTGAAGTGCCGCATACCATCACCCGCGAGGGGGGGACCGATCCGCGGTCAGCGACTGTCGAGCGGAGAGGGCACGACGAGGTCGAGCGCGGCGATGCCTGGTGGGGAGGCGAGCGACGCCCCGGAGCTGGTGAACAGCCCCCGGGTCCTGAATTCTTCGATCCGATGGCCCGCGAGCGCGGCTCAGCCGCTGCGGCAGAACGGCAGTGGCGGCGGGAAGCAGCCGTCGGGGAAGACGACGTCCTTGCAGCCGCGGCCGAGACGCTTCGCGGCAGCGCGGAAGGCGGCAACGAACTGGTAGTAGACGACCCGCATCTCGCGGCGGACGCGCTTGCTGGCGGCGTGGACGAGAGGGGCGGGCGAGCGCGAGCTGCTCGCCGGGTGATCGTGCGGATCCTGTCGGAGGATTCCAGCTCTGCCGAGCGGCTTGCGGCCCTCGTCGTGATGTCGCGCGGCTGCCTCACTCTCGATCTCCGCAACCAGGTTGGCGATGCGGCGCTGCGCCTCGAGCGGCGGCAGGTGTCGCCAGCACGGGAGCGGCGCGAGGGAGAGCTCGTGGCGGGTGCAGAATTTGTCGGGCGGCCTCTCCTCGCCGCGCACACGGGCAAGCCACTCCTGGTGACGGTCGAACCAGATCCCCGCACAGGTTTCGCCGCTGGCTAGGGCGTCCGCACAGTGAGGGCCCGGCCAGTCGCGAAGCCTCGCCACCAGCCCCTCCTTGCAGCCGTGGGCAAGAAGATATCGGAGGCGACCGATCTGCGCCTCTTCCTCGTTGCTGACGGCGATCGCCTGGTACCGGCGTTGAAGCAGAGGCCCGCGCCAGCGATGCAGGCGCCCCGCCTCCTTGGAGAGATTGGTGTTGACGTAGCAGCAGAAGCGTAGCAGCGCAAACTCCTGGCGCAGCTCGGCGTGGCCGATGACCTCCTTCTCGAGCAGCCGGATCTGCGTGCTCAAGACGTCGACCACGCGTCGTATGGCGGTGACTGCCAGCACCACTTGCGGATCCGCGAGCTGCTCTCGGATCGCTGCGACCGTCCACTGCTTGATCTCGTTGCCACTCGCGGTACGCCCGGTGTACTGCTCGAAGAGCGCCTGAATCGCCAGCAGCTGCGAGGTCCGACTGCGCACCAAGAACGCTCGGCGACGAAGCAGGTCTCGCCACGAGCGCTCTTGGCGCGGGTAGATGTAGCCCTCGGGAAGGATCCCCAACGCCCGCAGTCGTGCCAACCAACGAGCGTCGTGGCGATCGTCGGTGTATTTCAATCGCTCGTACTGCTGGATCGCCGAGGTGTTGGCCAGATCGAGCTGATGTCCGGCGTCCATCAGGCCATCCACCAGCCAGTACCAGTTGCGCGTCGACTCCACGGCGATGCCCACGAGCTCCTCCCGGTGTGGCTCGAGGAATGTCACGATCTCGCCCAAATCGTTGCGGTGCCGGCGCTCCGCTACCGTGGCGAGGCTCTGGTCGAGCACCACCACCTGGCAGTTGCTTGAGTGCAGATCGATCCCGCAGTACAGTGCCATTGGCTCCTCCTTCCCTCTTAGCCGCTCTCCCAAGCAGCTGGTTCTTGCCGAGCGTAGTCGCTCGGCAGGGGGAGCCTTCTAGATGAGTCTCACGCACCAGTCAGACTAGAGACCTGTGCGTCAAGGACGCTTGGTAAGTTCCCCCGACCGTGCCATTCAGGCTGGCGTGATCGTCTCGCGCCCTGCCGTTCATGGACGGGATCGCGAGCAGCGCTAAGGGACGAAGTGGTCGTCCGCGCCCGGCGGACGAGCCGGCTAGCGCGCCACGCGATAGCGGAGGTAGACGACCCTGGAGCTGAAGGAGCGGGTCTCGACGAGCTCGAGATCCACCCGGTGCTCGCGCCGGGGAAAGAAAGGGATGCCACCGCCGACCAGCACCGGGTGGACCCGGAGCCGGTACTCGTCGATCAGACCCGACGCGGCCGCCTCGGCGGCGAGCGTCGCACCCCCGATCCAGATGTCGCGTTCTCCGGGCTCCGCTCGCAACCGCTCGATCTCCTCCGCCAGGCCGCCGGAGGCCAGGCGGGCATTGCCCTCCACCGCCGACAACGTCGTGGAGAACACCAGCTTGGGAAGGGCCTTCCAGAGCGCGGCCCACTCGAGCCTGGAATCGTCGAGGGATGGATCCTGGTCGGCGGTCTCCCAGTACAGCATCGTCTCGTACAGCCGCCGTCCCAACAGGTAGACGCCGACCCCTCGGATCTCATCGATGTGGGAGCGAAAGAGCTCGTCGTCGGGCGCCGTCCAGTCGAAGCTGCCGTCCGGCCCGACGACGTAGCCGTCAAGTGACATGCCCATCGAATAGGTCACGCTGCGCACAGAAGTCCTCCTCCCGCCACGGGTGCCACCAGTCAGACAGCGCACGGTGCACGTGGCCCGCGCTCGCCACGCTCAGCGAGGTGTGGGGCCTCCTCGGACGGAACGGCAGCGTCGGCTCGCCCGAAGCGCTCGGTGGAGCGCGCGTCAGCCGCCGCCGGCCGCTGAGCTCCAGTCGCTCAGCCCGCCCTCGAGCGAGGTCGCGAAGATTCCCCCGAACTCCTCGGCGCCGATGTCCACCGTCGGGCCGATGACGCGCGTCGCGTGTCGCGCGTCGAACGGGCCGAGCCCGCCGGGAGGGGTGTTCGTCCCAGCATCGATGGCTGGCGACCAGGGCTGCAAGCCATAGGGGTCTGCCACGCTGGTCGACGAGACCTGGGGGTCGACCCCGGCAAGATTGTGGGTGGAGGTGACCGTCGGGTCGTCCACCGAGAGGGCATTCGGCCAGACGATGGAGTTGGCCAACGAGACGGTTCCGACCCCTCCGCCGTCGGTCATCTCGATCCCGGTCGCACCGGGAGTGTCGGCGACCGTGACATTGGTGATGCGCAGGGTGCCGAAGCCTCCACCGAGTAGGCCCCCGCTGCCGGCGACGATCAGGGTATCGCCGAGTGAGGCCGCGCCATCACTGCCAGCCGACAGCTCGACCTGGCGCGCCGCGCCGCCGCTCGCCGCGTTTCTCTCCACCAGCCACCGCCGGCCCTCGACGTTGCCGTCGCCGCCGAGGACGGCGACCGCCTGGTCGCCGACGTCAGCCGAGTTGTCGGCTTCGCGGTGTATCTGGAGGCCGGGATCGGCGGCGGCGAGATCGCGGCCGAGGACCTCGAGATCGTCATCGCCGACGTGTTGTTGTGGACGCCAACGTGCTGCATGTGGACGTGGGCGTCGGCGCCGTCCGTGATCACGGTGATTGCGGCGCCGGTCGCATCGCCCGCGCCGGTGATCGTGTTGTTGTCGACCTCGACGTCGTAGAGATTCAGCGACCCTTGCGCGACGTAGGCGTAGATGCCCGCACCTTGCAGGAAGTTATCGGCGGCGCTCGTCAAGCTGTTGGCCCCGACAGTGCTGTGCGGGGCGGCACAGACCAGCAGCGGCAGGCAGCAGATAGCGGCGCGAGACAGGGATTTCATGGCGACTCCTCTGGTACCGGGGTAGCATACCCGTCTTTCGGGAAGGCTGGCCGCGCAGGCGTGCATTGGGCAGCAGAGCGAGGCGGCCGTCGTTGAGGGCTGTGGCGGGCGCGCCGTCGTGCGCCGCACCCGTCAGTTGGTCGACCCTCGAGTTGCCTGCACGCTGGGCCGTTGGGCTCGCCCGACCGCGGCAACAACGAGGTGACACCCGCTGCGTGGACGGGCCATCGGATTCCTCCTCGTGACGCACTGCCAGCAACTTCGCCGCGGCACGCGGGCCTCGGCGAGCGGGAGGCGGCGCTCGACTGGCTGGAGAAGCCGTACGGCGAGCGCGACGTGCACCTGATTTCTGCCGGTGGACCCTCGCTTCGAGGCGCTCCTGGCCCGCTGCGCCTTCACGCCATGCGATTAGTAGGTCGCCGAGGCCGCCCGACACGACGGGGTCAGCCGGCGACCCGATGCTGCCGGTATGATGCCGTATCCCCCGGCACCACACTCCGAGGTCCCACCATGCTCCGACGCCTGCCCTCTCGCCTCCTCCCGTCTCGTCTCCATCTCCATGCGGCGCTCGTCGCAGCGTCGTTCTGCCTCGTCGTTCCCGCAGGAGCCGAGGTCGTCACCTTGGCCCCCGCGCGCGACACGACGCTCTCCGAGGATCCCTCGGGGGACACCGGCAGCGGCGCAGCCGCGCTCCTCGCGGCCGGCCGGGCCGGCGGCAGCCCCTTGGGCCCTCGGCTCGTCCAGCGCGGGCTCATCTACTTCGACGTGGCTGCGGCCATCCCGGCCGGGTCCACCGTCACCGGCGTGACCCTCTCGTTGACCGCGGACTACCAGAACAACGACACCACACCGCGGGTGATCGAGATCCATCGCGTGCTGAGCGCCTGGGGCGAGGGCCTCTCGTTGGGCGGAGCGGCCACTGCCGGCGACGCGACCTGGTCGCATTCCTTCTACCCCACGACGATGTGGAGCACGCCGGGCGGCGACTTCGACATCTCGATCAGCGACTGGACCGTGGTGAGAGGGGCGGGGCCCTATGCCTGGGTGTCGGCCCAGCTTCGCCAGGACGTCCAGCGATGGGTGGACGACCCGGCGACCAATTTCGGCTGGCTGCTGCGCGGCGAGGAGTCGCTACCCTGGAGCGCGAAGCGCTTCCACACGCGCGAGGAGTTCTACCGTTACCTCCAGCCCTCGCTCATCGTGAGCTATGTTCCGCCGGGAACCGGGCCGACGTGCACTCAGGACGCGAGGACCCTCTGCCTCGACCATGGGCGCTTCGCGGTCACCGCCACGTGGCAGGCCGACACTGCCTCCGGCACCGCCTTCGTTCATCCACTCACCAGCAACACCGGTTACCTCTGGTTCTTCGCCGATTCCAATGTCGAGGCGGTCGTCAAGGTCCTCGACGCCTGCGGCTTCAACCAGCGGTTCTGGGTCTTCGCCGGCGGCCTCACCGACGTCAACGTGGTGATGACCGTGACCGACACCGTGACCGGACTGGCGCACACCTACACCAACCCGGCGCACACGGCGATTCAACCCATCGCCGACACCGACGCGTTCGCCACCTGCGACGCGGCGCCGGTGGCCGCCGTCAGGGCCGAAGGAGACGCGCTGCCGTCGGCAAGCGACCCGGTGACGCCCGCGCCATCGCACCCAGCCGATCCTCCGACCGCCACCGGCGGCTGCGTGGCCGACGCCACCTCGCTCTGCCTCAATGCGGGCCGTTTCCGCGTGCGGGCGCACTACGACGACCTCCAGGGCCACGCCGGCGACGCGCGGGCCATCGCGCTCACCGGCGACACCGGCTACTTCTGGTTCTTCGACAGCTCGAACGTGGAGGTGGTGGTCAAGGCGCTCGATGGCTGCGCCGTGAACCAGCGCTACTGGGTCTACGGCGGCGGTCTGACCGACGTCCACGTGGTCATGACGGTGACCGACACCCTGACGGGCGCAACGCAGACCTACGTCAACCCGCCGCACACCTCGTTCCAGCCCCTCCAGGACAGCAGCGCCTTCGACGGTTGCCCGTCCGGCGATGCACCGCCGCACGCTGATTTCAGCGCCTCGTGCGTGGACCGCACCTGCACCGTGTCGACGCGCGCCAGCGACGACGTCGGCATCACGCACTACCGCTGGGACTGGGGCGACGGCTCGCCGGTGCTCGACGCCGCCACTCCTGAGGACCAAACGCACACCTACGCTGGCTCGGGTCGCTTCACCATCACCGAGACCGTGGTGGACACCGCCAACCAGCAGGGCTCCACCCAGCGCGAGGCCGTCCCCGACTTGGCGCCGGTGGCCGTCGACGACACGGTCACCATGTTCCGCGACACCACCGTCGTCATCGACCTGCTCGCCAACGACTTCGACCCGGACGACGACGCGCTGACCTTCGGTTCGATCACGCCTATGCATCCCGGGGCCACCTACGAGACGATCCGTCTTCCCGATCGCTACGCGCTCCGCTTCACGCCGCCAGACTCCTTCGTCGGGGTGATGGAGTTCAGCTACCTCGTCAGCGACCTCTGGGGCCGCCAGGCATCGGCAACGGTGGCCGTGACGGTCAACCAGACCGGGGCCGAGCCATGAAGGCTGGAACGCCTCGGCGACAGCCTTGGCGGTGGCGGTAGGTATCCCATGTCCGGCCGGCGGCTTCGGCAAGGAGGGCCAAAAAAAGCTCGGCTCCTCAGCCGAGGGCGTGAGCGCATACCTTGCCAAAGACGTTGGCACCACCACCGCGAGGTCCCTGACTTGGGCGAAGCCCTCAAGCCACCAACGGCCGATCCCCATACAACGCCTCCGCCTGCCGCATCACAAACGGCACGATCTTTCCAAGATTCCCCGGCTTCACCCCCCGTGTCCCCCAGCTCGATCTTGCCGTCGAGCCCGTGGATGAACAGGTTCATGCGGCAGAGGCGGTACGTGAGCTCCTTGCTCTCCTGCCCGTAGAACGCCAGCTCGCGGCCGTGGCCGGTGAAGGCGTCCGACTGCACGAACATGCCGCCAGAGCCGCAGCAGAGGTCGAACACCACGCCTCGCTCGGGCTCGAGCTCTCGCTGCAGACCAGAGCGAGCCAACCACGTGTGACGACCCACCTATTCACGACGATAGTGCGGGGAATTCCCATCGCCGCGGCCGTCTGAGCATGCAGCTACGCTGGCAGAGGTTGCACGCATGATCCAGGTCGGAGTGCTGCCCGGTCCCGCCATCCGCTGGAAGGCTCCCCTCGTCGACCTGCTTCGACGAGGGACCGGCGCATGACCCTTTTTTGGCATCTGAGTTAGCGAATGCTAACCGCGAACCGAAGGCACTCACCCAGGGCACCAACCGGGGCCGGCACCGCTAGAGGCCGGAGAAAGGCACCCATGAAGGCTGCGCAATCCGAGTGGTTGCTGTACGGCGCGTACGGCAGGACGGGACGCCTCATCGTCGACGAGGCACGGCGGCGAGGGCATCAGCCGGTGCTCGCCGGCCGCGACGCCGCGCGGCTCGCCGCTCTTGGACGGACGACCGGCATGGTCACGCGATGCGTGTCGCTCGAGGACAACGCCGGAATGTCCGCGGCGCTGTCCGACCTGCGTTGCGTGCTGCTCGCCGCCGGCCCCTACCACGTAACCGGACCGGCGATGCGGCGCGCATGCCTCGATGCGAGCTGCTCGTATCTCGACGTCAACGGGGAAATCGAGGACTTCGAGCTGGCGCTGGCGAGCGATGACGGCGCGCGCACGGCCGGCATCGCCGTCATTCCTGGCGTCGGCTACGGCGTGGTATTCGGCGAGTGCGTCGCCGCCCGGCTCAGGGCGCGGCTTCCCCGCGCCACCTCGCTGCGCCTGTCGCTCGCCACGCAGACCGCAGGGCGGAGCCGCGGCGCCACGCTCAGCACGGCCGGCGCGCTGGCCGCGGGCGGCCGCGACGTCCACCGGGGCGTCCTGCGTCGACGGCCGATCGCGTCACCCACGTGGCGAGTGACGGGCGCCGAGGGGACCTCGGTGCGCTTTGCCGGAGCGCCGATGGCCGAGCTCGTGGCGGCGCAGCGATCTACCGGCATCGCCAACATCACGACGGGCATTCCGCTCTCGCGGACAGCCGCAATGGCGATGCGGTTCGCCGGTCCGGCGCTCGGCTGGCTCCTGCAGCGGATGGCCGCGCGCCCGTCCGCGCCGGCCGACTCGGCGCAGTCGCCCGCCGCGCCCGCCGGCCTGCGCTCGCGCATCTGGGGCCACGCCGAAGACGAGGCGGGCAACCGCGCGGCGGCGATGCTCGAAACCAGCGAGGGGTATCGCGCTGCCGCGCAGGCAGCGGTGCTCGCCGTGGAGGCGCAGCTACGCGACCCACGCGTCGGCGCGCTCACACCCGTCCAGGCTTTCGGCGCAGGCCTGGCAGCGCTCGTACCGGACACACGCATCGAGGAGGCCTAGTCACCATGGCGACCACGAAGCGGCACGCAATCGACCGCACCATCGACCTCGCCGTCAACGGCTCCCGGCAACGGATACGCCTCTGCGCCGCACGCGAAGGGCGGCCTCCGTTGCTGATCGTCCAGGGCGGCCCCGGGCTCCCACTGCTGAACGAGGTCCGGCGCTTCCAGCGGCTGCTCGACCTGGAACGAGACTTCGAGGTCGGCTACTGGGAGCAGAGGGGCTGCGGTGATGCTTCGGCGCAGGAGGCAGAGCGCGTCACCATGCAGCAGCAGGTGGCAGACCTGCGCACGGTGTTGCGGTGGTTCTTCGAGGAGACGGGACAGCGCGCGACCGTGCTCGCGATCTCCATCGGAGCGACGGCCGCGCTGCAGGCCGCCGAAGGCGGGCGCGAACATCTGAAGGCGATCGTCGCCGTGTCAGCAGACTCCCACACCGCCCTCGGCGATGCGGCGGCAGACGGGTTCATCCGCACCCGAGGGGCCCTTGCCGCGGGCCGCGGATCGAGGCGCCGTGCCCGCGAGCTCCCAAAGCCACCGTACCTGGATCCCGAGACCCTGCGGCAGCGCGCTCGCGTGCTGTCCGATCTCGGTGCCATCGAGCATGGCAGGACGTTCGCCGCGCAGCTTCGAGAGCTGACGTTCAGCCTCGTCCGGACCTACGGCCTGGTCGGAGCCGTGAGAACGCTGCGCAACATGGGCTCCGTACAGCGCCAGATGCTGCCCCAAGTCAACTCGCTGGACCTGTTGGCCGCCCCGCCGCGAGTGACCGTGCCGGTTCACTTCGTCTTCGGAGACAAGGACGCGCTGAACCCGCCTGCGCTCGTAGAGCGGCTGCCGGCGGCGGTGGGAGCCCCCTTGACCACCGTTACCGTGGTTCCCAACGCCGGACACATGGTGCATCTCGATCACCCGGACGAGGTGCGGTCGATCGTGGTGAACGCGGCGCTGTCGGCGACGGCATGAAAATCCTCGCCATCCAGACTGGCTCCGTCAGGGCCAGGACGGCACAGGTGGAGGGCAGGGGGCGCGCGCTGCGACGGCGGCTGGCGATGTTCACCGACCGGCGGTGGACCGAGTGGCTTCCCACCTTCGCGTGGGTCAGCGATGGCCCGCTTGGTTCGCACCCATCCCGCTCGACCTCGATCCGGAGCCATACGGGCCGTTCACGGCCAGCAAGCGCCTGACCGTCGCCGGCGACGTCATCGCGGTGGCGACCCCGGGCCACACGGCGCATCACCTCTCGATCGTCGTCGAGGATCAGGGGACGACGTACCTCCTGGCGGGAGACGCCTCCTACGATCAGCGACCGATGATCGCTGGCCGGATCGATGGCGTCAGCCCCGACGACGCGCTCGCCCGCGCAACGCTCCGCGCGATAGACCAGTTCGCCAGGAGTCGCCCGGTCGTCTACCTGCCCACACACGATCCGGCATCGGCCGCGCGCCTTGCCGGCCGCAGCTGCGTACCTTCGTCGTACCCGTGAGGTGACCACAAATGCTCGAACCTTGGGGCTCGCGCTGGTTCCGTGCCGACGCCGCGGTTCTCCTGCTCATCACTCTCTGGGCGGTCGCGTTCACTCAGAGCAGGTGGAGCTGGTTCTTCGCCCTGCTCATCCTCCCGGACATGTTGGTCGGGCTACGTCGCACATCTAGTTAGACGGCCGCGGCTCGCAGTTTTCGCCGCAGTTTGGAGCGAGAGTCGCGAAGTGGGTACCTCTCGACGCCGCCGCGGCGCGGGCCCGCCGAGCGAAGTGGCCGCGGCGAAGTGGCACCCGAATTTGGCGGCGTGGCCGCCGGCGGTCCGCAGTCGAACGTCGTCGTCTGGAAGCGGCCGGCACCGGTTTGGCCCCAGGAGCCGACGATCGAGGCCGGCGGCACCACCAGATCGAGGTCGTGCACGCCGTAGCCACCGGGGAAGCGCTTGCTCAGGAGCTGGGTCTCGATCGCGTGCATCATGTCGCCGGGTCGCCCGAAGAACGCGCAACCGCGCCGATTCTTGCGAGCCGTGTCGACCCGTGTCGGTCATTAGTCTGGTAGTATTGCCAGCCGTATGGCAACCCTCAAGATGACATTCAGTCTCGACGAGACCACGGCCGCGCGGCTGGCCCGGACGGCGGACCGGCTGGGGAAGCCGAAGAGCGAGGTGGTGCGGGAGGCGATCGCCGAGTACGCGGCACAGGCCGGGCGGCTCAGCGAGAGCGAGCGCTGCGAGCTGCTGAGCGCCTTCGACCGCCTGGTGCCCGCGATCCCGGCGCAGCCCGTGGAAGGGGTGGACGCCGAGCTGGCGGGCATCCGCCAGGCGCGCCGTGGCGGTGGCCGAGCCGCTCGCGGCGGCGCCACCAAGCGACGCCGCACCGCGAGTCGATGATCCTGGTCGATACCTCGGCTCTGGTGGACGGCCTGACCGGGCCCCGGCGATCCGCGGATCGCCTGCGCGCGCTGATCGCCGCCGGCGAACGGCTGGCGGTGCCGGCACTGGTGCTCTACGAGTGGTGGCGTGGACCGCGCCTCCCGGAGGAGCTGGCGGCCCAACAGGCCCTCTTGCCGCAGGAGCGGGCGCTTCCCTTCGGAGCCGCCGAGGCGGCGGTCGCCAGCCGACTCTACCGCCAGGTCGCCAGGGCTCGCGGCCGGGAGCTCGACCTCGCCATTGCCGCCCACGCCCTGGCGATAGACGCCACGTTGTGGACGCTCAATCGCGAGGACTTCGGCGACATCCCCGATCTGCGATTGGTCGAGGAGAAGTAGCCTCGGCTGTGCGCGCTGAGCGCTCTGTCTGGCTGGTGCACCGTGGGTGTGGCGCCATCGGGCTGCTGCTCTCTGCAGTGGGCCTGTACGGCACGATCGCCCACTCCGTCGGTCGCCGCACGCGCGAGATCGGCATCCGCGTCGCGCTCGGCGCCCATCACGGGGCGGTGTCGGCGATGGTCCTGCGGGAGGGGATGTCGCTCGCCGTCGTCGGCCTGGTGGTCGGCCTCGTGCTCGCGGCGGCGGCGACGCGCGTGCTGCGGAGCTATCTGGTGGGCGTCAGCCCGCTCGACGCGCCTGGAACATGGGGAGCAGCGCGCCCGCTCGGCCCCTCGCGCTCGCCCGCTCCTCGTGGGGATGGCTCGCGCTCGCGGTCCCGCTGCTGCTCGCCGCCAACGGTCGCTCCCTCCTGGCGGCGGCGGGCTGGCTCGGCCTGATCGCCTTTTAGCGTTTCCTCCGCCTGCAGCCGCCGGTGCGGGGGTTGGCCGTCGGCGCCGGGGCATGGATCCTCGTCTTCGCCATCGCCTGGTGGTCGATCGTGCCGCTGCCCGCTGCCGCCTACGCGCTCTTCTCCGTCGGCTTCGGCCTCGCCACCCTGCTGCCGTTCGTCCTCGACCGCCTGCTCGTGGCGGGCGGGAGGAGCTTCACGACGACCTTCGTGCTGCCGACCGCCGCGGTGGTGGTCGACTACCTCATCGCGTGCACCAGCCCGTACGGCTCCTACGGCTCGCTCGCCTACGGGCAGGTCACCAGCCTCCACCTCGCGCAGCTCGCCGCTCTCGGTGGCTGGCTGGGGATCACCTTCGCGCTCACCTGGGTGGCGGCGGTCGTCAACTGGGCCTGGGAGCGCGAGCTCGACGCTCAGGGGCTGCGCGGCCTGCTGGCGACGACGACCGTCTTCGCCATCCTGCTGCTGGGGGCGAGCGTGCGGGTCGATGGCCGACTGTCGAGCGCAAGCACCGTACGCGCCGCTGGCGTCGTCCACTCGCTGCCGCGCGACCCTTCGGACCTCACCAGCGGCGACGCCGCCACGCGCGCCGCATCCCTGGCCGAGACGCGGAAGCTCGCCGCGGAGGCGCAGGACGCCCTCCTCGCTGCACTCGAGCGCGAGGCGCAGGCGGGCGCCCGCGTGCTCACCACCTCGGAAGGGGCGGGCTTCGTCCTCGCCGACGACGAGGCGGTGTTCGTGGCACGCCTCGGCGCGCTCGCGCGCCGTCAGCACGCCTACCTCTTCCCCGGGCTCTACGTGGTGACGCCCGGCCGGTCGCTCGTCGAGAACGTCGTGCTCGCCATCGATCCTTCGGGGCGCGAGCGCTGGCGGGTGCACAAGCATGGGCTCGCCAACGGTCGCTACGCCGGCGAGCCGCTGCGCACCCTCGACACGCCCTACGGCCACCTCGGCGTCGTCGTCGACTTCGACATGGCATCCCCCACTCTCGTGCGCCAGTTCGGCAAGCGACGGGCGGACATCGTGCTCGTGCCCTCGGCGGATCCGCCAGCCTTCGACCCGTTGGCGACGCGCGTGGCGATGCTGCGCGCGATCGAGAACGGATTCGCTCTGATCTGCCCGCTGGCTCACGGCCAGTCGGTGGCCACCGACGGCCGCGGTCGGGTCCTTGCCGCCGTCCACTCGCTGGCTGACTCAGGGCAGGCGCTCGTCGTCGCGGCGCCGACCCGCGGGGCGCGCACGCTCGCACCATGGACCCTCGCCGTGCTCCCCTGGGTCTGTCTCGGGTCGCTCGCTGCGCTCGCCGCGTCGCGACTGCGAAGCAGGTGAACGGGAACGAAGTGCCGGAACGAAGTGCGCGGGGCACCGTTCCCCGGGGGCCGCTTCTCAAAGCGGCGGATCTCGGCGAGGCTCGTGACGCCCGAGGAGCTCGGGACGCGACCGGAGGGAGAGCGCAGGAAACTCGGCGACGCCTGATGCCGCGGCTGAAGCTGGCCAGCGACCCAGTCTTCTCCCTTGCCTTGGTCTGATGCAGCGGGACCGCAGGTGAGACGCACCTGGCGATCGAAGCTCTTATCGCACTTGAACCGCATGGAAGGGCGCTTGGCTCATCACGGGCAGGGCCCGTGGGGTGCGTCACCGGACTCGGACTTCGGGCGCGGGCTCCCATCGCGCCTTCTCGAGCGAATCCGCAGGCAGCCACCACGCCTTCCCGGTGCGATCGGCCCAGTAGATCCCGCTCTCGTCCGCGACGAAGCTCGCCAGTTGCGCACCCACCTCGCCCTCGACAAGGGTGCGCATCACGCGTCCGTCTCCCGGTGAGTAGCGATCGATCGCCAGCTTGCCATGCGCCAAGCGTGGGGCGACGAAGATGAAGAGACTGGCGTCGCCTCCTTCCGCCAGACCCAATAACGCGCGATCCGTAATGGGCGCGGGGCGCAGCTTCGCACCGGCAGCACCGATGCCCTGGATGATGCTCTCGGCCCTCTTGCGATCCTCGTCGGGCTGCTCGCGCACCTTCACTTCCATGGGGCCGGACTCGAGCGTTGTGTCGACGCGGCCCGATGACGTGATCCGACGCACGTTGTAGAAACCAGACTGCCCGACCCAGAGCCGGCCCCGGTGGTCGATGGTGGTGACGACCTCGGAGGCCGCCAGGGATTTGTACACGAAGTCAAGACCGTTGGCTTTGCCGCGAAGATCCAGCAGCCGATCGACGTAGGGCGCCCAGCGTTCGCCGTCCCAGCGCAACATGAGCGCCGGCGGAGTGGTTGGGAGAGGCCCCGGCGCGCCGACGCCGGGCTGCGCAGGTTCGACTGCCACGGCGGGGGTACCACCCGGGCAAGCGACGCCGGTCAAGCTCCACTCCGGTTGATGAATCGATTGCTCTTCACCATTCATGAAGAGACGAACGGTTGGCTCCGGGCTCCAGGTGAGCATGACCCAGTCGTCGGGGCCGGAACAGACCGCAGCATCGATGACAGTTCCGAGCGGGCTGGGTGCCTTGAGTAGTATTTGGCCCTTTGCGACCGGTGCACCCGCGGAGATCGGGACGACGGTCAGCGTCTTTGGAATCAGGAGATAGAGGTGCCCTTTGCTGTCCGTGCGCAGAAAGCGAGCGCCACCCCCACCGTAGGCGAGAAACCGGGTGACCGCGATCGGTCGGAGCGTCCCTGGGGCCGCGGCGCCGGCTGTCGCGGCGCACACGAGGAGCAGCGACAGGATGCGTAGAGGTCTTTGCATTGGTCAGACGTTCCAGAAACAATCCCAGGAGTCCTCTCCTGCCCACGTGACTAGGGTGCCATCGGACAGCTCGGTCCAACAGAACCACCGTTGGCACCTCATGCAGGGGTCTTGGCCGCAGAGATACGTGTTGGTGTGGCAACCGCTCTGCGCATCGAGCGGCGAACTCGCGGTGCTGACGATCGCAAGCAGCCCGGTCACCGCGGCGAGTAGCAGCGTACGCAATCTCATGGCCGTCCCTCCTCGAGGTTATGAGCCCGCCCAGGAGCCGAGGACATGGTGCGCGGGCAACGTTCTGAGCCTCGCGTGCCACGGCCCGCCCCTCGAGTCACCACCGCCGTCCCCTGTCGGCCCCAGCAAGACGAGCCCTGGACGCTCGCCGCCGCGATCTTCTCGGGGGGGATCCCCGACCCTTTCTTGCCGGTGCCGGTCGCGGCGCCCGCGACCATCACCGACCGCGCCAGCTCGATCATCGTCTGTCGCCGAACCGCCGCTCCCGACCTCGGCCACAGCACACGGGCGTTCTCGGAGACGAAGGCCATGGCCGCCGGGTCCTCGTCGACGAGCGTCAGGAGCTCCGTGACATAGCGCTCCAACTTCTCCTCGAAGGTCCGGCCGCCGGCGATGGCAGCCTGGCAGCGCGTCCAGAGGCGCCGATGGCACCTCTCGAAGAGGTAGAGGGCCAGCTCCTCCTTGCTGCGGAAGTGCTTGTACATCGCCGGGTTGGTGTACCCGCTCTCGGCGGCGATGTCCCTGATCGTGGTCGTGGCGAGACCTCGCTCGCTGAACAGCTTGAGGGCCGCGCGGAGGATCTCCCTCTTGGCGGAAGGATCGCTCTCGAGCATGTAGAACGGCAGTACGCGACAGATTTAGCAGACGCTAACTCAAGCGTCAAGCCCGAAAGACTCGAGCGCCCGCCCGAGTGGAGGGGCCCCCCATCGAGGGTGGAGTCGAGGACGGGCGCGGTGGCGGTAGGCGACGCGGGTAGCTGTTGCCGGCGCCTTTCGGCGATGTGCCAGTGCCTCACTGCGCCCCATGGCTCCGTTTCCCGTCCCCGCTCATCGAACCGGACGTGCGGGTCTCCCGCATCCGGCTCTCGGACTGGCTCTCACGAGGGGGCATGCGCGGCGCGACACCGTTTTCGATAGAGCCTCAGATCGAGGACTCCGGCAGGGCCGTAGACCTCGGCGACGCTGAATCGACTGCTCCCTTGCGCACGGAGCTTGTGCCGCTTGCAGAGGAATCGCCGAACCCGGCGGTAGGTGTGCCACCAGAGGGCGGCGTCCGCTTCGCCCGTCCAACCGATGCTGAAGTAGTTGGCCCAGCCCGCCAGTAGGCGGTTGAGCCTCCCGCACAGCTCCGGCCACGGCGTCGGGTTGCCCCGATGCAGCAGAGTGTTGACTTTCTCCTTGAGCCGACGCCGAGCTTTCTTCGCGGGCACCGCCGTCAAGACCCGCTGGCCCGTGTGGATCCGCACCGTGGACTTGAAGGTGTACCCCAGGAAGTCAAAGGGCTCGTCCCGCACGTAGCACAGCCGGGTCTTCTCCGGATGGATCGTCAAACCGAGGCGCGACACCCACCGGGAGACCAGCACCAAGCTCTCGCGAGCCTGGCGCTGGCTTCGACAGAGGATGACGAAGTCGTCAGCGTAGGAGACGATCTGCCCCATGCGCTCGGCCGCCCCCGTTTCGCGCCAGTGACGAAGCAGGCGATTGATGTAGATGTTGGCCAGCAGGGGTGAGATCACCCCGCCCTGCGGAGTCCCCCGCTTGCTCTTCTTGCCGCCAGTCCTCCGCCCACGGCCGGAGCCATCTCGCTCCTCCACCGGGGACTTCAGCCACAGCTTGATGAGTCGCAGGATCTTCCCGTCGGCGATGCGTCGCGCCACTGACTTCAGCAGGTCCCCGTGGGGGATCTGGTCGAAGTACTGGACGATGTCGGCGTCCACGACGTGGGTCTGACCCGCATACAGTCGTTCGCGCACCTCGCCCAGCGCGTCGTGAGCGCTGCGACCAGGGCGGTATCCGTAGACGTTGTCCTCGAAGTCTGCTTCGAAGATCGGCTCGAGAAACAGCACGACTGCGGTTTGCACCACCCGGTCCCGAATCGTCGGAATCCCGAGGGGCCGCTCACCACCGCCGGGCTTGGGGATCAGCACTCTCCGCACCGGCTGCGGACAGTAGCGTTCCTCCACGAGCTCCTCTCGGAGCTCGCCCAGCCACCGTTGCGCGCCGTACTCCTCGATGTCCTCGAATCGGATTCCATCCACCCCGGGCGCCCCACCGTTGGCTTTCGCCTTGGCGTAGGCCTGGGACAGCGCTTCCGGCCAGCACACCTTGTCGTACAGCGAGTAGTGGAGTTGACCCGGTTTGGTGGACACCTCACCATTGGGTGAAGGAGTCCAGATGCCGAAGACACGTTTGCCGTACGCGCCGGAGTTCCGGCGACAGATGGTCGAGCTCGTGAGGGCGGGTCGCACGCCTGAGGAGCTGGCCAAGGAGTTCGAGCCCACCGCCCAGTCGATAGGGAACTGGGTGCGGCAGGCCGACCGCGACGAGGGGCTGCGGAAGGACGGGCTGACCACCAGTGAGCGCGAGGAGCTCACGCGGTTGCGTCGCGAGAACAAGCAGCTGCGCCTGGAGCGAGAGATCCTCTCAAAAGCCGCGGCCTGGTTTGCTCGGGAGACGGATTCGATACCTCCGAGGTCTTCGAACTCGTGAAGCGACACCAGGCCGACTACCCGATCACCACGATGTGCCAAGTGCTCGGTCTGTCCACCAGCGGGTACTACGCACGGCGGCACCGACCGCCATCGAAGCGGGCCAAGTCCGACGCGGTGCTGACCGAGAAGATAGCGGCCTCGCATGGACGGTCGCGGGGGACGTATGGCGTGCCGCGGATCCACGCCGACCTGGCTGCCGAGGGGCAACGAGTCGGGCGCAAGCGCGTCGGTCGGTTGATGCGAGACGCCGGCTTGGCCGGAGTGAGTCGTCGACGCGGAGTGCGGACCACCTTGAGAAACAAGGAAGCTCAGCCAGCACCGGACCTGGTGAGCCGGGAGTTCAGCGCGCAGAGGCTGAATCGGCTGTGGGTCGCCGACATCACCTACATCCCTACCTCGGCAGGGTTCCTCTACCTGGCCATGGTGCTCGACGTCTGCAGTCGCCGGATCGTCGGCTGGTCGATGGCCACCCACCTGCGCGCCGAGCTGGTGCTCGAGGCGCTGAACATGGCGAGCGGACAGCGGCGTCCGACCCAGGTGATCCATCACTCCGACCAGGGTACCCAGTACACCTCGGTCGCCTTCGGTCAGAGGTGCGGCGAGATCGGAGTCAAGCCCTCCATGGGCTCGGTCGGCGACTGCTTCGACAACGCCATGGCCGAGAGCTTCTTCGCCACACTGGAATGCGAGCTCATCGATCGGCGGTGCTTCCAGACCCAGGCCGAAGCGAGGATGGCGGTCTTCGAGTACATAGAGGGCTGGTACAACCCGCACCGCCGCCATTCGGCACTGGGCCAGGTCAGCCCCGCCGAGTTCGAGAGACGGCTCGAGAGCACGTCTGATCCGAGTCAGATCGGTCCCCCAGGCTCGCAGAATGCCGGCGAGGTGGACCGAGGTACGAGATACGAGCCACAGGGACCCGATCAGCCTGCCCATCCTGTGGAAATCGCCCCCTCCTCCCCCGCACCCCCATCACCCCGGCCGGAGGCCTGCCGGGGCGTGGAAGGCTGCCACCCCCTCCCATCCCCCGGCACCCTCCCACCCCCCTTGGAAATCGCTGCGCGATTCCCACAGCCCTCCGGCCACGGCGACGGAGCGAGCGGTCTCTGATAAGACTTGGCCGAAAGCCCTAACCCGTCCACCAAACCGGGGTAGCTCCATAGAAACGGTAGCCAGGCTCCCGCTTGGCCTTCTCGTAAAGCTTCTTCCGGAGTCGCTCGACTTGATCGGGTTCTAGACTCATGTCAATCCCGCTCTTCGCCTCCATCCGAAGCGCGCCAGAACCAGGGCCCCTTCCCTCCACCGGCATTACCCGGCTTCGTCGGTACTACGAGCCCCTCCGACTCCCACGACGACCCGAGGACGGCGTTTCCGTCTCCTCGGTTGGCGGTCGCAGCCCGCCATCGACGTGGGTCTCTCACGTTGCCTCGAAGACCTTCCGCACATGCCGCCCCCACTACCCCGGCTGGTAACGACGGGTTCACCGGTCGGTTGCTCCCCCGCCGCCCATCGGCCTTCCCCTTATGGCAGGAGGGTCGGCTCCAGCGAGAAACTTTCGGGGCCTTCTCAGGGTTCACTCGCGTTACGGCCTGCACGGTCGCCCCTGGACTTGCTCCAGGTGTTCCGGAGGCTTCAGCCGGACGGTCACCCGCATCGACTGCTCCGGTGGCTACCGGGGTGTACCGACAACTCCCCGGGCGGGACTCTCACCCGCTGGCCTTCGAGACCCAGAGGTCTCCGATCTCTGTCCAACGATCAGTCCATCGGATTCCTCCTTCGTGACGCACTGCCAACCTCTTCGGAAGCGGCTGCTGCTCAGTGAGTTAGCGAGCCAACCGCAACTCGCTGCAGGGCTGGCGCCTTGCTGCGAAGCGGCTGGCACTGCCAAGGCGGCGAGGGTCTCAGCAGAAAGCGCTCTGGAGGGTCCGAGTGGTGACTTCGACCAGGGGCCGATCTGGAAAGTAGCGAAGGCGGCCCCCCACGCCCGCAGAGACGGCATGGGTCGGTAGAAGCACGCAGCAGGGCCGGGCTACTCCGACCGCAGCGCCCGCACCGGATCGATGGCCGCCGCGCGTCGAGCCGGGAGGTACGACGCGGCGAGCGTGACCAGCATGAGCAGCGCCGCGGTGGCGCCGAAGGTGAGCGCGTCGAGCGGGCTGACGCCCACCAGATAGCTCCGCAGCACGCGCGTCGCCGCCGCCGCGAGCACGAGGCCGACCACCAGGCCGACGACGGCGAGCGACATCCCCTCCCGCAGGACCATCGCCGACACCGCTCTGTCATGGGCGCCGAGCGCGACGCGAATGCCGATCTCGCGCGTGCGGCGACCGACGGAGTAAGCGATCGTGCCGTACAGGCCCACCGCCGAAAGCAGCAGCCCGATGGCGCCGAGCACCCCGGTGAAGCCGCCGGCCACGCGCTGCGGCAGCAGGACGATCGACGTCGCCGACTCCATCGGCACGACGACGGCATGCGGCGCGTGAGCATCGATGTCGTGCAGGACCCGGTCGATCGCCGGCGCCATGGCGCTCGGCTTCCCCGCGGTGCGCAGGAGCAGCGTCTGCGTCGACACCCATTGCTGCGCCAGCGGCACGAAGACCACGGGCGGCGTCCGCGACAGGTCGTCGTACTTGGCATCGCGGGCGACGCCAACGACCGTCACGCGCGTCGTGCCGAGCCCGAAGCTGCGGCCGACGGCGGATCCGCCCTGCGTGCCCGCGAGCTGCCGATCGAGCGTCTCGTTGATCACCACCACCGGCGCGGCGTTCTCGTCGTCGGCGGGCTCGATCGCGCGGCCGCGCAGTAGCGGAATGCCGAGCACGGTGAAATAGCCCGGGTCGATCGCCGACATCGAGACGCGGAGCTCGGGCGACTCGCCGAACGGGCTCGCGTCGATGCGCGTCTTGCTGCCCTGCATCGCGAGCGGCAGGACGTTGGTCGACGAGACGGCGGTGACGCCCGGCAACGCCGCGGTGCGCTCCCGGAGCTCTCGGTAGAACGCCCGCCCCTCGGCGGGCGTGTAGCCCCAGGACTCCGTGTTGAGCTCGAGGGTGGCGACGTTGCGCATGACGAACCCGGGATCGATCGCATTGCCGACCACCAGCGAGCGCACGAAGAGACCCGCGGTCACCAGCAGCGTGACCGACAGCGCCAGCTGGACGACGATGAGCGTGTTGCTCACCAGCCGCTTGCCACCGGCGCTCGCCGCCGACTCACCGCGCAGGCGGGTGGCGACGGCGACGTCGGTGCCGCGCAGCGCGGGCACCAGCCCGAACACGATCCCCGTCACCAGCGACAGCGCCGCCGCGAAGGCGAGCACCCGCGGATCGGGCGTGAGCTCGAGCATGAGCGACTGGTCGACCGGCAGCGGCAACGACTCCAGCAGCGCGGTCGCGATCGACGCCAGCGCAACACCACCGGCCGCGCCGGCGCCGGCGAGCATCACGCTCTCGGTGAGCAGCTGGCGGATCAGTCGCCCGCGGCCGGCGCCCAGCGCAACGCGCACCGCCATCTCGCGCCGGCGCGCCATGGCCCGCGCCGAGAGCATCGATGCGACGTTCACGCAGGCGATCAGGAGCACGAGGCCGGCGGCGCCGAGCAGCACGGCGGCGAACGAGAGGAACATGGCATGCGCGTCCTCGGGCAGGGTGAAGCCGGTCCAGATCCGTGTGGTCACGTAGTCGCGATACTGGCCCGTTTCGTTCGCGTACTCGCCGAGCAGGGACGTCAGCTCCCGGCGCGCGGCCTGGCGTGTGGCGCCGGGGCGCAGGCGGCCGAACGTCCACAGCCAGGTCGCGTCCGCGAGATCGCGTTGCGGGCGCAGGTGCGGCTGCATGGCGAGCGGCACCCACGCGTCGACGCGGATCGGCGAGAACACGCCGTGGAAACCCCGCGGCGCGACTCCGATGAGCGTGTAGCGCCGGCCGTTGACGACGAGCGGCTTGCCGATGGCGGCGCGGTCGCCGCCGAGGTGCACGCTCCAGTACGGGTAGGAGACGACGATGACCGGATGCGCGAGCGGCACGGCGTCCTCCTCGGGCAGGAAGAAGCGTCCGGCCGCGGGACGCAGCCCGAGCACCGCGAAGAAGTTGCCGCTCACGATGTTGCCGTAGACCGTGGTGCCGGCGCCGCCGGTCGACAGATTGAGGTCCGTCTTGCTCCACGCGGCGATGTCGGAGAGCGCATGCGCGCGATCGCGAAGGCGCTGGTACAGACCGTACGAGGCCGACGCGCCTTCACGCCCATCGGCGCTGCGGCGATCGAACGCGATGAGGCGGTCCGGATCCGTCACGCCAGGAAGGGGCCGCAGGATCATGGCGTTGATCGCGCTGGCGATCGTCGTCACCGCGCCCGTGCCGACCGCGATCACCACGATCGCCACCAGCGTGAAGAGCGGCCGTTGGCGCAGACTGCGCGCGGCGTAGCGAATGTCGGACGCGATGCTCGAGATCATGCCGTCTCCTCGGGAGTGCGTGGCGGACGATGCGGGGACCGGCGCGAACGACTCGCGCCACTCGGAGGCAATGCTGACCACCGTCGCGCCGAGCGTGCGGACGACCAGTCGTGCGACGCCGAGGCCCCCGGCGCGCGCGGCGGCGGCGATCTGATCGTCGAAGAGCGACCGCATGTCGTCGCCAAAGCGGCCGCGGAGCTCGGCGGGGTAGAGCCTGACGAGCGCCGCGTAGAGGCGTCGCGCGAGCCGGGTGGTCGCCTGTCTCACGTCGCCCACCGCTTGCGAAGCGCTTGCGCCGTCGACGACGTCGTCAGCGCCCGCAGCCGCTCGAGCTCGGCGGCGGCGACGCGGCCGCCAAGCGGAGTGAGACGATAGAGCCGACGCCGGTGGTCGTCGCTCGAGGCCGATCGCGGTGCCTCCGCCACGAGACCGTTGGCGAGCAGGCGCTTGAGGACCTGGTACAGGTTCCCCGGCGCGAGGCGGATCAGCCCCTCGCTTCGCTCGGCGATGGCGAGCGTGAGGCCGTAGCCGTGGAGGTCGCCGTCAGCCAGCGCCAGCAGGAGGTGGAGCTCGACAGGCTTGAGCGGGAGGAAGTCGTTGGGGGCAGGAGGCATGGGCGTGCGATCCATATGATGTAATCCATCATACGCAGGCGACGGCCGGAGGTTTCGCTGATCCGTTCGCGTGTTGGCGCGACAGGGCACCGGGCACGGCCAGAACCGAGCTGCCCGACGCCGGCGAGGCAGTGGCACTGCCCGAGAGACCGCCAGAGACCGCGGTGCCATGCGCCGGTCAGAAGGATCGCGCGCTCGTCAGCGCTGCAGCGGCGTAGTACGTCATCCAAGGCCGAGGAGGGACGCTGCTCTCGGGATAGAAGCGCAACCATTCGTCGATGCGAGCGCGCAGCAGCTGCGGGTCCCTGCTGCGCCCGAGAGCGTCGAGCTCTTCCTTGAGGAGACGTCCCAGTTTGGGCTCGACGTCGATTCACCCTCGCGCAGGAGCGACAAGAGAAGCAGGCTGTTGCCCAGCGACGCGCTGCCACCGGAGAGGAATTCCCTCGGCCCGCCAAGAGCCGCCTGCCGAGCCCGCTGAGTGTCGCTTCTTCCCACTTCAGGATGGGGAGGAGCAGGTCGCCGTCCTCTGACTTCGCCTGCAGGACTTCCCCGAGAAACAGCGACGCGGTCGCAGGGTCGAGCCCGGCCTTCTGCTCCTGTTGGAGCACCTGCGCGCCCTGCTTGTTGACCGCGTGGATGACCGCGTAGGCGAGCCCGGTGGGCGCCCAACGCCTGGCTGCGCAAGCGACAGGCACGATATTCCCTACGCCGAGTCCCGCGGGCTAGGGGCTGACGGGGTGGGGAAGGCGGGCGCTCGCGGGGACGCTCGCACGTCCTCAGCGAGCGACCGCTCCGGCCTCGTCGGCGAGCGCCGCCGCAGACCAGAATCGCAGGTCGCCGCCCTCGAAGTCGTCGAGGAACACCAGCGCCCCGAGATCGTCCGGGCTGCGCGCAAAGACGCCGTCGGTCCACACCGTGTCCCGCTGGAGCTCGCCGGCGGGAAAGGTGCCAATGGTGTAGACCTCCCCCTCTGCGACGCCGAAGCGACCGCGGCTGCGGACGGCCATGACCTGGGGGCCGAGGAAGTCTGTACGGTCGAGGTAGTAGTCCATGGGCAAGCCCCAGGGATCATTCGCCGGCACCCAGAGGATGTACTGCGGAACGAGAAGTTGCGCCAGATCGCCGGCGCTGATCGGGGTGTACAGCCCGAGGTCGACCGTCGAGGTGGCGAGCGGTGAGGCGGGCCGCGCGACCTGGTCGGTGAACCATGAAGCCATCGCGGTTCCGACGTTGCGGACGTCCCCGTAGAGCCGCACCTGACGCTGCCGCAGGTCGATGAGGTCGGTTCCCGGCCGGCGTATGCGGTAGCCGTCCGCCCAAACCATGTCCTCGGCCAGCGTGCTGACGTCGCCGCAGACGTAGCTCGAGCCCTCGAATACGCCGTCGGAGCCGCCGCTGCGGATGAGCGCGAGGTGCCGCGAGGTGAGATCGCCGGCCTCGAGGTAGTAGTCGTACGGGTTGCCCCAGCCATCGACCAGCGGAATCGCGGCGATGTATTGGGGAACCAGCACCGAGACGAGCTCGGCAGCGCTCACCGCCGAATAGTCCGCCAGGTCGACCTTGCAGGCCGCCGCCGCCGGTCCCTCTGGTGAGGCTACCAGGGCCACCTGATCGGAGAGCCACGACATGACAGCGCTTCCGACGGCCTGGATGTCCTCGATGGTCTTTCGGTGCGGCTCCATCTCGGCTGGAGTCAGCGCCGCCGCGCCGCGAGCGACCAGGAGCGCCGCCGCAAGCGCGACGAGGATGCGACCGGCAGCGCCGCACCCGGGCACGGCAGGGGATTGCGCGGTGGGTCTCACCCCGCCAGTGTGACTCTCCCAAGGGTCTGGCACAAGGGCGGTCCTCACCTCGCCGTTCTCGCGGCGAACCGCGGCGAGGCGAGTGCGGGAACGAGAAGGCAACGCGCGCCGCCTTCGTGGGGCGAGGGCTCGCGCGGCAGTTGCCCGCGGCGAGGCTCGCCCTGCACCTCAGCGCCAGGGCCGTGAGCGTCGAAACAAGGCTTCCAAGGAAGCTCGCCGCGCTGCGGGCGGGCGCCGGAAGCACCGGATTGGGCAATCCACTGGACACGGGCCTCGAGCTCAGCCCGCGCATTGAAGTGCGCAACTTCATCTCAACCGATCCCGCAGCTCGGCCGGGGTGAGGATCGCGAGGGAAGTCAGGGAGACTAGGTCGAGGAGGGCGCGGTCGCCTGTGATCAGCGCTTCGGCCGCCCCGGCCGCAGCCAACTCCAGGAAGATCTGGTCGGCGGGATCCCGGCACGTCGGCAACTCGCGCGTCGCCCGTGCATCGACCTTGACGCTCTCCACCCATGGCAGGTACTCGCCGAGAACGACCTGGATCTCCTCCGAGGCGAGAGCGAGCTCCGGGTAGGCCAGCGCGCGGATGAGCTCCTGGGTGGTCTCGCGGGTCACCAGCGGCGCCAGCAAGCCGCTCTTCCGGGTCAGGTCTTCAGCATCGGAGCTCCGACGACCGCCAACCTGCAATCTATCCAAGCCGATGCCGCCAAGTGGCCCGTCGCCGATTGCTTTGCTGAAGGACACGGTCATGGGTGCGGCGCCGCTCGCGCGGCCTTGATGCTCCTCTTTCGCTCAGCGGCACACGGCTCGCCGGCTCGTACGTCAGTCGTTTGTCGAAGAGCCCGTGCTCGCAGGGGAAGAAGCCGCGGCTCCGGAGGCCGAGACCACGGGTAGAGTCGAGGACGGGCGCGGTGGTCGTATCGTAGGCGAACGGTCGATACGTCGCCACGATCGTGCCTGACGGCGAGCGACAGAGATCCGGGCCGCTGCCTCCTCTCTAGGCTCCAATCCCACTCGGCTGCTGCCCCAGCGCGCGAGGCGGCGGAACTCCACCGCGGTGTCCGTCCATTGCTTTGTCAGAAGGCAGTGAACTCGCACCCCGGCGTTAGCCGCGGCGCCCGAACCGGGAGGAAGGATGGGATTACGCCGTTTCTGCCTAGTTGCAGGCCTCACTGGCGCCTTGTCCGCGTCGGCGTTCGGCCCCGTTGCCGCCGCCACCGAAGCCGCCAAGCCCGCCCCGCCCCCCGCCACTGCCACCGACGCGAAGGCACCACAGTCAGCGCAGGACCTGCTCCAGGCCGCTCTCGATGCACTCAAGAAGGAGCATGCGACGAGCGAGCCCGACCGCATCTCCCTCGCCGGCCACCGCTTCGCCGCGAAGGCCAGTCAAAGCGTCTACACGTTCCATGTCGACGAGGGTGATCTCACGATCAGCTTTGCGGATCTCGTCCCCGGGAGGTCCTACGACATCGCCTGGACCACCACGCGCTCGCTCGCCCCCCCGCTCGACGTCGCGGGGATCCAGGCTCCTGAGCTCGTCGCGCCCGGCACCGGCGAGTGCGCCAGGCTGCGCCAGCTCGCCGCCCAACTGTGGCTGGTCGACTCGGAGGAGGACGCGGCCAAAGGAGTCGTTGCCATCCGCGCCTTTGAAGCGGGTGGGACCTGCAACGAGGCGGACGAACAGGACGCGGCCGCGGCCGCCAAGAGCGCCGCAGATGGCGCCATCGCAGCCACATTGTGGGGTCGAGTCATCGAAGCCAAGATCGAGTCGGGCACCACGCTCGAGATCGTGGTCCGTCGTCCCAACAACCAGGGCGAATGGGAGACCGCCACCTTCGTATTCAAGGGCCCCGAGCCCTCGCGCTTCTTCCAGACCTACGGCTTCTCCTATCTGCAAGACGGCAGCGAGGATTTCTTCACCGAGAAGAACGCCGCCGGAAAGTTCGTCATCCGAGAGAAGCGCCGCGGCTCTCCCTGGGAGCCGGCCGGCTTGTTGCTGGTCAACTACCGGTTGTTCTCGCCGCAGTGGAAGCTCGGCTTCGCCACCAGCCTCGCCGGTGCTCTCTCGTTCGACGGCGACAAGCCCGCCGTGGGCCTCGCCCTCAACTTCACTCTGGCGCAGAACATCGGCCTGGTGGCCGGCGTCGCGATGTCGAAGCAGACGCGGCTGCGCGGGCAGTACCGCGCCGGTGACAACGGAACGCTGCTCGACGCTGACGTCGCCGCCGACCAGCTGGTGGAGAAACAAACGCGCAGCACGTTCTTCGTCGGGCTCAGCCTGAACCTGAGCAGCAATCCGTTCAAGAAGCCCGACACGACCACCAAGCCAGCGGCGACCGGCAGCAAGTAGCACCACTACCGATTCACCAAGAGGGAGAAGAGTCATGACTCATTGGTCGATCGCAGCCCTGCTCGCGCTCATGGTGGCCGGGGGGGCTTCCACGCACGCTGAGGATGCCTCCCCGGGTGTCGACGCGCGCCCGGCCCTACCGTGGCCACATGGGGTCGAGGCTCAGGACATCTGCGGCCACAGCACCGACTTCCAGGATGTCGAGACCTACGACGGCTCGTACGCGGTGAGCAAGTCATTCGTGGCGGCGCACGAGGCGTCGACCGTCCAGCTGCAATGGCGCGACACTGCGGCAATCACCGCGCAGCTGCCCGGCTACACGCCCGGTAACGTGGCCGGGGAGCGGTGGTGCAGCGGCACCTTGATCGCCGGCAACCTGGTGCTCACCGCCGGGCATTGTCTCGACGTGCAAAATGGCAGGTTCGGGTGGACGTCCCCGTTCACCTACGTCGCCGATGGTGCGCAGCAGTACGCGGCACCCGACGTTCTCGCCAAGCTGCAGGTGGTGAACATCCGCTATCAGGTCAACGGCGCGACCGGCGCCTTGCGCAGGCCCGACGTCTTTCCTATCGCCCGCCTCGTCGAGCACCGCAACGGGGGGCTCGACTACGCAATCGTCGAGCTCGGGCCCAACACCGTTGGCAAGCAGGCCACGGACCTCTACCCCGCGGCCCAGGTGGCCACTCGCGAGGCGCTTCCCCTCGAGCTCGTGGGAGTGGTGCAGCATCCCGATGGCCTACCCAAGAAAGTCGCCGCGGGACACGTTTGGCGCGCGGCAGGCACCAACGTCTACTACGACGACATCGACACGCTCGGCGGCTCGTCGGGCTCGGCGGTGCGCGACGCCGACGGCAAGGTCCTCGCTGTCCACACCAACGGCGGCTGCACGTCTACGGCCGGCGCCAACCGTGGCGTGGCGACGGCGGCCATCGCCAAGGTCTCGAAAGCGCTCTGAAGGGCCACGATGACGCCGTTCCGAGCAATCTCTCGCGCGACGTGCGGGCTGCTCTTGCTCCCCTCCCTCGCACGCGCCGACTCCGAGCCCGCGTTCCTAGTTCGCGGCCTGGCGAGCCTTCCCGAAGAGGTGCGCGTCGAGCTGGGTCGGCTCGGCGAGCCTACGTGGCAGACCGCGACGGCTCCAGGCACGACGCTCCGTGACATGCTGCGGGTGACCTGTGGCAGCCAAGGGGCGAAGACCGACGCCCTGCTCTCGCAACGGATGCTCGAGCTCAACGGCGGCGACAGCCTGGAGCGGAAGATCAGGCCGGGCACCGCGGTGGCCCTCCCGTTCTGCGTCGAGGTTTCCCCGGTGAAGGTGGTGACCGGTGACACGCTCGAGCAGCTCCTGCGCGAACACTACATCGACCACGGACCGCGCACGGTGCGGCAAACCTTCGAGCTCAACAACGCGAGCGGCCGCTGGAGCACGACCGACGCCTTCGCCCACAATCTGCCGGTCGACCACCAGATCTTCCTCCCCAGCGCCAACGCTCGGCCGTTCGTCCTGCGCCGGGAAGGAAGCTCCGGCGAGGAGGCGCAGCAGTTGCAAGCTGTCCTGAGCACGTTTTCGACGACGCTGCGGGGCGCCTTGGCGCCTCTCGCCGAGAACACCGAGCCGCCGCGGGCGCCGGCGGAGTACGACTACGTCAAGTTCGTGACCGAGAAGGACGCCAGCGGCACGCCCGACTGCGGACCGCCCTCCTCACCCTATCCGCTCGACCTCGACGCGCTCACAGCACGATTGGCCGCCGAGGCCAGCGCCGCCGGGCCGCAAGCGACGACCGCCCTCGTCGGCATCATCGACACCGGTGTCGGCGGCATAGGCGGACCCTTCTTCGCTACCCGGTTCTTTGCGGCCACCGAGGCCGAGGTCAACGGCGGCGGGCAGGGCACCACTTCTGGTTCCTACGGCATCAACTTCAACGGCCCCAGCCAGGCCGGCTGGGTGTCACCCTACGCCATTGACCCCGAACGGCACCACGGGACCGAGATCGCGTCGCTCGTCCTCGGCGGCCCGGACTGGGTGCGCGCACAGAACGCGAGCTTCCCTCCTTCGATCCAGTTGAAGATCGTCAACTTCTCGGACGCCACGCGGCCCATGCCGGTCTCGGCCAGCAACCTCTACCCGGCGATCAAGTACCTGGATAAGCAGGGAGCGGCGATCGTCAACATGAGCCTCGCTGATACGGTGCCTGCGGAACCGGCCTTCGACGCCATGGAGACCAGCAGCAAGACCCTCTTCGTCGTGGCCGCCGGCAACGCCCCGCGAGGACAAAACCTGGCAACCACGGGTTACTATCCCGCGGCTCAGGGTGGTCGCGCAGGCGCCCTCGCAGCTCGCCTGCTCACGGTCGGAGCCCACGACAACGTCGGCGCCTGGGCCCAGTTCTCCAACTACTCGAGCGAGTACGTCGACCTGCTCGCGCCGGGCTGTCGGGTCGCCACCATCGATGCCGACGGCCACGATGTCGAGGCGTACGGGACGTCGGTGGCCACGGCGATCGTGACCTTCGCCGCGGCGCTGGTGAGGTCGCTCGGAGAGAACGACCCGCAGGCGATCAAGAACCGCCTTCTCGCGAGCGTCGACGTCGATCCCAGTCTCGAGCGTCGCGCCTGGACGTCTGGGCGGCTTAACGTGCTGAAGGCACTGAGCCTGCGTCACGACCTAATCGAGCTGCAGGTGCCCGGCCCTTACAACTACGGTCACCTCGTGGATCGCGACGAGCTGCGCCAGTTCTGCGACGACGACACCGAGAGGCCCCTGCTCTCTCGGCTCCTCAAGGTGCACCCGAACGTGGTGCGCTCGGATGGAACATACGTGGAGTACTGGGGCCTGCGCAGCGACGGCACGATCTGGCGGGAGCAATGCCGCCAGCGACTCGCCGATCAGCCGATCGGTCGCCTCCGGGCTGGCGACGGCCACGAGGGCGACGGGCCGCTCCTGCGGGACGTACGGGACATCGTCCTGGCGACCAAGCTGGCGCCAGACTGACGGGGTCGACGCGGCGACCGGCGGCAGTTAGGCACAAGCGGCGTAGAATGGCCACCTCGAATCTGCAGCCTCGCACACGCCTGGGCCTCCTACGAGGTGACGACACGGTGCCGCCGTGGCGGTTAGTGGGCTGTGTTTACCACTGCTTCGGCGGTGCCCGGAGCATCGAAAAGGGGAGGGAATCCATCTTGAGAGCGAGAATGCTTCTGCTGCTTGCGCTCTGCCCCCTGCTCGCCTGCAAGGGGCAGGAAGAGAGACTCTCAACGGCAGCCCCTGCGGCGGCGACCGAGGCAGTCGCCCCGTTCAACCTCGAAATCGACTTCTACGGTCTCACGGCCTTCGTCGACGAGGGGTCGGACGTGAAGGCGCTGCTCGTGGACGCCGACTACGATCCCGCCAATCCCGCCGTCGGCGACCTGCCGCCCGGTGTCAAGCCGCCACCGGGCGTCCCCGTCAAGGATTGGCTGGAGCTGCACTTCCCGCCACATCGCGCCCGGCTGCGCTTCCACAACGCCAAGGTGGTCTCGGGACCGTCAGGGTTCGACGTGAGCGCCGACTTCGTTCTGCCGAAGAACAGCGAAGCGCGGTTCGTGACCAGTGCAACCGGGCCGCCGACCACGAACCTCGGCACTCTCGCGACCGCCACCCAGGTGATCTCGGCGCGCGCGGTAAAGCCGACAGGCCAAGCTGCCATCCAGGCGCTCGACGAGCTAGACCCCACCCTCACGGCGACCGATCCCCGTCTTTCTGCCACCGTCTTGATCGATCAAGGTGAGGTTACAGCGCGGCCGACGCCCGAATGCGGCCAGCGCAAGTTCACCTTCAGGCTCCCCTCGGAACTGATGGGCGTGCCGGGAGCCGCCGCGAACGACGTCGAGCTTGCCGAGGAGGTGATCGTCAAGCAGGCGGGGCTCACGGGCCAGGTCGAGGTGGACCTCGGCGCCGCTGCCGGCCCGCTCGTGGTGGGGCCGGCGGACTCATCGCAGCCGCTCGTGATCCAGGTCCTCAACCAGACGGACGAGGCCCTGGCAGAGCCCTACCAACCGGGAGGCTCCTGCGGTCATGACACTCACTTCGAGACCTTCCGCTGGTTCTATTCCCTGGCCCCATCGGCAGCGAGGACGAGCAATCCTCCTTACTACTTCCCCGCGCTCAGGACGGGGGAGTTCGGCGGAGACAAGTGCCCCATCAAGGGGATGCGAGCCGCATCGCGTTGACTCGACTGAGCCGCGGATGCGGGTGGCGGTGCGATTAGCCCTCGGCTTGCTCTGCCTGTCGCTGGCGCTCGGATGCTCCAGTAATGCGCCCGCGGACTTCGCCGCCTCGGCCTCGGTGGGCAATGCCATCGACCTTGCCGTCGTGGGCGGTGACGAGCGTGGCCAGGAGACCGCCAGCCAGTTTCGCAGTGGCTGTGGGCTGGGCTGCCAGGGCCAACCGACCCGGCCGGACTGCGGATGCTTCCGCAGCGTGCTGCACGCCCCGCGCAGCTGGAGAACCACGCAGTTGCACCTCGCTGCCCACGACCTCTACTACGACCGCACCTACTGGGACGAGACGGTGGCCGACACGCAGAAGGAGCGCGACACCGGTCCCGACGGGCTGGAAGCGGGTCGGGTGGTCTTTTACGCCGGCGAGGGCAAAGTCGGAAGCTTCGACGCATTCCTCGCCAAAAAAGTCCCCCTCGGAAAGCTATCCCTCGGAGACCGCGGCGTCCGCTACCTGCTGATGATGAGCTGCAACCTCTTCGCTCACGGCCCCAAAGAGAAGGTCCAGGGAAGCGTCGCCGATTTTTCGGCGCCCTGGAAGTTCGACCCGGAGGCCATCCGCGCGCATCCGGGGGAGCCCAGCTACGGCGTCAACGCCTTCTCCACGTGGGGTGGAATCTACGATGCCAAGCGTAGCCCCCTGAACCCCCGCCTGAGGCTGGCGTGCGGAGGCTCGAGTCGAATCGGCGGCGAGGAGTACCCCACCGCCGGATTCTGGCGATACTTCTCCGTGGCAGGGCTCGGACCAGCGGAGTCCTTCCTCGTCGGCGTGAGCGGCTTTCGGCCAGGCGACGTACCGCTGTGCATGAGCCGGGGCACCTCGGACTCCGAGAGCTCGGGGCTCTTCGATCCTTACTTCGAGACCGACACCCTGGTCCCTAAGCCCGACAAGCCGGGCGCGTTGACCGATATCTATCTCGAGTACCCTCGCCTCATGCCAGCGTCCGATCCTCTGGCACAAGCGCTGCAGGTCCAAGGGGTCTCGTACTCGGACCTCCGGCTGGATGACATGGGTGAGCCGCCACAGTTGCCTGTGCTGGAGCTCGCGGCGGCGCCGGTTCCTGCATTCTTGGCCACTCCGCAGGCCACTGACGGGCCAGCGCTGCGCTACGGGTATCGCGGGGGATCGGCCAAGGCGATCGGTGTCGATCTCGACTTCCTCGCCAGCACGGCCTGGAAGGCGGCGGTGTCCCCCGAGGACGTCTGCATCGCGCGACATGAGGGCAGCGGCTCGCTGGCGCTGTCCTGGCGACCGCTCGGGGTGCCCGCGGTGTGGTCGGGCAAGGCGGGTTGGCAGGCACTCGGTCTAGTGGGAGTAAAGGCGATCGAGAGCCTTCTCGCACCGCCAGTGGGTGCTCCGCCATCCATCGGCAGCATCGCCTGGCACAAGCTCACGGTGATGCGAACCGCGATCAACGGGGTGCCCGCCGACCCCCGGGGTCTCGACCAGCTGACCGCCCAGCTCATTCGTCCCGAGGAAAAGTGCGCCTACGTGAAGGTAGACAGTGTCTACCAGCCGGCCGCGGGGGATGCCATCCCAATCTTCGGCGAGGGGGCCGAGGCAGTGCTCGCCGTCTGCCGAGCGCGCGCTCCGCAGGAATCCGACTCAACGCTGGCTACCGCTCCGGCGTGCGAGCGCCGACTGACGCCGCGCTTTAGCATCTTACTCGGCAACCGCCGCTTGACGGGCATTCGCGAGGCTCCGCAGATCGGCGTCGCAGCGGCAGGGGCGCGTGGCGATGCAATGCTCGCCGCCCGGGGCCTCAGCGCCAGCTACCACCTCGTCCGTACCCGCTGGGGCTACCGCTCGGCGCCAAGCCACTGTAAGCAGGACGAGATGTTTCTCGCCTACGAGCTCGACTACGCCCCATCGACGCCCAACATAACTTCGGACCTCACCATCGAGGTGCCCGCCCACGAGCTTCCCGGCGGGCGCCAGACCATCGAGGAAACCATCGACTGCTCACCCGAGGTGCCTGGCGGGGACTAGTCCCCGGGGGAAGCGAACGACTCTGCCGCGTGCTGGTGCGCCGCTGCGCGCTTGCCGCGTTGGGAGTGTTCCTGGCGTGTCGTCCCGCCGTTTCCCCGGACGCGAGTGGGCTCGACCGGCACCTCCTGGCAGCGATCGACGGGGTGCTGGCCCCGCTGCCGCGATTCAGCGGTGCCGGGAGGGGCCTCGCCGAGCTGCCGAACGGCTCGCTCGATGGATGTAGCACCGCCAGGCGGCCGGGTGCCGCCGCCTGGCATGCCGACCTGCCCGATCTGGCTCGGGCAGTCGCGCGACAGCCGGCGACAGGCGGTGAGGAGCCGCGAATCCTCCGCGAGCGGGCGCTGGGTGCGTTGCTCGAAGGCACTCCGCTGAGCCGCGAGCGCGCGGTTCAACTAATGCGGCTGGCCCGCGGTCGTGACGGTTCTCCGGCCCGGCGCAACGACCTCGCTGCAGCGCTCCTGATCCAGGCCGGATACGACGACCGGCCGGCGGGGTTTGCGGCGGCACTGGAGGAGCTCAGCGAAGATGCCGGTGACCGGGTATCTGCCACCGACGAGGCGATACTCAACCGGGCACTCGCGCTGAGGTGTCTCACCCTCTGGGAGGAGGCTGCGGCGGTGAGCCGGCGGGCCCGCCTGGCGAGTCGGGAGCCCCTGCGCGCGAAGGCGCCTGCCGGCCAGCTAGCGGACGCGGCCACCCGACGTCGGCGCGGCGAGTGGTTGCTGGGCGAGTGGGGGCGCTGTGCTCGCGGCGAGGGTGGCTCGCGATGTGGCGAGCTGCTCGCGAAAGCTGCGTCGATCGGGGCCGAGGTCGAGCGCCGCGGCGGCGACCCGATGCTCAGGCAGGCCGCTGAGCAGGTGACAGCGGCCGCTCGCCGGGACCCGCGGCAACTGGCTCTCCTTGCGGACGGCCACGCGGCGTTCCATTCCGTGCGTGGCGACGCGATCTACTCGCGGTGCGACGTGGCCACGCTGCAGCATGCGAGCGCCAGCCTGGCTGCGGCGGGCAGCCCGTTCGCCGAATGGGTGCGCCTAGATCAGTCCGTCTGTGACTACTTCGCGCGCGACTTCCCATCCGCTGAGGCCATCCTCAACGGACTGGTGAAGCGATCGAGCGCCCGTGGATGGCTCGCACTGCAGTCGCGCGCGCGCTGGATCCGCGGTCTCCTCTACATGGTGCAGGGACGGTTCGTCGAAGCGGTGCGCGACTACGGGGTCGGGATCGATCTCTTCGCCCATCTGGGCGAGAACGGCCACGTCGCCTACCTCCACTCGTTGCGGGCGAAGGCCTATGAGCTCGGCGGTGCGCGCGACGAGGCTTGGCACGAACGGTTGACGGCCTTGCGCCATCGCAATCTTGTCGCCGACCCGGAACGCCGCTTCACGATCTTCCAGGAGGCCGCGCAGGCGCTCCGCCGTCAGGGCTATCCCGAGGCCGCCCTGGGCTTTCTTTCCGAGCAAATGCGGGCGGCGGAGGCATCTCGCCAGGCCGGCGGCAGCGGTGACACTCTGGCGTTTACGCTGCTCGACCGTGCGGACTTGTTGAGCGAGCTCGCCAGGTACGCGCCGGCTGCCCGCGACGTGGCGGCGGCGGCACAGATCGCCGGCAGGCTTTCCATCTGCCCAAGCCGTGAGCGCTTGCGAGTGAAGGTCGACGTCCGGCAGGCAGCGTTCGAGCCCGATCCGAGTCGTCGGCACGAGCTGGCGGCACTTGATCGCGGGATCGAGTACTTCGCAGGGAAGCAAGGCGCCCTCGGCGACCAGATCGAGCTGCTCGCGCTCGAGCTCCGCCGGTCGCAGGTCGACCTGCAGCGGGGCGACCCGATAGCGGCTCGCGACGACCTTCTGCATGGCGTCGACGAGATAGAGAGGCAGCGCCTCGATCTCGCCTCCCCGGAGGAGCGCGCCCGCTACATCGCGAGCGCACGCGGTGTCTTCGCGAACCTGATCGCCTTGCAGCTCGACCGTCTGCACGACCCCGCGGCCGCGCTCGAAACCTTGGAGCGGAGCACCAACCGCGAGCTGAAGGCGGCGATGCGGCCGCCTCGCTCTGGGCTCGCCAGCGCCCTGACTGGGGTGCCCGGCGTGGGACGCCGATCCGGCTACGCCATGGTGGTCCGGCTGGCGCACCTGCGCGATCGCGTGCTGCTATGGACGATCACCGCTGGGTCTCTGCAGCTCGAGCAGAGAAGGATTGTCGATACGGAGTTGACGGACCTGCTGGAACGCTGCCGGGGCTCGCTGCGGTCAGGGACGGGAGGCGACGTGCAGTCTTGCGACCGCTTGGCGGGCGTGCTGCTTCCCACCCGGTTGCGTGAGCTAGCGGTACGCGACGGCGACCCACCGGTGCTGGTGATCCCCGATGAGCTTATCGGCCGCGTGCCCCTGGCAGCTCTCCGCTGGCGTAGTGGAGGGCCGCTGCTGGTGGAGCGGCTGCGGATGAGCTACGCGGCGACGTTAGGGGCGGCAACTGTTCCGCCTTCGCCGTCACCCTCCAGGTTGTCGAGCGCACTGTTCGTGGCTGATCCCGCTTTCGATCGCGCGCTCTACCCCCGCTTGCCCCGACTGCCGGCAGCGCGCGCTGCCGCCGCGGAGTACGCAAGGAACTACGGCAGCACCGCGGTGCTGGCCGATCGATCGGCGACCGTCCCCGCTGTGGCTGCTGCGCTCAGTCGTTTCGAGGTCTTCGAGTTCGACGGTCACAGCATCTCGAATTCGCAGTACCCCGAGCGGGGTGGTCTCCTGATGGCGACCACTGGCGAGGGTGGATCGGCTCTGCTCCGCCCGGCAGACCTAGAAGGGCGCCCGCTAGGGCGACTCCGCCTGGTCCTGCTGGGTGCTTGTTCGTCAGGGCTCACCACCTATGCTGGAACCTCTGAGGTCACGGGACTTGCCGCTGCACTGCTCGCGAGTGGAGTGCCGGAGGTCGTCGTCGCGAGCTGGGAGGTCGACGATCGCGAGGCGGCGGAGCTTCTCCGTCACTTCCACCGGGCGCTGGCAGCCGGAGTAGCCGCGGACGCAGCTCTCCAAACCGCCCAACTTGCCGCGCTACGACAAGCCAAAGGGGCGCAGCACGCAGGCACGTGGGCGGCATTCCAGGTGCTGCGGGGCGGCGCCTGAGCGCCGCCTGAGCACCACATCCGCCCTTCGACCCTTTCCCAAGGCGGCCCGTATGTCAGCTGTTGCTTATGCAACGGCAGCGGCCGCGGCAAGCTGCCGTCAAGAGCGATGTCGTCCTGGTCCCCCAGCCGAGCAGCGCGGTCACGCCGCTCCAGCCTTCAGAGCAGAGGGCTCGTTCTGGTTCTCGGCTCTGAATCCCCTGCCCACCGGCGTGCACTTGGGCGCCACCGTGAGCATGGCTCTCCTGGGCTTTGCCGGCGTACCCCAGGGACCGGCATGGGCGTTGTGGCAGCTCGACGGGGCTTCCTGGCATCCCGTGGTGGCAGGGCCCGACGCCTACGCGGCGAGCTACGCCACGTCTCGTTTCGACACCGGAGCCGCCGATTCAATCCTCTTCGCCGACCGTACTCGTTCGGGGTGACAACCGCATCACCGCCGGCGGCCTCCTCCACGGGGCCTACTTCGACAACCTCCCGTTGGGCGAGGTCGGGGCGGTGGCCGGTGCCGTGCACAGCATTGCCGTCGGCCAGCCGGCGACCCTCGGTAACAGCGGACGCATCCTGATCTATCGGTACGACGCACCGGATCACGCGTGGGTGCTCGATCAAGCCCTGCCGGACGGCAGCGGCGATCGCCTCGGGGCGTCGCTGTCGACGGCGAGCGAGACCATCCCTGGTTGCCGGCGCTCCGGGCTACGGCAACCGACGGCGCCCTCGAGATCTTCGTCGACGACGGGAACGACCTGGATCCTCCACTAGACACTGGAGTCTCCCGCCGGCGTCACCGGTCAGGTGTTCGCCGAGCTCGGCGCCTCGGTCTCCGCCGCCGGCGACTGGATCGCGGTCGGCTCGCCGGGCTGGGACAAGCCGCTGATCGACGGCGACGTCGCCGGGGACACCGGAGCGGTCGACCTCTACGAGCTGCAGGGCTTCTCGTGGGTCCTTACCACACCGTCGCGCGACCGCCGCAAGCGACGCAGCTCGACCCCTAAGGAACCAGCGTCGGCCTCTGACCGTCCCGCCGGCGCTCCGCCTCTTCGCCGGCGCTCCGTTCGACGACCTGGCGGCGCCGGACCAGGGGACCGCCTATCTCTGGCGACGGCGGGGCGGGGCCTGGCTGCTCGAGCGCCGCCTCTACGGTCCGCAGGGGGCCACCGGAGACCACCTCGGCGCCTCGGTGGCGATCGGTCCCAACGGGATCTTCGCCGGGGCCCCGAATGCCGACGCCAACGACCTCTCCGACCAGGGAGCGCTGCCGGCCTTCAACGGCCTCGACCTGCCGTTCGTCGACGGCTTCGAGAGCGGCGCCACCGATGGCTGGAGGGTGCGATCGATTCGGGCACCGGGAAGCGCCGGCACCGGGGAGCGGGCCGCGATGGCCCCTGGTGGGCGCCCCATGTCGGCCGGGCGCGGCGCCCTACGGCCGCTGCTGCCTGCGCCCTCAGCCTCCGTGACGGCGACAGCGGAACGTCGAGCGGACAGACTCGAGATCTCGCCAGGTCCGTGTCACCGGCAGCTGCGGCGAGAGCACGAAGAGCAGGGCCGTGTGGTCGTCGCCTGGGCAGGGTTTGCCTCTCGACGTCGAATCGCAGGGTGATCAGCTCGCCGTGGGTGTCGTAGATGACGGCGCTGCCGGTGTACTTGGTCGTGCCGCCCGGAAGCGCCGCCGGCCTCACCGTGACGCTGACCTTGTCGAGGGTCGGCGAGAATTTGTAGGTTGTGCCGCGTTCGCGGCTCAGGCCGCGGAAGTAGGTGACCAACGTCGACCGCAAGGAGTCTGCGTCGATCGTCGGCTGGCCCTCCAGCCACCAGATCCAGTCCAGCGAGTGGTAACTCTGGCGGTTGCGGACGTCGAAGCCGGGAGCGAAGGGGATGTCCTCACGGCCGTGGTAGGCGAGCTGCGGCGCCCAGGGCAGCGGGAAGTCTAAGGTCTCGAACCGCCAGTTGCGCGGAAACGAGTAGGCGAAGGGCTCTGTGGCGAGGTTGGCTCGCTGCGGGAACGCGACTCGGGTGAGCTCGACCTCGAAGAGTCGCTGATCCTCCGCCACCCGGACCACGCTGAGCTTCACGTTGCCGCCGACGGGCCCGCGCAAGCCACCGGCGAAGACCGCGATCGCGTCCTGTCCCATCACGTGCGGCGGGCGACCGCCAGTGTAGGCAGCGGCGCCGCTCCCGTCTTGCACGGGGCTGCAGGTGGTACGGGCCGAACCGCCTCAGTGGCGGCGTCGATACGCCGCGGGGGTCGTTCCGGTGAGCCGACGAAACGTTCGCGTGAAGTGTGCCTGGTCGTAGAAGCCGAGTGCGGTGGCGATCTCCGCCAGCGGCTCGCGCGAGCTGCTGAGCCTCGCGCACGCTTCTTCGATCCGGCGGCGGCGCAGGTACTCGCCGACGCTGCAGCCGTAGCGGCGGCGGAAGAGACGCGCCAGCTGCAGCGGGTGCAACCCGACCTCCCGCGCCACGCCGCCGAGCGATAGCCGCTCCGCGCAGCAGTCCTCGAGCAACGAGCGGGCGCGCATCACCTGCGACGGTGCGGGCGCTCGCCGGCGTGTCGGTCGACAGACGGCGCCGAGGAGCTGGTAAGAGAGCCCCTCGATCACGAGCGGAGAGAGCTCGTCAGCATGCCGCATCTCGGCGGAGAGCCGCTGGGCCAACCACGCAGCCGGTCCGCGCAGGCGGATCTCGCGCGGCAACCTGGCATGCTCGACGACGCGCTCGATGAGCGACGGCTGCATCTCGATCACCAGACAGCGGCCCCCGGCGCCTCGGAAGACGTCGGAATGCGGCTCGTCGGCCGGAGTGAACACCAGATCCCCGGCCGACAGCTCCAGCTCCTGGCGCCCGACCTTCTCGCCGAGGCCACCGGCGAGCACCAGAAAGACGGACAGCATCCGGTGGCCATGGAGGGGGATGCGATAGCCGGCCGGGTGGTGGGTCTCGGTGAGGTGGAGACCCGGGGCATCGTGGCTCCGGCGGTGGAAGGGGTGCAGGAGGCCCGCGGCGTCCGGCGTGCCAGGAAATGCCGTGCGGGTGAGCAAGAGAGCTCATGTCGTCACGCATGGCGTGCCGGCGCGCGGCGCTGCTCCGGCGTAGCGTTGAACGAGTACTACGTTGCGGCACGCCATTGGGTGCGCTGGAGTAGCCGGCGTCGGCGAGAGCAGCTAGCTGCTCTCGTGTCTCTCTGGCTCTGTCACTTCATCCGCGTCAGCTCGAGCTTGCCGAGGCTGACTCCCACGTTCCAGCCCTCGCCGTGTCCGGCGATTCCGAGTGTCACGTCACCCTTGGTGACTACCGCTGTCTCTCCGGCCTTGATCAAGCCCGCCGCGCCCTCGGCGGCGGCGTAGGTGCCGAAGAGGTCCGAGATGTCGTGCACCTTGGAGAACTTGCCCTTGCCGTCGATGCGGAACTTTCCGGCGGTGAGGCCGACACCCCTGGAGGTGACGGCGACCTTGGCAGTCTGACCGTTGTCACAGGTGACCGTGCCCGTTCCGGTCGCGTGCTCGTAGGCCACTGCCCACTCGGTGAGCGAGAACGTGAGACTGCACTTGGTCTTGCTCGCCGTGTTGTCGGCCGAAGATTTCGCGGCTGCCGGAATCGAGCTCACGAGCAGCAAGAGCGTCAGAAACGAGATGGCTGCCAGCAATCTGTGCTTCATGGTCGTCTCCTTCGCACGAAGGGCCGGCGTCCCGCGGGGCCGCCGGACGGTGGTGCCTCGAAGGGAAGCAAGGACCGTACCGCGAGCAATCCCGGCGCGGAGCCGAGCCCGGTCTAGGGCCGAAGGGATTGAGCGCGGGAGGCCCTGCTGCTACATTGCCGCCTCATCAGCAGCCTGGGGCCGAGCCGACGCGGACGCGCTGCGAGCCTCGGCAGACAGCGCGCTCGGCCGCTGGCGTCTCGGGCCCGCCGTGGAGGGTCGTGTTCGGAATGAGCCCTACATTCCAGTGCCACCACTCGGCGGGGCTGGTGGTGCTGTCGTACACGATCTCCGTCCTGGGCTCGTACTGTGCGCTGCAGTGGGCGGGTCAGATCCGCAAAGCCCGGGGCTGGCTGCTCGGCGGTTGGGTCACCGGGGCCGCCGTCGCCATGGGCGGAGGAGCGATCTGGTCGATGCACTTCATCGCCATGATCGCCTGCTCGCTGCCGATCCCGGTGGGTTACGACGTCACGCTGACTCTGGGATCGCTGCTCGTCGCCGTGGTGGTCACGGGCATCGGCCTCTACACCGTCAGCATCGCTGCGGGCACCGGCAGGCTGCTCGCCGGTGGCACCTTCACCGGGCTCGGGGTGGCCGCCATGCACTACACCGGCATGGCGGCGATGCGCCTGGACGCGGAGATCTCCTACGGGACCACCTTGGTCGTCGCCTCCGTCGCGATCGCCATCGTCGCCGCCACCGCCGCTCTGTGGATCGCCTTTCACGCCCGCAGCTTCCTGCAGCGGGGGCTCAGCTCGCTGGTGATGGGCGGCGCCGTCTCTGGCATGCACTACACAGCGATGGCGGCCGCCACCTTCCTCCCGGCGCGCAGCGGAGCCGCCGCCACGCACGCGGCGCTGCGCACGGACGAGCTCGGCTACATGGTCTTCGCCATCACCTTGTTCGTGCTGGTGCTGCTCTCGCTCGGTCGCCACATCATCGACCGCGGGCAGGTGGCGGAGGTTCTCCGCCGCGCCCAGGTCGAGCTGGAGCGCCAGGTGACCGAGCGCACCGCGGACCTCGAGCGGCAGCGGGCGTTCCTGCGCCAGGTCATCGACATCAGCCCGCACTTCATCTTCGCGAAGGACCGCGAGGGGCGGTTCACCCTCGTCAACCGGGCGGTGGCCGAGGTCTACGGCACCACCTCCGAAGAGCTGGTCGGGAAGCGCGACGCCGACTTCAACCCCAATGTCGACGAGGTCGCCTTCTTCCTCGCCGCCGACCGGGAAGTGATGGACTCGCGGCGCGAGAAGGTCATCCCCGACGAGCGAATCACCGACTCGACCGGTCAGGTCCGCTGGCTCGAGACCATCAAGCGCCCGATCCTCGGCGAGAGCGGCACGGCGAACCAGATTCTCGGGGTGTCCACCGACATGACCGAGAGGCGACGGCTCGAGGAGCAGCTGCGGCAGTCGCAGAAGATGGAGGCGATCGGCACGCTCGCCGGCGGCGTGGCGCACGACTTCAACAACTTCCTCACCGTCATCCTCGGCCACGCCGCGCTGCTGCACAACGCCCTGCCGCAGGACGACCCGCGCCACGCGAGCGTCGACGTCATCCGCCGCGTCGCCGAGCGGGCGGAGTCACTGACCCGGCAGCTTCTCGCCTTCAGTCGCAAACAACTCGTCGAGCCCCGGGTCATCGACCTCAGCTCGCTCGTCATCGAGATGGACAAGATGCTGCAGCGCCTGGTGGGTGCGGACGTCGAGCTGAGGGTCGTGCTCGACCCGGGGCTGGGACGGGTACGGACCGACCGCGGGCAGATGGATCAGGTGCTGATGAACCTGGTGGTCAACGCCCGCGACGCCATGCCGCGGGGAGGCCAGTTGACCATCTCCTGCGTCAATGCGCGGCTGGGAGCGGAGGACGCCGGCGACAGCTCGCAGGTGGTGCCGGGGGACTACGTGCTGCTGGAGGTGCGCGACACCGGCTGCGGCATCGATGCGGCGACCCGCGCGCGGATCTTCGAGCCGTTCTTCACCACCAAGGAGGTGGGGCGGGGCACCGGGCTCGGGCTCTCGACGGTCTACGGCATCGTAAAGCAGAACGGCGGCTACATCTGGGTCGACAGCGAGCCGGGCCAAGGATCGAGCTTCAAGGTCTACCTGCCGCGGGTCGAGGGCGCGGCGAGCGAGCCCGAGCTCGACCATCTCCCGCGAGAGCGCACCGGCCATGAGACCGTGCTGGTGGTGGAGGACGAGGAGGAGGTCCGGGAGCTGGTGACGATGATCCTCGGCCAGGAAGGGGGATACGACGTCCTCGAGGCCAGCAATGGGGACGAGGCGGTGCGCCTCGCCAGCCAGGCCGGACCCATCCACCTGGTGCTCACCGACGGCGTGATGCCGGGCATCGAGCTCAGCGGCATGATCGCGACGCTGCGGTCGCTGCATCCGCTCGCCAAGGTGCTGCTCATGTCGGGCTACACCGGTGAGCTCAAGAGGCGTCTCGGCTCGCTCGGCCCGGACCTGCCGTTCCTCGCCAAGCCCTTCACCTCGGACGCCTTGCTGCGCAAGGTGGGCGAGGTACTGGACGGCGGGTAGAGAGCCGGCTCGGTGCGGCCCACGGGAGCCGGCCGCACACAGCGCCCCGCCCAACCAGGGTGCCCGACCACGGTGGCACCTGAGGGTCACGACGAGGCCAGCGGGCGGCAAGCTCGGTCGCACGCCGGTGGTGCTCCGAGGCCGAGACACTGGAGACGCGGTGACGGGTGGCGGCTGGCCCAGATCCTGCTCCTCACTCGAGAAGTGAGGGCGGTGCGTGCTGCTCTCTCCCTTGCTGAGTCTGCTCCCTGAGCGGCTTCAGCGCACTTTCCAGGAGGCTCGAGCCATGCAAAACAAGAGTATCGAAGGGCTCGGCAGAGGGGCCAAGCTCCTGATATTTTCCATCGCGATCGCCATCGTCGCCGCCGTGGGTGGGCTTCTCAGCCTGGCCAGCGAGCACGACCTGAATTCGCAACCCTTGCCGGCGCCCACCCCGGTGGCAGCGGTGATGGAGACAGCGGCGCAGCCGTTGGCGACACCGGAACCAACCCCCGCGGTAGAAGCCACACCGGTGGCGACGCCCGAGCCGACGCCCGAGCCGCGCCACTCTGCAAAGCCGACGGTGAAGAGGGTGCCCGCGCGTCGATCGCCGCCGGCAGCAACGCCACCGCCCGTCACGACGGCGCCACCGGTCACGACACCGCTACCCGCGTCCACACCACCGCCTGCTCCGACGCCGCTGCCCGCACCCACACCACCGCCGACCCCGACGCCGCTGCCCGCACCCACACCACCGCCGACCCCGACGCCGCTGCCAACGCTGGAGCCGGTGGCCACTCCGGAAGCGACCCCGCCCGTGCTCCCGCCAGCGGTGGAGGCGCCGGTTGAGACGCCACCTCCGGCCACCACTCCCCCGCCTGAGGCGAGCCCTACTCCGCCCAGCGCTCGAGTCCGGCCCGCCTAGAAGCCGGGTGGCGATTCAGGTGCCACCGAAGGACATCAAAGCCAGGCACTATCCCGAGCTCCGCCCTGTACTCGATGCCGCCTCGACGCCGACCTCGAGCGACGTGACCGTCTGCGCCGGCTCGTGACGGACTCGGACATCGTGCCAGGAGCGGCGGTCTTCTCCGACGGGTTCGAGAGCGGAGATCTTTCGCACTGGCACGGACCGCGGGCGCGCGATCCAGGTGACCTCCGCGGGGCCGTGGTCGACATCGACCTCAACGGGTTCGCCATCGATGCGAGCTTGCGAACGCCTGGCGTCGACCGCCAGCGGGTCACACTCGCAGTCTACCCGCTGCTCGCTTGCGTGCCCCTGGGGAGGAGGGGCCGCTCGCCGTTCACGGCGGGTCGAGCCCGCGTCGAGCTCGTTCCAGCCGATCCACATCAGCGAGATCCTGTGGCCGCCCTGCTGCACGCTTCATGGCCAGGAGGTCGTCGATACCGACGAACGCCACCTCGAGACCGGGAGCGATTTCGGCACGATGGCGTCGCTCGAAGGCAGCTTCGAAGTCCAGGGGCGGCTCGAGGAAGAGATCGACCCGCAGCGTCGGATGGCGCTCGCTCCAGAGCTGGAGCACTTGGGCGTGCTTTTCGCGCGCCCAGCTCGCCCGCGCCGCCGGATCGGCGAACTGCTCGAGGCGAACCGGGACGAGCGGGCGGAGCTCGAGCTCTGCGAGCGCGCGCAAGGCGGGCCCAGGGTGCGGCGGCTCGAGGTCGAGGATGAGGTCGACGTCGAGCGTCAGCCGCACGAACCCGTGAGCGAGAACCGCCAATCCACCAGCCACCAAGTAGCGAGCGTTGGCGCGCTCCAGGGCGCCGAACAGAGCCTCGAGCGACGACCGTTGCATAGCGGAGGACCTCGCCGGCATGTTAGCTTGGAGACGTGCGCGAGGAGGATCCCTGGGTTGGCGCCAGCTGGAAAGGCGCCGAAGAGTCGGTGCTGGCGTTGGGCGCTAGCATGACGCTGGCGGAGCGCCTCGAATGGCTCGAGCAAGTCGCGGCGGTCGCTCGCGCCGTGTCGCTCGCGAGAGCGGGCGGCAGCGGGTTGGATCCTCAGGCTGAGTCGCCGCGCAGCGAAGCTCCGCACCCTCCGTCGATCGATCCGCGTCGATCGGCCGTCGACTGAGCACCCGCGAATCTCGGGAGGCTCGTGAGGCGGCACTCGCGGGAAGAAGATGCGGCGCGGCTGATGGCTCCCAGTTTGCGGCGCTGTGGAATCAAGTCCGATGCAGCCCGTATGGCCGCCGCGGCCAACTCCTCGCCGTTCTGTTCCTGGTCGCCGTCGCCGCGTGGTTCGCCGGCGCGCCTCGGCGCCGCCCGCTCAGGTCCCATCTCTCGTCGAGACAGCGTGGACAAGCGGGATGCTGCCTGAGGGCGAGCGCCGCGGCGTGCCAGCGTCACCAGGCGAAGGAGCCCGAGGCGAGTCGCTTCGCGCTCCACGCCACGTCGCAGAGACTCAGCCGCCGTCGCGTCGCCGGATGCCGCGGCGAGCTCGGCGAGGTCGAGGCGAAGCTCGAGCTCGACGAGCTTCAATGCCGCCGCGCCTGTGAGCTCGACCGCCGCCTCGAGCTCGCCGCGGGCGGCCGCGTGGCGCTTCTCCCCGCGGGCGAGTGCGGCGCGGGCCGCGTGCAGCGCGAGCCGCACACGGACGCTGGTCGAGGCGTCGACCGCCGGACCGAGCGCGTCCAGGCGGCGACGCGCCTCCTCGACGCGCCCCTCGCGCGCGTCGAGCGCGGCGAGAGATGCCTCCGCGGAGGCGTAGAACGCGCTCTCGCGGGCGGTCGACGCGCCGACGATCCCGGCGAGCAGCCGACGAGCCTCCGCCGGATCGCCGCTCGATCGCTCGAGGTTCGCGTGGAGAAGGTCGACCTCCGAAGATGCGACGGGGTCACCGTTGGTCGCGAAGAGCCGCGAGGCTTCCGCCAGGAGGCGGCGCGCCGCCGCGAGCTGGCCGCGCTCGCCAGCGAGTCGGCCCCGGAGGTCCTCGGCGAAGGCGAGACTGCTGCGGTCGCCCGTCTTCTGCGCCAACGCTTCGATCTCCGCCGCCCTGCCCTCGACACCGGCGAGCCGGCCGGCGTCGACGTCCATGCTGGCGTCGTAGAACAGCGAGTTGGCGAGCAGCGCCGGGGCATCGGCGCCACGCAGCAGGCCGATCGATCGGGTCAGGGCGGCCCGCCCCTCGGTGGGGCGCGCCAGCTCGGCGAGCGCCACCGAGAGCTCGGCGAGCGGCAGGGCGAGCCGCGTCGGCCGGCCCTGCTCGCCGAAGGCGGCGATCGCCTCCCGCAGGCGAGGCTCGGCGATATCGGGACGCCCCCGCACCCGCGCCGCAATGCCGAGGTTCAAGAGGAACGTGGCGCCGCGGTTGGCCGGCGAGAGCTGGCGGGTGGCGGCGAGGGCCGCGGCGAACAGCCGCTCGCCCTCGGCGAGGTGGCCGAGCCGCATCTGCTCGACGGCGAGGTCGTTGTCGACGCGGGCCAGCGACGCGAGGTCGCCGGCCCGCTCGAAGTCGGAGCGCGCGAGCTCCATCTCCCGGCGGGCCTCCTCGCTGCGCCCGAGGCCGTCGAGCAAGTGGCCGCGGGTGGCGCGGATCTGGGCCACGAGCTCGCCGCGGCCGGTGGCGAGCGCACCCTCGAGGGCGCGCGTCTGCAGCACCAGCGCGCGTTGCGGCTGGCCCTTCGCGCTAGCCAGCGAGCCCTCGACGTAGTCGATCAGAGGGTCGGTGCCCTTGTCGGGAATCTGCCGCAGGCGGCCGACGACCAGCATCGCCTCGTCAGTGCGCCGGTCGCGGTTGAGCACGAGGGCGAGCGCGGCGCCCGCCTCGACGCTCGCCGGCGCGGCGGCGAAGCGCCGCTCGAGCTCCTCGACCGGAGGGGAGCTCACGGCCGAGAAGGGGAAGGGGCGCGGCGCCGCTGGTGAGGGTGAGACCAGCGCCGGAGGAGGCGAGGCTCGGTTCACCGTGAAGGCGGTGACGAGCGCCGCGGCGGCGACTGCCATGGCGCCGGCGGTCGCCACACCCATGCGGTGCCGCGCGAGCCAGCGGCCGGCCCGGTAGCGCCGTCCACCCCGCCGCGCGGCCACCGACAGCCCGCCGAGATAGCGGCGGAGGTCGCTCGCGAAATCGACCACTGATGCGTAACGTTCGCCGGGCTCCTTGCGCAGCGCCTTGAGGCAGATCGCGTCGAGGTCGCGTCCCAGGCGCGGCGCCGGGCGCTCGGCGGCGGCCGCGTCGCCATGATCGTGACTCGCTGCGCGCCGCGCCGCGGTGCTCGGTGGCTCGGGGTCCTCCTCGAGCACGGCGCGCTCGAGCGCGGCGCGCGAGCTCGAGTCCGTTCGGTAGGGACGCGCGCCTGCGAGCAGCTCGTAGAGGACGACGCCGAGCGAGTAGACGTCCGAAGCCGCCGTCGCCGGCTCGCCACGAAACTGCTCGGGGCTCGCGTAGGCCGGCGTGAAGGCGCGTAGCTCGGTGCGCGTCAAGGTGCTGTCGCCCTCCGTCTCGTCGAGCAGCTTCGAGATGCCGAAGTCGAGCAGGCGCGGCCGTTCGTCGGCACCCACCAGGATGTTGCTCGGCTTCAAGTCGCGGTGCACGACGTTGCGCGCGTGCGCGTGGGCGACAGCCTCGAGCACGGCGAGGAACAGCGCGACGAGCTCGCGGGCGTCGAGGTGACGGACTCGCGCGTGCTCGACGAGCGTCACGCCCTCGACGTACTCGAGGGCGAGGTACCAGGTGCCGTCCGCCGTCTGCCCACCGTCGAGGAAGCGAGCGATCCCGGGATGCTCGAGCGAGGCGAGGATGCGCACTTCATCGCGGAAGCGCCGCACCGCCGCCGGGTCGAGGTCGCCGCGGTCGAGGACCTTGAGCGCCACCCGGCGACGAAAGTGCTCGCCGGTCTCCTCGGCGAGGAAGACGCGACCCATGCCGCCACGGCCGAGCTCGCGAAGGATGGTGAACGGGCCAATCCGTTCGGGCAGGGACGGGCCGGGGGGCGCCGGCTCGGGAAACGGTTGCGGCACCGGCGCGTCGAGGACCGTTCCGCGCCGCGCGCTGGCGGCGAGGAGGTCGGCGATCTCGTTCGCCAGGACGGGCTCGCGGCTCGCCAGCTCGGCGAGCCAGCCAGCGCGCTCGGCGGTCGGCAGCTCGACCGCTTGCCCGAAGAGCTCCAACAGTCGCGGATCGGTGCTCACGGCGCGCCGGTCTCCATCGCCTGCGGTCCGAGCTCGTTGAGCAGCCAGGCGCGCGCGAACTCCCAATCACGATGGACGGTGCGCTCGACGACGCCGACGACGTCGGCGACCTCGGCCCACTCGAGACCGCCGAAGTAGCGCAGCTCGACGACGCGCGCTGGCCGGGGAAAGGCCGCCGCGAGCTTGTCGAGCGCGCGGTCGAGATCGAGCACCTCGAAGGCCGGGTCGGCGGCGCCGACGACGCCCGCCGCGGAGAGCGTGACGGCCTCGTGGGCGCGCTTCTCGGCAAGGCGCGCGCGGGCGTGGTCGACGAGCAGCCGCCGCATCACCGTCGCCGCCACGGCGAAGAAGTGCTGGCGGTCCTTGAACTCGGCCCGTCGCTGGTCGACGAGGCGGAGGTACGCCTCGTGGACGAGGGCCGTCGTCTGCAAGGTGTGGCCTCGGCGCTCGCGGGCGAGCTGGCCGTGCGCCACCCGCTTGAGCTCCGCGTAGAGCAGCACGAGAAGCCGCTCGGCGCGCTCGGCGCCCGCGCGCCAGTCGCGAAGCAGGTCGGTCACCTCGGTGACCACCGCGGCCGCTGCGTCCTCGCTCAGCGTCGCCTCCCAGAGAGCTCGAGCTGCCCAACAGTCTACGCCGCCGCTCGCGCTGGCCATGTCAGCCCGGGCGCTTCCGTCTCGCGGGACCCGGTGGAGGGTCACGCCATGAACCGACCGAGGACCCGAGCCATCCGCTGCGTGGCAATCAGTTTGTCGCTCGCGGCCGCGTGCGCGGTGTGCGCCAGCGCACAGCTCACCGGCACCGGCGCCCGCCTGTTCCATGAGGACGACATCGGCTTCTACGGCCCCGCCTCGCTGGACCATTTCGGCCACGTCTTCGCGACGGGCGACTTCGACGGCGACGGCATCGACGACCTCGCTGTCGGCGTTCCCGAGGACGACAACACCTCGGGGGGCAGCTACACGGATGCGGGGATCGTCATCATTCGCTATGGAGTCCGGGGCAGCGGCCTCGCTTCCGGCGCGAGCTTCGACGTGCTCAGCCAGTTCAACGGCGGCAGCCCCGATCCTGTGGAGGCCGGCGACCTCTTCGGCTGCGCGCTGGCCGCCGGCGACTTCAACGGCGACGGCTACGACGACCTCGCGGTCGGCGGCTGTGGCGACGGCCCCGACGACGGCGGGGCGGTGCAGATCCACTACGGGTCGGCGGGCGGGCTCGACCTCTCCGGCTCGCAGTTCTTCGACCAGGACACTCCGGGCATGGCCGAGGACTCGGAGGACGGTGACGAATTCGGTGCGGCGCTGGCCAGCGGGGACTTCGACAACGACGGCTACGACGACTTGGCCATCGGGGTGCCTTACGAGGGCGGGCTCGGCATCGGTGGCGGCTTCGTCAGCCATCACGGCGCGGTGCAGACGCTCTTTGGATCATCCCTGGGCCTCTCCACAGCGCGCACCCAGTACTTCGACCAGAACACGTCCGGCATGGCGGACACCGCGGAGGACGGGGACCTCTTCGGCTGGCCCTTGGTGGCAGGTGACTTCAACGGCGACGGCCGCGACGACCTCGCTGTCGGCGTCTTCCGCGAGAACGGCGGCGCGGGCGCCGTGCAGGTGCTGCTCGGCAGCGCCCCAGGCCTCACCGTCACCGGCAACGTGCTGTGGAGCCAGAACAGCCCCGGGGTCGCCGACAGCTCCGAGAGCGACGACGAGTTCGGAATGACCCTGGCGGTGGGCGACTTCGACGCCGATGGGTTCGACGACCTGGCGATCGGCTCCTTCGAGGACGTCGACACTCCCGCGGGAGAGGTCAACGCCGCGGGCGCCGTCGAGGTGCTTCGGGGCAGCGCCGGGGGTCTCACCGCGACCGGATCGACGTTCTGGACCCAGGACACGGCGGGCATGCCGCCCGGCATCGGCGAGTTCAACGCGTTCAGTTTCGGGCTCGCGAGCGGCGACTTCGACCACAATGGCCACGACGACCTGGCGATCGGCGCCTACGGCCAGGACGTCGGCCACGGGCCGCTCGAGGGCACGGTGACGGTGCTCTTCGGCAGCCCGGTCCCGGGGGCCGGTCTGGTGGTCACGCGCTCGCAGCAGTGGCGCCAGGGCGTCGCCGGCGTGCCGGACGTCGGCGAGCAAGGCGACCGGTTCGGCGCATCGCTCGCGACCGGCGACTTCGATGGCAACGGATTCGCCGACCTGGTGATCGGCGACGACCACGAGTCGTGGGGTGGCTTCACCGGCGCCGGCGCGTACTTCGTGCTGCGAGGGGACTGGCCCCCGCTACCGTTCGCCGACGGCTTCGAGTCCGGGGGCGCCAACCGCTGGAACGCCACCTCCCACTGCCTGGGTCTATGCGGCTGAAACCGTGCCGGGACCCCACCGGAGAGAACCCCGGCGCCCGCCACGATCACGGCGGTCTGGGCGAAGCTAAAGGCAGCCAGCAACGTGGGGTGGAGGAGAAACATCTGCGGCGAGCTTCAGCGGGTAGGCGCGAATCGTGCCTGAGGTTCGGCCGGCTTCGCTCCCGAGTCCGTCGGCATCCGCGTCGAGCCGCATGTAGACTGGGAGGAGCTTCGAAGCGGCGATCGAGAGCCGAAAGGTGCGACTGCCGCATGATGATCCCGCCGACCGCTTCCTGGCGGCGACGGCTCGCGCGGCTTGCGGAATCAAGTCCGCAGCGGCCGCGGCGGGTGCTACCCTGCGGAACCGACGTGGCGGTGCACAAGGCTCGGCTCTCCCGGCGGCGCGCCGCGCTGGTCTCGGCGACGCTCGGCAGTCTGGCGCTCGTCGCGCCGAGCCCGGGTCCGGCTGTCCGAGCCGCTTCGGTGGCGCAACCCGCGGCGCAACCCGCGGCCGCGTCGCGCGATGGTGGGCGCCGGCTCTGCCAGGCGTACTCGGGCCTCCCCAGCGCGAGCACGGGCGGCGACCCGTTGACCGCCGGAATGGTCTGGGTGCCGCGGGGCACCTTCTCCATGGGGTCGGACCACTTCTATCGCGAGGAGCGGCCCCTGCGGCAGGTGACCGTGGGCGGCTTCTGGGCCGATCGCACCGAGGTGACGAACGCCCAGTTCGCCGCCTTCGTCGCCGCCACCGGGTATCAGACGGTGGCCGAGCGCAGGCTCGATCCGGCCCGCCATCCAGGCGCTGCCGCCGAGACGCTGGGGCCGGGAGCGATGATCTTCGTCGAGCCTGCGAGCGCGCGCGCATCCTCTCTCGACCCCGGGTCCTGGTGGCGGTACGTGCCGGGTGCCAGCTGGCGGCATCCGCAGGGGCCGGACAGCTCGGTGGTCGGCCGCGAGAACCACCCCGTCGTCGACGTCGCCTTCGCCGACGCGCAGGCCTACGCCCGCTGGCGCGGGCACGTGCTCCCCACCGAGGCCGAATGGGAATTCGCCGCCCGCGGCGGCATCGACGGCGCCGATTACGCGTGGGGGCATGAGCTCACCCCGGGCGGGCGGTGGCAGGCCAACGCCTGGCAGGGAGCATTCCCGGTCCACGACGAGGCCGCCGACGGCTACCACGGCACGGCCCCGGTCGGCTGCTTCCCGCCGAACGGCTACGGGGCCTTCGACATGATCGGCAACGTGTGGGAATGGGTCACCGACGCCTACGAGCCGGGGCACGGCGCGGTCGCCAACGGCGCAGTCGATCCCGTCGGCCCCCGGCTTCGCCGCAGCCCAGATCCAGCCGCTCCCACTCGCGTCATCAAGGGCGGCTCGTGGTTGTGCGCGAGCGACTCCTGCGGCCGCTACCGGCCCAGCGCTCGCCAGCCACACGAGGAGGACCTCGGCACCACGCACCTCGGCTTTCGCACCATCCTGCGCGGGCATCCGCTCAGCACCGGGCGCGCACCGCACCGCACGAGTCGGCGGCCCGACGCCGAACGTCGAGTCCGCGATCGGTGATTCGTGGCCCCGACGAGCCCTATACTCTTGCCGTGACACTCCGGCGTCGAGCCCAACAGTCTCGGCGCTCGCTCACAGCGCCGCGCGCGGACCTTGTTCGCCAGGACATCGACGACGCCCTGGCCGCCACACCGCGGGAACGCATGGAGGCGGCAGTGGCGCTCCTCGATACGGTCTACGAGCTCTGGCGCACGCGAGGGTTGGCGGATGACGCAGGACTTTGCCGAGTTCCTCGCTGCGCTCAACAGCGAAGGCGTGGCCTATGTAGTGATCGGCGCGATGGCGGTGCTGTCGTACGTCCCGTATCGGACGACCCGTGATCTCGACGTCCTGATCGGGCCGACCACCGAGAATGGCGAACGCGCCCGGCGCGCAGTCGCGAAGTGGGGGGGGTTCGAGCCGGACTTTGCTGCCGACGATTTCGTTGCCGGTGACATCCTCTCGTTCGGCGGCCTGCTGCGCGTGGAGATCCACTCGCGGGTGCCGGGGGTGTCTTGGGAGGAAGTCTGGAGCCATCGTGTGGAAGGGGAGCTCCTCGGCGTTCCCGCCTGCTTTGCGGGCTTGGACGAGCTGATTGCAATGAAGGCAACCACGGCGCATCCCGAAAAGGATCTGCCCGACGTGGAACGCCTGCGCGAGCTCAGGCGACGACGCGACGCGCACGAATAGATTCTTCGGCGGCTGGCTCTCCGGGGGCTTCCACCCGCAGCACCCACAGCCCCGGTGAGCGGCTCATGGCCGACAGCTCGACCGTGCCGCGTTCATCATGGCGACGTCGCTCACATCGACGACCCCATTGCCGTCGAGGTCCCCGCTGCAGAGCACCGGGTTGCACGGGCCGAGCTGCGCGACGAGGAGCTCGAGGTCGCGCGAGCTGACACGGCCGTTGCGATCGAGGTCGGCCCGGGCGCAGGGATCCAGGCAGTCGGTGCCGAGGTTGGCCTCGATCATCCCCAGGTCCAGGTCGTCGGTCTGGGCGTCCTCGTTGATGTCGTACTGGCTCGGGCCTCCGTCTCGGTAGTGCGCCCAGGCGGCGATGTCGGCCTGGTCGACGCGCAGGTCGAGATTGCCGTCCCCCTTGGCCCGACAGGTCTCTTCGGCGCTCGCCGATTCCTTGATCCGGAGGAGCTCGTTGGCGAGTCGGTCGTAGGCCGCGCGCCGGCCTCGCGGCAGGCAGCCGGCCGGGCTCTCGCCGGCCGAGCACTGCTGCAGCAGGTCGCCGTCCGGCGGGTCCAGGCCCAGCGGGTTGGCGGCGGTCGGCTTCAGGTCGTAGAGCTCGCGGGAGGTCGTGGTCGCGTATTCCGCCCAGGGGAAAGGTTTGCTGGCGGCGTCGGGCGGCAGCGGTGAGGAGCAATCGGTGCGCACCACCTCGACCAGCTTGTAGCGCTTGTCGCGCACCGCGAGCTGGGAGAGCGGCGTGACGCTCACCTGGCCACTGCTCGCCGCCGCGAGGGCGCAGCACGAGGTGAGCTGGGTCGCCGCTCCGGGGCCGTACCAGGTGCCGCCGTTGTCCTCGCACAGGGCCTGGCTGAACAGCAAGGTGTCGTTGCAGAAGGTGCCGATCAGGCAGGGCCAGCTGCGCTCCTCGGGCGCCGGTGTGAAGGTGCCGGCGGCGAGCTGGGTGAAGCTCGTGCGGCGCACGGGCCGGGTCGCCGGCGCCACCAGATACGGCAGCAGCGACTGGCTGTCGAGCGTGTGGCTCGGCGGCACCACCTCCGCGACGTCGATGCCCGCGAGCTCGCCGAAGAGCTGGAACAGGTCGGTGACGTTGACCAGAGCGTCGACCTTGCGCGCGGGCTTGTGCACGGTCGGACCGGCGACGATCAGCGGCACCCAGACGCCGGTCTGGTAGACCGTCGCCTTCGAGCGGGAGATGCTGAAGCCCTCGGTGGCGCGCACCGTCGGGCCGTAGCTGCCGTTGTCGCCGACGACGACGATCACCGTGTCGCGCAAGTCGAGGGTGGCGAGCCCACGCCCGTCGGGCTCGAGCGTGCCGAGGCCCATCGCCGCCAGGGTGCGGCCGAGCTCGGTGTCGGCCGCCTCCAGCATGTTGTTGAGCAGCTGCCTTGGCGGCAGCAGCGAGCTGCAGGGCAGCGGCAGGTCCAAGGGATCGGGAACGAGGTCGGTCGGCGCCTTCTGAAACGGCGTGTGCATGGTGTTGTAGCTGAGCGTGAGCATGCGCCGGCCGACCTGCTGGTTCCACCACGCCACGGCTCGCTCCGACTGCACCGCGGTCATGTAGCCGCGGTTCGCGGCCGTGCCGCAGGCCTCTCCCGCGTCGTCCACGAAGTCGGGGCTCGCCGGGCCCTCCTCGTGGGTCTCCGGCCAGACGTAGTAGCCGTTGCTGCGCGCGAAATCGTCGATGCTCGGTGGGTCGACGCCGCAGGCCGCCGTGGGCCGGAACAGGCCACCGCCCTGGAGGCACGCGCGCGCCGGGCTGGTGCCCGGATCCTCGCCGGCGGCGATCGGCAGGCAGTCGGGCGTCCCTTCGTCCTCGCTGTAGCAGGCACCGGGCGCCGGCGTCTGGAAGTAGCCGCAGGTCTGGGCGCCCGACGGATCGGCGCCGCCTGCCGTGGTATCGATCGAGGGTGGGCCCGGTGGCATGTTGCCGGCGAAGAAGTCCCAGCCGCGCGTCGCCGGCGCACAGTTCCCCGCCGGGTCCTTGTCGTTGCCGAGGTGGTACTTACCGATCAGCGCGCTGGTGTAGCCGGCGGTGGCGAGCACCCGCGGCAGGGTCGCCTCGTAGGGGGACACGTAATCCTGGGGCAAGTGATTGCCGACGATGGCGCTGACCACGCCGGTGCGGAGCGGATAGCGGCCCGTGAAGTAGGCCGCTCGGCTCGGTGAGCACTCCGGCATCGCCCAGACGTTGGTGAACATGACGCCCTGTCTGGCGATCTTGGCGAGGTTCGGCGTCTTCGCCGCCGGCTCGCCGCCGAAGCCGAACAGCGCCAGCTGATCGATCCCGACGTCGTCGAGGATCACGAACAGGATGTTGGGCCTGGCGGCAACCCGCGCGGCGCCGGCCGCGCCGCCGCCACCCAGCGCCAGGCCTCCCGCCGCCATCGCCGCTACCAGCGCCGATCCGACTCTCGTTCGCGCACGCCGCATGTCGCCCCCTTCTCCGTGTGGTGCTCGTCGAGCTGAGCATAACGTTGGCTGGAGCTGCAGAACGGTGCGGCGGCCCCCGAACCTGCTGCTCGTCGTGCGTACCCGAGGGCTTGACGCACGCCCGGGGTCCACTACAATCTCGGTCGCCTTCCCACTCGTCGTCTTTCGGAATGGCTCACGCTTGGCGGTCCGGATCCGCCGTTGGGAAACTGCGACCAGTCTCACTCGCGGAGATTCCGATCAGGAGGATCTGATGCTCAACCGGCAGCGCTTCGTGGCCACCACGTTCTCGATCCTTCCCGCGCTGGCACTGGTGGCAACCGCGGCAACGGCAGGGACCGTGGCTGTATCCGGCACCAAGACCGTGGCCGGCACCTTTGCCGTAGGTGGCACGGTCACCTATACCGTGACCCTCACCAACAGCGGCTCCGCAACGCAGGGCGACAACCCCAGCAACGAGCTCCTGGACAGTCTGCCACCGAGCCTGACCGTGGTAAACGCCAGCGCCTCCTCGGGTACGGCCGCGGTCAATTTCGGAACCAATGCTGCCTCCTGGAACGGCAGCATCCCTCCCGCCGGCAGCGTCACCATCACCATCACCGCGACCATCAACGGCGGCAGCGCGGGAACCACCATCGACAACCAGGGCCAGTTCTTCTTCGATGCCGACAACAACGGGGTCAACGAGTCCCTCGGGCTCACCGACGATCCTGGCGTCGGAGGTGCCACCGACCCGACGAGCTTTGCCGTCCTTCCCATCGAGGTCACCGGGACCAAGACCGCGTCCGGTAGCTTCGCCGCAGGTAGCACGGTCACCTACACCGTGACCCTCAGCAACATCGGCGCCGCAACGCAGGGCGACAACCCCGGCAACGAGCTCCTGGACAGTCTGCCGGCGAGCCTGACCGTGGTAAACGCCAGCGCCTCCTCGGGTACGGCCGCGGTCAATTTCGGAACCAATGCTGCCTCCTGGAACGGCAGCATCCCTCCCGGTGGCAGCGTCACCATCACCATCACCGCGACCATCAACGGCGCCGCGGGAACCACCATCGACAACCAGGGCCAAGTCTTCTTCGATGCCAACAACGACGGCGCCAACGAGTCCCTCGGGCTCACCGACGATCCGGCCGTCGGAGGTGCCACCGACCCGACGAGCTTCGTGGTGGTGGAGCCGATTCCCACCTTGTCTGGCGCCGCCGCGCTCCTTCTAGCGCTTGCCCTCGCTGGAGCTGGTGTGTCGTTGCTGCGGCGCATCGCTTCCTGAGCAAGGCGCCGCACACCAGAGGACCCGGCCTCGGTGCGGCACACCAGCACGGCACCCTCCGCGAGGTGCCCGGTGTCAGGCGCCAGTCGGTAGGATGAGGTGCTCGGAAGGTCGAGCCAACGGCTCCTTTGGCACCGGTGCGCCGCTTTGAACCGAACCGCCCTCCGGCGGCACTTAGGAGCCGCCGGCGTCTGCGTCGTCCGGCCTCCGGGCCCGTGACCCTAACCCTGCCTCGATCCCACAGACACCATCTCTGCAGCGCCACGGAAGGAGCCAGGATGTCCGCCCCTGTTCGACGCCACTTGCCGATGCTCTTGCTGCTGCTAGGGCTCGCGCCCGCGGCCGCCGTTTCCCAGCCGAAGCCGGCCCCCCCCGCCGAGGGCTGGAGCCTCCTCGATGCGGGGGCGCTGGGGCCTTCGCCGGGCTCGAACCCGATCCTCCGCCCCGGTCGGCTCTCGGCGCGCGTGATCGCGCTCGCCCCCGCCGAGGCCGATGTGGCGGCCGCCCGCAAGCCTCGAGCCGCGCCGCTCCCCACCTTCGAGGGGAAAGTCGGGGTCGGCGAGAGGGCCTACGCGTTCACCATGGTGGGCTCGAGCCCGTTCCGGAGGGGCGCCAGGCCGGTGGTGATCACCGTGCCGATCATTCCCGTGGTGCTCCGCTTCCCTGACGGCACCGTGTTGGATCCCACTGCCAGGGGCAGTGGCTGTGCAGGAGACGCTTCCGCGCTGGAGCTCACTCTCGAGTCCCCCCTCTTCCGCAACCGGGACTATGGTGAAGGGGTCGGCCGGCAGTTCGTGGAGGAGGTCCGCCGGATGGAGCTCTGGGCCTACACCGGCCCGGGTGGTCTCAATCCGCGCTACAGCGTGCGGATCGCCGCCAGGGTGCTGCCGGCGGTCACGCTGTCTCCTTCGGACGAGATCGCGGTGACCCAGGCCGCGAGCTGCGGTCGCATCGGCCGCGTGTGGGGAGCCGCCTTCGACACGCTGGTGCGCACCCAGATCGCTCCTCAGCTCCGGCGCTTCGGCGTCCGCTCAAGCGAGTTTCCGCTGTTGCTCCTCCTCGACACAGTCATGGAGTTTCCGGACGTGACGGCGGCCGGGTACCACTCGCAGCTCGCGGTCGGCGGCCAAACCTATGGCGTCGCCCTCTTCGATGCCACGGGGGCAACCGGTGGCTTCGCACCCGATATCGCGGTGCTCTCGCACGTGATCGCCGGTTGGTATGACGACCCGTACGGGAGCAATGTCACTCCCCCGTGGGCCCAACGAGGGCAGGACTTCTGCCAGGAGCGGCTGGAGGTCGGCGGCCCGCTCGCGCGCACGCTCTGGGGGCCGATCCGGATGCCCAACGGGTACATCTACCACCCGCAGGAAACCGCGTTCTTCTCGTGGTTCTACCGGCAGGTTCCCTCGATCGGCATCGGCGGCTGGTACTCCTCCCGTGGGAGTCTCGGCAGCCCTGCGGAGCCGTGCCCCTAGACCTGGCTGGAGGAGAACGAGCCGATGAGAGAGGTGGCGGGGGCTACCAGGGTCGAGGGTCGCAAGGGTCTCTCTCGGGGCTCGTCACTGGCGGCACCCGCGTCGCCCGAGGAATCACGGATCGAGCACGATCCGGCGGATCTTCCAGCGCGCCGCCGCGTCCCCGCCGGTCTCGACGAGCGCGAGCAACCGTGCGGAGCCCTCCGCGGGAGCGCCGCAGCGCTCCCATCCGATCGCCAGCAGGAAGCCGTCGCGGGCGGCGGGAAGGGCCAGCGGCCGCACCAAGGAGCTCCCGCCGGCGCATTGCGCCCGCCCCGAGAGCGCTTTGGCCACGGCGGCGGCACCCGCCACCGGGGTCGATCCGTCGAGCAGCAGCGCGTCGCTCGACAGCCGTTCAGCGAGCCGTCCTGGATCGCCGGCTGCCACGGCGCGTTCCAGGTCCCGGAAGAGCTCGACGCCCTCCCAGCCGACGAGCGCATCCACCCGCGGCCTCTCCTCGTCGTCCGGCTTCTGGGGTCCGGGCCATCCGAGGCAGGTGAGCGGATCGATTCTCCACGGCACCGGCGCCACCCAGGGCTCGTTGTCCTGGTTGCCGTTGAAGCGATAGGGCGCGTCGCAGAAGCCATCGGCGTTGAGGTCGACGCAGAGGGGCGCATGCACCTTCCAGTAGTTGCCGCCCACGGGTTGCTGCAGGTTGAAGAGATTGCCGAATGGCGCCCCCGCCCGGTCGCGCGCGCTGTCGGTGGCGTAGAAATTGTTCATGAAGGTCAGCGTGCCGGTCGAGCCCGCCGAGATGTCGACCCCCAGCTGGCTGCCGGTCGAGTCGTTGCAGATCACGTGGTTGTCGGCACTGGTGTCGATCACCACGCCGCCGCCGACGTTGGCGGTCAGGATGTTGAACGTGACCAGGTTGCGATCGGAGGTCACCAACCCGACAGCCCGGCTGCGGTTGGCGTCGACGTCGTTGCCGAGGATCAGGTTGTCGGAGCTGGCGAAGAGGTCGACGCCGGTGGACAGCGCGTTCGCCGCGCCGCCGATGGTGTTGCGGGCGATGGTGTTGCGATCCGAGCTCACCAGCACGATCCCCGCCTCCTGGTTGCGCAGCACCTTGTTCTTCCCCAGGTGATTCCGTTTCGCCCCGTCGAGGCAGATGCCGCTGCCGGCGTTGTCCTCGACGTCGTTGTCGTCGACGACGTCGTGCTGGGCGCCGTCGAGCAGGATGCCGCAGGATGGCCGACCGGCCACGCGCAGTCCGGCGACCGCCTTCACTTTGCGGACGGCGTTGTCCGCGCCACCCTTCACCTGGATCCCCACCTCGAAGCCGCGGACGGTGAGGTTCTCGACTTTCAGACCCCTGCGGCCGGCGGCGCCGACTCCCACCTGGTCGCCGGGCCTGGCGGTCAAGGTGTGGCCCCCGCCATCGAGCTTGAGGCCGTCGGCGGCGAGGGTGATCGTCCCTTGGAGGTCGGCGACCAGGGTGCAGCTGCGCTCGGCGGCGACGTAGACGCCCCACCCCGCCTGCGCGCAGTCGCCGCCCGTCTCGTCGACCAGGTGCTGGGCGCGGACGCCTGCCGGAAGCAGGGCGAGGACCGCAGCGATCGCGGAGAGGCGCTCTGACGTTCCCATGGATCGCTCCTCCTTTCGAGGTGGCGCACCGAGCGTACTTCCTCGGCACCGCTGGCGGAACGATCGTGGCCCGGGCTGATGGAGGCAGTCCCTCGGCACAGGTCGCAGCCGCAGCTCCCGCTCCGCGCCAGCACGGCGCACCCGCGATCGGGGAGGCCACGGCACCGCGAGCTACGAGGCCTTCCGGCGCTGTGCCGGCCCTACGAGAAACTCGCCGCCACGTTGTGCGTAAACAGGCAGCGGACTCACTCGCACTGGCGCCACCCTGAGCCGCCGGGCGAATCCACAAAGACGCACTGACCTTCGAGACCGTCGGCCACGCGACGAGTCGGGAGCGAGCCGCCCCCTCTTGCATCGCGTGAAACCGGCACAGGAGACAACGATGCGCACCTGCAGGACCGCCGCCCTCTTCACCGTCACCCTTGCCACCCTGGCCGCCATGGCCAGAGGCCCCCTCACCGCCGCCGAGGCGCCATCCACACCCGCCGCCGAGGCGCCACCCGCCTGCGGCTGCGCCGACGAGCTCGATTCTCTGGTGCGCAAGGTGGAGGCGGACTACGTCGGTTACCACCTCCTGCTGCCGACCCTCGACCGCGCGGCGTACGAGCGCGCCAAGGCCGACCTGCGGGCGCGCGCGGCGCAGGCGACGGACGACGGCTGCTTCGACGTCCTCGCCGAGCTCGTCGACCGCTTCCACGACCCGCACCTCTTCGTCTCCGAGCAGCCGAAGCTCTCTCCCGGCGAGGTCGCGCAGCGGGAGGCCACGGCGGAGTCGCTTCCCTGGACGGAAGCCAGCGCGCGTGCCTACCTCGATCGCCACCGGGCGAGCCTCGACCCCATAGAGGGCATCTGGAATTCCGAGGGCGCGCGCTTCGCCGTCGAGCGGGACAGCCAGGCGCCCGGGCGCCGCGACTTCGTTGCCGTCCTGCTCACCGCCGGCGTCGAGAATTGGAAGCCGGGGCAGGTGAAGGCGGAGCTAACACGCCGTGCCGACGGGACCTACGCGGTGCGCTACTTCTACGGCGACCACTCGCTCCACCACCTCAGGGGCGAGCTGTTCCGCCAGGGGGCGCTGCTACGCATGGCGCCCGTCATGTGGGGGAAGGCCTACCCGCAGCCGCCGGCGGGTGCCGGCGCCATCGACCCTACCAATCCGCGCAACCCCACGCTGGTGACGCGCCCGGGCGGCGTCGTCGTCATCGCCATGCCGTCGCACGACGGCGCCTACGGCCCGCGGCTCGAGCAGCTCGTGAGCAAGAGCCTCGACGCCCTGCAATCGGCCAAGCTGGTGGTCCTCGACCTGCGTGGCAACGAGGGGGGCGGAACGCAGACCAGTGACGTGCTGGCGCCGTTCATCTGGTCGCCTCGTCTCCGGCCGCGGCCGGCGTACACGGGTAGCGAGGTGGTCGTCTCTTCCCCCGACCAGATCGCGTACTTCGAGCGCCTCGCCGGCAACATGAACCCGGCGACGCCGCTGGGGCGCCGCTTCGCCGGGATCGTCGACCGCATGCGGCGCGAGCCCGGGCAGGTAATCGCCACCGAGGTGTGGGGACGCCAGGATCCGACGGAGAAGCCGCCGATGGTCTACCCGGCGCCGGCGCACTTCGCCATCCTCACGGACCGTGGCGCGGTGAGCGCCGCCGAGGCATTCGTGCTCGAGGCCTGGGTCTACGACCGCGTGGACACCTTCGGCGAACCCACGGGCGGCAGCATCGACTACCAGAGCGTCTTCATGGTGCCGCTCGACTGCAAGCGCCACAGCTACTTCCTCGGCTATCCGACGATCGGCGGCTCGAACGACCTGCCGCGCGGCGGCTTCAACGCCACCGGCATCCAGCCCGACGTGCCGATCCCGGCGACGGAGCCCGACCCGGTCGGCTTCATCATGGCGCACTACGGGATCGCCGCCGCCGGCTGACCCGGAGCGGGCCCCGCAAGTGCCGTGGCCGATCGACCGCCTACTCGCCCGCGGCCGCCGACCAGGCGTTCACGTTCCCCGACTCGAAGCCGTTGGAGAAGAGCCCGCCCTCGGAAACCACCACGGTCGCGCCGGCGGCGACCCCGTTGATCCGGCGCACCACGCCGCTCGGCCGGAAGGTCACCTCGACGTCGACGGTGGGCCGGTCGCCGAGGCCGAAGTGACGCTCGGTCGTGGCGTAGCCGTAGTAGGAGTTGGCGGCCTGGAAGCAGTAGATCGCCACCTCTTCGCGCGCCAGCAGCGTGTTCGTCCCCGCGGCGAGCAAGCGGATCACCGCGCCGGCGGCCTGGCGGTTGCCGGAGTTGCCGACCGGGCGCACGTTCACCCAGCCGCGTGCCGGCGCGTCGTTGCGGTAGGCGACGATGGTGCGCACGGGAAACGTCTCGTCGTAGCCAACGAGGTCGAGGTCGCCGTCGCCGTCCCAGTCGCCGAAAGCCAGGCCGTCGTCGACCGAGCAGGCGCAGCTGTCGACGATCCCCCAGTCGCTGTCCGCGTAGACGAAATGCCCGCCGCCGGTGCCGCGCAGCAGCTTGAGGTAGTACTTGCCGTTCATCAGGATGTCGACGATGCCGTCGTTGTCGAAGTCGGTGGCCACCGCCGTGCCCCACGCCGCGTAGGTGAGCGACTGGGCCGCCACGCCGGTGATCGACGCAGTGTCGAGCGTGAAGTGGCCGGCGCGGTCGTTGCGGTAGAGCACCGGCGGCATGGCGCGGTGGGCGACGGCGATCAGGTCGGTGTCGCCGTCCTGGTCGAAGTCCCCCACTCCCTTGACCACCGTGCCCTGGTCCGGCAGGCCCGCTGCCGCCGTCACGTCGGTGAAGGTCAGGTTGCCGTCGTTGCGGTAGAGGATGGTGCGGCCGTCCGTGTCGTCGTAGCCGCCGCCCACCATCGCCAGCAGGTCGATGTCGCCGTCGCCGTCGAAATCGCCGGGCAGGAAGTTGGCGTTGTCGTTCGAACCGGTGCCGGGGATGGCCAAGGTGAAGGCTTCGAGGATGAAGCCGCCGGCGCCGTCGCCGCGGTCGACGACCAACCCCGGCGGCGCCGCGCGCAGCCAGTCGACGTAGCCGTCGCCGTCGAGGTCGGCGAGCACCTGCGCCCGCGCCTCGTTGCCGCCAGTGAGGATGTTGGTCGCGGTGAAGGCGAGCGTGCCGCCGCTCGACTCGTTCCGCCACCAGCGCCCGCCGCCGTCCTGATAGGTCATCGAGAGGTCGACGCGTCCGTCGCCATCGAGGTCGCTGTGGAGGTGGATCTCGGAGTCGGGCCAGCTCCCCGGAGGCAGCGAGAACGTGCCGTGGCCGTCGTTGCGCGCCGCGATCGCGCCCCCGGTGTGGGAAGAGAGGAAGAGGTCGAGGACGCCGTCGCCGTCGAGGTCGACGAAGTGGAGGCCCGAGAGCCACCAGTCCGGGTTGGCGTCGTACGCGGCGTCGACAATGGCGCCGAGGCCCGAGGCGGCGGTGACATCGGTGAGCTGCGCCGCGAGCGGCCCCGCGGCGAGCCATCCGCCTAGCGCGGCGGCCAGCGCGAGGATGGCGCCCCCGCGAGGGCGCATGGCGTGGTGGACGCGCAGACTCTGGAGAACCGTGGCCATGATGGGTCGAGGGGCGGGCGGGCGCATCGTTTGCCATCTCCCGCGCCGGCCCGAAGCTTCCAGTATTGCCGCCGCATCGTGCAGCGAAGTAGAGCACAGGGTCGCCGCAGGGTGCGTAGCTCGAGTCGCGGGCGGGGTGCGAAGCGTGCCGACGGCCCGAGCCGCCCCGGACGATCACCGACGCCCCGCTGGCGGGCGACCGCCCATCAGTCGAGGACGATCCGACCGGTATGCCTCAGCCTGCTCTGCGGTCGAGCGCGCGTAGTGGATTCCCTCCGGCAGCTTGCCCCCGAAGCGTCTGGGCTCGGGTGCCCTACCTGGCATACTCAGAGGCGCACGATCACGACCCCTTGAGAGGTGTTCGATGGCTGATCCCCGCCGATTCCACCCCGGCCCGACCAGGATTGCCCTGGTTGCCTCCCCTCTCCTGCTGGTAGCTCTGGCATCGTCTCTCCCTCTCGCCGCTCAGCAGTACACGATCAAGGACGACCAAACTGGCGGGGACTGTGCGCAAATCGGCACCTGGGATGCCGCGACGAAAACGTGCGGGCTCGGCGCCTCGCTGACCGGCTCGATCACGATCGCCGACAACGAGATCCAATTCGACGGGCACGGCTTCGCCCTCACTCACGGCCCGGGCGCGGCGAACAAGGGAGTGCAGATCAGCGGCCGCACGGGCGTAGTGCTGCGCTCGCTGACGATTGTGAAGTTCGATCAGGGCGTTTCGATCGTCGGCGGCGGCAGCAACTCCGTGCTCGGGTGCTTGCTCGCCGGGCCCGCTCAGGACATCGGGATCTTCCTCCACTCGACCAACGAGAACAACGTCCGCGGCAACCGGGTGATCTCGCACGGGACCTCGGGCATCTACTTGTCGAGCTCCAAGCACAACCTGGTGACCGACAACCAGGTGTCTCTCAACGGCGAAAGCCAGATCAGCCTCGCCGAATCGCACGACAACGTCGTTGCCAAGAACCTGCTCAGCGGCGGTGACACCGCGAAGGGCCTCGTGCTCCTCGCCAGCGATCGCAACATCATCTCCGAGAACAACATCATGGCGACGAAGCCGACAGCAGTGGTGCTCGACGGTGCCCACAACCGTCTCTACTTCAACACCATCGGTCGCAGCACGGACTACGGCATCGAAGCCCGGTGGAGCAACAACCTCATTTTCTGCAACAACTTTTCGGATCAAATCTGGGGAGTCGCGGCGTTGCCGGGTTCGCTGGCCAACGAGACATGGTGGAACAACTTCTTCACCGACTCCCGAGGCTGGGACGCCGGTGCGGCCAATCGCTTTCATCACCCCGCACCCGAGGGCGGCAACTACTGGCAGCGCAACGCCCCGAACTGCGTCGACGCCAATCTCGACGACATCTGCGACGCGCCGTACGTGTTCTTCGGCAACCAGGATGCCCTGCCCCACGTGCGTCCGATTCCCTGGGCGACCGATCCATCGATCTGTTTCCCGGACGGCGTCGGTCTTCAGCCTCCCGAGCCCCCCGACTCGGACTCCGCCGCCCTGGTCGCCGCGGTGATGCGAGCGGTCGAGGCGCACGACCTGGGCCCGCTCGCGGAGCGATTCGGGCCGGAGGTCGAGCTGGCGACCGACGCCGCGACGCTTCACGGCTCCACCGCAATCGTCCAGGCGCTCGACGCGACTCTGGGCTGTGCCGCCAAGAGTCAGCAGGTCGAGCTCGTCGACGACCCGAACCCCGGTCCAGTGGCGATGGTCGACCTCCGCGTTGCCGACTGCGGAGGCCGGGCGCTGCGCCTCGTCGTCGAAGCTTCTCGCGCACAGCCCGGCGCAGCCCGCCGGGTCCGGAGGCTGGTGATGACTACGCAGCCCTGAGCGTTCGGGGGCGAAAGGTGCGGTGGATAGGTGGCGGCCGTCGAAGGCCGTCCCGGCGTGTCCGGCGACGGCGAGGGAGCGCAGCGTCTAGCCGCTCGCCGGATCGAAGGCGTGCAGCGCGTCGCCGCCGGCGAGCCAGACCTGCCGGCCGTCGAAAGCTGACGCCATGGACTTGCTCGACGCCTGCGAAGGGCCGCCGCGCTGCTGCCGCTGCAGGGTGGAGTCGAGGACGGGCGCGGTGGCGGTAGGCGACGCGGGTAGCTGTTGCCGGCGCCTTTCGGCGATGTGCCGGTGCCTCACTGCGCCCCATGGCTCCGTTTCCCGTCCCCGCTCATCGAACCGGACGTGCGGGTCTCCCGCATCCGGCTCTCGGACTGGCTCTCACGAGGGGGCATGCGCGGCGCGACACCGTTTTCGATAGAGCCTCAGATCGAGGACTCCGGCAGGGCCGTAGACCTCGGCGACGCTGAATCGACTGCTCCCTTGCGCACGGAGCTTGTGCCGCTTGCAGAGGAATCGCCGAACCCGGCGGTAGGTGTGCCACCAGAGGGCGGCGTCCGCTTCGCCCGTCCAACCGATGCTGAAGTAGTTGGCCCAGCCCGCCAGTAGGCGGTTGAGCCTCCCGCACAGCTCCGGCCACGGCGTCGGGTTGCCCCGATGCAGCAGAGTGTTGACTTTCTCCTTGAGCCGACGCCGAGCTTTCTTCGCGGGCACCGCCGTCAAGACCCGCTGGCCCGTGTGGATCCGCACCGTGGACTTGAAGGTGTACCCCAGGAAGTCAAAGGGCTCGTCCCGCACGTAGCACAGCCGGGTCTTCTCCGGATGGATCGTCAAACCGAGGCGCGACACCCACCGGGAGACCAGCACCAAGCTCTCGCGAGCCTGGCGCTGGCTTCGACAGAGGATGACGAAGTCGTCAGCGTAGGAGACGATCTGCCCCATGCGCTCGGCCGCCCCCGTTTCGCGCCAGTGACGAAGCAGGCGATTGATGTAGATGTTGGCCAGCAGGGGTGAGATCACCCCGCCCTGCGGAGTCCCCCGCTTGCTCTTCTTGCCGCCAGTCCTCCGCCCACGGCCGGAGCCATCTCGCTCCTCCACCGGGGACTTCAGCCACAGCTTGATGAGTCGCAGGATCTTCCCGTCGGCGATGCGTCGCGCCACTGACTTCAGCAGGTCCCCGTGGGGGATCTGGTCGAAGTACTGGACGATGTCGGCGTCCACGACGTGGGTCTGACCCGCATACAGTCGTTCGCGCACCTCGCCCAGCGCGTCGTGAGCGCTGCGACCAGGGCGGTATCCGTAGACGTTGTCCTCGAAGTCTGCTTCGAAGATCGGCTCGAGAAACAGCACGACTGCGGTTTGCACCACCCGGTCCCGAATCGTCGGAATCCCGAGGGGCCGCTCACCACCGCCGGGCTTGGGGATCAGCACTCTCCGCACCGGCTGCGGACAGTAGCGTTCCTCCACGAGCTCCTCTCGGAGCTCGCCCAGCCACCGTTGCGCGCCGTACTCCTCGATGTCCTCGAATCGGATTCCATCCACCCCGGGCGCCCCACCGTTGGCTTTCGCCTTGGCGTAGGCCTGGGACAGCGCTTCCGGCCAGCACACCTTGTCGTACAGCGAGTAGAAACGGTAGCCAGGCTCCCGCTTGGCCTTCTCGTAAAGCTTCTTCCGGAGTCGCTCGACTTGATCGGGTTCTAGACTCATGTCAATCCCGCTCTTCGCCTCCATCCGAAGCGCGCCAGAACCAGGGCCCCTTCCCTCCACCGGCATTACCCGGCTTCGTCGGTACTACGAGCCCCTCCGACTCCCACGACGACCCGAGGACGGCGTTTCCGTCTCCTCGGTTGGCGGTCGCAGCCCGCCATCGACGTGGGTCTCTCACGTTGCCTCGAAGACCTTCCGCACATGCCGCCCCCACTACCCCGGCTGGTAACGACGGGTTCACCGGTCGGTTGCTCCCCCGCCGCCCATCGGCCTTCCCCTTATGGCAGGAGGGTCGGCTCCAGCGAGAAACTTTCGGGGCCTTCTCAGGGTTCACTCGCGTTACGGCCTGCACGGTCGCCCCTGGACTTGCTCCAGGTGTTCCGGAGGCTTCAGCCGGACGGTCACCCGCATCGACTGCTCCGGTGGCTACCGGGGTGTACCGACAACTCCCCGGGCGGGACTCTCACCCGCTGGCCTTCGAGACCCAGAGGTCTCCGATCTCTGTCCAACGATCAGTCCATCGGATTCCTCCTTCGTGACGCACTGCCAGCCTCTTCGCCGACGGCGCTTATGCGCCGACGGCGGCCAGGCGACCAGCTCGCGCGCGGTATCGTGAAGGGCGGGGCTAGCGAGGCCTCGCCGGTCGCCGCTGCTCACGAGCGCGTCGGCTTCTGGGAGGCAAGTGTCCATGCCCGACGACGCGGAGCGACCCTATCGGCTGCTCGACCTGGCCTGCGGCGCCGGCATGGTGCGGTTCGCGGTGGCCCGGCGGCTTCTCGGGCGCGCGATCGAGTACGTCGGTATCGACACCAACCGATCGGGGCTGCGCAGCCTGCGGCAGATGACTCCGAGCGCCCGGGGGCCCAACGGGGCCATCGTCGAGGCTCCCAGGGGGGCGCCGGTCGACCCCGCGGTCGAGCAACGTCTCCGCGAGCGGTTCCTCCATGCCGACCTGGAGCTGAATGACGCCGACAAACTTGCCGGCCAGTTGGCCTCACTCGTCGGCGGCGAGCGATTCGACGAGATCCACGTGCACCTGCTCCATCCCGGCAAGCACGGCGCGAAAGCCGCGGGGCCTCGGGTGTTGCGCTCCTTGTCCAGGTATCTGCGGCCGGGAGGACGGCTCTACCACCTCTTTCAGACCTCGAGCCCTTTCTTCGACTTCCAGCCCAAGCGCATCTCCTCGCCCGCCAAGGGCGCGCCGCCGCCGGAACAGAGGCACGCGCAGGTGCTGGACGACGACGAGTCGCGGTTCCGGAAGGGCGCCTGCAGCGGCGGCCTCCTGCTCGAGAAGTGCGGCCACCTGTGGACCCGGGTGGGAACCCGCAACGCCGACGGGACGTGGGGAAAAGGCCAGCGGGCCTGGATGACCCGCCCCTCCGCGGGCCCTGGGTCGAGCCCGGCGGCTACGATCTACTCGGGTCTCGCCGAACAGTACTCCCTGTACTCGAAGTACGCCACCAACTTCGTGATCCTCAGGAGGCGACGGCGAGCGCGGTGGCGTCGAGGGGAGCCGCGATGACGGCGGGTGATCTGCCGGGGCGAAGCGCCTACGGTTCCCGCTCCCCTTCGCCGCCTCGGCCTCGATCCACGCGTCGACCCGCTGCTGGCCCGGGTTGTTAGCGGTCGATCTCGTTGCGTGAGGGGCCGGTAGTGCGGCGGGTCTGATGCTCGATCCGCTGGTGCCCGTCGCGGGCAGTGCCGTGCTGGCGCTGGTCGGCGCGCTCAGGCGGCGGCGCGTACTGGCGAGCCTGCGCCCCTGGCAGCACGCGGCGAAGAAGGTGGGGCCACGCGACATCGAGGCGCACGCGGCACTGTTCGGGGTGCCCTACCTGGTCGGTCGCGACCCCGCAAACCGACGGGTGCGCATCGAGCGTCACGAAAACGAGCGCCGGCGCGCGGTCACCCGCGTGCTGGTCGCGGGCAGCTCGCGGATCTCGCTGCACGCGGCGCGGTGGCTGACCACCGGCGAGCGGCGAGGCGAGATCGAGCTCGGCGACGAGCAGCTCGACGACCAGGTGTGGGTGCATGGGTCGCCCGAGATCGTGCGCGCCCTGCTCGACGCCGAGACCCGCGACGTCGTGCGCCGGCTGCTCGCTGGACGGCTCGAGCTGCCGGGCCGGCGGCCGCTCGCACGCTGGGCGCCGTGGGGTGCTCGACCAGGGTCACCGACAGCTCACCGTTCGCCACTGCCACCTGGCTCACCTCGTCGCGCCTGACCGGCGCCTCGCCAGGCCAGCTCTCGCTCGCCGATGCGCGGAGCAGCGAAGTGAGCCTCGCCGACGACCCACGGGGGCGGCTGTCGCTGGCGCCGGCCCCGCGCCGGGCGGGGAGTGAGAGTTGCTCAGGCGGCGCCAGCGGGCACCACGAGCACTCTGGCCGGCGACCGTGCGGGCCACGGCGACGGCCCCGCCGCGCCCACGAAACCAGCAACGCCCCCGCCGGCGCGCCGTGACCGCCGATCAGTCGGCGACGGGGATCACGACGTTTCCCCTCTTGTGCCCCTGCTCGACGTAGCGATGGGCTTCGGCGATCTGCTCCAAGGAGTATCGCCTGTCGATGACGGGCTTGAGCGCCCCGGTCTCGACGAGCTCCTTCAATTGCAGGAGGTCGTCTCCACCAACGCGGGGCGTGCGGTCGTCCACCGAGATGGCTCTGCCCCCGGGCGTCAGCGCGCTCGCGCTCGCCACCTTCATCGCCGAGGTCTTGCGGCGTCCCACGGCATCGAAGACGACGTCGTAACGCCGGTCTGCAGGAAGGTCGTCCTTCGTGTAGTCGAGCACGGCGTCGGCTCCGAGGGAGCGTACGAGCTCCAGGTTTACGGTGCTGCAGACCGCGGTGACGTTGGCGCCCAGGTGCTTCGCGAGCTGCACCCCGCAGGTGCCGATGGCGCCCGACGCCCCGTAGACCAGCACCTGCTGTCGCGGCCGAATGCTCGCGCGCCGGAGGAAGCTCAACGCGAGCAGCCCTCCGTAGGGGATCGCGGCGGCCTCGTCATCGGTCACGTTCGACGGCGAAGGCGCCAGCTGGCGAAAGGTCGCCGGCAGACACGTCCGCTGCGCGTGACAGCCGCAGCGCAGCAAAGTGAATGCCCACACGCGGTCCCCGGCGCGAAACCGCGCGACGTTGCTTCCTGTGGCCTCGATCTCTCCGGCCAGGACCGCCCCCGGGATCGCCCGTCTCGGCTTCGTGATGCCGACCACCAGGCGCAGCATGATGCGCATGGCGAGCTTGCCCTTGGGAAGGCCACTCCGGATGAGGCAGTCGCTCGCCGTGACCGCCGTCGCCCGGATCCGGATCAGCACGTCGCCCGTACCGACCATGGGCTCGGCGACGTCCCGGACCTGCAGCACCTCGGGCGGCCCATAGCGCGTGCAAATGGCGGCCCGCATAGGCGCATGCTATACGGAGGGACCGCACCGAGGAGGGCGCCGATGGCGGCAACCGGCCCCGTCAGCCGACCCGGATTACTGGTCCGGAATGTTGGGCTCGACGAGCCTGGCGAGCTGGTCGAGCGACTCCTGCCAGCCGAGGTAGCACATCTCGACTGGGATCATCTCCGGGAGTCCTTCCTGGACGACATTCATCACGGTCCCGCACGAGACCACCCTCAGGGTGACGGTCGTCACCATCTCCCCGGGTAGATTCGGGTCGTCGAACGAGTCGGTGTACCGGATCCTCTCCGGCGGCACCAGCTCCCGGTACTCACCGCCGAAGGAATGACCGTGGCCCGTTCCGAAGTTGAGGAACGACATCTTGTACCGGCCCCCGACCCTGGCGTCCATCTCGTGGACCTGGCAGAGAAAGCCGTAGGGCGGGAGCCAGCGGGCGATGGCGTCGGGCTCGAGAAAGGCGCGATAGACGCGCTCCGGGTCGGCGCGAAGCACACGGTGCAGCCGAACGGTGCCTGTGGACACGAGGTCTCCTCCTTTCATGGCGATGGGCACTCTAGCGCGAAGATCTGCACCGGTCTGGTCGCGGTGGCCGGTCCGGTCGCCATCCAGCTGCTCCATCAGCGGTGTTCTATGGGATTAGCACGTACCTGCGCCGCCAAGGGAGTGCCGCGGAGCGCCCGCGCTTTTCTAGACGCAGCCACAAGACTGCGAGTGCCGCCCGAATCGAAGGCCTTACCCCCGTGGCCGGGACGTTGTGACCGTGGTGGGCGAGCGGTGTCGGGCCGCGATCTGGACGGTCGTTTGCCGCCGCGGTCCGCCGGGGCGGGCGCTCAGTGACCGCGGCGAGGGACGAAGAAGAAGTCGCCGCCGGCCTCACTGCGGGCCCAGCGCAGCAGGGAGAGGCTGGGGACGGCCCCGCCGTTGCCCTCCGCTCGGCGCTCCAGGTCGCGATAGAGGTCGGTCGCCAGGGTGACCTGATTCTCCTCGCCGAGGGCCGCCACCAGATGCTGGGCGAAGACCGAGTTGGTGGCTCCACCCTGCGGCATCGGTTGGTCGGTCCCGGAAGCGAGCAACATGCGCACCCGCTGGTCGAGCATGCGGCGCACCACTTCGAGCCGGCGCTGTGGCGTCATGCCGCTCGGCAGTCGCACCAGGCCGGAACGGGTGACGCTACCGGCGAACGCGGCGTCGGAGATCAGCAACACACGCTGGGCCGGGATGAGGTCCAACTGATCGGTGATGACGGCGGTGGACACCCAGCGAACTCGGCTGGTGGGGTCGGCGTCCACCGGCTGCCACCAGCTGCGACCGGTGGCCGGGTCACTGGCACTGTGGCCAGCGTAGTAGAGCAGGAGGTTGTGGCGCTCGGTCAGCTCCTCGCGCAGCTGGTTGAGCGCGGATAGAGTCTGGTAGCGGTCGGCGTCGAACAGGCGGATCACCTTGAAGCCGTAGCGAGTCTCCAACACCTGCGCCACCGCCTCGGCGTCGCTGCGCGCGGCGGGAAGCTTCGACAGCCCGCCGCCGTAGTTGGCGTTGCCGATGACGAGCGCGACGTAGGGGCCATAGTCGAGCCTGGCGAGCTCGGCCGCCACAGCCGGCGGCGGGGCAGCCACGGCTGTCGCGGTGGCCGCCGGCGAAGGGGCCGGCCCAGGGCTGGTGGCCTGCAAGGTGGCGAGCTGCTGCCGGGCCGCCTCCAGCTGCTTCTCGAGGCGTGCCCGGGCGGCGGCGGCGCCGCTCTGGTGCTGCCGCTCGGCGGTCAGCTCGCGTTCGAGATCGGCGACCCGCTGTCGCTCGGTCTCGATCTGCGACCGCAGGCTGTCCCGCTCGCCGATGAGCGCCTGCTGCTCCGCGGCGAGCGACTGCTGCTCGCTCTCGGTGGTGAGGATCACGTCATCGGGAAGCTTCGCCGCGCGTCGGAACCAGCGCAGCGCCTCCGCCGGGTCGGCTGCCACTCCCTTGCCTTGCTCGTACAGCGTGCCGAGGGCGAGCGCGGCGGCGGAGTTGCCCTGCTCGGCGGCGGCGCGGTACCAGCGGGCCGCGGTGGCGAAGTCGGGCTCGACGCCGAGACCCTTCTCGTGGATCTGCGCCACGTACACCTGCGCCTCCGCGTCCCCCGCCTGGGCCTGCGCGAGCCAGACTTTGAGGGCGGTGCTGTAGCTGGCGCGGTCGAGCTCGGTGTACTCGCCGCCTCGGATGCGGCAGTCGAGTGCCGTGGTGCGCACCGGGCGCCGGGGGGTGAGAAAGGTGGTGTGGCCGCCGAGGCGCCGCACTCGCCCGGGGAGCAGGCAGTCGACCACCATGAAGTCCTCGGCCACGCCCACTGCCGGCTCGTCGCCGGCGCGGCCCTCGCCCGGCGGCATCACCAGCAACGCGAGCGCCACCAGGAGGCCTGCTCCGATGCGATGGCTCACCCTCGAAGTCTAGACCAACCCGTTCGGCGAGGGAGTTACCTCTGCCACTCGACGCGAGGCCGCCAGCGACCCTGCGCGACTCAGGAACCGGGTCGGGGCACCAGGATGAAGTCCCCGCCCTGGTGACCGAACAGCGCCTTCCACTGCGGTTCCTGGATCCCCTGCAGTGCCCGCGACACCCGATGGTAGAGCTGCTCGCTGGTGAACGGCCCCGGGCTGCCGCGCAGCTGCGCAAGAAAGGCGTTGGTGAACAGGGAGTGCGGGCCCGTTCCGCGGTCCTCCACCGGCTGCAGGGCGCCTGAGGTGAGGACCAGGGCGGCGGGAGCGTCGAACAGGACGGCCGGGTCCACCTCGGCTCGATCGGAGCCGCTTCCTAGGGAACCGGCGAAGCAGGAATCGGCGATGAGGAGGATGTGCCGGGCGTGCACGTCGAGGAGCATCTCGTGGATCTCCCGATTGGGGATCCAGTTGGCGGTGCTGTCCCCCTCGGCGTCCACTGGCAGCCAGTAGCCGCGCCCGTTCTCCATGTCGCCATGCCCGGCGTAGTAGATCAGCAGGTAGTCCTCCGGCTGGAGCGCAGAGAGGCCCTGCAACGCCTCGACGATCTCGTCCCGCGAGGCGTTGCGCCGCAGGTCGACCTGGTAGCCGAAGCGGCGCTCCAGCACCTCGGCCACCGCCTCGGCATCGGGCACCGCGGAGGTGAGCGACTGCAGCCCCTGACCGTGCGATTGGTAGTCGTTGTTACCGATCACCAGCGCGTGGCCCTTGCCGAGCCGAAACGAGGCGGGCAGTTGCATGGTGGCCTCCGCGGTTGCGGCGGGAGCCGCAACCGTGGCGGTGGCGTGCGGAGCAGGCAGCTCATGCTCCCCGCCTCGGATCGACAGCACCGCGACGACCACCGCCACCGCGACGATCAAGCCAGCCCCTCCCATCGCCAGCGCGACGAACCGCCGACCCGGTGAGGGTGCAAGCGGGGCCGGCGCCAGCTCGGTGGTGCCACCAGGTGCCGCGCCCGCCAGGGTGGTCGCGGCGCGGAGGCGAGCCGTCGGCTCCAACGCAAGGCTCACCGCCGGGGCCGGCGATCGGCCGTGGTCGGGTACCGTCGCCAGCTCGGCGGCGTCGCCAGGGGACAGCAACGCCGGCATCGCCAGCTGGAGGGCGCGGGCCATCTCCTCCGCGCTGGCAAAGCGCTGCAGCGGATCCTTCTCGAGCGCGCGCAGCACCACGCGGCGGACCGCCTCGGGCACCCGTCCGTGCGGGTCGGTGGTCTCGAACGGCAGGGGCGGACGGTAGAGGTGGCCGCCGATCATCGCCGCCACGGTCTCACCCTCGAAGGGGAGGCGACCGGTAAGTGCCTGGTAGAGCACGATGCCCAGCGAGTAGAGGTCGCTCGTCGCCGCAGGTGCGGCACTGCCCAACTGCTCCGGTGAGCCGTAGGTGACCTTGCCGAGGAAGGCTCCCGCCTGCGTCAGCCCTTGCTCACCCCCCAGCCGCTTGGCGATGCCGAGATCGATCAGCACGGCACTCGGGCCGCCGTGGTGCTCGAGGTCGACGATCAGGTTGTCGGGTGAGATGTCGCGATGGATGAAACCCGCGCGGTGCAGGTAGTCGAGCGCGCCGAGGCAGTCGAAGGCGATCCGCACCGCGAGCTCAACTGGTAGCGGCCCACTTCTCAGCATCGTCTCGAGCGTCGCGCCTCGCACGTACTCCGAGAGGATGTAGGCGCTTCCCCCGGGGGTGACGTCGAAGTCGTGCAGCGTGGCGATGTGCGGGTGGCGAAGCTGGGCGGCGACCTTCGCCTCCTGCCGGAACCGCTGCTCGAAGTCGCCGTCCGCGCCGAGCTGTGAGTGCATCACCTTGACCACACGCAGCTGGTCGAGGAGACGATGGCGCACCAGATAGACCGCGCCCATGCCTCCCTGGCCGAGCTTGCGGAGCAGCTCGTACTTGCCGGCGATGCTCTCCAGCACGCCGCCGGTCCCCTCGCTCATGGCGTCTACCGTAACAGGCCGCGGCGCCGCACCGATCCGGGCAGAACGGCATGGGACGCCTCATGCTAGCGTCGCCGTTCACCAACCGGGGGGATCGTCATGCGCGCGAAGATGCGACCGAAGGGTTCGCCGACTTCCATCCTGCTGCTCGGCTGGCTGGCCTGCGGCGTCTGCCTGGCCTCCGCCTCGGCGCGAGCGGCCGCGCCCGAGGAGTCGGCAGCCCGCCTGGCTGCCGAGCTCCGTGCCGAGCGCCCTGCGGGCGGCGCCGCCGCGCGCCGGTCCGCCGCGCCGCACGATCTCGCCGTCGCCACCGCGCCGGCGGGTAGCCAGCTCGTCGCCCTGAGCGGAAACGCCCAGCAGCTGGTCCCGGGCGTGAGCTCGCAGCCGCTGGTGGTCGCCCTGACCGACCCCGCGGGAAGGCCGCTCGCCCAGGAGGCCGTGCTGTGGGAGGTGATCAGCCCGCCGCGAGGCGTGGTGGTGGTCGGCGGCTCCGAGCTGGTCGCCGTTCCGCTGTCCGCCGGTGCGGTGACGTTCACCAGCGGCAGCGGCCGCACCGAGAACCGCGTGCAGATCCTGCTACCGATCTCGGCCACCGTTCGCGCATCGGTGCGCGGCTCGTCGCTCTCGGTGGACTTCACGCTGGGCGCCGCGCTCGACAACCTGGGTGCGGTGGACACGAACCAGCGGGCGGTCGCGGCGAGCATCGACCATGCGTGCCCGGCCCTGGTGGGGAAGCTCAACGCCGGCACGCTCGACGCCAGGGAGGGCGACCTGCTCGGGCGCTGCAGCGACATGATCTTCGCGGCGGCATCCAACCCGGATGCCGTTGCCAACGCCCTCGACCAGGTCACCTCCGAGGAGATACCCGCAGGGCAGACCCTGGCGGTCGAGGTGCCGGATGCGCAGCTGACCAATGTCCGGGCTCGGCTCTCCGCGCTGCGCTCGGGCGTGCATGGGGTCAGCGTGCGGGGCCTGGCCCTCGACTTCGGCGGCAGGGGCCTCTCGGGCGACTGGGTGCAGCCGCTGTTCGACTCGTTCTGGCAGCAGGCGACGGGGAACGACGACCCCCTGCTGGGCTCGACGCTGCCGCGAGTGGGGTTCTTCCTCAACGGCCGCGTCGGGACCGGCAGGAAGGACGCCACCACGCTCGAAGAAGGTTTCGCGTTCGACTCCGGCGGCCTCACCGGCGGCGTGGACTACCGGGTTCACGACACCGTGGTGCTCGGTCTGGCCGCAGGGTTCACCCGCAGCAAGGCCGACTTCGACGGCGGCGAGGGCAAGCTCGATGCGAAGGATTCCAGCGCGACCGCCTACATGACCGCATACTCACCGGGCGGCGGCTATCTCGACGCGGCGGCCACCTTCGGCAAGAGCTCCAACCAGCTCGACAGGCGGATCCGCTACACCCTGCCCGCCTTCGACGGCTCCGGACCAGTGAGCGTCGACCAGGTCGCCAGCGCCGACCCCGACGGCAACGAGCTCTCCAGCGCGCTGGAGGTGGGCTGGGACCTCAGCCACGGCGGTTTCACTTTCGCGCCCTTCTTGCGCGGCACCTACTCCGACGTCACCATCGATGCCTATCGCGAGACGATGTCCGATCCCAGCGGCCCTGGCTCCGGTCTAGCGCTGGACGTCGAGGAACAGAGCTTCCGGTCGGTGACCGCGACGGCGGGCTTCGACCTCACCTGGGCGCTGTCGCAGAGCTGGGGAGTGGTGATGCCCCAGATGCGCGGGGAGTACCACAAGCAGTTCGAGGACAAGGCCGACCCGGTGGCTGCGCGCTTCGTCTTCGACCCCACGGCGACACCGTTTCTGGTCTCGCCCGACAGTCCGGACACCACCTACGGCGTGCTCGGGGGTGGCCTCTCGTTGGTGCTCTCGCACGGCGTCAGCGGCTTCGTGTTCTACGACCAGCTGCTGGGGCTCGAGAACCTGTCCAGCCATTCGATCAGCTTCGGGGTGCGGGTCGAGCGGTAGCCGCCGCGGGCCCCGCTCGCCAGTCCAACCGCAGGACAAGACAGCTCGAGCGCCGGCACCGCGGCGATTGGAGCAAGCCTGCCGCTCGGGGTGATCCATCCGGGCCATGTTCCCGCTCGCGGGTCTTGCTTCGACGCTCGCCGGGGTCGAAGGGCTAGCGCGCCGGGGATCGTGATCGGCGAGCCGATGGGAATCCCGTCACACTTGTCACTCACACCCTCCGCAGGCGCGCACCTACAGTCTTCCACGGCCGACAACCACCTGGTGACCGACCCCGGCATCGGAGCGGGACGACCCAGGACACCCAAGAAGGAGGACGACGATGGCGCAGCACACGACCGGAACCCGTGAGGAGTGGCTGGCGGCGCGGCTCGAGCTGCTGGCGGCGGAGAAGGAGCTGACGCGCCAGAGCGACGAGCTGGCGCGACGGCGGCAAGAGCTGCCCTGGGTTCGCATCGACAAGGACTATCGGTTCGACACCGACGAAGGGAGCGCTTCACTGGCGGACCTCTTTGGCGGACGCTCGCAGCTGCTCGTCTACCACTTCATGTTCGGACCCGACTACACCGCGGGCTGCCCGTCGTGCTCGTCGATCGCCGACGGCTTCGACGGCTTCGCCGTGCACCTCGCCCACCACGACGTCGCGCTCTGGGCGGTGTCGCGTGCGCCGCTCGGCAAGCTGCAGGCGTTCCGCCAGCGGATGGGATGGACGTTCCCCTGGGCCTCGTCGTTCGGCAGCGACTTCAACGCCGACTTCAGCGTCGGGTTCACCGCCGAGCAGCAGCGCGGCGGGGGCATCGAGTACAACTACCGGCGGGAGGCGGCGCGGCAACGGCGCCCGGTGGACCAGGAGGCCGGCGGCGATGGGCCGGTAGCGAGGATCGCGGCGATGACCGGCACCGACGAGCCCACCTACACGCGCGAGCGGCCCGGCATGAGCGCGTTCGGGCTCGCCGAGGGCGTCGTCTACCACACCTACTCCACCTACGCGCGCGGGCTGGACGGCCTCTGGGGCATGTATCAGTGGCTCGACCGCGCCCCCGCGGGACGCAACGAGACGGGCGTCTGGTGGCGCCATCACGACGCGTACGAGGGGTGAGTGGGGGCGGGCCGGCGATGGACGGGATGTCGATGGCCGGCGGCTGGGGGATGGCGACGCCGTGGAGGGGGACGCCCGCAGAGACGTGGCTCACCGCCACGGCGTCGTGGCTCGGCATGTGGGTCGTGATGATGGTGCCGATGATGCTGCCGCCCCTCGTCCCCATGCTGCGGCGCTACCGCCAGGCCGTCGGCAGCGCGGCCGGGACGCGCCTCGGTTGGCTGACCGCGCTCGTCGGGGTCGCCTACTTCGGAGTCTGGACGGCGTGCGGGATCGCCGCGCTGCCGCTCGCCGTCACGCTGGCAGCTATCGCGACGTGGCAGCCAGCGACCCCGGGTGCCGTCCCCATCGGGGTCGGTGGGGTCACCTTGGTGGCCGGAGCGCTCCAGCTCACCGCCTGGAAGGCGCGCCAGCTCGCCTGTTGCCGGGAGGCGCCGGGGCGCGGCCGCTCGCTCCCCGCCGACTCCCGCACCGCGTGGCGGCACGGCTTACGTCTCGGCCTCCACTGCGTCCTCTGCTGCACCAACCTGATGGCGATCCTCCTCGTTACCGGGCTCATGGACCTGCGGGCGATGGTCGTCGTGACCGCTGCCATCACCCTCGAGCGTCTGGCTCCGGCCGGACCGCGCGTGGCGCGGGTGGTCGGGGCGGTGGTGGCCGGGGCTGGGCTGTTGCTGATCGCCCGCGCGGCCGGGCTCGGATGACGCATCGGCGAGGGGCGCGAGCGCTCCGATGTCTCGCCAGCGCGACTCGGTGGGCGCCGGTCACCACTAGACTCACGCCATGGCAACCCCCGTCGTGGCCCGCTCGCGCGCTCCCTTCCTCACCGAGGTGACCGCCGGTCCCCCCCGCTGGGTGCTGGACGAACAGGCCGGGGGCTCGGCCCAGGGGCCGACGCCCTACGACATGCTGGCGGCCGCTCTCGGCGGTTGCACCGCAATGACGCTCCAGCTCTACGCCCGGCGCGAGACGCTGCCGCTCGACGCGGTGGCGGTCCGGGTCTCCCACGACCGGCAGCACGCCAAGGACTGCGCCGACTGCGTGACCAAGGCGGGGTACATCCACCGGCTGCGGGTCGAGGGCGCGCTCGACGGTCCGCTCTCGGCCGAGCAGCGCGATCGCCTGCTCGCCGTCGCCTCGCGCTGCCCGGTGGCGAGGACCCTCGGGGCGGAGATCCGCGTCGAGCACGCCATGGTGGAGGCGATCGAGTAGGCGGCGCCGCGGTGGAGCCCGCCGGGGTGCGCGGGCGAGCCAGGCGGTCTTCGCCATGGTCAGGAAGAGCTGCGAACCAGACTGGGAGCGAGGTCCCGCCTCAGGAGGCGGATCGGACGGTCTTGACGGGAACGAGGAACGAGGCCCGAAAATCGAGCCCGTCGCGCTCCCCCCTTACCTGCAGGACCCAGCGCAGCTGCCCGCGCTTCGTTCGCGCGAGCTCCACCGGATCGGTGAGGGCGAGACAATCCTCGGGAATGGCGATGTCGACGGGAAGCCCGGCCTGAATCGAGGTGAGCGCCGGCAGCGTCGTCTCGAGCTCCCAGCGAGTCACGTCGGTGCGGTAGACGCGTTGGTGCGAGCCGGCGTTCTTGATCAGCTCGCGGCACTGAAGCACGAGCCGCCACTCGTCCCGGGGCTGGACGTCGACCGTGCAGGTGACCCGCCCCTGCAGCCGCCCGCCGACGCGCGGGCGCTTGTCGAGGGTCAGGGTCGACGTGCCGAACTTGTGCAGGCGCAGCGTCATGAAGAGGCCGACGGAGAGAAAGAAGAGACCGGCGGCCGACGCCACGATGGGCAGGAACACGAGCGGATTGAGTTCACGGGCCGGCAGGTCGAAGCGGAACGGGACGCCGGCGATCCAGATCGCGGTAAATCCGAGCAACGGCAGCACGGCGGCTAGCACCCAGTACACCCCAGAGGCCACCGCCTCGTTGCAGTCGATTCGCGCGAACGCGCGCGCACCGGTCAGGTTGCTTGTCATGGGGATCGCGGAGAACGGGCTTCCTCCCCCGTCGGCGGCGCTTCGCCTCGGCGGGATCTCATCCTGCCAGAGGGTCGCCTGTTCGCCAACGCCGACCTCTGGCCGCCGGCTGAACCGGCAGCGAGAGTGCGATACCCTGGGGCCGTCAGGTGCGGCCGCAGCCCCTGCGCAGTTTTCAGGAACGGCATCCGATCGCGGATTCGTGGGGGTGCCGGGCTGTGAGCCGTGCCCACACGGAGGAAGGCATGACCAACCGCTGGATGCTCACTCTGCCGCTCTTCCTGTGCGGAGCCCTCGTCGCCACGACGGCGCGGGGCTCCCTGGAAGGCACCTGGACCCTGGAGGTGACCAGCAACCTCCCGAAGTCCGAGCAGACGTGCACATTCTGGGGAACCGCGGCGCTCACGCCGGCGATCGACGGCGAGCACGACCTCTCCGGGCCCGCCGAGTTGGCGCTCGTCACCGGTCCCCAGGGGTGTCCGGCGAGCCTGTCGGGCACCTGCGGGGTCGATGTCACGATCTCGGAGGAGGGCGTCACCGTCAGCGGCGAGATCGATGGCGGCGAAGCGTTTGGGCTGGCGACCTTCAGCGGCCTGGTGGTGGGTGATCCGACGGGGACCGGAACGATGCAGGTGACCGCTGGCCCGTTTGCCGGCGCGGGCGGCACCTGGACGGCCGGACTGGCCGGTGTCGCGATCCCGGCCCTGGGTGCGGCGGGCCTGGCCGCCCTGATGCTGGCGCTCGCAGCGGGGGGCCTGCTGCTCTTGCGGCGGCGCGTCTAGTCGTTCCCGGCGAGACGACCTGTCCCGGCTCAGGCCCGGCTCAGGAGTGGAACGGCTCACGTGGCAGGCCCCTTCGAGGGCACACGGCGGGCGGCCGGAGAAGGAACCGCCCCCGGACGGGCGCCTGGTGACTTCGACCTGGCGGCCGTGTGATCCTAGGGCAGTGCGGCGCGGCGACGGCCGGCGCCCCGCAGCTCCTCGAGGCGCCGTGGCAGCTCGTCGGCGAGCAGGTCGATGGCCACGCCCTCGCCGCTGCGCCGCACCGTCGCCTTGCCCGGGCCCCAGCTCTCGCCGAAGTACCTCTCGAGATCGGCAAGCAGGGCCTCCCGCCGCAGAGCGCTGGTCGCCGGGTCGACGGCGAGCTCGAGCGTCAGCGCGATGCCGGTCCCGCCGGTGAATCGGCCGCCAATCGTCGCCGCCTCGATCGGCTCCCAGGACTGCTTCCAGTCGCGGCGGTCGGCGTCCGGCGCGAGCCAGGCGAGGAGCTGAGCGATCTCACCGCGACCGTCGACCACGGCGCCGCGAAGCGGCAGGTCTGCAGGCACCCCGGCGAGGCGCCGCTCGAGCTCGCTGGGTCCGCGCGGCGCACGAGCGGTGGTGCGGTGCTGCCGCAGGCGCTCGGCGGCGGGCGCCACGGAGGCGAGATCGAAGCAGACGACGATGCCGGCAGGGTCGAGAAACGCGTAGAGCACCTCGCCGTGATCGATCGGCAGCTCGTACACACGCTCGCCGGCGACGATGTGCGCCGGCATGTCCTTCACCCGGCCGGCGAGGAGGCCCAGGATCCAGTCCGTGAAGATCACCTGGTGGCTCAAGCCGCGCGCACTGACCACCACGGCACCGACGCTGTCCGCCTCCTGCTCACCCGGCCAGACCACCCAGGCGGCGGTGATCGGGAAGAGCCGCGCCAGGTCGCGCTGCTGGCGGTTCTCGTTCCAGCGGACGAAGAAGTCCACCAGCGGCGACCGCATGTTCCGCCGGAGCCGATCGCCCGGTCGCCGGGCGGCGGCGAGCATCGTCTCGACGAGCTCGCGCGTGGGCGCCTCGGCAAGGTCGAGCCGCAGGGCGACGTGAGTGGTGGCGCGCGGATCGAGCATCGCCGTCGGCTCGAGAAGCTCGCCGGGGCTCTTGAGCCACGCCTGGAAGGCGAAGCAGCCGCCGACGAGCAACACGATGGCGCCGCCACAGCCCAGACCGCAGCCCAGGAGGGTTTTCGCAGCTCGCGATGTCTTTGCCATGGCAGATGGGTTCGTCGCCGGTGCACAGCAGACTACGCACGAGCGCGCGCGCTGGTTCCCGCGCCAGCGCGTCCCGAGGGCGGTGGTTCCGGCCGCCCTCGGTGCCCAGGTCGAGCCGGCGCAAGGCTCCATCCCGCCAAGACCATGATCCCGGTGATCGACACGCTGGAGCTGTCGCTCGGGCGGCTCGGAGCTGGCCACGGCTTGCCCGGCTGCCTGGGCCGGCTTGACCCCGGCCGCCACTGCTGGCCTGCTAGGCACCGTTGAGCTCCTAGCGCTGCCGCCGGCAGCGCGGCCGCCGTCGAGAGGCGCTGCAGCGGATCCGAATCCGCCACGCTCGATGGTGGCCCCACCACGAAGGGCGCCTCTCAGGAGGTTGCCCCATGGGTTGCTCTCGGAACGGCACGTCCGTCGGCCGGGTCGTTGGATTGTGGCGCTACCCGGTCAAGTCGATGGCTGGAGAGGCACTGAAGGAAGCCGAGGTCTCCTGGCATGGCTTCGCAGGAGATCGCCGCTGGGCCTTCATCCGGGACGGGATGGTGAACAGCGGCTTCCCCTGGCTCACGCTCCGGGAGCGAGGGACATGAGTCGCTACCGCCCATCTCTGGTCGCGCCGGAGCGTCCCGACACGACGGTTGTCCGGACTCCGTCAGGGGTCACCTTCGACGTGGGGAACCCGGCGCTTGCCGCAGAGCTTGGCCCCGGAGTGCGCGTCATCAAGCAGAACCGCGGCGTATTCGACACCGTGCCGCTGTCGCTCATCACCACCCAGACGATTGCCCGTCTCGGAGAAATGGTCGGAACCCGACTGGAAGTCCAGCGCTTTCGGCCGAACATCCTGGTGGAGGCAACAGGCGAGGCGCCGTTTGCCGAGGACGCCTGGGTGGCCTGCGGGCTGCGCATCGGCGGCATGCGCATGCGCGTCGACAAACGCGATGGTCGCTGCGTCATCGTGACCATCGATCCCGTGACGACGGAGCGCAATGCCGCGATCCTGCGCAGGATCGCGCAGGACCGCCAGGGGTGCCTGGGCGTCTACGGCTCAACGTGGAGCCAGGCCGCATTGCGGTAGGCGACCCCGTGGTCATCGACTCTCGCGGCTGACGGGCGGTTGGGCTGGCTGCCGGTGCGCGGCCGACTCCACCGATGCAAGCTCTTCGGGGGCGCAGCCTTTACTGTTCACAACGATACCGCGGCGCTGGCAGAATCATTGCCCCATGAACGGCTATCAGAAGGACCTCGCGCAAACGTACGTCGGGGTGGCCGACGACCGGCGCCACACCGTATTTCCTCTCCTGCTCGAAGACACCCATTGGTCGCTCCGCGCGATGACGCGGCAGCTGCATGCCAGCGGCCTTCAGCTCACCACGATCACCGAGGTCGCCGACCGGTCGTGCGCCGCGGGCTGCCCGTGGATGATCCTCGAGGCGCATGCGCGCCTACGGCCTACCGGCGGCGAATCCCGCTCTCGCCCCGTTGAGATCGGGACAGGCCGCCCGTAGTGTGAGGGGAGCCCGATGGACTCGCTGATCACGGCCGCGGCGCGGGCGCTCGCGGCCGGCGATCCCCTCGGCGCGCTGAAGAGAGTCGCCCTGCGCGACGACGCGCCGGCTCTCGCACTGCGAGGCATCGCGATGGCGCAGCTCGGCGATCTGGCGCGAGCGAAGGTCCTCCTGCGACGCGCCGCGCGTGCCTTCGGTTCGCAAGAGGCCGTGGCCCGCGCGCGATGCGTCGTCGCCGAGGCCGAAGTCGCGCTCGCCTCGCGCAACCTGGGCTGGCCCTCGAAGGCGCTCGACGCGGCACGGGCGACGCTCGAAGATCACGGCGACCGGGGAAACGCCGCTCACGCGCGGTATCTCGAGGTCCGGCGCCTCCTCCTCATCGGGCGCATCGACGAGGCCGAGCGTACCCTCGCCGCGCTCGACCCCGCGACCGTCCCTGCCGCGTCGAGAGTCGTCCACGAGCCGGTGGTCGCGGGGATCGCGATGCGACGCCTGCGGACCAAGGCGGCGCGCGCTGCGCTCGCTCGGGCCGAGCGCGCGGCGCGCCACGCCGGCATCCCGGCGCTAACGGCGGAGGTCGAGAGCGCCTGGCTCGTCCTGAGCGCGCCAGCCGCGCGCCGGATTGCGCGTGGCGAGGAGCGACCCCTCCTGCTGGCAGAAGTCGAAGCGTTGCTGGCGTCGAACGTGCTCATCGTGGACGCTTGCCGTCATGTCGTGCGCGACAGAGACAGGGTGGTCTCACTCGCGTCGCGCCCGGTGTTGTTCGCGCTCGCCCGGGCGCTGGGCGAAGCGTGGCCGGGAGACGTGGCGAGAGACAGACTCATCGCGCGCGCATTCGGATCGAAGCTCACCGACGAATCGCACCGCGCGCGGCTGCGCGTCGAGGCTGGGCGGCTTCGCAGCGTACTGCGGACGCTGGCCGACGTGAACGCGACCAAGCGAGGGTTCACGCTGGCGCCGCGCCGCTCGCGGGAGGTCGTCGTGCTGGCACGGCCCGTCGACGAGGAGGATGCCGCGATCCTCGCCTTCCTCGCCGACGGCGAATCGTGGTCGAGCTCGTCCCTGGCGCTCGCGCTCGGAACGAGCCAGCGCACCGTGCAGCGGGCGCTCCGCTCGCTGGGGCGAGCAGGCAAGGCGCAGTCGTTCGGCCACGGGCGAGCTCGTCGTTGGATGACCCCGCCCATGCCGGGATTCACGACGACCTTGTTGCTCCCCGCTCCCTTGCCGGCTGAGTAGGATGGATGCATGGATGGACGGATGGATGAGCGCATGCACCGGTCAACCGCAGAGATCGTTCGGGAGTATGGGCCCTTCCCGGGCGTCGACCACGTGCATGGCGTCAGCTATGACGGTGAGAACGTGTGGGTCGCCGCCGGAGGCTCGCTGCACGCCTTCGATCCTGCGAGTGGGACGACGCTGCGCTCGATCGACGTCGCCGCGCATGCGGGAACGGCGTTCGACGGCGAGCACCTGTTTCAGCTCGCCGAGGACCGCATCCAGAAGATCGATCCTGCGACCGGCCGCGTGGTCGCCACCATCCCGGCGCCCGGCGGCGGCGGTGACTCGGGGCTCACCTGGGCGGAAGGGACGCTCTGGGTGGGGCAGTATCGGGGCCGGAAGATCCATCAGGTCGACCCCCAGACCGGGGCAATTCTCCGCACGATCGAGTCCAACCGCTTCGTCACCGGGGTCACCTGGATCGATGGCGAGCTTTGGCACGGCACCCGGGAAGGCGACGAGAGCGACTTGAGGCGGGTCGATCCTCGAACGGGAGAGGTCCTGGAGAGGCTCGACATGCCCCCCGGAGTAGCCGTTTCGGGGCTCGAGTCCGATGGCGGCGATCGATTCTTCTGCGGCGGAGGAAGAAGCGGCAAGGTGAGGGCCGTCCGCCGGCCCAGGCGAGGCTCCGCGAGCAGGTAGCGGCTCCGAGATCCCCGTCCACGGAGCCACGGAATCCTCTGCCTGCTGCAGTTCGCGTGGATGGCGTGGAGCGAGAGGGCGAGCCTCGGCCCCTCGCCCTCTCGGTCGGCGGGCTTCCTCGCCTTCAACCTCGCCTTCCACCTGATGCACGGCCTCGGCAGGCGCCTCGAACGCAGGCACGGCCGCACCGAGCGGCTCGGCTAGAGGGGTCGCGCCAAGAGCGAGTATGCAGGCCCCCGAGCGGTGGCCGCCTCCAGGCTCCCCTATTCGACTACCGCCGCCTTCTCGGCAGAGGCCTCCGAGTACAGCGCCTGGTAGAGGGTGCCCAGCAACAGGACCATAGTGACCATGAAGACCCCGTAGCCAAGCACGAGTGAGGAGACACCGCCCGGGGCCGGCGTCGCCAGGCCGGGTGCGGTGTGGAACGTCGCTGCGGCCATTCCCGTGTAGTGCATACCGCAGACGGCGGTCGCCATCACCAAAGCGCTCAACCAGATGTGGGAGGCGCGTTCGAGGTTGAAGGCGAGAAAGAGGGCGGCAGTGGCCGCGACCACGGCGATCACCACGGAGGTGACGACCAGGCGCGTGTCGTAGGAGATCGCGAGGCCCATACGCATGGCGGCCATTCCCGTGTAGTGCATCGCGGCGACGCCGATCCCCATGATGGCGCCGCCGCTGACCAGCCGCGCCCCACTCGTGGGGCCGGAGGCCACCAACAAGCCGAGGCCGGTGACCACCACGGCGATCAACAGCGAGCCCAGCGTCATCGCCAGGTCGTAGCGCACGGGCATGTGCATGTCCAGGGCGAGCATGCCGATGAAATGCATCGACCAGATCGCCCCGCCGCCCATCGCCAGCGCCGCCGCGATCAGCCAGGTCAACCGGGCCCCGGAATCGCTGCGGACCCGCTTGGCGCAGTAGATCGAGGTGAACGACCCGACGGCCGAGACCAGGAAGGAAGTGACGATGAGCGGCCAGCTCCAGGTTCCCGAGACGATCTCCATTCCGCACCTCCCTTGTCGTGTGTGACCCTCAGAGGCGAAACACCTCTGCCTGCTCCTGCAACCGCCGCGATTGGGACGAAAGATGCCCCGCGGCATGGCTCATCTGCTCCACGGCAGTGAGATTGCTCTGCGCGATTCGCCGGATCGATTCGACCGATTCGACGACGATCTCCAGGCCCTTCTTCTGCTCGCCGGCGGCTCGATGCAGGTCGGCGCTCAGCCGGGTGACACGGTCGCTCGCTGCGCCCACCTCGACGGCGGCCGCGGTGTTCTCCCTGGAGGCTTCGACGACCATCTCGGAGCGGGCCGTCAGGTCCTCGGCCTTGGCTCGGGTGGCAAGCGCGCCTCCCGAGTCGCGCCTGGCGGCTTCCGAGGTCTCGCCGAGCAGCGTGGCCGTGCCCGCGATCGAGGAGACGATGGAGACCAGCACCTTGGTGCTCTGCTGGACGGCGTTCGCGGTGTCGAGCCCCACCGTCTCGACCAGGCCGCCGATCCGCCCTGCTGCTTCCGCCGCATGGCTGGCGAGGCGCTTGACCTCCTCGGCGACGACGCTGAAACCTCGGCCCGCATCCCCGGCGCGCGCGGCCTCGATCGAGGCGTTGAGAGCCAGGAGGTTGGTCTGGTCGGCGATCTCCTCGATGACCTGGACGATGCCGCCGATGCTCTCGACGCCGCCGCGGATGGAGCCGATCGACGCCTCCAGCTCGGCGCAGCTGGCCCTCGCGGCCCGGAGGGCGTCGGCCGAGACCGCGTCGACCTCGCCGATGCGCACCGCGATGCCGGAGAAGGATTCGCTCATGCGAGTGACGCTGGCAGCTGTCTCCCCGGCCGACTGGCGCATGGTTTCGCCGTGGCGGGCGGTGACACCGAGGCTGCCGACCATCCGTTCGATGGCCATCGAAGTGCTGTTCGCGGTCGAGGCCAGGGTCGCGGCGTTCTGCGACAGGTGCTCGATCTGGTTGGCGATCTCGACCACCGAGGACGAGCTCTCGTCGGTCGAGCGCGATTGGGCCTCGGCGCCGCGCCGGATCGAGAGCGAGGTCGCGGCGATCTCATCGGCGGTGGCGGCGACGATTCGCGAGGCATCGCGGAACTGTCCGATCAGCTCGGAGAGCGACGAGACCATGGCCGCGATGGCGGCGGAGATCCGCCGGATCTCCAGCGCGCCGCGCGCTCGCGGCCTGGTCGAGAAGTCGCCCGCCGCGACCGCCTCGATCCGGCTGACGAGCTGGCTCAAAGGCGCGGTGACGCCGCCGACGACGGTGGCGACCCCGAACGAGATGAGCAACAGGGTGGCCAGCGCGCTGCCGAGGACGGTGAGGAGCCCGCGTTGTCGCGAGGCGGCGAGCGCGCTGCGGGAGAGCTGCACGACGACCGTGCCCAGCACCTTGCCGTTGGCGGCGAGGATGTCGTGGCGCGCCACCAGGCCAGCATCGGGGCTCAGCTTCCCGGCGCTCGCCAGAACGCGTCCATCGGGTAGCAAGACCCGGATGCAGGGAACGGTTGCGTGCTTCGCGACCGCCTCCTCCAGCAGCGCGCGGAGGTGCTCGCTGTCGTTGCTCCTCAGGTAGCTGGCACTGGCCTTCGCCAAGAGCCCGGCCAGGCTGTCGCCGTCGGCCGCGAGCTCCGCCTCCGCCTGTTGGTCGTGGTCGAGAACGAGGAACGTTCCCATGCCACCCACGGAGAGCAGCGTCAGGGTCAGGATCGGGAACAGCATCTGGCCACCCAGTGCCTTGGGGTTGAGCACTTCCAAGAGCTTCATAGGCCGGTGCTCCAGTTCGTGGGTCTGGCGGCGGCACCGAGCGATCGAGCCGACGGCGAGGACCCCTCGACCGATCGTTTTTCCGGTTTGAAGTCAACATCTTACCTTAGCCGACGCCTCCTCTCGCCGGGTGCGACGGTCGACGCCACGGCCCTGGGCGACCCGGGCCTCTCACGAGTGGCGCCCCCGTGGTGGCGCTGGGACCGCCCCTGGGGCCTCGTCATCGACCTCATCGGCCGCCCGACGGTCGTCTTCGTGTCGACCGGGGGGCCGGACCCTACCCGCCGTTCGCGGTGCGGCCCGCGGCCAGCGGAGGACCGCTCGTAGCGCCGACGACCGGCAGAGCTGGTGCCGCCACCCGGTGCTTCGCCACCCACGCGTCGATCTCCGGCAACCGGTCCCGGCGCACGCGGATGCGATCCTCGATGCTCGCCTCCGCGGTCTCGGCATCGCGGCGGGCGCTCGCCGGCAGGTGCTCGCTCGCATAGCGGCGGATCTTGTCGATCATCGCCGGATCGGCCGAGCGCTGGCCGAGCCCCGCGAAGTAGCGGCTCTGCGACGAGGCGTCGATGCGCTGCTCGACGGCGCCGAGATGCCCCAGCGCGAAGTCGAAGGCGAGGTCGGGGTGGCGAAAGGAGACGGCGGAGATCATGCCCGCGGTGGTCGTCGCCCGCGGCTCGGAGGTCAGCGCCAGCTCGAGCGCGCGACGGGCGAGCCGCTCGTCCCCGGCCGCCGCGAGCAGGAGGTAGAGCCGGTCCTTGATCAGCGGCGTCGTCTCTGCCTGCGCGGCCGCCCGCAGCCGGTCCCAGGTCGCCGCGTCGGCGTGGTTGGCGACGACACCGAGGATCGTCTTGCGCAGCGCTGCCGGCATGGCCGAGGGATCGGAGGCCGACGCGGCGTAGCGGCGCTGCGCCTCGGCGACCACTGCCGGGTCGTCGAGCGCGCCGAGGACGCCGATGAGCTGGTCGCGCAGAAGCGCCACCGGCGCCGGCTCGCCGCTATGGGCAGTCCAGCCCAGCCTCGCCAGCACCGGGCCGAGCAGCTCGGCGGCGAAGCCGTGAAACGCAGCGCGGCGCGCTCCCTCGCCACGGTAGTAGCCGTCGAGCGCGCTCAGGATCGCCGTCACGTTCGCCCACACCTTGGGGTCGGCGTCGAGGGGAGTCGTCGCGGCGAGCTCGAGGGCGTCGAAGGCTGGCTCGCGGCCGACGAGGCCCAACGCCCAGGTGTCGTCGAGGATGCCGAGCTGGTCGATGGGTTGAACGGTTGCGAAGCGCGCCGCGATGGCGGCGAGCTGACGTGGGGTGTAGAGGGTGCGGAAGTAGCCGAGCTGGCCGGCATTGACGATCAGCGGGCCGCACCCCGGCACTTCCACGGTGGCCTTGCCGCCGCTCACCAGCGCATGCACCGGCTCGCCACCGCCCAGCGGCGCGACCGCGACCGGCACCCGCCACGATGCTGCGCGCTTGTCGGGGCGGTCGCGGGTGAACTCGCCCTGCGTGAGCGCCACGCTGCTCCTGCCGCCGGCGCACACCGGGTCGCACGCGGCGATCAGTGGCACGCCCGGCTGCTGCGTGAAGTCCCTGGCGATCTCGGTGACGGGCTTGTCGGCGGCGGCGCCGATCTCGCGCCAGAGGTCCTCGGTGACGGCGTTGCCGTAGGCATGCCGGGCGATGTACCGCCGCACCCCCGTGCGCCAGGCCTCCTCCCCGACGTACCCCTCGAGCATGCGGATCACCGCTTGCCCCTTGGCGTAAGTGATGCGGTCGAAGGCCTGGCTGGCCTGCTCGACGGTCTCGACGTGCTGCACGACGGCGTGGGTGGTGGCCAGCGAGTCGCGGAGCATCGCCGCCTCGCGGCCGTCCACCACGTCCAGGGCCGTCTTCCACTCGGGGTGCAGGCGCTCGGTGGTGCGCCCCGCCATCCACGACGCGAAGCCCTCGTTGAGCCAGAGGTCGTCCCACCAGCTCATGGTGACCAGGTCGCCGAACCACTGGTGGGAGATCTCGTGCGCGGCGACCGCGAAGGCGCGCTGGCGGTCCTCCTCGTTGGAGAACGCGGGGTCGAAGAGGATCGCGTGCTCGAAGGTCATGATCGCGCCCCAGTTCTCCATGGCGGAGAAGAACTGGCTGGCGCCCGGCCCCGCGATGGTGTCGAGCTTGCGCAGCGGGTAGGGAGTGGCGAAGTACTCGTTGTACTCGTGCAGCACGGCCCGCGAGGCCTCGAGCACGCCGGCGGCCTGGGCCGAGACTCCCTTCCGCGTCACCACCCCGACCTCCACGCCGTCCGTCATGCCGGTGGCGCGCTCGAAGTCGCCGAGGCCGAAGAAGAGCAGGTAGGTGGACATCTTTGGCGACGTCGCGAAGCGGATGCGCGTGCGGCCGTTGCCGAGGTCCTCGCGCCGCGCCTGCGGCATGTTGCTCACCGCCATCTGGGCGCTCGGCACGACGACCTCGAGGTCGAAGGTCGCCTTGATTGCCGGCTCGTCCCACGACGGCAGCATGCGCCGCGCGTCGGCGGCCTCGAACTGGGTGAGGAGCACGCGGCGGGGGCCGTCGACGCCCTGGTAGTCGAGCGCGAAGAGGCCCACCGCCTGGGTGCCGATCTTGCCGGTATAGGAGATGTGCAGCCGGTAGCTGCCGGCAGGCACCGCCGCCGCGAAGCCGAAGGTGGCCGTCTGGCGCGGGGCGTCGACGTGCACGGTGGGCACCGGGGAATCCGCCGCGCGGCCGCCGCCGGTGAGCGAGACCGACTCGAACGCGAGAGCGACCGCGTTGAGGGTGATGCTCGCGGTCGGGTGCAGCACGTCGATCGCGATCGTCTCCTCGCCGCGGAAAGTGAGGGCCTCGGCGTCGGGGACGATCGTCAGGTCGTAGTGGGTGGGACGGACTGTCCGCGGGAGCTGCGTCGTGGGCTCCGCAGCAGACACCCTCGACGCGGCGAGGAGCGCCACGACGACCGCGGCAAAGACAGCCGCGCACCGCGCGACCCCTACACCGCCTCGCTCACGAGCGCTCCGCCGCGCCATCGAGCTCCACCGCGCCATCGGGCGCAAGCGTAGCATCGGGAAGGCGGCGCCCCTCGCGCGCTGGGACGAGCCGATCGGCCCGGGGGCTGCGCCGCTCGAGAGGCACGCCTGGATTCGGACGAGCGCTTGACCTGGGCGCCCTCGGTGACCGACTCTTGCCGAGGTCCTCATCGGCGCCAGCCTCGCGCCGGCAGAGGACGAGCCCCTCGGATCTTCCGGTCGTACCTCGCCACCGTTGCCGCCTCTCGAGGTGGCACGCTTGCCGACTCCCAGCGCCACCCGGTTCGTGGAGCTCGAGCCTCTTCCTGGTCAACGAGCAGAAGTCCTTCGCGTCGACCGACCGCTCGTGGATCGACCAGGATCCGCGACCAGGCGCACGCGCTGGGAAAGACCGCCTCGGACGGCTGCTGCTACGCCGACAGCTGGGGCTCGGTGCAGTTCCAGCGCATGCCCAACGTGTCGCTGCAGCCGGGAAGCGCGAGCTGCTGCCGGCGCAGAGGATCGCCGACGTCGAGAAGGGCATCTAGGTCGCGAGCCGCGGCTCGTGCTCGATCGACCAGCAGCGCTACAACTTCCAGCTCGGCGGCCAGGTCTTCTACGAGATCCGCAACGGCAAGGTGGTCGCCATGGCGAGGCCGCATGGAGCCGGCCACCCCTGCCGGGCGAGAGGGCAGCAGGCGGTGGCCCGAACGAGACGGCCACGACACCTTCCCTGGCGGGGGGATCGGCTGGATCCCCGCCCGTGAAGGCCGCCATCGAGTGGCGGCCGGCCCGTGACGATCGTGACTGGGGGACTGGAGTCGCATAGACTCGGAGACCCCCCGCCCCTACCAGGTTACGTTCGCATCGGAAGGGAGGCGCCATCCCTCGCCGTCCAGTCCCCGACGGAGCAACCCGTGAGGCGCAGCGCCTCCGCCTGAGCCGCTTCTACATGGCGTCGACCACTTACGGGGTGGTGCTCGCCGGATCGCTCCTGCTCGTCAACATCGGGCTCGGCACCATGAGCGCCCTGCAGTGGGCTCTGTACGTCGGCGTCGCGGTCCTCAACAACGCGGTCTTCTACGCGGTCTTCCGCAGCAACGCGAACCTCCGGTTCGAGGACCCATCGCTGACCAGGGAGCAGATCGTGGTCTCGGCCCTCTGGGGCGCCATCCCGCTGTTCGCGCTGCCTGCCGCCCGGCCGATCATCCTCATGTTCTACCTCCCCGCGTTCAGCTTCGGCATGCTGCGGTTCACCCGCCGCCAGTACCTCAGCACGGTGGCCATCCTCATGGGCATCTATGCGGCGGTGCTCGCCGTCGAGCTCGCGACGCGGCGTCCCGGGTTCCGCGTCGGCTACGAGCTGTTCCTCTTCGTCGTCTACGGCGTGCTGTTGACCTGGTTCGCCTTCTTCGGGGGGTTCGTCTCGGCTCTGCGTCGCGAGCTGGGCGTCAAGAGGCGGGCCATCGAGAAGGCGCACGCCGAGCTGAAGCTGGAGATGGTGGAACGCACGCGAACGCAGGGGGAGAACGAGAAGCTGATCGGCGAGCTCGAAGCGAGCCTGGCGAAGGTGAAGACACTTTACCAGGGGCATGCTCCCCATCTGTGCCGCGTGCAAGAAGATTCGCGACGACAAGGGGTACTGGAATCAGATCGAGTCCTACATCTCGGAGCACTCCGAGGCCGATTTCAGTCACGGCATCTGCCCCGAGTGTGCGCAGAGGCTCTACCCCGGGTGGGCGGACCCCGAGCCCGTGCGCGGGCCGTCAGAGTGATCGACGTGCTGGATCGCCTCGTAGCGACAGGTGCGTGTGCAGCCATCGAGGTCTGACACATTGCCGTCGTCACATTGCTCACCGACGTCGAGGATCCCGTCGCCGCACACCGCGCCGGCGGGCGCCGCGCCGATGACCAGGGCGAGCACCATCGCCAGACCCGGGATGGCGACCGGGGACACCATCCCGACGACACGGATCGAGCCCATGAGGATCTCCTCGGAAGGGCCCAGTGTATGGCAATCGACCGAGTCGCCTCGTCGGCGAGCGAACGCACCCCGACCCCGGTTAAGGTACGCCCCATGCCCTGGGGCATCGACCTCGGCACGACCAACACCGGCGTCGCCGGCTGGGACGAGGATCGCGGCGAGCCGCAGCTCGTCGAGCTGCCCGCGGTCTGCCGTAGCCCCGGCGGCGACGATCCCCTCGAGGCGCCGCGGCTGGTACCGAGCGCCGTCTACATGCTGGGCGCGGAGCGACTGCTCGACCGCATCGGGGCGTGGCCGCCGATCGCGCGTCACCTCTTCCTCGGGCGCCAGGCGGAGATCGGCCGCCCCGCCCTCGAGCGCAACCAGGGCATCGCCCACGCCGGCTACGTGCCGGGCTTCAAGCCGGCGCTGATGAGCGAGCCGGTGCGGCCGCTCGCCCGCTGCGGGCGGCGAGCGGTGACCGCCCGCGACGCCGCGTTCGCCTACCTGCGCGAGCTCCTGGCGGAGGTCCAGCGCGCCACGCGACGGCGGCCGCGCGAGCTAGCCGTGACGGCGCCGGTGATGGCGTTCGAGACCTACCGCGCCGAGGTGCAGGCGATCCTCCGCGGCCTGGGGGTGCGCCGTGTGCGCTTCATCGACGAGCCGGTGGCGGCAGCGCTGGGCTACGGGCTCTCGATGAGCCGCGAGCGCACGCTCCTGGTGGTGGACATCGGCGGCGGCACCATGCACGTGGTGCTGGTGCGGCTCACCCCACGCGCGACGGCGGGCGGGCAGGCCGAGGTGCTCGCCAAGCAGGGCAGCCAGCTGGGTGGCAACGCCGTCGACGGCTGGGTGCTCTCCGAGCTCTGTCGCGACCTCGGCGAGCCATTCGAGGACGACGAGGACGAGCGGGCCCAGCTGTGGCGCCGGCTGATGCTGGCCGAGGCGTGCCGCGTCAAGGAGGCCGTCTTCTTCCGTCCCTCGGCAGAGTTCCTGGTGGTGCCGCCGGCCGCGTTGATCGCCGGTGGCGGGCTCGGCGGCGCGCCGCGCAATGGCTCGCGGCTGTCGCCTGGCGAAAGTGTCGTGCTGACGCGGGACCGGCTGCGCGAGGTGCTCACCGGCAACGGCTTCTTCAAGGTGCTCGACCAGTGCATCGCCATGGTCCTCGACGCGGCCAAGCTCGGCAACGACGCCGTGGAGGAGGTGCTGCTGGTGGGCGGGTCGACGCTGCTGCCCGGGGTGTTTGCCATGCTCGAGGGGCGTTTTGGCCGCTCGCGCCTGCGCGCCTGGCAGCCCTTCGAGGCGGTGGCCCTGGGGGCCGCCTGCTTCGCCGCCGACCGCGTCTCGACGCTCGACTTCATCGTCAACGACTACGCGCTCGTCACCCACGACGCGCGGACCGGCGAGGAGCAGCACACGGTGATCGTGCCGCGAGGCACGCGCTTTCCGACGCCTCCCGACTTCTGGCGCCGGCAGGTGGTGCCGACCTGCGCGCTAGGGGAGCCGGAGAGCCTCTTCAAGCTGCTGGTGTGCGAGATCGGCCGCGCCGACCGCGGCGACCGCCGGCTGGTGTGGGACGCCGCCGGCGACCTGCATCAGGTAGGCGGCGACGGCGCCGGGCCGGGCGTTTCGCCGGAGGTCGTGGTGCCGCTCAACGGCGCGAGCCCGACGCTCGGCACCCTCGATCCGCCCCACTCGCCGCGCGATCGCCGCCCCCGCCTCGACATCGCCTTCGGTGTCAACGCCGATCGCTGGCTGGTGGCCACCGTCCACGATCTGCTCGCGCACAAGGAGCTGATGCGCGAGGAGCCGGTGGTTCGGCTCATCTGAGCGACGGGCGTGATCGAGCTCCTCCTCCCCCTCGGCGTGCCGGCTTTGGTCGGTGCCTTCATGCTGCTCCGCCTCGCGCTCGGCGACCGGCGCAACGGTCGGGCGCGGGTGGAGCGATGGCTGATGCTGGCCGTGGCGCACGGCTGGCGCGACATCACCTCGGGCGTCACCACCCTCGGCGACCCCAGCCTCACCGCCCGGGCGGGCCGCCACCGCATCCACTTCGGGCGGCGCACGCGGGGCAAGTACGCTCTCTTCACCGAGGTGACGGTCGAGGGCAACTCCGGGGTCACTTTGCGGCCGGAGCCACCCACCAACCTCGTCACCCAAGGGCTCCGCGAGCGCGAGGTCGAGCTCGGCGACGAGACCTTCGACGCCGCGGTGGAGGTTCACGGCGCGCCGGAACGAGTGCGCGCGCTGCTCGACGCCGAGACGAGAGGAATCGTCCTGCGCATGCTGAGCGGCCTCCTGGCGCCGCCCGGGCGGCCGTCGGTGCTCCTTCGCGGCAGCGTGTCCCTCGTCGATGGCAACCTGCAGGCGGTCTTCGTCGAGCCGCCCGCGCCGCCGCCGGGGCAGGAGCTCGAGGCCGCCCTCGACGCCCTCCTCGCCCTCGCCGACCGCTTCCAGCGGCCGGTCGACCTCGCGGCGCGGCTGGCTGCCACCATCGAGAGCGAGCCGCTCTGGCGCGTCCGCCTGCAGGGCCTGCAGCTGCTCGCCGTGAGCTTCCCCAACGATCCGGCCACGGCCTCGGCCCTGCGGAGTGCGCTCGCCGACGAGCGCGACGAGGTCCGGCTGCTGGCCGGCGCAACGCTCGCTGAGGAAGGCACGGCGAGCCTGCTCGAGATCGCACGACGCGAGCAGGTCGACGACTCCACCGCCGCCCAGGCCATCGACGCCCTCGGCGATCGCTTGCCGACCGCTGACGCGACGACCATCCTGCAGCAGTCGCTGCGCCTGCGCCACCTGCAGGCGGCCCACGCCTGCATCGACGCTCTCGGCGGGCGGGGCGGGACGGAGGGGACGGAGCTGCTCGTCAAGGTCCTGTCGCGCGAGTCGGGTCCGCTCCCGGTGGCGGCGGCGCGGGCCCTGGGGCGACGCCGCGCCGGGGACGCCGAGGCGGCGCTGGTGGGGGCTCTCGCCCGTGACCAGCCGGACCTCACCGCAGCGGCGATCGCGGCGCTCGGGCACACCGGCTCGGTGCGCGCCGTGCTCCCCATCCAGGAGGCCGCACGGCGGCTCGACTCCGACACCGAGGTTCGCCGCGCCGCGCGGCAGGCGGTCGCGGAGATCCAGTCGCGCCTGCCGGGCGCCTCGCCGGGTCAGCTCTCGCTGGCCGCCAGCGAGGGCGGCGAGGTGAGCCTTGCCGACGAGGATCCTCGCGGGCGGCTCTCACTGCCGGCCGCGCCGCACGAGCGCTAGCGTCCCACATGGGCGACCCCCTCCCGCAGCAACCGCCGCCCGCGAGCCCGATCCACCTGCGGCACCGCCACCCACTCCCGGAACACCCTTCCCGCCGGAGCGAAGGGCTGCCCGGCTCCCTCCTCCACGCGCGCTCGCGCGCCAGCGCACCCATCGCCTCGACCTGCGGGGCGACGGCGAGGTGGCCGGTCTCCCAGAACCCGTCGAGCACGTAGACCCGCTTGCGGCCCGGGAACCGCGCCGCGAGCCGCGCCAGGGCGTCCTGGTAGGCGGGGTCGGTCGCCGGGTGGATCCCGTAGGCGTCGATGCCCACCCAGTCGACGCCGGGTAGCCCTCCGCGATACCGCGCGAAGTCCGGGACGGGGCGGCGGAGGCACTCGCCCTCCACCGTGCAGGCTCCCTCGACGAGGAGCAGCTTGGCCCACGGGAAGTCCGCCTTCACCTTGCGGCAGACGGTCTCGTAGTCCCGCATGTCGATCCCGCTCAGGAACGGCTCATCGAACGGGGCGAACGCCAGCACCTTCTTGCGCGAGAGGATGCTGGCGTTGCGCCGTTTCCACACCCTCCAGCGGCTGGACCCATCGCGGCAGAGGGTGGTGACCGTTCCATCCCCTTCCGGGTCGCACCAGAGCAACGCCTCGATCTCGATGATGGCGCGAACCCCCCGCCGGGCCATGGCGCTCACCCGCTGGCGCACGAACGGGCCGGTCGGCTGGCTCGAGGCGACGATGTAGGCGACGTTGGTGTAGCCGCGCGTGCGCTCGAGGGACTCGTCGTCATCGGCTCCGCCGTGGTCACCGAAGTAGCGCAGCTGGCCGGCTGCGGGGGCTGCCAGGCCGAGCACGACGAGGGAGAGGATCAGGCGAAGGGTGGGCGACACAATTTTGCGTACGGACCCACCGCGCCCTGCGTTGGGCTGCATCCCTCCATTGGGGCTTCTCCAGGTAGACGTTGGAGGGAGCCGTCTCACGACAGGTGGCGGCGACGAGTGCGTGGGACGGGGGCAGCGAGAAGTCGCCACGCCAAACGGGTCGCTGCGGCAGAGGACGCGTCAGCCGTAGAGAAACTGCTCGAGGCTCGCCATGTTCTTGCAGCTCGGCCCGCAAGGAGCCGTCGCCGGGATCGAGCGACGCCGGGCCTCAGACCCGGGACGCTCGCACGAACAGTGGCAGGCGAACGGTGCGGACCCTCGACGGGTCGCCGAACAGCGGCGCGAGCTCGTCGCGAATCGGCTCTGCCGGGTCCTCGCCTGTCGCCTTGCGATAGGCGAGCGCGCCGCTCCAGCTGCGCACGTAGTCGAGCGCGCCGTCGAGCGTCCAGCGGGCGGTGACCGTGAAAGATGGCGCCGCGATCGGCTCGCCGGGCATCTCGATGGAGGCGTACTTCGCATCCACGTAGGCCACGCGGGGGTCGAAGTGGGGGTAGAGGACGTCCCAGTAGAGGCGATGGAAGGCGCGCTCGAACGGCGGCTCGAAGATGGCGGCGTGGTAGGTCCAGGCGGCGAGCACGCCGCCGGGGCGAAGCACCCGCGCCGCCTCGGCGAAGAAGCTCGCGAAGTCGAGCCAGTGCAGCGCCGCGGCGACGGTGACGAGGTCGGCGCTACTCCCCGCGAGCCCCGAGCGGTCGGCGGGCGCCAGCCGGTACTCGACGCTCGGGTGGGGCGGCGCGTGCGCGAGCTGCTGGGCGCTGCGGTCGGTGGCAACCACGCGCGAGAAGTGTGCCGCGAGCCCTAGCGCCGCCTGGCCGCTGCCGGTGGCGCAGTCCCAGGCGAGCTCGTGGCATGCGACCAGGCCGGCGAGCCAAGCGTAGAGCGCCGCCGGATAGGTGGGGCGGGCGCGCGCGTAGGTCGCCGCCAGGGGCGAGAAGTCAGGCGCGGCAGGCGTCTCGCTCGCTGCCTCCTTCGCGCTGTCCCGGGACGCCACCCGCCGACCCTAGCGCGTCTCCGGCAGCGCGTCACTCCGTACGATGGGAGCGGCTCCACGTGCTCCGGCGGGCGACAACAACGCAGGGTCGCCACGATTCTTGCGCCGGCGGGTGGAGCCGCGGCCCCCCGCTCCTCCAGCTCGCGCTTCTACCCTTTCTTCTTCCAGCCGCTGAAGGTCGGCCTCTCTTGCAGCCGGTGGTCGGGTTGGTTGGGTGGATCGGTGAACCCGGCGCCGGCGCAGTTGGTGGCCTTGCCGGCCCAGCTGCTCGTGACCTCGATCGCGTCGAAGGTCACCGCGGCTCCGTCGTGGAGCCGCTGAGGATGGCGGGCGGCAGCTCGCGTCGACGCGATGATCACGTTGCGCGTTCGCTCGTTCTGGCAGACGGCGCGTCTCTCCTTGCGGCACTGGTCGCAGCTCGCGCCAAGGAGAAGGGTCGGCTCCGGCGCGCCGTCGTCCTCGTAGCACCACGGCGGGGGCCAGGGCCTTGATCGGCCCCGCTCGCGCTGGAGGCGACGTCCGCTGCGGCCTCTCCGTCGATCCTCACGCCACGGAGGGTGACGGTCGGTGTCGCCACCTGCCAGCCGGTGCTGGCCGAGCAGGAGCCACGGTCCCCGGTGCAGACGATGCGGTGAAGGAAGCTTCGCCGGATCCTCAAGGTGATGCCGACCGGCTGGTCTCCCCGCCTCCACTCGTCCACGTGCACGGAGTTGCGGGTCGACGGGGAGCCCTTGTCCTCCAGCTCCACACGCTGGCAGGTGCAGCTCGGCGGTGGAGCATCCTGCAGCGCGTCGGCCACCGCCGGGTGCGTCGAGTCGGGCTGCGACAGGTAGGGCACCGAGGCGAAGATGTGGAAGCCCCCGGGCTTGATTCCCGCCAGGGTGCCGCGCCACAGGGGGTCCCCGGCCGAAGAGCCGTCGCCGGGGGCGATCGATCGCCGGGTCTGGCCTCCCGAGAGCGTGACCTCGAGGGGCTCTGGTTGGTGATCGTGAGGGGGATGGGCTGGTCGAGCCCTCCGAGGCCGGAGACCCTCACCCGCAGCTCCGTGGTCTGGCCTGCCTTGAGGTCGAGGGCGTCCGCTGCGCGACCGAGGCCGAGGACCGGAGCGGCCCTGCCGACCGGGTCCCGGGACGACCCTCGCGACCCTCCTCCTGGACCTCCAGCTCCTCGACCCCGAGGGCGTCCTCCGGCACCAGCACCACGGAACGCCGGGGTGACTCCGCCAGCACCTGCAACGGCTTGCCACCGAGCCGGACCGCGGTGGTCGAAGCGTTGCCGTCGAAGTCGCCGCGGACGACACCGGCCTCCCCGCCTGGGCGACCGCCGTAGCTGGAGGGCGATCGGGGTGCTCGGCGCGCCGGCACTTGCGGGTCCGTGCTGGCGGCCACGAGGTGCCCCCGGGGCCTCCAGGGTCAACGGAATGGAATCGCCGTGAAGTGCCGCGGGCACTGTGGCGCGATCGCTGCCGGAGCCGGCGTCGGAGGGCGCCCCGCGACGGCGATGACCATCCTGGCCACTTCTCCCGATTGGCGTCGCGGGTCTTTCCGTCCCTGCCGGCGGGCTCGGCGGAGACCGTGCCGGAGAGGGTGTCCCCGGCCGCCACGTCCGCCGGCAGGTAGACCATCACCCGCCCCTCGAGGGTGTCGAAGGTCGTGGTGTGGAGACCCCAGGAGGTCTCGCTGGTGATCTCCACCCGGGTTCCACTGCCGAGCGCGAGGGCTCCCATGGGAACCGCCAGGGGAAGGAGGGTGAGAAGCCTCCGGAAGCTCATAGCGCATCTCGCTTGTGGCCGGAGTTGCTCGAGTGTCTCTGCTGGGTTCGTTGTTGCCTATCACACCCCAGGGGAGCTGCGGAGCAAGCGCGCGGTCCTGGCCGCCACCGCCTGGTCGAACCGTGCAGTTGGACGGCAGCGCCGCAGGTGCCAGCTGGCGCGGCGTCGACCCACCTGCAGCGAATGGAGGCGAATTCGGCCCTCCGCGGCCGTCTAATCAGGAAGACAGCGATCGCCAGGACACCGAGGATCGAGCAAGCGGAGGCCGGCCAATGAGATACCCCGAATTCTCCCGGATCGCCGAGGAAGAGGCGAGTCTGGCGAGCCAGGCCGACGGGGTCGACTACTTCCTGCGGACGGCCCCGGCCGACGAGGGGATGCGCACCAGCATCAGCATCCACGTGCTCCACCCCAAGAGCGGGGAGAGCCTCTCGCTGTTCAGCACTCCCAGGGAGCCGGCGGACATGCCCGCCCTGACCCACCTCACCGAGGAGAGCGCTCGGGAGCTCGTTCGCAAGTCGCTGTCGGCCGCCCGGGCCAATCGCAACGCCGAGATGTACCTCGAAGAGTTCCTGAGACGGTCGCGAGGGCGCGAGGAAGGCTGACGATCGGGGTCCAGGGGCCGGGGAGGCAGCTCCCAAGGCCAGCCGCAGCCTGGGACGTCCGCGGCTCGCGGCGCTCCGCGGCAGGAGCGTGACGGCATTGTCGATCAGGCAGGCTCTCGCTCGTCGTACGGTCAGGAGCGGGGATCGGATCGCCGGAAGACCTGGCACCCCCCGCGCCGACACCAACTGACGAGGAGACACGACGATGCGATTTCTCTCCATGATCCGGATCGACGAGAGCACCGGCCAGGCACCCAGCGAGCAGCTGATGGCAGACATGGGCAAGCTGATCGAGGAGCTGAGCCGGAAGGGCGTGTTGATCGACACAGCCGGGCTGCGGCCGACGTCCGAGGGCGTGCGCGTTCGGCTGCGCCGCGGCAAGATCTCGACCGTCGACGGGCCGTTCACCGAAACCAAGGAGGTGATCGGCGGTTACGCCATCCTCGAGGCGAAATCGCAGGAGGAGGCGATCGAGCACACCAAGCGCTTCCTTCGCGTCCACGGCGACGAGTGGGACATCGAGTGCGAGGTGCGCCAGCTCGAGGGGCCGGACCCCGGCAGCCAGGCGTAGCGGCGGCGGCCGCCGGGCTCACGCGGGCGCTGCTCCTCCGCAGTCCTTGGGAGCTTGCGGAGGGGCAGCGAGTCCCCACCCGGCACACGAGCCATCGCCCCTCGAACGCTACGCAAGCGCGCCCGGGTAGCTACTGGCGGGTCGACGAGAGCGTCGCGCCGACCTGCCAAGGGCGTCGGCGTCGGCGAGCTCGAGCAGCCGCTCGCCGGGTGATGCGCCGCGTCACTCCCCCCACACCGTCGCGCTCGGCCGCGTCCTCGCCGCCACGCGCGCCGGAACGTAGCAGGCGAGCAGCGCGATGGCGACGAGCAGCAGCGTGACCGCGGGCAACACGAAGCCGCTGCCGGTGTTCATGGCAGGGAAGTACGCCGCGATCCCGCGCGAGATGGCGTAGGCCCCGAGCAGCCCGATGGCCGAGCCGACGAGGGCGAGCCTCGCCCCCGAAGCGAGCACGAGGCGGATGATGTCTCGCGCCACGGCGCCGAGCGCGAGGCGGATGCCGAACTCACCCTTGCGCTGCGCCGTGGTGCGGGCGATGACGCCGTAAATACCGAGGGAGGCGAGGCCGAGCCCCAGCATGGCGAGACCCGAAAGGACGCTGGCGAGGACGCCGTCCTGGTAGGTGGCGCGGGCGATGGTGGTCGCGGCAGGCTGGAGCTTGCGCAGCGGCAGATCGGCGTCGAGCGCCATCATGGCGGTGCGGATACCCTCGATGACGGCCTTCGGCGCGACGCCGGCGCTGCGCACGGCGATCTCGGCCTCGCGGCGCGGCTCCTGGGCGAGGGGCTGGTAGAGCTGGAAGGGGGGCGTCAGCTCTCCAGTGAAGACGGATTCGACGTCGTCGACGACACCGACGATCTCCCCCCAGTCGCGGGCCCTGCCGCCGGCCGGCGCGAGGCGCTGCCCGAGCGGGCTCTGGCCGGGGAACAGGTGGCGCGCCATTGCTCGGTTGATGATGAACACCTTCGGCGCGTCGAGGCTGTCGCGCTGGTCAAAGGTGCGGCCGCTCTCCAGGCGGGTGCCCACGGTCTCGAAGTAGTGCGGGCTGACGCCGTTGATGACGGCGGCGGGCTCGCGGCCGGGCTGCGGCGTCTCGCGGCCTGCCACGACGTACCGGCGCGGCTCGGAGAGGCCGAAGAAGGGCATCGCGTAGGAGGCGCTGGCTGAGGCGACGCCCGGCAGCGCCTCGAGGCGCTCGAGGGCGCGGCGCTGGAAGTCGGCGATCTCGGCGTCGCCTGGGTACTTGACGGCAGGGAGGACGACGGTGGTGGTGACGAGACCATCGGACTGCCAGCCATGGCGGCGGTTGTTCGCCTCGTGCAGCCCGCGGGCGAAGAGCGCGGCGCCGGCGAGGAGGATCGTGGCGAGGGCGAGCTGGCCGACGACGAGGAGGTTGCGGAAGCGCTGGTGGCCGCGCCCGGCGGTGGTGCCGCGCGAGCCGCTCTTGAGCGTGCTGTTGAGGTCGAGGCGCAGCGCGAAGAGGGCGGGTGCGACACCGAACGCGAAGACCGTGAAGAGGCAGGCGCCGAAGGTCCAGCCGAGCACGTGCCAGTCGAATTGGAGGGCGACGCCGACCCCGTTGTCCCCCGCGCTGTGGACCTCTAGCCAGTTGAAGGTCCAGCGCGCCACCACCAGCGCGAGGCCGCCCCCGGCGAGAGCCAGCAGGAGCGACTCGACGAAGAGGGGGCCGAGCAGCCGCCGGCGCGAAGCGCCGAGGGCGCCGCGCAGGGCGAACTCGCGGGCGCGGGCCATCGTGCGGGCGAGCAGGAGGTTCGCCAGGTTCGAGCAGGCGATGAGCAGCACGAAGCCGGAGAGGCCGACCAGCATGCCGATGATGTTGCGGCCGCCGTCGGGCAGGAAGGAGCGGTCGATCGAGACGGTGTGCCAGCTGCTGTCGGCGTCGGCGTTGGGGTAGTCGTGGGCGAGGCGGCGGCCGAAGTCGGCGACGAGCCCCGCCGCCTGCGCGGGGCTGACCCCGTCGCCGCGCCGCCCGACGAGGCGGAGCCAGGTGGCGCCGCGATCCCGCGACTCCTTCGCGTCGAGGGCGAGCGGCCGGAAGACGTCGACCCACGAGAGGTGACGCCAGTCGCTGAAGTTGGCGGGGAGCACGCCGACGATCTCGTACGGCTCGCCGTCGACGTGGACGGTGTGGCCGATGACAGCCGGGTCGCCACCGTAGCGCTTCTGCCAGTAGCGGTCGCTCAGGACGAGGACACGGTGATTGCCCGGCACGTCGTCGCCCGGCCGGAAACCACGACCGAGGCGGGGCGCCGTACCGAGGGTGGTGAAGAGGTTGGCGGAAGCGCGCATGCCGACCGTCATCTCGGCCGGCTTGCCGGCCTCGGAGAGGCTCATCGGAAAGTCGGTGTAGGCGGCGATCTCGCCATATCCCTGGAGCGCCGCCTTCATCTCGACGTAGTCGGCAGGCGCGATGCCGCCGCGGTCGTCGCGCGGCGTGGCGCGGTAGATGCGCTCGAGCCGCGCGCTGTCGGGGTAGGGCGCCGGCCGCAGCAGGTAGCCGTTGAGAACGCTGAACATCGACGTGTTGGCGCCGATGCCGAGGCCGAGCGTGACGATGGCGATCAGCGCGAAGCCCGGCGAGCGGCGCAGCGAGCGAACGGCGAAGCCGACCTGACGGAACATCGAGGCAATCGAGTCGATCATGAGGAGAGTTCCTGGGAGTTCATGGAATCGGAGCCTGGCAAACCGTAGTGCAGGGCGCGCGCCAAGCCCGGTGCCAGCGACATCTCACGGACTCACAATGCTTTGTCGCACCGGCTCGCGGTCGCTGCCACTCCCTGCCCGTCCGCCACCGGTACCCGGGGATCCCACCACCGGGATTCGCCGCTGGCCCTTCGCACGGACGCCTTCGCTGCTATCGTCCACCGCGCGAGGCCCGCTCGCGCTCACTCGCGCCTCCGAACCCGGAGAGGACCCCATGATCGGGAAGATTGGCCTCGGTCTCACCCTGCTCGCGGCGCTCTCGACAACGCTGGTCGCCGCACCCGCGCCGGCACCGGACGGCGACTGGGTCGCTGTCAGCAACGGCTACACGAACCGCCTGCTGGCGATCGAGATGAAGCATCGCCCCGAGACGGGCTCCGACCAAGGTCTCAGCGACTACGACCAGCGGGTGTCGCAACCGACGCTGGCCGACGAGGACCGCCAGCGGCAGGAGACGGCGGCCATGCTCGCGGAGCTCGAAAGCGCGGTGGCGCAGCAGAAGCAGGAGGCGGTCGCCCAGGACCTGCAGATCGTCATCCGCCGGGTGAAGCTCCGCTTCCGGCAGGAGGACTTCGCGCGCGCCCACGAGGTGCCCTTCCTCAACGCCAGCGGCATGGTCTTTCGCGGCCTGCGCACGCTGCTCGACGAGCAGACGCCCACCGAGCGCCGGCCGGCGGCGGTGGTGCGCATTCGCGAGTACGCGGGCCTGGCGGACGGCTACGAGCCGCTCACCGCGATCCTCGAGCAGCGGGTGAGGGAGCAGATGGCGAAGCCGGGCGCGATCTACCCGGCGCGCACGCAGGTCGAGACCGAGCTGGGACGCAACGCGAGCTACCTCGAGGGGATCGCCGCCCTCTTGCACAAGTACGGCCTCGAGGGGTGGCAGGAGCCGTTCGACAAGCTGCGATCGCAGCTCGTCGACTACGACGCGTGGACGCGGACCCAGGTCCTGCCCAAGGCCCGCACCGACTTCCGGCTCCCGCCCGAGGAGTACGCGCTCGACCTCGAGGGCTACGGCGTGGACATCCCGCCGGCGCAGCTCGCGGCGATGGCGCACACGGCATTCACCGAGATCCAGGCGGAGATGCAGCCGATCGCGGCGCAGATTGCGCGCGCACGACACCTGCCGTCGAGCGACTACCGCGACGTGATCCGCGAGCTCAAGAAGCAGCAGCTGGTGGGCGACGCCATCCTGCCCTTCTACGAGAACCGGCTGCAGCAGATCGAGGCAATCATCGTCGACCACCATCTGGTGACCCTCCCCGAGCGGCCGGCCCGCATCCGCATCGCCACCGCGGCGGAGACGGCGCAGCAGCCCGCTCCGCACATGCAGCCGCCGCCCTTCCTGCACAACACCGGGCAGAAGGGGGAGTTCGTGCTGCCGCTGAACATCCCGCCGGTGACCGGCCAGGGCGCCGCCGAGCAGTACGACGACTTCACCTACGACGCGGCGGCGTGGACGCTGACGGCGCACGAGGCGCGGCCGGGGCACGAGCTGCAGTTCGACTCCATGCTCGAGCGCGGCGTGTCGCTGGCCAGGGTGCGCTACGCCATGAACAGCACCAACGCCGAGGGGTGGGGGCTCTACTCCGAGTACCTGATCGAGCCCTTCATGCCGCCAGAGGGGCAGCTGATCTCGCTCGACCTGCGGCTGCAGCGCGCGGCGCGCGCCTTCCTCGACCCCGAGCTGCAGGCGGGGACGATCCAGCCGGACGATGCCTATCGGGTCCTCGAGCAGGACGTCGTCCTCTCGCACGCCTTCGCACGCGAGGAGGTCGAACGCTTCACGTACCGCGCGCCGGGGCAGGCGACGAGCTACTTCTACGGCTACACGAGGCTGCTCGCGCTGCGCAAGGAGGTGGAGTCGGCGCTGGGGAGCAAGTTCGACCAGCAGAAGTTCCACGACTTCATCCTCGGGCAGGGCCTGCTGCCGCCCGATCTGATGCGTGAGGCGGTGATGGCGGAGTTCGTGCCGGCGCAGCGGGCGCAGGGTCGCTAGCCGGGCCTCCCGTCGTCTCGCCCCCGCCTCTGCCTTCGCGACCGGAAGCGCTTCGGCGACGCCGGCGCTGGATCGGCGAGCCTGGTGTGCCGCTGGGCTCGGCTCGCGCTCTCGCGGCGCCCCTGGCAGTTGGCAAGCCTCTGGGGGGAATTCCGCCCGGCGCGGCCGTCTAATCGGCCGAGCCTAGAGGAGACACTGATGCTTGCCAGGCGAACTGTAGGAGTCGCGGTGGCGATGGTCGTCCTGCCGTTCGTGCTCGCAGGCGGATCGAGCGGAGCCACGGCCCCGCCGCCCGCCGGTGCAGCTAGCCCAAGCTGGGTCACCAACCCCAATCCTCCGCAGGAAGTCCCCAACGGCGGCCAGGACTTCTGCGACTTCTACCAGTTCGCCTGGCAGTGGTTTCTCTGGCTCGTCGCGCCCGCGTCCCCAACCGCCGGCGTCGACCAAAACCTACCAAGCCCATCCCCATCGGGCTGATCGGCTTCCACCTCTTTCGCACCACCTCCCGGCACTCGGAAGGGGTCTGGATGAGCTGGGAGCGCGACAGCAGCGATCCCGACTGCCTACAGCCGCAGGCCACTCCCACCGGCGGTTGGTCGTTCGCCAGCGCCTCGCGCGGCCAGCGCCTCGCCACCTCGACCACCGGGCCCCCCGGGTGCCCGAGCTGCAACGTCAGCGGGGCGGAGCCCAGCGCGGCCTCACCGGGCCGCCGAGCATCTGCGAGAGCCGCCGGCGCGCCCGCGGGGGCGCGCCGGGGAGCTCACCGGTCGCCTCAGTGTTGCATCAGGGACGAGATCGCCGCCGCCCCGCCCATGACCCCCACCCCGATGGCCGCCAGGATGAGCACCGTCCAGGCGATCATGACGTTCTTGAGGCCCTGCTTGCCGGCGTTCATCCACCCCCAGATAAACGCGTAGATCCCGCAGATGAACCCCAGGACGGCCTTGAGCGCACCCTCCGATTGGTACATCTTGATCACCACCAGGATCAGACACACGAGGCAGCCGAGGTCAACGACGTAGCCCAGGATCTGCATGGTTCGTCCTCCAGTCAAAGGCAGTCAGAATGGGAGAGGCGGTGGCAGCAGGGTGGGGAACGCGAGACGCAACGCCCAGACGGCGAGCAGGGCGGTGACGACGAGCGGATCGAGTGGGGCGCTCTCCTCGAGGTGTCGCACGGCGACAGCGAGACGGCGGAGCGCCGGGGCCGGCAGCAGGGCGGCCACCACCAGCAGGATGGCGGCGGCCAGCGCGACGGGCGCGAGGGGATGCCAGGCGAGGGCCGTCGAGAGGTGTCCGGAGAGCAGCTCGATGGCGCCCCGCGAGAGGCCGCAGCCGGGGCAGGGCACGCCGAGCGCCGCGCGTATCGGGCAGCGCCACCCGCTGGCGCCGAGCACGTTGGCCGCCAGGCTCGCCACCAGCAGGGCGGCCAGCGCTCGCGTCTGCCGTCGATCCTCGATCACCCCGGCGACGAGAGCGGGAAAGCGCCCGCTGCGCGGTCGTGCTGCAGCAATGAGGGTCGCGGCGGTCACGGGTTGGCCTCGAGGTCGAGGTGCACAGGCTGCGCTGCGAAGCTGAGCTGCTGTCGCTGCCGGGCCGCCGGCTGCGGCCCCGAGGTCGTTCTCGCTGGTGTCGAGAGGAGAGGCTCTCCCAAGGCGCCCCCGCCGTCAACCCCCCCCAAGGTGCCCCCCCGGGGTGTCGCCGCTCGGCGCGGTGGCGCCAACAGGCTGCCGGCTACCGGTGTGTCCCCTACGGGCTCCGGCAAGCCGCGCCGCCGAGGCCTCTTCATCGGCATCCCGGGGCGCGAGGCGGTGGGCCTCAATCGGCGATAGCCTCTTAGAAGCATTTCGTTGAAGCCGGGATCGTCCAATCTCTTGAGCATCTCCGCTGTCGCCAGTCGTTCCGCTCGCTAGAAACACCACTGCTGTCGATCGTTTCCGGCGCGCCGGCGCCGTGGCAGGACCCTTGCGCTCTGCGGCATCGGCCGAAGCGCAGGAGGTGGACCGTGAGTCGACGCGCGCCGGGCCTGCTGATCGTGGTGCTCGCTGTTGCCGCCGCGGGTGCGACGCGAGCGGCGCCCACGCCCGCGGTCGATCGCGGGCTCACCCTGCGCGCCGGCAGCGGCGACTCGATCACCGCGCCGATGGTCGGCACGGCGGTGGCGGTGCGCGTGACGGGAATCGTGGCGCGCACCCGGCTGACGCAGGTCTTCGTCAACCCCACGACGGAGTGGGTGGAAGGGATCTACGCCTTCCCGCTGCCCGACGGCGCCGCCATCGACGCTCTGCGCATGAAGGTCGGAGACCGCGTTCTCGCTGGAGTCGTGCGGGAGAAGCAGCTGGCGGCGGCGGTGTACCAGGAGGCGAAGGCGCAGGGGCACCGCACGTCCCTGCTCGAGCTCCTGCGCCCCGGCGTCTTCACTACCTCGGTCGCCAACCTCGGCCCGGGCGAGACGGTGGAGATCACCATCGAGCTGCAGCAGGTCGTCGAGTACGGACGCGGCGGGTTCGCGCTGCGTTTCCCGCTGGTGGTGCCCCCACGCTACGCGCCGCGAGGGCGGGACGCTCTCCCCATCGCGGCACCGGTGGCGGGGCCCGCGGCTCCGTCGTTCAGCCTCCGCATCGATCTCGAACCGGGCTTCCCGCTGGGACGCATCGCCAGCCCGTCGCACCAGGTGACGGTGGCTCGCGACGACCGCGCGCATCGCTACTCGGTGGAGCTGGCGGCAGACGTGGTGCCGGCCGATGCGGACTTCCAGCTCGAATGGGCGCCCGCGGTGGGGCAAGAGCCGAGCGCCGTCTACTTCAGCGAGGAGGTGGGGGGCGAGCGCTACGCGTTGCTCATGGTGATGCCGCCCGACGCGCCGCGAGCCGCCGCCGCCCGCCTGCCGCGGGAGACGGTTTTCGTCATCGACACCTCGGGCTCGATGGAAGGGACCTCCATCGAGCAGGCGCGGCAAGCCCTGCTCCGCGGGCTCGACCGGCTGGCACCGACCGACGCCTTCAATGTCATCCGCTTCTCGTCGACCGCGTCGGCGCTCTTCCCGGCCAGCGTGCCGGCAGACCCCGCGTCCCTCGAGCGCGCCCGCTCGTGGGTCCGGGACCTCGGCGCCGAGGGCGGCACCGAGATGCTTCCCGCTCTGCAGTTGGCTCTCGCCACCCCCGCCGGCGCGCGCCGCGAGCTGCTGCGCCAGGTCATCTTCGCCACTGACGGGCAGGTCTCGGACGAGGCCGAGCTGCTGCAGTTCCTCAGCCGCAACCTCGGCGACAGTCGCCTCTACGCCGTGGCCATTGGCGCCGCTCCCAACGCCGCGTTCCTGCGCCGGGCGGCGTCCCTCGGCAGGGGTACGTTGACGGCCATCAGCAGCGCCGACCAGGTCACCATCGGCATGGACGACCTCTTCGAGCGCCTCGCGGCGCCGCTGTTGCGCGACGTCGCGGTCGAGTGGGGAGATGCGGAGGCCGAGGCCTGGCCCGCTCGAATCCAGGACCTCTACCTGGGCGAGCCGATCGTGGTCACCGCCCGCCTGCACGGCGAGGCTGGCCCCGCGGTGGTCGCCGGGACGCGCGGCGATGAGCGCTGGCGCGACGAGATCTCCGAGGCGCATGAGGTGCGGGGAGCGGGTCTCGACGAGCTGTGGGCGAGCCGCAAGGTGCAGGCCTTGCTCGACAGCCTGACCGCGGGGGGCGACGGCGGCGAGGTGGCGCGCGAGGTCACGGCTCTCGGGTTGGCGCATCGCCTGGTCACGCCGTACACGAGCTTCGTGGTGATGGAGGAGGCGGCGGCGCGGCCGGCGCAGGTGGCGCCGGAGAGCTACCGCATCCCGGGCGCCGTGGCACGCGGCGCGGTGCCGAGGCCCGCGAGCGCCGATCCCGACCTGGACAGCCATGGCGTCGAGGACGCGATCACGGTGACGGCCGAGTCGCCGCTGCTCGACGAGCGGCGGATCTCGACCGGCGCCACGGTCAGCGAGACCGAGCTCGAGAAGATCCCCACTGCCCGCGATCCCTGGGCGCTCCTGCAGTCGACCCCGGGGGTGCTCACCGATCGCATCAACGTGGGCGGCAGCGAGAGCGGCCAGCAGGACCGGCACGTCGGCCCCGGCTCGGCGATGGGCCAGACGACCTGGTCCGTGGACGGCGTGGTCATCACCGACATGGCGGCCCTCGGCGCCTCGCCGTCGTACTTCGACTTCGACGCCTTCGAGGAGATGCAGGTCACCACCGGCGGCGCCGACGCGGCCAACGCCACCGGCGGCGTGACCCTCAACATGGTGACCAAGCGAGGCACCAACGAGTGGCGCGGCTCCGGACGCTTCTACCTCGTCGGCGACGGTTGGACCTCCGCTGCCGACCTCAGCCAGGCCGACCTCGGCAGGCCGGGCCCCTGGAACCGCGGCGTGGCGAGCCCCGCGGGCTCGGCGCAGGCGGCGAGCGCGCAAGGTGACCGCGTGGTCAGAGCCGAGGAGCACGGCGTCGAGCTCGGAGGCCCCGTGGTTCGAGACCGCCTGTGGACGTGGGGAGCGTACGGCAGGCAGCGGGTCGATCGGCAGGCCCTCGGCGGCCTCGCGGCGTCCACCGAGATCGAGACGGTCAACCTCAAGAGCAACAGCCAGGTCACGGCGAGCAACTCGGCTGTGCTGTTCGCCTTCGACGGTGGCCGCCACGCGATCGGCCTCGATGCCGGTCCCTTCCGGCGGCAGGAGTCGGCGTGCGGGGAGTCGCCGCGCGGAGGGACGCCGACCGCGGCCAAGCTCGAAGACACCGAGATCTTCAGCTCCGATCTCTACCTCACCGGCCTGGGCTCCATCGTCGACGGCGGCTTCGAGCTGGCGCCTCGGGGCGGCACCGACCGGAGCGCCTTCCGCGACCGGCAGGACGTCTGGCACAACAGCTACCGCCTCCTCCGTACGGAGCGCCCGCAGCGGCAGCTCAAGGCCGACGCCTCGCTCTTCTTCAGCAACGGCAGGCTCTCCCATGAGCTCAAGCTGGGCGCCGGCTACCGTACCGCCGTCGACCGCTCGCGCTCGGGGTGGGGAGGCGCGGGCTACGCGCTCTCGGTGGACGACTTCGGCGGCTACGACCTCCTCGCGGCCGGGCGCGCTGCCTCGCTCGACGTGACCGACCAGTATGCGAGCGCCTTCGTGGAGGACACGCTGTCGGTCGGCGCGGTAACCGCCAAGCTGGGCCTCCGCTACGACGAGCAACGGGGTCGCTTCGGTCCCCGCGCGGTGGGCGCGAACCCGGTGCTTCCTGCCCTGCTGCCGGCAGCCGGGTCCGGCGGCGGCGACGCCGGCTTCGCGTGGAGGTCGCTCGTCCCGCGTCTCGGTCTCACCTACGCGCTGGGCGCCGAGCGCAAGACCCTCCTGCGCGCGAGCTACGCGCGCTTCGCCGACCAGCTCGGCGCCGCCGCCACCGCCCAGCTCGACCCGCTCGCCCTGCCCGGCTACGTCTACCTGCTGGTGAGCGACCCCGCGGCGGCAGCCGGACTGGTTACCCGCGGCGACGTCGTCGACCGCAACGGCGACGGCGTCATCGACGGCGGCGACGGCCTCGGCTTCGGCGCCGCCTACGACCCGATCGGTCGCGGCGTGCTGCAGAGCAACGGCGTCGACCCCGGGCTCCACGCGCCGATGACCGACGAGCTCGTCGTCGGGGCGGAGCATGCGTTGCTGCCCGAGCTGACGGTCGGCCTCGACCTCACCTACCGTCGCCTCACCGGGCTGCTCGAGCGGGAGCTCCTGGTCTTCGACGGCGACCCCTACTCGCCGGACAACCTCGCCACCATCGGCCGCCGCCACACGCGGGCCGACTACGAGCCCGTCACCGTCATCCGCCCGGGCGGTCTCCCCGACGGCCAGGATTCCACCTACACCTACTGGCAGCTGCGGCCCGGCGTCGCCAGCCGCGGCGGCACCTACCTCGAGAACGGCGACCGCCGGCAGGAGTACCTCGGCGCCTCGCTGACCATGACCAAGCGGTTGGCGAGCCGCTGGATGCTGCGCGGCAACGTGACCTGGTCGGACTGGCGATGGCGGGTGCCCGACGGCGAGCGGGAGGACCCCACGCGGGTTCTCGGCGGCGGCTTCGACGGCGAGCCGGTGCTCGCCGGCCCCAGCGGTGGGCCGGGCGAGAAGACGGCCGTGTTCGTCAACAGCGGGTGGTCGTATGACCTCGACGGCCTCTTCCAGGTGGCACCCACCCAGCGGTGGGGGTTCGACGTCGCCGCCGCAGTAAGCGGGCGCGAGGGGTACCCGCTTCCGTACTACGAACGGCTCGGCTTCCGCCAGCGCCAGGGCATTCCCGGGTTTACCGACCTGCAGGTGGTCGGCAACGACGACTTCCGGCTCGCCGACGTGCACCTGCTCGACGCCGGCATCGACAAGGAGATCGCCGCCCGCGGCCTCGGTCTGACGCTGGCGATCGACTGCTTCAACCTACTCGACGAGCGGTACGTGCTGCAGCGCGACCTTCGCCTCGGCGTGGGTGCGGACGCCGCCGATCCGCAGGCACCAGCCTCGAGCTTCGTCACCGAGGTGATCGCTCCGCGCACCTTCCGGATCGGCGTCCAGATCCACTTCCGCTGACGCGCGGCCCCGCGTCGGGATGCGCCTCCGCCGCCGACGACACCGCTCGGGCTTCGCGCGCGCGGCTCGATCGGCGGCGACCCGAGGTGGGTATGATCCACGCGCTTCGCGTCGGACCACCTCGAGGAGATCGGCATGTCCCGTTCGCGGATCCCGCTGCTGGTAACGCTCGTCGCGCTGGTCGCGTTCCCCCTCGCCGGCGCGGCACCGGCGGCCGCCGCGGCGCCGCCCCTGCTGCCGGTGGCGAGCGCCACCGCGCTGGCGCAGGAGATCTCCGGCGAGACCGCCGAGCGCAACCTCGAGCTCATCGCGCGGCAGCACCGCATGCGTGGCTCGCGCGGGTTCGCTGCGGCGGCGGAGCTCGTCGCCAGCGAGCTCTCTCGTTACGGGCTCGCCGACGTCGAGATCGTGTCGATCCCCGCCGATGGGAAGACCTTCTACGGCACCCAGCGGTCGCGCCGGCCGTGGGACGCTGACTTCGCCGAGCTGTGGGAGCTGCGTCGCGACGAGACCGCCGCCGGCGCGCCGGCGCACTGGAGCCGCGCCCGCCGCCTGGCGAGCTGGAACGCGGTACCGCTCACCCTCGCCCAGGACAGCGAGAGCGGCGAGGCGGAGACCGACCTCGTCGACGTGGGCACCGGCACCTCCGAGGCGGACTACGTCGGGCGCGACGTGCGCGGCAAGCTGGTGCTCACCTCGTCGCAGCCGGAAGCCGTCGAGCCGCTGGCGATCGAGAAGCTGGGTGCCGCCGGCATCGTCAGCTGGGCGCAGAACCAGCACAACGCCTGGTGGGGCGACGACGCCACACTGGTGCGCTGGGGGCACCTGGGGAGCTTCCATGCGACACCGAGCTTCGCCTTCATGGTGTCGCCAGCGACGGCGCGCGACTTCCAGGCTCGGCTCGGTCGCGGCGAGACGGTGCGCCTGGCCGCCAAGGTAAGGGCGGGACAGCATGCCGGCTCGTATCAGGTGGTGACGGCGACGCTCCCCGGAGGCGACCCGGCGCGGCGGGACCAGGAGCTCACCTTCAGCTGCCACCTCGACCACCCGCGCCCGGGGGCCAACGACAACGCCAGCGGCTGCGCGACCATCCTCGAGGTGGCGCGCTCGCTGTCCAAGCTCGTCGCCGAGGGGCGGCTGCCGCGGCCGGCGCGGACGCTCCGCTTCGTCTTCCCCAACGAGGTCGAGGGAACGCTGGCGCTGCTCGACCAGCGCCCGGAGATCGCCGCCCGCGCCCGCGCCGTCATCCACCTCGACATGGTGGGTGGCGGCCCGGTGACCAAGGCGGTGTTTCACGTCACCCGCGGGCCGGCGAGCCTGCCGTCGTTCGTCTACGACGTGGCGGCGGCACTCGGCGCCTTTGTCAACCGCGAGACCTACGACTTCGCGGCCGGCGGCCACGCCGACTGGCCGCTGGTGGCGCCCCAGGGTGGCAAGGAGCCGCTGCTCGCCGAGCTCGCCGACTACACCGGCGGCAGCGACCACGATGTCTGGAGCGACGGCTCGTACCGAGTGCCGGCCCTCTACTTCAACGACTGGCCCGACCGCTATATCCACACCACCGGCGACGTCGCCGCCAACATCGACCCCACCAAGCTCGAGCGCGCCGGCTTTCTCGCCGCCGCCTCGGCGCTGGTGCTCGCCGACCTCGATGCCCCGGGCGCGGCAACGGTGCGGCCGCTGCTGCGCGCCGCCACCCTGCGGCGGCTCGCCACCCTGGTCGAGCGGCGCGCGGTGGTGCCCGCGGAGGAGGCCGCCGACCTCACTCGCTTCTGGAGCTCCTACGAGCGCGAGGTCCATGCCTCGCTCGCTCGATTCGTCGCCGGTGGCATGGCGAGCGCCGGCCTGGACCCCGAGACGGAGCGCTTCCTCGCCGGCTGCGAGCGGCTGCTCGGCGGCGTGCCCCCGGCACCCTCGCCGCACGGCGACGGAGCGCTGGTGTTCCGTCGCCAGCCCACGCCGCGGGGACCGATGAGCGTCTTTGGCTACGACTACCTGGAAGCGCACCTGGGAAAGGAGAGGCAGGGGGCGCTGGCGCTGCTCGCCGCCCAGCCGACCCACGGCGGGGGCGACTACGCGTACGAGGCCTTGAACCTCGTCGATGGCAGGCGCAGCGTGCAGGAGATCCGCGACACGCTCACCGCCATCTACGGTCCGGTGCCGCTGGCCGCGGTGGTCGAGTACCTGCGCGCGCTCGAGACCGTGGGGGTGCTGGTGCGGGCAGGGGCGCGATAGCGGGGAGGCTCGCTTCGTGCACGACTCCCGCTGACGTCGCCGGCCGCGGCGACCCCGGCTTCGCTCTCGCGGCTTGGGCCTCCGTGGCAATCCGACTAGAGTCTCTCGATGCGGAAGTCGGCCGATGCGGCGAGGGTTCATCGTCTCCTCGAGGAGCTGGGGCGACGATCGTTGGGCCCCGGGCGCGTCTACCTGGTGGGCGGTGCCACCGCGCTGCTCGAGGGGTGGCGAGCCAGCACCGTCGACGTCGACCTCAAGCTCGATCCCGAGCCGCGCGGCATCTTCGAGGCCATCGCCGCCCTGAAGCGGGAGCTCGACCTCAACATCGAGCTCGCCGCACCGGACCAGTTCATCCCGCCCCTCCCGGGCTGGCAGAGCCACTCACGATTCATCGCTCGCCACGGCGAGGTCGACTTCTACCACTACGACCTGCGCGCGCAGGCCCTCGCCAAGCTGGCGCGCGCCCACGATCGCGACCTCGCGGACGCCGGCGCGATGGTCGAGCGCGGGCTGGTCACCCGGGACGAGATTGGGCGCGCCTTCGAGGAGATTCGCAGTGCGCTGATCCGCTACCCGGCCCTCGACGCCGAGCAGCTCGAGCTCAGGGTGCGGGGGTTTCTCGGCGCCCGATGAGCGACTTCGGCGGTCTCCCGGCGGCCGCGAGGATCACCCGCGGCCTGCGCTCCCTCGAGCGCGGCGACCTCACCGCCGATGCGCTGCTGGTTGCCATCGCCACGCAGCGGCTGCGGTCGCTCGGAGTCGCCGTGAGGGCGAGCGCGCCCATCCCCGTCGAGCCCGAGCTGGCCCTCTACGCACGGCTGGGTGAGACGGCCGCCGATCCCTACAACGCCTACGGCGCTGCCCTGCGCGAGCTCGACAGCTTCCTCTCCGCGCTGGAGGCGCGTCGCGCCCGCGACCGGCACGCGGGGTAGCGGATCGGAGGGCCGGTCGGCAGCCGATCGGAGTCACCGCGATACCCAGCGGAACATGCCCGAGCGGATCTTCGACGGACCGCCGGCGGCCGCATCGAGCCCAGCGTCGACGAGCTTGCGTGGTCGCTCGGCGGCAAGCGGCGCGGCAGCTCGAGAGGCCCGCTCGCGCGCGCGGAACAACGAGCGCCGCCCGGCTGTTGCACCCGCAGTGAGCCCGTTGCCGATCCGCCGTTGCCTCCGCCTGGTCCTGCCGCTCGCACTCTGCGCCAGCGCCCAGGCGCAGACCGTCCGCATCACCGACAAGCCCACCGGCCTGGTCTCGGGCACCCTCCAGGTCCCGGTGGTGGCAACCGCGCCGGTCGAGCGGCTGGTGCTCTTCGTCAACGGTGTGCCTCGCGGCTCCTCCCCGGGGCGAGCGCTGACGTCGACGCTGAACGTCGGCTTCTACATCCGCCGCCTGCGCGTGCGGGCGGTCGGCTACGACGCGCACGGCACGATCGCCGGCGAGGACGAGATGGTGATCAACGACCCGCGGCCACCGTTGCGGGTGCGGCTGGAAGGCCCCGAGAGCTGGCCGCCGAGCGGCACCGTGGAGCTGCGCGCGAACGTCCTCCAGCCCGCTCAGGTGCGCATCGGCGCCATCGACTTCTTCGTCGGCGAGGAGCGTGTGGCCAGCGACAGCGCGGCGCCCTACGTCGCCGCGGTCGACGCCGCGCGCTTTCCCGGCGCCGTCTACGCACGCGTCCTCGCGCACACCACCGCCGGGGAGGCCAACGACGTCCTCTTCTTCGGCGACAGCCCCCATGCCTCGACGGAGGTCGTCGAGCAGCAGATCCCGGTCTCGGTGGTGGGAACCGACACGCCGCTCCGCGCCGATGCCATCGAGCTCGTGGACGGCGGCGTGCCACGACCGATCGACAGGCTGGTGGCGGCGCAGAAGCAGCCCCTGCACGTCATCCTGCTCATCGACTGCTCGGGGAGCATGCTCGAGGAGCTGCCGGTGGTGAAGGCCGCCGCGCGGGAGCTCGCGCGCGAGCTGCTGCGGCCACAGGACCGGATGGCGGTGGTCGGCTTCAACCAGCGGACCTTCTGGCTCACCGGCTACACCAACGACTCGAGCGTCGTCGCCCAGGCCGTGGACCACATCAGGCCGGTCGGTGCCACGCACCTCTACGACAGCGTCATCGCGATGCTCTATGAGCTCCAGACGAAGCCCGGCCGCCGTGCGCTCGTCGTCCTCACCGACGGCGCCGACAGCGGCAGCCGCTTCGAGCTCGATCACCTGGTCTACTACGCCCGCTATGCCGGCGTGCCGATCTACCCGGTGATCAAGAACAAGCCGCTCTCGCGGTGGATGAGGCTGGGCTTCGGGCGCCTGCAGGCGCGTCGTATCGCCCGCATTGCCGAGGATTCCGGCGCGACCTACTTCATCATCCAGCGCGAGGCCGAGCTCCCGGCCGTCTACGGCCGCATCGCCCGCGAGCTCCGGCAGCAGTACCAGCTCGTCTTCCACTCCGAGGCAGCCTTCGCCGACCAGTGGCGTTCGCTGCGGGTGGTCTCGAGCGCCGGGCTCAAGCTGCGCGCGCCGAAGGGCTACTTCCCGTAGCCTTGGGCGCGATGCCCATCGCGAGCACCGGCGGCGCGCCCGCCGCCAGATCAACCGCATCGAGCCCTCCGCTCGACGTCCAGCCGTCCCCATGAAGATCCTCGTCGACGCCGACGCCTGCCCCGTCAAGGACGAGGTCTACCGGGTGGCGCGCCGCCACGGCCTGCCGGTGGTGCTGGTGGCGAATTCGGCGATGACGGTGCCGATGGAGGACTCGGTCCGCCTCGAGGTGGTGAGCGGTCGTTTCGATGCCGCCGACGACCGCGTGGCCGAGCTGGCGGAGGCCGGCGACGTCGTGGTCTGCGACGACATCCCGCTCGCCGCCCGCGCCATCGCCAAGGGCGCCTGGGTGCTGACGCCCAAGGGGCGTCGCTTCGACGCCGAGAGCATCGGCGATGCGCTGGCGACACGCGAGGTGCTGGCGCACCTGCGCGCTCGCGGCATGGTGACCGGGGGCCCGGCTCCCTTCGACCGTCAGCATCGCTCGCGGTTCCTCGACGCGCTGGAGGCCACGCTGCGCGCGGCGAAGCGTGGCGCCGCCACAGGCGGCTGAAGCTCGTTGGTTTGACAACGTGGGCCACCGCGGTAGAACCTCCGCGCGCGTGGCAGCTCCCATTCGCATCTACACCGACGGCGGCTGCCGCCCGAATCCGGGCCCGGGCGGCTGGGGCGCCGTCGTCGAGCTGCCGGAAGGCCGTCGCGAGCTCTCGGGGGGCGAGGCCGAGTCCACCAACAACCGCATGGAGCTGACCGCCGCGGTGCGGGCGCTCGAGGCGGTGCCGCCGGGGTCCGAGGTCGAGCTCGTCACCGACTCGACCTACCTCGAGCAAGGGATCACGCGCTGGCTGGCGAGCTGGCGGCGGCGCGGCTGGGTGACGTCGACCAAGGAGCCGGTCAAGAACCGCGATCTCTGGATGGCGCTCGACACCGCGGCGCGCCGCCACCAGGTGACCTGGCGCTGGGCGCGCGGGCACGCCGGCAACGCCGGCAACGAGCGCGCCCACCAGCTCGCCGCTGCCGCCATTCCCGGTGGCCCGACGGCCCGCGCCCAGGTGGCGACGCAGGCGAGCGGCGACGCCGTCGAGGCGTTCCTCGGCGTCGCCTGGTCGGGCAAACGGCGCCAGGGTGCCTGGGGCGCCGTGCTGCGCTACGGCGAGGCCGAGAAGCAGCTCGGGGGTCGCGCCAGGGTGAGCTCCGCCAACGCCGCTCACATCGCCTCGGCGGTGTTCGCGCTGCAGGCGGTGCAGAAGCCGCGGCCGGTGCGGCTGGTGACCGTCGCCGACTACCTGCGCGACGGCGCCACGCTGTGGCTGCCCGCCTGGCGGCAGCGCGGCTGGAAGACCCGCGAAGGCAAGCCGGTGGCCAACCGCGAGTGGTGGGAGCAGCTGGCGCGGCAGCTGGCGCGGCTCCCTGTGACCTGGCAGGTGGTGAGCGAGGACCCGCCGCCGGCGGAGGTCGTCCAGGCGCGCAAGCTGGCGCGCGAGGCGCTCGCGGGCGACGCCGCCTGACGGCGCGGAGAGCACCAGGGAATCAGCGCAGCTCCTGCCCCAGCTCCGCCATCAGCGCCGCGAACACCTCGATCCCGTCCCACAGGTTCTGCAACCGCAGGTTCTCGTTGGCCGCGTGCTGGCGGTTGTCGTGGTTGACGATCGGCACGCCGATGAGCGGCACCTTCAAGGTGTCGGCGAAGAGCACCATCGGTACGCTGCCGCCGAGCATGGGCACCTGGACGAGAGAGCCGCCGGTGGCGCGGTCGACGATGGCGGCCACCGCTCGCGACGCCGGCAGGTCCATGTCGGTGCGGGCACCGGCGTAGTCGAGCGACCAATCGAGGCGCAGCACACGCGGGTGGGCGCGGCGGGTGGCGGCATCGGGCGCCTCGTGGACGAGAACCCAGCCCTGCTCGCGCAGGAAGGCCTCGACGCGCTCGCACACGCGCTCCGGGGTCTGGTCGGGGACGAGGCGGAAGTCGATCGATGCGGTGGCCTCGCTGGGGATGGCGTTGGCGGCCTCCTCGCCCACCGCTCCGGCGCGCAGCCCGCGGAGGTTCAGGGCCGGCAGCATCAGCCGCTCCTGCAGCCGGCCGCCGCCCTCGGTGCGGCCGAGGGCGAGCTCGTCGCGGAGCGCGTCCTCGACCGCCGGCATGGCCTCGACGGCGCGCCGCTCCGCCGCCCCGAGCGGCCGCACGTCGTCATCGAAGCCGGGGATGAGGATCCGCCCCTCCTCGTCGCGCAGGCTCGCCAGCAGGCGGACGAGGCTCACCGCCGGGTTGGGGGCCCAGTTGCCGTAGTGGCCACTGTGCAGCGGGCGGAGCGGCCCGTAGGTGGTGAGCTCGAGCCCTGCCACGCCGCGGGCGCCGAAGAAGATCTGCATGCGACGGCTGGCATGCACCGGTCCGTCGCAGAGCAGCCAGAGGTCGGCGCGCAGCGCGTCGGCGTGGCGTGCCAGGATCTCGCGCAGGTGCGGTGAGCCCTGCTCCTCCTCTCCCTCGAGGAAGAGCGCGACCTCGACCGACGGCGGGATGCCGGCCTCGCGGAGGGCGTCGAGGGCGGTGAGGATGGCGACGATGGGCGCCTTGTCGTCGCTCGCCGAGCGGGCGTAGAGCCGCCACTCGGGTGCGAGCCGCTCCGGCAGGTCGGCCAGCGGCACCTCGGGAGAGTCGAGGTCGGGTCCGGCACGCAATACCGGCCGGAACGGATCCGAGCGCCAGTCGGCCGGCGTCACCGGCTGGCCGTCGTAGTGGGCGTAGAAGACGACCCGCCTCGTCGCCTGCGGGTTGGGCAGGATCGCGAAGAGGGCCGGAGGGGTGCCCTCGCCGGCCACCAGGCGCTGCACCGTGAAGCCGCGCCGCTCGAGCTGGCCGGTGATCGCCGCCGCGTTGCGCGCCATGGCGGCCGCGTCGGTGGCCACGTTGGGCAGCGCCAGGAGGTCGGCGAGCTCACCCAAGATCTGGCGCTCGTGGCCAGCGCGATAGGCGCGGACCGTCGCGGTGAGCGGCGTCGGCGCCTTGGTCACAGCGGCGGCAGTTGCGGGCGCGGCGACGGCAGGCGACGCCGCTGATGCGATCGCGATCGCCAGCAGGGGTGCGGTAGGAGCTCGCATCGCCACCTCCCTCTCGATGTCGAGTCAGCGCAGGAAGAACACCTCGCACACCCCCGCCGGCCGGTATCCGAGGCGGGCGGCCAGCCGCTTCGAGACCGGGTTCGAGGCGCTCCAGCACGGCTCGAGGCCGTGCCGCAGGCACTCGCACAGCAGCGCGGCGGCGGCGATCGCCGCCAGGCCGCGGCCGCGGAAGGCCACCCGCGTGGCGATCGCCACCTCGAGGTAGTGCGAGGAGCGAGTGTAGGAGGTCGCCGCGCTCGCCAGGCGGTCGCCCGCCATGATGCCGAAGCCGAGGCCGGCCTCGACGAGCGCCGCGGCGGAGGAGAACGCCTGCAGGCCGTGCGGCTCGAGCTCGGCGTCGAGCTGCGCCGCGAGCTCGGCTCGCCCCTGCCGGCTCTTGACGGCCGCCTCGACGATGGCACGCAGCGTCCGGTGGCCCGCGAAGAGGGGCGCGATATCGGGGTCGGTGGTCATGGCTCGATCCGTCCGCGCGATGGGGACGGCGATCCTAACTCGGCGCTGCCGCTGCCCGCGCGAGGGGGACCGGGTGGTGGCTCGGCGAAGGAAGGAGTCTGCGGCGAAGGCGGCGGCCTCGCGGGACCGGGCAGCACCACCAGCTGCCGTCCCGGCAAGGTGACGGCGGCTACGATGGTGTCCTCGGCGGGGGACGCGGCTCGCCGGCTGCCAAGAGGTCCCCGCGGGCACGGCCATTGCTAACCTGATGGCCACGAGTTTCCCGTTCCGATCGGCCCGCCGGGCGATCCCCGCCTCGTGCCGGCGGCTCCAGCGACTCTCGAGGAGGCACCCATGGTTGGTCAGCACGCGCCAGTCTGTCGGCTGCTGATGCTCTCGTTAGCCCTTGGTGCGGTCGCCTGCGCGAGCGCCCCGCCCGCGCCGTCGACCGGACTGCAGTGCGCCGCGGTGTCAGGCGAGGAGTGGGTGCTCGCCCCCGGGGCGGTGGTGGTCTTGGCCGACGTCCCCGGCACCGTGGAGGCGCCCCGCTTCGCGACGGCGCTCGCCTGTCGTGCCCTCTCGACGTCGAGGGCGGTGACCCTGGCGCTCGATATGCCGCGCGAGGAACAGGCGGCGGTCGACGCGTTCCTCGCCTCCGACGGCTCGCGGGCCGCTCGCGAGACGCTGCTGCGCGGCGCCTCCTGGCAGACTCCCGGGGCGAGCGTGGCGCGTCTCGAGCTGCTCGACTGGGTGCGCACCGTTCGTCATGGTGGCCAACCGATCTGGGTGACCCTCCTCGATTCGGCGGCCCTGCCCCCCCGCGACGCCGCCACCGAGCGCGAGCGTGAGGTCCGCATGGCCGCGGCCATGCTCGCCGCCGCCGATGCGGCGCCCGGAAACGTCCTCATCGGGCTCGTCGGCAACACGCACGCACGGCTCGTCCGCGACACCAGCGTGCAGCCTCCGTATCCCCCGATGGCGTACCTGGTCGAGCAGGCGCTGCGGGCAGAGCCAGGCGCGGTGTACGCGCTCGATGCGCGGCATCCGACCGGCGAGGCATGGGGGTGCTCGCCGGACTCGTCGGGCGTCTGCGGCCCCCAGACGCTCAGCGGCCGGGGCGAGCTCGGGGCGCCCTTCCGGGTGGTGCTGGGGGGCGACGTCGATCGCAGCTTCAGCGGCTTCTACCAGATGCCGTCGCTGACCCCGTCGCCGCAGGCGCGCGGCGAGGCGACCGGGAGCTCGTCGCACTCGGTCTAGCGCGGCGGTCGCGCGCATGGCGGGAGCCGCCGCATGGGGGGTCCGGGAGCCGCTCTCCCGGGCCCCGGACCAGGCGGCCGTCGCCGGCGCCACGTGCGGACGGTGCGGCCACCCTGGCGCTCCGCAATCCGCGCGCGCCGACCGCCCGTATCAACCCTCGATGCCGGCGCACGAGCGCCGTCGCACTCGAAGGAGATCCCACCCGCCATGCGATCGAAGGCCCCCCTGATCCTCGTCGCTCTCGTGCTCGCGGTCTGCTTCCTCGCCCGCTCCTCGGGCGCCGACGCCATCAACCGCGTCATCCCCCCGCCGCCGCTGGACACCCCTGCCAGCAAGCCCACCGAGGAGACAGCCGTGCTCGCCGGCGGCTGCTTCTGGGGGCTGCAGGGGATGTTCGAGCACGTGCGGGGGGTGACCAAGGTGGTGGCCGGCTACTCGGGCGGCTCCAAGGCCACGGCCCACTACGAGATGGTGGGCACCGAGCTGACCGGACACGCCGAGTCGGTGGAGATCACGTTCGACCCCAGCAAGGTGTCGTACGGGCAGCTGCTGCGTCTCTTCTTCGCCGTCGCCCACGACCCGACCGAGCTCAACCGCCAGGGCCCCGACACCGGCCCCAGCTACCGGTCGGAGATCTTCTTCGCCTCGTCCGCCCAGGAGCGGATCGCCCGCGCCTACATCGCCCAGCTCGACCTGGCGAAGATCTTCGCCGGCCCCATCGTCACCAAGGTCGAGCCGCTCGATGCCTTCTACCCCGCCGAGGGGTACCACCAGGACTTCCTCATCCACCACCCCGACCACCCGTACATCGTCCGCAACGACCAGCCCAAGATCGCGGCGCTGGCCAAGCTCTACCCGGAGATGTACCGCACCGAGCCCGTGGCCCTCGACCGCTGAAGCGCCACCCAGCCGGCGCTCCTGGGGGAGCTCCACAACCCCGCCGCTCTACCCCCAGGAAGCCCGGCTAGGACGCCGGCACCGCGGACGCCTTGGCGGCCCCAGGGGCCACACCGACCCGGACGGCGTCGCCCGCCGCCCGTTTGACGTCGTAGAGCGCCGCGTCGGCGGCGGCAACCAGGGCGGTCAAATCGGCGGCGACGCCATGGGCCGAAGCGACGCCGACGCTCACCGTCGCCGGCAGCCGTACGCCGTCATGCTCGACGACCTCGGCATGCACCGCCGCCCGCACCCGCTCGCAGGCGATCCGCGCCCTCTCGGCGGCGGTCTCGGGCATCAGCAGCAGGAACTCGTCGCCGCCGTAGCGGCCCACCAGGTCCTCCGAGCGCAGCGCGCGCGCCATCGCCTGGGCGATCCGGCGCAGGACCGTGTCACCAGCCGCGTGGCCGTGGCGGTCGTTGATGGCCTTGAGATGGTCGAGGTCGACGAGCGCCACCGCCAGTGGCAGGTCATGGCGGCGGGCGCGCGCCGCCTCCCGCTCGGCGAGCTCCTCGATGGTGCCGCGGTTGAGGCAGCCGGTGAGGGCATCTCGGGTCGCCTGCACCACCAGCTCGCGGCTGAGCCGCTCGTTGCAGAGGATGACGAAGCTGAAGGAGAGGGCGAAGAAGCCCACGAAGAGGCCGACGACGACGCCCTGCTCGAGCGGCGCGTTGCGGAAGACGACCTGCGGGGAGCTCGTCGGAGCGAGGCGCAGCGAGTCCACGGTGCGCGTCAGCAGCAGAGCGCTGCAGGCCGCGAAGCCGACCGCCACCAGACGCGCCGTCCGTGGCGCGGGACCGCGGCCCCGCATCATCACCGAGGCGCAGACCGCCAGCTGGGCAGCGCAGATCGAGGAGAAGACCGCCACCCGCAGCGCGTAGTTGGGCGCCACGAAGTAGAAGTACGAGGCGGAGACGAGGGCCAGCGGCAACGGCAGGTAGACCCACCGCTGGCGAAGACGCACCCGCTGGAAGCGCTGCAGCACGTCGAAGATGCCGCTCACGCCGAGCACGACCGAGGCCTGGTGGCCGAGGATCGAAAGCGGGTCCGGCACCTGGCCGCGCACGGCGACGAGCCCCATGCCGGCGGCGAGCAGACCCACCGCCCACGACCAGCGGTAGCCGTCGCGCCGCAGCTCCAGCGGGTAGGAATGCACCGCCACTCCCACCAGCCAAGCGGTGGCGGCGAGGCAGATGCAACTCAGGGCGTAGACGGTGCGACTGTCCACTCGCCCCCTCCTCACCCTGCAGCAACGCGAGAGCTGCAGCCCGCGACGAGGGCCGCTCGGCAACCACGTCGAGTGTAGCGCCTTCCGCGGCAGCGAGGCGGAAGCCGGGGTGGGGCACACCGACCGGAGCCCCTCTAGCCTCCAGGCCCAGAGCTTCCGGCGGCCCGCCATGCTCAGGGCGCGATGCGGTTGCGATCCCGCGGATACATCGTCGCCTGCCGCACGTTGGCGAGGCCGAGCACCTGCGCCGTCAGCCGCTCGGCGCCGATGGCGAGACCGCCGTGCGGCGGCATGCCGAGGTCGAACATGCGCAGGTGCGCGGCGAAGGAGGCGGGGTCGATGCCGCGTCCGCGCAGCGCCGCCTCGAGGTCGGCGCGCCGGTGCAGGCGCTGGCCACCGGTGGTGACCTCGACGCCGCGGAAGAGGAGGTCGAAGCCGGCGGCGGTACGGCCGTCGGCGCGCGGCATGGTGTAGAAGGGGCGCGCCGACATCGGGAAGCCGAGCACGAACACCGCCTGCACGCCCGCCTCGCGCTCGGCGAGCGCGCAAAGCTCACGCTCGGCCTCGGGGTCGAGGTCGTCGACGAGGTCGTTGCGCCCGTGCTCGCGGCGCAGCCGTTCGAGACACTCGTCGAAGGTCCAGGTGGGCACCTCGAGCAGCGACGGCAGGTAGGCGTCGAAGAGCGCCAGCTCCGCCGCCAGGGCCTCACGCACCGCGGCGAAGGTTTCGGTGAGCACCTCGCGCTCGACGGCGATGACGTCCTCGGGGCCGTCGATGAACCCCATCTCGAAGTCGAGCGAGTAGTACTCGGTGAGGTGGCGCGACGTGGCGTGCGGCTCGGCGCGGTAGACGTGGCCGGTCTCGAACACCCGCTCGAGGCCGCAGACGCCGTGCTCCTTGTAGAACTGCGGGCTCTGCGCGAGGTAGGCGGTGCGCTCGAAGTACTGGATGGCGAAGAGATTGGTGCCTCCCTCCGTGCCGCCGCCGACGATCTTCGAGGTGACGATCTCGGTGAAGCGTCGGCGCCGCAGGGCGGCGCGAAACCCCTCGACGAGGGCCGCCTGGACTCGGAAGATGGCGCCGCCGCGGTCGGTACGCAGGGCGAGCGGCCGGTAGTCGAGCGCCACCTCGGGCCCGGCCTCCAGCAGGTCCGAGCCGGAGGTGAAGGGCAGCGCGTCGCTCGCCGCGCCCACCACCTCGATCGCCAGCAGGTCGATCTCGAAGCCGCTGCGCGAGCGGAGCTCGGCACGCGGCCGCCCGACCAGACGCACGGCGTCCTCGGTCTTGAGGTGGACGTCGAGCTTCCCCGGCGCCACCACCTGCACCGTGCCGGAAGCGTCCTGGAGGACGAGGAAGGTGGTCGACTTGGTGGGGCGCACCCGGCGCAGCCAGCCCGCCAGCGCGATCTCCTCCCCCAGGTGGTTGCCCGCCTCGGCGGCGAAGACGCGGCGGCGCTGTTCCATGGCGCGCGATCCTACCCGCGGCGCCGGCCGGGCAGGAGAGGTAGATTTGCGGCTTGAGCTGACACTGCCGTCGCCGAGAAACAGGAGATCGACCCGATGACCCGTTCGCAACTGTCCCGCAACGCCCCCTGCTGGGCCCTCCTCCTCGGCCTCTCGCCGGCGCTGGCGCCGGCGCACGCCCAACCGTCCCAGCCGACCGCCACCGACCTCTCCATCCCCTTCCAGAAGTCGACCCTCCCCAACGGCCTCGAGGTCATCGTCCTCGAGGACCACAGCGTGCCTCTCGTCGCGGTCGACGTCTGGTACCACGTGGGCAGCGGCGACGAGGTGCCGGGGCGCAGCGGCTTCGCCCATCTCTTCGAGCACATGATGTTCCAGGGCACGAAGAACACCGGCGAGGACCGCCACTTCCCCATCCTCCAGGAGATCGGCGCCAGCGACGTCAACGGCACCACCAACCCCAACCGCACCGACTACTACGAGGTGGTGCCGTGCAACCAGGTCGAGACGGCGCTGTGGCTCGAGAGCGAGCGCATGGGCTACCTGCCAGAGGCGATCACCGAGAAGAGCCTCGACAACCAGCGCGAGGTGGTGCGCAACGAGCGCCGACAGAGCTACGACAACGTGCCCTACGGCAAGGACCGCTTCGCGGTGAGCGAGCTGCTCTACCCCGAGGGGCACCCGTACCGCCACCTCACCATCGGCCTGCACGAGGACATCGCGTCGGCCAGCGTCGACGACGTGCGGGCGTTCTTCCGCAAGTGGTACGTGCCCGCCAACGCCACCCTCGCGATCGCCGGCGACTTCGACCCGGCGCGGGCACGGGCGCTCGTCGACAAGTGGTTCGGCAGCTTCCCGGCCACCCAGCGGCCGGCGCGGACGGCGGTGCCGACGCCGACGGTGGCCGGGCCACTGCGCCGCACCGTCGACGACAACCTGGCGCGTCTGCGGCGGGTGCACTACGCGTGGCACTCGCCGGCCCTCTTCGCACCCGGCGACGCCGAGCTCGACGTGCTCGCCGACGTGCTGGGGCAGCCGGGCACCGGCCGCCTCTACAAGCTCCTCGTGCTCGACAAGCGCTGGGCGCACGACGTCGCCGTCTACCAGGCCTCGAGCCAGCTCTCCTCGACGTTCCAGGTCGTCGTCGACCTCGAGGACGGCGCCGACCTCGGCGCGGTCGAGAAGGCGATCGAGGACGAGCTGGCGCGAGCGGTCCGCGAGCCGGTGGGCGATGCCGAGCTCCACCGCGCGCTCGCCGACTTCGAGGCGCGGTTCGTCTGGGCGCTCGAGCCGCTGCTCGCCCGCGCCGATGCGCTGCAGAGCTACAACCACTTCCTCGGCGACCCCGGCCGCATCGGCTGGGACCTCGGGCGCTACCGCCGGGTGACGGCGCCGGCGGTGCTGGCGACGGCGGCGAAGTACCTGCCGAGCTCCGGTCGGGTCGAGGTGGTGACCATGCCTGCCATCCAGGCGCCGGCGGCGAGCGCGGCGACCGACGGCGGCGCCGCCACCGCGCCGGCCCCGACGGCGACCACCGAGGCGGCACCGGCCGCCGCTGCCAGCACTGCCGGCGGCACGCGTCCGGCGGCCGACGCCGGCACCCCTGTCCCTACCTTCCCCCACGAGGCGTTCCGGGCCCATCAGCCGAAGGCCGGCCCGTCGCGGTCCCTGATGCCTCCCGGCATCGAGCGCTTCGGCATCGGCGACGGCATCGACGTCTACCTCGTCGAGCGCCACGGATTGCCCACCATCGCGCTCGACCTCGCCGTGGCCGGCGGCGCCACCAGCGACCCACCGGGCAAGGCCGGGCGCGCCACACTCTGCATGGACCTTCTCGACGACGGCACGGAGGCGCTCGACAAGAACGCCTTCGAGGAGGCACAGGCAGACGTCGCCTCGCACGTCACCGCCTGGGCGGGCAACGAGCAGCAAGGGGTCTCGGCGACCACCCTGACCAAGAACCTCGACCGCACCCTCGACCTGTGGTCCGACACCCTGCAGCACCCCGGGCTGCGCCAGGCCGATCACGAGCGCAACGTCGCCCGCCACGTCAACAGCGTGCGCCAGTCGCGGGGGGCGCCGGTGAGCGTCGCCAGCCGCGTCTCGGGGCCGGTGTTCTACGGGCCGGAGCACCCGCTGGGCCATGTGGTGACCGAGGCCACCACGGAGGCGGTGACCCGCGAGGACTGCCAGAGCTACGTCGCCGACACCCTGCGTCCGCACGGCGCCCGGCTCTACGTGGTTGGTGACATCACCCGCGCCCAGGTCGAGGAGAAGGTGGGGGCGCGGCTGGCGGAGTGGAAAGGCACGCCGCGCCCGATCGCCGCCATCGGCCCCCCGCATCCACAGGACGCCCGGCTCTACTTCGTCGACGTCCCCGGCGCGCCGCAGTCGTACGTCCTGCTCGCCGAGCCGGGACCGGTGCGCCAGGCACCCGACTACGTCGCCACCAGCGTCATGGTGGGGATCCTCGGCGGCGAGTTCAGCAGCCGCATCAACATGAACCTGCGCGAGGACAAGGGGTGGTCCTACGGCGGCGGCGCCTACTTCCGCTACACGCGGGACACCGGCATGCTGCGCGCCGGCGCCGGCGTGCGTGCCGACGCCACCGCCGGTGCGGCGCGCGAGCTGTACCGCGAGATCGCGCGCATGGCGGGTGGCGCGGTGACCGCGCAGGAGCTTGCCCGCGAGAAGAACGGCGAGTCGCTCGCCCTGCCCGGCCGCTTCGCGACCGGCGAGGAGATCCTCGACACCTACCGCGAGCTCATCTTCTTCGGCCTGCCGCTCGACTACTACGCGACGTACGCGGCAAAGGTGAACGCGGTGAGCGCGGCGGACGTGGCAGCGGCGGCGCGCAAGCACCTCGTTCCCGCCGACCTCAAGGTGCTGGTGGTGGGCGACGGCAAGACGGTGCTGCCGGCGCTCGAGGAGCTCGTGCGCAGCAAGGCGCTCGGCGAGGGATCGCTGGTGCAGCTCGACACCGACGGCAAGGCGGTGCGCGGCGGCCCGGCAAGCCCGGGCAGCGCCTCGGCTCCTAGCGGCAAGCCGTAGGGCCGGCGGCCGGGCCGACCCGGGTACGGACTCGGGTCGGCTCGCGGCCCCTTCGCGCCGCGCCAGGCCGCGGCGCGGCTACAATCGGTGTCATGTCCTGGCTCGAGCGCTTGCTGGGTCGCGACGAGGGGGCGGGAGGCGGCTCGGCCGCCGTGCGCCGGATCGCCGACCAGCTCGCCGCGCTGCCGCCGGAGGAGGCGCGGCGCCTGGCCGCCTTCGCCTACATGCTCGGCCGCGTCGCCCTCGCCGACGACACCATCTCCGCCGCCGAGAGCACGCGCATGGAGGAGCTAGTGCGCGAGGTCGGCGGCATCGATGCCGAGCAGGCGGTGCTGGTGGTGGAGATCGCCAAGGCGCAGAACCGCATGTTCGGCCACGTCGAGAACTTCCAGGTCAGTCGCGAGCTGCGCGAGCTCGCCGACGAAGGGCAGCGGCGCCGGCTGCTCGACTGCCTCTTCGCCGTCTCCGCCGCCGAGGGAGGTATCTCCGCCGAGGAGGAGAGCGTGGTGCGGCAGATCGCCAGCGAGCTGGGCTTCACCCACGGCGAGTACATCGACGCCCGCACCGCCTGGTCCGAGTACCGCACCGTGCTGCGCGGCCTGCGCGGCGACGGGGCGTAGCGGCACCGGCTCCCGCCTCGGCCTCGCGCGCCAGCATCGAGCGCGAGACGGCCCTCGCGCTCCCGTCCTCGTGGACGCGCCTCGGCGCGACTCCTCACGGGCCGCAGGCCAGCCCGTGCTGATAGGGTCCTCGGCAATGCTCCGCCTTCGGACCCTGCGGGCTACCGGCGCGCTGGCGCTGGCGTCCCTCGCCGGCGCGGGGCCGGGCCTCGCCGCCGCGCCGGTCGCCGCGGCGGTGCCCCCGGGCGGCGACCTCGCCGTCCACTGCGGGACGCTGATCGACGGCGTCGCCGTCACGCCACGCACCGACGTCTGGGTGACCATCCGCGCCGGCACGGTCGCCGCTGTCGGCGGCGTGCCCCCGGCCGGGATGCCGAGGCTCGAGCTCGGCGGCAGGACCTGCCTGCCCGGCCTGCTCGACCTCCACACCCACCTGACCGACAGCCCCGAGGACACCAAGGACCTCCGGGTCTACCTGACCCGCACCGACGCCGAGGCGCTGGCGCGCGGCGAGGAGCACGCCGCCGCCACCCTGCGCGCCGGCTTCACCACCGTGCGCGACGTCGGCACCTACATCGCGTGGACCGACCGCGCGCTGCGCGACGCCGTCCGCGCCGGCGAGGCGATCGGACCGCGCATGCAGGTGGCGGGGATGTACCTCACCATCCCGGGCGGCGGCGGCGACCTGCTGGTGCCGGGCGTGCGCGAGGAGGACGTGCCGGCGCGCGTGCGGCGCGGCGTGGCGCGTGGCGCCGAGGCCTTCCGGCGCAAGGCAGAGGAGGCGGTGGCGGGCGGCGCCGACCTGCTCAAGGTGATCGCCTCGGGCGCCGTGCTCGCCTACGGCGGCGTTCCCGGAGCACCGGAGATGAGCGAGGAGGAGATCCGCGCCGTCGTCGAGGTCGCCCACCGACATGGCCTGCGCGTCGCCGCCCACGCCCACGGCGCGCAGTCGGTCAAGGACGCCATCCGCGCCGGCGTCGACACCATCGAGCACGCCTCGCTGATCGATGACGAGGGGATCGCCCTCGCCAAGGCGCGCGGCGTCTGCCTCGACATGGACGTCTACAACGGCGACTACATCGACACCGAGGGGCGCCGGCAGGGCTGGCCCGAGGAGTTCCTGCGCAAGAACGTCGAGACCACCGAGGTGCAGCGCGTCAACTTCACCAGGGCCTTGCACGCCGGCGCCCTCCTCTCCTTCGGCACCGACGCTGCCGTCTACCCCCATGGATGGAACGCCCGGCAGTTCCCCATCATGGTCGCCCGCGGCATGACGCCGATGCAGGCGATCCAGGCCGCCACCTCGGTGTCGGCCCACTGCATGGGCTGGGGCGACCAGGTGGGTGCCCTCCGCCCTGGATTCGCCGGCGACCTGATCGCCGTCGACGGGGACCCGCTCGCCGACGTCAGCGAGCTCGAGCGCGTGCGGGTCGTGGTGCTCGCGGGCCGGGTGGTGGTGGCGCCGACGGCGGCGCCGGAGTCGCACCAGGCGGGGGCGCCAGCGCCACCAAGGTGACCGCAGCCGCGACCGGCGGGGGTGAGGGGCCCGCGTCGTCGGCACCCGCCCCCAACCCTGCGTTAGCGGGCTCGCGCCTGCCAGCGCTCACGGGCCCTCGCCACCGCCTCGGCACGGTCCTGGGGCGGCGCCGCCGAGACCAGCTCGCCGAGCAGGCGCTCGCTGGCGGCGGCGATCTCCTCGACGGCGCGGGCGAAGACGTCGGCGTTGGCCTGCGAGGGGCGGGTGGTGCCGGCGATCTTCCGCACGAACTGCATCGAGGCGGCGTACACCTCCTCGGTGGTCACCGGCGGGTCGAGATTGTAGAGGCGGCGGATGCTGCGGCACATGGGGCCATTGTAGGGGACGCCCGGGGAGCGACACGCTACGAGCGACGCGCCACGCGCCGCGCGCCTCACTCGCGCGCGAGCTTCGCCAGCTCGCCGTCGAGGTGGGCGAGGGCGCTCTCGAGCGCGGCCCGGCGCACCGGGGCGGTGGTGGCGTCGAGCTCGGCCTGCGCGCGCGTTCGCGCCAGCTCGAGGCCGCGGCGTCGCTGCCGCCGCCGGCGCTCGTCGGCGCTCGCAGCCGCCTCGCGCTGCCCCGCCCCGCGGGCGTCGTCCTTCTGCGACTCCACCGACTTGCTCTCCCAGCCGCGGGCCATGGGCCCATTATCGTCCAGGGTATCCTCGCCGCCATGGAGGCCTCGTCGCCACCGCTGCCGCCGCGCCTCGCCGAGCACCTCGAGATGCTGGCCCTGCTGCCCGACCGTGCCGACCGCATCGAGTATCTGATCTCGCTCGCCGACCGCTTCCACGAGGTGTCGCCGCAGGTGGCGACGCGGCCGTTCGCGGAGTCGCACCGGGTGCCGCAGTGCGAGTCGGAGGCGTTCGTGTGGGCGACGCCGCGTGAGGACGGCACCCTCGACTTCCAGTTCGCGGTGGACAACCCGCAGGGGATCTCCGCCAAGGCGCTGGCGGCGATCCTCGGCGACAGCCTCGGCGGACAGGCGCTGGCGGCGATCACTGCCATCCCCGGTGACGTCGTCTACGGCCTCTTCGGGCGCGAGCTGTCGATGGGCAAGAACCTCGGCCTGCTGGGCATGCTGCAGATGTGCCAGGCCTTCGCCCGCCGCCAGCAGGCGGCGCTCGCGGCGGGGGCGGGCGCGGCGGCCGGCGGCTGAGCTCCTACCTCTCGATCGGCGCCCCCACCAGGTTGCCCCACTCCGTCCAGCTGCCGTCGTAGTTGCGCACCCGGCGGTAGCCGAGCAGGTTGGTGAGCACGAACCAGGTGTGGCTGCTGCGCTCGCCGATGCGGCAATAGACGACGACGTCGTCGCCGGCGGCGAGGCGGGCCTCCCCCTCGTAGATCGCTGCGCAGCTCGGCGGCGCTCTTGAAGGTGCCGTCCTCGGGGTTGACCGCGCGCGCCCAGGGGACGTTGGCGGCGCCGGGGATGTGGCCGCCGCGCAGGGCACCCTCGTTGGGGTACTCGGGCATGTGCAGCCGCTCGCCGCTGTACTCGGCGGGGCTGCGCACGTCGATCAGCGGCGCGCCCTGCTCGACGTGCCGCAGCACCTCATCGCGGAAGGCGCGGATGCGGCGTGTCGTCGCGCTGCGGCGCCGGGTAATCGCCGGCGGGGTAGCGCGGCACGTCGCGGTCAGCGGTCGCCCCTCCTTCTCCCACTTCAGCCGGCCGCCGTCCATGATGCGCGCGTTGCGTGGCCGAAGAGCTGGAACACCCAGAAGGCGTAGCACGCCCACCAGTTGTTCTTGTCGCCGTAGAAGACGACCGTGGTGTCTGCGGGTGACGCCGATGCGCCGCATCAGCGCCGCGAAGTGCTCGCCGTCGAGGTAGTCGCGGCGCAGCGGATCGTTCAGGTCGCGGGTCCAGTCGACTTCCACGGCTCCCCGGCAGGTGGCCGGAGGCGTAGAGCAGCGGATCCTCGTCGCTCTCGATGACGCGCACGGCGGGGTCGTCGAGGTGGGCCGCCACCCATTCCGTCGACACCAGCACCTCGGGGTGGACGTAGCCGCGCTCCGCGATGTCGCTCATGGCGGTCTCCTTCGTCGGGAAACCACTTTACAGCGCCGCGCCGATCGGCGTCGGCGCCGAGGCATCACGAGCTGCCGATCAGGATGCCGGTCAGGAACACCAGCACGCCCCCCACCACGACCTGGAATGCGGCGGCGAGCAGCGGCGTGTCCATGTAGCGGTGGCGGATGTAGGAGATCGCCCCCAGCTCGGCCGCTACCACGGCGACGGCGACGCCGGTGGCGAGGCGGAAGTCGGGGACCAGATAGGGCAGCGTGTGCCCGAGCCCGCCGAGGCGTGGTCATCAGCCCGCAGACCAGCCCGCGCAGCCAGGGGTGGCCGCGGCCGGTCAGGGCCGCCGTCGTCGGAGAGCGCCTCGGCGAAGCCCATACTGATGCCGGCGCCGATCGAGGCCGCCAGGCCCACCAGCAGCGCGTCGTGGCTGCTGCGGGTGGCGAAGGCGGCGGCGAACAGCGGCGCCAGCGTCGACACCGAGCCGTCCATCAGCCCGGCGAGCCCGGGCTGCACCACCTGCAGCACGAACAGCCGCCGCCGCGTGCGCTCCTCCTCCTCGCGGGCGTCGGGGGTGAGCTTCTCCTCGATCAGCTCGCCGGCGCGCCGTTCGTGGCGGCTGTTCCTCGTCGGCGAGGTCGTCGAGCAGCCGGCGCACGCCCGGCATCGGTCGACTGCGGCGGCGGCGCGGCGGTAGAACTGCTTGGTCTCGAGCTCCATCACCGCCGCCTGCCGGCGCATGGCGTCGAGGCCGCAGCGGCCGCACCAGCCAGGGCGCGGCGTGGCGCACGAAGCCCTTGACGTCCTCGCGGCGGATGAGCGGGATGTGCTCGCCGAAGCGCTGCCGGAACAGCTCGGTGAGCCGCTGGCGGTGGCCGATCTCCTCGTCGCGCATCTGCGTGAACACCGCCGCGGTCGCCGGGTAGCGCTCGCTGAGCGCGGCAGCGAAGTCGTCGTAGATGCGGGAGTCCTCCTCCTCGGCGGCGATGGCGAGGGCGAGGATCTCGCGCTCGGAGAGGCTCTTGAAGGCGCGTGCCATCGCTCGCTCCGCTGCTCTCTAGGCGCGCCGGATGACGCTCGCCGCCGCCCAGCCGAGGAGCACCATCAGCGACAGCACCAGCCAGCCGTGGCGGCTGCCATAGGTGGCGGTCGGGAAGTGGTTGCTCAGCATCAGAAACACCACCGGCACGGCGAGGAAGGTGTTCTGCTTCGAGCGCAGCTTGGCGCGGGCGGCGAGCGCGGCGTCGGGGGCACTCCCCTCCTCGACCGCCGCCACCATGCGGCGCTGGGCGGGGAGGATGCGCATCCAGACGTTGGCCGCCATGATGGTGCCGAAGAGGGCGCCGACGTGGATGTAGACGGCGCGCCCGGAGAGCCAGTGGGAGAGGCCCCAGGCGAGCAGGACGACGAGCGCGTAGCCGAGGCCCGCGGCGAGCGCCTCCGAACGGCCGACAGGCGACTGCATCATCAGGTCGTAGACCACCCAGCCGACGATCAGCACCCCGGCGCCGATGGCAAGGGCACGTCCGTCGCTGAGGTCGGCGACGCTGCTGTCGACCATGGTGCCGCCGAACCAGTAGACCAGCGCCAGCAGCACGAGCCCGGACAGCCACGTGGCCATCGCCTCCCAGCGGAACCAGTGCAGTGGGTGGGCGACGTCGAAGCCCTTGCTCTTCGCCACCTTGTAGAAGCCCCCGCTGTGCACCATCCACACCTGCGGGTCGGCGCTCCCGGCCCGCTCCTGGGCGGTGAAGCGGCCGTCGAGCCAGGTGAAGTAGAAGGTGGTGCCCACCCAGAGGATGGCGCTGAAGATGTGGATCCAGCGCGCGATCAGGGTGAGCCAGAGATTCCAGTCGAGGTCCATGGGTCGGGTCTCTCCTCAGCTGCCACGGTAGGTCGAGTAGCCGTAGGGGGCGAGCAGGAGCGGAACGTGATGGTGCTGCCCAGCGTCGCCGACGGCGAAGACGATGGTGACGTAGGGGTAGAACCCGCCGCCGCCCCGCGCCGCGAGGTAGCGGCCGGTGTCGAAGGTGAGGCGATAGGTCGCCGCCTCGAGCGCGACGCCCTCCGGCAGCAAACGGGCGACGCGACCGTCGGCGTCGGTGGCGGCGCGTGCGAGCTCGCGCCACCCCTCGCCCGCGCTCACCTCTAGGCGCACCGGCAGCCCGGCAGCGGGGCGGCCGAGCGCCGTGTCGAGGACGTGGGTGCTGAGACCGCTCATCTCGAAAGGCGGGGTGAACCCGAGCGGCAGTATACGCGCGCCTTCCGGGCACCGTGGCCGGGTTTCGCTGCAAGGAATCGGCCCGCGTTTCCGTCTGAACCGGGAGCCGCGGCCACCCCCGGACCGCGCCGCGAAGTCGAGGAGCCCGCCGATGCCATCGCCCGACCCAGCCACCCAGCCGATCGACTCCGGCGGCCCCGAGCCGACCCTTCCCGCCCGCCAACCCGACCGTCGCCGGCACGACCGCCGCCCGGCTGGCGGCCTGCCGGGGCGCATCGGGTTCTCGCAGTCGCTGCGCGTGCTCGACCTCGACCTGCACGGCGCGCGGGTCGCCACCAGCGAGGCGCTGTCGCCCGGCCGCCGCTACCACTTCCAGCTCGGCGGCTTGCATCTGACGGCGGCGGTGGTGCGCTGCATGCTCGTCTGCCTCGAGTCCGAGGACGAGGGCTCGCGTCCCCTCTTCGAGGCCGGGCTCGCCTTCGACCCACTGCTGGCCGTCAGCCGGCGGCAGCTCGGGCAAGTGCTCGCGACCCTCGACCGGCCGGGGCGCGCGGAGCCACCGGCCCTCACCAACCGAGCAGGTGCTGCAGCCGCAGCCGGGTGATCTTGCGCTGCTCCTCGGCGGCGACCTCGAGCTCGCGCTCCGGCGCATTGCCCAGGCGCTGCTCGCAAAGCATGAGCATCTCCTTGGCCGTCCTGCCGCTGGCGCAGACGATGAAGATGTGGCCGAAGCGCTCGCGGTAGGCGCGGTTGGCAGCCGCCAACGCCTCGCGGATGGTGGCGTCGGCATCGCGGGCGCCTGCCTGCTCGCGCGCCGACCGAGCGCTCGCTCCCGGGGACTGCGGTGTCTCGGCCGCGGCGGCGCCGATCTCGGGGTGGGCGCGGAAGGCGGCGAGCCACTGCTCGCGGCCGGCCGCATGCCACAGCGCGTCCGCCGCGGCGAAGAGCTCCTCGGCGCTGGTGAAGGGGCGCCGCTCGAGCATCTCGCGCGCCCAGCCCGGCGAGCCGCAGCAGTCGAGAAGCGCCGCCTTCGCCGGCCGCGGCAGCAGGGCGTTGAAGCGGCCGAGCCCCGCCGCCAGCCGTCCATCCTGGCTGGGCAGACCCCACAACCGCAGGCGGCTGACACCGCCGTCGGGGTGGATGGAGAAGCGCACGTGGGTAAACGGCCCGACGTTGGCGAGCTGGTCGAAGAGGTGCCGGGTGTCGGCCTCGAGCTTGATGCGCGGCAGCAGGTCGCGCCAGCGGCAGCCGTCCCAATCGCCGCCCGGCGGCCCTCCGGCGTCGAGCGAGCACCCCTCGAGCTCGCAGCTCTCCGGGTAGTTGCCCTTGAAGTGCGCGGTGTCGACCTCGACACGGCGGACACTGCCCGCGATGCCGAGCCTCAGCACCACCCAGTCGTGGCCCGGGCCGCGCCGGCGTCGCGTCTCCCAGCCGTCGTCCATGCGGGCGCCGCGGCCGGGCAAGAGCAGGTTCTGCGGTGCCGAGAAGAACATGTCGCTGGCGGCAAGCCAGCTCCCGCCGTGCTCGACGGCGACGAGGTCCACCTCCTCGCCGGCGGCGAGGATAGAGGGCCAGTCGGGCACCACCTCGCCGTGCACCCGCAGGCGCGCCACGCCACCATCGGGGTAGATGTGGAACCGCAGGTGGGTGAAGCGGTACGGCGGCTCGAGCGGGAAGCGGTTGCGGGCGTGGCCGCAAAGCGGCGAGCGGGGCAGCACCTCGACCCACTCGGTGGCCGTGTCGCGCAGCTGCTCGAGGGTGGCGTTGGGGTCCGCGGCGCAGGCCTCGAGGGAGCAGTGCTCGGGATAGTTGCCGCGAAAGAAGCTGGTGTCGACGACGATGCCGCGCGGCACGCCGGGCAGGGCGAGACGGACGACGCAGGAGTCGTGGCCCGGGGTGCGGCGGCGGCGCGTCTCCCAGCCGTCCATCCACTTGCCGCGGTCGGTGTACTCGTGCTCGCGCCAGACCGGCGTCGCCGGCAGCAGCAGGTTCTCCTTGGCGGCGAAGAAGTCGTCGTTCGCCCACAGCACCTCGCCGCCGAGGCGTGCCGCCGCCAGGTCGGGCAGCTGCGTCCAGTCCGGCAGCCGGGTGGCGTCGTCGTCGATCGGCAGGGCGTCGCTCACGGGAGGCTCGACTCGATGCTGCGCGATCCCCACCCTATTGCGCAAGCCCCCGCAGCAGGACGCGGCCCGCCGGGGCCGTCGTGAAGACGCCGCGGTCGAAGACCCGCGCGCCGCGCAGGAAGGTGGCGACGACGGCGCCGGAGAGCGTGCGGCCAGCGTAGGGGGTGATCGGGTGACGCTGGGCCAACCGCGCCGGGTCGACGCGGAAGCTCGCCTCCGGGTCCCAGACCACGAGGTCGGCGTCGAAGCCGGGCGCGATGCGCCCCTTGCGGCCGGCGAGCCCGGCGAGCGTGGCCGGTGCGGCCGCCATCCAGCGGGAGAGGTCGAGGAGGCGCCGCGAGCGCCAGTCGCCCGGCTCGTCATGGGCGTCGCGGACGCTGTCCCGACCGGCGTCGCCGCTGCGCAGGGCACCCGGCACGGCCCCGCCGGGACCGCCGGCAACGACGCCGCGGGGCCCCCCTGCCTCGCCGTCCCCCTCACCCTCAGGGCTCGCGCGCGCCACCAGTGCCGTCCACATCACCGGCAGCCCCAGCTCGAGCGAGGCGATGCCGCCCCAGGCGCGGAAGAAATCGCCGCTCTCGGCGTGCTTCATGGCCGGCGGGCAGGGGGAGTGGTCGCTCACCACCATGTCGATGACGCCGGCGTCGAGCGCCCGCCACAACGCCTCGCGGTTGCCGGCGTCGCGGATGGGCGGCGCGCACTTGAGCTCGGTGGCGCCGTCGGGGACCTCGTCGGCGGCGAACACCAGGTAGTGGGGGCAGGTCTCGACGCTGACGTGGAGACCCTCTTCGCGCGCGGCGCGGAGGGCGTCGACAGCCTCGGCGGCGGCGAGGTGGACGACGTGAAGGCGCGCACCGTGGCGCCGGCAGAGTCGCAGTAGCAGCGCGATGGCGTCGGTCTCCGCCGCCAGCGGACGCGAGGCGAGCCAGGTGGCGTGGCGGCGCGGCGCGGCGCCGGCGAGCGCCGCGCTCGCCGCGGCGATGGGGCCCGGCAGCTCGGCGTGGGCGAGCAGCGGCGCCCCGAGGGCGGCGAGCTCGGGCAGCGCCGCCTCGAGATCGCTCTCCCCCACCGCCGGAAACTCGTCGACGCCCGAGGGCACGAGGAAGCACTTGAAGCCCAAGACGCCCGCCGCGAAGAGCGGCCGCAGCTCGCGCGCGTTGCCGGGCACGACGCCCCCCCAGAAGCCGACGTCGACCGCGAGCTGGCCGCCGGCGGCGGCGAGCTTCGCCTCCAGCGCCGCCACCGTGGTGGTGGCCGGGACGCTGTTGAGCGGCATGTCGACGAGGGTGGTGACGCCGCCCGCCGAGGCCGCCCGCGTCGCAGTGGCGAAGCCCTCCCACTCGGTGCGCCCCGGCTCGTTGACGTGGACGTGGGTGTCGACGAGCCCCGGCATCACCACCAGCTCGCCGAAGTCGTCGAGCGCGGCGCCCGCCGGCACGGCGTCGAATGGGGCCAGTGCCGTCACCACGCCGCCGGCGACGTGCACGGCGGCCGGCCCCACCGCGCCGCCGGCAACGACGCGGCGGCTGCGGATGACGCGCAGCGCTGGCGAAGCGGCGGCGGCACGCGTCGGCGCCATCGCGGCGGCTCCGCTCAGCTGCCGCCGAGCAGCTCGCCGAGCAGGTTCTGCGCCACGCGCAGGCGGTAGCGAGCCGTCGAGCGGAAGTCGTCGATGGGCGCGATCTCGCGACCCAGCTCGTCCTGGGCCACGCGCACCAGCTCGGCCCCAAGGTGCTGGCCCCGCACCACCGCCTCCGTGCGCCTGCAGCGCAGCGGCATCGGTGCCACGCTGCCGAGCGCCAGCCGCACGTCGGTGACGACGCCGCCGGCAACCGCGAGCGCGGCGGCCAGGCAGACCTTCGAGATCGCCTGCGCGCGGCGCGTGCCCACCTTGCGGTAGCTCTCGCGCCAGCGGCCATCGCCGGCGGCGGGCCGCCGCGGCAGGTGGATGGCGGTGATGAGCTCGCCCGCGCGCAGGTCCATCCGCCGGTAGCCGTGGTGGAAGTCGCAGTAGGCGACGCGGCGCACTCCCTCGCGCGAGCGCAGCTCGAGCTCGGCGTCGTAGACCAGCAGCGCCGGCGGCGAGTCGGCGGCCGGCGAGGCGTTGGCGACGTTGCCACCGAGGGTGCCGCGGTTCTGAATGGCGACGCCGCCGGTCTCCTCCGCGGCGCGGCAGAGCAGCGGGTAGTCGCGCGCCAGCGTCGGGTGACGCTGCACCTCGGTGTAGGTGGTGAGCGCGCCGAGGGTGACGCCCTGCGGCGTCTCGCGGATGCCACGCAGCTCGGGCAGCCCCCACAGGCTCACCCAGCGGCGATGCGGCAGCTTGCCGGCCTCGAGGAGCACCATGAGGTCGGTGCCACCCGCGAGCGGCCGGTGCTCCCCGGCGACCAGGTCGAGCGCCGCCTCGAGGTGGCGCGGGGCGAGCAGCTCGTAGCTGGGAAGGTGCGAGCGCATCCGCTCAGCCGCCTGCCTGGCGCTCGCTCGCCGCGCCACCGCCGCCGGCCATGGCCGCCGCCGCGGCCGCCACCGCCGCGAAGATCTTCACGTAGCCGGTGCAGCGGCAGAGGTTGCCGGCGAGCGCGCTGCGGATCTCCTCCAGGCTAGGCTGCGGCTGCCGGTGCAGCAGGTGGACGGCCGCCATCACCATCCCCGGCGTGCAGATGCCGCACTGCGCGCCACCGGCGGTGAGGAAGGCCTCCTGCACCGGGTGCAGCCGCTCGCCGTCGGCCAACCCCTCGATGGTGGCCACCGCCGCTCCCGCCACCTGCACGACCGGCAGCAGGCAGCTGTTGACGAGGGCGCCGTCGATGAGCACCGCGCAGGCGCCGCACTCCCCCTCGCCGCACCCCTCCTTGGTGCCGGTGAGGCCGAGCTCCTCGCGCAGCACGTCGAGCAGCCGCGCCATCGGGTGCGTGCGCACCTCCACCGGCTCGCCGTTGACGGTGAAGCGGACGGTGGCGGTCGTGGCGGCTGCTGCGGTCATCGCGAGAGCGGCGTCGGAGCATCCAGAGTCTAGCCGCAACGAGCCACGACCGCCCGGCGGAGGCGGCCCGGGGAAAGAGCTGGTTGCTACCATCGTGGGATGCGAGCGTCTGCCCGGCGCTCCGGCGCACCCTGCGCGCTGGCCCTCGTCCCGCTGCTCCCCTTCCTCCTCGGCGGCCCGCTGCTGCCGGGCTCCTGGGTGAGCGGACGGGTGCTGCGCGAGGACGGCTCGCCGGCATGCGGCGTCGAGGTGGTCTCCCTCGCGCCGACCCCCGGGGGCGACGGCGCCTGGGAGCGCACGCGCACCGGCGGCGACGGGCGCTTCGCGCTGGCCGTCGGGCACCCGGGAACCTACCGCCTGCTGGCGCTCGCCCGCGACCGCGCGCCGGCGCTGGGGAGCGTCGAGACACCGCGCCATGGCGTGGCGACGGCTCCGTCGCTGCGCCTCGAGCGCGGCATCGACCTCTCGGGACGCGTGGTCGACAGCGCCGGACGGCCGCTGCGGGGGGCCACGGTCGACCTCGTGGCGATGGAGCAGCTCCCGCACGACGCTCCGGTCGAGCTCTTCAACCACCCCCTCGGAGACGGCCGCCCCTATCGCCACGCGATCACCGGCGACGACGGTCGCTTCCTGCTCCCCGGCATCCGACCCCACGGCGAGATCCTCATGAGGGCCAGCGCACCCGGCTTCGTCCCTCTCACCCGCGCGGTCGCGGCCTCCTCGCCCCAGCTCGACGACCTGCCACTCCAACGCGCCGGGAGCCTGCGCATCCTGGTCGCCGACGACACCGGGGCGCCGGTGGCGGGAGCCACCGTCGATCTCGAACGGCCGCCAGCGACGACCGCCGGAGGGGGGATCGCGCCGCGCGAAGAGAGCGATGTCCACGGCCGCGTCGACCGTGCCGACCTCGAGCCCGGCGAGTGGAGGGTGACGGCGTTCGCCGCTGGCTTCCGCCCCGGCGCGGCCGCCTGGGCCGACGTCGAGCCCGGAGCCCAGGCCGACGTGCAGCTGGAGCTCGAGCGCCCCGCGACGAGCTGGCTGGAGTCGTTGGTGCTCGCGGCCGATGGCGTCCCCATCGCCGGAGCGCAGCTGAGGCTCGAGAGCGCCCAGGCCGAGGCCCCATTCCGCCAGCAGCTTTCCACCGCAGACGACGGTCGCGTCCGCTTCGACAAGGTGCCGCTGGGCCTCTACTACCTCTCGGCACGGCACCCGCTCTACCGCCCGACCCTGCTGCGCGACCAGCGGGTGACCGTCGCGGGCGCGACGCCGACGATCACCCTGGCGCGCGGCGACTGGGATCTCGCCGACGTCTCGGGACGAGTGGTGGCCGGCGACGGCACTCCCGTCGCCGGCGTCCACGTCGCGCTGGAGCGCCAGGGAGCGCCCTGGGCCTGGCAGGACGCCACCACGGCGGCGGACGGCTCCTTCCGTCTCGAGTCGCTTCCCACCGGCATCTACTCGCTGAGCTGGAGCGCGCACGGTTACGCGGCGCCCACGCCGCGAAGGCTGCTACTGGCCGCCGGCGGTAGCGACGACCTGGTGCTGCCTCTCGACCGCGGCGTCACCGTGCGCGGCACCCTCCGTGGTCTCGTCGACGATCGCCAAGGCGAGGTCGCCCTCGACGTCCACGACGCGAACGGGGAGCACTCGAGCTCGGTGGGGCCCGACGGGACCTTCGCCGTCCCCGGGCTCGCCGGCGGGCCGGCGCTGCTCGCCGCGCGCCAGGGGACGCGCGGCGCCAGCGTCGCCGTCGAGCTGCCGGCAGCCGGCGAGGTCACCGGCGTCGAGGTCGATCTGCCGCCGCCTTTGCAGCTGACCGGTCGCGTCACCTGGCGACGCTCACCCGTGGCCGGGGGCAGGGTGGTGCTCCACAGCCGCTCCTCTCCGGGCGCCGAAGCGTGGACGCTCACCGACACCACGGGCGCCTACGTCCTCGACGACCTCGGCCCCGGCGAGTACCTCGTCGACGCTGCGCTGCCGCGCACTGCTCCGGTCTACGAAGGGACACTCAGCCTCGATCGCGACCGGCAGCTCGACCTCGAGCTGCGAGCGGCGGCGATCGGGGGAGCTCTGGTGGGCAGCGACGGCTCGCACCCCGAAGTCGTCGACTTCCGTCTCGGCTACCTCGACCGCTCGCTGCCCACCGACACCTACCCGGAGCTCGTGCGGCCGGATGCCAGCGGTCACTTCCTCACCGGCCCGCTGCTGCCCGGCCGCTGGCGGTTGACGGTGAACGCCAGCGGCTACGAGCCGGCCGCAAGCGTGGTCGACCTGAGCGCCGGCGAGGACGTCACCGACGTGCGTATCGAGCTACGGCCGGCAGGCGCGACGACGCCACCCTGAGCGGCCCCGCGCGATCCAACGCGCGCGCCACGACTGGCGCCCGCCGGCGCCGACCGCTCAGCCCGCGCGCGGCCCGCTCACCGGCTGCGTCGCAGGCTCGCCGTCGGCTTCCTCGAGTGCCGCCAGCAGCACCTCCGGCGTCACCGGCACCTGCCGCACCCGCACCCCGGTGGCGTCGCTCGATGGCGTTGACGATCGCCGGCGCGGGGCCGTCCATCGGCAGCTCGCCGATCCCCTTGGCGCCCGCCCGGGCCGTGGGCGTAGGGCGCCTCGACGAACTCGACGCGGATCGGCGGCATGTCGGCGGCGGTCGGGATGATGTAGTTGGTCATCTGCGCGTTGGCCATGCGGCCGTCGTCGCCACACCACGTTCTCGTAGAGCGCCCAGCCGATCGCCCTGCGCCACCCCGCCCTCGATCTGCCCGGCGGCGAGCACCGGGTGGATGACCCGCCCCACCTCCTGCACGGCGACGAAGTCGTCGACCGTGCGCCTCGCCGGTGGCGGTGTCGACGGTACACCTCGGCGACGTAGACCGCCCACGCGTAGGCGCCGTAGGCATCGCCCTGGTAGCGCTGGTCGTCCCAGCGCACGCCCGGGCGGCGGTTGGTAGCGGGCTCTGCGCCGCCAGCGGCCCGATGCGCTCGATGTAGCGCGCGCGCAGGCGGCGCGCGAACGTCGGCGGTCGTGTCCGGGCCCGCCAGCAGGCCGGCGGCGCGCAGCTTCTCGACGCAAGGCGAGGGCGGCCCGCTCCACGAGCTTGCCCACCACCATGCAGGTGCGCGAGGCCACCGTCGGGCCGCTGTTGGGGACCGCGCGCGGTGTCGGGCTGAGGCGATCTCGATCGTGCTCGTAGTCGACGCCCGAGCGCGTCGGCGGCGATCTGCGCGAGGATCGGTGTTGGTGCCCTGGCCGATCTCGGTGCTCGCCGCGAGCACGCGCACGTCGCCGTCGGCGGTCGCCTCGATGTGCGACCACCGAGGCGAGGTGCTCCTCGCCCGAGCCGGTGAAGCCGGCGCCGTGGAAGAAGGAGGCGAAGCCGATCCCCTTGCTCACGGCGGCGCGCCGGCGTTCTCGCGCGGCGAAGCGCTCGCGCTTCGCGCGGTAGCCGGTGGCCGCGAAGGCGCGGTCGAGCAGGCCGTCGAGGTCGACGTCCTCGTGGATGACCTGGCCGACGGCGGTGGTGTCGCCGCTGGCGGACGAAGTTGCGGCGGCGCAGCTCCGCCGGGAGCGAGGCCGAGCGCCGCCGCCACGCGATCGAGGTGGCGCTCGAGGGCGAAGATGCTCTGCGGCGCGCCGAAGCCGCGGAACGCGCCGTGCGGCGGCGTGTTGGTGGCGACGGCCACGGCTGCGTCACGCGCACGTTGGGGCAGCGATAGGGGCCGGCGGCGTGGATGGTGCCCCGCGACAGCACCACCGGGGAGAGCGTGGCGTAGGCGCCGCCGTCGATGACGAAGTCGATGTCCAGCGCCAGCAGGTGCCCGTCGGCGGTCGACCGCCGTGCGGATGCCGGGTGCGCGAGGGGTGGCGCTTGGTGGTGGCCACCATGTCCTCGGCGCGGTCGTAGACGAGCTTGACCGGCCGGCCCGGCCTTCCAGGCCAGCAGGGCGGCGTGGGCGGCGATCATCGACGGGTACTCCTCCTTGCCGCCGAAGCCGCCGCCGGTCTCCGCCTGGACCACGCGCACCTTCTCGGGCGGCAGGCCGAACAGCGGCACCAGCGCCTTGTGCACGTAGTAGGGGCACTGCAGCGAGCCCCACACGGTGACCCCCGTCCTCGGGGCCGGCCACGCGCGATCATCCCCTGGGGCTCGATGTAGAGCTGCTCCTGCGCGCCGGTCTCGTACTCGCCCTCGACGACGAGGTCCGCGTTCCGCCCAGCGCCGCGTCGACGTCGCCCTTCTCGACCAGGAAGGACTTGAACACGTTGTCGTCGCCCCAGATCACCGTCGCGGCGCGCCAGCGAGTCCTCGAGCGTCGAAGACCGCCGGCAGCGGCTCGATGTCGAGCGTCGACGGCGCGGCGCGCCTCCTCGACCAGGTCGCGGTCGGCGTGGGCGAGCAGCAGCACCGGCTCCTCGCGGTGGTTGACCACGCCGTCGGCGAGGCAGGGCTGATCGTCCTCGAGATGAGGGTGACGCAGTTCTTCCCGGGGACGTCGGCGGCGGCGACGACCACGAATCTCGTCCCAGGGGATCGCCGTGCCGAACTGGATCCCGCGGATGCGCCCGCGCGCCACCGGGCTGCGCACGGTGACGCCGTGGAGCATCCCCGGCACCGCCAGGTCGTCGACGTAGCGGGCGGCGCCGGTGACCTTCGCCCGCCCCTCCTTGCGCGGCACCGGCTTGCCGATCGCGCCCATCAGTAGGTCACCTTGTCGGCCTTCGCCGCCCAGGCCCGGAACGCCGCCTGCGCCTCGTCGCGCATGAGCTGCACCATCGGGATGGCGCGTTCGCCGGGGGGCAGGCGGAGCTCGCCGTAGATCGCCGAGTCGTCGAACCCCACCGCCGCCGCGTCAGCCGCCGTGTTGGCGAACAGCACACGCGCCGGCCGTGCCCAGTAGATGGCGCCCAGGCACATCGGGCACGGCTCGCAGGTGGTGTAGACCTCGCAGCCGGTGAGCTGGAAGGTGGCGAGCGCCCGGCAGGCGGCGCGGATGGCGACGATCTCGGCGTGCGCCGTGGGATCGTTGCTCGCCGTCACCTGGTTGGTGCCCTCGGCGACGATGTGCCCCTCCTTGACCACCAGCGCCGCGAACGGCCCACCGTCGCCGTCGCGGACGTTGCCGAGCGACAGCTCGATGGCTCGCCGCATGAAAGGGTCCTCGCGCATGGTGGTGACGCGGCGAGTCTAAGCCCTCGCCGCACGCCTTCGCCAGCGAGGCGCCGGGCGCCGCGCGATTGCCGCCCCGCCGCGACAGCGGCGCACCACTGCCGCTAGAGTTGGCGACCATGAACGCAACCCCGCGAGACCAGCGCTCCGACCTCACCGCCATCGCCCGCCGGGCGATGGTCGATCACGGGCTGCTGCCCGATTTCGACGCCGCCACCCAGCGGCAGGTCGAGGGCCTGCGCGGGCAGCCCGACGACGGCGGCGCGCCGGCGCGCGACCTGACCGCCCTGCTCTGGTGCTCGATCGACAACGACGACTCGCGCGACCTCGACCAGCTGACGGTGGCCGACGCCTCCCCGACGCCGGCCCGGGGAGGCGAACCCGCATCCTGGTGGCGATCGCCGACGTCGACTCGCTGGTCGGCCGGGGATCGCCGGCCGACGTCCACGCCCGCCACAACACCACCTCGGTCTACACCGGGCCGATCATCTTCCCCATGCTCCCCGAGCGGCTCTCGACCGACCTCACCTCCCTCAACGCCGGCGAGAACCGGCTCGCCACGGTGACGGATCTCGTCGTCGCCGAGGGCGAGCTCGTGGAGTCGGCGGTCTACCGTGCGCGCGTGCGGAACCGGGCCAAGCTAGCCTACGACTCGCTGGCGGCCTGGCTCGACGGCGAGGGTCCCTTGCCACCAGCAGCGACCGCCGTCGACGGGCTCGACGACAACCTGCGCCTGCAGGACGCGATGGCGCAGCAGCTGCGCGCCCGCCGTCACCAGCAGGGCGCGCTCGACCTCGAGACCCTCGAGCCGCGCGCCGTCTTCGACGGCCAGACCCTCGCCGGTCTCCACCTCGAGAAGCCCAACCGCGCCAAGCAGCTGATCGAGGACTTCATGATCGCCGCCAACGGCGCCACCGCGCGCTTCCTCGAGGGACGCGGCGTGGCGGCGCTGCGCCGCGTGGTGCGCTCCCCCGAGCGCTGGCAGCGCATCGTCGAGGTCGCCGCCGAGCACGGCACGCAGCTGCCCGCTGCCCCCGACGCGGTGGCCCTCTCGCAGTTCCTGGCGCGGCAGCGGCAGGCCGACGCGCTGCGCTTCCCCGACCTCTCGCTGGTGATCGTCAAGCTCATGGGTTCGGGCGAGTACGTGGTCGAGGTTCCCGGCGTCGCGAGCCCCGGGCACTTCGGTCTCGCCGTGCGCGCCTACACCCACTCCACGGCGCCCAACCGCCGCTACCCCGACCTCATCACCCAGCGGTTGCTCAAGGCCGCCCTCGCCGGCGCACCGAGCCCCTATCCGGCGGCGGCGCTCGCCCCGCTGGCGCTGCACTGCACCCAGCAGGAGGATGCCGCCGACAAGGTCGAGCGCCTGGTGCGCAAGGCGGCGGCGGCGCTGCTGCTCGCCGGCCGCGTGGGTGAGCACTTCGACGCCCTGGTCACCGGCGCCTCGGAGAAGGGCACCTGGGTGCGCCTCCTGCACCCGCCGGTCGAGGGCAAGCTGGTGCACGGCTGGGAAGGCGTCAAGGTGGGCCAGAGGCTGCGCGTCAAGCTCGTCGGAACCAACGTCGAGCGTGGCTTCATCGACTTCGTGCGCACCGGCTGAGGGGCGGAGCAGCCCCCCCGCGCGAGCCCGCTAGCGCCGCCCTCAGGCGCCGAGCGCGAGCCGCAGCTGCTCGCTGTAGCGGCGCTGCACCGGCACCGAGCGGCCGTTCTTGAGCGCCGCCAGCAGGTCGCCCTGGCCGTCGCGTTCGAGGCAGCCGACGCGATCGATGCGCACGATCAGACTGCGATGGATGCGCAGGAACTGCGCCGGGTCGAGCTCGCGTTCGAGGTTGGCGATGGTGGTGCGGAACAGCGAGGCCTGGCTGCCGTGCTCGAGGCGCACGTAGTTGCCCGCCGCCTCGATGAGATCCACCTCGGCGGCGTCGATCACCACCAGGCGCTCGCGGCGGCGTACCAGGAAGCGGCGCCGGTAGTGCTCGCGGCCGCGTGCCGCGAGCAACGAGCTCAGGGCGAGCTGGGCGGCGCCGGGGTCACGCGTCTGCAGCCGCGCGCGAGCGACGCGGAAGGACTCGGCGAAACGCGCCGCCGAGATCGGCTTGAGCACGTAGTCGAGCGCGTGCACCTGGAAGGCGCGCAGCGCGTGCTCGGCGTGGGCGGTGACGAACACCACCGGTGGCATCGCCTCGGGGCCGATGGCCTCCACCACCTCGAAGCCGTCCACTCCCGGCATCTCGATGTCGAGGAAGACGAGGTCGGGGGCGAGCAGGCGGATGGCCTCGATCGCCTGCAGCCCGTCGGTGCACTCGCCGATCACTTCGACGCCAGCGTCGACGAGCAGGTGGCGGAGCAGGTCGCGCGCCAGGGGCTCGTCGTCGACGAGCAGCACACGCAGCTCCTCCGCCGCGTCGGCACCCCGGCTGGGCTCTCCCATACCCCTCTCTACGCACGAGTTGGAGGAAAGTTGCCCGGCGATTCGACTCGTCCCCGGTGCCGGTGCGAGTGGCAGCGGATGCGACGCCAATCGTCCCCGGCACGCCACCGTTCATCCCTCGAGCGGCGAGATGGCGGCGAGCGATCCCTATCGTGGCATCTGTCATTGGAGCCTGCGGGGGTTCGTCCAGGGCCCCCCACTTTTTTCTCTACCATGGCTGCGACCGACACCGCGCCGAGCACTCCACCGCACCCGTGGGTGCTCACCGTGCGCGGCCGCGCCTCGGCCCGGCAGATACCGCTGGGCGAGGGCACCGTCACCCTCGGTGGCTCGCGGCTGTGCGGCGTCGTGCTCGACAGCGAGCAGGTGGCTGGGCAGCACGCCCGCCTGCAGGTGAGCGGCGACAACGCCGTCCTCTCGATCCTCTCCGACGCGCCACCGGCACTCCTTCACGGCGTGCGTGTGCAGCGGGCCGGTCTCTCTTCGGGCGACAGCTTCCGGCTCGGCGACCTGCTGCTGACGTTGCGCCGCAACCGGCGGGAGGCCGCCGAGCCCCTCCCCGGCGCCGCACACGCGACGAGCCGGCCGCCTCCGGCGCGCGATGGCGAGGCTCCCGGCCCCGCCTGCCTGGAGGAGCTGCTGAGCTGGAGCCAGCGCGGCCCCTCCAGCGAGCGCGGTCGCCTGCTGGCGGGACTCTGCCGCCACCTCGACGCCGCGGCCGGCTGCCTGTTCACCGCCGACGGCGCCGGGCGTCTCGCCGCGCTCGCCGCCTGGGGTGATCCCCTGCGCGACCTCGACGCCGGCGAGCTGGCGCGGTTCGTACGCCGGGCGACCGCCGCCGAGGGAACCGCGGTGGTGCGCTCCGGAGACCTGCAGCTGGCGGGGATCGGCGGCCTGCCAGGAGGAGCCTTCGGCATCCTCGTTCGCGGATCGCTGCATGCGACGTGCGGCGAGCTCCTGCGTCTCGCGGTGCGGCTCTTCGCACACGAGGCGCTGCGCGAGAAGGCCAACGCCCAGCTCTCGAGCAGCACCCTCGGCGGCGGGCTGCGCTTCCCGCCGGGCGTGGTGGTGGGCCAGTCGCCAGCGATGCGCCGGCTCTACGCCCTGCTCGAGCGCATGGCGCAGAGCCAGCTACCGGCGCTGGTGCTGGGCGAGACCGGCGTCGGCAAGGAGCACGTGGCCCGGCTGATCCACGACTCCTCGCCCCGCCGCGACCGGCCGTTCGTCACCATCAACTGCGCCGCCATCCCGGCCGAGCTGCTCGAGGCCGAGCTGTTCGGCATCGGTCGCGGCGTCGCCACCGGGGTGAGCGAGCGCGCCGGCAAGTTCCGGGAAGCCAACGGCGGCACGCTGTTCCTCGACGAGGTGGGCGAGCTGCCCTTGCCGCTGCAGGCCAAGCTGTTGCGCGCCCTCGAGGAGAAGAAGGTGCAACCCCTCGGCGGCGCAGCGGCGGACGTCGACCTGCGCATCGTGGCGGCCACCAACGCGCGTCTGAGCGAGGCGTCGCGGCGCGGCGACTTCCGCCTCGACCTCTACTACCGCATCGCCGGGCTGATCGTCGAAGTGGCGCCGCTGCGCGAGCGCGCCGAGGACGTGCCGCTGCTCTTCGAGCACTTCCTGCGCGAGGTGGCGGCGCCACCGCCGCGCCTGCTCCCGCGCGTGCTCTCCGCCCTGGTGGCTCACCCCTGGGTGGGCAACGTGCGCGAGCTGCGACACGAGGCGACGCGGGTGGCCGCGGTGGTGGGTCCCGGTGGGACCATCGACCTCGACGATCTCTCGCCGGCGGTCGCGGCCTCGTACGCGGCAGCCGGCGAAGGCGGCGGCGCCACCGACACGGCGGCCCCGCGCACGCTCGACGGCGAGCTGGCACGCCTCGAGCGCGGCATGATCGGAGCGGCGCTCGCCACTGCCAACGGCAACCTCAGCGAGGCGGCACGCGCCCTCGGCGTCTCGCGCACCCGCCTCTACCGCCACCTCTCCGCGGCTGGGCGCGGCCGGCGCTGAGCGCCGCCGCGGGGTCGCGCGCGCCCCGCCGCCACGCCGTCGTCCGTGGGGCGCCGAGCGTCGCTCGCCGGCATCGACGAGCGCCACGGCCGCGCCGCGCAGGGGCTCTCGCCGCCGGTGTCGAGAGCAAGCCCCAGGTGTCGCGCCACGCAACGAATCCCGGTGCCGCCGCTGTAGCGCGGCGCTACGGCGACGGAACTTTGGAGCGACCTCCAAGTGGCTGGCGCATTGCCGGCGGCGGCCGCCGCCGGGCGGTTCAAAGCGCTGGAGTGGCACCGCGGTTGCCCTGTCGGCTGGCGCCACCAGGAAACCAACCCGCGAGAGGAGGTGGTCGCCGCCGCTACCGCGCTGCCTTCCGTTCCGCCGTCAACTCGCAGCCTGGCTGCGCAACTTCGAGGAGACTCATGACACAGCAGAAGCGATTCAGGTGGGGCTGGATGCTGGTGCTGGTGGCCGTGCTCGCCACCGCTCCGGCGCTCGCCCAGCTGCAGACCGGCAACCTCTACGGCACCATCAAGGACGACCAGGGATCGGCCCTGCCGGGCGTTACCGTCACCCTCAGCGGTGGCGGCGCTCCGCAGGTGCAGGTGACCAACGCCCAGGGCGAGTTCCGCTTCCTCGGCCTCTCTCCGGGCTCCCATGCCCTCAAGGCCGAGCTCGAAGGGTTCTCCACCATCGACTACCCGAACATCTCCATCAACGTCGGCCGCAACACGCAGATCGAGGTCACCCTCAGCGCCGCCGTCGAGGACGTCATCACCGTCACCACGGAGTCACCGCTGCTCGACCAGCGGCGCATCTCCACGGGCGCCACGGTGGCGCAGACCGAGCTCGAGAAGATCCCCACCGCGCGCGACCCCTGGGCGATCCTGCAGTCGACCCCCGGCGTGCTCACCGACCGCATCAACGTCGGCGGCAACGAGAGCGGCCAGCAGTCGAACTACGTCGGACCTGGCTCGGCCGGCGACCAGGCGGTGTGGTCGGTGGACGGCGTCGTCATCACCGACATGGCGGCGCTGGGCTCGTCACCGGCCTACTACGACTTCGACGCCTTCGAGGAGATGCAGGTGACGACCGGCGGCTCCGACACCACCATCGCCACCGGTGGCGTGGTGATGAACATGGTGACCAAGCGCGGCACCAACGAGTGGCGCGGCAGCGGTCGCTACTACGACACCGACGACGCCTGGCAGTCCAACCTCAACCTCGACAACAGCGAGCTCGGCCATGCCTTCCCCGGCAACTCGGGCAGCATCGCTCCCGACGGGCTCGCCCAACCGGCGTTCAAGGCCGGCAACCGCATCGTCAGCGTCAAGGACTACGGCGCCGAGGTCGGGGGCCCGATCGTCAAGGACCGTCTCTGGGTGTGGGGCTCGTACGGCCGCCAGAAGGTGGATCTGCTCACCGTCTCCGACGTCAGCGACTTCACCGACCTCAAGACCGTCAACGCCAAGCTCAACTCTCAGATCACGCCCAGCAACTCGGCTACCGGCTTCTATTTCGATAGCGACAAGGTCAAGCTCGGCCGCAACGCCAGCCCCTTCCGCCCGCAGGAGACCACCTGGAACCAGGGGCACTTCGGCGACTCGCCGACGGCGGCGAAGCTCGAGGACACCCACATCTTCTCCTCCAACTTCTACCTCACCGGGCTCTACTCGATCGTCAACGGTGGCTTCGAGCTGGTGCCTCGCGGCGGTGACGTCAGCACCGGCCTCGACCCGTCCCTGGTGTGGCACAACAACTTCGAGCTCTTCCAGACCGAGCGGCCGCAGACGCAGGTCAAGGCGGACGCCTCGACCTTCTTCAACACCGGCAGCCTCTCGCACGAGCTCAAGTACGGGGCCGGCTACCGCTCGGCGGAGGTGACGTCGCTGTCGACCTGGCCGGGCATGGGGTTCTACCTCGGCAACGAGTGGGACTTCGGGCCGGAAGGCGGCCTGGGTCTCATGTACGCCTCGCGCGAGGGTTTCGCCAAGTCCAAGCAGGAGTACACCAACGCCTATGCCCAGGACACGCTGACCACCGGCAACGTGACCCTCAACGTGGGGCTGCGCTACGACATCCAGAAGTCGAAGAATCAGCCCACCAGCCTGCAGGCCAACCCCTTCCTCCCCGACGTCCTGCCCGCCGTCTCCTACGCCGGCGGCGACGCCGGCTTCGACTGGAAGTCGCTCACTCCGCGGCTGGGCTTGACCTACGCCATCGGGGCCGAGCGCAAGACCCTGTTGCGGGCGAGTTACTCGCGCTTCGCCGACCAGTTGGGCACCGGGGTGGCCGAGTGGCTGAATCCGGTGCTCGCCTATCAGTATGCCCAGTTCTACGCCGATGCCAGCGCCGTGGGCGGCAACGTCGGGGTGGGGCAGCTGGCGGATCTCAACGGCGACGGCGTCATCAACGCCGCCGACATCATCTGCAGCACCTGCTTCAGCGCCAACTACAACCCCAACACCGGGGGCTTCGTGCAATCCAATGCCGTCAGCCCCAACCTGTCGCCGCAGATGACCGACGAGGTTCTGCTGGGCGTCGAGCATGCGCTGCGCCCGGAGCTCGTGGTCGGGCTCAACCTCACTTACCGCAAGATCAGCGACATCCTCGAGTCCGACGCGCTGGTCTTCGACGACCCCACCGGCATCGGCAGCGCCTGGGATCCGGCGTTGATCAACCAGGTGGGGCGGCCCCACCAGCGCAGCGACTACGTGCTGCACAGCACCGACCGCCCCAACGGCCTGCCCAACGGCGGGAGCTACACCCTGCAGTGGTACGGGCTACGCGACGGCGTCATCAGCCGTGGCGGCGCCTACCTCCACAACGGCAACACCGAGCAGGAGTACAAGGGCGCCTCGTTGACCTTCAACAAGCGCCTCGCCAACCGCTGGATGATGCGCGGCAACTTCACCTGGTCCGACTGGAACTGGAAGATCAACAACAACGAGATCGAGGATCCGACGTTGTTGCTCGGCGCCGGCAACCGCGACGGCGATCCGGTGCTGCAGGGCTCGGGCACCGGCTCGGGCTCCAAGGGCGGCGTCTACATCAACAGCCGCTGGTCGTACAGCCTCAACGGTCTTTACCAGGTTGCACCGGAACGCCCGTGGGGCTTCAACGTGGCGGCCAACCTCACCGGCCGTGAGGGGTATCCCATCCCCTACTTCGAGCGGCTCGGCTTCGGTGCGCGCGGCTTCCCCGGCTACACCCGGGTGCTCGCGGTCGAGGATCCCGACAAGTTCCGCCTCGACGACATCCACCTGCTCGACATGCGGCTGGAGAAGGAATTCACCTTCTCCGACTTCGGGATGACGCTCGGCGTCGACGTGTTCAACGTCTTCAACCAGGCTTACGTGCTGCAGCGCAGCCATCGCCTGCGGGCGCCGCTCAACGCCACCACGATCAGCCTCAACCCGTTCACGCCTTACGCGGACTACGTGACCGAGGTCACCAACCCGCGCATCTTCCGCGTCGGCGCGCGCTTCAGCTTCCGCTGAGCCGCGGTCTCGCTGGGGCGCCGGGATGGCCCGGCGCCTCTCTTCTCCTGCTCTCCAACTCACTCGAGGTGACCGTGCGCCGACGCTTCCGCGACCTCGCGGCCCCGCCACGCCGTCGCTGCGCCGGCTGGCTCATGGTGGCGCTGCCGCTCGCCATCGGCGGCTGCGGTGGCAACGCAGCCCCTCCCGCACCACCGCCCATCGTCCTCATCTCCATCGACACCCTGCGCTCCGACCACCTGCCGGCCTACGGCTACCGCGGCGTGGCCACCCCGGCCCTCGATCGCCTGCGCCGCGACAGCATCCTCTTCGAGCGAGCGTACAGCCATGTGCCGCTGACCCTGCCTTCCCACGTCTCCATCCTCACCGGGCTGCTGCCTCCCGAGCACGGCGTACGCGACAACTCCGGCTACCCGTTCGTGGCCGCCGCCCACCCTTTCCTCCCCGCGCTGCTGCATGCCGCGGGATACGACACCGCTGCCTTCGTCTCCTGCTTCGTGCTCCACCCGAGCACCGGCCTCGCCGCCGGCTTCGACGTCTACGACGCCGGCTACCCCGGCGAGGAGGTGCGCGCCGAGCTGCTCGAACGTCCCGGTGCGGAGACGGTGGACGCCGCCATCCGCTGGCTGCGCCAGCGGGGCGAGGCGCCCTTCTTCCTCTTCGTGCACCTCTACGAGCCGCATGCGGCCTACCGGCCCCCGGAGCCGTTCGCATCGCGCTATCGCGACCGCCTTTACGACGGCGAGATCGCCACCGCCGACGCCGCCGTGGGCGCCCTGCTCGCGGCGCTGCGCGCACGCGGCCTCTACGACCGCGCGGCCATCGTGCTGCTCTCCGACCACGGCGAGGGCCTCGGCGACCATGGCGAGAACGGGCACGGCATCTTCCTCTACCGCGAGGCACTGCAGGTGCCGCTGCTGCTCAAGCTCCCGGGCGGCTCGCGAGCCGGCACCGCCGTGGCGACACCCGCCGAGCTGGTGGACGTGGCGCCGACGCTGCTACACCTGGCCGGTCGCGCGGTGCCGGCGGCGATGCACGGCAGGAGCCTCGTCGACCTCGCGGCGGGCGACGAGGCGGCGCCGCGCCAGGTCTACTCCGAGACGCTCTACCCGCGCCTCCACCTCGGCTGGAGCGCGATCTACTCACTCGTCGAGGGACCGCTGCACTACATCCATGGCCCCGCGCCGGAGCTCTTCGACCTCGCCGCCGACCCCGCCGAGCGCCGCAACGTGGCGCTCGACCACCGCCGCGCGCTCGCCGCCATGCGGGAGGCCCTGGTGCGGGGGGTGCGCGCGGCAGCCGCTCCCGCCGCGGTCGATGCCGAGACGGCCCGGCGGCTGGCAGCGCTCGGTTACGGCGGCACTCCCCGCGCCACCAGCGGCGCGCTGCCCGACCCGCGCACGCGGCGCGACGCCCTGCGCGACATCGAGCGGGCGCAGGCGGCCTCCGGCGCGGGGCGGTGGCAGGAGGCCGCCGGGATCCTCGAGACCCTCACGCGGCGAGAGCCCGACCTGCTCGACGGCTGGATGATGCTCGCCTCGTGCCGGGAGCACCTCGACCGTCCGGAGGAGACACTGGCGGCCTACCAGCGGGCCCTGGAGCTCGGCCGCGGCGCCCCCCAGTACGCCTTCTACGTGGCCCGCCAGCTCTACGCCATGGGTCGCTTCGCGGCGGCACGCCATCACGCCGAGCTGATGCTCGCCGGCGACCCGGGTAGCCGCGACGCCGACGAGATGCTGGCCGCCATCGCGCTGCACGACGGCGACCCGGATGCCGCGCTCGACCACGTCCGCCGCGCCGGGCGCGCCAGCGCCACCCTCCGCCGCGACCTGGCCAGGGCGCTCGCCCTGCGCGGACGTGGCGCCGACGCCCTTGCGATGCTGGGCCCTGGCACCGACTCCGGGCCCGCCGCCCTCGATCTCGCGCAGGCGCTCAGCAACGACGGCCGTCAGGTCGAGGCCTCCGCCCTGCTAGCACCGCTGGTAGCGGCCGATCCCACCGACGCGCGGGCGCTCGAGCTGCTCGGAGTGGTCGCCCTTCGCGAAGGTAGGCCGCTCGCCGCTAGGGCCCAGCTCGAGCGCGCGCTCGCCGTCGATGCCCGGCGGCCCGCCGCCTGGACGTCGCTGGGGGTGGCGCTCTACCAGCTGGGGGACCCCTCCGCCGCCATGGATGCCTGGCGGCGCGCCCTCGCCTGCGACCCGGGGCAGTCCGATGCACTGCTCGACCTCGGGCTGGTGGCGGCCGAGGCTGGCCGGCACGCCGAGGCGCGCGAGGCGCTCCACCGCTTCGTCGCGCTTCCCGCGGGCGGTCGTAGCGCCGCCGACCTCGCCACCGCCCGCCGTGCGTTGCGCGAGCTCGGCGGCTGAGCGGGGCGTCCTCCCGGCCCGCCGACCGGCAGCCCCATCCCGCGGATGCGGCACGCCGTCCCTGCGTCGCCGCTCCACCGCCGCGGCCGCTGCCACAATCGCCGCCATGCAGATGCTGAGCGAGGGTATGAGCGCCCGTTACCTGACCCACTTCACGGTGCGTGCCGGGGACCGCTTCCTGCTGCTCCGGCTCGAGGAGATCCGCTGGATCGAGTCGCGGGCGAACTACGTGCGGGTGCACGCCGCGAGCGGCGCCTACACGCAGCGCGACAGCCTGCGCCGGCTCGAGCTCCTGCTCGATCCCGCCCACTTCCTGCGCATCAGCCGCTACGCCATCGTCAACCTCGATGCCGTGAGGGTGCTCGAACGGGTGAGCAACGGCAACTTCCGGCTGCTGCTCGACGGCGGTCAGCAGGTATGCACCACCCGCACCTACCGCGCGGCGCTCAAGCACCTGCTGGGCCGCCAGGCGCGCCCCCACTGAACGCCGGCGGCCGCCCCGCCGCACCGCCCGTTTCGATCCTCCCCACCCCGTCCCCGCTCAGGAGGCTCTCACCATGCGCTGGCGCACCGCCGCTGCTTCCCCTCGTCTCGCCGCTTGCGCGCTTGTCGGCTCCATGCTGGCTGGCGCCCCGGCGCGCGCGGCGGCGGCGGCCCCGCCGGCGAAGGCCGCGGACGAGATCGCCCCCGGTGTCTACCTGGAACCGGGCAAGCTCGAGCCCGGTCGCCAGCCCGACGGCAACAGCGTCATCTTCCGCGCTCCCGAGGGGGCCGTGGTCGTCGACACCGGTCGCCACGTGGAGCACACCGAGGCGGTGCTCGCCCGCATCGCCGCCCTCGGCCTCACGCCGCGCGTCGTCGTCAACAGCCACTGGCACCTCGACCACATCGGTGGCAACGTGCTGTTCCGCCGGCGCTACCCCGACCTGCGGGTGTACGCCAGCGCCGCCCTCGCCGCGGCGCAGGGCGGCTTCCTCGCCAACTACCACCGGCAGCTCGAGGAGATGGTGGCGAGCGCCGACACCAGCGCCGAGACCAAGGAGAGCTTGCGACGCGAGATGGCGCTCATCGACGCCGGCCCGCTGCTCGCCCCCACCGACGTGGTGACGGCATCGGGACCCCGGATGCTGGCAGGCCGCTCGCTCGAGCTCCACCTCGAGAAGCCCGCGGTCACCGCCGGCGATGTCTGGGTGCTCGATCCGGCGACGCGGGTGGTGGCGGCAGGCGACCTGGTGACGCTGCCCGTGCCCTTCCTCGACACCGCCTGCCCGAGCGGCTGGCAGGCCGCCTTGCGCCACCTGGAGGAGGCCGACTGGGACCTCCTGGTCCCTGGCCACGGCGGGCCGATGTCGCGGCAGGAGCTCGCCAGCTATCGCCGCGCCTTCGACAACCTCGTCGCCTGCGGCGCCTCGTCACGGGCCGCCGCGGAGTGCGTGCGCGGCTGGTTCCAGGACGCCGGCGAGCTCGCCGCGGCAGCCGACCCGGGCAGCGGGCACGACATGATGACCTACTACGTCACGAGCAGTCTGCGCGCCACGCCCGCCCACACGGCGGCGCTGTGCGGACGCTGAGGCGCGGCAGCGTCGCCATCCTGGCTCGCGGGCCGCGCGCACGGCATGCGGCGTGTCGCCACCGAGCCGCGGCGCGCGCGCCCAGCTCGGGCCAGCTGCGCGTCGGGCTGGTGGCGGGGCGTCATGCGCCGCTGCCCGCCTCACGTCGCGACCGGCGCGGGTGAGGGCGGCCCACCCACCGCGCCAGCGCGACCACCATCCGGGAGCAGGAGCACCTTGGTGCACCCCTCGAGACGGCGGTCGAAGAGCTCGTAGCCGCGAGCGCCGGCGGCGAGCGGCAGCCGGTGCGAGATCAGCGCCCCGAGCTCGAGCCGGCGACTGGCGAGCAGCGGCAGCAGCCTCTCCATGAGGGCACGCGCCGGGGCACGACCGGCCCGGTAGGTGAGGTTGCGGTCGTAGGCCTCAGCGGGGGAGAAGGCGAGCTGGCGTTCTCCGTGCACGCCCACCGCGGCGATCGTCCCGCCGGGGCGCACCAGCTCGAAGGCGAGCCTCGTGGCCGCCTGAGTCCCTACGGCCTCGACCACCGCGTCGGCCCCGCGGCCCTCGCTCGCTGCGCGCACGAGGTCGGCCGCCTCCTCGTCGGCGGCCACCGGCTCGCCCCCGAAGTGGGCGGCGAGCCTCAGTCGCTCGGCCACCGTGTCGCAAGCGAAGACGCGCTCGGCGCCAAGAAGGCGCGCCGCCACCACGGCCATCAGCCCCACCGGGCCGCACCCGACCACCGCCACCGACGCTCCGGGCGCGGCGCCGGCGCTCTCCGCCCCGAACCAGCCGGTGGCAAGAACGTCACCCGCGAAGAGGGCCTCCTCGAGCGACACTGCCCCCGGGATCCGCACCAGGGTGGCGTCGGCGAGCGGTACCCGCACCAGCTCGGCCTGGCCTCCGTGCAGACCGGCACCGTCGTGGCGCCAGCCGAACAGCTGCCCGCGCTCGCATCGCGAGGCTCAGGCCCAGGCGGCAGTACCAGCACGCGCCGCAGGCGGTGGTGAAGGGGCTGGCCACGAGGTCACCGGAGCGAAAGCGGGTGACCGCACCGCCCGCCGCGACCACCTCACCCACCATCTCGTGGCCCATCACGGTGCCGCTGTCGAGACCGCCCTCGTGGCCGCGGTAGACGTGGAGGTCGGAGCCGCAGATGGCGGCCACCTCGACGCGCACCACGACGTCGCCCGGCTGCTCGACGGTCGGATCGGGCACCGTCGTGTGCTCCACGGCGCCGGGACGGACAAAGAGGAGCGCCTTCACCGCCCTGCGCGCTCAGGCAGCCGGCACCGCGGCAGGCTCGAGGTGGGGGGAGCCGGAGCATGGCCTCCACCCGCGATCCGCGCTTGACCACCTCGAGCGCCGCGTGGTCCCCGTAGGTCTCCTCGAGGCGGCGCCGGGTGTGGCGGAGGCCGAACCCCTCGCCACCGACACCGCCGGCACGCACGCCGTTGGCGACACGGATGCGGAGGCTGCCGTCCTCGGCGACCCGCGCCGCGATCTCGATCCACGCCGCGCCCGGCTCGCGAGCGACGCCGTGGCGGACGGCGTTCTCCACCAGCGGCTGCAGCAGCAGGGGGGGTACGGCGGCCGACGCCGCGTCGGGCTCGAGCCGGATCTCCACCCGCAGGCGGTCGGAGAAGCGCCGGCGCTCGACCTCCAGGTACTCGCGGCACCAGTCGAGCTCCTCGGACACCGGGACGAGGTGCCGCTCGAGCGAGCGCAGCGAACGGCCGTAGAGCGACTGCAGGCGCCCCATCATCTCCGCCGCCGCGGCGCGATCGCTCACCAGGAGCGCCGCCACCGAGTTGAGGGCGTTGAACAGGAAGTGCGGGTGCAGCTGCAGCCGCAGCAGCTTGAGGCGCGACTCGCGGTAGCGGGCGAGCATCCGCTGCGAGCGCAGCTCCAGCCGCTGCGCCTCGGCGGCGGCGGCGAGGCTGTGCTCGACCAGCGCACAGCCGCACACCAGCACCGCCGGCATCAGCACGTAGAGCTGCACCTGGCCGTGGGCGAAGAGCAGCAGCCAGCGGCCCGCCGGCACCACGCGCCAGAACCCGAGCAGCTGCATCACCACCTGGTCGAGCACCGGGATGAGCACGCTGCAACCGGCGATCGCCACCGCGGTCTGCAGGTGCAGCCGTGGCGCACCCCAGCCACGACTGCGCCGCAGCGGCATCAGCAGCAGCAGGTACGAGGCGGCGAGCAGGACGAGGCGCAGCAGCACGAGGCCGACCTCCGCCCACAACCCCGCCGGGTGCCAAGTCTCGGCGAGCAGCACGGGGAAGCCGAGCACCGCCATCGGCGGCAGCACCACCGAGGCGAGCTGGAGGTCGCGGCGCCACCCCCCCGAGGGCTCGGCGCGCCCCCTCATGCCGTCACCTCCCTCGCCGCCACGACGCGTCGCGACGCCGGCTCCACGGCCTCCAGGGTGCAGCCGGCGCCGCGCCGGCGCAGATGGAGGTGCAGGGAGCCTTCCGCGGATTCCACCAGCGCCGTGACCGCCGCCACCACGCTCCACTGCGCCACCGGCGTGCCGGGGGCGGGACGCGGGGGCTCGACGACCAGCTGCAAGTGCCTGCCGCCGCACGCTTCCTCGAAGCTCAGGTAGGCCATCGCGGCGTCGAGCTCGCGCTCGAGCGTCCACGGCGCCTCCTCGACGGCGTCGGTGCCCGCGCGCAGGTAGCTGGCGAGCGCGGCCACCGCCGCCTCCGCCGTCGCCGGTGAGGTCTCGATCGTCTGCCGCACGCGGCCGAGCATGCCGTCGAGCTGTCGCGGCCCGAGCTGACCGACGGTGACGTCGAGCTGCTCGCCCGCCACCGACGCCTCGGCATGGGCGCGGGCGAGGTCGGCCTCCTGCGCACGCCGCACGGCGAGGGCGGCGGCCAGCGGCCAGGCGGTGGAGACGTAGAGCACCATCTCCACGGTGACCGTGGCCACCCAGTTCCCGGCGTCGGCGGGGAAGGGCACGAAGCCACGCCCGAACGCGAGCAGGAACAGCCGGAACAGCAAGCCGTGCACGGGGATCACGAGGATCGCCAGGCCGAGGTGCGCGAGCACTCCCTGGCGGCCACGCAGCGGTACCCGGCGCACCGCCGCCGCCACCAGCGGCACCATCAACGGCCAGGTCAGGTAGGGGGCGAGGAAGCGCAGCTGGGAGATGGGGATGCCGGTGAGCCGGGCCAGCAGCACGGCGCCGCTCGCGACCACCGCCCACACCGCGCAGATACGGGCCGCATCGTGCCAGCGCCCCGGGGACGCGGCGCTCCTGCCGGCGTCCGGCGCACCACCGACGGCGCGCGCCGGATCGCGCGCCGCGGCAGGCCTCGGAGCCTCGGTCGCATCTTTCGGGGGGGCGTGCTGGCCAGCCATGGCGGACGGAGAGCGAGTGTACTCCGGCAGCGACGGGCCCTTCGCCGACGCCATGCCGCCGAACGGCGGGTTCGTCCCCACAATTGGCGGTCCGATCCCCGGATTGGCGCCCCCCGTGTCAGCGCCGGTCGCGACCTCTGGCGCCGCTGGCATGCTGCGTCCCGCAGTCGATGGCATCCCCGCACAGCTCCCACCTCCTCTGGCCCCTGGCGCTCGCCGTCGCGCTCGCGGCCGTAGCGAGCGACGCCGGCGCGGCACCAGGCAACGACTCGCCGATGGCGGCGGGGGTGCAGCGCGAGCTCGATCGGCTCGAGGCCAAGCTCCGCATCCTTGCCGCCGCGGCGCGCCCCGGCCCGCCGCCGCCGCAGGTCGCGCGGTTCCGCGACGGCCTCGAACGAGCCCGGTCGGCCTCCGCCCCGAGCCTGAGGCTGCTGCGGCTGCGCGACCTCGACATCGACGTCGAGACCTTCGCCTACGGGGCGGTACATCGCGAGGCGGGGGAGTCGGAGGCCGCCTTCGAGCGCCTGTGGAGCGAGGAGGGGGAGCGCTTCACACCGCCGGCCGCCCTTCGCGGCGGCGGGCTGCGGGTCGCGCTCGGCGCGGCGGCGCAGAACCGCGCCGAGAAGCTCTACCCCGCGTCACGCGCCTACGCCCGCGTCACCTCGCCATCCGCCGGCCTCCACTACCTGGGCCAGGCGGTCGCCCAGCTCCAGTTCCGCGACCTCGTCCGCGGGCTGGCCCCGCCGCCGGCGCTCACCGCCGAGGGTCCGCCCGCTGCCACCCGCCTCGAGTCTGCCCTGGCCGCCACTGAGCGTGACGTCCTGGCTGCTTTCGACGGCGATCGCATGCGCCCGACGATGGTGCCGGTGAGCGCCTCGCTCGAGGAGGCGCGCGAGCTGGTGGTGCGGGGCGACGGCGCGGCGGCGGCGCTGACCCTGTTCGAGGCTCGCATCGCCCTCGCCGCGGCACACGGAGTCCCCGCTCGCGCGCCCGCCGCGGCCGTCCCCGGAGCCGCCGCGTCGGCATCGACCGCCGGCGCGGGTGTGGCCGAGGGGAGCCTGCTGGCACTGCTGCAGGCGATCGCCTTCGACCCCACCGTGACGGAGCCGATCCGTCAGGCCGCCAGAGACGACGCCTTGCCGCTCTACGACTCGCTCTTCGGGAGGGATTGATGCGCCAGCAGGCCGCACTCGACGTCTTCGTCCTCGCGCTCGCCGCCGCGGTCGCACACGCCGCGGCGCCCGCCAGCGCCGGCGTGGTCGTCACCCTGGTTCGCTGGCCCTACACCTGAAGGACCCTGCCCTGGCTGGCAAGCCTCGACCGCTCGCGCGTGGAGGTGGTGGCGATCGCCCTCGAGTCGCCGCCGGCCGATGTGCGCAAGCTGGCGGCGGAGAAGAAGCGGGGACGCGTGGTGCTCGCCACCGCGGCGCTGCGCGAGGCGCTGGGTGGCGCCCCCGCCGTACCGACGTTCCTGCTCGTCGACAGCCAGGGGGTCGTCGTGCGCACCTTCCACGGCGCGCCACCCGACCTCCACGCCCAGGTCGAGGAGGCGCTGGCGGGATTGCGCTGACGACGCTGGGGCCCGCTGGACTCGTGGTCGGCGGGATCGGTCCCGGGAGGAGCGCGCGCGGCGACGCCGCCGCGCCTGATGCCCCCGCTACTCCGCTCCCACCACCCAGTCGACGCAGAGGTCCTTGACCTCGACCGGCGCCGCCTGCTGCGCGGCCTCCCAGGCGGTCCATTGCTGCGCGGCGTCGTCTTCACTCACCAGGCCCTGGAAGTCCGGGTCGTCCCGGGCCGCCCAGCCGACGTCGGAGCGCACCACCCGGCCGCCCGCCTTGGCGAGCAGCGCCCGGTAGAGCTCGCGCGCCGGCATCAACCAGGGCGGTTTCTTGGCGAGGGCGACCTTGCGATCGACCGGGATCATCGCCAGCTCGAGGCTGTCCATGAGCTCGAGGCCGCCCTCCTTGAGCGTCGCGTTGTGGCTCGAGTGGTGGCCGACCTTGTAGAGCACGGTGCGGCCGAGGAGGTCGCCGACCGTCACCTTGTGCGTTCCCCCCTCGCCGTCGGGCAGCTGCCACTCGAGGTCGTGCCAGGAGAGCCAGTTGCCCAGCTGGGCGTCGGCCGGGAAGAGCAGCACGCGGCCGTCGTCGAGGAGCTCGAAGGCGAGGGCGAGGCTGGTGTTGTTGGTCATTCCGTCGAGCTGCAGGGCGAGGTCGGCGGCGCCGGAGAGCCAGTCGTGATCGACGCGCCGCCAGTCGTCGGCCGGCCGGTAGTACGCCGCGAAGCGCTCGCGAACCCCGGCGCCGCCCTCCTCCAACCGGTGGCGGGGATCGAACGGCAGCACCCGCGACAGCTCCTGCCGCTCGTCGGCCTCGAGCGTGGCGGAGAAGTCGGCGAGCGGCTTGCCGGCGGCGAAGAAGGGGGCGCCGCCGGCAAGCTCGCGGGCGGCCTGCCCCGCCAGCTCGTAGAGCTCGGGGGAGCCGTGCTCACCGAGGTTGGCGAGCGCCGCCGCGTCGCGCGGCGGGCCGAGCACGTAGACCCGCACTCCGGGCAGCCAGTCGAGCTCGAGCGGGGGGGTGCCGGGGCGCAGGAGCTCGAGGCTGGGCGCCTTGTGCTGCACGTACGCCATCGCCTCGTTGACGGTGGTGGCGAGGGTGGCGCCCAGCGCCTCCTCGTCGTAGAAGGCGAGCAGCCGCCGAATTCCGGCGCCGAGCGAGGCGGTCGTCTCGGGGTCCGGGCCGCGGGCCGCGGCGGGGGCGGTGAGCGCGCTGGCCGCCAGCTTGGCGGCGGTGATGAGGTCGCCCTTGTGCTTGGCGATCTGCTGCGCCAGCTCGTCGCCGGCGTCCTCGGTCCAGGCCAGCCACACGTGGTCGGCGACGACGTCCTTGAAGCGGTCGGTGCTGCCGCCGAAGCCCGAGACGTGGTCCTTGTGCTCGTGGGTCGCGACGAGGAGGTCGAGGTGCCCGCCGGTGGTCTCCTGGATGTCCGCGATCACGTCGCCGATGGGGACGTGGGTGGTGGTCGCGCCCAGCGTGCCACAGTCGATGAGGACGTGCCTCTCCGCCGGCGGCGCGCCGAAGGTGAGCAGGAAGCAGTCGCCGAGGCCCTGGCGGTACATGCGGACTCGCACCTGCATGGCGGGTCTCCTTCCCTCCGCTACCACGCCCCGTGCAGGCGCGCCACCGGCTCGCGTTGCGCCATCTCGTCCCCGAAGTAGGTGGCGTAGAGCGAGGTGGCGCGGTCACGGGTGAGGAACTGGCGCTGGCGATCGAGCCGGCTGCGGCTCTCCACGTTCTTGCGGATGCAGTAGTCGATCGCCAGCCGTTGCAGGTCGGCGACGATGGTGCAGCCCCCTTCCAGCAGCGATGCGCCGCCCGCCGGGGTCGTCGGGCTCACCGCCACGTCCTTGTCCTGCAGGACCTCGACGATGATCTGGCGCAGCAGGTCGCCGTCGGGGCCGACGCGGTCGGCGACGGCCGCAGCGAGTGCACCTCGAACGGGTGCGCGCGGATCGATGCCGAGGAAGCGCGGCATCCTGGTCGCCGCCGGTGCCGTGGGTGAAATGGTCGAGCAGCCAGGCATGCATGGAGCGTCCGCATTTCGCGGCTCAGGTGGAACTGCGCCGCGCGGCTGGAGGCGTGGGCGTGGCGCCGCCGACCAGTCGCGCAGCTTCTCGATGGCGCTCAGCAGCTGCGGCGAGGCGGGGGGGTCGTCGTGGCGCGGGCTGCTCCAGCGCAGGCTCTCCACCGACAGCGTGCGCAGCGTCGCGCGGGTAGATGCCGCGCTGCCGGAAGGCCTCGACGAAGGCGACGCGGTAGCCGTGGTCGTCGTCGCGCACGAGGTCGCAGTCGGCGGTGATGATGCGCCCGCAGGTATTCGCCGAAGGTGAGGTCGACCGGCGGGCAGTAGTCGAGCGCCCGGATGCACATGCGCAGCACGTGCTGGCCGGCCTTGGTCGCCGCCTCGGCGCAGGCGCTCGACCAGGTCGGGCGGGATCGGCGCCCGCGGCAGCACGCCGGTGCCGCCGGTGGCGATGCGCAGCAGGTCGGCGGATCCGCGCTCGTAGATCGAGAGGAAGGCGTCGAACACCGCGGCGACCAGGATGGCGCCGCGCCGGTGCGGCTCGGTGGTGCGCTGGTAGTCGCCGGGATCGGGTTTGCGCGGCTGCCACGGTCCTCTGCGGGTCGTAGCTCGCCGATCGCGCTGCGCAGCGCGCCGCGCTTGCCGGTGGCCTGGCCGAACTGCCGGGCCAGCTCGCCGAGCAGGTTCCTGGTGCGAACGCATGTCGCCGCGGGTCTGCGGCGATCTGGTGGCGCAGCACCTCGGGCAGCGTGAAGTGCTGGAAGAGCGCGACGATGTCGGCGAAGGCCTCGTGGAAGGCCAGCACGTCCGGGTTGGTCGGCTCGATGAAGCGCGCGGTGCATGCCGTCGAGCAGCGCGTGGGTGGTCTCGTGGGCGACGATGTCGTGCGACAGGCAGGTGAAGACCATGCCGCCCGGGAGGTGCTCGCCGGGGTCGTCGGCCGAGGCCGGGAAGTAGCCGAAGAGCAGCGCCTTCTTCGCCGGGCTGTAGTAGGCGTTGGCCTCGCGCAGGGCGTGCGGGTAGATGCGCAGCCGGCGGCACGAAGTGGGAGTCGTTCTTCGCCGTCGCTCCCGTCGGCGGCGGCCCCGGCGCCCACAAGCGCCTTGCGGCCCAGAGCGCGCTCGAAGTTGCCCGATCGTGGCATCGCCGACGGCGTAGACCATCTGCTGGTGGAACTGCGGGCTGCCCTCCGAGGGCGGCAGGCCGTCCTGCGCCAGCAGCTCGGGGTCGTCGAGGTCGACCGGCTCGTAGAAGCAGCTGGCTCGCCGGGTCGACGTCGACCACCTCCAGGTACTCGCCGACCGGGCCGGGCTGCGAGCCGTTCCCACGGCACGTGGAAGGTGACCTGGCTCGACGGGCGCGGTGTCGCAGTCGCTGCGCGAGGCTGGGATCGATGGCGTAGCCCCGCAGACGGCCGGTAGACCGGCTCGCCGGCGTAGCCGCCGCGGGCGGGCAGAGGCCGCGGCGGCAGCGGCTTGCGCGGCGCCGGCTCGGCCGCCGCGGCCGCGCCGGCGGCGCCGGCCGGTCTTCGGCGGCAGGTGCGACCGCCCCCACCGAAGACGCCCCGATAGGTCTCCGCGCAGGTGGCGCTTGAGCGCCTTCGAGGCGCGCGGGTGGTCGCAGCAGGGCCTCGACGCAGCGGCTGCATCGAGCTGCGGGGAGATCGCCGAGGCGGGCAGGTCGGGGTCGGGCAGGATCTCCTCGAAGCGGTTGGGCTCGCCGGCGACGGCCTCCTGCTGCAGCAGCTGGCTCGCCTCGAGGGCAAGCATCGCCGCGCGCGGTGACGTCGCCATCTCCGGCGCCGCACCCAGCCCGGTGAGCACGCGCAGGAAGGCGAGCGCCGCCGCATCGCGGGCGTCTTCGCCAGCGCCGTGATCGGGCCCACGTCGAGCGCTCGTGCGCGCCCGCAACACGCCGTTGCCGAGCTTGTCGCTGCTGCCGCCGTCGGCACCCTTGTCGGCGGCGGTCGAACAACGCGTGGCGCACCGCCTCGACGCGCTGCCAGCCCTGGTGTGGCTTCAGCGCCTCGCGGTGCCGCTGCAGCCAGAGCGCCGCGGCGGCGGCGACCTGCGGCGTGGCGGCCGAGGTGCCGCCGCCGTCCCAGTCGAGATCCCCGGCGCCCGCGCTCCGCCCACGGCATGTTGGGCGTGAACGCGGCGAGCGCCGTCGCCATCTTGCTCGCCGGGCCCCAGTTGCCCTGCATCTTGAGCACCGGCAGGCCGGAGTAGGGCTGGCGGTCCGCCATCACGCCGCAGGCGGCGATCACGCGCTTGAAGCGCGCCGGAAAGACGATGTAGCGGGTGGGCACCCGAGAGCCGGCGGAGAGTTGTTGCCGGCGGCGGCCACGATGCACACCCCGGCCTCGTAGGCCTGTTCGACGGCGTCGGCCCAGGCCCGCGAGGCGAGGCCGCCCATCGACAGCGAGACGACGTCGGCCAGCCTGCCGCCTCCCGCCGCGCCGGAGCTGACGTAGTCGAGCGCCTGCGCGAGCGCACCGGTGCGCAGCAGCACGACGCTCCTGGCGATGCGCAGGGGGATGACCTCGGCCTCGGGTGCGCCACCGAGGAAGTCCCCGAGCTCCGCGACCGGCGCGCCGGCGAGGATGCCGAGCGTGCCGGTGCCGTGCCCCGGGTTGTCGAGGGGCCCGAAGCCCTCGCGGCCGGGGTCGCGAGCGTCGCCCGGCGGCTCGCCGGGCCCGCCGACGAAGTTGCGTTGCAGCTCTGCGAGGAGGTGTACGGGCCTGGTGGAATGCGCGGCGTCGTAGCCGGTGTCGAGGTGGGCGATGCGCACTCGCTTGCCGGCGCCGGGATCGGCCACCGCGCGGCGGGCGGCGCGCAGCTGCGAGCAATCGTCGTCCAGGAACCAGGCGAGCTTCGTCGCGGCAGGGCAGCTCCACGTCGGGAGGGTCGACGCGCCCCTTGCCGCCGCCCCCGGCGGCGAGCGCCTCCCGCGGTGGCGCGGTGAGGAAGGTCTGCTCGAGGTCCGGCTCGACGTACACCTCGCCAACGGCGACGCCGAGGTCCGCCGCCGCCGCCGCCGCGCGGTGCGCCGCGTCCCAGGGCGAAGCCTCGGCGGCGCCGGTGAGCTCGGCGCGCAGCCACTGCGCCCCTGGCGACGGCCCGACGCCGAGGCCGGCGCCGGCCGCGGGCACGGCGAACAGCGGCTCAGGGGGTGCGAACCCCGCCGCGCGCAGCAGCGACACCGCGGCGCCGAGAGCGGGCGGCGCGCCGGCAGCACCCGCTTCGACACGGAGGAGCAGACCGACGAGCTTGGGGTGGCTCATGGCTCGCTGCGCGCGGGAGGGTCTCTCTCGATTAGACGGACGCGGGAGCCGCCTTTCCCCGGATCCCCTCGGTCCTTGGTGGCCATCGTACCGCCCCCGCCGCAGCCCGAGCGGCGCCGCCAGGCGTCGCGGCTTCGCATCCCCGTCCCACGGCGACGGTAGACTGACCGCCCCACCTGGAGGCTCGCCATGGACGAAACGGTGCACCACCGCGCCTGCAACCTCTGCGAGGCGATCTGCGGTCTCGAGATCCGCCTCGCCGGCGGCCGCATCGTCGACATCCGCGGCGACGCGGCAGACCCGCTGAGCCGGGGTCACGTGTGCCCCAAGGCGGTGGCGCTGCAGGACCTCGAGAACGACCCCGATCGTCTGCGCCATCCGCTGCGGCGCGGCGAGGACGGCGCCTGGACGGAGGTGGGCTGGGAGACGGCGCTCGACGAGATCGCCGCTCGCACCCGCCGCCTGCAGGCGGCCCACGGCCGCGACGCGGTGGCCGTCTACCTCGGCAACCCCAACGTCCACAACAGCGGCTCGCTGCTCTACGTGCGCCCCTTCCTGCACGCGCTGGGCAGCCGCAGCCGCTTCTCGGCCACCTCGGTCGACCAGCTTCCCCACCACCTGGCGGCGATGCTGATGTTCGGCCACCAGTTCCTGCTGCCGGTGCCCGATGTCGACCGCACCGACTTCCTGCTCGTGCTCGGCGCCAACCCACTGGCGAGCAACGGCAGCCTGATGACGGCACCGGGGATGCGCGGCCGGCTCAAGCGCCTGCGCCGGCGCGGCGGCACGCTGGTGGTCGTCGACCCGCGGCGCACCGAGACGGCGCGCATCGCCGATCGCCACCTGCCGATCGTCCCCGGCACCGACGCGCTGTTGCTGCTGGCACTGCTGGCGGTGCTCCTCGAGGAGGGTCTGGCGCGGCCGGGCCGCCTCGAGGCTTTCACCGACGGCCAGGCGACGCTCGCCGCGCTCGCCGCCGGCTTCCCGCCGGAGCGGGTGGCGAGCGCCACCGGCATCGCCGCCGAGGAGATGCGCTGCCTCGCTCGCGACCTCGCTGCCGCGCCCACCGCCGTCTGCTACGGGCGGCTGGGGGTCTCGGTGCAGGAGTTCGGTGGCCTCTGCCAGTGGCTGGTCAACGCCCTCAACGTGGTGACCGGCAACCTCGACCGTCCCGGTGGCGCCATGTTCCCGCGGCCGGCCATCGACGTCCTCGCCCTCACCGGAGCGGGGCACCTCGGCCGCTGGACGAGCCGCGTTCGCGGCCTCCCCGAGTTCGCCGGCGAGCTGCCGTCGTCGACGCTGGCAGAGGAGGTCGACACCGACGGTTCTGGCCGCATCCGCGGCCTCTTCACCGTCGCCGGCAACCCCGTGCTGTCGACCCCCAACGGCGCCCGCCTCGAGCGCGCCCTACCCGGCCTCGAGCTGATGGTGGCCATCGACCCCTACCTCAACGAGACGACGCGCCACGCGCACTTCATCCTGCCGACGACGCCACCGCTCGAGCGCGACCACTACGACGTCATCTTCCACGCCCTGGCGGTGCGCAACACGGCGCGCTACTCGGCACCGCTGTTCGCTCCCGACCCCGGCGTGCGTCACGACTGGCAGGTGCTCGCCGGGCTGGCGCGCCGGCTCGACCGCGGCGCGCTCCCCGGGCGCCTGCGCCGTCGCCTGACGGCGGCGCTCGGACCGCGCCGTCAGCTCGACTTGGCGCTGCGCGCGGGGGTCTACGGCGCCGGCTTCCGCCCCTTCGCGCGCGGCCTGACCCTCGCCCGGCTCGAGCGCCAGCCGCATGGCGTCGACCTCGGTGCCCTCGAGCCCTGCCTGCCGGCACGCCTGCGCACACGCGGGCGCCGTATCGACCTCGCCCCGGTCCCCCTCGTCGCCGACGTCGAGCGCCTGCGCCAGCGGCTCGCGGCCATCGGCGCCGCCGACGGCCACGGCGAGCTGCGGCTCATCGGCCGCCGTCAGGTGCAGAGCAACAACTCGTGGATGCACAACGTGCCGCGGCTGGTGCGCGGCAAGGACCGCTGCACCCTGCTCATGCACCCCGAGGACGCCGCGCGGCGCGGTCTCGCCGACGGCGCCCTGGTCGAGGTGGCGTCGCGAGCCGGCCGCATCGTGGCGCCGCTCGAGGTGAGCGACGAGGTGCGCCCGGGGGTGGTGAGCCTGCCGCACGGCTGGGGCCACCACCGCCCGGGCACCCGACTCGCCGTCGCCTCCGCGCACGCCGGCGCCAGCCTCAACGACGTCACCGACGAGCAGTGCGTCGACGCGCTGTCGGGCACCGCGTCGCTCTCGGGCGTGGTGGTGACGGTGGCCGCCGCCGCCGGGTCGGCCTAGTCGCCGGAGGTGGCCAGCCGGAAGCCCCAGGAGGCCAGGGCACCGGCAAAGACGACGGCCACCCAGGACAGCCACACCGGCGCCGCCCAGCTCCCCACCTGCACCGGCAGGCCCTGCAGGGCGCGCAGCAGGTGCGCCGCGGCGACCACCGTGAAGACCACCGCGGAGACGGTGTAGTAGGTCCGGTTGCTCACCATGGCTCCTCCTCGTCAGGTTCGGACGTTGCTAACCGCGGGGGCGGCGCCTTGCCGCCGTCGCGGCGGCCCCCCTGGGGAGCCTTCCAGCCTGCCGCAGCGCCTCGCGCAGCAGGTACTCGATCTGGCCGTTCAAGCTGCGCAGCTCGTCGTCGGCCCAGGTCTGGAGCGCCTGGTGGACGCCGGGCTCGAGCCGCAGCAGGAAGGGTCTGCGTTCCGCCATCAGGGGTACAACGTGCCGGTGTTGACCACCGGCTGGGTCGAGTGCTCGCTGCACAGGACCACCATCAGGTTCGACACCATCGCCGCCTTGCGCTCCTCGTCGAGCACCAGGACCTCGCGCTGCGACAGCATGTCGATCGCCATCTCCACCATCCCCACCGCGCCCTCGACGATCCGCTGCCGCGCCGCCACCACCGCCGTGGCCTGCTGACGGCGCAGCATGGCGGCGGCGATCTCCGGCGCGTAGGCGAGGTGGCTGATGCGCGTCTCGAGCACCGCCACGCCGGCCTGCGCCAGCCGCTCCTCGATCTCGCGCTGGAGCTGCTTGGAGACTTCGGCGGTGTGGCTCACCAGGTCGACCTCGTCGCCATGGGCATCGTAGGGGTAGCCGGTGGCGAGGTTGCGCAGCGCCGCCTCGCTCTGCACGTGCACGTAGTTCTCGTAGTCGTCGACCTGGAACACCGCCTCGGCGGTGTCGACCACGCGCCAGACGACGATGGTGGCGATCTCGATGGGGTTGCCGCGGGCGTCGTTGACCTTGAGCTTGGCGGTCTCGAAGTTGCGCACCCGCAGCGAGACGCGGCGCTTGGTGTAGAAGGGGTTGGCCCAGCGCAGGCCGGGCAGCTTGACGGTGCCGCGGTAGGCGCCGAAGAGCTGCAGCACCTTCCCCTCGTTGGGGTTGACGACGAAGAACCCGCCGAGCAGCGCGCCGTCGACGAGCGCCGCCAGCAGCCAGGCGAGGAACAGCCACACGTCGCCACCGCGCAGCGCCAGGATCGCCTCGTAGACGAGGCCTACCAGCGCCAGCGGCAGCAGCACCAGGAGCGGGATGCCGGAGAGAGCCCTCTTGTCGATTTCACGCAGCATTGCGACGATCTCCTTTCAATATTGAAATGATATCATCACGCCATCGCCACGGCAAGCCCTCGACGAGCGGCCACGACGAGCGGCGGCGGAACCGGGCCCGGGACGCCTAGTCGAGCAGCATCGGAGCGCCCAGCTTGCCGGCGTACTTCGGCCGGTAGCGCTCGACGTCGTACATCGCCGCGATGTCGACCTGCCGGCTCCCCCTCTCGCGCTCGGGCAGCTCGACGTGCGCGTAGCAGCCGCCGCGGATCGCCACCATGCGCCCGCTCACGCCGTCGCCGACGAGGTCGAGCGCGACGTTGGCGAAGGTGGTGGCCACCGTCTGGTCGAGAGCGTCGGGGTGACCGCTGCGCAGGTCGTAGGTGAGGTCGCTGTGCATGGTGTCCTGCCCGGTGCGGTGGCGCAGCTCCACGGCCAGCGCCTGTCCGACGTCGAGCCGGTGGCGCCGGCCGTCGCCGTCGCGCGCCACCTCGTGCTCCTCGTTCCGCCCCTCCCAGGTGGCGCCCTCGGCGGCGATGACGAAGGCGTAGCGGCTGGGGTTGTTCTCCTTGTCGTTGAGCATCAGCTGGGCGAGACGGTCGAGGTCGAAGCAGTGCTCGGGGATGACGCAGCGGCCCGAGGTGACGTAGCCGGTGTGCAGGGCGGTGAAGCCGGAGTCGCGGCCGAAGATGCGGAAGACGCCGATGCGCTCGTGGCTGCCGAGGGTCGTGCGCTGGCGGGTGACGAGGTCCTTGGCGCGGGTGATGGCGGTGGAGAAGCCGAGGCAGTACTCGGTCCCTGCCACGTCGTTGTCCATGGTCTTGGGGATGGCGATGAGCGGCACTCCCTCGCGGGCGAGGCGCGGCGTGGCGCCGAGGGTGCCGTCGCCGCCGATGACGATCAGGCAGTCGATGCCCAGGCGCTCGAGGTTGGCGAGCACCACCGGCACGAGGTCGTAGCGGCCATCATCGCGACGGTAGCGCCCGGCGTCGGCCAGCAGGTGGGGTGGCAAGCGATCCTCGCGCACGCGCTGGGGGTCGAGCCGCGAGGTGTGGAGGATGGTGCCGCCGGTGCGGTCGACGGTGCGCGTGTTCTCGCGCGTCAGGCGGCGCGCGTAGTCTCCCTCGGCGTCGGTAGCGGGGCGACCGTGGGTGAGCCCCTCCCACCCCTTGCGGATGCCCACCACCTCCCAGCCCGCCTCGCGGCTGCGGTAGACCACCGACTTGATCACCGAGTTGAGGCCCGGCACGTCGCCGCCGCCGGTGAGGATGCCGATGCGCCGCGCCGTCATCGCCTCACCATGGCATAGCATCGCGCCCGATGTCGCCGTTTCCGGCGGGGTTCCTGTGGGGCGCCGCCACCTCCGCCTACCAGGTGGAGGGCTCGCCGCTCGCCGCAGGCGCCGGGCCCAGCATCTGGCACCGCTTCGCCCACACTCCCGGCCGGGTGCGCGACGGCGACACCGGCGACGTTGCCTGCGACCACTACTGGCGCATGCCCGAGGACGTGGCGCTGATGCGCGTGCTCGGCCTCACCGCCTACCGCTTCTCGATCTCTTGGTCGCGGGTCTTCCCCACCGGCAGCGGCGCCGTCAACGAGGCCGGGCTCGACTTCTACCGCCGGCTCGTCGACCGGCTGCGCGCGGCGGGGATCGCGCCGGTGGCGACCCTCTACCACTGGGACCTGCCGGCGGCGCTCGACGACCGCGGCGGCTGGCTCAACCGCGACGTCGCCGGCTGGTTCGCCGACTACGCCACCGCCTGCGTGCGCGCGCTCGACGGCGTCGCCCTGTGGGCCACACTGAACGAGCCCTGGGTGGCGACCGACGGCGGCTACCTCCACGGCGTGCTGGCGCCCGGGCACCGCAGCCCCTTCGCCGCCGCGCGGGCCGCCCACCACCTGCTGCGCGCCAACGCGGCGGCAATCGCCGCCTGCCGCCCCTTCGCCGCCGGCAAGCTGGGGCTGGTGGTGAACCTGGCGCCCAAGCACCCGGCGAGCGACGGCGACGGTGACCATGCGGCGGCCGCTCGCGAGCACGCCTACATGAACCGCCACTTCCTCGACCCGGTGCTGCTCGGGCGCTACCCGGCGGCGCTCGCCGCCGTCTACGGCGAGGCATGGGACGCGGCGTATGCCGCCGAGGCGGGCGAGCTGCAGGCCCCGCTCGACTGGCTGGGGGTCAACTACTACACTCGTAACGTCGTGCGCCACGACCCGGCGGCCTGGCCCACCGGCGCCGCCGTCGTGCGGCAGCGGCAGAGCACCCACACCGAGACCGACTGGGAGGTCTACCCGCGCGGGCTCACCGAAACGCTCTCCTGGGTGCGCGAGCGCTACGGCGCGCTGCCGCTCTACGTCACCGAGAACGGCGCCGCCTTCTACGACCCGCCGGTGGCGGCCGACGGCCAGGTCGACGATCCCCTGCGCGTCGCCTACCTGCGCGACCACCTGCGCGCCGCCGCCGCCGTCATCGCCGACGGCGTCGACCTGCGCGGCTACTTCGCCTGGTCGCTGCTCGACAACCTGGAGTGGGCACACGGCTTCTCGAAGCGCTTCGGCATCGTTCACGTCGATTTCGCGACGCAGCGACGGACGATCAAGGCGAGCGGCCGCTTCTACGGCGAGGTGATCGCCTCGCACGGTGCGATCCTCGGCGCTTGAGGCGCGCACTGGCCTCACCCGCAGCGCACCTCGACGTGGAGCTCGGCGCCCGGCGCGACGCTTGCGAGCGTCGCGGCGGGGAGCAGCGCGTCGCCGACCCGCGCCTCGACTTCACCCGGTCGCAGCGTCGCCGCGCGCTCGATGGTGACCTGCAGGGTGGCGCCGCGCCAGGGGCGCCGCACGCGCGCCCCCGGCCAGTGCGGCGGCAGGCAGGGGTCGAAGCGCAGGCCCTCCCAGGTCGGCCGCACGCCGAGCACCCACTCGCCGAGCACGCGGGGCAGCCAGGCGGCGGCGCCGGTATACCAGGTCCAACCGCCGCGCCCGTGAAGAGGCGATGCGGGGCCGTCGACGTTGCCGGGCAGCACGTAGGGTTCTGCCCAATAGCGCTCGGGGTCCTTCCCGCTGGGGTCGATGGCGACCAGCAGGCGCCCCACCAGCTCGGCGTCGCGAGCCTTGGCGGCGGCGGCGATCGCCCAGGTCGCGGCGTGGGTGTAGACGCCGCCGTTCTCGCGCAGGCCGGGAGCGTAGCGGGTGATGTAGCCGATGCTCTCGTCAGGAGTGTCGTAGGCGGGGGCGAGCAGCAACGCCCCTGCCGGGGTCACTAGGTGCTCGCGCACGGCGGCGAGGCACGATCGCTGGCGGGCCGGCGTCGCCACCTCGGCGAGGATGGCCCAGGTTTGCGCGTTGAGGTAGATGCGCCCAGCGCCGTTGGCGGCGCTGCCGATCCAGCTGCGGTCGTCGCGGCTGGCGCGCCGGTACCAGTGCCCGTCCCAGCCGTGCTCGTTGACGGCGGCGACCAGCGCATGCCGCCGCGCCAGCAGCTCGGCGGCGCGCCCGGGGCGGACGTCGCCGCTGTCATCGCCGCCGCCCTTGCCGCGACCCCGATGGGCCAGCAGGGTGTGCACGTGCGCCCAGTCGGCGAGCAGGCCGGCGAGGAACTCCGCGAGCCACACCGACTCGCCGCGCTCGCCGAGCCCCACCGCCGAGAGGCCGTCGTTCCAGTCGCCGGCGCCGATGAACGGCAGGCCGCGCTCGCTGGTGCGCGCGAAGACGCGCTCGAAGGCGCGCTCGACGTGCTCGAGCAGCGGCGCCGCGGGAGCGTCGAGGAAGGGAATGGTGTCGTCGAGGATGGCGAAGTCGCCGGTCTCCTTGAGCCAGCTGGCGCTGACGAAGGCGAGCCACAGCAGGTCGTCGCTCATCCGCGTCACGTGCCCGGTCTCGGAGAGCGGATGCCACCAGTGGTAGACGGAGCCGTCGGCGAGCTGGTGGGCGGCGTGCAGGGCGATCTGCTGCCGGCAACGCGAAGGCTCGATGGTGAGCCACACCTGCGAGTCCTGCAGCTGGTCGCGGAAGCCGTAGGCGCCGCTCTGCTGGTAGTAGCCAGCGCGCCCGAAGATCCGCGCCGAGATCGCCTGGTAGCGCAACCAGTCGTTGGCGAGCGCGTCGAGCGCCGGCTCCGGGGTCTCCATGCGGTGGCCGGCGAGCCGCTCCTGCCAGCCGGCCACGGCGCCGGCGATGGCGGCGTCCATCGCCGCGGCGTCGGCGAAGCGGCTGGCGAGCGCCAGCGACCCCGGCGGGTCGGTGTCGGTGGCGAGCACGAAGCCACCGTCGAAGACCGCACCGGCCTCGAGCTCGACGGGGCAGGAGAGCGCGGCGATGGGGTCGTGGTGGCGGCCGAAGACACCGCGCCATGCCTCGTCGCGCTGCAGCGCCCGCGGGCGCTGCCACTCCCCGTAGCGGCCGAGGAAGGCCGCCTTGTCCCCCTCGGCCGCCGCCACCGGCTGCGCCGCCGCCAGCGCGCTCCAGTAAGGGAAGTCGCGGTTCCAGTGTCCCCAGCGCTTCGACGGCAGGTCCCACATGTGGCTGCCGGCGACGACGGCTCGGGTGCCGGGGTCGTGGCGCGTCTCCAGGAACAGCTTCTGGAACTCGCGACGCGGCGCCGGCGCGAGGCCGAGGTTCCACTCCAGGTAGGCGATGACGGCGAGCCGTCGCGGCCGCCCGCTGATCTCCTCGAGACGCAGTCGCCAGAGCTCCACGGTCTCCTCGCCGTCGACCGCCAGCGTCCAGACGGCGCGCACCCCCAGGCGCTCGCTCTCGAAGGTGGTGTAGCCGAGACCGTGGCGGCAGGCGAAACGCTCGTAGCGGCTCCAGCAGGGCGCGGGAGCCACCGACCACACCTCGTCGGCGTCGCGGTCCCAGAGGTAGAGGAAGCGCCCCGAGCGGTCCTCGGCGAGGTCCTGCTGCCAGCGCGAGAGCACGGCCAGTTGTGAGTTGTCGATCCACGAGAAGCCGCTGCCGGTCTGCGACACCGCGAGGCCGACGCGCGGGTTGGCGATGACGTTCGCCCACGGGCGCGGCGTTCGCGGGTTGGTGATCACGTACTCGCGGCCGTCGGCGCTGAAGTGCCCGTAGCGGCCGGGAGGCACGCCGGCGAGGCCCATGCCGGGAAGACGACGTTCAGCGTCCATCGAGCCGCTCCTGCCCGCCGCTGGCGACGAGGAAGTCGACGACGGCGGGCACCTGATGCACCACCACCGTGCCATCCGCCGCCAGCGCCACCGGCCGGCCGTCGAGGAGGGCGCCCTGCGCGGGCGCCGGGGCCGGCGGTACCAGCACCAGCCCACCCGGCGGCACCTCGAGGCCGCCGCTCACCGTGAATCGATAGCCGCCGCGCTGCGCCGTCAGCGTGTAGCCGAGCGGCCCCCACGGCGTCCCCAGGTCGCGCACCGCCACCCCTTGCGGGCGTACCAGCCACTCCACCGGCACGCCGGCGCCGAGCACCAGGGCGTGGTCGGCGCGCTCGAAGGCGAAGAGGTCGAGCAGCGAGCGCATGAAGTCCGAGCCCACCCAGCCGTGCGGCAGGTCGCCGAGAAAGCCGCTCTGGCGGTAGTCGCGACGCACCACCTCGGGCCAGCCGTTCCACCCCGGAGGCCGTTGGTCCGCGAGGTACCAGGCGAGCAGCTGGTGGGCGCGCGCCTCCCAGTCCGGCCCCTCGCCGCCCGCTGTGCCGCCGCGGCGGGCCACCGCCAGCCGCACGAAGCTGCCGACGTGGCGGATCTCGTAGGGCGTGTAGGCGTCCCACTCCTTGCTGCCGTCGCGGCGCGCGGCGAGCTCGCGCCAGAAGCGCTCGAAGGTGGCGTCGACGGCGTCGGCGGGGAGGAAGGGAAGCAGGCCGCCGGGGTCGAGCATCGCCGTCGTCGAGGTGGAGTCGAAGTCGGCGAGCTCGACGCTCGCCGGCAGCGTCGTGAGGCGGTGCTGGTCGCGAACGCGGGCGATCGAGGCGAGGAGGTCGGCGCGAAGCTCGTCGCGTCGCGCCCCCCAGCTCGTTGCCAGGTCGGCGCGCCCGAGCGCCGCCGCAAGCGCCGCGGCATCGTCGAGGCCGCGGTAGGCGAAGGTGTCGTCCCAGTAGGAGTGCACCGGCTTGGCGGAGTAGCCCTCGTGGCTGATCGACTCGGGAAGCAGGCCGAAGAAGGCGAGCTTCGCGGGCGTCTCGTACTCCGGCGTGCGACGCTCCTGGCGCAACGCCTCGATGGCCTCGACCGCGCCCTCGACGTGCGGGAAGAGCCGCTGCGCGAAGGCGCGGTCGCGCGTGAAGCGATAGGTCTCCGCGATCAGGTGGATGAGCTCGCCGTGGCTGTCGTTCTCGGGCACCGGGTCGGCGCCGCGGTGGTCGACGCAGCAGGGCACCTTGCCGTCGGGGTACTGGTAGCCGGCGAACCACTCGGCGAACGCGGCGACGATCTGCTCGTGGCGGAGGCGCAGCAGGGCGGCGCCGGTGAGGGCGCCATCGCGGATCCAGGAGCGGGCGTAGGCGCGCGAGCCCGGCTGCAGCGCCGCGCCGTCGCGGTGGATCTCGACGAAGCCGAGGTTGGCGCGCAGCGAGCGCACCAGGGGCGCCGCCACCTCGGGCAGGTCGAGCCCGACGCGGTCGAGCTGCTGGTGCCAGCTCGCGGCGGTGGCCTGCGCCAGCGTCGCGAAGGCGGCGGCGCCGTGGGCGACGAGGGCGGGCAGCGCCTCGCCACCGTCGCCGGAGAGCGGGGCCGCGACGACCGCATCGAGGGCGCCGCCGGCGGGGGTGTCGACGTCCCAGGCCATTGCCGCCGAGGGGAAGCCCACCGGGTCCTCGACCGCCGCTGCGGCGGGGATCTCGGCGTTCGCCAGCAGGTCCTGGATCCGTCCCTCGTCGAAGGCCAGGACGCCGCAGGCGTCCGGCGCCGGCGCGGCGCGCACGGGCACCTCCCGGCGTGGCGTCCTCGTCGCCGCCGCCAGCCCGTCGGCGGTGCAGGCGAGACGGCGGAGCGGTGCGACGCCGCCGGCGAGGTTGAGGAACTGGTAGGGCGGGTTGACCTGGAAGGGGCGGGCGAGCACGAACAGCCGGCCGCGTAGCCGCGCCCCGGACTCGTTGACCAGCCGGTAGCGCACGAGTAGCGACGAGTCGCCGGCGCTGCCGGCGGCGAGCGCCGTCACCTCGAGCCGCGCCAGGGCGTGCGCCGCCGCGCCGACCTGCCAGGTGACGGTGGGGATCGGCAGCTCCCCATCGGCGAGCGCCTGGGTGGCGGTGACGTCGGCCCAGGTGCGGAGGCGGTCACCGAGGAACAGCGCCGGCTCGAGGCTGAAACCGCGCTCGCCGAGCTCGACGGCACCGTCCTCGGAGACCAGCGACTCTTGCGGGTCGCCGGCGACGCCGGCCACCGTCCAGTAGGTCTCCTCGCTGAAGCCCCGCGGGTAGGTGCCGCGCGGCTCCTCGCCGGCGAGGGCGGTGAAGAGGTCGTTGTCGCCGGCGCCGAAGGAGAGCGGGCGCACCCGCACCTCGGCGAGGCCGCAGATCCCCGGGCACCCGGCGTCGGCGGGGAGCTGGATGCGCAGGAAGCGCGCCTCGGCGTCGGGCGTCCGGAAGTGGCTGCGGCGAGCGCCACCGAGCGTCACCTCGCGCCCCTCCCCCCACTCCCTGCCGTCGCTCGACAGCTCGAGCCGGAAGTGGCGCGGGGCGTGGGTGGGTTCCCACACCAGGGTCACGCCGCCGAGCTCGCGCAGCCCGCCGAGGTCGACCCGCAGCTCGCCGTCGACGGCGGAGGAGGTGGGACGCCACGAGGTGTGCTCGTCGCCGTCGACGGCAGCGGCGACCGGATGACCCGGCGCGGCGCTCGTGCCCTCGGCGCGCAACGGCCCGGGCGTCGCGGCCGGCGGCTCGACGGGGACGATCTCGAGACCCGCCACCCAGACGCTGCCGCGCCCGCCGGCGGAGGCCGAGATCGCCAGCTCGAGGGCGCCGACGTGGCGCAGCTCGTTGCCCCCGGACGGGCCCCAGGCGAAGGTGACCTGTCGCTGGCGGATGCGCTCGGCGGTCCACTGCCGCGGCCACTCGCGGTCGCGGTCGACGTGCCACCAGACGTTGTCACCCGAGGGGTCGACGAGCTTGACCTCGAGGTTGTTGGGCGGCCCGCTGCCGCGCAGCACGAAGCGCAGCTCGTAGTGCGCGGGCAGCTCGAGATCGAGTGGCTGGCGGGCCGCCACCCAGCCGGCGTGGCCGTGGAAGTCGTAGTCGATGCGCAGCGCGGGGGAGCCCCCCGGACCGGCGTCGGCCGCCAGCGCCATCTCGACGCCGGCCGCGGGCGCCGCCGTCCAGCTCGCCGGGTCGAGCGCCGGATGCGTCGCCGTCGGAGGCCCGGCGGCGACCAGGGCCGGCACCGCCAGCCAGGCGAGGAGGCGAGGGGCCCTCACTCCTTGACCCCGCCCATGAGGATCCCCTCGATGTAGTGCCGCTGCACGGCGAGGAAGAGCAGCAGCACCGGCAGCACGGTGACCACCGATCCCGCCAGCATGAGCTCGGTGTCCTGGACGTGCTCACCCGAGAGGCTGGCGAGCGCCAGCGGCAGCGTGTACTTGCTCTCGTCGGTGAGCACCGTCAACGGCCACATGAAGTCGTTCCAGGCGGAGAGGAAGGTGAACACTCCGAGAGTCACGAGGATCGGCCGCAGCAGCGGCAGCACGATCGTCCAGTAGATGCGCAGCTCGGAAGCGCCGTCGAGGCGAGCCGCGTCGAGCAGCTCGTCGGGGATGCCGAGGGCGAGCTGACGGATGAGGAAGATGCCGAAGACGGTGGCGATGCCGGCGACGATGACGCCGCCGAACGAGTTGACGAGGCCGAGGCCACGCACCTCGAGGAAGAGCGGCAGCACCGTCACCTGCGGCGGCACCACCAGCGTCGCCAGCAGGAGCGCGAACAGCCGGCCGCGCCCACGGAAGCGCAGCTTGGCGAAGGCGTAGCCGGCCATCGAGTTGCAGAGCAGCGAGATGGCGGTGATGCTGGTGGCGAGCACCAGGCTGTTGCCGAAGGCGCGGCCGAGCGAGAGCCGGGAGAAGAGGTCGCGGTAGTGCACCAGCGTGGGGTGCGCGGGGAGGAGCCGCGGCGGCAGCGACATCGCCTGACCGGTGGGCATCAGCGAGGCGGAGACCATCCACAGCAGCGGCAGCGCCGTGAGGAGGGCGAGCAGCCACAGCGCGCCGTTGACGGCGAGGGCCGTGGCGGGGCGCCGCAGCGCCGGCGTCACGCCTGCCTCCGCCGCTGCAGCAGGGCCGGCACCGCGCTGGCGGCGAGCACCAGGCCGAAGAGCACGAAGGCGATTGCCGCCGCGTTGCCCATGCTCCACCAGCGGAAGCCCTGCTGGTACATGAGCAGGGCCACCGAGGTGGTGGCGTTGAGCGGCCCGCCGCGGGTCATCACGTAGGGCTCGGCGAACACCTGGAAGAGCCCCACGGTGGTGATCACCGCCACGAACAGCGTCGTCGGCCCGAGCAGCGGCCAGGTGACGTCGCGGAACTGTCGCCAGCGCCCGGCGCCGTCGAGCTGCGCCGCCTCGTAGAGCGAACGCGGGATCGACTGCAGGCCGGCCACGTAGATCACCAGCGCGTAGCCGAAGCTGCGCCAAACGGCGAGCAGGGTGATCGCCACCATCGCCCAGCCGGGGCTGCCCAGCCAGTCGACGGGGGGCAGGCCGACGAGGGCGAGCAGGTGGTTGAAGAGCCCGTAGCGGGGATGGTAGAGGTAGTGCCACACCACCGCCGCCGCCACCAGCGTCGTCACCACCGGGGCGAAGAAGATGGTGCGCAGGACGCTGCGGAAGCGCGCCAGCCGCGCCTCGAGCAGCAGCGCGCCCCCGAGCGCGGCGCCGAGGGTGAGCGGCACCCCGAGGCCGACGTAGACGAGGGTGGTGCGCAGCGCCTGCCAGAACAGCGGGTCGTGCAGGAGACGCGCGTAGTTGCCGAGCCCGACGAAGCGCACCGCGGTGGGGTCGGCGATGGCGTAGATGTCGAAGTCGGTGGCGGAAAGCGCCAGCGCCGCGAGCAGGGGCAGGGCGAAGAAGGCGAGGATGGCGGCAAGTGCCGGTGCCAGCAGCCACCATGCCGCGCAGACCTCCGCGCGGCTGCCGCGCAGCTCCTCCCGGCTGGCCTCGCTGCGCGCCGTGCGGAGGCGACGCGGGCTCACCCCGGCCCCCGCTGGCGCTCGCGCGCCAGCAGCCAGCGCCGCTTCTCGAGGATACGATCGGCGTCCGCGTCGAGGCCGGCGAGGGCGGCGTCGAGGCTCGTGCCGCCACGCACCACCTGCTCGGCGCGGTCGGCGACGCGGGTGGCGATGCGCTCCCACTCGGGTACCTTGGGCAGGGGCACCGCGTGCTCGAGCTGGACGAGGAAGGGGGCGGCCTTGGGGTCGGCGGCGAGGTCGGTGCCACGCCACGCCGAGCGCCTCGCCGGAAGGTCGCCGGTGAGGGCGTAGAAGCGCGCCTGCTGGGCCGGCTCCGAGAGGAACTCCACCCACTGCCAGGCGGCGTCGGGATGGTGGGCGCGGCGGAACAGCACCAGGCTCGAGCCGCCGGCGATCGAGGCTCCCGGGTACGGCATTCCCGCGTCGGGGGGCGGCAGCGGCGCGGTGGCCCAGCGCCTCTGGTCGGCGGCCGCCAGCCGCCGCTTGAACTCCCCGAGGTTCCACGGCCCGGTGACCACCATCGCGAAGTACCCCTCGGCGAACTGCTGGTAGAGGTTGACCAGCCCGGAGGCGTCGAGTGGCGGCGCCAGCCGGCTGCCGTAGAGGTCGACGTAGAAGGCCATGGCGCGGCGGAAGCGGGGGTCGCGGAAGTGGCCGCGGGTGCCGTTGTCGGCCAGCAGGTCGGCACCGTTCTGCAGGCCGAGGATTACCGGCTGCGCCCACTCATCGATGGGCAACAGGATGGCGAAGTGATCGGCGCCGCCTGCCAGCGCGACGCGCGCCATCGCTTGCCGCCACTCGCCCCAGCTACGCGGCGGCCAGGAGGCGCCCGCTTGCGCTACGAGGTCGGGCCGGTAGAAGAGCAGGCGGGTGTCGACGTACCAGGGCACCCCCCAGGTGACGCCGTCGACGACGTTGCTGTCCCAGACGCCGGCGAAGAAGTCGGCGCCGGCGAGCGCCGGCGTGGCAGCGAGGCGATCGTCGAGCGGGGCCAGCGCGTGCAGGGCCGCGAGCTCCGCGATCCAGGTGTTGCCCAGCTGCGCCACGTCGGGCGTGGCGTGGCCGACGAAGCCGGTGAGCAGCTTCTCGTGCGCCGCCGTCCACGGAATCTGCTGCACGTCGACGTGCACGCCGGGATGGCGGCGCTCGAACTCGGGCACCATGTCGCGCACCACCTCGCCCTCGCGGCCGAACCCCCAGAAGCGCACCACCTGCCGCGCCTGGCGACCGGCGCCGCAGCCGGCGAGCAGGGCGCAGGCCACCATCGCTGGCGCGAGGCGGTGCCGGACGCCCGGCATTCGCGGCGTCACTTGTCCTCCAGCCAGCCGCCGGTGAAGCCCGCCCGCACCAACCCGCTCCGCAGGGCGGCGCTGCGACGCATCACGCGCCACACCAGGCCGCTGCGGTAGTTCTCGATCATCTCCAGGATCGGTCCCTGGTCGATGCCGAGGTAGTCGGTGTCGAACCAGCCCACGCCGGGCACCACCTGGCCGTGGTGCACCGGTACGTCGTAGCGGAAGGTGGGGTTGAAGGCATCGAGGAAGCCGTACCTCCCGTACAACGGGGCACCGTAGCGCGTCCGCATCGCCAGCAGCGCCGGCACCGCCACCTCGGGCGCGAAGGGGACCGAGCCACCGGCAGCGGTGGGAGTGAGGGTGCCGTCGTCGTTCATGAAGTCAGCGCCCACGCCGCGCCCCGCGTAGGTGAAGAAGAGGCGCCGCTCGCCGTCGACCGGCAGGCGCACGTCGGCGGGCCCGTCGCAGGCGGAGACCCCCCAGACGTCGGGGCCGAGGTCCTGCCAGTGACGCGGGTTGTCGATCGCCCACTGCCTCTGCGCGAGCGTGGCGCGCCGCGAGTTCTCGAAGTAGTCGAGCCCCTTGCCGCGCATGTAGGCGTCGCGGAGGCCGCGGAAGTCAACCCAGAGGTGGCTGTACTGGTGGCCGAAGAGCGGCGCGAAGGCGACGTACTCGTAGCCCTCGAAGGGGAGGAGCTCGTAGCTGCTCGTCCACGCCTGCCAGGCCGCCGGGTCGACGGCGTGGGTGGGCGAGCCGAGGGCCAGCAGGTAGAGCAGCATCGCCTCGTCGTAGCCGTGCCAGTCGGACTCGATGAACCCCTCCTCGGGCTGCCATCCCATCCCCACCCGCGGCGGCCGCGGGCGTGCCCAGTCCCACTCGACGCGCTCGTAGAGCGAGCGGGCGAGCTGGCGGATCTCGCGCTCGCCGGCCTCGTCGCGGTCGAAGTACTCACCGCAGAAGAGGGCGCCGGCGAGCAGGAAGGTGGTGTCGATGGTGGAGAGCTCCACCCGCTCGAAGCGCATCCCTGTCTCGGGGACGAGGAAGTGGTAGAAGAAGCCGTGGTAGCCGGCAACGCCCGATTCCTGCGGCCCCTGGGGCGCCGCCCACAGGAAGCGCAGGGTGCGCAGCACGCGCTCGCGGGCCTGCTCGCGGGTGATCCAGCCGTGCTCGACGCCGACCGGGTAGGCGGTGAGGCCGAAGCCGGTGGCCGCCACCGAGGCGAACGCCTTGGTGGGCCAGCGGTCGGGCACCAAGCCGGTGTGGGCGTCGGCGAGCTCCCAGAAGAAGCGGAAGGTGCGCTGCTCGAGGTCGTCGAGGAAGGCGGCCTGCTCGCCGCTGGGGACGAAGGCGGCCGCCGCCACCGCGGGACCGGGGGTCGAGGCCTCGGACGCCGGCCTGCGGGCGTCGCCCGCGCAGGCGCCGGCGAGGGCGGCCAGGGAGAGCAGGAGGGCGGCGGTGCAGGGTCTCATCTCACGGTCGATGCTAGCTGCGGCGGCGACCCCCGTAGCGGGCCACGGAGCGTCGCTGGTGTGACGGACCGCGCGGCTCGCCCGCGGGCAGCCCGTCACACCCACCTCACCTGAGCTGGATGCCGCGGGCTCGCAGCGGGACGACGGCCCGCCGGCCGGAAGGGTTGGCCGGGGCCACGACGCGTGGCCCCGGCCGACTAGATCAGAACCTCACCCGCAGCCCCACCTGCTCGCGACGGCCGAGGTTGGTGACGCAGCCGGGGTCGCCGAAGCTGGGGTTTCCCTCCGGCGGGATGAAGTTGTTGAGGCAGCCGTAGCTCGCCCAGTTGAAGGCGTTGAAGACCTCGCCGATCACCGCCACCGAGGCCGAGCCGATGGGGACGGCCTTCTCGAGTCGGAAGTCGACGGAGCGCTCGGCGAAGCCCCAGGTCTTGGGCGGTCGGATCGAGCGCGAGAAGGGATGCGTTTGCTCGCGCGCCGCCAGATCGAAGCCCTGGGAGAAGTCGAGCACGTTGAAGGCGGCACCGCTGCCGAGCGAAACGCTGGTGCTGAAACGGACGTCCCAGGGCAGCCCGAAGATGCCGTTGGCGTTGATGGTGTCGCGCTGGGTCCCCGGTACTTCGTGCCAGCCGTAGGCGGCGGCGCTCGGGAAGTCGAGGCTGAACAGGTCGTTGCCGGTCTGCTCCGCCTTGCCGTGCGTCCACGCCAGATGGGCGCCCCAGTTATGGCCGTAGAGGCGGTCGAGGACGAGGAACACGCCGTTGAAACGGGTGTCCTTGCCCTCGGGATCCGAGATGATGACGTTGCCGAAGCCCGGCACCAGCGCCGAGCAGCAGATACCGCTCGCCGACAGCCAGGTGAAGGCGCGGTAGCCGCGCACGTAGTTGTAGCTCACCGAGCCGATCCAGCTGCCCAGCGCCTGGCGGTAGCCGAGGTTGACCTCGTTCGAGTAGGGCGGCTTGGTGTTGTTGTTGAGCAGGTAGATCTCGGGGCTGGTCTGCCCCGAGGCGATGAGGGCGTGCAGCCCCGCCGGGGTGAGGTAGCTGTCGTTCCACTGGATGGTGCCCGGCCGGCCATCGGGGGAGAACTCGATGCGATAGACCGGATAGCGCAGGCGGTAGCGCTCGTCGAGGGTGGCGTTGAGGAAGAGGCGGTCGTAGTAGCGCCCGGCGCCGCCGAACACCACCGAGCGGCCGTCGCCGTGCAGGTCGTAGGAGAAGCCGAGCCGCGGCTGGAGCTCGTTCTTGTACTGGGCGCGGTTGTGACCGTTGGAGAAGTAGCTGGGGTCGACCTTGCCGGTGAGGCCCGCGACGATGTTGGCCGGGGTCACGTAGCTGTCGTCGAGCTGGTCGGTCTCGTAGTCCCAGCGCAGGCCGAGGGTGACGGTGAGGCGCGGATTGACGGCCCAGTTGTCTTGGCCGTAGACGCCGTACTCGTTGTTGCTCAGCGACAGGTTGGGGTTGCCGAAGCCGAACTCCGCCTCGAAGGGCTGCGCGAAGGTGAAGCCGTTGCCGGGGTCGTTGCGGTAGTGGTAGACCGGGTTGCCGTTGAGGAACTTGGTGACGTCGTAGTTGAGGTGGTCGAGGTTGCCGCCCACCTGGATGCTGTGCTCGCCGCCGGCATGGAACGGCGGCAGGTTGAAGTCGTCGCGCAGCTCGAGCCGCTTCTGGTCGAACTTCTGCTCGGTGCTGTTGCCGCCGACGCGGATGACGCCCTGGAAGTCCTGGCCCACCAGCTCGGGGCGCAGCGGCCGCGGGTTCCAGGCGTAGTCCTGCCACGACAGCGTCGCCTCGTTGAGCGCGCGGTCGTTGTTCCACTGGTGCCGCAGGCTGCTGCTGTAGACCCAGTTGCGCAGGTCGGTGGCCGACTGGAAGGAGGTGGTGCCGCCGAAGTCGCGCGTCTCGTGCTCCTTGCGGTAGCTGCCGCTCCAGTCGAGGAGCTGGTTGGTCGCCGGCTGCCAGGACAGCTTACCGAAGGCGAGGTCTTGCTTGAACGAGCTCGGGAAAGTGCCGACGAAGGAGCCGAACTGCGAGGCGAAGGCGGCGTTGCCGATGTTGACCGGCGTCGTCGCATCTTCGTCGTCGCGCTCGTAGGAGACGAAGAAGTGCAGCTTGTCCTTGACGATCGGTCCACCGAGCGAGAGGCCGGGCTGGTTGCGCTTGTAGTCCTTGTTGGTGGTGAGGGTGGAGTACTGGAACCCCTTCGGCAGCTCCGACACCCAGGCCTTCGGCTGGTAGAACCAGAAGGCCTCACCCTGGAGATCGTTGCCTCCCGACTTGGTCACCGCCGAGATGATCGCCGACGAGGCTTTCTCGTACTGGGCGCTGAAGTTCTGGGTGATCACCCGGAACTCCTGCACCGCGTTTTGCGGGAAGGGGTTGCCGCGGCTCGAATCCTGGCCGACGTTGCCGCCCTGGAGGACGTCGTTCTTGAAGCTGACGCCGTCGATGAAGATGTTGGTCTGCTCGGGCTGCTGGGCGTCGCTGGCGATGGTCTTGCGCTGGGGGTCGGAGGAGAGCCGGATACCGGGGGCGAGGGCGGCGAAGTTGAGGAAGTTGCGGCTGTCCTGGGGCAGGCTCTCGATCTGCTGCCGGGTGACGTTGGTCGCCGCCTCCGGGGTGCGGGTGTCGACCGCTTGCTCGCCGATGACGACGATCGACTCGTTGACCACCTGCGTCTTGCTGAGGGTGAAGATGATGTTGAGGTTCTGTCCCACCAGCACGGTGACCGTCTCGGTCTGCGGCTCGAGGTCGGCGGCCGACACCGCGATCGCGTACTCGCCGGGAGTGAGACCGCCGAGCACGAAGCTGCCGTCCGCTCCCGCCTTCACCGTCTTCACGAAGCCCGAGGCCGTGCCCACGGCGTTGATCTCGGCGCCGGCGAGGGCGGTCCCCGACTCGTCCTGCACCTTGCCGCGGATGGTCGCCGTCGCCGCCGACTGCGCGGCGGCGGAGCCGGCGAGAGTCACCGCGAGCAGCACCCAGCACCACAGCCACTGCGTCATTCGTCTCATGACTCCACTCTCCTTTGTCCGACTTGCTCGGGATCGGGCGGGGGCGCGCAGGAGGCGCGCACCACCAGGGTCGTCGCGATCGTGTCGTGGCGCCGCTCGCGCTCGCCGTCGCGTTCCACCACCTGCAGCAGCCGCTCCATGGCGCGCGTGCCGAGCTCGGCGATGGGAACGTGCACCGACGACAGCGGCGGCGTGACGTAGCGGGCGATGGGGATGTCGTCGAAGCCGACCAGCGAGACGTCCGCGGGCACGCGCAGGCCGCGCTCGCGCAACGCCGCGAGACAGCCGATCGCCATCGAGTCGTTGGCGGCGAAGACGGCGGTCGGCCGTGGTACCAGCCCGGCGATGCCAGCGCCGGCGTGCGCCCCCGACTCCTCGCCGAAGTCGCCTCCGAGCTCCCACGCGGGCTCTGCCGCGATGCCGCTGGCGCGCAGCGCTTCGCGGTAGCCGCCCAGGCGGTCCGTGGCGTCGGAGTTGCCAGCCGGCCCGGCGATGAAGGCCACCCGCCGGTGGCCGAGGCCGAGCAGGTAGTCGACGGCGAGCCGCGCCCCCTGCCGGTTGTCGATGCGCAGCGAGTCGTGCCTGCCGTCGACGCCGTCGTCGTTGAGCAGCACCACCGGCAGGCGGCGGGGCAGCGCGTCCTGCAGCCAGGCGCCACCGAGACCGGGCGTCATCAGGACGAGACCGTCGACGCGGCCGTGCAGGGTCTGCAGCAGGGCGGCGGTCTCGGTGGCGTCACTGTGAGAGCCCGAGACCAGCAGGTGGTAGCCCGCCGTCCGCGCGGCGAGGTCGATACCCCGCACCAGCTCGGAGAAGAATTCGCCGTGCATGTCGGGGAGCAGGACGCCGATCGACATGGTGCGCCGGGTGCTGAGGCTGCGCGCCGCGCTGTGCGGCACGTAGCCGAGGCGCGCCACCGCGTCGCGCACCCGCTGCAGCGTCTCGGCACGCACCGGGCCCTTGCCGTTGAGCGCCCGCGACACGGTGGCCACCGACACCTCCGCGGCGCGCGCGACCTCGTAGATGGAGGGGGTGCGCGAGGCTTCGGCGGCTGTCGACGCCACCGCCAACGGCCCCTTGGCGCGAGCGGCGGCAGACGGCGGACGGGAGGAGCGGTGGGCCGTGACAGGCCTCCGTGTAAGCGGTTACAGTTTGGTGACTGTAAGCGCTTTCACTGCGCTCTGTCAACAGCCCGCCAGCGGCCTATGGGCCGGCCAGCCGGGCTGGCCTCGCTACACCCTGACGGCCAGCGCAGGCCGAGCAGGGCAGGCGGCGGCGACCCGCCGCAGGCGGTTCGGGCTAGCCGTTCCGCGGCCGGCGCTGGAGCAGCCGCTTGAGGTCTTCGCGGAAGCTCTTGGTCGAGCGCAGGGTCTCGCCGCCGTCGAGCTTCAGCTGGTAGTCGCCATGGAACCAGGTCTCGATCGCCCGCACCTGGTCGAGGTTGACGATGGCGTCGCGGCTGATGCGCAGGAAGCGCTCCGGGTCGAGCAGGGAACCCAGGCGGCCGAGGCTGTCGCGCAGCGTGTAGACGTGGCTGGCAGCGTGCACGCGGACGTACTTGCCAGCCGCCTCGATCCAGCGGATCTCGTCGAGCTTGAGCAGGACGAAGCGCTCGCCGACGCGAACCGAGAGGCGGGTGAGGTAGCGCGGGGGGGCCGGCAGCCCGAGGGGACGGTCGGGTTGCTCGGCAACCACAAGGTGTGGATCGTTGATGTTCATCTCCTCGTCGTTGTCGTCGCCAGGTTCGCCGCTGTCGCCTCCACTCGTCTCATGTGCCATGCGGACCTCGTACCGACTCTCCATCCCTTCTCTTACTCCCGAACGAGGAGAAGGTTGCCTTCCGAATGCACCAGAGGGCAGCGCCGCGGACGAGGGCCGTCACTCATCCCTCGTTTGAGGGGGCCGGCCGGAGAATTCCCTCGCAGCGCTGCCTGGCGGTCACGTCGATGTCACCCCGTGGGGGATTGACGGACGCAAGCCCGGTGCCCGCGACGAGGTCGCGCAGCAGGCGGTCGCGGCAGAGGCGGGCGACTCGCTGGCGGTCGCTCACGGGACGGGGCGTCGCGGCTGCGGACACCTCGCGCTCGACGAGCAACGCAAAGCGCCGCCGGGGCCATCCCCGGCGGCGCTCGAGGCTCCTAGGTGGCCCTGCTCAGCGGAAGCTGAGTCGGGCGCCGATGCGGATGATCCGCGGGCTGGTGATCTCCAGCACGTCGTCCGACGTCGAGCGCGACAGCCGGTGCTGGCGCTGCAGGACGTAGGCCTCGTTGAAGATGTTGAACACGTCCGCCCCGATCGTGAGACCGACGTCGCTGAAGGTGAACTCCTTCTCGATGCGGGCATCGACGATGTGGACGTCGTCGAGGCGGAACTCGTCCTGGCCATCGGTGACCTGGACGTTGGTCTGGGTGAAGTTCTCCCGCGCGAACTGCTGAGGAGACCGCCAGAAATAGGGGATCGGATATCCCTGGCGGCCAGTGAGGTTCATGGCCACGTTGAAGCCCCACGGGCGATCGGGCATCACCTGGTAGAGGCCGTTGATGCTGTATGACCACTTGCTGTTGATGTAGACGCCGCCCTTGCTGCCCGAGCCCGTGCCCGAGCCCTGCAGCACCGGGTCGCCGTCGCGCACGTTGCCGCCCGGGCTGGTGCCGCTGCCGACGCCGGCAAGGGTGAGGGTCGGGTTCTCGGCATCCTGGACGTTGCTCCAGTACCAGTCGGAGTAAGTGAAGTTGCCGCGCAGCATCCAGCGATTGGCGAGCCGCTTGTTGAAGGTCAGCGACGCGCCCTTGTAGGTCTGCTCGTTGTTGCCGTTGTGCAGGAAGGAGCCGCCACGAGTGCTGACCCCGTCGCGCAGCGAGTAGAACGTGATGGTACGGGTGGTGCCGTCGGGCAGCGGCTGGATCCTGGTCTGTGGGATGAAGTCAGCCGCGGTGGCGCGCCGGCCGATCGAGGACAGGTTGCCGGGGGCGAAGGCCGGGCACTCGAGCGGGTTGTTGTCGTCATCGCAGGTCGCCGTAGAGCCGTCGAAGACCAGCAGATCCTGGTCGGCGAGATCGGTCAGCCGCCGGTAGGTGAGGTTGAGGCCGACCACGAACTCCGGCAACAGCGCGTGCTCGCCGCTGAGCAGCAGCTCGTCGGTCTGGGGCGGATCGAAGCCGGGGTCGACCGAGTTCGACGTCAGGAGGGCCCCCGTGTAGGGGTTGACGTTGGGGCTGAAGCTCTGCGGCCCGACGATGATCTGGCTCGGGTCCACCGCGCCGCCCCCGGCTCCGACGGCCTGCGCGGTGTAGAAGTAGGCGTAGCCGGGCACCGCCAGCGGGTTGAGGAAGGTGCCGAAGCCGGCGCCGAGCTGATCGGCGAAGCGCGAGTAGCTGGCCCGCAGGAGGGTCTTGCGCTCGGCACCCAGGGCGTAGGTGAGGCCCAGCCGCGGCGTGATCGAGGTCCAGTCGAAGCCGGCGTCGAAGCCGCCCTGGGAGACCGCTGGCAGCACGCTGGCAAACGCGGTGTTGGGGGCAGCACTGGCGGCCAGGTTGGTCGCCTTCTGCTTGTCATAGCGCAGGCCGACGTTGAACGTCAGGTTGCCCGTCGTCATGGTGTCCTGGGCGTAGAGGTCGGTGTACTCCTGCTTCACCGCCAGGCCGCTGTCGCGGGCGGCGCCGAGGTAGTTGACGCCGTCGGGTAGACCGACGAGCGGGCCGGCGAGGATGAAGCCCTGGCCCGGCCAACGGGAGAGCGAGGTCACCTCGGCCTTGCGGTAGCCGGCCCCGAACTTGAGCTCGTGACTGAGGCTGCCGGTGTTGAAGAAGTTGCTGGCGTCGAGCTTGTACTGGTCCTGCGGACGGGCCGTCTGGTAGAGCAGGAAGTTGTTGTGCCAGACGCCGCCGTTGTCGTCGGTGGCGGCCGCGTCGGTGGGCGCGGTGCCGCCCTCGGGAACCAGCTGGAAGCCGCCGTTGACCTTCGAGTAGAGACCGGTCAGGTAGAAGTTCGAGGTGAAGATGTGCGTGTCCTCGAGCTTGTAGGCGGTGGGGCTGTCGCCGAAGTGGCTCTGGTCCCAGGTGGTCTCCTGGGGGCGGGTGGGACCGGCGTTGCGGCCGATCTTCACCTTGTCGCTGTCGAAGTAGAAGCCGGTCGCCGAGTTGTTGGCGGCGATCTGCGCGTTGATCTTGGCGTTCTTGGTCTTGAGGTCGGTGAAGTCGCTGACGTCGGCCACCGTCAGCAGGCTCACCTTGGTGCGGCCGTAGGAGCCCCAGATCCACAGGCGGTCCTTGACGATCGGGCCGCCGACCTCGGCGCCGTAGTCCTTGACGCTGACGATGCGGTTGCCGGCATGGAACGGCGCCTGCGGGGTGGTGGCCGCGCTGCCGCTGCGCCACGGGCCCGCCTTGCCCAGCTCGCTGTTGCTGAAGCTGGTGCCGTCCTGCCGGCCCTTGTCGGTGTCGTAGTAGCGACCGCTGCCGCGCCACTCGTTGGTGCCGCGCTTGGTCACCATGTTGAGCACCACGCCGCCGGTGGCGAGGGTGGTGTCGGAGCCACCGGTGGTCACCTGCATCTCCTCGAAGGCGTCGAAGTCGTAGTACGCCGGCGAGGAACCGAGCGCCGCCATGTCGGTGATGACGACGCCGTCCACCGACCACACCGCCTGGTCGCCGTTCGAGCCGGGGCCGACGTAGGTCGACTGCTGGCCGCTCTCGTTGCCGCCGACGTTGATGCGGTCGGTGAGCACGCCGGGCGTGGTCTGCAGGATGGCCCAGGGGTCACGGGCCGTGGGGATCTTCTCGAGCTCGGTTTGGCTGACGGTGGCGCCGGTGCTGATGCGGCGCTCGTCGAGCAGCGGGCTCTCTGCGGTGACGGTGATGACGTCCTCGACCGCCGCCGACAGCTTCACCTCGATCTGGGTGTTGCGCCCGATGTTGATGACGATGTTCGGATAGTCGATGGTCGAGAAGCCCTCGAGCTCCGCCTTGAGTTGGTAGGAGCCGGGGGAGAGGCTGAGGAAGCGGAACTGCCCCTGGGCGTTGGTCACCTGCACCTGCGGGGCGCCGCCGCCGCTGAGAGTGACGGTCGTGCCGGGCAGGGAGGAGCCCTGCTCGTCGGTCACCGTGCCGTAGAGGTTACCGGTCTGCAGCTGCGCCAGCGCGGGCGCGGCCGCCAGGGCCACGAGGGCCAGGGCGGCAACGAGAAGCTTGAGGTGTCGCATTGCTCTCCTTCTTCGATATCGCAGTGATGCGTGGGGTTGATGACTCGACGCTTGGAGATTTCAGGGCATGCGTGCGGCGACCACCTCCTTCCGGACCTGGGAAGCTGCGCGGGCTGGAAGGGCAAGGCCGGTGCCACTTCAGGGCTTTGGATGGCCTCTTCGCGACGGGCGCCCTTGCTGCGCCAAGGTGTTGAATCGGGGTTCAATTCGCACCGCGGTGGCACGGATCGGTGCAGCAGGGCGCGGTCAGATGGCACACGCTGGCCCAGCGCGACCGGAGGCGCAACGGCGCATCCGCGCGGCAGTCCGCGGACCCTCGCGCGCCCGCCTAGCGGCCGATGCCCAGCTCGGCGGCGCGGCGGCGCAGGCGGGCCCTGGAGATGCCGAGCCGTAGCGCCGCGTGGCTGACGTTGCCACCGCTCTCGCGCAGGGCGGCGGCGAGCAGCGCCGTCTCGATGCGTGCCAGCTCCTCGTCGAGAGTGCCCGCGGCGCGGCCTCCCGCTGCGCCGGCCGGCACGGCGCCGCTCAGCGCCGCTGCCACCCCGGGCGAGAGGTCGGCGAGGCCGATCTCCGCCGCCGCACCCACCTTGGCGCCGACCCGCGTCGCCTCGTGGCGGAGCTCGCGGACGTTGCCGCTCCAGCGATGGCGCACGAGGGCGGTCAGCGCCTGGGGGTGCAGGCGGACGGCGTGGTGGCGCGCGACGCGCAGGAAGTGGTCGAAGAGGAGGGGAACGTCCTCGGGACGCTCGCGCAGCGCCGGCACCTCGACGACGAAGCCGGCCAGGCGATGGAAGAGGTCGAGCCGGAAGCGTCCGCTCGCCGCGACCTCGTCGAGCGGCACGTTGGTGGCGGCGACGATGCGCAGATCGACGGCGGCGGCCTGGCCGCCCACCGGTTGCACCTTCTTCTCCTCGAGCACGCGCAGCAGCTTCGCCTGCAGCGGCAGCGGGAGCTCGCCGATCTCGTCGAGGAAGAGGGTGCCGCGGTGCGCTTCACGGAACTTGCCGAGGCGCTCGCTGACGCCGGTGGCGACGCCGCGCTCGATACCGAAGAGCTCGGCCTCGAGCAGCTCGGAAGGGATGGCCGCACAGTTGATGGTGACAAAGGCGCGATCGCGGCGCGCCGAGGAGTCGTGGAGCACCTGCGCGATGTGCTCCTTGCCGACGCCGGTCTCTCCCAGCACCAGCACGGGCAGCTCGCCGTCGACGACGGTGGCCAGCTCCTCGTAGAGGCGGCGCATGGCGCGGGAACGACCGATGACGACGTCGGGCGGGAAGACCAGGCCGCGCACCGGCACCGGTGCCTGCATGCGGGTGCCGTGGATGCGGTCGCGGAAGTAGTCGTGGCCGAACAGCCGCGCCGCCACCCGTACCAGCTCCGCCGCTGCGGGATGGAGGTCGCTGCCGCGGACGAGGAGGCCGAAGACGGCGCCACTGGGCGTGGCGAACCCCCCCGCCACCCAGCCCACGCCGGCGCTGATGGTGACCTCGTCCACCTGCTCGCGACCCGCGAGGATCGCTGCCGCCGCCTCGTCGAGGGCGGGCATGGGGTCGCCCCAGGCGGCCACGCACCCGAGCGACGAGCCGCGCTCGGCGACGAAGCAACACCCTGCCTCGGCGCGCAGCTGCTGGCAGAGCCCCGCCAGCATCTCGGAGCGCAGCGAGCTCGGGCCGCGGAGCCCCCAGCGGCAGAGCGTCTCGAGAAACGCCAGCGGTGCGGAGGCGGCAGCCGCGTCCGTGCCCGCTTCGGCCGGGGCGGCGCTGGCCGTCTCCACCTCGTCGTCGTCGCCCGTGCGATGAAGGGTCAGATGCACGTCCCCCACCTGGATCGAGGCCCCCGACTCGAGGCCCGCCTCGCGGACCTGCACGCCATTGAGCCACGCGGGAGTGGCGTGCGGGAAGACCGAGAGCCGCGCCCGCTCCGGCGACAGCAGGAGCTTGGCGTGCTGGCGCGCGATGTCACGCCCGGGCAAGACGACGCCGCAGCTGTGCGCCGAGCCGAGGATGACGGTGCCGTCGGGGAGCGCCACCTGACGAAGCGCGTCGTGGGCCCGCACGCCGAGCACCCACGGGAGTTGGGGCTGGCTGATCGCGGTGCCGTTGCGCGCGCTCATGGATGAAAAAGGGGGGGGCCCTGGACACGGCCCCCAAAGCTCCAGACAGCAATGAGGCTAGGAGCGTGCCGGTCTGGAACGCCAGGGATGCGGACCCAAGCGTCGCTTCTTCGGTTCGAGAAGCGCGAAACGAGGGACGAGTCTCCACCTTCGCGGCACCGAACGGGCAAACGGGCACTGGCCATATCCGGCCACCACCGGCAGGCGTTCTCGCAGCTGCCACCGACACTTGACAAATAGGACCGTGGCTGTCCAGAATGCATGCGGATGGTTTGAGACTTCGTCTCAAGAGCCCGCCATGCTCCAGGAACGAGAACAGTTCGCCGGCTACCTGCGGGAGCAGGGGCTGCGCCTGACCAGCGAGCGGTTGGCGCTGTTCGAAGAGATCTACCGCCAGCACGGGCACCTCGACGCCGACGCGCTGCTCGCGGCGGTGCGGGCGCGCGGCCACGACGTCTCGCGCGCCACCGTCTATCGCACGCTCGAGCTGCTGGTGCGCTCCGGCCTGGTGCGCAAGCAGCGCGTGGGCGCTCGCGGCCAGGTCTTCGAGCACATGCACCCCGGACAGCAGCACGACCACCTGGTCTGCTCCGCTTGCGGACGCGTCGTCGAGTTCGTCAGCCCCGGCATCTCCGCTCTGCAGGCGGAGATCTGCCGCGCCCACGGGTTTTCACCGGCCCACCACCAGCTCCAGATACTCGGCCTCTGCAACGCGTGCCGCGACCAGACCGCGCCGCGAGCCGAGGCCTAGCGCCGGGGTCCCAAGCGAGGAGCGCCATGCTCGAGGCGTTGATCATCACCGTTCGCGAAGGGATCGAGGCCGCCCTCCTGGTGGCCATCATCGTCGCCTTCCTGCGCAAGGAGGGACGCGCGGAGCTCTTGCGCTGGGTGTGGGCGGGCCTCGGCGCCGCCGTCCTCGCGAGCTTCGCCGGCGGCGTCGTCCTGCGCTCCTGGGCGGTGGACGAGGAGCTCTTCGAGGGCGTGCTCTACCTCGCTTCGGCGATCGTCGTGTGCAGCATGCTGTGGTGGATGTGGCGCCACTCGCGCCACATCTCCGGGGAGATCCGCGGCTCGCTCGGCCGCATCGTCCAGCGCCGCGGCGTCGCGGTTGCCGGTGGCGTCTTCCTCTTCACCTTCCTGATGATCTTCCGCGAAGGTGTGGAGACGGTGCTCTTCCTGGCCGCGGTGTCGCTCACCACCACCGGTCTCGCCGCCCTCCTCGGCTCGCTGCTCGGCCTCACCCTCGCCACCGTCTTCGGCGTGCTGTTCGCCCGCGGCAGCCTGCGGATCGATCTCTCCCGCTTCCTCCGCGTCACCGCCGTGGCGCTGCTCATCTTCGTCGTCCAGCTCCTGGTCAACGGCTACCACGAGCTCGCCGAGGCCGGTCGCCTGCCGGCCAACCGCGCGACGATGGCGGCGGTGGGACCGCTGGTGCGCAACGAGGTCTTCTTCCTGCTCGCCATCCTCGCCCTGCCCCTGCTCGCCCTGGCGCTGCCCGGGCGGGCCGCGGCACCGGCGGTGGCAGCCACCAACCCGGCGATGGAGCGGCTGCGCCGCGCCGAGGCGCGCCGAGCCCTGCGGGCGCGGGTCGCGGCCTGCGGGCTCGGCCTCGCCGTGCTGTCGCTGCTGGGCATGGATGTCGCCTACTCGCAGCCGGCGGCGATGACTCCCGCCGTCCACCTCGTCGCCGACCGCTCGGGGCGAGTGAGCGTCCCCACCAGCGAGCTCGCCGATGGTGAGCTGCACCGCTACGCGGTCACCATCGGCGGCCGCGAGGTGCGCTTCATCGCGCTCGAGGTCGCTCCCGGCAAGCCGGTGGCAGCCTTCGACGCCTGCGTCATCTGCGGCGCCGACGGCTACGTGCAGCAGGGCGGCGAGATCCTCTGTCGCCATTGCCACTCCGCCATCTACCCGCCGTCGATCGGCAAGGGCGGCGGCTGCAACCCGATTCCGGTCGCCTTCGCCGTCGAAGGCGGACGGCTGACGCTGCCGGTGGCCGCGCTCGCCACGCAGGCACCGCTGTTCGACGCCGGCGGCATGAGCCACCACTGAGTGCCGTGACGCTGCGGCTGCTCCTCGCCTCGCTGCGCCACGAGCCCCGCCGCAAGCTGCTGGCGGCCGGCGTGGTGGCGCTCGGCGCACTGGGAGCCACGGCGCTGCTCGACCTCGTCCTCGGAGCCCGCGACGACCTGGCGCGCAGCCTCGACACCTACGGCGCCAATGTCCGCATCAGCGCCCAGGGCGACACCTTCGCGGTCGCCGAGCTCGCGGCCCTCGACACCATCTTCTGGCGCAACAACGTGGTGGCGGTGGCGCCGCTCTACCCCCTGCGGGTGCGCCTCGCCGGCAGCCGGGTGGCGACGCTGGTCGGCACCTGGTTCGACCACCCGGGGCTCGACGAGCGCTCCACCGCCGGCGCCGCCCGGCGCAACGGCCTGCCAGCGGTGCGCCCCAGCCTGCCGGTCGCCGGACGCTGGCCCGCCGACGACGGCGCCGAGGTCGTGCTCGGGAGACGCCTCGCCGCGGCGCTCCACCTGGGGGCCGGCGACGCGCTCGACGTCGAGCTCGCAGGCGTGCACCGGCGCCTCGCCGTCGTCGGTATCGTCGCCGGCGGCGGCGGCGAGGAGGACGAGGCCTTCGCGTCGCTCGCTGTCGCGCAGGGTCTGGCCGGGCGGCCGGGGGCGGCCCGCGAGGCGGAGGTGTTCGCCCTCACCGTGCCCGAGACGTCGCTCGGCCCGCGCGACCCGGCAACGATGACGCGCGAGGCCTACGACGCCTGGTACTGCACCGCCTACCCTTCCGCCATCGCCTACCAGATCGGCGCGGCGCTGCCGGGCGCGCGGGCGGCGGTGGTGCGCGAGGTGGCGAGCGCCAGCGCACGGCTGCTCGGCAGGCTCGAGTCGGCGCTCTTCGCCATCGCCGCCCTGGTCCTGCTGGCGGCCGCGCTCGGCGTCGCCGCCACGCTCACCGCCGGCATCCTCGATCGTCGCGGCGAGCTGGCGCTCTTGGCCGCCCTCGGCAGCGAGCCGCGGCAGGTGCTCTCTCTCTACCTCGGGGAGACCCTCTTGCTGGGTACCATCGGCGGCGCGGTGGGGGGCGCCCTCGGCCTGCTGGTGGCGCACGCGGTGCGGGCCGGCGCGCTCGGCATGACGGCGTCCTGGAACGTGGTGCTGCTGCCGCTGGTGGTGCTGGCGGGCATGCTGGTAGCCGCCGCCGGTGTCGCCTGGCCGCTGCTGCGCACGCTGCGGCGGCCCCCGGCGCTGGCACTCGGCGGCGAGCCGTGATGGGCTGCTGCCGGCGCCCCAGGACTGCGTCACGATGCTAGGGCGCTTGCTCGTAGGCGGCGCCCGGCACCGACCGGGTTACCTGCTCACGGTGCTGACGGCGATGGCGGCGGCGACCGCTGCGCTGGCCGCCGCCGCCGGCCTCGGCGCCCGGCTGCACGCCGCGCTCGCCAGCAGCGACGAGCTGGGCGTCAACTTGCTGGTCCGCCCGCAAGCGGGCGGACCGGCGGGTCTACCGGCCGCGGAGCAGGAGCGGCTGCGCAGGCTCCCCGGCATCGCCGCGGTCGCACCCTGGGCCGAGCTCGGCGAGCTGCCGCTCGGCGGGAGGTCGGCGGCGCTGCTCGCCACCACCCGGGCGGCGCTGGCGCTGCACCGCGGGTGGGCGCTCGACGGCCGCTGGCCGGGGGCTGGCGAGGTTCTCGCCGGCGGCGCCAGTGGGGTGGCGCTCGGCACGCTGGCGGCCACCCCGTACGGCGTCCTCCGGGTGACCGGCCTGCTGCGCACGGGCGAGGCGCTCGACGGCGCCCTGGTGGTCGATCTCCCGTCGCTCGCCGCAGGCGCCGCCACCCCACTACTCGTGCAGCGCTTCGAGGTGCGGTGCGATCCCCGCCGCGTCGAGGCGGTGGCGGCTGCGGTGATGGACGCCGTGCCGGGCGCCGAGGCGCGACCGCTGCTGCGCGTCACCACCACCCGCGCCCGTCTGGTGGCGCGGCTGACCTGGATCCTCGCCGCCGCCGGCGCGCTCACCGCTCTCCTCGCCCTCGGCACCCTGGCCACGGCAAGCCTGGCGCAGCTGCAGGCGCGGCGCCGCGAGATCGCTCTCTTCTTCGCTCTCGGCTACACGCGGTCCTGGGTGGCCCGCCTGCTGGCACTCGAGCTCCTCGCCACCGGGGTGCTCGCCTGGATGCTCGGCTCCCTGCTCGGCGCGGCGCTCGCCGCGGAGCTCGGTAGGGAGCTGCTGGGGGCGGCCGCCGGCGGCGGCGCCTGGGGGGCCGCCGCGGCGCTCGTCGGCGCCGTGCTCGTGCTCGCTCTCACCGTGCGCCTCACCACGCGCCGTCTGGGGACGCTCGAGCCGGCAGCGTTGCTGGCGGGGCGATGAGCGGGCAGCCGCTGGTCCGCCTCCTCGGCGTGAGCCGCCACCACGGCGCGGTGGCGGCCCTCGACGGGCTCGACCTCACGGTCGCGGCGGGTGAGTGGCTGTCGGTCACCGGCCCCTCGGGCTCGGGCAAGACGACGTTGCTCAACCTGCTCGCCGGCCTCGACCGTCCCACCCGTGGCAGCGTCGAGGTGGGCGGCGAGGAGGTCTCGCACCTCACCGGCGTGGCGCTCGCGCGCTATCGCCGCGAATGCGTCGGCCTCGTCTTCCAGGAGTTCCACCTCATCCCCTACCTCTCGGCGCTCGACAACGTGATGCTCGCCCAGCACGTCCACTCGCTCGCCGATCGGCGGCAGGCCACGGCGGCCCTCGAGCGCGTCGGTCTGGCGCCGCGGCTGCGCCACCTGCCGTCGCAGCTGTCGGGCGGCGAGAAGCAGCGTGTGTGCGTGGCTCGTGCGCTGATCAACCACCCGACGCTGCTGCTCGCCGACGAGCCCACCGGCAACCTCGACGCGGCGAGCGAGGCGCACGTGCTCACCCTTCTCGCGGAGCTCCACGACGCCGGCCAGACGCTGGTGGTGGTCACCCACAACCCGGCGGTGGCAGCGCGCGGCGATCGCATCCTGCGTCTCGAGCATGGGCGAGCGGCGGTTGCCCCGGCGCCCGCACCGCTCACCGACGGTGGCCCACAGGGGTCGCTGCTGCGCCGCCAGCGGCTCGCCGAGGTGCTGCTCGCACGCACCCTCGCGGGCGGCGAGCTGCCGCCCTGCGGCACGCTGCCGCCGGTGCAGCCCGACCTCGAGGCGGCGGTGGCGACGCTGCTCGGCCACCCCACCGCCTGCCCGCACGGCGAACCGATCCCCTCGTAGCCGCGGCACCGCGCGGCGGCAGGCGCCGCGCTCGGCCTACGGCCGCAGGTCGTACGCCGCCAGCACCGCCGCCGCCTCGGCGAGCAACCGCTGCGTCGTCTCCACCTGCGCCCGCGCCGCCGCGCGATCGCCGCGCGCGCAGGCGAAGCCGGTGTCGCGCAGGCTGGTGAAGGCGTCGAGCAGCGGGCGCGCGAGGCGCTCGTCGGGGGCCTGGAAGCGCGCCGGGCTCGCCACTGCGTTGGCCGCCGCCTCGGCGAGCCGCCGGCAGTCGGCAGCCTCGGCGGGGCCCAGCCCGCCGCCGCCGCGCAGCGCCGCGAGCACGGGCGCGTAGGCGACCTTCACCGGGCGCGCCCACTGCCGGTACGCGGCGTGCCAGCTCGCCATCGCCGCCGCCATCCGCCGCCGCGCCAGGAACAGGTCGCCGTTGGCACTGGCCTCGACCGGAGCCTTCTCGGCCGGACGTTGCAGCTCGGCCAGATACGCCTCCTCGTCGTAGCGCCGCACGTGGCTCGGCCACACCTTGGGAGCCTCGCGCGTCGCCCAGCCGCGCAGGGCCTCGTCGAGCCCCGCAGTGTCCATACCCAGCGCCGCGTGCAACGCCCCCTCGCCGTCGTCCCCGTTGGCGAAGGCGGCGAGCAGGCGGTGGATGGCTGCCACGCCGTGTCGCGCCTCGAGGTAGTGGAACGCCCAGGCGGCCTCGGCGTAGGAGAGCTCGACGAACTGCGGCTCGCTGAAACCGCCCAGCGATTGCTCGACGACGGCGAGCGAGAGCTCGTGCCCGGCGTTGGCGAGGTCGGGGAAGGGGTTGGCCGACTCCTGCAGCATCTGGACATGCTGCGCCAGCCCCTCCTGCACCCACTTCGGCGCGCGGTCGCCGGTGGCCTGCGTGATCAGCGCGTGCGCGAGCTCATGCGAGAGGATCGCCACCAGCTGCGGATGCAGGCTGTGGAGGTCGGCGAAGGGCACCCGTACGCGGCCGTCGAAGACGCCCACCACCGGCATCTCCGCCGAGTAGCTCTTGAGGAACTCCTCGAGCGGGTAGAGGTCGACGTCCACCGGCTGCAGGTTCTCGACCGGGATCCAGTACGCCAGCCGCTTGCGCTCCTCGTCGAGCACCACCGCCAGCTGCTGCGCGTAGCGGGCGTCGGCGAGGTGGGGGTAGCGGATGCGGAAGTAGCGAGTCTCCAGCTGCTCGTGCGACTCGACGAGCTCCTGCTCGAGGTGGAGCTGCCGCTCGCGCGCCTCGCCGGCGGCGAGGCCGCTGATGAGGTTGGCGCGGTGCACCACCTTGATGGCGAGGTCGAGACGTCCCTCGCGGGAGAGCGCCTCGGCGAGCTGGTAGAGCGTGCCGGCGTCACGACGACCGTGCACCTTGTCGTCCTGCGCCAGCCGCACCAGCAGATCGAAGGCCTCGCGCGACTTGGCGGACTCCATCAGCGCGGCGGCGCGGAGCTGAGTGAGGTCGGGCGGCAGCCTGCCGGCGTAGCTCGGCAGGCGCTCGGTCAACGCCAGCACGTCGCCCCAGCGCGACTGCTCGGCGAGCCCGGTGGCGGCGAGCTCGAGGCGGCGACGCAACGCCGGCTGGGCGAAGGCGCCCGGCACCGAGGCCTGCCTTTCGAGCGTCGCCAGCTCGGCCACCTCGGCGTCGCGCTCCCGACGCTCGAACACTGCCGGCGACTCGAGGGTGGTCGCGGCCGGCGCCAGCACCGCGCCACCCGGTATCCGTAGCTCGGCGTCGCCGATGGCGATGCGCAGCAGCTCGCCGCTGAGCCTCGCCTCTCCCACGGGGAGCTCCAGCGCAGACGAGCCGGGCACCGCTCCGCCCACCTTCGGTTCCGCAGCCGAGCCGAACTGCAGGAGCGGAAACACCGCCTGCCGGGTGCACACCGAAGCCAGCAGCGGGCTGCCGAAGAGGCGCTGGCGCGACAGCGGCTGCAGCTCCCAGCCACGGCGGAAGAGGCTCTCCGCCTCCTCGCCGTGGTCGTCGGCGAGCGCGCTCTCGGCGCCCACGTAGTAGGGAATGGCGAGGCGCGAGCCGATCCCCCGCAGCCGCGCGAAGGCGTGATCGGCGACCTCGTCCTCGCCTCCGGTGGCGAGAGCGATGGCGGCCTCCAGGCGCAGCCCGTCGTCGTCGGCACCGGCAGCGCGCACCCGTTCGTAGTGCTGCAGAGCCTGCTTCGGCGCCCCGCGCAGCGCCTCCAGCCGCGCCTGGAGCAGCTCGGCGAGGGGGAACGGCGACGGCTCGTCGAGGCTCGCCAGCAGCTTCGCCGCCTCGTTGAGGCGAAACTCGCGCAACATGCCGTCGGCGCGCCACAGCCGCACCACCTCGCCGGCGACGCCGGAGTGCGGCGCCACCGTCAGCACCCGCTGCAGCGCGGCGCCGCCGATGCCGCGCGCCATCGCCAGTCGCAGGGGAACCAGTGCGCCCAGCGCCGGCGGCCCGCTGGTGGCGACCGCGGGTGCCTGGTGGTGGATGGGGTGCCGGCAAGCGAGAGCGGCGCCGGCGAGCAGGAAGCTGGTGAGCGCGGCCCGCCGCCGCCGCGCCGGCAGTGCCGCTGCGAGCCCGAGGACGACCATCGCCGAGGTGATGGCGAGCGCCACCAGCCCAGGAGAGGGGCCCGGCGGACCCGGCGGCAGCGCCGCGATGCGCTCGATCTCGGGCGCGGTGCCCTTCGGCAGCGGCCAGGGCTCGGAGAGCGTGCGCAGCGAGCGCAGCCGCCACTTCCCGCGCTCGGAGACGAGCTCGAGCCAGAGCGTCTCGGTCATGCCGGACGGGTACTCGACGGCGAAGACGACGGCGGGGGCGCGGTCGGGGGCCGGCCGCTGCAGCTGCCAGTGGGCACCCGCCGCCGGTCCCACCCGGGCGGCGATCTCGGCCACCGCCTCGGCGGCCGGCAGCGGGCGCCAGGGCGAGTCGCTGGCGAGCAGACGCTGCCACGCCGGGGCTCCCTGCCGCAGGTAGGCGACGGCGAAGCCGGCGGCAGCGCGCTCGGCAGGGGAGAGCGGTGCCGGCACCGGCACCACGCCCGCCCCTCCACCGGGCTCGCCTGCAGCCGGCGCGGTCGCTGCAGCCAACAGCGCGGCTGCGGCCACCGCCGCGCGAGCGAGCCGTCGCCTCGACGAGAACCGTCGCCCCCACCGGGAACCGGGTGGCCGCTGCGGCACTCCGCATCGCCTGGCCACACGGACTGGATGGGAGTCGGGCAACGGGAGCCTCCTCGAGCGCGACGCAGCGACCGCCGGGGAGGCGGTCAACGGATCTGCAACGGCGAGCGGCGAGGCTATGCGACGGCACGAGGCAGGTCAATGCGCACCCGCACGCGCCCGTCGCGTCGGCCTTCAGCCGCCGTAACCGGGCGGCAGGGTCATGCCCAGGTTGGCGACCAGGAACGACCACATGTCGCCGTACTCCCGGATCGACTTGTCGGTGGGCTTGCCCCCACCGTGGCCGGCACGCGTCTCGATGCGGATGAGCACCGGCGCCGGGCCCGCCTGCGCCGCCTGCAACGCGGCGATGTACTTGAAGCTGTGCCCGGGCACCACGCGGTCGTCGTGGTCGGCGGTGGTGGCGAGCACCGCCGGATAGCGCGTGCCCGGCCTGACGTTGTGGTACGGCGAGTAGGCGTAGAGGGCCTTGAACTCCTCGCCGTCGTCGGAGGAGCCGTAGTCGTCGACCCAGAAGCGGCCGGCGGTGAACTTCTGGAAGCGCAGCATGTCCATCACGCCCACCTGCGGCAGCGCGGCGCCGAAGAGGTCGGGACGCTGGTTGACGACGGCGCCGATGAGCAGGCCACCGTTGCTGCCGCCGAGGATGGCGAGCCGCTGCGGCCTCGTCCACCGCTGCGCCACCAGGTACTCGCCGGCGGCGATGAAGTCGGCGAACACGTTCTGCTTGTGCAGCTTGGTGCCGGCGTGGTGCCAGTCCTCGCCGTACTCGCCGCCGCCGCGGATGTTCGCCACCGCGTAGACGCCCCCCATCTCCATCCAGGCGAGGCGGCTGATGGAAAACGCCGGTCGCATCGGGATGTCGAAGCCGCCATAGCCGTAGAGCAGCGTCGGCCGCTCGCCGTTGGGGGTGACGTCCTTGCGGTGGGCAAGGAACATGGGGACCCGCGTGCCGTCCTGCGAACGGTAGAAGACCTGCTCGACGGTGTACTGGGCAGGGTCGAAGGCGACCTTGGCGCGCTTGAAGAGCTCGGTCTTGCCGGTGGCCACGTCGTAGCGGTAGGTGGTTGGCGGGGTGTCGAAGCTCGAGTAGGTGTAGAACGTCTCGGTGCGGTCGGCGTGCCCGGAGAAGCCACCCGCGGTGCCGATCCCCGGCAGCTCGACGGTGCGCTCGTGGGCGCCCGCCAGGGAGTAGACCTCGACGTCGCTGCGCGCGTCCGTTTCTGGGTAGCGCGGCGCGCCGCCGGCGCCGGCACGGCACGCCAATCGACAGGCCCGGTTGGCCGCCCGCGCCGCGCCGCAACGCGGCGTATACTCGCGCGCTTCGCATGGCGCTCGAGGTCTACAAGTTCGGCGGCGTCGCCATGGGCACGCCGGAGGCGATCCGCGCCGCCGTCGGACGCGTGGCGGCAGCGCTGGCGGCGCCGCCGGCCACCTCCCCGAGGACCCCGTCGCGGCGGCCGCGGCGCCCCACGCCACCGGCTTCCCCACGCCTCGCCTGCGTCGTCTCGGCGATGCAGGGGGTGACCGACCTGCTGCTCGCCGCCGGGCGGGCGGCCCTCGCCGGCGAGCGCCCCCTGTGGGAGGACGTCGCGGCGCGCTTCGCCCGCCGCCACCACGAGGTCGCCGCGGCGTTGCTCGCCGACCCCGCGCGCGCCACCGCGATGGGCGCCGGGATCGACGCCTCGTCGCGACAGCTGGTGGCGATGTGCGAGAGCGTCGCCGTGCTGCGCGAGCTGACGCCGCGCGCCCAGGACTCGCTCGTGGCGCGCGGCGAGCGCGTGCTGGCACGGCTCTTCGTCGCCGCGCTCGAGGAGGCCGGGATCGCCGCCACCTACGTCGACGCCACCGAGGTGATCGTCACCGAGCGCCGCGACGGCACCCTCTGGCCGAGCTTTCCGAGGTGCGCGCGCGCCGCCCGCGCGCGCCTGATGCCGCTGCTCGCGCAAGGGCGGGTGGTGGTGGTGCCGGGGTTTCTCGGCCGCGGCCCCGACGGCGAGCTCGTCACCCTCGGTCGCGGCGGCACCGACTTCTCCGCCGCCCTCCTCGCCCGCAGCCTGGACGCCGACGCGGTCACGCTGTGGAAGGAGGTCGACGGGCTGATGACCGCCGACCCCAGGAGCGTGCCGACGGCGCGCCTGCTCGCCGAGCTGCACTACCGCGAGGCGGCCGAGCTTGCCTACTACGGCGCCAAGGTGCTCCACCCGCGCACGATGATCCCTCTCGTCGACCGCAGGATCCCGCTCTTCGTGAGGAACGCCTTCCGCGACGACGCGGCAGGCACCCGCATCGCCGCCGACGTCGGCCCCGGCGCCTACCCGGTGCGCGCGCTCACCGCGGTTCGCGGCCAGGCGCTGGTCGCCATCGAGGGCAGCGGCATGCTCGGCGTGCCCGGCGTCGCCGGGCGCGCCTTCACCGCGCTCGCCGCCGCCGGCCACTCGGTATCGATGATCAGCCAGGCGTCGAGCGAGGCGAGCATTTGCTTCGTGCTGGCCGAGGAAGAGGCGGCGCACGCGGTGGCGGCGCTCGAAGCGACCTTCGCGGCCGAGCGGCGCGCCCGCCTCATCGACCGCGTCGCCGTCGAGCGCGGCATCGCCCTGGTGGCGGTGGTGGGGCTGGGCATGCGCGGCCGCCCCGGCATCGCCGCCCGCACCTTCGCGGCGATCCGCGACGCCGGTGTCAACGTCGTGGCCATCGCCCAGGGCTCCTCCGAGCTCAACATCACGGTGGCGATGCCGGCCGCCGACGCCACCCGCGCGCTGGTGGCGCTGCACCGCGAGTACCAGCTCGACAAGCTGCGGCCGCTCGCCGACACCACCGGCCGCGCCAGCAAGCTCACCCTGCTCGGCTTCGGCCAGATCGGCCGCGCCCTCGCCGCCCAGTTGGTGGCGCAAGGGCGGCACCTGCGCCAGGAGCTGGGCGTCGACGTCGAGGTGACGGCGATCGCCGACCGCTCCGGCATCCGCGTCGAGGAGCACGGCTTCGGCGCCGCCGCGCTGGGGCGGCTGGCCGCGGAGAAGGCCGCCGGCGGCAAGCTCTTCGCCCGCCGTTCGCCGCTCACCCTCGCCCAGCTGCAGGCGGCGATGCGCGAGGAGCTCTGGCTGCTGCCCTCGCACCGGCCCATCCTCGTCGACCTCACCTCGGAAGAGACCGCGCCGCTGCTGCAGGAGGCGCTCGAGCGGGGCTTCCACGTCGTGCTCGCCAACAAGAAGCCGCTCACCGGCCCGCAGGTCGAGCTCGACCGTCTGCTTGCCACTGCCCGCGAGCGCGGCCTGTCGCTGCGCTACGAGGCGACCGCGGGCGCTGGCCTGCCGGTGCTCGACACCCTCGCCAAGCTCCAGGAGTCGGGCGACCGGGTGCAGAGCATCCTCGGCTGCTTCTCCGGCACCCTCGGCTTCCTGATGACCGCCCTCGAGGCTGGACGCCCGTTCTCGGCCGCCGTCCGGGAGGCATGGCGGCTCGGCTACACCGAGCCCGACCCGCGCGACGACCTCTCGGGGCGCGACGTGGCGCGCAAGGCGCTCATCCTCGCCCGCACCCTCGGCCGGCGCCTGGAGCTCGACGAGGTGGTGCTCGAGCCGTTGTTCCCCGCCGAGCTCGACGACCCCGACCCGGCGCGCTTCGTCGCCGGCCTGGCGGCGCTCGACGCGACGTTCGCCGCGCGCGCCGCGCGCGCCCGCGATGCCGGCGAGGTGCTGCGCTACGTGGCCCGCGTCGAGCGGCGCGGCATCCGCGTCGGGGTGGAGGCGGTGCCCGCGGCCTCACCCATGGGGCGGCTCGCCGGCACCGCCAACCAGGTGGTGATCCACAGCCGGCGCTACCACGACAACCCGCTGGTGGTGACCGGCCCCGGCGCCGGCGCCGAGGTGACGGCGGCCGGCGTGCTCAACGACATCGTGGCGATCACCGTGCAGGAGCGCCGCGGCGGGCTCAGCTCCTCCCCGCCGCGCCCGACCGCGCGGCGCCGAGCACGCCGGTGACGATCTCCTGCAGCTCGTCGACGGCGAATGGCTTCTGCAGCCAGCCGTCTGCCTGCACGGTGCCAGGCTCACCGCCCAGCTCGACGCCGGTGTAGCCGCTCATCAGCACCACGCGGGTGCCGGGGGCGCGGCGGCGGACCTCGCGCAGGACGTCCCTTCCCCCACCTTCGGGCATCACCACGTCGCAGAGGACGAGGTCGAAGGCGGGGGCGCCGTCGAGCCGCTCGATCGCCTCGCGGCCGCTGCCGGCGGTCGTCACCTCCAGGCCGAGGCCGCGGAGATAGCGCTCGACGAGGGTGAGCACCGCAGGCTCGTCGTCGACCACCAGCACGCGGGCGATCCCCGCCGCCGCCGCCCGGGCGGATTTCGAGGCCGCCACCGGCGCCGGCAGGGCAGCCGCCGCCGTCCCCTCGCTCAGCGCCCCCGCGAGCAGGACAGGCAGCACCACCCGCACCTCGGTGCCGACGCCCGGCTGCGACTCGAGGTCGACGATGCCACCGTGCTGGGTGACGATGCCATACACCTGCGAGAGCCCGAGACCCGTCCCCTGCCCCACCGGCTTGGTGGTGAAGAAGGGGTCGAAGACACGCGCCTGGAGCCCGACGGGGATCCCCGTTCCGCTGTCGCGCACGGCGATGCAAACCGAGCCGTCGCCGCGACCGCTGGGGGGCGGCGCGCGCCGCACCGCGATCTCGAGCACGCCGCCCGTGGGCATGGCGTCGCGGGCGTTGACGGCCAGGTTGGCGAGCACCTGGTGCAGCTGCCCGGGATCGAAGGAGACCACCACGTCGCGGGTGTCCGCCGCGGCGGCGAGCCGCAGGCGTATCGTCGCCGGCAGCGTGCGTTCGAGCAGGACGACGACCTCCTCGACGGCAGGCACGAGGAGCATCGGGCGCGGCGCACTGTCGGAGAGGCGGCTGAAATCGAGCACCTGGCGAATGAGCGACGCGGCGCGCTCGTGGAGGCGCTGCAGGGTGTTGAGGTCGTCCCGCGCCGCCTGCGAGGAGAGCTCGGGCCGCAGCAGATCGGCGCACATGCCGATGCCCTGCAGGACGTTGTTGAGGTCGTGGGCCATGCCCGCCGCCAGCTGACCCACCGAGGCCAGCCGCTCCTGCTGGTGCAGCTGTCGCTCGACGTCGCGGTCCTCGGTGATGTCGCGCAGCACCACGAAGTGATCGCACGGGGCGCCCGGCGAGCCCGCTGCCGCGACCAGCGCGCGCACCGCCACCACGTAGGTGCGCTCGCCGCCGGCGTCCACCTGCAGCTCCTGCCAGTCTCCGCGCTCGGCCAGCTCGGCGAGCGTGGTGCCGCCGAGCTCATGCAGCTCGCCGCTGCGCCCGACGCCGAGCTGGTGGAGATAGCCGCGTGCCAGGGTGTTGGTGAACTCCACGTGCCCCTCGCCGTGAACGAGCACGACGCCGTAGGGCGAGTGCTCGACGAGGCCGGCGAGGCGTGCGCGTTCCTCCTCGAGCTGGTGGGCGACGGCGGCGAGGCGATCGAAGTGCTGCCGCAGCTGGGCCGCCATCTGGGAGAACGCCACCGAGAGCTCGCCGAGCTCGTCAGCGGGCGCCGGCGGCAGTGCGACGGTGAAGTCCTGCCCGGCCACCCGCCGGGTCGCCTCGAGAAGCTGGCCCAGCGGCACGAGGCTGCGACGGATCACGCTCGAGGCGGCGATCACCACCGCCAGCAGCGACAGCAGCACCACCCACAGGAAGGTGGTGGCGAACTCGCCTACCGGCGCCAGGGCCTCCGCCCGCGGCTGGTGGAGGGATACCACCCAGTTGTCGGTGCCGTAGTTGCCCGCCATCGGGATGGTCCAGAAGGTGGCCAGGTACTCGCCGTCGGCGCCCTTCCAGGTGAAGGCGCCCGAGCTCTGCTGCGCCCAGCGATGGACGATGTCGGCCTCGATCTCGGCCGGGACCCCGCCGCTGCCGAGCAGCTCGACGCCGCCCGTCGTCATCAGGCCGAGCTCGACCTGCGGCGGGATGGTGGACCCGCGCTTCCACAGCTCCTGCGGACGAACGATGCCCCACAGGTATCCGCCCGCACCGTCGGGCACCAGGACTGTCACCTGCGCCACCGAACCGGGGAGCGCCGCCACCAGGAGCGCCGGCCGCGCGGAGCGCAGGCGCGCGCGGATGGCAGGCGGCACCTCCGGTGGCTCGTCGCTGCCGACCAGGAAGCTCCCCCGACCATCGGCGGCGACGCGGCCGGCGGCGGTGAAGCTGGAGGTGCCCCGCGCCGTCGCCGGTGGCCCTGGCGGCGCCGCCGCCAGGTCGACGAGCTCGTCCCCGAGCAGGTCGAGGCGCTCGAGCATCGCCATGGCAAAGCTCTTCGCCTCCTGGCGCAGGTAGGCGGTGGTCTCCTCGCGCAGGTGACGGGCAACGCTGCGCAGCGAGAGCACCGCCAGGGCGCTCACCGGCAGCAGCGCACAGATGAGGAACGAGCCGAGCAACCGCCGCCCCAGCCTGGTGTCGAAGGGAGCGGGGGCGAGCAGCGGCAAGGTCAGTACTCCTCGGCCTTGCCGAGGAAGGCTCCGTTGCCGGCGCGCACGATGTCGTCCCGGCTCGCCCGCGCCGTCAGCGGCGCGCGCGAGTCGCCATCGGGGCCCATGCTGTAGAGGTCGTAGTCGGAGTTGAGCGGCACCAGGAATCGGTCCTTGCGCCACTGGCCGCGCGTCGCCTGCTCGATGCGCAGGTACCCGTAGGGGTGCCCCCAGGGGTCGAGCACCTGCGGTGCCCCGAGGTCGTCGAGGCTCACCGGGTACTGCTGGGTGGCGCTGAAGAAGACGGAGATCTGCAGCTCGATGACGCGCATCTGGGCGACGCAGCTCTCGAGCTTGGCCTGCCTCAGTGTCTGCAGGAAGTTGGGCAGGAAGATGCCTGCCAGCGTGCCGAGGACGGCCAGCGCGGCGACCAGCTCGAGCACCGTGTAGCCCGCGCAGCGGCGACGGGGCCGGCGGGCGGGAGCGCGGACCGTGCGGCGGTCGGACGCTCGGCGTCGTCTGGAGATCATGGGTGCAGCCCCCCTATCGCCGAGCCTGACCCTCGGGTCCAGCGCCAGCCGCTCGGTCCCACACCCATGAGATCCGGATCGCGGGTTCGGAGCTCGACCCCGCGAGAGCTGAGGATGCGCCGATTAGGCTAGCAGACGCCGAGCCCCTGTGGCCTATCCCTCTGGACTATCGAACGACTATCCGACGGCGCTTCCAGGCCACCTGGCCGCGGGGTCTGCCGCCCCCTTCGCCGCTCAGGAACGGTTTCCGGACCCCCTGCAGCGGAATGCCACCCCCGACGGCCGGGTGCTCGAGGCTCTGGGGCCCGGGCCGGGCGCACCCCCGGGCATCCCTCCGGCGCGCCTCCGAGGTGAATCGCCATGGATCCCGGGCCGCTACCGCTCGAGTGAGCTGCGGTCGGCGCCCGTGCCAGGCGCTGTACACTCCGCCGCTCCCATGCGCGCCGCCTCCCCGGCCGTGACGGCCACCGCCTTCGCCCCCGGCTCGATCGGCAACGTTGGCCCCGGCTTCGACACCCTCGGCCTTGCCGTGGACGGCATCGGCGACACCGTGACGGTGGCGCTCGTGGCCGACGGCCCCTCGCGCCTCGCCGTCACCGGCCGCGACGCCGGGCAGGTGCCGCTCGACCCCGAGCGCAACGCGGCGGCGATCGCCGCCCGTGCCTACCTGCGGCGGCGCGGCATCGTGGGAGAGCTGGCGGTGACCCTCGACAAGGGGCTGCCATTCGCCGGCGGTCTCGGCGGCAGCGCGGCGAGCTGCGTCGCCGGCGCCTTCGCCGCCCAGCTGCTGGTGGGCGCGCTCGCCGGCGACGCGGCGGGCCGGGAAGACCCGGCGGCCTCCGCCGCCGCGGGGCTCGACCTCCTCGCCGCCGCCCTCGCCGGCGAGGCGGCGGTGGCGAGCGCCCACCTCGACAACATCGCGGCCTCGGCGCTCGGCGGGCTGACCCTGGTGCGCAGCGTCGAGCCCATCGACGTGATCCCGCTGCGGGTGGCCGCTCCCTGGTGGCTGGCGTTGTGGACGCCGCGGGTGCGCGTCGAGACGAGGGCGGCGCGGGCGCTGCTGCCGCCAGCCAGCGGACGGGAGGAGTGGGTGCAACAAATGGCCAACACCGCGGCGCTGGTGCACGCCTTCGCCGTCGGCGACGGCGCGCTGCTCGCACGCGCGCTCGACGATCGCTTCGCCGAGCCGCACCGCGCGTCGCTCATTCCGCGTTTCGCCGCCGTCAAGGCGGCCGCCCGCGGCTCCGGCGCCTTCGGCGGCTCGATCAGCGGCTCGGGCCCTACCGTGTTCGCCATCGCCCCCGACGAGCGCACCGCCGCTGCCTGCGCCGCGGCGATGCGGCGCGCCGGCGACGTCGAGTCGGCGCTGCACGTGGGTGCCATCGCCCGCCGCGGGGTGCGCGCGGCATGAGGGAGCTGCCCTCCCCGGCGCCCCGCGAATGGCTCGAGTGCGTCGCCTGCGCGCGGCGGTTCGACCTCGACGACCTGCGCTACACCTGCGACTGCGGCGGCCTGCTCGCCGTCGAACGGCCGTCGCTCGGGCTCGACCGCGCCACCGTGGACGCCCGGCGCTGCTCGCGCGTGGCGGCGGAGGCGAGCGGCGTCTGGCGCTTTCGCGAAGCGGTGCTCGGCGTGCCGCCCGGCGAGCTCGTCACCCACCCCGAGGGCGCGACGCGTCTGTACGAGCGCGACGGGCTGCTGTTCAAGCACGAGGGGGAGAACCCCACCGGCTCGTTCAAGGACCGCGGCATGACGGTGGCGATCACCCAGGCCCGCCGCCTCGGCGCTCGTGCCGTCGCCTGTGCCTCGACCGGCAACACCTCGACCTCCCTCGCCGCCTACGCCGCGCAGGCGGGGCTGACCGGCATCGTCTTCGTGCCGGCCGGCAAGGTGGCGAGCGGCAAGCTGGCCCAGACCCTCGCCTACGGCGCCCGCTGCCTGGCCGTGCGCGGCGACTTCGACGCCGCCATGCGGCTGGTGCGCGAGGCCTGCGACCGTCTCGGCATCTACCTCGTCAACTCGATCAACCCGTTCCGCATCGAGGGGCAGAAGACCATCGTCTGGGAGCTGCTGCAGGACCTCGCCTGGGAAGTCCCGGACTGGATCGTCGTCCCCGCCGGCAACCTCGGCAACACCAGCGCCTTCGGCAAGGCGCTGCGCGAGGCGCTCGCCGCCGGCTGGATCGAGCGCCTGCCGCGACTCGCCGCGGTGCAGGCGAGCGGCGCCAACCCGTTCTTCCGCTCCTTCCGTGACGGCTTCGCGAGCCGCCACCGCGTCGCCGCCGAGACCGTCGCCAGCGCCATCCGCATCGGTGACCCCGTCTCCCACGATCGCGCCGTCGCCGCCATCCGCGCCACCCGCGGCGTCGTCACCGAGGTCAGCGACGAGGAGATCATGGCGGCCAAGCGCCGCATCGACGGCATGGGCATCGGCTGCGAGCCGGCCTCGGCAACCACCCTCGCCGGTGTCGAGCGGCTGCGCCGCGAGGGGACGATCGCCGCCGGTGAGCGGGTGGCCTGCGTGCTCACCGGACATCTCCTCAAGGACCCCGAAGCGGCCTACCGCGCGGAGGGCCTGATGGAGATCGAACCCACCCTCGCGGCGGTCGAGGCCGCCCTCGCGCGCTGAACGCCGGCGCGGCGAGCTGACGCTCCCCTCTCGGCGCGCGACCGGCGCGTGCCTGGTCCTGGTGCGTCGAGCCGCGATGCGCTAGGAGCTCGACGCCGAGCGCTGCTGCGCCGCGCGCCGGGTCGCCGACGGGCGGAGGTCCCGTGCCGCCGGGGCCCTCGCTGCCGGCTCATCCACCGCCCCGGTGGCGCCGTATCGGTTGCGATGGGACGCTCCCGCCCGCCGCTGTCGCTGCTCGCCGCCCTCGCCCTCGCCGCACTGCCGCTACGCGCCCACGACTTCTGGATCGAGCCCTCGACCTACCGGCCGGCACCCGGACAGCGGGTGACGCTGCGGGCGCGGGTCGGCATGTCGTTCCTCGGCGACCCGGTGCCGCGCGACGAGTCGCTGCTGGTGCGCTTCGTGGCGGTAGCCAGCGACGGTGAGCAGCAGCCGGTGCCGGGAGTGCCGGGCAACGATCCCGCGGGGATCGCTCAGGCGCCCACGAGCGGCAGCCTGCTGATCGCCTACCAGAGCCGCGGCTCCGTCGCCGAGCTCACCGCCGACAAGATGGCGCTCTACGCCGACCAGGAGGGTGTCGCCTCGCAGCTGCCCGTGGGCTGGCAGCGCAAGCCGCTCCTGCGGGACCGCTTCGCGCGCTCGGTGAAGTCGTTGCTCGTCGTCGCCGGCAGCGGCGGCGCCGGCTACGACCAGGTGGTCGGCCTGCCCCTGGAGCTAGTCCCGCTCGCCGACCCGGCGGCGCTCGGCGCCGGTGGGCCGCTGCCGCTGCGCCTGCTCTGGCTCGGCCAGCCGGCGGCCGACATCCAGGTGACGGCGCTGTCGCGGCTCGATCCCGGCAGGCCGATCGCGGCCCGCACCAACGCCGCGGGAGAGGCCACGCTGACGCTGCCGCGCGGCGGCGAGTGGCTGGTCAAGGCGGTGAAGATCCTCCCCGCCGCCGGCGAGGACGGCGCGGACTTCGCGAGCGTCTGGGCCGCGCTCACCTTCGCCGCAGGGGAACCGTGAGAGCGCCGCTGCTGCCGCCGGCGGTGCTGCTGGCCGTGGGGCTGGCACTGCCCACCGGCGCCCGCGCCCACGAGATCGGCGCCGGTCGCGTCGAGGTCTTCCTCCACCGCGACGGTGGCTTCCGCATCGAGCTGCAGCTCGATCCCGACCTGACGTTGCAGCGGCTCGAGCTCGCCGCCGGCGAGCCGCTCACCCCCGGCCTCGCCGACATGCCTCTCACCGCGCGTCTGCTCGCGCACCGCCAGGCGCTGCTCGCCACCGCACGCGTCAGCGCCGGCGAGGCCAGGCTTGCCACCAGCTTCACCTACCTGCCGGCGCCACCGGGGTCGCGCTCGCTCCAGCGCAACGGCCGCCGCGAGGCGCTGGTGCGTCTCGACGGGCGGTTGCCCGCCGGCGCCGACGGCCTGCGCCTGAGCTGGTCGCTGCCGGCGAGCCGCTACGCCCTGGTGGTGCACCGCGAGGGGGAAAGCGGCGACCTCGAGACCCACTGGCTGGAGCCTGGCGAGCCCGGACCGCCGCTGCGGCGCGCCGGCGCGGCGCCGGGCCGCCTGCTGGTGGCGCGCCAGTACCTCGGGCTCGGCTTCACCCACATCCTGCCGCTCGGGCTCGACCACATCCTCTTCGTGCTCGGCATCTTCCTCTTCGCCACCCGCCTCGAGCCGATGCTGGCGCAGGTCACCGCCTTTACCCTCGCTCACTCGATCACCCTCGGCCTGTCGATCTACGGCGTGCTCTCGCTCCCCTCCTCGGTCGTCGAGCCGCTCATCGCCCTCTCCATCGTCTACGTGGCGGTCGAGAACGTGCTGCGCCCCCAGCTCACCCCCTGGCGGGTGGCGGTGGTGTTCGGCTTTGGCCTGCTGCACGGGCTCGGCTTCGCCGGCGCACTGCACGAGCTCGGCCTGCCGCGCTCGCAGTTCCTCACCGCTCTCGTCACCTTCAACGTCGGGGTCGAGGGCGGGCAGCTGGCGGTGATCCTCCTTGCCTTCCTCGCCGTCGGCTGCTGGGCCCGTCACGAGGTCTGGTACCGCAGCCGCGTCGTCGTTCCGGCTTCGCTCGCCATCGCCGCCGTCGGTCTCTACTGGACCGTGCAGCGCGCCGCCTTCTGAACGCGGCACCGAGCGCGCCCCCGAGGCGGCGGTGGCACCGCCGGCGGTGGAGCCGGCGGTCCGCTCAGCCGCTCGCCGGCTGTCGCCCGGAGAGCGCTGCCAGCTCGTGCGGACACATGGACTGCGGCGTGCCGATCCCGTGCAGGGGCGGTGAGGGCGTCACCTTCGCCTCCGTCGTCGAGCGCCTTGGCGACGACGAAGTCGATGATCTTCGGCACCGGCCGGCCGTCGATCTCCGCCACCAGCACGTTGGAGTGCCGCTGCCCCCGCCGCGAGCCGGATGCGACCTCGCCGCGAGACAGGATCGGGTCACCGCGCCGGCCCCGGTCGGCTGGCCGTGCCGGTCGTCGCGCCGCCCGGGAGCCCCCGCAGAGGCCCGCGTCCGGAGGCTGCGCCCAGGCTCGGGCGTCGCGACGTGGGAGCAGCCGGGCCGCATCAGGGTGGGATCGGCCGGCCCGCGATATCGTCGCCCTGCGATGAAGGCGCCCTCCCTCGACGAGATCCGGCACGTCGTCGCCCTCGAGCTCGGTGTCCGGCAGGTGCGGGCCGAGGATCGCCTGGTCGACGACCTCGGCGTCGAGTCGATGGACCTGGTGGCGATCCTCTCCGCCATCGAGGACCGCTGGGACATCGCCACCGGCGAGGCCGACCTCTCCGGCGTCCACACCGTCGCCGACCTGCACGCGCTGGTCGGCCGGCTCGCCAGCTGACGGCCGGTGGTGGCCGAAACCCTGCTCGAGGTCCTGACGCGGCGCGGTCGCGACGGCGGCGACGGGGCTGCCCTACGCTGGCGCGAGCGGCCGCTCGCCTGGCGCGGGCTGCTGGCACGTGTCGAGTCGGTGGCGCGCCAGCTGCGCGCGCGGGGTGTCGCCACCGGCGATCGCGTCCTCCTCCCCATCGCCGAAGGGGATGTCTTCCTCGCCTCGTTCTGGGGCACCCTGCGAGCGGGGGCGGTGGCGGTGCCGATGCTGCCGCGCTCGGGTGCCGAACGGCTGCTCGAGGTGGCGGCGTGGCTCGGAGCGACGGCTCTCGTCGCCGACCGCGACCCGGTGGCGCGCTGGCAGCGGCTCGCCGCCGGCTGCGCCGCCGACGGTCGCCGGCTGCTCGACGCCGCGGCGACCGTGGCCACCGGCGCGGGTGCCGCCACCGCACCGCTGCCGCCCCCGCCGACGGAGGACGCGGTGGCCTTCCTCCAGCTCACCTCCGGCAGCACCGGCGAGCAGAAGGCGGTGCGCATCCGCCATCGTCACCTGCGCGCCAACGTCGGTCAGATGGTCGCGGGGTTCGCCGTCACCGCTCGCGACGTCTTCCTCTCCTGGTTGCCCCTGCACCACGACATGGGGCTCATCCTGATGAGCGTGGTGCCGCTCTCGCTCGGCTGCGAGCTCCATCTGCTGCCGCCGGGAATGGCGGCGATCCGCGGCTGGATGGCGACCGCGGCCGCGCGTGGCGCCACCTTCACCGCCGCACCCGACTTCGCCTACCGCCTCTGCCTGCGTCTCGCCCGCGAGCATGGCGGCCTCGACCTGTCGCGCCTGCGGGTAGCGCTCGACGCCGCCGAGCCGGTGCGGGCGAGCACCGTCGAGGCCTTCGAGCGCTCCTTCGGGCTGGGCCCGGTGGTGACTCCGGCCTACGGCCTCGCCGAGGCGACGGTCGGCGTCTCCACCTGGCCGCCAGGGGTACCGATCCGCACCGACGAGCGCGGCTGTGTCGCTCTCGGCAAGGGATTCCCGGGCGTGCGCCTGCGCGTCGACGGCGCCGCTGGGCCTCTCCCCGCCGGCGAGGTGGGCGAGGTGATGGTGGCGAGCCCCGCCCTCGCCGACGGCTACTGGGGCGAGCCCAGCCTCGAGACGACGGCCTCGACGGCGGGGGAGACGGCGCCGGTGGGGGCTGCCGGCGCCACCGCCGGCCCGCGCTGGCTCGCCACCGGCGACCTCGGCTACCTCGACGCTGGTGGCGATCTCTTCCTCGTCGGTCGCGCCAAGGAGGTGATCCAGCAGGGCGGCCTGACGCTGGCGCCGCGTGAGATCGAGGAGACCGTCGACCGTCTCCCCTTCGTCCGCCGCTCGGCGGCGCTCGGCATCGACCGCGGCCGGTTGGAGGGAGAGCAGGCCTACGTCTTCGTCGAGGTGGCGCGCGGCGCGAAGGCGGCGCTGCCGGAACGCTCCGCGGCGGTGGTGACGGCGTTCCACGAGCGCCTCGGGATGCGCCCCGGCCGCGTCTGCCTGCTGGCCCTCGGCGCGCTGCCGCTCACCGCCAACGGCAAGATGCGCTACGGCGAGCTGCGTCGCCGCTACCTCTCGGGCGAGCTGCAACGGAGCGGGGCGCTGCTCTTCCCGGCGCCGTGACGCCGCGGGGGCGGTGGCGGAATCGCCCACGGGCGTGAGCCGTTCCGTGGCCGACTTACGCGGTTATGCAGTGAGAGGGTGGCTGCAGAGGCGCTCTACAATGTGAAGGGCGCCATTCATCCCTTACCAGTGGCGTGCTACGGTAACCGTCGGATCTTTCTACCACCATGAGGGGCTGTCGATGACCGGACCAGCAGACGACCCCACGATCCGCGATCGGGTCAAGCGGATCATCTTCAACGTCACGCGCATCCCCGTCGAGCGCATCGACGACGGCGCCTCCTTCCGCGAGGACCTCGAGCTCGACTCCTTGTCGCTGCTCGAGATCGGCGTCGATCTCGACTACGAGTTCCAGCTCGGTCTCGAGGACCTCGAGCAGCGGCTCGGCGACCTGCCGACGGTCCGCGACGTGGTCGGCTTCGTGAGCCAGCGCCTGCAAGAACGCGCCATCGCCTGAGGCCATGGCCAACTCGCCGGACCGTCATCCGGGCCGTCGACGGGTGGCGGTCACCGGCATCGGCGTCGTCACTCCGCTGGGCATCGGTCGCGAGCGTTTCTGGCGGGCGCTGCTCGCCGGCGAGAGCGGCATCGCGCCCGTGGCGTCCTTCGACACCTCGCGTTTCAAAGTGCGGCTGGGCGCCGAGGTGCGGGGGTTCGACCCCGCGCCCTGGTGCCGGCGGCTCGATCCCGCCGCGCTCGGACGCGCCGCGCAGATGGCGGTGGCGGCGGCGCGCCTGGCGCTCGCCGACGCCGGGCTCGACGCCGACGCCCTCGACCCCGGCCGCAGCGGCGTGGCGATGGGCACCACCTCCGGCGAGCCGCTCGAGGTCGAGCGCTTCGACGACACCCTGCTCGGCAGCGGGCAGGCAGACGTCGACGGCGCGCTGGCCACCCGCTACCCCTGCCACCGTATCCCCGGCCAGGTCGCCGCCGAGCTCGGCTGCGGCGGGGTCAACGTCATGCTCCCCAACGCCTGCGCCGCCGGCAACTACGCCGTCGCCTTCGCCCGCGACACCCTCGCCAGGGGGCGCGCGGACGTCATGCTCGCCGGCGGCGCCGACGCGTTCTCGCGCATCACCTACACCGGCTTCGCGCGGCTGGGCGCCATCACCACCGACCGCTGTGCCCCCTTCGACCGCGAACGGAAGGGGATGGTGCCCGGCGAGGGCGCCGGCGTCCTCGTGCTGGAGACCCTCGCGGGCGCACGCGCCCGCGGCGCCCGCGTCTATGCCGAGGTGGTGGGCTACGGGCTCTCCTGCGACGCCCACCACATGACGGCGTCACACCCCGAGGGGGAGGGGCCGGCTCGCGCCATGGCGATGGCGCTCGCCGACGCCGGGCTCGAGCCCGCGGACGTGAGCTACATCAGCGCCCACGGTACCGGCACTCCCACCAACGACCGGCTGGAGACGCTGGCGGTCAAGCGTGCCTTCGGTGCGCGCGCGCCGGGAGTGCCGATGAGCTCGGTCAAGTCGATGCTCGGCCACACCATGGGCGCCGCCTCGGCCCTGGAAGCGGCGGTGTGCTGCCTCGCCATCGCCGACGGATGGGTGCCGCCGACCATCAACTACCGGCACCCGGATCCCGAGTGCGACCTCGACTACGTTCCCAACCAGGCTCGGCAGCTGCCGGTGCGGGTGGCGATGAACAACGCCTACGCCTTCGGCGGCGCCAACGCCTCGGTGCTGTTCGCGGCGGCGGAGGACTAGCGGCCATGCGGCGCTCCGTGGTGGTGACCGGGGTCGGAGTGCTCTCGCCGCTCGCCGACTCGGCAGCGGCGCTGCACCGCGCCCTCTGCGACGACCGCGGCGCGCTGGGCCCCATCGAGGGCTTCCGCGTCGAGGGGCTACCCGACGCCCGCGCCGTCGAGCTGCGCGGCTTCGACCCCGCGCACTACCTCGGCGAGGCGAACTTCCGGCCCCTCGACCGCACCGGCCTGCTCGCCACCTGCGCCGCCCAGCTCGCCCTCGCCGATGCCGGCTGGACTCCGGAGATGGTGGTGCCCCGCGAGCTGGCGCTGTTCGTCGGCACCATGTACGGCGGCGTGCGCACCATCGCCGAGTTCGACCGCCGCGGCCTCGAGGCGGGACCGCTCTACGTCAAGCCGTTCGACTTCGCCAACAGCGTCATCAACGCCGCCGCCGGGCAGACCGCCATCTGGCACCACCTGCGCGGGCCCAACTCCACGGTGTCGGCGGGCACCGCGTCGGGTCTGCAGGCGATCGCCCTCGGCGCCGACCTGGTGGCCGAGGGGCGCGTCGAGGTGGCTCTCGCCGGCGGCGCCGAGGAGCTCTGCTTCGAGTCCTTCCTCGCCTTCCTGCGCACCGGCCTGCTCGCCCCCGTCGCGGCCGAGCGGCCCCTGCCGTTCGACGCCCGGGCGCAGGGCTTTGCGCTCGGCGAGGGCGCGGCGTTCCTGGTGCTCGAGAGCGCCGAAGGGGCTGCGGCGCGCGGCGCCCGGGAGCTGGCCACGGTGCTCGGGCACGGCGAGGCCTTCGACGTCTCGCAGGGGTGCGACGCCGCCAAGGGCGCCGAGGCCGTGGCGCGCGCCGTCGCCCTCGCCCTCGCCGAGGCCGGCCTCGCGGCGTCGGCGGTGAGCGCCGTGTCGGCCGCCGCCAGCGGTTCCCCCTGCGGCGACCGCAAGGAGGCCGCCGGGCTCGCGAGGGCGCTGGGGACGCGCGCGGCGACGGTGCCGGTGACGGCCCCCAAGGGGCTCCTCGGCGAGTGCCTGGGCGCCTCGGGCGCGTTGCAGGCGGCGGCGATGGTGGCGGCGATGGCGGCCGGCGAGCTCCCCGGTGTGCCGGGCTTCGCCGCCGGCGAGGAGGGCTTTCCGCTCGCCGCCGCCCGCGACGTCACCGCCGGCGACCTCGCCGTCGGCCTCGTCGACGGCGTCGGACTCGACGGCCCCTGCTGCACCCTGCTGCTGGGGCGCGGCAGCGCCACGCCGGACGGGCGACAGGCGAGGGGAGGGCCGAGGTGAGCGAGGAACGCACAGGCGACCCCGGCGCCGCGGGCGGCGCCACTCCGACGCAGCTCGCCGACCGTCCGCCGGCGGCGCCGCCGCGGCGCGCCGAGCGGGAGCGGCTCGCCCTGGTGCCTCGCTTCTCCAGCCAGGGCTACGAGGACGCCGAGCTCGCCGAGCGCCGTGCCTGGCTCGAAGCAGTGACCGGCTGCGCGCTGCCGACCGTCGGCGCCACCGCCATCCCCGGCCCGGCCATGCGTGGCAATGTCGAGAACCCGATCGGCGCCGCCCAGGTGCCGCTCGGCGTCGCCGGACCGCTGCGGGTCCGCGGCGAGCACGCCGACGGCACCTTCTACGTGCCGCTCGCGACCACCGAGGGGGCCCTGGTGCGCTCCTACGAGCGGGGCATGGTGGCGCTGTCGCGCGCCGGTGGCGTCGAGGCGCGGGTGCTGCTCGACGAGAACCGCGCCACCCCGGCGTTCACCTTCGCCAGCGTGGCCGAGGCGACCACCTTTGCCCGCGCCCTGCCCGCCCTCGAGCCCGAGCTGCGCGCTGCCGCCGAGGCGACGACGCGGCACGGCAAGCTCCTGCGCGTCGAGCCGCGGGTGGTCGGGCGCGAGGTGCTGGTCACCTTCGCCTACTCGACCGGCGACGCCTCGGGCATGAACCTGGTGGCGCGCGCCACCAACGCCGCCTGCCAGCTGCTGGCGACGCGTTTCGCACCGCGCCGCTGGCTGCTGATGTCGGGAGCCGAGGGGGAGAAGCGCGCCGCCGCGACCCTCCTCGCCGGCGGCAAGGGAAAATCGGTGGTGGCGGCGGCGCGCCTGTCGCGCCCGGTGGTGCGCGCGGTGCTCGGCGTCGACGCCCACCTGCTGGCGGCTCTGTGGCGACGCACCGTCGTCGCTCACATGGAGAGCGGCGCCCTCGGCCACAACGGCCACTACGCCAACGGGCTGGCTGCCATGTTCATCGCCCTCGGGCAGGACGTGGCCAACGTCGCCAACGCCGCGGTGGGGGTGAGCACCCTCGAGGAGGAGGACGACGGCGGTCTGTGGGCGAGCGTCCACCTGCCGTCGCTCACCGTCGCCACCGTCGGCGGCGGCACCGCCGTCGGCACCGCCCCCGAGTGCCTGCGCCTGCTCGGCTGCGAAGGGGAGGGCAAGGCCACCAAGCTCGCCGAGATCGTCGCCGCCACCTTGCTCGCCGGCGAGCTCTCCTTCTCCGCCGCGCTCGCCGCCGGCGAGCACACCGAGGCCCACGAACGCTACGGCCGCAACCGGCCGCGGTAGCGGCGAGGGCGCGCTCGCGACGCTCCTGCTCCGCGGTCGGCGCCGCGCGGGCTCCGCCTGCGATTCGGGCGCCCGCGCGGGGAACGGCTTCCAGCAACGTCCTTCCTGCATCCCTGGCGCGGCTGCGGTGTCACGCAGCGCACGGCGCCCAGCGCGGTCGCCGGTAGACTCCGCCGATGCCTCGCCGCCCGTTCCGCGGCCTCCGCGACCGGCCGCCGCGACCGAGCTACGACGCGGTGGTCATCGGCGGCGGCATCGGCGGCCTGTTCTGCGCCAACCTCCTCGCCCGTGAAGGGCTGGCGGTGCTGCTCGTCGAGCAGCACTACATGCTCGGAGGCTTCTGCAGCACCTTCCGCCGCGGCGGCTTCACCTTCGACGCCGCCACCCACTTCTACCCGCTGCTCGGCAACCGCGACACCCTCACGGGTCGCCTGCTCGCCGACCTCGGCGTCGACACCGGCTGGGTCAAGATGGACCCGGTCGACACCTTCCACTTTCCCGATGGCTCGCGGTTCGCCGTCCCCGCCGACCTCGACGCCTACGTCGCCGCCGTCAAGGCACGCTTCCCGCAGCAGGCGGAGGCCCTCGACGGTTTCTTCGTCGAGGTCCGCGAGGCCTACCTCCTCGGCCTCCTGGCCTACTTCCGCGACCGCGAGACGCCGCGCTTTCTCGCCCTGCGCGACGAGAGCCTGCGCGCCGTCCTCGAGCGCGTCTTCGACGATCCCCGGCTGCGCCTGCTGCTCACCGCCGACTGCCCGCACTGGGGCTCGCCGCCGAGCCATATCTCCTTCGTCTTCGACTCCATGCTCCGGCTCGCCTACTTCCTCGGCAACTACTACCCCGTGGGTGGCTCGCAGGCCTTCGCCGACGAGCTGGCGCTGCGCTTCGAGGAGCACGGCGGAGACATCCTCATGAGCACGCGTGTCGACCGCATCCGCAGCGCCGGCGGTGCGGCGGTGGGGATCGAGGGGGAGACCGAGCGTGGCCGCCTGCGGGGCCGGCACACGATCGCCGCCGGCGTCGTGGTCTCCAACGCCGACCTGCGGCTCACCCTCGGGCGCCTGCTGCCGGCGGCGGCGGTGCCCCCGCAGGAGAGCGCGCGCGTGGCGGCGCTGCGCCCCTCCTGGCCCTGCTACCTCACTCACGTCGGGCTCTCCGGCGTCGGCCGCGCGGCGCTCGAGGAGGTGCAGGGCTACCACTGGCGCGGCTGGGAGAGCGACGCGCTCGGCGACCGCGCCGACTTCCGCCTCGGCGCCCTCGCCTGCAAGGTCTTCGTGCCCACCCTCTACGAGCCGGCGATGGCGCCACCGGGCAAGCAGGTGGTCATCCTGCAGAAGGTGATGCCGGTCGACGCCGAGCGCATCGACGACTGGGACGCCCACAAGGCCGCGGTGCAGGCGTTCCTGCTCGGCCGGCTCGAGGCGGTGCTGCCCGGGGTCTCGCGTCACGTCGAGGTGGCGTGCACCGCCACCGCCCGCACCGCCTGGCGCTTCACCCGCAACGAGGGTGGCGCCATGCTCGGCTGGGAGATGTCCCCCGACCAGCTCGGGGACGCTCGCCCGGGCGTGCGCGGCCCGCTGCGCAACCTCTTCCTCACCGGCCACTGGGTCCGCCCGGGCGGCGGCATCACGCCGGTGATCGTCTCGGCGGTGCGCGCCGCGGAGGCCGTGGTCGGGCGCCGGCTGGTGAGCGGGATCTGAGGGCTCGCCCCGGCGCTCAGCGTTCGAGCGCCGCCGCGCGCAGCGGCCGCAACAGCCGCAGCGCGGGGCGGGTGAGGGTCTGCGCGCGCCAGCGCTGGTGGACGGCGTCGTCGGGGAAGTGCTCGCCCGCCGGATAGGGGTAGCGCGACATGCCGTGGAACGGCAGCGGCTCGACGCTCTGCGAGAAGGCGGTGTTGGCGTCGGCGTCCTTGGCCCAGCCGTCGACGAGCAGGAGGAAGTCGCGCCGCCAGCCGGGAGCGAGCGGCGGCAGCGCCGCGGCGTCGAAGCTGAGGCGGACCTCGTCGCCCGAGCCCATCACCACCAGGCGTCGTCGACCCGGCCGAGCAGGTCGCGCACGCTCGCCGTAGCGGGTGTAGAGGCCGGGGGTCGGGTTCCACATCGAGGCCGGCGAGCACGCGCTGATAGTCGAAGCGCTCGGGCTGCTTGCGCCGCGGGTCGATGGTGGGGCGTCGAGAAGCCGCGGAAGCGCAGTCGGCCGCGGCCGGGGCGAGCGCCGTCAGCCGCCGCCGGCTGGCGACGCCGCGTGCTCGGCGAGGAAGATCTCGTCCCAGTAGACGCAGAGGTTGGTGACGATGCGCACCTCGCGCGAGCGCGACAGGAACTTGCCGGTCAGGTCGACGACGATCGTCTTCGGCTTGCCGGCGGGGATGCCCATGTCCTCGACCACGGTCTGCCAGTGGCCGGCGGCGTCCTTCACCTGCAGCTGCGGCATCACCAGGCCGCCGCCTTGCCGCTGGGAGGCGGCGAGGTAGGTGCTGCCGTCGGCCCAGTCCACCCAGCCCGACAGCACCAGCACGGCGTGGCCGTCGGGCGCCGCGTCGCCGAAGTCGAGGTCGAGCGTGTGCACGGCGGCGACCCCGGCGTAGTCGCGGGCGAAGCCGTCGGGTAGCGGGCGTCCCTCGCCAGCAGCAGGTCGCGCACCTCCTCGCCCTGGCTGGCGGTGGCGTGCAGGGGGTGAATCCGACGCTGCACTCCGAAGAGGCGGAAGTCCGGGAACGGCGGACCCTTGAACTTGTCGTTGGTGAGCATCTCGACCGCCGCCGGGTGGTCGACGGCGATGAGCTGGACCTCGTCGAGGTAGGAGACCTCGCGCAGCTCCTCGGTGATGCGCACCCGGTACTGCCCGTCGACCGGCACCAGCGCGGCGCCGGGGACCTGCACGTACTCGTCGTGGTCGACGGGGAAGAACTCGCCGTCGCCGGCGCTGGCGCCCAGCGGCGCCACGCCGAGCACGTCGGTGATGAAGCGGAAGGCGGTGCCGTTCCAGGTGAAGATCATCGGGCAGGAGCCGGACAGGCGCTGCGCCTCCTCGTAGGTCTTGCCGCTGCCGGCCTCCACCCCGGTCTCGTTCTGGATCAGCCCGTTGGGCCAGGTGATGCGCACCGTCTCGACCGGCGCGCGCGCCGAGGCCGAAGAGCAGCGGCACGCCGTCGTAGCCGCGCTTCTGGTAGGTCGCCCCCGCCTTGACCTCGACGTGCCGCCACGGGCGAGCTTGGGGTTCTTCACCCCACGCAGGCGCGACCCGCAGCCAGTGGCCGGCGCCGCGGGTCTCGTTGAGGAGGAGCCGCAGCGTTCCGCCAGCGAGGAGGGCGAGGTCGGCGCGGCCGTCGCCGTCGAAGTCGGCGGCGGCGACGGCGTCGACCCGCGGCACGCCGCCGGCCGCGCTTCCCGGCAGCGGCGTGCCGGCAACGGCAAAGGCGCCGTGCCGGCCGCCGAAGAAGACCGTGGCGCCCGTCACCAGGTCGGCGGCCGCGCGGTCCTCGAGGTCGGCGAGGAGCAGCGGCCCGCGGGCGCCGGCGGGTGCCGGCAGGGCCCGCCAGGGCGCTTCCAGGTGGCGCTCGTCGCGCCCGTTGCGCAGCAGCAGCGGCGTGCCGTCGGCTCGCGCCCCGGCGAGGTCGGTCCAGCCGTCGCCGTCGAGGTCGAAGGCGGCGAGGCCCCGGGCGCCGGCGGGCAGCAGTGGCAGGGGCTCGGCCTCGTAGCGCCCTCCCAGTTGGTCGCGGTAGAGCACGCCCGGACGATCGGCGTAGGACACCGCCAGGTCGAGACCCTGGCTGTCGCTGACCACGTCGAGGGTGGTGGCGGCGAGCGCGTGACCGGCGACGAAGGGGAAGCTCGCGGTCGTCTCGCTCCAGGTGCCGTCGCCATTGTTGCGCCAGAGCGCTGCGGTGTCGCCGAGCAGCAGCAGGTCGAGGTCGTAGTCGTGGTCGACGTCGAGCCAGACGGCGGCGGGGAAGGCTCCCGCCGGCGGGCGCGCCGCCACCGGCGTGAAGTGCCCCGCCTCGTTGTGCCACAGCTGCGTCCCGCTCGCGGTGAGCACGCAGAGGTCGGCACGGCCGTCGTCGTCGAAGTCCCCCGGCACGACGCCGATCGCGTCGCGCAGTGCCTCGAGCCGCGCTTCGGCGAGCGGCCGCGCGCCGCCGGCGAGCAGGCGCACCCGGCCGCCCGACCAGGCGAGCAGGTCGGGAGTGCCGTCGCCCTCGACGTCGAGCACGGCGAGCCCGGCGGGAAGCGCCGCGCTGGGAGCGGGCAGGCGCGCCACCTCCCTCGCTGCCAGCATCAGCTTCGCGGGCGGTGGCGGCGCCGCCGCCGGGCCGCCGCGCGGCTCCACCGGGTCGACGAGCTCGGAGTAGCGGCTCCACTGCGGGTCCTCGGGCACCGCCGCCCCCGCCTGGGCCTGCTTGAGCTCCTTGAAGCGCGCCAGCTCGCGGGCGCCATCCTCGGCGCGCCCCGCCCGCCGGTAGGCGCTTGCAGCTGGTAGTGGGGCGCCGCCATGTCGGGGGCGAGCCGCGCCGCCGTCTCGAGGTCGCGCAGCGCCGCCTCGCCGTCGCCGGCGATCTGCTCGAGCACCCCCAGGTTGTAGTGCGCCGCGGCGTCGTCGGGAACGCGCGCCACCATCCCGTCGAGCTGCTCGCGCGCCTCGGCGCTGCGCGAGGCGCGCTGGTAGGCGATGCCCAGGTTCCACCAGGTCTGTGGCAGCGACGGGTCCCGCCGCTGCACGGCCTCGAGCTCGGCGATCCCTTCCTCCGTCCTTGCCGGCGCGCAGCAGCGCCAGGCCGTAGTTGAGGCGATCCCCCGCCGAGCCGGGGGCGAGGTCGCGCGCCGCGCGCAACTCCTCGACCGCCTGCGCGTGGGTGGTCGGGTTCTCGTAGAAGGCCTTGCCGAGGTTGCGATGGCGCGCCAGCTCCTCGCCGGCGGCGCGCGGCGTCGTCGGTGGCGCACGCCGAGGTGGTGGCGCGCCGGCCCCCGGCTTCGCCGCCGTCGCCCCGGCTCCCGGGGCTGCCGCCGCCAGCGCCAGGCCGAAAGCTGCCGCGCCGGCCACCCGCCAGGGGTTGGCACGCCTCCACGCTCCGCAGCCCCTCACGGCGTGCCGCCCCCCTCGCGCACCGTGGTGAGGGCGTCGATGGCGGGGTGCACCGCTTCCACCGTGCCGCTTGGCCAGCGGATCTCGACGCGGTCGACGTGAGTGGCCGCGCCGAGGCCGAAGTGCACCACCTTGCTGCTCTGGGCGGCGTAGCCGTTGCCGCCGTCGACCTCGTGGATCTGGCGCGCGCCGTCAGCGCTCACCGTCACCCGCGCGCCGATGGCGTCGCGGTTGCTCCGGGTGCCCACCAACCGCAGCTCCAGCCAGTGGCCGCGTGGAGCGGTGCGGTTGAGGTAGAGCAGGCTCTCCTGACCGGCGTTGGTCTCGACGATGTCGAGCCGCCCGTCGCCGTCGAAGTCGGCGACGGCGACGCCGCGGCCGTCGCGGTCGTTGTCGACGCCGGCTGCCGCCGCCACCTCCGCGAAGGAGCCGCCGGCGAGGTTGTGGAAGAGCTTCTTGCGCTGGTGGCCGCTCCAGCTGCGGTCGCCGATCGGCGGCTAGGCAGCAGGGTCGGTGAAGTCCATGCCGGGGCGGACGATGACCTCCACCAGCACCGGGATGTAGTCCTCGGGGCCCGCCGAGCGCAGGCCGTCGGCGACGAAGAGGTCGACCCAGCCGTCGTCGTCGAAGTCACCCCACTTCGCCCCCCACCCCCACAGCGTGTTGCAGGTGCCGCTCTCGCGCGAGACGTCGGTGAAGGTGGGCCGGCCAGCCGGGCTTCCCGCCGCCGCCAGCGGCGCGCCGTCGTTGTGCCACAGCATGTTGCACTCGTGCATGTAGTCGTCGGTGATGTTGGTGACGTAGACGTCGAGCCAGCCGTCGCGATTGTAGTCGGCGATGTCGACGTTCATCCCCTTCCGGGTGTCGAAGCCGATCGCCGCCGCCGTGGCGTCGGCGAAGGTGCCGTCGCGCTGGTTCCAGAACAGGCGGTCGGTGCCGTAGTCGTCGGCCAGGTAGAGGTCCTGCCAGCCGTCGTTGTCGAGGTCGGCGTGGCCGACGTCGAGCGTCCAGCCGGTGTGCCCGGCGAGCCCGGCCTCGCGGGTGACGTCCGCGAAGCGCACCCAGCCACCCGTGGTGGAGCCGGCGCGGCTGCCCCCACCGCCGCGACACGAGTTGTGCCACAGCGTCACGCCGCCGCCGTTGACCGCCTCGTCGAGGTTGTTGGGCAGCACGTGGCGGTCGGCGAGGTCGAGCAGGTTCTCGGCCTGAAAGTAGTTGCCGAACAGCAGGTCGAGGCGGCCGTCGTTGTCGTAGTCGAAGGCGACGACGGCGATGGTGTTGGCGAAGGCGGTGAGCCCGGCGCTCGCGCCCTCCTCGCGGAACTGGCCGCCGCCGAGGTTGCGGTAGAGCAGCGGGGTGCCGAAGCGGGCCACCAAGCAGGTCCTCCCGGCCGTCGTTGTCGGCGTCGAACCAGAGCGCGTCGGCGACGATCGAGCGCGCGTCGTTGCCGCCGGCCGACCCCGGCGATCGCGGTGACGTCGCGGAAGCGCGGCATGCCGTCGGCACGGGGCCTCGTTGCGCAGCAGGTGGTTGCTGCCGCCGATGGCGGAGTCGGTGAGGAAGAGGTCGTCGCGCCCGTCGCCGTCGTAGTCGCCCACCGCCACCGCGGCGCCGCCGTTGGTGAACATCCCCAGCACCTGCGAGTACGGGCCGCCGAACTGGCGGGTGTGGTGGAGGACGCGTGCCCCCGCGGTGGCGCCAACCTCGACGAAGCGGAGACCGCTCGCCGGTGCCGAGCCGGCAGCAGCCCCGGCGGCGGCGGACGAAGCTGTCGGCGCGGCAGGAGGCGCGGCCACGATCACCGCCGCAGCGCCAGCCGGAGCTGCGGATGCGGCCGCGGTGGCGGCCGCAGGGCTCGCACCGACGAGGAGGAGGGCCGTCACGGTGATGACGAGAGCCGCTGACTCACGCCGGCCGGCGGCGCACAGCGCGGTGAGGGACACGACAGCACGAGGTCCCGCCGCGGCTCCCTCGCCGCGGGCGCCTCCGGCCGTGCCGCTCACCGCGCCTCCTCGAGCACCGAGAGGTCGGTGTCGACCCGCTTGTCGGGATCGAGCTCGCCGTCGATCAGCGCCGCCAGCTCGTCCCCCTGGCGAGCGAGGCGGGCGACGAGGCGGGGCTCGCCGGGGAAGCGGCGCAGCGCCTCCTCCCAGGTCGCCCGTGCCCGCTCGAGCTGGTCGATCTTCCAGTAGGCGTCGCCGAGGGCGATCCAGGCGCGGACGTGGTAGGGCTGCTGCCCGTGCGCCTTGCCCATCGCCACCGCCCGCTCGAGGTCGGCCACCGCCAGCGGTGCACGCCCGAACACCTTCGGCCAGTAGAGATAGCTGTTGCCGCGGGTGTAGAGAGCGAGCCAGCTGGGCTCGAGCTCGATCGCCTGGCTGAACAGGGTGACCGCCGTGTTGGCGAGGATGACCCGGGTGATCGCGCCCGCGCTGGGGATCTTGTCGACATAGGCGTAGCCGTAGTTGAGCAGCGCGTAGGCCGACCCCGGATGGGCGGCGGTCAGGCCGCGAAGAAGGCGATGGCGCGGTCGTAGGCGCCGCAGCCGATCGCCTCGCGGCAGTAGTCGCTGCCCGCCACCAGGTCGTCCGGGGCGGCGCGCACCTCCTCCTCCCGGCGGGCGAGCGCCGCCGCACAGGCGGGGGAGAGCACCGCGGGCTCGAGGGTGGGCGGGGGCGGCGCGGGTGCGGGCGGCGGCGGTGGCGAAACGACGCCGAGCGTCGGCGTGGCCGACGGCGCCGCTGAGGCGACGGGTGGCGCGACGGGCGGCGCCGGACCGGCGCTCGCGGGCGCGGCGGCCCTGGGCGCCGGCGTCGTCGGGGACGCGTCGGCCCGGAGAGACGGGTTGGGCACGGCGCGGGGCGAACGGGGGCGCGGGCGCCGCTGCGGCCACGCTGGCGGCCGCCAGCGAGGCCAGCAGGACGAGCGGTTCGAGGCGAGCTCCACGTCATCGCCGATCGACCTTTCCCTGTCGTGACATCGGGGCTCTCCCGGCGCCACCGGGGTGCCGTGGCCTCCCCCTCGACCACCCGCAGACCCGGTCGGCCGCCAACGGCGGCAGAAGCCTGGCGCAGGCCCGACGGCCAGCGCATCTCCAGCCGTTCGACCGCGCCGGCGCCGCCGAGACCGAAGTGGACCCGGCGGCGGCCCTGGCCGGCGAAGCCGTTGCCGCCGTCGACGAAGCGGAGCAGGTTGCGCCCGCCGGCGGTGGCGCCGCAGCCGCGGCGCCCATCGCGTCGCGGTTGCTGCGCCGTCCCGGCGAGCTGCGAAGCCGATCCAATGGCCGGCGGCGGCGAGCGCGTTGCGGTAGAGGTATCGGCGCGGCTGCCGGCGTTGGCGACGAACAGGTCGAGCCGGCCGTCGCCGTCGAGGTCGGCCACGGCGACGCCGCGACCGTCGCGGATCGAGTCCACCCCGTAGCGGGCCGCCTCGTCGCTGAAAGACGCCCCTCCACGTTGTGGAAGAGGCTTCTTGTGCTGATAGCCGGAGAGGCTCTTGCTCGCCCATCGGCGGCCAGTTGCGGGCGTCGGCGAGGTCGACCCCCGGGCTGGGCGCATGATCATGGCGTAGACGTCGGGGACGTAGCTCTCGGCTCCGGCCGACACCCAGCCGTTGACGCACGTAGAGGTCGAGCCAGCCGTCGTCGTCGTAGTCGAAGAACTTCGCCCCCCAGCCCCAGCCGCTGTCGTAGGTGCCGGTCTCCCGCGCCACGTCGGTGAAGGTGGCCCGCCGCGCGTCGCCGTCGTTGCGCCAGAGGAAGTTGCCCTCGCGCATGTAGTCGTCGGTGATGTTGGTGACGTAGACGTCGAGCAGGCCGTCGTCGTCGTAGTCGCCCCACTCGGCGTTCATCCCCTTCTTGGTGTCGATGCCGATCGCCTCGCCGGTGCGGTCGCTGAAGGTGCCGTCGCCGTCGTTGACGAAGAAGCGGTCGGTGCCGAAGTCGCAGGCGACGTAGAGGTCGTCGTCGCCGTCGTTGTCGGCGTCGGCGTGGCCGAGGTCGAGGGTCCAGCCGGTGAGCGGCGATGCCCGCCTCGCGCGGTGGCGTCGGAGAAGTGGCCGCCCGTCCCGCCCGCCCTCGTTGCGCCACAGGGTGACGCCGCCGCCGTTGTCGGCGGTCTCGAAGCTCTCGGGGAAGAAGCGTGGCGTCGAGGGGTGGAAGACGTCGACCGGCTGGAAGTAGTTGCCGACCGACGAGGTCGAGGTCGCCGTCGCGGTCGTAGTCGAAGGCGATGGCGGTGATGGCGTTGGCGTAGCGGTCGAGCCCGGCGTCGCGGCTGACCTCCCTGAAGCGGCCGCCGCCCAGGTTCTCGTAGAGCATGGCTGCGCCCGAAGCGGACGACGAAGAGATCGGGGCTGGCCGTCGTTGTTGAAGTCGAACCAGAGGGCGTCGGCGGTGGCGTCGTCGGCGTCGTTGCCGTCGGCCACCCCGGCCTCCGCCGCCACGTCGGCGAAGGCGAGCATCGCTCGCCGGTCAGGTTGCGGTAGAGGTGGTTCGTTCCGTCCTCGGCGGAGTCGGTGACGAAGAGATCCTCCCAGCCGTCGCCGTCGAAGTCGGCCACCGCCACCGCGGCGCCGAGGCGGTGTAGCCGGCCATGATCTCGGCGTAGGCATTGTGGAAGACGCGCGTGTGGTGCGGCGCGCCAACCCCGCCGGCGGCGGTGACGTCGTCGAAGTCTCGAGCGGCGGTGACGGCGGCGGAGGGAGCCCCCGCCATCGTCGCGTCCGGGGTCGCGCTGGCAGCCGATGGCCGGTGCTGGGCGCGCCCCGCGAGGGGGGGCGCCGGTGGCCCGAGCGCGAGGGCGAGGGCCGCCGCCAGCAGGCGCCCGGCGAGTGGTGGCGGGGGCGCACCGGCGCTCATGACGGCCCCCCGTGGCGCGCCTCGACCAGTCGGTGGGTCCTCTCGGTCACCGCGACGATGCGGTCGGCGGCCACGTCGCGGAAGCTCTCGCACGACCCCCGAGCGCGGCCAGCGCACGGTCAGCTCGTCGACCGGTGCGCGGCGCCGAGGCCGAAGTGCAGCCGCAGCATGCTCTGCGAGCCGTAGCCGTCGCCGAGCGCCACCTCGCGGGTCAGCCGCAGCGGCCGACGCGGCCGTCACCCGTGCCCCTACCCCGTCGCGGTTGCTGTCGGTGCCGACGAGCTCGACCTCCAGCCAGTGCCGTTGCCCGCCGCGCGCCCTCGTTGCGCAGCAGGGCGTGGCGGTCGCCGGAGGCGGCGACGGCGATGTCGAGGACGCCGCGGTTCCAGAAGTCGGCGAGGGCGACGCCGCGGCTGTTGCGCAGCAGGTCGGCTGCCGGCCGCGGCGGCCGATCTCGCGGAAGGTGACCCGCCCCGCGGCGTCGGGACCGTCGTTGCGCAGCAACCGGTTGCGCTCCCAGCCATGCCAGGAGCGGCGGCCGAAGCGCACGCGGGTCGAACAGCGCCCCGGTCTTGTAGCGGCCCTGGCGGCCGACGACGCGGCCGAGGAAGTCGAGCTCGAGCTCGGTGTCCGGGTCGTTGTACACCCAGCCGTCGGCGCAGTAGAGGTCCTGCCAGCCGTCGTTGTCGAGGTCGCCGAAGGCCGAGCCCCAGAACCAGCCGAGCGGGTTGGCGCCGGCGCCGGCACGTGGCGTCCTCGAAGGTGCCGTCGCCGCGGTTGTGGAGCAGGGTGTTGCCCGATGCCATCTGCTGGAACATCTCGACGAAGTGCGCGTCCCGACTGGCGCAAGCATCTCGAAGTAGAGCGGCATGTCGGTCGTCCACACGCCCTGGCGCCACGAGTTCGCAGCATGTAGCGCCAGACGGTCGGCGGCGTCGCGAACCAGCCGTGCTCGGAGCGGATGTTGGCCACGTAGAGGTCGAGGCGGCCGTCGTTGTCGTAGTCGCCGAAGCTGGCGCTCATGCCGGCGCCCTAGGCGAGGGTCGCCGCTGGCGACGGTGACGTCGGGAAGGTGCGGCGGCTGCCGGCTCCGTGCGCTCCCTCGTTGTGGTAGAGGGTCTTGCGGCCGAAGTCGTTGGCGACGTAGAGGTCGGGTCGCCGTCGTCGTCATAGTCGCCGAAGGCAGAGCCGAGGCAGAGGCCGGTCTCGCCGACGCCGGCCTCGGCGGTGACGTCGCTGAAGCTGGCCGCCGCCGTCGTTGTGGTAGAGCTGATTGGGCTCGCCGTTGCGGGTGTAGAGGGTGGTGGGGATGTTCTGGCGCGGGTCGAGGTAGCGGCCGACGTAGAGGTCGAGCCGGCCGTCGCGTCGTAGTCGCCCCAGGAGGCGACGGTGGTGCAGCAGTCCGCGCCGATCCCCGAGCCGGCGGTGACGTCGGTGAAGTGGAGCCGCCGGCGGCGTCGGGCCGTCGTTGTGGAACAGCTGGTTGGGGCGGAAGGTGCGGCTGACGAAGAGGTCCGCGCCAGCCGTCGTTGTCGTAGTCGGCGAAGACGGCCACCGAGACCCCGTCGAGGCCGGCGAGGCCGGCAGCGGCGGTGACGTCCGCGAAGCTGCCGTCGCCGCGGTTCGGAACAGCCGCGAGGCGACGCCGTCGGGGACGAAGAGGTCGTAGAAGCCGTCACCGTCGAAGTCTACCGCGGTGATCCCGCCGGGCCCGTAGCGGATCATGCCGAAGCGGAGCGGCCGGTGAGGAACGCCGGGTAGTAGCGGTTGATGAAAGCGATGCCGGCCGCGGCGGCGACGTCGCGAACCGGGGCGGTCGCCCTCGACGCCGCTCGCCGGCGACGAGGGCGGCGCCGAGGACGCGCAGCCCTGCCGGCGTCGCGTCGAGGCGCACCCGGCAGGCGCCCGGTCGATGCCGGAGCGGGGCGCCCCCCGCGGCGTGCCGATCAGCTCGAAGCGGACCTCGGCGACGACGTCCGCGGGGTCGCGCCAGCTCTGAGGCGGTCGAGGTGCAGCCCCAGCCTCCTCGACCTGGGCGAAGGAGGCGAGGTAGGCCCGCCACTCGGCGAGCGCCGCGGCGCGGCGGTCGCGCCCCTCGGCTGGCACCAAGCGCAGGGCGCGAATGCCGTCGACCCGTCGCACCGTGACGCGCCGGGCGAGCCCGAGCGGCGTTCCCGCGTAGTCGTCGGCGTAGGCGCGCGCGACGGCGCCAAGGTCCCCGCCGTGGAGGGCGTGGGCGAGTCCGTCGAGCCCTGCGACCACGGCCCGCCCGCGGCCGAGGAAGGCGCGGCCGTCGGCATCGACGCGCCGCGCCGCCACCACGCCGGCGAGGGCCAGCACGAGTCCCATTACGAGAGCGACGAGCCGGCGCCGGTGAGCGCGCCATGCGCCGGCGGCGCCGGCCCGCGGCGGCGCCGCCACCACACCGTCGAGGCCGACCACCGTCAACGTCGCGCGCTCCCGCGGGCTAGCGTCGCCGCCGCCGGGTCGACTAGGGTCGCACCATGGACACCACGACCGCCGCACGCATCCGCTACGCCGCCGCCGCCTGCCAGACCGACTTCCCCAACCCGCCGGACGCAGCGGCATTGCCCACCACGTCGACCGCATGCTGGCGATGATCGACCACGCGGTGGAGGGGCTACGCGCCGTTCCTGCCGGTCAAGCTGGTGGTCTTTCCCGAGTTCGCGCACGCGGCGCCGGTCTACCCCACCGCCGCCGAGCTGCTCGACAAGCTGGCCGTGCCGATCCCCAACGAGCACACCGAGCGCTACGCGGAGAAGGCGCGCGAGCTACGGAATCTACGATCCAGACCGGCACCTTCCTCGAGCGCGACGACCGCTGGCCGGGCGTGGTCTTCAACACCACCTGCCTGATCGGCCCCGACGGGATCCTCGCCAAGTACCGCAAGGTGAACCCCTGGATCCCCTGGGAGGTCCACGCCAGCCCGCACGACCTCCCCGGCTACGACGAGGAGATGTTCCCGGTGGTGCGACACGCCGATCGGCAACCTGGGCGTGGCGATCTGCTACGACTGGCTCTTCCCCGAGGCGCTGCGCCAGCTCACCGCCAACGGCGCCGAGGTGCTGATCCGCGTCTCCGCCTACATGGACCCGTGGGGAGCGACGCCGCCGATGGACTGGTGGACGGTGGTCAACCGCTGCCGGGCGCTGGAGAACGTCGCCTACGTGGTGGCCGCCAACCAGGGCGCGAGCCTCGCCCACTATCCGCCGTTCTCCTGGCCCGGCGGCAGCATGGTGGTCGATTTCGACGGCCGCATCCTCGCCCAGGCCGACCCCGGCCCGGGCGAGAAGATCGTCGTCGCCGCCGTCGACGTCGACGCGCTGCGCCACGAGCGCGCCGTCCGCCGCGGCCACCAGAACGCTCGCCCACCTGCGCAGCGAGTGCTATCCGATGTACCGCGGAGAGCTTCTACCCGCCGGGCCGCGGCGAGCGTCGCGAGGAGCTGAGCATCGAGGGCAACGACGAGGCGACCGCCGAGGTCAAGCGCAAGCTCGGATACGTCTGAACGGAGCCGGGGCGCCGCCCCGGCCCTTGCCCCGGGCCATGGAGTCGATGGGAGTCCGACGCCGGGGTCGCTGCCAGCACGACGAGCGCGGCTGAGATCGGGGCGGTGGCTCATGGCGCCACCGCCTCCGTGGCGACGAGGGCCGCGAGATCCTGATGGCGCGCCAGCTGGGGGAGCCGCCCCGAAGCGACGAGACAGGGGTAGTAGACCTCGAGCGCGGTCGCGATCGGCTCCTGGACGACACGGCGCCAGGTCGCGGCGGCATCCGGGGCCGGCTGGTGGGCGAGGAGGGCGGTGATCGCCGGGTCGTCAGGGGTGGTGCGGCGGCGCGCCAGGACGCAGGCGGCGAAGGCGCCGGCGACGACCGCCCCCTCCTCCGGACGCTCGCCGAACAGGGCGAGCAGCCGCTCGAGCACCGGTGGCTGGCGGAGGTTGACCATCGCCGCGGCGAACACGAAGCCGGCCAGGGCGTCGGTGCGGGCCTCGCCCGCCGGCGGCTCGCGCCGGCAGCGGGCCAGCGCCCGGCGCGTGGCGCCCGGCCAGAAGTAGCGCGGCAGAAAGTAGATCGCCCGTCCGACGCCGTGCCAGAAGAACAGCCGCGCGTCGCTCTCGTAGCCGGCGAGGACGCCATCGACGGCCGCCGTCCATCGCGGGTGGAAGAGACGAACGATGAGACCAAGGGGCTCCCAGACGGTCGGGGCATAGCCAGGGCGGGCGTTGCCGCGGCAGAGCAGGTCGAAGGCGGCGAGCGCGGCGGCCACCTCGGCCTCGCCGGCACCGCGCACGAGTGCGCCGATGAGTCGCTCGGAGAAGGCGAGCCCCATCCCGGCGTGCAGCATGAGCAGGCTGCGCTCGGGCAGCACCGCTGCCTGCGGCCCGCGGAGCAGGTCGGCGGGCGGGCCACCGCGATCCCACAGCGCCTGGGTCAGGTCGTGGGCGAGCCGCTCGAGCCGGAAGAGCACCGCGAATGGAGGACGGCGGTAGACGGCGTCGACGAGCACGTCCCAGCGGTCCTCGGGGCGCGCCGGCGGGCCCCCGCTCAGCCGCACGAGACGGTAGGCAAGGGCCTTGTTCGAAAGCTCGCGGCCGGCGGCCCACTGCCACGCGGTGGCGCCGCGACGGGGACTCTGAGCGGGCAGTGTGGCGACTCCTCTCTCCGCAGGCCCTGGCAGGCGGACCGGCGAGCCCCCACGGCTGGACCGCGGGAGCGCAACCGCGGCGCCCTCGCGTCCCGCCGTCGCGCCGGCGATGCTATTCCGTAACGCGGAAAGCGCGAATGGTGCGCATCGCACGGGTGGCGAGCCCGCAGCTCTCGCGTCTGGTAGCCTGCCGCTGACACGGACGACGCCACGGTGGACGACCCGGAGCAGGCGAAGGCAGCGCGCGAGTCGGCGCCCGGGGAGGCGAGGCAGCACCCGCCGCGGGTAGCCGGCCCGGGTGGCGGCGCGGACGCCGTCCCCGGGGGTGACGGGCTGCTGGTGGGCGACCACGGGCCGCTCACGGCCAGTATCGCCGCCGGGCTCGGGCCAGGGTGGGCGGTGTGGCGCTCTCCCGGGCTGCCGGCTCCCCTGGCCGGCGGCCGTCGCCCCCAGCCGGTGGTCTATCTCGCCGCAGCGCGGGGCACCGACGGCACACCCGCTCGCGACGACGCCGCGCTGGTGCTGTCGGCGGCCGCGCGCGCCGGCGCGGCTCTCGTCGTGGTGGTGGCGAGCACCGCCGTCCACGAGCCCAGCCCGCACCATCCGGGCCTCGTCGAGGAAGAGCGCTGGCGGCCACGGCGCAGCGGCAACCCGCTGGCGGCAGCCTGGCTCGGCGTCGAGCAGGCGGCGGCCGCGGCGATCCCGGCCGAGCGGCTGCTCGTCCTGCGCGCCGCACCGGTGCCGCTCCCCGGAGCGCTCGACCTCTGGAGCCGCGACCTCTTTGCGCGCCTCGCCTGGACCGCCCTGGGCTGGGACCCCATGGTGCAGCTGCTGGCGCTCGAGGACCTGGTGGCGGCGCTACGCGCGGCAGTCGCCGGCGGGCTGCGCGGCACCTTCCACGTGGCTCCCGATCCGGCGCCGGCGCGTCGGGCGGTGCGCTCGGCGGGCGCCTGGCGGCTCGCGGCCCCGGCGCCGCTATGGTCGCTCGCCCGCCGCCTCGCCGGGCGGCCGCCGGCGGAGGTGGCGGCGTTCGTCCACCCCGCTACGGTATCGGCCGCCGCGCTCGCCAGGGCGACCGGCGTCTCACCCCGCTGGGGCACGCTGCAGGCGGCGCGACGCAACCGCGGCGAGGCGCCGCCAGCCGCGCCCGTCGCGGACCCCTTCGGCTTCGACCTCGCCTACCGGCGCCGCTTCGGCCGCACCGTCTTCCGCTTCCTCCACGATCGCTACTGGCGCGTCGACACCACCGGTGTCGAGCACGTGCCGTCGCAGGGGCGCGCCGTGCTGGTGGGCGTGCATCGCGGCTTCCAGCCCTGGGACGGCGTGATGGTGCAGCAGACGGTGGCCGCCGCCACCGGCCGCTACACACGCTTCCTGATGCACCCGGGGCTCGTCAAGCTGGCCTTCCTCGCCCCCTACATGACCCGCATCGGCGGCCTTGCGGCGTGCCGCGAGAACGCCGCCTGGGTGCTCGAGCGCGACGAGCTCCTGGGGGTCTTCCCGGAGGGGATCCGGGGCGCGTTCAGCATGTACCGGCGCGCCTACCGGCTCACCGCCTGGTTTCGCGACGACTTCGCCGCCTTCGCCATCCGCCACCGGGCCCCCATCATCCCCTTCGTCACCATCGGCACCGCCGAGACCTTCCCCATCCTCGGTCGCATCGACTGGGACTGGTGGAAGCGCTATAGCCTGTGGCCATTCCTGCCCATCACCACGCCCCTGCCGCTGCCCGCGAAGTGGCATACCCAAATCCTGCCGCCGGTGGCGGTCGACCGCTTTGCCGCGGCCGACGCCGACGATCCGGCGGCAGTGGCCGCGCTCGCCGGCGAGGTGCGCGAGCTGCTGGCGGCGGCCCTCGCCGACCTCGTCGCCCGCCGCCGCTCCCGCTTCTTCGGCCGGCTCGCTCCGGCGACGGAGTGAGCGCGCCGGCGATGACCGGGTCGGGAGCGCGCGATGAGCCCGCTCCGGCGCCGTTGCCGCGTTCCTCATCATAGAGGGCGCTGCGCTCGCGGCGTAAGCTCGACGTGCGAGCGCGACGGAATCGCCGATCCCGGAGGACCCGTGTAGCCACCATGAGCAAGCCTCTTCACACCGACGTCGTCATCCTCGGGGGCGGCCTCGCCGGCCTCACCCTCGCCCGCCACCTGCTGCTCGACACCGACAAGCGGGTGGTGCTGCTCGAGCGCTACGCCGACGGCGAGCGCCAGCGCGACCGGCAGAAGTACGGCGAGTCGACGGTGCAGCTCTCCGGCTGGTACTTCGGCAAGGTCCTCGACTTGACCGAGGAGCTGCTCAAGAACCACTGGATCAAGTACAACCTGCGCTTCTACTGGCCGACGCCGGGGGGCGACGACAGCCGCTTCGAGGGCTACGGCCAGAGCTACCTGGCGGCGTTCTCCAACATCTGCAGCTTCCAGCTCGACCGCAACCGCATGGAGGAGCACGTGCTGGCGCTCAACGAGGCCGACGAGCGCTTCACCCGCATCCTCCCCGCCACCGACCTCGAGATCGAGCTCGACGGCCGCCACGAGCACAGCGTGAGCTTCGATGGGCCGATGGCGCGCGGCAAGCGTGGGCGGCGGACGGTGACCGCGCCCTGGCTGATCGACGCCAGCGGGCGGAACCGCGTGCTGGCAAAGAAGCTGGGGCTGACGATGAAGAGCCCCATCCGGCATGGCGCCTCTTTCGCCTGGGTGGAGGGTCTGGTCGACGTCGAGAAGCTCACCGACCGTTCGCTGCGCGAGCAGCGCCTCGCCCCCTGGCACCGGCAGGCTGGCAACGCCCCGCTCTACCTCGCGACCAATCACTTCGCCGACGAGGGGCTCTGGTTCTGGGTCATCCCGCTGCACGGCAAGACCAGCCTCGGGCTCGTCTACGACCACCGCGTCGTCGACTTCAAGGACGTCAACAGCGGCGAGAAGCTGCTTGCCTGGGCCTGCGAGCGGTTCCCCTGCCTCGCCCGCGACCTGCCGCGGCGCAGGCTCCTCGGCCACTACGGGCTGCGCGACTACGCCCACGACTGCAGGACCTGCATCAGCGAGGAGCGCTGGGCCATGACCGGCGAGGCGGGGCGCTTCGCCGACCCGCTCTACAGCCCCGGCTCGGACCTCATCGCCATCCACAACACCCTCATCGTCGACGCCATCAAGCATCAGCGCCGGGCCCGCTGCCGCACCCACGAGGCCATCGCGCGTGCCCTTCACGACGCCTACCTGCCCGGCTACGCCGCCGGCTACGCGCCGCTCGACGATCAGGAGGCATTCACTCTCAAGTACGTGTGGGAGCTCACCGTCTACTTCGTGGCCTACGTCTTCCCCTTCATCAACGAGCTGTTCACCGAGCCGGCGTTCGTCAGCGCCTTCCTCAAGCAGTTCACCCGTCTCGGCCCCTGGAATCGGGGCCTCCAGGACGTGCTCACCGGCTACACGCACTGGAAGCAGCAGCTCGGCACCGCCGGCGGCGGTGGCAGCAACGGCGTGCCGCTGCTCTTCGAGCTCTCCGACTTCGCGCCGCTCGCCCGCTCGCAGGTGCTGCTCAACGACGTCGGGCTCACCACCGAGGAGGCGCTGGCGCGGCTCGAGCCGCACTGGGCCGACCTCGAGGAGCTGGCGCGCTTCATCGCGGCCCACGTCATGGCGCGGGTGGTGGGCGACCCGGCAGCGTTGGCGCGACGCTCCTTCGTCGAGGGGATCGAGATGAATACGTTGCGCTTCGACCCCGAGGCCATGCGCGCGCACTGGGAGGCGACGCGGCACGACCACGCGCCCTACCGCTGGAGCCGCCTCGACCCCGAGACGATGGCGCCCTTCTGGCCGCTGGCGGCGGCGGAGCAGGCTGCGGGATGAATGCGGTTCCCGCGACGCCGGCGGTCGCTCGCTCCGACTTTGCGCCGCTGCTCGAGCGCGCCTTCAGCGGCGAACCGGTGGAGGGCGACCTGGAGATCGGGCGCATCGACGGCGAGCTGCCGCGGGGGCTCGCCGGCACCTACCACCTGAGCGCCCCGGCGCGCTTTGCCGCCGGCGCGGTCAGCTACGGCAACTGGCTCGACGGCGACGGCATGGCAATCGCCGCCCGCTTCGCGTCTGGCGGCGCCAGCGCGCCACCGGCGGTGCGGGTGCGCCAGCGCTTCGTCGAGACCGCCAAGCTGGTGGCCGAGCGCGCCGAGGCGAAGGCGCTCTTCCGCACCTTCGGCACCCGCTTCGCAGGCGATCGTCTGCTGCACGGCGTCACGGTCGCCTCGCCGGTCAACCTCTCGGCATGGCCCTTCGCGGGCCGGCTGCTGGCCTTCGGCGAGCAGGGGCAGCCGTGGGAGCTCGACCCGCCGACGCTGGCGACCCTGGGGCCCGCGGCGTTCGGCGGCGCGGTCACCGCGGCGACGCCCTTCTCCGGGCACCCCAAGGTGGACCCGCACACGGGGGAGCTGGTGACCTTCGGCGTCTCCTTCGCGCCGCAGGCGCCGACGCTGCACTTCTTCCGCTTCGCGGCCGGCGGCGGGCTGGCGCTGCGGGCACGACAGCCCCTCCCCTTCCCGGCATCGATCCACGACTTCGCGCTCGCCGGTCGCCACGCCGTCTTCCACGTCGCGCCGCACCTGCTCGACCTCGCGGCCCTGCGCAACGGCGCCACGGTGCTCGAGGCGCTCGCCTGGCGACCCGAGCTGGGGTCGCGGCTGCTCGTCCTCGAACGCCGCGACGGCCGCCTGGTGGCCGACGTGCCGGTGGGGGACCGCTACTGCCTCCACCTGCTCAACGCCTGGGAGGACGGCGACCGCCTCACCATCGACCTCGTCGAGCTCGACCGCCCCGTCTACGGCGACTACCACGGGCTGCCCGACCTCTTCGTCGAGCCGCCGGCGGGGCGGGCGGTGCGCTACGAGGTCGAGCTCGGGAGCGGCGCGCTGCGCTCGCGTCTCGTCACCCCCGACCTCGGCACTCCGGACTTCCCGACCCTCGACCGCCGCCTCATGACCCGCGAGAATCCGCACGGGTGGCTGCTGCGGGTGCCCGCCACTCCGGAGCCCGGGCGCAAGTTCTTCACCACCCTCCTGCACGTACGCTGGGACGAGGGGCGGGTGGCGGCCGCGTGGGATACCCAGCCGCCGATCTACCTCGCCGGCGAGCCCGCCTTCGCGCCCCTCGATGGCGGGGGCGTGCTGGTGGTGCCGCTGTGGGACGCCGCCGCCGGACGCAGCGCCCTCGCCCTCTTCGACCCCCTCGACGTCGCCGCCGGGCCGCGCGCCACGGTCTGGCTCGAGACGCGGATGCCGCTCGGCTTCCACTCGTTCTGGAGCGCGCAAGCCGGCTGATCGCGCGCCCTCGGGCGTGCAGCGAGCGATAGCATCCGACGGGTGACGATGGACGCCTCGCTCGCCGACTGGCGGCCCACGCTCGAGCGCGCCGGTTGGCGGGGGAGTCGCCTCGACAGCCCAACCACCCTCTCCGCGTCGGCGGCCGAGCCGGCGGTAGCTCCGTGACGGGCGAGCGCTACGACGCCATCCTCGTCGGCACCGGCCAGGCCGCCAAGCCGCTGGCGGCGGCGCTCGCCAGGGCGGGCTGGCGGGTGGCGGTGGTCGAGCGCGCCGCGGTCGGCGGCAGCTGCATCAACTTCGGCTGCACGCCCACCAAGACCCTGGTGGCGAGCGCCCGCATCGCCCACCTGGCGCGGCGGGCGGCGGACTGGGGGGTGGAGGTCGGCCCGGTGCGCGTCGACCTGCCCCGGGTCATGGCGCGCAAGGCGCGCATCGTCGAGAGCTTCCGCGGCGGCATCGAGCGCAAGCTCGAGCAGACGCCGGGCATCACCCTGCTGCGGGGTCATGCCCGCTTCGTGGCGCCTCGCGAGCTCGAGGTGGCGCTCGCCGGCGGCGGCACTTCGCGCCTCGCCGCCGACCGCATCGTCCTCGACACCGGCACGCGCAGCGGCGTGCCCCACCTCCCGGGCCTCGATCGCGTGCCGTTTCTCGACAACGTCTCGATCCTCGAGCAGCGCGAGCTCCCGGAGCGCCTGCTGGTGCTCGGCGGCGGCTACGTTGGCCTCGAGATGGGGCAGGCCTTCCGCCGCTTCGGCGCCGAGGTGACCATCGTCCACCGCCGCGAGCACCTGCTCGCCGGCGAGGACGCCGACGTCGCCGAGGCGATCCGTGCCCTGCTCGTCGACGAGGGGATCGAGGTGCTGCTGGCGAGCGAGGCGAAGGAGGTGCGCGGCGGCGCCGGCGACCTGTGCCTCGCCGTCGACTCCCCGACGGGGCACCGCGAGCTCGCCGGCAGCCATCTGCTGGTGGCTGTGGGGCGCGTGCCCAACAGCGACGACCTCGGCCTCGACGAGGCCGGCGTGGCCACCGACGAGCGTGGCTACATCCGGGTAGACGAGTCACTGCAGACGAGCGCACCCGGCGTGTGGGCGGCGGGCGACGTCACCGGCGGCCCCGCCTTCACCCACATCGCCTACGACGACTTCCGCATCCTGCGCACCAACCTGCTCGGCGCCGGCGGCGCCACCACCCGCGGGCGCCTCGTCCCCTACACCGTGTTCCTCGACCCCCAGCTCGGGCGCGTCGGCATGAGCGAGGCCGAGGCCCGGGCGAGCGGCCGCCGCGTGCGCGTCGCCAAGCTGCCGATGAGCCACGTCGCCCGCGCCATCGAAGTGGGAGAGACCAAGGGCTTCATGAAGGCGGTGGTCGACGCCGACAGCGCGGAGATCCTCGGCTGCGCCATCCTCGGCCTCGAGGGGGGCGAGGTGATGGCGGTGCTGCAGACGGCGATGATGGGCGGCCTGCGCTACCCGGCGATCAAGGAGGGGATCTTCGCCCACCCGACGCTCGCCGAGTCGCTGAACAACCTCTTCCTCACCCTCGACGGCTGAAGAGCGCGCGGCGGGAGGTTGGGCCCCCGGGCCCTGGCGATCCGCGCCCGAAACCCGCGCCTGGGCGCCGGGGGCTTCGAGCCTCCACCAGGGATGCTCTCTACGAGTCCGCTGGTTCGCGCACCAGCGGCTGGGGCCCGGCGCCACTCTCGCGGCCGTCGGCACGTCCGGGGCTTTCCTTTGCGTGACCCCTGAGCTAGAATTTTGACGGCTCAAAAAAGCCTCCGGCTCGTCCCCATGGCAACCCCCGATCGACGCCCGCCCGGTGCCCACCTGCGCCCGCGCTCGCTCTCCGAGGTCCACCGCTCGGTGCCGATCCCCGAGCAGCCCACCTTCTGGCGGCGGCTGTTCGCCTTCTCGGGGCCCGCCTACCTGGTGAGCGTCGGCTACATGGACCCCGGCAACTGGGCCACCGACATCGCCGCCGGCTCGCGCTTCGGCTACGCCCTCATCTGGGTGCTGCTGATGTCGAACCTGATGGCGGTGCTGCTGCAGAGCCTCTCGGCGCGGCTCGGCATCGTCACCGGCATGGACCTCGCGCAGGCCTGCCGGGCGATGTTCCCCAAACCGGTGGCCTCCGCGCTCTGGGTGCTGTGCGAGATCGCCATCGCCGCCTGCGACCTCGCCGAGGTGCTCGGCACCGCCATCGGCCTGCAGCTGCTGTTCGGCATCCCGCTGCTGCCGGCGGTGCTGATCACCGCCCTCGACGCCTTCGTGCTGCTGCTGCTGCAAGCGCGCGGCATCCGCCTCATGGAGGCGTTCATCATCGTCCTCATCCTCACCGTCGGCCTCTGCCTGGGCGTCGAGGTGCTGCTCTCCCGCCCGGCGCTGGCGCCGCTGCTCGCCGGCTTCGTGCCGACGCTACCGGGACCCCAGGCGCTCTATCTGGCGATCGGCATCCTCGGCGCCACGGTGATGCCGCACAACCTCTACCTGCACTCGGCGCTCGTGCAGTCGCGGCGCTTCCAGCACACGCCGCCACGCATCCGCGCCGGCATCCGCTTCAACACCCTCGACTCGATCATCGCGTTGAACGGCGCCTTCCTCGTCAACGCGGCGCTGCTGGTAATGGCGGCGGCCATCTTCTTCCGTGCCGGCCTGCACGGCGTCACCGAGATCCAGGACGCGCACCGGCTGCTCGAGCCACTGCTCGGTGCCCGCATCGCCCCGCTCGCCTTCGCCATCGCGCTGATCGCCGCCGGGCAGTCTTCGACGGTGACCGGCACCCTCGCCGGGCAGGTGGTGATGGAGGGCTTCGTCCACATCCGGCTGTCCCCCGTGGTGCGGCGCCTGCTCACCCGCTCGCTCGCCATCATTCCGGCGGTGATCACCATCGTCGTCTTCGGCGAGCGCGCCACCGGCGACCTGCTGGTGCTCTCACAAGTGGTGCTGTCGCTGCAGCTCTCCTTCGCCGTCATCCCGCTGGTGCACCTCGTCGCCGACCGCCGCTGGATGGGCGAGCACCGCATCGGCCGCACGCTCGAGGTCGCCGCCTGGCTGGTGGCGCTCACCATCGCCGCCCTCAACCTGGCGCTCGCCTACGAGACGGTGGGCGACTGGATGCGCAAGGCTGGCTCCGGCGCGTGGCTGCTGTGGGCGACGGTGGTGCCGCTGGCCCTCGGGCTCGTCGCCCTGCTCGGCTACGTCACGGTGCAGCCGCTACTGGCGCGGCGGCGCGGCACCCGCATCGAGGTGCCCGGCGACGTCCACGGCCCGAGCATGGTGCCGGCGCTGGTGCCGGTGGCGTCGCCGCGGCGGATCGCCGCCGCCGTCGACTTCACCAGCGCCGACTCGGCGGTGCTCTCCTACGCCGTCGGCCTGCTGCGCGGCACCGCCGGCGGACGCGGTGGCGAGATCGTCTTGCTGCACGTCGTCGAGTCGGGTGGCGCCCGGGTAATGGGGGAGGAGCTCGGCGACCGCGAGACCCGCGCCGACGAGGAGCGCCTCGCCCGCTACGGCGAGGAGCTGCGCGGCCTCGGCGTCGCCGCCACCTGGGACCTCGGCTTCGGCGACCCGGCGACGGCGCTGAGCTCGCTGGTCGTCACCCACCGCCCCGATCTGGTGATCCTCGGCAGCCACGGCCACGGGGCCGTCGGCGACCTGCTGCTCGGCACCTCGATCGAGCGGCTGCGCCACCGGGTAAAGGTGCCGGTGGTGGTGGTGCCGGTGCCCGCCTGATCCCGGGCCGGCGAGGCGCGATCCCGGCCCCGTCGGGACGCCTCGGGCCAGCGCGCCGAAGCCGCCCGGGGGGGCGCCGTCGCCACCCTGCCAGAGCCGCGGCGCACCGCCACGGCCCCGCGCCGCCCACGCTTACACGCGGAAGGTGTCGGGCTCCCAGGTCCGGATCCTGGCCTTGATGTCGCGACCCCTCTGGAGCTTGCCCTCGAGCACCTCGCGGGTGAGCTCGACGAGCTCGGCGTCGGGGGCGAAGCGCAGCGCGATGAGCTGGCCGACCCGCAGCTCGCCGATGCGCGCGCGTAGGTCGGGCGGCAACAGCTCGGCGAGACGCAGCCGCATCTCGAGGCGGACGATGCGGTCTTGCAGCCGGGTGTCGAAGGCGCGGATGTAGGTGGCGAGCAGCACCAGCGCGAGTGCCAGCAGCAGGTCGATCACCGCCCCTGGACGGTAGTAGCGCACCACAGCGTAGATTCTGTACGCCACGTTGAGGATCAGCACCCCGAAGGTGACGAAGTGGAACATCGGCACGAAGCGGGCGTGGTTGGCGAAGGTCTGCGGCGTCTTCTCGGCGAGCATGGGGGAAGCCCTCCAGGGTCGGACGGTGAGCGAATCGACGCAAGAATGCCGCAAGGCCGCTCGGGCGTCGAGCCCGTATGACAGGATCGGTGGCGTCACCCGGCGACACTCGAGGAGGTTGTACGTGGCCGAGCCGCCCGTTCCCGCTCCGCCCGCCGTGGCACCCGCGGCACCCGCGGCACCCGCGGCACCCGAAGGCTGGTTCGACCTCGGCCCGGTGGAGGCCCTCGCCAGCCGCCCCCTGCGCGAGGTGCGCATCGGCCGCATGCGCCTGGCGCTGTCGTGTCGCGATGGCCGCTTCGGTGCCATCTCCGGCGTCTGCAATCACGTCGGCGGGCCCCTCGGGGAGGGCTCCCTGGAGGGGGAGTACGTCGTCTGCCCGTGGCACTACTGGCGCTTCGAGCGCACCACCGGCGCCGGCGAGCCGGGGTACGAGGCCGACCGCGTCCCCAGCCACCGTCTCGAGGTGCGGGACGGCCACCTCTTCGTCGAGCTCGTCCCCGCCACCCGTCGCGGCCGGCTGCCGCACGCGCCCTATCCGCTCGCCCGCGAGCCGCTGCGCGAGCCGGGACCGCCGCGCGTGGTGGGCATCTCGACCACGGTCATGACCGCCGCCCACGAGCGCTACTCGACTTCCGAAGCGCTCCTCGCGGTGGCCCTCGAGCACGCCGCCGCCAGCGGCTCGGAGACACGGCTGCTGCGCCTGCGCGACCTCACCTTCCGCCACTGCGAGGGCTTCTACAGCAAGAGCGCCCGCGCCTGTACCTGGCCGTGCTCGATCACCCAGATGGACAAGACCGACCAGCTCGACCGCGTCTACGAGGCGGTGGTGCACTGGGCCGACGTCATCGTCCTTTCGGCGCCCATCCGCTGGGGTGCGGCCAGCTCGCTCTACTACAAGATGGTCGAGCGCATGAACTGCATCCAGAACCAGATCACCATCCGCAACAAGGTGCTGATGCACGACAAGGTGGCCGCCTTCGTGATCACCGGCGGGCAGGACGGCGTGCAGGCGGTGGCGGGTCAGATGCTCGGCTTCTTCGCCGAGATCGGCTGCGTCTTTCCGCCCTTCCCCTACGTCGCCCACACCCGGGGCTGGTCGGCCGAGGACATGGAGAACAACGTCACCTTCGTGCAGGGCAGCGAGGAGCTGCGCGCCGGCACCCGCGAGCTCGTCGACCGGGCGCTCGAGGCCAGCCGGCGGCTGCTCGCCACCCCGACGCCGACGGGCCGCATGGCGCGCGGCGGCCGCAAGGCCCATGGCATGGCGGGCGAGATGCCGGCGCAGCCCTCAGAGCCGCCCACCGGCGCCATGTTGGCGGAGACCATGCCGTGAGCGCGGGGGCGTCGTGAGAGAGCTGGCGGCCGGCGTCGCCGAGACGCCGCCATGACCGCCCCGCTCCCGCCGTTGCCGCTCGCCGCCTGGCGGTCCACCCGCGACCGCCTGCACCGCTGGGCCCGCCTCGCCGGCGCCGTGCGCCGCCAGTGCTGCCCGCCGCGCAAGCACTGGTGGCACATCGGCCTGCTGCCCACCGCCCGCGGCCTCACCACCGGCCCGTTCGCCTCCGCCGGCGGCAGCGCCGAGCTCGAGCTCGAGCTGCGCACCGGAGAGCTGCGGCTCACCGCCGACGACGGCAGCGAGCGCCGGTTGCCGCTCGCCGAGGACCCCGCCGGCGCCGGCCGCGAGCGGCTCCTCGCCGCCCTCGGCGAGGTCGGCATCGCCGCGGAGCTGCCGACGTTCGACGGCGCCACTGCCGAGGGCTATGACGCGGCGGCCGCCGGCGACTACCTGCGCGCGCTTCTCGCCGTGGCGGCCGCCTTCCGTCAGCTGCAGGCCGAGCTTCCCGGGGAGACCAGCCCCCTGCAGCTCTGGCCCCATCACTTCGACCTCGCGCTGAGCTGGTTCTCGGGGCGAGCGGTGCCGGGGAAGGAGACGGCTCCCGCCGACGAGCGCGAGGAGTCGATCACCCTCGGCTTCTCGACTGGCGACGACGGGGAGCCGGAGCCCTACCTCTACGCGCTCGCCTACCCCTGGCCTGCCGGCGCCGAGTCGCGGCCGCTGCCGGTGGGCCGCTGGCACCGCCGCGGCTGGAGCGGCGGCCAGCTCTCCTGGGCCAAGGTGGTGGAGACGGCCGACCCCGCGGCGACGCTGCTCGCCTTCGCCCGCGGCGCCTGGAAGGCGCTGATGCGTGCCCACGGCGCGCTCGCGACGGCGGCCCCGCGCGCCCGCTGAGGGCCGCCGGCCGCGGCGTCCCCTCGGGGTCAGCCGATACGCTTGCGCAGCCGGGTGGCGGCGAGGGCGAGCAGGAGCGCGCCGAGGCCGAGCAGCGCCAGGTGCTGCGGCCACAGCTCGGCGAGACCGGTGCCCTTGAGGAAGATCCCGCGCACGATCTCGAGGTAGTGGCGCAGCGGGTTGGCGAGCGACAGCGCACGGAACAGCGGCGGCATGCTGCGCACCGGGAACATGAACCCGGAAAGGAGGATCGCCGGCACCAGCACCAGGTAGCTGGCCATGAATGCCTCCTGCTGCGTCTTCGAGGCGGTGGAGATGAGCAGCCCCAGCCCGAGACTGGGCAGGAGGAAGAGCACGGTGGCGAAGAGCAGCAGGAGCGGGCTGCCGGCGAAGGGGATGTGGAACCAGAGCACCGACAGCAGGCTCACCATGACGAGGTCGACGATGCCGATGAGGGCGAAAGGCAGCGCCTTGCCCACCATCACCTCCCACGGCCGCAGCGGCGTCACCATCAGCTGCTCGAGGGTGCCGAGCTCGCGCTCGCGCACCACCGCCAGCGCCGTGAGCAGCATGCAGACGAGGAAGAGCAGCACCCCGACCACGGCGGGGACGTTGTAGTCGCGCGAAGCGAGACCGGGGTTGTACCAGGCGCGGTCGCGCAGCTCGATCGGCGGCGAGAAGGCCGGCGGCGCGAGCGTCACTCCGAGGCCGGAGAGGATCCCCTCGGCCTGGCCGAGCGCCACCGTGGCGACGTTGGAGTTGGTGCCGTCGACGAGCACCTGCACCCGCGCGTGGCCGGTGGCGAGGTCGGCGGCAAAGGTGGGCGGGATTACCACCCCCACCACGGCGCGGCCGTGGTCGAGCGCGGCGACCAGCGCGGCAGCACGCGTCGAGCGGCCGACGACGTCGAAGAAGCCGCCGGCGGTGAGCGCCTCCACCGCCCGCCGCGAGGCCTCGTCGCTCGATTGGTCGACGACGAAGGTGGCGGTGCGGCGCACATCGGTGGACACCGCGTAGCCGAAGACGAGGAGCTGGACGAGGGGGGCGACGAAGAGGATGCGGTAGAGCTGCGGGTCGCGGAAGATCTGCCGCAGCTCCTTGCGCAGCATTTCCCTCAGCCGCAGAGCCGACGCCACCAGGGGTGCCCGCTCGCCGCCGTTCACTCGATCTCCTTGCGGAAGCGCAGCGCCGCCAGCGCCACGCCGATGGCGGCGAACAGCGTCATCAGCGCCACCTCGCGGGCCAGCACCTCGAGGCCCACACCCTTGAGGAAGATGCCGCGGGTGACGACGAGGAAGTAGCGCGCCGGCACCAGATAGGTGAGGGCGCGCAGCGGCGCCGGCATGGCGGCGATGGCGAACATGAAGCCGGAGAGCAGCAGCGACGGCATGTAGGTGACGAGCATCGCCACCTGGGTTGCCAGCAGCTGGCTGCGCGCTCCGGCGGAGACGAACATGCCGAGCCCGGAGGCGCCGAGCAGGAAGAGGAACGACAGCACGGCGAGCAGCACGACGCTGCCGCGGAAGGGGACGTCGAAGAGCAGCACGCCGGCGGTGGAGGTGGTGGCGACGTCGATCATGCCGATCGCCAGGTAGGGCAGCAGCTTGCCCACCACCACCTCGGCGCGGGTCACCGGCGTCGCCGCCAGCTGCTCCATGGTGCCCCGCTCCCACTCGCGCGAGAGGGTGAGCGAGGTGAGCATGGCGGCGATCAGCATCATGATCACCGCCACCAGCCCGGGCACGATCATGTTGCGCGAGCGCAGCTCCTCGTTGTACCAGACGCGCGAGTCGACGCTGAGTGGCAGCAGCGGCCGCGCTCCCGCCGCCGCCGCGCGGGAGACGTAGCCGCGCACCACCGCCTGCGTGTAGGAGAGGGCGATGGTGGCGGTGTTGGCGTCGCTGCCGTCGGCGATCGCCTGCAGGAGCGCCGCTCGCTGGCGGCCGAGGTCGGCGGCGAAGCCGGCGGGGATGACGAGCACCAGCTGCGCCTCGCCGCGGTCGAGCACCCGTCGCACCCCGGCGTCGTCGCCGACGCGGGCGACCGGCGTGAAGTAGCCGGAGGCCCAGAAGGCGTCGAGCAGGGCGCGGCTGGCGGCGCTCTGGTCGCCATCCCACACCGCGGTGGCGATGTCGCGCACGTCCCAGCTGATGGCGTAGCCGAAGAGCAGCAGCAGGAGCAGCGGCATGAGGAAGGCGAGGGTGAGGCTGCGGCGGTCGCGCGCCAGCTGCAGCACCTCCTTGCGGGCGACGGCGGCGAGGCGGCGGCTCCTCACCAACCGCTCCCCGGGCGGCGGCGCACGACGCTAGCCGGCGACGGCACCACCGCTCCCCTCCACCAAAGCCACGAAGACGTCCTCGAGCGACGGCGGCACGGTGCGCACGCCCTCGAGCTGCAGGCCGGCCGCCGCCAGACGCCGCCGCACCGCCGCCTCACCGCTGGCGCGCTCGTGCACCGTGACGTGGAGGGCGCGGCCGAAGAGGCCGGCGGCCGTCACCGCGGGGTCGTCGCGCAGCGCCTCGAGGGCGGCAGGCGCGTCGTCCGCCCGCACCTCGAGGATGGGCGCCGGCAGGCGCCGCCGCAGCCCCGCCGGGGTGTCGAGCGCCACCAGCCGGCCGCGGTTCATCAGCGCCAGGCGATGGCAGTACTCGGCCTCCTCCATGTAGTGGGTGGAGACCATCACCGTCGTGCCTCGCGCGGCGAGGGTGTGGATGAGCTCCCAGAAGCTGCGCCGCGAGAGCGGGTCCACTCCCGAGGTCGGCTCGTCGAGGAAGAGCACCGCCGGCTCGTGCAGCACGGCACAGCCGAGCGCCAGCCGCTGCTTGTAGCCGAGCGCCAGCTCGCGCACCAGCCGCCGCCGGGCGTCGGCGAGCCCGGCCATCTCGAGGGCCCACTCGCGCCGCTCGCGCCGCCGCTCGCCGGAGAGCCCGTAAAGACCGCCGAAGAAGGTGACGTTCTCCTCCACGGTGAGGTCGCCGTAGAGCGAGAACAGCTGCGACATGTAGCCGATGCGCTGCTTGACCGCCTCCGGTGCCACGGCGACGTCGACCCCCGCCACTGAGGCCTCGCCGCTGCTGGGCGCCAGGAGGCCGACGAGCATCTTGATCGTCGTCGTCTTGCCGGCGCCGTTGGGGCCGAGGAAGCCGAACACCTCGCCGCGTGCCACCGCGAAGCTCACCGCGTCGACCGCCACGAAGCCGCCGAAGCGCCGCGTCAGCGCGCGCACGGTGATGGCGGGATCCGCCCGTGCCGCCGGGGGCGGCCGCTCGCCGTCGCCATGCAAAAAGCGAGGCGCGGTGGCACTCCGCTCGCTCACCGCGGCGGCTCCCCGACGCCGTGGTCGCCGGCGGCCGCGCCGCCGTCTGGCGACCGGGCGGAGAGCGCTCCCCCTCCTGCCTCGGAGCCTTCCACCAGGGCGATGAACACGTCCTCGAGCGACGCCGGCACCGCCTCGACGCCGGCGACCTCGAGCCCGGCCTCGCCGAGCGCCGTCGCGACCGCCGCCGCGGCCCGCTCCGCCGGCGGCGCCACCGCCGCGTGCAGGCGGGCGCCGTAGGCGGTCGCTCGCGTCACCAGCCCGCGCTCACGCAGCACCGCGGCGGCCCGCCGCGGGTCGTCCACCCGCACCTCGAGCATCTGCTCGGCGAGCGAGCCCTGGAGGGCGAGGGGGGTGTCGAGCGCCAGCAGCCTCCCCTGGTGCAGCAACGCCACGCGGTCAAAACGCTCCGCCTCGTCGAGGTAGGCGGTCGACACCACCGCCGTCACCCCCTCCGCGACGCGCTCGTGCACGATCCGCCACAGCTCGCGGCGCGACACCGGGTCGACCCCGAAGGTGGGTTCGTCGAGCAGCATCAGGGCCGGCTCGTGCACCAGCGCGCAGGAGAGACCGAGCTTCTGCTTCATGCCGCCGGAGAGCTGTCCGGCGAGGCGGCGGGCGAAGGGGCGCAGGCCGGAGAACGCGTAGAGCCGTTCGAGGCGCGCCGGCAGCTCCCGCCGCGGCACCAGGTGGAGGTCGGCATAGAAGGCGAGGTTCTCGGCCACCGTGAGGTCGGTGTAGAGACCGAAGCGCTGCGACATGTAGGCGAGCTGGCTCTTGACCGCCTCGGGGCGGCGCGCCACGCTGAGGCCGTCGATCTCGGCGTCGCCGGAGGTGGGCCGCAGCACCGCGGCGAGCATGCGCAGGGTGGTGGTCTTGCCGGCGCCGTCGGGCCCGACGAGCCCGAAGAGCTCGCCACGCCCCACCTCGAAGCTCAGCCTGTCGACGGCGACGCGATCACCGAAGCGGCGGCCGAGGTCGTGGACGCGCACCAGCGGTGCCGCGGCGGCTGCCCCGGCCGCCCCCGCCGCGACGGCCGCGGCGTGCCCTCGGCTCACCGCCGTCCCGCCGGCGGCGGCGAGGCGGGGGACAGCGACACCTCGACGTCGACCGGCAGCCCCGGCTTGAGCTCGTAGTGTGGGTCGTCGAGCACCCGCACCTTGGCGGCGTAGACGAGCCGTACGCGCTCCTCGGGAGTCTGCACGTTCTTGGGTGTGAACTCGGCCTCGCTGGCGAGGAAGGTGACCCGCCCGTGGTAGCGCTTGCCGGGGTAGGTGTCGCAGCGCAGCAGCGCCTCCGCCCCCAGCGGCACGGCGCCGAGCCGCTCCTCGGGGACGTAGATGCGCACCCAGCGGCTGCCGGGATCGATGACGGTGAGCACCGGCGCACCCGGGGCCACCACCTCGCCGGGCTCGCGATGGCGTACCGTCACCACACCGGCGAAGGGAGCGCGCAGCACGCCCTTGCCGAGCGCCACCTCGGCGGTGGTCAGCGCCGCCCGCGCCTGCGCGACGGCGGCTCGCTGCGCCGCCAGCTGCTCGGGCCGCGAGCCGCGGCGCAGCAGAGCCACCTGCTCGCTCGCCTGCGCGAGGCGCGATGCCGCCACCTCGCGCGCCGTCTTCGCCTTGTCGAGCGCCTCGTGCGGCACCGCGCCACCGTCCTCCAGCGTGCGCGTGCGCTCGAGGTCACGCTCGGCGTCGGCAAGCCGCTCGGCGGCCGCCTGGCGTTCCGCCTCCGCCTGCGCGATCTCCTCGCGACGCGGCCCCGCTTCGAGCTCGGCGAGGCGCGCGCTGGCGGCGGCGAGCTGGGCCGCCGCCTGGTCGCGCCGGCTCCGCAGGTCGGCGGCGTCGAGGCTGGCAAGCTGCTGGCCCGCGACCACCGCGTCCCCCTCGTGGGGTCCGACGTCGACCAGCCGGCCGCCAGCCTCGAATCCGAGCTGTGCCTCCGTCGCCTCCACGGTCCCCGAGGCGGCGAGCACGCGATCGGGCGCGTCGACGTGGCCGGCCCGCCACCACCAGAGGGCGCCGCCACCGGCCGCGAGCAACAGCACCAGCACCACCGGGATCGCCGCTTTTCGCGTCATCGCTGCCTCTCCTCCGGCACCGGCGGCCGCGCCTCCGCACCGTCGGCGGCGAACGCCTCCGCCACCCACGCCGCCGACAGCTCGCCACTCACCCGCGCCAGCTCGGCGCGCGCCGTGGCCACCCGCCCCCTTGCCTCGACGGCGGCGGCGCGCGCGGTCAGCAGGTCGGACTCGGCGCGCAGGTAGTCGTCCTCGGTGCCGGCGCCGGCCGTCAGCCGCAGCCTCTCGACGCGCACCACCTCCTCGTAGCGCGCCTCGGCCTCGGCGAGGCTCGCGGCTCGCGCCCGCGCCGTTGCGAGGTCGGACCAGGCGCGGTCGAGGGCACCGCCGACGTCGTCCTCGGTGATGCGCACCGCCGCCGCCGCGGCGTCGCGGCCCGCCTCGGCGAGGGCGACGCGAGCGGCGAGGTGAGGATCCCAGAGCGGCAGCGCCAGCTGCAGACCGGCGTTCCACTCCCCCTCGCGCTCGCCGTTGCCGCCGGCGAAGCCGAGCACGTTGCCCTCGAGCCGCAGGGCGGGCGCGCGACCGGCGCGCGCCGCCCGCACCGCCGCCTCGGCGGCGGCGAGCTCGCGCTGGCGACGCTCGACGTCGGCGCTGCCGGCGAGGGCATGCGCGAGCAGCTCGGCGCGCGGCGGCGGCTGGGGCTCGCGCAGCGCCGCCGGGGCGAGCGGCGGCAGCACGGTCTCTTGCGGATCCTCGCCGAGCAGCCGCAGCAGGTCGCGGCCGGCGCGCTCGCGCTCGCCGGCGACGGCCACCCGGTCGGCCTCCGCCGAGGCCTGGGCGGCGCGGACGCGCAGCTGGTCCACCGGCGCCGCGCGGCCGACGGCGAGCAGCTTGGCGACGCGGTCGCGCTCGGCGGCGAGGGCCCGCAGGCGCTCGTCGTGGGCGGCGAGCTGCTCGTCGAGGGTGCGCACCATGAGGTACGCGGCAATGGCCCGTGACCCGGCCGCGGAGGACACCGCCGAGGTCCCTGCCTGCGCGGCCTCGAGCTCGGCCTGGCGCTGGGCGATGCGGGCCCCACGCCCGCCCCCGTCCCAGAGGTCGTAGCGAAGCTGCAGGTCGCCCTGGAACACCGAGCGGTCGAAGCTGGGCAGCAGGCCGGGCGTGAAGCCGTGGATGGGAGTGACGATGGTGGGCTTCTGGTAGCGCGTGGCGGAGCCCATCAGCGCCAGCGCTGGCGCCAGCTCCGCTTCGGCGTCGGCGAGCCGCGCGCGGGCGCTCGCCTCGGCGGCGCGCGCCGCCGCCACCGGGGGCGCCGCGTCGAGGGCGCGCGCCACGGCGTCGGCGAGGGTGAGCGGCGAGGGGAGGGCGGACGGCGTCGGGAGAGCTCGCGCCGGCGTCTCCTGCGCCCGGGCCGCCGCGGCGAGCGCACCGGCGCACCAGGCCAGCAGCAGGGGCGGTAGCCATGCCCGGCGAGCGCGGTGGCAGCGGGCGCTCACCGCGACGGCCTCCGCCGCTTCGGCTCGGGGCCGAGCAGGCACCCCACGAGGTAGGCCGGCATCCGTTGCTTCGCCTCGCGCTCGAGCGCCCGGTCGCTGCGGAGGCGCTGCTGCAGCGCGGCGGCGGCGGCGAGACCGAAAAAAACCAGGCCGAGGGCGCGACGGCTGGGTCGCTCGGGATCGTCCCCGACCTCGGCGAGCAGGCCGTCGACGATCGACCCTAGCTCGCCGGTGACGGCGCGGAATCGCCCCAGCAGGACCTCGTCCCCCGCCGCCGCCGCCTCGGCGAGGACCAGCACCGGCAGGCCGTCGACGGCCAGCACGGTGGCCACGTGGTGCTCCACCACCGCTACCAGGCGCTGCCGCGCCGTGCGCTCGCGGTCGGCGGCGAGGGCACGAATGGGGCCCAGGAGCCGCTCCTCGGCGAGGCGGCCGACCATCGCCAGCAACAGCGCCTGTTTGTTGGGGAAGTGGCGGTAGAGCGCCGCCTCGGTGAAGCCGGCGCGCCCGGCGAGCTTGCGCACCGTGAGGCCGGCAAGGCCGACCTCGCAGGTGAGCGCGAGAGCGTGGTCGAGGACCTCTTCCTGGCGGGGGGTGTGCGCAGCCGGCAGATCCATGGTCAGTGAACGTTAACTTGCCACCGGCGCCACGTCAACGGGCGTTGACGAGGCTCAGAAGACGAACGGCACGACGCGGCGGGTGCGCCCGGCGTAGGTCGTGTAGTCGGGGTAGGCGGCGATCAGCAGCCGCTCCTCCATGGCGATGCGCACGGCCAGGCCGGCGGTGACCAGCAGCGCGCCGCCGGCGGCGAGAAGGTCGAAGTGGCAGGCGGCGCCGGCCCAGGTGAAGTAGAGGATGGCGGCGTAGATGGGGTGACGCCACCAGCGGTACGGACCGCTGGTGACCAGGCCGCCGGCGGTGGGGTTGGCGGTGGCGTGGAAGCTGCGCACCCCGAAGGTGGCCCGCGCCCAGATCATCAGCAGCACCGCCAGCGCCTGCACGCCGACGACCAGCGGGTTGCGGCAGAAGAGGTGGTGGGTGAGGGCAAGGAGGAAGATGCCGGCGACGGCGGCGAGGAAGCCGAGCAACGACAGCCACCAGGGGGAGCGCGGGGGCGAGGGCGGGGTCTCCGTCATGTGGGCGTGGTGGAGCCTACCGTAGGCGCGGCCGCGGCGCCGTCCAACCCCCTCTCGGCTCCGTAGTCTCTGCATGACCCGACCCGGCCGCGTGCTCGTCGCCGGCGGCACCGGCTACCTCGGCCGGGCTGCATGTCCGCTGCTGCTCGCGCGCGGCCACCGTGTGGTGCTGCTGGTGCGGCCAGGCTCGGAGCGGAAGGTGACTGCGGGCGCCGAGAGTGTTCCCGGCGACCCTCTCGCAGCGGCGGCGTACTCGCTCGAGCCCGCCGACACCCTGCTGCTGCTCGTCGGGACGCCGCACCCGGCGCCGTGGAAGGCGGCGCGGTTCGAGGCGGTCGACTTCGCGGCCGGCCGCGCCGCCACCACCGCCCTGGCGACGCAGCCGGTACGGCATGTCGTCTACCTCAGCGTCGCCCACCCCGCTCCCGGCATGCGCGCCTACTGGCGCGTGCGCGAGCGCGTGGAGGCGCTGCTCGCGGCCACCCGGGTGCCGGCCACGTTCCTTCGTCCCTGGTACGTGCTCGGCCCTGGGCACCGCTGGGCGGCTGCGCTGCTGCCGCTCTACTGGCTGGCCGAGCGCGTCCCGGCCAGCCGCGAGACGGCGCGGCGGCTCGGCCTCGTCACCCTGGCGCAGATGACGAGGGCGCTGGTGGCTGCCGTCGAGGCGCCGCCGGCGGCGGGAGTGCGGGTGGTGGAGGTCGGAGGGATCCGAGAGGCCCGTCTCACCGAGTGAAGACCTGTCGCGGGCGGTAGCGGAGCGCGACGACGGACCCGCGACAGCCGCTCCACCGACTCCAGCGCCCGCTATCCCGCCACCAGGTCACCCACCTCGGCCAGCTCGCGCCGGATAGCCTGCCAGCGCCGGCGCCGGACGCAGCGGCGCGCGGGGTAAACCCCGCCCGCGCCGCGACGCCTCGCGTCAGGCGATCGCCACCTCGCTCATCAACGCCAGCAGGTTCCCCTCCGGATCGTCGAAGAAGGCCAGCCAGAGCTCGTGGGTGGCGGCGCGATGCACGGCGTGCGGCGGCCCGGCGAAGGCGACGCCACGGCCGACGAGCGCCGCGTGCGCGGCGCCGATGTCGCCGACGCGCAGGTAGAGGATCGAGCCGTGCCGGCCCTCGCTGCCGGGCTCGGGCAGCGACAGCATCAGCCGCACGCCGCCGAGGTCGAAGAAGCTCATCCCCGGTGCCGCGAAGAGGAACGGCAGCTCGAGGGTGTCGCGGTAGAAGGCGGTCATCGCCGCGAGGTCGGCCACCGCCACTCCGATCTGACCGATGCCGCTGATCCTCGTGCCTATCGCCACCGGCTCACTGCCCGTACTCGTCGTTGCCATGGTCGCTCCTCTTGCTTCCGGTTGAATCCCGCTCGGCCGTCGATCCTCTGCCGCGGCGCACGCGCGCTGCTCGCCCTCGCTCGCGTCCCTCTCCTCGCTCTGTTGCGTCTCGCTTCGCCGCTCCCCGGCGGGTGTCGCCAGGTGCGCCGCGCCCGCTCCGGCACCTCTCCTCCGCCATCCCGACTTGTCCCGTGCCCGCGACTCGGGCTAAGATGTTAGTTAGCCTCGCTAAATAATAGGAGCCCTGGTGCCGCGCCGTCAAGCCCTACCGCCCGCCGTCGACGCCGACGCCGAGGCGCTCGCCCAGCGCCTCCATGCCGCCGCCATCCACCTGCTGCGGCGCCTGCGCGCCGAGGACACCGCCTCCGGTCTCACCGCCCCCCGCCTCTCCGCCCTCTCGGTGCTGGTGTTCGGGGGGCCGCGCTCGATCGGCGAGCTCGCCGCCGCCGAGCAGGTCCGCCCCCCCACAATCTCGCGACTGGTGCGTGAGCTCGAGCGCGAGGGGCTGGTGCGCCGCGAGAGCGACCCGCGCGACGCCCGGGTGCAGCGGGTGCGGGCCACTCGGGCCGGCGAGGCGCTGCTCACCGCCGGCCGCGCCCGCCGCGTGGCGCGCCTGGCGGCGGCACTCACCGAGCTGCCGGCGGCGGAGCGCCGCGCGCTCGCCCGCGCCGCACCGCTGCTCGAGCGGCTGGCCCACCCCGGCCGCGACGCGCCGATGCGCGAGTAGCCGGAGGGGCGTCGCGCCGTTCCGGGAGCGGGAGAGGCCCCGCGGTCGCGAGCCGCGCGGTCCTCGGGGCATGCGCCGCCGTGGCCACGGCGGCGGCGCACCGTTCGCACCTGCGTGGCGCTCGTCGCCCCCTGGCGACGCATGGCCAGCCACGCCGCAGCGCGAGCGTTGCTAGGCTGCCCGCAATGGACGGGGCAGCGGCCAGCGCCCAGGCGAGCGCGTCGGAGCCGGGTCGATCGCCAGCAGCCGGACGACCAGCCCCGGGTGCGTGGAGCTGGCGCAGCGCCGGCGGGGCGGCGCCCGGCGAGTCGCTGTGGCCACGCTGGCTCTTCCTGCGCGCGCTCGGACTGATCTACCTCTCCGCCTTCTACTCTCTGCTCTTCCAGATCCGCGGCCTGGTGGGCCCGCACGGGATCCTGCCCGCCGGCGAGTACCTCGCCCGCGTCGCGCAGAGCATCCCCGGCCCGAGGCGCCTCTTCCTTGTGCCCACCCTCTGCTGGCTGGCGAGCGGCGACCACGCGCTGCTCGCTCTCAGCCTCGCCGGGATCGCGGCGTCACTTTTCTTCCTTGCCAACCTCTGGCCGCGAGCGAGCGGTGCCGTGTGCTGGCTCCTCTTCCTATCGGCAATCTCGGTGCTGCAGGACTTCGCCTCCTACCAGTCCGACGGCATGCTGCTCGAGGCCGGGCTCATCGCCCTGCTGCTCGCACCGCGGGGGCTGCGCCCGGGCCTCGGCGCCGACCAGCCGCCGTCATCGCCGAGCCTCTTCCTGCTGCGCTGGGAGTGGTTCCGCATCTACTTCGAGTCGGGAGTGGTCAAGCTCGCCAGCGGCGATCCGCAGTGGCGCCACCTGACGGCGATGGACCACTACTACGAGAACGGCCCGCTGCCCACCTGGATCGGCTGGTACGTCCAGCACCTGCCGCACGGCTTCCACGCCTTCTGCGCCGCCCTCACGCTGGCTGTGGAGCTGGTGCTGGTGTGGATGGCGTGGCTGCCCCGCCCCCTCCGCCTCGGCTGCTTCGCCCTCGCCACCTACCTCCAGGTCGCCATCATCGCCACCGCCAACTACGCCTTCCTCAACTACCTCGTGCTGGTGCTCGGCCTGCTGCTGCTCGACGACCGCGTGCTCGCCCGCTGCGGGCTGCGCACGAGACCCCTCCCCCCGCGGCCGGTGGCGCGGTGGCGGCACTTCGGCGAACGCGTCCTGCTCGGCTGGATCGTCTACGCGAGCCTGGTCAGCTTCCTGCCGCTCCCGGGGCTGCCGCGCTGGCCGGCCAGCGTCCTCCGCCCCTTTCGTGTCGGCGATCGCTACGGGCTCTTCGCGGTGATGACGACGGCGCGCTACGAGGTCGAGCTGCAGGGCACGCGCGACGGCGTCCACTGGGTCCCGTACCCGTTCCGCTACAAGCCACAGGATCCCCGCGAGCCCCCCGGCATCTACGCGCCCTACCAGCCGCGCTTCGAGTGGAACCTCTGGTTCGCCTCGCTCGATCGCTGGGAGGCGAACCCCTGGGTGGTGCGCGCCGAGGCGCGGCTGCTCGACGGCGACCCGCAGGTGCTGGCGCTCTTCTGGCGCAACCCGCTCGCAGGGGCGCCTCCGCGCGCCGTGCGCGCCGAGCTCTGGCGGTACTGGTTCGCCGACCTCGCCACCAAGCGCCGTACCGGCGCCTGGTGGCGGCGCCAGGACCTCGGGCTCTTCGCCCCCGTCGTCGAGCGCGACCCCGACGGCGAGGTGCGACTGGGAGAACAACCCTGAGCTCCACCCCTCGCGCTGTGGCAGAGTGGAGGGTCATGGACGCGCAGCTCGATGCACCACCGTCTTCCGAGGAACCGATCGACGCCACCGCTGGGCGACTCGCAGGTGACCGCATGGCCGCCGCCACCCGCGAGCCGATCGTCCCCGGCTTCCGCTTCGCCGCCGCCGCCTGCGGCATGCGCTTCGTCGACCGCGACGACCTCGCGCTCATCGTCTGCGACGTGCCGGCCGCCTGGGCAGGTGTCTTCACCACCAGCTCGGCCCCGGGAGCGCCGGTGGTGGTGGGGCGCGAGCTGCTGCGCCGCGGCAAGCCGCTGCGCGCCGTCCTGATCAACGCCGGCATCGCCAACGCCGGCACCGGCAAGGCGGGGGTCAAGGACTGCCGCAAGGTGTCGGCGCTGCTCGCCAGGGAGCTCGGCGTGCGCGAGCGCGAGGTGATCTGTTCCTCGACCGGCCGCATCGGCCCGCGCCTGGACGTCGCCCGGCTGGCGCACGCCGTTCCCGGGCTCGTCGCCGGCCTCGCCAGCGACCGCAGCGTCGGGGTGGCGCGGGCCATCATGACCAGCGACTCGCTGCCCAAGCGGGCGGTGGCACGTTGTACCGTCGATGGCCACGAGGTCACGCTGCTCGGCATCGCCAAGGGGTCGGGGATGATCGCACCCCGCATGGCAACCACGCTCTCCTTCCTGGTCACCGACGTGGCTGCCCGCGCCTCGTTCCTGCAGCAGGCGCTGCGCGAGGCGGTGGCGGCGAGCCTCAACCAGCTGGTCGTCGACGGCGACACCTCGACCTCCGACACCTGCCTGCTGCTCGCCTCCGGCGCCGCCGGCAACCGGCTGCTCAAGGGCCGCCATCGCGACGCCCTCGCCTTCCGAGCCGCGCTCGGCGCGCTCACCGCCGATCTGGCGCGCCAGCTGGCGCGCGACGGCGAGGCGGCCACCAAGCTGCTCGTCGTCACCGTGCGCGGCGCGCGCACCGTCGAGCAGGCGCGGGCGGCGGCGCGGTCGATCGCCGGCTCGACGCTGATGAAGGCCGCCATCGGCGGCGGCCGTCTCGACTGGGGGCGGGTGATCGCCGCGCTCGGCGCCTCCGGCGCCCGCTACGTGCACGAGCGGCTCACACTCGCCTACGGCGACGCGGTACTGGTCAGGAAGGGCAAGCACCAGGGGGACCGCGCCAGCCAGGCCGCCCGCGCGCACCTCGCGGCGCCCGAGGTCCACCTCGTGGTCGACCTCGCCCTCGGCCGCTGGGAGGCGGCGGCCTACGGCTGCGACCTCACCGAGGCCTACGTGCGCGAGAACGCGGCGCCGCTGCCGGCGTAGTCTCTGCTTCCGGCAGCGTGCTCCGTGGCCAACTTCTTGCACCGCCAGCCGAGACGTTGGAAAGGAAAGGGAAGCGACCCCATGCCCGACCTCGAGCGCAGGACCCCGATCGCCATCCTCGGTGCCACCGGTGCCGTCGGTCAGCGGCTGGTGCAGGCCCTGGAGCGCCACCCCTGGTTCCGCGTTCACGAGGTGGTGGCGTCGGAGCGCTCGGCCGGCAAGCGCTACGGCGAGGCAGCCCACTGGCTGCTCGACACGGAGCTGCCGGCGCCGGTGGCGGCGCTGCCGGTGCTGGCGCCGGGGGCACCGCTCGCCTCGCGGCTGGTGCTCTCGGCCCTCGACGCCGCCACCGCCGCCGAGCTCGAGCCCGGGTACGCCGGCCGCGGCCACATGGTGGTCTCCAACGCCAGCAGGTTCCGCATGGACCCGCGGGTGCCGCTGGTGGTTCCGGAGGTCAACCCCCACACCGTCGAGCGTGTCCGCGACCAGCCGTGGGCGGCCGCCGGCGGCGGCCTGGTGACCAATCCCAACTGCTCGGTGGTGGGCATCGTCATGGCGCTGGCGCCCCTCGAGCGCGCCTTCGGCCTGGCGGCGGTGACGGCGGTGACGATGCAGGCCGTCTCCGGCGCCGGCTATCCCGGCGTCCCCTCACTCGACATCCTCGGCAACGTCATCCCCGGCATCGCCGGCGAGGAGGCGAAGATCGCCAGCGAGCCGCAGAAGATCCTCGAGGCGGAGTTTCCGCTCTCGGTCGCCGTCAACCGGGTGCCGGTGGTCGACGGCCACACCGTGTCGCTGTTCGTGCGGCTACGCGTCGACGCCGGTCTGGCGGCGATCCGCGAGGCTCTCGCCACCTTCCGCGGCGAGCCGCAGCAGCTGCTCCTGCCCACCGCTCCCGAGCGGCCGCTCGAGGTCATCGACGCCGCCGATCGCCCGCAGCCGCAGCTCGACGTCCGTCGCGGCGGCGGCATGACGGTGTCGGTGGGCAACCTGCGCGCCGATCCCGTCTACCACGCCCGCTTCACCGCGCTCGTGCACAACACCATGCGCGGCGCCGCCGGTGCCGCCCTGCTCAACGCCGAGCTGCTGGCCGCGAAAGGGCTGCTGGCGGCGCCCGTGGAGGCGCACGCGGAGGCGCGCTGATGCGCGGGCGATCCGGGCGGTCGTGGGCGGTGGTGGTGCTCAAGTTCGGCGGCACCTCGGTCGACGGCGGCGAGCGCATCGCCGGCGTGGCGGAGCTCGTCGCCGCCCGCCGCGAGCCGCGGCTGGTGGTGATCTCGGCGATGGCCAGGGTCACCTCGGAGCTGCAGGCGCTCGCCGCACGCGCCGCCGGCGGCGACCTCGAGGGGGCGCGCGGTGGGCTCGCCGAGCTCGCCGAGCGGCACCGGCGGGCGCTCGCCGGCGTCAGCGAGGGGGCCGCGAACGGCTGGCCGGCCGAGGTACGGGCCGCAATCGCCGCCGAGGAGGAGCGCGTGGCGGGCGAGCTCGCACGCATTGCCGCCGCCGGCGAGGTCGCCCCGCGCGCCAACGACGCCGTGGTGGCGCTCGGCGAGCTGCTGTCGTCGCGCCTGGTGGCGGCCGCCCTCGCCGCGCGCGGCGTGGCCGTCGAGTGGATCGACCCCCGCGACCTCGTCGTCACCGACCGCGGTTTCGGCGGCGCCCGCCCCGACCGCGCCGCCATCCACGGCGCCGTCGAGCGCCGCGCGCGCCCGGCGCTCGGCGGCGGGGCGGTGGTGGTCACCGGGGGGTATGTCGGTGGTGCCCCCGCCGCGGGCCGGCGGCCCGCCGCCACCACCACCATGGGCCGGGAGAGCTCCGACCTCTCCGCCACCCTCCTCGGCGGCGCCCTGCGCGCCTCGGCGGTGGAGATCTGGACCGACGTCGACGGCATCCTCACCGCCGACCCGCGGCTGGTGGCGGCGGCACGCCTGGTGCCGGCGCTCTCCTACCGCGAGGCGGCCTGCCTGGCGCGCCTCGGCGCCAAAGTCATCCATCCCGACACGGTGGCGCCGGCCGCCGCGGTGGGCACGCCGGTGCGCATCCGCAACCGCTTCCGGCCCGAGGTCCCCGGCAGCGTCATCGGCCCGCAGCCGGCGGCCACGCCGCTGTGGGGCATCGCCGCCCGCGAGACGCTGCTCGCCAGTCGCGACGGCAGGCTGGTGAAGGCGCAGTTTCCGCTGGAAGGGAGCTGGGCGCTGCAGACCGGCTACCGCCTGGGGTCGATCCCGCTGCAGCTCAAGGCGGCACGCGCCGTGCTCGAGCACGTCGGGCGCACGCCGCGCGTGCTGGTGTCGGTGGTCGGTCGTTTCGACCAGCTCGACCCCGCCCTGCCGCCGCGCCTCTGCCACGCGCTCCGCGACCTCGACGCCGTGCCGGTGCCCGGCCGCGGCGTCGCGGTCTCCCACCTGCTGCCGCTCGGCGAGGCCCGCGAGGCGGTGGAGCGGCTGCACCGCGTCGCCTTCGAGGACGCGCTGGCGGAGGCGTCGTGACGCTGCGCGCCCTCCTCGTCGGCTGCGGCGCCATGGGTGAGGCGGTCGCCACGCTGTGGAGCGAGCGCGGCCACGAGGTGGCGCGGCGGGTGGGGCGCGGCGAGCCCCTCGGCGCCGCCGATGTCGACCTCGCCTTCGAGTTCACCCACCCCGAAAGCGCCGGCGAGCGGGTGCGCGAGCTAGTGAAGCTCGGCATCCCCACCGTCAGCGGCACCACCGGCTGGGACCCCGAGCCGGCGCGCGAGCTGGCGGCCCGTAACGGCGTGCCGCTGCTGGTCGCCGCCAACTTCTCGATCGGCGTCGCGGTGATGAGACGCCTGGTGGCCGACGCCGCGCGCGCCCTCGCCCCCTTCCCCGACTTCGAGCCCGGCATCGTCGAGCGCCATCACCGCCGCAAGCGTGACGCCCCTTCCGGCACCGCCAGGATGCTGGCCGCGACGATCGCCGAGGCGCGCGGCGGCGCGGCACCGCCGGTGGCTTCGCTGCGCCACGGCGGCGTGCCGGGAGAGCACCTGGTGATCTTCGAGGGGGCCGACGAGGCGCTCGAGCTCGGCCATTGGGTGCGTTCGCGCAACGTCTTCGCCGCCGGCGCGGTGGCGGCCGGCGAGTGGCTGGCGGCGGTGCAGCCGCCCGGCCCGGTGAGCTTCGAGCAGTTCCTCGAGAGGAGGTCGCGATGAGCGGTCAGCCTTCCACGACGCGTCTGCAGGGGGTGTTCACCGCCCTGGTGACGCCGTTCCACGCCGATGGCAGCCTCGACGAGGAGGCGCTGCGACGGGTGGTGCGCCACCAGATCGCCGGCGGCGTCGCCGGCGTCGTGCCGGTGGGGACCACCGGCGAGGCGGCGACGCTGTCGCCCGACGAGCACCAGCGGGTGGTGGAGGTGACCGCCGACGAGGCGCGCCGCGCCGAGCGCCCGGTGCGGGTGGTCGCCGGCGCCGGCACCAACGACACCCGCAAGACGGCGCAGCTCGCGCGCCGCTGCGAGGCGGCCGGGGCCGACGCTGTCCTCATCGTCACGCCGTACTACAACAAGCCCAAGCAGGACGGCCTGCTGGCGCACTTCCGCGCCGTCGCCGACGCCGTCGGCGTGCCGGTGGTGCTCTACAACGTGCCCGGCCGCACCGCCTGCAACCTCGCCGCCGAGACCGTCCTCGAGCTCGCCGCAGACCCCCGCTTCATCGGCGTCAAGGAGGCCTCGGGCAACCTCGACCAGGTGACCGAGATCCTGCGCGGCAGACCGCAGCGCTTCGCGGTGATCGCCGGCGACGACGCCCTGGCGCTGCCCATCGTCGCGCTTGGCGGCGACGGCGTCATCGCGGTGGTGTCCAACGAGGCGCCGGCGCTGCTGGTGGAGCTGGTGGCCGCTGCGCTCGCCGGCGAGCGTGCCGAGGCGGCGCGCCTGCACGCCCTCCTCCACCCGCTGATGAAGGCCAACTTCCTCGAGACCAGCCCCATCCCGCTGAAGTGGGCAGTCGCCCGTCTCGGCCTCTGCGCGGGGCACCTGCGGCTGCCGCTCACACCGCTGTCGCCGTCGCTGCACGCCAGGATGGAGGCCGTGCTCGGCGAGCTCGGGCTGCTCGCGCCGGCGACGGTGGCCCAGGTGACGACGGTTTGAGGCCCCCCTCGCGATGGCGGCACGCCAAGACCTACCGTTGAGCGACGACCTCGCGGCATGGCTCGAGCTCCTGCGCCAGCCGGGCTGGCGCGAGCGACCCGCCGAGCAGGTGCGCCCGGCGGTCGAGGCGCTGCTCGACGCTCTGGAGGCGGGTACCGTGCGGGCCGCCACACCCGATCCCGCGGCGGCCTCCGGCTGGCGCGCCGAGGGCTGGGTCAAGGAGGCGATCCTCGCCGCCTTCGCGCTCGGTGTCGACGTCGATCTGCCGGCCCCGCCGTTCGCCTTCCGCGACCGCGACACCCTCCTGCCGCGCACGCCGGCGCCGGAAGGCTCGCGGGTGGTGCCCGGCGGCAGTGCCGTGCGCCGCGGCGCCCACCTCGGCCGCGGCGTGGTGATGATGCCCCCCGCCTACGTCAACGTCGGCGCCCACGTCGGCGAGGGCACCATGGTGGACAGCCACGCCCTCGTCGGCTCCTGCGCGCAGATCGGCAGGCGGGTGCACTTGTCCGCCGCGGCGCAGGTGGGCGGCGTGCTCGAACCGGTGGGGGCGCTGCCGGTGGTGGTCGAGGACGAGGTGTTCGTGGGCGGCGGCGTCGGGCTCTACGAGGGCGTGGTGGTGCAGCGACGCGCCGTCCTCGCCGCCGGCGTCGTGCTCACCGGCTCGAGCGTCGTCTACGACCTCCCCGGCGAACGGGTGCTGCGCGCCGCTGCCGGCGAGCCGCTGGTCATCCCCGCCGGTTCGGTGGTGGTGATGGGTGCGCGCCCCGCCGCCGGCGACTTCGCGCACCACCATGGCCTGTCGGTCTCCACGCCGGTCATCGTCAAGCGCCGCGACGACAGGACCGACGCCAAGACCGCGCTCGAGCAGGTGCTGCGGCGTTGAGCTCGGAGCGGTGCGGTCGCCGGCGCCCCGAGCTGTCCGCGCCGTGGTGCAGCGGCCGCGGGCGGGCGTCGCGACGGGGCCGTCGCCACGCGGCCGGAGCCCATGCGCCCGAAGCCTCTGCGCCCAAGACTCATGCGCCCAAACCTCATGCGCCCAAACCTCATGCGCCCTAGCGTGCCGCTCTCGCTCATCCGTCAGGTGGCGGCAGCCGCCGCACCCGGGGCGATCTCGCTGGCGGTGGGGGAGCCCTCGCACGCGGTACCGGAACCGGTGCGTGCCGCCATCGCCGCCGCCGTCGCGCGCGGCGACTTCGGCTACACCCCCAACGCCGGCCGTACCGACCTGCGCCGGGCGCTCGCGCAGCGACGCCCGGAGCACGGCGGCGACGAGCGCTCGACGATCGTCACCGTCGGCAGCCAGGAGGCCCTGGCGCTGGCCGTCTTCGGCCTCGTCGAGACGGGCGAGGAGGTGTTGATCCCGGACGTCGGCTACCCCGCCTACGACACGCTGCCACGCCTCGCCGGGGCGGTGCCGGTGCGCACCCCCCTCGAGCCCGCAGCGGTCGCGGCGGCGATCACCGCGCGCACCCGCATGCTGATCGTCGGCTCGCCGGCCAACCCCACCGGCGGCGTGCTGCCGGCAGAGCTCTTCGCCGCGCTCGCCGGGCTGGCCGAGGAGCGCGGCTTCTGGCTGGTCTCCGACGAGGTCTACGAGGAGCTCTGGCTGGCAGCACCGCCGACCTATCCGCGGGGTCCCCGCGTGCTGCACGTCGGTGGCATCTCCAAGTCGCTGGCGCTCACCGGTCTCCGCCTCGGCTGGCTGGTGGCACCGCCAGAGGTGGTGGCGCAGCTCCAGGGCCTGCACCAGAACCTCGTGACCTGCGCGCCGTCGCTGGCGCAGGAGGCGGCGCTCGCCGGCCTGGCGATGCCCGCCGTGGAGCTCGACGCGGTGCGGGACGGCTACCGCCGCCGCTGGGCGACGATGCGCGCCGCGATCGCCTCCCTTCGCGACGTCACCTGGCGCGAGCCCGACGGCGCCTTCTACTGCCTCGCCGACTTTCGCGCCCGCGTCGCCGACGCCACGGCGCTCGCCTTCGAGCTGGCGCGGCGCGGCGAGGTGCTGGTGGTGCCCGGGGAGGCGTTCGGGCCGCACGGCGCAGGCTGGTTGCGTCTCGCCTTCGCGTCGCCGGAGGAGGCGATCCGCGAAGGTATGGCGCGCCTGGCGGCGGCCCTGCCGTAGCCCCCGCCGCGGGCGGGCGCCAGAGATCCGCGCTGCGCCACAGGCGCCGCTACCTGCCGAGCCCGAGCGCCGTCGGGTGCTTGGGCCCCCCTGGGAAGTCGAGCACGTCGCGGAGGAAGGCAAGATCGGCCTCGGCGTCCTCGCTGTAGACGATCACGTGCGCTCCCCGGATCATGGCCTTCCTCTCCCCCCGCTCGCGGCGGCTCCGAACGTGGACGAGCCGCGACGGCGATCTCCGAATCGGCTGGCGACCGCACGGGCCGCGTCAGCTCGCTCAGGAGAAGCCGGGGCCGCGGCAGCATGCCGCCGCCGAGGCGCCGCTGGAACCCTCACGGGTGCCGCCGGCCGCGAAGGTCGACAGCACCCGCTCGGGTCCCTCCTCGCCACAGTGCGGGCAGGGCAGCTCCTCGCCCTTGGCGCCCAGCCGCTGCAGCACCTCGAAGCGCTCGCCGCAGCGACGGCAGCGATACTCGTAGAGAGGCACGGGCGACCCCTCAGCGCCTCACGAAACCTGCGCGGTCTGCGCGCCGAGAGCGGCGTCGAGCCGCGCCTGCAGCGCCTGCTTGGGCAGCGCGCCGACGATGCGGTCGACCTCGCGCCCGCCGCTGAAGAGGATCAGGGTGGGAATGCCGCGCACGCCCAGGCGCCCGGCGTTCTCCTGATGCTCGTCGGTGTTGACCTTGGCGATGGTGAGGCGGTCGCCGTACTGGCCGGCGAGCTCCTCGAGCACGGGCGCCACCATGCGACACGGCCCGCACCAGGGCGCCCAGAAATCGACCAGGACCGGCCCCCCGGCCTCCAGCACCTTGTTGCGGAACTCCTGGTCGCTGACTTCGATCGGCTTGCTCATTCCCCGACCTCCTTGGCTGATTTCAGGCGGCCTAGCGAGACCGCCGGGTTCGTTTCGATGTCCGCGAGCGACGCCACGACACCCTTGGCGAGCCGCCGCTCAGACCGTCTGTCCGACCTCCGCCATGGTGCGCGACGCTTCGCGCTCGACGCAACCGCACATCAGGCTGCAGACCTCGAGGGCGGCGGCGTCCTCCATGGCGTAGTAGACGTTCATGCCGTCGCGCCGCGGCCGCACCAGCCCCGCCGCCCGCAGCACCGCCAGGTGCTTGGAGACGTTGGCCTGGGTGCCCCCCACCCGCCCCACCAGCTCGCCCACACACAGCTCACCGTCACCCAGCGTCTGCAGGATCTGCAGCCGCGTGGGGTCGGCCAACGCCTTGAGCCGATGGGCGATGCGCACCAGCGCCTCGGGCGGCAACGGGGTCCTGTTGGCCATCGCGGGGTATAACCTATCAACCAACTGGTTATATTTCAACTCCCCGGCGGGCGGGGCCGCCCGCACCGACGGAGGAGCGCCCGACTCCCCCGACGCGCCCGGCGGAATGCCCGGAGCGTCGACGCCGGCACGCGCGCGCCGGGCCCGCTCGGGAGCGACGACGGGATGGGTTTCACCAGGGTGGTGGGCCGCGCGCCTCGTCGCCCGCGGCACGGTGCGCTCAGGCGCTCAGCCGCGCCTTCCCCTTCGCCACCAGGCGGCCAGCCTCCTCCCAGGCGGCCGCGGCCCGATCGCCGAGGGCCTCGCCCTTCCTGGCCAGTGCGCGCCGCGTGCGGTCCCCGGTGGCGGGGGCCCACAGCAGGCCGACCGCCGCACCGGCGACGAAGGCAAACAGCAGTCCCAGAACCGTCTTGCCCGTTCTCGCGATCATGCGGGGAGCTCCCTGGTCGTTTGACTGGCGGCGAGCGTATCCCGCCGCCACGACGCAGTCGAGGCGGCCGGCACCACGGGTCGCCGGCCGCCTCCGCGCAGCCGCCGCCTCCCTGCGCGGCATCCGCTCCCTGCGAGGCATCCCGGCCGCGGCCGCCCCGCGACGCGGCGCCAGACACCGCCGTCGCTCAGCGCACCGTCAGCTCCGGCGCCCGCAGCACCTGCGGCGCCGGCTCGCCGAGCAGGCCCGTGTCGCGCAGCATGCGGAGCGCCGGTCGCAGCGCCACCAGCGCGCGCAGGGCGGCCTCGGTGCCCTGCTCCTCGCTGCTCTCGCTCCCCTCGCCGAAGAGCTCCTCGAGGAAGCCACGCCGGCGCGGGTACTCGCGGATCGCCACGTCGGCATCCGGCGCCAGGTGGGCGGCCTCCTTGGCGAGAGCGATGGCGACATCGTAGCCCCCGAGGGCGTCGACCAGCCCCAGCCGCTTGGCGTCGACGCCCGACCACACGCGCCCGCGAGCGATCGCCTGCACCTGTGCCAACGAGAGGTGCCGGCCGCGCGCCGCCTTCTCGGTGAAGTCGGCGTAGACCCGGTCGAGCCAGCTGTTGAGCTTCTGCCATTCGTCGGCGTCGAACGGCTCGACGCCGCTCCACATGCCGGCGTGGGCGCCGCGCTGCACGCTGTCGACGCTGATCCCCAACTTCTCCAGGAGGTCGCCGCTCACCATCTTGCCGCCGAAGACGCCGATCGAACCGGTGATGGTCGAGGGGTGGGCGACGATCTTGTTTGCCGCCATGGCCACGAAGTAGCCGCCGGAGGCCGCGACGTCGCCGAAAGTTGCGATCACCGGCTTGCCGCGTTGGCGCGCCCGCATCACCTCGTGCCAGATGGTGTCGGAGGCAACGTAGGAGCCACCCGGGCTGTCGACGCGCAGCACGATGGCCGCGACGTCGTCGGCGTCGGCAGCCGCCCGCAGCGCCGCCGCCACCGTGTCGCTGCCCATCGTCGCACTGCCGACCAGCGGATCGGGCTCGCTCCTGCCACGCAGCACGTCGCCGACCCCGTAGACGAGGGCGATGGTGCGGTCACCGTGGCTCCAGGAGTGCTCGACGCGCTGCCAGTACTTGCGCAGATAGAGCAGGTGCGGACGGCGTCCCGAGCCCATCGTCCGGTCGAGCCGGGAGTAGACCTGGTCGCGGTAGAGCAGGCCGTCGACGAGCCGCGCCTGCAACGCCTCGTCGCCGAGCAGCGGCCCGCGGTCGATGAGCGCCGAGAGCTGTGCCGGCGTCAGTCTGCGGGCGCGCGCGATCTCCGCCACCATGTGCTCGTAGATGGAGCCGGCGAGGGCGTCCAGCGACTCCCGGTGAGGCGGAGTGAACCCCTTCTCGGTGAAGCTGTTGGGCGCGTCCTTGTACTCGTAGCGCTGGGCGAACTGGGGCTCGACGCCGAGCTTGTCGAGGGTGCCGCGCAGGAAGGGCGAGCTGAGCTCGAGACCGGTCAGGCCGACGTCGCCGCTGGGCTGGATGTAGATGGGGTCGAAGGCGGTGGCTAGGTAGTAGGCGCCGTTGGCGGGCGTCACCTCGCCGAAGGTGTCGGCCCAGGCGACGGCGGGCTTCCCCGCAGCCCGGAAGACCGCGACCGCGTCGCGCAGCTCCTCGACGGCAGCGAGGCCGACCCCCTCGGGCTCGACGCGGGCGACGAGACCCACCACCTTGGGGTCCTTGGCCGCCGCGTGCAGCGCCTCGACGACGTCGCGCAGCCGCATGCGTTTCTCGAGCAGCGAGGCGAAGGGGCCGGAGGCCGCCTGCTCGAAGGGGGGCGCGGAGAGATCGACCTCGAGCACGGTGCGCTGCGTCACCCGCCCGCCGCGCCAGGCCACCCACACCAACGCGGCGAGCGCCATCGCGATCACCACCCCTCCTGCCACCACGAAGCCCAGCACCACCTTCCACGGCTTGGCCATCGCTCTCCTCCCGCGGGGCTCCCCGCCGCTGCCATTCTCGCGCCTCGCCCGCGCGCGACACAACGCGGCCTCTCCCCCGGTGCCGCGTTTTGAGCCTCCTCGGGGCTCGCTTACAGTAGGCGCATGCACGTCCTCGCGCCGGAGCCCGCACCCGTGGCCACGCGGGTGGTGGTGGTGATCCCCTGCCACGATGAAGCGGCGAGCGTCGGCAAGGTGGTCGCCGACTTCCGCGCCGCGCTGCCCGGCGCCGACGTCGTGGTGGTCGACAACGCCTCGCGCGACGGCACCGGCGACCTCGCCCGCGCCGCCGGAGCGCGGGTGGTAGTCGAGCCGCGTCCAGGGAAGGGGTTCGCGCTCCTCGCCGGCTTCCGCGCCGCGCGCGATGCCGACTACTTCGTGATGGTTGACGGCGACGACACCTACCCGGCGGAGGACGTGCACCAGCTGCTGGCGGCCGCCGCGAGCGGCGCCGACATGGTGGTGGGGACGCGTCTCGCGGCCCCCGAGGCGGGCGCCTTTCGCGCCGGCCACTCGCTGGGCAACCGGCTCTTCATCGTCCTCGTGCGCGCGCTCTTCGGGGTGCGCACGCGCGACCTCTTCTCCGGCTATCGCGTGCTCAGCCGTCGCTTCCTCGCCACCGCGCCGCTCATCGCCCGCGGCTTCGAGGTCGAGGCCGAGCTGTCGCTACAGGCGGCGGCGCATCGCTTCGCCACCGTCGAGGTGCCCATCCGCTACCGCGCGCGACCGGCCACCTCGCCGAGCAAGCTGCAGACCTATCGCGACGGCACCCGCATCCTCGTCGCCATCCTCACCTTCTTCCGCGACTACCGGCCCCTCGCCTTCTTCGGCACCCTCGCTCTGGTGCTGCTCGCGCTGTCGCTCGCCGGCGGCGCGGTGGTGGTCACCGAGTTCCTGCGCACCGGTCTGGTACCGCGGCTGCCGCTGGCGGTGCTGTCCGCAGCGCTCTTCATCCTCGCCGCCCTCTCCTTCACCTGCGGCGTGCTGCTCTCCTCGATCAACCGGCGGGCGGCCGAGCTGGCGGCGCTCATCCCCTGGCGCTGACGCCCAGGCGCCGTCGGCGTCGGTCGGACCAGGGACCGGCTAGTGTTCCGAGACCTGACACTAGAGTCCTAGCGAGCCGCGGTGCGCATCCTCCTCCTCTACCAGGCGGTCTACCCCGACAGCATTGGCGGGCTGGAGACGCGCAACTGGGAGCTCGGTGGCGCCCTCGCGCGCCGCGGCCACCGGGTGACGCTTGCAGGCTTCTGCCGGGCGCTCCCCGGCGAGCCCCCCGGCCTCGTCGTGCTCCCCCTCGGCGAGGCGAACCGCCTCTACAACGCTGCCGGGCAGCGCAGCACGCGCGGCGCGCTGCGCTTCGCCGCCGCTGCCGCGCGGCTCGACCTCGCCTCCTACGACCTCGTCGAGACCGCCAACATGCCGTACGTGCACCTGCCGGCGCTGGCGCTACGCTGCGCGCTCGCCGGCAAGCCGCTGCTCGTCACCTGGTACGAGTACTGGGCGGGCTACTGGACGGAGTACGTGGGCGCCTTCCGCGCACCCACGCACCGGGCCGTCGAATGGGCGACGGCGCAGCTCGGGACCGCCGTCATCGCCATCAGCCGGCTCACCCGCGATCGCCTTGCGCGGCGACGCCTCCGGGGCGGCGGCGTCGAGCTCGTTCCCTGCGGCATCGAGCTGGCACGGGTGACCGCCGCGGCCGGAACCGCGAGCCCCCACGCGGACGCGCCGCCGCTCGTCTACGCCGGCCGGCTGCTGGCGCACAAGCGACTCGACCTGTTGCTGGCGGCGCTGCCGCGGCTCGCCGGCGCGGCGCCTGCCGAGGGTCCCCTCCTCACGGTGTTCGGCGACGGTCCCGACCGCCACCGCCTCGAGGCGCTCGCCAGCGAGCTCGGGGTGGCCGCACGCGTCGTCTTCCGCGGCCACCTGCCGACCAGCGAGGAGGTGTGGCGCGAGCTGCCCCGCGCGCGCCTCGCGGTGCAGCCCTCGGCACGCGAGGGGTTCGGCCTCTTTCCGCTCGAGGCGATGGCGGCCGGCCTGCCGGTGGTCCACTGTGTGTCCACGGAGAGCGCCGTCGACGAGCTGGTGCGGGACGGCGTCGAGGGCGTCACGGCTCCCGCCGACGCGGCGGGGCTGGCGGCGACGCTGGGCGCCCTGCTCGCCGACGAGCCGCGCCGCCGCACCCTCGCTGCCGCGGCCTGCCGGCGAGCCGCCGAGTACGACTACGACCGCATCGCGGCGCGCTTCGAGGCGATCGCCAGTGGGCTGGTGTCGGGGCGCGCCGTGGCGCGCGGCTGAGAGCCCTCGGGCGCTTCCGCTGCGGACGGTGGCGCTGCGCCACGGCCCGCCGGGTCGTCGCCGCCTCGACCGCCTACGCTCTCCGCGCCACCGCCAGCAGCGAGTCGCCCAGCCAGGGAGTCACCACCACCCGACCCACCAGCGCCCGCAGCGGCTTGAGGAATGGATTGCCCTCGCCGACGAGGGCGAAGTTCGACATCGTCGCCATGCGCTCGGTGGCGAGGCCGGCGGCGGCGAAGGCCTCGCGCAGGCGCCGTGCCGAGAACATGTGAACGTGCGTGGGGTCGAGCCAGAAGCTCCATCGCCGGCCGAGCAGCGGCCGCGCCAGGCTGCCGGCGTTGAGGGTGACGACGAAGAGCTTGCCTCCCGGCGCCAGCACGCGGGCGCACTCGGCGAGCGCCTGCGGGTAGCGCGGCAGGTGCTCGATGACGTCGAGCAGGGTGACGGCGGCGAAGCTCGCGTCGGCGTACGGCAGCGGCTCGTCGGCGCTGCCGGTGGCCACCGGCGCACCGCTGCGCTCGCGGGCCACCGCCGCCGCCGCGGCCGAGAGCTCGACGCCGGCGGGCTCGTAGCCGGCACGCGCCAGCGCCTCCAGCCAGAAGCCGTAGCCGGCGCCGAGGTCGAGCACGCGGCCGCCGCGCACGCCGTGGCGCCGTAGCAGCGCCAGGAGCCAGGCGAGGTAGCGCTCCCGGCCGGGGTGGAGCCGGAAGTACTCGCGATCGAAGTATCCCGGCGGATGGGTCGGCGGGTTCGCCACGGCCACGAAGGCTACACCGGGGCAGCAAGGCGCCTCGCCGTTACCGTGAGGCCGGGTGGGTGGCGATGAAGTCGCGGTACGCGTCGTAGGCCGGCTTGGCGCTGCCGTCCTCGCGCAGCACCCCCCAGCTGAACGCCCCGTCGCCGTCCTCGAGCTCGTAGAAGAACACCTTCTGCACCCAGTTGCGCGGCGCGGTGCCGGGGAGCCACTGGCCGAGCAGCCCGCTGTAATCGGACGCCTGCGTCGCCTCGCCGACGACGTGGCTCTCCCAACCGGTCTCGGTGAGCCAGAACGGCTTGGCGCGGGCGTTGGCGGCCTTGAGCACCTCGCGCACCGAGGGGGGGATGACCTTCCACAGCTTGGGCTGGTTGGCGAACGGCGTGGAGGCGTCGAGCTTCGCGCTCACGTCGCGGTAGCCGTCGTCGTCGTAGACGTGATGGGTGACGACGTCGATGCGGTTGCCGGCGTGCCGCAGCGTGTCGAGCAACCAGTGGTGCCAGTCGGCGGAGGGGAGATGGGCGAGCCCCGGCCCGGCCACCCGCGCACGCGGATCGGCAGCGTGGATGGCGTCGGCGCCGGGGATGAGGATGCGGTCCCAGTACTGCTGGCGGGACCCGGCCCAGAAGCGAGTGAGGTTGGGCTCGTTCCACACCTCCCACACCGCCACGCGGCCACGGTAGCGCCGCGCCGCACGGTTGCAGAAGCGCCGCCAGTCGTGCACGTCGCGCGGCACGCCGGAGATCTCTGGCCCGGCGGTGGCCCAGGCCGGCGTGTAGGCGATGACGGCGAGGACCGACAGCCCGCGCCGCCGCGCCGCCGCCAGCAGCGCGTCGTAGGGGCGCCAGTCGTAGACGCCACGGCGGAGCTCCACCGCCGCCCACACCACGTCGATGCGCACCCAGCCCACTCCCGCCTGCGCCACGCGGTCGAGCTGCGGCACCAGCTGGGCGCCGGCCGGAGCGTGAACGTTGACGCCGTAGGGGGAGGCTTCGGCGGCGCCCGCCGGCGCCGCGACGACGCCTGCCACGAAGAGGGCGAGCGCGAGCGCAGCGAGGGCGGACGGCAGAGTGCGGCGCATGACGCTTCCGATGGCTCGTTCTGGAGGTGAGGAAGGCGCGACGGCCAGCCGCCGCCCGGCCATCAGCATAGCCGACGCCCCAACCCGCGATCCGCTCAGCGGTGGCCGCCCGCCTCGTCTCCCCACACCTGGCGGAGCCGCGCGTCGCGCCCGCAGCCGGTGCGGTAGACGTGGTACCGCAGCGGGTTCTTCCTGGCGAAGTCCTGGTGGTAGCCCTCCGCCAGGTAGAACGGCCCGGCGGGCAGGATCAGCGTCACCGCGCTTCCCAGCTGCCCCGCCACCCGCTGCTTGCTCGCCTCGGCGGCACGGCGCTGGGCGTCGTCGTGGACGAAGATCACCGACCGGTACTGCGGCCCACGATCGCAGAACTGCCCGCCGTCGTCGCCGGGGTCGACGTTGTGCCAGAAAACGTCGAGCAGCTGCTCGTAGCTCACCCGGCCTGGGTCGTAGGCGACCTCGATCGACTCGTAGTGACCGGTGCGGTGCGCCGAGACCTCCTCGTAGGTGGGGTTCTTCTCGCTGCCGCCGGTGTAGCCGGAGACCACCGACAGCACGCCCGGGTGCCCCTCGAAGGCGTCCTCGCCGCACCAGAAGCAGCCCATGGCGAAGGTGGCGACGGCGCGCCCCGCAGCCGCCGGCCCCGCCGGCGGCGGCGGGGCGGGACCGGAGTCGTTGGCCGCCGGCCGGCTGCAAGCGGTGGCGAGCAGCAGCACTACGAGCAGCCCGGCGTATGCGAGCGACGGAAGGCGAGAGCGGCCTCTGAAGGGCATGGTGCGAAACCTCCGGTGGGCATACCCGGCCCACCGCACGGCCGCGGCCCGCGGGCCCCGGGGCCTCGAGTCTACGGTCCGCACCAGCAGGGAGGATCCGCCGGCGTCGGCAGGCGCCCCGGCGGCCGGCCGCCGGGGCTGCTCCTCGGCGGGCCTGCTGCCCCTGTCTCCCCGGCCCGGACTTGCGCAGCGCCCGCCTGGAGAGCGCTCACTCGACCCACAGCGGCACGAGCTCGAAGCGGTCGACGTCGACGAGGCCGCGGTCGGTGAGCTTGAGGCTGGGGATCACCTCGAGGGCCGCGAAGGAGAGCGCCATGAAGGGGTCGCGCAGCGGCGAGCCGAGCTCGTGCGCGGCGGCGATGGCACCGTCGAGCTGGCGGCGCACCTCCTCGATGGGGTGATCGCTCATCAGGCCGGCGATATGGGAGCGGCACCTCGGCGAGCACCTCCTCCCCCGCCGCCGCGACCAGCCCGCCGCCGAGCGCCGCCGCCCGTCGCGCCGCGGTGGCCATCGACTGCGTCGTCGGCGCCCCCCACCACCAGGTTGTGGTGGTCGTGGGCCACCGTCGAGGCCAGCGCGCCGCGCACGAGGCCGAGACCCGCGGACGAACCCGCGGCCGACGTTGCCGCTCCCCTGGTGGCGCTCGACGACCGCCGATGCGCAGGAGGTCGCGGCCGGGGTCGGCGACCGCCTCGCCGCCGCGCACCGGCGCCTCCTCGATCGCGCTGCGGGTCACCAGCTGGTCGGGAACGAGCCCGATCACGCGCGCCCGCCTGGCCGGCCGCCCGGCAGGGCGGAAGCTGACACGCTCCCAGTCGACGCGCACCGTGGGCGGCAGCGGCGGCCGCAGGGGGGGTGCGCCGTGGTCGAGGGGCGCGCGCCGGTCGCGCGCCACCGACACTGCCCGCCGTGCCACACCAGACTGCGGCCGCAGGTCGGCGAGGTCGCGGCAGGCGAGCAGGTCGGCGCGCCGCCCGGGCGCCACGGCGCCGCGGTCGTGCAGACCGAAGTGCTCGGCGACGTTGAGGGTAGCCATGCGCAGGGCGGCGAGCGGTCGCACGCCGCCGGCGATGGCGATGCGCACCAGGGCATCCATGGCCCCTCGTCGAGCAGGTCGGCGGGCTGCCGATCGTCGGTGCAAAGGCAGAGGCGCCGCTCGCAGGTCGGCATCGACGAGCGGCAGCAGGCCGCGCAGGTTGCGCGCGTTGGTGGCCTCGCGCAGGAAGACCATCAGGCCGGCGCGCAGCTTCTCGCGCGCCTCGCCGACGGTGGTGCACTCGTGGTCGGAGCGCGGCCCGGCGGCGGCGTAGGCGGCGAGCGCGGAGCCGCCGAGGCCCGGCGCGTGCCCGTCGATCGGCCGGCCGGCGAACGCCGCCAGCTTCGCCAGCACCTCGGCGTCGCCCGCCACCACCGCCGGAAAGCTCATCACCTCGCCGAGCCCGAGCACCCGCGGGTCGGCGGCGAGCCAGGCGAGCTCGGCGACGCCGAGGGTCGCGCCGCTGGTGGCGAGCGGGCTCGCCGGCACGCACGACGGCGCCATCACCACCATTTCGTAGGGAGCGCCCTCGGCGTCGTCGAGCATCCACCGCACCCCCTCGACGCCCAGCACGTTGGCGATCTCGTGCGGGTCGGCGACGATGGTGGTGGTGCCGCGCGGCACGACGGCACGCGCCAGCTCCGCCGGCGGCACCATGCCGCTCTCGACGTGCACGTGGGCGTCGATGAGGCCGGGCAGGACCCACGCGCCGCGCAGGTCGAGCACCTCGCGGGCGCGGTAGTCGCCGAGGCCGGCGATGCGGTCGCCGCGATCGCCACCCCCGCCTCGACGACGTCGCCGGTGAAGACGTCGAGCACGCGGCCGCCACGCAGCAGGAGATCGGCCGGCTCGTCGCCGCGAGCGACGGCGAGGAGGCCGGCCGCGTGCCCGTGGGGGGGCTCGATCCCGGAAGGCGGGAGCGGCGCCGTCGATGGCAGGCGTCCCATTGCGAGACTCTACCGAAACCTCGATCGAGCGACCATCGGTCGCCGGCCCGGTAGCCCCGAAGGGGATCGGAGCTCGTGTACCCTGCGGCCGCCGCCGTGCCCGTGAGCGCTCGCATCGCCGTCACCCCGCGGCGCGCACGACGTAGCGCAGCGGCGTCCCCGGCCACACGGCATCGAAGGGGTAGCAGGTCACCAGCGTCAGCGTCGGCCGCGTGGCCGCGACGAACGGCGCGCGGTCGCCGGCGCGGACGATGCGGGCATCGGCGACGCGGAAGCGGTGGCTGCCGCCACGCGGTGTCTCCACCAGCAGCGCGTCGCCAGGGCGCAGGCGAGCAAGAAACGAGAAGCTGGTGTCGCGGTGGCCGGCGAGCACCGCGTTTCCCGGCTCGCCTGGCAGCGGCGTGCCATCGAGGTGGCCGGGGCCGAAGGCCAGCGAGGCACCCTCGGCCCCGGCGAGGACGATCTCGTCGACCCCCAGCGCCGGCGCACGCAGCCGTGCCACCGGCCAGTGCCGCGCCCATGGCCACGGCCGCGTCGGCGTGCCGCTGGTGCGGCTGCGCTGCCATGCGAGCTCGAGCAGCGCCTGCGCGGCCGCCGCCTTGGCCGGCAGGTACCACCCCACTCCGAGGTGGGCGCTGCCGGCAGCGACGAGCAGCAGTGCGAGCGCCCGCAAGCGGGTCACGACGGTCTCCGCGACCACCACCCGAGCGCCAGGCCGAGGGCCAGGAGCAGCGCGCCGAGGCGACGCAGCAGCGGGCCCGCGGTGGCGGTGGGCGCCATGCCGCCGGGCGCGTCATCGGCGACCTGCAGCCCGGTGAGCTCGGTGGGGATCCCCTCGCGCACGCTGGTGTCGACGATGCGCTGGCGCAGCTCCGGCTCCTGACTGCGGCGGTACGCGGCCATCCAGTCGCCGAGCAGGGCGGCGTAGTAGCCGTGCCGCACGGCGCGCCCGGAGTCACCGGCGGCGGGCAGAACCTCGACCGGCACCGTGGTCTCGTGCGGGCGGCCGTCGATGGTGAACGCCACTCGCAGCGGCTGCTCGGAGGCGGTGCGACCGAAGAGGCGCAGCAGGCCTCCCTCCGCCACCGGCCGGGCCGCGGGGCCGACGGCGACGAGGGTGCCGCCGGCCTGGTCGAGGCTGCCCAGCTCGAGCACCGGCAGCACCTGGGTGTCGGCGAACGCCAGCAGCTTGCCGCGCGGATCGATCCCCGGCTGGTAGGTGACGGCGTCACGACCCAGCCGCTCCCCGAAGTAGGCGAGCTCGTCGGCGTCGGCGAGGAAGAGCGCGGGCAGCGTGCGCTCCTCGGCCGGCGGCAGCTCGTCCACCTGCGGGTCGGTCACCAGCAGGCAGCGGCGGCCCGCCGTGGGCGCGGCGTCGCCGGTGCATCCCTCAGCGGCCGCCGCCTGCCGCAGCTCCTCCCAGGAGGTGTGGAGACCGACCTCGGCGGCGTGCAGACCGCGCAGCAGGTGCTCGGGATCGACGGTGGGCACCTCCGCCGTCTGCTCGCCGACCAGCACCACCTTCACCCGCCCGGGGGCCACCGCCGTCAGCCGCTGCACGAGGTCGACCACCGCGCCCCAACGACGTCGCATCGACTGCGAGCCGTCGACGAGCAGGACCAGCTCGCGAAGCTCGCTGGCCTCGGCCCCGGAACCTCCCCGCAATGCCCGCGCGTCGTTGAGCTGCACCCGCAGCTGCAGGGCGAAGGAGCCGTCGTCGAGCGGCACCGCCTCGCTCGCGAGCAGCAGCGGGGGGCTCTCTTCGGACCACCAGCAGCTCGAGCGGCTGATTGCCGCTCGCCACCAGGCGCACCCAGTCGCGGCCGCGGCCGCGCACCAGGAAGCTCGCCCCGTCGACGCCCACCGCGCGCAGGGGCTCGCTCGTGCGCAGCAGCGCGAAGACGGTGCAGGAGAGCGGCGAGCCGGCGAGCAGCTCGTCGAGGGGCAGCCGCACGTGGGCGCGGCCGCGCTCGGTCACCACCGGCAGGCGTAGCGTCACTGCCACCTGCTGCAGCGAGTGGGGCGCCAGCGGGTAGACCGAGAACGAGTGCACGGCGCCGTCATTCTGGAGCAGCCCGGTGGCGCGGCCGGCCGCGGCGGCCTCCTGGTGCGCCTGACGCGCCTGCTCGCGCTCGACGAGGGCGGCGGCGAGGAAGCGCTCACCGCGCCAGAAGCCGAAGCCGTCGACGTTCGCCTCGCTGGGCAGGTGGAGCCGGTAGTCCGCCTGTGCCACGGCGTCACCATCGTTGGCGAAGACCTGCACCAGCTCGACGAGGGCATCGCCACCATCGAGGCGCACCGACACCGACTGCGAGACGAGAGGCAGCTGGCGCGCGGCGGTGAAGAGACCGGCGCGACGATCGTCCTGGGCGGCGAGCGGCGCGGCGAGCAGGACGAGGAACGCTAGCGGCAGCCCAGGCTGCCACCATCGGCGTGCGGCGGCGCGCATCTCAGTTGCCCCCCGCGAGCTCGACCTCGATCGGCAGCGCCAGCGGCGGGCAGGTGGCGAGGGCGAAGCGCTCGGCGCCACCCTCCGCGTTCCCCTCACCGAGCGCCAGTCTCACTCGCAGCCGGTCCGGCAACCGGCGCGCCTCCACCTCGCCGGCGAGGGCCAGGCCGGGAGGCAGCAGCACCTCGAGGGCGCAGGGCGTGCTGCCTTCGTCGGTGGCCACCGCGGGCAGGGTGCGCACCAGCAGCACCGGGCTCGCCGCCGCTCGATGGCCCAGCGGCGCGAGCGCCAGCTCCTCGCCGAGCGCCGCCTCGCCGTCGGCGCCCGCTGCCCGGCCAAGCGCGGCGATGAGGCCGCGGTCGCGGCCCGGCTCGCCGGCCGTCGGCAGCTCGACGCGCCCGATGTGCTGGTAGGCCCCCTCGGTGGCGTAGGCGAGGCGGCGGAAGAGAGCCACCCCCTCCGGCGGCAGCGAGCGGCAGCCGATGGTGTCGATGACCACCCGATCACGCCGCGCCTCCGCGATCACCGCCTCGGGGGAAGGCTCGTCGAGGTAGTCGAGGTGGGCCGGCGCATCGCCCACCAGCACGATGCGGTGCTCGCCGGTGGCGGCATCGTCCCAGTCCATGTCGCGCAGCGCTGCCATCAGCCCCGCCATCACCGACTCGGGACCGTCGCCGCCGCCGGCGGCGCTGAGGCCGGCGAGGAAGGCGTCGGTGACTCCGACCTCGGCGGTGAGCGCCGCTTCCGGGTGACGTAGTCGTCGCCGCGGTCGCGGAAGGCGACGACACCGAAGCGCAGGCGCTCGCCGCTGCGACTGGTAGCGAGCGCCGCGGCGAGGCTCGCGCAGCCGCTGCTGCGCCTCGTGCAGCTCGCCGCCCATCGAGCCGGTGGTGTCGATGACGAAGGCGACGTCGAGGTCGGCGGCGGCGGGACGCGCGCCGAGCGCGGCGAGCGCCACGAGGACAAGCAGCAGGCGGCGGTATGGAGCAGGTGCTGTCGTGGTCATGGGGTTCCTCCTGGATGCCCCCATTCCACGCGCGCGCTATGGCGCCGCGACGGCGCGCCGCCGCCGGGGCGCGGGCAAATTGTGGCGACGGCGAGGCGGCCCAGCGACGGGGCGGCAGGCGCCGGCCGCCTCGTCGGCGCGGAGAACCGATTCCACGCCACCCGGTCGCCGGCGCGGCGCACGCCGCGCGGGAGTCAGGAAGGCGTCAGGAACGCCTAGTGTCCCGTCTCGGAAGTCATGGACACGATTCGCCGCCTCGAGGAGACTCGCGGCGCGAGGAATCGGCCGCCCCTTCCTGCTCTCCCGCTGTGACCCGAGACCCCGCGACCCCGCGACCCGCTCGGCGGTGCGAGGAAGCCCGACCGGCAGCCCGCTCAGTTCCCGTCGGGCTTGGCGCCGGCGGCACCCTGCTGCATGCCGGCGCAACAGCCCATGGGCTTGCCCCCGGCGCAGCAGGGCATCTCGGCGCCGGCGGCGCAGCAGCCCATCTGCTTGCCCTCGCCGCAGCCCTTGGCATCGCCAGGCGCGCAGCCGCCGGCCTTGCCCTCGTCCAAGCGCGCGCCCATGCAGGGGCACCCTGCCGGCCCGTTGCCGCCTGGCATCGCCATGCCGTGGTGCATGCCGCCGTGGTCCATCATCCCGTGGCCACCCGGTCCCATGCCGCGGCCGCCCATCGCGTGCATCGCCTCGACCATCATGTCGCGCATCGCCTTGCGCTGGGCCACGAGCTCTGCGACCACGGCCGCCGTGGCGTCCACCTTCGCCTGGCCTTTCGCCTTGTTCATGGCCGCCACCAGCTCGTCGAGCCGGGCGTCCATGCCGGCCATCTTCGCCATCATCTCGCGGTGGCGCGCCGCCATGTCGGGCATCGCCATTCCCGGCATCGACATCCCGGGGCTGCCGGCGGGCGGTGTGGCTTCGCCGGCGGGCGCCATGGGCATCTGCATGCCGGGGGCTTGAGGCGGAGGAGTCTGGGAGGCGGGTGTTTGGGCCCAGGCGAGCGTGGCGCCGAGCGCCATCGCCAGGCCGAGCGCAAAGGTGCGGGTGGGATGGGGCATGGATCCTCCTCGGATGCTGTGGTTGCCGTGCGGGTCGCGGGGACTCCAGGTGGAAAGCAGATCTTACCCGGCGCCAGCTCGCGCTCGCCCCACCCCCCGCGCCTCGGCTCGCGAGCCGGGGGGTGGGCGTCCGGCGGCTGCCGCCGCTCGGCCTCAGGCGCCCGGGTTGAGCCGCGCTACCAGCTCCCGCAGCCCTGGCGACTGGCTGACGGCATAGGTGTGCCGTCCCTCGAGCTCCCGCAGCGCCGGCGGCAGGCGCCCCAGCTCATCGCGGCAGCGCTGCCGCGCCGCCTCCAGAGGCTCGCCTGGCGCCAGCCTGCGCCCACTCGCCATCACCGGCTGCAGCAGGGGCTCCCCGCCAAGCCGCTCGCCGGCGAGCGCGATGACGTCTCCCGAGAGCAACCCCTCGTGGGTCTGGCGGAACACCTGCTTTCTCCCCGGCAGCGTCGCCTTGCCGGTCGAGAGCTTCATCTTCGGCCCCTGCGCGTCCTCGACCAGCTTGTAGACGGTCGACAGCGCCGGGGCGTCGCCGCCGGTGCCCAGCTGGGTGCCGACGCCGAAGGCGTCGACCGGGGCGCCGGCGGCGAGCAGGGTCGCGATGCGGCGCTCGTCGAGGTCGCCGGAGGCGAAGATCTCGACCGCCCCGCACCCCGCCTCGTCGAGGATCCTCCGCACCGCAGGGGCCAGCGTCGCGAGGTCGCCGCTGTCGAGCCGCACGCCGCGCACCTGGTTGCCCTCGGCGGCGAGCTCGCGGGCGACTCGCGCCGCGTGGCGCGCGCCGGCGAGGGTGTCCCAGGTGTCGATCAGCAGCACGGCGCGACCAGGGAAGAGACGGGCGAAACGCCGGAAGGCGGTCTCCTCGTCCCCCACCGCCAGCACGTAGCTGTGCGCCATGGTGCCCGACAGCGGGATGCCCCAGCGCTCGCCGGCGCGCACCGTGGCGGTGCCGGCGGCGCCGCCGACGAAGGCGGCGCGAGCGGCGAGCAAGGCCGCCCCGGCGCCCTGGTCGCGGCGGGCCGAGAAGTCGACGAAGGGGCGGCCGCCGCAGGCGAGCGCCAGCCGCGCCGCCTTGGAAGCCACGACGGTGGGGAAGGTGAGGCAGTTGAGCAACACGGTCTCCACGAGCTGCGCCTGCAACAGGGGCGCGCGCACCACCAGCAGGGGCTCGCCGGCGAACACCAGCCGTCCCTCGGGAATCCCCCACGCCTCCCCATCGAAGTGGAGGCCGGCGAGGCTGGCGAGGAAGCGCTCGTCGAAGAGGCCGAGGGCGCGCAGGTAGGCGATGTCGGCGGCCTCGAAGCGGAGCGCCTCGAGGGCGTCCAGCGCCCCGTCGAGGCCGCAGGCGACGAGGAAGCTGCGCGCCGGGGGCAGCTCGCGTACGAAGAGCTCGAAGGTGGCGTCCGCGCTCATGCCGGCGGCGTCGTACGCCGCCGCCATGGTGAGCTCGTAGAGGTCGGTGAGGAGGGCGTCACCCGCTGCCGGAGCCGCGGTCACTCGACGGTGGCTCCGGCGCTTCGCAACTCGGCGAGGGCGCGCTCGCCGTCGCCCGCCGCGAGGTCGACCGCGCGCACCCCGTCGCGCAGCACGGTGGTGGGGAAACCGAGGGAGCGAGCGTCGAGCACGGTGGCTCGCACGCAGTAGTCGGTGGCGAGCCCGAGAACGACCAGGCGCTCGATGCCGTGACCGCGCAGCAGTTGCTCGAGGCCCGACCCGCCCGTACCCTCCGCGCTCACCTCGAAGCCGGAGTAGCCGTCCTCGTTGCCGGTGCCGGTGCGCACTACCTTGCGCAGCGTCACGCCGCCTTCGCCGCGCCCGTCACCGGCGTCGAGCGCCGGGTGCAGCTCCGCGCCCCAGGTATCGCGGACGCAGTGCACGGGCCAGGTGCCGCCGTCCTTGGCGAAGTGCGGCGTCGAGGGTGGGTGCCAGTCCTGGGTGTAGACCACCAACGCGCCAGCCGCCCGCGCCCGTGCGATCTCGGCATTGGCCACCGGCAGCACCTCCTCGCCGCCACGCACGTAAAGCGCGCCGCGCGGGTCGGCGAAGTCGTTCTGCATGTCGACGACGAGGAGCGCGGTGCGGGCGTCGTAGCGCGGATCCGGCGCGGTCATCGCGGGGTGCATTATGCCGCGCCGCCGGGAGCCTTGACGCGATGGCGCCGGCGAGGGCGCCGGCGACGGGAGGTATCCTTCGCTGCGTCGAGGCCCTGGGCGGCCATGTGGGCGTCAGCGGTGGTGAGGAGGGCCACAGCCGTCCGGCCGGTCGAGCCGCTCCGTACCGCCGGAAACCCACGTCTGTCACCCGGAGGACTCCATGCGCATCCTGATGATCGTCCAGCTCCCCAACGAGCCCGCCAACACGCTCATCCGCGACGGCAGGATGGGCGCCGTACTCGGCCGCGTCCTCGAGGAGGTCAAGCCCGAGGCCATCTACTTCTCGGAACGCGAGGGGCTGCGCACCATCTTCCTGGTCGCCCGGACCGACGACGACTCCGGCTACCCGGCGCTCGCCGAGCCCTGGTGGCTCGCCTTCGACGCCCGGGTCGAGGCGCACGTCTGCATGCTCCCCGCCGACCTCGAGGGTGCCGGCCTCGACGCCATCGGCGCGCGCTGGAAGTAGCCGTGCCGGTCTCCGCCGCGCTGTGCTCAGCCGGCGCGGCGGGAGACCACCAGCCAGCTCACCCCCAGCGCGATGAACACCCGCATGTGGGTGGCCTCGAGCGGGTAGGCGATGAGCAGCTCGTCGGCGAGCATGAAGGCGGCGAAGAGCGCCATCGCGGTGGCGAAGGGGGCGACCGGCGCCGCCCCCTCCGCGGCGAGCGCACCGGCGCGGCGCCACCGGCTACCGAGCAGCGCCTGCCAGAAGAACGCCGCCGCCAGCGCCTCCCAGGCAACGACCCCGAGGAAGAGCAGCCACACCGCCGCCCGTGGGGTGTGGTAGATCGCCGTCGTCGTCGCCACCAGCTCGAAGTTGGAGGATGCGAAGGGGAAGCCGGTGCCGAGGAGGTGCGCCGCGCGCAGCGCGTTGGTGGCGTTGCTGGCGGCGACGACCGTCAGCCAGCAGGCCCAGAAGCCGAGCACGAGGACCCGTAGCGCCGAGGAGCGCACCGCGGAATCCTAAGCCCGGAACGGCCCTCTCCCGTACGTACCCTCCCCGCGGCGCCGCGCAGACATGGCGGCCCCCGGCGGTTGCCGGGGGCCGTGGGAGCCGGAGCGAGCGGCAGCGCCACCCGCCCGCGACGCGCGGCTAGAAGTGGATCCGCGCCCCCAGCTGCGCCAGGCGCTGCTCGCCCTGCAGCGGATCGCCGGCGAAGGCGTGCGCCTCGCCGAAGCGGTCGAAGGCTGGCCGGGTTCTTCTCGTCGAAGAGGTTGAACACCTCGGCGATGAGCTCGACGCCCAAGTTGCCGGCGAAGACGAAGTCCTTCGACACCCGAGCGTCGAACTGCGAGAACGATGCGCCGCGGCCGCTGTTGACGTGGCTCACGCCGGGCGCCAGGTCGCCGGAAAAGCCGTCGTGGTTGGTGTCGTCGAGGTTCGGGTCGAGCTTGTTGTAGGGGAAGCGCCGAGTGGTAGCGGAACATGCCCGCCACCTTGATGTCCCACGGCGCGGAGTAGATGCCACCGAAGGTGAGGCGATGGCGGGCGTCGGTGTAGAGCGGGCCGAAGCAGGCGCCGCACTTGCGGGTCGCGCGAGTTGACACTGGTCGCGCGTCGGTCTGCGTAGTCGGCCTGAAAGTTGCCGTCGCCGAGGCGGAACTCGTCGGCGCCGGCGAGGACGTTCCCCTCTGCCTTCGATAGCGTGTAGAACCCCTGCAGCTCGACCCTCTGCTGCGCGCACGCGGAAGCCGAGGTTGATGCCCTTGTAACTCGCCTCGCCGTCGCCCAGCCACATGCGGGCGGTGGCCGGGAAGTCGGGGAAGCGCCGCGCGGCCATCGGGTTGCCGTTGGCGTCGAGGGTCGAGTTGAAGCGGAAGCGGTAGGGGATGTCGTGGTACTCGGTCCACATGGCGTCGGCGGTCAGCCCCAGCGCAGTCGCTGACCTGCCAGGAGTAGCCGAGCGAGATCTGGTCGGAGTAGGGGGTCGCCAGCGTCGGCGAGGCGACCTCGTTGGCCACGCCGCCCGCCGGGCGGCCAGCTGGTCACCGGATGGCAGTGCCTCGCCGGGCTGGAACAGGTGCCGTCGTCGTTGCGGATGCCGTTGGGATCGACCAGCGAATAGTGGTAGCCGAAGCCGAGCTCGACTGCACGACGACGGCCGGGAACAGCATCGTGGCATTGGTGTAGGGGAAGTCGTAGAAGCGCCGAAGCCGCCGCGCACGAGGTGCCGCCCGTCGCGATGACGTCCCAGGCGAAGCCGAGCCGCGGCGCGTAGTTGTTGGTGTCGTTGCTGCCCTTACAGCCCCCTGCCGCCCTGGAACTCGCGCAAGTAAGCCTCGTTGTAGGTGGTCTGGGTCGACAGCACCTGCCAGTGCGTTGTCTCGCTGGTCGAGGTCGAAGCCGCCGTCCACTGTGAGGTCGTAGCGGATGCCGAAGTTCAACGTCAGCTGGTCGTTGAAGTACATGTCGTCCTGGACGTAGCCGCTGGTACTGCTTGACCGGCGTCTGAGCTCGCCGAAGAACGCCGCCGTAGACGGCGATCTCGCCGATCGGCGACCGTTGGCGGTCCTCGGTGAGCGGGTGAACTGGCCGGCGGTGCCGGTCGAGAAGTCGCCGCCAAGGGTCGGCTCGTCGACGTAGGCGGCGCCGAACTTCAGTCGTGGCGGCGGCCGCCGAGGGTGGTCGAACAGGAGAAGTCGTCCTTGTACTGGTACTTCCGCTGACTGGTGGTCTGCGGCGTGTTGAGGTTCTGGCCGGTGTGGAAGCCGCCCGGGTAGTAGATCAGCGGCGGATCGTGCGAGTCGGCGGTGATGGCGTTGTCGAACTTGCTGTCCACTGGAAGACGAACTCGTTGACCTTGTCGGTGCCGATCTGGGCGGTGTGGCTGGCGAGGATCGACTCGTACTTGTTGCTGATGCGTGCCCAGCGAGCTCGGGCGCGCCAGCGGGCTGGCGCCGTACTTGTCGTCGTTCTTCTGGTAGCCGTAGCGCACCTGCAGGTACTGCCTGGCGTTGACGTCGACGCTCGCCTTGGCGGTGACCAGCTCGTCGGTGAACGGCAGCTCGACGGTCTGGCCGTCGAAGGTGGGGAAGATCGCCGCCGGTGTTGACGGTGTAGTTGGTGGTGCGGTCGACCTTCTCGTAGGTGGCGAAGAAGTGGGCCTTGTCGTGCCGATCGGCCCGCCGAACGAGGCGCCGTACTGCTTGCGGTCGAGCTCTGCTTGTCGATGCCGGCCAGCTTCTCCGACTCGGTCTTCGAGGCGTAGCCGTCGCTGCGGGAGAAGCTCGTAGGCCGAGCCGTGGAAGTCGTTGGTGCCGGTCTTGGTCACCACCGACAGCACGCCGCCGCTGGAGCGCCCGTACTCGGCCTTGTACTGCATGGTCTGGATCTTGAACTCCTGCACCGCCTCGAGGTTGAAGTTCTGCAGCGCGCCGCCGATGGTGTCGTCGGTGTTGTCGCCGCCGTCCATCGACGTAGTTGACGTTGCGGCCGATGCCGCCGTTGAGGGCGATGACGAGCTGCCCGGCTTGGTGGGGTCGCCGTTGTAGGCCAGGGTGGTGCCCGGCGCGAGCACCGCCGAGGTTGGCGAACTGGCGGCCGTTGAGCGGCAGGTTCTCGCAGCTCCTCCTGGCTGACCACGGTGCCGATGGCCGGCGAGGAGTTGATCAGCGGCGCCTCGGCGGTGACGGTGATCGTCTCCTCGACGCTCGCCAGCTTGAGGTGATCTCGACGTGAGCTCGCGCTGGCTGGCGACGTTGATCCGCACGTCGCGACTGGGTGACGCTGGCTGAAGCCCTCGAGCTCCACCTGCAGCTTGTAGGTGCCGATCGGCAGCGCCAGGTAATCGGTAGTTGCCGTCGGCTCTCGCTCACGCGGTCGCGGGAGAAGCCGGTGTCGGCGTTGGTCGACCGTCACCGTGGCGCCGGGCAGCGCGGCCGCCGTCGTGCGTCGATGCACCTTGCCGTGAGGGCGCCGCCCGCGGTCTGGGCGTGCGCCAGCGGCGCCAGGCGAGGCAGAGCGCGAACGCCAGAGCGAGCGCACCCAGCGCCAGGCTGACTCTCCTGCTGCTCATTCGGACGTCTCCTTGCGTGGGTTCAGAACGGCGACAGGATATGCACAATTCGAGCGACTGACCGATCAGGGAGGCGGCACGATGTGGTCGGCGTCACCTCCTCTCGTGGAGCCCGCGTCAGCCGCGCCCCGGGTGAGCTGGCGCAGGAGCTGGTGCGCCGCCTGGCGCTGGCGCGCGAACCCGGGTCGCCGGCGGCGGCGGACAGGAATTCGCGGTAGGCGGCGATCGCCGCCGCCGCCCGCCGCCCAGCTGTCGAGGGCGATGCCGCGGTTGAGCCGCACCTCGTGCTGGCCCGGCGCGAGGGCCAGGGCGCGATCGAAGAGCGGCAGCGCCTCCGCCGGCCGGTCGCGGCCACCTCCAGCGCCCCCAGCCCGTTGAACGGGTCGGGGTAGCGGGGAGCGAGGGCGATCGCCCGCTGGTAGGCGTCTTCCGCCTCGTCGCCGCGGCCGAGGTCGCGCAGGACGTTGCCCAGGTTGTTGCAGACGCGGGCGCTCGCGGTGTCGACAGCGAGCGCCGCCTCGAAGGCGTGCCGCGCCTCCTCCAGCCGGCCGCCGCCGGCATAGGCGACGCCCAGCGCGTTGTGCGCCTCGGGCCGCCCGGGGTCGCGCTCGATGGCGGCCGCGAGCGCGGCACCGCGCGTCATCGGCGCGTCCTGCCTGCTGCAGGGTCGTCGCCAGGTTGTACCAGGCCGCGGCGTCGGCGGGGGCGAGCGCCACCGCCTGACGGTAGAGGGCAGCGCTTCGGCCACCCGCCCCTCGTCGCGCAGCAGCCGGGCATAGGCAGCGCGGAAGACCGGCGTTGCCGGGGTCGGCGGCGACCAGCGGCTCGAGGCGGGCAGCGGCCTCGCCGAGGTGCCCTTCTGCCCACGCCCGTGTGCCTCCTCGAAGCCGCGGAAGAGGGCACCGCGTCCTTGGGATCGCGGCGCGCCGCGCCGCGCGCGCGGCAGGCGGGCGCGGCGTAGCCAAGGCCTGCAGCCGGGCGCGCGCCTCTTCGTCGAGGTCGGCCTCGGCGGCGCGCCGCCGCGCCGTCGCCGCGGCCGCAGCGGTGGCTCCGCGCCTGCCGCCAGCGCGGCGGCCAGCCGGCGGCGACGCGGCCGCCCGCAGGTTGTGCGCTCTCGCGGGGGTCGGCGCCGAGGTCGTAGAGCTCCGGCCGGGGCGCGGCGATGTACTTGGCGTCGCCGCGGCGCAGCGCGTAGAGCGGGCTCCAGCCGAAGCTCGCCGGGTACTCGGTCTCGGCGTAGAGGTCGGCGCGCCGGCGGCTCGTCGCCGCGCAGCGAGGGCCGCCGACAGGTCGCGGCCGTCGGGCGGGCGGACCCCGGCGGCGCCAGCGGTGCACCCGAGCAGGCCCGCCAGGGTCGGCGCCAGATCAGCGCCGCCGACCGGCGCCGCCACCACGCCGCGGCGCCGGCAGCCGGCCCGGGCGCGACGACGATCAGCGGCACCCGCAGCGTCCCCTGGTAGAGCAGCAGGCCGTGGGTCAGCTCGCCGTGCTCGCCCAGCGACTCGCCGTGGTCGCCCACCACCGCCACCACCGTCTCGCGGCGAGGTCGCCGCGCCGCGCGAGGAAGCCGACCAGCCGCCCCACCTGGGCGTCGACGGCGGCGATCTCGCCGTCGTAGGGCTCGCCGGGATGGCGGCTCGCGGAACGGCTCCGGCGGCTCGTAGGGGGCGTGGGCGTCGTAGAGGTGGACCCAGGCGAAGAAGGGGCGCGGTCGTCGCCGCCAGCCAGGCCAGCGCGCGGTCGACCACCACGCGCCCCGGCCGCTCGGCCTCGAGCCCGGACGTTCCGCCCGATCGCTCCGTGGCGCGGTCGATCTCGTCGTCGTAGACGCTCGAAGCCGCGGGCGAGGCCGAAGCGGTGGTCGAGCACGAAGGCGCCGACGAAGGCGCCGGTGCGGTAGCCGGCGGCGGTGACCCGGGTGGCGAGCGTCTCGACGTCGGGCGGCAACGCCCCCAGCCCGTTGTCGTGCAACCCGTGCCGGGGCGGCAGCAGGCCGCTGAGAGCAGGGTGGCGTGGGCCGGCAGGGTGAGCGGCACCGCACTCTGCGCCCGATCGAAGCGCACGCCGTCGGGCCGCCAGCGCGTCGAGCGCCGGGGTCTCGGCGCCCGCGTAGCCGTAGGCGCCGAGGTGATCGGCGCGCAGGGTGTCGAGGGTGACGAGCAGGAGATTCCACCCCCGGGCGGGCGGTGTCGCCGGCCGACGCTGGCAGGCGGCGAGACCACCGAGGACGGCGACGACGAGGGCGAGAAGACCGGCGAGCCGGCCGCGCGGGGCGCCCATGCGGCACGCATCGTAGCGGCAAGCCGGCCTTCGCGCGCGGCAGCGGACGACCGTGTGGCGTTCGGATGGCCCGGCGATTGCGGGGTTCGCCCGGGAGCAAGCCACGAGCGCCCTCAGCGTCAATCCCCGGCCTGGGGCTGCATCGGCCCCACGCGACGTTGTCGCCCGGCCAGAGTGACGTTGCGAGCGTGGCGTCGGCGACCTCGAGGAGGTGGCGGGGCTGGCTCGAGCGCGGCGGCAAGGTCTCGCTGGTGTGGCGCCGTCTCGATCGCGACGGTGCGGCGCCGGCCGCTCAGCCCTTCCGCCGGTAGCGGATGCCGGCGCGCAGCAGCCGTGGCGTGCCGACCGTGGTCACGCCGCTGCGGCCGACGGCGTACTGCTCGTCGAGAAGGTTCTCGCCGGCCGCGAAGACCTCGATGTCGCCTCGCACGCGCCGGCTGACCTCCGCGTCGACAACCGCGAAGCAATCGAGCGGCAGGGCGTTGCGGTCGTCGTCGAAGGCGCGCCCCGTCCAGCGCGCGGCGAGCGTGACCGCCGCGGCGACCCCGCGCCAGCCGAGGGTGAGCGCGCCCTGCGTGCGGGGGACCTCGGCGAGGCGCTTGCCGACCAGGGTCGAGTCGGCGGGGAAGCTGCGCACCGTGCTGTCGACCCACAGGAAGGTGCCCGCCGCCGTGAGCCCGCGCCACGGCTCCACCTCCCCTTCGAGCTCGACGCCGCGCGACAGCGTGCGGCCGAGGTTCTGGCGACGGCGACGCACGAGGTCGGGGGTGGTGGCGACGGTGACGTTGGCGATGGGGTCGTCGAGCCGCATCCAGAAGGCCGTCGCCCGCAGGCGCGGGTGCGCGCCGCCCGGAGCCGCCCAGCCGGCACCGAGCTCCGCCCCGCGCACCCGTTCCGGACCGAGCGCCGGGTTGGGGTCGGTGACGACGTTGCCGACACGGAAGCCACGGTAGAGCTCGTTGAGAGTGGGGGCGCGGAAGGAGCGGTAGGCGGCGAGGTCGAGCGACCAGGAGGCGCTCGCCTGCCAGCGCGCCGACAGCCGCGGCGACAGCGCCCCGGCGCTGCGCCGGCCGCCCGGCCCTGGACCGGCCACGTTGCGCCAGGCGTCGGCGCGCAGCCCGGCGGCGACGCTCCAGCGCGAGGTGGGGGCGAGCAGCGTCTCGACGAAGGCGCCACCGAGGTCCTGCCGTCCCCCCGCCGCGCTCGGCACCACCCGCGGGCCGATCAAGAGACGCTCGTCGCTCTCGCCGCGCGTCCGCCGCGCCTCGAGGCCGGCGAGCAGCGCGTAGCGGCCGCCGCCGTCCGACCAGCGCAGCGCGCCGCCGGCGACCTCGGAGGGAACCCGCTGGTCGCGGTTCCTGCTCTCGCTTGCGCGATCGGCGGCGACGATGCTGAAGGTCTGCAAGTAGCGCTCGCGCGTGCCCCAGAGGCGCAGCTCGGCGCTGCCGCCGTGCAGGGGCAGGTCGGCACCGAGGGCCCCCTCGCGCAGCGACGTGCTGTTGAGCTGCTGCGGCGTGCCGTTGCCGCGCCGCTCCTCGAACGAGCTGCCGCGCGCGAACAGCCGCGCGCCGCTGGCGGCCGCGCGCTCGACCGTCAGCTCGAAGCTCGAGTGAGCGCCGCCGGCCGGGACGTCGACCGGGCCGCGCTCGGCGCGCGAGACCGCGATCGCGCCCGCGGTGGTGAGCCGCTCGGCGGCGAAGGCGGCGCTCCAGCCGCGCGCCGCGTCGCTGCGCGGCGTCGCCGCGAAGAGGCTCGCGGCGGCGGTGCGCTCGGCCCCGGCGGTGGCCTCGGCGAGCAGCGCGCCGGCGCCGGGCAGGCGGCGCACCAGCTGCACCACGCCGGCGAGGGCGCCGGTGCCGTAGAGGTCGCTGGCGCCGCCGCGCAGCACCTCGACGCGCGCCAGCGCGAGGCGCGGCACCCGTCCCCACGCCACCCAGCCGCCGAACGGGTCGTTGAGCGGGATGCCGTCGGCGAGCACCAGCGCCCGGCTCGCCCCCGAGCCGCCGAAGCCGCGCAGCGCCACGCCCTGCGTCGTCGGGTTGGCGGTGCGGCTGCCGCTACGGCGAAAGAGGGTGAACCCCGGAACCTGCCGCAGCAGGTCGTCGAGTGCCAGCGGCGGCGCGGCGGCGAGCTCGTCGCCGTCGAGCACCGTCACCGCGGCCGGGGTCGCGGCGAGCCGGGTGGCAACGCCGGTGGCGGTGACGGTGATCTGCTCGGCCAGCGCCGGTGGCGTCGCACTCGCGGCGGCGGGCTGGCTCTCCGGCGACTCGCTCGCCGCGACGGCAGCCCTCGCGGCGCCGATGAAGGTGACCTGGGCCGGTGGCAGCAACAGCCAGAAGGAGAGCCCGAGGAGTGCGGCGCTGCCCACCGCGGCAAGACTACTCGCAGCGATCCGCCACTGAGCTCTGGGCCCAGGTCATGGACCGCTCCCGGTTCTCCGATCACCACGACGATCCTCATGGTTTGGCGGATTGAGCATTCCTTGGACTCCCGCTGCCCGAGGCGGCCGCTAGGGCGACCGGGCAACACGGCGACGAGCCAGCCGGACGCATGCCGCTTTACCGGCACTTGCTGGCGCGCCCCTGCGTGCCCGGGCTGAGCGCTCGTGGTGCGCGCGGATGCGAAAATCGCCCGATGCGCCGGCTGCTCGCCGCCTACCGCGAGGCGTACCGCGGGCTGCCGCGCTGCAACTGGGTGCTCGCCGCGGTGTGCTTCGTCAACCGCGCCGGCACCATGGTGCTGCCGTTCCTGGCGCTCTACCTCACCAGCCGCCGTGGATTGTCGACCACGGCTGCCGGCGTCGTGCTCTCGCTCTACGGCGCCGGTGCCGGGGTCGGCACCTTCTGGGGCGGCCGCCTCAGCGACCGCTTCGGCCCCAAGCACGTGCAGGTGGCCTCGCTCGGCCTCGCCGGCCTCGGCTTCGTCCTGCTCGGCCAGCTCGAGGGCACGACGGCCATCCGCCTCGTCGTGTTCGCGCTGGCGGTGGCCAACGAGGCGTTCCGCCCCGCCAACAGCGCCGCCTTCGCGGCGCAGGCACCGCGCGAGCGCTGGACGCAGGCCTTCTCTCTTCGCCGCCTGGCGCTCAACCTGGGGATGACCTGCGGCCCCGCGCTCGGCGGCGTGCTGGCGGCCCACGACTACGGCCTGCTCTTCCTCGTCGATGGGGGCACCTGCATCCTCGCCGCGGTGCTGCTCGCCCTGCTCGACCGCTCGCCGGCGCCGGCCGGTGCGCGGGTGAAGCCGCCGGCGGCCGCCTCGCCCTGGCGTGACGGTGCGTTCCTCGCCCTCCTCGGAGTGGCGGTCACCTACTCCGCGGTCCTCTACCAGTTCTTCTCCACCTATCCGCTGGCGCTGCGCGAGCTGCACCACCTGCGCGAGCCCCAGATCGGCAGCGTCTACGCCATCAACACGGTGCTCATCGTCGTCTGCGAGATGCTGCTGGTGCGACGGCTCGCGGGCCGGCCGCCGCTGCGCATCGCCGCCTGGGGGATGCTGTTCTTTTGTGGCGGCTTCGCCCTGCTGCCGTTCGGACGCGGCTACCTCTTCGTGGCCGCCACGGTGGTGGTGTGGACGCTCGGCGAGATGCTCACCATGCCGTTCCTCGAGACGACGGTCGCCGAGCGCGGCGACCCGCAGACGCGCGGGGCGTACCTGGGGACGTACAGCTTCGCCTTCTCGATCTCGTTTGCCGGCGCGCCCCTGCTCGGGGCGTACCTCTACCAGCACTTCGGTCCCATGCCGCTCTTCGCCGGCTTCGGGGCCGTTGGCGCGCTCAACTGGCTGGCGTTGCGGGCGCTCGCCTCGCGCTTTGCGGTGTCACGCCATCACGCTTCGGCGCCCGCCGAGACCCTGGCGAGCTCCAGCGCGGCTGCGCCGCCGGCGGCATGACGGAAGGAGCGCCACCGCGAGATCGCGCCGGCGAGAGCGCCGATGTCCCGGCGCCGCGAGGCGAGCCGCTGCTGCTCGCCGACGCCATGCTCGGCGGCCTCGCCCGCTGGCTGCGCACCCTCGGCTTCGACGTCGCCTACGACCCGGCCCTCGACGACCCGGCGCTCGTCGAGCTGGCGTTGCGCGAGGGGCGGGTGATCCTCACCCGGGATCGCAAGCTGGTCGAGCGCCGCCTCGCTCGCCGCCACCTGCTCGTTGCCTCCGAGAACGTGCCCGAGCAGCTGGCGCAGGTGCTGCGCGAGCTCGACCTCGCCGTCGACCCCGCGCGCGTGCTATCGCGCTGCCTGCGCTGCAATGCGGCGCTCGCGGAGCTCTCCCGCGAGCGGGCGGCGTCGCGGGTGCCGCCCTTCGTCGCCCGCACGCAGGAGCGGTTTCGCGAGTGTCCCGCCTGCGGCCGCGTCTACTGGGCGGCGACCCACGCCGCGCGCATGCGGCAGCGTCTGGCGAGCTTCGGCATCCTCTGAGCACTCCTCAGCGGCCGAGCTCCCGCGCCACCAGCTCCGCCACCTCGTCGGCGCACCCCCAGGCGAGGGTGTGCCCGGCGCCGCCATGGCCGTAGCAGTGGACGACCGGCGGACCGAGGGCCGGCCGCTCGAGCTCGAGCCGCACCGCCGCACGCGCCGGCCGCAGGCCGACGCGCGCGCCGAGCAGCCGCGCCCCTGCGAGCGCCGGCGCCAGACGGCTCGCCCGCCGCAGGATCGCCGCCGTCAGCGCGGCATCGGGCGTCAGACGCGCCGCCTCCTCGTCGCTCCAGGCCCCCGCCTCCTCGCTGCCACCCACCACGCAGTCGTCGCGGCGGGGGATGACGTAAGTGGGTCCGTCCGGGGCGTCGGCGTCGAGCAGCACGCTGTCGAGGCCGGGGTTCTCGACCAGCGCCACCTGGCCACGCACCGGCACCACCTCCGCGTCGGCGGCGAGGGCGCGCGCGCCCAGCCCGCTGCAGTGGACGACCAGGGTGGCGCCGTTCTCGACCGCGGCGATGGCGAGGCTCGTCACCGGCGCCGAGGGCGCCGCCAGGATGGCGCCGGCGCGGCGCAGGCGCGCCACCAGCCACGGCAGGTAGCGCGGCGTCTCCACCACCGGCGCCGCGAACCGCCAGCCAGCGGCGTAGCCGGCCGGGAGCTCGCCGGCGGCGGATCGGCGGAAGCCCCGTACGGCTCCGCGCCACGCGGGGTCGGGCGGCGTGCCTCGCCAGAGAGCGAGGAGCTGGCGCCACACGACGCCGCTCTCCGGGGCACGGGCGGCAAGGTCGGCGAGCACCTCGTAGCTGCGCGCCGCCCAGGCGGTCACGCGCTCGACGGGGGCCACCAGGTGGGGGTACCAGACGGCGCCGGCGACCGCCGAGGTGGTGGCCGGCGGCGCCTCGCGAGCCACCACGCGCACCCTGTGACCGGCCTCGGCGAGCCGCACCGCGCAGGTGAGGCCGACGACGCCGGCGCCGACGACGAGGATCATCCGCGGGCGCGGGGCGACAGCCGTTCGCGAGGGCGAGCGCCCGCTGCCGCCACCGGTCGAGCTCCGGGCGGACGGCGCACCCTGCGTGCCCTCACGCGTAGCGCGTCCAGCGCCAGATCTCCTTGAGGCTCGGCTTCTTGCCGTACATGAGGATGCCGACGCGGTAGACCCGCGCGCAGATCCACACCATGGCGAGGTCGGCGAGGATGGTAAGCGTGTAACCGAGCGCGAGCTGCCACGCCGGCGGCGTCTTCACCACGAGGCGCAGCATCATGATCATCGGCGTGAACAGTGGGATGAGCGAGAACACCACCGCCATCGTCGAGTCGGGGTCGTTGAGCACCGGCATGAACACCATCCAGGGCACGACGACGAAGAAGACGCCGATGCTGGCCAGCTGCTGCGCCTCCTGTGGGCTGTTGAAGGCGGCGCCGATCAAGGCGTACCAGGAAGCGAAGAAGACGAAGCCGAGCAGGAAGAGGGCGACGAAGTGCGCGATCAACGGCAGCGTCAAGCTCGGCAGCGCCATGCCTTCGGGCAACGCCACCATGCCGGCCACCAACCCGGGCGCCGTGAGCACCGCCGCCGACGCCAGCCAGACGCCGATCTGGGTGAGGGCGACGCCGCAGATGCCCACCAGCTTGCCCGCCATCAGCTGGGTGGGCGTGGTGGTGGAGGCGATCACCTCGACGACGCGGTTGGCCTTCTCCTCGAGCACCCCCTGCATCACCATCTGGCCGTAGATCATGATCGTGATGTAGAGGATGGTGAACAGGCTGACGGCGAGGATGAGGTCGCCGATGCCGCCGTCGGCCTTGCTCCCCTTCTCGGTGACCCGCACCTTGTCGAGGTCGACCCCCGCCACCAGCTTCTCGATCTGCTCGGGGTCGTAGCCGGCGCCCGACAGGCGCTGCTCGCGCACCACCCGGGTGAGCGTGTCCTCGAGCTTGCCGAGGGTGATGATGTTCGACAGCCGCCGCCCGTGGTACTCGACCTTGTTGTCGGTGAACACCTGCGGCGTGATCCACAGCCAGGCGTCGATCTGGTCGCCGAGGACGCGGCGGTCGAGGGCCTTGCGCTGCGCCTCGGAGTCGGCGGCCGCAGGCTCCACCTGCAAGGCGATGTCGACCTTCGGCCCCTCCTGCCCCTTGCCACCGGTGAGCTCGTGCTCGAGCGCGCCGGCGATCCTGCCCGTGGTGTCGACCACCGCCAGCCGCAGCCCGCCGCGGCTCTTGGCCATGATCAGGCTGGGGAGGACGATCCACGCCCCCATGAGGAGCGGCAGGATGACGGTGGTGATCCAGAAGGCGGGCGTGCGCACCCGCGACAGGTAGTCGCGCTTGGCGACGAGGAGGACCCTAGACGTTGGCATCGTGCACCGCCTGGACGAAGATCTCCTCGAGCGTGGGCTCGGCGGAGCGGAATTCGCGGATCGGCAGGAGGGACACCATCTCGCGCAGCAGCTGCGCCGGGTCCACGCCCGGCGCCGCGGTGACCTCGACGCTGCCGTTGCGGGCGGCGCCGTTGGTGGCGCCCCCGCTGGCGCCGGCGCCGTCCGCCTGGTGGGCGGCGAGCGACGTCACGCCGGGCGCTGCCAGCAGGCGCTCGGGATCGCCCTCGGTGACCACCCGGTAGCGGTTGGCTCCGCGCTCGCGCTTGAGCGCCGCGAGGTCGCCGGAGAGCACCACGCGCCCGCGGGCGATGAGGGCGATGTGATCGCACAGCTTCTCGGCCTGCTCCATGACGTGGGTGGAGAGCAGCAGGGTCTTGCCCGCCGCCTTGTGGGCGGCCAGCACGTCCTTGAACAGCACCTGGTTGATGGGGTCGAGGCCGGAGAAGGGCTCGTCGAGCACCAGCAGCTCGGGCTCGTGGATGAGCGTGCCGGCGAGTTGGATCTTCTGCTGCATGCCCTTGGAGAGCTCCTCGACCTTCGAGCGCGAGCGGTTGGCGAGACCCAGCCGCTCGAGCCAGTCGTCGGCGCGGGCACCGAGCGACCGCTTCGCCAGGCCGTGCAGCTCGCCGAGGTAGATGAGGTGCTCGCGCACCGTCATCTTGCGGTAGAGGCCGCGCTCCTCGGGGAGGTAGCCGATGCGGTCGAGGTCGGCGCGGGTGCGCCGGTGACCGAACACCCGCACCTCGCCCTGGTCGGGGCCGATGATGTCCATCAGCATGCGGATGGTGGTGGTCTTGCCGGCGCCGTTGGGGCCGAGCAGGCCGAAGACGGTGCCGGGGGGGACGGCCAGCGAGACGTCGTCGACGGCCTGGGTGCCGTCGAAGCTCTTGCGCAGGCCCTGGAGCTCGAGGGTAGATGACATTCGCGTGCTCTCTCGGACGGCGTTGGTTGGAGGCGGCGGTCGGCGATGGGTGCGGTACGGCCTATTGTACGGATGCATTCCCCTCGGGTTGCCCGTCGTCCACGCGGGTCCGCCGCCGGAAACGCCGGCTCGGGCTGGCTCGCTCGCGGGCTGGGGCCGGAACATTCTGCCGAGGATCGCGTATTGTTGAAGGCCGGCCGGGCGTTTTCGGCGCACCGGCGTCACATCCAAACCCGAGACGAGGAGACGAACCAGCATGCGCGCGAAAGCCTTCTTCGCGGTGGCCGCCGGTGCCCTGCTCACGCTGCCCGCCGCCGCCCAGACGGTGGACGAGATCATCGCCAAGAACATCGAGGCCCGCGGCGGCAAAGACAAGATCGCCGCCGTGCAGTCGGCGCGGATCACCGGCACGATGACGATGGGCCCGGGCATGGAAGCCCCCTTCACCATGGAGTGGAAGAACCCCAACCACATGCGGCTGGAGTTCACCGTCCAGGGCAAGACGGGGGTGCAGGCCTTCGACGGCACCACCGGCTGGATGTTCATGCCGTTCATGGGCAAGGCGGAGCCCGAGAAGATGGCGGAGGAGGATCGCGCCGAGATCGAGCAGCAGGCAGACATCATCGCCGGCCCGCTCGTCGACTATCAGAAGAAGGGGCACCACGTCACCCTCGTCGGCAAGACGGACGTCGAGGGGACCGACGCCTACGACCTCGAGGTCACGCTCAAGAACGGTGACGTCGTCCACGAGTTCATCGACGCCGACAGCTACCTGGCGATCAAGGAAGCCTTCAAGCGCAAGCAGGGCGACCAGGAGATGGAGCTCGAGCAGTCGATCGGCAACTACAAGCAGGTCGAGGGCCTGATGCTGCCGTTCTCGATGGAGACGCGGCTCAAGGGCGCCCCCGCCGGCTCGCCGGCCCGCGCCATCACCGTGGACAAGTACGAGTTCGGCGCCGCCATCGACGACAACCGCTTCGCCTTCCCCGCGTCGGAGACGGCGGCCCCGGCGGCCGCTCCGGCGGCGGCTCCCGCCGCCTCGCCCGCGCCCACCAAGCCTCCAGGCGCCTGAGACCTCGACGGCGGCGCGGGCACGCCCGCGCCGCCGCTCGCTCGCCCCTCGTCTGCAAATCTCGAGAGGAGCCCGCCATGCCTCCTTCGTGCTGCCCGCACCGCCTCGTCGCCGCCACCCTCCTCGTCGCCGCTCTCGCCGGGGCCACTGGGGCCCCCGCCGCCGAGCTCAAGACCAGCACCTTCGGGGGCCTCTACGCCCGCGCGATCGGACCCGCAGTCACCGGCGGTCGCATCGACGACCTCGTCGCCACCGCCGCCGATCCCTCGGTGGTGTGGGTGGGCGCCGCCTCCGGCGGCCTCTGGCGCTCGAAGGACGGCGGCCTGTCGTTCGCCCCGGTGTTCGACAAGCAGCCGGTGCAGTCGATCGGCGCCATCGGCCTCGATCCCCAGAACCCACAGACCATCTGGGTCGGCACCGGCGAGCCGTGGACGCGCAACAGCACCTCGGTGGGCGCCGGAGTCTTCAAGTCCAGCGACGGCGGTGACAGCTGGCAGCCGGTCGGCCTCGCCGACAGCGAGCGCATCGATCGCGTCATCGTCGACCCCACGGACAGCAAGACGGTGTGGGTCTGTGCCGTCGGCCACCTGTGGAACGCCAACCCCGAGCGCGGCGTGTTCAAGACCGTCGACGGCGGCAAGAGCTGGGAAAAGGTGCTCTTCGTCGACAACGACACCGGCTGCGGCGACCTCTCGCTCGATCCCCAGGATCCGCGCATCGCCTACGCCGGCATGTGGCAGTTCCGCCGCTACCCGTGGGCCTTCGAGAGCGGCGGCAAGGGCAGCGCTCTCTACCGCACCATGGACGGCGGCAAGACCTGGACGCGGCTCACGGCCGGCCTTCCCACCGGCACCCTCGGCCGCATCGCCGTCGCCGTCGCCCCCTCGCGCACCAGCGTCGTCTATGCGGTGGTCGAGTGCAAGGACACCGCCCTCTACCGCTCCGACGACCTCGGCGAGCACTGGCAGCGCATGGCCACCAACCTCAACGTCAGCGTGCGCCCGTTCTACTTCGGGCGGCTGGTGGTCGATCCCACCGACTGGCGGCGCGTCTACAAGCCCGGGCTCACCCTCTCGGTGTCGCGTGACGGCGGCAAGTCCTTCACCTCGCCCTTCACCGGCGGCTTCGGCGGCGGCTTCCACGGCGACCTGCACGCGCTCTGGATCGACCCCCGCAACTCCTTCCGCCTCCTGCTCGGCACCGACGGCGGCGTCTACGAGTCGCTCGACCGCGGCGGCCACTGGCGCCACCTCGACAGCCTGCCGGTGTCGCAGGTCTACCGCGTCGCCTACGACATGGCGCGTCCCTACGACGTCTACGTCGGCCTGCAGGACAACGGCTCCTGGATGGGGCCCTCGCGCGCCGATGGCGGCGTGCGCAACCGCGACTGGCGCAACATCGGCTTCGGCGACGGCTTCTGGGCCTTCCCCGACCTCACCCAGGGCGACACCGTCTACTCCGAGATGCAGGGCGGCGGTCTCTTCCGCTACAGCCGGCTCTCGGGCGAGATCAAGCAGATCGCACCCTTCCCGGAGGGCAAGGACCCCAGGCTGCGCTTCAACTGGAACGCCCCCTACCTCGCCGGACCGAGCGGCGCCCTCTACGTTGGCGCCCAATACCTGTTCCGCTCTCAGGATCGCGGCGAGTCCTGGCAGCGCATCTCCCCCGACCTCACCACCAACGATCCCGCCAAGCAGAAGCAGGCCGAGTCGGGCGGCGTCACCATCGACAACTCGTCGGCCGAGAACCACACCACCATCTACGCCATCGCCGAGTCGCCCAAGGATGCGGCGCTGCTGTGGGTGGGCACCGACGACGGCAACCTGCAGCTCTCGCGCGACGGCGGCAAGAGCTGGAGCAACGTCGTCGCCAAGGTGCCCGGCGTGCCGAAGAGCACCTGGGTCAGCAACGTCGAGGCCAGCCCCTACGCTGCCGGCACGGCGTTCGCCACCTTCGACGGGCACCGCACCGGCGACATGAAGACCTACGTCTACGAGACCACCGACTTCGGCCAGAGCTGGAAGCCGCTCGCCACCGACGGCGTCGAGGGCTATGCCCACGTCATCCGCCAGGACCCGGTGCGCGCCGACCTGCTCTACCTCGGCACCGAGATGGGCCTGTGGGTCTCGATCGACGGCGGCGCCCACTGGGCCCGCTTCGACGGCGGCATCCCGCAGGTGCCGGTGATGGATCTCAAGCTCCACCCGCGGGAAGGGGACCTCCTCGTCGGCACCCATGGCCGCGGCGTGTGGATCGTCGACGACCTCTCGCCGCTGCGCGCGCTCACCCCGGAGGTGATGGAGTCCGACTTCGCGCTGCTCCCCGCCGAGGACGGCGTCGAGATGATGTCGGGCAACGAGCAGGACTTCCCCGGCGACGACGAGTTCCTCGCCGGCAACCCGCCCGAGGCGGCGTCGATCTTCTTCTACCTCAAGAAGCGGCACATCGTGGGCGAGCTCAAGGTCGACGTCTACGACGGCGCCGGCAAGCTGATCACCACGCTGCCGGCCAGCGGCCGCGTCGGTATCAACCAGGTGGCCTGGCCGATGCGCTTCGATGCGCCGCAGATCCCTGCCGGCAACGAGATCGCGCCGGCGACGGTGGGACCGTTCGTGCCCGAGGGGACCTACACCTTCAAGGTCACCAAGGGGGACCAGGTCTACGAGGGGAAGGCGCGGCTGGTGGCGGACCCGCGCTCCCCCTACTCGACCGAGGACCGCGCGCTACAGCAGCAGACGGCGCTCGCCGTCTACCACGACCTCGAGAACCTCACCTACCTGACCGAGACGGTGACCGACCTGCGCGACCAGGCACAGGCGCGCGCCACCGCCGCCGGCTCCCGGTCGGCGCTCGGCAAGCGGCTGGTCGCCTTCGCCGACCAGATGGAGGGGCTGCGCCGCCAGCTCACCAGCAGCACCGGCGCCGCCATCTCGGGTGAGGAGAAGCTGCGCGAGCACATGGCGGCGCTCTACGGGGCGCTCACCGGCTACCTCGGCAGGCCCACCGCCTCGCAGCTCGCCCGCGCGCCGGCGCTCGAGCGTGAGCTCGGGGAGCGGCAGGCGAGCTACGACAAGCTCGTCGGCGCCTCGCTCACGCCCCTCAACCGCGACCTCGCGAGCGGCAAGCAGGCGCCGCTCGCACCCCTCACCCGCGAGGCCTGGGAGGCGAAGAAGAAGAAGGGTGGGGGGGCCGAGGGCCTGGCCGAGTGGCCGACGATGCCTCTCGTGTGGTGGTAGCACAGGCGGCTGACCGCGCGAGGAAATGGCTCCTGGGGAGGGAATCGAACCCCCGACCAATCGGTTAACAGCCGATCGCTCTACCGCTGAGCTACCCAGGAGCGGGTGGATGCGGCCATCCGGAAGGCGCTCGATCTTAGGTGCCGTCGGGCGAGCTGTCAAGACGAGCCGACACGGCTAACTGCTGCCACCACAAGCATAATCGGGCTCGACCTGCCCTATGCTGGAGGCTGTTCGCGGCGCTGCCGACGGGGCTCCTCACCCATGCACGTCCTCATCCCCGACGACTACCAGGGAGCGGTCGCCACCCTCGCCTGCTTCCGCGCGCTCGCCGCCCACCAGGTCACCATCTTCCGCGACACCGTCAAGGACCCGGACGAGCTCGCCCGGCGCCTCTCTCCCGCCGAGGCACTGGTGCTCATCCGCGAGCGCACGGCGGTCGCCGAGCCCCTGCTCGACCGCCTGCCGCGGCTGCGCGTCATCTGTCAGACCGGGCGCGGCACCACCCACATCGACGTCGCGGCCTGCAGCCGCCGCGGCGTCGCCGTCTGCGCCGGCAGCGGCTACTCCCACTCGACCGCCGAGCTCGCCTGGGCGCTGGTGCTCGCCGCCATGCGCCATCTCCCCGGTGAGGTGGCCCGGCTGCGCGCCGGCCAGTGGCAGGGCTCCCTCGGCACCTGCCTGCGCGGGCGGACCCTGGGGGTGTGGGGGTACGGCAAGATAGGCAGCCTGGTGGCGGAGTACGGCAGGGCGTTCGGCATGCGCGTGCTCGCCTGGGGACGGCAGGGATCGCTCGCCCGTGCCCACACCAACGGCCACGAGACGGCACGGGACCGCGAGGAGCTGCTGGCACAGGCGGACGTGCTGTCCCTGCACCTCAAGCTCACCCCAGAGACCCGCGGCATGGTCGCCGCCGCCGACCTGGCGCGGATGAAGCCCACGGCGCTGCTCGTCAACACCAGCCGCGCCGAGCTCATCGCCCCGGGCGCTCTCGTCGTCGCGCTGCAGGCAGGGCGCCCCGGTCACGCGGCGGTCGACGTCTACGAGCAGGAGCCGGTGCTCGGCGCCGCCCACCCGCTGCTCGCCCTCGCCAACGCCACCTGCACCCCCCACCTCGGCTACGTCGAGCGCGACGGCTACGAGCACTACTTCGGGGAGGCCTTCACGCAGGTCAACGCCTTCGCCGCCGGCCGGCCGGTGGGGGTGGTGAACCCCGAGGCCCTGCGGCGCCGCGGCCGCTGACTCCGCTCACCCGCGCCGTCACCCCCTGCGGCGCTCAGGGCGTCGAGCCGCCGTTCCACGGCCCGGGCAGCACGCCGCCCTCGAAGCCGTCGGCGAAGATACCGGTGACACGCACGCTCACCGTCGAGAGGTTGCAGGCGTCATCGTTCTCGACGCTCTCGACGAGCACGTCGTCGGGATCCGCGGCGCAGTCGTTGCCGCCGTTGGCGAAGTCCCCCTCGGCATTGGAGCTGCCGTCGACACTGACGGTCGCCGTGCCGCCGGATGGTATCGTCACCGTCGTCGTCGCGGCGCAGCGCAGAACGCCGGCGGCGAGGGCGCACGACGGCGAGCCGCTGGTGCCGCCGCCGACACCGCCGACGACGTTCGAGTAGGTGACCGGCGAGCCAGGCAAGGTGTCCGCGACGATCGCCTGGCCGGGGGTGAAGACGGCGGGGCCGCTGCCTCCGTTGGTGACCACCAGCGTCCAGGTCCAGGGCGCGCCGACCAGCACCTGCGTCGCCGTGGCGCTCTTGCTGACCGTCAGGTCGGGGCACAGCCGCGTCGCCGCGGCGACGTTCGAGTAGCCGGAGTAGGTCGAGTCGCTCGAGCGGAAGGCCCGCACCTGGTACGAGTAGGTGGCGTCGCAGGCAGCGGTGGTGTCGTGGAAGGTCGTGACGTTGGCACCGGTGGTGCCGATCTCGGCGAAGGCGCCGCTCGGCTCGCTGCGGCGCTCCACCGAGAACGACGTCTCGTCGCTCGCGTTGTCGGCCCAGGTGACGGTCACCTCGTTGACCGCGGAGACGGCGGCGAGGCCGGTGGGCGCTCCCGGGGCCTGCGTGTAGGTGAGGGTGATGGGTACGCCGTCGAGGCGGAAGGGGGTGCTGATGTTGTCGCCCGCGCCCGTCACCTGCACGCCGAACGCCGCATCGTTGACGAGCGCCGGCGTGAGGGCTAGACCCCAGTCGTCGGCGGGGCCACCCGAGTCCGCGTGCAAGGAGCCACAGGTTCCGGCGACGACCGTCAAGGCGTGGGTTCCGGAGCTGCCGCCGTTGTAGACCAGGTTGACGTTCGCGCTGCCGATGGGGCTCGTGGCCCAGACCGCGACCGACACGCCACTGATGACGGCGTCGCTCGGGAGGGAGAACCCGTAGCCGGTGAGGACGAGGCTGCCCGACGCGAGATCGGCCGCGCACAGCATGTCGTGGACACTGGCGAGGTCGGGCATGAACCAGCTCCCTGACTGGACCGTCACCGAACCGGCGGTGTTGCGGGTGACGGTGGCGGCGCCGGCGGGCGGCGACGCCGAGAGCGCCGCGATCAAGGTGGCACCGAGGACGGCAGCGAGTGGGGCCCCGGGCAGCGGGTGGGACGCCATACCTTTCCTCCTGCGAGCAGACCCACCGCCAAGGACCCCGGCAGCGCGGTGGGGAAAGCAGGTTTCGAATTTAGCACCAGCGTCCCGCTACGCGCACGGCTCGTGGTGCCGCCGACCGCTCCTACGGGGCAGCCCGGATCCGCTACCGCCATCGGCGGTACCGCCCGCGGTCACGCCATGAACCCCTCGCAAGTTGCATCGCCATCCGCACCCCGGCGGCGCCGGAGCCGACGCAGCACCGAGACCCGGACCGCGTGGCGATCGGAGCGGAGCGCCTCCTAGTCGGCGGCTCCCGCCGCCGCGAGCACCTCCGCGACCTCCGTGCGGAGCTCCCGGTAGAGGGCGGCCAGCTTCTCCTGCACCAGCGCTTCGGCCTGTACCGAAGAGCCGTCCGCTGGCATCGCCACGATCTCCTCCTCCTGGGCCTCCGCGGCCGCTGCGAGGTCGGCCAGCTGCTCGTCGCCGAGCTCGTTGGCGAGCCCGACGAGCCACCAGAGCTGGTCGGACGCGTCCTTCGGTTCCTTCTCCGCCCGCAGCTCGCCCACCAGCCACCGCATCGCGGCCTCGGCATCGAAGGCGCGGACGACCCCGAAGAGGCCCCGGTTCGCCACGCCCAGTCCCTCGCTCGCCTCCAGGGCCGCGGTGAGGCGCTCCCGCTGCGACACGGTGAGCGACGCCCCGATGACGGCGGGCGGCGGGTCCTCGGCGAGCGTGCCGCCGTCCTCGTGAAAGCGATCGAGGAGCACCAGGAGATCGCCGGCGGCCACCTCGGCCGACACCGACTCCTTCTCGGCGAGCTCGCCGACGGCGGCGAGCGCCTCCTCCAGCTCCCCCGTCGCCTCGGCGCGGGTGAGCGGCTCCTCCGCCGTCGCCACCAGCCACTCCGCGAGGTCGGCGGGGTCCACCTCGCCGCTTCGCTCGGCGCGGTCCTCGATGCGGGCCAGCGCCTCGAGACGGGCCAGGTACGCGCGGCGCTCGTCGTCGCCGAGCTCCTTGATGCCGAGGCCGAAGTCCACGGCCTCGAAGCTGGCGTCGCTCGCATCCACCTCCTTGCCGCGCGTGAGCAGGGCGACGATGCGGGTTCCGGGCGCCAAGCCGAGGGCGTCTCCCGCCTCCATGTACTCGCTGTGCCGATAGGAGACGATGTCGCTCGCGACGCTGCCTTTGACGAGCGCCTCGATCCTCAGCTCGGTCGCCACCTCCACCCTGCCGTTCTTCCCGCCGTTCCGCGTCGAGGGCCCGACCACCGCGGCGATCACCAGATCGCTCTCGAGGTAGGCACGGCGCAGCGGATCCACCTCGACGCCCATGTCCCCCATCGTCACGAACTCCGCCTCCGCCTTCGCCTCCAGCGTCGCCCGGCGCTGCTCCCCCGGCTGCAGCAGGAGCGAGCTCACGGGCTCGATCGTGAAGTCGTCACGAGAGCCCTCGAGGTCGTAGATGCCCGCCGGCAGGCTGGCGAAGCGGAAGGAGCCGTCGCCGCCGGTGCGCGCCGTCTGCTGGCGACCGTCGAGGGTGTTGCGAGCCACCACCTCGACTCCGCCGAGCGGACGCCCGCTGTCCGTCATCACCTCGCCGGCGAGCCCGGCGCGGGCGCCCGCCGCGCGCTGCTGCGCCGGCTGCGGCTGGGGCTTGCCTTGCTCGCGCGGCGCGCTGACCCCCGGCGGCGACGGCTCCCCGGCGGCAGCCTCCGCCCCGCCTGCCGTCAGCCAGGCGGTGACGAGGGTGGCGGCGACGGCCGAGGCGCGGCGGCGGACCCAGGTGCCCGCCGGCTCGAGGGATACCTCGGGGGGTGCGGTGACCAGTCGCCCGCCCTGGCGCGTCAGGCGCCCGCACAGCTCGCCGCGGCTCGCCTCGAGGTGGCCGCGGATCTGGCGCGGCGTCAACTGCGCGAGGTCGAAGACGTGGCGCCGGCAGGTGGCGCACCAGCGACGGCAGCCGTCGCCCTCCATCGCCTCCCAGGCCGTCTCGCAGTGGAATCGGGTCGCCAGCCGGTTCAGCCTCTCGCTACGGGTGGTCATCGCCACACCCTCACCGTCGGCCTCGTTGCAGCGGATGATCCGCTCGACGGCGGAGAGAGCAAGGGGCGGACCAGGCGCCTGAGGGCCGCGATCGTGCCAAGACGAAGCCCCGCGACCGCGCAGGATTGCCAACTTGCTGCAGGGTCCGGAAGCGAAGAGCCGCCGGCCGTTGCGGCGCGCGGCGAGCGTCCACCTTCAAGCGCTTGGATTCAGCGACACGCGCGCGTGGAGCGTCGCACGGCGCGAGAGCGGGCGACAGCGACTGCCGCGCGAGCCGCCGGTTGACTCTTCGGCTCCGCGACTCCGCGGTCGTGTCTGCCGCGCGATCGTCCTAGTTGCTCGACGTCGAGTCGAGGAACGGCCGCAGCCGGGTCGCCCGCGTCGGGTGGCGCAGCTTTCTCAGCGCCTTGCTCTCTATCTGGCGGATGCGCTCGCGGGTGACGTTGAAGTAGCGGCCTACCTCTTCGAGGGTGTGCTCGGCGCCGTCGCCGACGCCGAAGCGCATGCGCAGCACCTCCTCCTCGCGCTGGGTGAGGGTGCGCAGCACGCCGTCGGTCTGCTCCTTGAGCCCGGCAAAGATCACCGACTCGATGGGCGAGCTGCCGCTCTTGTCCTCGATGAAGTCGCCGAGGTGCGAGTCCTCCTCCTCGCCGATGGGGGTTTCGAGCGAGATCGGCTCCTGGGCGATCTTCATGATCTTGCGCACCTTGAAGGCGGGCAGGTCCATGCGCTGCCCGATCTCCTCGGCGGTGGGCTCGCGGCCGAGCTCCTGCACCAGCGAGCGGGAGGTGCGGGTGAGCTTGTTGATGGTCTCGATCATGTGCACCGGGATGCGGATGGTGCGCGCCTGGTCGGCGATGGCGCGGGTGATCGCCTGGCGGATCCACCAGGTGGCGTAGGTCGAGAACTTGTAGCCGCGGCGGTACTCGAACTTCTCGACCGCCTTCATCAGGCCGATGTTGCCTTCCTGGATGAGGTCGAGAAACTGCAGGCCGCGGTTGGTGTACTTCTTGGCGATCGACACCACCAGGCGCAGGTTGGCGACGATCAGCTCCTCCTTGGCGCGCTCGACCTCGGCCTCGCCCTGCCGGATCTTCTTGATCGTCCCCTTGATCTCGTCGAGCGCGATGCCGAAGCGCTGCTCGAGCTCCTTGCGGCGCACCTCGTACTTGGCGATGCGCGCCTCCTTGAGCTTGCGCAGCTCCTCGTTGCGCTCCTTCTTGATGTCGCGCAGGTTGCGCCGCTCCTCATGGTCGATGTGGTTGAGCTCGCGCTCGATCCCCTTGAGCAGCTCGACCATGCGGTTGCGCGAGGTGGGGGAGAGATCGACGGTGCGGATGTCCTTGGCGATCTTGCCCAGCACGCGGTCGACCTCGCGCTCGACCTCCTGGAACTTCTCGCTGCCCGTCTTCATCCGCGTCTGCTGCTGGCGCAGCTTGTGGATCTTCTTGTCGTTCTTGGCGATGCGGTCGAAGGTCTTGGCCGCGATGTGGATGCGCTCGAGGGCCTTGCCGTCGAGCGGCTGGTCGGCGATCTCGCCGGCGAGCACGCGGCGCATCGCCTCGGGGTCGCGCATCGCCATCTCGTTCAACCGCAGCAGCTGCTTGCACACCGCCGGGTTCTCGCACAGCGCCTCGTAGATCATCCACTCGCCGTGCTCGATGCGCTGCGCGATGGCCACCTCGCCCTCGCGGTCGAGCAGCGCCACCGTGCCCATCTCGCGCAGGTACATGCGCACCGGGTCGTTGGTCTTCTCGTGCTCGGCGAGGCCGAGGTCGAGGGTCTCGTCCTCTTTCTTGTCGAACTCGGAGGACACCGCCTCGAGCTCGTCGCGGTTCTGGTAGCGCTCGGGGCGGTCGATGAGCTCGACCCCCACCTCGGAGAAGCGCTGGTATATCTCGTCGAGCTCGTCGGGGACGGCGAGCACCTCGTCGGGCAGCAGCTCGCAGATCTCGTCGTAGAGGAGGTACCCCTTCTCCTTGCCGATCTCGATGAGCTGCTTGACCGCGGTGTAGCGCTCCTCGACGTTGTGGATGGTCTTGACGCTCAAGTTGGGCTCCTGGTGGACGCGCGCGGGCCCACGGCGGAGGGCCTCCCCTTCGCACGCGGGTGGATCGCGCGGCTCAGCTCGGACTTTTCCTCAACCAGACGCTGGAGGCGCAGCTCATCGCCCGACCTTTGGGCTTCGAGCATCTCCCGATTCAGCTGCTGCGAACGCTGCTCGCGCCAGCGGTGATGAAGGTCGCTGAGCGACTCCCGGAGTCGGTCCGCGCAAGACTCCGTCTTGGCCGCGGGTCTCGGGACATCCCCTGGTCCGTCCGCGCCTTCTATCACGAGCCTCGCGACGAGGTCAACGCTCGCTCCGGCCTCCTCCGTCACCTCCAGCCGCGCGCGGAGCTCCGCGAGGTGCGGAACGCCGCCGGCCTTCTCCTCGCATAGAACGTAGAAGGTGCCGTAGAGGTTGCGGCAGGCGGCATCCCAGAAGGCGTCGACGGGCGGCAGATCGCCGACGGCGGGGAGGACCTCGGGCTGCGGCGTCGTGCTCCCCGGCAGCATCGCCAGCAGCAGGCGCAGCGTCGCCTCCTCGAGGAGGCGGCCGTGGGAGCGCCCGGCCGGGCGCGGTGGCGCCGGGCGCGACGGAGAGGGTCGCACCCCGGAGCGCGGCGCGGCGCCGAGGCGCGGCGCCAGCAGCTCGAAGGGCACCCCCATGCGCTCGGCGGCGCGGCGGCCGTAGGCCCAGCGCAGGATGGGGTCCTTGACCGGGGCGAGCAGCTCGGCGACCGGAGTGGCGAGCCGCGCCTGGGCCTGCGGGTCGGTGGGGACCGCGCTCGGCAGCAGGCGCGCGAGCTCGTGCTCGACGGCGTCGGGGGCCGTGGCGACCAGCCGCTGGAGGGCCTCGCCACCGGAGGCGAGCCGCAGCGAGTCGGGGTCCTCGCCGGCGGGAAGCTGCAGGCGGCGGACGACGAGCCCCACCGGCAGCAGCAGCGTGAGGGCGCGCCGCGAGGCCTCGACCCCGGCGCCGTCGCCGTCGTAGCCCACCACCACCTCCTCGCAGTAGCGCGCCAGCAGCTGCGCCTGCTCGGCGGTGAGTGAGGTCCCCATGCTGGCAACCACTCCCTCGAGGCCGGCCGCGATCGAGCCCAGCACGTCGAAGTACCCCTCGACGAGGAGGGCGCGGCCGTGCTCGCGGATCGCCCGCTTGGCCTGGTCGAGCCCGTAGAGCAGCGTCCCCTTACGGAAGCGCTCGGTCTCGGGGGTGTTGAGGTACTTCGGCTTGTCCTCGGCGCCGAGCGCGCGGCCCCCGAAGCCCACGAGGGCCCCCGAGGCGCTGCGGATGGGAAACATCAGGCGGTGGCGGAAGCGGTCGTAGCGCTCGCCGGGGCGCTTCTCCGAGGGGGTGAGCAGGCCGGCGGCCTCGAGCACCGGCTCGGGGGTGCGCGGCGCGAGCGCCTTCTTGAGGCCGTCCCACCCCGGTGGCGCGTAGCCCACCCCATAGCGCGTGGCGAGCTCGGCGGAGATGCCGCGAGACTCCAGGTAGCGGCGCGGCTCGGCGGCACGCTCGAGCTGGCGCGAGAACCACGCTGCCGCCTCGGCGAGCACGGCTTCGAGGTCGCGCTCGGCGGGGCCGCCCCGGCGCGCCGGCGCCGTCGGCAGCGGCACCCCAAAGCGGTGGGCGAGACTCTCGATGGCAGCCGGGAAGTCGTCGCCGGAGAGCAGCATGTGCAGCTTGATGGCGTCGCCGCCGGCACCGCAGCCGAAGCAGTAGAACAGGCCCTGCTCGGGATCGACGGTGAACGAGGGGGTCTTCTCGCGGTGCAGCGGGCAGAGGCCGCTGCTGCGCCGGCCGCGCCTGGTGAGGCGGGTGTGGTCCTCGGCGATGGCGACGACGTCGACCGCCTGGCGGACGGCGGCGACGAGCTGGGGTGTCAGGTGGACGTGACCGATCGACATCGCGCGCTGGCGTCGCCCCGGCGGACAGGGTCGGCTCCACCGCACGACTCGCGGCGCCGCTCCTCCGTGGATCCTCCGTGGATCGCCGATGGCTGCCACAAGGATAGCCCGCGAATCCGGGTTTTCCAGGGCGGGGGTCCCGAAGGAGCCTCGCGCCGGCGGCACTCTAACCCTTGGTAGCGCACCCATCAGAACCTTGCGGGTGGCCGAGCCCGGGGCTCGGCGGAGGAGGAAGTGACATGCGATCCCACCGGCCCATCGATGGCGGCCGTTCCGGCGCGGGCTCCCGGCGCTGGCTCGTGACGCTCGCGCTTGCCGCACTGCCGCTGCTCTCGGCGTCGGCTGCCGCCGCCGCCGCCACCGTCGAGGCGCCGACCTTCGGCGAGGTCGTCGACGTGCAGCTGGTGGCCGTGGAGGCAGTGGTCATCGACGCCAATGGGCGCGAGGTGACCGACCTGCAGCCCGGCGACTTTTCGCTGTTCGAGGACGGCGCCCCGGTGCCGCTCGAGCACGTCGAGTACGTGGGGAAGCCCGCGGCCGCCGGCGCCGGCGGCTCCGCTCCTGCGCCCGCCGCGGAGGTCGGGGGCGCGCCGCTGCAGCTGGCCATCTTCCTCGACGAGGTGCACGTGGGCGCCGCCAGTCGCATGCGCATCCTGCGCCAGATGGCAGACGTCCTGGGCAGGACGCTGCGACCCGAGGACCGGGTGATGATCGCGCTCTACGACGGCAGCACGCGAGTCGCCCTCCCCTTCACCACCGATCGCAAGGCCCTCGCCGCCGCCCTCGAGGAGGTGGAAACCGTCTCGCTGGCGCGCCTGGTCGGCGAGAACGACTGGCGCTCGACGCTCGACGCCCTCTACCAGGACGCCAAGGGGCAGCACGGCTGGTCTCCCTGCCTGCACATCCAGGAGTTCGTCGACTCCTACACCCAGCAGCAGACCGAGCAGGTGGAGCGCTCGATCGACGCCTTCGGGCGCTTCGTCGACTCGCTCGCCGGCATCGTCGGCCGCAAGGCGGTGCTGCACGTGAGCGACGGCATCCCGACGCGACCCGGCGCCGAGGCCTCCGAGTACGCCCAGGAGCTGTGCGACGAGCGCGCCGCGATCGAGGGGCGCGGCCCCGCCCCTACCTTCAGCGCCAACACCCCCGACATCTACGACGCCGCGCACCGCACCCTCGAGGCCAGCGCCCACGACACCTCCGGCCGCTGGGAAGAGGTGGCGGCGCGCGCCAACGCGGGCAACGTCAGCATCTACACCTTCCAGGCCGGTCCGACCACCGAGCTGGCGACGCCGGACTATCCGCAAGCGCGGCCCTCGATGGCGCTCGAGGCGAGCCAGAAGGCCAACCGGCAGGAGTCGCTCTTCGTCCTCGCCGACCGCTCCGGTGGACGCGCCTGGCTCGATGGCAGGGACCTCGAGAGCGAGCTCGCCGACACCGTGGGCGAGCTGCAGAGCTACTACCTGCTCACCTACACCCCGCCGGCGAACGCCGCGGCGGACGTGCGGCGGGTGCGCCTCGAGGTGTCGCGGCCGGGGCTGACGGTGCGCTACCGCAAGCTCTACCGCCCGCGCACCCCCCACCAGCAGGTGGCCGACGGCCTCATCGGACGCCTGCTCTACGCACCCGCCAACGAGCCCAGCCCGCTGCAGCTGGCGATGGCGAGCCACCAGCCGGCGGCGGAGTCGAGGGTCAAGGCCCGCTTCCGCCTCGAGGTGCCGCTCGACCTGCTGCAGCTACCCACCGCCGGGGCGCTGCGGCAGGGTGCCTTCACCGCCTTCGTGGCGGTCGCCGACGATCGCGGCCTCACCACGCCGGTGCGCGAGACGCACGTGCCGGTGCGGCTGGCACCCGCCGGGCCCAACGTGCCCAAGCACTTCGTGTGGGAGGTGGAGATGCTGCTGCGCCCCGGCGACCACGACGTGGCGATGGCGGTGCGCGACGAGCTCAGCGGCGAGACCTCCTTCGTCGTGCGCCGCTTCGACGTGCCGAAGCGCTGAGAGCCGGGTCTTCAGCCTCCCCAGCCAGCCATCTCTCGCTGCAGCGTCTCGGCGTCGGCCTTCGCCAGCTCGGCGTCGGCGGCGGTGGCGGCAAGGGGGATCGCCGCCGTCGCCGCCGTACGGGCCGCCGCGGCCTTGCCGCTCTTGGCCAGCAGCCGCGCCTCGACCGCCCTGGCCCAGTAGCTCTTGGCGCCGGTGTCGGTGGCGGTCGCACGCTGCACCCAGGCGAGGGCCTTGTCGGCGGCGAGGTCGTGCTCCTGGAGCCAGCGCGCCCAGGAGATCAGAGCTCCGGGCTTGGGGTCGCCGGCGAGCTCCCGCTCCGCCTTGGCGAGCGCCAGCTTCGGCGTGTCGACGGTGACCGTGAACGGCACCGCCACCTGCTCCCAGCGCAGCATCACCGTCGCCGAGGTCTCGTTGGAGTCGGGGATGAGGAACTGCAGCCGCTCCTGGAGGTTCGACTGCTCGGGCTTGGCGTCGACGCGCAGCGCGTCCTCCTTGGCGTCGTACTTGAACGCCCCCCACTGGTCGGCCGTCCTGTTGAAGATCAGCGTCCAGTGGTCCGGGTAGGGGATGGTGAAGAGGGCGTAGGTGCCCGCCGGCAGCGGCTTGCCCTCGACCCGCACGTCGTCGGAGACGCGGAAGGTGGTGGCCTCGTTGGCGCCGGTGCGCCACACCTGCCCCCACGGCACGAGGGCGCCCCAGATCCGCCGCCCCTTCACCACCGGGCTGCCGTAGGTGACGGCGATCTCCGTCAACCCCACCACCTGCGACACGGTTGCCTTGGGCGAGAGCCGGGGAGGACCCGACTGGGCGAAGGTGGGTAGCGCGAGGGCAACGAGGGCGACCGAGACACCGAGCGGAGCGAGAGAGCGACGGCGCATGGCGGGATCTCCTTGGGTGGGTCCGGGTGAGGCGGAGGGTGGCGCGTCGCCGGGGCGGCCGGCGCCGGCGATCCTACCAATAGGTGAAAGAAGAGCGCGCGCGGCGCGCCACCGGCGGCCGAGAATGGGCGCGGCGAGGCCCGGCGGCTGCCGGCGGTGCCGAGGACGAAGCACGCGGAGTCGAGCCGGAGGGCCACGCTGCAATCGCCCGTGGCCCTGGCCGCGGCCCCTCGTCTCCGCGTGCTATTTTGCCGCGGCCATGGCCGGTGAGGACTCCCGCCCCACCACCCTCGTGGGACCCGTCCGCCTGCGCTTCGCCCCCTCGCCCACCGGCTACCTGCACGTCGGCGGCGCCCGCACGGCGATCTACAACGACCTGCTCCGCCAGTCGCGCGGCGGCGCCTACGTGCTGCGCATCGAGGACACCGATCGCGCGCGCTCCGACGAGGCGATGACGCGCCAGATCGAGGAGGCGCTCGCCTGGTGCGGCGTCACCTGGGACGAGGGGCCGTTCCTGCAGAGCGAGCGACTGCCGCGCCACCGCGAGGCGGCGGCGGGCCTGCTCGCCGCCGACAAGGCCTACCCCTGCTTCTGCACCAGTGAGCAGCTCGAGCCGCTGCGCCGCGCCGCGGAGAAGGAGGGGCGCACCTTCCGTTACCCGCGCACCTGTGCCGCGCTGCCGGCGGCGGAGGTGGCGGCCCGCCGCGCCGCCGGCGAGCCCGCGGCGTTGCGCTTTCGCATGCCCGACGGCCCCGTCGCCTGGCACGACCTGGTGCGCGACGACGTCGAGTTCCCCGCCGAGGCGCTCGACGACTTCGTGCTGCTGCGCTCCGACGGCACCCCGACGTACCACCTCTCGGTGGTGGTCGACGACCTCGACATGCGCATCGACCTCGTGCTGCGCGGCGAGGACCACGTCAGCAACACGCCCAAGCACATCCGCCTCTTCGAGGCGCTCGGCGCCACGCTGCCGCGTTTCGGTCACCTGCCGCTCATCCTCGGCCCCGACAAGCGCCGGCTCTCCAAGCGCACCGGCGCCACCTCGGTGGAGGAGCTCCGCGCCCAGGGGATCCTGCCCGAGGCGCTCTACAACTTTCTCGCGCTGCTCGGCTGGTCTCCCGGCGACGGCCGCGAGCTGATGCGCCGCGACGAGCTCATCGCCGCCTTCAGCCTCGAGCGCGTGAGCAATGCTGCCGCCGTCTTCGACCCCGAGAAGCTCTTGTGGATGAACGGGCAGTACCTGTGGACGCTGCCGGTCACGGAGCTGGTGACGCGGGTCGCGCCCTTCGCCGCCGCCGCGGGCCTCGAGGCGCACCTCGGCACGCCGCTGTTCGCCGCCGCGGTGGCCCTGCAACAGCTGCGCGCCCGCACCCTCGTCGAGCTCGCCGAGCAGCTGCGCCCCTACTTCGCGAGCGAGCTCGCCTACGACGAGGCGGCGAGCCGCAAGTACCTCGCGACGCCCGACCTCGAGGGCCTGCTCGGCGAGCTGGGGGAGCGCTGGGCTGCCCTCGCCGCCTGGAGCAAGGAGCCGCTCGAGGAGTCGCTGCGCGCTCTCGCCGGCGAGCGCGGCGTCAAGGCCGCGGCCCTCATCCACCCGGTGCGCATGGCGCTCTCGGCCACCACCGCCGGGCCGCCGCTCTTCGACCTCGTCGCGGCGATGGGGCGCGAGGAGACGGCGCGGCGGCTCGAGCGGTACCGCGGGCACCTCGGTTCGCTCACGCCCTGAGGGAGCCCGGCGCCCAGCGCGCACCAGTACGCCGACCGCCCGACGATGAGCTCGCGGCGGCCACAGTCGAACGGTTTCCGCCGACGCCGCGCGGCGCTTCCCCCTCGAGCGGCCGAAAGCAACCTCAGCTCTGCAATCCACCTGCCGGCAGCCGCCGCGCGATCGCCGCCGCGAAGCGCTCGGCGGCGCCCGGCGCCTGGTCGAGGAAGACCGAAGGCTCGCACAGCTCGAGCTCGAGCACCGCCGGGCTGCCGTCGGCGCGCGGCACGAGGTCGACGCGGGCGTAGAGCAGCGGCAGGGTGTCGGCCGGCAGCAACGTCGCGAGCGCCACGAGCGTCCGCTCGCCGGCAGCGAGCTCTGCGGCCGACGGCGCGCGGGGCAGGATCCGCTCGCGGGCGAAGAGGCCACCCACCATCTCCGGTGGCGCGGCGAAGATCGCCCCCTTCTCCGCGGCGTGGCTGTAAGCGCCGTCGAAGTAAACGAGCGCCGTCTCGCCGCGCTCGTCGATGGCGTGCTGGTAGGGCTGCACCATCGCCACCCGCCCGGCGGCATGCAGCCGCGCCACGTGGGCCCGCGCGGCGTCGCCCTCGCCGGCGGCGTAGCGCGCCGTGTCGTTCGACCCCGCCGACACCGCCGGCTTGACGATGAGGTCGCCGCTGCCCGGCAGCTCCACCGCCGCGCCGGGGGCGACGAACGTCGTCGCCACCACCGGCACGCCGGCGCGCGCGAGATCGGCGAGGTAGCGCTTGTCGGTGTTCCAGGCGAGCACCGGCAGCGGGTTGTGCAGCGCCGTCACGGTGCCCACGCGCTGGGCCCAGGAGAGCAGCGCCGCGCGGCGGGAGAAGTAGTCCCAGGTCGAGCGCAGGACGACCAGCGCGAAGCCGCCCCAGTCGACCGCCGGGTCGTCCCACACCTCGACGCGGGGCTCGAGCCCGCGCGCGGCGAGCGCCGCGGCGAGTGGCGACAGGTCGTCGTCGAGCCCACGGGCGGCGGCGGCGGTGACGAGGGCGATGCGGCGCATGACGGCGGATGCTACGCGAGCGGCGAACGGGGCGGCGACCGCCGGCGGCCGTGAGGGCGCTCGGCGCACACTGCCGCGCGGGGCGCCAACGAGGCCCGGTCTCAGCCGGCGGACCGCTCGTACCAGCCGAGGACGCGCAGCGCCCGCAGCGTGTTCCAGCGGCTGGGGCGACCGTCGCCTTCCTCGAGCACGAAGTGGACCGCTCCGGGGTGGGTGGTCTCCAGCAGCCAGGCGCCATCGGCCTGCCGCCTGGAGCGCAGCAGGTCGATCGCCTCGTCCAGCCGCGAGTCCGGCACACCCCCGAGCGCGCGGAAGTAGTCGAGGGCACGCAGCACGTCGTAGTGCCAGCGGGGCGGAAAGGAGAGCTGCAGCCAGGCCGGGTCGACGACCTCGCCGGTGCTCTTGCGCCGGAACAGCCTTCGTTCGAGGAGGTACGCCTCACCCCGGCGCCGCGCCGCGATCGACTCCGCCGAGCCGCCGCTGGCGCGCTCGTGCGCCAGCAGCCCTTCGAGGACGTTGATGGTGGTCGCGAACGACGAGCGGACGGACCCGTTCTCCGTCTCGCAGTTCCACCCGCCGTCCTCGAGCTGCTCACCCAGCAGGCGGGCGACGACGCCGCTCACGTCCTGCCCGAAGTAGGTGCCGAGCGTGACGGTCCTGCCGTTGATGCAGGGCTCGACCTCGCCGTCGAAGAACCGCTGGCCGGCGTGCTCCCAGCGGCAGTGGTCGCGCACGCGCGCCACCGCCCGGCGCACCCGCTCGTCGCCCGGGTCGACCCCGAAGTCGTACAGCAGCTGGAGCGTCGGCAGCGTGGAGGTCCAGGGCTGCCCCTTCTCGTCGGGCGGCCTGAGCCTCCGCGCCGGGAAGCAGGCGCCTCCCGCCCACTGGCCGTCCTCGCCTTGCAACGCCAGCAGCCGGGCGCCCCAGCCCTCGGTGGCCACCCGTGCGCGCTCCGCCGCGACGATCGCGGGCGGCGCCTGGACGAGGTCGCGCAGCACCTGCCAGCGGATGGCGGGGTCGGAGTCGAGCAGCCAATCCAGGACGGTCATGGCAGAGGAATCCGAGCGGCTGGGTGAGAGTCCACCCGCATCGTCCTTCGGCCGGTCGGTCCTCGGCACGAGCGCGGCGGTGGCGGGGGTCTGGGCCGGAAGAGCTTGGCTGGGAGGCAGGGATTCGAACCCCGATAAAACGGTCCAGAGCCGTTTGTCCTACCGTTAGACGACCTCCCAGGGCAGCCGGCAGGGAGCATGTTTTAGCCGTTCTGGCCCGGCAGGTCAAGGAGCCTGCGGCCGGGCCAGCGGACCGCGGCCGGGCGAAACCGCCCCGCACCGGGGCAACGCCCGCCGGTCAGCTCGCGAAGCGCTCGAACGCCAGCTGCAGAAGCGTCTTCTGCTCGAGGGCGTGGGCCTTCGCCGAGCCTGTCGCCGGGCTGGCGCTGGCGCTGCGCTTGACGGTGCGCACGCGGCGGCCGCCGGCGAGGCGCTCGAGGCGCGGCACGACGTAGGAGAGGGCGCCCTGGTTGGCGGGCTCCTCCTGCACCCACAGCACCTCGCGGGCCTGGCGGTGGCGGTCGAGCAGCGCCGAGACTTCTTCCTTGGGGAAGGGGTAGAGCTGCTCGAGGTAGATGATCGCCGTGACGGCGTCGCGGCGGCGGGCGCGCTCCCCCTCGAGCTCGTGGCCGATCTTGCCGCTGCAGAAGAGCAGCCGCTCGACGTCGCCGGCCGCGAGGTCGTCGAGCACCGGCAGGAAGCGCGGGCGCGAGAAGTCGGCGATCGGCGACGCCGCCTCCTTCGCCCGCAGCATGCTCTTGGGGGTCATCACCACCAGCGGCTTGCGCCAGGCGCGCAGCGCCTGCCGGCGCAGCAGGTGGAAGTACTGCGCCGCCGTCGACGGCTGCGCCACCTGCAGGTTGTCCTCGGCGGCGAGCTGCAGGTAGCGTTCGAGGCGCGCCGAGGAGTGCTCGGGGCCCTGCCCCTCGTAGCCGTGGGGAAGCAGCAGCACGAGGCCGGAGAGCAGCCCCCACTTGTCCTCGCCGGCGGCGAGGAACTGGTCGATGGGCACCTGGGCGCCGTTGGCGAAGTCGCCGAACTGGGCCTCCCACAGCACCAGCGCCTCGGGGTAGTCGCGCGAGAAGCCGTACTCGTAGCCGAGGATGGCGGCCTCGGAGAGCGGCGAGTCGTAGAGCTCGAGGAAGGCGTCGCCGGTGGCGAGCGTGGCGAGCGGCAGCACCTCGTGCTCGTCCTCGACGTCGATGAGCACGGCGTGGCGCTGGTTGAAGGTGCCGCGGCGGGTGTCCTGGCCGGTGAGCCGCACCGGCACGCCCTGGGCGAGCAGCGAGCCGAAGGCGAGCGCCTCCGCCATGCCGTAGTCGACGGCGCGGGCGCCGTGCCCCATCTCGCGACGCTGCTCGAGCAGCTTGGCCACCTTGGGGTGGAGGTGGAAGCCGTCGGGCGCCGTGGCGATGGCGTCGGCGAGGCGGGCGAGCTCCGCCGCCGGCACGCCGCTGTCGACCTCGAGCGCCGGCTCCCAGGGGCCGCCGCGGAAGCGGCTCCAGTAGTCGGGCAGGGTGGCGAGGCGCGGCTTCTTCTCCACCGCCGCGGCGCGCTCGTGCGCGGCGTGGAGCTCCTCCTGCGTCTGCGCCTGCACCCCCTCGACCCATGCCGGGTCGGCACCGCTGCGCTCGGCGTAGGAGCGCCACAAGGGCGGCAGCTTGTCGATGGCGGCGTAGAGGCGAGGCTGGGTGATGGTGGGGTCGTCGATCTCGCTGTGGCCGTGCCGCCGGTAGCCGATGAGGTCCACCACCACGTCGGTGCAGAAGCGATGGCGGAGCTCGGCGGCGATGCGCGCGACGCGCACCACCGCCTCGGGCGCTTCGGCGTTGACGTGGAAGATCGGCACCGGCAGCCGGCGCGCGACGTCGGTGGCGTAGCGGGTGGAGGAGTACTCGCGCGGCTCGGTGGTGAAGCCGATGAGGTTGTTGGCGACGACGTGGATGGTGCCGCCGACGCGGTAGCCGGGGAGGTCGGCGAGGTTGAGCACCTCGGCGAGCATCCCCTGGCCGGCGAAGGCGGAGTCGCCGTGCACCATCACCGGCACCACGCGCCGCGTGCCCCCCTCGCCGAGCCGCTGCTGCTTGGCGCGCACCCGCCCCATGATCACCGGATCCACCGCTTCGAGGTGGGAGGGGTTGGAGGCGAGGTGGATGCGCACGGTGCGGCCGGCGGCGGTGGTGAAGGCGCCGGTGGCGCCGACGTGGTACTTGACGTCGCCGCCGCCGAGGACGCTGCGCGGGTCGACGTCCTCGAAGCCGGCGAAGAGCTCCACCGCGGGCTTGCCGAGCACGGTGGCCATCACCGTCAGCCGGCCGCGGTGGCTCATCGCCAGCACCGCCATCTCGCAGTCGTGCTCGGCGAGCGCCGTCACCACCTCGTCGAGCAGCGGCACCAGCGCGGCGAGGCCCTCGATCGAGAAGCGCTTGTTGCCGAGGTAGCGCGACTGCAGCACCTGCTCGAAGGTCTCGGCGCGCACCAGCCGCTCGAGCAGGCGGCGGCGGTCGGGCGCGGTCGCCGGCGCCTCCATCTGCGCCGCCACCCAGTCGCGAACGGTGGCGTCGGGGATGTGCATGAACTCGACGCCGATAGGGCCACAGTAGAGGCGGCGGGCAGCCTCGGCCTCGGGGCCTTCGATGGCGAGATCGGGGACGGCGACGGCAGGCAGGCGGCCGAGGGGATCGAGCTCGGCCTGGAGGTATCCGTAGCGGCGGAAGGCGTCGAGGACGCTGGTGTCGGCGAGGGTCGGCATCACCTCCAGCATACCCTCCGCCCAGCCGGCGGCACGGCCGCGGCCGCCGGCGCGTCAGGGTTTGGCGGGCACGGGCGGCGCCGGGCGGATGGTCATCCACGCCCGCTCGTGGGCGAGGTCGGCGGTGACCACCACTCTCTGGAGGAACTGTGCGTCGAGCAGACCGTCGTAGATGGTGTCGCGCGCCAGCGCCCCCATCTTCACAGGTCCCAGCCCGCTGACCGACAGCTCGAGCTCGCGGCTCGCGCCGTCGGCGAGGTCGACGCCGAGCTGGGCGAGCGCCGGCGGCGAGAGCAGCACCGCGCCGATGTTGCCAGAGTCGAGCTCCAGCCAGATCGGCCCGCGCGGCGTGTCGATGGCGACGAAGAGGTCTAGGGAGGCGCCGCCCGCCTGCCGCGACGAGCGCACGCGCACCTCCTTCATCGTCCGCACGCGCTCGGCGAGGCTCACCGGGGTCTCGAGCGTCAGGCGATTCGCCGCCAGGTCGAGGGTGAACGGCGTGCGCTCGAAGGCAGGCAGCCCGATCAGCCCGCCGACCTCCGGCAGGCCGCTGAGCAGGCTCATGACGTCGAAGACAGCCACCTCGTCGACGTGGGTAGGCCAGCCGGCGATCGCCAGGTCCATGCCACCGCAGCGCGACGCCTCGATCTTGCCGCCGTCGTTGCGGAACCCGGTGAGCCGGCCGAACGGCTGGCAACCGATCTCCTGCGCCACCTTCGGCGTCACCAGCACCAGACCGCCCCCGGTGTCGAGCAGGAAGGGGTGGGTGTGACCGGCGAGGGTGACGTCGACCACCCGCAGCTCCCGCAGGTAGGGCGCCAGCGCGACGTCGCGCGGCCCCACACCACGCCGCGAGCCAGCCTCGCCCGCCGGCGAACCGGCCGAAGCGCAGCCGGCAGCGATGCCGCATGCTCCCAGCACCAGCGCGAGCGCGCCTCTCCTACGCTGGAAACTTCGCTGGAAACCTCGGTCTCGCATTCCGTACCCTCCGTTCGGTAGCGAGATACGCACCGGCGCGAGGATTGTTATGCCCCGCCGTTCGCCTTCTTCTGCTCGGCGATCCAGGCGTCGATCTGGCCCTCGAGCACCGGCAGCGGCAGCGAGCCGTTCTTCAGTACCGCGTCGTGGAAGAGGCGCACGTCGAAGCGCTCGCCGAGCTCCTTCTCGGCCCGCGCCCGCAGCTCGCGGATCTTGAGGTAGCCGATGCGGTAGGAGAGCGCCTGCCCCGGCCACGAGATGTAGCGGTCGGTCTCGGTCTCGATCTCGTGCAGCGACAGCGCGGTGTTGGCGGCCATGTAGTCCATCATCTGCTGGCGCGTCCAGCCCATGGAGTGCACGCCGGTGTCGACGACCAGGCGGCAGGCCCGCCACATCGCCCAGGTGAGACGGCCGAAGTCGTCGTAGGGATCGGTGTAGAAGCCCGCCTCCTTGCCCAGCCACTCGGAGTAGAGCCCCCACCCCTCGCCGAAGGCGGAGATGTAGCTGTAGCGGCGGAAGGGCGGCACCCCCGTCGCCTCCTGCGCCAGGGCGCCCTGCAGGTGGTGCCCGGGCACCGCCTCGTGGAAGGTGAGCGCCTCGAGCTGGTAGAGCGGCCGGGTGTCGAGGGCGTAGGTGTTGACCCAGAGCTCGCCGGCCTGCGTCGAGTCGATGGGGGCGCCGTTGTAGCGGCCGGAGGTGTACTTGGGGGCGAGGAAGTCGGGCACCGGCGTGACGGTGTAGGGCTGACGGGGCAGGGTCTTGAACAGCGACGGCAGCTTGCCGTCCATCTGCTTGGCGATCCACGCCGCGCGCATCAACAGCTCCTCCGGGGTCTTGGCGTAGAAGCGCGGGTCGGTGCGCAGGAAGTGGAGGAAGGCGGCGAAGTCGCCCTTGAAGCCCACCCTCTGGATGTCGGCGTCCATCTCGGCGCGGATCGCCTTGACCTCGTCGAGGCCGATCTGGTGGATCTGCTCGGCGGTCAGGTCGAGGGTGGTGTAGCGATGGATGAGGAAGCGGTAGTAGGCGGCGCCGTCGGGGAGCGCGCTGGCGGCGAGGGTGTCGCGGCAGCCCGGCACGTACTCGTCACGCATGAAGACGAAGAACTTCCGGTAGGCGGGCTCCACGGCCTCGCGGATGGCGGCCCGCCCGGCCGCCTGCAGCCGCTCGCGCTCGGCGGCGGGAATCTGCTCCGGCATGCGGCGGAACGGCTTCCACAGGGCGCTCTTCTCGGGGTCGTCGACGATGAGGATCTGGATCGCATCGGTAGTGCCGACGAGGGTCGCCTTGGGCACCGTCATGCCGCGCTTCAGGCCCTCGCGCATGAGGGCGATGTTCTGGTCCATGTAGCGCGGGAAGGCGCGCAGCCGGGCGACGTAGCTCTCGTAGCCTTTGACCGTCTGGAAGGGCATCGACTGCCAGATCAGCGGGAAGCCGTTATAGAAGCCGGAGTCGGCGTTGATCGTCAGGTACTGCTCGCCGAAGCCGTACGACTCGACGCGGTCGGAGAGCTGGCTGCCGAAGATGTCGTAGTTGACCTGCTCGGCGGGAGGCAGCGCGGTGCGCTCGATCGCCGCCAGCTCGGCCTGGAAACGCCTGGTGTCCTCGATCTCCCGCGCCAGGGTCTGCGGCGAGACGTCGGAGAGCCGGTCGTCGAAGTCGTGGACCCCCACCGCGCTCGCCAGCTCGGGCGACTCGCGCAGCCGCCACTGCCACTCGCGGTCGAAGAGGTCGTGCAGCCGGGCGACCGGGTCGCCGCCCGGGTCGCTTCCCGTGGCGCCTGCCGTCGCCGCCGCTGCCGAGCGGATGGCGCCCGCCAGCGCCGCCGAGAGCAGCCCGATCAGGGCCAGGTTCCTCGCCGAAGCAACCGCTCGCCGCATGGCACGCTCTCCTCTCCTCTGAGCCGATCGAGGTGGGTTCCCGTGAGGTGGACGCGGGGGTACGCGGCCGATCCTAGTCCACCCGGGGAGGTTGCGGAGACGGCAGGGGGTCCGGCGCGGGCACAATATCCGGGTGGGCCCATCCGTCTACCGAGACGTGATGAGCGCCGCCGCCGAGGTGACCCAGGAGCTGCACGTGGAACGTGAGCAGGACGCGCGCATCGCCGCCGCCCTCGAGCGCGAGCGACCGCGCCTGCTGGGGTGGCTCCGGCGCCACCTCGCCGACCCCGCCGAGGTCGAGGACGTGCTGCAGGACGTCTTCTACGAGCTGGTCCTCGCCTACCGGCTGTCGAAGCCCATCGAGCAGGTGGGAGCCTGGCTCTTTCGCGTCGCCCGCAACCGCCTCACCGACCTCTTCCGGCGCCGGCGCACGGAGAACGTCGGCGATCGGGAGCCCGTTGGCGCGGGCACGGTGCCGGCCTGGGAGGAGCGGTTGCCCTCGCGCGAGGCGGGGCCGGAAGCGGTGTACGCGCACGCCCTGCTGCTCGACGAGATCGACCAGGCGCTCGCCGAGCTCCCCGCCGAGCAGCGCGAGGTCTTCCTCGCCCACGAGGTCGAGGGGCTGAGCTTCCGCGAGATGGCGGCGCTCTCGGGGGTGGGGATCAACACCTTGCTGTCACGCAAGCACTACGCGGTCCTGCACCTGCGCAAGCGGCTGCAGGCCCTCCACGACGAATTCGAGAGCGAGCGAGGAGACCACTGATGAGACGGACACGGCGCGTGGTGACGGTGATCGTCGGAGTCCTGGTGGTGATGCCGATCGTCATCGCCGCCTGCGGCGGGGTGGTGCTGCTGCTGTGGAACCACCTCATGCCCCAGATCTTTGGGCTGCCGGCGATCGGCTTCTGGCAGGCGCTGGGCCTGCTCTGCCTGAGCTGGCTTCTCTTCGGCGGCCGGCGCGGCTTCCAGCCGTCGTGGCGCTGGGGCATGCGCGAGCGCTGGCAGCGCATGACTCCCGAGCAGCGCGCGGCCTTCCGCCAGGCGATGGAACGGCGCTACGGCGGGTGCTTCGGGGACGCGGGGGACGAGGGGCCGACGGGGGAAGCGGTGGGCTGAGCGCGCGCGGTTCCTGGCGGGCATGAGGCCAGAGAGACACGAAGGCCCGCGCCGGGTCACCCCGTCGCGGGCCCGGGTGTCGCCGCGTCGGCTTCGGTCTCAGGCCGCTTCGCGGCTCTCCGATCCCGCCGCCGCCTCCTGATGCGCGCCGATGCGCATGCCGTAGAACGAGCGCCAGACGAACACCAGCGAGAGGGCGAAGAACACCGCCGAGAGGGCGAGCGAGGCCTGCCTCGACATGCCGATGGCGAGCTCGACGGCGAGCAGGCCGAAGAGGGTGGTGAACTTGATCACCGGGTTCATCGCCACCGAGGAGGTGTCCTTGAAGGGGTCGCCGACGGTGTCGCCGACGACGGTGGCGGCGTGCAGCGCCGTCCCCTTCTCCTTGAGGTCGACCTCGACCACCTTCTTGGCGTTGTCCCAGGCGCCGCCGGCGTTGGCCATGAAGATCGCCTGGTAGAGGCCGAAGAGCGCGATCGAGATCAGGTAGCCGATGAAGAAGAAGGGCTCGAGGCAGGCGAAGGCGAGGGTGGAGAAGAACACCGTGAGGAAGATGTTGAACATCCCCTTCTGGGCGTACTGGGTGCAGATCTCGACCACCCGCTTGGAGTCCGCCACCGAGGCCTTCTCGGCCCCGGCGTCGAGGTGGATGTTGCGCTTGATGAACTCGACCGCGCGGTAGGCGCCGGTGGCCACCGCCTGGATGGAGGCGCCGGTGAACCAGTAGATGATGGCGCCGCCCATCATCAGGCCGAGCAGGAACGGCGGGTGCAGCAGCGACAGCTTGTCGAGGTCGGCGGTGAGGCCGTGGGTGAGCACCAGGATGATCGAGAAGATCAGCGTCGTGGCGCCCACCACGGCGGTGCCGATGAGCACCGGCTTGGCGGTCGCCTTGAAGGTGTTGCCGGCGCCGTCGTTGGCCTCCAGGAAATGCTTGCCGCGCTCGAAGTCGGGCTCGAAGCCGAAGTCGCGCTGGACCTCCTCGCGGATGCCCGGCAGGGTCTCGATCACCGACAGCTCGTAGACCGACTGCGCGTTGTCGGTGACCGGGCCGTAGGAGTCGACGGCGATGGTCACCGGACCCATGCCGAGGAAGCCGAAAGCGACGAGGCCGAAGGCGAACACCGCCGGCGCCACCATCAGCGTGGCCAACCCGTAGCCGCTGACGAAGTAGGCGGCACCCATCAGCAGCAACACCGAGAGACCCATCCAGTAGGCGCTGAAGTTGCCGGCGACGAGGCCGGAGAGGATGTTGAGCGAGGCGCCGCCCTCGCGCGAGGCGGTCACCACCTCCTCGACGTGCTTGCTCTCGGTCGAGGTGAAGACCTTGACCAGCTCGGGGATGATGGCGCCGGCGAGGGTGCCGCAGGTGATGATCGTCGACAGCTTCCACCACAGCGTGGGGTCGCCGCCGACGTCGGGGATGAGCAGCTTCGACACCAGGTAGGTCATCCCCACCGAGACCAGCGAGGTGAGCCACACCAGGGTGGTCAGCGGCGTCTCGAAGTTCATGTCGGCGGCGTCGGCGAAGCGGGCCCGGGCGATGGCGGCGTTGACCCAGTAGGAGACCGCCGAGGTGATGATCATCATGATGCGCATGACGAAGATCCAAACCAGCAGCTGCACCTGCGCGGCCGGTTCCTTGACCGCCAGCAGGATGAAGGTGATGAGGGCGACGCCGGTCACGCCGTAGGTCTCGAAGCCGTCGGCCGTCGGGCCCACCGAGTCGCCGGCGTTGTCGCCGGTGCAGTCGGCGATCACCCCCGGGTTCCGGGCGTCGTCCTCCTTGATGTTGAAGACGATCTTCATCAGGTCCGAGCCGATGTCGGCGATCTTGGTGAAGATGCCGCCGGCGATGCGCAGCGCCGCGGCGCCCAGCGACTCGCCGATGGCGAAGCCGATGAAGCAGGGGCCGGCGTAGTCGCCGGGCACGAAGAGCAGGATCGCCAGCATGATCACCAGCTCGACGGAGATCAGCAGCATGCCGATCGACATGCCGGCCTTGAGCGGGATGTCGTAGGTGGGGAACGGCTTGCCGCGCAGGCTGGCGAACGCCGTGCGCGAGTTGGCGAAGGTGTTGATGCGGATGCCGAACCAGGCCACGCCGTAGCTGCCGGCGATGCCGACCAGACTGAAGAGCAGGATGACGATGACCTTGATCGGTGGATAGCCGTGCACGACGTTGCCGGCGGCGTCGGTGCTGGTGGCCAGCTTGCCGAAGTAGAAGACCGAGATGGCGCCGATGAAGAGCCAGAGCAGGAGGATGAACTTCCCCTGCGTCATCAGGTAGGTCTTGCAGGTCTCGTAGATGAGCTCGGAGATCTCCCGCATCGAGCGGTGCACCGGCAGGTTCTTGAGCTGGGTGTACATGACCAGCCCGAAGAGCAGACCGAGGACGCAGATCCCCATGCCGAAGAGCAGCAGCTGGTGCCCGCTGAGGCCGAAGAAGCTCTGGCTGGCGAGGTCGGGCACCACCAGCTCGGCCTCGCTGGCGTGCGCCACCGGCGCGCCGGCGAGGGCGAGCAGCAGGGTGAGGGCGACGAGCGGCAGGGCGCGCCGGCGGGGGCCCGGTGCGAGCGCGGCAGCCCGGTCATCGACGGAGACGGATCGACGCATACGGTCCTCCCAGGATCGGACGAACGACGGCCATCCTTTGCGGTCACCTACCCCCGTTCAGGACCCGAACGGGCCCTCGCCACGGGGGCTCGGGGGTGAGGTGTGAGGTGGAACCTCGTGAGGACCGCGACCGCAGCGCCCCCGGTCGGCACCGGGGGCTCGGAGGCCGCGGAGTCCGAAAGAGCGGGGGGATCCTATCACGGGATGGCGACCTGGGCCGGCGGCGACCGCCCGGCTCGGTGGGCCCGCGTGAAGGGGAGGCGGAGCAGGGGCATTGGGAAGCGGGGCGGAGGCACGCCCCCGCCCCGCTGGGACCTCCCCGGCCGGCTGCGTCCGGCCGGGTGCACGGCTACATCTTCCGCTTGGCGACGATCTCCATCATCTTCATGTCTTTGCCGTCGGGGCCGGCTCCATACATCGCGAAGCTGAACGTGTTGTCGTCGACCCAGGTGAGCACCTCGCGCACGGTGGTCTTGCCGCCCTTGGCCGGGTCCGAGGCCTCGGCGGTGAAGTTGCACACCTTGCCCGTGTCGTCGCAGGTGCCGCTGCTGGTCATGATGCCGGTGCCCATGTTGTCGATCCAGCTGCCCTCGTAGCGCTGGGTGACGTTGTCGTAGGCGTCGGTGCCGCGCCCCTCGAAGGGCTGGCCCATCATCGTCCCCATCCAGTGCTCCTCGAGGTAGCGGCCGCCGAGCATCATCTCGGCGTGCATGGTGCCCTCGGAGGTCGTCGGCGGCTGGCCGGGCGCCATCCACAGGTTGTTGGTGAAGGTCCAGTCGCCGGCCATCCTCGCCAGGTGCTGGTGCTGCGGCCCTGGCATCATCGACTTCATCATCGCCTGCATGTCGGCGTCGCTCATCTGCGGCGCGGCGGCGGGCTTGTCCTCGGCGCGAGCGGGAAGGGCGAGCGCGAGCGCGGCGAGGGCGAGCACCGAGAGCGCAAACGGATGGCTGCTGCGTGTCTTCATCGCTAAGTCTCCTTGTCGAGTTGGCCGGCTCAGCCTACCGCAAGTGAGCGCGCCGTCACCCCGTCGCGCGCCGCACCAATCACCGCTCGCTCCTTGCGGCACGCTGGCGTCGCAGCTGGGCCCGCGGCGCCCGCCCAGGGGTTGACTCTGCCGCCCGTTTCCCCAATGCTTCGCCCCAGCCCGCCCGGCAACATACCCAGACCAGAGAGGTTCCTCGATGGCCGAGCAGAAGCAGGAATGGGGTACGCGTCTCGGGGTCATCCTCGCCGTCTCCGGCTCGGCGGTCGGGTTGGGAAACTTCCTTCGCTTCCCGGGACAGGCCGCGGCCAACGGTGGCGGCGCCTTCATGATCCCGTACTTCTGCGCCCTGCTCTTCCTCGGCATCCCGATCGGCTGGGCGGAGTGGACGATGGGCCGCTACGGCGGCCTCAAGGGCGTGCACTCGGCGCCGGCGGTGATGGGGATCTTCGGCAAGGGGAGCATCGCCCGCTACCTGGGGGTGATCGGCGTCCTCATCCCGCTCGCGGTCTCCTTCTACTACACCTACATCGAGGCCTGGTGCCTCGGCTACACCTTCAAGTTCCTCACCGGCGGCGTCGGCGTCGACCGCGGCGCGCCGATCGCCGACCAGACGGCGAGCGCGGCGCACTTCTACAGCCAGTTCACCGGCCGCGAGCACAACGGCCTGCTGGCGGGTGGCTCGCCGGCGACCTTCATCTTCTGGGCGCTCACCTTCCTGGTCAACATCACCCTCGTCTACCGCGGCATCTCCAAGGGCATCGAGAAGTTCTGCTCCTGGGCGATGCCGGCGATGGCGGTGTGCGCCACCATCGTGCTCATCCGCGTGGTGACGCTCGGCACCCCCGATCCCGCGCTGCCGGCCCAGAGCGTCATCAACGGCCTCGGCTACATGTGGAACCCGAACTTCAAGGCGCTCGGCAACGCGCAGACCTGGCTGGCCGCGGCCGGGCAGATCTTCTTCAGCCTGTCGGTCGGCTTCGGCGTCATCATCAACTACGCCTCGTACATGAGACGCAAGTCGGACGTCGTGCTCTCGGGGCTCACCGCCTCGGCCACCAACGAGCTCTTCGAGGTCGGCTTCGGCGGCCTCATCACCCTCACCGCCTCGTTCATCTTCCTCGGCCTCTCGGGCACCATCGCCGCCGTGCAGGGCGGGACCTTCGGCCTCGGCTTCACCACCCTGCCGGTGGTCTTCGCCCACATGCCGCTGGGCAACGTGGTCGGCGCGGTGTGGTTCTTCATGCTCTTCCTCGCCGCCATCACCAGCTCGATCTCGATGTACCAGCCGGCGCTCGCCTTCTTCCAGGAGGCGCTGGGTTGGAACCGCAAGAGCTCCACCAGCCTGATGGTGGCCGTCTGCGTGCTGGGCTCCTTCATGGTCATGTACTTCAGCCGCGGCGGCATCTTCTGGTCGACCATCGACGACTGGGTCGGCACCTTCCTCATCTTCGTCCTGGCGATGGTGCAGATCATCTGCTTCTCGTGGGTGTTCGGCATCGAGCGCGGCTGGCGGGAGGCGCACATCGGCGCCCAGATGAAGATCCCGGGGTTTTACAAGGCGATCATGAAGTACGTGGCGCCGCTCTACTTGATCGTCGTCTTCCTCGCCTTCTGCGTGCAGAACCTCACCTCCTGGGTGCGCGACGTGATGGCGGAGCCGCTACGCCAGGGCGCGCTCGCCCTCGTCGTCGGCGTCATCGTGCTCCTCGTGGTCTGCCTGCGCGCCGGCGAGAAGCGCTGGCGCCAGGCGGGCCTCGACATCGACGGGCGCCAGGCGATCGACTGACCGCAAGGAGAACGGCATGACTCCCCTGGGCTGGATCTTCCTGGTCGTCTCGCTCACCCTGGTGTGGGGCCTCTCCTTCTACTGCTACTTCCGGGTGCTCACCGCCCCCATGCCGGTGGAAGAGGAGATCGCCGAGGAGCTCGAGCACTTCCACAACGCCTGAGCGGCTGGCGACCCCAAGCCCCGCTCCTGAGGGCCATCGACCGCGCCCGATCGCGCGGCATCGCCCGCTCGATCACGGCCGACTGCAATCGGGAGTGTCATGGGCAACCCGCTTTTCGCCACCAAGCCGCTCGCGCTCCTCCTGGCGGAGTTGGAGGGGGAGAACCGCTTGCGCCGCGTGCTCGGCCCGGTCCAACTCACTGCGCTCGGCATCGGCGCGGTCATCGGCGCCGGCATCTTCGTCGCCACCGGCAAGGTGGCGGCGCAGACGGCCGGGCCGGCAACCATGCTGTCCTACGTGGTCGCCGGGCTGGCCTGCGTCTTCGCCGCTCTCTGCTACGCCGAGTTCGCCTCGATGGTGCCGGTCGCCGGTTCCGCCTACACCTACGCCTACGCGACCCTCGGCGAGCTCTTCGCCTGGATCATCGGCTGGGACCTGGTGCTCGAGTACTCGGTGGGCTCGGCGACCGTCGGCAACGGCTGGTCGAGCTACTTCCAGAGCGTCCTCGACGCCATGCATGTGCACCTGCCGGCGGCGCTCGCCGGTCCCGTCATCGACGGCAGCGGTCACCTCACCGGCGCCATCATCAACCTGCCCGCCCTCTTCATCGTCACCCTGGTGACCGTGGTGCTGGTGATCGGCATCCGCGAGAGCGCGGGCTTCAACGCCACCATGGTGGGCATCAAGCTCGCCGCCGTCCTCTTCGTCATCCTGGTCGGCATGTTCTTCATCGATCGCGCCAACTGGCACCCCTTCGCCCCCTTCGGCTACACCGGGGTGCAGGTCTTCGGGCACGTGCTGGCGGGGCAGACCGACGCCGCCGGCCGCCCGCTCGGCGTGCTCGCCGGTGCCGCCCTCATCTTCTTCGCCTACATAGGCTTCGACGCGGTGTCGACGCACGCCGAGGAGGCGCGCCAGCCCAATCGCGACGTGCCCATCGGCATCATCGCCTCGCTGCTCATCTGCACCGTGCTCTACGTGGCGGTGGTGGCGGTGATCACCGGCATGGTGAAGTTCGACCGCATCGACATCAACGCGCCCATCGCCGCCGCCTTCTCGCAGGTGGGCCTGGGCTGGGCCCAGGTGGTGATCGCCGCCGCCGGCGTCGCCGGCATCACCTCGGTGCTGCTGGTGATGATGCTGTCGCTGCCGCGCGTCGCGCTCGCCATGGCGCGCGACGGCCTCTTGCCGACGAGCTTCTTTGGCGCCGTGCACCATCGCTTCCGCACTCCCTACAAGACCACCATCCTCAACGGCATCTTCGTCGCCGCCATGGCCTCGTTCCTGCCCATCGACCTGCTGCTCGAGCTGGTCAACATCGGCACCCTGCTCGCCTTCGTCATCGTCTGCGCGGCGGTGATCGTCATGCGCCGCACCAACCCGCAGGCGCGGCGCCCCTTCCGCGTCGCCTGGGTACCGCTGCTGCCGATCCTCGGCATCCTCTCCTGCCTGCTGCTGATGTTCAGCCTGCCGGCCTATAACTGGCTGCGGCTGGTGGTCTGGCTCGCCATCGGCCTCGTCGTCTACTTCAGCTACGGCCGGCACCACAGCGTGATGGCGCGGCTGCGACGCGGCGAGACCGTCGTGCCGGTGCCACGGCCCCCCGACGCACCCGCGCCGCACTGACGGCTGCGGTCGGCGAGACGCCGGGCGAGACGGCGGGCCCGGTCGGATAGCATCGGCCCGCCTCGGGACGTTCTCCATGCGCCGCGCCGTACTCGCCCTGCTCCTGCTCGCCTGCGTGCTGCCGTTGCGCGGCGCCACGCCAGCGGCGCCGGTCGCGGCGACCGCGGCTGTGGCCGTGCCGGGGTCGACGCACACGCCGGCGTCGCCGGCGGCGAGCGAGCCCACGAACCCGGTGGCACCGGTGCTGCTCGCCCTGCTGGTGATCCTGGTGGGGGCCAAGCTCGGCGGCTGGGTGGCCGAGCGCCTGGGCCAGCCGGCGGTGCTCGGGGAGCTGCTCGCCGGAGTGGTGCTCGGCAACCTCACCCTCCTCGGCTTCACCGGTCTCCACTTCCTCGCCACCGACGGCGGCGTGCGCATCCTCGCCGAGCTGGGCGTGATCCTGCTGCTCTTCGAGGTCGGCCTGGAGTCGAAGGTGGGCGAGATGCTGTCGGTGGGCTGGTCGAGCCTGCTGGTGGCCTGCCTGGGGGTGATCGCCCCGCTGCTCCTCGGCTGGGCGGTGTCGGCGTGGCTGCTGCCGCGCGAGGAGACGCTGGTGCACGTCTTCATCGGCGCCACCCTCTGCGCCACCAGCGTCGGCATCACCGCTCGGGTGTTCAGCGACCTCGGCAAGCTGCAGGCCCGCGAGAGCCGCATCGTCCTCGGTGCCGCGGTGATCGACGACGTGCTCGGGCTGGTGATCCTGGCGGTGGTGACCGGCAGCATCCACGCCGCCGACCGCGGCGCGGAGCTCGACGCCGGCAACGTGCTGTGGATCGTCGCCAAGGCGGGGCTCTTCCTGGTGGCGGCGCTGGCGATCGGGCCCTGGGTCTCGCGGCGCCTCTTCCGGCTCGCCTGCCGCCTGCAGCTGCGCGGGATGCTGCTGGTGGGCGGCCTCGCCTTCTGCTTCCTGCTGGCGCTGATCGCCAACCTGGTGGACCTCGCCCCCATCGTCGGTGCCTTCGCCGCCGGCCTGGTGCTCGAGGAGCTGCACTACGCCGACCTCGTCGACCGCAGCGAGCACGACCTCGACGAGCTGCTGCGACCGCTGGCCGCCTTCCTGGTGCCGATCTTCTTCGTCCGCATGGGGCTCGAGGTGGAGCTCGCGAGCTTCGCCGACCCCCGCGTGCTGGGGCTCGCCGCGCTGCTCTCGGTGGTGGCCGTGATCGGCAAAATGGCGTGCGCCGGCGGGGTGCTCGAGCGCGGCCTCGACCGCCTGTCGGTGGCGGTGGGCATGGTGCCGCGCGGCGAGGTGGGGCTGATCTTCGCCAGTATCGGCGCGCAGATGATGCTGCACGGCCACCGGGTGGTGGGCCCGGCGATCTACTCCGCGCTGGTGATCATGGTGATCGCCACCACTCTGGTCACGCCGCCGCTGCTCGCCGTCACCCTGCGGCGTGGCGATCGGCGCAAGGCGCGGGCGATGGAGAGCGCCGTCGCCGGCTGACCCGGGCGATGGGCAACGCGGCGCGCCGCGTCGCCCATCGCATACCCCCGGGCTTAGAATCCGCGCGATGCACAGCTTCCGCCCGCGTCGCCGCCGCGCCCGATCGCTCGCCGCCACCCTCCTCGCCCTCGCCCTCACCGTCCTCGCGGCGCCGCTCGCCGCGGCGCCCGACCCGTTGCAGCCGGCGGCGAGCGGCGGCATCGCCCTGGTGTCGCGGGCGCTCGACCGCCTCGACCAGCACCGGCGGCTGATGATCCTCGGCGCCCATCCCGACGACGAGGACGACACGCTGCTCACGGTGGCTTCGCTCGGCGAGGGCATCGAGGTCGCCTACCTCTCGCTCACTCGCGGCGAGGGGGGGCAGAACGTCATCGGCCCCGAGCTCGGCGAGTCGCTCGGCGTGCTGCGCAGCGAGGAGCTGCTCGCCGGCCGCCGCCTCGACCTCGGCCACCAGCTGTTCACCCGCGCTTACGACTTCGGCTACACCGAGTCGATGGCGGAGAGCTTCGCCCTCTGGCCGCGCGAGGAGCTCCTCGTCGACGTGGTGCGCGCCATCCGCCGCTTCCGCCCCCAGGTGCTGGTCGCCGTCTTCCCCGCCGACCCGCGGGCCGGTCACGGGCAGCACCAGGCCTCCGGGGCCCTGGCCGACGATGCGCTGCGGCTGGCGGGTGACCCCACCGCCTTCCCCGAGCTCAACGCCGAGGGCCTCCTCCCCTGGCAGCCGGAGGCTTTCTTCCGCGAGTCCTGGTGGAACCCGCAGGAGGCGACGCTCGAGCTGTCGAGCCAGCGGCTCGACGCGCTCAGCGGTCACACGCTCTACCAGCTGGCGATGACGGTGCGCAGCCAGCACCGCTCGCAGAGCATGGGGCAGCTCGAGGCGCTCGAGGGGCGCCCCGTGCGCCTGCGCCGCGAGACGCCGGCGCCGGCGCCGGCAGCGGGCGAGGGGCTCTTCGCCGGCATCGACACCCGGCTCGAGGCACTCGCACGGCTTCTTCCCGCCGGCGCCGAGCAGGACCAGCTGCGCACCTCGCTCGCCGACGCCGAGGCGGCGGTGGGCGAGGCCCGGCGGGTGCTCACCCCCGCCAGGTTGGAAGACACCGTGGCACCGCTCGCGCGGGCGCTGCGCGACCTGCGCGCGGCCTCGACGCTGGTAGCGGTGTCGCCCAGCGGCACCACGCCCGACGCGATCAGCCTCGCCGGCTTCCTCGCCGAGAAGGAGCGGATCGCCACCGATGCGCTCGCCGCGGCCGCGGGACTGGTGGTCGACGCCACCACCGATCGGGCGGAGATCGTCCCCGGCGACGAGCTGACGGTGACGGCGCGGGTGCTCGCCGGCGGCAGCAGAGGGGTGCGCGTCCACTCGCTGACGCTGGAGAGCCCAGCCTCCTGGGCGGAGCCGACCGCGGTGGCATTGAGCACGCCGAACGAGAGCGCTGCCCCTGTCGCCGGCTCCGCGAGCGGCGGCGCCCCCGCCGCCGTCACTCCGATGCCGCCCCTAGCTCCGCCGCCGGCGACCACCACCCCGGCGCCCGAGGCGACCCCTGCCGCCGACACCACCCCTGGGGCGCCCGGCGCGAGCGAAGAGGCGGCCGGCGTGGCGGCGGCGACGGAGCCGATCGAGCCGGTGGCGAACCCGGCCGTCGCCGTCGCTCCGGGTGCGCTGCTGGCGCGCACGGCGCGGGTCACGATCTCATCCGGCGCGCCACCGACCGCCCCCTACTTCCTCCAGCACTCGCGGCAGGGGGACCTCTACGACTGGAGCGCCGTGCCGCCGGACGTCCGCGGCGAGCCCTTCGAGCCGCCGCCGCTCGCTCTGCAAGCGGAGATCGAGCTCGATGAGGCGGCCGGCGCCGACGTCGCGCCGGGTGAAGGCGACACCGCGCCGCTCCTGCTCCACCTCACCCGCGAGGTGGTGGCGGTCGCCAAGAGCCTCGACCGCGGCGAGGTGCGTCGCCCGCTGCGCGCCGTGCCCGCCGTCGAGGTCGCAGTGGCGCAGGGGCTGCTGCCCTGGCCGCTCGCCGACATCGCACCGCGTCAGGTGTCGGTGACCCTCACCGCACACCAGGCGAGCCAGGGCCAGGTCAACGTGCTGGTGCCGGAGGGTTGGCCAGCGGTGCCGCCGGTGCCCTTCCGGCTCGCGGCCGGCGAGGCCCGCACCCTCGGCGTGCCGGTGGCACCGCCGCAGCCGCTGGAGCCGGGGCGCACGTCGCTGGAGGTGTCCGCCGTCACCGACGAGGGGGGACGCTACGCCGCGGCGTATCCGCTCGTCGACTACGAGCACATCCGGCCGCGGCCGGTGCCGATTCCCTCGCGGGTGGCGATCTCGGCCTTCCCGCTCACGCTGCCGCCGCTCGGCAAGGTGGGCTACGTGCGCGGTGCCGCCGACCGCGTGCCGGAGGCCCTCGCCGCGGTGGGCGTGCCGCTCGAGGTGCTCCCCGCCGCCGACCTGCTCGCCCGCGACCTGCTCGCCTACGACGCCCTCGTCATCGGCCCGCGCGCCTACGACGCGTCGCCGGAGCTTGCCGCCGCCAACCCGCGTCTGCTCGATTTCGTGCGCCGCGGCGGCCTGCTCCTCGTGCAGTCGCAGCGGGCCGACTACTTCTCCCAGCGGCTCGCACCGCTGCCGCTGACGATGGCGCGCGGCAACGCCACCCGCACCACCGACGAGACGGCACCGGTGCGCCTGCTCGCGCCCGACCACGAGGTCTTCACGAGTCCCAACCCAATCGGCGACGCCGACTGGGGGGGCTGGGTGCAGGAGCGCGGCCTCTACTATCCGGAGCAGTGGGACCCCGCCTACGTGCCGCTGCTCGCCATGGCGGACCCCGGCAAACCGGAGCTCTCCGGGGCGTTGCTGGTGGCTCCCTACGGCAAGGGCACCTTCGTCTACACCGGCCTCGCCTTCTTCCGCCAGCTGCCTGCCGGGGTGCCCGGCGCTTATCGTCTGTTCGCCAACCTCCTCGGGCTCGCCCGGCCGCGGGTGCAGAGCGAGGACCTGCCGACGGAGGAACAGTGAGGGCCGGAGACGACCAATGCTGAGCCGCTCACCCGCGGCGGAAGCCTTCATCGGCGCCCGCCGCCAGCCCATACGGTGGTGGTGCCCGTCGCGCCCGTGGCTGGCGCCGCGCCTGGCGGCGCTCCTTCTCGGCGGCGTGCTGGCGGCCTGCGCGCGGGACCATCGCACGCCGCTGGTGCTCTACTCGCCCCACGGCCGCGACCTGCTCGAGCTGTTCGAGAAGACCTACGAGGCCAAGCACCCCGACATCGACGTGCGCTGGCTCGACATGGGCTCGCAGGACGTCTACGACCGCGTGCGCTCGGAGGGGGCCAACCCGCAGGCCGACGTGTGGTTCGGCGGGCCCTCCACCATCTTCGCGCGCGGCGCCGCGGAGGGACTGTTGGCGCCGCATCGGCCACCCTGGGCGTCGGCGCTCACCCCCGACTGTCGCGACCCTCTCGACCTCTACTTCTGCCTCTACCTGACCGCACCGGTGCTGGTCTACAACCGCGACGCCGTGCCCGCCGCCAAAGCGCCCGCCGACTGGGACGACCTCCTCGATCCGCGGTGGAAGGGGAAGGTGCTGATCCGCGACCCGCTCGCCTCGGGCACCATGCGCACCCTCTTCGGCATGGTCCTCGCACGCTCCGTGGCGGAGACCGGCAACCCCGAGCGCGGCTTCTCGTGGCTGGCGCGTCTCGACGCCCAGACCAAGGAGTACGTCCAGAACCCGGCGCTCCTGTTCACCAAGCTCAGCCGCCGCGAAGGGCTGGTCACGGTGTGGGAGCTCACCGACGTGTTCTGGCAGCAGCGAGCGCGGGGTGCCCATCGCCTACCGCTTCGCGAAGAGCGGCACGCCAGTGATCGCCGACGCCGTGGGGATCGTCGCTAACGCGCCGCACGCCGCCGCCGCCGCCGCCTTCATCGACTGGCTGGGCAGCCTCGAGGCCCAGCGCCTAGCCGCCGAGAAGGCCTTCCGGCTGCCGGCACGCGTCGACCTGCCGCGTCAGGAGCTGCCACCGTGGGCGCGGGAGGTGCTCGCGCACATGAGGCCGGCCGACTACGACCGCGGGCTGGTCGCCGCCCGCGGGGCCGCCTGGATGGAGCGCTGGGACCGCGAGATCCGTGGTCACGGCGCCACCTACAGGGCGCCCGCGGTCGGGGCCGGTTCTCGGTGAAGGGCTTCGTCGCCGTCGAGCGGGTGGCGAAGAGCTTCGGCGCCACCAGCGTGCTGCGCGACCTCTCGCTCGCCGTCGCCGAGGGCGAGGTGCTGGCGCTGCTCGGTCCTTCGGGCTCCGGCAAGACCACCCTCCTGCGCCTGCTCGCCGGCTTCGAGTCGGCCGACGCCGGCCGCATCCTGCTCGCCGGCGCCGACGTCACCCACCTGCCGCCGGCGCGGCGCGGCGTCGGCATGGTCTTCCAGCACTACGCCCTCTTCCCCCACCTCGACGTCGGCGCCAACGTCGCCTTCGGGCTCCACGGACGCGGCCTCGGCAAGCCGGAGGTGGCGCGGCGGGTGGGCGAGGTGCTGGCGCTCGTCGACCTCGCGGGCTATGAGCGCCGGCCGGTGACGGCCCTCTCCGGCGGCCAGCAGCAACGGGTGGCGGTGGCGCGGGCGCTGGCCCCGGCGCCCCGCTTGCTGCTGCTCGACGAGCCGCTCTCCAACCTCGACCCCGCCCTGCGCGAGCGCACGCGCCGCGCCCTCGAGGCGGTGCTGCAGCGGCTCGGCATCTCCACCGTCCTGGTCACCCACGAGCAGGAGGAGGCGTTCGACCTGGCGCAGCGCGTGGCGGTGCTGTGGGGCGGCGTCCTGCAGCAGGTGGGCACCCCGGAGGAGCTCCACGAGCGCCCCGTCAACCGCACGGTTGCGGCCTTCGTCGGCCGCGCCAACCTGCTTCCCGGCCGTCTCGCGGGCGACCGGGAGGGTGGCTGGCGCGTCGCCCTGGCCGTCCGCGAGGGCGTCGTCACCTGGCCCGGCGAGCTCGTCGATGCGATCGGCGAGGGGGAGCCCGCGGAGCTGATGCTGCGCCCCGAGACGCTGGCGTTCGTGCCGCCGGGCGACCCCGACGCGCTGGCGGGTCGGGTCGTCGAGCGGCGGTATGGCGGCGCCCGCAGCCGCTTCCGCGTCCTCGCCGCGAGCGGCATCGAGGTCGAGCTGGTGGCGCCGTCGGGAGCCGCGCGCCGCGACGAGGCGGTTGCGGTGGCACCGCGCGGCGACGGCCCCCCCGGCCGCATCTGGCTGCCGTCCGCCGCAGGCGCGGGTGACGCCATCGGGGAGGAAGAGCCGGTGGCCGCCAGCGTTGCCCCGGCGTCCGGAGACGCGGCCCGGTGAGCGACCTCGCCTCCCCGAGCGGCGCGGCGGGCACCCGCCGCGCGGGCGGTGCCCTCGCCGCGCTGGCCGTCGGGGCGCTCCTCGCCTGGCTCGTCGGCTACCCGCTGCTGGTCACTGCCGGCGAGGCTCTCGGCTGGCCCGCCGCTCCCTCGCTCGCCCCGTTCCGCACCCTCCTCGTCCGCCCCGACGAGTGGCTCGCCCTCTGGCGCTCGCTGTGGATCTCGCTCGCCAGCGTGGCGGCGGCAGGGATCGTCGGCGTGCCCCTGGGGTTCCTTTTCAGCCGCGGCGACTTTCCGGGGCGGCGCCCGCTCGCCGCGCTGCTCACCCTGCCGGTGGCGCTGCCGCCGCTCGTCGGCGTGCTCGCCTTCCTCTTCCTCTGGGGGGAGAGCGGCTTCGCGGCGCGCGCCGTGCAGGCCCTCTTCGGTCTCGCCGAGCCGCCCTGGCACCTCGCCGGCTGGCCGGCGATCCTGCTCGTTCACGCCTACTCGATGTACGTCTACTTCTTCCTCTTCACACGCGCCGGCCTCGCCCGCCTCGACCCCAGTCTCGGCGAGGCGGCCGCCGTGCTCGGCGCCCGCCGCTGGCGCACGCTCTACGCGGTGACACTGCTGGCGCTGCGCCCGGCGCTCGCCGGTGCCGCGCTGCTCACCTTCCTCACCGCGCTCGCCTCGTTCTCCGCCCCCTACCTCTTCGGCGGCGGCTTCCGCGTCATGACGACGCAGATCGTCGCCTCGCGGCTCAACGGCAACCACCGGCTGGCGATGGCGGAATCGCTGCTGCTGGCCGCTCTGGCGCTCGCCGCGCTGGTCTTCTCGGGGCGCCTCGCCGGCGCGCAGGAGGTAGCGGCGAGCGGACACGGCGTGGCGCCGCGGGCACGACGGCTCTCCGGCCTCACCGGCGCGGTGGTGGCCGGCGCTGGCTGGCTGCTCGCCATCTTCCTGTTGCTGCCGCACGCCACGCTGGTGCTGCTGTCGCTGGTACCGCGCGGCACCTGGACGGTGGAGACGCTGCCGCCGCACCTCGACCTCTCCAACTACCGGCTGCTCGCCGACGCCGAGCGCTGGCGGCCGGTGTGGAGCTCGTTCTGGATGGCGGCGCTGTCGACGGCGGCGGCGCTCGTCCTCGGGCTGGTGGCGGCGCGCCTGGCGCGCGGCGGCGGGCGGCTGCGGCGCGCCGGGCTCGAGGGGCTGCTCGGCCTGCCGTGGGCGATCCCCGGCACCGTCTTCGCCGTCGCCCTCGCCACCACCTTCAGCGTCGACGCTCCCTGGGCCCTGCGCTTCGTGCTGGTGGGCACGCCCTGGCTGCTGCCGCTCGCCTACCTGCTGCGCAGCCTGCCGCTCACCGGCCGCGCCACCATCGCCGGCCTGCGCCAGCTCGACCCGGCGCTCGAGGAGGCGGCAGCCTCGCTCGGCGCCGGGCGGCTGCGCACGCTGCGGCGCGTCGTCCTGCCGCTGCTGCGGCCGGCGCTCGCCGCCGGTGCCGGGCTCGCCTTCGTCACCGCGCTCGGCGACTTCGTTACCTCGATCCTCCTTTACACCTGGGACAATCGCCCGATCGCCATGGAGATCCTCGAGAGCCTTCGCTTGCAGGAGACCGGTCTCGCCGCGGTCTACGGCGTGCTGCTCGCCACCGCGAGCACGGCGGCGTTGCTGGTGTGGGGGGAGCGCGAGCGATGAGCGCCCCGTCACCGGGAGGGCTCGCGGCCGAGACCGGCGGCCGGCCGCTGGCACGCCTCATCGTCCTCATGGCGGCGATGTTCGTCGACATGATGGGCATGTTGATGGTGCTGCCGCTGGTGCCGTTCTACGCCGAGAAGCTGGGCGGCACACCCACCGTGGTCGGCATCCTGGTGGCCTCGCACGCCTTCGCGGCGCTGGTCACGGCGCCCTACTGGGGACGGGTCTCCGACCGCTGGGGGCGCCGGCCGGTCATCCTGCTGGGCCTCACCGCCTCGGGCCTCGCCTACCTGGCGTTCGGCCTCGCCGACACCATCTGGCTGCTGCTGTTGTCGCGGCTCGTCCAGGGGGCGGGCGCCGGCACCGTCGGCGTCGTGCAGGCCTACGTCACCGACACCGTCGGGCCGGGCCAGCGCGCCAAGGCGCTGGGCTGGATCAGCGCCGCCACCTCGGCAGGCGTCACCCTCGGGCCGGTGATCGGCTCGCTCGCCACCCGTCTCGGACATCAGGCCCCCGGATACATCGCCGCCGCGATGGCGCTCGTCAACGTGCTGGTGGCGGCGCGGCTGCTGCCGGAGCCCGCGGTGAGCCGCGAGAGGCGCGTGCCGCGGCCACTGCGCCACGCGGTCGGCGACGTCTTCCGCCACCCGTTACAGCCGGCGCACCGGATGATCTGGATCTACGCCGCCGGCATGATGGCGTTCATGGCGATGAACGCCGTGCTCGCCCTCTTCCTCGAGCGCCGCCTCGGCGTCGGCACCGGCAACATCGGCTACTTCTATACCTACGTCGGCGCCATCGGCGTGGTGATGCGCGCCGGCATCCTCGGCCGCCTCGTCGACCGCCTGGGCGACGTCCGGGTGCTGCGCCTGGGCGCCGTGCTGCTCACCCTCGGCCAGGCGCTGCTGCCCTTCGTCGGCAACCTGGCCCAACTCGCGTTGGTGATCGCCCTCGTCCCGATAGGTACCGCGCTCCTCTTCCCCGCCACCAGCTCACAGGTGAGCCTCTACGCACCCGCCGGCCAGGTCGGCGAGTTCATGGGGCTGCAGCAGGCGATGGGGGGCGTCTCACGCATGGTGGGCCCGCTGTGGGCGGGCGTCGTCTTCCAGCACCTGGGGGTGCCGTGGCCGTTCTGGCTGGCGGCCATCCTCATGGCCACCGTCGGCGTGCTGGCCTTCGGCGCCACCCCGCGCGCGGCGCAGCCGGCGGAGGGGAATGACGGCGCCTCGGCGCCGGTTGTAGAGCCCGTGGCGACGGCGGTGCCTCCCGGCCGCCGCTCGGCCTGAGCGCCCGCGGGCGGTTTGACAGGCCCTCATCGCTGTGGCAATCTGTCGGGACGCCCGCCGCACCGCGGCATCCAGGGCGGCGGTTCTCTGACGCGGGGTGGAGCAGTCCGGTAGCTCGTTGGGCTCATAACCCAAAGGTCGCAGGTTCAAATCCTGCCCCCGCAACCAACTTTCAAGCCTTCCGGGACCGCGCCGTGTGTGAGAGCGCGAGCCAAGGCGACTCCCTGACAACGGCCGATCATCTTGGGCTCCTGATGCGAGTCGAAGGGGTCGGCCTTCGTCGTTCCAGCTCATCTCCAGTCGTCGTTTGATCTTCCTCGTCGGTTGCGTTCAGGTATCGACCTGGCTGCTGGATGATGCGGACGTCGACGGCGTCGGCCAGCAACCGGCACGAGCCTTCCTGGCGCTCGGCGGCAGCGGCGCTACTCTTCGCGTAGCACGGTAAAAGGATCAGTCCCTGCCGCGCGAAGTGCCGGCAGCAGGCTGGCCAGCGTCGCTGCGAACAACAGGACAGCCATCGCCGAGACATAGGCGAAGACGTCGCCAGGCGTGACGCCGAATAGGAAGGCCGCCAACGATCGTGTGAGCCCCAGCGCGGCGACCAGCCCAATGGCGACGCCAACCAATGTCAGGCCTACACCTGAACGAACGACGCCACCGAGGACCGCAGACCTGGACGCGCCAAGCGCCTGACGGATCGCCGTTTCCTTGCGCCCCTGGGTCACCTGGTAGGCCAGGATGCCGTAGATACCGATGACTGCGAGTGCCAGTGCGACCGTCGCGAGCACCGTGAACAAGCGCACGCGGAACCTGGGCACGGCGGTCGATGCCTCGAGCCGCTCCGACATCGTGGCGACGTCGCGCAGCGGCACGCGCGCGTCCGCCGCACGGACGGCACCCGCCAGCCCCGCTGCGGTCGCCTTGGCCGAGGCGGTGCGGAGGACGACGAACTGGAAGCGCGCCCCGGCGTGTTGCGCGCGCGGCACGTAGATAGTGGGGCTCAGGCCGCCCCAAACACCCTGTGCGTACGGCACGTCGCCCACCACGCCCACAATGGTCGTCCACGGCGCGGCGGCGTCCCAGTCGCCGCCCTTGAAGCGTCCCCCCACAGCCTCGCCACGTGGAAAATGCTTCGCCGCGAACGTCTCACTCACGACAGCGACCGGCGGAGCGTCCGCGCCATCCCCGTCGGCAAAGGTGCGACCCTGGACGAGCGGAATGCGAAGGACGTTGAAGAGCTCCGGGCTTACGACGTTCCATTGCGCCACGCCAGAGCCCTGTTCGCTTCGACCCGGAGACCCCGGTTCCTCACCCTGCAACGTGTAGTCGTTGGACTCCTGCAGGCCGTTCGGCGGGAGCGATTCAGCGAACGCGACGTGCGTCACGCCTGGGAGCCGGCGCAGGTTTCCGTCGACCGATCGGAGGTACGCGTTCAGCCTGGACACGTCGGCATACGGATCCGGCGGCGCGACCAGCCGGAAGCTGAGCACACCATCAGCGTCGAACCCGGGCGGCTGAGACTCGACGCGTTCGATCGTCTTCACCAGTAGCGCCGTGGACACCAGCACGCAGAAGGCGAGCGCCACTTCCCCAACCACCATCGCCCGCCGAATCCGCCCCTCCACCGGCCCACCGGACACCCTGCGTCCTCCGGACCGCATGGCCTTTCCCAATCCGCCGGTGAGCCAGAACGCCGGAACGACGCCCGTCAGCAGGGCCGTGGCGACGGCAACTGCAACCGCGATGACTGTGGTTGACCCATCAGTGTGCAGCTCCTGGGCTCGCGGTATCAGCGCACCGGCCTCCACCACGATGAGTCGAATCAGAGCGGCCGCGACGATGAGGCCGAGCACAGCGCTGCCCAGTCCAATCAGCGCGGACTCGGCCAGCAGCTGACGTACCAAGCGTTCGCGGCGTGCCCCAAGCAACGCGCGAAGGGCCAACTCGTGTGCCCGTGTGGTGCCGCGGGCCAGCATCAGGTTGGCGACGTTCACACTGGCGATCAGCAGAACGAGGATCGTCGCCGCCAGGAACACCCACAGAGTGAGTCGTGTATCCCCGACAACGACGTCTTTCATCGACGTGAGCCGATAGCGCCACGTCGGTTCGGCGGCATATTGCGTCTGCAGGGCCGGAGCAACGGCCGTCGTCAGGCCCGCCGATGCCTGCTCGGGTGTCACCGCTGAATCCAGCCTCAACACCACGCGCAGGAAGAAGGGGCCCCGGCGTGTCGGCTCGTCGATCCGTGCGGACACCCACACTTCACCACCACGCTGGCCCGGTACGTCGAACCCAGGTGGCATCACGCCGACGATGGTGTAGGCGCCGCGATCCAGTGTGAGGAGGCGCCCCACAGCATCCGGGGATCCACCAAAACGGCTTCGCCACAGGGCATTGCTGATGAGCGTCTCCGTCCCGCGGTCGTCTCGGCTGAACCACCGGCCGAGGGTGGGTTGCACGTCGAGCACGCGCCACATGTCCGGTGTCACGGCGGCGCCGGTCACGACAACGGGCTGACCTTGGCCGAGCAGGGTGTAGCCCTCGTCGCTGGTCGTATAGGCAGCCGCTGTCGCGATGCCGCGGCTGGCCTCACGCAATCGCAGGAAGTCGGCCGCCGATAGCGACGCGGTGAACTCGTTCCACGCCACGCGAACCAGATACAAGCGGTTCGATTCTGGATAGGGCAACGGCCGCACGACCACCGCGTTGACCACACTCGCGCTCGCGGTGACACCCGCCACGCCAAGGGCAAGGGACACCACCACTGCCATCGTGAATCCCGGCGACCGGCGAAGACTTCGTGCGCCGATCCGCAGATCCCCGAGCATGTCGAGGAGCAGGCGCCCGCCGCGCTCATCGCGGACCTGCTCCTTGATGGACTCGACCGGGCCGGTTCGCAGTACAGCGCGGCGCCGTGCCTCATCTTCAGAAAAGCCGAGTGCCCGTTGGCGCGCCATTTCTCGCGCCAGGTGGTCGCTCATCTCTTCCGTCAACTCGCTCTCGACGGCGCGACCGCCGAGCACGCGTACCCAGTGAATCAGCCGCCGCAGGGCAGCCACGACGCCTCCACGCTCATGACAGGGCGTCCAGCACACGATTGACGGCCACACTCACGCGCGTCCAGGCTGCGCGCTGGGAGTCGAGCCGCTTCTTGCCGGCCGGGGTCAATCGGTAGTACCGGGCTCGTCGGTTGTTGGCGCTGGTGCGCCACTCGGCAGCGATGGCGTCCTGCTTCAACAGACGGTGCAGCGCCGGATATACCGTGCCCGTCTGCAGCAGGAACACCTCGTTCGAGAGCGTTTCGATCCGTTCGGCGATGCCCCAGCCGTGCATCGGCTCACGCTCCAGCGCCTGCAGGATCAGCAGGTCGAGGGTCCCTTTCAGCAGATCGCCGCGGCTGGCGTCCATACAGTACGTTTGCTACTGTAGATTACATACGGTGCCGACGCAAGCCGGCCACGTCGTCCAACGCGAGGCGTAGCATGGCGGGAGGGCTCGCTGGCGGGCCCGGGACAGCCGATTCGAGAGGCAGGAAGCCATGACCACCGTCCTCGTCACCGGCGGCGCTTCCGGTATCGGCCTCGCGCTCGCCGAGCGCTACCTCGACTCCGGCTCCGAGGTGATCGTCTGCGGGCGCCGCGAGACCGCCCTCGAGGCCGCGCGCGCCCGCCATCCGCGGCTGCGCACCCGCGTCTGCGACCTCGGCGACCCGCGGCAGCGCGAGCAGCTGGCGGCGTGGGCGGTGGCTGCGGCGCCAACGCTCGACACGCTGGTCAACAACGCCGGCATCCAGCGCCGCGTCGACCTCACGGCACCTGCCGAGTGGGCGGCCACGCACGAGGAGATCGCCAGCAACCTCGAGGCGCCCATCCACCTCACGGCGCTGCTGCTACCGCACCTGCGCCGGCAGCCGGCGGCGACCATCGTCAACGTGACCTCGGGCCTCGCCTTCGTACCGCTGGCGCGGGTGCCGGTCTACTGCGCCACCAAGGCGGCCCTGCACTCGTTCACGCTGTCGCTGCGCCTGCAGCTCGCCGAGACCCCGGTGCGCGTCGTCGAGCTCATCCCGCCGGCGGTCGACACCGACCTCGGCGGCGCCGGCCTGCACACCTTCGGCACGCCGCTCGCCGCGTTCGCGGACGCCGTCTTCCCGCGCCTCCTCGCCGGCGAGCCCGAGATCGCCCACGGCTTCGCGCAGCAGAGCAGTCGCGCCTCGCGTGATGAGCTCGACGCCCTCTTCGTCCGCATGAACGGGCAGCAGGCGTAGCCACCCGGAACGGGGTGGCGCGCGCCCACGGCGTGGCGGGGAACACCATGCCGGCGCCGGGCTCCCGAAGAGTCGTAGTACCCTGGTGTCGCTCACTCGCGGGATCGGGATCGGAGGGGGAATGTTCGAGATCGAGGAGCTGGTGGCGCGGGAGATCCTCGACTCCCGCGGCAACCCGACGCTGGAGGTCGACTGCGTGCTGGTGGGAGGCGCGCTGGGGCGGGCCGCGGTGCCCTCGGGCGCCTCCACGGGCAGCCGCGAGGCGCTCGAGCGCCGCGACGGCGGCAGCCGCTACGGCGGCAAGGGCGTGCTGGGGCCGATCCGCGCCATCGAGGAGGAGATCGCCCCCGAGCTGCTCGGCATGGACGCCCGCGACCAGGCTCAGATCGACCGCGGGATGATCGCGCTCGATGGCAGCGAGAGCAAGGAGCGGCTGGGAGCCAACGCCATCCTCGGCGTCTCCCTGGCGGTGGCCCATGCCGCCGCCGAGGCGGCCGGGCTGCCGCTCTACGCCTACGTCGGCGGGCCCGCCGCCACCGTGCTGCCGGTGCCGATGCTCAACGTGCTCAACGGCGGTGTCCACGCCGACAACTCGGTCGACGTCCAGGAGTTCATGCTGGTGCCGCTCGGCTTCGCCAGCTTCTCCGAGGCGTTGCGCGCCGGGGTCGAGGTCTACCACTCGCTCAAGAAGGTGCTGGTGGGCAAGGGGCTGGCGACCGGCGTCGGCGACGAGGGGGGGTTCGCCCCCAACCTCGGAAGCAACCAGGAGGCGCTCGACCTGCTGCTCGAGGGGATCGAGAAAGCGGGCTACCGGCCGGGCGAGCAGGTCGCGCTCGCCGTCGACGTCGCCGCCTCCGAGCTCGTCGAGGAGGGCGACGGCGCCGTGCGCTACGCCCTCGCCGGCGAGGGCAAGCGAGGCCTCTCCGCCGGAGACCTGGTGGCGCTCTACCGCCGCTGGCTCGACGCCTACCCGCTGGTGTCGATCGAGGACGGCCTCGCGGAGGGGGACCGGGCAGGGTGGAAGGAGCTCACCGCCGCGCTTGGCGGCCGTGTGCAGCTGGTGGGTGACGACCTCTTCGTCACCAACCCCAAGATCCTCGCCGCCGGCATCGCCGAAGGTCTCGCCAACGCGCTGCTGGTGAAGGTCAACCAGATCGGCACCCTCACCGAGACCCTCGACGCCGTCGAGCTGGCGAAGACGAGCGCCTACGCCAACGTCGTCTCCCACCGCTCGGGAGAGACCGAGGACAGCACCATCGCCGACCTGGCGGTAGCCTGCCGCACCGGCCAGATCAAGACCGGCGCCCCTTGCCGTAGCGAGCGCGTCGCCAAGTACAACCGACTGCTGCGCATCGAGGAAGAGCTGGGAGAAGTGGCGCGCTACCCCGGGCGCACCGCCTTCCCGCGCTATCGCCGGTGACCCCGCCCACCGACTCGGCCGCCGTGGCCACGCCCCACCGCGAGCGCTCGCCGCTGCTGCTGGCGCTGGCGGTGGTGGCGGTGCTGCTGGCGGTGGGCGCCGCCGGCGCCCGCTCCTGGCACGACCTCGCCGACGAGCGCGCGCACGAGGCCGAGCTCAACGCCGCCATCGCGCGGACCGCTGCCACGGTGCGCGAGCTCGAGGAGCGCAATCGACGGCTGGAGAAGGACCCGGTGACGCTCGAGCGGCTGGCGCGCCAGCAGCTCGGGATGGTGCGCACCGGCGACCTCGTGGTGGTGTTCCCCCCGGCAGCCGCACCCCGGCCGGCGCCCGCCACCGACACGATGTCCAAACCCTGAGCCAGGGCGGCGGCTGCCACGCCCCGCCGCCTGCCCGCGACCACTACCGCGGAGTGCCGCAGAACGGGCACAGCCGCCAGTCGGGCTCGAGCGACCGCCCGCACGCACAGGCGAGCGGTCGCTGCACCAGCGTGGCGACGGCGTCGGGCTCCTCGTGGCCGGCGCCAGCCTGGTGCTGGCGTCCGTGGCGGCGGCGCGCGGCGAGCAGCTCGGCGCCGTGGCGCGCCGCCTCGTCGTGGCGCTCGAGGTCGGAGGTGCCGAACAGCGCCGAGAGCATCGCCTTGCCCACCACGTTGACGAGCAGCGCGAACAGCGCCAGGCCGACGAGCATGGTGATGATGGCGATGATCCGGCCGGCCACGGTCGAGGGGGAGATGTCGCCGTAGCCGGTGGTGGTGATGGTGGCGAAGCACCACCACATCGCCTGCGGGATCGAGGTGAACGGCGTGTTGGGGACGTGCTCCTCGGCGTAGAACTCGAGGGTGCTGAGGATGGTCACCGCCGAGATCAGGGCGATGAAATAGATCTGCACGTCCATCTTGAGCGTGCTGAGCTTGTCGCGGCGCGCCTCGGCCTGGCGCGAGGCCACCTTGGCGAGCTTGAGCACGCGCAGGATGCGCATCAGGCGGAGGAAGCGCAGCACCCGCAGCACCCGCGCCACCTTGAGCGCTCGCAGGTCGAACATCAGCAGCAACGAGGGCAGGATGGCAAGCAGGTCGATGACGCCCCACACCCCGAAGACGTAGCGCGCACGGTTCTCGGCGACGTAGATGTTGATCAGGTACTCGATGCTGAAGAGGGCGACCACCACCGCTTCGCTGACTTCGAAGAAGCGCTGGTGGGCGTCGTAGATCGACGGCACCGAGGCGAGCGTCACCGACACCACCGAGAAGAAGATGAGCAGGACGATGAAGCCGTTGATGGCACGGTAGAGCGGCGAGTCCTCGTCCGCGAACCCCTCGTGGAGGATGCGATCGAGGCGCGACCAGGGCCCGGGTCGAGCTCCGGAGGGGGGGTCGGGGGTCACCGCGCGGCACGTTAGCGCCGAACCCCCAGGGTGTCTAGCGATGCGACCGGGGCGCCACGAGGTCGCCACCCGAGGCGGGCAACCGGTCGGCCATGAGCTCCCGACGCGCCCCTCGCCCGCCGCGTGGAGTCGACCGCGACCCCGTCTTTCGCCGCGGCGTCGCCTGCCGTCTCCGCGGGCTATGCTCATCGCCTTGTCTGGCGTCTGGGCCGAGCTCGCCCGCACGCTGCGCAGCAGTGTGCCCTACTGCCGGCTCCGCGACGAGCTGGGGGACGCGCTTCGCCTGCCGCTGCCGGCGGCCGCCTGGGTGGGCGAGCTGCTCGCCGCCGATCTCCACCGTCCGCTGCTGGTGGTGGTGCCGCACGAGGCCGATGCCCTCGCCTGGGTGGAAGCGGTCAGGCTGGTCAGCGGCGAGGAACGCGCCCTTCACTTCCCGGCTCCCGGCCTCACCCCCTACCAGGAGGGCGTCGCCTCGCTGCCGGTTCGCGCCCAGGAGGTGCTCGCCCTCGACCGGCTGCTCGCCTTCGCCGGCGGCGCCGCCCAGGGTGGCGGAATCCCGCCGCGGGCTGGCGCGACGGCCACCGGCGGCACGATCGGCGCCCTGCTCGCCACCCCCCGGGCGCTCTTCCAGCGACTGCCGCCACCGGCCGAGCTCGCCCGGCGCACCCTGGAGATCGCTCCCGGCGAGGACTGGCCTCGCGAGCTCCTCGTCGAGCACGTCGTCGAGGCCGGCTACCAGCGCGTCGACCTGGTGGCACAGGTGGGCGACGCCGCGGTGCGCGGCGGCGTGCTCGACGTCTGGCCGCCGGGCGAGCCGCTGCCCCTGCGCCTCGACCTCTTCGGCGACACCCTCGAGAGCATTCGCGCCTTCGACCCACTGAGCCAGCGGTCGGGCGAGGCGCTGGCCGCGGCGCGCCTGCTGCCGCTCACCCTCTTCGAGGGCAGCGCCGGCGCGCGCGGCCGCCTCGCCAAGGCGCTCGCCCACCACCTCGCGGCGCGCACGGCGCCGGGGCACCGGCCACCGCTCGAGGCACAGGAGCGACTGCACGGCCTCGAGCACGGTGTCCCGTTCGCCGGCTGGGAGGCCCTGCTGCCGCTGGCGGCCGAGGGCACCACCTGGCTCCCCGAGCTGCTCCCCGGAGCGCTGCCGGTGATCGTCGACCCCGCCACCCTTGGGGAGGAGGTCGGGCTGCTCGCGCAACGGCTCGAGGAGGACTACGAGGTGCGGCGGGCGCACGGTGACCTCACCGCTCCACCCGAGGCCCTGCTCGTCCCCGCCGCCGAGGTGGGAGCGTTCCTCGCCGCCGCACCGCTGCGCCTGGGGGCCGGACCCGGGGCCCCGGCCGCGCCGTCGCGGGCGAGCACGGAGCGGCCATCGGCCGGCGGCGGCGCCCGCGGGCCCGGACCGACACCCCCCATCGATTTCGGCGGCACGGCGACGGACGTGCTGCACGGACAGCTGCCGCGGCTGCCGCGCGAGGTGGAGGCCGCCCGCGCGCGCGGCGAGCGCTTCCTGCTGGTGGCCGATGGCGAGCAGCACGCCAGCATCGCCGAGCTCCTCGCCGGCCGCGAGCTGGCGGTGGGGAGAGGCGGCGTCGAGCTCGTCGCCGGCGAGATCGCCCGCGGCTTCCGCCTGCCCCCCGCCGGGGTCGTGGTGTTCGGCGAGCCCCAGCTGTGGCCGCGGCGGCCCGCCGTGCGGGCGCCCCGTCGCGCCTCGCGCCTCGGCGCCTTCCTCTCCGGCCTCCGCGACCTCAAGATCGGCGACTACGTGGTGCACGTCGACCACGGCATCGGCCAGTTCCTCGGCCTGCGCACGGTGGCCGCCGAGGCCGCCGCCGGCGGTACCCCGCTGCCGGCGACGGTGCGCGACGCGGCGCCTGCCGCCGCCGCCACCGTCGAGGTGATGGAGATCTCCTACGCCGCCGGCAAGACTCTGCTGCTGCCGCTCGCGCGCATCGACCAGGTGCAGAAGTACGGCGGCATCGAGGGCATCGCGCCGAAGCTCGACCAGCTCGGCGGCGCCTCCTGGAGCCGCACCCAGGATCGCGTGCGCAACAGCGTCAAGCAGCTGGCGATCAACCTGCTCGAGCTCTACGCCCAGCGCCAGATGGCGCGGGCACCGGCGATGGCGCGCGGCTCCGACCTCGAGGGGCAGTTCATCGCCAGCTTCGCCTACGACGAGACCGACGACCAGCTCGAGGCGATCGACGCCATCTTCGAGGACCTCCAGCGCGAGCAGCCGATGGATCGTCTGCTGTGCGGCGACGTCGGTTTCGGCAAGACCGAGGTGGCGATGCGCGCCGCCTTCCGTGCCGTCGACAACGGCTACCAGGTCGCCGTGCTCGCCCCCACCACCATCCTCGCCGACCAGCACCTCGAGACCTTCTGCCGGCGCTTCGCCGGGCTGCCGATCAGCATCGACATGATCTCGCGCTTCCGCACTCCCCAGGAGGTCAAGGACATCCGCGAGCGCGCCAAGGCGGGCAAGGTCGACATCCTCATCGGCACCCATCGCCTGCTCTCCAAGGACGTCTCGCTGCCGCGCCTCGCCCTCCTCATCATCGACGAGGAGCAGCGCTTCGGCGTCGCCCACAAGGAGCTCCTGCGCGAGATGAAGAAGACGCTGCACGTGCTGGCGATGTCGGCGACGCCGGTACCGCGCACCCTGCAGCTGTCGCTCGCCGGGGTGCGCGACCTGTCGGTGATCGAGACGCCGCCGCGCGACCGCATGGCGGTGGAGACGGCGATCCTCCCCTTCACCGGCGAGCTGGTGCGCGAGGCGATCGAGTACGAGCGCGAGCGCGGCGGCCAGGTCTACTACGTCTACAACCGCGTCGAGGACATCGACCAGATGGCAGGCTGGCTGCGCGAGCTGGTGCCCGGGCTGCGGGTCACCGTCGGCCACGGTCAGCTCGACGAGCGCGAGCTGTCGCGACGCATGCACGCCTTCACCGCCGGCGAGCACGACCTGCTGCTCGCCTCCACCATCATCGAGAACGGCATCCACATCCCGCGCGTCAACACCATGCTGGTGCACAACGCGCAGCGCTTCGGGCTCGCCCAGCTCTACCAGCTACGCGGGCGGGTGGGGCGCAGCAATACCCTCGGTTACTGCTATCTGCTAGTGCCCGCCGACCGCGTGCTGCCCGTCGACGCCAGGAAGCGGCTCGACGCCCTGCGCGATTTCTCCGAGCTCGGCTCGGGTTTCCGCATCGCCGCCCGCGACCTCGAGATCCGTGGCGCCGGCAACATGCTGGGCGCCGAGCAGAGCGGCCACATCGCCGCCGTGGGCATCGAGACCTACATGAAGCTGCTCGAGCAGACCATGCGCGAGCTGCGCGGCGAGGTGGTGGAGGAGGCGCCGTCGGCGACCCTCGACCTGCCGGTGCCGATGGCGATCCCCGTCGACTACATCGACAACGCCAACCTGCGCATGGAGGTCTACCGCAAGATCGCCGCGGGCGAGGTCGAGCCCGAGGCGATGCTCGTCGAGCTGCGCGAGCGCTTCGGGCCGCCGCCGGCGGCGGTGCACCAGCTGCTCGAGGTGGCGCGGCTCAAGCGTCTCGCCGAGCGGCTGCGGGTGCAGTCGCTGTCGTGGCAAAAGGGGGAGCTGATCATTCGCCTGCGGCGCGACGCCCGCATCGACCCCGAGCGGTTGGTGGAGCTGGTGTCGACGCGGCCCGACGCGAGCTTCTCGCCCGCCGGCGTGCTGACGCTCAGACCTCGCGGCGGCGAGCTGCTCGACGTGGCCCGCGGCACGCTCGAGAGGCTGGCGTCGTGAGACGGGCGCGGCGGGCCGCCGGCGCTCGCCTCGGCTGCGCGCTGACAGTCGCGACCCTGCTGCCGCTCGCCGCGCTCGCCGGCTGCCGCCGCGAGGCACCGGTCTCGGCCGACGTGGCGGCGCGCATCGCCGGCCAGGCGGTCCCCTACACCCGCTTCGAGGACTTCCTGCGCAAGCAGGTCGGCGAAAGCACCGGGGCGCTCGACAGCCGGGTGCTGTCGCGGCTGTTCGACCAGTTCCTCGACGCCGAGCTGCTCACCCGCCTGGCGGTGGACGAGAAGCGGCTGCCGGCCGGCGGCAGCCAGCGCCAGGCGCTCGACGCGCTGCTCGCCGACGCCGAGGTGCCGGTGGTGACCGCCGAGCTCGAGCAGTACTACCGACTCCACCAGGGCGATTTCGAGCTGCCCGAGCGGCTGCGGCTCCACCACATCCTCGTTGCCACCGGAGCGGAGGCCCGCACCGTGCAGCATCGGCTCGCCGCCGGCGAGGACTTCGCCACCCTGGCGCGAGAGGTCTCGCTCGACCCCAGCGCGCCGGAGGGCGGCGACCAGGGCGAGATCGGCGTCGACGACCTGCCGGCTCCCTTCGCGCAGCAGCTCGCCGGGCTGCGCCCCGGCGAGGTCGGGGAGCCGATCGAGGCAAGCGACGGCTGGCACCTCTTCCGCCTCGACGCGCGGCTGCCGCCACGCCTGCGACCGCTCGCCGAGGTCGAGCCCGAGATCACCGAGCGCCTGCGCCGGCAGCGGGGCGACGCCCTGCTCGCCCAGCGGCTGGAGCAGGCGGCCGATCGCTACAATGTCGTGGTGTACGCGCAGAACCTCCCCTTCGACTACCGCGGCGACCACCCCCGCGCCGATCAGGAAGCGAACCGATGAGACGACCGCTCGCCCTCTTGCTCCTCGCCTCACCCCTCCTCGCCCTCGTCCAGCCGCGTCCGGGTGCCGCGCAGACCATGCTCGTCGACCGCGTGGTGCTGCGCATCAACGATCGCATCGCCACCCTCAGCGACTTCGAGCGCCAGCTCGCCGAGCGCAAGCAGGCGATTGCCAGCGAGCCCGGGCTCACCGACGGTCAGCGCCAGGAAGCGCTCGAGGGCGCCGGCCGCGACGTCCTCGCCGACCTCTATCAGCAGCTGCTGCTGTTGTCGCGCGCCGATCAGCTGGGCGCCAAGGTGAGCGAGTCGGACGTCGACAAGGCGGTCGCCCAGACCCGCGAGCGGATGGGCATCAAGACCGACGAGCAGATGCAGGAGGCGCTTGCCGCGTCCGGCATCACCGCCGAGGGCCTGCGCGATCACCTGCGCCAGAACCTGCTGGTGCAGGAGGTGATCGGGCGCGAGGTGCAGTCGCGGCTCAAGGTCGACGAGGAGGAGCAGCGCCGCTACTACCGCGACCACCCCGGCGACTTCACCCAGCCGGCGGCGGTGCGCCTGCAGGACGTCGTCGTCCTCGACCAGGGCGACGCCGCGGCCGTCGCCGCCCATGCCAAGCAGGTCCACGACGAGCTCGCCGCCGGAACGGCCATCGCGGAGGTGGCGAAGAAGGGGGCCGCCGCCGGCACCACCACCGACGTCGTCGACCTCGGCTGGGTCAACGCCGGGGACCTCGATCCCGATCTCGAGAGCGCCGCCTGGGACCTGCCCGTGAACGGGGTCTCGGAGCCGGTGCACGGCCGCGGCGGGCTGCACGTGGTCAAGCTCCTCGAACGGCGCCTGGCGGCCCTGCGCCCCTTCGACGACGTCAAGGAGCAGATCGTCCAGGCGCTGCAGCAGAGCCGGATGGCCAAGGAGTACCAGAGCTACCTGCTCGAGCTCGAGCAGCGCTCCTTCATCGCCCTCAAGGTGCCGCCCGAGGCCGAGGGGTTCGCCGGGCTTGGCGGTGCGCCCCCCACCGCTCCCGGCGACGTCATCGGTCTCGGCGAGGCCCCGCCCGTGGCATCCGGCGCGGCAGCGCCGGCAGACGCGGCGACGCCCGCAGCCCCGGAGGCGCCACCGCCCCCGCCTGGCGAGCAGCCGCTGGCGACCGGCGCTCAGCCCCCGCCCGCGCCTACGCCGCCGCCCCCGGGCAGCTGAGCCGCGAGGCTGGCGCGGCGGGGGCCTTCGCGCCGCGCTTCGAGCCGACCGTCGCGGGCCGCACCTTCGGGGCCGAGGACGGCTAGGATGCGTCCATGGCGTTCGCTGCCGACCTCGCTCTCGCCGTCGTCGCTCTCCTCCACCTGGTCTTCCTGGTGCTCGAGATGGTCTTCTGGCGCCGGCCGCTCGGGCGCCGCGTCTTCGGCCTCAGCCGCGAGCTCGCCGAGCAGACCGCCGGGCTTGCCGCCAACCAGGGGCTCTACAACGGCTTCCTCGCCGCCGGCCTGGTGTGGGGGCTCTGGGCCGGCGCCGCCGCCGGCTTCCTCCCCCGCATGTTCTTCACCGGCTGCGTCGTCGTGGCCGGGCTCTTCGGCGCCGCCACCGTCAAGCGCTCGATCCTCTACGTGCAGGCCCTGCCCGGCGCCGTGGCGCTCGCGCTGTCGCTCCTCGCCAGGCCGTAGGCCGGCCCCCGCCCGACCCGGCGCGCCCCCGCCGGAGGCGCGGGGCTCACCCTCGCAGCAGGGTGTCCTTGGCCTTCACCAGGTCGTTGAGCTGCCGCTGGTACATGCGGCGCAGGGCCGGCGTCGGCGCGTGCTGGATCTTCTGCTTGAGATCGCCGGCGAGCTTCTCGAAACGCGCCAGGATCTCCTCCGGCCCCGCCTTGCGGCCGACGCCGAGCATGGCCTCGGGGTTGTCGGCGGCGAGCTGCGTGTCGGCCACTGCGGCGGCAGCCGCGATCGCCGGCGCCGGCCTGCCGACCGCACCGACACCGGCGGCCTGCTGTGCGCGGCCGACACGGATGCGGGTGCCGCCGATGCGCACGGTGTCGCCGGGGACGAGCGGAGTGCGGCGCTCGATGCGCTCCTCCCGCAGCCAGGTGCCGTTGAGGCTCTTCATGTCCTCGATGAACCAGCCGCTCGCGTCATGGTCGATGACGGCATGCAGGGTCGACACCGCGGGGTCGTCGACCGGGCAGCCGCAGCGGGGGTCGCGCCCCAGCACCAGCTTCGGGCGCGCCTCGATGGTGCGACCGTCGGGAAGGTGGAGCAGCAGAGGATCCACGGCGGGGAATGCTAGCAGCTACTCGACGTCGTCGAGATGGCGGACGTCGAGCAGCAGGGTGCCGTCGGCGGCGACGTGGCTGGCCAGGGGCACCAGCACCTTCCCCCATGCCACGTCGCGCGGGGTGTACGAGGTGCGGGTGTGGACCCCGGCGCCGGAGGCTTCGTCGACCCCCTTGAGCAGGACGATGAACTCCGCCTCCGAGGCCTCGAGGTCGGCGGCCGAGAGCCCGAACAGCGGGCTGTCGCGGTCGATCGGGTGCACGATGGTCCAGGAAAGCGGAAAGAACAGCACCCCGTCGCGCTCGAGGGGGAGCGGCAGGAAGCGACGGGCGCTGCGGCCGTCGGCAGCGGCCACCCGGCGGCTGAGCAGGACCCGGGCCTCGACCTCGATGAGCTGGCTGCTGGCGAGGTTGACGACGCGGAACATGAACGCCGGCGAGCCGCGGTGGGTCGCCACCACCGCGTGACGCGAGAAGCGCACTTTGGCGAGCGGGCGGGCGAACCGCGCGAAGGCCATGCCGGTGACGAGCGCGAGCCCGAGCATGCCGAGCAGGCTCTCCGCCGTCATCACCGCGTGCGCGGCCCTGCCGTTGGGCGAGATGTGGCCGTAGCCGATGGTGGCGAGGGTGGTGACGCTGAAGTAGAAGCCGCGCTCGAAGCGCGACAGCCCCTCGACGCCGCTGCCCACCAGGCCGTCGGCCCCGCAGGCGATGTAGGCGAGGGCGAAGGTGGCGTTGAGCAGCAGGTAGAAGACCACCACCGTGGCGAGGAAGCGCAGCCACGACATCTGCAGCAACCCCTCGTAGGGCGCCACCAGGTGCTGCCAGCCGACGCCGACGCGGCGGACGTTGAAGCTGCCGTCGCGGTTGAGCAGCCGTGCCCCGGCCACCTGGCCGGGCAGGGCGGCGGTGGCCGCGTCGCTGCTCTCCGGGGCGAAGGGGGGCCGCTGCATGGCGTGGGGGGGAGAGCATACGCCACGCGCTTGCCGGACCCGGCGGGCCCGGCGGGGCGCTGGAGGGCGGACGGCACCCAGCCACCCGCCAGTGGCGATTCGCATAGACTGTGGCCCGCCCGGAGCCTGCTGCCATGAGCGACGAGCTCGCACCGCTCATCGACCAATCGCGCCGCCTCGCCATGGGTCTGGAGGGGATCGTGCCGGAGGTGCGCTGCCTCGCCGGCACCCTCACCGCCCTCGACGGCGGCGGCGAAGCCGTCCCGCTGCTCGATCTCTGGCTCCCCGCCGCGGAGTGCCAGCGGCTCGAGAAGGTGGCGACCGGCCTGGGCTGGAAGCCCCGGCGCCGCGAGATCGCCGACACCGAGGTGCGCGACCTGGGGGCGCCGCCGGCGCCGGTGTGGGTGTACGCGCCCGAGGCTCGCGAGCGGGTGACCTCGCTCGAGCAGGTGGACCGCCCGATGCGCACGCTGCTGCTCGGCGAGCGGCCGGCGGACGCGGCGGCGGAGGACGCCGGCCCGGCCAAGCTCGCCGATCCGATGCTGCCGGTGGTGGCGCAGCTGCGCGAGCTCGCCGCCAACCCCGAGCTGGGCGAGTGGCGCCGCCGGCAGCTGGCGGCGCGCGTACGGGCGGCCCTCGGCTGGCTCGAGCAGGCGACGGAGCGACAGCTGGCGACGGTGCGGCTGCGGCGCGAGCTGCTGGCGGCGCGCCTCAACCCCAAGGGCCCCGGCGGCGGCATCCCCATGCCGCGGCTCGGCGGCAGCGGCGGTGACGCCACCGCCCGCGCCAAGCCGCTCCTGCAGCGGCAGTTCGGGGAGCTCGAGCGCGGCCTCGGCAACACCGACGCCGCCTTCCTCGGGGTGCCGGCCGGCGCCCTCATCCGCGAGCTCGAGGAGCTCGCCGATGCCCTCGTCGATCTCGACCGCCACCAGCGCGCCAATGCCATCGCCACCCGCATCCCTCGCAGCTTCGAGGAGGACGTCAACCGGCGCGTGCGCGAGCGGCTGTTCGAGCACTTCTCGCACGACCTCAAGGCGATCAACGACCTCTTCCAGCTCGCCGCCCACGAGGTGGAGCGCCTGGTGGAGAGCGAAGGCGGGCTGCCGGTGGTCCTCGACCCGCGCCTGGCCAAGGACGACGTCATCAGCGGCCTGCTCGATCGCCTCGCCGTCTATCGCTCCACCCACCAGGGCGAGCTGCCGCGGCGCGGCTTCAACGAGTACTTCTCGCAGATCCGCAAGTACGCGATGCTGCTGATGATGAGCGCCTCGATGCTGGGCGCGACGGCGGTGCTGCGCAGCTACAAGGAGATCACCATCCCGGCGACGTTGGTGCTGATCACCGTCGGCGCCTTCAACGTCTTCGCCGCCGCCCGCGAGGAGCGCGCGGAAGCCGAGCAGAAGGACCTCGAGAACGCCCGCGGCAGCGTCAAGCAGGAGATGCGGCGCATCGTCACCGAGGTGCAGCGGCAGTGGTCGGCGGCGCTCTCCAGCCTGCTCGCCGCGCAGCAGCAGAACCTGCTCGACCAGATGTCGGAGGCGGGCGGCCGCGAGAGCGCGCTGCGCACGCGCGAGAAGGAGGAGGAGAAAGGGCGCCTGCAGGTGCAGCTCTCCGGCCTCATCGACACCGAGAAGCGGTTGACGACCGCCCGCGACCAGATCGGCAAGACCGCCGGTGCCCTCGAACGGGTCTCGCGCGGCGAGCCGGCGGCAGCGCCGGCCCCGGCGGCACCCGCCCGCCCGGCGGCTGCGCTGCGGCCCGTGCCCGGTGCCGCGGCTCGCGCCGCCGCGGCCCCCGGCGCCGCCGCGGCACCAGCGGCCGCCGCCACAGCGGCGCCGGCGGCAGCCGAGGAGCCGGCGGCGCCCAAGCCCCCCAACCCGGCGCAGGTCGCCGCCGCCGAGGCCCGCGCCAAGCTCGAGGCGCTGCGGGCCAAGATGAAGGCGGGCAAGTCGTGAACCCGGTTCTCGGCGTCGACCTCGGCAGCGCCGGCAGCCGCGCCGCCACTGTCGGGCTCGACGGCGTCGCCGTCCGCGTCATCGATCGCAGCGTCGCGGAGGGGGAGCCGACCCCCACCGCGGTCACCTTCGCCGAGGGCGCGATGCTGGTGGGGGCCGCCGCCGAGGCGGTCTTGCGCAGCGAGCAGGCCGAGGTGGCGACGAGCGCCATCGAGGCCGATCTCGGCCAGCCGGCCGCGCTCCTCCGTGACGAGGAGGGCGAGCCATGGACCGCCAGCGGCCTGGCCGCCCTGGTGCTGCGCAAGCTGCTCGCCGACGGCGAGGCGCACATGACCCGTGCCGCCACCGGTGCGGTGCTCACCACCGCCGACGCCGCCACGCCCGAGCAGCGGCGGGGGCTGCGCAACGCCGCCTACCTCGCCGGGCTGCAGGTGCTCGACGTCATCGACGAGAGCCTGGCGGCGCTCTTGCACTACCGCAGCGCCGGCCGCGCCCGCGGCACGACGGTCCTCTGCGACTTCGGCGCCAGCGGCTTCCGGGCCAGCGTCTACCGCGGCGGCGAGCACCCGCTGGGCACCGTCCACCGCCCTGAGGCCGCCGGCGACCGCCTCGACGCGGCGCTGCTCGAGCGGCTCCTGGCGCGCGCCGGGGCACGCGCCGACCAGCTCCAACCGCGCCGCCGGCGGTCGCTTCTGCTCTCGGTGCGGCAGCTCCGCCACCAGCTCGGCCGTGGCGGCACCGACGCCACGTTGGTCTTCCCCCTCGACGGCCGGCTGGTGGCGGCGGCCCTCAGCACCGCCGAGCTGCGACGCCTCACCGCGCCGCTGCTCGAGAAGGTCGCCACCGGCATCGCCGAGGCGCTGGAGACCGCCGAGGTGGGGCTCGGCGAGGTCGAGGAGGTCCTGCTCGCCGGTGGCTTCGCCGACGGCCTCGGTGTGCGCGCGGCGCTCGAGACGCTGTTCGGCCGCAGTCAGGCGCGCATCGTCGCCGAGCGGCCGCGCGACGCGGTGGCGCTCGGCGCCGCCCTGCGCGCCGCCGAGCTCGCCGCAGCCGGCCGCAGCGCCAACCTCCCCCCCGAGTATCGTGGCGTCACCCCCACTGCCGTCGGCGTGCGGGTGCTCGAGCAGGTGACCGGGCTGCCCGGCGTCGACGTGCTGGTGACCAAGGGGATGGCGCTGCCCTGCTCCTCGCGACGGATGTACTACACGAGCCAGGAGCAGCAGGACCGGCTGGTGTTCGAGCTGGTGGGCGTCGACGGCAAGGAGGTCGAGAAGCTCGGCGAGCTCGCCCTCGACGCCCTCGCCTCGCGGCGGCGCGGTCATGCCATCGAGCTGTCGCTCGAGATCGGTCTCGACGGCGTCATGCAGGTGGAGACCTACGACTCCGACAGCGGCAACGAGCTCGCCGCCCGGTTCCACGGCCGCAGCGATGTCGTCGACCCGGGGACGGTGCTCTACCTCGATCGCGTGCGCACGGCCAACATCGTCAGCGCGGCGGGAGCGTCGTGAGCAGCCGCGGGCGCCGTCTCCGCCGCCTGGTGACCAACCTGGCGTTGCTCGGTGGCACGGCTGTGCTGAGCGTCTTCACCGCCCGCGCCGGCCTCGCCTGGTACGGCACCCGCGCCGACCTCGCCCACCTCAGCGACGAGGAGCGGCAGCTCTCCATCGCCAATGACAAGGTGCGCCCGCTGCACCAGGACATGCAGATCAAGGGCATGCGCATCTGCAACCAGAGCGAGTACCCGGTACAGGTGCTCTGGGTGCACGCCGACTACCCCTCGGGCGAGCACATGACCTCCTTCGACAGCGGCCGCTGCCCGGACTGGAAGCCTTTCGTCGTCGAGGCCGGCAAGAGCGAGCAGCTGCACCTCTCCTCGGCGCAGGCGGAGTGCAACTGGCAGGGGCAGGTGGTCTTCTACGCCATGGTCGTCACCCAGCCCGACGTCGGACAGACGCGGTACATGGCGGGGCCCTGGCTGGGCTTCCCGCAGGACTGTTTCACCCTGCAATGACCGCCGTCGCTTCCTCGCCGTGGGCGATCGTGCTGCCCGACGGTCAGCGCGTGCCGGTGCCTGCGGCCGGCGTCCGTTTCGGCCGCGAGCAGGGCAGCTGCGACGTGCTGCTGGCCTCCGGAAAGGTGTCGCGCAGCCACGCCCTGGTGTGGGTCGACGAGCACGGGCGGCCCTGGGTCAAAGACCTCGGCAGCGCCAACGGCACCGCCGTCGACGGCGAGCGAGTCGCCGAGCGGCAGCTGCGCGACGGCTCGGTCGTGCAGCTCGGCGACGTGCAGCTGCGCGTCGCCCGCCTGGCCGGCAACGGCAGCGGTGACGGCGGGCCGCAGGCGCACGCGGCGATGGGCGACCCGGGCTACGTCTTCGGCCCCGGCCGGTGGGCGCGCCCGCACGAGCTGCCCTCGGCCTCGCCGATCTTCGACCGCGACGCCATGGCGCAAGTGGTGCTCCCCGCCGGCGTCAGCGCCGACCTCGCCATCGACGAGGAAGCGGGGTCGGGCGGCTTCGGCAAGCTCACCGTCTTCCTCGCCATCGTGCTGCTCGGTGCCCTCATCTTCTTCGACATCAGCAACGGCAAGCTGATCAAGGAGCGCACCGAGCTGCTCACCAAGTCGACCCTCGCCACCGCGCGCATCGAGTCGCAGCGGATGCAGGGCACCCGTCAGCTGGTCGAGAAGGGGGAGCTCGCGGCGCAGCCGCTGGCGATCTGCAACACCGGGAGCACGCCGCTGGCCATCGACTGGGTCGGTGCCGCCGCGCCAGCACCCAACCCGGTGCCCGGCGACCATCTGGTGGAGTACTTCAACTCGAGCTTCCCCCGCTTCAGCTGCCGGCCCGACCCCGTCACCGTCCCGCCGGGCGCTCGCCTCGGTCTCGACGAGCTGCGACGCGCCTGGCCCACCTGCAAGCTACCGGCAACCGCGTACCTGCTCGCCGCCGGTCACATCCACGAGGCGGGCAAGGAGTGGGTGCGCAGCGAGCTGCTGTCGGCGCAGAATCCTTGCCTGCGAATCCACTGAGGGCCGCCCGATGCTCAGCGCGACTCCCCACCCCCGCCTCGCCAGGATGGTTCCCCCCCGGCCGCGCCTCGCGGCCCTGCTGCCCGCACTGCTGCTGGTAGGCGCAGGGGCGCTGGCCCAGGAGCTGCCCCCTCCCGTACAGCGCCCGGTGCCGACCCCCAAGCCGGCGCCGCACGGCGGCGGCGGCACCGGCGGCGGTGAGGGGCGGGCCGCCGAGGGGCCGGAGCCGTCGACGGCGCTGCTGCTCTGCGACCTGCCTTGCGAGGTGACGATCGACGGCGAGAGCATCGGCAGCTTCGCCGGCGGACGGCCGGAGAAGATCAAGCTGCAGCCGGGCCAGCACCTCATGCGGACGAGCAACACGAGCGAGGGGTGCCTCAAGGAGCAGATCGTCGAGGGCAAAGGCGGGCAGACCGTGCTCAAGGTGGACCTCAAGCCCACCTGCACCACCGAGTTCGACCGCACCATGGCCCAGCTGTGGATGGCGCAGGAGGACTTCACGCTCGCCGGCCGCTGGGTGGAGTCGGTGCCCGCCAAGCAGTTCCGCTCGGCGACGCCGGTGGACACCGCCAAGCTCTTCGCCAGCCACCAGACCCTGCAGCAGCAGTTCGGCAAGATCGCCGCCCTGGCGCCCGCCGACCCCACGCGCCAGCGCATCGCCGAGGAGATGAAGCGGGTGGCGGAGAACGCCGACAAGTACGTCGAGGTGCTCACCCAGGCCATCACGCAGGCGAAGAGCGGCAAGGAGCAGGGGTGGCTGGGCAAGCTCCTGCACCACAACAAGGACGAGGGCTCGAAGGGCCTCAACGCGACTCTCGAGTGGTCGTTCGAGACCTGGGCCACGCTCAAGGCCTCCCCCACCTTCGCCGCCGCCCTGCCGGCGAGCCGCCGCATCGAGCTCGGCATCGCGCGCGGCGCCACCTTCGATCTCGGCGTCGAGTACTACAACTTCCAGCCCGACGTCGTGGTGTTCGTGCGCAAGGACGGCCCGGGCGCCAAGGCCGGGTTCAAGGAGGGGGACCGTCTGCTGGCCGCCGATGGCCGCAACGTCACCGCCTTCTGGGAGGTCCAGGAGCTCGCCCTCAGCGGCCAGCGACGCACCATGCTGGTGCACGTCGACCGCGGTGGCAAGCAGGAGACGGTGATGCTGCCGGTGCCCGGCGGCGGCAGCGGCCGATGAGCTTCGACGTCGGCAGCTTCGCCGTCGAGGGCGGCCCGCCCGATCGCAGCGGCTGGTCGGGACCGGCGCGCGACACGCGCACCGGCAAGCCGGTCGACGCTGTCTTCCTCGGCCGCCTCGACGACGCCGACTACGACCGGCTGCTGGCGATGACGCCGCGTGCCGCCGTGCGCCGCAGCGCCATCGCCGCGGTCGTCGATCTGGTGGCGACCCGCGAGGGGACCTTCGTCATCGTGCAGCCGTCGCCGCCCGGCGCGCTCGTCTTCGGCAGCGGGCGCGCCGCCGTCGAGGCGCTGGCGGTGATGGCCGATGCCACCGCTCGCATCCACGAGGCCGGGATCTACCACGGCGCGATGGCGAGCCTCCCCGGCGCGGGCGCGTGGCGCTCCGCCGAGGGTCAGCCACTGCTCAGCGGCCTCGGCTACGGCTGGCTGCTGGCCGGCAGCCGGCCCCTGGACTGGCAGCAGGGTGCCGGGGACGACATGGCGGCGCTGCGGGCCGAGATCGGCCGCCTGATCGCCGGCCCGGCCCTCGATGCCCTTTCGGGGGCCGGCGAGAGCGTCCGCGCCGAGATGGCAGCGCTGCTCCACCTGCAGCCGCCACCGGGTGGTAGTGGGGCCCGCGAGCTCGCCGTTGCGCTGCGGCGGATCCTCGACGCGGTGGGGGCGGGAGGCGCCGCGCCCGCAGCCGAGAGTGGACGGCGCACCGTGCTGCTCAGTGCCGAGGATCGGCGGGCCATCGCGCCCGAGGGGGCGGCGTCGCCACTCGCCGCCGCACCGGTGGCCGCCGAGCGCCTGGGCACCGCCTACCTTCCCAGCGGCACGCCGGCGCCGCCGGGGGCGGCGCCGCCGCTCGCCCCCACCGTCGCCCTCGCCGACGTGCCCGGCCTGGCGCGCGCCGGCGCCCCGACGGTGATGGCAGAGCGCACGGTGCTGATGGACGCTGCCCCGCCGCCCCTCGGCCCGGCGCCCGGCGCGCCGGCCGGGGCCGGCACGCCCTCGGCGGCACCCACCGAGCTGCTCAGCCTGCCGCCGGCAGCCGCAGCCGCCGGCGGCCTCGCCCCCACCGTCGCCATGCCCGCCGGCGGCATCGCCGCCCTCCGCGGCCCCGGCGACGCGGCGCCGGCGATCGAGACCATCATCGAGCACCGCCACGAGGCGCCAGCGGTGGCCGCCCGGCCCTCGCGCGCCGGCCGCGTGGTGCTGCTCCTCGCGGGCATCTTCATCCTGCTGCTGCTCGCCCTCGGCGGCGCCGCCGGCGTCTGGTGGTGGCTGGCCCATCGCGCGGCCGCCACGCCACCGGCGCCGGCTGCCGGAGCCGGCACGCCGCCCCCGGCCACGCCTGCGGCGCCGGCGATCCTGGAGGTGGAAGCCGTGCCGTGGGGTCTGGCCGTGGTTGCCGCGCCCGCCGGCATCGAGCTGCCGCCGACGCTGCGTGGGCCGCAGCCCACTCCGCTCGCGGCGTCGCTGCCACCCGGCCACTACGTCGTCACCCTCGGCAACCCCGCGGTCGGCACCGCCGCCCAGCGCTGCGAGGTCGATCTGGTCGCCGGCAGGACGGCGTCTTGTCGCGTCGTGCTGGAGCGGCTGACCGCCGACGACTACTTCGCCGCCGTGGGGTGGAAGTGAGGTCGCGGTGAGCTCGGTTCGCCCCCGCTCGCGGCGCCACGCCGGCATCCTCGCCGCCGCCATGCTGCTGCTTCCCGGAGCGGCTCACGCGCGCGGGGACGACCCCTACGAGCAGGGCGTCGCCGCCCTCGGTGGCGGGCGGTGGCTCGCCGCCCGCCAGGCGTTCGAGCGCGCGATCGCCGACAAACCGAAGTCCTCGAAGCGCCACGGCGGGTACTTCCCGTACTACATGCTGGGCGTCGCCTGGCAGGGGGAGGGCTCCTGCCGTCGCGCCCTCGACAGCTGGGCGGAGGAGGAGCGCCAGGGGGAGATCCAGGGCAGCAGCGCCGCCGCCAACATGCGGACCCGCCAGCAGGGTTGCCAGCAGCTCCTGACGCAGCTCGACCAGCTGGCGACGCGCATCGGCCAGGACGCGGCGGCGCTGGGGCCGCAGCTGACCGACCTGCTGCAACGGGCCGCCGCCTCCTCCTCCACCGCCGGCCGCGCGGCGCCGCAGCAGGCGGGAATCTCGGGCGACGCCGTGCGCGGCGAGCTCGCCGGCATGGCCGCGGCCGCCCGCGCCGCCGCCGACGAGGAGGGGCGACAGAAGCTCCAGGACCTCGACAACCGGCTCGCCGCACTGCGCCGCCAGATCGCCGCCACCGCCGAGCGCATCCGCAGCGCCGACGCGGCGGAGGCCGCGGCCCGCGCCGCCGCCGCGCGGCGGGCCGCCGAGCAGCGGGCCCGCGAGGCGCAGGCGGCCCGCGAGCGCCAGGTGGCACACCCTTCGCCGGCGCTGGTGACGGCGGTGACCGCTTTCGTGCACGGAGACGCCGCCGCGACCCTGGCGGCGCTGTCGAGCCTCGAGCCCGCGACGCCGCTCGAGGCCGCCCACTCCTGCCTGCTGCGCGGCGCGGCGCTCTTCGACCAGGCGACCGCTGCCGCCCACGGCGGGCCGCCCGAGCTCGCGGAGGCGCGGCAGGCCCTCGCCGGATGCGGCTGGCGCGAGCAGGGCCTGACTCTCGCGCCGCGGGTGTTCTCGCCCCGCTTCGCGGTGTTCGCGCAATCGGTGGGCCCCTAGCCGGGCGGGCGCAACGCCGGCCGCCAGCAGCAGCCAGTCGTCAGGGTTGCCGCGGCCCTCACCCGATCGGGTGATTCTTCGTTCTGCGGCGCGAAATCACCCGCGCGGGTGATGTTGCCTCCCCGCCGCCGCCGATAGGTTGAGCGCCGTCGTCAGGAACCGTCAACGGAACCAGAGGAGGCGCTCATGACTGAGATCAATGAACTCTTCGACCAAGCCACGGCAGGGTGCGAAGCCCTCTCCGCGGTGGTCACTCAGACGAGTGACCAGGTCGACCACGGGCGCCAGAGCGTCGACCAGGCCCACGAGGCCGTCGACGCGCTGGTGCAGGAGGTATCGAGCCGCGTCGACACCGTCCACGGTGCGTTCACCGAGGCGATGTCGAAGGTCGAGGAGCAGAAGACCAGCCTGATGCACATGATCGACACCGTGCACCAGAAGCGCGACGAGGCGGTCGAGAAGGTGCACACCCTGGTCTCCGAGGTGCAGCAGCACCTCGAGACGCTCAAGCAGAAGAAGAGCGAGCTGCTCGACAGTGTCACCCACGCCACCGAGGACGCCAAGAGCAAGGCCACCGAGCTCGCCGGCCACGTCGACGACTTCCACCATCACGCCGACGAGCTGCACACCACCGCCAAGCAGGCGGTGGACACCTTCAAGAGCCACGTCACCGACCTGCGCGAGCAGGTCACCCAGCACCGCGAGGAGCTCGGCAGCCACCTCGACGACTACCACCAGGCGCTCTCCGGCCACTTCGACGGCCTGGTCTCGCAGGTGGGCGACATCCTCACCAACACCCAGAACCCGTTCCAGGAGTTCACCGGCCTGCTCGGCGGCCACACCGACACGGCGATGGGCTCGGTGGCGTCGATCTTCTCCGAACAGGTGGTCGGCCAGTTCGGCGGCGGTCTGGAGAGCCTGCTCAGCGCCTTCCAGTCGCTCGAGGACGCCACCGGCGGCCACTCCGACGGGCTCAACTCGGCGCTCGACAACATCCAAGGCCCAGTCGACCAGATCGGCGGCGTCCTCAAGGAGATCGAGCCGGTCGTCGACATCATCAAGAAGTTCCTGTGAGGTGAAGGAAAACCACTCATGGCACAACAGCTAGACGAAGGCCTTGGCTACCTGCACGCCTTCATCACCGACCTCGGTGAGAAGCAGAACGACCTCCACGGCATCGAAGAGCAGCTGACCAGCTTCCAGTCCACCATCGACCAGCTGCTGCACGACCTCGAGGAGGCGAAGAACCAGGTGATCACCGTCACCGACCAGCGTCACCAGGCGCTCGACAGCGCCATGGACGAGGCGCACAACGCCGTCACCTCGCTGGTCGACGAGGGGCACGAGACGGTGGACAAGCTCGGCAGCGTCATCATCCACACCTTCGAGGAGAAGCAGCAGCAGGTGACCGACAAGGCGACGGACGGCGTCCAGCGCATCGGTCACGGCGCCCAGGAGCTTCTCGACCAGGGCTTCCACGTCGCCGACGAGGCGGTGTCCAACATCTCGACCAAGGTCTCGGACCTGCGCGGCCGAGCCGAATCGATCTACGACGACCTCGGCAACAAGGTCAACGACCTCGGCAGCTCGGCGCACGACACCGCGACGACGACGATGACCGCCATCCAGGACGCCGGCCAGCACGTGGCGAGCAACCTCTCCGAGCTCGCCCAGACCACCTTCGGTCACTTCAACGACATCGGCCAGCAGCTCACCGGCGACGACGGCCTGCTCGGCCACTTCACGCATCTCACCGACAGCGCCGAGCAGGGCTACAACCAGCTCGGCGACTTCATGAGCGGCCTCGGCGACCAGCTCACCCAGGAGGTCGAGGGGATCATCCAGGACACCGTCCAGGTCATCGAGCAGGAGGTCTTCCAGCGCATCCAGCAGGAGTTCGAGAAGGTGGTGATCGAGGCGGTCGAGGGGTTGATCGCCGACTTCGCCGAGAGCATCGTGATGATGACTGCCGGCACCGCGGTGACCACCGCCATCAGCCCCTTCGTGCCCGAGCTCGCCGCTGCCAAGGTGGCGGTGACCGCCATCAACGACCTGCTCGATGCCCTCAACCCGTTCGACTGAGCGACGGCTCGACGACCCTACCCAGCGAGGAGATTCCTAGATGGACGCCGAAGCACTGAAAGCGACACTCTCCCATCTCGCCGAGACCATGCCGGTCATGGCGCAGCAGGTGACCGAGGGGATCCAGACCGGGCACGCCGCCCTCGACGACGGCCACGACCTGATCCAGACCGGTCAATCCCTGATCTCCGAGGCCGAGTCGCACCTCGACGAGGCCGAGCAGGCGGTGCACGACTTCACCTCCTTCGCCAACGACGCGAAGAGCAGCCTCGAGCATGCCTACCAGGAGCTGGAGGCCAAGATCCACGAGTTCGCCGACATCGACCCGGTGCTCGAGACCGTGGAGGAGGGCATCCAGCACGTGGAGTCGGCCTTCGACGCGGTCAAGGGCGCGCTCACCGAGGGCACCCACACCATCACCGACGCCAGCAACACCGTCAACGAGAAGCTCGAGTCCCTGTTCGGCGCCATCGACGAGGGGCACCAGCAGCTCTCCGGTGGCCTCGACGCCGCCAACAACGCGCTCCACGACCTGCAGCAGGGCGTGCAGCACGGTCACGACGAGCTGGTGCAGCACGTCGACGACCTGGTCTCCCACATCACCCAGAAGCAGGACGACCTCTCCCAGCACGTCACCGGGTTCATCAACGACGGCAAGGGCTGGATGGACACCCTCGCCCAGGGGATCGGGCAGGACTACCCGCAGATGATCCAGGACCACGTCAACCAGGCGCTCGAGGACGTGCGCTCCAAGATCCACGACGAGATCCAACAGCTGGTGCGCTCGGCGATGGACAAGGTGTGCGAGGCGCTCGACGGGTTCGCCGAGAAGATCACCGACTCGCAGAACGGCAGCTCCTCGGCGCGCGACCTCCTCAAGCCCCTGTTCGACAACTTCGACGAGATGGCCAAGCCCCTCACCGGTGCCCTCGACTCGATCAAGGACGCCGCCGGCACGGTCGGCATTTCCATCTGACAAGGAGAGCCCCAAGTGTCCGATCTCAACGTCTCAGCGGCGCAGCTCGAGAGCAACGTCGAGAGCCTGCACGAGAAGGTGACCACCACCATCTCGGATGGTGAGAATCTCAAGAACGTCATCGACCAGGCGAAGACGACCTACCAGACGGAGTGGCAACGGGTGCAGGACGACGCCAGTCACCTGCGCGACGCCGTGCAGGCCGCCAAGGAGGAGGTCGATCACGCCATCCAGGATGCCTTCACCGCCATCTCCAGCCTCGGGGAGGAGGCCGATCACGCCAAGGAGTCGGTCCAGAACGCGCTGCAGGAAGGGCAGCACGAGCTCCAGGACCTGATGGAGCACGCCAGCCAGCAGCTGCAGCCCCAGATCGAAGAGGTGCTCGAGCACCTGCACCAGGTGAGCAACACTTTCTCCGAGCGCGTGGAGTCGATTCAGGGCGAGCTCGGCGACGCCGTCCACGACGCCCACGACTTCCTCGCCAACGAGACCGTCTCGCACATGAACGACCTCAAGTCGGCCGCCGAGCAGGCGCACGAGACGGTGAAGGGCTTCATCAACGGCGAGCTGACGCCCAACATCCAGCAGCACGTCGAGGACTACCTCGGCCAGCTCGGCGACATCGGCGGCCAGCTGCAGAGCCACTTCGAGGACGCCGGCAACCAGTTCCACGAGCATGCCTCGTCCTCTCTGCAGTCGATGCTCGGTTCCTTCACCCAGCACAACGAGCACGCCCAGGGAGTCGCCCAGCACATCGACGGCGTGATGGACATGTTCAAGCAGCTCATCGACGCCGGCGGCGAGACCATCCACGCCGGCAAGGAAGTCGTCGACACCGCCGTCTCCACCACCAGCTTCGGCCTCGAGGGCATCATCGACACCCTCGAGGAGCTCAAGGAGTTCTTCTCCCGCTTCAGCTTCATCTCCCTCTGAGGTCCCTTCGGCGGGGCCCGCGAGCCCTCGCGGGCCCCGCCCTTTCTTCGCGTGCCCACGTCCAGCTGCGAGCGCAACGGTTCGGCTAAGATCGCCGCGTTCGCCCGGAATCACTATGACCAAGCGCGAGCGGCAGCTGCTCAGCTGTCTGTCGACCTGTCTCGCCGCCGCGACGGATGACGAGGCTGCGTTTACCACCATCCTAGGCGCCCTCGGCCGGCTGCTCGGCGCGCCGGTGCTGACCTTCGGCCTGCAGGAGGTGCACACCCGGCGCATCCTCTTCTCGGCGCGGGCAGAGAACGAGGTCGACGCGCTCCACCAGGAAGAGGTTACCTGGACGGGCATCCCCAGCGACACCGGTTCGCTGCGCTCCCTGTTCCGCGTGGTACCGATCGACGCCCGCTATCGCGTGCTACTCGGCGGCATGGCGGAGGTTCCCGACGACCCGTACGCAAGGACGGCGCTGGCGCAGCTCGTGCCGCGGCTCGCCGCGCGCGCCTTCGCGCTGCGGCGCCGGCGTGAGGACCCGACGCAGGGTCTCGCCCGGCGCGCCTTCGAGGCCCTACCGCTGCCCGTCCTGGTGCTCGATCGCGAGGGCGCGGTCCTGCTGGCGAGCCGGGTTGCCCACCTGGCGCTGGCCGACGAGAGCCTGCCGCTGCGCTGCGACGGCGGCACTCTGCGCCTCCGCGATGCACGCCTCGACCGTGAGCTGCGCGCGCTGTTCGCCGCCACGCCGGGCGACGTCACTCTGCCCGGCGTGCTGTCCGTCCCCCGCGGTGGACGCTGGCCGCTATCGCTGCTGGTGTGGCGACTGCCGGCGATCCCGCTGCAGCGCGACCCCGAGGCCGGCCATGCGCTGGTGGTGCTGTGCGACCCCCACCGGCGCCCAGCGGGAGTCCGCGACCTGCTGGTGCGCAACTACGGGCTCACCGCCTCGGAGGCGCGGGTGGCGATTGCGGTGCTCGACGGCAAGTCGGTCGACCAGCTCTCGGGCGAGCTCTACATCTCGCTCAACACTGCCAAGACCCACCTCAAGAACATCTTCGCCAAGGTGGGCACCGGCCGCCAGTCGGAGCTGGTGGCGGCGATCCTCAGCGGGCCCGTCGGCCTGCTGCGCTGAGCCGCGCCGGCCGCGGCACGCCGAGCGCCACGGTGGCCGGGCGCCGCCGCGCCCTACCGATGGAGCGCCTGCAGCCCGACGTCGTAGCGACGCTTGCCGGCCTGCAGCCGCAGCCGCGAGCGCGCCGTGGCGAAGCCCTCGCGCTCGAGCTCGGCCAGGTAGCCGCCGGCGGCGAGGCCGACCAGCTGGTAGGTGCCGTCGGCGCCGGTGACCGTCGAGCGAGGCTCGCCGCCGTCGTCGGGAACCAGCCGCACGACCACGCCCGGGAGCGGCGTGCCGTCGAGGCTGCGCACCCGCCCGATGAGCAGCACCGCAGCCGCCACCGGTGGCGCCGGATCCTCGACCTCGGCACCGCCCCCGAAGGGGATGACGATCTGCTCGCCACCAGCGGGTGCACCGCCCGCTTCGGAACCGCCGGTGGCGGGCCGGCCGGCGCCGGCGCCGACCTCGGGGCCCGGTTGCGCGAGGTGGGTCGCCGGCGGCGGGCGCGGCACGGGCGGAGCGGAGCGAGGGGTGGCGTTGGCGGGTGTCTGCTGGCGCGGTGGCTCGCGCGGCGCGGCGCTCGCCTGCGGGTGAAAGCCGCCTCCCTCGCCCTCGAGCTCCTCCGGCTCCACGCGTGCCAGCGCCAAGGTGGTGGCCGGGATCGCCGCCGCTGCCGCCGGCGGGGCGACCGCGGCGGCGACACTCGGGGCCGGCGCCGGCGGCGAGGCCGGCGCGGTGGCCGCCGTCATGCCCACACCGATCCCGCCCGAAGCCCCCGGAGCCACCGACCCGGCACCAGCCGCCGCGCGCTCCACCGCCGGAGGGGTCCGGATCTCCCCCTCGCCGGCGAGGCTCCGCAACCAGAGGAGGCCGGCCGCCGCCGCGCCGAGGATGACCGCCCCCAGGGCGAGGGCGACGTAGAGCGGCCAGCGTGCGCCACGGGCGGCAGGTGCCGGCTGCGGGACCGGCGGCGGCTCCGGACGCGGTGCGGCGGGCAGCGGCGTTCGGCTCGCTGCCGGCGGCGGCGCACTCCGCAGTGCGGCGGGTGGCGCCGGTCGCGGCGCGGCGACGATCGGCACGGCTTCCAGTGACAACGTCCGTGGCGGAGCGGGTGCTGCCGGCCGCGGCGCCGCGACGATCGGGGCGGCGGGCGGCGGTGATGCCTGCCTCGCCGGTGGCGGCGGCGCCGCCGGCGGAGACGGCGGAGACGCCTGCGCCATGACGGGAAGCGGCGAGCTGTCCTCGCCGCGATAGGGCGGCACCGAGCGCGCCGCCGCGGTCTGCCAGGGACGGGTGATGCGATCCAGCGCGGTGGCGCCACCCGGCGGTCGCGCCATGTCGGGCGTCGCGGGCGTTCCCGGCGACGGCGAGGCGAGGGGAGGCGCCGGCACGACGGGCGGCGCCGCCCCGGCGACGGGGACCCTCGGGGCCGGCGCGACGGGTGAGGGCGGCCTGGGGGCCGCGGCGAGCGTGGGGCCGGGAGCCAGCCGCGACCCCGGGCTCGCACCGGCGACACCGAGCAGCCTTGCCACCACCCGCTCGTCGCTCTCGCTCGCCGCCGGCAGCAGCGGCTCGATCGCTCGCAGCCGGCTCGCCACCTCCTGGGCCGAGGCCGGGCGGTCGGCGGGCCGCTTCTCGAGGCACTGCAGCACCAGGGCGCGCAGGGGTGCCGGCAGCCTTCCCTGCGGATCGGTCATCTCGAAGGCGTGCGGCTTCTTGAACAGGTGAGCCTGCACCGCGTCGGCGCTGGTGGCGCCCGTGTAGGGGAAGCGGCCGGTGAGGAGCTCGTAGAGGACCAGCCCCAGCGAGTAGAGGTCGCTCGCCGGACCGATCGGGCCGTGCTCGCCGGCGCCCCCCTCCAGCTGCTCCGGCGAGGCGAACCACAGCTTGCCGAGGAACGCCCCCACCGAGGTGAGCCCCGATCCCTCGAGCGGCTTGGCGATGCCGAGGTCGATGAGCTTCACCACCGGCTCGTCGTCGCCGTCGCGGGTGAGCATCAGGTTGTCGGGCGCGATGTCGCGGTGGACGAATGCCCTGCCGTGGAGGAAGGCGAGCGCCACCGCGGCCTGCCCGGCGAGCGCCACCGCCAGCCGCGGCGGCACCATGGGGCGAGCCTTGATCACTTGCTCGAAGGTAATGCCGTCGATGTATTCGAGAACGAGGTAGGCGTCGCCGTCCTCGCGCGTGGCGTAGTCGTAGATCTGCGCCAGATAGCGGTGCCGTAGCTGGGCAGCGATGCGTGCCTCGCGCTCGAAGCGCTGGCGCAGCGTGGGGTCGTCGGCGATCTCGGAGCGCATCACCTTGATCACCCGCAGCTCGTCGAGCCGGCGGTGGCGGACGAGGAAGATGTTCCCCATGCCGCCGCTGGTGAGGCGGCGCACCACCTCGTAGCTCTCCTCCAGCCCGGCGAACCGCGCCAGGCCCGGGTGCGAGCCGATCTCGTTGCTGGCCATCGTCAGCGCCCGGCGCCGCCCGCGGGGGCGCCGTCGCGGTCGCCGCGATAGACGAACCAGGCGTCGGGGCCGAAGGCGAGGGCGTCGCCGGGGCGGGCGAAGCCGAGCCAGATGCGCGCGCCGTTGAGGTAGGTGCCGTTGGTGCTCTCGAGGTCGCGCACCTTGAGCAGCTCGCCGAGGACCGTGAGCTCGGCATGGCGACCCGAGACCGCCGGGTGGAGGACGCGCACCTGGGCGTCGCTGGCGGCTCCCATGACGACGGTGTCGCCGGCGCCGACCAGCAGGCGGGGTACGCTGCCGCCGCGCACCTGCAGCGGCTCGAGCACCACCGGGCGGCCGGCCGCCGCCGCCAGCCTCGCCAGCGTGCCGTCGGTGGCCGGCGGGCCGAGACGCCAGCGCACCTCGACCTCGAAGGGCGGGATGGTGAGCACCTCGCCCTGGACGAGCAGCGAGCTGGTGACCCGCTCGCCACGCACGAAGGAGCCGTTGGTGCTGCTGTCAGCGAGCTGCGCTCCGTGCGCCGTCAGCCGCAGGGTGGCGTGGCGCCCGCTCACCCGCGGGTCGTCCAGCACCACGTCGCAGTCGTTGCGGGCGCCGAGCGTCACTTCCAGGCGGTCGAGCTTGACCGTGCGGCTGCTGCGGTCGGGCGCGATCACCTTGAGGCGGAGTTGAGCAGGCATGGAGGTGCAGCCGCCGTTGCGCCCAGCTTACCCCATCGGCTCAGGCCGCCCGTGCCGTCGCGACGCCCGGCGCAGACGATCGGCCACCCCCTGGCTGCCCGCGCACCCCAGCAGGGCGACAGCCGGCCCGGACGGTGGTGGCGCCGGAGCGGCGCCGGTCGCGGGCCGGACCGCGGCGCCATCGTGCGCGCGTTGCTGGGCTCAGAGGAGGGCGCGCGCCCGTGCCGCGACGTTCTCCGGCGTGAAGCCGAAGTGGGCCGCGAGGTCCTCGTAGCGGCCCGACTCACCGAAGCGGTCGATCCCCAGGACGTCGCCGGCCGGACCTACCCAGCGGTCCCAGCCGAATGGGCGCGCCGCCTCGACGGCGAGGCGGCGCTCGAGCGCCGGCGGCAGCACCGTGTCGCGGTAGGCGCCCGACTGCGCCGCGAAGAGCTCGAACGAGGGGAAGCTCACCACGCGCGCCCGGATGCCGTCGGCGGCGAGCAGCTTCTGTGCCGCCAGCACGAGGTGCACCTCCGAGCCGGTGGCGAGCAGCAGCAGCTGGGGCTCACCGCCCGCCGCCTCGGCGAGCACATAGCCGCCGCGCGCCACACCGTCGGCAGCGCCGGCGGCTGCCTCTGCCAGTACCGGCAGCTTCTGGCGCGTGAGCGCGAGCGCCGTCGGGCCCTGCTGCCGGCCGATCGCGACGCGCCAGGCTTGCGCCGTCTCGTTCGCGTCGGCGGGGCGCAGCACCACCAGGCCGGGGATGGCGCGCAGTGCCGCCAGCTGCTCGATGGGCTCGTGCGTGGGCCCGTCCTCGCCCAGGAAAACCGAGTCGTGGGTGAAGACGTAGACCACCGGCTGCCGCATCAGCGCCGCCAGCCGGATGGGGGGGCGCATGTAGTCGGAGAAGATGAGGAAGGTGCCACCGAAGGGGCGGAACCCAGAGAGCGCCAGGCCGTTCATCGCCGCGCCCATGGCGTGCTCGCGCACGCCGTAGTGCAGGTTGCGGCCGGCGGGTGCGTCGGCCTCGAAGTCACCGCCCCCCTCGATGGTCGTCTGGTTGGACTCGGCCAGGTCGGCGGACCCGCCCAAGAGCTCGGGCAGTGCCGGCGCCAGGGCGTTGATCGTCTTGCCGGAGGCGGCGCGGGTGGCGAGGCTCGTTCCCGGCGCGAAGGCGGGCAGATGGGCGTCCCAGCCCCCCGGCAGCTGGTGGGCGACGCGGCGCGCCAGCTCCGCGGCGAGATCGGGGCGAACGGCGGCCCAGCTCTCCCGGCGGCGCCGCCACGCCGCGTGCGTCTCCTCGCCGTGACGGCGGGCCGCGGCGAAGGCCTCCCGCGCCTCGTCGGGAACCTCGAGCTCGCTCTCCTCCGGCCACCCCAGCGCCCGCTTGGTGGCCTTCGCCTCATCGGCGCCGAGCGGCTCGCCGTGAGCCTTGGCGGTGCCCGCCTTGTGCGGGCTGCCGTAGCCGATGACGGTGTGCACGCGGATCAGCGACGGCCGACCGCGCTCGGCGGCGGCGGCGGCCATCGCCCGCTCGAGCGCCCCGAGGTCGTTGCCGTCGTCGACCGTCTGCACGTGCCAGCCGTAGGCGGTGAAGCGCGCCGCCACGTCCTCGGTGAAGGCGAGGGTGGTGGGGCCGTCGATCGAGATGCGGTTGGCGTCGTAGAGAACGTTGAGGCTGCCGAGGCGGAGGTGCCCGGCGAGCGAGGACGCCTCCGAGCCAACACCCTCCATCATGTCGCCGTCGCTGGCGATCACCCACACCCGGTAGTCGAACAGCTCGGCGTCGAAGCGCGCCGCGAGGGCACGCTGGGCGATCGCCATCCCCACCGCGTTTGCCAGTCCCTGGCCGAGGGGCCCGGTGGTGGTCTCCACCCCCGGCGTGAGGCCATGCTCGGGGTGCCCAGGCGTCTTCGAGCCGAGCTGGCGGAAGCGGCGCAGCTCGGCGAGCGGCAGGTCGTAGCCGGCGAGGTGGAGGAGGGCGTAGAGCAGCGCCGAGGCGTGGCCGGCGGAGAGCACGAAGCGGTCGCGGCCCGGCCAGTCGGGATCGGCGGGGTCGAAGCGCAGGAAGCGGCTCCACAGCACCCACGCCATCGGCGCCATGCCCAGCGGCGCCCCGGGGTGCCCTGACTTCGCCCGCTCCACCATGTCGACGGCGAGGAAGCGGATGGTGTTGACGGTCAGTTGGTCGATAGTGGGCGCCGCGGTCTGCGTCATCGCGGGGTCTCCGACGGAAATGCCGCTTTACGGCTTAGAATGAAGCCCCTTCGGGGCCACGGAGAGGTGCTGGAGTGGCCGAACAGGGCTGCCTGCTAAGCAGTTGCCCGGGGTCAACCCGGGCCGGGGGTTCGAATCCCCCCCTCTCCGCCATCGCTCGCTGCCGGTCGCGACCGCCGAGAGCGAGTCCCCGCTCCGGAACCGAAGGCCGCTCGTTGCGTTCGCGGCGGAGTCGCTCGCCTGGCTCGCGAACGACGGCAGCATCTACTCCTCGGGCTGGCGGACGGTGAGGACGGGGCAGGGGGCGCGCTGGATCACGCGCTCGGCGTTGCTGCCGAGCAGGAAGTGGCGCAGGCCGGTGCGGCCGTGGGTGCCCATGACGACGAGGTCGGCGCCGAGCTCGCTCGCAGTGTCGACGATCACCTCGGGCGGGTACCCCTCGCGGGCGATGCACTCGATCGTCAGCCCCTCGCCGGCGAGGTCGCCCGCCGCCTCGGCGAGCTTCTCCTCGGCCACCGCCACCACGTCGGCGTGGAAGGGGATGGCGGTGGGGATGGTGCCGTAGGCGGTGTACTCGACCGGCAGGTGGTACACGTGCAGCAGGGTGACGCGCACCCCGGCGAAGAGCGCGCGGGCGGCATGCGCCGCGCCCGCGGCATCGTGGGAGAAGTCGGTGGGCACGAGAAGGTGTCGCACTCCAGGGTGCCGCTCTCGGTCGCGGGGGTGGATGGTGAGCACCGGGCAAGGGCAGCGCTGGACGATGCGCTGCGCCGTGCTGCCGAGCAGCAGGTGGGCGAGCGCGGGGGTGAGACCACGGCTGCCCTGCACCAGCAGGTCGGGGGCGATCTCCTCCGCGACCCGCAGCACCGCCTGCGAGGCGACACCGGCCTCGAGCCGCGTCTCGACGGCGATGCCGTGCTCGCGTAGCCCCGCGGCGACCTCGTCGAGCCGCGCCACCGCCGCCCCTTGCACGTGCTCGTCGAGGTCCGGCGGCGAGGGCACGAAGTCGGTGAGCGGGCCGTGTAGGTCGATGGCGTGCACCACCACCACCCGGCCCCCGCGGGCGCGGGCGAGCTCGCCTCCCCACTGCGCGGCGGCCGCGGCAGTGGGCGAGAAGTCGGTCGCCACGAGGACGGTGAACGGTGCGCGCGCGGCCATTGGCGGCATCGTAACAGAGGGGCTCGCGGGTCGCTGCGGGCGAGGTCGCTACGACGGCGCCAGGCGATAGATGGCGAGCAGCGTCGAGCCCTGGCGCCGGACGCTGAACACCGGTCGCTCGCTGCCCACCAGGCGGCGGAGGCGCGGCGTGTACCACGCCTCGCGCGTCATCACCATGAGGTACTGCGGGCGCCGGGCCGCGTCCCCCTCGCCGCGGCGCGAGCCGTCGGCGGCGGCGAGCTCGAAGCGGCCAGCGAGAAAGGGGGCGGCCGCCTGGGGCGCCATCGGTACCAGCACCCGCGACCCCGCCGGGGCGTGGTCGCGCAGCCACGCGGCTCCCTCCTTGTAGCTGCCGCCCCAGTATTCGAGCTCCACGCGGTGCTCGGCCTCGGGCCCGAGAAGCAGCCGGGCCGGCAGGTCGAGGAAGGCGTCCGCGTAGGGGTGGATGGCGGCAAGCGCGGCGCCGACCGCCAGCAGGCTGGCGGCGAAGACGCTGGCCAGCACGGCGAGCAGCCACCGGCCGGCCGCCCCGCGGCGCCCGAGCGCGGCGCCGCAAGCGTAGGCGCCGCCGGCGGCGAGCAGCGCCAGCGCCGGCAGCGCCGGCAGCAGATGCCGCGCACCGTCGTAGCGCGCCGGCGCCGTAACGTCGGCGAGCAGGAGCACCGCCAGCCACAGCGCGGCCAGGCGACAGAGACGGGCCACCGCCGCGAGCGCCCCACCGCGGTGGGGCAGCGCCGCCACCGCCAGCCCGGCGACGGCAGCAGCCAGCACCGGCAGCGGGGTGGCGAGGGCGAGGCTGGTGAGGCCGTAGTGCCAGGGCAGCGCCGCGGGGCGGTAGATGCTGCCGAGGTAGAGCACGCGCATCGGCAGCGGCACGTCGAAGCCGCGCAGCCGCTGCGCCGCCTGCAGCGCGCGCTGCCAGGGCGACGCCCACAGCCAGGGCCAGAGCGCCAACGCGGCCGGGACCGCCACGGCGGCGGCGAGCAGCAGGCCGCCGAGACGCCGGCGCAGGGCGCCGCGGCCGGCGGCGAGCACCCAGACGAGCGCCAGCGGCGCCAGCAACAGGGCACTCGCATGACTCGCGACTGCCGCACCGACGGCGGCACCGAGCCCGGCGAAGGGTGCGAGCCGATCACCGTGCGCGGCGTGCGCCAGGGCCAGCACGGCAGCGCTCCAGGCGAGCAGGCCGATGACGTCCTTGGGGTTGGCCTGCGAGTGCGCCACCAGCTTCGGCTGCAGGATGAGGAGGGTGGCGGCCAGCGGCGCGAGCACCCGCGCGGTGCCCGCCGGCGAGGCGCCACTCGCCGGCGGGCCACCGCGGTGCCGCCTGCCGGAGGGCGCCGCCAGAGACCCCTCGCGCAGCGCGAGCCGTGCCACCAGCGCCACCGCCAGGGTGGTGACGAGCAGGTTGGCGAGGCGGAAGCCGAGGTAAGCGTCGGGCTGGCCAGCCAACCGATCCACCATCGTGGCGAAGGCGGCCCGCAGCGTATCGGCGGCGAACTGGTAGCCCGGCAGCTCGTGCCAGGGCCAGGGCGGCAGCGTCCGGCCGGCGAACGCGGCGGCGATCAGCCGCAGGTTGGCGAGCCCGGCGCGGTAGCTCTCCGGCTCGTCCCAGGTGACGCCGTAGTCGCCGAGGGTGGCGAGGCCCATGGCCAGGAAGGCGACGGCGACCAGGGAGCCGGCGTGGCGCGCCAGCGGCGCCGGCGCCCCTTCAGCGTGGCGTGACGGCGGCGGGAGCGGCATCGACTTCGGCAAGCGGGGTGAGACGCCGCCCCGCGGGGTCGAAGATGCGCGGTCGCAGCGCTCCCCAGCGGGCGAGCCGGAAACGCAGCGCCGTGGCGAGCACCCCGAAGCCGTAGACGACGCTGCGGCGGAAGCCGATCGAGGAGGAGTCCTGCTCGTAGAGCGCCGGGCAGCTGATCTCCCCCACCCGGAACCCGAAGAAGAGCGCCTGCAGCAGCATCTCGTTGTCGAAGACGAAGTCGTCCGACCCCTCGAGCAGCGGCAGCGTCTCGAGCACGCGGCGCGAGAAGGCACGGTAGCCGGTATGGAACTCGGAGAGCTTGCTGCCGACGACGAGGTTTTCGGCGAAGGTGAGGAAGCGGTTGGCGACGTACTTGTAGCGCGGCATGCCGCCGCGAATGGCGCTTCCCACCAGGATCCGTGAGCCGAGCACGACGTCGTATGACGTCGCCGGCGATGAGGGCCGCCATGGCGGTGATCAGCCGCGGCGTGTACTGGTAGTCGGGATGCAGCATGACGACGATGTCGGCGTGGCGCGCCAGTGCCGCCGCGTAGCAGGTCTTCTGGTTGCCGCCGTAGCCGCGGTTGCGCGGGTGCACGAGCGTGGTGATGCCGAGCTCCCGGGCCACGCCCACCGTGGCGTCGGCGCTGGCGTCGTCGGTCAGCAGCACCTCGTCGACGAGGTCGTGGGGGATCTCGGCGTAGGTCTTGCGCAGGGTGCGCTCGGCGTTGTACGCCGGCATCACCACGACGATGCGACGGCCATGCAGCAAGGGCGAGCGCCTCCGGTTGGGTGGGATCATAGACCGCGCGTGCGAACGCCGCGGGGCCGCGCGCCGAGCCGATATACTCGCCACCCCCGCGACGTTCGACCCCGCGATGCGCCACCGTCTCCGCCTGCTCCCACCGATCCTGCCGCTGGTGCTGCTGCCGCTGCTCGCTTGCCAGCGGGCGGCGCCCCGTCCCAACCTGCTGCTGCTGATCGTCGACTGCCTGCGCGGCGACGAGCTCTCGGCGATGGGCTACCCGCGGCCGACCACCCCCAACATCGACACCCTGGCGCGCCAGGGGACGCGCTTCACCCACGCCTACTCGCAGGCGAGCTGGACCCGTCCCTCGCTGCCCAGCATCCTCACCGGCCTCTATCCCAGCGAGCACGGCGTGCTCGACCTCACCCAGGACCCCAACGCCCCCACTGCCGCCCTCGACGAGTCCGTGCTCACCCTCGCCGAGCGGCTCGAGCAGGCGGGCTACGCCACCGGCATGGTGGGCGAGCAGCACCAGCTGTCGCCGCGCTTCGGGCTGCAGCAGGGGTTCGATCTCTGGCAGTTCAAGGCGGGCGACGGCGCCAACATCCAGCGCCGCTTCCTGGAGTGGCAGGCCGGCCTCGCCGGCAAGCCGTTCTTCGGCTACCTGCACTACCTCGAGCTGCACTTCCCCTACTGCCCGCCGAAGGACCTACGGGGTCGTTTCGACGAGGGGCCGAGCCAGCTCAACATCTGCAAGGACTGGCGCGACTTCCGCGATCGCCTGCGCAACGGGCAGTACCGCATCACCGACGAGGACCGCCAGCTGATGCGCGCGCGCTACGACGAGGAGCTGCTGGGCGTCGACCGCCTCGTCGGCGACCTCCTCGCCGAGCTCCAGCGCCGCGGCGTCTACGACAACACCCTCATCCTGCTCACCGGCGACCACGGCGAGGAGTTCGGCGAGCACGGCGGCTCCTTCCACGGCCAGTCGCTCTACAACGAGCTGCTGCACGTGCCGCTGGTGTGGAAGCCACCCGCCGCCTGGAAGGCACCGGCCGACCAGGTGGTCGACGGCCTCACCGAGCAGCGCAACACCGCGGCCACCTTCCTCGACGCCGCCGGCGTGAGGGACCTGCCGGTCGGCACCGTGAGCCTCGTCCCCTGGCTGCGCGGCGAGCGCCACGACGAGCCCAACCGTTTGGCCGTCTCCGAGGGCGTGGACCAGATCGCCGTCAACCAGGGGCGCTGGAAGTTGATCGTCGCCCGCAGCGGCGGCGGCTTCGAGCTCTATGACCTCGCCAAGGACCCCACCGAGCAGCACAACATGGCGCCGGAGAGGCGCACCCGGCTCGCCGCCATGCGCAAGCTGCTCGTGGGTTGGGACCACGACCTGCACCCCGCGCGCCACAAGGTCGTCACCATGGACAACGAGACACGCGAGGGGCTCAAGAACCTCGGTTACGTGCACTGAGGGGCGCGCCCCCCGCGGTGGCGCTGGTGGCTCAGGGGGCGCCGCCCGGGCGCGGCTCCCTCGTCGGCGGCAGGTCGCTCGGACCGACCCGGAAGACGAGGTACGAGTAGCCGACCTCGTCGACCGGCGTCAGCCGCCGCAGCCAGGCGAAGCGGTCGTCGCCGAGCACGCCGGTGAGGAAGTTGGCGCGCACGACGAGGAGCCCGGTGCGCGGCCGTCGCGGCTCGCGCACCGCGTCGGGGTGCGCCGCCAGCCAGCGGCGCAGGTACCACTCGCTCTGGCCCCAGTCGAGGTTGGAGTCGGCGAGCACGCGCCAGGCGAGCTTGCGGTCGGGCAGCAGCTCGTTGAAGTAGCTCAGGTAGAAGGGGTGCCAGGAGAGCACCGAGAGCACCAGCCACGCGCACGCGGCGCCGATCCCCCAGCGCGCCGGTCGCGGCAGCGGCGCGGCGCCGGCGAGCAGCACGCCGGCGAAGACGTAGAGCGGCGGGAACAACAGCAGCGAGTAGCGCACCCCCATCTGGGCGGCGAAGAAGAAGTTGAGGAAGACGGCGAGCCCGAGCGGCGGCAGCAGCAGGAAGGCGAGGTCGTGGCGCCAGCGCAGCCGCCGCCGCCGTCGCCAGGCCACCACCACCGCCGCGAGCAGCAGCGCCTGGGTGGCCAGCGGCACCTTGTAGAGCCACACCCACAGGTAGTACCCGGCGAAGCCTCCGCTCTCGCGACGCTCGCCGCGCAGGTAGGTGGGGCCATAGCCCTCGCCGCTGCGCTCACGGTGGTGCACCCAGTCGAGCCCCTCGAGCCAGGGGTAGGGCAGCGGCACCCTCACGCCGGTGAGCTGGGGCCAGCGCCGCTGCGCCCGCTGCATGGTCGCCGAGCGGAAGTGGTAGCTCCCGAAGCGGGTGCCGGTGCCCTCGCCGAGGAAGGCGAGGTCGATCACCAGCAGGCCGACGAGGGCGAACAGCGCCGCCCAGGCGACGGCGTGGCCGAGGGCGCGCCAGGACGGTGGACGGGACGGCGCGCTCTCGGCGGTCTCACCCTTCCCGGCGGGGTCGGGGGCTGGTGGTGTCCGCCGCGCACCCTGGGCCGCGAGCAGCTCTCGGCCCCAGCGCACGACGGCGAGCAGGAGCAGCAGCGGCACCAGGAGCACGGCGCTGTACTTGACGACCTGGGCGACGCCGAGGGCGAAGGCGGTGGCGAGGCCGCGGCCGGTCGTCGGAGCCTCCGCGAAGCGCCAGGCCAGGTAGAGCACGACCGCGAAGGCGAGCGCGGCGTAGAGGTCGGTAGTCACCAGCCGCCCGTGCGCGAGCAGGTTGGGATCGAAGGCGCAGAGCACGAGCGAGAGCAGGGCGCCCCTCTCCCCCCACAGCCGCCGCGACCACCACCACACGAGAGCCGAGAGCCCCAGCATCGCGAGCACGGTGGGCAGCCGCGCCGCGAAAGCGCTGGCGAGCGCCGAGCGCAGCCCGCCCGCGGGCAGCGCGTGGGCGATCGCTCCCGGCAGGGCGTTGAGCGCCGACACCGGCATCTTGCTGTCGTCGAAGCGGTGGGCGTCGCCGCGCAGGAGCTGGCGGCCGTAGCGCAGGTGTCCCGGCTCGTCGTAGGTGGTCGAGAGGTGGACGGCGCTCGCCAGCGCCAGCGCCAGCTGCACGAGCAGCAGCGCGGCGGGGAGAGCGTAGCGGCGCGGCCGGGAGCCAGGAGCGACAGGCAGGGCCGGCTGCCGCAAGCGTGCGTCCCGAGTGGCGTCCCGAAAGACTGGGTGCGCGGAGACCGGACGGCGGCCTAGAACAGCGTGTAGATGAACGGCGCCGTCGCCTGGCTGGTCACCACCAGCAGGATGAGGAGCCCCAGCACGAGGACGAACGGCACGATCCAGTACACCTTGTTCTGCCGCGCGAACTCGAAGACGTCCCGCAACAGGGAGCCGAGGTAGCCGATCTTCGCCATGGTCTCCTGATCCTCTCCACCACACTCTCCACGATGGAGTATAGCCGGCGGCCTCACCCGGCCATGCCGGCCCAATACCTCGATGGCCGACGGCCGCGGTCGCGGCACGGACCGGAGGCTCCGCCCGCGCAGGGCCGCATGCTACCTCGTCGAGCGCGTACTCCTGCTTCCAGTCGATCCCCTCCACCATCTTCGGCTGCGCGGCCTTGGCGAGCAGGAACGGCCCCAGCACCAGATAGTCCATCTCGGTGCGCATGAAGCAGCGGTAGGCGTCCTCGGGCGTGCACACGATCGGCTCGCCGCGCACGTTGAAGCTGGTGTTGACCAGCACCGCGCAGCCGGTGAGCGCCCGAACGCGGTGAGCAGGCGTGGTAGCCGGGGTTGTCGCCGCGTGCACGGTCTGGATGCGCGCCGAGTAGTCGACGTGCGTGATAGCGGGGATGTCGGAGCGGCGCCGGTTGACCCACTCGAGCAGGTCGTCCGGGTGCGCTCGTTGCTCGCCGTCGTGCGCCGCTCTGCACGCACGTCGGCGACCAGCAGCATGTAGGGCGAGGGGCGGTCGAGCTCGAAGTAGTCCCCGACGCGCTCCTCGAGCACGCTGGCGCGAACGGGCGGAAGCTCTCGCGGTACTTGATCTTCAGGTTCATCATCGACTGCATCTTCGCCGAGCGCGGGTCGCCGAGGATCGAGCGCGCGCCCGAGCGCGCGCGGGCCGAACTCCATCCGGCCCTGGAAGCAGGCCGACGACCTTCTCCTCGGCGATGAGCGCGGCGACGCGCGCCGCCCACTCGCTCGTCCGCGAGCGCCTCGTAGGGCTAGCCGTGCGGCGTCGAGGTACGCGCGGATCTGCGCCGCGCGGGAACTCCGGGCCCGAGGTACGCGCCGCTGCATGCCGTCGCGTGCCGTCGGCGCGGCGCGCGCGCTCGTCGAGTCCGCGTAGTAGACGACGAGCGGCGGCGCCCAGCGCACCGCCCGCGTCGCCGGCCGCCGGCTGGATCCAGATGTCCTCGAAGATGCCCCTCGCGCAGCAGCCGCCCGTTGGCGACGCAGTTGAGCGCCACGCCGCCCGCGAGGCAGAGCTTTCCTTGCCCGTCAGCTCGCGGGCGTGCCGCGCGACGCGCAGCACGATCTCCTCGGTCACCTCCTGGATCGAGGCGGCGAGGTCCATCTCGCGCCGCGTGATGCGCGCCTCGGGCTTGCGCGCCGGTCCGCCGAACAGCGCGTCGAAGCGCGCGTTCGTCATGCGCAGGCCGTCGAGGTAGCCGAAGTAGTCGCATGTCGAGCCGGAACGAGCCGTCGTCGCTTGAGGTCGACGAGCTGGTCGAGGATGAGCTTCGGCGTACTTGCGGCTCGCCGTAGGGCGCGAGGCCCATCAGCTTGTACTCGCCGCGAGTTGACCTTGAAGCCGGTGAAGTAGGTGAACGCGAGTAGAGCAGGCCGAGGGAGTGCGGGAAGGGGAGCTCCTCGAGCAGGCGCAGCTCGCGGCCCCTCGCCGACGCCGATGGTCGCCGTCGCCCACTCGCCGACGCCGTCGAGCGTCAGCACCGCGGCCTCCTCGAACGGCGAAGGGTAGAAGGCGCTCGCCGCGTGCGACTGGTGGTGCTCGGAGAAGACACCTTCGGGTGCTCGCCGCGCCGAGCTTCGAGCGCCTCCTCGATCATCGGCGCGATCCAGAGCTTGTCGCGCGAGCCACACCGGCATGGCTTGCATGAACCGCGCGCAGCCCCCGGGGCGCGGTCGCCGAGGTACGTCTCGAGGATGCGGTGGAGCTTGAGCAGCGGCTTGTCGTAGAAGGCGACGGCGTCGAGGCCGGCCGCATGCCGGCCTCCGCCAGGCAGTAGCGCACGGCGTCGGTGCGGGAACCGCTCGTCGTGCTTCTTGCGCGTGAAGCGCTCCTCCTGCGCGGCCGCGACGATGCGCCCATCCTCGAGCAGGCACGCGGCGCGAGTCGTGGTACCAGCAGCTGATGCCGAGGAGCTTCATCGCCGGGGAGCGGGCGGCTCAGAAGGGCTTGCGATAGCCGTCGAGGCTCGGCGGCGGCGCCGCCGGCTCGACCCAGTAGGAGGCGCAACGCGGGTCGGGGCCGCGCGAGATGCGCAGCTTGCCGGTGGCGCGCAGCAGCAGCCCAAGGGGGAGGAAGAGCAGGTAGTAGGCGAGGCCCATCAGCAGCCAGGTGCTCACAGTGCCCACACCGCGGCCGAAGGTGTCGAGAGCGCGGCTCAGGCGCTGGAAGCCGCCGAGCGGCGAGGCCAGGGCGAGCAGCGTCGTCGCCAGCGCTACCGCCGCCACCACCATCGCCGCCTGCGGCTTCCAGAAGTAGAGCCCGCTCGCCACCGCCAGCCCGACGATGCCGCCGAGCGCTCCCTTGCGGCGCGCGGCCGCGGCCCGACGGGCGAGCTCCCCTGCACCCTCGTCGTCACGACGCCACTGCCACACCACGGCCGCCGCCGCCGGTCGCGAGGCGGCACCAGCGGCCCGGTCGGGCGAGGCGAGGGCGAGGTCGCTCATCGGGTACGGGGCTCTGGGCAGGGACGGCCGGCGCCGAGCGGCGTAGGTTAGCCGCCGCCGCCAGAGCTTTCAAGCGGTTGCCACCTGCGAGCCCGCTCGGGTGTCCACGTGGGGGCCGCAGCCACCCGTGACCCCTAGGGTGTCAGCCGGAGACCGTCTGGCTCGGGGAGCTGGGCCATCCATCCCCCAGCCGCCGAAGACGTCCGCCACCGCCAGCACCAGCTCGTTGCTCCCCCTGCGCAGCGGCAGGTAGAGGGTGCCCTGCCAGGGGCCCACCAGCCCCTCTCTCCTGGGGTGCACGCCCGGGCGCAGTCGCACGTTGGAGAACCACTCGAAGCTCCGGCCTCCAGCCGGGACGGGAGCGCGTAGAGTCTCCCCGGCCTACCCGAGCTGCCCAGGCCGCGACATTGACCAACCTCGAGATCGCCGACGCCCTCGACCGCCTCGCCGACCAGCTGCAGGTCGAGCGCGAGAACCCCTTCAAGGTGCGCGCCTTTCGGCGAGCCGCGCGCACCGTGGAGGGGCACCCGGTGTCGATGGAGCGGCTCCTCGCCACGGGCGGCGACCCGACAGCGCTGCCCGGCGTCGGCCGCGAGATCGCCGCCTGCATCCGCGAGCTCGTCACCACCGGCCGGCTGGCGCGGCTCGAGGCGCTGCCACAGAGCGCACCGCCGTCGCTGCTCGAGCTGATGCGGCTGCCCGGCCTCGGCGAAAAGCGCGCCCGCCTGCTGTGGGAGCGGCTCGGCATCGCCACCCTCGCCGACCTCGAGATCGCCGCCGCGAGCGGCAGGCTCGCCGCCCTCCCCGGCTTCGGCGTGACGAGCCAGACGCGGCTGCTGACGGTGCTCACCGAACGCCGCGCCGCCGGTCGCCGGCTGCTCCTCCCCGCCGCCGAGGTGGTTCTCGCCGACCTGCTCCCCCACCTGCGAGCGGTGCCCGGCGTCGTGCGCGTCGAGGCGGCCGGGAGCTTTCGCCGCCGCCTCGCCACGGTGGGTGACGTCGACGTCGTCGCCGCCGCCACCGACCCGCCGCGGGCGCTCGCCGCCTTCACCGGCTGGCACCGCACGGCGCGCGTCGAGGGGGTGGGCGACACGCGCGCCACCATCGTGCTGCGGCGCGGCGTGCAGGTCGACCTGCGGGTGGTGCCGCCGGCGAGCTTCGGCGCCGCCTGGATCTACCTCACCGGCAGCAAGGCCCACAACGTGGCACTGCGCTCGCGTGCCGCCTCCCGCGGCTGGAAGCTCTCCGAGTGGGGGCTGTTCGGCGCGCGCCGCGCCAAGGCTGGCCGCGAGGGCGAGGGGGAGCGCCTCGCCGGCGCCAGCGAGGAGGAGGTCTACGCCACCCTCGGGCTCGCCTGGATCCCGCCCGAGCTGCGTGAGGACGCGGGGGAGCTCGCCGCCGCCGAGGCCGGGACCCTGCCGGCGCTTCTGCGCGTCGACGAGCTGCGCGGCGACCTGCAGATGCACACCACCTGGTCCGACGGCCGCGCCGAGCTCGAGGCGATGGTCGCCGCCTGCGCCGCGCGGGGCCACCAGTACTGCGCTCTCACCGACCACGGGCCCGGGTTGCCGGTGGTGCGCGGCCTCGACGGCTCGGCGCTGCGCGCCCAGCACGCCGAGGTGGTGGCGGTGCGGGCGCGCCATCCCGAGATCCAGGTGCTGCACGGGCTCGAGCTCGACGTGCTCGCGGACGGCACACTGCCGCTCACCGACGACCAGCTCGCGCCGCTCGACCTCGTGCTCGCCGCGGTGCATACACGGCTGCAGCTCTCGCGCGAGGCGCAGACGCAACGCTACCTGCGCGCCCTCGACCATCCGCGGGTGGCGATCCTCGCCCACCCGACGGCTCGCCGCCTCGGCCGCCGCGCCGCCGTCGATGCCGACTGGGAGGCGATCCTCGCCAGGGCGGCGGCGCGCGGCGTGGCGGTCGAGGCCAACGCCTCCCCCCAGCGGCTCGACCTCGAAGGCGGCCTGCTGCGCCGCGCGCGCGCCCTCGGTTGCCGCGTCGTCGTCTCCACCGATGCCCACCGCGAGCACGAGCTCGACAACCTGCGCTGGGGGGTCGACCAGGCGCGTCGTGGCTGGCTCACTGCCGGCGACGTGCTCAACACCCTGCCGCTTCCCGAGTTGCTGGCGGCGCTGCGCGGCGCCCGGCGGCCGGCCCCCGGGTGAGGCGGGCTCCTCAGCCGGCGCCGCCGAGCAGCTCGCCGTCGATGCGGTCGAGCACCGCGAGGTCGACGCCAGGGTCGAACTTGCGGGCGAACCAGTAGCGACCGCTGGCCAGCACCGGCAGGTCGGCGACGCCGAGCGTGCGTGGCGACCCCGTCGTCGTGCCCGTGTAGTCGAGGTAGCGCCGGTCGTCGTCGTCGAGCCGGAAGCGCCCGCTGTTGCAGAGCAGCGTCTGCAGGATCGACTCCTCGGGCGACATGGTGTGACGGTAGAGCTCGAGGAGCGCCGGTTTGGCGGCGAGCTCGGCGATGACGAAGCGCGCCGCCTCGCGCCGCAGCGCCCCCCAGGCCCAGCCGCCGTAGCAACGGAAGCCGCCGCGGAACGGCGTCCACCACGCGCGCACCCCGGCGTAGGGTCCGTAGAACAGCGAGATGTGGACGCCGGAAACGAGACGCGAGAGCGGACGCAGCAGCCGCAGCAGGCGCTCCCTTCCGGCAAGACGACGATAGCGGTAGAAGTAACGGCGACGAGGCTTGTGGAGCGGCCAGGGGCTCGCGGGAGAGTGGATCTCCCAGTGCCTGAGGAAGGCATCGCTGCCGCTCTCGCGCAGCTGCCGTTCGCTCGCCGGGAGCGGCATCACCGGGTAGTCCTGCCCGGTGAGCGTCACCAGCCAGTCGTAGCCGATGCCCTCGCGCTCGAGCCAGGCGATGGCGTCGAGCGTCGGCTGCACCTGGCACGACCAACTCCCGCGCAGCTGGGGGTAGGGCAGCCGCAGCAGGTGCACGTCCGCCATCGCGGCGAGCGGCTCCCAGTCGAGGGGCCCGGCGCCGAAGTTGTGCTGTACGACGATCACCGCCCGCGGGCTGCCGCGGCGCAACGTGCGCACCAGCCGGTAGACCTGCTCGGGGTCGCGGTGCGTCTGCAGGAAGTAGCAGCAGCGCGCGCTCATGGCCGGCTGGAGAGGAGCGGCATGGGTCGCCGCCGGCTGCCGCCGGTCGCAGGCCTGCAGGCGGAGCGCGATACCGGCAAGCGGGTTCCGCTCACGCCGTCGCCCGCGGCGTCAGCCCACGCCGTTCCGTGCTGCGGCGCGGGAGCGCGCACGGAACATCAGGTAGGCGGGCACGCCGAGCGCCAGCAGGCCGGTGCCGAGCAGCGACTCCGCCGGCTTCTCCCACAGGGTGTTGCCCATCAGCAGCAGGCAGGCGGCGATGAAGAGCACCGGCACCGCCGGGTAGCCCCAGACGCGGTAGGGGCGGGGCAGCTCGGGCGCGCCGCCGCCGCAGCACGAAGACCGCCGCCGCCGGTAGGCGACGTGGAAGACGACGGCGCGAAGACGACATAGGTGTAGAGCTGCTCGTAGGTGCCCGACACGGTGAGCACGATGGCCCATCCGCTCTGCGCCCACAGGCTCGCCACCGGCGCGTGGAAGCGGGGGTGGACGGCGCGCCAGCGAGCGGAAGAAGACGCCGTCCTCGGCCATCGGCATGGTAGATGCGCGAGCTGTAGAGGATGGCTCGCCGCCAGGCAGCCGAAGGTCGAGCACCACCACCGCGCCCGCCATCCAGCGTGCCGCCGGCGCCCGAACAGCGCGGCGGCCGCCGCCTCGGCGACGCGCGGCGTGGCGGCGAGCAGGCGCCAGCGGCAGGGCGCGCAGGTAGACGACGTTGAGGCAGCAGGTACAGGGCCATCGACGACGCAGGGTGCCGGCGATGAGCCCGCGCGGCAGGTTGCGGGCCGGGTTGCGCAGCTCGCCGGCCGAGAAGGTGAGGCCGTACCAGCCGTCGTAGGTCCACAGGGCGGCGATCATGCCGACCCCGAAGGCGGCGAGCAGCGCGCCGCCGGCGGCAGCGGCGGCCCAGTGCCGACCGGCGGTCGCGCCGGCGCCAGGCGAGGCCGAAAACGACGAAGACGCCGCATGGCGCCGACCTTGACGGCGGTGAGCACGTTCTGCACCCCGGCGCCGGCGCGCACGCCGAAGTAGTTGATGACCGTGAGCACGAGGATCGCGAGCACCGCCGCCAGCTGGCCGCCGCTCAGCGTCCAGTGCCAGCAGCCGAGCGGCGGCGCCGCCAGCAGCACGTGCTGGATCGCGAAGAAGGGGAAGAAGCTGCCCAGGTACTCGCCGAAGCCCACCGCCAGGGCGGCGATGGCCGCCCGACATGATCACCAGGAAGCAGCCCCAGCCGAAGAGGAAGCCCCAGAGCGGCCCGTAGGCCTCCTTGAGGAACGTGTAGATGCCGCCGGCGCGCGGGAACATCACCCCCAGCTCGGCATAGGTGAGGGCGCCGGCGAGGGTGAGCAGGCCGCCCACCAGCCACACCAGCAGGATCAGCCCCGGGTGCGGCAGGGCGCGGGCGATGTCGCTGGTGGTGAGGAAGATGCCGGTGCCGACGATCGCGCCGATGGTGAGCAGCGTGGCGTCCCAGAGGCCGAGGCCACGGACGCAGGCGGGCCTCGCCCTCGGCGCCGGGCGAGGCCGAGGCACCGCTGGTGGCGACCGGAGGCACGGCGGCGACCGCCACCGCGACATCAGTCTCCGATCGCCCGTCGCGAGTGTTGCTCATGGCTGGTTGGCCGGGAGAGCGGCATTCTAGCCCGCGCACCAACCCCGCCAGCTGCGCACGAGAGACGCCTCGCCGCGCGCCGACGGCCGGTGTCCTTCGCGCGCGGCTTTCCACCCTGGCTGCGCCGCACGCTCGCCGCGCCGCGCCCTCGAGGACAACATCGCCGCCGCCAGCGGCCCGGTGCCCCGACGGCATCTCGGACCGCCGCGGCGCCAGCAGGGTCCCGGCCCGGTCGCCCGCGCTCCCCACGGGCGCTCGCCCTCGAGCGCACCGCGGGGATGCAGATCGTTGCGGACGAATCGTCTAGGCGATCAGAAGCGGAAGCCGACGTAGAAGCGATACGTGCGCGGCTGCTGGAAGCCGAGCGCGTTGATCGGCTTGCCGAAGCTCGGTCCCTTGACGTAGTTGACGCCCTCGACCGGCTTCTCGGTGAAGGGGTTGAAGGGCAGGCAGCGGCCGGTCGGGGAGCCTGGGCACAGCGCGTTGTTGTCGGCGGTGAGGACGCTGGTGTTGAAGTAGCGCACGTCCGTGGTGTCGACCTTCTCCTCGTCGAAGACGTTGACCATCTCCCCCTTGAGGAACAGATCGGCGCGCGCCAGCCGGAGGTCGTAGTTGAGCGCCACGTCGGTGTGGGTGATCGACGGCGTGGTGAAGGCGCCGCGCTTGCTGAAGAAGTAGGCCTCGCGCACCGGCGGGTTGAGGTAGCCGGGGTTGGTGACGAAGGGACCGGTGCGGACGGTGCCCACCGCCTCGTAAGGGTGGCCCGAGCCGTAGAACTGGAGCAGGCTCACGCCCAAGGTGTGCCGCGGCGTCGACACCAGCTGGTAGACGCCGTAGAGCGAGATGCGATGCCGCTGGTCGATCGACAGCGGCCCCTTGGGCGAGCTCCAGCTGGCGTCGAAGTACTCCGGATAGTTGCCCAGCCCACCCGGTACCGGGCCGCTGCCCTGGGTCTCGCCGTTGTAGTTGCCCTCGGACTTCGAGAACGTCCAGGTGCCCCCCAGTGAGAGCTTGGGGAGAGGCTGGAAGTTGAACGCCGTGTGCAGACCGTCGTAGGTGCGCTCGTAGAGGCTGTTGTTGTTCTCGATCACCGTGAGGTCGAAGCGCTGCACCACGGTGCCGACCTGGCCCTGCACCTGGCCGGTGGAGAGGTCGGTCCGCTGGTGGTAGAAGTCGCGCCAGTCGCGCCGCACGAGGTCGGCGCGCACCACGCCGCGGGCGCCGATGCGGGCGGAGACGCCGAGGGAGTACTCCTGGACGTTGGGTGAGCTCAGCGAGCCGCGGATCACCGCGTTCACGCCCGGGATGCTGGCGGCCACGACCGGCTGCAGGCCGCCGCCCAGCGGGTTGTCGGTGGTCGGCAGGCCGCCGTTGGCGGCAGTGAACCAGTCGAAGGCGGCGCGAATGGCGTCGTCCTGGCTGAGGCCGATGAGATCGGGGCCGTGATAGAGCCACTGGAAGGCCGCCGGCACGCCGCCCGCGGAGCTGCTGTCACCGATGCTGTTGGCGAGCGCCGCCACGTACTTGCCGTAGCCGGCGTGGAAGATCCACTTGCCGCTGCCCTGCGGGTCGAAGGCGGCGGCCAGGCGCGGGCTGACGTTGGAGTCGCGGGCGACCTTCTGGCCGGCCGCGTTCTTGCCGTCGTTCTTGTCGTAGCGCAGGCCGAGGTTGAAGGTCCAGTGGTCGGAGAACCGCCAGGTGTCGTTGGCGTAGACCGACTCGGTGACGAAGTCGGTGCCCCGCGTCTCGAGGAAGATGGGGTTGAACTGGAAGATCGTGCTGCCATCGCCGAGGAATGTCGGCGAGATGTCGTCCCCGGTGATGGTGGCCGAGGTGCCGAGGATGCGCCAGTCGCTGCCCGACTGGTGGTTGTCGGCGGCGCGGATGTCGTCGAAGTTGTCGTAGCCCGCGACCAGGTCGTGCGAGCCGAAGCTCGGCGTGGAGAGGAAGTAGGAGGCCTTGAGCACGCCGTTCTTGTTGTTGCGGTCCTCGGGCCGGCAGATGCCGCAGAAGGTCGGCGAGTGGTAGCGCGCACTGCCGCGGGAGCGGTCGAGGAGGAGGGTGCCGGAGATGAGGTCCGTCGACGTCGCCCCCGAGTTGACGAAGCTGAAGGTGCGCTCGGAGTACTGGCCGGAGAGCAGCAGGTTGTCGGTGAGGGAGCCGGTGTAGTTGACCGACCACAGCTCCTGCGGCGTGCTGCGGTTGACCAGGCTGGCGGTGTCGAGGATGGTGCCGAAGAAGTTGCCGTCCTCGGTGTCGTCGATCTTGCTGTAGGTCCCGAACAGGGTGTGGCGGGGGGTGAGGGTGGCGGTGAGCTTCCCCTCGTAGCGCTGCTGGTCGCGCACGTTCTGGAAGGCGATCAGGGTGGGAGCGGCGGTGGTCTGCGACGAGTCCTGCTTGCGCGAGCGGCCGGCGCCGAAGAACCAGAGCCGGTCGCGGAGCAGGGGCCCGCCGAAGGTGGCCTCGTAGGTGGGGATGACCTTGTCGGTCTGGCTGTTGGTGAGCTGGGTCCGGTTCTCCCACTTCTGGTTGTTGAAGGTCACCCGGAAGGAGCCCGAGAAGTCGTTGCCCCCGGACTTGGTGATGACGTTGACCACACCGCCGGAGAAGCGGCCGTACTCGGCCGAGATGCCGGAGGCGGCGGTGGTGGTCTCCTGGATGGCGTCCTCGATGAAGAGGTCGAAGGCCTGGCCGCGGATGTTCTCGTTGAGCACCACCCCGTTGAGCATGAAGAGGTTCTCGTACGAGGCGGCGCCGGAGATGGTGATGTTGGAGAGGCCGGTCCCGGAGTCCTTGGTGGGCCCGTTCGGCTGGACACCGGGCGCCAGGGCGACGATCTGGTTGATGGTGCGCCCGGCGGGCAGCGCGTCCACCAGCGGCTTGCTGTAGGTGACCTGGCTCTGGGCGCCCTCGGAGACCACCGAGGCGATGTCCGACTGCGCACCGGTGACGACGATCTCCTCGCTGACGCTCGGCAGGTCCATCACCGCGTCAAGGGTCGAGGTCTGGGCGGCGGCGAGCCGCACCTGCTTCTTGACCGAGGCCATCCCCTGCGCGTCGAAGCTCACCTGGTAATCGCCCGGTGGCAGCGCGGCGAAGAGGTACTCGCCCGCAGCCGTGGTGGTGGCGGTGCGTTGCCCCTGAAGCTGGGGCGAGGTCACGGTGACCACCACCCCCGCCAGCGGGGTCGCCGCCTCCCCCGCGGTGACGGTGCCGGTGAGCTTTCCGTAGGGATTCCCCTGGGCGTACACCACGCCGGTGGCGCAGAGCACGGCCAAGCTCCACGCCGCGATGGTGCGACGGCTTGCCATGTGAGGCTCCTTTTTCCGACCCGGGGTCGGAAGGTCAGTCGATCGCTGGGGCGAGAGCCTGCCAGGAAGCCCGGCGTTTGCCAAGGGCCCCGGACAGGTCCCGCCCCGATCCCTCGACCTCTCGGAGCTCGGGACGCCGGCGTCGAGACTGCCGGCGGAGCGCGAAGTGGCGACGTTGAAGTGGCGACGTTCCGGGGAAAGGCAGGAGGTGGTGCGCCCGGAAGGAGTCGAACCTCCAACCCTCAGATCCGTAGTCTCGTAACCGTGGTTTGCCGTAAGTTGAGACTGCCGCCGGCGGATCCGCGCCTCGGCGCATAAATCACTCTCCAGCAGAGTCTTGCGGGCTGGAATCAGACTCGAGCATACTTGAGTCAGCAGATTTTCCAACCCGAGATACCGGCCAAAGCCTTACGGAATCCCTTACGGATTTTCGGGGCTGGCCAGGAGGGCTGCTGCCGTGCTGAAGCGTCTCACCGACGAGAACGTGGCCTCTGCCACCGCCGATCACAAGAAACAACAGGTCTTCCTCTGGGACAAGGACACCCGCGGCCTGGGGCTGCGGATCACGAGCCGAGGCCTGAAGAGCTGGGTCTACCGCTACTCCATGGGCGGCAGAGAGCGCCGCATGACCCTCGGTGCCTACCCCACGGAGTTCGATCTCACGAAGGCCCGCCAGAAGGTGGCGGACCTGCGGCGACAGGTGGAACAGCGCAGCGACCCCGCGGAGGAGGATGTGGAGGCAGCGGGCGAACCCACGCTTGGGGCACTCTGGAAGAAGTTCCAGGCAGACCACCTGCCCCGCCGCAGCAATGGCCACCAGCGCAATCTGAAGGACGCCTTCGAGCGACTCATCCTGCCCCGGCTCGGCGCCACCACGCCCCTTGGCTCCCTGACCTGGGATCAGATCGACCGTTGGCATCGCGTCCTCGGGGAAGCCACGCCCACCCAGGCGAATCGCGCGCTCGCCGCCCTCCGGAAGGCGCTGAACTTCGCGAAGCAGTGCGGCTTGCTGGAGCGGGGCGCTGCGAACCCGGCCGCGGATCACGAGCGCCACCCCGAGCGCAAGGCCGGAAGACCGTTCTCCAAGGCCGAGCTCAAGGCGATCGGCGCGGCGCTCAAGAAGGAGCCCGACCCGATCCTCCGCGGAGCGCTCACCGTCTACCTGCTCTCCGGCCTCCGCCCCTCAGAGGTCTGTACGCTTCGCTGGTCGGATTTGCGGCCCGGAGGCATCCTCTACCTGGAGGAGAGAAAGACCGGACAGCGGTGCGCCGTCTTACCGACGAGAGCCGAGAAGCTCATCCGCGCGCTGCCGCACCTTGGCGAGTTCATCTTTCCCGGCCGGCAAGAGGGGCAGCCGGTGGGGGGCGAAGACGACTGGCATGGCCTGGGAAACGTCTGGAAGCGCGTGCGCGCGGAGCAGGGCTTTCGACCGGGCGGCGCCTGTATGACGCGCGGCATACGTGGGTGACCACCGGGGCCGCACTCGACATTGGCGACGATGTTCGCCGCGTGCTCGCCGGCCACGCTGCCGCCCGAGATTCCTCCCATGGCGTCTACCTGCATGCGGACCCGAAGTTCCGGCGAGCGGCGGATTAAGTGGCGAATGCGCTCGTGAAGGGCCTCGGCCTCTGACAGGTCCGGTTTTGAGAGCCATCAGGGTGATAGCACCCGCTGCAGTCTTCGATGTGTACGAATGCGCCAGCCCAGACTGGCGAAGCAGCGGCGAGAACGAGGACACCAAAGAGTCGCGCAATTCTCATGGCTTCGCCACCGATTTGCCCGCCAGCGCATCCTTCAATGACCGAGGCAGGTACGTATCGAGTCTGCCGAAAATATCCGAGACCGCGCGCGCTTCCGCGAAGTCGGGATTGACACCGGCAAAGTAGCCGGGCTCGTAGATCGAAACGGTCGACTCAAAGGGAGTGGTGGCAGATTTGCTAGGGCTCTCGTATCTTTCGAACCTGAACCGGATTTGGACAGTTACTCCCTCGGTCGCGACAGAGCTGCGGTCCTGCCCCTTGGTCCGTTCTTTCAGTCGCGCCGGAGTGAGCTCCGGAAGCCGGGAGGCTGCTAGCGGCTTCATGATCTTTTCGACGTCGTGCGGCGTCAGGTTGGCCTCATCCTGCGCCATCACCTTCCCTCGAGTAGGGCCGGCGGCTTCCGTGATCTCCCGGACCAATCGCCCGTCACCGTACAGGTGATACTGGAGGGCGAACGGGGTCCCGCCGAGTGGGGTAGATACCGCGAGGATCTCCTCGGTCGGCTCCGGGCTTACTCGGTAGCTCACCTCGCCCGGCTTGGTCTGTGCCTGGCCGGGCTGTTGCGCGCAGCCCAAGCCCGCAAAGAGCACTCCCGCGACTCCCAATGCAGTGAGCGGCCATCGTCGCAGCAAGAGACACCTCCTTCTTGAGCCTCTCCTAAACTTCAGGTGGGTAGCGGAGGGGTGAGCTTGATGCCGCCTCAGGTGAGGAAGAGCATGGCGATAAGGGGCTGAGGTGAGTGGAAGCCGAGGGCGCGTCGAGCAACGAGGCGCAGCTTGTTGTTGGTGCCTTCGGTGAAGCCGTTGGTGAGCCGCGTTTCGGACGTAGGCGAGGATTCCGTCGAGGTCCTTGCGAATGGTGCGAGCGACACGGATGAACGGTTTGAGTCCAGAGCGCGAGGCCCAGGCGAGCCAATTCTCGAGTGCGCGTCTCGCGCGCGCCACCGGCGGTAGTCGAGAGCGTCAGCGAGGGCCTCTTTGAGCAGATAGGCGCGATAGAGAGGCTGGTTCGTTGCCTGGATGGTGCTGAGCTTGTCGGGCTCCGTCGGCTCGAGGTTCCAGGGGTTCTTCAGCTGAGCGTAGCGGCTGTTCTTGATGGCCCGAGCCGCCTCTGCCTCCTCTGCCGTGAGCTCTCGGACTATCGCTCGCCGGACGCGGTCCACCGCATCGGATGCGAGCCGTTGAACGTGGAATCGGTCGTAGACGATCTCGGCTTGGGGCAGGCAGCTCTCCACTGCCCGACGATAGCCGGCGGCCATGTCCATCGTGACCAGCTCGATGGCGGCGCAACGCTCAGGGCCAATCTCGGCGAAGCGCGCCAGGACTTCGCCGCTGCGGCCTTCGGCCGCCCACACCACCGGCGCCGGTCGTGGTCGACGACCACGGTCAGGTATCGGTGGTGCTTGCGGTAGCTGAACTCATGCACCGGAGCCCTTCGAACCGATCGGGAGCCAGGCGTCGCGCCACCACGCGCTGGACAATCGAGCCCACCGTCGCCCACGAGATGCTGGTCAGTTCGGTGACCTTGGTCGGGTCGGTGATCTGAGCGAAGTAGGCAACCAGCTCCTCGAAGTCTCGAGTGAATCGACTCCCATGGTCCGCCCAGGGCACTCGCTCTATACGCACCCCGCACCGCCGGCAGCTCACGCGCCACGGCTCGTAGGTGAGCTCCACACGCGTGCGCCCATACGACAGGTGCGGCCAGCGCCGCAGGGACCGGCGGTCATAGCGAGCAGCGCGCTTGCCGCATTCGCCACACCGCGAATGTCGCCAGCGCGGCCTCACCGCCGCGCCGAGGCCGCCCAACAGCGTGAACAGAACCCCTCGACCTGCACCTCCGCGATGCCCAGCAGCCTCCGCATTAGAGTCGTTGCGCGCACGGGACCTCCTTCTTCCGAGAGCCGGTTTGGTTACCGCTCAGGGAAGCAGAATCCCGTGCGCCTTTCAAGCTCCTCTTCTGGCGTCCAAGCTCTTCCCCTACCTGCTCTTAGCTGGCTTCAGCCACCCACTCGAACTGAGGGAGAGCCCTTCTTGATAGGAGGGGAACCCTACGGCTGTATGGACGGACGCGGGCGGCGGATTTCCACGCGCGAGCGCAGCGCGGAGGGGTGGGAGCCTTCTCGGGCGGGCAGTGGTAGCCTCCGTGCCTCACCCTTTTCTCCATGGGCGCCCCAGGCGCCCACGTTTTTCACCTCCCGGCTAACACTTCGCAGCATTCGCCGGGACCGCGGAAGAAAGCCCCCGCCGGTGACCCGGTGGGGGCGAGCTGATCAAGAGTCCGCGGGGAGCAGGATGGTGGTGGCGCTGCGGTCCGCCTCGGTGATGAGCCAGAACTTGATGCCGTCCCCTCCGAGGTAGGCGGAGAGCAGGCGCCCGCCGTGGCTGAGGGCCTCGTCGTTCGCCTGCCCGTCCTCGCCCGGCACCACCCCCAATCGCCCGCTGCGTGGCGGCGGAGGGCATGGAGCACGTCGCGGTCCGAGAGCGCCGTGAGCGCGGCGCGGGTGATCACAGTCCGCCCGAGCGGGAAGAGAACCGGCACGTCTCGCAGGGCGGGATCGTCCGTTACAGTGCGCATGCGACCTCCGGAGATGGATCGGAATCGGACTGCTGCGGGACCGAGGTCAGATTGCGGAGCGAGAAGCTGCGCGCGAGACGGCCGAGGATGCTGGCCTCGAAACCGGCGCCGACCAGCACGACCCTGGTACCTTCCGGCAGGAGAGCGAGGAGCAGAGCCTCCTGCTGGTCCGAGAGGCTGCCGTCGAAGAGACCTGCGAGCCGGGGGAAACCGGCAGCGGCGAGCCGCAGGACGCCGAGGATCTCCGGAGCGAGGTACACGGTCCCGGCAATGGCACCGGTCTCCCGCAGGCGGTACAGGTTGAAGATCTCGAGCCCCGGCCGAAACTTCGCGGAAAGAGGTATCTCTCGCTCGCGGCGAGACCGGTGGCGAGACCGGCGTAGGCCACGAGCTCGCCCGACGCGTTGTGGATCGGGATCGCCACCCGCCCTTTGAGAAGCCCGCGGGCGCAGAAGCCGAGCCCAAACTCGCGGATGACGCGCTCCGAGAGGCCAAGGGCCGCAAGACTCTCGTGGGCTGGGTCGAGGGTCTTCAGCGTGAAGGTGAGCGGAGCGTTCGCGCGCACATCTGGCCGGCCACGCGCCGGCAAGCGGCTCGGCGCACGGCACCTACCTGCGTGCCGATCCGAAGTTCCGCCGGGCGGCCGACCAGGTGGCCAACGCGCTCGCGAAGAGCCTGCGGCTCTAACCGAAGGCGCGGTTGACGGCGCTCGAGGCGGGCGTACACTTCAGAGATATGACGAAGATCGAGGCGATCCAGGAGCAGGCACTCAGGGAGCTCCCGGCCGAGGAACGCCTGGCGCTCGCCGCGGCCCTCTGGCAGAGCGTCGAAGAGAGCGCCGCCACTCCCGAGTGGCATCGCGAGCTTGTCCGCGAACGCCTCGAGGACTACCGCCGGAACCCTGATGACGTGATCCCGGGCGAGGAGGTGCTCTCGAGCTTCCGCAGACCGCTCGAATGAAGCTTGTCTTTCAGCCGACGGCGGAGCGCGACATCCGCGAGGCTCGCGCCTGGTATCGCCAGCACTCCGAAGCGCTCGAGGAGCGCTTCTTGTCTGCGTGCGGGGGGCGGCGCGGGTAACATAGCGGCGATGGCCGCCGCGCTCATCACCCCCGGCGTCGAGCCGCTCGCGCTCGCCGGCCTCACCTTCCGCTCGCGCCTCATCCTCGGCACCGGCAAGTACACCGATCTCGCCACCATGCAGGCGGCGCTCGAGGCCTCGGGCACCGAGATCGTGACCGTTGCCCTCCGCCGGGTCGCCTTCGACGCGCACGGCAAGGCGGACCTCGTCGAGGCCATCGACCAGAGCCGCTACCTGCTCCTGCCCAACACCGCCGGCTGCCACACCGCCGAGGAGGCGATTCGCACCGCCCGCCTCGCGCGCGAGCTCGGCGGCTGGGAGTGGGTGAAGCTCGAGGTGATCGGCGACCGCAAGACGCTCTTCCCCGACAACGTCGAGCTGCTGCGCGCCACCGAGACGCTGGTGGCCGAGGGCTTCGTCGTGCTCCCCTACACCAACGACGATCCGGTGGTCTGCCGGAGGCTCGCGGAGCTCGGCGCCGCCGCGGTGATGCCGCTGGGGGCACCCATCGGCTCCGGGATGGGGATCCGCAACCCCGCCAACCTGCGCATCATCGTCGAGCAGGCGACGGTGCCGGTGATCGTCGACGCCGGCGTCGGCACCGCCTCCGACGCCGCCGTGGCGATGGAGCTCGGCGCCGACGGCGTGCTGATGAACACCGGCGTCGCCGGCGCCCAGGACCCGGTGCGGATGGCAACGGCGATGCAGCTCGCGGTCGAGGCGGGCTGGCTGGCCGCCCACGCCGGACGCATCGCGCCCAGGCTCTACGCCAACGCCAGCTCCCCCCTCGCGGGGTTGATCGAGTAGCCCGCGGCCCCCCCGCTGGCCGGCGCCCGGAGGTCGCCAGCGAGGCATCGCGGCGAGGAGGCGAGGGTCTCCGGAGAGGGCCGGCAGACGCCCCGGGCAGCTTGCGCGCCCTCGCCCCCATCGGCTACCATGCGCAGCCGCAGGCGATCCCGTGCGCCCGTAGCTCAACTGGATAGAGCATCAGACTACGGATCTGAGGGTTGGAGGTTCGACTCCTTCCGGGCGCACCATTCAACCAACCACCGTACAATCAAGAGCTTAGAAGGAGGCGCCGGTCCCGAGGCCGGCGCCTCTCCTGGCGGCGCCGTAAGGGATTCCGTAAGGCTCCGGCCCGAAAGCGAGTCCTGGAAGCCGCTCGCGCGTGAGAGTAGGCGTTCATTCGCCGCGATCGGCGGTCGAGGGGTGTTTGCGCTCGGCAAGCCACGCCTCCAAGTCTTCGCGCGAGTGGACGACCCGCCGGCCGAGCTTTGAATAGGGTGGCCCGCCGCCTCGAACGCGGAGCGTCTCCAGAGTTGCGGGGCTGAGCCCCAGATATTCGGCCGCCAAGGCCTGCGCCGGTCGAAAGTGGCCAGCGATTCCGATTGAAAGTGGACACGCGTTCCGATTGAAAGTGGACAGGGATTCCGACGGAATCCGGACGGTGTCCGGGGTTGGTCGGAATCGGTGTCCAGGTTGGATTGGAACGGGTGTCCACATTGGATCGGAATCGGTGTCGGGATCGCGGTCGACGCCGCGGTGATCCTCGCCAACGGGGTTGACGCCTCCCGAAGGGAGGGCTGATGCCCAGAGCGAGGACATCGAAGCGCAAGATTCGAGAGGTACTGAGGCTGAAGTGGGACCGCGGGCTGTCGTGCGCTCGCGGATCCGCGACCTCACCGACCGCCGCAAGCGGTCGGGGATGCGCGACATCCGTGAGGTCATCAAGGACCTCAATCCACTGCTGCGTGGCTGGTGCAACTACTTCCGGACGGGGAATGCGTCGCGGCACTTTCGCGCCATCGACCGGTACGTCAGCGAGCGGCTCGTGCGCCTGCTGCTCGGGCGTCGGCGCGACTGGAAGCGACTCCCCTTCCACAGCCGGGAGTGGACCCACGACCGCTTCGTCGAGCAACACGGCCTCTTCAAGCTGCTCGGTACCATCCGTTACCCGGGAGCCGTGCATGCGGCTTGAGAAGACCATCGGTCAGCCGTGTGCGGGAAATCCGCACGCACGGTTGGAAAGAGGGATGCTGGAACCGGGGCCCTGAGGCCACCGCGCCAGCTTTCTACCAATGGCCGTCTAATCAGAAATGGCACCGGGGCTGCGCGCGGTGACGAGACCCCGACCTTACACGGGGTTCACTTTCGCGGGCTACGGGAATCTCGGCGGCCGCGGCCGTCTAAGTAGGCAGGAGGTCCCTCATGCAGAGAGTCCCGTCGCCGATGATCGCTGTCCTTGTGGTGGTGGCGGCCGCCGGCGCACGACCGCTGGCTGCGCACAGGACTCGCGCGGGCGCCACGGCCGAAGCTCCGCGCTTCACCCTTCCCGCCGACGAACCGTACGCTTGCCACGGCCCGCCTTCTTTTGCCTCGCGGCGGTTGCGCTCTCCAACGTCCCCGCCGCCCATGCCGGCACCTTCCTGTTCATCAAGGAGCGCTCGCAGCGCGATCCCGCCGACGACCCTTCCTACGTCGAGCCGTTCTCTGTGGTGCACTCGCCCGCCTTCTCCAGTTCGACCGGCGGCAACCAGCTCCTGGTGCCCATCTGCGTCGCCGCCGACCACCCAAACAACCCCCTCGTTTGTTGACTCCTTGGCGCACCTTCAAGGCAGAGCCCATGCGTAAGCCTGTCGGAAGCGTGGTCGTCTTGCTGAGCCTACTTGGCTGTGGCGTAGCCCAGTCCGATGAGGCAAGAGGCGTTGCCCCGGCTGTCGCGAAGCCCGTCACCGCGGAGGTCGTGTACCGAGTCAGCGGGAATGGCCGCCAAGAGATCCTTTTCCTGGGGGTGTCGGGAGGCGACTACCCGTTTGCGCCTTGGTATCGCCTCTTCGGGGATGGCCGCCTCGTTCGCGAGATCGTGCGCTCTGGCGTTGCAGTAGTCCATTCAGAGGAAATGGAGTTGCCGCCCGCCGACGTGGAGCAGATCCTCCGATCGGTCGTCAACTCACGCCTCGCGGAGCTCACGCAACAGCGCGTCCTATCCGTCGCCGGTGGCAGGCAGCCAGGCGTAGAGGATGGAGAGGAAGTCGCCCTCAGAGTCGAGTTCGACAGCTACCAGCGCCGCGGGGAAGCCGTTCGCGCCCCCTTTGTGACGGACGTCCACTTGAGTTCGCCGGCGCTTCTGGCGGACCGGTTCCCGGACTTCACCGAGGCGAAGGCGGCGGTGGACCTCCGCACCAGGCTCGAGGGATACTTCCCCGAGCCATTCAACCAGGCGCTCCTCCGGAGCCAAGGGAGCCGCCAATAAACAGATGGGCGGTTGGACTCATTCTCCTCCTGGGTGCTCCTGGGGTCGCGCTCGCGGGCTCGTATATCAACATCTCCAAATGCGACCAGGTTGATGGCTGCTACCTTTCGATCCCGCAGTCGCAGCCGGTCGGCTGTGGCGGTGTGAACCCGCCGTGCAAGGGGACCGCCTTCGGCATCACGCACCCGAGTGGATATCAGGGATCGGAGACGAATCTGGTGATCCGGATCTGCCTGGAGCCGGCGGACATCGCCCTTGAGCCCGCGCTCTTGAGAGCCATCGAGCTCTGGGAGGCGCTCGTGCCCAAGGCCCGCAACTGCCACGACTGGTGCGTCCTGGAAACGGCGACGCCCTCAACGCGCCACGATGCGGCCTCTGTCATGCTGCACGAGGTGGGGCACTGCACCATGGGGCTCGCCCACATCAACCGGTTCTGGGACACCGACTGGAACGGGTCTTTCGAGGACACGAGCTATACGAGATCCGCCGAAGCCGCCAATCAGTCGAATGCCCTGGACGCGGGCGCCGATGGGATCCGCGGCTCGAACGACGACTACCACATGGCCGTGGGCGGCGGGGCAGCCCCGTCCGTCTCCTGGTTCCGAACGAACGACAACGACCCCTTCATCATCGACACTGCGTCGGTGGGAACGAGCACCTTCTCGCGGAACGTGAACAACCTACCGGCCGGCCACTTTTGGGGAGCGAGCGGCAATCGGAGAGTCGCCCAGTCCCTCTCGTATCCCAACAGCCAGAGCGTCATGTACTCGGTCACCTGCGGAGACCGTACTACTGGGGCCTGAGCGCCGATGACGTCAACATGGTGAAGATGGCCATGACCGGTCAGGATCTCGAGCCGGGCGGCGGCGACGACTATTCGATCGACCTGCAGTACGTTGGGAACTGCACCAACCCGCATGAGATCAGGGTGTCGATGGATGCTTCCGCGCAGGGCCTGGCTGATTGCGTGTCTTGGTACGACTACTCGTTCGCGCAGAGTCCTGCGACGGCGCGACACTTCTCTGTGGTGCCCGACGCTGCCGTCGGGTTCACCCACTTGGAGATTCGCTCCGACCCGCTCCATCAGCGCCGTGGGATTACACGATCCTTATCTTCATCGGCGACGCCGAGGCCGGCGACTTGGGCGACTGGTCGGGCGTGTTCCCGTAGCGCCAGACTCCGCTAAGTTGCTACGTCTCTGTGCCTTCCACTTCCGGCGAGAGGACGAGCGCACGGCGAGGGAGCCTCGCGGCCTCTCCCGACTATGTCACCTTGAGCATTCGAAGAACGCCGGCGACAGCCAGCGCGACAATGAGTGAAGCGCAGCCTTCACACCCAGAAAAGGAGCGGCATGTTCCGGTCGACAACACTCGTCCTCTCCTGCCTTCTGCTACTTGGCGGTCCGCTCTCGGCGCAGGTTGTGGCGGAGCACGTCGACCCAGCGCCGTCGCCCTCGCCGACCGAAGTGCAGTTCTCCGATGAGGCTCACCATCCTCTCGCTGGCGACGAGAGGCGCGCCGGTGTCGTCGACCTCGAGATCAACCACAGTCGGCGCTTCACCGAGACGGCACAGTTCGTTGTCGACCGAATGCAGGTCACCGAGGTAAGGGTCGGCAAGCGTCTCGGCCGCAAGAAGCAGGAAGAGCTGTTGATCACGGCCTACTTGGCGACCGAGTGGTTCCGCCAGAAAGTGGATGTCTCTTTCGCGCTCTTGGGTTCAGGGCATGAGGCGTGGCCCTGGAAGGACCGAATCGTTCTCGGAATGAAGGCCGGCGACGTGATCGGCGGCGGCCTGGGAATCGCCAACGCCTCGAAGGGACAGAAGCTCGAAGTGTCGGTCCAGATCACGCCCGAGCTCAGACAGGCACTCGCGAGCGACCCAAGCCTCCAGATAGTCGTCTCAATCGTCGACTGAACTCGTGCGCCGGCCCGCCCGAGAACAGGGCGCCGTGGCGGTCTAGATCGAGCGCCCCATGCCGCACCCATCGCTCTCCAAGTCTCCGCTCCTCGTGGTCATCGCTGGGCTGCTGGGGCACCTGCTCGTCGGGATCTTGAACAGCCGCGCAGCAGCGTGGATCTGGAGTCAGGAGCGCGGCCAGCCCCTTTCAGAGGCTTTGCTCAGGTTCTGGACGTCCCGAGTTCCGTTCACTCTCAGCACTGGGCTGGTCGCGATCGCGGCTTGCATCGCAGTTACGCGTCACCGCGGGAGCCCAGGCCCTGCTCTCGCGCTCACGGCTACAGCCGCAGTCCTCGCCGGCACGCTGGCGATGCATCTCTTCATTCTCGGCAGAGACCAGCCTGTTTGGCCGGTTCTCAGGAACTGGCGGGTCCCGCCGGTCGCGGAGCCTCCGCCGATTCTCCCGTTCTTCCTGAACTTCTGGTGCCTCGCGAACGGCTCCGCGGAGCTCGCGTTCTCCTTCGGATTCAGCGGCAGCGTAGTCAGGCTGCGTCGCGAGGCAGGCCGACTCATCTCACTCTACGGCTCCTTTGACGACACGCGGCCGGCGGAGTGGCACCCCGCGCGGGTGCGTCAGGTCCCTTGTCCACCTGGCTGAGGTGCCCGCACTACCCGCGAATCTCAGGGCGGGCGCTTCCACGTACCGGGGCGGCGGCTCGTGTGCACCACGGCGAGCACTACCACCTGCTCGGGCAGGGAGTGGTAGTAGACGCGATACGGGAAGGGAGGGCGCGCCCGACGGACTTCGGCCTGCTCCTCTTCGTAAGCGAGCGGGTGCTCGACGTTCATGAGGGTCCTGGTCACGCAAGCCCGGTTCCGGCGCGCCCGGTGCTCGCTCGGCGGCGGCGGGCTCACGTGCCGTGGTAGGCGATGCGGTAGACGGCGCCGAGGTGGTCGTCGGAGACGAGCAGCGAGCCGTCGGGCAGCTCGAGGAGGTCGACCGGACGGCCCCAGGCTTCGCGTCCCTGCAGCCACCCCTCGGCGAAGACGCGATAGTCGCTCGCGCGGTCGCCCGCGACGTCGACCACCGAGAGGCGGTAGCCCAGCGGCCGGGTGCGATTCCACGAGCCGTGCTCGGCGATGAAGATGGCGCCGCGGAAGGCGGCGGGGAACTGGCTGCCGCGGTAGAAGCGCATTCCCAGCGCCGCCACGTGCGGGCCGAGCTTGACCGCCGGCGGCACGTAGTCCTCGCAGCGGTGGCCGTGCCCGAGGTCGGGATCGGGGATGTCGCCGCCCTGGCAGTAGGGGTAGCCGAAGTGCATGCTGGCGCGCGGCGCGCGGTCGAGCTCGTCGGGGGGCCGGTCGTCGCCCAGCCAGTCGCGGCCGTTGTCGGTGAACCAGAGGACGTTGCCCCCCGGCTGCCAGTCGAAGCCGACGGTGTTGCGCACGCCCCGCGCCCACACCTCGAAGTGCTTGCCGTCCGAGGACAGCCGGGAGATCGCTGGCGAACGGGTCCCCCTCGTCGCAAATGTTGCAGGGCGCGCCGATGCCGAGCCAGAGCCAGCCGTCGGGGCCGTAGCGCAGGTAGCGCCAGTCGTGACCACCCTTGCTCGGCAGCCGGTCGTAGACCACCACCGGCCGCGGCTGCTTGCCGAGCTGGTGGTCGGCGTCGTCGAAACGCAGCACGCGCGAGGTCTCGGCGACGTAGAGAGCGCCGTCGTGGAAGGCCACCCCGTTGGGGTCGTCGAGGCCGCTCGCGAACACCTCCACGCGCTCGGCACGGAAGTCGCCGTCGGCGTCGACGAGGGCGTAGACCTTGCCGGCGCCGCGGGTACCCACGTAGACCACGCCCGAAGGCGAGCGGGCCAGCGAGCGGGCACCGGGAACGCGGTCGGCGAAGAAGGCGATCTGGAACCCCGGGGGCAGGCGGATGCGGTCGAGCTCCGGCGCCCGCCCCTCGACGGCGGCGCTGCCGCAGCCGACGGCGAGCACGGCGAGCAGGGCGATGCGGCCGGCGCGCGCGGCGGTGCTCATAGGTCGATTGTAGGCCCAGCGGCCGGCGCCCCGTGTGGGGGCCGGATCCACGCCGGAGCCCGCAGCTCAGGTCGCCGGCTCGCCGGCCCACCGCGCCGGCATCATGGCTTCTGGACCGGATCTCTCGGCCGCGGCGGCAACGTCCCAGGGCTGGCGGCGACCCGCTTCTGGATCTCGACGATGGCGCGCTCGAGCTGGGGGTCCTTGCCCGCGATCAACGACGCCGGGTCGTTGTCGACCTCGATGTCGGGGTCGACGCCGTGCCCCTCGATGATCCACTCGCCGGTCTTGGCGTCCGCCGAGCCGGCCTCGGGGACGTAGACCTCGCCACCGTCGAGCAGCGGCCCGTGTCCGTTGATGCCGACGACCCCACCCCATGAGCGCTTACCGACGAGCGGTCCGAGGCCCGCCTGCCGAAACATGGCGCTGAAGATGTCGCCGTCGGAGGCCGTGGTCTCGTTGAGCAGTGCCACCAGCGGCCCCGGGAAGGTGCCGGTCGGGTAGACCTCGGCGGCCTCGTCGGTGCGGCTCCAGTCGACCTCGAGGACTCGCCGTTGCAGCCGCTCGATCAGCGTCTGCGACACGAAGCCGCCCCCGTTGTCGCGCACGTCGATGATCATCCCCTGCTTGTCGAGCTGCGGGTAGTACCAGCGGATGAACTCGCGCAGCCCGTCGCCTCCCATGTCGGGGACGTGGAGGTAGCCGACCTTGCCGCCGGTGGCGGCGCTGACGCGGTCGCGGCAGCGCTGCACCCAATCGAAGTAGACGAGGTCGGTCTCGCTGCGCAGGGGCCGGAACGTCACCTGACGAGCGCCGTCGAGGCTCGGCTTCGAGCTCAGCGTCAGGGTCACGGGGTGATCGGCCTGGTGGCGCAGGAGGCGATAGGGATTGTCGTTGCCGGCGAGGTTCTCGCCGTCGATCGCCAGCACGTAGTCGCCGGCGTGGGCGTCGACCCCCACCTCGGTGAGCGGCGAGCGGTAGCGGTCCTCGTCGTTCTCCCCGGGGAGGATGCGCGCGATGCGATAGCGCTGCGCGGCGGGGTCGAGCTCGAAGCGCGCGCCGGGGAGGGCGACGTGCGGGCGCTGCGGTGACTTCCAATCGCCACCCTCGATGTAGGAGTGCGACGTCGAGAGCTCGGCGACCATCTCCCCGAGCACGTAGTTGAGGTCGCTGCGATGGGCCACGTAGGCGAGCAGCGGCTGATACTGGTCGTGCAGCTGCTTCCAGTCGTAGCCGTGCATGCTGGGCACGTAGTAGTAGTCGCGGTAACGGCGCCACACCTCGTCGAAGATGGTCTTCCACTCCTGGCGCGGCAGGCGGTCGGCGGCGAGCGCCGCGGTGGAGATCGGCTTCTGGCCGTCCTTGCCGCCCGGGCTGGCGTCCGCCAGCGCGAAGCCGCCGTCGGTGTGGATGAGGGCCTTGCTGCCGTCCGCCGACAGCGAGTAGCCATCGACGCCGCTGGCGATCTCGGTCGTCTTGCGGTCTTTGCGATGGAAGACCACCAGCGTCGCCGGCGCCTCGGGCTCGCGTCCGAAGTAGGGCGCGGAGACCTTGGTCACCAGCAGGTTCTCGGCGTTGGCGTTGAGGTTGACGTAGTTCGCGAACGGCACGGGCACCCTCTCGACCCGCGCCGCGAGGCCTTCGAAGTCGATGCGCACCGGTTTCGGCTTCGTTGGCCCCTTCTTCTCGGCCGGCTTGGCGTCGGCCGGCGTCGGCTTGCCCTCCTCCGCCTTCTTCTCCACCGTCACCTCGTCGCTCTCCTCCGGGAACAGCGCGGGCAGGTCGCGACGCAGCGCGAGGACGAAGATCCCGGTCGGGCGGTTCACCGCGTAGTCGAGCTCGAGCTGCGCGAACTGCGGTCCGAGCTCCCGATCCGCGAGGTAGAAGAGGCGGTCGCCGGCGGGATCCCAGACCGGCTCGTAGGCCGCGAAGCTCTCGTCGGTGACGCGATGCAGCGCTCCGCCCACCTCCCAGATCCAGATCGAGCGCAGGCGGTTGGGGTTCGACAGGCTGAAGGCCAGGAACCGGGAATCGGGCGACCAGCCGTAGTCGCCGACGCCGCCGGTGGCGTCCTTGGCCACCGCGTCGATCCGCTGGCTCGCCACCTCGACCGCCCACAACCTGCCATCCTTGTCGGAGAAGGCGATGCGGCTTCCGTCGGGAGACCAGCGCAGGCCGTAGCGGCGCGCGTGGCCGCCGGAGGTGAGCTGGCGGGGCGGCGACGAGCCGTCCTGCGCCACCAGCCAGATCTCCTCCTCACCGCTGCGGTCGGAGAGGAAGGCGATGCGCGCGCCGTCCGGCGACCAGGCCGCCTCGCGGTCGTGCGCATCGGACGAGTGCGTCAGGTTGCGTGGCTCGCCCTTCTCGATCGGCGCCGTGAAGACGTCGCCGCGCGCGGTGAAGAGCGCGCGCTCGCCCTTGGGGGAGAGACCGGCGCCCTCGATCTGGTCGCCGACCAGGATGTGCGTCGGCCGCACGTCGAGCCCGTCGGTCGGCACGGTGATGGCGAGCGCACGATCGGCGCCGCTCGTGGTGTCGAAGAGACGCAGCTCGCCGCCGAGCTCGTAGACGATCTCGCCGGCGTCGCCCCGGGAGGGCCACCGCACGTCCCACTCCTTCCAGTGCGTCTTCTGCTCGAGTCGATGGGTCGCGGGGTCGTAGACGTAGAGGTTCAGCTTGCCGTCACGGTCGGAGTCGAACCAGACCTGGTCGCCGATCCACATCGGGTCGCGATCGGTGCGCGGATCGTGGGTGAAGTTCTCCGCCTGGTGCGTCGAGAGGTCCATGATCCAGAGGTCCTCGGCCCAGCCCCCGGAGTAGCGCTTCCAGGTCCGGAAGTCGCGGGCGAGCGGGGAGAAGGCGATGCGCTTGCCGTCGGGGGAGAGGTCGCCGGCACCCGAGAGCACCATGGGCAGGGCCGTGGGCAACCCGCCGGCGAGGGGCGCCGCGTAGAGCCGGCCCTGACCGAGGTCCCAGCCGTCGCGCAGGGAGCGGAAGAGCACCGCCTTGCCGTCGGGCATCCAACCGTAGACGACGTTGTCGTAGCCCCAGCGTGGAGGCAGCGGGCCGCGGGTGGGATAGAAGGTGAGCTGGCGCGGCTCGCCGCCGGTAGCCGGCATCACGTACACCTGCTCGTCGCCGTCGTACTGGCCGGTGAAGGCGATCCAGTTGCCGTCCGGCGAGAACTTGGCGAAGAGCTCGAGGCCGGGGTGGGCGGTGAGGCGGGTCGCCAGGCCGCCGGAGGTCGACGCCGTCCACAGGTCCCCCGCATAGGTGAACACCACGCGGTCGCCGTGCACGTCGGGCAATCGCAGCAGCTTGGTGCTGGCGGCAGCCAGGGTCGGGAAGCAGAGCGCGGCGACGGCGACGATCCAGGGGAGCAGCGTGCGTGGCTTCATCGGGTTCCTCGAAGGGTAGGTGGTCCGGGCCGGAGCGCCGCCGCGCCGCCGGGGCCGGCGCGCGGCGGCCAACGCCGAGGGCGTCGGATGACCCTTGTACGTGCGCGGGCGCGTTGGGTTTTCGGCCCCGGGGCCCGAGGCTCGGGCCCCGTGCCATGCGCACTCGCCGCACCGGCCCGAGCGCGGCGCTTCAGCATCTCGCGCTCGGCGGCCCCGTCCGCTGCTGGGACCGCGCGTTGCGATGCGGCGCAAGCGTGTAGGCTGCGCGCCTCGAAGCGCAGCCGCAGCCCGCCGCCAGAGCCGGGCTGTCACTCCTCCCGGAGGCACCCTGGACCCGCTCGCCTTCGCCCGCGACGCGCAGCTTTCGATGCTGCCCGCCCAGGTTCCCGCGCTTCCCTGGCTCGCCATCGCCGCCGTCTGCCTGCCGGCCAACGAGGTGGGCGGCGACTCCTACGACTTCTTCCCCCTCGACGACTGTCTCGCCGTGTTGGTGGCCGACGTCGCCGGCCACGGCGTGGCGAGCGGGCTGGTGCTCGCCTCGGTGCGCAGCGGGTTGGTGCTGCTGATGGAGGAGCCCGACCACCACCTCGGCGCCACCATGGAGCGGCTCTCAAGTCACCAGGATCAGCAGCACGCCGCCGACGAGCAGGCCCACCGCCATCACCATGCGGCCGCCGATGCGCTCGCCGAACATCGCCGCGCCCACGAGCAGCGCCGCCAGGTTGCCCACCGCCCGCTTGACCGCCTCCACCACGCCCACCAGCGCCACCCGGATGACGAGCAACTGCAGCACCAACGCCACCGCCGACACCAGCACCGAGACGGCGAGCAGCGGCAGCAGGCGCCCGCGGAGCCCGAAGGCGAGCTCGCCGGTGCTGCCGCGCGCGAGCATCAGCACCAATGTGCCCGCCGCGATGCCCGCGCACAGCACCAGGGCGTGCCGGGCCGGACCCACCGCCTCGACGCCGAGCTTGTCGAGCGGCAGCGTGAGCCCCCAGCACACCGCCACCAGGAGCATCAGCCGCGCCCCGGGCTCGCGTCGCAGCGCGCCCCACCACGCGGCGAGCGAGCCCCCCTCGGCGGCGGCGCCGCCGAGCAGCAGCGCCCCCAGCACCACCAGCAGGATGCCGGCGAGCTGCAAGCCGTGGGGCCACTCGCCGAGCAGCGGTCGGGCGAAGGTGGCGACGAAGGCCGGGGTGAGCGACAGCAACGGCACCGTCACCGACAGCGGCGAGCGCCCGAGCGCCGCCACGTAGGCGGCATTGGCGGCGATGTTGAGGGTCACCGAGGCCGTGGCCACCAGGGCGTAGCGCGGCGTCATCGCCCCCGCGGTGGCGTGCGCTCCCCACAGCACCAACACCGGGACCTGTCCGAGAGCGAGGTAGAAGACGACGGCGAACGGCGACAGGCGCGGCGCCAGCAGCTTGCGCAGCACGTCGAGCCCGGACCAGCCGAGCGCGCAACCGATGATGAGGAGGATCGCGGCGGCGTCGATGGCGGGGGATTAGATCATCGGCATCCTCTCCCCGGCCCGTGCCGATGCACGGGGGGGAGCGGGCTGGCCGGAGCGGGTCGTCACCCCGCGAGGAGCGTCGCCGGCGCCGTGCGCCCTGCCGCGCGGGCCGGCGCCAGCGCCGCGGCGAGCCCCGCCGCGGCGAGGGCCGCGGCCACTACCAGCAGCGTGCGCGGGTCGTCGGGCGACACCGCATGGAGCTGGCCGGCGAGCAGCCGCGTCGCCGCCAGCGCACCGCATCCGCCGAGCAGCACCCCGGCGAGGATCCACGACAGCGCCCCGGCGAGCACGTGGCGGAACAGCGTGCCGGCGCTCGCCCCCACTGCGGCGCGGATGGCGAGCTCGCGGCGCCGCTGCGCTACCGCGAAGGCGAGCACGCCGTAGACGCCGACCGCGCCCATCGCCGCCGCGAGCGTGCCAAACACGGTGAGCAGCGCCGCCAGCAGGCGCGGCTGCGCCACCGCGCCGCGCAGCACCTCGGTGAAGGGCTGCACGTTGGAGATCGCCGTATCGCGCTGGGCCGCCCAGACCTGCTGCCGCACGGCCGACGCGAACGCCGCGGGATCGGCGGCCGTGCGCACCATCAACGTCATCCCGGTGATCGGCCACTGCGCCAGCGGCCGGTACATTTGCGGCGTCGGCGGCTGGCCGAGGGTCATGTCGCGGGTGTCCCCCACCACGCCGACGATGCGTACCCAGGCCGGCTTCCCCTCCCCGGCCCGCATCTGCTCGAATGCCGTGCGCACCTCGTGCCCGAGGGCGTCGCCGCCGGGGAAGAGCCGGCGCGCCAGCGTCTCGTTGACGACGGCCACGCCCTCGGCCGCAACGCCATCGCGCGGCCCGAAGCCCCGCCCGCGCAGCAGCGGGATGCCAGCGGCGGCGAAGTAGCCGGGGGTGGCGACGCGCCAGTTGACGTCGGCTCCCGCCTGCCCGGGATCGGCGCCGGCGACCTCCAGCCCGGGGTTCCAGTTGTTGCCGGAGAACGGCAGGATGTGGATGGCACCGGCGGCGGTGATCCCTGGCAGCGCGCGCACGCCGTCGACCACGGAATCCCAGAACTGCTCGACCTGGGCGTCGGTGGGCAACGCCGCCTCGGCAGGCTCGACCTCGAGGGTCAGCACGCCTCGCGGCGCGAAACCACTGCGCTCGTGGCTGAGCCGCCAGAAGCTCTGCAGCATGAGCGCGGCGGCGGTGACCAGCACCATGCCGAGCGCGATCTCCACCACCACCATCCCGGCCAGCACCCGCCGCTGCCCGCGGCGCGCCGAGGTGCGCGCCCCCTCCGCGGGCGCGTCGTCGAGGCGGCGCAGCGCCCAGGCGGTTGGCAGACTGCCGAAGAGCAGCCCGCAGGAGAGCGCCAGCGCGAACCCGGCGGCCAGCACCGGGGGCGTCACCGCCACCCCGGCGACCCCCGGCAGCTCGGGGGGGAGCGCGCCGCGCAGGGCGCGCACGGCGACGCAGGCCACTCCCGTCGCCGCGGCGGCGCCGGCGAGCGCCACCACGACGCTCTCGGTGAGCAGCTGGCGGGCCAGCCGGCTCCGGCGCGCGCCCAGGGCGTGGCGCAGGGACAGCTCGCCGCGGCGCGACGCCACACCGGTGAGCTGCAGGCTGGCGATGTTGGCGCAGGCGATGAGCAGCACGAACGCCACCGCCACTTGTAGCAACAACAGGCGCTCCCTCGTCGCCCCGAGCAGGAAGTCGCCGAGCGGGCGCAGGCTCCAGCCCTTGCCCGGCGGCTCGCGTTCGGGCTCTCCCTCCTCGCGCAGGGCTGAGGCCGCCTGGCGCAGGTCGCTCGCCGCAGCGGCAGTGGCGATCCCCGGCCGCAGCCTGCCGACGAGCGTGAGGTAGCCCGTGCGGTAATCCTCGCTCGCGGGGTCGGCCACCAGCGGGCGCCAGACGTCGGTGTGCGCGGCAGGGAACTCGAGGTCGGGGGCCGCCACGCCGACGACCGTCACCGGGCGGCCGTCGAGACGGATGCTGCCCCCGATCGTCGTCACCTCGCCACCGAGACGTTGCCAGAGCCCGTAGCTGATCAGCGCCACCGCCGGCGCGCCCGGCCGCACGTCGGCGGGACCGATGAGGCGCCCCGCCGCAGCGCGGGCGCCAAGGGTGGAGAAGAGCTCGCCGCTCACCTTGGCGCCGTCGAGCGACCGCGGCGCACCGCTGCCGACCATGGTGAATCTCCAGCCGCTGTACCCGGCGAGCCCGGATAGGCCGTGCTGCCGCTCGCGCAGGATCGCGAGGTCGCGCTGCGAGAAGGACGCCGGCGCCACCACCGCCACCAGGCGCTCGGGCTCGCGCACCGGCAGCGCGCGCAGCAGCAGCGCGTCGAGGGCGGCGAAGAGGGCGAGGTTGCCGCCCATGCCGAGCGCCAGGGTGAGCACCGAGGCGATCGCCAGCGAGCGCTGCCGCAGCTGCAGCCGGCCGGCGAAGCGGAGGTCGTGTAGGAGGCTTTGCATGGCGCCGGCTCCTTCCGGAATGGACGACGCGACCCATTCAGGCCGCGTGCCACCGTCACCCTTCGGGCGGGCGCCGACCCAACTCGTTGGGTCCGCGACGCCTGTGCGCGCGGGGGGGCGCGGTGACGGGTCGCGGCGGTGCCCGCCTGCGCTACCACCGCGCGCGGATCCGGGACGCCCTCGGCCCTTGCTGGCTCAGGCCGGCAGCAGCGCGTCGGCGGGAGGCGCCGCCACGGCGCGGTTGCCGGCGTCGACGCAGACCAGCCGTGGGTGGTGCGCCCGCGCCTCGGCCTCCTCGTACTCGGCGTAGGTGGCGAGGATCACCAGGTCGCCTCGTCGCGCCTTGTGGGCGGCGGCGCCGTTGATCACCACCTCGCCGCTGCCGAGGGTGCCCTCGATGGCGTAGGTGGCGAAGCGCTCGCCGTTGGTGACGTTGTAGATCTCCACCCGCTCGTAGCGGCAGCAGGTCGGCGGCCGTCATCAGCAGCGGGTCGATCCGACACCGAGCCCTCGTAGTGGAGGTCGGCGCCGGTGACGGTGGCGCGGTGGATCTTCGACTTCAGGAGCGTGCTGCGCATCGTCTCGGCCTCGCTGGCGTCAGCGCCCGCCGTCAGACGGCGAGCTGGAGGTTGTCGAGCAGTCGGGTGGCGCCGAAGCGCACGGCGACCGGCAAGCACGACCCGGCCGCGGATCAGCGTCGCCGCGGCTGAAACGTCTCGGCGTCGACCACCTCGGCGTAGTCGACCTCGGCCCGCGGGCTCGGTCGGCGAGCACGCCGGCGAGCAGCGCCCGCACCCGGCCGGCGTCGCGCTCGCCGGCCTCGATCGCCGCCCGCGCCGCCGCCAGCGCCCGGAAGAGGACGGTCGCCGCCTGGCGCTGCGTCGGGGTCGAGGTAGGCGTTGCGCGACGACATCGCCAGGCCGTCGGCCTCGCGCACGGTGGGGTGGGCGACGATCTCGACCGGCAGGTGGAGGTCGGCGACCAGCCGCCGCACGACGGCGAGCTGCTGGGCGTCCTTCTCGCCGAAGACGGCGAGGTCGGGCTGCGACCAGGTTGAAGAGCCGGGTGACCACCGTCGCCACGCCGCGGAAGTGGCCCGGCCGGTGCTCGCCTTCGAGCCCCAGCGCCGGGCCGGCGACCTCGACCGCGGTGGCGTCGCCGGGCGGGTAGATCGTCTCGACCGCCGGCAGGAAGAGCAGGTGGCAACCGGCCCCGGCGAGCAGCGCGGGCGTCGCCCTCCGGGTCGCGCGGGTAGCGCGGCGAAGTCCTCGCCCGGTCCGAACTGGGTGGGGTTGACGAACACCGACGCCACCACCCGGCTCGGCCAGCTCCCCGGCCCGCCGCACCAGCGCCAGGTGCCCCTCGTGCAGCGCCCCCATCGTCGGCACGAAGCCGACCGACTCGCCGGCGCGCCGCCAGGCGGCGACCGCGGCGCGCAGCTCGGGCGGTCGGTGACGGCGGTGCTCATCCGATCGGTCAGCCGTAGATCTTCTGCACCGCCTCGGCGGGCCGGGTGGGATCGCCGTAGCTCTCGTCGGCCGACGGGAAGCGCCCGGCGCGGACGTCGGCGGCGAAGGCGGCGATGGCCGCCCGCGCCGCCCGCCCCAGCTCGGCGTAGCGGCGGACGAAGCGCGGCGCGATCCGCTCCTCCATCCCCAAGAGGTCGTGGTAGACCAGCACCTGGCCGTCGCAGCGCGGCCCCGGCGCCGATGCCGATGGTGGGGATGGCGAGCAGGTCGCTGACCTCGGCGGCGAGGTCGGCCGGCACGCACTCGAGCACCAGCGAGAACGCCCCGGCGTCCTCCATCGCCCGCGCCGCGTCGAGCAGCGCCTGGCCCGCCTCCTCGCCCCGCCCCTGCACCTTGTAGCCGCCGAAGCGGTGGAGCGACTGCGGGGTCAGCCCGAGGTGGGCCATCACCGGGATCTCGGCGCCGACCAGGGCGGCGACCACGTCGGCGCGCGCCCCCTCGATCTTGACCGCCTGGGCGCCCCCCTCCTTGACGAAGCGGAGGGCGCTCTTGCCACCGCCTGGCGGGGGCCGAGGTGGAACGAGCCGAACGGCATGTCGCCCACCAGCAGCGCCCGCTTCACCCCGCGGCGGACCGCCTTCAGGTGGTGGAGCATCTCGTCGAGGGTCACCGACAGGGTGTCGGGGTGGCCGAGGACGACCATCGCCAGCGAGTCGCCCACCAGCACCAGGTCGACCCCGGCGGCGTCGGCGGTCACCGCCTGCGGGTAGTCGTAGGCGGTCACCATCACCAGCCGCTCGCCCCGCTCGGGGGCGGCGGTGATCCAGGGCACGGTCAGCGTCTTGGGGGCCTTCGTCTCGATCGCCATCGGCTGCCCTCCACGGTGTGCTCGACCCCGCGGAGCGATGGGGATGGACGAAGGAAGGGAAGCCCTGGGCGGGCTCCGGCGGCGGTCGATCCGCGCCCGCGCCGCGGCACCGGCAGGGCGGGCGGCGGCGAGCGGCGACCGGGGGAGCCGGCGGCCCGGCGAGGTGTCTGTCCCCGGCGGGGATCAGGCCCTCAAGGTTCGCCGGCGCGCGATCGCGAAGGATCGGCGGCTTCTTCACCCCGTCTCGGTCCCCCGTCCGGGTCGGGACCGGACCCGTCCCGGGCGGCTCGTGGGATCCAAGCGGTGGGGCCCCCGCGCCGCGCGTCCGCGGCTGTGAAGGCGGGGACCGACGGCTGCGAATGATACCCCGGCTGCCGCGGTCGACTCAACCGGCAAGCGGGCGCGGGCGGCTACGCCGACCACGCGGTTGCGGCGAAGGGAAGCTCGGGGCGTGGACGCCCGGCGCGAGGGCTCCCGCCGGCGCGGCCTCCGCGCCGGTGGGAAACGCGCCGAGGCGGGTTCCGCGCCCCCGAGCCGGTGCGGTCGCGCGCTAGCGCGTCTCCGCTACCGCGCCCCCACCACGTAGTACTCGGTCCCCTTGACCGGCTTGCGCAGCCGGCCGACCAGCTCGTCGAGGTCCTCCGGCCGGTCGGGGAAGTTGAGGTGGCGGGTGTCCACCACCAGCAGCGGCGAGCGGCTGTAGTAGTGGTAGTAGTGGTTGTAGGCGTCGATCAGCTCGGCCAGGTACTCGCGCGAGATGCTCTTCTCCTCGGCGCGCTGGCGCCGCTTGATCCGCTCCATGCAGGTGTCGACGTCGGCCACCAGGTGGAGGACCAGGTCGGGCACCGGCACCTGCGGCTCGAGCAGCGTGTAGAGCTTGTCGTAGAGCATCAGCTCGTCGTCGGAGAGCGTCAGGTAGGCGAAGATGCGGTCCTTGGGGAAGGCGTAGTCGGCGAGCAGCAGGCGGTTGAAGAGGTCGCGCTGGAGGATGTCGCGCTGCTGCTTGTAGCGCGACAGCAGGAAGTAGAGCTGGGTCTGGAAGGCGGCGCCGGGGCGGTCGCGGTAGAAGTCGCCGAGGAACGGGTTCTCGACGTCCTCGAGGATCTTCACCCCCTCGAAGCGGGCGGAGAGGATCTCGACCAGGGTGGTCTTGCCGACCCCGATCGGGCCGTCGACCGCGAGGTAGTGGAAGGGGAGCCCGCCGGTGGTCAAGGCGCCCCGGCGCTCTCGGCGGCTCGGTCGGAGGCGGAGGCGGCGGCGCGGCGGGGCGCCGGCGAGGGGCGCCGGCGGCGGCGCCGCGGCCGGCGACGGCCGGGAGATCGGGTTGTAGAGGGTGTCGCGCTCGACCGGGGTGAAGCCGGCCACCCGCAGGATGCGCTCCAGCTCGGCGCGGGGGAGCTGCTGCTCGGTCTCGGCGCCGGCCATGTGGTAGATCCGCTCCTCGACGATGGTGCCGTCCATGTCGTCGGCGCCGAACGACAGCGCCACCTGGGCGATCTTCGGCGTCAGCATCACCCAGTAGGCCTTGATGTGCGGGATGTTGTCGAGCACCAGCCGGGCGGTGGCGATGTGGCGGAGGTCGTCGGTGCCGGTGGTGTGGTACTTGAGCCCGAGGTAGTTGTTCTCGGGGTGGTAGGCGAGGCCGATGAAGGCGTTGAAGCCGCCGGTCTCGTCCTGCAGGGCGCGCAGCCGCAGCAGGTGGTCGACCTTGTGCTCGGGCCGCTCGACGTGGCCGTAGAGCATGGTGCAGTTGGAGCTGATCCCCATCCGGTGGGCGACCCGGTGGACCTCGATCCACTCGTCGGCGTCGAGCTTGCCGTCGCAGATGATCTCGCGCACCTCGGGGTGGAAGATCTCGGCGCCGCCGCCGGGGAGCGAGCCCAGGCCGGCGGCGCGCAGCCGGGTCAGCACCTCTTCGATCGAGATCTTCTCGCGCTTGGCGAACCAGCCGATCTCGATGGCGGTGAAGGCCTTCAGGTGGGTCTCCGGGAAGCGCTCCTTGAGGCCGCGGAGCATCTCCTCGTACCAGGCGAGCGACGAGGTCGGGGTGGAGGCCGCCGACGATGTGGAACTCGGTGGCCCGGTGGCCGCCCTGCTCGCCGGCGCGGCGGTAGACCTCCTCGTGGGTCATCTCCCAGGCGTGGTCCTCGCCCTGGAGCGCGGCGAAACCGCAGAACTTGCAGTTGTAGGTGTAGACGCAGACGTTGGTGGGGTTGATGTGGCGGTTGACGTTGTAGTAGGCGACGTCGCCGTGGAGGCGCGCGGCGCACCGCGTCGGCCAGCCGCCCGAGGTGGAGGACGTGCCGGGTGGTGAAGCAGGTCAGGGCGTCGGCCTCGTCGAGCCGGACGCCGTCGCGGACCTTGGCGGCGATCCCCTGGAGCGGCGCCGGGAAGCTCGCCGGGTCGATCGCACGCTCGGGCATGGCGGGAGTATAGCGAGGGTCGCGGTGTCGTCCCTGTGGCCGCGAGGGCACCGCGCCCGGGGCGGCCGCCTCCGCCGGGCTCGCCTCCCCAGGAGCTCGGGAGCGGCGCCGGCGACCGGCCGAGGGGAGTCCTGCGTTCCCCGCGGGCGCCGCGGGCTCCTCTCTCACTCGCCCCGCAGCACCACCACCGGGTCGGTCCGCGCGGCACGCGTCGCCGGCAGCAGGTTGGCACCCCATCCCGCGAGGGCGAGGATGGCGGCGGCGACCGCGAAGGCCGCCGGATCGAGGGTGCCGACGCCGAGCAGCACGCCCGAGAGCAGGCGGGTCGCTGCCAAGGCGAGCCCCGCGCCGACGAGGATGCCGACCCCGACGAGACGCATGCCGCGCCCCACCACCAGCCGCACCAGGCCGCGTGGGCGGGCGCCGACGGCGAGGCGAATCCCCATCTCGCGCTGGCGACGCGCCACCGCGTAGGCGATCACCCCGTAGAGCCCCACACCGGCGAGCCCGAGGGTGAGCAGGCCGAAGGCACCGAGCAGGGTCGCCCCCATGCGGAGCGGATACATCGAGATCGAGCGGAAGCCGTCGAGCGTGGTGGTCTCGGTCAAGGCCAGCTGCGGGTCGAGCTCGAGGGCCGCGCGGCGCAGCGCCGGGACGAGGAAGGTGGCGTCGGCGGGCCGGGCCCGCGCCAGCAGGTAGCCGCCGCCGCTCGCCTGCTGGGCGAGCGGGAAGTGGACGAAGGGGCGGGGCGCCTCGCCGACGGTGCGCACCTTGTAGTCCGCGACCACGCCGACGACGATGGTGGGATCGGCATCGGGCTTGCCGACGCGGAAGGTCCGCCCCAGCACCTCGGTGGTTCCCCAGTAGCGCCGCGCCATCGCCTGGTTGACGACCGCCACCTTGGGGGCGCCGTCGACGTCGCGGCCGTCGAAGTCCCTGCCGCGCAGCAGCGGCACGCCGAGGGTGGCGAAGTAGCCCGGGTCCACCGCCGTCATGTCGGTCGACAGCCCGGGCTTGCCGGGCGCGACCGCCCCGGTGTCGGGGAAGAGCTCGGTGTAGTGGAGGTTGACGTCGAAGGGGACGCGGGTGGCGAAGGCGGCGGCGGTGACCCCCGGCAGCGCCGCGGTGCGCTCGCGCAGCCGGCGCATGAAGTCGGCGGCCTGCGCCGGCGTGTAGCCAGCCATCGACAGGTTGACGCCCACGACGGCCACCCGCTTCGGCTGCATCCCGACCTCGACGGCGCCAGCGGCGAGGAGGCTGCGCCCGAGCAGCGTCGCCGCCACCAGCAGCAGCATCGACACCGCCACCTGCGCCACCACCAGGCCGTTGCGGAGGCTCCAGCGGCGGGTTCGCGGCGCCGTGGCCCGGGTGCCCTCGCGCAGGTCCGCGGCGAGGTCGCGACGCCAGGCCTGCCGCGCCGGCAGCAGCCCGAGGAGGAGCCCGGCGCCCGCCGCCACCGCCACCGCGAAGAGCGCCGCGCGGCCGTCGGTGCCCACCGCCAGGCCCACCTCGAACGGCAACGGCGGCAGGGCGTGCAGCAGGAGGACCGTCGTCCAGCGGGCGAGCAGCAGCCCCAGGCCGGCGCCGCCGAGCGCGAGCAGCAGGCTCTCGGCGAGCAGCTGGCGCACCAGTCGCCCGCGCCCGGAGCCGAGGGCGAGGCGGATGGCCACCTCACGCTGCCGCCCGAGGGCGCGCGACAGCACCATGTTGCCGAGGTTCGCGCACACCACCAGCAGCAGCAGCCCGACGCAGCCGAGCAGCACGACCGAGACGGCGCCGAGCGCACGGTCGACGTCGGGGTGCGTTCGCACCGCGGTGAGCGGCAACGTCCGCACGCCCCAACCCCGGTTGGTGAGCGGATAGTCGCGAGCCAGACGGGCCATCACCGCCGCCGCCTGCGTCGCGGCGGCGGCCACCGAGGCCCCTGGCGCCAGGCGGCCCTTGATCCACAGCCAGCGGTAGCCGCGCCGCTCGCGCAGTGTGGCGCCCGGATCCCCGGCGACACCGTGGATCTGGCCGGCGGCGTCGATCTCGTCGACGCGCACCGAGGGAACCCAAAAGGCGGCGGCGAGCCCCGGCATCAGGCCGCGGAAGCTCGCCGGCGCCACGCCCACCACCTCGTAAGGGTGGCCGTCGAGCCGCACGCTCTTGCCGACGACCCCCGGGTCGGCGCCGAAGGCATGCTGCCAGAGGCCGTAGCCGAGCACCACCGTCCGCGGCGCGCCCGGGCCGGTGTCGTCGGCCGGCATGAGCAGCCGCCCCAGCCGCGGCTCGACCCTCATCACGCGGAAGGCGTTGCCGGTCACCATCTCGCCCACCACCACCTGGCTCCGGCCCTCGTGCTGGAGGGTGGCGATGGCGTTGGCGTGCCCGAACAGGTCGGCCGCGGGGGTGCCGCGCTGGAAGTCGAGCCAATCAGGCCGCGAGCTGGTCGCGAACGCCTCCCCTTCCGAGCTCGCGAAGAGGCTGATCACCCGCTCCGCGTGCGCGATGGGCAGCGGGCGCAGCAGCGCGGCGTCGACGAAGGCAAAGATGGTGGTGCCGACGCCGATGCCGAGGGCGAGCGTGGCGACCGTCACCGCGGCGAAGAGCGGCGCCCGCCGCAGGGAGAGAAGGGCGTGCCGCAGGTCGCGTCGAAGCTGGTCCATGGGGCCTCCCGGGTCGCGCGAGGCGATGCATCCACTCTACGCAAGCCAGCCCGCCCGGGTAACACCACGGCGCCCACGCCGCCCGTGGCCGTCGCGCGGCTCCGGCCCTCCGCCCGCTCGCAGCCCCTGATTGCCGCCGGTCGCCGCGTCGTTCGGCACCCATCGATGCGTTGCAGGATGCCTTCGTCGCTGCGGGACTCTGCCCTGGCGGCTCCTCCTCGCCTGCGCAACAGCGGCACGACGCGTGCCGGATATATCGTCCCGCCATGCGCGACGAGGTCACCATCGTCCCCTTCGAGGAGCGATACGCCGCCGACTTCGACCGCCTCAACCGGGGCTGGCTCGAGGACCACGAGCTGATCGAGGAGATCGACGAGAGGCACCTGCGGGACCCGCGGGAAAGCCGCCATCCGCCTCTACGAGTCGCTCGGTTTCTGCCACCTGCCGCTCCCCGCCGACCTCGGCTACTCGACAGCCGACGTCTACATGGAGATCGAGCTCTGATTGGCAGGCGCGAGACGTCGGCGCGGCATTCCGCGACGCAGGCGGCGCCGGCTGAAACGACCGCGCTGCTCAGCCGCCGAGGACGTCCACCGCGGTCGCCAGGAAGAGCCACACCGCCAGCACGCCGTTGGCGGTGAAGAACGCCGCGTCGAGCCGGGAGAGGTCCTTCGGCCGCACCACCCAGTGCTGCCAGACGAGCAGCAGCGCGCACCCCGTGACGCCCGCCCAGTAGCCGCCGCCGAGGCCGGGCGGATAGACGCGGGGCAGCAGCCCCAGCAGCACCAGGGTGCCGAGGTGAAAGAGGGCCGAGATCGCCAGCGCTCCGCGCACCCCGAGCCGGGCCGGGATCGAGCGCAGCCCGCTCTGGCGATCGAACGCCAGGTCCTGGAGGGCGTACAGGACGTCGAAGCCTGCGACCCACAGCAGCACCGCGCCGGCGAGCACGAGAGGCGTCGCGGTGACGTCGCCGCGCACGGCGATCCAGGCGCCGAGCGGCGCCCCCGCCAGCGCCAGCCCCAGCACCAGGTGGCAGAGCACCGTGAAGCGCTTGGTGTACGAGTACAGAAACAGCACCGCCAGCGCCACCGGTGAGAGCGCCAGCGCCAGCGGGTTGAGCTGCCCGGCGGCGAGCGCCAGGAGCGCCGCGGAGGCGACGACGAACGCGCCGACGAAGCCCGCCGACAGCAGCCCCGCCGGCAGCGCCCGCGTCGCCGTGCGCGGGTTCCGCGCGTCGATACGGCGGTCGACGAGCCGGTTGAACGCCATCGCCGCGCTGCGCGCCCCCACCATGGCGAGGACGATCCACAGGATCCTCGGCCACGACGGCAGGCCGTGCGCCGCCAGCAGCATGCCGAGGAAGGCGAAGGGGAGGGCGAAGAGGGTGTGCTCGATCTTGATCATTTCGAGCACGGTGCGCAGGCGGCCGGCGAAGGATCGCGCCGGAGCGCCCGGCGCGCCGCCGGAGGGGAAAGGGCTTGCGGCCGACGGTGTCATCTCGTCCAGCATAGCGACCCTGGCGCGCGGGGCGCACCCTACCGCCGGGCCCGGCCGGCGAGCGGGCCGCGAGCGTTGCCGCGCGGCGGCGACCGTGGCGCGCACGGGACCCGACCGGTCCGCCCCGCCGGCGCGCCCTTCGGCTGCGGGTTGGGCTTCTTCCGCAGCGGCCGGAAGGCGAAGAGGTTCTGGCGCAGGTAGCCCTTGGGGAACTCGACGTAGGTGAGGCCGTAGCCGGTGGGCTTGCGCTCCGCGGGCGGCGGCAGATAGGCGGTGCCGAACAGCAAGTCCCAGATCGCCAGCTTGGTGCCGAAGTTCATCCCTGGCGGCTCGAGGTCGGCGGAGTGGTGCCAGCGGTGCATCTCGGGGCCGTTGATGAGCCACTGCAGGCGGCCGCTGTGGACGTCGATGTTGGAGTGGATGTACATCCCCCACACGGCGCTCGATCATGCCCTTGATCAGCGCGCACCTGCGGAGCGGCGCCGAGCAGCACCATCGGCGCGAACTCGATCGTCTGGTTGATGAGGATCTCGAGCGCGTGCGAGCGCGCGCCGGCCAGCCAGTCGACCTCGCGCATCGAGTGGTGGGCCTCGTGGAGCCGCCAGAGGAAGCGGTTGTCGTGCTGCCAGCGGTGGAACCAGTAGATGTAGAGGTCGTGGCTGACGAGGAAGAACACCACCTGCGCGGCGACCGGCCAGCCGGAGACCAGGCGCAGCCGGGAGAGCCCGGTGGCGGCGTCGAGGTGACGGATGAGCGCCGCGATGACCACCGCCAGCACGTAGCTCTGGATGAGGGTGTAGAGGAGGAGGTCGGTGAAGAAGCCCTCGCGGAAGAAGGGCTGGCCGCGGTCGTAGGGGAAGCGGCGCTCGAGCGCGACGAACGCCACGACCGCGGCGGCGATCACCACCGCCGAGACGACGGCCCAGCTCAACCCGCGTGCCTCCTCACCGCCGCGGCGTGGACCTCACGAGGCCACCACCTGCTCGCGCCCTTTGACCCGGCGCAGCTTCTCGATCTGCGCCAGCTCGCCGGCGTAAACGCGCTTGACGCCGTCGCCGAGCGCCCTCTCGATGTCGCGGATGTTGGAGACCAGGCGCACGAAGCCGCCGACCTCGACCGAGGCCGCCTGGTCGGTGCCCCACATGGCGCGGTCGAGGGTGATGTGGCGCTCGACGAAGGTGGCCCCCATCGCCACCGCGGCCCAGGTCGGGGCAGCCCGGTCTCGTGGCCGGAGTAGCCGATCGGGCACTCCGGGAAGCGGCGCGCGCAGGGTGTCGATCATGCGCAGGTTGAGCTCGCTCGGCCGGGCAGGGGTAGGTCGACGTCGCGTGGGCGAGCAGCAGGCTGGTCGCGCCCGAGGACCGCCACCGCCGCCTCGATCTCCTCCATGGTCGACATGCCGGTGGAGAGCATGACCGGGCGCCCGGTCGCGCGCATGCGCGCGCAGCAGCGCGTGGTCGGTGAGCGAGGCGGAGGCCACCTTGTAGCAGGGCGGCGTCGAACTGCTCGATGAAGTCGACCGACTCCTCGTCCCAGCACGAGGCGAACCAGCAGCATGCCGCGCTCGCGGCAGTGGCGGTCGATGGCGGCGTAGCGCGGCGTCGCCGAACTCGATGCGGTGGCGGTAGTCGATGTAGGTCATGCGGCCCCAGGGCGTGTCGCGCTCGATGTCCCACTGGTCCGCGCGGCACGCACATCTCGGGCGTGCGCTTCTGGAACTTCACCGCGTCGGCGCCGGCCAGGTACGGCGCCGTCGATGAGCTGCCTGCGCGCAGCTCGAGCGAGCCGTTGTGGTTGATGCCGATCTCGGCGATCACGAAGACCGGCTCGCCGTCGCCCACCAGGCGATCCCCGATTCTGCACCGTCGCGCGTCGTCATGTCGGTCTCCTCATCGGCAAGGGAAGGCGTCTGGCGCGCATGCTCGAGGATCCACTCGGCGAACTCGCGGAACGCGCCGTGCCGCCGCGCGCCCGGCAGACGTAGTGGCACGGCGCGCGACACGCTCGGCATCGCGTCGGCGGGCGCGGCGGTGAGTCCGCGCGCGGCGATCGCCAGCGAGGATGCCGAGGTCGTTGACGTCGTCGCCGATGTAGGCGAGCTGCTCGAGCGGCACGCCGGTCTCGCGCGAGCGATCATCGCGCAGGTGGCTCGCCTTGTCCCGCACGCCGAGGTACACGAAGCGGAGCGCCAGCTTCTCGGCGCGGCGCGCCACCTGCGGCGAGCGCTCGCGGGTGACGATGGCGGTGGCGACGCCGTCCTCGCGCAGGCGCTCCACCCCCATGCCGTCGCGCATCGAGAAGCGCTTCAGCTCCTCGCCGCTCTCCGAGTAGTAGACGCCGCCGTCGGTCGAGCACGCCGTCGCTGTCGGTCAGCAGCAGGCGCAGACGGCGGGCCCGCAGCGCCAGCTCGCCGGGTCGAGACGACCGCGCTCGCCGGCGCCGGGAACGGGCTCGCGCTCACCATGCCGTCCATCCCCCGTCGACCACCAGGTTGGCGCCCGTCATGTAGCTCGAGGCGTCGCTGGCGAGGAAGACGAGGGCGCCGGCGTAGTCGTCGGGCGCGCGCCATGCGCCCGAGCGGCGTGCGCGCCGCGTAGCGCGGCGACGAACCGCGGCGTCCTGGCCGTTCTCGACGCCGCCCGGCGAGAGGGCGTTGACGCGCACGCCGCGGTGCGCCCCAGTAGGCGGCGAGGTAGCGGGTGAGCGAGAGCACCGCGCCCTTGGTGCTCGGGTAGGCCGGCCGACTTGTAGAAGGTCTGGGTGCCGTCCGGGCGGCGGTAGAGCGACTGGTCGGGCGCGACCAGCGCCGTAGGTGGAGGCGACGTTGACGATGCTGCCGCGCGCCGCGCCGCGCCATCTCCGTGCCCAGGCACCTGGCAGCAGAGGAAGGTGCCGGTGACGTTGACGTCGAGCGAGCGTCGCCAGCGCTCGAGGGGGTAGGTCTCGAAGCGGAGAGGCCTCGGCGGCCGTCGGCGCGGCCTCGACCTTGTCGTCGAGGGCGGCGTTGTTGACCAGCACGTCGATGCGCCCGCAGCGCGCCAGCACGGCGTCGCGCAGGGCGTCGACCGCGGCGGGGTCGGTGACGTCGGCGGCGCACGCCCAGCAGCGTCGCGTCCGTGAGCTCGCGCGCGAGCTCGCTCGGCGACGCGACGCGCAGGCCCTGGCTCGAGGTCGACGACGACGACGCGCGGCGCCGGCGCCCGGCGAGGGCGCGGCAGTGCTGCCGGCCGAGCAGCCCGCACGGCACCGGTGACCACCGCCACCCGGCTCGACGCGAGCGAGAACGGCGGTGCCGACTGCGGCGCGTCTCCGAGGACGGACGCACGTGCGGCTTCGCCGGCGGCGCGGCGTGCGGCGGGCTGCTGGCCGGCGCGCCTCACCCGCTTCTCGCACCGGCCCGCCGCGCGCGGCCTGACGTTGAAGCCGCCGGTGCGCGAACACCGGCTCCACCGGCTCGCCGCGCAGCCGCTCGCGCACGCTGCCGGCGGCCACCGCCTCGGCGAGGATGGGCGAGGACCTCGCCATAGGCAGCCAGGGCGTAGGCGACGTCGGCGTCGCTGTGCGAGAAGGAGAGGTTGTGGAAGCCCGACCACAGCACGCCGCGCTTGAGGAGCTCCTGCTGCACGAGCGACTTCATCTCCAGCGGGTCGCCCGGCGCGCTGGCGTCGAAGGTGACCATGCGTCCGGCAGTCGCAGCCCGACGCAGCGGGTGAAGTCGATGCCCAGCTCGGCGGCGAGCGCGTTGTACGCCCTCGCGCAGCTTGCGCCCCGCGCGCGCCAGGCTGCTCGGGCACCTGCGCGCTCGCGCAGCTCGCGGATGCGTGGCGCGCGGCCGCGGCCAGCGACAGCGCCTCGCCGCCGAAGGTGGTGAAGAAGAAGACGTCGCGCTCGCAGCAGGCGCATCACCTCGCGCGCGCCCGGTGAGCACCGACAGCGGCATGCCGTTGGCGATCGCCTTGGAGAAGCAGGCCAGGTCGGCGCGTCACGCCGAAGCGCTCCTGGGCGCCGCCGAGCGCGAGGCGGAAGCCGGTCCACATCTCGTCGAAGACGAGCAGCGCCCCGCGCGCGGTCGCAGAGTCGGCGCAGCTCGCGCGAGGAAGCCGTCGCGCGGGCGCCTCGAAGACCACCGGCTCGAGGATCACGCAGGCGGTGTCGTCGTCGAGCGCCGTCGGCGACCGACGTCGAGGTCGTTGTAGCGCGAAGGTGAGCGTCAGGTCCGCGATCGCGGCGGGGACGCCGCGCGTCGCGGTCGGTGACGCCGATGTACCAGTCGTGCCAGCCGTGGTAGCCGCAGCACAGCACCTTGTCGCGCCCGGTGAAGGCGCGCGCGAGGCGCACGGCGGCGCTGGTGACGTCGCAGCCGGTCTTGCGTGAAGCGCACCATCTCGGCGCCGGGCACCACCTCGCGCACGCAGCTCGGCGACCTCGACCTCGAGCGGGTGCATCAGCGAGAAGGTGATGCCGTCGGCGAGCTGGGCGCGGATGGCCTCGTCGACCGCGGGGTAGGCGTAGCCGAGCGACGAGCGGGCCCGACCGCCATCGTTGAAGTCGAGGTACTCGTTGCCGTCGACGTCCCAGACGCGGGCAGCCCTTGCCGCGCTGCAGGTACTTGGGGGCGACGCCGCGTCACGTACTGGCCGGGCCCCTTGGCCAGGGTCTGGGTGCCGGCGGGGATCAGGCCCGACGGCGCGCGCGTAGCAGCGCGTCGGAGCGCGTCGATGGCCGGGTAGGAGTCGTGTGTCGAGCGCGACGCGGTTGGGCATGCGCGGCGTCCGCCGTCGGCGAGGCGCTGGCGAGGACTGCGGCGCCGCGATGCGTCGTCGGCCCGGTGAAGCCCTCGTGCCGCGAGCACGTCCGGCAAGCAGGGCGGGCTGGAACCAGCGCTGGTCGAGCGCGATCGGGACGCGGCGCGCGCAGGCCGCGCGCCGAGCGCAGCAGCTCGGCGACGATGCGAGTAGCAGCCCGCCGGCGCAGGAAGTGGTCCTCGACGGTGACCAGCAGCCGGCGGCTCGCGGCCGGCGCGAGCAGCGCCTCCTCGTCGAGCGGGTCGCAGGGTGCGCAGGTTGACGCACGCCGCACCGCACGCCCGCGCCGCGAGGACGCTCGGCGCGCCGCGCGCACCTCGCGGACCAGGAAGCCGTAGGTGAGGAGCGCGACGTCGTCGCCTTCGCGCAGAGCAGCTCGGCCTTGCCCGAGGGCGAAGGGCGCGTGGTGCGCCACCGCCGGCGGCCGCGGCGTTGAAGCGCACGTAGCAGGGCGCGGGCAGGCCAGGATCGCGGGCAGCGCCGCCAGCAGCTCCTCCTCGTCGGCCGGGCAGACCACGTGCATGCCCGGGATGCCGCGCATCAGCGCGACGTCCTCGATCGCCTGGTGGGTGGGGCCGTTGGCCTCGGAGAGGAACCCCGGGACGCCGCCCACCAGCTTCACCGGCAGGCCGCGCGATGCCGACGTCGGTGCGGATGAACTCGAAGGCGCGCATGGTGAGGAAGGCGGCCAGCGCGTGGACGACCGGGCGTGCGGCCGCGCAGCGCCAGCCCCGCCGCCGCCCCGACCATCGTCTGCTCGCAGATGCCGACGTCGACGAAGCGCGGCCCCAGCGCCGCCGGCAGGTTGCGGATCGCCGCCCGGTTCTCGGCCGTCATCACCACGACGTCGGTCGCGCCCCGCAGCGAGCTCGGCCGAGGGCCGTCCTCGTAGCTCATCGGCGCTCACGCACGGCCGGCCGGAGGTCGAGCGTGGCGCGCCGTGCCGCCGTGGAGCTCGCGCAGCAGCTCCTCGACCTCGGCGGCGGTGAAGCTGCACGAACCAGCGGTCGGCGCGCGCCTCGATGCTGGGGAGCCCCTTGCCCCGCACCGTGTGCGCGCGACGATCGCGGTGGGGCGGCCGGCCACCAGCGGCGCGGCACGCCGCGGCGAAGGCGTCGCGTCGAGCGCCGCGAAGTCGTGGCCGTCGACGGTGCGCACGCTCCAGCCGAAGGCCTCGAGCTTGGCGGCGAGCGGCTCGAGCGGGACCAGCTCCTCGGTGCGCGACGTTGGCCTGGAAGCCGTTGCGGTCGACGACGGCGACCAGGTTGTCGAGCCGCTGGGCCGCCGCCACCAGGCAGGCCTCCCAGATCGAGCCCTCGTCGAGCTCGCCGTCGCCGAGCACCACGAAGACCCGGTTCGGCGCCGCCGCGCAGACGGATGTCGAGGGCGACGCCGATGCGCCACCGAGAGCAGGTGGCCGAGCGAGCCGGAGTGGAACTCGACGCCGGGCACGGCGCGGTTGGGGTGCCAGTAGATCGAGTCGGTGGTGCGCAGGTGATGGGCGAGCCGCTCGCGGGCGAGGAAGCCGAGCTCGGCGAGGGTGCCGTAGAGCGCGGGCACGTCGTGGCCCTTCGAGAGGAACAGGTAGTCGCGGTCGGGGCTCGGTCGACCGTGCGCGGGCGTGACGCGCAGCACCCGCGTGTAGAGGTGGACGAGCAGGTCGGCGCACGACAGCGAGGCGCCGATGAAGCAGCCGCCGCCGGTGGCCATCCGGATGACGTGCTCGCGCACGCGCAGAGCGCCAGGGCCGGCAACGCCTCGAGGTCCCACGTCGCCGCGGCGACGTCGCGCTCCGCGATGGTGGCGCGGGTCTCTCACCGGTGCGGCCCCGGGATCGCGGGGCGCTGTCCCGCCCGGCGCCGATCGTCGCCAGCTCGTCGAGGTGGTGGCGGTACCAGTTGACGCCGCGGTGGCGCGCGTTGAGGGCGAGGAGGTCGGGCCGCGCCGCCAGCAGGTCGAGGATCTCGTGCAACCGGAAAATCGGGCCGCGCGGGGCGTCCACAGCGCGTCGTACACCGCGCGCACGAGGGCGTAGTCCTCGGCGTAGTCGACCGTGAAGCGGTGGCTCAGCGAGAGATCGCGCCCGCCTTCCCAGAGGACGTTGCCGATGCGGAACCGCTCCGGCCGGTCCCAGACGAAGGGCGTGGTGTGCTCGCGCTCGAGCGGCCGGGTGGCCTCGCGCCAGGCCGTCTCGAGGACCTCGAAGGGCAGCACCTCGACGTCGTTGCCGTCCGGATAGGTGGGAGGGTGCAGGTTGCTCGACGAAGTCGACGTCGGCGGCGTGCCGGACGAAGAACCCGAGCACGCGGTCGATGACGCCGGGGTCGATGAGCGGGCAGTCGGAGGGGATCTTCACCACCACCTCCGCGCCCACCTGCGCGCGCCGCCTGGTAGGTGGCGGTCGAGCAGATCGGTGGGGTGGCCGCTCGACGCAGCGCACGCCGCCGGCGCGGCAGAGCTCGCGGATGGGGTCGTCGCCGGCGGCGGCGGTGGTGGCCACCACCAGCTCGAACGGCGTCGCGCGCCGCCTGCACGCGCTCGAGCTGACGCGGCCAGCATCGGCTCGCCGGCGAGCGCCAGCATCACCTTGCCCGGCAGCCGGCGGGAGCCCATGCGCGCCTGGACGACGACGAGCGTTCTCACGACGTCGTCACCCGCCGCCGGGCGGCTCGGGGGAGCCGCCGGAGGCCCGAGCCGCCCCGCAGGCCGAGGCCGCGCCGCTTGCCCGCCGGCGCCTCGGTGCCCAAGGCCGCCGTCGCCGCGCCTCCCCCGGCGAGCAGCTCGCGGCAGACGGCGGCGATGCGGCGCGCCGCGGCCCGGTTCTGCACCGGCAGCAACCGGCGCAGCTCGGCAAGGTCGAAGTAGGAGTGGACCTCCTTGCCCAGCGCCAGGCCCACGAAGGCGGTCGAGGAGTACTGGGTGACGAGGACGTCGCAGTTGGCGACCATCTCCTCGGCGCTGCCGCTGGCGTAGACGAGCGCCCCCGGCGCCCGCGCGTGGATCTCGCGGCTGGCGCGGGCGGCGTTCTCGTTGGGGTGGAGCTTGAAGAGGAGCTGGCGGCCGGCGGCGATCTCCAGGCAGCGGTCGAGGAAGGCGCCGCGGTCGTCGCGCTTGAACGTCTCGCGGGCGTCGGACGAGCAGACCAGGACGTAGTGCCGGTGCGGGAAGTCGTTCTGCTCGGTAGCGCGCGCAGTCGTCGAAGTTGGGGATGCCGGTGACGACGATGCGGTCGGCGTCGGCGCCGTTCCTCACGAACAGGTCGCGATAGCCGTCGCTGGCGACGCAGAAGCGCTCGTAGCGGCCGGAGAGCCCGGTGGTCGCCGTGCCGGCGAGCCACAGCGGCAGGCTCGGCATCTTGCTGCACAGCTTGAAGGCCACGCCCGCGGGGTCCAGGATCCCCTCCTGCACGAGCACCACCCGCTGGCGGCGGATGTTGCGCTGCACGATGAGGTCGGAGCAGGTGAGCACCAGGTCGTAGCCGCCGCTGCGCCCGTGGAGGTCGAGCGGCAGGCGCTGGCGAGAGAGGTAGTCGAGGCAGCGGCGGCGCAGCTTGTAGCCGAGCACGGTGAACTCGAGCAGCCGCGCCACCCGCAGCCCCTCGATGAGGCCGTGGCCGTAGTAGGGCGTGAAGCGGTGCTCGAACTCGGGCAGCTCGCGGGCGACCGCGTGCATCTGCGTCGTCTGGTTGAGCGAGCCGCAGATGAAGAGGATGCGCTGGCGCTGGTGCGCCTGGGCGCGGCTCATGAGCCCGACCTCCTGGGGTCGACGTCGAGGAGCGGTGGTGCGACGCGCTCGCGGACGGCCGGCGGCGCGCCGCTCAGCACGTGGACCACCCGGTTGAGGACCACCAGGAGCCCGCCCGCGATCGCGACGCCGGTGGCGTAGAGGCGCCAGGCGAGGAGCAGGCCGCTCGCCGGCGCGCCGACGACGCCGACACCGCCGGCGAGGAAGCCGAGCTCGATGGCACCGGCCCCTGACGGCGTCGGCAGCAGCAGCTGCCCGTAGAGGAGCGCCAGCGAGCTCAGCACCACGGCACCCAGCGGCGGCCGTGGCGCGACGGTGCCGATCAGGATCGGCAGCAGAGCCAGCCGCGCCAGGATGCTCACCAGGGTGAGCGCGGCGGCGGCGGCTAGGCTGGCGGCGCCGACCCGGCGCAGATCGCGCCACGCCTGGGCCAACGAGCGCCGCATCGAGTAGTGCTGTTCCGGGAGCAGCCAGCGCATCACCAGCCAGATGGCGAGACCGAGCGCGAGGGCGATGGCGGCCCAGCGTCCGGCGCCCTGGGCCGAACGGCCGAGCTGCGGGGCGACGGAGCGCCACCAGGTGGGCGCGAAGGCGATGCCGGTGGCACCCGCCAGCGCGATCACCAGCGGGGCCATGAGCGCCGACTCGATGGCGGCGGCGAGGATCGCTCGTGCCGTACCCACGTCGCCGCGGTTGAGGGCGATCGCCCGCGCCGGCGTGCCGCCGAGGCGCATCGGGGTGAGCGCCGCGGCGGAGTCCTCGACGAGGTTGGCCCACAGCGCGTGGGCGAGGCCCACGGAGCCGCCCAGCGCCCGCACCAAGAGGCGCAGGCGGGCGGCGCGTGCCGCGGCGTCCACCAGCAGGCAGGCGACGCACAGCGCGTGCGCCGCGGCGAGCGTCAGCACGGCCGTGCTCACCCGTCTCCCGCCGCGCCCGCTCGGAGCCGCGGCGCCCTCAACCTGCCACCGCCGAGGCCTCGGCGAGGAACGCCTCGCACAGCGGCCTCCCCGCGTAGCTGGCCGGCTGCGCGATCCCGAGCGCCCACAGCACGGTGGCGGGGACGTCGAGGAGGGTCGGCTCGTCGAGCTCGCCGCTCACCACCGCGCCGCCGGCGAGCAGCAGCGGGATGGTGCGGTCGAGCGGGTGGTCGCTCTCGTGGTCTCGTGGATCGATGCCGCCGCCCCCGTGGTCGGCGAGCGCGATGAGCAGCGTCCCCGGGTCGCCGTCGAGGTCCGCCATCGACGCCAGCAGCCCCAGCGACTGGTCCATGCGCTGCGCCGCCTGCGCGTACTGCGGCGACATCCAGCCGTGCTGATGGCCGGCAACGTCGGCGTCGGGCCAGTGGAGCAGGATGAGGCCCCGCTCCTGGCTGGCGAGCGCGTCCCAGGCGGCGAAGAGGATCTCGCGGGCGCCGCGCCCGGTGAAGCAGGCAGCGTCGAAGCCGAGGTAGCGAGCGATCCGCCTGGCGATGCCCCGGAAAACGAAGGGCAGCTCGCGGACGAAGCCGTGGGTGGGTAGACCGCAGGCGGCGAGCTGCCGCGGCAGCGGGTGCAGCGCCCCCTGACGCCGCGGCAGATGGAAGCGGTCGCTGCGCAGGCCGTGCACCTCCGGGGGCGCCCCGGTGAGCAGCGACGCCATCGCGGCGGCGGTGACGCTGGGCGCGACGGTGGCACCGGTGAAGGAGCAGGCGCCGTCGCGCGCTAGCTGCTGCCAGTGGCGCAGGCCGAGGGCCGCGATGGCGTCGGCGCGGAGGCCGTCGAGCACGACCAGCACGACCCGGCGGATGTCGGGTGGGTGGATCATGGCGCTCTCCATGCGCGAGTCGCAGGCATTCGTCCCCGTGCCGTCCGCGATGATGCGCGGTCGAGGTGACGTTGCTGCGGTGCCGCGTGTCGCGACGGTAACGAGGCGGTATCACTCCGATGAACATCGCTGCGGCGCCCACGCCGCGGCGCACGCCCTGGTAGCGCGGCACCCTCGCGGGCCGGGCTAGGTCGCCTCTGCCGCGGCGCCGCGCGCCCTGCGTTCGTCGGCGCTGCCGGTGCGGGCGCCGCAGGCGGCTGCCGCGAGAGCGAGGCCGCCGCAGGCGAGCATGCCGCCCCGGAAGGCGGAGAGGAACGCGCGGTCGACGGCGGCGTGCAGCGTCCTCCGCTCGGCCGGCGCCAGCCCGGTGGGCAGCGCCAGTGCGGTGAGCGACTCGCTCTGCCGCACCAGCGCGGCACCTTGGGGCCCGGGAACGCGTCGCGCCAGGTCGTGGCGGAACACCGCGGTGACCAGCAGGCCGACGACGGCGATGGCCAGCAGCCCGGCGGCGCGTGCCACGGCGTTGTTGACCCCCGAGGCGATGCCGGCGCGGGCGCGGCCGGCGGCGCCCATCACGGCGGTGGTCAAGGGCGCGACGGTGATCCCCATCCCCAGCCCCAGCACGGCCGCCGCGGGGAGGAACGTCAGCCAGTAGCTGCCGCCTATGCCGGGGAGGGCGAAGAGGGCGAAGCCGGCGGCGGCGACCGCCGGACCGACGGTCAGCGGCCCGCGCCAGCCGCGCTTCGCCGCCCACCGGCCGGCAAACGGCGAGAGGGCGGTGATGAGCACGACGATGGGCAGGTTCGCCGCCCCCGCCGCCGTCGCCGAGAAGCCCTGCACGTCGATGAGGTCGAAGGGAATGAAGAACAGCGCCGCGCCGAGCGCGGCGTAGAGGAAGAGGGTGAGGAGGTTGGCGGCGGCGAAGCTGCGCGCGCGGAAGAGCTCGGGCGGCAGCATCGGCGTGCGCACCCGCCGCTCGAGCACCACGAAGAGGGCGAGCAGCGCCACCCCGCCGGCGAGCATTGCGGTGAGGCGCCGGTGCTCGCCGTGCGGCCACTCGATCAGCGGGTAGACGATCGCTGCCAGCGCGAGGGTCACCAGGACCGCGCCGCCGACGTCGAGGCGGCTCTGCGCCGGATCGCGCGACTCCTCGACGCCAATGCCGGCGAGCGCCAGCGTCACCAGGCCGATGGGCAGGTTGATGAAGAACAGCCAGCGCCACGAGCCGTGATCGACCAGCCAACCACCGAGCACCGGCCCCAGCAGCACCATCAGCGAGGTCAGCGACGACCAGGCGCCGATGGCACGCGGGCGGCGCGCGTCGTCGAAGGAGGCCGAGACGATCGCCAGCGACTCGGGAACGAGCAGGGCCGCGGCCACCCCCTGCAGGGCACGCGCGGTCACCAGCGTGCCGATCGTGGGCGCCAGGCCGCAGGCGAGCGAGGTGGCGGCGAACAGGGCGACGCCGATCATCAGCAGGCGCCGGCGCCCGAAGTGGTCGCCGAGAGCGCCGCCGACGAGCAGCAGCGAGGCGAGCAGCAGCTGATAGGCCTCGACCACCCACTGCGTGCCGGCGAGCGTGGCATGGAGGTCGCGCTGCACGACCGGCATCGCCACGTTCACCGCGGTGGCGTCGATGAACGTCATCGCCGTGCCGAGCACGGTGGCGGCGAGCACCAGACGCGGGTGGGAGGTCATGCCGGGATCGGCTCCTCCCGTGCCCGCCGCGTCATCGCCGGCGAGCATCTCCCGGCTGCGACCACCCAGGGGGTCGCCAGGGCACTTCGTTCGAGCGCGTCGGCCTCCCTCGCCGCCATCGCGGCGGCCAGCCTCTCATGCCGGCTGCCGGTCGGCGATGCCGGTCGAAGGAAGTCCCTACCCGGGTCCGTCCCTAACCGTGACCCCGGCGGGCCCTGCAGTATCGCGCCGCGACGGCAGCGGCAGGAGCCGGCATGATCGACGTCGACGTCGAGCTCGAGACCCGCGCCGAGAGCGCCTTCCTGATCTGCGACCGGGAGACGGTGCGCCTCACAGATGGCAGGGGGCGGGTGGCGGTGGCGGAGGGGATCGACCACCTCTTGCTGTTCGGCATCATCGGGGCGCCGGGGACAGACGGCGACGTCACTCTCTCGGTGCGGGCGCCCGCCAGGCTCGAGATCCACGACCACCCGATCCACCTGCGCATCGGTGCGGGCAACTCCCGCACCGGCGGCAGCCGCTTCTTCGTCGTCAAGGCGTCGTGAGCGGGCAGCGGGGAATTCCGCTGGCGCTGTCCGTCTAGTCGAGAGACGGCGAGGAGGCCCGGTGCATGGCGGTCTGGAAGGGTATCGAAGGCGCGTCCCACACGCCCGAGACGTTCGACGCGCGCTGCCAGGCGCTGCAGTGGACGGCATGGCGGCCGAGCTTCGTCGTCCTCCACAACACCGGGGTGCCGTCGCTGGCGCAGCGTCCCAAGGGGCTGCTGAAGAAGCACATAGCGAACCTCGAGGGCTTCTACCGCGACATCCAGGGGTGGAGCGCCGGCCCCCACCTCTTCATCGACGACCGGCAGATCTGGACCTTCACGCCGCTCACCGTGCCCGGGGTCCACTCTCCCTCCTGGAACCAGCTCAGCCTCGGCGTCGAGATGCTGGGCGACTACGAGCACGAGGCGTTCGACGATGGTCGGGGCCTGCGCGTACGCCGCAACGCCGCGGCGGCCCTCGCCACCCTCTGCGCCGTGCTCGGCATCGACCCGTCGCTGCTGCGTCTCCACCGCGAGGACCCGCTGACGACCCACGCCTGCCCGGGCAAGAACGTGCGCAGGCTCGAGGTCATCCAGGAGGTGGCCGACCTCATCCTTGCCCGCCACGGCCAGGAGCACTCCCCGGGCGGCTGCTGAGACGTCGGGCCGTGAACGCCGGCGCTACCCTCGCGGCTCCCCGAACGTCGCGCGTTCGCGGCGGCCGCTCGCGCCATTCGCCGCAGCAGGCGGGCACGGCGCCACGTCAACGCCCGGGCGGCTCCTCTCCCCAGCGCAGCGCCGCCGTTGCCGCCGGCGCCGGGACACCGAGGTGGTCGAGGACCCGCAGCGCGTAGGCGTCGAGGAAGCGATCGAGGGTCTCGCCGGCGTCCACGGGCGAGGTCGCGCCACCGGCCGCCGGCCGTTCGACGTAGAAGGCGGGGATGGGGGGCAACACCACCGCTCCGGCATAGGCGAGCCGTCGCAGGTTCTCGAGATGGACGATCGACAGCGGCGTCTCGCGGAAGCCGAGCACGAGCGGCCAGCGCTCCTTGAGCGCCACCGCCCCGGCGCGGTGGACGAGGGTGGTGGCGCTGCCGGTCGCCAGCGCGCCGAGCGTCGCGGCGCTGCAGGGCAGCACGACGGTGCCGGCGAGTCGATAGGACCCCGAGCTGATTGCCGCGTCGAAGTCGCTGTCGCGGTGCACGGCCACCTTGGCGGCAGCGGCCGCGGCCAACGCCGCCGCCTCCAGCAGTCCCCGCGCGCCGGGCGGTGCGCCACCGAGCTCGTGGCGGAGCACCTGGCTGGCACCTGCCGAGGCCACCAGGTGCAGGCGCTCGACGGCGGGGGCGGTGGCGAGGGCACGCAGCAGGTGCACCGGCAGGCGCATGCCCGAGGCCCCGGTGACGAGCAGGGCCACCCGCATGCCCTAGACCGTCGCCCTGGAGGTCTCGCCGCGGTGGGGCCGGGTGGCGCGGTGAGCCCGGAAGGGACAGAGGCCTCGCGCTGAGGAGGCGGCGGCTTGGTCGGCGGTCATCATCGCGCCCGCCGGGCTCGGCGGCGGCCGGCCGATGATATGCTGCGGCCAACCCGGCGAGCCTGCGGAGGCCCTCCGCCGCGGCCGGTTTCGCCCCACTCTCCGCGCGGTGCGGCGGGGGTTGCCGGCGCCGCCGCCGCCGCGGGATCAGTGGTGACAGACTCGCTCAACGAGGGACGCAGCATGGCGCCATGGTGGTCACGCCCCACGGCCGAAGGGCCTGAAGAGGGGCCGCAGCAGGAGAAGCCGATGGGCTCCTCGCCAAGTGGGGCGGAGGCTCCGGCGGCACCGCCGCCCAGCCCGCCACCCCTTCCTCTCGAACGGCCAATCCAGGCCGCGTTTCCCGTTCTTCCCCCCGCGTCCCCGGGGCCGGCTCCCCTCGCTGCCCCGGCGGCGGCACCGTTGACCGGCGAGGGGGAGGAGCTGCCGGGTGGCGAGGAGCACGGTGAGGAGGAACCGCACGAGGCCACCGCCGGCGAGAGCCCGGAGCGCAAGCGCCGGCGCCGCAACGGTCGCGGTCGCGCCGAGCGCGCCAGCGCCGAGCTCCGCGCTCCCGCCCCGGCCGTCGTCGAGCCCACTCCGCCACGGCCACGCCCCCCCAACGCGAGGGCGGGCGCGAGCCGCTACGCGAGGAGCTTCGCCCCCTTCCCCACCGCGAAGGGGAGACGCTCGCCCTCGGCGTGCCGCAGCTGCAGGAGATGATCCGCGAGATCGTCAGCGCCGTCCCCGACCGCGCCACGGCGGCGTACGAGGAGCGGAAGCTCGCCCTCTTCTGCGACCTCGAGAACGTCGCCATCGGGTCGCGCGACACCGGCGTCACCTTCGACATCGACCTCGTCCTCGAGCGGCTGCTCGAGAAGGGGAAGTCATCGTCAAGAAGGCCTACGCCGACTGGAGCCGCTACGGCGACTACAAGCGCCCCTTCCACGAGGCCGGCATCGAGCTCATCGACATCCCGCAGCGCTCCACTCGGCAAGAACAGCGCCGACATCAAGATGGTGGTCGACGCCATGGACCTCTCCTACGCCAAGGAGCACCTCGACACCTTCGCCCTGCTCTCCGGCGACAGCGACTTCTCGCCGCTGGTCTCCAAGCTCAAGGAGAACGACAAGTACGTCATCGGCGTCGGCGTCAAGGGCTCCTCCTCGAGCCTGCTCATCGACAGCTGCGACGAGTTCATCTACTACGAGGACCTCTGGCGCGACGTCGAGCGGGTGCCGCAGCTCGACAACCTGCCGAAGAAGGAGCAGGAGGTCTTCGCGCTGCTCATCGAGGCCATCCTCGCCCTCACGCGTGAGAACAAGGATGTGCTGTGGGGCTCGATGATCAAGCAGACGATGCAGCGCAAGCGCCCCTCCTTCAACGAGGGGTACTACGGTTACTCGACCTTCTCCGAGCTGCTCGAGGACGCCGAGCGCAAGAACATCGTCAAGCTCAAGAAGGACCAGCGCTCGGGCTCCTACATCGTCGCCGGCTTCGCGCGCCGGCGCTAGTGCCAGAGCGGGTCGCGCCATGCAGCCGCGACGCGACGGTCCCGCTTCGCTGCTGCTGGTGGCGGCGCTGGCGGCTTGGCCCACCGCGGCGCTCTCTGCCGCCACGGCAAGGTCGCCGGCTGTCCCGCCGCTCGAGGCCCGCGCCGCCACCCTGATCGCGCTGCGCTCGGGGCTCATCGACACCGCGCCGGGAGCACGGGTGCGGCCGCCGGCATCCTTCGACGGCGCCGGAGACGACGGGATCGCCCTCGTGAAGTTCGCCGCCCCTCCCACTGCAGCCCAGGTGGCTGCGCTCGCGGCGGCCACCACGCGCGTCTACACCTACCTGCCGTTCTACACCTACCTGGTGAAGCTGCCCCCCGGCGGCAGCGCAGGGGTCGTCGTTGCGGTGGGCGCGAGCTGGAGCGGCCCCTATCTCCCCGCCTACAAGGTCTCCCCCGAGATCGCCGCGGTGACCGCGGACGCGGGCGGCGGCGCGCGTGGCAAGCCGTCGCTGCGGCCAGTGCTGCTGCACCTCTTCCCCGACGCCGACCTGGCGGCCACCCTGGCGACCCTCGATGGGCTGGGGGTCGAGGAGCGCGTCGTCGGCCGCGCCCGCGGCCGCCGCTTCTCGCGGCTGCGCCTGCTGCTCGCACCGGCGGAGATCGTCGCCCTGCGCGACGCGCTGGCGCGGCTGCCGGCGGTGTTCTGGATCGAGCTCGAGGGGCGGCGCACGCTGCGCAACGACACCACGGTGTGGGTCGGCCAGTCTGGCCTCGCCGGCGGCCAGACGACGCCCATCTTCGCGCACGGCATCTACGGGGAGGGGCAGGTGGTCGGCATCGTCGACACCGGCATCGACGCCGACATGTGCTACTTCCGCGACACCGCGCGCGGCCTGCCGGCCACCAACGTGTGCGACGCCGGCACGGCGATCGACAGTGCGCAGCGCAAGGTGCGCGCCGTCGATTTCCTGGCGGTGAGCGAGTGCAGCGGCGGCATCGCCGCGAACGAGTGGGACACCCAGAATCACGGCACCCACGTCGCCGGCACGGTCGCCGGGGACAACTTCGCCAGCCCGCTGCTGCATGACACCGCCGACGGCATGGCGCCGGGAGCCCAGCTGGTGATCCAGGACGCCGGCTACCAGGTCGACCCCTGCGCCGATCTGCCGGGCATCGGCTGCCCGGTGGTGGACCTCGACCCGATCTTCCAGCAGGCCTACGATCAGGGCGCCCGGCTGCACACCAACTCGTGGGGCGACAACGAGGACGCGGCGGTGCAGAACAACTACTCCGCCGCCAGCGAGGACGTCGACGAGTTCACCTGGGACCACCCCGACTTCCTGATCTTCTTTGCCGCCGGCAACTCGGGACCTGGCAACGGGTCGGTCGGCAGCCCCTCCACCGCCAAGAGCGCCGTCTCGGTGGGCGCCACCCTGCGCGGCACGAGCGCCAGCTCGATGGCGTCGTTCAGCAGCTGCGGGCCCACCGCCGACGGGCGCATCAAGCCCGAGGTGACGGTGCCTGGCTCGAGCATCGTCTCGGCCGGAAACGACCTCAACGTCGCCACCAACAACTGCGGCACCCGCGCGATGTCGGGCACCAGCATGGCCACCCCCGGGGCGGCGGGGCTAACAGCCCTCATCCGGCAGTACTTCGCCGAGGGATGGGCGGGCGGCTTCCGCAACTGGATCCAGGGCGTGACGCCCTCGGCGGCGTTGCTGCGCGCCACGCTCGTCAACTCGGCTACGAGCGTGACGGGGGCCACGGCGATCCCCTCCAACTGCCAGGGGTGGGGACGCGTGCTGCTCGACGACGCCCTCTACTTCGCCGGCGACGCCCGCCGGCTGTGGGTGCGCGACAGCCTCGGCGCCTTCGCCACCGGCTCGAGCAACGAGGACCGCAGCTACCCCTTCACGGTGAAGAGCGGGCAACCCTTCAAGGTCACCCTGGCGTGGACCGACTTCCCCTCCACCCCGGCGGCCAGCCGCAACCTCGTCAACGACCTCGACCTCGTCGTCACCGGCCCGGCGGGTGAGGTCTGGCGCGGCAACGTCTTCGCCTCCGGGGCCTCGGTGACCGGCGGCCTCCCCGATCGCCGCAACACCCTCGAGCAGGTGCTGCTACCGAGCCCCGCGGCGGGGACCTTCACGGTGACCGTGAGGTCGTTCGACGTGCCCGCCGGTCCCCAGCCCTACGCCCTGGTGGTGACGGGCGACTTCGTCGGCCCCTGAGCCGCGCCCGCCGACTCGGGTCGGGGTGCCCGCGCTCGCCGAGAGAGTCGGAGCCTAGTAGTCGTAGATGTGGTCGACGGCGAGCTGCCCCTGCCGTTGCACCTGGCGCAGCACGTCGAGGAGGTCTCTCGCCTGCGCCCGCACCAGCACGCGCACGCGGGCGCGGTCGGTGGGAACGCGGTAGGCGAGGACGACGGTGCTCCGGGGCGGCGCCTGCCAGCCCGCCGGCGCCGTGCCGGTGAAGGTGACCACCTCGCAGCCGGAGACCTCGGCGAGGCGCACCTCGTCGGCGCGCAGGGCGAGCGCCAGCAGGGCGTCGCGGAAGGGCTCGTAGCGCTCGACGGCGAGGAGCGTGTAGCCGCGGTCGAGGGGCGCGACGGACGCCAGCCGCGCCGCGGCGCCGGGGGGCAGCGCCGTCACCCGGCCAGCCGGCCGCCACCAGGTAGCGGGTGGTCTCGTCGGCCGTGTAGGCGGTACGCGTCCCGAGCCCGATCACCCAGGCGTAAACGGACTTGATCCCGTACTCGGCGGATAGAGCCACCCGCCGCTCGAGCTTGCGGAGCTTGCCGGGTCCGGACATGGGCACCGTCGTCCACAGCCGCAACAACGCCCGTCCGAACGGGAACTCGTACCAGCCCTGGTGGTTGATGAGGCTTGCGTAGTCGGCCGCCACGCGCGCCGCGTAGCGGTCCTCGGCGGTGCCGCCGGCGGGCAGGTCGAGCTCGAAGAGGCGCCCCACTGTCGTCTCGTAGAGACCCTTGAGGCCGTACTCGACGGCGGTGCTGACGCCGATGACGACGAGCATCACGTGGTGGCCGGCGCCGAAGCCGTAGCGGTGGCGGGCGGCACGCCAGGCGTCGTGGTAGGAGCGCCAGAAGGTGCCCACCGAGCCGAGGTAGGGGAACCCGCTCGGGCGCCCGCCGGCGGCGAGCCAGCGCGCGTAAGCCTCGCTGCTGTACACCAGGTCCCACTCCGCGTGGGTGCTGTACTCCGCGCCCTCGTCGCGGGCGTAGCCTCGCCGCCCGTCGAGCGCGATCCGCGCCTCGGCGGGGAGCGTCGCCGGCATGCGGGCGGCGCTCACCGGCGGCACGCTGCCGTCGGCGGCGGGCTGGTAGAGGTCCCACAGGACGTTGGTGAAGCGCCCGTCGGGGTCGACCCGCCGCTTGAGGGCGAAGAGTCGCGGCGCGCCCGGGTAGGCGCGCGCGAACTGCTCGCGGGTGGCGAGCGGCTGGTAGGGCAGGTAGTAGCGGCCACCGGTGGCGAGCGCGGCGTCGATGAGCTCGCGCGTCCAGCGGCCTACCTCGCGGCGCGCCTCGGGATCGGTGCGCTGCCGGTAGTAGAAGACGAAGGCGAAAACCTCATCGGGAGCCCAGGCGAGCAGGGTGCCCGGGTCGGGCAGCGCATGGCGGATCGACACGTTGACCGCGTTGACGTCGTACCGCTGCAGGATCCGGCGCATCGAGCCCACGAAAGTGGGCAGGCGGTCGACGGGGATGAAGTATTCCTGCAGCACGTAGGTGTCGTGCTGTCGCGACGCCGGCTCGAGCTCGCTGACGTCGTAGCTCGCCTCGTAGTTGCGCCAGGTGACGGGGCGGCCGCGGAACATCCAGGGATCGATGACGTGCTGGCGCAGCCAGCGGCCGCCCGGCCAACCGGTGATCAGGGCGTAGCCGGTGCGGTGGCTCCACGACGACTGGTCGCGCGGCAGCAGCCGGGCGGCCACGGTGACCGGCGCGCTGGTGCGGCGGTAGGAGATGGCGTGCACCGTGTCGTAGGCCGGCGGGTAGAGGTCGGCGTTGTGGAAGACGATCTCGCGGTCGTCGCGCACGTGGCGGCGGAAGAAGTCGAGGTAGGAGGCCACCGGTATCGTGGTGTCGTCGCGCCGCACCCTGTCGTTGGGAGCGAGGTCGAGCGTGACGTCCGCGATCACCCCCAGCGCGCCGTAGCCGCCGATGGCGCCGTAGAAGAGCTCGGGGTTCACCGTGGGGCTCGCCGTCACCACGCTGCCGTCGGCGAGCACGATGGTGAGGGCGCGGACGGAGCGGATCAGCGGTCCGGTGCCCAGGTAGCGACCGTGGCAGTTCACCGACAGCGAGCCGCCGACGGTGAAGGTGTCGTAGGTCTGCATGATCGCCACCGCCAGGCCGGCAGGGTCGATCGCCTGCTGCAGCTCGCGCCAGCGCGTCCCCGAGTGGACGGTGACGGTGCGGCGTGCGGGGTCGAAGGCGACGACGCCGTGGAACTGGCGCAGGTCGAGCTGCAGGCCGTCCGGCGTCGCAGTCTGGCCGCCCATGCTGTAGCGGCCGCCGCCGATGGAGATCGGCCCTCGCGAGGAGCGCACCGCGTGCGCGATGTCGTCGACGGTGCGTGGCGTGACGACGCGCGCCATCCGCACCGGATAGAGGCGCGTCACCTCCTGGACCTCGACGCTGCCGTCGTCACCGGCTGCCACCGCCACTGCCGGGGTGCGCCAGCAGGAGAGCAGGCTGACGAGGACGCCGAACAGCAGGAGGCCGGCCAGCACCAACCCGCCGAGGCGCACCGCTCGCAGGAGGCGACGCCGGCCGCGCGGCCGCGCTCGCGGCGTCGCCCTTCGACTAGACTGAGACGTCGTCGTCATAGGCAGGCTCCGGAACCGGCCAGGTCCGCCGGAAAGACCAGGCGAGGAGGTGTCTCATGCCTTCGGATCGCACGGTGCGGTGGAGCGCTTTCGGGTTCGCGCTGCTGTTCGGCGTCGTCGTGACGCTCGGCTACCTCCCCGGCCTCAACGTGCCGCTGCACCACCATCATGGCGGCGAGCCCGGCGAGCACATGCTGATGGGAACCTACGCTATCAGCCTGATCGACGACGTGACTCACGGGCTCACCGCCCTGGTGCTGCTCGCCGCCGCCGCGGTCTCGGCGCGCTGGTCGCGGCTCGCCCTCACCGCCTTCGGCTGGTACTACTGTTGCGATGCCGTCTTCTACCTCGTCACCGGCGTGCTGCGCGGCGACCCGGTGGGCTCGAACCTGCTGCTCAACCTCCCTCACGTGGTGATCAGCAGCATCATGCTGACCCTCGCCTACCGGGGCCGCGTCGACGTGCCGCGGGCGGCAGCGGCGCCAGCCTAGCGCGCGGTGCCCGGCGTCAGGGGGCGCCCCTCAGCAGCCGGGTCCCGGGCTCGTCTCTTGCGGCCCGGAGCAGCGGCCGAACGGGACGCGGCTCTCCGCCTCGACCGTCCAGGGATCGCCGGCGTCCCCGCGACGGCGGCGCGCCAGCGCCGCGAAGGCGATCATCGCCGCGTTGTCGCCGGCGTAGGCGAGCGGCACCAGACGCAGGTCGACGCCGGCGACCGCCGCCCACGCGGCCAGCTCGCGGCGTAACAGCCGGTTGGCCGCCACGCCACCGGAGACGGCGAGCAGCGCGAATGGGCGCGCGCGGTGCAGGCGCGCGAGGCGGTCGACGAGCTGCGCCACCGCCGCGGCGCGAAAGCTGGCGAGGAGGTCGCGCACCGCCTGCGGCGGCGCCCCGGGGTCGATGGCGAGGCCGTCGCGCTCGAGGGCCTCGAGGCGCCGGATGGCGGCGCTCTTGAGACCCGAGTAGGAGAAGTAGAGCTCCCCGTCGACCCGCGGCACCGGCAGCGGCGCACCCGGCACTCCCTCCTCGGCAAGGGCGTCGACCAGTGGCCCCTGCGGATAGGGCAGGCGCAGACGCTTGCCGAGCTTGTCGAAGACCTCGCCCATGGCGTCGTCGCGCGTCTCGGCGAGGGTGCCCACGGCCCCTCCCGTCACCTCGAAGAGCGCGGTGTGGCCGCCGGAGACGACGAGGGCCACGAAGCGCTCCGGCGCCGGCGCCGCGGGCTCGCCTGCGGTGGAGAGAAACGGCGACCAGAGGTGCCCCTCGAGGTGATGGACCGCGTAGAAGGGCTTGTCGAGGGCAAAGGCGAGCGCCTTGCCCAGAGACAGCCCGACGAGGAGGGCGCCGACGAGGCCCGGCCCGCGGGTCGCCGCCACCAGATCGGCGTCGCCGGGCGCGAGGCCGAGAGGCTCGAGCGCCGCCGCTGCCACCCGCGGCCAGTTGGCGAGGTGCTCGCGGGCCGCGATCTCGGGCACCACCCCGCCGTAGGGGCGATGGGCGGCGAGCTGCGAGGAGACGCTGCTCGCCAGCACCCGCCCGTCACCGTCGACCAGGGCACAGGCGGTGTCGTCGCAGGAGGTCTCGATGCCGAGCACCAGCGGTCGCGTCGGGTCCACGGCGTCATTCTAGGAGAGCGCGCGCCGGCGCACACTCGGCTCGTGCCTCACCGGGGCCTATGGCACCTCGCCAGCCGGCCGGCGCTCGCGCGCGCCGCCGCCCGAGCGCTGTTATGGTTCGCGCCGATGAGCACCGGTGTCTCCTTGCCTCCGCGCGTGGCCATCAACGGTCTCGGCCGGATCGGCCGCGCCCTGCTGCGGCTCGCCGCCAGCCGGCGCGACTTCACCGTCGTGGCCGCCAACGACCTGGCGCCGCTCGCGCAGCTGGTGCCGCTCGTCCGCCGCGACTCGGTGCACGGACCGTTCCCGGGAGCGGTGGAGGGAGCCGGCGCGCGGCTGTCGCTCGCCGGCCAGGAGGTGCTGGTGAGCGCCGAGCGCGACCCGGCGCGCATCCCCTGGCTCGAGGCCGCGCCGCAGCTGGTGGTCGAGGCCACCGGCACCCTGTCGCGCCGCGAGCAGGTGGCGGCACACCTGCGCCCCGGCGTCGCCCACGTGCTGATGTCGGCCAACCTCGCCGACGCCGACGTGACGCTCGCCTCGGCATCAACCTCGACGCCTACGACCCGTCCGCGCACCAGATCATCTCCAACGCCTCCTGCACCACCAACTGCCTGGCCCCGGTGGCGAAGGTGCTGCACGAGGCTTCGGCATCGCAGCGGCCTGATGACCACCGTCCATGCTACACCAACGACCAGCGCTGCTCGACCTGCCGCACAAGGACCTGCGCCGCGCCCGCGCCGCCGCCCTGAATCGTGCCCACCACGACCGGCGCCGCCGCGGCGCTCGGGCAGGTGCTCCCCGCCCTGGCGGGCAAGCTCGACGGCCTCGCCATGCGGGTGCCGATGCCCGACGGTGTCGCTGGTCGACCTCGTCGCCCGACTCGAGAGACGGCCTCGCCGGAGGCGTCGCCGACGCCTTCCGGGCCGCCGCCGCCGGACCGCTCTGCCGGCATCCTGCCATCAGCGACGAGGACCTGGTCTCCGAGCGACTTCATCGGCGACCCCGCACTCGGCCATCGTCGACTGCCTCGTGCACCAAGTCGACGGCGGCGGCTGGTCAAGGTGGTGGCCTGGTACGACAACGAGTGGGGCTATCGCCAGCCGCTGTTCGACCTCGCCGCTTCGGCCGGAGCGTCGACGCGATGCGGCGGCCCACACCCTCGAGGACCTCGATCGCCATCCTGCCGGCAAGCGCGTCTTCTGCGGGTCGACTTCAACGTGCCGCTGGACGCCGGCGGCACGGTGCGCCGACGACGCGCGCATCCGCGGCGCCTGCCCACCATCGCCGACCTGCTCGAGGCGGGCGCGCGCTGGTGCTCGCCTCGCACCTGGGACGCCCCAAGGGCAGCGCGCCAGCCCGACTATTCGCTGGAGCCGGTGGCGGCGCGGCTGGCCGAGCTGCTCGACGCGCGAGGTCGCTCTTCGCCGACGACTGCGTCGGCGACGGCGGGCGAAGCGTGGCCGCCGACCTGCGCGGCGGCGAGCGTCGTGCTGCTCGAGAACCTGCGCTTCCACCCGGGCGAGGAGGCCAACGACGACCGGCTTCGCCGCGGCGCTCGCCGCCCTCGTCGACGTCTACGTCAACGACGCCTTCGGCACCGCCCACCGGGCCCACGCCTCGGTGGTCGGGGTGCCGCACGCTGGCACGCGCAAGGCGGCCGGCCGGCTGCTGCTGCAGCGGAGCTCGCAGGCGCTGTCGCGGCTGCTCGACGAGCCCGAGCGCCCCTTCGTCGCCATCCTCGGCGGCGCCAAGGTCGAGCGACAAGATCGACGTCCTCGACGCCCTGCTCGACCGCGTCGACGCGCTGCTGATCGGCGGCGCGCATGGCCAACACCTTCCTCGCCGCCCAGGGCCGGCGCCATCGGCGCCTCCCTGCGTCGAGGCCGACCAGCTCGCCGCTCGCCGCGCAGCTGCTCGAGCAAGGCCGCGCGCGCGGCGTTCGGGTGCAGCTGCCGGTCGACCTCGTGGTCGCCGCCGGCCTCGATGCCGGCGGAGCCGCGCGAGCGGTGCGCCGCGGACGCAGGTGCGCCCGACGGCAGATGGCGCTCGACATCGGCCCCGCCACCGCCGCGCGCTTCGCGGCGGCGATCGCGCGCTGCGCGCACGGTGTTCTGGAACGGTCCCATGGGGGTGTTCGAGAGGCCTCCCTTCGCCGCCGGCACCCGCGCGGTGGCCGGCGCGCGGCCGCACGACCAGCGGCCTACACCGTCGTCGGCGGCGGCGACAGCGCGGCCGCCGTCAACCTGGCCGGTGTCGCCGACGCCATCGACCACGTCTCCACCGGCGGCGGCGCCTCGCTGGAGTTCCTCGCCGGGCAGCCGCTGCCGGGCGTCGAGGCGCTGCGGGCCGCGGACGGTGACGCGCTGGCGGCGCCGCGATGAGCCGGACACCGCTGGTCGCCGCCAACTGGAAGATGCACCTGCTGCAGGCGGAGGCGCGCGCCTTCTGCCAGCAGCTGCGCGGCGCGGATCTGCCGGCGGGGGTCGAGGCAGCGCTGTTCCCCTCCTTCCCGCTGCTGCCGCCGGTGGCCGCCGCGCTCGCCGGCTCCGCGGTCGGCCTCGGTGGCCAGGACCTGCACCCGGAGGACTCCGGCGCCCACACCGGCGACGTCTCGGGGCCCCAGCTCGCCGACTGTGGGTGCGGCTGGGTCCTCGTCGGCCACAGCGAGCGCCGGCGCGACCATGGCGAGGACGACGCACTGGTGGCGCGCAAGCTGCGAGCAGCGACGCGTCATGGCCTGCGGCCGATCCTCTGCCTCGGCGAGAGCGGCGCGGAGCGGCGAGCCGGACACACCTTCGAGGTGCTGGAGCGCCAGCTCGGCGCCGCCCTCGCGGCGGCGCCGGCGCGGGGAGCCGACTGGGTGGTGGCGTACGAGCCGGTGTGGGCCATCGGCACCGGCGACACCGCCACGCCGGCGCAGGCGCAGGCGGCGCACGCCTTCCTACGCGCGCGGGTGGCGGCGGTCGGCGGCGCCGCTCTCGCCACCGAGCTGCGGCTGCTCTACGGGGGGTCGGTCAAGCCCGACAGCGCCGCCGAGCTCGCCGCCGAGCCCGACGTCGACGGCTTCCTGGTCGGCGGCGCCAGCCTTGACGCAGGGAAATTCCTGGCTATCATGCAGGCCTGCGGCGCCGCCCGCCGGTAGGGGGCCCGCGCCCCGCCGTCGGCCCCCTGCCTCGGCCGGACGCCGACGCACTCCGGAGGTACCCCGTGATTTACGTGCTCTACGTGCTGGAAGTGGCCGTCTGCCTGTTCCTGATCCTCGTCGTGCTGCTGCAGCAGGGCTCGGGTGCCGACCTCTCGGTGTTCGGCGGCGGCGCCACCCAGACCGCCTTCGGCGCCCGCGGCACCACGCAGTTCATCCACAAGCTCACGGTCTGGGCCTTCGTCGCCTTCATCCTCCTCACTGCGGCCATCGCGGTGTACAAGGGCGGGACGGCCGGCACCTCGGTGATGACCGGGGCCGACGCCAAGGAGGTCCATGCGCCGGCGAAGAAGGCGCAACCGGCGCCGGTGGCACCGGCGCGTCCAGCCGCTTCGACGCAGGCCCCGGCAGCCCCTGCGCCGGCCTCCCAGGCTCCGGCGCCGCAGACGCCGTAGGGCACTCTGCTGCTAAGATCCGCGCCGCTCGCGCGCCGGCGCCCCTGCGGGACGGCCGGCGGGCTTTGACAACCTCACCCCACGCCGAAGTGGCGGAATTGGTAGACGCGCACGGTTGAGGGCCGTGTGGGGCAACCCGTGCCGGTTCGAGTCCGGCCTTCGGCACCATCCTTCGCTCGCATCCCCTCGCTCCCTTACTTGCCGGCCGCTTTGGCGCTGGTGAGGGTCACCGCCTGCGTCGGCACGTCGCGGAAGCCGTTCTTCGTCCCGGTCGGCACGGCGGCGATGGCGTCGACGACGTCCATGCCCGCGACCACCTTGCCGAAGACGGTGTAACCGTAGCCGTCCTGCGCCTGCGCGCGGTCGAGGAAGGTGTTGTCCTTGAGGTTGATGAAGAACTGCGCCGAGGCGCTGTCGGGGTCGTTGGTGCGCGCCATCGCGAGCGTGCCGCGAGTGTTGCTGACGCCGTTGCCCGCCTCGTTCTTGACCGGCGCGTGCGTCGCCTTCTGGGTCATGTCGGCGGTGAAGCCCCCGCCCTGGATCATGAAGCCGGGGATGACGCGGTGAAAGATGGTGCCGCCGTAGAACCCCTCGTTGACGTAGGTGAGGAAGTTCTTGACCGTCAGCGGTGCGCGATCGGCGTAGAGCTCGACGACGATCTCGCCCTTGCTGGTGGTGAGCGTCACGCGCGGCGCGGCGGCGGCCTTGCCGGTGGGATTGGCGAGCATGGCGGTCAGAAAGAGGATCCACATGATTCAGTCTCCTCGGGCTCCCTCGCCGCCGGCGGTGCAATGTGGGCACGGGCAGAGCTGCCGCAGGTACTCGAAGCGGTAGATGCCGGTGCCGTGGCCGTCCGACCAGAAAAACGAGAGGCCATAGTTGCCCACCGGCTCGATCCGGTGGAGGTCCACCGGCTGGGCCGGCGGGTGGTAGGTGAGCCCCAGGGCGTGATGGCCCTGGCACATCGCACATGGGCACCAGCCACGCAGCAGCTGGTAGTCGTAGTCGCCGACGTGGCCGTCGCTCCAGGTGAGCCGCAGCTGGCGCAGCTCCGGCCGCCGCCGCGCCTCGACCGGATAGGTCCCCTCGCCGCGCACGTCGCGGATGGTAGCTCACCGCACGCCGCCAGCACGCCGGGCTGCGGCGCCACCGGGGCGCGAGGCTAGGGCGGGTCGTAGGTCCCGGCCGGCGTCCAGGGACCGCAGCGCAGCACGCGCCACGCCGCCCGCGCGCTGCCGACGAGCGCGCCGTCGCGGCGGATCGCGCCTTCGGCGAAGTGGCTGCAGCTGGGCTCGAAGCGGCAGCGCACGCCGAGCTTGCCGAGCCGCGGTGAAAGCGTCGCCTGGTAGAGGTGGATGGCACCGATCAACGCCCGCGCCGAGACCTGCTGCGGCGCCGGCCGAGCGAGGTCGAAGGCGGCCACGAGCAGGAGCGCGGCGAGGATTCCGCGCCGCCGCCACCGCGGCAGGCGCAGGCTTCCGGGGGCCGTTGCGGTGGCGGCGACGGGCGGCGACGGATCGCTCACCAGGGCAGCGTACCCGTCGCCAGGCGTCCGATCCACAGCGCCAGGAAACCCACCGCCTGCCAGATGACCAGCAGCTCGGGGAGGCGTCCCGGCAGCGTAAGGGGTCGCTGCCGCACGAGCGCCGTGCCGACCGTGGCCCACAACCCCGCCCCCTCCACCAGGAGAAGCGGCGCGAAGGGGTGGAAGCGCACGGCGGCGCCGAGGTCGCCGCGCGCCAGCGCCGCCATCGCCCGCGTCATGCCGCAGCCGGGGCAGGGGATGCCGGTCAGGCGCCGGAAGGTACAGAAGATGGGGCCGCCTTCGGCCGGCACCCCCACCCAGCCGAGCAGCAGGAAGGCGGCGGCCGCCGCCACACCGACGGCGAGCCAGAGTCGGAATCGCCAGGCCGGGCCTCTCGCGGAGGGACGCCACCAGGCCGCCGCGGCGCCGCCAGGCGGCGACCCCGGCGGCGGGAGGGTGGACGGCCGCACCGGCCTAGAACTTGTTCGCGAAGTCCGAGATCGCGGGGATGAGGAAGCGCTCGCCGTTGATTCCCTTGGTGATGCACAGGATGCGGATGACCAGGAAGCCGAGGAAGACGATGAAGGGCAGGAAGACGGTGACGCAGCCGAGGACCGGCACCATCGACACCACGGCGAGCACGGCGTAGAGGATGATCTCCACCACCAGCAGCACCAGGCCGTGCTTGGCGTGCCACTGGACCTCCTTGTCGTCCTTCTCGACGATCAGGGGCACGATCGCCAGGATCCACAGGTAGGAGAGGGCGATCATCAGGTTGCGATTGCTCCCGGGGGCGGCCGCGGGTGCTGGCGGCGGCGCGCTCGGCGGCATCGGAGGCTGCGACATGGAGGAGCTCCTTTTGGCAGCGGATCGCTAAAAAGACCGCCTGGCAGTGTACACGAGCGCTCCCGCGAGCGACAAGGATGGCGGGTGCGACTTTCGTGAGACAGGATTCGCCGGTGGGTCGCGCCCACGCGCGTCCGACAAACGTCGCCGGGCGCTGCGCCCGCGCGGTCTAGCCTCGGTGCCTCGCGGTCAGAGGATCACGGGCCTTCGCGGGCCTCGAGGCCGAGCGCGGCCAGCACGTCGCGCACCGCCGCGAGGCGGTCCTCGCTAACGGCGAGCACCATGCGCACCACCTCGCCGTAGCTCTCCTCGAGCAGCTCCACCTCCGGCGGACGGAGCAGCCGCTGTAGGGCCCCCACCTGCGCGTACGGCACGTCGAGCGCCAGCCGCGTGCGTTGCAGCCGGCGGCGGCTGCCAACCGCGGCGATCGCCTCCCGCGCCACGCCGCCGTAGGCGCGCACCAGGCCACCCTTGCCGAGCTTGGTGCCACCGAACCAACGCACCACCGCGAGCAGGGCGTCGGAGAGCTCGGCCGTGGCGAGCGCCCGCAGGATCGGCGGCCCGGCGGTGCCACCGGGTTCGCCGGCGTCGGCGCAGCGTTCGCGCGCCGGCGAGCCGAGGCGCCACGCCCAGCAAACGTGGGTGGCGTCGCGGTGGGCGGCGGCAATGGCAACCAGCCGCGCCCGTGCGGCGGCCTCGTCCTCGGCCGGCTCGAGCAGGGCGAGGAAGCGCGACCCCTTTTCGCGGCGCTCGGCGCGGGCGGGGGCGGCGGGGACGAGGTAGGAGGTCGTGGCCGAACGCTCCGGCGGGGTGGTGCGCTACGCCGGGCTCGCCCCGGCGCACGCGGCGCGAACCTACACCGCGGCGAGCACGCCCTCGTACAGCGCGCGGTAGCGGGCCACCACCTTGTCGACCGCGAAGAGCTCCACCGCACGACGCCGCCCGGCCTCGCCGAAACGCTGCCGCAGCGGCTCGTCGTCGAGCAGGCGCGCCGCCCCCTCGGCCATCGCGGCGACGTCGCCCACCGGGAAGAGCAGGCCGCACTCGCCGTCGGCGACCACCTCCGGCAGGCCGCCGGCGCGGGTGGCGATCACCGGCACCTTGCAGGCGAGCGCCTCGAGGGCGGCGAGACCGAAGGACTCGCTCTCCGAGGGGAGCAGGAAGAGGTCGGCGCCCACCAGCACCTCCTCCACCAGGGGCAGGTTGCCGATGAAGGAGACCTCGCCGCAGCTGCCCTGCTGCCGGCAGCGCTGCTCGACGCGCGCGCGCTCGGGTCCGTCGCCCACCAGCAACAGGCGCAGCGGGAACCTCCCGCGCAGGCGGTGGAAGACCTCTACCACGTCGTCGACCCGCTTGACCGGCCGGAAGTTCGAGATGTGCACCATGACGCGCTCGCCGGGCTTGGCCCAGCGCCGCGCTCCTGCGCTGCCGGCGAGCTTGAGGTAGCGGCTGGGGTCGATGAAGTTGGGCACCACCTCGATGGGCCGCGTGATGCCGAAGATCTCGCGCGTCGCCGTGCGCAGCGCCTCGGAGACGGTGGTCACCGCATCGCTCTGCACGATCCCCCAGTGGGTGGTCTCCATGAACGAGGGGTCGTTGCCGACGAGGGTGATGTCGGTGCCGTGCAGCGTCGTCACCACCGGCAGCGCGTGCGGCTGCAGGATGGTGCGGGCGAGGATCGCCGACACCGCGTTGGGCACCGCGTAGTGCACGTGCACGAGGTCGAGCTCGTGGTGTCGGGTGATCTCGACGATCTTGGCGGCGAGGGCGAGCGAGTAAGGCGCGTACTCGAAGAGCGGGTAGTGAGGCACCACCACCTGGTGGTAGAAGAGGCGCGCCTCCGGCGCCGCCGCCTCGAGCAGGGCGAGCCGCGAGGGGAGCGCGTAGCTGATGACGTGCACCTCGTCGCCCTGGGCGGCGAGCGCCATGGCGAGCTCGGTGGCGACGACGCCCGACCCGCCGTAGGTCGGGTAGCAGCTGATGCCGATCCTCATCGCCACCCCCTCCTCATCGCGGCCACCGCCTCATCGCCGACCCTCCGGCAGGATGCCGAGCGGGTCGCGCACGGCCAGCGGCAGCGAGCTCCAGAACGGCTCGCCGTAGGCGGCGCCGATCATCATGCCGAAGTGCTGCGCCCGTCCGGCGATGGCGCGCCGGAACTCTGGCGACGACACCTTGGTGACCACCCCTGACGCCGCGGCCTCGCCCTGGCGCGGCTGGTGGAGCTGCGATTCGTAGGCATCGAGCGCGCGCTCCTTCCGCTCCCAGGTGGCGCTGACGTCGACGACGAACGAGGGCGGGAAGGGGTCGTGCTGCATGTAGGCGAAGACCGCGGCGGGCCGGTGCGGAGCGCCGCTGCCGCGCCGCACGAGACCGGAGTAGAAGCAGGCGTCGACGACCAGGCGATGGGCGCGCCCGTGGTCCGGGTGGCGATCGGCGGGCGAGGGAGCGAGCACCAGCTCCGGGCGCAGGCGGCGCAGCTCGGCGATCAGCGCGTCCTCCTCGGCGGCGCCGTGCCGGAGGCCGCCATCGCCGCAGTCGAGGAAACCGAGCGTGGCGGCGCCCAGCGCGGCGGCGGCTTTCTCCGCCTCGTGCCGCCGCTCCTGGGCGCTGCCGCGGCTGCCCGCCTCGCCGGCAGTGAGGTGTAGCAGCCCGACCCTACAGCCGGCCGCGGCGAGCAGGGCGAGAGTGCCGCCACAGGCGAGCTCGGCGTCGTCCGGGTGGGCGCCGATGGCGAGCACGTCGACGGTGTCGCTCACGACGAGGGCTCCGGCGCCGCGGCCTCGACGCCCGCCGGCGCGCGCTCCGGCGCCATCCCCGCGGTGGCGGCAGCTTCTGGTGCGCGCAGCAGCTGCACGTCGGCGGTGGCGAGGTCGAGCTGCTCCCAGAGCGTCGCGACGAGCTCCTCGCCGTAGCGGCCGCGGAAATGCGCGGCGCCGAGCACCCGTTCGTGCAGCACGCCGCCCGGCAGGCAGTACTCGCGTAGCGTGGCCAGCCGGCGCTGCGTCACCTCGTCGCGCTGGGCGCGGGCGCGGGTGAGCTTGTCGGCGAAGCGCTCGAAGGCGGTCTTCACCTGCTCGCGGGTCTTTTCCCAGGGCCTCTCGAGGTTGGGGTCGAAGGCGATGGCGGTCTCGCGCAGGGACTGTAGCTCGGCGAGGGCGTGCTCGAGCGCGGGCGCCACCGGGTCGCCGCCGACGCGCGCCGCCAGCGCGCGCTCCACCTCTGCTTCGGGAGCCAGCAGCAGTCGGGGGTCGAGCCCCGCGTCGGCGAGGGCGGCTCGCTGGCGCTCCTCGAGCAGCAGCGCCCGCGGGCGCAGCGCCACCGCGGGCGCGGGTACGTCGAGGAGGCCGTAGAGGGGTGCGGCCTGCGCCAGATAGGAGAGCTCACCCGGTCCCATCACCTGCACACTGGTGCCGAAGACGGCGTCCTGGAGCGGCGGTCGCGACAGCACGTTGGGTGACACCGCGGCGGGATTCTCGGCGATCAACGCCAGCAGCTCGTCGATGGGCCGTGCCGCCACCGCCGCGCCGCGCAGACTCCAGCCGTCGGCCGACCAGGTCACCCGCCGCCGCTCGATACCCGCGAGTGCGAACAGCGGCGCCGTTCCTGGCTGCGGTGCCACCTGCAAGGGATAGCCGCGGCTGGTGATCGCCGTCTCGGCGGCGGCGAGGGCCGCTCCGACCGCGTCGCGGCGGGTGACGAGCCGCGACAGCAGCGGCCGCTGCGCGGCCTTGAGCTCGGGGAGCTGGGCGTCGACGAGGAGGGGGCAGCGCTCCCCGAGCAGTGCGACCGCGAGGCGGCTGAAGGCCTCGCCGAAGCGCGCGTCGGGGCGGTACCAGCCCCTCATCGCCGTCACCCACGAAGCGTAGGGCTCGTAGGGGAAGAGCGCGCCGAGGGCGGCCAGCGCGTCGCCGACGGCGGGGCCAAAGGTGCGCATGCCGAGCGGCACCAGCGGGTGCGGGTCGGCGCCGAGCTCGAGCCGGCGCACCCCCTCCGGCGCCCATACAGCGCTCCACGAGGCCTCGTCCCAGTCGTGGTCTTCGGTGGCCACCCAGAACAGCGCCACCGCCGGCTCGCCGCGGCGCGTCAGCTCGACGGCCCAGCGCGCCGCCGCCACCAGCTTGAGCAGCACGAACAGCGGCCCGCCGAACAGGCCCGGCTGCTGGCCCCCGATCACCACGCGCGTCGCCGGGTCGGCGAGGAGGGCGGCGAGCTCACCCGCCCGGGGGTGGCCATACGAGCGGTTGGCACGCGCGAGCCCCTCGGCGACGGCGTGGCGCTCGACCCTTGGCGGCGGCGGCAACGGCCCGCCGGGGTGCGCCAGGGTCAGCGGCGCGAGCAGCTCGCGGTCGCGCCCGGCCAGCCATGCCGTGGGCAAGGGAGGCAGCGGTGCGGGCACCGCCATCACCTCAATCGGTGCGCCGGCCGACGAGGATGAGTCGCTCGCTGTCACGCCCGTACGCCTCTCCTGCGAAGTTGCCGAAGGTCGCCGTCACCTCGAGCCCTGCTTGCCGTAGGCCGACCGCCACCTCCTCCCGCGTGTACGCCCGCACGCTCTCGAGGAAGCTGCGCGGCTCGCGGCCGGCGGTGGCGAGACGGATGCGCTTGTTGATCCGGCGCTGCTCGGGGTTCCACCAGCGGCGGATCTCCACCCGCCGATCTCCGTCATGCCACTGCTCGTACTCTTTCAGCTGCGCGAGGGTGGCGTCCAGGTTCATGAGGTCGAGCAGGAAGCGGCCGCCGTGCACCAGCACGCGCGCCACCTCCTCGAGGACGCGGAAGTTCTCCTCCTCGCTCTCGAAGTAGCCGAAGGAGGTGAAGAAGTTGAGTACCCAGTCGAAGCTGCCCTCGGCGAACGGCAGCCGGCGCATGTCGCCGGCGACGCGGGGCAGCACCGGCGGCTCGAGCAGGAGCACCAGCGAGAGGTCGACGCCCAGGGCGCGGTAGCCGTGCCGGCGCAGGGCCGCCGTGTGGCGTCCCGCTCCGCAGGCGAGGTCGAGCACGGCATGCGGCCGCTCGGGGAACAGCGAGGCCACGAGCTCGACGTGGCGCTCGGCCTCGCCCTCGTCGCGATGGGCGTAGAGCTCGAGATACTCGGCGCCGAACCACTCCTTGTACCAGGCCACGGCTAGGGCAGCGACTGGCGGGGCGGTCGGCGGCGACGCTGGCACGCGACTGTCCCGCGGATGGGGGGTGCGGAGTTGGGGCGACCGAGCATGCGGAGGCGCCGGCGGCGCCAGGAAAAGGCCCCGACGGCTCGTCCCCGGACGTGTGCGGCGGCGATAGGGGCGGCGCCATCCTACAATTGCCGCGCCGTGCTGCTCGGGGCCCTTACCGTCGAACCGCCGCTGCTGCTGGCGCCCATGGCCGGGATCACCGACCGTGACTTCCGCCTCATCGTGCGACGCATCGGCGGCGTCGGCATGGTGGGGATGGAGTTCCTTCCCGCCAAGGGCCTGGTGGCCGGCGACCGGCGCACGCTGGGGCTGCTCCACTTCACCGCCGAGGAGCGGCCGCTGTCGATGCAGATCTACGGCAGTGAACCGGCGACGCTCGCCGCCGCCGCCCGCGAGGTGGCGGCGCTCGGGCCCGACGCCTGTGACGTCAACATGGGCTGCCCGGCCAACCAGGTGCTCAAGGGGTGCGCCGGCGCGGCGCTCATGGGCGACCTCGCGATGGCGCGCCGCATCGTCGCCGCCGTGCGCCGCGAGCTGGCGATTCCGCTCACCGTCAAGTTCCGTCTCGGCCTCGACGAGCGGCGCCGCAACTACCTCGAGCTCGGCCGTATCTGCGAGGGGGAGGGGGCCGACGGCGTCATCCTCCATGCGCGCACGGCGCGGCAGATGTTTCGCGGCGAGGCGGCCTGGGAGCACGTCGCCCGCCTCAAGGATGCGCTGGCGATCCCGGTGATCGGCAACGGCGACGTGCGCAGCCCCGACGACGCGGTGCGCATGTTGCGGCTCACTGGCTGCGACGGGGTGATGATCGGCCGCGGCGCCACCCGCAACCCGTGGATCTTCCGCCAAACGGCGGCGGTGCTCTCGGGCGGGACGGTGACGCCGCCGAGCCTCGCCGAGCGCCGCGCCCTGGTGCTCGACCACTTCCGCGCCGTCCTCGGCCGCGAGCCCGCATCGCTGGCGTTGCACAAGCTGCGCACCTTCACCGGCGTCTACAGCCACGGCCTGCCCGCCGGCGAGCGCCTGCGCCGTCAGATCCAGCAGCTCCCCGATGCGGCGGCGCTGCTCGCCGCGGTCGAAGGGTTCTTCGCCGAGCTCGTCGCGGCGTGAGTGCGACGGGCGACGCCACGCAGCGTGCAGGCGCGGCGGCCGGCGCCCCCAGCGGCAGCGCGCCACCGCGCATCTACCACCTGCGCAGCCATCACGCCGTCGGCCCCGCGCTGGCGGCCCTCGGCGAGGCAGTGGGAGATTGGGGTGGCGAGTGGTCGGCGCGGCCAGGTGGCGGGGAGCTCAGCCTGCCGGTGCAGGCCGGCCTTCGCCACGGGCTGCTTCGCGGGCACGCCAAGGTCATCCCCGTCGCCGACGGCTGCGAGATCGCGCTCGGGGTCGCCAGCGAAACGTGGGTCCTCGACCGCTCGGCAGTGCTGCTGCTGACGATGGCGGCGATCAGCGGCCTCGCCGGCGTGCTGTGGCCGTTCTACCCGCAGCTCGGCCGCTTCGTTCCCATCGGTCTCGTGCTCGGGATTACCGCCTGGCTGGCCATCCTCTCGCGTCTGCGCCACCATGGCCCCGCCGAGCTGCTCGCCGAGGTGGAGGCAGCGCTCGAGGGCGCGGGCGACGCGGAAGCCCCTCCCCCGCCCGTCAGCCCGCAGTGAGGCCCCTCTCGGGCGAGCCCGCCGTCGGTCCCCGGGGGCCCCGGCGGCGTGCGCGACCTGCGGCCGCCGCCGGAATGGCGTGCCGCGTCGCGCTGTTATCATCGCCGTAGGTCATTGATAACTGGGGGCGCCCTGGATTCGACGAGGGGCAGGGTGTCCGTCGGGTTGCGTGCCGAGGTCCGTCTCGTTAATCGGAAACTCGATACCTGCCAACGACAATCTGGCACTCGCGGCCTAACTAGCCGCACGTCCCGTCGAGAGCTCGCTCGTGGCGCTCGGCGGGGCGACGTCAAGACGAGCCGAAAGGATCGGATGGTCCCGCGCCGATCCCGGGTACCCATCGGGGCTGGCTGCCGCGTCGTGGAGCGCCTTCCTCCCAAGCGCGGCGGCGAGACCAAGCAACGAAGGCTACGCACGTAGGAACCTGGCCGGCACGCTCTTCGGACGTGGGTTCGATTCCCACCGCCTCCACCATCTCTCCCTTCCCCGCCACCCCGCCCGTCGACCCCCGGCGCCAGCACGGCGCCGCCGGCTCAGCCGCGCGCAGCGCCCGCCGTCGCCGCCGCACCGACGGCGCCCGCCAGGCTCTCTGCGAACGGCGGGTGCAGCACTCCCGCCTCGGTGACGATGGCGGTGATCAGCTCGGCCGGCGTCACGTCGAAGGCGAGGTTCAGTGCCGCCGCGCCGGCGGGCGCCGTGCGCGTACCGTGGAGGGCGACCACCTCCTCGGCGCGGCGCTCCTCGATCGGGATGGCGGCGCCATCGGCGGTCGCGAGGTCGACCGTCGACAGCGGCGCGGCGACGTAGAACGGCACGGCGTGGCGTGCCGCCAGGACCGCCAGGGGGTAGGTGCCGATCTTGTTGGCGGTGTCGCCGTTGCGGGCGATGCGGTCGGCGCCGACGACGATGCGATCGACCTCGCCGCGCGCGATCAGGGCGCCGGCGCTGCTGTCGGTGATCACCCGATAGGGAATGCCGAGGCGCCCGAGCTCCCAGGCAGTGAGACGGGCGCCTTGCAGCAGCGGCCGCGTCTCGTCCACCCATACGGCGGCGAGCCGGCCGTGGCGCCAGGCACTGGTCAGCACGCCGACCGCGGTGCCATAGCCGGCGGTGGCGAGCGCGCCCGCGTTGCAGTGCGTGAGCGCGCGGTCGCCGGCCGCGAACAGCGCCGCGCCGTGCTCGCCCATGCGTTCGTTGGCGGCAAGGTCTTCGGCCTGCAGCCGCGCCGCCCAGGAGGCGAGCACCGCACGGGCGCCGTCGACACCCGCCGGGAGCGCCCGCTCCCACGCCTCGCGCCCCTGGTCGAGCGCCCAGCGCAGGTTGACCGCCGTCGGTCGCGTGCCGGCGAGCAGCTGCCAGGCGACATCGAAGCGCCGCGCGGCCTCGCCGGCGTCGAGCGCCTCCCCGCCCATCGCCACTACCAGCCCCCATGCCGCGGCGACGCCGATCGCCGGCGCGCCGCGCACGGCCAACCGCCTGATGGCATCGGCGACGGTCTCGACATCGGGGCAGGGGAGCCAGACCTCCTCGGCCGGCAGGCGCGTCTGGTCGAGCAGCTCGAGCCGGCCGTCGCGGCGGCGGATGGGTGAGAAGGGGGCCTCGAGGCTCACCGTCCCGGCACTATAGCGGAGGCGTGGAGCCGCGCTCGGCCGCTGCTGATAGCCTCCGTCGACCCAGGAGGGGACGATGAAGGGGGACCCCCGTCGCTACGGCTTTGCCACTCGCGCCATCCACGCCGGCCAGGCACCCGACCCGTTGACCGGAGCGGTGACCGTGCCGGTCTACCTGACCTCGACCTACGTACACGATGCCCTCGGCGAACACAAGGGGTTCGAGTACACCCGGGTCCACAATCCCACCCGCTTCGCCCTCGAAGAGAACGTCGCGGCGCTCGAGGAAGGCGCGACCGGGCACGCCTTCGCCTCCGGCATGGCGGCGATCTCGGCGCTGCTCACCTTGGTCGAGGCGGGCGACCACGTGGTGGTGTCGCAGGACGTCTACGGCGGCACCTACCGCCTGTTCACGCAGGTGCTCCAACGTTACGGGCTGCGCTTCTCCTGGGTCGACGCCACGTCGCTCGACACCCTCGCCGCTGCCTTCGAGCCGCGGACCCGGTTGCTGTTTCTCGAGACGCCCACCAACCCGCTGATGCAGATCACCGACATCGCCGCCGCCGCGGAGCTCGCTCACCGCCACGGCGCCCTGGTGGCGGTCGACAACACCTTCCTCTCGCCCTACCTGCAGCAACCCCTGCGACTGGGCGCCGACGTCGTCGTGCACTCGACGACCAAGTACCTCAACGGGCACAGCGATGCCCTCGGGGGGGTGCTGGTCGCCAAGGATCGCCAGCAGGGGGACTGGTTCTACTTCGTCCAGAAATCCGCCGGCGCCGTGATGTCGCCGTTCGACGCCTTCCTGGTGCTGCGCGGCATCAAGACGTTGCCGGTACGGCTGGATCGCCACGAGGCCAACGCGCGGGCGATCGCCTCCCTGCTCGCCGAGCATCCCAAGGTGGGGAGGGTGCTCTATCCCGGGCTTCCCGGCCACCCTGGATATGCCATCCAGCAGCGGCAGGCGCGCGGCTTCGGCGCCATGATCAGCTTCGATGTCGGCAGCTACCCGGCGGCCAAACGCTTCCTCGACGCCCTCGAGGTGATGAGCCTGGCGGAGAGCCTGGGAGGGGTGGAGACGCTGATCAGCCACCCCGCGACCATGACCCACGCGTCCGTGCCCGCCGAGCGCCGCGCGGCGCTGGGCATCGGCGACGGCTTGGTGCGCATCTCGGTGGGCATCGAGGCTCTCGACGACTTGCGCGCCGACCTCGCGCGCGGCCTGGCGGCTCTCTAGCGGTCCGACGTCGCTTCAGAACGAGCTGTCGTCGAGATCGATACCCGCGAGCTGCTCCTCCTCCTCCTCGCTGGCGCCGGCAGCGAGGCCCGTCTTGTCGACGCTGTCGCGGATCCAGGCCAGGAAGCCCTCGTCACCCCGGGTGACGTCGAAGGCGAGGATCTCGGGCAGCTCGTAGCTGTGCAGCTCGCGGATCGCCGCGGCCACCGCCGGGTACTCGCCAGCCAGGGTCTTGACCAGCAGCAGGTACTCGGTGTCGCGGCAGATCCTGCCCTGCCAGCGGTAGACCGAGCGCATGCCGGGAATGACGTTGACGCAGGCGGCGAGACGGCGCGCCACCAGCTCACGAGCGATGAGCAGCGCCTGCTCCTCGTCTCCAACCGTCGTGCCGACGACGATCGCTGCCATCACCGTCGGACCTTAGCCGCCGCCGCCGCGGGGAGTCAAACGGGCGGTGACCGCCGGGGCCGGCCTCCCGATGGAGGGCGGCCCCCGCGTCGAGCAAGCTCGGTGCGGGGGTCGGAGGGGTGGGACTCTGGCGGGGCGGGGGGTGGGACCGTCACTCCCAGGCGTCGGCGTCGGGATCCCATCGCATCACCCGCACCTTGCCGGTGAGCCCGAGCAGGCGCACCACGGCGAGCTCGCGCCTGCCGTCAGTGATGTAGAGGGAGCCCGGCGTCGACGTCCCGATGGCGCTGAAGGAGGCGAGGTCGGAGTCATTGAAGCGCACCGGGTCGGTGAGCCGACCCAGCCGGTGGCTGGGATCTCCCGGATCCCGCGGCGCGCGGCCCGGCGGAAACCCGAAGCCGAGGCGCCCGCCGAGATGGGCGAGCAGTCGTGTCGGGGTGATCTGCGGATCGATGCCGGCGACGATGTCAGCGTTGCGGACTCCGTCGCCATCCCCATCGCGGTAGCAGGCGAAGGCCACCCGGCCGTCGGCAGGGAAGAACTTGACGGCGACATGCTCCGAGTAACGTCGAGCCAGCGTGCGTGCCTCAAAGAGCACCCCGGCCAATTCATGCGCCGCGAGGCTGACGCGCAGGCGCGCGCTGAGAGACATGAGCGGTGGCACCAGAATCAACGCGATGATGGCCAGCACGGCGAGCGCCACCACGAGCTCGACGAGCTGGAACCCGGCTTCCTTGCGCACAGGATCTCCTTCACGGAATGCGTGGGCCGGGAGACGGGAGGCGGAGCCTTGGCTGGCCCCGCCCCCCGGCCCGGCTCGAGGGTCAGTGCTGCGGCTTGGTCTCGGCAGCGGAGGCAGGCTTGGCGGCGCTCGCGGCGTGGGTGGTCTGGCTGGTGCTGCGCGGCACCTTGACCTTGGCGCTGAGAGTGGTCTCGCCGCTGAGCGTGAGGTAGGGCTTGAGCTGCGCGAAGGATGCCTCACCGATGCCGCGCACGAGCATCAGGTCGTCGAGGCTGCCGAACTTGCCGTTCTCCTTGCGGTAGTCGACGATGCGCTGCGCCACCGAGGGACCGACGCGAGGGAGCAGCTCGAGCTGCTGCGTGGTGGCGGTGTTGACGTTGACCACCCCGGCGGGGGCCGCCGCCGCCGCGGCGGCGAGGGGTGCGACGACGAAGGCGAGGAGGAGGGCGGCGAGAACGTTGCGCTGGGTCTTGTGCATGGTTGCGTCTCCTGGTCTGGGTTACGAGGCGTTCGAGGTTCGACGTTTGGTCTGGCGAGGCATCAGTCTTCGAGGCGTTGTTCCCTGCCGTGGGTCGTTCTGGGTTTTCTGGTCCGTCCCACCTCCTTGTCTCCCGTGGGTTCGGGCGCCCCTAGTCCAAGCCCCATGCCACACTGCGGCGGCAGTCGTAAGTGCCTGTAAAAGATGAGGTTGTATCCTTCTGCCGGGGGCCGTCCGGGAACGGATCGGTCAAGCGCCCTTGCCGCACTGCGGCGCGAAGGCGGGCCCCGACATCGCCGCTGCGCCGCATCTGCGCGGGCTGGCGGCCCCCTGCCCTGGCTGTCAAGCGATCTGGACAGCGGCCAAATCGCTTGACAGCCCCCGCGCTTGCGAGGGGCGGCTGCTACGGGCGAAGATGCGCGCCATGACCGAACGGCGGCAGCAGCCGGTCTGGCGCGAGTACCTGGAGGCGTTGCTCGTCGCCGGGCTGTTCCTGGGGTTCACCAACACCTTCGTGCTGAAGACCTTCTACATCCCCAGCGGGTCGATGGAGAACACGCTGCTGGTCGGCGATCACCTCATCGTCAACCGCTACATCTTCGGCGGCCATGCGGCCGCCCTGGCCCGGCTGCTGCCGGCGCGCGAGCCTCGTCGAGGGGACGTGGTGGTCTTCCGCTCTCCCGAGGATCCCACCATCGATCTCGTCAAGCGGCTCATCGGGCTGCCCGGAGATCGCATCGAGGTGCGGCAGAAGATCCTCTTCGTCAACGGCCGGCGGGTTCACGACGAGGCCTTCGCCATCCATCGTGACGCGCACCTGGGGCGCGCGCGCGACACCTTCAACTACCAGCTCTACCGGCGCGACAACTTCGGCCCGGTCGCCGTGCCCGCCGGCCAGTTCCTCTTCCTCGGTGACAACCGGGACTTCTCGTATGACTCGCGCTACTGGGGCACCGTTCCGCGGCCCTTCATCAAGGGGCGCGCCTCCCTCATCTACTGGTCGTACGGGGGGGAGACCCCCGACGGTCAGTGGCCAGGGCTGCTGGCGAAGCTAGGGCAGCTCGGTCGCACCGCGGTAGGGTTCTTCACCAAGACCCGCTGGGAACGCACGTTCCGACTCATTCGCTGACCAAGCCGCTGGCCACCTCGGACGGGGTGACGCACACGCGGTCGCGGCGGGCAAGTTGCTGATGCCACTCCGCTCCGTGGGATAGAATAGTGGCCTCCATTCCCCGCCATCAGGAGCTGCTCATGCGACGGCAATCGGGACAGGGCAAGATCGGTTGCGTTCTCTGGGTCCTCTTTTTCGCGGTGGCCGGGCTGGTTTCCTACAAGATGATCCCGGTCAAGATCCAAACCGCCGAGCTCTATGACTTCATGGTCGAGCAGGCTCAGTTTGCGGGGAAGCTCTCCGCCGACGCGATCAAGAAGAACATCCTCGCCAAGGCCCACGAGCTGGACCTGCCCGTCGACGAGAAGGGCGTCCAGGTGATGAGAGACCGAGACCACGTGCGCATGGAGGTGGTCTACACCGTTCCGGTAGAGTTCCCCGGCTACATCTACCAGTGGCACTTCCAGCAGCGGGTGGCGCGGAACATCTACATCTTCTAGGCGGGGGTCGCGAGCTCGGCTTCGAGCGCTGCCAGTGCTGCGCCCGGATCGGGAGCCCCGGTGAGCGGTCGCCCGATGACCAGGTAGTCGGCTCCTGCGGCGATCGCCGTGGCGGGTGTCGCCACGCGTACCTGGTCGCCGACGGCGCTGCCGGCGGGCCGCACGCCGGGGGTCACCAGCAGGAAGGGTCGCGGCAGCTCGCGACGCAGCGCGAGGGCCTCGCGAGGTGAGCAGACGACTCCCGCGCAGCCCGCGGCGCGAGCGAGAGCCGCCCACCGCAGGGTGCGCTCGGTAGGGCTCCCGGGCAGGTCGAGCGCGGCCAGCTCGGGCTCTCCGAGGTGAGTGAGCAGGGTCACCGCCAACAACCCGGTCGCTCCCTGGGCAGCGTCCACCGCCGCGGTGAGCATCGGGAGCCCGCCGCCGGCGTGAACGGTGAGCAGATCGACCGGCAGCGCGCGCGCCGCGGCCACGGCGCCCGCCACCGTATTCGGGATGTCGTGCAGCTTGAGGTCGAGGAAGACGCCGCGAGCGCGCTGGCGCGCTGCTTCGACGGCTCTCGGACCCCAGCGGACGAACGCCTCGAGCCCTACCTTGAGCAGCCCCACCCGCGGACCGAAGTAGCGACACCAGGAATCGAAGCGCTCCCAGTCGGAGGTGTCGAGCGCCACCGCGACGCTACCGAGAGGTCCGCGGTGGGGGGCGGCGGCGAGCTTCGTCACGTCGGCCTCCAGAGGGTCACGCCGGGAAGTGGGAGAATGCGGCAGCCAGGAGCTTAGCCCGTCGACCCTCTCACCGTCGCCCAGGGGAACGTGGCGCGGCCGCGGTCTGCCGCCGCGGCGGCTGCGCTTCCTGGGCTGTTGGCGGGAGCGCATCTCGCGGGCCTGCTGTTCTTCCTCAACCCTCAGCTGCCCTTCGAGCCGTTCCCGCTCCTTCGGGGCGTGCTCGCCTATGGCGCGCTGCTGGCTGCCGCCAGCCTGGTGTTGCATCTGCCCTGGCTGCTGAGGGCCCGCGGTCGCCCGCCGCGCTTCATGCCCTGGTCCCTCGCTGTCGTCCTCATCGGCTTCGGGGTTCTCGATGGCGCCCAGGCGTCTTTCTATGCCTACTACCTGCCGTCGGGAATCAATGTGCGCCTGCTCAAGGCGGCGGCCTGGCTCGTCCTGCTCGGCGTGATCGTGCTCTACCTGGCGATCGCGCACGGCTGGTCAGGGCGGCCCTATCGGGCGCGGAGCCGCTGGGCGATCGCCGGCGCCATGGTGCTGTCGCTCTACGTCGTGGTGGAGCGCCGCGAGGCCTATCAGCCGCGGCCCGAGCCGACCCCTCGGGGCGCGGTGGTGGAGGGGCAACGTCAGGTCGACCTCTTCGTCGTCGGTGTCGACGCCGCAACCCTCGATGCCCTGCTGCCGCTGGCCGAGCAGGGACGCCTGCCTTTTGTCGACACGCTGCTGCGCGAGGGCAGCTACGCGCGCCTGCGCTCGATCACCCCCACCCGCGCTCAGCCGTTGTGGGCGACTCTGGCTACCGGCAAGTACCCCTATCGCCACGGCGTGCGGGGCAACCAGCTGGAGTCGGCCTCATTTCTTGCCCCCGGCGCCGAGCTCCAGGTGCTGCCAGCGGGCATCGGCTTCCCGCAGTGGGGCCTCTTCGGCGCCCGTTCGCGGCCGGTCGACCGGGCGCAGCGGCACGCGCTGGCGTTGTGGGAGATCCTCGCCAAGCTCGGTGTCGCCCCGGGGGTCGTTGGCTGGCCGGAGGCAGCGCCCCCGCCGAGCGGAGTAGCGTTCGCGCTCTCAGAGGGCTTCTTCTCGGGGGCACCGGGACAGGCCTGGCCGCGAACTGTCGAGGCCCGGGCCACGGTCCTGCGCGTCTCACCCGGTGGCCTCGACCCGGCGAGCCTCGCGGACTTCGGAAACCGTCCCCCGGCGCCTGTGCTGGCCGCCCTCGCGCAGGACCGCTGGCGGGAGACCCTGGCCTCGACCTTGCTCGCGCAGCACCCGGAGACCCATGCTCTTTTCGTGCGACTGCCGGGCCTGCGGCAGATCGCTCGGCGCTGGTTCGGCGGCTACGTCGCCCATGACCTCGAAGGGGAGCAGGCGGGGCGCGCCACCATGGCGGCCCGCCTCGTCGAGGCGTACTACCGCCACCTCGACGGCTACCTCGCGCAGGTCTGGGGGCGGTCTCAGGGACAGCGATTGCTCGCCGTCGTCTCGCCCTATGGCGCGGCGGCGCCCGAGGGACTCCGGCGCGCGGCAGCCCTGGGCCGCGTGCCGCTCGAGGGCGTGCTCAGCGGCCGCGCCGACGGCGTCCTGCTGCTCCGTGGCTCAGGGGTACGACCCGGAAGTTTCGTGGGCGACGCCGCCATCGAGGACGTCGTGCCCACCCTCCTCTATGCGCTCGGTCTGCCGGTGGGGCGCGACATGGATGGTCGCGCCCTCACGGGAGCCTTCGAGCCTGCGTTCCTAGCCACCCACCCGCTGAGCTTCGTGCCGTCCTACGAGGCGCTCACCCGCTGAGGCCGCTGCGACGAGCGTCCGCTCCTTCTCCACCATGCGCGCCTGGCCCTCGAAGATCGCGCCTTCGTCGATCACCAGGCACGGTGTGCTCACTTCGCCGCGGAGCTCTCCACCCGGCGCCACTTCCACGCGCTGCGCCTGGACGACGGCGTCGACGCGCCCGGTGACGAACAGGCGGCCAACGCGCACCTCTCCCTGCAGCTCGCCTCGTTCGCCGACGTAGAGGTCGCCGTCGGAGTCGACCTTGCCGGTGAGCTTGCCGTCGATGCGGAAGGTGTCCTCGAAGTGGAGCTCCCCGCGCAGGTGGCTACCGGCATCGAGAAATCCGTTGAGCTGGCTCCTGGTGCCGCTCTTGGTCTTCACGGCGCAGCCTCCTCGGCGGCGATCAGCCGATCGTAAAGCCGCATCAAGTCCTCCTCCGAGAAGAAGTGGATCTGGACCACGCCGCCGCCTCTCCGCCGCCGCCGGATCTCCACCCGCGTTTGCAGACGGCGCGTGAGTTGCTCGGCGGCCGCCGTGGTGTGCACATCGCCCTCGCGGACGGCTGCGCCGCGCGGCCGCGCCGGCTGCGGGGCCCTCGCCGCGGCGGCCAACGCCTCGAGCTCGCGCGCCGAGAGACCCTCAGCTACGGCGCGATCGGCGAGGGCGACCTGCTCGGCAGCCTTGCCTAGGGAAAGCAGCGGTCGCGCCTGGCCTGCGGTGAGCCGCCCGCTCCGCAGCAGAGCCTGAACGTGATCTGGTAAGTTCAATAGACGCAATGAGTTGGCGATTGTGGATCGTCCCTTGCCGACGCGGCTGGCGATCTCCTCCTGGGGGATCGCGAACTCGTCCTGGAGCGACTGGAACGCCAGTGCTTCTTCGATCGGGTTGAGGTCGCTGCGCTGGAGGTTCTCGACCAGGGCGAGCTCGAGCAGCTGGCGGTCGTCGCGGACTGCCCTTACGGCGACGGGAACCTGCTCGAGTCCCGCCTCCTGCGCCGCCCTCCATCGGCGTTCCCCCGCGATGATGGTGTAGGTCCCATTCTCATGGTCAGGCGTGACGACGATGGGCTGTACGAGTCCCTGGGCGCGGATCGAGGTCGCCAGCTCGGCCAGCGCGACGGGGTCGAAGTCACGACGCGGCTGGAAGCGATTGGGATGAAGCTGGGCGACCGGCAGCGTGCGCACGTCGGCGGTCGCCGGCTTCAGGAGTGCGTCGAGCCCCCGCCCCAATCCGCGTCGCTTCGGCGCGGTCACGGCGAGGCCCCCGGGTGGGGTCCGGCAGACGCGACGGGCGCCTTGGCGCCGCTCGTCGCCGGCAGGCTCATGCCGGCACTCCCAGCATCTCCCGCGCAAGCTCGAGGTAGGCCTCGGCCCCGCGGCACTTGATGTCGTACGCGAGCACCGGCATGCCGTGACTCGGCGCCTCTGCGAGGCGGACGTTGCGTGGAACGACCGTCGTGAAGACCTTGCTTCCGAAGTGCCGTCGCGCTTCGGCGGCGACCTCCTGCCCGAGGTTGGTCCGGTCGTCGTACATGGTCAGCACGATGCCGGCGATGGTCAATCGGGGGTTGAGGGTGGCACGGACTCGCTCGACAGTGGCAAGGAGGTCGCGGATTCCCTCCAGTGCGAAATACTCGCACTGCAAGGGCACCAGGACCGCGTCGGCGGCGGCGAGGGCGGCGACCGTCAGGTGGCCCAGCGAGGGCGGGCAGTCGATCAGGATCGAGGAGTAGGACCGCTCGACAGGGGCCAGGGCGGTGCGCAGACGTTCCTCCCAACCCTCGAGGCCGGCGAACTCGACCTCGACCCCCACGAGGTCGCGATCCGCCGGCAGCAGATCGAGATGGGGAAAGCCGGTCACGCGGATCGCCTCGCCGGCTGCGATCTGCTCGGTGAGCACGTCGTAGAGGTGGGGACGAGCCGGGGACATCCCCAGCCCGCGGGTGGCGTTTCCCTGCGGATCGCAGTCCACCAGGAGAATGTCGCGCTCGAGTGCTGCCAGGGCGGCGCCGAGGTTGATGGCGGTGGTGGTCTTGCCGACTCCGCCCTTCTGGTTGGCGATCGCCAAGGTCTTCGTCATGCGTGTTCCACAACGACGAGGCGGCGTACCCGCGAGTCGAAGAGTCGAGATTCGCCCGACGGCCGCAGCCCGAGAGGAAGCTCGGGCTCGTCCTCTCCGGCCCAGAGAAGGAAGCGCCCTTGCGGACTCAGGCGCGCCGCCAGCGCCGCCAGGACGGTAGGGGGAAGGCTGAGGGCGCGCACGGTCACCACCTCGTACGCGTCGGGAAGTCCCGGCGGCAGGAGCGGTGCCACTCTAGCATTCAGGCACTGACACGACAAACCGGCCCGACGGCTCACCGCCTGCAGAAAGGCCCACTTCCGCTCCCTCGCTTCCACCAGGGTCACCTGCCAGCTCGGCCGGGCCGCAGCGATCACGAGGCCCGGAAAGCCAGCTCCCGATCCCACATCCAAGAGGCGGCCGGGCCGGGAAGGGAGGAAGGGAAGGGCGGCAAGGGACTCTCCGAAGTGGCGGCCCACCACCTCGCCGGCCGTTCCCGGGCCCACCAGGGAGAGTCGCATGCTCCATCGCGCCAGCTCCTGGTAGTGATCGAAGAGGTGGTCTTCTACTGCCGGCGAAAGGCGCTCGGGGGCATGGCGCCGCAGCTCGGTGGCGAAGGCCTCGCGGGAGAGCTGGGGAAGGGCGACCGCCATGCCGATTTCACGTGAAACATCAGCGGGCTCACACCTCGCCCGCTGGTGCCCCCGCACTCGCGAGCTCGATCCTCACACGACGCAGCTCGCCCTCGCCCTCGCTCCTCGAAGCCACCGCCTGCTCCTGTTGGATCGTCAGGTGCACGATCCTTCGCTCCGCGGCCGGGAGGGGCTCGAGCAGCACCGGACAGCCCGTGGACCGGACCTCCGCGGCGGCGGCCGCTGCCTGCTGGCGTAGGTGGGTGTCACGCTCCTCGCGAAACCCCTCGCTGTCGAGCGACAGCCCTCCGGGTGGAAGGTCGCGAACCATGCGACGGAGGACGTACTCGCAGGCACGCAGAAGCTCGCCCTGGCGGGCTAGAAGGAGGTCCCGGTGGGCACCGCGCAGCTCGACCTTCAGCACCTCCTCGCCCGCGGGGCCATCTTCCGCACCGGTAGCCGACAAGCTCAGCCCGGCCAGCGCTACCAGCGCTTCGGCCGCGGACACCACTCCCTCGGGGTCCGCGGTCCCCTCCTGGCTCGCACCGCGCGGCTCCTCTTCGGCCTGCCGATCATCGACGGCCTCGGCGCGGGGCCGCGGCTCACTCACGGGTGCGGGGGGTCGCCGCGCAGCTGGCGGCGGCTCAACGGCGCCCACCGCCCGGCGGGGGCAGGTCGGATCCACTTCGATCACCACGCGCTGCCGGCGCAGGAACCCATGCTTCTTCTCGAGCGTCCGGTAAGCCAGCTCACCGGGACGGAGGCCGAAGTGGCCTGCCGCTTCGATCACCGCCTGCGACTCGGTGTCGCCGGAAAAGAAGCGTCGCGGGGAAGGGGTCACGGCCGTTCCTCGCCGCTCGCCCCTGCGCGCCGTCGCTTCCCCTTGCCCTTCCGCCTCACCTCCCCCTTGTCGCTCTCACCCGCCTTCTTCTTGTGCCGATTGATCACCATGGTCTGCGCGATGGTCACCAGGTTGTTGACCGTCCAGTAGAGAACGAGCCCACCGGGGAAGGTCACCGAGAAGATGGTGAACATCCAGGGGAACAGCTGCATCAGACGCCGCTGCATCGGATCGCCGCTCATCGGCGTGAGCCGCTGCTGGTAGATCTGGGTGACACCCATCACGACTGGCAGCACGTAGTAGGGGTCGGGCTCCGATAGGTCCCGGATCCACAGCGCCCACGGTGCATCCCGGAGCTCGACGGCACTGCGCAGCATGGCGAACAGGGCGAAGAAGACGGGGATCTGCACGAGGATCGGGATGCAGCCGCCATAGGGGTTCGCCCCCTCGCTGCGGAACAGCTCCTGCATCTCCTCGTTCATTTTCCGCTGCGCCTCGAGGTCCATGCGACCGTTCTTGTCGCGCAGCTTGCCGCGGTACTTCTGACGGATGGCCTGCATCCTCGGTTGCAGCTCCTGCATCCGCTGCATCGACCGCTGGCTCGACCAGGTGAGAGGGAAGAGGAGCACCCGCAGCCCGAGGGTGAGCAGCACGATGGCCCAACCGTAGTTCGACACCACGTGGTCGTGGATCCACAGCAGCGCCCAGAGCAGCGGACGCGACAGGAACCCCCAGATCCCCCACTGCAACGTCTCCTCCAGGTGCCACGGCAGCCTCGCCAGCCGCTCGTACTGCTTGGCGCCAAGGTAGGCGGTTCCCACCAGCGCGTTCCCCTGCGGACTCACCACCACCCGCAGGTCACGCGGCAGATCCCGCTCGGCCGGCGGCAACGCGTCCTCGTTGCGGAATGCCGTAAGGCGGTATGGGCGGTCCGGTCCGGTGACGCGCACCGCGACCGGCTGCACCACGGCCGTCGCCAGAGGAGACTCGGGCACCAGCACGGTGAGGAAGTAGTTGTCCTCCACGCCAAGCCAGCTCAGGCCGCCGGTGGGGACGTTCACCAGGGCCTCGGTGCGCGGGGCCAGGATGGTCTCCACCTTGCCGCCCACGCGGTACACCGCCTGGCGCGGCTGCCGCTTGGACGCGAGCTCCTTGGCGCTCGGGTTCCGCACGCCCGGTCCGAGCACCAAGCCCCAGCCGGGGGCATGGGCCTCGACCTGCAGGCCGAGCACTCCTGGGCCGAGCACGCGCACCTCCTTGCGAGCGCTCCCCAGCGGACCCTCGTACTCGAATCGGAGAACGTCGTGACCGTCGGAGCCGTGCCCCCGGTGCACGGCGAAGAGCGCATCGTCCACGCGCAGTGGCTGGAGCTTCGCGTCGACCAGCCCGAGAGGCCACGGCCCCTCCTGCCGCGCTCGCACCAGCTCGAGGGGTCGCCCGTGCTCGTCGTGGTACTGCTTGAGGCGGAAGGACACCAGCTGCGCTCCCCGGTTCGTGAACTCGGCGCGAAACTCCGCGGTGTCGACCACCTCAAGTTGCTCGGCGGCGGCGAAGACCGGGGTGGCTGCCGGCACCGGCGTTGTTGCCGCCCGCGGCGCCGCTGGCACGGGAACGGGCGTCGCCTGCGCGGCGGCGGCGGGGGCCGGCGTTGACTCGGCCCCCTGCGTGGCTACTACGGTCGGCTCCGGCGGCGACGCCGGGTGCCGCACGGACGACGGCATCACCCACTGCCAGGCCAGCAGGATGGCAACGGAGATGAGCAAGAACAGCAGCAGCCGGCGGTTGTCCACGTCGTCTCGCTCCTACGGCCGGATCGCCCCTGCGATTCCGGCACGCCCCGCTACCCTCGGGCGGTCGGTGAGGCCCGGCGGCCTGATGTCGGCACTCAAGGCAGATCGATGCCGCCGGGATGGAGGGGTTGGCAACGAAGCAGCCGGCCTCCGGCGCGCCAGAGCCCGACCGCCACACCGTACTTGATAACCGCCAGCCGCGCGTATTCGGAACACGTCGGCACGAACCGGCACGCAGACGGCAACAGCGGCGAGATCCAGCGCTTGTAGCAACCGAGCGCCCAGAGAACGGCCCCCTTCATCGCCTCGCCTCCGCGACCGCCCGAAGCAGGCCCTCGATGTCATGCCGCAGCGCGGCATGGTCGGCGGCGCCCGCCTCCGGCAGGACATGCATCACGAGGTCCCATGCGGGAAGGGAGCCGCGCGTCGGGGCACGGCGGAACAGCTCGACGATCCGCCGCTTGACCTTGTGGCGGATCACCGAATTGCCCACCTTGCGGCTCACCGTTACCCCAAGCCGCGCCACCCCGGTGTCGTTCGGTACGAAGTGCAGGGTCGCCAACCTCCCGCTGCGGCGCCGACCGCGACGGTACGCGCGCAGGTAGTCGCTGCGGCGGCGCACTCGCTCCACTCGCCGCAGCGTCTCGTCCGGCGCCATCACGGGGCTCAGACGCTCAGGCGCTTGCGCCCCTTGCGCCGCCGGCGCGACAACACTGCCTGACCATGGCGCGTGCGCATCCGCACCAGGAATCCGTGGGTGCGCTTGCGCCGCCGGTTGTTGGGCTGGAATGTTCTCTTCACGTCGCACGTCCTTCCTGCTCAGTAACTTGGCAAATGGCGGAGAGGGTGGGATTCGAACCCACGGACCGCTTGCACGGTCAACGGTTTTCGAGACCGCCCCGTTCGACCGCTCCGGCACCTCTCCGAAAAGGCGCTTCTTGCCCACCAGGGAGACTGGCGGAGAGGGTGGGATTCGAACCCACGGTAGAGTTTCCCCTACACACGCTCTCCAGGCGTGCACCTTCGACCACTCGGTCACCTCTCCGCGCTTCGAGGCTCGCTTACAAAGATCCACCGCGCTCCTCCCGCAGGCGACGGAAGAAGTCGCGCAGCAAAGCACCGCACTCGTCTGCCAGCACGCCCGACACCACCTCGAGGCGGTGATTCAGGCGCGGATCGCGCGGGAGGTCCGCCAGCGACCCGCAGAACCCTGCCTTGGGGTCGGGGGCCCCGAAAACCAGACGCTCGACTCGACTGTTGACCAGGGCGCCCGCGCACATGGCACAAGGCTCGAGGGTCGCGAACATTGTACAGCCGACCAGGCGCCAGCCTTGAACCCGCGACGCCGCCTGGCGCAGGGCCAGGAGCTCGGCATGCGCGAGCGGGTCCCCCTCCGTCTCCCGGCGGTTGTGCCCGGCGCCGAGCAACTCGTCGCCGCACACCACCACGGCCCCCACCGGCACTTCCCCGAGCTCCGCGGCGCGACGGGCTTCACCGAGCGCCACCTGCATCCACTTGCTGTCGTCCATGCCGGAGGGCTGCCCCGGGCCGAGGCAGGGCCGCGTATTGTAGGGTACCCGCGGTGGGCCGCCAAGCCGCGCCCCGCGCGGCCACCTCCGCCCTCGACCGACGCTCGCTCCTGCCGCCGCTCTCCGGCACGCGGAGGTCGGCTGCTAGGATGAGTCGGCGGGGGGTGGTGGTGAAGGGTTCGGGTCCTGTGCACCGGACGGTACCGAACCTCGTCAGGCCCGGAAGGGAGCAGCGATAAGGCGTCCGCGCCGGGTGCCGCAGCGCTACCGGAACCCTTCACCCCCACCCTGCCGCCACCCCACGCCATGACCTACCAGGCACTGGCGCGCAAGTGGCGCCCCCAGGACTTCGCGAATCTCATCGGCCAGGAGCCGGTGGTCACGGCGCTGCGCAATGCCCTCGTCGAGGGGCGCATTGCCCAGGCCTACCTCTTCGCCGGTATCCGCGGCGTGGGCAAGACCACGGCCGCCCGCGTTCTCGCCAAGGCGCTCAACTGCGAGCGCGGCCCCGCCGCCGATCCGTGCAACGACTGCCTGCCCTGCCGGGAGATCACGGTCGGCGCGGACCTCGACGTGCTCGAGGTCGATGCCGCGACCTACTCGAAGGTCGAGCAGGTGCGCGATCTCACCGAGAGCCTGCGGTACGGACCCGCTCGCGACCGCTACAAGGTGGTGGTGCTCGACGAGGTTCACCGCCTCTCGCGGCAGGCCTTCGACGCCCTGCTCAAGATCGTCGAGGAGCCGCCGCCACACCTGGTCTTCGTGTTCGCCACCACGGAAGCGGAGGCGGTGCCGGCCACCATCCTCTCGCGCTGCCAGGAGTTCCGCTTCCGGCGCGTGCCCGTCGAGACGCTGGCGGCACACCTGGCGACCCTCTGCGCCGCCGAGGGGATCACCGCTTCGCCCACCGCGCTGCGCCTGGTCGCGCGAGCCGGCGAGGGGAGTGTTCGCGACGCCGTGGCACTGCTCGACCAGCTCGCCACCTACGGCGCCGGCAGCGTCGCCGACGACGACGCCGCCCGCCTGCTCGGCGGCTTCGATCTCGCCCTGTTCCATCAGCTGCTCACGGCGATCGTCACCGGCCAGGGGCGTGCTCTCGCCGACCTCGCCGGCGCCGTCGAGACCGAGGGTTGGGACCCACGGCAGCTCTTCAGCCGCTTCCTCGGTTACTGCCGCGACGCGCTCCATCTCGCGCTCGGCGGCGACCCGGAGCGCCTCGAGCTTCCCGCCGAGGAGAGCCTCCGTCTGCGGGATCTCGCCCGCGACGCCGGCTACGAGAACCTCCTCCGCGTGCTCCACCAGATGCTCGCCGCCGAGCCCCTCGTGCGCCGCAGTGAGGTCCCGGGGCTCGCCCTCGAGATCACTCTGCTACGGGCGGCGGAGCTGCCCAAGCTCACGCGCGTGGAGGCGCTCTTGCGGGGTGGCGCCCCCGTTGCCCCCGCGGCGCAGGCGACCGCCGGGCCACCCCCCCCGCGACCGTCGCCTTCTGATTTCTCGCCTGCGGCCGTCGCCGCCCGTTCCCTTCCCCCGCCGAGCGCCTCGACCGCGGCGACGGTGCCCGTGGATCCGGAGCCGGCCGCCCCCGCCCCGCTCGCCGAGGGCGACCCCGTCGCGGCCCTGCTGCAGGGCGTCGCGCGCCGGCGGCAGGTCCTCGCCGCCCACCTCACGGCAGCCCAGGCGCTGCGCCTGGAGGGGGACGAGCTGCGCATCTACCAGCCGCCGGGCGATGCGTGGCTCCAGACGGCGCTCGAGCGCCCCGGCAACCGCGCCGCCCTCGAGGGGGCACTCGAGGAGGTCTGCGGGCCCGGCTGTCGCTGGCGGCTCGTCGACGGTGCGCCGGCACCGGCGCCGGTTGCGACGCCGACGCTGGCGGCAGCGGCTGCCGACCCCAAGGTCCAGGCCGTCCTCGACATCTTCGGCGGCACCATCACCGCGGTGGAGCACGGCGCACCGGAGGAGTAGATGAACATCCAGAAGATGATGAAACAGGCGGCGCAGATGCAGGAGCGCATCCAGCGCGAGCTCGCCGCCCTCGAGGTCGAAGCCAGCGCCGGCGGCGGCATGGTTGGCGTGCGCATGAACGGCCACAAGGTGCTGCTGGCCGTGACCATCGATCGCGAGGTCCTCGACCCCGCCGATCCAGAGATGCTCCAGGACCTCATCGTCGCCGCGGTCAACGAGGCGAGCCGCAAGGTGGAGGAGGCGATGCAGGAGAAGGTAGGCTCTCTCGCGGGCGGTCTCGGCATGCCAGGACTGTTCTGAACGACCCTCTCCAGGACCTCGTGCGCGAGCTCTCGCGCCTGCCCGGCGTCGGCCCCAAGACGGCCGCCCGGCTCGCCCACCACCTGCTCAAGGTGCCGGCGGCCGAGGCCGAGGCGCTCGCCCGCACCATCCTCGAGGTCAAGGCGCGACTCTTCCACTGCTCGATCTGCAACGCCATCACCGCGGTCGATCCTTGCCGCCTGTGTGCCGACCCGCGTCGCGACCCGGCGCAGCTGTGCATCGTCGAGGAGCCGTTCAACATCGACCCCGTCGAGCGCACCGGGGAGTACCACGGGCGCTACCACGTCCTGCTCGGCGCCCTCTCGCCGCTACGCGGTGTCGGCCCCGAGGAGCTTGCCATCGACGGGTTGCTGGCGCGGCTCGACGGCGTCGCCGAGGTCATCCTGGCCACCAACCCCAACGTCGAGGGGGAGGCCACCGCACACTACCTGGCCCGCCTGCTCAAGCCTCGCGGCCTGCGGGTCACCCGCCTCGCTTTCGGCATGCCCGTGGGCGGCGACATCGAGTACACCGACGAGGTGACGCTCTCGCGGTCGCTGCTCGGCCGCCAGGAGATGTAGCACCCGCGCCGCCAGCCCCGCTGGCACCGCGCCACACCTGTGTGCCCGGAACCCCGAATCGATTGCCGTCGCCGCCGTCCGGCGCCGGCGCGGCTGCGCCGCGGCGACCTGCCGCCCCGGCTGGTGGTGCCGCCCCCGGGCCCGCGGGCCCGACGGCTCGCGGCCCGGCTCGCGGCCTTCGAGGCGCCGGGGGTCAACACCGTGGGCGAGGGGCCGGCGCCCTTGTGGCGCGAGGCGCGCGGCGCCAATGTCCTCGATGTCGACGGCAACCGCTACGTCGACCTGACCTCGGGCTTTGGCGTCGCCCTCGTCGGTCATCGCCACCCGGCGGTGGTCGCGGCCGTCCGCCGCCAGGCGGCGCGCCTGCTCCACGCCCTCGGCGATGTGCACGGTCACCCGCAGCGGGTGGCCGTCGCCGCCGCCCTGGTGGCGCGCGCGCCCCTGCCGGACGCCCGCGTCTACTTCGCCGCCTCGGGTGCCGACGCCGTCGAGATCGCCCTCAAGACGGCGTTGCTCGCCACCGGCCGCCCCGGCATCCTCGCCTTTACCGGCGGCTACCACGGCCTTACCCTCGGGGCGCTCACCGCTGGCGGCCGCTCCGCCTTCCGTGCCCCGTTTGCCGCCCACCTGCACCCGCACGTCCGCCATCTCCCCTTCGGCGCCCCGGCGTCGGCGTTGGCGAGCGCCCTTGCCGGCGGCGCGTTCGGCTGTGTCCTCGTCGAGCCCATCCAGGGGCGGGCCGGCGTGGTGCTCCCGCCGGAGGGGTGGCTCGCCGAGCTCACTGCCCTCGCACGCCGCCACGGCACGATCCTCGTCGTCGACGAGATCCTCACCGGCGGTGGACGCACCGGCCCCTTCTTCGCCTGCGCCGCCGCCGGCGTCGAGCCCGACCTCCTCTGCTGCGGCAAAGCGCTCGCCGGCGGCCTCCCCTTCGCCGCCGTGCTCGGCCGCCGCGAGCTTCTCGCCGCCTGGCCGAGCGGCGGCGAGGCCCTGCACACCACCACCTTCCTCGCCCATCCGCTGGCTTGTGCGGCCGCCCTCGCCACCATGCAGGTGCTCGACCAGCCCGACTTCGCCGGCCGGGCCGCGGCGCTCGGCGCCGCCCTCGCGACCGGCGTCGAGTCGCTCGCGGTGCTGCCCGGCATCCGCTCCGTCCGGGGTCGGGGCCTCCTCTGGGGCCTCGAGGTCGCCCCCGGCGCCGCGGTCGACTGGGCCCACCGCGCGCTCGGCGCCGGCGTCATGGCGCTCCCCGCCGGCGCCGCGGGAGAGGTCCTCGAGCTGCTGCCACCAGCGGTCCTGGCGCCGCGCCAGCTGGCCGCGGCCTTGGAGGCTTTGGGCGGCACCGCGCCCGGGCCCGGGGCCGCGCGGCGATAAGATACCTCGCCAGCCACCCAACCCATGAAGGTGCACGAACGGCTCGCCGCCTTCCCCGTTCTCGACCACTTCCCGGCCGAGCAGCTGGCGCGCCTCGCCCAGGCCACCTCCCTGATTCGCTTCCCCGGAGGCGTCACCGTGGTGAAGGAGGGCGATGCCTCGCACGACGCCTTCATCGTCCACCGCGGTCGCGTGCGCATCAAGCGCGACACCGCCTACGGCTCCTTCGACCTCGCTCACCTCGCCGAAGGCGATCTGTTCGGCGAGACCAGCTTCGTCGATCAGGCGCCGCGCTCGGTCGACGCTGTCACCGAGCAGGCCACCGAGCTCTTCCTGCTCAATCCGGTCGCCCTCGGGGCGCTCGCCGAGCAGGATCCGCGCTTCGCCATGGCGCTGTGGTGGACCTTCTGGCGCAGCCTGTCGCAGAAGCTGCGCAATACCAACGAGCGTCTCACCCGGTTCTTCTCCGAGGCCGGCAAGCCGCTGCCCTCGATCGAGGCTCCCCTGCGCGAGCCCACCGGCTCCTTCCGGCTGCAGCTCACCCAGAAGCAGGACCTCTTCCAGGAGCAGAAGCTCTCGCGCATGGAGATCCACTTCCTCGCCTCGCTGTCGCGCGAGCGCAAGCTGCGCGGCGGCGAGACGCTGTTCCGCGAAGGCGACACCGGCGACGCCATGTATGTGGTGCTCGACGGTCGGGTGCGCATCAGCAAGCGCATCCCGGGAGCCGGCGAAGAGGCGCTCGCTTTCATGGAACGCGGCGACTGGTTCGGCGAGATGGCGCTCATCGACAACCAGCCGCGCTCTGCTGAGGCCACCGCCCACGACGGCGGCGCGGTCGTCCTCGCCATCCCCAGCGACGTGGTCGCCGGCTTGCTCGACATTCGCAAGGTCTCCTCGCTGCGCCTTCTGCGCATCCTCTGCACCCTGGTCGCCAAGCGGCTGCGCGAGATCGACGACAAGCTGGTCGGCTGGTTCATCCTCGCCGGCGGCGGCCAGTAGCGTCGCCGGCCCTGCCTCGGGTGCGGCGCGCTGCCGCCGCCGCCGTCGCCCGTTCGCCCGCCTCCTCCGGCCTCCCCGCCGCCAGCGCCTTGTGCACGAGCGACGAGACGGGCAGCGCCCCGACCTCCTCGCGCCGCACCCAGGCCGCCTCCCTGCCCTCGCCGACGCCGCCGGCGAGAAAACGGCTCGCGCGCACCGTCACCGCCAGCCGCCGGGTGGTGATGGCGTGGCGAACCCGCCCATGCTCGGCCCCGAGCTCGAAGCTCCCGCCGTAGCGCCGCGCCAGCGCGCCGGCCGGGTCCCCCACGCCGGCCTCCACCCACGGCAGCTCCCACGTCCCGGCCAGCAACGACGCGCCGGCCGGGCGCCGGAACAGCAGCACCCGTCCCGCGTCCTCGACGACCACCATCACCAGCGTCACCCGCTGCGTCGCGCCGCGCCGCGTCGCGCGCGGGAAGACCTCTGGGTTGCCTGCCGCTCGTGCCGCGCAGCTCGCGGCGAGCGGACACTCGGGGCACCGCGGTGCGCGCGGGGTGCAGACGCGACCCCCGAGCTCCATGAGCGCCTGGTTGCTGTCGCCGGCGCTTGCCGCCACCAGCAGGGCTCGCGCCGCCTCGCGCAGCCGCGCGCGAACCGCTCGCCGCCGGGGGTCGTCGCCGCAGGCGAGCCAGCGACAGAGCAGCCGCACGACGTTGCCATCGAGCGCCGGCTCGGCGACCCCGAAGGCAATGCTCGCCACCGCGGCGGCGGTATAGTCCCCCACCCCGGGCAGGGCCCGCAGTGCGGCCAGCTCGGTGGGAATGCCGCCACCGGCCGCCACCAGCGCCGCGGCGGCACGGTGCAGCAGGCGTAGCCGGCGGTAGTAGCCGAGGCCCGACCAGTGTGCGAGCGCCTCGTCTACGGGCGTCGCCGCCAACGCCGCGGGATCTGGAAACCGCGCCAGAAACGGCTCGAAGTAGGCCACCACGTGCTGCACCCGCGTCTGCTGCAGCATCACCTCGGACACCCAGATCGCCCAGGGGTCCCGAGTGCGCCGCCAGGGCAGGTCCCGGCGGCTCATCAGGTACCAACGAAGCAGCCTCTCGGCGTCGTTCCTGCCCCGCTGCGCGGCTGCGGGCCCGTCTCCTGATATTTCCCGCATCTGCTTACAAACACACCACTTGTTAGTTGTCACACGGGCTGCCTTGCAGCCTCGAACCCCTGTGTTATAGTCGCCGGACTCCCCGGGACACAACAACGGCGATCGGCTCGGGCCGAGGCCAGTGGGTGTTTTCCACAGAGTGTGGAAATGGTGTGGATTTCGTCTCTCCGCCCATGAGCAAGAACCTCTGGAAAGACCTCCAGCGCGAGCTCGAACGCCACCTCGACCCCGAGGAGCTCGCCACCTGGTTCCGCCCTTTGCGCGTGCAGCGCGAGGAGCCGGATCGCCTCGTGCTCCTCGCCCCCAACGATCACATCCTGAGCGCCCTCGAGCAGAGCTACCGGCCGGCCGTCGACCGCGCCATCGCCGACCTTCGGGGACCCCAGTTTCGCGTCCTCTTCTCCCTCGCCGAGAAGCCCGCCACCCCTGCCCGCTCGGCACCAAAGCTCAACGCCCGCTACCTCTTCGACACCTTCGTCGTGGGCAGCTCCAACCAGTTCGCGCACGCCGCCGCGCGCGCCGTTGCCGAGAGCCCGGCCCACAGCTACAACCCGCTGTTCCTCTACGGCGGCGTCGGTCTCGGCAAGACTCACCTCCTGCACGCCATCGGCCACGAGATCCAGCGCCGCTACGGTAGCCTGCGCGTGCTCTACCTCGTCGCCGAGCAGTTCGTCAACGAGCTCATCAACTCCATCCGTTTCGATCGCATGCCCGCCTTCCGCGAGCGCTACCGCACCATCGACGTGCTGCTCATCGACGATGTCCAGTTCGTCGCCGGCAAGGAGCGCACGCAAGAGGAGTTCTTTCACACCTTCAACACCCTCTACACGGCGCAGAAGCAGATCATCCTCACCTCCGACGCGCCGCCGCGCAGCATCGCCGGCCTCGAGGAGCGCCTCCGCAGCCGCTTCGAGTGGGGCCTCATCGCCGACATCCAGCCGCCGGACCTCGAGACCAAGATCGTCATCCTGCGCCGCAAGGCCGAGGTCGCCGGGCAAGCTCTCCCCGATGACGTGGCACAGTTCCTCGCCCAGCAGGTGCGCAGCAACGTGCGTGAGCTCGAGGGTCTCCTCAACCGCGTGCTCGCCTTCTCCGAGCTCACCGGGCGGCCGCTGTCGCTCGACCTCGCCAAGGACACCCTGCGCGACATCCTCCCCGAGGCCGACCGCCGCGTCTCGGCGGCCGACGTCATCAAGTTCGTCGCTCGCCACTACGGGCTCAAGGTCTCCGAGATCAAGAGCAAGTCGAACCAGAAGCAGATCGCCTTCCCGCGCCAGGTGGCGATGTGGATGTGCAAGCGCCTCACGCCGCTCTCCTACCCCGACATCGGCCGCCAGTTCAACGACAAGCACCACTCGACGGTGATGTACTCGGTCGACAAGATCGACAAGCTGCGCGAGAACGACGCCGATCTCGCCCAGACCCTCGACCGCATGCTCCAGCACCTCGTCTGACGGCCCGCTCCGGGCCTCCTGCCTTCATCCTTCCAATCCCGGCTGCGCCCCCTGCGGAGATTCCTGCGGAATGCCAGCGAGCGGCCTCCCCGCACACCTCGCCATCCTCTGGCCTCCACACCGCCTCCGCAGCAAGTCCACAGCCGGCTCGTGCGCGCGCCCCCTCCGTCAACCCTTCTCCGACGCGGCTTTTCAGCACTCTCCACAGCGCCTTCTACGACGACGGCTATGCTATATTTCCGACCCGTTCCGAGCCGGAACAGAGCGACCCCCGGAGGCTCGACAGCGAATGGAACTTCGTCTCCAGCGTGACGCCCTGCTCACGGAGCTCGCTCTGATGCAGGGCATCGTCGAGCGCCGGACGACGATCCCCATCCTCTCGCACCTGCTGCTCGACGCTCGCGACGGCAAGCTCGCTCTCGCCGCCACCGATCTCGACGTCTCTCTCGCCACCTGGTGTGGCGCAGAGGTCGAACGCGACGGCGCGGTCGCGGTGCAGGCGAAGAAGTTTCACGAGATCGTCCGCGCGCTTGCCGACGCCGAGCTCACGCTCAAGCTCGACGAGGGATCCAACGTCACCTTGCAGGCCGGCGCGCAGCCGTTTCCGCATCCGTGGCCTCGAGGCGGAGAACTTTCCCACCCTGCCGCGGGTCGAGGGGGATACCGTCGTCGAGCTGTCGCTCGAGGTGCTGCGGCGGATGATCGCCAAGGTGATCTTCGCCATCTCCACCGAGGAGTCGCGCTTCCAGCTCAACGGGGCGTTGTTCAAGCTCAAGCCGGACGGGCTGGAGATGGTGGCCACCGACGGCCACCGGCTGGCTCTCGTCGAGGCGGCCGCGGGTGGTGCCGACGGCACCGCCGTCACCATCAAGAAGGCCCAGGAGGGCGTGCTCATTCCACGCAAGGCGTTGCAGGAGCTGCTGCGCTTCGAGGGCTGGAGACCGTCGCCTACCGGCGCGGCGAGCACCACCTGTCGTTCCCCCTCGGCAAGCGCGAGCTCACCTGCCGCATCCTCGAGGGCACCTTTCCTGACTACGAACGGGTGATCGCCAAGAACCACGACAAGCGGCCGGTGCTCGATCGCCAGCCCTTCCAGCAGGCGGTGCAGCGGGTGGCGCTGCTCACCGGCGAGCGGGCGCGCGGCGTCCTCTTGCACTTCTCGCCCGAGCAGCTGGTGATCTCGGCGGCCAACCCCGACCTCGGCGAGGCCAGCGAGCAGGTCCCCTGCGAGTACGAGGGTCCGGAGATCAAGCTAGGGCTCAACCCCGACTACCTGGGGCACTTCCTGAGCGCCGTCGAAGCGGCGCAGGTGCGCCTCGAGCTCAAGGACGAGAGAGCCAGTGCGTGGGCTACCCGGTGACCGGCGAGGACCTGCGCTACCTCTGCGTCATCATGCCGATGCACGTCTAGCCCTGCTCGCCTCCCTTTCCCTCCGTTCGTTCCGCAACCTCGCCGACGACGGGTTCGCACCCGGCGGTGGCCGTCACCTGCTGCTGGGAGCCAACGGCGCGGGAAAGACCAGTGTGGTCGAGGCGATCTACCTGCTGGCGACCACGAAGAGCTTTCGCACCGCCGACCTCGCCGCCTGCGTGCGCCACGGAGAGGCAGGCTTTCACCTCGAAGCCGTTGCCGGCCGCAACGGGCGCGACCGCCTCGAGCTGGGGTGGCAGAGCGGCGAGCGGCGCCGCCTCGCCAATGGTCAGACCCTGCCGCTGGGCGAGCACGTGGCGCTGCAACCGGTGGTGCTGTGGACGGCGGCGGAGGCGGACCTGCTCGGCGGCGCGCCGGTGCTCGCGAGGCGGCTCATCGATCGTGGCCTGGTGAGCACGCGCCCGGCGGCGCTCGCCGTCCTCACCCGCTACAGGCGGGTGCTGGCACAGAAGCGCCACCTGCTGGCGAGCGGCGGGCACGGGGCTCTGGAGAGCTGGAACGGCATGCTCGCCGAGGCCGCAGCCGCGGTGATCGCCCTCCGCGCCGCGTACGTGCGAGCGCTCGAGAGAGCACTGGTCGAAGTCGCTGCCCGCACCGCGGTTCCATTCCCGCCACTGCGGCTCGAGTACCTGCCCTCGCCGCGCGCCGGCGCCGAAGGAGCGGCGACGATCCTTGCCGCGCTCGAGCGGCTGACGGCACGGGAACGGGAGAGGCGGGCGCCGCTGCTGGGGCCCCATCGGGACGCGCTGCGGCTGCTGTGGGGGGGCCGCGAGGTCGGGGAGGTGGCCTCGGCGGGGGAGGGCAAGGCACTCGGCCTGCTGCTCGCGGCAGCGCAGGGAAGACTGGTCGAGGCCAGCGGTCGCGACCCGCTCTACCTGCTCGACGATGCCGACGCCGAGCTCGACCGGGACCGGCTCGCGGCGCTGTGGAAGGTCTTCACGCCGGTCACCCAGCTGCTCGCCACCTCCAGCCGCCCCGAGGTCTGGGACGGTCTCTCCAGCGACCACCGCTGGACGCTCGTCGAGGGCCGCTGGCAAGCTGTCTAACCACCAGCGTTTTCAATACTTAAGCACTGGCTTTCCAGGCCGCGGCGCGCTATACTGAACAGGCGCTGGCCGGCGCCCCGCCTTCTGCCCCCGGGAGCCCTCTCGAGCCGTCTCATCCTGCCCGGGGTGTAGGGTCCCGAACGATGAAACGGGGGGCGCGCCTGCTGCCGGCGCGGGGGCAGCGACGCCTTGAACGAGACCCCCAAGCTCGAGAGCCCGAGCTGGCTCGAGCCCGCCAAGAGCGACGTATACGGCGGACAGCATCAAAGTCCTCAAGGGCTTCGAGGCGGTGCGCAAGCGCCCCGGGATGTACATCGGCGACACCGATGACCTCTCCGGACTGCACCACATGGTCTTCGAGCTGGTGGACAACGCCATCGACGAGGCGCTGGCCGGCTTCGCCACCCGTGTCGACGTCACCATCCACGCCGACAACTCGGTCACCGTCGAGGACGACGGCCGCGGCATCCCGGTCGACCTCCACAAGGAGGAGGGGCGCTCGGCGGCCGAAGTGATCATGACCGAGCTGCACTCCGGCGGGAAGTTCGACAAGAACTCCTACAAGGTCTCGGGCGGTCTGCACGGCGTCGGCGTCTCGGTGGTCAACGCGCTCTCGGAGACGCTCGAGCTGGAGATCCAGCGCGACGGCCAGATCTGGTACCAGGTCTACCATCGCGGCCTGCCGGAGGAGCCGATCCGAGGCCATCGGCAAGAGCGAGCGCACCGGCACGCGGGTTCACTTCTGGCCCGACCCGCACCATCTTCGCCGTCCTCGAGTTCCACTACGACACCCTGGCGCAGCGCCTGCGCGAGCTGTCGTTCCTCAACCGCGGCGTCCACATCCAGCTGCCAGGACGAGCGCACCGGCCGCGAGGCGGAGTTCCGCTACGAGGGCGGGATCCCGAGCTTCGTCGAGCACCTCAACCGCAACAAGATCGCCCCTGCACGCGCCGCCGATCTTCCTCGTCGAGGGGCGCGACGACGGCACCGGGCGAGGAGGCGGTCGAGGTGGCGCTGCAGTGGAACGACTGCTACCAGGAGCAGATCTACAGCTTCACCAACACCATCAACAACCGCGACGGCGGCACCCACCTCTCCGGCTTCAAGGCAGCGCTCACCCGCACCCTCAACGCCTACGCGAGCAGGCCGCGGCCTGGGCAAGAAGCTCAAGGAGAACCTCACCGGCGACGACGTGCGCGAGGGGCTGACGGCGGTGGTGTCGGTGAAGATCAAGGACCCCAAGTTCTCCAGCCAGACCAAGGACAAGCTGGTCTCCTCCGACATCAAGGGCTGGGTCGAGCAGGTGGTCAACGACCAGCTGGCGAGCTACCTCGAGGAGAACCCAAGGTCGCCCGCAGATCGTCGAGAAGTGCGTCGAGGCGGCCCGCGGCCGCGAAGCGGCGCGCAAGGCGCGCGAGCTGACCCGCCGCAAGGGAGCGCTCGACGCCTCAACCTCCCCGGCAAGCTCGCCGACTGCAGCGAGAAGGACCCCGCGCGGGCCGAGCTGTTCCTCGTCGAGGGCGACTCGGCCGGCGGCTCGGCCAAGCAGGGGCGCGACCGCCGCTTCCAGGCGGTGCTGCCGCTCAAGCGGAAGATCCTCAACGTCGAGAAGGCGCGCTTCGACAAGATGCTCGCCTCCGACGAGATCCGCACCATCATCACCGCCCTGGGCACCGGCATCGGCAAGGACGACTTCGACGTCTGCAAGCCTCCGCTACCACAAGCTGATCATCATGTGCGACGCCGACGTCGACGGCAGCCACATCCGCACCCTGATCCTCACCTTCTTCTTCCGCCAGATGCGCGAGGTGATCGAGCGCGGCCACCTCTACATCGCCCAGCCGCCGCTCTACAAGGTGGCCCAGGGAAAGACAGCGAGTCTACCTCAAGGACGACGCGCGAGTACCGCGGCTTCCTGCTCGAGCGCATCCAGGACGCGGCTGGCAGCTGGACGCCTGGCAGCGGAGCCGAGGGCGCCGAGCCGGCGTCCGCTCGAGGGCGCCGCGGCTGAGCCCACTTCGTCGAGCGCCTGGAGAGCTTTCGCGAGCAACCTCGACAGGCTGGTCTCCCGCGGCTACCCGCGGCGGCGCTGAGCTCGCCCTGGTCCACGGCATCGCCGACAAGGCCTCGCTCAGCGAGGCGGAGCGTGCTGGCCGCGGTGGCCCGGCGACCTCGAGGAGTGCCGGCTTTCGCGACGTCCGCGTCGAGCGCGACGAGGAGCACGGCACCGGCCATCCCTTCGTCAGCCGCCGCGACGGCGTCGACCGCCCGGTGCGGCTCGGACTGGGAGCTGGTCGCCGCGCACCGAGTACCGGGCCATGGCCGGCAACCGCGAGGGGCGGGAGGCGCTGCGCGCCGGCCGCCTGACGCTCCACAACGGCGACGCAGAGCACCGCCACGACAGCGTCGAGCGAGGCCCTCGACGACGCTCTACGCCGGGCCCGCAAGGGGCTGACCATCCAGCGCTACAAGGGCCTCGGCGAGATGAACCCCGAGCAGCTGTGGAAGACCACCATGGATCCCGGCGACCCGGCGTCTGCTGCAGGTGCGCATCGAGGACGCCTTTGAGGCCGAGCAGATCTTCACGACCCTGATGGGCGACCTGGTCGAGCCGCGGCGCCAGTTCATCCAGGACAACGCCCTGGACGTGAAGAACCTCGACATGTGAGCCTATGGCCATGACGACGACATCAACGACACCCCGCCGCCGATCCCTCCCGTCGAGGTCCACCGATCCCGGTGGACATCGAGGAGGAGATGAAGCGCTCCTATCTCGATTACGCGATGAGCGTGATCGTCGGGCGCGCCCTGCCCGACGTGCGCGACGGCCTCAAGCCGGTGCACCGGCGCGTGCTCTACGGCATGTGGGAGAGCGGCAACACGCGCCGGCCAGCCCTACAAGAAGTCGGCCCGCATCGTCGGCGACGTGATGGGCAAGTACCACCCGCACGGCGACGCCGCCATCTACGACACCGTGGTGCGCATGGCGCAGGACTTCTCGATGCGCTATCCGCTGGTCGACGGCCAGGGCAACTTCGGCTCCATCGACGGCGACAACCCGGCGGCGATGCGCTACACCGAGGTGCGGCTGACCCGGCTCGCCGAGGAGATGATCCGCGACGACATCGACAAGGAGACCGTCGACTGGGTCGACAACTACGACGGCTCGGAGCGTCGAGCCGGCGGTGCTGCCGGCGCGGGTGCCCAACCTGCTGCTCAACGGCTCCGCCGGCATCGCCGTGGGCATGGCCACCAACATCCCGCCGCACAACCTCGGCGAGGTGGTCGACGCGCTGCTGCTGCTGATCGACGAGCCGGAGCGTCGCCCTCGTCGAGCTGATGCGGGTGCTGCCCGGCCCCGACTTCCCCACCGCCGGCTTCATCCACGGCCTCGACGGCATCCGCTAGGCCTACGCCACCGGCCGCGGCATCATCCAGGTGCGGGCGCAAGGCCGACGATCGAAGCCGATGGAGCGCGACGAGCGCCAGACCATCGTCATCACCGAGATCCCCTACCAGGTCAACAAGGCGCAAGCTGATCGAGCGCATCGCCCAGCTGGTGCGGGAGAAGAGGATCGAGGGGATCTCCGACCTGCGCGACGAGTCGCGACCGCGACGGCATCCGCGTCGTGCGTCGAGCTCAAGCGCGGCGAGATCGCCGAGGTGATCCTCAACACCCTCTACAAGCTGACCCCGATGCAGACCACCTTCGGCATCATCCTGCTCGCCATCGTCGACAACCAGCCGAAGGTGATGACGCTGCTGGAGCTGCTCGGCCACTTCCTCGACCACCGCAAGACGGTGGTCATCCGGCGCACCCGCTTCGACCTGCGCAAGGCGGAGGAGCGGGCCCACCTGCTCGAGGGCATCCTCAAGGCCCTCGACCACCTCGACGAGGTGATCGCCACCATCCGCGCCAGCCACGACCCCGGCCGAGGCCCGCGAGCGGCTGATGGACGGCGTTCGCGCTCTCCGACGTCCAGGCGCAGGCGATCCTCGAGATGCGCCTGCAGCAGCTCACCGGCCTCGAGCGCGAGAAGGTGGTGGAGGAGTACCGCGAGCTGATGGCCAGCTCATCGAGCGGCTGCGCGCCATCCTCGGCTCCGACCAGCTCGTGCTCGAGGAGATCCGCCGCGAGCTGGCCGAGCTGAAGGCGGCCTTCGGCGACCGGCGGCGCACCGAGATCATCCCCGAGACCCACGACCTCACCATCGAGGACCTGATCGCCGACGAGGACATGGTGATCACCGTCACCGACACCGGCTACGTCAAGCGCTCGCCGCTGGCCGCTCTACCGCGCGCAGCAGCGGGGCGGCAAGGGGCGCACCGGCATGGTCACCAAGGAGGGCGACGTCGTCGAGCACCTCTACGTCGCCTCCGCCCACAGCTACGTGCTGGTGTTCACCGAGAGCGGCCGGGTGCTACTGGATCAAGGTCCACCAGATCCCCGAGATGGGGCCGGCGGCCAAGGGCAAGGCGATCGTCAACCTGCTCGACCTCGAGCGCGGAGGAGAAGCTCGCCACCACGGTGGCGGTGCGCGAGTTCCCCGAGGACCGCTACCTGGTCTTCGCCACCGAGCGGGGCACCGTCAAGAAGACCAGCTCTCGCGCCTTCGCCCGCCCGCTGGCGCGGCGGGATCATCGCCATCAAGGTCGAGGAGGGCGATCGCCTGCTGGCGGTGCGGGTGGCCGATCCCGAGCAGCGACGTGCTGCTCGCCACCGCCAGGGGCTACGCGGTCCGCTTCCCGGAGAGCGACGTGCGCGCCGCATGGGGCGGGTCGCCCACGGCGTCCGCGGCGTCAAGCTGCGCCGCGGCGACCGGGTGGTCGGCGATGGAGACCGCTCGCCGCCGCGGGCGACATCCTCACCATCGCCGAGCGCGGGCTTCGGCAAGCGCACCGCGCTCGACGAGTACCGCAGCACCCACCGCGGCGGCCTCGGGGTGATCAACCTCAAGGTCGGCGCCAAGACCGGCGAGGTGATCGCCGTCAAACAGGTGGCCGAGAGCGACGAGGTTGATCCTGATCAGCCAGAACGGCAAGATCATCCGCACGCCGGTGGCCGAGTTCCGGGCAGATCGGGCCGTCGACCCAGGGCGTCAAGCTGATGGACCTCGAGGGTGAGGACCGGCTGATCGCCGCGGCGCCGGTCACCGAGCGCGAAGAGGACGGGGACCTGCAGGAGCCGGCCGCGTCGCCTCCGGTGGCGCCGCCCGTCGATGAGAGCGGCGACGAGCCGCCGGACACCATTCACTAGCACACCGCCGCGCCAGGCGGTGTCCCCAGGCGAGGACCACGCGCAATGGACTTCTTTCTCGACACCGCCGACGTCAAGGAGATCGCCACCGGGCTCGAGTGGGGGATGGTGGACGGGGTGACCACCAACCCGTCGCTCATCGCCGCGCAGGGCAAGCCCTACCTGCCCACCGTCAAGGAGATCGCGCGGCTGGTGGGGGACCGCCCGGTCTCCGGCGAGGTGCTCGCCACCGACCTCGCCGCCATCCTCGGCGAGGCGCACGAGATCGCCGCCCTGGCCGAGAACGTGGTGGTGAAGGTGCCGCTGACGCCTCCCGGCCTGCAGGCGGTGGCGCGTCTCAAGGCCGAGGGGATTCCCACCAACGTCACGCTCTGCTTCTCGGCCAACCAGGCACTGCTCGCCGCCAAGGCCGGCGCCGCCTACATCTCCCCCTTCGTCGGCCGCGTCGACGACATCGGCCTGGCGGGCATGGAGCTCGTCGAGCAGATCCTCGCCATCTACGAGAACTACGCTGCCGACACCAAGGTGCTGGTGGCCTCTATCCGGCACCCCGAGCACGTGCTGCGCGCCGCGCTGATGGGCGCCGACGTCGCCACCATGCCGTTCAAGATCCTCCAGCAGCTCTACAAGCACCCGCTCACCGACCTCGGTCTCGAGCGCTTCCTGGCCGACTGGAAGAAGAGCGGCGGCAGCTTCCGCTGAGGGCGGACGGGGCGCGCGCCGAGGAGAGCTGCAGTGGCCCGCGACAGGGCTGGGTGGCGCCCAGGAACCGGTGTGCGGGGGCTGCTAGACTTCGCGGCCGGCAGCGGAGGAGACATGCCAGAGTCGAGCCAGGACGTCATCGCGCGGGTGGAGCAGGACAAGGAGCGGTACCTCGCCGAGCTCGAGGACTACCTGCGCATCCCTTCCATCTCCACCGACCCCGATTCCGCAGCCGAAGTCGACCGCTGCAGCCGTTGGTTGCTCGACCGCATGCGTGCCGCCGGTCTCAGCGCCGAGCGCATCGAGGCCCCCGGCGCCGGCCGCCACCCGCTCGTCTACGGCGAGTGGCTGGGGGCGCCCGGCCGGCCAACGGTGCTCTTCTACGGGCACTACGACGTGCAGCCGGTGGACCCGGTGGAGGAGTGGCGCCACCCTCCCTTCGAGCCCACCCGCGAGGGCGACAGCCTGGTCGCTCGCGGCGCCACCGACGACAAGGGGCAGAGCTTCACCCACCTCAAGGCGGTCGAGGCGATGCTCGCCGCCCGCGGCCGCCTACCCGTCAACGTCAAGCTCCTCGTCGAGGGCGAGGAGGAATCGGGCGGCGCCGCCATCGACGAGTACGTGATCGCCGACGGCGGGCGGCGCCTCGCCGCCGACTGCGTGGTGGTCTCGGACTCCTCGATGCACGGCCCCGGACAGCCCGCGCTGGTCTACGGGCTGCGCGGCATCGCCTACATGGAGATCCGCGTCCAGGGACCCAACCGCGACCTCCACTCCGGCACCTACGGCGGTCCGGTGGTCAACCCGCTCAACGCGCTCGCCAGGATCGTCGCCGGCCTGCGCGATCCCGAGAGCGGACGCATCACCATTCCGGGGTTCTACGACGCGGTGCGGCCGATCGCCGACTGGGAGCGACGGGAGCTCGCGGCGCTGCCCTTCGACCAGGCCGCCTACGAGCGCGACCTCGGCGTGACCGCGCTCGACGGCGAGCCCGAGTTCACCCCGCCCGAGCGTGCGACCGTGCGGCCGACTCTCGACGTCAACGGCATCTTTGGCGGCTACATGGCCCCGGGCGCCAAGACCGTGCTGCCGGCGTGGGGCGGCGCCAAGGTGTCGATGCGACTGGTTCCCGACCAGGACCCCGAGGACATCGGCCGCCGCTTCTGCGCCTACGTGGCGGAGCTGGCGCCCCCGGGGGTGACGGTGCGCGCCGAGCTGCTGCACGGCGGCAAGCCGCGGCTGCTCGCCACCGAGGGCCCCTATTTTGCGGCCGCCATGGAAGTCCTCGCCGAGACCTTCGGCCAGCGGCCGCTACGGGTACGAGAAGGGGGGTCGATCCCGGTGGTCAACACCTTCAGCGAGGTGCTGCACGCCCCCATCCTGCTCATGGGGTTCGGGCTTCCCGACGACCGGCTGCACTCCCCCAACGAGAAGATGTCGGTCTCGCAGTTCTTCGATGGCATCCGCTGCACGGTCCGTCTGCTCGATCGGCTGGGGACGCTGTCCCCGTGAGCGCGGCGCGTCCGGGGTGCGCATGAGCGCCGCGCACGAGGAGCGCGAGCTCAAGTTCGCGGGCGTCGAGCTGCCCCAGCTGCGCGACCGCCTGCTCGAGCTGCAGGCCGAGCGCGTCGCGCCACCCGCCTTCGAGGACAACTGGATCTTCGACCGCGGCAAGGGGGAGCTCGCCCGCGAGGGCGCGCTGCTGCGACTGCGGATCGACGGCCACGGGGCTCAGCTTACCCTCAAGGGACCGGCCACGTGGGAGCAGACCACCAAGGTGCGCAGCGAGCTCGAGACCCGCCTCGAGAGCGCCGAGGTCATGCAGGAGATCCTCGAGCGACTCGGTTTCCGTGTGCACCGCCGCTACCAGAAGATGCGCGAGGAGTGGCGCCTGGGAGCGGTGGTGATCTGCCTCGACCACACCCCCATCGGCGACTTCGCCGAGTTCGAGGGGCAGGGCGCCGACAAGCTCGCTAAGCGCTGCGGTCTCACCCCCGAGTCCGCCGAGTCGCGCACCTACCTCGAGCTGTACGAGGCGCACGTCAGGGCGCACCCGGACGCGCGGTCCGACATGGTCTTCGAGTAGGCCCCCGCGCTGCGCGCCCTCGTCCTCGCCGCAGGCCACGGCACGCGCCTGCGCCCCCTCACCGACGACCTCCCCAAGCCGCTGCTGCCGGTCCTCGGCCGTCCGCTGCTGGTGCGGACGCTCGACCGCCTCGTCGACATCGGTTGCGCGGCGGCGGCGATCAACCTGCACCACCTCCCGGCCGCAATCCCGGCGGCGCTGGGGTCGCGCTACCGCGGCATGCCGCTCGTCTACTCGCACGAGTCGACCCTCCTCGGCACCGGCGGTGCGCTGATCCCCCTGCGCGGGTTCTTCGCCGACAGCGCCTCGCTGTTGGTCGTCAACGGCGACAGCCTGTGCGAGTGGCCGCTGCGCGAGCTGCTCGCTCGCCACCGGCGGACGCGAGCGGCGGCGACGCTCCTGCTGGCCGGCCGCCCCGACCCCCGGGCGTTCGGTGGTGGCGTTGGCGTCGACGGCGGCGGTCGGGTAACGGCGCTGCGGGGCGCGCGAGCCTACGGTCGCGTCCAGCGGCGGTTCGTCTTTGCCGGCGCGGCGGCGCTGCGTCGCGAGCTCCTCGACCGCTTGCCCGCCGGTCCGTCGGACTCGATCACGGACCTCTACGAGCCCTGCCTCGCTGCCGGCGAGCGGCTGGCCTGCCTGGTCACCTGGCTCCCGTGGCACGACCTGGGAACCCCCGCCCGCTACCTCGAGGCCGTGCTCGGCCTCGCCGGTCGTGGCGGCGGGGGAGCCCCGACCGCCGCGGGGCCGGCGTCGGCGAGAGTCGCGCCGACGGCCACCGTGACCGGAAGCGTGCTCGAGAACGGCGTGAGGGTCGGGGAGGGCGCGTCGATTGCCGGCTCGCTGCTGCTGCCACGGGCGCAGGCTGGCGCCCGCTGCCGGCTGCGGGGGGTGATCGTCGGCCCCGCGGTAGCGGTCCCCGCGGGCAGCGACTGGAGCGAGGTCCTGCTCACCCGCCGGCTCCCGAACGAAGAAGTGCCGCCGGGAAGCGCCCGCGCCGGCGCCCTCCTCGCCACCCCGCTGGCCCCGCACGGCTGAGGTCGAGGGGGGAGAGCTTGACGACGCCGTAGATGGTGTGTCACTGTAGTAATACACCGTGGTGACGCCATACTAACCCTCGACCCCCGCGATCCCCGCCCCCTCTGGCGCCAGCTCGAGGAAGGGGTGCGCAACCTGGTGGCGGCAGGCGCGCTCGCTCCGGGCGCGCCGGTGCCGTCGGTCCGCGAGCTGGCGCGGGAGCTCGCCGTCAATCCTGCCACCATCGCCAAGGCCTACCAGCGGCTGTCGGAGGCGGGAGTGCTGGAGGTGCGGCGCGGCGAGGGCACCTTCGTCAGCGCCGGTCCGCCGAAGCTGCCACTTGCGGAACGCCGGCGGCGGCTGACGCCGGCCGCACGCAGCTACGCCGCCCATGCCGCCACCCTCGGCATCGCCACCGCTGACGCCATCGAGCTGGTACGCAGGGCGGCACTTGCCCTCGAGGAGGATTCGTCCGATGGAGCCCGCACCGCAGAACCCAGTGGCCGTCGCTGACGGGCCGCCCCCCGCGCTCGAGCCCGCGCTCGAGCTGCATGGCGTCGCGGTGCGCTACGGGCGACAGAGGGTCGTCAGCGGGCTCGACCTCACGCTCCGGCGCGGGGAGGTCTACGCCCTCCTCGGCCGCAACGGCTGTGGCAAGACCTCCCTCGTGCGCACCCTCCTCGGGCTGCAACCGGCGGCCAGCGGCACGCTGCGGCTCCTGGGTTGCGACCCGTGGCGCCGGCGCGCCGCCCTGATGGCGATCGTTGGCTACGTCCCCGAGGAGCCCCAGGCACCGCCCGAGATGAGCCCGCGACAGCTCGCCGCCTTCTGCTCGCGGCTGCGCCGACGGTGGGATGCGCAGGCCGTGGACTCGCGTCTCGAGCGTTTCGGTATCCCGCGCGACCGACCCTTCGGGCAGCTCTCCAAGGGGCAGAAGAAGCAGGTCGAGCTCGCCCTGGCGCTCGGCCACCACCCCGAGCTGGTGGTGCTCGACGACCCCACCCTCGCCCTCGACGCGCTCGCGCGCCGCGCCTTCTTCGGCGAGCTCATGGCCGAGCTCGCGGACGCGGGGGCTACGATCCTGCTCACCACCCACGACCTGCTCGCGGTGGAAGGGATCGCCGACCGCGTCGGGATCCTCGCCGGCGGTGCGCTGCTCGTCGACGAGCCGCTCGAGAGCCTGAAGGCGCGCTTCCGTCGCCTGCTGTTGGCTCCCGGGCGCGAGCCGGCGGCGCGCCTGCGACCGTTGCGACAGTCGACACGGCCTTGGGGCGTGGAGGTCGTCGTCTCCGCGTGGCAGGCGGACAGCGACGCCGCCGGCGAGGTGCGCGCCATGTCGCTCGAGGAGATCTTCGCCGCGCTACACCCCGAGGACCGCCCATGAGAGCCCTCGCCCTCGTCACCGCGCGTGAGCTCCGCGCCCACGCACCGGCAGCGGCCGCCGCCACACTGGTGGCGCTGCTGCCCTGGCTCGCCCCGCTGCTGCCCGGCTTCCGCCATGCTCCGGCCTCCGAGGTGCGCGCCGCCACCGCCATGGTGCTGGCCGCGATGCTCGGCATGACACTGGCGCTCTTCCTCGGTTCCGGGCTGCTCGCCCGCGACCTCGCCGAGGGGAGAATGGGGTTCTTCCTCTCGCTGCCGCTGGGTACCGGAACGGTGTGGGCGGGCCGCTTGCTCGCGGCCGTCGCCGTGGTCTACGGCAGCATCGCGCTGGTGCTGCTGCCGGCCACCGGCGGTAGCCTCGGCGCGCCTCGGAACCCGACGCTGCTCGTCAGCGAGTTCCTGCAGCAGACCGACGCCGGGCGGGCGATCGCGTTCCTCGCCGTCAGCGCGCTCGGCCAGGGAGTCGCCCTGCTGGTGAGCCTGGCGCCCTTGTTCGTTCTGCTGCTCGCGAGCCAGCTCGCTACCGCCCTGCGCAGCCGCTCGGCATGGCTCCTGCTCGACGCCGTGGGACTCGCAGCGGCGGCGGCGATCGCGACAGCCGGCGTGGCGCGCCTGTACGCGGCCGCGGCGCCCGCCGAGTTGCTGCTGGCCGTTGCCGTCCTCGCCGGGGCGTCGCTGCTCGTGTGGATGGTCGCCGGTGCGCTTGGCCTCGCCCGCGGGCGCGTGCTCCTCGCGCGCGTGGAGCGCGCGCAGGCGGCGGCGGTGAGCGCCGGGCTGGTGTTCGCGGCGCTCGGCGTCGGCGTCTTCGCCCACTGGTTGGTGCGCTTCGACGCCGCCGACGTCGAGCGCCTGGAGATCGCCGAGGCGGCGCCGGCGGGAGCGTGGACGACCGGGGTGGCCGTGCTCCACCACCGCCCGAGCTACAGCCCCGCGCTCCTCTTCGACACCGCCCGTGGCACGGTGGTGCCGCTGGGGACCGCTACCGTTCCGGTTCCCGGGTTCGGGGGCGCCTCTTCGGGCCCGCAGGTCACCTTCTCCCGTGACGGCAGCAGCGCCGTCTGGCTGCGCCTTCTCGCCCCCACCGCGAGCGCCCTCAGCGAGGTGGTGTGGATCGAGCTCGGAGAGCGACCGCGCCTCCACCCCACCGGCATCCTCGTCCACCCGTGGGACGTCGCCGTCGAGCTCGCCGGCGATCGCCTGGCGCTAGCCGAGCGCGACCGGGTGACGGTGTGGAGCGACCACGGACGGCGCCTCCTCGCCGCCGCGCGGCTGCCGGCGTCCCCGGAGTACACCGCGGTGCGCCTGCTCGCCGATGGCCGCGCGCGCGTCGTGCGCCTCGACGCGCGCGAGCGGTGGGTGGAGGTGCACAGCTGGGACCTCGATCCTGCAACGGGGCGGCTGGTGTCCCGCCCCGGGCCCCAGGTTCCCATGGATGGCCTGGTGCGCGGCGTCCTCTCGGCCGACGGCGAGCAGCTGCTGCTCTCCGGCGGCTGGGCCGGCCGGGGCAGCGTCGTGCTGCTCGACGTGCCGTCGGGCCGTACCCTCGCCGAGCTGGCACCGGCGGCGAGCCGCGGGTCGTTCCGCACCGCCGGGTTCCTCCCCGGCGGCGGCGTCGCCGTTGCCGAGGGTTTGCGGGAGCAGCTCACCCTGCGCCTCTTCGATCGCCAGGGCAGGCTCGAGCGCGAGATCCCGCTGGGCAGCGGCCGCTATGCCTGGCTCGGCACGCCCTGGCTGCCCGAGCGACTCCCCTTCACCGCCAGCGTACCGATACGGCACGACGGCGAAGGCGAGGCGCGCTGGCGCGGCGAGCTGCGGGAGGTCGACCTCGGGTCCGGTGCCGTACGTGCGCTGGGAGGACGGCTGGCCCCGCTCGCGGGGGCCTCGCCGTGGCACCCCGGCGAGGACCGCGTGGCAGTCGGCAGCCCCGCCACCCGGCAGTTCCTCGATCCCGCGGGCGCGCTGGTGGAGGTCGACCCCCGCGGTGCCGCCGCCCCGCGACGCCTGCTGCCGCCCGTGCCGTAGCGGCCCGGGCGCGAGACCCGCCGGACGGTCTAGGCTTGGCGCATGGACGCCCACCTCCTCGCCCTCGCCGACACTCCCAGCCGGGTGGTGCTGGCGATCCTCGGACTCGCGCTGCTCGTCGCCGGGCGGCGACTCTTCTGGCTCGCCGTCGGCACCCTCGGCTTCGTAGCCGGCTATCAGGCAATGGAGTCGTGGGCGACCGGCATGCCGCGCGCCACCGTCCTTGTCATCGCCGTAGCGGTGGGCGTGCTCGGGCTCTTGCTGGCGCTGCTGCTGCAGAAGGTGGCAGTGGCGCTCGCCGGCTTCTTTCTCGGCGTCGTGCTGATGACGTTTCTTCTCCCCGCCACCGGGCTCGTCCTCGGGCCGTGGAACGGGCTGGTGGTCGCCGGCGGCGGCCTGCTGATGGCGCTGGTGGCGCTGGCGCTCTTCTCGCTCGCCCTGATCGTGCTCACCGCCGGCGCCGGGGCCTCGCTGCTGGTGCAGGCGCTCGCGCCGCCCGAGCCGTGGTCGCTGCTGCTGCTGGTGGCGCTATGGGTGGTCGGGGTTCTCGTGCAGCGGCGCGGCCGACAGTGAGCCCGGTCGGCGGCATGCCAGCGTACCCCGCGGACGAGGCTGTGGGCGCAAGCGGGACGCCGGCGGTGCAGCTGCTAGAGTCTCGCCATGGGCCCCGAGCTCACCACCGCCGAGCGCCGCCAACTGCGCGCCCGCTCCCACGAGCTCGCGCCGGTGGCGCAGGTCGGCCGCCAGGGGCTCTCGGGGGCGTTCCTCGCCGAGCTCGACCGTGCCCTGACCAGTCACGAGCTGATCAAGCTGCGGCTACGCGGCGAGCGTGACGAGCGCAGCGCCCAGGTCGACGAGCTCCGCGCCCGGCTCGGCTGCGCAGTGGTGGGGACGATCGGCGGCGTCGCCATCCTCTACCGACCCGCTGCGGACGCGCCGGAGGCTCGCACGTGAGGCAGCTCGACGCCGTGTCGATCCTCCTCGCCACGGCGCTCTTCGCCGGCGGCGGCGGCCGGCCGGCGGCGGGCGCGGGCCGCGTCGCTACCGTAACCCCGTCGCGCCAGGAGCCGCGCATGGACGCCGAGGAAACAGCTGCCGTCGAGAGCTGGCGCGCCGAGCGAGTGGCCAGCCTCACCGCGTCCGACGGCTGGCTGACCCTCGTCGGGCTCGAGTGGCTCGACGAAGGGAGCAACCTGCTGGGCAGCGCCGCCGATGCCCAGGTCCATTTCCCAGCCAACGCGCCGGCCCGACTGGGGACGATCACCCGGCACGGCGCCGCGCTCACCCTCGAGCCTGCGGTCGGGTCGGGGCTCACGGTCGCCAACGACGTGGTCACCGCGCCGCTGGCGCTGCAGAGCGATGCCGAAGGGGAGCCGACGGTGGTGCGCTGGGGCTCCCTGGAGCTCTACGTCATCCAGCGTGGCGACCGCTGGGCGGTGCGCATCAAGGACAGCGAGAGCCCTGTGCGGCGGGCGTTCCAGGGCCTCGACTACTACCCCGTCAGCACCGACTGGCGCGTGCGAGCTCGGTTCGAGCCGGCGCCGCCCGGGGCGACGATCGCCGTACCCAACATCCTCGGCAGTGTCGAGGACGTCCCCTCGCCGGGAACCGTCGTCTTCAGCCACGCGGGTCACGAGGCGCGGCTGCAGGCCATCGACGAGGGGGACGGCCGGCTGTTCCTCGTCTTCGGCGACCAGACCAACAACCGCGAGACCTACGGCGGTGGCCGCTTCGTCTACGCGGCGCCCCCCGCGGCGGGCGAGAGCACGGTCGTCGTCGATTTCAACCAGGCCTACAACCCGCCGTGCGTGTTCACACCCTTTGCCACCTGCCCGCTTCCGCCCAAGGGAAACCGGCTGCCCTTCGCGGTCGAGGCGGGCGAGAAGCTGTGGGCCGGCTACCACCACGCAGCCGCCTCCGGGCACGGCTGAGGGACAGCACGCCAGTCGGCGGCGCCCCCGCCGGGAAGCCGTCGCACCTCTGCGCCGGATCGCCGGCGCCGTCGGAGTGACCGGAGCCCGCGGGGGCTCGGGCGCTAGCCGGCGCGCCGGTAGGCCATTGCCTCACCGACCCGCTGGCGTGCGAGGTCGAGAGCGGCCGCCGCCGGCATCTGCTCGCGGGCGCGCGCGCGCTCCAGCACCGCACGGGTGTTCTCGCGAATCTTCTCGTCGATCGCCTCGAAGGCGCGCCGCTGGGTGCCGCCGTGGTATTCGACCGAGGCGCAGATGACGCCGCCGGCGTTGGCCACGAAGTCGGGCACCGAGAGGATGCCTCGTTCGTGGAGGATGCGGTCGGCGCCCGGAGTGACGGCGATGTTCGCGCCCTGCAGCACCATCTTGCAGCCCAGACGGCCGACGTTGGTCTCGTCGAGGGTGTCGGGACGTGCCGCCGGCACCAGGATGTCGCACGGCACGTCGAGGAACGCCTCCCGCGGCAACTTCTGTCCGCGTGGGTAATCGGTGACGCGGTGGGTCTCGCGCTTGCACACCACCAGCTCCTCGATGTCGATGCCGTCGGGGTCGAAGACGGTGCCGTCGAGGTCGGAGGCGGCGACCAGGATGGCGCCTCTCTCGGCGAGGTAGCGGGCGGCGTGGCTGCCGACGTTGCCGTACCCCTGGACCACCACCCGGGCGCCGTCGAGCCGCAGGTCGCAGAACTCCTGCGCCACCTCGGCGCAGACGGCGAGCCCGAAGCCGGTGGCGCCGATCTGGTCGAGCGGAATGCCGCCGAGCACCTTCGAGAGGCCCACCGAACGTCCGATCTCGTCGCGCACCCAGGCCATCGACACCTCGTCGGTACCCATGTCGGGGCCCGGGATGTAGCCGACCAGCGCCTCGATGGCGCGGGCGAACTGCCGGATCAGCGCCTCCTTGTTGGCGACGTTGGGGTCGGCGAGGATGCCCGACTTGCCACCACCGTGGGGGAGCCCGGCGAGGGCGTTCTTCCACGTCATCGCCCGCGCCAGCCGGAAGACCTCGCCGGTGGTGAGGTCGGGCGCCATGCGGATGCCGCCGATGGCCGGCCCGGCGGCGGTGTTGTCGATCACCACGATGCCGCGCAAGCCGCAACGGGGCTCGTAGACGTAGACCACCTTCTCCGGGCCGTACTCGTCCGCGATCTCGCGAAAGACCAACTCGTCCATGGCTCTCCTCTCGGGATGCAGGGTGCGAGCGCGGCGGGCCAGGCGCCGGCGGCCCGGCCTGGCGGGCGCGGAATCGTAGCTCGAAAGGGCGGCTCCGCGCCAGCCATGCCTTGGCGGGCCGCGAACCACGGCCCCCGTGGCGCCTACGCCTTCGAGTACGGGATGCCCAACGCCCGCGGCGGCCGCGAGCGACCGATGAAGCCGGCGAGCACGACCAGCGTCAGCACGTAGGGGATCAGCTGCACGAACTGCACGGGGACCCGGGAGACGCCCTGCATCTGGATCGACAGCGCGTCGGCGGCGCCGAACAGCAGGCAGGCGAGCATCGTCGGCACCGGGCGCCAGTTGCCGAAGATGAGCGCGGCGAGGGCGATGAAGCCGCGCCCGGCCGACATGTTGCGAGTGAACAGCGAGGCCTGGCCGATCGAGAGGTAGGCGCCGCCGATGGCGGCGAGCGCCCCGGAGAGCAGGACTCCCAGGTAACGGACGCGGGCGACGTCGACGCCTGCGGTATCGGCGGCTTCGGGGTTCTCTCCCACCGCCCGCAGCCGCAGCCCGAAGCGGGTGCGATCGAGCACGTACCAGGTGAGCGGCACCAGCGCGAAGGCGATCACCATCGGTGCCAACGGCAGCAGCTGCGACTTGGGAAGCTGCGGGGTGGCACCGGTGGAGGCGAAGAACGCTCCGGCGAGCAGCTGCGGCAGGCCCAGGAAGACGATGTTGAGGGCGGTGCCGGAGACCACCTGATCGGCGCGGAAGCGGATGCAGGCGACGCCGTGGACGAGCGCCACGCCGATCCCGGCGACGATGGCGGCGGCGAGCCCGAGCCAGGGGCTGCCGGTGAAGTGGGTGACGGTGGCGGCGGTGAAGGCGCCAGCGAGGAGCAGCGCCTCGAGGGCGATGTTGATGACGCCGGAGCGCTCCGAGTAGAGACCGCCGAGCGCGGCGAGCAGCAGCGGCGTCGCCAGGCGCAGCGAGGAGAAGAGGAAGAGCAGGAGGAGGGTGAGGAGGTGGCTCGAGCTCACGTCGTTGCCCTCGCCGCTGTCCCTCAGACCCGCGCCGCCGAGGCCCGCCGCCGGCGCAGCCAGCCGCCACGGAACATCGCCTCGGCGGCGACGAAGAGGATGATCAGCCCTTGTAGCACCATCACCAGGTCCTTGGAGACGTGCTCGGTGAAGATGTCGACGAAGAGGCCGCCGCGCAGGAGGGCGCCGAACAGCAGCGCGGCGACGATCACCCCCAGCGGATGGTTGCGGCCGAGCAGCGCCACCGCGATGCCGGTGAAGCCGTAGCCGGCGGAGAAGCTGTCGTAGTAGCGGTAGCGGTAGCCGAGCACCTCGTTGATCGCCACCATGCCGGCGAGCGCTCCCGACAGCGCCATTGCCAGCACGATCTGGCGACCGGTGGCGATGCCGCCGTAGCGCGCCGCCGCCGGGCTGGCGCCGGTGGCGCGGATCTCGAAGCCGAAGCGGGTGCGCCAGAGGAAGAGGTAGACGAGCAGGCACACCACGAGCGCCAGGGGGAAGGAGAGGTTGGCGGGGATGCGCTCGGGGAAGCCGGGCAGGAAGCGGCCCAGACGCGGGATGTGTCCCCCGGCGCCGATCGGCACCGTCTCGAGGATGGGGTCGCCCACCGGCTTGTAGTGGTACTGAGTGACGTAGCTCGCCAGCGCCACGGCCACGAAGTTGAGCATGATGGTGGTGATCACCTCGTGCGCCCCGAAGCGCGCCTTGAGCACGCCGGGAATGGCGCCCCAGGCGCCCCCCGAGAGGATCGCCACCAGGCAGCACAGGGGCACCAGGGCGAGCGCCGGCAGCCGCGCGAAGGTGATGCCTGCCCAGGCGGTGGCGAGGGCGGCGACGTACAGCTGCCCCTCGGCGCCGATGTTGAGCAGCCCGCAACGGAACGCCACCGCCACCGCCAGCCCGGTGAAGATCAGCGGCGTGGCGTAGAAGAGCGTGTAGCCGATGCCATCGGGCCAGGTGAGGGCGCTGCCGATGAGCAGCTCGTAGGTGAGCAACGGATGGTCGCCGACGGCGAGCACCAGCAGGGCGCCGACGGCGAAGGCCGCCACCACCGCCAGCAGCGGGAAGACCAGCTCGCCCGCCAGCCGCCGCGGCGCGCTTCGCCCGGCCGGCCTTGCGGGCGGTCCCGCGCTGCCCCCTGCCGCGGCGTGGGCCTCCCTCGGGAGTGCGGGCTTCTCGGTCTCGCTCACGCCGCCGCTCCGCCGGTCATCAGGAGCCCGATCTCCTCGGCGCTGGCGCCGGCGGGGTCGACCTCGCCGACGATGCGCCCGCCGCGGATCACCAGCAGGCGGTCGGCGAGCGCCGTCACCTCCTCGAGCTCGGAGGAGACGAGCAGGATCGCGCAGCCGCGATCGCGCAGCTCGACCAGCCGGCGGTGGATGAACTCGATGCCGCCGATGTCGACACCGCGGGTGGGCTGCGCGACCAGCAGCAGGCGCGGCGCGTCGGCGAGCTCGCGGCCGAGCACGAGCTTCTGCTGGTTGCCGCCCGAGAGCGCCCGCGCCGGCAGCGCGAGGTCGGCGGGGCGCACGTCGTAGTCGGCGAGGATGCGCAGGCCGCGGCGGCGTACGGCCTCGCGGTCGAGCCAGGAGTGAGCCGGCCCCACGGCCACCGGCGGGCGATCGGCGGCGCCGAGGATGGCGTTCTCGGCGAGGTCGAAGTCGAGCAGCAGCCCGCGCCGATGGCGGTCCTCGGGAACGTGAGCGCAGCCGCGGTGGCGGCGCGAGCGGACCGGGAGAGCCGTGATCTCCTCGCCGAGCAGCGTCACCACGCCGACGAGGGTCGCCTCTTCGGCGAGACCGGCGAGCGCCTCGACGAGCTCGGTCTGGCCGTTGCCCTCGATGCCGGCGACGCCCACGATCTCGCCGGCGCACACCTCGAAGCTGACGTCCTCGAGCCGCCGCGAGCCGTCGGCGGCGGTCAACGAGAGGCCCCGCACGGCGAGCACCGGCGCCGCCGGCCGCGCTGGCGGTTTCTCGACCCGCAGCAGCACGTCGCGCCCCACCATCAGGCGGGCGAGCTCGGCGGCGCTGGTGGCCGCCGTCTCGCGCTGGCCGACGACGCGACCGTCGCGCATCACCGTCACCCGGTCGGAGATGGCGAGCACCTCGGAGAGCTTGTGGGTGACGATCACCACCGTGCGCCCCTGCGCCTTCATCTGCCGGAGGATGGCGAACAGCTCGCCGACGGCCTGCGGGCTGAGCACCGCGGTGGGCTCGTCGAGGATGAGCAGTCGCGCCTCGCGGTAGAGCGCCTTGAGCAGCTCGACACGCTGCTGCTGCCCCACCGCCAGCGTCTCCACCCGCGCCGCCGGGTCGATGGCGAGCCCGAGCTCGCCGGAGAGGGCCCTGATGCGCGCGCTCGCCCCCGGCATGTCGAGCCGCCACGGCGAGCCGGGCTCGATGCCGAGGACGATGTTCTCCGCCACCGTCATCGGCTCGACGAGCATGAAGTGCTGGTGCACCATGCCGATGCCGAGGGCGATGGCGTCGTGGGGGCTGGCCAGCCGGCGCGGCACCCCGTCGACGCGGATCTCGCCGGAGTCGGGGGTGTAGAAGCCGTAGGCGATGCGCATCGCCGTCGACTTGCCGGCGCCGTTCTCGCCGACGATGGCGTGGATGGTGCCGGATTCGACGGCGAGGCTGACGCCGTCGTTGGCCAGCACGTCGCCGAAGCGCTTGCTGATGGCGGAGAGCTCGAGCCTCACCGCACGCTCCACCCGGCGCCGGGCGCGAGGCCGGCGAGCGCTGCTGGGAAGAGGGCGCCGCTCATTGCTGCATGGCGTCCGTCACCTTGATCTCGCCGCGGATGATCTTGGCCTTGGCCGCCTCCACCTCGGCGATCACCTGCGGCGGCACCAGCTTGGCGTTGTACTGGTCCATGGCGTAGCCGATGCCGCCGTCCTCGAGCCCGTAGACGTGGACGCCGCCGCGGAAGCGCCCGTGCACGAGGTCGCCGATGATCTGGTAGACGGCGTTGTCGACGCGCTTGACCATGCTGGTGAGCACGTAGCCGGGCTTGACCCAGTTCTGGTTGGAGTCGACGCCGATGACGTAGTGACCCGACTGCTCGGCGGCGTCGAAGACGCCGAGCCCGGAGTTGCCGGCGGCGGCGAACACCACGTCGGCACCCTTGCCGTACTGAGCCAGCGCCAGCTCCTTGCCCTTGCCGGGGTTGTTCCACGCCGACTCGGTGACGCCGACGTAGTTCTGGATCACCTCGACCTTGGGGTTGACGGCGCGCGCACCCTCCTCGTAGCCGACCTCGAACTTGTGGATGAGCGGCACGTCCATGCCGCCGACGAAGCCGAGGATGCCGGTCTGGCTCTTGCGGGCGGCGATCATCCCCACCAGGTAGCTCCCCTCGTGCTCCTTGAACACCAGGGAGGCGACGTTGGGGAGGTCGGAGACGCCGTCGACGATGGCGAAGCGCACGTTCGGATAGTCCTTCGCCACCGACTCGACGATCGGCGTCTGCGCGAAGCCGATGCCGATGACGAGGTCGTAGTGCACCTCGGCGAAGGCGCGCATCGCCGGCTCGAGCGAGGCCGGGTCGCCCGGCTCGGCGTCGCGCAGGACGATGGGGAAGTCCTGGGCGGCGCGGGTGACGCCGCGGAAGGCGGCGGCATTGAACGAACGGTCGTCCTTGCCGCCGCTGTCGAAGACGATGCCGACGTGTGGCTTGCCGGGGTCGCCGGCGGCCTGCGCCAGGTCGACGCAGGCCGGGGAGGCGAGAGCGACGCCGGCGGCCACCAGGAGGGCGGCGAGCCGAGGGGGGAGCAAGCTCGGGCGCGCGGCTGAGCTCGACATGGCAGCTACGCGCCCGAGTCTACCGCGTCGGCGCCCCGCAGCGCGCCTGGTTACGGGCACGCCGCTACGGGCAGGTGGCGAAGGCGCTGGTGCCGGTCACCGCCGGCGCCGGCGGCCCCGGGTAGTTGAAGTAGATCTTCTGCTCGCCGCCGGTGCGGTCGAAGACCTCGAGCCGATAGTGAACGTTGGTGGTGGCGGTGCTGAACACCCAGTAGCGGCTGTTGAGGGCACAGCCGGCGATCGACCTGACCAGCACCTCCCAGTTGTCGGCGCCGAAGAACCAGAGGATGCCCGAGCCGGCGTTGTTGACCCCCACGTGCGCCTGACCCTCCGGGGTGCCGGGGGCGCCGGTGCGGTACTTTGCGGTGACCGCGAAGCGGCCCCCGCTGCCGCCGATGCAGAGGATCGTGGCGGAGGTGACGCGCCCCGGGCCAGAGCCAAAGCCCGCGAAGAACGCTCCCGTGCCCCCCGCAGTGCCGTTGTGACCATGAATGATGTCGTTTCCGTTGTTCTCGAACGGCCAGACCGCCACCAGTCCCGGATTGCCGGTGGCGCTGGTGATCGGCGCGTTGATCGTCTCGCGGATCTGCGCCTGGGTCCGCGCGACGTTCCACAATCGCACCTCGTCGACCGGTCCGTTCGGAGAGTGTTCCCACAGAGTGTCGCTGCCGATGCGCACCTCGTCTGTCGAGGGGGGGAGCGGGCCGGTCTCGGCGAAGGTAGCCACCAGCTCACCATCGATGTAGTGCCGGCGGTGGGCGCCGTCGAAGGTGACGGCGATGTGGGTCCATTGGTCGGTGGGAACCACTCCGCCGTCGTGAACGGAGCTCGTTCCCTTCGGGTAGGAGCGCAGGGTGGTGCCGCAGATGCCGATCCACCACGCCGTGTGGAAGTTCTTGCCGGCGATGCTGCTGCAGCTGTTGGCGTCCAACGCGCGCCCAGGCCTCGAAAGTGAAGCCATCGGCGGAATTGAGGGCGGGACTGGCGGGAATGCGCACGTAGCCGAGGGTGGGGCCGTTGAAGAGGTAGACCGAGCGGAAGGGCTGCGCCTGCGCAGGCAACGTCAAGGCGAGCGCGCCGAGGGTGAAGAGAGGCAGTGCCAGGGCGGTGCGGACGAGCCGCGACCGCAGGGGGCGGGCGGACCTTCGAGACAGAGCGGGTTCCATCGTGATCTCCTTTGCAATCGCGGAAACGGTGGCGAGGCGGGATCGCCGTGCGGCCCCTGACCGGGGCCGCGACGGCGATCGGCGCTTGCTCGGGGATCCGGCTGATAGGCTACATTCGGCCAGGAGCCGGCGGGCGGGCCGGGCCGCCGCCCGGGCGCGCGAGCATCGTCCTGCCGGCCGCGGCTCGCGCCAGCCGGGACTCAGGAGACGCCAGCATGGAGACGAGCGCCACCGCCTCCCAGGAAGACGTCCTCGCCGAGCTCTCCAGCGCGCTGGCGGCGTGGCTGCCGGCCGCCGAGGCTCCGGGCGCCACCGAGCTGCTGCGGCGGGCCTACGCCAACACCCCGCCGGAGGAGCTCGCCGCCGCCGGCGTCGAGGCCGTGCTGGGACCGGTGGTGGCCCTCTGGAAGCTCGCCCAGCAGCGCCCGCCCGGGGAGACCCGCATCCGCGTCTACAACCCGCAGCAGGAGCGCGACGGCTGGTCGTCACCCCACACCGCCATCGACATCGTCAACGACGACATGCCCTTCCTGCTCGCCTCGACGAGCGGGGAGCTGCAGCAACGCCAGCGGCGCACCCACATGGTGCTGCATCCGGTGTTGGGCGTGGAGCGCGACCCGGCGGGGCAATTGCTGCGACTGCTGCCGCCCCGGGAGGGCGCCGCCGAGTCGTGGATGCACCTCGAGATCGACCGCGAGACGACCGGCGAGACAGGTCTCGAGGCGCTGGCGGCACGTCTGCACGACGTCCTCTCCGAGGTGCGGTTGGTGGTCGACGACTGGCAGCCGATGGCCGCCAAGGCGGCGGCCATCGAGTCGCGGTTGCGGCAGACCCCGCCGCCCCTCGATCGCGGCGAGGTCGAGGAGGCCGCCGAGTTCCTGCGCTGGCTCGCCGACAACCACTTCACCTTTCTCGGCTACCGCGGCTACGTGCTCGACCGTCGCGACGGCGCCGAGTACCTGCGGCTCGAGCCGGGCTCCGGCCTCGGCGCGTTGCGCGAGGTGACCCGCGGCGCCGAGCAGCGCAGCGACGCGCCGCTGCCCGACTACCTGTCGCGCTTCCTCAACCAGCGCGAGCTGCTGATCATCACCAAGGCCAGCCGCCGCGCCGAGGTGCACCGGCCGGTACACATGGACTCGATCGGCATCCGCCGCTTCGACGAGCAGGGCAAGGTGGTGGGCGAGGATCGCTTTCTCGGCCTTTTCACCTCCACCGCCTACAGCAGCAGCGCGCAGACCATCCCGGTGCTGCGTCGCAAGCTGCGGCGGATCACCGAGCGCGCCGCCTTCAATCCCGGCAGCCACGATGCCAAGGCGCTGGCGCACGTGCTCGAGAGCTTCCCCCGCGACGAGCTGTTCCAGATCAGCGAGGACGACCTAGTGCGCGTCGCCCTCGGCATCCTGCAGCTGTCGCAGCGGCAGCGGGTGGCGCTGTTCCTGCGCAAGGACGAGTTCGAGCGCTTCATCTCGGCGCTGGTGTACGTGCCGCGCGACCGCTACACCTTCGAGCTGCGCGAGCGGTTGGGAAAGATCCTCGAACAGGAGCTCGGCGGCGAGGTCACCGCCTTCTACACCCAGGTGGGGGACGCCGCGCTCGCCCGCGTCCACTTCATCGTCCGCACCACACCCGGGCAGCTGCGCGAGGTGAATGTGCGCGAGGTGGAGGCCAGGCTCGCCGCCGCCGCCCGCACCTGGCGCGAGGACCTGCGCGAACAGCTCGTCGCCGCCCGCGGCGAAGAGGCGGGGCTGCAGCAGCTCGCCACTTGGGAGGAGGCCTTCCCCGCCGTCTACCGCGACCGCTTCGACGCCCGCGAGGCGCTCGCCGACGCCGACGTCATCGCCGCCCTGCTCGCAGGCGGCGAGGAGATGACGGCGCGGCTCTACCGCGGCGACGCCATGCCCGCCGGCCACATGCGCATCAAGCTCTACCTCGCCGGCCGGCAGATCATGCTCACCGACGCGCTGCCGCTGCTCGAGGACCTCGGGGTGCGGGTGGAGGAGGAGCTCCCCTTCGAGGTGCGGCCCGGGGCCCCGCTGGCCGCGGGGACCGCCGTCTGGGTGCACGACTTCGCGCTGGTGGCCGGCGAGGAGATGGGCGTGTCGTTCGCCGCCGCCAAGCCGCTCGTCGAGGAGACGCTGCGGCGGGTCTGGCGCGGTGACCTCGAGAACGGCGTGCTCAACCGTCTGGTGCTCGCCGCCGGCCTGGAGTGGCGCGAGGTGGGGTTGCTGCGCGCCTACAGCCGCTACCTGCGGCAGGTCGGCATGACCTTCAGCCAGACCTACATCGCCCGCACCATGGTGCAGTACTGGGCGCTGTCGCAGCTGCTGGTGCGGCTGTTCCGCACCCTCTTCGACCCCGCCCACCGCGCCGACTTTCGCTCGCGCGCGGCCGGCGTGCTCGCCGAGATCCGTCAGAAGCTCGAGGACGTGCAGAGCCTCGACGAAGACCGCATCCTGCGCGGCTTCCTCACCGTCGTGAAGGAGACGCTGCGCACCAACTTCTTCCAGCGCGAGACCACTGGAGAGCCCAAGCCCTTCCTCTCGTTCAAGCTCGACAGCCGCAGCATCCGCCAGCTCCCCGATCCCAAGCCCAAATTCGAGATCTTCGTCTACTCGCCACGCGTCGAGGGCGTGCACCTGCGCGGTGGCATGGTGGCGCGCGGCGGCATCCGCTGGTCGGACCGCCGCGAGGACTTCCGCACCGAGATCCTCGGGCTGCTCAAGGCACAGATGGTGAAGAACGCCGTCATCGTGCCGGTGGGAGCGAAGGGCGGCTTCGTGGTCAAGCGGCCGCCCGCCGCCGGTGGCCGCGAGGCGCAGCTTGCCGAGGGGATCGAGTGCTACAAGACCCTCATCCGCGGCATGCTCGACCTGACTGACAACATCGTCGGCGGCGAGGTGGTCCACCCCGCCGACGTCGTGCGCCGCGACGGCGACGACACCTACCTGGTGGTGGCCGCCGACAAAGGGACCGCAACCTTCTCCGACATCGCCAACGGCGTCGCCGGCGAGCACGGCTTCTGGCTCGGCGACGCCTTCGCCTCCGGGGGCTCGGCGGGCTACGACCACAAGAAGATGGGGATCACCGCCAAGGGCGCGTGGGAGGCGGTCAAGCGCCACTTCCGCGAGCTCGGCCGCGACGTCCAGAGCGAGCCCTTCACCTGCGTCGGCGTCGGCGACATGTCGGGCGACGTGTTCGGCAACGGCATGCTGCTCTCCCCGCACACCCGCCTCCTCGCCGCCTTCGACCACCGCCACATCTTGATCGACCCCGATCCCGACGAGGCGAAGAGCTTGCAAGAGCGCCAGTGGCTGTTCGAGCAGCCACGCTCCTCGTGGGCGGACTACGACCCGCAGGCGCTCTCCGCCGGCGGCGGCATCTACGAACGCGGCGCCAAGCAGATCAGCGTCTCCGACGAGGCTGCCGCCGCGCTCGGCCTGGCGAAGAAGAAGCTCACCCCCAACGAGCTGGTGCAGGCCATCCTCACCGCCGACGTCGACCTGCTCTGGCTCGGCGGCATCGGCACCTTCGTCAAGGCGGCGAAGGAGCGCCACGGCGACGTCGGCGATCGCGCCAACGACGCCACCCGCGTGGACGCCAACCGCCTGCGCTGCAAGGTGGTGGGCGAGGGGGCCAACCTCGGCTTCACGCAGCGGGCGCGCATCGAGTTCGCCCTCGGCGGCGGCCGCATCAACACCGACGCCATCGACAACTCGGCCGGCGTCGACACCTCCGACCACGAGGTCAACATCAAGATCGCCCTCAACCCGGCGGTGGCGGCGGGCAAGCTGACGCTCGACGGCCGCAACAGCCTGCTGCGGCAGATGACCGACGAGGTGGCGAGCCTGGTGCTGCGGGACAACTACCTGCAGACGCAGGCGATCTCCCTCACCGAGACGCGCAGCGCCGAGCTGCTCGACCAGCAGGTGCGGATGATCCGCGCCTTCGAGAAGTCGGGTCGCCTCGACCGCCGGCTCGAGTGCCTGCCCGACGACGAGGAGATCCGCCAGCGGGCGGCACAGCGACGCGGCCTGGTGCGCCCCGAGCTGGCGGTGCTGCTCGCCTACGCCAAGATCGCCCTCTACGAGGACCTGCTCGCCTCCGACGTTCCCGACGACCCGCTGCTCGCCGAGGACCTGCTCCGCTACTTCCCGGCGCCGATGGTGGCGGGGTTCCGCGACGAGATCGAGCACCACCGGCTGCGCCGCGAGATCGTCGCCACCTTCATCACCAACAGCACCGTCAACCGCGTCGGCCCCTCCTTCGTCTTCCGCATGATCGAGGCCACCGGCCGCTCCTCGCAGGAGGTGGCGCGCGCCTACACCATCACCCGCGACGCCTTCGAGCTGCGCCGGGTGTGGGCGGCGATCGAGGCCCTCGACACCAAGGTGCCGGCCGAGGTGCAGCTCAAGCTGATGCTCGAGGTGAGCGTGCTCACCGAGCACGCCACGCTCTGGTTCCTGCAGCGCTACGACCAGGCGCTCGACGTCTCGCGGGTGGTCGGCACCTTCCGGCCGGCGCTGCGGGAGCTCGGGCGCGAGATCGACGCGATGCTGCCGCCGGGCCCGCGCCGCGAGCTGCGCCGCCGCGCCCGCGAGTACGGGCGCCAGGGAGTCCCCGAGAAGCTCGCGCACCAGGTGGCGGCGATGCGGGCGCTCGTCGCCGGCACCGACGTGGTGCGGCTGGCGACGGCGGTGGAGGCACCGGCGCCGGCGGTGGCACGCGTGTACTTCGGCGTCGGCGAGCGGCTCGGTCTCGAGTGGCTGCGGGCGGCGGTGGGGCGGGCGAAGATCGAGACCCCGTGGCAGCGCGCCGCCACCGAGGGGCTGCTCGACGACCTCTCGCTGCACCAGGTGGCGATCGCCTGGCAGGTGCTCGCCGAGGCGGGGAGGAAGGCCGAGTGGAAGGAGGCGCTGGCGGCCTGGGAAGGGCGGCACGCCGCCGAGGTGGCGCGGCTCGACAAGCTGCTCGAGGAGCTGCGGGGCGCCGAGAGCGTCGACGTCGCCATGCTGGTGGTCGCCGACCGCCAGCTGCAGGGGCTCTCCGGACGGTGACACCGGGCGGAGGCGACCCGGCCAGGGACCGCTGGAGCCGGCGCTGGAGACGGAGGAGGTCGAGCGGCGGGGGAAGGCCTGGCCTCAGCGCACCGTCACTCGCCACACCGCCAGTTGCTCGCTGGGGACGAGCGGCAGCGGCGCGTCGCCGAAGGGCTCGGCGGCGAGGCCGGGACAGGGGGCGGCGAGCACCGCCGGCGGCGCGACGAAGGCGACGGCGCCGCCACGACGACGGGCCACCACCGCCAGGCGGGCGCAGAGCTCTGGCCTGCTCAGACGCTTATCGGCGCCCAGGCGCCATTGCACGAACTCGAGCGGCCGGCCGCTGGCGAGCGAGAGCAGGGGCGCCCCCCGGTAGGCGCCGACGGCGGCGAGCGGAGGGTCGGGGTAGCCCACCGCCGTGAGCGCGGCGAGCGGCGGCGAGGTGAGCGCCGCCGCCGCCTGCTCCGCATCGGAAAACGGGCGCAGCAGGTCGGCGCCGTAGAGCCAGGCCCCGGTGGAGACGTGCACGGCGAGGAGCGCGGCGAGCGCCGCGAGCCGCCAACGCCTGCGTCGGGGGGATGGCTCGGAGTCCTTCGCGGCCAGCCAGCAACAGGCCACGAAGAGCAGGAAGTGATGGCCGTGGTGCCGCGCCCAGCCCACATACTCGCCGTAGGTGAAGCCGAGCAGGGCCAGGGTGCCGACGGCGAACAGGGCGCGCGCCCGCCGCGAGCCGAGCAGGAGGAAGGCAGCGGTGAGCCAGAGCAGTGCGGCGGCGGCGAGGAGGGGGGGCGACACACGGAAGAGGATTGCGCTGTTCCAGGGCGTGACGGTGCGCCAGTCTGGAAGGGGCAGGTAGGCCACCAATGCCGTGCCCAGGGCACGACAGGCCCGCGGTGCCCACCAGCGGTGGAAGCCGCCCGCGTAGAGCGCGTCGGCAGGCGGCAGCATGCGCCAGGCGGCGAAGCCGAGGCCGGCGAGCGCCAGGAGCCCGCCGGCGGCGGCCCCACGCGCGTGCGTTGCCAGCTCGCGACGGCGCGCCGGGGTAGCGGCGGCCTCGGCGACGAGCACCACGAGCGCCGCGGCGCCGAGCAGCCAGGCGTAGGGGTTGGCGTTGGCGAGCAGGGCGATGACGGCACCCAGGCTCACGGCCCGACGTGCTCCCTGTGGCCACCACCGGCAGAGCAGCCACAGCAGCGGCAACGCCAGCGCGTAGTTGCGGCTGATGACGCCGTACTCGTAGAGCGGCAGGTAGCTCCCGACGAAGAGACAGCGCAGGGGCCAGGGCAGCGGCGCCCAGAGGAGGAACAGGGCGGCTCCCAGCGTGGCGATCGCGAGGTGCAGCACCTGCAGCGCCTCCGGCCGCGCGGTGGCGTGGGCCAACGGCAGCAGCAGCAGGTGCCACAGCGGCGGATGCCCCTCGTAGCGCAGGTTGGCGAGCAGCGCTGGTGGCGTTGGGCTCGCCCGGGCCAGCATCCAGGCCTGCAGCTCGTCGCGCCACATCTCGTGACGGGCGAGACCCAGGGCGAGCAGGAGGACGAAGCCGGCGGTGAGGGCGAGTGCGCGGCGGCGCATGCTGGCGGCCCCCGAGCCGCCGGGGAGGCGCGATCGGCGCGGGCGGGGTGCCGCCGCCCTGCCTCCGGAGGCGCCAGTCTAGCTCGCGGCGGCGCCTCGCCGCTCGCTCATTGCTCCCGGCCGCGCCCGCCGCCGCTTTGGTATACTCGAAAATCCCGTGGCCGGGGGGGCTTCCCGGGTCCATAGCTCAGCGGTGAGAGCGTCCGGCTCATAACCGGCAGGTCCCTGGTTCGAATCCAGGTGGACCCACTCGGTAATGGACCCGCTGGGCAGGTGGATCCGGCCGGCGGCGCCCGCCGTCGGTGCCCGCAGCGGCGTCCGCTCGAGGTTGTCCGTTGCGCGCCTGGTGCCCCACCGCCCCGGGAGGGAGGTTCCGCTGCCGATGGAGACGACGACGACGACCACGACTCCCCTGCGAACCATCGTCCGGCTGCAGGCCGCGCTCGACGCGCTGCGGCGCGCCGAGAGACAGCTCTCCGGAGTCCCCGAGTGGATGGAGGAGCTGCATCAGCAACACAGCGCGCGGCTGGCTGAGATCGCCGCCGTCGGCGAGGCGGCCGAGCAGGCGACGCACGATCGCCGCAAGGCCGAGGCTGCCATCCTCGACGCCAACGAGAAGCTCAAGCACTACCAGCAGCAGATCAGCATGGTGCGCACCCAGCGCGAGTACTCGGCGCTGTTGCAGGAGATCGACACCGTCAAGGGGTCGATCAAAGGGCTCGAGGAGCAGGCGCTGCAGGGCATGGAGGGCTACGAGCAGGCCCAGCAGCGGCTCGCCGAGGAGCGCAGCGCCTTCGCCGATCTCGACCAGCGCTACCAGGAGGCGTTGGGGCGCTGGCAGGCCGAGCGGCCCGGAGTCGAGCAGCAGGCGCAGACGTTGCGTTCGGAGGTCGCGCAGCTGCGCAGCGAGTTGCCGCGTGGCCTGCTGGCGCAGTTCGAGCGCGTCTACGAGCGCCGCAACGGCGACGCGGTGGCGCCGCTACGCAAGAGCACGACGCCAGCGGGTACGATCTGGCACTGCGGCGCCTGCAACTACCGCGTGCGGCTGCAGGTGGCGGGGGAGATCCGCAGCCGCGGCACCCTCGTCGAGTGCGATGGCTGCCGACGCTTCCTCTACATGCCCGAGGAGAGCACCTGACGGGCCGGCCCGCGGCGGCACCACCACCGAGGATCCCCCTGGCGAGGTCCGCGACCGCCGCGAGCGACGCAGCCGCCAGCGTCGACCGGAGAGGGGCTGGAGGCACCCCGCTCGTGGCGCGCCGCGGGAGCCGGCGCGCCGGCCCACGTGCGAACCAGACCAGCGGCGCGCGGCTGCCGGTGCGGGAGCGGCCGCGACCGGCGCTGCGACCGGCACCTGCCGTGGCCGGCTGAGCGCCGCCGATGCCCGCCGCCGACATCGCCGCGAACGTCGCCGAGGTCGAGCGGCGGATCGCCGCAGCCTGCGCCGCCGCCGGGCGCGAGCGGCAAAGCGTCACCCTCGTCGCTGCCTCCAAGCAGCAGCCGGTCGAGCGGCTGCGCGAGGCCTGGGCGGCCGGCGTGCGGGCGTTCGGCGAGAACCGCGTGCAGGAGGCGGCGGCGAAGCGGCCGGCGCTGCCCGCGGCCGAGTGGCACCTGCTGGGGCCCCTGCAGTCGAACAAGGTGCGACCGGCGCTCGATCTCTTCACCACCTTCCATGCGCTCGATCGGCCGAAGATCCTCGCCGCCCTCGCCGCCGAGGCCCGCGCGCGGGGCGCTGAGGCGCGGGGGTTCGTCGAGGTCAACCTGGGCGCCGAGGCGAGCAAGCACGGCTTCCCTCCCGCGGGCCTGGCCGCGGCGCTCACGCCCTTCCGCTCCCTGCCCGGCCTACGCCTGCTCGGGCTCATGGCGATCCCGCCCCCGGGGAGCGATGCAGAGGCGTCGCGCCCCTGGTTCCGTCGGCTGCGGGTCCTGCGCGACGAGCTGGCAGCGGCTCCGGGCTGGCAGTCGTTCCCCGGGCTGCTGTCGATGGGCATGAGCGACGACTTCGCGGTGGCGATCGAAGAGGGTGCCACTCACGTGCGGGTCGGGACCGCCCTGTTCGGGCCGCGCGGGTGAGCCGGCTGGCGGGTGCGTAGCGCGGGGAGAGGCCCCCGGGGCTTCCGCCCCGCTTCCGCCGCCCCGTGCTAAGATCTTGCTTTCCTGTCGCTTACACGAGCGAGCCACGAGAAGGCAGGTACCGCCATGAGCCTCACCCCCCTCGCCATCGGCAAGATGAAGTTCAGTCACACCCTGCGCGGCTTCGATCCGCGCGAGGTCGAGGACTTCCTGGCGCTGGTGAGCGAGGAGCTGGCGGGGCTGCTCGCCGAGGCCGAGCACCTGCGCGAGGAACGCGACCGCGCCGAGCAGCGCCTGCGGCAGGGGGAGGCCCGCGAGCGGGAGCTGCAGGAGACCCTGCTGCGGGCACAGCGGGTCTCCGACGAGATCCTCGCCAACGCCCAGCGCGAGGCGCAGGTGCTGGTCAAGGAAGCCGAGCTCACCGCCGACCGGCTGGTGCAGCAGGCGATCGAGCAGGCGAGCGGCATCGAGCGCGGCCTGGCCGAGCTGCGTCACCGCCGGCGCGAGCTGCAGCTCAAGCTCAAGAACACCATCGAGCTCTACGCCCGCATCCTCGAGGCCGACATGCAGGAGGACCAGGAACGGCGGGCCACGATCCACCCGATGCCGCGCGAACGGCAGCAGGGTTGAGCGGCGACTCCCCGTCCACGGCACTGCGAACCGACGGGGTCTCGGGTGCCCACGCCGGCGAGCCCTTGCAGCTCCCGCGCCGGGTGCGCGAGTGCGTATTCCGGCGAAGGCGACCACGTATTCCGACGAAGGCGACCACCGGTCGGAGCGAAGCGACGGGCGGGGGCTCGTGGTTAGCTGAAGTGGTCGTCTTGGGGGTCTGAGGCCTCCTTTTCTTCGAGGGAGTGTACTGCCAGCCGCCGGGGCTGCGGAGCTGTGGGAATCGCCGGGTGGGGGTGGTGGGGGTGGGCGATTTCCAAGCGGCTGTGGACGGGTGCCCGGCCGGAGGCCGGGGGCGGCTGGGACCTGCGGGCGTCGTCTTCGACGTCCGCAGGGGTCCACAGTCGCGTCAGATCCGCAGCCCATCTGGATCCGGTAATCGGAGCGCAGCGACGCTCAGGCTGTGTCGGTCTCTTGCCGGGCGGGGCGGCGGTCTGGCGGCACGCGTTCATTCGCCGCTCTCGGCGTGCGGAGTGACGGCCTTGGTCTTGCGGATCGACTCTTTGCCTTTGAGAGTCACGCGATGGGCGTTGTGCACGAGTCGATCGAGGATGGCGTCGGCGAGTGTTGGATGGCCGATCGCCTCATGCCAGGAGCTGACGGGAAGCTGACTGGTGACGATCGTGGAACGGCGGTCGTAACGGTCCTCGAGGATCTCGAGCAGATCGTGGCGATGACCGTCGTTGAGGGCCAGAACGCCCCAATCGTCAAGCAGCAAGACGTCGGTACGGCCCAGAGCCGCGAGGAGCTTGCCGTAGCGGCCGTCTGCCTTGGCGATCGCCAGGTCGGGCAGCAGACGCGGCAAGCGATGGTAGAGGGCGGTGAAGCCTTCTCGGCACGCCTTGTGACCCAGCGCGCAGGCGAGGAAGCTCTTGCCGAGCCCGGTGGCGCCGGTGATCAGGATGTTTTGGTGGTCGCGGACCCATTGGCACGAGCACAGCGCAGCGAACAGCTGACGATCGAGTCCGCGAGGAGTGCGGAAATCGATGTCTTCGACCGCGGCCGCTTGGCGGAAACGCGCTTTGGCGAGGTGATACTGGAGTCGGCGGTTGTCGCGCTCCGTCATTTCCCGATCGACCAGCAACCCGAGTCGAGCGGTGAAGTCGAGCTGGTCGATGTCGGTCATCTCGAGTTGCTCCGCCAGGGCCTTGGCCATACCCTGAAGGCGCAGAGCGGCGAGCTTGTCGAAGGTGGGCTGCGTCAGCATGGCTTCTCCTCCTCACCGCCGTAGTAGGAGGCGCCGCGGAGATTCTCGTGCAGGACAGCGTGAGCAGTCGCGACGTCGACACCGATGTCGAGCTGCGCATCGAGGCCTCGCTCGAGAATCGACCGCACGCTGCGATAGGAGGGCGAGCCGATACTCAGGGCCCGCCGACAGGCTGCCTCCAGCCGCTCACCGCCGTAGCGTTGACCCAGGCGGAGAATCCCCAGGCAGGCGCGAAAGCCCTGCTGGGGGTGGACGTACTTGAGGAGGATCGATTCGACCACAGCGGCGACAGAGGGTCCGCTCTGCTTGGCCCAGCGGACGAGTCGCTCGGGCGTCCACTCCACGTAGTCCCGGTGCGCCCGCGGCATGTGCGCAGCGACCGTGGTGGGCAGCCCGCGACGGAAGCTGCGCACGTGGCTGGCGACGCGCTGGTCGCCGTGGAAACACTCCACTGTCTGGGCGCTGAGGCGCACGTCGAGCTGCTGGCCGACCAGCTGGTAGGGCACGCTGTAGTAGTGCCGCTCGACCTCGACGTGGTAATCCACATTGACGCGCGCCTTCTTCCACTCCCCGTAGACGAAGCGCTCTTGCGGCAAGGGGCGCATCGCGGGCCGATCGAGACTCTCGAACAGCGAGCGGCGTGTGCCGGGGATCTTGCGAAAGGACCGCTCATTGAGCCGCGCGAGCAATTCGTGGATGGCGCGGTTGAGCTCGGCGAGCGAGAAGAAGGTCCGGTGGCGCAGCCGCGCCAGAATCCAGCGCTGGACGACCTGCACGCCCACTTCGACTTTGGCCTTGTCTCGTGGCCGCCGCACGCGGGCCGGGATCACCGCCACGCCGTAGTGCGTGGCCAGATCCCGGTACGTGGGATTGAGCTCGGGCTCGTAGCGACAGGGTCTCTTGACCCCGGTGCGCGTGTTATCCGGGACGACGATCTCGGGCACACCGCCACTGAATTCGAACGCGCGCACGTGGGCGCCGATCCAATCCGGGAGGCTCTGCGTCCAGGTCGCCTCAGCGTAGGTGTAGTTACTTGCTCCCCACACCGCGACGAAGACCTGTGCCTGCCGCACCTCACCGCTCGCGCTGACGACGACGGGGACGGTTCGGCCGCAGTAGTCGACGAAAAGCTTCTCCCCGGCGCGATGCACCTGACGCATGGTGAGATCAACCCACCGGCGCCATCCCTGGTACAACTCGCAATAGCGGCTGTAGCTGTAGCCCTGCGGCTCGCGCTCCCGGTACTCCTCCCACACCAGCTGCAGCGTCACATCCTTGCCCTTGAGCTCGCGGTGCACCTCCGCCCAATCCACCGCCGGCCGCGATCGCGACACCGCTTCACCGCGCGGGTACAGCCGCTGCTCGAGCTCGATGTCGCTCAGCGCTCTCGTGGCCTCCTGGTCCATCCCATTGCGCCGGGCGCGCGCGGCACATTCGGCCACCGCCGTCTTGCTGATCCCGCAGCTGGAGGCCACTCGCCGCTGGCTCAGGCCACACACCCACAGCAAACGCAAAACCTCGCGAATCTTCCGCATGCTCACTCTCCGTGCCGGCATCTCGGGCCCCCTTGTAGAAGGGGGGCACGATGCCAGAGTCGGAGCCCACACCCAACCCATTCACTCGCTTCGCCTTACGGCGAATCGAGGCCGCCATTCCGGGATCACGACCACCGATTCCGGCGATGGCGACCACCCTTTCCGGGATGGCGACCACCCTTTCCGGACCTCCACCCCAAAGTGGTCGCCTTCAGGCCGGAATCAGTGGTCGCCTTCCCGTCGGAACGGGTGGTCGCCTTCGATCGGAACGGGTGGTCGCCTTGGGCCGGAATCCGCATGCGCGAGCGCTTCGCCGGCTACTCGGAGGCGACGCTGGTGGCGCCGGCGCACCACGCCTTCCTGGCCGCGCGCCTCATGGAGGAAGGCGACGGCGAGGAGCTGCGCTGGCTGCTCGCCACCGTCGGCCGCGAGGCGCTCGTCGACCTGCTCGCCACCCGCGGTGGCCGGCTGCTGTCGCGTCGCAGCCGTGCCTTCTGGGAGCGCGTGCTGGCAGCGGAAAGTGCGCCGCCGCATCCGCTGGCGCGCGAGCTCTGGCCGCCGAGCTGAGCGGCGAGCCCGGCGGCGGGCGCAGGATGAGGCTGCGGCGCAGCTACCACCGGCGGCGGGCGCGGAGGTGACGCCGGCCGGCGCGATATCGTCCTCCCATGTCGCTGTCGCTCGCCCACCCCGACGCGCTCGCCCACCCCGACGCGCTCGCGCCGCAGAGCGATCGGCTGCTGGCGCACCTGGCGGCGCCGCTCGCCGGCGCCGAGCTCTATCTCGCCGGCTCGGCGGCGCTGGCGCTCTACCTCGGCCACCGGCGGGTGCGGGACCTCGACTTGCTGGCGATGGCGAACCGGCTGACGCCCCCCGAGCGCCGCGACCTCCTGCAGGCGGTGCTGGCCGCCGTGCCGGGGACGCAGGTGGAGACCGCGCGCGACGGCTTCCTCGCCCTGCGGGCCCCCGTCGACGAGGCTGAGGAGGGCGACCGACCGGCGGTGCGGCTCTACTACTATCCCTACCCGCTCGCCGCACCGCCGCTGGAGCACCGCGGCGTGGAGGTCGCCTCGGCCGTCGACCTCGGGCTGATGAAGCTCGGCGCCATCATCAGCCGCGGCAGCCGCCGCGACTTCGTCGACCTCTACCTGCTTGTGCGAGGTACTCCCGCTCGCCGAGATCCTGGCCCGCGCCGGCGACAAGTTTGGCCACGTGGGAGACTTCCCGCTGCAGGCGCTGAAGGGGCTCGCCGATCGCTCGCAGGTTGCCGGCGAGCCGATGCCGACGCTGCGGCGCGCGCTCGAGCTGGAAGACGTGTCGAGGCCTGGGCCGACGCCAGCGTACGCGACCCTGGGCGCGGCCCACGTGGGGGCCGGGGGTTGAGCGGCGCGGAGTCGCCGGCGACGGGCCGCGGAGACCTGCTGATCGAGCCTCGCCGAGGTGGCGACGCCGCGCGGCAGACGGCGCCGCCGCGCGGAGCGCGACAGGGGCGGTGGCGCGCCTGCCGAAGGCCGAGGTGCTCTGCCGCGACGGACGCATCGCCTTCGTCGGCAGCGCCGAGGAGCGCCGCCGACCGCTTCGGCGAGCTCGCCGGCGTCCGCCCGGCTCGACGGCGGGGGCGGCACCCTGGTCCCCGGCTTCGTCGATCCGCACACCCACCTGCCGTGGGCCGGCAGCCGCGAGGACGAGTTCGCCCAGCGGCTCGCCGGCACGAGCTACCAGGAGATCGCCGCCGCCGGCGGCGGCATCCTGTCGACCGTGCGCGGCGACGCGCCAGGCCGGCGAGGAGGAGCTCGCCGCGCTGGTGCGCCGGCCGGCTCGACCGCATGCTCGCCTGCGGCACCACCACCGCCGAGGCGAAGAGCGGCTACGGCCTCAACCTCGACGACGAGCTGAAGCAGCTCCGCGCCATCGCCGGCGCCGCCGCCAGCCACCCGGTCGACCTGGTGCCCACGCTGCTCGCCGCCCACGAGGTGCCGCCCGAGTACCGCGCCGGGAGCCGCGACCGCTACCTCGACCTGGTCTGCGAGGAGATCGTGCCGGCGGCGGCCGAGGCGGGCCTGGCCCGCTTCTGCGACGTCTTCTGCGAGCAGGGCGTGTTCACCGCCGCGGAGTCGCGGCGGGTGCTCGCGGCGGGCGGCCGCTCACGGCCTCGCCCCCGCGCCTGCACGCCGACGAGTTCGTCGACTCGGGCGGCGCGGCGCTGGCCGCCGAGCTGGGCGCGCTGTCCGCCGACCACCTGATCGCCGTCACCCCCGAGGGGATCGACGCGCTGGCCGCCGCCGGCGTCACCGCCGTGCTGCTCCCCGGCACCAGCTTCTTCCTGATGAAGAACCGCTACGCCCCGGCGCGCGCTGCTCATCGAGGACGGCGTGCCGGTGGCGCTGGCCACCGACTGCAACCCGGGCTCCTCGAACACCGAGTCGATGCCGACGGTCCTGGTGCTCGCGGTCTTCGAGCTCGGCTGTCGATCGAGGAGGCGCTCACCGCCGCCACCCTCAACGCCGCCTGCTGCCTCGGGCTCGGCGACGAGATCGGCTCGATCGAGGCGGGCAAGCGCGCCGACCTCGTCCTGCTCGACGCCCCCAACCTCCTCCACCTCGCCTACCACTACGGCGTCAACCCGGTGGCGGCGGTGGTCAAGGGCGGGCGGGTCGCCCACCGCGCGAGTGCGCCGCTGCCCGCCTAGCGAGCGGCCCCACGGCGAGCCCGACGCGGCCTCAGCGCTCCACCCGTTCGACGATGCGTTCGCGGTCGAGCGGCGCGGAGCTGGCAGGGGTGTCGGGACGACGGGCGCGCGAGACGCCGGTGATGATGCCGATGCCGAAGAGGACGACGGCGCCGACGCCGATCCACACCTGCGGCACACCCAGGAGGTGCGCGGCGTAGGCGAGGCCGGCGATCAGCACAACGTATCCGATCACGTAGAGCGCATAGCTGGACATGGTCTACGAACCTCCGGCGCACGAGCTCAGCAAGGCGCATGCCGGCAGCGGGAGACTGCCGCGCCGCGGCCGGGCGGCGGGCCCGCCGCCCGAAGGTGGGCTTGCGCCTAGCGTTGTTCCGGAGCCAGCTGGTCCGCCTGCTGGAACAGCGGTCGGATGTCCACCGGCACGTCGCCGAGCTTGTCGATCGCCGCCTCGAGCGCCGGCGTCGCCCACCGTAGTGGTCGAGGAACTGGGCGGTGCCGGCGTAGTCGCCCTTGGCCTGGAGCATCAGCATGTCGTGCAGGAGGTCGCGGATGGCGGCCGGGAACTTCGCCGGCACGCCGCGGAAGCGGCCGTCGGCGTCGACCGCGAGCGCGCCCTTGCCCTGCAGGTAGTTGAACTGCGCCACCACCCCCTGGCCGTGGGCCTCGCCGACCCCGAAGCGGGCGGCGCGGAAGAGGCCGGCGACGTAGGTCGGGCTCGAGCGAGTCGGCGAGGGCGCGGTCGGCATCACCCCCTTGTCGACCAGCGCCAGGATGTCGTAGACCCCCATGACGTCGGCCTTGGCCTCCTCCAGGGTCGAGTAGAGGTCCTTGCAGCTCGAGGCGGACCTCGGTCGCGCGGCCGTCGACGACGATCTTGCCGGGGCCCAGGCCGTGGCCCAGCTCGTGGTGGAGGGTCTCGGCGAAGTAGGCGTCGAAGGAGACGTGGTCGAGCTGATCGGCGGCGAGGACGCGCTGCGGCGATCGGCACCAGGATCTGGTCGTACTTGGCGCGGATGACGTTGCGCATCAGCACCTTCTTCGAGCCCTTGGCCTCGCGCACCCGCTCGTCGTTGGGGAGGTTGTAGGCCAGGGTCTCACCCCGGAGCTGGCCTCGCCGGCGGTGGCCACCAGGTCGACCACCCGGATCGGGCTCTCGGTGCCGCGGTTGAGGTTCTTGTACTCGTTGGCGATCGGCAGGTTGCGCTCGAGCCAGGGCAGCTCGCTCTTGAAGCCGGCCAGCGCCGCCGACTCCGCCGGCAGCGTCACGGTGACGAACGACTCGAAGGCCGCCTTGTAGCCGAACAGCTCGTCCTCGTAGGTCTCGTAGGGGCCGATGGTCACCTCGACCGGGGCGTCGAGGTCCATCCAGGCGACGTCGCTCGCGTAGTAGTCGTCGGAGCGCGAAGGCGTCGGCGCGCAGCTCCAGGAAGCTCTTGAGCGACTTCGTTGGCGGTGGCGCCGGCAGCCGGCACGCAGGTGGTCGGCGGCCGGGCGCAGCTGCTCGCGTAGGCCTCGGCGAGTAGGGGACCGCCGACCAGCCCGCCGTCGCTGCCGGCGGACCACGGTCAAGTCGAGGTGAGGGCATCGTTCTGCTCGGGGTGGGCGGCGAGGTAGGCATCGAACTCCTCCCTGGTGAGGTCCTCGGGGTAGTAGCCGGCGCCGCGGGGTGGGGGTGGTCGCCGAGGAACGGCTCCATCTCCTGCGAGCCGGTCCCAGGGACCGAAGTTGATGGCGAAGTAGTCGCGCGCGGCGGCGGCTTGGGGCCCGTCGTAGCCGTCCACCCGCTCACGCCAGCTCGGGGTTGCCGGCCCACACCTGGCGCAGGAAGACCTCGTCGAGCCAGCGGGAGGCGGCGATCAGCTCGGCGAGGGTGCGCGTCTCGCCCGCGGGTAGAGCCGCGATGTCGGCGGAGAGCGGCGTGCGCACGAACTGCGCGACGCGCGCCTCGACGTCGGCGGCCACCTCGAGCGGCGGCGGCGGTGGAGGCGTCGGCTCCGGCGGTGGCACCGGAGTGGGGGTGGCCGTCGGTGCCGCGTCGGGCGCGGAGGCAGGCGCGGTACTGCCGCCGGCACAGCCGGCGAGCAAGACGAGGGCGAGCGGGGCGAGCAATGGGCTGGGGCGCATCGGGTCTCCTCCTGCAGTGGATTGTAGTGGCGGCGCGACGTGGGGTCGTTGCTGCAGGCGCGCCGGGCGGGCGGCTCAGCTCCCCTCCGTCGTCGCGCAGTGGCTCGCCGCCCGCGCCGCCGCCTCGAGCAGCTCTTCCCCCTCGAGCATGCGGGTATGGCGCCCACTGACGAGGAAGTCGACCGTGAGCTCCTGCTGCGACGTCTCGTCGAGCCCGAGCTGGCTGCGGAGGGCGGCTGGCAGGTCGTTCGGCAAGTAGCCCCAGGCCTCCACCTTCAGCAGCCGCGTCGGCCTGGCGCCGCTGCCGGTGGTCCCCTCGAGGCTCGGCGCCTTGCGTTGGGAGTAGCGGAGGAAGCGTGGCGGCCCGAGCAGTACCAGCGCGCCGCCGCGGGCAGTGAGGCTGCCGCGCACCCCGGGTTCCTCGTAGAGCCGATCGGCAGCAGCCACGCGCTCGGCGAACAGGCGGCCGAAGGTGTTGTCCCCTCCCGGCGGCCCGGCGTTGCGGCAGGACCAGAAGCCGGCGAGGAAGGTGGCGAACTCACCGCTGCTGTGGACCGCGGCGAGACCGGCCTGCTCCTCGGGGAGCAGCAGCCAGTGAGCCGGACCCTCCCCCCAGGCCCGCGCCGTCTCGGCGGCGGGGGACGGCGGGGCGCCGCAGCCGCAGACGGCGAGCGCCAACACGAGGAGCGCCGCAGCGCGTTCCATGGCAGGTCCGCAGGGATTGGTCCGAAGCGCATCCGAGCGGCCCCCGCGGGCGCGCCCGTCGTCAATGCACAGAGCCGGCCGCCGGCTCCTGCGCCTCCTCGATGGCGCCGTAGCTCTCCTCGTAGCGCGCAGGTTGGCGGCGAGCGCGCCGATGATCCGCTTCATGTGGCCGGGGCTGGTGACGATGCGGGAGGTGACCATGCCCTGCGGCGGCACGAGGTTGATGAAGTCGAGGATGAACTCCTCGCGCGTGTGGGTGATGCGCAGGAGGTTGGAGTAGCGCCCCTTGAGCTCCTCGTCTTCGATCTTGATGTTGACCGCCTTGGCGGGCTCTTCGCGGCTCGGCCATGGCTTCTCCTCGGGTGCGAGGCGCCATCGTACCGCCAGCTTTTTGGCGCGCCTCACCCCTCGTCGCCGCTCGCCTCCCATTCGCACCCCACCGGAGAAGCTCCAGCGGTGCTCGCGGCGGTAGACGCCGACAGCCGGCGCTCGGCGCGGTGACGGTGAAGCGAGACGGCGCTTTGCGGTAGTCGTAGGGTGCGCCGTCGCGGGCGTGGACGGCGACGTCGAGGACGGTACTCGCCGGCGGCCAGCCGCAGCGCCGGGCACACCACGCGCACCCGTGCCTCGCCGGCGAGCAGGCCGGCGCGGAACCCCTCGAGCTCGGTGTTGGTCCCCCAGCACCTCGACGCCGCGCGGGGTGGCGACGGCGACGCCGAAGACGAAGTCCTCGAGCGGGGCCCGGGCGGCGACGCACCGTCAGCTCGACCGCCACCGGCTCGCCGCTCTCGATCCGGTAGCGCTCCTCGCCGCCGCCGGGGCCGGCGAGCAGGCGCACCGCCGTCGATCTCGGCCTCCCGCGACCCCCAGCGGCGCCTCGCGGCCGCCCCCTCGCCGCCGCGGCGGCGCCTCGTCCGCTGCTCCTTCTCGTCGCGATGGCGCGCGCCCCTCCTCCTCCGCCACCGCCTGGCGGTAGGCGTCGGCCACCCGCCGCGGCTCGCCGAGCAGCCGGGCGCGGCCGCCGTCGAGCCAGAGCACGCGGTCGCACGACGCCCTCGACGGTGTCGAGCGAGTGGCTGACGAAGAGCAGCGTCTCGCCGGCGGCGAGGAACTCCTCGATGCGCCGCAGGCAGCGGTGGGCGAAGGCCTCGTCGCCCACCGCCAGCACCTCGTCGACCAGCAGCACGTCGGGGTCGGTGTGGACCGCCACGGCGAAGCCGAGGCGGACGTACATGCCCGAGGAGTAGTGTCTTGACCGGCTCGTCGATGAAGTCGGCCAGCCCCGAGAACTCGACGATGGAGTCGAAGCGGCGGTCGATCTCGCGGCGCGAGAGGCCGAGCACGGCGCCGTTGATGTAGACGTTCTCGCGCCCGGAGATCTCCGGGTGGAAGCCGGCCCCCAGCTCGATCAGCGCCGCCACCCGGCCGTCGACCTCCACTGCTGCCGCCGGTCGGCTGGAGGATGCCGGCGACGATCTTGAGCAGCGTCGACTTGCCCGAGCCGTTGCCGCCGATGACGCCGAAGGCCTCCCCGTACCGACCGCGAAGGAGACGTCGTCGAGGGCGACGATCGCCTCCTCGGGCGCCAGCCCGCGCACCAGGCTGCGCTCGACCAGCGCGCTCTTCAGCGTGCGCAGCTGGACGCCCGGCGCCACCCGGCGGAAGCCTTGCCGATCCCGCCTCGATGGCGCGGTCATCGGTGGGCTCGCGGCGCCGGCGACGACGGCATGGCGTCAGACCGCCTCCACCAGGGTGTCGCGCAGCCGGCCGAAGAGCCAGGCGCCGACCGCCCAGGCGACCACCGCCAGCCCCGCTGCCCGCAGCCAGAGCATACCCGGGGAAGGTGGCCGGCGAAGAGCAGCTCCTGGTAGGCGAGGACGAACGGGCGTCAACGGGTTGGCGCGATCAGCCAGACCAGCGGGCGGACGCGGGCCACCGCGGTGAGCGGGTAGATGATCGGGGCGACGAAGAAGGCAGGGTGAGCAGGTTGGCCAGCAGGTCGCGGACGTCCTTGAAGTGGACGTTGAGCGCCGCGAGCCCGAGAGCGAGGCCGGCGATCATGGGGAGCTGGACGGCGATCGCCAGGGGCAGCAGCAGGGCCCCACCCACCCACCGGGTGCCCGAGGCCGAAGCGCGCCACGGCGAGGGCGGCGACGATCGGCAGGGCGAGCAGGAAGTGGACGAGGTTGGCGAGCACCGCCACCACCGGCAGCACCTCGGCCGGGAACACCGCCTTGCGCAGCAGGCCGGCGTTGGCGATCAGCGACATCGTCCCTTCGAGCAGCGCACCCGAGACCCAGATCCAGGGGAACAGGCCGGTGATCAGGAACACGGCGTAGGGCTCGGCACCGCCGGCGCGGCTGAAGACGACGCCGAAGACGAAGGAGTAGACGGCGAGCAGCAGCAGCGGGTTGACCAGCGACCAGAGGAAGCCGAGCAGCGAGCCGCGGTAGCGGGCCTTGAGCTCGCGGGCGGTAAGGGTGAGCAGGAGCCCGCGGAAGCGGAGGAGCCTGCCCAGCATCAGGCGGACCGGCGGATCGCGAAGTGCATCTAGTCGAGGTCGAACGGGCGCGGCGGCGGCGTGTCGTCGGGCTCCTCCTCGACACGGCGGAGGGCCGCTTCGAACTTCTCGTCGAGCAGCCGCTGGCGGTCCTTCATCGCCGCCCGCTCTTGCTCGAAGAGGGCCTCGGCGCGCGCCTTGCTCTCGTCGAGGCCGCGCATGAGACTGTCGAAGTCCTTGCCGCCGGCGGGGGCCCGCTTCGGCGAGCGGTGCGACAGCACCTTGCCGGTCTCGGCGTCCACCACCAGCTCGGTCGAGCAGTCGGGGCAGCGCACGTGGAGCCGCTTGCCGGGCATGCGACCGATTCTAGCGCGGCGGGCAGGCTACACTGGGTGTCACCGGGGTGGTTTCGCCCTGGCCCACCGTCGCGCGGGGCGGGTCTTGCCCGTCACGCGCGCCCCCGCGGGCGCGACTTCGCGCCCTACCAGCTAGAAAGGAGGCAGCAGTTGAGGCAGCGCATCGCCCTCCTGGCGCTCGCGACGGCGGCCCTGCTCGGCGCCGGGGCAGCCCACGCGGCCGCCGGGGACGTCTTCCCGTACCCCGTCCACCAGCGGACGCTCGCCAACGGCATGAAGGTGATGGCGGTCCCCTTCGACAGCCCGGGGATCGTCGCCTACGTCACCGTCATCCGCACCGGCTCGCGCGACGAGGTGGAGCCCGGCCACTCCGGCTTCGCCCACTTCTTCGAGCACATGATGTTCCGCGGCACCAAGGCGCACTCGAGCGACGAGTACAATGCCACGCTCAAGGCGATGGGCGCCGACTCCAACGCCAGCACCAGCGACGACCGCACCTTCTACTACATCGTCGGCCCCGCGGCGAAGCTCGAGACGATGTTCGACCTCGAGTCCGACCGCTTCGCCGACCTCGACTACGACCAGGACGCCTTCCGCACCGAGGCCGGCTCCATCCTCGGCGAGTACAGCAAGGGCGCCTCCAACCCCGGCCAGCCGATCGACGAGAAGGTGCGTGACCTCGCCTTCCGGCAGCACACCTACAAGCACACGACGATCGGTTTCCTCGCCGATGTCAAGGACATGCCCAACCAGTACGAGTACAGCCGCACCTTCTTCAGGCGCTTCTACCGTCCCGAGAACGCCGTGCTGCTGCTGGTGGGCGACGTCGACCCGGCGCGGGTCTTCGCGCTGGCCGAGAGGTACTACGGTCCCTGGAAGCCTGGCTACCAGGCGCCGGCGGTCACCCCCGAGCCGCCGCCGAACGGACCGCAGCGCGCGCACCTCGACTGGCCCAACCCCACCAACCCCTACCTCGAGATCGCCTACCGCGCGCCGGCCTTCGCCCCCGACCGCGACACCGCGACGCTGCAGGTGATCGAGCAGCTGCTGTTCTCCGACTCCGCGCCACTGCACCAGCAGCTGGTGGTGGACAAGCAGTGGGTCGACTTCGTCTTCGGGGGCGCCGACCCGCACCGCGACCCCTACCTCTTCGAGATCTACGCCCGCGCGCGCAGCGAGGAGCTGTTGCCGCGCGTGGAGCAGGCCGTCCACGGCGCGCTCGCCGACCTCCAGAGCCGCCCGCTCGACGCCGCTCGCCTCGAGCGCGTGAAGTCCCACCTGCGCTACGGCTTCGCCGTTTCCCTCGACAGCCCGATGGCGGTGGCGCGGCAGGTAGGGCGCATCCTCTGGCTCACCGGCGACGTGACCGCCCTCAACGAGCTCTGGCAGCAGATCGAGCAAGTGACGCCGCAGGACGTGCAACGGGTGGCGCAACAGGTCTTCCAGGAGAAGGGGATGACGGTGGTCACCCTTTCCCACCCGGCGGCCGGCGCCGCCGCGCAAGGAGGAGGATCCCGATGACACCGCGCCGCACCCACCTCGCGCTCGCCTCGCTCGTCTGCCTGGCCACCACGGCGCCGGTGCTCGCCGCGGGCGCCGCCGGCGCCGCGCCGCCGGCAGACGCCCCCCCACCGCCGGTCACCGTGCTAGTGGACAACGCCCCCGGACGTTCGGTGGCCGACCTCCGCCTCGTCACCCTCCCCAGCCCGGGCTCGCCAATCGTCGTCATCCGCGCCTTCTTCCACACCGGCTCGATGGACGACCCCGCCGGCAAGGAGGGGCTTGCCGACCTCACCGCCAGCATCGTCGGCGAGGGCGCCTCCGCCAAGCACTCGTACAAGGAGCTCGTCGAGGCGCTCTACCCGCTGGCCGCCAGCATCGACACTCAGGTCGACCGCGAGACGACGGTGTTCAACGTCGTCGTCCACCGCGACAAGCTCGACGAGCTGACCGCGCTGCTCGTCGAGGTCCTCGCCCAGCCAGCGTTCGACGCTGCCGACTTCGAGCGCCATCGCAAGGACTCGCTGTCGTACCTCGCCACCACGCTGCGCGCCGCCAACGACGAGCTGCTCGGTCTCGAGGAGCTGCAGGACCGCATCTACGCCGGGCACCCCTACGGTCACCCGCCGGCGGGCACCGTGGATGGGCTCGGCGGCATCACTCTCGACGACGTCAAGCGCTTCTATCGCGAGCACCTGACGACCGGCAACCTGGTGCTGGGGGTCGCCGGCGGCTACCCCGAGGGGTACCCGCAGCGACTGGCCAAGGCACTCGCCGGGCTGCCCAGCGGACCGCCGACGGCGCGACCGCTGCCGGCGCCGACGCCGGCTGCCGGGCGCGAGCTCACCCTCGTCGCCAAGGACGCCGACTCGACCGGGATCCACTGGGGCTTCGCACTGCCGATCACCCAGGCCGACGCCGACTACTACCCGCTGATGGTGGCCAACAGCTACCTCGGCGAGCACCGCACCTTCAATGGCCGGCTGATGCAGGAGCTGCGTGGCAAGCGCGGCCTCAACTACGGCGACTACAGTTACATCGACTACTACGCGGTGCCGCCGTTCACCTCCAACCCGACGCCCAACGTGCCCCGGCGCCAGCAGTACTTCTCGGTGTGGGTGCGGCCGGTGCAGCCCGAGAACGCCCAGTTCGCCCTCCGTGCCTCGATCTACGAGGTGCAACAGCTGCTCGACCAGGGGATGGCCGAGAAGGACTTCGAGCTCACCCGCGACTTCCTCACCGGCTATTCGAAGCTGTGGGCACAGACGCTGTCCCGGCGGCTGGGCTTCCTGCTCGACAGCAACTTCTACGGCACGCCGTATTTCATCGACGAGATCGGCAGGCGGCTGGCCACGATGACCGTCGACGACGTCAATCGCGCCGCGCGCAAGTACCTGCAGACCGGGCGCTTCAGGGCGGTCGTGGTGGCCGGCAACGCCGAGACGCTGGCCGCCAAGCTGCGCGCCGATGCTCCCTCCCCCATCACCTACGAAAACGCCGTGCCGCCCGACGTCACCGCCGCCGACGAGGTCATCGTCAAGCTGCCGCTGCACCTCGCCAAGGTCGACGTGGTGCCGGTGGCGACGGTATTCGAGAAGTAGCTTCGGGCTGCCGCGGGATCGGCGGACGGTGCCGATCCCGCGGCCGCTTTGCGGTTCGACGGGCGTGACAAGATGCCGGCCCAGCGTGGCGGTGAGCCACCGCAACCCTCACCTCTGGAGGCCCCATGCGACGTGTCCTGATGACCTCTCTCGCGATTGCTGTGACCGCTCTGCCTGCCGCCGCCGCCCTCGAGCCCGGCGCCACGGCGCCCGACTTCACCGCCGCCGCCTCGCTCGGCGGCAAGGAGCAGACCTTCTCGCTGGCCGACGCCCGCAAGTCGGGTCCCGTGGTGGTCTACTTTTTCCCTTCCGCGTTCACCGGTGGGTGCAACGCCGAGGCGCACGCCTTCGCCGAGAGCATGGACGAGTTCGTGGCGGCCGGCGCCAGGGTGGTGGGGGTATCGCTCGACAGCATTGCCCGTCTCGACGACTTCTCCGCCGACCCCAACTACTGCGCGGGAAAGCTGGCGGTGGCTTCCGACCCCGACGGAGCGATCGCGCGCAGCTTCGGCGTCAAGGTGAGCGAGGCGCAGCCGGGAGCCAAGGACACCCGCGGCCAGGAGATCGGCCACGGCTTCGCGCAGCGCACGACCTTCGTCGTCACCTCCGACGGCAAGGTGGCGGCGACGATCGGCGGCGTCAGCGCGACGGAGAACGTGGCGCAGACGCTGGCAGCGGTCGAGAAGCTGGCGAAGCCGGGCGCCTGAGCGCTCGCGCGGCGACGCCGTGGCAGGGAGCGGGCTGCTGGCGCTTCAGCGCGGCGCGAAGTAGGTGACGGCGCCGGTGAGCCGGACGCGACAGCGTCCGCCGGGGTCGGCCGCGGTGCCGTCCTGCGCGATGGCGATGGCCGGTCGCCAGGGCAGCTCGGCATGGCTCTCCGCCGTCGACGACCAGCCGGCGATCCACTCGTCGCCATCGGCGGTGACGAAGCGGTAGAGGAAGGCGTCCGCCGGTGCCGGCAGCACGCCGACGCAGGTGCTGCCGCCGAGGAGCCGCTGCAGGGTCGCCAGCGCAAGGAAGGCCGGCCGCCGCCGCAGGCCCCCCTCCTCGGCGACCACCAGGCCGTAACCACGCGCCAGCAGCTGCCACCAGTAGACGCGCTCGACGAGCCCGCTGGCGAGCAGTGGCAGGTAGTAGCGCACCAGGTACTCGGCAGCCGCCTGCTCGCCCACCGCCACGTCACGTCCCGCCGGGGCGTGCGGTCCCTCGCGCAGCGGCCAGTTGACCTCGGTGATCCACGAGCGTGGCTCGCACCAGCGCGAGCTCTCGGCGACGGCGCGCAGGAGCGCCGCCTTGCACAGGGCGTCGAAGCCGAGCTGCCGGTTCTCGGGAGCACCACGCCGGTCTACGTAGAGCAGGCTCGCCAGAGCGTGCAGCCGGACCCCCAGCCGCGGCCAGTTGAGGGCGGCGGCGGTGGCATGGGGCTCGAAGTCGATCACCCCCGGGCCCACCAGCGCCACGCCGTGCGGCGCCAGCGCGGTGGCGGCGGTGGCGAGCAACGCCTGGTACTCGGCGAGCGTCCACACTCCCCACTTGCTGCGGTTGATCGCCTGCCCCACCTGGAACGCCGTCGCGTAGGGCGAGAAGCGCGCCCCGAGCTCCTCGACGGCGCGCCGCCAGCGCGGTAGGTCGCGCACCAGCTCGCGCCGCTGCGGCAGGGTGAAGACGAGCCCGATGCCGCGGCTGCGGAGGGCGCGCGCGAGAGCCTCCTCGTCGTCGTGCATTGCCTCCCATGGGTGCAGCCGCACCAGGGCATGGCGGACGCCCAGCTCGTCGACGGCCGCCAACAGCGCCGCGGGATCCTCGGGGTGCGGCCGCAGGCCGATGCCGATGCCATCGAACGGGACCGGCTGCGCGTGCAGCCCTGCCAGGAGGTGGCGATAGCGGTGCCGGATGCGCGGCGCCGCCGCCATCGCCGCCGCCAGGCCGCGGGCGTGGCTGCCGGCGTCGCGCAGCCGCACCAGCAGCTTGACCCCCCGGCCGGCGTGCTGGTGCGGCTGGTCGGAGAGCCGGTCCCACACCGCGCGGTCGCGCAGCGAGGCGTCGGCGGGCGGCGGCGGCAGGTGGGGGTAGGCGCGGCGGCGGCGCAGCAGGTCGAACGGCCGCCGGCTCGATCCCTCGCCGCCGCGGCCGCGCCCGCGCAGCCGGTTCTTGAGCCGGTGGCGGCCGTGAAAGGCGAGATGATAGAGACGGTAGAGCCACCACGCCGCGGCGGTAGGGGCGGTGCCGAAGTAGCTCTCGAGCAGGGCCCGCTGGTCGGCCCGGCGATGCAGCGGCAGCCGGGAGAGGTCGCGGAGTCGCCGCGACAGGCCGATCCGCGGCAACCGACGGCAGCGGTTGAGGTCGACCACGGCCGCCCGCCATTCGCCGGCGGCCGCTCCGGCGCCGGCGCTGGTGGCCTCGGCTGCCCCCGGCCGGAAGAGCAGCAGGTTGCCCGCCGACAGGTCGCGGTGCCAGAAGCCGGCGACGTGCAGGCGCCGCGCGAGCGTCGCCGCCGCAGCCAGCAGCTCGCCCGCGCCGAGAGCCGGGAAATCGCTCGCCAGGGTTCCGCCCGCGAGGGCGCGGAAGGGGTAGCGCGCCTCGGTGCCCGCGAGCAGGCGGCAGACGTACCAGGCGGGGCCGGCCGGGCGCTCGCTCTCCGCCCACAACAGCGGCTCGGGGGTGTCGATGCCCGCGGCGGCGAGCGCCCGCGCCACCGCGAAGCTGCGCCGCGCCTTGGTGCCGCGCAGGCGGCGCTGGAGGCGCGCGCGCCACGACTCGTGACGGAACTGCTTGACCACCGCCGGGCCGAGCTGGGGCCAGTCGGTCACCCACAGGTAGTTGCGCCCCCAGTGCAGGGTGTGTTGGGCCTGCCCGGGGTCGAGCAGCGCGGGGAGCGGCGGCGGTGGCTGCGCCGCCACCATCTCGCCACGCCACCCGGGCCCGGCGAGCGCCCGCAGCGGCGCGCCGACGCCGCCGGCAGCCGCGCCGCCCGCGACGTCGGGGGCGCCGCCCAGGGCTAGACCTCCTGCACGTCGTAGCGCTCGTGGTGCATGGCCGCGTCGGCTTGCACCAGCACGCTGATGCCCAGCTGCCGCTCGAGCTCGTCGACGATGGCGTGCTGCTCCTGCTGCATCGCCCGCGCCACCTCGGGATTGACCCGCACCAGCACCTCGCGCACCCCGGGGTGCAGGGCGTGGTGACGCAGCACCTGCCGCCGCACGGCGAGGGCCACGGTGGCGGCGGACTTGATCCGTCCGCGCGAGTCGCAGTAGGGGCAGGGCTGGGTCAGCTGGCGCTCGAGGCTGGGGCGGCTGCGCTTGCGGGTGAGCTCGACGAGGCCGAACTCGGAGATCGACAGCACTTTGTTCTTGGCGCGGTCGCGGCGCAGCTCCTCCTCGAGGGCGGCGAAGACCCGCTGGCGATGCTCGGGAACCGTCATGTCGATGAGGTCGAGCACCAGGATGCCGCCGAGGTTGCGCAGGCGGATCTGCCGCACGATCTCGCGCACCGCCTCGAGGTTGGTCTGCAGGATGGTCTCCTCGAGGTTCTGGCCGCCCACGAAGCGCCCGGTGTTGACGTCGATAGCGACCAGCGCCTCGGTGGGGTTGATGACGATGTGGCCGCCGGACTTGAGCCAGACCTTGGGCTTGAGCGCCTCCTCGATCGCCTCGTCGATGCCAAAGCGCTCGAACAGCGGCCGCTCCTGGCGGTACAGACGCACGCGGTCGAGCAGGAGAGGCTGCACCTGGTCGAGGAACTCGACGATGCGCTCGTAGGTCTCCTCCCCCTCCACCCAGAGCACCGAGAAATCGGGCCCCAGGGTGTCGCGCACCACCCGCAACGCGACGTCGACGTCGTGGTGAAGGACGGTGCCGGCGGCGGCGCGGGCGGCGCGCGCCGACAACCGCTCCCACAAGCCAATGAGGAAGGCAGCGTCCTGGCGGAACTCCTCCTCCCCCTTGCCCTCGGCGGCGGTGCGTACGATCCAGCCGCCGGGGAGCCCGAGGCCGAGCGCGAGCTCGCGCAGCCGTGCCCGCTCCTCGGCGTCCTCGATGCGGCGCGAGACTCCGCGATGGTGGCCGGTGGGGGCGTAGACCAGGTAGCGTCCAGGCAGGGTGACGTGGGTGGAGACGCGGGCCCCCTTGTTGGGGAGGGGATCCTTGAGCGCCTGCACGACGATCTCCTGGCCGGTGCGCAGCAGCTCGTCGATCGAGGGCGGCTCGCCGCCGTTGCTTCCGCGGCTGCCCGGCAGCCCGGGCACCCGCTCCACGACGACGGTGCTCCCCTCCGGCTCGCCCCTCTGGTTGCTTCCGCGGCTGCCCGGCGGCCCGGGCACCCGCTCCACGACGACGGCGCTCCCCTCCGGCTCGCCCCTCTGGTTGCCGTGCTCGCCGAGGCCGGCCCGCTCGCCGTTGAACGGCGCCCGTTCGTCGCCGAGCTCGATCTCCTCGAGCTCGGCGAGCTCCTCGCGCACGTCGGCGACGTAGAGGAAGGCGTCACGCTCGAGCCCGATGTCGACGAAGGCGGCCTGCATGCCGGGCAGCACCCGCGACACCCGCCCCTTGTAGACGTTGCCAGCCACGCCGCGAGCGCCCTGGCGCTCGATGTACAGCTCGGCCAGCCGGTCATCCTCGAGGATGGCGACCCGCGTCTGGTGCGGGTCCTGCTCCACCAGCATCTTGCTGGAGATGTGTGCCGTCACGGCCGGGATTCTAGCCGTGAGCAGGCGCGGTCGGCGGCGGGCCGCCGGCGGCGTGCCGGCTAGCGGTTGACGTAACGCCGGAAGTCGACACCCAGCACGAGGCCGGTGGCGGCGAAGGCGAAGAGGGTGAACGAGCCCCCGTAGGAGAGGAAGGGCAGCGGGATGCCGGTGTTCGGCGCCAGGCCCACCACCATCGCCGTGTTGTAGAGGATGTGGAAGGCGAAGGTGGCGAGGAAGCCCACCGCGAGTAGCATTCCCAGCCGATCGCGGGCCCGCGCCGCCACCTCGGCGCAGCCGAAGAGGAAGGTGCCGTAGAGGAACAGCACGAAAGCGACACCGAGAAATCCCCACTCCTCGGCGAGGACGGCGAAGATGAAGTCGGTGTGGCGGGCGGGCAGGAAGCGCAGCTGGCTCTGGGTGCCCCGCATGTAGCCGCGGCCGGTGAGCTCCCCCGAGCCGACGGCGATCTTGCTCTGCCGTACCTGGTAGCCGGCGCCGAGGGGGTCGCGCTGCGGATTGAGGAAGGTGAGCACGCGCTCGCGCTGGTAGGTGTGCATGAACCCCCAGCCGAGGGCCGCCGCCACCACCACCGTGCAGGCGGCGATCACCAGGTCGCGCCGCTTGATGCCGGCCACCAGCAGCATCGCGGCGAGCATGGGCATGAACATCAACGCCCCACCGAGGTCGGGCTCGACGGCGATGAGAGCCATCGGCAGCACCACGATGCCGCAGGCGACGAGGATCTCGCGTACCCGCAGGTATTCGCCCTCGAGGCCGGCGAGGTAGTGCGCGAGCAGCACCGCGGTGGCGATCTTGGCGACCTCCGAGGGCTGGACGCCGAACGAGCCGATGCCGAACCAGCTGCGCGCGCCGCCGTGCACCTGGCCGACGAGGAGCACCAGCACCAGCATCGCCATACTGGCGCCGTAGACCGGCAGCGCGAAGAGTGCCAGCCGCGCGTAGTCGAGGGAGAAGGTGACGAGGAAGACGACGAGGCCAGCCCCGATCCAGGCGAGCTGCCGGCCGAGATACTCGATCGGCATCTCGGCGCTGGCGCTGTGGACGGTGGCCGAACCGACCACCGACAGCATGAGCGCCACCAGCAGCAGGCTCCAGCGGACGCTGGCCAGCCTGCCGATGCCGGCGGTAGCAGCCTCCTCAGGCAGGCGCAGCAGCCCGGAGATCGGGCCGCTTCTTGAGGAATTCCTCATAGATCCCCTTGGCCACCGGCGCCGCCGCCGCCGAGCCGGCGCCGCCGTGCTCGATGAACACCGCGACCACCAGCTGCGGATCGTCCACCGGCGCGAAGCCGACGAACCAGGCGTGGTCGCGGACGGCGAACTCCATCTGCGCGGCCTTGATGCGGCTGTGTTGGGCGACCACCTGCGCGGTGCCGGTCTTGCCGCCGATCGCCAGCCCGGGCACGAAGGCGGCGTGCCCGGTGCCGGACTCGACCACCGCCCGCAGCCCTTCGCGCACCGGCTCCCAGGCCCAATCCGGGATCCCCTCGACCGGGCGCGGAGGCGCGTCCGCCCCGGCGAGGTGGGGGACTGGCCGCCGCCCGCCGTTGGCGACGGCCGCCATCATCACCGCCATCTGCAGCGGCGTCACCAGCAGGGGACCCTGTCCGATGGCGACCGAGATGGTTTCCCCCGGGTACCAAGGCTGCTTGCGGTAGCGCTCGCTCCACTCCCCGTCGGGGACCAGCCCCGGCTTCTCGCCGGGGATGTCGATGCCGCTGGCGGTGCCGAAGCCGAACAGCCGTGCGTACTTGGCGATGCGCTCGATGCCCAGGCGCTGGCCGAGGTTGTAGAAGTAGACGTCGCACGAGTCCCTGAGCGCCGCGCGCAGATTCACCGTGCCGTGCCCCGAGGGTTTCCAGCAGCGGTGCGGGTGACCGTAGAAGACGGCATACCCGGGGCAGTAGAAGGTGGTGTCGGGGGTCACCACGTGCTCGGCGAGGCCGGCGAGGGCCATGACGATCTTGAAGGTCGAGCCCGGTGACATCGGGTTCTGCAGGGCGCGGTTCTGCAGCGGGTGCATGGGGTCGCTGACCAGCCGCGTCCAATCGTCGGGACGCAGCCGGCGAGCGAACAGGTTGGGGTCGTACGACGGCGAGGAGGCGAGGGCGAGCACCTCGCCGTTGCGCGGATCGAGCGCCACCACCGCCCCGACCTTGTCCACGAGCAGGCGCTGTGCGGCCTGCTGCAGGTCGAGGTCGATGGCGAGCCGGAGGTTGGCGCCCGGCCTGGCGGCGGCGGCGCGAAACTCGTCGACGCTGCGGCCGCGGCTGTCGACCACCACCACCCGCTCGCCATCCTCGCCGCGCAGCGCCCCCTCGTACTGACTCTCGATGCCCCGCCGGCCGATGAGGTCGCCGCGCCGATAGGCGCCGCTGGCGAGCTCGTCGCGCCCCACCTCGGCGAGGTAGCCGAGCACGTGGGCGGTCTGCTCGCGGTGACGGTAGAGCCGCAGCTGCTGCACGTCGACCTCGAACTCGGGATGCTCGAGGGCGGCGAGCTCGAAGCGTGCCACTTGCGCCAGCGTCAGGTTCTCGGCGATCAGCGCCGGGTCGACCGGCCGCTCCCGCCGGCGCTCGACGAGCAGGCGGCGCAGCTGCTCGGAATCGATTTCGAGCACGCGGCCGGCGAAGGCGAGGCTCTTGTCGAGGTCGGGGCTGCCCTCGGGCTCGAGCAGCAGGTTGTAGCTCGGCACGTTCTCCGCGAGCGGCTTCCCCTCGCGGTCGTAGACGACGCCGCGTGGCGCCCGCACCGGGAAGCGCCGCAGGCGGTTGTTGTCGGCGAGCTCCCGGTACTCGGGGCCGTGGATGCCCTGCACCACCCAGTAGGCGAGGGTGACCGCCGCGAGGAGGATGCCGATGAGGGCCGACAGCACCCGCACCCGGGTGGCCATCGTCTCGCGTCGCCCGCGCGTCCTCACCAGGCTCGCCATCGCCCCTCCATTGTGCAACACGCTCGCAGCGGTGCGGCCGCGGGCGGGCGCGCCGCCACCAGCCTAGCGGAAGCGCAGCGTCCGCGAGCGCCGGCGCTGCCAGGAGCTCCAGCCGGTGCGCGCCCGCGACTCCATGCTGATGAGGGCGGCCCCGAGCAGCGCCGAGGTGACGACCTTGGCGAGCACCGAGGCGAGGGCGGGCAGCGGCGAGCCCGACACCATGGCGCGCAGGAGGATCGCGAGCACCAGCTGCTGGAGCGCGGCGGCAGCGGCGAAGATCAGCACCCGCGCCGCCTGCTGGCCGACCACCACGCGCTGGGCGGCGAGCGCCACCGCAAAGCCGACGACGGTGTTGGCGAAGGCATGGAGCCCGAAGAGGCCGCCGGAGAGCCCGTCCTGCAGCAAGCCGACCCCGGTGCCGAGCAGCTCGGCTCCCACCGGCCCGGTGCGCAGCGAGTACCACACCAAGACCAGCAGGAAGGGGTCGACGAGACGCGCGAAGAGTGGTGAGACGCTCACCCCCAGCACCTGCACCAGGCAGGCCGCGAGCAGTGCCAGCAGGACCTTAGCGAAGGTCACGCGACAGACTCTCCGAGAGGGCGCGCGCCTCGGGCGTCGCCGGCAGCAGGTAGACCTGGTCGAGGGCGCCGAAGTCGACCTCTGGCACCACCTCGACGCGATGGAACAGCTGCGTCCCGGGAGCTACCGCGCGGACGATGCCGATGGCGATGCCGCGCGGATAGATGCCATCGATGCCGGCGGTGACGACGCGGTCGCCGGGGCGCACGTCCGCCTGCAGCGGCACGTAGTCGAGCTCGAGCGCGCCGTGGCCGTCGCCACGCGCCACCCCCTGGCGCCCGGTGCGCTCGATCATCGCCCCCACCGCCGAGGTGCGGTCGGTGATCAGCTGCACCTTGGCGTAGCCGCCGCCGATGGCGATCACCCGCCCCACCAGGCCGCGCTCGTCGACCACCGGCTGGTCGGCGGCGGCGCCGCGGTCGCCGACGTAGAGCAGCAGGCTGCGCAGCCAGGAGGTGTAGTCGGCGTAGACGACGTCGGCCACCTGCAGTGGCTGGTGGCCCCGGCGCGCGTACTGCAGCGCCGCTCCCAGGCGCAGGAAGGCGCCCTCCACCGTCTGCAGCCGCAGCAGCTCGCGCTGCAGCGTGGCGACCCGCTCACGCAGCTGGGAGTTCTCCGCCATGACCTGGTTGCGCAGGCGGAAGCCGGAGCCCACCGCTCCGAGCCGGTGCTCGATGCCAGTGACCCCGCGCGCCAGTGGACCGAGCAGGCCCGCCGTGGCGCCGGCCAGCAGCGGCCCCTCGCTGCCCCGGCGCGCCGCCTGCCGCGAAAGCATCAGCAGCTCGCCGAGCAGCAGCAGGACGAGCAGCCAGCGCGAGGCGCGGCTCACAAGATGGAGACTTTGCGCAGCAGGTTGATGTCCTCCAGCACCCGCCCGGCGCCGAGCACCACGGAAGCCAGCGGGTCCTCGGCGAGCACCACCGGCAGGCCGGTCTCGTCGCGCAGCCGCTGGTCGAGGTTGCGCAGCAACGCGCCGCCGCCCGAGAGCACGATGCCGCGATCCATGATGTCGGCGGAGAGCTCGGGCGGGGTGCGCTCGAGCGCCTGGCGCACCGCCTCGACGATCGTCGCCACCGGCTCGGCGAGCGCCTCGCGGATCTCCTCGTCGGTGATCAGCAGGTTCTTGGGCACCCCCTCGACGAGGTCGCGCCCCTTGATCTCCATCTTGAGCGGCTCCTTGAGCGGGTAGGCGGAGCCGATCTCCCACTTGATGATCTCGGCGGTGCGCTCGCCGATGAGCAGGTTGTACTTGCGCTTGAGGTACTGGATGATCGCCTCGTCCATCTCGTTGCCGGCCACTCGCACCGAGCGGCTGTAGACGGTGCCGGCGAGCGAGATCACCGCCACGTCGGTGGTGCCGCCCCCGATGTCGACGATCATGTTCCCTGACGGCTCGGTGATCGGCAGGCCGGCGCCGATGGCCGCCATCATCGCCTGCTCGACGAGGAACACCTCGGAGGCGCCGGCGCGCTCGGCGGAGTCGCGGACGGCGCGCTTCTCCACCTGGGTGATCTCGGAGGGCACGCCGATGACGATGCGCGGCCGCACCAGCCGGCGGCCGCCGTGCGCCTTGCGGATGAAGTGGTCGAGCATCTTCTCGGTGACCTCGAAGTCGGCGATGACGCCATCCTTCATCGGCCGGATGGGCTCGATGTTGCCGGGCGTGCGGCCGAGCATCTCCTTGGCCTCCGCGCCCACCGCCTCGATCTTGTTGGTCACCTTGTTGATCACCACCACCGAGGGCTCGCGCACGACGATGCCGCGGCTGCGCGCGAACACCAGGGTGTTGGCGGTACCGAGGTCGATGGCGAGGTCGTTGGAGAAGTAGCGGAGCACGGACATCCCCATGGGCGCCTCACTGGCATTCCTGGCGCCGCCGCTGGCGCCGCAGGCGGGAGTTGGTGCGCCGCCGGGCGGCGCGGGTTACAGGCTTTCCACGAAGACCCGGGCGCGGTGGGTCGCCTGGTTGCCGGAGGCGTCGACCGCCTTCACGTCCAGGAACGCCCACCCCGTCTGGGCAAGCTGAATGGTCTTGGTGAAGCCGCCGTCGGCCTGCACCGTCACCGACTCGTCGTTGATGGTCACCGTGGCTCCCGGCTCGGTGTGGCCGCTGACGATGAAGATCGAGCCGTAGGACTGGATCTCCTGCACCAGCAGCTCGGGAGGCTCCTTGTCGCCGCTGCCGCCGCCGGCGCGGCCGGAGACGATGCGGAAGCGCCCGGGGGCGCTCCAGGGGCCGCGCACACTGCCGTTGGCGACCGCCGCCACCCGCCAGAGGAAGGTTCCTTCTCCCTGGATGCCGAGCGTGGCCGTCGTCGAGCGGCGATCGGCGACGTCGATGACGTTGTCGACGAAGAGGCGGTTGCGCGAGACCTGCAGGGCGTAGCGCTCGCCACCGGGCACGCCGTCCCAGCCCAGTCGCAACTGCTTCTGCGTGTCGGAGTCGAAATCCGCGTTCTCCTCCGGGTGCAGCAGCTTGGGGGCGCCGGGAAGCGTCTCCACCGACGACAGCTTGCCGGATGCCTGCCGCACCGTCTGCAACGCCGCGATGCGCCGCACCTCGCTGCCGGTGCTGACGTCCATGGCGCCGCGGTAGGTCGAGAAGCGACCCTCGCGTTTGCCCTCATCGTAGGAGACCACCGCCTCGGACTGGTCGGCGACCACCGCCTCCGCCTGCGGCGTCGCCACCTTGCTGCTGCTCTGGGCGGTGTTGAGGTTGATCCAGCCGTACTGCAGCTCCACCTTCTTGCCCTGCTCGCCGGCGGCGCGAGCGCTGACCAGGAAGAGGGTGTCGGAGCGCACCGTGTAGAGCGTCCCGTCGCCGAACATGATCTCTGCCGAGCCGGAGGTGCCGGTCTTCACGTAATCTCCGGGGCGCAGCATGACCCGGCCGCGGGCCTGCTCCCACTCGCCGCGGTCGGCGCGGCGAAACTCCACCCGCCCCTGCACGGCGATGAACTGCGCCTCGCCACCGTCGTGGCTCTGGCGCGAGGCGTCGAGCAGCGAGAGCAGCATCTCGCGGCTGCGCTCGGCCTTGGCCAGGGAGTCGTCGAAGCGCGACCTGGCGTAGAGAGCGCGGGCCTCCTCGATACCGCTCCAGGCGGCGTCGACCTCGTTGCGCAGGCCGCTGAAGCTGCGCTCGCTACGCAGGCGCTGGAAGAGCACCCGGGCGTCGTCGATGGCGCGCGCCGCCTCGCGTTGGATGGCGTAACGCTCCCAGGCGCGGAAGCCGACGTAGCCGGCACCGGCGACGGCCAGCAGCAACAGGAAGAAGCCCCAGCCGCGAAGGGTATCGACCGATACCTTGTACCAGTCCCGGTGCTTGCCGGGGTTGCGTCCAGGGCTCAACTGGCGGCGACTCCACCCGGCGGCAATATACCACCCCCGCGGCGCCAGGGGCGGCCGGGGCCGGGTTGCGACACCGTGGTGGCCGCTGTTACAGTTGCTCGCCCCCTGTCGGCCGCCGCGCTGCTGCCCGGTCGGACTTCCCCCGCACAGGAAAGGGACCCCATGCTGCAAGTCTTGCGCGACTCGATGAAGTACCTGGCCTGGATCCTCTGGGTCGTCATCGCCATCTTCGTGCTGTTCGTCTTCGTCGACTTCGGGCGCAGCTCCCGCCTCGGCGCCGGCGGAGCCCAGAACGTGGCGGCGACGGTGGGCAGCGAGCGGATCTCCTACCAGGACTACCAGCGCGAGTACCAGCGGCTCGAGGATCGGGCACGCCAGCAGCTCGGCGAGCGCTTCACTCCCGACCTCGCCAAGCAGCTGCGGCTGCCGATGCAGGCACTCAACCAGCTGGTGTCGAGCCGCATCCTGCTCAACGAGGCGAACAAGCTCGACCTCGCCGTCTCCGACGCCGAGCTGCGTCGCTACATCGTCCGCATGCCCGTCTTCCAGGACAGCAGCGGCGCCTTCATCGGCAGCGCCGGCTACCAGCGCGTGGTGCAACGTCTCGGCTACTCTCCGGAGGCGTTCGAGCAATCGGTGCGCGAGCAGCTCATGCTCGAGCGGCTCGTCGACGCTCTCGAGCACGCGGTGGTGGTCTCCGACCAGGACGTCGCCGACCGCTACCGACAGCAGGTGGAGAAGACCAAGCTGCGCTTCGTCTCCATCCCCTTCGCCGCCAGCGTCGGTCAGGTGGCGGTCTCCGACGCCGAGCTGCAGCATTTCTTCGACCAGCACCGCGAGCAGTACCGGGTGCCCGAGCAGCGCGTCGCCGACTACCTGCTGGTCGACCAGTCCAAGCTGGCGCAGGACCTGCCGCTCACGGAACCGGAGCTGCGCGACTACTACCAGCAGCACGTCGACGACTACACGCAGCCCGAGCAGGTGCGTGCCCGCCACATCCTCGTCGACTCGGCGGCGGCAGCGGCGGCGGTGATGGCGCGGCTCGAGTCGGGCGAGGACTTTGCGCAGGTGGCGCGCGCGCTCTCCAAGGACACCGGCACGGCGGCCAACGGCGGCGACCTCGGCTGGTTCGGCCGCGGCCGCATGCTGCCGGCGTTCGAGAAGGCCGCCTTCGACGCCACGATCGGCAAGGTCGTGGGGCCGGTGCAGACGCAGTACGGCTTCCACGTCATCCAGGTGGAGGAGAAGAAGGCGGCGACGCACAGCTCGTTCGAGGAGGTCCGCCAGGCGGTGAGCACCCGCCTCCGCGCCGAGCGCGCCGCGCAGCAGGCCGAGGAGAAAGGAAAGAGCCTCGCCGCGGACGTCGCCAGGGCCGGTGGCAATGCCCGGCAGAGAATGCAGGAGCTCTCGTCGCAGGCGGGGCTCGAATTCGGCAGCACGGAGCCCTTCGCGCGGCAGGGAGCGGTGACCCCGCTGGGCGCCGCGCCGGAGCTCAACGCCGCCGCCTTCCAGCTGGAGAAGGGGGGGGTCTCGGCGCCGCTGCGGACGCCGCGCGGCTGGGTCGTGTTGCGCCTGGCCGAGACCAAGGCGCCGCACCTGCCCGCCCTTGCCGAAGTGCGCGAGGCGGTGCGTCGCGGCGTCGAGCAGGAGAAGCAGCGCCAACAGGCGTTCAGCCGCCTCGAGCAGGCACGCCAGGCGCTCGGCGCGGCGGCGACCCTCGACGCCGTGGCGACGCAGCTCGGCCTCGGCGTGCAGGAGAGCCAGGAGTTCGGCGAGGGCGCCGTCGTTCCCGGGCTCGGCTACGCCCCCGACGTCGCCAAGGCCGCGATGGCGCAGCCGGTGGGCTCCCTCAACGGGCCGATCGCGGTGTCGGGTAGCGCTGTCCTCTACCAGGTGGCGTCGCACACCGGCGTCGATCCCAAGCAGTTCGCGGAGCAGAAGGACGGCCTCCGCCAGCAGCTCGAGGAGGAGCAGATCAACGCCCTCATCACCTCGTTGATCAATGCCCGCAAGCAGGAGCTCGGCGTCACCTACGACCCCCAGCTGCTCAAGACGATGGGCATCGAGGGGATGGAGACGACGCCGCGGCGCGGCTGACCTGCTCTGCCGCTCTTCACTCCACGACCTCCCGCTCCCCTGGCCGGGGGGAGGGGCCCGGAGTCGCGACAAGGCACCGGGAGGGCGTCGGGCGCGGCGGATTCTCCCGTAGAGTGCGGGCGGCGATGAGCGAGCGGCCCCTCCACCCCGCCACCCGCGCCGTGCACGCCGGCGAGCGCCAGGCGGCGCCACGCCGGCCGGCCGTGGTGCCCGTGTACCAGACGGCGCCCTTCCTCTTCGGCAGCGTCGACGAGCTCGAGCAGGCCTTCAGCAGCGGCGAGCTGGCTGGCCTCTACAGTCGCTACGGCAACCCTACGGTGCGGGCGGTGGAGGAGAAGCTGGCTGCCCTCGAGGGAGCGGCCGATGCCGTTGCCTTCGCCTCCGGCATGGCGGCGATCGCCGGCGCGCTCGCCGCCGTGCTGCGGGCGGGCGACCTCCTGCTCGCCGCGCGCGAGCTCTACGGCGGCACTCACGGCCTGCTCGGCTGGCTGGCGGCGCGCCATCCCGCGGTGGAGATGCAGCGACCCCTGCTCGGCGAGCTCGCCACCGCCGTCAGCGGCGCGGCGCGGGCGCCGCGCGCGGTGTTGCTCGAGAGCCCCAGCAATCCGCTGCTCTCCTGTTGCGACCTCGCCGCCCTGGCCGCCGCCTGCCGCGCCCGCGGTACCCTTCTGCTCGTCGACAACACCTTCGCCACGCCGGTGCTGCAGAGCCCGCTGGCGCTGGGCGCCGATCTCGTCGTGCACAGCGCGACGAAGTACCTCGCCGGCCACAGCGACGTGACCGCCGGCGCGGTGGCGGGCGGCGGCGAGCTGATCGCCGCCGTGCGCCAGGTGGAGATGCTAGGCGGCGGCTGCCTCGATCCCCACGCCGCGTTCCTCGTCGGCCGCGGCATGAAGACGCTGGTGCTGCGCGTCGAGCGCCAGTCGGCGACGGCGGCGCGGCTGGCCGCCACGCTCGCCGCCCACCCGGCGGTGGCACGGGTGCGCTACCCCGGCCACGACCCGGTGGCGCAGCGGCAGATGCGCGGCGGCGGCGGCATGCTCGCCTTCGAGCTGCGAGGGGGCGTGACGGCGGCGCGGCGAATGCTCGACCGGCTGCGGCTGTGGCAGCTCATTCCCAGCCTCGGCGGGGTGGAGAGCGGCGTCGGCGTGCCGGCGCTCACCTCCCACCGCGCGCTGGCGGCCGAGGAACGTGCCGCCCTCGGCATCGCCGACGGCCTGGTGCGGCTGTCGGTGGGGATCGAGGACCCCGACGACCTCGCCGCGGACCTGGCGCGGGCGCTGGCGTGATCTCGCAGCTTCGCGGCCGGCTGCTCTCGCTGACGCCGGAAGTGGCGGTGGTCGACGTCCACGGTGTCGGCTATGGCCTCTCGGTGCCGCTCTCGACCTACTACGAGCTGCAGCGTCTGGCGCCGCAGGCAGAGGTCTCGCTCTTCGTGCACATGCACGTGCGCGAGGACGCCCTCGCGCTCTACGGCTTCGCCAGCGAGCGCGAGCGCACCCTCTTCGAGCGGCTGATCACCGTCTCGGGAGTGGGCCCGCGCCTGGCGCGGGCGATCCTCTCGGGGCTGCCCCCCGAGGAGCTCTTGCGTGCCCTTGCCGCCGGCGACGTCGGACGCCTCACGCGCACTCCCGGCGTGGGCAGGAAGACCGCCGAGCGCCTGGTGCTGGAGCTGCGCGAGAAGGCCGCCGAGCTGGCGGCGGCAGCCGCGGCGGCGCCGGCGGAGCCCGACGACGAGGACCTCCTCGTTGCCCTCGTCAACCTCGGCTACCGGCGCGGGGATGCCGAGCGCGCGCTCACCGAGGTGCGGCGCGAGGCGGCGTCCGCGACCGTGCCCGAGCTGCTGCGGCTGGCCCTCAAGAGGCTGGCGCGGCTGTAGCACGACGGGGCGACGCGGCGCCCCCCGGCGGAGACCGCGCCGCATGGTAGCTTGCCAGGGGTGGACGCCCCGCCGCGGCCGACGCTGCTCGACGTGCTCCGCCAGAGATTCCCGTCCGCCTCCTCGACGACCATGCGGCGGATGCTCAAGAGCGATCGGGTGCGCGTCAACGGCGCGCCCGAGCGAGTGGCGAAGCGAGCCATCGGCGAGGACGATCGCGTGGAGGTGGCGGCCAAGCCGGTCCGCCCGCTCGACCCGCGGGTGCGCATCCTCTTCGAGGACGCCGACCTCATCGTCATCGACAAGGCCGCCGGCTTGCTGACCGTGCCCAGCCGGGTGGTGTTGCACGAGACCGCCGAGACCTTTCTCAACCGCTACGCGGGGGCGCGCCCCGAAGCGCCCCGCGTGCACCACGTGCACCGTCTCGATCGCGACACTTCCGGAGTGCTGGTGTTCGCCAAGAGCCCGTACGTGCGCGATCGCCTGCAGGAGCTGCTCGCCGCGCACGCGGTCGATCGCGAATACGTCGCCATCGTCGAGGGCAAACCGCGCCCGCCGCGCGGCACGCTCCGCTCGGCGCTCGTCGAGGATCGCGACCTGCGGGTGCGGCCAACCGAGGACGCCGGGGGGAAGCTGGCGATAACGCACTACCGCACCCTTGCCTCGGGCCGCCGCTACGCGCTGCTCGAGCTGACCCTCGAGACGGGTCGCCGGCATCAGATCCGGGTCCAGCTCGCCAGCGCCGGCCACCCGGTGGTCGGCGACCCGATATACGGCACCGCGGGCGAGGATCCCATCGGCCGGCTGGCACTCCACGCCCAGCACCTGGGCTTCATCCATCCGGTGAGCGGCAGGAAGGTGGCCTTCACCGCCGAGCTGCCGCGGTGCTTCCGGGAGCTGCGGCTGTGAGCACGGCAAGCGCCAGCGGTTGCGGCGCGCTCGCCCCGGGCCCGAGGCCCACCGCCACGGGTCGATCGGCGGAAGACGCCGCCGGGCGCGGGTCAGCGGCGCCGGGAACGGCCTGGTGCGCGAGCGCCGGCGCGAGATCGGCATCCGCATGGTTGGGCGCGGCGCGGCGCGACGTCGGGCGCCTGATTCTTGATGAGGGGCTGCCCTCGTGGCGATCGGGCTGGCCGCCGGAATGGTGCTGGCGCTTGCCGGATCGCGGCTGCTCGCGGTGCTCCTCATCGGCGTCTCCGCCCACGATCCTCCGATCTTCGCCAGCGTGGCCCCGGCGCTGGCGGCGGTGGCCCTCGGCGCCTGCGCGGTTCCCGCCTGGCGGATTGCCGGCAGCGCGCCGGCGAATGCCCGGCGCGCGGACTGACGTGCCGCCGGCCCGGGCGGCGCGCCGCGGCAGACCGGGAGCGTCGTGGCTAGCGAGCGGCCGCGCCGGAGGCGCCGGCCGGCCGCAGGGCGACGAGCACCAGGAGGGCGCCGAGCAGCATCGCGAGGGCGAGCGAGACCTGGAGGGTCGCGACCACCGCCTCCTGCCAGGGCGCGCCGGTGAAGCCGCCACCCCCCTGCGGCGTCAGGCGGCTGGTCCCCCAGGCGGCGGCGAGCGCGGTGCTGCCCCAGTTCGCGTAGGTGCCGTAGAGGAAGAGCCCGCGCACCAGGCGGCCGCGGCCGGCGCCGAGGTGCAACGCCTCCCAGGCGAGGGCGAGCGCCACCAGCAGCAGGGCGTTGAGCACCCCGCTGACGTGCGAGTTGACCGCCATCCGCTGATTGAGGAAGGCGGGGACGGCGAAACCGGTGACGAGGGCGAGCGCGAAGAGCAGGAAACCGGCGCGCAGCAGGACGCGGTTGGGGTGCATGGCAGGGCCTCCGTGGTCGCGGACGGCGAGAGGACGCAGCGGGGACGGCGGGCGGATTGTAGCGTCGATCGGGCGCGGCGACCGCTACAATCCAGGGCATGCCCGACGCGCCGCGCCTGCTCACCGGCGCACCCGACGCCGAGGAGGTGCAGCTCGAGCAGTCGCTGCGGCCGCGCCAGCTCGACGAGTACGTCGGGCAGCGCAAGATCGTCGATAACCTGCGGGTGTTCATCCAGGCGGCGCGTGCGCGCGGCGAGCCGCTCGATCACGTGCTGCTGTTCGGTCCGCCGGGCCTGGGCAAGACGACCCTCGCCCACATCGTCGCCCACGAGATGGACAAGCCGCTGCGCTCGACCTCGGGCCCGGTGCTCGAGCGCGCCGGCGACCTGGCGGCGATCCTCACCAACCTCGAGCCGGGCGAGGTGCTGTTCATCGACGAGATCCACCGCCTGGGACCTTCGGTGGAGGAGATCCTCTACCCCGCCCTCGAGGACTTCCAGATCGACCTCGTGCTCGGCCAGGGGCCGGCGGCGCGCACCGTCAAGCTCGAGCTGCCGCGCTTCACCCTGGTCGGCGCCACCACCCGCGCCGGCCTGATCACGGCGCCGCTGCGGGCACGCTTCGGCATCGTCCACCGGCTCGACTTCTACTCCCCCGAGGAGCTCGCCCGCATCGTCGCGCGCTCGGCGACGCTGCTGCGCATCCCAGTCGACGAGCCGGGGGCGCTGGAGATCGCGCGCCGCAGCCGCGGCACGCCACGCATCGCCAACCGGCTCTTGCGGCGCGTGCGCGACTTCGCGCAGGTGGACGGCGCCGCCACCATCGATCGCGAGGCGGCGCGGCGCGGTCTGGCGCTGCTCGAGGTCGACGACCACGGCTTCGACGAGGTCGACCGCAAGATCCTCGACACCCTGATCCAGCACTACGACGGCGGCCCGGCGGGGCTCAACGCCCTCGCCGCGGCGGTGGGCGAGGACCGCGGCACGCTCGAGGACCTCTACGAGCCCTTCCTCATCCAGGAGGGCTTCCTGCAGCGCACGCCGCGCGGTCGCGTCGCCACTCGTCGCGCTTACGAGCACCTGGGCTACCCGGTCCGGGGCGCGCGGAGCCTGTTCTGAGCGCCGGGCGCGACGCCGCGGCATGAGACGCGGAGCGCTGCTCTACAACCCGGCCGCCGGGCGCCGCCGGGCGGCGCGGTTGCGCGACAGGCTGTGCGCTGCGCTCGCCGCCGGTGGCTGGCAGGTGGAGGCGGTGCCCACCGCGGCCCCCGGGGACGCCACCGCTCTCGCCGCACGCCTCGCCGCCGAGGGGCGCGTCGAGAGCGTCTTCGCGGTCGGCGGCGACGGCACGCTGCGTGAGGTGGCTGCCGGCCTGCTCGGCAGCGAAGTGGCGCTCGGGCCGCTCCCTTCCGGCACCACCAACGTGCTGGTGCGGGCGCTCGGGATCCCCAGGCATCCGCTGGCCGCGGCCCGCGCCCTCGCCACCGGCCGCCGCCGGCCGCTGGCGGTCGGGCTGTGCGGTGCGACGCCGTTCCTGATGATGGTGTCGGCCGGGCTCGACGCCGCCATCATGGCGTCGCTGTCCGGAGAGCTCAAGGCGCGCTGGGGGCGGGCGGCGGTGCTGGCGCAGGGCCTGGCCGACTGGTGGCGCTACCCCTTCCCGCCGGTGACGGTGCGCTTCGACGGCCAGCTCGTGGAGGGTGGCTTCGCGACGGTCTGCAACATCCCGCTCTACGGCGGGCCGTTCGCGATGGCGCCTGGGGCGCGCTGCGACGACGACTGGCTGGAGGTAGTGCTGCTCAAGAGCCGCGGCCGCCTCGCCACCCTGCGCTTCGCCGGCGACATGGTGCGCGGCCGCCACCTCCAACGCGCCGACGTGCTCTCCGCCTGCGTCGCCGAGGTGGAGCTCTCGGGGCCTCGCGAGCTGCCGCTGCAGGTCGACGGCGATCCCTGCCGCGAGGTGCTGCCGGTGGCCGTGCGCGTGGCCGCCGAGCGGCTGCAGGTGCTGGTGCCGGACGGCGAGCCGTGATCGGCGCGTCGGGAGCTGCGACGGCCGCGCCTCACGCCGCGCCCAAGAACATCAGCACTGTGGCCGTCATCGCCACCGGCACGCGCTCCGCGGGTGCCAGGTCGCGAGCCAGGTAGACGCGCCCGTGGCCGAGCAGGTCGACGCTGCCGAGCACGCGGTCCCCCTGCCGCAGCTCGTAGCCGAGCACGGCGGGGACGCGGCGCGGCCGTCCCTCGCGGTCGGGCACCTCGTGCAGCGCCAGGATGGTGATCGGCGTCTCCTCGAAGAAGGCCTCGCCGCGGAAGTCCAGGCCGGTGCCGGCAACGGCGAGCGCGTGAACGCGCTCGTCAGGGGCGCGCAGCGCGCAGCCCAACCGTGTCTCGCCGAGCGGCAGCTCCCAGGAGCCGTGGGCGCCGTGCTGGCGGAGGATAGGTGTCTGGGCGCGGCACTCGACCTGCCAGCGCTCCCCCTGCTCGCCGACGAAGACGAAGCGGTAGGGCTGCACCCGTTTGCCGGCGGCGACGTCGAACAGGCCAGCAGTCCATGTCCAGCTCTCGCCGACGCGCGTCTTCTCGGTGGCGAAGCTGCCGAAGGAGAGCGACTGGCCCCAGTGCCGGTTGGTCATGCCACGGACGTCGTAGACCTCCGCGGTCGCCAGCGAGGGATCCACCACCACCCGTAACGGGCCGCTGCTGCTGCAGGCGGCGAGCATGAGAGCCAGGGCCGGAACGCCGAGATGCCGTGTGTTCCTGGGCATGACTGGGACCCTCCTGATCGCGGGCGACAGCAGCACGCATGCCAGCGCCGCCGGCGCCCCGAGGTGGATCGCCAACCCCTGCGACGTCAAAGTCTTGCCCAGGCCAGCCGAAACGGCTCTGCGACGCAGCGTCCCCGGAAGGGGACGCCGGTGGCGCTCGTACATGCCAACGGTGGTACGGCAGGCGCGCGACGCTCAACCGGTGCGCAGGAAGTGCCAGCGCAGGTCGCCGGCGAGCGGCACGAACACCTCGGCGGCGATGCTGTCGTGGAACTCGCGCAGCAGCGAAGCGAGGTGCTGTCCCCGGGCCGCGCGCTCGAGCGGCTCGGCGGCCTCGGGACCGGCTTTCGAGATGTAGGTCTGCCACACGGCCTGACGGATCGACAGCGGGCCCAAGGAGACGTTGGGCATCCGCGCCACGCCCTTGCGAAGCAGCGTCACCTTTTCCTCGAGCTCGCGCCGGGGCGGCATCGGATGGCGCTGCCAGGGCGTGTAGGGTTTGGGCACCAGCACGTTGGCGCCGAGGTGGAGGTGCCCCATCACCCCGCTGCGCGAAGCCTGCGACCTGAAGATCGCGCGCACCTCGGCGGCGAGGTCGAGGATCGACCGCACGTCGTCGAGGGTTTCATCGGGCAGGCCGACGAGGAAGTAGAGCTTGAGCTGCGTGAAGCCGGCGGCGGCGATGAGACGCACCTTGTCGAGGAGGAGGGCGTTGCTCACGTGCTTGCCCATCTTCAGGCGCAACGCGTCGTTGCCGGTCTCCGGCGCCAAGGTGATGGCACGATCGCCGGAGGCATGGAGGGCGGCGAGCACACCCGCGGTCACCGCCGGGATGCGGATCGACGACACCGAGCAGCGGAAGCCTAGCTCGACGCCGGTGGCGAGGATGCGCTCGACCTCCGGGTGGTCGCCCACCGCGGTGGCGACGAAGCCGAGCTGGTCGGTCACCGCGCGCGCCCCGTCCATGGCGGCGAGGATGGCTTCCGTGGGATGCCAGCGGAACTTGCCCATGCCGAAGGTCGCCCAGCAGTAGCGGCACTTCTCCGGACAGCCGCGCGACATCTCGATCAGCACCTTGTCGCGGAATTCGGTGTGCGGCGTGACGATCACCGAGCTCGGCAGGTTTCCCGGCTGCCGCATCTGCTCGGCGGTGAGCTCGAGCTTGCGCAGCTTGCCGTCGGCCTCGGTGAGCTCGCCCGCGTCATGGTGGGCGGGAACGAAGAAGCCAGGGGTGGCGGCGAGGCGCCGCAGCACCGCCTCGCGGTCGGGCTCCTCCTCGAGCGCGGCCTGCAGCGCCGGCAGCAGGTTCTCCGCCGCGCCGAGCGGGAAGGCGTCGACGAAGTGCGCCATCGGCAACGGGTTGATGGCGGCGCAGGAGCCGCCGAGCAGCACCAGCGGGTCGCCGGGACCGCGGGCGGCGCTACGCAGCGGGACTCGCGCGCGATCGAGCAACCGCAGCAGGTTGACGTAGTCCTCCTCGAAGGAGAGCGAGAAGGCGACGCAGCCGAAATCGCCGATCGGCGTGCCGGTTTCGAGGGTGCGAGGTGTGCCCTCGCCGTCGAGGAAGAAGCGCTCGCACGCCCACCCGGGGCGGCGATGCACCAGCTCGAAGGTGCGCTGGAAGCCGAGGCTCGACATCCCGACGTGGTAGGTGTTGGCGTAGCCCAGCGCCAGCCGGTGCCGCGCGTGAGGCGAGAAGCGCACGAGCGGCCGCTCTGCGGCCACGAATCGCGACCAGTCGGGTGGGGTCGTCGGGCGGCGCATCGAACCGCGGATTGTACCCTCCGGCCGGGGACGCCACCGCCCGCGGAGGCGAGCTGGCAAGCCCACGGGGGTTCGTCCTCTGACCCGCCAAGCCCCTCCGCACCGGCGGCCAGGGTCGCCCCCTGACCCCTGCGGTCGCGCCGGCCGCCCCGGTGGGCCGACCTAGCGCCCTGACACGGAACGAGTTATGCCTCGATGCGGGGGCCAAGCCCGGGGTGGCACGCCTCTTGGTACGGAACCCGGCGCGTGCTCGCACCGGGAAGACGTCCGCCATGACGCCCAGACCGCCCTCTCTCCGTCGCCGGGGATCCGCGGTCGCCGCGAGCTAGGGGCACGGGGGCCATGCACAAGCGGAGCCTGCTGTGGTCCGGGGCCGGGGTGATGCTCCTCGCGGCCTCGGGGGGAGCTGCGGCGGGGACCAGGCTCGCCGTGCCCGCCGAGCCGCCGCCTCCGAGCGTGCCCTCGCGGCCGCCGGTGGCCGCGCGGTCGTTGGCTCGACGCTGCCACGGCAAGCCCTAGCGCGACCGCTCTCGGCTGGCGTCCTCCGCGGCGGCAGGCGAGTCCAGCGCCAGGAAGGTCGTCCCATAGGGGTTGTGCTCGTCGGCGGGGGTGTCCTCCCGCTCCCGCTCGCGCCAGCCGGAAAGGTCGACGGAGGGAAAGGTGGTGTCGCCGTCGAGGGTCGCGTGCACTCGCGTCAGATAGAGCCGATCGGCGCGCGGCAGCGCCTCGCGGTAGAGGCTGGCGCCGCCGGCGACGAACGCCTCGTCGTCGCCAGCCGCGGCGGCGCACGCGAGGGCCTCGGCTAGCGAGCCGACCGCCGTCACGCTGGCGGGCAGCATCATCTTCCCGGGCTCGTGGGTGACGACCAGGATCCGCCGTCCGGGAAGGGCGCGGCCGATCGACTCCCAGGTGCGGCGGCCGACGACGAGGTGGTGCCCCATCGTCACGCGCTGGAACCGCGCGAGATCGGCCGGCAGCCGCCAAGGCAGGGCGCCGGCGCGACCGATGACGCCTCCCTCGGCCATCGCCACGATCAGCGACACCTTCATACGGCGATCGGCGCCCTGATCGCAGGGTGCGGGTCGTAGCCCTCGATGGCGATGTCCTCGTAGACGAACTCGTCGAGCTCGCGTCGCGCAGGGCTCGAGGTGCAGCCGCGGCAGCGCGCGCGGCTGGCGGCTCGAGCTGCAGCCGCGCCTGCTCGAGGTGGTTGCGGTAGAGGTGCGCGTCGCCCAGGGTGTGCACCAGCTCGCCCGGAGCGTAGCGCGTCACCTGCGCCACCATCGCCAGCAGCAGCGCGTAGGAGGCGATGTTGAAGGGCACGCCGAGGAAGACGTCGGCGCTGCGCTGGTAGAGCTGCAGCGACAGCCGGCGCCGGGGATCGCCGGCGGCGGGAGCACCGACCCAGAACTGGAAGAGCACGTGGCAGGGCGCGAGCGCCATCGCCGGCAGCTCGCCGACGTTCCACGCCGACACCAGGTGACGCCGCGAGTCGGGGTCGCGGCGGATGCCCGCGATCACCGTTGCCAGCTGATCGACGGCGCCACCGCCGGCGGTGGGCCAGGCACGCCATTGGCGCCCGTAGATCGGCCCCAGCTCACCGCGCGCGTCGGCCCACTCGTCCCAGATGGTCACCCCGTGCGCCTGCAGCGAGCGGACGTTGGTGTCGCCGGCGAGGAACCAGAGCAGCTCGTGGACGATCGACCGGGTGTGCACCCGCTTGGTGGTGAGGAGGGGGAAGCCCGCCGCGAGGTCGAACCGCATCTGCCAGCCGAAGGTCGAGAGCGTGCCGGTGCCGGTGCGGTCCTCCTTCTCGACGCCGTTCGCGAGGACGTGACGGAGCAGGTCGAGGTACTGCTGCACCGCTCAGGCTCTCAGCCCCGCTGGCGCGGGCGACCCGCGACGGCTGCCGCCCCGCTCGCTGCCCGTGGCGCCGCCAGCACCGCCGTCACGGCAGGCCCGCGGGGCCTGGCTCCCCTCGGCGGCGGCCTGGGAGCTTCGGCGTCGTCGGCATCTCACGGCAAGAAGCGCGCGCGCTGCTCGGGCGACGGCAGCGGGCAGCTGTCGTACTTGCCAAACCACCGGTAGCGATGGCGGGCGATCCAGTCGTAGACGGCGTCGCGCAGCAACCGCGGCAGCACTCGCAGCAGCGACAGTGGCCACCAGACGCCGCCGACGTCCCCGAGCAGCCGCAACACGGCGTCCGAGCGATCGTAGGCGTGCTCGTGCTTGAGACCGAAGCTGCGCACGTAGACCAGCGTCTCGACGTCGAGCGAGAAGCCGTGGCGCTCGGCGAGCCGCGCCGCGGTCGGTCCCTGCAGCGGTGCGAAGCAGAGGACGTTGCGGTGGTCGATGCGCAGCAGGAAGCGCACGAGGCGGTTGCACAGCCCGCAGACGCCGTCGTAGAGCACCAGGTTGGGGCTCGGCGACGTCAGCGAACCCGCGGCCGGCAGTCGTTCGGCAGCCAGGGTCTGGGAGGTCATGGCACAGGCGCAGGCGCTCGCGCCATCTTATCTCCGCGCGCTCAGCCGCGGAGGAGGGCCGCGACCATGGCGGCGAACGGGACGAGCCCCACGTTGCGCAGGGGCAACTGGCGAGCGTGGGCCCCGAGCAGGCGCGAGAAGAGCTCCGGCCGCCGCCCCAGCTCGCGCACGACGCGGCACCGCAACGCCGGGTGGCGCTCGCAGAAGAGTAGCGCCTCGGTGAGCGCATCGCCGAAGCGCGCGAGGCGCCGGCAGGCCCGTGCGTAGGCGGCGACCTCGCCGCGCGCGAGCGCGTCCGCGAGGGCCGAGGCCTGGTGGAACGCCAGCCCGAGCCCCTCGCCGGTGATGGCGTCGAGGTAGCCCGCGGCGTCGCCGACGAGCACCACCCGGCCGCTCGTGAGGGCTCGTGAGCGCTGGCGGAAGGGACCGGCGCCGCGATCCCGCGATACCACCGGCGCCCCGGCGAGACGTGCCGCGAGATCGGGGAAACGGGCGAGCAGGGCGTCGAAACCGTCGCCGTCGCCTTCCCAGAGCATGGCGACTCCCACCTCGTCGGCGGCCACCGGGGTCACGTAGGCCTCGACCGCCGGTCCCCAGTGAACCTCGACGAGGTCGACCCAGGGCGCCAGGCGGAAGTGCCGGCGCACGCCGAAGCGCCGCCTTCGAGGCGCCGGGCCGGCGAGGCCCGCCCAGCCGCGGACGTGGGAGAGCAGGCCGTCAGCTCCCACCACCCAGGCGGCGCGCAACGACCCTTGTGCCGTCCGTACCTCGCCGCCAGGCGACACCGCTTCCACGCGCGCCCCCCAGCGCACCTCGATCCCCGCCTCTGCCACCGCCGCCGCCAGCGCCGTGTGCAGCGCCAGTCGCCGCACGCCGCGGCCCGGGGCGCCGGGAAAGGGCGCCTCGGCGACCCCGGTGGCGTCGACGTAGCGAATGCCGCGGAAGGGCACGCCCGGAGGGTCGACGCCGAGCTCGCGAAGGGCGGCCACGCCATCGGGCATGATCCCCTCGCCGCACGCCTTGTCGATCGGCGGCCGGCGCCGCTCCAGCACCAGCGGCGTCATCCCGCGCCGGTGCATGGCGAGCCCCACGGCCAGGCCGGCCGGGCCGCCGCCGACGATGATGGCGTCGGGCGGGGCGCTCACCCCGGCCCCGGCGCGGCGGCCGGCGGCCAGGTGGCGCCCGGCAGCTCGCCGGCGAGCCAGCGGCGCAAGGCCTCGGCGCGCCGCAGCTTTCCGGAAGAGGTGCGCGGCAGCGCGCCGGGAGCGAGCACGGCGATACGTGCCGGCTCGACGCCCACGGCCATGCGTACCGCGGCGCGGCAGGCGGAAGCGAGGGCAGCCACGCCGTCCACCTCGTCGCCACGCGCGCGCTCGACGAACAGCAGCAGCTCCTCGCCATCAGCCTGCTCGGGGAGCCAGCCGACGGCGGCGACGCCGCCCGCCCGCACCCCGGGCACCGCAGATGCCGCCTCCTCGATCTCCTCCGGCGCGTGGTTGCGGCCGCGCACGATGACGACGTCCTTGCGGCGGCCGACGAGGAACAGCTCCCCCGCCTCGTCGCGAAAGCCGAGGTCCCCGGTGTCGAGCCAGCCATCGCGCAGCGCGCGCGCGGTGGCGGTGGGGTCGTCGAGGTAGCCCGCCATCAGCGAGGGGCCGCGCACCCACACCGCCCCCACCCGGCCCGCCGGCAGGTCGCGACCGCCATCGTCGCGCACCGCCACGGCGAAGCCGGGGAGCGGGAACCCGAGGCCGGCTAGCGTTCGCCCGCCGGCGTCCGGCACGGCCCGCCCGGCGAGTAGCGGGGCACGGGCGAAGGAGCGGGCCGTGAAGGTGCGGTCCAAGGGGGCGAAGGTGACCGCCAACGCCGCCTCGGCGAGCCCGTAGACCGGGGTGAGAGCCGAACGGCGGAAGCCCCAGGGCGCGAAGCGGGAGGCGAAGGCATCGAGGGTCGCCGGCGCGATGGTCTCCGCGCCACACAGCGCGAGCTGCCAGCCGCCGAGGTCGACGCCGGCGAGCTCCTCGTCGCGCACCCGCCGCATGCAGTGGGCGAAGGCGAAGTTGGGCGCCGGCGAGACGGTGGCGCCGGTGCGGGAGATGCCTTGCAGCCACAGCGCGGGCCTGGCCACGAAGGCTTCGGGCGGCAGCAGGACCAGGTCGGCCGGTCGCTCGAGCGCCGGCAGGACGCAGCCCACGAGGCCCATGTCGTGGTGTAGCGGCAGCCAGGAGAACCCGCGCTGCACGAGCCCGTCGCGATCGGGCCACAGCCCGTTGAGCAGTCGGGCCTGCACGGCAAGCGCCCGCCGCGACAGCAGGACCGGCTTGGGCGCCGCGGTGGTGCCGGAAGAGAACTGCACGAGGCCGGGTGCCTCGTCGGTGATCCGAGGGTCGGCCGCGGCCGCCGAGACCGGCAGCTCGCGCAGCTGGCGGCAGCCGAAGGGGAGGGAGCAAGCCGCCGCGGGAGCCCGCAGGAGCGGCTCGATCCCCGCCTCGACGAGCACCACCCTCGGCACCGCCGCCGCGAGCATCGCGCGCAGCCGCTTCTGCTGCTCGACGAGGTGGCCCAGGCGCGACGGCGGCGGCAGCGGCGCCGGCACGGCGCCGGCACGCAGCACGCCGAGGAAGGAGGCGAGGAACCCCACACCGGTAGGGAAGGCGAGCGCCACACGGTCTCCGGCGGCGACGCCGAGCGCCTGCAGCCCGGCGGCCACCTGCTCGCCACGCGCCACCAGCTCGGGCCAGGACACGCGGCGCGCCTCCCCGCGCCGGTCGAGCAGCAGCACGCCGCGGTCGGGCCGCGACGCCGCACGCTCGAGCCACCTGCCGAGCGTGTCCGCCAACCCTCAGCTCCTCAGCTTGGCGCGCAGCACGCGTTCGAGGTCGCCGACGGTGCGGATTGCCGCCTCGTCCTCGGCGTCGAGGCAGACGTGGAAGCGATCCTCCACCTCGACCGAGAGCGTGAGCAGACCGACCGAGTCGAGACGGAGATCCTCGACCAGGCGCAGCCCGGGGCCGAACGACCCCTCGTAGCCGAGGCCGGCCGCGATCTCGGCGAGGGCGGCGCGGATCTCGGTGGCGGCGGGGTCGACGGTGGTCTCCATTGCGGGATTCTAGCGGTGAGGCCGTGCCGGCGCCCCGCACCGTGGGTATCGCCTGCGGGTAGGAGGGTTCAGCGGCTCGCCCCCGCCGGTGGCGGAGCTGCCGGCCGTCGCGCCTTGACCACGAAGTAAGTGAGCGGCTCCTCGACGCTGGCGAACCAGTGCGGCGTTCCCGCCGGGATGACGATGACGTCGCCGCCGACGAGCGCGCGGGGCGTGCCACCCGTGATCGAGCTGCCGCGCACCTCGCCGGGCGCTACCACGGTGCCGCCGGCGACCCGGCCGCCGGTGACCAGCGTCGCCGCGCCGGCGAGCACGTAGAAGACGTCGGTGTCCTCGGCGTGGACCTCGACCTGCCCAGGACCGTCGCGACGGCCGGCGTGGACCTGGAAGTGGCGCCCGTCGCCGCCCACCAGGACGCCGCCGTGGGTGAGCGCCGCCGCCACCTCGTCGCGGCCGAAGAAGCGCACCGGGACCGCGGCGGCGCGATCGTTGGCGGCGGCGAGCGCCGAGTCCTCGACGCGGATGCGGCGGCCGAGCAGCAGCAGGTTGGCGATACCGCAGACGAGCGCCGTGATCCAGGCGGCGTGCACGAGCGGCAGGGCCACCACCTCGACCGCGACGGCGAGGTAGTTGGGGTGGCGGAGGATGCGGAAGGGACCGCCGGCGACTCGCGGCGCCCCGGGGAGCACCAGCACCCGCGTCGTCCAGCGCTCGCCGAGCGTTGCCACCACCCAGTAGCGCAACGCCATGGTGGCGCCGACGAGGACGAGCATCGCTGCCGCGAGCGGCGGCAGGAACGGGCGGCGTAGGGCCAGCACCTCGATCGCCGCGCCGGCGAGCGTCGCGGCGTGCAGCGCCACCATCAGCGGGTAGTGCGACGCCCCTGCCTCGAGCGCGCCGCGTGCTCGCAGCGCCCGCTCGTGACGGCGCGACAGCACGAGCTCGCCGAGTCGCTCGAGGGCCACGGCGGCGAGCAGCAGCAGGTACCAGCGGGCGGACGGCGGCATCGCGGCCGGACGTTATCCCGGAGTCCTACCACTGCAGCAGCACGAGCTCGGAGCAGAAGCCGGGGCCCATCGCCGTCAGCAACCCATAACTGCCGGCGGGCGGACGGTGCTGCTCCATGGTCTCCTGCAGCACTAGCAGGACCGAGGTCGAGGAGAGGTTCCCCACCTCGCGCAGGCCGCGCCAGGTGACCGCCAGCGCCTCGGCAGGCAGCTCGAGCGCTTCCTGCATCGCCTCGAGCACCTTGGGGCCCCCGGGGTGCGCCACCCAGCTCGCGATATCGGCGCGGGTGAGGCCCTGGCGAGCGAGGAAGCCGTCGACGTCCCCGCGCAGGTGGCGCCGCACCATCTCCGGCACCTCCGCCGAGAGCACCACCTGGAAGCCGGTCTCCGAGATGTCCCACCCCATCACCCGCTCGGTGTCGTAGTAGAACGAGGAGGCGGAGGCGACCACTCGCGGTCCGCTGGCGCCGCCGTTGATGGCGTGCTCGGCTCCCACCAGCACCACCGCCGCGGCGCCGTCGCCGAAGAGACCCGAGGCGATGAGGTTGGGGATCGAGAGGTCGGCGGCCTGCAAGGTGAGCGAGCAGAGCTCCACCGAAAGCAGCACTACCGCCTCGCGCGGGTGGCCGGCGAGGTAGTCGGCGGCGCGGGCGATACCGGCGGCACCCGCGAGGCAGCCGAGGCCGAAGATGGGCACCCGCTTGGTGTCGGGGCGCAGGCGCAGACGGTTGAGCAGCCGCGCGTCGAGCGACGGCGTGGCGACGCCGGTGACGGTGACGGTGTAGAGAGCGTCGACGGCGTCGAGGCCGAGCCCGGCGCGGGCGACGCCCTGGCGCACCGCCTCGCTGCCCACCTCCTGGGCCACCCGGATCCAGGCGTCGTTGGCCTTGCCCCAGGTGTCGAGCCCGGCATACTCGCCGAGCGGCAGCGCCAGGTGGCGGCCGCCGACGAGCACGTTCCTGTGCAGCCGCTCCGCCCGTTCGAGGTTGAAGTGGCGCTGCCCCCAGAGGTCGCGGAAGGCCGCGATCAGCGTCTCCTGGTCGTAGTAGTGCGGCGGGAAGGCCGATCCCACCGCGGCGATGCGCATCAGCTCGCCTCCGGTCGGAACAGCCGCGCGGCGATGGCGAGCACCAGCGACCGCGGCGAGACGCGGGCGGTCCAGGCGGTGAACCGGTCCCGCAGCGTCGGCACCAACAGGCGCCGGCCGGCGAGCATCGCCTGGTAGCCGGCGCGCGCCACCGCGGTAGCGTCGGCGGTGGGCATGCGGTTGAAGAGGATGCGCTCGTGGCCGCTCGCGGCGGTGAAGAACTCGGTGGCGGTGCGCCCCGGGCACAGGCAGGTGACGGTGACGCCGCGGCCGCGCAGCTCCACCGACAGGGCCTCCGAGAGGTGGAGCACGAACGCCTTGCTCGCCGCGTAGGTGGCCATCCAAGGCAGCGGCTGGAAGGCGGCGGTGGAGGCGACGTTGAGCACGCGGCCGTAGCCGCGTTCGACCATGCCCGGCACGAAGGCGAGCAGCAGGTCGTGCACGGCGACGACGTCGAGCTCGACCTGAGCCTGCAGGCGGCTGCGATCGAGGCTGTAGAACGGCCCGGCGTCGCCGGCGCCTGCATTGTTGATCAGGTGGTCGACGGCGAGACCCTTGGCGGCGAGGCCGGCGACCAGGGCACGCCGCTCGCGGGCGTCGGTGAGGTCGCAGGCCCAGGGCAGCACCTCGAGGCCTGGATGCACCGCGGCGAGCTCCTCCTGCAGCGCCGAGAGCCGATCGCGCCGGCGCGCGACGGCGATCAGGTAACGGCTGTCGGGGGCGGCCAGCCGCGCCAGCTCGCGCCCGATTCCGGCGCTGGCGCCGGTAACGAGCGTGACGGCCTGTCGCGCGCGCATCATGCGGCGGCGGCCTGGGCGCGCCGCGAAGGCGCCGGGGAGCGGCTCACGCCGCGCATCCTAGCAGCGCCGGTGGCGGTGGTCCGGCCTGCCGGCAACCGTACCCTCGCGGCGGGCGCCCACGTGGAGGAGACGACGGCGGCGAGCTCGGCTCGCGGCTACAATAGCTCCGCCACGGCGGGCCCCGGCCCGCGCGAGCCGCGACCACCGCCGGCAGAGCGAATGGCAGATCCGCAACCGACGCTGCTCGTCTTCACCCGCGGCCCCGACCGCGAGCGCGCTCGCCGTCGGCTCCTCGGGGCAGGTGCCGGTGAGCTCGAGCTCGCGCTCTACAGCGCATGTCTGGCCGAGGCGTTGACGGCGGCGGCCGGAGCCGGGTGCCGCGCCGTGGTCTGCGCCCCGGCCGCCGCAGAGCTCGTCCCCGGCGTGGCGCGGCTGCCCCAGGAGGGCGCCGGCTTCGGCGAGCGGCTGGCGACGGCGCTCGCCGCCGCAACGATGACGTCTCCTCCCGCCGACGAAGGCGCCGAGGCGCCGCTGCTGGTCGTCGGCACCGACACGCCGGGTATCTCGCTGGCGCTCCTGCGCCGCGCCCTCGACCTGCTCGCGGCCTCGCCGCGGCGGGTGGTGCTCGGGCCTTCCCCCGACGGCGGCGTCTACCTGCTCGCCGCGCGCGTGCCGCTCGCGCCGCTGGTGGGCAGGGTGCGCTGGTGCGGCCACGGCACGCGCGCCTCGCTCACCCGCGAGCTCGCCGCGGCCGGGCTCGAGCCGGTGCTGCTGCCACCGCTCGCCGACCTCGACCGCCGCGCCGACCTCGAGGCGTGGCTCGCGGCGCGCGGCGTCGACCCGCGGTTCGCGGCGTTGCGCCGCCAGCTGCGCGCCGCGCTCGCGTTGCATCGCCGGCCCCTCGCCGGCTCGGCGATGCCGTCCGCAGCGGCGGTTCCGCGCGGCCTGCCGGCGCGTGCACCGCCCTGCTGAGCCGCGGGCCCGGTGACGGGCGGGTGCGTCGCGCCCGCCCACGCTCGACACGCGAGGCAGGAGGACGCCGATGGGGCTTTCCAGCCGGGGGTGCCCGGTGCGCAGGCATGGGGGCTGCCGATGAGGGCAGGCGCGGCAGCGGCGCCGCGGGTGGCGCTCGGCGCCCTCGAGACGCTCTGGTTCCAGGTGGCCGGCACGCTGTGCAACCTCGCCTGCACGCACTGCTTCGTCTCCTGCTCGCCGACCAACCACACCCACGAGATGATGACCCTCGCCGAGGTCCTCCCCCACCTCGAGGAGGGCGCGGCGCTGGGGGTCAAGGAGTATTACTTCACCGGCGGCGAGCCGTTCCTCAACCCGGAGATGGAGGCGATCCTCGCCACCGCGACGCGCGGCTACGGGCCGGCGACGGTGCTCACCAACGGCCTGCTGCTCGACCCCGGGCGCTGCCGCGCGCCTGCGCGGCGATCGCCGACGCCAGCGAGCTACTCGCTCGACCTGCGGGTGTCGCTCGACGGCGCCGGACGCGGCGAGCAACGACGCGTCCGCGGCGCGGGCGCCTTCGCGCGCGCCCCGGCCGGGATCCGCAACCTCGCGGCGGTGGGGCTCAACCCGGTGGTGACCGCCACCGAGGTCTACGACGACAACGGCACCGCCGCAAGGCAAGGAGCGCTTCTTCGCGCTGCTGGCGATCGCTCGGCATCGAGCAAGCCGCGGCTCAAGCTGCTGCCGATGTTCCGCATCGGCGCCGAGGCGGAGCGCGGCGGCGCCTACGCGAGCTGGCAGCGGCTGGCCGCGGCGACGACGCCGGAGCGCTCGGCTGGGACCACCTGCAGTGCAGCTGCTGCCGGATGGTCACCGGCCAGGGGGTGTGGGTCTGCCCGATCCTCGTCAACGAGCCGTCGGCGAGCATGGGGCCGACCCTCGCCGACGCCCTCGGCGCGGCGCCCCTCGGCCACCCCGCCTGCTGGACCTGCCACGTCTACGGCGTGAGCTGCCGGACCTGAGGCCCCCGACACAACGGTGTCGCGACGGCTCATCGCGGCGCGCCGGCGCCGGCAGCGGGGAGGCGCCCTGAGCGGCCCCGCGCCGCCGAGCGGGCGCGGCTCGCCCGCCACCGCGGTCTCGCCACCTGGGGGGAGCGGCTGGTGCCGCTGGCGGAGTTCCGGCGGGCGGCCGCGGCGGCCGGGAGGCGCTCTGCCCGGCGGCGCGCGCCGGCGGCCCGGCGTGCCCTGCTCACCCAGCGCGCCGATCGGCGCGCCGGTCGAGGGGCCCTTCGCGCGCATCGCCGTCTTCGGCGGCGTCTACAGCAACCACCTGGCGCTGGCGGCGCTGCTCGCCGCGGCGGCCGCCGCGGCGCCGAGGCGATCTACTGCCTCGGCGACCTCGGCGCCTTCGGCCCGCATCCCGAGAAGGTGCGGCCGCTGCTCGCCGCGGGGCCCAGGTGCGGGCCCCCGCTCTGCAGGGCAACTACGAAGAGTCGCTGGCCAGCCGGCCGCGACGACTGCAACTGCGGCTACACCGACCCCCGCGACAACCACTTCGCGCGGCTCTCCTACCGGTACACGGCGCGTCCGGCTGCTCGCCGGCGTTCAAGGCCTGGATGGGGACGCTGCCGCGCCGGCGGCGGGTGCGGGTGGGGCGCGCCGGCGCGGCGCGGGCTCGAGCTGCTGCTCGTCCACGGCTCGCCGCGGCGGGTCAACGAGTTCCTGTTCTGCTCCACCAGCCGCCGCCGCCGTTCCTCGATGCTCCTGCCGCGAGGAGCGCGCCGACGGCCTCCTGTGCACCCACACCGGCCTCCACTGGGCCGCCGCCTCCCCTCCGGCCGCGACGTGGCCAACGTCGGGGTGATCGGCCGCCCGCCAACGACGGCGATCGGCGGGTTCGCTAGGCCATGGTGACCGCGAGCGCCGAGGGCGATCGACGTCGAGCTGGTCCAGCTCGCCTACGACCACGCGCGCTCTGGCCGCCGAGATGCGGCGGGAAGGTCTGCCGGAGGAGTTCGTCGACCACCATCGAGAGCGGCTGGTGGACGACCTGTCTCGAGGTCCTGCCGCGCAAAGGAGCGGGCGGCCTCGCGATTCTGACCACCCACTTCCTTGAGGAGCGACGCATGGCCGATCCGCTCCCCACGTCGCCATCCTCGGCGCCGGCCCCATCGGCCTCGAGGCCGCCCTCGCCGCGGCCGACGCCGGGCTCCCCGTTCACCCTCTACGAGGCGGCCGCGGTGCCGGCCGGCGCAGCGTCGCCGACTGGGGGCACGTGCGGCTGTTCTCGCCGTGGGACCTCGACGTGTCGCCGCGGCCCGGCGGCGGCTCGCCGCGGCAGGCCGGGAGGTGCCCGGCGGCGACGCCTGCCCCACCGGCCGGGAGCTGGTCGAGCGGGTGCTGGCGCCGCTCGCCGCCCTGCCCGAGATCGCGCCCCACCTGCGGCTCGGCGACGCGGGTGCGTGGAGGTGAGCCGCGACGGGCTGGTCAAGCAGCGACGAGATCGGCACCGCGGCGCGTGCCGGGCACCCCTTCCGCCTGCTCGTCGAGGACGGCGGGCGGAGGCAGCGAGCGGATCGAGCGCGCCGACGTCGTGCTCGACTGCACCGGCAGCTGGGACCACCCCAACCGCCTCGGCGACGGCGGCATCCCGGCCCCCGGCGAGCGGGCGTTGAGCGCGCGCGACGGCAGATCGTCGCGGCGCATCCCCGACCTCGCGCGCGACGGCGGAGGCCTGGGCCGGACGCACAGTGCTGCTCGTCGGCGCCGGCCACTCGGCGCAGACCGCCGCCCGCGACCTCGCCGCGCTGGCCGAGCGTCCCCCGGCACGCGCGTGCTCTGGGCCCTGCGCGACGAGCGCCCGGGCTTCGAGGCGGCCGCCGACGACCCGCTGCCCGAGCGGGCGCGGCTGGGCGCGGCGGCCGCCGCGCTGGCCGGCGGCGGCTCGCCCGCGGTCTGGGCCTACCGCGGCGTGGTCGTCGAGGCGCCTGCGCGCGGAGGGTGGCCAGCTCGAGGTCACCCTCCGCCGCCGCGACGGCTCCAGCCGCAGGAGGTCATCGTCGACCGCGTGCTGTCGCTCACCGGCACGTCGGCGACCACCGCCTCTACCGCCAGCTCCAGGTCCACGAGTGCTACGCCACCTGCGGGCCGATGAACCTCTCGGCGGCGCTCTGCGCCGCCGGTGGTGGTGGCGGCGACTGCCTGGCCCAGAGCTGCCCATGGCATCGAGACGCTGGTCAACCCCGAGCCGGGCTTCTTCCTGCTCGGCGTCAAGTCCTACGGCCGCAACACCACCTTCCTGATGCGCGCCGGCTGGCAGCAGGTCGGCGAGGTGATGGACGAGCTGGCGGCGCGGCAGGCGCCACTGACGGCGGCGATGCCGCTCTGAGCCCAGCGGGGAACGAATGGGGCGGATGCGGCGCGCGAGCGCGCGCTATCGTGCGCCGGCCTCCGCCGCCGGCGCCGCGACGAGCTCGACCGCCAGCTCCACCTCGTCGCGGTTGCGCACGGTGCTGCCGAAGCTGTAGGGGGTGATGCCGAAGTCGCTCTGGCGGAAGCGCAACGAGCCGTTGGCGTGCAGGTAGTCGCCGCGCTGCTCGACGGTAGCGGGGAAGGTCACCTCCCGGCTCTGTCCGTGCAGCGACAGCACTCCGGCGATGCGCAGCTTGCCCGGCCCCACGCCGTCGACGCGCGTCGAGTGGAAAGCGAGCGACGGGTAGGTGGCGACGTCGAGCTGCTTGGCGCTGCGCATGGTGTTCTGGATCTCGCGGCGGTTGACGTCGGCGATCGTCGGCAGGTCGAAGCGGTGGCGGATCTGCGGCTCGTCCATCACCAGGCTCGCGGACTCGCCCTCGACCTCGACCGCCGAGGCATCCGGGTGGGCGGCGTCGTAGCGCACCGTGCCGGTGAACCTGGTGGCGCGGGCCACGTGGTCGTGGGCGAAGATCGAGGCCGCGCCCTCCTTCCACACCCGCAGCACCAGGGTGCTGCGGGCGGGATCGATGCGGTACTCGGCGGCGACGACCGGCGCTGCCAGGACGAGGGCGCAGAGGGCAAGCGTCGAGGTGAGCAAAGGGCGCGGCGGCGGTCGTCTCATCGCGGGTACCTCCGGATTGAGTGCCGGCGGAGGCGGTCCCGGTTCACCCGCGACGCCCCGGGCAGACCGGCGGAAGGCCGCCGGTCACAGTGCCTCCGCCACCTGCGCCGCCAGGTGCTCGCCGATCGGCAGGCAGGAGGTGGCGGCGGGTGAGGGCGCGTTGAGCACGTGCAGCGAGCGCTCGCCGGAGACGATCAGGAAGTCCTCGACCAGCCTACCAGCGCGGTCGACCGCCTGCGCGCGCACCCCGGCGGGCGCAGGCAGCAGGTCGGCGAGCGTCAACGCCGGCACCAGCCGGCGGGCCTCGACAAGGAAGCGGCGCCGGCTGGTGGCGCGGACGAGCTCGGCGACCCCGCGGCCGCCCAGCCGGCGCACCAGCCGCCAGAAGCCAGGGTAGAGGAGCACCTCGGCGGCGTCCCGCAACGAGACGTCGCGCCGCCGGTACCCCTCGCGGCGCCCGGCGAGGACGGCATTGGGCCCTGCCCACACCTCGTCGTCGAGGGTGTGGTGCAGGTGCACGCCGAGAAACGGGAACGCCGGGTCGGGAAGCGGGTAGACGAGGTGGCGCACCAGGCCGCGGGCGCGCTCGGCGAGGCGGTGGTACTCGCCGCGGAACGGCACGATGCGCACCGGCGGGTCGACGCCGGCGAGCCGGGCGAGGCGATCGCAGAAGAGACCGCCACAGTTGACCAGAAAGCGCGCCTCGAGCCTGCCATGCGAGGTGGTGAGGCGCAGGCCGCCGGGCGCCGGCGCGACGCCGCGCAGGGTGACGCCACGCCGCAGCTCGGCTCCCTCCCGCTCGAGGTCCGTGGCGAGGGCACGCGCGATCGCTGGGAAGTCGGCGAGGCCGGTGTCGGGAACGAGCAGCGCTGCCACCCCGCGCACGTCGGGCTCTCGCGCGGCGAGCATCGTCGCGTCGAGCCACTGCGTGGTGACCCCGTTCTCGAGGGCGCGCGCCTGGAGAGCCGCGAGCCGTGGCAGCTCGGCGGCGGCGCTCGCCACCACCACCTTGCCGCAGGTGCGGTGGCGGATGTTGCGCTCGGCACAGAAGGCCAGGAGCCGTTGCCGCCCCTCGCGCGCGAAGCGCGCCTTGAGGCTCCCCGGCGGGTAGTAGAGCCCCGAGTGCAGAACGCCGCTGTTGCGCCCGCTCTGGTGGCGCGCCAGCTCGGGCTCCTTCTCGAGCAGCACGAGCGGCGCGGCGGGGAGCGTGGCGCGCAGAGCGCGCGCGGTGGCGAGGCCGACGAGACCGCCGCCGACGACGACGATGGGGGGCCCGGTCACGAGGCGGACGACCTCCTGCGCGATGGCGATGCGTGGGCGTGAGCGCGGCGGCGACGTGCCGGCCCGCGGCGGGCGGTGTACTAAGCTCTGCCGCCGATGCGAGGCTATCGCGGCGAGCCCGGCTTCTCCCATGGCGAGGTCCCGGCGGTGGGGCTCCTGGTGGCCCACCTGGGCACCCCCGACGCCCCCACCGCCCCGGCGCTGCGCCGCTACCTGCGCGAGTTCCTCTCCGACCCGCGGGTGATCGAGCTGCCGCGCTGGCAGTGGCTGCCCATCCTCCACCTCTTCGTGCTCAGCCGCCGCCCGAAGGTGTCGGCGGCGCTCTACCGCAAGGTGTGGACGCCGCAGGGCTCGCCGCTGCTGCTCGGCGCCGAGGCCGCCGCCGCGGCGCTCGGCGAGGCCTTGCGACAGCGGATCGCCGAGCCGCTCCACGTGGCGCTGGGGATGCGCTACGGCAACCCCTCGCTCGCCGGCGCCCTGCGCCTGCTGGCCGCGCGCGGCTGCCGCCGCATCCTCCTCTTCCCGCTCTACCCGCAGTACTCGGCCACCACCACCGCCTCCACCTTCGACGCCGCCTTTGCCGAGCTCACCACCTGGCGGCTGATGCCGGAGCTGCGCACCGTCAACAGCTACCACGACGACGCCGCCTATGTGACGGCGCTCGCCGCCAGCATCCGCGACAGCTGGAGCGCCCGCGGCCGCGCCGAGAAGCTGCTGCTCACCTTTCACGGCATCCCACGTCGCTACTTCGAGGCCGGCGACCCCTACTACTGCCACTGCCAGCAGACGGCGCGCCTGGTGGCGACCGAGCTGGGGCTCGCCGCCGACCGACTTCGAGGTCACCTTCCAGTCCCTGTTCGGCAAGGAGGAGTGGCTGCGCCCCTACACCGACCAGACGATGAAGCACCTGGGCGCGCAGCGGCTGGCCAGCGTCGACGTGCTCTGCCCGGGGTTCTCGGTCGACTGCCTGGAGACGCTCGAGGAGATCGACGGGCTCAACCGCGAGCTCTTCCAGCACGCCGGCGGTGGCGACTACCGGTACATCCCCTGCCTCAACGAGCGCCCCGATCACCTGGCGGCGCTCGCCGGCATCGCCATGCGCCATCTCGCGGGCTGGGTGACGCCGCCGCAAGCGGAGGCGGCGAGTGCGATGGCTCTCGAGGCCACGGCGTCGCGCGAGCGGGCGCTCGCGCAGGCGGCCGCCTACCCGGGCGGTATCGTCGCCCGCTGAGCCTGCGCCCCGGGGGCCCTTGCGTTCAACGGGCCGCGTTGCCCAGCCGCCGCAGCACCGCGGCGACGAGGCGATCGCAGCGCGCGCCGTCGAAGCCGTAGAGCCGCGGCAGCTCGTCTCCCACCTGGCGCTCGAGATCGCCGCGCAGCGCCGCCCGCGCGCGGTGGAGGCGCACCTTGACGTTCTCCGGCGAGATGGCGAGCAGCTCGGCGGTCTCCTGCGTCGAGAGCCCCTCGGCGGCGCGCAGCACGAAGACCATGCGCAGCGGCAGCGGCAGCCGCTCGACGGCCTCGCGCAACAGCGCGCCGAGCTCGCGCTGGGCCGCGTCGCGCTCGGGGCCCGCGCCGGGCGCGACGAGGGCCATCCCGCCGTCGCGCTCGCCCAGCGCCGCCACCGGCACCAGCCGGCGGCGGGCCCGCGAGCGGGCCCAGGCCTCGTGGAGGGCGATCTTGCCCACCCAGGTGGAGAAGCGGGCGCGGCCGGCGAAGCCGTGGAGGTGCTGGTAGGCGCGCACCCACGCCTCCTGCAGCACGTCGGCGGCCTCGTCCTCGTCGCCGAGCAGCGGGCGCACCAGGCGGTAGAGGCGCTGGTTGTAGCGGCGCATGAGGATCTCGAAGAGGGCGGCGTCGCCGCCGCGCACCCGTGCCACCACCGCCGCGTCGTCGAGGGCGGGCGAAGCGGGGGTGGCGGGCGCAAGGACGGCGAGCGGCGCCCCGGCTCTCACGCCGCCACCGCCTGCCGGCGCGCCCTCGCCGCCGCCGGCACCGCGGCGACCGCGGCGAGACGGGCGAGGGTGTAGGCGCCCACCGCCATCGCCAGGTCGCGCACCGCGATGTCGTAGAAGCCGGCGAGGAGGAGGTCGAGCGCGATCGCCACCAGCCAGCCGGTGGCGAGGAGGGCGCCCAGTCGCGGCCAGCGCGTGAGCACGAGGACACCGACCGCTATCTCGACGACGCCGACGATGGCGAAGAAGGTGGCGGCAGGGAAAGGCAGCAAGGCGGCCACGGCGGGAGCGAGGTAGTGCGGCCAGTCCGCGAGCAAGCCGAAGAACTTGTCGAGGCCGGCGAGCAGCGGCACCAGGCCGTAGGTGAGGCGCAGCGGCAGGAAGAGCGAGCGCACGGTGGGTCCGTCGAGCGAGTCGGTCATCATCGTAGCCTCCTTGCCCCTACAGAGTGGCGAAGGCGCGGAAGGTTACGGAGGCAGCGGCGCGACCCGCAGCCGATGTCGCCGGCGACGAGATCCCGCGACGGCTAGCCGGGAGCGCTCACCATGGCGGCGAGGCCGAGCCACTCCGGAAGGTGGCCGACGTCGCGAAGGCAGCCGAGCTGCGGGCAGCCCGAGAGCTCCTCCTCGGCCTGGGCACCGGACAGCACCGCCAGTCCGTCGACGCCGGCGTTGCATGCCATCTCGAGGTCCCAGCGGGTGTCACCCACCATCAACGTCTCTCCCGGCCCGCGCCCCAGCTCCGCCATCAGCTCGAGGAGCATCGCCGGGCTGGGTTTGGGCGGGCACTCGTCCAGCGTGCGCGAGGCGTGGAAGAAGGTTCCCAGGCCGGTGCGATCGAGATCGCGAACGAGGCCGCGCCGGCTCTTGGCGGTGGCGACCGCAAGGAGTATCCCGGCGGCGGCGAGTCGCCGCAGGGTCGCCACCGCGGCCGGAAACGGATCGTGGCGCGCGTGCCAGGTCTCCACCCAGTGGTGCCGGTAGCGATCGAGGATGCGCTCGCGGGTCGCCGCCGGCAGGCTGGGATAGAAGCGATCGAAGCTGTCGGTGAGGCCGAGGCCGATCGAGCCGCGCAGCAGGTCCGGCGGCGGCGGCGGCAGGCCGACGTCGGCGAGCGCCGCCTCCGTGCAGGCGACGATCGAGCCGATCGAGTCGATGAGCGTGCCGTCCCAGTCGAAGACGACCAGCCGGTAGGCACCGCTCCGCGTCACCGGCCGACCGCCCCGGCAGCTGCCGCTGGCGCCTCGCGGCCGCGCGCGAAGGGGAGAGCGGAGCCCAGCTTGCGGGCGACGCGGTCCTGGATCCAGTGCGGGTCCCACCACTCTACCGGGGTCACCGGCAGGCCGCGGATGAGGGTGGCGAAGTGCAGGTGGTCCCCGCCGGCGAGGCCGGTGGCACCGGAGAGGCCCAGCCGCTGCCCGCGCTCCACCAGCTGTCCGGGGTGTACCTCGATCGACGACATGTGGGCGTAGAGGCTCATCAAACCGTAGCCGTGGTCGAGCACCACGCAGTTGCCGAAGATGCCGAAGTAGTCGGCGTTGATCACGATGCCGCGGTTGGCGGCGGGGATCGGCGCCCGCTGCGTGGAGGCGAGGTCGAAGCCGAGGTGGGTCTGGTGGTCCACCTCCTTGCCGTCGTAGTAGTAGGTGCGGCGGGCGGCGAAGCGCTCCATCACCTGGCCGTTGGGGAAGGGGAGGAAGGCCTCGTGCCAGAGGAACTCGGGGCGGCTCTTGGCCCCCATCGCCAACAGCTCCTGGCTGTTCCTCTGGCGCAGCGGACCGTTGATGGCGAGGTAGGAGGCGAGCAGGTCGTCGCTCACCGGCACGTCGGGCCGATGCGAGGAGATCTCCGGCACCACCTTGTGCAGGAAGGCGTCGGTGAGGTGGACGTCGGAGTGACCGATGGTGCGCGGGGTCCAGCGCTCGACGAAGCCGAGCCGCGCCACGTTGCCGAGGGCGTCCTCGGCGACGAGCTCGATGCCCTGCGGATCGTCGAGGTCGTAGGGGATGCCGAAGATGACGAAGAAGTCGCCGCTACGACCGGGCAGCGGCGAGCCGGGGAAGAAATACGTCCCCGCCTCGACGCCGTGGCGTACCGCTGCGGCCTCGACGTGGTAGACCACCGCCTCCGAGCCCCCTTGCGCGGCGTAGGTCTGGGTGGAGAGCACGGTGAGCACCGGCGGCACCACCCGCACCGGCAGCTCGAGATCGCGCACCGCGGGACCAGGATGGCGCAGCGCGCCGCCGGGGCGCGCCGCTTCGACGTGCAGCACTGCGGTGCCGTTGTGCAGCCAGGGCTGCTTGCGCTTGCCCAGCTCGACCTCGAGGCGAAGCTCGGGGGTGCGCGCGCCCCACAGCTTCCAGAGCGGACGGGTGGCGAACGACTCCTCCGCCACCACCTCCTCGTGGTCGCCCTGGCGCAGCACCACGCGCACGCCGGCGACGCCGCGGCGGGGCTCGCGCACCGTCACCGCCACCGCTGTGTGCTGGCCGATGCCCGGCTGTGCCGCCTTGACCTCGAGGTGGGGAGCGGGACCCCAGCCGAACAGCGAGATGACGCCGGCGGTGGCCACCACCAGGACGACGACGGCGAGCGGTAGCTTGAGGCCGGGTCCCATCCTGCGCGTCGATGAATGCAAGCGATCCTCCTTGGTGGCGCGGCGGGCGGAGCATAGCCGGCTCGCATCGCGAGCGGACAGTGGCCTGCCAGGGACGTGCCAGCGCCGCCGCTATGCCGCCGCCGCCACCAGCGGCGGCACCGGACAGCCGAGGGCGTCGGCGATGGCGCGCAGCAGCTCGCCCTCGGCGCCGGTCACCTTGCCGTCCTCGGCGACGGTGGCCGCGGCGGCGCCGAGCACCTCGCGCAGCCGCGCCGGGGCAACCCGGCCGAAGGCCGCAAGGGCCTCGTCGAGGCGCCCGAAGGTGCAGGCTTCGGGCGCCAGCAGTGCGAGCCCGGCGGGAGCCTCGTCGCCGAGCGCGGCGACGCCGGCGGCGAAGGCTGCAGCCGCCTCGTCGCCGGCCGCGCCCGCCTCGACACCGGCGTGGGCGAGCGTCGAGAGCAGCAGGGCCAGCGGCTCGCGCAGCTGCTTGAGCCCGTAGGTGGTGACGCGAGCGGCCTTCTGCCTGGGTGCGAACCAGGGATCGAGGTGGCGCAGCAGCACGCGGTGCAGAGCCCACTCGAAGAGCGACAGTCGCTGGTCGGCGCGCACCAGGTCTTCCATGAGGGCGCGGAAGGTGGCGTATTGCGCCGGCGACAGCTTGCGCAGCGCCGGCATCGCCAGGTCGACGAGGGGAAGGCGCGCCTGTTCGGCGAGGGCGGCGGCGGCGGGTAGCGTAACGGTGATCTCCCGCGAGAGGGCGGCGTCGCCGGCGGCCGCGACCCGCGCCAGCTGGCGCTGGCGCACCTCGGCGTCGCGGTCGCAGAGCAGGGCGAGGACGACGGCGCGCGCGGCCATCGGATCGCGGGCGCGCTCGACGAGGTCCGCCGGCATGGCGGCGAGCAGGTCGGCGGCGGCCGCGAGGTGCGTCGGCGTGGGCTGACCGGCGGAGGCGGCGAGCTGGGCGGGGGCGAGGGCGGCGGCCAGCGCCGGTACGGTGGCGAGGATGCCGGGGAGAGGGATGCCGGGCAAGCCGAGGGCGGCGGCCGCCGGGCCACCGATGCCGCGGCGGCCGCCGCCGGGCGCCGTCGCCGCCGCCGCCGCCTCCTCCGGCGTCGGCGCCAGCTTCGGGAAGGTGCCGTCCCAGGCGGGGTCGAGACGGCGGATGCGTTCGGCGAGCGGCGGGTGCGTCGAGCGCCAGGCGAAGTGGCTCTCGGGCAGACCGTTGCCGAAGAACAGGTGGCTCGCCTGCGGCGCGTGCGGGCTGGCGAGCCGCGAGCCCGCCGCCAGGCCGCCGATCTTCTTGAGCGCCCCGGCGATCCCGAGCGGGTTGCGGGTGAACTGCACGGCCGAGGCGTCGGCGAGGAACTCGCGCTGGCGAGCGATGGCGCTCTTGATGAGGTCGCCGAAGAAGCCGCCGATCCAGCCGATGGCGTAGAGCGAGAAGCCGAAGAGGATGACGCCTCCGCCACCACCACCGCGCTTGCGGTCCGAGGAGCTCGACGAGCCGGAGAAGCGCACCACCCAGAGGCCGATGAGGCTGATCACGATGATGCCGTGTAGCAACCCGATCAGCCGCAGGTTGAGGCGCATGTCGCCATTGAGGATGTGGCTGAACTCGTGTGCCACCACCCCCTGCAGCTCGTCGCGTTCGAGGTGGTCGATGGTGCCACGGGTGACGCCTACCACCGCCGCGTCGCGCCCGAAGCCGGCGGCGAAGGCGTTGATCGCCGCCTCGTCGGCGAGGACATAGACCGAGGGCACGGCGGTCCCGGAAGCGATCGCCATCTCCTCGACGACGTTGAGCAGGCGCCGCTCCGGAGGCCCCGCATGGTTGCCGTCGAGCGGCGTGCCGCCGAGCAGCGCCGCCACCCCGGGGCCGCCGCCGCGGGCGAGCGCCGCGGTCTTGTAGAGCGAGCCGCCGGCGATCACCGAGCCAGTGAGACCCGCCACCCAGCCGAACAGCTGCGCGCTCCACGGCCAGAACATCCGCCCCTGGTTCTCTGCCGCGTTGCGGAGCTCGTCGTGGAAGGCGATCACCACTGCCAGGTAAACCGCCAGGACGGTGCCCACCACCGCCAGGACGAAGAGCAGCACCAGCCGCCGGGTGGCCCGCCGGGACTGGTCCTGGTGGCCGAAGAAGTCCATCCCCGGCGGCGCCGCTACCATGCGCCCGTTCTCCCGGCTCGCGGCGCCCGGGCCCTGATCGAGCCACGAGAGGCGATCACCGCCGCCCGGCAGTCGACCCGGCCCACGTTCCGCCTCAGGTGAAGCTGACCTTCACCGCCTCGCGCTCCTGGGGCGCCTCGATCTCCCACAGGTGCGCCTCGCCGAAGCCCAGCGGCGCGGCGAGCAGCGCCGTCGGCATCGTCTCGCGAGCGGTGTTGTACTGGGTGACGCTATCGTTGTAGGCCTGGCGCGCGAAGGCGACGCGGTTCTCGGTGGAGGTGAGCTCCTCCATCAGAGAATTCATCGTCTGGTTGGCCTTGAGGTCGGGGTAGGCCTCGGCGACGGCGAACAGCCGCCCCAGGGTACCGGTGAGCCCCGCCTCTGCGCTCGACAACTGGCGCATCGCCTCGGGATCGCCGGGCTTGGCGGACGCCTGCTGCTCGGCGGTCACGGCGCGGTTGCGCGCCGCCACCACCGCCTCGAGCGTCTCGCGCTCATGCTTGATGTACCCCTTGGCGGTCTCCACCAGGTTGGGAATGAGGTCGTAGCGACGCTTGAGCTGCACGTCGATCTGAGCGAAGGCGTTCTTGTAGCGGTTGCGCAGGGTGACGAGCCGGTTGTAGAGGCTCACTGCCCAGGCGATGAGCAGCACGATGACGGCGACGACGACGAGAATCCCCCACATGCGGCGGTTCCTCCTGCCGGTCATCCGGCGGTCCAGCAGCGACGGTGGCGAGACTAGCCCACCCGGGCCCGCTTCGACAGACTGCCGGGCTCGCGCAGTGGGATACGCGGTGGTCGGCGCCGGCATTCCGCCGGTTTGGCACTAGGGTACGATCCGGTCTCCGATGCCGGGTCGCCCCGCCCGCCGCGCGCTCTCGCTGCTCGCCCTCGGGCTGCTCGTCGCCGGCTGCGGTCTGCCCCTGCAGCGCGGCCGCTGGAACGTGCTGCTGGTGGTGGTGGACTCGCTGCGTGCCGATCACCTCGGCGCCTACGGCTACGGGCGGCCGACGAGCCCGGTCCTCGATGCCCTGGCGGGCGAGGGCTACCTCTTCACCGATGCCCGCGCCCAGGCCTCCTGCACCTTCCCCTCGGTCGACTCGCTTCTCACCTCGCGCTACCCGGCGACTTTCTTCGGCCAGCCGACGGGAGCGCTCGGCATCCCCGCCGGGGTGCGCTCGCTCGCCGAGATCTTGGCCGCCAGCGGCTGGTCGACGGCGGCGGTGTCGGCGAGCGCGGTGGTGCGCGACCAGCCCAGCCGTTTCAACCCCGGCGGGGGCTTCGGCCGCGGCTTCGGTCGCTTCGACGAGGCGTGCCTCTGGCGCGACGCGGCCTGCGTCACCCGCCGCGGCGTCGAGGCGGTGGCGCGCCTGCGCGAGCCGTTCTTCCTCTACCTGCACTACGGCGATCCGCACAGCCCCTACGACCCGCCGCGGTCTTTCCGCCGTCGCTTCCTCCGCGGCCGCGTCGCCGCAGCCTGGGCCTTGCACGGCAACCCCAACCCGCTGGCCCGCGCGCTCGACGGGGAGAGCGGCGGGGTGCCCCACGTGGAGGCCGACGTCCGCTTCCTGCGGGGGCTCTACGACGGCGAGGTCGCCTTCGTCGACGATCAGATCGGGCGCCTGCTCGGCGAGCTGCGCCGGAGCCGCCTGCTCGAGCGCACCATCGTCGTGGTGCTCGCCGATCACGGCGAGTCGTTCCTCGAGCACGGCACGGTCCAGCACTGCCGCAGCGTCTTCGACAGCGAGATCAAGACGCCGCTGCTGGTGCGGCTCCCCCAGGGGCGCCGCGGCGGGCGGCTCGGCGGTGCGGTACAGAACCTCGACGTCGTCCCCACCCTCGTCGACCTGCTCGGCTTGCCGGTGGCGGACCAGGGGTTCGCGGGGACCTCGCTGGTGCCGCGGTTGGAGGGGAGCGCGGCCGGTCCGGCGCTCGCCTTCGCCACCAGCGGCGCGCAGCGCGCGGTCACCGACGGGCGCTACAAGCTGGTGGCCGACCTCGCTGCCGGCAGCTGGCAGCTCTTCGACCTGCGCGCCGATCCTGGAGAGCTCCGCGACGTCAAGGCACAGGCGCCGGAGCCCTTTGCCCGCCTACGGCGCGAGCTCGAGTCGTGGATGGCGCGGGTGGAGGGCGGCGACGGGCTGCGGCGCTCCCTGGAAGCGGATCGCCAGCTGCGGACCCTCGGCTACAGCTGAGCCGTCGTCAGTCCCACGGTGGGAACGCCCCCTCGCCGGCGAGCGCCGTCATGCCCGCCGCCAGCTCGTCGCACCAGCGGCCGCACCACCAGCGCGAAGAAGAGTCGCTGCAGCGCCGCATAGGGCCGCGGTCGGCGGCCGCGCGTGGTGGCTCCACCCTAACCCGGGGCGAGCTCGGGGTAGAGGTGGGAATAGCTGTCCGAGAGCAGCAGGATGCGCCGCACGTAGGCCTTCGGCTCCTCGAGCTGCAGGCTCTCGATGAAGGCGTCGACCTCGCGATGCGGCGCCTCCTTCCACAGCCGCTTGAGGCGATAGGGCCCGCCGTTGTAGCCGGCGAGGGCGAGCTCGACGTCGCCGTCGAACATGGCGAGCACCTGCGAGAGGTAGCAGGTGCCGAGCTGCAGGCTGTAGTCGGGCTCGTAGAGTCGCCCGGCGGCGAAGGGCACACCGATGTGTGCCGCCACCTCGCGCGCCGTGCCCGGCATGAGCTGCATGAGCCCGCGGGCCCCCGAGCGGCTGGTGGCCTCGAGGTCGAAGGCGCTCTCCTGCCGCACGACCCCCAGCACCAGCGGCACCGGCAGGCCGCGCGCCGCCGCCCAGCGCTCGACGGCGTCACGGTAGTGCAGCGGGTAGTAAAGCTCGAGCGCCGCGGTGGGCACCGAGGCCTGCAGCGGGGTGCCGAGCGCTGGGAAGGCCGCCCGCAGGTGATCCATGCTCGGCCGCGGGCGCTCCTGGCGCGCGAGCACGATCCCCTGCAGCGCGGCGCGCGCGTGGGGCTCGGCGCTCTCGCCGACCAGCTCGAGCTCGGTGGCGGCCAGGCCGTCGAGACCGACGTCGGAGAGATAGCGCGCCCGCAGCAGCAACGGATCCGTGGGCCAAGGCTCGGGGGGCGCGCTGGCGGCGGCCGGTGCGGCGGGCACCGCCTCGCCGAGACGGGCGAGCGCGTGGCGACGATAGAAGTCGGTGGTGTCGGCGGCTGCTAGCTCGGCGTAGAGAGAGCGCGCCCGCCCGCGCTCGCCGAGTGCCTCGAAAGCGCGCGCCGACCAGTAGCGCGCCCCCCGCGGGTAGCGCTCGCGCGGCGCCTGCGCCACCAGCTCGCTCCAGAAGCCGATGGCGCCCGTGTAGTTGCGGGCGCGGTACTCGCGCCAGCCGCGCTCCCAGAGGAAGGGGACGCCGATCTGGTCGGCCGGTGCCACCTCGTGCAACCGGTGCAGCGCGGCGAGCGCGGCATCGACGTGCTCGCGCGAGGCGTGCTCCGCGAACAACTGATGGAGGGCCTTGACCGCGAGGTCGTGCGCGCCGCGCTGCGCCGCCACGTCGAGATTCGCGAGCGCCTCGCGCAGCCATCGCTCGCGTGCCGCGGCGGCGGCCTTTCCCCTGCCGCCGGGGCGGGCCTCGGCCTGGTCGAGGGCCGCCTGGGCCCGCGCCCACGCCACTCGCGCCGTGTCGGCGGGCAGCGCCGGAGCCAGTGACGAGAGCAGCGCGGTGGCCGCGGCGCCACGACGGGTGACGGTGAGCACGCGCGCCATCTGCAGCTGCCAGTCGAGCCCGCGATCGCCGACCGCGACCACGTCGAGCGCCCTCTCGGCGTCTGCCGCCAGGCCGTGCGCGAGCAGCGCCTCGACGCGGCGCTGCTGTTCGTCCGGCGTCAGGCGTGCCACGGGGTAGCGGTCGGCGACCCCTAGCTCGTCGGCGGCGAAGGGGTACGTGGTGAGCAGGCGCACGGCAGCGGCGGCGGTGACGTCGCTGCGGCCGCGTGCGAGGCCGATCTCCCACGCCAGCCGCTCGAGCTTCTCGGCGAGCGCCGGCGGCAGCGTGCGGCTGCGCCCGTGCTCGAGCAGAGCAAAGGCCCGATCCCAGGCTCCTGCGTCGCGGGCGAGCTCGACCGCCCGCACCAGCGCCCGCGGCCACAGCGGCGACTCCGGCCAGTCGGCGAGCAGCCGTTCGAGGGCATCGAGGCCGAGAGCGGGATCGCCGGTGGCGGCGCGGCAGTCGGCGAGCACCCACAGGCGCCAGTCCTCGAGCGGACCGGTCGGCGCTGGCTCCTCGCCGAGCAGGCGGGCGGCGTCGGCGGGCAGCTCGAGCGAGTGCGCGTAGAGGCCGGCCACGACGCGAGCGTGACGCCCGCCGGCGTCGTCGCGATCGCTGAGCTGCGACAGCGCGTGCAGCGCGCCCGAGAAGTCGTGGCGGCGCACCGCCACCGCGGCGGTCTGGAAGGGGGCGGTTACCGCGGGCAGTCGCCGCGCCTCGGCCGCGGGCGGATCGACGGGGGGCAAGCGAGAAGCCGGTGAGGGCTCGAGCGCCCCAACCAGGAGCAGGACCGGAACGGCACAGAGGATGCGCAGCAAGCGGGTGGCGACCTCACTCTCCGGCGGACGGTGTCAGCAAGTCTCCTGCGTCGCTCCTCGTCATGCGCCACCAGCGCCGAGCCGATCCCGGTTCGCACCGGGTAAGCGTCAGGCCCCGAGGGCGCCGGCATCGCCACCGGCGAGGATGTTGACCATCTCCTGCTGGAAGTAGTCGACCTCGTCGCGCACGCGCGGATCGACCCTCTCCTCGTACATCTGGCGCGAGCGGTCGATGTCCTCCTGCAGACGCGGATAGATGTCGCGCTGCCGGCGCCCCTCCTCGACCTGCTCCTCGTTGTAGAGCTTGATCTCTGACACCAGGAGCCGGGCGAGGCGGCGGGCCTCCTCGTGCAGCGCCGTGTTCTCCTCCGTCTGCTGCCGATAGCTGGCGGTCGAGGCCTCCCCCCGGAAGGCCCAACCCGGCCCCTCGAGGTCGGGGGGCGCCTGCACCTCGGTGCTGCCACCACCGACACCCGTGAAGACCGGTGCGGCGCGCGGCGGGGGCTTGGCGTGGGTGTCCTCGAGCTCGCGTGCAGGGGCGGGAGGTGCCGGAGGCGGCGCCGGTGTCGCGGGTGCTGCCGCCCGATGCAGCAACACAGTGCTGTCCTCCGAGGCGTCTTCGGCGACGGGAGCGGGCGGCGCGGGTGGTTCCGGTGGCGGTATCGCCGGCGCCGGGCTCGGCAGCAGGTCGCGACTGATCCGCATCGTCGCCTCGGAGGGATAGAGGGGCGAGCCGTAGAGCGGCGACGTCGTCGACTCCGGCGACTCCTCGAGCGGCGCCGCCGAGGTCTGCCAGGGCGTGAGCTCCTCTGCCGGCTCATCGATCGCCTCCGCAGGCACCTCCTCCATCGGCATGGCGGCGGTGTCTTCGTAGACCTCGGCGGCAACCTCCTCGGCGGCGGCTCCCTCGTCGGCAGGCTCGGCCTCGTAGCCGGGAGCGCCCTCGTAGCCCTGGTCGGTGTAGACCCAAGCCTCGTCGGCGGCGGGTTCTTCGGGCTCCGCCGCAGTGGGTGCCGGCTCCTCCTCCATCTGCCACGACGGCTGCCAGGCCGGGGCGGCGGCCTCGGGCGTCTCGGCGGGTGCCGGCACCTGCGGCGGCGCCACCCAGGCGGGCTCCTCCGGGACCTCCTCCCAAGGTGCCGGCGCCTCGTCGGCGGGCGGCGGCGCGGAGGCCGCTTCCTGGGCCGCCGCCGGCGGCTCCTCACGGGCTGGCTCGGGGGCAACGGCAGGGAGCTCGGGCGCGGCGGCAACGGGCTCGGGCGCGAGGGCCGGGGCCTCGAGGGAGGGTGCCGGCTCGGGCGCGCTCGGCGTCGCAGCCGCGGCCGGAGGCGGAGCAGGTTGTGGTGCGGCAGGCGCAGGCGTGACCGCCGGAGTCACGGCGGCGGGCGCCGCTGCCGCTGCCACTGCCGAGGCCGCTGCGGCCGCGGCCGCCATCGCCGCCGGGTCCCACAGCGGCAGGCCGCTGTCCGTTGCGTTGCCGTCGAAGTCGGAGAGGGTCGGCGTCGAGGCCCGGGCGCGCCCCGACTGCGCCTCGAGCAGGTGCGCCGCGGTGAAGACGAGCACCTGCAGCGCCGCCGGGACGAAGGTATCTGTGGGGCGGAGCTGGTCGGCGTAGAGCGCCGCCGCGACGCGGTCCTGCAGCACCAGGGGGACCAGCACGCCGGCGGCGGGCTCGCCGCCACCGAAGTGACGGGCGAGGCCGGCACTCTCCGTGGCCGACAGGGCCACCACGCCGCGCCCGGCGGCGAGGCGAGCGAGCCCGTCCTCGGCATAGCTCAGCCGCACCTCCTCGATGCTCTCGGTGCGCTCTCCGAAGCCGAAGGCACCCCAGCCCCGTGCGCCTTCGCTGAAGGTGAGCAACAGCGCCGTGCGCGAGGCATAGCGCCCGCTCTCCTCGAGCAGCACAGACAGCACGTCGGCCTGCGTGCGTGCCCCATCGAGCCGGCCGGCGGCATCGCGGAGATCGCGAAACCCGCGCTCGCGCGCCTCGCGCAAGCCCGACTCGCTGCGCCGTCGGATCTGGTCTGCCAGTGCGTGCCGGGCCCCTTCCAGGGCGTTGCCCATGGCGTCCGCGATGAGGTGCTCGAGGTCGTGCAGGTTGTCGGAGAACGCCATCCTCGTAAGCCTCCGCACTCTGTGGGTAAGAAGTGCGTAAGAAAATGCGTATGACCGTGCGCGACGCCGCCTGCGCAACGCAGGGCGTGGATGTCCGTGTGGAGATTGTTCCGCACCGATGGCGCAGTGTCAAGTGATGCGCGGGCTCAAATCGTTGCTCCGGTGGGGTTTAGGGTGGCCGGCCGAGGCTCGCGGCGCGGCCTGCCCGCTGTGCTACGGTGACGGCGTTCGAGTCGAGGCAGCGAGCTGATGAGGGGACCCCAGGCAGTCGCGATCGCGATCAGCGTCGGCACCCTGCTCGCGGGCGTGTGCGGCTGTCGCAACGGGGAGGGGCGTGGGACGGCGGCGCGCCAACGCGAGTGGGCATCGCTACAGCAGAGCAAGCGCGCGCTCGACGCCGAGCGCCGGCGGCTGGCGCGGCTGCGCGCCGACCTCGCTGCCGCGCCGGTGGCGGTCGATGGCTCTCCGTTGGGCGACGCGGCCGCGCTCGCCGACGCGGTGGCGGCGACGGAGCGCCGGGTGGCGGCAGGCTCGGCGGCCCTCGAAGGCCGCCTGGTGCGCCTGGTCGGCGCCTCTGAGCCGGGCGGCGGCGCGTCGCCCCCGGCGGCGCTGGCCCGCGTCATCCGCCTCAAGAGCGACGAGGACATCGAGGTGGCGCGGGAGTGGATCGAGCGCGGCGGCGACTACCGGCGAGCGATCGAGATCTACGAGCTGCAGCGGCAGGTCGATCCCGGCTACCCGCGGCTCGAGCAGGCGCTCGCCCGCGCTCGCGCCATGCGCTACGTCACCGCCGAGCGCTTCGCACGCGTGCGGCCGGGGATGACCGCCGCCGAGGTGCGCGCCGCCCTCGGCCCGGTGAACCTGCGCGAGGTGCTGCGACGGCCGGCCGAGCAGCTCGAGGCCTGGTACTACCCACGTGTGGGCGGCGGTCGCGTCGGGGTCTACTTCCAGTACGAGCCGCGGCGGCGGGCCTTCCTCGTTTACGAGACCGAGCTCGCCACGGGGGTGCCCGTCCCGCCGTCGGCACCCGCGTCGACAGTCGGTTGATGGCGCTCGGGCGAAGACCGCGATCGCCTTGACAGCGGTGGGGCCGTCGGCAACAATGACCGCCGCGGGTTCGCCCCGGGAGGGGAGGCCTGTGGGCTCTTTCAGGAGAGACCCCGGCTCCGGAGAGAGACATCGTGGAGGAAGGCAGGTGATTTTCTAGATGCCGGTCGTCTACGTCAAGGACGAGGAGAGCTTCGAGAACGCACTGCGGCGGTTCAAGCGCAAGTGCGAGAAGGCGGGCGTGCTCACCGAGCTCAAGAAGCGCCAGTACTTCGAGAAGCCCTCCGTCAAGCGCAAGCGCAAGCAGCTGCAGGCGCGCAAGAAGAGCCTTCGCAAGCTGGCGGAGGAGCGTCGCGTCGGGCTGTCCTGAGCGCTGCCGCTCGATAGCCTCACCACACGACCGCGGGGGAGCGACCCTCCTCCGCGGTTTCGTTTTTCTGTCGTGGCCAGCTCCCCGACCTCCACTCCGGTGCCGGCGCCGCAACCGCTGCGGGTGAGCGCGGCGAGCCTCGCCGCTCTCGAGTACCCGTCGTTGCTGGCGGTTGTCGCCGCCCTCGCCGCCACCGACCTCGGTCGCGAGCGCATCCTCGCCCTGGTGCCGCTCGCCGACCGTGCGCCGCTCGCGGAGCGGCGTGCCGCGTACGAGGAGGCGGGGCGCCTGCTCGGCGCCGGGGCGTTGGTGCCGAGCTTCGAGACGCCCCTCGCGCCCCTGCTCGCACGCGCCGCCGGCGCGTCGCCCGGACTCACCGGGCGTGACGTGGTGGCGCTCGCCGACCTGCTGGAGACGACGGCACCGGCGGTGGAACGGATCGCCGCTGCCGAGCTCCCCAGCCCGGCGCTCGCCGCCCGCGCCGACACGCTCCCCGACGCCGAGCCGCTCTGCCGCCAGATCCGCCGCGTCCTCGACCGCCGCGGCGAGGTGCGCGAGGAAGCGTCGCCGGAGCTGGCGCGGCTGCGCGGCGCCATCCGGCGCCAGCGCGAAGCGCTCTACTTGGACCTGCAGGGGCTGGTGCAGGAGCACCGCGAGCTGCTGTCGGAGCAGACGGTGCCGATGCGCGAAGGCCGTCTGGTGCTGGTGCTCCAGGCGGGCGCCCGCGGCCGGCTGCCCGGCCTGGTGCACGGGCGCTCGGGCACCGGCAAGAGCTTCTACTTCGAGCCGCTCGCCGTCGTCGAGGGGAACAACCGGCTGCAGCAGGCATGGGAGGACGCCGAGGCCGAGCGGCAGCGGCTGCTCGCCGAGCTCGCGACGCGGCTGCGCGCCGCGCTGCCGACGCTCACCCTCCACGCCGACTTCCTCGCCGGCCTCGACCTGCTGCAGGCGGCGTGGCGCTTCGCCGAGCTGGCGCAGGCACGGCTGCCCGAGCTCGCCGACCTCGGCGTCACGCCCACCGGGGCGCGCCTGCGCCTGCGCGCGGCCCGCCATCCGCTGCTCGACGCCGCGCTCGCGCCGCTGCGCGCCGAGGCCCTCGGCCAGGCTGGCCACACCGGCAGTGTCGTGCCCCTCGACCTCGAGCTCGGCAGCGAGCAGCGCGCCCTCGTCATCACCGGCCCCAATGCCGGCGGCAAGACGGTGGCGCTCAAGACCGCGGGCCTGCTCGCCTTGATGGCGCTCGCCGGCCTGCCGGTACCGGCCGGCGCCGGCACCGTGCTCCCCGAGCTCGGCACCCTGGTGGCGACGGTGGGCGACGAGCAGGACCTGCTCGCCGACCGCTCCACCTTCAGCGGCCGCCTGCTGCGGCTCAAGGAGGCGTGGGAGCTCGCCGGTCGGGAGAGCCTCGTGCTTCTCGACGAGCTCGGCTCCGGCACCGACCCCGAGGAGGGCGCGGCGCTCGCCGGGGCGCTGCTCGAGGGGCTGCTGCAGCGGGGCGGGCTGGTGCTGCTCACCACCCACCTCGGACGGCTTGCCGGCGAGGCGATGGAGCTTCCCGGTGCCGGTTGCGCGGCGATGGAGCTCGACGCCGTCAGCGGCGAGCCGCGCTACCGCCTGCTGCCGGGACCGCCGGGCAGCAGCGAGGCCATCACCCTGGCGCGCCGGCTGGGGCTCGCCGGTGAGCTGCTGGTGCGCGCCGAGGCGCGACTCGACCCCGAGGGACGGCGGTACCGCCGCCTGCTCGCCGAGGTCGAGCGTCTGCGCCAGGAGCTCGGGGCGCGGCTCGCCGACGCCGAGGCCGAGCAGCGCCGCGCCGGCGCCGAGCGCGAAAGGCTCGAGCGCGCCCGCGCCGAGCTCGAGGCCGAGCGCGGCAGCGTGGCGCGGACGAGCAAACGCGAGCTCGAGGCCTTCCGCGTGCGGGTCCGGCATCAGCTCGCCGCCGAGGTGGAGCGGCTCAAGCAGGAGCTCGGCGCCGGCCGCGGGCGCGGCCTCGCCGCCAGCGCCGCCAGCCGCCTCTTTGCCTCCGCACCGGCGCTCGCGGCGTCGCCCGACGAGGAGCCCAGCGGGCTGCCCCTCGCCGTCGGCGCGCTCGTCCGGCACCGCGCGCTCGGCTGGCAGGGGACCCTCGAGCGCCTGGAACCCGGCCGCGCCGAGGTGAGGGTGGGCGGCAAGCGGTTGCGCTGCCGCCCCGACGAGCTGGTGACCCTCGCCGCGAGCGCCCCGGTCGCGACCCCGGGAGGGCGCTCGCGTGCCGGTACCGCTTTGGCGCACACGGAGGGCAGGCCGGCGCCGCGCACGCCGGAGCCGCCCGAGGTGCCTCCGGAGCTGCTGCTCCTCGGCGAGCGCGCCGAGGCGGCGCTCGACCGCCTCGACGGCTACCTCGACGAGGCTCTGCTCGCCGGCCGCGAGGAGGTGCGGGTGGTGCACGGCCACGGCAGCGGCCGCCTGCGCAGCGCCGTACGCGAGCACCTCAATTCGCACCCGGCGGTGGCGAGCTGGCGGCCCGGAGAGGAGCGCGAGGGCGGCGACGGCGCCACCGTGGTGCGGCTGCGCGGGTAGACGCGAGCCGGCGAGGCTGCGGTCTCCGCGAGACGACTCCCGACAGCGCCGCTACGGCGGAGCCGCAGGGGCGCCGTGAGGGGTCGCGCGCGGGCCAGCACTCGGCCCAGCGCCAAGGGGAGGGCGCGGAGCGAGGCTCCGGATGTGGGCCTCCGCCGCAGCCGGCAGCGCCGCGAGAGCCGCTTCCAGCCGGGCGCGAGCGGGGCCGGATGGCGCCTTCCACCAGGCGAAGCGCAGCAGGCGCTCGGCGCTCGCCAGGTCGCCGCTAGCCCGCGCGCTCTCGGCGAGGCCCCAGAGGTCGGTCCACGTGGTGTCGCCGGCGAGCGGCGAAAGCACGGGGGCGAGCGCCTCGTAGGCGCGCGCCGGTTGCCCGAGTCGCATCCACGCCGCCCACGCCAGCCGGCCCACCGCGGCGGGAGGCGTCCCGCGCGCGGCCGCTTCCTGATAGGCCGCGAGCGCTTCGCCGTAGCGCCTCCCTGCCGCCAGGGCCTCGCCGCGCACGAGCCACGCCTCCGGGAGCGCCGGTGCCGCCACCGTCGCCGGGGTGGCGAGGCGCAGCGCCGCCTGCGGCTGCCGCTGGTCCAGGCGGAGTCGCGCCAGCGCCACGGCGACGAAGGCATTCTGTGGATCGAGCGCGTGCAGCTGGGCGAGCTCGTGGGCGGCGACGTCACGCCGCGCGACCGCCAGCGGCGCCGCAGGTGCATAGGGGTCGACGGCGCGTAGCGCCCAGCGATCGACGAGCGCCTCCTGGCCGGCGTGGCGTCCGTAGAGCACCATCGCGCCGTCGAAGACCACCGGCTCGTAGCCCCCCACGGACTCCAGCAGCGGCCGGAAGCGTGGAGCCGCGAGCGGCGCCGCCACCCACGCCGGCCGCCAGCGGTCGAGGACGGTGGCGAGGACCTGGCGATCGGCGAAGGCGGCACTGGTGAGATAGAGCGACTGGTCGTCGAAGAGGTAGGCCTGAAGGTCGCTGAGGACGCGGTAGCGCGGGTAGAGCGTCCACTCGAACCAGCCGGCGAGGTCGGGGTACGCCAGCAGCACGCCGCCGCCCCCGGCGCGGGCGAGGAACCGCGAGATGCCCCCCGGCAGCGCGGCCTCGTCGAGCGGCCAGCGGCGGTGGCCGGCGAGACGGTGGTGCACCCCGAGCAGCGCGGCGAGCGCCAGGGCGGCCGCGGCGATGCGCCGCAGCGCCACGGAGACCGCCGGTGGCGGCGCCCTCCAGCCGGCGAGCAGCGGCACCACCAGCAGGGTCAGCTCGAGCGCGAACCGCGCCCCGCGCAGCAGCAGGAGCGCGCCCCCGGCGGCGAGCAGCAGGTGCGGCAGCGGCAGGGCGCGACGAACGGCACGATCGAGAAGGGCAGCCGCGGCGAGCACGAGCAAAGCCGTGAAGGCGCTGTCGGCGGTGATCCCGCCATGCTCGAGGCGCAGTCCGAGCTGCGCGGGATCGAAGGGCCGCATCTCGGAGATCGCCTGGCTAACGAAGCGCACCGAGGCGAAGGGCATGGGCAGGAGGCACCACCCGTTCGGCGTCGCCAGCGGCGTCAGCGCGGTGACGGAGAGCCAGGCGAGCCGCCGGCGCTGCTCGCCAGCGGGGAACGCCCGTGCCCGAAGCTGGCGGAGGACGAGGGGCGCCCCCCAGGCGCCGAGCGCCAGCAGCACCACCGGGTACTCGATGCCATGGACGTTTGCCCACGTGAGGCCGAGCAGCGGCGCGAGCGGCAGGGCGCGCGGAAAATGCTCGAGGAGGAGGAGCAAGGAGGCGAGCAGGAGCAGCGAGACCAAGTGTGGGCGCAGCGAGCCGAAGCGTGGCAGCAGGGCCAGGAGGGCGAGCGTCCAGACGACCGCCTGCCCGCCCCCGAACGCGCTCCCGATGGCCGTTGCGGAGCGCCGGAGGTGGACGAGGAGGACGGCAGCCAGCGCGAGCAGTAGCGTGCCACGGAGCGCCACCAGCGCGACGTAGCCCCCCAGCCGGTGGAGAGCGAAGACGAGCAGCTGGAAGAGCCAGTAGTAGTCCGCCCAACCGCGCGCCGCCGGCAGCACGGAGAAGAACGCGGTGCGCGGCAGCGCGTGGTGCACGGCGATCCAGCGCCCGCTCGCCAGGTGGTACCAGAGGTCGCCGTCGGCGGGGAAGAGCGGCCAGGCGAAGACGCCGGCGGCGGTGACGGCGAAGAGCAGCACCACCCACAGCCGCGCCCAGGGCGCCCCGTGCCAGGCCGGCGGCCCGGCGCGTCCGGCGGCGCCGGCCGCCCAGCCCCACGGCGGACTGTCGCGGGTCACGCGGCGAGGATACCGCGCGCCGCCGGTGCCGCACCGTCACGGCGGCGAGCCGCATCCGAAGATGACCGGAAGCAAGGACGCCCGCGCCGGCCCCGGCCCGACGAACGGTCGGGGTAGCATCGCGAGTCTCGGCCGCGACTCCCCGCAGCCGATCCGTGCGCCGGGCGAGGAGGCACGATGACCGAGCTAGCCGGCCGCCACTGCGTTCCCTGCAGAGGGGGCACGCCGCCCCTGCGCGGCGAGGCCATCGTCGCGCTGCGCAAGGAGCTCCACTCCGATTGGCAGGTGGTCGACGAGCACCATCTCGAGCGCACCTTTCGCTTCCCCGACTTCCGCAGCGCGCTCGCCTTCACCGACCGCGTCGGTGAGCTCGCCGAGGCCGAGGGGCATCACCCGGACCTGCACCTCTCGTGGGGACAGGTGACGATGCAGCTGTGGACGCACAAGATCGACGGCCTCTCGGAGAGCGACTTCATCCTCGCCGCCAAGGCCGATCGCCTGGCGTAAGCGCCGACGATTCCAGGGTCGCGGGTGCTGGCCTGCGGCACCCGGCGCCGAGGCCTTCCGCGGCGCCGGCTCGCGCAGGCGCCGCTCGCCCGCGAGCAGCAGCGGCGCCAGGGGGAGGAGAACGCCGAACAGGATCAGCCAGCCTTCCATGATCGCGGCTCCTGGTAGGGATTGCGGCCCGCGTTCCCGGCCGGTCCTGGTCGCTGGACGGTCGTGGGGTGAGCGGGGCGGGGGCCAGTGCAGATCGTCACGTGACCGCCACCGAGCAAGAAAGGTGCCGGCGCCCGAGAGGCCGCGGACCCCTGTGTTACCCTTCTCACCATGGTGCCGGTGGAGCTCACCCTTCGCCTGCAGCCGCAGGCCCGCTACGACGTCATCGACGTCCGGCGCGAAGCGCAGGCGCAGCATGGCGGCGCCCTCGACGGCTATCCGCGCGGGCTCTACTGCTCCTACCACACCACCGCCGGCTTCCTCGAGCAGGCACTGTGCGCCCGACTCGGCTACGACCGGCGCTACGTCGACCCCTTCATCCAGATGTTCCAGCGGGTCTTCCCCGAGGGCGCCAACTACCGTCACGACCAGCTCGACCTGCGCAGCGAGCTCTCCGAAGAAGAGCGGCGGCAGGAGTCGCGCAACGCCGATTCGCATCTCGCTGCCATCGGCTCCGGCCTGCGCAACTGCGCCACCTACGTGCACCGCGAGGGTGCGCCGGTGCTCTTCATCGACCTCGACGGGGTCGTCCCCGCGGGCATCCGCGAGCGCCGCGCCACGGTGCTCGGCTACCATCGCGAGGAGCCGGTGGCGAGCTGGCAGACGGCACTGCCGGTGTCGCCGCACCCGGTCGACTCGATCAACCTGCGCGACCCGCGGCTCGGTTTCTTCGACGAGCTCAGCGCGGCGGTGCGTCGCCATGACGTCGAGCACGGCCGGCTCGACGTGGCGCTGCTCGCCAGCGAGCGGCACGTCGGCCTCACCGTCAACGAGTACGAGACCTTGCTCATGCAGCACGACCTGGCGGAGGTGCTGCGCGAGCCTGTGCGCTTCATGGCCGCCAAGGGGCGCAACATGCTGCGCGACCCCTGGGGCATCCCCGGCAAGACCCTCGACTACGCCAAGTACGACCTGGTGCAGCTGTTCAACGAAGCGATGGATCGGCTGCGCATCAGCGAGTCCGCCCTCGAGCGCATGCTGTCGCGCTTCCTCGCCCTGCCCGCGGCCCGCTTCCTGCGCATGAAGCGCGCGCTGACGCTGCCGGTGTCGGGCACCAGCGGCCGCGACGGCCTGCTCTACGGCACCTACCAGAGCCCCATCCTCGTGCAGTGGCGCAAGGCCGAGGGGCAGCAGCGGTGGGTGCGCGTGAGCCTCGTTCGCTTCCGCTGACGAAGCGCCCCGACCTACACCAGCGACCGCGACTGGCCGCCGTCGACGTTCCAGCAGGCGCCGGTGACGAGGCTGGCGCGCGGCGAGGCGAGGAAGGCGACGACGTCGGCCACCTCGCGCGGCGTGCCGAAGCGGCCGAGCGGGATGTGGTCGCGCACGAAGGCCGCCATCCCCTCGGGGTCGGCCTCGACGCGGCGGTCCCAGCTGCTGCCCGGGAAGCGGATCGAGCCCGGCGCCACCGAGTTGACGCGGATACCGGCGGCGGCGAGCTCGAGCGAGAGGATCTTGGCGAGGCTGATCGCCGCCGACTTGGTGCTGTTGTAGAGCGCCAGGCCGGGCCCGCCTGCCTCGCGCCCGAAGATCGAGGTGATGAAGACGACGGCACCCTCCTGGCGCGCCGCCATCAGCGGCACCACGGCGCGCGTCAGCCGTACGTGGCAGCCGAGGTTGAGCTCGAGGACCGCCGCCCAGTCCTCGTCGGTGGCGTCGACGAAGGGCTTGCGCCGGTTACCGCCGACGTTGTTGACCAGCACGTCGAGGCGGTCCCAGCGTGACCGCGCCGCCTCGACGAGCGCCCCCGGGGCGCTCGCCGCGGTGACGTCGAGGGCCAGCGTCGCCACCTCGGCGCCGTGCTCGCGGACGGCGGCGGCCGCGGCCGCCAGCGGCTCCTCGTGGCGCGCGCAGAGCAGCAGGCGACACCCCTCGTCGGCGAGCGCCAAGGCGCACTCGAGGCCGATGCCGCGGCTGCTGCCGGTCACCAGGGCGACCTTGCCGGCGAGCCCGAGATCCATCCGTCGCTCTCCCGCTCGCGACTCAGCCGGCGACCGGCGGCGCCAGCCGCCCCGCCGCCAGCTCCTGCCGGTACCATTCGATGGTGCGCGCGAGCCCTTCCTCGAACGGCACCTGCGGGCTCCATCCGAGAAGCTCGGCGGTCTCCTCGACGCGCGCCACCCGCACTGCCTCCATCGGCCGGTCGGGGGCGCTGCCGAAGGCGGGCTGGCGCGCCGGGGCGAGCAGGGCGTAGATCTGCTCGACCACCGCGCGCACCGGCACCAGCTTGCCGGAGCCGAGGTCGACCTGCAGCCCTTCCACCCCCGCAGCGAGCCCCAGCAGCAGCAGCCCCTCGACGACGTCGTCCACGTACACCCAGTCGACCGGGCGCTTGCCCGACGTCAGCTGCGGGTCGCCGCCGAGCAGCAGCGAGGCGACGACGCGCGGCACCACCTTGTCGAAGTCGCGCTGCTCGGGCCCGTAGACCATGAACAGCCGCGCCAGCACCACCGGCGTGCCCCACAGCTGGTGGAACATGCGGCCGTAGGCCCCGGCGCTCCACTTGGCGGCGGCGTACGGGGAGGTCGGGGTCGCCGCCGGGTCGCCAGGCTCGGGCTCCTCGAGCGAGCCGGTCTGCACGATGCGGCGGCACCCCTGCTCGGCGAGGGCGTCGAGCAGGTAGACGGTGCTCGCGAGGTTGGCGTGGAAGGTGGGGAGGACGACCTTGCGATCGCGGCTCTCGGTGACCTGGCTCGCCAGGTGGAAGGCCACCGCGGGCTGCGTGTCGCCGACCAGCCGCCGCGCCACCGCCGGGTCCGCGAGGTCGACCTGGTGCCAGTGCTCGTCCTCGTCCTCGCCCGGGGCCTGCCGCGAGGCCGGCTCGACCTCGGCGCCAACCTCGCGCAACCGCCTGCAGAGCCGGCGGCCGATGAAGCCGCTGGCGCCGGTGACCAGCACCCTGCTGCCGCGGTAGTCGAGCGCGTCGGCCATGGAACCCGTCGGCGAAGGTGGGGGAGTCTACCAGAGCCCTCGCCAGCACTCTCGCCAGCACCCTCGGGCACGGACATGCCCCGCTCTCCTGGGTTAGAGTCTCCACGCCGCATCACAGGAGGCCGCCCGTGCGCGAAGACGTCCAGGATCTCGGCTACGACAAGGAAGAGGAGTACTTCCACCGCAAGAACCGGGAGCTGCTCGAGCGGAAGCGCAAGGAGCTCGATGTCCAGCGCCGCGAGCAGGAGGCCGGACAGCTGCGCGAGCTGCACTGGATGCGCTGCCCCAAGTGCGGCCAGCAGATGGTCGAGGAGGAGCGCTCGGGGATCAAGATCGACCGCTGCCAGGGCTGCCGCGGCGTCTTCTTCGACGCCGGCGAGCTGCAGCTGCTGCTCGAGGCCGAGGAGCCGGCAGGGTTCCTCGCCGGCCTGCGCAAGAAGCTCAAGCTCTAGCGCAGCTCCGGAGCGATCTCCCGGCTGCCGGGGATGGCCCGCAACCCCAGGCAGCATTCCGCGTACCTGGCTCACGGGTGCCGAGCCGATCCAGGTCGGGGCGGTGCGTGTGCCTGGCCGGGGACGCCGGTGCGAGGGACGATCGCCGTTGCGCTGCTCCTGACCTCGTGGGCCGCCGTTGCCTGCGCGGGCGATGCTGCGGACGCGGGCGGTGCCCCGACCGCCGGCCGCCGTGCCGACCTCGCGACCTTCCGCGAGCGGTTCCTCGCCGCCGACCGCTCTTACTCCGCTCCGGCGCGCGCCGAGGCCGAGGCGCGGCTGGCGCGTCTCGAGGCGGACGCGGACACCGTCAGCCAGGTCTACTTCGAGCTCGAGCTGGGGCGCATCGTCGCCCTCGCCGACAACGGCCACAGCAACCTCTTCGCCGGCCCGCGCTCGCGGCACTTCGACCGCGTGCCGTTGCGGGTCGTGCCCTTCGGCGAAGACGTCTACGTCCTGCGAGCCCGCGCGGCGGACGCGGACCTGCTCGGCGGCCGCCTGCTCGCCGTCGACGGCCACGGCATCGCCGAGCTGCGCGCGGTGGGCCGTTCGCTCCACGGGGGCACCGCGGCGCGGCGCGACCGCTGGCTGCCCTACTTCCTCGAGAGCCCGCAGCAGATGCACGCCCTGGGCGTCGCCGCCAGGAACGACGCGGCGACCTACCGCTTCCAGCTTCCCGACGGCGACCAGGTGGAGCGGCGCGTGGTGGCCGAGCCGCCCGGCGTCGTGCACCCACGCGCCAACGCCGACCGCTGGCTGTTCCCACAGCCGCTCGCCGGCGAGGGGACGAGCTGGCAGCCGGCGCTCGCCGTCGAGCGGGCGCCCTGGTCCCTGCGCGACCCCGACGCCCCCTTCCGTTTCCGCGACGCGCCGGAGATCCACGCGGTGATCGTCGACCTGCGGCAGAACAACGACGCCGAGGGGCAACGGATCGGCGACTTCCTCGCCGAGGTGACGAGCTTCCTTCGTAGCCGCCACCCCGACAACGTGGTCCTCGACATGCGGCTCAACGGCGGCGGCGACCTCAATACCACCCGCGCCTTCGTGGAGGCGCTTCCGAGCCTGGTGCCGGGTCGCGTCTTCGCCCTCACCAGCCCCTGGACCTTCTCCGCCGCCATCTCGAGCCTCGGCTACCTCGAGCAGGCGGCGCCGTCGCGGGTGACCATCGTCGGCGAGGAGGTGGGCGACCGCCTGCGCTTCTTCGCCGAGGGGAACGTCATCGAGCTGCCGAGCTCCGGGCTCCTCCTCCTCGACGCCACCGAGCGCCACGACTACCTGACCGGTTGCCGCGGCTTCGACGACTGCCACCGCTCGGTGGTCCGCCACCCCATCGCCGTCGCCAGCCTGGCGCCCGACATCGCGGCGCCGTGGACGCTGGCGAGCTACCTCGCCGGGCGCGATCCGGCGATGGCGGCGGTGGCTACGGCGCTCGGTCGCTGAGCCGTGAGCCCTTGCAGCGGCACCAGCGACAGCGCGCCCTTGCGCAGGGCCGCGATCCCTTCCGCTGCCGCCAGAGCTCCCGACAGCGTGGTGATGCACGGCACCCGGTGGGCCAGCGCGGCACGGCGGATCTCGGCGTCCTCGCGGTAGGCGTCGCCGCCGAGCGGCGTGTTGACCACCAGGTCGACGTCGCCGTTCTTGATGTGGTCGACGACGTGTGGCCGCCCCTGATGGAGCTTGAGCACGGTGTCCACCCACACCCCCTGGCCGCGCAGGTGCTCGGCGGTACCGTCGGTCGCCACCAGACGGAAACCGAGCTGGGCGAGGCGCAGCGCCACCGGCACCAGCGCCTTCTTGTCGCGGTCGTGCACCGAGAGGAAGGCCGTGCCCGCCAGTGGCAGGCGGTTGTTGGCGGCGATCCACCCCTTGGCGAAGGCCTCGCCGAAGCTCTCGCCGATCCCCATCACCTCGCCGGTGGACTTCATCTCCGGCCCCAGCTGGGGGTCGACACCGGGGAAGCGGTGGAAGGGGAAGACCGGCACCTTGACGAAGGTGCGTGGCACCCGGGGTGACTCGGTGAGACCGAGCTCGCCGAGGGTCCTGCCCGCCATCACCGCCGCCGCCATGCCGGCGAGCGGCAGCCCGACCGCCTTGGCGATGAAGGGCACCGTGCGCGAGGCGCGGGGGTTGACCTCGAGCACGTAGACCCGCCCCTGGTAGACGGCGAACTGCACGTTCATGAGACCGACGACGTCGAGCCGGCGCGCCAGGCGCAGGGCGATGCGCTCCATCTCGGCGAGGGTAGAGGGGTCGGCCTTCCACGGCGGCAGCACGGCGGCGGAGTCGCCGGAGTGGATGCCCGCCTCCTCGATGTGCTGCAGGATGCCGCAGACCACGGCGTCCCTGCCGTCGGCGAGCAGGTCGAGGTCGAGCTCGACGGCGTCCTCGAGGAAGCGGTCGAGCAGCACCGGGTGGTCGGGGGAGACCTCCGCGGCGTAGCGCATGTAGCGCTCGAGGTTGCTCTCGTCGTGGCAGACCACCATGGCGCGGCCGCCGAGCACGTAGGAGGGCCGCACCATCACCGGGAAGCCGATGCGCCGCGCCACCACGAGCGCCTCGTCGAAGGTGCGCGCGTGGCCGTGCTCGGGGGCGGCGATCCCCTCCTCGGCGAGCAGGGCGCCGAAGCGCTCGCGGTCCTCGGCGAGGTCGATGGCCTCCGGCGTGGTGCCCCAGATCGGCGCCCCGGCGGCGGCCAGGCCGCGAGCGAGCTTGAGCGGCGTCTGGCCGCCGAGCTGCACGATCACCCCCACCGGCCGCTCGCGCTCGATCACCGACAGCACGTGCTCGCGGGTCAGCGGCTCGAAGTAGAGGCGATCCGAGGTGTCGTAGTCGGTCGACACCGTCTCCGGGTTGCAGTTGACCATCACCGTCTCGTAGCCGAGCTTGCGCAGGGCGAAGGCGGCGTGCACGCAGCAGTAGTCGAACTCGATCCCCTGGCCGATGCGGTTGGGGCCGGAGCCGAGGATGACCACCTTCTCGCGCTCGTCGGGGTCCACTTCGTCCTCGTCGCCGAAGGTCGAGTAGAGGTAGGGGGTGGTGGCCGGAAACTCGGCGGCGCAGGTGTCGACCCGCTTGTAGACGCGGCGCACGCCGGCGGCGATGCGGCGCGCGCGTACGCTCGACTCCTCGCCCGCCATGAGCTCGGCCAGGCGGGCGTCGGAGAGCCCCGCCTGCTTGCCGCGACGCAGGAGCTCGACCGGCACCGAGGCCTGGTCCCAGCAGGCGAGCTCGGCCTCGAGCTCGACGAGCTCCTGGATCTCGCGCAGGAACCAGGGATCGATGGCGGTGACTCCGGCGACCTCGCGCACCGTCCACCCCTGGCGCAGCGCGGCGAAGACGGCGAACAGCCGTTCCCAGTTGGGCTCCGAGAGGCGGCGTCGCAGGCGCACCGGGTCGGACATGCGGCGCTCGCGTTCGGCCATGCGGCCGTCGAGCTCGAGGGCGGCGAGCCCCTTCATCAGCGCCTCCTGGAAGGTGCCGCCGAGCGCCATCACCTCACCCACCGACTTCATGGCGGTGCCGAGGGTGGTGGGGGTGTCGGGGAACTTCTCGAAGGCCCAGCGCGGGATCTTCACCACCGTGTAGTCGAGCGAGGGCTCGAAGGCCGCCCGCGTCTTGCCGCCGGTGATGCTGTTGGGGATCTCGTCGAGGGTGTAGCCGACGGCGAGCAGGGCGGCGATCTTGGCGATCGGGAAGCCGGTAGCCTTGCTGGCGAGCGCCGAGCTGCGCGAGACGCGCGGGTTCATCTCGATCACCACCCGCGCGCCGGTCTCAGGGTCGACCGCGAACTGGATGTTGCTGCCCCCGGTGGCGACGCCGACACGACGGATCACCTTGAAGGCGTCGTCGCGCATCGCCTGGTACTCGCGGTCGGAGAGCGTCTGCTGCGGTGCCACGGTGATCGAGTCGCCGGTGTGCACGCCCATGGCGTCGACGTTCTCCACCGAGCAGACGACGATGCAGTTGTCGAGGTGGTCGCGCATCACCTCGAGCTCGAACTCCTTCCAGCCGAGCACCGACTGCTCCATCAGCACGCGGCCGACCGGCGAGGCGGCGAGCGCTGCGCGCACCACCTCCTCGAGCTCCTCGCGGTTGTAGACGACGCCGCCCCCCTCACCGCCGAGGGTGAAGCTCGGGCGCACGATGAGCGGCAGCCCCAGCTCGTCGGCGATGGCGCGTGCCTCGTCGAGCGCGGTGGCGTAGCCGCTCTTCGGTACCGCCAGGCCGACCTCCTCCATCGCCTGCTTGAACAGCAGCCTGTCCTCGCCCAGGCGCAGGGCGGCGGCCGAGGCGCCCAGCAGCTCGACGCCGAGCTCGGCGAGCAGGCCCGACTCGTCGAGGGCGAGGGCGAGGTTGATGCCGGTCTGGCCGCCGACGGTGGGAAGGATGGCGTCCGGGCGCTCCTGGCGGACGATGCGCGCCACCACCTCGGGGGTGAGCGGCTCGACGTAGGTGGCGTCGGCGAACTCCGGGTCGGTCATGATCGTCGCCGGGTTGGAGTTGACGAGCACGACGCGGTAGCCCTCGGCGCGCAGGGCGCGGCACGCCTGCGTCCCCGAGTAGTCGAACTCGCACGCCTGGCCGATGACGATGGGGCCGGAGCCGAGGATGAGGATCGAACGCAGGTCGGAGCGGCGCGGCACGGCCGGCGAGTGTATCCCGTGGCGACCGCCGCCCGCGGCGCCGGCTCGTGCCGTGCCGCACAGTCCGCCGGTGAGCGCCCGCGTATCATCGACGGCGCGATGTCCGGCGATCTCGGCCCCACCTTCGAGCTGGAGGGCTGGCGGGTCACGGTCGGCCTCAATCGCCTCGAGCGCGAAGGTCGCAGTGAGACCCTCGAGCCGAAGGCGATGGATCTGCTGGTCTGCCTCGCTCGCCATGCCGGCGAGACGCTGTCCAAGCAGCGGCTGCTCGACGAGGTGTGGGGCGGCACCTTCGTGGCCGACGGGGTCATCGCCAAGAACGTCTCGGCGCTGCGCCAGGCGCTGGGTGACGACCCGCGCGAGCCACGCTACATCCTCACCGTGCCGCGGCGCGGCTACCGGCTGGTGGCCCACGTGGAGGTCGTCGGCGCGGCGCCGGCGCCGCCCGGCCGCGCGGTGGCGCCGCGGCGCCGGCTGGCCGGCATGGGCGCCGCCGGCGCGCTGGTCGCCCTCGTCGTCCTCGCGGTGGCGGTCCGGCTCGAGCCGCGGCTCGCCAGCGGTCGGCGCCCGCGCATCGAGCGTCTCGCCGTGCTGCCGTTCGTGACCACCACGCCGGCGCGCACCGACGCCTTCCTCGTGCACGGCATCCAGGAGGAGGTGATCGACGAGCTGGCGCGCTTCGACCTGCCGCGCGTCCTGCTGGTGACGCCCGAGCAGCTCAGGCGCAAGGGCGCCCTCGACAGCGGGCGCGCCGTGGGCGCGGACGCGCTACTGGAGGGCCGGGTGGAGGTCTTCGCCGGACAGCTGCGGGTCGTCGTGCGGCTGGTGGCGCCCGCCAGCGGTACCGTGCTGTGGAGCGCGACGCGCCAGCGCCCGCTGGCGGAGCTGTTCGACCTCGAGCAGGGGGTCGCCGCCGACATCGTCGAGCGGACGCGCCAGGAGCTCGGCGCCACGGCGCACGTCGTGGCTCGCCACGTCGAGCCGGGTGCCTACGAGTCGTACCTCAAGGCGCGCTGGCTGCTCGACCGGCGCACCAACGACGGCATCCTCACCGCGCACGGCCTGTTCGCGCGGGCCACCGCGCGCGATCCGCTGTTCGCCGACGGCTTCGCCGGGCTCGCCATGTGCCTGGTCATCGAGACCAACTACAGCCTGGTGCCGCTGCCGAGCGGGCGGGCGCAGGCGGTGGCCGCCGCCGAGCGGGCGCTGGTCCTCGACCCGCGGTCGGCCGAGGCCCACACCGCGAGGGGGCTGGTGCGGCTCAATCACGACTGGGACTTCGCGGGCGCCATCGCCGCATACCGCCGCGCCATCGAGCTGGCGCCGGGGCCGACGCCGGCACGCCAGTTCCTTGCCGAGGCGCTGTCCATCGTCGGCCGCCACGACGAGGCAGTGGCGACGATCGACGAGGCGATCGCCCGCGAGCCCTACTCGCCCCTGCTGCTCGCCGTGCGCGGCCTGGTGCTCAACGCCGCCGGCCGGCCGCAGGAGGCGCTGGCGGCGTTCGACGAGGCCGACCTGTTCGAGCCGCGGTTTCCCTGGATCCACCGCTACCGCACTTACGCCTTGATGCGGGCCGGCCGCCCGGCCGACGCCGTCCGTTCCCGCGTCGTCGAGGCGCGAGCCCTCGGCTCCCCGCCCGAGGAGGTCGCGCGGCTGAAACGGGCGGTGCAGGACGGCGGCCTCGCCGGGTTCTACCGCTGGCAGCTCGAGCGCCTCGGCGGGGCGCGCGACGAGACGCTGGCCGGCGACGAGATGCTGCGCGCCGAGGCGCTCGCCGGCCTCGGGCGCCGCGACGACGCCCTCCAGTGGCTGGCGCGCGCGGTGGCCGAGCGTGGGGAGTACTTCCTCCACCTGCGGCGCAGCCCGGCGTTCGATGCGCTGCGGACGGGCCCGCGCTACCTGGCGCTGGTGGAGCCGTTCGGGCTTCGCGACTGACCGTCGGTCAGCCCGCCGTGAGCCCGCCGTAAGGACTCGCCGCGCCCGTCGCGGGGAGGCTGCGGGCGTCGTTCGCCGGCGCCGCTCGCGGTCGCCGGCCCTGCCCCACGACCACCGAGGTGAGCCATGCCTCCACGCGCCCTTGTCGCCTTCCTCCTCGGCTCCGTCTGGCTGATGGCGGCGGTCACCGCCGCGCTGTCGCGAGACCCGGGCGCCGTCCCCGCGCACGCCGCCAGCCGGCCGCAGCGCGAGCACGAGGAGAAAGGGGCCGAGGAGGTTCCGCCGCAGGAGCCGCCGCGGCTGCCGGCCGGCAACCCCGAGGACGTCCTCGACGCCTGGCGGGACCATCTGCTCGCCGCGACGGCGGCCACCAACCCGCCGGGCACCGACACCAACCTGTGCATGTCCTGGGAGGTGAGCGCCGCGGCCGACCCCAACAACCCGCGGCGTCTGGCGATCGTCCAGGGCTCGACGCTCGGCGTCTCCACCGACGGTGGAGACAACTTCACCTTCGTCTCGGTGGGCTCCTCGTTGCCGCCCGGGTTCACCTCCGCGGGCGACGGCACTGCGGCCTACGACCGAGCGGGCCGGCTGTTCGTGGCGATCCTCGGCAACCCCACGGCTCCCGGTGGCTGGAAGGTGTTCGTCAGCCGCCACGACCCGGTGACCGGGGCGCTGGTCTCGGGCCCCGTCAACGTGTCGGCGGCGGTGGGGCTCTCCCCCAGCGGCACCAACGACAAGCCGTGGATCGCCGCCGACGCCCACCCCGGCAGCCAGTTTGCCAACCGGGTCTACGTCGTGTGGAGCGTCACCGGCGGGACGCAGTCCGGGAAAAAGGAGATCTGGGGCGCCCGCTCCAGCGATCAGGGGGCGACCTGGAGCCAGATGACGGCCAACGGCCTCGCCTTCGGCCCCATCTCGCCACTCGACGCGAGCGACGGCTCCTGCTGGCCGCCGCACGTCGCCGTCGGACGCACCGGCGACGTCTACGTGGCCTACCACGGCCAGCCGGGGACGCTCCCCGACGCCGGCACGCCGGACGGCGTCTCGGGCAAGATCGTCGTGCTGCGCTCGACCGACGGCGGCGTCACCTTCCCGCAGCACACCGAGGCGTTCCCGCCCGGCACCGCCGACGCCACCTCGAACATCCAGGACGACCCCGGCACCATCGCCGACGCGCGCTTCTGGACCTACGGCACGCGCATGCCCTGGGTGCTGCCCGATCCGGCGGACGCCTGCACGCTCCACGTCGTCACCACCGACGACCCCGACAACGACCCCATCGCCGGCGACCCCGCCGACGTGGTGATGGCGACCTCGCACGACTGCGGCGCCACCTGGCCTCTGCGACGAAAGGTGAGCGACGCGCCGACCACGTTCGCCAGCTGGCAGCTGCTGCCCACCGCCGCCATCGACCCCACCACCGGCGCCATCGCCGTCGCCTGGCTCGACAGCCGCGACGCTGCGAGCTACCCATCGGGTTCCGCCGGCAATGCGCGCGTCGACCTGCGGGTGCGCTACAGCCTCGACGGCGGCACCAGCTGGCTGCCCTCGCGCATCGTCAACGACGTGCCCATCGACCCCGACGCCTCGACCTCCACCATTGGCTCGGGGATGCCGCCCACCTACCGCATCGGCGAGTACGACGGCGTCGCCTTCGCCGCCTGCACTGCCCACCTGGTGTGGGCGGCGCAGGGGACCTGCAACGCCCCGATGGACACCTACTACGACCGCGACCCCGCGGTGGGCGACCTCGACGCGCCGGCGATCGCCTGTCCGGCCGACGTGGTGCTCGGCTGCAACGACTCCACCGCGCCAGGGAGCACCGGCAGCGCCAGCGCGCGCGACGACTGCGACCCTGCCCCCGCGGTCTCCTTCGTCGACCACCACCAGGGCGGCTCGTGCCCGCCGACCCCGGTGATCGACAGCATCGAGCGCATCTGGTCGACGCGCGACGCCGCCGGCAACCTCGCCTCCTGCTCACAGCAGATCTCCATCCAGGACTTCGCGCCGCCGGCGATCGACGTGCCGCAGCCGCTCGTCCTCGAGTGCTCGACGCAGGGTGGCGTCCCGGCGGCGGATCCGCAGATCCAGGGCTGGCTCGCTGCCGCCGGGGCGGTCGACAGTTGCTCGACGGCGCAGCTCGGCATCAGCGGCGTGCCGGCGCTGTTCCCCGTTGGCTGCGCCGGGCAGCAGACGTTCGTCACCTTCTCGGCGAGCGACGCCTGCGGCAACGCGGACTTCCAGCTGTCGTCGGTCTCCGTCCACGACAGCGTGCCCCCCACCCTCGTGGCGCCGGCGCCGCAGCGCTTCGAGTGCCGCAAGCCCGGTGGCACGCCGCGCGACGACCCGCAGGTCGCTGCCTGGCTCGCCGGCGCCACCAGCAGCGACGTCTGCTCGGTGCCGGTGGTGAGCCAGGACGCGCCCAGCCTGCTGCCGGGCGGCTGCAACCCCGGCGCCAGCACCGTCGTCCACTTCACCAGCACCGACGGCTGCGGCAACCAGCGCCAGGCACAGTCGACCGCCACCGTCGCGGACACCGTCGGGCCCGTGGTGGCGGGCCCGGTCCTGCAGCAGGTGCTCGCTCCGCCCGACCACCAGTACCGCTGCACCGACCACGTCGCCGCCGCGGTGTCGCTCGCCGACGCGTGCAACAGCCTGCCGCTCGGCGTCGCCATCGCCTGCAGCTCGAGCCAGTGCGACGACGCGCCCTGCTCGCAGCACCCGGGCGAGGACGGCGACGGCTCCACCGTCAACGACTGCACCTACGACCCGATCCTCGATCGGCTCTGCGCCCGCGCCGAGCGCGCCGAGACCGATCCCGCCGGCCGCGTCTACACCGTCAGCGCGACGGCCAGCGACGGCTGCGGCAACCTCTCCTCGCAGCCCATCCTCAGGCTGTACGTGCCGCACGGCTGCGCGGAGGGTGCCGCCGACTGCCTCTTCGACGACGGCTTCGAGGCGGCGGGCCTGCTCGTCTGGTCGGCCCGCACGCCATGACCGCTGGCGGCGGGCGGGCGGCGGATCGCCTGCGCGGCCGCGCCGGGCCGCCGGACCGCGGGCGCGGCGCTCCTCTTCAGAGGTGGACGTCGAAGCGCAGGCTGTCGCCGGTGACCAGGGCGCCGCCCACCTCCACCAGCGGGTGCGGCTTGCCGTCGTAGGTGGCGAAGCCGCCGGCGGCGTAGACCCGCGGCGAGCTGGTCTGCGCGTCGATGCGGATGGCGAGGCGGTGGAGGCCCGGCGCCACGTCGGTGAGTGTCTTGCTGAACACCACCACCGACTCCGGGGTGGCGTCGTCGAAGAAGGCGACCTGGCGGTCGTCGAGCAGCACCGTGGCGTGGCGGATGGTGCGCTCGCCGTCGGACTGCTCGAGCTTCAGGTCGAGGGCGAGGACGTGCCGGGGCGGTGGCGGCCCACAGCCGCAGGCGAGAAGCGCCGCCCCCAGCAGCAGCGGCAGGAGGGCACCGGCGAGGCGAGAGGGAGCCGGCCGGGGCACCTCCGCCCTCAGCGGCTCACGCGGCCGAGGAAGTCGTCGAAGAGGTCGGCGGCGTCGTGCGGCCCGGGCGCCGCCTCCGGGTGGTACTGCGCCGAGGTCACCGGCCTGCCGTCGACGGCGAACGCCTCGACGGTGCCGTCGTTGAGGTTGAGCTGGGTGACGCGGGTGCCCGCCGGCAGCGTCTGCGGGTCGACGGCGAAGCCGTGGTTCTGGCTGGTGATCAGCGTCTTGCCGGTCACCAGGTCCTTGACCGGCTGGTTGCCGCCGTGATGCCCGAACTTGAGCTTGAAGGTGCGCGCCCCGAGGGCGAGGCCGAGCAGCTGGTGGCCGAGACAGATGCCGAGCACCGGCACCTCGGCGTCGAGCAGGCGGCGCACCTCGGCGATGGGACCGGCGAGCGGCTCGGGATCGCCCGGGCCGTTGGAGAGCACCACGCCGTCGACGCCGAGGGCCCGCACCCGCGCCGCCGGCGTGGAGGACGGCAGCACGGTGATGCGGGCGCCGCGCTCGGCGAGTGAGCGCAGGATGTTGCTCTTGGTGCCGAAGTCGTAGACCGCGAGGTGGCAGCGCTGGGCGCCGACGGCGGCGATCTCCCTCTCCTCGCCACACGAGGCATCGTCGGCAAGAGCGCGCCCTTCCATCAGCGGGTAGGCGCGCAGCTCCGCGAGCAGCGCCGGCACGTCGGTGCGCTCGCTGGTGAGGACACCCCGCAGCGCCCCCTGCTCGCGCAGCCGCCGCACCAGCGCCCGGGTGTCGATGCCGTCGAGGGCGGGGAGACGGTGCCGCTGCAGGTAGTCGACCAACCCCTCGGCGGCGCGGTGCGAGGAAGGCACGGCGGTGGCGCGCCGCACCACCAGCCCCTCGACCCAGGGGCGCGCCGACTCCTCGTCGACCGGCGCCACCCCGTAGTTGCCGATGTGGGGCTGGGTGAGGACGACGATCTGCCCGAGGTAGGAAGGGTCGGTGAGGATCTCCTGGTAGCCGGTCATCGAGGTGTTGAACACCACCTCGCCGAAGCGCGTGCCGGGGGAGACGCAGCGCCCGTGGAAGGCGGTGCCGTCCTCGAGCAGGAGCAGGGCGAGCGGCGGCGCGCCGATCACGCGGCCACCGGGGCGGGGAGCGTCCGCATCGGGCGCATTGTAGCCGTCCGTCCGGCGCCAGCGCTTCCGTCAGGGCGGCGTCGCGGCCGACCAGGCGTTGAGCGTGCCGGTCTCAAAGCCGTCGACGAGCACGCCGTTGCTCGCGGCGAAGACGTCGAAGACGCCGTTGCCGTCGGCGGTGACGACGTTGCTCGCCAGGCTGCTGAAGCCGATCACCCGGCCGCCGTCGGCGAGCGCCGGGCTCTCGCTGTCGTCGTTCGCCGGCTGCGTGGGGTGACCGGCGGCGTGGCTCACCAGGCTGATGGCAGCGGTCTGCCGCTCGAAGAGGAAGACGTCGCGGCTGCCGTTGGCGTCGCTCGCGATGAGGTCGGAGGCAGAGCTGGTGAACGCCACCAGCCCGCCGTCGGGGGTGATCGCCGCCTCGCTGTTGCTGCCGCCGTTGCCCGCGGTCCGCGCACCACTGGTGCTGTGGGAGACGAGCTGACTGGCGTCGAGCTGACGGCTCCAGAGAAACAGGTCGGACGCGCCGTTGGTGTCCGCCTGCGCCGCCACCACATCGGTGGCTCCACTGAGGAAGAGGACGAACGCGCCATCAGCGCTGACGGCGACGATCGACGACGAGAAGTTGGCCGTGGTCGTCGCCTCGAGAGCGGTGTGACTGACCAGGGTGTTGGTTGCGGTCAGCCGGTCGTAGGCGATCACGTCGGTGTCGTCGTTGGTGTCGGCGTCGCTCCCGGGCGGAGTCACCAGGTTGGTGGCCCTCGTCTCGTAGGCCACCACTCCGCCGTCGGCGCTGATCCGCGGTATGAGCGATCCGCGATCGCCGGTGGCGAACGCGATGCCGAGCACATGGCTGACCAGCACCGTGGAGCTGGCCGTCGGCGCGTCGCGGTCCCAGAGGAAGACGTCCTCCTCGCCGTCGAGGTCGGCCAGCCCGCTCACCAGGTCGGTGGCCGACGAATCGAAGGCGATGAAGCGCCCGTCGCCGCTCATCGTCGGCCGGTCGGCGAAGAAATTGCCGGCGATCACCGGCGAGGCGGGCACGTGGCTCACCAGGCGAATCCCCGCCAGCCGGTCGAAGACGAAGACGTCGGACGCCGCGTTGGGATCGGCACCGCCGCTCATTAGGTCGGAGGCGGAGCTCTCGAAAGCGACGTAGCGACCGTCGTCGGAGATCACCGGCTGGTTGGCGAAGTGGTTGCCCGTCACCAGCGGCCCGGCGCCGCTGCGACTGACCAGCTGTGTGGTGTCGCCCACGCGGTCCCACAAGAAGACGTCGCTATCGCCGTTGCCGTCCACCTGCCCAGCCACCAGATCCGTGGCTTTCGAGGTGAAGGCGACCCAGCGACCGTCGGCGCTGATGCGTGGCTGAAACGAGTTGTCGTTTGCCCCCGCCGTCGGGCTACCGGGAACGTGGCTGATCATCTTGACGCGACCGTTGATGCGGTCGAAAAGAAAGATGTCGAGGCAGCAGCCGCTCTGACCGTTGACCAGGTTGGTGGCGCTGCTGCTGAAGGTGGCGAAGCGCCCGCTGGCGTCCCAGCCGAGCTCGCCGCTGGTCTAGTCGGCGGTGGCGCCGCCGCCGCCGAAGGCCTGCGATACCGCGACGATGGGGAAGCCGGCGCCGCCGGCGGAGCCGGGCACCAGCGTGGCCAGGGCGATGGCGCCGAGAGCCCAGCGCGAGCCGCGACGCGCTGCGCTGGCGACGAGGATCAGGCTGCGGCGGCGAGGCCGCTGGGTACGGGCGAGCAGCGTTGGGGGCATGGAAGGAACCTCCTCCTTCCTTTCACGAGAATTCGCCCCGCTGCTGATCACCGAGCCTCACGTCGCCCCCCCGCCGGCGACCAGGCGGGCATAGACTGGGCCGGTGGGCTCGTTGCCCTTCCTCCCTATCCAGAGGAGACCGCACGCAGCGGTCGGTTGCCGGTGACGGGGGGCGCCAAGGGGAGAGCCAGCGGCCCGTCGAGCGCTGTCGAGCCGGCGGCGCCCGGAGCGGTGACCGCGCTGCTGCACGCCTGGCGCGGAGGTGACCAGGGTGCACTGGAGCGGCTGCTGCCGCAGGTCTACGACGAGCTGCGGCGGCTTGCCCACCTGCGGCTCCGCCGCCCGGGCCGGGACTGCACGCTGCAGCCCACAGCGCTCGTCCACGAGGCGTTCCTACGGCTGGTAGGTCACGACGTCGACTGGCAGAGCAGGGCGCACTTCTTCGCGCTCGCCTCGCAGGTGATGCGGCGGGTGGCGGTCGATGCCTGGCGAGCGCGGGCGGCGCAGAAGCGCGGCGGCGGAAAGGTCACCGTGGAGCTGACGGCAGTGGCGGAAGCGGCCGTCGAGCCGCGCAGCGTCGACCTCATGGCGCTCGACGACGCGCTCACCCGTCTCGAGGCGGTGAGCCCGCTGCAGGCCCGCGTCGTCGAGCTGCGCTACTTCGCCGGGCTATCGCTGGAGGAGGCTGCGGCGGTGCTCGAGCGGTCACGCGCCAGCGTCTTCCGCGACTGGCGCGCGGCGAAGGCGTGGCTGTTCAGCCAGCTGGCGGTCGACGGAGCGCGTGAGCCCGACGGGCGATGAGACCCAGACCCGCCGCCGTCGCGTCGCCCTCGACGCGCGCGAGCTGGCGCCGTGCCAGCGCGGGGGCAACGGCGAGCTGTGCCTCGCCCGCTGCCAGGCGGGCCTCGATGGCCACCGCAGCGAGCCCCCGGCGGTCTGCCTCGTCCCCCACCTCGTGGAGCTCGCGGCGAGCGGCCTCCGCTTCTGACGGAGAGCCGCTGGCGGCCTCCACGGCGGCGGCGGCGAGGCGTCCGCGGTACTGCACGAGCAGGCTCTGCGAGCTGGCGAGGGCGGCCCGCAGCCGGGCGGCGGTGGCGAGCGCGGTCGATCGATGCTGCGCCGACTGAGCGCGCGCGAGGAGGGACAGCGCCGCGATCTCCCCATCGTGGCTGGCCAGCCGGGAGAAGCTGGCCAGCGCCTGTCGAGCGAGCTCCTCGCCGCCCGGCGGATCGCCGCTGGCGAGCAGCACCGCGCCCAGCTCGAGCTGCCCCTGGGCGGCGCTCAGCGGCACGTTCAGGCGCGCGAAGAGCGGCAGGAGCTCCTCGATCTGGTGGCGGGCGCCGCGCAGGTCACCGCGGCTCGCGGCGACATGAGCGAGGCGCAGCGAGGCCCAGGAGCGCAGCTCCTCGTCGCCGAGCTGGCGGGCGGTGGCCACGGCGGCGGCGAGCTGCGCGCCGGCCGCCGCCGGCTGGGCGCGCTCCATGGCCAGCGCTGCCAGCCACAGCGGCCCGAAGAAGCGATCGGGGGCGAAGCCCCGCCCGGCCACCGCGCGGGCATAGGCCGCGAATCGCTCCTGCGCGGGCGCCAGCTCGCCGAGCTCCAGCCGCGCCCGCCCATCGTTGAGCAGTGCCGATGTCCGGTGTCGTAGCTGCCGGTGAGCCGGCTGCTGGCGAGCGCCCGGTCGAAGAGCGGCAGCGAGCCGCGCCAGTCGCCCAGCTCGCAGCGCACACTGGCGAGGATCATCGTCAGCATGCCGACGCCGTCCTCGTTGCCCAGCTCGCCGAAGGCGGCGAGCGCCTGACGAGCGTGCGCCTCGGCTTGCGGCAACCAGCCGCGCTGCCAGTCGTTGCGCGCCAGCCGCTTGAGCGCTTCGGCGACGGCCCGTCGATAGCCGGCGCGCTGGGCCACGGCGAGGGCCTCGCTGGCGGCCGCGTCGGCCCCCGCCCAGTCGTTCTGCCAGGTCCGCGCCCTCGCCTCCAGCAGGCGAGCGTCGACCACGATCCAGGGCAAGCCCTGGCGGGCTCCCTTGCCCGCCGCGCGCTTCGCCGCGGCGAGCGTGCGGGCGTGATCGGCCAGGCGGAACCCCACCTGCCCCTCCGTGAGATCGATGCGCGGATCCTCGCCGCCAGGCGACGCTCGTTGCCGCAGCTGGGCGAGCGTGACCAGGGCGTCGCCCGGGACGGTGTCGGCCTGCACGCGGGCGAGGGCGAGGCCGTACTCGAGGTCGTCGGGGTAGAGCGTGAAGAGCGAGCCGTAGAGCCGGATGGCCGCTGGCGCCTCGTGCCGGGTCTCGTGGTAGTAGGCCTCGACGAGGACCTGCTCCACCCGCGGCAGGTCGGCGGCCAGGGCCTGGGCGCGAGCGGCCTCGGCCACGCTGCGCGGGTCGTAGCCGAGGGCCGCCCAGGCGCGCGCCAGCGCTAGGTGAACGAGAGGGTGCAGCGGGGCCAGGGCGGCGGCGCGCGACAGCAGCTCGCGAGCGTGCAGGGCGTCGAGGTCGTCGAGCGCCGCCAGGCCCTCGGCATAGGCACGGGCGGCCTCGCGATCGGCAGGCCAGGTAGCGAGCGAGGCCGCCGTCTCGCGCGACGACGGCGCCGGCAGGCCGAGGGCGGCCCGCACCTGCCCGCTGACGCGGGCCGCCAGCTCGAGCAGGTGAGAGGCGTCGCCGCGCTCGGCGAGGTGGGCGACGGCGCGGCCGGTGGCGGTGTCGTACAGCGTGCCGCCCACGGTGAGCGCGGAGCCTTGCCGGCTGCCGGGACCGACCGTACCCGCCAGAACGAGGTCCACGCGCAGCTGCTGGTGGAGCCGCCGCAGCTCCCCGCCGTCGGGGGTGCTAGCCGCGGCGGCGTCAGCCATCCGGCGGCTCATCTCGCCGCCGACGACGCGGAGCCGCTCGCCCACCGCCAGCTGGCTGCGCAGCATCTGTCCGAGCGCGGGCGGCACGCCACTGGCGCCGGCAGGCGACCGCAGGTCGGCCAGCGGCAACACCAGCAGTGACGGCCGCTGCGCGGATCCGCTGGTGGACACCCAGGGTCGCGGCGCCGACAGCCGCGACATGCCGAAGCCGACGCCGAGAGCGAGAATCGCCGTCAGCGCGGCGATCGCCGCCGCCCGCTGCCGCCGCAGCGCCTTGCCGGCTCGGTAGCGCCAGGTGCCGCGCCGCGCCAGCACGGGCTGGCCGTCGAGGTGACGCTGCAGGTCGCTGGCCAGCGCAGCGACCGTGGGGTAGCGGCTGGCGGGGTCTTTGCGGAGCGCCTTGAGCAGCACGGCGTCGAGGTCGCCGCGCAGCTGTCGGCCCAGCGCACGGCCGTCGCTCGTGGGTGGCGTCGGGCTGGCGGTCTCCCCGGCGCCGCTGGTCGTCGCGGCGCCGCGGCTCGCCACCACCGATGGCGGCGGCGGATCCACCTCGCAGATCACCCGCTCGACGTCGCGCAGCGCGCGGCTCGTCAGCGGATACGGTCGCACGCCGGTGAGCAGCTCGAAGAGCATGACCGCCAGCGAGTAGACGTCGCTCGCCGGCGTCAACCGCTCGCCCCGCACCTGTTCGGGGCTGGCATACTCCGGGGTCATCAAGGGCACGGTGAGAGTGCGCTCGCTGCCCGCCGGCGCGAGCAGGCGGGCGACCCCGAAGTCGAGCAGCTTGGGCTCGCCGCCGGCGCTCACCAGCACGTTGGAGGGCTTGAGGTCGCGGTGCAAGACGCCCTGGGCGTGCGCGTAGGCGACGGCCTCGCACACCGCCAGGAAGAGCCGCAGGCGCTGCGCGAGCGACAGCCGATGCCCCACGGCATGCTCGAGCAGCGGCAGTCCGCCGACGTGCTCCATCACCAGGTAAGGGCCGCGTTCGTCGTTGCCGCCGTCGTAGAGGCGAGCGATGCCGGGGTGCTCGAGGCCGGCGAGGATCTGCCGCTCTCGCTCGAAGCGTCGTCGTGTCTCCACGCTGTCGACCGTGGCGCGCACCACCTTGAGCGCCACCGTCTTGGGGAAGTCGTCCCGCACCGCGCGGTAGACGGTGCCCATGCCGCCGCTGCCGATGAGCCCGAGGATCCGGTAGTTGCCGATGCGCGCGGGGAGGCTCGGCACCGCCTCCGCGGCCGGTGCCGGCCAGTCGAGTGGCCGCTCGAGGAAGCCGGACGATGGGCCGTCGGCCGCCAGCATCGCCTCCACCTCGCGGCGGAGCGTCGGGTCGTCGGCGCAGAGGTCGGCGACGAGCTGCGGGCGCTCCGAAGGCGCAGCCTCGCACACCCGGTGGAAGACCTCGCAGACCCGCGCCCACTCGCCGGGGTTCATCGGGCGCCTAGGTTACCGCCGCGCCGACCGTGCCGGCGCGGGCCTCGGGCGCCCTGGCAGGTGGCTACGGGCTGGCCTCGACGGCCAGCAGCTTGCGCAGGCGGACCCGCGCCCCGACCTCCTCCCAGCCGAGGTGGCGGTGCAGGGCGCGGCCGCGGTCGTTGTCGACGGCGGCGTCGCCGGCGATGGCGCTGCAGCCGCGCTCGCGGGCCCAGGCCTCGGCGGCACGGAGCAGCGTCGCGCCGACGCCGCGATCGCGCGCCACGGGGTCGACGTAGAGCGCCTCGACGTAGGCGATGGGCGAGCCGGGGCAGCCCTCGCGCCAGGCGCGCAGCGCCACCTCGACGAAGCCGGCCAGCCGCTCGCCGGCGCCCGGCGAGACGAAGACGGCGGCCCGGTCGGCGTCGGCGAGCAGCGTGCCCATGTCGAGCTCGTGCTGCTCGGGCGGGCAGTCCGGCCACAGCGCCAGGCGCAGCCGACGCCACTCGGCCAGGTCTTCGTCCTCCGGCATGCGCACTGCTGGCGTGGACATCGGCTCGATTCTAGTCTCCGGAGCTCGTGGTCCCCGTCGTCCGCCCGCGATCAGATCTCGTGCAGGATCCAGCGGGCCTGCGCCATGCGCCGCTCGACGATGCGCACCCTGCGCTGGTAGCCGCGGCTGGTGACGCCGGGATGCCAGCTGGCCGGTCGCGACAGCGCGGCGGCGAGCGCCGCCGCCTGCGCCGGCGTCAACGCCGCCGCCGAGGTTCCGTAGTAGCGGCGCGACGCCGCCTCGACGCCGTAGATGCCGGGACCGAGCTCGGCGACGTTGAGGTAGAGCTCGAGGATGCGCCGCTTGCCGAGGTAGCGCTCGAGCTCCCAGGTGAGGATCGCCTCCTTCACCTTGCGCAGCGGGTTGTAGCTGGGGTTGAGCCAGAGGTTCTTGGCCAGCTGCTGGGTAAGAGTGGAGGCGCCGCGCGGCAGCTCCCTCTCCTCCCAGGCGTCACGCAGCGAGGCGCGAAGCTCGTGAGTGGAGAAGCCGTGGTGGGAGAAGAACTCCATGTCCTCGGCGGCGATCACCGCCTGCTTGAGGTGGTTGGAGATGCGGGAGTAGGGGACCCAGTTCTGGTGCGGTGCCGGCAGGCCCTCCCGTGCGGCGCGGGCGCGGTAGCGCTCGATGAAGGCGGTGCTGCGGGGATGGTTCGTGGCTAGCGCGGCGACATGGGGCCAGGTGAGCGCTTCCCAGCCGAGGTAGGCGAGGGTGCAAGCGGCGAGGGCGAGCAGGCAGCCGCGACGGCGGCGCCGCGCGAGCGCCTGGCGGGGGGCGGCCACCGGGACCGCGCCCGGTGACCCGGCGGCCGGGGTGAGGGCGGGGGTGTCCAACGCTACCTCCGAGGCACCTGCGAACCGGGCGCTCCCATCGTACGCTAGGCGGATGTTGCGATCGCGAGGCGCCGCCGGCGCCGTCCTCATCGAAGCGCTGGTGGCGGTGGTGGTGGTGGGGTTCGCGCTGCTGTTCCTCGTCGCGCTGGTCGCCCACGAGGCGCGACTGACGGCGCGCGCCGCTGGGCAGCGCGATGCCTACCTGTTGCTCGAGGCGGTGATCGAGGGGGTGCGGGGGGGACGATCCCCCTCGACCCGGGGCGCCGCCATTACACCGACCCCGCACCGCCCTGGATGCCGATCCCCGCCGGCCGCGGCGCGACGCTGTGGGTGGACGTCTCGCCGGTGGCGGGCACCACCCACCTCTGGGAGGTGACGGCCGAGGTGCGCTACCGCGCCGGTCGCGACGTCCTCACCCGCAGCCTCACGACGCGGGTATGGCAGCCATGAGGGCGGGCGCGGGGATCGTTCGGCGGCGGCACGCCGCGGGCGCGCCACCGGCCTCCCCGCGTGCTCCCCAGGCAGGGTTCACGATCGTCGAGCTGGCGGTGGCGACGGTGGTGCTGCTGGTCGCCGTGCTCATCGTCTGCGACCTGCTCGACGAGAGTGGACGGCTCCTTCACCACTCCGTGCAGCGCGAGCGCGATCCCTGGACGCTGCTCGCGGCGGAGCTGCTGCGCAACGACCTGCGCGCCGGAGCGGCGTCGCCGCCCTTGGCAGGGCCCGATGCCTGGAGCACGAGCGACGAGCACCTGAGCCTCTCCCTTTCCAGCGGCGGTACCGTCACCTGGGGGGCGGTGGGGGACGAGCTGGTGCGGGCGCCGGCGGGCGGCAACGCGCACGCCTACCTGCAGGGAGTGCGGAGCTTCCGCTGGCGCGTGCTGACGCTCCCTCGCCCCCCTGGGGCCCTCGTGGCCGGCAGCGCCACCGAGGTGTCGGTGCGCTTCCACGTCAGCACCCCCTTCCTGCACCAGCTCGCCGGGTCGCTGCCGCGCACCGACCCCGGCGAGGAGCAGGAGCTCCACGTGCTGATGGTGTCGCGCCCCTCTGGAGCGCAGGCGTGGTGAGGCGGCGCCGGAGCGAGTCGGGGCAGGCGCTGCTCTTCGCCCTGCTCGCCCTGCTCCTCACCTCGGTGGCGGCGGCGCTCGTCGCCGAGGACCTGTCGCTACGCGAGCGGGCGCTGCAGGAGGAGGCGGCGCGCATGCACGTGCGGGCCCTGCTCGACGGTGCGCTCGCCGATGCCCTGGCGCGGCTGGCGGCGCATGACGCGCCGCGGGAGCGCGAACCCTGGGGGGGCGGCGCCACGACCTGCGAGAGCGTGTCCTTCCCGCCCAACAACGTGCGCTTGCGCGTGACGGCCACTTACGACGGGCGGCAGGGCGCCGCCGTGGCGCTGGTGGTGATCGGGGTCGATGGACCGCGCGTGGTCTCCTGGGCACGCGCGGAACCTTCAGGTTGAGCGCTTCCCCTACCGGCGCCAGCTGACGGGCTGGGTGCCGGAGTGTCTGTCCCGGCAACGGCCGAGATCGGCCTGCTCCGCGTGTCCGCTGCCCGTGGCGGGCCGGGACCTGCCCAGCCGCCTGCCGCGCTGCGCTCGCCCGCCGCCGGCGCCCTCAGTAGTCGTCGTCCGGCTCCTCCTCCACCTCGTCGCCGCCGGCGATGCGCGCCAGAGCGGAGCGAGCGGCGAACGCCAGCTCGGGGTCGGCGGCGCCGGCGAGCTCGCGCAGCACCCCCACGGCCTGCCGGTCGCCGAGCAGCCCCAGGGACTCCATGGCCGCCATGCGCACCAGCCCCTCCTCGTCGGCGGCCCGCGCCAGGGTCAGAAGCCGCGAGGCGGCGGCGCGCACGCCGCTGTCCCCCGCCGCCCGCGCCGCCTCGAGCCGCACCGCCGGCTCGCGATCGCGCAGTGCCTCCACCAGCTCGCCGGCGAACCCCGGCAGCCGCGCCATGCAGAAGACGGCAGAGACCCGCCACTCCGGGTCGGCGCTCGCCCAGGCGGCGCGCGTCGCCCCCTCCTGCCACGGTGCGGGGAGCTGCACCGAGGCCTCGAGAGCCCGGCGGCGCACCTCGGTGGGGGCGGCGCCGTCGAGGTAGAGATGGCGCAGCCCCTCGCGCAGGACGGAGACCGCGTGGGTCGACAGCGGCGGCAGCGGACCGTCGCTCCCCCCGGCGTCACGAACGGCGGCGAGCGCAGGCGCCAGCGCGCTGGCCGCGGCGGCGCGGACCTCGGCGTCGGAGTCGCTGCGGGCGATCTCCAGGGCGAGCGCAGCGAGACCGTCGTCGAGCGAGTGGGCGAGCATCTCGAGGGCCTCGTACCGCACCTCGGCGTCGGGGCTGGCGAGGCTCTCGACGAGGGCGGCGCGCGCCTGCGCCGGCAGCTGCCACGGCTCCTGGTCCGCCGCCAAGTCCTCGCCGCCGGGCTCGAGGCCGTCGTCGTCCTCGTCCACCGCATCTAGCATAGCCGTGCCGCCGGCGCGGCGAGAGCGGGCGCGCCGCCCTGGTAACATTTCGGGTGTGACCGGCACCGCATCCCCGCTCGCTCCCCGCCGCGACACCTTCGGCGTGCCCATCGGCGGCATCACCGTCGGCGGCGGCGCGCCGGTGGTGGTGCAGTCGATGACCAACACCGACACCGCCGACGCGGCCGGCACCGCGCGGCAATGCATCGAGCTCGCCCAGGCCGGCTCCGAGCTGGTGCGCATCACCGTCAACGTCGACGAGGCGGCGCGGGCGGTGCCGGAGATCAAGCATCGCATGCTCGACGCCGGCTGCACGGCACCGCTGATCGGCGACTTCCACTACAACGGTCACCTGCTGCTGGGGCGCCACCCCGACTGCGCCACCGCCCTCGACAAGTACCGCATCAACCCCGGCAACGTCGGCTTCGGCGCCCGCCGCAACGAGCAGTTCTCGACCATCGTCAGCATCGCCGCCGCCCACGGCAAGCCGGTGCGTATCGGTGTCAACGGCGGCTCGCTCGACCAGGCGCTGGTGATGGCCAAGATGGAGGAGAACACCCGCGCCGACCGGGGTCGCTCCGCCGAGGAGATCGTCGAGGAGTGCATGGTGATCTCCGCCCTCGACTCCACCGAGAAGGCGCTCCAGTACGGCCTGCGCGAGGACCAGGTCATCATCTCCTGCAAGGTGTCGCGGCCGGCGGGGCTGATCGCCGTCTACCGCGAGTTGGCGCGCCGGACGCGCCAGCCGCTGCACCTCGGGCTCACCGAGGCAGGGATGGGGATGAAGGGCGTGGTGTGGTCCGCGGCGGCGCTCGCGGTGCTGCTCGGCGAGGGGATCGGCGACACCATCCGCATCTCGCTCACCCCGCGCCCGGGCGGCGACCGCCGCGAGGAGGTCTACGCCGCCTGCGAGCTGCTGCAGGCGCTGGGGCTGCGCTCCTTCGCGCCGGCGATCACCGCCTGCCCGGGCTGCGGCCGCACCACCTCGACCACCTTCCAGGAGCTCGCCGAGCGCATCCAGGGCTACGTGCGCGAGCGCATGCCGGAGTGGAAGACGAGGTACCCGGGGGTCGAGGAGCTGCGCCTGGCGGTGATGGGCTGCGTGGTCAACGGACCGGGCGAGAGCAAGGCGGCGCACATCGGCATCTCGTTGCCCGGCACCGGCGAGGCGCCGCACTGCCCGGTGTTCGTCGACGGCCAGCCGTTCGCCAAGCTGCGCGGCACCTACGACGAGCTCGCCGAGCAGTTCCAGAAGCTCGTAGAGGACTACGTGGCGGTGCGCTGGGGAGCGCACGAGCCAGCCTCGCCACCGCCGCTGGCGCCGGTCGGCGGCCCCTGACCCGACTGGCGCCGATATCGGCCAGCTGGGGGTGAGCGTTCCGGCGTGCCGGGGCGCGCCGCGAGCCGGCGCCCCCAAACCTCGCGTCACGAGCGCGGCGGCCGAGCGATGCCGACGCCCGCTGCGGCACTCGCAACGGGCGGCCGCGCTCCGCCTGAGGCTCAGAGCACCCGCGCCCGCACCACCAGCTCGGGGTCATCCTGCCAGCGACGCTCGAAGCGGAGCAGGTCGTAGTAGCCGCAGCGAGCGCTCTCGGGATAGCCCGAGCAGACCTCCGGACGGGCCTTGTAGACGGTGCAGCGACGCGTCTCGACGTCGAGGAAGCAGCAGGCGGTGCCGAAGATGGGGTCCTTCTGGTGGCGCAGCACCCGCTCGCCGGGCTCGCTGCCCGCCTCGGTGAAGCGGCGGCGCACCGTCGATGGTGCGAGGTCGAGGTGCCGGGCCAGGCGCGCCACGTCACGGGGCTCGACGGCGATGCGGGCGTAGGTGCAGCAGTAGGCCGGGCACCGCGTGCAGTCGTAGGAGGTCGCCCCGGGTTTCGTCATCTCGCACCTCTTCTTGGCCTGACAGGCACATCCGATGCCACGCCGCCGTACGAGCTGTCGCGCCGCGCGTGACCGCGGAGCCTGTCACGGAACGCCGCGTTCTCGCACGCCGCCCGCGGTTGCCGGCGATCCCCCCGTCACCGCTGCGGGCGCCGCGCGCCCCTCGACTACCGCGGCGAGCTGGGCGAGCCCGCGCTCGAGGTCGCGCCCCATCGACTGCTCGATGAGGGGCAGCGACAGCCGTCCGAGCAGCGTCCGCCCGAGCGAGCCGCGATCGATCCAGGTCACCGCCGTGCGGCCGCCGGAGAGCGGCGCGAGCCGCAGCGTGTCGCGAGCGCGGATGCGCCCCCCCTGGAACGCCATCGAGAAGGCGAGGCTGCGCGGCGGCACGCTCTGCTCGATGCGCAGACGGCCGTCGGCGGTGGCGGGGCTGTCCCAGCTCACCTCGGCGCCGACGCCGGCACGCGGCCCCGTGTAGTGGAAGACCAGACCCGGGTAGGCGCTCTCCTGCCACGGCGACCAACGACGCCAGGCCTGGAGGTCGTCGAGGGCGGCGAACACGCGACCCGGTGGCGCCGCGATCTCCACCCGCCGCTCGACGCTCCAGCGCGTCGGCAGCAGGAAGAGCACGACGAGCAGCAGCAGCGAGGCGAGGCCCAGCCCGAGCCAGACGAGCCGCAGGTACCTGCTCACGGGTCGGGGCTCAGCGGTCGCCGGCAACCGCACCGGTGGGCGTCGGAGTGGGGCCGAGGCCGAGCACCGTAGCTAGAACATCCCCAGCTGGAGCTTGGCCGCCTCGGTCATCATGTTGGGGTTCCAGGGCGGGTCGAAGACCACCTCGACCTCGGCCTCGGTGAGCCCCGGCAGCCCCTCGAGCTTGCGCTTGACGTCGTCGGCGAGCACCTGCCCCATGCCGCACCCGGGCGCGGTGAGCGTCATCTTCACGTGCGCCTGCCGCTTGCCGGCGGCATCGGGGTCCGAGAGCGTGCAGTCGTAGATCAATCCGAGGTCGACGATGTTGACCGGGATCTCGGGGTCGAAGCAGGTGCGCAGCTGCTGCCACACCCGCTCCTCGAGCGGCCCTGCCGCGTCGTCGTCGCCGGCGGCGGCGCGCTGCTTGCCGATGACGTCGGCATCGGCGGCGTCGAGACGCACCATCTGCCCCCAGGGCGTGACCAGCGTGTAGGTGTCGCCCAACGCCTGGGCGACCCGCACCGGTGTCCCCGCGGCGAGCACGAGGGGCGTGCCGTCGGGGATCTGAACGACCCGGCACTCACGCTGGGTGGTGGTCTGCTCGCTTCCGTACATCGCTCGAGGTGGCGCCCTGCGGCCGGCGGGCCGCGGAGCCTGGCGCCGCGGCGTCACCTGCCGACGATCGTAGCAGGGGCCCGCGCGCGAGAGGGGCCACCACAGGAGAGACGGCGAGAGGGGTGGCGGTGGGGTGGTAGCGTCGGCCGCCATGCCGCGCGTTTTCCTCGCCCGCCTCGACGAGATCCCCGAGGGTGGAATGGTCTGGCGCGTCCACGGCGCGCACCAGATCGCCCTCGCCCGCGTCCACGGCGAGGTGTTCGCCATCGACGACGTCTGCACCCACGCCGGCGCCTCGCTGCATGAGGGGGAGCTCGGCCGGGAGGGCGACCACGTCGTCACCTGCCCCTGGCACGACGCCCACTTCGACGTCCGCACCGGCAGGGCGGACGGGGACACACCATGGGCGGTCGACACCCGCGCCTACGCAGTGGAGCTGCGTGACGACGAGGTGTGGGTGGAGCTGCCCTAGCGCGGGCGCCACGTCGGGATCGCCGCGCACGCTGGCGCCGGGGCGAGCGAGGGCATTCGCGCCCGGCTCGGCTGCCGGCTTGACCGCAGGCGACGGCGCCCGTCGGCGGTGCTTCGCGCGCGCCGCGCCTCAGCGGATGTAGCCGAGCGAGTAGAGCTTCTCGAGCTCCTGGCGGCGGCGCTCGGCGTCCGGTGGCGCGGCGCCGCGCGGCAGCGGCAGGCCGTCCCAGCTCGCCACGTGCTGCGGCGGGTGGGCGCGCAGGTAGTCGGCGGCGATGGTGGCGGTGAGGGCGCGGCCGTCGGCGTCGGCGGGGAGCGGGATGCCGAGCAGGTAGAGCAGGGTCGGGTAGACGTCGAGCACCTGGGCGCCGGCGGGAAGGCGCCCGGCGCGCACCGGACCGCCGTGCAGCAGCAGCACGCCGGGCGGACCGTGGAAGTGCTGCGTGTCCATGCTGTGGAAGATGGTCGGGCTGTGGCCGTGGTCGGAGACGACCACCAGCACGGTGCCCGGCGCCAGCCGGGCCTCGAGGCGGCCGAGGAAGGCGTCGAGCGAGAGGTAGAAGGGAACGATGCCGTCGTGGGCTGCGGCCGTCTTGCGGTCGACGCCGAAGAAGTGGTCGGGCTGGTAGAAGCGCCAGGTGGCGTGCTGCACGGCGTCGGGTTCGTGGGCGTAGAGACTGACAAGGTCGGGCTGCGGGTAGCGGGCGAGCAGGTCGAGCAGCGCGGCGCCCTGCCAGGTGAAGTCGGGGAGGGAGAGGAAGCGACCCTCGTCGGCGATCAATCGCGGTGGCCAGGCCTGCAGCGCCGCCTCCTTTGCCGAGGGCAGGCGGCCGGCGGCGCGGGCGCCCTGCCACAGCCCGTCGCTGCCGTAGCCGATGAAGAAGCTGCGCGGATCGGCGAGCACCGGTGCCGGGTACGAGTAGTAGTAGCCGTCGACGATCCCCACCGAGCGGCCGGTGGCGTGGGCGACCTCCCACAGCAGCGGCACCGCGACGTGCGAGCGGTCGATCGGCTGCACCTCGGCGAGACCGATGCGCTGCAGCCGCAGCGCCAGCTCCTTGAAGAAGGTGCGGTGCACGGGGTAGACGCCGAAGAAGGAGTCGCTCATCCCGGCGAGGCGGATGGCGTAGAAGTCGAGGATGCCGTGGGTGGCGGGGCGCCGGCCGCTGTAGATCGAGGCCCAGATCACCGCTGAGTTGGAGTCGTGAAAGGTGGCGAGCGGGCCCCAGCTCCCCTCGTCCATCAGCCGCGCGAGGTGAGGGAGGCGACCGGCACGCACGAGCGGCAGGATCACTCTCCAGTCGGCGCCGTCGACTCCGACGACGGCGACCTTGAGCCCCTCCTTGGCGCCCAGCGAGGCGGGTAGGGGGGGCGCTCGCGGGGCGCCGGCGGGTGCGCCAACGCCAGCTGGCCGACCGCCAGCAGCCCCGCGACGGCGACCAGCAGCGGCAGCAGCCGGCGCCGTCGTGCGAGGTTGGCACCGATCGCGAGCAGCAGCCACGCCGCAGCGGCGGCGAGCAGCAGCACGCCGAGGCTGCGCAGCACCAGGAAGGCGAGCATCGGCCAGGCGCTGGTCACCCAGCCGGGCGCCTCGTCGTAGGTGAGGCCGTAGCTGGCGGTGAACAGCCAGAAGACGAAGTGGAAGGCGGTGGTGGCGAGCCAGAGGTCGCGGCGTCGCGCGGCTGCCGCCGCCGTCGCGGCGACGGAGCCGCGGCGCAGGCGCCGCCAGAGGCGCAACGGCAGCATGGCGGTGGCGCTGCCGAGCGCGCCGCCGAGGCCGTAGACGAGCAGGCACCAGCCGAGCAGCACCACGGCGTCCCAGCCGCCGAGCGGATTGTGCCGCGCGTGGAGCAGCGCGATGGTGCCGCCGTAGAGGAGGGCGCCCTGCACGCCCCCCACCGCCGCCGCCAGCAGCGTGGGCCGCAGCACGGCCGGACGGGTGGCGGCTGCCGAGAAGGCGACGACGGGCGCCGTCGGGCCCGCGCCGTCGGGGCCCGGCGGGGCGCCGGGAGCGAGCGCGGTGGCGGGCATCGATGGCTATATAGCACACACCTGCGCGGTGCCTGTTGGGCGGTTCCGGGTGCTGGCGGGCACGCGACCGCCCTGGCGTCGGCCGTGGACGGTCACCGCGGCAGCGCCCGCGGCCATCGGTCGCGACGCTCGGCCTCTCCCGCCGGGCGCCGGCGACACCGTGGAGCCCGCTGCGGCAAGGGATAATCCGCAGGCGCGTGCAGATCCTCTTCCTCACCCAGACCTATCCCCGCGCGCCCGAGGATCCCTCGGGGCCGTTCATCCGCGAGCTGGCGATGGCTCTGGTGCGCGGCGGCGATCGCGTGCGCGTGCTGGCGCCGCACGCCGCCGGCCTGCCGCCGCGGCGCGACGACGGCGGCGTCGAGGTGGAGGCCTTTCGCTACGCGCCGGCGGCGCTCGAGCTGTTCGGCCACGGCCGCAGTCTCGCCGCCGACGAGCGCGTGCGCGCTGCGGCCCTGCTGGTGGCGCCGCTCTACGCCCTCGGGGCCCGGCGCGCCCTGCGGCGGGCACTGCGAGAACCGCGCGGTGAGGCGGCAGGGACCGGGTGGGACGTCGTGCAGGCGCACTGGGCCTTGCCCAACGGTCCGCTGGCGCGCTTCGCCGCCCGCGAGACCGCCTTCGGCATCGGCGTTCATGGCAGCGACGTCTTCCTCGCCGAGCGGCGCCTGGCGCGCGGCGTCGTGCGGCGGGCGCTCGCCGCCAGCGATTTTCTGACCGGCTGCTCGCCCGAGCTCGTCGACCGACTCTGCGCTCTCGGCTTCCCCGCCGCTGCGGCGCGGGTCATTCCCTACGGCGTCGACTCCGACACCTACCGTCCCGACCCCGAGCGTCGCCTGTCGTGGCGGCAGCGGCTGGGGATCCCGCCGGCGGCACCGCTGCTGCTGGGGCTGGGCCGCATGGCGACCAAGAAGGGGTTCCAGGTGCTCCTGCCGGAGCTGCCGGCCCTGCTCGCCGCCGTGCCGGCGGCCCACGTCGTGCTCGCCGGCGGGGGCGACCTGCTGCCGCGCTTCCGCGCCCAGGCGGCGCCGCTCGCCGCGCGCGTGCACTTCCCGGGGCCGGTGCTGCGCGACACCCTCCCCGACCTCTTCCGCGCCGCCGACGCCTTCGTGCTGCCGGCCGTCCACGACCCGCGCGGCAACGTCGACGGGCTGCCCAACGTGGTGCTCGAGGCGATGGCGAGCGGATTGCCCGTGGTGGCGACGGCGGTCTCCGGCATTCCGCTGGCGGTGCGCGAGGATGTCGAAGGGGTGCTGGTGCCGGAAGGGGATGGCCGCGCGCTGCGCGAGGCGCTGGTGGCCCTGCTCGGCGATGCCGAGCGGCGGCAGCGCCTGGGCGCTGCCGCCCGGCGCCGCGCCGTCGCCGAGCTCGGCTGGGACGCTGTCGCCGACCGCTATCGTGCCGCCTACGCCGAGGGCGTGGAGCGCCGTGCAGCCGGCGCCAAACCCACTGCAGCCGGTGCGGAGGGCCACCGGTGAGGGTGCTGCTGGTGAGCAACACCTACCCCCCGGCGGACCTCTCCGGCGTCGGCACGCTGGCCTGCGAGCTGGCGCGCCGTCTCGCTGCCAGCGGGCACACCGTGCGCGTGCTGACCCGCCGGCCGCCGTCCGCCGACCCCAACGCGGTGGCGGTGGGGGGGCCCAAGGTGCTCTTCCCGTTGCGCGTCGCCCTGCGCTTCCTCGCCCACCCGCGAACGCCCTGGGACCTCGTCCACGTCCACGAGTCCGACGGCGCCCTGCTCGCGGTGGCGCTGCGCCTGCTGCGCGCCGTCGGCGCGGCGGCGGGACACGCGCGACTCCTCGCGACGCTGCAGGTCTCCTACGTCGAAGAGCGCCGCGCGGTGCGGCCGGTGCGCTCCGACGGCGTCGTGGTGTCGCGGCCCACCGCCGCCGAACGGCGCTTCGCGTGGCTGCGGGCGCCGCTGCTCGCGATGCTGGGGCGGCTCACCGCGCGCCTCGCCGATGCCGTCATCGCTCCCAGCCACGCCACCGCCGCAGAGCTCGCCCGCGACTACCGGGCGCGCGCGGTGACGGTGATTCCCAACGGCGTGACGCTGCCGGCGTTGCCTCTCGCCGGGAGCGCGCGAGGAGCCCGAGCTCCCGACGCGGCGGTGGACGGACCAGGGAATCGGGCGGCGGAGGGAACGGTGGCGGGAGCCCCGCCGGCCAGCCCCGCGGCGCTGCCCGGAGGCGGCTCCGCCGCGACGCGGGACGCGACGGCCTCCGGGACACCTCAGGGGAGCGGCGCCGCGCCGCTGCGCATCCTCTACTCCGGCCGCCTGCGCAGCCGCAAGGCGGTGGCGGTGCTGGTGGCGGCGATGCCGCGAGTGCTGGCGCGCGTGCCGGCCTGCCGGCTGCTGGTGGTGGGGGATGGCGAGCAGCGTCCGGCGCTGGCGGCGGCGGTGCGGGCGGCGGGTCTGGCGAACGTGGTCGAGCTCGCGGGCCTGCTGCCACGGGAGACGGCGATGGCGTGCCTGGCTGGTGCCGACGTGTTCTGCCTCCCCTCCACCTACGAAGGGCTACCGCTCGCCATCCTCGAGGCGATGGCCGCCGGCGTGCCGGTGGTGGCGACGGCGGTCGCCGGCAATCCCGAGGCGGTCGAGGACGGCGTCAGCGGACTGCTGGTGCCGCCCGAGAGCGCCAGCGCCCTCGCCGCCGCGCTGGTGAGCCTGCTCGTCGACCCCGAGCGACGCCGCCGGATGGGGGCGGCGGCACGCGCCCGCGCCGAGCGGTCGTTCGGCATCGCCACGGTGGTCGATCAGTACCTGGCGCTGCTCGGCCGCCTGATGGCGCCGGGATGAGGGCGCTAGGCGCCGATGTCGGCCGGGCCCGACGGGGCGCGCTCGCCGGCTGCGGACGACGACACCCACGCCGGGCGCCAACGTAGAATGCCCGCGTGTCCGTGCTGAGGGAACCTTCCGCCGTGCTGGCGGCGAGCGGACCGACGCCCGTGCTCCTGGAGGCCCCGGCGACGCGCTCGCGGCAGCGCTTGGCGAGGCTTCCTTACGGCCTCTACTGGGCGCACGTCGCGACCCTCTTCGGCCTCGCGCTCTCCAACGGTCTGCTCGGCCTTGCCGTGCTCGCGGCGCCGGGCTCGCGCCGGCTGCGCGGGCTGCTGCGGCGCGAGTGCCGGCCGCTGCTGGTGGTGGTGCTCGCCTACGTGGCGTTGCTCGCCCTCACCGTGCTCACCTCCTTCGACCCGGCGCACAGCGTTGGCAGCATGAGCGAGCTCTTCGCCCTCTGCACGCTGGCGCTCGGTCTGGCGCTCCTGCGCGACGAGGGGGCGGTGCGCGGCGTCGTCGACGCGGTGCTGCTGCTGGCCACCGCCGAGGCCCTCATCGGCCTCGTCCAGCTGGTGGCGGCGGGAGGCCCCGACCTCGCCCACCGCATCCGCGGCACCCTCTCCCACTACATGACCTACTCGGGCATCCTGATGATCGCCGACCTGGTGCTGCTCGCCCGCCTGGTGGCCCGCGGTCGCGACGCCGGCTGGCGTGCCTTCGCCCTGGTGCCGATCAACGCGGCGCTGGTGGCGACCTTGACGCGCAGCGCCTGGGTGGGTCTCGGGGCGGGAGTCGTGGCGCTGCTCCTGCTCGGCCGCCGGCGGCTGCTGCTCTGGTGGCTGCCGCTCGGCCTGCTGCTGCTGCTGCTGCTGCCGTCGGCGGTGCTCGAACGCGCCGCCTCGATCGTCGACCCCGACGACACCACCAACGCCGACCGGCTGTCGATGGCGCAGGCGGGGGCGGCGATGATCCGCGAGCGACCGCTGGTCGGGCAAGGCCCCGACATGGTGGAGGTCCGCTATCCGCTCTACCGCGTGCCGGCGGCGAAGCGCCTGTGGGTGCCGCACCTTCACGACGCCTTCCTCGAGATCGCCGCCGAGCGCGGTCTGCCTTCGCTCGCCGCGCTGCTGCTGCTGCTCGGCCTCCCGCTGGGGCGTTCCCTCGCCGCCTATCGGCGCGAGGGCGGGCGGGCGGGACCGCGGGCGGACCTCTGGCTGGGGGTGGTGGGGGCACTGGTGGGCTTCGCGGTGGCGGGGCTCTTCGAGGACAACTGGGGCGACGTCGAGGTGCAGCGGCTGGTGCTGGTGCTGCTGGCGATCCCCTACGGTCTCGGCGCCGTGGGTATCCTCGGCCCGGCGCCGCCGGCGCCCGGTCCGACGTCGGCCGTCGCGGCCGTCGCCAACGACTGATCGCGGCCGCGCCCTCAGCCCGAGGCGCCGCGTTCGGCGAGGAGCGCGTGGAAGCCCGCCTCGTCGAGGATCGGCCGCTTCAGCCGCTCCGCCTCCTCGAGCTTGCTGCCGGCGTCCTCGCCAGCCACCACGTAGTCGGTGGCCTTCGACACCGAGCCGACGACGCGACCGCCGTTGTCCTCGACGAGCTTCTTGGCGGCGGGGCGGGAGAGCGTGGGCAGCGTGCCGGTGAAGACGAACTTCAAGCCCGCGAGCGCCGTCCCCTGCGGCCCCGCGGCCTCGCGCAGTCGCATCACCGCCGCCAGCGCATCGACGACCGCGGCGTTGCGGGCGTCGGTGAAGAAGGCGCGCACCTGCTCCGCCATCCGCGGCCCGATCCCCGGCACCGCCTGCAGCGCCACCTCGTTGGCGGCGCGCAGGTTGGCGAGGCTGCCGAAGGCGCGCGCCAGGTCGGCCGCCACCTTGGCACCGACCTCGGGGATGCCGAGCCCATAAAGGAACCGCGACAGCGCACAGTCCCGTGCCTTCTCGATGGCGGCCAGCAGATTGTCGGCGCTCTTGTCGGCGAAGCCGCGTTCGCTGCCGTCGGCGAGCCGGCGCTTGACCGCCAGCAGCTGCTCCTTGGTGAGCGCGAAGAGGTCGGGGAGGGCCTTCACCAGGCCGCTGTCCACCAGCAGCTCGGAGCTCTCCGTGCCGAGGCCGGCGATGTCGAGGGCGTCGCGCGAGGCGAAGTGCTGCAGCCGCCCGGCGCGCTGCGCCGGGCAGCCGAGGCCGTTCTCGCACACGGTGAACGGGCCGCGTTCGACGAGCGGTGTGCCGCACGAGGGGCAGGTGGCGGGCATGCGCCAGGGCTCGGCGCGCGCGCGCCCCTCCTCCTCGAGCCGCTCGATCACCTGCGGAATGACGTCGCCCGCCCGCTGCAGGCGCACCAGGTCGCCCTCGCGCACGTCCTTGCGCGTCACCTCCTCGCGGTTGTGCAGGGTGGCCCGCGACACCGTCACGCCGCCGATCTCCACCGGCCGCAGGAGCGCCACCGGCGTGATCACCCCCGAGCGTCCCACCGAGGGCACGATGCGCTCGAGGCGAGTCACCTCCTTGCGGGGCGGGAACTTGAAGGCGAAGGCCCAGCGGGGGTGGCGGGCGGTGGTCCCCAGCTCCTCGCGCAACGCCAGGTCGTCGAGCTTGATCACCACGCCGTCGATCTCGTAGGGGAGGTCGTCGCGACGCTCGCCGAGCTCGCGGTGGTAGGCGAGGATCTCGTCCACCGACCGTGCCGGACGGTCGAGCTCGTTGACCTTGAGCCCCCAGCCGGCGAGCGCGGCGAGCGTCTCACGGTGCGTGGCGAGGCTGAGGCCGCGCGCCGCGAGCACGTCGTAGAAGTAGACGTCGAGCGGCCGCGAGGCGGTGATCCGCGGGTCGAGCTGGCGCAGGGTGCCGGCGGCGGCGTTGCGTGGGTTGGCGAAGGGCGCCTCACCCGCCTCGAGCAGTCGCTCGTTGACCGCCTCGAAGTCGGCGATGCGCAGGATCACCTCGGCGCGCACGGCGAGGAACGGAGGCGCCGGACGCTCGGCGGTGGCAAGCCGCAGGGGCACCGCGGCGATGGTGCGTACGTTGGCGGTCACCCCCTCGCCGCGCAGGCCGTCGCCGCGCGTCGCCGCCCGCACCAGCGCGCCCTCCTCGTAGACGAGCTCGAGGGAGAGCCCATCGAGCTTGGGCTCGAGCACGTAGCCGAGGTCCTCGCCGAGCGCCTTGCGCAGCCGCTGGTCGAAGCGGCGCAGCGCCGCCTCGTCCTTGTCCGACTCGAGCGACAGCATCGGCGCCGCGTGCTCGACGGTGGGGAAGGCGTCGAGGGGGGCGCCCGCCACCCGCTGCGTCGGCGAGTCGGGGGTGACCAGATCCGGGTACGTCTCCTCGAGGGCGCGCAGCTCCGCGAAGAGGGCGTCGTACGCCTCGTCGGCGATCTGCGGCGCGTCCCTGACGTAGTAGAGGAAGTCGTGGTGGCGGATCTCGTCGCGCAAGGCGGCGAGCCGCTTCTTGGCCTGCTTGCGAGTCATCGCGATCGCCGGCGCAGGGTGCCCACGCTGCCTGGTCCGCCCCCGTCTACAGCAGCTCGCTCGCCAGGTTCGCCAGCGGCGAGCGCTCCCCCTTCTCGAGGTTGACGTGGGCGTGCAGCGGCTGGCCGCGCAGGCGGTCGATCAGGTAGGAGAGGCCATTGCTCTGCGCGTCGAGGTAGGGGGTGTCGATCTGGAAGATGTCGCCGGTGAGCACGATCTTGGTGCCCTCGCCGGCACGGGTGATGATGGTCTTGACCTCGTGGGGCGTCAGGTTCTGCGCCTCGTCGACGATGAAGATCACCCTGGTGAAGCTGCGGCCGCGGATGTAGGCGAGCGGCACGATGTGCAGCTTCTCCTGCTCCACCATCTCGTCGATCTTCCGGAACTCCTTCTCCGAGGTCTCGAACTGCCCTTTGATGAAGGAGAGGTTGTCCCACAGCGGCTGCATGTAGGGGTTGATCTTGGAGTGGATGTCGCCCGGCAGGTAGCCGATGTCCTTGTTGGAGAGCGGCACGATGGGGCGGCCGAGGTAGATCTGCCGGTAGGCGCGCCGCTGCTCGAGGGCGCCGGCGAGCGCCAGCAGCGTCTTGCCGGTGCCGGCCGCGCCCGATAGCGTCACCAGCTGCACCGCCGGGTTGAGGATGGCGTGGAGCGCGAAGGTCTGCTCGGCGTTGCGCGGCGAGACGCCGTAGGCGCCCACCTTCTGGATGCGCTCGAGCAACCCGCTCTCGGCGTTGAAGCAGGCGAGCGCCGACTTGCGCGCCGACTTGAGGATGAAGTAGTGGTTGGCGGTCGGCGCCTCGATGCCGAAGGCCTCGGGCGGCAGCGCGCCCTGCGCGAACAGCGCGTCGAGCGCCGCGTCGTCGCTGACCTCGACGGCGAGGTGGCCGCGGCGCAGCTTCTCGACGTCACGGATCTTGATCGTCTCGTAGTCCTCGGCGAGCAGGTTGAGCGCCCGTGCCTTGAGCCGCAGGTTGATGTCCTTGGAGACGAGGATGACGCGGCGGCCGGGCTCCGCCTCGCGCAGCCGCAGCGCGGCGCCGAGGATGCGGTGGTCGTTGGAGTCGCTGGCGAAGACGCGCGCCGCCTCCGGTAGCTGGCCATCGTCGGGGAGCACCCGCACCCGCCCCGAGGTGGCGCCGTTGAGCGGGATCCACTCGCGCAGCAGGTTGCCGCCCGAAAGCGAGTCGAGCTGGCGGATGAACTGCCGGGCCTGCAGGTTCATCACGCTGTTGCCCTTCTTGAACTGGTCGAGCTCCTCGAGCACGGTGATCGGCACCGCCACGTCGTGCTCCTGGAAGTTCTTGAGCGACTGGCCGTCGTAGAGGATCACCGAGGTGTCGAGCACGAACACCTTGGTGCCGCGAGCGCCGAGCAGCGGGTCCCCGTTGGTGGCATGGAAGGGAAGGGCGCGAGACAAGTTGGGCAAGGCGCTGCCGAGGGGCTCGTCCATGAGGTCTCCGCCTAGCGCCACGCCGGTCGTCGCGACCGGAGCGGGACTGGCACGGTGGCGTTACGAGGCGAGCGGGGCGCGACGAGGGCGAGGCGAAGACGTGCGGCCGAGAGAAGCGACACCGCCGCGCCAGGTGCGCGGCATCCGCCGGAGGGGGGGAGTGCTGCTGGAGGATCGATCATCCTGCGGCAAGAGGAATTGTCGCACGGCTGGGGCGCCGACCGCTATCCCCTGGGGGTGCAGCTGGTCCACATACCGTCTGCTGTGGCGGGCCGCCCGCGAGCCTCGCCGCGTACGGGGTTGCGGCCGGCGCTGCGCGGCACGTGACCCGCGAGCGGAGGGAGCGGCAGGCGCGAGGCCACGAGAAAGCACCTCGTCTGCCGGCTGCGAGGCCGAGGCGCGAGGCGGCGCCTTTTCAGGGCGCGGGGGGAGACGCGACACCACGGGAGCGTTGGTTGGCGTCGCCGAGCGGCTCGACGCCCGAGGACTCGGACGGCCCCGCCAGCAATCGCCCACCCAGCCAGCGCACCTCGGCGAGGGGACGGAAGCAGGCGAGCCCGGGCCCCACCAGGCGGAGGCGAACGAGGCGCGGTGGCACCCGGCTGCCGTCCCACAGCGAGGCCAGCTCGGCGATGCCGCGAGGTGCCGGGGACACCAGCATGCCGCCGGGGGCAGTGAGTGGCAGGATGCGCACGGTGCGGGTCTGGCCGGCGGTGTCGTCCGCCTGCAGGTAGACCGGGGGGACGCCCAGGGCGAGCATCCGCAGCCTGCCTTCGAGGCTAGGTCGCAGGCGCACGGCGGCGAAGGTCCACTCCCCTGGAGTGGGCGGTGGCAGCCCTACCCAACGCCCGCGCCCGAGGGTGCTGGTGCCCCGCGGGCGCAGCTGCCAGCGCAACGGCTTCGAGCGCCGCCGCAGCAGCAGCACGTGCGGCGTCGGTCGCGTCGGGGCGAGCTCGTAGCGGGCGAGGATGGCCCGCCAGGTCTGCGGCGTGTCCCACAGCATGTCGCGGCCGTCGATGCGGGCACGCTCGACGAGCAGCACGTCAGGGGCCTCGGCGCCGGCGAAGTGGCTCGCCGCCAGCGCGTCGAGGCGCAGGGTGAGCGCCGAATAGAGCTGCAACGTGGGGCCGGGGACCCAGCGCAGATGGTTGGCGGCGAGGTAGCTGAGCTTCCAGGGCAGCGCGTCGACGCCCGCGCCGGCGTCGCGCAGCGAGGCGACGAGGGTCGCCGGCAGACGCACCGGGCGGAGGGCCGACCGCTCGACGGCGGCGATGCGCTGGTGCAGCCCCCGAGGGTCGAGCGCCGCGCGCAGGTTGGCGGCCCCGGCGGCGCCGAGGAGCGCTGTCCGCAAGGCGCTCTCGCGCGTCGGCTGCCGGGGTCGCGTCGACCAGCCGAGCAGCAGCAGGGTGACGCAGGCGAGCGCCGCGGTGGCGACCTCGCGGCGACGTCGGGAGCGGAGCAGGCCGATCGCCGCGAGGCCGAGCACGAAGGCGAAGAACGCCATGCGGTGGGCGTCGGCGCGAAGGTAGCCGTGCTGGAACGCCAGCCACGCCGAGGGCAGCACTGCACCCCACAGCGGGACGAGCGCCGAGCGCCGCCACCACGCCTGCCCGGCCAGGGCGGCGAGCACGGCAAGCGCCACCCAGCCGGCGGCGAGCTGCGGCCCGCTGGCCGGGAGGGTCATGCCGGCGACGTGGCCGCGCACCACCTCCGCGGTGAGCGCGAGCCAGCGCGCCGCCCGCGCCAGCGAGCCGAAGGCGAGCGGGACGGCCAACAGGGCGCCAGCGAGTAGGCCGGCGGCGGCGGCGCCGGCAGCCCGCCAGGAGCGCGGCGGGCGCCGCAACGCCAGCCCGCACCAGGTGGCGAGCAGGAGGCCGGCGCTGGCGCCGAGGTGCAACCGCAGGGCGGCACAGACCGGCACCAGCGCGCCGACGGTGGCGGCGGCCGAGGGCAGCGGCGCGCCGTCGGCATCGCACCCGGCAGCGAGCAGCAGCGCGAGAGTGAGCAGGAGGCGATACTCGTCCGGCAGGCCGAGGGCGAGGACGGTGAGGTCGCAGGCGGCGAACCCGAGGGCCGACGCGATGGCCGCGGTGCGCAGGGCGCGCCAGAGCGCGAGGGCGAAGACCGCGTGGAGGAGCAACCGCATGGCGAGCGCCCACTCCAGATGGGAGCCGATGGCGGCCGGGTGGAGAAGCCAGCCCAGCGGACCGAAGGGGAATGCCACCGGCGAAATGGGAGGGTCGAGCCGCGGCAGGGCGTTGATGCCGAACGCCCACGAGCCGTCGAGGCCTGGCGCCAGCGAATTGTGGAGCCCCGGGAAGGTGGCGAGGACCAGGCCCAGCAGGAGCACCGCGTCGAGCAGACGCCGTGGACGCGAGGTTGTCGCTGCGACCACTGCCGGGGCGCCGCCGCCAGCAGCCGGGCGTTGCGGGGTGGGTTCCTCGCCTGGCCCGGCGGTCATGGCGCCGGCAGCGTTCCATGCCCCCGCCGGCCGGTCAAGCGCGACGCGGCGGCGATAGCATCGGCGCCCCGAGCAGGCGAGATGAGTGGCTTCGACCCCGATCGCCGGAGGTGCAGGCGCCCGCAGGCGAGGCTCCCCACGCCCGCGACGAGGGAGCGCGCCGCCGCCGGGACCGCCCCGGCGTGGCGGCAGGCCCCGGGGGCCCGGGCCTCGCGCGCTGCCGAGGTCCGCGCGCCGCGATGAGCGAGAGCGCCGAGGTCGCCGTCGCCGCCGGCCTCTCTCTGTTCGCTCTCGTCCTCGCGGCGGGAACGCCGCGGTTGCAGGCCCCGATCTGGCGGCGGCGAGCTCGCCGGCTGCTCGCCGCCCTGGGCGTCGTCGCCGTCGCCGCCTACGTCAACTTCGGCACCTTCCACGGCGGCGGCCTCTTCCCGCACTACTGGGAGCAGTTCCACTACTTCCTGGGCTCGAAGTACTTCCCCGAGGTCGGTTACGACGGCCTCTACGTGGCCTCGATGGGAGCCCAGATGCAGGGCACGCCGGGCGGAGCGTTCCAGCCCTTCCTGCGCGACCTGCGCAGCAACGAAGTGGTGCCGACAGCCACCCTCGCCGACTTCGGCTATCAGGTCCGCCAGCGCTTCAGCGACGAGCGGTGGGCTGAGCTCCGGCGCGACAACGACTTCTTCGCCCACCTCGACCCCGGCTACCTCGCCCGCGTGCGCATGGACCATGGCTACAACCCCTCGCCGGCCTGGACGGCGGTGGCCCGGCTGTGGAGCGCCCAGCTCACGGCGACGCAGCGCCACCTGCTCCTCCTCGGCCTGCTCGACGCGGCGCTGCTGCTCGCCGCCTTCATCGTCCTCTTCCGCACCTACGGCGGCGAGGTGGGCCTCCTGGCACTCGTCGTCTACGCCACCGGCTACGGCTGGCGCTTCTACTGGACGGGCGGCGCCTTCCTGCGCCAGGACTGGCTGGCCGCGCTGGTGATCGCCATCTGCATGCTGCGTCGGCGGCGCTTCACCGTCGCCGGCGCCCTCCTCGCCTACGCCGCCATGGTGCGCGTCTTCCCGCTCGCCTTCCTCGGCGGGCTGGCCGTGCAGGGGGTGCGCGACCTCATGCGCGGGCGCGACTGGCGCTGGGCGGTGCGGCTCGCTGGTGGCTTCGCGCTGGGGGCGGCGCTGCTGCTCGTCGCCGGCAGCGCCACCGGCCGCGGCAGCCAGGCCTGGTGGGAGTTCGCGGCCAACCTGCGCAAGCACAGCCGGAGCTGGCTCACCAACAACGTCGGTCTCGCCGACGTCATCCTCTACGGGCCCGAGACCTACGGGCGCAGGCTGGTGCATGCGGAGCTGCCCGAGCCGTGGCTCGAGTGGCAGGCGTTCATGGACGAGGTGGCGCGCGCCCGCCGCGGCCGGTTGCTGCTGGCGCAGGCGGCCCTCGCCCTGCTGGTGGCGCGCGCGGCACTGCGCGAGGGGCCCGACGAGGCGGCCGCCGCCGGCCTGGCCCTGGTGTTCGCGGCGGCGCCGCTCACCTGCTACTACTGGGGGATGCTCGTCGTCGCCGTGGTGCGCCGCAGCAGGGTGAGCCCGTGGGCGACCGCGGCGGCTCTCCTCGCCGCCAACTTGGCGGTGTGCGCCGCGCACTTCGCCGCCCCCGCCTTCGAGGTCCGCTACGGGGCGATGTCGTGGGCCCTGCTCGCCTTCTTCCTCTGGTGGCTGTGGCCGTTCCGCCGTGCCCTCACAGCAGAGCGCGCAGGCGGGCGTAGCCAGGGCGCGAGACGGGCAGCCGCGTCCCGTCCTTGAGGATGGCGACGCGGCTGTCCTTGGCGTAGAGCTCGAGGCCGGCGAGGCGGTCGAGGTTGAGGATGTAGGAGCGGTGCACGCGCAGGAAGCGCCCGGGGTCGAGCTCGCCCTCGAGGTCGTTGAGCGTCGTCGCCTTGCGCAGCTTGTCGGCGCCGGCGCGCAGCACCACGGTGTCCCCCTGCGCCTCGAAGTAGTCGACGCGAGCGACCGGCACCACGTGCACCTTGTCGCCCTCGCGCACCAGCACGCGCTCGAGCCAGGTGCCGGGCCGGGCGGCGCGGGCGAGCGCCGCCGCCGCTGGCCCCGGCTCGTGAGCGGCGAGGCGGGCGCGCACGCGCCCGAGCGCCGCCTGCAGGCGCTCCGCCGACACCGGCTTGAGCAGATAGTCGACGGCGTGCACCTCGAAGGCGCGCACCGCGTACGCGTCGTAGGCGGTGACGAACACCACCGCCGGCGGGGTCTCGAGCAGCTCGAGCACCTCGAAGCCGTCGAGCTTGGGCATCTGCACGTCGAGCAGCACGAGGTCGGGCGCCAGCTCCTGCACCGCCTGCACCGCCTCGAAGCCGTTGCGACACTCGCCGACGACCGCCACCCCCTGCTCGCCGGCGAGGAGCTCGGCGAGCAGGGCGCGGGCAGGCTCCTCGTCGTCGACGACGAGCACCCGCAGCGGCGCCTCTGCCGCGCTCACGACGACTCTCCGGCGGCGGCGCCTGGAGCCACCGCCGGCATCGTGGCCACCGGCGGCGGCGAGCCGGGCGCGACCGGGATGCGCAGCTCGACGCGGAAGCGCTGGGGCCGCTGCTCGACGACCACCAGCGCCCGCTCACCGTAGGTCGCCTGCAGCCGCCGCCGCACGTTCTCGAGGCCGAGCGCCACCCCCGGCGACGGCGGCCGGTCGGGGTCGACAGGGTTCTCCACCACGAGGTACACGGTGTCGCGCCGCCGCTTGGCCTGCACCGTCACCGTGCCGCCGTCGACGAGGTGGGAGATGCCATGCTTGAGGGCATTCTCCACCAGCGGCTGCAGCAGCAGCGGCGGCACCTCGATGGCCGCGGCCGCCTCGTCGACCTCGGTGACGAAGCGCAGGCGGTCGCCGAAGCGCACTCGCTCGATCTGCAGGAAGGCGTGGGCGAGCGCCAGCTCGCGGGCGAGCGGGATGCGCTCGGCGCGGTCGAGCTCGAGGCTGCCGCGCAGGAAGCCGGCGAGCTGCTCGCACATCCGTCGCGCCGCCGGCGGGTCGGTGCCGACGAGGGAGGAGACCGAGTTGAGGGCGTTGAAGAGGAAGTGGGGATCCATCTGCGCGCGCAGCGCCCGCAGCTCGGCCTCGCGGGCGGCCACCTGCGCCTCGAGCGCGGCGCGCTGGGCGTCGTGGGCGGCGAGGCGGGAGAGGAAGAGGTAGGAGGCCGCGGCGGCGAGCAACCAGAGCAGCACCGCCGCCACCGAGAGCAGCGGACGCAGCGCGGCGAACACCCGCGGCGCCGCCGGCAGCGCCGTGGCGAGCACGCTCGCCCACCAGGTGCCCACCCCCAGCAGCAGCGCCGCGGCGGTGGCCGCGGCGAACAGCTGGACGCCGAGCAGTCGAAGCAGCGGCGTGCCCGGCGGGTTGGCCTGGACCGGGTACCAGGCGCCGAGACAGACGAAGGCGTAGAGGGCGCACAGCGGCAGGGTGAGGGCGAGCGCCGGCTGCCACTGCGCGGGGGCGCCGACGATGTAGGCGGCGGCGAGCAGGCTGGCGGGCGCCATCCACAGCAGCAGGTAGGGCCCCAGGATGCGGGGCTGCGAGAGCAGGGGGTGGATCACCGGCGATCCCGCGTCGTCGCGCGCTCAGTTCTTGACCACGACGCCGCCCATCACCACCCAGCCGGTGATCACCAGCTCACCGGTGACGTCCTCGGGCGCCGGCGGGGTCGTCTTGTCCTCGAATCCGCCCATCAGCGGCCACACGCGACCGTGCACCGTCCACCCCGGTGGCACCTTGACGTCGATGCCGCCCCAGAAGGCGAAGCAGTCGAGGGTGGCCTGCTGGCGCACCATGCGCGCCGCCCGCAGGTCGACCTCGACGCCGCCCATGATGGCGGTGAGGCTCCCCCCCTCGAAGGCGACGGTGGCGCTCTTGCGCGTCACCCCGCTCATCATCGCAAAGGCGTGTAGGGTCGAGCTCTCGTCGCCAGGGGGGGCACCGGCGCCGGCGCCCATTGCAGGGCCGACCCAGCGCGGCCGTACCGCACGCACCACCAGCCTGGCGCCGACGCCGACCAGCACCAGCGGCCAGAGGTCCCAGATGCGCACCGGCAGCACGTGCAGGCGGTCGAGCAGCACCGCGCCGCCCACCAGCATCCACACCGCGCCACCCACCAGCTGGCCGGGGTTCGATGCCGACAGCAGCAGGCCGGCGCCGAGCGCCACCAGCAGCACCGGCCACCAGCGCAGCCAACGGCCGGCGTCGACGAGGCCCACGTTGTCGAGCGTGAAGAGGATGCCGACGGCGGCGAGCCAGGTGCCGAGCACCAGGCGCGGCAGCAGCTGCCGGAAGGCGGCGCGCGGGCCGCCGGCGTGCGGACGGGGGCAGAAGGGCGCGTTCATGACCGACCTCCCAGCAAGGCCGGCATCGCCTGCAGGAGCGCCCGGGCAATGACGACGACGCCGACGAGGATGAGCAGCACCGGCCACGAGCTCCCCAGTCGAAGCCCCACCAATGGCGGGCGTTGGCGAGGCACCAGGCACCCACGGCGACGAGGAACAGGCCACCGCCGCGATCCTCGTCAGGCTCGGGCCAGGACAACCGCAGCAGCCCGATGAGGATCACCAGCACCGGCCAGGAGTTGCCGAAGTAGAAGCCGAACAGCCCCAGGGAACCCAGCAGCAGCCAGGCGCCGACGAGCACCACGAAGGCGCCGCCGCGGCGTCGGCGCGCCTGGTGGCCGGTGACGATCCGCGCCGCGCCGCCGGCGATCACCAGCAACGGCCACAGCCTGGTGATGCCCTCGAGGTGGACGTAGTCGAGCTGCCACAGCACCAGCGCCACCCCCAGTGCCAGCAGCCCGAGCCCGACGAGGAGGGTGGGCACGTCGATCCCGGCTTCGCGTTCGCGCATCGGCGTCTCCCTTCACCGTGACAGTACGACCCCCGCGAGACGAAGTCGCGTCGCTGCCGCCCAAAGGCGGTGGCCGGCCGGCGAGCGGTGGTGCTCGCGGCGGTTCCCCGGGTGGTGGCGGCGGAGCTCGCTTCCACCCTCACTTGCCGGCGAGCAGCAGCACGCCGGCAAGCAGGGCGAGCACTCCCAGCAGCACGTTGAGCCCGAGGAACGCGAGCCCGAGCAGGTGCACGAGCCCCTGCAGCAGCAGATAGACCCCCAGGCAGACGCCCCCCAGGCGGCTCAATGCTCTCGCCATGGCCAGTTCCTCCCCAGGCGCAGTCTAGTGCCTCCGTCCGCGAGATCCGCACCACCATTCGCGGGCCCTTCTTCGACCGGGGGTGCGTCGCGCCGGCGCGACAGCCGACGAGGGTGTTCGTCCGTCGGCGCGCCCTGCCCGGCCGAAAATGGCCTGGCGACTGATGGCGCGCGTCTCGCGGGCGGACCGAGCCCGCCAGCGCGCCCGGCGGGCTAGTCGCGCAGCGCCGTCGCCACCGGCAGGCGGGCGGCGCGGATGGCGGGGAAGAGGCCGCCGACGAGGCCGAGCAGCAGCGCGTAGAGGATGCCGAGGGCGAGCAGCGTGGGGCCGACCTTGAAAGCGAAGGCCACCTGGCTGAAGCTCTGCCAGTTCATCGTCGCCGCCTGGTAGCCATCGAAGGCGAACCAAGCGCCGAGGGCGCCGAGACCGCCGCCGATCGCCGCCAGCGCCACCGACTCGGCGATCACCGACAGCACCACGGGCGAGCTGCCGAAGCCGAGGGCCCGCAGGGTGGCGATCTCGCGGTGGCGGGCGGCGACGGCGGTGTACATGGTGTTGAGGGCGCCGAACACCGCGCCCAGGCCCATGAGGACGCCGATGATCACTCCCAGCACGGTGATGATGCGCGTCAGCGTTCGCGACTGCCCGGCGAAGAACTCGGTCTCGCGCAGCACCTTGACGTTGAGCCGCGGGTCGGCCGTGAGCGAGTCCTTGAGGCGCTGGAAGCTGCCGGGAGAGACCAGCTTGGCCTTGAGCGACTGGAAGCTGCTGCCGCGACGGTAGGCCGGCTGCAACACCGCGGCGTCGGTCCAGATCTCCGATTCCGGCAGCCCGCCGTCGGCGGTGAAGGCCCCGACCACCTTCCACACGTTCTGGCCCAGCTTGAGCTCGGAGCCGACGTCGAGGCCGCGAAACTGACCCTGCGCGGCACGGCCGACGATCACCTCGTTCTTGCCCCACTCGAAGCGGCGACCCTCGACGAGGTGCAGCCGGTCGTAGACGCCGAAGGCCGGAGGCGTCACGCCGCGCATGGGCACGTTGGCGTCGGTGCCGGTGGTCTTCTTGGGCAGGTTGAGGATGACGAAGAGCTCGGGGGAGGCTAGCGGGCCGCTGGCGTCGCGAGCGATCCCCGCCCCCTCGGCGATGAGCCGCACGTCGTCGCGGCCGAGGAGGGAGGTCATCTCGCTGTCGGAGCCGCCGCGCATCACCAGCGCGACGTCCGGCGATCCGGAGACCGCCATGGTGCGGCGGAAACCCTGCTGGATCGACAGCACGCCGACCAGCACCGCCACCACGAAGGCGATGCCCACCAGCGCCGAGGCCGTCGAGCCACGCCGCTCGGGAAGGGTCTTGAGGTTGAAGAGGGTCAGCGCGACGACCTGGGAAATCCAGCGCATCATCGATTGCTCCTCGCTCGTCACTCGCGTCGCAGCGCGTCGACGGTGCGCAGCCGCATCGCCTGCAGCGCCGGCAGCGCCCCGGCCGCCACGCCCAGCAGCAGCACCAGCGCGGCGCCGAGCACGAGGTCCCTGGCGGGGAAGAAGAAGTTCGGGAGGTAACCGCCGGTGGGGTCGCCCTGCGAGGCGAGGAAGAAGCCCACCGCGAGGCCGATGCCACCGGCGATCCCGGCCAGCAGGCAGGACTCACCGAGCACGAGGAGGAGCACGGCACCGTTGGTGAAGCCGAGCGCCTTGAGCACGCCGAGCTCCTGGGTGCGCTCCCGCACCGACTGCGCGATGGTGTTGCCGGCGACCAGCAGGATGGTGAAGAACACCGCCGTCAAGATGGCGGTGACGATGGCGCCGATGTTGCCCATCTGGTTGGCGAAGCCCTGCGCGAACGCCCCCTCGGTCTCGGTCTTGGTCTCAGCGGGGGAGTTCTCGAAGTGCTCGTCGATCGCCTTGGCCACCGCCGCGGCGTGCGCGGGATCGGCGATGCGGATGTAGTACCAGCCGACCAGGCCCTGGGCGAAGCGCCGGTTCTCCTCGAAGTAGTCCTGGCGGAAGAGGAAGCGCGCGGTGTCGGTCTCTTTGTGGGCGCCGTCGTAGATGCCCACCAGGTCGAACTGCCAGCTGCTGCCGTTCTTGGGGATCCAGATGGTGGGGCGGATGGGGATGCGGTCGCCCACCTTCCAGTGGAAGCGGTCGGCCAGCTTGCGCCCCGCCACGGCACCGGTGCGGGTGGCGAGCCAGGCCGCCTTCTGCTCCGGCGGCAGCCGGAGCTCCGGGTACATCGCCAGGTACTCGTCGGGCTTGACCGGGAACTGGCCGAAGAAGTTCTTGGGGTCCTGGTAGATGCCGCCGAACCAGCTCGCCGGCGTGGCGTCGATGACCCCCGGCAGGCGCTCGATCTCGGCCTCGTAGCTCTCCGGCAGGAGCTGGATGATGGAGACGCTGTGGCGCACCACCAGCCGCTCCTTGCCGGCCACGTCGATGCGGCCGGCGAACGCCTGTCGGGTCGCCACCAGCACGCTGAAGAGCAGGAAGGCGACGACGATCGAGAGCCCGGTGAGCACCACGCGCAGCAGGTGGCGACGGAAGCCGACCGCCAGCAGCCCGAGCGTGGTCACCGCGGCATCTCCGCCGACAGCTGTCCGTCCACCATGTGCAGGACGCGGCTGGCGCGCGCCGCGGCGTGCGGGTCGTGGGTGACCATGATCACCGTCTTGCCGTGCGCGCGTTGGAGGGCGTCGAGCAGGTCGAGGATCCCGTCGCCGGTCTTGCGGTCGAGGTCGCCGGTGGGCTCGTCGGCGAGGATGAGGGTGGGATCGGTGACGATGGCGCGGGCGATGCCGACGCGCTGCTGCTCGCCGCCCGAGAGCTGTCTCGGCAGGTGCTTGGCCCGATGCTCGAGCCCCACCAGGGCCAGCGCCGTCGCCACCTGGGCCCGGCGCTGCGCGGCCGACAGCGGCGTCAGCAACAGCGGCAGCTCGACGTTCTTGGCCGCCGACAGCACCGGCAGCAGGTTGTAGAACTGGAACACCAACCCGACGTGGCGGGCCCGCCAGCGGGCCAGGGCGCGCTCGGAGAGCCGGTCGATGCGCTGCCCGGCGACCTCGATGCTGCCGGCGCTGGGGCGGTCGAGGCCGCCGAGCAGGTTGAGCAGCGTGCTCTTGCCCGATCCCGAGGGCCCCATGAGGGCGAGGAACTGGCCCTGCGGCACGTCGAGGTCGAGGCCGCGCAGCACGTGCACCACCTCGGCGCCGCGGCGGAACTCCTTGTGACGCCGTGTGCCACTACCGGGCCGCCGGTCTCGGTCGCGGCGGCGCTTGCGAATGCGGAGACTGCCGTCACTTGCGCTCCTCCTCCTCGTCAGCGGCGACCCGTACGCGGTCGCCCTCGTGCAGCGTCGCCGCTCCGTCGACGACGACGCGTTCTCCGGGCACCAGGCCGGCGGTCACTCGCACGCGGTCGCCGGTGCTGTCGGCCACCTGCACCGCCCGCCGCTCGAGCGTGTCCGCCGCCACCACCAGCACGACGTCGCGCTCGCCGTCGCGCCGCAGCGCCGCGCGCGGCACGGTGACGGCGGGGGTGGCCGGCGCTCCCGGCTGCTGCGGCTCGACGAACGAGACCTTGACCCCCATGTCGGGGAGGATGCGAGAGTCGTGCTGGTCGATGGCGATGCGCACCATCACGGTCGCCTTCTGGCGGTCCGCCGTGGGGACGATGGTGATGACGTGGGCGGGGATGCGCCACGCCGGGTAGGCGTCGAGCACCGCCACCACCGGCTGAGCGGGTCGCACGCGGTGGATGTAGGACTCGTTGACGTCGACCTCGAGCTCGAGCGAGCCCATGTCGACGAGGGTGCAGATGCCGGTGCGGGTGAAGCCGCCGCCGGCCGACATCGGCGAGATCATCTCCCCCGGCTGGGCGTTCTTGGAGGTGACGACGCCGGCGAAGGGAGCGCGGATCTCGGTGTCGGCGACGTCCTGGCGCCGCAGCGCCAGCGAGCGCTCGGCCACCACCAGCTCGTCGTCCTGGGCCTGCAGGTGGGCCTCGAGCGCACCCAGGTCGTGGCTCGCGCTGTCGACCTCGGCCTGGCTGGTGAAGCCCTCGGCGACGAGCTCCTGCTGCCGGCGCAGGTCGAGCCGCGCCTGGGCTATGCGCACCTGCGTCTCCTCGCGGGCGCTGCCGGCGGCCGCGACTTGCGACTCGGCGAGCCGCTGCGCCGCCTCCGGAATGGCGGCGTCGAGCCGCGCCAGCAGCTGCCCGGCTGCCACCTCCGACCCCTCCTCGACCAGCACCGCGGTGACCTTGCCGGTCACCTTGGAGGACACCGTGGCCTGGCGGCGCGCGGTGACGTAGCCCGAGGCATCGAGGACGCTGGCGGCGCCGGTGGTGGTGCTCGCCGCCGCCGCCACCGCGGCCGTCCGCACCAGGGGGGGCCGGGGGCGCAGCGCCAGCCAGGCGCCGCCCGTGGCGAGGAGCACGAGCGCCAGCAGCAGCCAGGGCCAGAGACGCCGCGCGCCGTCGCCGCGCTCGTCACCGCGATCGATGCGCAGGTCGTCCAGGCGCGGCGGCGCCGGCAGCGAGCGTGGCGCGTCGGTAGGGCTCGGGCGGGTGGCTGTTTCGGTCATCGCGGTCTCACCGTACGGCCGACCGGACGGCAAGCGGAGACAGTATCGCCCAACGGCGGCTGGCGGACGGCGAACGGCGGCCGACTTGCGGCGGGGCGACTCCTTCCCGTGGTCGGCGGCGCGTCGGCGGCTCGGCTACCCCGCAAGGGTGGCGAACGCGGGCGGGAACGGCCCAAGTTGTGCCGCGGGCTCGCGAGTCGGGGGTTCCTGCTCGTCGACTAGCGCTTGATCCGCGCCCCGGCCTCCTCGGTACCGAGGATCCAGCCGACGATCTTGCCCGGTTGGATGCCGCGCTGCTCGTGCCAGAAGCGGCGGTTGCGCAGGAAGCGGCTGGAGGTGTCGCTGTCGGACATCGACTCGACCTCCTGGTGGATGCGCCGGAAGCGCTCGACCCAGCGGGCGCAGTTGGCGAGGCGGAGGTCGACCCAGCCGTCGTGCACCCAGCCCTCGAGCAGGGCCGGGGTGACGGCGACGTCGCGGGCGTCAGCGGGGACGATCACCTTGGGGCCGCGGATGAGCTCGCCGGAGTCGAGGAACACCGGGATGCCGACGGCGGCGATGCGGTTGGCCACCTCGGGGTCGTCGCGCACCAGGGCATCGAGGGCGTCGCGCGCCTGCTCGGCGGTGGCGGCGCGGGCCGCCGCCATGGTGCCGAAGGCGAGGCGCAGCAGGTGGGCCTCGAAGAGCAGCTTCGAGTTGCGCGCCGGGCCGAGCATCTCGAAGGCGACGCTCTCGTGACCGCGGTGCTCGCTCTCGAGCTCGCACATGTACTCGAGCGCCCAGTGGCGCAGCAGGCCGGCGCGGTAAGTCGGGCCGAGCACGGCGTTGTCGAGGGCGTTGATGACGTCGTGGCCGGTGTTGCCGCCCTCGATCTCGAAGCACAGGTATTGGGCGATCTCCTCGGGGGTGACGAACTCCATCTGCTCGGCGGTGGTGAGCAGGGCGAACTCCTCGAGGCTGAAGATGCCGTTCTCGCCGGTGTCGATGAACACCGTCTCCAGCGGTTCGTCGCGCAGCGTGGCGGCGGCAGGGTCGCAGGTCGAGAAGCTCTCCCCCAGCGGCTGCGGCCGGGCGTCGACGAGCTGGATGCGCTCGCCGCGGCGGGAGATGGGGCCGTAGGCGATGCGCTTCCAGGCGATCGCCGCGGCGGGCTTGATTTCCTTGGTGATCGGCGCCCCCGGGGTGCGCGCCATGAGGAACAGCAGCATCGACTGCGCGCCGGCGAGGGCGCTCTTCGACAGCAGCACGCGGCTGGGGCGCTCCTCGGAGTGGGTGTAGGGGATGTTGAGCCCCATGCCGCCGGTGCCGGAGGTGCCGACCTTGACGTAGGTGCGGGTGCCGGCGTCCATCATGCCGCGGTAGAGCACCTGGATGTGGCGGATGAGACGCGGCATGTAGAGCGCCTCGAGCAGGCCCTCGGCCGCCTCGCGCGACACGCCCGCCGCCATGGCGTCCTCCGTCTCGGCCGCGCCGAGCTCGGCGAAGACGCGGTCGGCGGCACGGTAGAGGTCGCGGTAGGCGATGCCGGTGGAGGTGTTCATGCAGTCCACCACCACCTCGGCCCGCGAGGCGGAGAGCACGCGGTAGAGCAGGAAACGGTCGAGCTGCTCGTCGCGCAGGGCGCCGATCTGGGCGGCGATGGCACCGCGCCGCCCGTCCTCGACCGCCAGCCCGAAGAGGTCGCCGTGCGAGGTCGACAGCGCGGTGCCTGCCGCCGTGGCCTCACGGGCGAGCTCGCCGCGCGCCTGCTCGGCCTCGCTCTCGCGCAGGCTGTGCAGGTGGATCTCGCGCGGCTTGCGCTTGAGCATCTCGCGGCACACCGCCATGCCGACCAGGCCATAGCCGCCGAGCACCAGGATCTTCTTGCCTGCGAGGTTCAAGCTACGTCTCCTCCTGCTGGTCCTCGCCCGCGAACCGCTTCGCGGCGCACGCTCCGCAGCGGGGTCGTCCACTGGGCGGGCGGCGTCCGGAGAGCCCCACGCTCGCCCGGCTGAGGCCGGGGCCAAGGCAAGGGCCGTCGAGGCTGGCGCGGCGGGGACGCCGCGAGGATGCCGAGACTCTAGCAGGTGGGCCCAATGCTCCGGTGCTGGTGGGGACCGGCGGTGCGCGCTGTTAGCATCGGCACGGCCGCGCGAGCCGCGCCGCCAATCCCGGAGGTCTGCGCATGCCGTCCCCTCGAGCCGCCCGCTCGCTGCTCTCCCTCGCCGTCCTCGCCTTCGCCGCCGCGCCGCTCGCCGCCGCGAGCCTCGCCGACCGCCTTCCCGACCTCGTCGCCGCGCACGCTCCGGCGGCGATCGCCTGCCGCCACGACATCCACCAGCACCCCGAGCTCTCCTACCAGGAGGTGGAAACCGGCAAGCGGGTGGCAGCGGAGCTGCGCAAGCTCGGGCTCGAGGTGCGCACCGGCGTCGCCAAGACCGGCGTCGTCGGCGTGCTGCGCGGCGGACGGCCGGGCCCGGTGGTGGCGGTGCGCGCCGACATGGACGCCCTGCCGGTGATGGAGAAGACCGACTTGCCGTTCCGCTCCACCGTGCGCACCACCTACCAGGGGCAGGACGTGGGCGTCGCCCACGCCTGCGGCCACGACGTGCACACCTCGGTGGAGCTGGGCGTGGCGGCGATGCTCGCCGCCGCCCGCGCCGACCTGCCCGGCACCGTGGTGTTCGTCTTCCAGCCGGCCGAGGAGGGCGCGCCGCCGGGGGAGCCCACCGGAGCCCGCCGCATGCTCGCCGAGAACCTCTTCGGCGACCTGCACCCGCAGGCCATCTTCGGCCTCCACAGCCAGCCGCGGCTGGAGGTGGGCCAGGCCGACGTCGGCGCCGGACCGATCTATGCCGCCGTCGACCGCTTCCGCATCACCCTGCACGGCAAGCAGTCGCACGGCGCCCACCCGGAGGAGGGGATCGACCCCATCGTCATGGCGGCGCAGGCGGTGATGGCGCTGCAGACCATCCGCTCGCGGACCCTCGATCCGACGACGCCGAGCGTGGTGACGGTGGGCATCCTGCGCAGCGGCGAGCGCTTCAACATCATCCCCGCCGACGCCTACCTCGAGGGCACCGTGCGGACCTACGGTGGCGAGGCGCAGAAGACCGTCGAGCGGCGCATGCGGGAGATTCTCGACGGCGTCAGCAAGGCCGCTGGTGGCAGCTACGAGCTCGACTACGAGCAGACGACGCCGGCGACCGTCAACGACGCCGACCTCGCCGCGCGGGTGCGCCAGTCGCTGCGAGCGGCGCTGGGGGCGGCCAACGTCTTCACCGCCACGCCGACCATGGCCGGCGAGGACTTCGCCTTCTTCGCCAACGTGATGCCGGCGGTCTACTTCGACCTCGGCAGCCGCGAGCCGGGGGGTACCTCGGGCGGCCTGCACACCCCCGACTTCCGCGCTCCCGACAGCGCCGTCGAGGCGGGGATGCGGGCGATGAGCCGGGTGCTCGTCGACTACCTGGCGGCGGGCGCGAACGCGGGCTAGGGGTACGGATCCCGCGGGCGGGGCGCGGGCACGGCCGGGGGGCGGCGGGCGTCCCTTGTTAGAATCCGGGCCTTTCCGCCCCGGGCTCGCCGCGCCGAGCCGAAACCCAGCAAGCGCGAGGAGCGACATGGAACATCACGGCGCCTTCCCCGGCCGCCACGGCCTCGACCAGCACGGGCTCCACGACCTGCGGCGGGTGTTCTGGAACCTCTCGGCGCCGCAGCTGCACGAGCACGCCATCGTCCGCGCCGAGGGGCGCCTCTCCGCCAGCGGCACGCTGGTGGCGCTCACCGGCAGCCACACCGGGCGCTCGCCCAATGACAAGTTCCTCGCGCGGGAGCCCGGTAGCGAGCACGACGTCTGGTGGGGGAAGGTCAACCGCCCGCTCGAGCCGGTGCAGGTCGATCGCCTCCATCACCGGCTCACCGACTACCTTGCCGGCAAGGACGTCTTCGTCTTTCAGGGGTACGCCGGCGCCGATCCCGCCCACCGCCTGCCGGTGCGGGTGATCACCGAGCTCGCCTGGCACAGCCTCTTCGCCCGCAACATGTTCCTGCGCGAGGAGGACGGCTCGGCGCTCGAGACCTTCGAGCCGGGCTTCACCGTCATCGACGCGCCGGGCTGCGTCGCCGACCCGGCCAGCGACGGCACCCGCTCGGGCACCTTCATCGTTCTCGATCTCGGCCGCCGCCTGGCGCTGGTGGGGGGCAGCCAGTACGCAGGCGAGATCAAGAAGGGGATCTTCTCGGTGATGAACTACCTGCTGCCCCGGCAGGACGTCTTTCCCATGCACTGCAGCTGCAACTACGGACGCGATCGCGACGACGTGGCGCTCTTCTTCGGCCTCTCCGGCACCGGCAAGACGACGCTCTCCGCCGATCCGCAGCGGACGCTGATCGGCGACGACGAGCACGGCTGGAGCGAGCGGGGCGTGTTCAACGTCGAGGGCGGCTGCTACGCCAAGGTGATCCGCCTGTCGGCGGAGGGGGAGCCGGAGATCTGGGCGGCCTCGCATCGCTTCGGCGCCCTGCTCGAGAACGTGGTCATGGACGAGCACACGCGTGCCGTCGACTTCGAGGCGCCGACGCTCACCGAGAACACCCGCTCGAGCTATCCGATCACCCTGCTCGAGAACGTCGACCTCGGCGGCCAGGCGGGGCACCCGAAGCACGTCGTCTTCCTCACCTGCGACGCCTTCGGCGTGCTGCCGCCGATCTCCCGCCTCACCCCCGAGCAGGCGATGTACCACTTCCTCTCCGGCTATACCGCCAAGGTAGCCGGCACCGAGCGCGGGGTCACCGAGCCGTCGGTCACCTTCAGCACCTGCTTCGGGGCGCCCTTCCTGCCGCTGCACCCTTCGGTCTACGCCCGCATGCTGGGGGCGCGGCTCTCCCAGCACCGGGCGCAGGTGTGGCTGCTCAACACCGGCTGGACGGGGGGCCCGTACGGCACCGGCAGCCGCATCAAGCTGCGCTACACGCGACGCATGGTCCACGCCGCCCTCGGCGGCGAGCTCGCCGGCGCCAGCTACCGCGCCGACCCGGTGTTCGGCGTCGAGATCCCCACCGCCGTCGAGGGCGTGCCGGAGGAGCTGCTCGAGCCACGTCGCACCTGGGGCGACCCTGCCGCCTACGACGCCCAGGCGTCCCGGCTCGCCGACATGTTCGTCAAGAACTTCGCCGAGTACGAGGCGCAGGTGGCTTCCGAGGTGCTGGAGGCGGGGCCGCGGCCGGTGCGCACCTAGTCGGGCGCCCGCGGCGGCGGCGCGTGGCGGGCAGGCGCGCGTGGCGCCGCCGCGCGGTCGAGCGGCGCGTGCGCCTCGCCGGCACACGCCGGGAGAGGGTGCCGGTGCCCGCCGCCGGTGGCGGGTAGGCCATGCTCTCGCCCCTCGTCCTCACCCTCCTCATCGTCGGCGCCTCGATGGTGGCGCTGGCGAGCGACCGCCTGCGTGCGGACGTCGTCTCGCTGCTGGCGGTGCTGTCGCTCGGCGCCGTTGGGGTGCTGAGCCCGCAGGAGGCACTGTCGGGGTTTTCGCGCTCGGCGGTGATCACCATCCTGGCGGTGTTCATGCTGGCCGCCGGGCTCGAGCGAGCCGGCGTCACCGAGCGCGCCGCCGAGGCCATCGCGCGCGTCGGCGGCGGTCGCGAGCCGCTGCTGGTCCTGGTGGTGATGCTCGCCGCGGCGTCGCTGTCGCTGCTGATGAACAACATCGCCGCTGCCGCCGTGCTGCTCCCGGCGGTGGCGTCGGCGGCGCAGCGCTCGCGCGTGTCGCCGGCGCGCCTGCTCATGCCGCTCGCCTTCGGCACCCTGCTCGGCGGCATGGCGACGCTGCTCACCACCGCCAACATCATCACCTCCGGGATGCTGCGCGAGGCGGGGCTGCGGCCGTTCGGTCTGCTCGACTTCGCGCCGGTGGGGCTGCCGATGGTGGCCTGCGGAATCGGCTACATGGTGCTGGTCGGCCGTCACCGCCTTCCCACCCAGTCCGCCAGCGAGCGCTTGCAGGCCACCCGCACGGCCCCGGCCGCGGCGGCGGGGGCGGCGGCCGGCGCCTCGGCGGTCGACCTCGTGGCGCTCTACGGCCTGGGCGAGCGGCTCTTTCGGGCGCGCGTACCGCCGGGCTCCGTGCTCATCGGCAGGCCGATCGTCTCGAGCGATCTGCGCGAGCGGTACGGCGTCACCGTGGTGGCGGTGGAGCGTGACGGGCAGGTGCTGCGATCCCCCGCACCCTCCTTCGAGCTGCGGCTCGGTGACGTGCTGCACTTCCAAGGCAACCTCGAGGAGTTCCGCCGGCGCGACGTGGAGCCCTACCTGGAGATCCTGCCGCCGCGCTCCTGGCGCGAAGCGGACCTCGAGGCGCCCGAGCTGGTGGTCGCCGAGGTGGTGCTGGCACCGCGCTCGGCACTGGTGGGCAAGACGCTGCGCGACGCTCACTTCCGCGCCAAGTACGGGATCAACGTCCTCGCCATCTGGCGCGGCGAGCGACCGCTGCTCGACGAGCTCGGGGACCTGCCGCTGCAGTTCGGCGACGCCCTGCTGGTGCAGGGCCCGGCGGAGCGGCTGCGGGTGCTGCGCGACGAGCCCGAGCTGATCCTGCTCGGCGGCGAGGAGGAGCTGCCGCCGGCGCGCGTGACGGCCAAGCGACCGCTCGCCCTGCTGGTTCTCGTCGCCACGCTCACCGGGGTCGCCCTCGCCCCCCTCGCCACCGGTGAGATCATGCTCGCCGGCGCCCTGCTGCTGGTGCTGCTCCGGGTGCTCAGCATGGAGCAGGCCTACGCGGCGGTGGAGTGGCAGACGGTGTTCATGGTCGCCGGCATGCTGCCGCTGGGCGTCGCGCTGCAGAAATCGGGCGCCGCCGACCTCATCGCCAGGAGCCTGGTGGCGACCGCCGGCCGTGGCGGCCACCTGGCGCTGCTCGCCAGCCTGGTCATGGTGACGGTGCTGCTGGTGCAAACGATGCACGGTCAGGGAGTGGCGGCGGTGATGGCGCCCATCGCCATCACCGCGGCGCGGCAGGCGGGCGCCGATCCCCACAGCTTCGCGATGGGAGTGGCGTTGGCCGCCTCGCTGGCCTTCCTGACACCACTCGGCCACCCGGTCAACCTGCTGGTGATGGGCGCCGGCGGCTATCGCTTCCGCGACTACTGGCGCGTCGGCTGGCCGCTCACCCTGCTGCTGGTGGGCGTCGTCCTGGTGCTGCTGCCGCTGGTCTGGCCGCTCTCCTGAGCGGCTCGACGAGGGCGGCGGGCCGGCGTCAGAGCGGCTCGGGTCGGCCCAGCCAGAACCCCTGGGCGTAGTCGACCCCGATCTCGCACAGGGTGTCCCAGGTAGCCTCGTCCTCCACCGACTCGGCGATGGTGACGAGGCCCATCAGCTGTCCCACCTCGTGGATCGACTGCACCAGCGCCCGCTGCACCGGGTCGCTGCGCAGGTGGCGCACGAACTCGCCGTCGATCTTGAGGAAGTCCACCGGCAGGCTGCGCAGGTAGGCAAAGGAGGAGAGGCCGCTGCCGAAGTCGTCGAGCACGAAGCGGCAGCCGACCTCCTTCAGGGCGGCGATGAACTGCCGCGCCCGCCCGAGGTTGGCGATGCTCGCCGTCTCGGTGATCTCGAAGCAGAGCCGTTGCGGCGCCACCGCGCCGTTGCGGACCCGCGCCAGCACGAAGTCGAGGAAGGCGGGATCTCCCAGCGACTGGCCGGAGAGGTTGATGGCATAGACGCGGTCGCCGCCGCGTTCGGCGATGGCGCCCAGGGCCTCCTCCACCACCCAGCGGTCGATGGTGCGGATCAAGTGGTAGCGCTCGGCGGCCGCGATGAAGCTCGGGGTGGGGAGGGGCTCGCCGTCCTCGCCGTGCAGACGGAGGAGGATCTCCGCCATCTCGGCACCCACCGCGACCGGTCGGATCGGCTGCTGATAGAGGTGGAAGCGACGGTCTTCGAAGCCGCGCTGGATGCGGTGCACCCACTGCATCTCGCCGTAGCGCTCGGCCATGGCGCGGTCGTCTGGCTGGTAGATGTGGACGCGGTTGCGGCCCTGCTCCTTGGCCACGTAGCAGGCGGCGTCGGCGGCGGAGAGCACCTGCGCGAGCGTTCCCGACTCGGCGTTTATGGGCACCACGCCGATCGACACGCCGATCTCGAACACCCGGTCCTCCCAGCTGAAGCGGAATTGACGCACCGTGCGGCAGAAGCCCTCGGCCGCCGCCGCTGCTCCCGCCAGCGACGAGTCGCGCAGCAGCACCCCGAACTCGTCGCCGCCCAGGCGCGCCAGCACGTCGGCCTCGCGCACGTGGGCGGCGAGCAGCGCCGTGAGCTGGCGCAGCAGCTCGTCGCCGGCGACATGGCCGCAGCTGTCGTTGACCAGCTTGAACTCGTCGAGGTCGAGGTAGCAGAAGCAGTGGCGGCGGCCACTGGCGGCGCTGGCGATCGCCGTCTCCAGCTGGCGCTCGAGCTCACGCCGGTTGATGAGCCCGGTGAGCGAGTCGTGGCGGGCGAGGTAGAGCATCTCGCGCTCGAGGCCGCGCAGCTGGGTGACGTCCTGCACCACCAGCACGGCACCGCTGATGGCGCCGCTGCGGTCGCGCACCGGCGCCGCCGAGTCGCGCACCGCGAACTGCTCGCCGTCGGGGCGCAGCAGCAGGCTGTGCCCGGGGAGCACCACCACCTCCCCCTCCGCCAGGCAGCGCGCCACGGGATTGGGGCGCGGCAGGCCGGTGGTCTCGTCGACGACCTGGTAGACCTCGGCGAGGGGGCGGCCGAGCGCTTGGGCGAGGGGGCAACCGGTGAGCTGCTCGGCGACCGGGTTCAGGTAGTCGACGCGACCCTCGGCGTCGGTGCGCACCACCCCGTCGCCGATCGAGGCGAGGGTGACGAGGGCGCGCTCCTGCTCGGCGACCAGCGCCTCCTCGGCGAGGCGGTGCTCGGTGACGTCGGCGGAGACGCCGAGGACGCGCCGCCCGGGACGACCGCCGAGCAGCTGCCCGCGCACCGCCAGCCAGCGCACGCCGCCGGAACGGGTCACGATGCGGTGCTCGAGCAGGTAGGGCTCGCCACTGCGCAAGGTGCGACGCAGCGCCTCGTGGATCGCCGCCTGGTCGGCCGCGGGAATGAAGCGCATGAGCTCGGCGCCGGTGGCCGGCAGCTGCTCGGGAGCGAGCTCGAACAGCTCCATCGCCACCTGCGGCAGCAGGATGCGATCGCTGTCGACGTCCCACTCCCAGACCACGCTGCGCCCGGCCCGCTGCGCCAGCTCCAGACGCTCGCGGCCGGCGGCGAGCTCGAGCTCGCTACGCTGCCGTTCGTAGGCGCCGGTGAGCACTTCGGCGAGGATGGCGAGCATCCCCAGCACCTCGGCGCTCCACCGGCGCGGTGCGTGGAAGCACTCGAAGGAGAGGAAGCCGAGCAGCCGCTCGGCGCCGGTGAGCGGCACCAGCACCGCGGCGCGGATGCCGAAGCGCTCGCAGAGGGCCCGCTCGGCGGCCGCTGACGGCGGCATCGCCGCGGCGTCGTCGATGCGCAGCGTCTGCCGGCGCGCGAAGATGGCAGCGGCGTACGGGAAGTCTGCGGGGGCGAAGGCGAGCGGCTCGAAGTCGGCGGCGAGCCCCGAGCCGGCGCTGCTGCCGGCGCGCCAGCGGCAGGCGCAACGGGCGGTGCCGCTGTCGAGCAGGAAGAGCTGGGCGCGATCGGCCCCGAGCTGGGGCCCCAGCTGCTCGAAGGCATAGCCGATACCGCGTGGCAGCTGGGCAACCGGCAGCTGGAGGAAGAGGCGCGTGACCTCCGCCATCGAATGCTCGAACCGCACCTGGCGGCGCAGCGCCTCCTCGGCCCGCATGCGCTCGCTGATGTCGCTGGCGGTGCCGAGGCCGGCAGGAGCGCCGGCCCACTCGATGAGGGCGCCGGTGAACAGCACCCAGCGCCGCTCGCCGTCGCGGCGCTGGATCTGCAGCTCCAGGCGCGCCGGCGCGGGGTGCCCTGCGAGCCGGCCCAGGCGTGCGGCCCGCGTGGAGTCGCGGTGCTCGGGGACGACGAGGTCGTCGGGCCCGAGGGCGAGCAGCTCTCTCTCGCCGTAACCGCTGAGCTCCTCGGCGGCCGGGTTGACGTAGAGGAAGCGCTCGGCGCTGTAGACGAAGATCGCCGTCGCCGTGGTCTCGGCGAGGACTCGGAACCAGTCCGCCGACAGCGGCAGCAGCTCGCCCGGTGCAGGACGATCGCTCATCGGAAGGCCGGATTGTAGCGCTCCGGGACTGTGGAGACGGGGCGCGGCGTTCTGCCACGAGCGCTAGCGAGCGGGGGCACGCTCTGCAGCGACCTGCGAGGCCCGTCGGTGAGGGCGCCCCGGTGTCGCCACCTGCGCCCGGCGGGAGGAGGGCCGCGGGGGGTGCAGCCGGGGGCAAGCCGGTCGCTCGCCCGGGGCGCCGGTCTCGCCCGTCGGGTCGCCGCACGCGCCGGCGAGCGAGCTCGAGCCCGAAGAGAGCACGCCAGGGTCGAAGGGCCCGCACCCGGTGTGGCGCAGCGCCACCCGGGGACACTAGGATCGGGCCGCCGTGAGGGCTCCCGCGTCGCGCGCCACTCCGCCACCGCTGCGGGCCGAGCCAGGCTGGCAGCCGGTCGAGCCCTTCCGCATCGAGGGGGGGCGGGGCTCCTTCGTCTCCGGCGATCCCGAGGGGGAGACGCTGCGTGTCGGCTACTTCCGCCGCGTTGCCGACGGCCGTCTGGTAGGGCGCGCCTGGTTCGGACCCGGCAGCGCCGGCCCACCGGGCCACGCCCACGGCGGGAGCATGGCGGCGGTGCTCGACGAGGCGATGGGCGCGGCGGCCTGGCTGGCCGGCCACATCGCCGTCGCCGCACACCTCGCCACCGACTTCCGCGCCATGCTGCCGCTCGGCACCGACGCCTTGCTGGAGGCCTGGGTCGAGCGCCACGAGGGGCGCAAGGTGTGGACGGCGGGGGCGCTGCGCGGCGACGACGGCGTCCTCTTCGCGGAGGCGCAGGCGTTCTTCATCCGCCTCGATCCCGAGGGCCCGGCGGGTGCTCGCGACCGCGAGCTGCTGGCGCGGGCCGCGGCCGCGATGGGGCGCGAGCTCGAGGAGGTGCTGGCGGCGGTGCGCGCCCGCACCTCGGGCTAGGGCTCCGGCCGCGAGAGGCGTGCCATCGACGAGAAGGCGCAACGCAGCTCCGGTCGGCGAATGGTGCTACGGATCTCGCGGACGGAGCACAGGGAACCTGCCGGCGAAGCTCCGCCGGGGGGGGAGGAGGCTTGCGAGACTGCACTGCGGCGTCAGCCTGCCGTCAGCACCATCGTGGGGTCGAGGCGCGCCGCCCGCCGCGCCGGGACCCAGCTGGCGAGCAGGGCGGTGACAGCGAGACAGGCGGCGATCACCGGTACCGCCGCCCAGATCATCGGGAAGTTGCCGGCGAAGATGCCGGCGAGGGCGCGGCCGACGAGGACCACGGCCGGCGCCGCGAGCAGCAGGCCGAGCGCGGCCATGCGCACCCCCTGGCCGGCGATCGCACGCACCACCTCGGCGGGGCGCGCTCCCACTGCCAGGCGGATGGCGATCTCCCGGCGGCGCCGGCTCACCGAGTAGGCGATGACGCCGTAGACGCCGAGCCCGCGAGGCCGAGCGCCACTGCCGCGAACGCGGCGAGCAGCGAGGAGAAGATGCGGGCGCCGGTGAACTGGGCGTCGACATGCTGGCGCATGGTCTTTACCTCGGCGGCCACCAGCTGCGCGTCGAAGCGGTGCACCTCCCTGCGCAGCAACGGGGCGAGCGCCTCCGGCTTGCGCCGGGTCCGCAGCAGGAAGCTCAGCTGCGAGGCTGGCTCCTGCGCGAGTGGCAGGTAGACGACGGCGTTGCGGTGCCCCCCCTCGTCGAGGGTGCGTGTCTGCAAGACGTCGGCGACGATCCCCACCACCTGGCGGGGGCGACCGTCCACCACCACGCGCCGGTCGAGGGGGTGCCGGCCCAAGGTAGCGCCGCGCGAGCTCGGCGCTCACCACTGCCACTGGCCGCGCATCGGCGCGATCGGCGGGTCCGAGCAGGCGGCCGCTGCGAGCGGGAATCCCCATGGTGGCGAAGTAGGAGCCGGCGACGGAGAGCGCGATGGTGGTCGCGGGTCGCCCCTCGGGCGCTGGATCGCCATCGATGCGGAACGGGGTGGAGGGCGTGTTGCGACTGCGTGGCAGCGAGGTGATGGCGGTGGCGGACGCCACCCCGGGAGCGGCCGCGAGCTGCTCGCGCAGCCGTTCGAAGGCGCGCTCTCGCGCCGCCCCGGCGTAGCGCGCCGGCAGCGACAGGCGGAAGGTGAGCAGTTGGTCGGCGGCGAAGCCCGGGTCGAGCGTCCGTATGGCGTGGAGGCTGGTGATGAGCAGGCCGGTAGCGGAGAGCATCACCAGCGCCAGCGTCACCTCGAGCACCACCAGGACGCGGTGGAGGCGGCGGCGCGGCGCCGTGTCCCGCGCTGCCGGAGCCAGAGCGCGAGGTCGGGACGCAACGCCACCAGCGCTGGCCCGAGCCCGAACAGCAGGGCCGCGGCGGCGACGAGCGCCACGTTGAAGCCTACCACCTGCAGGTCGAGGGTAGGCAGGAGCGCCGGGCCGATGCGATCGCGAGGGGTGTCCACAGCGCGAAGCCGGTGTAGAGGAAGTGGAAGTCGGCGGCGAGCACCCCCACCACCGTCGTCTCGTGCTCGTCGACGCGCAGGGTGCGGCCGACGATGCCGGGGTCGGCGCCGAAGCGGTGCCGCCAGTACTCGTCGGTGATCAGCGCCACCGGCGGTGCCCCGGGCGCCATGTCGGCGGGCTCGAGCGAGCGCCCGCGCGCCACGCGAGCGCCGAACAGCGGCAGCAGCCCGGCGGTGACCCGCGCGCCATTGACCTCCTCTGCGGGCTCGCTGGAGGTCACCGCGTGGGGTGGTGGCGTCGAAGGCGGCGAGCGAGCCGATGCCACGCAGCTCGTTGCGCCAGGCGACGAAGTCGGCAGGCGAGACGCCGGTCGTGGGATCGGCGGCGGCACGGTCCACCTGCCACAGCACACCAGGCGGGCCTGCTGCGGGTAGGGGAGCGGCTGCAGCACGAAGCCGCGCATGACGCCGAAGAAGCCAGTGTTGGCACCGATCGCCACCGCCACCGACAGCACCACCAGCAGGCTCGTTCCCGGCCGGCCGACGACCGACCGGTAGGCGAGCTCGAGATCGTCTCGCAGGGCGCGCATGCGGTCTCCTCCCAGTTGGACGTGCTTCCCCCCTTCGGACGCCGAGCCACCCGCGGTGCGGTACCCACGACCGTGGGGGCTACATGTCAGGGGCCTACGAGCTCGACGGCGGCGGGGTTTCGTGTCGTCGCGCCGTCCGCTGGCGAGGCCGTTCGCTGGCGTGACACGGACCCCAGGCGCCGGCGGCCGGCCTGGTTGCCCGGCGGGAATCAGTCGAGGAGGGCGGACGACAGCAGCGCCTTGAGCGCCGGGTCGTCAGCGGTTGCCTGGCGCAGTAGCTGGCGCACGCCGCCGCCGACGTGCCAGGCCTCGAAGCCGCCGGCCCGCATGAGCTCGGCGAGGTGCGCGCTCTTGAGCCCCACCTCGCAGTAGAGGACCCAGCGGCGGCCCCTATCGAGGGTGCTCCAGTCGTGGAGGGTCGTGAAGTAGTCGCGTTGCACGGCGCCCGGCCAGTGCCAGCCGACGAAGGCCTCCCGCGAGCGCAGGTCGAGCACCGCGGCGTCGGGGGGGATGGCGTCGATGGCGAGCTCGGGGTCGCCGAGCGTGGCGAGATCGAGGTCCTTGAGATCGACGATCTCGCGAGCAGCCACCGCTGCCGCGATCGCCTCGAGGTCGAGCTTGGCCTCCTCGGCACGCACGGCGCCGACGCTGGCGTGGGTGGCGGGACGCTTCGCCGCCAGCGCGCAGTACTCGGCCACCGTCGCCGACAGCTCGTAGGTGCCGATGCGACGGGCGAGGGCGACGATCTCCTCCTTGTCGGCGGCGACCAGCGGGCGGAGCAGCGGCAGCTCGGCAACCTCGGTGATGGCGCGCAGGTTGCGCAGCGTCTGCGAGGAAACCTGCCCCACCGCCTCGCCGGTGACCAGCGCCTCGGCGCGAGTGTGCCGCGCCACCAGGTTGGCGGCGTGCAGCATCATCCGCTTGAGCACCACCTGCCAGTAGCGGGGGTCAGTGGTCGCGCGCAGGCGTTCCACCATCGGCTGCAGGTCGACGGCGTGCAGCCGGGGGCGATAGCCGAAGCTCCAGCGCTCGGCAACCACCTTCATCACCGCCAGCACGCCGTCGCGATGGCTGCCGCCACCGAGGTTGCAGAACAGGTAGTCGAGGCGCACGCCCCGCTTGAGCAGCAGCCAGGCAGCGACCGCCGAGTCGAAGCCGCCGGAGACGAGCGCGAGGGCGCGCCCCTCGGTGCCGAGCGGGAGACCGCCGGGACCGGGCACGACGTCGGTCGAGAACAACGCCTCGCCGGCGCGCACCTCCACCTGCACCCTGACCTCGGGGTGGGTGAGGTCGACGCGGGCGGCGCGTGCCAGCAGTCGGGCGCCGAGGGCACGGTCGACGTCGGCGGAACGGAAGGGGATGAAGCGCTTGTCGCCGCCGCGCCGCGCGCGCACGGCGAACGACTTGCCGGCGACGCGCTCGGCGAACAGCGCCTCGCCGGCGGTGACGATCTCGTCGAACGTGCGCCAGGGGCGACGCTCGACCGCCGACAGCGAGGAGACGCCGAAGACATGGGGGAGCACGGAGAGGGCGGCAGCGGCCGGGGCCTCGACGAGGAGCCGGCTCCAATCGCGCTCGACGCGGTAGGAGACGCCGGTGGTGGCGAGGGCGCTCTCGAGGTTGCCCTTGAGGCGGTGGAGGAAGTGCAGCCGTGTGCCCCGCCCCTTGACAGCGATCTCGCCGGCGAGCCGGACCACGAAGAGTTGCGGCGTCGCCTCGGCGGCCATCGCGCGGCAGCGTAGCAGGAGCGGGCAGCGCGAGCGGGCGTGGCTGCCGCGGGCGGCCGCCGGTGGTGGGCGCGGCTGCCTCATGGTGTGTGTCGCGAGGTCCTGGCGCCCGGTCACTCCCGCCACGGCCTGACGGCTCGCCGGCACCGGCCTGCCACGAGAGTAAGAGACTGCAACGGCAACGCGCGCGGCGTCGACCGCGGGGCCTTGACAGCGAGCGGGGGCTCGGGAATCGTGAACCGATGGTGGATGGCGACGCGCAGGGCCCGGGGAGGAGCGACAGGCGCGCGCGCCGGTTCTCCCGGGCCTGGAGGGCCGCGGCGTTGGTTGCGGCGCTGGCTTGCGGGGGCACCCGCGCCAGCTCGGCCAGCGCCGCCGGCGCCGAGGACCCCGGTGCGCCCCTCTTCGCCGACGGCAGCGCGGCAGCGGGCTTGTCGGTCGCCTACGCAAATGGTGCGCGCGGGCGGTTCGAGCTGCTGGCGATCATGGGCCCGGGAGCGGCGCTCTTCGACTACGACGGCGACGGCGACCTCGACCTCTTCCTGCCCCAGGGCGGCACGCTCCCCGGCGACGCGCCGGCGGGCACCACGGCGACGGGTGGCGGTCACCTGCTGCGCAACGACCTCGGCGCGGGACCGAATGGGCAGCTGGTGGCGCGTTTCGTCGACGTGACGGCGAGGGCCGGGCTGCGTACCCGCGGCTACGGCGTGGGAGCGGCGGTGGGTGACGTGGACGGCGACGGCAACCCCGAGCTGCTGGTGACAGCCATAGGAGCCGACGAGCTCTGGCGCAACCGCGGCGACGGCACCTTCGCGGCGGCGACACCGCCGGCGCTGGCGCGCCCGGGCTGGAGCGTCAGCGCCGCGTTCTTCGACGCCCACGGCGATGGGCGCCTCGACCTCTACGTCGCCGACTACGTGGAGCCGGTGCCGGGGGTGTCCTGCTACGCCGAGAGCAGTCGCCCAGACTACTGCGGTCCCGCCGCCTACCACCCGCTACCGGACCGGCTGCTGCGGGCGGGCGGCGACCTCCCGGGAGGTGCGGAGGACGTCGCGGGCACCGGGCCTGTTGCTGACCGCAGCGCGGGAGAAGGGGGCCCGGCCTCCGCCAGAGGCGTGGAGCCGGTTCCGGCCGCTTCTGGCGGCGACCGCTCCCCGGGGTCCCTCGTCTGGACCGACGCCAGCGTCGTCGCCGGGATCGCGAGGGCCGTGAGCCCGGGCCTGGGGGTGATCGCCGCCGACTTCGACGGGGACGGCCGCGCCGACCTCTACGTCGCCAACGACGGCGCACCGAATCTCCTCTGGCGCCAGCGCGCCGACGGAGGCTTTCGCGAGGATTCCCTGCTTTCCGGCACCGCCCTCTCCCGAGACGGCCTGCCGCAGGCGGGCATGGGGATCGACATCGGCGACGTCGACGGTGACGGCGACGAGGACCTCTTCGTCACCAACCTCACCGGCGAGACCAACGCGTTGTACGTCAACCAGGGGGAGGGGACCTTCGAGGATCGCAGCGCCGAGGCCGGTCTCGCCGCCGGTAGCTTGCCGTGGACGGGCTTCGGCACGGCCTTCGTCGACGCCAACCTCGACGGCTGGCTCGACCTGGTGGTGGTCAACGGCGCCGTGCGGCTGGCAAGCCCGCAGGCAACCCTCGCGCAGCCGGGGCAGCTCTATCGCAATCTCGGCGGCGGCCTCTTCACCCTCGCGCCGCCCGAGGTCGCCGGCGTCGCACTGGCCACCCCGCGCGTGGCGCGCGGGCTCGCCGTCGGCGACGTCGACGAGGATGGCGACGCCGACGCCGTCGTGGCGGTCAACGATGGTCCGGCCGCTCTGCTGCTCGGCGAGCCGCCGCGTGCCGCGGGTTGGGTGGGGGTCGCTCCCTGCCCAGGCGTCGCCGACGCCGGCTGGCTGGCGTGGCGGGTGGCCGTGGAGCCAACACCCGGGCATGCCGCTGCCGCGAGAGCGGCACCGCCGGAGCGAGTGCGCCGCCCGCACCGCGACGGCAGCTACGCCTCGGCGCGCGACCCGCGGGTGGTGGTGGGGCTCGGCGAGGCGCCGGCCGCCGCCGTCGAGCTGCGCGGCACCACGGGGACGCTGCGCTGGCGCCAGCCGCCGTCGCGCGCGTACCTGCTGTGGTGCCCGGCGGAGGGGCGGTGAGGTCGCCGCCGCGCCAGCGGCCGGCGCCGCGATCGCGCCTCCCGCGCCGTCCCGGCTGGGGGCAGTGGCCGCCACTGCTCCTGCTGGTGCTGCTCGCCGCCGGCACGGAGCCCCTCGCCGCCCTCGTGGCGCCGCCGGCGCCGCCCTCTCCCGACCTCCAGGGCCTCGAGCCGGCGGTGGCGGAGCAGCTCGCCGAGGGGCGGCAGGCCCTGCTCACGCGGCAGGCCGACACCACCAGCACGCCGGCGGCGCTGGCGGCGGCGTGGGGCGGTCTCGGCGAGCTCTACCACGCCTACGGGCTGTTCGACGCCGCCGTCCTCTGCTATCAGGAGGCCGCGCGCCTCGCCCCCCACGAGCTGCGCTGGCCCTACCTTCTCGGCCAGGCGGAGCGCGGACGCAACGACCTCGCTGCCGCCCGCGTCGCCCTCCACGCCGCCCTCGCCCTCGACGCTTACGCACCGGCCGAGGTGGCGACCGCCGAGATCGACCTCGCCGAGGGGGACGCCGCTGCCGCCGCCGCCGCCGCCACCCGTGCGCTCGCGCAGGCTCCGAACGCCGCCGCCGCCTTCGCCATCCTCGGCCAGGCGCGGCTCTCGCAGCGCGACTTCGCCGGCGCCGCGAAAGCGCTCGAGCGCGCGCTGGCGGCGCTGCCGCAGGCCGACCGGCTCCACTATCCCCTCGCGCTCGCTTACCGTGGCCTCGGCGACGACGAGCGCGCCCGGGAGCAGCTCGCGCTCGTCGGCCGCACCGGCGCGCGCATGCCCGACCCCCTGCTCGACGAGATCGACTCAGCACGGCGTGGCGGGCTGGCGCCGCTGTTGCGCGGCCGCCGCGCCGCCGCGGCGCACGATTGGGCGGGGGCGGCCGCCGAGTTCCGTCGGGCTCTCGCCGCCACCCCCGACAGCGTACCGGCGCGGGTCGACCTGGGCACCGCGCTGGCGATGGGTGGCGACGCTGCCGGCGCCCGCCGCGAGCTCGAGGAGGCACTCGCCCGCGAGCCCGGCAACGTCACCGCCCACTTCGACCTCGGCGTGTTGCTGCTCGGCGGCGGCGGCGGCGGCGACGCGGCCGCCGCGCTGCCGCACCTGCAGGCAGCGGTGGCCGCCCGTGCGGGCGACGCCGAGGCGCAGCGCTCGCTGGGAGAGGCACTGCTCGCGCTCGACCGTCCCGCCGATGCCCTGGCGCCGCTGCGGGCGGCGGTGGCAGCGGCGCCGGCCGAGGAGGCGCCGCGCTTCGACGAGGTGGTGGCGCTGCTTCGTCTCGGCCAGCTGGCGACGGCACGAGAGCGTCTGGAGGAGGCGCAGCGGGTGATGCCCGAACAGGGCCGGCTCACCCACGCGCTCGCTCGCCTGCTGGCAGCCGCGCCGGACCTGTCGCTGCGCGATGGCCCGCGCGCCGTCGAGCTCGCCACCCGCGTCTGGTCGGCGCAGCCCAACGCCGACCACGGACGCACGCTGGCGCTGGCACTCGCCGAGGCGGGTCGGTGCGGCGAAGCCGCGGCGCTCGTGCGCTCGCTGGCAGCGCAGGTGCCGCCGGCCGAGGCGGCGGGGCTCGCCGCGGCCGCTCGCGAATGGGCGGCGGGGCCGCCGTGCCGCCCCCGCGCCGAGGGCGCGATACCGCCGGGCTGAGGCGCGAGCCGTGCCAGCCGGGCTTTGCTGCTCGGGCCGGATCACGGCCGCCAGGCGAGCGCCACCCAGCCGTCGACGTCGCCACGGTAGGGCGCGTCGAGGAGGCGCGCCACGCCCAGGCGCAGGCGGGCGGCCGGCAGGTCGAGCAGCGGCAGCGGGGGCAGATCCAGCTCCAGGTCGAGGCCGGCGAGCGCCAGCCAGGGCTCCCAGCCCGCGCCATCGCCCACCCGGTGGCGGGCCCAGAACGGCACCAGGGCCAGGCCCGGGAGGGCGAGCGCGACCCGCTGTCCCTCGTAGCGCTCACCGAGGAGGGCTGCCTCGGGCAACGCCGGATCCAGGATGCGCTGGGCGGTGGCGAGAGGAGGCAGCAGGCTCGTCGGCAGACCACCCACCCGCAGCAGGTCGACCACCGTGGGCTCTCCCCCTTCCTGCTGGCGCTCCCAGCGCAGGTCGATGGAGGTGTCCCCGCGGCCAAGGTCGAGCCGCAGCCTCTCATCGCGGCGGCTCCAGTGCCGATCAGCGGTGGTGCCGAGCTGGCCGTCGAGGTCGAGCGCACCGCCGGCGCGCCAGGGACCGTGGCGGAGCTCCCGGCCGGCGTTCACGGCGAGCTGGACACTGCGGCGGTGGAGCGTCGCGCCGCGCTCCGGCGCCAGGGTCTCCGCCCCGGCTGCCCCGTGCAGGGAGCCGCCGCCGCCCAGCCAGGCGCGTTCCCAGCCTGCCGAGAGCTCGCCACCGCGCGCGTGGAGGTCGAGGGCGTCGCCGACGGCGTGCGCCGGACGTCGCTGGGCCGAGACCTCCTCGCGTGTGGCGTAGAGGTGGGCTGCGAGCGCCAGCGGCCAGCCGCGCCAGGTTCCGGCAACGGCCGCACCGCGGGTACCGCCGGCGCTCGACAGGGCGCCGAGCGCCAGGAGGTCCCATCGACCCACGAGATCGCCCCCGCGGGCGCCGAGCTCGAACGAGCTGCCGGCGGCGCCGCTGTTGCCGCCCGCGAGCGGCGACCACTCGCCGCGGCCGCGACCGTAGTCGCGGCTCGCCGGCACGGGGGTGCGCTCGAGCGGCGGAGGGAGCGGGCCGGGGGGTGGTGGCAGAGCCGGGTAGAGCTCGGCGGCGCTCAGTGGCCGGGTCGTGGGATCGCCGGGCGGCCGCGACGCGGTGGACGCCGGGAGGATCGCCGTTTCCGGGGACGCCGGCGCGCGTCGCGCATCTGCCGCCTCCTCGGGTGCCAAGGGAGCCTCGGGTGTCTCCGCTGCCACGGGTGCCAGCTCGAGGCGTCGCACCTGCATCCCTTCCGGCTCGAGGGCGAGGAAGAAGATCGCGTCTCCTCCGGGAGTGGGCGCCGGCGCCAGGGCGGCGCCGGTGGTGCGAGTGACCCGCGTTGCCGCTTGGTTCACGGTGAGCGGCAGGCGCTGCACGTCGAGCAGCCCGTCCTCCTCGACCGTCGCGTAGAGCGCGTCGCCGGTGGGCGCCCAGGCGGGGCCCTCGAGGGTCGCACCGGACGGTGTCGGCACCACGCGCTCCTCCCCGCTCGCGAGCTCGCGGACCACCAGCGCCCAGCCCGCCTCGGCGTGGCGGAGGTAGGCGAGCCGCCGGCCGTCGGGGTCGATCCGGGGCGCGTCGACCACAGCCTCGACGCTCGGCTCTCCCCACGGCGTCACCGCTCCGTTGGCGAGCTCCACGCGGACGAGGCGGGTCTGCCCCCAACGGCTCTCTACCGCCACCGCCCACCTCCCGTCGGGCGCCGGATCGGCGGCGCGCAGGTCGGCGCCGCGAGTGACGCGCGCCACCCTCCCCTCGTGCGGCCACCAGCGGAAGAGGTCGGAGCGGTAGCGGCCCCCGGCGTCGGGCAGGCTGCGGGCGAAGAGCAGCGAGCCGTCGGCGAGGAAGCGCGGCGTCGGCTCGACGGTGGTGCCGGGCAGCTCGAGGGTGGCGAGCGGGATGCGCGCCGGCGCGCCGCCCGCCACCGCTGCCACGTCCTCGGGGTCGCGGACGAGCAGGCGATGGCGCTCCTCTCTCCGGCGCGCCGCCGGCGCCGCGTCGACCGCGGTGTCGTAGACGGCGAGCCGCAGCGGTCGGTCGCGCGCCGCCAGGGCCACCACCAGGCGCCCGCCGTCGCGGGACACGGCCGGTGCGCCGGTGCCCCAGTCGCGGTCGAGCCACGGCTCCCCCTCGCGCCGATCGCTTCCCAGCCGCCGCTCGACCTCGATCGCCTGCCAGGCGAGCTCGGCGGCGAAGCGGTCCCAAAGCGACGCCGGCCCGTCGCCGAAGACGCCGCGGAACGCCGCCTCGAAGCTCCTTCCCCGGCGTGCCGTCATCCGGCGCCAGAGCCGGTCGAGGCTACCCTCGCCGGTGTGCCGCTCGAGCCAGTCGAGGAAGGCCGAGCCGCCTAGGTACGCCCAGGAGGAGCCGAGATAGTGCCGCGAGTCGGCGGCGAGGGCGGCGTAGCCGGGGAGGCTTCCGCGCGCCGCCCAGCGTCGCAGCACGGCGGCGCGGTAGGCGCTTGCGGGCCGGCCACTGCCGGTGAGCTGCCCCTCGAGGAGGGTGGCGTACCCCTCGACCACCCAGCGCGGGGCTGCCAGGGCGATGGGACCGACCGGCAGTCCCAGGTGCCGCCGCAGCGATTGCCGCGAGGGGCGCAGCAGGTGTGCGAGGTGCACCTGCTCGTGAGTGACGAGCAGCGTCGGCCAGTCGACGAATCCCCCCAGCGCCGAGGAGGCGGCCGGCGGTGTCAGCAAGAGCACCAGGCGCGGCCGTCCCAGCAAGGGCCAGGCGGCGCCGTTGGGCCGCGCCAGTGGGTCGGCGAGCACGACGTCGACCGGTCCGGCGGCGTCCCACCCCACGCTCGTCGCCACCCGCGCGCGGATCGCTGGCAGGAGGGCCGCGAGGTGTCGCGCCCAGGCCTCGGCGGGAGCGGGGTAGTGCAACCGGTAGCCCGGGACCTCGAGGGTCCGCCAGGCGCCGTGCGGCGACCACCCGCCAGTCGACCAGTCGACCTGAAGGGGGCGGCGTAGCGCCGGGTCGGAGCTCGCCTGGTGGACGCCAGCCAGCGCCAGTGGGGCCGGAGAGGGTGCGGGTGCCACCACCGCCGGCGGCGACCCCTCGCGGGGGGCAGGGCGGGGCGCCCCTGGCTCGCCGCTGCCGGCGGCGAGCAGGGCCACCGCCAGGAGGCCGGCCAGGGCTGCCATCGGCGCATGGTACCGCCGCCGAGGCGGCGCCTTTGCCGTCTCCGGCGGGCTGGGGTAGCGTGCCGGTGCGGGGGTGAGGGACGCATGACGGAGGCGCTGGCGGAGGGCGAGACGCGGCGGCGCCGGCTGGCGCTCTGGGTGCTGCTGGGGAGCACCGTCGTATACGGGCTGGCGCTGCCGCTCGCCGTGGCGCTGCTCCTCATGTCTCCGTTCCTCTTCGTCTCCGCGCCGCACGGCGACTCGCCCGCCGCCTGGGCCTACCTCGGCGGCGCCCTCGGCTACCTCGTCCTCGCGGTGGCGACGGTGGTCACCGGCTGGGTGCTCTTCCGTCTGCGACGCTACCGCATGGCCGTGGCCGTCCAGGTCGTGCCGCTCCTCGCCACCCCGCTGGCGGCGGCCCTCACCCAGCGCGTCTTCGGCCGTTGAGGCGGTGGATTGCGGAACTGCGGCCGCCGCCGAGCGTAGGGATCTAACGAGTGAGCGCACCCCGAGGACCGAGCACGACCACCGAGCCGGTGAGGCAGCGGCTGCCGCCTTGGCTGTTGCAGCTGCTCGCCGGCGCGGTCGTGCTCGCCGCCGGCCTCGCCGCGGGCAGGGCCTGGTTGCCGGCCGGCCCCATCACCCGGCTGCCGCCGCGGGCGCAGATCGTCGCCGAGTTTCGTGAGGCGGCGCGCCGGCCCGGGGTGGAGCTCATGCCCGGCGAGCCGCGAGTGCGGCTGCGCACGCCCGAGGACGACAACCGGGTCACCCGCCGCCTGCTCGGCGAGCAAGGCGAGGCCTGGATCGCGCGCCATGGCCGCGGCCTCGAGCTCGAGGTCTCGCAGGCGGCGCAGTGGGGTCCCGCGCCTGGCGAGCTCACCGTCAGCTTCAGCGCCAGCGGCGAGCGCTGGTCGGTGGAGTGGACCCCGGCCACGCTCCCCGGCTTCTTCTCTGCCAAGGGACAACCGCAGGGGCTCTGCGGCCTCCTGCTCGGCCCCGGCGAGCGGCCGGGCAGCCGCCGCACGAGCAGCGGCGCGCAGACCGAGGAGATCCTGACCGCGGTGGTGGGCAGCGCCGAGCCGACTCACCTGCTGCTGATCGACCCGCCGGGGTCGACGGTGTTGTGTACGCGACGTCCGGGAACCCTCGCGGCGGCGGCGGCCGATCTCGACAGCCACGGCTTCGGCGCCGGCTGGGTGAGGGCGCTGCCCCCGCTCTCCCTCGTGCTGTTCTCCGCCATCCTCTTCCTCGTCCTCGCCTTCCGCGCCCGCGTCGACCTCTCGAACGCCGCCGTGCTCGCCGTCACCCTGCTGGTGACGGCTCTTGCGGGCGACTGGCCGTCCACCGGCCCCGCCGCCCTCATCCAGACGGTGGTCGCGGGGTCGGTCGCCGTCTGGCTGCTGCTGCTTTGGTCGGCCGCCGAGTCCTGGGCACGCTCGCGGCTGCCCGACTTCACCACCACCCTCGATACCCTCCGCCGCCGCCGCCTGGGTGCGCATGCCGGCGGCGAGCTAATCGCCGGCTGGGCGGCGGGCGCCGGCCTCGCCGGGCTGCGGGTGGGGCTGCTCGCCGCCGCCGCGGCCCTGCCGGGAGTGGCCCCGGCCGAGGCGGTCGCACCGCTGCCCCTCTTCGCCCTCGGCCCGCATCCACTGCGCCGCGCCATGCTCTGGGTGGGGGCGCTGCTGCTGGCCTGCATCCTCGGGCGCAAGCTCTCGGCGCGCTGGGGGACACCGCTGCTGCTGCTGGCGATACCCTTCCTGGTCACGCCGCTCGCGCTCGCTCCCTGGCCGGCGACCTACGGCGCCGGGTTGTTGCTCTCCGCCCTGCTGCTGCTGGTGCTACGGCGCGCCGGGCTCACCGCCGCCCTGCTGGCAGCAGTGCTCGCCCAGCTGCTGCCCACGGCGGCGCTCGCCTGGCAGCACTCGGAGTGGGTGCCGATTACCGCCATGGTGACCCTGTTGTTCGCGTTGGGACCGCTGGTCGCCGGCCTCGTCGGCGTGGCGCGCGGCGAGGGACTGGAACACGACCCCGGCGCGGTGCCGGAGTTCGTGCGCCGCGAAGAGCGCGAGCGGCGGCTCTCCTACGAGATGGACCTGCTCTCGCGCATGCAGCTCGGCCTCTTGCCGCAGAGCCTGCCGCGGCTCCCCGGCTACGAGGTGACGGCGCGCTCGCTGCTCGCCACCGAGGCGGGGGGCGACCTCTACGACTTCCTGCGCGACGACCGCGGCCGCCTGTGGATCGCCGCCGGCGACGTCTCCGGTCATGGTTACTCCTGCGCCATCGGCCAGGCAAGCGTCAAGGCCTCGCTGCTGTCGCTCGTCGACGGTCAGGCCACGCCCGCCTACGTGCTCGACCGCACCGATCGGGTCGTGCGCGGCAGCAGCATCGGCGGCCGGCAGTTCGTCACCCTCTGCCTGGTTTGCCTCGAGGAGGCGAGTGGGCGGCTCCTGGTCTCCAATGCCGGGCACCCCTTTCCGCTGATCGCCACCGCCAATCGGCAGGTGCGCGAGATCGAGGTTCCCGGCCTGCCGCTCGGCCAGGGACCGCCGCGGCGCTACCGCAACGTCGAGGTGGAGCTGCCGCGCGGTGGCGTGCTGCTGCTCTATTCCGACGGGCTCTACGAGGCCAACGACCCCAACGGCGTCCCCTACGGCTTCGATCGTCCGCGCCGGGTGCTCGCCGACGCCGCCGCCTGGAACGCCGCCGAGGTGCTCGAGCGGCTGATGTTCGACTGGCGCCGCCACCTGGCCGGCAGCGCCCCGGCGGACGACACCACCCTGGTGGTGCTCAAGCGGCAGTAAGCTCGGCCAGCGGGGACCCAAGGATGAGAACGACCTGGCGAGCGCTCCCGCTTTTCGTGCTCCTCCCCGCGCTGCTCGGCAGCGGGACGGCGCGCGCCGCCGAGCAGCCGCCCCTGCGGGTGATGGCGGCCCGGGAGTCGCCCTTCTTCTACGAGGAGGAGGGCGAGATGAAAGGGATCGAGTACGAGATCCTCTCCTACTTCGCGAAGTCGACGGGGCGGCGCCTGGAGGTGCAGTGGGCGAGCAGGTTCGAGGACCTTCTCGCCACCTTGGCCGATGGTGGCTGCGATGTCGCCTCGGGCTCGATCACCATCACGCCGGAGCGTCGCAGCCGTTTTTGGTTCTCAGCCCCCTACCTCAGCATCCGCGTCGTGCTGGTCGAGCCGCGCGACCAGACCACCGCGCAGCTCGATCAGCTGCGGGGCGCGACCCTCGCCGCGATTCGTGGCTCCACCTACGAGACGCTCCTCGCACAGGTGCCGGACGCACGCTTCGTCTACGGCGCGCGCGCCGAAGAGCTTCTCGGGCTGGTGGCGGCAGGCAAGGCCCGCGCCACGGCGATCGACTCACTCATCGCGCTCGTCTTCATCCGCAACTTCCCGCAGCTCAAGCTGTCGCTGCCGCTCACCGGGACCCAGGACTACGGTTTCGCGGTGGCCAAGGGGTCGCCGCTTGCCGGGGAGCTGTCGGCGCACATCGAGCGCCTGCGGGGCTCGCAGAAGTACTTCGAGATCCTCGAGCGGTACCTCGGCAAGGACGCCGCGCATCTGGTGGCGGCGGCGCATTGAGAGGGCGTGCCCGGCAAGGCCGCCGGGGCCCAACGGGAGTTGCGTTCCTGCCCATCCCTGGAATCGTCCGGGCTACCGAGGGGCGTGTGCGAGGGGCCAGGCCGCTCCCAGGCCTCGGCTGCCGACCGGGCCTGCCACGCCATCTCGCGACGGGCGCGTCGGCGCAGACTCGACAGGGGTGTCCGCTGGTGGGACGCTGGGGTCGCACCGGCGCGGCGACGGGGCCACTCCGAGGGGCCGGTCCGCACCGGTCGGGCATCGCCGAATCAACGAGTTGGATGGCCACCTGACGGCTGGCACACCCCCTGCTAACCACCCCCGTGACGCCATGGACATCGCCCGTCCCGAACGCGCCCAGCAGCTCCGTCGCCGCCGCCTCCTGTGGGGGGCGGCGGCGGTGCTGGTGGTCGCCGCCGGCAGCCTGGCGCTGGCGCGGCTCGAGCCGGCGGCGCCCTCGGTGGACGGCGGCACGCTGTGGATCGACACCGTCAAGCGCGGCGAGATGCTGCGCGAGGTGCGCGGCCAGGGAACGCTGGTGCCCGAGCGCGAGCAGTGGATCTCGGCGAGCAGCGAGGGGCAGGTAGTGCAGGTGGTCCACCGCCCCGGCGCCGTGGTGAGCGCCGACAGCGTCATCCTCGTGCTCACCAATCCGGAGTTGGCCCAGCAGGCGCAGGAGGCGCAGTCGCAGGTGGCGACCGCCGAGGCCGACCTGCGGGTGCTCGATGCCCAGCTGGCGAGCCAGCTGCTCAACCAGGAGGCCGAGGCGGCCGGGGTGGCGGAGCAGCTCGCGGAGGCCCGGCTGCAGGTGGAGGCCAACGAGCGGCTGCACGTCGAGCAGCTCATCCCCGACATCACCCTCAAGCTGTCGCGGCTGCACGCCGACGAGCTGGCGCACCGGCAGGAGCTCGAGACGCAGCGCCTCGAGCGGCTGCGCGAGGCCAACGCGGCGCAGGTCGCCGGTCGCCGCTCGCAGCTCGAACAGCTGCGGACGCTGCAGCGGCTGCGGGCCCAGCAACTCGCCGGCATGGCGGTGCGCGCCGGCATCGCCGGCATCCTGCAGGAGGTGGCGGTGGAGGCCGGGCAGCGGGTGACGCCGGGGACCATTCTCGCCAAGGTGGCGCAGCCGGAGAGCCTGAAGGCCGAGCTGCGCATCCCGGAGACGCAGGCCAAGGACGTGACGCTCGGCCAGGTGGCGCAGATCGACACCCGCAACGGCGTGGTGGAAGGCAAGGTGGCCCGTATCGATCCCGCTGCCCGGCAGGGCACGGTGGCGGTCGACGTCACCCTGGTCGGGGCGCTGCCACCCGGCGCCCGCCCCGATCTCAGCGTCGACGGCACCATCGAGATCGAGCGGCTGCCGAGCGTGCTCTACATGGGACGCCCGGCCTTCGGCCAGCCGGGCGAGAAGGTGGGCCTGTTCCGGCTCAGCCCCGACGGCGACAGCGCCACCCGCGTCACCGTCGAGCTCGGCCGCGCCAGCACCCACACCATCGAGGTGGTGAGCGGGCTGCGCGAGGGGGACAAGGTGGTTCTCTCCGATACCAACGAGTGGGACGGCTTCGGCCGCATCAAGCTCAAGTAACGAAAACCGGGTTGGCCCGTACCACGTTCTCAGGAGGCACACGGCGATGGCCAGTAACGGCAAGCTGATCCGGCTCGAAGGGCTCAAGAAGGTGTTCTTCACCGACGAGGTGGAGACGCACGCGCTCTCGGACATCCACCTCGAGGTCGACGGCGGCGAGTACCTGTCCATCGCCGGCCCGTCGGGGTGCGGCAAGACGACGCTGCTGTCGATCCTCGGCCTGCTCGACACGCCCACCGAGGGGCACTACTGGCTCAATACGCGGGAGACCGCGGGGCTCACCGCCGCCGAGCGGGCGCGGGTGCGCAACCGCGAGGTGGGGTTCATCTTCCAGGCCTTCAACCTGATCGGCGACCTCAACGTGTTCGAGAACGTCGAGCTGCCGCTCACCTACCGCGGTATGCCAGGCAGCGAGCGCAAGCAGCGGGTGCAGGAGGCGCTCGAGCGCGTCGGCATGTCGCATCGCATGCGGCACTACCCGGCGCAGCTCTCCGGCGGCCAGCAGCAGCGCGTGGCGGTGGCCCGCGCGGTGGTCGGCAAACCCTCGATCCTGCTCGCCGACGAGCCCACCGGCAACCTCGACAGCAAGAACGCCGAGGCGGTGATGCAGCTGATGGACGAGCTGCACCGTGAGGGCGCGACCATCTGCATGGTCACCCACGATCCGCGCTGGGCCCGCCACGCCACGCGCACCCTGCACCTGTTCGACGGCCGCGTCGTCGAGGAGCAGGGGAGCGAGGAGATGAACCGCGAGCTCGAGGAGATGGGGTTCCGCGACGTCTGACGAGCCGAGGACGGGAGGTCGCAGCGTGGGCGCGTTGCGGTTCGACTTCCACTCGCTACCGCGGTTGGTGGGCCCTGCCCTGCGAACCGACTGCCGGTGTCCGCTGCCTCTCGTCGTCGAGCGCGGCGGGCCGCCGGAGAGCGCCGAATTCCCTGCCCGCCGGCTGCTGACGCGCCGGGCGACCGACGCCGTTGCGGTGCGGCTGCGCGAGGAGGAATGAACGGTGGCCCAAGCCAACCTGCGCACGGCGCTCGCCCTGCTGCGCCGACGCCCCAGCTTCTCGGCGGTGACGATCGGCACCCTGGCGCTCGGCATCGCCGCCAACACGACGATCTTCGCCCTCGTCGAGGCGACGGTGCTGCGACGCCCCGCCTTCCCCGACCCCGACGGGCTGGTGGTGGTCACCGAGGTGAACACCAAGGGCGGCGAGATGTCGACCTCGTGGCCCACCGCGCTCGACTGGGAGCGCTCGGGAGTGTTCGCCTCCCTTGGCGCCTACGGCGGCGAGCTCACCACCGTGCTCGGCGGCGAGCGGCCCGAGCAGGTGCTCGGGGAGGTGGTCAGCCCGGGGTTCTTCGCGGCGTTCGGCGTGCGCCCGCAGCTCGGTCGCCTGCCCGGCGCCGCCGAGGCGAAGCAGCCGGTGGTGGTGGTGAGCGATCGCTTCTGGCGGCGCTCCCTGCGCGGCGCACCGCTCGGTCACCTCGCGGTCGAGGCGGAGGGCAAGAGCCTCGACGTGGTGGCGGTGATGCCCCCCGGGTTCGACTTCCCGCGCGGGGCCGACCTGTGGGCGCCGGTCGAGCTGTTCGGCGAGCCATCCCCCTACCGCAGCGCCCACAACTTCCACGTCGTCGCGCGCTTGGCGCCGGGCGTCACCGTCGCGGCAGCCGCGCCGCGTATCGATGCGCTCACCCGACAGGTGGTCGGCAGCGGCGATCCCGCCGAGAGGGACTACCGGCCCATCGGCGCGCGCGTGCGCACCCTGCAGGTGGCGAACGCGCTGCCGGTGCGACAGTCGCTACTGCTGCTGCTCGGCGCCGCCGCCTTCGTGCTGCTCGTCGCTTGCCTCAACCTCGCGAGCACCTTCCTTGCCCGCGGGCTCGAGCGCCAGCGGGAGCTGGCGGTGAGGGTGGCCCTCGGCGCCTCGCGGCGCCGCTTGCTGGCGCAGCTCCTCACCGAGGCGGCAGTGCTCGCGGGGCTCGGCGCGGTGGCGGGGCTCGCGCTCACCGCCAGCCTCGGCCGCGCCGTGGTGGCGGTGGCGCCGCCGCTGCTGGCGCGGGTGGGGCTGCCGCTCGACTCCGCGGTTGGCGGCTACACCGCGCTGGCGGCGGCGGTGAGCGCGCTTGTGGCCGGCCTGCTGCCGGCTCTGGTAGTGACCCGCGCTCCGGGCGCCTCGCTGCGCGGCGGCCGCAGCGAGGGGATCTCGCGAACGCAGCGCCGCACCTGGGGCGCCTTGATGGCGATGCAAGCAGCCCTGGCGCTGCTGCTGCTCGCCGGCGCCGGGCTGCTGCTGCGCAGCTTCCTCGGCATGCTCGCCATCGCCCCCGGCTTCGAGGTGGAGCATGTCGCGACGCTGGCGGTGGCGCCACCTGCCAGCCGCTACACGGACAACGCCGCGGTGCTCGCCTTCCAGCGACGCCTGCTCGATGCCGTCAGCGAGTCCTCGGCGGTGACGGTGGCAGGGCTGGTCTCCGAGGTCCCGCTCGACGACAGCGACCAGGGCGGGCAGATGAAGGCGGCGCCCGACGTCACCGGCGACGCCTCCTACCGGGTGGCGAGCGCCGGCTACTTCCGCGCCCTGCAGATCCCCCTGGTCGCGGGCCGGCTCTTCGACTCCCGCGATGGCTACGACGCGCCGCACGCGGCGATCGTCGACCGCGCCGCCGCCGAGGTCTTCTGGCCCGGCGAGGATCCGCTGGGCAAGCGGATCAGCTCGGAGGGCATGGACGAGTGGGGGATCAGCGCCCTGGGTGAGGCTCCCAAGACCTGGGCCACGGTGGTGGGCGTGGTCGGCAACGTGCGCCAACGCGACCTCACCACGGCGCCCCGCGCCACCGTCTACTTCGCCATGTCGCAGCGGCCGGTCGCCGACGCCATGCTGGTGGCGCGCTCGCGGGGTGCCGCCGCCGACCTGCTGCCGCTGCTCCAGCGCACGCTCTCCCAGGTGGCCGCCGACGTGCCGGGCAAGACCTCGACGCTCGCCGCGGTGATCGCGCAGGCGCGCGCCCAAGGGCGCTTCGCGATGATCCTGCTCGCGCTCTTCGCCACCCTCGCCCTCGGCCTCGCCGCGGTCGGGGTGTACGGCCTCGTCGCCTACGCGGTCTCGCGCCGCAGGCGCGAGCTCGGCGTGCGGCTGGCGCTCGGCGCCGCGCCGCGACAGACGCGCGCGCTGGTGATGCGCGGGGCCCTGGTGCCGGTAGCGATCGGCGTCGCGCTCGGGCTGCTGGCGGCGTTGCCGCTGGCGCGCACCCTGGCAGCGCTCGTCTTCGGTGTGAGGGTGTGGGACCCGCCGAGCTGGCTCGGCGCTGCCGTACTCCTGCTCGGCGTCGCCACCTTCGCCGGCTGGCTACCGGCGCGGCGCATCGCCCGCATCGATCCTCAGCTCGCTTTACGTACGGAGTGATCATGGGCCCCACCGATCTACGCGTCGCTCTTCGTTCGCTGCTGCAGCGCCCGCTGCTCAGCGGCATCGCCGTGCTCACCCTGGCGCTTGGCATCGGCGCCAACGCCACCATCTTCAGCCTCGCCGACGGCGTGGCGTTCCGGCCGCTGCCGGTGCGCGATCCGAGCCGCCTGGTAGGCCTCTACGCTACCCGCCGCGAAGGGCCGCCGATGGGCTTTTCGTTCCCCGACTACCTCGACCTGCGCGGCGCGATCGCCGGCGTCGCGCAGATGGCCGGCTACAACGAAGCCGGCTTCGTCGTCGCCCGTGCCGGCGGCGAGGCAACGCCGGCATGGGGCGAGCTCGTTACCGAGAGCTACTTCTCCCTGCTCGGCCTGAGGCCCGAGGCGGGGCGCTTCTTCGCCGCCGACGAGGGGGGCCATGACGGCCACGGTGGCGTACCGGTGGCGGTGCTCTCACACGACTTCTTCATGGCACACTTCGGCGGCGATCGCCGCCTCCTCGGCTCCACGATGCGGCTCAACGACCAGCCGTTCACCGTCATCGGAGTGGCGCCGCGTGGCTTCGACGGCACCCGCAGCCTGACCTGGAAGCCCGAGCTGTGGGTCCCCATCGCGCAGCAGGCGACGCTCTTCCCGGACTGGGGCGACATCCTGGGGCGGCGCGGTTGGGGAGGGCTCCACCTGCTCGCGCGTTTGGCTCCGGGCGCGCGTCTGCCGGCGGTGCAGGCGGCCGCCTCGGTCGCCGCGCGCCGCCTCGCCGCGGCCTACCCGCAGTCCTCGTTCCGCGACGACGTGCTACTGCTCTCGAACCGCACCGCGATCAACCCCTACCTGGGGTCGCCCCGCCGGATGCAAGCCACCGCGCTGCTGATGCTCCTCGGCGTGGGCCTGGTGCTGCTCGTGGCCTGCGCCAACGTCGCCAACCTGATGCTGGTGCGGGCGGGCGGTCGCCGGCGCGAGCTGGCCGTGCGCGCCTCCCTCGGCGCCGGCCGCTGGCAGCTCGCACGGCAGCTGTTCCACGAGAGTCTGCTCCTCGCGCTCGCCGGCGGCGCGACCGGCCTGTTCATCGCCCGCTGGGCGGCCAGGCTCGTCCCGGCGCTGCTGCCGCGCAGCGAGCACCCCCTCGCCGTCGACGTGCGGCTCGACCTGCGGGTGACGCTGTTCGCATTCGCGCTCGCCGCGCTCTCGACGCTGATTTTCGGGCTGCTGCCGGCCCGGCGTGCGGCGGCCACCGATCCCGCCGGCGAGTTGCGTGGCGGGCTGGGCAGTGCCGCTGGGCGGAGCGGTGGGCGCGCACTCCACGGGTTCGTCGTCGCGCAGGTCGCGTTCAGCCTCGTGGTGCTGATTGCGGGCGGCCTGTTCGTGCGCAGCCTGCGGGCGGCCAACCACCTCGAGCTCGGCTTCCAGGCCGACGGCGCGGTCGTCTTCGGGGTCGACGCCTCGCTGCGGCCCGACCCGCCGAGCAACCCCGATCGCCTGCAGCGCCGCATCGCCGACGCGGTGGCGGCGATCCCGGGCGTCACCGCCGTGGCGTGGACGAGCGACCTGCCGCTCGACGGCAACAGCGAGGACGGGCCGATGGCGCCGCTCGGGCAGGGGCAGGACAGCTCGGCGCAGGTCACCAGCTTCTTCGAGAACGTCGGCGAGGGCTTCTTCGGCGTCATGGGGATTCCATTCCGCAGCGGCCGCACGTTCGCAGCGGCCGACCGCGACAGCAGGGTCGAACGGGTGGTGGTGAGCGAGGCGTTCGCGCGCCGCCTGTTCCCCGGCCGCGAGGCGGTGGGGCGGCGCTTCGAGATCCCCGGCGCGCACCCGCAGCCGCTCGAGGTGATCGGCGTCGTGCGCGACACCAAGGTCAACTGGCTGGGCGAGGATCCACCGCCGTTCGTCTACTTCGACTCGCGCCGCAACGCGACCCGGCGGCCGCTCTTCGTCGTGCGCGCGCGCGGCGACCGTGCGGCGCTGCTGGCGACCATCCGCGCCCGGGTGGCAGGCATCGACCCGCAGCTGCCGGTCACCAACCCGGGGACCCTGCGCGAGCACCTCGCGCCGGCCTTCAGCCTGCCACGCAACGGCGCCTGGGTGGCCACCTCGTTCGCGCTGCTGGCGCTGCTGCTGGCGAGCGCCGGCATCTTCGGGGTCATCGCCTACGGCGTGGCGCAACGCTCGCGCGAGCTCGCCCTCCGCGTGGCCGTCGGCGCCACCCCGGGCGCCCTGCTCGGCGGCGTGTTCGGCGACACGCTGCGCATCCTCGGCGCCGGGGTGGCGATCGGCCTGGTCGGCGGCGCGCTCCTCGGCGAGCTGCTGCACGGGTTCCTCTACGGGATCTCGCCGCGAGATCCACTGACGCTCGCTGCCGCCGCCGCCGCGGTGCTCGCACTCGGGCTCCTGGCCACCCTGCCGGCGGCGTCGCGGGTGCTGCGGGTGGACGCTGCGCGGCTGCTGCGGAGTGAGCCGTGACGACCGGGACCTGCGCAACCGAAGTGGAGATAGCGACGTGCTGAGCCTCCTGCGGGTGCTGGGTCCAACGCGCCTCGACCTCCGTCACGCCCTGCGCTCGTTCGGCCGCCGGCCGACCGTGCCGCTGCTGGTGGTGGGGATCCTCGCGCTCGGGCTGGGCGGCTTCCTGGCGCTGTGGAGTGCCGCCGACGCGGTGCTCTGGCGACCGCTCCCTTACGCGCACGCCGAGCGTCTGGTGCGGATCTGGGGTGCGGGGAACGGCGAGCGGCGCAACAACGCCAACCCGCTCGATGCCTACGACTGGCGCGATCGCGCACGCTCGTTCGACGCCGTCGCCATCTTCAACGCCAACTTCGACACCGTCACCGGTGCCGGCCCTGCGGCCTACCTGCCGGTAGGTCGCGTGTCACCGGGGTTCTTCGCGCTGCTCGGCGCGCGGCCGGCGCTCGGCCGCTTCTTCCTGCCGCGCGAGGAGACTCTCGGCGAGCATCGCGTCGCGGTGCTCTCCTGGGAGACCTGGCAGACACGGTACGCCGGGGACCCTGGCGTGCTGGCACGCACGATCGAGCTCGAGGGACAGCCCTACCGCATCGTCGGGGTGGCGGCGCGCGGCTTCCGCCATCCTGTCTACGACCAGCTCCCCGCCGCGGCGCTCTACCGCCCGCTGGCCATCGATCGCGAGAAGGTGGGCCGCGGCGGCCACTGGGTGGTGGCTCTCGGGCGCCTGCGCGCCGGGGTCAGCCTGGCGGCCGCGCAGGCCGAGATGGACGCCATCGAGAAGGAGCTGGGCCGCGAGAACCCTGCCAACGCCGACTGGGGTGCCTTCGTGGAGCCGCTGCACGCAGCCATCGCCGGCCGCAGCGCGCCCGCGTTCCGCCTGCTGGTGGCGGCCACCGGTCTGCTGCTGCTGCTCGCCTGCGGCAATGTGGCTGCCCTCTTGCTGGCGCGCGCCACCAGCCGCGGCGGCGAGCTCGGTGTGCGCGTCGCGCTCGGTGCCGGCCGCAGCACCCTGCTGCGCCAGCTGCTGCTCGAGGTCGGGCTGCTCGGCGCCACCGCCGGCGTGCTCGCCTGTGGCGTGGCCCGATTGCTGCTCGCCGGTCTGCAGCATCTTGCCGCCGGCCAGGTGCCGCTGCTCGATCGCGCCCGTCTCGACTGGGCGGCACTGCTCGTCGCCGCGGCGACCACCGTCGTCACCGTGCTGGCGGCAGGGCTGGCGCCGTCGCTGCACGGCATCCAGGTGGCGATGGCCGCGCGCGCCACCGGCTCGCGCCGGCGTCGCGGCCTCGAGCGTGCCCTGGTGGCGGCGCAACTCGCGCTCTGCCTGACCCTGCTCGTCGGCGCCGCGCTGCTCGCCCGCAGCCTCGATCGCCTCTACCGCGTCGACCCCGGCTTCCGGCCGGCGCACGTGGTGACCTTCGGGTTCTACCTGAGCGGACCGCAGTACCACGGCGAGGAGGTGGCGCGCACCGTCTTCGCCCGCCTCGAGCAGCGGCTGGGCCGTCTACCCGGCGTCGAGGCTGCCGGTGCCGTCGACATCCTGCCCCTGGGCGGCGGCTACAACTGCAACTCCATCTACGCCGAGGGGAGCGTACCGGTGGCGGACAGCGAGGAGCCGTGTGCCGAGCAGCGGGTGGCGACGCCCGGCTACTTCGCGGCGGTGGGGCTGCAACGGCTGGCCGGCCGCACCTTCGGCGGCGAGGACGCGGCGACCTCGACGCCCGTGGTGGTGGTCACCGAGAGCTTCGCGCAGCACCACTGGCCGGGACGTTCGCCGCTCGGCCGGCGGCTCAAGTGGGGCAGCGCCGAGTCCGACGATCCCTGGCGCACGGTCGTCGGCGTGGTTCACGACGTCCGCCACTTCGGTCTCGACGCCCCGATCCGGCCCGAGGTCTACATGCCGCAGGAGCAGGTGGCGGACTCCGGGCTCGAGGTGGTGGTGCGCTCGGCGGCGGAGGACCGCGTGCTGCTGCCGGCCCTACGCCGCGCCGTCGCCGGGATCGATCCGGGACTGCCGCTCGCCCACTTGCGCCGCATGGACGAGCTGCTCGCCGACTCGACCGCCGCGCGCCGGCTGCGCACCTGGGCGCTCGGCGGCTTCGCGGCGCTAGCCCTGGTGCTCGCCGTGGCCGGACTCTACGGCTCGCTCGCCCATGCCGTGGGCGCGCGGCGCCGCGAGCTGTCGGTGCGCATGGCGGTGGGCGCCGGACGCCGGCAGATCGTCTCGCTGGTGCTCGGCGAGGGTGCGGCGCTCACCGTCGCCGGGCTGCTCGCCGGCGGCGCCGGGGCGCTGGTGGGCGCCCGCGCGCTGCGCCAGCTGCTCTTCGGCGTCCAGCCGCTCGACGCGGCGAGCTTCGCCGGCGCCGCCGCCCTGCTCGCCGTGGTGGCGCTCGCCGCCGCCTGGCTGCCGGCGCGGCGGGCGGCCGCCGTCGACCCGGTGCGGGCGCTGCGCGAGGAGTGACCGGCCCGCCACGACGAGACACCCGCGGCGCCGCCAAGGATCCACAACCCATGCTGAGCACCATCCACGAGCTGCGCCAGGCCGTGCGCTCGCTGCGCCGGCGCCCCGCGTTCGCCGCCACCGTGGTGCTCACGCTGGCGCTGGGGCTGGGCACCACCACGGCGCTCTTCACCCTCGTCCGCGGCGTGCTGCTGCGGCCGCTGCCCTTCCCCCACCCCGAGCGCGTGGTACGCCTGCTCGGCTACCGGCTCGGCGAAGGGGACGGGTACACCACCGTTTCCTACCCCAACTTCCTCGACTGGCGGCGGCAATCGCGCTCGCTCGCCGCCGCCGCGGCCTACGACGAGTGGCAGCCCTTCCTGCTCGGCGAGGACGGCGCCGAACGGCTGGCGGGCGCGTCGGTGAACGCCCCCTTCTTCGACGTCCTCGCGGTGCGCCCGGCGGCGGGCCGCTTCTTTCTCGCAGCCGAGGACCCTCCGGGCAGCGCCCGGGCGGTGGTGCTCTCCTACGGCCTCTGGCAGCGCCGCTTCGGCGGCGATCGCGGCGTCGTCGGGCGCACCGTCGCCCTCTCCGGCACCGACTACGAGGTGGTGGGGGTGGCGCCGGCGGCGCTCGAGGATCCTGGTCTCTCCGGCGCCGGGTTTCCCACCCCCGAGGTCTGGCGCGTCTCGCCCGCCTACTTCGGCAGCGGCTCGAGCCGCGACGGGTTCGCCTTCACCGCCATCGCACGGTTGCGCGCGGGAGGGACCGCCGAGGTCGCCCAGGGCGAGCTCGACGGCATCATGGCCGGGCTTCGCCGCACCTACCCGGAGGCCGACTCCCAGCGCGGCATGCGCATCGTACCGCTGCAGGCGGAGATGGTGGCGCCGGTGCGCCCGGTGCTGCTGGCGCTGCTCGCGGCCACCGTCCTGCTGCTGCTGGTGGCGAGCGCCAACGTGGCGAGCCTGCTGCTCACCCGCTCGCTGGCGCGCCGTGCCGAGCTGGCGCTGCGACTCACCCTCGGCGCCGGCCGTGCCGGGGTGCTGCGCGCCATGATGCTCGAGTCGACGCTGCTCGCCTTCGCAGGTGGTGCGGTCGGCCTGGTGCTGGCGCGCCTCGGCGTGCGCGGACTCCTGGCCCTTGCCGGCAGTGACCTGCCACGGGCGGCGCAGGTGGGTGTGGATGGCGGCGTGGTGCTCTTCGCCGCCGCCGCCACTCTCGCCGTCGGCTTGCTGGTGGGACTGGTGCCGGCTCTACGCGTGGCGGACGCCGACCCGGGGCTGGCGCTGCGGCGTGACGCCGTGCGCCAGACCGCCGATGCGCCCACCGTGCGCTTGCGGTCGTCGATGCTGGCGGCCGAAATGGGTCTCTCGATCGTGCTGTTGGTGGGGGCGGGCCTCATGCTGCGCAGCCTCTTCGCGCTGCGGGCGACCGACCCCGGCTTCCGGCCGCAGGGGGTGCTGGCGGTCGACGTCGAGCCGCCGTACCCCAAGTACCGGGACGATCCGGTGGTCCTGGCCCTCTGGGACCGGGTGCTGGCGCGCGTCTCGGCACTGCCGGGAGTGGTGGCGGTGGGCGCGGTGGACATCCTGCCGATGAGCGGCGACTACAACAGCATAGGCTTCACCGTCGTCGGCCGCCCGGCGCCGGCCGCCGGCCAGGGACCGTCGGTGGAGACGCGCGTGGTCACGCCGGGCTATTTCGCAGCCGCCGGCATTGGCCTGCGGCGCGGTCGCCTGCTCAGAGCCGCCGACCGCACGCTGCCGGTGGGAGTGGTCGACGAGGCGATGGCACGCCGCTTCTTCCCCGGCGAGGACCCGATCGGGCACCGGCTGACCTTGCGCCAGCAGGACTGGGAGATCGTCGGCCTCGTCGGCAACGTGCGCCAGCTCACCCTTGCCGAGCCCCCGCAGCCGACCCTCTACCTGCCGCGCGCGGAGGCGCAGCCGTTCGCCAGCGCCGGCGGCACCCTGTTGCTGCGCAGCGACCGGGACCCGGCCGCGCTCGCCGCTGCTGCCAGCTTGGCCGTTCGAGAGCTCGACCCGGACCTGGTGATTGCCGACGCGCGTCCGCTGGCGCGAGTGGTCGCCGCCAGCGCTGCGCGGGCGCGTCTGCAGGCGGTGCTGCTCGCCGCCTTCGCCGCTCTGGCGCTCGTGCTCGGCTGCGTCGGCGTCTACGGTCTCGTCAACGGCAGCGTGCTGGCCCGCCGGCGCGAGCTCGCCATCCGCGGCGCCCTCGGCGCCGAGCGGCGGCGGCTGCTGCGACTGGTGCTCGGCCGTGGCCTGCTGCCGGTGGCGGTTGGCGGTGTCGCCGGGGTGCTCGCCGCCCTCGCTGCCAGCCGCCTCCTCGCCGGCCTGCTCTACGGCGTGCGCCCTGCCGACCCCTGGACCTTCGTGGCGGCTCCGGCGCTGCTTGCCGCGGTCGCCCTGCTCGCCGCCTGGCTGCCGGCACGACGGGCCGCCAGCACCGACCCGGTTCGCGTGCTGCGCGAGGAGTGAGCTTGCCGCCATGACGCACCTCGCCGCCGACCTCCGCTTCGCGCTCCGCCACCTCCGCCGTCGCCCCGCCTTCGCCGCTGCGGCGTTGCTCACCCTGGTGCTGTCGATCGGCGCCGCCACCGCGGTCTTCTCGCTCGTCTACGGCGTCGTCATGCGGCCGCTCGACCTGCCGCACCCCGAGCGCCTGGTGATGCTCTTCGAGGACCGCAGCAGCACCGGTGGCCTGGCGCAGGAGGTCACTGGCGTCAGCACCCTGCGCGACTGGCGGCAGGGGCTGCGCGGCGTCAGCGGCGTCGCCGGCTCGTGGAACGACGCCGACCGGCAGGTGACGCTCTCCACCGCTGCCGGCGCCCAGGCGGTGGTCGGCCTGCGCGTGTCGGCTGGCTACTTCGACGTTCTCGGCAAGCCGCCGGCGCAGGGTCGCGGCTTCGTCGCCGATGAGGAGGTCGCGGGACGTGATGCGGTCGCGGTGCTCTCCTACGAGCTGTGGCAGCGCGAGTACGGAGGCGAGCCCGGCGTGCTGGGCCGCCAGCTGCGCATCGACGGCGTGCCGCACACAGTGGTCGGGGTCATGGCGCGCGGCTTCCGCGATCCGCTGGCGCCGCGCGCGGCGCTGTGGACGCCGCTGTCGTTGCCCGCCGGCGAGGACGATCGTGGCGGTGCGTACATCCGCGCCATCGGCCGCTTGCGCCCGGGCACCACGTCGCAACAAGCGCAGGCGGAGCTCGCCGGCGTCGAGCGTGAGCTGGCCACGCGCTACCCCGACGCCTATCGCGGTGCCGGTGCGGCCGTGGTACCGCTGCAACAGGTGGTGGTCGGCAGCGCCCGGCAGCCGGGGCTGGCCCTGTTCGGCGCGGTGCTCCTGGTGCTGCTCATCGCCTGCGTCAACCTCGCCAACCTGCTGCTGGCGAGGGCCGCGGAGCGTGACGGGGAGATGGCGGTGCGCACCGCGATGGGAGCCGACCGCCGCCGGCTGCGCTCGCAGCTGCTCGCCGAGAGCCTGCTGCTCGCCGGCGCCGGCGGCGCTCTTGGCATCCTCGCCGGGGCGGCGCTGCTGCGGCTGCTCGTCCGCCTCGCTCCCGCCGGCACGCCGCGCCTCGACGAGGTGACGCTGGGGGGGCCGGTGCTGCTGTTCGCGCTCGTCGCGACGGCGATGGTGGGGCTGATGTTCGGCCTGCTGCCGGCGGCGCGCGCTGCGCGCGTGGAGCCGGCTGACACCCTGCGGCAGGGCGGTCGCGGGGTCGTGCGCCAGGGCGGCGCCACCCTGCGCCGCGGGCTGATCGTCGCCGAGGTCGCGATCAGCCTGGCGCTGCTCGTCGGCGCCGGGCTGCTGGTGCGCTCGCTGCTCGCTCTCGGCAGCGTCGACCCCGGCTTCGCTCCCGGCGGGCTGCTGGCGGCGCAGGTGATGCTGCCGCTGGCACGCTATCCGGAGAAGGCCGACGCGGTTCGCGCGGTGGCGAGCCTGGAGGAGCGGCTCGGCGCCCTGCCCGGCGTGCATGACGTCGCCACCACCTCGGCGCTGCCGCTCACCGACTACTTCACCGACGTCGACGTGCGGGTCGAGGGAGTGGAACGGGAGAACCCGCCCAGCGTTCAGTACTCGAGCGTGACGCCGCGCTTCTTCACCGCCTTCGGGTTGCCACTCCACTCGGGGCGGGCCTTCGCCCCGGCGACGACGACGCTGCGCCGCGGGTGATCATCGTCAACCAGGCGTTCGTGCGCCGCGTGCTCGGACCGGGAGAGCCGCTGGGGCGCCGCGTCAAGCTCGGTGGGTCTCCGCAGGCGCCGTGGCGCTCCATCGTGGGCGTCTGCCGCGATGTCCATCACGGCGGCCTCGACCTCGCGCCCGAGCCGCAGATGTACCTGCCGGAGGCACAGACCGGGCACGGGCGCCGCAGCTCCTCCTGCCCGCCGCGGCGACCCGCGGCGATCGGACCGGCACTGCTCGCCGCCGTCGCGGCCCAGTGGACTCCTCGAGCTGCCGGCCTGCAGAAGCTGCGCACCAGCGACGCTCGCTCCTCGCCGGGCAGCCAGTTCGCTCGCGGCGCCTCGGCTCGAGGCCCTCCTCGGCGGCTTCGCCGGCATCTCGCTGCTGCTGGCGCTCGTCGGCATCTACGGCGTCGTCGCCGCCTCCGGTCGCGCGCCGCCGGCGCGAGATGGGGGTCCGCCTCGCTCTCGGCGCCCGCCCCGAGGAGCTCGCCGATGATCCTGCGCCAGACCGCGCTGCTCGCCGGTCCTTGGCCTCGGACTCGGTGCCGCGATCTCCCTGGCTGTTGGCGCGCGGCCTCTCCACGCCTCCTCTTCGGCGTGCGGCCGCATCCCGTCAGACCCGCTGACTTTTGCCGGGCAGTGCTCGTGCTCGTCGCGAGCGGACTCCTCGCGGCGGATCTGCCGGCCCGCCGCGCCTCGCGCATCAACCCGACCCAGGCCCTGCGCAACGAATGAAGAGGCCTTCGACTTTCGACGTTGGACTTTGGACTTTCGACTCCCCAGGAGGCGTTTCATGATCGAGCTCAAAAACTCGAGAAGTTCTACGAGACGAAGGCCGGCCAGACTTTCGTGCTGCGGCGCATCGACCTCAAGATCGAGGCCGGCGACTTCGTGACGGTCATGGGGCCCTCGGGCGCCGGCAAGTCCACGCTGCTCTCGATCCTTGGCATGCTCGACCGCGCCTTGACCGGCGAATACCGTCTTCGCTCGACCAGCCGTGCACGCCCTGAAGCCGAGGGACCGCATCGAGCTCAACAAGAAGTACGTCGGCTTCGTCTTCCAGCAATATCACCTGCTCGACGACCTCACCGTCGCCGAGAACCTGGACTCCCCCTGTCCTACCGCAACGTCCGCGCACGGAGCGCAAGGCAGTGTCGCCGACACGCTCGACCGCTTCGGATCGTCGCCAAGAAGGACCTCTACCCGAGCCAGCTCTCCGGCGGCCAGCAACAGCTGGTGGGCGTGGCCCGCGCGCTGATCGCGGAGCCGAAGCTGCTCCTCGCCGATGAGCCGACCGGCAGCCTCCACAGCGGCCAGGGCCACGATGATCATGGAGCTGCTCTCTCGCCTCAACGAGGGGGGCGTGACCATCGTGCAGGTGACCCACGACGACCGCGTCGCCGGCTACGGCCGCCGCACGGTGCTGCTCAAGGACGGCTGGATCGTCGAGCGGCTCTGAAGGTCCCGACGTGTGGCGAGCGCGTGCGGTGGCGCAGAGACGAGGAAGGCGAGGCAACGACACCTGGTGGGCCGACGTGCGTCACGCCGCGCGCGGGCTCTGGCGAGCTCCCGCCTTCAGCGTTCCGCTGGTGGTGACGATCGCCCTCGGGTTGGGCGCCAACACCGCGGTGGTCGGCGTGCTCGACGCCGTTCTCTGGCGCCCCCTGCCGTACGCGCGCCCGGCCGAGCTGGTTCGCGTCTTCGAGCGCTGCTCGCCGTCGCCCGGGCGCACCTCGCGCGGCGTCAACGACGTCTGCGCGGTCTCGGCGCCGGGCCTGCGCGACTGGCGGGAGCAGGCGCGGGGCTTCACCGGCATCGCCGGCTACACCTTCCAGAGCGTGAGCCTGCAGAGTCGCGGTGGGGCGGAGCGGCTGCGGGCGCTGGGCGCGAGCCCGGAGCTGTTCGCCGTGCTCGGCGTCCCCGCGGGGCTCGGGCGCACCCTGCGAGCCGGCGACGGCGCTGGCTCGGGTGCGCCTCCGGTGGTGGTCAGCCAGGGCCTGTTCCAGCAACGCTTCGCCGGCGACCGCCGCGTCCTCGGCCGGACGCTGTGGCTCGACGGCCACGCCTACACGGTGGTGGGCGTGATGCCGGCGGGGTTCGACTTTCCCCCCGCCTGGGACATCGCCTTGTGGGTGCCGCTGACGCCGGCGCAGGCTCCCGAGGACCGTGGCAATCACTGGCTGCGCGCCATCGCCAGGTTGGCTCCGGGGCGGGGGCTCGCAGCCGCCGAGGCCGAGATGGAGGGGATCGCCGCGCGCCTCTCGCAGGCCTATCCCGCCGCCCAGGCCGGGCGTGGCGCCGGTGTGCTGCCGCTCGGCGAGACGGTCGTGGGGGAGGTGCGACCGAAGCTCATGGTGGTTGCCGCGGCCGCGGCCCTGGTGCTGCTCATCGCCTGCGCCAACGCCGCCAGCCTGATGCTGGCGCGCGCCATCGCCCGCCGGCGCGAGCTCGGGGTGCGCGCCGCGCTGGGGGCGAGCGGCTGGCAGCTGGGGCGCCTGGCGGCCATCGAGGCCACGGTGGTCTCGCTTGCCGGCGCCGCCCTGGCGCTGGTGGCGGCGCAACTGACCCTGCGGATGCTCGGCCGCGTCGCCGGCCAGGCGCTGCCGCTGTCGGGCGATGCGCTCTCGGTGCTCGAGCCGCGGGTCTTCCTACTGCTGGCGGCGACCGCTCTCGGCACCGCGGTGGTCACCGCCCTCGTTCCGGCGCTGCAGACACCGGCGCGGCGGCTGATCGCCGAGCTGCAGGCGGGCAGCGCGCGGAGTGGGCAGGGAGCGGGCGCGACGCGGGTGCGCAGCCTGCTGGTGGTCGGCCAGGTGGCGCTCTCGACGGTGCTGCTGGTGGGGGCCACCCTGCTGCTGCGGACCCTCGGGGCACTGCTCGCGACGCCCACCGGCATGACGGCGGAGCACAGCGTGGCCTTCGCTGTGACGTTGCCGAGCGAGGCCTCCCGCGAGGCGGCCGGCCAGCTCCTGCCGCGCATCCTCGACCGAGTGCAGGGGCTGCCCGAGGTACGCGCTGCCGGCTGGACCTCCCACCTGCCGCTGCGCCAGTGGGGGTACAACAGCCACTTTGCCATCGCCGGTCGGCCGCCGGCGGCGACGCCGGCCGAGGCCCCGTTCGCGGAGGTGCGGCTGGTGAGCCCCGGGTACTTCGCGGCGCTCGGCATCCCGGTTCTCCGCGGGCGGAATCTGCAGCCGCAGGACGGTGATCCGCGCACCCCGGGGGCGCTCGTCAACCGCGCCCTCGTCGAGCGCTACTTCCGCGACCGCGAACCGCTCGGGGAGAGGGTGAGCCTCGGCGACGAGGTGACCGCGGTGCCGGCGTCCATCGTCGGCGTCGTCGGCGACGTGCGCGAGGCCACGCTCGACCGCGAGCCGACCCCCACCATCTTCTTCTCGACGGCGCAGCCGCTGCCGGACTTCCTGAGCGCGATGACGCTGGTGGTGCGCTCGCCGCAGCCGACGCCGGCCATCGCGGCGGAGATCCGGCGCGCCCTCGGTGAAGTGGCGCCGGGCCAGGCCGTGTTCGATGTCGCCGCCATGCCGGCGGTGGTGGCGCGCTCGCTGTCGGACCGCCGGCTGGTGATGGGCCTGCTGGCGAGCTTCGGGGGCGTCGCCCCGCTGCTCGCGGCGGCGGGCCTCTATGGGCTCCTCGCCTACCTCGTCAGTCAGGGGCGGCGCGAGATCGGCATTCGCATGGCGCTCGGCGCGGCGAGGGGCACCGTCCTGCGATTGGTGCTCGGCGACGGTCTGCGGCTCCTAACCAGCGGTCTCGCCTTGGGGCTGCTGCTCGCGGTCGCCGCCTCCCGCTGGTTGGGGAGTCTGCTCTACGGCGTCTCGCCGTTGGACGTGCCGAGCCTCGCGGCAGTGGCGGTGGTGCTCGCCGCGGTCGGCCTGGCTGCGCTGTGGCTGCCGGCGCGGCGTGCGCTGCGGGTCGACCCCGCGAGCGTGCTGCGGGACGAGGCCTGAGGACCGCCGCCGTGCCGCGCGAGGAGGCCTGACGTGCCCGGCAGCATGGGCGCGACGTGGCGGGTAGCCCGCAGTCTGGCGCGGACGCCGCGACTGGTCCTGCCGGCGATCGCCTGCATCGGCCTTGGCGTCGGGGCGGCGGTGCTGGCGCTCTCCCTCGTCGACGGCATCCTGGTGCGGGCACCGGCGCTGCCGGCGGCGGAGCGGCTGGCGCGCGTCTGGCTCCGGCACGACGAGCACGGTGGACAGGGAGACGTTTCCTACCTCGAGCTGCAAGAGCTGCGCGGGGTGCGCGCCTTCGATGCCGTCGAGGCCGTCGCTCGCACGCGCGTGGCCTGGCTCACCTCAGGGGGGAGCGAGCGGCTGCGAGGCGAGGCCTTCACCGCCGGCTACTTCGATCTCATGGGGGTACGCCCGCTGCTGGGGCGGCTGCCGAGCGCGGTGGAGCAACGCCGCGGCTCGCCGCTGGTGGTGGCGATCGGCTTCCAGCTCTGGCAGCGACGCTTCGCGGGGCGCCGCGACGTGCTGGGTGCCACTCTGCTGCTGCGCGGCAGCCCGGTGGCCGCACCGCCGCTGGCCTACACCGTTGTCGGGGTCCTCCCCGCCGGGTTCGTGGGCTCCGTCGACAGCGACGTCGCCGAGGTGTGGATGCCGCTCGCGCAGAGCCCTTCGCGCGCCGCCTTCGACGACCCCGAGGCGCGCAACGTGTGGGTGCTCGCCCGCCGCTGGGCCGGGTCGTCCCTGGCGGCCGCGCAGGCCGAGGTCGCGGCCGCCGCGCGCCGGCTGGCGGCGCAGCGACCCAGGCTCTACACCGGCACGACCCTGGTCGTCGAGCCCTTCGGCGAGAGCTGGCGCACGCCCCTGCGGCCGGGGCTGCGCGTGCTGCTCGCCAGCGCGGCGCTCCTGCTGGCGATCGCCGCGGTGAACGTGGCGCTGCTGCTGCTCGCCCGCCTTGCCGGTCGCGAGCGCGAGCTGTCGCTGCGCCGGCTGCTGGGCGCCACCCCGGCGAGAATGGTGCGCGAGCTCGCCATGGAGGTGCTCCTGCTCAGCGCAGCCGGCGGCTCGCTGGGCTCGGTCCTCGCCTTCGAGGCGTTGCCCGCGCTGCGCACCATGGCCGACCTGCGGCTGCCGTCCTACGTGCGGCTGCAGGTCGACGGCAGGACGCTGGCGTTGGCGCTGCTGGTGGTGGGGGCCACGGCGACGCTGGCCGGCGTGCTTCCCGTCCTCGTCGGCGGTCGCCCAGACTCGGCGCCGCTCCTCGCGCGTACGGGGACCGGTACCACACAGCTGCCCCACGAGCGCCGAGCCGGCCGCGCTCTGGTGGTGTTCGAGGTGGCGGTGACCTTCGTGCTCGCCGTGGGCGGGACCCTGTTGCTCGACACCTATCGGCATCTCGCCACGCGCGAGCTCGGCTTTCGTAGCAGCCATCTGGCGCGGCTGGCGATTACCCTCGACCCGGCGAGCTACCCGACCTCGGAAGCGGTGCTCGCCTTCGCCGCGCGGGCGCGCGGCGTCCTGCGGTCACAGCCAGGCGTGCTCGACGTGGCGGTGATGTCCGAGGTGCTGCCGCCCTGGTTCGACGATCGCTTCACCCTCGCCGTCCCGGGAACCGCGCAGGAGGTGCGCGACGTGCCGGGTCACGCCGTCGATTCCGGCTTCCTGTCGGTTATGGGGATGCACCTGGTCGCCGGCCGCCCCTTCGCCGCCGGCGACGGCCCGCGCGGCGCTCCCGTCGCGCTGGTCAGCCGCTCGCTGGCGCGGTATCTCGGCGTCAACCCCGAGCGGGCGCTCGGCAGGCGTCTGCAGAGGGTCGTCGACGGCTCCAGCGACGAACGCTCGCCGCCGTTCGAGGTGGTGGGTGTGGTCGAGGACGTCCTCTACAACGGGCCCCTGGCGAGCGCGGCGAGCGGATTCGACCTCTACCTCCCGTTCGCGCAGTCGCCGCGGCGGGTGGTCTCGCTGGCGGTGCGCACGGCAGGAGACCCCGGCGTCCTGCTGCCGTCGTTGCAGCGCCGGCTCGGTCAGCTCGCCCCCAGCTCCCCCGTCCACTGGGTCTCCACCATGGAGGAGGAGCTCAGGAGCCAGCGCGGTGGGGCGCGGCTCGCCGCGGTGGTCATCGGATCCTGCGCCAGCGCTGCCACGCTGCTCACCCTGCTCGGCGTCTACGGTGTGCTCTCGCACGCCGTCGGTCGCCGTCGCGGTGAGCTGGCGGTGCGCGCCGCGGTGGGGGCCCGGCGTGTCGATCTGGTGCGCATGGTGATGCGCGAGGGGGGCCGTCTGCTGGTGGTGGGCCTGGTGCTGGGTACCCCCGCCGCGCTGCGGGTCCGCCCGGCTCTCGGCGGGCTGCTCTACGGGGTGGCGGCGACCGCGCCGTGGGTCTACGTCGCCGTCGCCACGGCCCTGGTAACGTTCGGGCTGCTCGCCTGCTACCTGCCGGCTCGACGGGCCGCCGCCGAGGCACCCCTCGCGGCGCTGCGACGAGGCGAGTGATCCTCATGCGCACCGCCGCCCTGCTCCTCGCCGACGACCAGCCCGACGTGCTGGAGGCGCTACGCCTGCTGCTCAAGGCGGAGGGGTACGCCGCGCGCACCGCCCGCTCGCCCGAGGAGGTGGTGGCCGCGGTCGCGCAGCAGGAGCCCGACCTGTTGCTGATGGACCTCAACTACGCCCGCGATACCACCTCCGGGCAGGAGGGGCTGGCGCTGCTCGAGCGCGTGCACCAGCTCGCGCCCGAGGTGCCGGTGGTGGTGATGACGGCCTGGGGCTCGATCGAGCTGGCGGTGGAGGCGATCCGGCGCGGTGCCCGCGACTTCGTCGAGAAGCCTTGGGACAACGACCGCCTGCTGTCGATCGTGCACAACCAGCTCGCCCTCGCGGCGGCGCTGCGCAAGAGCCGCGGCCTCGAGGCCGAGAACCGGCTGCTGCGCGGCGAGGGCGCGCCCGACTTCGTGGCCACTTCGCGCGCCATGCAGCCGGTGCTGGAGATGATCGAGCGGGTGGGCCCATCAGAGGCCAACGTGCTGATCACCGGCGAGAACGGCACCGGCAAGGGGCTGGTGGCTCGCCTGCTCCACGCCGTCTCGCCGCGCGCCGGCAAGCCGCTGGTCACCGTCAACGTCGGCGGCCTCGCCGCCACGGTGTTCGAGAGCGAGCTGTTCGGCCACGTGCGCGGCGCCTTCACCGACGCCAAGACCGACCGCGTCGGCCGCTTCGAGCTTGCCGACGGCGGCACCCTCTTCCTCGACGAGATCGCCAACGTGCCGCTGGCGCAGCAGGCGAAGCTCCTGCACGTGCTCGAGAGCGGCGAGTTCGAGCCGGTGGGCAGCTCGCGCACGCGCCACGCCGACGTGCGCCTGCTCACCGCCACCAACGCCGACCTCGCCACCGAGGTGGCGGAGGGGCGGTTCCGCCGCGACCTCTACTTCCGGGTGCGCACGGTGGAGATCCACCTGCCGCCGCTGCGCGACCGCCGCGAGGACCTAGTGCCGCTCGCCGAGCGCTTCCGCGCCGCCCACGCTCGGCGCTACCGCAAGGAGGTCAACGGCTTCGACGCCGCGGCGGTGCGCGCTCTCGAGCGCCACTCCTGGCCCGGCAACGTGCGCGAGCTCGACCACGCGGTGGAGCGCGCCGTGCTGCTGGCGCGCGGGAGCCGGGTGACGGCGCTCGACCTCGGCCTCGAGGGCGCGCCGGTGGCCCGTGGCCTCGAGGAGATGACGCTCGAGGAGGTGGAGGAGCACCTGATCAAGAAAGCGCTCGAGCGCTATGGCGGCAACGTCAGCCAGGCCGCCTCGGCGCTCGGCCTCTCGCGCAGCGCCCTCTACCGGCGGCTCGAGAAGCACGGGCGCCCCGAAGAGCTCGCAGACGACTAGGGAGCCGCCGGGACGTCGAAGGACACGCGAACCGTCGTGCGGTCGTTGTAGACGCTCGCCAGCAGGGCGCCCAGGCGCGAGAGCGCTGTTGTCATGGCCGCCGAGCACCCCGGTGCGCCCCCGACAGTGCTGATGCCGAAGCTGTGATCGCTGCCCCCCTGGAACCAGGTGAGCGCCTCGACCACCTCACCCAGCGACGCCGGCCCGGAGAGCGTGCAGTCGGTCGCCGAAGTCACGTTGGCGGCCCGCATCGCCCGCCGCAGGCGGACCACCTGATTCGCGCCCGCGGTGCCACGGATGACCACGTGCGTCCCGTCGACGAAGGGTGACGTCCTCGGTGTAGAGGCCGTCGATGAAGAGCGTCCAGTTGGTGTCGAAAGCGGGCAGGCCCGCGGGACGGTTGGTGGTCTGTTGCGACCCGTGGAGCAAGGGAACGTGCTGCTGAGCGGCGAGAAGTGGGGTTGCGATCGAGGCCAGCACCATCAGCCACACGATCTTGGGGGTCGCCATCACCAGATCCTCCGTGAGTGAAGCCGGAAGTGAAGCCGGCCCAGCGGTGCGGCGGTTATGTCGTCGTGCCATTTCTTGCTCCGCGCGTCAAACCCCCCGCCGCCGCGATCGCCGGCAGCTGGCGGCTGGAGAAGCACCCTGCCGTGGGTGATGATCGGCACGGCATGCGCCGCCTCCGCTACGAGAACCGCCTCTTCCTGCTCGCCCTGGCGACCGGGCTGCCGGGAGTGCTGGCCGCCCTCGCTCTGCTCGCCCTCGGGCGCTTCGGCGCTCTCACGCGCTGGGTCGTGGCGCCGGTTGTGGTGGCCATCTGGCTCGGCCTCGCCTGGCTGCTGCGCGAGCGCGTCGCCTACACCCTGCGCACGGTCGCGAACCTGCTCGAGGCGCTACGCCGCGAGGACTTCTCGATCCGCGCCCGCCGCGGCGCCGCCGGAGACGCCCTCGACGCCGTCTTTCGCGAGCTCAACGATCTCGCGGAGACGCTCAAGACGCAGCGGCTCGGGGCGCTCGAGGCGAGCGCCCTGCTGCGCCGGGTGATGGCGAGCATCGACGTCGCCGTCTTCGCCTTCGACCCCGAGGGAAGACTGCGGCTGGTCAACCGCGCCGGCGAGTTGCTGCTGGCGCAGCCGAGCCGCCGGTTGCTCGGCCGACCGGCGGCGGAGCTCGGGCTCGGCGATGCGCTCGCGGGGCCGCCGAGCCAGACCCTCGAACGGATCTTCCCGGGCGGCTGGGGAACCTGGGGCGTGCGCCGCAGCGTCTTCCGCGAGGAGGGCCTGCCCCACCGCCTGCTGGTGGTCGCCGACCTCTCGCATGCCCTGCGCGAGGAGGAGCGCAAGGCATGGCAGCGGCTCATCCGCGTGCTCGGCCACGAGCTCAACAACTCGCTGGCCCCGATCAAGTCGATGGCGGCGACGCTGCTGCGCATCCTCGAGCGCCAGCCGCCGCCGGAGGATCGCGACGAGGACCTGGCGCGGGGCCTCGCCGTTATCGGGCAGCGGGCGGCGAGCCTGTCGCGCTTTCTCGCCGGATACTCGCGGCTCGCCCAGCTGCCGGCGCCCCGGCTCGAGCGGGTGGACCTCGGCGAGCTGTGCGCGCGCGCGGCGGCGCTCGAGACGCGACTGCCGGTGGTGGTGGCACCGGGGCCCGATCTGCCGGTGGAGGCCGACCCCGGCCAGCTCGAGCAGCTGCTCATCAACCTGGTGCGCAACGCCGCCGACGCCGCCCTCGAGACCGGCGGCGGTGTGGGGCTGGGCTGGGGGTTGAAGGGGGACGGCGTCGAGCTGTGGGTCGACGACGAGGGCCCCGGGCTGCCGGCCTCGGCGAACCTCTTCGTCCCCTTCTTCACCACCAAGCCCGGCGGCACCGGTATCGGCCTCGCGCTCTCGCGACAGATCGCCGAGGCCCACGGCGGCACCCTGACGCTGGGCAACCGCGAGGACCGCACGGGCTGCCGGGCGCTGCTGCGGCTGCCGCCGGCGGCGGGAGAGGGGTAGAGGGGTGATGGGAGGTGCCTCAGGAGGCCGGCAGGGCCGCGGCGCCAGCCCTCGATCGCGTCTCAGTGAGGCCCCCACGGCGACTCGTCGGTCGGCATGGCGGCGAGCGCCGCGCGTTCCTCCTCGTCCCAGCGTCGGCGGATGGCGGCGTCGCGCTGCCGGCGGCGGGCGATCGCCAGCAGCGCCAGCGCCGTCACTCCGAGCCAGAGCGTGGCGCCGCTGGTGAGGAAGGGGATCCAGCGGTAGCGCCAGCGGAAACGCCGCCAGAAGGCGCGCTCGAAGGAGGGCAGGGACTCGCCGGTAGCGGCGGTGAAAGCCTGCGGGAAGGGGAGACCGGAGGCGACGGCGGCGGCGATACGCGCCACCACGCGGCGGCCCCGCTGGTGGACCAGCTCCTGGACCAGCGCGCCGGCCACCGCGTAGGCGGTGTCGACGGCGTAGCCCTCGCCGGCAAAGGCGCGCTCGAGCTCGGTGGTCGATGGCGGCACGCCGGTGATGCCGCCGACGAGGAGCCGCTCGCGGTCGGCGAGCTGCCACTCGCGCGAGGCGTAGAGTGCCACCCCTTCCTGGAACCAGCGCGGCAGGGGCCGCCCGCCGGCGGCGCGGGCCAGCAGCACGTGAGTCACCTCGTGGGTGAGGAGGGCGTCGAGCGTGTCGTCGGGGTAGGAGCCCGCGCGCTGCGGCAGGAGCACCACTGCGTTCTGCTCGGCGACGGCGAAGCCGGTGACCCACCGCGGGGTGCGACGCGCCAGCGGCTCGTCGTCGGCGACGAGGAGCACACGGATCGGCGGGCCCGGGCTCACCAGCCCGACGAGCTTGAGCGCGGGCTGCCAGCGGTCGGCGGGGAGCGCGCGGAGCTCGGCCGCCGTTCCGAGCAGGGACGTGGAGCCGCCGAGCTCGAGATCCGGCGCCACGGCGGCGCGCAGCCCGAGCGTGGAGATGGCAACGAGCGCGCCGCCAACGACCGGTCGCAGCAGGCAGCGGAGCAAGGGCATGACATCGCCATGGTAGCCGCGGGGAGGCGAACCCCGGCGGCGAGGCCGCGGCCGGGCCAGCGGCCTGCGGCGCCCGTGCGCCGGCGGGCGGAGGTCGTGGATCCCAGGCACCTTCTGCAAACGCCCGGCCGCCGCCGTGCTGGGCGGCGCGGGCAGAGTGGAATTAGACTGCTGCTCGCATCCGGCTCGTAGCTGGCCGAGCAACCCGGTGGGGAGCACTCCGAACCTCCTTCAGCTTCCCGACGCCGCCACCGGGCTCTCGAGCCTGGCGACACGCACAACCACCTCGGGACCGGAGATATCCAGCCATGGGGACGTTCCGCTCCGCCAGGCGCTGCTCGCTCCCGCTGCTTTGCATCATGATGGCGGCCATGCGCCCCGCCGCCGCTGAGGACACCAGGAACGCCGCGCCGGCCCCTCCGGTCGAAGCCGCCTCGGCCGCGCCGACAGCCAACGCACTGCTCGCCCCCTGGCCGGGGCCCTACGGCGGCGTGCCGCCGTTCGACGTCATCACCCCGGCGATGTTTCCGTCCGCCCTCGAGGTCTCCCTCACCGAGCGGCGCCACGACATCGAGGCGATCCAGGGCAACCCCGATGCGCCCACCTTCGCCAACACCGTCGAGGCGCTCGAACGTGCTGGGGCCACCTACCAGCGCGTCGCGTCGCTGTTCGGGACCTACTCGAGCAGCCTCAAGAGCGACGCCTTCGCGGCCGTCGAGCGCGACTGGGCGCCCCGGCTGGCTGCCGCCAACGACGAGATCCTGCTCGACGGCGCTCTCTTCGCTCGCATCCAGGCGGTGTGGGACTCGCCGGCGCGCCGGCGCCTCACCGCCGAGCGGCAGCGGCTGCTGTGGCGCACCTACACCAACTTCTCCCGCCTCGGCGCCAAGCTCGGCGGCACCGAGAAACAGCGCCTCGCCGCCATCAACCAGGAGCTCGCAAGGCTCTACACCGAGTTTGGCCAGAAGGTGCAGGCAGACGAGAACACCTGGATCGTGCTCGACTCGCCAGCCGACCTCGCCGGGCTGCCGGAGGCGGTCGTCGCCTCGCTCGAGGCGGCCGCCGACGAGCACGGTCTCGCCGGCAAGTGGGCGGTGCTCAACACCCGCTCGGCGGTCGATCCCTTCCTCACCTACTCGGCGCGGCGCGACCTGCGCGAGCGGGTGTGGAAGGCATTCAAGAGCCGCGGCGACAATGGCAATGCCAACGACACCAACGCCACCATCGCCAGGATCCTGCCGCTACGAGCGGAGAAGGCGCGCCTGCTCGGCTACCCAACGTACGCCGACTGGAAGCTCGCCAACACCATGGCGGCGACCCCCGCGCGCGCCCGCGCGCTGATGGAGACGGTGTGGAAGCCGACCGTGGAGCGCGTCCACGAGGAGGTCGCCGACCTGCAGGCGATGGCCCGCCGCGATACCCCCGACCTCGTCATCGAGCCCTGGGATTACCTCTACTACGCCGAGAAGGTGCGCAGGCGAAAGTACGACGTCGACCAGAACGAGCTCAAGCCGTACTTCAACCTCGAGAGCATGATCCAGGCATCGATGTGGATGGCGCACCGCATCCACGGCCTGACGCTGGTGGAGGTCACCGGCAAGGTGCCGGTGTTCCACCCCGAGGTGCGAGCGTGGGAGGTGCGCGACGCCACCGGCGCGCCGGTCGGCCTCTTCTACGGGGACTACTTTGCGCGCGCCGGCAAGAGCTCCGGCGCCTGGGAGAATCCGTATCGCCAGCAGCGGCGGCTCGACGGCCCCGTGCTCCCCCTGGTGTCGAACAACAACAACTTCGTCAAGGGCAAGCCGGGCGAGACGGTGTTGATCTCGCTCGCCGACGCCCAGACGCTCTTCCACGAGTTCGGCCACGCCCTCCACGACCTCGACTCCAACGTCACTTACCAGAGCCTCGCCGGTACCAACACCGCCACCGACTTCGTCGAGTTCCCCTCGCAGGTGCACGAGCACTGGGTGCTGACGCCGGAGGTCCTCGACCGCTTCGCCCGCCATTACCAGACCGGAGCCCCGATGCCCAAGTCGCTGGTGGAGAAGGTCGAGAGGTCGCGCACCTTCAACCAGGGCTACATCACCGCCGAGTACCTCTCGGCGGCGATCATCGACATGGACCTGCACAGTCTGCCCGCGGGCAAGGTCGACCCCGTAGCCTTCGAGAAGGCCGAGCTTGCCAAGCTCGGCATGCCGCGCGAGATCGCCATGCGGCACCGCCTGCCGCAGTTCAACCACCTGTTCACCAGCGAGCAGTACGCCGCCGGCTATTACAGCTACCTGTGGTCCGACACCATGGCGGCCGATGGCTGGGGCGCCTTCACCGAGACCGGCGACGTGTGGAACCCGACGGTGGCGGCGCGCATGAAGGCGATGCTCGCCGCCGGCGACTCGGTCGACCCGGCCGAGCTCTATCGCGCCTTCCGCGGCCGCGACCCCGAGGTCTCGGCGCTGCTCGAGCAGCGCGGGTTCCCGGTGCCGGCGCCGGCCGCGGCGGCGACGGCGGCCCAGCACTGACCGCTGCCGCGCGGCAGCAAGGAGGTCCGACGTGAGCGACGAGGCACCCCAACCCGCTCCCGCCCTGCCCGTCAAGGAGGCGATCGCCCGCCACGCCCACGTTGGCTCCCTGGAGGAGTATCAGCGGCTGCACCGCGAGTCGCTCGAGGACCCCACCGCCTTCTGGACTCGCGAGGCCGAGCTGCTCACCTGGTTCCACCCCTTCCACACCGTCGCCGACGGCGACTACCAGGAGGTCGACTTCGGCTGGTTCCTCGGCGGCCGTCTCAACGCCTGCTTCAACTGCGTCGACCGCCACCTCGCCGCCCACGGCGAGCGCACCGCGATCATCTGGGCCAAGGACGAAGCGGGAGAGTACGAGCGCATCAGCTACCGCCAGCTCTACCACCAGGTGGGGCGAGTGGCGAACCTGCTGCGCCGGATGGGCGTGCGCAAGGGGGACCGGGTCTGCATCTATCTGCCGATGGTGCCCGAGCTCGCGTACTGCATGCTCGCCTGTGCCCGCATCGGCGCGATCCATTCGGTGGTCTTCGCCGGCTTCTCCGCCGAGAGTCTGCGCGACCGCATCCTCGACGCCCGCTGCCGGCTGCTGATCACCGCCGACGAGGGGCTGCGCGGCGGCAAGCGCATCCCGCTCAAGCAGACCAGCGACGAGGCCATCGCCGGCCTCGAGTTCGTCGAGCACGTGCTGGTGGCGCGGCGAACCGGTGCCGAGGTCGAGATGCGGCCGGGGCGTGACTTCTGGCTGGCGGAGGAGATGCGGCGCGAGCGCTCCTACTCGCCGAGCGAGTGGATGAGCGCCGAGGACCCCCTCTACATCCTCTACACCTCGGGTTCGACCGGGAAGCCCAAGGGCGTGCTCCACACCACCGCCGGCTACCTGCTGCATGCGGCGCTCTCGCACAAGCTGGTGTTCGATCTCCACGACGACGACGTCTACGCCTGCGTCGCCGACGTCGGCTGGGTCACCGGCCACAGCTACATCCTCTACGGCCCGCTCGCCAACGGCGCCACCACCGTGATGTTCGAGTCGACGCCGGTCTACCCCGATGCCGGCCGCTACTGGCAGATGGTGGACGACCTCGGCATCACCATCTTCTACACCGCTCCCACCGCCATCCGCGCCATCGCGCGTGCCGGCGACCAGTGGGTGAAGAAGCACTCGCGGCGGTCGCTGCGCATCCTCGGCACGGTCGGCGAGCCGATCAATCCCGACGTCTGGCGCTGGTACCACGACGTGGTCGGTGACGGGCGCTGCGCGGTGGTCGACACCTGGTGGCAGACGGAGACCGGCGGCATCATGATCACGCCGCTGCCGGGAGCGATCCCGCCCAAGCCAGGCTCGGCGACGCTCCCCTTCTTCGGCGTCGACCCGGTGGTGGTCGACGACCAGGGCAAGGAGCTCGTCGGCAACGGCATCAAGGGCAACCTCTGCCTGCGCCGCCCCTGGCCCGGTCAGGCGCGGACCCTCTACGGCGACCACCAGCGCTTCCGCGAGACCTATTTTTCGCGCTTTCCCGGCCTCTACTTCACCGGCGACGGCTGCCATCGCGACGCCGACGGCTACTACTGGATCACCGGGCGCGTCGACGACGTGCTCAACGTCTCCGGGCACCGGCTGGGCACCGCCGAGATCGAGAGCGCCCTCGTCGAGCACCCGCTGGTGGCGGAGGCGGCGGTGGTGGGGTTCCCCCACGACATCAAGGGCACCGGCATCTACGCCTACGTCATTTGCAAGCCGGAGGCGGAGAGCTGGGACCCCGAGGAGCTGGTGGGCGCCCTCAAGGAGCAGGTGCGGCACGCCATCGGCCGCATCGCCACTCCCGACCGCATCCAGATCACACCCGGGCTGCCCAAGACCCGTTCGGGCAAGATCATGCGCCGCATCCTGCGCAAGATCGCCGCCGGCGAGTACGGAGAGCTGGGCGACATCAGCACCCTCGCCGAGCCCGGCGTGGTGTCGCAGCTGGTGGAAGCGCACCAGGCGGCGGAGCAGCGCTGAGCGCCGAGCGCGAGCGCCGGCCAACGAGGAGCTGCCACTGAGCAACACCCTGGCGCGATTGCGGTTCTACTGGGTGGTCGCCAGCTGCGGCGCCGTGATCATGGCGCTCGAGATCCTCGCCAGCCGCGTGCTGGCGCCGGTCTTCGGCAACAGCGTCTACGTCTGGGGATCGATCATCAGCGTCTTCCTCGCCGCCCTCGCCGTCGGCTACCAGCTGGGGGGCCGTCTCGCCGATCGTCAGCCCTCGCTGCCGGCGCTGGGGCGGCTGGTGCTGCTCGCCGGACTGTCGCAGGCACTGCTGCTGCTCGCCGGCAAGCCGCTGGTGGCCGCCCTCGGGCGGCTCTCCGGCGGCTCGCCGGGCGGCACGCTGGTGGCCGCGGCCCTGCTGTTCGGGCCGGCGAGCCTGCTGCTCGCCACCGTCTCCCCGTACGCCGTGCGGCTCGCCGCCCGCGACCTCGCACAGCTAGGCGACACCGCCGGCCGCTTGTTCGCGCTGTCGACGGCGGGCAGCCTCGTCGGGACCCTCGGCTGCACGTTCGGGCTCATCCCCTTCCTCGAGCTGCAGCCGATCCTCGCGCTGCTGCTGGGCACCACCACCTGCACCGCGCTGGTGGCCCTCTGGGGCAGCAGCCGGCGCGAGGTGTGGAGCTACGCGCTGGCGGCGGTGCTGGCGGTGCTGGCGGCCGGCAAGGGTCTGCGGCCGGCGCCGCTGCCGCCACTCACCCTCTACTCCGGCCTCACGCCCTACCAGACGCTCGAAGTGGAGGAGCTCGACACCCGGCGCATCCTCACCAGCAACGGCATGCTGCAGAGCGCCATCATCCGCGCCACCGGCGAGCCGGGGCTCGCCTATGCGCGCTTCGCCGCCCTCGGCGCCCTCTTCCAGCCGCGGATGCAACGCATGCTGGTGCTCGGCATGGGAGCGGGTAGCGCCGGCCGCTACCTGCAGGCGCGGATGCCCGGCCTCACCGTCGACTACGTGGAGATCGATCCCGAGGTGCCCCGCCTCGCCCGCCGTTTCTTCGACTTCCGCGACGGTGCGACGACACGCGTGCACGTGGCCGACGCCCGTCGGTTCCTCGCCGGCAGCGCGCAGAGCTGGGACTACGTGTTCACCGACGCCTACATTGGCCTCTCGGTACCGTTTCACCTCACCACCGCCGAGTACATGGCCGAGGTGCAGCGCCACCTGAGCCCCGAAGGCGTCTTCGCCATGAACCTCGCCGGCGGGCTCGACGACGCCTTCTCGCGCGCCATCTGCGCCACCGTGCGCCGCAGCTTCCCGGTCACACGCGCCTTCGCGATGCAGGGCTCGGGCGGTGTGCTGCTGGTAGCGGGACCAGGAGCGGCGGGGTACCTGCCCGACCTCGAGGCGCGCGCCCGCGAGCTCGATCGGCAGTGGAGCTTCGCGCCCAGCCTGTCGCGCATGCTGGCCCTGCAGCTGGCGGTCCCGGCGGACCAGGAGTCGCAGGTGCTGCGCGACGAGTTCGCGCCGGTCGAGCACCTGATCCCGGTGGGCACCATGCGGGAGCTCGATCGCGCGCGCTGGCGCGAGGTGCGCGGGCCACTTCCGGCCGCCGCGCCGGCGGCGACACCCGCCTCCGGCGCGGTCGTGCACGAGCGGTGAGAACAGCCGTGCGTCGCGGGCTCGATAGGCTCGGGCTCGGCAGCCGGCCGCTGCTCGGCTGGACCCTCTACGACTGGGCCAACTCGGCCTACTACACGCTCGTCATCACCGCCGTCTACCCGGTCTTCTTCGGCAGCTACGCGGCCGCGGGGGCGCCCCCGGGGGCAGCGGCGATCCGCCACGCCAACGCCACTGCCATCGCCCTGGTGGCGGTGGCGCTGCTGTCGCCGCTGCTCGGCGCTGCGGCAGACTCGTTGGGGGCGAAGAAGGCGCTGCTCGGGATCTTCCTCGGCGTGGGAGTGGTCAGCACGGCGGCGCTGGCGCTGGTGGGCAAGGGCCAATGGCAACTCGCCTCCGCCTGCTTCATCCTCGGCAACGTCGGCATCGTCGGCAGTCTCGTCTTCTACGACTCCCTGCTGCCGCACCTGGTGGGAGCCGTGCGGCGGGAGGAGGAGATGGACCGCATCTCCTCGGCGGGCTATGCGCTCGGCTACCTCGGCGGCGGGCTGGCGCTCGCCATCGCCCTGGTGGCCATCGCCCAGCCGCGACGATTCGGCTTCGCCGACACCTTCGGGGCGATGCGCGCCTCCTTCCTGTTCACCGCATTGTGGTGGGGCCTGTTCTCGATCCCGCTCTTCCGCTGGGTGCCGGAGCCGCCGAAGCGCGGACGCCGCGTCGCGCTCCTCGCCCTGCCGAGGGTCGCGCTGCGCGAGCTCGCCGAGACCTTCCGCCACCTCCGACTCTACCGCCAGGCGCTCCTGCTGCTCGTCGCGGTGGCGGTGTACGGCGACGGCATCGGCACCATCGTGCGTATGGCGGCGAGCTACGCTACCGACCTCAAGCTCTCCCCCGGCATCATCATCGGCACCGTGCTCATGATCCAGTTCGTGGGCATTCCGTTCGCATTCCTCTTCGGCGCCCTCGGTGCCCGCATCGGCGCCAAGAACGCCATCTTCGTCGGCCTCGCCGTCTATGTCGGCATCTCGCTGTACGCCTACTTCGTGCACACGGCCACCGGCTTCGTCGTCCTCGGCGTCCTGGTGGCGATGGTGCAGGGCGGTACGCAGGCACTGTCGCGCTCGCTGTTCGCGAGCTTCGTGCCGCCGCAGCGCTCCTCGGAGTTCTTCGGCTTCTTCTCGGTGTTCGAGAAGTTCGCGGGCATCCTGGGGCCGTTGGTCTTCGCCGGCGTTGTCGAGGCCACCGGGTCGTCGCGGGCGGCCATCGCCGGCATCGTCGCCTTCTTCGTCGTCGGTGCCGCCCTGTTGGCGCCGGTCGATGTCCGCAGCGGGGCGCCGAGCGGCGCAGGAGGGCGTGGCCGCGGCCGCCCAAGAGTAAGCTGCCGCGACGCCTGCACCGATGCAACCCTCGCCCCCGGGCCCCGCCTCGCAGCACCTGCTCAACCTGGCCAGCCTGGCGGTGGTGGTGGCCGGGCTGAAGCTCGGCGCCCCGCTCCTCGTCCCCTTCGCCGCCGCCTTCTTCCTCGCCGTTCTCAGCCTGCCGCTGCTCACCTGGCTCGAGGAGCACCGGGTGCCGCGCCAGCTCGCCATCAGCGTCGCCGTGCTCGCCAACGTCGGCCTGCTGGCGCTGGTCGGCATGCTGATCAGCAGCTCGCTGTCGAGCTTCGTCGACGCCGCTCCCCACTACCGCGACCAGATGATGGGCCTGCTGGACCGTGCCGTCGCCTGGGGCGAGTCGCGGGGAATGCCGGCGGCGCGCTGGGTGGAGGAGGGGCTCTTCGACGCCGCCTCGGTGGTGGACCTCATCGGCGGCACCCTGCGCGGCGTCGCCTCGGTCGCCACCTCCCTCCTGCTCGTCGTCACCACCATGGTGTTCATCCTCGTCGAGGTGGCGACCTTCCCCGCCAAGCTGCAGGCGGCGCTCGGCAACCGCGTGCAGCCGCTCTGGCGCTACGCCCGCATCCGCCTCGAGGTGCAGCGCTACCTGGTGATGAAGACCGTGGTGTCCGCCATCATGGGGGCGCTCACCGGGATCGGCGTGTGGGCCATCGGCCTCGACTTCCCGCTGCTGTGGGGTCTGGTGGCGTTCGTGTTCAACTACGTGCCCAACATCGGGCCGGTGCTCGCCGCGGTGCCGGCGCTCGGCCTCGCGCTGGTGACCCTGGGCATCGGCCGCACGCTGCTGGTGGCGGCGCTCTTCCTCGCCCTCCACCTCGGGCTCGGCAACCTGCTCGAGCCGCAGCTGTTCGGTCGCCGTCTCGGCCTCTCGCCGCTGGTGGTCTTCGCGTCGCTCGTCTTCTGGGGCTGGGTGTGGGGCCCGGTCGGGATGCTGCTTTCGGTGCCGCTAACGGTGATCGCGCGCATCGTCTTCGAGAACAGCCGCGACCTGCGCTGGGTCGCCGTGCTGCTCGCCTCCGAGCCTCCCGGCGAGGAGGACGACGAGGAGGGGTGACGCCGGCCCGGCGCCGGCACGCAAGTTGCTCCCTCGGCAGCGGTCGGACGAACGTCACGAGCGGAGGTTTCACCATGCCCCAGCAAGAGACCAAGCGACGCGCCGCACGCGACAAGCGCGAGGGCAAGTCCGCGAGCACCCAGGGCGGCGAGCTCGTGCGGGAAGAGATCCACCACGTCCGCGAGGGCAAGCACGGTGCGCGCTCGAGCAGGCAGGCGGTTGCCATCGGCCTGGCCAAGGCGCGCCGCGCCGGCGTCAAGCTGCCGGCGCCCAAGAAGCGGACCAGCTCGGCGGCCGCGCGGCGCAAGGCCGTCAAGGACGCGGCGGCCGGCCGCCGGCCGGGCAAGAGCGCGTCTCGGACGCGCTCGCGCGCAACCCACGAGGCACTCGAGCGGGAGGGTCACGCGGCGGCCTCACCAACCGCGCTGTCGCGCCAGGGGCGCGGAGCGGCGAAGAAGCGCACCGCCGCGGACCGCTCGGCAGCCGCGAAGAAGGCGGCGCGGACCAAGGGCGCGGCCGCGCGCTCCGCGGCCGCCAAGAAGGCGGCGCGCACCCGCGCCGCCAACAGGCAACGCTGAAGCTTCGATGGCGGCTGCCGTTCCCCTCGAGCTGGAGCTTGGTTCCGGCGCCATTCGCGGGTGGTGTCTCCCCACAGCCCCGAGGGCCCACCACCGACGGCCAACCCGCAGGGTGCTTGACAGCGCGGAGATCGCGGGTATCATCGCCAAAACAGGACTCTTCTAGTTCTGTTTCTTGTTCTCGTACCTTGCCATGCTGAGGATCACCAAGCAGACCGACTACGGCATCGTCCTGCTGTCGCGGATGGCGGCGGAGCCGGAGCGGCAGCTCAACGCCCCGGAGCTGGCGGCCGAGGTGCAGCTGCCCCTGCCCACGGTGTCGAAGATCCTCAAGCTGCTCGCCCGCGATGGGCTCTTGGTGTCGCACCGCGGCGTCAAGGGGGGGTACGGCCTCTCCCGGCCGCCGGAGCGCATCTCGGTGGCCGAGATCATCGGCTCGCTCGAGGGCCCCATCGCCATGACCGAATGCATCGACGACGGCCCCGACGAGTGCAACCAGGAAGGGCACTGCGCCATGCAGGGCAACTGGCAGGTGATCAACCGCGCCATCCGTACGGCGCTCGAGGGGATCACCTTGCGGGACATGGCCGAGCCGCTGCCGCAGCAGCTGGTGCAGCTCGGCGCCCACCGCGTGAGCGTCGCCGCTCGCTGAGACGCCGAGGGCCGCAGGAGAGACCCCACCCATGCCCACCACCGCCACCGAGACCATCGAGCAGCTAGCCCTTCGCGACTACCAGGCCGGCTTCGAGACCCTGGTCGAGCAGGAGGTGTTCCCGCCCGGCCTCAATGAGGATGTGGTCCGCGCCATCTCGGCGAAGAAGCGGGAGCCGGCGTGGCTCCTCGACTGGCGCCTCAACGCCTTCCGCCACTGGCTGAAGATGAGCGAACCGACCTGGGCCAACATCCACTACGGCCCGATCGACTATCAGGCGATCTCCTACTTTGCCGGTCCCAAGAAGGGCCCGAAGAGCCTCGACGAGGTCGACCCCGAGATCCTGCGCACCTACGAGAAGCTGGGCATTCCGCTGCAGGAGCGGGCGCTGCTCGCCGGCGTCGCCGTCGACGCGGTGTTCGACAGCGTCTCGGTGGCCACCACCTTCAAGGCTCGTCTCAAGGAGGCGGGTGTGCTCTTCATGCCGCTCTCCGAGGCGGTGCACGAGCACCCCGAGCTGGTCAGGAAGTACCTCGGGTCGGTGGTGCCGCCCAACGACAACTTCTTCGCCGCCCTGAACTCGGCGGTGTTCTCCGACGGCTCCTTCGTCTTCGTGCCCAAGGGGGTGCGCTGCCCGATGGAGCTCTCCACCTACTTCCGCATCAATGCCAGGAACACCGGCCAGTTCGAGCGCACGCTGATCGTCGCCGAGGAGGGGGCTACCGTCTCCTACCTCGAGGGGTGCACGGCGCCGATGCGCGACGAAAACCAGCTGCACGCGGCGGTGGTCGAGCTCTACGCCCACGAGCGCGCCACCATCAAGTACTCGACGGTGCAGAACTGGTACCCCGGTGACCCCGACACCGGCAGGGGCGGCATCTTCAACTTCGTCACCAAGCGCGGCCTCGCCGCCGGGCGCGGCGCCAAGATCTCCTGGACGCAGGTAGAAACCGGCTCGGCGATCACCTGGAAGTACCCGAGCGTCATCCTGCGCGGCGACGACACCACCGGCGAGTTCTACTCGGTGGCGGTGACCAACGGCTACCAGCAGGCCGACACCGGTACCAAGATGATCCACGTCGGCAAGAACACCAGGAGCACCGTCGTCTCCAAGGGGATCTCCGCCGGCCACGGTCAGAACACCTACCGCGGGCAGGTCAAGATCCTCAAGGGCGCCGATGGCGCGCGGAACTTCTCGCAGTGCGACTCGATGTTGATCGGCCACGACTGTGGGGCGCACACCTTTCCCTACATCGACGTGCAGAACCCCAGCGCCCAGATGGAGCACGAGGCCTCGACGAGCAAGATCGGCGAGGAGCAGATCTTCTACTGCAACAGCCGCGGCCTCGACACCGAGGCCGCGGTGTCCCTGATCGTCAACGGCTTCTGCAAGGAGGTCTTCCGCGAGCTGCCGATGGAGTTCGCGGTGGAGGCGCAGAAGCTGCTCGAGGTGAGCCTGGAAGGCAGCGTGGGCTGACGCCCGTGCCCGCTCCGGGCGCCGAGCACGATCCAACGAGGAAGAGAGAGACCGACATGCTCGATATCCAGAACCTCCACGCCGCGGTCGCCGGCAACGAGATCCTGCGCGGCGTCTCGCTGACGGTGCGGCCCGGCGAGGTGCACGCCATCATGGGTCCCAACGGCTCGGGCAAGAGCACCCTCGCCCAGGTGCTCGCCGGCCGCGAGGAGTACGAGGTCACCGACGGCCGGGTGCTCTACAACGGCGCCGAGCTGTTGGAGATGGCGCCCGAGGACCGCGCTCGCGAGGGAATCTTCCTTGCCTTCCAGTACCCGGTGGAGATCCCCGGGGTGTCGAACACCTATTTCCTCAAGGCGGCGCTCAACGCCGTACGCCGTCACCGCGGCTTGCCCGAGCTCGACGCCGTCGACTTCCTGCGCCTGGTGCGCGAGAAGATGAAGCTGGTGAAGATGGACGAATCGCTTTTGCAGCGGCCCGTCAACGAGGGCTTCTCGGGCGGCGAGAAGAAGCGCAACGAGATCTTCCACATGGCGGTGCTCGACCCGCGGCTCGCCATCCTCGACGAGACCGACTCGGGGCTCGACATCGATGCCCTGCGTATCGTCGCCGACGGTGTCAATGCGCTGCGCGGCGCCGACCGCGCCTTCGTGGTGATCACTCACTACCAGCGCCTGCTCAACTACATCGTGCCCGACTTCGTGCACGTGCTCGTCGACGGCAGGATCGTGCGCAGCGGTGGCAAGGGGCTCGCCCTCGAGCTCGAGGAGAAGGGCTACGGTTGGCTCGAGCAGGAGGCGCGGTCCGGCGCCGCCACGGCGGTGGGGGCCCCGGCGTGAGCAGCGAGGCGGTAGCCGAGCAGCCGCTCACCGGCGCCCCGGCGGGAGTCGCCGAGCGGGCGGCGGGTGTGGGAGTCGCGGCGAGCCTGCAGCCCTACGCCGAGGACTTCGTGGCCCGCGCCGCCGCGCGCGGCGGCGAGCCGATGGGCCTGCGGACCCTGCGCGAGGCGGCGTTTGCGCGGTTCGAGGATCTCGGTTTCCCCTCGATGCGCCAGGAGGCGTGGCGCTTCACCAACGTCGGGCCGCTGGCGCGGACGCCGTTCGCCCGCGCCACTCCCAGGCCGGTGAGCGCGGCCGAGGCCGCGCCCTGGCTCTACGCCGGCAGCGCCCACCTGGTGTTCGTCGACGGCGTTCTGGCCCCCGGGCTCTCCGACCTCGAGGGCCTGCCCGCCGGCGTACGCTTCCGCTCGCTCGCCGCGGCGATCGCCGACGGCGATCCGGCGCTCGCGGAGCTCGGTCGCCACAGCGATCTCGACGCCGCCCCCTTCGCCGCCCTCAACACGGCTCTCTTCGCCGACGGTGCCCTGCTGCACCTCTCCCGTGGCGTGGTCTGCGAGCGGCCGTTGCAGGTTCTCTTCCTCGCCACCGGTGAGGCCGGCAGGCCGCGCGTCTGCTACCCGCGGCTGCTGGTGGTGGCCGAGGAGCACAGCGGCGCGGTGCTTGTCGAGCGTTACGCCTCGCTCGGCGAGGGGCAGACCCTGGCGGTGGCGGTGAGCGAGCTGGTGGTGGGAGCCGACGCCGTGGTCGACCACTACCGCCTGGCGCAGGAAGGCGACGCGGCGTCGCAGGTCGGGCTGCAGCAGCTCTGGTGCGAGCGCGGCGCGCACCCCACCTCGTACTCGGTGGTGACGGGCGGCAGCCTGGTGCGCCAGGACGTGCGGGCGGTGCTCGCCGGCGAGGGCGTGGACGCCGTGCTCAACGGCCTCTACCTCACCCGCGGGCGACAGCACGTCGACCACCAGATGCTGGTCGAGCACCGTGCCCCCCACTGCGGCAGCCACGAGCTCTACAAGGGGATCCTCGAGGAGCGCTCGCGGGCGGTATTCAACGGCCTCATCCACGTGCTGCCGGGGGCGCAGAAGACCGACGCCAAGCAGACCAACCGCAACCTGCTGCTGTCGCCGGAGGCGCTCGTCAACACCAACCCCCAGCTGCGCATCTACGCCGACGACGTCAAGTGCACTCACGGCTCGACGGTGGGGCAGCTCGACGCGGAGGCGGTCTTCTACCTGCGTTCGCGTGGCATCGGCGAGGCGGCGGCGAAGAGCCTGCTCACCTACGCCTTCGCCCGCGACGTCATCGACCGCATCAAGGCCCCTGCCGTGCGCCACGACCTCGAAGAGCTGCTGCTGGCGCGGTTGCCCAAGGGGGACGTCGTGCGGCAGGCACTGTGATGGGCGCGCAGGTCACGCACCATCGCGGACCGGAGCGTGCGGACGGGGCGCCGCGCTCCGCGGGTCCCCGCCTGCGGGGGATACCCCGTCCGTCCTCGCCGGAGACGGCGGGCGGCCGGGGGCCCCGCCCCCCGGGCGCCCGCTCCGCACGGCACCCAGCCCGCACGCTCCGGTGGGCGAGCCCATGCCATGAGCGCCGAGCTCCTCTCTACCACGACGGCCCTCGACGTCGAGGCGATCCGCGCGCAGTTCCCCATCCTGCGCACGCGCATCCACGGCAAGCCGCTCGTCTACCTCGACAGCGCCGCTTCGGCGCAGAAGCCCGAGGCCGTGGTCGCCGCCGAGGCGCGCTTCTACCGCGAGGGCTACGCCAACGTGCACCGCGGCGTGCATACGCTGTCGCAGCGCGCCACCGCCGCCTACGAGGCGGCGCGAGCGCGGGTGGCGAGCTTCCTCGGCGCCGGCGACCCTGCCGAGGTGGTGTTCACCCGCGGCGCCACCGAGGGGCTCAACCTCGTCGCCTGGTGCTTCGGGCGCCCGCGCCTCGCCGCCGGCGACGCCGTGCTGCTCACCGAGATGGAGCACCACTCCAACATCGTCCCCTGGCAGCTGGTCTGCGCGGCTGCCGGCGCCAGGCTGCTGGTGGCGCCGGTCGACGACCGTGGCGAGCTGCGCCTCGAGGAGGTCGAGCGCTTGCTCGCGCCGCGGGCGGGCTCGCGGATCAAGATAGTCTCACTGGTGCACGTCTCCAACGCCCTCGGCACCGTCAACCCGGTGGCGGAGGTGACCCGCCTGGCGCATGCGGCGGGTGCCGCGGTGGTGGTGGACGGCGCCCAGGCGGCGCCCCACCTCCCCGTCGACGTGGCGGCGCTCGGCTGCGACTTCTACACCTTCTCGGGCCACAAGGTGTACGGCCCCACCGGCATCGGCGCCCTCTGGGGACGCAAGGAGCTGCTCGCCGAGATGCCCCCCTGGCAGGGCGGTGGCGACATGATCCTCCATGTCTCCTTCGCCCACACCGAGTACGCGCCACCGCCGGCGCGCTTCGAGGCGGGGACTCCGCACATCGCCGGCGCCGTCGGCCTCGCCGCCGCCCTCGACTGGCTGGCAGGTCTGCCCCGCGAAGCGGTGGCGGCGCACGAGGGCGACCTGCTCGAGCACGCCACGCAGCAGCTCGGCGCCATCCCCGGCGTGCGGCTGATCGGCACGGCGCGCGAAAAGGCGTCGGTGCTGTCGTTTCTCGTCGCCGGCGTGCACGCCCACGACGTCGGCACCATCCTCGACGCCGAGGGGGTAGCGGTGCGTGCCGGGCACCACTGCGCGCAGCCCCTGATGGAGCGCTTCGGCGTGGCCGCCACCGCGCGCGCCTCCTTCGCGGTCTACAACACCCGCGACGAGGTGGCGACCCTCGCCGCCGCGGTGCGCCGGGCACAGAAGATCTTCGCCTGATGTCCGAGCTCTCCGAGCTCTACCAGGAGATCATCCTCGATCATTGCAAGCGGCCGCGGAACTTCGGGCCGCTGCCGGGAGCGAGCCACGTGGCCGAGGGGTACAACCCTCTCTGCGGCGATCGCGTCAAGGTCTACGTCGCCCTCGAGGGCGACCGTCTCGCCGGCGTGGGCTTCGAGGGGTCGGGGTGCGCGATCTCCACCGCCTCCGCCTCGCTGATGACCGAGGCGCTCGCCGGCAAACGGCTGGTGGAGGCGCAGGCGCTGTTCGACGAGGTGCACGACATGCTCACCGGCGACCCCTCGCAGGCGGCGGCAGAGAGCGAATCGCTGGGCAAGCTCGCCGCCCTCGCCGGGGTCCGCGAGTACCCGGTGCGCGTCAAGTGTGCCACCCTCGCCTGGCACACCCTGCAGGCCGCCCTGGGACAGGGGCAGGGGAAGAGCGCTCCGGCGGCCGTCTCCACCGAATGAGCCCGAGGCCCCAGGGGAGTCGTCGTCCGGCCCCCGCGTGGTGTCGGGGACGCCGGCCGCCGCCGGTGCCGCTCGACACCTCCACCATGAACGCGCGTTCGCCAGGCTCCTCGCACCGCCCGCGCGCCGTCCGCCTCTTGCTGGCGGTGGCGCTGCTGGTGCCGCTCAGCGGCGCCGGCCGTGCCGGCGAAACGCTCGACTACAGCTGGAGCCTGCGCGGGTTCCTCGGTCACCTCGCCGGCGTCTTCCTGCCCAATCAGGGCAACGGCGAGCTGCGCACGCGGCCCGCCGAGGGCGGCGGACGCATCACCGAGCTCGAGATCACCTCGCGAGACGGTCATCGCGGTGAGTTCTTCCTCTACGGAGGCGAAACGCGCGCCGATGGCAGTGCCGCGCGCGCCTGGTCGGCCTACCATTGGCGAGGCCGCGACAAGTCGGACAAGCAACCGGTGGACGAGCCGGGAGTGGCCGACATGGCCTCCGGCATCCACAGGATCCGCGAGCTGCGCCCGCAGAAGCCGTTGCCGCTGCGGATCTGGTCCGACGGCAAGGTTTACCCGGTGCTGGTGGAGCGCGTCGACACCGAGCGGGTGACCGTGCCCGCGGGCACCTTCGTCGCCGATCACTACCGCGTGCGAGGGGTCGAGGAGGAGGGGAAGCGCTTCTGGAGGGGCGGTCTCGACCTCTGGCTGGCGCGCGACGAAGTGGCGACACCGGTGCGGATCCAGGTGGAGCGCGGCTTCGCGAACGTCCGTCTCGACCTGCTGCCCCCGGCCGCCACGACTCCCTGAACCGCTCGCCTCGCACCGGCACGACGATTGCTGAGGGGTGGCAGGACGCGAGTGCGTTTGACAGAGTGCGCGACGCCGGGCCGAGGCCGGCGAAGCGAGCGAAAGGAGGCCAGCGATGCGAACAGGGAGCGCACGGGTGTGGAGCAGCAGCCTTCTCGGTTGCGTGCTGGTGATCGCCGGCGTGGGCGTCGGCGGTTGTAAGAAGGAGAGCGACGAGCCGCTGGTGCAGGAGTCGGAGACCGCCAACGCGGCGCCGACGCCGGCGATGGAGGCGACGCCGATGATGACCACCCAGGTTGCGGCAGCCCAGCTCAGCGGTCCCGGTGGGGTCGGCGGCGTCGTCAGCTTCACCCAGGAAGCCGGTGACGTCCACGTGGTGGCGAAGGTGCAGGGGGCCAAGCCGGGGTCGCACGGCATCCACCTGCACGCCGGCGGCGTCTGCGAGCCGCCGGACTTCAAATCGGCAGGCGACCACTTCAACCCCACCGGCGCCCCGCACGGCGGCCCCGACGCGGCGCAGCACCACGCCGGCGACTTCGGCAACATCGAGGTGGGCACCGACGGCAACGGTCAGCTCGACCTCACCACCACCATGCTCAGCGTCGGTGACGGTGGACCCGGCGACGTGGTCGGCAAGGCCGTGATCCTCCACGGCGGCCAGGACGACCTCACCTCGCAGCCTTCCGGCAACGCCGGCCCGCGCGTGGCCTGCGGGGTCGTGCAGCTGGCGCCGGGGGAGGCCGCTGCCGGTGCCGCGGAGCCGCCGATGGCGAGCTCGACTCCGCAGTACTGAGTGCGAGCCTGGCAGGGAGGGCCGGCGAGCCGTGGTCGCCACGATCCGCCGCGCCGCCGGCATCCTCCTGCCCGGCGCGAGCAAGGCTGCGAGTGGACGACGAGAGGAGGGCGCGCGGCGAAAGGTCCCGGCGCCGCTGCTGCTAGACTGGCGCCGATGCGCATCCAACGCGCCGAGAAGTACGGCTTCTGCGCCGGAGTCCGCATCGCCGACCGCAAGGTGAAGAAGTTCGCGCAGGCCGGCGGTCGCGGCGCCATCCTCGGTCAGGTCGTACACAACGAGCGCGTGGTGCACGAGATGGAGGAGCTCGGGGTGCGCACCGTCGAGGCGCTCGACGAGGTCACGGAGGGGACGATCGTGTTCTCCGCCCACGGCGTGCCGCCCTCCTTCCTGCACACCGCGCGGCGTCGCGGGCTGCGCGTGCTCGACACCACTTGCCCCTTCGTCTACGACGTCCACGACGACGCCCAGGCAGCGCTCGGCGAGGGGCTGCACCTCGCCTTCATTGGCGACCCCCACCACCGCGAGATCCTCGGCTACACCCACGATCTCGACCCCGCCGCCTACCACGTGGTGTCGACCGTCGAGGAGGCGGGGGCCATCGACTGGGCGTGCTACCCCGGCGTGCGCATCCTCTACCAGACCACCCTCAATGCAGAGGAGTACGAGGCGGTGGCGTGCGCCATCGAGGCTGGCGGGCACAACGTCTCGCGCACCGACACCATCTGCTACGCGACCAAGGAGAACCAGGAGGCAGCCCTGCTGCTGGCGCAGGATCCCCGGGTGGAGGCCATCCTCGTCATCGGCGGCAGGCGCAGCGCCAACACTCGCCACCTGTGGGAAATCTGCTCTCGCGTCAAGCCCAGCTATCTGGTGCACGGTCCCGAGGACCTGCGGGCGGAGTGGCTGGCGGGGGTCGAGACGCTCGGCGTCACCGCCGGCGCCTCCACCCCCGACTACCTGATCGACGAGGTGGAGGAGGCGGCGCGGGCGCTGCGCGAGCGCACCGGCGAGGAGGCCCGCAGCCCCGCCTTCGGTCTGCGCTGATGGCGGGCGCCCTGGAGCGCTTGCGGCGGCGCGCGCACGGTAGCGAAGCGGTGATCGTCCTGCCCGAGCCCGGCGACCCGCGGGTGCTCGCGGCGGCGGCGCAGGCCGAGGCCGAAGGGCTCTGCCGTCCTCTTCTCGTCGGCGACGGCGCGCTCGCCGCGGCCGCTGGTGGCGGGCGGCTGCGCTGGGTCGACCCCGCCACCGACGCGCGCAGCCCGCGATTGGCGGCGATGCTCGCCGAGCGTCTCGCCGAGCGCGGCATCGGCGGCGAGGAGGCCGCCGTGCTGGCGCGGCAGCCGCTGCAGTTCGCGGCGCTGCTGGTGGCCGCGGGCGACGCCGACGGCGCCGTGATGGGCGCCGTTGCCACCACCGCCGAAACCGTGCGCGTGGCGCTGCGCGCGGTCGGTCCGCGGCCGGGGCTGTCGCTCGTCTCCTCCTGCTTCCTGATGAGCTTCCCCGCCGGTGATGCCCTGCCGCAGGGGCGCGAGCTCGTCTACAGCGACTGCGCCGTGGTGCCCGAGCCCACGGCCGAGCAACTCGCCGACATCGCGGAGGCGGCGGCCGAGAGCTGCCGGGTGCTGCTCGCCGAGGAGCCGCGGGTGGCGCTGCTCTCCTTCTCCACCCACGGCAGTGCCGAGCACCCGCGGGTGAGCCGGGTGCGCGCCGCGCTCGCCGAGCTGCGCCGCCGGCGGGTGGCGTTCGCCGTCGACGGCGAGCTGCAGGGGGATGCGGCCCTGGTGCCGGCGGTGGCGGCGCGCAAGGCGCCGGGCAGCGCCGTCGCCGGTGCGGCCAACGTGCTCGTCTTCCCCGACCTCGACGCGGGTAACATCGCCTACAAGCTCTGCGAGCGGCTCGCCGGCGCCCGCGCCGTGGGGCCGCTGTTGCAGGGGCTGGCGGCGCCGGTGCACGATCTGTCGCGGGGTTGCTCGGTCGAAGACGTCCTCGACGTCATGGCGGTCGCCGCCTTGCAGGCGGCGGCCCGTGAGATCGCATGAGAGGGGATTCATGAAGGTCCTGGTCGTCGGCGGCGGTGGCCGCGAGCACGCGTTGTGCTGGAAGCTGCGACAGAGCCCGCTCGTCTCGGAGCTCTATTGCGCCCCCGGCAATCCCGGCATCGCCGAGGTTGCCGATCTGGTGCCGATCCGGGCGGAGGAGATCCACCAGCTGGCGAGCTTCGCCGGCGACCTCGGCGTCGGCCTCACCGTCGTCGGCCCCGAGCTGCCGTTGTCGCTCGGGCTCGCCGACGAGCTCGCGGCGCGCGGGCTGGCGGTGTTCGGCCCGACCCAGGCGGCGGCCGAGATCGAGTCGAGCAAGGTGTTCGCCAAGCAGTTCATGGTTCGCCACGGCATTCCAACCGCCCCCTTCATCGTCACTCACGAGCGTGCCGAGGCCGAGGCGGCGGCTCTTGAGCTGGGGCTGCCGGTAGTGCTCAAGGCCGATGGTCTCGCCAGCGGCAAGGGCGTGTTCATTCCGCGCCATGGCGAGGAGCTCGCCGCTGCCCTCGACGTCTTCTTCAGCGAACGACGCTTCGGCGCCAGCGGCGACCGTGTGGTGGTGGAGCGCTTCCTGAGGGGCGACGAGGTCTCCTTCATGGTGCTCGCCGACGGCACCCGCGTGTTGCCGCTCGCCGCCTGCCGCGACTACAAGCGGCTGGGGGAGGGGGACAGCGGCCCCAACACCGGTGGTATGGGCGCGCACTCGCCGGCCGGAGTGTTCGACAAGGACGTGGCGCAGGACGTGCTCGAGCGGGTGATCCGGCCCGCCGTCGAGGGGCTCGCCGGCGAGAATCGGCCGCTGCGTGGGGTGCTCTACGCCGGCATTATGATCACCGACGAGGGGCCGCAGGTGCTCGAGTTCAACGCCCGATTCGGCGACCCCGAGACGCAGGCGATGCTGTTGCGCCTCGACGACGACCTGCTGCCGGTGCTGCTGGCGGGGGCGGCAGGCAACTTCGGCGTCGCCCGGCTGCAGTGGCGTCACGAGGCCGCCGCCTGCGTCGTGCTGGCGAGCAACGGCTACCCTGGAGTGGCGAGCAAGGGGGAACCCATCGCCGGCCTCGAGCACGCCGAGGCCGCCGAGGGGGCGCAGGTCTTCCACGCCGGCACCGCCCGCCGCGACGGCGAGCTGGTCACCGCCGGCGGCCGGGTGCTCGACGTCTGCGCGAGCGGCAGCACGCTTCGCGAGGCGCTGCAGCGGGCGTACGTTGCCGCTGCCTGCGTCGACTGGCCGAGCAAGGTGTTCCGGCGGGACATCGGCCGCGCCGCGCTCGCCGTTGCCGAGTCCCGCGGTTGAGGAGGGCGGTGGCCGAGAGGCGCCGCTGCGGCTCAGGGTGCGCGTCGTAACCCTCTGAATCGCCTGGCACCGCAGCGTGCGCGCCGGGCGTACCTTGGTTTGACCGCGGCGGCGAGGGGGTGCGATACTGCCGCCCAGCCGCCCGCCCTGGGCCGTCGCGCCAGGCGGGCATCTTCGAGTCGCACGGTTCCCACGAGTCGCCTCTCGGCACCGGCCGCAGCGCCGGAGTCGCCGCCAGCCACGAGCCCGCGAGGAACGGGCACAACCAGGGGCGCTCGGCAGCACCGGGGGCCCATCCGAGGCGGGGTTTCCACTCCGGAGCGCCTCCGGAAGCCCGCCTCCGACCATTGACGGTGACCACCATGGGCGGATGCGGCGGTTGTCAGTATCGCGGAATGTCGACGGCGGTGGAGCGCACCTTCGTCGGCGTCCGCTTCGCCGAGGAGACCAACCTCACCCTGTGCGCGACCGGTGACGCCATCTACGCGTGCGGGGAGCGCGTGGTGGTCGAGCGGCAGGACGGCCTGGCACTCGGTCACGTCGAGCAATCACCGATGCCGGTGTTCAAGCCTTGCCAGAAGAGCGGCGCCAGCAAGGTGGTGCGCTCGGCCGGCGACGACGATCTGCGCGCCTGGGAGCGCCAGCGCGATAACCAGAGCACCGGCAAGCGCTTCTGCCAGGAACGGGCCAAGAACCTGGGGCTGGAGATGAAGATCTCGCGGGTGGACTTCCCGCTCTACAAGGGGCAGGCCACCTTCTACTTCACCGCCGAGGGGAGAGTGGACTTCCGTCAGCTGGTGCGCGACCTCTCCCGGCGCTTCGGCATGCGGGTACGCATGGTGCAGGTGGGAGCGCGCGACGAGGCCCGCTTGCTCGGCGGCGTCGGCGTCTGCGGTCGCACCCTGTGCTGCTCGACCTGGCTGAAGGATTTTCGGCCGATCTCCATTCAAATGGCCAAACGGCAGAACCTGTCGCTCAACCCGTCGAAGATCTCTGGCCAGTGCGGCCGCCTGCTCTGCTGTCTCGCCTACGAGGACGAGGAGTACAAGCAGCGCCGTACGCCCCCGCCGTCGACGCTGCCGGTGATCGATGGCGATGCCGAGAATGGAGCTGCATGGCCAACCGAAAACTGATCCGGCCCGACCTCGCGGAGCTCAAGAAGGACGCGGCGCCGCGCACGCTGCGGCGCAAGCAGAGCCCGCCCGAGCAGACCAATGCCGAGGAGTTCTACTACCTCAAGCAGATGGCGGCGAAGACGCCGATGGTGCTGGTGCTCGACAACGGCGAGGAGCTGCACGGGTGGATCGAGTGGTACGACAAGGCGGCGCTCAAGCTCAACCGCCACGATGGCCCCAATCTGCTCATCCCGAAGCACAGCATCCGCTACATGTTCAAGGAGGAGGAGCTGCGGCGCCGCCGCCCGCGGCCGGAGCGGCCGGCCGAGCCTTGAGTGCCGCCCGCGGCCCCGCGACGGCGGGCGCCGCCACCGCGCCGGGCGCTCCCCCGCCGTGGCCGCGGCTGGTGCTGAGCCAGGGTGACCCCGCTGGCATCGGACCGGAGCTGCTGCTGCGATTGGCAGCGAGGCCCCCTGACGAGGCATGCGACCTGCTGTTCGTCGCCGAGCGGGCGGCGCTCGCGGCGGTGCGTGCGCTCGTCCCCACCGGTTGGGAGCGGCTGTCCTTCATCACCGCCGCGCCGGCGCGAGGGACCGTTGGCGTGGGAGGAACGATCCCCGTCCTCGATCCGGTGGCCACGTCCCGGCCCGTGACTCCCGGCCGCTCGGGAGCCGCCGACGCCGGGGCCGCCCTCGCCGCGCTCGACCTGGCGGCGGCACTCACCCGCGACGGCGACGCCGACGCGCTGGTGACGCTGCCGGTGGCGAAGGCCGCGATCGCCCGCCACCTGCTCCCCGACTTCCGCGGCCACACCGATTACCTCGCCGCGGCCTGCGGGCTCGAGCGCTACGGGCGCGACTACCTGATGGCCTTCCTTGCCCCCGACCTGCAGGTGGCGCTGCTCACCGTGCACGAGCCGCTGCGGAGCGCCCTCGACGCCATCACCGCCGAGGCGGTGCTGGCGGCACTCGACTGCCTGGGGCGCCACGCGGGCGGTCGCATCGCGCTCGCCGGTCTCAACCCCCACGCCGGCGAAGAGGGGCTGCTGGGGAGCGAGGACGCCGAGCTGCTCGCCCCCGCTGCCGCCGCGGCCCGCGAGCGCGGCTGGGACGTGCGGGGCCCGGAGAGCCCCGATGCCGTCTTTGCACGTTGCCGGGCTGGGGTCTTCGACTGGGTGCTCGCCCTCTACCACGACCAAGGGCTCATCGCCGTCAAGACGGCAGCGCGCGGCGAGGCCACCAACTGGACCCTCGGGCTCCCCTACCTGCGCACCTCGGTCGACCACGGCACCGCCTTCGACATCGCCGGCCGCGGTCTCGCCGACGACCGCTCCCTGCGGGCCGTGGTTGCCACCACCGTGGCCCTCGCGCGCGGCGAGCTGCCGCGCGGCAGGGGGCGTGCGTGAGAGGGCCTGGGCCGACCGGCCGCGAGGTCCATTCCGGAGCCGAAGCCGCCGCCGCTCCACCCACGCCGCAGCCGGGTGCCATCACGAGGGGCCTGCTCGTCCTGCTGGCGTGTACGGTGGCGCTCGCCGTGGGGCTGGGAGTCGGTTGGTTCCGCGCCGCACGCCGCGCACCGGACATCGACAGGCTCGACCAGACGGCGCGCGTCCACCTCGTCGAGCGGCTCGTACGGCAGAGCCCCGGTATCTACATCCCAGCGTACTTCGAGCCGCGACTGGGGTATGTCCTCCGCCCCGGTGCCGAGCTGTCCGCATGGGGCACCACCTTCCACGCCAACGAGATCGGCTTCCGTTCCGGTCCGGTGGCAAAGCCCACCGGCGCCTTTCGCGTCGTGTGCGTGGGCGACTCCTGGACCTTCGGCATGGGCGTCGCCGAGCGGGAGGCCTATCCGGCGCGACTGGCGGCGCTCGCGGCGGCGGCGCCCGGGCGGGTCGAGGTCTGGAACCTCGCGCTCCCCGGCTACAACACCTTCAACGAGGTGGCCGCTCTCGAGTACTTCCTCGACCGGCTCCGGCCCGATGCCGTGGTGCTGACGCCGACGATGAACGACATCGACAGCACGGCCTCGGTGCTCCCCAACGGCTCGCTGGCGACGCTGGGCACGGCGTTCGATGCCTTCGGCGAGCCGCATCCGCGCAACTACACGGTGCGGCTCATCGACTCCTTCGAGTACCTGCGGCGGTGGCGGCTGGTGATGAGCGAGATCCGCCGGCTCGAGTCGCGCCTCGAGCAGAGCCGGACCCCGCTGTTCCTCTTCTTCACCGGCCGCTGGCGCGAGCCCTTCGCCCACCGCCTGGTCGCCGATGCCGGCATCCGGGCTCCCTACACGGTCCTTCCGCACGAGCTCACCGATCCCGAGTGGCTGTTACCCGAGCACGGGCACCCGACGGCAGCCGCCTACGAGCGTCACGCGACCATCGTCTATCGCCTCGTTGCCGGCACCCTCGGGTGGCCCCCGCCGCCGGGCGCCAGCGATCCCCTCGTGGAGCGAGCCCACGTCTACCAGGGTGCGCCGCCGGCCGACTGGGACGCCGCCACGGCGCCGATGCTGGCGGACATGTCGGCGCGGCAGCTGGACGAGGAGCTGCTGCCCTCTCCCACCGCGCGCGGCTGCCTGGGTGGTCTCGACTGCCGCCGGGGTCTGCTGCGCCGGGCGGGGACGGTGATCGTGCGGCGCCGTGCCGGAGCCAAGGTGGTGGTGGTGGAGCTGCGACCGCTCGGCGAGGGGTGGGGCACCGACCCCATGAAGGTGGTCGCCGAGATCCCGTCGGCCGCCGGTGGATCGCGAGCGCAGGGGGTTCTCTCGGCTGGCGCCACCCGCCTGGAGTTGCCGCTCCCGAGCGACATCCCGGACGGCCGTGCCATGGACGTGGTGGTGATTGCGGAGCGGGCGATCGCCGAGCGCTCCGGGTTGCTCGGACGCTCGGCCTGGGTGATCTCCGTGCGCCAGCGGTAGGTACCGGCCGCGCCCTCGGCGCGTGCGGACGGGTCCGGTGGGCCGCCAGCTTCACCGATGCGGGTGCAGCGGCAACACCCGTGGTGGCGCCATGGAGACCAGCAGCAGCACGGCGGCCCCGCAGGCGGCCAGCAGGCACCCGGCGAGGAAGCCGGGAGGGCGGTAGAGCAGCTCCACAGACCCCATGCCAGCCGGCAATGCCGCGGCGAGGAAGGGGGCACCCACCGCGCGCAACGGCCGGCCGTCGCCGAGCACGCGCCAACCGCCGTCCTGGCAGAGCGTCGAGCCGAGCTCGTGCGGCGCGTTGTCGGCGCCGCCTCGATCCCGGAGCACGAGGTGGACGCGAGCCGGCGAGGCGACGAGCCACGAGCGGGCGGCGCTCCCCCCGAGTCGTGGCACTGCCGCCTCGCCGTTCACCCGTATGCCGGGCGCGGCGTCGCCGCGCTCGCGCGCGATCTCGCGCCCCGAGCCCGCATGAAGTGGCATCGCCTTGGTCGACGTTGCCTCGCCAAACGTGCTCCCCGCGGTGTGGAGCTGCAGCAGCGGCGCCGCCGGCGCCTCGAGCACGGTGGCGGTGGCGTCGGCGAACACCTTCCGGAAGCCAGGCGGCGCCGGCGTCCCCGGCGGTGCCAGCAGGTGGCGCACTCCGAGCGCCGCGACGCGTGCCCGCAGCGGCGTACCGGCCGCGGCGAGCGCGGCAGCGTCGACGGCGGCGAGCGCCGCGTGGGTCGTGGCGCAGGCGGCGGGCTCCATCGGGTCGTAGGCGCGGGCGTCGGCGAGACCGTAGACGGCGGCGAGGTTGGGAGGCAAAGCGCCGTCGACGCCGAGCAGCCGTTGCGCCTCGGGCCGGGTGGCGAGGAAGGCGAGCACCGGCAGCCGCGGGAAGCCCAATGCGGGCGGCATCGGCGGATTGGCGGGAGCGTGGGCGAGGAGGAGCTCGGCGGCGACGAGCGCTGCCGCGCCCGGCGGCACCCACCAGCGGCCACCACCGATCGCCACCACCGCCGCGGTGGCGGCGAGGAAGCGCAGGTGCCAGCGCAACCAGCCGAGACGCAGCACGTCGAGGGTGTCGACCTGCGGCAGCGGCGGGTGGAAGAGGCTCGCGGCGACGACCAGCGCCGCGAGCCCGGCGGCGACCGCCAGCGCCGGCCAGCGCCGCCCTTCGCCGTTGGCGGTGCGGTCGAGCTGGTAGGCGGCGAGACAGACGAGGGCGAAGCTCCACGGCAGCAGCAGCCGGTGGTAGTAGGTGGTCGACTGCAGCGCCAGCGGCAGGCGGTCGAGCCACGGGCGCAGCGCTGATGGCAGCACCAGGAGCCCCAGCGAAAGCGCCGCCACGAGCTGCAGCAGGCGCTCCTGCGGGTAGCGCACCGAACGCCTCCGTCCGAGCGCGGTGCCGAGACCCAGCAGGGCGAGGAGCGTCGTCGCGCTGCCGACGAAGCCCGAGCCGTCCTCGTTGCTGTTCTCCGGCCCCCAGTAGTCGGCGAACCGGTTGTTGCCGAAGGCGTTGGGCGCGATGAGGGGCGCCAGTCGACCGATTGCGAAGGTGCTCCAGTCGCGCTCCCACGCGGGCGCCGCGACGTGAACGCTGCCGGCCGGCGCCGTGCGCCGGGCGAGCAGCTCCGCGGCCCGCTCGCTGCGCGCCGCCGCGCGCGCGGCCGGCACGCAGACGGGCAGCGCGAGGAGCACACCGATGGCGGCCGCGGCGCCGGCGCGGAGGAGGTGCCGGCGTGCCACGCGGGGCTCGCCATGGCAAGCCATCCGACGCGTGCGCGCGAGGGCGAAGACACCGAGCAGCGCCGCGGCCTCGAGCCCGGTCTCGGGGTGGCCGGCGAGGGCGAGGGAGAGCACGGCGCCGGCAAGCGCGGCGAGGTCGCGCCGGCCGCCGCGGTCGAGGGCGCGAGCCACCGCCCACATCGCCAGCGGCAGCAGGGCGCCGACGTTGGCGAGCGGCCAGCCCAGCCAGAGCATGAGGAAGCCGCCGAGGCCCCAGGCCAGGCCGCCGAAGAACGCCGCCCCTTCGCCCGTTCCCTGCCGGTGCAGCAGCAGAAAGGTGAACAGCATGGCGGCGAGCAGCCGCAGTGCCGCCACCACGCCCGCGGCGGTGGTGAGGTCGAAGGGTAGGGCCAGCAGCTGCAAGGGCTGGAAGGCCTGGGCCTGGGGATCGCCGAGCAGCGGCACCCCGGTGCCGACGAGCGGGTTCCACAGCGGCCAGAGACCGCTGTCGAGCGCGGCGCGCACCCGCGCCTGGGCCGGCGCCACCAGCGTGACGAGATCCCCCTGCAGGTAGTTGCCGTGCACCGCGGGAGCCGGCAGACCGGCGAACGGGGCGCGCCCGCGCAGGTTGTCGAGCGGCAGCAGCAGCTGCCCGCCGAAGAGCACCGGTGCCAGCACCGCGAGCACCAGCGCCAGCATGGCGAGGGCGACGCGCCAGGGTGGTGGATCGAGCCACCGTCGCAGCGCCGCCACCAGCGCCAGAAAGCAGCCGCCGACGTAGAGGCCGGGCAGGAGTGCGGCGAGCACGCGCGGCAGCCTACCGCGGTGGGGGAGCCTCGCCCGGCAGCCGGCGCAGGTGCCGGCCGCGGTTGCCCACGGCGGTGCCGGCGCCGGCTGCGAGCGGCGCTACGAGGCGCCGCGCCCGGAGAGCACCACCGGGATCGTCTTGAGCAGGATCTTGAGGTCGAGCGACAGCGACCAGCTGTCGATGTACTGCAGGTCGAGCTCGATCCAACTCCCGAAGTCGAGCTCGTTCCTGCCGTTGACCTGCCACAGGCAGGTGAGGCCGGGCTTCATCGACAGCCGCCGCCGCTGCCAGCGCTCGTAACGCGCCACCTCCTCGGGGATCGGCGGCCGCGGACCGACGAGGCTCATGTCCCCGCGCAGCACGTTCCACAGCTGGGGCAGCTCGTCGAGGCTGAACTTGCGCAGCACCCGGCCGAGCCGCGTCACCCGCGGATCGGCGCGCACCTTGAAGACCGGGCCGTCCATCTCGTTGAGGTGCCGCAGCTCGGCGAGCCGCTCCTCGGCATCCTCGGTCATGGTGCGGAACTTGTAGAGCGTGAAGCGGCGGCCGTTGAGGCCACAGCGGGTCTGGCGGAAGAGGACGCTGCCGCGCGAGCTGAGGCGGATGGCCACCGCCACCGCCAGCACGATGGGGAGCGCGAGGAGCAGGATGAGCGAGGAGAGCGCGACGTCGAGCGCGCGCTTGGAGGCGAGCAGCAGCGGGTTGGTGGGGGCGTTGGCGTAGGTGAGCAGCGGAATGCCGTCGATCTCGGTGATCTCCGCCCGGGCCTGGGTGTGGGGGAAGAAGTCGAGGGCGAAGAAGGTGCGGATCCCCAGCTCGTGCAGCGCCAGGTAGAGGTCGTCGAGCCCCTCGAGCTCGCGCCGGCCGACGGAGAACACCACGTCGTCCACCACCAGCTCTTGCAGGATGTGGGGCACGTCCCGCACCCGGCCGAGCACCGGCAGCCCACCGACCTGACGGCGGCTGCTGGCGGCGTCGTCGGCCTCGACGCAGCCGATGAGCCGGAACCCCCACCAGGCGTGCTCGGCGATGGTGCGGGCGAGCGCCTGCGCCGAGGGACCGGTCCCCACCAGCAGCAGCGTGCGGTAGTTGAGCCCGCGGCTGCGGACGTAGCGGGCCACCACTCGCAGCAGCACCTTCTCTGCCAGCAGGAACAGGCAGGAGAGGATGGCGAAGAGCAGCAACCAGGCGCGGCTGACGCGGTCCTGCGGCAGCATGCGCTCGTCGAGCCGCAGCACGTAGAGCAGCAGCGTGAAGGTGACGGTGGCGGCGCCGCTGACCTGCACCACCTCCCATGCCTCGCGCAACAGCGGCGTCGTGCGGTGGGAGCGGTAGCGGCGGAAGCGCAGCAGCAGCAGGCCCCACACCGAGAGCGCCACCGGCAGCAGCGGCAGGTAGAAGCGCAGCGCGTACAGCTCGCTGGGGAAGGAGCCGCGGGCGAGCAAGGGGAGCACGACGCTGCGCACCCAGTGGGCGACGATGAACGCCACCGCCACCAGGACGAGATCGAGGCTGAAGACCGAGAGGTTGAGGAGGCGGGCCCGTTCCTTGAGCATCCGTCGCTACGCGGTCGTCGTGCCAGTCTTACGGGCGAGGCGGCGATTCCGTCGTGCAATTCTAGTGCGAGGGCGCCGGCAAGGCTAACCGGGAGGCCCCACCGGGGCCGGGGCTCCGCTCGCCAGCCGGCGAAGCAGGGCGGCATAGCCGTCGGTGACCCGTTCCCAGTCGTAGCGCTCGCGGGCACGGACGGCGGCCTGCTGGCGCCGGCGCGCGACCTCGGCGGGGTCGCGACGCAGCCGCTCGAGCGCGACGGCGAGGGTGGCGGGGTCCGCGGCGCGAAAGAACACGCCAGCCTCGCCGGCCACTTCGCGGTTCTCCGGCGTGTCGTTGACCACCACGCAGTTGCCGTAGCCCATGGCCTCCACGAGCGCCGGGTGCGTGCCGCCCACCTCGGTGGCATGCACGTAGACCCAGGCATGCGCCAGCAGCTCGCGGTACCCCTCGCCGTAGATGGCGCCCGGGAAGCGCACGCGCGGGTCGCCGGTGTCGCGGAAGGAGCCGATGAAGCGCGAAGCATAGGGGGCGTCGCCCACCATCACGAGCGGCTGCTCGCCACCTACCGCGGCGTAGGCGGCGACCACCCGGTGCGGGTTGTTCTCGGGCTCGAAGCGCGACACGTAGAGCGCATAGCCACGCTCGGTGAGCGCCAGCCGCTCGAGAGTGGAGCGCCCCGCCGGCACCGCCGGCTCGACGCCGTAGGTGAGCAGCACGGTGGCCTGGCCGTAGCGCTCGAGGTAGTGGCGGCGGATCACCTCGGCGTCGGAGATCACCACCTCGGCGACCACGCCGGCGAGCCGTTCGGAGAGGGCGTAGACGGCGCGCCCGAAGGGCCCCCACTTGCCGCGCCGCCGCTCGATGCCGTCGACGTGGAGAGCGTTGGGGATGCCGGCGAGGCCGAGCACCGGCACGAAGAGGGCGTTGGCGGAGTTGACCACCAGCGCGGCGTCGTACCCCTGCGTCGCGGCGTGCAGGCAGGAGAGCAGCGTGTGCACGGGCGTGTCGAGGTGCTTGGTGGGGAGCGTGGGCAGCACCACCAGCCGCGCCCCGCGCCAGCTGGTGAGCCGGCGCCCGGTGTAGCGAGCGCGGCAGTAGACGGTGACGTCGAAGCCGCGCTGCACGAGCCGGGCCGCCAGCTCCTCGCATAGCGTTTCGTAGCCGCCGTAGCGGGCGGGGATGCCGCGGCTGCCCAGCAGTGCCACGCGCAGCGGTCTCGCCACGCTCATGCGAGGTCGATCCCCCGGCGCAGGAACCAGCGCTCCACCTCCCACCATCCCGCCGTGCGCCGCCCCTGGATCCGGCGCCGTCGCGCCAGCAGCTCGCGCCGGTGGGCCCACAGCCAGCCGTAGGCGGGCAGCGAGGTGCGCTCGCGGAGGAGCACCCAGAGCAACGCCCCGAGGTCGCGGCCGAGCGCGAAGGGGAGCGTCCACAGCAGGTTGCGCGCCGTCTGGTGATAGAGGCGTAGCAGGTAGCGGTTCTTGAGCGAGTGGCGGTTGACGGACGCCGGCATCGCGGCGCGCCGCGACGGCAGGTTGACGCGGCGATGCTGACAGCTCGCGCCCGGCTCGTAGAGCACCTCCCAACGTCGCTCGCGCAGGCGGAAGCACAGCTCGGCGTCCTCGCGAAAGGTGTGGAAGCGCGGGTCGAAGACCTCGCCGTCGAGGGCGACGTCGACGAGCGCCTGGCGGCGGAAGAGGGTGGCGGCCCCGGTGCCCCCGAACACCCGCTGCGGTCGCGCCAGCTGACCGTGGTCGCGGGCTCCCGAGCCGCGGTCGAAGTGGCGCCAGCTCGGCGACAGCCGCATGCCGCAGGCGTCGAGGCGGCGGCTGCCGTCGGCGGCGGCCGGCCGCACCAGGCGCCCGCTGACGGCACCCACCCGCAGGTCGGGATGCGACGCGGCGCGCGCCAGCAACCGCGCCAGGTAGTCGGGTGCCGGCACCGCGTCGGCATTGAGGGTGAGCGCCCAGGCGGCGCCGCTGCGCTCGAGCGCGACGTTCATGCCGCCGGCGAAGCCGCGGTTGTCGGCCAGCCCGACGACCTCGCCCGCCATCCCCGGCGGCCAGCAGCGGCGCGCCGTGTCGGCGCTGCCGTCGCCGCTCGCGCAGTCGACGACGAACAGCTCGGCCGGCGGCGGCGACAGCGCGGCCACCGCGGCGAGGCAGGCCGGCAGGTCGGCGGCGTCGCCGTGCGTCACCATCAGCACCGCCACCGGCGAGGGGTGTGGGCTCACCGCCGCCCCTCCATGCGCGCCAGCCGGCGTGGCCGGCGCCAGCCGGACAGCGCGCCCAGCGCGGTGGCGGCGAGCGCCGCCGCGGCGGCGGCCCGACCGCTGGCGCGCCGGGGCCGGCGCAGCGGCAGCGCCGCGGTGCGGGCGAGCGCGCCCCCCACGAGCAGCCCGCGCGCCAGCCACGCCCAGGCCCTACCGTGGTGTTTGGCGAGGTAGCGGCAGAGGTTGCGGTGGTAGCACCAGAGGAACGGTCCGTAGCCGAGCGGCGCGACGCTGGCGCCGAGCCGGTGGTGGAAGACGGCGTCGGGCCAGTAGCAGAGGGTGCCGCCGGCAGCGGCAGAGCGCCGCCCGAGGTCGACGTCCTCGAACCAGGCCGGGTGGAAGGTGGGATCGAGCCCGCCGAGCCGCTCCCAGGCGGTGCGCCGCAGCGCCAGCGCCGCCGCCGCCGGCTGCTCGATGACCGCCCCCGGCGCCGGCTCGGCGACACCGCCGCGGGTGGCGTCGAGAAAGAGCGTGTGGAGGAGCAGCTGGCCGGGCGTCGGCAGGCGTCGCAGCTGCCACGCGGTCTGCGCGCCGCCGTCGGCGCCCACCAGGCGCGGTACCAGGCCGGAGGCGTCGGGCAGCGCGACGAAACCGGCGAGCAGCGCCGGCAGGGCGCCGGGCGCCGGGAAGGCGTCGGGGTTGAGCAGCAGCAGCAGCGGTGCCGCCGCCACGGCGGCGCCGGCGTTGGCACCGCCCGCGAAGCCGAGGTTGCTCCCGGGACGCACCAGCGTCACGCGTCCGAGCTCCGGCAGCGACGCGGCGCCTCCGTTGTCGACCACCACCACCTCGAAGCGCGGGTCGGCGGGCAGCGCTTCGAGCAAGCGGGCGAGGTCCTCCTCGGCGTGCCAGTGGACGACCACCAGTGACAGCTCGGGGGTCGGCCCCGGGGTCACGACGGGAAGGCCTCGGCGGCTAGCCGGCGCAGCTCGCGGCGCGGCACGAGCGGGGCGCCACTGCGGGCGAATTGCGGCAACAACCGCAGCGCACGCCCCCAGCCGCCGGCGATGGCGGGGGCCTGCCGCGGCCGCCGTGCGAGGTCGGCGAGGTCGCGCAGGAGGGCGCGTGGCAGCGCGACGGCGAAGGCGCCGCCGAGCAGACGGGCGAGGGCGAGCCAGCGGTTGGCATAGAGCAAGCGACCCCGCCGGCGCCCCAGCATGGCGGCGCTCCCTCCTCCCGGGTGCAGCGCCCGCGCCGCGGGCACCAGCACTGCTCGCCCGCCGCGATGGCGCAAGCGTGCCGCCAGCTCGACGTCCTCGTAGTAGGTGTCCAGGGCGGGCTCGAAGGCGCCACCGGGGAGTGCTGCCGCGGCGAGGGCTGCCGTGCGGTAGAGCGCCGCCGCCGCCGAGACGCCGAAGATCTCGCGCGGCGCGCCCCGTGGCGCCGGCGCGCCGGCGCCCAGCTGCACCCCCTGCCACCAGCGGTTCCAGGCCAGCCCGCAGCCGCTGGCAGGACCGTCGGCGGCGAGAAGGTCGACGCCCTGGGCGGTCACCACTGCCGGATCCGCGACGAGCGCCGCGCGCACCGCCGCCAGCCAGCCGAGGCCGAGCTCGGCGTCGTCGTTGAGCAGGAGCACCAGCGGCGCCTCGACGGCGGCGATGCCGGCATTGACGGCGGCGGCGAACCCGAGCGGCGCCGGGAAGCTGAGCACCTGGTCGGCGAAGGTCGCGGCGGCAGGAGGGAGCGCCCGTGGGCCCTGGTGGACGACGACGATCTGCACCGTGGCACCCTGCCGGCGGACGCTGGCGAGCGCCGCGCCGAGGGTGGCGGCGCCGAGGGTGGGCACTACCGCCGCCACCGACTCCTCGCTCATCGCCGCGCGCCCTTCACCGCCAGTCGAGCTCCACTCGGTCGACGATGACCAGGCCACCGCCGGCAGGGAGGGTGAGCACCAGGGGCGCTCCGGGTGTCCACTCGCAGGGGCCGAGGTCGAAGCGCCGCCACTCGCCTCCGGTCGGCACCTCCGCCCGCCCCAGCGGGTGGTCTCCGGCGGCCAGCAGCAGCGAGGCCGACGTCACCCTCGGGCCTTCGGTCTTCGCCCACAGCGAGAGCCGGACGCGACGGCTCCCGGCGACCACCGGCGCCGCGATGCGCGTCGGGGCGATCAGCTTCCAGCCGCCGCGGAAACGCGGGCGGTCGAAGGTCCAACGCGACGGGTAGAGGGTGCCGCCCTGCGCGAGGACCTGGCCGTCCTCGAGCTCGACGACCCGCGTGGGCAGGCGGGCCGCCGCCACCAGCGCCGCCGCCGGCATCGCCAGGGCGAATGCGGCGCCGAGAGCGGCGAGACCCGGCCGCGAGCGTCGCGGACGGCGCCACAGGAGCAGCGTCGCGGCGAGCGTGAGGAGCGGCCACCACCAGATCGCCGGCCGTAGGCGGATGGCGCTCGGCAAGAGCCGGGCGACGTCGAGGGCGAGGTCGTGGCCGAGCGCGGTGAGGAGCAGGGTGGAGCCGTCGGCGAAGTTGTAGGTCCACCCCGGCACCGCCAGCCACAACAGCGTCACGGCCCCGGTCGCCGTCGCCAGCAGTGAGACGAGCAGGCGCGCACCGCCGCTGCGGCGCTGGTCGAGCAGCGTCGCGAGCGGCAGGGCGAGCAGGGGCAGCACGGCCACCCCGTAGCGGAAGGGCGGCGACCATCCGCCGTACCACTCGCGTCGATTGGCGAGCAGCTGCAGGTAGGGCAGGGTGAGGAAGGCGGTCTCCCAGGCGAACCGCTCGCGCCGCCGCAGGGCGTCGGCCCAACTCGGCAGCAGCAGCAGCCACAAGGGTGCCGCCGCAAAGAGACCGAAGCCGGCATCGAAGAAGAGGCCGAGGGCGCGCGCCAGGACCGTGGCCGGACCGGCCTCCGGCAACAGCTGCTCGAGGCCGTAGGTCTTGAGGGCGCTGCCGAAGCGCGCCTCGTTGAAGAGGAGGATGGCGGCGAAGAGGGTCGCGAGGCCGGTGGCGGCGCCCACCAGCACGCGCAGGCGGCGCCCTCCCCGCCACCAGGCGAGCGCGGCGAGCAGGGCGGCGAAGGCGGCAAAGCGCAGCTTGAGCAGCGGCAGCAGCGCCACCGCCAGCCAGAAGATCCCGCGCGAGCGGCGATCCGGCGAGCTCCACAGCGCGTCGACGCCGATGCCGAGCAGCAGAGCCGCCGGCACCTCCACCCACACCTGGTGCGAGTAGAGCAGCAGCGGCGGCGCGAAGGCGAGAAGCCCCCAGACGAGCAGCGACCCGCCGGGGTGCGCGGGCAGCAGGTGGCGGGCCCGGCGCAGCGTCTGCCAGGCAAGCGCTGCGGCAAACACCGCCATGAGGGCGGCGGCGCCGCGGGCGCCGGCGAGCCGGTAGGGCAGAGCCAGCAGCAGCGGCAGCAGCATGTTGTGGCGCGAGTAGCGCTCGCCGTGTGGGCCCACCGGGTCGCCGGGCTGCGGCTCGAGCCGGCGCGGCAGGAAGCGGAGCGAGTCGCCGGCCGCGTAGTTGTTGGCGAGGTCGGCATCGAAGTCGTAGGCGAGGCTGTGGGCGACCAGCAGGTAGTACGGCTCGTCGCCGTCGGGCGGCCGCTGCGCCGTGCTCCAGGGGAGCACCGCGAGGTAGGCGAGGAGAGGGAGGAAGAAGAAGGCGGCGGACAGGCGCGGCAGGGCGGTGAGGGGCAACGAGGTGGCGGCGAAGAGGTTTGCGCGGGGTGGGGGGGTTGTCGCCGGCGGGCCGGGTGGACCGCCGCCCGCGTCGCCGTTCACGGCGCGGGGCGGGCCCGGCAGGCGCGCCGGTCCCAGGAGCGGTCGCAGCCGCGGCAGCAGATCGAGCACGTGGAGCCCGAGGAGGGCGAAGAGCGCCGCGGCGAGCGGCGGCGCGAGCGGCAGGGCGAAGCGTGCGCGGGCGGCGGCGAGGAGCAGCCAGGCGGCGAGGAGCGTTGCCTGCAGCGCGATCGAGCTCGGGCGCGCCGCTCGCGCGCCGTGGCGCCGCGTGGCGGCCTCGACGGCGTAAAGCCCGGCGACCACCGGCGGCACCACTGCCACCGTCGCTGCCAGGGCATCGTCGGCGGCGAGCCCGAGCAGGCGCGGAAGCGCCGCCGCGGCCGGAAGCGACAGCGCCAGCGCGGCGAGCTCGCGCGCCTTCACCGGTGGAGGCTCCGCGGGGGCGGCAGGATCACCGCGAGACCTCGACCTGCGCCAGCACCAGCGTCACCTCGGGCGGCAACCCCGGAGCCAGGGCCACCCGCACGCTGGTGGCAGGCACCGGCCGGGAGAGGCGCCAGCTGCTCGCGTAGTTGTGGCCGAACCAGGTTCCGAGCGGCGGCAGCCAGCTCCACCAGACCGGGCCTGCGGCGGCGATGCCGCGCACGTCCGACCGCTCTGCCGCCCACTCGGCGGTGTCGGTCCCGGCGCGCAGCGTCCAGGCGGCGAGCGGTTTGTCGTCGCGCTCGAGAGCGAGAATGGCCACGGCGGTGCCGGCGGGCAGCGCCGCCGCCTCGGCGAGGCTCGACACCACGCGCACCCCGCCGACCGGCGAGCGGACGGGGCCGCTCCATGCCGGCGTCGCGGCGGTGAGGGTCGCCCCACTCGGGGGGAGCGCGTCGCGCGCCGGTGGTGGCAACGCCAGCGCCAGCGCCACCGCGAGCAACGTCGCGAGCGAGGCCGCCCCGACCCTGGCAGACGCGCGGCGGGCCACGAGGGCCAGCGCCGCGGCGGCGGCGAGCAGCATCGCGACGGTCAGCGGGGACCCTCGCCCCGCGGTGACAGCGGGTAGGCCGAGCAGCGCGAGGGCGGCGTCGAGCGGCGCCGGCCGCAGCCACGGGTAGGCTGCCAGCAGGGCGCCGCCGGCGAGCAGCAGGCCCAGCCATCCACGCTGCAGCGCCGCCCCCGTGGTGCCCGCAGGCAGCGCCAGTGCCACCAGCGCCGCGGCGGCCGCGAGCCCTGCCGGTGCCGGCAGCAGCAGGGCGCCGCCGGCACCGAGGATGAGCCCCTGGAGCAGGGGTGTCGCGCGAACGGCCCCGGGCGCGAACGGCAGCAGCGCCAGCAGGGCGGCGACTCCCAGCATGCGTCCCGGCTCGGCGGTCCCGAGCCCCCAGGCGAGCGGCAGGGCGGCGGCCACCCACCCCCAGCGTGGCGGCAGGCGGCGAGCTCCGGCGGCACCCAGCGCCAGCGCTCCCGCTGGGGGGCGCAGCGCAGTGAGGGCGATGACGACGACTCCCGCCAGCGCGGCGAGATGAGGGCGCCACAGCCCGCGCCCGCCTGCCGATGGCGCCCCCGCCGGGCGTCGATCGCCAGCGGCGGCAGCCGCCTCGGCGTCCGCGCGTGCCGGGCGGTCGCGAGTGAGCTCGACCGCGGCCAGTGCCAGCAGCGGCAGCGTGGCGGTCACGGTGAGCCCGCCGCCGGCGAGCGCCACTGCCATCCCTGCGCCCACCACCGTGCGGGGAGCGTGGCGGCGCGCCAGGATCGCCAGGGCGGTGGCGGCGAGCAGCGGTGGCACCAGCCCCCGCGCCAGGGCGGTGAGCGCCAGGTTCCCTGGCGCCGCTCCTGGGACGAGGCCGAGTCTTGCCGGCAACAGGTTGCCTGCGCGCAAGAGGGCGTGCACCGCGAGAGCGCCGCCGGCGGCTGCCGCCGCATCGAGATCGCCGAGACGGAGCCGCTCGTGGCCGGCGACCGTGACCGCCGCCACCAGCAACGTTCCAACCACGATTCCACGAGGCGGACCGCCGGGTATGGACCAGAGCGCGACGGTAGCGAGCAGGGGCCAGACCAGGGGCAGCCGCGACCGCGGCGGCGCCAACAGGGCGGCGCCGGCGAGCGCCCACGCCCCGAGCAGCGCGAGGTAGGCGGTCTCGGGCGCCGCCGCGGGCGGTTGATAGTGGGCGAGCACGGCGCCAGCGGCCCCGAAGGCGATCGCGGGCAACGCCGGCGCGAGCCGGGCGCCGAGCAGGCTGGCGAGAAGCGGCACGCGCGCGCGCATGGCGACCGCAGGGAGCAGGCTGCGGGCGACGGCAGTCGAGGCTTCCACAGACACTACCGTCGGCGTGGGGACGTGCAGCGGTGGCATCAGGCCCGGGCGCGCCGGTGACACGCAGGGAGGCCTGGCAGCGGGGATACGGCGAGAGGGGGCGTGACGTGCATGCCGGTGCGTGGACGCTCGAATCGGGGCCGCGGTCGACGAATCGCGAGGCGCCAGTCTCGCGGTGCCGACGCCCGTGCCGGCCGCCGCGCCGGTCGCGAATCGGGTCCCAGGCGCCGCGTCCCCGGGCCTCGCGGTGCGGCGGATTCTACTCTCCGACCGCGATGCGCCCGCGGTTGATACACTCCGCCGCCATGCTCGCGCGGGAGCTCCTGCGTCACAACCCCGAGATCGTCCGCGCCGGGTTCCGCCTGCGCGGCGTCGATCCCGACCTGGTCGGCCGCTGGCAGGCGCTCGACGAGCGGCGCCGCACCACCATCGCTGCGGTGGAGGACAAGAAGCGCGAGCGCAACGCCGCCAGTGCCAGCATCGGCGAGCTCAAGCGCCGGGGAGAGGCCGCCGACGCGGCGATCGCCGCCACCGCCCGCCTCAAGGGCGAGATCGAGCTTCTGGAGGCCACGCTGGCGGAGGCCGAGGGCGAGCTCGCCGCGCTCGAGCTGACGCTGCCCAACCTGCCGCATGCGACGGTGCCGGTGGGCGCCGACGAAGGCGCCAACCGCGTCGAGCGGGTGGTGGGGGAGCCGCGCCACTTCGACTTCACGCCGCAGGCGCACTGGGATCTCGGCCCGCGGCTGGGCATCCTGGACTTCGAGCGCGGCGCCAAGCTCGCCGGCGCGCGCTTCACCGTCTCCTTCGGCACTGGGGCGCGGCTCGAGCGTGCCCTCATCCAGCTGATGCTCGACCTCCACACCGGCACCCACGGCTACACCGAGGTGCTGCCACCGGTGCTGGTGCGCGGCGCCATGCTGGTGGGCACCGGCCAGCTCCCCAAGTTCGCGCCCGATCTGTTCAAGGTCGAGGGGCACGACCTCTACCTGGTGCCCACCGCCGAGGTGCCCCTCACCAACCTCCACCGCGACGAGATCCTCGACGCCGCGGTGTTGCCGCTGCGCTACACCGCCTATACCCCTTGCTTCCGCGCCGAGGCGGGCTCGCACGGGCGCGACGTGCGCGGCCTCATCCGCCAGCACCAGTTCAACAAGGTCGAGCTGGTGCAGCTGACCGCCCCCGCGCACAGCTACGCGGCGCTCGAGGAGCTCACCGGGCACGCCGAGCGAGTGCTGCAGGTGCTCGGGCTCCCCTACCGCGTCGTCTCTCTCTCCACCGGCGACCTCGGCTTCGCGGCGGCCAAGACCTACGACCTCGAGGTCTGGCTGCCGGGGCAGAACGCCTACCGCGAGATCTCCTCGTGCAGCAATTGCGAGGACTTCCAGGCCCGGCGCGGCAACCTGCGCTACCGTCCCGAGGGGGGCAAGCCCGCGCTCATGCACACCCTCAATGGCTCGGGGCTGGCGGTGGGGCGGACGCTCATCGCCATCCTCGAGAACGGGCAGCAGGCGGACGGCTCTGTCGTGCTGCCGGCAGCGCTGCACCCGTACCTGGGAGGGCTCGAGCGCATCGCCCCCCCGGCGAGCGCTTAGACGCTCGGCGGGGAGGACCGCGGAAGATGAGTATGGCCACCAGCTCCACCGCGACCGACGCCCTCGACGCCGCCGGTCTCCTGGCCAGCGATCTCTGGATCGACCGCCCCGACGCGCTCGACGAGATCGCCCGCCGGCGCCGCGGTGGGCGGCTCGGTGGGGAGGAGGCGCAACAGCTCACGCAGCTCTGCGTCGAGGGGTACTGCGTGCTGCGGCCAACCTTCCCCGCCGGGCTCTTCGAGCAGCTCGACGCCGACGTCGAGCTGCTCTGGCGCGAGCAGCCCTCCGACATCGCCTACTCCTACCACAGCCTGCTCACGCGCTTCAGCGGCACCGACGCCGACAAGCGCCGGCCCTCCTGCCGCGTCGCGGATCTGCACGCCTTCTCGGAGGCCGCCCGCGCCCTCTACCTCGACTCCACGCTCTTCCGCTTCGTGGAGAGCATCTTCGGCGAGCCGACGATCGCCACGCAGTCGCTCTACTTCGAGTGGGGAAGCCAGCAGGCGCTGCACCGCGACCCCATGCACGTGCAGATGAAGCCCCCGGCGCACCTGCTGGCCGCCTGGGTGGCGCTCGAGGACATCGCGCCCGAGAGCGGACCCCTGGTCTACGTGCCGCGCTCTCACCGGCTGCCCTACTACCAGTTCGCACCCGGGCGCATCGTCCACGACGATGGCGCCGACGGCACCGAGGGCATACTGCGTGCCGAGGCATGGGACCGCGAGCACTGTGCCGCCGCCGGCATCGCGGCACAGCCCTTCCTCGCGCGGCGCGGTGAGGTGCTCATCTGGCACCACTCGCTGCTGCATGGCGGTTCGATCGCGGCCGACCCGCAGCGCACCCGCAAGAGCTTCGTCATCCACTACACGACGCAGAGCGCGATGCCGGAGGTGGCGAGCACGTACCTCGACCCCCACGAGTGCGACGCCGCGGGGCAGCCGATCCGGCGGGTGCTGACCACCACGAGGCGGCTGCTCGGCTTTCCGGCGGTGGGCTTCGAGAGCCCGCTGCACGCGGTCCTCGTCGCCGAGGCTCGTGGGTCCATCGAGTTGGGCCGCGGCGATACCCTGCGCGCCCGCATCGCGGCGATGGAGGCCAGCCGATTCTGGAAGCTTCGCAACCAGTGGTTTGCCGTCAAGCGCGCCCTCGGTCTCAGCCGCGAGCGCTAGCTCGCCAGAGACCGCGACAGCTTGCCTGGGGCGCTCAGGAAGTCGGCCGCCGCCGCCACCAAAGCACGGCCAGCAGACCGCGGAGCAGGAAGGCGGCTGCGATCGTCCACAGATAGAGGTCGAGCTGCAGCGTCGCGGCAAAGATGCCCGTGGCGACCGCCAGCGCCCAGAAGAAGGTCTCGCCGGCGAACGCCTGACCCCAGCGCGCGGCAGCGCCACTCGCCGGCAGACGTGGCCGCAGGGCCGGCAGCAGCCGCGGCACCGCGGCGCGGAAGGCGCGGTAGCCGTCGCCTCGGCTGGCGTCGAGCGCGGCTTCCTCGCGGCCGATCAGGCGTAGCGTGAAGAGCGACACGGCGACGAGCATGAAGGCCGCCCCGAGGCGGCTCGCCATCGCCGCGAGACCGACGGTGGCGATCAGGAGACCCACGTAGAGCGGGTTGCGCAGGTGGCGATAGGGACCGTCCGCCACCAGCCGATCGGAGTGCAGCTCGGAATCGTGTACCACCTCGCTGTGCAGGTAGGCGGCGGCCCAGGTGCGCAGCAGGGCGCCCAGCGCGACGAGCAGGGCGGCGGCGGCGAAGGCGAGCTGGAGGGCGCGGACGGGGACGTCGATCGGGCTCTCGAGGGCACCGCGAGCCGTGCGGATGAGCCACGCCGTGACGTTGAGGGGATCGACGAAGTAGCAGAGATAGCCGACGGTGAAGAGGCCGGCATAGATCCAGAAGCGCTGGCGGAACTCCCAGTCGGTGGCGCGCATGGGTTTCCCCTAAGATCCTCTCACGCGGAGGGGTGGCTGAGCGGTCGAAAGCGGCGGTCTTGAAAACCGTTGGCCCTTCACGGGGCCCGTGGGTTCGAATCCCACCCCCTCCGCCAATCGCGGTTAGGCTTCCCAGTCGCATGGCCGCTGTGCCACTGACCCTCGAGGTGCTGCCCGGGCTGCTCGCCGTCTGTCGTCTCGACGCCAGCCAGGCCGTGCCCGACTGGGTGCTGCGGCTGCCGTTCTCGTCGATCACGCGCACCGGGGACGAGCTCTCGCTCGTGCTGCCGGAGTCGCTGGCGATGCCGACCTGGCGCCAGGAGGGCGGCTTTCGCGCCCTCAAGGTCCGTGGCCCACTCGACTTCGGGCTCGTCGGCGTGCTCGCGCGGCTGTCGGAGGCGCTCGCCGCCGCGGGGGTGAGCCTGTTCGCGCTGTCGACGTTCGACACCGACTACCTGCTGGTGCGAGACGAAGCCCTGGCGCGCGCGGTGGCGGCACTGGTCGCCGCGGATTGCACCGTCGAGAGCGGCGCGGTGGCGGTGGACCGCAGCCGACCCATCAGCCCGCGGCGCCGCTGATTCCGCCGCCGCCGGGCAGCCCCGGCGGACACCCGCCGCCGGAGCCGACGCCATGCCGAGCGGCGTTTCCGCTCCGTTAGCGCCTCGAAGTGGGTCACGGGTGGCCCAGTGGAGGCAGTTTTGGGCCTGAAGTGGACATAAATGGCCGAGAAAGGCTAGACTTCCATCTCAGGCACTGAGCGATCGATGCAGGGCGGGGAGCGGCATGTTTCGAGGCAGCGCGCAAGCGACCGTCGACGACAGAGGGCGTCTCAAGATCCCATCCGACTTCCGGCGGGTGCTGGAGGAGAACTGGGGATCGGACGTCTTCATCACGTCGCCCTTCGGCGATGCAGCGCTGATCTATCCCCTGCAGGAGTGGGAGCAGGTGGAGAAACGGCTGCTTGCTCTGCCCAGCACCGACGAGGCGCGCAATCGCTACCTCGAGTGGGTCAACTACTTCGGGCTGCAGGGGCGACTCGACGCCTCGGGGCGCGTGCTCATCCCCGGCAACCTGCGCGAGTCGGCGGGGATGAGCGGCGAGGTGGTGGTGGCGGGACGGATCAACTACCTGGAGGTGTGGAACCGCGAGCGTCTGGCCGCCAGGCTGGAGGCGGCACGGCTGACGGCCGGCGACCTCAAGACGCTCACCGAACGGGGCTTCTAGCCACATCCGCGGCGAGGGTCTTTGACATGTCGCCGAGCCACCAGCCGGTGATGGTGGAAGAGGCCGTCCGCTTGCTCGCACCCGAGCGCGGCGGCCTCTTCGCCGACTGCACGGTCGGGCTGGGGGGGCACGCGGAGGCCCTGCTCGCAGGCGGCACCGAGGCGCGGTTGCTGGGTCTCGATCGCGACCCGCAAGCGCTGGCCATCGCCGCCGAACGTCTGCGGCGCTTCGGCGAGCGGGTGCAGCTGCGGAGGGCGAGGTTCTCGGAGCTGGAGGCGATGCTGCGGGGGGAGGAGCCGCCGGCCGGCATCCTCGCCGACCTGGGTGTCTCGTCGCTCCAGCTGGAGCTGCCCGAACGGGGCTTCAGCCTGCAGCGCGAGGGGCCGCTGGACATGCGCATGGGGGGAGGAGAGGGAAACGGGGACGGCACGGGGGGAGGAGAGCGTTCGGCCTTCGATCTCGTCAACGAGGCGCCGGAGGAGCAGTTGCAACAGATCATCAGCGAGTACGGGGAGGAGCGGATGGCGCGTCGCATCGCGCAGACGATCGCCGCTGCGCGCGAGGTGCGTCCGGTGGCGACGACGCGCGAGCTGCGCGAGCTCGTCTACCGGGCCAAGGGGGGCCGGCGCAAGGAGGGGCGGATCGACTCCGCCACGCGCGTCTTCCAGGCTCTGCGCATCGCCGTCAACGAGGAGCTCCAGGAGCTCGAGCGCCTGCTCGGCCAGGCAGTGCGCCTGCTGCGCCCCGACGGCCGCCTGGTCGTCATCTCGTACCACAGCCTGGAGGACCGCCTGGTGAAACACCGCCTCAAGGGTTGGGCCGACCCGCCGCGCGATCCGTCGACCGGCCGCCAGCGCGAGGAGGAGCGGCTCGTCGAGCTGCTCACCAGGAAGGCGTTGCGTCCGAGCGACGAGGAAACCGCCGCCAACCCGCGGGCCCGTTCGGCGCGCCTGCGCGCCGCCCGCAAGCTGTGATGGCCGCCGGCGTGCGATGACGAGCAGTGCCCGATGCCGGTGAGCTTCTCCCGCGCCGGACCCTTCGCGAGCAGCCGCTTGAAGACCCCCTACCTCCTCCCCCGCCCGCCGCGCAATCGCTACCTCGTGCGTCAGCGTGACCGTCGTCGCATGCACGAGCTGCTGCGCGTCGCCCTCGCCATCCTCGTCGTCGGCCTGGCGCTGCTCGGCTACACCTGGCTCCACCTCGAGCTGCTCGGCAGCGGCTACCGCGTCGAGGGGCTGGAGACGCGGCTGCACGAGCTCGAGCGCCGCGAGCGCCACCTACGGCTCGAGGAGGCCTACCTGTCGAGCCCGCAACGGGTCGAGGCGCGGGCGAGCAAGGAGCTCGGCATGAAGCCGCCCGAGCTCGGCCAGCTCCTCTTCGCCGGCGCCGCCCCGGCCGCGGCGGGCGACGGCACGCCGGTGCCGGCGGGCGCAGCCCCGGCAGGGGGGCGTGCCGGCGCGGGCGTGCGCGGGGGGCGCCGGTGAGGGCGCGGGGTCTTGTCGTCGCCACCGCGGCGACGCTCTGGTTCGCCGTCCTCGGCGCGCGTCTGTACTGGCTGCAGGTCGAGCGGCACGACCACTACGCGAGGAAGGCGGCGCAGCAGCACCAGCGGGTGCTCGACCTCGAGCCGCCGCGCGGCACCATCTACGACGCCCGCGGCCGCGTGCTGGCGGTGTCGGTCGACGTCGAGTCGGCCTTCGCCGACCCGCAGGAGGTCAAGGACCCGGTCGCCACGGCGCGCCGTATCGGCGCCGCGCTCCGCCTCGACCGCGACGAGCGGGACAAGCTCGAGCGGCGCCTGGCGCAGGAGCGCGACTTCGTCTTCGCGGCGCGCAAGCTCGACCCGCCGCAGGCGGAGGCGATCCGGGCCCTCGACCTGACCGGGATCCATTTCCTGCGCGAGAGCAAGCGCTACTACCCGATGCGCGAGCTCGGTGCCCAGGTCCTCGGCTTCGTCGGTACCGACCACAGGGGGCTCGCCGGGCTCGAGGCCCACTACGACCCGGTGATCGCCGGCCACGCCGGCCGCCGAACCGTGCTGCGCGACGCCCATCGCAACACCCTGCTCTCCCCGCGCCTTGCCACCGTCGAGGCGCGCCCCGGCGCCGACCTCCACCTCACCCTCGACGCCACCGTGCAGTACATCGTCGAGAAGGAGCTCGGCGCCGCTGTCGAGCGCTTCCACGCCCGCGGCGGCACGGCGGCGGTGCTCGATCCGATGACGGGAGCCATCCTCGGGATGGCGACGCTGCCGGGCTTCGACGCCAACCGGTTCGACGAGGTGCCGTCGCAGCGCTGGCGAGTGGGCGCCGTCACCGATGCCTACGAGCCGGGCTCCACCTTCAAGCTGGTCACCGCCGCAGCGGTACTGGCACACGGGCTGCTCACGCCGGACGACGTGCTCGACTGCGAGATGGGCGGCATCACCCTCTCGGGCGTTCTCATCCGCGACCACCAGGCCTACGGCCGGCTGAGCGTGCGCCAGGTGCTCGCCAAGTCGAGCAACGTCGGCATGATCAAGCTGGCGCTGCTGCTCGGCCAAGAGCGCCTGTATGAGCAAGTGCGGGCGATGGGCTTCGGCGAGCGCACCGCCGTCGACCTCCCCGGCGAGAGCAGTGGCATCGTGCGCCCGCTGCACGCCTGGACGGCGCTGTCCAAGGCCTACGTCTCTTTCGGCCAGGAAGTGTCGGTGACGCCGCTACAACTCGCCCGCGCGATGGCGGCGGTGGCCAACGGCGGCCGCCTGCTGCGCCCGTACGTGGTGGCGAAGGTCGCGGGGGAGCGCGGCGCCGAGCGGCTCGATGGTCCCTTCGAGCAGGGCCAGGCGCTCACCCCGGTGGTGGCGGCCCAGCTCGAGCAGCTGCTCGCCGCGGTGGTCCGCGAGGGCACCGGACGGCAAGCGGCGATCCAGGGCTACCCGGTGGCGGGCAAGACCGGGACGGCGCAGAAGGTGGTGGCCGGCCACTACTCGCACCGCTACTTCGTGGCGAGCTTCGTCGGCTACGCGCCGATCGGCGATCCCCGCCTGGTGGTGGCGGTGACGCTCGACGAGCCGTGGCCGGTCTACTACGGGGGCCAGGTGGCGGCGCCGACCTTCGCTGCCATCGCCCGCCAGGTGCTGCTGTACTGGGGCGTGCCGCCGCGCCCGGAGCCGCCGGTGCCGGAGCCGATGCCGGCGCCTCGGCTCCCCCTCGTCGTGCCTGCCGTGCAGCTGGCCACGTCGACGCCCGGCCCCTCTGCGCTGCCATCGCTCGATGCCGCCGACGCCGGCGAGGGGGAGGCGCTCGACGGTATGCCAGCCCCCGCGGGCGAGCCCCGCGTCGTGCCCGCGTCGACCGCCGCCGGTGCGCGCGCCACGGCTGGAACCGGTGCCGGCGTTCTGCCCGCCGCGAGCCAAGCGGGCGCCGGGGCGAGGGGCGGCCTCAGCCGGCGCGCCGGCACCGCCCTCCCGACGAGCGCCGTCGCGATCGATGGCGGCACCGGCGGAGGGTCGCACTGATGCGGCTCCCGGAGCTCGTCGCCGACCTGCCGGTGGCGGGGGACGTCGATGCGCCGGTGGAGGTCTACGGCATCCAGCACGATTCCCGGCAGGTGGCAGCCGGCGACCTCTTCGCGGCGCTGCCCGGCGCCCGCTACGACGGTCGCCGCTTCGTACCCGATGCCCTCGAGCGCGGCGCGGTGGCGGTGCTGGCGGCGGCACCGGCGGAGCAGCCGGTGGACGTGCCCTGGTTGTTCGCCGAGCAGCCACGGGCGCTGCTCGGCCCTCTTTCCCACCGGCTCTACGGGCGCCCCGACCGCGAGCTGACGATGGTCGGCGTCACCGGCACCAACGGCAAGTCGACTGTGGCGTGGGCGTGCCAGGCGGTGCTCGAGGCGGCCGGGATCCCCAGCGGACGGCTCGGCACGCTCGCGTACTCGTTTCGCGACCTCGAGCTGCCGGCGCGGCGCACGACGCCCGAGGTCTCCGACCTGCTGCGCCTGCTGCGCGGCATGCGCGAGCGCGGCGCCGAAGCGGCGTGCATGGAGGTCTCCTCGCACGCGCTAGTGCTCGACCGGCTGGGGGACATCCACTTCGACGTCGCCGTGCTCACCAACCTCACGCGCGACCACCTCGACTTCCACGGCACCATGGAGGAGTACTACGCCGCCAAGCGGCGCCTGTTCACCGAGCGCCTCGAGCCCGGCAGCGCGGCGGTGATCCACGCCGGGGACCCTTACGGCGTGCGCCTGGTGGGCGAGCTGCGGGCGCTCGCCGGCGGCGGCCCGCGCGTCCTCACCTATGGCGAGGGCGGCGACGTGCGCGCCCTCGAGGCGGCTCTCGACGCCACGGAGACCTCGGCGCTGCTGGCCACGCCGCGCGGCGAGCTGCACGTACGCACACCGCTGCTCGGGCCCTTCAATCTCGAGAACGTGCTGGCGGCCGTGGCAGTGGGGGAGGCACTCGAGCTGCCGCACGCGGCGGTGGCGGCGGGGTTGCATCACCTCAAACGGGTGCCGGGGCGGATGGAGCCGGTCGACCGCGGCCAGACCTTTCCGGTGTTCATCGACTACGCCCACACCGACGACGGGCTGCGCTACGCGCTTGCGGCGGTGCGCGCGGTGGCGCCCGGACGCAAGGTGGCGGTGCTGTTCGGTTGCGGTGGCGATCGCGACCGCGGCAAACGGCCGCTCATGGGCAGGGTGGCGGGGGAGCTGGCCGACCTCGTCATCGTCACCTCCGACAACCCGCGCGGCGAGGACCCGCAGACCATCATGGCGGCGATCGAGGACGGTGTGCGGGCGAGCGGCAACGAGAGCTACCGTATGATCCCCGACCGCCGCGACGCCATCCGTCGCGCCATCGCCATCGCCGGGCCCGGGTGGGCGGTGCTCATCGCCGGCAAGGGGGACGAGACCGGCCAGGAGGTCGCCGGCGTCACGCACCCGTTCTCGGATCGCGACGAGGCGGCCCGGGCCCTGCTGGAGCGCAGCGATGCGGCGGACGGTGGCTGAGGCGGCGGCGGCGATGGCGGGTCAGCTCGAGGGTGGCAACGCCGGCGCCACCTGGACGCGCGCCACCCTCGACTCCCGCCAGGTGCGCGGCGGCGAGCTGTTCTTCGCCCTGGCCGGCGAGCACGCCGACGGACACGACTACGCCGGCGCGGCGCTCGCCGCCGGTGCCGCGGCGGTGGTCGTCGAGCGCGCCGTGGCCATCGCCGGGCCCGGCGCCGTGATCCGCGTGCCGCGGGCCTACGACGCGCTGCACGCGCTCACCCGCGCGGTGCGGAGCGAGGTGCCCGAGCGGCTCGTCGGCATCTCCGGCTCGACCGGCAAGACGACCACCAAGGAGCTGCTGGCGCTCTGTCTCGGTCGTCGCTACCGGGTCGCCAAGAGCGAGGGGAACCTCAACAACCTGCTCGGCTTCCCGCTGACCCTCCTGGCCACGCCGCCGGGCACCGAGTGGCTGGTGGCGGAGATGGGGATGTCCCTCCCCGGCGAGCTGGCGGCGATCAGCCGCCTGGCGCGCCCCGACGTGGCCCTCGTCACCAACGTGCGGCCGGTGCACCTCGAGGGGCTCGGCAGCCTGGAGGCCATCGCCCGGGCCAAGGCCGAGCTGCTCGAGGGGCTGCGCCCCGACGGCCTCCTGGTCGCCAACGCCGACGACCCCTGGGTGCGCTGGATCGCCGCGCGGCACCACGGGCCGGTCGCCTGGTTCGGCGCCACCAGCGAGTACCGCCTCGCCGATGTGGTCGCTCGCCCCGGCGGCGGCACTCGCTTTCGCCTGCTGACCCCCGCGGGGGAGGTCGCTGTCGAGTTGCCGCTGCACGGCGCATACAACGCCGAGAACTTCCTCGCCGCCGCCGCCTGCGCGCACGCGCTCGGGGTGCCGCTCGCGGAGATCGCCGCCGCGGCTGCGGCGGCGGCACCGGTGGGTGGGCGCGGCGCGGTGCGGTCGCTACCCGGCGGTGCCACCCTCGTCGACGACAGCTACAACTCTAACCCGGTGGCGCTGCGACTCGCCATGGAGAGTGCCCGCGCCCTCCCCGGCAGCCGTCACTGGGCCGTGCTCGGCGACATGCTCGAGCTCGGCCCCGAGGCGGCGCGCTTCCACCGCGAGGAAGGGGAGGCGGCGGCGCGGCTGGGCATCTCGCCGGTGGTGGGGGTCGGTGCGCTGGCGGCGGAGCTCGTCGCGGCTGCCGCCGAGGCAGGCGGCACAACACACTGGTTCGCCACCGCCGAGGAAGCCGCCGCCTGGGCGCCACGTGAGCTCGCCCCCGGCGACGTGGTGCTGGTCAAGGGCTCCCGCGGCGTCCACCTCGAGCGGGTGGTGGCGGCCCTCGTGGAGGTGAGCGGCAGCGCGCCGCCCGGAGGCGCAACGGGCTGATGCTCTACCACCTCCTCTACCCGCTCGCCAGCCGCTGGGCGGTGTTCAACGTCTTCCGCTACATCACCTTCCGCTCGGCCGGCGCGGTGCTCACCGCGATGCTGCTGTCGCTGTTGCTCGGCCCCGCCTTCGTGCGCGCGCTGCGCCGCCTGTCGGTGGGGCAGAACATTCGTGAGCTCGGCCCGAAGGCACATCAGGTCAAGGCCGGCACGCCGACCATGGGCGGCCTGCTCATCCTCTTCGCCGTCACCGTGCCGACGCTCCTCTGGGCGCGGCTCGACAACGCCTACGTCTGGATTGCCCTGCTGGTGACGCTCGGCTTCGGCGCCGTCGGCTTCCTCGACGACTACCGCAAGGTCCAGCGCGGCAAGAGCCTCGGCCTCAGCGCGCGCGACAAGCTCCTCGGGCAGACGGTCGTGGCGGCGCTCGGCGGCGTGGCGATCCTGCTCGTCGACGCCCGGCGCGTCGACCACTTTCCCTACTTCGAGCCGGGCGCGCAGTCGGTGCTGCACTTTCCCTTCTTCAAGAACCTGCTGCTGGGCCTCGGCTGGGTCTACCTGCTGGTGGTGCTGGTGGTGCTGGTGGGAGCCTCCAACGCCGTCAATCTCACCGACGGGCTCGACGGCCTCGCCATCGGCGCCACCATGATCGCCGCCGCCACCTACGCGGTCTTCGCCTACGTTGCCGGCAACGTCAAGGCGGCCACCTACCTGCAGATCCCCTTCGTGCCGCTGGCCGGCGAAGTGACGGTGTTCTGCACCGCCCTCGCCGGCGCCAGCCTCGGGTTCCTCTGGTTCAACGCCCACCCCGCCGAGATGTTCATGGGCGACGTCGGCTCGCTCGCCCTCGGCGGCGCCATCGGCACGGTCGCCGTGCTCTGCAAGCAGGAGATCGCCCTGGTGCTGGTGGGCGGGCTGTTCGTCATCGAGGCGCTGTCGGTGATCGTGCAGGTCACCTCCTTCAAGCTCACCGGCAAGCGCGTGCTCCGCATGTCGCCGCTGCACCACCACTTCGAGCTGGCGGGGTGGGCGGAGCCCAAGATCATCGTCCGCTTCTGGATCATTGCGCTGCTCTTCGCGCTGGTGGCGCTGTCGACGCTCAAGCTGAGATGAGGAGCGATGGAGGTCCCCTCGTCACCCTTCACGCCTGGCGTCGCGCGTCGCGCGCGCCGGAGCTGCCGCTGATGGACGTCCCCTGGTCCGCCGCGCCCTGGCGCCGCGTGCTGGTCTACGGTCTCGGCCTCTCCGGTCGCGCCGCGGTGGCCTTCCTGCGCCGGCGCGACGTCGAGGTGGTAGGGGTGGACGCGCGGCCGCCGGCGCAGCTCGAGCTCGGCGAGCTGGCTGCCGACCCGGGGTTCACGCTGCTGGCAGCCGGGGAGCCGCCGGCGCTGCCGGCCGGCATCGATGGCGTCGTGCTGTCTCCCGGCGTGCCGGGGGACCGGCCGTTGCTCGCCGATGCGCGGCGGCGCGGCGTGCCGGTGATCGCCGAGGTCGAGCTCGCTTTCCCCTTCCTCGACGGGCCGGTGGTCGGCATCACCGGCAGCAACGGCAAGTCGACGACGACGGCGATGACCGGGCACCTGCTCGCCAGCGCCGGGCGCGCCGTCGAGGTGTGCGGCAACATCGGGCTGCCGCTCACCGCAGTGGCCGACGGCACCCCCGGGCGCACCTTCGTCGTCGAGCTCTCGAGCTTCCAGCTCGAGGCCACCGACACCTTCCGCCCGCGCGCCGCCGCGCTGCTCAATCTCTCCCCCGACCACCTCGACCGCTATCCCGACATGGCGGCCTATGCAGCCGCCAAGCGGCGGATCCTCCTGCGCCAGGGAGCGGACGACGTGGCGGTGCTCAACGCCGACGACGCGATGGTGGCGGCGCTGCCGGTGCCGTCGCGCCGGCGCACCTTCTCGCGGCGGGGCGCCGTCGTCGACGGCTGTGCGCTGGTGGGGGAGGAGGTGGTGGAGACGCCGTCGGGGACGACCCTCTTCGCCGTCGGAGACCTGCCGCTGCCGGGGCCGCACCACCTCGAGAACGCCATGGCGGCAGGGCTGCTGGCACTCGCCGCCGGCGCCCCGGCCTCGTCGCTGCCGGCGGCGTTGCGTCGCTTCGAGGGGCTGCCGCACCGCACCCAGCCGTTGGGTGAGGTGGCCGGCGTCCGCTACTTCGACGACAGCAAGGGGACCAACGTCGGCGCCACGGCGATGGCGCTCGCCGGCTTCCCCGACGGCAGCGTCCACCTGATCCTCGGTGGCCGCGGGAAGGGCACGGGCCTCGGCGACCAGCTGCGGGAGCTCATCCGCCGCAAGGTGCGCCGTGCCTACCTGATCGGCGAGGAGGCAGCGCGCTTCCGGCGGGAGCTCGCAGGGGTGGCGCCGTATCACGACAGCGAGCGGCTCGAGGTGGCGGTGGCGGCGGCCGCCGCCGCCGCCCGCGCCGGTGAGGTGGTGCTGCTCTCGCCGGCTTGCGCGAGCTTCGACCAGTTCCGCAACTACCACCACCGCGGCGAGGTCTTCCAGGAGCTCGTCAGGGGGCTCTCCGGAGCGGCGTCCACGCCGACGGCCGGCGACGACGAGGCGACGTGGCGAAGAAGCTAGCTTTCGACAAGCTGCTCTTCACGACCGTGCTCGCGCTGGTGGGCTTCGGGCTGGTGATGGTGTACTCGGCGAGCGCCGCCATCGCCCGCGACAGCGACTCGCAGTGGAACCCGTTTCTCGTCAAGCAGGCGGTGGCGGCCGCCGTCGGCGTGGCGCTGATGCTCGCCGCCATGCACCTCGACTATCGGCGACTGCGCGAGCCGTGGCTGGTGTACCTCATGCTCGGCGGCTCGCTGGCGCTGCTCGTTGCCGTGCTGTTCGCGCCGCAGCTCAACCAGACCCACCGCTGGCTCTTCCTCGGCGGCCTCTCGGTGCAGCCCTCCGAGGTGGCGAAGCTCGCCCTCGTCGTCTTCCTCGCCTACCAGCTCGAGCGCAAGCCCGACCGCGTCAATGGCCGCGAGCTGCTGGTGCCGGTGCTCGGCGCCGCCGGGCTGATGGCGCTCCTGGTGTTGCTCGAGCCCCACATGTCGGCGGCGCTGGTGCTCGCCGGGGTGACCTGCCTGGTGCTCTTCCTCGGCGGCCTCTCCTGGCGCTACATCGGCGCCGCCGTGGCGGTGGTGCTGCCGCTGGTGGCGCTCGCCGCCTGGCTCTCCCCCTACCGGCGCGAGCGTCTGCTCACCTTCCTCGACCCCGAGCGCGACCCGCTCGGCAGCGGCTTCCAGGTGATGCAGTCGTTGATCGCGGTGGGCTCGGGGGGTGTGCTCGGCCGCGGCCTCGGCCACGGCGCGCAGAAGCTCTACTACCTGCCCTACCCGCACACCGACTTCATCTTCTCGATCGTCGGCGAGGAGCTCGGCCTGGTGGGCGGTCTCGGCCTGCTCGCCCTCTTCGCGGTGGTGGCGTGGAAGGGGGCGCTGGCAGGGGCCCGCGCCCCCGATGCCTTCGGGCGCTATCTCGCCTGGGGGCTCTCGGGCCTTCTCGTCATGCAGGCGCTGCTGCACTGCTCGGTGGTGCTGTCGCTGCTCCCCTCGACCGGCGTTCCCATGCCCTTCCTCACCTACGGCGGCAGCGCGCTGGTGATGGCCCTCATCGCCAGCGGGCTGGTGCTCAACGTCTCGCAGCATGGCTGAGATCGCCCCTCGCGGGCGCGGCCCGGTGCCGCCCCCCCAACCCCCTCCGCGGGGCCTGGCCGACTGGTGTCCCCCCGCCACCGAGACGACGACGAGCGGTTCCCGCCGCTCGGTCGAGGGCCTGCACGTGCTGCTCGCCGGCGGCGGTAGCGGCGGCCATATCTTTCCGGCGCTGGCGGTGGCGGCCGCGCTCTCGCGCCGCGGCGGGCACGCCAGCTTCGTCGGCAGCCCGCAGGGGTACGAGGCCCGGCTGGTGCCGGCGGCGGGGGAGACCCTACGCGGCGGCCTGCCTTTCCACGCCCTGCCGGCTCGGCCGGTGCTCGGGCGCAGCCCCCTCGGCAAGGCGCGGGCGGCGCTCACCCTCGCCTCCTCGACCTGGCGTGCTCGCGGCCTGGCACGGCACCTCGCGCCTGACGCCGTTCTCGGTACCGGCGGCTACGCCTCGGCGGCACCGGTGCTGGGAGCGCGCCTGGCCGGCAGGCCGGTGGTGCTCTTCGAGCCCAATGCCGCGCCGGGGACCGCCAACCGTGTGCTGTCGCGCTTCGCCGCCGGCGCCTGCGTCGCCTTCCCCGCGGCGGGGGAGGCGCTGCGCTGCCCGAGCTGGCTCACCGGCGTGCCGGTGCGCGAGGAGCTCTTCGCCATTCCGGCGCAGCTGCCGCGCGGATCGCGGCTGAGCCTCCTGGTGCTCGGCGGCAGCCAGGGCTCGCGGCAGCTCAACGAGCTGGTGCCGGCGGCGGTGGCGATGCTCGAGCTCCCCGTCGGCGTCTCTCTGCGCGTCGTGCACCAGTGCGGCAAGGCGCACGTCGAGGCGGCGCGCGCGAGCTGGGAGGCGGCCGATGCCGGCAGCCCGGTGATCGCGGCCGAGCTCGCCGGCGGCGTCGAGGTGGTGCCCTTCATCGACGACGTGGCGGCGGCGTTCGCCGGCGCCCACCTGGTCGTCTCGCGCGCCGGCGCCATCACCCTCGCCGAGCTGTGCGCCGCCGGCCGCCCCTCGGTGCTGGTGCCGCTGGCCATCGCCGCCGGACACCAGCAGGGCAACGCCGAGGCCCTCGAGCGTGCTGGTGCGGCGCGGGTGCTCAGGGGCGACGACGCCACCCCCGAGCGCCTCGCCGCCCTGCTCGCCGAGCTGATCGCCGGCACGACGCCGGTGAACGATGGTGCGGGCGGAACCGGGACCGCGGCGCGCAGCTCCTTCGCGACATTGCAGGAGATGGCAGACGCAGCACGTCGTCTCGCGCGCCGCGGAGCGGCTGACGCCATCGTCGATCGTCTGGCGGAGGTCGCCGGCCGCCCGGCGGCCGCGCCGCAGGTGCCGGCATGAGCTCCGAAGCCGCCGCCACCTCGATGTTCCGCCAGATGGCGGGGCTGCACCGCGTCCACTTCGTGGGCATCGGCGGCGCCGGCATGAGCGGCATCGCCGAGGTGCTGCTCGACTACGACCTCGTCGTCACCGGCTCGGACAAAGCGGCGAGCGAGACGACCCGCCGGCTCGAGGAGCTCGGCGTCACGGTGTGGATCGGCCACGCCGGCGAGCAGGTGGACGGCGCCGACCTGGTGGTGCGCTCCTCGGCGATCCGCGACGACAACGTCGAGATCGTCGCCGCGCGCGATCGCGGCATCACCGTCATCCGCCGCGCCGAGATGCTCGCCGAGCTGATGCGGCTCAAGTACGGCATCGCCATCGCCGGCACCCACGGCAAGACCACCACCACCTCACTGGTGGGCACCATCCTCACCGAGGCCGGGCTCGACCCGACGGTGATCGTCGGCGGCCGCCTGCGCGTCTCCGGCACCGGCGCCCGCCTGGGCAAGAGCTGGTACCTGGTGGCCGAGGCGGACGAGTTCGACCGCAGCTTCCTGCGCCTCTCGCCGGTGCTGGCGGTGATCACCAATATCGACGTCGACCACCTCGACACCTACCGCGATCTCGCCGACATCGAGGCCGCCTTCGAGCAGTTCGCCTCGACGGTGCCCTTCTTCGGCCAGATCATCACCTGCCTCGACGACGCCAACGTGCAAACGCTGCTGCCGCGTCTCGCCGGGCGGCGCGTGCTCACCTATGGCTTCTCGCCGCAGGCCGATCTGGTGGCGCTCGACACCCGCTCGACGGCCGGCGGCAGCCGCTTTACGGTGCGCCACCTGCAGCGCGGCGTGCTCGGCGAGGTGGCGGTGCCGCTGCCGGGACGCCACAACGTCCAGAACGCCCTCGCCGCCATCGGCGTGGCGCTCGCCGTCGGCCTCGACTTCGACGCCATCGCCAGGGGCATCGCCGCTTTCAAGGGCGTCCACCGACGCTTCGAACGACTGGGCAGCTTCCGCGGCGCCACCGTGGTCGACGACTACGCGCACCACCCGGCGGAGGTGGCGGCCACCCTCGCCGCGGCACGCGAGGCCTTCCCGGGAGCCCGACTGCACGTCGTCTTCCAGCCCCACCTCTACTCGCGCACGCTGCAGCTGGCGAGCGACTTCGGTCGCTCGCTGCTCGGCGCCGACAGCGCCTGGGTCACCGACGTCTACGCGGCGCGCGAGGAGCCCATCCCTGGCGTCTCCGGCGAGCTGGTGGTAGATGCGGCGCGCGCCTCCGGTCATCGCAACGTGCGCTACGTGTCTCACTGGCGCGAGCTGGGGCCGCAGCTCGCCGCGAGCGTCGGGCCCGGCGAGGTGGTGCTCACCCTCGGTGCCGGCGACGTCGTGCGCCTGGCGCAGCAGCTGGTGACGGAGGCGCCGTCGTGATGGGTGTCGCCGTGCGGCGCTGGCCGGGAGGTCCCCCCGGGGTGCGAGACCCGGGGGGTCGAGCCGGCAGAGGCAGGATGGGAGCCCGGGGTGGGGCACCGGCGGTTGGCGGCAGCAGCGCCCCGCGCGCGCGGGAGGAGGCATGAGCGAGGTGCTGCCCATGCGCGGCTCGCTGCTGCCGCTGCGCGCGCCCGGCCTGGCGCGCGACCTGCCGGCGCACGATGGCCCGACGCCGCTGCGACGGCCCTTCGGCATCCGCCGCCGGCGCAAGAGCGGCGTCGCCGCGCTGCTCGCCGGCGCCGCCCTGCGCGCGCTGCTGGTGGTGGCGCTGCCGGTGGGCGTCGTGGTCTGGCTGCTCTACTCCCCCTACTTCCTCATCCGCGAGGTCAAGGTCGACGCCGGGGCGCGCGTCTCCGCCGCCTGGATGCAGGCGAACCTCGCCCCGCTCGTCGGCCGCCATGTGCTCGCGGTGTCGCTCGAGGGCGTGCGGCGCCGTCTCTCCGCCCACCCCTGGGTGGCTTCGGTGGAGCTGCGCCGCGAGCTCCCCGACCGCCTGCGCGTCTCGGTGGTGGAGCGCCAACCGGTGGCCCTGCTCGCCACCGACGACGGGCTCGAGTTCCTCGACGGCGCCGGTATGCCCATCGCGCCGTGCCCGCGTGGGCGGCCGGCCGGGCTGTTGGTAGTCCGCTACCACCTCCCCGGCCCGGTGCCGGTGCAGGCAGCGCTCGACCTCGTCGCCGAGCTGCGTCGGGCCCAGCCGGCCTGGGGGCTCGAGGCCACCGAGATCGAGCCCCTGGGGGACGGCGAGCACCGCGTCGTCACCGCGGCATTGCCTTACCCGCTGCTGCTCCAGGCGGGCACCGTCGGTTCGGCGGTGACCAACCTGCAGCGGATGTTGCCCGAGATCTTGCGCCGCGTGCCGGCGGTCGGCGAGGCCGACCTCCGCTCGCCGCGGCGACTGGTGATTCGCCCCGCGGACGCGCCCGCTCGCCCGGCAGGCCCGCCCGTGGAGGGAAGAGACGGCTCGCACACAGAGGGATGACACCACAATGGCCAAGCCGGATCCGTACATCGTCGGCATCGACATCGGCTCCTCGAAGGTGGGCGTGCTCATCGCCCAGCGCTGCGAGGACGGCGCCCTCGAGGTGGTGGGCAAGGGGCGCGCCGCCAACCGCGGCACGCGCCGTGGCAACATCGTCAACGTCGAGGCCGCCGTCGAGGCGCTCAAGCAGGCGTGCGAGGAGGCCGAGGTGATGGCCGGCGTCGAGGTGTCGCGCGCCTACGTCGGCATCGCCGGCGCCGACGTGCGGGCGATGAACTCGCGCGGCATGGTCACCGTCTCGCGGCGCGACCGCGAGATCAGCTTCCAGGACATCTCGCGCGTGCTGGAGGCGGCGCAGTCGGCGCCGCTGCCCGCCGACCGCGAGATCCTGCACGCCATCCCCCAGGAGTTCGTGGTCGACGAGCAGGGCGGCATCGCCGACCCGATGCAGATGCTGGGCAGCCGGCTCGAGGTGTCGGTGCACCTGGTCACCGGGCAGGCGACGCGCAGCAAGACGCTGCTCACCTGCGTCAACCGCGCCGGCATCGAGGTGGTGGAAGTGGTGTTCGAGGCCCTCGCCACTGCCGAGGCGGTGCTCACTCACGACGAGCGCGAGCTCGGCTGCCTGCTCGTCGACGTCGGCGCCGGCACCACCACCTTCGCCCTCTTTGGCGACGGCGAGGTGCAGCACAGCGCCGTGGTGCCGGTGGGCGCCGGCCACTTCACCAGCGACCTCGCCACCGTCCTGCGCACCCCCTTCGCCGAGGCCGAGCGCATCAAGCTCGAGAAGGGTTGCTGCCTCGCCTCGCTGGTCTCCGACGAGGAAGGGGTCACGGTGCCGACGGTGGCCGGCGGCGGCACCCGCGTGGTGCCCAAGCGCGAGCTGTGCGAGATCCTGCAGCCGCGCGGCGAGGAGCTCTTCCAGATGGTGCAGCAGGACCTCCAGCGCGTCGGCATCACCGAGCCGCCGCGCGCCGGCGTCGTGCTCACCGGCGGCGGCGCCCAGCTCGACGGCCTGCTCGAGCTCGGCGAGCAGATCTTCAACTGTTCCGTCCGCTACGGGCTGCCGGTCGGCCTGCGCGGCCTCGTCGACGTCATCAACTGCCCGACCTGGTGCACCGCCTCCGGCCTGCTGCTCTACGGCCTCACCGCCGAGAAGCGCAAGGCCCGCAGCGGCCGCAAGCAGCCGCGTTCGATGCGCCACCTCATGGGCACCCTCAAGAGCATGTTCTCGGACTTGCTGTAGGTCTTCCGGACGCTGGAGCCAAAGGAGCTCGACATGATCCTCTTCGACGACCAGGACAAGGCAGAGACCACGGGGATCACCCTCGACGAGGAGGGACTGCCGCCGGCACGCATCAAGGTGTTCGGCGTCGGTGGCGGTGGCGGCAACGCCGTCAACCGCATGATCGACGCCCGCCTGCGCGGCATCGAGTTCATCGCCGCCAACACCGACCTGCAGGCGCTCAAGAAGTGCCGCGCGACGGTGAAGATGCAGCTCGGGCCGGCGCTCACCCGCGGCCTCGGCGCCGGCGGTGACCCCGAGATGGGGCGCAAGGCGGCGCTCGAGGACACCGACAGGATCCTGCAGCTGCTCGAGGGCGCCGACATGGTGTTCCTGACCGCCGGTCTGGGCGGCGGCACCGGCACCGGCGCGGTGCCGATCATCGCCTCGCTCGCCGCCGAGATCGGCGCCCTGACGGTGGCGGTGGTCACCAAGCCGTTCTCCTTCGAGGGGCGGCGCCGCATGGGCCTCGCCGAGCGCGGCGTCGACGAGCTGCGCGGCGCGGTGGACACCCTGATCACCATCCCCAACGAGCGCCTGCTCAACTTCGTCGACCGCGGCACGCCGCTCACCGAGGCGTTCCTCATCGCCGACGACGTGCTGCGGCAGGCGGTGCAGGGGATCTCGGACCTCATCACCATCCCCGGCGAGGTCAACGTCGACTTCGCCGACGTGCGGGCGATCATGACCGGCATGGGCATGGCGCTGATGGGCACCGGCGTCGCCCGCGGCGAGAGCCGCGCCGTCGAGGCGGCGCAGCGCGCCATCAGCTCGCCGCTGCTCGAGGAGACCTCGATCGAGGGCGCCCGCGGCGTGCTGCTCAACGTCTCCGGTGGCCGCGACCTCACGCTCTACGAGGTGGCCGAGGCCTGCCGCATCATCCAGGAGGCCGTCGACCCCGACGCCAACATCATCTCCGGCATGGTGATCGACGAGAACCTCGAGGACGAGATGAAGGTGACGGTGATCGCCACCGGCTTCAAGTACCAGGCCCGCGGCATGCTGCCGGCGGCGGAGCCGCGGCCGCTGCTGACGCCGCCGCGGGCGGTGGCGTCGCCGCCCATCGAGCGCTCACCGGTCGAGCAGCGGCGCGCGCTCTCGGTGGTGCGGCCGTCGCTCGCCGCCGCCGAGCCGGTCGCCGACTTCGTGCCGCCGCCGGCACTGCCCACACCGCCGGCATCGGGGACAGAGCCGCGCCCGGCCGACACGCGAGCGTCCGAGGACGACACCGACGAGGTGCCCTTCTTCAAGAAGGTGCTGGCGCAGCACGCGACGGAGGACTCGGGCGGCTACGGGCCCAACTGGTCGGGGGTGGACGACTACGACATCCCGACGGTGCTGAGGAGGCAGATGGACTAGCGAGGACAGCCAGGCCTCGAGTTGCGCGGCCGCCGTCGGGCGGCAGAGCGGCGGCGGCACCGCTCATCTCGACGATGGTCCGGCGACACTGCCGCCGGCGGCTGCGCAAGTCGTGTAGCATGAGGCATCACTCCGGGTTGCGGCCCCGCCGAGCGGACTGCCGCGCACAGAGGGGAGCTGTCGCATGATGTATTGCCCCGAGTGCGGTGGCGAGTACCGCGACGGCTTCGTCGAGTGCGCCGACTGTGGCGTGGCGCTGGTGACCACCCCGCCGCCGCCGGCCCCGGAGGTTCCCGACCTCGAGCTCGTGACCGTGCTCGAAACCGGCGACCCCGCCGAGATCGCCTTCGTGGAGTCGCTCCTTCTCGAGGAGGGGATCCCCTACTCCAAGCAGGGCGACGGCCTGCAGGACCTCTTCGGCGCCGGGCGGGTCGGCGCCGGCTTCAACGTGCTCACCGGTCCGGCGCGGCTGCTGGTGCCGAGGGACTACGTGGAGGCGGCGACCGCGCTCCTCCGCGATATGCCGGACGCCCAGTCGCTGGGGCCGGATACGCCCCCCGAAGCCGAGTAGGTCGGCGTGGTCGCCGAGGGGGCGCTGCCGGCTGCCGGAACGCGGGGCCGCCGGCTCTTCGAGCTCGTGTTGGTGGTGGGGACAGCCTACCTGCCTGCGATGGCCTACGCCCTTCACGCCTGGTGGGTCGGTCAGAAGGTTCTTCGCCAGCACGCGGCGCGCCACGCCGCTCATCCTTTCGCACTCGTTGCACAACGCCTGGGTCCTCGCCACCACGCCATGACCTGCGCCGCGGCGAGGCCTCCGGGCGGCGGCTTCGCGGCGGCGCCGCCTTGCTGCCGGTGCCGCACCCGCGCCGGCGCCGGCTAGGCTTGCGACGGGAGAGTCGGGTCCGGGCCACCCGATCGGTGCGGCTCTTGCGGCGCGTGTCGATCGCGGTCAGGCTCGATCGTCGTCGAAGTAAAGGAGGAATCCGTCATGAACTCACAGAAGCTCGTCGCCAGCTGGATCGGTTGGGCCCCGCAGCTGCGCAGCGTCCTGCGCATCGTCGCCGCTTTCATCTACATCACCGCCGGCTCGACGATTCTCTTCGCCTTCCCGGTGGGGATGCCGCCGGCGGGCGGCACCGCGCCGCTGCTCTCCCAGATGGGCGTCGGCGGCGCCCTCGAGCTGGTGGGCGGCGCCCTGCTGCTGCTCGGCCTCTTCACCCGTCCGGTCGCCTTCCTCCTCGCCGGGGAGATGGCGGTCGCCTACTTCCAGTTCCACTTTCCGCAGAGCTTCTGGCCGACCATCAACCAGGGCATCCCGGCGGCGCTCTACTGCTTCGTGTGGTTGTACGTCTCGGCCGCCGGGCCCGGGCCGTGGAGTCTCGACGCCCTGCGCGCGAGCGCCGCGTCGACGAAGTGACGGCGAAGATGTCGATTCAGACCACCCCTGTTCGTCGCACCCTGTAGACGACCCGAAAGGAGACCACCATGCGCTTCATGATGCTGATGATTCCCAAGGGGTACGAGAAGGCGGCGCCGGGTGCGGCGCCCGATGCCAAGCTAGTGGCGGCGATGATGAAGTACAACGAGCAGCTGCAGAAGGCGGGCGTGCTGCTAGCCCTCGACGGCCTCCACCCACCGTCGACCGGCGCCCGGGTGAGTTTCGGCGGCGGCAAACCGACGGCCACCGACGGCCCGTTCGCCGAGGCCAAGGAGGTGCTCGGCGGCTACTGGATGATCGACGTCAAGTCACGCGACGAGGCCATCGCCTGGGCGCTGCGCTGCCCGGCGTCGGAGGGCGACACCATCGAGGTCCGCCAGGTGCAGGAGCTCGCGGACTTCCCCGCCGAGGTCCGGCAGGAGGTCACCGGCTTCGCGCCGCCGCCGGCGCAGCCGGTGGGCCGCGGCTAGCGCCGGGGCGGCGGCGGCCGCGCCTAGGACCACCGACCCGGCGACGGCGGAGCCCCCCACGGCGCTCCGCCGTCGCCATCCAGGCCCGTGGCACGTCAGCCGACCCGCCGGCGACGATGGGCCCCCGGTGGTGCTCTAATCGGCCGCGATGGCGGCCGACACCCACCGCACCATCGAGGCGGCGTGGCGGATCGAGTCGCCGCGGCTGATCGCCGGGCTCACCCGCATGGTGCGCGACGTCGGCCTCGCCGAGGAGCTGGCGCAGGACGCCCTCGTCGCCGCCCTCGAGCGCTGGCCGGAGTCGGGGGTTCCCGACAACCCCGGCGCCTGGCTGATGGCCACCGCCAAGAACCGCGCCCTCGATCACCTGCGCCGTCGGCAGATGCTGGCGCGCAAGCACGAGGAGCTCGGCCGCGACCGCGACGAACGGCAGGCGGCCGGCGACGACGACCTCGTCGCCGCCATCGACGACGACATCGGGGACGACCTGCTGCGACTGGTCTTCATCGCCTGCCATCCGGTGCTCTCCACCGAGGCGCGGGTCGCGCTGACCCTGCGGCTGCTCGGCGGCCTCACCACCGAGGAGATCGCCCGCGGCTTCCTCGTCCCCGAGCCCACGGTCGCGCAGCGCATCGTGCGTGCCAAGAAGACGCTCGCCGAGGCGCAGGTCCCCTTCGAGATCCCCCGCGGCGCCGAGCGCGCCGCCCGTCTCTCGTCGGTGCTCGCCGTCATGTACCTGATCTTCAACGAGGGGTACTCGGCCACCGCCGGTGAGGACTGGTTGCGTCCCGCCCTCTGCGAGGACGCGCTGCGCCTGGGCCGCATCCTCGCCGAGCTGATGCCGCAGGAGCCCGAGGTGCACGGCCTGGTGGCGCTGATGGAGATCCAGGCCTCGCGCACGCGAGCCCGGGTGGGCCAGGCCGGGGAACCTATCCTCCTCCTGGAGCAGAACCGCGCCCTCTGGGACCGGCTGCTCATCCGCCGCGGCCTCGCCGCCCTCGAGCGCGCCGAAGCCCTCGGCGGCGGGCTCGGCCCGTACGCACTGCAGGCCGCCATCGCCGCGTGCCATGCGCGGGCGCCGGCGGCCGAAGACACCGACTGGGTGCGCATCGCCGCGCTCTACGCGACGCTCGCCCAGGTCTCTCCGTCGCCGATCGTCGAGCTCAACCGCGCCGTCGCCCTCGCCATGGCCTTCGGCCCGCAGGCTGGCCTCGACCTCGTCGACACCCTCACCGGCGAGCCGGCGCTGGCGAGCTATCACCTGCTGCCGAGCGTGCGCGGCGATCTGCTCGCCCGGCTCGGGCGCCACGACGAGGCGCGCGTCGAGCTCGAGCGCGCGGCGGCGCTCACCCGCAACGAGCGCGAGCGCGAGCTGCTGGCGGCGCGCGCGGCGGAGAGCGCCGAGCGCGCCCGTTCCTCGTCGAGCTGACGCGCCGGCCGGGGCCGGGCCACAACCGGCCCGCGGCGGCGCGTGGCGAGCTTGGCGTCCGCAGACGCGACGACCGTGGATCGCGACTAGAATCCACCAGGCTACCCGGCCCAACCCATGTCGCGCACGCCACTCTTCGGCTTGCTCCGTCGCTCCTTCCGCCTGGCGCGTCTCGCGGCTGACAGCGGCCGCCCGGTGGAGGAGGTGGTGGGCGCCTGCCGTGAGGCACGCAGGGCGGGCATCGACCGCCGCCAGTTCCTGCGCGGGACGGCCGCTGCCACCGGCCTCGCCCTCGCCGGTTGCCGTCCCTTCCAGGTGCCACCGCGGCGGGGCGGCCCGCAGGTGCTCGTCGTCGGCGCCGGCATCGCCGGCCTGACTGCCGCCCACCGTCTCCACCAGCGTGGCGTCGCCGTTCGTGTTCTCGAGGGGCAGGATCGCGTCGGCGGTCGCATGTACAGCCTGCGCGACCTCTTCCCCGACGGCCAGGTGGCGGAGCTCGGTGGCGAGCTCATCGACACCCGCCACATCGCCCTCCGCCGCCTGGTCGAGGAGCTCGCCATCCCGCTCGATGACTACGTCTTCGACGATCCCGGGCTCGACGCCGACGCCTACTTCTTCGCCGGCCGCCGCGTCAGCGAGGAAGAGGTGGTGCGCGCCTTCGTGCCGGTCTCCGACCGGCTGATCGCCGACCTCTCCACCCTCGAAGGCGACTGGGTCACCCACCGCGAGCCGGCGGGCGGCGAGCCCTTCGACACCACCTCCGCCGCCGACTGGCTGGCGAGCGTCGCCGCCGAGCCGTGGATGAAGTCGCTGCTCGACGTCGGCTACACCACCGAATACGGCCTCGAGCTGGGTGAGCAGTCGGCGCTCAACGTGCTGCTCATGCTCGACCCCCACCCCTCCTCCTTCCGCATGTTTGGCGACAGTGACGAGCGCTTCCACGTGCGCGGCGGCAACGACCGCATCCCGCACGCGCTCGCCGAGCGGCTCGGCGACCGCGTCGAGACCGGCGCCCGCGTCGAGGCCATCGCCCGCCGTGCCGACGGCACGTTCGCCGTCAGCGTCCGGCGCGGCGCCAGCAGCGAGGATCTGACCGCCGACCACGTCGTCGTCGCCGTGCCCTTCACCATGCTGCGCGGCGAGGCGCCGGGGCCGGCGATCCGTCTCGACGACGGCTTGCGCATCCCCGAGGTGCAGCGCCGCGCCATCCGCGAGCTCGGCTACGGCACCAACTCGAAACTGATGGTGGGCTTCAGCGAGCGGCTCTGGCGTCAGCCCGAAGCGGGATACCGCTCCAACGGCAGCACCATCACCGATCTCGCCTACCAGCTCAGCTGGGAGACCAGCCGCCTGCAGCCGGGCACCACTGGCATCCTCACCAACTTCACCGGCGGCCGCCACGGCCTCGAGCTGGCGAGCGGCACGGCGGCCGAGCAGGCCGCCGCCTTCACCCGCGACCTCGATCGCCTCTTCCCCGGCGTCGCCGCCGTGCGCCTCGACAAGCAGGCGCGCTTCACCTGGCCCAGCTTTCCGTGGACGCGCGGCAGCTACGCCTCCTACCGCCCCGGCCAGTGGACAGGCTTCGGCGGCGAGGAGGGGCGCCGGGTGGGCAACCTCCACTTCGCCGGCGAGCACACCTCGCAGAGTGCCCAGGGGTTCATGGAGGGGGGCTGCGAGTCGGGAGAGCGCGTCGCGGAGGAGATCCTGCCCGGCCGCGCCCGCGCGGCGCTGGCCCCAACTCTAGGTCTCGAACGCGCGGGCTAGAGCGGGCTCGCCGCGAGCCGCTTGGGTTGGGGGGCCTCGGGGCGCCGCGCGCCGGCGCCCGTCAGGGCTGCGGTGGGTCGAGCGGCAGGAAGGTGCCGGCGTCGATCCTGCCGTCCGCGACGCGGTAGAGGGTGAGGCCGGAGGCCATCGTCAGCGGCCCGGCCTCATTGGGGCCGACGATCGCCGCCGCCTGCTCGAAGCGGGTCACCACCGGGCCGGCCTCGTAGCGCAGCGTCTCGCGGGCGTGCATGTGCCCGGCGAGTGCGAGCGGGTAGGGGTGGCCGGCGAGCGTCGCCAGCACCTCGCCGACATTCGACACCGAGTGGCGGAACTGCTCTTTGCCGGCGATGCGGATCGTAGTCGGGGCCGGCGGCTCGTCGCTGTAGCCGCCGAGGACCTCGACGGCGCTCACGAACGGGATGTGGTTGAAGGTCACCACTGGCATCGACGGCGGCAGGGTCGCCAGGTCACCGGCCAGCCACTCGAGCTGCAGCGCGTCGACGTGACCGTAGTACCAGAGGTCGTCGATGTCCACCGTGTCGAGGCCCACGAAGTGCACGCCGCCGTAGTCGAACGAGTAGTAGTTCGGCCCCAGCCGCTGGCGGTACATCGCCTTGCCGTAGAGCGGGTGCTGGGGGCTCACCAGCGACAGGTGGCGCTCGATGCCGAAGTTGTCGTGGTTGCCGGGCACGTTCCACACCGGCACCGGGAAGCGGCGGATCTCGCCGAGGTAGAGGTCGTAGTAGGCACGCGCCTGCTCCTCGCCCACCCGCAGCGAGTCCTTGACCAGGTCGCCGGTCATCAGCACGAAGTCAGGCCGGTACCGCTCGACGAGGGCGCGCGCGGCGCGCAGCCGGCCGACGCTCTGCTCGCTGGTGTGGGGGTCGGAGGCGTGGATGAAGGTGAACGCGCGCGGGCTGGGTGCCGCGAGCAGGGCGAAGTCAACGGCGCCCGCGGGAGCGCTCGCGTCCACGGCCCGCCAGAAGCTCCCCTCGACGCGGTAGCCGGCGGGCGCTCCGACGTCGACGAGGCCGTGACCGCCGCGCTCGGCGATCGCCCAGCGGCCGTCGGCGTCGGAGAGCACCGTGTGCTGCTGGTCGGAAACGCGGGCCCCAGCGACGCCCGGCTCGCCCGCGTCGCGGCTGCCGTTGCCGTTGCGGTCGAGGAAGACGGTGCCGGCGAGGCCCGGCGCGGTCGCGGCCAGCGCGGGCGCCGTGGCGGCCACGAGGAGAGCCAGGAGCGAGGCCGGCACGAGGCGGTGGCGCAGGGTCATGGCGAGGGCCTCCGCCGCCGATGCTTCGCCAGGAGCTTCTGGTCGAGGTTGACTCGTAGGGCCCTCACGTACAGAACATACAACACGCTCGTGTGGGGGCGGCGCACTCTGCCGCCAGCCGGCCGCGTCCCGCGATCGCGACGGCGAGGGCGGTCCCGGGACACGACACCGGCTGCAACTCTTGTCGCCGTGGCCCTTCCACCCGCCGCCCTCCCGGCACACCTCTTGCTGGCCCCGTGCGGCGCGCGACCACGACCGCCGCGAGAGGAGCTTCATGACGACCATCCTGCAGGATCTCCGATTCGCCCTGCGCAGCTTCCGGCGCGGCCCCGGGTTCGCGACGGTGGCGGTGCTGACGCTCGCCCTCGGAATCGGCGCCACCGCCGCCGTCTACAGCGTGCTGCGCGCCGTCGTCCTGCGGCCGTTGCCCTACGCCTCCCCGGAGCGGCTGGTGCGCGTCATCGAGACCACCCCCGCGGGTGACGACTTCTCGGTCTCGGCACCCACCTTTCGCGACCTTCGCGAGCAGAGCCGCTCCTTCCGCTTGCTCGCCGCCCTCGGCGACCGCGAGGTGGCCCTGCTCGGCCGCGGCGAGCCGACGCGCCTGACCGGTGTGACCGCCACCGCCGACTACTTTCCCCTCCTCGGCGTTCCCCCCACGCTGGGACGCGTGCCGACGTCCGCCGAGGTCGAGAGCGGCGAGCAGGTGACGGTGCTCAGCTACCGCGCCTGGCAGAGCGAGCTCGGCGGCGACCCCGCCGTTCTCGGCCGCACCATCGACCTCGACGGCGCGCCGGTGAAGGTAGTCGGCGTCATGCCGCGCGGCTTCGAGTCGCCGGGAGACCCCGACCTCTGGCTGCCGCTGCGCCTCGACCCTCGGGCCGAGCGCGAGGACCACGAGCTCTCCGTCGTGGGCCGCCTCGCCGATGGCGTCGATCGCGCCGGCGCCGCCGCGGAGCTGCGCGGGATCGCGGCGCGGCTGGGAGCGCAGTACCCGCAGACCAACGGCGGCTGGGGCTTCCACGTCACGCCGCTGCGCCGCTGGCTGGTGCCGGCGCCCGTCGAGCGCACCGTGTGGCTGTTGATGGGAGCGGTCGGGCTGCTGCTAGTGCTCACCTGCGCCAACGTCTCCAACCTGCTGCTCGGCCGCGCCGCGCGACGCCGTCGCGAGATCGGCGTGCGCGCCGCCCTCGGCGCCGGCCGCGCCCGCATCGCCCGCCAGCTCTTCACCGAGAGCGTCGTGCTCGCCGCCTGCGGCGCCCTGGGCGGCGCGCTCTTCGCCGCCGGCGCCGTACCCCTGCTGCGGCGGCTCCTGCCCGCGGACGTCCACCCCGCAGCCGCCATCGCCGTCGACGGCGGCGTGCTCGCCTTCGCTGCCGCCGTGGCGGCCCTCACCGCGGTGGTCTTCGGCCTCCTTCCCGCCCTCACCGTCTCGGCGGGCGGCCTGCGCGAGGCGGCCACCGGCCTGCGCACCACCGGCACCCGCAGCCGCACCCGCGACGCCCTGGTGGTCGCCGAGCTCGCCCTCGCCATGACCCTGCTGGTGGGCGCCGGCCTGTTCCTCACCAGCTTCCTCCGCCTCGAGGCGGTCGACCTCGGCGTCGACCGCCAGCAGGTCCTCGCGGTACCCCTCGCGCCGTCATCGCAGCGCTACTCGGACGACGAGCGAGCGCGCCTGCTGCTCGCCATCGAGGAGCGCGTGAGCGGCCTGCCCGGCGTCGTCGCCGTCGGCTCCTCGAACGTCGAGCCGCTCAGCGGCGGCGGCACGGCGATCGACGTCGCCGTCGAGGGGCGGCCGGCGGGGCCGGGGGAGACCCGCTTCGTCCGCTGGCGCTCGGTGTCGCCGGGCTTCTTCCGCGCCGCCGGTGTGCGGCTGCTCGCCGGTCGCGCACTCCGGCCCGCCGACTACGCTCCCGAGGCGCCGGCGGTGATCGTCGTCACCCGGGCCTTCGCGCGCGCCCTCTTCGGCAACCAGGACCCGCTCGACCGCCGCGTCGCCATGGGCGTCAACGGCACCAACTGGCGGCGCATCGTCGGCGTCAGCGAGGACGTGCAGGACGTGGCGCTCGCCGAGCCGCCGCAGCCGCTCTTCTTCATCCCCGACGCCAGCTGGCCCTGGATGACGTTGCTGGTGCGCACCCGCCAGGACGCCGCCACCCTCGCCGCGCCGCTGCGCCACGCCATCTGGTCCCTCGCTCCCGACCTGCCGGTTCCCACCGTCGAGCCGATGAGCGAGCGCGTCGCCGGTGCCGCGCGCCGCCCCCGGTTCCAGCTCGAGGTGATGGCCACCTTCGCCGCCGTCGCGCTGCTGCTCGCGGCGGTGGGGATCTACGGCGTCATCAGCCAGTTCGTGGCCCTGCAGACGCGCGAGATCGGCGTGCGCCTGGCGCTGGGGGCGGCGCCGGCGCGCATCCTGCGTCTCGTGGTGCGGCGCGGTGCGGCCCTGGTGGGTGCGGGGCTCGTGGTGGGAGGGGTTGCCGCGCTCGCGCTGGGTCGGTTCCTCGGCTCGACGCTCTACGCGACGCCGGCGGCGGATCCGGTGACCTTCGCCGCCGTCGCCCTGGTGCTCGCGGCGGTGGGGCTCGCCTCGGCGCTGGTGCCGGCGCGCCGGGCCACCAGGGTCGACCCGCAGACGGCGCTGCGGGCAGAGTAGACAACGCCGCAAGCAGCGCACGACCGGCCGGATCGTGAGCCCGGCAGCGGCGTCATTCCCAGCGCGTCAGCCTGAGCCGCCGAGGGCAGCCCTGGCCGGCCGATCCCGGTAGGCGACGAGGTACTCGTCCCAAGGCGGAAGCAGGGGAGCTGACATCGCCTCCATCACCCGTTTCGCCAGCCGCGGGTCCGGGTCCTGCAGCAGCCTGGGCAGAGCAGACGGCACCACCTACCACGAGAGGCCGTACCTGTCCTTGAGCCAGCCGCACGGGCCCTCCTGCGGGAAGATGGAGACGTAGAGGTTCGCCGCCTCTTCCGCCTGCACCGTCACCGGCGCGACCGGGCGGCCCCGAGCCGGCGGGAGCTACGTGCCCGGGCGGGGCGGCGTGACGTTCTTCTCCGGCGGCTTCTCGGGCGCCGGCGGCGGCACCCGCTCCCGCCAGAGGGCGAAGACGGCGGTGGCCAGGCCGAGCAGGATCTCGTCGACGAACGGGATGGGGTCGGGGATCAGCAAGTCGAGGATGAAGAGCGCCGCCGTCATCGCCAGCAGCTGAGGAAACTTGAGGCGCGAGGTGACGGCTCCGATCATGCGTTCGCGGGTCTGCGGGTCCATCGCCACCAGCGTAGCGCAGCTCCGGCCGTGGCGCAGCCGGCGACAGGCGGCGCCTTCGACGGGCCGAGCCCCGAGCCGGGCGCCTCCTACTCGGCAAACACCGCGGCCAGCGGGATCTCGAGGCCGGGCAGCAGCGGCGTCGAGAGCACGTCGCTCTCCCGCAGTGCCAGCAGTCGCGGCCGCCCGTAGCGCCCACCGTCGCGCGCGAAGACCTTCACGGCCTCGGCCTCGGGGTCGACGAGCCAGTACTCGGCGACCCCGGCTCTCTCGTAGAGGTCTCGCTTGAGCACCTCGTCCCGCCGCCGGCCGCTGGGCGAGAGGATCTCCACGGCGAGATCCGGCGGCCCGCCTAGGTTGGCCGCGGTGAGGATCTCGAGCCGGTCCTTGCTCAGGAACTGCACGTCAGGCACGACCACGTCGTGCCGGGTGAGGACGACATCGACCGGAAACCCGAAGACCTTGCCCAGCCGCCGCTCGCGGACGAAGCCATCGAGGATGCGGAACACGTTCTGCCCGATCTCTTGATGGCGCACGTTGGGCGATGGCGTCACGAAGTGCTCCCCTTCGATGAGCTCGTGCCGCTTCCCGTCCTCCGGGAAGAGCACCAGGTCGTCGTAGGTGAGCTTGGTCGCGCTCTGGGCCACGCTTTCCCCCATCGTCCGCTCCTCCATGATGCCATGAGGATCCTCCACTCCGGCTCAGACGCAATCCGCGATCCCGAGCTTGCCGCTCGGTGGCAACGGCCCCGGCTTCGCTGAAGACGCGATGCGCCGCTGGTCTCCGGCCTGCGGTTGTCAATCGCTGCACCATCCAGGGAGCTGCTCGACGAGCCGCTGCCGGCCGAAGGCCTTTCGGGAGGCTCATTCGAGGAGGTGCCTGCGGGAGGATGGGCCCGGCCCGCCGGTGCAACGCGAGGGACCCGAGTAACCGGCGACCTGTCCCCCGTAACCGAGCAGAGACCCGGTGGGCACCAGCGCTCGCCGAGCCTGCACGACGGCGACGCAGCCACGACCACGAGGCGGGGGCCAAACATGAAGAGAGCAGCGCTCATCCTTACAGGCGTCCTTGTGCTGATCGGCGGAGTCGCTCGTGCCGACCTGCACGGTGACTGGACCGCCACCCGCGACGAGCGCGCCCCAGGCAGGCTCCATCTCGAGCTCCACCGTGACCACGACAACCTCGGCCAGACGATGGGCCTCGCCGACCTCACGGGCCTGACCCCGGCTCAGCTCGACGCCACCTTCGACGACCTCGTCGCCACCCGCATCCACGGTGCGACGCCGGAGCTCATCGACCAGATGCGCGAGCTCGGCTACGGCGACCTCGAGCTCGACGACTACGTCGCCTTCCGGATCCACGGCGTGACGCCCCGGTTCGTCGAGGAGCTCGGCGAGCTCGGCTACCGCGATCTCACCGCCGACGACCTGGTGGCGTTCCGCATCCACGGCGTGACGCCGGAGCTCATCCGCGAGCTGGCAGCCGAGGGCTACCGCGACGTCTCGGCCGACGACCTGGTGTCGATGAGGATCCACGGGAGCCGGCGGTAGGCCGGCCGGGGCCTCACTCCTCCGGGTCTCGCCTAGCCTCGCGTCGCCGACGCTTGGGCGCAGCGGCGGCCTTCGGCAGCGACCGTCTCGGCGGGTTGGGGGCAATCGTCTCCCCGCGGGCCAGCATCGCGACGAGTGCCACCATCTTCCTCTCCCGGCCCGCGGGCGTCTTCATCGCGTTGATGCGGAACGCCAGCGCGAAGAGGTTCAGCTTGTTGAGAGTCCGGAAGGTCCTCTCCGCGCGGGGGTTCGCCGCGATGGCGGCGCGCAGGTCCGCGGGGACGCTCGCCGCGGTGGTGGCGCGGATCGGAGCGTAGGCCGCGTCCCAGCGGCCGTCGGCCTTGGCCGCGTCGACCTGGCGCTGCCCGTGCGGCGTCATGCGGCCCGCGGCGACGAGACGTGCGACGTGCTCCCGGTTGACCTGGCTCCAGCGACTCTTCCGCCCCCGCGGCGTGTACCGCTGCAGGAACGACAGCTCGTCGAGCCCCTTGCGGATGGCGTCGATCCAGCCCCAGCACAAGGCGACGTCCAGCGCTTGTGCGGGCGTCACCGACGCGAGCCCCGAGGACTTCTTGTGGATCCGGATCCAGACCTCGGGCTCGCTGTCGTGGTGCGCAGCGAGCCACGTCTCGAACGCCGCTTCGCTCGCGAAGGTCTTGACGCGGCGCGGATCGGGGACGACGGGGGGCATGACGCGAAGCTCCGGGAAACCGTAGCACGGCGAGTACGGCACCCCGTCGTACACCTGGTGCCAGCGCGCACGCATCATCTCCTTGCAGCCGAGGGGTCGCGCCCTCAGCGGTTCCCGCAACCAGCGAGGTCGCCGGTGGATGTGCCGAAGATCGAGGAATGCGTGCGTGAGCCCGCTGCGGTGGAGGAGGTCCTCGAGGGACCCCGCCCTCGCCGGTGAAACCTCGTCGGCCGGCTCCCGCCGGAACGCGAGCCGGACTGTCCCTGATAGGCCAGCATGGAGATGGTGGAAACCTCGTTACCTAGCAGGCGGTGTGCCACCGCGCCAGCGGGTTGCCAGCCGCGATAGAGGCGCACCAGGTCCGGTTCCGACGTCTCGACGCCGGCCAGCCCGCGAGCGGCGTGCGCGGAGTGCATCCAGGCGACGATCTTGTTGTGGGGGTAGCGCTCGCGCGCGAGCCAGGCGAGGTGCTCGGCCCATGATGCGACGGCGAACCGGGAAGCTCACGGTGTCGGTCCACAGCGACTTGCTGAAGTCCGTGGCCCAGGAGGCGGGCGCCAACTGTTATCTCGTGAGACCGGCATCGTCGTGCGGGTCGGGGCGCGAGGCGCCGGGACCCTGCCAGAGGCCGAGCCGGCGCGAGAGGAGGATCGAGATCACGGCCGAGGCGATGAAGCCGCCACCGATGCAGAGGGCGATCACACCCAGCCCGAAGAACCCCTGGGCGGTCTCCCTGTCGAAGCGGCCGCTGACGAGGATCAAGCCGAGGGCGCCAGCCGCCACCACGACGCCGATCTGGATCGACCACATGGCGCGCACCACGGGGCCGCTCGACATCCCCTGCTCGGCCCGCAGGGGAATCGGTGCCGACTCGAGGAACCTCGAGCCCGCGGGGCTGCTCTCGTCGAGCGTCCGCGGGCGGGGAGCGAAGCCAGCCAGGTAGAAGCTGGGGTTGTGGCGGATCTCGGGATGCTCGGCGATGAAGTGGGCGAGCGCCGGGTAGGACGCCAGGTAGACCTCGTCCGAGAGCAGGGCCGGGTCGAGGGCCAGCACCGTGCCGAGCTCCGATGGGCTCTGGCGGAGGAGGTTGCCGAAGTCGGCCTGCGGCGGGAGGGGATGTAGACAGACCAGACGGGTGGCGAGCGGGCCCCGGGCGCCGCGGACTGCGCTAGGCTCCGCTCCATCGTGACCCTCGTGGAGCGGGCCGCGCGGGCGGCGACCTCGGTGTCGCGCCACGCCGCGCCAGGGTCGGGTGGCGACGTCGGCCGCCCGACGGTGGCGCGGCTGGCGGTCGCCGCTGTGTGGGTGGCGCTGGCCAAGCTGGCGGGACTGTGGCTCTCGGGCCACCCGGTGCTGGCGCTGCTCGGCTCCACCTCGATCACCTTCGTGACCACCGGGGCCCTGTTCGGCTGGCTCGGGCTTGCCATCGCCATGCCGCTGCAGCTCGTCTACGTCGGGTTGCTGATGGGTGGTGTGGGCGGGGTCTACCCGTGGGCGACGCTGCTCGCCTACGGTGTCGCCGGTGCGCTCGCCTGGATGGTGTTCCGCTACGTGCCCGGCCTCAGCCGCAGCTTCGCCGACCTCCGCACCGCGGTCTGGTTCGCCTTCGCCGGCGTGCTCGGCGCCGTGCTCTCGTCGGCGGTGATCACCGCCACCGGCGGCGACGTCGTCGACTTCTGGTCGGACGTGGCGGTGTGGTCGCGCAGCACCGTCGTCTCGGTGCTGGTCTTCGCGCCGCCACTGATCATCCTCGGCCACCGTTGGCTGCGCCCCTACCTCGCCGTCGTCCCCGGAGAGCCGGAGCGCCGGCGGCCGCGGCGCATCGCCCTGGTGCGCGGCTCCGGCGACGCGAGGATGCAGCCCATCGAGGTCGATGTCGACGAGCAGCGTGACGGCTGGGTGCTGCTCGTCGCCGCCGTCGTGTGCGTCGCCATCACCGTCGCCAAGGTGTCGCTGTCGGGCGGCTGGGGGCCGGAGGGGGCGTGGTTCAACCTTCTCTACCTGGCGCTCTTGTGGTGGGTGGCGCAGCGACTGCGGCTGCCGGGAGCCCTGCTGGTCGCCGCCATGATCGCCGTCGGCGGCCTCGCCACTCGCGCGCTGGCAGCGCGCCACCAGCCGCCGCTCTCGGCGAGCGATGTCCTCACCCTCTTCGCACTGATGCTCGCGGTGACGTTGTTCGCGGCCCTCATCGGCGGTGCCGCCGAGCGCGAAGGGGAGCTGCTCGAGGGGCTGGCCGACCTGCACGCGCGGCTGCAGGAGGACCTGCATCGCCTGCTGTGGGCGCTCACCGGCGCGGTGGAGGCCAAGGACGCCTATACCGGTGGCCACCAGCAGCGCGTCAGCGCCTTCGCGCTCGAAGTGGGTCGCCGCCTCGGTCTGCCGGCGCGCGAGCTCGAGATGCTGCAGGTGGCGAGCATGCTGCACGACATCGGCAAGATCGGCATCCCCGAGACCATCCTCAACAAGCCCGGACCGCTGGACGAAGAGGAGTGGCGGGTGATGCGCCGGCACTGCGAGATCGGCGCCCAGCTGCTGCAGCGGGTGGAGGGGCTGCGGGAGGCGGCGCCGCTCGTGCTGCACCACCAGGAGCGCTGGGATGGCCGCACCGACGTGCCCTTCCCGGGGTACCCGACCGGTATCGCCGGCGAGACCATTCCCATCGGCGCGCGCATCATCGCGGTGGTCGATGCCTTCGATGCGATGACCACCGATCGCCCCTACCGCGGTGCCAAGTCGGCCCCTGCGGCGCGCGCCGTTCTCCTCGCCGAGCGCGGCGCGCAATTCGACGCGCGGGTGGTCGAGACCTTCCTGCGCGTGCTCGACGAGCTGCCCTGGGATCCCGGTCCCGGCACGGCGGCCGGCGAGCGACCCTAGGGCCATGCCGGCGGCGGACCCCGGGAACACGGCCGCGCTCGAGGCGGGGAGTGAGGCGCTGCGGCGCGGCGCCTGGGGCGAAGCGCGCGCCGTATTCGCGCGCGTGGTCGCGGCGGCGCCGAGCGCCGAGGCCTGCGAGGGGCTGGGCTGGGCCCTCTACTGGCTGGGTGAGACGGCGGAGTTGCTCGACGAGCGCGAGCGCGCCTATCGCGCCTATCTCGAGGGCGGCGACCCGGCGGCGGCCGCCCGGGTCGCCATCGGGCTCGCGGTTGGCTCCTTCGATCTCCGTGGCGCAGCGGTGGCGAGCGGGTGGATCGAGCGGGCGCGGCGGCTCCTCGGCGGCGTGCCGACCGCCGCCGTTCACGGCTGGCTGGCTTTCTACGAAGGGCACATGGCGCGCCTGGTCGACGGCGACGCCGCTCGCGCGCGCAGGCTGGCGCGCCGCGCCGAGCGCCTGGCGACGCAGCATGGCGAGGCGCAGCTCGAGCTCCTGGCGCGGGCTCTCGAAGGGCTCGCGCTCGTCAACCTGGGTCGCGTCGAGGAGGGCATGCGGCGTGTCGACGAGGCCACCGCGGCGGCGCTGGCAGGGGAGATGCGCGATCTCGAGTCGGTGGCGCAGACCTGCTGCATCCTGCTCTACGCCTGCGAGCGCGTGCGCGACTACAAGCGCGCCGCGGAGTGGCAGCAGCGCATCTCCCGCTTCAGCTGCGGCTGGGAGATCGAGCCTCTGTTCCTGGTCTGCTCGACACAGCGCGCGGCGATGCTGGCCGGCTGTGGACGTTGGCGCGACGCCGAGGTCGAGCTCGAGGCGACGCTGGCCAAGCTCGAGCAGAGCCGGCCGCTGCTCGTCCCCGATGCGCTGGTGCACCTCGCCGAGCTGCGGCGCCGCCAGGGCCGACACGACGAGGCGCTGGCGCTGCTACGCCGGGTGGAGGGGCGCAGCGAGGCGCTGCTCACGCACGCGGCCATCGCCCGCGAGCGCGGCGACGCGGTGGCGGCGCTCGAGCTGGCGCAACGGCTACTCGACCGTCCACTGGGAGAGAAGTGGGTGGAGCGCGCGGCGGCGCTCGAGATCGTGGTCGTCGCGGCGGCCACCACGGGAGACCGCGCGCGTGCCGCGAGCGCGCTAGCGTCGCTGACGTCGCTCAACAGGCGTGTGCGCACGCCGATGGTGCATGGCCTCGAGCGCCTCGCCGCGGGCGAGCTGGCGAGCGCGGAGGGGGAGCACGAGACGGCGCGGCAGGCGTTGGCTGCCGGCGTCGACGCCTTTCGCGCGGCGCAGGCACCGTTCGAGGAAGCGGGCGCGCGCGTGGCGCTGGCGCGGACGCTGCTCGCGCTGGGGCGTCCCACTGCCGCGGTGCCAGAGCTCGAGGGCGCCGTCGCCAGCTTCGAACGGCTGGGCGCCGAGCGCGACCGACAGGGGGCGATGGCCATGCTCGCCGGCGCCAGGGCACCGCGCGCCGCCGCGGGCGGGCAGCCGCTCACGCCGCGCGAGCGCGAGGTGCTGCACCTCGTCGCCTCGGGGCTCGGCGACAAGCAGCTCGCCGCGCGGCTGGCGCTGAGCGAGCACACCGTCCACCGCCACGTCGCCAACATCCTGCGCAAGCTCGACGCCACCTCGCGCAGCGCCGCCGTCGCCATGGCCGTGCGCCGCGGCTGGCTCGAGTAGGCGGCGGGCAGCGGCGCATGGCCGGAAGCGGCCATGCGCGCGACATGGCCGAAAAACGGGACGCGCCGACGGGGCCGGCAGTCCTATGTTGGCGCCCATGAGGTCGCGATGAAGCCCGATCGGGATCGCCTCTCCTCCCTCGTCGATCTCGCCTTCGCGCTGTTCCTGGGCGCCCGGCCGGGTGCCGGGCGCGAGGCGGTGGGCGCGCGGCGAAGCGGCGAAGGGCCGCGGGAGGAGCAGGAGGGAGACAAGGGCAGCGAACGCCGTGGCGGCGTGCCGCGGCAGGAATCCACCACGTCGGAGACTCGAGGAGACAGCGAATGAGCCACCTGCGGACTGCCATCGTCAGCTGCCTCGGCCTTGTTGCCGTCATCGCCATCGCCCATGCCGCCAACCGCCCCGCGCCGCCACCACAGCCGGGCAGCACGCGCCTCACCACCGCGCTCGTCGGCAGGTGGAGCGGCAAGGGCGAGCTCCGGGAGCCGGGCAAGCCGCAGGTCGCGCTGGCGGTGAAACTCGACTGCCAGCCCTCCTCCGGAGGCTGGGGCGTGCGCTGCGACGCCAGCATGACCGGCGACGAGGTGCGTCTTCTGGAGACCGACCTCTTCGGCTATGAGCCATCGACCCAGAAGGTCCACTGGTACGCGGTGACCAACGCCGGCGACGTCCACGACCACGTCGGCAGCTGGAACGGTGAAGGGGAGCTGGTGGTGCGGCACACCGGCAAGGCGGGTGCCGACGACCTCGCCGAGGACATCCGGCTCGACTTCGCCGGGGCCAGCGGGATGCGCTTCGCGAGCTCGACGACCATCGCCGGCGCCAGCGCGGCGACGGTGACGGGAGACCTCACGCGCCAGCGCTGAGCGTCACACGAAGCGTCTTGGGGTGGAGGCGGGTGCCACGGGGCACCCGCCGCGCCATCGCCGGCTGGGTTCTCTGGTGGCGGTCGGTCAGGCCCCAGCGGGGCGACCTCGCCCGCTCGGCGCGTCCACGACAGCCGCTCGGGGGCGCCCGTTTGGGTCTAGAGTGCGCTCATGAAAGTGATTCTCCGCATCCTCATCAACGCCGCCGCCCTCTGGCTGGCGGCGACGATCGTGCCCGGCATCCACGCCGGCGGGGCAGGCTCGATCCTCGCCATCGCGCTCGTCTTCGGCTTCGTCAACGTCCTCATCCGGCCGGTGATGAAGCTCCTGACCTGCCCGGTGATCCTGCTCACCCTGGGATTGTTCACCCTCGTCGTCAACGCCCTGATGCTGATGCTCACGGCGTGGATCGGCCGCGCCTTCGGCATCGACTTCAGGGTCGACGGCTTCATCGCCGCCTTCCTCGGCGCGCTCATCGTCTCCGTGGTCGCCACCGTGCTCGACTGGGCGCTGGTCAACGAGCGGCGGAGCGACCACCGCAGCTGAGGGCCGGGCCCCGGGCCCCCCCGCCCCCCGCCGGATGCGCCGGGCCCGCCGCCCGGAGGAAACCCGCGGCGTCCGTCCCCTCTCCTCGACGGGCCCCAAACTGCGTGATGTAATCCTCACGTCGCGTTCCAACGCGGCTGCGAGCCCATGGGGTTCCTGCCGATATGAGTGGGTGGTTTCTGGTGCGGCAGATTAGCGGCCCCCCCCTTCCGAGGTGGCGCGGGGAACCACCGGCTCCGTACTGTGTCCGAGGGGGTCCCTCGATCGGATCCCCTCTCGGACGATGAAGCCCTCCCCCCCACGCGATCCCCAGAAGGCGCTTGCCGCCTATGTCCGGGCCGAGAACTGGGAGAAGGCGGCGCGGATCGCGACCGATCTGGGCGACGAAGAGAAGATGGTGCGGTACTCGTTGCTCGCCGCCCTCGGCCGCATCCCCCCTGGCCTCGACCGCGCGACGCCGCTGCGTGCGGCGCAGCACCTGGCGACGGCCGGCCGCCACGCGGCGGCGCTGCCGCTGTTCGAGCACGCGCAGGATTTCGGCAGCGCGGCCCGCGCGGCGCGAACGGTGCGGCAGCACGACCAGGCCGCCCGCTTGTTCGAGCGTGCCGGGGAGTGGATGGAGGCGGCGGAGTCGTACCAGGCGCTGGGCCGGATGGCCGAGGCGCTGCGCGCCCTCGACCAGGGTGAGCGCTCCCTGGAGGCACGGGGGGACGATGGTGGCCTCGGCCTCGAGCTGAAGCTGCGACGCGCCGAGCTGCTCCTGCAGATCGGCAACAAGGCCAGCGCCGCCAGTCTGCTGCGCTCGTTGCCGCCGAGCGTCCGCCGCGCCGAGCTGCTCGAGAAGGCGGGACTCGTGCGCGAGGCGGTGCAGGGATACCTGGAGGCGGGCGCCACCGGGAAGGCCCACAGCCTCACCGACCGCGCGCCGGACCGTGAGCGGCTGCTGGCGGATGTCCACCTGCAAAACGGCCGGCCGGTGGATGCGGGGCACATCTACGCCAAGCTGGGCCTCGCCCGCGAGGCGGCCGAGGCGTACGAGGCGGGCGGCGAGTGGGGGTACGCCGCCTACCGCTGGGAAGCGGCCCAGCAGCCCAAGCGAGCGGCCCAGGCTTACGAAAGAGCAGGCCAGCTCGCCAACGCGGCGCGCTGCTTCGCCACCGCGGGGCTGACCAGTGATGCCGTGCACGCCTACGTCCGCGACGGCAATATCGCAGCCGCGGCCGACCTCCAGGTCCGTGCCGGCCAGCTGCTCGAGGCGGCCTCGCTCTACCTGTCGAAGGGGGAGAAGGCGAAGGCGGCCTCGATCCTGATGCGGATCCAGGAGCGCGACTCCAGCTTCGGCCTCGGCGCCATCCTGCTGGCGCCACTGCTGATCGAGGAGGGCTTCGCTGCGGATGCGCTCGAGCGCCTCCGCCGGATCTCCGCGAGGTCCGCGGGCATCGACGGAGAGGCCTTCCTGCTCGAGCAGGACTACTGGCAGGGGCGGGCGCTCGAGGCCCTGGGGCGCGGCAGCGAGGCGCAGGAGCGCTATGAGCGAGTGGTGCAGTCGAACGACAGCCACCGCGACGCGCGGGAGCGGCTGGCCCAGCTGCGCCCGGCCGCGACGCGGGTGGCGCCGGCGCCCAGTGTCACGGCACCCGCCGGGGAGGGAGAGATCCTCGCCGTCGGCCGCCGGGTGGGGGGACGCTACGACATCCTCGCCGAGGTCGGGCGCGGCGGCATGGGGCGCGTCTTCAAGGCGCACGACCTCGAGCTCGACGAGACGGTGGCGATCAAGGCGCTGGTGGACGTCGGCACCGGCGGCTTCGGCGAGGAGGCCCGCCTGCTCCAGGAGCTGCAGATCTGCCGCCGCATCAGCCACCCCAACGTGGTGCGGGTCTTCGACCTCGGGCGCGTCTCCACCGGCATCTTCCTCACCATGGAGTACCTCGAGGGGCTTCGCCTCGACCAGGTGATCCTGGCGGAGGCGCCGATGCGGTTCGGGCGCGTCCGCGACCTCATCGCCGAGCTCGCCGCGGGCTTGCGGGAGGCACACTCGCTTGGGATCGTGCACCGCGACCTCAAGCCGAGCAACGTGATGGTGACCCCCACCCGCCTCAAGATCCTCGACTTCGGCATCGCCGCGACGATGACCGGGGCCCGCGCGCGCCTCACCCAGGAGGGGTTCGCCGTCGGCTCGCCGATGTACATGTCACCCGACCAGATCCTCGGCCGGCAGCTCGACGGCCGTTCGGATCTCTACTCGCTCGGCCTGCTCGCCTTCTGCATGATCGCCGGCAAGGAGCCGTACGAGGGGCTCGAGTCGCACGCGCTGCTGCGCAAGAAGGTCCGTGAGCCACCGCCCGACGTGCGCGCCCTCCGGCCCGAGACGCCGGAGCCCTGGGTGGCGCTGCTGGAGAAGCTGATGGCGCGGAAGCCCGAAGATCGCTTCCAGTCGGCGCAGGAGGTTCTCGACGCGCTCGAGGGGTTGCCGGGCGACTGAGCGCGCCGCCAGCGATCGGGTCAGACGGCGAGGAGGATGCCGCGGGCCGGCTCGCCGCTCATCCGCGCGATACTCCACACATACCAGCCGAGCTGGCGCCGGTAGCGCGCCCGCGCTGCTCCCACGGCGTCGGTCTTGAAGTCGATCACCAGCCAGTCGTCGTCGTCGCGGAAGAGCAGGTCGACGACGCCCTCCACGAGGCTGCCGTCGTCGCGCCGCAGGCAGAAGGGCATCTCGCGGAAGAGCTCCCCTGCCCGTGCCGCCCGCTGCGCGAGCAACGGATGGGCGAGGGCGTGGGCGACCGCTTCGGCGGCGGCGGCGATCTCGGCGGCCGGCGCCGCCAGGGTTCGCCCATGGGCGCTGGCGAGGCGGTCGATCTCCGCGCGCTGCGCGAGCAGCGGCACATGGCAGAGCAGGTCGTGGACGAGCGCGCCGAAGCGCGGGCCGGCCGGCCGGCCCGCGGCGCGCGGCACCGACTCCTCGGCGAGCAGCGCCGAGGCCGGCGGCTCGGCGTCGAGCGCCGTGACCACCTCGACCCGCAGCGCCGGCACGCTGCCGCGCTCGCGTGCCGCGGCGAGGTTGCGCTGCCACTCCGCATGGCGCTCGAGGTCGCCGGCGACCACTGCCGGGTCGGCGGGCTCCGCGAGCAGGTGCTCCTGGCGCACGCCGAAGCTCTCGTGGGCGTCGAGGTCGAGCGCTGCGGGATCGAACCAGGCGACCGGGTGGCCGCCCTCGCGGGCGCGGTGCAGGCCGGGTCGCACCGAGGGGGGCGGCTCGCCGGAGTAGCCGTCGGGAAGGCCGAGAACGGTCACCGCCCCGCGGCTCGGACAACCGGGCGAGGCCGCGGCGAGGTGCGCGCGCCCATCGGCTGGGTAGAGGGCGCGGTTCAAGTCGGAGACCCACCCCTCGACCTCGCCGACGCCGGTCACCGGCACCACGAGGAGGTCGCGGGCGCGGGTGGCGGCGACGTAGGCGAGGCGGCGCGCCTCGGCGGCGTCCCGCGCCCGCTCGCGCGTCGCCTCGTCGTGGAGCTCCCAGGGCGTCCAGCCGAGCAGCGGTGCCGCCCACAGGCCGCGCTCGCCGTCGACGAGACGGCTGGGCTCGTCGCGGCTGGCGCGGCAGGTGATGTCGGCGAGCACCACCACCGGGAACTCGAGCCCCTTGGCGGAGTGGACGCTGAGGATGCGCACGCCCTCGACGCCCTCCTCGACGAGCGGTGCCTGGCGGCTGTCGGCGGCGAGCGCCTGCGCGTCGAGCAGCGCCACGAAGCGGCGGAAGGAGAGCCCGCCGCGGGCCTCGAAGGCGCGCGCCAGCTCGGCCACCTGCTGCACGTTGGCGACCACCTGGTGCCCGGCCGGGCGCACGGCGAAGCCGGCGAGAGCGCGCGTCGCGCGCAGCAGCTCGTGGAGGGTCTCGCCCGCCGGCACGCGGTGGCGCTGGCGGTGGAGCCGGGCGAGGACGTCGAGCGCCTCGGCGACCGGCCGCAGCGGCTCGCCGAGGTCGTCGGGGCGCGGCCGGAAGGGGTGGAAGGAGCCGACGCGGTGGCGCCAGACGAGCAGGGTGTCGTCACCGAGCGCGAACAGGCTTCCCTTCAGCGTGGCGAACACCGAGAGCTCGTCATCGGGGTGCTCGATGGCGGCGAGCGCGGTGCGCAGGGTCTCCACCTCCTCGCGCTGGTGGAAGGAGCGTCCGCCGATGAGCACGTGCGGCAGGTTGCGCGCCTCGAGCGCACGGAGGTAGGGCTGGGAGACGTCGCTGCCCCAGGAGAGGAAGCGACGGAAGAGCACCGCCACGTGGCGCGGCGCCACCGGCACCTGGGCGCCGTGCTCCTCGACTCGCCATCCGCTGTCGCGCAAGAGCCACTGCAGGAAGGCCGCCACCGCACCTGGCAGGCTCTCCTCCACCGCCCAGTGAGCGACGTCGCCGCGACGGCCGAGCGGCCTCGGCACCGGCAGCGCCACCACCGCCGGCTGCCCCTCGGCGTCGGGGCGGTGCCCGGCGAGCGGGATGTAGGCGGGCTGACCGCTCTCGCGCTCCCCCGTCATCACCGGCGCGAAGGCGGCGTTGACGGCGCGTTGGATGCCGCGCACGGCGCGGTAGCTCGTCGACAGCTCGAGGCGCGCGACGCCCCGGCTCGTCAGGCGGTCGCAGATCTCCTGGTAGAGCGCCACGTCGGCGCGCCGGAAGCGGTAGATCGACTGCTTGGGGTCGCCGACGAGGAAGAGCGCGCCCAGGCGGGGGCGGGCGCGGCGCCAGTCGGTCTCGGCGTCGTCGTCGGCAGCCAGCAAGAGCAGCACCTCGGCCTGCAGCGGGTCGGTGTCCTGCAGCTCGTCGACGAAGAGATGGGTGAGGTGGCGCTGTAGCTCCGCCCGCACCCCGGCGTGGTCGCGAACGAGATTGCGGGCGAACAGCAGCAGGTCGAGGAAGTCGAGCTTCCCCTCGCGCCGCTTGCGTTCCGCGTAGGCGGCGAGGCTGCCCGCGAGCGTCTCGCGCAGCGCCGCCGCAAGGTCCGCGTTGGCGCGCGTCTCGAAGCCCTCGAGGCGGGCGACGAGCGCGTCACGCAGCGCCACCACCGCGGCCCGCTCGCGCCCGCCGAAGCGCCTGCCGCCGCCCACCTTCTGGTTGTCGCGCTGGCGCAGCCGTCGCCGCAGCGCCACCAGCCGCGCCTCGAGGGCGTCGGGGTCGCGCGGCCCGGCGCCGCCGGCACGGGCGATCCAGCGCGCCTCCTCCTCGACGCAGCGCAGCGAGCGGCGCAGCGGGTGGTCGGTGGGACCCGCTGCCGCTGCCGTGGCGAGCGCCGCGACCTCGCTGACGAGGGTGTCGATCTCGGCGTCGCGGTCGAACGGCTCGCGGCGCCAGGGCGCCGGGTGATCGCGCCACTCGGCGAGCTGCCAGGCCGCGTCGGCGAGGCGTGCCAGCGGCGGGTCGGCGGCAGCGGTGTGGAGCGACAGGCGGCTGAGCGCCCGGCGCAGCGCCGGCGAGCCCGCCGCCAGCGCATCCTGCACCCAGCGCTCGAAGGTGGTGCGGAAGAGGGCGGCGGCTTCCTCCTCGTCGAGCTCGACGAAGTCGGGGTCGATCCCCGCTTCCACCGGCCGCGCGCGCAGGAGCTCGGCGCAGAAGGAGTGGATGGTGCCGATGCGCGCCTCCTCGAGACGCGCGATGGCGTCCTCGATCGCCCGGCGCTCGCCGGCGTCGGTGCTGGCGCCGCGGCGCTCGTCGAGCGTTTCGCGCAGCCGCAGCGCCAGCTCGCCCGCCGCCTTGCGCGTGAAGGTGACGGCGGCGACGCGGTCGACGGTGGCGCGGCCGCTGGCGAGGAGGCTCACCAGGCGGCCGACGAGGACGGTGGTCTTGCCGGTGCCGGCGGCCGCCTCCACGAGCAGGGACTCGTCGAGCGACTCGAGGATGCGCGCGCGAGCGGCGGCATCCGCAGGCGCCGCGTCGGCGCTCAGGACCGTCTCCGGCACCGCGCCGCGCGCCTCACTCGTAGCTCCTCACGTCCTTGAGGCGCGCGAGGTCGGCAGGCGGCTTGCGGGCGATGCGGCGCTCCTCCCAGGGACCGCACACCGGCCGGTAGTCGCAGCGCGCGCACGCCCCCTGGCGCGGCGCCGCCGGGAGGAAGCCCTGGTGGAGCGAGTGCGCCAGCAGGTCGAGCACCTGGCGCAGGGCGAGCAGCGAGAGCTCGTGCAGCGGTACCTCGAACGAGCGGTAGCCGCCACGCCGGGTGCAGAAGTAGAGGCGGCCCGAGTGCGCCGGCTTGCCGAGGACCGCCGCCGCCGCCAGGGCGTAGAGCAGGGGCTGCAGGATCTCGCCGCCGCCGATGGTGATGAGCTGGGTATCGGGGGGACGCCCGGTCTTGTGGTCGGTGGCGCGCAGGGTGGCGCCGTCGGCCGAGGTCTCGACGAGGTCGATGGCGCCGCGCAGGCGCAGCTTGCCGAGGATGTCGACCGCTGCCGCGCGGCTCGCGGGGTCGCGCCGTTCGTCGCGCGGGAGGCCGAAGCCGAGCTCGAAGTGGGCCGGGATCCAGCCCGGCGCCGTGCCGGCGGCGTCGAGCTGTTCGCGCAGCCAGCCGCGCAGGTCGACCCGCATCTCCTCGATCTCGCTCTCCCACACCCGGGGCAGCGCCGGCGCCAGTCGCTCGCGGTAGTCCTCGGCGAGGCGGTCGAGGGTGGCGTCGAGCAGGTCGAGCGCCTCCCGGGCGTCGGCCTCGGCGAGCGGCAGGCGCTGCCGGCGCGCCAGCTCGCCGAGCGCGGCGGCCTGCACGGCGTGGAAGATCTCCCCCCTGGTGAGCGGGTCGAGCTCCTCGAGCGGGATCGCCTCCTCGCGGGGGCGCAGCCCGTGGAGGGCATGGAGGAGAAAGCGGTACGGGCAGGCGGCGAGCTGCTGCAGCGCGGTGGCGGAGAGCACCTTGCCGCCGAGGGCGTCGGCTGCCAGCGCCTCCCGCGCCGCGCTGTCGGGGTCGACGAGCCCGTCGGCGGGCGTGAAGCGGCGGCTCCAGCGCTGCCAGCGAGCGCGCAGCGAGCGCGCCAGGGTGGGCTCGAGCTGCAGGAGGAAGCGTGCCCGGCCGCGCCCCTCCTCCTCGGGCGCCGCGAGCAGCGGGGCGAGGACGGCGAGGTCGTACTCCGCGCTGTCGATGGCCACGTCGGGGTCACGCGGCGCCGGCCAGCCGAGGCGCAGCGCCGATCCTGCCGCGGCACGCCGCATCAGCCCGGCCAGCCGGGGCAGGCTGCCCTCCACCGCGCGCACCAGGTCGAGGGCGTAGAAGGAGGCCACGCGGGCCCGTCCCTCGCGGCCGTCGAGGGTGGGGAAGGAGGCGACGAGCCGCGTCTCGGCGGCGCCGAGCGCGAGGGCGAGGAGCAGCCGTTCCTCGGCAACCCGCTGGTCCTGGCGCGCCAGCGGTCGCCCGACGCCCGCCGTGGCCAGGCGCTCGCGATCGCCGTCGAGCAGCAGCGGATCCTCGAAGGCCTTGCGCGGGAACACCCCCTCGACGAGCCCGGGCAGGAACACGGTGTCGAAGGATCGGCCGCGGGCCTCGTCGATGCCGGCGACGAAGACGCGCCCGTAGGGGGTCCCTTCCGGGCTCGCGCGCAGGTTGGTGAGGCGATCGGCGAGCGCCAGCCGCACCTCGGCGAGGGTGACCGGCCCGACCTCGCCCATGGGCCGCAGCTCGGCGAGCGTCTCGAGCACGCGCTGCGGCTGGCGCAGGGCGCGGCTGGCGAGCCGCTCGAGGTGCTCGAGCCAGCCCGCCCAGTCACTCGTCGCGGGGAGCTCGGCGAGCGTCTCGACGAGAGGCAGGGCGAAGCGCTCGAGGGTGGCGAGGCGCGCGAGCTGGCGCCCGAGGTGCTCGGCGCGCGCGGGCTCGTCGTCGGCGCAGGCGGCGCGGTGGACGGCGAGCTCCCCGGCGAGCCCCGCGAGGCGGCGCCGCCAGCGGTCGAGGCCGCCGATCACCGAGGCCTCGACCAGCAGGCGCTCCCAGTTGAGCGGTGTGCGCAACGAGCCGGCGACTACCGGCGAGGCGTCGTCCTCGCCCGCCACCGCGGGGCCCGGACCGGCCGACGCGGTGGGACCGAGGAGCTCGCCCGGCACCGCGCCGGCGAGGCGCTCCTCCTCGTCGGGGAGGAGCCATGGCACCGGTCGCGGCGGTGGCGCTCCCTCCTCGTCCACGGGCGGCACCTGGCCGAGCGACAGGTACTCGGCGAAGCGGATCGCGGAGAGGCCCTCGAGCGCGCAGTCGAGCAGGGCGAGCAGCGCGCGGCCCGCCGGGTGCGGGCGCACGACGCCGCGGGTGAAGAGTGCCGGGATGCCGGCGCGGTCGAGCGCCTCCTCGAGCAGGGGCTGGTAGCGCGCGGGATCGCGCAGCAGCACGGCGCAGCGATCGAAGGCGATCCCCTGGCGGGCGAGGGCGAGGAGGCGGCGCGCGATCTCCACCCCCTCGGCGCCCTCGCCTGGCGCCGAGACGAGGAGGAATCCGTCGTCGAGCGCGGTCTGCGGCATCGGCGCCTCGGCGCCGAAGACGTAGAAGCGGGCGCGCGCCACGCCGCTGGCGCCCGGCGAGGGCTCGTCGAGGGCACGCGCCGCGGTGCCGAGCGCGCTCTCGAGTGCGGCGAGTGCCCGCCCGTCGGCGGCTGGCGCCACCGCCATCACCTGCGGTGCCGCGGCGGCGAGGGTGGCGACGAGCTCTACCTCGAGCGGCGAGCGCAGCGCCAGGTCGAGCAGCAGCAGGCGCCTGCCGGCGTGACGGCCGGCGGGCTCCACGGCCACGCGGAAGACGGCGCGCGCGAGGAGCGCCGGCAGGTCGGCGAGTCGCGCCTGCGCGAGCTCCTCCTCGTAGGCGGCGAGCAGTCGCGCCAGGTCGTTGCCGCGCGCGCCGAGGCCTGCCGGCGAAGGCCGCGCGGCGAGCTCGCCCGCGCCGACGCCGTGGTGGCGCAGCTCGGTGAGGGTGCGGACGAGGGCTCGCGGCAGCCCGGGTGCGCTCGCCACCTCCTCGAGGAAGGTGAAGGTTCCCGCGGCGCGGCAACGGGCGAGCGCACGCGCGGCGAGCGTCTCGGCACCGAGGGGGGTGAGCGGGGTCGGCTCGTCGGCGGCGCCGCGCACCAGCTCGGCGGCGAGCTGCCCGACCGTCAGCACGAAGACACCGAAGGGGGCCTTCCCCTCTGCGGCGGCATCGCGCACCAGCTGCTGGCCGGCGCGGCGCGAGGCGGCGAGGACCACTGCCGGCGCGCCGCCGGCGGTGAGCCAGGCGCGCGCCGCGGCGAGGCGATGGAGGGCGGCGCGGGAGGTGAGGAGCGAGGGCATCGCGGGGGCGGCGACCGCGGGGAGGCCGCACGGCGATCAAATCACGAGCGGTGCCGGCGCGGGCCGCGTTGCACCGGCCGCCTGGTGGCAGGCCCAGTGCCGACCGGCTCGAGCCGCCGCCGCAGTGGCGCGTCGCGCCGCTGGTGGCACCCTCGCCGCCGCGCAGCTGCGTCGCGCTTGCCTCGGGTCTGCCCTCTCCCTGCCATCGCCGGGACGCCGCCCACCGGCTATCGTCGCCCCACCCCATGGCGCGATTCCGCACCGCGCTCGAGCGTCGCTGGTGGCAGCTCACCGGCCTGCTGGTGCTGGCGATCTACGCCTCGGCCTACCCGGTGCAGTTCCTGCTCGACGCGCTGCGCGAGCGTGGCCTGTTGCGGGCGGCGGTGGGGTCGCTGCTCGCAGGCTGCGGCGCGGCGGTGGTGGTGGCGCTGCTGCGCGAGCGCCCGCGCGGCTGGGAGGTGGCGCTGCTGGTCGCCGCCGCCGGCGCCTACGCGTTGCTCGTCCGTTACCTCGACATCCTGCAGGAGCGCGTCCACCTGCTCGAGTACGGAGCCCTCGGCGGCCTCGCCTACGGCGCGCTGTGCGAGCGCTGGCGCGGCGAGTCGGGTGGTACCGCCGCAGACTCTCGCGAGGCGGAGCCCGGCGCCCTTGGTGCCGCCGTTGCGGCGCCCGGCGCCATCACGACCTCGCGCCGGTGGTGGCGCTCGCCGGCGCCGGTGGCGATCCTCGTCGCCGCTGCCGCCGGCTGGGGGGACGAGCTGGTGCAGGCCCTCCTGCCCAACCGCTACTACGACCTGCGCGACGTGCTCACCAACCTCGAGGCGGCGGCGCTGCTGGTGACGGTGCTCGCCGTGCGGCGGCGGTTGCGCGCCGCAAGGGTCGAGGGCCGACAGCAGCCGCGCGCGGCGCAGCCACTCGCTTGAGTGAAGCGGCGACCGATGTCGGAGTCGGGGCGCGGACGCCGCGTCGACGCGCCGCCCGTGGCGCTGCGCGGCTGTCACCTCGAGCCTGCTTGGGATCGTGGCATAGAATGGCCCGGCGACCCCGCGAGGAGCCCCTTTGGGCCTGGACACCAGCGGCCTGCTGGACGACAAGTACGAGATCCTCAAACGCCTGGCCATCGGCGGCATGGGCGATGTTTATCTCGTGCGCCACCGCCACCTGCACGAGCAGAGGGTGGTCAAGGTGCTGCGTGCCGACCTCGCCGCCGACCCCGATGCCATGCAGCGCTTCCAGCTCGAGGCGCGGGTGGCGACGCAGATCAAGCACCCCAACGTCGCCATCCTCTATGACTTCTCGCAGCTGCCCGACGGGCGCTTCTACATGGTCCTCGAGTACATCGACGGCGAGGACCTCGGCTCGCGGCTGAAGAAGGGTCCGGTTCCGGCCGACCAGGCGATCGAGCTCGGCATCCAGGCGCTGCGCGGGCTCGACGCCATCCACAGCGCGGGCTTGATCCACCGCGACATCAGCCCCGACAACCTGATGGTGACACGCGACCGCCGCGGGCGCCAGCTGCTCAAGATCATCGACCTCGGTCTCGCCAAGGATCTCGCCCCCGACGCCGAGCTCGAGCTCACCCAGGCGGGGGCGTTCCTCGGCAAGTTCCAGTACTGCTCTCCCGAGCAGGCGGGTTCGCTCAAGGACGCGCCGCTCGACGCGCGCAGCGACCTCTACTCGCTCGCCCAGGTGCTCTACGAGATGCTCACCGGGCTGCCGCCGTTCGAGTCCGAGAGCCAGCACGGCTTCGTGCTCAAGCGGCTCACCGAGGAGCCGCTGGCGCTGCGGCGGCGCAACCCCAAGGTGCCGCTGCCGGTTGCCCTCGAAGGCGTGGTGATGCGCGGCCTGGCGCGCGACCGCGACGCGCGCTACCCGGACGCCCCGGCCTTCATCACCGCGCTCGTCAAGGTGGCCGAAGGGCTGCGCGAGCTCTCCACCCAGGAGCTCTCGACGGCGGAGGTGAGCAAGGCGCTCGCCGGCCAGGGGCCGAGCCGCCAGCCCTCCGCGTCGGGCGACGCGCCGGCGCCTCCTGGCACCGCCGGATCGCCAGCCGGCGCGGGTTCCCCGCCGCCGCCGCGGCCGCCGGCCGGCGTCGCCACGCCACCCGCCGCCACTGCCGGGCCTCCACGCGCCGCCGCATCACCGCCGGCGGCGGTGGCCAGGACCGCCACCCTGCCGCGGCCCGCTTCGCGGGCAGGGGGGAGCGTCGAGCTCTCCAAGCAGGAGCGCGACGCCCTGCTGGCGCGCATCGACCGGGCGGCGAGCCGCGTGCAGCTCGGCGGCCAGCTGCTGGCACAGGCCGAGGCGGCCCTCAAGGAGGGGCGCTTCGAGGACGCGCGGCAACAGATCGACAAGCTGGAAGCCTCCACGCCGGTGCCGCGCGGCGTCGGCGAGCTCAAGCGAAGGCTGGTGGAGGCGGAGGAGATCGCGCGCCGGCGCCAGCAGGTCGTGCAGGCCGAACAGATGCTCGAGAAATACCTGCTCGACCGCTCGCAGACGCTCGCCGGCCTCGCCCTCGAGACCCTCCTCGACCTCTACCCGAATCACCCCAAGCGCCACGACTACCTGACCTGGATCGGCAGCCTCGCCGACGAGGCGGAGCGGCAGAAGCTCGCCGAGCGCATCTTCGCCGACGGCCAGGGGGCGGTGGAGCACGGCGACCTCGCCGCCGCCCGCCGCGGCCTCGAGGAGCTCGAACGGCAGGACCCCACCGGGAAGCTCGCCGGCTCGCTGCTCGCCGAGATCAACGAGGCCGAGCGCTCGCAGCAGCGGGGGCAGCAGGTGGCCTCGGTGAAGCGGCAGGTGGAGGACGCGCTGCGACGCGGCGCCGTCGACGAGGCCAGCCAGGGGGTCGACCAGCTCTCCGCCCTCGAGGTCACCAAGGTGACGCTCGACCTGCTGCGCGGCCAGGTCGACGAGGCGCGCCTGCGTCGCGAGCACGAGGAGGCGACCGCCACCCACGAGCGGGCCTACCGCGAGGCGGTGTCGCGCCACGACTGGCACGCCGCCCGCGGAGCGGCGCACCGGCTCGAGGCCGCGGTGCCCGAGGGCGGGCGCGCGCGCCAGATGCTCGCCGAGGTGTCGCGGCTGCAGGAGATCGAGCAGAAGCAGCAGGCGATCGCCGAGGGGCTGCGCGCCTTCGACGGCTACCTGCGGGCCGGGCAGCTCGAGCAGGCGGAGACCGCCCTCAAGGTGCTGCGGCAGATGGGCGGCGACGACGACCGCGTGGTCGAGGCCGAGCGTCGCCTCGACAAGGCGCGGGGCTGACGCCCGCCCGGCCTCAGCGCAGCAGGCGCCGCTGCAGCTCCTCGAGCCGGCCGCGGCCGAGGCGCAGGCGCGTGCCGGTGTGCAGCACCACCGAGTGCTCGCCGTGGAAGTGCGGCACCAGCTCGCGCACGCAGTCGAGGTTGACGATCGCCGAGCGATGGATGCGGAAGAAGGTCTGCGGGTCGAGAGCGCGCTCGAGCTCGGCCATCGTCTGCCGCAGCAGGTGGGACTTGCCACCGGCGTGGATCCGCACGTAGTAGTCGGCCGCCTCGATCCACTGGATCGCCGCCACCGGCACCAGCACCAGGCGCTCGCCCGAGCGCACGAGGAGGCGGCGCAGCGGCCGCGGCGCCTCACCGCCCGCCGTCGGCTCGCCGCCGGCAGCGATCTGCGACGCCAGGGCCGCCTTCACCCGCCGCAGCGTGGTGGCGAACCGCGCGTCGTCGAACGGCTTGAGCAGGTAGTCGACGGCGTCCACCTCGAAGGCGCGCAGCGCGTGCTCCTGGAAAGCGGTGACGAAGACCACTGCCGGGACGCGCTCGACCCCCACGCGCTCGAGCAGGGCGAAGCCGTCGAGGTCGGGCATCTGCACGTCGAGGAAGAGCAGGTCGGGCGGATCGCGCTCGATCGACTCCACCGCCGCCAGGGCGTCGCAGTCGGCGACCAGCTCGAGCTCGGGATCGGCGGCGATCAGCAGGCGCAAGGTGCGGCGCGCGATCGGCTCGTCGTCGACCACCAGGGTGCGAATCGGTCTAGCCATCGCCCGCCGCCCGCTCGCGCCACGGCAGGGTGAGGTCGAGCTCGAACCAGCCGTCGCGCCGGTGGGCTCGCAGCGCCGCCGCCGGGCCGTAGAGCTGGGCCAGCCGCTCGCGGGTGTTGTGCAGGCCGATGCCGTGACCGGCGGGGGACGGCGCCGCCGCCGCGTGCGTGCTGTTGCCGATGGCGATCACCAGGGCGTCGTCGCGACGCGCCGCCCTGAGCTCGACCCGCGCCGCGGCGCTCGACGCCTCCGCGCCGTGGCGCAGGGCGTTCTCGAGCAGCGGCTGCAGCAGCAGGCGTGGCACGCGTGCCGCCAGCGCCGCCGGTTCCACCGCGACGGCCACCGACAGGCGGTCACCGTAGCGCAGCCCCTGGATGGCGAGGTAGCGGCGCGCCACCTCGACCTCCTCGCCGAGCGTCACCTCGGGGTCGGTGCCGTTCTCGAGAGCGTAGCGCAGCAGGTCGCTGAGGCCGGCGACGGTGGCGATTGCCGCCTCGCGCTCGTCGGCGCGGACGAGGCCCGAGACGGTGTGCAGCGCGTTGAACAGGAAGTGCGGCTGCAGCTGGCCGGAGAGGGCGGCGAGGCGTGCTTGCGCGAGCTCGCGCTCGAGCTCGGCGGCGCGCAGCGCCCGCTCGCGCGAACGCTCGTGGAAGCGGAAGGCGTAGACGGCGCCGAGGATCCCCCAGTAGGTGAGCATCTCGAAGTGGAGGTGCGCCTGCAGGACCTCGAGGAAGGGCCCCCGGAAGGTGGTGATCGACATCCGGTCGTAGGGGCGCATGACCACCGTGGCGGCGATCGACCAGGCGAGGTGCAGCGTGGCGAGCGCCGCGCCGCAGAGCACGTGGGCGAGCAGCGAGCCGAAGCGCAACGGCACCAGGTCGAAGCGCCGGGCCAGCCAGACGACGGCCGGAGTGGCGGCGGCCCAGAAGCCGCAGACGACGAGCTGGAAAGCCACCAGCCGTGCCAGCGAATGGTGGTGCGAGAGCATGCTCAGGTAGGTGTTGAACGCCGTGAAGACGGCGAACAGCGCCCAGAAGAGCGCCGGCACGGCGAGCACGAGCAGCCGCCGGGAGCGAGCGCCGGAGTCGAGGGCCAGCGCAGCGAGGCCCCCGCCGGCGCTGGCCATCTGCGAGCCCATCCGCGGCACTGGGCCGGCGAGCGCCGCGAGGGCGGCTGTTCGTGCGCTGCTCAACTCAGTCCTTCCAGCCCGTGCCCTGGTACTCCATGTAGGTCGCCGTCCGCTGGGCGGTCTCGCTGCCGAAGTAGAGCGCGACGACGTGAAGGGCCAGGTCGATGCCGGAGGAGAGGCCGCCGGCGGTGAAGACGACGTCGTCCGATTGCACGTAGCGCTTGCCCGGCACCAGCGTCACCTTGGGGAAGCGCTGGCGGAAGGGGCCGTAGAACTCGTGGTGGGTGGTCGCCTGCTTGCCATCGAGCAGACCGGCATCGGCGAGCTTGAAGGCGCCGGTGCAGACCGACATCAGGACGCGCACCTGTGGGCGCATCTTGCGCAGCCAGTCGGCGAGCGCCGGCGCGCCACCTTGCGCCCCGACCACAACCACGTCCGGGACGGGCGCGTCGGCGAAGGTGTACTTGGGTACCACGGTCATGCCGCCGGAGATGTGGATGGGGTCGCGCGAGGTGCCCACGGTGAAGAGGTCGAACGGCATCTGCTCGTCCATCGTCGTACCGAGCGTGGGGACCATGACGTCCTGGAACACCTCCCATGGACCGGCGAAGTCGATCATGGTAGCGCCTTCGGTGAGCACCACGGCGACCCGGATCCTGCCGTTCTTCGGGAGCTGCAAAGTGGCGGCGCGGGTTGCCGGCGCTGCGCCGCAGGCGAGCAGCAGCAGCAAGGCGAGGAGGCAACGGTTCATGGGGGGCTCCTTCGCGGGACGCGCCGCCGGAGGAGTCCGCCGGCGCCCGCCGAGCATGGGAGCCGGCCGCGCTGCAGTCCAGCTCGCTGCAGCCAGCGCCGTGTTGGCTGCAGCGAGCGGGACTCGAGCGCAGGTATCGGCTAGGGTGCCCTCAGATGCAGTTCCGGCCGCAGGCCGGGCCGGCACTCTCGAGGAGACCACCCATGTTCCGACGGCTCCGTTCTCCCTCCGTTCCCCGCGCAGCCCTACGCGCCAGCCGTGGCGCGCGTCCCTGGGAGGCCCTGGCGCAGGACGTCCGCTACGCCGTGCGCACGCTCCGGCGCTCTCCCGGCTTCGCCGGCGCGGCGATCGGCGTGCTGGCGCTCGGCATCGGCGCCAACACCGCCATGTTTTCGGTGCTGCGGGGGGTGCTGCTCGCGCCGCTCCCGTTCCGTCACGGCGAGCAGCTCATGCTGGTGCGGCACGCGGCCCCCGCATCGCAGGTGACCAACGCCGCGGTCTCGATCCCCGAGCTCGCCGCCTACCGCGAACGCCTGCACTCGATCCGCGACCTCGTCGAGTACCACGGCATGTCGTTCACGCTGCTCAAGCGCGGCGAGCCCGACCGGGTGGCGACCGGCGTCGTCTCGGCGAACTTCTTCGAAATGCTCGGCGTGCACCCGCTGCTCGGGCGCACCTTCGTCGCCGGCGACGACGACCACGGCGCCGAGGCAGTGCTGGTGCTCAGCTACGACTACTGGCAGCAGAAGTTCGGCGGCGATCCGGGGGTGATCGGCAAGGTGGTGGAGATGAACAACCGCCCCCACACCATCGTCGGCGTGCTTCCCGACTTCCCGCAGTACCCGCGCTCCAACGACGTCTACATGCCGACCTCCGCCTGCCCGTTCCGCGACCAGGCGGGCCAGACCCTGCCCAGCGGCTTCCGCTCCTTCGCCGGCCTCACCGTGTTCGGGCGCCTCGTCGATGGCGCCACGCCCGAGCGCGCCAACGCCGAGGTGGCGGGGATCGCCGCCACCTTCCCGGCGCAGCACCCCGAGGACTACGAGCAGCTGCGCGGCTTCGGCGGCAGCGTCGAGCCGCTGCAGGAGACCATGGTGCGCGACGCGCGGCCGCTCCTGCTGGCGCTGGCGGCCACCGCGGCGCTGGTGCTCCTCATTGCCTGCGCCAACGTCGCCAACCTCTCCATCGCGCGCACCTCGCGCCGCTCGCGCGAGCTCGCGGTGCGCACCGCGGTGGGAGCGGCGCGCTCGCGCCTGGTCGGCCAGCTGCTCACCGAGAGCGTGATGGTGGCGCTCGCCGGCGGGTTGCTGGGCCTGGGCGTCGCCTGGCTGGCGCAACGGCTGCTGGTGGGCTTCGTGGCGCGCTTCACCCCGCGTAGCGGTGAGATCGCCCTCGACTGGCGAGTGCTCGTCTTCGCCGCCCTCGTGTCGCTGACCACCGGCATCGTCTTCGGCACGGCGCCGGCACTGTTGGCGCGCCGCCACCTCGCCGAAGCGTTCCGCGGCGGCGGCGCGCAGAGCGGCGAGGGGACGGGACGGCAGCGCCTGCGCTCGGGGCTGGTGGTGGCCCAGGTCGCCATCTCCTTCGTGCTGCTCGTCGGCGCCACCCTGATGCTGCGCAGCTTCCACCGGCTGTCCACCCTCGATCTCGGCTACGACACCGAGCAGGTGATGAGCGCCGCCACCTACGGCAACTTCACCAGCGCCAACGCCGCCGACGTGCTGCGCATCAACTCCCAGATTCTCGAGCGCCTGCGGTCGTCGCCCGGGGTGGAGCAGGCGGCGGTCACCAGCTCGGTGCCGCTGTCGAACATCCAGCCGGGGGTGCAGGTCATCCGCTTCGAGGATCGCGGGGACGGCGTCGGCCCGCGCGAGCTGCAGGCGGACCCCAACACCGCCAGCGACGGCTACTTCGAGACCTTGGGCATCCCGCTGCTCGCCGGGCGCGGCTTCGGCGCCACCGACACCGCCGAGGCGCCGACGGTGGCAGTGATCAACGCCGCGATGGCGAAGCTCTGGCGGGGGCGCAGCCCGCTGGGCGCCCGCTTCGTCGTCGCCGGTGCGACGCCGGCGCCCGGCCAGGATCCCTGGATCACCGTCATCGGCGTGGTGCCGGACTTCCAGCTCTACGGCCCCGACTACCAGGTGCCGCAGCAGTACTACCTGAGCTTTCGCCAGAACGGCGGCTTCGCGGGGCGTGTGCTGGTGCGGACGCGCGGCAACCCTCATCGCCTCATCCCCACCATCAAGGCGGCCGTCCACGCCGTCGATCCCGACAGCCCGGTGGAAGACCTGCAGACCATCGCCGAGCTGCATCAGGCCCAGCTCGCCTCGCCCCGGCTCACCGCCACCCTGCTGGCGGTCTTCGCCGGCATCGCGCTGCTGGTGACGCTCTCCGGCATCACCGGCGTGATGGCCACCGGGGTCGCGCAGCGCACCCGCGAGCTCGGCGTGCGCATGGCGCTGGGCGCCAGCAGGGGCTCGGTGCTCAGGCTGGTGCTCGGGCAGGGGCTGCTGCTGGTGGCCGTGGGGCTGGCGCTCGGGCTCGGCGGCTCCTTCGGCTTCAGCCGCCTGCTGGCGCGCTACCTCTTCGCGATACCGGCCACCGACCCCGCCTCGTACGCCGGCGTGGTGGTGGTCTTCCTCGCCGCCGCGCTCGCCGCCACCATCACCCCGGCCCGGCGCGCCACCGCCGTGCCGCCGCAGACGGCCTTCAGGCTCGAGTAGGCGTCCGCCGGGCGGGGGCGCGGCGGGTCCGGCGCGCCAGCGTCGGACCCTGGCGCCGCGGTGGTGGCGGCCACCGCGCCGTGGAGCAGGGCGGGGCGCGGGTATGATCGCAGCGCCCGGCGGACGGCGCGCCGGCGCGCCCAGAGAGGCAGGATTCGCCCATGACGCAACCGACGACGGTGCTCGAGCCGGCACCGGGAGGCGGCGGCGCGCCGGCGTCGCCCCAGCTGCTCCGCTACGCCTTCATGAAGCTCGCCCGGGACCTCGACGCCCGCTTCGAGTCCTGCTGCTCACCGGCCGGGTCTCCAAGTGGTACAGCGAGGTGGGCAACGAGGCGACGACCGTGCCGGCCGGCCTCGCCCTCGAACGCCGGCGACGCCCTCTGCACCCTCCACCGCGACCTCGGCGCCATCCTGCGCCGTCTACCTCGACCCCGCCCGCACCTTCCCCGGCCTCGGCTTCGGCGAGCCCGACGGCCGCGCGCCCCGAGCCGCGTGGAGCTGCTCTACCGGCTCGCCTGCCAGCTGCTGGGCAAGGACGCCGGCTTCTCGCGCGGCGTCGAGCGCTCCTTCCACTACGGCTACCTCGCCCCCGAGGCGGGCATCCTCCACGTCGGCATGATCAGCCACCTGGGGTCGATGATCCCGGTGGCCGCCGGCTGCGCCTTCGCCCTGGCCCGCCGACGGCGGCGGGCGGCGTCGCGATCAACTTCATCGGCGACGGCGGCACCTCGACCGGCGACTTCCACGAGGGGCTCAACATGGCGGCGGTGTGGAAGCTGCCGCTGGTGCTGGTGGTCGAGAACAACCGCTACGCCTTCTCGACCCCGACCCGCCTCCAGTACGCCTGCGCGCGGCTCGCCGACCGCGGCGCCGGCTACGGCATCGCCGCCGAGACCGTCGACGGCAACGAGCCCGACGCCATGGCCGAGGCCTCGCCCGCGCCGTCGCCCGCGCCCGGGCCGGCGGCGGGCCGACGCTGCTCGAGGCGATGCTCGGCCGCATGCGCGGCCACAGCGAGGGGGACGACTCGCTCAAGGTGGTGCCACCCGAGGAGCTGGCGGGGTACCTCGCCGCCGATCCGGTGCCGGCCTACGCCCAGCGCCTGGAGGAAGACGGGGCTGCTGGCGCCCGAGCTGCGCGCAGCGGCTCGACGTCGCTGGATCCACGGCCTGGTCGAAGCGGCGCTGGAGCAGGCGCTGCGGCGCCGCCGCCGGCAGCCGAGACGGCCTGCGGCCGGCCTTCGCGCCGGTGCGCGACGGCGGACCTGCGCGGCGAGACGCCGCCAGCGGTGCGACGGCAGGACGGGCCGGGCGCGAGGCGAGCGTCGCCGCCGCGCCCGAGACGGCGGCGATGGCCGCCTTCGCCCCGGACGCCGCATCCGCCGTGCAGCACGTCAGCGGCGCCGCGGCCGCCGCGCGGCGGCGCCCTCCACCTACGTCGACGCCATCCACCAGCGCCCTCGCGCGAGGAGATGGAGCGCGACCCGGCGCGTCGTCCTCATGGGCCAGGACATCGGCGCCTTCGAGGGCGCCTTCCGCATCACCCGCGGCCTCTTCGCCCGCTGGCCCGACCGCGTCCTCGACACCCCGATCGCCGAGAGCGGCACCCTCGGCATCGCCGTCGGCGCCGCCCTCCTCGGCTTCCGCCCGGTGGTCGAGATGCAGTTCGCCGACTTCATCTCCTGCGGCTTCAACCAGCTCGTCAACGTCGCCGCCAAGCTCTACTACCGCTTGGCAGGTCCCCTGCCCGCTCGTCGTCCGCCTGCCGTCGGGCGGCGGCGTCGGCGCCGGCCCCTTCCACTCGCAGAACCCCGAGGGGTGGTTCGCCCACGTCGCCGGCCTCAAGGTCGTCTGCCCGGCCACCGCCAGCCGACGCCTACGGCCTGCTCAAGGCCGCCATCCGCGACCCCAACCCGGTGCTCTTCTTCGAGCACAAGTACCTCTACCGGCGGATCAAGGAGGTGTTGGCCGAGCGAGCCGGCGCTGCATGGCGTCGAGGAGCTGGGCCGCGCCCGGGTCGGCGCGCCGGGGGCGACCTCACCCTGATCGGCTACGGCGCCTCCACCTGGACCTGCCTCGCCGGCGCCGACGAGCTCGCCAAGGAGGGCGTCGAGGCCGAGGTCGTCGACCTCCGCACCCTGGTCCCCTACGACGAGGAGACGGTCCTCGCCTCGGTCGCAAAGACCGGCCGCGCCCTGGTCGTCCACGAAGACCAGCTCACCGCCGGCTTCGGCGCCGAGGTCGCCGCCCGCCTCGCCGACGCCGCCTTCCCCTGGCTCGACGCCCCGGTCCGCCGCGTCGCCTTCCCCGACCGCCCGTCCCCTACGCCAAGAACCTCGAGGCGCAGCTGCTGCCCGACCGCGACAAGGTCCTGGCGGCGGCGCGCGAGCTGCTCGCGTACTAGCGGGACGCGGGATCAGGCTCGGCGGCAGCGCCGTCCGGGTCAGCCGCGGCGCGCCACCACCACGTCCTGGTAGTAGATCTCCGTCGCGGTCTTCCAGGTGCCGGCGTGGGTGCCCAGGACCTGCAACCCCGCGGCGTCGAAGGCGGCCTCGAGCCACGCGGGGTCGTGGGCGACGGCCTTCTCGGGCGCCGCCGGGTCGTGCAGCCAGCCATGCTCGATGGCCGTGGTGAAGACGGGATAGGTCTTCCCGGAGCGGATGGCGGCGAGGCCGGCCTCGTCGGCGAGGAAGAAGGAGCCGAAGAGATGGCCGCCCGGGCGCAGGGTGCGGTGGATCTCGCGCAGGTAGTGCGCGGTGGTGGCGGGGAGCAGGTGGGTGAACAGCGAGGTCGCGATGGCGAGGGTGAAGGTGCGGTCCGGCCACGGGAAGACGAAGCTGTCCGCGGCCAACGGGCCTACCGGATTGCTGTAGGTGCTGCGGAGGTCGGCGTGGCGGAAGGTGAAGCGCTCCGGCGGCAGGCCCAGGTGTTCGGTGCACCAGTCGACGTAGAGCTTCTGCACGTCGAAGCCGGTGTAGCGACCCCGCCGGCCGAGCCGCGCCGACAGGGGCCAGGCGATGCGACCGAGGCCACAGCCGATGTCGAGCACGACGTCGCTGCGACCAATGCCGATGAGCTTGTCGATGAGCTCGACGGTGGCATGTCCGATGCCCCAGAAGTCTCCCGGGCCGATGGCGGCGAGTAGGCTCTCGGGAGGCGTCGGCGGGGAGGTCCGCGGTCGGCTCATCGCTGGGAGGCGGAAGCGCATCGCGGGGGTCTCCTCAGCCAGGATGGACGGCGGCGAGCTCGGCAGCCGCCGCGCGCAGGTCGGCCAGCGCCATCTCCAGCTGCTCCCGGTGGGTGCGGAACGACAGCACGCAGATGCGGGCGACGAAGCCGTCGGCGAGGTCGGTGCCGGTGAGCAGCACGCGCTGGCGCGCCGCGACGCGGGCGAGCAGCTCGCGGTTCCTGCGGTCGCGCTCGGCGCGCGAGGCCCCTGGTGGCTCGAGGCGGAAGGCGAAGAGCGACAGCTCGGGGGGCGCCACCAGCCGCATGTCCGGGATCGTCGCCACCTCCGCGGCCGCCCAGCGGGCGAGGTCGAGCTTCTCGTCGAGGGCGTCGCGGAACGCCCGCGCGCCGCAGAGCTGCAGGGGCAGCCACAGCCGCAGGCCGCGAAACGGCCGCGACAGCTCGGGCGAGAGCTCGGAGAAATCCCACCACCCCTCGCCCTCCGCGCCCGCCTGCTCCGGCGGCCGCGCCGGCAGGTAGGCGGCGTGCAGACCATGGGCGCGCGCCAGCGCCTCGCCGTCGCGCACCAGCAGGCAGCCGGTGCCGTAGGGGAGGAACATCCCCTTGTGTGGGTCGAGCGTCACCGAGTCGGCGCGCTCGATGCCGGCGAGCGCCGCGCGGCCGCGCGCGGTGAGCGCGAAGAAGCCGCCGTAGGCGCCGTCGACGTGGAGCCACAGCCCCTCTCGCGCCGCGAGGTCGGCGAGCGCCGGCAGCGGGTCGACGGCGCCTGTGTTGACGGTGCCGGCCGAGGCGACGAGCAGGAAGGGCTGGAGGCCACGGGCGCGGTCCTCGGCGATCGCCGCCGCCACCGCGTCGGGCGAGAGCCGGAAGCGCGCGTCGCCGGGCAGCGCGCGCACGTTCCCGGCGGGCAGCCCTGCGAGCATCGCCGCCTTCTGCAGCGAGTGGTGCACCTGGTCGGAGGTGTACACCGTGCCGCGCAGGAAGTCGGCAGGGAGCTTCTCGCGCCGCGCCACCACCAGCGCCGAGAGGTTGGCGAGCGAGCCGCCGGTGGTGAGGAAGCCGCGCGCGGCCGGGCCGTAGCCGACCTCGGCGCACAGCCAGCGCAGGACGTTGACCTCGAGCTGTACGAGGGCAGGCGCCGCCTGCCAGACGCCGGTGTAGCGGTTGATGCCGTCGGCGAGGAGGTCGGCCACCGCGGAGTGGAAGAGGCCGCCGCCGGGGATGTAGGCGAGGTACCCCGGCCCGGGGGCGTTGAAGCTCTTGGGCACGGCGCGCTCGAAGAGAGTGGCGAGCGCCTCCTCGAGCGGCCGCCCCGCCTCCGCCACCGGCGCCGCCAGCGCCGCCGCCACCCGCTCCGCCCCCTCGACCCCGTTCGCCGGCTGCTCCCCGAGCGACTCGATGTAGGGGATGAGGCGCTCCAGCGCGGCGTCGACGAGGGCGCGCATCTGCGCGGCGTCGGGCTCGAGGGGGAACCCGGTTCCGGGGGGAAGCCCGGGCGCGGAGGCGGGGCCGGCGCTCACTTGTAGCGCACGCCGTGCCGGATCACCAGCGCCACGTCGGCGAGCAAGTCGGGGTGGGCGAGCACGTCGCCGCGCACCGCGATGATGTCGGCGTACTTCCCCTCGCTGACGGTGCCGACCTTCTGGTCGACTTTCATCATCTTCGCCGGCCAGTAGGTGGCGGCGCGGATCGCCTCCATCGCCGGCACGCCGAGGCGACTGACCCAATCGTCGATCTCGCGCCAGGTCGAGTCGCTGTGGAAGGTCAGCGGCACGCCACTGTCGGTGCCGATGAGCATGGTGACGCCGGTGGCCCGCAGCTGCGCGAACTTGTGCGGCACGTTGGGGGCCCGACGTGGGATGAGCTGGAAGTACTCGAGACGGTCGACGTGGGCGAGCGACTGCCGCACGTCGGCCACCACCTCCGGCGGCAGCCCCTGGTGCCAGCGAGGGTCGTCGAGCCGTTCCGGGTTGTCGCGGGTCTCCTCGTAGAGGAACAGCGGCGCCACCGTCGGCGTCCAGTAGAGCGGCGTGGCGCCGGGGGCCGCGACCCTTGCCTCCAGCCGCTCGATGATGTCGGCCGGGTACTCCGGGGTGGTGCCGAGCCCGGTGTGCTCGAAGTCGTCGACGCCGGCGGTGAGGCCGCGGCGGATCTCGTCGGGGCGGTGGGCGTGGGCGACCACCGGCAAGTGGTGGGCGTGCGCCTCCTCGACGACCGCCTGCACCTCCTCGGGCGTCATCTGGTCCTGGTCGATGAGCTTGATGAGGTCGACACCGGCCGCGGCGAGCCGGTCGACCCTGGCACGGGCGTCGGCGGCGCCGTGCACGCCCCAGCGGTAGGCGTCGGTCCCCGGGTAGGGCTCGTGCTGGATGAAGGGACCGGCGACGTAGAGCGTCGGCCCGGGGATGGTCCCCTTGCGGATGCCGTCGCGCACCGCCAGCACGTCGTCGAGCGGGGCACCGAGCTCGCGCGCCGAGGTGACGCCGGCGAGCAGCAGCTGCTTGGCGGCGGCCGGCATGATCGTCGAGCGGAACAGCGAGGGGTAGGTCTTGTCCCAGTGGTCGTAGTCGCCGTGGCCGACGATCATCAGGTGCACGTGGCAGTCCCAGAGGCCGGGGAGCAGGTCCATGCCCTCGGTGGAGATCACCTCGGCGCCGGCGGGGATCGGCACCTGCCCCTGGCGGCCGACGGCGACGATCGTCTCGCCGTCGACGATCACCACGCTGTCGGCGAGCGGCGCGCCGCCGTAGCCGTCGATGAGACGGCCGCCGACCAGCGCCTTGACGGGAGCGGCGGCGAGCGGCGACGCGATGGCGCCCGCGGCGACGAGCGCGAAGGCGAGGCAGGCGCCACGAAGCGGGCGGTGAAGCGACGGTGGCGACGAGACGGGTGCGGGCATGGGTGTCCCTCCGGGCGCCCATTCTGGCGCGCCCGGAGGCGGGCGGGAAGCCGTGGTGCAACGGTCGCCGGCGAACGCCCTCCACGGGGACAGGGACTCGGGCCATGCCCGAGGCCGCTGCCGGCCCGTTGTGGGGCTCTCGCGCTGCGACGTCGCGCCAGGGACATCGAGCGCGCCCGCGGGCACCCGCCCGGTCGGGTACGGGGCGGTCCCTGGAGACTCCCGCGGCGTGCGCGGGCCTTCGTCCCGCGCCGAGGCGACCCCCGCCCTCACGCGGCGGTCTATCCCGACTGCGGCATCAGCAGCCAGAGCAGCAGGTAGATGATGGTGCCGGCGAACAGCGTCGTCGGGGTGAGGATCACCCACAGCAGTCGCACCACGGTGGGTCTCCAGCCGAGGAACTCGGCGATGCCTCCGCAGACTCCGGCAAGGACCTTGTGTTCGCGCGATCGGTGCAGGGGCATGCTTGCTCCTCTCTGACCCCGATCGAACTACGAGCAAGCGGCGTGCAAGGTTCCCCCGGAACCGCGGCGGTACCCTGAATGGCGGCGCCTCAAGGGCCGGTCACCAGCACACCGCCGAACATCTTCACCAGCGGCTCGGGGAAAACCTGCTCGCGGTAGGCGACGTGGGAGCCGCCGTCGCGCTGGAGCACGACGATCTCGTCCGGGCCACTACCGTAGGTCGTCAGCCAGAGGTCGCCCCCGGCGTCGAGCCGGGCGTGTTGCCAGCTGCCGCTGACGAATCGCGCCTCGGCGGGCGGATCGCCGTAGCGGGCGACCGGGGAGAGCGCGCCCCCCTCGCTCACATGCCACAGCCCGGTGATGCGGTCCGCGCCGGCGTCCAAGGGGGCGATCCAGTAGCCGTCGCGGAGCGCGCGCACGGGGCCCTCCGGGCGGAGCGACGGCGGCAGGTCGACGGTGTGTGCGGCGCCGCTCGCGGTGTCGACGACGGCTAGGCCTCCAGGGCGCGCGAGCAGGACGGAACCGTGGTGACCGAACGACAGCGGCCGGCCCGCCCAGCTCGACGCATCGAGACGCTGGCCACCTTCGAGGTAGTACTCGCCCTCGTCGCCCTGCGCGCAGCGGTAGACGACCCGGCCGTCGTCGGCACGGACCCAGAAGCGGCCCGGACCCGCCCGGGCCTCGCAGCCGGGAGTCTGGATCGCCTCGTCGTTGGCCTCCGGCTCGCGAGGGTATGCGCAGCCGGCGCCTCCCCACAGGCGGTCCACGCCGACTGGGGCCGCGTCCGGCGCGAGGTCGGGCACGAAGAGCGCGAGCCGGTCGGCGTCGGCATGGTCGTAGACCAACCCGCTGTCGGTCGGTCGCAGGACGACGGCGACGGGAGAGCCCGGGAAGCCGACCATGTAGCGGTCGGGCTGGCCTGGGGCGGCGAGCGCTGCCTTGCCGGAGCGGCCCGGTTCGAGGGTGCCGAGGAGGTAGACCCTGCCGGGGTCGAGGGCGATGAGCGAGCCACACCCGGTGCGATCCCGCTCCTCGACGGTGCGCTCGGGGTAGCGCTCCCGGCAGCCGTGCGCCACGGCGGCGTCGAGGGCCGTCAGCTGGTCCTGCAGGGCCGGCGGCGGAGGCGTCCCACCCTTCGCCTCGTCGAAGCGACGCACGGCGCCGCCGACGACGAGCGCGACGGCGAGGTGGTCGTGGCGCAGGTCGACCCAGAAGGCACCGGTCTCGCAGGCGCGCTCGAGTCGCGGTGGCGCGTAGACGAAGGCACCGCTTCCCAGCAGCCGGGTGTCGACGGCGCCGAGGAATCTCGGGTAGGAACCGGTCAACAGCCGCTGCGCGCGGCGGAAGAGGGGCGTGTGCACGATCACGTCGTGGGCGTCGATGCTGCCCGCGACGTCGTGGAGCTCGGCGAGCTCGCCGGGCGGCAGCGGTTCCGAGGCCGCCGCATCCCCGCCGGCAACGCTGGGCTCCGGAGGTGGCGGCGGATTCCGCGAGCTGCGGCCGCAGGCCAGCAGGGCAAGGACCAGGGCAGGCACGAGGGGCAGCCGCACGCCGCGACACTACGACAACGGCCCCGCGCGCGGAACCGCCGACCAACCCTGAGGGCGCCCCCCGTGGCCCCGAGCTCTTCCTCAGCGGACGGCGTGCTAGGTTCCCCGGGTGAGCGCCGCGTCGCTGTCCCCCGGGCTGCGCGACTTCCTGGTGCTGCTCGCGCTGGTGTCGTTCGCCTCGCTGGTCGCCGCCGGAGTGATGGTGGCACTGCTGTGGCGCCGCCTGCGACGCTTGCGCACCACCGGGCGGGGCTTCTGGCAGACGCTGCGCGAGGTGCCGCTGGGGCTGGTGGTGCTGCTCGACCTACTCGACCTCGGCCTCGACGTCTTCGCCGCGCCGGTGATCTGGTTCCTGCTGCGCCGCCTGAACCTCACCGCGCTCTCCGAGGTGGCGACCATCGAGGCGCTGATCCCCATCAGCGCGCCGGTGCCGACGATGACGCTCTGCTGGCTCGCCGCGCGGGTGCGGCGCCGCGACGGCGCGCCGCTGCTCGGCGCCGGAGCGGGTGGTGGGCCGGTGCTCGAGGGCGAGCAGGTCGCGCCCGGGCGCTGGAAGGCGGGGCCCTGATGGAGAGCCCGGTGGACCGTCAGCCGGCGACGGCCGCCAGCGTCGCGCGGTAGGCCTCGAAGCGCTCGCGCAGCCAGTCGGGCAGCCGGCGCTTGGTGAAGGCATCCATGTCGAGGGCGACGGTGACGATGGTGGCCTCGGCGGCGAGCGTGCCGTCCGCCTTCCACACCGCGTAGCGCCAGCTCACCGAGGTGGCGCCGAGCTCGAGCCCGCACACCTCGACGTCGATGACGTCGCCGAAGCGGAGAGGGCTGCGGAAGTCGATCGACAGGTGGACGGAGGGGAGCCCCAGCCGGTGCTCGTTGATCACCGTGTGGTACTCGATGCCCACCACCGCGCCGAAGAACTCCTCGAGGGCGACGTGGAAGTAGTGGAGGAAACGCGGGTAGTAGACGATGCCGGCGTGGTCGATGTCGCCGAAGCGCACCTTGAGCCGGGCACGGAAGGGCATGGCGGCGGATGCTAGCAAAGGCGCCGCGCGCCGCCCTCGCGACCTGGACCTCGCCGGGCGCCGCGCCCCGCCGCTTCCTCACCGTGGAGATCCTCGGCTGTCGGTCGAGAGCAGGGGCCGATGCGTCCGGCGTTCTGCCGCCGCATTCGACCCTTACGGACCGGTAGGATCGGGCGATGGTGCGTCGCAAGGGCCAGCCGCCGCCGCGCCGCGGCGTCGTCTCCCTCCGCCCGCAGCGGCGCCACCGCCGGGGACGGCGGCTGCTCGGTCTCCTCGGCATCGCCGCCGCCGGTGCCGGGCTCGTCCTGCTCGCCCGCCGCGACGCGGAGGAGCGAGCCCGCCTCGAGCCGACACCGCCGTCGCCGCCCGCGCCGCCGCCGACGGAGCCCGAGCTGCCGGCGGGGGGTCGCTTCCTCGAGGCACCGACCGGCAGGCTCTTCGTGCACACCGCCGGCGCGAGCGGGCCCGCGCTCGTGCTCGTCCACGGTCTGGGCGGCAACGGCGGGCACTGGCAGCCGCAACTCGCGACACTCGGCGACCGCATGCGGGTGGCGGCGCCCGACCTCCGCGGGCACGGCCGCTCGGCGCGCGACGGCGCCTACGACGTCGCCGCCCACGCCGCCGACGTGCTGGCGGTCGCCGACGCGCTCGGGCTCGACCGCTTCGCGCTCGCCGGCCACAGCTTCGGCGCCTGGGTCGCGCTCGAGCTCGCCGCGGCGCACCCCGAGCGCGTCGTGGCGCTGGCGCTCGTCGATCCCGGCGGCGACACCAGCGACGAGCGCGGCAGCGACCTCGACGCCGCGCTCGCTGCCACGGCGGCCGACCCGCGCGGGGAGTTCACGCTGCACTACCGCGGCTTCCTCCACGGCGCCAAGCCGGCGACGGCGCGGCGCGTGCTCGCGGATCTCGCCGCCACCCCCGAGGACGTGCTCGTCGCCGGCCTCGCCGCCGCCATGCGCTTTCCGGCGCGGGAGCGCCTCGCCGCCTACCCGGGGCCGGTGCTCTGCCTCGCCGGGCCGCTCAACGACGTGCCGGGCTCGCTCACCCGCACCGCGCCCGGTCTCGCCGTCGAGTGGCTGGCGCCCACCAGCCACTGGCTGATGCTCGATCGCCCCGAGCAGACCGGCGGCCTGCTCGCCGAGCTCGTCGCGGCAGGGTCGCGGCGCTCGAGCTAGCCAGTGCCGCGGCATGGTGCTCCCTCGAACACGCCGGCCGCGATCGGGGCACCCTCCCCAACCTTCCGCGCCCGAGCGCCGTATGCTGTTGCGAAGGCGATGAGGGCCGCGTCGATTCCGCTCGCCATCCTGGCGTCGCTCCTCGTCGGCTGCGCGGCGGGCTCGACCGCGAGCGAGAGCGCGCCCACAGGCGCCGAGCTGCGCGTGGTGCGCGGCGACGTCGAGCGCCGGCTCCTGCTGTCGGGCGAGATCGCGGCGGAGGAGGCGGCGGTGGCGGTGGCGCCGGTGGTGCGCATCTGGCCGCTGCAGGTGCGCTGGATCGAGCAGGACGGCGCCACGGTGGCTGCCGGGCAGCGGGTGATCGAGTTCGACAACGGGCAGCTGGCGTCACGGCTCTCCGACCTGCGCAGCCGCGTCGTCGAGGCGGCGAGCAAGCTCGACGAGGCGGAGGCGCGCGCGGCCTCCGACGAGTCGGCGGCGGCGCTCGACCTCGAGCGCAGCCGCGCCGCGGTCAAGAAGGCCGAGATCCACGCCGACGTGCCGGAGGGGATCCTCGCCGCCAAGGAGCTCGCCGACCGCAGCAAGGAGCTCGACGCGGCGCGTCTCGAGCAGACGGCGGCGGAGACCGGGCTGGCGCAGAAGCGGGAGGGGGGCAAGGCGACGGTCGCCGACGCGAGGCTGTCGCTCGAGCAGGCGCGGCGCGAGCTCGCCACCACCGAGGACAGCCTCGAGCGCCTGGTGGTGAAGGCTCCCCGCGCCGGCATCCTGCTCCTCGCCGAGCACTGGCAGGAGGCGCGGCCCATCCGCGAGGGGGACACGGTGTGGCCGGGGATGACGGTGGCGCGGATCCCCGACCTCGCGACATTGGTGGTGCGCGCCCGCCTCTACGACGTCGACGACGGCCTGGTGCCTCCCGGGGCTCACGTGCGGGCCTATCTGGACGCCTTCCCCGGGCGCGCCTTCGCGGGCACCGTCCGCGAGGTGGATCGCATCGCGCAGCCGGTCAAGACGGGCTCGCTGCGGCGCGCCTTCGGGCTGGTGGTCGACCTCGCCGCCGGCGATCGACAGCAGCTGCGCCCCGGCATGTCGGTGCGCGTCGAGGTGCCGCTGGTGGCGCGCGACGTCCTGCGGGCGCCGCGCCGGGCGCTGGTGTGGAAGGGGACGGCGCCGTTTCTCCGCCTCGCCGACGGGCCGCCGGCGCCGGTGCGGCTGGGGCTCTGCTCGTCGAGCGCCTGCGCTTTGACCTCGGGCCCGCCGGCCGGGACGCGGCTCGCGGGCGAGGAGCCGGGTAGCCGTGACGGTGCGTAGACGGCGGCTCGCCGCTGCCCTCGTCGTGCTCGCCGCGGGGGCCGTCTTCGGCTGGAACCGCGTCGGCCACGAGGGGCGGGAGGTCGCCATCACGCGCCAGGACCTCACGCTCACCGTCGACGTCGAGGGGGTGCTGCGCTCGCCCGAGGCGGTGACCGTGGGCCCGCCCGCGGTGCCTGACATCTGGAACTTCAAGATCTCCTTCCTGGTGCCGGAAGGGACCGAGGTCAAGGCGGGCGATCCGGTGATCGGCTTCGACACCACCGAGCTGCAGCAGACGCTGCAGGACAAGATCGGCGAGCGCGACACCGCCGCCAAGGAGATCGACAAGCGCCGGAGCGAGCTCGACATCGAGCGCCAGGATCTCGAGCTGCAGCTCGCCGAGTCACGCTCGAACCTGCGCAAGCGCGCGCTCGAGCTCGAGGTCCCCGCGGAGCTGGTGGCGCGGCAGGAGCTCGAGGGGACCAAGGTCGATCACGCCCTGGCGCAGGCGGAGATCGCCGGCCTCGAGCAGCGGCTCGGGCAGCTCGCCCGCCGCTCCCACGCCGAGCTCGCCGCTCTCGAGGGCAAGCGCGACCGCGCCGCGGCGCGCGTCGTCGAGCTCCAGGGCTTCCTGGCGGCGATGCAGGTGAAGGCGCCGCGCGCCGGCACCGTCGTCTACGAGACCAGCGAGGAGGGGGAGAAGAGCAAGGTCGGCGACTCGGTGTGGCGGGCGCAGAACGTGCTCGAGATCCCCGACCTGCGGCACATGGTGGCCGAAGGGAAGGTCGACGAGGCGGAGATGGGACGGCTGCGCCACGGCCAGCCCGTGCAGCTGCGTCTCGACGCGCTTCCCGACGAGACCCTGCACGGCACCGTGAGCACGGTGAGCAAGTCGGTGGAGAACCGCTCGCTGGGAGATCCCGCGCGCGTGGTGAAGGTGCAGATCGCCCTCGGCCGCCCGGACCCGGCACGCATGCGGCCGGGCATGCGCTTTCGCGGCGACGTCGAGGTCGAGCGGGCGCCGGGCGTGCTCTGCCTGCCGCTCGCCGCCGTCGAGGCCCGCGCCGGACCGGCATCAGTGACGGTCGTCCGCGGCCTGTCGACGGTACGGGTGACGCCCCGGCTCGGGCGCCGCGACGACAGCTGCGTCGAGGTGCTGTCGGGCCTCGTCGCCGGCGACCGGGTGGTGGTCGCGGCGGCAGCGGGCGGGGGCGGCGCCAAGTGAACGGGTGCCTGCGCCCGCGACCGCGGCGCGCCGCGCGGCTGCTCGCCGCGGCCCTCGTCGCGACCGCCTGCAGCCACTCGGCGGCGGTGCCCACTCTCCGCCTCGAGCCGCGTGCCTTCGTGCAGAAGGTGACCGCCGAGGGGTGGCTGGCGGCGGAGACGGTGACGCCGGTGACCGTGCCGCCGGAGGTGAAGACCTCGGTGCGGCTCGCCTGGCTGGCCCCCGAGGCGAGCCAGGTGCACGGCGGAGACGTGGTGGCACGCTTCGACGCCGGCGACCTGCAGGCGAACCTGGAGACCGCCCGCGCCGCCTTCGACGGCGCCGGCTTCCGTATCGTCGAAACCGACTCGGCGAGCAAGGCGGAGCGCGCCACGCTGGCGAGCGAGCTCGGCAAGGCCGAGCTCGAGCTGATGATGAGCCGTCGCTTCCAGAAGAACGACGACAGCATCTGGTCGCGGCACGAGATCATCGAGTCGCGCATCGACGAGGACCTGGCGCGCGAGCGCCAGCACCACGCGGAGCAGAAGCAGGCGACGCAGCTCAAGCGGGCGAAGAGCGACCTCGGCCTGCTCTCGATCGAGCAGGAGCAGGCGCAGCGCAAGATCAGTGAGGCGCGCAGCGGCCTGGCGTCGCTGCAGGTGCTGGCCCCGCACGACGGGCTCTTCCTGCGCGCCCGCGACTGGCGTGGGGAGCCGCTGGAGGTGGGCGCGCAGCTCTGGCGCGGGCGGCCGATCGGCGAGATCCCGGAGCTGGTGAAGATGCAGGCCCGCGTCTTCGTGCTGGAGGCCGACGCCGGCGGCATCGCCGCCGGGCAGGCGGCGGAGGTGCGGCTCGAGAACCGTCCCGAGGTGGCGCACGCGGCGAAGGTGAGGCGGGTCGACGCCGTCGCCAAGCCGCGCGAGCAGGGCTCGCCGGTGCAGTACTTCGAGGTGACGCTGTCGTTCGACCGCACGCTGCCGGAGATGAAGCCCGGGCAGCGCGTGCGCGCCACCCTCTACCTGGCGCGACAGGAGAGGGCACTGGTGGTGCCGCGGCAGGCGATCGAGCGCATCGGCGACCGCCACCAGGTCTTCGTCCGCGACGGCCGGCGCTTCACCGCCCGGACGGTGGAGCTCGGCGTCGGCGGGCACGGCCTGGTGGTGGTCACCAAGGGCCTGGCGGCGGGCGAGGTGATCGCCTTGCAGCCGCCCGCGGCGGACCGCCAGCCGGCGAGCGGCGGCGAAGGCGAGTCCGGGAGCCCCGGCGCGCCGGCGATGGGAGGGGGCGCCCAGTGATCGACCTGCGCGAGGCGGTCACCACCTCGATCGCCAACGTCGGCAGCCACAAGCTGCGCTCGGGCCTCACCACCCTCGGCATCGTCTTCGGCGTCGGCGCGGTGATCGCCATGCTGTCGATCGGCGCCGGCGCCGAACGGCAGGCGCTGCAGACCATCGCCCGCCTCGGCCTGCACAACGTGGTGGTGCGCGCCAAGCAGCTCAAGGACGACGAGGCCAAGGAGCTGCGCACCAAGTCGCTGGGGGTGTCACGGCGCGACGCCGAGGCGATCCGCGACGCCGTGCCGGGAGTGGAGCTGGTGGCGCCCAAGGTCGAGATCCGCGCCCGCAAGGTGTTCGCCTTGCAACGCTCGACGGAGGCCAAGGTGTTCGGCGTCGCCCCCGAGTACGCCTCGCTGGTCGACCTCCACCTCGCCGAGGGGCGGTTCCTCGACCGCCTCGACGAGCAGCGCCACGAGCAGGTGGCGGTGATCGGCAGCAGTCTGCGCCGCTCGCTGTTCGGCTTCGGGCCCGCCCTCGGCCAGGAGGTGAAGGTGGCCGATGTCTGGCTCGAGGTGGTGGGCGTGCTGGCGCCGGTGGTCGACGAGACCACCTCCATCCAGGGCGTCGACCTCGGCTCGGCCTCGACGGCGCTGTTGATGCCGACCTCGACGGCGTTGCGCAAGTTCGACCGCGACCCGCTGGCCTCGCCGCTCGACGAGCTGGTGGTGCGGCTGCGCGACAGCGCGAGCGGCAGCGAAGCTGCGGTGGCGGTGCACGCGTTGCTCGACCACTTGCACGCCGGCGCCGCCGACTTCGAGCTGGTGGTCCCCGAGACGCTGCTCGCCGAGAGTCGGCGCACGCAGCGCATGTTCGACCTGGTGATGGGGTGCATCGCCGGCATCTCGCTGCTGGTGGGCGGCATCGGCATCATGAACATCATGCTGGCGACGGTGCTCGAGCGCACCCGCGAGATCGGCGTGCGGCGGGCGGTGGGGGCGCGCCGCCGCGACATCGTGCTGCAGTTCCTCGTCGAGGCCTTTACGTTGAGCGCTCTCGGCGGCCTGGTGGGCATCGTCATGGGGGCTGCCATCTCGCGGCTGGTCGCCGCGTCGGCCGGCTGGCCTACGGTCGTCACCGTGAGCTCAGTGGCGCTCGCCGCCGGGGTGGCGATGGCGGTGGGCCTCGCCTCCGGCCTCTACCCGGCGATGCGCGCGGCCGAGCTCGACCCCATCGAGGCGTTGCGCTACGAGTGAGGCGCGCGGGCGCTACGGGGTGGCCGCCGACCACACCGCCGTCGAGCCGAGCTCGAAACCGGAGCGGAAGAGCTCGGAGCGGCCTGTCGTCCACCACTGCAGGAAGGTGTGCAGGGCCTGGGGCGGGTTCTGCGGCGGCGGTGCGCCGGTCTGGTCGAGCGAGCTCAGGCCGTGGCAGGAGGTGCAGACGCGCACCTCACCCGCCTTGAAGGTCAGCCAGTAGCGCTCGCGCACCACCGGCGCACCGGTGGGGGAGGTGAGCTGCCAGGTCATCGCCCGGTGGGCGGGGACCATCGCCACCAACGAGCCGTCGGCGGCGATGGGCGTGCTCCCCGGCGGCGCGCCAGGAGCGGGCGGGGCGTTGTGGGCGACGGCCTCGGGGTCGTGCATCACCTGCGCCAGGACGCGACGGCCGCGGCGCGGGTTGGCGGTGCCGCCGAGCCCGCGGATCTGGTCGGCCTGGTAGAGCTGCAGGTGGGCGATGTCGTAGACGTGCCCCGGCGGGTTGCCCACCGTCGTCGAGACCCCGCCCGGGACGCGCAGGTTGAACGGCTGCTGCTTGTCGTCGTGGTCGCGGGTGGTGACGTTGCGGCTGATGATCAGCGCCAGGTCGTCCTCGGCGAGCTGCAGCTGGAACTGGGCGAGGTCGACCCCCTCCTGCGCGAACACCGCGGCCTCGATCGCCGGCACCGCGCCGGCAGTGGCCGGCGGCGTCGTGCGGGCGCGCACCTCGACCGGGTCGAGCTCCCACAGCGTGGCGCTGTCGTAGTCGACGCGGACGTCGGGATCCCAGAACCAGAGCGTCTTGGTGATCCCCGGCGTGAGAGTGGCGCCATACTTCTGGTAGCCGACGCAGTTGCCGGTGGCGGCCGTGAGCGTGCGCAGCCGGAACTTGTAGCGTGACCCCGGCAGCGCCCGCGTGCCGGTGTTGGTGTCGAGCCGGGTCTCCGGCACCCCCGGGCTCATCTCGCCGGCGTGGACGACCACGAGGCTGCCGTCGGAGAGCGGCAGCGGCTCGCGGTAGAAGCCCGAGTGGCAGGGGTCCGGCAGGTCCGAGCCTTGGGTGAAGAACGCCGTCGAGGGGTGGGTGAGGGCGGTGACCGGCATGTTGTCGGGGTGGCGCCCGGGCTCGCCCGGCAGCGACACCAGCTCGCCGGCGGCGTGGGTGTAGAACTCGGGGGCGCTGATGCCGAAGTAGCGGCCGGCGTCGGTGGCGCTCTCGCGGATCTCCAGCAGGTTGTCGAGCGAGGTCTCGTTGACGCGGTTGCAGGCGTTGTCGCCGCAGATGAACTCGTGCAAGTTGGGATCGTCGTTGAAGGAGCGGTCGAAGTAGCCCTCGAGGTCGTGGCGCCCGACGTGGTTGAGCGTCTCGAGCTCGCTGCCATCCTGGTCCATCATCCAGGGAAAGAACTGGTTGAAGGAGTGCCCCTCCTCGTTCGGCTGCAGGAGGTCGGGACGCGCGGCGCGCGGCTCGGGGAAGACCTCGATGCGCGACGCCAGCGGCACCGAGGTCGCCGCCTCGCTCGACCAGTTGAAGGTGCCGTAGGGGTCGCCGTTGGGGTCGAGCGCGTCGCTGTCGGCCTGCTGGTCGCGCTGCAGGTGGTCCCAGCGCGTGAAGATGACGCGCCCGAAGCTGTCGACGGTGGGCTTGAAGTCGCCCGACGGCGCGTGGTCGAGCAGCTCGAGGCGCCCGCTCTGCGGGTCGAGCACCCAGAGGCCGGAGACCGTGGGAGCCTCCTCGTACTCGTCGAGCTGCGGGTAGAGGTGCGGGGCGCCGTTGCGGGCCCGGTCGGAGGTGAAGAGGATGCGACCGTCGGAGAGGTAGATCGGGCTCACGTTGTTGGCGTTGGCCGGCTGATGGGGGACCTTGGTGATCACCGGTGTGTCGGTGGGCCCGAGGCCGGTCACCTCGTAGAGCTGCCAGTAGAAGGTCCTCACCTGGTACTGCGCCGTGGGCGCGCCGATCACCATGCTGAACACCGCCTTGGTGCCGCTCCAGTCGACGGCCGGCTCGCGCACGGCGATCGAGGATGCGCCCTGGAAGCCGCTCGCCACCCCATAGCCGGCGAGCTGCGTCAAGTTGCGCAGCGTGCCGTTGGGGTAGAGCACGTAGAGGTCACCGCCGCGCGGCGTCGACTCGAGGTCGGGCTGGTGGTTGCCGAACACCGAGGCGACGCCGGTGAAGTCGCCGGGGGTCGGCACCTGGGTGACGAAGAGGATGGGGAAAGGGCGAGCGGCGAAGGCGGCGCTGGCGACCAGCGCCAGGACCAGGGAGCACACCGCGGCGCGCCGGCCGGAACGATCTGCAGACATCGAGCACCCTCCAGGAAGCGACGGCGACCGGCGATCTGCCGGTGCCGGCAGATCCTGCCCGCTTTCGCGCGCGGGCGAAGTAAACGGCGCCACAGGGCCGTGCCATGCCGCCGGAATCGACGGCTGGGTCGCCCGGTCAGCCGGCGATGCGATCGAGCGCCGCGAGCAGACGCGCCACGTCGTCGTCGGAGGTGTAGCAGGCGCAGCCGACGCGCACCAGCGCCTCGACGCCGAGGCGGGCGATGACGGTCGCGGCGTAGAAGTCGCCGTGGCTGGCGAAGAGCCCCTCGGCCGCGAGGCGGCGGCAGACCGTCTCGGCGTCGAGCCCGGCGACGGTGAAGCCAAGGGTGGGCGTGCGCGGCTGGTCGGGTGGCGGGCCGAAGAGGGTCACCCGCGGCAGCGCCGCGAGCCCGTCCCAGAGCGTTCGCAGCTGATGGCTCCCGCGCGCCGCGAGGGCGGCGAAGGTGCGGGCGAGGCGCTCGCGCCGCGATCCCTCGGCGCCGCCGATGCTGGCCAGGAAGTCGACGGCGGCGCCGATGCCGGCGATTCCCTCGTGGTTCTGGGTCCCCGTCTCGGCGCGCTCGGGCCCCTCCTCGGGAGCCGGCGCCAGCTTCGGGAACGGCAGCGAGGCGAGCAGGTCGCCGCGGACGCAGAGCACGCCGGCGTGCGGACCGTAGAGCTTGTACGGCGAACAGGCGAGGAAATGGCAGCCGAGGGCCCGTACGTCGATGAGCTCGTGCGGCGCGAGGTGCACGGCGTCGACGAACAGCAGCGCGCCGGCGTCGCGTGCCAGCGACGCCAGCCGCGCGAGGTCGTTGATGGTCCCCAGGGCATTGGAGGCGCCGCCCACCGCGAGGAGCTTCGTCCGCCTACCGAGCAGGGAGGTGAGGTGCTCGTAGTCGAGCTGCCCGGTCTCCGGCACCATCGTCGCCGCGCGCACCACCACGCCCCGCTCGCTCTCGAGCGCCCGCCACGGGTCGACGTTGGCGTGGTGGTCGAGCTCGGTGACCACCACCTCGTCGCCGGCGCTCCAGGTGCGTCCGAGGGTGCGCGCGAGGTGGAAGGTGAGCGTGCTCATGTTGTTGCCGAACACGATCTCGTGCGGCGAGGAACCGAGGAGGTCGGCTGCCGCCTGGCGGCAGGCGTCGAGGATGGCGTCGGTCTCCTCGCTCGAGGGGTAGGCCCAGTGGGTGTTGGCGTTGTGCTCGAAGAGGTATGCGGTCATCGCCGCCGCCACGGTGCGCGGCACCTGGGTGCCGCCGGGAGCGTCGAAGTAGGCCACCGGCCTCCCCTGGTGGGCGCGTTCGAGGGCAGGGAACTGGGAGCGGATGGCGGCGAGGTCTGCGGCCGGCACGGGCCCATTCTCGCACCGGGCGGTGGCGGTCGACGGAGGCCGCCCTGTCGCCCTGCGCCAGGCCCCGCGGCGAGTGGCCGGCCGCGGCCCTCCGCTGCCACTGTCCCGGCGGCTGGCGGGAGGTCGTCCACCGAGGGCAAGCCGAGCACCTTCAGCGTCTTGCCATTGCCGTCGAGGCTGAATCGCGAGGCGTTCGCCGAGGAGAATTCCGCCCCGGGCGTCCGTCTAATCAGTCACGGGAATCGAGCTCGGGCGGCGCGCGGCGGGTGAGGGGGCGCGGTGGGTGCCGCGGCGGGACGAGTGCCGCACGGTCCAGCGCGGAACGGCGGCGCACGCCAGGAACGCGTCGTGTCTCGCCCCGCCGACCCCGATGCGCTCATGGCGTGGGCCCGGGTGGCCGGCGTTGCTCGCCGTCGCCGCCGCGCTCGGCGGCTGCCACGGCTGCCGCACCGTCGACTTCCCGGTCTCCTCCCCACCGGCCGACACCCAGGGTGCGCATCGTTCGTTCCCGCAGAGCGAGACGACGATGGTGCGCGTCGATCAGCCGGAGGGCCGGCCGCGGGGGGAGCCGCTGGCGCGCTTCCTCACCGCCTACAACGACGCCAGCTCCGCCATGGTCGATGCCGGCGCGCAGTGCTGGTCCTTCAGCCCCGAGCGACCGACGCTCGACGGCTGGTCGCGCTCGGAGCCATTCGGCGCCGACTGGCAGCGCCAGGAGCAGCTGCCGGTCTCCGCGGCGCTGCGAGCGAAGGGCGTCCAGGCGCGGCACGGGGATCCCTGGCTCGCCGTCTGGAACGGCAGGAGCACCACGACGCGCCCCGTCGTGCTCTACGTGAGCGTGGGACAGGCGGGGCTCGCCCGCTTCGGCCCGCCCTGGTTCCTGCTCCTCTCGCGATCGCGCGACGGCGGCATGAGCTTCGAGGACCCGCTGGTCCTCCTGGGGCCCCAGGGTACCGTCCCGGACGGTCCCAAGGTGGCGATCGCCGGCGACGGCCTGCTGGCGGTGGTGATCTGGAACGAAGGCTCGGCCGGCATCCCCTTCCGGCTGGTGTGGAACCTCACCGATCCCACCATGGCGACGAGTGCCACCGCGCTGATCCATCCGGAGGCGATCGCCGATCCGCCAGCCCCCGGCTGCACCTTCGCGGGAGCGGCAGCGCACCCGCGGGTGGCCGCCGGGGTGAGCACCTTCTACGCCGCCGCCCGGGTCACCTACAGCTGCCCGGGCGGGGCGCAGCAGCGGCTCGAGGTCTACCGCAACCCGTCGGCGGGCTTCGCCTTCGGCGCCCCCTGGCGGCGCATCGTCTCGGTGCCCGCTCCGCCCTCGCTGGCCTCGTCGAGCTTCGGCATCCTCAACGCCCAGGACGCCGCCGGCACGCCGCGCTTCGGCACCCGGGTGGATCGCGGCAGCAGCCTGCCCGCCCTCGCCGTCGGGGAGAGCCGCGACGGCGAGCTCGTGGTCCTCGCCGACCTCCAGGTTCAGGCCGGCACGCTCCCCGACGAGGCGCAGCGCGAGAAGGTGATCCTCTTCCGCCTCGGGCGGGCCGACACCTGCGATGCGGCGCACCACCGAGCGGACCTCGACAGCTGCGGCGAGACGCTCGCCGGCCGCGAGGTCGACGCCATCGCCACCGCCGGCAGGATGCGAACGGTGGAAGACCGCGCCGGCATCTGGGAGTCGAAGCCGGCGCTGTTCACCGGCAAGGTGCCGGACGGCACCATCGACGAGCGCGTCGGCGTCGTCTGGTACTCGCAGCCCTACAAGGGTCGGTTGAGCGTCACCGACGAGATGCGCGCGCGCACCATCGTCGAGGCCGCTGTCAGCACCGACGGTGGGGTGAGCTTCAGCGGCCCGTTCAACCTCACCGCCGCCCGCGAGGGGGACGGCGGTCCCCCCGAGGACCCGGCGATCGGCAGCTTCTTCTACCCCTGCCAGATGCTCTGCTCGGGCTACTTCGGCGAGTACCTCAGCGGCGCCTTCGAGATCGCCGATCCCGGACCCACCGCCATCGTCGCCACCTGGGGCGACTCCCGTGAAGGTTGCCTCGGCCAGGGCGGGGCGGACACCCACCACCACCACGTGTGGGGGGGCGCCGTCCGGCCGTTCTGAGAGCACCATGCGGCGCCACTCGTCCCCCGCCCTCGTCGTTGCCGCGGCCCTCCTCGCCCTGTCGTTCGTCGGGTGCCGTCGCGCGCCGACCAAGCCGAGCGCCGAGGAGCTGGCCCGTGGCCAGCACCTCGAGCGGCCGTTCGCGCCCCCCGGCCGCTGCTTTGGCAAGCCCTCGAAGTGCGTGAGCGACGGCCAGTGCGCGCCGCCGTTGTCGCTCTGCCAGGAGGGGACCTGCTGCTCCGGGGTGCTCGACCCCGCGACCTGCCAGTGCAGCTGTGGCGGGGGTCCCGCCTGTGGCACCGGCGAGCTGTGCTGCGACCTCCCCGCCGACGCCATCGCCCGCGGCAAGACCGAGGCCGAGCGCGGGCTGCGCTGCCGGCCGGTGCGGGAGTGCTTCGGGGAGGGGTGAGGCGGGCCGGGGAAGCCGGCGCGATCCGTCGTCCGCCGCGGTGGCTCGTCTCCGGCCGCAACGCCTGGGGCGCCAGCGACGTTCGTTCAAGGCCGGCACGCCACCGTTCAAGACGGGCGGCGCGGTGCGCGCTAGCGTCGCTGTATGGCGGACGCGCACCTTGAGATGCGACGCACATGACGCACCATCGTCGCCGGGCCCTGACTCGGCTCCTCCTCCTCAGCGTCCTGGTGGCGCCGCTCGGCGCCGCCGCGAAGCTGGCTCCACCCGCGCTCGCCGCCACGCCGGCCCCCATCCCGGCGCCGACGCCGAGCGCCACGCCGGAGGCGACGCCCGACCCCGCGGCGGCGGCGCGCGAGCACCAGCGGCTGGTGGCCATCCAGCAGCGCGAGCCGGCGCCGACGCTGGCCACCGGCAGCGGCGTCACGGCGCTGGACGTCCGCTTCGCGAGCGCCGCCCTCGGGCGCGAGATGCGCTACCGAGTGCTGCTGCCGCGAGGCTACGCCACGAGCCACCGCTACTACCCGGTGCTCTACCTGCTGCACGGTTACATGAACCCGTTCTACGAGTGGGACAAGCAGACCTCCCTCGCCCGTCTGCTCGACGAGCGGAGGTATGGCCTCATCGTGGTCCTGCCGCAGCTCGACAACTCCTTCTGCCTCAACGCCGCCGAGGAGCCGAAGGATCGCTACATGACCTGCTTCTTCCGCGACCTGATCCCCGAGGTCGAGTCGCGGTACCGGGCACGCAGCGAGCCGCCGGCACGCGCCATCGGCGGCGTGTCGATGGGCGGCTACGGAGCGATGCTCTACGGGCTGCGCTTCCCGCAGGCGTTCTCGTTCGTCGCCTCCTTCAGCGGCGCGGTCAACTTCATCGCCGAGAGCGACGACTTCGCGCGCAACATGGCACCTTTCCCCTTGGGCAGGATCGTCGGCAAGCCCGACAGCGCGACGCGCTTGGAGAACGACCGCTTCCGTCTCGTGGAGTCGGTCGAGCCGACCACCCTGCCGCCCTTGTGGATCACCGTCGGCAGCCGCGACTTCCTGTTCCCCGAGAACGTGGACTTCCTCCGTGCCTTGCAGAAGCGCGGCATCGCCGTCGACTTCCACCACGCTCCCGGCGACCACGAGTGGGTCTACTGGGACGCCGAGCTGCCGCGCATGCTGGATGCGCTCGCCCACGCGCTGCTCCGATGAGCGGCGGTGTGGCACGACATGCGGCGACTGCCGCCGGCACCACGCCGCCGCCGGGGGCGGGCGCGCTCCGCGCCGGGCCGTACGGCACGCCGCGCAGGCGCCGGGTGCCAGTCTGAAGGCGGCCTTCACCACGCGAAGGGGACGATGAGCCGACGCGAGACCCCCCTCGCCTTCGTGCTGGCAGAGCACCGTCGCGCGCGGGAGGGCGGGTGGGCGTGGCCGGCGATCGCCGTCGTGCTGGGGGTGGTCGCTCCCCTGGCCGGGGCGCTCGCGGCCGCTCCGCCGGCCGGCGCCCCGGAGGCCGCGGCGATCGAATCGGCGGGTCCACGCAGCACCCTGGTCCGCGCCATCGCCGCCACCGAGCCCGAGCTCGGGGTGACGCTCGCCGCGGCCGGTTCGGACGTGGTGATCGGGGCTTCGCCGGCAACGAGCCCGATCAGCCGCTGCTCCTGCGCGTCGGGCCCAGTGGCGAGCTGGTCTGGCGGCGCCTGCTCGCCGGAGCCGGTGAGGGCGCCGTGTGGGAGCTGCGCCCGCTCGCTGACGGCACCTCGGGGCCGGCTGGCGCAGCGGCCCTGGGGGCGGCCTCGACGGCTGGTTGGTGCGCTTCGACGGCCAGGGCGAGGTGCGCTGGCAGCAGACCTACCCGGGCCCCGCCGAGGAGCGGTTGTGGTCGCTCGCCGTCGCGGGCGACGAGGTCTGGGCGGTCGGCGAGGCCAAGGTCGCCGACACCGACCGCTCGCAGATCCTCGTCCTCCACACCACGCTCGACGGACGCGAGCTCGGGCGCAGCACCCTAGGCGAGGCGCCGGTCGAGTGGGCGTTCGCCATCCGCGCCCTCGCCGGCGGCGACTACGTGATCGCCGGCATGAGCGGCAGCGGGCCGCGCGAGTCGGCGGGCTACGACGCCAAGATCGGCCGCTATGGATGCGACGGCAGCGCCCGCTGGGTGCGCGCCTGGGGCGGGGCGGGGTTCGACGTCGCCCACGACCTCGACGTGCTCGGCGACGGCGACCTCGCGGTGGCCGGTTACACCACCATCCCGACGCGCGGCGCCGACGTGTTCCTCCTCCGCCTGCTAGAGATTCGCCTACGACCAGGGGAAAGCAGCGCTCCGCGTCCGTCTAATCTCCCGAGGGGCACGGCCCGATTACGAGGTGAGTCGCCGCAGCCGGGTTACCGCAGGTGAGTGGCAAACTCGCCTGGCGTGTCCGTCTAGCAGAGGAGGTGCCCTCATGACGACAGCCCGGAAACCTCTCGCCATCGCGGCTTTCTCGATTGCCGCGATAGTGCTTGCCGCCTCGGTTAGCTGTGCCCAGGACACGGGAGCGACCCCTCCAGGAGCCGCGCGGTTCACGCTTCCCGCAGACACCTCGACGCCGGTGCTCCGGCTCACGTTCCAGTGCGGAGACTGCGAACGGAAGGGCATCTATACCCTGACGAGCGACGGGAAGCTCGTCCGCATCCTCAGCGAAGGACTCGGGCGCGAGGTGCGCCAGGAGAAGATGCTGTCGCCCGAGCGAACCGAGCAGCTCGTCGCGCTCGTCGTCAACCGCGGGGTGATGACGAGTCTCCAGCGCCAAGATCCATGACGCGCTGCGAGCGCGCGGCGGACAGAAGATGGTCGCCGACGGCGGCAGTGCGGTCTCGAAGTTCATCTTGCGACCCTCGACCAGGACGGCAAGCGTCGGGACAATCCCTCCGTGCGGCTCGGTGTGCCGTCGCTTGGCACTCAGCACCACGCATACCCGGACATACAAGAGATCGCCGCCATGCAGCTTCTCTACTTAGAGTTCGCGAAGGAGGTCGGGTGAGAACGGCACGATTGGCCACGGCCCGTGTTGTTGGCTTTGGTTGCAGCCATTGCGCCGTCGCCCCGCCCGTCTAATCACCTTGCGCATCAGCAAGGGCTGACGGCTGGAGCCCACGGCCAGGACAAGGAGGGGGTATGAGCGGCAAGAGCTTTCGCGGCGGACGGTTGGACGACCCGCGTACCGAACCCACCTGGCAGCGAGCGCACTTCTCGCCTGTCTCTCCCTGGGCGCGGTCGAGCTGGAGGCACAGAGGACGAAGAGCTTCTCGCCGGTCGCCACCGTGACCATCCCGCCGATGGAGGTGCTGGACGACAGGTTCGACCTCCCCGAGCCGCTGCCGTCGAAGCCAATCGAGATTCCGGAGCTCAGGCCGTACGACGCGGCGACGTGGGAGCGAATCAAGGAAGCCGCTGAATTCGATCCCAAGGCCCAGGCGCCAGACTCCATCGTCCCGCCTCCCGCATCTGTCGGTGGGAAGCTCGTGGGGCCCTTCGATGGTCTCGGCTTCCAGGGCCTCCATCCGCCCGACACAACACTGGCCCGGAGCGGGCAGCGCATCCTGCAGGCCGTGAACAGCGTCATTTGACTCTACGACAGCAACGGCAACCTCCTTCACGGGAGAACGCTCGCGAACTTCTTGGGCGCCCTTCCCTGGCCGCGGCCGCCATTCGATCCGCGGGTCATGTACGACCGAAACGCGGTCAACCCGCGGCTCTTTGTCGTCGCCAACCATTACGACGAAGGGCCTCCCGCCACCTCCTATACGTACCTCGCGGTCTCGAGAAGCCCGAACCCTTCGGACTTGAACGCCGCGAGCTGGTGCATCTACGGCTTCCCGACTACCAATGATTGGGGCAGCGGAGAGGCAACGCTTTTCGATCAGCCGAACCTGGGCGTAGGGACCGACACCGTCATCCTCGCGGGCAACCACTACACGATCGCGGGTCCCCAGCTCTTCACCTTTGCCGAGATCCGCGCCTTCCAGAAGCCGGCACTGGAGAACAACGGAGCAGGATGTCCGACGGCGATCGCCGACGGTTTCCGCCCCGCCGCGTCGCAGGGCGACTTGAACGTCTTCGGCCTCGCCCCTGCCCTCCACTACAACAGCCCGTCCTCTTTCGCCGGCACTACGAATCCTGCGTATCTCGTGAACACGCGCTCGGGGAACTCCTTTACGTACTGGGTCTGGCGCGTGAGGAACATCCTCGGCGGATCGAACCCTGGCAACCTGCAGATGACATCCGCGAACGGCAATTTCCAGTACGCGATCCCGTTGAACGCTCCGCAGGCAGGCTCCGGCACGGTGAAGCTCGACACCGGCGACCCGCGCGTGCTTCAGGTCGGCGGCGTCGGCGATACGCTGTGGGCCGCCCACGGCACGAACTGCAACACCGGCGGCGGGCCGAGCGAGGTCTGTGCCCGCATCGTCCGCCTCAACATGAGCCAGGACGGCGGCGGCAATCCCGTGGCCACGATCGCCCAGCAAACCACCTTCAGCGGCGGCGCCAACATCCACTACTGGATGCCCGGCATTGCGGTGAACAGCTCGCACCGGACGGTGGTGCCGTTCCTCTGGAGCTCCGCGAGCACGTATCTCTCCTCCGCCTGGACGGCGAAGAACGCAGCGACTGGCTCATATCCGGCGGCGCAGGCCTTAGGCACCGGGAACTGCACCCGTCTGGAGTCCAGCCCGGAGGTCCGCACCGGCGACTACGTGGGGACCCAGACCGACCCGACCAACTTCCTCACGTTCTGGATCTCGGGCGAGCACGCGAGCGTCTATCCGCCGCCACCAGCGGGCTTTACGTGCACGTGGCTCACGAGGATTCGAGAGGTGAATTGACGCGCTACGATACGGCCATCATCAGGTAAAGGGGTGACACGATGAGAGCTTCTCCCTGGATCGTGACCGCGCTTCTGCTCTCCGGCTCCGCGCCGACATTGGCCGCGGCGGCGCCGCGTCTCTGGCTTCGCCTCGAGCACACCCGCCATACGACCTTCACCTGCAGCGGCACCGAGACCGAGACCTTCATCTACCGCGACGGTTTGGTGGTGCAGCGCACGCTCGCGGAGAACGGCGTGGCGACCTTCGTCCGCGCCAAGGCCCCGGCCAGAGCGCTCGCGGATCTCGGCAACGCCCTTAGTGCCAATAAAGTCGGAACCGTCGAGGGCGACTGCCGGCTGGACGCCTTCCAGCCGAACGAGTTCTTCGCGACGACGGTGACATGGCTGGGGAAGCCCCCCAGCAAGAACACCTTCTCCGTGAAGTCGGAGGGTCAGGCGTGTTCCGCGGCGGAGAATCGAATCGCCAATGCGCTGCAGCAATTTGTCGCCCGCGCCGTCTCGAACCCCGTGGACCGGAACGTGGTGGAAGTCCCGTTCCAGCCGAAACCTGGGTGTGAACGCGAGTAGAGGCCACGGGTCCGACCGTTCGCGTTCGCACCGCAGGCATGACTTAGCCGAGCCGGATCGACACCAACCCGCGCTAGGGCTCCTTGGGAGGCTACACCGCATAGCCACCGGTATGAAACCGCAATCTACATCTTCGGCCTCTCCTAAACTTCAGGTGGGTAGCGGAGGGGTGAGTTTGATGCCGCTGCAGGTGAGGAAGAGCATGGCGATGAGGGGCTGAGGTGAGTGGAAGCCGAAGGCGCGTCGAGCAACGAGGCGCAGCTTGTTGTTGGTGCCTTCGGTGAAGCCGTTGGTAAGCCGCGTTCACCCGTGCGGCCTCGGGAGACATCGACATGACGATCCGCGCCGCTGGCGACGACGGCGTGCTGCGCTGGGAGCGCCGCTTCGGCGGCGGCGCCGGCGAGCTCGGCCGCGCCATCCTCGCCACCGCGAGCGGCGCCCTCCTCGCGGTGGGGCACTCGCAGAGCTACGCGGCGGGCGAACGGGTCCTCCTCGTACGGCTCGAGCCCGGAACGCCGTGAGGCGACGACCCGGCGCCTGCGGCGGCGCCGCGGAAGGGAGGAGGCGGGTGAGCGCCGGCGGCGACGGCGAACGGGCCGTCGCCGCCACCTCCGGCCGCTGCGGGGCTCGTGCCGTCGTCAGGTGGGTCGCGTGGCGGCGCGGAAGCGGGCGGGCGTCCAGCCGGTCACCGCCTTGAACACCCGCGTGCAGTGGGCCTGGTCGGCAAAGCCCGCGGCGAGGGCGATCTCCGCCAACGGCTCCCCGGCCAGGCGGGGATCCCGCAGGTGCTGGCGGACGAACTCGACCTGCAGCTCGCGCCGGTACTGCCCCAGGGAGCGACCGAGGTGACGTCGGAAGCCGGCCGACAGCTGCGCGGGGTGGAGGGCGAGATCGCGTGCCAGCTCCTGGAGGGTGACCGGGCGGTCCAGCTCGTCGTGGAGTCGCTCGAGAACCCGCGGCAGCCAGCGAGGCGCGGCGCGCGGTGTCGGCGGCGCCTCGGCGGCGGCGGCGAGGAGCTCGAGCGTGAGGCCCTCGAGCACGAGCGCCGAGCACGGCTCCGGAGCGCGCAGCTCGCGCAGCAGCCGCCGGGCCAGGGGGTCGGTGTCGTCGCGGCGGACCGGCGCGGGCTCCCCGGGGAGGCGCGCGAAGCCGTCCAGCCGGCGCAGCCAGGGGTCCTTCGCCTCGAGCGTCAGCAGGTGGGCGCCATCGGCACCGGCGCGCCCACTGTGGATGGTGCCCGCGGGGTGGAAGACGTTGAGGCGCCCCTCCCCGCTACGACGGAAGCGGAGCTCCCTTCTCGCGCGCCGGCTGCAGGAGCTCCGCCAGGTGCAGCGCCCGGCGGCCGCTACCGTGGCGGATCTGGGTGCGGCAGGAGAAGCCGTCGGCGATCACCAGGGTCTCGGCGCTCGCCGCGCGCACTGCGGGGAGGAGCGCCAGCTCGCCGCAGGCCATCGACACCTCGTAGTGCGCGGCCTCGTAACCGAACGAGCCGGCGAGGCCGCAGCAGCCGGCGTCGAGGAGCTCGACCTCGAGGCCGGTGCGGGCGAGGAGCTCGCGGTCGGCGCGCATGCCCATCACCGCCTGGTGGTGGCAGTGGCCGTGGACGACGGCGGCGCCCGCGAGCTTCGGCGGCTGCCACTGCGGGGCGCGCTGCTGCAACACCTCGGCGAGGGTGAAGACGCCGCGGCTCAACGCCATGGCGTCGGGATCGCCGGGGAAGAGCGCCGGCAGCTCGTCGCGGAAGGTGGCGACGCAGGAGGGCTCGAGGCCGACGATGGGGACGCCGCTCCGCACGGCGTCGCCGAGCGCGGCGAGGTTGCGGCGCAGCAGCTTCCTCGCCAGGCCGAGGAAGCCGTGGTCGTAGAGCGGCCGGCCGCAGCAGAGGGGCCGCGCCGGCAGCTCGACCCGGAAGCCGGCGTCCTCGAGCACCGCCACCGCCGCCTCGCCGATCTCGGGGTCGAAGAGGTCGGTGAAGGTGTCGGGGTAGAGGAGCACCGGCGGGCGATCCGCGTCCACCGCTCCGGCGGCGCCCGCCGCGGAGCCGAGCTCCGCGACGCCGCTCGCGGCGCCACCCGCGCCCGCCGTCGCGCCGTTGCCACCCGCCGGCGATCGCGCCGCTGCCCACCGCCTCGCCATCCGCTGCCGAAACGTCGTGGTGGCGAAGCGTGGCAGCGGCCGCTCGGGCGCGAGCCCACCCGCCGCGCGCAGCAGCGACGAGGCCCCCGGCGCCGCCAGCAACGCGTTGACCAGCCGCGGCGCCCGCGCGGCGATCCGTGCCCACCAGGGGACGAGCCCCATCGCGTAAGCCGCTCGTGGCCGCAGCCGGTGCCGGTAGTGGTGGTAGAGGAACTCGGCCTTGTAGGTGGCGACGTCGACCTCGACCGGGCAGTCCCCCTTGCACCCCTTGCAGGCGAGGCAGAGGTCGAGCGCTTCCCTCACCTCCCGCGAACGCCAGCCGTCACGGATCACCTCGCCCACCAGCATCTCGTGCAGCAGGTGCGCGCGGCCCCGTGTGGAGTGGCGCTCCTCGCCGGTGACCCGGTAGGTCGGGCACATGGTGCCCCCTTCGCGGCGGCGGCACTTGCCGACCCCGACGCAGCGCAGGGTGGCGCGTGCGAGCGAGCCCTCGTCGTCGGCGAAGGGGAAGACGGTGGGCGGCCGCGCCGGCCGGTAGCCCGGACCGAGGCGCAGGTTGGCGACGATGGGGTAGGGGTCGACCACCTTGCCCGGGTTCATCATGCCGTCGGGGTCGAAGGCCGCCTTCATGGCGCGGAAGGCGCCGAGCAGCTCCTCGCCGAACATGCGCGGCAGCAGCTCGCCGCGGCTCTGCCCGTCGCCGTGCTCGCCGGAGAGGGAGCCGCCGTAGGCGATGCAGAGGTCGGCCGCCTCCGCGACGAAACGGTGGTAGCGGTCGACCCCGGCGGCGCTCTCGAGGTCGAAGGAGATGCGGCTGTGCACGCACCCCTGCCCGAAGTGACCGTAGAGCGAGCCGCGGTAGCCGTAGGCGTCGTACAGGCGGCGCAGGTCGCGGAGGTAGTCGGCGAGCCGCGCCGGCGACACCGCCGAGTCCTCCCACCCCTCCCAGGAATCGGGCTTGCCAGGCACCCGCGCGGTGGCGCCGAGCCCCGACTCGCGGAGCTCCCACATCCGCCGCTGCTGGCGCGGCGCCAGCAGCACGACGCCGCGGAAGCCGTCGAGCTCGCGCAGGGTGAGGAGGGCGCGGCGGGCGCCGGCGTCCGCCTCGTCCTGCGTGGCGCCGCCGAGCTCGACGAGCAGGAAGGCGCCACCCGCGGGGAGCAGCCCGCGCCCCTCGCGGTTCATCCCCTTGGCCACGTTGTCGGCGATCAGCCGGTCGTCCACACCCTCCAGGCCGATGGGGCCGAGGTCGAGGATCGCCGGCACACAGGCGGCGGCGGCGTAGACGTCGGCAAAGCCGACGACGAGCAGCGCCCGTGCCGCCGGCCAGGGCACCAATCGCACCGTCGCCTCGAGGAGGGTGACCAGGGTGCCCTCGCTCCCCACCAGGGCGCGGGCGACGTCGAAGCCGTTCTCGGGCAGCAGCGCGGGCAGGTTGTAGCCGGAGACGCGGCGCGGGATGTCGGGGAAGCGGTGGCGGATCTCGTCGCCGTAGCGCTCGACGATGGCGGCGAGGTCGCGGTAGATGGTGCCGCGGCGGCCGCCGGCGGCGACGATGCGCGCCAGCTCGCCGGGCGATGTCGGCCCCACTCGCATGCGGGTGCCGTCGTAGGTAACGACGTCGAGCTCGAGGACGTTGTCGGCGGCGCGGCCGGCGAGCACCGAGTGCACGCCACAGGAGTCGTTGCCGAGCATGCCGCCGAAGGTGCAGTGGCTGTGGGTGGCCGGGTCGGGGCCGTAGGTGACGCCCTGCGGATCGGTCCGCCGGCGCAGGCTGTCGAGCACCAGCCCCGGTTGCACGCGGGCGAGCCGCCGCGCCGGGTCGATCTCGAGGGCCTGGCACAGGTGGCGCGACCAGTCGAGCACCACCGCCAGGTTGCAGCACTGGCCGGCGAGGCTGGTGCCGCCGCCGCGGTTGAGCAGCGGCGCCCCCGCCTGCCGGCATAGCTCGACCGTCGCCAGCACGTCGTCGAGGCGTCGCGGCAGCACGACGCCGATCGGCACCTGCCGGTAGTTGGAGCCGTCCACGGCGTAGAGCGCGCGATGCCCGGCGTCGAAGCGCACCTCGCCGGCGATGGCGGCGGCGAGACGCGCGGCGAGCGCCTTGGCGTCCCCGGGCCAGTGGCGCGGCGGCTCGCGCGTCCAGCCCGGCGCGCTCGTCGCGGTGCGGGGCTGGGCGGCGGGGGGTGGCGCGGCGGGCGACATCTGCGCGGCACCTGGCGAGGTGGTGCTCCCGGGGACCCTACCCCGGAGCGGCGCCGTTTGCGTAGCGGCCGCCTCTGCCGGCGTGGATCGCGTTGCACGAACGGTCGCCAGGCGCGGCGCCGGGCCCCCTGTTAACGTTCCCCTCCACCCCGCGTACAAGGCGTGACGGAGCACCCGAACAGGAGGGAGCCACCCTTGCAGCCCGTATCGACCCCCGATTCCCGCTCGACAGGCCGGGCAGCCCCGGCAGCCAGCGCCGGCGACGTGGTGCTCGAAGAGCTGTTCCGCGTCCACGGTCGCGACGTGTTCAGAACCGCCTTTCGCGTCACCGGCAGCGAGAGCGACGCCGAGGACGTGGTGCAGACGGTCTTCCTGCGGTTGCTCGCCAACCGCCACGCCGGCCGCGTGCGACGCGACGAGGCGGGGGCGTACCTGCGCCGCGCCGCCACCAACGCCGCTCTCGACTCCCTGCGGCGGCGCAAGACGCGGGCGGCGGTGGCCCTCGACGACGCCCCTCCCGACACCCTCGCCGACGGCGCCCCCTCGGCCGAGCGCCAGGCCGGCGGCGCCGGTCTGCGGCGCGCTCTTCGCGAGGGCCTGGCGCATCTCAACCCACGCGCCGCCGAGGCCTTCGTCCTGCGCCATCTCGAGGGTCTGAGCAACGGGGAGGTGGCGGCCGCCCTCGGCACCTCGGCACCGGTGGTGGCGGTCACCCTGCACCGGGCGCGCCGCTCCCTGCAGAAGCACCTGACGGCAACCCTGGGTCCGTTGACCCGGGACGGAGAACGGTCATGAGCGAGACGATGCGTAACGAAGAGCTGGTCGAGCGGGCCACCGCCGCCATCCGCCAGGATGCCGAGGGGCTCGATGCGATGCGGGTGGACGCCGCCCTCGGGCGCGTGCGGGAGCGGCTGGGCGTGGCGCCGGAGATCCACGGCGCGGTGCTCGGCTGCGCCGACATCCAGCGCCTGCTGCCGGCGTTCCTGGCCGGCACCCTGACTCCCGACCGCGAGCTGCTAGTCGCCGACCACAGCCGTAGCTGTATCGCCTGCCGGCGGACGCTCAAGGGGCTCGAGGAGGGGGACGCCCCGCCGGCGGCCGCCGCCGCAGCGCCGGCGCGCCGCATCCCGGTGTGGGCGTGGGCCGCCGCCGCCACGGTGGCGCTGCTGCTCGGCCTGCAGCTTCTGGTGCTGCGCCAGGTGTGGCCGGGCGGGGCGGCGGGCGCCGCCATGCTGCGCGTGATCCAGGGCACCGTCGTCGGCGTCGACGGCAAGCACGCAGAGACCTTCGGCGCCGGCGCCGACGTTCCCTACGGCCAGCAGGTGGTGACGCCGCGCGGGCAGTCGGCGATGGTGCGCCTCGCCGACGGCTCCACCGTCGAGCTGCGCGAGCGCAGCCGCTTCTCGGTGGTGCGCCGCCGCGGCGGCACCAGCCTCCAGCTCGACGGCGGCAATGTCATCGTCGAGGCCGCCAAGCAGGCCCCGGGGCGCCACCTCTGGGTGGCGACGAGCGACTGCACGGTCGCCGTGGTGGGAACGGTCTTCGCCGTCGATGCCGGCACTCGCGGCTCGCGCGTCTCGGTCTACGAGGGCACCGTGCACGTCGCCCAGGCCGGCCGCCCAGAGCGCGTGCTCGAGCCCGGCAGCCAGGCGACCACCAGCACCCGCGTCAAGCCGCTGCCGCTCGCGCAGGAGGTGGCGTGGAGCGCCCGCCGCGAGCAGCACCTGGCGCTGCTCGCCGGCGTCGCCCTGCTGCAGAAGGAGATGGCGGCGCTGGCGCCCGCCGAGAAGCGCTACGCGAGCCCCTTCCTCGACCGCCTGCCGGCGGGGACGGTGGTCTACGCGGCGATGCCCAACCTCTCGGGCAACCTCTCCCAGGCCCTCGACCGCGTGCGCGAGCGGCTGGCGGCGGACCCGCAGCTGGCGGCGATGGTCGGCCAGGGAGAGGACGTGGCGCGGCTGGGGACCTTCCTCGAGCACCTCTCCGGGCTCGGCAACGGGCTCGGCGAGGAGATCGCCGTCGCCGGCTGGCTGGGCACCGACGGCCACGTCGTCGCCCCGGTGGCGATCGCGCCGGTGGCCGACCCGGCGGGATTCCGTGCGCACCTCCTGGCGGCGTTGCCGCAGCTGCACGAGGACCTCGGCGGCGACCACGTCTTCGTGGTCAGCGATCCGGCAGTGCCGGCGACCGGCGACGGCGTGCGGGTGTGGGTCTCCGACGAGATCGGGGCGGTGGTGATCGCCTGCGACGACGCCGGGCTCGCCGGCATGGCGGCGGCGCTCGCCGACGGGGCCGAGCCGTTCCGCGACACCGCCTTCCACCAAGCCATCGCCGACCGCTACGCCGCCGGCATCGAGGGCCTGGTGGGGGTCGACCTCAACCACGTGCTGCTCGCGCAGGCGAGCAGCGGCGATCGCGAGACGCTGCAGCGACTCGGCCTCGACGGCGTCCAGTACCTGCTCCTCGAGCAGTGGGCGGAGGGGGGCACCACGCGCCGCGAGGCGGTGCTCTCCTTCGCCGGCGCCCGCCACGGCATCGCCTCCTGGTTGGCCACCCCGGCGCCGATGGGTGCGCTCTCCTTCTTCTCTCCCGACGCCACGGCGGTGGCCGCCTTCGTGACCAAGGAGCCGTCGCTGCTGCTCGCCGACGTGCTCGCCAGCCTCACCGAGGAGGAGCGCGCAAAGTTCGACGCCGACCGCGCCCGCTTCGAGAGCGAGCATGGCTGGGACCCGGTGGAGGACCTGGCGGCACCCCTCGGTGGCGAGGTGGCGATGGGCGTCGACGGTCCGCTGGCGCCACAGCCGGCCTGGAAGTTGGTGGTCGAGGTCTACGACCCGACGCGGCTGCAGGTGGGCCTCGAGCGGCTGGTCGCCGACGTCGACTCGCAGCTGCGACAGCACGACGCCGGCACGCTGACGCTGAGCGCGGAAGGGGACGGCTGGCTGGTGCGGCGCACCCGCGCCGGCGGCACCAGCAACGACGCCCACTACCGCTACCAGGACGGGTACCTGGTGGCGAGCGCCAGCAACGGGCTCGTCGACAACGCACTGCGCACCCGTGCCGCCGGCGCCGGCCTGCTGCAGTCGGCGCGCCTGCGTTCGCTGCTGCCCCCCGACCAGCAGCTCAACCTCTCGGCGCTCTGGTACCAGGACCTCTCGGGGGTGGTGGGACCGATCGCCGGCGTGCTGCGCGGGATCGCCGGGCAGGGCGCCGGTGGCGGGAAGGGCGAGGCAGCCCCGCCCGAGATCCGGCAGCTCCTGCAGCAGCTCGGTGAGGGCGCGAGCGGCCCCACCGTGGTGTTCGCCTACGGCGAGGAGGACAGGATCCGTCTCTCCTCGAGCAGCCCTCGCAACCCGCTCGGGCTGATCGACATGCTGCTGCTCAAAGAGAGGAGAGGGACGGGCGCTGCGCCGACCGCCGCGAGGGGCGAGGGCGGCTGAGGAGCGAGCCCGTGCGCGCCGGTACACCTGGCGCTGCCGTCGGCTGCCGGCCCACGCCGTCCCGCCGACCGGCTGCTGCCGCCAGGTGTGCGCCGGCGCGCCGGCCCCGCCCGCGGATGCCGAAACAACGCACCGGGCTCGCGCGTAGGGACAGCTGACATGGACACCGCCACTCCGGTCATCACCCTCGACGGCTTCGGCGTCAAGCTCGGCAAGCGCTGGATCCTGCAGGATCTCACCGCCGAGCTCGAGGGGTGCAGCATCGGCCTGCTGGGCCCGAACGGAGCAGGCAAGACCACCCTCATCAACACCCTGCTCGGCTTCCACTCGATCGATGCCGGGCGTGCCCGCATGCTGGGCCACGACGTCGCCGAGGAGCGCAAGCTGCTCGCCGCCCAGATCGGCTACATGCCCGAGCGCGACGCCTTCGTCGGCGGCATGACCGGCATCCACTTCGTTCGGCTGATGGGCGAGCTCGCCGGGCTGCCGGCGCAGGTGGCGCTCGAGCGCGCCCACGAGGCGCTGTTCTTCGTCGGTCTCGGCGAGGCCCGCTACCGCGCCGTCGACACCTACTCGACGGGCATGAAGCAGATGGCCAAGCTCGCCCAGGCGCTGGTGCACGGACCGCGGCTGCTCTTCCTCGACGAGCCCACCAACGGCCTCGACCCCGGCGCGCGCCAGCGCATGCTCGACCTCGTCAAGACCATCCGCGATCGCGGCGAGACCCGCATCGTGCTCTCCTCGCACCTGCTCAACGACGTCGAGTCGGTGTGCGACGAGGTGGTGGTGCTCAAGGCGGGGCGGATCGCCACCGTCTGCGACCTCGAGGCGGAGCGGCGCGCCAACCAGAGCTTCCTCGAGCTCGAGCTGCGCGGCGGCAACGGCCACTTCGCCGAGGCGGCGGCGCGGCTCGGCTGCGAGTGCCTGGTGCACAGCAAGCGCCGTCTCAAGCTGCTGCTGCCGCCCCAGGTGGAGGTGCGCCAGCTCTACGCCATCGCCGCCGAGCAGGGGGTGCAGATCCGTCGCCTGCAGGCGCGCCGCGACTCGCTCGAGGACATCTTCCTCAAGGCCATGGAGGAGCGCGATGGCGGTGCATAGCCACGTCTTCCGCCCCTACGAGGGGGCGCGCACGGCGCCGCGCAACCGCTGGCTGGTGGTGGCGCGCTACGCCCTCAGCGAGGCGCTGTCGCTCAAGAAGACCATCGCCCTGCTGGTGGTGGCGGCGTTCCCTCTGCTCGCCGCCGCGGTGGCGATCTACCTGCGCCACAACCTCGAGGCGATCAAGATCCTCGACCTGCCGCTCAGGGCGCTGATGCCCATCGACGCCAAGTTCTTCTCTTCGATCCTCACCCTTCAGTGCTACATCGCCTTCGTGCTCACCGCCGCCGTCGGTGCCCGCGCCATGGTCAACGACCTGCGCGACAACGCGCTGCCGCTCTACCTGTCGCGGCCGCTCACTCGCGTCGAGTACGTGCTCGGCAAGGCGGCGGCGATCGCCACCCTGACCTCGCTCGTGACCTGGGTGCCGCTGCTCGCGCTGGTGGGGCTGCAGGCGAGCCTCGAAGCGGGCTGGATCGCCGACAACTGGTGGATCGCGCCGGCGATCTTCCTCGGCGCCTGGACCGCCATCCCGCTCTTTGCCCTCGTCTGCCTGGCGGTGGCGTCGGTGCTCAAGCGCCGGGCGGCGTCGGAGGCGGCCTTCGTGGCGCTGTTCTTCGTGGTGCCGCTGATCGCCAGGATCATCGACCAGTTCCTGCACGCCGGCTGGTGGATCCGCTTCTTCGTGCCGGCGATCTTCGAGTCGCTGTGGACGCCGCTGTTCCGCCTGCAGCAGAGCAACGGCCTGTCGCCCGCGGGCGCGATGTTGAGCCTCGGGGTGGCGCTGCTGCTCGCCTCGATCGTGCTGCTGCGGCAGGTACGCGCCTGGGAGGTGATCCGGTGAGCGGGCGCGGGTCGATGATGACGGCTGCCAACGCCGGCATCGCCGCCGCGCTCGCCGCGGCCTCCCACGCCGCCTCCGGCGAGGAGCCCGCAGAGGTCGAGCAGGCGAGCGCCGCTGGCAGCGGGATCACCTTCCAGGACGTCTCCAAGTTCTACGGCGAGGTGCTCGGCGTCAATGGCGTCAACCTGGTCGTCGAGCCCGGCATCACCGCCCTCGTGGGGCCCAACGGCGCCGGCAAGAGCACGCTGATGAACCTGCTCACCGGCCTGGTGGCGCCCACACGCGGCACCATCTCGGTGCTCGGCCACGCGCCGCGCGAGCCCGAGGTGTTCCGCCGCCTCGGCTACTGCTCGCAGTTCGACGCCTTCCCGCGCGGCGCCACCGGCCTGCAGTTCGTCGCCGGCTTCCTGCGCCTCTTCGGCTACGAGGAGGCCGAGGTGCGCCGGCGTGCCGCCGCCGCCATCGAGCGCGTCGGGCTCCACCGAGGCCGCGCGGCGTCGCGTCGCGGGCTACAGCAAGGGGATGCGGCAGCGCGTCAAGCTGGCCCAGGCGATGGCCCACGACCCGGTGGTGATGGTGCTCGACGAGCCGCTCAACGGCCTCGACCCGATGGCACGCAGCGAGCTCATCGCCCTCTTCCGCGAGCTGGCGGCGGAGGGGCGTTATGTCATCGTCTCCTCGCACATCCTCCACGAGGTGGACCTCATCGCTGACCAGCTGGTGATGCTGCACCAGGGGTACGTGGCCGCCGAGGGCGAGATCCCCGAGATGCGCGAAGAAATGGTGGTGGACCGCCCGCTGCAGGTGGCGGTGCGCTGCAGCGAGCCATCGCGGCTGGCGGCGCGCCTCTTCGGCGCCGACCACGTCATCGAGGTGAAGCTGCTCGCCGACGGCCAGGGCCTGGTGGCTACCACCCGCGACGCCGACCGCTTCTACCTGCTGCTCAACGAGCTCGCCAGCCGCGGCGAGGTGGGCGTCGAGGCGGTGGCGCCGGCCGACGAGGACGCGCAGGCGGTGTACCGCTACCTGGTGGGGAGCGAAGCGTCGTGAGCGCGCGAGCGGCCATCGCACTCGTGTCGCACTGGGGCGGGGCGGCGAAGCGTCGCCTCCAGATGCGAGAGGAGCCCGCACCGTGAATGCCACCGCCGCCGGCGTCGATCGCGCAGCCGTGGGCGCGGCCGTGCCGGGTGGCCGCGCCGCTCTCCGCCGGGCCTTCTTCGGGGTGATGCGGCTCGAGTGGCGACGTCAGCTGCTCACGCCGCGAGCCCTCTGGCCGCTGCTGCTCGCCGCGCTGCCGATCGCCGTCACCGCAGTGATGGCCTGGGTGGCGACGCACTTCCAGAGCGAGGTGTCGCGCGGGCCGAGCCTGACCGAGATCTATGCCAACCTCTACCACGCGCTGATCGTGCGCATCGTACTCTTCTTCGGTTGCCTCGCCCTCTTCCTCAACCTGGTGCGCGGCGAGGTCGAGCAGCGCACGCTGCACTACCTGCTGCTCACCCCGGTGCGCCGCCCGCTGCTGGTGGCCGGCAAGTACCTGGCGGCGGTGGGCTCGGCCTGGATGCTCTTCGTCACCGCCACCGTTGGCAGCTTCCTGCTGGTGCACGTTCCCACCGGGCTCGGCAGCGCCTTCACCGCTCCGGCGCTGCGCCAGCTCGGCGCCTACTGCGGCATGACGCTTCTCGGCTGCGTCGGCTACGGCGGCGCCTTCCTGCTGCTCGGCTGTCTGCTGCGCAGCCCCGGCCCGCTGGTGGCGCTGTTCTTCGCCTGGGAGTGGTTCGAGTTCCTGCTGCCGCCGCTGCTCAAGCAGGTCTCGGTGGTGCACTACCTCAAGGTGCTCACCCCGGTGCCGATCGCCGAGGGCCCGTTCGCGCTGCTCGCCGATCCCACGCCGGCGCCGGTGGCGGTGCTGCAGGTGGCGCTCTACGCGGCGCTGACGGTGGGGCTCGCCGCCTGGGCGGCGAGCCGTGCCGACCTCGACTACGGCAAGGGGTGAGGACGGCGGGCGCTCCGCCGCGACGAGCCGGGCGGGGCGCCGCGGCCTGCCGTCAGGGATGGGTGGGGACCGCCAGGAACGCCGGCCTCTCGCCGCTGGCCGGATCGCTGGCCCTGCCGACGGCTTCCTGCTGCCGCGCCTGCTCGAGCGCACGGGTCCCGTGCTCGCCAGCCTCGGCGTGGGCTTCGTCTGGTGGCTCTGGCACGTCCCGCTAGGACCTGGTGATGGACCTCGCCGCCGTCGCGGCGGCGGTAGCCCTGCGGCGCCGCGCCGCCGTCCCGGCCGGCGACGTCGGGCCAGCGTCGACGGCGGGGTGAGGTCTCCCGGGGATCAGCGCGGCGGCGGCGGCGTGGCCGGGGAAGGGCCTGCCCCGGTTCCGAGGTCGAGCACCAGGTAGTCCCCGTCGCTGTACGCCTCGCCGACCCCCGGGCTCCGCCAGAGCTGCAGCGCCACCTGCTGGTAGGCGGGCACCCTCCAGAGCGTCACCCAGCGGCAACCGAAGGTGGTGCGGACGGTGCGCGCGGGGTCGGGGTCGCGCCCCTGCACTACCGCGACGTAACGCGCGAAGGTCGCGGGGTCCTTCTCGTAGAAGACGGTGGGGTCGAGGGCGACGAGCGACTGCAGCTGCGGGGCGGCGTAGACGAGCGGCGCACTGTCGGCCCACTGGGCGGTGAAGACGCGCTCGCCGGCCTTGCCGTGCTCGCCCAGCCAGCGCGCCATGGCGAGCGGTGGCGAGGCGAGGCCGTAGCCCTGGGAACGCAGCGACAGCGGCGTGAAGAGCAGCGCGAGGAGGGTCGTCACGGCGAGCGCCTGGCGCGCCCAGCCCGGTGGCGCCGTGACGTGGCGCCGCACCCCTTCGCGCACCACCAGCGCCAGGGCGAGCAGCGCCAGCGGCTCGCCGAGCTCGAGGAAGCGCCGCGCCGCGAAGGTGCCGACGAGCAGGAAGGCGAGCGCCGGCAGCGCCGCGGTGAGGGTGGCGCGGCTGCGCAGCCGGGGGGTCGCCAGCAGGGCGAGCGCCACCAGCGCCGCCACCAGGTAGGCCGGCCACTGGCCGGCGACGATCCACGCCTCCGGCGGCAGCAGCTCGGTGCCGAGCTGGCTCTTGAGCGCCGCGTTGCCGGCGGCGCTCGTGGCCTGGAAGGGGATGATGACGTTGGTGACCCAGAGCAGGCGGAAGTTGGCCGGCACCTCGGGGTGCACCAGCTGGCCGAGGAGCCAGCCTGCAGCGGCGGCGGCGGCCGGCTGCCAGGGGACGCGGGTGCCGGGCTCGTCGTCGTCGCGCGTCACCAGGCCGGCGAGCGACCACAGTGCGGCGATGGGAATGGCGATCCAGCCGCCGGCGTGGGTGAGGCCGAAGAGGGCGGCGACGACGGCGAGGGTCTTCCACCGCCGCGCCGCCAGCAGCGCCACCACCAGCAGGGTGAAGCCGATCAGCCACACGTGCGGGCGTAGCATCTCGAAGCGCTGCAGGAACATGGTTCCGAGCCCCGGCAGCGCGAGCAGGAACCACCACGCCCGCGGCACGCGCAGCGCGGCCAGCGTCCAGGCGAAGACGGCGACCACGAAGAGCTGGCCCAGCAGCACGCCGAGACCGGCGGCGAGACGCAAGGGCAGGCCGGCGAGCGGCAGCAGCAGCAGGTGGAACAGCGGGGTGCCGTCGACGAAGCGGTCGTAGAGGGTGGAGAACGGCGTCCACCAGAACGACTCGAGACGCAGGTGGTGGCGCATCTCGCGGGCGAGCCCGAGGTGGTAGTACTCGTCGTACGACCAGGGCAGCGGCGCTCCGAAGCGCAGCCAGGCGCCCAGCAGCAGCACCGCCAGTGCCGCCAGCAGCAGCCTGACTCGCGGCGACAGCCGACCGCGGACGACGGCGGCCGTGGCCTCCCCGGCGTCGCTGGGCGGGCTCGCCGCCGCGATGGCGGCGGCGGCCCGCTGCTGGCGGCGCGTCTTCTTCGCGCGCGCCATCAGCGTCGTCTCACATGCGCTCCGGCAGCGGCACGCCGAGGAGCGCGCACAGCGCGCCGAGCGACCGCGCGAACGCCTCGACGGCGGCGAGCCGCGCCGTGCGCAGCGTCACGTCGCTCTCCTGCAGGATGGGGTGCTTGTGGTAGACGGCGTTGAAGCGCTGCGCCAGCTCGAGGGCGTGGCGGGCGAGCAGCGAGAGCTCGAGCGTGCGGCCCGCCTTCTCCACGGTGTCGTCGAGCTGGGCGCCGAAGAGGGCGAGGTCCCAGAGGTCGTCGGCCCAGGCCTCGGCGGGGAGCGCCGCGGCGGCGGTGGGAGCCACCGTCGTGGCGAGGCCGGCGGCGGCGAGCTTGCGCTGGATGTTGCGCCAGCGCACCACGGCGTACTGCAGGTAGGGCCCCGACTCCCCCTCGAAGGCGAGCGCCTCGGCGAAGTCGAAGGCGATCACGCGGTTGGTGGAGGCCTTGACCATGAAGAAGCGCATGGCGGCGGTGGCGATCGCCTGCGCTAGCGCGGCGAGCTCGGGCTCGGGGAGCTCGCGGTTTCTGGCGGCGATCTCCTCGCGCGCCTTGGCCACCAGCTGGTCCACGAGGTCGTCGGCCTTGACGCCGATGCCCTTGCGCCCCGACATCTCGAGCGCCTTGCCCTCGCCCTCGCCCTCGACGGCGACGCCGAGGGCACGCGCCGTCGCCGGCGACAGCGCCACCATCTCATAGGCGAAGTGCACCGAGCGCGCCGCCTGCTCGCCGTGGCCGAGCGCTTCGAGGCCGGCGCGCACGATCTTCTGCAGGTAGCTCTGGCGGATGTCGATGACGTTCACCACGCGGTCGGCGCGGCCGAAGGCGGGGTGCTCCGCTGCGCCGCCGGCGGCGCAGGTCTCCCATACGTTCTCCTCCTGCCAGCGGCGGTAGGCGAAGTCCTTGCCGAGGAGACCGAACTTCCACAGCTGGTAGGCGATGTCCTTGCCGACGTAGGTGACGGTGCCGTCGGAGCGCACGATCACCTTGTCGGGCTCCTCGAGGCCGGCGAACTCCTCGGCGTGGGCGAGTGGCATCGTCCAGCAGCCGGCGTTCTTGCCCGCGCTCTCGAGGCGCACGACGCTGGCGGTCTTGAGGCGCTCGAAGGCGACGTGGAAGAAGTCGAGGGCGAGGATGTCGGCCTCGTGAGTGAGCAGGTCGTAGCCGACGCCGAGCCGGCGCATGGTGGCGAGGTGGCGCACCAGCACCCGCCGCGCCACCAGCCGCCCCATCTCGGCGCGCGGCCCCTCGCCGCGCTCGAGCTCGTGCAGGGTCTCGCGGCGCAGCGCCTGGCGAGCCTCGTCCTCGCCGTACCAGCGGCCGACCTCGCTGTAGAGGTCCCAGCACCAGTAGTCGAAGGGCTCGGGGATGCCGGCCACCTCGTCGCAGTCGAGGCCGCGAAGGTCGACACAGCCCACCACCACGTCGGCCACCTGCACGCCGGTGTCGTCGACGTAGTTCTGCACCTCGACCGGGTGCCCGAGGGCGCGCAGGGTGGCGACCAGGACGTCACCGAGAACGGCGTTGCGCAGGTGGCCGATGTGCGCCGCCTTGTTGGGGTTGATGTTGGTGTGCTCGACGATCACCTTCTCGCCGCTAGTCGCCGCCGACAGCGGCGGCTCGGCGAGCAGGCGCGCCATCGCCGCCGAGCGGTCGAGGAAGGCGTTGAGGTAGCCGGCGCCGGCGAGCCGCAGCTCGCGCACGCCAGCGGGCGGAGCGAACCCGGCGAGGATCTCCTCGGCGATCGCGCGGGGCGGCTTGCGCAGCTCGCGAGCGAGGTGCAGAGGGGCGGGGAAGGCGAGGTCGCCGAGGTCGCGGCGCGGCGGCACCTCCACCACCGGCGCGTGGACGACGCCGTAGAGCTCGCGGATGCGCGCCGCGAGGAGCGCCGTGAGATCCCCCTTCACCGCCGTCCACATGGCGGCGGAGCCTACCATCCGGGTCGGCCCGAGAACGGCGGGCGGGGCGGCTCGCGCGCCGCCCCGCCGTTGCCGATGACCGAGGCGTGCCTCAGCGCTTGAGCAGCATCACACCGGCCCCCGCCAGCAGCCCGAGCAGGAGCAGCAGGCCGAGCCACGAGGCGGTGGGGATCTCGGCCGCCACGCCCGCGACCGCGAACGAGGTGGGGTTGGCGGCGCCGGCGACCCCCGGGTCATCCGTCTGCGCCGTCGACTCGTTGGTGCCGTTGCCGTCGCCGTCGAAGCTCGCCGACCCCTGGTTCGACACCGTGGTGCCCGCGGCCGCCGGCAGGATGGTGGCGGTGATGGTGATGGTCACCGAGCCCGCTGCCGGGATGGCGCCGTTCCAGGTGACGGTGTTGGTGCCGGTGGAGGCCAGTGCCGTGCCGCTCGAGGCATTGGCCGACACCAGAGCGAGGGTGGCCGGCAGCACGTCGGTGAGCTCGTCGCCGGGGTTGTCGGCCTGGGCGCCACTGCCGTTGTTGGTGAGGGTGACCGTGTAGGTGACGCTGCCTCCGACCACGAAGGAGCCGCTCACCGTCTTGGTGGCGGAGACGGCCGCGGCGGGGGCGGCGCTGAGAGTGTCGCTATCGGTGGCGCTGTTGTTCCCAGGCGTGGGATCGGTGACGCCGCCGGGCGCGGCGACGGTGGCCGTGTTGGCCAGCGTGCCGGTGGCCGCCACCGAGATGGTGCAGCTCGCGGTGTAGGTGACGCTGCCGCCGCTCGGCAGGTTGACGCTGTCGTTGACGTTGCCCGAGCCCGAGGCGGTGCAGGTGCCGCCGCCGGCGCCGACGCAGGTCCAGGTGCAGGTGAGCGACGCCGGGAAGGTGTCGGCCACCGTCGCCCCACTGGCATTGCTGGGACCGGCGTTGGAGGCGGTGATGGTGTAGGTCACCGAGCCGCCGGGGTTCGCCGTCGCCACTCCGTCGGTCTTGGTGATGGCGAGGTCGGCAGTGGCCCCGAGGGTGTCGGTGTCGGTGGCCGAGTTGTTGCCCGGGGTGGGATCGGTGACGCCGCCGGGCGCGGCGACGGTGGCCGTGTTGGCCAGCGTGCCGGTGGCCGCCACCGAGATGGTGCAGCTCGCGGTATAGGTGACGCTGCCGCCGCTCGGCAGGTTGGCCGTGTCGTTGATGTTCCCCGAGCCCGAGGCGGTGCAGGTGCCGCCGCCGGCACCGACGCAGGTCCAGGTGCAGGTGAGTGAGGCCGGGAAGGTGTCGGCCACGGTCGACCCGGTGGCATTGCTGGGACCGGCGTTGGAGGCGGTGATGGTGTAGGTCACCGAGCCGCCTGGTGTGGCGGCGACGACGCCGTCGGTCTTGGTGATGGCGAGGTCGGCGGTCGCTCCGAGAGTGTCGGTGTCGGTGGCCGAGTTGTTGCCCGGGGTGGGATCGGTGACGCCACCGGGGGCGGCGACGGTCGCCGTGTTGGCCAGCGTGCCGGTGGCCGCGGCCGAGATGGTGCAGCTGGCGGTGTAGGTGACGCTGCCGCCACTCGGCAGGGTGACGCTGTCGTTGACGTTGCCCGAGCCCGAGGCGGTGCAGGTGCCGCCGCCGGCGCCGACGCAGGTCCAGGTGCAGGTAAGCGACGCCGGGAAGGTGTCGGCTACGGTCGACCCCGGTGCATCGCTGGGACCGGCGTTGGAGGCGGTGATGGTGTAGGTGACGGAGCCGCCCGGCGTGGCGGCGACGACGCCATCGGTCTTGGTGATGGCGAGGTCCCCCTGCGGCGTCAGGGTGTCGGTGTCGGTGGCGCTGTTGTTCGCCGAGTTCGGATCCGCAGCCAGGCTCACCGTTGCGGTGTTGGCGAGCGAGCCGGTAGCCGAGGCGGCGACACTGCAGGTCGCGGTATAGGTGACGCTGGCGCCCGCCGGCAGATCGACCGAGTCGTTGATGTTGCCGGAGCCCGACGCCGTACAGGTGCCGCCGCCCGCGCCGACACAGGTCCAGGTGCAGGTGAGGACGGCCGGGAAGGTGTCGGCCACGGTGGCGCCCGTCGCCGGGGCCACGGTCGGGTTCGACGCCGTGATGGTGTAGACGACGGAGCCGCCGGGCACCGCCGTCACCACGCCGTCGGTCTTGGTGATCCCGAGGTCCGGTTGCACCCCGTCGAAGCAGACGGTGACGTCGCTGAGGGTGGGCGTCACGGTGCCGTCGCTGGTCGACAGGAATGCCTTGTACTTGAGGTACCGCAGGGCGTCGAACTGGGGGCCCAGCGACGCGCCACTGGCGGTGAAGAACGTCCCCGCCGTGGTGTCGGGCCCGACGAAGTTGAAGGGCCCGAAGGGGGAGTTGCTGCCGGCAACCTGGAACTTGACCGAGGTGTTCGCCGGGGTCGCCGCCGTCCACGAAATCGTCGTCCAGACCGGCGTCAATCCGGGCGCGGGGTTGCTGTCGATGAGTCGCGAAACCTGGCTGCCGCTCGGAGCGTAGCCGCTGTCCATGAAGGTGTGGAAGCCCGCGTCGGTCGTCTGGCCGCCGGTCAGCGGGCTCGTCCAGACCGTGCCGCTGGTCGCTCCCGAGACCCGGGTGCCGCCCGGATAGACGTTGGTGGCGCTGCGGGTGAGCGCGTAGGTTCCGGGAGCGGGATTCGCGACCGGCCGGATGACCAGTGCGTACATCGTTCCCGCTGTCAGCGTTGGTGGGCTGCCGAACGTCACGGAGAAGTAGCTGGCCACGCCGCCGTTCGAGAAGCCCGGGATCGTCGCCGCGACGAGGTCGGCGCCCGTGGGGAAGCCGCCGCTCGTCGCCCGCACGGACAGCGTGAGATTCGGCGTCGTTCCCGTGCAGCCGCTGCAGAAGAGGTTGATGTCGGCGCCGGTGAGCTGTCCGGTCACCGCGGGTGTGAACGTCTGGCCGCCCCAGGTGGTAAGGGTGATGCCGACGCCCGACGTGCTAAGTGTCTCGTTGAATTGGTCGAGGCTCGGCTTGAACAGGACCACGTCGCCAGCGCTGGTGTTGAGATCGACTCTCGTCGGGAGACCGCGCTGAAAGTCCGACTGGGTCGTGTCGGTCGGACAGGCACTGGTGGGCGCGTTGTCGAGCGAGAAGTCCTGGGTGGTCGTATTGCCGTCGGTCACCGCGATGGGGGCGGCCGAGGCCGGGTTGTAGCCGGGGTCGGTGACGGTCTCCCCTGTGTAGGTGCCAGCGGGAACCGAGAAGGTGTAGAACCCGGAGCCGTCAGTGGTCGCGACCCGGCTACCGAACGTCACGGTGGCCCCGGCGATGGGAGTGCCGCCGACGGTCGCCGTCACCGTGCCCGAGAGCGTGCCGCCGGCACCCGCCGGGGTGCACGAGGGGTAGGCGAACGAGCCGATCCGTGTCTGATGGTTGAGGCCGTCGACGGCGTAGTACTCGTTGGTGTACCAGAAGGTGCAGCCGTCGGGGTCGAGCGTCATGGCGCTGTAGTCGCCCCAGCGGATACAGGTGGCGCCGCCACAGGTGCCGGTCTGGGTGCCGGTGCCCTGGAAGAGCAGCTGCTCGGTCTGGCTGAACGTGTTGACGGGATCGCCGGCCAGCCTGCCGGCGTACTTGAGGGCCGGTTTGGTGGTGCTGTTGGAGGTGCTGTAGCCGAGCGCCAGGTCGCCGGCGCGGTCCACCGCCAGGCTGGGCATGAAGCGGTAGATGACGTTGGCGCCGTCGGGGTCCCAGGTAGCCGCCTGCGGGATGTTGGCGGCAACGGTGCTGCCGGAGACGTCGACCTGGTACCAGCGCGGCGCCGCGAAGCCGGTGGTGTTTGCCCGGCGCACCGTGTGGGTGACCCATAGCGATTCGGCGCCGCCGAGGTTGGAGTACTGACTCTGCATCATCGCCCGGATCTGCAGGACGTCGAGGCTGTTGCCGCCCAGCGACGGCGCGTTCGGCACCGCGGCATTGGGCCAACTGGTGGCGGCGAGCGGCTGATCCGGGCCCGTGAAGGTGGACAGCGAGATGCTGTCCCAGTCGACGTGCAGCTTGTAGACCGTCAGCGCGTTGAGGAACTCCCAGGTGGAGACGAAGTAGTTGGGCGTGCCGAGAGGCGGCGTCCCGGTCTGCAGGCGCGCGTTGCTAGGGATCACCGTGAAATCGGCCGACGGCGCGTTGAAGGTCACCACCTGTACGGTCGGGCTCCCGGCGTACATCTGCGCCTTGTTGAGCGCCCACACCCGCGGAGCGATGAAGGCCCCGCCCGCCGCGAAGCCGAACATGTTGGACGACATGTAGATGCCATCCGGCCAAATGCCGAACTTCGGGTAGTCGTTCAAGCCGTCGGTGATCTGCAGCGAGTAGAAGTTCCAGCCGCCGACCACCGGATCACCGGTCTTGGAGACCGCGAAGCACTGGAAGGAGCCAGGCGGATTGATGACGTTGCCCGAGCCGTCGATCTGGAAGGCGAAATCGGTGATCACCCAGCGGTCCTCGAACGAGTCGTAGAGCACGACGGGATCGCCGAAATTGTTGGTATCGCAGAGGTTACCGAAGTTGCCCTGGCTCATGAAGGTGTTGAAGGTGAAGGCGGCGACCGGCGGACCGGGGGACGCCTTGCTGAAGATCCCGATCGACGTGTTGATGGTCTGGATGTAGTAGGTGGGCCCCACGTCGCCGTTGGTGTCCGGCGGGTGACCGGCGCCCCAGGTCGCGAAGTCGAGACCGTCGAAGCTCTGGATCGGCGGCGGGGCGGCAGCCTTGGGCACGAGGGCCTCGGGGGCGGCGGCGGGCGGCGCCCCCGGCAGCAGCCGTGGATTGAGGGGCGGCTCCTCGTGCTCGGCGCGCTCCTGCTTCTTGGGCGGGACGTAAGGCAGCGTGCGCAGGTCCGCCGTGGTGCTGCCAGCCCGCGTCATCACCAGCGCGGTCGGCTTGCCGGCCGCAGACACCGGCGAGCCGGCGCCGGCCTGAACGGGGCCCTGGGCCACGGCCGTCCCCACCGTGGCCAGCCCCAGCAGGGCGGTCAGCGAGAGGTTGCGGAGGCGGCGCTCTGCGCTGACGCCCCGAGTGAAGCTTGTTGACGCTTGACACCGGGCCGGACCGGCCCCGATTCCGAGCTGGATGGTAGCCATCCTGGAAGACCTCTCTCTCGCTGGCGGAGGTTGGTTCAGACGCAGAGCAGTGGCACCGCGATCGCGATTCGCGCACAGGTGCCTGGGTGAGGCGTTGGCAGCATGGACGGGGAGCCTGGCCGTTGCCGTTGCGTGGAACGGTAGCGGTACCGGGCGGCGGGCGGAATCGGCCGCTGGTACTACTCATCGTATAACCAAGGATAGAGAGCCGGAGGGGGGCCGGCCCCTGCGGCCTCGGCCGGCGGTGTCGTCCCCGCCGCCTCGCCGGCGGCGGCGCCGCTCCCCGAGCGGAGACAGGCGCTTTGATATGCTCCCCGCCGTGGGCGAGAGCGCGCTCAAAGGCAAGGACGCAGCTCCGGTGAGCGGGCGCAGCCTGTCCATCAAGATGCGGGAGACCGACCTCCAGCTGCTGGCGGGGGACATCTCCGAGCTCTCGGTGGACGTGATCGTCAACGCCGCCAACGAGAAGTTGCAGCTCGGCACCGGCGTGGCCGGCGCCATCGACAAGAAGGGCGGCCCGTCGATCCAGGAGGAGTGCAACCGCATCGGCGGCACCGCCGTCGGCACCGCGGTGATGACCGCCGCCGGCAACCTCAAGGCCAAGCACGTCATCCACGCCGTGGGCCCGCGCAAGGGGGAGGGCGAGGAGGATCGCAAGCTGGCCTCGGCGGTGCGCTCCTCGCTCGCCCTCGCCGAGCGCCACGGCATGCGCTCGATCGCGCTGCCGGCCATCTCCTCCGGCAACTTCGGCTTCCCCCTCGACCGCTGCGCGCGGATCATGCTCACCGAGATCCAGCGCTACATCCAGGGCGGCACCAAGCTCGAGCAGGTCGTCGTCTGCCTCTACGGCGACGAGGCCTTCGACACCTTCAAGCGCGAGCTGCGTCGCGGCTTCCGCTGACCCGTCGCGGGGTGAGCCCGGGCGCGCCGGTGCGGCCGGGTCTACAGGTGCTCGCCGAGGCGCTTGAGGCCGCGCGCCTGCTCGGCGAGCATCGCCGCCCAGCGGTGCTGCAGGCGGAACAGGCGCAGCGCCACCGTCCCGGCGCCGCTGAAGCGCGTGCGCAGGATCAGCCGGCAGCCGTCCGGCCGCGACTCCAGGAACCACTCCTGGTGCAGCGCCACACCCAGCCAGCGGCCGTCCCAGGAGAGGGCCTTGCCGTCGGCGCAGAGGGTGACCCGCGGGCGGAGGGTGGAGGTCAGCCGCCCCAGCTGGAGGGTGACCTCGAAGCGCGAGCCCTCGCGCAGCGGCTTGAAGTCGAGGCTGCGGGCGTCGCGCACCGCCGGCCACCAGCTCTTCCAGCTGCGCGGCTCGATGAGCAGCCCCCAGAGCGTAGCCGGGTCGGTCCCGATCGCCTGCCGCGACTCGAGGGCGATGGTCACGCGGTGCGCAGGCCCGCCAGAGAGGCGCGGCGGTAGGGCGGCCGGATCATCTCAGGCTCCGAGCTTCTGCAGCCGCCCGGCGTGAGCGAGCAGCAGGGCCAGCAGCGCTCGTGAGGGGAAGGTGCCGAGGTGGCCGCCCACCGCCGCCACCTCGTCGAAGCGATCCTTGCTGTCGGCGAACACCGTCGCCCGACCGTGGCCGTGGGGGCCGGCGAGCAGCAAGGGCACCGGGTGGAAGCCGTGCCCCTTCATCGGCACCGGCGTCGAGTGGTCGCCGGTCACGGCGACGACGTCGGGGCCGAGAGCGAGCAGCGCCGGGAGCGCCGCGTCGACCTCCTCGATGGCGCGCACCTTCGCCGCCAGGTCGCCGTCCTCACCCGCCTGGTCGGTCTGCTTGACGTGGAGGAAGAAGAAGTCGAAGTCGGCCCAGCGCGCGGCGACGGCGGTGACGACCTCGGTGATGCGCTTGCCGCAGGGCACCACCTCCATGCCGCATGCCGCGGCGACCCCGCGGTAGAGCGGGTAGCCGGCGAAGCAGCCGCAGCGGAGGCGGTAGAGGTCCGACATCGGCGGCAGGTGGGGCAGCGAGGAGAAGCCCCGCAGCAGGGCGCGGTTGGCCTTGGGCTCGCCGGCGAGCGCCCTCTCGATGGCGGCGAGGAGGCGCGTCGCCACGGCGGCGGTCGCCTCGCCCGCGGGAGCGGTCGCCCGCGGTGGCAGCGGTGGCACGCCGAGCTCCTGGGGGTCGGTGTCGGCGACCTCGGGCGAGAGCCCGGGGCCGCGCAGCAGCAGCACGAAGCGGTGACCCTCGCCGGGGAACAGCTGGGCCTGGACGTCGCCGAGGTCCGGCACCGCTCCGCGCAGCCGCTCGACGATGCGCGCCGACTCCTCGCTGGGGATGCGGCCGGCGCGCCGGTCGACGAGGTTGCCTGCCGCGTCGGCGGTGGCGAAGTTACCGCGCACGGCGACGTCGCCGCGCCGCACCGCGACGCCGGCGCCCAGCGCCTCGAGCACGCCGCGCCCGATGTCCCCCTCGCGCGACAGCGGGTCGTAGCCGAAGAGCGCCAGGTGACCGGGGCCGCTGCCGGGTGTCACGCCATAGGCTACCGGTTGGATGCGGCCCAGGCAGCCGCCGGCGGCGAGGGCGTCGAGGTGAGGCTTGGTCGCCACCTCGAGCGGTGTGCGCGGCTGCGTGGCCGTGCGCAGGTCGCCGAGCCCGTCGAGGACGAGCAGCACCATCTTGCTGTCGTTGGGGTGGACCAGCGAGGCGAGCCGGTCGTGGTCGAGGACGCTCATCGCGGCCATCAGACGACGAAGTAGCCGTAGGCGCGCACCTGCAGGCGGGTGCGCGGCTCGAAGCCGGAGCCGAAGAGCCCGAACGCGGAAGCGCGCGCCATCACCGGCAGCACGATCCAGCCGTCGAAGCTCTCACCACCGGCGTAGGCGGGGACCACCGGCTCGATCTCGGCGAGCTTGAGCCAGTGGTCCTCGCGGGCGTCGAGGCGGGCGCGCAGCTCGACGTAGGCGCGGTCGAGGTCGATCACCCGCCGCGAGCTGGGGTGCCAGATGGAGAACAGGAAGCGCGCCTCGTCGAACTCCGCGGTGTCGAGCTCGGCGCGGCCGCCCACCAGCAGGGGGAAGTTGAACGAGCCCCCGCTGTCGGTGGCGTAGATCTCCGGCGTGGGGTCGAACACCACCTGCAGCGGCTCGGCGGGAAGGTCGACGGGCTTGCGGCGTTGCATCGGAGCGGTACGGTCGGTGAGTGGGGCGGCGGCCAGGGACCGCCAGCCGCGGGAGGTGGCGGCAGTCTATCAAAGGGCGCGCCGGGTGACGTCGTGGTGGTGGCGGTCGAATCGACGCGCCGCGCGGGCCGCCGAGACGGCGCCAGGAGAGGCGGATGCCACGCCGAGCGGCCGTTCGGGACGGCTTCTGGGCTCCGGTAACCCGCGCTCCCACGGCCAGTAGGTCTCCTCAGCGAACGACCTTGCGCGGCGCCGCCGCAGAGGAGATCCATGCGCCCACACCTGCCGCTTGCCTCCACCCTGCGCCGGCTCAGCCGGCGCCCTGCCGTCGCGGCGCTCGCCGTGCTCACTCTCGGGCTCGGCATCGGCGCCGCCACGGCGATGTTCGCCGTCGTCGACGCGGTGCTGCTGCGCCCGTTGCCCTACCCCGTGTCCGATCGGCTGGTGACGGTCTGGGATTCCGAGCTGCCGGCGCGGCAGGGCGGCTCGCCGCTGTCGATCAACGAGGCCCTCGGGTTCGGCGAGCGCGCGCGGGCCCTCGAGGGCTTCGCCGCCTACGGCTGGGGGCAGGCCACCCTCCTCGGTGGCGGCGAGCCCCGCCAGCTGGTGGCAGCGCGGGTGATGCACCCGTTCTTCCGTGTGCTCGGGGTCGCTCCGGCGCGCGGCCGCGGCTTCCTGCCCGGGGAGGACATGCCGGGCGGCGACCAGGCCGTGGTGCTCTCGCACCGTCTCTGGCAGCAGGCGTTCGCCGCCGACACCGGGGTGCTGGGCAGGAAGGTGCTGCTCGACGGCCGGCCGCGGGTGGTGGTGGGGATCATGCCGCCGGGCTTCGACTACCCGGGACACGCCGAGCTGTGGGTGCCGCTGGCCATCGACCCCGCCGCGCTCGACGCCGAGACCGCCAGGTCCCACGGCCTCAATGCCGTGGCCCGGCTGCGCGCGGGTGACGAGGGCGGGCGGGCCGAGCGCGACCTCGACCGCGTCGTGCGCGAGCTCGCGGCGCTCTACCCTGGCGGCTACGGACCCCGCGACGGCGTGCGCCTGATCACCCTCGAGCGGAGCCTGGTGGGCCGCGCCCGCACGCCGCTGCTGGCGCTGCTCGCCGCCGTCGGCCTGCTCATGCTGCTCGCCTGCGTCAACGTCGCCACCCTGCTGCTGCTGCGGGCCCAGGAACGCCGCCGGGAGCTGGCCGTGCGCGACGCCCTCGGCGCCAGCCCATGGCGCCTGCTGGCGCAGCTGCTCGCCGAGGGGCTGTGGATCGCTGCCCTCGCCGGCTGCCTCGGCGTGGTGGTGGCCCGCCTCTCGCTCGACGGCGTGCGAGCGCTGCTCCCTGCCGACCTGCCGCGCGCCGAGGGACTGGCCATCGACTGGCGGGTGCTCGGGTTCGCGGCGGCGGCGGCGCTGCTGACGACGGCGCTGGTGTCAGCGGCGCCGGCCTGGTGGCTGCGGCAGCGAGGCGGGGCGGCCGCCCTGCGCGGCGGGGCCCGGGCACCGCGCAGCGGCTGGCTCCCCGACCTCCTGGTGGTGGGCCAGGTGGCGCTCGCGTTGGTGCTGGCGACCGGCGCCGCCCTCGCCGGACGGAGCCTCGCCGAGCTCTCGCGGGTGGACGTCGGGTTCGCACCCGAGGGAGTGCTGACGGCTCGGCTGGCGCTGCCCGATGCCCCCGCCTACCACGCACCCGAGCAGGTGCAGGCCTTCTACGCGCGGCTCGCCGAGCGCCTGGCAGGCGATCCCCGCGTCAGCGCGGTGGGGGCGGCGAGCTGGCTGCCGTTCGCGGACTACCCCTCCGACTGGGGCGTCGAGGTGGAGGGCTACGTGCCGCCCTCGGACGCGCCCGAGGCGGGAGTCGAGTACACGATCACCGCCGGCGACTACCTGCGCGCCATCGGCGCGCGGGTGCTCGCCGGGCGCACGCTGCGGCCCGGGGACGAGCGGGGGCTGCGCAAGGCGGTGGTCACCCAGAGCCTGGTGGCGCGCTTCTTCCCCGGCGCCGCCCCGGACGGCCGGGAGGCGCTCGGCCGTCAGCTGCGCCTCGCTCGCGACCCTGTGCCCTACGAGATCGTCGGCGTGGTCGCCGACCAGCCCCTGCGCGGCCCCCAGGCCCGGTGCGGCCGGGGGTCTTCCTGCCGCTGGTGGAGATCCGCACCGGCAGCCCCTGGCTGCCGCGCAGCATGACCGTGGCGGTGCGGGCGAGCGGGCCGCCGGAGGCGGTGAGCGGCAGCCTGCGGGCGGCGGTGCGCGCCCTCGACCTGCAGCTGCCGCTCGCCGACGTGCGTCCGTTCGAGACCATCTGGCGGCAGGCGCTCGGCGAGCCGCGCTCGCTGTTCGCCCTGCTGGCCCTGTTCGCCGCGGGCGGCCTGTTGCTCGGCGGCGTCGGTACCTTCGCGGTGGCGACGGCCTGGGTGGTGCGCGGGCGCCGCGACATCGGCGTGCGCATGGCGCTCGGCGCCGAGCGCCCCCGAGTGATCCGCGAGGTGCTGGGGCGCAGCGCGCGCCTCACCGCCGCGGGTTGCGCCCTCGGCAGCGTGGTGGCGGTGGTGGCGGCGCGCGCGGTGCGGACGCGGCTGCTCTTCCAGGTGGCGCCCGGGGACCCGCGGTCGCTCGCACTCGCGGCGCTCGTCCTGCTCGTGGTCGGTCTCCTCGCCGCCCTGGTGCCGGCGCGGCGCGCCGCCCGCGTCGAGCCGATGCGAGTGCTGCGCGAGGAGTGAGGGGGCTCCAGGCGGGTGCGGAATCTGCGATGCTTGCACCCCGTCCGAGGCCACCAGCCACGACCAAGGAGACGCCCGTGAAGCAAGCATTCGTCATCGCCGCCGCAGCCGCTCTGTTCGCCACCGCGCCGGCAGGCGCGCAGGACCACCGCCCGATGAGCCCCGAAGGGAGCGCGTCCGCGCAGGTAGGAGGGAAGTGGGTGAAGGACGCCAAGCCGGCCTACACGCTGGGAGGCGCGCACTACCAGGGTGGCCACTGGATCGACGTCACCTTCGGCCGGCCGCTGCGGCGCGGGCGGGACCTCTGGGGCACCGGCGCCGAGTACGGCAAGGCCGCCCTCGTCGGCGCCCCCATCTGGCGCGCCGGCGCCAACGTGACCACCCGCCTGCGCACCGAGGTGCCGCTGGTGATCGGCGGCAAGACGGTGGCCGCCGGCGAGTACAGCCTGTTCATCGACCTCGAGGAGAACGACTGGACGCTGGTGGTCTCCTCCTGGCCGGCACAGGCGAAGTACGACCCCAACGACAAGACCGCCCTGTGGGGCGCCTACGGCTACACGCCGGACCGCGACGTGGTGCGCACCAAGATGAAGCTCGAGACGCTTCCGCACTCGGTGGAGGAGCTCACCTGGTCGTTCGTCGACATGACCGACGACGGCGGAACGCTGGCGATCAGCTGGGGCCCGACGATGGCCTCGGTCCCCTTCACCGTCGCCGCCGGGAGCTAGCCTCGATCAGCCCTCGAACTTGATCGGCTCGTGCAGCTCGCCGAGGGAGAAGTTGGCCATGATCTGGTGGCCGTTGAAGTCGAGCACGCGGATGTCCTCGCTCGCCGAGAGATCGGCGGCGATCGACGAGAAGGTGTGGGGATAGCGTGCCTCCACGGCGGCGAGGTCGACCTCGTAGGCGAGGAACTTGTCGATCCCCTTGTAGCGCAGCTTCGCGACCAGGCGCTCGTCGACCAGCGTCGGGTAGGTCGATAGCACCAGGATGGGTCCGGTACCGGTGAAGATCAGATAGGCGCGGGGCTGGACGCCGACTGCGGTGCTCTCGCTCATGGCTCCCCCAACTCTGGCGGCCCGGGTGGGACGCAGCTCAACGTATCTCCCGTCCCGGCGGCTGTCAACCGGCGCGCGCCGGCGCTTCCGAGATCGCCAACAGGTCGAAACCGAGCGCGCTGGCGAGCCGGTACACGAGCGGCAGCGGCAGGCCGACGACATTGAGGTAGTTGCCGTCGATGGCGGTGACGAAGAGCGAGACCAGCCCCTGGATGGCGTAGGCGCCGGCCTTGCCCAGCGGCTCGCGGCTGGCGACGTACCAGTCGATCTCGCGTGCCGAGAGCGGTGCCAGGGTGACCCACGTGCGTTCGACCGCCGAGACCAGGCGGTCGCCGCCCGCGCACAGCGCCACGCCGGTGAGCACCTCGTGACGGCGCCCGGAAAGCAGCCGCAGCATGCGGGCGGCATCGGCGGCGTCCTCGGGCTTGGCGAGCATGTCGCCGCCCACCACCACCGTGGTGTCGGCGGCGAGCACCAGCTCGCCGGGGTGCGCGGCGGCGGTGGCCTTGGCGCGGGCAAGCCGCTCGACCATCGCCGCCGGTGCCTCCCGCGGCAGCGGCGTCTCGTCGAGGTCGGCGGGACGCACGACGAAGTCGAGGCCGAGTCGGGTCAGCAGCTCGCACCGCCGTGGCGAGGCGGAGGCGAGGACGAGCGTGAGGGGACGGGCGGTCCGTGCCTCGCCGCTGGCGCGCTCGCTCGTCGTGCCGGCGGTCACGGGTAGTACCCCTTGACGGTGGCCGCGGCCACTCCCGGCCGCTTCACGTCGACGCTCACCTTGCGGTAGCCGCTGCCCTTGCCGTCCGACTGGTAGGCGAGCAGGTACTGCGAGCGCAGCTCGCGCTCGATGGTGCGGTAGACGGCGTCGAAGCCGGCGGTGCGATCGACGAAGAAGGCGCGGCCGCCGGTCTCGGCGGCCAGCCGCGACAGCGCCAGGCGCGTCACCTGGGCGTTGCTCGTAAGGCCGAGGCCGATCGGATAGATGGCGACGCCGCTGCGGCGCGCAAACTCGAGCACCTCCTCGTACTGATAGCGGCTCTTGACGTCCTCGCCGTCGGAGAGCAGCACCAGCACCCGCTTGCCGCGAATGCCGCTCATGTACCAGAGGGAGTAGACGATGCTGTCGTAGAGGGCGGTCTCACCATCGGCGTCGAGGCGGGCGAGGCCGCCGCCGAGCACCGCCGGATCGTTGGTGAACGGCACCCGCAGCTGCGGGTTGTCGGCGAAGGAGATCACCGCGGCGCGGTCGCGCGGGGTCAGCAGCTGGGCGAAGAAGCGCTGCGCAGCGGCCTCCGCCTGCTCGAGCTCCTCGGCCATCGACGCCGAGGTGTCGAGCAGCACGACGGCGTGGATCGGTAGGTTCTCGACGTAGTCGCAGCGCACCAGCTGCTGCGGCCGGCCGTCCTCGCGAACCTGGAAGTCGGCCGGCGCGAGGTCGACTACCGGCCGGCCGCGGCGGTCGAGGGCCGTCGTGTAGAGCTCGACGAGGTCGACGTCGACCGCCTCACGCTCGCGCGGCGCGTTGAGGAAGGCGATGTCCTCGGCCTCGGCACCGCTGGCCAGGTGCGCGACGGCGCGGACGAAGGAGACCTCGCGGCCGGCGGGAGGCACCAGCGTCTGCACGAAGGGCGGCTGGTAGAGGGTCGCCAGGTGGGTGTCGTCGACGAACAGCTCGAGGCGGTCGAGGCGCTCGTCGCTGGGTACGTCGACCACTGCCTCGGCGCGCAACGGCTGCCCGGGCTCGCTGGGTGCGCGCGGCTCGACGAGGCGGACGCTGAAACGGTGCGGCCCGGCGTTGACCGGCACCTCGTCGTGTGCCAGCTCGCTGCCGTCGGCGGCCTCGGCGACGACGGCGAGCTGGTGCAGCCGCGGCTCCTGGCCGAGGTCGAGCTCGACGGTGTAGGGAGGGTGGGTCTTGGCGAGCAGCGGGTGGCCGTCGAGGAGGAAGCGCACCCGCGCCACTCCCGGGCCGCGGACCTCGGCGCTCACCCGCAGCCGCCCGATGATGAGGTCGGCGGGAGGCGGCGCGAGCTCGACCACCACGTCGTCGGAGGGCGCCGCGGGACCCGCCGCGGGTGGGGACGCCGGCGCCGCGGCGGCCGGTGCCGTGGCGTCGAGCACCGGGGAAGGCGCGGCCGGCAGCAGCGGCACCGTGAGCTCCCCTTCGTGGCGAAAGAAGCGGCCGCCGTTGAGGTCCTCCACGCGCAACAGCAGGCGGTAGTCGCCGGGGCGCAGGTAGCGCTCGACGAGCAAGGGGATTTCCGGCGGCGGATCCTCGGCCGGCACCTCGAAGCGGTAGCGGAACGACTCGAACAGCTCGTCCTTGCGCAGCACCTCGCCGTCGACGAGGAAGCGGTAGAGGCGGCCGTCCTTCTCGCCGGCGGCGACGGCGCCGCTGCTGGGGACGCGCACCAGCCCCTGCACCACGGTGCGACTCTGGTGGCGCGCCGGAAAGCTGACCTCGAGGGACGCCGGCAGCAGGGCCGCGTCCTCGGGGAGGGTGGTGGAGCGGGCGGCGAAGTCCCGCACCCACTCGGTGCTGGGAATGGGCAGCTTGGCGCCACGGCGTTCGAGCGTCTCCCACTCCACCGCCGAGCTGAGGGCGGCGAGCAGGTCGTCGGCCTGCATGCACTCCTCGTTGATGCGGTCGAGCAGCTTCTGGTCGGGGTCGCCGGCGAGCCCGATCAGCAGCGAGGCGAGCCCCTCGCTCGGGTGCCAGAGCTCGTAGCGCCCCTGCCGCTGGCCGCTGCGAGCGATGAAGACGAACACGTAGGAGCCCTTGACCAGCGTGCTGTGGGCGACCTGCCAGATCTCGAGGGGGCGCAGCAGCGCGCCGCAGCGCGAGGAGAGCACGCGGTCGGGGGGGCCGTTGAGCAGCAGCATCCGCGCGCGGTCGTCGTTGAGGTCGCCGTAGCGGTCGCGGGCGATCTCGACACGCTCCTGCCAGACGTCGCGCAGCTCGTTGGCGGGAGTCTCGGGGTAGGGATCGCGCACCTGCCAGAAGGCGCGCAGGAAGGCCTGACGCTGGTAGTCGCGGGAGAGCCCGAGGAAGACCTGCCGTTCCTCGGGCGTGATCAGCAGTGCCACCTCCTCGAGCCAGTCGCGGTAACGCTGGGGCAGGTCGGCGGGGACGTCGGCCGCGACCGGCGCCGTTTCGCGGGCGGCGCGGGCGGGTGTGCAGGGCAGCAGGAGGAGGAGCGCGACGACGGAGCGAAGGCGGGCGCGGCGGGGCGGCATCATCGTTGGTCGCGGTCTCTGCCGTGCGGCTCGCCCCTGGCAGAGCCCCTAGGGGTAGTACCCGCGGATCGTGTGCGCCTCCAGGCCAGGCTCCTTGACCTTCACGTCGACGGTGCGGAACTTCTTGTCGGGCTTGGCGTTGGTGGATTGGTAGACGAGCAGGTACTGCGAGCGCAGCTCCTCCTGGATCGACTGGTAGATGGGGGCCAGCTGCTTGGACTCGTCGACGAAGAAGCTGCGGCCGCCGGTGTCCTCGGCGAGCTTCTCGAGCGCTTTCTTCGCCTCGCGTTCGAGCTCGTGGCCGAGGCCGATGGTGTAGATGGCGACCCCGGCGCGGCGCGCGAACTCGAGCGTGTCGTCGAAGCTGAACTTGCTGTTCTCGTCCTTGCCGTCGGAGAGCACGATCAGCGCCCGTTGTCCCTTCAGGCCGTTGAAGTAGTAGAGCGCGTAGACGACGCTGTCGTAGAGCGCCGTGCCACGCTCGGCCTTGAGGCCGGCGAGACCGCCGCCGAGGGCGAGCAGCTCGTTGGTGAACTTCACCTGCAGCCGCGGGCGATCGTTGAAGGTGATCAGCGCCGCGCGGTCCTTGGGGGTGACGATGTCGGTGAAGAAGGAGAGCGCCGCCTGCTGCGCCTCGGGAAGGCTGTTCTCCATCGACGCCGAGGTGTCGAGCAGGATCGCCGCCTTGATCGGCAGGTCGCGCACCTGGTCGAAGCGCACGAGCTGCTGCGGCGTGCCGTCCTCCTTGACCTGGAACTGCTCGGCGCCGAGCCCCTCCACCGGGCGGCCGTTGCGGTCGGTCACCGCCGTGTACAGCTCGACGAGCTGGACCGACACCTCCTCGAGGCCCGCCGGGGCGTTGATGAAGACGTGGTCCTCGGTGGTGCTGCCGTCGGGGAGGTAAGCGACCGCGCGCAGGTAGGTGAGCTGCTCGCCGGCCGGCAGCAGGATCGGCTGCTCCCAGGGCGGCTGGTAGAGCGTCGCCACCAGGCTCTCGTCGCGGTAGAGCTCGAGGCGATCCACGTGCTCCCCCTCCGGCACCTCCACCTTCGACACCAGCCGCACGCTGTCCTTGAAGTGCTGCCTGGGTGAGGGCTCGGTGATGGTGACGGCGAAACGGTGCGCGCTGGCGTTGATCACCAGCTCGTCGCTCGCCAGCGGGCGGCCGTGGGCGTCCGCGGCGGTGGCGCGCAGCCGCTGCGAGCGGGGCAGGTGGCCGAGGTCGAGCTCGACGCTCCACGGCAGCGCCTTCTTGGTGAGGATCGGCTGGCCGTCGAGCGCGAAGGTCACCGACGCCACCTGGTCGCCGGTGACCAGCGCGTCGAAGCGCACCTTGCCGGCGAGCATCTCCTGCCCGAGCGGAGCGAGCAGCTTCACTGTGGCGTCACCGCTGGCGAGCAGGGCGTTGGCCTCGGCGAGGATGCGAGCGGTCTCGGGGTCGGAGGGGGTTGGCGGCGGGAGCTGCCCCTCGACCTCCGGCACCGAGATCTGCTGGTCGGCGCGGAAGAAGCGCTTGCCGTCGAGGTCCTCCACCTTGATCACCAGCCGGTAGTCGGCGGGGCGCAGGGGGCGCTGGATCACCAGGGGCAGGTAGGGCGCTCCCACCTCGGCCTCGGGGAAGTCGAACTTGTAGCGGAAGCGGTCGAACAGCTGCCCGTCGCGCAGCACCTCGCCGGTGAGCAGCAGGTTGTAAGAGCGGGCGCCGCCGAGCTCGACGCGGCCCAGGTCGGCGGTGGCGACCTTCACCGTCGCCTGCAGGACGGTGCGGCTCTGCCGGCGGCCGGGGTAGGAGAGCTCGAGGCTGGCGGGGAAGGTGTCGGCTCCCGCCGGCAGGTCGGTGGAGTAGGAGGCGAACGTGGCCAGCCACTCGGCGGAGGGGTGCTCGAGCGGTGCCACCGCCTTCATCACCAGCAGCGGGTAGGCGAGGCTGCCGAGGGAGGAGATCCTGGCGACGGCCCCGAGGAGGGCGTCGGCGCTGTCGCCCAGGCAGCTGGTGTGGATGCGATCGTAGGCCTCGGCGTTGGCCTGCGCGGGGTTGGTGGTCACCCCGACGTCCTGCACCAGCGCCGACACCCCCTCGAGCGGCTGCCAGACGCGGAAGCCGCCGGCGCCGAAGCGCTGGTAGAAGATCACCAGCAGCTCCTCGTGGGTGCGGTTCTCCTGGTCGTAGTACCAGACCTCCGCCGGCCACAGCACCGTCGAGCAGCGGACCTCGATGCGGGCGTTGGGCGGACCGTTGAGCAGCAGGAAGCGCCCGCGCTCGTCGCTGAGCCCACCGAAGGCGGCCTTCGCCTCCTCGACGCGGGCGTCCCACTTGTCCTTGAGCTCGTTGCGCGCCGTCTCGGGGTAGGGGTCGCGCGAGCGCCAGAACTTCTCGATGAAGGCGTCGCGCTGGTAGTCCTCCTCGAGGGCGAGGAACGCCGTACGCTCCTCGGCGGTGATCAGCACCTCCACCTCGGCGAGCCATTCCTGGTACTTGGGCGCCAGCTTGGCGATCTTCGCCGCCTCCTCCTTGCGCTCGCGGCGGCTGGTGCCGGTGGCGGGCGAGGCGGTGAGCAGCAGCAGCGGCAGCAGGCAGGCGGCGAGGCGAAGGGCGAGCCGCCGGCGCGGCAACCGAAGGGCCGACGACCAGGGCCGGTGCTGCGTCACCCGCACCTGGAAAGCGTACAGGACGGGTCGCGCCCTCGCCAGGGTGGTGGGACGGATCGCCCCCGGCGGAGGCGCCGCGGCGCCGGCGCTAGAATCACCACCCCGCGCGGCGACCTCGTGACCTCGAGCGCCAGGCAACCGGCGGCGACCCGTGGGGACCCGCTCCCGCGACGACCACGGAGCCCTCGTCCAAGTGAGCGACCTCGTCTACTTCGACCACAACGCCACCACCCCGCTCGACCCGCGGGTGCGGGTGGCGATGCTGCCCTGGCTGGAGGAGCGCCACGGCAACCCGTCGTCCTCCCATCGCTTCGGCCAGGCGGCGCGCGAGGCGGTCGAGTCGGCCCGCGACCAGGTGGCGGCGGCGATCGGCGCCCATGCCGACGACGTCGTCTTCACGGCCTCCGGCAGCGAGGCCAACAACGCCGTCGTCTTCGCGGCGGCGCGCGCCGCAGGCGGGCGCGGTGAGATCGTGGTGGCGAGCTGCGAGCATCCTTCGGTGCGCCGAGCCGCCGAGCGTGCGGCCGAGCAGGGCATGTCCGTGCAGGTCGTGCCACCGGGCAGCGACGGCGTGGTGGCGGCCGCCGAGCTGCTCGCCGCGGTCGGCGACGACACCCGTCTCGTCTGTCTCATGCTCGCCAACAACGAGCTCGGGACCTTGCAGCCGGTGGCGGAGGTGGCGGCCGCCTGCCGAGAGCGCGGCGTGCACGTGCTCTGCGACGCCGTGCAGGCGGTGGGCAAGGTGGCGGTCGACGTCGGCGCGCTCGGCGTCGACTACCTCACCCTCGGTGGCCACAAGCTCCACGGGCCGCTGGGCGCCGCCGCGCTCTGGATCCGCCCTGCCGGCGCGGGGCGGGAGGCGGCGCCGTTCGAGGCCAACCTGCTCGGCGGCACCCAGGAGCGGCGCCGCCGCGCCGGCACCGTCAACGTGCCGGCGGTGGTGGGGCTCGGGGTGGCGTGTGCGCTTGCTGCCCGCGAGCTGCCGGCGCGGCATGCCCACCTGCTGGCGCTGCGCGAGCGGCTCGAGGCGGCGCTGCCCGAGCTCGGCGGTGTGGTGCACGGGGCGGCGGCGCCGCGCCTCCCGCACACCACCAACGTCGCCTTCCCCGGTCTGCGCGGGCACGACCTGGCGATTCGACTCGACCTCGCGGGCTACGCGGTGTCGACCGGGGCCGCCTGCCACTCGGGGGTCGTCGAGCCGAGCGAGACCCTGCTCGCCATGGGTCTGCCGGAAGCGGAGGCGCTCGCCTCGCTGCGCATCAGCTTCGGCATGACCAACACGATGGCCGAGGTGGAGGCCTTCCTGCCGGTGCTGGCGCGCGAGGTGGCGGCGCTGCGAAGCGTCTCACCTTCGTCACCGCGGCTCTTTGCCGCTGCCGAGGCGGTGAGCCACACCGACCCGCCGCGGCAGGCGGGAGGGCGCGTGGCAGGCGGCGCGGCGGACGCATGAGCGGTCTCGTCGCCGTCGCCATGAGCGGCGGCCTCGACTCCTCGGTGGCCGCCTGGCTGCTGTCGCGGGAGGGCCCCGTGATCGGCCTCTCGATGCTGCTGTGGGATCACTCCCGGGAACGGCCGCGCACCAGCGGCCGGTGTTGCGGCGCCCTCGACCTCGGCGACGCGCGGCGGGTGGCGCAGCAGGCCGGCATCCCCCACTACACGCTGCGCATGGACGAGGAGTTCCGTCGCGACGTCGTCGATCCCTTCGTCGCCGACTACCTCGGGGGCCGCACTCCCAGCCCCTGCGTGCGCTGCAACACCTTCGTCAAGTTCGACGCCCTGCTGGCGCGCGCCCGCGCCCTCGGCGCCACGGCGGTGGCGACCGGCCACTACGCACGCATCGTCGACGGGGCCGAGGGGCCCGAGCTCCACCGTGGCGCCGACGAGGGCAAGGACCAGAGCTACTTCCTCTTCGAGCTCACCCGCGAGCAGCTCGCCGCTTCCCGTTTCCCGCTCGGCGAGCGGACCAAGGCGGAGGTGCGCCAGGTGGCCCGCGACGCCCGGCTGGTGGTGGCGGAGAAGGGAGAGAGCATGGAGATCTGCTTCGTCGACGGCGCCGTCGAGTCGTTCGTGGCGACGCAGGCGGCGGCGCACCCCGAACGCTTCGCCGTCCCCACCGCGGAGCCGGCGCTTATCGTCACCGCCGACGGTGCGCCGCTCGGCGAGGGCGCCCCCTACTACCGCTACACCGTGGGGCAACGCCGCGGCCTCGGCGTCGCCGCCGGCAGGCGCCTCTACGTGCTGCGCGTGCTGCCGGCGGAGAACCGGGTGGTGGTGGGCGACGAGGAGGCGCTCGCGGCGCGCGGCCTTCGCGGTGAGCGGCTGTCGTGGCTCGGCGAGCCGCTCGGCGACCATGCCGAGGTGACGGTGCGCATCCGCTCGCGGCACCCCGGCGTGGCGGCGCGGGTGCGGGCGCTCGCCGCTGGCGAGGTCGAGGTGGAGTTCGCCGTGCCTCAGCGCGGCGTGGCACCGGGGCAGGCGGCGGTGTTCTACCGCGGCACCCGGGTGCTCGGCGGTTGCTGGATCGCCGGGTCCCTCGCCTGAGCGCCGGGAGGGCGGCGGGCGGCCAGCAGGCTCTTGCCTGGGCTGCCCTGGGAGGAGCTCCCGCCGTGCATCGCCGCTCTCTGCATGCCTGGCGACGGCTCGGCAGTCGAGGGAGGGCACCTTCGCTGGGCGGCCGCGCTGCCACCACGGGGCCACGATGCAGGCGTTGACAGCAGCGCAGCCCGACGCCTAGGATCGCTTCTGCCGCCGCCGGTGCCCGACGGGCAGCCCTGGCAGGCGAGCCGCTGACAGCCGCGCCGCCGCGCGGCTGTTGTGCTTGTACGCCACGCGATCGCTCGCCTGGGTGAGGCTCCCGGCGAGGTGGCCAAACGGCCGGGCGGCGCCACGCACCGCGCGGAGGAGAGGCGCATGAGGATGCTCGAGAGCGCAGGCGAGATCCCGGTGGCGGCGGGCGTGACGCTCTACTACGAGGCCGTCGGAGACGGGCCCGGCTTGCTGGTGGTGCCCAACGGGGTGGTGCTGCGCGAGGACCTCGCGCCGCTCGCCGCCGCGAGGCGCCTCCTGCTCTACGACCCCCGCAACCGCGGCAGGTCGAGCGCGATCCGCGATCCGTCGCTGCTGGTGCGCGGGATCCACCACGACGCGGACGACCTCGAGGTGGTGCGCCAGTGGCTCGGTGTCGAGCGGCTCGACCTGCTGGGGTTCTCCTACGCCGCGACGACGGTGGCGCTCTACGCGCTCGCCCAGCCCAGCCGCGTCGGCCGGCTGGTGCAGGTGGGCCCGATGGCCCCGACCGGGGGGACGAGCTACCCGGCCCACCTCGCTGCCGACGACGGCGTCTTCGCCGCGGTGATGGCGGAGCTCGCGGCGCTCGAGCCGCAGCGGGCGACGTGCGGCCCCGAGCGCTTCTGTCGCCAGGTATGGGCGATCCTCGGGCGTCTCTACGTCGTCGATCCCGCCGACTCGCCGGGGACTCGCTGGGGGCGCTGCCACCTGGCCAACGAGCGGGCGGCGCGACGCCACTGGCTGACCTCGCTGCAGCCGTCGCTCACCGCGCTCGACCTCGGAGCCGCCGCGCTCGCCACGCTCACCGCCCCGGTGCTGGTGGTGCACGGCAGGCGCGACCGCAGCTCGCCTTACGGGGCTGGCCGCGACTGGGCGCTGCGGCTGCCGCGGGCGCGACTGCTCACCGTCCCCGACGCCGGGCACGCCCCCTGGATCGAGGCGCCGGACCTCGTCTACGGCTCCATCGCCAGCTTCCTCGCCGGTGACTGGCCGGTGGCCGCCGAGCGGGTCCGCACGCTCGAGCCGTGACCGCCTCGTGACACCGCGCGCCGCGGGTGGACACGACGAGCGGAGTAGCATCGCGATGGGTGAAGGCCGGCACCGATGACCACAGCGAGCTCGCCAGCGGCGAGCGCGGGCATGCCGCCGGCGTGCGGGCAGCACCGACCGCTGGTGATGAAAGCGCGAGGGTGCCGCTGGCGCGGCCGCTGGTGTCGTGCGCCGCGGTGGTCGGCTCGCTCGCCGCCGTGGTGCTGGCGCTGCTGGTGGCGTGGGCCGACTTCCCCTACCACCGCCTGGCGGCCGGGGCGCAGGCGGATCGGGTGGTGGTGCTCAAGTCGCAACGCCGCCTCGAGCTCTTCTCCCACGGCCGCCTGCTCGCCGCCTACCCGATTTCGCTCGGGGCGCACCCGCGTGGGCCGAAGCAGCAGGCGGGTGACGGCCGCACCCCGGAAGGGCGGTACGTGGTCGACTACCACAAGGCGGACAGCGCCTTCCATCGCGCCCTGCACCTTTCCTACCCGAGCGCCGCCGACTGGGCCCGCGCCACCTCCCGCGGCGTCGACCCCGGGGGGCAGATCCTGATCCACGGCGTGCCGCCGCGGGCCCGTGCGCTCGGCCGCCTCCAGCGCTTCGTCGACTGGACCGACGGCTGCATCGCTGTCACCGACGGCGAGATCGAGCAGATCTTCGCCGCCGTGCCCGACGGCACGCCGGTCGACCTGCGCCCGTGAGGAGCGCCGGCGGGCGCCGCGGCGCGCTCCCTCAGGCGGTGCCGAGCAGCGCCGGCAGCCGGTCGCGGAAGGAACGGCTGACGGTGAGGCGGCGGCCGCTGGCGAGGATGGCCACGTAGTTGCCGTGCGTGGTGAGCTCGAGCTCGCGCACGCGGTCGACGTTGACGATGGTCGAACGGTGGATGCGCACGAAGCGATCGCCGTCGAGCCGCGCCTCGAAGTCGCTGATGGCGCCGCGTACGACGTGCGACTGCCCGTCGATGGTGTGGATGCGCACGTAGTTGTGGGCGGCGTCGACGGACTCGATGTCGGCGACGCGCAGGAAGGTCACCCGCCCCGCCGAGCGCAGCGGCAGGCGATCGAGCGGCTTCCTGCGCTCGCCAACGTGGCGCAGGCGGCGCACCTCGATCTCCTCGCGCACCCTCGCCAGCGCCGCGGCGAAGCGGTCCTCGTCGAAGGGTTTGAGCAGGTAGTCGACCGCGTCGACCTCGAAGGCGCGCAAGGCGTGCTCCTCGTACGCGGTGACGAAGACCACTGCTGGCATGGCGCGGGCCCCCACCTCGTCGATGAGGCCGAAGCCGTCGGCGCCGGGAAGCTGGACGTCGAGGAAGACGACGTCGGGAGGCTGCTGGCGGATCGCCGCCAGAGCGCCGGCGACGTCCTCGCTCTCGCCGGCGATCTCGACGTCGCGCTGCGCCAGCAGCAGGTCGCGCAGGCGGTCGCGCGCCGACGGCTCGTCGTCAACGATGAACGCCCGCAACATCTGGGGTCTCCTCCGCCAGGTCGATCGGCTCGGGGGTGTCGGCGTCGGCGAGCCGGTAGGGCAGGGAGACGACGAGCCGCGTGCCACCGGCGGGACGCGGGTCGAGCCGCAGGCGGTGGTCGTCGCCGTAGAGCCGGCGCAGCCGGCCGCGCGTGTTGCCGAGACCGATCCCCTCGCGGCGTCCGGAGGCGGGGGCGGGGCCGGGGCCGTCGTCGGCGATCTCCAGCACCAGCTCGTCGCCTTGCCGCCAGGCGCTGACGCTGGCGTGCACCGGCCGCAGCCCCACCGCCACCGCGTGCTTGACGACGTTCTCGATCAAGGGTTGCAGCAGCAGGGTCGGCACCCGGCAGGACAGCAGCTCGGTGGGCACGTCCACGCCGAGCGTGAGGCGGCCGCGGAAGCGCACCATCTGCACCTCCATGTAGCTCTCGAGGTGCGCGAGCTCCTGCTGCAGCGTGACCTCCTGGGCGCCCGTGGAGGCGAGCGAGAGGCGGAGGAAGTCGGAGAGGCGGCAGACCATGCGGTCGGCCGCGGCGGGGTCGCGGTGGACGAGGGCCGAGACGGTGTGGAGGGCGTTGAAGACGAAGTGCGGGTCGAGCTGGGCCTTGAGCAGCTTGATCTCGGTCTGTGCCAGCGCCGCCTCGAGCCGAGCCGCCTCGAGCTCCCGCTCGCGCAGCTGGCGCTGGTAGCAGAGCGCGCTGACGATGCAGAGGATGATGCCGTACATGAAGAGATCGAAGAGCCACCAGCTCGCCAGCAGGTTGGTCCACAGCTGGCGGAGCGTGAAGGGGGTGAGGCTCAGCCACTGCCCGGCCACCCACTTGTTGGCCCAGATGGCGAGCCCGCTCGCCACCGAGGCGACGGCTGCGAGCAGCAGGTGCTTGGGGATCTGGTGGCGCAGCTCGCCCGGCACCAGGGGATCGCGCTCCGACCAGGCGACGATGAACGGGACCGTCGCTCCCCACCAGCAGCAGCCGATGAAGGTCCAGGCGAGGGCCTCGAGACTTGGTGGCTGGCCGAGGGTGTAGGAGGCCAGCAGCCCAAGGACGCGGACGACCCCGAGCAGCGGGCCGACGCCGAGCAGGAGGAGAGTCTTGCGTAGAGTCACGGCGAAGCTCGTGCCGGCCCCGACAGCCGGGCGCGCGCGGGTGCGAGTTTGCCCGCTGGCGCAGCCGCCAGTGTAGTCGGCGGGCCGGGCGGCAGGAAATGCGGGCCCTGTCGCCGCCGCTACTCGGATCCGTCGATCGAGTGTGGTCTAAGCGTCCTAGTCGCGGCCCGCGAGGTGCGCGAACCAGGCCGGCGGCAGCCCAACGAGCAGGGCGTGGCCGAGCACGCCGTTGACGAGCACCGGCAGCGGCGGCGTGCCGCCGCCGTGGGTGGCGGCGGAGAGGGGGAGCACGACCCAGTTCATGACCCCGTAGGCGATGACGCCGAAGAGCAGGCCGCAGGGGAGCGGCCGCCTGGCAAGCAGCTGCCACCGTCGACTGGCGGCGACGTAGACGGTGGCGATGCAGAGGGCGACGGTGAAGTGGCAGACCACGCCGAGCAGCGCCGTGGGGACGCCGCCCTCGTAGGAAGCGTGCCCCAGCAGCCCGCTGGCAACCGATTGGAAGATGCGTAGCGGGGAGACACCCCGCGAGCCGAAGAAGAAGATGGCGTCGAACGCGTCGAGGATTCCCACCGCTAGGCCACCGTACAGGGCGGCGCGAACGGGTGAGAGCGGAGGGCGCGCCGCGGTTTCGCGGGCGCCTGCGGGTCGCTCGGTCAGCGAGGCGGCGGGCATCGTCACGGGCGCTCCTTCCCGGTACTACGGCGGGTGCCTGCACCGCGCCTTGGATGGTTCGAGACCGATGACGCGACGTTCTAGCACCGGACGACGCGTCGCGGGTGGGCCCGGGAGCCGAGTGGACGGTGGCCAGGTCCCAGTCGACGCGCCGGTGGGCCCGACGGAGCGCTGGCTTCAGCGCCGCCGCGAGCAGGGCCCCACACGAGCGCCGCTCATCGGCTGGGGCCCGGTGCGGCCCGACCATTTTTGTGGAGCACCACCGGGTGCGGCACGGCGCGGGCCGGAGGCACCGTTTCGGGGGCCGAGCGGCCGCCGATGTGCGCCGGTCCGGAGGTACGGTCGGTGGGCGCCACGCTGCGAGGAGCGGACGTCGTTGCTCGCGATCCAGCGACTTGGATGGTCAGAGCGCAGGGCCGTTCCGCTGGCCCGACGGGCCGAACGACGTCGGGCCGTTGCCGACGCGGCCGGTCGACGTGCCCGAGAACCGCGGTTTCACCGTGGCAGCGATTCAAGGAGCTGGTTTCGCGGCCTCCGCCAGGCCTGCGAAACGTCTGCCGTCGGCTGTCGCAAACGATTGCTCATGAGTCCGTTACGTGAGGCGAGGCGAGCGCGAAGCGGCGCTGGCCTCGGCCTTGCTCCCGCGCCCCGTCGCAGCCTGCCGGAAAGGAGGGCGCCGCCGGTCCAGCAGCGATGGAATGACCGTACGTCACGACGCGGAGAATCTCTGACTCGAAAAGGAACTCGCATGACGCATCGCATGACATGCAGGATCGCCGGCCTCGCGCTCGCGCTGCTGCTCGCCTCGACGGCGGCCTTCGCACAGCTGCAGACCGGGAACCTCTACGGCTCCGTGAGCGACGAGCAGGGCTCGGCGCTGCCGGGCGTGACCGTCACCCTCACCGGCAACGGCGCTCCCCAGGTGCAGGTCACCAACGCCCAGGGGCAGTTCCGCTTCCTCAGTCTCTCGCCCGGCTCCTACGGCCTCAAGGCGGAGCTCGAGGGCTTCTCGACCATCGACTACCCGAACATCGTCATCAACGTCGGCCGCAACACCCAGATCGAGGTCAAGCTGTCGGCGGCGGTCGAGGACGTCATCACCGTCACCACCGAGAGCCCGCTGCTCGACGAGCGCCGGATTGGCACCGGCGCCACCGTCAGCCAGACCGAGCTCGAGAAGATCCCCACGGCCCGTGACCCCTGGGCCATCCTGCAATCCACCCCTGGCGTGCTCACCGACCGCATCAACGTCGGCGGCAACGAGAGCGGCCAGCAGTCGACCTACGTCGGACCTGGCGCCATGGGCGGGCAGGCGGTGTGGTCGGTAGACGGCGTCGTCATCACCGACATGGCGGCGCTCGGCTCCTCGCCGGCGTACTACGACTTCGACGCCTTCGAGGAGATGCAGGTGACGACCGGTGGCTCTGACACCACCCTCGCCACCGGCGGCGTCACCCTCAACATGGTGACCAAGCGCGGCACCAACGAGTGGCGCGGCAGCGGTCGCTACTACGACACCGACCAGAGCCGGCAGTCCGACACCAGCTTCAGCAACAGCGAGTTGGGCAAGGCGGGCCCGTGGCGCAGCGGCAGCGCGGCCACCACTCCGCAGGCGCCCTTCAAGGCCGGCAACCGCATCGTCAGCGTCAAGGACTACGGCGCCGAGGTCGGCGGCCCGATCGTCAAGGACCGCCTGTGGATCTGGGGCTCCTACGGGCGCACCAAGGTGGACCTGCTGACCGTCTCCGACGTCAGCGACTTCACCGACCTCAAGACCAAGAACGCCAAGATCAACGCGCAGATCGCCGCCAACAACTCGGCGACCGGCTTCTACTTCGACAGCGACAAGGTGAAGATCGGCCGCAACGCCGGTCCCACCCGCCCCCAGGAGACCACCTGGGACCAGGGCCACTTCGGTGACAGCCCCACCGCCTACAAGCTCGAGGACACGCACATCTTCTCCTCGAACTTCTACCTGACCGGCCTCTACTCGAAGGTCAACGGCGGCTTCGAGCTGGTGCCCGAGGGCGGCACCGCGCCCACCGACGCGGCGGCCACCGACGACACCGGCGGCGTGTGGCACAACAACTTCCTGCTCTTCCAGACGGCCCGTCCGCAGGACCAGTACAAGCTCGACGCCAGCAACTTCTTCAACACCGGCAGCCTCAGTCACGAGCTCAAGTTCGGGGCCGGCTACCGCAAGGCTGAAGTCACCTCGCTCACCCGCTGGCCGGGCCAGGGCTTCCTTCTTGCCAACAACCTGGTGGGTCTGCCCACCGGCGTCAACTACCTCGGCGCCGCCCGTGACAGCGGCCTGGCGGTGACGCAGGAGTACACCGACGTCTTCGCCCAGGACACCGTGACCACCGGCAACCTGACGCTCAACGTCGGGGTGCGCTACGACAAGCAGACGGCGACCAACGAGACCGCCAGTGCTGCCGCCAACACCGCGTTTGCCAGCGTGCTGCCTGCGGTCTCCCAGGGCAGCTTCGACGCGCCCTTCGACTGGACCTCGATCTCGCCGCGGCTGGGCCTCACCTACGCCCTGGGCGCCGAGCGCAAGACCCTCGTGCGGGCCAGCTACTCGCGCTTCGCCGACCAGCTCGGCACCGGCTTTGCCACCATCGGCAACCCGCTGGCGGTGCCCGGTTACGCCTACTTCTACACCGCTCAGGGCGTCGGCCCCGGCGGCGGCCCCGTGGATCCCAGCCAGATCATCGTCGGGCCGCAGAGCTTCAGCCCCAACGTGAATCCCTACACCGGCGCGCTGCTCAACTCGAGCGTCGCCGACTCCGGCTTCGACGCTCCCATCACCGACGAGCTGCTGCTCAGCGGCGAGCACGCGTTGCTGCCCGAGTTCGTGGTCGGGCTCAACCTGACCTACCGCAAGCTCAGCAACCTGGCACAGGCCGACCAGCTGGTCTTCGACGGCGACACCTCGCTCTGCGACTCCGACTTCAACTCGCTCGAGTGCCCGGCCTTCGCCGCCGGCAACCTCGGCTCGTTGGGCCGCCGGGCCACCCGCGCCGACTACGTGCCGGTGACCTTCAACCAGCCGTTGCCGGACGGCAGCACCCGCCAGGTAACCTACTTCCGCCTGCGGGATGGCGTCAGCACGCGTGGCGGCACGTTCACCTACAACGGCAGCGCCGAGCAGACCTACAAGGGCGCGTCGCTGACCTTCAACAAGCGTCTCGCCAACCGCTGGATGCTGCGCGGCAATTTCACCTACTCCGACTGGTACTGGAGCGACGTCGGCACGCTGACCGACCCCACCGAGGGGATCTCCGGCGGCTCGCGCAACGGTGACCCGTTCCTGCAGGGCTCGGGCACCGGCTCGGGCAGCAAGGGCGGCGTCTACATCAACAGCAAGTGGTCGTACAGCGTGAACGGCCTCTACCAGATCGCCCCGGACCGCCCGTGGGGGTTCAACGTGGCGGCGAACCTCACCGGTCGCCAGGGCTACCCGATCCCCTACTTCCGTCGCCAGAGCCCCAGCCTGGCGCGCGAGAACTTCGCCAGCCACAACGTGCTGGCGGCCAGCGACCCGGATGAGTTCCGCCTCGACGACATCCACATCGTCGACGCCCGAATCGAGAAGGAGCTCACCTTCAGCAACTTCGGCCTGACCCTGGGCGTGGACGTCTTCAACCTGTTCAACGAGGCGTACGTGCTGCAGCGCCAGCACCGGCTGCAGATCGGCAGCTCGGACAACGTCAACGAGATCACGAGCCCGCGCATCATCCGTCTCGGCGCGCGGCTGAGCTTCCGGTAACGCAACAGAGGCCGCGGCGCCCTCCAGGCCGCGCCTGGTTGATTGCCACCCTTTCGGCCGCCGGGTCGCTCCCGGCGGCCATTTTTCCTTCCCTCACCCCCCCCCTTCGACCGCATAGGAGACGACCATGACCCTGGTGACGCGATCCGCCCCGATCCTGTCCACGCCGCGGTCCCGCCGCCTGCCGCTGGCGCCCGCGCTGCTGGCGCTCCTGCTCCCTGCCTTCCTCCTCCCGGCGCTGGCGCCACCCGCCTCCGCCGCCGTTCTCGTCGAGCTGTTCACCGCCCAGGGTTGCTCGTCGTGCCCTCCCGCCGATCGGCTGCTCAGCGCCATGGGGAGCGATCCCGACCTCAGCAAGCAGGTCGTGCCGCTGGCCTTCCACGTCGACTACTGGGACACCGCGGCCTGGCGCGACCGCTTCTCCGACGCCGCCTGGACCAAGCGCCAGACCGCGTACGTGCGCGCCGCCGGCGGCGCCCAGGTCTACACGCCGCAGGCGGTGATCGGGGGCCGCGAGCAGTGCGTCGGCTCCGACATACGCTGCATCCACACCGGCGTGGAGGCGGCCACCGCGCGGCCGGAGGGTACCGTCGAGCTGTCCTTCCCCAAGCAGGGCGGCGACGCCGTCGAGGTGGCGGTGGCGGCACAGCCGCCGGCGGGTGAGCGCAAGCTCGAGGTGATGCTCGCCGTCTACGAGAACGGCCTGTCGACGGAGGTCGCCGGCGGAGAAAACGCCCACAAGACCCTGCGCGACGACTTCGTCGTGCGGCGCCTGCAGCGCGCCTACGCGCTCTCCGGCAGCGGCCGTCGCGAGGAGACGGTCACCCTGCAGCTCGATCCGCAGTGGCAGCGCGACAAGCTGGGTGTCGCCGTGTTCCTGCAAGATCCCAAGACGCACCGGGTCTTCGGCGCCACCTCGGCCCTGCTGCCGCCGGGGTAGCGTGCCACGCAGTCGGCGGGGGTCGCGCCGCCCGCGAGCGGCGCGACCACCACCGCCCTCCACCGCCAGCTCGCCGCCCATCATCTGGCGCGCGGTGCCGCGGAACCCCGTGGACCGCAACGGACCGCTGCGGGAGCGAGGGGCGAGACGGCAGGGCCCGTGAGCTGCTCCCGCCCGAGGCCGTCCAGCGGTCGGCCATTGCGGTCCTGGGCGGTCATTCCTCCGTATCGGCCTTCGTGCCCGGACCGACCACGACCACCACCTCACCGCGCACCGTCTGCCCCTGGTGGGCCGCCGCCAGCTCACCGAGAGTGCCGCGCCGCACCTCCTCGTGGAGCTTGGTGAGCTCGCGCGCCACCACCGCTGGGCGGTCGCCGAAGGTGGCGGCGGCGTCGGCGAGGCTCGCCGCGAGGCGATGGGGCGATTCGTAGAAGACGACGGTGTGGCCGAGCGCGGCGAAGCGCGCGAAGAAGCCGCGGCGCTTGCCCGGCCGCGGCGGGGCGAAGCCGGCAAAGGTGAAGGGGAGCGGCGGCAGCCCCGAGACCACGAGCGCCGCGAGCACCGCCGATGCTCCCGGGATGGCCTCCACCCTGGCGCCCTGCGCCACCGCCGCGCGCACCAGCACGAGGCCGGGGTCGGAGAGCAGCGGCGTGCCGGCGTCGGAGACCAGAGCCACCGTCTGGCCCGCGCCGAGGGCTGCAAGCAGCGCCGGCAGGCGCGCGCGCTCGTTGTGCTCGTGGAGCGAGACGAGGCGCCGTGCGTGCACGCCGACACGCGACAGCAGGAGGCCGGTGTGGCGGGTGTCTTCGCAGGCGACGAGGTCGGCGGCGGCGAGCGCCTCGCGAGCCCGCGGCGTCAGGTCGCCGAGGTTGCCGATCGGCGTCGCAACGACCTGCAGGCGCCCGCCGCCGGCCGCGGCGGCGCTCACCGCGGGTGGGTGGGAGCGGGGCCGGCTGGCCCCTTCTCTCCCAGCTTGGGCGGCAGCGGGCGCTGCGGCCGGTCGAAGAAGTCCTGCACGTCGGCGCGTCGCCGCAGCTCGGCCGTCCAGCGCTGCAGCTCGTCGTTGAGCCGCTGCTGGCGCAGCACCTCGCGGATCTGCTCGCGCACCTCGTCGAGCGGCGGCACCGGCTTGCCCGCCGCCGAGAGCTGCGGCGTCAACGTCTGCTGGTAGTAAGCCTCGATCTCCTCGAGACCGACGAAGACGCGGGCGCCGAGCAGCTCGTCGACGTAGACCATCACCTGCAGCTGCTGGGCCACCAGCTGCTGGAGCCCGTCGAGCTGCATGCCCAGCGACTGCAGGCGCCGCCGGAAGGCCTCCTCGGAAGGGAAGCGCGCGCGGATGGCGTCCACCTGCTTGGCGATCAGCTCCACCGGCACCTGCTCGAAGCCGTAGCGCTCCACCTCGTGGACGCGCAGGCGCTCCTCGATGAGCCCGTCGAGCACGCGGCGCCGCACGTCGGTGTCGGTCTCGCCCGCGGCGCGCGGTGGTGCGGCCAGTGCCAGCGCACGGTCGACGTCGGAGTCGAGAATGGGGTCGCCGTCCACCACCGCGAGGGTGCGATCGCGGAGGGTGGCGCCGCTGGCCGCCGGCGGCGGCGTCGCGGCCGCGCCCGCGGAGGCGGCGACCAGCAGCAGGGGCGAGAGTCGCCGCAGCAGCGCGAGCACGGCGCGCGATGGTACCACCGGGCGCTCCCTAGCGGCCCGGCGGGAGCTCCTCGTAGGCCATCTGCGCGCCCAGGATCCGGCCCACCGTGGCCCGCACCTCGGGGCTGCCGATCTTCGCCAGCTGCTCGGCGGGATCGCTGGTGGCGCACCAGGAGGACCACAACCGCGCCTGCGGGACTCCCGCCAGGTGGGCGGCGATCGCCAGCACGGGGCGACCGGGGAAGGCAGCTCCGAGCTGTGCCAGCCGCGCGGCGCCGATGGCGATGGCCACCTCGGGGTCGTAGAGGTCGTCGGGCCGCACGCCCGGGAGCCCGGCGAGGGGCGCCGCGCGTTCGGCGCTGGCGGGGTCGAGCAGCAGCAGGCCGCGCCCTCCCCACGTGGTCGCCGCAGCCCGGTCGAAGCGGCTCCCCTCGCGCATCAGCGCCCACAGCAACGAGGAGGCGATGCCCTGGCGGCGAGCGGCCGCGTCCACCCGGTGCGGCCACGGCTGCGGGAAGAGCGCCTGGCGCAGGGGCAGCGGCAGCAGCTGCGGCGGCGTCGCGCGCAGCGCCGGCGCCGCCACCCGCTGCACCAGCGCCAGGGCGCGGGCAGGGTCGTGGGCGAGCAGCAGCCGCTGCGCGGCGGTGAAAGCGAGGTCGGGCTCGGCGAGCGGGAAGTGGCGCAGGATGGTGTCGAGACCCACCTCCGCCCAGCCGCCGAGAGCGAGCACCCGGTCCTCCGCGCCGTCGAGCGGCGAGGTCCACAGCGGCCACTCTCGGGGGTCGACGGCGGCCAGTCGCAGGTAGGGGGCGAGGTGGCGGTCCCGCGCCCACTGCTGGTAGAGGTAGAGGCGCAGCGGCTCGCGCTGCGGGTCGCTTGCCGGCAGCAGCAGCCAGGCGGCGAGCCGATCGTCGGGTCGTGGCGAGCGGCGCCAGCGCTCGATCGCCGCGTGTACCGTCGGCTCCATCGCCGGCCCCGCCAGACGCAGCCGCGCCTGCGCCGAGAGCGGGTGGTAGGGAAGCTCGCGCAGCAGGTGCAGGTACTGGGCGAGTGCCGCCGAGGCGTCGCCCTGCGCCTCGTCGGCGCGGGCGATCCAGTAGACCGTCTCGGGCTCGGTGCGGGCGCGCAGCTGGATCGCCTGCTGCAGCAGGCCCGGAGCGTTGCCCACCTCGCCGGCGGCGAGCAAGGAGACGGCGAGGAACATCCCGGCCTCGGCCGCGGGCTCGCTCCACTCCCGCCGCGAGCGCAGGATCTCGTAGCTGCGCAGCGCCTCCGGCCGCCGGCCGAGCAGCCACTGCACCCGGCAGGCGGCGAGCAGCGCCCTGCCGGTGAGGTCGATGCCGGCGGTGAGGTTGGCGGCGCGCACGTACCCCTGCAGCGCGCCGCTGCGGTCGCCGGCCACCTCGCGGGCCCAGCCTTCGTGGAAGTAGGCCCGCGCGCGCAGGTCGGCGCGCGTCACGCGCGCGGCGAGCCGTGCGAAGGTGCCGATGGCGCTGCGGTTGGCATCCCGGGCCACCTGCGCCTGCGCCAGCAGCTCGAAGGCCTCCGCCTGGCGCTCCTCGCGCAACTGCGCGGGCAGCGAGGACACCAGCGGCCCCAGGAAGGCGCTGGCGAGCTCGGGCTGGCGCAGGCGTTCGAAGGTGCGACCGAGGGCCAGCGCCACCTCCGGGGGCAGCTGGTCGCGCTGCATGCCCGAGAGGCGCACCGCTGCCTCCCACGCCGCCTCGTCGGCGGCGTCGTCTGCGAGCAGCGCCGCCAGCGCCGTCACCGCGGACTCCGGCGGCCCCCCGACGGCGGCGCACTCGGCGCGCGCCACCGAGAGGGCACGGCGATCGGTGTCGCCGAGCGCCGCCCAGCCGAGCCCCTCGAGCACACGGCAGTCCCCGCCAGCGCGCAGTGCGCGGTGCAGCAGCACCGCCGCCTGGTGGCGCAGCGCCGCCGGCGAGCCGGCGTCGACGAGCGGCGCCAGCAGGCCGGCCGCCATCTCGGGGTGCCGTTGCCCCTGCAGCTCGGCGAGGCGCAGACGGCAGTACGGCGCCAGCAGGGGCACCCGCTGCATCGCCTGGACGAAGGCGCGCGCCGCCGCCTCGGTCTGGCCCAGCGCCGCCAGCAGCTCGCCGCGCAGGTAGTCGACGCCGAGCTCGGCGGCGCCGGGTTGCACGACGAGCTGGTCGGCGATGGCCAGGGCGTCGGTCGGATCGGCGGCGCGATGCACCTCGGCGAGCGCTTCCACTCCCGCCCGCGCCGCGGCGGGAAGGGCGAGCGCCAGGCAGAGCAGGGGAAGGGATCGACGCGACCGCAACGGCGTCAGCTTCTGGGATCCGTCACGGCGAAGGGGGTCCGGCGACGCGCTCGACGCAGGCGCCCAATGCGCGCAGCTTGGTCTCCATCCCTTCGTAGCCACGGTCGAGATGATAGATACGGTCGACCACCGTCTCGCCACCGGCGGCGACGCCGGCGATCACCAGGCAGGCCGAGGCCCGCAGGTCGGTGGCCATGACGCTGGCGCCCGAGAGCCGGCGGGGGCCCTGCACCACGGCGTCGCGGCCGTCGACGCTGATGTCGGCTCCCATGCGCAGCAGCTCGGCGACGTGCTGGAAGCGGTTCTCGAAGATGGTCTCGGTGACGCGGGACCTGCCCTCGGCCTGCGTCATCAGCGCCAGGTACTGCGCCTGCAGGTCGGTGGGGAAGCCGGGGTGCGGCGCCGTGACCACGTCGTGGGCGGTGAGCGGCCCCTCGCGGCGCACGCGGATGCCGGCGTCGTCGGTGGAGACATCCGCGCCTGCGGCCGCCAGCACCTCGAGCAGCGGACGGAGGTCGGCCGGGGCGGCACCGGTCAGGGTGACGTCCCCACCGGTCATCGCGGCACCCACCAGGTAGGTTCCCCCCTCGATGCGGTCGCCGATCACGGCGTGCTCGGCGCCGCCCAGCTGGTCGACCCCCTGGATGCGGATCGTCGCCTCGCCGCCGCCTTCGATCCTCGCCCCCATCGCGTTGAGCAGGTTGGCGAGGTCGACCACCTCGGGCTCGCAGGCGCAGTTGGCGAGCACCGTCTCGCCATCGGCGAGCGCCGCCGCCATGAGCAGGTTCTCGGTGCCGGTGACGGTCTGCAGGTCGAATCGGAAGTGGGTGCCGCACAGGCGCCGGGTCTCTGCCGTCACGTAGCCGTGCTCGAGGCGGATCTGCGCCCCCAGGGCGTCGAGACCCTTGAGGTGCTGGTCGATAGGACGCACGCCGATGGCGCAGCCGCCGGGCAGCGACACGCGCGCCCGCCGCCGGCGCCCCATCAGCGCGCCGAGCACCAGCACGCTGGCGCGCATGGTCTTGACCATGTCGTAGACCGCCTCGCAGGAGGCGCCCTCGGTGGCCGGCAGCAGCCGCACCGCGCCGTCGCGGTCGTGGCTGTCGACGCCGAGGTAGGAGAGCAGCCGCCGCATGGTGGCGATGTCGCGCACCCTGGGGACGCGCCGCAGCACTAGCGGCTCGTCGGCGAGCAGGGCGGCGGCGAGGGCCGGCAGCGCCGCGTTCTTCGCGCCGCTGGCGGCGACGGTGCCCACGAGGCGGCGCGGGCCGGTGATGCGGAAGCGATCCATGGGCGGGCTAGTTTGGCCGATGCTCCCCGGATGAAACAAGGAAGCGGGGAGCGCCGCCGGATGCGAGGAGCAGGAAGCGTGCCGCCGCGTTCTCGGGCCGCGACGGCCGCGGCTCGGCGCGCCCCGGCGTCACTCCCGGCGCAGCTCGACGACGCGCTCGATGCCGGCGAGGTCGGGGTGCACCGCGACCTCGCGCCACCCTGCCGCCGCCGCCAGACTCGTCACTGCCGCCGCCTGCCCGAGGCCGACCTCCAGCAGCAGCCTCGTGCCAGGGCGGGCCGCGGCGAGGGTCGCCAGGAGCTCGCCATAGGCGGCGAGACCGCCCGCTCCCGCCCACAGCGCGGCGGCGGGCTCCCAGCGCGCCACCTCGGCGGCCACCCGCCCCTCGGGGTCGAGGTAGGGCGGGTTGGAGACGACGAGGTCGAAGCTCGCCGCCTGCAGGGGCGCCGCCCAGTCGCCGGCGAGCAGGGCGACGTCGGCCCCCAGCACACGCGCGTTGCCTGCCGCCAGCGCGAGAGCCGCCGGGGAGCGGTCGGTCGCCACCACCCGGCTGCCGGGCAGCTCGAGAGCGAGCGTCACCGCCAGGCAGCCCGAGCCGGCGCCGAGGTCGAGCACCCGCGGGCGCGGCGGCAGGGCGGCGGCGAGGGCGAGCGCCGCCTCGACCAGGTGCTCGCTCTCCGGCCGCGGCACCAGCACGCGCGCGTCGACGGCGAACTCGCGACCGAAGAACTCCCGGCTGCCGACGAGGTACGCCACCGGCTCGCCCGCGAGCCGGCGCTCGAGCAGCGCCGTGAAGCGTGCGGCTTCGGCGGCCGCCACCTCGCGCTCGTCGCGCGCCAGCAGCGATGCCTCCCCCAGGCCCAGCACGTGGCCGAGCAGCAGGTGCGCCTCGCGGGCGGTGGCGAAGGTGGCCTCGGCGAGCCGCCGCCGGGCCGCGGCGAGGAGCTCGCCGACCGTCAAGGCGCCACCCCGACGACGCCGTTCGCCGGCGCGTCGGCGTCGCCATGCGGCGGGGCGCCCCTCCGCTCGCGGTGCGCCCGGCGCACCATCCCCGGGCTCAGGCGCGCGCCGTCTCGGCGGCCAGCTGCTGCGCCTGGTAGTGCTGCGCCAGCGGCTCGAGCAGCGGCTCGAGCTTGCCCTGCAGCACCGCGTCGAGCTGGTGCACCGAGAGGCCGATGCGATGGTCGGTGACGCGATTCTGGGGAAAGTTATAGGTGCGGATCTTCTCCGAGCGATCGCCGCTGCCCACCATCCGCCGGCGCTCCTCGGCCTCCGCCTCGTGCTGCCTCTCCTGCTCGCGCTCGAGCAGGCGCGCCTTGAGCACGCGCAGCGCCTTGGCCTTGTTCTTGATCTGGCTGCGCTCGTCCTGGCACGAGACCACCAGGCCGGTAGGGAGGTGGGTGAGGCGCACCGCGGAGTAGGTGGTGTTGACCCCCTGTCCCCCCGGGCCGGAGGCGCAGAAGCGGTCGACACGCAGGTCCTTCTCGTCCACCCTGACCTCGACGTCGTCGGCCTCGGGGAGGACCGCCACCGTCACCGCCGAGGTGTGGATGCGCCCCTGCGCCTCGGTCGACGGCACCCGCTGCACGCGGTGCACGCCCCCCTCGTGCTTGAGGGCTCGCCAGGCGCCGCGCCCCTCGACGATGGCCGACACCTCCTTGATGCCGCCCACCCCCGACTCCGAGAGGTCGATCACCTCGACCCGCCACCCCTGGCTCTCGGCGTAGCGGCTGTACATGCGGAACAGCTCGGCGGCGAACAGCGAGGCCTCGTCGCCGCCGGTGCCGGCGCGGATCTCCAGCACCACGTTGCGGCCGTCGTGGGGGTCCTTGGGGGAGATCTCGCGCTTGAGCTCGGCGAGCAGCGCCTCGCGTCGCGCGTCGAGTGCGGCGCTTTCCTCCTCGGCGAGCGCGGCGAGCTCGTCCCCGCGGGCGAGCGAGCGCAGTAGCTCGCGGTTCTCGACGTGCTGGCGCTCGACCTGGCGCAGCTCGCGGTAGAGCCGGACCACCGGCTCGAGGTCGGAGAGCGCCTTGCTGACCTCGCGCACCTGCGCCGGCTGCGCCAGCACCGCCGGGTCGGCGAGCCGCGCCGCCAGCTCGTCGTGCGTCTTCTCCAGCTCGGCCAGCCTGTCGATCATCTCGGGGCCTCCGGTCGTCTGCAGGGTGTCTCCAGAAACGGCGAAGGCCGCTCCAGGCGGAGCGGCCTTCGAACGCGGCGGGAGCGGCGCTAACCCTGCTTCTGCAGCCCGTAGCGCTTCTGGAAGCGCTCGACGCGGCCGGCGGAGTCGATCAGCTTCTGCTTGCCGGTGAAGAAGGGGTGGCACTCATTGCAGATCTCGAGCCGCAGCTCGTCCTGCGTCGAGTGCACCTGGAAGGTGTTGCCGCAGGCGCACACGGCGGTGACCAGATGGAGCTCGGGGTGGATTTCGGGCTTCACGTCGGACCTCTCTTCCCTGTGAACGGCCGTCTAGGATAGCCGCAACGCGGTGGCCTGGCAAGGTAGGCGGCAGCCTGGCAGCTGCGATGAAAACAGCAGTGGCGGGGCGCGAATTCCCGCCCCGTCCTTCGTTGCCGGTCCGACGGCCCGGGAGTTTCCGCTTACCATTCGCGGGTGCCGCCGGCGCCTCCTCTCTTCATCTTCGACGGCCACACCGACGTGCCGACGCGGCTGTGGGAGAACCCGGCCGACCTGCGGCAGGAGCTCGCCGACCGCCACGTCGACCTGCCACGGCTGCGGCGTGGCGGCGTCAGCGGCCTCGTCTTCGCGCTCTACCTTCCCGCCCACCTCTCGGCGGCGGAAGGGCTCGCCCACGCCGAGAGGCTGGCGGGCCTCACTCGCGACCAGCTCCACCCCGGCGGCCTCGAGCTCGCCACCTCGCCCGACGAGCTCGACGCGCTCGTCGCCAGGGGTGCCGTCGGCGTCGTGCTCGGGCTCGAGAACGGCCGCCCGCTCTCCCTCCCGGGTGCGCTCGAGCGGCTGCTGGCGCTGGGGGTGCGCCTGGTCACCCTCACCCACGTCGGCACCCATGAGTGGTGCGACGCCGCCGGCGACGACGAGGTGCACGGCGGACTGGCGCCGGCGGGCGTGGCGATCGTGCGCGCGCTCAACCGCGCCGGCGTGGTGGTCGACGTCTCGCACGTCTCCGACCGCGCCGTGGAGCAGGTGCTCGCCACCTCCACGGTGCCGGTGGTGGCGAGCCACAGCTCGGCGCGCGCCCTCTGCGACCACCCGCGCAACCTCACTGACGCGCTCGCCCGCGCCATCGCCAAGCGCGGCGGCCTGGTGATGGTCAACGCCTTTCCGGTGTTCCTCGACCCCGCGGCGGAGCGTGCCAACCGCGCCCGCATGGCGCACCTGCGCGAGCCGATGCGGTCCCTCGAGGAGGCCTATGCCGACCGCCCCGCCGAGCTCGCCGCCGCCCGCGCCCACCTCCTCGCCCCGTATCCGCAGCCGCCGGTGCCGCTCGCCACCTACGTCGACCACGTGATGCACCTGCTGTCGGTGGTGGGCGAGGAGGGAGTGGGCATCGGCACCGATTTCGACGGCATCCCGGAGACACCCGTGGGCTTCGAGGACGGCTCGCGCTACCCGGCGCTGGTGGCGGCCCTGCGCGCCCGCGGGGTCGGTGAGCGGGCGCTGCGACTGGTGATGGGGGAGAGCTTCCGCCGGGTGTGGCGGCAGGTGGTGGCGGCGAGCGGCTCCTGAGCGAGGTGATCGCCCTCTACAAGCGACGCTTCGACCAGCAGCTGGTGCTGCGGGTGCGACTCGGCCGCCTGCATCTCGTTCTAGCGCCGCCGCGTCGGCGTGCGCTCGGCCGCGTCCGCCCGGCTCAGCCCCCCGTGGAGCCGATGCGGATGCCGCCGCCGCTGCTGCGCAGGAGCAGCGCCGGCCCCCCGCCGTTGAGATCGCCGCGCAGCGACGAGCGCGAGATCTTGCCCTGCACGAGCAGCGGCAGGTCGCAGACCACCGAGCCGCCCGAGGAGGAGGCGTCGATGCTCACCCGCGCGTCGGGGGCGAGCTGGACGCGCACCCCACCGCCGGAGGAGGAGAGGCTGCCGCCGGCGCCGGCGCCGGGAGCGAAGACGGCGGTGACCGGCCCTCCCGAGCTCTCGGCGGAGACCCTGCCGCCGACGCCGTCGACGTGCACGCCGCCGCCGCTCGACGAGGCCTCGACGTCGCCGGTCACGGCGGCGACGTCGACGCCGCCACCGCTCGAACGCGCGGAGACGTCGCCGATCACCTCTCCCACCTCGACGCGCCCACCCGAGCTCTGGAGACGCACGTTGCCGCGTACTCGCCGCACCTCGACCCCGCCGCCGCTGGTGCCGGCGTCGAGGGCGCCCACCAGGTCCTCGACGTGCAGGCCACCGCCCGAGGAGCGCAGGCGGGCATCGCCGTCGAGCCGCGAGATGTGCAGGCCGCCGCCGGAGCTGTCGAGCTCGACGCGGGTGGCGCGGGGCACCTGGACCTCGAAGTGCAGGGAGTAGCCGCGACCCCAATCGAACCAGTGGCCCCAGAGCGAGCCCTTGCGGCGGTTGACCACCACCACGCGGCCGGGCTCGGCACGGAAGTCGAACGTGTAGCGCGACTCGACGTCCTCGCGGTCGCGGTCGGAGGTGACGACGATGGTGGCCCCGTCGACGGCACCGCCGGTGACGGTGACACCGCCGCCCGAGGTGTCGATCACCAGCTCGCCGCCAGGGGCGAGGGCGAGGTGCTTCTCGAGGCGGAACTCGGCGGCCGCCGGGTTGGCAGCGAGCAGGCTGCCGGTGCCGAGAGCGAGAGCGGTGAGCAACGGGATAATGCGGCGCATGGTCGTCCCCCTGGTTCGTGTCACCTCTACAACGATGGCGGACCCCGGAAGGTTTCACTCACCTAGAATTGGGCCTCGTTTCCGGGACCTCGATGCGCGAGGCCTCCATCTTGACGTAGCCGAGCACCACCGGCGCCAGGATCATGCCCGGGATGCCCATCAGCGTCTCGCCGAGGACGAGGGCGAGGAGGGTCAACCACACCGGGTTGCGGATGCGATCGCCGACGATCTTGCTGTTGAGGAAGTACTCGAGCTTGTGGATGAGGACGAGGAAGGCAAGGGCCATCAGCGCGGCGCGCGGCGAGACGGTGAAGGCGATGGCGGCGATGACGGTGTTGCTGATCAGGTTGCCGACCAGCGGCAGCAGGCCGCAGAGGAAGGTGACGCCGACGATTACCGCCGCGTTGGGGAGGCGGGCGGCGAGGACGAAGATCGACGTCAGCACGGTGTTGATGGCGGCGATGGCGATCTGCGCTCCCATGACGTTGACGAAGCTCGCATAGAAGAGCCGGAAGCGGGCGGCGATGGCCTCGGTGGCCAGCACGTAGAGGTTGTGCGGGACGGCCAGCGGGTCGGGGTCGTGCTCGATGCCGGGGCGCAGGAAGAGCAGCACGGCGACGACGATGCCGAGGAGCACGTAGACCAGCTCGCGGGTGGCGCCGCCGGCCACCCGACCGAGGTAGCGGATCTGCACCCGGGCGGTGTGGAGCGTCACCGTCTTCAGGCTCTCCCAATCGGTGAACGGGAGCTCGATGTGGTGCGCCTTGGCGGAGTCGATGAGCGACGGGATCGCCTTCTCCGCCACCGCCGGCAGCGCCACCACGGCCTGGGTGGTGAAGCGCCCGAGCGCGAAGGAGGCGGCGAGCACCAGCAGCACGAACAGCAGCACCGCCAGCCACTTGCTGTGCGCCACCTGCAGCTTGTCGAGCGCCAAGTAGGCGAGCATCGCCACCAGCAGCGGCGTGCCGAGGTGGAGCAGGCCGACGAGGCCCAGGGTGGCGAGGATGAAGCCGTAGCTGAGGCGAGTGGGGCTGAGCATCGGTTGGCCGCGGAGCGGCCAACGCAGAGCCTACTGCACCCGCCGCTGTGCCGCCGAGAGCCGCGCATGCCCGCGACGATGGCGCCGCTGGCGGAGCGGAGCCGGAGTCGTCCCGCCGCGGGCGCCTCGGCTCACTCTGCGCGCAGGGCGAGGGCGGGGTCGACCCGCGATGCCCGCCACGCCGGGGCACAGCAGGCGAGCGCCGCGACCAGGAGCAGAAGGGCGGCGACGCCGAGGTAGGTGAGCGGGTCGAGGCGCGACACGGCGAACAGCAGTGCGGTCATCGCCCGCGTCGCCAGGGCCGCCGCCGCGAGCCCGATCGCCATGCCGAGGGTGGTGAGCCGCATCCCCTGGCGCACCACTGCCGAGAGGATGCTGCCGTTCGAGGCACCCAGCGCGCAGCGCACGCCGATCTCGCGCCGCCGCTCGGCCACGCTGCCCGAGAGCACGCCATAGAGGCCGGCGGCGGCGAGCGCCAGGGCGACGACGGCGAAGATCTCGAAGAGCACCAGGGTGAAGCGCTGGCGGGCGGCGGCGGCGGCGACCCGCGACTGCATGGTCGCGACGCGCACGATGGGTTGGTCGCGGTCGACCGACCACACGGCGCGTCGCAGCAGCGGGGCGATCGCGGCGGCGCCGCCGCGGGTGCGGGCGACCAGCCAGAGCGCGCCGTCGGTGAAGGGCCACTGCTCGCTGGGAACGTAGATCGCATCGCCGCCGTCGGCCGCCAGTGCCGCCTGCTTGACGTCGCCGACGACGCCGACGACGGTGAACCAGGGGGCGTCGAGCGGTCCGATCTGGACGCGCTGGCCGAGCGCGTCGCCGGCCAGCGCGTGACGGGCGAACGACTCGCTGACGATGGCGGCGAGGGGCGCTCCGGCGCGGTCGTGGTCGTCGAAGCGCCGGCCGCGCCGCAGCGAGATGCCCAGCGTCTCGAGGTACCCCGAGCTGACGGCGTAGCGGAAGGCGCCGTGCGCCACCTGCGGCGGATCGTCCGGCGTGCGCACCCCGTACTCGTCGTCGTCGCCGCTCAGCGGCAGCTGGCTGGTGAAGGCGGCGGCCGTCACGCCGGGGACCCGCCGCGCCGCCGCCAGCGCGTCGCGAAAGAACCGGCGGGTGGCGTCGGCGTCGTCGAAGCGGTGGCCGGCGGTCTGGACCTGCATGCTGAGCAGACCGGAGGGCGCGAATCCGACGGGGATGGCGAGAAGGTGCTGCACGCTGCGCAGCAGCAGGCCGCAGCCGACGAGCAGCACCACGGCGATCGCCACCTCGGCCGTCACCAGGCGGCCGCCCGCCGCGCCGCCGGTGGTGCGTCGCGAGCTCCGCCCCAGGGCCGGCTGCAGGTCGCGGCCCGCGGCACGAAGGGCCGGCGCCAGGCCGAAGGCGAGGGCCACCAGCGTGGTGATCCCCAGCCCCCAGGCGAGCACCGGGCCGTCGAACGCGACGGCGCTGGCGCGTGGCAGCGCGATGGGCGCCAGCTTCAGCAGTGCGCGCACCCCCAGCGCGGCGAGGGCCATGCCCAGGGCGCCGCCGAGGGCGGCGAGCAGCAGGCTCTCGGCGAGCAGCTGCCGGACCACCCGCGCGCGGCCGGCGCCGAGGGCGACGCGCACCGCGAGCTCACCGCGACGCCGGGCGCCGCGGGCGAGGAGCAGGTGGGCGACGTTGATGCAGGCGAGGAGCAGCAGCAGCAGCACGGCGCCGGCGGCGGCGAGCAGCGCTGGCCTCACCCCGCGGGTGACCTCGTCCTGCAGCGCCGTGACGAGGAAGCCGGCGGCGACGTGCGCCTCCGGTAGGGTTCGTCGCAGCGACGGCGCCAGCGCCGCCAGCTCCCGCGCCGCCCGCTCGAGGCCGCCCCCCGCCCGCAGCCGACCGACGGCCCGCAGGTGGTGGCCCCAGGCCTGGGGCAGCGACAGGTCGTAGCGCAGCGGCGCCCATACCTCCGTCGTGCTGGCGAGCACGTTCTCGAAGCCCGCGGGCATGACGCCGACGACGGTGTAGGCGTCGCCGTCGAGGTCGACGGCACGGCCGAGGACGGCGCGGTCGCCGCCGAACCGGCGGCGCCAGATCGCGTCGCTGAGGACCACCACGCGGCGCCTCCGGGCGGTCCTCGGCGGCCGTCGAAGCCGCGCCCCAGTGCCGGCGCCACGCCGAGGACGCGGAAGTAGCCGGCGCTCACGCGCTGCCCGTCGAGCCGCTCCGGCTCGGCGGCGCCGGCCAGCGTCGGCTGCCACGGCTCGCATCACCGCCAGGGCCGCGAACGAGCGCGTGCGCGTCGCCGAGCGCACGGAAGGCGCCGAAGGTGGTGGCCAGCCGCCCGCCGCTCGCCGGGAGCCTCCCACAGCGTCACCGACCGCTCGGCGTGCGGGTAGGGCAGCGGCTGCGAACGAGGATCGGGTCGACGGCGCTGAAGATCGCCGTGGTGGCGCCGATGCCGAGCGCGAGGGTGAAGGCGCCGATGGCGGTGAACGCCGGGTCGCGACGCAGGCGCCGGCACGGCGTAGCGGAGATCGGCGAGACGTGCCGGTCACGAGGTTCTCCCACCCGTAGGCGCGCACCTGTTCGCGTGACGCCGCCCTCGCCGCCGAGCTCGAGCCGCGCGGCGCGCCGTGCCTGCTGCGGCGACAGCCCGCGCGCGCGGTGCGCGGCGGCGGCCTCGCTCGAAGTAGTGCGCCACCTCGTCGCTGAGCTCGCGATCGGCGGCGGCCGGTCGGACGAGCCGGCGCAGGCCGTGGGCGAGCTGGCGCCAGAGCGACATGGCGTCTAGCCCTCGGCCTTGAGCAGCCGCGCCACCGCGCCGACGCGGCGGTTCCAGTCCGCGGTCTCGACCTCGAGCTGCTTCCGGCCGGCCCGGGTGAGCGAGTAGAACTTCGCCCGCCGCGAGTTCTCGCGTCTGCCGCCACTCGGCGTCGAGCCAGCCGGCGCGCTCGAGCCGCTGCAGCGCGGTGAGCAGCGACCCGGGATTGACCTTGAAGACGCCGCGCGAGATCTGCTCGATCCGGCGCGCGATGCCGAATCCGTGCATCGGCTGCAGGCTCAGCGTCTTCAGGATCAGCATGTCGAGCGTGCCCTGGATGACGTCGGTATTGGGCTCGTCCACCGGGTCCTCCCGGCGTTCGGCTGACGCAACGATAGCGCCTCTCCTCTTGATTGTCAAGATGTGACGATCAAGATCGAATGGAGGGCGGAAAGGAGGGAGGAGAGCCCGAGAAGCGGAAGAGCGGCGCCGGGGTGGGGGGCGAGTGCCGGTCCCGCGAGCGTCAGGGCGGCCCACCGGCGCCGGCGAGGGCCTCGGGTGGACGGCGCAGCCCCGGCGGGTGCCAGCTGCCGGGACGGAAGAACGGCTGCCAGCCCTCTTCCGGCTGCGCCAGCCGATCGGCGATGGCGAACAGCGCCAGCGGGTTGAAGCCCAGGCCGAGATGGCTGCCGGGCACCTCGATGCTCTCCGCCTGCGGTCCCTCGAGCTGGATCGAGGTCTGCCAGGCGGCGATGCCGTCGGTGCGGCTGAAGATCGAGGTCGTCGGCACCGGCGGCACGCGGCGGAACTCGGCAAGCCGCGCCGCCGGGATCTCGTCGAGGCGCGCGCCGGTGAGCAGCTCGTAGAGACGCCAGCTGTTGTTGGCCTTGGTGTCGGCGGCGAACGGGCTGCCCAGCGAGATGACGCTGCGGACGCGATCGGGGAAGCGGTTCGCCAGCACCCGCGCGTAGACCCCCCCGAGGCTCCAGCCGATGAGGCTCACGCGGCGGCCGTCGTGCTGGGAGTGGACCTCGTCGAGCCGGGCCGCCATCCGCTCCTCGACGTCACCACGGATGCCCAGGTTGCGGCCGAGGTTCCAGCGATGCGCCCAGTAGCCGAGGTCGCGCAGGAAGCGGCGCAGCGGACGCGTCGAGTGTCGCTGGCGAGGAAGCCCGGCAGCAGCAGGACCGGGTGGCCGTCGCCGGGTGGCAGGCGCCGCAGCAGGGGGCGTAGCGCCAGGGTGGTGACGAGCTCGCCTGCCGCCCGGCCCTCGAGCAGCAGCCAGAGCAGCGACGGCGGGGGGATGCGCGCCGGCGGCTCTGGCGGCACCGCGGCGCGCTCGGAGATAGCGACCACTAGGGCATGGTATCCGGATTCGCCGCCGCGCCGCCCGTGCCGCGGAGTAGCCCTTGCCCGGCCCACGGGCTGGAGATGGCGTCGCAGCCGGGGGTAGACTGCCGCAACCCGCTGCGGCGGTGAACCCGGCTCGACGCGCGGGGGCACAGACCCACGACACCGCGGCGGCGGCCCTGGCCCGCCTGCCGGCTGTGGGCCACCAGGAGGAGCCCGATGCGTCATCTCGTCCCCCGCGTCTCGGCGGCCCTCCTGCTCGCCGCGCTGGCGCCGGCGGCGGCGACGAGGGAGCGCCGCCGCCGGCCTCCGCGGCGCCACCGGTGCTGCGCGGCGACAGCTGGGAGGCGACCCGCCGTGCCGGTCACGGCACGGTCACCGCGGCGTACTTCTACCCGATCGATGGCTTCGCCTACCGCGACGGCAACGGCAAGCTCACCGGCGTGCTCATCGAGATGATGGATCAGCTGCGCAGCTATCTCGCCAACGTGCAGGGCACCGACGTGACCGTGCGCTTTCGTCCCCTACGAGGACTTCGTCCGCTTCTATGACGACGTGCGCCACGGACAGGGCGGCGTCTTCGGGCTCGCCGGCGTCACCATCAACGAGGCACGGAAGAAGGAGGTGGGGTTCAGCCCGCCCTTCTTCGCCAACGTGCCGGTGCTGGTCGCCAATCGCGCCGTCCCCGACCTCACCAGCCGCGACCGCATCCCCATCGAGCTCGCCGGCTTCACCGCCCTCGCCTTCCACGGCACGACGCTGGAGACACGCCTCGAGCGCCTCCGGGCCGAGAGCTTCCCCTCGCTGCGCATCGAGAGCGTCACCTCCTACCGCGACATCGTGGCCCGGCTGTCGCGCGACCCCAGGACCTTCGCCTACCTCGACCTCAACATCTTCTGGACGCAACGCAAGGCCGGGGCGCCGATCAAGCGTCACCGCGTCGCCGACGGCCCCAGGGAAGACTTCGGGATCGTCATGCCCCTGGGCTCGGACTGGGGGGCGCCGCTCGCCAACTTCTTCGCCGCCGCCGGCGGCTACCGCCAGAGTCGCGCTTACCGGTCGCTGATGATCAAGCACCTCGGGGTCGACCTCGACGAGCTGCTCGACACCGGCGGCGGCTAGGGCGGCGGTGTAGCGGGGATCGGCGCCATTGGGCTAGGCTCTCCCCGCCGACGTCGGAGCGACGGGGGCCCGCGCCCGCCCGCTGGCGCTCGCACGCCACCGGACAGGATTCCACTCACGTCGCGGAGAGGGTGCCGATGGCTTCGCCGCCTGCGACCGCCGATCCCGACTCGCCGCTGCCGGCGACCGTCGAAGCCGCGACCGCAGGGCTCGCCGAGGGCGTCGAGCTCGACGCCGAGACCACCGCTGACCCCGGTCCCGGGCTCGCCGGCGACATCGCGCTCTGCCTCTCCGGCGGCGGCTATCGTGCCGCCGCCTTCCACCTCGGGGTCCTCGACCTGCTCGAGCGCGCCGGCCTGCTGGGGCGGGTGCGCACGCTGTCCACGATCTCCGGCGGCACCATCGTGGGCGCCGCCTGGGCGCTGTCGCGGGCGCGGCGCGAGAGCTTCGGCGACTTCTACGGCCGTGCCTGGAAGACGCTGCTCTCGCTCAACGTCGTGCGCGAGGCGGCGGCGCGGCTCGCCAGGGGCGACGGCGGTGCGGGGGCGAGCCTGATCCGCGCCGCGGCGCGCGTCTACGCCGGCTCGGAGCTTCTCGGCGAGGCGAGGCTCGGCGAGCTGATGGACAACGCGGAGGGGCCGGACGAGGCGATCTTCTCGGCCACCGAGTTCCATTCCGGCCGCGCCTACCGCTTCCAGACCAGCCGGCGTTCGCGGGTGCGGGTGGGCAACCTGCCGCCGTTGCAGATCCCCACCGAGGTGGCGCGCGAGATCCGGCTCGCCGACGTCGTCGCCGCCTCCTCGTGCTTTCCGGGCGCCTTCGAGCCGCTGGTGTTCCCGCGCGACTTCGCCTGGGCGGATGCGGCCGCCGTCGCGCGGGCGCTGGGTTCCCGCTTCCCGCCGGTGCCGCTGATGGACGGCGGCATCTACGACAACCAGGGGGTCGACGGCGCCGTCACCGTCTACCAGCGCGGCGCCATGTTCGAGCAGCTGGGGCTGCTGCTGGTGTCCGACACCAGCCAGCGCCAGGAGCCGCTCTACGTCGAGGCGCCGCCGAGCCCACTGCCGAGGGTGCGCGTGCGCACCCTGCGACGGCTCGCTGCCGTCGGTCGCTGGCTGGCGCTGGTCTCCTTCCTGGCCCTGCTCTACCGCCTGCTCGCCGCCCCCTGGACGCCCCTGAGCGCCGCCCTCGGGCAGCTCTTCACCGGCGTCGTGCCCGCGGCGCTCGCCGGCGCCTCCGCGCTCGGCCTCTGGTGGGGGCGCCGGCTGTTCCGGCGCCAGGCGGAAGCGACCCGCGAGACCACTGGCGTCGAGCTCGGGCCGCTGGTCGCCCACCTGCGGCTCGGCGACCTCGTCGACCTGCTGACGCGGCGGCTCGGCTCGCTGCTGGCAATGGTCGGCTCGGTGTCGATGAAGCGCGTCCGCCGGCTGATCCAGGACTCCGTCCTCGCCGAGTCGTCCCCCTTCCGGCCGCGCACCCAGCTGCTGCTGCTCTACGGTCTCGACCGCAAGCGTCCGACGTTGTGGGCCCGGCACCCGGACCTGCAGCCGGCGCCGGCGCTGCAGCTGCTGGCGCGACGCGCCGAGGCGGTGCCGACGACGCTGTGGATCGACGACGAGGAGCAGCTGCGCGACCTCGTCGCCTGCGGCCAGGCCACCGCCTGCAGCCGCCTCCTGCAGCACGTGCGCGATCACCGCGCCGCGGCGCTCGCCGATCCGGAAAGCGTCGAGGCGAAGGTGGAGGCGACGCTGCGGCCGCTGTGGGCGGCGCTGCAGGACAACCCGTTCGCGCTGCTGCGCCGGGCGCCGCTGCCGGCGCTGGCGCGCGCCGCGAGAGCCCCTGCCGCCACCGTCAGCGGCGGCGCACCGCCACGCATCGAGGGCTGACCGGCGCTCCCTGCACGGGCTCAGCCGCGCGCGCCCACCGGCTCGGGCTGCGGCACCCCCGGCTGGGTGGCGATCTCTGGCTCCTCGTCGACCGCTGCCCCCTTGCGCCCGTGGGCGAGGCCGGGGAAGGTCTTCGCCAGCCACTTCTCGACGCCGTCCATGTAGACGTAGAACACCGGCGTCACGAACAGCGTCAACATCTGCGAGAAGACGAGCCCGCCGACCACCGCCAGGCCCAGCGGTCGCCGCGACTCGGCGCCGGCGCCGAGGCCGAGGGCGATGGGCAGCGTTCCCACCAGCGCGGCCATGGTGGTCATCATGATCGGCCGGAAGCGCACCAGCGCAGGCCTCGTAGATGGCGTCGCGGGCGCCGGCGCCGGCGTGGCGGCGCTCGACGGCGAAGTCGACCATCATGATGCCGTTCTTCTTCACCAGCCCGACCAGCATGATGACGCCGACGAAGGCGTAGAGCGACAGCTCCTGGCGGAAGATGAAGAGGGTGACGAGGGCGCCGAAGCCGGCCAGCGGCAGCGCCGAGAGGATGGTCAGCGGGTGGATGAAGCTCTCGTAGAGCATGCCGAGCACGATGTAGATGACCAGCGACCGACATCAAGAGCAGCACGCCGAGCCCCTGCATCGACGACTGGAACGCCTGTGCGGTGCCCTGGAAGTTGCCGTTGACGGTGGCCGGCAGCACCTCGGCGGCGATCGCCTCGACGCTACGGGTCGCCTCGTCGATGCTCGTCCCCGGCGCCAGGTTGAACGACAGCGTCACCGCCGGCAGCTGGCCGGAGTGGGCGACGGCGAGCGGGCCCACCGCGCGCTGCGAAGCTGGCGACCGCCGCCAGCGGCACGAGCTCGCCGCCGCTGCGTGGACGTACAGCTTGCGCCAGCGCGTCGGGGTCGCGCTGGTACTCGGGCGCGCAGCTCCATCATCACGTCGTAGGCGTTGTTGGGAGCGAAGATGGTCGAGACGCGGCGGCTGCCGTAGGCGGAGTAGAGGGCGTCCTCCACCTGGCGCACGGAGACGCCGTAGGCGGCGGCCTTGTCGCGGTCGATCGATACCACGACCTGCGGGTTGCGCAGCTGGAGGTCGGTGTCGACGTCGAGGAAGCCGGGCAGCTCCTTCATGCGCGCCGAGCATCGCCGCCGAGGCGCGGTAGAGCTCGTCGGTGTCGGGCCCCTGCAGGGTGAACTGGTACTGCGCCTGGGTGAAGCGACCGCCGAGCCGGATGGGCGGCGGGATCTGGATGAACACCTGCAGGCCGGGGATCACCGACAGCTGCTTGCGCAGCTCGGCGACCACCTGCTCGGCGGGGGGCCGCGTGCCCAGCGGCTTGAGCCGCATGAAGATGGTGCCGGCGTTGTTGCCGCCGCGGCCGGCGAACGACATGAACTGCTCGACCGCCGGGTGCGCCTTGACGATCGCCGCCGCCTCCTGCTGGTGGCGCATCATGGCGTAGGGCGAGATCCCCTCGGCGCCCTGGGTGAAGACCGAGACCGAGCCGGTGTCCTCGTTGGGGAGGAAGCCCTTGGGCACCTTGACGAAGAGGTAGCCGGTGAGCGCCAGCGCCAGGCCGAGGAAGGCCATGGTGGTGCGGCGGTGGTCGAGCGACCAGGAGAGGCCGCGGCCGTAGCTGTCGCGCAGGCGGTCGAAGAACCGCTCCGACGCAGTTGTAGACGCGGCCGTGGCGCGACTCGCGCCGGCGGCCGCAGGAAGCGGCTGCACAGCATCGGCGTCAGCGACAGCGAGACGAAGCCGGAGATCAGCATCGCCATGGCGATGGTGACGGCGAACTCGTGGAAGAGCCGCCCGAGGATGCCGCCCATGAACAGCACCGGCATGAACACGGCGGCGAGCGACAGCGTCATCGACAGGATCGTGAAGCCGATCTCGCGCGCCCCGCGCAGCGCCGCCTCGAAGGGGCGCTCGCCCGTGCTCCATGTGGCGCACGACGTTCTCGAGCATGACGATGGCGTCGTCGACGACGAAGCCCACCGACAGCGTCAGCGCCATCAGCGACAGGTTGTCGAGGCTGTAGCCGAGCAGCGCACATCACCGCGAAGGTGCCGACGATGGACAGCGGCAGGGCGAGGCCGGGATTATCGTCGCCGAGAGGTTGCGCAGGAAGAGGAAGATCACCAGGATGACCATGCGACAGCGCCAGCCAGAGCGTGAACTTCACGTCGTGCACCGACTGGCGGATCGCTCACCGAGCGGTCGAAGAGGACGTTGAGCTCGGCCGAGGCCGGCAGCTGGCTCTCGAAGGACGGGCAGCAGCTCCTGCACCGCCTCCACCACCTGCACGGTGTTGGTGCCGGGCTGGCGCTGGACGGCCAGCACCATCGCCCGCTGGTCGATGTACCAGGCCGCTGCCTTGTCGTTCTCGACGCTGTCGAGGACGCGGCCGAGCTCGCTCGCAGCCGCACCGGGTTGCCGTTGCGGTAGGCGACGACCAGCGCCGGTACGCCGGCGGCCTCGGTGAGCTGCCCGCTGCGACTCGATGGTGAAGGCGCGCTCGGCGCCGTAGAGGGTGCCGGTGGGGAGGTTGACGTTGGCGCCGGTGACCGCGTTCTGCACCTCGTCGATGCCGATGCCGCGCGCGGCGAGGGCGCTGCGGGTCGAGCTGGATGCGCACCGCGTACTTCTGCGGCGCCGTAGACCTGCACCTGCGGCGACGCCGGGGACGGTCGAGATGCGCTGCGCCATCATCGTCTCGGCGTACTCGTCGAGCTGCGACAGCGGCAGCGTCGGCGAGGTGAGGGCGAGGTAGAGAATCGGGCGAGTCGGCCGGGTTCACCTTCTGGTAGGTGGGCGGGTTCGGCATGTCGCTGGGCAGGTTGCCGCGCCGCTGCCGCGATCGCCGCCTGCACGTCCTGGGCGGCGGAGTCGAGGTCGCGCGAGAGGTCGAACTGCAGGGTGATCTGGGTGCCACCCTGGCTGCTCGAGGAGCTCATCGAGTCGAGGCCGGCGATGGTGGAGAACTTCTTCTCGAGGGGCGTCGCCACCGAGGAGGCCATCGTCTCGGGGCTCGCGCCCGGGCAGCGAGGCCTGCACCTGCAGCGTCGGGAAGTCGACGTTGGGCAGGTCGGAGACCGGCAGCTGGCGGTAGGCGACGATGCCGAAGAGCAGCAACGCCGCCATCAGGAGCGTCGTCATCACCGGCCGGCGGATGAAGAGCTCGGAGAGGCTCATCGTTCGGCTCCCGGAGTGGCGGCGCCGCCGCCGCCCGTCTTGATCGTCACCTTCGAGCCGGGTACCAGCCGCAGCTGGCCGTCGGTGACCACCGTCTCGCCGCCGGCGAGCCCCGCGGCGATCACCACCCGGTCACCGCTCGTGCGTGCCACCTTGACCGGTCGCGACTCCACCGTCTGGTCAGCCTTGACGACGAACACGTAATCCCCCTCCTGCCCCGACTGTACCGCCGACTCCGGGGCGACGACGGCCTGCTCGTCGCCCAGCCGCAGGGTGACGTTGACGAGCTCGCCTGGCCACAGCGCGCGGTCGGCGTTGTCCATCGTCGCCTTGAGCTGGATGGTGCCGGTCGTCGCGTCGACGGCGTTGTCGACGAAGCTCAGGCTGCCGGTGTGGGCACCGCCGCCGCTGTCGCGCACCAGCACCGGCAGGGTGCCGGCGGCGGCGCGGCGGCGCACCTCGCCCAGGTGCTGCTGCGGCACCGGGAAGCGCACGTCGATGGGCGCCATCTGGTGGAGGACCACCATCGGCACGTCGTTGACCTTGACGGTGTTCCCGGCGTGCACCATGACGGCGCCGGCGCGACCGTCGAGCGGCGAGCGGATGGTGGCGTACTCGAGCTGCAGGCGGGAGTCCGCGACGGCAGCCTCGTCGGCCGCCAGGTTGGCCTGCCGCGAGCGCGCATCGGCCTCGGCGGCGTCGTACTGCTCCTTGGTGACGAAGTCCTTCTGCACCAGCTCGGCGTAGCGCGCCGCCTGCCGCGTGGCATTGTCGGCGAGCACGCGGTCGCGGGCGAGAGCAGCTTCGGACTCGGCGAGCGCAGCCTGGAAGGGGCGCGGATCGATGCTGAACAGCACCTCGCCGCGGTGCACCTCCTGCCCCTCCTGGAAGTGCACCCGCATCACCTGGCCGGTGACCTGCGAGCGCACCTCGACGGTCGACTTGGCCTCGACGGTGCCGACGGCGGCGAGCTCGAGCGGTGCCGACTCGCGGCGTGCCTCCGCCACCGTCACCGGTACCGGCGGGCGAGGCGGGGGACCCGTCTCGCCCTTGCTGCAGGCGAAGCTGGCGAGCAGCAGGAGCGCGGCGGCGGTGGGCTCAACGGTGCGGCGTGGGCTCATCTTGCGGTCTCTCGTCGGCGGAGGTCGAGGAGGTCGAGGTGAGGGGACCGCTGGTGGCGAGCGTCCCGCTGTCGTGGGCGAGGTGGGTCAGCGACAGCAGCCAGTCGGCGCGCGCCAGGATCTTCTGCGCCCGCGCATTGGCGAGCGTGCTCTGCGCCGACAGGAGGTCGAGGATGCTGCCGACCCCCTCCTGGTAGCGTCCGGCGGCCACCTTCGTGGACTCCTCCGCGGCGGCGAGCAGGTCCTGGGCGGTGGCGTAGCGTTGCGCCGCCGTCTGCAGGTCGTAGTAGCTCGTCCACACCTGCAGCCGTACGTCGTTGGCAAGAGCCTCGGCGCGCGCCTCCTCGGCGGCAGCCTCGGCACGCGCCTTCTCGACGTTGTAGCGGTGCTCGAAGCCGGCGAACAGCGGCACGCGCACCTGCAGCAGCGCCGAGTAGTTGTTGGCGGGATCGCGATCGAGGCCGCGGTAGAAGATGCGGTTGGCGTTGCCGCCGAGCGTCAGCGAGGGCAGGCCGGCGGCGCGCTCCTGGGCGATGCGCTGGGCGGCGGCGCGGGCCGCGGCGCGCGCCGCCTGCAGCTCCGGACGGTTCTCGAGCGCGTGGTCGAGCTCCTGCAGGATCCCCTGCGAGGCGGCCACCACCGGGACCTCCTCGTCGAGCGGCGCCGCCTCGACGGGCAGCTCGGCGGGCAGGTTCATGGCGGTGGCGAGGGCGCCGCGGATGACGTTCATGTCGCCCTCGGCGGTCTGCAGGGCGAGCTGGGCCGTGGACAGCGCCGTCTTCGCCTGCAGCACGTCGGCGATGGTGGCGAGGCCGGCCTGGTGGCGGTGCTCCGCCGCCTCGAGGTTGGTACGCGCCCCTTCGAGGTCGGCGTTGGCGGCGTCGCGCAGGGCGCGCGCGCTCACGTACTGGTAGAAGGCCTGCGCGACGTCGAGGATGACGTCCTGGATCTGCTGGTTGTGGCTGAAGTCGGCGGCGATGAGGCTCTCGCGTGCCTCGGCGATGTCGGCGGCGCGGCCGCCGAGGTCGAGCAGCAGCCAGGAAACGTCGACCGCGGGCACCAGGGTGGTCTGCTGGAAGGTGATCTGGCCGGCGCCGACGGTGCCCTTCTGCCGCTGCGCCGTGCCGGTGAGGTTGAGGTCGGGGTAGAGCTCCCGAGCGCTGGCTCCCCACCTCGGCGGCAGCGGCGCGCGCGGCGAGCCAGGTGGTGCGGGTGCGCGGGCTGTTGCGCAACGCCAGGTCGATGGCGAGCGGCAGGTCGAGGAGCCCGCCGGGGAGCGCGGCGAGGGCCTGCGCGGCGGTGATGGTGGTCGGGCCCGTGGCGCCGCCGGAGGTCGCCGGGGCAGCGGTGGGGGCCGCCGCGGGGACGGCCCCGGGCGGCGCCACCCACGGGCGGTCCGCCGCCGGCGGCACGCCCGCAGGCTGCGCGCGCCAGTGCGTGCAGCCGGCGGCGGCGGCGGCTAGGGTCAGGGCCATGGCCAATCGCTTCAACAAGACGTCCTCACGGTGCTCTTCCCCCCTGAACGGTTTCCTCTTGCTCGCACGCGCCCCCGGTCGGGGTCTGGCCGCGGCTCGGCGTCCCCGCCGCGAGTGAATCAGACGGCGACGGACTCGCGGGCCAGCGAGCGAATGCCGGCCGCCGAGAAGCGTACGGTGTGGGCGACCAGATCGGGCAGCTCCCAGCTGCCGTCGGCGATCGGCAGGCAGCGCTGCAGGTGCACGACGTGCACCAGCTGGCCGATGAGCGAGTGGACGGAGAGCTGGGCGTCGCGCCGCGCCAGCTCGGGGCACACCTGCTCGAGGGCGGAGACCAGCGCCCGCTGCACCGGCTCGATCATCTCCGCCTGGAAGGTGGCCGGTGGCAGCTGCGGGTCGATCATCTCCTGGGCGAGCAGAAGCACCCACAGGCGCCCCGAGCTGTCCTCCACCAGCGGCTGCACGAAGGCGCCCGCGAACTCCTGCAGCAACAGGTCGAGGGTGGCCTGGTGGCCGGCGCTCGACAGCGCGCGCTCGATGCCATCGAGGCGCTGCTTGCGCAGGGCACGCAGGCGACGCATGAAGACCTCGCGATAGAGGTTTGCCTTGCCGCCGAAGTGGTAGTTGACCGCCGCGATGTTGCACGACGCCTCGCGGGTGATGTCGCGCACCGAGGCGGAGCGGAAGCCGCGCTCCGCGAACAGCCGCTCGGAGGCGTCGAGCAGCCGTTCCCTGGTGGCGGCGCTGTCGGGGTTGGTGTTGGGTTGGCGGTCTGACATCGGGCTCCTTCCCCGGGATAAAACGCCGATATCAAACATGCGTTTCGACGCTCTGTCAAGGGAGTCTCGGAGGGTTCGCGGAGGGTGATGCCCCGTTTCCCGGAGGCGGGAGGAGAGGCGAGCCCGCGGAGGCGAGGCGGCGGGGCGGTGCCTGCCTGGAACGGTCCACGCCCTTGACCCCTGCTGGAGCGGCGCCCCTGAAACCTTGGCGGCGGCGACGCGTACTTGCCACGACGACGACACAGGAGCCCGCATGCACCGCATCCTCGCCGCGCTCGGCCTCACCATGATCGCTCTGCTGCCGGTGGCGGCACGTGGCGCCGACGCCTCGCCCGCCGCCGCCGACCTCGCGGCGCGCCGCAAGGCGCTCGACGCACTGCTCGCCGAGCAGTGGGAGTACAACCTCACCACCAACCCCGAGTACGCCTCCATCCTCGGCGACCGTCGCTGGAACGACAAGTCGAGCGAGATCTCGCAGGCGGCCGTCGACCGCGACCTGGCGAAGAGCCGAGACTTCCTGGCTCGCCTCGAGGCAATCGACACCACCGGGTTCCCCGAGCAGGAGGCGCTCAACAAGACCCTCATGGTGCGGGATCTCCGGGAGTCGATCGACGACTCCCGCTTCCAGGGCTGGCTGATGCCCGTCAACCAGATGGGCGGCATCCACATCGAGGCGCCCCAGCTCGCCTCGCTGCTCCCCTTCGAGACGGTCAAGGACTACGAGGACTACGCGACCCGCCTCCGCAACCTCCCGGCGCAGCTGGACGGCACCATCGCCTTCATGCGCGAGGGGATGGCGAAGAAGCTCATGCCGCCACGGTTCCTGCTCGGCAAGGTGGCCGACCAGGCGACCGGGATCGGCTCGAAGAAGCCCGAGGAGTCGCCGTTCGCGATGCCGCTCGCCAAGCTGCCGGAATCGTTCTCCGCGGCCGACAAGGCGCGGCTGCGCGGGCTCGTGCTCGATGCCATCCGCGACCAGGTGAACCCGGCCTACGTCCGTTTCGCCACCTTCGTCTCCAAGGAGTACGCGCCGGCCGGCCGCACCGAAGTGGGGATGTGGTCGCTGCCGGACGGCGACGCCAACTACGCCGCCCGCGTCAAGCGCACGACGACCACCGACATGACCCCCGAGCAGATCCACCAGCTCGGCCTGCGCGAGGTGGCGCGCATCGAGGGCGAGATGCTCGCCATCGCCAAGCAGCTCGGCTACGCCGACCTCAGAAGCTTCAACGCCGCCGTCGAGGCCAACCCGGCGCTCAAGGCGACGTCGGGCGAGCAGATCGTCGGCCTCTACCGCAAGTACATCGACCAGATGCAGGCCAAGCTGCCGCAGCTGTTCGGTCGCATGCCCAGGGCCAAGGTCGAGGTGGTGGCCATGGAGGACTACCGTGCCGCCTCCGCCGCCGGCGCCGACTACGTGCAGGGCACCCCCGACGGCTCGCGCCCCGGTCGCGTCAACGTCAACACCAGCGAGGCCACCTCGCGCAAGCTCATCAACGTCGAGACCACCGCGTACCACGAGGGGATCCCCGGCCACCACATGCAGATCTCCATCCAGCAGGAGTTGCCGACGCTGCCGCCGTTCCGCCAGCACGGGGGCAACACCGCCTACATCGAGGGCTGGGCGCTCTACTCCGAGCGGCTCGGCGAGGACGTGGGCTTCTTCCAGGACCCCTACAGCATGTACGGCCACCTCCAGGACGAGATGCTGCGCGCCATCCGCCTGGTGGTCGACACCGGCCTGCACTACAAGCGGTGGACGCGCGAGCAGGTGGTGCAGTTCTTCCACGACCACTCGGCGATCGACGAGGTCGAGGTGCAGAACGAGACCGATCGCTACATCGTCTGGCCGGGCCAGGCCCTGGGCTACAAGATCGGCCAGCTGAAGATCCTCGAGCTGCGCGACCGTGCCAAGAAGGAGCTCGGTCCACACTTCGACATCCGCGCCTTCCACGACGAGGTGCTGGGCGCCGGCTCGCTGCCCATGGACGTGCTGGAGGCCCGCATCGACGGCTGGATCGCCGCCCAGAAGAAGGCGGCGTAGGCGCCACGCAACCAAGTTCCCCAGTCCGGACGGTCATCCCTTCCCGCGGCGGGTGCGCTACCCGCCGCCCTTTTTGTGCCGGGCATCCTTCGGACGACGCCCTCACGACGAGCCCTTGCGCTTCGCTAGTACGAAAGCCGCGCTAGTGGCGTGTCGCATGAGGATAACTCTACCCCTTTCTGGTCCTCGCCGCGGGGGGCGCAGGGTGGCACGGCGGCTAGGATGGCCTTGGTGCTAGCCGCAGGTACCCAGGGCGCGCGGGACAGACCGAGGGCCTTCCTCACCCTGATCGTTCGGTCCCTGGCGGCCGCCTCGCTGATGTTTGCGCCGGCGTCATCCCGCTCGGCGCTCGCGCAGAGTGTCACGGGGGCGGTGCTCGTCCGTGTCACCAGCAGCGCTGCCCCGATCGCCGGCGGCAGGGTCACCGCCGGCGCGGCGACGGCCCTCAGCGACGAGCGTGGGGAGGCGCAGCTCGAGCTGCCAGCGGGCCGGCAGACGATCACGGTGGATCATCAAGGGTTCGCGAGGGCCACGGCAGTCGTCGACGTGGTGGCCGGCAACCAGGTGAGCGCGGCGGTGCGGCTCCGGCCTCTGCGCTTCGAGAGCGAGGTCACGGTGCTGGCCGCCACTCGCACCGGCACAGTGCTCGAGGACCAGCCGCTGCACGTCGAGGCGGTGCCGCAGGAGGAGCTCGAAGAGAATCTCACCATCGCGCCCGGCCGCCTCACCACTCTCTTCGAGGAGCTTCCGGGGCTTCGCATCGAGAGCGCGGCGCCCACCCTCGGCGGGGTTGGTCTCCGGCTGCGGGGGCTGCGCGGTCGATACACCCGCGTCCTCGTCGACGAACTGCCGCTGCTCGGCGAGGAGGCAGGCTCACTCGGCCTGCTGCAGACCTCGCCGCTCGACCTCGCCCAGGTCGAGGTCATCAAGGGGGTCAGCTCCGCGCTCTACTCCGGGGCGCTCGGCGGGGTCGTCAACCTGGTTTCGCGCCGACCCGAGGGGGAGCCCACCGCGCTCGTCGCGGTGTCGTCGTTGCGGGGCGCCGACGCGGTGGCGTTCCTGCCGCACCGGCTGAGCGAGCGCTGGGGATACACCCTGCTGGCGGCGAGCGACGCGCAGGACGAGCAAGACGTCGATCGCGACGGCTGGGCGGAGCTGCCTGGCTATCGCCGCGCCACGCTGCGCCCGCGGCTCTATTGGGCTGACGAGAACGGAGACTCGCTTCTCGCCACCGTCGGCGCCATGGGAGAGAGGCGCGATGGAGGCACGCTGCGTGGCCGCGCGACCCCCGCCGGCGGCGCGTTCACCGACCGTCTCGGCAGCCAGCGTCTCGACGGTGGTGTGGTCGGACACTTCGCGCTCGCCGGCGAGCGGCTGCTCGCCGTCCACGCCTCGTTTGCGAGCACCGAGCGAAGCCGCCGCCGAGGCGGAACCGCCGAGCACGACCGGTTGCGCTCCGGGTTCGCCGAGGTGAGTCTCGCCGGCAGCCGTGGCCGACATACCTGGGTCCTCGGCGCCGCGACCCACCACGAGGGCGCCGGCGTCCAGGGCGGGGCGGCGCTGGTGACGCCTGGGGCGGGGGCGTTCGCGCAGGACGAGTACACGCTCTCGCCGCGGCTGCGTCTCGCTGCTGGAGGCCGACTCGACCACTCGGCGCGCTACGGCACCTCGTGCGATCCGTTGGTGTCGCTGCTTTGGAAGCCGGGCAAGCCCTGGCAGGTTCGGCTCGCTGGCGGCGCCGGTCACGCCTTGCCGAGCCTCCTCAGCGACGAGGCGGCGGAGGTCGGCCTCGCCGCGGTGAGCCCTCCCGGTCGCCTGCGCACCGAGCGGGCCCGCAGCGCCGCTCTCGACGTCGGCTGGACCGCAGGCGCGTGGGAGATCGACGGCGCGGCGTTCGTCTCGGACATTCGCGACCCGCTGGTGACCCGGGAGGTCGGTGACGAGCTCGTTCTCGCCAACGATCCAGGCACCGAGCGCGCGCGAGGGACCGAGCTTCTCCTGCGATACACCCGGGGCCCGTTGCACGTCATCGCCAACCACACCTGGCTCGACGCCTGGACCCGCGATCCGAATCAACCGGCGCCGTTGTCGTCGGCGGCCGTACCGGATCATGCGGCGGAGCTCGCGGCGATCCTCGAGAGTGAAGCCCGTGGCCGCATCGGCGTCGAGCTTGCCTACACCGGCCGCCAGCGATTGGAGCTCGACCCCTATCGCCGCGTCAGCCCGCCCTACGTCGAGATCAACGTGCTCGGCGAGCTACGCTTCGGCGAGGCCGGAGTGTTCGTCAGTGCCACCAATCTGACGGCAGTCCGGCAGACCCGGTTCGACCCGCTCCTGCTGCCCGCCCAGACCCCCGCCGGCCGCTGGACTACCGATGTGTGGGGGCCGCTCGCCGGCCGAGCGGTGGAGCTTGGCGTGCGCTTCGAGATGTAGGCCGCGCCATCAGATATCGGTGCGGCGCCTAAGATCGACCGTGTGAGGAGCCAAGAGAGGTCGCCGTCGCCGGGCCTTGTCGTCGCCGTGGCGCTCGCCGCAGTGAGCGCCGTCGGCTCCGGGGTGAACCCGGTAGTGCAAGTGCCATCGCCGGCCCCGCCGTTCGCCGTCGTCCTCGGCATCGCCCAGGACGGCGGCTACCCGCAGGCGGGCAGCGGCGAGAGCGCGGCCTGGGACGACCCGGCGCAGCGCCGTCTCGTCGCCTGTCTCGGTCTCGTCGACCCGCAGAGCGGCGAGCGTTTCCTCGTCGACGCCACCCCCGATTTCCCACTCCAGCTGCACCGGCTCGACGAGCTGGCGCCGCCGCCCGCCGCCGCCCAGCCGCCCGGGCTCGCCGGCATCCTCCTCACCCACGCCCACGTCGGCCACTATGCCGGTCTCCTCCACCTCGGCCGCGAGGTGATGGGGGCGCAGGGGGTGCCGGTCTACGCCATGCCGCGCATGGAAGCCTTCTTGCGAGGCAACGGCCCCTGGGAGCTGCTGGTGCGTCTCGGCAACATCGCCCTGCGGCCGCTGGCCGCCGGCGTGCCGGTGCGCCTCGGCGCCCGGCTCACCGCCACGCCGCTGCTGGTGCCCCACCGCGACGAGTACAGCGAGACCGTCGCCTACCGCATCGCCGGCCCGCGACGGACCCTGCTCTGGCTGCCCGACATCGACAAGTGGGAGCGCTGGGACGCGCAGGGGACGCACCTCGAGACAGTGCTCGCCGGCGTCGACGTCGCCTACGTCGACGGCACCTTCTTCGCCGACGGCGAGCTCCCCGGGCGCCCGATGGCCGAGGTCCCCCACCCCTTCGTGCGCGAAACCCTCGCGCGGCTGGCGGCCCTGCCCGCCGCCGAGCGAGCGAAGGTGCGCTTCGTCCACCTCAACCGCACCAACCCACTGGTGCGCGACGACGCGGCGGCGCGGCGCGAGGTGGCGGCGGCCGGCATGGCGGTGGCGCGGGAAGGGGAGCGCGAGGAGCTGTGAGCGGTCGACGCGGCGCGCCGCCGCCGGGTGCCGGCGCTCACCAGCGCGCCACCGCCTGCAGGACGCTGTCGGCGGCGGCCTCGCGCTGGGCCGGGCTCAGCGCGGGCCGCTGCAGAGCCGCCAGTCCCTCGAGGGCGGCCGGCGGCAGTGGCTGCTCGTCCTGCCCGTGCGGCTCGAGCAGCCAGGCGACGTAGCGACGCACGCGGCGCTGCGCGAAGAAGTCGCGGTTCCCTGCCGCCGCGGCGAGGCGCGCCTCCTCGGCGAACGACCCGAGGTCGAGGTAGAGGGTGGAGAAGCCCTCGCGCAGCCGCTCCTCGAGCCGCGGCCGCTCGGCGCGCAGCAGGGCCCCCATGTGCGCACCGTCCGCCGCCGCGGTGGCGCGTAGCGCCGCGACCTCCTCGTCCATGAACCCGGCCTGGTCGAGGATGGTGGCCATCCGTCGCAGCATCTCGCCGGCGCGCTCGGTGTCGCCGGCGGCGAGCGCCACCTCGACGTCGACCAGCAATGCTCCGAGCTCGGCGCTCTGCTGGCTGAGCACGCCCTCCTCCCCAGTGCCGCGCAGCACGACGCCACCCCAGATATCGGGCAGCAGCTGGCGGGCTGGGGGCATCTGCGCCAGCCAGGCGTCGCGGCTCGGAGGGGCGTCGCGTGTGCTCGCGTCGTAGACCACCACCGAGCCGACCAGGGCGAGGGCGGCGGCGGCGGCGACCAGGGGTCCGAGCCACCGCCGCCGCCAACTCGACTGCGGGGCGCGGCGGAGCTCGAGCGGAGGTGCCGCGCGGTCCTCCTCCGCGGCCAGCTCCTCGAGCGTCTGCATGGTCGCCGCCAGCACCCGCCGGCACTCCTCGCAGCCCGCCAGGTGAGCGATCACCTGGTCGCGCTCCGCGCCGACCAGCTTGCCCTCGGCGAAGGCGCCGAGGGTCTCGAGGGCCGCGCAGGCCTGGCGGTCGTCGATCATCGCCATCTACCCACCTTACAAGGACGGACGCAGGTGCGCCCCTCCTCCTCCCCCACCCGAGCTGTCACGGAGCGCCGCGGCGACCTCGAGGGCGTCGTGGCCTCCCCTCTCGAGCGCCTGGCGCAGCTCGCGCCGCAAAGCTTCCCAGCGCCGGTAGAGCTGCCGGGCGTCGCAGCCGAGAGCCCGCGCCGCGCTCGCCAGCGTCACGCCTTCGTAGAAGCGCAGCTGCAGCAGCAGGCGGTCCTCGGCGGCGAGGCGCTCGAGGGCTTCCGCCAACGCTCGCTCGACGCCCGCCAGGGTGCGCTCGCCTTCGTGCTCGATCATCTCCGCCTCGGGGGAGGCCTCGCGGGCCGGCGTCTGGGCGAGCCGCTCCTCGCCGTCGATCCGCCGGCGGATGCGCGATGGCAGGCGAGTGGCCAGTCGCTCCATCTCGGCGCGGTCCTCGGGCGCGGCGCGGGCGCAGGCCTCCGCGAGGGTCAACCCGTCGCGATGCAGCAGGGTGTCGAGCCGCACGGCGAGCGGTCCCAGCCGCCGGGCCTCGGCCGACGGCCGCCACTTTCCCCACAGGTGGTTGCAGTGGTCGGAGTAGGCGCGCTGGATCACCGTCGCCAGGTAACCGGCGAGGCTGCAGCGGCCCGCGAACTGACGCAACGTAGCGTAGTCGTCGGCGATCAGCTTGAGCTTGACGACCGAGCCGAAGTCCTCGGCCTCCTCGCGGGTGAGGCGATGCCGCCGGCACGTCGCCGCGACGATGCGCTCGACGAGCGGCAGGTTCTCGATGAAGAGACGCTCTGCGTCCATTTCCGCCCGGGGGCGAGGAGCCTTCCAGACCGTTGCAAGCCTGATGTTACCGCACCGAATTCGACCGCAAGAATCGGAGTGTGACGGTGGCGCCGGATCCCTACCATCCCCCTCGACGGCCGCGAGACGCCGGATGATCCGGCGGTCCTCCCGGCGGTCCGAACAGGAGGCGCACCCATGCACCGCACCGTCGACCCCGCCATCCTCTACTTCGGGACGCCCGTCGTCCTCGTCAGCTCGCTCAACGAGGACGGCTCCACCAACGTGGCGCCGATGTCGTCGGCGTGGTGGCTGGGGCAGAGCTGCCTGCTCGGCTTCGGCGCCCGCTCGAAGACGCCGGCGAACGTCCTGCGCACCGGTGAGTGCGTGCTCAACCTCCCCTCGGTCGCGCAGGCGGGTGCCGTCGACCGGCTGGCGCGCACCACCGGCTCGAATCCGGTACCGCCCCACAAGCTGGCCATGGGCTACCGCTACGAGCCCGACAAGCTCGGCCACGGTGGGCTCACCGCGGTACCCTCGGAGGTGGTGGCGCCGCCGCGCCTGCGCGAGTGCCCGGTGCAGCTCGAGGCGACCCTCGCCGGCAGCCACCCGATCGCCGCCGACGAGCCGCAGCGGGCCGGCCACCTCATCGCCCTGGAGGTCCGCATCCGCCGCGTCCACGTCGCCGAGGAGCTGCTGCTCGCGGGTCACGCCGATCGCATCGACCCCGACCGCTGGCGGCCGCTGATCATGAGCTTCTGTCAGCTCTACGGGCTGGGCGAGCGGACCCACGCGTCCCGGCTGGCGGAGATCCCCGAATCGGCCTATCGTCCGCGGAGTGCGGCAGCCGTGCCCGAGGGGGTGCTGCGCGACGCCGCCAACGCCGAGCGGGTCGCCCGGCTGGCGATGGGGAGGACGTCGTGAGCACCACCGTCGCCACCCACGCTCGCCGGGCCGCTCGAACCCTCGCCATGCACCACTCTCCCGACCGCGATGCCGCCGCTGCCACCGGCGTCGCCGCGGGCGACGAGGAGCGCTGGCAGACGGTCGTCCGCCGCGACCCGGCCGGCGACGGCCACTTCGTCTTCGGGGTCCTCACCACCGGCGTCTACTGTCGTCCTTCCTGCGCGGCGCGCCGGCCGCGTCGCGCCAACGTCCGCTTCTTCGACACCCCGGCGGCGGCGCGGCGGGCCGGCCTGCGCGCATGCAAGCGTTGCCGCCCCGACGAGGAGCGCGCCGGCGGCGCTCCGGCCTGGATCGCCGAGCTGTGCGACCACATCCGCGAGCAGAGCGACAGCGGCGAGCCGCTCACCCTGGCGGCCCTCGCGCGTCGCGCCGGCAGGAGCCCGGCGCACCTGCAACGCACCTTTCGTGCCGCGGTCGGCGTGTCGCCGCGCCAGTACGCCGAGTTGTGCCGGCTCGAGCGGCTCAAGGGCGAGCTGCGCGAGGCGGACTCGGTGACGGCCGCCATCTACGCCGCCGGCTTCGGCTCGAGCAGCCGCGTCTACGAGCGTAGCGACCGCCGCCTCGGCATGACCCCCGGCGCCTACCGCGCCGGAGGTGCCGGAGTGGCGATCACCTACGCCGCCATCGATACCGCGCTCGGCCCCCTGCTGCTCGCCGCCAGTGACCGCGGCCTCTGCTTCGTGCAGCTCGGCGGCAGCCGTGAGGAGCTGGTGGTGCGGCTGCGCCGCGAGTACCCGGCGGCCGACCTCCTGCCGCTCGGCGAGGCGCCGTCGCCGCAGCTCGCGGCGTGGGCGGTGGCGCTGCGCCGCCACCTCGCCGGCGAGCAGCCCCGGCTCGACCTGCCGCTCGACGTGCGCGGCTCGGCGTTCCAGCTGCGCGTCTGGAGCTTCCTGCAGTCGATCCCTTGGGGCGAGACGCGCAGCTACGGGGAGGTCGCCGCCGCCATCGGCCAGCCGCGTGCGACGCGGGCAGTGGCACGCGCCTGTGCCGACAACCCGGTGGCGGTGGCGGTGCCCTGCCACCGTGTCGTCCGCGGCGATGGCACCCTCGCCGGCTACCGGTGGGGCGTCGAGCGCAAACGGGAGCTGCTGGCGCGGGAGGGTGCGGGCGCTGGCGGCCAGCGGGTGCGCCAGGCTCGCTGAGGGAGCCCAGCCCCGCCGCGCGCCGCGGCAAACCCGGCGCGCGGCGCAGCGGGGCCCTTCAGGGGGTCTGCGCCGACCAGCGCCGCGCGTCACCGCTCTCGAAGCCGTCGGCGAGCAGCCCGCGCTCGACGGCTCCGATGTCGGGAGCGGTGCCGCTCCAGCCGTCGTCGATGCCCGGCAGCGGGCGCCCGCGGTCGACCAGCGGGCTCCCCTCGCGCGGCGCGAAGCGGCCGCCGGCAGGATCCTCGAGCAGCGGTGCGGCAGCGATGCCGTCGGCCTCGAGGCCGGTGGCCGCGCGGAACGCCGCCGGCGTCGTGTAGTGGGTGCCGAGCCAGGAGACGTAGCGCGCGGGATCGCTGGTGTAGAGGTCGTTCCAGTCCCAGTCGAGCGTCACCGGGTTGACCTTGTCGAGGGCGTAGCGGGTGCCGGCGATGAGGTTGTCGCCGGCGGTGATGAAGGTGCTGGTGCCGGGGTCGAGCAGCGCCACGGCGTCGGTGGCCGGGACGGTGGAGAGCCAGGTGTTGTGGTAGACGAAGAGCGGTCCCACCGGGCGCGGGTCGGCGCTGTTGACCTTGAGCGCGCTCGCCGTATAGCCGTCCACCTGGCTGGTGCGGGTGTTGCCGAAGTCGTAGGCGACGTTGCGCACGAGCCAGCTGGGGCCGGTGGCCGCCGGGGCCACGGCAAACGCCATGTGGGCGTCGGTGACGGTGTTGCCCCACACCCGCACGTTGGCGCACCACCCTTCGACCTCCATGCCGTCGTCGAGGTGGCGCGAGAAGTCGTTGTCGTAGACGTCGGTCTCGGTGGTGAGGACACCACCCGGCGGCGCCTGGTCGCCGCAAGCGCCGAGACCGTCGAAGCTGCCGCGGAAACGGTTGTCGCGGATCACGTTGCCGCGCCCCACGTCGTCGGTGAGCAGCACCCCGTCGTCCTCGGCGCTCGAGCCCTTGGCCTCGTCCCACGGCCAGCCGAAGATCGAGGTGTCGCTGAGGTCGTTCCCCTCCACCAGGTTGCGGCTTCCCCCCTTGATCCACACGCCGGCCGACTCGATGTCGTGGATGCGCGAGCCGCGCACGGCGCACTCGGTGGCATAGCGCAGGTAGACCCCCTTGCCGTAGTCGCCGCTGCCGTAGTGGCGGATCTCGACGTTCTCCACGCGCACGTGGGAGCGGCCGTCGATGACGAAGCCGGCGTCGAGCCGCGCCACCTGCATCGGGTGGGTCGCCGGCGAGCTGCCGTCGCTGAGCTTGACGTAGAGGCGCAGCGTGGCGTCGTCGAGCCAGAAGCCGCCCGGCGCGCCGGCGGCGAGGGCCTGCAGCGCGGCGAGCGAGTCGTAGCGGTAGAGGCGACCCAGCTCGGGATCGGCGAAGCCGGCGACGACGTGGCCGGTGGCGAAGCCGAGGAGACGCGAGTAGACGCCGGCCCCCGCGGCGCTCCACGCGACGCCGGCGGCGATCGCCGCGTCGGCGCCGTCGAGCACGACGCCGGGGGCGCTGCCGCGGAAGACGATCGGCTGGGGGGCGGTGCCGGAGGCGGGCACGTCGACGCTCTCGCGGTAGACGCCGGGGGCGACCGAGACCAGGTCGCCGGCACGGGCGAGGTCGGCGGCGCGCTGGATGGTGCGCAGTGGCAGCGCCGGGTCGGTGCCGGCGTGTCCGTCGTCACCCGTAGGGGCGACGTAGAGGGTGCGCAGGGTGGGCTCGGGCAGCGTCGCGCTGCGGGTGGCGAACGTCGTCGAGAGCTGCGGGCTCCCGTTGACGCCGTCCGGGTCGGCGACGGTGACGCGGACGTCGTAGCTGCCGCCGGGAGCGAGCCAGAAGAGGCTGCCGGCGAAGGTGGTGGCAGAGATGCGCGCCAGCGGGTGCGCCGGCCGGAAGGTCGGCTCAGCGGCAGGCTTCCACTCGAGGGCCGCGGTGGCATCGCCATCCGCGTCGCCGGTGACTGTGGCCAGCACGCCCGCGGCGTGGAAGGTGCCGTAGGCGGAGACCCCTTGCAGGGCGATCGCTTGCGCCCCCGCGGTGCTCGCGGCGGCGACGAGGGCGAGCGCCGCGAGGGCAGGCGGCGCGAGCACGAGGGTGGGGAGGCGTGGTGGGGGCAAGCTTGCGGGTCCAGGGCAGGGGTCCGTGGACGCAGACTCCCAGGGAGCCGAGAATAGGGGCGGTGGCCGCGACGCGCGGTGAGGTGCGTCACGCTCGAGCCGTCGCCGGCCTTCTGCAGCCGCCGTCGGGCGACGCCTCAGCCGCGGTGGCGGAAGGTGGCGAGGTCGTGGCTCATCGTCACCACCATTGCGCCGAGCTCCTCGCGGCGCGCCGCCTCGCTGGGGCGGCCGCCGCGGTAGGTAGCGACCAGGGCGTCCCGCACGGCCGCGGCGTCGAGTGGGGCGCGCCGGCGCACGGTGGTGCGAGCCGCGAGCGCGAAGGCGGGTGCGAGCGTGGCGATCGCCCGCTCCAGGCGGTCGCGCGGTGGGCCCTGGCCGTAGAGCGCGGCGCGCAGCTCGACGAGGTCGTCGGCCGCGGGGGTCGCCACCAGCAGCCGGCCGGCGGGTGCCAGCACGCGGGCGAGCTCGGCCGGCTTGAGGCGGGACGAGAGGGCCAGCACGACGTCGAAGGTCCCGTCTGGGTAGGGGAGGAAGCGGTCGGCGTTTGCCACCACCCAGGTGAGCGCCGGGAAGCGGCGAGCCGCGAGCTCGATCGCGGCCGTCGAGAGGTCGACGCCGTGCCCCTCGAGAGGGCGGCTCGCGGCAAGATCGCCGAGCGGCGTGCCCTCGCCGCAGCCGACGTCGAGCACCGCCGGTCGTGGCGGCAGGTCGAGGGCTGCGAGCAGCCGGCGCAGCGCGGCGAGCAGCTCCGCACCGTGGCCGGCGTCGTAGAGGCGCCGCCTGGCCTCGGCCGCGGTGGGGCTGTCGCCGGGGGTCGCCGAGCGGCGGTCCTGCGGTTGCAGGAGGTTGAGGTAGCCGCTGCGGGCGCGGTCGAAGTGGTGCCCGCGGGCGCAGGCGACCCCCCCGGTGCTCGCGCCCAGGGGCAGACCGCAGCCGCGCACCGGGCAGAGGAGGGTGACGGCGGAGCGGTCGGTGGGCACGGCTGCTGCCACGGACCCGGCCTCGGGCTCCCTCGCCTCAGGCGACGCCGGCGTCCCCGGCGCCGGCGAGGCGACCCTGTGCGTCGAGGCGGGCGTAGAGCGCCGGCAGCACCCAGAGGACCAGCGGGCCGGAGAGCAGGAAGCCGCCGATGACGGCCACGGCGAGCGGCTGCAGCAGCTGGGAGCCCTCGCCGAGGGCGAGGGCGAGAGGCGCCAGCGCGAAGGCGGTGGCGAGGATGGTCATCACCACCGGCCGCAGCCGGCGGCGGATGGCGATCGCCCAGGCCTCGCGCGGGGAGAGGCCACGCCGCAGCTCGAGCTGCCCCTCATGGATGACGAAGATGGCGTTCTCGCCGACGATGCCCACCATCATGATGGCGCCCACGAAGCTCGAGATGTTGAGCGTCATGCCGGCGAGCATGAGGGCGCCGAAGACCCCCGGCAGCACGGCGAGGGCGATCGCCGCGGTGAGCAGCGGTGCCCGCCAGTCGCCGAACTCGAACAGCATGATCACTGCCACCAGCAGCAGCCCCGCAAAGAGCACCCCCAACAGCCCCTTGAACGAGGACTGCTGCTGCGCGTACTGGCCGCCGTACTCGAGCGACATGCCCTCCGGCAACGGCACCTGCCGCGCCAGCTGCTGGCGGATCTCGCCGACGGCGCTCCCCAGGCTGCGATTGGCGAGCCGCGCGGTGACGCCGAGGTAGGTCTTGAGGTTGTCGCGGTTGACCTCCGCCTCGGGGGATCCCGTGGTCACGGTGGCGAGATCCCGCAGCGGCACGATCGAGCCGTCGGCGCCGAGGACTTGCACCGCCGACACGTCACGGTCGTGGCCGGCGAAGACGCGCACGTCGTAGATCCGCTCGCCGATCCGGACGTCGCTTGCCACCGTGCCGAGCAGCGCCGCCGCCACCTGCCGCTGCAGGTCCTCGGTGGTGATCGACCGCCGGGCGAGCTCGTAGCTCTTCACCCGCAGGTCGAGCGCGGGCCCGGCGATGGTGATGCCATCGAAGACGTCCTCGACGCCGCGTAGGCGGGACAGGATCGCCGCGATCTGGCGGGCCTTCTGCTGCAGCACGGCCTGGTCCTCGCCGAAGACCTTCACCTCGATCGGTTGCGGCACGCCACCGGAGAGGTCGCCGATGTCGTCCTCCAGGAGCTGGCCGAAATCGGTCTGGATCGCCGGCTCCACCTTCTCGATGCCGGAGCGCAGCGCGTCGATGACCTCGTCGACCGGGCGCCGCTGGCGCCGCGGCTCGAGCTCGATGACGTAGTCACCGCGGTTGGGCTCGGTGATGAAGAACCCGAGCTGGGTACCGGTGCGGCGGGAGTAGCCCCTGACGTCGGGCAGCGATTGGATGACCTTCTCGGCCTGGTGCAACATGCGATCGGTGTCGTCGAGCGAGGTGCCGGCAGGGGTCCAGTAGTCGAGGATGATCGAGCCTTCGTCCATGCTGGGCAGGAAGTCCGTCTCCACCGCCTTCAAGAGCAGGTAACCGCCCGCCCCGAGCGCCGCGAGCGCCAGCAGGGCGACGGGCCACAGTCGCACCAATCGACCCGCCCAGCGCGGCGGTGCTAGGGCCCGCCGGCGGTCGCTCTCGCCTGCCGCCGCTTCGTCCGCGGCCGCCTCCTGTTCCTCGCTCGCCACCGCGCTCTCCTCGCTGCTTGCCACCTCACCGCGGGCCGCGGCCCGATCGACCACGCCGATGAGCACCGGAATGACGAAGGTGGCGAGCAGGAAGGAGGCGACGAGGGCGAGGACCATGGTGAGGGCGAGGGGCTTGAAGAAGGCGCCGGTGATGCCGGTGAGGAAGGCGAAGGGGAGGAAGACGACGATCGTCGACAGGCTAGAGCCGGCGAGCGCCGGAAGCAGCTCGACGGTGCCGGAGACGACGGGGTGCCGGGAGACGCCTGTCTCGCGGTGGCGGTGGATGTTCTCCACCACCACGATGGCGTCGTCGGCGACCAACCCGAGCGCCGCGGCGATGCCACCGAGGGTCATCAGGTTGACGGTCTGGCCGGTGACCGCGAGGCCGAGGAAGACGAGCGCCACCACCACCGGGATGGTGGCGACGGCGATCAGGGTGAGCTTCCATCGGCGCAGGAACAGCAGGAGCACGAGGCCGGCGAGGCCGACACCGATGAGGATCGCGTCCCGCACTCCGTGGACCGAGTCGGTGATGAACCGCGCCTGGTCGTAGAAGCTGCTCCAGGCGACGTCGCGGGGGATCAGCTGCGGTCGGTCGGCGAGGAGCTTCGCCACTCCCTGGGCGATGGCGACGGTGTTGGCGGAAGGCTGCTGGATGATGTTGACCAGGACCGCGTCCCTGCCCGCCGCGGAGGTGCGCACGTAGGAGACGGCATCGGCGCTCGCCATCGTCCCGAGCTCGGCGAGCCGCACCGGCGCGCCGCCGCCCGGCACCGGGATCGCCAACTGGCCTAGCGCGCCGAGGCCATCGGCACGGCCGTCGACCAGGGTGAGGTAGAGCTCGTGATTGCGCTCGACGAGCCCGCTCGAGAGCACCTGGTTGTCTCTTCCGATGGCCTCGATGACATCCGCGGCGGTGAGCCCACGGCCGGCCAGCGCCGGCAGGTCGAGGTGGATCTGGAGCTCGCGCTGACGGCCGCCCTGGATCTCGACGCGCGACACGCCGGCAATGCGGATGAGCTCCGGCTCGAGGGTGTACTTCGCCAGCGTCCAGAGCTCCGACTGGGTGCGGGTGCCGGAGGTCAGGGCGTAGCCGAGAATGGGGAACACCGAGGTGTTCATCCACTCCACCTCGACCCGGGTGTCGGGCGGCAGATCGGGACGGATGCGCTCGACCTCCGCCTGCACTCGCTGCAGCGCCACCTGCATGTCGGTGCCCCAGGCGAAGTTGGCGCTCATCTCCGTCGAGCCGCGCGAGGTGGTGGAGAGCACGCGCTGGATGCCGGGGACGCGGTCCACCGCCTGCTCCAGCGGCCGGGTGACGGTGGGGATCATGCGCGCCGCCGGCTCCTCGCCGACGTCGGCGATCACCTTGACGATGGGGAAGGTGACGGCAGGGAAGATCGACGAGGGCAGGCGCAGCGCGGAGACCACGCCGGCAGCCACCAGGGCGAGCAGCAGCAGGAAGATCGCGATCCTGCGGCGGTGGGAGACGTGGATCAGCCGCACGGCCGCTGCCCTCAGGGCTCGATGGAGAGCGGAGAGCCCTCCGGGAGCCCGACCTGTCCCGAGAGCACCACCCGCGTGCCGTCGGCGAGCGGCGGCGACACGATCTCGACCCGCGCTGCGTCCTGCAGCCCGATCCGCACCTCCACCCAGTGCAACGAGTTGCCGTTGCCGACGATCCCGATGCGCATGGTCCCGGCGACGTCGTCGCGCAGCAACGAGGCGGGAGGCACGACCCGAGCATCGCGATGCTCGGCGACCGTGACGTGGGCGGTGCCAAAGAGCCCGGTGGTGAGCCGGGCGACGGGGCCGACGAAGTCGATGCGCAACGGGACCGTGAGATCGCCAGGGCCAGAGCCACCGTCGCCGGCGCCTACCCCGCCGCCGCCGAGGTTGCTCGCGGGCATCAGGCCCGCCGTGCGCCCGGGCAGGGGTGACGCCGAGCCCGCGAGCTCGATGCTGACCGGCTGTCCGGGGCGGACGCGCAGCAGCTCGCTCTGCGGCAGGCTGGCCCGGAACACCAGCGAACCGGCGGCGACGATGGTGAGGAGGTCCTCGTTCTCTCCCACCTTGTCGCCCGCCGCAACAGAGCGCGCCGTCACCATCCCGGACACCGTCGCCACCAGCGGGCTGGCGACGAGGTTGTGGCGCGCCAGCTCGAGTGCGCGCTCGGCGTCCCGCCGCGCCACCTCGGAGCCGGCCTGGCGCACCATTGCCTCCGCACCGGCGAGGGCCGCCTCGCTGTCCCGTGCCATCACCTCGCCGAGCTGCTGACCGCGGCGCACCTGCGCTCCCTCGACGACGTCGAGCGCGGTCAGCGTGCCGGCGAACGGAGCGCGGACCTTCTGCGCGATGAGCGCGTCGGTCCTGCCCGGCGCCGACACCACCTCTTGCATCGTGGCGCGCTCGACCCTGGCGACCTCGACAGGCGTCCCCGCCGGTGCCGACGGAGGGGCCGGACTCGGCGCATCGCCGTCTGCCTTGCAGCCGGCGAGCAGGACGAGGATCAGCGGCAACATCAGGCTGCGGGTGCTCACGGCGGCCCTCCTCCGAAGCGGCGGGCGCGCGCCTCGGCGGTTCGATAGGCGAGCTCGACCTGCGCCTCCTGGACCGCGACGTCCACCGCGGCCGCGAACGCATCGAGCACCTCGAGGTAGGTGGCGGCGCCGCCGAAGTAGCGACTCTCCGCGTCGAGATAGGCGTCACGGGCCGCCGGTGCCGCCGCCGCCAGCAGGCGATGCTGCTCGTAGGTGCGTGCCATCGCCGCGCTCGCCTGCGCGAGCTCGAGCCGGGCGTTGGTCTCTTCGAGCTTCAACGTCGCCTGCGCCTGCTCCAGCCGGAGCTCCGCTTGGGCGATTCTCGCCGCGATGGCAGGGGAGCGAAACGCCGGCCAGCTGAAGCTCAGGCTCAGCGAGTAGCCGAAGTCGCGGCGCAGGCGATCGGCGAAGGTGCCGCCCGAGCCCAGATCGGGTGGCGCGAGATCGGTGGTATCGGACCCCCAGAGGCCGGCGTCGGCGCGCGCTCCGAGCTGTGGTCGCCTCTCCGCCTGGGCGGCGGCGAGAGCCGCCCGGGCAGACTCCACCGCCTGAGCCGCCGCCTGCACCTCCGGAGCCCGCACCGCCTGGCCGGAATCGATCGCCGGCGGCGAACCGAGCGGTTCCAACCCGGCAACCTGAAGCGGCGCTTCCGGCGGCTCCCCCATCAGCGAGTCGAGCTTTGCCTGCGCCTCGTCGCGCCGGCTCTCGGCTTCGACCAGGGCGGACTCGTCGGTGGCCAGGCCGACCGCGGTGCTGAGCAGATCGGCCGCCACGCCCTGGCCGGAGCGATGGCGATCCTCGAGCAGCAGCCGGTAGCGGCGCAGGCGCTCGAGGCTCTCACGGCGCGCCACCGTCTCGACCTCGGCGGCGACGATCGCGGCGTAGCTCTCCCGCACCTCGCGTTCGACGTCGCCGGCGGCTTGCCGGTAGCGGGCCGCCGCCACGGCGATCTCCGCTCGCGCTTGCCGCGTCGCGGCGGCGAGGGCTCCGCCGTCGAGCAAGGGATGCTCGGCCACCACCTGCAGGCGCTCCTCGCCGAGGTTGGTCACCACCGGGTCGTAGCCGTTGGCGGGCGCCACGATCAGGTCGCCCTCGACCCCCAGCTTCAGACGGCGCCCGGCCTCGGCTTCGCGGTGCCGGGCCTCGGCGATCCGGGTGTCGAGCGCCGCCACCGGAAGGCGGGCGTTGTGCGCCTCGGCGCGCTCTAGCGCCGCGACGAGGGAGAGGGCGGAAGCGGATGCGAGCGGCGGCGACGCGAGCGCGGAGACGCTCGCCGTGTGGAGCAGCAGAACCAGGAACAGGGTGTCCATGAGCGAGTCCGCCGAACCGTCGAGACCCGAATGGCCGGCAGGGGCGCCGCGCCGGACCGCCGCGGCGATGCCGGGTCCGACGCGGCCCGGCGCCCAGGCCCGGGCGTCGAAGGACGAGCGGAGGTTATATGAGGCGAGAGAGGGCGCCAACGTGGGTCGAACCCGCAGCTCGCCGGCGCCGCGGGGCCGCACAGCCGTCGCGATAGGATGGAGCCGCGGCGTTGGAGCGTAAGCATGGATGACCCCACCACCCTCTCGTTCGAACCGTTCTGGAGCTGGCTCGCCGGCCACCCTAACTGCATCCTGCGCGCCGGAACCCCTGATGCCGTGCTCTACGACGACGAGGACCTGCACTGGCACTTCGGTACCGAGGGGGACTCCACGGTCCTCGTCCAGGTGCTGCGCGGCAAGCGGCTGGTGGGGGAGATCCTCGTCGAGCCCGAGCAGGTCTCGTACGTGCAGGGGGTGGCGGGGGAGGACGAAGGGGAGTACGTCTTCGAGCTCATCGCCGAGAGCGAAAGCGACCAGGTGGCGAGCTGGTTCTTCGTCCTCTCGCACGGCTACGAGACCGAGGGCGCGCCGGTGCACGGCAAGGTGCACTGAGACTCTTTTCACCCCTGACCCCCCGTCCCCCTGCCCCTCCAGGGGCAGGGGGCGCCACCGCCCGCCCCGTTCGCGGTTGGAGCCCCGTCCCCCTGCCCCTCCAGGGGCCGGGGGCGCCACCGCCCGCCCCGTTCGCGGTTGGAGCCCCGTCCCCCTGCCCCTCCAGGGGCCGGGGGCGCCACCGCCCGCCCCGTTCGCGGTTGGAGCCCCGTCCCCCTGCCCCTCCAGGGGCCGGGGGCGCCACCGCCCGCCCCGTTCGCGGTTGGAGCCCCGTCCCCCTGCCCCTCCAGGGGCCGGGGGCGCCACCGCCCGGCCCGTTCGCGGTTGGAGCCCCGTCCCCCTGCCCCTCCAGGGGCAGGGGGCGCCACCGCCCGGCCCGTTCGCGGTTGGAGCCCCGTCCCCCTGCCCCTCCAGGGGCCGGGGGCGCCACCGCCCGGCCCGTTCGCGGTTGGAGCCCCGTCCCCCTGCCCCTCCAGGGGCCGGGGGCGCCACCGCCCGGCCCGTTCGCGGTTGGAGCCCCGTCCCCCTGCCCCTCCAGGGGCCGGGGGCGCCACCGCCCGGCCCGTTCGCGGTTGGAGCCCCGTCCCCCTGCCCCTCCAGGGGCAGGGGGCGCCACCGCCCACCCCGTTCGCGGTTGGAGCCCCGTCCCCCTGCCCCTCCAGGGGCCGGGGGCGCCACCGCCCGCCACGTTCGTGGTTGGAGTCCGTCCCCCTACCCCTCCAGGGGCCGGGGGGGCGCCACCGCCCGCCCCGTTCGTGGTTGGAGCCCCGTCCCCCTGGCCTCCAGGGGCAGGGGGCGCCACCGCTCGCCCCGTTCGTTCGAGGCCCGTCCCCCTGGCGATCCTCGCGACGGCTCAGCCGCCCAGCAGTCGCCCGAGGTCGTCGGGAGCGAGCTCGCGCAGCGAGGTGACGATGCGCTCGGGAGCGATGGCGGTGAAGTCCTCGCGCCTGCGGCCGGTGGAGAGCAACGCCACTGCCGGCATGCCGGCGGCGTGGGCGGCGGCGACCCCCACTGGCGCGTCCTCCACCACCACGCAGCGCTCCGGCGGCGCCCCGAGGCGCGCCGCGGCGAGCAGGAAGACCTGCGGGTCGGGCTTGCCGCGTGCGACCTCGCGACCGGTGACGACGGCGGCGAAACAGTCTTCGAGACCCAGGCGATCGAGGACGAGGGACACGTTGGCTGGAGGCGCCGAGGAGGCGAGGGCGAGGACGAAGCCGGCGGCGGCGAGCGCCCGCACCAGCTCGCCCGCGCCGTCGGCGGTGGGGAAGGAATGGCGCAGCTCGGCGCGGAACAGCTCCTCCTTGCGGGCATCGAGGCGGGCCGTCTCGCTGGCGCGCCCGGGCCACAGCTGGGCGATGGTCTCGCGGCTGGTGCGCCCGAAGCTCGCCGCGAAGTCGGCGGCGGAGAAGGGGAGCCCCTCCTCCGCGGCGAGCCACCGCCAGCTGCGCAGGTGGGGGTGGTAGGAGTCGACGAGCACCCCATCCATGTCGAAGAGCACGGCGCGCACGACCGGCGGAGGTTAGTACAGACGAAGCCCCATCGCTCGCGAGCCGCGATGACAGCGCTGCCGGATGTTGCTAGGGTCGCCAGTCGATGAGCTCTGCGGAGGTGGTGGTCGTCGGCGCCGGGATCGGCGGCATCGCCGCGGCGCACGAGCTGGCGGTGGAGCGGGGCGTGCGGGATATCGTCATCGTCGACGACCGGCCACCGCTCACCGTCACCTCCGACAAGTCGACCGAGTGCTACCGCGACTGGTGGCCGCAGCCGGCGATGGCGGCGCTCATGAGCCGCAGCATCGAGCGCATGGAGGCGCTCGCGGCGGCGACCGGCAACGCCTTCGCGATGAACCGCAACGGCTACGCCTACGTCACCGGCACGGAGGAAGGAGCGGCGGCGATGGCGGCGGCGGCGGCGGCGACGGCGGCGCTGGGCTCGGGCCCGCTGCGCACGCACGGCGGCGACGCCGAGGATCCGCCCTGGCCGGAGACGCCCTGGGAGCGTCTCGACCCGGCGCTGCGCGGCGCCGACCTCACGCTCGAACCGGCGCTGGTGCAGGCGCGCTATCCGTTCCTCACCGGCGAGGCGCGGGCGGTGCTGCACGCGCGGCGCTGCGGCTGGGTGTCGGCGCAGCAGCTGGGGATGGTGTTGCTCGAGCGGGCCCGCGGGGCGGGCGTGCGGGTGGTGCGGGATCGCGTGGTGGCGCTCGAGCGCGACGGGCGCGGAGTCTGCGGCGTACGGCTCGCCGGTGGCGGCGAGGGGATCGCCACCCGCAAGGTGGTCGCCGCGCCGGGTCCGGGCCTGCCCGAGCTCGCGCGTCGCTTCGGCCTCGACCTGCCGGTGCTGTGTGAGGCGCACGCCAAGGTGACCTTCGACGACGTGCGGGGAGTGGTGCCGCGGCACCTGCCGCTGCTCATCTGGACCGACCCGGTGACGCTCGAGTGGAGCGACGAGGAGCGTCACGAGCTGGCCGCCGACCCCGCGCTCGCCTTCCTGCTCGGGACGCTGCCGCCGGCCGTGCACTTCCGGCCCGAGGGTGGCGAGGGGAGCCGCAAGCTCCTGCTCCTCTGGACCTTCGACGTCGAGCCGGTGGCTCCGCCGAAGGCGCCGGCGGACCCGCCGGCGTTTCCTCCCTGGCTCGCCGAGGTGGTGGTGCGGGGGGTGGCTCGGGTGGTGCCCGCGTTCGCCGTCTACCTCGAGCGGATGCAGCGCCCGTTCGTCGACGGTGGCTACTACACCAAGGCGCCCGACAACCGCCCCCTGGTCGGCCCGACGGCGATCCCGGGTCTCTACCTGATGGCCGCGCTCTCCGGCTACGGCATCATGGCGGCGCTGGGCGCCGCGGAGGTCCTCGCCGCGCACCTCGACGTCGACCCGCCGGCGTGGGCGCACGACCTCGCCCCCGAGCGCTTCGCCGACGCCGCCTACCGGGCCCAGGTTGCGGGCGGCGCCGCCAGTGCCGGTCAGCTCTAGCCGGAATCCAACAGGAAGCCGCCCCGCCCTCAGGCCAGCGAGGTGCCGTCGCCCGGCGCGACGGCCGTTGCCTCGTCGACCGGCACGCCCCAGCTGGAGGCCCAGGTGCGCAAGGCTGTCTCCACCTCGTCGCGGTTGTGCAAGTCTGCGAGGTTGATGCGACGCGGACGGCCGCTGCGGGTGTGGATCGACACCTGGTCGGGCGCGAAGACGAGGCCGCTGATCTCGGCGCGCGGCACGGTGAAGCGGCGGAAGCGGAACCGCCGATAGGCGAGAGCGTCGCCGTCGAGGCGCAGCGTCCGTCGCGAGGAACGGCGCGCGTCGATCCAGGGTGCCGCCACCGCCACCCCCAGCAGCGCCACGCCGTTGAGGACGAGCGGCCAGCCGATATGCCGGTGCGGCTCGAAGGCCCGGCCGAAGCCGTCGAGCAGCATGACCGCGCCGGCGAGCCCGTCGACCCAGCGAGCGAGGGCGGCGCGGCCACGCACGAGCATCACGGTGGCAACCGCGAGCAGCGCTGCCACGCCCAGCTCCACCCAGCCGAAGACGCTGGTACCGCCACCGCGGCCCAGGCGGTCGCGCGCCTCGACGGCGAGATTGATCGCCGAGATGCCGTCGAGCGCCACCGACATGCGCTGTATGCGCTCGACGCGTCGCGAGGACAGCTGGATGACCACCGGCGAGGTGGCGGGCTGCGGGTCCATGCGCCGAGCCTAGCCTAGCCTGCTGCCACCCGGGCCGCAGAGCGAGGGGTGGCCGCCGACCGTGGCCCTGCCAACGGCCGCGGGCGTGCCCTCCGCGCCCGGTGGGCTAAGCTGGAGACCACCCGGAGGTCCCCATGCTGCCACGCCCGGCCGTCGCCGTCGTCGCCCGCGCGCTGCTCGCCGCCGCGCCCCTCGCCCTGGTCGGCGGCGGCTGCGCCACCAACCCCGCCACCGGCAAGCCGCAGCTCTCCTTCTTCGGCGAGGAGGCCGAGCTGAACATGGGCAAGGAGGCGGACGCCGAGCTCGTCGCCACGGTCGGGCTCTACGACGACGACGAGCTCGCCGACTACGTCGACGACGTCGGTCATCGGCTCGCCGCCGCCAGCGAGCGCCCCTACCTGCCGTGGAGCTTCAAGGTGCTCGACGATCCCACCGTCAACGCCTTCGCGCTTCCCGGCGGCTACGTCTACGTCACCCGCGGCATCCTCGCCGAGCTCGATTCGGAGGCCGAGCTCGCCGCCGTGCTGGGGCACGAGATCGGCCACGTCACCGCTCGCCACTCGGTACACCGGCAGAGCGAGCAGCTGCTCGCCACCGCCGGGGTGATCACCGCCGCGGTGGTGCTCGACCCCGATCACGCCGAGGGTTGGGCGGATCTCGGCATGCTCGGTCTCTCGCTCGCCTTCCTCAGCTACAGCCGGGTCGACGAGCGTCAGGCCGACGACCTCGGCCTGCGCTACATGATGCGGGCCGGCTACGACCCGCAGCAGATGCCGGGCGTCTTCGAGATGCTGGAGCGGGTGGGGCAGGCCGAGGGTGGAGGCGGCGTGCCCACCTGGCTCTCCACCCACCCCGACCCCGGCAAGCGCCGCCAGCGCATCAGCGAGGAGGTCAGCGGCGTGCAGGCGCGCGGCGAGCTGCCGGGGGAGCGGCGGGTCGACCGCGAGGCCTACCTGCGCCACCTCGACGGGCTCGCCTACGGGCCCGACCCCAATCTCGGTGTGCTGCGCGACGGCGAGGCCGTCCACCCGGCGCTGGGGTTCCACATGCAGGCGCCCGCGGGGTGGAGCCTCGCCGGGACTCCCAAGGGGCTGACGCTGCGCTCACCCGAGGGCGGCGGCGCGCTCGTCGCCCAGCTGTCGAGCGAGGACAGCGTCGAGGAGGCCGAGTCGAAGTTCTTCGCCGCACAGGGGGTCTCGCGTGGCGACCAGTGGGTCGCCGACGGCGTCCACTGGGACCGCTTCACCGCCAAGCGCAGCGATGGTGACCTCGCCGGCACCGTCGGCTTCGCCACCCAGGACGACCAGGTGTTCGAGCTGATGGCCGCGGCACCGGCAGCCGCCTGGGAGCGGCAGCGGCCCGGCCTCGAGCGCGACCTGGCGAGCTTCGACGTGCTGGACGAGGGCTCCGGCGTCGGCGGCGACCGGCTCGAGGTGGTGCCGCTCGACGCGCCCCTGCCGCTCAGCGAGTTCGCCCGCCGCTGGCCGTCGACGGTGGGGCTGGCCGACCTCGCGCTGCTCAACCGCGTCGCCGCCGACGGCACTCTTGCCGGGGACAGCATGGCCAAGCGCGTGGTGGCGGCCGACGATGCCGCGGGCCGGCGGGCGGGAACCTATCGCAAGGACGGCTGAGCCCGCGGCAGCGAATCCGCCGCGACGCGGCTCGCGTATCCTCGGGTCATGACGCACTCCAGCAAGCTCCGCCTGCCCTCTCCAGCCGAGGCCCTGCCCGGCCGTGCCACCCCGATCCCCGTTCCCGAGCAGCATTTCGTCAGTGGCCATCGCCTGGCGCCGCCGTACCCCGACGGGTTCGAGCTCGCCCTCTTCGGCATGGGCTGCTTCTGGGGCGCCGAGCGCAAGCTGTGGTCGCTTCCCGGCGTCTGGGTCACCGCCGTCGGCTACGCCGGCGGGATCACACCCAACCCTACGTACCGCGAGGTGTGCACCGGCGCCACCGGCCATGCCGAGGTGGTGCGCGTGGTCTTCGACCCTGCCAAGGTCTCCTACGAGACGCTGCTCAAGACCTTCTGGGAGTCGCACGACCCCACGCAGGGGATGCGGCAGGGCAACGACGTGGGCTCCCAGTACCGCTCGGCGATCTACACCTACGGCGCGGCGCAGCGCCAGGCCGCCGAGGCCTCGCGCGACGCCTACCAGCGGGCGCTCACCGCGGCCGGACACGACCGCGCCATCACCACCGAGATCGCCCCCGCTCCCGACTTCTACTTCGCCGAGGACTACCACCAGCAGTACCTGGCGAAGAACCCCGGCGGCTACTGCGGCCTCGGTGGCACCGGCGTGGCCTGCCCGGCAGGCGTCGGCGTCGCCGGCTAGCTCCGAGAACGCTACGGCGGCGGCGCGGGCAACTCGGCCAGGACCACCTCGACCTCGCGGCTGCCGCCCGCGCCGCGCACCCGCAGCCGCAACTTGCTGCCCGGCGGGGCGCGGCGCAGGCGCGCCCGCACCGCGTCGGGGCCGAGCTTGCCGAGCGCCACGCCGTCCACCGCCTCGAGGCGATCGCCGGGCAACACTCCGGCGGCAGCCGCCGGCCCGCCGGGGACGACGTCCTCCACCGCCAGGCCGCGGCCGGCGGGGGTGAGCCAGAGGCCGGCGCGATCGAAGGAGTCGGGACCGGCGTCGCCACCCGGCGCCAGGTAGACCCGCTCGTGCCGGTAGTCGAAGGTGACGCGGAAGCGGCGCAGGATGCCGCCGCCGACGTTGCCGGCGAGGTAGCGGTCCGCGAGCGCCCCCTTGTCCGACGTCACCAGCTCGGTGATCGGTAGCGGCACCTCGACACCGCCGAGGTGCAGCATGCCCGCACGCGTCACCTTCGCCCGCACGCCGCCGCCCACCCCCCAGCCGGTGGTCGCCTCGATGGTCGGCTGGTACCGCGCCAGTAGGCCATGGGTCTCGACGAAGGGGCGATGCAGCGACAGCGCGCTGCGACTGCCGGTGTCGAGGGTGAAGCGTCCGGCGATGCCGTCGACGCTCCCCTCCACCGCCGGCATGTGATCGGCGAAGACGAACGGCACCGGCGTGCCGGCGTCGCCGGCGTCGAGGCGCTCGGGCAGGGTGAGGGTGAGCTCGCGCTTGGCGTAGTCGACCTCGACGACGAAGCGCTGCAGCACCTCGAATCCGACGATGCCCGCCACCGGCACGCCCTCGACCTCGGGGAGGCCGGCGAGCGGCAGCACCGAGAAGACCTGGTCGCGTAGGGTGGCGCCGCCGAGCTCGAGGGTGCCGACGCGGGTGAGCGCCAGGTCCTCGGATCCCTCGCCCACTCCGCGTGCCTGCAGGGCGCCCTCGGTGGCCAGCCCGAGCCGCGCCGCCGTCTCCGGGGTGACGACGTTGAAGCCACCGGAGTCGAAGAGCATCACCAGCGGCCCCTCGCCGTCGAGCGTCACCTCGACGTAGACGTGGTTGTTGCGCACCTGGAACGGCAGGCGCGCCGATGCGGCGCCACCGGCGATGGCGAAGTCGGCGACGGGTCGCGCCGGCGGCGCGAAGGCATCGACGGCGAGCGGCGGGTCGACGTCGATCGCGTCGGCGCGCATGAGGACGTCGTACTTCTCCTCGCCGTTGGTGGAGCGGGCGCGGAAGGGGAGCAGGACCGTCGATCCGGCGCCGCCGCCGTCGGTCCCACACGCCACCGCCACCCGGCGCCAGTCGTCGAGGAAGGTGGTGGTGGTGAGGGTGCCGCCGCGCTCGACGGCGCGGTCGGGAAGGCCGCTGGCGACGTCGAGCCAGAGCTCGAAGGGGCGGCCGCCGCGGGGGGTGATCTCCAGGCGGGCGAAGCCGCGATCGCCCTCGTGGCGCGGTGGCAGGGCGCGCACGGTGGCCGGCCAGCGTTGCGGGTACCACCAGGCGAGGGCCGTGCGGTAGGCCTCGTTGCGGGTCGCTTCGAGCGACTCCTCGCCGCGCTCGAAGGTGACCTCGCCGGAGGCGTCCTGGGACCACGGCGTCTCGCCGTCGAACCCCTCGGCTCCCGAGACCGGGCCGAGCTGGTAGCGGCCCAGGCCGCGACCGGTGCCGAGCTCCTCCCAGCTGTCGAAGGTGCCGGAGAGGCCGCCGGTGGTGAGGGTGCCGTGGGTGTGCAGGGCGTGCAACGCGTCCCAGGCGGCGCCGCCGGTCACCATCTTGAAGCGGGCGAGGAGGGTGGCGGGGTCGCCCTCGGCGGCGGCGGGGGCTACCGCGGATGCCGCGGCGGTGCGGAGCGGCAGGCGGCTCGCCGGCTCCGCCACGGCGGCCCCCATGGCGGTGACCCACAGCGCCAGCAGGCTCGCGAGCATCCGTCGGCGCGCTTCCATCGCAGGAGAGAGTACCCCGCACGGCTGGCGAGCCGGCGCGACCGCCATTGGCCCGACGGTCCCGGCCGCTCCGGCGCGGCCGCCAGCCGCTGTAACATCGGCCGACCATGCAGCCCGCAAGCGCTCCCCCCGCGAGCCCGGGGATGTCCGGCTGCCAGAAGACGCTGCTCGGCTGCGCCATCGGCTGCGGTGGGCTGCTGGTGCTGGCGGTCATCGGCGGCGCCGTCGCCAGCTGGTGGCTGGTGCGCCCCGGCGCGCAACATCCCACCGCAGCCGTCGTGTCACCGGCCGCGAGCGGCTCGTTCAACGTCGGCGACCTCGGCGCCGACCGCGGCGTTACCGCCCTGCTCGACCGCTTCGTGCGCGAGTCCCAGCGCCAGCAGCAGGCGGACATGCCTCCCTGGATCCGCCAGCTGCAGCAGCTGGGCGCGGCGCAGAGCAGCCCCTCGGTAGGCTTCCGCATGCTGCTGCCGCGCCAGGCGACGGTGTCGCTCGAGCCCTCGACGGAGGGCAGCAACGATCCGGCGGTGGTGGCGGCGATCAACCCGCGCGGCCTCACCCGCCTGCTGCCCACGGTGCTCGCCGTGAGCCACCAGGTCGACGGCGCCTATCGCGGCAAGGAGATCCTGCGGCTCGGCGACCACGCCTGGGGAGCGTTGATCGACGGCACGCTGGTGGTTGCCAGCGAGGAGGAAGCGCTCCACGGTGGCATCGATCGCATGCTCGACGGCGGCGCCGCGCCGCCGCCGCAGCCTGCCGACCTCGGGCTCCCCTCGCAGCCCTGGGACGTCACCGGGACCGTCGACGAAACCGACCGCGAGCTGGCGCGCGCGCTGTGGGGCGACGCAGAGGAGGCGCCGGCCGGGGTGCGGCGGGCGATGCTCGGCGTCGACGTCGCCACCAGCGACACCACCAACGGCCGCGTCGTCGTCGACTGCGACTCGCCGGCGGCGGCGTCGGCGGCGGCGCTGGCGCTCGACCGGCGCGCCGCCGAGCGCGCCGAGCGACTGGCGCGGCACGGCCTGGCGCTGCGCGCCACGAGCCACGTCGACGGCAAGCGCGCGGTGCTCGACTGGAACATCACGGGGGTGGACGCGGCGCTCGCGCTGTGGGTGGCCGACTCCCAGCGCAACCGCTACAAGGTGCGGCGCTAGCGTCAGGCGGCGAGGTCGGGCTCGCCGAGGTGGGCGAGCATCCAGGCACGGGTGGCGTCGCGCAGCGCCAGGGCATCGCTCCAGGTCGCGCCCGCCGGCGCGATCGGGGCGCCGAAGGTCGCAGTCACCACGCCGCGGCGGGGCAGCCACTGCTCACCGCGCAACAGCGAGCGGGTGCCGCGCAGCGCCAGCGGCACGACCGGCGCGCCGGCCCGTGCCGCCGCCGCGAAGGCGCCCAGACGGAAGGGGAGCAACCCAGGAGCGCGCTGGAAGGTGCCCTCGGGGAAGACCACCAGCGACTCTCCGGCGGCCACCGCGCCGACGGCACGACCGGCGTCCTCGGCGCCCCTCTCGGCGTCGAAGCGTTCCACGAAGAGGGCGCCGAGGCGGGCGAGCGGCAGGCGGGTGAGGAAGCTCCGCGCCAGCTCGCTCTTGACGACGAAGGCGAAGCGCGGCGGCAGCAGGGCCGAGACGACGAAGGCGTCGACGTAGCTCTGGTGGTTGCAGGCGACGACGCAGGCGCCCGAAGGCAGGCTCGCGAGGCCGCTCGCACGCAGCGGTATGCCGCAGCCGGTGGCGAGCAGCCGCGCCGTCGCTCGCGCTGCCCGACGGCGCGCCGCCCGCCCCGGTAGCGCCACGACGAGCAACCAGGCTGGCGGCGCCACCAGCGCGAGCAGCAGCCACGCCCAGCCCGCCCACGCCGAGCTCGCCGGCGCGCCGCCGCAGGCGCCGCAACCGCGGCCCGACGCCGGCGGCGGCGAGGCGCAGGAGCTGCCACCAGAGGGCCCTGGCGGCGGTGTCGAGCTGGCCGCGCTCGTAGAGCTCGCGGGCGGCGCCACGGCGGATCTTGCCGCTCGAGGTCTTCGGCACCGTGCCGCGGGCGGCACCAGCACCACCTCGTCGGCGGCGCTGCCGACGAGCTCGCTGGCCGCGCTCGCGATGCGCTGCCCGCAGCGCGTCGCGCGTCGCCTCGTCGACGGCGCGCGTCTCCGCCACCACCACCAGGCGCTCCGTCCCTCGCGGTGGCCGGACGGCGTCGTCGGCGGGCAGCTGGCGAAGACCGCCACGCACCCCTTGCGCACTCCGGGGATCTCGCCGACGGCCTCCTCGAGCTCGTGGGGATAGAGGTTGCGGCCGGCGCGGATGATGATGTCCTTGCTGCGGCCGGTGATGTAGAGCTCGCCATCGGCGATGTAGCCGAGGTCGCCCGTCGAGCCAGTCGCCGTCGCGACGAGCAGGCGCGCGGTGCTGCGGGGTTGCGGTAGTAGCCGCTGCGTCGCCGACGGGCCGCGGAACTGGATGCCCCCCTGCGCGCGCTCGGGCACCTCGCGGCCCCGCGTCGTCGACCACGCGCACCTCGTGGCCGGGCAGCGGGTGGCCGCAGGACGACGAACCGAGCGGCGTGCGGGTCGGCGGCGGCGCCGGCCGGCTCCGCCCGTCGCGCGCGCATCGACGGCGCGAGTCGACGCGATCGATGCGCGGGCCCGCGCCCGAGCGGCGTGAAGGCGCAGCGCCGACGGCATTCTCGGCCAGGCCGTAGACCGGCGTCATCGCCTCGGCGCCGGAAACCGCAGGGCGCGAAGCGGCGCGTGAAGCGCTCGATGGTCTCGGGCGGCACCGGCTCGGCGCCGTTCATGGCACACGCGCCAGGAGCTCGAGGTCGAGCCCCTCGATCTGTCGATCTTCGACTTGCGCAGGCACAGCTCGTAGGCGAAGTTGGGTGCGGCCGAGATGCGTGCCGCGGTGAGCGATGGATCGCCCACAGCCAGTGCTCGCGGCCGCGCCAGGAAGCGTCAGCGGCGACATCACCACCAGCGGCATGCCGAATAGAGGCTGCCCGAGCCAGGCGCCGATGAGGCCCATGTCGTGGTAGAGCGGCAGCCAGCTGACGCACACGTCGTCGCCACGTCGGGCGCAGCACTCGGCCCGAACGGCGCGCAATTTGGCGAGCAGGTTGGCGTGGGTGAGCACGACCCCCTTCGGGTCGCCGGTGCTGCCCGAGGTGTACTGCAGGAAGCGCGATGTCGCCGGCGGCGACCGCCGCACCGGCAGCCGGCGACGGCCGCGCGCGGCGAGATCGCTCGGCGTGGTCACCACCCGCAGCTGGGGGCGAGCGCTCGACGAGCCGCGCCGGACGGCGAGCTCCGGCGCCGCGATCAGCACCCGCACCGCGCGTTGTCGCAGGATCCAGCCTGGCGGCGCAGGTGGTCCTCGATCTGGCTCGCGCGCCGGCGGGTAGATCGGTACCGGAACGCCGCCGGCGAGCGGATGCCGAAGAAGCAGGCGAAGTAGTCGAGCCCGGGGGCAGCATCATCGCCACCGTCGCCCCGGCTCGAGGCCTCCGGCGAAAGGCGCCGGCGACGCCGCTGCCGCCGTTGCAGCTCCCGATAGGAGATCGCCTCGCGTCGCTGTGCCCCTCGAGGAAGAGCACGTGTCGGCGCTCAGGGTGCGCGCTGGCGTGCCAGTCGAGCACCGCGTCAGCGTGGGGCGCGCTGGGGGCGGCTCTGCCGCCGCCGTGCCCGTGGCGAAGGCGGGGCGGCGTAGGCTCGCCGCCGCGGATTCGCCGGCCTGGCGGGTCTCCGCGCCGGGAATGGCTCGAGCAGGTCGCGCGGCGTTTCCGCTTCGGCCAGTACCCGCTCTGCGGCAGGCCACTCCGAAGGTCGGTCTCGAGCCGCAGAGCAGTTCGGCACGGGCGAGGCTGTCGATGCCGAGGTCGCGATCGAGGCGCTGTCGAGGCGGACGGACGCCGGTGGCCGCCGCGGTTGCACCTCGGCGAGCAGGGCCCCTACGGTGGCGAGAACGGTGTCGGCGGTGCTGGCCGCCTCGGGGGGAGGGGCGGGGAGCTCGGCGTCCATGGCGGTGGCGGGGTTGCGCAGGAGGCAATGTATCAGGGTGGTGGCGGCACGATTCGTGTTATGAACACTCGCAGTCCGGTAGTGACCAACCGAGGGAGGGCAGCGCGCATGCGGTTCCTGAACCGTTACTCGGAGCCTCTGTTCGCGGTGTTGCGGGTGGTGGCGGGTTTACTCTTCGCATGTCACGGCGCGCAGAAGCTGTTCGGCGCGTTCGGCGGCCAGGCGATGACCGGCGTGCCGCTGATGCTGGTCGCCGGCATCGTCGAGCTGGGGGCCGGGCTGCTCATCGCGCTCGGCCTGTTCGGCGACGTCGCCGCCTTCGTCGCCAGCGGCGAGATGGCGGTGGCCTACTTCAAGGCGCACGCGCCGGGCGGCGCCCTGCCGATCGTCAACCATGGTGAGCTGGCGGTCGTCTACTGCTTCCTCTTCCTGTTCGTCGCGGCGCGCGGCACCGGCCCCTACAGCCTCGATCGCGGCTTCCGCCGCCACCGCTGAGGCTTCAGCCGACGGGCATCGGCTCGTCGTCGTCGCTCGTGGTCTCGACGACGGGCCGCGGGCGGCGGCGTACGCGCAGCTCGAAGACGTCCGGTCGTGCGTAGTGCCCGGCGATGTCGAGCTGTGAACGGGTACCGCTGAGAGCGCGCGGGTCGACCTCGGCGTAGAGGATCGTCTCCTCCTCGTGGGCGGGGCCTGCGAGGAGCTTGCCGTCGGGATCGACGATGACGCTGTCGCCGGGGTTGAGCCAGTCTGTGGCGGGCAGGCACCGCGACGCGAAGTCGTAGCGCTCCGGGACGTCGGTGCGGCGCACCGCCGAGCAGCTGCCGACGACGTAGACCCGCCCCTCCTTGGCGATGTGGCGCAGCGTCGAGAGCCAGGGCTCGCCGCGGTCCCAGGTGGGAGCCACGTGCACCTCCGCGCCCCAGGCGTAGAGCGCATAGCGCGCCAGCGGCATGTAGTTTTCCCAGCAGACGAGGCCCGAGACGCGAGCGAAGCCGAGGTCGTGCACGGCCAGCGTGCTGCCGTCCCCCTGGCCGTGGACCAGTCGCTCGCCGCCGGTGGGCACCAGCTTGCGGTGACGGCCACGCAGGCGCCCCTCGTCGTCGAACAGCAACAGCGTGTTGTAGAGGGTGGTCCCCGAGGCCTCGGCGTTGCGCTCGTTGACGCCGATCGCCACCGCCGCTCCCGCCGCGCGGGCGGCGGCGCCCAACCGCTCGGTGGCGGGGCCGGGCACCGTCACCGCCTGCTCCACCAGCTCGGCGTAGAGGCCGCGCAGCGTGCGGGAGTCGCCGGCCGGCACGTACCACACCCACAGCGGATAGGTGGGGACGAACGCTTCGGGGAGCACCACCAGGCGGGCGCCATGGCTGGCGGCCTCGCGGATGCAATCGCACGCCCGGTCGAGCGTCGCCTCGCGCTGCAGGAAGACCGGTGCCGTCTGCACGGCGGCGAGGCGGAACGGCGGTGCGCCCATCGGCGGATTGTACGACCGGTCCACGGTGGTGGGCTCCGCGCCCGGTTTCGCCGCCGGGCCGCGCTCGGTGCGGTGCCGGAGGCCGTGCCCCCTCCGCGTGCGACGGCGGGTTCGGGGCTCGCGGTGGCAGCCCGCGCCTTACAACGGTTGGTTGTACGGAGTGCACGCGGATCCTCGCCCGCCGCCTCGAAGAGGGTGCGGGGAGGACCCGGACAAATACTGGCGGCCGCCTCGGTGCCGCGGCAGGTCGCCCGAATCGTGGGCGTCGCCGCTCAGCGGACGAGTGCGATGGTGACGATGGCGAGGCCGGCGGCGATCAGGGCCACCGCGCCGAGCCGCTTGCGCGAAGCCCGCGCCGGCTGCTGCCGGCGCAGCCGCCTCTCGATGCGCTGGTAGCCTCCCTTGAGGTCGTCGAGTCGCTCGCGCGAGCTCCGGCGCAGTGCCAGAAGGGCGTTGCGCGAGAGGTCTTCGAGGTCGCCGGCAACCCTCTCGAGGCGTGGCTCGGCGACGTCGAGCGCGTGGTTGAGGGCGGAACGGGTGACCTTCACCGCCTGTCGCACCGGGACACGGGTGACGTGGTTGCTTCCGAGCATGGCGACGACCTCCTTGGTTCCCTGCTGTGGTGGGTGAAGCCGCCGGGGCGGCTGTCGTCGACGGGTGGGACTGCAAGGCGCGTTCCCAATGGGCCGCGCCCCCCGGTCCTCGGATGCCGGGCGCGCTGCGGCAGCGTGACATGATGCCGATCTCTCCGCTCGCGGTGCGAAGGTGGTGGCGAACCGCCGCAGCAGGCGGCGGGTCGCACGCAGCGGAGCGGACACGACGATGGCCCAGGCCGCCGCCCGAACCTGTGCCACCCACCCCGATACGGCCGCCCACTTCCAGTGCGACGGTTGCGGCGCCCTGCTCTGCGACGCCTGCATCGAGGAGAGCCATCGCCTGCTGCTCTGCCGCCGTTGCGGCGAACGCGCGCTGCCGCTCGCGGTCGATGCTCCGGCGACCACCCCCGAGCGCCAGCAGGCGGCACGGGTGGAGACGGCGCGCGCGCCCTACGGCCTCGCCCAGGCGCTGCTCTACCCCTTCCGCGGGTCGGGTCTTTACCTCTTCCTCGCTGCGCTGGCGACGGCGGGCGTCATGGGCTTCATCCGCCGCTACGGCTTCAGCTGCTTTGCCATCGTGCTCTGGCTGGGCTGGCTGTCCCTCCTCGTCGGCATCCAGTTCAAGATCGTCGTCAGCACCGCCCGCGGCGAGAACGAGCTCCCCGACTGGCCCGAGTACTTCAGCTTCGGCGAGCGCTTGGTGGAGATCCTCACCTTCCTGGCCATCGCGCTGCTCAACTACGGCCCGCTGGTCGCCTACTTGGGTCTCGCCGCCGCGCTCGGGCTGCTCGGTGCCGGCGCGGGCCCGGCGCTCTGGGTCGGGGCCGCCGCGGCGCTCTGGGTGGGCACCGCGCTGGCGGTGATGGCCTGGGGGGGAGCGGCGCTGCACTGGCACCACTCGGCGCTGCGCGTCGACCAACACCTGCGGGCACTGGTCGCCACCGGCGGCGACGGGCTCGTCACCGTCAACCTCACCTTCTTTCTCTGCGGCCTGACGGTGGTGACGAGAGTGCTGCTCGGCGCCCGCCTGCCCCTGCTCGGCGCGCTGCTCGGGGGCGCGGTGGCGATCTATTGGACCTTCGTCGCCCCGCACCTGGTGGGGATGCTCTTTCGCCGTCACCCGGCGACGCTCGACGCCATCTACGAGGGGTGAGACGCCGTCGGTCGCAGCGCCGCGCCCCGCACGGTGCGGAGCTCAGGGCGGCGGATCGCCGCTGGCGCCGGTAGCACCTTCCAGCTGCCGTCGCTGCTGCTGCTGGCCCTCCTGGAGCTGGCGCAGGAGCTCGTTCGCCTGCCGCTGAGCCGCGGCAGGATCGATGGCGGCCGCGGGAGCCGGCGAGGCGGGCGGCGTGCCGAGGTCGGGCGCCCAGCCGGCTGGCAGCCCGGGCGCGCTCGCCGTCGTGCCACGCCCCGGCGCGGCCGGCGACAGGAACCCGGAGAGCACCGCCGGCTGCGCATTCCACAACAGGATGCCGGTGCCGACGATGAGGGCGGCGGCGAGCAGCAACTGGATCGGCGCCGAGGCCTCCCGCTCGCCGGCGGCGGCGGCGCGCCCGTCGCTGCCGGTGGCGGGCGTGCGCGCTCCGGCCTCGCGTCGGCAGCGCACGCAGCCGTTCTCGGTCGCGCGGTTGTAGCGCAGGCCGTGTCGGTCGCAGACAGCGATGTCGACGGCATGCTGGGTGGCGCCGCTCATGGTCGAGCTGATTGTAGTGCCGCGCGAGGAGCTCGTCCCCGCGCGAGCGCCGCCGCCGCGGCGGCGATAGAGTTTGCCCGCCATGAGCGAACCTGCGCCCGACCACAGCAGACCATCAGATCGTGCCCCGACGCCCGCCGGGCCCGGCGAGGACTTCATCCGCGACATCGTGCGCGCCGACCTCGCCGCCGGCCGCCATCACCGGGTGGTCACCCGCTTCCCACCCGAGCCCAACGGCTACCCGCACATCGGGCACGCCAAGGCGATCTGTCTCAACTTCGGGCTGGCGCGCGAGTATGGCGGGGTCTGCCACCTGCGCTTCGACGACAGCAACCCCCTCACCGAGGACATCGAGTACGTCGAGGCGATCGAGCGCGACGTGCACTGGCTGGGCTTCGACTGGGGCGACCAGCTGTTCTTCGCCTCCGACTATTTCGAGCGCCTCTACGAGCTCGCCGAGCTGCTGGTGACCAAGGGCCTGGCCTACGTCGACGAGCTCTCCGAGGAGGAGATCCGTGCCTACCGGGGCACGGTCACCGAGCCCGGCCGGCCCAGCCCCTACCGCGACCGCGGTGTCGACGAGAACCTGGCGCTGCTGCGCCGCATGCGGGGCGGCGAGCTCGCCGATGGCGCCGCCGTGCTGCGCGCCCGCATCGACATGGCGGCGGCGAACATGAAGATGCGCGACCCACTGCTCTACCGAATCCGCCATGCCGAGCACTACCGGCGCGGCGACGCGTGGTGCATCTACCCGATGTACGACTTCATCCATCCGCTCTCGGACGCCATCGAAGGGATCAGCCACTCGCTGTGCACCCTCGAGTTCGAGAACAACCGCGAGCTCTACGACTGGCTGCTCGCCGCCGTCGACTGGCCCGAGCCGCGCCCGCACCAGTACGAGTTCGCCCGCCTCAACCTCAACTACACGGTGATGAGCAAGCGCAAGCTGCTCGAGCTGGTGGAGGCGGGGTTGGTCGCCGGGTGGGACGACCCGCGCATGCCGACGCTCTCCGGGCTGCGGCGCCGCGGCTACACGGCGGAGGCGATCCGCGCCTTCTGCGACCGCATCGGCGTCGCCAAGGCGCAGAGCACGGTCGACGTCGCCCTGCTCGAGCACGCCGTGCGCGAGGACCTCAACACCAGAGCGCCGCGGGCGCTGTGCGTGCTGCGGCCGCTCAAGCTGGTGGTGGAGAACTGGCCGGAGGGGCGCGAGGAGAGCCTCGACGCCCCCTGGTGGCCACGCGACGTGCCGAAGGAGGGGTCGCGCCCGCTCCCCTTCGGTCACGAGCTATGGATCGAGCGCGACGACTTCGCCGAGCAGCCCCCGCGCGGCTGGCACCGGCTCGCCCCCGGCGCCGAGGTGCGGTTGCGCTACGCCTACGTAGTGCGCTGCACGGGCGTCGTCAAGGACGAAGGCGGCGCGGTGGTGGAGGTGCGCTGCAGCTACGACCCGTCGACGCGGGGTGGCGCCGCGCCGGCAGGGCGCAAGGTGCCGGGCACGCTGCACTGGGTCGCCGCCGCCCACGCCGTCGACGTCGAGGCGCGGCTCTACGACCGGCTCTTTCGCGACGAGCACCCCGACACCGCCGGGGACTACCGGCGGGCGCTCAACCCGGAGTCGTTGCAGACCCTCGCCGCGGCCAAAGGCGAGCCCAGTCTTGCCGCCGCCGCGCCGGGCAGCCGCTTCCAGTTCGAGCGTCTGGGCTACTTCTACCTCGAGCCGGAGGCGGCGGTGGCGGGGCGGCGCGCCTTCAACCGCATCGTCACCCTCAAGGACACCTGGGCGAAGCTGGCGAGCCGGGAGCAGGGCGCCGCCGGCGCAACGACGGCGGGGCGTGGCGGCAGGGTGGGCGCCAAGCCGGAGCGAACCGCGGCGGCCGCGGTGCTGGCCGCCGAGAACCCCGACCCCGACGGCACGATGGCGACCGGCGTGGGCGCCGCGGCCGCTTCCGCACCGGGCGATCCGCTCGCCGGGCTCTCGCTCGAGCAGCGCGAGGGTGCCGCCGCGATGTCCGATCGGCACGGCCTGGCCCTCGACGCGGCGCGGGTGCTGGTCACCGAGCCCTCTCTGCGGCGGCTGTTCGAGGACGGCGTCGCCGCCGGCGCCGCGGCGCGACCACTCGCCGGCTGGGTCGCCAACGAGCTGCGACGCGAGCTCGATGCCGCCAGGGTCGATCTCGCCGCGGCCCCCCTCGACGGCGCCGCCCTCGCCGAGCTGCTGGCGCTCGTCGACGGCGGCACTCTCTCGGCGACGGCTGCGAAGTCGGTGCTCGGCGAGATGATCCGCGGCGCTGGCAGCGCCGGGGCGATCGTCGCCGCACGCGGCCTCGCGCAGCTCAGCGACGAGCGCGCGCTCGGCGAGGCGGTGGCGCGCGTCCTCGACCGCGAGCCGGTCAACGCCGCGGCCTACCGCGGGGGGCGCACCGGCCTGCTCGGCTGGTTCGTCGGGCAGGTGATGCAGGAGACAGGCGGCCGCGCCAATCCGCAGCTCCTGCAGAAGCTGTTGCGCGAGCGCCTGGGGGGCGGCGCCAGCTGAGTCGATGAGCGCCTCGCATTTCCCGGCCCGCTGCGGCCGCGCCAAGGTCATTGCCGGCCGCGAGCGAGGGCTGCCCGCGCGGTTGACACACGGTGAGCTCTACGGCCGCTTCCAGCACGAGGTGGACGCCGGTGGCTTCTCGTTGGCGCTGGTGCGCGCCGATCCGTGCCGCGACGTGCAGCGCCACACCCACGACGCCGCGCACTTCGTTTTCGTCACCCACGGCACCTACCTGACGACGGCGGCCGGCGCTCCCGGGGTCTGCGCCTCGCCAATCCTGCTCTACAACCCGCCCGGGACGACGCATCGTGACCGCTTCGCCGGTCGCGAGGGCTGCTCTCGGCGCTTCGTCGGCTGTTCGCCCGGCGCCTTCCTGCGGCGGGAGCGCGTGCAACGTGCCGCGGCGCTCCGGCGCTCGGAGAGCGAGGGCCTCTCGACGATCGCGCTCGCCAGCGGCTTCGCCGACCAGAGTCACATGACTCGCGCTTTCCGCCGTCTGCTCGGCATCACCCCGTAGGACGGATCGCGGACCCGGCGGATGAGCGCGCCTTCGGCGGGCGTTACAATTCCGTGACACGCTCTGGGCGTGCATGGCCTTCGCCGCGCTCGTGCCCCTCACTGGATCGTACGTCCCCCTGCCGCGGCCGGAGGTTCCTCTCGGCGCCGGGTGTGCCCCGGGGCATGGGCGGCACCGGTCCTGGCGGTGGCGCTGCTGGGCGCGGGACCCATCGCGCCCGCGTCGCCTCGGAGTCCCGCCGTCGGCGAGCGGGTGGCGGCGCTGCCGCGGCTCGCCCCCGGCTCGCGGCGGCTGTTGCTGGTGATGATCGACGGCCTGCCGACGCGCGCCTTCGATCGCGCCCTCGCCGCGGGGGCGATGCCGCGCCTCGCCGACCTCATGGCCCGGCGGCCCACCCTGCGCACCACCGCCTTCGCCACCTTCCCATCGGCAACCTCGCCGTCGGTGCCGGAGCTGCTCTCGGGTCGCTACTGCCCGCCCGACAATCCGGAGCCCGACGCCGTGCACGCCTTCGATCGCGAGCACCGCCGCGTCGTCCGCTACGTCACGGAGCCTGACGCCTGGCAGTGGCCGGCGCCGAATCTCTTCGACGCCGCGCGCGAGGTCGGCATGCGGACGGTAACCGTCTTCGAAGGACGCTGGGACGGCTCGCAGAGCATTCTCACCCGCGGCGCCAACATGCGCGACGCCGCCCTCGAGGTCGCCGGCATCACCCGCTACGACGGAGACCGCGGCCCGGTCGACAAGCTGCTACGCGAGCTGCGCGGTCCCGACCCGCCACCCCTTGCCCTCCTGGTGTTCAACGCCGTCGACCTGGCCGGCCACTTCCACGGCCCCGACTCGCCCGAGGTGCGCCAGGCGCTGGTCGCCACCGACCAGCTGCTCGGCGAGGTGCTCACCGCCCTCGACGACCGTCGCGGCGCCGACGGCAAACCGCTGCTCGCCGACACCACCGTGCTGCTGTTCGGCGACCACGGCATGGTGGCCTCGGGAACCCAGGTCGACCTGCAGCGCTTCTTCCGCGCGCGCGGGTGGGTGGCGTTCGACGCCTCGAGCGTCTCGCAGGTGGTGGTGCGCGACCGGATCGGCAAGGTGTGGACGGAGTGGCCCGATGTGCTGCTGGTCTCCGGGGGCTCCAACATCACCAGCGTCTACCTGCGCGATCCGCAGGGGGGCTGGGCGCCGGGGCAGCCGGCGGCGCGGCGCGAGGAGGCGAGGGCGCGACGCCGGCCCGACCCGCTGGTGCTGGCGCCGGCGATCGCCGAGCTCGCCGGCGTGGCCCAGGTGCTGGTGACGCCGCGAGGTCAGGTGGTGGAGGTGTTCGCCAGCGGCAGCCGCCACGCGCGCGTGCTGGCCGGACCCGATGGTTCCACCTTCGCCTATGCCGTCGCCGCCGATGCGACGAGCGATCCCTTCGGCTACCTCGACGACACCGTGGCGGCGCCGCTGGTCTGTCGCGAGGGAGCGGTCGGCGAGAGCTGCTACCACACGCGCCAGGAGTGGATCCGCCGCACCCTCGCGGCACACTTCCCCGGCGCTCCGGCGCTCGCCGCCAAGGCTTTCGAGCCCAGCCGCTTCGCCGGCGACCTGGTGGTCACGGCCCTTCCCGGGTACTCGTTCCTGCGTGGCCAGAAGGGGGACCACGGCAACTTCGAGCGCGAGGCGATCTTCACACCGCTGGTGCTCAACGGTCCCGGCGTCGAGGCGGCGCGCCTGCCCGAGCTGGTCCGGCTGGTCGACATCTACCCGACGGCGGCGGTGCTGCTCGGCGCCTCGCCGGCCGACCCCGCGCTGCTCGCTCTCGACGGCCGCTCGCTGCTGCCGCCGACCGGCGATCGCGCTGCCCGCTGAGACCCGCGCCCCGAGAGGCTCGATGCCGGCCGCGTCGGTGCCGTGTGGGATACTCGACGCCACCACCGATGCATCGTGCCGCCGGCTCTCGCCTCTCCGTAGCGGTCTTGCTCGTCGCCGTCGCGCTGGCCGGTGGCGGGCCGGCAGTGGCCGACCAGATCACCTGGCTGACGATGGACTTTCCTCCGTTCTACATCCAGCAGGGGAAGGACCAGGGGCAGGGGATCGCGGACGTCGTCGTCCACCTGCTGCAGCGCCAGCTGCCCGGCTACACGCATCGCGAGCAGGTCGCCGAGGCGACGACGATCATGAACCGGCTCAAGGCCGGTGACCATGTCTGCTCGGCGGCCTACATCCGCACCCGTGACCGCGAGCGGGTTCTCGAGTACTCGCTACCCGACCTCATCCTGCCCCCCAATGGCATCACCGTGCGGCGCGACGCCGTGCCGCGCTTCACCGGGGGCGCTCCCGGGCCGGTGTCGCTCGCCAGGCTCCTCGCCAACCACGACCTGCGGCTCGCGGTGGTGGTCGGCCGCTCCTACGGCCCCACCGTCGACGGCCTGCTCGAGCCCACCAAGGAGAGCTCCTACGTCTACTGGCGCCACGGTGAGGACGTCTATCGTGGCCTCTTCGAGATGCTGCGGAAGGGAAGCGTCGACTACGTGCTCGGCTACCCCTACGAGGCGCTCTACCTCGCCCGCGAGCATGGCGTCGCGGACGAGGTGGTGACTCTGCCGCTCGTCGAGCTTCCCCACTACACCCTCGGGCACGTCGTCTGCCCGAAGACCGCCTGGGGGCGGCGCGTCATCGCCGATGTCAATCGCGCGTTGCTCGTCGAGCGGCCCAAGCCCGAGTACCGGCAGGCGATCGCGCGCTGGCTCGACGACAGCATGCAGGCCGAGTTCCGCCGCCAGTACGAGACCAGCTTCCTCGCTCCGCCGACATGAGTGGCGGCGCGGCCCGGACGGCTGCCGCGCCTGGCGAGCCGCGATCGCTCGCTAGCCGAGCGTGGCCTTGATGCGCTCGATCTGGCGACGGTGGACGAGATCGTGGGCGGCGTAGAGCTCGAGCATGCGGGCGACGCTCTCCTCGCCGCGTTCGTCGTGCAGGCCCACGCGCTGGAGGTCGGCCGCACCGGCGGCGCGCAGCAGGCGCAGGTTGGCTGCGCGCAGAGCCGCGAAGAGCGCCATCGACTCGGCGAGCGTGGCGTCGCGGTAGCGCAGCCGCTCGGCCCAGCGGTCCTGGTCGTAGCCGCTGAGGGTCGGCCGCTCCTCGGCGAGCACGCGACGCAGCCGGTAGCCCCACACCAGCTCGCTGTCGGCGAGGTGGGCCACCACCTCGCTGATCGACCACTTGCCGGGGCGTTCGGGGCGCCGCAGTCGGGCTTCGTCGAGGCCCGCCACCGCCCGCTCGAGCGCCGGCACCATCTCCGCGGCCACCACCAGCGGGTCGCGGTCGCCGAGCAGCTCGAGCAGCGCCCGCACGTACGCGGCGGTAGCCTCTGCGCCCGCGCCCGCGGTATTGGCAAATGTCGACATCGGGGGTCTCTCCTTCCATCGCCAGCTCCGCCTCGACCTCGATCTCGACCTTCCATCGCGGGTCGAGCAACCGGGTCACCACCATGGTCGCCACCGGTGGTGCGGCGCCGAATAGCTCGTGGTGGGCGCGGCCGATGGCTTCGGCGTCCGCGGCATCGGTGATGTAGAGGCGGGTGCGCACGACGTCCCCGAGACCGGCGCCGAGCCGTGCCAGGGCCTCGGCGGCGATCTCGCCGCAGCGCAGCGCCTGGCGGTAGGCGTCGTCGGCGAGCGGCTCGCCCGGGCGGGGGATGGGCGCCGTGCCGGCGACCTCGACGCGACGTCCGCGACGCCAGGCGCGGCAGAAGCCGTAACGCTGCTCGTAGGGGGAGCCCGAATGAACGCGTTGGATGTCGGCACTCATGGGCGGCATTCTGCCTCAGCCGGGCCGCCGGGTGGCAGCGGCGGTGCCGGCAAGGGCGGCGCCCGCATCGCCGCCAGGGTCGGGAGGCGGTTCCGAGGCCGGTGACTCCTGCCAGCCCAGGCGGCCGCTGAGCAGGGCGAGCCGGCGCAGCCGCGCCGGCTCGTCGCCGCGCGGCAGCCCCGGCGGCACCCGCCAGCCCCAGTTGCCGTCGGCGCGCCCGGGCAGGTTCATCCGCGCCTCGCTGCCGAGGCCGAGGACGTCCTGCATCGGCACCACGGCAAGGTCGGCGACCGAGGTGTAGGCGCTGCGGATGAGCTGCCAGTGCGGCTCGCCGTCGGCGCCCAGGTAGTCGGCGAGGCGCGCCCGCGAGGCCGCGCCCAGGTCGCGGAACCAGCCGACGGTGGTGTCGTTGTCGTGCGTGCCGGTGTAGACGACCGAGCGCGGGGTGTGGTGGTGCGGCAGGTGGCCGCTGTCATCCTCGTCGAAGGCAAACTGCAGGACCTTCATTCCCGGCAGCCCGGCCGCCTCGCGCAGCGCCTCGACGTCGGGGGTGATGGTGCCGAGATCCTCGGCGACGATGGGCAGGCCGCCGAGGCCGCGACGCAGGGCGGCGAGCAGTGCCATCCCCGGCCCTGCGACCCATTCGCCGCGCAGTGCGGTGGGCTCGCTCGCCGGCACCTGCCAGTAGGCGGCGAGGGCGCGGAAGTGGTCGATGCGCACGAGGTCGGTGAGCTCGAGGCTGGCGCGCAGGCGATCGACCCACCAGCGGTAGCCGTCGGCGGCCATGCGGTCCCAGCGGTAGAGCGGGTTGCCCCAGCGCTGGCCGGTGGGGCTGAAGTAGTCGGGGGGAACGCCGGCGACGTGCCGCGAGCGTCCGTCGGCGTCGAGGTCGAAGAGCGCCTGGTGCGCCCAGACGTCGGCGCTGTGGTGGGCGACGTAGATAGGGAGGTCGCCGAGGAGGCGGACGCCCCGTCGTGCCGCAGCTCCGCGTAGCTGTCCCCACTGCTGGAAGAAGACGAACTGGGCGAAGCGCTGGAAGCCGGTTTCGACGAGCAGCTCGCGGCGCGCGGCGTCGAGCGCCGCCGGCTCGCGGCGCGCCAGCGGCGGCGGCCACTCGTTCCAGGGACGCCCACCCTCGCGCCGCTCGAGGGCGCGGAAGAGCTCCCAGTCGCCGAGCCAGGGCGCGTGTCGCGTGTCGGCGGCGAAGTCGCGGAAGCGGTCGCGCAGGGCGCCGGCGCCATCGTGTCGGAAGCGCTCCCAGGCCTCCCGCAGCAGCGTGTCCTTCCAGTGCGCGACGGCGGGGAAGTCGACCCGGTCGGCGGCGAGTACCGGCGGCGGGGAGAGCGCCGAGGCTGGCAGCAGCCCGTCCTCCACCAGAGCGTCGGGCGAGATCAGGAGCGGGTTGCCGGCGAAGGCGGAGAGCGCCGTGTAGGGAGACCCCCCAGCGTCGGGCGGCGTCAACGGCAGCACCTGCCAGAGACCTACCCCGGCGGCGGCGGCCCAATCGAGGAACGCCGTGGCGCCACGGCCGACGTCACCGACGCCGTAGGGACCGGGGAGCGAGGTGGGGTGGAGGAGGATGCCGGCGCGTCGCAACGGGGTATCCGGGTGCAAGCCGCGGGCCGGGTGCAGGCGCCACGGCGAGGGGAGCCTACGTCATCGCGACCGGCCGCCGCCCCGCGCGACGACGCGGAGGGCGAGCCCGGGCCGTGTCTGCCGAAACCGCGGCGGTGAGAGAGGCGAAGGCCGGTCCCGTGCCGTTCGCGCCCGACGATCGGCGGCTCCCTCCGGGCCGCACGACGGGTCGCCCCCCCGCCGCGACGCCCTGCGCGCCCGCAGGGTCGGCCGCTCAGGGCGCGTCCGGCATGGCTCCCGCCGGCGCCAGCGAGAGGTCGGGTCGAACCGTATAGCGCTTGACCTCGAAGCCGCGGGTGATGGCCAGGGTCTTCCCCATCTGCGCCTGCCATGCCTCTGCCCCGATGGCCTTGCGCGAGCCCTCCTGGATCGTCGCCAGGTCAGCGGCGTCCCTGGCCGGAATGCTCACCACCCAGAGCGGCATCCCCTGCCCGAGCGAGAGGCGGAAGACGCTGTAGCCGAAGGGCACCTGGTGACTGGTGAAGAGATCCTTCCAAGCCAAAGCGGCCTGCATGGCGCCATCCTCCATCCCCGGCACCACCCGGTAGAAGTCGAGCTCGTAGACGCGCGCATTCTGTGGCGTGGTGGCGGCATTGGGTGGCCAGTAGGAGGCCTCGGGCACCTCGACGAAGACGTTCTCGTCGATGCCCTCGAGGGTGGCGCCGTTGCGGTGGATGAGGTCGAGCCACTTCTGCTGCCCGACCGCCCTGCCGAGAGCGTCGAAGTCGGCGTTGATGGCGTCGGTCGCGGCGAGGCTGCGGACGGGGGCGAGGTAGGCGTAGGAGAGGTCCTCGGCCTGCAGCGTGGTGAACGAGAACAGCGGCGCCTGCGCGTGATTCTGTTCGACGAGCGAGATGAACTCCCGGGTCGTCGCCTCGTAGTCGGCGAGCCTCGAGGGCATCACCCTCTCGACGTGGACGACGAACATGCGCGGCATCGCCGTGGTGGGCTGGGCGGTGGCAGGGAAGGCGGCGGGAACGACGGTGGTGAGGACGAGTAGGGGCAGGCAGGCGCGACGTTTCATGGCTTCTCCTCTGGGTCGGGGGTCGTGGTGGACAGCATCCCTACGGAACCGATGGGGAGGCGGATCGCCGAGCGCCGCCCGTGAGCGCGAGGGTACCCAACGACCCGGCGGGCAGCCCCACTCAACCCGCCGGTTCCCTTCGATCCCCGCCGCGCTGCACCGCGCCGACTCGTGCGGCAGAGCCATGGGTCGCAACGCTAGAGCAACGGCAGCTGTGCCGGCTGCAGCACCCTCCAGGCGGCGAGCTCGACGCCGTCGAGCCACCCCTCGCGCGCCGCCGGGTCGAGGCGCAGCGGCTCGAGGCGCCGACGGGCGAGCTCGCGTTCGAGTCTCTCCTCGACGAGCTGCTGGAACGCCGGGTCGGCGGCGCGGATGCCGTCCGGTTGCAGCCGACCGATGATCGGCACGTGTACCAGCAGCTGGTACGAGGTCATCCAGTCGTCGACCAGGCGGGTGAGCGGCTCGCGCTCGCCGGCGGCGAGCAGCAGGTAGACGTAGTTGTCGAGCACGCTGCGATCGCAGAGCACCACCGGGTAGCGCGCGGCGGCCACCAGCTCCTCGGCGACCTGGGTGTGCAGGATCCATGACTGCGCGGCGACGCTGGTCTCCTCGTTGATCGGCAGCGGACAGCGGCGGGCCACCTCGTGCACCACCTCGAGCGACAGGTCGCGCGCCTTGAGACGGGCCGCGAGCCCGAAGGCGAGGGTGGTCTTGCCCACTCCATGGCTGCCGATGAAAGCGATCTTGCAGCGCTCGGCGGCGTCCGGCACGGACGCCATCCTACCGGCGAGCGAACGCCGCCGGTGCATGGCGACTGCGCCACCAATGCTGCCCCGGCGGCGCGCTTCGCGGCGGTGCTTGTCACCGCGGCCCGTCGTCGACATACTTCGCGGACCGTGCGAATCCCCCTCCACACCAAGATGCTGATCGGCGGCCTCGTCGGCATCGGCGGTGGGGTGGCCGCCTACTTCCTCGCCGGCGACTCACCGCTGCTCGCGGGCTTCGTGCACTACGTGACGCAGCCGCTGGGCCAGATCTTCCTGCGCCTGCTGTTCATGCTCGTGCTGCCGCTGATCTTCGCGGCGCTGGCGCTCGGCGTGGCGGGGCTGGGAGACGTGCGCAGCCTCGGCAGGGTGGGGGCGAAGACGCTTGCCTACACCGTCGTGGTGTCGGGAATCGCCGTGCTGCTCGGGCTGCTGCTGGTCAACGTGCTGCGCCCCGGGGAGGGGATGTCGGCGCAGATGCGGGCCCGCCTCTCGGCCGGCGCCGCCGAGCGTGCGGCGGCGGTCGCCACCAGCGCCAGCGCGCCGAAGACCGGTCTCGACCTGCTGGTGCAGATCATCCCCGACAACCCGGCACGGGCGGCGGCCAATAACGAGATGTTGGCCTGGATGTTCTTCTCGTTGATGGTGGGGGTGGGCCTCACTCTCACGCCGACGGCGGCGGCGCGTCGCTTCCAGGAGGCGCTCGAGGGTCTCTACGACGTCACCATGACGCTCATCCAGCTGGTCATCTCCTTCGCCCCCGTCGGTGTGTCGGCGCTGCTGTTCACCCTCACCGCACAGCTCGGCTGGGAGATCCTCTTCCAGCTCGCCCGCTACGTCGGCGTGGTGCTGCTCGCTCTCGCCATCCACCAGTTCGTCGTCTACTCGCTGGCCGTCAAGCTCCTCGGCGGCATGAGCCCGCGCTTCTTCTTCCGCGGCGTCCAGGAGGCGATGGTCACCGCCTTCTCGACCGCCTCCTCCAACGCCACGCTGCCGACGGCACTCGAGGTGGCGGAGAAGAACCTGCTGCTGCCGCCGCAGATCTCGCGCTTCGTGCTCACCATCGGTGCCACCGCCAACCAGAACGGCACCGCCCTCTTCGAAGGGGTGACGGTGCTGTTCCTGGCGCAGTTCTACGGCGTCCACCTCGCCCTCGCGCAGCAGGCGCTGGTGGTCTTCATCTGCGTGCTCGGCGGCATCGGCACCGCCGGCGTGCCGGCAGGCTCGATCCCGGTGGTGGCGCTGATCCTCGGCATGGTCGGCGTGCCGCCGGAGGGGATCGGCATGATCCTCGGCGTCGACCGCTTCCTCGACATGTGCCGCACCACCCTCAATGTCACCGGCGACCTGGCGGCGGCGGTGGTGGTGTCGCGCGGCGAGCCGCGTCACCCGGTGGCGCCGCCGGGTCTCGAGACGGTCGCCTGAAGCGACGCGGCGTGCCGGCCGCCGCCCGTGGTGTAGCGTCCCGGCGGCATGGAGCTCACCTTCCTCGGCACCGGCTCGGCGATGCCGACGCGCCGCCGCAACGTCGCGTCGACGGCCCTGCGGTTGTCCGAGCGGAGCGAGATCTGGCTCTTCGACTGCGGCGAGGCGACCCAGCACCAGCTGCTGCGCACGCCCCTGCGGCCGCCGCAGATCCGGCGCATCTTCCTCACTCACCTCCACGGTGACCACCTCTACGGGCTGCCCGGGCTGCTCACCAGCCTCAGCATGCTGGGGGTGGAGCACGCCGTCGACGTCTACGGCCCCGCCGGTCTCGACGAGCTGCTGCGCGTCACCCTGCGGGCGGCACAGGCCGGCTGCACGTTCCCCCTGGTGGTGCACGAGCTCGCCCCGGGGCCGGTCGTCGACGCCGAGGGCGTGGCGGTGCGCTGCCTGCCGCTCGTGCACGGCGTCGCCTCCTTCGGGTTCCGCGTCGAGGAGGCCGCCCGTGCAGGACGCCTCGATGCCGAGCGCGCCGCGGCGATCGGCGTGCCCTTCGGCCCCGAGCTCGGCGTCCTCAAGGGAGGCGGCAGCGTGGTCCTCGCCGACGGGCACGAGGTGCGGGGAGCCGAGCTCACGGGACCTGCCCTGCCGGGACGCGCCGTCGCCCTCTGCGGCGACACCCGCCCCTGCGATGCCGCCGTCGAGCTGGCCCGCGACGTCGACCTGCTGGTGCACGAAGCGACGTTCGGCGAGCGGCGACGCGACATGGCGGCGGCTCGCGGGCACTCCACGGCTGCCGAGGCGGCAGCCGTGGCACGGCGGGCCGGCGCCCGGCGCCTCGTGCTCACTCACTTCAGCGCCCGCTACCAGGAGGGCGGTGCCGAGACGGTAGCGGACCTGCTCGCCGAGGCGCGCGCGGTGTTCCCGGCCACCTCCGCGGCGGAGGATCTGTCGACGGTTGCCGTCCCACGTCGCGCGGCAGCGGCGGTGCCGTGAGCGCGGAGCCTGGGCATCGAGTCGGCGGCGCGGAGGGCACGTCGCTCTCCAGCCGCGGTGCGGCGCTGGTGGCGAAGGCTGGTGCCGCCACCGCGGGTCCGAGCCGTCGCGCGGCGAGGCTCCTCGTGGGTGCGGCGCTCGGTGTCGCCGCCCTCGCCGTCGGCTTCCGCTGCTGGCGCCTCGGCGGCGTGCCGCCGGGGCTCTACGTCGACGAGGTGCTCACCGCCCGCAACGCGCTCGCCTGGCGGCTCGCGCCGAACCTCTCGCTGCTCGGCTCGCGACCCCTGCTGGTGCCGGGGTGGGTGGAGACCTCCAACCTCTACCTCGCCTTCGCGTCGACGGTGATGGAGCTGGGCGGTGACGGCCTCGTCGGCATCCGGCTGGTGTCGGTGCTGCCGAGCCTGCTCGCCGTGCCTCTCCTCTACCTGTTGGGAGCGCAGCTCGGCAATCGTCGCACCGGCCTGCTCGCCGCCTTCCTGCTGGCCTGCTCGCACTGGGCGGCGCGGAACGGCCGCACCGGCTGGGACGCGGTGCTGATGGTCACGCTCGAGCTCGCTGCGCTCGCCTGCCTGGCGGCGGCGCTGCGCCGCGGGCGGCTGGCACCCGCCCTCGCCGCCGGTGGGCTCCTGGGGCTGGGCCTGTACACCTACGTCGCGGCGCGGCTAGCGCTCCTGCAGGCGGTGGTCTGGTTGGGCTGGGAGGTCCTCGCTGCCCGCCGTGGCGCGGCGTCGAGGCGACCGGCGGCCGCCCGGCTGGGCGTCCTGGCGGCGGGAAGCCTCGGGGTGGCGGCACCGCTGGTCGCCGCTCTCCACCGCGGGCCCGGCGGATTCCTCGGCGTGCGAGCCGCCGAGCTGTCGGTCTTCCGCCGACAGAGCGGCGGCGAGCTCTGGGCCACCCTCGGTCGCAACCTCGCCGGCCACCTGGCGATGTTCCACGTCCACGGTGGCGAGTACGCCCGCGACAACCTGCCGGGGTTCCCGATGCTCGACCCGGTGACCGGCCTCCTCCTGCTCGGCGGCCTGGCGGTGGCGGCCCGGCTACCCGGATGGCGGCGCCGCCTGCTGCTCTCCTGGCCGCTGGTGATGGTGCTGGGCGGCGTGCTCTCGACGTCGGGGGAGGGGCCGCCGTACCCCTACCGCGTTCTCAGCCTCGCGCCCTGGGCCTGTGTCACGGCGGCGCTTGGCGGCATGGCTCTCTGGGAGGCGATGCGGCGCCGGCTCGCGGCGCCGCTGTGCGGCGCCCTGGCGGCGGTGGCGCTGGCGCTGGTGGTGGCGATCAACGGCTGGGCGCTCTTCGTCGCCTGGGCGGAGGATCCCGGCACGCTGCGGGTCCACGGCACCGCAGCCACCCGGCTCGGGGTGTGGCTCGCCGACGAGGGTGGCGGCCATTCCCTCGTGCTGCTGCCGGGAGCGCTGCTTCCACCGCGGCTACCGCCCAGATATCGCCATGGCGCCGCCAACCGGACGAGCTTCTTCCGCCCCGTCGATACCGTCGCCGCGGTGCAGCTCGCCTCTGGCCTCTACCGCCGCCGCCCCTGGCGCGCGCTCGACCCGCTGCGGCCGGCGGGCGATGTCGACCTGGTGCCGGCGTTGCCCTCGGGCCTGGCCGCACGCACATGGCTGGTGATTCCGGCGGCCGTCGAGGCGGAGGCGTCGCGGCGCTTCCACGTCGTCGACCGCCGGCAGCTCCACTACCGCGATGGCGCACCGATCGCTCATCTGTTCCTCGCCGAGAGCTGGCGGCGGGGCCAGGTCCCGTCCGCTCGAGCAGCGCCAGCAGGGGCGCAGCGCCGAGGCGCCCGTCGCCGCGCTCCCGGCCGGGCAGGAGGGATGGCGGCGAATGCCAAAATGGCGCCATGGCGAGAGCGGTCCGCACCGCGACACGACGATAAGCTGAAGACCAGCTGGACGTTGTGGTTCGCTTGGCGCTCTGGCTCGACCCTTGCTAACCAACCGCTCTGCGATGCGCGAACCACAGTCGTACACAAGGGAGATCAGCATGCCTCGCAGACTCCGGAGACGGGCCTTGGCCATCGGCGTCCTCGTTCTCGCCGCCTGTGGCGGCGAACGGGGCGCGCTGCACGCGCAACGCGGCAGCGATACCCCCCCGCCCATTCGCGGACAGATCGGCGATACCGCCACCGCCGCGCAACAGGACGCGGCGCACGCGCTCTCGGCCGCCTTCCGTGGCGCCTCCAGCCACGCGCTGCCGGCGGTGGTCTTCATCCAGGTCGAGAAGAAGGCCTCGGCGATGACCCAGCAGCAGCAGATTCCGGAGCCGTTCCGCCGCTTCTTCGGTTTGCCTCCGGGCGGCGACGACGGCGATGGGCAGCCGGTGGGGGGCGCCGGGTCGGGGTTCATCTTCGACAACGAAGGGCACGTCATCACCAACAACCACGTGGTCGCCGACACCGACGAGGTGCTGGTGCGTCTCGTCGACGGCCGCGAGTACACCGCCAAGGTGGTGGGTAGCGACGAGATGACCGACGTCGCCGTGCTCAAGGTCGACCCGAAGCCGGGCGAGAAGCTGCCCACTGCCCAGCTCGGCAACTCCGACGCCTTGCAGGTGGGCGACTGGGTGCTCGCCCTCGGCTCACCGCTCGAGCTGCAGTTCACGGTCACCGCCGGCATCGTCAGCGCCAAGGGGCGGCAGCTCACCGGCAACCCCAGCAACCTCGAGGCCTTCATCCAGACCGACGCGGCGATCAACCCCGGCAACTCCGGCGGTCCCCTGGTCGACCTCGACGGCAGGGTGGTCGGTATCAACACCGCCATCTTCGGTGGCGAGCGCTTCGTCGGCTACGGCTTCGCCATTCCCATCAACATCGCCCGCAAGGCGGTGTCGGACATCCTGCAGTACGGCCACGTGCGGCGGCCACAGCTCGGGGTGCAGATCCAGAGCGTCAGCGAGGCCGACGCCGAGGTCTACCACCTGCCGTCGATCAGCGGCGCCGAGGTGGTGGTGGTGCAGGCGGACTCGCCGGCGGCAAAGGCCGGGATGCAGCTCGGCGACGTCGTCGTCGCCGTCGACGGGCAGACGGTCAAGGACGCCACCAGTCTCACCACCAGCCTCGCCCAGCACCAGCCTGGCGAGAAGGTGACGCTCACCATCTACCGCAAGGGCCAGAAGCGGGACGTGACGGTGACCCTCGGAGCGTTCGAGAACGGCGAGCAGACCGCCAGCAAGCCGGCAGAGCGCCACGCCGTCGAGGAGGCTCTCGGCTTCCGCGTCGAGGCGCTCACCCCCGACACCGCGCGCGAGCTCGGCATCGACCGCTCGAGCGGGGTGGTGATCTCCAACGTGGCGCCGCTGGGTGGCGCCGCCGAGGGTGGCGTGCGCCCGGGCATGGTGGTGCTCGAGATCAACGGGCAGCCGGTCAAGACCGTAGCCGACGTCGAGAAGATCGCCGGCACTGTCACGCCGGGCCAGGTGGTGTCCTTGCGTGCCCTGGCGCCGCAGAGCGGCGACGAGCTGATCATCAACTACCGCGCGCGGCGTTGATCACCGGGCTGGTGCGGCGCCAACGCCGAGGGCCGCCCTGGTGGCGCCCTCGGCGAGCTGCGCGCGCGTGAACTCGTAGCCGAGCTCGGCGATGCGCGGCAGCGCCGGCATGTCGAAGAGGTCGAAGCCGTCCATCGGCAGATCGAGGTAGAGCTCGATGTCGCGCTTGGCCTGCTTGGCGTAGACGTCGCTCGCCAGGATCGCCGAGCGGTGGACGAGCCGCAGGATGTTGGGGAAGGAGCGGCGGTGGGCGCGCGGCCGGAAGCGCTCGGCGAGCAGCTGCCAGGGGCTGGGCGTGCGCCGGTAGCTGGGGTCGGCGCGCACGTCGTGGGTGGCGGAAACGTCGGACGCGATGATCGGGCCCGGCCCCTCGCGACGCATGGCGTCGATCGGCAGGTTGTCGAGCACGCCGCCATCGACGAGCAGGTCGCCGTTACCGAAGACGATCGGCGGCGTCACCCCGGGGATGGTCATACTGGCGGAGACGGCGTCGATCAGCGAGCCCTGGCGATGCACCATCAGCTCGGTGCGGCTGATGTTGGTGGAGACACAGAAGTAGGGGAGCCAGAGGTCCTCGATGCAGCGGTCGCCGTACATCATGGCGAGCATCTTCTCGGCCCTGGTCGTCGACAGCACCGAGATCAGCGGCAGGGTGTAGACCTTCTGGGGCGCCATCCGCACCCAGCCGCGGTCGTTGAGGTCGAGCAGAGCGTGCCAATCGTTGCCGCAGGCGAGCTGCGCACCGACCGCAGCCCCCATGCTCGTGCCGCCGACGCGGTCGACGGGGACGCCGGCTTCCTCGAGCGCGCGGATGACGCCGATGTGAGCGAAACCGCGAGCGCCGCCGCCGCCCAGCACCAGACCGACGGCGCGGCCGGCGAGGAAGCGGGCGAGCCGGTCGAGGTCTCCGGCGCTGCCCTGCCGCAAGTGGTGATGGCGGCGGAAGCTCCGCAGCGCCAGCCAGGCGGCGGTGCCGCGTGGCCGCTCGCTGTCCGCGCGATGGAGCAGGACCAGCTGCTCGAGCTGGCGGCCCTGATCCTCTTCCAGGGCCGCGAGCTCCGCCGCCAGCGGACCGAGGGTCGCCTCGCCCTGCCCCGCGGCAGCGACGACGACGATCTGGTCGGCCTGACGCAGACAGCGCCGGGTCCACGGCGACGGGCCGGCATCCGCCCGGTAGAGCACGACCGCGTGCCGTGCCTCCTGCTCGGCTAGCCAGGTCGCCATCGCGCCATGGGTAGGGGTGCCGTCGGCGCACTCGGCGGCGCCGGCGCCAAAGCGCTCGTCGACCAGACGCGCGTCCACGAGGAGGGTGTTGGCGAGGGCGGCGAGGCTCTTCGCCAGCGCGGCACTGAAGTCGACGAGGTCGACTTCGGGGCCGGCGGCGGTGATCGCTACGGCCACGCAGCCGCTGGCCGGTGCCTGCGGTTCGTGCTCGAGCCAGGAGGCGAGCTGGCGGGTGAGCGCGAGCAGGGCGTCGGGGTGGCGGCGCAGCACTTCCTCGGCACGCTCCCGGGGGAGGCGCGCCACCACGGTGTCGCGCAGCGCGCGCACCGACGCCGAGCGGCGATGGCCGGTGAGCACCGCCATCTCGCCCAGGCTGTCGCCGCGGCCCTTCTCGCCCACCACCGTCTCTGGTCCGTCGCCGCGCTCGCGCACCACCACCAGCCGGCCGCTGGCCACCAGGTAGAGCCCGTCGCCCGTGTCGCCCTGGCGGAAGAGTGCGGCGCCGCCGGGCACCAACAGCCACTCCAGCTCAGCGCTGACGCCGTCGAGGGCGGCCGGCTCGAGGTCGGCGAACAGCGCGGTCGAGGCGAGGAAGGCCCGCGCTGCGGCAGCCGTAGGCGGAGCGAGAGTCGGCATCGGCGCTCAGACCCGGCGGGCGCATCCTGGACGAGGATGGAAGACGGGCGCCGCGGCCGAGGGATGCGCCGATTCTAGATCCTCGCCGCGCGCCCGTGATCGTCCACTCCTTGCCGCGGTGCGGCGCGAGGAGTAGGCTCGGCTTCGAGTCAGCAAGAAGGAGCCGCCCGTGCCCGTCGCCCCCCCTCCCATCGCCGCCGGAGCGCTGCGCACCCCGGAGCCGGAAAGCGCCATCCCCGCCACTTCTCGACAGGCGATCGACGCCGCTCTCGACACGCTGCGACATCGCAAGGTCGCCTGGGCGTCGCTGCCGCTGCTCGAGAGGATCGACCTGTTGCGGCAGCTGCGCAAGAGCTTCGCCGCCGTCGCCGAGCCCTGGGCTGCCGCCTGCCAGCGGGCCGAAGGGCTGCCTGCCGACGACCCCCGCGGCGGCGAGGAGTGGATCGTCGGTCCCTACTTCGTGCTGCGCAACCTGCGCCTGCTGCAGTCGGCGCTGACCAGTCTCTCGGTGCACGGGGTGCCCCGCATTCCCGGTCCGGTGCGTCGGCTCGCCGACGGCCGGGCAGCCGCGCAGGTGTTCCCCTTCGATCTCTACGACCGCATCTTCTACCCCGGGGTCAGCGGCGAGGTGTGGATGCAGCCGGGCGTGACGCCCGAGACGCTGGCCTCGACGCAGGCGATCGCCCTTCGTGAAGAGCTGCCGCGCGGCAGGGTGGCGCTCGTGCTGTCGGCGGGCAACGTCTCCTCGATCGGTCCCATGGACGCCCTCTACAAGCTGTTCGTCGACAACCAGGTGGTGATCTACAAGACCCACCGCGTCAACGACTACCTGGGGCCGCTGTTGGAGCGCGGGCTGTGGCCGTTGGTGGAGGCTGGGTTCCTGCGCGTCGTCTACGGCGGTGTCGAGGAGGGTGCCTACCTTTGCGCACACCCCCTCGTCGACGCCATCCACATCACCGGCTCGGACAAGACCTACGAGGCGATCGTCTTCGGCACCGGCGCCGAGGGCGCGCGCCGCAAGGCCGAGGGGCGGCCGCGCCTGGACAAGGAGATCACCGCCGAGCTGGGCAACGTCAGCCCGGTGATCGTTGTCCCCGGCAGCTGGAGCGCCGCCGACCTCGCCTACCAGGCCGAGAACGTCGCCACCATGCTCGCCAACAACGCCGGCTTCAACTGCAACGCCGCGCGGGTGCTGGTGCTCCACCGTGGCTGGCGCCAGCGCGAGGCGTTCGTCGCCGCTGTGCGCGGGGTGTTGGAGCGCATCCCGCCGCGTCGCGCCTACTACCCCGGTGCCGCCGAGCGCTACGCCGCCTTCCTCGCCGCTCACCCCAACGCCGTGCAGATCGGCGATGCCGGTGAGGGGGAGCTGCCCTGGGGGTTCGCCACCGATCTCGATCCCGAGTCGCGCGACGAGCTCGCCTACACGACCGAGTCGTTCTGCAGCTTCTTCGGTGCCGTGGCGCTGCCGGCGACCAGCCCTACCGAATTCGTGCGGCGCGCGGTCGACTTCTGCCACCAGCGTCTGTGGGGGAGCCTCAACGTGACGTTGATCGTCCACCCGCAGAGCGCGGCGGACGCCGAGCTCGGACCTGTCGTCGAGGAGACGATCGCCGCGCTCCGCTACGGCACCGTGGCGGTCAACCACTGGGCGGCCGTGGCCTTTGGCCTGGTGGTGACCCCCTGGGGAGCCTTCCCCGGCCATTCGCCGCAGGACATCCAGTCGGGAGTCGGCTTCGTGCACAACACCCTCATGTTCTCGCAGGTCGAGAAGGGCGTGCTGCGGGCCCCCTTCCGGGTCTGGCCGAGGCCGCCCTGGTTCGCGCTTCACGGCACCTCGCACGCGCTCGGCCGCAGGCTCACGCGCTTCGAGGCCGATCCGGCTCTCTGGAAGCTCCCCGGCATCTTCGCGCTTGCCCTCCAGGGGTGAGGCGGCGGTGAGCGTGCCGGCGCCCCCGGCGGGCGAGCCCCTGGTGCAGGAGGCGCCCGCGCGAGAGGCAGGCGAACAGCTGCTCGGCTGGCAGCTCCTCGGCGTCGCGCTCTTCCTCTTCATCCCGGTGGTGCTGGTGCTCTTCGTGCGCCACCCGCGGCCCGTCGCGGCAAGCCTCGCCGGCGGCATCGCGCTCATGCTCGGCCACCGCTTCCTCGCCCGCCCCTACATGGAGGCGGTGCGCGGTCGCAAGTGCCTGTGGTGCAACGGTCGCCCGCGCCCGCACGGCGAGCCGCTGCCGCTTGCCACGGGTCGCGCCAGCGCCGGCGGCGTGCTGATGGCGACGGTCTGCCCGCGACACCACCGGGCGGCGTCGCGGTTCTGCTCGTTCCTCGACCGCGTCGCCTTGCCGCTGCGATTGGGCATCTTCGTTCCGCTCCTGCTGCTGCTCGCCGCCCTCACTGCCGCCGCACTTGGTAGCGGCAGGTGGCTCGACCCGGCGGTTGCGGTCTTCCAGCTGGTGGTGGGGCTCACCGTCAACCTCGCCGCCTGCGGCTACCTCGCCTGGCGGCGGGTCGACGCCGAGCCGCGCCTGCCGTTTCCGGCCCACAACTTCTTTCTCCTCGGCATCCGCAACCTGCTCTGGATCTTCCGCCTCGTGGGCGTGTGGTGGATCGTGCGCGGCATCGCCTCCCTGGCGTCCTGGGGACGTTGACGGCGGGTGACCGATAATGGGCTCGAGGCGACGCGACGCCCCCGAGCCCGCATGGCTGACGACACTCCTCTGCACCGCAACCCCGTCGCCTGGCTCGCGGCGCTGGTGGCGCTGCTGGTGCTGGTCGTCGCCGCCGGCGCCTGGTACGCCGCGCACGTCCTCGGGCGGCTGCCGGCGGCGGCAGCCGCACAGGGCAGCAAGCTGGTGCATGAGGTGGCGGATCTCGCGCACGCCTTCAAGACCGGCAGCGTGCAGCGGCGATTCGCCGCTTTCACCACCCGTCTCGAAGGCACCAACCACCTCGAGGTCGCCACCCTGCAGCAGAACCAGGTGTTCGAGCTCGAGGACCACGCCGCGGTGCTGTGGGGCACCGTCGAGCTGCCGACCGTGGTGGTGCGCGCGACGGCGCCGGTGCAGTACACCTACTTCGTCGACCTCGAGGGGACCTGGCGGCTGGAGCTGCGGGAGCGCACCGGGGAGCACCGCGTCCTGGTGCTCGCTCCGCCGCTTCATTTCAACAAGCCGGCGGTGGACGTCTCGCAGCTGCGCTGGCAGGTGGTGCGCGGCAGCCTGCTGCGCGACGAGACGGAGGTGCAGGCGCAGCTGAGGCGCGAGATCACCGGCCGCACGGCGATCCAGGCGACCGCCAACCTGCCACAGGTGCGCGAGACCGCCCGCGCGGGGGTGGGCCGCTTCGTCCGTAACTGGCTGCTGCGCAGCTACCCGGACGCAGACCACCTCGAGGTGCGAGTGTTCTTCGCCGACGAGGCGCCAGCCTGGCAGGCGGCGATCCGGCAATAGCGGCGCGCCGCGGCCGCGAGATCACCCGTCGCCGCTGGTGTGGGGAGCCCCGGCGGCCGCGAACCAGAGCCCGGCCCACACCTTGGGGTCGACGAGGCGGCCGGCCGTCTCCTGGCGCTGCAGCCACACCGCCACCTCGCCGAGCGGCACCGCGTGGACGACGATGCGCTCGTCGCCGGCGCCGCCGCCGGCGTCGCGGCGCACGAGGCCGCGAGCGCGCATCAGTGTCACCACCTCGCTCGACAGGCCGGCCGACGGAGGTCCGGCCGAGAGACGCTCGAGCTCCGCCGCCTCCCAGCCGGTCTCCTCTCGCAGCTCGCGCCTCGCCGCCTCCTCGAGACTCTCCTCCTCGCACCCCGGCTCGTCGCCAGCGAGGCCGGCGGGCAGCTCGAGCACGGGCGCACCGACAGCTTCCCGGTGCTGCTCGACGAGCAGCAGCTCACCCGCCGGCGTGACGGCGACGATCACCACGATGCCGCGGGCGCGCAGGCGCTCGCAACGCTCCCAACCGCGGCGGCGCACCAGCCGCAGGAAGCGTCCCTCGCCCAGCACCTCGTCTGCTGCCACCTCGGGAGCGTAACCCGCCCGCGGCCGGGTGGGCCCTGCCCCGCTGCCGCCTGACGGTCCGGCGCGGCGGACGGGGGGCTGCATCGGGAGCTGCCGGACGGGCCTCGGCGGCGCCTCGGTCCGCGCCGCCCCCTTGACAGCGGCGCCGGGTGTGCTAAAAATCCAGCATGCTGGTTTTTTAGCATTCCCTGCAACCCGAGCCGCTTCGGCGCGTAGATACCTGAGGACGAGGAGGTGGTGGATGGCGAGGAAGGACGAACAGCTCAGCCGGCGCGAGCGCCAGATCATGGAGATCGTGTACCGCAATGGGAGTGCCTCGGCCGCCGAGGTCCACGCCGCGATGGCGGACCGGCCGAGCTACTCGGCGGTGCGGGCGCTGCTGCGGGTGCTCGAGGGAAAGGGCCACCTGCGGCACCGCCAGGACGGCCCCCGCTACGTCTACTCGCCTACCGTGCCCCGCGACCGGGCGCGGCGCAGCGCCCTGCAGCGCGTGGTCGGCACCTTCTTTGCCGGCTCGGTGAGCGACACCGTCGCCGCTCTCCTCGACCTCGAAGCGGCCACTCTCGACGACGGCGAGCTCGAACGGCTCTCGGCGCTCGTCGCCGAGGCCCAGCAGAAGGGAAAGTGAGATGACCACCACCGCCGCCGTCTGCCGTCTCGCTCTCGGCGCGATCCCGGCGTGGGCCTGGAAGGGCGCCGCCCTGCTGGCGCTCGCCGCCGCTGCGGACCTCCTCCTTCGTCGCCGCACCTCGGCGATGCGCCACCTGCTGTGGAGCAGCGCGCTGATCGGCACCCTCGCCATGCCGGCCGCCGAGCGTCTGCCCGCGAGCTGGAGACTGCCGCTGCCGGCGGCCCTCAACGAGCCGCTGACGAGGCTCGGGCTTGGCGCTGCTGGGCCGGTGGTTCCCGCGCGAGCCGGCGAGCCGGCGGCCACGGTGGCCGCGGCGCTACCGCCGCCGACCGGCGTCGCCGATTCCGCTGGCGGGGCACCCGCTCACCCGCTCGCCGTGCGAGAGACCGCGGAGCGGGCGACGGTGGCGGCGGCGCAGCCAGCAAGCACGGCGACGGCGGGCGTCGCGGACAGCCCTGCGGTGGCGACGTCTTCGTCGGCGGCGCCGGTGGCAGGCGAGTACTGCACCCTTGGCGGCTCCTCGTCGTCCAGCGACCGCGGTGCGGCGGCGGTGCTGGGAGTGGCGGCGAGCGGAGCCGCGGTGCCCCGAGCCGCGGCGCCCCTGCGCTGGCTCGGAGCCATCACGGCGCTGCCGACTTGGCTGTTGCCGCTCGTGTGGGCGCTCGGGGCACTGGCGGTGGGCGCTCGTCTGGCTGGCGCCCTGTGGCGGCGCCGCCGCCTGCGGATCAGCGGACGGGCCTTGCCCCGAGAGTGGCACCAGCTGGCCGAGGATTGCGCCGTTCGGCTGGAGGTGCGCCGGCCGGTGCGCCTGCTGGCGAGCCGCAACACCGAGGTGCCGATGACCTGGGGAATTCTCAGGCCGCTCGTCCTGCTGCCGGCCAGCGCCCGGCGCTGGCCGCTCGCGCAGCGGCGGAGCGTGCTGCTCCACGAGCTCGCCCACGTCCGTCGTGGCGACGCCCTTGCCCTCACCCTCTCCCACCTCGCCTGCGTGTTGCATTGGTTCGATCCCCTGGCCTGGCTGGCGGCACGGCGCTTGCGCGCGGACGCCGAGCGCGCCTGTGACGATCTCGTGCTGCTCTCCGGCTCGCGCGCCTCGCTCTACGCCGGACATCTGCTCGAGGTGGCGCGCGCACTGCGTGCGGCGCTGCCGTCGCCGGCGCTCACCCTGCCCATGGCGCGCCGCGCGCAACTGAGCTCGCGGATCGCCGCCATCCTCGACGATGCGCGCGACCGGCGGCCGCCGGGTCGGGTTGCGGCGGCATGGGCGACCCTTCTCGCCGCCGCTGTCGTGCTGCCGCTGGCGGCGGCGAGCGCACCGGGGCCAGCGGCGGTCGTGGCTCCTGCCGCTGCCCGTGGTGGCGATCTCGACGTGGCGCCGATTCGTGGACCCATCCTGCCGGCGCCGCCGGGTGCCTCGATGCAGCCGAAGCTCGCGGCTGCACCGGGTGCGGCCTCGGCGAGCGGGCCGGAACCGGTCGCCCCGGCCCTGACGGTGCGCGCGGGCACCCAGGTGACGGTGCGGGCACCGGCGTTCGGCACGAAGTGGATGCGCGGCGTCGTGGTGGAGTCGATGCGTCCCGGTCCCTGCGTCGGGGTCGTCGTTGTCGAGAGCTCGGGCTTGCATCGCCTGGTCACCGACTTCGAGGTCCTGAAGCTGGCGGGGTCGGCGGCGCCGATGGTCGTCTACGCGCGCGACCGGGTGCAGCTTGCCGGTGCGCATGGCTCTCCGTGCACGGTGGCGGCTCCGGCGGTGGTGGTGACGGCGGGAGTCGCTCCGGCGCTCGCGCGGGTGGCCGTGCCGGGCCGGGGTGTCGCCGATGGCACCGCCAACGCTTGGAGCTCTAGCGCCGCCGGCTCTGCCGACTCGGTGACGTGGGACGACTGGACCGACGAGGCACCGCCTGCTCCGCCAGAATTCCCTGCCCCCCCAGCACCACCCGTAGCCCCGGCACCCCCGGCACCCCCGGCACCTCCTGCGCCGATGGCCGCGCCCGCGCCCCCGGCTCCTCCTGCGGCCCCTGTCCCACCTGCTCCCCCCGTCCCTTCCGCACCGATGGTTGCCCCGGCGCCCCCGGCTCCTCCCGCGCCGCCGGCCCCACCGGCCCCACCAGCCCCACCGGCACCGAGCGCAGGGTTCAACTTCGATGATCCCTCGTGCGGCTCCGCTCACGCTCGGCACGTTTCCTCCCACGTCGACGTGGACGATGACGATCGCTGGACGGTGCGGGTGAGCGAGGGGAGCTGCCGCCTGGCGATCGACCTCGAGGGAGCGATCGGCTTCGCTGCCGACGACCGCACCATCACGACGGTCGCCTCCGGGGGCCGCTTCCGTCTCCTCGAGCGTCGTCGCGGCCACGAGCACGAGCTGGTGGCCAAAGGGGGGGCCGGCGGCACGCCGGTGCTCACCTACGAGCTCGACGGCGATGCCCACGCCTTCGACGCCGACGCCCAGGCGTGGCTCGCGCGACTGCTGCCCGAGGTGTTCCGGCAGACCGGCCTCGATGCCGCGGGACGGGTGGGCCGCATCCTTGTGCGAGGCGGTGTTGCGGCGGTCCTCACCGAGGCGCGCGAGATCGAGTCGGACGGCGTGCAGCGGCGCTACCTCCAGGAGCTGCTGCGCCAGGCCCACCTCGGAAGCGAGCAGGTCGCGCAGCTGGTGGATCTGGCGTCTGGCCAGATCGACTCCGACTACGATCTCGCCGAGCTGCTCATCGCCGCGCTTCACGCGCAGCCGGCCGAGCTCGTGGCGGGGCCGACCTTCGGCGTCGCGTGCGCCGCCATCGACTCCGACTACGATTTGCGCCGGGTGCTCACCGAGGTGGTGCGCAAGGCCCAGGAACCTCCGCCGTTCGAGCGCGCGCTCGAGTGCGCTCGCGGCATCGGCTCCGACTACGACCGCGCCGAGCTGCTCCTCGCGGTGGTCGCGCGCTGGCCGCGCACCCGGGCGCTGCCGGAGTCCTTCTTTGCCTCGGCGCGTGCCGTGGGCTCGGACTACGACCGGCGTCGGGTCCTGCAGGCGGCGGCCCAGCGGCGGCCACTGCAGGAAGGGGACCTCCGGCGGCTCCTCGCCAGCGCCGACGCGTTCGGCTCGGACTACGACCTGGCCGAGCTGCTGGTGACCGTCGCCGCCGCGGGGCGGCTGCAAGGGGAGCTCGCCACCGCGTTCGAGCATGCAGCGCACCACATCGGCAGCACTTACGACCGCCAGCGGGCCCTGGCCGCAATGGGTCGCGGCGGCGCCTAACTAAGCGCGACGCGAGGTTCCCGGCTCCCGGATCGGGAGGGTGGGGAGCTGCAATGGGCAGCGACCGCCGGGAGCCGCCAAGCCGTCGCGGATCAGAGGCTCGGACCGTAGAGCACGGCGTCGAGCAGCAACGGCATGGTGGCACGCCAGAACAGCCGGAAGGCGGGGTCCTGACCAAAGACCACCACGCGCCCGCGGCCGTGGGGCTCGGCTGCCATGAGCAGCGTCCCCGGCAGGATCTGTTTGGCCTCGGGCCAGGCGACGCCGGCGACCACCGGGTCGTGCCCGCGTGCCCGCAGTAGATCGTGCTGCGGATCGCCGGTGGCGTCGTAGAAGGCGTCGCCCCAGAACAGCACCGGCGGCGGCGCCGCCACGCCGATGGTCAGCGGGTGGTGGCGAAGCTCGGTGGCGACGATCGCGCCCGGCACTTTCAGCTCGGTGTCCCACACCTTGTCCTCGTCGGCAGGGCCGGGACCGCTGCTCTCGGCGTCGCTCTCGCTCGTCACGTCCTCCTTGTGGCGCTCGACGCTCGTCAGCTTGGCGTCGTGCAACCAGTCGATGGCGGAGCCCTCCGCGACGATCTCGCCGCCTCCTTCCACCCAGGCCGCGAGCCGCGCCGCGTCCTCGTCCCCGACGCTGTCGCGAAAGGACTCGCCGTCGGGAACCACGATCACGTCGAAGCGCGTGAGGTCGACGCCGTCGAGGTGCTCGACGTCGAGCACGGAGTGCGGGGCTCGCACCTCCTGGTCGAGCAGGTGCCAGAGGGCGCCGAAGGAGGTGGCGCTCACGCCGCGGCCGGCAAGCAGACCGATACGGGGCTTCTTGACCGCCACCATCTGGTTGGAGCCGAGGGGGATGCCGGCGCCGGTGAGCGAGCTCTCGACACCCAGCAGCTGCACGCCAGCCTCGACGGCGAGGGGAGTCAGGATGACGTCGAGGTCCGCACGCCCGCTGCGGGGAACGAAGAGGGTTCCCGCGGGGAACTGGTGCACGCCGACGGCGAGCGGCTCGAGGGCCACCCGGAAGGGGATCTGGCGGCGCAGCAGAGCGGCAGCGAAGCCATAGCTCGCGATCCCCGAGGGAGCCAGCAGGTAGCCGACCCGACCGGGGCCGCTGAGTCCCCCTGCCGGCAGCTCCGCGGTGACGGTGAGACTCAGCGGGGTGTCGTCACTCGCCCAGGCTTCGAGACCGTAGGCGAGCGGCAGTGACCAGGCGGTGACGTCATAGAACTCCGGCTCGAGGTGGGCGGTGACGCGCTCGCGCTGCCGCTCGAGGTAGCCCACCGGCAATGGCGCTTCGCGTTCCAGCAGCACGGTCGCCAGCTCCCCCAGAGGCTGGGCGGTGGAGACCCCCCAGCTGCCGGCCGGCAGCTCCACGTCGCGCAGGTCGCTGCCGGCGATCGCCCGGGCGTGCACGATCTCGCTGCGGGAGAGGCGGCCGACGGTGATGCCGTGCAGCGCAAGAAGTCGAGCCAGCTCGCCTGCCTCGGGGCCGTCGCGCCAGAGAAATGCACGGCCGTGGCTGCGGGCCTGGCTCAGCCGCGCGTCGACGAAGTCGGCGAGCAGGCGCGGCGCCTGCGCCGCCGCGGTGGTCACGGTGGCGAGCGAGGCGGTGAGGTGGCGGGCGATGCGATCGGCGAGCCCCCAGGGCCCGGCGCCGCGGCGTTCGACGCGGGAGCCGGCGCGGCCGCCCCCCGCCACCTCGTACGTCATGCCGATGCCGCCGCGCAGCGTGGGGTAGGTATCCCCGTAGGCGGGGTAGAAGAAGTCGTAGTCCTCGCCCACGTAGTAGGTCCAACCCAGGCGGTCGAAGGCGGCGGCGTTGGCGTGGCCGAAGACGTCGAGCCAGCGGCGGGTGCCGGCACCGAACGCCGGGTGCACGGGCTCGGCGGTGGGGGGGAAGAAGTAGGTCGACTCGGCTCCCATCTCGTGGAAGTCGACGTAGACCTGGGGCTCCCAAGCTGCCAGCTCGGCGAGGCGCGCGCGCGTCTCCTGTTGCGTCGCCCAGGCCCAGTCGCGATTGAGGTCGACGTAGTAGTGGTTGCCGCGGCCACCCGGCCAGGGCTCCTGGTGCTCGCGCGACCAGGGGTCCGCATCGGGCTCGCTGCCGCGGCGCTGCTGGAAGGCGTCCACGTAGCGCTCGCGGCCGTCCGGGTTGACCAGCGGGTCGATCAGCACCAGGGTGCGGTCGAGGTCGGGTGTGCCGTCGCCACGCCCGGCGGCGAGCAGGTACGCCGCCGCCATCGCCGCCTCGGTGGAGGAGGACTCGTTACCGTGCACTCCGTAGGCCAGCCACACCACGGTTGGCATGGTGCGCAACAGCTCGGCACGCGCATCGTCGGCGAGCCGCTCGGGATGGCCGAGCCGGCCACGCGCGTTGCGCAGAGTCTCGAGGCGGGCGATGTTGGCGGGCGACGAGATCGCCACCAGCAGCAGCGGCCGGTGCTCGTAGGTCTCGCCGTAGGTCCACGTCGCCACTCGCGCCGAGGCTGCGGCGAGCGCATCGAAGTAGGCCCTCACTTCTGGATAGCGGGTGAAGCGTTCCCCCAGGGGGTAGCCGAGAAACGCCGCCGGCGAGGGCAGCGCAGGGTCGAGCTCGGGAAGGGGCAGCCCCTGCGCGTCGGCGAGCGGTGCCAGCAGGGGCGGCGGAGTCGCCGGCGGCACGGCGGTGGCCAGCAGGGGCGCCGCCGCCGCGATCGCCGATAGGCACAGCAGAGCCTTGCAACGCATGGAAGTCGGAACCTCCGGCCGACCGGGCACGGCGGCCCCATCGCGGGGTGGGCGCGCGCCGGATGACTCTATGCCAGGGAACGGGTGGGCAGGAACCTCAGGAAGCGCTCTCCAGGGAGATGTTGAGGCGCTTCATCATCTCGTGCAGCGTCGTCGGCTTCACCTTGAGCAGCTCGGCGGCGTGCTTCTGCACGCCACCCGAGGCCTCGAGGGCGCGCAGGATGAGGCGCCGCTCGTAGCTGCGCACGGCGTCGCGGTAGGAGATGCCATTGGTGGGCAGCTCGACGCTGGTGAGGCGCTCGCTGGGGCGGCGCACCTGCGGCGGCAGCAGCTCCTCGGAGAGCACGGCGCCTGTGGAGAGCACCACCGCGCGCTCGACGACGTTCTCGAGCTCGCGCACGTTGCCTGGCCAGTGGTAGTCCATCAGCCGCTGCATGGCGCCAGGAGCGATCTCGCGCAGGGGCTTCTCGTTCTCCTGCGCGTAGCGCTTGAGAAAGTGGTGGGTGAGCAGCGGAATGTCCTCGGTGCGGTCGCGCAGCGGCGGCAGGGCGATGGTGATGACGTTGAGACGGTAGAAGAGGTCCTCGCGGAAGCGGCCGTTGCGCACCTCGTGCTCGAGGTCGGCGTTGGTCGCGGCGATGATCCGCACGTCGGCCTTCATCGTCTCGACCCCGCCCAGGCGCATGAACTCCTTCTCCTGGATCACCCGCAGCAGCTTCGACTGCGTGTCGATGGGGACGTTGCCGATCTCGTCGAAGAAGATCGAACCGTTGTCGGCGAGCTCGAAGAGGCCCTTCTTGCTGGCGATGGCGCCGGTGAAGGCCCCTTTGACGTGTCCGAAGAGGTTGCTCTCGAGAAGGTCGGGAGGCATCGACCCCGAGTTGACGGTGATGAAGGGGCCGGCGGCGCGCCGCGAGTGGTGGTGGATGGCCTTCGCCACCAGCTCCTTGCCGGTGCCACTCTCGCCCAGGATCAGCATGTTGCTTTTGCTCGGCGCGGCGAGCTCGATGAGCTCGAACACCTGCTGCATCGGCTTGCTGCGGCCGATCAGCTGGTGGAAGCCGAAGCGTTCGCGCAGCTGGGCGCGCAGCGAGCGGTTCTCGGCGGTGAGACGGCGCTGCTCGAGGCCTTTGCGCAGGGTGTGCAGGACCTCCTCGTTCTTGAACGGCTTGGGGATGTAGTGGAAGGCGCCCAGTCGCATCGCCTCGATGGCGCCCTCGATCGAGGAGTAGGCGGTGATCATCACCACCACCTGCTCGGGGTCGCTGGCACGGATTCGCTGCAGCACCTCCATGCCCGACATCCCCGGCAGCATGAGGTCGAGGAGCACGAGATCGATCTCCTCGCGCTCGAGGGTGGCGAGCGCCTCCTCGCCGGTGCGCGAGGCAAACGGCCGATGTCCCTCGCGCCGCACCAGGGTGGTGAGGACGTCCTGCAGCACCTCCTCGTCGTCGACGACGAGGACGTTCACGCCTGCGCTCCCGGAGCGGCGGTGCCCGCTGCAGCCTCCAGCAGGGGCAGCTCGACGACGAAGCGGCTGCCGCGCCCGGGCTCGCTCTCCAGGCGCAGGTCGCCGCCGTGACGGCGCACGATCTGGTAGCTGATGGAGAGCCCGAGGCCGGTGCCGCCGCTGGCGAGCTTGGTGGAGTAGAACGGGCGGAAGACGCGCTCCTGCTCGGCTCGGGGGATTCCGGGCCCGTTGTCCGCCACCGCCGCCCAGGCGCGCTCGCCGTCGCTGCCGGCGGTGAGCTCGAGCCGGCCGCCGCGCTCGCCCATGGCATCGAGGGCGTTGCCGATGAGGTTGACGAAGACCTGTTGCAGCTCCTGCTCGCCACCGAGCACGGTTGGGGCCACCGGCGGCGGCTGCCAGCGCACCTCGACGGAGGACTGCTGCAGGCGATCGTCGAGCGCTTCGAGGGCGCCGCTGACGATCGCCGACAGCGACAACGGACGGTACTCCTGCTTGCGGTCGCGGGCGAACTCCAGCAGGTCGTTGACGATGTTGGCGGCGCGGAAGGTCTGCCGCTCGACCTTACGCAGCAGCTCGTAGCGCGGGTCGTCGCTCGGCGTCTCGGCGAGCAGCATCTGCGCATAGCTGGAGATGCCGGTGATCGGCGTGTTGACCTCGTGGGCAACACCGGCGGCCAGCATGCCGAGGGCGGCCAGCCGGTCCTTCTCCTTGAGCGCGTTCTCCATCGCCACCCGCTCGGAGACGTCGTGAACCACCAGCACGCGCAGGTCGTCGTCGGCGCGCCCACAGGCGGCGAGGGAGAGCTGCAGGTGGCGCTCGCGGCCCTCGGGCTCGCAGTAGGAAACCTCGCGCAGCCCCTCCTCGGGCTCCGGCAACGGCTCGACCGGCAGGACGTCGCTGAGCCGCCGGCCCAGCAACTGGTCGCGCCGCAGGCCGGAGAGCGCCGCGAAGGCGCCGTTGGCCGATACCACCCGCCGGGCGCCGTCGAGGACGACGATGCCGACCGGCGAGGACTCGAGGATCGACTCGCTGTGCAGCTTGAGGCGCGTCACCTCGGCAAGCTGGGTGCGCAGCTCCTCGAGCAGCCTGGCGTTCTCGAGCGCGAGGGCGGTCTGGTCGAGCACCGCGCGCAGCAGGTCGAGCTCCTCGCTGTTGAGCGGCTCGGCGTCGGCGCGGCCGGCGGTCAGCAGCAGCGCCACGGGCCGGCGCCGGCTGGCGAGTGGAAAGGCATAGCGGAAGCCCGCAGCATGGAGAGTTTCGTCGCCAACCGGAGCGACTCCCGGGAGGGCGGCAGAGGCCAGCCGTGTGACCCGCGAGTGCCAGAGGTCGGCGACCTCGGTGAGCAGCAGCTCGGCGGGCGCGCCGGCGGTCACGGTGACCAGGCGCAGCTCGTCGCCGTCGACGAGGTAGAGCGCCACTCCGGTCAGCCCGAGCCCGGCCGCGAGGTGATCCTGCAGGCGGTCACACAGGCGCGGCAGGTCGCGTTCCTCGAGCAGCTCGCGGCCGAGATCGCGCAGCGCCTGCCGCTGCGTGAAGGTGCCGCGGTGCTGCAGGCGCTCGATGCCGGCGCGCACTCGCCGCTCAGCGGGCACCAGCACGGCGGCGATGGCGAGACCAGAGACGAACGACAGGGCGCTGCGGGCCAGGGTGCGGTCCGCCGGCAGGCCGCGAGTGATGGCGAGGTGGAGCAGCGAGAAGGAGAGCACGCCGAGCAACATCGTCGCGGCGTAGGAGAGCGCGCCGCGCAGGATCAGCTCCATGTCCCACAGCCGGAAGCGCAGGAGTGCCCAGGCGAAGGTGAGCGGCACCAGCGCCAGCGGCGCCGCCGCCGCTGCGGCCGTCCACTCGGGGAGCTGCAGGTGGAACGCCCAGGGCAGGCCGTAGAGGCCGACGAACGGCAGGTAACCGGCCGCGAGACCGATGACCACCCATTCCAATTGGCGCCGCTGCTCCCAGCCGTGGCGTCGGCGCAGCTGCACCGCGAGGGCGCCGAGCGCAGCGAGCGAGAACACCGCGAGCAGGGCGATCTCCAGGCGGTCGAAGGCGCGCAGCGACTCGGCGCGAACTCCGCCGAAGAACCAGCGGCCGCGGTTGAGCACGAGGTCCGCCTGCAGGGTGGCAAGCGCCGCCGCCGGCACGTAGAGGAAGGGAATCAGCCGGCGCAGCCGCCGCCGCAGCACGGGGACGGGGAAGAGGAGGAAGAGGTGAAGGGTCAGCGGCGGCAACAGCAAGCGCCCGAGCTCTTCCACCACGTAGCTCGCACGCGCGAGGAGGTCAGCCGGGGTACCGGGCACACGGGTGCAGATGTAGACCGCCGCGGAGGCCAGGGACCAGAGAAAGAAGATGCCGGCGGGGGCGCGGCGGCGGTGCAACAGCGCGTAGAGGCCGATGAGAAGGTAGAGGATGCCGGCTCCCGCCAGCACGAGGTACGAAAAGTCGATGCGCAGGCCGGGGCGCTGATAGGGAACGACGACCAGCTCGGCACCGCGCAGGACGGTGAGAGAGGTGTGGTCGCCGGCCAGCAGGCTCTGCCGGAGCTCGGCGGCGGCCCCGGCGCTGGCGCCGCCCACCAGCACGATGCCGTCCGCCGCCTGCAACCCGGTCTCCGGGGAGGCGACCGAATCGACACGCCACACCCCGCCGCGGGCATGGGCGGTGAAGCCGAGGGCACGGAAGCTGTCGACCTTGCGGACCAGGTCGACAGTGCCCACCAGTGCCACCGCTACCGCCAGAGCGGCTGCGACGAGCAGTCGGGGGCCGGCGGCCGTGATACGGGGCATCGACTGGGCGGCTCCAGATGCCGCCCGAGCAGGAAGTGTGCCACGCGGCTGAGTTTTGGATGTGGCGACTTGCAAGGGCTTGCGGTGGCCGCGCGGGCGTGATGTTTCTCCCGCTGGTGCGCCTGCGGGCGCCGGCCGAAACCGGTCCAAGATTGTAGTCGTCGTCCGGAATCTTGGATCCAGAGAGACGGATCTAGCACGCTTCACTGGATTTGCAGCGCCAGCCGCTCGCCGAGTCGCCCGCGAGACTCGGGACACTTCGGGACACCCCATACCGCTCCGCGGCGGGCGGCGTGCTCCCCGATGTGGCTCTGGCCCGGAAGCGTAGGCCTAGAACTTGACCGAGAGTCCGCCGGTCACCCGCCGCCGCACCTCGTCGCCGGTGGAGCTTTGCAGGGTGAACGGAAGCGAGCCGCGGCTGACCTCGAAGTTGAGGTGAACCGCCCAGTCGGCGGCGAGCCGCATCAGCACGTTGAGGTCCTGCGACAGCATCAGCTGCAGCCGCTCGAGCTCCATCGGCGGGCCGATGGAAGCGCCAGCGCCGAGGGGCTCCACCCCTTGCGTGAGATGGTGGAAGGCGAGGAAGACGCCGGTCGAGCTGCGCTGGAAGCGCGTGTCGAGCGACGTCACGAGGTAGCTCACCTGGTTCTCGTAGGGCTTGTCGTCGATGGCGTAGAGCAGGCCGCCTCCGCCCTGCGCGTAACTCGACTCGAGGCGCGCCAGCACGCGCGGCGCGACGCGGCGCTCGACGACCACCTGCAGCTCTGGCAGGTGGTCCCCCTTGACGAGGTAGAGACTCTCGAGGTGGTCGAGGAAGTCGTCGTCGAAGTAGAGGTGGACCGTCTCGGCGAGCTCGCGGTCGACGGCTCCAATCGAGAACGTCGTGTGATCGTCCTCCCCCTGGCGGGCAAGCAGCACGCGGTAGCAGTGCTCCTCGAGGTCCTGACAACCGTGTCCGGCGGGGTCCTGACCGACGCTGGCGAAGCGCACCGGCGTATAGGCGTCGAGTGCGCTCTGCTGCCCCTGCTCGAGGCGGTGACTGGCGGTGGCCACCGCCTGCCAGTGATCGCCGAGCTGCACCACCATCCCTCCCTGCGGAGCCAGCGCCATGCTGCCGTCGCGTAGCTGGGTGTAGAGGCCGTACTCGACCAGGACGCTGGGCTGGAGCCGCCAGCCGCCCTTGCCAAACAGCTCGAGGGCGCGCTCCTGGTCGGCCAGGCGATCGACGGTACGGATGCCGCCGTCACGCTCGCGATAGCGCAGGCCAGTCTCGAGCGAGCTGCGATCCGAGAGCTCCACCTGATACGAGCCCTCGAGGTTGAGGGCGCGCGACTCGCTGCCGGCGAGCACCTCGGGAACGGCAGGGCGCAGGAAGTTGCTCTGGCTCGTGTACTGAGCGAGGAACCGCGAGCGGCTGCGCTTTCCGATCGGTTGCGACCAGCTCACCCGATAACGCTCGAAGGCGGCATTGTCGTCCACCGCCTCGCTGTCGGCAAGCCGATGGCTGACGGTGGTGACGTCGAGCTGCCCTTCGCCGCTGCCCGCCATGTGAACGGCGAGTGCGGCTGCCTGGCCCTCCGGGGTGGCACCGATCTGGCCGTCGGCGGGAGCGGCAAGCCGCCAGAACTCGCCGCTGACGCCCAACCGGAGCGACCCGATCCGCCCCTCCATCCCGACGCCGCCGCCGGCGACCTGCGCGGCGGAGCCGGCGCCGAGGCTCTCGACACCGGTCGTCGCCTGAACCGCGGTGTGGAAGCCCCTTAGCTGGGCCGGCGGGGTGATCGAGACGCCTGGACGAGCGAGCTCGGTGAGGCGGATCCCCTCGAGGTCGCGGAGCACGTCGGGGGGGATCTGGTCGCGCACGGCCCAGAAGTCCTCGCCCGGGTGGGGATCGTCATGGTGCTCGGCCGTGAGGTGAAGCTCGACGAACTGCAGCGCCTCGGTGGCGGCGCGAGAGAGCAGCACGACGCCAGGTTCGTAGCCCGGCTTGAAGGCGATGAGCTTGTAGACGCCCGCGGGGAGCCGGTCGAAGTGGAACGCGCCGTCAGCCCCGGTCGTCACCTTGGTGACCGAGGAGCGGGCCAGCTCGTAGGCGAAGACCGTGGCGCGGCCGAGCGGCGAAGAGGGATCGACGCTGACGCGACCGCGCACTCCCGCATCCGGGGGTGGCGGCGGTGGTGCTTCGGCGCCCCGAGCGGCGGGAACGAGGAGGCTGGCCACCAACAAGGCGCCTGAGACGACGTGTCGGTTCCGAGGCATGATGAGACTCCCCAACGTCACCGATCCTAGACACGGCCGCAATGGCTTGTCAATCGCGGGATCGGCGATCGCGGATCGGGACCCGCCCCGCACAAAGCTGCGGGGCTCGGTTCCGGGGAGAGCGCCGCCCACTGGCGCAGAGGCGTTGCCCCTGGACGACGGGGAGCCGGGGACGGTCGGGTCTCTGTTCCAGCCGGATCCCACCGGCCGCACCGGTGGGCCTACGGCCGCCCCGCCGTTCGCTGCGCCGGTGCGCGCGCTGCCGGCTCGCCCCAGGTCGCGTCAGGCGTGCGGGCCACCACGGCCACCCGCACGCCAGCGGCACCGGCGCCCACCAGCGCCCGGGCAGCTTCAGCGAGCGTGGCGCCGGTGGTCATGACGTCGTCGACGAGCAGCACCCGCACGCCCGGGGGCACGCGAATCGCGGCGAAAGCGCCCTGCAGGTTGCGTCGGCGCGCCGCGCGCCCCAGTCGTGCCTGGCGCTGGCGCGGGCGGCGCCGCAGAAGCCGCCGGGATGGCAGGCCGAGTGTGCCGGCGAGGGGACGGGCAATCGCCTCTGCCTGGTTGTAGCCGCGCACGAGCAGCCGGGTCCAGGCGAGAGGAACCGGCGTCACCACATCGACCTCGCCGCTCCATTCGCGGCAGAGCTCGGCCAGGGGCGCCGACAAGGCGACGCCCAGGTGCTCGGCACGCCCGAACTTGAAGGCGCGTACCAATCCCACGAGCGGAGGCAAGTAGAGGTAGGCGGCGGCGAGGGTCTCCCACGGCGGTGGCCGCAGGCGACACCCGCCGCAGAGGAGACCCGCCTCCGGGCGCTCTCCCTGGACGTCCGTGCCACGATGCGGGAAGGCCGGGGACGTCGTTGGTGCCGCAGGCTCGGGCGCCCCCGGCAAGGGTCGCCCGCAGCCTCGGCACGCTGGTCGCGCAGGCGGTCGCAGCATCCTCCGGCAGCGCTCGCAGAGCCCGGGTCTCGCATCCCAGCCGAGCGCTCGAGCGCAGCCCAGGCAGGGCGTCGGAAAGACGGTGCTGAACGCGACACCCGCAACCCTGGACCAGACGCTGGACATGAGCGATGCGTACACCTCGGTGAGAAGCGGGCCGCCGCCGCAGCGGGACGCGTCGCAGGCGCGGCCGACGCGGCGCGCCTGCCGATTCAGACGCAAACGCCGCGGCTATACTTGCGCCCCGCCGGTCGACGTGGAGGAGATGCGGATGCGAAGAGGCAGGATCGAGTCGTGGACGGCACGGGCGCTGCCGGTGTCGGCCCTCCTGTTGGCGGCGATGAGCTCGGCGGCGCCGGCCCGTGCCGTCGAGCCCTACCTGATGAGCGTCGGCGTCCTCGGCGGTGTCGGTGGCGCCCTCGATGCCGATAGCCCCGACCCCGGCGTCAGCCAGCGTTTGCTTCAGCTCGAAGTCGGCCTCTTCACCGAGCCGCGCACGCTGCTGCAGGCGCGCCTGGGGAGGCTCACCTTTGGCAACGGGGACCAGCTGGGCGACCTGCTCGCTCCCGAGCTCGAGTACCTCACCATCGCCGGTGAGTACCGCTTCTACCAGTCCTGGTACGACTCCGGTCTCTTCATCGGCCTCGGTGCCTACCGCCTGAGCGGCGATCGGCAGGCCGGCGGTCGGAACATCGAGGAGACGCGGGTCGGGCTCACCGCCGGCGCCACCGCGGAGTTCGAGCTCACCCACCATCTCTCAGTGCTGACCGAGCTCTCGGGGCACTACGTCGACTTCCACGAGAGCCAGCTGTTCGCCACCGCGCAGGCGGGGCTGTCCTGCAAGTTCTAGCGAGGCTGGCGGGGCCCAGCTTGCGCCCAAGCGCGCGTCCGAGGCCGGCAGGGAACGGCATCGGACGGAAGCAAGCTGCGGCGCGGCTGCCCGGCGTCAGTCGACGGTCTCGCGCACCACCTCGTCGATGGTCGTGACGCCCTGCCGGATCTTCTCGCAGGCCGCTGCCACGCAGCCCGAGCATCCCCTTCTGCAACGAACGCTGGCGCAGCTCGAAGGCCCAGGCGCCGGCGAGGATCATCTCGCGCGTCTCGTCATCGACCTCCATCACCTCGTAGAGGCCGACCCGCCCCTTGTAGCCGGTGTTGCTGCAGCGCTCGCAACCGCGGCCCCGGAAGAGGCGGACGTGGCGCGCCTCGTTCTCCTTGAAGCCGATGTTGGTGAGCGCCGCCTGCGGCTGCTCGCTGGGTTCCTTGCAGTAGCTACAGATGCGGCGGACCAGCCGTTGCGCGACCACCATGTGCACCGAGGTGGCGACGAGGAACGGCTCCATGCCCATGTTCATCAGGCGGCTGATGGACGACGGCGCGTCGTTGGTGTGCAGCGTCGAGATCACCAGGTGCCCGGTCATGGCCGCCTTGATCGCGACCTCGGCGGTCTCGAAGTCGCGGATCTCTCCGACCAGGATGATGTTGGGGTCCTGGCGCAGGAACGAACGCAGGGAGGTGGCGAAGTTGAGCCCGATCTGCTCCTTCATCTGGACCTGGTTGATGCCGTTGAGGTTGAACTCGACCGGATCCTCGGCGGTGATGATGTTGATCTCGGGCGTGTTGATCCGCGGCAGCGCCGAGTAGAGCGTGTTGGTCTTGCCCGAGCCGGTGGGGCCGGTCACCAGCACCATGCCGTAGGGCTTCAGGATCGCCTGCTCGAACATGCGCAGCGACTCGGCCTCGAAGCCCAGCCGCGTCATGTCGAGCATCAGCTTGGCCTTGTCGAGGATGCGCATGACGATCTTCTCGCCGAAGATGGTCGGCAGCACCGACACGCGGAAGTCGAGGTCCTTCACCTTGCCCGAGACGCTGCGTCTTGATCTTCATGCGGCCGTCCTGGGGCAGGCGCTTCTCGGCGATGTCCAGGCTCGCCATGATCTTGAGCGGCTGGTGATCGCCTCGCTCAGGCTGCAGCGGCGGGTGCATCATCTCGTAGAGCAAGCCGTCGATGCGGTAGCGCACCCGGAGGTCCTTCTCGTAGGGCTCGATGTGGATGTCCGAGGCGCCGCGCTTGATGGCGTCGGTGAGGATGATGTTGACGAGGCTCACGACCGGCGCCTCCTCCGACTCCTCCTCGAGGGCGGCGAGGTCGAGCTCCTCCTCCTCGTCGAGCACCTCGAGATCGGCCTCGGCCTCGTCGGCGAGGTCCTCCATGACCTTCTTCAGCTCGATGGCGTGGGTCGAGCCGTAGTAGCGCTCGATCGACTCCGCGCAGCGAGCTCTCCGACGCCACCACCGGCTCGACCCTGTAGCCGGTCATGAACTTGACGTCGTCCATGGCGAAGACGTTGGTGGGGTCGACCATCGCCAGGGTGAGCTGTCGCGCCGGCCTTGGAGACGGGCAGGATGGTGTACTTGCGGGCGATGTCGGCGGGGATGATCTTGAGCACCGACTCGTCGATCTCCAGCCCTCGAGGCTGACCGACGGCACCCCGAAGTGCTGGGAGAGATACTCGATGAGGTCGTCCTCGTCGATCGAGCCGAGCTTGACCAGGTTGGAGCCCAGGCGCCCCCCTGCTTCTTTCTGCAGGGCGAGCGCCTCCTCGAGCTGCGTCTGGGTGATCTTGCCGGCGCGAACCAGCAACTCGCCCAGCCGGTTCGGTGTCGCTCTCGAAGGACGAGCCATGATGCGCCCTTCCGTCGTCGCCGGCCGCCAGGGCGGCAGGCGGATCCTCGCCGAGGTGCGCTCGGGGTCGAGCCGGTAAGAGTCTAGCAAAAAGAGCGGGTCAGGCGCCGAGCAGAGCTCGAGCGCCCGCTCGACCACCGCCGCGGGGGGGATGGCGAGCAGGCAGGCCTTGGTCTCGGCGAATCGCTTGTAGCAGAAGCTGCACGGGAGGAGCTGGCTGAGCGCCCGCTGGGGCGCGCCGTAGGGTCCGTTGTCGGGCGGGATCGGTGGGACCGTAGAGGGCGAGCACCGGGACGCCCAGGGCATGGGCGAGATGGAGGGGCCGGTGTCGCCGCCCAGCACCAGCCGCGCCCGCCAGCCAGGGCGGCGAGCGCGGCGAGGTCGGGCGCGGCGACGGCCGCGGGTGGCCGGGCCCCGCGGCCGCCACCACCGCCGCCGCCAGCGGCTCCTCGCCGGCGACCGTCGACCAGCGTCGGCAAGCCGGCCGCCCGGTGGAGGCCGCGCGCCACCTCGCCCCAGCCCGCGGCCGGGTACTCCTTGTTGCGCCAGCCGGCGCCGGGGTGGAGGAGGACGTATCCGCGGCGGCTCGTCGGGCGCTCTTCGGGTCCCGCCGGCAGCGAACAGCTTGCGCCGCCGAAGTCGGCGGGCAGGAGCCGGGATGCCGAACCCCGCGGCCACCGCCAGGGCGCGGTCGACGGCGTGGGTCCCTGCCGGGGGCGAGGGTCACCGTCGTTGATCCACAGCGCGCTCGAAGGCTCGCGCCGGTGCCGGCGGCAGGCGCCGATCCGGCGGCCGGCGCCCGCGAGATCGCGGCCAGGATCCCGCCCTTGTGGTTGCCCATCAGGTCGAGCACGGCGTCGGCGCGGAAGCGGCGCAGGACGCGACGAAGGCGGCGACCTCGTGCGCGGTCCGCGGCGCCGAGCGGGGCGGCGCCGCCAGGCGCGAAAGCGCGACACCAGCAGCTCGTCGAGGTCCGGGTGGCCGGCGAGAACCGGCGCCATCGCCTCCTCGACCACCCAGCCGATGCGCGCCGCAGGGAAGCGCGGCGCAGGGCCGTAGCACCGGCAGGGCAGTGCACCACGTCGCCGAGGGCGCTGGTGCGGAGGATGAGGATGCGAGGCGGGCGGCGGCGAGCCCGGCTTGGCCGTTGGCACGGCCGGCAGCCCCGGCGACGTTCACGTGTCGCCGCGCCGACGCAGCGTCGGCGAGCTGCGCGACCCGCCGGATCAGGTCACGCGTGGCGTGGTCCTTGGGGTCGCCGACGAGGCGGGTCTCGCCGCCGTAGGCGCGCACGGTCTCGTACTCGGGCACCCGTTCGGGCGAGCCGTAGTCGGTCCCCTTGCAGTGGACGTCGGGGCGCAGGCGGGCGAGCAGCGGCGCGGGCGAGTCGCCGGCGAAGACGACCACGAAGTCCACCGGCGCGAGCGCCGCCAGCAGCTCGGCGCGCTCGGCGGCGGGGACCAGCGGCCGGCCGGGCCCCTTGAGCCGGGCCACCGAGGCGTCGTCGTTGAGGGCCACCACCAGGGCGTCGCCCTGCTCGCGGGCGGCGCGCAGGTAGCGCAGGTGGCCGACGTGGAGGAGATCGAAGTGGCCGTTGGCGAAGACCACCGTGCGGCCGCGCGCCCGCAGGTCGGCCACGCGGCGCGCCAGCTCGTCGACGTCTACGGACCTCGCCCACCGCAGCTCCGCGAGCGGAGCGGGGTCGCGCGCCACCGCCGCCTTCAGCTCCTCGGGGGTGAGCGTGGCGGTGCCCATCTTCATCACCACCACGCCGCCGGCGTAGTCGGCGAGCAGCGCCGCCTCGAGCGGCGTCGCCCCCGCCGCCAGGGCGAGGGCGAAGGTGCCGATGACGGTGTCGCCGGCGCCGGTGACGTCGGCCACCTGGTCGGTGCCGTGGACGGGGAGGTGGGCCGAGCCGTCCTCGGCGAACAGGCTCATCCCCCGGCTCCCCCGGGTGACCAGCAGGAAGCGGGTGCCCAGGCGGCGGCGGAGGGCGGCGCCGCCGGCCGCGAGCCGCGCCGGGTCGCCGTCGAAGGGCTCGCCGAGCAGCGCGTCGGCCTCCTCCTCGTTGGGGGTGGCGCCGTCGAGGCCGGCCAGCTCGCCCAGCCGGTAGCGGCTGTCGCCGATCAGCCGGCAGTCCTCGCCCAGGGCGCGGCGGATCGCCGGCACCGACGCCGGGTCGACGGCGCCGTAGCCGTAGTCGGAGAGGATGGCGACCGCGGCGCCGTCGCCGGCGGCCGCCCAGCGGGCGAGCGGCGGCAGCAGCACGGCGCGTCGCTCGTCGGCGAGGACGAGCTGTCCTCGATGTCGTAGCGGACGATCTGCTGCTTGATCGAGTGGCGGGCGCCGCCGACGATCCGCACCTTGGTCGGCGTGCGGTAGCCGCGGCGACCGGATGCCGGCGGTGTCCACCCCGAGCGCCGCCAGGGCCGCCAGCAGCTCGCTCGCCGTTGGCGTCGTCGCCCACCACTCCCACCGGCAGCGGGACGCCGCCCAGGGCGGCGACGTTGGCCACGGCGTTGGCGCCGCCGCCGGGCGCCAGCCGCTCCCCCTCGTAGCGGAGGATGAGCACCGGCGCCTCGCGGCTGATCCGCTTCGGCCTGCCGGTGATGAACCGGTCGGCCACCAGGTCGACGACCATCGCCACCCGTTGCCCGGCCATGCCGTCGACCAGCCCGAGCAGCCGCTCGGGCGAGGGAGCCGCGTGACGCATGGGGCGCGATTGTACGTCGATGGGAGGAGCCCGCCGCCGTCTCGCCAGCCGGTGCCGGTCACACCAGAAAACGATGCCCGCCGGCGGGCTGCGGTGGGCGGGTCGCTCACACCCAGCCGCGCGGGTGGCGGAGCACCTCCAGCGTCGCGGCTTCCGCGGTGCCCGCCGCCGGCTCGTGGGCGTACTCCCAGCTCGCGTGCAGGGGCAACGACATCAGGATGCTCTCGACGCGCCCGCCGGTACGCAGCCCGAAGCGGGTGCCGCGGTCGTACATGAGGTTGAACTCGACGTAGCGACCGCGCCGCACGCCGAGCCAGCGGCTCTCGCGCTCTCCCCATGGCTGATCGAGATGGCGCTGGAGAAGGGGCAGGTAGCCAGGGACGAAGGCGCTCGCACAATCGGCCACGAAGGCGAAGAGACGGTCGGCGTCGCGGTCGCGCAGGTCGTCGAAGAAGATGCCGCCGATGCCGCGTGCCTCGCCGCGATGCGGGATGCGAAAGTAGTCGTCACACCAAGCCTTGAAACGCGGGTAGAAGGCCGGATCGTGGCGATCGCAGGCTTGCTTCAAGGTGGCGTGGAAGTGGCGGGCGTCGTCCTCCAGCACGTAGGCGGGCGTGAGGTCCGTTCCGCCCCCGAACCACCAGCGGCCGTCGTCGAGCTCGAAGTAGCGGTAGTTGCAGTGGACCGTCGGCTGCCACGGCGAGCGGGGGTGAACCACCACCGAGAGGCCGACGGCGGCGAAGCGGCGGGGCTCCGCGGAGAGATCCTGCTTGGCGATCATCGCCGCCAACGCCTCCTCGTGCAGGCGCCCCTCGACAGCGGCGATGTTGACGCCGGCCTTCTCGAAGACGGTGCCGTTCTGCAGCACGCGGGAGAGCCCGCCGCCGCCCTCGGAATGGCGCCACACGTCCTCCTGGAACGGCCGCTCGTCGAGCGGAGCGAGAGCACTGCAGATCGTCGCTTGCGCTTCGCGCACCATCTGCTCCATCCGCTGTCGCATCGGCGTGGATTGTAGTCGGGCCGCGGGTGGCGATCGCTCGGGGGGGCACCCGCCGGCTGGTACAGTGCCGGCGCATGAGCCCGGGCGCGCTCCTGGCGACGGTGCCACGTTCGCCACGCCGGCGACTCCCGGCGACGCTGCTCATCCTCCTCGCGGCGCCGCTCGCGAGCTGCGCAGGACGGCACGCCGCCGAGGAAGCGGCGGCGCGCTCCCGAGAGCCTGCGGCCACGCCGACCCCCGCGGCGACTCCCACCCCCACGCCGCCGCCGGTGCCGCCTGCCATCGCCTGCGGCGGCGTCGCCGATTGCACCCTGACGCCGTTCGGGCGCGCGGTGGCCAGCGTCGCCGGCTGCTATTGCCCGACCTGTCCGGTGCCGCGCAACGCCGCCATCGCGGCCGCCAACGAGGAATCGTGGCAGCGTCTTTGCGGCACTACCTGGGCGGAGGAGGCGCGCTGTGTGGCACCGATGTGCCCACCGACGGTGCTGCGCTGCACCGGCGGCGCATGTTCCGCCGCGCCTTGACGAAGCGCACGGCGGCAGCGTTCAACGGCGACGCAGCGGGTGAGCGACGAGGGTGAGCGCGAGGTCGGGGTGCTCGCTGCCTCCCACCGCGGGAGCCGGCTCCACCGACCTCAGCTCCCATGTGACGCCTCCGGCGCTGCGCACTCTCGCATCCCCATCGCTGCCGAGCTCGATGGAAACCGTCGCCGTCTCCTCGCGGGTGACCTCCAGCCTGACCCGCACGCGCCCGGCCTGGAGGCACCGTGCGCCGGTGGGGCAGCGGCTGTCCTCGACGAGCTCGGCGAACCGCGCCAGGGTCTCGCTGTGCTCGACCCGGATCCGCTCTCCCAGCGCGAGTTGGAACGGCTCGTCGTACGGGATCACCCGCAGTCCGTGGTCGTCGGAGGGTGCGGCGCGCTGCGACTCGTCGGAGCGGGGCGGCGGCGCGTGCGCCCTGCCGCGATCGGCGGCGCTGGCCGTTGCGGCGGTCAGGAGCCAGAGGCCGATGGCCAGGGACACTTTCATGGGGTGGGATCTTGGCAGAACGCGTGGCCACGGTGCTCTAGACTGGCGGGCGCATGTCGCGTCCGGCGCGAGTCGTCTTTTTCGCCCTGGCCGCTCCGGCCATCGCTCGGGCGGCCGTCCGCTGCGCGTGGCTCGAGCGCCGGCTGCCCCTCGACGAGCTGGTCGAGCGTCTGCGCACCACGCGGCCTTTCGGCCTCCGGTGGCTCGTGCATCCGCCCTGGCTGCTCGCCTCGCTCGAGCGCGTGCTGCCGTTGCTGCCGCCCCGACGCTACGGCGTCTGCCTCAAGCGCTCGCTGCTGCTGCTCGACCTCTGGTCGCGCTGTGGGCTGCGGCCGCGTCTGCACCTCGGCGTGCAACCGGCCGGGGAGGGCCGGCATTCGGGCCACGCCTGGGTGACGGTAGAGGGGTGGCCGACGGTCGCCACGGACGAGCTCTCGCCGGCCACCTCCGCGCAGGGTTACGCCGAGGCGTTCGTGTTCTGATCGCTGGGGTCGCGGCTCAGCCGCGGCGCATGGTAATCGGTGGTGGCGCGCGGCGACGGCCTCGCCGCGCTTCTCCCAGCTGCCGAGTGGGAGTCGGAAAGACGCGCAGCACTGCCTCGTTCTCGGCGCGCAGCTCGAGCGACTGCTGGATGTCGGTCGCCTCGCTCAGCAGGTAGGTGGCGTAGTAGCACGCGAGGCCTCGGTGCGATCCCTGGTGGGACTAGGATTGCGACGAGTGAGCGATCCGCGGTTTCCTGCCCCTGATTCAGGCGACGAGTGGGGGACCCGGCGTGCCCTCCAGGTGCTCGCCCTCGCCTTCCTCTTCCCCGCCGCCACGGTTGTGGGCTACTCGGCTGGTGCCTGGCTGGGAGGCCACGCGGGGGCAAGGATGGCCGGCGGGTTGCTGGGTGGCGCGGTCGGCGCCACCGCCGGCTTCTGGCAGCTCTTCCTGTTCCTCCGCCGACCGACGCGGTGATGAGCGAGACGGGCACGCCAGGCAGCGCGATCGACCGCGGGGGCGGTAACGGCCACCCAGACCTCGACAGTGGCGAGGTCGCAGCCGCACACGTGTTGCGCCGGCTGGAGGTGGTTGCCGGGGTCTACGGACTCCTTGCCGGAGCCGCATTCGGGGCGGCGGTCGGGTGGCGGCGCGGGCTTGTCTTGACACTCGCGGCGGCGGTCAGTATCGTCGCGCTCCGCAGTTTGGAGGGGGTGGTCAGGCGCCTTCGCGTTGTCGCGGAGGACGCGGCTCCCGCGCTCGGGTGGCGCTACTCCCTGCGGCTGCTCCTGTTGGCCGGACTCGTCCTCCTCCTGGTTCTTGGCTGGCACGACGCCCTGGCGGTGGTGCTGGGCGTGTCGGCGGTGCCGGTCGCCGCGCTCGTCGAGGCCGGACTCCAGCTGCTCTCCCTCGTTCGCCCGAGCTAGCTCCGATCCACGGAAGGTAGCGTCGATGCAAGAGCACCACTCGATCCTCTATGGCCCGTTCAATGCCCTCTGGCATCGACTGGGTGGGCACGTCGAGGTCCCCGACCACATCGTCATGAGCCTCTTCGTGGTCACCCTCCTGCTGGTGCTGTTCGTCCCCGTCGGTCTCTCCCTGCGGGAGGAGAAGCCGAGCAGCTTCCAGCTCTTCCTCGAGGAGCTGGTCAACGGCCTGCGCGGGATGATCGAGGCACAGGTCGGCCACGGCGCCGGAGACCGCTATCTGGCAGTGATCGGCGCCTTCACGCTGTTCATCTTCTTCTCCAACGTCATGGGGTTGTTCTTCTTCCTCAACCCCCCGACGGCGAATCCCAACGTCACCTTCGGGCTCGCCGGCATCTCCTTCGTGCTCTACAACGTCATCGGCATCCGCCGCCACGGGTTCGGCTACGTGAAGCACTTCCTGGGGCCGATCTGGTGGCTGGCGCCCCTGTTCGTCGTCGTCGAGCTGGTGTCGCACGCCGCCCGCTGGCTCTCGCTGGGGCTCCGCCTGTTCGGCAACATGACCGGCGAGCACATGGTGTCGGGCGTCTTCAACAAGCTCGTCCCGCTGCTGGTGCCGTTGCCGATCATGGCCCTCGGGCTCTTCGCGGCCATCATCCAGACCTTTATCTTCATCATGCTAACGACGGTGTACATCGCCGGCGCCGAGGCGGAGGAGCACTAACCCCCCCTCAGTGCCACCAGCCGCGGCCGGTGGTGCCACCGTGAATCAGAGGAGCGCTTCGTATGACGTCTAGACGCGTGTTCACCGTCGGGATTCTGCTGCTCGCCGTGCTGGCCCTGCCGGCGATGGCCCAGGACACCGCCGCCGCGCCTGCCGGTGGCGGCAGCAACCTCAACCTCGGCATCCTGGGCGCCGCCTTCGCCATCGGCGTGGCGGCGGCCGGTGGAGCGGTCGGCCAGGGCAAGGCGGTCTCCGCTGCCTGCTCCGCGATGGCGCGCAATCCTGGCGCCGCCGCGAACGTCCGCTTCGCCCTCATCCTTGGCCTCGCGCTCATCGAGTCCCTGGTGCTCTACGCGCTGCTCATCGCGGCGCGCGGCGCGGGGCTCTTCTAAGGCGCATCAGACCGACCGCGTCGGCCCTGGGGGGCCTTGGCAGGCGGCGTCTCCGCGGGGAGACGCCGCCGCCTTTTTGGCGCCTCGACCCCGAGCCCCGCCAGATCGCCGCTTGCTCGCCCTTACCCGTTGAGCTACTGATACTTGAGGGGCTGTTGGTAGCCAACCCAACCAATGGCACGTCTCATGCGTATAGGAGAGTGCGGGGGAGTTGCCGATGGCAGCCATGAACAAGAAAGAAGACGTCCACCAGCGGGGGTGGGACTTCGAGGCGGCGGCGATGCCGTACCTCGACCCGCTGTACAACGCCGCCTATCGGATGGCGCGCAATGCCCAGGACGCCGAGGACCTGGTCCAGGAGACCTACCTCAAGGCATACAAGTACTACGACAAGTTCGAGGAGGGCACCAACTTCAAGGCGTGGCTCTTCAAGATCATGAAGAACACCTTCATCAACAACTACCGGAAGAAGCAGCAGGCGCCCCCGCAGAGCGACTTCGCCGACATCGAGGAGTCGTTCGAGAGCAAGGTCAGCGAGGACTCCGGCCGCAAGATCAAGCGACTCCGGAGGAGGAGCTGCTCGAGAACGTCCTCGACGAGGACATCCAGCGCGCCCTCGACGAGCTGCCGCCACGACTACCGGATGGTGGTCCTGCTCGCCGATCTCGAGGGGTTCTCGTACAAGGAGATCGCCGACATCCTGGAGGTGCCGGTCGGCACGGTGATGAGCCGCCTCTATCGCGGCCGCCGGCTGATGGAGCAGGCGATGCTTCGAGTACGCCCGTGGGCACGGCTACCTCCGTGACGGTGCGAGCCGGCGAAGATGCGCAGTCGGCGCGACGTCAAGGCGCCGGGATGAGACACGCGAGGTGCCCCGCCTGGCCCGCGACCGGCTGCGAGTGACATAGAATGGCAGTGCGACTCGGAATTTCCTGCCGGCTAGAGCGGAGTTTCTAGGAGTGGGAGTCGGCCGGGGTCCGCAGCGGGCCCTGCCGCAGCAGAGACCCCCACCGCGAGGGATGGTGTCGATGGAATGCCAGCATGCCCGGAGGCGATCTTCCTGGTCAGCGACAACGAATTCGAGCAGAGTCGCTCACCTCCTTCCAACAGCATCTGAGCTTCTGTCCGGTCATGCGCGCACCGCATCGACTATGTCTCCAAGCTGCTGGCTCATCGTCCGCAGCCGGTGCGCGCGCCACGTGGCCCCGTCGAGCCTCAAGATCCGCATCCTTATCAGTTTTCCCGCACCGCGGCGGCGCCTACGTCGACCGGCTGGACTGACGGCGTGGCTCGCACCCGCGCCATTGGCGGGCAGCTGCTAGCGGTCGTCGGGTTGATCGGGCGGCTCGTCGACCATCGCTGCAGCGGCGGAAGCCGGCCGGCTGGCTGGCGACTGGCTGGGCTGCGAGGCGGGACTCTTCGCCAGGCCGACCTCGCCCAGGGCTCGACCGTTCTCGTCGTCTGGGCCTCCTGGTCGCCGCGCTGCCACGACATCGTCGAGCGCAGCAACCAGCTGGTCGGCCCAGTGGGGGAAGCCGGGCCCGCATCGTACTCGTGGATTTCCAGGAGGATCCGGCCGAGGTCGCGGTTCCTCGAGGGCAAGAGCGCTCGGGCCCGGTGTATCTCGACGCTGACGGCTCGTTCGCGAAGAACCACCAGGTGACGACCTTCCCGGCCTGGTGATCTACCGCGACGGTGCGGTCGCCTATCAGGGGCGCCTTCCCGACGACGCCGACAAGGCGATCGGCGACGCTCTGCAATAGACCGGCGACCGGGTACGCCATGCCTCCCGCCGGCGGGCCGCAGGGGGCCGCGGCGGCAGTGGACGATTGAAAGCCCGTCGCCGGCTTTGCTATAGTCACGCCGCATTCGCACAGGAGGGGAAATTGTGGCGCTACCGAGCGAGCGCCGCCCGTCGTGATGTAGCGCCAAGCGGAACGAAGCGGGCTGTTGCCCGTTCGGTTCCTCGGCATCCCGGAGGAGATCGGCGTCATTCGGAGAGGGAGCAAGCGACCGCGCCGGCCAAGCTGGATCCCGGCGGTCCAGATCCCGGTGGCAATTGGAGCGGCCCTCGTTGCCCTCGTGTTGGCGCCCCTCCTTCATTCGCGCCGGCCGTCAGAGCCGCTCACGCTTCTCGCCGCGCCGCAGTTCGCTGCGGCCGAGGTCAAGGCACCCAGCCTCGAGCTCGAAGCTCCACTGACCATTCCTGTCGCGCGAACCCTCGCACGAGGCGAATCGCTGGGCGGGCTGCTCGCGGAGCTCGGTCTGCAGCCGCGCCAGCGTCAGCAGGTCTCGGTGGCCCTGGCGCGACACGTGGAGCTGCGCCGGTTGCGGCCGGGCCTGCGCGTGTCGGCGCTGCTCGCGGCAGGCGACAACCTCTCCAGCCTGCAGGTGGCGATTCCCGGCAAGGGACAGCTGAGGCTCACCGCTGCCCGGGGCGATTGGCAGGACGACTGGCAGCCGGCGATCCAGTCGATGGAGCTGCGTCGGTCCGAGGTGGAGATCCACACCAGCCTGGCAGAGGCGCTGGAGTCAGCTGGCGCGCCCGTCGAAGTCGCCTACCGCATCGCCGACGTCCTGCGCTGGGACGTCGACTTCAACTCGCGACCTGCGCACGGGCGACCGCTTCAGGTGCTCTACGAGCAGTTGCTCCTCGACGGCCGCTCAGCCGGCGTCGGTGACGTCCTGGCGGTGGCGCTGTCGAACCGAGGCCGCGAGATCGAGGTCTACCGGTACGGCGACGTTGGCTACTACGACGCCGACGGGCTTCCCGCTGCGCAAGATGTTCCTGCGCTCCCCGATCGCCTTCTCGCCCGCATCACCTCCGCTTCAGCCGCCGCCGCTTCCACCCGGTGCTCAAGCAGTTCCGGCCGCACTGCGGAGTCGACCTCGGCGCGCCCGTTGGCACCCCCGTCCACGTCACCGCCGATGGTGTGGTTCTCGGGCAGGCTGGACGGGTGGGGGCGGGCGGATGGTCAAGGTGCGCCACCCCAACGGCTACGTCACCTGCTACCTCCACCTGTCGGCGTTCGCCACGGGCATCGGCCGCGGCAGCCCGGGTCACGCCAGGGCGAGGTGGTTGGGTTCGTCGGCCAAGCGGCCTCGCACCGCCCCCCACCTCGACTACCGGGTCCAGCACCAGGGCCACTGGATCGATCCGATGTCGCTCAAAGGGGTACCGGCAGCGCCGCTCCCGAAGCGCGAGATGGCCGCGTTCCGCGGCTGGCGCGAGCGTTGCGCCAGGCGATGCGCAGCGGCGTGATGCCGCCCGACTCCGCTGCAGAGCTGCCGCAGCTGGCGCGGGCCCCCGTCGAGCGCGGCGGCGCGCCCGCGAGCCCTGCCGTCGCCGGCCGCCCGAGCGGCGACTCCGCCCTTGACCCGAGCCCGTGCCCGCGCTTGTCGCGTCGACCTTGCCGGCGGAACGCTGGACATCTGGCCGCTCGGTCTCCTCTTCCCCGGCGCCCAGACCATCAACGTCGCGCTCGACATCGGAGTCGAGGTCACCCTGGCCTCGCGCACCGGTGGATATCGGTTGATCACCGACAGCGGGACGGTCGAGGCCGCGACCACCGAGGAGCTCGCCGCCGACCGCGAGGGGGCGCTGGTCGGAGTGGTCTCCGCCGCCCTCGAGCTGCCGCCGGTGGAGATCACCGTGTGCAGCGCCTCGCCACGCGGTGGCGGCCTGGGAGCGAGCTCGGCGGTGACCGTGGCGTTGATTGCCGCCGCCGACCGCTTCGAGGGCCGCCCGGCGCGCGATACCGGCGCCACCGCGCGCCTGGCCCGCGACCTCGAGGCGCGCCTCATGCGGCTGCCCACCGGCACCCAGGACCACTATCCGGCATTGCGCGGCGGTTGCCTGGCCATCGCCTTCGAGCCCGGGGGTGAGACCGTGCGTCCGCTCGACGTCGACCTCGCCGCCCTGGGGCGCCACCTGCTGTTGGTCTACTCCGGACAGAGCCACTTCTCGGCTGCCACCAACTGGGAGATCATCCGCCGCTGCCTCGAGGCCGACCGCGAGGTGCGCGGGTTGCTCCACGGTATCGCCGAGGTGGCGGCGGAGATGCCGGGCCCGCTCGAGCGCGGTGACTGGGAATCAGTGGGGCAGCTGGTCGGTCGGGAGTGGCAGCTCCGCCGCCATCTGGCCGACGGCGTCTCGGTGCCCGCGCTCGATAGCCTGCTGCGGATGGCCGCCTCGATGGGAGCGTGGGGAGGGAAGGCGTGTGGCGCCGGCGGCGGCGGCTGCGTGGCGATCCTGCTCCCCGCGGAGCGGCGCGAGGCGATCGCGAGGGCGCTGACCGCCGCGGACGGCGAGATTGTGGCGGCCCAGCCGACGGCGGCAGGTCTCGAGGTGGACGAGCTGGGCTAGAGGCGAGGGACCGGCACCGGACCCACCCGCTCAGCCCGTTGGCGATGCCCGCCGATCGCTAGCGAGCGGCCAGACGCTGGGCGACGAGGTCGTAGGCGGCCTCGCTGGTGAGCGTCGGCCCGAGAGTGAGGACACGCACCGGGCTCCAGCCACCGTCGGCGGAGGTCTCCCGGTAGCGCACCGTCCCGTCGACCGTCCACGCGCAGGCGACGTCGTCCCCCTTTTGCGACAGGAAGACGCGGAGCGGGCGGTCCGGCAGCGGCGGCAGGTTCCGTCGCGCCGCCTTGCGCAAGCCGAGGAGATGGCTGGTGCCCTGCGCGTCGGCCGAGCGGCCGATTTCGATGACCTCGGCTCGGCCCTTGTCGGCGAGGCCTCGGTGCAACGACACACCGGTCTCGATGACCAGCGCTCGCGCTCCCTCGGCGGCATCGTCCACCGTCTCCTCGGGCGCAGAGGCGCCGATGTCGTCCAGGTAGCTCTTGGCGAGGTAGTCGGCGATGTCGCTCCGCATCAGGCGGCGCCCGATCTCGATCACCTCCGCGCGCGCCTTGTCAGCGATCGCCGGGCGGGATAGCCCAGGGTTGGTCCGCCCGATCTCGATCACCTCGGCTCGTGCCTTGTCGGCGAAAGAGACGAGCTCGCCCGTCACCGACCGCAGCTCGAGCGAGGACAGCTCCCCGGTGCTCGCCTCGACGAAGGCGATCACCACGCTCTGGCCGTCGCGGCCGCTGCGGATCTGGGGCTTCTCGAGCATCGCCACGAAGGCGTCCTCGGAGGCCACGCCCGTTGCCGGCTCGTCGGTGGCCAGCTCCTGCAGGTCGAAGATGCGGTTCGTGTGCAGGACGTCGCCGTCCTCGATCACCAGGGGCGTGTAGAGGACTCGCTGGCCAACGCTGCCATCGTCGTACCAGACCAGATGCAGGATCGTGCGGCTCGCGGGGACGGGGTTCCCGTCCGCGTCCAGCGTTTGGTAGCTGTCGAGCGTGGTGGCGAGCTGAGGGTTGTTCTTGATGCTGAAAGGGTCGCCAGCAAACTCGAAAATGTCACCAAAGCCTCCCTCTTCGGAGTAGCCGACGAGGTCGAGCACGGAATGGATGTTGCGCTGGCCTTCCCACGCCAGGTAGACACGGTTGGTGGCGCGGTCGACGGCGAGTGCGGGGGCCTGCTCGGCTTCGGGCCCATCGGTGCCCGGCACGAGAATCCGTTGGGAGTGCTCGCCGCGGACGATGTCTAGGGCCAGCACCGGGTTGGTGGCGCTCGTCTCGGGCGCATCGGCAAAGAGGTTCCCGTACGTCCCGCTCTCGACGGTGAAGACGACACCGTCGGCCGCCAGCAGCGAGGTGGTGCTCTCCGCCCGCAGTGCCGGCGCCAGCGCGACAGCGAGCAGAGCAGTGAGGAGCAGGCGGCGCACGGTCATGCCCTCAAGTTGATGACCTGCCGAATGTCCACCTTGACCAGGAACTCGGGAAGGAAGCCATGGTCGGGGAAGAACCGACGTTGCAAGTCCGAGAAGTGGGCCCGCCCCGCAGCCGACTGACCCAGCTGCACGGCGACCTCGCCCGCCAGGTAGAGCGCATTGACGATCCACCCGCGCTCGCCCACCTCTTCGGCCAGCCTCAGCCCGCGGGCCACATGCCGCTCGGCGCGTCCGAGACGGCCGCGTTGCAGGTACGCGTAGCCGAGGTCGATGTGGGCGATCATTTCCAGCCGCCGCCACTGTTGGCGACGCGCGGTACGGAGGCAGTGGTAGAGCAGCCGGAAGCCCTTCCCAAGGCGCCCCAGCATGATCTCCGCATAGGCGAGATTGGCCAGATAGATGAGCTCGCGAGAGCTGTCGCCGATGGGGACCAGCGCGATGGCCCGCCGGTAGTTCTCGGAGGCGTCCTCGAACAAGCTGTCGGCGAGCTGACAGTTGGCGATTCTGTTGAGAGCGGAGGCGAGCCATTCCTTGCGACCGGTGAGCTCGGCGCGGTCGCGAGCGATGCGGGCGTAGAAGAGTGACTTCTTGGTCTGCTGCTGCAAGGCCTGCGAGATGTTGTATGCGGCGAGGAAGGCGTTCTCGTCCGAGAGGTTGCGCATCAACACTTCGCGCAACGCTGGTACCGGCGCCTCGATCTCACCGAGAGAAATGGCGACCGCCGCTTCGTTGCAGGTTGCGCGGTCCACCAGCTCGAGATCGCCGTGTTGGCGAGCCGTCGCCAGCGCGGATCCGAAGTGCTCGCGCGCCTCCTCGAGCCTTCCCGCCTCGAGGGCGGCGAGCCCGAGGCTCCGCTCCTCTTCGTACCGTGGGCAGCCGGTGGCCCCGAGGTCGATCACTGGGGCTCACCCTCCTTGCCGCGCTCGTGCGCCCGCTTGAAGGCGATGAAGTCCTCGACCTCGCGCTGGACGTCGGCGGGGAGATTCTTGAACTGGCGTACCATCTGCACCTCGCGCGGCGAGAACGACTCCTTGGCTACGTCGTCGAAGAACTCTCCGATGCTGACGTCGAACTCGGCGAGGATCTTGAAAAGCGTGTCGAGGCTGACCCGGTACTCACCCTTCTCCATGCGCGACAGATCCGACTGCTGGATGCCGATGCGGGACGACAGCTCGGTCTGGGTGAGCTGGCGCTCCTTGCGCAGCCGCCGGATCTTGCGGCCGACCAGCTGCACCTGGCGGATCTTCGGGGAGGGAACGGCGGCCACGGTGCTGTCAGGTCAACCTGTGTTATGTCAAATCGCCATCGAAAACGCGGCTCGAAGCGATTCTACGGCGGCACTCCCGCGGAGTCAATCGCATCGCCGACCGTCCCCGCCGGTTGGGGTGTCGAGCCCCTGCGAGCGCCACCAGTGGTGCCTGGCGGGGTGCCGTCGCCGCTCCCGGGGCCGCCCGCGATGACGGCGGCGGGAGGCCTCTTCGCCCGCTCGTTCCTCCTTCGTGAGCTGGTGCGCCGCGACTTCAGCGGGCGCTACGCCGGCTCGCTGTTCGGCTTCGCCTGGTCGTTCGTGCAGCCGCTGTGGCAGCTCGTGCTCTTCTCGTTCGTCTTCTCCGTCGTGCTGCGGGTGTCGCCGGTGGGCGAGGGAACGCATCGCTTCTGGGTGTTTCTCTTCTGTGGCCTGCTCCCCTGGCTGGCGGTGCAGGAAGGGGTCCTGCGCGGAGCCACCGCCGTCACCGACAACGCCAACCTGGTGAAGAAGCTGCGGTTTCCTTCAGAGGTGCTGGTGCTGTCGGTGGTGCTCGGCGCCCTCGTTCACGAGGCCATTGCCGGCGTGCTGTTCGTCGTGGTGCTCGCCGGGGTCGGCGAGCTCTCTGCCGCTGGGCTCCCCTGGCTGGTGGTCGCGCTCGCCCTGCAGCTGGCGCTGACCTGTGGATTGGCTCTGCTCCTCGCCGGCGTCAACGTCTTCTTCCGCGACACCGCCCAGCTGCTGGCGATGGTGCTCACCGGCTGGTTCTACCTGACGCCGATCGTCTACCCGTTGGCGATGGTGCCGGCGCGACTTCGCTCCTGGGTGATCGTCAACCCGCTCACCGGTCTGGTGTCCCTGTACCGCGCGGGCTTGCTCGGCAGCGCGCCGCCGGGCCCAGCCGCCCTCGCGGTGCTGGCCGGCAGCGCGCTCCTCCTGCTGACTGTCGGCCTCTGGGTCTTCCGCCGCCTGCAGCCGGGATTCGTCGACGAGATCTGAGCCTGCCGGCTCAGCCGCCGGCGCTGGCCCCCGCCGCGCCTGGCTTGGTGATCGTCCCCGAGACCGGGATCTCGACCAGGGGCGCCTTGGGGCTGTCGGTGCGGATGCGTACCGCGCCCTTGAATTCTCCCGGCGGCATCGAGGGCGACAGGATCAGCTCGAGGTTGAAGGAGCGGCCGTCCTCGACCGGCACGACGGTGAGCTTGGCCCCCTTGACCGTGGTCTCCGCCTTGATGATCCTGAGCTTCTCGGTCGCGAAATTCTGCAGGAAGAACACGGCCTTGCGCTCGTGATCGAGGACGATGTTCCCGAAGTCCCCCGTCGGCGGCGTGACGTGAACCACGGGCCGCACGAACCCCGAGATCGGAATGCGGACACCCGGTTGCTTCGGATGGTCGGTGACCACCTCGATGAAGCCGGTGATGGCGCCCACCGGCGCCATCGACTCGACCGCCGCCTCGACATGCCACTGGGAACCCTTGACGTCAGGCCGCAGCTCGTCGCCGGTGGCCGGCCGGAACGAGGCACGGATGTAGTCGGGAGCCTTCACCTCGAGAACGTGGAAATCGGTGCCATCGAGCGACCAGACGGTCTGGCCGATGACGCCCTCCTTCTCCCCCTGGACGGTATTCCAGCGCGCGTAACCCGGCCGCGCCATCAACTTCGGCTGCACGTTGACCTTCGTGCGCAGCTGGAGGATGGCGTTGGCGGGGTCGTTGGTGTGCACGCGCAGCGCGCCCAGCGCCTCGCCGTTGAGGACCCTCGTGTCCACGGCGGCCGTCACCCGACCCTCGGCCCCCGGGGCAACCTCGTGGTCGAACTCCACCGCCGTGCACTTGCAGTCGCTGTCCACTTTCTCGATCAGCAGCGGAGCCGTCCCCTCGTTGCGGATCGCGAAGGTGTGCTCGAGCACCTCGGCCGGCGGAACGCTCCCGAAGTCGTAGCTGCTCTCGACGGGAACTGCCCTGGGGGTGGCGGCGGGTGCGGTGGCGTCGTCTGCCGCGACGGCGCTGGCGCCGACGAGCATGAGTGCCAGAATGGCGACTTGCGGACGCATGCGGTCGTCTCCTCTGGGTGAGCGGGGCCGAGGCTGGCTCTCGCGGATTGGCCGCCCGGCGGTACCTTGGGAGAGGCAGAGCGAGCAAGGCGGCGGCAGCGGTGGAGCAAAGGCTATACCACCGGTCGCGTGCGCTTGCGGTGGTAGCATCCTGCGGCCTCCGGGCGGCGGCATGCCCCTTGCTCGGCGTGCGGCCTGCGGCCTCGCGCGCGCCGACCTAACACCCTCTAGGAGACCTTCATGCAGACGTCAACGCTCGTCCGCCCGCGCACTCGCTTGTCAGTCCGGCTGCGTCGTGTTGCCCTCGGCCTCGTTGCTTCCGCTGTCGTCGGCCTGGCAGTCGCAGCGCTGGCGGCCGCGGCGTCGCCGCCGGCCGCCGCGCAGCCGACGGCGACGGCACAGCCGAGCGCCGCCACCCCCTCGACGACACCCGTGCCGGCTCCGGAGGAGGCGGCCGCCAAGGCCAACGACGAGGTGGTGCCGGCCGCTCCCGACGCCTCCGAACATGAGTGGCTCACCGACACGGAGGGGAGGCGCTACTACCTGAGCCCCTATCCCAAGTCGTATCGGCACCAGAGCCTGGGGGGCAACAAGGTGCGCACCGCCTGGGGGATCGACATCGAGGTCGACCGCGAGGACGACAAGAACCTCTACTATCGGACCTATGAGACCAATCCCGCGGCGGTAGGGCCCTCTCTCCGCCTGGCGCCGCCCAGTGAGGAGGTCAAGGCGAGCTACGAGCTCGACATCGCGCACACCGATCGCCTCACCTTCAGCCCGTTCGACGACGGGCTGCCGCGTGCCGGGCAGTGGCGCAACGGCCTGGCCATCGCGGACATGGACGGGGACGGCCACCTCGACATCGTGCACGGGCCGGCACGCAAGAGCCCTGCGGGCCCCATCATCTTCCTCGGCGACGGTAAGGGCCAGTGGCACCGCTGGAACGCGACCTTCCCCAGCTTCCCCTACGACTACGGGGCGGCCGCCGTGGCCGACCTCGACCACGACGGCCGGATGGACATCGTTCTCGGCGTCCACCTCCACGGCCTGGTGGCCCTGGTGCAGAAGAAGCGCGGTCAGTTCGAGCTCTGGAACCGCGGGTTGCCCTATCGCATGAGCTCCAGCGAGCCGCTCGGCTTCTCGTCGCGTGCGATCGCGCTGCTCGACTGGAACAAGGACGGCCGGCCCGACATCGCGGCCCTCAGCGAGGGGCCGCAGCTGCTCGTGGACCGTTCGGCACCACAGAAGACCGCACAGGCCGCACTCGGCCTCATCGTCTTCCTCAACGGCGGTGACGGCAGCTGGGCGGAGAATCCGGTGGGAGAGAACGGAGCCAAGGGGCTGTTCGGCGACCACCTGGTACAGAGCGATCTCGACGGCGACGGCCGGCCGGACCTCATCGCCTCCAGCAACGTGCAGTCGCGCCGGGACCTCATCTTCCTGGCCGGAAAGGGGCCGCGGGGGCGGCAAGGCGAGATCTCGACCCTGCGGCCGGCATACACGCGCTCGGTGGCAGCGGGAAACTTCAGCGGCGACAAGAACCCCGAGGTGGCAGCCTCCTTCCTCAGCATCGAGCTGCAGACCGGATGGCGCACCGGCATCGACGTCTTCCAGCGCGGCAGCGGCGACCGCTGGCAGCGCAGGCTTGCCTGGGTCGAGGAGGGCAAGGAGGGAGTGTGGTCGATGGCGAGCGGGGACGTCGACGGCGACCACCACGCCGACCTGGTGGCGATCACCGGCGACGGCAGGGTGATCGTTCTCCTCGGTGACGGCAAGGGCGGGTTCGTCGAGCAGGACACCGCGATCGGCGACCAGGCCGAAGGATGCCACGGCTACTCGGTGGTGCTCGCCGACCTCGACCACGATCATCGCGACGAGATCATCGCCAGCTTCGCCGGCGAGCCGGCGGGTATCCCGGGCCTGTTGTCGGAGCCGGGGTGTCCGGCTGGCGGCAGCCTGCATGTATGGAAGCCCGCTCCCAAGTCCGGGGGTTGACAGCGGATTCCCCTCTCACTATAGTGCGATGACATAAACGAGCCCGGGAGGAGCAGAAGCAGGAGACGTCGAGGCCCGCCACGCCATGAGCCAAGATGCTCACGCCGTGATGGGTGTCATTGCGCTTGCCGGATCGCTTCTGCCAAGATACTGAACGTTCGACTCATTTCCCAGGAATCCGGAGCGACGCTCAGAACCGGCCTCGACGCTTCGCCTTGAGGAGTCTTTGCCTTGAGAAGTCTTTAACGGGAGGTGATGGAGCAGCTCGGTGAGGGAGTCCGATCCGCACAGGGGAGAGGGCGCGCGACCGTGGCGCGACACCCAGGGCCGGGGCGGGGATGAACCGTCGCCGGAAACGATGAACTGGTTTGTAGGAGATTGTCTCCATCATGAAAAAGCTGGCTGTAGCCTTTGCGCTGGTGGGCCTGTTGGCTCTCGGCGGGCAGGCCTTCGCGGTCATCTGCACGATCGACGACGTGCCCGCCGCCACCCTGCTGCTCCCGTATTTCGAGGTCAACCTCGACGACACCGCGAACGGCATCAACACGCTGTTCTCGATCAACAACGCCTCGGCCACCGCCGTGCTCGCGCACGTCGTGGTGTGGTCGGACCTCTCGGTGCCGGTGCTCGACTTCAACATCTACCTCACCGGCTACGACGTGCAGACGATCAGCCTGCGCGACATCATCGCCAGCGGCATCCTGCCGCGGACGGCGTCCGCCGGCCAGGATCTGAGCGACACCATCAGCCCGCAGGGCGCCTTCTCGCAGGACGTCAACTACGCGAGCTGCAACGGCTTCCTGCCGCCGCCGGACCTGCCGGCGAACTTCCTGTCGGGCCACCTGCAGCCGGCGCTCACCGGTAAGGCTTCGACCTTCATCCTGGGCGGCCTCTGCGCCGGTCAGAACCTGGGCGACAACATCGCCCGCGGCTACGTGACGGTCGACGCCGTCAACGCGTGCAACCTGCTCTTCCCCGGCGACCCGGGCTACTTCCCGGGCGTCGCCACCGACCAGAACGTGCTCTGGGGCGACTACTTCTACGTCAACACCGGGCAGAACTTCGCCCAGGGCGAGACGCTGGTGCACATCGAGGCTTCGCCGACCAACCCGGAGACCTCGGTGACCGGTCAGTACACCTTCTACGGCCGCTACGACGGGTGGACGGCGGTGGACAACCGCGAGCCGCTGGCGACCGACTTCGCCGGCCGCTTCGTCAACGGCGGCGCCTTCGACGGTGGCACCAGCTGGATCTGCTGGCGCGACTCCAAGACCAACCAGACCGCCTTCACCTGCCCGGCGACCCAGGGCATTCGCCCGACCTGGTACCCGCTCGGTCAGGAAGCCGCGGTGATCTTCGACGAGATCGAGAACCCCGAGGTTCCGCAGACGTTCCCGTTCTCGCCGCAGCCGCCGAACACGACCAACCTGCTGTGCCCGGCCGAGGCGCAGCGCACCGTCATCGGTGGCGCCAGCTTCCCGGTGACGCCGAACTTCGGTTGGATCTACGCCAACCTCAACACCACGATCAGCGGTAACCCGAACCCGCCGGAGGATCCGGCGGCGGCTCAGGCGTGGGTGACGGTGGTGATGGACGCTCAGGGCAGGTTCAGCGTCGGCTTCGACGCCATCCAGCTCGACAGCGCCTGCGCCGCCAACCACTTCGCCCCCGGCGTTCAGTAGGCCTAGCCGTGGGCCCGGAGGCTTTGCCTCCGGGCCCACGTGTCTCCTCCCTTTCGCTTCCTTCGCGTGGAGAAGGGCCCGGTTCCGCTGGATCCGGGCGTCGTCAAGAGAAGCTCCTGCAGCCTGCGCCGGCGGCAGTGCGGCGCAGGCTGGAGGGGCGTCGAAGCCGGGGCCTCGGCCCCAAAACGGTCCTGCTCGCACATCCAGGAGCTTCGCCCATGACCCGACTCTCTCGACTGCAGCCGCTCATCCACGCCAGCACCGCGGTCGCGTTCCTCGCGATCGCCAGCACCTCTGGAGCGGCTGCGGTCGTCTGCGACCGGGCAACCTGCGGCACGGTGCGCGACAACGCCGGCAACACCGTCTGCTTCTTTCCGGCGACCAACACACTGCCACAGCTCTGGGGCGAGATCCAGCCGACGGACAGCGGCGCGCTGCCACCCGAGCGCGACACCACGAACTTCAGCGAGTTCAACCAGGCGTTCTTCTCGCGCTACTGGTTCATGGGCATGGACGTCGAGAACGGCTGGGCTCTGGTGGCGCTGGCGCACGGCATCGGGGTGTGGGATGCCCACACCGACCCCACGCATCCGACCTTGAGCAAGGCGCTGATCTACGGCCCTGGCCCGGTCGGCAGCTTCCCCTACATCCCCCCTGGCGAGTCCTCGAAGTACGTCTTCGGCGCCATCGACGCCCCCGATGACACCGTGGCGGCGGTGGCGGGATACAGCGGAGCCGGGATCCTCGTCTTCGACATCCGCAGCAAGACGCAACCCGTTCCCGTCTACCAGAACGCCGACAAGACCTCGGAGTCGGTCTATGCGGCGATCCTGGGGGGCACCCGCTACGCCTTCCTCGCCTCCCAGCAACCTTCGGGCCTCTTCTACTACAACCTCGACGTCGCGCTGACCGAGCACAACTGCCTCGAGAACGCCACCAATCCCAGTGCCTGCCCGGGGGTGCTCAAGGGGCAGATCCCGACGGCGAGCAACCCCAACTACGTGCATGGCGTCGGCAACTTCCTGGCCATCGGCGGCGCCGGCAAGGCCCAGATCCTCGACGTTACCAACCCGGCGAACCCGCTATCACGGCTCATCCTCAACGTCACCGGTGCCCAGGGCGTGGCGATGTGGAACCAGGGCAGCACCTACTACCTCGGGGTGCGGGCAGCCGGGCAGACCGTCATCTACAACGTCAGCTGCGTCGTCGGCGCCACCTGCAGCGGGGGTGGCAGTCAGGCCACCACCTTCACGCCGCTGTCGTCGACGCCGACCGACACGCAGAGCGCTGGCTCCTACCTCACCTTCTCCCGCGCCGGCGACGGTAGCCCGTTTCTCTACGCCGGCGGGGACGCGCCCTGCGCGCAGAGCGATACCGGCCAGCACGAATGGCTGCTCGACGTCTCCAATCCCGCCGCTCCGCACGACGTCTCGCCGCAGCAGACGATCAACGAGACCGCCATCTACAACGGTGTCGAGGTCACCAAGCCGGTCAGCTACTGGACCTACTACTACCGCTCCAGCCCCACCGGCTTCAACTACGTGAGCCCGCGCGGTGGCAAGTTCGTCGGCAACTACTTCTACCGTGCGGCGCGCTCGGTGTTCGACGTGCACAAGCTGGCTCGCAACAGCCCGCCGGTGGCGAACTTCAACTGGAGCCCGACCGAGATCTACCCGGGCACCCCGGTCACCTTCACGGACCAGTCGACAGGGGCGCCCACGTCGTGGAGCTGGACGTTCCAAGACGGCACTCCGGGCAGCTCCACCGTCGCGGCGCCGACGGTGAGCTTCGGTTCCACCGGCAACAAGTCGGTGTCGTTGACGAGCTTCAACGGTGTCGGCCAGGGCAGCACCATCAAGAGCGTTCCAGTGCTCGACCCCAACCCCGCGGGGACCCTCGGCGCCAGCCCGCTCAGCGTCACCGTCTGCCAGGCGGTGACCTTCACCGCGAGCGCCACCGGCGCGCCGCCCCTCACCTACAGCTGGGAGGTCCTCGACCCCACCAGCCAGCTGGTGGCGGGCCCCGTCAACGGCACCTCGAGCTACGTCTGGAGCAGCCTCCCCGGTGCCCAGGCCGGCACCTACACAGGGCGGGTGACGGTCAAGAACAGCGTCAACCCGACCGGCGTCCAGATCACCAAGCAGGTGCAGGTGAGCGCCCTGCCGGCGCTCACCGACATCAGCGGCAGCGCGCCGACGAACGACGCCTTCACCGCCAACGTGGTCACCTTCCACGCCCCCGCCAACGTCGGGACCACGCAGTGGGTGTGGAACTACGGCGACGGCAACGTCGACACCTTCACCGACCCCGTTCAGGGGAATGCCCCCACGCACACGTTCGCTGCCGTCGGCATCTACAACGTCACCCTCGAGATCAGCAACTGCATCAACACCGCGGGCTCGACCAGCCTGGTGGACGTGGTGCACGTGGCCCAGATCTCTCCGCTGGTGGCGGCGTTCCACGCCGCCGGAATCTGCTTCTTCCCGACAGTCTGCTCCACCACCGTAGGGGTGCCGATCACGTTCAACGACTCCTCGAGCGGCGCGGAGCGCTGGGACTACGACTGGGACCACACGGGCGCCGACTCCGCCACGTGTGGCTTCACCGACGCGAACCACACGTCCCCGGTAACCACGCACACTTACACCGTCGCCGGGACGTATCGCCCCTGCCTGCAAGTGCGCCGCGGCGCCTCCGAGCATCAGGTGGCGGTGCACATCTCCATCTCGGTGTCCGGTGGCGGCGGAGGTGGCGGCGGTGGCGGCGGCGGGAGCGCCTCGATCTCCGTCACCGGCCCCTCGAGCGGGAACGCCGGCGCCTCCTTGAGCTTCACCGCGTCGCCCTTCAACTGCAGCCCCGCAAGCGCCTGGTCGTGGACGGCTGGCGGCGGCGGCACGGTCACCGGCTCCAGCAGTCAGGTCGCCATCAGCTGGCCCACCACCGGCAGCAAGGTCATCACTGTGACCAACAGCGGATGCGCGGGCGCCACCGGCACCAAGACCGTCACCATCACCGAGGACACCAGCGCGCTCGCCGCCGCCTTCACGTACGCTCCGGCCGCCCCCAAGGCCGGCGACGCGATCAGCTTCGACGGCAGCGCCAGCACCGGGAGCCCCACCGGGTACAGCTGGTTGTTCGGCGACGGCGCCTCGGGCAGCGGCGCGCACGCGACCCACACCTATTCGCAGCAGGGCAGCTACGACGTGCACCTGGCGGTGACCAAGCCCGGCGCTGGTTGCCTGCTGGGCGTCTGCGTCAACGAGATCGTCAAGACCGTGGTGGTCGCGAGCAACGTGCCGCCGCCGCCACCGCTGGCGGCCGCCTTCACCAGCACCGCCGACTGCGCCACCCAGTTCGGCTTCGTCACCTGCACGACGACCGAAGGCGAGACGGTGACCTTCACCTCGACCTCGACCGGCGGCGTGACCAGCACCAGCTGGAGCTTTGGCGATGGCGACACCGCGACGGACTCGCCGGTATCGCACTCGTGGGACACTGCCGGCACCTACGTGGTGAGCCTGACTGTCGGTCGTAGCAGCGACGGCGCCAGCAACACCGTCACCGTGCCCTTCGTCGTCGACGCCAGGCCCATCCCGCCCGGTAAGTCGGTGGTGGTGCCGTGGGTGGCACAGAGCAACGTCGGCGACCACTCGATCAGCGACCTGTACCTCTACAACCCAGGCCCGGATCCGATGTCGCTGAAGCTCACCTACTGGAACCGCGGAGTGCACCCGAGCGCCTCGCCGCCGGAGCTGCACGACGACCTGCCTGCCGGAGCCACCCTGCAGCTGCAGGCGTTGCTCGGCCAGTTCCAGGTCGACAACACCTCCGGCTTCGTCCTCGCGGAGACCACCGAGGACGCGCCGCAGCCGCTGGCGCTCGCCGTTCACTCCACGTTGGATGGGACCAAGCTGCTCTTCGGGCAGGCGGTGCCCGGCAAGATCATCGACCCCGAGGCGCTCGGGGACGGCGGCCATTCCGTCTACCACCTCTTCGGCCTGTTCGACACCGCGGACAGGGCGAGCGAGGTGGGCGTGAGCAACCCGAGCTTCCGTACCGGGACCTTCCGCCTCCACGTCTTCGACAGCGATGGCACCGAGCGCGGCACCTCGGATCCCACCAGCGTGCCGGGCTTCGGCCAGTACCGGTTCAACACCGCGACCCTGCGCGGCCTCGGCGCCAACGGTCGAAGCGACTACCGGGTCGAGGTGGAGACCGTCGACGGACCCACCCTCTTCCCCTTCGCCGAGACGCGCTGGCTGAGCACCGGTGATCCCGCCTACGGTTCCGCCGAGATGGCGGGCGGCAGGGCGCGGCAATACCTCCTGGGCATGGTCAACGGGCACGGCACCAAGAACACCAAGTGGGCGGCCGACGCCGTCCTCACCAACCCGACGGATGCTCCGATGTCGATCACCCTCAACTTCGTGGCGCTGGGGAAGGCGAAGGCCAAGCGCGGCCTGGCCGCCGCCCACCACGAGCTCGAGGCAGGCCAGACGCTGCGGATCGCCGATGTGCTGCAGAGTGACTTCAAGCTCAAGCAGGCGACGGGCGTGGTGATCGTCGACAGCACGGCGGTGGATGACACCTACCCCCTGGTGCTCGGTGACGTGCGCAGCCTTGGGGGGAGCGTCTACGGCCAGACGGTGCCCAGCCTCGACGAGCGCGACATCGCCACCCCGGACGGAGCCGACACCCAGGTGCTGCTGGGCCTGCGGGAGGACGGGATCTACCACACCTTCCTCTGGCTCTACAACCCCGCGCCGGAGGCCGGCACGGTCGAGCTCACCTATCGCCGGCTGGACGGCAGCGAGATGGGCAAGGTGACCGTGAGCCTGGGAGCAGGCAAGATGGTGCAGCTGGTGTCTCGTGCCTCGAAGAGGCTTCCAAAGACGCTGGGCACCTTCTCGATCGAGGCCCGAGTCACTCAGGGCCAGCTGCTTTCGGGGGCCCAGGTGGTCAACAAGGCCACCAACGACCCCGCCTTCGTGGTGGGCTCGCTGCGCCCGTAAGGCGGGAACGACCACCGTCTGACGGACGGACCCGGGCCTCAGGGTCTTGCGCCCGGGGCCCCATTGTCGTATAGGATTGGAAAAACAAGCGGACCGGGCATGGTCCCGGGGACAGGCTCGACGAACGACGGCACCCTTTGAACGGGAGGTGATGGCGTACAGCTGAGAGGGACATCGGAGAGAACTGAACGGCGCCGATGGCGCCACGTGCGTCGGGGCGGAGTGTCCGTCACCGACAACGATGAACTGGTTTTGTAGGAGATTGTCTCCATCATGAAAAAGCTGGCTGTAGCCATTGCGCTGGTGAGCCTGTTGGCTCTCGGCGGGCAGGCCTTCGCGGTCATCTGCACGATCGACGACGTGCCCGCCGCGACCCTGCTGCTCCCGTACTTCGAAGTGAACCTCGACGACACCACGGACGGCATCAACACGCTGTTCTCGATCAACAACGCCTCGGCCACCGCCGTGCTCGCGCACGTCGTGGTGTGGTCGGACCTCTCGGTGCCGGTGCTCGACTTCAACATCTACCTCACCGGCTACGACGTGCAGACGATCAGCCTGCGCGACATCATCGCCAGCGGCATCCTGCCGAAGACGGCGTCCGCCGGCCAGGATCCGAGCGACACCATCAGCCCGCATGGCGCCTTCTCGCAGGACATCAACTTCGCGAGCTGCAACGGCTTCCTGCCGCCGCCGGACCTGCCAGCGAACTTCCTGTCGGGCCACCTGCAGCCGGCGCTCACCGGCAAGGCCTCGACCTTCATCCTGGGCGGCCTCTGCGCCGGTCAGAACCTGGGCGACAACATCGCCCGCGGCTACGTGACGGTCGACGTCGTCAACTCGTGCAACCTGAACTTCCCCGGTGACGCGGGCTACTTCGGCGCCGGCGGCACGGGCCTGGCCACCAACCAGAACGTGCTCTGGGGCGACTACTTCTACGTCAACACCGGGCAGAACTTTGCCCAGGGCGAGACGCTGGTGCACATCGAGGCGTCGGGGACCAACCCGGAGACCTCGGTGACCGGTCAGTACACCTTCTACGGCCGCTACGACGCGTGGACGGCGGTGGACAACCGCGAGCCGCTGGCGACCAACTTCGCCGGCCGCTTCGTCAACGGCGGCGCCTTCGACGGTGGCACCAGCTGGATCTGCTGGCGCGACTCCAAGACCAACCAGGCCGCCTTCACCTGCCCGGCGACCCAGGGCGTTCGCCCGCCCTGGTACCCGCTCGGTCAGGAGCAGACGGTGATCTTCGACGAGATCGAGAACCCCGAGCTTCCGCAGACGTTCCCGTTCTCGCCGCAGCCGCCGGGCTCGACCAACCTGCTGTGCCCGGCAGAGGCGCAGCGCACCGTCATCGGTGGCGCCAACTTCCCGGTGACGCCGAACTTCGGTTGGATCTACGCCAACCTCAACACCGTCATCACCGGTAACCCGAACCCGCCGGAGGATCCGGCGGCGGCTCAAGCGTGGGTGACGGTGGTGATGGACGCTCAGGGCCGGTTCAGCGTCGGCTTCGACGCCATCCAGCTCGACAGCGCCTGCGCCGCCGGCCACCTGCTAATCGGCAACTAGCCGTTAGCTGACTGGCGCTCAGTGAGGCCCGGGGGCTCGCCCCCGGGCCTTTTCTTTTGTGCGCCAGGCATGGCGCGCAGCGCCAGGCCTGGAGCCTGGAGCTGTCAACCGAGGAGGGAAACCGAATCGGGAAGTGACCTGGGGGTGGAAGTCCCCTGCGGGCCTTGATGACGGGAACCGCTAGCCGAACAGCAAGGGTGCTCGCCGCGAGGCGGGATCTGAAGGAAGCTGCAGGCAAAGCCCCGGCCCGAGGAACACGAAGCGCGTAGAGGCGTCGCAGTAGGTGGGCGAGAGGGCAGAAAGACTCGAAGCCCGAAGTCATCCGGACCGAGCCGACGTAGACGCGACGGGCAAATGGGGTGAAGGTCACGCGTCTTACCCTGGGAGAGCTGGCGATCTGCCGCGGGGCTAGGCACCGGCGCGAGTCGGGCCGAGGGGTCGCCAGCAGTCAGCCGAGGCCGTAGTAGCCGGCGGCGCGCGCCGGTGAAGGGCCGAACGAGACAGGCTGAAGTGGAGCGGACCCTTCGCGGACCGAGGGAGCGGCTGAATTCGTGGACGAGAAGCCACAGCAGGACGTGGAGGAGGGTCGGCGGAACCGATCCAGAGCCATGCCTGCGCCGCAAACGGTCCCGGCATGGAACGAGATCTCCACCGAGCGGCCGCCGATGGTGATGGAGGAGGTGCTGCGCCGGGAGAACCTGCTGTGGGCCTACCAGCGGGTCAAGAGCAACGGGGGCGCTCTGGGCGTCGACGGCATGAGCGTCGAGGAGCTCGGGACGCACCTGGTGCGCCGCTGGGAAGCCATCCGTGAGGAGCTGATGGCGGGGCGATATCGTCCCGCGCCGGTGCGCTCGGTGGAGATACCGAAGCCGAGCGGCGGGGTGCGGCGTCTGGGGATCCCAACGGTCCTGGACCGTCTGATCCAGCAGGCCCTCCTACAGGTCTTGCAGCCCCACTTCGACACGACCTTTTCGGAACGGAGCTTCGGCTTCCGCCCGGAGAGGAGCGCCCACCAGGCCGTGAGACAGGCGCGAGCCGAGATCGCGGCAGGGTATCGCTGGGTGGTGGACGTGGACCTGAAGGACTTCTTCGACCGGGTCAACCGCGACGTGCTGATGGCGCGTCTGGCGCGCCGGATCGAGGACAACCGCATCCTGCGTCTGATCCGTCTCTACCTGCAGACCGGGCTGCTGGAAGGTGGCCTGGTGTCGCCGCGGATCGAGGGCACGCCGCAAGGCGGGCCGCTGTCGCCGCTGCTGTCCAATGTCCTGCTCGATGAGCTGGACCGCGAGCTGCAGCGTCGAGGTCACCGTTTCGTCCGCTACGCCGACGACTGCAACGTCTACGTGCGGTCCCGGCGTGCGGGAGAGCGGGTGCTCGACTCGCTCGAGCGTTTCCTGGTGAAGCGTCTGCGGCTGGAGGTGAACCGGGCCAAGAGCGCGGTGGATCGCCCTTGGCGGCGGAAGTTTCTGGGCTACAGCGTCACCGTCCACCGCGAAACGAAGCTGCGAGTGTCTCCCGAGGCGGTGCGCCGCCTCAAAGAGAAACTGCGGCGGCTGTTTCGCAGCGGACGCGGGCGTAGTCTCGGCAAGGTCATCCAACAACTCGGGCCGGTGCTCACCGGCTGGCTCGAGTACTTTCGTCTGGCGGAGGTGATGGCCAGTTTCGAGGATCTGGACCAGTGGCTACGTCGGAAGCTGCGCTGCATCCTGTGGCGGCAGTGGAAGCGGCCACTGACCAGGGCCAAGCAGCTGGCTCGGCGCGGACTCGGCAGCGAGCGCGCCCACATCTCGGCCTACAACGGTCGCGGACCGTGGTGGAATGCAGGGGCATCCCACATGCACGCAGCCGTGCCGACTCGCTTCCTCACCCAGCTCGGACTCCCGAGCCTTCTCCAAACCCATCGGCGGCTGCAGCGCCCGCCTCGAACCGCCGTATACGGAACCGTACGTACGGTGGTGTGAGAGGACGGGGCCCGTGGAATCATCCACGGGTCCCTCCTACTCGATTCGCGCTAAGATCCCCGGAGTTTCTCGGCAGGCATGAACGGACTTCGAGGCGCCACGTCGCAGCCGCCGTCGCTCCGGTGGCGCCCAGGGAGGGGGGAGCGATGAGGAGGATCGTCCTCGCCGCCGCGGCACTGCTGGCGCTGAGCGTCCCCGCTGCGGCAGCGATCTGCGCCGTCGACGACGTTCCCGCGGCGACCCTGCTGCTCCCCTACTTCGAGGTCGACCTCGAGGACGTCAACGGCATCCAGACCCTCTTCTCCATCAACAACGCGTCGGCGACGGCGGTTCTGACGCATGTCGTGGTGTGGTCGGATCTCTCGGTGCCGGTGCTCGACTTCAACCTCTACCTCACCGGCTACGACGTGCAGACGATCAACCTGCGCGACGTCATCGTCAACGGGGTGTTGCCGCGGTCGGCGAGCGCCGGCCAGGACCCCAGCGACACCATCAGTCCGCAGGGCGCCTTCTCGCAGGACATCAACTTCGCGAGTTGCAGCGGATTGCTGCCGCCGCCCAACCTCCCACCGAGCTTCGTGACCCACCTGCGGCGCTCGCTCACCGGGCTGTCGTCGGACGTGCTCGCCGGCCTTTGCGCCGGGCGTTCCCTGGGTGACAGCATCGCCCGCGGCTACGTGACGGTCGACACCGTCGATGCCTGCAACCTGCTGTTCCCCGGCGATTCAGGCTATTTCGGTCCCGCGGGTACCGGCGTCGCCACCAACCAGAACGTGATCTGGGGCGATTACCTCATCGATGACTCGCGCCAGAACCTCGCCCAGGGCGACACACTGGTGCACGTGGAGGCAAGCCCCGGGGTCGGCAGCGGCGCCTCCAATACCTACCCGGCGCCTGGCAGCCCAGACACCGTCGTCCCCGGCCAGTACACCTTCTACGGACGCTACGTGGGCTGGAACGCTACGGACAACCGCGAGCCCCTGGCGAGCTCCTTCGCCACCCGCTTTGCCAACGGCGGCGGTTTTGACGGCGGCACGAGCTACCTGGTGTGGCGCGACTCCAAGGTCAACCAGACCCCGTTTGCGTGTCCCGTACTGCCTGGGGTCCGACCCGCTTGGTATCCCCTGGGTCAGGAGGGAGTGGCGATCTTCGACGAGCAGGAGACGCCCCTGCTGCCGGAGACCTTCCCGTTCTCGCCGCAGCCTCCGAACGAGGGGATCCTCCCCTTCCCGGCCGAGGCGCAGCGAACGGTGGTTGGGGGTGTCGACCTGCCTGTTCCCTTCGCCTTCGGCTGGATGGTCCTCGACCTCAACACCACGGTTGCGGCGGCCAGCGGCAACCCACCCGAGGATCCGGCGGCGGCACAGGCCTGGGTGGTCACCGTGATGGATGCCTCGGGCCGGTTCAGCATCGGCTACGGCGCCATCCAGCTCGACAGCGCCTGCGCAGCGAGCCACTCGGTGCCTGGTCCGGCGGTGGCCTTCACCGCCCCCCGTTGAGGCACGGGCGCCCCTGACGCGAGCCGTCGCCGGACCGCCCGATTCCTCCCGACACGACCGCCATGGGCGCCGCCGCCGTGGGACACGTAAAATGGCACACATGGCGGCACCGGCGATCGAGGCGAGGAGCCTGACCAAGGTCTACCGTCTCTACACGCGTCCCATCGACCGTCTTCTAGGCGCCCTCGGCCGGCGGGGCAGCCACAGCGAGCTGCGCGCGCTCGACGACGTGACCTTCACGCTTCCGCGTGGCGAGGGCCTGGGAGTGGTGGGAGAGAACGGAGCCGGCAAGAGCACGCTGCTCAAGCTGCTCTCCGGCGTCACCCGGCCGAGCAGTGGCAGCTTCCGCGTTGGCGGGCGCATCGCCGCCATCCTCGAGCTCGGCTCCGGCTTCCATCCCGAGTTCTCCGGGCGCCAGAATGCCGTCCTCAACGCTGCTCTGCTCGGCTTGTCCGAGCGCGAGGTGGCAGCGGCGCTGCCAAGGATTCTCGAGTTCAGCGAGCTCGGTGAGTTCGTCGACCTGCCGGTGAAGACGTATTCGACCGGCATGGCCATGCGGCTCGCCTTCTCGATCGCCACCCAGGTCGACCCCGAGGTCCTCATCGTCGACGAGGCGCTCTCGGTAGGTGACGGCTACTTCCAGAAAAAGTGTCTCGACCGCATGCTCGCCTACATCCGGGGCGGCGGCACCGTGCTCTTCTGCTCGCACGCGATGTACTACGTCACCGCCCTCTGCCGCCACGCCCTGTGGCTGCGTCAGGGGCGGGTGGAGCGCTTCGGCTCGGCTCTCGAGGTCGTGCACGCTTACGAGGAGCACCTGGCGGCGCGCCAGGCACCTGGCGGCGAGACGGCCCAGGGGGCGGTCGGTCCCGCCGCGCCGGAGCGGCGCCAGGCCAAGCCGGCGAGGCTGTCCGCGGTGCGCTGGGTCGACGACGGCAGCCCCGTCCGCGAGGGTGAGCGCACCTTCTCTCCGGGAGCGCCGTGGGAGTTGGAGATCGAGTGGAAAGCGGCCGACCCCAGCCGCAAGTTCCACCTCGGCGTCGGAGTCGATCGCGCCGACGGCGTCCAGGTGTGCAGCTTCGCCACCCACCAGGCGGGCCTACCGCCCGTCGGCGGAGGTGCCAGCGGGCGCGCGCGGCTGCTGGTGCCGGCGCTGCCGATCGTCAAGGGAGACTTCGCGCTCTACGTGTTCCTGCTCGACGAGGAGGGCCTCCACATCTACGACCAACGGGTGGTGCACGGCGCCTTCCGCGTCGCCAATGCCGACTATCGAATCGGCCTCATGACGGTGCCCCACCGGTGGGAGACCGTCGAGGATGCCGACGCTGCCACGCTGGCGGCATTCCCCCGCCGCCGTGGGCTAAGCTTGGCGCCATGAACGAGCTGGCGACGATGCCGAGGGTGAGGGTGGGCGCCGAGCTGCAGCTCAACCCGTTTCTCCACGTCGGCGCGGATCGCATCTACAATCCGCTCACCGATCGCACCATCCTGATCGGCGACGCCGGCTACGGAGCGCTGCGCAGCCTCCTCGATGGCGAGCGCACCGATTTCGCTGACAGCGCGCTCGCGGGTCTGGCGGCTGGCGGCTGGTTGCTGCCGGAGGACGAAGACCCCGCGGTGCGATTTCTCCTCAAGTACGTGTCGCTCGAGGCGCACACGCTATGCAACCAGTCGTGCTACTTCTGCCCGGTCTCGGTGGCGCCCCGCGAGAGCTACTTCATGCCCACCGAGCTCTACGAGCGCATCGTCGGTGAGCTCGCCGCCTACCGCCAGACGATCGAGGCGGTGTTCATGATCAGCTACAACGAGCCGACGCTCGATCGGCGCTTCGTCGACCAGGTGCGTACCATCCGCAGCGCCGGGCTACCGCCAGCGGTGCTCACCAACGGCACCGGTCTGACGCCGGCGCGGGCGGACGCGCTCGTCGAGGTCGGCGGCCTGCGGTTCCTCTCCATCAATCTCTCGACTCTCGACCGCGACAAGTACCAGCACGATCGGGGCGGCAACCACCTTGCCGTCGTCCTGCGCAACCTCGACTACTGCAAGGACCTGCCGCTGGCCGACCAGATGGACATGGTCGTGCTCGGCACCGGTGACGAGCGTCACCAGAGTGACTTTCGCGACATCAGCGAGCGCTTCGCGGGCAGTCGCTTCACCGTGAAGTACTTCGAGGTCAACGACCGGGCTGGGTACCTGCAGATCGGGCACTCCGCGAAGCACCCCAAGCGCCTCCGTGGCTGCAATCTGGTGGGCTCGCGTCCTCTCCAGCACCTGCACGTCAATCCCCGCGGCCAGTGCATCCTCTGCTGCCAGGACTACCGGGAGACGGAAGTGGTGGGCGATCTCACCCGATCGAGCGTTGCCGAGGTGCTGCGGGGACCCGCCCTCGTGCGCGCCCGGCGCTGGGTGTACGGCATCGAGGACGCGCCGGCGAGCTACATCTGCCGTTCCTGCAAGTTCGCGATAACGGAGTAGCGGCCTCGGCCGCGCGTTTCGCGCCGCCGTCGAGACCAGCCTTGCGTCGCCCGAAGCTCGTCGTTCACTACCTGCTCGCCGACACCGCACTGTTCGGGGGGACCAAGGTCGCGCTGCACCAGGCCAACCTGATGGCCAGGCGCGGGCATGCCGTCACCGTGGTATCGACGGCGCCGGCGCCGGGTTGGTACCCGGTGGATGCACGCTACCTGCGAGTCGACGACCTGGAGCGGGCCGACCTGCCGGCTGCCGACCTCACCGTCGCCACCTTCTGGACGACGATCGAGCCGGCCTGGCACCACGCCGAGGCACGGCGTGGGCAGGCGCTGCACTACTGCCAGGGGCTCGAGCACACCTACACCCACAATCAAGGCGAGCACGAGGCGATTCGTCGTGCCTACGCGCGGCCACTGCCGGCGATGGCGGTGGCGGCGCATCTGGCGGCTGACCTCGAACGCGACTTCGGCAGACCGGCACGGGTCGTCCCGCAGCCGCTCGAGCCCTTCTGGCGGCCGCGCCGGCGCCTGGGGCCGCCGCGGCGGCGCCCCGCACGGATCGCCGTCTTCTCGCCTTTCGAGATCGACTGGAAGGGGGTGCGCACCGCGTTGGCGGCGGTTGGGATGTTGCGCGCCGCGGCCGTCGACTGCCAGCTCGTGCGCGTCTCGCAGTGGCCGCAGAATGAGGAGGAGCGCTCGCTGCTGGCCGCCGACGAGTACCACTACCACCTGCGACCGCCAGAGGTGGCGCGCGTGCTCGCCAGCTGCGACCTCATGCTCTGCCCGTCTTGGGAGCAGGAGGGGTTTGGCCTGCCTGCACTCGAGGCGATGGCCTGCGGCGTGCCCGTCATCGCCTCCGACGTCTCCTGCTACCGTGGCTTCGCCGCTGCGGCCGCGCACCTGGTCCCCTGCGATGACGCGGCGGCCTTCGCCAGCGCCGCCGCCGCCTGCCTCGGCGACCGCGCCTGGTGGTGCGGCATGCGGCGACGCGGGCTCGCAGTCGCTGCCGCCCATCGCGAGGTCCGCGTGGCGGAGGTCGCCGAAACGGCGCTGTACTGGGCAGCCGAACGGCGCTGGGCGGCCGGGTGACCTCCTCGCACCGACGTTCACCGCGGTTCCTGGTGGCAGCTCTCGCAGCCCTCGCCGCGGCGCTGGTGCCCCTCGTGCTCGAAGGCGGGATCCGCGTCGCCGGAAGGCTACGCGGGGGCAGCTGGCCGCAGACGGCCGAGGCACGCTTCCGTGCGGAGCTCGATGAAGCGCTCGAGCTCTACCGGCTCCATCCCTACCTCAACACCGCGCCGGTCGGCGGTGCCAGCGTGCACGCCTTCGGCAAGCAGGCGAGCTTCAACTCGCTGGGCTATCGCTCTCCCGAGCGGCCCCTGGCGAATCGGGCCGGCAAGATCCGCATCGTCTGCGCCGGCGGCTCCACCACGTTCGACCTGCTCGCCCCGAGCGACGCCGCGACCTGGCCGGCGCGCCTCGAGGTGGACCTGCGTGGGCGAGGCCTGCCAGCCGAGGTGTGGAACGCCGGGTTCCCCGGGTGGACGTCGCTCGAGAACGTGATCTCGCTCGAGATCCGCGACCTCGACCTGCAGCCCGACGTCGTCGTGCTCTTCCAGGGCGTCAACGACCTGCAACCGGCCACGCATCAGCCGTTCGACGCGCAGTACGAGCGGGGGCATGCCGAGATCAGCCGGCGCGCCCTCGGGTTCGAGCTGCCACCGTTGCGCTGGATCGACCGCAGTCTCGCCGCCGAGCTGCTGCGAGACGGGATGCGCGGTCCACGCGACCCCTGGCAGCGTCTTGCTCCGCCGCGCGGCGCCAGCTTGCGGCGAAGACGCATCGCCCCCGGCGCCGTCGCCGCGTTCGAGCGCAACGTCCGCTCGTTCATCGCGGTCGCGACGTCTGCCGGTGCCAAGGTGCTGCTGGTGACGCAGACCATTCATCCGAGGCGGCTGCAGGCGACCGCCGACCGACGCTATCTCGAGCAGTGGTATCCCGACCTGGTGGCCGCAGCGGCGCCGGGCGATCTGGCTCGGCTCAACGAGGTGCTGCGGAGGCTGCACCAGCCGACAGGCTCGGTGCGAACGCTCGACGCCGGGGACGCCCCCTGGCAAGACGAGGACTTCGGCGACCCTCTCCACTTCTCGCCGCGCGGCAGCGCGAGGATGGCAGGGCTGGTGGCCTCCGCGTTGGCGGGTGAGGGAGGCCTGCTGGCGCGCCCGTGACGCAAGGCGGAGTGGACCTCTCCTACATTCTCGTCGCCCACTACTCGGCGGCGATGCTGCCGGCGTCGGTGGCGGCCGTTCGCCGCGAGCTGGCCACGCTGGCGTTGGTTGGCGAGGTGATCGTTGTCGAGCACTCCGAGGATCCCACCGAGCAGGCGCGGGTCGCGACATGTGCTCCCGACCAGCTGCTCGTCCGACCCAACCGGGGCTACGCGGCGGGCGTCAACGCCGGCATCGCGGCGGCGCGGGGCCGCCTCCTGATCATCGCCAACCCCGACGTCGAGCTGGCAGCCGGCGCTCTGGCCCCTTTGTTGGCTGCGCTCGAGAGCTGGGCGGTGGTGGGGCCGCAGTTCGAGCTCGCCGGCGCCCTGTTTCCTCCCGCCGAGCAACAGACGCCCGGGGCTGAAGTGGCACGGCGATGGTCGGGGGCCGGCAGGGGGCCTTGGTGCCGCTACCTGCAGCGGCAGCTGCGGGTGTGGCGGCGCGTGTGGGAGGCGGAGGCGCCGCGCTCGACGCCGACCCTTTCGGGCGCTCTGCTCGCCCTCCCCGCGGCGCTCGCCGCCCGCGTCGGGGCGTGGGACGAGGCCTACTTCCTGTACTTCGAGGAGACCGACTGGCTTCGCCGCGCGGTGGGCGAGGGCGCTCGGCTTGCCGTCGTGCCTGCCGCACGCGCGGTACATCGCTGGGGCCACTCCGCTCACCCCGAGGAATGGGCCAAGCGCTTCGCGAGCTCCCGCCGGCGCTACTACAGTCGTTGGTTTCCCGCGCTCGGACGGCTCGTCCTCGCCCTTCCCGGCGGTGCCCCACCGGTGCGCCGTGCCGCTCGCGAGGCACCGACCGGCGAGGGCTGGCGATGGCTGCTCTCACCCTCGCCGCGCGCGTTTCCCGCCGCGCTGGCACCGGCGGGTAGGCCCCTGGACGCCGCCGCGGCTGACCTTTGCCGCCTCAGTGGCCGCCGCGAGCTCACGGTGGTCGGGTGGCGTGAGGACACCCCGAGCCTCGTCGGTCCCTTCGTCTGGCTGCTCGGCGGAACGACCTGACGTCGTTGTCACCGCCGGGCCACCGTGAATCCTTCAGCGGCCGGCGGCGGTCGATCGACGAAGGCCGAACGCGGCGATCCCGTACAATGCCCGGCGCATGCGCAGCGTGGCCTCGCCGCGAGCGGCGGCTCGCGACCCTCGCCTGCTGGCGGGCGCCGCTGGCATCGGGCTGGCGCTCGTCCTCGTCCTCCAGTTCCTCGCCATCCAGGGGCAGTCGTTGACTGGCGACGAGGCCCACCACCTGCTCGCCGGCCACCAAGCGCTGCGCTACGGCGCCAATCTCCTCAACTGGGAGCACCCGCCGCTCGCCAAGCTGGTGGGGGCCCTGCCCACGTTGCGCGAAGCGCCGCTTCTGCCGCCGCTGCGGGTCGAGCAGGCGCTGCCCGCGATGGCCTCGCTTTACCGCGACCGCGATCGGCTCCAGCGCATCACGATCGCAGGACGCGGCGCGATGCTCATCGTCTTCGGGCTGCCCCTGCTCGTCGCCTGCGCCGCGCTCGGTCGTCACTTCGGTGGCGCCTGGGCAGGCCTGCTGCTGGCCCTGATGCTGGGCCTGGCCTTCCCGTTCGTGCCGTTCCTCGCCATGGTCCTCACCGATGCGCCGGTGGCCCTGGCGGCACAGCTGACGCTGCTGGCGGCGATCGGCTACGCGACCTCGCCGTCGCCGCGGCGGGCCGCTCTCGGCGGTCTCGCGCTGGGCCTTGGCCTGGTCACGAAGTTCACTGCCGTGCTGCTGCTGCCGACGGCAGTGGTCGCCTTCTCCTACGCCGTGGCGACGCGGAAGCGGGGCTGGCTCCGCCTGGTCCTCGAGCCGGCGATCGCCGTCCTCGTCGCCCTCGCCGTCGTGGGGTCGGTGTACGCCGCTGCCAACCGAGCGGCGACGGCTCGGAGCCTGCGGGCCACAGCGGCGGCCTACAGCGAGGGCCGCGGCACGTTGATGGTTGGCGAGCGGCTGCGCGGCGCCGAGCCGTGGCTCGTCGAGCTCGCTGCCAGGGTGCCGGCGGCCGGGGAATGGTTGACCGGTCTGCTCGGCGTGCGCGCGCAGAGCGCCATCGGCGTCTACCAGTGCTACCTGTTCGGTCGCGTCGACAGCGGCGGCTTCCGCTGGTACTTCCCCGCCGTGATTGCGCTCAAGACGCCGCTGGCCATCCTCGTCACGGCCGCAGCCCTCGCTGCGAGCCGCTGGCGGGCGGGCGCGGTGCGGATCCCCAGGCTGCGCGCCGACGCCGTGCTCGTCGTCGTCACCGTTGTTGTGTACCTCGGCGCCGCGATCGGCTCGAGCTACGACATCGGCGGGGTGCGCCACCTGCTGCCGATCGCCCCCATGCTGCTGCTGCCGCTGGCCGTGGCCCTTGCCCGCCGGCCCTGGCTCGGGCTCGGTTTGGTCGCGGCGCTGGCCATCGAGTCGCTGGCCCTGAGCCCCCTCTGGCTGGCGGCCACCAACACCTGGTGGCTGGGAGATCGCAATCCGGCGCGCTTCGCCTTTTCGCACGGCGATCTCGAGTATCGCCAGAGCTTCGTCGCGCTCGCGACTGCGGCGCGCGAGCGGGGAGCACGGGGCCTGCGCGTGCTCTACCCGGGGCTGCCTGCGGAGGCGCTGCACGCGTACCTTCCCGCTGCCGAGCTGATCGGCCCCGGGGCGGCGACCCCTCCGGGGTGGTACGCCGTCAGCGTTCTCGTCGAGCAGTTCGTTCCTGCCATCCTGAGAGCCCAGCCAGCCGCCCTCGGTGACGCCTCCGGGCTGCGGCGGCTCGCCCGCGGCTATCGGCCGCTCTGGCGGCGCGTCCGGCGGGGGGAGGACCACGGGTGGGTCGCGGGCACGTTCCACCTCTACCGGCTGCCGGAGACCGCGAAGCACCCGGGCTTGTCCCCGGCGCGCCCTGCGGCGTCCCACCGGTGAGCCGGCGCCTCGCCGTTTCGCTGCTGGTGCTCGGCTCGCTCGCTGCGTGCCATGGCCGGCGGCCGGCGGTTCCCCGCAACGTGCTGATCCTCTCGGTGGACACCCTGCGCGCCGATGCCCTGGGCTTCGCCGGCGACGCCGCGGCCCGGACGCCGAACCTGGACCGGCTGGCGGCGGGCGGCACCGTGTTCACCGAGGCGATCACTCCGCTGCCGCGTACGACCCCCGGTCTCGCCTCGCTGCTCACCGGCACCTGGCCCAAGACCCATGGCAGCCGCGACGTGGGAGACCCCATTCGAGGTGACGTGCCGACTCTCGCCGAGATGCTGGCGCAACGCGGGTACACCACCCTGGCGGTGAGTGCGAACGCGTCGGCGAGCGCCAAGGAGGGGCTCGCCCGCGGCTTTCGGCGCTTCGTCGACTACGACTCCCTGATCGCCCGCCAGCACGGCAAGCTCTACCGCGACCTCACCGACGTCCCTCCGACGCGACCGGGCTGGGCGGAGACCACCACGGACGCCGCCCTCGCGCTGCTCTCGGGGGCGCCTCGCGAACGGCCGTTCTTTCTCTGGGTCTTCTACTTCGACCCCCACTTCGCCTACCGGCCGCCGTCGCCGTGGCAGGACGGCGTCGACGCCCGGCGCTGCTGGCAGCTCTACGACTACTTCGGTGCGCACCGTGACCAGGGCGGACGGCTCTTCTCCAACGTCGGCGGCGTGGCCGCTCCGGCGCGCGACGACTGTCGGCGTCTGTACGGCGCCGAGGTCGCCTACACGGATCACGAGATCGGTCGCCTGCTCGCCGGGCTCAGCCGCCGGCGTCTGCTCGCGGACACGCTGGTGGTGTTCACCGCCGACCACGGCGAGAACTTCGGCGAAGGCAACCTCTGGTACGAGCACGGGGACAACGTCGATGATGCCGGCCTGCGTGTGCCGCTCGTGTTCTCCGGGCCTGGTATCGCCAGCGGCCGTCACGACTCGAGCGCGGTGAGCCTGATCGACGTGCTGCCGACCGTGGTCGCCCGTCTCGGGCTCCCAACGCCGGCGGGGGTGGCGGGGCGCGACCTGTCGCGCCGGCTGGCGGTGGGACCAGCGCCGCCGCCGGCCAGCCGCCGGCCGGTGTTCGCCGAGAGCGGCACGGCGATCTGGAACGAGGCGGTGGAGCACGTGACCACCGGGCGCATCTGGTGGCGGGTCTGCGTCAATGACGAGCGCTGGTCGCTGTGCCAGATTCCCCGGCAGCGCCCAGGGGTGTTCCTGCTCTACGACCACGAGAGCGACCCTGCGCTGGCCCGGGACGTGGCGGCGCAGCACCCGCAGGAGATCGCGCGGCTGCTGCCAGCGTGGAAGCGGTGGCCCCCCGAGAGCGCTCGCGAGCGGACGGCGCGGACCGCGCGCTTCAAGCTGGTCGAGTACCCGCGCCTCGAAGGCGGCTACCGGCGCGTGCTCTATGACCTCGCCGCCGACCCCGGCGAGACGCGTGACGTCAGCGCGTCGCACCCCCGTGAGGCGGCTGCGCTCGCCCGGGCGCTGCGCGCCTGGGTCGGGAAGGGGTCGCCGAGCCGCCCGCGCGCGGAGGATCCCGAGCTCGAGCGCAAGCTACGCAGCCTCGGCTACGTTCGTTGACCGCGAGAGCGGCGCGACGCGAGCGTCGAGTTGAGGGGCGAGGGTGGGAGGCGGAGGCAAGCGAGGCACCGCTCCCACGCCTCTACCGCGCGGCACGGCCGGTGTAGGACGGCAGCCGCGAGACCAGAGCTGGTGCCGCGCACACGACGAGCGCCAGCAGCGAGATGGTCAGCCCGGCCGTCAGTCCGGTGGGCCGATAGCGCAGCGCGACGATCCCCCCACCGGCCGGCAACGGCACGACCATCAGCACGCCGCGCCAGGGGAGCACGGGCAGCACGCGGTCCCCGATGCTGGCCCGCCACCCCTCGTCCCAGGTCTCGGCGACCACCAGCCGCGCCGGCCGCTGCGTGCGCCAACGCACCCGCCAATAGCCGGGAGTGGCGGCGAGGACGACCGGTGGCGGTTGGCCGGCTTGCTCCCAGCGAACCTCCGGCTGCGCCGTTGCCCGCTCGTAGACACGCGCGTCGCTGCCGTCGAAGACGAGCCGCCAGGAGGGGTCGGCGGACGGTTCCCCCGGCGCCGTCATCACCCACCGCACGGCGAGGAGGTCGAGCCAGGGGTCGTGCCAGCGCCGCAGTGGCTGAAAGAAGACCGGATCGGGGGCGGCCAGCGTCGCGTAGAGCCGCTCGTAGCGCTCGAGCTTCACCGGGCTGTCGCCGCGGACGTCGTCGAGCCCGTAGACCATCGCCGCGTCCGGACGGAGGGTGGAACCGGTGGCGGCGACTCGGCCGCTACGGCCGCGGAGGAGCTCGACCGCCGGTGTGGATGGGTACAGCGTCGCCGCCGACACCGCCGGGTTGACGTCGCGGTGGGCGGCTGCGAGGTCGCCGACGAGCAGGACCGGCGCCAGCCAGGCGAGCGCCGGCCGGGCTCGAGGAGGAAGCCGCGACAGCAGCAGCAAGGTGATTCCCACCGCGGCGGCAAAGAGCAGCCAGGGCAGCTGCGCCTGCATCTGCTGGTGCCGCGACCAGGCGGTGGCGAGGGTGGCCGCCGCCAGCGCCAGGAGGGCCAGAGTGGCGACCGCACCGGCGGCGAGCCCGCGGCGGGCGCCGTCGAGCCAGCGCTGCCAGCCGCCGGCAGCGAGCAGGGCGAGGCCCAACTCGAGGCCGATCTTGAGGTAGTGGTGGAGCCCATGACGAACGAGGGGCAGCGCCAGCAGGATCTGCTTGGCCACCGGAAAGTGGTAGGCGCCGAGGAGGGCTCCCAGGGTGAGAACGACGACGCCGCGCCAGCGGGCGTCGCGTCGCAGCCAGGGCAGCGAGGTGATGGCGAGCGGCAGCGCGGCGGCGCCGCAGTAGATGGCGGTGGCGGGGTCGTTGAACGGTCCCCACCAGCTGCCGTCGCTGGCGCTGCCGAAGGGGTGGGGGAGCAGCGCGCGCAGCAGCAGGGTGCCGCGGACGGCCCAGGGGATCGGCGTGGGCGCTTGCCAGTGGAGCCACTTGCTGCTATCCATGGCAGTCACCAGCAGTGGCGCGTTCTGCACCGCCGACAGGGCTCCGGCGACGGTCCAGCCGATGAGGAAGTGCCCCCAGACGCGCCAGGGCAGACGGCTCGGCGCGGCCGGGTCGCCGCCGCCCCGCGCCAGCAGGTAGAGAGCGGCGAGCAGCGCCGTGAAGACGGGGGTCTCCGGGTGCCCGCCCAGGAGCTGCAGGCCACCTGCGATCGCCAGCGCCGACCAGGAGCCGTTCCCGGCGGCGATCCGCTCCACCGCCCACAGCACCCAGGGGAGCAGGGCGTGCGTGTTGCCCATGGGGAAGAGCAGGAAGCTCACCACCATTCCGGACAGCGGATAGGCGACGGCGGCCACGAGCGCCGCCTGACGCCCCACTCCCAGGCGACGCGCCAGTGCCGCCGCCCCGCAGCCGCCCACCGCCAGGCGCAGCCAGGGCAGCAGCAGCAGCCCCCAGCGAATCGGCAGCGCCGCGAAGAGCAGGTGGAGCGGGAAGAGCACGGCGCTCGAGCCGTTGGACCAGAACGGCTCGCCGGCGAACTGGTGGGGATCCCAGAAGGGAAGGCGGCCGGCGCGCAGCTCGTGGCGGAGGTAGAGCAGCCAGGGTTCGACCTGGTGCGTGACGTCGAGCAGCTGCGGGTCGGCAGGCTGCACCGGCACCGCTCCCCGCCACGGGGCGTTGGCGGCGAGCAGGCCAGCCTGGCTCGGTACGCCGTCGGGAATCACCAGCGTGCCGGCCAGCAACGCGGTGGCGGCGAGACCGGAGGTGAGCCAGGCCAGCCCCCCGCGACGCCACCAGGGAAGCCCCAGCGCCAGCAGCGCCAGCAGGATGAGGAGCGCGGGGTTCAGGGGTCGGATTCTACGGTGGCCCGCGGCGGCGGAGGGGCCTGGGGAGCGCGCTTGGTATCATCTGCCGCTCGTCTGCCCGGCCGCCGCAAACTGCCGCCGGAGGACGCGGCGCCACTACCGCTTGGAGCCCCACGCCCTTCCCCTCCCGCCGGGCCAGGCCCCGTCCCCATCCACCGCGGCCGACGCGGTATGCGCGGCTGTTGTGCCCGACGCGACGCTCGAGGTTGCGGCCTGTCCGCTGTGCGGTGCCGCGGCGACGAGCAGTCCCGTGCGCCGCCTGCCACCCTTCGCGGTTCGCCGCTGCCGTTGCGGCATGCTCTTCCTCTCGCCGCGCCTGCCGGAGGCGATGATGCGCGGTGACTACGAGCGGCTGGACTACTTCGAGGGCACCGGCACCGGCTACCGCAACTACGGTGCCCAGGAGGCCACGCTGCGGTCCACCTTCCGTGGGTTGCTCGCCGGCATGCGGCGTCGCGGGCTCACCGGCGGGCGCCTGCTCGAGGTCGGCTGTGCCTTCGGCTTCTTCCTCGATGAGGCGCGCACCGACTTCGATCGGCGAGTGGGTACCGACTATTCGCCCGCTGCTCTCGAGCGTGCCCACGGCCGCGCCGACGAGCTGGTGCTCGGTGGTCCCGGCGAAGTGCCTGCCGGCGGAGGTTTCGACTGCGCCGCGTGCATCCACGTCGTCGAGCACGTCTATCAGCCGGTGCCGTGGCTCGCCGCCATCCGCGAACGGTTGGTGCCCGGTGGCTGGCTGGTGGTGGCGACACCCGACGCCGGGGCCTTCTGGCGACCGCTCATGGGACGCGCCTGGCCGTTCTACAAGGCGCCGGAGCACGTCACGTTCTTCTCCCGTCCGACTCTCGAGCGGGCCCTGCTCGCGGCCGGTCTCGTCGACGTGATGCCTTTGCCCTACCCGAGCATCTTCCCGCTGGGGTTGGCGGTCGAGAAGCTCGGCGTCGGGCTCTCCGGACCCTGGCGGACACTGCCCTTGCGACTCCCGGGGGCGACCGTGTGCCTGGCGGCGCGACGTCCCTCCGGCGATGCGGAGATATCGCAGGCGCCGCCGCGCGAGGCGGTGTAGGGTTCCGTGGCCGAGGTCGCCAACCTGCCGCCGCGACCCGCGGTCGAGCTGTCGGTCGTCATCCCCGCCTTCAACGAGGCGTCGCGGCTGGGTGACACCCTGGAGCGACTGCTCCCCTACCTCGAGCGGCGCGGTGAGAGCTTCGAGGTGATGGTGGTGGACGACGGCAGCGCCGACGCCACTGTCGAGGTGGCGCGCGAGTACGCGCACCGCGGAGTCTGGGTGCTCGAGCTGGCTCGCAACCGCGGCAAGGGTGCGGCGCTGCGCCACGGTGTGGTCGCCAGCAGTGGGGCCAAGGTGTTGCTCTGCGATGCCGACCTGTCGACGCCCATCGAGGAGCTCGCGCGCCTCGAGCCTCACCTCGCCCACGCCAAGCTCGTGCTCGGCAGCCGGGGCGTCGCCGGGGCGCGGGTGGAGCTGCACCAACCGTGGCACCGCGAGCTGATGGGGAAGGCCTTCAACCGGCTCATCCGCCTGCTCGGCTTCGGTGACTTTCGCGACACCCAGTGCGGCTTCAAGCTGATGGAAGGCGAGGCGGCGCGCGAGCTGTTCCCACAGCTCACCATCGAGCGCTTCGCCTACGACGTCGAGCTGGTCTGGGAGACCCGGCGCCGCGGCTGGAAGGTGGTCGAGGTGGGCGTCGAGTGGCACGACTCGCCGGTGTCGCGAGTGCGGCCGCTACACGACGCGCCCCAGATGCTGCGCGACGTGGTGCGGGTTCGCTTCCGTCGCCGGCCGGCCGCTTCCTGAGGGGCAGCCGGTGCTCGTCGTCCGGCCGACCACTCCTGCCGACCTGCCGGCGCTCGGTGCCCTCTACGCCGAGGGTTTCGGCCGCCCGCTCTCTGCCGCCGAATGGGAGTGGAAGTACCACCATCTGCCCGGCGAGGCACGCAGCCTGGTTGCCGTCGATGACGGTGCCGTGCTGGCGCACGTGGGCGCCTACGCCCTGCCGGCGCGCTGGTCCGGTGGCGAGGGGCTGGTCTGGGAGCTCGCCGACTTCGTCGGCCGACCACGCGGCCTGCGCCCGCCGCTGGTGCGGGCGGGGCTTACGCTGCTCGCGGATCTGCCGCGAGCCGGCGACCTGCCTTGGATCTTCGGCTTCCCCAGCGCGCGTCACCTCGCGCTCGGAGAGCGCGTCTTCGGCTACCGCTGGCTGCCGCCGATCGTCCCCTGGGAGGGTCCGCTGCCGGGTGGCCGCGGAGGGCCGGTCGAGGCCTGCGAGGTCGCCGGCGACTGGGCGGAGGCGGCCTGGGAGGCGTGCGCAACCCATGGCGTCCGGCGCAGCGTCGCCTTCCTCAACTGGCGCTACTGGGCGCGGCCCGAGCGCTACTACCGCCTGTATCGACTGCGGGCCGGGGGCCACGAGGGCTTGGTGGTGGCGGCGTTCGTCGGTGCCAGCGCGTGGCTCGCCGAGCTCTGGCTGCCCGCCGGAGCCGACTGGATGCCGGGGCTCGCGGGCGTGGCCGCCAATCTGAGTGCGGCCGGTTTCGAGAGCTGGCGCGCCTGGCCCCCGGCGGAGGGGGACGAGCCGTTGCGGCGGCTCGGCATGCGCCCCTTGGCGACGGGGGTCCCCTGCGGGTGCCGCGCGCGTCTGGGGGCCGAGGTGGACGTCGCCCTCGCGCGCAGCCTGTACTATGCGATGGGTGACCATGACGTCGTGTGAGCGGGTCCGGCGGTCGTGGCCCCGGCGTCGGCGCGCCCCGCGAGCGGTGCCGGGGCGGTGTGTCATGCACCGGGGCGGCAGGGCGCTGGTGATCGCCGCCGCTGTCGCCACGGCCGCGGTCGCGGGGGCCCCCGGCGCCGTCGCCGCCTCCCGGCCGGCCATCCGGCTCGCCGCGGCGAAGGGCGAGCGTCCCAACTTGGTGCTGGTGGTGGTCGATACCCTGCGCGCGGACCACCTCGCCACCTACGGCTGGCCGGTGGCCACCAGCCCCAACCTCGATGCGTCGCTGGCGAGCAAGGGCGTGGTTGTCGAGCGCGCCTACAGTCAGGCCCCCTGGACCATCCCCTCGATGGTGGCTCTGATGTCCGGCCGCTGGCCGGGCGAGGTGATCGGCACCACGGTGGCCGCCTATGGCGTGCCCCGTGACGGCATCTCGCTGCCAGTGGCGCTGCAAGCGCAGGGCTACGACACGGCCGCCTTCGTCGGCAATCCGACGATCGACGAACGCTCCGGCTTCGCCCGCGGGTTCGTGCACTACTACCACCACCCAGGCACGCCGGAGCAGCCGCATTGGGATCGCGCCGACCACCTGACGCGGATGGTGCGGCAGTGGTTGCGGGCTCGGCACGACCGGCGCCCGTTCTTTCTCTACGTGCACTACATCGAGCCGCACGACCCCTATGACAGCCCGGAGCTGGTGGGCGGCCGCTCCCCCTACTACCCCGACTACCATGGTCCCGTCACCGGCGAATGGCCGCACGGCCTGATGCTGGGCAAGCTGCAGCTCGCCGACGTCTTCGCCGACGTCCGCCACCTGCGCGCGCTCTACGACAGCGAGCTGCACTGGGAGGACCGCTGGCTCGGCGCGCTGCTGGCGGGCTTCGATGCGCCGCTGCAGGCGCACACGCTCTTCGCCTTCACCGCCGACCACGGTGAGGAGCTCTACGACCATGCCGGCTGGAAGCATGGCCGCACCGTTTACGACGAGCTGCTCCACGTCCCCCTGGTGCTGCGCTGGGACGGCGTGCTGCCCGCTGGACGCCGCATCCGCGGGCCGGTGCGGCTGATCGACCTCGCCCCCACGCTGCTGGCCGCCGCCGGCATACCGGCGCCCGCAGCCTGGCAGGGTGAGAACCTGCTGCCGCTGCTGCGTGGGACGGCGCCGGCGGGGCCGCGGCCGGCGAGCTACGCCAATCATTTCCTCGACGGCCCGCGGCGCGCCGCGGCAACCCTCGGCCGCTGGAAGCTCGCCCTCTTCGACCGCGCAGCGCGGGTCGAGCTCGCGGGGGAGTACGAGAGGCGGCTCTACCGCGGCGAGATGGCGCGGCTGCCGCGGCTCGCCCTCTACGACCTCTCGGCCGATCCCCACGAGCGCCAGGACGTTTCGGCGCGTCACCCCGATCTGGTCGCCGGGCTCGGGGGCATCGTGCAGGATCACCTCGGCCGCGAGGTGCCAGGCCTGCGCGTCCTGCTCACCGGGGTGGCGCCGGGTGTGGCGGTGACCGCGGAGCTGCGCTTCCGGCGGCCGCCGGAGCGGTGGGAGTCGTTCTTCCTGGCTCCCGCCGACACGGTGCGCCTCGATGGCGACCGCCTTCGCCTCACCCTCGTCGGTGAGTCGCTGCCCAAGGGTGTGCTGCTGCCTGACGGCAGCGAGATCGCGGCGGTCTCCGTGCTCGCTCCGCGGGGTCTCCAGGTGCGCCTGGGCAACGGTACCCTCCACCGCGGCGGCGCCATCAGCACCGCATCCTTGCAACGGGACCGCTGGCCCGCCTCCGGCGGCCCGCAGCTGCTGCTCTGGCAGCCGGTGCGCAAGCCGTCGCCACCTGTCGACGCCGATCCCGAAGCGAGCAAGCGTCTGCAGGCGCTCGGATACACCGGATGAGGCGGCGGGAGGGGGGGAGTGATGCGGGCTGAGGCTCCGCCCGGGCAGACCGAGGTCGTGCAGGCGCGCCGCGCGCTGGTGGTGGCGCCGCACTACGACGACGAGGTGCTCGGTTGCGGCGGCCTCTTGGCGCAGCTCTCCCGCGACGGCGGCGCGGTGCGGGTGCTCTTCCTCTCCGACGGTGCCGGCGGGAGCGAGGGCGCGGCGGACCGGGTGGCTTACGCGGCGCGCCGACGGCAGGAGTCCGCCGCCGCTCTGGCCGCGCTCGGTGAGGGGGTGGCTGCCGAGCACCTGGGTCTCCCCGATGGCGAGCTGGCGCTGCGCCTCGACGAGATCGGCGCCGCGCTGCGCCGCGAGCTCGCCGACCTGGCGCCCGAGCTGGTCCTCGCTCCGTCACCGCTCGAAGTCACGGCGGACCACCAGGCGGCGTTCGCGGCACTCTTCGCCGTGCTCTCGCCGCTGCGGCCCGGCGATCCGCTCCACGCGGCGCTTGCCACGACACGCGTCCTGCTCTACGAGGTGAACCACCCCGGCTACCCCGACCTGCTGGTGGAGGTCGGCGCCGAGCTGCCCGCGCTCGAAGCCGCCATGGCCGCCTATGCCAGCCAGCAGGAGCGCCACGACTACCTCGGCGCGGCGATCGGCCTGCGCCGCTTCCGTGCCCTGTCGCTGCCGGCGACGGCGACCGCGGCGGAGGCGTACGCGCGGCTGGGGCTCGCCGACTTCACCACCCGCAGCGCCTCGCGGCTGGTCCGTGACCTCGGTGGCGTCCCTGCCCTCGTCGAGGTGCGCGAGGGGCCGCTGGTGTCGGTGATCGTGCGCACCTGCGAGCGGCCGGCCCTGCTCGCCGAGGCTCTCGCCTCCCTCGGCGCCTCCACCTACCGCCGCGTCGAGGCGGTGGTGGTCAACGACGGCGGTGGCCCGGCGCCGATCCCCGAGGGATTCCCCTTCCCGGTGCGGCGGATCGAGCTGGTGCCGCGCCGCGGGCGTGCCGGCGCCGCCAACGCCGGGGTCGAAGCCGCCAGCGGCGCCCTGGTGGGTTTCCTCGACGACGACGACCTGCTCGAGCCCGAGCATCTGGCCACCCTGGTGGGGCTGCTCGCCGCCGCCGGCGTGCGTGCCGCCTACAGCGACGCGGCGGTGGGCGTCTACGAGCTGGCGGCCGGGCAGGCAGGCTCGGGCTGGCGGGAGGTCGAGAGGCGCCTCCCCTACAGCCGCGACTTCGATCCCGACCTGCTGCTGCTCGACAACTACATCCCGCTGCACACGCTGCTCGTCGAGCGGGACCTGCTGCGCGCGGCGGGGCCGTTCGACCCCGAGCTGCCCTTCTTCGAGGACTGGGACCTGCTCATCCGCCTCGCGGCACTCGCCCCCCTGCACCATCTCGCCCAGGTCACCTGCGAGTATCGCCACTTCCGCGGCGGCGGCCACGTGCTGGGGGAACGTCCCCGCGAGCGCCCCGACTTCCTGGCGATGAAAGGCCGGGTGGTGGCGCGACATCGCGATCGGCTCACCCCGGAGGTCCTGGCGCGTGCAGTCGACAGGCTGCGCGGCGAGGCGGTGGCGGCGGCGGAGACCTCCGCGGCGGCACGCGCGTCGGCCCTCGCGGAGGCGGCAGCGCGAGCCGCCGCCGAGCGGGCCCGCGCCAGCGCCGAGGAGGCGATGCACCGGCAGCGCGGGGAGGCCGTGGTGCTGCGCGGCGAGCGCCAGCTGCTGCTCGCCGACCTCGAGGCGCAGGGCCGCGAGCTGTCCCGCCTGTTCAGCCTCGAGGCGGAGCTGCGGGCCCTCAACGCCGATCAGGACGCCCACCTGGGGCGTCTCTACGCCGAGATCACTCGGCTCGAGGAGCTGTTGGCGGCGATGCGGGGGACGCGGGCCTGGCGGCTCCACGAGTGGGTGGAGCGGCGCCGCGGCGGCGGGCGATGACGCGTGTGGCCCTGCTCTCGAGCGAGCCGGTGCGTGCCCGCATGGCGGGGATCGGCATCCGCTACCTCGAGCTCGCCCGGCGCCTGCCCCGCGCCGGTCTCGACGTCGTGCTGGTGTCCCCGGCGGCGGCCGAGGAGGCACCGCCGCTGCAGGCGGAGGTGCGCCCTTTCGCGCGCGGCGGGCTGCGTGAGCTGCTCGCCGATTGCGATGCGGCGGTGGCGCAGGGGCAGCTCGCCAACGACCTCGTCCTCGAGTGCCCGCAGCTGCCCACCGTCATCGACCTCTACGATCCCTGGCTGATCGAGAACGCCCACTACCTGCCGACCCTCGGCCTCGATCCCTGGCGCAACGACCATGCGACGTGGGTCTTGCAGCTCTCGCGTGGCGACCTCTTCCTCTGCGCCGCCGAGGAGCAAAAGCTCTACTACCTCGGCTTCCTCACCGCGCTCGGTCGCGTCAACCCCGAGCGGCTCGCCGTCGATCCCGACCTCCAGCGGCTGCTGGTCGAGGTGCCGTTCGGGGTTCCCGAGCAGCTGCCGGCGCACCGCCCGCTGCTGCCGCCGCGGCGGGGCGGAGAGCGCCGCATCCTCTTCGGCGGCCTCTACGACTGGTACGACCCCTTCACCTTGCTCGCCGCCCTCGAGCGGCTCGACGAGCCCCCCTGGGAGCTCTACCTGGTGCGCAACCCCAACCGCGGCGAGACCCCACAGGCGCTGCTCGCGGCGGTGGAGGAGCGCTGCCGGTCCCGTGGCACCTGGGGAGACCGCGTGCGGCTGCTCGACTGGGTGCCGGCCGAGCGCCGCTTCGACCTCCTGCGCGACGTCGACCTGCTCTGCTCGCCGCACCGACCGTCGCTCGAGACGCGGCTGTCGCTGCGGACGCGCTTCCTCGATGCCCTCGTCGCCGGCTGTCCGGTGGTGCTGACGGCGGGCGGCTCGTTGGCGCGGCTGGTGGGGGAGCGGGAGGCGGGGTGGGTGGTGCCGCCCGAGGACCCGGGCGCGCTCGCCGCAGCGCTCACGGCGGCACTGGGCGACGAGGAGGCGCGGGCGCGCCGACGCGAGGCGGGCCGCGAGCTGGTCGCCACCTTCGCCTGGGAGCGCGTGCTGGCGCCGCTGGTCGCCTTCTGCCAGGAGCCCTGGCGCGACCCCACGCGCGAACGCTTCGCCTTCCGCCCGCCGACGCTGGTCCCCGCCGACGCCCTCGGCTTCCGTTTGCGGCGCCGTCTGCGCCGCGTGCTCGCGCCGGAAGGGTGATGGCAAACCTGCCGCTCGTGCCAGGCCCGCACCGGGTCGCCGTCCTGATCCCCAGCTGGGACGGACGCCATCACCTCGAGACCTGCCTCGCCGCGCTCGCCGCGCAGCACGACCCCGGCGTGCCCTGGGACATCTGGGTCCTCGACAACGGCTCGCGTGACGGCACCGGCGAGTGGCTGCCGCGCGCGCATCCGCGCGTGCGGCTCCTCGCCAGCGAGCGCAACCTGGGCTTCGCCGGGGGGGTCGACCGACTGGTCGAAGCGGCGGCAGAAGCCGACCTCGTCGCCTTCCTCAACAACGACACGCGGCCGCGCCCGGAGTGGCTCGGTGAGCTGGTGGCCGCGCTCGCCACGGCCCCTGCCGACGTGGCGGCGGTGTCGGGATGCATCCTCGACTGGGAGGGGGAACGGCTCGACTTCGGGCGCGGCGTCGTCACCTTCGACGGTCATGCCTTCCAGCTCGACTACCGGCGTCCCCTCGCCACGGCGCGCTTGCCGGTGGCGGGAGAGGAGCTGCCCTTCGCCTGCGGCGGCAACCTGCTGGTGCGCCGCGAGAGCTTCCTCGCCGCCGGCGGCTTCGACGCGAGCTACTTCGCGTACTACGAGGACGTGGACCTCGGCTGGCGCCTGTGGGCGAGCGGCCAGCGGGTGCTCGCGGCTCCGCGGGCGGTAGTGCACCATCGCTCGGGGGCTACCAGCGAGCTGCTGGGGCTCTTCAAGCGCGGCTTCCTCTTCGAGCGCAACGCCTACCTCACGGTGTACAAGAACCTCGACGACGAGCTCTGGCCGCGGCTGATGCCGGCGGTGCTGCTGACGCTCCTCGCCCGCAGCCAGCACCTGCTCGCACACGCCAACCCTGGCGGCGCCCTGCTCGCTGCCGACCCCTACGCAGCCGGGGTCCCGCCGCCTCCGGCGCCGACAGGTGGGCGCGAGCGCTTCGGCAACCTGCGGCGCGGTGACCTCGCCGCGGCGTGGCGGAGCCTGCGCCGCCGCCTGCAGCGCCTCGCCCGTCGCGACGGAGCAGCAGGGCTCGGGGGGACGCCAGTGCTCTCCGACGCGCGCACCGTCGCCCAGGTGCAGGCGCTGTCATCGCTGCTCGGCAACCTCGACGGCGCCGCGGAGCGCCGCCGCCGCGTGCAGGCGGCGCGGCGGGTGCCCGATCGCGAGCTGCTCGCCCGCTTCCCGCTCTGGCTGGTGCCCACCTACCCAGGGGACGAGGCCCTGTTCGCGTCCACCGGGTTCCGCAGCTGGCTTCCCGACGATCTGCCGCTCGTCGAGGCGAAGCTCACCGAGGTCATGGAGTGGCCGTGACCGCCGGTGACGGGGCCGGCGGCTAGGTCGTCGCCTCGGCCGCGAGCAGGACGGCGGTGCCGTAGGCGAGCATCTCGGCCGCGCCCTCCATCATCTCGGTGGTGGAGAAGCGAAGCCCGACGACCGCGTGCGCCCCCAGCCCCTGGGCTTCTTCGACCAGGCGGTCGAGGGCCTGCTCGCGTGCCTCCGCCAGCAACTTGGTGTATTCGGGCACCTCGCCGCCGACGACGTTGCGCATGAAGGCGGTGACGTCGCGGCCGACGTGGCGGGCGCGCACGCTGGCACCACGCACGAGGCCGAGGGTCTTGACGATCCGCCGGCCGGCGATGGTCTCGGTGGTGACCAGGATCACGTCCGTCTGCCTCTTTTCCTGGCTCACTTCTGGCTGGCTCACTTCTGCACTCGCCGGTAACGATCGTGGCGCAGGTCGTGGAGGCGATCCAGGAGCACCGACAGCAGCAGCAGGACGAAGCCGGCGACGCCTCCTGCCACCGCGACTCGCTCCCAGGTCGGCACCGAGGCGTGGGCGAGCTCGACCGCGCCGCAGGACGCAACGATCGCCATCCAGAGCCCGACCATCGTCCACCCCCCAAGCCGCAGCAGGCGGCTTCCGGAGCTCCGAGGCAGCTCGCCCCACTCGCCGTCCGCGGGGAGGGCGAAGGCGGTGCCACGGGCCGCCGCCCGCACGACGGCGAGCTCCGCGAGCTCGTCGCGGCAGGCGGCGCAGCTCTCGAGATGCAGCGCCACCCGCTGTCGCTCGCTTTGGGTGAGCGCCGCGTCGAGATATCCCGACAGCAGCTCGTCGTCGAAGCGACGGCCGCACGGCGCGCTCACGGGGTCGCTCCATGGGGACCCGGTGGCAAGGCACCGGCGGCGTGCAAGGCGGCTCCCAGCGCCTTGCGTGCGCGGTGCAGGCGCGACATGACGGTGCCGCGCGGAACCCGTAGCACGGAGGCGATCTCCTGGTAGGAGAGATCCTGGTAGTCGCGCAGCACCAGAACCTCGCGGTGGTCGGGTTGCAGCTCTGCGAGGGCGGCGAACACCCGGCGGCGCAGCTCGGCCCGCTCGGCGTCGAGCTCGGGATCGGCCGTGTCATCGACCAGCTCGGGGCGCCAGCGATGCGGCTCGGGATCGAGGGGCTCGGTACGCCGCACCCGGCCCCGGCGCATCAGGTCGCGGCAGCGGTTGCGAACGATGCTGTAGAGCCACGGTCGCACCGGCTGGCCGAGCCGGAAGCGGTGCAACGTCGAGAAGAACCGCAGCAGCGCGTCCTGGGTGGCGTCGAGGGCATCGTCGCGGTTGCCGAGCAGCTGCAGGGCGAGCAGGTACGCCGCCCGCCGGTGCTCGAGGGCCAGCGTCTCGCAGGCTGCCGCGTCGCCGCCGCGGGCGCGGCGGACCAGCTCACGCTCTGCACCCTCGAGGGCGGAGGCCGCGGAGGCGTCGTCGTGGGCGACGGCAAGCGAGGCGGCGGGGGGAAACGCCATGGCGGTGTCCACGAATCATGCCCTACGCAGGCGGCGGCGGCGAAATTCCCGCCCCGGCGAGCAGCCCTTGACCGCCTCCGCTACCGGGCCTACGCTCCCCCGGATGCCCGCCGTGTCGGTGGTGATCCCCACCTTCGAGCGCATGGACGTGCTGCCGGAGGTGCTCGCCGCTCTCGGCGCCCAGCGCGACCCGCCCCCGTTCGAGCTGGTGGTGGTCGACGACGGCTCGAGCGACGGCACGGCCGAGCTGCTCGCCGGCTACCATGGTCCGCTTGCCCTCACCGTGCTACGCCAGCCCAATCGGGGGCCAGCCGCGGCGCGCAACGCCGGCGTCGCGGCGGCCGGTGGCGACCTGGTGGCGTTCCTCGGCGACGACACGGTGCCGGAGCCGGGTTGGCTGGCCGGCCACGCCGCCGCCCACCGGCAGCGCGCGCCGCGCGCGCCGCTCGCGGTGCTCGGCTACACCGACTGGCACCCGCGCATGCGCAGGACGCCCTTCCTGCGCTACGTCAACGAGCACGGGCTGCAGTTCGGGTATGCGCTCATCGACGAGCCGGAGCGGGTGCCGTTCAACTTCTTCTACACCTCCAACGTCTCGCTGCCGCGTGCGCTGCTGCTCGCCGAGCCCTTCGACCTCGGCTTCCCCCATGCGGCCTGGGAGGACGTCGAGCTCGCCTACCGGCTGCAGCGCCGCGGGATGACCATGGTCTACGAGCCGCGGGCGCGCGCCGCGCACCTGCACCCCACCGACTTCGCACGTTTCTGCCGGCGGCAGCAGAAGGCAGGCGAGTCGGCGGTGGTCTTCTACCGCCTCCACCCCGAGCTCGGTGGCTTTCTCGGCCTGTCGCCGACGGGGCCCCCGCCGCTGCCGCCGGCACGGCGCCAGCGGTGGCGGGAGGGGGTGGTTCGAGCCTTGCAAAATCTCCCGGTGCGCACGCCAAGACTGTGGGAGGAAACACTCCGCCACCACTACATCCAAGGGCTTTGGCGCGGCTGGAACCGGATGGGCGGAGGGCCCCACGAGGAGACAAAAGATCATGGGCAGCTTGAGGATGACGATCCACAGCAGAACCTGGCTCTGGTTCGCGAGCGCGGCCTTCGGGTTGCTGATTGCCCTGCCGCAGCAGGCGGCGGCGGCGGGGAGAGCGGCGTCCACGCGGAGTGACGGCGCCGTCTCCCACGGGGGGACGGCTGCGAGCGGCGGATCCCACAGCTCCGGGGCCTCCAGCAGCGGCTCGAGCTCGGGGTGGAGCCACTCGAGCTCGAGCGGCAACTCGGGTCGCGTCGCGGTGCCGCGGGGGAGCAGCAGTGGCTCCGCGTCGGCACGGTCGCAGAGTGACGGCAACGGCAGCTCGCGGGGCGACGATCGCGGCGGCCGCTACGCAGTGCCCCGCAGTGGTGACGGACGGCCGCAGCGCGAGCCCCACGGCAGTCGTGGTGGCAGCCATCGCGGCGGCGGCCACGTCTTCATCGGTGGCAGCTGGTGGGATCCCTGGTTCTACGGCGGCTACGACCCCTACTGGGGATACGGCTGGGGTTGGCGCGGCTGGTGGTGGCCGTGGGGTCCGGGCGGGGTGATCTATGACGGTCCCTACCACGGCGGCCGCGGCAGCGGCTACGGTGCCCTCGACACCGACGTCTGGCCGGGAGAGGCGCAGATCTACGTCGACGGCGAGATGGTGGGAACGGCGGACGACTTCGACGGCTTCCCGCGCTACCTCTGGCTGCCGCGGGGAACCTACGACGTGGTCATCTACCTGCCCGGCTTCGAGACCATCGCCCGGCAGTACTCGATCTACGACGGTCTGGTGATCGACGTCGAGGACCGCATGCAACGGGGCGAGTCGATCCGCCCCGAGGACCTGCCCGCGACCAGCACGGTCCATCGCGACGACCGCCTGCAGCGCAACGCCGAGCGTGAGGAAGCCGCGCGGCGGCACGAGGAGTGGCGCCGGCGGCAGGACGAGGCCGACATGCCCCCGGGCCCGGGCACCATGGCGCCGCCGGGAGGCCAGGGCGCTGACATGGACCACGGCAACGCGGGGCACATGCACCTGGTGGTGAGCCCGAGCGACGCCTCGGTGTACCTCGACGGCAACTTCGTCGGCACCGGCAGGGAGATCGCACAGCTCTCCGCGGGCGTGGTGGTGGCGCCCGGGAGCCATCGCCTGGAGGTGGTGCGGCCCGGCTACCGTGCCCAGGATCTCGACTTCGACAGCGCGCCGGGCGAGGACGTCCAGCTGCAGGTCAACCTCGACGAGGACTAGCCTCCCGCTACGACGCGCTGCGCGAATGATTCCCAGCGCGCGCCGGCGAGGGTGACCGCGAGGTCGGCGTCGCCGGCGTAGCGCCGGGCGGGGATCCAGCGGCAGGGGACGGCGAAGGTGGTGGCTCCGGCGAGGGGGAAGGGGGAGAGGAAGAGCTCCGCTTCCCCCAAGCGGGCGGTAATGCCGTGACGTGCCAGGGGGCGGCGCCAGCCGTTGCAGACGATCAGCGACAAGCGGTCGCCGAGGTCGAGGAAACGGTAGTCGGCCGCGAGCCGCTCGGCGTCGAGGTCGCAGCGGACGAGTAGCTCCCGGCGGTGCTCCTCGAGGCGTCGCAGCAGGAGCGACCGGTCCCCGCTGTCGCCGGCGCCGGCGAGGAGAGTAAGGGCATGGTGGGTGGTCAGCAGGGCGGTGTAGGGATCGTCGTCGAGGTGGCGCGCGGTGCCGCGCTCCCAGATCTCCAGCCGGCGGGCCGGCGGCAGGTCGAGGAAGGTGTACGGCAGCCCGCTCTCGGGGTCGCAGGCCGGGGCGGCGTCGAGCTCGCGCCAGCCGTTGTCGTGGTGACGCAAGGCTCGCAGCAGCTCGGTGCGACGCGGATGATCGACGAGCCCGGGGAGGCGGCATAGCGAGAGAAGCTCGGCGGCGAAGGCGGCGTGGTCGGTCTGGGTCACCAGGCGGAGCCGGTCCCTTTGGCGCAACACGATCATGGACAGGATCTTACGGTCGCTCGACGGTTCGGTGCGGGTGCCGCTCCGGCCGCGGGTCGGTTGGCGGCGGGATACAATCAGCGAAACCCCCAAGGAGGATTCCAACGTGCGAAAGAGTCTCGTGGCAGCCCTGTGTTGTGCGCTGCTGGTGGGTGTCGTGGCAGCCTCGCAGGCTGCCGCCGGCGCCAAGCCGCGGATCGCGGTGCTCGAGTTCAAGAACAAGGCTGACAACCAGTGGTGGTGGCACGGCGGCGCCGAGGCGGCGCAGGACGTGTTCGTCACCGAGCTGGTCAAGAGCGGCCGCTTCCGCGTCATCGAGCGCGAGGCGTTGGCGGCGCTGATGCAGGAGAAGAACCTGGCGCTCTCCGGCGACATCGATCCCAAGACGGCGGTCCGCGCCGGCAAGCTGCTCGGCGTCGACTACCTGCTCACCGGTGCCGTCACCGAGTACGGCAACACCGATACCAATGTCGATACCCCGGGCGTGGCCTCGCACGGTCACTGGCTGCCGGGAGTCTCGGTCGGCAAGCGCTCCTTCACGGCGGCGCTCAACGCCCGGCTCATCAACACCGAGACCGGCGAGATCGTGTGGGCCGACGAGGCGCGGCAGGAGGACTCGCACGCCAACGTCCACGTCGGCGGCTTCGGCGGCGGCGTCAGCAACGACGAGCGGATGTTCGACAAGGTGATGAAGCCCTGCATCCAGCAGCTGGTGGCGAGCCTCAAGGCCGCCGACATCTAGGCCTCTGACCCAGCCTCGCGCAGACGCCTGGTCTGCTCTCCCGACGGCGGCCGGTGCCCACCGGCCGCCGTCCTGCGTGTTGGCGGTTCCCGGGTCGACCTCGCTTCAGGCAAATGCGCGGCGCGCAACGTCGAGCACCGCGGCGGCGATCGCCTCCGGCACCTCCTCCTGCAGGAAGTGGCCACCGGCGGTACGGGTGACGGTCGCGGTGGGGAGCAGACGCGACACGCGACCGAAGGCGCGGGCGAGGACCGGGTCGCGGTCACCCCAGACGATCGCCGCCGGGCCGTGGAAACCCTCGACGAAGGACTGGGCTCGCCGCATCGGCTCGAGCGAAGGGTGCGTGGGTGAGGTCGGCACCATGCGCGCGAGAGCCAGAGGGGCGGCGTTGCGCGCCAGCCCGCGCAGCGGCCAACGGTAGGCGCGAGCCACCACGCCGCGGATGCTCGCCGGATCGCCCTGCACCCAGCGCAGGGTGCGCTGAGGGAAGCCGAGGAGCCGGAAGATCACCGTCGACAGCAACGGCACGTTGGCGAGGCGGTGGAAGGGGGTGGGGCGCGAGCCCGGGCGCGGCGGCCCTACCACGGTGTTGGTGAGCACCAGTCCCAGGGCCCGCCGGGGGTGGTTGGCGAGCATGTGCAGGCCGATCGGCCCGCCCCAGTCGTGCCCGACGAAGACGAAGCGATCGAGCCGCTCGGCTTCGACGAGGCGCTGCAGCCACCCGGAGTGGCGCTCGAGCGTGTGCAGCCGGAGGTCGCGCGGCTTGTCGGAGAGCCCGAGGCCGATGAGGTCGGGGAGCACCAGCCGCAGGCGATGGCCGGCGAGCGCCGCGACCACCCGTCGCCAGAGGAAGCCCCACGTCGGGTTGCCGTGTAGCAGCAACACCGCGGGGCCGTCGCCGGCGCTCATCACGTGCATCCGGACGCCCCCGACGTCGACGCCGTGGCGGGCGAACGGCAGCAGGTCGGTGAGCCAGGCGGGGAGCGGGGGCGCGGCGCTCAAGGTGGCGAGCGTACCCCTGCTGCCCCTCCTCCCGGGGCTCGGGCGGTGGCCCCGGGTGAGCTTCAGGTGAGGTCGCCGACCTCGAGCAGGTTGCGGACCCCCTTGACCCCGGCGGTCTCCCTCGCGATGCGACCCGCCTCCTCCTTCTGCCGTTCCGTCTTCACCCGCCCCACCAGGCTCACCACCCCCTGGGCGGTGGCGACGTCGACGTCGAAGGGGTTGATCTCGGCATTGGCGGCGAGCTTCGCCTTGACCTTGGCAGTGATGGTGGCGTCGTCGACCATCTGGCCGGCGGATTCGTCGCCGATGCGGATGTCGTCGATCACCCGTCGTACGCCTTCGACGCTGCGCGCCTCCCGCTCGGCGACCCGGCGCCCCTCCTCGTTGTCGACCGTGCCGGCGAGGTGAACGACCCCCCCGTTGACCTGCACGTCGAGGCGGAAGGGGTTGGTGATGCCGTTGGTGGCGAGCTTGGCGACCACCTTGGTCTTGATGGCGGCGTCGTGCCATGCCGGGTGTCACGCGAGACAGACCCCGCGCGGACGCTGGGGGCCGGCGTCGCTCTACCCTTCCGTCGCCGTTTGTAGAATCGTCTCTGTCGCCGGCAGCACCGGCAGGCCGGTGGCCGCTGGTCGGGCCGGGCCTCAGACCTGGGCGTACTGGTTGAGGCGGTTGTAGAGCGTCTTGAGGCTGATGCCGAGCACCTCCGCGGTCACCTTCTTGTCCCCCTCGTTTTGGTCGAGGGTGGCGAGGATCAGCCGGCGCTCGGCGTCCTCGAGCGAGGTGCCGACCTTGAGGTGGAGGTGGGGACCGGAGAGCGGCGCCTCGCCGCCGAGCTCGGCGGGGAGGCAGTCGGGGGCGATCTCCTGATCGCCGAGGATGAACGCCCGCTGCACGACGTTCTGCAGCTCGCGCACGTTGCCCGGCCAGTGGTGGCTGCGTAGCCGCTCCATGGTGGCGACGTCGAAGCGCTTGTTGCTCCCCTCACGCTTGTTGAGGTTGTGCAGGAAGAACTGGGCGAGGGTCTCGATGTCCCCCTCGCGCTCGCGCAGCGGTGGCAGGGGAATGGGGAAGACCTTGAGCCGGTAGAACAGGTCTTCGCGCAGCTTGCCGTCCTTGACCGCTTCCTCCGGCGCCCGATTGGTGGCGGCGATGACGCGCACGTCGACCTCGACCTCGCGATCGCCGCCGACGCGCATGATGCGGCCGGTCTCGAGGACGCGCAGCAGCTTCACCTGCAGCTCGATCGGCATCTCGGTGATCTCGTCGAGGAAGAGGGTGCCTCCCGAGGCGCGTTCGAAGTAGCCGCGGTGCTGTCGCTGGGCGCCCGTGAAGCTCCCCTTCTCGTGGCCGAACAGCTCGCTCTCGATCAGGGTCGGGGAGATGGCGCCGCAGTTGAGGGGCAGGTAGGGGCCCTTGCGGCGCTTGGAGAGACGATGGATGGTCTCCGCGGCGAGCTCCTTGCCGGTGCCGCTTTCCCCGACCAGGAAGGCCGTCGCCTCGGTGGGCGCCACCTTGTCGATGAGGTCGTAGACGCGCTGCATCGTCGGCGCGGTTCCCACCATGGGTCCGAAGCGACCGAGGTCGCGCAGCTCGGCGCGCAGCGACGAGACCTCCTGTTTGAGCTCGCGTGTGTCCTTGACGCGGGCGAGCAGGGTCTTGAGGCGGCCGAGGTCTATGGGCTTGGTGAGGTAATCGAAGGCGCCCAGCCGCAGCGCCTCCACGGCGGTCTCCACGGTCGCCTTGCCGGTGATGAGGATCACCTCGACGGTGGGCTCCCCGAGCAGCTCCTCGAGCAGCACGGTGCCGCGGCCGTCGGGCAGCATGAGGTCCGAAAGCACGACGTCGGGCACCTGCTGCTCCAGCCTCTGGCGCGCCTGCGCCAGGCTGTCAGCGGTGGCGGTATCGAAACCTTCGGCCTCGACCAGCTCGGCGAGCGCCGCCAGCGAATGAACGTCGTCGTCGACAACCAGGGCGTGCAGCATCCGGTCAGCTCCCCGGCCCCGGGAGCGGCAGCAGCAGCTCGAAGGTCGTTCCCTCCGGACCGCTGCTCGCCGCTCGCACGGTGCCCCCCTGCGCCTCGAACATCGAGCGCGCCACGTAAAGGCCGATACCGGTGCCGCTTTCCTTGGTGGTGAAGTGCATGTCGAAGATGCGGTCGCGCAGCTCGGCCGGTATTCCCGGTCCGGTGTCGGAAACCCGCACCCGAGCGCTTGCCTCTTCGCGCTCCAGGCTCATCGACAGGGTGCCGCCTGCGGGCATGGCCTCGAGGGCGTTGATGGCGATGTTGAGCACGGACTGCTTGATCTGGTCGCGATGAGCGACCACGGTGACCACGTCATCGGGCGCAAGCACGTCGAGCGTCACCTGCTGTTGCCGCGCCTGCGGGTAGAGCAGCGCCTCGATCTCCTCGATGACGTTCCGGAGGTCGAACGGCTCGGCCGTCTCCGAAGGCGGCGCTGTCTGCGCCAGCAGCACGTCGAGCGCGCGGCGCAGCCGCTGGAGCTCCTGCTCGATGACCGCCACCCAGCGCTGTTGCTTGGCAGCGACGTCCTGGCCGGGCATGGCCATGGAATCGAGGGAGCGACGGAGCAGCTCGAGGTTGAGCACCATGGCGTTGAGTGGAGCGCGAAGGTCGTGAGCGACGCCGCGGTAGACACGGGTCAAGGCGCGCAGCTGGGCCGCCATCCGCAGGTCGGTCTCGATCGCCTGCAGCAGCTCGCGGTCGCGCAGGTGCACCAGATATCCGGCGGTCCTTTCGTCGTCGAGTGGATAGACTTGGCAACGCACGCGGTGGGTCTTGCCCCACCTGCTGACCTCGATCTCTGTCGGCAGCCCGGTCGCCCGGTCCGCGACGTCGTTTTGCAAGATCCCTTCCAGCGGCGCGAGCGCCTGCCGCCAGGCAGCGGCGGTCGGCTCGGGTGGCAGGCCCAGCAGGGTGCGAGCGCGTTCGCTCGAGAACTCCACCTCGAGGTCGGCCGAGAGCACGGCGGTGCCGACATCCACCATCTCGGCCAGACGCTGCAGGCGGCGGTCGGCCTCGATGCTGCGGCGGCGCTCCTGGTGCAGCTCCCTTCCGAGTCGGCCGGCGACTGCCAGCACGGGAGCGAGCTCGCGCGGCGCCGTGCTGGGCTCGCCACCACCCGCCGCGCGTTCGAGGGCGGCCACCAGCTGGGCGTTGCGGTGCCGCAGCTGCAGGTGGAGCCCATAGGAGATCGCGCCCACCAACACCAGACCGCCGAGCGCACCGAGGAAGAGACGGTGGCGCAAGGAGGGGTAGAGGCGGGCCAGCCGTGACGAATCGAGCCCGAGCCGCAGGTAGCCGACCAGCTTGCCATCGCGGCGCAGCGGCACCGCCAGCACGTAGCGGCGGGCGCCGCGCGCCAGCCCGCCCTCGGCGAGGAGCCGCGGCGTCGGGTGGGTGCCGAAGAGCTCGCCTGGGCTCGCCGTCTGCCGGCCCACCGCCACGAAGTCGCTGCTGGCGAAGACCAGCCCTCGCCCGTCGACCACCTCGAGGAAACGAACGGTGGCAGAGTGCTTGGTGATGTCGAGGATCTGGTTGAGCAGGTCGATGCGGTTGGTGACCGATGCCGGAGCCAGGAGCTCGTCGATCATCTGGTCGTCGAGGGCGGACGCCACCTCGGAAGCCACCAGGTGGGCGCTCTCGTCCATGATGGTGGCTGCGGCGTCGTCGAGCGCCGCGTCGGCCCACCAGGCGAGCAGCGCCACGGCGAGCACGTAGAGCGCGAGCAGCCACAGAGCTCGCTGCAACGGCAGGCGCATCGCGGCTAGTCTGTCACGCGGCCGCCTTCGCTTCGGGGCCGTTGGAGGCCTCCCGCGGGCGCCAGGCCTGGCCAGAGAGCGCGACCGCCGGCTCCGCGATGGCGGTGCTCGCGGCGGGCTGCGCCGGAGGAATCCCGCCCGTGCCGCCATGGGGATGGGTGACACCGGTGACCGCGGGAGCGCTCTTCCGGCCGCCCCCGGCGCCCAGCGGGAGGGTCCCGGCGCGGGCCGCGGTCAGTGGCGGAGCGGAGCGGCCGGTTCCTGAGCTCCCGCCGGCTCGCCGGTCAGCAGCCGGGCCTCGACGAGCTCGGCCGCGGAAAGCACGGCAGGGGGGGCGAGGCGCTCCGTCCAGCGGCGAGCGACCGCCAGCCAGCGGGGGGCAGCGGTGTCCCCGGCCGCTTCGGCGGTGGCCGCCTGCCCCAGCAGCAGGGCGCCGGCGTAAGCGGCGCCGAGCCCTCGCGCCAGCCGCCGGGCGCTGGCGGAGATGCGCTCGGGATCGGCGGTGCGCGTCTCCAGGGCAGCGGTGGTCACGGCGAGGGTCTCCCGCACGCGCTCCACGAGCGCGGTGGGTCGTGCCGGCAGCCGCGATGCCACGTCGGCGAGCAGCGCCGGCAGCGCCTCCTCGCGCTCGATGGCGCGCAGAGCGTCGAGCGCCAGCACGTTGGTCGTCCCCTCCCAGATGGGGAGCACCTGCGCATCCCGCAGCAGTCGTGGCAGCCCGGTGTCCTCGACGTAGCCGGCGCCGCCGAAGCACTCGAGCGCCTCGCTCGCCACCGCCACCGCCTGCTTGCCGGTGGCGAGCTTGGCGAGCGGCGTGAGCAGACGCAGCAGGGCGCGCTCCGGGGCACTCGCCTCGCCGGTCTCCTCCCGCCCCTGCAGTGCGACGGCGCGGAACAGCAGCACCAGGCCGGCCGCGATCTCCACCTCGAGGTCGGCGAGCGTCTCGCGGTGCAGGGCGTGGCCGGCGAGCGGCCGTCCGAACGCCTGCCGCCGCCGCGCGTAGTCGAGAGCCAGGCCGACGGCGCGGCGCATGCCGCCCACCGCGGCGTTGCTGTTGTAAATCCGGGTGACGTTCATCAGCGTGGCGATGGTGCGCACGCCGGCGCCGGGGGCACCGACGAGGATCGCCGGCGTGCCCGCGAGCGTGAGCTCGGCGGTGGGCAGGGCGCGAGTGCCGAGCTTGTCCTTCAGCCGTTCGAGACGGATCCCCTGCAGGCTTCCCGCGGCGTCGCGCAGCTCGACGAAGAACGCCGAGAGGCCGGCGCCGCCCGCCGGCGCAGCGGGCAGCCTGGCCAGCGTGAAGGCGACGTCGGAGTCGATGGCGGAGGTGAACCACTTGCTGCCATGGAGCCGCCAGCACCCGTCTCCGTCCGCGTGGGCGACGGTGGCCGTGCCGGCACCGACGTCGGAGCCGCCGCCGCGCTCGGTCATCCACTGGCCGGCGGTCCAGAAGCTCTCCGGGTCGCGCGACAGCAGCCGGGGCAGGACGCGCGCGGCGAGTGGCGCCGGTGCGGTGGTTTCGAGCAGCCTCGCGGCGCCGTCGGTCATCGCCAGCGGGCAGAGATAGGTGGCCGCCGACGGGTGGAAGAGGTAGAGCAGGGCGTGCTGGTAGGCCCGGGAGTGCGGGCCGAAGGCACGCTCGTAACCGGTGGCGACCAGCCCCTCTTCCGCCGCCACCCGCTTGAGGGCGAGCCAGCCGGGGGCGAGCTCGAGGCGGTCGACGCGCTGGCCCCAGGCGTCGAAGGGGAGGTGTCTCGGCGGTTGCGCTTCGGCGGCCTCGGCAAGCGGCAGCAGGTCGCCGGCGGCGCGCGCGCCCAGGTGTCGCAGGTGCGGCGTCACCGCCGCCAGCACGTCGGCGGGGAGGAGCGTCGCCAGCAGCGAGCGCAGCAGCGCGTCGCTCCTCCCAGGTGTTGGCGAGCCGTGGGGGGTCCTGGAAGAAGGCGTCGGGGGAGTCCATGGTTCGCCTCCGCCGGTCGATGCGTCGTGGGCCCGCGGAGCGGTCGCCGCGACCAGGTAGGTGCGCCGGGGGCGACGCTATACTGCCGCCGTGGCCTCGTTCAATGACGAGCTCGGGCTCGTCGCCGGGGCGGCGGGAGAGGTCGTCCTCGAGACTCGCCCCGAGCACCAGGTGGCGCCAGGGACGATCCACTTCGCCGTGCTCGCGACCCTCGCCGAGGTGGCAGCGGCGCAGGCGGTGGCTGCGCCTGTAGTGCCGGCGGCCGTGTCCCTGGCACTGCTCACGCGCGCGCAGCCGGGCAGGTTGGTGGGTCGCGGTCGCCTGCTCCGCCGTGGCCGCACCCTGGCGGTGGCGGAGGGCGAGGTCCTCCAGGACGAGCGTCTGGTGGCCAAGGCCACCGTCACTTTCGCCCTGCTCGGCTGACGGGGAACCTTTCCCCGCCTCGGCCGTTAGTTGGGGTGTGGAGGCCGGCTGCGGCGCCTCCACCCTCCACCATGATCGAGTCGAGCGACGGCGAGCTGATGGGCCGGGTGGCTGGCGGGGACCGGCAGGCATTCGCCACCATCGTCGAGCGCCACCAGCGATCGCTGACCGCCTACCTCGGCCGGCTCTGCGGCAGCGGCGACCGTGCCGAGGAGCTGGCGCAGGAGTCGTTCGTGCGGCTGTTCCAGGCGGCGGGCGGCTACCGCGAGAACGGCAGGTTGCTACCCTACCTCTTCCGCATCGGCACCAACCTGCTGCGCAGTGAGGAGCGGCGACGGCGCCGCTGGCGACTGCTGCTGCCGATGGTGGCCAACGGCAACGGCCACCATGCCGCGCCTGCCGGCGAGAGCGCCCTGCTGCTCGGCGAGCTGCAGCAGCGGGTGCGGCGGGAGCTGATGCGCTTGCCGCTGCGCTACCGCGTGCCGCTGGTGCTGTTCGAGATCGAGGAGTGGAGCCACGCCGACATCGCGGCGCTGCTCGGCTGCCGCCCGGGGACCGTCAAGTCCCGCATCCATCGCGGACGCGAGCGGCTACGCCAGGCCCTCGTGTCCTACTGGCGACAAGGAGCACCGGATGAATGAGCTGACTTCCGCCGACGAGCGGCACGACGACCTCGCGTCGCTGCGGGCGGCGTTGCGCGAGCTGCCCGCCGCGACGCCCGGGCCCGCCTTCACCGCCAGCGTTCTGGCCCGCCTGGACCCGCCGCCACGGTGGTGCCCGCGGCGGCGCCCGGTGCCTGCCTGGGTGGCCGCCGCGGCCACCGTGGCGGTGCTCCTCGGCGGTTTGTGGGGTGCGGCGGTGGGGCGGCAGGCCTGGCGGCAACAGCAGCGGCGCGCGGCGCTGCGTGAGGAGTCGGCAGCCCTGGCCCGCGAGCTCGCGGAGCTGCACGAGGAAGCGACCAAGCCGCCGCCGGTGCTCTACCTCGGCGGCAACGAGCAGCTCGACGTCGTGCTCGACCTCTCCGCCCTGCCCATGGCCGCGGCGGCGCCCGTGGCCACCAGCCTCGATGCCCAGCCGCGCTGAAGCCGCCTGCCATCCCCATCGACAACGACCACCCCTGACGAACTACCCGCAGCAGCGACGAGGAGATCCCATGCGCGACCGCACCCACTCCACCCTCACCACACTCGGCCTCCTGTGCGGGTTGCTGCTCGGCCCGCTGGCGGCGGCAGCCGGCGCCGCATCGCCCAGCCCGACGCCGCCTCCCGATCGACGCGCCCGCCGCGAGGTGCGGGTGTTGCGCCCGGACGGCAGCCACCGCCAGCTCTGGATCAGCCGTGACGGCAAGCGCGGCTTCCTCGGCGTCGAGCTGCTCGAGCTCACCCGCGACCTGCGCCGTCACTTTGGTGCCGGCGAGGACGCCGGCGTGCTGATCGCTCGCGTCGATCCCGACAGCCCGGCAGCCCAGGCGGGGGTCGCCGTCGGCGACGTGCTCGTCGCCATCGACGGCAAGCCGGTGAAGGCCTGGTTGGACATGCGCGAGCAGATTGCCCCGCACAAGGAGGGGGACGTCGTCTCCCTCGACGTCCTTCGCGACGGCAACCGGCAGCGGCTGCAGGCGACGCTCGTCGAGCGCCAGGGCCGCGTGCTCGAGCTCGGGTGGCCGCGGGCCGCCGGCGATGGCGACGACCCGCAGGTGCTGGTACTCCCCGACGGCAAGGATTGGGAGGCGTTCGGAGAGGACATGGGGCGCTGGGGCGAGGAGGTTGGCGCCACGGTGGCAGAGGCCTTCGCCAACCCGCAGGTGCGGCAGCGACTGGATCGCGAGGTCCAGGACCGCGAGCAGCTGCAGCGCAAGATCGAGGCGCTCGAGCAGCGACTGCGCGATCTCGAGAAGCGGCTCGATCAGCAGCGGCGCTAAGCCTAACGGCGGTCCTCCGGCGCTCCCGTCGCGCCGCCCCCGGTGGTCGTCGCGAGATCCCGCCGGAGTGCGCGCCGGAAGGCCCGGTAGCCACTGCGCGAGCGAGAATGGCGGGATGCGCCGCGACTGGCCGCTGCTGCTCGCCGGGCTCGGCGTCGCCGCCCTGACCGCCGCTGCGCTCGTCCTGGGGCTCGAGGCCTGGGCGGGGCTCTACCCGCGCTCGCCGGCGCTGGCGCGCGCCTCCCGCTGGCCGGTGGTCGGGGATTGGGTCGCCGGCGTGCGACGGCGGCACCTCGGGCCCCCGGCGCCGCGGCGGCCGCGGCTGGTCGAACCGGCGCGGGTTGCCGCCCCCGCGAGGCCACTCGCCCCTCCGCTGGAGGGCGGGGATCAGGGAATCCCGGACCTGCCGGCCGGGGTCTGGCCCGAGGTCTGGCTCGCCCCCGGCGACCTGCTGCGCGCACGGCCGGCGGAGGCGGCGCCGGTGGTCGTCGAGGCGACGGCGATCGCCAACGTGTCCGTGCTCGAGGCGCGGGGGGAGTGGCGGCGGGTGCGCTGGCATGGGCATGAAGGGTGGGTACGCGAGCGGCCGCAGACTTCGCCGCCGCTCGGTAGCGCCGTCGAGCCGGTGCACCCACAGAGCGGCCGTGTCGCCGATCCGGAGCTGCTCGCCGCTGCGCGGGAGGTCCTCGGCCCTGCCGCGACCGATGCCTCGCCGCGCCACCTCGGTCCCTACCCGCTGCTCACCGACGTCGAGGAGCCGGCTCTGCTGCTCCTCCTCGATCGCGCCGCGGGCGGGGTGGAGGACGCCTATCGTGCTCGCTATGGCTTGCAGCCCGTCGGAGTCCCCGCCGAGACGGTGGTCTTCTTTCGCAGCAGGGCGAGCTACGCCGACTACCTCGAACGCACCGGCGGGCCACGCGCGGTCACCGGCCACGCCTCCCGCGGCGTCGTGGCCTTCTACCGCGAGGGGCGACTGATCGAGGATCTGCGGGGCACCCTCGTCCACGAGATCGTGCACCTGGTGGCGCGCCGCGCTATAGGCCCCGCGTTGCCGCCCTGGCTCGACGAGGGGATGGCCGACGACCTCGGGGAGTCGCGCGTCGGGGACGACGGGCGGCTGCTGCCCGGCACCCTGAGTGCCACCACGCTGCGCGCCGGTGAGTTCTTCGAGACCCACGGCGGCCAGGCCTCGCTCCTCTCCCTGCGGCACCGGCTCGCCGGCGGCGGCCTGCTGCCCCTGGAGCGGCTCACCGCCCTCGACGGGGAGGCATTCCACGCCGTGAGCCCGCCGGCCCTCGCCTACGCGGAGGCGAGCTTCTTCGTCCGCTACCTGCTCTCCGGGGAGCTCGCCACCCGCTTCCGGGGGTTCCTCGGTGCGGTCGCCGCGGGGACACCGCCGATCCCCGAGGCGCTGCAGGCGGCCCTCGGCGTCCCCTGGCCCACCCTGGATACCGGCTTCGCCGCCTGGATCACCGACCTTCCCGTGCCCGATCCGGCGGCGTCGCCCGGGGGGGCGCCCGCTCCGGCCGACAACAGTTTGAAAACAAAGGATCCCCAAAAAGTGGGCGCTTGGGGAGCGCCCATGGAGAAAAGGGTGAGGAGAGGATGATACCCGAAAACGGTTCCAAAGCAATACCCGGGACGGGCTCTGGCGGCCTGCGGGGCGGGCTGGGGCCGTGGGAGGGCCTTCTGCGCGGTCGGGCGGCGGCCTCTGGCGCCCCGTGGATCACGAGCGTCGGCAGGCCGGGTCCGGCGGCACCTTCCTCGACCGTCCGCCGGCGCGGCGTCCTGCAGCCCGCCGCCGGGCCTCAGACCGCGAGCGGGTCGGCGGGGGCGGGTTCGCGGTGCAGGGGCTCCTCCTCGCGCCAGCTCGCGGAGCCGTCGGCGTAGTGCTCGCGCTTCCACACCGGGACCTCGCGCTTGAGCCGCTCCAGGCACTCGCGGCTGGCGCCGAAGGCGGCCTCGCGGTGGGGTGCGGCGGCGGCGATGACGACGCTCGTCTCGCCCGGCGCCAGCGTTCCCAGGCGGTGCGCGATGGCGAGCCTCGCGCCATGGGTGCGCTCGACCTCGGCGGCGAGGGTGGCGAGACGCCGCTCCGCCATCGGTCGGTAGGCGGAGTAGGTGAGCCGCTCCACCCCCCGCCCGGCATGACTGTCGCGCACGGTGCCGACGAAGAGCACCAGCGCGCCGCAGTCGGGACCGGCGACGGCGGCGGCGATGGTGGCGAGGTCGAGCGGCTCGTCGCACAGCCGTACCGGCGGGCCGCTGCCGCCCGACACCGGCGGCAGCAGCGCCACCTCCGCGCCGTCGGGCAGCACCACCTCATCGCTTACTACCTCGCCGTCAACCGCCACGGCGAGCCGTGGCAGCAGCGGCACCAGCGCGGGGTGCCGCGTTGCCAGGTGGCCGCGAAGCGCCCCCACCGTGCTGCCGTCGGCAAGGTCGCACTCCTGCTCGCCGCCGCCCAGGGCGTCGGCGGCGGAGGCGAAGGCGAGCAGGCGGATACGCACGCCGCGATTGTAGCGGCGTCGCCTGTAGAATCTGGCGCGTCCGCGATCCCCGCGATCGAAGGAGCCCCCCTGGCCGTTCTCCAGAGCCGTCTCGCCCGCGACGACCGCTTCACCCGCCGCGACGCTCACTGGCGCGGCCGCCTCGCCGAGCTGGCGGCGGAGGAGGAGGTGCTGCGCGAGGGCGGCGGCGCCGAGGCCTGGCAGCGACACCGCCAGCGCGGCAAGCTCTCGGCGCGCGAGCGCGTGGCGGCACTCGTCGATCCGGGCAGCGTGCCCCTCGAGGTGGGTCTGTGGGCGGCCTGGGGGATGTACGAGGAGCACGGCGGCGCTCCCGGCGCCGGCGTGGTAGCGGTGGTGGCGCCGGTGCACGGCCGCCCGACGCTGGTGGTCGCCGACGACGCCACCGTCAAGGCGGGGGCGAAGTTCCCGCTCGGTATCAAGAAGGTGCTGCGCGCGCAGGAGATCGCGCTCGCCAACCGCCTGCCGGTGGTCTACCTCGTCGACTCCGCGGGCGTCTTCCTGCCGATGCAGGACGAGATCTTCCCCGACCGTGAGCACTACGGCCGCATCTTCGCCAACAACGCACGGCTGTCGGCGCTCGGCGTCTTCCAGATGGCGGCGATCATGGGCCCCTGCGTCGCCGGCGGCGCCTATCTGCCGATCATGAGCGACGAGGCGCACATCGTGGAGGGGACGGGGTCGATCTTCCTTGCCGGGCCGCACCTGGTGAAGGCGGCGATCGGCGAGAGCGTCGAGGGCGAGGAGCTGGGGGGCGCGCTCGTGCAGTGCGACGTCTCGGGGGTCGTCGACCACCGCCACCCCGACGACGCGAGCTGCCTGGCGATGATGCGCCGCGAGCTCGCGCAGCTCCCTGCCGGCGGCGCCGTGCCCTTCGCCCGCCGCGAGAGCCGGCCGCCGCTGGCGCCACCCGAGGAGCTCTACGGCGTGCTGCCGGTCGACCGCAGCCGCCCCTACGACACCTACGAGCTGCTCGCCCGCCTGCTCGACGGCAGCGAGCTTCGACGAGTTCAAGCCCACCTACGGCCAGACCCTCGTCTGCGGCACCGCCTGGCTCGACGGCTGGGCGGTGGGCGTGGTTGCCAACCAGCGCTCGACCGTGCAGAGGAAGGTCGGCGTCAAGGGGGAGAGGGAGCTGCAGATCGGCGGCGTCATCTACTCCGACTCCGCCGACAAGGGGGCGCGCTTCGTCGAGCTGTGCAACCAGAAGCGCATCCCGCTGCTCTTCCTGCAGGACGTCACCGGCTTCATGGTGGGCAGCCGCGCCGAGCACGGCGGCATCATCAAGGACGGCGCCAAGATGGTGAACGCCGTCGCCAACTCGGTGGTGCCGAAGCTCACCGTCTTCGTCGGCAACTCCTTCGGCGCCGGCAACTATGCCATGTGCGGGAAGGCCTACGACCCGCGCTTCGCCTGGGCCTGGCCGTCGGCAGCGATCGCGGTCATGGGGGGCGAGCAGGCGAGCCGTACGCTGCTGTCCATCCAGCTCGGACGTCGCGACGACGTGCCGGAAGAGGAGAAGGCGGCGCTGCTCGCCCGCATCCAGGAACGCTACACGCGCGCCATGGATCCGCGCTACGCGGCGGCGCGGCTGTGGGTGGACGGCATCATCGACCCGGCGCGCACGCGCGAGGTGCTCTCGGCGTCGCTCGCCGCCGCGGCGTGCAACCCGGAGATCCCGGAGTTTCGGACCGGCGTGCTGCAGACGTAGACAGAGCGATGCCGCCCAAGAGGCTCGATGGCGACTGGCACCGGGCGCACCCGATGCCGCCGCACGCCACTCTCGACCAGCGGGTGGCGTGGCACCTCGAGCACCAGCGCCACTGCGGCTGCCGGAAGATCCCGGCGAGCGTGGAGCGCGAGCTGGCGCGGCGGCGGCGGGGTGGCCTGGGGACGCAGCCTTTGGCGGCCGCAGCCGCCGTCGGCTCGCCGGCGATCCGCCTTGCCACGGCGAAGGACGCCCCTCGTCTGGCTCGTCTCCGCTACGCCCTGCGCAGCGAGATCGACGAGCCGGCCGAAGCCGAAGCGAAGTTCCTCCCGCGCTGCACCCGCTGGATGCGCCAGCGTCTCGGCCGCGGAGACTCGCCTTGGCTCTGCTGGGTGGCGGTCGACGGTCGCGAGATCGTCGGCAACCTCTGGCTCCAGCGTACCGAGAAGGTGCCCAACCCGGCCGCCGAGCCGGAGCAGCATGCTTACATCACCAACGTCTACGTGACGCCCGAGCGCCGGGACGCCGGCGTCGGCGCGCTGCTGCTGGCGGCGGCGCTCGACTGGTGCCGGCGGTCGGAGGTCGACGCGGTGACGCTGTGGCCCAGCCCGCGCAGCCGCTCGTTCTACGCTCGCCACGGCTTCATCGCCCGCGACGATCTCTTCGCGCTGCGCCCGGTCGGTCGCTGACGCGGAGTGGCGCCGCGGTCCCGGGGCGGTGCTAACCTGCGGCGCGTCATGGCGGCACGCCACGAGTCGCGGCGGGGGCGGCGTTGAGGTCGATCCGCATCGGCAACGGCCAGGGCTTCTGGGGCGACAACGTCGACGCCCCGGTCGAGCTGCTGCGCCGTGGCCCCATCGACTACATCGGCATGGACTACCTCGCCGAGGTGACGCTGTCGATCATGATGCGGCAAAAGCTGCGCGACCCCACCAAGGGGTACGCCACCGACTTCGTCGGCTTCGTGCGCCGCGTCCTGCCGGAGCTCGTCGAGCGCGGCGTGCGGGTGATCACCAACGCCGGCGGGCTCAACCCCGGCGCCTGCCGCCAGGCGATCTTCGCGGTCGCGCGCGAGCTCGGCGTCGGTGGTCTGCGGGTGGGGGTCGTCGAGGGCGACGACCTGCTGCCGCGGCTGCCGGAGCTCGTCGGCGCCGGTCACGAGCTGCGCCACATGGAGAGCGGCGAGCCGCTGGCCTCGCACCTCGAGGCGGTGACCAGCGCCAACGCCTACCTCGGCGCCTGGCCGGTGGTGGAAGCGCTCGCCAGGGGGGCTCAGATCGTGCTCTGCGGCCGCGTCACCGACACCGCGCTGGCGCTGGCGCCGATGATCCACGAGCACGGCTGGGGGCGCGAGGAGTGGGATCGGCTCGCCGCGGGCACCATCGCCGGCCACATCATCGAGTGCGGCCCGCAGTGCACCGGCGGCAACTTCAGCCGCTGGTGGGAGGTGCCCGAGCTGTGGGACGTCGGCGCGCCGATCGTCGAGAGCGCCGGCGACGGCAGCTTCGTCGTCACCAAGCACGCGGGCACCGGCGGCATGGTCACCGTCGAGACGGTGTCCGAGCAGCTGATGTACGAGATGGGCGACCCGACCGGCTACGTAACACCCGACGTGGTCGCCGACTTCACCACCATCGAGCTCGCCCAGGAGGGGCCCGACCGCGTACGGGTCTCCGGCATCCGCGGGCGCCCGAGCACACCCTTTCTCAAGATCTCCGCCTCGCACCTCGGTGGTTACAAGGCGAGTGGCCAGCTCACGGTCTCCGGCCCGCGCGCGGTGGACAAGGCGCGTCTCTGCGCGGAGGTGGTGTGGAAGCGGCTCGAGCGTGCCGGCGTCACCTTCACCCACGAGCAGCGAGAGGTCGAGCTGGTGGGCGTGTCGGCCTGCCTACCGGGGATCCTGCCGCCGCCCGAGGAGCCTCCCGAGGTGGTGCTGCGGCTGGGGGTGCGCGACGCCGATCGCGCCAGGGTCGAGCGCTTCGGTCTCGAGCTGGCGCCGCTGGTGACCGCCGGCCCGCCCGGAGTGACCGGCTTCGCGGGTGGCCGCCCCAAGCCGCAGGAGGTGGTCGCCTACTGGCCGGCGCTCATCGCCCGCGAGGCCGTCGAGGGGGGCGTCACGGTGTCGGTGGAGGAGGCGTGAGCGGCGCCACCATCGGCGACCCGCACTGGCAGCCGGCGCCGCGCGGCTGGTACGCGGCGCTGCTCGCCGGCAGCCTGCCGGCGCTGGTGCTCGGCATGGTGGCGAGCGCGCTCGCCGATCGGCTCGCCTTCGCCGGCTGGGCGGTGGTCGCCGGTCTCGGTCACGCGCTGCTCCTGCGCGGCGCCTGGCAGCGCGGCTTCTCGGTGCCGGCGCGGGCCGCCTGGGCGTGCGGCTGGGGCGCGCTCGCCCTCGCCGTGTTCGCCGCGTTGGTGAGGACGCACGGCGAGATCCTCGACCTCGGCTATCGCGCGCTGCTATGGCCGGTCTACGCGCCGGCGCTCACCCGGCCGGCGACCTGGCTGGTCCTCGCCGGCACGCTTGCCGTCGTCGCCTCCCTCGCCGCCTGGCGCGCCCGCACCGTGGGGCGCGCCGCGGTCGCTGCGGCAGAGGAGGGCGTGGCGCCGTGAGAATCCCCCTGCAGCGCATCGCGCACGCGCGCTCGGGCGACAAGGGGGACGCCAGCAATGTCGGTCTCATCGCCGACTCGCCGGCGCTCTACGAGGTGATCCGCCGCGAGGTGACGGCCGAGCGCGTGAAGGCCCACTTCCGCGAGGTCTGCCGCGGCCCGGTGGAACGCTTCGACGTCCCCAACCTGCTGGCGCTCAACTTCCTGCTCCACGACTCCCTGGGTGGTGGCGGCACTCTGTCGCTCAAGACCGACGCCCAGGGCAAGACCCACGGCCAGGGGATGCTGATGCTGGAGATCGAGGTCCCCGCCGAGCTGATCCCGACCGAGCACGGCACGGTGGTGCCGCGCAGCGGGCGCTTCGGACGCGGTCGCACGCCGGCCGGCGACACGCCGGCAAGCGGCGCGGGAGAGTGATGGCCGAGCGCCCACCGCTGCAGCTGCGTCGCGAGGGGGACCAGCTGTGGGCGACGCTCGACGAGCCCGAGCGCGCCAACGCCCTGTCGCCGGCGTTGGTCGCCGCGCTCACCGACCTCTACCGGCGGCCGTTGCTGGCGGAAGGTGTGCGCGCCCTGGTGCTCACCGCCGCCGGCCGCCACTTCTCGGCCGGTGCCGACCTCGCCCACCTGCGCACGCTCCAGACGGCGACGCTCGAGGAGAATCGCGCCGACTCGCGGCGCCTCCGTGACCTCTTCGTCGCCGTCCTGCGGCAGGAGGCGCTCACCGTCGCCCTGGTGCAGGGCGCGTGCATCGCCGGTGGCTGCGGCCTCGCCACCGCCCACGACTTCGTGGTCGCCGGCGACGACGCCCGCTTCATGTACTCGGAGGTGAAGATCGGCTTCGTGGCGGCGCTGGTGGCAGTCTTCCTGCCGCTGCGCGTGCGCGGCAGCGACCTACGCGAGCTGCTGCTCTTCCCGCGCTTGCTCGATGCCGGCGAGGCGCTCGCGCTCGGGCTCGCCAATCGGGTGGTGCCGCGTGACGACCTCGACCAGACCGGGCTCGCGCTCGCCCGCGACGTGCTCACCAACGCCAGCTCGCAGTCGATCGCCCGCACCAAGCGGCTGCTGCTCGACGTCGTCGGCCGGCCGCTCGAGGAGGCTCTCGACCTCGCCGCGGAGCAGAACGCGCAGGCGCGGCTCACCGCCGACTGCCAGCGCGGCATCGCCACCTTCCTCGCCGAGAAGCAGCCGCCGAGCTGGGGCTGAGCGGTCGCGACGCGCGGCGGTGACGGTTCGCGCGGTAGAATCGGGCTCGCGCATGCGTGCCGAGGCCATCCAGTTCGCGGAGAAGATCCAGCAGCAGCTGCGGCTGGCGCTGGTCGACGTCGAGGACTTGCGAGGAGCCCTCGGGCGCGCCGCCGCCGAACCGGTGGCCCACCCACCCGGCTGCTTCCGTGCCCACCCGACGCTGGCGGTGCCGCGGCCCCTCGATCCGGAGACGGCAGAGCTGCGCCAGCTCGAGGTCTATCTGCGGCCGGTCGACGGCGGCATGGAGGTCTTCGCCGTGCGCGGCCTCGACCTCGAGGGCATCGGCGAGTAGGCGCCGCACCCGGCGCAACCTGCCACGGCGCGTCGGGCGGAGCCACCCCGCACCCTTCGCCGCACTTTCAGCGCAGCTCGCGTAGCAGCCACGTCTGGGTGGCGTTGAGGGCGGCGATGAGCAGCGGGTTCGGCCCCGCGAACGGGGTCCTGGCGCCGAACGTGTGGTCGGCGCCGGCGAGGCGCATGAGCTCCACCCGCGGCGCGGCGGCCGCGGCGAGCGTGTCGGCCTCGGCGACCGGCACCGTCTCGTCGCGGTCGCCGTGCACGAGCAGCCAGGGCGCGCGGCGGCGGGCGGCGGCGCGGCGCGGGTCGAGCTCCTCGTAGTGCTCCTCGACGTCGCGCAGCAGCTCGAGGCCGACCGGCAGCTCCTGGCCGGTGCGGCTGTTGACCACCATCCAGGTGCCGGTCTCGCGCCAGCGACGCAGGTCGTCGGCGCTCAGGCGGTCGAAGTGCGACACCGCCGACCAGGTCACCAGCGCGCGCAGCCGCTCGCGCTGTTCCGGTCGCGCCGCCGCCAGCAGCGCCACGGCGCCGCCACGGCTGTGGCCGAAGAGCGCAACGCGGCCGGGGTCGAGCCGACCGGGGGCCAGCTCGGGGAGGGCGGCGAGCACCGCCAGCAGGTCGCCCACCTCGCCGCTGATGGTCTGGCGGCGGAAGGCGTCGAGGTCGCTCACCCGATCCTCGCCCAGCCGCATGCCGCTGTCGGCGAAGTCGAAGCGCACTGCGGCGAGGCCACGCTCGGCGAGCAGCGCCGCGAGCGGCGGGAAAAAGCCCCACTCCGCAAAGCCCTTGAAGCCGTGGCAAAGGACCACCACCGGCGCCGGCGCCGGATCATCGGGGAGGTCGAGCAGGCCGACGAGCGGGCGCGCACCGGCGAGCTGGAAAGGGGTCGGCGGCATGCGGTGGCAGTATACGCGGGGGGTCGTTGGGCCCGGTCGCGGTCGCGGCACACGCCGGGCTCGACCATCCAGTCTAGACTCACGGACGTGTCGCAGCCGGAACCGAGGCACCCCCTCGCCGCCGTCGACGCCGACCTCGGTGCCGAGTGGATCGAGGAAGGCGGCCGCGCCGTGCCGCGCCGCTATGGCGCCGTCGCCGGTGAGTACCGGGCGCTGGTCGAGGGGCGCGCCGTCGCCACCCGCTCCTGGGTCGACCTGCTCGAGCTGCGTGGCAGCGACCGCCGGCGCTTCCTCCACGGCCTCGTCACTTGCGACGTGGAGGGGCTGCAGGCGGGAGCCAGCGCCTTCGGCTTCGTGACCTCGGTGCAAGGGAGGATCCTCGCCGAGGCGGTGGTGCTGGCCCGCGAGCAGAGCCTGCTCGTCGAGCTGCCGGCGGGCAGCGGCGAGGCGGTGGCGGCGCACTTCGGCAAGTACCGCATCGCCGACGACGTGACCATCCAGCCACGGCCGGACCTGGTGGCGGTCTCCCTCCTCGGGCCGGAGGCCGAGCTCGAGCTGGGAGCGTCGGAGGCGGCACCCGGGGCGTGGTCGCTCGCTTCGGCGACACTCTTCGAGATCGGCGTGCTCGCGGACCGCCGACCGCTCTGGGGGGTGCCGGCGCTCACGCTCTGGGTGGCAGCCGCCGAGGCGCCGGCCTTCTTCCAGCGCCTGCTCGAGGCGGGCCGTTGCGTCGGCCTCGTCCCGGTGGGGCTCGCCGCCCTCGAGACCCGGCGCGTCGAGCTCGGCGTGCCGCGCTTCGGCCGCGACTTCGGCTCCGACCACTTCCCGCAGGAGACGGGGCTCGGTGAGCAGGCGGTCTCCTACACCAAGGGCTGCTACCTGGGTCAGGAGGTGATCGCCCGCATCCACTACCGCGGGCAGGTCAACCGACTGCTGCGGGGGGTGCGACCGGCCAGCGGCACCCGCGCCGAGGCGCTCGCCGACGGCACCGAGCTGCGCCTCGAGGGGCGAGCGCTGGGAGCGCTGTCGAGCGCGGTGGAGTCGCCGGCGCTCGCGGGCGCGATCGCCCTCGCCATCGTCCACCGACGCGGCGCCGAGCCCGGCACCCGCGTCGAGGTCGCCGGCGCCGGCGAGGGGGAGGTGGTGGCCCTGCCCTTCGTCTGAACGAGACCTGCATGGGTTGAGAGGCCGCGGTGGGCGCCGGCGCCTGCCGTTTCCCTGACTCCCGGCGCTGCAAGGAGGGATCGTGGAACAGAACCTGTGGAAGGCGCTCGTGGCCGAGCTCGTCGGCACCTTCGCCCTGGTGTTCATCGGCGGCGGCGCCGTCGCCATCGGTGCCGGCGGTCTGCTCGGGGCGGCCCTCGCGCACGGCATGGTGGTGATCGGCTTCGCCTACGCCTACGGCCACATCTCGGGAGCCCACATCAACCCGGCGGTGACCATCGGGGTCTGGTCGGCCGGGCTCATGGACGCCGGGCGGGCGCTCTCCTACGTCGTGTTCCAGCTGGTGGGAGGCGTGCTTGCCGGGGTGGCGCTGCGTTTCGTGCTCGGGGGCACCGAGAGCGGCCTGGGGGCGACGACGCTCGCCGATGCCGTCACCGTGGGCCAGACGGTGGTCAAGGTGACGCCGGGCGTGGGGCTCTTCGTCGAGGCGGTCCTCACCTTCTTCCTCGTCAACGTGGTGCTCAACGCCGGCGCCCACGACAAGGTCAACGAGCTCGACGGCATTGCCGTCGGCTTCACGCTCGTCTTCTGCATCCTCATGGGCGGCCCGCTCACCGGCGCCAGCCTCAACCCGGCCCGCACGCTGGGGCCGGCGCTGGCGGCGGACATCTACGACCACATCTGGGTCTACTTCGCAGGACCGGTGCTGGGCGCGCTGAGCGCTGCGGCTCTCTGGCGCTACGTGCTCCGCACCAGGCCCCGCCGCGGCCACTGAGACGGCGAAGGCCAGGCGCGAGCCTGGCCTTCTTGGTCACCGCGCCGGCGCGAGCGCGCCGCTCACACGGCGAACGACGAGCCGCAGCCGCACGACCCCACCGCCTTGGGGTTGTGGAACTTGAAGCCCGCCCCGGCGGTCCCCATCACGTAGTCGATGCGGGTCCCCTCGAGGTAGCGCGCCGAGATGGCGTCGACGTACACGGTGAGATCCTCGACCTGGTAGACGAAGTCGTTGGCGCGCGCCTCGTTGGTGAAGTCGAGGGCGTACTGGAAGCCGCTGCAGCCGCCGCCGACCACTGCCACGCGCAGGCCGTGGGACTCGTCGAGCCCCTCCTCCTGGCGAGTGAGACGGATCATCTGCACCGCCTTGGGAGTGAGCCCTACCGGGTGCTCGGGGGCTTCCGGCTCGATGGCGGGCGGATTCGAGGGCTGGTGCGGCGTCTGTTCCGGCTGGGCCATGGCTCACTCCCAGGGAGGGTGGCTCCCGTTCGTCCCGTCACAACCTCGAGGCCGGGGACGAAATTCCTGCGCACTGCATAAGTTAGCCCGCCGCCACGGCGGGGTCAACCGCCCGCCGGCCCACGGCGGCCACCCCATCGCGCAGGCTCTATCATTCTCGCGGTGCTCCGCGCCCTGCTCTTCGACTTCAACGGCGTGCTCGTCGACGACGAGCCGCTGCACCTGACCCTCCTGCTCAGGGTCCTCGCAGAGGAGGGCGTGGAGCTCGAGCGTGGCGCGGCCTGGCTGCGCTTCCTCGGGCTCGGCGACCGCGAAAGCTTCGCCCAAGCGCTCGCCGAGGCCGGGCAGCCGGTGCCCGAGCATCGCCTGGCGCGGCTGGTGGCGCGCAAGGCGAGCTACTACCAGGAGGCGGTCCGGCGCGAGGGGTACGCCTTCTTCCCAGGCGCCCTCGAGCTGGTGCGCGAGGCCCTCGGCGGCGGTCTGGTGCTGGGGGTGGTGAGCGGCGCGCTGCGTGAGGAGATCGAGGGCGCCCTGCGCCAGGCGGGGGTGCGCGAGCTGTTCAAGGCGGTGGTGTCGGCGGAGGAGGTGGAGGCCGGCAAGCCCAGCCCGCTGGGGTACCGGCTGGCTCTCGAGCAGCTCAACGGCGTGCCGCCTCTGCCGGCGCGTCTGATCCACCCCCACGAGGTGCTGGCGGTGGAGGACGCGCCGGCGGGTATCGCCGCCGCCCGCGGCGCCGGGCTCGTGACCCTCGCCATCGCGCACTCGCACGAGGCGTCCGCCCTCGACGCCGCTGACGCCGTGGCCGATCGGCTTCTCGGGCTCGACCTGCGGCGCCTGCAGGCGCTCTATGCCGAGGCGAGCCGGGCCTGAGGCGGCCTGGGCGGGTCGCCGCCCGGTCTGATAGAAACGCACCTTCATGCGTAGCCACGACGGGGCCACCGGCCAGATCGAGGTCATCACCGGTGGGATGTTCTCCGGCAAGAGCGAGGAGCTGGTGCGCCGGCTGCGCCGCGCGCTCATCGCCCGCCAGCGGGTGCAGGTGTTCAAGCCCATCATCGACGGCCGTCATGCCCCCGATCGCCTGGTGACCCGCGACCAGCGCGAGCTCGCCGCCTGCGCGGTGGCGAACGCCGCCGAGCTCGAGGCGAGACTCGAGGAGGACGTCCAGGTGGTGGGGGTGGACGAGGCGCAGTTCTTCGACCCAGGCCTCGTCGAGCTCGTCACCCGGCTCGCCGACCGCGGCGTTCGGGTGCTGGTGGCGGGTCTCGACCAGGACTACCTGCGGCGCCCCTTCGGTCCGATGCCGAGTCTGCTGGCGGTCGCCGAGGAGGTCGACAAGATGCACGCCGTCTGCGTGCGTTGCGGCGCCCCCGCCCACTACAGCCAGCGCTTCGCCGGCGGCGCCGAGCAGGTACAGGTGGGGGACGGCGAGTCGTACGAGCCGCGCTGCCGGCGCTGCTACGAGCCGTTCGCGCCCAGCCCCTGAGCGATCGCATGGGACGCGTCTTCACCTACGCCGAGGCCATCGCCAGCTTTCCCCGCGTGCGCCAGCTGACGGTGGGAGCGGTGCGGCAGGTCGAAGCGATCTACGTCGCGGCGCGCGGTCGCGACGACGCCGAGACGCGGCAGGCCGAGCTCGAGGCGGCGGTGCAGGAGGTCGTGCGGCAGTGGAGCGAGCGGGTGCTCGCCCTCGGCTGCGAGGTGAAGGGGCTGTGGCTGGTGGACTGGGACAACGGCGACGGCTACTTCTGCTGGCGCTACCCCGAGGAGAGCATCGCCCACGTTCACGGCTACGACGAGGGGTTCGCCGGCCGTGTCGCCATCCACTGACGGCGGGCCCCGGGCCGGCGAGCGGAGGAACGACGGGTGAGCGAGCTCGAGCACCCCGCAGACAGCGATCGCCAGCCGGCCATCCGGGTGATCCTGATGCCCAAGGACACCAACGCGCTGGGCACCATCTTCGGCGGCATCATCCTCTCCTACATCGACCAGGCGGGGGCGGTGGAGGCCCACCGCCACTCCGCCGCCGGCCGCTTCGTCACCGTCGCCATGCGCGAGGTGGTGTTCCACCACCCGGTGTTCGTCGGCGACCTGGTCAGCTTCTACACCGAGACCCTGCGGCGCGGCAGCACCTCGGTGACGGTCAAGGTGCTGGTCGAGGCGGAACGCGCCCGCACCAGCGGCCAGCGGGTCACGGTCACCCAGGCCGAGGTGGTCTACGTCCACGTTGGCGAGGGCAACCGGCCGCTGCCGCTGCCGGAGCTGCCCGCCGGCTAGCCGTCGTCGTCGTCCGCGGTCGCATCCTCGCACTGCAGCAGGTCCTTGCTGGTGATCGTCCAGCTCTGGTGCTGGCCGCAGATGTCGACGCCGCCGATGACGCACTCGTCGCCATCCTCGTCGATGAGCTTGATGTCGTACTCGTCGCAGGGCACGCCCTGCAGCGTGAAGGAATCGCCGCTGGCGATGACCTCGTCGCCGAGCTGATCCGGGCCCCACTTCTCCTCGTCCACCGAGGACAGGTAGAAGTGGTGGATGTCCCAGTCGGAGCGGTTGGTGATCTTGACGTTGGCCTTGGCGGCGAAGGCGGCGGCGGGTAGGGCGGCGGCGAGCAGGGCGGGCGCCACCCAGCGGAGCAGGTTCCTCATCGCAGGTCTCCTTGTAAGGCGTGCGGGGGAGCGCGAGAGCCTAACACCTCGCTGTCGTCGGCGCCAGAGGATCGCCCGCTCGGCGCCTGGGCGGGTGGGCTCGGACCGCGACGGCGGCTGGCCCAGCGGCTGCGTGTTACTGTCGCGCGGTGACGTCCCCCGGCTCCGAAGGGGCCGCGAGGCCCCATGCGGCGATGCGGGAGCTCGCCGACGGCGAGCTGATCCGCCGCATCGCCGACCGCCGCCAGGAGGCGCTCGCCGAGCTCTACGACCGCTTCGCGCCCTTGCTGGTGGCGCTGACGCGTCGCATCCTCGGCAACGGCGCCGACGCCGAGGAGGTGGTGCAGGAGGCCTTCCTGCAGGTGTGGGCCCAGGCCGGGCGCTACGATCCGCGCCGCTCCTCGGTGCCCACCTGGCTGGTACTGCTCGCCCGCAGCCGCGCCATCGACCTGCTGCGCAGCCGCGGCGTGCGGGCGCGCGCGGTGGCTGCCGCGACCGCCGATCCCCCGCCGGATGCATCCCCGGAGGGACCGGGGGCCGTATGGTACGAGGAGCGAAGGGCGCGATTAGCCTCGGCGCTCGCCGTGTTGCCGCCGGAGCAGCGAGAGGTGGTGGAGCGGGCCTTCTACGGCGGAATGTCGCAGCGCGAGATCGCCGAGTCCACCGGCATCCCGCTCGGCACCGTCAAGACCCGAACCCTGCTGGCGATGCGCAAGCTGCGCGAGTCGCTGCGCGAGGAGATGCGAGAGCTGCTGTGAACGACGACGAGCGGGCACCCGAGGAGCTGGGGATGGACGAGGCCTTCGCCGTCCTCATGGCGCCCCCCCGCGAGCTCGAGGCGCGGCTGCTCGCCGGCGACGACGCCACCGCCGCGTTCCGCCGCCAGCAGCTGGAGGCGCTGGTGGTGCTCGCCTGGGCCCTCCCCGCGGAACCCGTCACCGCCCGGCAGCGGCTGCGACTGCTCGGGCGCCTGCAGGGGGACGAGACGGTGATGGTGGACGTGCCCGACATGGCGGCCCCGCCGAGGGTGAACCCGGCGATCTCCGGCGCCCTCGGCGTGCTCGACCCGCCGGCCCAACCTGCGTCGGAGGTGGTCGGCGCCGCCGGCGCCGCGGCATCGATCGCCGCCGTGCGCAAACGTCGCGAGGGGGCGGCGCCGGTGCCGGCCCGGCGTTCCCGCTCCTACCGCTGGGCACTGCCGCTTGCCGCCGTCCTTGCCCTCGCGGCGCTCGGGCTCGGCTACCGGGTCTGGCGGCTCGATGGCGAGGTGGCGGGTGCCCGGGAGTCGCTGGCGGCGGCACGCCACGACGCCGAGCAGCTGAGCGCCCGCCTGCGGTCGGCGCAGTCCGGCGAAGGTGAGGTGGCGGCGCTGCATGACCGCATGGGCCAGCTCGAGAGCCAGCTCGCCCTGGTCACCGCCAGCGGCACCGCGGTCTGCCCGCTCCGTCCCGCTCGTGGCCCGCAGGCGCGGGCCGCCGGCGGCATGCTCTACGTCGCCGCCGATCACCAGCACTGGTACCTGCGGGCGCAGAACCTGCCGCCGCCGGGAGAGGGCCGCGCCTACCAGCTCTGGTTCCTCGTCGGCGAGCAACCGGTGGCCGCCGGCAGCTTCGAGCTGGTGGGGGACGAGGCCGTGATGAGCTCGACGACGATGCCGCGAGGCGCCTCGGCTGCGCTCGTCACCGTCGAGCCCACGGGGGCCGCCGGCGAGCGCCCGAGCGGCCCCGTCGTCCTCTTCGGCCACGACATGGCGCCGCTGCTCTAGGCGCTGCGCCGCGCCCCGCTCTCGCGCTGACGGCCCATCGGCGACGGGTCGCCGTGGCGCGCATGCGGCGGCCGTGGCTCTCGGCTACCGCTTCGGCGGCCGTGTCGGTCGGATCTCGATGAGGCTCGGCAGGGCGCGCTCGGGGAAGCGGAGGAGGTCGACGACGGCCTGCGCCACGTCGACAGGCGCCAGCATCCACTCGCGCTCGGGGCGCCGTCCGGCGTGGAACTCGGTGTCGACGCTGCCGGGGAGGATGGCTGCCACGCGGATCCCCGCCTGGCGCAGGTCGAGCATTGCCGCCTCGGTGAGGCCGAGCAGGCCGAACTTGCTGGCGTTGTAGGCAGCTCCTCCGGCGAGCGCGTTCTTCGCCGCCAGCGAGCCGACGTTGACGATCCAGCCGCTGCCCTGCCGGCGCAGGATCGGCGTCACCGCGGCCATGGCGTAGAACGGTCCCAGCAGGTTGGTCTCCACCACCTCGCGGAAGGTGGCGGGAGCGATCTCGTCCACCGGCGCGAAGACTCCCAGCCCGGCGTTGTTGACCAGGCAGTCGATGCGACCCCAGCGCGCCGCGGCGGTGGTGACCCAGGCCGCCACCTGCGGCTGCTGGCGCACGTCCACCTGCTGGCCGGCCACCCGCACCGGCCAGCGCGCCGTCAGCTCCTCCTCGGCGTGGGCGACCGACTCCGCGGAGCGGCTGCAGAACCCCACCGTGAAGCCCGCCTCGAGCAGCGCCTCCACCACGGCACGGCCGATGCCGCGGCTGCCTCCGGTCACCAGGGCGACGCGCTCGTTGCCTGCCGCCATGCCGGCAGCCTATCGCGTGAGAGGATGGCGGGGCACCCCGCGGCGGCGAAATATCGCTGCTGCCGTGATGGGTTTCACCCTCTGGAGGTGGTGTCCCCGATGTACTTCGACCCCATGTACTTCCTCTTCGTCGGTCCGGCCCTGCTGCTCTCGCTGTGGGCGAGCTGGCGGACCAAGAAGACCTTCGACCGCTACTCGCGGGTGCGCTCGGCCCGCGGTCTCACCGGCGCCCAGGCGGCACGGGCGATGCTCGACGGCGCCAACATCCACGACGTCGAGATCGTGCCGGCGCAGGGCTTCCTCTCCGACCACTACAACCCGCTCACCAAGAAGCTCGCACTGTCGCAGCCGGTGTACGGCTCGCCGTCGCTGGCGGCGGTGGGGGTGGCCTGCCACGAGGCTGGCCACGCGGTGCAGCACGCGCGGCACTACGCGCCCCTCTGGGTGCGCTCGGCCCTGGTGCCGACGGCGAACATCGGCAGCAACTTCGGCTACATCGGCATGCTCTTCGGCCTCATCCTGCACTTCAAGGGGCTGTTCCTGCTCGGCGCCCTGCTCTTCTCGGCGGTGGTGCTGTTCCAGCTCGTCACCCTGCCCGTCGAGTACGACGCCTCGTCCCGCGCCAAGCGACTGGCCTTCGAGCAGGGGCTGGTGCTCGACCAAGAGCGCGCCGGCATGGCCAAGGTGCTCAACGCCGCGGCCCTCACCTACGTGGCGGCGGCGATCTCGAGCCTGATGACCCTGCTCTACTTTCTCCTCCGCTCGGGCCTGCTCGGCGGCCGGCGTAGCTGAGGAATCGGGGCCCCGAGGCCCTAGTCCGGTCACCAGGCCGTGATCCGGGCCCGACCCGCTCCACTCCCCGGAGCCGCAGGCTCGGAGGGTGGCGCGGTGGGCCGGCGTCCTTCGAGGAGCGGGGGGAGCGGGCCAGGCGCCGATCGGTCTAGTCCAGCTTCGCCTCGAGGCGGATCCTCACCTTGGCGATCATCGGTACCACGTAGGTGAGGATTGTGTGCTCCACCTTGACCACGTCGGCTTCCCCCTCGAAGCTCTCGTCGCGCGAGGCACGATCGATCAGCTTGCCGCTGGCGTCGAGGAACTCGAGGGAGTAGGTCACCACCCACTCCTGGTCCTTGGGGTTCTCGCTGTCGAAGCTGGCACGCAGGGTGGTGCTGGTGTCGGGGTCGCCGCCGTGAACCCGCGCCATGATCGTGTCGCGGATGCCGCCCCCCGGCCCCCCACCGCTACCGACCGAGAACTGCACCTGGGCCACCTTCACCGGCCCGACCTGGGCGTGCAACTGAATCAGCTGCCCCTGCGAGAAGGGCACCGTCTTCTCGAACCTCAGGCTTCCCTCGTCGCCGGCGTTCGCAGCGGCGGTCCACAGCAACGCGACGGCGGCGGCGGCAAACGTCTTGCGCAGCATGGTCGGCTCCTTGTCGGGTGGCGCCATCCTATCGCTGCCGCCGCCGCGCCGCGCCGGCGCTATCCCTGGAAGGCGTAGGAGACCTTCACGAACAGGGCGCGATCGAGTGGCTGCAGGCTGCCGCAGGCGTCCGATGAAGTCGGTGGAGGAGAAGTCCTCGGGCGCCAGCGCAGAGCCGGTGGGGCCGGGGAGGATCACGCCGCTGCCGCCGCGGTCCTGGGCCACCAGCACGGTGAACGAGCTGCCGCCGAGCTCTCGCTGCTCCTGGAGAGCGTGGTTCCGAGGTCTCCGCCGGGCTCGTCGACGCGCTTGCCGGTAACGTACGGCGCCGCCACGTAGTGCCCCCCCGAGGGCAGCCCGGTGAGCCCGACGAGCTCCCGCGAGCGGCAGATGCCGCAGTTACTGCCGCGCGGGATCGGGCTGCTGTGAAAGGCGTAGCGCTGATCGCGCGGGTAGTTGCGCCAGATCAGGATGCCCCAGTGCACCTCGGGCTGCTTGGGGTAGCGCAGCGAGGAGAAGGGGATGCGGTACTCGGCGGTCCAGCCGTCGGCGGTGATGCGGGCGGCGGTGTCGTAGAAGACGTCGGGGGAGAAGTCCTCGTTGCCGGTGCCGTCGTCGTAGACGGCGTCCGCCTGGTCGCCGCGCGGGTTGACGCGTAGCTCGAGGGCCGAGCGGCGGTCGTTGCGGGTGTCGAGGAACACCGCGACGTTGTCGTCGGTGCCGACGATGGCGTCGCGCTCGACGAAGGGAGCCCGGATCGCCTCGGGATGGGGGTCGAAGGCGTGGATGCCGATGTAGACGTAGTGGTCGTCGTAGGTGAGGTGGGCGACGGTCCTGGCGATCGGCTCGGTGTTGTCGCCGGGGAACGTCTCGAAGAACTGGTCGATGACGGCTGCCCCCTGCCAGCCGGGGTCGCGCAGCGCCCCGTCGAGGGTGATCTCGCCGCTCCGGCGGGGCACCGCGAGGGGCGGCGGAATCGGGGGCTCCGCGGTGGCGGCGGGCTGATCGGAAGCGACGGCCGGCGTCGGGTTGGCGGCGAACAGGCCCAGGCCGACGATGGCAAGGGTGCCGCAAAGCCGGAGAGGTGGTGTCCCGCGGGCGGTCACGCAACAGAGAACGGGGCCGAGGGGCGCGAGGTTTCAGGGCCGGGCTCGGTCGCAGCGAGCGAGGGCCGGACGGGAGCCCTGGGAAGAGAGCACGGCGCTTCGTGCGTAGGGCTCGCTACCGCACCCGAGCGGCCACCCCAAAGGAGCCCGGACATGTCCAGTCGATGCCTGCGCTGGCTGTCGCCGCCGCCCTGCTGGCCTGCGCGAGCCCCGCGGCGCCCGCCGAGCCCACCGCCGAGGACGCCGGCGTCGCCGCCAAGGCCTGGCTCTCGCTCGTCGACGCCGGCCGGTACGACGAGAGCTGGGAACAGAGCGGCGCCATGTTCCGCCAGGCGGTCACCTATCAAGTAGGCTTTCCCGCCGGGAGGTCCGGCGATGGCGGGCAGGCACGTGGCGCTGTTTCGCGGCATCAACGTCGGCCGCGCCAAGCGCGTGGCGATGGCGGACCTGCGCGCCGTCGTCGCCGGGCTCGGATACGGCGACGTCCGCACGCTGCTCAACAGCGGCAACCTCGTCTTCAGCCAGCCCGGCAGTGCCCGTGGTGACGCGGCGTCGCGCATCGCGGCGGCGGTGGCCGAGCGCCTGGGGGTGACATCCCGGGTGACGGTGCTCTCGGCGGCCGAGCTTGGCGCCATCGTCGCCGAGAACCCCCTGCTCGAGGTCGCCGGCGACCCCTCGCGGCTGCTCGTCCACGTGCCGAGCACGAGCGCGGATCGTGCCCGTCTCGAGCCGCTGGCGCGCGAGGACTGGTCCCCGGACGCCCTCGGTCTCGGCGGCCGCGCGGCCTACCTCTGGTGTGCCAGCGGAATTCTCGACAGCAAGCTCAACGCGGCGGTGGGGCGCGTGCTGGGGGACGCCACCACGTCGCGGAACTGGGCAACCATCTGCAAGCTCCAGGGCCTGCTGGCGGGCTCCCCGTGAGCGCGGGGCGCGCCGGCCGGAGGCGAATCGGTAGGGGCGGCCTCGGCGCGCCGCCGAAGAGCGCCGATGCCTCCGGCCCTTCTGCGACGATCGCCCCGCTCACACAACCTTCATCCGACGGCCCCGCCCAGCTATCGGGGCAGCAGCGGCGGCGGCGCACCCTGACACCGCTGCTGGTGGTGCTGGCCGTCGTCACCGGCCCGCTGCGCGGCGAGCCCCGCCGCGTCACCCTCGACGACGAGATGGCCTTCCGCAGCCTCGTCGACGTCAAGATCGCCCCCGACGGCGCCCGTGTTGCCTACGTCGTCTCGACTCCCGCGGTCGAGAAGGACGAGCACCAGGTGGCGCTGTACGTCGTCGCCTCCACGGGCGGCGAGCCGCGGCGCCTCGGCGAGACGGTGCGCATCCTCAACACGCCGGTGCCGGCGCCGCGGCTGCGCTGGTCGCCGGACGGCAGCGCCCTCGGCGTCCTCGCCCTTGCCGGAGCGCGCCCGCAGGCCTTCGCGGTGCCGCTCGACGGCGGCGCGGCGCGGCAGCTCACCGACGCATCCGAGGGCGTCTTCGCCTTCTCCTGGTCACCCGACGGCCGGTCCCTCGCCTACCTCACCCGCGATCCACCATCGCCGGAGGACGCGCGCGAGCGCAGCCTCGTCACCCACGTCGGCGCGCCCGACCCTCCGGCGCGGCTGGTGGTGCGGGCGCTGCCCGAGGGCGCGCCGCGCACCCTGACGCCGCCGACCCAGTACGTCGACAGCTTCTCCTGGATGCCCGATAGTGGTGAGCTCGTCTACTCCGCCGCCCCCCGCAGCGGCTTCACCGCTCAGTACGAGACCCGCATCTACGCGGTGGCGACCGCCGGCGGCGAGCCGCGGACGATCGTCGGCGGCGCCGGCCTCAACAGCCGGGTGCAGGTCTCCCCCGACGGCAAGCTGGTCGCCTTCATCACCAGCAACGGCCGCTTCGACATCATGGCCTCGCGCCGGCTCGCCGTGGTCTCCGTGCGCGGCGGCGAGCCGCGGACGCTGCCGCTCGGCGACGCCTGGGTCAACGAGGCGGTGTGGGCGAGCGACAGCCGCTCGCTCTACCTCGAGGCCAACGACGGCCCCTTCGGCCAGCGGCAGCAGATGTTCGAGCAGCCGGTGGTGCGGGTGCCGGTCGACGGTGGGCCGCCCGAGCAGCTCACCACCGGCGCCGCGGTCGACTACTCGCTGAGCCTCAGCGGCGACGGCCGCCGGCTCGCCTACCGTGCCGTCGAAGGGCGCACCATGGGCGACGTCTTCGTCATGGACACGGCGACGCGGAGCAGCACGCGGCTCACCGAGCTGAATCCCCAGCTGCGCGACCTCGCGCTCGGCAGGCTCGAGGCGGTGAGCTGGCGCTCCTTCGACGGCATGGAGGTCTGGGGGCTCCTGCTCACCCCGCCGGGCTGGTCGGCGGGCCGGCGCCTGCCGATGCTCGTCTACCTCCACGGCGGTCCGGGTGGCGGCGTTACCTACGGACTCTTCCCGCAGTTCATGCACGCCGTCGGGCAGATCGATCCCTACCCCACCGAGGCGATGGCGAGTGCCGGCTACGCCGTGCTCTTCCCGATGCCGCGCGGAGGCGCCGGCTACGGCGAGGCGGGGCAGCGGGCGATCGTCGACCGCTGGGGCGAAGACGACTCCCGCGACGTCATGGCCGGCGTCGACGCCATGATCGCGCGCGGCGTCGCCAACCCCGACCGCCTCGGCCTCATGGGCGCCTCCTACGGCGGCTACCTGACCAACTGGATCGTCACCCAGACCGGGCGCTTCGAGGCCGCCTCCGCCTGCGCCAGCATCAGCGACCTCGCCGACGCGCGGCTGATTCTCGACGGCGGCGAGATCATGACTCAGTACTTCCGCGAGCCGTGGCAGAACCGCGAGTCCTACATCGCCCACTCGCCCCTCACCTTCGTCGAGCGGGTGACGACGCCGCTGCTGCTCCAGCACGGCGAGCGCGACCCGCGGGTGCCCGTCTCGGGCGCCTGGAAGATGTACCGGGCATTGCGCGCGCTCGGCAAGACCGTCGAGCTCTACCTCTACCCGCGCGGAGGGCACGTCATGTACGAGCCGGTCCTGCAGCGGGAGGTGATGGCGCGCAACCTGGACTGGTTCCTGCGGTGGATCCCGCCTGCCGGCGACGCACCGGCGGGACCGCATCCCAACGGCAGGTGAGGCGAGATGACCGGGGGCACCGCGTCGCTCCATCTGCGGGACGTGAGCGCGGAGGACCTCCCGGTGCTCTTCGTGCAGCAGCTCGACGAAGAGGCGACCCGGATGGCGGCCTTCCCGTCGCGCAGCAGAGAGGCGTTCGATGCCCACTGGGCGAAGATCCTCGCCGACGGGTCGCTGCTCAAGAAGGCCATCGTGTGCGACGGCGAGGTCGCCGGCAACGTCGTCTGCTTCGGCACCGACGGCGAGCGGCAGGTCGGCTACTGGCTCGGTCGCGAGCACTGGGGCAGGGGGATCGCCACCCGGGCCTTGCGGCTGCTCCTGGAGAACGTTCCCCACCGCCCCCTCCGCGCGCACGTGGCGAAGCACAACGTCGCCTCGAGACGCGTGCTCGAAAAGTGCGGCTTCGAGGTCATCGGCGACGATGTCGTCCACGTCGGCGACGAGCAGGTGGCCGAGCTCGTGCTCGAGCTGCGCCGCTGACACCGCGTGACGGGGGCAACATTGCGCGCGGCGCCGCCGTGTAAGCTCCGCCCGCAGCGCCGGTTCGCCGCGGGCTCGGTCGCTGCCGCCGAGGCTGGCGCCGGGGTCGCTCCGTCCAGCAGCGCTCGCTTCACGCCTCGAGGGCCGCTCAGTCCGCCGGCGTCCCCAGCAACGCCACCACCTCCCCCATGTGGCGATGCAGCGACGCCTCGTCCCTCGCCTCCAGCACCAGCCGCAGGTAGGGCTCGGTGTTGGAGGGGCGGACGTTGAACCACCAGGTCGGGTACTGGACGGTGATGCCGTCGAGGTAGTCGATCTCGCCGTCGGCGTAGCGCGCGGCGAGCGCCTCGATCCGCCCCTGCTTGTCCTCGACGACGAAGTTGATCTCCGGGCTCTTGGCGTAGCGGCGCAGCGGCGCGACCAGGGCCGACAGCGGCTGCCCGCCTTGCGCAGCAGGTTGAGGATCTCGATCACGGCGAGGATGGCGCAGTCGGCGAAGTAGTTGTCGCGGAAGTAGTAGTGGCCGGCGAGCTCGCCGCCGAAGATGCCGTCCTTCTCGCGCAGGGTGGCCTTCATGAAGGAGTGGCCGACCCGCTCGCGCACCGGCTCGCCGCCGCGCTCGCGGATGTACTCGGCCACCGCCCGCGAGGAGCGCAGGTCGTAGAGCACCGTGCCGCCCCGGGTGGCGGGCGAGCAGCTCGCCGCCGATCAGCGCCGGTCGACCAGGTCGCTGCCGATGGCCTCCCCCCGCTCGTCGATGAAGGCGGCGCGGTCGGCGTCGCCGTCGAAGGCCGACCCCGAGGTCGGCGCCCTGCGCGGCGCACCGCGGCCTGGAGGTCGCGGAGGTTCTCGGCCTTGAGCGGGTTGGCCTCGTGGTTGGGGAAGGTGCCGTCGAGCTCGAAGTAGAGCGGCGATCAGGTCGATGCTCCATGCGCGTCGAGGATCGGCCGGTAGAGCGTGCCCATGCCGTTGGCGGCGTCGATCACCACCTTGAGCCGGCGTCCGCCCTGCGGCGGGGCGAGGAAGGAGAGGACGTGCTCGCGGTAGGCGTGCGAAGACGTCGCCGCTGCCGGACCGTCCCCGGCCGGGCGGCGCGGCGGCAGCTCGCCGGCCGCCACCTTCTCCTCCATCAGCGGGATGCCGTGGTCGCCCGACACCGGCCGCGCCTCGTGGCGGCTGAACTTGAAGCCGTTGTAGCGGGCCGGGTTGTGGCTGGCGGTCACCTGGATGCCGCCGGCGGCGCCCGAGGTGGCCCACCGCGAAGTAGTTCATCGGCGTGGTGGCGAGGCCGATGTCGAGGACGTCGAGGCCGGCGGCGGTCAGCCCCTCGATCAGCGCCTGCCGCCAGCCCCTCGCCGTGCGAGCGCATGTCGCGGCTCACCACCACCGTCGAGCCGCTGCGCGCGGTCCTCGTCGTCGAGCACGAACTGGAAGGCGAGGCCGATCTGGCGGGCGATCGCCTCGTCGATCTCGGTGGGGTAGACGCCGCGGACGTCGTAGGCCTTGAAGATGCCAGCCATCTGGGAACCTCTCTCGTGCGGAGGCGGTCAGCGACGGTGCCGACCCGTCGCCGCCACTCGTCGATGGCGAGGGCGAAGTGCGCGCTCGTCGATGGCGGGGTGGCCGTCGAGGGCGCCGAGGTCAGACCGCCGTCGCCGCCCGCCGGCGCCAGCTCGACGGCGAGGGTCTCGCCGGCGATCCAGTCGCGGTGGGCGGCGACGCCGCCGCCAGGCCTCGGTCGGCCCGGTAGCGCACGCGGATGCGGTCGGCGTAGTCGAGGTCGGCCGTCCTTGCGCGCCGACTGGATGCGGTTGACCACCTCGCGCGCCAGCCCCGCGGCGATCAGCTCGGGGGTCAGCTCGGTGTCGAGGGCGACCAGCAGCTCGCGGTCGCCGGCGGTGGCCAGGCCGGGCTTCTCGATCAGGCGGATCTCGACGTCGTCGCGGTCGAGAGCACCGGCGCGGCTTCGCCGTCGATCGTCGAGCTCGATGGCGCCGCGCTCCTCGAGCGCCGCCGACCAGGGCGTCGCCGTCGGCGGCCTCGAGCGCCGCCTTCACCTTGGGCATCAGCGCGCCGAGCCGCTTGCCGAGGGCGCGGAAGTTGGGGCGCACCTCGTGGCGCACGAAGTCGGTGCGGTCCGCGGCCCAGCGGATCGCCTTGACGTTCAGCTCGTCCTTGACCAGCTCGGCGAAGCCCTCGACGTAGCCACGGGAATTCCGGCTCGAAGTTGCGCGCGACGAGGGTGACGCCGGCGAGAGGCTGCCGGGTCTTGAGATCGTGGGCGTTGCGCGCGGCACGGCCGAGCGCCACGATGCGCTGGACGGCGCTCATCCCCTGCGTCGAGGTCGCGGCCGCCTCGCTCGCCGAGCTCGGCGGCGTACCCGCGCGGCTCGGGCCACGGCTTCGAGGTGGACGCTCGGCAGGCGCCGCCTCGTCGCGCTGGCTCCGCTCGAGGTGGCGTGGAGCAGCTCGGCCACGAACGGCGTGAACGGCGCGAGCAGCCGCGACAGCGTCGGTCAGCACCTCGTAGAGCGTGTGGTAGGCGGCCTCCTTGTCGGCGCTCTCCGGGTTCTCCGCCCAGAAGCGATCGCGGCTGCGGCGGATGTACCAGTTGGTGAGGTCGTCGACGAAAGCCCTCGATCGCGCGGGCGGCGCGGCGTGACGACGTAGCCGTCGAGGAGGGTCGTCACCTCGTCGACGGAGCATCGTCGAGCCGCAGGAGGATCCAGCGGTCCAGCTCGGCGCGCTCGGCGAAGGCGGCGCCGCGGCGCGCCCCGGGTGCCAGCCGTCGAGGTTGGCGTAGATGGTGAAGAAGGAGAGCGCGTTCCACAGCGGGATCAGGAAGCCCTGCGCCGCCTCGCGCACCAGCGCGCGCCGAGAAGCGCGAGTTCTGCTCGGGGTCGTTGACGTAGAAGTACCAGCGCAGGGCGTCGGCGCCGGTCTCCTCGATCACCGCCACCGGCTCGACGACGTTGCCCAGGCGCTTGCGACATCTTGCGCCCCTGCTCGTCGTTGACGTGGCCGAGGACGATGCAGTTCTCGTAGGCCACCGAGTCGAAGAGCAGGACGGCGAGGACGTGCAGGGTGTAGAACCAGCCGCGGGTCTGGTCGACCGCCTCGGAGATGAAGTCGGCCGGGAACTGCAACCCCGTGCGTCGATCAGCTCGGCGGTTCTCGAACGGGTAGTGGTGCTGGGCGAAGGGCATGGCGCCGGAGTCGAACCAGGCGTCGATCACGTCCTCGACCCGCCGGAAGACGCCGCTGCGCCCGTCCTTGCGACAGGCGAAGCAGTCCCAGGTGAACTCGTCGATGAACGGGCGGTGGGGGTCGAACCGCTCGCGGTCGTAGAGGTCGGCCGGCCGCTCGCGGCCGGCCAGCTCGAACAGCCGCTCGTAGCTGCCCGACCACCTCGACGGCCGGGCAGAGGTCGCACTTCCAGACCGGCAGCGGCGTCCCCCAGTAGCGCCGGCGCGACAGCGCCCAGTCGACGACGTTCTCCAGCCAGTTGCCGAAGCGGCCGTCGCGGACGTGCTCCGGGCGCCAGCCGATGGTCCGGTTCAGCTCGACGAGCTTCTCCTTGCGGGCGGTCGTCCTGACGAACCAGCTGGCGCGGGCGAAGGAGAGCAGCGGCCGGTCGCACCGCCAGCAGAAGGGGTAGTTGTGGCGGTAGCGGTCGGCGTGGAGGAGCAGGCCGCGCGCCGCGCAGGTCGCGGATGATCTCGGCGTCGGCGTCCTTGAACCAGCGGCCCGCCCAGGGACCGAAGCCGGGCTTGATCTTCCCCTCGTCGTCGACCGAGAAGATCAGCGCCAGGTCCTCGCGCTGGCTGGTCGCGTAGTCGTCCTCGCCGAAGGGCGGGGCGGTGTGGACCAGCCCGGTGCCCTCGCTGGCGGTCACGTAGTCGGCGAGCACCACCCGGCCCGGGAGGTCCGGCTCGGCGAAGGTGTAGAGCCGGTCGTAGAGCAGCCCGTCGAGGTCGCGGCCGGAGAAGCGGGCGACGGCGGGCAGCTCGCGGAGGTCGAGCAGCTCGGCGCTTGCCGTCCTCTTCGACGGCCGAGCGGCACCGGCGTGCCCAGCTCCTCGCCGATGACCAGCAGCACGTCCGGACCGCCGGGGGTCCGCGACCGCCTTGTAGGTCAGCTCGGGGTGGACCGCGAGGGCGACGTTGGCCAGCGTGGTCCACGGGGTGGTGGTCCAGGCGACCAGCTCCAGCCGGCGGTCGGTCGGGAGAGCTCGCCGCCGTCGAGCGTCGCGCACGCGCTGGCCGGGGCGGGCGACGAACAGGGTCCAGATCGAGGGGTCGTCGGCCTCCTGGTAGTTCTGCGCCACCTCGTGGCTGGACAGCCCGGTGCCGCAGCGGGCGCAGTACCACTGGACCTTGAACCCCTCGTAGAGCAGGCCCTGCTCGTGGAGCCGCGCCAGCGCCCACCAGACCGACTCGACGTACTCGTTGGTGAAGGTCCAGTAGGCGTGGTCGAGGTCGGTCCAGTAGCCGACCCGCTCGGTCATCGCCCGCCACTGGCGCTCGTAGGTGTGGACGCTGTCGAGGCAGGCCCGGTTGAACGCCGCGATGCCGTACTCCTCGATCTGCTGCTTGCCGGAGAAGCCGAGGCGCTTCTCCACCTCGATCTCGACCGCCAGGCCGTGGGTGTCCCAGCCCGCCTTGCGCGCCACGTGGTAGCCCTGCATGGTGCGGAAGCGGGGGAAGAGGTCCTTGACCACCCGCGTGACCACGTGGCCGACGTGGGGCACGTTGTTGGCGGTGGGCGGGCCCTCGTAGAACACCAACTCGGGACGCCCCGCCGACTGCGCCACCGTGCGGCGGAAGGTGTCGTCGCGGCGCCAGCGCTCGAGCACCTCGAGCTCGAGGCGGGGGAACGGGTAGCCGCTGGGGACGGGAGGGAACTCGTGCTCGCTCATGCTCTCTTGGTCAGGAACGGTTGCAGCCGGCGGCTGAAGTCGACCGGCACCTCGAGGTGGGGGAAGGCGCCACTGCCCTCGAACACCTCGAGGTGCGCGGGGCGTCCAGACGAGGACTTGGGTAGCAGGTGGAGCCAGAGGTCGGCGGTCTCGACCGGTGGCGCGAGCGCCTGCCGCCCCCAGCCGAGCCACACCGGCAGCTCCAGCTCGGGCAGCAGCGCCGAGACGTCGAGCGCGAGGTCACCGGCGAGGTAAGCGAGCAGGGCCCGCTGCGCCCCCGGCTGACGCGCCGAGCGGTAGGCGTGCTCGCGCAGGGCGGCGTCGGCACGCTCGGGAGCGGCGAACACCTCGCGCTCGAGGTGAAGGCGGATGGCGCGACGGGAGGTGAACAGCTGCACCGCCGCGGCGGCGAGCACCGGGACGCGCGCGAGGCGCGTGAGCAGGCGATCGGTGAGCTCGACGCCCTCCTCGGCGTGGGCGATGCCGCGCGGTGTGACCAGGGCGAGAGCGCGGACGGTTGCCCGGCCGGGTTCCGTGGCGGCTGCCACGGCGAAGCTGGCGGCGCGACCGGCGGCCACCAGCACCGCGGGTCGCCGCACCACGTCGGCGAGGAAGTCGCGCAGGAAGGCGGCGTAGAGCTCGGGGGTGGGCGCGAAGCCGCAGCGCGCCGATCTCCCCCAGCCTGGGAGGTCGGGGGCGAGCAGGTGGAAGCCGCCGGCGAGCAGCTCGGCGGCGCAGCGCCATTCGTCGCAGTCGTGCCCCGGGCCCAGCGAGTGGACGAGCACCACCGGCGGTCCGTCGCCCACCTGCTGGAAGCTCACCTCGGCGCCGCGCCAGGCGTAGCGATGGCCGCGTCCCCAGCCGTGGGGAGGTAGCGGCGGCGCTGCCGCCAGCCGCCGCAGCAGCAACGGCAGGCCCACGGCAGCCGTGGTCAGCGCCAGCCCGGCGAGCAGCCGGCGACGGCGGGCGCGGTGCGCGCGCTGCTCGAGCCGCGAGGTCATGGCAGGGGAGGATAGCAGCGGCCCGCCGGGCCCGGCCCGCCGCCGCGGCTGAGCCCCGAAGTGCCGCATGTATAATGGTTTCGCCCGCTCGTCGGTGACACCATGGCACTCCGCAAGCTGGTCCGGCTCGGCCATCCGGCGCTGCGCACCCCCTGCGAGCCCGTGCCCGAGGACCGCATCGGCAGCCCCGAGGTGCAGCAGCTGATCGCCGACCTCGTGGAGACGCTGCGCGCGAGCGGAGGCTCGGGGCTCGCCGCTCCCGAGATCGGAGTGCCCTGGCAGGTCTTCGTCTTCGAGGCGGAGCAGCCCGGCGAGCCGCGGCCGGTACGCACCGTCCTCAACCCGCTGCTCGAGCCGCACACCGGCGAGCTGGTCTACGACTGGGAGGGATGCCTGTCGATCCCCGACCTGGTGGGCCTGGTGCCGCGCCACCCCTCGGTGCGGCTGTGGGGGCGCGGCCCCGACGGCGAGCCTCTCGACCTCGAGCTCTCCGGCTTCGCAGGCCGGCTGGTGCAGCACGAGTACGACCACCTGCACGGCATCGTCTTCCTCGATCGCATGCGCGACCTGCGCTCGCTCTCCTTCACCGCCGAGTGGGAAGCGCTGGTGGCGGGGGAAGAGCGCGCCGCGGTCGGCTGAGTGAAAGAGCAACCCCCCGGCTCTGCCGGGGGACTCTCAAAGTTTGACGTTTCCGGGATTGGTTAAGGGAGACTCCCTCTCGTGAACCGCTCAAGGTTGTCGGAGAGGGAGTCAGATGGACATCGAGAGCCTAAGTCACACGAAATGGGAGTGCAAGTACCACGTCGTCTTCATCCCGAAGTACCGGCGCAGAGCGCTCTATGCGGAGCTGCGGGAGCACCTCGGGGCAGTGTTTCGAGAGCTGGCGGAGCAGAAGGAGAGCCGGATCGAGGAAGGGCATCTTCTCGGCGACCACGTGCACATGTTGATCTCGATCCCGCCGAAGTACGCGGTAGCGCAGGTTGTCGGGTTCCTGAAGGGCAAGAGCGCCATCCACATCGCACGGGCCTACGTGGGCCGCCGACGCGACTTCCGGGGTCAGCACTTCTGGGCACGCGGATACTTCGTGTCCACGGTCGGCCGCGACGAAGAGAAGGTGCGGCGGTACATCAAGCAGCAAGAGGACGAGGACAAACGCCTCGATCAACTGCAGGTCGTTCCGTAGTCGCCGGCCGCCTTTAGGCGGCCCCTGAACCAACCCGCTTTGAGCGGTTCACACATTCCCAAGCCTCCAGCTCTGCTGGAGGTCTATGACTTGCGTCCCGCCCTCACGCCCTGTTGTCGCCGCCCCCCGAAGTGCCGGAAGCGTCGTCGCCGGGCGCACGCGGCGCGGCCCTGATCCTCACCCGATGCGCGAGCTGGTGGTGTTGTGGCTCGGCCGTCGCCAGCGCGAATGGGACGCGCTGGCGGGCGACTACCGGCGGCGGGTCGAGCGCTTCGTGCCGGCGCGCGAGGTGCTGCTCAAGCCGGGGAGCGGCGAGGGGGAGGAGCGGCTGCGCGTCGAGGCGGCGATCGTCCGGCGCGCCCTGCCGCAGCCCCACCGCCTGGTCGCGCTCGACCGCCGCGGGCGAGGCATGAGCTCGCGCGAGCTCGCCGACTTCCTCGCCAGGAGCCGCGACGAGTGGCCGCATGCACTCGCCTTCGTCGTCGGTTCCGACCTCGGGTTGGCCGCGGAGATCGTCGCCGAGGCCCACCTCGCGCTCTCGCTCTCCGCCCTCACGCTGCCCCACCATCTGGCGCGGCTGGTGCTCTGGGAGCAGCTCTATCGCGGGCTTTCCTTGAGTGCCGGAATAAAGTACCATCGCGGGCCGTTGTAGCGCCAACCCCCGGGCGGAGATGGTGTTCCGCCCGCACCAGATGCAGCTCGGGAGTGAGCAGGTCAGGAGGAACGAGTGCCCTTGCCACTGAAGCAACACAGCACCAAGAGCAACGTGGATGAGCTGGGCGGCATCGACGTCGTGAAGCGGCTGCTGACCAATCAGCGCGACGAGATCCTGGCCATGTACGAGCACGACGTGAAGGCCGGCCAGGAGGCGAGCGACGAGGGCAGTGACGACATCGTCGACCGCGCCAACAACGCCTACAGCCGCGAGCTGCTGTTCTCCCTCTCCGACGGCGAGCGGCACACGCTGCTGCGCATCGAGGAGGCGCTCAAGCGCATCGAGGCGAGCAGCTACGGCATTTGCATCAACTGCGGCAACGAGATCCGCTCCGGCCGCCTGAAGGCGATGCCCTGGGCCCGCTACTGCATCGACTGCCAGGAGCTCGCCGAGAAAGGGATGCTCGAGGAAGCCTGAGCGCCTCCCTCGCGAAGTGGATCTGACGGGCGGGGTCACGCGGCCCCGCTCGTCGCTTTTTTGTGGCAGGCTGACCGCGCGCCCATGGCCGACCCCGTCGACTTGCTCCTCGCGGCCGCTGCCGCGCCGCTCTACCTGGTGGTCGGCGACCCGGTGCTCGCCGAGCCCGCGGCGTCACGTCTCGGCGCCGCCCTCGCCGAGCGCGCCGGCGGCAGCTTCGCCCTGCGCCGGCGCCCGCCGGACCTGCTGCCCCTGCTCGAGGACCTGCGCACCTTCTCGCTCTTCGGTGGCGCCAAGGTACTGGCGGTGGTCGACACCGCGGTGCTCGCCGACCGCACCGGCGCCGTCGAGCTGGTGGCCGACGCCCTCGCCGTGGCGCCCCCCAACGGCGAGACGCTCTCCGCCAAGGAGCGCGAAGGCGCCTCCCGCCTGCTGCAGGCTCTCCACCTGTTCGGCGTCGACCCGGCGGCCGGAGCGGCGGCGGCGGCCGTCGCCGGCGTGCCCGACTGGGCCCTCGCCGGCAAGCGCGGCGGACGGCTGGCGCGCAAGGAGGCCGAGCAGCGCCGCGAGACACTGGTGCCGCTGCTCGAGGGGGCGCGGCGCGAAGGGCTCGCTGGGCTCGGCGAGGCCGCCGTGGCGCAGCTCGGCGAGCTCCTGGCCCGTGGCTTGCCGGCCGGTCACGCGCTGATCCTCGCCGAGCGCTCGGTGGCCGCCGACCACCCGCTGGTGGCGCAGCTGCGCGCGCGCGGCGCTTTCGTGGCGGTGGGCACGGTGGGCGCCGACCGCGATGGCTTCACCGGCGTCGAGGCGGTCGCCAGCCAGCTCGAAGGCGAGGTCGGAGTGGGCATCCGTCGCGACGCCCTCGCCGAGCTCGCGCGTCGCACGCTGCGACAGGAAGAGCGCGGTGCCGGGGTCGCTGCCGAGTCCACGGCCCGTCTCGCCGCCGAGTACCGCAAGCTCGCCGACCTCGCCGGCGACGGCGGCACCATCGACCTTGCAGCGGTGCGCGAGGTGGTGGAGGACCGCGGCGAGGAGGACTCGTGGCAGCTGCTCGACGCGCTCGCCGAGGGGCGGGGCGGCGAGGTGCTCGGGCGCCTCGAGCGCCTCGTCACGGGCAGCGAGGATCCGGCGCGCGCCCGCCTCGCCTTCTTCGCGCTGCTCGCCGGCTTCTGTCGCCAGCTGGTGGCCGTGCGCAGTCTCGTCGAGCGTCTCGGCCTGCCGCCCGCCGAACGCAACTACAACCGCTTCAAGGACCGCCTCGCCCCCGCCCTCACCGGTGAGCTGCCGGAAGGGCTCCCGAACCCGCTCGCCGGCCTCCACCCCTTCCGGCTCCACCGCGCCTACCTGGCGGCGGGGCGGCTTGCGGCCGACCTGCTCCTCGGCCTCCCCATGCGGCTGCTCGACACCGAGATGGCGCTCAAGGGGGAGGGGACCGACCCGCGGGCGGCGCTGGCGGCGCTGATCGCCGAGGTCGCCACCTCCCGGCGGTGACCGCGCAGCATCGCACCGCGCTGCGGGTGGTGGCGGCGCTCGTTGTCGTCGCCACCCTCGACGTTGCGCGGGCGAGCCGGGAGAGCAGCCTGTGGATGGACGAGACCGCCTCGCTGGTGCTGGCGAACCAGCCGGCGGCGTTCACCGTCGACGTCTCGGCGGTCGACTTCAACCCTCCCGGGTACTTCCTGCTGCTGGGGCGATGGCTGGCGCTCGCCAGAGCGGCGGGTCTGGAGCCAGGGGTCCTCGCGGCGCGATCGCTCGGGATCGTCTGCTGGTGCGGCCTCGTCGCCCTCGCCTGGTTGGCCGGCAGACGGCTCCTCGCCGGCGACGGCGGTCCCCTTCTCGCGCTCGCCGTCGGCGGCGGCGCGAGCGCGGCGTCGCTGGCCACGGAGGCGCGGGCCTACGGCGTCGCCTCGGTGGCGCTCTTCGCCTGCTTCGTCGCGCTGCTGCGGCTCCACGCCGGGGCGCGCGCCGCGGCCGCACAGACGTCGCCCCGATGGCGGCGGGCGGCGGGGCTGTGGACGCTCTACGCGGCGAGCGGCGCGGTGGCCCTGTGGACGCACCTGCTGAGCCTCTTCGTCCTCGCCAGCCTGGCTCTCTTCTGGCTAGGCCTGGCGTCGCGTCTGGCGCGCCCCGCCCGCCCGTCGTTCCTCGTCCTCGGCGCGGCGGCGCACGTCGCGGCCTTGCTCGCCTTCCTCCCCTGGCTGCTGCAGGTGCGGGGTCAGCTCGATGCGCTGCGCGCCAGCGCGCCGAGCTGGATGACCCCCGCCACTCTCTTCAACCTCGCGTCGGTGTTCTGGTACTGGGTCCCCTTCGGCCGCGTCGGCACGCCGCGGCCGGCGCCGTCGCCCTGGTTTCCGCTCCTCGGTGCGCTCTCGCTGATGCTGCCGGTGGGGGCGGCGATCGGCGCGCGGCTCCGGCGCGGGCCGCGGGAGGGGAGGCGGCCGGCCACCCTCGTCGCTGCCGCTGGCCTCGCCGTGCCGGCCACCTTCATCGCGCTGCTGTGGGCGATCCAGCGCGCGGGTGTGGCGGCGGTCTTCCACGCGCCGCGCTACCCGGCGCTCGCGGCGCCGATGTGGGCGGCAGGTCTCGTCGCCGCCGCCCGCGCCGCCGCGAGCGGAGGCGATCGCGGCGACGGGTCCGCCGCACCTGGCGCGCCGCTCGGGGGGCGCTCCTGGTGGCCCTGGGCGCTGCTCGCGCCCTGGCTCGCTTGTGCCGCCCTCGGCCAGGCGCTCGCGTGGCGGGTGGAGGGGCGAGGTGGCCTGGGTGCCGGGTTGGCGACACTCGCGGAGGCGCCGCCGCCGCGAGCGTCACTCTACGTCATGCCGTCGGAGCTCCTGCCATTCCAGCGCCATGCCCTGGCCGGCTACGCGGTGCGCCCCATCGAGGACCTCCCCTGCGGGCTCCGCGAGCTGCGTGATGGCGACGACGCCTGGGTGCTGAGCCTCGACCGGCCCTGGCCCCTCTTCGACCGCACGCGCGACCTCATCGCCGCGCGGCTGCTCGCCGGCGGCGCGCTCGCCCGTAGGGTGGAGCGCAGGGCGTTCCCGCAGCCGTCGCAGGAGTACGAGCTTCTCCACCTGCGTGGGGTCCGTCACGACGCCAGCGTTTCGCTCTGCCGCGACGGCCTGCGTCCCCGCGGTCGTGACATCTCTCCAGGCGCGGTGGCGGTGGCGCTCCCCGAGGCGCAGCGCTACGCCGATGGCTGGTCGTATCCGGAGGTCAACGAGCAGCTCGTCGTCTACCGCTGGGCCTCGACGCGAGTGGCCGTGGTGCGCTTCGATCGCCCGCTCGCCGCGGGCGACTACGTGCTGCACTACCGGGGCTACCGCACGTCGGCGCCCCGCGACCCGGAGCGCATGACCTTCACGCTGGGCGACGTCAGCCGCGTGGTGGCCGCGCCCGCCGGGGACATCGTCGTCGACCTGCAGATCCACCTCGCGAGCGCGCTGCGCCACCCGCTGCTGTCGGTGGCGCATCCGACCTGGGTGGCCGCCAGCACCAGCGCAAGCGGCCGGCGGCGCCTCGCCTCGGCGTTGCTCTTCGCGACGCTGGAGCGCGCCCGCTGACCGTGCGGGCGGTGGCGCACTGGCGCCGTGACGAAGCTGCACGGTCTCAGGGAGCCGCCGCCGACCACGCCGTGATGGTGCCGGTCTCGAAGCCGTCCGTGAACGGGAGCCCGACAGCGGTGCCGTAGAGCACCAGCGCGCTGCCGATAGCGCCGTCGTTGGGGATGCCGATCGCCAGGTCCTGCTGGCCCGAGTGGTCGAAGTCGCCGACCGCCAGACACCAGCCGAGGTGGTCGCCCGGGTTCATGTCGCCGAGGATGCCGGGCACCTCGAGGTTCCAGCTGGCCGCTCCGAGCCCGACCGGGCCAGTGGCGCTGCCATGGAGGACCACCACGTCGCCCTCCTCGGGGCCGCGGAAGGTCTCCTCGAAGGGGACCCCGATGGCCAGCTCGTCGAAGCCGTCGCCGTCGTAGTCGCCGGCGGCGAGGCTGAAGCCCAGCTCGTCGCCGACCTCGGGATCGCCGGGCACGCCGGTGGAGAGCGCCGTCCAGAACTGTCCGCCGCCAGGAGAGACCCCGGCCGCCGAGCCGAAGAGGACGTGGACCGCCCCGGCGGCGGCGAGCTCCGGGCCGCCGTCGGCGATGCCCTCACCGGGGACACCGATGGCGAGGTCCGCGTAGGCATCGTCGTTGAACTTGCCCACCGCCAGCGCGTAGCCGAAGGCATCGCCGTTCTCGGCAGAGTCCGGTACGCCGAAGAAGCCCTGGAAGAAGTAGTAGTTGACCGATCCAAAGAGGCCGGAGGTTCCGCCGGGCAACACGAAAGTTATCCCGCGACTCAGGGTGAACCCGGGGGCGCCGACGGCGAGGTCGCAGAAGCCGTCGTCGTCGAAGTCCGCGGCGGCGATCGCCGCACCGAAGTACTGGTTGGTGGCGGAGGCGAAGGGGACGTTCGGGCTGTCGGTGTCCCAGGTCTGAGCGCGGGCGACGTCGACACCGCTCGCCGTCCCGTAGAGCACGAACACCCGGCCGGAGTCGGAGACGCCGCTGACGCTCTCGAGGGGCACGCCGATTGCGAGGTCATCGAAGGTGTCGCCGTCGAAGTCACCGGCCGCCAGGGCGTGCCCGAACTCGTCGTCGGTGCCAGCGTTATCGGGCACCCCGGTCGTGTTCTCGTGGAAGATCTGGCGCCGCGTCTCGAGGGCGCTGGCGCGAACCGCCGCTCCGTAGCGCACCTCGACGGCGCCGGCGTTGGAGATGGCCCCCACGTCCTCGCCGGGGATGCCGATGGCGAGGTCGTCGAAGCCGTCGTGGTCGAAGTCGCCGACCGCCAGCGACTCGCCGAAGTGATCGCCCACCTCCGGGGGGTCGACCGAGGACGTGCCCCCCTGCCACAGGTACTTGGCGGCGACGACCTGGTCGAGCCCGGAGCCGGCAATCCCGAAGCGGATCTGCACCTGGCCGACGTCGGCGAGACCGAACACCGGGTTGTCGTCGCTGCGCAGACCGATGGCGAGGTCGTCGATGCCGTCGCCGTCGAAGTCGCCGACGGCGACCGCGTAGCCGAGCTGGTCGCCGGCGGCGGGAGGGTGGAGGGGGTTGGCGGTGGTCTCGAAAAAGAGCTGCGAGTTGGTCGCCGACAGGCCGGAGGCGAGCGCCGGCCGGCTGGCGGCCGCGAGGAGCAGCGCCAGGGCGACGCGGCTTACGAGGATCCACGGGGACGAAGGGGACGGAAGCTCTCGTGGGTTCATGGGGGCCTCTCGCGGGTCGTGGCCGATTTCCTGATCGACCACTGCGCGCGAAACGCGGGCGAGAGGGGACATCGACCTGCCGGGCGCCGAGGCGGGTCGAAGCGAGGGGGCGACCCGGGCCTGCGGGTCAGCTCGGGGGAGCGGCAGCGCGGTCGAGCAGGCGGCGACAGTCGCGCACCACGCCGCCGACGCCCAGACGCTCGGCTTGGGGAAGGATGTCGCGGGAGATCGCCAGCGCCTCGTCGCTCTGACCGGCGCGGTCGAGAACGAGGGCGAGCTGGGAGCGCGTCTGCAGCAGCAGGCCGGGTAGCGCAAAGCCGGTCGCCACCTCAACCTCGCGGCGGCGCAGCTCGATGGCCCGCGGCAGGTCGCCGACGATCTCCGCCACCCGCGCCTCGGCGAGCAGCAGCTGGAACTTCGCCGACCCCGAGTCGCCGGCGTCGGCCTGCTGCTGCAGCGCGGCGAGGCGGTGGCGGGCGCTGGCGACCCGGCCGTGCACGGCGTCCACGCAGGCGAGCACGGCGCCGACCTCGAGCGCCGAGCGCTCGTCGCCGCCGCGGCGGAAGAGCTCGACGGCCTCGCTGGCGGCGGCCGCCGCGCTGTCGAAGCGGTCGTCGTTGAGATCGAGCCAGGCGAGGTTGTTGAGATAGGTGGCGACCACCGCGTCGACCCCGGACTCGCGCCCGGCGGCGATCGCGGCGACGTAGCTCGCCCGCGCCGCCGCGATGTCGCCACGTTGCTCCTCGAGGTACCCGCGGGCCCGCAGGATGTTGCCGCGGTGACGCGGGCTGCCGAGAGAGCGCGCGAGTGGTTCGGCTTCGACGATCGCTGCCTCTGCTTCCCGGAACTCGGCCTGGTCGACCCGGTTCATCGCGAAGTTGGTGAGCACGACGAGGAGCTGCTCGCGGTCGCCGGAGAGGCGCAGCCGCTGCACGGCGAGCTTGCCTACCTCCATCGCCTGCGCGTCCCTGCCGGCCCAGTTGAGCAGCGCCATCTTGACCAGCAGGGCCCCGGCCTCGGAGGCGACGTCCCCCTCCTCGACGGCGATGGCGAGCGCGGCGTTGAGCGTGGCGAGACCCTTGTCGATGGTTCCCGCCTCCCCCTCGAGGCGACCCTCGAGGGTCAGCGCCTGGGCCTCCACACGCTTGTCGCCCAGGGCGCGTGCGCGTGGCAGGGCCGCCGCGAGAAGGCGGCTCGCCTCTTCCACCTGCGCCCCCTTGCGTGCCGCGACCGCCCGCACGACCATGGCCTCGAGCGCGGTCCGCTCGTCACCCGCCGCCTCGGCGTCGGCGGTGAGGGCGGCCATCCGGCTGCCGGTTTCCTCGGGTGGGCTGAGCCGGAGCAAGGCTCGACCTTCTGCCAGCCGCGCCCGCCGTGCGAGCGCGGCGTCCTGCGCACGCTCGGCGCCCTCACGGGCCGCCGTGGCGGCGGAGGCGGCGCGTTGATACTCGGAGACGGCAAGCGCGGCCTCGGCCTCGGCGAGGTCGATGCGAGGGCCCTTACCCAGCGGGTCGGGAAGCTGGCGCAGCCTCTGCACGGCACCCATCGCGTCGTCGCCGCGTCCGGCGGCGAGGAGGGCGTCGATCAGCTCGAGGCCGATCTCGGGCCGATTCGGCTGCTCGGCAAAGCGCGCCGAGAGCTCGCCGATGCGGGACAGGGTCGGCCGCGGTCGGGTGGGACCGAACGCGGTGGGCTGGCGCTCTCGCGCTCCGCCGCCGAGGGGCCGCACCGCGGCGAGGACCAGCACGGTGGCGGCGAGTGCCGCCAGCGCCGCGACGGCGAGGTGAACGCGGTGACGGCGCACCAGCTTGCCGGCCCGGTAAGCGGCGCCGCCACGGCGGGCGGCGACGGGCCGGCCGTCGAGAAACCGGCGCAGGTCCTCGGCGAGCTCGGCCACCGACGCGTAGCGCCGCTCCGGCTCCTTGCGCAGCGCCTTGAGGCAGATCGCGTCGAGGTCGCGCCCGAGCCGTCGTGCCGCACCCGGCAGGGACGGCGGCTTGCCCTTGCCCTCGTCGTCCCGCGTCGCCCGTCGCGCCGCCGTCGACGGCGGCTCCGGCTCACGCTCGAGGACGGCCCGCACCAGGGCGTGGGCGTCGCCCGAGGCGGCGCGGAACGGGTGGACGCCGGCGAGCAGCTCGTAGAGCACGACGCCCAGCGAGTAGACGTCGGAGGCGACCGTGATCCCGTCGCCGCGGATCTGCTCGGGGCTCGCGTAGGCCGGGGTGAGGGCGCGCCCCTCGGTGCGGGTCACGGGGTCGGTGCCCCCGGGATCCACCAGCTTCGAGATGCCGAAGTCGAGGAGCTTGGGGTGACCGTCGGTCCCCACCAGCACGTTGCCGGGCTTGAGGTCGCGGTGCACGATCCGCTGCGCGTGCGCGAACTCCACCGCGGCCAGCACCTCGAGGAACAGCCGCAGGCGCTCATCGAGCGACAGCGAGTGCTGCCGCGCATGGGTGAGCAGATCCGCGCCCTCCACGTACTCGAGCACGAGGTAGGCGCTGCCGTCGGCGGCCCGCCCGCCGTCGAGGAAGCGGGCGATGCCCGGGTGCTCGAGGGCGGCCAGGAACTTGACCTCGTCCCGGAAACGCCGGGCGGAGGACGGCGAGGCCTCCCAGCGGTCGAGGCGCTTGAGAGCGACGCGACGCACGAAGTCCTCGCCGCGCTGCTCGGCGAGGTAGACCCGGCCCATGCCACCGCGTCCGACCTCGCGCACGAGCCGGTAGGGACCGATGTGGGCAGGCACTGGATCCGCCTCGCTCCTGCCGTCGAGCTCGAACGGTGGCCGCTCGAGCACCGAGGCGGAGAGCGCGTCGGTGCGCAGCAGCTCCCGCAGCTCCCGGGCCCTCGCCGGATCGCGCTCCTCGAGCTCGGCGAGGAAGCTCGCGCGCTCGGCGCCGGCGAGCGCCTGCGCCCGCGCGAAGTCGTCGAGCAGCGCCTCGTCGATCACCCGCTCCCCTCGAGCTCGCGCAACAGCCAGGCTCGCGCGAACGACCAGTCTCGCTTGAGGGTGCGCTCCGAGACCTCGAGGCACTCCGCGATCTCGGCGAGCTCGAGTCCCGCGAAGTAGCGCATCTCCACCACCCGGGCGAGCCGGGGATGCTCTCCGGCCAGCCGCGCGAGGGCACGGTCGAGGTCGAGCAGCTCCTCGGGTGTGGACAGCCCGGGGGCGTCGGTGAGGCGGTAGCCCTCGGGGTCCCGCTTGACGGCGGCGCGGGCGCGAGCGCGATCGACGAGGACGCGGCGCATGCAGGTCGACGCCAGCCCGAAGAAGTGCGCCCGGTCGCGCCAGTCGAGGTGCGTCTGCGGCACCAGCCGCAGGAACGCCTCGTGGACGAGGCCGGTGGCGTCCAGCGTCTGGCCGCGGCGCTCGCCTCGCAGGTGGGCGGCGGCGATCTTCTTGAGCTCGTCGTAGACGCGCTCGATGAGGCGCGTGCGCGCCTCCTCGCCGCCGTTGCGCCAGGCCCGCAGGAGGCGGGTGACCTCACCCGGCCCCGGCCCGGCCTCCTCCTCCCGGGGTGGCACGGGCGAGAGTCTAGCGCTCCCTGGGTGGGCCGCCGGCGCCGGCCGCCCGGGCACGAGAGTGGGCGCGGAGACCTGGCGGCGCCGATCGCAACACCGCATAAGCTCTCGCCCATGCCCGAGCTCCCCGAAGTCGAGGTGCTGCGCCGCAGCCTGGAGCGCCGGCTGCCGGGGCAGCGCATCGCGCGCGTCGAGGTGCGCGAGGCGCGGCTGCGCGAGCGCGTGAGCGCCCGCTCGCTGGCGGCGGCGGCGACCGGGCGTCGGGTCGTCGCCCTGGCCCGGCGCGGCAAGTACCTGCTCGTCCACCTCGAGGGGGAGCGCACGCTGGTGATCCACCTGGGGATGAGCGGCCGGCTCACCGTCGCGGCCGCACGGGCGCCGCGCCCGCCCCACGAGCACGTCGCCTTCCACCTCGCGGCTGGCGGGCGGCTCCGCTTCGTCGACCCGCGGCGCTTCGGCCTGGTGCTGGCGCTGCGCCCCGATCGCCTCGCCGCCGACCCCCACTTCGCGGCGCTCGGCGTCGAGCCGCTCGGCCCGCTCGACGCGCTTCGACGGCACCTACCTGCGCCACGCGGCCGCGGCGCGCCGCGGGCCGGTGAAGGCGTTCCTGATGGACGCCGGCGTCGTCGTCGGGGTGGGGAACATCTACGCCAGCGAGGCGCTGCACCAGGCCGGCATCGACCCGCGACGCTCGGTGGCGCGGATCGCCGCGGCGCGCTGGGAGGGGCTCGCCACGGCCGTGCGCGAGGTGCTGGCGACGCCATCGAGCAGGGCGGCACGACGCTCAACGACTTCGTCGACGGCGAGGGGAACCCCGGCTACTTCCAGGTCGCGCTCGCGGTCTACGACCGCGAGGGCGAACCCTGCCGCCGCTGTGGCGCCGCCGTGCGCCGCATCGTCCAGGCGGGGCGCAGCACCTACCTCTGCCCGCGATGCCAGCGTTGAGCCGTTGGGGCAAGGCCTGGCGACGGCGGTGCGCTTGGCGGGCGTGAGCGCTGCCGTTGGTGGCGCCGGCGCGGGGGCCGCGCCGCTGCGTGCCGTGCTGCTCGACATGGGCGGAGTGCTGCTGGAGATGGACAACGAGGCGGGCCTGCCGCGCGGCGCCGACGATGTCGAGGGTCGCGCCGCCATGCTCGCCCTGCTCCGCGGGCGCGGCGGTCGCGCCGACGAGGGGGACCTCGAGCGCCTCCTCTTCGCCCCCTGGCGGGAGCGGTACGAGCGCCGCTACGAGCTGCAGCGGGAGGCCGACTGGAGCCCCCACCTCGAGCGGCTGCTCGCCGCCAGCGGAGCGCGGGGGCGGGGCAGCGAGCTGCTCGCCGCCTGGTTCGCCCCCTACGGCTCCCGGCTGCGGCCGGTGCCGGCGGCGGGCGAGGTGCTGCGCGAGCTGCGCCGTCGCGGCCTCGCCCTCGGCCTGGTCTCGAACGTGGCGCTCCCCGGTGACTTCTACCGTGCGTGCCTCGCGGCGTTCGGTCTCGCCGAGCCGTTCGCCGTCTTGCGCTTCAGCTGCGACGAGGGCAGCCGCAAGCCGGCACCGGCGATGCTGCTCTCGGCGCTGGCGGCGCTCGGCATCGCGCCGGCCGAGGCGGCGATGGTGGGCGACCGCCGCCGCAGCGACGTCGCGGCCGGCCGCGCCGCCGGTACGCGCACGGTGTGGCTGCGCTCGAGCCATGCCGAGGGTCCCGAGGCCGACCTCGTGATCGAGCGGCTCGACGAGCTGCCGGCGGCGCTGGCGCGGATCTAGGCTGCCGGCACGCTTGGCGGCCGCTGTCGCTCCCCCGCCGGACGGAGTGCCGCGAGTTCGTGTGATCCCGGGGGCCCCCGGCAGGCGGTCGCCGCAGCACTGCCGCCGCGCCGCTCCGCCGGCGCTAGAATCCAGCGCCGTGCCCCCCGCAGAGCGGTTGTGCGTCGACCGGCCCCTCGGCCTCTGGCGGCAGGAGCGGGCCTGGACCCGTCTGCTGGTGCGTGCCTTTCCGGAGAGCGCCTTCTCCTGGCGCCCGGCTCCCGACGCCTTCTCCTGCGGCGGGCTGGTGGTGCACATGATCCAGGCGGAGCGCTTCTGGCGGCGTCTGCTGGTGGAGGCGGTCGAGGGGCGATACTACGACCCCTTCGGCCTCCAGGGCGCCGCCGTGGAGCGCTACGCCGCCCTGCGCGCCCCCAACGTGGCCTCGGCGAGCCGCGCCGGCCAGCCGGAGAGCTTCGCCGCGTGCCTCGAACGGTGGGACGTCGAGCAGCCGCGCACCGAGGCGGCGCTCGCCGCCTTCACACCCGAGCAGCTCGCGGACGTGGTGGTGGACCATCCCATCGCCGGCTTGCACCTACCGCTCTACGACATGCTCTGGATCCTGACCAGCCACGAAGTGCACCACCGCGGGCAGCTCTCGGCCTATGCCAAGATGCTCGGCCTGCCGCAGCCACCGATCTATGTGGGCCCGGGCTCCTGAGGGCGGCCCCGCCGTCGCGGAGAGCTGGCGGTGAGCGGGCAGGTGGCGATGCGGCCGGTGGTGCTGGGCGTCGCCGGGGGCACCGGTTCGGGCAAGACCTCGGTGGTGGAGTCGATCCTCCAGGCGGTGGGGCGCGAGCGGCTGGCGTTCCTCTCGCAGGACAGCTACTACCGCGACGTCGCCTGGGAGGACGAGCGGCAGCTGCTCGCCCACAACTTCGACCACCCGGCGGCGCTCGACAGCGCGCTGCTCGTCACCCACCTCCGCGCGCTGCGCCGCGGCGAGGCGGTGGAGGTGCCGATCTACGACTTCGTGCGCCACCGCCGCAGCGGCGCCACCACCCGGGTGGAGGCGCGCCCGGTGGTGCTGGTGGAGGGCATCCTGCTCTTCGTCGAGCCGGCGGTGCGGGGTCTGCTCGACTTCAAGATCTACGTCGACACCGATGCCGACGTGCGGCTGGTGCGACGACTGCGCCGCGACATCGCCGAGCGTGGCCGTACCATGGAGGACGTGCTGCGCCAGTACCTCGCCACCGTGCGGCCGATGCACCTCGAGTTCGTCGAGCCGTCGAAGCGTTGGGCGGACGTCATCGTTCCCGAGGGGGGCGAGAACCGCGTCGCGCTCGAGATGGTGGCGGCGCGCGTCGAGCAGCTGCTCGCCGGCCCGCGCACGAGCGAGGGGACCGGGAAGGGGCTCCGCTCACGCTAGGATCCTCCTCGGCGAACCATGCAGCAGGCGCTCTCCACCGAGGGCGCGGCGGCCGATGCCGCCGACGCCGAGCTGGTGCGGCGGATGGCCGCGGGCGACGGCGAAGCGCTGGGGGCGCTCTTCGACCGCCACGGGGGGCGCGTGCTGGGGCTGCTGCTGCGCATGCTGGGCGGCAGCGGCGAGGCCGAGGAGGTGCTGCAAGAGGTCTTCCTCCAGGCCTGGACGCGTGCCGCCAGCTTCCGAGCCGACAAGGGCTCGCCGCGCGGCTGGTTGATGGTGATCGCGCGCTCGCGGGCGCTCGACCGTCTGCGCGCGAGCCGCGCCGCCCGCCGGCGCGACGAGGAGGCGCTGGCGGAGACGCCGCTCGTCGAGGCGCCGGCCGCGGAGACCGACCTCGAGCGCCAGGAGCTGGGTGCCCGGATGCGGCACCTGCTCGCCGAGCTGCCCCCCGAGCAGCGGCAGGCGATCGTGCTCGCCTTCTTCTCCGGGCTCACCCACTCGCAGGTGGCGGCGCGGCTGGGGTTGCCCCTGGGGACGGTCAAGTCTCGCATCCTGATGGGGATGAGGAAACTGAAGCAGGGTCTGCGTACGTACCGGTAACGAGATGACCGCGACCTGCCCTTTCGAGGAGCTGCTGGCCGCCCGGGTGCTCGACGCGCTCGACGAGGCGGAGCGCGCCGAGCTCGAGCGCCACCTCGCCGCCGGGTGCCCCGTGTGTGGCCCCGAGCTCGAGGAGATGGAGCGGGTGGCCGAGGCCATCGCGCTTTCGGTGCCGGCGGTGCAGCCGCGGGAGGCGGTGCGCCGGGAGCTGCTCGAGCGCGCCGCGGCCGTGGTGCCCTTCGGCGGCCCCGCGCGCCGCGGCTCGGCTCCGCGCCGCGGCTGGGCGCTCGCCGCCGCGGTGGTGTTGTTGTTGCTGGGCGGCAGCATCGCTTGGGGAGTGCGCCTGCAGCAGCGGCTGCAGCGCTCCGAGCAGGCGCGCGCCGCGCTTGCCGCCGACCTCGCGGCGGCACGCGCCCGGCTCGGTCGTGACGAGGTCGAGCGCACGGCACTGCTGCGCCACCTCGCCGTCCTCGGGGCCAGCCGCCTGCAGCAGGTGGAGCTCAGCGGCCAGCCGCCGGCTCCGGGCGCTAACGCCCGCCTGTTCCTCGATCCCGGCAGCGGCGAGGCGGTGTTCTCCGCCTCCGGCCTGCCGGCGCTCTCCGCGCAGCGCACCTACCAGCTCTGGTTCCTCACCGGCGCCGGCCAGCCGGTCTCGGCGGGCGTCTTCGAGGTCGGGCCGGGCGGGCGGGCGGGGCTGCTCGTCGACGCTGTCCCGCCGCAGGGGATCGCCGCCTGGGCGGTGACCCTGGAACCCGCAGGGGGCGTGCCGCAGCCCACCGGGCCTATGGTGCTCAAGAGCTGAAGGGGCGCTATGCTGCGGCCCTCCGCGAGGAGGAGAGCGCATGCGTCACCGTGCCGTCCAGCTGCTGCCCTGTCTGCTCGTGCTCGCCGCCTGTGGGCGCACCAGCCAGCCTGTGGCACGGTTGACGACGGCCGAGCACCAGCTGGAGTTTCCCCACGGCAGGATGGTCCCGCTCGAGCTGCGCTGGGAGCCCTCGCGGCCGCTGCCCGCCGGCGCCCGACCCGTGGCATTCGTCCACCTCGTGGACGCCCAGGGCAACGTCGTGCGCACCTTCGACCATGACCTGCCGGGGAAGTGGGCGACGGGACAGACCCTGGTCGACCGCGTGGCCCTCTACCACTCCGCCATCGGCCCGGCGCTGCCGCCGGGGCCCTATCGCCTCGTGGTGGGGCTCTACGACGGCAAGGAGACGCGGTTTTCCCTGCGGGTAGAGAGCGCCGCGGAGCTCCATCACCAGGAGTACGTGCTGGCGCAGGTGACGGTGCCGGAGGTCTCGCCGACGGCGCCTGCCTTCACGTTCTCCTCCGAGTGGCTGGCGCCGGAGCCGGGTGGGGATCGCCAGGCGGTGGCCCGTCGCTGGCTCTCCGGCGACGGCACCCTGGAGCTGCGCGGCCTGGGGCCGCCGGCCCGTGTCTGGATGCTGCTCCGCATCCCCGCCGTCGAGCCGCCGCTGCGGCTGGTTCTCGAGCCCGGGATGACGCAGGCCATCGCCCACGTCACCGCCGACTGCGGAGGGGCCTTCTCTGCCGACGTGGCCGGCGAAGGGTTCCACGAGCTGACCGTGCCGGTGCGGGCGAGCGAGCCCTGCCGGGTGGCCTTCGACACCAACTACTCGGTGGTCGAGATGGGGACCGGCCGCAAGCTCTCGCTCGCCCTCGAGCAGCTGGGGTGGCAGCCCGGCGACGCGGCGCCCGAGCCCGCGGCGGCGGCGCCGTAGCCTGCGGCCGTCACTTGCCGGCCGTCGTGGTGGCGGTGACCGGCAGTCCGTCCACCGTCCCCAGCGGCGTCCACACCTCGGTGCCGTTCTCGTTGGCGATCTGGTACCAGCGCGCGGCGGCGAGCGTCACCTCGATGCGGTACTTGCCGTCGGCGGGAGCGGCGCGCCCCGTCTCGGTGGTCCAGAAGTTGTAGAGACGCACGGTGGCGCTCTTGCCGGGGTCGAGCCGCTGCATGAACAGCTGGTTGCGATACACCGGCAGCTCCTGGCCGTTGACCTTGACGATGAAGGCGAGCTGCGAGGCGATGCGGTCGCCGTGGTCGACGACCTCGACGCGCAGCTGGCATAGGGTGTCCGCCCCCGGGGCCGCCGGCGAGACCGACACCGCCGCGAGCTCCAGCGTTGCTGTCGCCGCCTTCGCCGCCGGAGTGGCTTCGGGAGCGGCGGGCGGGGGGGTCGCCCCCAGTACCGTCGCGAGCGCGGCCATCGCCAACCAGGCCGGGGCGCGCCGCCCGGAGCCGCCGCGGCGTGGCGATGGCGGCAGGTGGGGCGCGGTCGCGGCTAGCGGCTCGGATTGGCACGAGGTCATGGCTCTTCGCCTCGGCGGGCTGCCCCCATGTTAGCCGCACCCCGCTGTGAGAGGCTGAGCCTTTCGTCGCTCGACAGTGGCCCAACCAGCCATCCGTCACTGCTAGCGTCGGGGGTTATGAAGGACCGCGTCGATGCCATCCTGCGCCGCGAGCAGGCCGCCTACCTCGACCGGCTGCTGCCGCCGCGCGATCCGCTGCTCGCCGAGATGGAGGCCTGGGCGGCGGCGCGCGACGTGCCGGTGTCCGACCCCGAGGTGGGGCGACTGCTGTCGATCCTGGCGCGGGTGCGCGGGGCCCGCCGCATCCTCGAAGTGGGGACCGCCATCGGCTACGGCACCCTCTGCCTGGCGCGCGGGGCGCCGGAGGCGCGCGTGGTCACCATCGACCCCGACCCCGAACGTCGTGAGGTGGCCCGTGGCTTCCTCGAGCGCGGCGGCGTGCTCGACCGTGTCGAGCTCGTCGCCGGCGCGGCACTCGACGTCCTGCCGCGACTCGAGGGTCCCTTCGACCTCGTTTACCTCGACGCGCTCAAGGAGCAGTACCGGCGCTACCTCGACCACGTGCTGCCCAAGCTGGTCATCGGCGGCCTAGTGGTGGCGGACAACCTGCTGTGGAAGGGACGCGTCGCCGAGCCGCCTGCCGAGGAGGACCGCGCCGCCGACGCTCTGCGGGCATTCAACGGCTACCTGATGATCCACCCGCAGCTCGAGGCGGTGTTGCTGCCCCTCGGCGACGGGCTCGGAGTGGCGGTCAAGACCCGCCCGACGATCATGGAGATGGGCGGACCGTTCTAGCGAGCCGGGGTTAGTACTTGACCGAGCAGCCGTACGACCGCGTGCTGGCGGGATCGACGGGACGGCCGGCGGCGTGCGCGGCGAGCGCCGCCTCTACGTAGTTGTTGCGCGCCTTGGCGCGGCCGTAGGGATCGTCGTCGATGGCGCCGCGGTAGAGGAGCCTGCCCTGCTCGTCGATGACGAACATGTCGGGCGTGGTGCTGGCGTCGTAGCTGTGCCCGACCGTTCCGTCGCTGTCGTAGAGCACGGGGTAGGTGATGCCGTGCTGCTTGTCGTAGGCGGCGTGCTGCTCGGGCGTGAGGAAGTCGGTGTGCTTCTTGGAGGTGCTGTTGATCGCCAGCCAGACGACGTCGGAGTGGGCGGCGGCGAGGCGCGTCATCGTCCCCTCCTCCGCATGGCGCCGCGAGAAGGGGCAGTTGGGATTGATCCATTCGAGCACGACGACGCGGCCGCGGTAGTCGGCGAGGTGACGGACCGTCCCGTGCAGGTCGGGGAGCGCGAAGTCGGGGGCGAGGGCTCCCACCGCGGCCTCGGCGCTGGTGCAGGCGGGTACGAGGAGGGCGACGGCTAGGGCGACGGCGAGCCGGTGTGCGATGGTGCGCATGGTGAACCTCCTTGGCCGAAGCATACCCGGGGGAGGCGCCGCCCTCAGGCAGCCCAGGCTCCGAGGAGGGCAGCCAGCACCGCGACGAGGGACCACGCCCCGCGGCGAGGGCCGCGGGCGCCGACCGCCAGGCGCGTGGCCAGTGCGACGGCGAGCCACGAGATCTGCACCATGGCGAGGCGGCTGGCGGGCACCAGCGGCGCGAGCAGGTAGGCGCTCCACACCAGGCCGGCGGCGGCGAGGAAGCCGAGCGCACTCCGCCCGTGCGATGACACGGCCGGCAGCCTGCCGGCAGCCAGGGCGGCCGCCGCGGTGGGGACGGCGAACCCGAGCGCCAGCGTCAGCGCGACGGAGGAGCCGGGCGCCGGTGCGACGCCGGAGAGCGGGAGCCAGGGAACGGCGAGCAGCGCCGCCAGCGGCGCGGCGACCGCCGCCGGGAGGCGCGCCGCGGCTCCCGGCGTGAGCCAGAGCAAGAGCGCCAGGGCGAGCGCGGGGAGCGCGAGCAGTGCCTGGATCGGCGCCGCGGCGAGCGGTGGGCTCCCAGCGCTCCCGCCGCCGGCGGTGGTGAGCGCGAGGAGGCCGAGACAGGCCGCCATGGCGACAGCGGCCAGCAGAGGTGGCATGCGTCGCCGCGGAGCCTCGTCGCGGAAGGCGATGAGAAGCAGCATGGCGAGCGCCGGCGGCGCGAGCCCGAGCAGCGCGCCGGCCAGCGCGGCGTGCAGGGCGGTGGCGGTCCGCGACCTCAGGGCTCCGCCGCCAGAGCGTCCCGTCGCGGTCGCCCCGCCGGCAGTGCCGCCCTCCATCACCGCGCCGCCGGCGGCGACCTCGGCGGTGCCGCTCGCCGCCACGCCGGCGCCGGCCGCGCGGAGCCCGCTGACCGTCCACAACACCCGCAGGTGCGGTGGCAGCGCGCCGGCGACATCGGGACGCACCGGTACGACGAAGCGTGCGGTGGTCCCCCGCGCGGTGCGCTCGGGCCGGCCGTAGCTGGCGCCGGCCGAGGGCTCGAGGAACAGCTCGGGCGAGGCGCCGGAGAGAGGTGACCCCCCGAGGTCGAGCTCGAGTCGGGGGGCGCTGCCGGCGCTGTAGACGAGGCGCGCCGTGAGCCCAGGGATTGCCGACACCGCGCGCGGCAGCCGCTGCTCCCAGGCGCGCAGCAGCGAGTCCACGGTCGCGTCGGCTCCTCCCTTCCCGAGGGCCAGCTCGTCGTGGAAGGGGATGCACTCGATGGCGCAGGCGACGTAGTCGAGGGTGGCGACGAGCCCGGGAGGCGCCACGCCCGCGGCGCCCTTGCCGCTCTCCCAGGCGCGCAGTGGGTAGACCACCTCCCCCTCGTAGCCCAGCGCCTCGAGGTCGCCGGGGAGGACGATGCGCCGCGGCGGTGGGTAGAGCAACCGCGACTCGAGCGGCGCGGAGCCGGCGAGCGCCACCGTCACCTGGGGAGGGGCGCCGGCGTCCCCGGGGTGCTTCCAGTAGACGTGCCAGTTGGGTGCGAGACGGAACTGCAGCCCGAGTCGCCAGGCGGCGGTGGCCCCTCCGTGTCCCGCGCTTCCTTCGGGGTCGTCGCTCCCGGTGGTGGCCGTCGCCGGCGCCGCGCCGGCCAGGAGCCGCACGGCGACCACCTGGTGGTCGCTCCATGGCGAGGCGGTGCCCGCGGCCAGGGTAGCGGGGGCGAGCAGCGCCAGAGCGAGGACGGGGAGGCTGGTCCGAGCGCGGCTCACGGCCCGCACAGCATAGGCCGTGGCGCGTGGACCCGCCGCGGATTTGCGGCCAGCCGGGCCTGGAGCCCGGCGAGGCCCGGCCGCCGGCTGGAAGCAGGGTTCGCGGGGTGTCTCCCGCTTCACCACCTGGCCGCGAGGGCTGTGAAAGAATCCCCGGCACCCATACTGGCCAACACGATGGACGAGGCGAACATCGCCGCCGCCGAGCCCGCGCACCTCGCACTACCCGAGACGCTCCCCATCCTCGTGCTGCGCTCGGCGGTGCTCTTCCCCTCCGGCGTCATCGGCCTGCAGGTGGCGACCGAGCGCAGTCTCCGGCTGGTCGACTCGCTCCCCGCCGGCACCAGCCTGGTGGCCATCTTCGCCGCCAGGAGCGGCGAATCCGAGCCCACGGCGGCGGCCGACTTCGCCGCCGTGGGAGTGGTCGCCGAAGTGGTGCAGGTGCTGCGCCTGGGGGAGGACCGCCAGCAGCTGTTCCTTCACGGCCGGCAGCGCGTGCAGCTCGCCACCCTAACGCAGAAGGACCCCTACTTCATCGGCCGCGTCGCCCCGCCGGCGCCCCGCCGGCTGCCGCCGCAGCTCGAGCTCGACGTGCTGATGTCGAAGGCGCTGGGCGCGTTCGAGTCGCTCGCCGGCGCCGACGATCGCTACAACCAGGAGACCGTCGAGCTCCTGCGTATGAACGTCGAGCGCGGCGCCGAAGTCTTCTCCGACCTTCTCGCCACCTACCTCAACGTGCCGGTGGAGGAGAAGCAGCACCTGGTCGAGACCGTCAACCCCGGCGAGCGGCTGCTGCTGCTCATCGAGCTCGTCGAGCAGGAGATGGCCCGCGTCGCCGTCGACCGCGACATCCAGTCGCGGGTGAAGACCGAGATCGAGGAGAAGAAGCGCGAGTATCTCCTCCGCGAGCAGCTGCGGATCATCCGCGCCACGCTCGGCGACGACCGCGGGCCGGAGATCGAGGCCGAGCAGCTGCGCGAGCGCATCGACCACCTGCCGGTGGACGACGAGAGCAAGCGCGTGCTGCGCAACGAGTGCAACCGGCTGGCGGTGCTCTCCGAGCAGTCCGCCGAGTACCCGGTGCTGCACAGCTACTTCGAGACGGTGTTCGCGCTGCCGTGGATGGACCGCACCCGCGACAGCCTCTCGCTGGCCAAGGTCGAGCGCACCCTCGACCGCAACCACCACGCGGTCGCCGAGGTCAAGCAGCGCGTCCTCGAGTACCTGGCGGTGGCCAAGCTCAAGGGCAAGCTCGCCGGCCCCATCCTCTGCCTGGTGGGCCCGCCGGGCACCGGCAAGACCAGCCTGGCGCGCTCGATCGCCGAGGCACTCGGCCGCCGCTACATCCCGCTGCCGCTCGGCGGCCTCAACGACGAGAGCGAAATCCGCGGCCACCGCAAGACCTACGTCGGGGCGATGCCGGGCAAGCTGATCGCCGCCTACCAGCGCGTCGGCTCCAAGAATCCGCTCATCCTGCTCGACGAGATCGACAAGATCGACAGCAACTTCCGTGGCGATCCGGCGGCGGCCCTGCTCGAGGTGCTCGACCCGGAGCAGAACCACGCCTTCCTCGACCGCTACCTGGGCCTGCCGTTCGACCTCTCGGAGACGCTGTTCATCGCCACCGCCAACCGGCTCGACACCATTCCCGGCCCACTGCGCGATCGCCTCGAGGTGCTGGCGCTCGCCGGCTACACGGAGGAGGAGAAGCTCGAGATCGCCCGCCGCCACATCCTGCCGGAGGCGCTCGTCGAGCACGGCCTGCCGCCGCGGGCGCTGCAGCCGACGGCCCTCGCCCTGCAGCGCATCGTGCGCTGCTACACCTCCGAGGCCGGCGTGCGCAGCCTGCAGCGGCGGATCGCCGCCATCTGTCGCAAGGTGGCGCGCGGGCGCGCGGGCGGGGAGCTGCCACGTCGCCTGCGGCTCGACGAGGACGACGTCGAGCGCTTCCTCGGCCCGGTGCTCTACGAACAGGAGTTCGCGGCCCGCGAGCCGGAAGTGGGGCTCGCCACCGGGCTCGCCTGGACGGAGGCGGGCGGCGAGATCCTCTTCATCGAGGCGGCGCAGATGGCGGGGCACGGCAAGGTGGAGGTCACCGGGCACCTCGGCGAGGTGATGCGTGAGTCGGTGCAGACGGCGTACTCCTACGTGCGCTCGCGCGCCGCCGACCTCGACATCGCCGACGCGGTGTTCGACGCCAACGACGTGCACATCCACTTCCCGGCCGGCGCCATCCCCAAGGACGGTCCCTCCGCCGGCGTTGCGGTGGCCACCTGTCTCGCCTCGCTGCTCTCCGGGCGCCCGGTGCGCCACGACGTGGCGATGACCGGCGAGGTGACGCTGCGTGGCAAGGTGCTGTCGGTGGGCGGCGTCAAGGAGAAGGTGCTCGCCGCGCACCGCGCGCGGATCAAGACGGTGGTGTTGCCGTTTGGCAACAAGAAGGACCTCGGCGACCTCCCTGAGGAGGTCCGCACCGACCTCAAGATCATCCTGGCGAAGAGTGTCGACGACGTGTGGGGGGAGGCGCTGCTCGGGCCGGTGGCCGATGCCCACGAGGAGGCGCCGCGGTATCGAGGGCGCACCCCGCCGGTGGAGCGCATCGAGGAGACGACGGTGGCGGCGCAGCGCGCGAGCGACCGCCGCGAACGGCGCGAACGCCGCGAGCGCCAGGGTGCGGACGCGCCCCAGCTGCAGACCGAGCTGCGGCGGCGCGATCGCTGAAGCGGACGGCTCGGTCCGCCTGCTGAGTGCTGTCGTGGCGGCGCGCGCAGTGTGAGGTGATGCTGCGAGTGCTGCGGCTGGCGCTCGCTCGCATGGGAAGATCCGGCGGTGCAGGCCCTCCCCCGCACGGTTGCCATCCTCCAGCGCGGCATCGAGCAGGGGCTCCACCCCGCGGCGCAGCTCCACGTCTGGCGTGACGGCTCGGCGGTGGCCGACGTCGCGCTCGGCGAGGCACGGCCCGGCGTGCCGATGCGCGAGGACACCCTGACGCTCTGGCTGTCGGCGACCAAGCCGGTGGCGGCGGTGGCCGTCGGCCAGCTCTGGGAGCGCGGGCTGCTCGAGCTCGACGACCGCATCGCGCGCTTCATCCCCGAGTTCGCGCAGCACGGCAAGGAGCCGATCACGCTCCGCCATGCGCTCACCCATACCGGGGGCTTCCGGCTGCCCCAGCTGGGGTGGCCAGCCGTGAGCTGGGAGGAGACGATCGCTCGCCTCTGCGCCGCGCGCCTCGAGCCGCGGTGGGTGCCGGGCGAGAAGGCCGGCTACCACATGGCCTCTTCCTGGTTTGCCCTTGGCGAGGTGGTGCGCCGCGTCGACGGGCGCGCCTTCGACGAGTACGTGCGCGACGAGGTCTTCGCGCCGCTGGGCATGGACGACTGCTGGGTCGGCATGCCGGCGCAGCGGTTCCACGCCTACGCGGCCGCAGCGCGCCTCGCCGCCACGTGGAACACTGACGGGTCGTCGCCGCGGCGGCATCCCTGGGACGAGGAGCCCTACGTCGTGCGCTGCTCCCCGGGTGGCAACGGCTGGGGGCCTGTGCGCCAGCTCGCCCGCCTCTACGCCGCGTTGCTCGGCGGCGGCGCGCTCGACGGCCGCCGTGTGCTGTCGCCGCAGACAGTCGAGGCACTCACCGCGCGCCATCGCGTCGGCATGCTCGACCACACCTTCCGCCGGCTCATGGACTGGTCGCTGGGCCTCATCCCCAACAGCGCGCCCGGTCTCGCCGAGACGACGGCGGTGCTGCGTGCCGATGGCGAGCCCGAGGCGGAAGCCACCGTGCCTACGCCCGCCCTCCCCTACCACTACGGCCCACACGCTTCCCGGCGCGCCTTCGGCCACAGCGGCTACCGCTCCTCGACGGCCTTCGCCGACCCCGAGCACGGCCTGGTGGTCGCCCTCGCCGTCACCGGCACCCCCTCCGACGCCGCCCATGCGGCCCGCTTCGACGAGGTGCTGGCGGCCATCTACGAGGAGCTGGGCCTCGACTCTTGAGGGTCCGCGGCGTCTTGGGGGCGGGGCCCTGTCATCCGGGGCGAGCCTTTTCCGCGGGAGTGAGCAGGAGGACTGCCATGAACCTGCCCGCCCACTCCGATCGTGCTCGGCCGCTCCGTCGCCCCGCCGACGAGCCTTCCCTGCGCAAGCCACTGTGCGGGATGGCGACGAGGCGCCCCTCGCGACGCCCGAGGCTCGCCGCTGCCGTGCTGCTCGCGACGGTGGCGGTGCCGGCGGCGGCGACCAACTACACGATCACGGTACCAGTGGACGACGCGATCGACAACGGCAACTGCACCCTGCGCGAGGCACTCCTCGCCGCCGCCACCAACGCTGCCCGTGACGCCTGCTCGGCCGGCTCGGACGGGGCGCCCGACGTCATCCAGCTGTTCGGCCTGGTCTACGCGTGGACGCTCGGCGCCGTTACCATCACCGGCGACTCGGTGGTCGTGCGCGGGCCGCTGACGCCCTCGCCGACGGCACTGCTCGACCTCGGCGACCACTCGCGCTTCCTCACCGCCAGCGGTGCCACGGTGGTGGTGGAGGCGCTCAGCGTGCGCGACGGCAACGCCTTCCCGGACCTCGCCGATCCGCGCGGCGGCTTCATCCGTGCCAGCGAGACGGCGCTCACCCTGCGCGGTAGCACCTTCGTCTCCCACCGTGCCTTCGAGGGTGGCGTGCTGTCGTTCACCTCGAGCGGGCCGCCGCTGGTCATCGAACGCTGCCTGTTCGTGAGCAACGACGCCGACAGCGGCGGCGGGATGACCCTGCCGCGTGGCGGCGCTCTCCACCTTTCGCTCGACGGCAGCGCCACGGCGCGCATCGTCGACTCCCAGCTCACCGCCAACGGCGCGCGCTCGACGGTCGCCGGCGACCAGGCGGGTGGCGGGGCCCTCTACGGCACCTTCTTCGGCGGCTCCACGCTCGAGCTCCGGCGGGTGGGGCTCGCCAACAATGTCGCGGTCCCGGGAAGCGGCGGATTCTCGTCTGGCGCCGCAGCCAACCTGCTCTGGGGCGGCGCTGCCAACGGCACGATCGACGACACCACCTGGAGCGGCTCGGACCTCCAGGGTGCCGGGGTGGCGGGCAGCGCCCTCGCCCTCGGCGCGGGGGGCACCGGCACGGTGCGCCTCGACCGCGCGCGCTTCACCGCCAACGACACCGGCGAGTCGGTGCCGCAGCTGAGCGTCGAGGCGACCGGTCAGTCCACGGTCATCGCCAGCGACCTGCTGGTCGCCGACGGCAGCCGTACCGGCATCCGCGCGCGCGCCGCACAGTCCTCGCTCGTCCGCATCGGGCACGCCACCGTCGCTGGCGCCGCCGACTCCGGCGCGGCGCTCGAGCTGCAGGATGCGGGCGTCATCAGGGTGGAGAGCTCGCTGTTCTGGAACAACGGTGAGGACGTCTCCGACACCACGCCGTCGGCACTCGACCCGTCGACGATGGTCGGTGTGGATCCGCTCTTCGTGAACGCCGCCGGCGGCGACTACACCCTGGGGCCGGGTTCGCCGGCGGTCGACTTCGGCAACGGGTTGCTGCCGAGCGTCGGCCCCTACGACCTCGCCCACGCCTCGCGATGGATCGGGGCGCAGACCGACGCCGGCGCCTTCGAGCGACGGGGCGTCTTCGCCGACTCCTTCGAGGTCGGCGACGTGGGAGACTGGTCCGCGGCGGCTCCCTGAGGGCCGGCGGACGGATGCCACCCTTGGCCCGTCCGCGACGCGGCCGGCGCGGGAGCAGCTGTACGCGAAAGCCCTCTCGCCGCCCCATGCCCTGCCACCACAACCCGGCTGCCCAACCGGTGCTCCCCGACGCCGCGCCCCCGCGGGCGCCCCTCGAGCTCCATCGCCGCCTTCCCGGCTACGCGCCGACGCCGCTGCGTGCGCTGCCGGGGCTGGCGGCGCGCTGCGGCATCGCGCAGGTGTGGCTCAAGGACGAGGGCGCGCGGCTCGGGTTGCCGGCGTTCAAGGTGCTGGGCGCCTCCTGGGCGGCGGCGATGACGCTGGCGGAGCGTGTCGGCGAGCCGGCGCTTGCCGGCGACGTCCACGCGCTGCGCCGCCGTCTGGCCGGGGCGCCCACCCTCGTGGCCGCCACCGACGGCAACCACGGGCGCGCCGTGGCGCGCACCGCGGCGCTGCTCGGGCTGCCGGCCCGCATCCTCCTCCCGAGCGGGGCCGCGCCGGTGCGGCTCGCCGCCATCGCCGGGGAGGGGGCGCTGGTGGAGGTGGTCGACGGCAGCTACGACCGGGCGGTGGCGCGCGCAGCCGCGCTGGCAGTCGAGGTCGACGGCCTCCTCCTCCAGGACACCGCGTTCCCCGGTTACGAGGAGATCCCGGAGCGGATCGTCGCCGGCTACGCGACGCTCTTCTGGGAGGTCGAGGCACAGCTCGCCGCCGCCGGCGGGCCGCCACCCGACCTCCTGCTGGTGCAGGTCGGGGTCGGCTCGCTCGCGCAGGCGGCCGTGGTGGCGACCAAGCGCCCGGGGGTGCCACGGCGCCCGCGCGTCGTCGGCGTCGAGCCGGAGGCCGCGGCGTGCGTCCTCGCCGCTCTCGTCGCCGGCCGTGTCGTCAGTCTCCCCGGCGAGCAGCACTCGCTGATGGCGGGGCTCAACTGCGGCACCGCCTCGACCACCGCCTGGCCTTGGCTGCGCCGCGGCCTCGATAGCATCGTCACCGTCGCCGACGCGCGCGCAGCCGAGGCGATGCGCGCCCTGGCTGGCGAGGGAGTGATCGCCGGCGAGACCGGCGCCGCCGGCGTCGCCGGGCTGCTCGAGCTCTGCGACGACCCGTCTTCCCGCGCGGCGCTGGGGATCGACGGCAACGCCGTGGTTCTCCTCCTCTCGACCGAGGGCGCCACCGATCCGGCGAGCTGGGAGCGGGTCGTCGGCCTCGCGCTCCCGTAGGCGTCGTCGCCGGCCCGAACTGCTCTAAGATGGGGCCGCACCGACACGCAAGGACTCCTGAGCCCGGGTGACCCCGGGGAGGCCGTCAATGAACGATCTCTTCGACGCCGAGGCGCGCGGGGCGATTCTCGAGCGTCTCGACACGCTGCAGGCGGACAGCCCGCGCCAGTGGGGGAAGATGACCCCCGCGCAGATGCTCGCGCACTGCGCCGCTCCGCTCGACGGCGCCGGGCGACCCGGCCGGCGGCGGCTCATCGGCAGGCTGCTGGGCCCGCTGGTACGCAAGAAGATCCTGGGCGTGGCGCCCTTCGGGCGCAACGCGCCCACCGATCCCGACTTCGTGGTCAAGGACGAGCGTGACTTCGGTGCGGAGAAGGCCAAGCTGGTGCAGGCAATCGCGGCCTTCGTGGCGCGCGGTCCCGAGGGCGCGGCGGCCTCGACCCACCCCTTCTTCGGCCGCTTGAGCGGCTTCGAGTGGGGTGGGCTGATGTACAAGCACCTCGACCACCACCTGCGGCAGTTCGGGGCCTGAGCGCGGCGGCGCGTTTCCGCGAGCGGCCCTACCGTGGGCGGCCGCCGCTTCCGGCCGCCGTGGCGAAGCGTCGCGCCGCCCAGTCGGCGAGGAAGTCGAGGTAGGCGGGGCGCACATGGGGGCCGTCCTGGATGCCATGGCTGGCGCCGTCGAAGGCCTGGATCTCGCCGTCGGCGTTGTGGTTGGCGCGGAACGCCGCTGCGAAGAGAGCGCTCGAGGCGTCCACCGGCACCACCGAGTCGGCGGAGCCGTGGACGATGAGCGTCGGGCGGTCGAGCCCCGCCGTGTAGATAGGCAGGAAGTCCTCGAAGGTGGAGGGGGCGCGGTAGAAGTCGAAATCGTGCGGACGTGAACGCCAGGCCGCCGCGAGCTGCGAGGGATCGAGGAGCCGACCGCCGGCGGCGATCTTCTCGTCCCACTGGTCGTTGCCGCGGAAGCGCTCGAACCACGAGGCCGACCTCACCCGATCGACGAGCGCCTGTGCCGTGGCGTAACCCTTGCCGCTGGCGTAGTAGCGGACCACGGCGCGATGCACCGCCTCGGCCTGCGCGGCCTCCTCGTGGGTCAGGCCGCGCTGGCGCATGAGCCGGTGGATGAAGAACGCCACCTGGTCGTTGGGGCTCACGCCGGCGGCGCTCACCAGCTCGACGAGCTCGACACCATCGCCGGCGTGCAGGGCCTGCGGCACCACCCACCCTGCCTGGCTCACACCCCAGACGCCGAGGTGTGTCGTCTCTGGCAGCGAGCGCACGAAGCGCAGCGCCGCGGCGACGTCGGCCGCCCGCTGCACGAAGTCCGTGCCGGTCGGCATGCCGGCCGAGTCTCCGAGGCCCCGCTTGTCGAACGAGAAGACGCCGATCCCCTTGACGGCGAATGCCTTGGCGTGGATCACGAAGTAGATCTGGGCGGCGCTCGGGAGGTCGTCCGAGCCGGCGACGAGAACGACCACCGGAAAACGTTCGAGCCCCTTGGGCCGGTAGAGGCAGCCGCCCAGCTCGACGGCCCCGGAGGGGAAGCGGTAGCTGTGGGTCTCGAAGGGTGGCGGCGCGCTCATCGAGATCGACGCCAGCGGCGCGCAGGCCGCGGGTGAGCTCGAGCGTTCGCATTGGCCGGGCAGGGCGGCGGCGAGCAACAGGGTGGCCACGAGCGCCGCTCGGCGCGACAGGGCATGCAGCATGGCAGACATCTCCCCTCTCTCGTCTGCCCGGTACTACCGGCGGGGGAGAGCGCGGTTACGGGTCGCGGTCAGCAGCCGGTGTACGCTGCCGCCATGCTCACGCTCGATCTCGCCGACTTCCGCCAGGCGCGGGCGCGCATGGCGCCGCACGTCAAGCACACCCCGCTGCTCACCTCGCGCCAGCTCGGCGAGCGGACGGGTTTCGACGTTCGCCTCAAGGCCGAGCTCTTCCAGCGCGTCGGCTCGTACAAGATCCGCGGGCCCCTCAACAAGCTGGCGCTGATGTCCGAGGAGGACAAGCGCCGAGGGGTGGTCTGCTCTTCCGCGGGCAACCACGCGCAGGGTGTAGCCCTGGCGGCGCAGATCCACGGCGTCCGCGCCGTGGTGTGCATGGCGGAGAACGCCACGCCGGCGAAGATCGCCGCCACCCGCGGTTACGGTGCCGAGGTGGTGCTGCACGGCACCATCTGGGACGAGGCGAACGAGAAGGCGAAGGAGCTCGTGCGCACCCAGGGGCTCACCTACGTGCACCCTTTCGATGACGCCCAGCTCATCGCCGGCCAGGGCACGCTGGGGCTCGAGATCGTCGAGGACTGGCCCGAGGTCGACGCCGTCGTCGTGCCCATCGGCGGCGGCGGCCTGATCTCCGGCGTGGCGATGGCGGTCAAGAGCCACAACCCGCGGGCCCGCGTCATCGGCGTCGAGTCCTCCGACGGCCCCGCCATGAAGCGCAGTCTCGAGGCCGGGCGCCTCGAGACCATCGACTGCAGGACGGTCATCGACGGCTTGCGCGTGCGCCGCGTCGGCGAGCTCAATTTCTCCATCGTGCAGCGCTTCGTCGACGAGGTCGTCGCCCTGCCCGACCGCGACATCTTCGAGGCGGTGATCTGGGTCATGGAGCGCTGCAAGCTGGTGGTGGAGGGAGCGGCGGCGGCGCCGGTGGCGGCGGTGCTCGCCGGGCTCGTCGAGATGCCGGCCGGTTCCCGCGTCGCCGCCGTGCTGTCGGGGGGCAACGTCAACCTCGAAGCGCTGCGCGGGCTCGCCTGGAACTGAGCGGCGGCGGCCTGCCGCGCGCTCGCCCCTCGCGCCGCCGCGCCGCCACCCTCGGGGTGCCCCGAGTCGCTCACCAGTCGCTCATCACTCGGTCACGACTCGGCCCCGCCGTGGGCCTAGCGTGCGCCTGGAGGTGACGATGCGCGTCAAGATGATCCTGCCCGCGGTCACCGAGGCGCTGAGCCCCTTCTTCCGGCCCATCAAGTACTCGCTCTTCCCGCCCCTCGGTCTCGCCACGCTGGCCGGCTACCTGCCCCCCGACACCGAGGTGGAGCTTCAGGATGAGCACGTCGAGCCTCTCCGGATCGACGACGCCCCCGACCTGGTGGTGATCCAGGTCTACATCACCTCCGCCTCGCGCGCCTACCGGCTGGCCGACCACTACCGCCGCCGCGGCGCCCACGTCGCCCTCGGCGGCCTGCACGTGAGCTCGCTGCCCGGCGAGGCCGCCGCCCACGCCGACACCGTCTTCGTCGGTCCCGGCGAGGACACCTGGCCCGCCTTCCTCGCCGACCTCGCCGCCGGGCGCCCGCAGCAGGTCTACCGTTCCCAGGTGCGGACGCTGGCCGCGTTGCCGCCGGTGCGGCGCGACCTCATCAAGCGCCGCCTCTACCTCGTCCCCAACTCGATCGTCGTCTCGCGCGGCTGCCCGCACCACTGCGACTTCTGCTACAAGGACGCCTTCTTCGCGGGCGGCCGCGGCTTCTACACCCAGCGCGTCGACGCCGCCCTCGCCGAGATCGAGCGCCTCCCTGGGCGGCACCTCTACTTCCTCGACGACCACCTGCTGGGCGACCCGCGCTTCGCCGCCGCGCTCTTCGACGGCATGCGCGGCATGGGGCGGCTGTGGCAGGCGGCGGGCACGGTGCAGTCGGTGCTGCGTCCCAAGCTGCTCGAGAAGGCCGTGGAGTGCGGGCTACGCAGCCTGTTCGTCGGCTTCGAGACGCTGAACGAGGCGGCCCTGCGGGCGAGCAGCAAGGTCCAGAACCTTCACCACGACTACGCCTCGGCGGTGCGGCGGCTGCACGACCTCGGCGTCACGGTCAACGGCAGCTTCGTCTTCGGCATGGACGAGGACGACGCCGGAGTCTTCGACCGCACCGTCGACTGGGCCGTCGCGCAGGGGGTCGAGACCGCCACCTTTCACGTCCTCACGCCCTACCCGGGGACGGCGCTCTTCACCCGCATGGAGGCCGACGGGCGTCTGCTCCACCGCGACTGGGACCTCTACGACACGCGCCACGTCGTCTTTCGCACCCGCTCGATGCCCGCCGAGGCGCTCGAGGCGGGGTACTGGCGAGCCTACGAGCGCTTCTACCGCTGGGGCTCGATCGTACGCGGGGCGGCGCGGCATGGAACGATCCTCGGCGCCCTGCGCCACCTCGCCTACGCGGTGGGCTGGAAAAAGCTCGAGCCGCTGTGGGACGTGGTGATCCGCGCGCGGCGGCTGGGCACGATGCTGCCGGCGCTCGAGGCGATCCTGCACGGCTTCGGCAGGCTGCCGGCGGAGGTGTCCGACGAAGAAGCCCGGCCGGTGGGTGGCGCGAGCGGCTTGGCCGTGGCGGACACCGGCGCCCGAGCCTTCCCGCCACCACCGGCGGCAAGCGAAGGAGAGCCGTGGCGCGCCTTCGCCTGAGGCGGCTCGCGCGCGGCTGCGCGGCGCTCGCCGCCCTCGGGGTCGCGGCGACCGGCGCGCTGCTGGCGTCCTTTGGTGGGAGCACCGGCACGACACCGTGCTGCCGGCCCCCAGCGGTCCGTTCGCCTTGGGGCGCGAGGGGCGCGAGTGGGTCGACGCCGGGCGATCCGATCCGCTGGCACCGACGCCGGGGACGAAGCGGGCGCTGGCGGTCTGGATCTGGTACCCGGCCGCCCGCGGCTCCGCGGCGCGGCCGTCGACTACGCCCCGCCTGGGGAATTAGCAGGCTCGAGCCAGGCTGCGGCAGCGGGGGTCCGCCGCCCGTCGGACCCACCTGACCGTGGAGCTAGCGCTTGCCCGCGGCTGGCTTCGCCGGCGTCTTCTGCGCCTTGGCGGTTGTCCTCCGCGCCGCTTTCGGCCCCTGGCGCGCGAGGCTTTCCTGGGCGCGGAACCTGGCGATGCGTCCGATGAGCTCCGACGGCACCGGCTTCGCGAGCGGGAAGCGGATCGTCCCCTTGCTCAGCTCGTACGGCTCGAGCTCCTTCGCGAACGCCGCCGCGAGCTCGGGGCTTGCCGGGTAGATCGAGACGTGCTTCTTCCACCCCGCGAAGTAGAGCACGACGCCACCGTGCAGCCTGTAGGCGGGGATCTGGTAGCTGATGCCCTCCTCGGCGTCGGGCAGGGCCTTGTGAATCGCCCTTCGCACGCGCTCGAGCACCGCGCGCACGGCCGCCGGCTGCGTTGCCAGGTACTCGTCCACGGAGCGGAAGTCGGTCTTGGCCATGAAGGTCTCCCTTGCCCCGCTTCACCCTGAGACTTCCGGCACCGCTACTCGGCGGGCGGCTCGGTCGGCCGCGGCGCGCTCCGCGCCGGCTCGGACGCCGCCGCTTCCAGACGCCCCAACGCCACGAAGGTCACCGTGTCCCAGGCGTTGTGAATGCCGATGAAGAGCAGCAGCACCGCCGCCCCGCCGACACCGAACAGGGCGCCGGTGGCGTGGCGCACCATTCCCAACCCCGCGCCGAGCACCAGCGAATAGGCGACGAAGGGGAGCGCCGTGTGCCAGATCCCGTCCTCGAGCACGGGCACGTAGCCGGTCTGTCGTCGCGCGCGCAGGAACGTCAGCCCCGCGTACCCGGCGCCCGCCGCGCCGGTGATAGCGAGGACGATCGAGGCGCCGGCGAGCCCCCGCCAGGGAGCGCTGAGCACGGCCGCGACCCACAGCACGGCGCCGAAGTGCACGATCGTCGGTGTCCCGAACGCCCCGATCTCGCCGCCGCTGCTCTGTCGCCGCGACTCCGCCACCAGCGCGATGACCACGAACTGCAGGCCGGTGAGCGCTGCCGCCGCGGAGCCGACGATGACGTAGAAGGTCTCCCAGGCGGGGAGAGGGGAGAGGGGGAGGGGCTCGGGCATGGTGGTCGTGGAGCCGGGGGCGCGGCGGTGAGCGAATCCGCTCTCACCCTACCGCGGCCCCTGGGATCTTGCGAGGGGTGCGGGACGGTCCCGTGAGAGGGGCGGGGGGTACGCGCGTTCTGCGCGGCGTTCCGTGCTTGACGTCGAACCGAGCTTCCCCTACTCTTCCCCGTCTTCGGAGCCGCGATGAACCGTATCCGCATCACGTCCACATCCGCGCCGGCCCGCCGGCGTGCCACGGGAGCTCTCCCCGGCTAACCGATTCGCAGCCCCTCAGGCTGATCGTTCGAGCCTTCCGGGATCGCCCGGAAGGCTCTTTTCGTTTCATGGACAGGAAGAAGGAAGCGCAGCACATCCTCGACCGCTGGGTCGAGACCGACCTCACCGCCGATGCGGCCGCCGGCCGCCTCGGGCGGGCCTTCGGCCGCGAGGAGCTGCTCGCGGCGCTGGAGGAGGTGTATCGCGCCGGGCGGTCGCCGCTGCTGGTGGGCGATGCGGGCGTCGGCAAGTCGGCGCTGGTGCATGAGCTGGTGGTACGAGCCGCGAGCGGGCTCTCTCGAGCTCGGCTCGAGGGGGCGCGGGTCCTGCAAGTCTCGCTGCGCCGCGGCGCCTCGACCGTCGGGCGCGACGAGGCCCTCGGGCAGCACGCGCTCGAGCTCTTCGACGTGCTCGTCGACCTCGGGCCCGAGGTGGTTGTCTACGTGCGCGACCTCCACCTCGCGTATGGGCTCGACCTCGAGGAGCACGTGTCGAGCCTCGTGCGACGCCTCGTCAGGCCGCTTCTCGGCGAAGGCGAGACGGCGGCGATGCGGACCTTGATCGAGAGCGAGCCGCAGCTCGAGCAGCGGTGCACCCTGGTCGAGGTCGGCGAGCCCTCGCTCGCCGAGACGCGGCGGATCATGGCGCGTTGGGTGGAGCAGACGGAGAATCGGGCGGTGGCGGCCGGTGGGAGGGTCCGCATCCGGCCGGATGCCGTCGAGGCGGCGCTGCACCTCTCGCACCGCTTCCTGGTGCGCAGCCACCTGCCGCGCAAGGCCATGGCTCCGCTCGAGCAGCTGGCGGCGGTGGCGACCGGGGAGGGGTCGACGGCGAGCCAGGACGTGGGCGAGCGCGAGGTCGTGGCGCTCTTCTGCCGGCAGTACGGGCTGCCACGGGTGCTGGTGGATCCGCGAGAGCCGCTCGACCCCGAGCTCCTGGCGCGCGAGCTCGGCGAGGAGGTGCTGGGACAGCCGCGCGCGGTGATGGTGGCAACGGCGCTGCTCGCCCGCATCAAGGCCGGGCTGCTCGATCCGCACCGCCCGCTCGGTGTTCTCATGCTCGTCGGCCCCAGCGGCGTCGGCAAGACGCTGCTCGCTCGCCTCGTCGCCGAACGCGCCCTGGGATCGGCGGAGCGAATGATTCGCTACAACATGGCCGACTACCCAGACGAGAAGGACGGGTTGCTGCTATTCGGCAACCCGGCGGCTTACTGCATGGCCGATCGCCAGGGCCAGCTCACCCGGCGCATCCTCGGTTGCCAGTTCGGGGTGCTGCTGCTCGACGAGCTCGACAAGGCGTCGCCGCGCGTACACGACCGCTTCCTGCAGCTCGTCGACGAGGGGTCGTTCCTCAACGGCGCCGGGCAGCTCATCCCCTGCCGTTCGCTCATCGTCATTGCCACCACCAACGCCGGCTCGGGCCTGTGGCACGACGACCGGCCGGGATTCCGCGATGGCAGCGCCGCTGCGGCCGGGGATGAGCCGGGGCTCGAGCAGCGCTTGCGCCGCTTCTTCCGCTTCGAGCTGCTCAACCGCTTCGACGAGATCGTCCCTTTCGCTCCGCTCGAGCGCCACCACGCGCAGGCACTGGTGCGCCGGCTCCTGGACGAGCTCGCGAGGCGGCCCGGCATGGCGCGGCTCGAGCTCGCGCTCGAGGTGTCGGAGGAGGCGCTCGAGTGGCTGCTCGACCGCGGCTTCGAGCCGCGAAACGGGGTGCGCTTCCTGCGGCGGACGGTGGAGCGGGAGGTGGGGACGCGGGTGGCGGAGGTGGTGGTCCGCGGAGAGCTCGGGCGCGGGGAGACGTTGCGGGTCGAGGTGGAGGGTGATGGGCTGCGAGTGGAGCGCGAGGTGGGCGTCATCGCCGGCAAGTGACGGGTTCCGGGAGCGGGTTGGAGGCGACCGACCTCTGCCAGCCGGGCGACCCTTGGACGGCCGGGCCCCGCTCGCCGCCGCGCAGTGACTTCCGGGAGGCCGCAGCGCCCCGGGGCCGGCGCCGGCGCGCCGGGTAACGGCGACCTGGGGCTTGCAAGTCAGCCCCCATGGCGTCCCAGAAGCGCCGGTCCTCGCTGGGGATGTGGCTGGGGCGCCGCTACCGTCGACGAGGCGGGAGTTGACGATGCGGGCCGAGGTGGCAGGTGGAGCGCTGCCTCCAGCAGCCGCTGCCTGCGGCGAGCTTGGCGCGACTCCCCAGCCGCCGGCGAAGCAGGGTGAGGGCAAGCGCTGCCAGGCGATGGAGAGGGGGCGATGGAGAGGGGTCAAGGTGGCCGGCGCCTGCCGGGCTCGCTACATCCAGGGCTCGTCGGCGCTCGGACCGTAGATGCTCGGCACCTTGCCGCCGGCGATGCGCAGGTAGATCGACAGCTGGCCGCGGTGGTGGATCTGGTCGTGGAGCAGGAACCAGGCGACGTCGCGGCGGGGCTGGGTCTCCATCTTGCCGGGGCCGCTGAAGAAGTGCACCGGGGCGTGAAACTCCTCGTCGCTGTAGCCGGCGATGAGCTGGGCGAACTCGCGGTGCGCCGCCTCGAGGGCGGTGAGGACGTCCTCCCAGCGGTCCGGGGCCGGTGGGAGGGCGCCGCCGCTGCCGCTCATCAGCGCCACCAGCCCGTCGTTCATCGCGTGCGTGCCGAGCCCGCGCTCGGCGACGAACACCCAGGCGAGCTGCTTGGCGGTCTTGCACACCGGATGCGGCTTGAGATCCGCCTGGTCGGCGGGGTAGGCGCGCAGCACCTTCATGGTGATGGCGTGCTCGCGCTCGTAGACGTCGAGGAACTCCTGCTGGGACTTGCCCATGTCCCCTCCTGTGGGTCAGCGCGGCGATCTTACGTCGAGACGCATGGGGTCGCGGTGATGCGCCGGCGGCTCGAGGCGGCGACCAGCCGGTACCGGCGCCTAGAAGGCCAGGACGTCGGCGAAGCTCCGCATGGTGCCGGCGGGCGTCTCGTAGGTGCGGACCGCGCCGGTGTCGGTGTCGGTGACCGTCAGCGTGGTCGCGACGCTCGTCAGCCCCGCGACGAAGACCCAGGTGTGGCCGTTGACCGCCGTGCCGTCGAGCACCTTGACCGCCATCTCGATGTTGCCGGGGGCGAAGAACCAGAGATAGGCGGAGTCCGTGCCAGCCGAGAGTGGATGACCGTCCCCCTCGTTGCCGTTGAAGTCGCGCCAGCCCAGCTCCACGCGGTAGTGGTCGTGGAGGCAGACCGTGGTGGCGGTGGCGACGCAGGAGGCAGAGTCGGCGTGCGGGCTCGCCTGCGACGGACGCGGCGCGGGCGCCGGTGAGGAGGCTGTCGACGGCGCGGCGGCCTCGCCGGCGAAGGCCTCGACGTCGGCCTGGCTGGGAAAGGTCCCGGCGGCGTTGACGTAGGTGCGCCGGGCGCCCGTGCTGGTGTCGGTCACCGCCAGCGTCACCTCGAGGTCGGTCAACCCGCCGAAGAACACCCAGTAGTGACCGTTGATCCCCCTGCCGTCGAGGACCTTGACGAGCATCTCGAAGTTCGACGGCGAGAAGAACCAGAAGCCTCCGGTGTCATGGGTGATCGGCAACGGTGTCGCGGCGTGCTCCGTGCCGGAGGGGTGACGCCAGGTCGCCTCCACCACGAAGCGACCGCCGAGGCACAGCCGCTGGTCATTGGACCAGCAGCCCGAGCTGAAGCGCTGCGCCAGCACGTCGTGATGATCGGGAAAATGGCCCGTGCCGTGAGCCGTTACCGCGATCACCAGCTCACTGTTGGAGTCGGCGCCGATCACGATCGATTCCCACGACGGATCGCTCGGCAGCTTGATCGGTGGCGGATCGATCTGCTCGCCGTCCGCGCTCAGATGGCGCAGGTTCGCGGCCCCGATGAACGGGCCGTAGCCCGTGCGGTCCAGGAGGTAGGCGCCGCCATGGCCGTCGGTGACGAAACCGAACAGAATGCTGTAGTAGCCGGGGGGCGTCGTAAAGTGGTCGGCACCCGGCTCGTCGTCGGCCGCGACTCGGCGCAGATGCGTGCGCCTCTGCCACACCGCGTCGCCTTCAATGGTCGACCAGGCCACGGTGCAACTGCCGTCCGGGTGCGCCACCACTTGCACGGACCCGGCAACGTCGATAGCAGGCCTCTCCGTTGTGCCCAAGAGCACGGGTTGGCCTGCGATCGAGATGTTGGCCCTCCAGCGCTGCTCGTAGACGGAGGCGGGCTCGCCCTGCTGCTGAGCCTGGGACCACGCCGTGCAGAAGCCCCCATCAGGGAGGGCAGCGAGATCGGCGTTGGCGCCTTGGCTGTCGTTGACGGCGAGCTTGGGGCTGATCTGACGCGACGACCCGACAGGCGTGCCGTCGCGCTCGAAGCGACGGGCACGAACCTCGTCGAAGCTCGCGAAGCCGCTCCAGCGCCTGCAGACCCAGGCCACGAAGAAGGCGTCGCCGCCGGGAGAGACGGCGATACGCGGCTCCAGCTCGTACTGACTCTCGTTGCCGAGATCGCTGACGGAGAAAACGCCGCCGGCCGGTGTGCCGGCGGAATCCAGGATGCGGGCGCGCAGATAGCCCGGGCCACCGTGGCCCGCAAACCACGCCACGACGTACCCGCCGTCGGGGAAGGCGGCGGCGCGGACGGTCGCGGCTCCGATCGTGATCTCCTGCGCCGCCGCGCGTGGTGCACCGTCGGAGTCGTAGGCGCGGGCGAAAAGATGCCATTCCGAGAAGGCGTTCGGGTCGTCCTGGCGCACCCAGAGGACGAGGAAGGACCCGTCCTCCTGCACGGCGGTGGCCATGACCCGATCGTCGAATGGCCGGTCGGTCGGCGCCACGGTCAGGAGCTCGCCGACCGGATGGAAGTCGGCCTGCGCCGTCCCGGCAAACAGGATGCCGGCGACGAGGGGGAGCGCCCAGCAAAGTTGCGCGGGGGTCTTGTGCAGCGCAACGCCGGAGCGCACCTCGTCAGCCCTCCGTGCCCTCGCCGCCGTGCTCGCTGGGGCGCGGGACCGTCATCTCGCCCTGCAGCACCGCCTCGAGCAGCTGGCCGGCGACGTCCATGAAGTCGCGCTCGGTGACGATGCCCACCAGCTTGCCGTTCTCCACTACCGGCAGGCAGGCCACCTTGTGCCGGCGCATGAGCCGGATCGCCTCGAGCGTCGAGGTGGTGGGCGCGGCGGTGATGACGTGGGTCTCCATGATCTGCGACACCGGCACCGACTTGCCGTTGAAGGCATCGGGGTCGCGCGCCACCAGTCGCAGGATCGTGCGGTGGGTGACCAGCCCTACCAGCTGGTGCTGGGCATCCTCCACCGGCACGTGGCGAATCTTCCGCCAGTCCATCATCGAGGCGGCGAGGTCGACGAGCTCATCCTGATTGACGGTGAACAGGTCGGTGGTCATGAGCTGGCCGACCTCGAGGAAGTGGCCCTGCCAGCCGCCGGTCTCGTCGATGGTGGCGAGCGGCCAGCGATGCACCGGTCCACCCTCCCGCTGGCGGTTGACGGTGGCGGCGACGAGGGCCGCGAGCCGCTCGGCGCGGGTGCCCTGGCTGCGGGAGGCGGCATAGGAGTCGAGCAGCCACTGGCTGCCGCTCATGCCGCTCTCGACGCGTTCGGCGAGCACGCCGAGGTAGCGGTCGATGTCGCCGCCATCGAGGTCGCCGAGCTCGAGGCCGTGGCGGGCGAGGGGGATGCAGCTCCTCGAGCAGGAGCTCCCGCGCCGGCACGTCCCTGTGGCCGATCCACCACAGGTGAGCGCCGAGACCGAGGCGGGCGGCGGCGACGAAGTTCTCGTTGACCTCGTCGAAGTGGAGCACCTGGCGGATGTCGTGATGCTGCTCGTAGACGGCGCTCATCAGCCCCAGCCAGAAGGCGGCGTTGGCGACCTCGTCGACGAGCGACGGCCCCGCGGGCAGCACCCGGTTCTCGATGCGCAGGTGGGGCCTCCCCGCGGAGATGCCGTAGCAGGGGCGGTTCCAGCGGTAGATGGTGCCGTTGAAGAGCCGCAGCGCCTGCAGGGTCGGTACCCCGCCGCGGGCGAGCACCTCGAAGGGATCCTCCTCGACGTCGGCCGCGAGCAGCACGCGGAAGCGCGACACGTCCTCCTGGAAGATCTCCATCACCGAGTCGTCGATCCAGTCGCGGCCGAAGCGCACACGCGCGCTCTGCTCGCGCAGGTGGGCGGTGGGGGCGCGGGTGTCGACCGACTGCTGGAAGAGGGCGATGCGCGTCTCGCGCCAGAGCCGCTTGCCGAACAGCAGCGGCGAGTTGGTGGCGGCGGCGAGCACCGGCGCGGCCACCGCCTGGGCGATGTTGTAGAGCCGCGCGAACTCCTCCGGGCCGGTCTGAAAGTGGACCTGGAAGCTGGTGTTGCAGGCCTCGAGCATCACCGAGTCATGGGTGAGCTTGAGCTCGTCCTGCCCCTTGAGGTGGAAGATGTAGGCGCCGCCGCGCAGCCGCGTCATCGCCTCGTTGAGGGCGAAGTAGCGCGGCTTCGGCGTCATGTGGTCGAGCGTCAGGTCGGCCTTTTCGAGGGTCGGCAGGATCCCCGTCATCACCACCTGCGTGCCGTGCCTCTCGGCCGCCTCGCGCACGCGGCGCAGCAGGCGGTCGAGCTGCCCCTCCATCTGCGACAGGCAACCGCCGCCCCAGCTCATCGGGTCGAGGTTGAATTCGAGGTTGAAGCGGCCGAGCTCGGTGGTGAAATGGTCGTCGTCGGCGAGGTCGGCGAGGATCTCGAGGTTGTTCGACGCCGCTCCCCAGCGCGGGCCGACGAGGAACAGCTCCTGCTCGGCGCCGATGCGGCGGACGCCGGACTCGATCGCTCCGGCCTCGAGCATGCGGTCGATGGCGCGCAGGTCGGTGAGCAGTTTCCGCGTGAACTGCCGGAGCCGCTCGGCGTCGAGCTCACGCTCGATCTCGTGGCTGCCCATCGCGAGCGGAGTCTAGCGCAGGGCCGCGGCACGGCCAGCGCTGGCGCCAGGCCCGGCACTGGCCAGTGGCTAGCCCGGACGCGTCGCGCGTGCCGTTCCCAGGACGGCGAGCGCGAGGGCGAGGGCGACGAGGCCGGGCCACGCGAGGGTCGGGATCTCGGCGGCGCTCACCCCGCGGGTCACCACCTCCAGGTCGCGCCGTGCCACCTCGATCTCCAGCGGCCCGCCGTGCGCGCTCTCGGTTCCAGCCCTTGGCTACTTGCAGGGAGCGGAAGGCCCGCCGGTAAAGGAGCTTGGCCTCGATCTCCACGGTCGCGCCGGCGGCCGTACCGACAGGCAGCTGGAAGTCGACGACGGTGCTGTCGGTGGCGCCAGAGGGGATCTCGGTGTCCGCGAAGACGTTCGCCGCGTCGATGAAGAACACCGGCCGCACCGTCGGGCCCTGACCGTCGATGCGCCCTTCGAGCACCTTGGCGAAGCCCTTGCCCGGGTAGCCGGCGTAGTCGCCGGGCTGCTCGCCGGACACGTCGTCGCTTCCCCAGAACGGCACGGTGGGACCCCTACCTGCGTCAGCTCCTGGCCGTTCCAGGTGGCAGTGACGACCAGCAGCGCGTTGCGGATGGCGACACCGGTGGGGAACGAGTGGCCGGCGCCGACGTTGGAGACATCAGCGATCACCCGGATGCGCCCCGGGGCCCCCCTCGCGGGCGCTGGCGGTGAGGCCGACGTTGGCCTGCAGCATCTCTGGCGTCGAGCCGATGAAGGTGTGCCGGTGACGCTGGTTGCCCGGGCGGTTGGGTCGAGCAGGACGCAGAGCGCGCCCGGCGTCGCCGCCGCCGGCATGTGGCAGTCCTGGCAGGTGCGGTAGCCCGGTCCCGGCACGGCGTAGGACGAGGCCAGCCACTCGCTGTAGGTGTGCTGGCCGGCAATGCCGTTGCTCGGCCGGTTGTACTGGTGGCACGAGGCGGACAGCAAGGAGCTGCCGTGGAGTGGCGAGTGGGAGACCCGCATCCCGTCGTAGGTGACGTCGTCGAGCGGGCCCCAGACGTAAGCCTCGGCCGAGCCCTTGCCCACGGGGAAGCGGTAGGTGGCCTTGCCGAGCAGGTGCAGGGCGTTGAGGTTGCTGGCGTCGACGTTGTCGAGCTGGTGGCAGGTGACGCAGTTGACGCCCTGCAGGGCGCCGGGCTCGCTGACTTCGTCGAGGTAGACGTGGCCGGGATCGCGCACCTCGGCCATCGCCGCATGACAGGCCGAGCAGAACCCTGTCTCCTCTGGCGCGTGGGTGTTGCGAAAGACGTAGCCGCCGCCGCCGCCCGCCGTGCCGCTTCCGGCGTAGACGTCGAGCACCCACACGTTGCGGGCGGCGCCGGCGTGGTGCGAGCCTAGCGTCCCGTCGGCCTCGAGCGCCGGGATCCGCCGTAGCGCACCGCGACGAGCGGCGGCGCCGGGGACTGGAGGGGCACCAGAGCGGAATCGTCGCGGGCGGGCAGCGCCGCGTGAGGTGCGCCCGCGCCCGTCGCTTTGCAGTATCGTGCCGGCACCACCATGGCGACGACGGGCTCCACCAGCGCTGGCCGCACGGTGTGGGACATGAACGCCTACCAGTGGACCGTGCTGCTGGCGGCCTGGCTGGGCTGGGGCTTCGACGTCTTCGACGGCCTGCTGTTCAACTACGTGGCACCCAACTGCGTGCCGACCTTGCTCGGGCTCGCCATCGGCTCGCCGGCGGCCAAGGTGGCGACGCTGCGCTGGACGGGGCTCCTCACGTCGCTGCTGCTCATCGGCTGGGCCGTGGGCGGCATCATCTTCGGCCGGCTCACCGACCGCATCGGCCGCACGCGCACGCTGATGCTGACGATGTCGCTCTACGCGGTCGGCACCGCGGCCTGCGCCTTCGCGCCCAACCTGTGGGTGCTGGTGCTCTTCCGCTTCGTCGCCAGCCTCGGCATCGGCGGCGAGTGGGCGGCGGGCGCGGCGATGGTGGCCGAGGTGGTGCCGGAGCGGCGCCGCGTCGAGGCGGGCGCGCTGCTCTACACCTCGGCGCCGGTCGGCCTCTTCCTCGCCGGACGTTCGTCAACTATCCAGATCGCCGGCCGCTGGCTGCGCGACGACGCCCGAGGTGTCGTGGCGCTAGGTCTTCCTGTCCGGCCTGCTGCCGGCCGCCGTGGCGTTCCTGTTCCGGCTCTTCGTCAGCGAGCCCGAGCGCTGGCGGCGCGTGGCGGTGGACGCGAAGCCGCCCTCGATCGCCGAGCTGTTCGACGCCAGGCACCGGGCGCTCACGATCAGCGGCTTCCTCATGGCGCTCATCGCGCTTGATCACCTGGTGGAGCTGCAACGCGTTCATCCCGGTCGTCGCGAGCGGCCTGGCCAGACGGAGGCGGCGCTGCGCGGTCTGCGACCGCGGCGCCACCCTCGACCTGGTCGAGGCGTGGAAGGCGCTGGCGACCAGCGCGCTTCAACCTGGGCGGCCTGCATCGGCACGCTGCTGACGGTGCCGGCGGCGAAGCTGCCTCGGGCGGCGCACGATGTTCGCGCTCTACTTCGCTGCCTCGGCGGTCGCGATCTTCGCCACCTTCGGGCTGCACCTGGCCCCGCAGGCGCGGCTCGACGATGTACTTCCGGATCGGGCTCACCGTGTTCGGCGTCTTCGGCAGCTTCACCTACTACCTGCCCGAGCTCTTCCCGACGCGGCTGCGCGGCACCGGCGCCGGGTTCACCTACAACGTCGGCCGCATCGTCGCTGCGGCGGGCCCGGTGGTGGTGGGGCTGGTGGCGTCGCGTGGCCCCGACGCCGCGCAGCACGCGCTATTCCTCGTCGGCATCGTCCCCCTCGCCGCGCTTGCCTTCCTGCCCTGGGTGGTCGAGACCAAGGGCAGGGCACTGGCCGACTGACCCGGGATCCGCCGGCGGCCGGCTCGCCACCTGTCGATCGAGCGCTCGCGCCCCCCGCCTCGGTGGCGGCACCTGCGGGGGGCCGGTCGCCCGGCACCTGTGCGCACATGCCGGGGCCGCCCGAGCTCGGGCCTGTTGCATTCCGTTACGTGCGGGACATTCGCCAGACACCTGCCGCTCCGAGACTGCGCGGGATGGCGGACCCGGACTCCACGCGCGGCAGGCGACGCGGCGGCCTGCGGGTGGCCGTCGTCGCCGGGCTGGGCCTCGGCGCCCTGGCCATCGCGATCGTCGCCCTTGGACGCGCGGCAGCCACGCGGCGCCCGGTGGACCCGGGCGGCGTGGAGACCGTTCGCGTCGCTCGCCGGACATCGGGTCCGTGGTCAAGGCCACGGGAGTCGTGAAGCCGAGGGTCGGCGCCGAAGTGAAGGTGGGCTCCCGCGTCTCGGGCGTGGTGGCGCGCCTTCACGTCCGCGATCGGCGACGTGGTGCGAGCGGGAGACCTCCTGGCGGAGCTGGAGACGCGCGAGCTCGCGGCCCGCCGCGACGCAGGCGGCCGCCGCACTGGCCTCCGCGGCAGCGAACGCTCGCTGTACGCGCGCGCCGATCTCGCCCGGAAGCGCGCGCTGGCGACAGCACGGCTCCTCCCGACCGCGGACCTCGACGTCGCCCTGCTCAGCGGCGCCGTCGCCGAGCAGCAGGGGCCGAGGCGGCGGCCAACCTGGAGTTCGCCCGAACGCAGCTCGCCTACGCCCGGATCGCGGCGCCCATCGCCGGCGTCGTGGCTTCGGTGGCGACCCAGGAGGGAGAGACGGTGGCGGCCAGTCTCGCGGCGCCCACCTTCGTCACCCTCGTCGACCTCGACCGCCTCGAGGTCTGAGCCTACGTGGACGAGACGGACATCGGACGGATCCAGGCGGGCAGACCGCGCACGTTCACGGTCGACACCTACCCCGGCCACGAGTTCCCGGGCACGCGTCACCGCCGTCTATCCGCAGGCCGAGATCCGCGACAACGTCGTCGACTACGTGACGGTGGTGACGTTCGAGCCGCCGCGGGAACGCACGCTGCGGCCCGAGATGACGACCACGGTGCAGATCGCGGTCGACCGTCGGTCGAACGTGCTCACCTGTCCCCCGGCGCGCGGTGCAGCGCGACCACGGACGGCGTTCGTGATGACGCCGGCGGGAGGGAGCGGCGCCTCGTGCCCGATCGGCAGCCGGGACGAGGCCTTCTGCGAGATCGTGGACGGCTTGCGCGACGGTGACGAGGTTCTGGTGGGCGAGGCCGGCCCTCGGCCCGACGCGCCCTGAGGAGGTGCGAGAGATGATCGAGCTGTCGGGCATTGGAAGGACGTACCGCCGCCCGGGGGGGCATGCCGTCGAAGCCCTCTCCGACGTCTCGCTCCGGATCGAGCGCGGCGACTTCCTGGCCATCGTGGGCACGTCGGGATCGGGCAAGTCCACCCTCATGAACGTCCTCGGGCTGCTCGACCGCCCCGACGACGGGGCGCTATCTCCTCGACGGCGAGGACGTCGCCGGCCTCGACGCGGACCGTCAGGCCCGCCTCCGCAACCGTCGCATCGGGTTCGTGTTCCAGGCCTTCCATCTGCTCCCGCGCGCCAGCGCCCTCGAGAACGTCGAGCTGCCCCTCGTCTACTCCGATCGCGACGAGATCGACGGGCTCGGCCGGCGGGCCCTGGATCAGGTGGGCCTCGCCGACCGGCTCGACCATCGCCCGTCGAGCTCTCCGGAGGGGAGCAGCAGCGCGTGGCCATCGCGCGCGCCCTGGTCAACGAGCCGGACCTGCTCCTCGCCGACGAGCCGACCGGGAACCTCGACGTGCGCTCCGCGGCGGAGGTGATGGAGGTCTTCGAGTCCCTGAGTCGGGCCAGCCGCACCATCGTCCTCGTGACCCACGACCCGAACGTGGCCGCCCACTGCCGGCACCGGGCACGGATCGAGGAGGGCCGGATCGTGAGCTTCGAGGAGCAGGCGCTCGGCGCCGAGGGAGGACGGGCATGAGCACGAGACGGCTTCTGTGGAGCAGCGCGCGGGCGATGGGACGCCAGAAGCTCCGGAGCACCTTCATGATGCTGGGCAGCGTCATTGGCGTCACGGCACTGACCTTCGTCCTCACCATCGGGGCGGCCGCGCAGCGAAAGATCCTCGGCGACGGTCCGCCATCTCTTCGGCTCGTCTTCGATCATCGTGACCGCCGGCGGAGGGTTCTTCATGGGCGGACCCCGGGGAGAGGCCGCGCGCCTGACCCTCGACGACGCCCTTGCCCTGGCTCGCGAGATCCCGGAGATCGAGATTGGGATCCGCATGCAGGTTGTCCCCGGCGCGCCGGTCCGCCGGGGCGACGCGAGCCGGACCGTTCGCCTGCTGGGCCAGTCCGAGCGTTCGGAGCGTGTCTGGGCCCGCAGCGTCTCGCGTGGGGAGTACTTCGACGCGGCGGCAGTGGCGCCCTCCGCACGAGTGGCCCTCATCGGCGAGACGGCGGCGCGGGCGCTCTTCGGTGACGAGGACCCCCTCGACTCCGAGATCCAGATCGGCTCGGTGCCCTTTCCGCGTGACGGGGGTGCTGGAGCGCCTGGGCACCGACATCCACGGCATGGACCGCGACAACGAGATCGTGATCCCGGTCACGACGGCCATGCGGCGCGTGATGAACGTGGACGTGATCCGGGCGATCAAGCTCCTCGTCCGTGACCCGGAGCGCGTGGACCAGACCCAGAAGGCCGTGTCGCGGGTCCTTCGCGGACGCCACTCCCTGGCCGAGGGCCAGCCCAGCGACTTCACTCTGCTCAGCCGGTCTTTCGTCCAGAAGAACGTCGCCAAGGTGCAGCGGGTGCTCTTCCTCTACCTCCCCCTCGTCGCCGCCATCGCGCTCTTCGCCGGCGCCGCGGTGCAGGCGACCCTCATGCTGTCGTCGGTCAGCGAACGCGTCGCAGAGATCGGGTTGCGGCGGGCCGTCGGCGCGCGGCCGGCCGACATCCGGCTGCAGTTCCTCCTCGAGACGGCCATCGTGGCGGTCGGCGGCGGCCTGCTGGGAGCGGCCGTCGGCAGCGGCCTCGCCATCTTCCTGCCGGCGCGGGTGAACCTGGGGGCGGGCTTCTCCCCGATGGCCGTATCTCTGGGCCTGGCCCTGGCGGCGGGGACGGGCCTCCTCGCGGGTGTCCTGCCGGCGCGACGGGCGGCGCTCCTGGAGCCGGCGGTCGCGCTGCGGTGAGGCTCCGCCGCGCCGTGCGGCCTCTCCGTCGCGGACCCTCCTCACCCACAGGCTGCGCACGGCGCTGACCTCTGGGGAGCGTCGCGGCAGGGGTTGCCGGCGTCCTCCTGACCAGCGCGATCGGCAAGGGCGCCGGCCGCGAGGTGCGAGAGAGCGTGGAGAGGGCGGGGGCCAACCTGCTGGTCGTGAGGCCGGCGCAGGTGAAGCGCTCGGCGGCCCGACGGAGGATCGCCGGGGTGGTCACGACTCTGCGCGCCGACGACTGCCACGCCATCGCCAGTCTGCCCGCTCGCCGCGGAGCGCCGCGGCCGAAGGCGCCGCTCTCAGGGCTCGCGCGGGCGCCGGGTCGATGGCCACCACCGTGCTGGGAACCGCGCCGGCCCTCGCGCCTGCGCCGCTTTCGGCTGGCCGCCGGGCGATTCTTCGACGCCGAGGACGACGCCGGTCCCGGCGCGTCGCCGTCCTGGGCGCGCGGGTCGCCCGCGCCCTCTTCCCCGGCGAGGCCCCCGTGGGACTCGACATCCGCGTCCGCGGGCGCCGTTCGAGGTGATCGGCGTTCTGGACCCGAGGGGCGTCGAGGCCGACGGATCGGACCAGGACGGCAACGTCTTCGTCCCCGTCCGCACGGCCCTGCGCCGCGTCTTCAACACGACGTGGCTCACGCCGTTTCGTGACCGTCGCCGAGCGCTCCCATGGATGCGCGGCGCAGCCCAGGAGATACGCCGCGCTCCTGCGGGAGCGCCACCGGGCCCCCGCGGCGGGCGCCCGACGACTTCGCGATCCAGGACCCGGCGCGGCTCCTGGCGATGCAGCAGGAGGCGGTCGGCTCCCTCGGCCTTCTCACCAGCGGGCCCGGCGCCCTGGCGCTCGGCGTCGGTGGGGCCGGAATCCTGGCCCTGATGTTCCTCTCGGTACGGAGCGCACGGCCGAGATCGGCCTTCGGATGGCGGTCGGCGCGCGGCCGTGGACGTGCTCTCGCAGTTCCTCGGCGAGTCGGCGCTCCTGGCGCTCGGCGGCTGGACGGCGGGTTGCCCTGGCCGCAGCGGGGGAGGAGGCGTGCTCGCTCGGGACCGGTGGACGCTGGCCTTCCCCTTGCCGCCGCCGTCACGCTGGTCATGGCTCTTCGTCGGCTTCGGCTTCGGCGCCCTTCCCGCGCGGAAGGCCGCCCGGCTGCCGCCCGTGGAAGCCCTCGGCGCCGCATGATGAAGAGCCTAACGATCAGCCCTGCCAGCGCCGCCGGCCGTCGCCCCGCCGCCCCGGTGCTGTCCTCGACGACGACGAGGCGCTCGGTGCGCTGCTCGTCGAGTACCTCGACAGGTTCGGCTTCGCGGTGAAGACCTGGCCCACCCGCGGACGGCCTGCGCTCGCTCGCGCCGATCCGCCGGACGTCCTCGTGCTCGACGTCATGCTGCCCGACATGGACGGCTTCGCGGTCTGCCGCAAGGTGCGCGAGACCAGCGCCGTTCCCATCGTCATGCTGACCGCGCGCGGCGACGTGAGCGACCGCATCGTCGGGCCTCGAGCTGGGGGCCGACGACTACCTGCCGAAGCCGTTCGAGCCGCGCGAGCTGGTGGCCCGGATCCAGGCCGTGCTGCGCCGCGGCGCCACGGTGGAGGCCGGGGAGGTGCTGCGGCAGGGGCGGTGGAGATCTCCTGGGCCACGCGCACGGCGACGCTCGCCGGCGAGGAGCTGGCGCTCACCACGGCGGAGTTCGAGCTGCTCGGGCTGCTCGTCCGCACCCGCGGCCGCGTGCTCACCCGCGAGCGCATCCTGGAGGCCACCCGCGGCCTCGACTGGGAGTCGTACGACCGCTCCATCGACGTGCTCGTCTGCCGGCTGCGCCACAAGCTCGGCGACGACGCGAGGCGCCCCGTCTTCATCAGGACCGTCCGCGGCCTCGGCTACCGCTTCATCGGGGGCGGCGACTGGCGACTGAGCCCCGGCCGCGCCGCACGGTGTTCGCCAAGCTGGCGACCTCGTGCTCGGCATGGCGCTGTCGCTGATGGCCATCGTCGTCTCCTTCTTCCTGCACGTCGTCAGCCCCGCGCTCAACGACGGCATGCAGCAGGTGGTGCGCGACTACGCGCGGCTGGCGGCGGCGAGCCGGCTCGACTACCCGCGGCGATGCGGCTGCGCGAGCGCATCCATCTCGACGTCGCTACGAGGGGCCCCACGGCGGATGGGCGACGGCGCCGGGCTCCCCAGCATCGCCGAGGGACGGCGGCTGCAGGGGGTGCGACGGTGGGTGTGGGCCGGCTACGTCGTCGAGCCGGCGCCGGCCTGGCGAGGCGCCTTCGTGGCGTCGGCACCCGGCGGCGGCGCCTACCTCTTCGCCTGGTCGTTGGGTCGCAACCTGCGCGCGGCCCACGACGGCCTGCTGATCCTCCTGGTGCTGCTGCTGGTGGCTGTCGGGATCACCACCCACGCGGTGCTCAAGCGGCTGTTGCGACCGCTGCACGCCCTCGACGAGGGCGTCGAGCGCCTGAGCGCGGGGCATCTCGACGTGGTGCTGCCGGCTCGGTCGCACGACGAGCTCGGCGCGCTCACCGCGGCGTTCAACCACATGGTGCGCCGCGTCGGGGAGATGATCCGTGCCCGCGACCAGCTGCTCGCCGACGTCAGCCACGAGCTGCGCTCGCCGCTGACGCGGATGAAGGTGGCCCTCGAGCTGCTGCCGGCGGGGTACGAGCAGACGCGCATGGCGGCCGACGTCGCCGAGATGGAGGCGATGGTGACCGAGCTGCTCGAGCTCGAGCGGCTGCGCGACGGGCGCGGCGTCCAGGTCGAGCGACGCGACCTCGTGCCCATCCTGCGCGCCGCCGTGGCCTCGTTCGCCGAGCGACCGCCGGGAGTGCGCTTCCGCTGCGCTGCACCTGCGTTGCTCCTCGACGTCGACGCCGAAAAAGTGCGCAGCGTGCTGCGCAATCTGCTCGAGAACGCCCTCAAGTACTCCCTCGCCGACAGCCGGCCGGTCGAGGTCTCCGCCGGCGAGGAGGGGGCTTCGGTAGTCGTGCGGGTGACCGACGACGGCCAGGGCATCCCGCCGGCCGACCTCGGCAGCGTCTTCGAGCCCTTCTTCCGCGTCGACCGCTCGCGCTCGAAGAAGACCGGCGGCTACGGCCTCGGGCTGAGCATTTGCAAGCGGATCGTGGAGGCGCACGGGGGCACCATCGCGGTGGCCAACAACGCGGGTCGTGGGGCCACCTTCGTGGTGACCTTCCCGCGCGGCGAGTGAGGGGCGGGGTCGCGCTCCGTCGTATGCTCCCTCCCGACCCCCGAGGTGAGCATGCACGACCCCGATCTCGCCCGCGAGGCGATCGCCGGGCTGCCCGCGGACGTCGCCGCGAGCCCGCTGTTCAACCCCGACCTCGCGCCGGTACCGCCGTCGCGGCGCAACTGGACCACCTACAACTACGCCGCGCTGTGGATCTCGATGGCGCACTGCATCCCCACCTACATGCTCGCCGGCGGCCTCATCGCCGAAGGGATGAGCTGGTGGCAGGCGCTGCTGACGATCGGCATCGGCAACCTCATCGTGCTGGTGCCGATCCTGCTCAATGCCCACCCCGGGACCAAGTACGGCATCCCCTTCCCGGTGCTGGTGCGCGCCTCGTTCGGCACCCTCGGGGCCAACGTGCCGGCGATGCTGCGGGCGGTCGTCGCCTGCGGCTGGTTCGGCATCCAGACCTACATCGGCGGCGAGGCGGTGAAGACCTTCCTGGTGGCGCTCTGGCCGAGCTTCGGTCACCTCGGCGGCGACGTCTCGCTGCTCGGCCTCAGCGTGCCGGCGGCGATCACCTTCTTCGTCTTCTGGGCGCTCAACATCTGGATCATCTACCGCGGCATGAACGCGGTGCGGGTGTTCGAGAACTGGGCGGCGCCACTGGTGCTGGTGATGGCGGTGGCGCTGCTCGCCTGGGTGGTGCGCCGCGCCGGCGGTCTCGGTCCGCTGCTCGACGCGCCCTCGCGGTTCGACAGCCTGGCCACCTTCTGGCCGGTGTTCGTTCCCTCGCTCACCGGCATGATCGGGTTCTGGGCGACGCTGTCGCTCAACATCCCCGATTTCACGCGCTTCGGCAAGGGGCAGCGCGAGCAGATGCTCGGCCAGACCCTGGGGCTGCCGACGACGATGGTCGCCTTCTCGGCCATCGGCGTCTTCGTCACCAGCGCCTGCCAGGCGATCCTCTCCGGCGTCGATCCGAGCAAGCTGTGGGACCCGGTGTTCATCCTCTCGCAGCTCACCGCGGCGACGCCGCCGCCGGGCGCCAGCGCGCCGCTCATCGCCTCCGCCGGCGCGCGCGCGCTGGTGGCGCTGGTGTCGCTGCTCGGCGTCGGCGTGGCGACGGTGTCGGTCAACATCGCGGCCAACGTGGTGAGCCCGGCCAACGACTTCGCCAACCTCATGCCGCGCCGGATCTCGTTCAAGACCGGCGGCCTGATCACCGGCATCCTCGGCATCGTGATGATGCCGTGGAAGCTCCTGGCGAGCGCCGACGCCTTCATCTTCAACTGGCTGATCGGCTACTCGGCGCTGCTCGGACCGATCGCCGGCATCATGATCGCCGACTACTGGCTGCTGCGGCGCCGCGAGCTCGAGGTGGCGGACCTCTACCGGCCGCAGGGGCGCTACGGCACGGTCAACTGGGTGGCGATGGTGGCGCTCGCCGCCGGCGTGCTGCCCAACGTGCCGGGCTTCCTCAAGAGCGCCCACCTCGCCGGCTGGCACGGTGGGGTGATGGAGCCGGCCACGCTCTTCGATCGCATCTACGTCTACGCGTGGTTCGTCGGCTTCCTGGTCTCGGGAGCGCTGTACCTCGCCGGGATGCGGCTGCGGTCGAGGGGACGGGTGCGGGGCACGCCGGCGGCTGCGACGTAGGCTCGAGCGGATTGAGGGCGGCTGCAGCCCTAATGACGGGCTAGAAGCGAGCGCGACTTCGACCCCTATGGCCTCGCCTAGCGTGCCGGCTGCTGGTACGCCCGTGGGCTGGTGCCACCTGCGGCAGGGGCTGCGCGCCTTCCGGCTCGACCGCATCGAGTCGGTGCGGGTGCAGGCGGAGGGATTCAACCGCCCGCCGGGCTTCGACGCCCTGGCTCACCTCACCTTCGCCGTCGCCACCCTGCCGCGCCGGCACGCCGTCGAAGTGCTCCTCCACGCCGACCTGCGCGCGGTATGCGCGAGCTGTTCCCCGCCATCGGCGTGCTCGAGCCGATGGGGGAGGCGGTGTTGCTCCGTGGCCAGTGCGACGACCTCGCCTGGTTCGCCCGCGAGCTGGCGCGGCTGCCGTTCCGCGTCGAGATCCGGCGGCCGCGGGAGCTGCGGGCGGCCCTGCGCGCCTGCGCCGAGTCGCTGCTGGCCACGACCGGCGCCTGATCGGCCTCAGTGTCGCGGCGAGGGCGTCGGCGCCGGCGGTGGCGCCACCGAGAGGATGCGGGCGACCTTTGCCGGATCCGTGGGGAGGAGCCCGACGGCGGCCAGGCGCGGCACCAGGCGCGCCCACCGCGGCTCGCGTGCGAAGACCTGGCGGAACACCTGGAGGGCCGCGGTCTCGTCGCCACTGACGAACAGCGCCTGCCCCTTCCAGAAGAGGAGCTCGACGTTGTCGGGGGCCAGCCGCGATCCGCGCGAGTAGTGCTCGAGCGCCGCCGGCCAGTCGCCCTTGGCCGACGCCGCGTCGCCGAGGTCCTCCTCGTCGTAGGCGTGGCGCAGCTCGAGCAGGCGTCGCAGCTCGGCGAGGGGAGCCGGGCTGTCGTCGACCCGCAGGTCGACGAGGCGGTCCTCCCAGGGCCGGCCGCTGCTCTCGGCGCGCACGATGACGAGGGCGGCGCTCTGGCGGCCGCGGATGTCGCCGCCGGCGGCCTGCGCGGCATCGAGCGCGGCGAGCAGCCGCTCGGCGAAGTCCCCGTCGGCGCTCTCGTAGGCGTGCGCCATCGCCGGCCAAACCGCAGGCGCGTCCATCAGGTTCGCCTGCACCGAGTACCCCTTGCCGGCCTGGTTGCCGGCCGCCTGGATGCACTTGGGGCCGGTCCACGCCGCGACGCGTCCGGCACGGTCCACCATCGCCACCTGGCGGACGTCGCGCTCGGGGTCGGTGGCGAGCAGGCTCTGCAGTGCCTCGTCGGCCGTCTTTCCGGAGCGCATGAGCGCCAGCCCGAGCGGACCGTAGTCGACGCGCGTGAACGACTGCGTGGCCACCGCGCCGACGCCCGCCTCGAGCCAGGGGACGGCGGTGCCAACCTGGAACCAGTGGCTCTGCACGGCGACGCCGAAGTTGCCGGTGGCGGGGTCGCGCGCCACGATCGAGTAGGTGTGGGCGCGCGGTTCGGCGGTGGCCGCCGCGGCGCACAGGGTCAGACAGGCGAGAGCGGTGACGGCTCGCATGAGGGCACCTCCGGATCGGCTCGCCGTAGCATGACAGCTTGCCGGCGGAGGCGCCCCCTGCGGGCGACGAGAGGCTAGCCGCTCTGCCGCACCTCGATGTCGCCGTTGACGGTCTTCACCCGCACCCGGCCGCCGCCGCCACCGACGTCACCGCGCGCGCGCACGTAGCGGCGCGGCGTGCCCTCGTGGTCGTCCCAGCCGGTGGTCTGGCGCTGCAGCTCCCAGGGCACGGTGATACGGGTGGCGCGACCGAAGCTCTCGGTGTAGGCGGTCTCGAGGTCGAAGGTGCCGCGGAAGCCGGACGGCAGCACCAGCAGCACGGCCCCGCTGCCGGAGCGGACGTCCACGGTTTGCTCCCCGCCGCGGGCATCCTCGAGGGTGATCTCGACGCGACCGGCACCGGTGCCGGCGCGCACCGAGCCGGCCACCGGGCCGACCTCGATGTCACCACCGCCGGTGCTCACCGCCACCAGGCCGGCGCCACGCCCGACGGTGACGTCGCCGCCACCGGTGTCGATCACCGCACCGTCAGGCGCCGCGGGCAGCCGCACCTCGCCACCGGCGCGACTGATGTGCAGTGTGCCGCCGGCGCCGACGGTGGCATCGGCGGGCATCTCGTCGTCATCGCGGTCCCGGTCACGCGACCTGCGGTCGTGGCCGAGCCCGCCGGAGTCGCCCACCTCGCCGAGGTCGCCGGTGACGTCGCTGCCCGGAGCGGGCTCGCGGTAGATCACCGGACCGCTCCCCGACGAGCCATGCAGGCCGCCGCCGACGCCCGAGAAGCGCACCATGCCGCCGCCCGTGCTCACCGAGCCCGAGAGCGTCGAGTCGCTGACCTCGATCTCGCCGCCGCCGGTCGAGAGCTCGGCGTGTCCATGCAAGTGGGTGAGCTCCATGCCGCCGCCACCGGTGCTGCCGCGGAAGGTGCCCTCGACGCCGTCGATGACGAGCTCGCCGCCGGCCGACTGGAGGCGGACGTCGAAGCGCCGCGGCACGTGGATGACGAGCCGGTGCGAGGTGGACTCGGACCCGAAGTGCCGCACCGAGCGGATGCGCACGAGGACGCCATGGCCCTCGCGGGTAGCCTCCACGCGCGAGTCGCGCCAGTCGCGACCCGCCAGCCGCCCACCGACCTCGACCCGCGGCTCGTCCCAGCCGCTGATCGACACGCCGGCGCCGGTCTCGAGGTCGAGGTGGAGCTCCTCGCCCGGCGACGCGGCGACCGACGCGTGGACGGCGCTCCCCTCCTCCGCCTCGCCGCCGCCCTCGTCATCGGCCAGCCCCATCGAGGTCCCCGTCAGCCCGGCGCCGCCTGCGCGCTGCAGGCCGGTGGCGACCACCTGGCGGGGGGAGGCGGGGATCGGATGGTGGGGCGTCATCGCGCCCCGAGCCACGGGCGTCAGCCCCGCGAACGGCACCAGGGCGAGCGCGACCGCCACCGCGCCGGCGAGCCTCGCCCCGCGGGGCACCGAGCGCCGCGGGACGCTGGTGTCGAGCACCGCCAGCAGCCGCCCCTCGAGCGTCGACGGGCGCGCCATCCCGATTGCCAGCGCGGCGCCGCCGAGCCGCAGCGCGCGGGCGCCCTGTGCCACCGCCAGCAGCTGCGCCGCGTACTCTGCTGGCGCGGCGCCGGCGACGAGCACGCGGTCGTCGCAAGCGCGCTCGCTCTCCTGCCGCAACCGGCGCAGCGCCATCCAGGCGGCGGGGTGGAACCAGTAGAGCGCGCAGGCCGCCGTTCCCGCGAGCTGCGTCAGGTAGTCGTGGCGCGCCACGTGCGCGAGCTCGTGCAGCAGCGCAGCGCGGCGGCGCTCGGCAGGCCAGCGCTCGGCCTCCGCGGGCAGCACCACCACGGGGCGCCAGCCGCCCCAGGTGACCGGGGTCCCGACCGCCGGGCTGGCGCGCAGCCGCACCCGCCGGCGCACGCCGGCCCGTGCCGCGGCGTCGGCGAGCATCGCGTGCCAGCCGTCGCCGCCGAGCCCCTGCGCGCGGTGAGCGAGGCGCCGCAGCCCGAGGTGCCCGGCGAAGCACCACAGCATCACGGCCAGCGAGCCCAGTGCCCAGGCGGCGACGACGAGGGTCGTCGTGCGCAGGCCGTCGACGTCGAGCGTGTGAGGTGCGACGGCCGGCGCTGGCGCTGCCGCGACCGCGGGGAGCCCGGCCTCGTTGCCGACTGCGGGGGGCAGAGCCGCGGACCTCTGGCGAGGGCCGGCGAGCGTCGCGTGTGGGGGTGCGGCCGCCGGCTCCGAGCTGCCGGCGGAGGCTGGCAGCCACGCGAGCGCGATGGATGGAGCGAGCGGGGCGAGGAGGGGGAGGACGATCGCCGCCAACAAGGTGGCCTTCCACACCTCGTGGCGGGTGGCCGCGGAGCGCCGGCGCAGGAGCGCGGCGACCGCCGTGCCGGCGGCCAGCACGAGGGTCACCTTGAGCAGCAGGGTCGCGGCGGCCGCGAGCGTGAGAGCGGAGACCAGCGCGAGCGGTGCCGAGCCGTTCATGACCGACCTCCCGTGCGGCGCGCCTCGTCGATGAGCCGGGTGAGCCGCCGCAGCTCCTCGGCGGTGGGCGGCTCCTCGCCGGCGCCGAGCATGGCCGCGACCGCCGATTCCATCGAGTTGTTGAAGAAGGTGCGCAGCAGGTGACGGGCGGCGGAGAGCTGGACCTCCTCGAGGTCGCGAGTGGGCCGGTAGACGTGCCGCGGGCCCGACCACTCGTGCGCCACGTGCCCCTTCTCCTCGAGCAGCCGCAGCATGCCGCGCACCGCGGAGTAGCTCGGCGGGTCGGGCAGGTCGCCGAGCACATCGGCGGCCGTCGCCTGGCCGCGACGGAAGAGGATGTCCATGATCTGGCGCTCGCGGCGCCCGAGGTCGTCGAGGGAGTCTGCCATCGGTGAGGGTCTCCGCCGTGGAGGTGTGCTAGTGCACCTGCACGGTGCTAGTACACTAGCATCGCTGTGCGTGGCGCTGTCAAGCCCCTCTTCCGAATCGGGGGGCCTCCACCCGTCAGGGGCCGCCGAGCCTTGCCGCGCCGTGGAATCCGCGGTGTGGCATTCGGGCCGCGCCCGCCAGCGTCCTGGCCGCTCGGACGCAGAGGCGGCCCCCTTCGGCCGCGTTGACTCGCCGCGGATGCCTCTGCCATTCTGGCTGCCACAGCGCGGCTGCCCGCGAGCATGGAATCCTCCTCCCAGCCTCGAGCCCCCTACACCCTGGGGGAGGAGATCGCCCACGGCGTCACGCACGGCGTGGGGATCGTGCTCAGCATTGCCGGGCTGACCGTCCTCGTCGCCTTCGCGGCGCTGCGCGGGACCGCGCGCGACGTCGTCGGTTGCGCCGTCTTCGGCACCACCCTGGTGCTGCTCTACACGGCGTCGACCCTCTACCACAGCATCCCGTTGCCGCGCGCGCGGCCGGTGCTGCAGGTGCTGGACCACGCGGGGATCTATCTCCTGATCGCCGGCACCTACACGCCCGTCGCCCTCAGCAAGCTGCCCGGCTGGATCGGCTGGACACTGCTCAGCTCGTTGTGGGCCGCCGCCCTGCTCGGGATCGTGCTCAGCGCCCGGCTCGGGGCGCGCTTCCGCCGCGTCGAGCTCGCCCTCTACCCGCTGATGGGGTGGAGCGTGCTGTTCGTCTTCGTGCCGCTGCGTCGCACGCTGGCCCCCGGAGGCTGGTGGCTGCTGCTCGCCGGCGGGCTCGCCTACACCTTCGGCATGGTCTTCTACGGGCTGCGCGGGGTGCGGTACAGCCACGCCGTCTGGCACCTTTGGGTGCTGGCGGGCAGCATCCTGCAGTTCCTGGCGATCCTGCTCTACGTCATCCCGGCCGCTCCGCGTTGAGATGGCGCGGAGGGGCGTCAACCCCGGCCGGGTGGCACCGCTCCTGCTCGCTCGAGCTTCCCTGCCGGCGGGCCGGGGGGCTCAGGCCGCGGCGGCCTCGCCGGAGAGCGCCTTGACGATCTGCCCCAGCACCGCCTTGGCGTCGCCGAACACCATCAGGGTGTTGTCCTGGAAGTACAGCTCGTTCTCGATGCCGGCGAAGCCGGGGCTCATCGAGCGCTTGATGGCGAGCACCGACTTCGCCTTGTCGACGTCGAGGATCGGCATGCCGTAGATCGGGCTCTTGGGGTCCTTGCGCGCCGCCGGGTTGACGACGTCGTTGGCGCCCACCACCAGCACCACGTCGACCTGCGGGAAGTCGGGGTTGATGTCCTCGAGCTCGTAGAGCGATTGGTAGGGGATGTCGGCCTCGGCGAGCAGCACGTTCATGTGCCCCGGCATGCGCCCGGCCACCGGGTGGATGGCGAAGCGCACCTCGATGCCGCGCTTGGTGAGCATGTCGTAGAGCTCGCGCACGCGGTGCTGCGCCTGCGCCACCGCCATGCCGTAGCCGGGCACGATGACCACCAGGTCGGCGGTCTCGAGCAGGGTGCCGGCGTCCTCGGCGGTGGCCGCCTTGGCGGTGCGCTGCTCGACGCCGGCGGCACTGGCCTGCACCTGGCCGAAGGCGCCAAACAGCACGTTGGTGAACGAGCGGTTCATCGCCCGGCACATGATGATCGAGAGGATGAGGCCCGAGGAGCCGTCGAGCGCGCCGGCGATGATCAGCACCTTGTTCTCGAGCACGAACCCCATTGCCACCGCCGAGAGGCCGGCGTAGGAGTTGAGCAGCGAGATCACCGTCGGCATGTCGGCGCCGCCGATGGGGATGATCAGCAGCACGCCGAAGACCAGCGACAGCCCGGCGACCACCGGGAAGAGCGCCCAGTGGGCGGGGTTGACGACCAGGCCAACGCCCGCCACCACTGCGATGGCGAGTAGGGTGAGGTTGACGAGGTTCTGCCCGCGGTAGGTGATCGGCCGCGTCGGCAGCACCTCCTGCAGCTTGCCGGCGGCCATCAGCGAGCCGGTGAAGGTGAGGAAGCCGAGCAGCACCTCCGTGGCGATGGCGCCGGTGCGGAAGGGGGTGAGCTGCCCCTCCTTGAGCCAGAGGAAGTACTTGGCGGTGCCCACCAGGCCGGCGGCGAGGCCGCCGAAGGCGTGCGAGAGCGCCGTCCGCTGCGGCACCGCGGTGAGCGGCACCCACGACAGCGGCACGCCGACGATGGTGCCCACCACGAGGGCGACGAGGATCCAGGTGAAGTTGACGATCTCGGGGTGGAGGAGGGTGCCGGCCACCGCCAGCGTCATGCCGGCGACGCCGATGTAGACGCCGCGGCGGGCGGTCTTGGGGTGCGACAGCCACTTGAGCGAGAGGATGAAGAACGCCGCGGCGGCGACGTAGCTCGCCTGGGTGAGGTGGTCGATCAGCTGCGGGCTCACGAGCGGCTCCCTTCGGCGCCTTTGGCCACCGCCCCGACAGCCGGCTTGCGTTCCTTGAACATCTTGAGCATGCGGTCGGTGATCAGGAAGCCGCTCACGATGTTGGTCATCGAGGCCGCGATGGCGACCGCGCCGAGCACCAGCGACATGGTGTCCTTCTGCTCGCCGGTGATGATCAGCGAGCCGACGATGGCAATCGCCGAGATGGCGTTGGTGAGCGACATCAGCGGCGTGTGCAGGAGCCGCGAGACACCGCGAATCACCTCGATGCCGATGAAGGTGGCGAGCATGAAGACGAAGATGAGCGACCAGGGATCGTGAGTCATCGGCTGGCGCTCCCGGCGGTCACCGCCTGCGCGGTGGGTGCGTGGCGGATCTCGCCGCCGTGGGTGAGGAGGGTGGGTCCGACGACGTCGTCGGCGAGGTCGAGGCTCACCTGGCCGCCCTGGGAGGTGGAGAGCAGCAGGGCGAGCACGTTGCGGGCGTAGAGGGTGCTGGCGTCCTCGGGCATGGTGGCGGGCAGGTTGGTGAAGCCGAGCACGTGGACGCCATGGTGGCTGACCTCGCGGTCGGGCTCCGAGAGCTCGCAGTTGCCGCCGGAGTCGACGGCGAGGTCGACGACCACGGCACCGCGCCGCATCCCTTCCACCATCTCGCGGGTGAGCAGCCGCGGCGCGGGCTTGCCCGGTACCTGCGCGGTGGTGATGACGACGTCGGCCTGGGCGACGTGGCGGGCGACGATCTCGCGCTGGCGGCGCAGGAAGTCCTCTCCCATCTCGCGGGCGTAGCCGCCCGCCCCCTCGCCGCTCTCCTGCATCGGCAGCTCGATGAACTTGCCGCCCAGCGACTGCACCTGCTCCTTGACCGCGGCACGGATGTCGGAGACCTCCACCTGGGCGCCCAGGCGCTTGGCGGTGGCGATCGCCTGCAGACCGGCGACGCCGGCGCCCATGATCACCACCCTGGCGGGGCGGATGGTGCCCGCCGCCGTCATCAGCAGTGGGAGGTACTTGCCCAGGCGGGCGGCCGCCACCAGCACCGCTTTGTAGCCGCCGATCGAGGCCTGCGACGAGAGGGCGTCCATCGACTGAGCGCGGGTGATGCGCGGCACCAGCTCCATGGCGAGCGTGCTGATGCGCCTCTCGGCGAGCGCTTGCACGGCGTCGAGGTTCTTGTGGGGCGCCATGAAGGCGACCAGCAGCGACTCGGGTCGCAGCGACGCCACCTCCTGCGGCGTCGGGGGCGCCACCTTGAGCACGACGTCGGCCGGCGGCCAGGTGCGGCCAGTGACGAGGGTCGCCCCGGCAGCCTGGTAGTCGGCGTCGGCAAAGCTGGCCGCCTCGCCGGCGCCGGCGGCGACCTGCACCGCGAACCCCTCCTTGACGAGGCGCTTGACGGTCTCGGGCGTGGCGGCGACGCGAAGCTCGCCGAGCTGCTCTTCCCGCGGCACGAAGATGGTCGACATGGGCGCGCATTGTAACTGGACGGGGGGCGCGGCGGGCACTGCGGCGGGGTGGGAGGGTGGCCCGTCCCGGCCGCCCCATGAGGCGGCAGGCGCAAGCGCGGTCGCTGCGGGGAGCCCGCCGCCGTGCCGCCGCGACGGCGGGTTGGACCGCGTCGGCCGCGGTGACGCCGTTTGCTATCGTCGCGCACCGTGCCCGGCCTCTTCATCACCTTCGAGGGGCTCGACGGCAGCGGCAAGTCGACGCAGATGCGCCTCGCCGCCGAGTGGCTGGCGGACGCGGGCGTCGAGGTGGTCTCCACCCACGAACCGGGCGGTACGCCGCTCGGTGCCGCCGTGCGCGAGCTCTTCCTCGACTCGCGCTGGGGACAGATGGACGGCGTCGTCGAGCTCCTGCTGGTGTCGGCGAGCCGCCGGCAGCACGTGCTGGAGGTGATCGCGCCGGCATTGCTGCGGGGTGCCTGGGTGCTCTGCGACCGCTTCACCGACTCCTCCTGGGCCTACCAGGGGGGCGGCCGCGGCGTCAGCGCCGACCGCATCGCCCTCGCCGAGACCCTCGCCACCGGCGGCTTGCGACCCGACCTGACCCTGCTCTTCGATCTTTCCGCCGCGGCCGCCCGCGAGCGTGGCAAGTCGCCACGCCGCGCAGCGCGCGGCGCCATCGACCGCCTCGACGCCGAGGAGCTCGCCTTCTACGAGCGGGTGCGCGCCGGCTTCCTCGCCCGCGCCGAGGCCGAGCCCGAGCGCTTCCGCGTCGTCGACTCCTCGGGCGCCAAGGAGCGCACGGCGGCAGCGGTGCGCGAGATCCTCGCGCCGGTCCTGGGCCAGGGGGCGGGATGAATCGCCAGCTCGACGGCATCCTCGAGCTGGCGCGGGAGGGTCGGCTCTACCCCTCGCTGATCCTCCACGGGGGCAGCGCCGACGACCGGCTGGTGGCCGCCGAGACGCTGGCGCGGACGCTGCTCTGTACCGCCGAGCCGGCGGCGCGCCCCTGCGGCAGTTGTCGCCACTGCCGCCGCATCGACGTCGCCGACGCCGATTCGTCGCGCTTCCACCCCGATGTCGCGGTGCTGCGCCGTGATCTCAAGACCGCGACCTCCGTCGACGCCACCCGCGAGCTGCTGCGGCTCACCCACCAGGCGCCATTCGAGGCGCGCGGCCAGGTGCTGGTGATCGCCGAGGCCGAGTCGCTGACGCCGGAGGCCGCCAACGCCCTGCTCAAGCAGCTCGAGGAGCCTCCGGTGTCGGCGCCGCGCCACTTCCTGCTGCTCGCCCGCTCCCGCGAGGAGCTGCTGCCGACGCTGCGCAGCCGCTCCTGGTCGGTGTGGCTGGGGGCCGGGGAGGCGCTGTCGGAGGCGGCGGTGGAGGAGGTCGCGAGCGCTCTGGCGGCCGCTCTGGATGCCCTCCGGCGGCAGCCCTCGGCGATCTACCTGCTTGCCGCAGCGGCGGCCCTCGAAGGCGGCGGCGGCTGGGAGGACGTGCGCGGCGAGCGACCCTGGGCCCTGGCGGCGGCGGCGGTGCTCGCGTGCGCGCGCCACGCGCCGGCGGGGGAGCGGCGGCGCCTTCTCGCCCTCGCCGAGGAGCTTCTCGACGGCTCGCGGTGGCGATTGCGCAGCATCCCGGCGCAGCGGATCCTCGACGGCCTGGTCTTCCGCCACCTCGCGCCGCTGGCGGGTTCCCGGGCCCCTTGAGCGGACTCGCCCGGGCGCGCGGGCTTGCCGTCGGGGGCAGCGGGCCGCTCCACCCTTGTGAGCGGCCGGACCGCCGGCTAGAATCGCCTGTCCGTCCGCGCGCGGGTGGACGCGGGTGGAACCGTCCACCGCCCGACCCTCCCTACCCCCTTCCCCCAAGGAGATCGTAGCGATGAATCCAGCGCAGAGCCCAGCCACGAGCGGTCGCCGTACGCTGCTGCTGCTCGTCTCGGGAGCGCTCCTCCTCGCCTTCGGCTGGATCCTGGCCGGCGGTGCGAGCCTGGAAGCCAAGACCGAGGCCAACGCCGACAAGGCAGCCACCGTCAACGGCCAGGTGGTGACCATGGACGACGTCACTGCCAAGGCCAAGGAGCGCCTCGACGACCTCGACACGCAGCACCAGCAGATGGAGCTCAAGTTCCAGCAGGAGCGCACCAACCGGCTGAAGACGGCGCTCGACGAGCTGCTCGAGGAGCGCCTGCTCGCGCTCGAGGCGAAGGCCACCGGCAAGACCACCGACCAGCTCCTCGAGGAGGAGGTCAAGGCCAAGGCCGGCACGGTGGGCGAGCCCGAGGTCGACGCCTACTACGCGCAGCTGCAGGCGCAGCAGGCGCAGGGCCTGCCGCCCAAGGACGCCATCGCCGACCGCATCAAGGCCTACCTGCAGCAGCAGAAGGACCAGGCCGCGCGCACCACCTACTTCAACGCCTTGCGCGCCAAGTACAAGGTCGAGGTCTTCCTCGACGAGCCGCGCGTGCAGGTCGCCACCGAGGGGCACCCCGCCCAGGGCCCCGCCGACGCGCCGGTGACGATCGTCGAGTTCTCCGACTTCGAGTGTCCGTTCTGCGGCCAGGTGGTGCCCACCCTGCGGCAGATCAAGGAGCACTATGGCGACAAGGTGCGGCTGGTGTTCCGGCAGTTCCCGCTCACCAGCATCCACCCGCACTCGCAGAAGGCTGCCGAGGCCGCGATCTGCGCCCTCCAGCAGGGCAAGTTCTGGGAGATGCACGACGCCATGTTCGGCGACCAGAAGGCGCTCGAGGTGCCGGACCTCAAGAAGAAGGCGGCGACGGTCGGGCTCGACACCGCAAAGTTCGACCAGTGCCTCGACTCCGGCCAGTCGGCGGACCGCATCAAGGACGACGAGCGTGCCGGCACCCTGGTGGGTGTCAGCGGCACGCCGGCGATGTTCATCAACGGCCGCTCGCTGTCGGGGGCGCAGCCCTACGACGCGATCGCCAAGGTGATCGACGAGGAGCTGGCGCGCAAGGCCGGCATGTCGGGGGGTTGACCGCGGCTACCGGCTAGGGGTCTTGGAGCGCGGCGCGGGTGCCGGCAGCGGGGCCGGCGGCCTGCCGGACCGTCGGGGGCCGCGGCCGTGCCGCGGCCCTCGTCGTTGCGGGCGGGGGCATGGGGGGGGTCCGCGCCAGCCGCTATACTCCGCCGCGCACCCGACCTCGGTTCACACGCCATGCAGGCTCTAGTCCTTGCCGGCGGCAGCGGCACCCGCTTCTGGCCGCTGTCACGCCGTGCACTGCCCAAGCAGCTGCTCACCCTCGAGGGGGAACAGACCCTGCTGCAGCAGACGGTGGCGCGGCTGCAGCCGCTGGTCCCGCCGCGCGACGTCTGGGTGTGCACCACCGCGCCGCTCGCCACCGCCGTGGCGGTACAGCTGCCAGCGGTCCCACGGGCGCAGGTGCTCGCCGAGCCCGAGGGGCGCAACACCGCGTCGGCGATCGCCTGGGCGGTGGCATCGATGCCGGCGGCGCGGCGCGGCGAGCCGGTGGTGGTGCTTCCGGCCGACCACCGCATCGGTGACGACGCCGCCTTCCGCGCCGTGCTCGGGGCGGCGGCGGTGGCGGCGGCGCACGGCCAGGTGCTCGCCCTCGGCGTCAGGCCGCGCTGGCCGGAGACCGGCTACGGCTACCTCGAGATGGCGGCGCCGCTCGACGGTGGAAGCGGGCCGCGTCGGGTGCTGCGCTTCGTCGAGAAGCCCGACCGCCAGCGCGCCGAGGCCTTCGTGGCGAGCGGACGCTACCTGTGGAACGGTGGCATCTTCGCCTTCCGCGGCGATACCCTGCTCGCCCTCGTCGAGCGGCACCTGCCGGCGCTCGCCGCCGGTCTCGCCGCCCTCGCCCGCGAGCCGCGACGGCTGGCCGAGATCTACCACGCGCTGCCGGCGATCTCCATCGACCACGGCGTGATGGAGAAGCTCGACGACCTTGCCACCCTGCCGCTCGACTGCGGCTGGAGCGACCTTGGCTCCTGGGAGGCGCTCGCCGAGGTGCTGCCGCACGATCGCGACGGCAACCGCTGCCACGGCGACGTGGTGGCCAGCGGCTGCCGCGACAGCCTGCTGTGGTCCGAGGCGGGCACGGTGGCCGTGCTCGGCATGAGCGGGGTGGTGGTGGTGCGCACCGGCGACGCCGTGCTGGTGATGCCGCGGGAGCGCTCGCAGGAGGTGCGCGAGATCGTCGACCGGCTGCGCCAGCAGGGGCGCGAGGAGCTGCTGTGACCCAGCGCTATCTCGCCCGCCCCAGCCGCCTCACCGACCGCTTCCACCGTTGGGCGATCCGCCGCGGCTTCCCGCTCCTCGCCTACCTGGCGACACGCTGGCCGCGCTGGTTCCAGCAGCTGCACGCGCGCTGGATCATCTTTGTGATCATGGTGGTCTACCCCAAGCCGAAGCGGATGATCGCCAAGAACCTGGCCCACATCACCGGGCTGCCGGCGCACTCCTGGCGGGGGAGACGCCAGGTGTCGGCGCTGCTGCGGCAGTTCGCCTTCTACTGGGTCGACCTCTTCCGCTTCGCCCAGCTGCCGCCGGAGCGGGCGCAGGCCCTCGTCGAGGGGGTCACCGGCTTCGAGCACCTCGAGCGCGTGCACGCCGCCGGCAAGGGCGTGCTGGTGCTCACCGCCCACTACGGCATCTACGAGCTGGGCAGCCTGTTGCTGGGCCGCGGCAAGCCGGTGTCGGTGGTCTTCGTTCGCGACAAGTTCGGCGACGTCGAGCGCTTCCGCGACATCTTCCGCCGTCTCTCCGAGGTGGAGGCCATCCCCATCGAGCCCAACGCCAGCTGGTCGTCGCTGCCGGTGCTGCGGGCGCTGCGCGCCGGCCGCCTGGTGGCGATGCAGGGGGACCGCGAGTTCGGCGGCCCCGGCATCCCGGTCACCTTCTTCGGCCGGCGGGTGCGCTTCGCCCGCGGCCCCTTCCTGGTGGCCATGCTCACCGGCGCGCCCATCGTGCCCACCTTCATCGCCTACACCGACCGCTACGGCTTCGCCGGCCGCATCCACGCGCCCATCGAGGTGCAGGCGGGTGGCGACCGCGAGCGCGCCCTGGCGGTGGCGGTGCAGCAGTGGGCCGCGGTGCTCGAGGCCGAGGTGCGCGCGCACCCGACGCAGTGGTTCACGTTCTACGACTACTTCGCCCAGCACGGCGTCGGCGAGGAGGAGCAGGAGGCGGCACCGGCGGCGGCGCGGCGGGCGAGCGCTTGAGGCCGCCAGTGCTGCTCGCCACCGCCGAGCGCGAGCGCCTGCTCTCTGAGCTCGACCTGCCGCTCGACCTCGAGGGTCTCGTTCCCGCGGGCGCCGCCGGCCCCCAACCCTCCCCCTGGGAGGTGGAGATCGGCTTCGGCAAGGGGCGCTACCTGCTGTGGCGTGCCGCCGCGGAGCCGGGGGCTCGATTCCTCGGCATCGAGGTGGCGGAGACCTACTTCCGGCTGGTCGCGGCGCGCGCGCGCCGGCGGCGCCTGGGCAACCTGCTGCTGGTGCGCAGCGAGGCGCAGACGGTGCTCGCGGCGGTGCTGCCGCGCGGCTTCGCGCGCGCCGTGCACGTCTACTTTCCCGACCCCTGGCCGAAGGCGCGGCACGAGCGGCGCCGGCTGTTCGACGCCGACTCGGTCGACCTCGTGCTGGCGTTGCTGGTGCCAGGGGGTACGCTCTCGTTCGCCACCGACTTCCTCGCCTACGGGGAGACGGTGGCGGCGTTGCTCGAGAGCCACCCGCGAGCGGTCGTGCGGCGGCTCGCCGGTGGCTGGGAGGAAGGGCCACGCACCAACTACGAGGCCAAGTACCTGCATGAGGGGCGACCTATCCTGCGGCTCGAGGTGACCTGGGTGGGAGGGGAGGGCGAGGCGGCACTGCACCCCCGCGGCCGCCGGCGGGTGCTCTCCGCCTACCGGGCTGCCGCCGGCGAGGCGAGCTGAGCGATGGGCCAGCTGCGCGCCCTCCTTCCCTACGTGCGCCCCTACCGGCGGGCCCTCGCCGCCGGCATGGCGTCGATCCTCGTCGGCGTCCTCATCGGCCTCGCCTCGCCGCTGCTGGTGGGGCACGCCGTCGACACCTTCCGCACCGCTCCCTCGCCCCGCACCATGCTCGTCTACGCCGGCCTGCTGGTGCTGGTGGCAGCCTGCCGCGGGGTCTTCACCTACCTGCAGCGCATGTTGCTGGTGACGATGAGCCGCGACATCGAGGTCGACATCCGCGACGACCTCTTCGCCCAGCTCGAGCGGCTGCCGCCGTCCTTCTTCTACCGCCACAAGACCGGCGACCTGATGGCGCGCTCGACCAACGACCTGTCGGCAGTGCGCATGCTGTGCGGGCCGGCGATCATGTACAGCACCAACACCGTCTGCACGGCGATCGGCTCGCTGTTCTTCATGTTCCGCATCCACCCCGGTCTGGCACTGCTGTCGCTGGCGCCGATGCCGCTCGTCGCCGTGGTCACCAAGGTCTTCGGCCAGCGCATCCACTCGCTGTTCGAACGTGTGCAGGAGCAGTTCTCGCTGCTCTCGGCGCGAGTGCAGGAGAACCTCTCCGGGCTGCGGGTGGTACGGGCCTATGCGCGCGAGGACTGGGAGGAGCAACAGTTCGCCGCCGTCAACGACGAGTACGTGGCGCGCAACCGGCTGCTGGTGCTGTGGAACGCGGCCTTCAACCCGCTGCTGCAGGGGCTCGTCGGGCTCGGCTTCGTGGCCGTGCTCTGGTACGGCGGCACCTTGGTGCTTTCCGGCGGCGTCACCATCGGCCAGTTCGTCACCTTCAACTTCTTCCTCGGCAAGCTGGTGTGGCCGATGATCGCCATCGGCTGGGTGATCAACCTCGCCCAGCGTGGCGCCGCCTCCTTCGGCCGCATCCGCGAGGTGCTCACCAGCGTTCCCGAGGTGCGCGACGAGGAGCCCTTGGTGCACGTCGAGCGCATCGCCGGCGCCGTGGAGGCGCACCAGCTCACCTTCCGTTACCAGCCGGAGGCGCCGCCGGCGCTGGTCGACGTCGACCTCGACGTCGCGCCCGGACAGACGGTGGCGCTCGTCGGGCGCACCGGCGCCGGCAAGTCGACCCTGCTGTCGCTGCTGCCGCGTCTCTTCGACCCCCCGGAGAGCACGCTGCGGGTGGACGGCATCGACGTCCGCCGGCTGCCGCTGGCGACGCTGCGCGACGCCATCGCGATGGTGCCCCAGGAGACCTTCCTCTTCTCGCAGACCATCCACCAGAACATCGTCCTCGGGCGCCCGCGGGCGAGCCGGACCGAGGTGGAGCAGGCGGCGGAGCTGGCGGGGCTCGGGCCCGACCTCGCCGCCTTCCCCCGTGGCCTCGACACCGTCGTCGGCGAGCGCGGTATCACCCTCTCGGGCGGCCAGAAGCAGCGCGTCGCGCTTGCCCGCGCGCTGCTGCGGCGGGCGCCGCTGCTGCTGCTCGACGACTGCCTGTCGGCGGTCGACACGCAGACCGAGGAGCGCATCCTGCAGAACCTGCGGCGCGTCTTCCACGGCCGCACGGTGTTCCTCGTCTCCCACCGCATCTCGGCGGTGCGCAAGGCCGACCAGATCCTGGTGCTCGACGAGGGGCGGGTGGTCGAGCGCGGCACGCACGCCGAGCTGGTGGCGCGCGGCGGCCTCTACGCCGACCTCGACCGCCGGCAGCGGCTGGAGGAGGAGCTGGCGGCCTTCTGATCGCGGCCCGTGGCGGCTGCGAGCTCGGCGGCTGCGACTTCGGTACACTGCCACCCGTGCGGGTGCTCATCGCCGGCGGCAGCGGCTTGATCGGTGGCGCCCTCGTCGAGTCGCTGGTGCAGGACGCGCACCAGGCGGTGGTGCTGTCGCGTTCACCGGAGCGGCAGCGGCTCCCCTCGGGAGTGCGCGCCGTGGGCTGGGACGGCCGCACCCTCGGCGCCTGGGCCGCCGAGCTCGAGAGCACCGACGCGGTGGTCAACCTCGCCGGCGAGAGCATCCTCGGCCGCTGGACGGCGGCGAAGAAGGAGCGGCTGCGAAGCAGTCGCATCGACGCCAGCAGGCTGCTGGCGGAGGCGTTCGGCGCCGTGCGCCGGCGTCCCGGGGTGCTGGTGCAAAGCTCGGCGATCGGCTACTACGGTGACACCGGCGAGACGCCGGTAGACGAGAGCTCTCCTCCCGGCCACGACTTCCTCGCTCGCCTCGCCGTGGACTGGGAAGCGGCGAGCACCGCCGTCGAGCCACTGGGTGTGCGGCGGCCGGTGCTGCGTACCGGCGCCGTGCTGTCGCGCCGCGGCGGCGCCCTGCCGACGATCGCCCGCGCCTTCCGTGCTTTCCTCGGTGGGCCGCTCGGCAACGGCCGGCAGTGGATGCCGTGGATCCACGAGGCCGACGAAGTGGGCGCCATCCGTTTCCTGATCGAGTCCCCCGCCGCCACCGGGCCGTTCGACCTCGTCGCCCCCGAGCCGGCGCGCAACCGTGACGTCTGCCGCGCCATCGGCCGCGTCCTGGGCCGGCCGAGCTGGCTTCCGGCTCCGGCCCCGGCGCTGCGGCTGCTGCTGGGCGAGCTCGGCAGCACCCTCCTCGGCGGTCAGCGCGCGGTGCCGGCTCGGCTGCAGTCGCTCGGCTTCCGCTTCCGCTTCCCCGGCCTCGAGGCGGCGCTCGCCGAGCTGCTCGGCTAGCGCATGGCGCGGCGACCGATGGCACCCAACCCCCGGACGGAGCGCGGGTGCCGGCGAGTCAGTCCACCCGCGGCGGCCTGGCGACGATACGGCGGTGGATCCGCCGGCGCATGCGCTCGACGCGGCGCCAGCCGCGTGGCCAGCGGCCGAACGTCCAGCGCAGCGCCTGGTAGGCCGTCCCGCTCGCCACCGCCAGCAACGCCGCGCCGAGGGCGAGGGTGAGCACCCCCTGGATGCCGGGCAGTGCCAGCCCAAAGATGCCGATGAGCACGAAGAGCCAACCGCAGGCGGCGAGGAAGACGCGCCAGCCGCGGGGCAGCTCTGATGGCGGGTGCGATTGCCGGCGCGGACGGCGGCGGCGCGCTGCTCCCGGGTGCCAACCGGCGCTCACCCGCCGCCCGGATGTCGCCTGCCAGCCCAGTGGTAGTCGCTGACCAGTGGCTCGCCGGTGCCGTCACCGAGCGCCCAGAGCGCCGCGGGCGTCGGCTGCAGCTGCCCGAGGAGCAGGCTGCCCCGTCGCGTGCCGGTGACGAAGATGGTGGTGGCGAGGCCCTGGGCGTCGAGGGCGAGCTCGCTGATCGCCACCGTGGCCACCATGCCGGCCACCGGCTGCCCCTGGCGCAGGTCGAGGTACGGCGGGTGCGTCTCGCCGCCGGCGCGCAAGGCACCATCGTCACGCGAGGCGAGGGCGAAGGCCTGGCGGTGCAGGAGCAGGTTGGCGGTGAGCATCGCGAGCGACGGCGGAACCTCCACCCGCAGCGGCCAGCCGCGTCCTCCGGGGCCGTCGCCCACCGCCCGCTGGACGTTGCCCAGGGTGAGGCTGGCGTTACCCACTCCCTGCTCCGCCAGCACTTCGACGGCGCGGTCGAGGGCGCCGCCGGCGGCAAACCCCCAGAGGTCGAGCCGTGCCCCGGCGGCGAGGGTGAGCGTCCCCTTGTCGACGTCGACGCTGAGGTGGTCGCAGGCGGCGGCGGCGCTCGCCGCCTCCAGCGCCTCGCCTCCCGGTATCGAGGCACGGGCGGCTCGCAGCCCCCACAGCTCGTAGAGCGCGCCGCCGAGCGGCCCCTGGGCGCCGTCGGACCAGCGGCAGAAGGCGAGGGCCCGCCGCAGCTCGGCGAGGAGTGGCGCCGGCGCCTTCTGGGGTCCGCCGCCGGCGCCGGCGTTCAAGGCGGCGAGGGCGCCGCGCCCCGGGTCGCTCGCCGCTTCGAGCTCGTGCACGGCGTCGAGGGCACGCCGCAGCGCGGCCTCGACGCGGCGGCCACCGCGTGCCTCGAGGTGGAGCGAGGCACCGAAGGCCCGGCCGTCGAGGATCGCCGTGCCAGCGGCCGCCGGCGTCGCCGCGGTGGACGCCCCGGCCGCTCCCACCGCCAGCAGCGACAGCGCTGCGGCGAAGACCAGCGATACACGTTGCATCGCTCCCATCCTAGCCCGCGCCGCGGGCGGCGCTGCGTCAAACCCGACGTGGAAGCGCGCGAAGCGACGCTTGCCGACTGCGAGCGAGCAGGGCTCGGTACGGCCGTTCGATCCGAGGGGAGAAAGCGCTCAGCTCCCTGCGACCGGCGCGAGCACCCGGACCCTGGCGAACCTGCGCTTGCCCACCTTGAGGAGGTACGGCTCAGCCCGATGTCCAAGCGACACGTCGATCTCGTTCTCTCCGGCCGGGTTGCCGTCGATCGAAACGGCGCCCTGCTTGATGAGCCGACGAGCCTCGTTGTTGGAGGCCGCGAGCCCGCAGCTGGCGAGGATCCTGAACAGAGGCAGCTGCTGGGTGACGAGCTCGGCCACCTCGTCGGGCACTCCACCGGCGGCGAAGACGCGCTCGAACTCCGCCTCCGCCTCGGCAGCCGCGGCAGCACCGTGGTAGTCGGCGACGATGCGTTGCGCCAGCTCCTGCTTGACCGCCTTGGGATGCAGCGCGCCGCTCGCGACCGCTCGTCGCCGCGCCGCCAGCTCCGCCTCGGGCAGATCGGTGAGCAGGAGGTACCAGTCCCACATCAGGGCGTCGGGGATCGACATCGTCTTGCCGTACATCTCGCGCGGGGGGTCCTCGAGGGCGATGGCGTTGCCGAGGCTCTTCGACATCTTCTGCGCGCCGTCGAGACCGACGAGCAGCGGCACGGTGAGGCACACCTGCGGCTCGAGCCCTTCCTCCCGCATGAGGTCGCGCCCCACCAGCAGGTTGAAGATCTGGTCGTGGCCGCCGAGCTCGACATCGGCCTTCATCGCCACCGAGTCGTACCCCTGGGCGAGTGGGTAGAGCAGCTCGTGGAGGTGGATCGGCTGCCCCTCGGCCCAGCGGGTCTTGAAGTCCTCGCGCTCCATGATGCGGGCCAGCGTGTAGCGACCGGCAAGGCGCACGATCCCCGCCGCGCCGAGCGGCACCAGCCAGCGGGCGTTGAAGTCGACCACGGTCTTCTCGCGGTCCAGCACCTTGAACACCTGCTCCTGGTAGGTGCGGGCGTTGGCCTCCACCTCCTCCTCCGTGAGCTGCGGGCGGGTCGTCTTCTTGCCGGTGGGGTCGCCGATCAGCGCCGTGAAGGAGCCGACGAGGAACACCACGCGGTGGCCGAGCTCCTGGAAGTGGCGCATCTTGCGCAGCAGCACGGTGTGGCCGAGGTGGAGGTCGGGGGAGGAGGGGTCGAAGCCGGTCTTGACGGTGAGCGGCTGCCCGCTCTTCCGCGAGCGCGCCAGCTTGTCGGCGAGCTGGGGCCGTTCGACGAGGTCGACGGCACCGCGGCCGAGCCGGGCGAGCTGCTCGTCGACGGGGGCGAAGGGCATGGCGACTACTCCCAGGGGGGGGCCGCTGGAGCCTGCTCGGCTCCGGGGAGGATCTCGAGGCGGGCGAGCACGCGCGCGTCGCCGGCCATCCTCCAACGGTGGATGTCGCGCCCTTCCGCCTCGCCGGCGACGGTGAGGAGGAAGCCGCCCTTGGTGCGGGCGCGCACCGGCAGGGCGACGGCGCCGGTGGCGACCCCCACCGCCACGGCGGCGAGAACCCCGCTGCCGCAGGCGAGCGTCTCTCCTTCGACGCCGCGCTCCCAGGTGCGGATGTCGAGATCGTGCCGCCCCTTCCAGCTCACGAAGTTGGCGTTGGCGCCCGCCGGGAACTCGCGGTGGCGGCGCACGAGGGGGCCGAGCACGGTCAGCGGGCAGCGCGCGAGGTTCTCGCTCCACGGCACCACCGCGTGCGGCACGCCGACGGTCATCGCCCAGCCGGCGAGCTCGGCGCCCGACAGCGAGAGCGCCACCGGCCGCGGCGGGCCGTCGGGGGCGCCATCTCGAGCTCCACCTCGTCGGCGGAGACCTGGCGCGCCGCGAACGGTCCTGCACCGGTACGCACCACCACCTCGCCGGCGCCCCAGCCGAGCAGGAAGGCCAGCTGGGCGGCGCAGCGCGTGGCGTTGACGCACAGCGCCGCGGCGCCGCCGTCGGCGTTGAAGTAGTCCATCGCCACGCCCGTCACCCCGGGCGCCTGCGCCTCGTCGCGGCGCAGGACGAGGACGCCGTCCGCCCCGAGCGAGACGCCGCGCCGGCACCAGGCGCGAATGGTGGCAGCCGAAGGGGGCGTCACCGGCTCGACCACGGCGAGGAAGTCGTTGCCGGCGCCGGTGGTACGGAACTGCTGGCTCACCCGCGCCCGACCCTCACCTCGCCTTCGCCTCCACCACCGGTGTGGGCGGGCCCTCGTTGCCGGCGCCGTCGACGGCGGTGACGCGGTAGCGGAAGAGCAGGCCGGTGCCGAGGCCGCCGTCGGCAAACTTGAGCTCGGCGATCGGGGCCTCGGTGAGCTTGCGGAAGTCGGCGCCCGGGTCCTGGCGGTAGACGAGGTAGCCGACGGTGTCGGTGTCGGGGCTCGCCCGCCAGACCAGGCTCACCTTGCCACCCGGCTGGGGCAGCGCCACCAGGTCCTCTGGAGGGGCGGGAGCGAAGCGATCCTGGTAGTCGACCTCGCGCTCCTCGCCGAAGCCGCTCTCCACCCGCGGCGTCTTGGACGCGAGCGTGGTCACCGCGTAGATGTAGCGGTCGCCGTACTTGGCCGTCTGGTCGAGGTACTCGTGAGCCGCCGACCCGGGGGTGGCGAGGGGCTCGCCGTAGGCGCGGCTGGCCGCCAGCCGGCGGTAGACGGCAAAGCCCTCACCCTCGCCGGCCGGTTTCCAGGCCACTGCGATGCCGTGTGCCCGCGGCTCGAGCTCGAGGCCAGTCGGGGGCTGCGGTGCGGCCACCGGGAGCAGCATGGCGAGGTTGGAGAACGCCGAGGTCTCCCCCTCCTTGGCCACCGTCTTGATCGCGTAGCCGTGGAGGACGCCGCCTTGCGGCGGCGGCACCGGTCCCGGCAGCGGGGTCGGGGCTGGGGTCGGAGTCGGCGTCGCCGCAGCCGTCGCGCCCGCGGCAGCGGCAGGCGTGGGGCCGGGCGTGGCGGCCGCCGCGGGAGCCGCCGTGGCACCGGGGGCGGCGGCGGTCCCCTCGAGCGCGGCCGTGCCGGCGGGAGTGGCGGCTGCTTCCGGAGCGGCCGTTGCCTCGGGAGCGCCGGTTGCCGCAGCGGCGGCCGAGCCGTCCGGAGCGGGAGCCGCCGCGGGAGCCGGCGCCGCCATGGGCTGTGCGGGGGGGGCTGGCGTCGGCGTCGGAGTGGGCGTCGCGGACGGCTCGGGTGTCGGCGAGGTCTCCGGGGTCGCGGCAGCCGTCGCCGTGGGGGTCGGCGTGGCGGCGGGGGCCGGCGGCGGCTCGACCGGTGGCAGCGGCAGGCGCACGGCGACCTGACCGCCCTCGATGGCGCTCTCGAGCTCGGCGCCGCTCAGGGTGGCGATCTTCTTCGCGGCGGCAGCCGCCTCGGAGGCGTCGACGAGGGGGTATTGCTTGGAGTTGGCGGGCAGCGGCCGCGTCAGCTCCCACACCTCGACCGCCGCGAGGCCGGGGAGCTTGGCGCCGGCGGTGGTGGTGGCCGGGTAGGAGAAGCGCAGCACCAACTGGTCGCCGCGCTGGGAGGCGCTGAGGTCCTTCGTCGGGTTGGGGATCACCCGCGTGGGCGGCGTCGGGTCGCCCTTCTTGCCGCAGGCGGTCGCCCCCAGGCACAGCGCCGCCAGCGCCACCGCGGTCGCGGCCCGCCGCGCCGTCGCGGTCGTCTCTCGTTGCCAGCTGCTGCCCGCCATCGCGACCGTCCCTCCCCTGCCTGGAGCCCTAGAGAACATACCGGCTCAGGTCCTGATCCTCGACGATGCCCTCGAGGGCGCGCCGCACGTAGGTGTCGTCGACCACCAGCTGCACCCCCTCCATGTGGGGCGCCTCGAACGACACCTCCTCGAGCAGCTTCTCCATCACCGTGGGCAGGCGGCGGGCGCCGATGTTCTCGGTGCGCGCGTTGACCTCGACGGCGATGCGGGCGATCTCGCTCGACGGCGTCCGTCGGTCGAACTCGAGCGTCACGCCCTCGGTGGCGAGCAGCGCCTGGTACTGCTTGGTGAGGGCGTTCTGCGGCTCGGTGAGGATGCGCACGAAGTCGTCCTCGCCGAGCGGCTCGAGCTCGACGCGGATCGGGAAGCGCCCCTGCAGCTCGGGGATCAGGTCGGAGGGCTTGGCGACGTGGAAGGCGCCGGCGGCGATGAACAGGACGTGGTCGGTGCGCACCGGCCCGTACTTGGTGGTCACCGTCGTCCCCTCGACGATCGGCAGCAGGTCGCGCTGCACGCCCTCGCGCGAGACGTCCGGGCCGCGCGCCGCCCTCGCGCCCCGCCGATCTTGTCGATCTCGTCGAGGAAGACGATGCCGGCCTGCTCGACGCGCTCGACGCGCCTCGCTGTCTCACCTGGTCGCGGTCGATGAGCTCGTCGCTCTCCTGCTGCCAGGATCTCCCGCGCCTCGGCGACGTGATCACCCGCCGCTTGCGGCTCTTGCCGCCGAAGAGGCCGGGCAGCATGTCCTTGAGGTTGATGCCCATCTCCTCGACGCCTTGCGGCGTGAACATCTCGAAGCTCGGCACGCCGCTGCTCCTCGACCTCGACCTCGACCTCGCGGTCGTCGAGCTTGCCCTGCCCGCAGCTGCTCGCGCAGCTTCTCGCGGGTGCGGCGCCGGGCTCGGCCGCGGCGTCGGCTGCGGCGTGCTCGGCGCCGGCAGCGCCGTAGCTGCCGAGCCGCATCCCGGGCGCGGAGCTGGGCCGCGGCCGGCGCGGGCAGCAGCAGGTCGCAGCAGGCGCTCCTCGGCCGCGCTCGCGCGGCGCGCGGCGCGCACCGACTCGCGCTTCTCCTCGCGCACCATCGCTCGACCGCGACCTCCACCAGGTCGCGCACCATCGACTCGACGTCGCGCCCGACGTAGCCGACCTCGGTGAACTTCGAGGCCTCGACCTTGACGAACGGCGCGCGGGCGAGCCTGGCGAGCCGGCGGGCGATCTCCGTCTTGCCGACTCCGGTGGGGCCGATCATGAGGATGTTCTTGGGCGTAGATCTCGTCGCGCAGCATCGCCGGCGGCAGCCGCTGCCGGCGCCAGCGGTTGCGCAGGGCGATCGCCACCGCCCGCTTGGCCGCGTGCCTGCCCGACGATGTAGCGGTCGAGCTCGGCGACGATCTGCCGCGGCGTCATCTCTTCGAGCGAGCCGGCAGAGGCGCCGCGCTGCCGTTGGCAGTGGCGGGCGTCGCGGCGCTCAGGAGGCTCCTCGAGGGTGATGCTGGTCGTTGGTGTAGATGCAGATCTCGGCGGCGATCCGCAGCGCTTCGCGCGGCGATCTCGGCGGCGCGTCGAGGGTCGGTGTGGCGCAGCAGCGCGCGCGCCGCGGCGAGCGCGTAGTTGCCGCCCGAGCCGATCGCCAGCAGGCCGCTCGTCGGGCTGGATCACGTCGCCGTTGCCCGAGAGGAGGAAGGCCTGCGTCGCGGTCGGCGACGATCATCATCGCCTGAGCTGCCGCAGCACGCGATCGGTGCGCCAGTCCTTGGCCAGCTCGACGACGGCGCGCTCGAGGTTGCCGCGGTGCTCCTCGAGCTTGGCCTCGAAGCGGGTGAAGAGCGCGAGGGCGTCGGCGCCGCCGCCGGCGAATCCTACCAGCACCTTGCCGCGCGCCGTACGCTTGACCTTCGACGCCGAGTGCTTGACCACCGCCTCGCCGAGGGTCACCTGGCCGTCGCTGCCCATGCACACGCGACCGTCGCGGCGCACGAGCAGCACCGTGGTGGAGCGCAGCGGCGGGGGCGCGGCCATGGGGCGGGGATGTTAGCACCGGGGTCGCGGCCGGCACCGCGCCGCCGGCGCTCCCCGGAGGCGGTCACAGGAAGTCCGTCTTGCGCTCCTGGACGAGGACGGTGGCGGCGAGGGAAAGGGCGATGACGGCGAGCTCGCCGACGAGCAGCGCCGGCACCGGCCCATTCCAACGGATGCGCTCGCCGTTGCGAGGATCTTGGCGGTCGTTTACTGGCGTGGCGAGATCGGCAGGCTCATCGCGAAGGGAAGGGTCTGCTGCGTGCGCTCGGCCACCACCGTCGCCATCGTCAGGTGGCTGCCCACCGCGATCAGCACGGTGAGCAGCAGCACCGAGCCGGCGAAGAAGGCGGCCTCGCCGCCGGTTCCGAGCAGGGGCGACGGCGACGCCGCCGGCGGCGACGTAGCCGAGAATGGCCCGCGCTGAACTACCAGTCCTCGAGGAGGTGATGAGGTCGGAGATCTGCTCGACGTCGAGCGTGTTGGGCGACGAGAAGAGCACCGTGCGGCGCTCGTCGGCGAGCACCGCCATGAGCTCGGCGAGGACCTCGTGGCGCGCCACCGGGTCGAGGCCGGTGGTCGGCTCGTCGAGCACCAGCAGCGCGGCCTTGGCCCGTTGGCCGACGATCCCCAGGGGGCAGCGTGGGACCGGCCGGCGAGGCTTCCGTGGACGTTCCCCGGCGGAACCGTCTCGGGGCCGGTGCGGGGAGACATGGGGCGGCGGGTCGGGGAGCCGGCCTGACGAAGCGCCGCCCGCCCCCTCGGCGCCGCCAGCCTCAAGCCTTGGCGCGCGGGTGAGCCTGGCGATAGACCGCGAGCAACCGCTCCACCTCGACGTGGGTGTAGCGCTGCGTCGTGGAGAGCGAGCTGTGGCCGAGCAGCTCCTGGATGGCGCGCAGGTCGGCGCCTGCCTCGAGCAGGTGGGTGGCGAAGCTGTGGCGCAGGGTGTGCGGGTGCACGCCGGTGGCGATCGCTGCCTGCGCGACGCAGCGGTCGAGGATGCGGCGTACCGAGCGGTCTGAGAGGCGGCCGCCGCGGGCGTTGAGAAAGACCGGCATCCCCTCCTGGGGGGATTCCTCCGCCCGCACCTCCTCCCAGGCCGCGAGCCAGGCCCGCAGCGCGCCTGCGGCTGGGGTGCCGAAGGGGACCATTCGCTCCTTGCCCCCCTTGCCGACCACCCGCAGCACGCGCCCCTGCAGGTCGAGGTCGCGCCAGTCGAGCGAGACCAACTCCCCCACCCGCAGGCCGCTGGCGTAGAGCAGCTCCACGAGGGCGCGGTCGCGCAGGCCGAGGCGGCCGGCGGCCGGCGAGTCACCTGGCTTGGCTGCCGCCTCGAGCACTGCCTCCATCTCGGCCGGACGGAGGTGGCGCGGCAGCCGCTGCGGCACCTTCGGCGTGCGTACCGGCGCCGCCGGCGAGGCGGGCAGGAGCCCTTCGCGCACCGCCCAGCGGAAGAGCCCGCGGACGGCGGCGAGGGCGCGCCCCTGGCTCTTCCTGCCGAGCCCCTCGCGGCCGAGGGCACCGAGGAAGGCCCGCACGGCGTCGGGGTCGACCTGATCCGGTGCCACCGTGTCGGGGTCGCAGCCCAGCCAGTCGCGGCCGACGAAGAGCAGGAAGCGGTCGAGGTCGGCGCCGTAGGCGCGCAGCGTGTGCGCGGCCAGGGCGCGCTCCTCCGCGAGATGTTCGAGGTAGCGGGCGGTCAACCCCGGGAGTGAGCCGGAGGCGGGTCGCGGGCTCATCGACGGCGGGCGGCGGGCCGCCGCGAGTCAGGCAACCTGCGCTCCGGCGAGCCGGGCCGGTGGCAGCTCGCCGGCACGGGTGGTCTCGAGCGGCACGCCGGCGCGGGCCGCCCAGGCGGCGAGCTCCTCACTCGCGCGCCGCGCGTAGGCGCGCTTGCGCTCCTCGCGGCTGACGCGGGCGGGGAGCGGCAGGAAGAGCCCCCAGTTGACGTTCGCGGGCTGGAAGCTGGCGGGGTCGGACTCGGTGAGGTGGCGGGCCAGCGCCCCGAGCCCGGTGGTCGCGGGCAGCGGTGGCGCCGGCGCGCCGTCGGCCTCCCGCGCCAGGTAGAGACCGATGGCGAGGCCGGTGGCGGCGGACTCGAGGTACCCCTCGACGCCCGTGACCTGGCCCGCCAGCCGCACTGCCGGGCGCGCCCGCAGCCGGTAGTGGGCGTCGAGGTGCACCGGTGAGCAGACGAAGGTGTTGCGGTGCACCTGGCCGAGGCGCACGAACTCGGCCCGCTCGAGACCGGGAAGGGTGCGCAGCACGCGCTGTTGGTCGCCCCACTTGAGCCGGCTCTGGAAGCCCACCAGGTTGAAGTGGGTGCGCGCCAGGTTCTCCTGGCGCAGCTGGACGACCGCGTACGGGCGGCGGCCGTCGGGTGCCTCCAGCCCCACCGGCTTCAACGGCCCGTAGCGCAGGGTGTCGACACCGCGGCGCGCCATCTCCTCGACCGGCAGGCAGCCCTCGAAGAAGAGGGCGCGCTCGAAGTCGTGGAGCGGCAGCACCTCGGCGGTCGCCAGCGCCTCCACGAAGGCGAGGTACTCCGCCCTCGTGAGCGGGGCGTTGAGGTAGTCCTCGCCACCTCCCTTGCCGTAGCGGGAAGCCCAGAAGAGCCGCGAGAGGTCGAGCGTCTCGGCGTCGACGATGGGGGCGATGGCGTCGTAGAAGTAGAGGTACTCGGCCCCCAGCAGGCGCTGCAGCGAGGCGGCGAGTGCCGGGGAGGTCAGCGGCCCGGTGGCGACCACCGCCGGGCCCTCGACGGCGGGCACCTCGAGCACCTCCTCGCGGCGCACCTCGACGAGCGGGTGGGCGGCGAGCGTCGCGGTCACGAGGGCGGAGAAGCGGTCGCGATCCACCGCCAGGGCGCCGCCGGCGGGGACCGCGGCGGCGCGCGCCGCGGCGATCACCAGCGAGCCGAAGGACTCCATCTCGCGTTTCAACAGCCCAGCGGGATGCTCGGCGTCGTCGCTGCGCAGCGAGTTCGAGCAGACCAGCTCGGCGAAGGCGTCGGTGTGGTGCGCCGGCGTCGGTCGCAGCGGCCGCATCTCGTGGATCACGACCGGCACGCCGCGGCGGGCCAGCTGCCAGGCGCATTCGCTGCCGGCGAGGCCGCCACCCACCACCTGCACACGCGATGTCACGTGATTATTATAGGTTCCGCGTCGCTCGCGGCCCTGCGCGGGCACTCCACCACCATGCGCCACGCCTCCCGCCGTCCACCGCGCCTGCTCCCGCTCGGGGCGTTCGCGCTGGCACTTCTCGGAGTGGCGTCACTGGTCGCCTGCCGGCGCAGCCCGGAGCGCCCGGCGGCCGGCACCGGCGCGGGTGGTGGCCGGGCGTCGCGGCTCTCGCAGCTGCTCCGCCAGGGTGCCCGCCCAGGGCAGCTCACCGCCGCCGAGCGCGTCGAGGCCGAACGCCTGGTGGGCCGTCTGCTGCCGCCGCTGACGGGGCCGCTCGCCGGCTTCCGCTGGCGGGTGGCCTACGACGACCTGCCGGAGGCCGACTTCGTGAGCATCGACCTCATGGAGGGGGACGGCGAGAACGCGCCCCGCGCGGTGTGGCTCCACCTCCTCTGGCGCGGGGCGCTGCCGGCGGCGGAGCGCGCCGCCTGGGCACTGCGCCTCGGACGCTGGCCGGCGCGCGGCGTCGAGGGGCACCACCTCTTCGTGCGCCTCGGCGGCGTCGAGCTGCGGGCGGTGGCCGACGCCGCCGACTACCGCGACCCGCAGCGCCTGCGAGCCGTGCTCGAGCGCTTCGACCTCGACGCGCTGTCGCGGTTGTAGGCGCCGCCGCGGCGTCGCTCACCGTGCGCGGGTCGGGCGCCGCGCCCGCGGGTCCGCGGCCTTCAGGTCTTCGTCGCGCGCTTGCGGGAAGCGCCCGCCGCCTTGGGCTTGCTCGCCCCCTTGGCCTTGGCCGCCGCGGCCCGCACCGGAGCCGGGCGGCTGCGCCGCCCCTTGCCCGATCCCTTCGGCTTGCCCCTCTCCGCCAGCAGTGCCACGGCGTCGTCGAGGGTCATCGCCGCAGGATCGCTACCCTTGCGCAGGCTGGCGTTGAGGGTGCCGTCGGTGACGTAGGGCCCGAAGCGACCGGCGAGCACCCGCACCTCGCCCTGGCTCTGCGGGTGGGGGCCGAGCTCCTTGAGCACCGTCTGCCCCTTCTCGGCCAACCGCGCGAGAGCCTCCTCGAGCGAGATCGAGAAGATCTCGTCGACGCTCTTGACGTTCTGGAACTGCCAGCCGCGCTGCACGTAGGGGCCGTAGCGTCCGATTCCGGCGGTGACCTCCTTGCCGCTCTCGGGGTCGACGCCGAGCAGCCGCGGCAGCGACAGCAGGCGCAGCGCCATGGGCAGCTCGACCTCGGTGGGCTTGACGCCGGGGGGCAGGCTCACTCGCTTCGGGCGCTCACCGTCGCTGCCCTCGCCGAGCTGCACGTAGGGTCCGTAGGGGCCCACCCTCACGTAGACGTTCTCGCCGCTCTGCGGGTGGGTGCCCAGCGGCTCCTCGCCGCGCGAGCGGTGGGCCAGCAGCTCGACCACCTTCTCGAGCGTCAGCTCGTCGATCAGCAGGTCGACCGGCACCGTGGCGCGGTCGGCGGTGCGCTCGCCCCCCTCGGCGGTGCCCGCGTCACCGCGCTGCACGTACACCGTGCTGCGGCCGATGCGGACGGTGATCGGCTGGCCGGTCTCGGGGTCGCGGCCAACCTCGATGGCCGGGTACTCGATGCGCGGCAGAGCCTCCTCGATCCGCTGCACGAGCCCCGTGCGGTGATGGTGGGCCTCGGCCTCGGCTGCCGACTCGCCCCAGTAGAAGCGCGACAGGAAGTCGATCCAGTCGACCTCGCCGCGGGCGATGTCGTCGAGGGCGTCCTCCATGCGAGCGGTGAACTTGACGTCGACGTACTGGGGGAAGTGCTCGCGCAGCAGGTGGATGACCGCCATGCCGACGTAGGTGGGGACGAGCGCATCCCCCTTCTTGAGCACGTAGCCGCGGTCCTGGATGGTCGACAGCGTCGGCGTGTAGGTGGAGGGGCGGCCGATTCCCTCCTCCTCGAGCTTCTTGATCAGCGCCGCCTCGGTGTAGCGCCCCGGCGGGCGGGTCTCGTGGCGCTCCGGGGTAGCGCCGACCACCTGCCCTCCGGCCGCGCCGGTTGCGGGCGCCAGGCGGTCCCCCTCGGCGAGCGGTGGCAGCAGCGTGTCCTCGCGTTCGCCGCCCCAGACGGTCATGAACCCGGGGAACCGCAGGATCGAGCCACTGGCACGGAAGGTGTGCGGCTCGCGCAGCTCGCTCGAGCCCGAATCGCCTGCCGCCGGCACCACCAGGTCCACGGTGGTGCGGTCGAGCAGGGCGTCCGCCATCTGCGACGCCACCGTGCGCTGCCAGACCAAGGTGTAGAGCGCGAGCTCCTCGCGCGAGAGGAAGGCCTTGACCTGCTCGGGGGTGCGAGCGACCTCGGTGGGGCGGATCGCTTCGTGCGCCTCCTGCGCCACCTTGCTCTTGGTGCGGTAGCGGTGCTCCTGATGGTAGTCCGCCCCCCAGCGCGAGCGGATGAGCGCCGCTGCGTCGTGGAGTGCCTTGTCGGCGAGGGTCACCGAGTCGGTGCGCATGTAGGTGATGATCCCCTCGCGCTCCCCGCCGCCGAGGTCGATGCCCTCGTAGAGTCGCTGCGCCACCGCCATCGTCTGCTTGGGTGACATGTGCAGGCGCGAGCTCGCCGCCTGCTGCAGGGTGGAGGTGGTGAAGGGGGGCAGGGGGCGCTGGCGCACCTCCTTCTTCTCGACGCGGCTCACTCGCCACGGGTGGCGGGTGACCGCCGCCGCCACCCGCTCGGCATCCTCGCGCCCCAGCACCACGACACCGGCTCCTGCGGAATCGGCGGCAACATCGAGGCTGCCGGTGGTGGGGTCGAAGTCGCGGCCGGTGGCGAGTCGGCGGTCGCCGATCGCCACCAGGGTGGCACTGAGCTCGCCGCCACGGGCGGCGAGGCGGGCGACCACGTCCCAGTACTCGGTGCTCTGGAACCGCTGGCGCTCCTCCTCGCGCTCGACGACCAGGCGCAGCGCCACGCTTTGCACCCGCCCGGCGGAGAGCTTGGTGCGCACCTTCTTCCATAGCACCGGCGACAGCGAGTAGCCGTAGAGGCGGTCGAGGATGCGCCGGGTCTCCTGGGCGCGCACCAGCTGGTCGTCGACGTCACGGGGGTTCTCGAGCGCCGCCCGGATGGCGGGACGGGTGATCTCATGGAAGGTGATTCGCCGCACCGGCACCTTCGGCGCGAGCACCTCGAGCAGGTGCCAGCTGATCGACTCCCCCTCGCGGTCTTCGTCGGTGGCGAGCAGCAGCTCGTCGGCCTTGGCCACCACCTTGCGGAGCTCGGAGACCCTCTTCTGGCTGTCCTTGGGGACGACGTAGAGCGGAGTGAAGCCGTGCTCGGTGTCGACGCCGAGCTTCGCCCACCCCTTCTTGCGCTGCGCCGCCGGAACCTCGGACGCCGAGCTGGGCAGGTCGCGGATGTGGCCGTAGCTCGCCTCGACGCGGTAGTCGCTGCCGAGGAACTTCTCGATGGTGCGCGCCTTGGCGGGCGATTCGACGATGACGAGCTTCATGGGTCGGGTGCAGCGACGCGGCGGGTGAGGCGATCGAGCCGACGGGCCCGAGGGTGGGACCCGGCCGCGGCCGCACAACCTAGCACACCCCCTCGTCTCGACCCCTCCGAGGCTCCCTCACGGGCGTCGGCAGTAGGCCGGTCCCGGCAGCCGCGCCACCCAGCCCGCGAGCTCGAGCTCGAGCAGCTCCGCGAGGGTCTCGTCGATGGCGGCGGCGCAGCGGGCGGCGAGCTCCTCGGCCCCGAGGACGGCGCCCGCAGGCAGGGCGTCCCACAGCCGCGCGGCGAGCCCTGGCAGCGGCGGCGACACCTCGGCCGGGGCGGCGGCGTCGATGCCCAGCTCGGCGAGCAGGTCACGCGGGTGCAGGGCCGGCCGGGCGCCATCGGCGAGCAGGGCGTTGGGGCCCGCGGCGGTGTCGTCGAAGATGCGGCCGGGGAGGGCGAGGACCTCGCGTCCCAGCTCGAGGGCGCAGCGGGCGGTGATCAACGACCCCGAGCGCTCGGTGGCCTCGATCACCAGCGTGGCGCGAGCGAGCGCGGCGATGAGCCGGTTGCGGACCGGGAAGTGGAGCTTGCGCGGCGGCGCCCCCAGCGGCAGCTCGGAGAGCAGCGCCCCCCCTGCCGCGACCTCGGCGGCGAGCGTCGGGTGGTGCTCGGCGGGGTAGCGCACGTCGAGGCCGCACCCCAGCACCCCCACCGTCGCGCCGCCACCGGCGAGGGCGCCGCGGTGGGCGGCCGCGTCGACGCCGCGGGCGAAGCCGGAGACCACCACGACCCCGGCGCGCGCGAGGTCGCGGGCGAAGAGCCACGCTGCCTCGCGACCGTAGACCGTGGGGTGGCGGGAGCCGACGATCGCCACTGCGGCGCCGGGACGGTCGGGCGTCGGGGCGAGCGGCGCCGGGAGCGTGCCTCGACAGTAGAGCACCGCCGGTGGCAGCGGCAGGTGACGCAGGGTCGCCGGGTAGTCGGCGTCGAGCTGCGTCAGCACGCGGGCGCCGAGGCGCGACGCCGCCTCGCGTTCGGCGGCGGCGACGGCCGCCGCGGTGCGGGCGACGAGGCGCGCCTGGACGACGGCGCTCCTGGGCACGCCCAGGCGGGGCGCCAGCAACCGCGCCGGACCGGTGTCCCGGGGCCACCATGCCTCGAGGTCGAGGGCGAGGCGGCAGACGCTCGCTCTCGCCATCGGCGCCGCATTGACGGCTATCAGCACGTCCGCCGGAGTGGCGGCTCGACGTCGCACCATGCTGCCCCAGACGCAAAGCGTCGGTACGTTCGCTCCCGGTTCGGGGCCCATTACGACTCTTGACAGAACCTGCGCGAAGGGGTGGGTATACTCACCGTCGCTCAGAGCTATGCCGCGGCCGCGTCGCGTACCGCGGAGAAGGCTCGGTCAAGGGGGTCGCCGATGCCGACGCGGGTTCGCCTCGTCTCCCTCGCCCTCATGCTGGCGTTGCCGGTGGCGGCCTGTGGCTCCTCGCACAGCTCGCCCGCGACTGCCGAGTCGCAGCTGCGCTTCGGTACCAGCATGGCCCGCCGCGGGTTGTGGAGCGAGGCCTTCTTCCGCTTCCAGCAGGCGCAGCGGCTGCAGGGGGGCAACGACCCCAGGGTGCTCAACAACCTGGCGGTGGCGAGCGAGGCGCTGGGCAAGTTCGACCAGGCGCTCGACTACTACAAGCAGGCGCTCACGGTCGCCCCCGGCGACGCCGACCTCAAGGCGAACTACGATCGCTTCGTCAGCTTTTACGAGTCTTTCCGCGCTCGTGGCGAGGAGGGCAAGAACGGCAAGCCGGCGGTGCCGGCCACCCCCGCGGCCGACTCCGGCACTCCCACCCCACCGCGACCGACCTCCCCCGAGCCGCCGGCGACGCCGGGACCGGCGCAGCCTCCAGGGGGGGAGCCTCCCAACATCCCACCGCTCTACCCCCCCGAGCCGCAGCCGACGCCGCCGCTGGCGGCCACCTCGCAGCCCTCGATCGCCGGAGGCGCCTCCCATGGTTGAGCCTCGCCGCTGCCGCCTCGCTCTCGCCTTCGCCCTGCTCGCGGCCCTCGGCACCGGCGCCGCCGGCGCCGGCTGGGTGCAGGTCAAGCTCAAGCTGCCGGTGCGTGCCGCGCTCGACCTCACCGGCCACAAGAAGCTCGCCGTCGTTCCCTTCCAGGTGGTGAAGCAGGAGGGGGAGAGCACCTTCCGCGGCAAGGACGTCGACATCCGGGGGGACTTCCACCGCTACCTCATCAAGGTGCTCAAGCGCGACAGCGGTCTCGACGTCGAGGCGGCGGAGGGCGTCGAGTACCCCAGCGACGACTTCGAGGCGTTGTCGCACGACCACGACTTCTGGCGCGCTCTCGGCGAGCGCACCAAGAGCGACCTCATCCTTGCCGGCAGCCTCGACTTCGACATCCAGGACAAGAGCGGCTATCGGCTGGAGGAGTACACCAGCCCCTACGACGGCCGCACCTACTACCGCCAGGTGCTCGTCGAGGAGACCGGCTTCGAGTTCGACATCCTCATGCAGGTGTACGACGGCGCCACCGGCGAGCTGCTCTACACGGACAACTTCAAGGACTTCAAGACCCTCGAGGGGTCGCGGGCGGACCCCGTCGAGGGCATGTTCCAGAACCTCTACGCCCTCGAAGACCGCATCGTCGGTATCTTCGCCAAGAAAGACGTGGAAGCCACGCGCACTCTCTACGCACCCTGACCGGGGAAAGCCATGAGCCACCGCCCACGCCACCCGCGCTCGTCCTTCGCCCTCGCCGCCGGTGCCGCCCTGCTGCTTGCCCTGCTGACGCCGGCGTCGGCCCCGGCCCAGGCCTTCGGCAAGAACAAGATCCAGTATCGGCATTTCAAGTGGAACGTCTACCACGCGCCGCACTTCGACGTGTACTACTACGACGCCGAGGAGCAGCTGCTCCAGCGCGTGGTGTCCTACGCCGAGAGCGCCTACGACGAGCTGTCGCGGCGGCTCGACTACCAGATCGAGAGCTCGACCCCGCTCATCTTCTACAAGACCCACTCCGAGTTCGAGCAGAACAACGTCACCCTCGACTTCACCGATGAGGCCACCGGCGCCTTCGCCACCGACGTGCGCTTCCGCATGGTGCTGCCGGTGGACCTGCCCGATGCCGAGCAGATCTCGTTGATCCGCCACGAGCTCACCCACATCTTCCAGTACCACCTCATCTTCGGCGGCAAGATCAGCCGCAGCCTCACCGCTCAGCCCCCCACCTGGCTGGTGGAAGGGATGGCCAGCTACTACGGCAAGGACGAGACCACCTCCGACAAGATGTTCCTGCGCGACGCGGTGGTCAACGACCAGGTGCCCAGCATCGCGCACCCCTCCGGGAGCCTCTACTTCCAGTATCGCTTTGGCCACTCGGTCTTCGACTTCATGGAGTCGAAGTGGGGAGCCCAGGGCGTGCTCGACTTCCTCTACGAGTACCGCAGCACGCTGGGCGGCAACGTCGATCGCGCGCTCAAGCGCGCCTTCCGCGTCGAGCCCGAGGACTTCGACGCCGACTTCCGGCGCTGGCTGCGCGAGAAGTACCTGCCGGCGCTGGTGGCGACCGGCGAACCGAGCTACTTCGGCAGACGCTTTTTCCAGGAGCAGGGGCGCGGGGCCGAGTTCTTCGCGCCCGCGGTCTCGCCGTCGGGCGACCTGGTGGCGGCGATCGGCACGCCGGCCCGGGACCTCGACGTCATCCTCTTCGACAGCCGGGAACGCAAACCGATGCGCAACCTGACGAAGGGGTGGACGAGCAAGTATCAGTACATCTCGGCCCAGTTCGCGTCGGGGGCCCGGCGGCGCTCGGGCTCCGACCTCGCCTTCTCGCCCGACGGCAACTGGCTGGCGGCCTTCGCCAAGCGCGAGAAAGGGCGCAGCCTGCTGCTCATCGACGTCATCCACGGCGGCGTCAAGCGCATCATCGACCTCGATGTCGAGCAGCCTTTCTCGCCTGCCTGGAGCCCCGACGGGCGCACCATCGCCTTCGCCGGCAACCTCGGCGGCCACTTCGACATCTTCCTGCTCGACGTCGAGAGCGGCGCGGTGAAGAACCTCACCGGCGACGACCGCTTCGACGGCGGCGCGGTGTTCACGCCCGATGGCAAGTACCTCATCTACAGCTCGGAGGTGGGAGCCTACGAGAAGCTCTTTCGCCTCGACCTCGCCGACCCGAGCGACCGCCGGCAGCTGACGCGTGGCGACTGGAGCGACCTCGATCCCGCCATCACTCACGACGGCAAGACGCTGTTCTTCACCTCGGATCGCAACGGCTTCGAGAACGTCTACTCGCTCGACCTCACCACCGGCGAGGTGCGACAGCACACCAACGCCGTCACCGGCTGCTACATGCCCGGAGTCGTCGAACGCGCGGACGGCACGCGGGCGCTGATCTACAGCGGCTACTGGAAGGGCAACTTCGACCTCTACCGCGGCGACCTCGACCAGCAGCCGCCGGTGATCGAGACCCTCACCGGCCTCACCACCGAGCCACCCACGCCGCAACCGGCGGTGCAGCGCTACGAGCCGGACATCCAGGTCACCCTCAATGACGAGAACAAGGAGCGCTACCGCGGTCTCAAGCTGTTCCTCGAGGACGGCGACGTCGGCGTCGGCATCACCAGCGACCAGCTGGTGGTGTCGCAGACCCAGCTCACCTTGTCCGACTACCTCGGCGATCGCCGGGTGTTCGTGCTGTTCGACTCGGTGGCGAGCTTCTCCGACTTCGACGTCATCTACATGAACCTGTCGCGGCGGCTGCAGTGGGGCGCCGACCTCTACGACCAGCGCACCTTCTTCCTGGGTATCAGCGACGCTGGCAACCTCACCCGCCGCTCCGCGTTCCGTCAGACCGGGGCGCGCGGTTTCGTCTTCTATCCGTTCAACCTCCACCACCGCGTCGAGGCCAGCCTCGGCTACGTGCGGCGGCAGTACGATTTCCAGCAGTTCGTCTTCGACCCGCAGACCCAGCAGTTCCTGCCCTTCATCCAGCCGCGCACCGACAACTACCCCGAGCTCGGGCTGGCGCTGGTGGGTGACACCTCCATCGAGACCCGGTTCGGGCCCATCTCGGGACGGCGCTGGCGCCTCGAGGGGGACTACGCGCCCGACATCGGCGGCAACGACAAGTCGACTGCCATCAACCCCAACGCCAGCGCGATCACCTCCAGCGCCGCGCTCGACCTCCGGCAGTACGTGCCGTTCACCCAGCGCATCGGGTTCGCCTTCCGCGTTTTCGGCGGCGCCAGCTGGGGGCAGGTTCCCAACGTCTTCTACTTCGGCGGTCTCGACGACATGCGCGGCTTCAACTTCCGCGAGTTCGTCGGCGATCGCGCCTTCTACACCAACCTCGAGCTGCGCTTCCCGCTGCTCGACGCCCTGGTGCTGCCGTTCGCCGCGCTGCAGGGGATCCGCGGCCGCATCTTCCTCGACGTCGGTGGCGCCTGGTTCGACTACGCCGGCGAGACCTTCAAGTTCTGGGACCACGACCTCAACCGCCTGGCGCCGGACGATTTCGCCACCGGCCAGCGCGGTGCCAAGTCGTCGTATGGCTGGGGCCTCACCGCCAACGTGCTGGGTCTCGACCTCAACTGGGACTTCGCCAAACGCTGGGACGGCAGGGAGACGCTGTCGAAGGGCTTCGAGACCACCTTCTGGATCGGCAGCCGGTTCTGACCGCCCGCCGATGACCGACAGCGACCTGCAGCGGCGCCTGCTCGAGCACGAGGTGCTGCTCGAGATGGGCGTCGAGCTGGCGAGCACACTCGACCTCTCGCGCGTGCTCTCGCTGGCGCTGCAGAAGGCCGAGGAGCTCTGCCACGCCGAGTCGAGCTCGATCTGGGAGCTCGACGACGAGAGCCAGGAGCTGTTCTTCCGCGTCGTGCGCGGCCGTGCCGCGGGGGAGATCCAGTCGCTGCGCGTGCCGCTTGGGCGCGGCATCGTCGGCAGCGTGGCCCGCACCGGCAGGGCCGAGATCGTCAACGAGGTGACCGAGGACCCGCGGTGGGGCGGCGACCGCGATCCCCACTTCGCCACCCGCAACATCCTCACCGTGCCGCTGATCGCCCGCGGCTCGGCGATCGGCGTGCTGCAGCTGCTCAACCGGGCGGAAGCCGAGGGTTTCACCGCCGACGACCTGCGGCGCATGGAGCTGTTCGCCGGCATCCTCGCGGCGGCGGTGGCCAACGCCCGCCTCTACGCCGATCAGAAGCGCTCGTTCCTGGAGATGGTGACGGCTCTCTCGGAGGCGATCGAGCGCCGCGATCCCTACACCGGCGGCCACGTGCGGCGGGTGGTGACCTACTCGGTGCTGCTCGGGCAGGAGCTCGGCCTCGATGCCGGCCAGCTCGAGGAGCTGCGTCTGGCGGCCATCCTCCACGACATCGGCAAGATCGCGGTGCCCGACCAGATCCTGCGCAAGCCCGACCGCCTCGACGCCGACGAGGCGAAGGTCATGGCGCGGCACACCGTCGACGGCGCCGAGATGGTGGGCCGCATCCGCAGCCTGCGCCACCTCGTGCCGGGCATCCGCAACCACCACGAGCGCCTCGACGGACGCGGCTACCCCGACGGTCTCACCGCCGAGCGGCTACCGCTCATCCCGCGCATCATCGGCGTCGCCGACACCTTCGACGCCATGACCACCGATCGCCCGTATCGGCGCGCGCTCACCGCGGCGGCGGCGGCGACGGAGATCGCGGGCGGCGCCGGCGGGCAGTTCTGCCCTCGGGTGGCCAACGCCTTCGCACTCCTCTACGAGCGTGGCGCCTTCACGCTGGAGGCGGGCGAGCGGCTGCTGGCGTCCTTGTCCGCCTCCGTGCAGCAGGTTTAAGATCCACCGGGTCCACATGAGAATCCAGGTCCTCGGCGGCTTCGGCGGCGAGAGCATCGATTGCCGCATGACCTGTCTGCTGATCAACGACCGCGTCGCCCTCGACGCCGGGTCGCTGTCGCAGGCCCTGCCGGTTGAGGAGCAGGTGCGCGTGCACTCGATCGTGCTTTCCCACTCGCACATGGACCACACCAACTCGCTCCCCTTCTTCATCGAGAACGTCTACGGCAAGAGCAACGGCGCGATCCGCATCCACAGCTCGCCGGCCACCATCTACGCCATCCGCAAGTACCTGTTCAACAACGCTACCTGGCCCGACTTCACGCGGCTGCCCAACCACCTGCTGCCGGCGGTGCAGTTCGAGGAGCTCGCCGACGAGGTGCCGCTCGAGCTCGAGGGTGTGACCTTCACCCCCATCCCCGTCGACCACCTGGTGCCCACCCACGGCTTCCTGCTGCGTCAGGGGCACAGCGCGGTGCTGTGGTCGAGCGACACCGGTCCCACCAACCGCTTCTGGGAGGTCGCCAACCAGACCCCCGACCTGAAGGCACTGTGCATCGACGTCTCCTTCGACACCGGCCTGCAGGAGATCGCCGACGTCTCGCTCCACCTGACGCCGCGTACCCTCGAGCGCGAGCTCGAGAAGCTCGAGCGCAAGGTCCCCATCCTCCTGCACCATCTCAAGCCGCCGTGCATCACCCGCATCTGTGCCGAGGTCAAGGCACTGCGCAATCCGGACATCGACTTTCTCGAGCAGGGGAGGACCTACGAGTTTTGAGCCGGTGGGGCGCCCGCTGATCCAGCGCTCGCTCTTCCCCGAGCTCGACGTCCCGCCGCCCGCGCCGGGCGCGCCCCGCCGCTCCCTCCGCCTGGTCGTGCTCGGCTCGGGAAGCCAGGGCAACGCCGTGGTGATCGAGGCCGGCGGACGCCGCCTGCTCGTCGACGCCGGCTTCTCGGCGCGTGAGATCAGGCGGCGGCTGGCACGCGTGGGGCTAGGCTTCGCCGACCTCGACGCGGTGGTCCTCACCCATGAGCACCTCGACCACGTGCGCGGCCTCGAGCGTCTCTGCCGCAAGCGGCCGGTGCCGGTCTACGCCACCGCCGGCACGGTGGGCGGGATGACCCTGCGCCCGGAGGTGGCGGCGCTGGTGCGCTGCTGCCGCTCGGGGGTGCCCTTCGAGGCCGCCGGCTTCGTCGTCGAGCTGTTCACCGTGCCCCACGACGCGCGCGAGCCGGTGGGGGTGGTGGTGGAGGACCCGGGAGGCGGCGGCCGGGTGGGACTGGTGGCCGATCTCGGCTGTCGCAGCCGGCTCGCCTGGGCCCGGCTGGCCGGCGTCCACGCCCTCATCCTCGAGGCCAACCACGACCTCGAGATGCTGCGCAACGGGCCGTACCCGTGGTCGCTCAAGCAGCGGGTGGCCGGGCGACACGGGCACCTCTCCAACGCCGACGCGGCGGAGGGGCTCTCCGAGCTCGTGCACCGGGACCTCAGCCATGTCGTGCTCTACCACCTCTCGCAGGTGAACAACCTCCCGGCCCTCGCCGCTGCGGTGGTGGGGGAGGAGCTGGCGCGGCTGCGCGCCCGGGCGGCGCTCACGGTTTCCGGGCAGCTCGAGCCCACCCCCTGGTTGACCGTCGGTTAGCCGAGCGGCCTCCTCGTGCCATTCTGGCACCAGGAGGATCTCCCCCGAAGGCACATCCCTGGGCCCGAGGCCCGCCGCGAGCCGGCGGAGTCTCTACGAGCCCCTCGTTCCCGCTGCTTTGGCGCCTCGTTTTTGCTAGTCTTGCCAGCAAGATCACCCGCGCCGCCGGGTTGCCGCGACGCCCCACAACCTCTCATGGCTTCGGAGCCCATCCTGTGAAGGCAAGAGTGTTGGTCTACCCCCGCCGTGAGGTGCTCGACCCGCAGGGCAAGGCGATCCACCAGGCCCTGGCCCGCCTGGGCTTCGCCGAGGTGGCGGAAGTGCGGGCCGGAAAGAGCTTCGAGATCGAGCTCGCAGGCCGCCAGGAGGCGGCGCGGGAGCGGGTCGAGGCGATGTGCCGGGAGCTGCTGGCCAACCCGATCATGGAGGGGTGGGAGGTCCAGCTGCCGGGGGACGGCGCCGGGAGCCCTCGCCGCGAGGGGGGGAAGGCAGCTGGGCGGGACCGCGGAGCGGGAACCCTGGCCGTAGCACCGGCGCGCCCCGCGAGCGCCGCCGCCGAGCCCGCCGGCCATCGCGGCGCGCCGGCGCCGGCTACCGCGATCGCGGGACGTGGGGTCAGGCCGGTGGCGGTGGCCGCGGGCAAGGCCGCTCCCGCTCCGAAGGGGGCGGTGAAGCCAGCCGCCGCTATCGTCTCCGCGCCGCCCCGTGTTGCAAAGCCCGCCAGCCAGCCTGCATCAGGACCTGTGAAAGGCAAGACGGCCGGGAGTGTGGAGGGGAAGCCGGCCAAATCCGTGCAGACCACCGCGCCGGTGCCGGTGCGGCCGGCCAAGGCCCAGCCCAGGGCAGCCATGAAGCCCGTAGCTGCGGCGAGGCCGTCGCGGCCAGCCAAGGGCCACCAGCCTGCGAAGCCGACTCCGAGGTCTGGCACGCCCACACCCGCCAAGGCCGCGAAGGCAACGAGCTCGGCCAAGGGTTCCAAGGCTGCGAAGACCGTCCAAGCTTCCAAGGCGGCCAAGCCGGCCAAGCCCGCCAAGCCGGCCAAGGCGGTCAAGCCGGCCAAGCCGGCCAAGCCGGCCAAGCCGGCCAAGCCGGCCAAGGCAGCCAAGGCAGCCCCGAAGCCCGCACGCGCGGCCAGGCCCGCAGCCAAGCTCAAGCCGAAGGCGGCGAAGGCGCCGGCGGCCAAGGGCAAACCGGCGAAGGGCAGTCGGCGATGAAGTGCGGCGTCGTCGTCTTCCCCGGCAGCAACTGCGACCACGACGTCTACCACGTCTGGAAGCACGTGCTGGGCGAGGAGGCGACCTTTCTCTGGCACGACGATACCCATCTGCAGGCGTCCGAGCTGGTGGTGCTTCCGGGCGGCTTCTCGTATGGCGACTACCTGCGACCGGGAGCGATGGCCGCCCACTCGCCGATCATGGCGGCGGTGCGGCGGCACGCCGAAGCGGGAGGGCTGGTGGTGGGCATCTGCAACGGCTTCCAGATCCTCTGCGAGACCGGCCTGCTGCCCGGGGCGCTGCGCCGGAACGCCGGCCTGCGGTTTCTGTCGCGCGACGTGCACCTGCGCGTCGAGCGCGACGACCTCCCGTGCACCCAGCGGCTGCGCCGCGGCCAGGTGCTTCGCTTCCCCATCGCTCACGGTGACGGTTGCTACTACGACTCCGCCGACCGTCTCGACGCGCTCGAGAAGGCGGGGCAGGTGATCTTTCGCTACAGCTCGGCGGAGGGCAAGGTGGACGCCGCCGATGCCGAGTCCAACCCCAACGGCTCACTGCGGGCGATTGCCGGCATCGCCAACCGCACCGGCAACGTGATGGCGCTGATGCCCCACCCCGAGCGCGGGTCGGAGTCGATCCTCGGCAACACGGACGGCATCGAGCTGTTCCGCTCGGTGGCCGACTCGGTGGTTGCCGTCGGCCGGCGCCGCGCGGGGTCGGTGCGATGATCGGGACAGGCGGCGCCGCTGCTCGCCGCGGCGGGAGCCCATGGCGGTGGTGACGGCGGTCCTCGACGAGCCGCAGGTCGACGTCTCCCTCGCCAAGCAGCAGGGGATGACGGCCGAGGAGTACGAGCGGCTGGTGGCCGTGCTCGGCCGCACCCCCACCTACACCGAGCTCGGCATCGCCGCCGCGCTGTGGTCCGAGCACTGCTCCTACAAGTCCTCCAAGGTCTATCTCCGCGAGCTCCCCAGCGAGGGGCCGTACGTGCTGCAGGGCCCGGGGGAGAACGCCGGCGTCGTGGACCTCGGCCAGGGGTGGGTGGCGGTGTTCAAGATGGAGAGCCACAACCACCCTAGCTACATCGAGCCCTACCAGGGAGCGGCGACCGGCGTCGGGGGCATCCTGCGCGACGTCTTCACCATGGGGGCCCGGCCAATCGCCGTCATGGACTCGCTCAGCTTCGGCTCGCTGGACGCGCCGCGCATGCGCCACCTCGTGGATGGCGTCGTGCGCGGGGTGGGGGACTACGGCAACTGCGTGGGGATCCCCAACGTCGGCGGTGAGACGCATTTCCACCCCTGCTTCGATGGCAACATCCTGGTCAACGCCTTCGCCCTCGGCGTGGCCCGTCGCGACGCCATCCACAAGGCGCGGGCGGCTGGGCCGGGGAACCCCATCCTCTACGTCGGCAGCCGTACCGGGCGCGACGGCATCCACGGCGCCACCATGGCCTCCGAGGCCTTCAGCGAGGAAAGCGGGCACAAGCTGCCCACCGTGCAGGTGGGGGATCCCTTCTCCGAGAAGGTGCTGCTGGAGGCGACGCTGCAGGCGCTCAAGTCGGGGGCGGTGGTGGCGGTGCAGGACATGGGAGCCGCCGGGCTCACCAGCTCCTCGTTCGAGATGGCCGGGCGAGGTGGCACCGGCATCGAGCTCGACCTCGACCGCGTGCCGCTGCGCGAGCGAGGGCTCGGTCCCTTCGAGATCATGCTCTCGGAGAGCCAGGAGCGGATGCTCTTCGTCGCTCGCCGCGGCATGGAGGACGAGCTGGTCCGCATCTTCCAGCGCTGGGGCCTGGAGGTGGCCGAGATCGGCCGGGTCACCGGCTCCCGGCATGCCGAGGTCCGTTTCCGCGGCGAGCGGGTGGCCGACCTGCCGATCGCCGCCCTCACCGAGGACGCGCCGGTCTACCGCCGCCCGGTGCGTGAGCCGCGCGACCTCGTGCAGCGGCAGTGGCAGCCGCAGGTGCCCGAGCCCGACGACCTCGCCGCCACGCTGCGGGCGCTGCTCGCCACCCCCGAGCTCGGCAGCAAGGAGTGGGTAACCCGCCAGTACGACTCGACGGTGCGCACCAATACCGTGCTCGGCCCCGGCGGCGACGCCGCGGTGCTGCTGCTCAAAGGCACGCCGCTGGGGGTCGCGCTCACCTGCGACGTCAACCCGGTCTACTGCGCGCTCGATCCCTACCAGGGGGCGATGCAGGCGGTGGCGGAGGCGGGCCGCAACCTTGCCTGCGTCGGCGCCGAGCCCGTCGGTCTCACCGACTGCCTGAACTTCGGCAACCCCGAGAACCCCGAGATCAGCTGGCAGTTCCGCGAGGCCGTGCGCGGTATCGCCAAGGCCTGCCGGGCCCTCGAGGTGCCGGTGATTTCCGGCAACGTCTCGCTCTACAACGAGACCGCGGGGCAGTCGATCCATCCCACCCCCACCATCGGCATGGTAGGGGTGATCCCCGACCTGCGACAGCTGCCGGCGTCGTGGTTCACCCAGGCCGGCGACCGGGTCGTCCTCCTCGGCGACGACCAGCGCGAGTACGGCGGCTCGGCATACCTGCGCCTGCTCCACGGCGTCGAGCAGGGGCGACCGCCGACGGTCGACCTGGATGCCGAGGCGCGTCTTGCCGAGCTGCTGCGGCTGCTGGTGTTCGAGCAGGCCCTGCACACGGCTCACGACCTCGCCGAGGGGGGGCTCGCCGTGGCGCTCGCCGAGGCCACCTTTCCACGCCGACTCGGCGCCGAGCTGGAGTTGCCGCTCGAGCCCATTCAGCTCTTCTCCGAGACCCAGGCCCGCGCCTTCGTCGCCGTGGCGCCGAAGCAGGTCAAGGTGGTGCTCGAGGCGGCGGCGGACGCCGGCGTCGCGGCATACGAGGTCGGCAAGGTCGGAGGCACCAAGCTGTCGCTCAAGCTGCGCGGCCGGGCGCGCATGGCGGCCGACGTGGACGACCTCCACCGCCTGTGGGCGACCGCCTTGCCGCTCGCGCTCGGCATGTAAGGACTCGCGGCCGGCCGGGGCCGGACCCCGCCGCCTCCCGGCCCGAACCGGGCGCCAAGCAGAGCAGGCTTGCCGCGCCGTCCGCCGGGCGAGGAAATTCTCCTTGCCACGCCACGGTTGCGAAGGGTGCTGGCCGGCGTGCGACCCTTCTCCCGGGGCCCCTGCCGTGAGAGACTTGGGGCCTCCCCAAACACACCCCATGTGCGGCATTTTCGGCATCGACGCCCGCGAGGACGCGGCGAACTTCGCCTACCTCGGGCTCTATGCCTTGCAGCACCGCGGCCAGGAGAGCGCCGGCATCGTCTCCTGGGACGGCGGGCGCATGCACGTCGAGCGCGGCATGGGAGAAGTGGCGGACATCTTCAAGCAGCCGGTGCTGCAGCGGCTCCCCGGGCGGGCGGCGATCGGCCACACCCGCTACTCGACCGCCGGCTCCTCGGTGCTCGCCAACGCACAGCCGATCGTCGTCAATACCTCGATGGGGCCGCTGGGAGTGGTTCACAACGGCAACCTGGTCAACGCCATGGAGGTCCGCCAGCGGCTCGAGCGCGACGGTGCCATCTTCCAGACCACCTCCGACACCGAGGTGATCCTCCACCTGATGGCGCGCAGCCCTCGGCAGAGCGTCGTCGAGGCCCTGATGCTGGCGCTCGAGCAACTGCGGGGCGCCTACTCCCTGCTGTTGATCAGCCGCGATGGAGTGATCGCCGCCCGCGACCCCTGGGGGTTCCGGCCGTTGCTGCTCGGCGACGCCCCTGGCAACGGAGCGATGGGTGGCAGCCCCTGCTTTGCCTCCGAGGGGTGTGCCTTCGACCTCATCGGCGCCACGACGGTGCGCGAGCTGGCCCCCGGTGAGGTGGCCATCGCCCATGGTGGGCACGTCGACAGCCACCACCTGCCGCAGGTGCCCGAGCCCAGCCGCTGCATCTTCGAGCACGTCTACTTCGCGCGTCCCGACAGCGTCGTCTTCGGCGACGCCGTCTCCGAGGTGCGGCGGCGTCTGGGCGCCCAGCTCGCGCGGGAGGCGCCGGCGGCCGCCGACCTCGTCTGTCCGGTGCCCGACAGCGGCGTCTTCGCCGCCCTCGGCTACGCCCGCGAGTCGGGGCTGCCGTTCGAGTTCGGGTTGATCCGCAACCACTACGTCGGCCGCACCTTCATCGAGCCCAAGAGCTCGATTCGTCACTTCGGCGTGAAGGTCAAGCTCAACCCGGTGCGCGAGGTGATCGCCGGCAAGCGGTTGGTGCTGCTCGACGACTCCATCGTGCGCGGCACCACCTCCAAGAAGATCGTGCGCATGCTCAAGGACGCCGGTGCCGCCGAGGTGCACCTGCGGATCTCCTCGCCGCCCACCCAGTGGCCCTGCCGTTACGGCATCGACACGCCGACGCGCGAGGAGTTGATCGCCGCCAACCTGCCGGTGGCGGAGATCCAGCGCTTCGTCGAGGCCGACAGCCTCGCCTACCTGTCGCGCGAGGGCATGCTGCGCGCGGTGTCCGGTCCCCCGGAGAGCTACTGCACCGCTTGCTGGACGGGGGAGTATCGGGTGCCGATGGCCGGTGAGGACGCCCGGCAGCGCGAGCTGTTCCCGATTCGCGCCGAGGGCGGGGAGTGAAGGGCGCGGGCGCGGCGAGCGGCCCTTGACCGGCGACGCCTACCGCAGCGCCGGCGTCGACATCGACGCCCAGGACCGCGCGCTGGCCGCGATCAAGGAGCTGGTGCGCTCGACGGCGGTGCGGGGCGTGCTCTCCGAGCTGGGAGGCTTCGGCGGTCTCTTCGCGCTCGGCCGCGCGCACCGCGATCCGGTGCTGGTGGCGTCCGCCGATGGGGTCGGCACGAAGCTGATGGTCGCCAGGCTGGCGAGGGATTTCTCGACCGTCGGCCGCGACCTCGTCAACCACTGCGTCAACGACATCCTGGTGCAGGGGGCACGGCCCCTCTTCTTCCTCGACTACGTGGGCGCCGGCTCGCTCGCGCCCGAGCAGGTGGTGGCGCTGGTCGGCGGTGTCGCTGCCGGCTGCCGCGAGAACGGCTGCGCCCTGCTCGGCGGCGAAACCGCCGAGATGCCTGGGTTCTACCAGCCCGGCGACTACGAGCTGGTAGGGTTCATCGTCGGCATCGTCGAGCGCGAGCGCCTGCTCGGCCCGGCGCGGGTGGGGGTCGGCGACGCGCTCATCGGCCTACGCTCGGCCGGCCTGCACACCAATGGCTACTCGCTGGCGCGCCGGGTGCTGTTCGATCAGCTCCAGCTCGGCATCGACGACCGGTTGCCCGCGGTCGCCGGCGAGCAGCGCGAGATGCCGACCGTGCGCGCGGCGCTGCTCGCGCCCCACCGCTCCTACCTCGAGCCGCTGCTGGCGCTGCTCGATCACCCCGGTCTGCACGCTCTGGCGCACGTCACCGGCGGCGGGCTCACCGACAACGTCCCGCGCAGCCTGCCGCCGGGCTGCCGCGCCCGCATCCGCACCGCCGCCTGGACGGTGCCACCGCTGTTCCGGCTGCTCGCCGAGCGCGGAGGCATCGGGGCCTTGGAGATGCGCCGGGTCTTCAACCTCGGCATCGGCATGGTGCTGGTGGTGGCGGCAGACGCCGAGGCCGAGGTGATGGCGCACCTCGAGCGCGTGCGGCGCCGTGGAATCCTGCTCGGCGACGTGGTGGCCGGGGAGCCGGGCGTGGAGTACGTCGAGGGGTGAGGGACCGCGCGGCCCGGCTCGGCGTCCTGCTCTCGGGGCGCGGCAGCAACTTCCTCGCCCTGCAGGCGGCCATGGCGCGCGGCGAGCTGCCGGCGACGATGGCGCTGGTGGTCTCCAACGTGGAGGCGGCCCCCGGCCTGGCACGGGCGCGCGACCTCGGCCTCGCCACCGCCTGCGTGCCAGTGCGCGAGCACGCCGAGCGGGCGGCGCAGGAGGAGGCCATCCTGGCGGCGCTCGCCGCGCACGGCGTCGAGTGGGTGTGCCTCGCCGGCTTCAAGCGGCTGCTGTCGCCGCACTTCCTGCGCGCCTTCCCGCGCCGCGTCCTCAACGTCCACCCCAGCCTGCTGCCGGCCTTTCCGGGGCTGCACGCGCAGCGGCAGGCTCTCGCCCATGGGGTCAAGGTTTCCGGGTGCACCGTGCACTTCGTAGACGAGGGCCTCGACAGCGGCCCGATCGTCGTGCAGCGGGCGGTGCCGGTGCGCGACGAGGACGACGAGGCGGCGCTCGCCGCGCGCATCCTCGACCAGGAGCACCTGGCCTATCCCGAGGCGCTGCGGCGGCTGCTCACCGAGCCCTGGCGAGTGGAGGGGCGGCGGGTGACGTTCGGCTCCTCGTCGGGAGACGTTGACGACGGCAGCGGGCCGGCCGCCGCTCGTGCGCCCGCGCAGGCTCGGCGCGGGTAGGGACGCAGCCGCGGCGGCGTCAGCTCCTCGACGACGTCGAGGAGCCAGGGCGTGCGGTGGCGCTCCCAGGCCAGCAGCCGGCAGTCCTCGGCGGCTCCCATGAAACGCGCCCACAGGACACGCGTGCCGCGCAGGTCGGCGTCGTTGTACACCCACTCCGCCAACCAGTCGTGGCCGTGGCTGTAGCGCACCAGCACCAGCTGGCGCCCGGGGAGCGCGGCCAGCCGCCACGCGAGGGCGGCGCGGCGGAGATGCCACTCGTCGAGCGGTTGCCGCAGGTCCCAGGCCCGGAGCGGGATCGAGAGCAGGGCAAGCAAGGGCACCATGGCCGCCAGACGCGCACCGAGCCGAGTCCCGGCCGGTCGCCAGAGGCGCAGCTCGCGTCCACCCTCGACGAGCAGGCAGGCGAGAAGGACCGCCCCCGGGGCAACGTAGTGGGGATGACTGGGAAGGATCACCAGCTGGCTCGCGAAGAGCGTCGCCGCCGCGGCGGCCGCGCGCCGCGGCCCGTGTCGCCGCAGCGCCCAGGGCAGCCCGACCAGCAGCGGCGAAAGCGCCGCCCCGACGAAGAAGACCCAGATGTCCCGCGTCTTGCGCACGGTGGCCGCCGTCCAGCCCGCCAGGGTGTGCTGGCGGCGCCACTCGCCGCCCTCGAAGTCGCGAAAGAAGCGCGCCATCGCCTCGTGCGGCGAGGGCTCGACGGTGCGCAGCGGTTGCCAGAGGAAGATCGGCACCGCGGCGTAACGGCGATCGTGCAGCTGGTAGGGGAGCTCCCAGGGGCTGCCGGTGACGCGCCAGTCGTAGTAGGCCAGCCAGGCTGCACCCGCGACCACTATCGCTGCGGTGACGAGCGCCGGCGAGAGCAGCGCCCGCCGCAGGGGGGCACTCCTGAGCGCCCGCCAGGTAACCGGGGCGATCGCCGCCGCGGTGGCCACGACGCCCTCCCAGGGACGGCTGACGGCGAGGACGAACGCCCCCATGCCGAGCGCCATGCCGTCGTGCCAGCGGGGTCGCCGCAGGAGGCGCGCGGCGGCGCCGAAGACGAGAGCGCCGCCCGCGCCGGCAACGAAGCCGCCGCGGTAGCCCTGGTCCCAGGCGGTGGCCACAGCCACGGTGAGCGCCAACAGCAGCGCCCCCAACCGCGCCCAGCGCGGGCGCAGCCAGCCGTGCAGCATCCACGCCGCGGCGGCGCAGAACAGCGCCCCCGAGATCCACACGCCGAGGATCGGCGCCCCCAGCCACTCGCCGGCGGCGAGCGCCATGCCCTGCCCCGGCGGGTACTTGGATGCATAGGTTGGCTGCAGCAGCACGTGGAAGGTCTCGAAATGGCGCCAGAGCGGATGCGTGGGGTTGCTCAGCCGGCCGTGGGCGAAGGTGTCGCCGGCGAGCAGGTAGCTGAACTCGTCGTGGATGCGAGGCTGCGGGATTCCGATCCCCCAGCCCACCAGCGCCTCGACGGCGAGGACCGAGGCGGCCAGTGCCGCCGCGAAGGCGGCCGGGCTGCGCGGGCGGCCGAGGGCTCGAGTCACGAGGCGCTCGGCCGCCGGCCACGCCGAGGGGTGCCAGCAGCAGGCGAGCACCGCGGCGAGCAGCAGCAGTGGAGCGCCGACGGCGTTCACCGCTGACCCCGCCGTTCCCGCGCACGGTCCCTCGCCCTGATCGCCGCCACCACCGCCAGGGGTAGCAACAACAAGGCTGCCGCTTGGACGACGCCGCGCTCGAGCTGCGCTTCACGGTAAACGAGCCGCACCCCGTCCACGCCGGGTGGAACTGCCACCACCATTCGCCCCCGCGCGTCGGCGCCGAGCTCGAGACGCTCCCCGCCGCGTCCCCGAGCCGAAAACCCCGGGACGGCCAGGAAACCTGCTACCAGTTGCCGCTCTCTGGCGGCAGCCGGGAAGCGCACCCGCAGCGAGCTGCCGCCGACGACGGGCGTCAGCGGCAGCGTCGTCGGGCCCGCGTGCAGCGCCACCAGCGGCTCCGCGTGGGGGTCGTGGAAGATCACTCGCCGCGCATCCTCGGCGATGGGCTGCAGGCCGTGGGCGCGCAGGAGCGCCCGGTACGACGTCGTCTCTCCGGGGTCCTCCTCGTTCTTTCCCAGCACGTACCAGGCGACTCCCCAGGCCTCGAAATCGCGGACGGGCACCTCGCGGCGCTTGTAGACGCCGTCGCGCTTGCCACCGTCGAGGAAGCCCACCAGATGCGCGGCATGTTGGCGGGAGAGGAGGTTGCCGTAGCCCGCGTACTGGAAGAGCCCCCAGCCCGAGGCATAGTCGTAGGCGAGCTGCGCGGCGCCGTAGGGGTCGGCGGCCAGGAAGCCGAGCGAGACGATCCTGCCGCTGCGCAGCCGCGCGGCGAGCGGCTCGCGCAGCGGCGGCGTCTCGACCATGCGCCGGTAGTTGAAGCTGCGGCGGGGGAAGGCGCCATAGAGCCACGCGAAGCTGGCGAGGTGGAGGGCGAGAGCCGCGAGGACCACCGCCAGCGCTCGCCGGGCACCCAGCCGGCGCGCCAGCACCCGCTGACAGCCGGTGAGCGCCAGTGCGGCGAGGAGGAGCAGGAAGAAGACGAGAAACACCTGCACCTTGAAGTGCCAGCGGAAGCGGTCGAGCACCGGCACCAGGTACAGGCCACGATCGAGGGCGCCGACCGTCCACAGGAGGGCAACCAGGAGGGGCACGGCGATCCCCCGCAGCGGCAACGGCAGCGGCGAGGCCACCCATCCCCGCCACCGCAGCAGCGGCAGCGCCAGGGCGAGCAGCAGCGTCAGGTGGCCGCAGAACGCCAGGTAGGGCAGGACACGGTCGCGCCACTCCTCCAGCGGCCGCGCGAAGTAGGCCGGGTCGCCGCGGAACGGATCGACCGCTCCGGCGAGCCAGGTGAGCACGTCGTAGCTGCCGTCGTGAAAGTAGGCGTAGTCGAACGGCGTTGCACGCTCGCTCGCCAGGCTGGCATGGTGCCAGACCGGCTCCACCATCGGCAGCGCCAGCGCCGCGCTCACGTAGAGGCTCGCGAGATAGAGCCTGGCGGCGCGGATCCGCCATCGCCGGTCGCCGCGGCCCGCCACCACCAGGAGCGTGCAGAGAACCTCGAAGCCGACCGCGTAGACGAAGAACTGCAGGTGCCCGATGGCGAGCAGCAGCGCTCGCACGAGAACGAGCGTCGCCATCGTCCGGGCGCGGCCCGCTGCGACCAGCCGCAGCGACAGTAGGACCATCCAGGGCAGGTAGGCAATCACGCCGGCGACGAGCCACCACGAGGTGGCGGTGTAGACCGCAATGCTGGCGAGGGGCCAGCTGAGGGCACCAAGGGCGACGGCGGGCGAGGAGACGCCGAGGTGGCGCAGCAGGCGGCGCATGCCCAGGAGGCCGACCGCGAAGTGCGCCGCGACCAGGAGGTCGATGGTGGCGTAGGCGTGCCCCCACAGCACCCTGCTGAGCGCGAGGGCGCCGTACATGGGAGGGTAGAAGAGGGCCACCGAGACCAGCGAGAAGGAGGGCGAGCCGAGGAACTGGTGGAAGTCGTAAAGCGGCAGCTCGCCGCCGCGCAGGGCACGTGCGTACTGCAGCAGGAGCGGCAGCAGCTGGGTCCGGTTGTCGTCCTGGAGGAAGTAGTAGGGATGCCGCTGCTCGAGCAGGAGGAGGAAGGCACCCAGGATGACGAGCAGCACCGCCGGCGTGGCGACCGCAGCCGCGTCGGCGAGCCCGGGAGTGGCGGCGCCGGGCGCAGTGGCCCTTGGAGGAGGAGCCCTCATGGTGAGTGGCGCAATGGTTTCCGCATGGGAGCACCGCCGTCAACCGCCGCTCGCGTGCGCCCAAGGCGGCGCTTGTGCGCTCCCGGTGCCGCAGATAGCCTTTCACCCCCCATGCCGCAGACCGCCGTCATCATCGGCGCCGGCCCCGCCGGCCTAGCCGCTGCCCACGAGCTGCTCGAGCGCACCGCCATCGTGCCGGTAGTGCTCGAGGCAAGCGAGCACATGGGGGGAATCGCCCGCACCGTCTGCTACCGAGGCAATCGCATCGACATCGGCGGCCACCGCTTCTTCTCCAAGAGCGATCGGGTGATGGAGTGGTGGCTGCGGTTCCTGCCGCTGCAGGCGCTGCCGGGCGTTGCCTCCGGGTCGCCGCAGCCGGCCGGACAGGTACGCATCGCCTACCAGAACCGCTGGCGCACCCTCGACGGCGCGGGCGATGGTCCCGACCCCGAGCGGGAGGACCGGGTCATGCTGCTGCGCCCCCGGCGTTCGCGCATCTACCATCGTCGCAAGCTCTTCGACTACCCGATCCGCCTCTCGCCCGACACCCTGCGCAAGCTCGGTCTCCTGCGCAGCGCCCGCATCGGCATGAGCTATCTGCGGGCGGTGGCGCTGCCCATCCGTCCGGAGGAGAACCTCGAGCAGTTCTTCATCAACCGCTTCGGGCGCGAGCTCTACCGCACCTTCTTCAAGGACTACACCGAGAAGGTGTGGGGTACCCCGTGCGACAGCATCAGCGCCGCCTGGGGGGCGCAGCGTGTCAAGGGGCTGTCGATCGCCAAGGCGCTGCTCCACTTCGCCCGCACCGCCCTGGGCGGCAGCCGTGCTCGCGACGTGGCGCAGAAGGGGACCGAGACCTCGCTCATCGAGCAGTTCCTCTACCCCAAGCTGGGGCCGGGCCAGATGTGGGACGAGGTGGCTCGCTCGGTGCGGGAGAAGGGGGGGCAGGTGCTCACCGGCTGGCGGGCCGAGGCGCTGGAGACCGCCGGTGAGCGGGTGACGGCGGTGCGCGCCCGTCACCTGGAGAGCGGTGCCGTCGAGCGCTGGGAGGCCGACTGGGTCTTCTCGACGATGGCGATCCGCGACCTGGTGCAGGCGCTCGACACGCCGCCGCCGCCCGAGGTCGCGGCCATCGCCGCCGGCCTGCGTCTACCGCGACTTCGTCACCGTCGGCCTGCTGCTCGACCGCCTGCGGCTCAGCCGAGACGGATGGCAGCCCGGTGCGCGACAACTGGATCTACATCCAGGAGCCCGACGTGCTGGTCGGGCGGCTGCAGATCTTCAACAACTGGAGCCCGTGGCTGGTCGCCGACCGCGACAAGGTCTGGGTCGGCCTCGAGTACTTCTGCGACGAGGGCGACGCGCTGTGGTCGCGCAGCGACGCCGATCTGGTCGCCCTCGCCACCGCCGAGCTGGCGCGCATCGGCATCGCGGCCCCGGGGGCGTGCGCGACGGCACCGTGCTGCGCATGCCGAAGACCTACCCCGCCTACTTCGGCAGCTACGACCGCTTCGCACGGCTGCGCGAGTGGCTCGACCGTTTCGCCAACCTGTTCCTCGTCGGCCGCAACGGCATGCACCGGTACAACAACCAGGACCACTCGATGCTCGCCGCCATGACCGCGGTCGACAACATCCTCGCCGGCAGCGCCGACAAGGCCAACCTCTGGGCCGTCAACACCGAGGAGGAGTACCACGAGGAGAGGTGAGCCGCGCCCGCGCCAGCACCCGCAGGCAGAGCGCACCGATCCCCGCCTGCAGCAGCAGCGCCAGGGCGTACTGGGCCAGGGTGAGGGCGAGCACCGCGGCCTGGCGTGCGGCACGGTCGGGAGCGGGCGCCCAGCTGGCGAAGAACGACACCTGCAGCGCCTGCACTGTGCCCAGCCCGGCGGGGGTGATCGGCAGCGCGCTCACCGCCAGCAGCAGCGGCCAGGCGGCCAGCCCGACCCGTAGCGGCACCGGCATCCCCCACACCCGGTAGAGCCCCCAGTTGAGCAACACCAGCACGGCCATGTGCGGCAGCCGCGCGGCGAGTGCGACCAGGTGCCCGCGCAGCCCGGCGGCGAAGAGGGGCTGGAGCAGCAGGAGTCGCGCCAGCTTTCCCGGCCGCCAGGCCAACACCCCCAGGTAGCCGACGACGCCGACGAACGCCAGCAAGGCCAGCGGCAGCGCCCGCTGGGCGATGGCCATCGGAGCGAGCAGCAAGCCGATCGCAAAGGTCACCAGCAGCGCCAGCCCCTGGGTGACGAAGATGACCATCAGCGCCCCGCCGGCGCTCCAGCCGCTGCGCCCAGCCCGAGCCAGGTACCAGCCGAAGGCTCCCTGGCCGGCGGCGAAGTGGACGAGGTTGAGCAGGTAGGTGGCGCCGCGCATGGCGAGCACCTGGGGGAACGGCGGCGAGCCGCCGCACTGTCGCAGCGTCACCGCCGTGGCCCAGGCGTCGGCGACCAGCACCAGCAAGAGCTCGCCGGCGACGTAGGCGATGAGCGTGGCCCAGGGGCCGCCGGCGAGCGCGCCAACGACGGCATGCAGCGGCAGCCGCCGCAGCAGCCAGACGACGATGGCCAGGCCGAGCAACCAGGGCAGCCACTCGCGGAGGCGCTTGGCCGTGGCGCGCCCACCGGTCGAGGCCGCCGCGGCCGCCGCCGCGGGACCGGCCTCCGCCGCGTGGGGATCCGCCGGCGAGCCCGTGGTGGCGGCCCGGTCCGGGAGCGGACCCTGGGGCGGAGGTGGCCTCATGCGGGGGGTGGCGCGAGCGGCGCAGCGTATCATCCGCCGATCGCCGGACCCGAGCACGCATGCGCCGGATCAACCTCGGCTGCGGCCGTGACCCCCGCCCCGGCTACCTCAACGCCGACCGCCTGCCGCTCGCCGGCGTCGCGCTCGTGCTCGATCTCGAGTCGCCGCTGCCGTTCCGCGACGGCGCCTTCGACGAGGTGCTCAGCTCGCACGTGCTCGAGCACGTCGAGGGATTCCTGCCGCTGATGGCCGAGCTCCACCGAGTATGCGCGGCAGGTGGGCGGCTGCGGCACTTCGTGCCGCACCTGTCGTTCTTCGGCTCGTACACCGATCCTACGCACCGTCGCTTCTTCGGCTACCACAGCTTCGACTATTTCGCCGCCGGCGGTGACTACAACTTCTACACGCCGGTGCGCTTCCGCATCGTGGCGCGAGAGATCCGCTTCTACTGGATCAACAACGCCCGCCGGCGGGTGCGCGGGCGGCTGCTCACCTGGCTGATCAACCGCTTCCCGCTCGTCTACGAGCGCTTCCTGTGCTGGATGCTGCCCGCCAACGAGGTCTACTTCGAGCTCGAGCCGGCGCCGCACGACGACCGCGCTGGTGGCCGCGGGCGCCAGCGCTGACCGAGCCCGCGACCGCAGCGACCGGCCGTGTCAGCGTGCGCGGCTCCGCGTGACGGCGGCGGCCAGCGCACGCTCGAGCCGCACCGCCACGGCGTCCCAGTCGTGCTCGGCGGCACGCCGTTGGGCGCCCGCGGCGAGCTGCCGTCGCGCGCCCTCGTCGCGCAGCAGCCGTTCGAGCGCGGCGGCGAGCGCCTCCGGGGTGGGCGGCGTCTCGAGCCCCTCGACGCCATCGCGCACGAGCGAGCGGACGGCGCTGTTGGGGGAGCTGCAGTGGACCACAGGCAAACCGGCGGCCATCGCCTCCAGAGGGAAGAGGCCGAACCCTTCGCGCTGCGAGGGCTGCACGGCGACGAGCGCGGCGCCGAGCTGGCGCCAGACGTCCTCGGGCGCCGGCAGGCGACCGAGGAAGCGCACGGCGTCGCCGAGGGCGAGCTCGCCGGCGAGCGCTTGCAGCCGCTCGCGCTCGGGCCCCTCGCCGATCACCGCCAGCAGGGGCTCGGTCGTGCGTGGAAGCAGCGCCACCGCTTGCAGCAGCAGGTGCAGCCGCTTGTCGGCGAGCAGCCGGCCGGCGTAGACGAGCGGCGCATCGCGGGGCTGCCCCGCTGCCGCGGCACGCACCGCCGCCAGGGGGATGCCGTTGGGGATGACCTCCGGCGGGTCGCGCCGGCGGATGCGCGCCACCCGCTCGGCGGTGAGCGGGCTCACCGCCAGCGCCGTCGTGCCGAGGCGCGCCAGCAGCCGTTCGGCGAGCGCGTAGAGCGGCCAGGGGGCGCCGGCGTAGTCGCGCCAGTAGCGGCCCCACAGCTCATGCCAGGTGATCACCAGCGGGCGGCGCACCAGACGACAGCGGACGGCCAGGGGTGCGAGGTGGGCGTGCGGGATGTTCGCCGTCTCCACCACCTCGGGCCAGGCGAGGTCGACACTCGCCATCGCTCTTGCCCAGCGCAGGGCGTGCTTCAGGCGCCGGCGGCCGCCGCCGTCGTGCACCGGCCCCCGGCCAGGGAGCACCGAGACCTCGACCCCGGGCGCAGGCTGGCGAGCGTGCGTGGCCCAGCCAGCGATCCGTACCTGGTGGCCACGGCCGACGAGGGCGAGCGCCAGCTGGTGGTTGCGGTGCTCCACGCCACCGATCGATTCCGGGTAGACGCAGTCGTAGAGCAGCAGCACCCTCATCGGCGCGCTCGAGTGGGAGGTCGTGCCGGAGTGCCCCGAGGGCGGCGAGCGAGGCCACCCGGAAGGCACCGAGAGGGTGATCGGCGGCCGGCACAGACCGTCCGGCGCAGGGAAGCTCTCGACATGGGTGGGCGCGGCGCGCCGCCGCGCGCGGCATGGTACTACGCACGCCGCGAAGGGCCTGCAACGCCGGGCGCGCTACGATCCGCGGCGGATGCGGGTCGGCGTCGTCGTCGTCAATCACGAGCGCGGCGAGCTCTTGCGCGAGTGCCTGGGGAGCCTCGCCGCCGAGGGCTACCCCGATGCCATGGTGGTGGTGGTCGACAACGGCTCGCACGACGACTCAGTAGCCCTGGCACGCGCGACCCTCCCCGCCGCCGAGGTGCTGGCCCTCGCGCACAACACCGGCTTCGCGCACGCCAACAACGTCGGCATCTGGCACGCGCTGCGGCGCGGCTGCGAGGCGGTGCTGGTGCTCAACAACGACACCCGCGTCGCGCCGGGTGCGCTGGCGGCGCTCGCGGCCGCCGTCGACCCGGCGGCCGGGGTGGCCATGGCGGCGCCGAAGGTGCTCCTCGTCGCCGACGGCACCATCGACGCCACCGGGCAGCGCATCACCCGCGACGGCTTCGCCAAGTGCGCCGACGCCGGCCGCCCCGCGGCCGAGTGCACGGCCACCGCCGAGAGGTTCTCCCCCTACGGCGCCGCCGCCTTCTACCACCGCCGGTTGCTCGAGGACATCGCCGCCGACGGCGAGTGGTTCGACGAGGACTTCCGGTTCTACTGCGAGGAGCTCGACCTTGGCTGGCGGGCGCGGCTGCGCGGCTGGAGCTGCACCTTCGTGCCGGCGGCGGTGGTCCATCACCACCGCGGCGGCACCGCCGGCCAGTACTCGGAGCTTCTTGCCTACTACACCAGCCGCAACACCCTGTTCAACGTGCTCAAGAACTACCCCGGCTGGTACGCCGGCCGGGCGCTGCTGCTCTCCCTCGTGCGGCCGTTGGTGCTGGCGATCGGGCTGGCCGCCCGCCGGGGCCCGGCTCATCACCTCGGCAAGCGCACGCCGCCACGGCGGCTGGCATCGATCCTCCTGCGCGCCTGGGTCGACGCCGTTCGCGGGGCGCCGCGGATGCTCGAGAAGCGGCGCCGCATCCAGGCTCGCCGCGTCGTGCCGCCCGAGGAGGTGGCACGCTGGTTCCGCGAGCTCGGCGAGCCCTTCCTCGCCGGCCTGCTGCGTTAGGGGGTGCCACCGCGCTGTGCCGCCCGAGCGCGGTGGCCTCGGGGCTCCTCACGGCAGCGCCCATACGGATCCGGTAGCGCTGCGGCGGAGCAGCAGGGCTGCCGGGAAGTGCTGCCTCACCAGTGCCGCGTCGCTCGCAGGATCCACGCTGGCCATGGTGATCACCCGCTCGCGGAGGAAGGGGTCGTTCTGCAGCAGGTCGACGCGGTAGGAGCCGCCGGCGAGCGCGACGAAGACCAGGTGGCGCCCTGCTTCCGGCACCGCCGGCAGCTGCGCACGGTGCTCGCCGATGAACGAGCGCACCTGCGTCGCGCGCAGCCCGTCGGCGAGGGGCAGGGCGAGCAGCGCCGCGGCCAGCACCGGTGCCCGCCAGCGTGCCGCTCGCGGCGTGACCAGGCCTGCCGCCGCCAGCAGCGGCAGCGCGGACCAGGCGGGGTGGAAGTAGCGGTAGCCCCAGCCGTGCCCCTGGTCGAAGGGGACGAAGCAGTAGATGAGGAGGGTTGCCGCGGCCGAGGCGGCGAGCAGCCGCAGCGGCGAGCCGCGCCGGGTGGCGCGCCAGCCGAGGAGCGCCAGGACGGGAAGGAAAGGGGCCGCCCAGGTGACGAGCTCGGCGAGGGCGAGGAGACGTGCCGCGAGCAGCCGTGGCCCCGGCAGGGCGAAGGCGCCGGCGAAGAGGTGCGCGGCGCGTGCGAGCCCCGGTGCCCCGGCCGCCGTGGAGGAGGCGGAGACGGTTGCTGCCAGGCCGAACCGCAGCGGCGTCCATCCGGCGCCCAGCAGCAACGACAGCGGCAGGTAGCCGAGGGCGAGCCACGCGATCGGGCGAGGGCCGCGCCGCCCCAGCAGGGCCACGATCCACGGCGCGGCAAAGACGGCGTGGGGGACAGGGTTGGCGAGCACCAGCGCCAGCGAGCCGACGAGGCCGGCCGCCAGCAGCCGGGCCGGACGAGCGGTGAGTTGCGGCGGCACTGCATCCGCTCCCTCCGCGCCGCCAGCACCGCCCTCGACGAGCAGCGCCATCCACGAGAGGTTGAGCGCCAGGTGGGCGGTGAGTGGGTAGAAGGAGATGGCATTGATGACGAAGGCCGGCGAGGCGAGCGTGAGCAAGAGAGCCCAGCCCGCCGCCGCGGGGTCGCCCGTCCAGCGGTGGGCGAGGGTGGCGAGCAGCAGCAGGCAGAGGCCTCCCAGGAGAGGATCGAGGAGCCAGGGGGCGCGCACCCAGGTGAAGGGTGTGAGCAGTAGCGCGAACCCGGGCCAGTAGGTGGAGACGACAGCGCCGCCGCCGGGCGAGGTGGCGAAGAAGGGGTAGAGCAGGCGCGCGGGGATCAGCCGCGGGAGCAGGTCGGGTGGCAACCGTGCGGTGAGGTGGCCGGCGGCAAAGACGCGCGCCTGGAACCAGGGCGCGTACTCGTCCATCGCCAGTGGCCGCGCCCGGTAGACGACCACGGCGCCCGCGGCGAGGAGAACGGTGGCCGTCACCGCCACCGTCCGCCGGTGACGGGCGAGCCACTGCGGCAACGCCAGCGCCGGCCCCAGCAGCCATGCGAGGAAGGGAGCGACGAGCAGGGTGGCGAGCAGGAGAGCCGCGCCCGCCGGCTCGTCGCGGGCGAAGAGCAGCCGGAAGGCGTCCCCGCGGTAGCTGGCGACGTGGGGGCGCTCGCGCCAGGCGAGGAGCAGGGCGCCGGCGACAAGGGCGAGCGAGGCGACGAGGAGCGGGCGGAGGGACGCCGGCTGCGCCTCTGGATCGGGCGCCGGCGGGAGCGCGCGATCAGGGGTCATCCGCGGCGCGGTCCTGCCGCGACAGCATGGTGAGGCCGAGGAGGAAGGAGGCGAAGGCTGTCTGGCTACCGAGCACCATGAGGGTCATGCCGATGACGATGCCGCGCACCGCCATCAGCGGGCCGTAGCCCGAACGCACCCAGTCGAGCAGGATCTTCCCCTCGAGCGCGGCGCCGGCGAGGAAGGCGAGGCCGCCGAGCAGCACCCCGCGCTCGAGCGTGAAGCCGCGCTGCAGCCGCTCCAGCCACTGCCGCGGGCGGGCGAGCCCGGCCGCCATCGAGAAGCTCTTGGCGAAGAGGTCGAAGAGGACCAGGTTGTAGCCGAGGATGAGGGCGAGACAGCCAAACAGCAGCACGTGGTAGTCCCAGACGCGCCCGAGCAGCGCGCGCGGGCCGCCGGCGAGCAGTGCCACCAGCAAGGTGCCGACGGCGCACAGCAACAGCCCGGGCGCGAGGAAGAGGTGCGAGGGGGAGAACAGCAGCATGAAGCGCACGTGGCGCCAGGCGTCGCGCAGGCCGTTGAGCTTGGAGACGCCGCCGCGCGGATGGTAGGTGATGGGGATCTCGTCGAGGCGCAGCCCCATGCGCAGGGCGGCGACGACGATCTCCGAGGCGAGCTCCATGCCGGTGGTGCGCAGCGCCATGCGATCGAGGGCCTCGCGGGTGAACGAGCGCATGCCGCAGTGGCAGTCGGAGATGCGGGTGCGGTAGAAGAGCCGCAGCATGCCGGAGAGGATGGGATTGCCGATCCAGCGGTGCGACCACGGCATCGCCCCGGGCAGGATGGTGCCTGCCAGGCGGGTGCCCATGACGAGGTCCGCTGCCCCCGCGTGCAGGGGCGCCACGAAACGCGGCACCTCCTCGAAGTCGTAGCTGCCGTCGCCGTCTCCCATCAGCAGGTAGCGCCCGCGGGCCTCGCGAAAGCCCCGCAGGTATGCCGAGCCGTAGCCGCGGCGTGGCTCGTGCACGACGCGGGCGCCGGCGGCGGCCGCGCGCTCCGGGGTGCCGTCGGTCGAGCCGTTGTCCACCACCACCACCTCTCCGGGCAGGCCGCTGCGGTCGATGCCGCGCTGCGCCTTGCGCACGCAATCGGCGATGGTCTCGGCCTCGTCGAGGCAGGGGATCACCACCGACACCAGCGGCGCCGTCGCCGGCATCGCCGATGCCGCGGGGGCTGATTCGGCGGCGGTGGCGGCGCCCGGCGCGCGCATCGGTTGCGACGTGACCACTGCGGCGCCTGCGCTAGCGAAGCACCACCACCGGCTCACCGCTGCTGGGGAGCGTGATGGCGAGCACCCGCAGGGCTCCCGCTTCCACCGGGGCCTCGAGCTCTGCCACCTGGCCGGCCTCGCCAGGCCGCACGACTAGCACTCGTACAGGGTGGCGTCCGGGCGCCAGCGTCAGGTCGCTCGTCCAGCTTCCCGGCACCGGCTTCTTGTGGAAGAGCCCGCTGCGCTCGTAGAAGTCGAAAGTGTGGCGCGCGACCTCGCGCCCGTCGACCCATAGAGTGAGGATCCCCTCGGGCGCCTCCGACTGCAGCTCGATGTGGAGGACGCCGAAGTCGACGGTGGCGGTGGGCTCCGGCGTCGGCGCGACAATGGGCGCGACCGGCCGCCGCCAGGCCGCCGCAGCGCGTACCTTGGCGAGCTCCGCCCGTACCTCCGCGAGCACCGCCGCAGCCTTTTCGCGCTCGGCTCGCGCGTCGAGCAGCTGGGTTTGGGCGCCCTGCTCGGCGGCGGCGCTCTCTGCCTGCTGGCGCATATGTGCGGCGCCGGCCGGATCGATCGACAGCCCCTCGGCGGCACGGAACATGCCGGCCGCCGTTCCCGGGTCTCCACTCGTCAGCAGCCGCCTGCCCTCGCTCATCAGCTTCACGTAGCCGACCCGCCGCGCCTCCAGCTCGCCGTTGGGCGCCGAGGGGGGCGTGCCACGCAGCCAGTGGACGTAGGCGACTCCGGAGCCGAGCAGCAGGGCCAGCAGCGCCGCGACGGCGGCCATCACCAGCGGTGTGCGCGGCAGAGCAGCCCGCTGCGGGTCCGCGCGGACGGCCCAGCCGCGGCGAGGGAAGGCGGTGGTGGCCTCGGGGTCGAGGCTGCCGGTCGCCTCGGCGATGTCCCACAGGGCCGCCGCCAGCGCCCCCGCGGTGGGGAAGCGATCCGCGGGCTCGGTCGCCAGCGCGCGGCCCAGCACCTCCCGCAGGGCGGGCGCGAGCGGTCGACCGGCGGCCTGCGGCTCCTCGGACTCGGCGTAGACGATGCGGTGGGCGACCTCGGCGACGGTGGCGCCGGGAAACGGACGGCAACCGGTGAGCAGCTCGTAGAGCACGACGCCGAGCGCGAAGACGTCGGTCCGGGCATCCACCGGCTTGCCCTGGATCTGCTCGGGCGCCATGTAGTAGGGCGTGCCGTAGACCTCGGTCTCGAGGGTGTGCGCCGGGTCGTCGCTGCGGGCGATGCCGAAATCGGTGATCTTGACGCGTCCATCCTCGGCAACCAGCACATTGCCCGGCTTGACGTCGCGGTGGACGATGCCGCGCGCGTGCAGGTGGTCGAGGGCGGAGGCGATCTGGGCGATCAGAGGTGCCACATCGGCGAGCGGCATCGGCCCTTCGGCGCGGATGCGGGCGTCGAGCCCCTGTCCCTCGACGTACTCCATGACGATATAGAAGGAGTCCTCGCCGGGAGATTCCACGAGGTCGTAGATGGTGATCACGTTGGGATGCGAAAGGGTGCCCGCCCGCTGCGCCTCGCGCAGGGCGCGGCGGCGCCGCACGCCCGAGTCCTCGAGGTCGAGGTCCTCGTGCAGCGGCACGCGAAAGGTCTTGAGCGCCACCAGCCTGCCGAGCGCGGTATCGCGCGCTAGGTAGACCGTTCCCATGGCGCCACGACCGAGCTCGCGGATCACCTCGTAGCGGCCGATGACGGAGGGCGCGGTCATGGGCGGGACGCCGCGACCGGCGCGGGCCGGCGTGCGCGCGAACGCCCCGGTCGGCGGATCGGCGGGCGCGGCAGTGGCCAGTCTAGCAGCGGACCCTCACCGCACCTCGAGGCTTGGCGGCCCCGCCAGCACCTCGCCGATGGTGGCCGCGCGATGGCCGGCGGCGAGCAGCGCCGCCAGCAGGGCGTCGGCGCGCTCGGCGGGCACGGCGAGCAGCAGGCCGCCCGAGGTCTGGGGGTCGACCAGCAGGTTCGCCTGCACCGGCGTCAGCGCGCGATCGAGGTGGAGCTCTGCCTCGACGTTGCGGCGGTTGGCCGCCGTGCAGCCGGTGGTGACGCCGCCAGCGGCCAGGCGGTGGAACGGCCCGTAGACCGGCAAGGAGTCGTAGTCGATGCGCAGCGCGACTCCCGAGCCGCGAGCGATGTTCCAGGCGTGACCGAGCAGGCCGAAACCGGTCACGTCGGTGGCGGCCTGGACGCCGTGGAACAACGCCAGCCGGGCCGCCTCGGCGTTGAGCCGTTCCATCTCCACCAGCGCCTCCTCGAGCTCGCCGGCACCGAGCCGGTCGACCTTGAAGGCGTTGACGAGCACGCCGGTGCCGAGCGGCTTGGTGAGCAGCAGGCGGTCGCCGGGGCGCGCCGCGGTGTTGGTGAGCAGGCGCGCGGGGTCGGCCTCGCCGATCACCGCCAGCCCGAACTTGAGCTCGGCATCGGCCACCGTGTGGCCGCCGAGCAACACCCCTCCCGCCTCGGCGAGCGCTGCGGCGGCCCCGAGCAGGATGTCGCCGGCGACACCGTCGGGCAGCTCGGCCGGGAAGCAGCAGAGGTTGAGCGCGAAGAGCGGCCGTCCGCCCATGGCGTAGACGTCGGAGAGCGCGTTGGCCGCAGCGATGCGGCCGAAGCGGCGCGCGTCGTCGCACACCGGGGTGATGAAGTCGGCGGTGGCGACGAGGGCGCGCCCCTCCTCGAGCAGGTACACGCCGGCATCGTCGGAGGTTTCCGGGCCCACCAGCACCCGGTTGCGTCCTCCGCTCGCCGCGAGGGAATCACCCCCCGCGAGCGGCGCCACGATCGGCGCGACGAGCGCGAAGAGGTCCCCCGGACCGATCTTTGCCGCTCAACCGCCGGTCGTGGCACAGGCCGTGAGGCGGAACTTCCGCCGGAACAGCGCCATGCTGCGCTGATTGTAAGGCGCGGCGCCTGGGGCACCGAGCCCCACGTCGGGGCCACTACAATGCCGGCGTGACCGGCGGCCCCGCGCCCACCACTCGCGCTCCCTGGTGGTCGCTCGCCGCACCCCCGCTGTTTGCAGCCGGGGTGTGGATCCTCGCCACCGACGTTCCCGGATGGAACGTCGTCTGGTACCTCTTCGCCTGGTATGCCTGGCTGCTCGCTCTCGACGGCGCGGTCTACCTGCTGTCCGGGCGGTCGTGGCTGGTGGCGCAGCGTCGGGTGCTGCCGGCGCTCCTGCTCTGGTCGGTGCCGTTCTGGTACCTCTACGAGGCCTACAACCTGCGCCTCGAGAACTGGTATTACGTCTTCGCCCTGCACAGCGACCGCCTGCAGTTCGTCGTCTCGGTGCTCGCCTTCGCCACCGTGCTGCCGGCTTGTCTGCTCCACGCCGAGCTGGCGGCGGCGCTCGGCCCTTTCGCGCGCCTGCGCTGGCGGCCGCTGGCGGTGGGGCGCGGCGTCGAGATCACCCTCGCCGTCCTGGCGGTGACTTCGCTGGTGGCGCCGCTGGTGTGGCCGCGCTGGGCGTTCCCGCTGGTGTGGGGAGTCACGCTCTGGCTGCCCGAGCTCGTCAACTGGCGCCGCGGTGGCACCTCGCTGCTCCGCGACCTCGCCGGCGGTCGGCCGCAGCGTCTGCTCGAGCTGCTCGCCGGCGGCATGCTCGCCGGCCTGGTGTGGGAGCTCTTCAACTTCTGGGCGCGCTGCAAGTGGATCTACACCGTCCCCTTCCTCGATCGCCTCAAGCTGTTCGAGATGCCGCTGCTGGGGTTTCTCGGCTTTCCGGTGCTCGCGGTGGGCGCCTTTGCCACCTGGTCGTTGCGCTCGCCGGGCGGCGCCGCGGTCGCCGCGAAACGGCGCTCGCCGCTGCGGCGCGGCACGCGGGTGGTGGCGGTGCTGGTCGGGGTGTTGGCCTGCTGCGGCGTCTACCAGCGCGTCCGCGAGCAGACGCTGCGCTCGCGGAGGCCGCTGCTAGCGGAGCTCCCTGGGTTGGGGGCCGATGGGGCGGCGGCGCTCGCCCGCGCCGGCATCGCCAGCCCCGAGCGGCTGGAGAGCGCGGTGGCGAGCCGCGGCGTGTCGGCGGTCGCGGCGGCGACCGCTCTGCCGACGTCGAAGGTGGCCCTGGCGGCCCGCCAGGCGGCCCTCGCCTTGCACAAGGGGATGGGGACCCGTGCGGCGGCGCTGCTGGAGGCCGCCGGCGTGCCGGATGTCGCCACGCTCGGGCGTCAGGATCCGGTGCCCCTCGCCGCCCGACTGCGCGCTCTCGCCGACCGCGACGGCAGCAACGTGCCGCGCTACGCCGAGGTGGCCGTGTGGGTGCAGGCGGCGCGGGGCCGCACGCGGCCGCGGCGCTGAGCAGTCACTCCCAGCGTCGGCAGATGACGCAGGAGTTGATGCCGCCCACCCCCATGCTGATCTTGCCGGTCACGCGCCCAGCGATGGGCACCGGCTGGTCGCGCACCAGCCGCTTGACGTGCGGTTGCACGAGCGGGTGGAGCTCGTCCTCGGAGACGTGCACGGGGTGCAGCGTGCCGCGGGCGACGCCGAGGTGCTGCGCCGTCAGCTCCCAGCCCCCGCACACCGACATGCCGTGGCCGAAGGTGCCCTTCCTGGCGGTGATCGCCTTGGCCTCGGGGAACACCGACAGCGCCGTGAGCAGCTCGGTCCAGTCGCCGGGAGTGGCGGTAGCATGCATGTCCCAGGCGGCGACGTCGGACGGTGTCACTCCCGCCTCTTGCAGCGCCTGCAGGATGGCAGTGCGCGGCCCCTCCTCGGAGGGGGTGATGATGTGATCGGCATCGGAGCTGGTGCCGACCCCGAGGATCTCCAGCCCCACCGGCTTCATGCCCAGGCCCATCAGGTAGTCGGCGTCGCCGACCAGCCAGACACAGGCGCCGCCGCCGACGTGGGTTCCACGCATGCCGGTGAGGGGCTTCGACACCTCGCCGTGGGTGGCGAGAACGCGGGCATTGAAGAAGGCGCCGACGGTGAGCGGGTGCGGCGGCCCGTCGGTGGTGCCGACCACCACCACCTTGGCCTGCCCCAGCTGGATCGCGTTGTCGGCCAGCTTCAGGCAGACGCCGAAGCTCGCGCAGGCGCTCGCCGGCGCCATCGCCAGCCCGCCGATGCCGCCGAGGATGGAGATCTGCGCCGCCGAGATGTTGGGGATGTTCCACAGCAGCTTGGCGTCGACGCTGGTCCACGGTTCGGGGGGGCAGCCGTATGACTGGTTGAGCTTCTTGCGCGCCGCCGCCTTGCGGCGGATGACGTTTCCCTTCGAGGTCTCGATGTCGACGCCGACGCCCTCGGCCTCGATCTGCCGCGCCGCCGCCAGGTACTCGCGCAAGCCCTGCGAGCGGTCGATCCAGAAGCGGAACCAGGCGTCGAGAGCGTCGTCGAGCTCGGGGTCTTCTGGTGACAGGTCTGCAGGGTCGGCCGGTGCGCCCAGCTCCTGGCGACGCTCGGCACGCGCCTCGACGGTGAGGGCGCGATAGGCGGCGAGCTCGGGGTTGTGCTCCTCGCGGCACCAGTAGCGGTCCCAGTGGCGCTGTGCGTGGTGGTAGTGAACGGAGAGGTCGTAGATCACCGAGAGGTCGCCGAGACCGGTGGCCACGTAGACGTGCGCCTCGGTGCCGAGGTCGCGCAGCAGCTCCTCCATGCCGGGGTTCTGCGCCAGCGACTGGATGAAGGCGCCGATGGCGAACTTGGCGTTGGGGCCCATCTTCTCGTCGAGCTGGGCGAACTTGCGGGGCTCGAAGCGAGCGTCGATCCACGGCTTGTAGGTGGAGAAGTCGAACTCTGGCGCGCCGACGAGGAAGTTGCTGGGGCCGAAGCCGCGGAAGGGAGCGAGCCAGCTCTCGCTCTGCGACAGGTTGCGCTCGAAGGCTCCGATGTCCGGCGAGCGCGGGGCGACGATCCCCCAGCCGAAGACACCGATGCGCTTGCGTGGATGGTCCATCGAGGTGAGCGCCGCCTCCGGCGGCGGCGCGATCTTAGCAGCGGCCCCGGCGAGGGGGCTGCAGCGTTGGTCTATCCTTGCCCGATCGTGCCCATGCGTACCCGCGAGGAGGCGGCGGCCCTCGACCGCGAAGACCCGCTGGCGCCCTTCCGCTCCCGCTTCCTGCTGCCGGCCGGAGTGCGCTACTTCGACGGCAACTCCCTCGGCGCCCTCGCCGCCGGGGTCCGCGAGCGGGTCGACGAGGTCATCGACCGCGAGTGGCGCAGGGGCCTCATCGGCTCCTGGGACGCCGCTTGGATGGCGCTGCCGCGACGCGTCGCAGGACGGCTCGCCCCCTTCCTCGGCGTCGCCGAGGACGAGGTGGCGGTCACCGACGGCACCTCCGTCAACCTCTTCAAGCTCGTGGGCGCGGCGCTCGCTGCGCGTCCGGGTCGACGTCGCGTGCTGGTGCCGGACGGCAACTTCCCGTCGGACCTCTACGTTGCCCAGGCGGTCGCCGCATCGTGGGGAGGAGAGCTGGTCGCGGCGCCGGCGACGGAGCTCGCCGGGGCGGTCGATGACGGCACGGCGCTGGTCACGCTCTCCCACGTCGACTTCCGCAGCGGTGAGCTCTTCGACCTGGCGGCGCTGGCGGCCGCGGCCCATGCCGCGGGAGCCCTCCTTCTTGCCGACCTCTCGCACAGCGTCGGCGCCATGCCGCTCCGCCTCGCCGAGTGGGACGTCGACCTGGCGGTGGGCTGCGGGTACAAGTTCCTCGGCGGCGGGCCCGGGGCGCCGGCTTTTCTGATGGTGCGGCGAGCGCTGCAGGCCGACCTGCGATCCCCACTGCCCGGCTGGCTCGGCCACGCCGAGCCCTTCGCCTTCGAGCCTTCCTACCGGCCGGCGGCGGGGATCGATCGGTTTCTCTGCGGTACGCCGCCGGTGCTCTCGCTCGCCGCCCTCGACGCGGCGCTCGCTGCCTGGCGGGGGATCGACCTCGACGTCGTTCGCCACTGGGCGGAGGGTCTGGGCGACCTCTTCGTGGGGCTTGCCGAGGAGCAGCTGGCGCGCTTCGGCATCAGCGTCGTGTCACCGCGGGAGCGCGGGCGGCGAGGTGCCCAGGTGTCGCTGCGCCACGAGCGTGCCGAGGAGCTGATGGTGGGACTCTCGGCGCGCGGCATCGTCGGCGACTTCCGCCCCCCCGACGTGCTGCGCTTCGGCCTCCACCCCCTCTACCTCCGGCACGTGGACGTGTGGGACGCCGTGGCGGCGCTGCGCGAGCACCTGCTGGGCCACTGAGCCCCGAGAGCGCCGCCAGGCCATGGACGCCTGACCGGATCTCGGTCAGGGGATGTACCCCCGCATCGTGCGGGCGGTGACCCCGGGACGCTTGACCCGCACCTCGACGGCGCGGAACCCCTCGCCCTGGCCGTCGGATTGGTAGACCAACAGGTACTGCGAGCGCAGATCCTCCTGGATCGCGTCGTAGGTGTGCGCGAGCTCGTTCGTGCCGCCGAGCACGAAGCTGCGGCCGCCGGTGGCCTCGGCGAGGCGGGCCAGCCGTCGCCGGCCGCTCTCGAGCAGGGTCGTGCCCGGACCGCCGAAGCTGACGGCGTAGACCGAGACCCCGGAGTGCTCGGCGTAGGCGAGCGCCTGGTCGAAGCTGAAGCGACTGCCATGGTCGGCGCCGTCGGAGAAGACCAGCAGTGCCCGCCGTCCGGGTGTGCCCTGAAAGTAGTGGAGCGCATACACCAGGCTGTCCCACAGTGCGGTGCCACGCGCCGCCTGCAGGCCGACGAGAGCGGCCCCGAGCCGCCCGAGGTCGTTGGTGAGCGGCGCCGCCAGGCGCGGCTCCTCGCTGAAGGTGACCACCGCCGCGCGATCGCCCGGCGTCAGCGCCTGGCGGAAGAACTCCTGGGCCGCCTCCTGCACGTCGGGGAGCATCTCGGCCATCGATGCCGAAGTGTCCACCAGGAGCCCAACCTGCAGAGGCAGGTCGGTGACGCGCTGGAAGCGGCTCACCGCCTGCGGCCGGCCGTCCTCCCGCACCTCGAAGTCGTTGGCGTCGAGGTCGAGCACCGGCCGCAGCTGCGCGTCGAGAGCCGCCGTGTAGACCTCCACCAGGTCGACGTCCACCGAGCCGCGTTGGACCTCGCCGCCGGCGAGGAGCACGACGTCCTCGGCGGTGGTGCCATCGTCGAGATAACCGACGACGCGAAGGAAGGTGGGCGGTGGCTGAGGCAGCGCGGGGACCACCGCCTGCCAGGGCTCCTGGTAGAGGGTCGCCACGCGGCGGTCGTCGAGGAACATCTCCACCCGGTCGATGCTGTGGTCGGGCGGCACGTGCACCTCGGCGCGCACCCGCAGGGGCGCCCTCGTCACGCCCTCGCGGGGCTCGATCAGCCGCACGGCGAAGCGATGGGGGGCGGGATTGAGCTCCACCTCGTCGGCCCCCACCACCTCTCCGGAGGCATTCCGGGCGACGGCTCGCAAGCGCATGCTGCGCGGCAGCTCTCCCAATCGCAGCTCGACCGTCCAGGGTGGGCGCCGCCTGGTGAGGATGGGCTTGCCATCCAGCAAGAAGGCGACCTCCTCTACCCGCGGATCGCCCACCTCGGCGTCGATGCGCACCACGCCGCTCACCAGGTCGGCAGCCGGGGGAATGAGCCGGAAGCCGGTGGCCCCGGGCAGCGGTGGAGGGGCAGCGCCGGCGCCGTTGGACCCCTCTGCGGATGTCTCGGGAACGGTGGGAACCACCAGGTCGCGCTCGATGCGTACCGCCTCGCCGCCGTTGATGTCCTCGAGCTTGAGCACGAGGTGGAACTCACCGGGGCGCAGGTAGCGCTCGAACACCAGCGGGTACTTGCCGTCGGGTCCGGGGGCGAGCAGCTGGAACACGTAGCGGAACGACTCGTGGAGCGTGCCGTCGCGCAGCACCTCGCCGGTGAGCGAGAAGGCGCGCGCTTGTTGTTCGCTCGCAGCGGCAGGCACGAGAAGCGTGCCGCGCACCTCCGTGCGGCTCTGATGGCGGCCCGGGTAGTCGACCTCGAGCTCGGCGGTCAGCGGGCGCGCGTCGCTCGGCAGCTCGGTCGACACGGTGCGGAAGCTCGCCAGCCATTCGGGGTCCGCGGGGAGTGGCTGCACGACCACCTCGGCGAGCGCGCGATCTCCCTGCTCGAGCGAGCGCATGGTGTTGACGATGGCCTCGCCGTCGATGCAGGCCCGCACCTCGCGGTAGAAGGCCGCGTAGTCGCCCTGGTACCCGAAGCCGGCACGCGGCACCGGCATGCCCATGAGCCGCGGATCGACATGCTGCATCAGCTCGACGAAGCCCTCGTCGGCGTGCCAGAGTCGGAACGGCGGCTGCCCCTGCGGTGCGTAGAACAGCAGCGCGAAGGGGCGCCGCGAGCGATCCGAGTAGGCGTAGCGCCAGATCTCCAGCGGCCACAGCAGGTCGCACACCGGCTTCAAGACGCTGATCGGCTCGCCGTTGATCACGTACACCCTCGGCTGGTCGAGGTCGAGTGAGCCCCAGCGCTTCCGCGCCGTCTCCACGCGTGCCTCGTAGATGGCGCGGAGCTCGTTGTCCGGCGTCCGCGGGTTGGGGTCTCGCGCCTTCCAGAAGGCCTCGACGAAACCGGCGCGCTGATAGGTGCGCGGCAGCGACCGGAAGGTGCGCCGCTCCTCGGCGGTGATGAGTGGCGCGACGTCGTCGAGCCAGCGCAGCTCCGCTGCCGACAGCGGATCGCGGGCAGTGGCTGGCGGCGCTTCGGTCGAGCCCGCGGCGAAGGTGTCCAGCCACTCGGGGTCGGGGAGGGGCGCCGCCTCGGCCAGCGTGGTGCCGCCGCGGCCGAAGGTCTGGATGTCGCGCACCACGCCGAGCAGGCGGTCGGCGTCCTCGGTGCTGCGGCAGAAGCGATCGACGTAGTTGATCAGCCGGCGCCAGGCCTCGCTGCCGGTGCTCGACTCCATGCCGCGAGACGAGCCCAGTGGGGCGGTGGCGTCCTTGCCGACCACCGGGAAGGCCATCAGCACGTCGGTCCCGTCCTCGGTATGCCAGAGAGTGAGCACGGGTCCGCCGGCCCGGCGGTAGAAGAGCAGGCTCACCGGACGAGCCATCCGCGCGGTGGTCCGGTAGTACCAGATCTCCAACGGCCAGAAGGCCAGACCGCAGTCCATGCGGTAGATCTCAC
>CAWINM010000001.1:0-810000 GCA_963837455.1 Thermoanaerobaculia bacterium | reverse complement strand
TGAAGCTGGGGTAACACCCAGTGGAGGCCCGAACCAGTGTTGGTTGAAAACAACTTGGATGAGCTGTGGGTAGGGGTGAAAGGCCAATCAAACCTCGTGATAGCTCGTTCTCCTCGAAATAGCTTTAGGGCTAGCCTTGCGTAACTGCATCGCGCAGGTAGAGCACTGGATGGACTAGGGGCCGTATAGGCTACCGAATCCAACCAAACTCCGAATGGCGCAGATGTCTATCGCAGGAGTCAGACTGCGGGGGATAAGCTCCGTAGTCGAGAGGGGAAGAACCCAGACCGCCAGCTAAGGTCCCAAAATATCAGCTAAGTGGAAAAGGTTGTGGAGACGCTCAGACAGCCAGGAGGTTGGCTTAGAAGCAGCCATCCTTCAAAGAAAGCGTAACAGCTCACTGGTCAAGCGGCTCTGTGCCGATAATTCTCGGGGCTCAAGCTGATTACCGAAGCTGCGGAATCCCGAAGCCCTCGGGCTTCGAGTTTGGTAGAGGAGCGTTCCGTTCTGCGTCGAAGTCAGACCGTGAGGACTGGTGGAGCGAACGGAAGTGACCCTGCCGGCACAAGTAGCGATAAAGCAGGTGAGAACCCTGCTCGCCGAAAGTCTAAGGTTTCCTGAGGAAGGTCAATCCGCTCAGGGTTAGTCGGTCCCTAAGGCGAGGGTGAAAACCGTAGCCGATGGGAAACAGGTTAATATTCCTGTACCACCGCGGTCCCGTTAACACGACGGGGTGACGCAGAAGGGCAGCTCGGCCTGCGACTGGAAGTGCAGGTTCAAGCGTGTAGGGGGGGATGGTAGGCAAATCCGCCGTCCCATTAACTCCGAGGCGCGACGTCGAGGCCTTCGGGCCACAAAGTGAGCGACCCCACGCTGCCTAGAAAAACCTCTAAGGAGGGGCCGGGGTGACCGTACCGCAAACGGACACACGTAGACGGGGAGAGAATCCCAAGGCGCTTGAGTGATCCCTCGTGAAGGAACTCGGCAAATTAACACCGTAACTTCGGGAGAAGGTGTGCCGTCGGAGGTGTAGGGGTTCGCCCCCGAAGCCCCTGACGGTCGCAGAGAAATGGCCCAGGCGACTGTTTACTAAAAACACAGGACTCTGCAAAGTCGTAACACGACGTATAGGGTCTGACGCCTGCCCGGTGCCGGAAGGTTAAGAGGATGGGTCAGCGGCTTCGGCTGCGAAGCTCAGAATCGAAGCCCCGGTAAACGGCGGCCGTAACTATAACGGTCCTAAGGTAGCGAAATTCCTTGTCGGGTAAGTTCCGACCTGCACGAATGGCGTAACGATCTGGGCACTGTCTCCACGAGGAGCTCAGCGAATCTGTAGCACCGGTGAAGATGCCGGTTACCCGCATGTAGACGGAAAGACCCTGTGAACCTTAACTGCAACCTGGCACTGAACCCCGGTGCGTTATGTGTAGGATAGGTGGGAGGCTGTGAACCCGGGCCGCTAGGCTCGGGGGAGCCAACGGTGAAATACCACCCTTAACGTTCTGAGGTTCTAACCTGGGCCCGTTAGCCGGGTCGGGGACAATGTCAGGCGGGTAGTTTGACTGGGGCGGTCGCCTCCCAAAGAGTAACGGAGGCGCACGAAGGTTCCCTCAGGCTGATTGGAAACCAGCCGTAGAGTGCAAGGGCATAAGGGAGCTTGACTGCGAGACCTACAAGTCGAGCAGGTGCGAAAGCAGGTCCTAGTGATCCGGTGGTCCCGTATGGAAGGGCCATCGCTCAACGGATAAAAGGTACTCCGGGGATAACAGGCTGATCTCCGCCAAGAGTCCACATCGACGCGGAGGTTTGGCACCTCGATGTCGGCTCATCGCATCCTGGGGCTGAAGCCGGTCCCAAGGGTTCGGCTGTTCGCCGATTAAAGCGGTACGTGAGCTGGGTTTAGAACGTCGCGAGACAGTTCGGTCCCTATCTCATGCGGGCGCAGGAGGCTTGAGAGGATCTGTCCCTAGTACGAGAGGACCGGGACGGACGGACCTCTGGTGTACCAGTTGTCGCGCCAGCGGCAGCGCTGGGTAGCTACGTCCGGAAAGGATAAACGCTGAAGGCATCTAAGCGTGAAGCCCCCCTCGAGATGAGGCCTCCCTGAAGACCCCTGGGAGATGACCAGGTTGATAGGCGGGAAGTGTAAGCGCTGCGAGGCGTTGAGCTCACCCGTACTAATCGGTCGATCGGCTTGACCAATCTGAGTGCCTAGATTCGACGAATCTCCGCAGGCTTTCTCGGTTCAGTTGGCGGCGGCAGTGGCTGCCGCGGTTCTTTGGCAAGCTCTAGGATTTTCCCGGTGGCTGTGGCGAGGGGGAAACACCCGTTCCCATTCCGAACACGGCAGTTAAGCCCCTCAGCGCCGATGGTACTGCGTGCGACAAGTGCGTGGGAGAGTAGGTCGTTGCCGGGGAATTGTTCGCAGAGACGGCCCGTGGAGCGATCCACGGGCCGTTGTTTTCTGTGCGCCAGGCATGGCGCGCAGCGCCAGGCCTGGAGCCTGGAGCTGTCAACCGAGGAGGGAAACCGAATCGGGAAGTGACCTGGGGGTGGAAGTCCCCTGCGGGCCTTGATGACGGGAACCGCTAGCCGAACAGCAAGGGTGCCCGCCGCGAGGCGGGATCTGAAGGAAGCTGCAGGCAAACCCCCGGCCCGAGGAACACGAAGCGCGTAGAGGCGTCGCAGTAGGTGGGCGAGAGGGCAGAAAGACTCGAAGCCCGAAGTCATCCGGACCGAGCCGGCGTATATGCGACGGGTATATGGGGGGAAGGTCACGCGTCTTACCCTGGGAGAGCTGGCGATCTGCCGCGGGGCTAGGCACCGGCGCGAGTCGGGCCGAGGGGTCGGCAGAAGTCAGCCGAGGCCGTAGTAGCCGGCGGCGCGCGCCGGTGAAGGGCCGAACGTGAGAGGCTTAATGGAGCGGACCCTTCGCTGTCCGAGGCAGCGGCAGAATCGTGGACGAGAAGCCACGAGCAGCACGTGGAGGAGGGTCGGCGGAACCGATCCAGAGCCATGCCTGCGCCGCAAACGGTCCCGGCATGGGACGAGCATCTCCACCGAGCGGCCGCCGATGGTGATGGAGGAGGTTCTGCGCCGGGAGAACATGCTGTGGGCCTACCAGCGGGTCAAGAGCAACGGGGGCGCTCTGGGCGTCGACGGCATGAGCGTCGAGGAGCTGGGACGCACCTGCTGCGCCGCTGGGAAGCCATCCGTGAGGAGCTGATGGCGGGGCGTATCGTCCCGCGCCGGTGCGCTAGGTGGAGATCCCGAAGCCGGGCGGCGGGGTGCGGCGTCTGGGGATCCCAACGGTCCTGGATCGTCTGATCCAGCAGGCCCTGCTACAGGTCTTGCAGCCCCACTTCGACCCGACCTTTTCGGACCAGAGCTTCGGCTTCCGCCCGGAGAGGAGCGCCCACGAGGCCGTGAGCCAGGCGCGAGCCGAGATCGCGGCAGGCTATCGCTGGGTGGTCGACCTGGACCTGGAGAACTTCTTCGACCGGGTCAACCACGACGTGCTGATGGCGCGTCTGGCGCGCCGGATCGAGGACAACCGCATCCTGCGTCTGATCCGCCTCTACCTGCAGGCCGGGCTGCTGGAAGGTGGCCTGGTGTCGCCGCGGATGGAGGGCACGCCGCAAGGCGGGCCGCTGTCGCCGCTGCTGTCCAATGTCCTGCTCGATGAGCTGGACCGCGAGCTGCAGCGTCGAGGTCACCGTTTCGTCCGCTACGCCGACGACTGCAACGTCTACGTGCGGTCCCGGCGTGCGGGAGAGCGGGTGCTCGACTCGCTCGAGCGTTTCCTGGTGAAGCGTCTGCGGCTGGAGGTGAACCGGGCCAAGAGCGCGGTGGATCGCCCTTGGCGGCGGAAGTTTCTGGGCTACAGCGTCACCGTCCACCGCGAAACGAAGCTGCGAGTGTCTCCCGAGGCGGTGCGCCGCCTCAAAGAGAAACTGCGGCGGCTGTTTCGCAGCGGACGCGGGCGTAGTCTCGGCAAGGTCATCCAACAACTCGGGCCGGTGCTCACCGGCTGGCTCGAGTACTTTCGTCTGGCGGAGGTGATGGCCAGTTTCGAGGACCTGGACAAGTGGCTGCGACGGAAGCTGCGCGTCATCCTGTGGCGCCAGTGGAAGCGGCCACGCACCCGAGCCAAGGAGCTGGTCCGGCGGGGACTCGACCGCGAGCGCGCCTACGTCTCGGCCTACCACGGTCACGGGCCATGGTGGAACGCGGGTGCGTCCCACATGAACGCAGCCGTGCCGACTCCTTCCTCACCCAGCTCGGACTCCCGAGCCTTCTCCAAACCCATCGGCGGCTGCAGCGCCCGCCTCGAACCGCCGTATACGGAACCGTACGTACGGTGGTCTGAGAGGACGGGGCCCGTGGAATCATCCACGGGTCCCTCCTACTCGATTGCCCGCGCCGTCGAATGAGCGGACTGCGTCGGGGCCTGCGTCCGGGGCGTCGGGTCGGGTCGCTCAGGCGGGGTCTCTCGGCCCCAGGTCGAGCTCGATCCGCCGCGGTCGGTCGCCGGCCGGCAGCTCGCTGACCAGGCGAGCAGCGATCGCGGCCAGCGTGTCGCCGGTGGTCGGGTGTACCCAGCTCGGGGCAACCTCCGCCGCCGGCAGCGCGACGTGGGCGTAGCGCAGAAGGTCGGGGTCGGGGTCGTCGCCGCCGTAAGCAACGAGATCGAGGTCGATGGACCGCGGGGCGTAGCGATCGGCACTGCGCAGCCTGCCCAACTGCGCCTCCACGCTCCGCAGCGCCGCCTTCAGGCGCTGGCGCGATTGCGAGGTGCCAAGGAGCACCGCGCCATTGACGAACGGCGGCTGACCCGGGGGCCCAACCGGCCTCGTCGCCCACGCCGACGAGACTGCCAGCAGTCGGGCCCGTCGGGACAGCAACCGCACGGCGGCGGGGAGATGGCGCTCGGGCAGCAGGTTCGAGCCGAGCGCCACCAGCGCTGGCAGCTCCCCCGCGGCGTTGCCGGCGGTGCCAGAGAGCGGTTCTCTCCCTCCCCGCGGGCCAGGGGCCTTTCCGCTCGGGCGCTCAGCCATCCGCAGCCGTGCGCTCGATCTCTACGCCAACCGAGCGGGCAAACCGGAGGGCGCCGGGCTTCTCCACCCGAACCCGCACCCGGGAAACGCCGAACTCAGCCAGCACCAGGCTGGCGATGTCGCTCGCCAGGCGCTCGACCAGGAAGGGCTGGGAGCTCTCGACATGCTCGATGACGCGCTTGCAAACGCTGCGGTAGTTGATTGCCTGCCCGATGTCGTCGCTTGCCGCCGCGGCGCGCACGTCTACCGTCAGCTCGAGGTTGACGACGATGTCCTGGCGTGCGCGCCGTTCCTCCGGGTTGATGCCGACGATGCCCCGCACCAGCAGGTCGCGGATGAGGATGCGGTCGTTCACAAGTACTCTCCGCCATCGACCGGCAGCACCACGCCGGTGACGAAGTCTGCGCGCAGCAGGTAGAGAACGGCGTCCGCGACCGCCTCGGCGCCGCCGGCGCGGCGCAAAGGCACGCTGCTTGCCACTCGTGCCGCGAAAGCGGCGTCCTCGTCGCCCGGCGGGGGCAGTACGGCGCCCGGCGCCACGGCGTTGACGGTGACCCTCGGCGCCAGGTCGAGAGCGAGCAGCTCCGTGAGGTGCGTGACCGCCGCCTTGCTCACCCGGTAGGCGAGGTACCCGCGCGCTGGGTGTCGGACGCGAGCATCCGACACGTTCACGATCTTCGCCCTTTCCCCGTCGCCGAGCCCGGCAACCAGAGCCTGGCTCAGCAGCCACGGAGCGCGGAGGTTGAGAGCCATGTGTGTCTCCCAATCGGCTAGCGTGGTAGTGGCGAGATCCCCGGGAAGAAAGACCGCCGCGCTGCAGATCAGCACGTCGAGACCCGCGAGCTCCCGGCGAGCCGTCGCAACCACCGAGGCACATGTCCGGGGGTCGGAAAGGTCGGCTCGAATCGGGACGGCACGCCTGCCTAGTGCGGCGATGGCGCTCGCCACCTCGCCCACCGCAGTCACCGAATGCCAGTGATGCAGGGCGACATCGCAGCCCGCGCCGCCCAAGGCGAGCGCGATCGCCCGTCCCAGCCGCACTGCACTGCCGGTGACCAAGGCCTTGCACCCCAAGAGGTTCATAGCGCGCGTGCCGCCGCCGGAGGATAGCACCGGGCGCCTCTTGGCACGCTCCGTGATCCTAGGCGAGGGCGGAGGAGGATCACCATGCGACGCTTCCTGCTCGCCACCTCGTGCATCGCACTGCTCGCCGCGATGGCAAGGACCGCCACGGGAGGGGCTGCCACAGGGCCGTTCCCCGATGCGCCATCTCCCCGTCCCAGCGGTGCCGACCGCACGGGTGGTCTCGGCCCCGACTCGTGGCGCCAGGCCGCCGCTGAAGCACGCCACTGGAACCAGCTGCGCCGCATGCTCAGCCCGGGAGACCAACGGAAGCTCGCCGTCGCCAGCGGTCGCTACGACGTGCAGTCGCACTTCGGGAGTGACCCGGAGCTCGATCCCCTCTTCGATCGCACCCGGGAGACCGTGCGGTCCAGCTATATCAGGGTCTACCGCGAGAAGCTGCAGCGCGAGTACCCGCTCGATCGCCTGCTCGCACAGGCGTTACGATCGCGCCTCGCTGCCCCTGGTCAGTCCGCGCACGGCGACACCTCGCGATCCTGGCGACTCGACGTGTCGCCGCGCCTGGCGCTCGGCAGCCGCGGCTATGTCGGTATACGCCTGGCGATTCCCCGCAGCGGCTTTGAGCGCCTGGGCCGCTTCAGCGCCCAGCTGGACCGAGGCTACGCAGACGGCGAGACCTCGATGAGTCTCCGCTACTCCTACCAGCGCCGGTTCCTCGAGGTCGGGCGGGTGTCGGGAGACCGCAGGAGCGGCGATCGGTACAGCGCCACCGTGGCCTTGCGCTTCTAGGCGTGGCGAGAACCTGACGGGCGAGATACAGCGGAGCGCGCCGGCCCCTGCGGACGCGCGGGCTCCGCCACGAACCCACACCTCGCCCACGCCCCCGCAGGAAGCGCTGCCCGAGGATCTTGCCGCGCCGGCGAACCCGACGCGCGCGGAGTGGCTCCGTGGCAAGGGTGGCGAGTCGAGGTTGGCTAGAATCCAAGTCCACCGCCTGCACTCCAGGGTTGCAGCCCAACGTGTCCGCGCCCCCAGCCGACCTCAATCCAGCCCCGCCATCGGTCGCGGCTCGCCTGGCGGCGCGCCTGGTGTGGCTGCTGCTCGTGCTCCTGGGCAGTACTCTGCGTGTCCGCTGGAGCGGCGGCGCGCGCTTCAGCGAGGTGGTGCGCGAGCGTCGACCGACGATCCTCGCCGTGTGGCACCACCAGCTGTTCCTCGCCTCATGGCTGATCTGGAGGGAAGGCGTTCGCCGCGGGCTGCCCGTGGTCGTGCTCGTCAGCCGCTCGCGTGACGGCACGCTGGGAACCGAGGTGGGCCGCCTGCTCGGCGCCGCGATCATTCGCGGATCCACCTCCAGGGGTGGCGGGCCGGCGCTGCGCCAGCTGGTGCGTGCGCTCGCTGGCGGCAGCACCGTGCTGGTGATCCCCGATGGCCCGCGGGGGCCGGCTCGGGAGTGCAAGCCCGGAGTGGTTGCCCTCGCGGAGCTCGCTGGCGCACCGGTGCTGCCGCTCGCCCTGGGCTGCGACCGGGGCTGGCGGCTGGGCTCGTGGGATCGGATGGTGATTCCCAAGCCGTTCGCGCGGGTGCGGGTCGAGGTCGGCGAGGCACGCGGCCTCGGTCGGCTCGACGAAACCACCCGTGAACGCGCACGGCGGGAGCTGCAAGCGACGCTCGACCGCCTCGGCGAAGTGGCGACGGCGCCGTGAGCCGGGCCGACGGCCCAGCCCCGATCGCCACGGTCGCGACTGGCTGCCTGTAGTTTTTTCACCGGCGATCCGCCGACGCTCGCTTCGGAGGTCCTGCGTGGCCCCCGGGCGACCGCGCAAGTCGCTGGCGAAGATGACCTTGACCTGCTCGTCGCCGCCGTGGCGCATCACAGGCAAGAAACTTGCTCGGCCCATTGGCGCAGGAAAGCCACGGAGGCGAGAGCGGACGACTGAAGTGAGCGGTTAGCAAGGGAATCGGGGCGGCGCCCTGCCGCGCGCGCCGTTGTAAGATAGCCGACGCTTCTGGAGAGTGCCTCGAAACCCAGCCGGGATGGGAGGGAGAGTAACCATGCTGAAGATGAAATTGGGAGCCTGGGCGGCGGCGCTGGCCCTATCGGCCGCACCGCTGCTCGCACAGGGGACGGTCGCGCCCACCGCGACCGGCGAGACCGGGCTCTTCACGATTCCGAGCGGGCAGAACGCGCCCGCAGGCTCGTGGACGTTCGGGCTCTACTTCAACAACTTCGACCGCCTGATCAAGTTCAGCGGGGTGCAGGACAAGCACCAGCTCAACTTCGATTGGAACCGCTTCGACGCCAGTGCCGGGTACGCCATCACCGACAACTTCGAGCTGAGCATCGCCGTCCCGTACGACGACTACAGCGGCCACGACCAGTTCCGTCATTCCAATTTCACGGGTCTCGGGACCGGCAATGGCATCGATGACGGCGGCGTCGGGAACGCCCGCGTCAACGCCAAGTTCGCCTTCATGGGGGACGAGGAGAGCGGCGCCGGCGTCAACATCTTCGTCGAGCCCTCGACCGGCGACGACAACGTGTTCCTGCACTCGAAGGACACCGACTTCGGCGGTTCCTTCCAGTGGAACAACGCGAGCTGGTTCGTCACCGCCGGCTACCAGAAGGTGGGCAAGAACAAGCAGGGCTTCGATCTGCCCGACCGCTTCGATGCCGGCGTGGGCTACGTCATCCACATCAGCGACAGCTTCCACTGGATCAACGAGGTGGTGGGGACGTTCCAGAACGGCGGCGACAAGCTGCTCGTTGCCGACACCGCAGTCTCCCCGCCGGTGATCCGCAGCGGCACATTCGAAGACAGCGTCGACTTCACCACCGGCGGGCGCGTCAACGTCGGCGACGGACCGTGGGCGTTCAACTTCGCGATCCGCACCGACCTCATGCAGCTGAGCAACATCAGCGACTACTGCCCGATCGGTGGGCTCATCGGCCTCACCTACCTGCCGCACAAGATGCGTGAGGAGGCGCCGCCGCCGCCGGCTCCGACACCGCCGCCGCCACCGCCACCGCCGCCACCGCCGCCGCCGCCGCCGCCACCGCCGCCGCCGCCGCCGCCACCGCCCGAGGAGCGGGTGACCATCCCGTTCGACACCGGCGCGCGTCTGAACAACATCGCCAAGGCGCGGCTGGACGAGGTGGCGCTGAAGATGCAGCAGGATCCGTCGCTCACCGCCCAGGTGATCGGCTACAGCGACAACTCCGGCTCCGACGCCGCCAACCAGAAGATCTCCACGCAGCGCGCCGAAGCCGTCAAGCAGTACCTGGTGCAGCGGCACGGCATCGACCCGAGTCGCATCGCCACCGAAGGGCGTGGCCCGGCCGACCCGGTGGCGGACAACAGCACCGCCGAGGGGCGGCGCCAGAACCGCCGCGCGGTGGTCGTGCTCAAGGTGCAGTAACCATCCGCTGGGCCCGGCCCGGGAGCCGGGACGATGGAGAGCTCAGGGCCGGCCCTCGTGGGCCGGCCCTCTTGCTGTCCATCGGGCGGCGATACACTGCGGGCCCCATCGCGGCGCGCGGCGCCGTTTTCGCTCTCGCGTTGCAGGAGGTGCTCATGCGTCGTGTGCTCGTGTTCGCCTTCCTGGCCGCCGTGTTTGCCACCGGAGCCCGAGCCAGCGGGTTCCTGCTCTTCCAGCACGGCGGCAAGGCAATGGCGGAGGTCGGCGCGTTCACGGCGCGCGCGACGGATGCCGCGGCCGTGTACTACAACCCGGCAGCCGTAGCCCGCCTGGAGGGCACCCACTACCAGGTTGGGCTCGAGTTCACGGCGCCGCAGGAGAGCTACGGCAGCGCGAGCGGCGGCTTCGAGGGCAATCACTTGATCACCGAGACACCGGTGGTCTACGCCACCTGGCACCTTCCGAGCAACTACTACCCACTGGCCTTCGGCGTCGGCATCGAGAACGACTCCTGGTATCTGGTCGACTGGGGCCCGCTGCTCTTCCCGGGGCGATTCCTCACGCGCCGTGAGCGCCTGACGTTGTGGTCGGTCCACCCGGTGGTCGCCTACCAGCTGGGCGACACCTGGAGCGTCGGCGGCGGACTGCGTTACTACCGGGGCTATCTCGAGGAGGGGAACAACGGGGTGGTCGAGGTGGCAGGCAGCGAGCGGCCAGCCAGCGTGGAGTCCGAGCGGCTGGCGGAGTCCACGGTCGACGGCTACAGCTTCGACCTCGGTTTGCAGGCGGCTGGCGAGGCCTGGGGCTGGGGCCTGGTGCTCGACAGCGGTGGCAAGCTCGATGGCAGCGGTCGGGTGCACTACAGCCCGCGCGACCTGCCCGAGGATCCGGTCGTGCGCAGCAACCTCGCAGCCCTGCTCGCCGGCGGGCGCAGTCGGCTGAGCTTCGACCTGCCGTGGCAGGCACGCACCGGGTTCGTCCTCGGCGGCACGCCGGGAGTCCGGTACGAAGCCGACCTGCAGTGGACCGCGTGGTCGAAGGTGCGCCAGACGTCGGTGCACTACGCCCCGGACCCGTTCCTCGGGACCTCCGGCGCGACCGAGGTGAGGCCGCGCCGCTGGAAGGACACCCTGAGCGCTCGGCTCGGCGTCGAAGGCGACGCCGGCGAGCACTGGCTGCTGGCGGGCGGAGTGGGCTGGGAGCCGACACCGGTGCCCGCCTCGACGCTCGAGCCGGGCTTCCCGCGCGGCGACGCCATCGTCTACGGCGTCGGCTTTGGCTACCACATCAGGAACATCGGTCTCGACATCGGCTACTCCTACTTCGCCTTCGCGCGCCGTCATGCCACCGCGCAGGAGCTCGAGCACCCCACGCTGCCGGGCGCCTACGACGGTCACGACCAGGTGTGGGGATTCTCCGCCAGCTGGCACCACTGAGCGCAGGCCCGGCGAGCGGCCCCTTCTGCCGCGGTGCGGCAGAAGGGCCCGGCGCAGCTAGAATCGCCACCCCTGCGAGGAGGTGGGCGGCGATGGCCGAGAGCAACCAGATTCTGCGGCGCTGGGAGCGGCTGAGCTCCCTGCCCGGAGGCAAGCTCCTGTTCAGTCTCGGCGTCGGCCGCATGGCGCCTTACACGGGCACCATCCATCCGCGTGTCGAGGAGCTGCGCCCGGGCTACGCCCGCGTGCGGATGCGGGACCGCCGCCGTCTGCGCAACCACCTGCGCTCGCTGCACGCCATCGCGCAGATGAACCTCGCCGAGGTGACCAGTGGCCTGGCGATGCTGGCGGGCATGCCCGACGACGCCCGCGCCATCATCACCAACCTCGCCATCGAGTACCGGAAGAAGGCGCGCGGCACCTTGGTGGCAGAGTGCACCACGGCGCCGCCGGCGAGCAGCGAGCGGCGCCAGTACGAGCTCGAGGCGGTGCTCCGCGACGCCAGCGGCGAGGAGGTGGCGCGGGCCTCCGCACGCTGGCTGGTGGGCCCGCGGTGAGCGCACCCGCGCCGGCGGCCTCGCCCCTGGCCACTGCTTTCACCCGGCAAGTGGGCATCGCCGTGCCGTTGGTGTGTGGCGCCATGTACCCCTGCTCGAACGCCGAGCTGGTCGCGGCGGTGTCGGCGGCGGGCGGTATCGGCATCGTGCAGCCGATCTCGATGGTCTACGTCTTCGGGCACGACTTGCGGCAGGGGCTGCGGCTCATCCGCTCGCTCACCGACAAGCCCATCGGCATGAACGCGCTAGTGGAGAAGACGGCGCAAGCCTACGAGCAGCGCATGCGCCGCTGGGTGGAAATCGCCCTCGAGGAGGGCGTGCGCTTCTTCATCACCGCCCTGGGCAACCCCCGTTGGGTGGTCGAGCGCGCCCACGCCGCCGGCGGCATCGTCTACCACGACGTCACGGATCGCCGCTGGGCCGACAAGGCCCTCGAGCATGGCGTCGACGGGCTCGTCTGCGTCAACCGCGAGGCGGGGGGGCACGCCGGCAGCAGGGGCCCGGCGGAGCTCCACGACGAGCTCGCCGACCTCGGCGTGCCCCTGCTCTGCGCCGGCGGCGTGGGTGACGCGGCGACCTTCGCCTCCCGCCTCGCCCTCGGTTACGCGGGAGCGCAGCTCGGCACTCGCTTCATCGCCAGCGCCGAGTGCCGGGTCCACGACGACTACAAGCGCGCCATCCTGGCTGCGGCGCCCGAGGACATCGTGCTCACCGACAAGCTCTCGGGTGTCCCGTGTGCCGTCATCCGCACGCCGTACGTCGAGCGCATCGGCTTGCGCGCCGGGCCGCTGGCCCGGCTGCTGCTGCGCGGCCGCCGCAGCAAGCGGTGGATGCGCACCTTCTACTCGGCGAAGGCGGTCTGGCAGCTCAAGCGCGCGTCGCTGCAGGGAATCTCCTACAAGGACTACTTCCAGGCCGGCAGAAGCGTCGGCGGCATCCATGCCGTCGAGCCGGCCGGGGAGATCGTACGCCGCTTCGCCGCGGCCGCGGCCGCCGCCAGACCGGCGGGTGCTGCCGTCGCCAGCGCCTAGGTCGGGCCGCCTGCCGGCCTGACCCGGCGCCAGCGTCGGCGCTGCTACGCGATCGCCACGCAAACCTTGCCGAAGTGACGACCGGAGGCGAGATGGTCGAACGCCGCCGGCGCCTCCTCGAAGGCGAAGACGCGATCCACCATCGGCCGTGTTCGGTGTAGCGCGAACGCCCGATCGAGCGCCTCGAACGTCTCCTTGTGGCCGACGAACACTCCCTGGACGCGAACCTGCTGCATGAAGATCGGCACGATCGACAGCGGCGCCTCGCTGGCGGCGAGCACGCCGATCAGGTGGATGGTGCCGCCCAACCGCACCGCGCGCAGCGACTCGGCGAGCGTGCCGGCACCGCCCACCTCGACGACGTGGTCGACCCCTTCGCCGCTGAGCTCGCGGACCCGTCTGCCCCACGCCGGCTCGCGCCGGTAGTTGATCGTCTCCCAGGCGCCGAGGGCGCGGGCGCGCTCGAGCTTGGCGTCGGAGCTCGAGGTGACGATGACGCGGGCGCCGTGCAGCAGTGCGATCTGCAGCGCGAAGATCGCCACGCCGCCGGTGCCGAGCACCAGCACCGTCTCGCCGGCGCGCAGGTGGCCGTGGAGCACCAGCGCGCTCCAGGCGGTAACGGCGGCACACGGCAGGGTGGCTGCCTCGGCATCGGTGAGGTGCGCGGGTGGGCGCACGACGGACTCGGCGGCCACCGTCATGCGCTCGCGCAGGGTACCGTCGAGGGGGCCGCCCAGGGTGCTGCGCATGCGGTCGCGATCGGGCGTACCGGCGAGCCAGCCCGGGGCGAACAGGGGGCACACGCGGTCGCCGCGAACGAAGCCTCGCACCTCGGGGCCGACGGCGACGACCTCGCCGACGCCGTCCGAGCAGGGCACGAGGGGCAGCGGCTGGCGCGGGTTGTAGCGTCCCTCCACCATCATCAGGTCGCGATAGTTGAGCGAGGCGGCGCGCAGGCGCAGCAACAGCTCGCCGGCCGCCGGCTCGGGATCGGCGCGCAGGCCCAGGCGCAGGCGGTCGAGCCCGAAGGCGCCCTCGACCTCCCACGCGCGCAGGGTCAACCCTCCCTCAGGCTCTCGACGATGAGCGCCTGGAGGTGCTCGGCGCGCTCGGGATCGAGCCTGCCCGCCGGCCAGCGGATTCCCAGCCCACCGTCGGCCGTCGGCTTGGGGATGATGTGGAAGTGGACGTGGAAGACGGCCTGGTGGGCCGCCGCGCCGTTGTTCTGCAGCACGTTGTAGTCGGCGACGCCGGTGGCGGCGACGACCGCCCGGCACAACCTGGGGAGCACACGGCCGACCGCTGCCGCGGCATCTTCGGAGAGCTCGTGGAGGCTCGCCACTCGCTCCTTGGGGATGACCAGCGTATGGCCGTCGGCGAGCGGGCCGACGTCGAGGAAGGCGAGCACGTGCTCGTCCTCGTAGAGGCGGTAGCAGGGCACCTCGCCGCTGACGATGCGGTCGAAAATGGTCTCCATGAGCGCGTATCCTATCTGTGGGCGCGTGGTGCTGCCGGGGTACGACCGTTGCATCCGTCGCCCGGGAGGTTCGCCGCCGCGACGATCGGCGGCGACCGAGACGGCGGGCGATGGGGAGCGGCAGACGATGGCAGGGTGGAGGGCGCGGATGAGGAGATGCAGCGGTACCTGGCGAACTCTGAGCCGCTACGGGCTGCTGCTGCTGTGGCTCGCCGCGCCGGCGGCGGCGGCCGAGACCTGGCGCAGCGCGCCGCTGTGGGGCGGCGACGTGGTGAGCCTTGCCTTCGCCCCCGGTGACTCCGAGGTGGCGATCGCCGGCACCGCCGCGGGCCAGGTCTACGTCTCGCGTGACGCCGGGGCGAGCTGGAGCCCGGCTGGCGCCGAGTTTCCGCTGCCCGGTTGGATCGTCGCCAGCCTGCAGTTCGACCCCAACGTGCCGACCCGGTTGTGGGCGGCGCTGCGCGGGGTCTTCGGCGGCGGTGCGGTGGTGCGCTCGGACGACCTGGGCCGCAGCTGGGAGACGCGCTCGCAGCTGCCCGACGACGTCGTCTTCTCGCTCGCCCTGGTGCCCGGCGAGGAGGGCCGGCTGCTCATCGGCACCCGCACGGGGGTCTGGGGGAGCACCGATGATGGTGCGCACTGGCGTCTGCTCTCCGGCAGCCAACCCGAGCTCGTCGAGGTGTCGAGCCTGCTCGTCCATCCCCTCCACCCGCAGACGGTGATCGCCGGCACCTATCGCCGCGCCTTCCGCAGTGACGACGGCGGCGCCACCTGGCGCGGCGTGTTCTCGGGAATGGTGCTCGACACCCAGGTATTCAGCCTCGCGCCGGTACCAGGGGCCGACGGGGAGGTGTGGGCCTCGACCTGCGGCTGGGTCTACAAGAGCGAGGACCTCGGCGAGCGCTGGACGCGGATGCGCGAGGGCCTCGCCGAGCGGCGCGCGCCGGGTTTCGCGGCGCTCTCGAGCGGGCGGCTGCTGGCGGGAACGGTGTCCGGCGTCTACGCCTCCGACGACCACGGCGCGACCTGGGCGCGCCACACCCGCGGCGACATCTCGGTGCATGTCCTGGCCGCCCACCCCATGCATCCGGAAGTGGTGCTGGCCGGCACCGAGGGTAGCGGCGTCTGGCGCTCGACCGACGGCGGCACGAGCTTCCAGCCGGCGAGCCGCGGGATCGCTGCGGCGAGGGTGAGCGCGCTCGCGCCCGGTCGCGGCCAGGTCCTGGCCGCGGTGGCGCACGGGGGTCCCGCCTCGGGCATCTACGGCGTGCTCGAGGGGGGCGAGCGCGTCGTCCAGGAGATGTCGCAGATCCCCACCGTGCTCGACCTGGCGGTGGCCGGCGACGAGGCCTGGGCCGCCACCGAGGGCGGGCTCTTCTCTCGCCACGACGGCATCTGGGGGCGGGTCGAAGAGCTGCCGGCAGCGCGTGTCGACCAGGTCCTGGCGATCGACGGCAGGGTGCTGGCCCTCACCCGCGACGCTCTCTTCGAGCGCCGCCAGGGGCACTTCGTCGCGGTGGCGCTGCCCGCGCCCGCCTGGTCGGCCGCCGTCGCCGACGGCGAGGTCCTGGTGGCCGGCGCCGGCGGCGCCTGGGAGCTGCAGCCCGACGGTGGCCGGCCGCTCACGCTGCCCGTGCCTGGGCTGCTCGGCAGCTTGGGGGGGCGCCTCTACCTCAGCGGCGCCGGGGGCTTCTGGAGCCGCGCCCTGGGGGAGGGTGCCTGGCACGAGCATCTGCGGGGGCGGGTCCGCCTGCTCGCCACCGGCGATGGCGTGTACCCCTTGGTGGTGATCGACGACGTCGGCGCCCAGCTCTTCGCCGTCGCGGACCGCTCGCTGCATCCATTGCGGCTGCCCATCCCGGCCCGTGACGTGCTGGCGGCGGCGGTGGACGCCGGCCGGCTGCTGCTCGGCACCTCCGGCTATGGGCTGCTCGACGCTGACCTCGCTGCGCTGGCGCCGCCGGCGCCGGCGGGCACCGGCACGGTGGCGGCGAGCCCTCGGTAGCGCAGCGGCCTTTGACGCGCCGCGCGCCGAGTCGGTACGCTCCGCTCCACACCCCCGCCGGGAAGGAGAGGACGATGGCTGACACCGTCATCGAGGTTCTGGAGTCGACGGCGCAACGTGCGGGATCGCGGCCGGCGCTGCGTGTCAAGCGCGCTGGCGAGTGGCGCACGACGAGCTGGACCGAGTACGCGGCGCAGGTTCGCCAGGTGGCCAAGGGGTTGCTGGCGCTTGGCCTGCAGCCCGGCCAGGGTGTCGTCATCATGGGCTACAACCGGCCGGAGTGGTTCATCGCCGACCTGGCGGCGATCGCCGCCGGAGGCGTGCCGACCGGTATCTACACCACCAGCGCCCCCGAGCAGGTTCGTTTCATCACCGATCACTGCGCGGCGGCGGTGGCGGTGCTCGAGCATCGCGGCTACCTCGAGACGTTCCTCTCGCTCTGGCCGCAGCTGCCCAAGCTCAAGGCGGTCGTGCTCATGGAAGGGGAGTCCCACGAGGACGGCGTGCGCTCCTGGGGGTGGCTACGCGACCTCGGCGGCGGGGTCGCCGACGCCGACCTGCAGGCGCGGCTCGACGCGCAGCGCCCCGACGACCTCGCCACCCTCATCTACACCTCGGGCACCACCGGCGAGCCCAAGGGCGTGATGCTCTCCCATCGCAACATCGTCTGGACCGCCGACCAGGTGGCGAATGCCTTCGACCTCGGCGGCGACGAGAGCGTCATCTCCTACCTGCCGCTGTCGCACATCGCCGAGCAGATCGTCTCCCTCCACGGACCGATGGCGCGAGGCGCCTGCACCTGGTTCGCCGAGAGCCTCGAGGCGCTCGGCGACAGCCTGCGCGAGGTGCACCCGGACGTCTTCTTCGCCGTGCCTCGAGTGTGGGAGAAGATCCAGGCCAAGATGCAGGCGGCGGGGGCCGCCAGCAGCGCGACGCGCAAGAAGCTGGTGGCCTGGGCGCGCCGCGTCGGCCTCGCTGCCGGCTACGCCGAGCAGGGGCGGGGGCGGCGTCCGTTGCTCTATCCGCTGGCGAACAAGCTGGTGTTCGACAAGGTCCGCCAGCGGCTGGGGCTCGAGCGGGCACAGATCTGCGCCACCTCGGCGGCGCCGATCGCGCTCGACACCCTGGAGTTCTTCCTCAGCCTTGGCATCCCCATCCTCGAGGTCTACGGGATGAGCGAGTGCACCGGGCCCGCCACGTTCTCGATGCCCAACCGCTATCGCACCGGTCGCGCCGGCTTCGCCATCCCCGGCACCGAGCTGGTCACTGCCGACGAGCAGCAGGAGATCCGCATGCGCGGGCCGCACGTCTTCCTCGGCTACTTCAAGAACGAGGCGGCGACCCGCGAGGCACTCGACAGCGACGGGTGGCTGCACTCGGGCGACGTCGGCGTCATCGACGACGACGGCTTCCTGCGCGTCACCGACCGCATGAAGGAGCTGATCATCACCTCGGGCGGCAAGAACATCGCGCCGCAGCTGATCGAGGGCAAGCTCAAGGCGATTCCCGGCGTCGGCCAAGCCGTGGTGCTGGGCGATCGGCGGAACTACGTCGCGGCCCTGCTCAGCCTCGACCCCGAGCGCCTGCCCATCGCCGCGGCGGCGGCGGCGAGCCCGGCCCGCACCCCCGAGGAGGCGGCGACCTGCCCGCGTTTCCGCGCCTTTCTGGAAGCACAGGTGGAGGCCGTCAACGGCACCCTCGCCCGCTACGAGAGCGTGCGCCGGTTCGCGGTGCTGCCCGCGCAGCTCACCGTCGAGGGGGGCGAGCTGACGCCGACGATGAAGCTCAAGCGACGGGTGATCGCCGAGCGCTACGCGGCGGAGATCGCTGCCCTCTACCCGCAAGCGGGTGCCGCCGGGGCGAACGCCGCGACCTGAGATCGGTGCCATGCCACGCCTCACCCGCATCTACACGCGCACCGGCGATGCCGGCGAGACGGCGCTCGGCGCCGGGGGCCGGCTGCCGAAGGACCATCCCCGGGTGGCGGCCTACGGTACGGTGGACGAGCTCTCCTCGGTGCTGGGCGTGGCGCTCGCCTGCGGTCTCGACGAGCGGCTCGCCGGTGAGCTAGGACGAGTGCAGAACGAGCTGTTCCACCTCGGCGCCGACCTCTGCGTGCGCGAGGCCGACAAGGCTGGCCGTCCCGGGCCGCGCATCGAGGCGCGGCACGTCGAGTTGCTCGAGCGCACCATCGACGAGCTCAACGCCATGCTGCCGCCGCTCGCCAACTTCGTGCTGCCGGGAGGCAGCCTGGGCGCCGCTCACCTGCACGTGGCACGTACCGTATGCCGCCGCGCCGAGCGATTGCTGGTGGCGCTCAGGCGCGACGAGGCGGTGGGGCAGCACACCCTTCCCTACCTCAACCGGCTCTCGGACGCGCTGTTCGTCATGGCACGCTGGGAGAACTGGCGTCGCGGGGTCGACGACGTGCTCTGGGACAGCCGCGCGTAGCCCTCAACTGCTGGCGCCGACGCGGTCGACCGCGCCTTTGACGAAGCTGCGCACCTGCGGGTCGTCCCAGTCGACCGGGCCGTCGAACTTGCGCAGCTGTCTGCCGTCGACGATGAGGTAGCTCTCCGGCAGCTGCGCCGTGCCGTAGCGGTGGGCGGTCTCCCATTGCGGGTCGAAGAGCACGTCGCCCGAACCGGCGAGAAGTTGGGCGCGACCCACGTCGTCCTGCACCGCCACCATGACCACCCGGAAGCGGGGATCGCCGCCGAGGTCCTTGCGCAGGCGCGCCAGCGCCGGCGCCTCCTGCACGCACGGTGGGCACCAGCTGGCGTAGAAGTGGAGCAGGGTCACGGGCGCCATGCGCTCGGCCAGCGGCGCCGGGCGACCGCCGGCGTCGACGAGGAAGCCGCCCGGCGCGCCGCCCCGCTTGCCGTGGGGCCAGAACAGCGCCACCAGGGCGACCACGACGACGGCGACCAGCATGTAGCGGCCATGCCTGGAGCTCGGCGGCGCGGCCGGTGCCGGTGCGGGTGGCGCGGGCTCGGCTGGCCGCGCTGCTTCGGGGTCGACGTAGGTCATGGCGAGGATCCTCTTCGGGTCAGCTTTTGACCCCGAGCCGGTCGCTCTCTAGAATAGCGCCAGCTGCCGTCCCCGGACACATCCACGGTGAACCGCGAACCCGCTCATGAGGGCGGCGCGCTGCGTACGCGCCAGGACGCTCCCCGAATCGCCGAGCTCGAGAAGCAGCTCGGAGACTTCCTCATCGAGGAGGAGCTCGCCCGCACGCCGCGCGCGGTGATCTACCGCATTCGGGCCGGCAACCGTCCCGAGCGTCAACTGGCTCTCAAGGTGGCCCTGCAACCGGTCGAAGGGGAGGACCTCGTCCGCTTCCAGCACGAGGTGCGGTTGCTCTCGGAGGTCCGCCACCCCAACGTGGTCGAGGTCTACGATTTCGGGGCTCTCCCCGGCAGTTATCCGTTCCTCACCATGGAGCTGCTCGCCGGTGCCGACCTGCTGCAACGCGTGCAGGCCGATTGGGATGTCTTCTTCTCGGTGGCGCTGCAAGCGGCGGCAGGGCTGGCGCACATCCATCGCCACGGCATCGTCCACCTCGACGTCAAGCCCGCCAACCTCGGCTTGGTCGAGCGCGAGGATGGAAGCCTCGGGCTCAAGATCCTCGACTTCGGGCTTGCCCAGAACGTGCGCGGGCCGCTCGACCGGAGCATCCGCGGCACCCTCGCCTACGTCGCGCCCGAGGTTCTGCTGCAGGACCGCTACGACCACCGCGCCGATCTCTACTCGCTGGGGATGACCCTCTTCCAGCTCGCCACCGGCGTGCTGCCCTCGGCGGGCACCGACGCGGCGGCGATCCGCTTCCACCTGCAGGCGGAGGCTCCGGACCCTCTCGCCTACCGCCCCGACATGCCGGCACCGCTGGCCTCCATCCTGCGCCGCCTGCTCGACCGCGATCCGCAGGGGCGGTTCCCCTCGGCGGGCAGGCTGCTCCTCGAGCTCGCCGACGTCGCCGGTCGCGACATCGATCCCGCCTCGATGGCGCTCGGGGAGGGGCGAGTCCTCGCTTCCCGCATGGTGGGTCGCGACGGCATGGTCGAGACGCTGCGGGTGGCCCTCGAGGCGGCCGCTCGAGGCGAGCCGCAGGTGGTGCTGGTGGAGGGCGACGAAGGCATCGGCAAGTCACGCCTGCTCAGAGAGTTCCGCTTGATGGCGGCGATGCAGGGGGCGCGCGTCGGCATCGGCCGCGCGGTGGCCACCCGTCCCGAGCCACTGCGCGCGGTGCGCGGGGCCCTGCGTCACCTCGGTCTCGAGCTCGAGGAGGGGCAGCGGACGGCTGTGGGTGGCGAGCCCAGCAGCCGGCACCGACTCTATGGCCGGCTCGGCGAGCAGCTGCGCGAGGCGGCCGCGGAAGGCGGCCCGCTGGTGCTCCTGCTCGAGGACCTGCACCTGGCCGGACCCGAGACCCGCGAGCTGCTCGGCTTCGCGGCGTCCGAGCTCGGCGGCGCGCGGCTGATGATCGTCGCCACTCGTCGTCCCGACGACGCCGGCGACGTCGACGCCGACCCGTGGCCCGAGGACGGCGCCATCCGCCGTCTCAGCCTGCTGCCGCTGGGCGGCGGTCTCACCCGCGAGCTGGTCGACGCCAGCCTCGGCACGGATACCCTGCCAATGGCTCTCTACGAGTGGATCTTCGAGCGTTCGGAGGGCAACCCGGCGCGCGTGCAGCAGCTGCTGCACCACCTCATCGAGGAGCGCGTGCTGCGCTTCCGGCAGGGGGAGTGGAAGCCGTCGCTGCCCTCGCTGGCGCGGCTCGCCGCACCCGAGCAACTGCATGTGCTCGATCGCGAGCGGCTGGCGGCGCTGCCCGTCGAGGAGCTGGCGGCCCTCGAAGCGCTGGCGGTGGTCGGCGAGCCGGCCCACTGGCGGCGTCTCGCCGACCTGCTGCGGGTCGAGCCGACGGCGCACTACGCCACGGTGTCCACCCTCGTCGCCAAGGGCGTCCTCGAGCCCACACCCGAGGGGATGGGGGTCCACGGCTTCGCCCAGCCGGCGCTCGCGCGCGCCGTCTACGAGGGGCTGGCCGCCGACCGCCGCCGCGACCTGCACCGGCGATGGGCCGAGCTGCTGGCGCAGCGGCAGGCGCGAGGGGAGACCGACCTCATGGCCGCCATCGCCGAGCACTACTGGGCGGCACGCGACCGTGTCGCCAGTCTCCCCTACCTGCTGGCGGGAGCGGAGCGGGCGCGAGCGGTCTTTGGCTACCGCGAGGCCGCCGACCTTTTCGCTCGCGCCGCCGAGGTCTACCATGAGGCGGGCGACTCCGACCGCGCCACCGAGGCGCAGCTGCGGCAGGCCGAGGCGCTCGACGCCGCCGGCTCGACGTTTCGCGCCCTCTCGCTCTACCGCGGCCTGCTCGGGCGCCAGGTCGGGCGCGGACGCCGCTCCGAGGACCGCCAGCGCCAGGCGGAGCTGTGGCTGCGCGCCGGTCAGCTCTACGGCAAGCTCGGCGAGTCGAGCGAGCAGCTCGACGCCGCCGAGGCGGGGCTGTTGCTGCTCGAGGACGGCGAGGGAGCCGAGCTCGAGGTCGAGCTGCTCGCCTCCAAGGCGGAGGCACTGCACACCCTCGGTCGCCTCGAGGACGCCCACGCCGCCGCGCGCCGCGCCCTCAAGTCGGCGACCGAGCGCCGGCTCGGCCGCCAGCGCGGCGCGCTGCTCAATACCCTGGGGCTGATCTGCTGCCGCCACGGGGAGTGGCGGAAGGGGCACTACCTGCTCACCCGCGGCCTGGCCGCCGCCGTCGCGGCCGACGACGAACGGCTGGCCGCGAAGCTGCGCAACAACCTCGGCAACCTCTACTGGAAGCGCGGCGACTGGGGGCGCGCGCAGGCGCAGTACGAAGCCAACCTCGCCGCCGCCCAGCGCCTGCGCGATCCCTGGACCGAGCTCACCGCGCTGCACAACCTGGCGGTGCTGCAGTGCGGGCGTGGCGAGTGGAAGCTCGCCCGCGCGCCGCTCACCCGCAGCCTCGAGCTGCGGCGCCGGCTCGGCGCCCGCGAGGGGGAGTCGGTCGCCTGGCTGCATCTGGGAGAGATCGAAGAACAGCTCGGCGACTGGGCGCGTGCCCAGCGCCACTACGAGCGGGTACTCAAGCTCCTCGCCGAGCAGAGCGAGCACGAGGACTACGTCACGGCACAGAACCAGCTCGCCTCGCTGGCGCGAAAGCGCGGGGACTGGTCGGAGGCCGAGGAGCTCGCCCGCTCGGCCCTCGCCGGCGCCGAGCGGCTCGGCGACCGCGAGCTGCTCATCTTCTGCCACCTGCATCTCGGGCTCGTCGAAAAGGACCGCGAACACTGGGCGCCGGCGGCCGCGCACCTGGCGCGCTCCCTCGAGCTCGCCGCGGGCGCCGGCACGCACGACGGCCTCGCCGGTCTGCACAACTCGCTTGCCGACCTCCACCTGCGGCGCGGCGAGCACGAGGATGCCCGTCGCCACCTCGTCGAGGCGCGACGCTGGGCCGAAGAGGTGGGCGACCGCTTCGAGCTCGGCAAGGTGCTCGCCGGCGAGGCGCGCCTCGCCGTGCTCGAGTCCGACGTCGACCGCGGCGACGAGCTGTTCGGCCAGAGCGTGCACCTGTTCGAGCAGCTCGAGGTGCCCTTCGAGTACGCCCGCACCCTCTACGAGTGGGGAGTGCGCACGCGCAACCCGGAGATCGCCGTCGAGCGGCTCGACCGCGCCCTGGTCGCCTTCGAGCGCCTCGGGGCCGCCACCGACTTCGAGCGCACCCGCGGCGTCATGGAGGGGATCCGCGAGCGCCACCACCTGGGTGCCGGCGGCCGCTCCGCGCCCGGGCTCTGGGAGGTGGCGAAGATCGTCAACTCCTCGCTCGATCTGCCGGAGGTGCTCGACCGCACCATGGACCTCGTCATCGAGCGCTTGCGTGCCGATCGCGGCATGATCGTGCTCGCCAGCCAGCTCACCGGCGACCTCGAGGTGGCGGTGGCGCGCAACCTCGGTGCCGACCGCGAGGGGGAGGGACAGCGGCTGTCGGAGACGGTGGTGCGCAGCGTCATCGACAGCCGGCAGCCGGTGCTCGCCGTCGATGCGCTCACCGACGCCCGCTTCGCCGGCTCGGCTTCCATCGTCGCCTCGCACATCGTCTCCATCCTCTGCGTGCCGCTGATCATCCGCGAGCGCCTGGCGGGGGCGATCTACGTCGACCACCTGCGCAGCCAGCACCTGTTCGCCAACCGCGACCTCGAGTTCCTCGTCGCCTTCGCCGACCAGGCGGCGATGGCCATCGACAACGCCCGCCTCTACGGCGAGCTCGACGCCCACCGCCAAAAGCTCAAGGCGGAGAACGAGGCGCTGCGGCGGGAGATCCTCTCCTCGCGCCACCTCGGTGCGCTGATCGGCAGGAGCCGGGCCATCGCCCAGCTCAAGGAGACCATCGAGCGAGTGGCGCCCAACCCGTCGACCATCCTCATTCGCGGCGAGAGCGGCACCGGCAAGGGCCTGGTGGCCCGCATCATCCACTCGGTGTCGCCGCGGCGCGAGGGTCCCTTCATCTCCTTCAACTGCGCGGCGCTCCCGGAGACGCTGGTCGAGAGCGAGCTGTTCGGCCACGAGAAGGGCGCCTTCACCGGCGCCGCGGCGCAGAAGCCAGGGCGCTTCGAGCTCGCCCACCGCGGCACCGATCTTCCTCGATGAGATCGGCAAGATGTCTCGCGCTCGGTGCAGGCGAAGCTCCTGCGCGTCGTGGAGGACCGCGAGTTCGAGCGCGTCGGCGGCACCAGGACGCTCAAGAGCGACGTGCGGGTCATCGCCGCGACCAACCGTGGTGCTCGAGGACGCCATCGCCGCGCGGCGAGTTCCGCGAGGACCTCTACTACCGGCTGAACATCATCCCTATCGTGCTGCCGCCGCTGCGCGAGCGGCGCGAGGACATCCCCTACCTCGTCGAGCACTTCCTCGACAAGATCGGGCGGGACCTCGGACACCCACGGCGGGAGGTCGAGCGCGGCGTCCTCGACGTCTTCCTCTCCTACCGCTGGCCGGGCAACGTGCGCGAGCTCGAGGCGGCGATCCACCGTGCCCTGGTGCTGTCCGGGCGCGACGTGCTCAGCGTCGAGGACTTCGCGTGGATCGCCCGCCGCGACGACCTCACGCCGGGGCCCGCGACGAGGACGGCCCATGGCGCGGCGCCCGTGGCGACGGGAGCGCGGCTGCAGGAGGGCAACTACGAAGAGCTCTGCAACGAGTACGACCGCCAGCTCATCCGCGAGGCGCTGGCGAGCTGCGGCGGCAAGATCCGCGAGACGGCACGTTTCCTCGGCATCGCCAGGAACACCCTCAAGGCGAAGATGAAGCGCTACGCGCTGGAGGGGACCGGCGGGGAGTAGCGTCGGGCCAATTCGTGAGCCGGTCATCGCGGCGGCGCCGGCAGGCGGGAGGTGACGCCATCGAGAGGGATGGCCGCCGGCGGGGGCCGTTTGACAGTCGTCGCGGCGACCCTCTACACTCCCAACCCCGCGTGGGGCCGTAGCTCAGCTGGGAGAGCGCTTGAATGGCATTCAAGAGGTCGAGGGTTCGATCCCCTTCGGCTCCACCATCCTTCGCTTCGCTCGGTCTGGCGGCGCCGAAGTGGCTCGGTCGCGCCGCCGGCTGAAGCCCGCGGCCTGGAGCGATCTCCCGCCTCGATGGTTGATTGGGAGGCTGTGGTCGCGGCGGGGGCGACGGTCCTGGCGTGTCCCGCGATCCAGAGAGGCGGCGTTTCCGCATGGCTGGCACCGTCGGCCCCACATGCTACGGGTGCCCCGGCAGAGCGAGTGCGCTCGGGTAGCCGGCGACCGAGCGGGAGCCTGTCCGCAGTGGGGAGTTTCAGGCACCGCGTCGGTGCAGACCGCGGCGCCGTTGCGGCGGCTAGGACGTGGCGTGCGGTGGGGCGAGCCCGAGCTTCTGCAGCAGCTCCCGGTAGCGTGGCTCGCCGTGGAGGGCTTCCCACGGCGGGTCGACCCTGAGATCGCGGAGCATGGTGTCGCGCTCGTCCCAGGCGCGCTCCAGGCACTCGAGGGCGAGCCCGACCTCGCCGAGCCCGGCGTGCACGAGCGCCGGGAAGTAGGAAGGCACGTAGGCCTGTGCGCGCCGCGCCTCGAGCTCGGCGAGCATCCGCTGGGCCTCCTCGGGACGTTTGCCACGGGCGTAGGCATAGCCGAGGTAGCCGAGGAATCGGGAGGCCCGCCCCGACAGCGCCAGCGCTTGCTCGAGCGCCGCCACGCCACGCTCGCTCTCTCCCAGCTCGACGTAGGCCTGTCCGAGGAACCAGTGGCCGAGGAGATGGTGCGGGTCGATGCGGAGCACCTCGAGGTAGTGGGGAATCGCCTCGGCGTACCGTCGGTCGAAGTACCGCATCCAGCCGATCACGGCGAGGACCCGCAGCGCCAGCGGGTCGAGCTCGCGCGCCCGCTCGAGCTCCCGGCAAGCCTCGGCGAAGCGACCCTGGACGCCGAGGCAGACGCCGTACCAGTGGCGCACTTCCGACGAGTTGGGATCGAGCTCGGCCGCCCGTTGGTACTCGAGCTCCGCGGCTTGCCACGCGAACTCGAAGCTCCAGTGCATCAGGGCGAGGGCGCGGTGAGCCTCGGCGGAATTGAAGTCGAGGGAGAGCGCGCGCAGCGCTGCGGAGCGTGCCGGCCCGTGAACCTCGCCCGGGGTTCGGATGCCGTAGTTGCCGAGCATGTTGTGGCAGTCGGCGACGCCCACCCAAGCCGGGGCGTACGTGGGGTCACTGGCGAGCGCCGTTTCGAAGTAGCGCAGCGCCTCGAGGAACGCCTCCTCGGTGCGCCGCTGCCAGACGTGCCACCCCTTGAGGCCGAGTAGGTAGACGTCGGGGTCGACCTGCCGCCGCGGCCGCTCGAAGCGCTCGCGCTCCTGCGGCGTGAGCTTCACCTTGACCTCCTCGGCGATCGCGTGCGCCAGCTCGCTCTGCAGCTCCAGCACGTCGCGCAGGTCGCGGTCGTAGCGCGCTGCCCAGAGGTGCTCGTCGGTCGCCGCGCGCAGGAGCTGGGCGTTGACGCGTACCCGATCGCCGACTCGCACCACCGAGCCCTCGACCACCGCGTCGACCCCCAGCTCGCGACCGATGACCGGCAGCGGCTTGCGCGCTCCCTTGTACTGCATGGCCGAGGAGCGCGAGATCACCTTGAGCGCTCCGAGGCGCGCGAACTCGGTGATCAGGGCGTCGGTCATCCCGTCGGCGAAGAACTCCTGAGCGGGATCGCCCGAGAGGTTCTCGAGCGGCAGGACGGCGAGCGAGCGCAGGGGCAGGCCGGCGCTCCGCGGCGCCACCGGCATGGCCGGCGCCGCGGTGAGGGGCGGGGATGGGGCCGTAGCGGCGAAGGGATCGCTGGCGGCTGGATCCCCCACCTCCACCGCGCCATTCCAGACGAAACCGCGGCCGTAGACGGTCTTGATCCAGCGCGCGCCGGCGGCGCTGTCACCGAGCAGTCGCCGCGCCTCGCGCACGGCGCGGGTGAGCGCTTGCTCGCTGACGAACTCCTGGGGCCAGAGGGCCTCGAGGAGCTCTTGCTTGGGGACGACCCGCTCGCGATGGTCGATCAGGTAGGCGAGCACCTCGAGCACTCGCGGCTCGCAGGGCACCAGGCGCCCCGCGCGGCGCAGCTCGTAGCGGTCGCGGCGAAGCTCGAAGTCGCCGAAGCGGTAGAGCACCTCCCGGCATTATAGGTGGCGGCCGGCGCGCCGCCGGCTCCAGACGAGCAGCGGGCACTGCGTCAGTGATGACCCAGTGCCGAGCTGCGCCCGGGCCGGCGTGGCCAACCCGAGCGCAGCGGTGGGCTCGACCCGGACCGATGCTCGGCCCCGCGGCCTACTGCGGTGGCTCGCGAAGCTGCTGAGCAAACGTGATCGGATACTCGCCAGTCTCGATCGGGTCCGTCGCCTCGACCTCCAGGAACCAGCGCGGTCCGGTGTAGAGCCACGGCTCGCCACCGGCGACTCCGGCGGGAGCGACGTAGCGCCAGTTGGAGGCGACCTCGGCGCAGAGTGGATGCTCGCCGCCGACGGAGCGCCGCGCCAGCAGGCGTCCACGATCGTCCATGAGGCGCAGCTCGCCGGCAAAGGGGAGCCCGACCTTGAGCTCGAAATGCTCGCCGTCGAAGCGGTCAGGGCACTCGCCGTCCCGCGCGTCACAGGGCTCGAGCTCGCCGAGGCGGAGCGGCCCGTCGCCGACCGAGCTCCACCCCTCGTGCACGACGCCCTCGTTGTCCGCCTTCGAGATGCTCGCCTGCTCGTCGCGATCGCACGCCAGGCCTACGTGGTTGCCGTCGAGGTCGAGCTGCGAGGAGTTCGCCACGTCGGGGCAGTTGTCCCGTTCGTTGGCCCAGCCGTCGCCGTCGCGGTCGGCGTCGCAGCGGTCGCCGGTGCCGTCGTGGTCGAGGTCCTCCTGGGCGGGGTTGGGAACGAGCGGGCAGTTGTCGCACACGTCCCCCGCTCCGTCCCCGTCGCTGTCGAGATGGCCGAACGGGTTGTGGGCGCTCACCCTCGGGCAGGCGTCGCTGCCGTCGGGGATGCCGTCGTTGTCGTCGTCGAGGTCGCAGGCGTCGCCCAGGCCATCTCCATCGGTGTCGGCCTGGTCGGCGTTGGACATCGTCGGGCAGTTGTCGGTGGCGTCAGGCCAGCCGTCACCCTCGGGGTCGTCGCAGGCGTCGCCGATGCCGTTCCGGTCGCCATCCGGTTGTTCCATGACCTCGGAGCAAGACCGCACCCCCATGACGATCCTGCACTCGACGCGGCCCGTCCCCACTTCTGGGTTCTGCTCCAGGGGGCAGTTGTCGGTTGCGTCACCGATCCCGTCGCCGTCGTCGTCGCTGTCGCAGACGTCACCCTTGCCGTCGCCATCGGTGTCGGTCTGGTCGCCGGGGCCGTCGAACGGGCAGTTGTCCAGTATGTCGAGCACACCGTCGTCGTCGTCGTCACGGTCGGTGGCGTCGGGGGTGCCATCGCAGTCCGAGTCAACTCCGCCCAGCCCCACGGCGGCAAAGCCGTTGTTGATCTGGCAGCGATCGTCGTCGGTGAGGTGAGGGGAGAAGCGGGGGTCCGCGGCGAGGAGGGTCACGTTGCGCACCGCCGTGAAGCTCGCTGGGGCGGTGAGGAATCGGGTGAGCACCTCGTAGTAGAGCCGCGCCGTCTTGTCGCGGCCGATTCCGCGCGTGGTGACGCCATTGACGGTGTCGCCGTCGGCGATCATCTCGGCGACGACGTTGAGCAGGATCGCCTTGGCGTGGATGCCGCCGCAGTCGTCGAAGTTGGGGTCCGCGGGGGCGCAGACCGGCGAGGGGTCGTCGGCGGCGCCCGGCTGGCTGACGTGCGTCGGACCCTGAGCGCCGGAGCTCGGTACGGGAATGAAGGCACCGAAGATGAGGGAGCCGAAGACGTCGGCGTAGCTCTCCGAGGCGGCGCCGGTCTGGTTGGGTCCGCTGAGGCCGAAGGGCGGGATGGCGTAGCGCACGAGGGCATGGGTGTACTCATGCCCCAGGATCGTGTCGGAGTAGGAGCCTGCCCCGAGGTAGATGCGGTCGGCGTTGGAGTCATAGAGGCCGGCGGCTTGGCCGGCGCCGAGGTTGCCGACGTCCACGGTCACCCAGACCTCGCCGTTGTTGCCGTCGGGGCCGTGGCGGTGGACGCCCGGCACCAGGAAGTGGAAGTAGTCGTAGGAGTGATGGAGCGCCCACAGCGCTCGGAAGCCGTTGCCGCTCGTGTCCTGGGGGTTGGGCGCCGGCGACAGCGGCGGCGCGCCGATCGGCGTGTGCTCGTCGTAGAGGTCGACCTCGTCGTCGTCGTTCGGCCGGCCCCGCCAGGAGCTGACCCGCAGGTCCTCGTCGACCGGCGTGAAGTCGCTGGCCGGCATCGCCCACAGCATCGCCCCGTCGCGGGCGTCAACGAAGAGCCGCCAGGCGACCTCGATCGCCTCGCCGCCCGAGGTCGCGAGGATGACCTCGTAGGCGAGCCGCGGCTGCTGCGCCGCGGCCGGGAGCCCGAGGAGCCCGCGATCGGCGATCACCAGCTTGGGCTGGCCGACAGTACGGAGCACCCTGTCGGCCCCGAGGTACGCCGTCGCCAACGCCAGCGCCTTCTGCGGCGCGATCCCCGGCGGCGGCGGAGCTGTGAGGTCGGCCAGCCAGCGGCCGTTGGTGGCCACCACCGCGCCGCCCGCGAGGTGGACGGCGAGCTCCGCTCCCACCACCGGAATGCCGTCGACCTGCTGGCCGAAGAAGACGTGCTCGCCTTTGTCACCGGCGCGGCGCTCGAGGTACAGGGCGGAGGCCGGGTCGGGCAGCCGGTAGAGGTCGCGGAAGCGCCCCAAGTAGTCGAGCGCCTGGACCACGGGGTCGGGGGGCAGGCTCGTGGGGATTGCCACCTTGGCCCGGACGAAGCTCGGGACGGGGCCCTCCATCTCGATCGCCACCGGGGTGGTGGAGGCTTCGCGCAGCGCCGCCAGCGCCGCCGTCGAGCCGTCGAGGGTCGAGCGCGAAGCCGCCGCTGCGGTGGCGAAGAGGGCAGCCACGAGCCCCGCGAGGAGCGCGTGGGCGGCACGCGGCCGGGAAGGATCGAGGTCGAGGTCAGGGTGCCGAGAGATCATGGTCGCCTCCTTGGGTCGTCGCCGGCAGGTAGTGGCCGGCAGCGAGCAGGCTAGGGGGGCGACGGGGGCCAGATCCTGATGCGAAGGCGATCCCGGCGGGGTGGCAGTGCGAGTGCCGGGGATCGACGAACGTCCAGGAGCACGCTCGTGGAGCGCACGCAGGAAGCGCTTCACTCGCGGTGAGAGCCCGTAGGCCGAGACGCCTCCCCATGATCCTGTCTCGCTCGCCTTGCCGATGGCAGGGGTGAGGCCGGCATGAAGCCGGTCCGAACCTCGAGGAGGAAAGCGGATGAGCGAGCCCTATGTGAAGTCACTCTGGGGGGCCACCACCGAGGTCGTCTCCAACCCGGTCAACTGCGGCGACGCGGAGCTGTCGAGCTCCCACTCGGCAACCCTGACGTTCGCCAAGATCACCGCCACCGGAGACGTGAAGATCAACGTCGACCACGCCGCCACCCTGATCATCGACGAGCTGACGTGCAAGAGCCTCACCGTCGAGGTCTCCTACTCGAGCACTCTGCGGCTCGGCAAGCTGACGTGCTCCGGGCGAGTCAACGTCAACGTGATCTACTCGAGCCTGTTCGTCGTCGACGGTGGAGCCGTGGACGAGACCGCCGGCGTCATCAACTACAGCAGCACCGGCAGGTTCTACGCCGCCATCAAGAAGCCCGACGGCGTGGTGGCCGAGAACTCGTCCACCTGGTTGACCTGACCGGAGCGGCGCGGCGGCGTCGCGAGCGCCGCCGCGCCCCGTCCGTCGGGCGGTCGCCGATCGCAGCGGGAAGAGGGTGGGAGCGAGGATTCCCGCCCGGCCGCCGTCCTCTCCCCGTAGGCAGCCTTGGCTATACTGCCGGTGCGATGCCTCGGGACATCACGCACCTCCTGCGAGAAGGTGCGGCCGCGGAGAGCGAGCTATGGTCGGTCGTCTACCCTCAGCTCAAGCGGCTTGCCCGCGCGGTACTGCGAGGCCGGCGTCGCGCCGCAGGCCCACAAACGACGACTCTCGTTCATGAGGCCTACCTGCGGCTGGTGGGAGGGGGCGGCGCGGACTACAACGACCGGCGGCACTTCTATGCCGTGGCGGCGCGCGCGATGCGCTTCGTGCTGGTCGACGAGGCTCGGCGGCGCTTTGCCACCAAGCGCGGCTCGGGGCGCGGCGCCGAGACTCTGACCGAGCTGGGAGAGGAGCTGGGAGATCCCTTGGCGCGCCAGGCCGAGGAAGTGCTCGCCGTGCACCAGGCGCTCGACCGGCTGGGTGCGGTGAGCCAGCGCCACGTCGAGCTGGTCGAGCTTCGCTACTTCGCGGGGCTCACGGTGGACGAGACCGCCGAGGTCATGGGACTCTCGCGCCCGACCGTGGTGCGCGACTGGAAGGCCGCACGCGTCTGGTTGCACGGTGTGCTGGCCGAGCAGACCGCGGAGGCACGGCCCGGCGCGGAGGTGCCTTGACGCCTGCGCAGCGGCGTCGCACGGTCGACGAGCTGCTGCTGGCGGCGGCGATGGAGGAGGGCTCCTGGGAGTCCCGGGTCGCCGTACTGGGCGAGGCGGAACCTGAGCTCCTCGAGGACGTCCGCCGCCGGATCCTCGCCGGCGAAGCGGTGCCGGAGAGCTTTCTCCTCGCCCCGGCGACCGAGATCCTCGAGGCCCTGCTCGGCGAGAGAGGTACAGCGGACGACCCGGAGCTCCCCGGCGACGACGAACGCTACGAGCTGGGAGAATGCCTGGGCACCGGCGGCATGGGCCGCGTCTACCGGGCGTTCGACCGCAAGTTGGGCCGCCCGGTCGCACTCAAGCTCGTCGCCGCAGCGGCGACCGGCGCCGGTCGCGGCTCGTTGCACGAGGCACGCGCCCAGGCCAGGGTGCGCCACGAGCACGTGCTCGATGTCTACGAGACCGGCGAGCTCGGGGGACTGCCCTTCATCGCCCTGCGCTACGTTGCCGGCGGCACGCTGGCTGCCGGTCCGGTGCTCGACTCGGCGAGCGTCGAGCAGCGAGTGCGGTTGGTGGCGCAGGCGGCCGACGGCCTCCACGCGGCGCATCGCGAGGGGCTGATTCATGGCGACGTCAAGCCCTCCAACGTGCTGGTCGAGGAAACCCCGGATGGGGAGCTCAAGGCGTGGATGAGCGACTTCGGGCTTGCCGAGTACGTGGGCCCTCCAGGCTCGGTGAGCGCCGGCTTGGCGGGAACGCCGGCCTTCATGGCGCCCGAGCTGCTCGCGGCCGAGCGCTGTCCAGCGGATCGCCGGGCGGACGTCTACAGCCTGGGGGCGACCCTCCTTCAGGTGCTGAGCGGCGAGCCGCCGCCGCGGGAGGGCGTCGGCTGGCGTCCGCTGCGCGAGCGCATGCCGCGCTTGCCCCCCGATCTCGTGGCCATCGTCGCGCGCTGCATGGCCAAGGCCCCCGCCGATCGCTACCCGTCGGCTGCGGCGGTGGCCGCGGAGCTCCGCCGGTTCCTCGACGGCGAGGTGGTGGAAGCCTACGCCGACCGCCTCGTCTACCGATGGACGTCCTTCGCCAGCCGTCATCGCACACTGCTGAGCGTCGGCGGGATCGCGATCGTGCTGCTGGCCGCGGCGTCGACGGTGGCGGCGGTGATGGGCATCCGGGCGGTGCGCGCCAACGCCCGCGCCGACGCACGGCGCCGGCAAGCCGAGTCGCTAATCGGCTTCATGCTCGAAGACCTGCGCGACAAGCTCGAGGCGGTCGGGAAGCTGGAGCTCCTCGACGACGTGGGCGCGCGCGCGCTGCGCTACTTCGCCGCGGTGCCCGAAGAGGAGCTTTCGGATGCCGAGCTGGCGCGCCGCTCCCTTGCTCTCTACCAGATTGCTGAGGTCCACATGCGGCGCGGCGATCTCGCCGGCGCCCGCCAGCCGTTGGCGCAATCCCTCGCCCTCGCCCGGCGCCTGTCTGCCGCCCATCCCGACGACCCGCAGCGTCTCTTCGGCCTCGGGCAGAGCGAGTTCTGGATGGGGTACGCCCTCTGGGAAGGGGGCGACTTGGAGGGCGCCGGGCGACACCTGCAGAGCTACCTCGAGATCGCGCAGCGCCTGGTGGCGATCGACCCGAGCAAGGCCGACTGGCAGCGCGAGCTGGCCTACGCGAACAGCAACCTCGGCTCCCTGCTGCAGGAGCGGGGAGACCTCGAGAGCGCGCTGGAGCGTTTCGCGACGACGTTGCAGATCGAGGGCGCACTGGCGGCGGCGGCGCCGCCGCAGAAGGCAGACGAGGAGCGCTTCGAGCTCGCGGCCACGCACAACACGTTGGGTGTGGTGCTAGAGCAACTCGGCCGTCTCGACCAGGCCCGCACGCACTACGAGGCGGACCTCCTGCTGCGCCGCGAGCTGGCCGCGGCCGAGCCCGACAACTACCGCTGGCAGGCCTTCCTGGGAACCAGCCAGGTGTACCTCGGCAACCTCCTGGCGACCCGCGGCGAGCTGGCGGCTGCGCACTCCCATCTGGAGAGCGCCCGCAATCTCTTCTCCACCCTGATCGCGAGGGACGCCGAGAACCGCGACTGGTCCTACCAGCTCGCCTGGAGCCAGATCTGGCTCGGTCGGGTCCTCGCCGCCGAGGGTGCGCGGCGCGAAGCCGGAGACGTCTGGCGCAGCGCAACGGCGACTGCCGAGAAGCTCGCCGCCCTCGACGCCGAGCGCACGGACTGGCGCCGACTGCTGGCGGTGGCCCGCTACCACCTCGCGCGGGACGCCGTCGCCAGGGATGGGGAGGGCGCCCTGCGCTCGGTGGGCGCCGCGGAGGAGCAGCTCGTGCCGCTGCTGGGAACGCAGCGGGGAGATCGCCGGGCGCGCCGTTGGCTGGCGGAGAGCCTGCTGCTGCGCGGGGAGCTGGAGGAGGACCGCGGCGATCGCGCTGGCGCCGAGCGCTCGTGGGGCCGAGCCCGCGAGGTCCTCGCGCCCATGGTCGACGCGCGCACCCGCGACCACGAGCTCCTCGTTCCGTGGCTCCGCAGCCTGGAGCTGCTCGGTCACACCGAAGAGGCGAGCCGCGCGCGCGCCGTGCTCGAGGAGATCGGCTGCCGGACGGTCATCGCTGACGAATGATCCCAGCCGGCGCCCGCTTGCGAGGGTTGAGTCGAGACGTCGCCCGGATCCCGAGATCCGGAATCCACCGACAGATCGAGGAGGCACCATGACCGCACCGCTGCAGCTTTCCGAGTACGCCTTGAGGCTCACCATTCACCCCGCACCCGAGGGCGGTTGTATCCTCGAGCCCGACGTGGAGTACAACTTCCAGATCCGGAACGGAGACGAGATCCACATGCTGCGAGTGCTGGAGAATGGGGAGAGCCTCTCCGTCCAGCTGATCCTCGGCGACGAGTACGAAACGACGATCAAGGGCCTGAGCTTCGGGAGGACCTCGGAGGAAGCCCAGCAGGCCGAGCCCGTTCTCGACACCGGGGGTGCGTACTACCTGGACACCCCGTTCCAGATCTCGCCGGGGCTCTCGGGATCGGCCGTGTTCACCGTCGTCAACGATGCCGCCGAGAAGCGATACTCGGGGAGTCTCTGGTACTTCGACGTCTGGCCCGCCGGCAAGGGCCACCACCGCATCGATCCGAAGATCTACAACAAGGGCGACGGTGGGGACGACGGGCAGTGAGCTGGCGGAACCCGGCCCCGGCCAGCTCGCGGCGCGTGGTCGTGGCAGAGCGATGACTCGGACCCTCCCCGCGACCCACGACGACGGCGCCTACCCGCTGTCCTCGAGCGCGTTCAGCTGCCCCAGCGGCGGCTAGGGGCCAGGTCCCGCCGGCAGCGGCGGCACCGGTGCTAGTCGAATCGCAGCGCCAGCGTGGGCGCGATGCGGGTCGCCCTCAGCGCGGGCACGTAGGCCGCCAGCATCGTCACCAGCACCATCGCCGGCACCAGGAGGAGATACAGGGCGACGTCGACGTGGCCCGAGTCGAACAGCATGGCGTTCATCATCCGTTCGATGCCGAAGCCCAGGACCAGTCCGATCGCCACTCCCGTCAGCACCAGCGCGAGCCCCCTGCCGATCACCAGGCGCAGCACGGCCGGTCGGCCGGCGCCGATCGCCATGCGGATGCCGAGCTCGCGGGTGCGGCGGGCCACGTTGTACGACACCAGGCCGTAGAGGCCGGCCATCGCCAGCAGGACGCCCACGGCACCCATCGTGCCGATCAGGCGAATGGCGATGCCCGGCCCTTCCACGGTGTGGTACCGGTAGAGGTCCTCGTAGGTTCGCACCCCCACCAGCGGCATGTTCGGATCGAGGGTGCGGACGATCTCCCGCACCGGCGCGGCGAGCCGCAGCGGATCGCCGCGCGTGTGCACGAGCATCGCCATGCGCGCGTGCGGCTGTTGGGAGAGAGGCATGTAGACGAAGTCCATCGGCTTCTCGGTGGGGGCCACGTACTTGATGTTCCGTGCGATGCCGACGATTTCGACGGAGGCGCCGTCGCGGTGGCCGAGGTGAATGCGCTTGCCGACGGCATCGCTGTCGGGCCAGTAGTGTTTGGCGAGGTGCTCGTTGACGACGGCCACGCGCGGCGCATCCTCGGTGTCGGACGTCAGGAAGCCCCGGCCGCGCAGGATGGGGATGGCCATGGTGTCGAAGAAGCCGGCGTCGACGCTGTCCATCGGCGAGGTGAAGGTCTCGCGATCGGGCGGCATCTGGAAGCCGTCCGGCACGAACGCCACCGCTTCGAGGACCTCGATGGCGAGGGGTGGGTGCTGCGAGAGCCCGACGCTCAGCACTCCGGGCGCTTCGCGGGCGCGAGCGGTCAGGCGGTCGTAGAACTGCTTCGTCTGCGCGGGGTCGTACTGCACGAGGCGTGGGTCGAGCCGCACCATCAGCAGGTGATCGCGGGCAAAGCCGGTGGTCTGGAGCGCGCTCTGCCGGAAGCCGCGCACCATGAGGAAGCAACCGGTGAGCAGCATGAGCGAGGCGGCGACCTGCGCCACCACGAGGGCGCTACGTCCCCACGGGCTCTTGCGCCCGGGAACGTCGACGTCGGCCGTCTTGAGCCCCTTCACCAGGTCGGAGCGGGCGCTCTGCAGCGCCGGCGCCAGCCCGCACAGCAGCGCGCTCGCAGCGGCCACTGCCACGCACAGCAGCACGATGCGCAGGTCCATCTCGAACGGGGGCGTCGCCGGCAGGTCGCTGGGAATCTGGAACCTGTCGACGCGGTGGATGATGAGCGCCCCGACGCCGATCCCGCCGACGCCGCCGAGCAGAGCGAGCACCAGGCTCTCGGTGAGCAGCAGCCGGAGGAGACGCGAGCGCCCGGACCCGAGCGCCAGCCGGATGGCGATCTCCCGTCCTCGCGTACGGGCGCGGGAGAGCAGCATCCCCGCCACGTTGGTGCAGGCCACCAGCAGCACCCCGAAGGTGAGGATGTTGGAGATGACCATGAACTTCCACTCGCCGCGGTCGCCTCGCGTCTGCATCTCGATCTTCGTGCGCACCGCCGCCCCTCGGTCCCGCTCGAGCTCCGGATACTCGCGGGCGAAGTCGCGCGCCAGGACCGCCAGCTCGTGGCGCGCCTGCTGCAGGGTGGTGTCCCGCCGCAGCCGCCCTTTCACGGCGAGCTCGCGATCGTCGCGGTCTTCGAAGAAGCGCTTCTGCGGAGCGGTCGAGAATGACGAGGCCATGGCCAGGGGGACGTAGACGTCGGGCAGCAGGAAGAGCTGAAGACCCGGGAAGCTGTCGGGCGCGACGCCGACGACGGTGAACTCGCGGCCGTTGAGCCGGATCCTCCTGCCGACGACGGCAGGGTCCGCGGCAAACTCGTGCTTCCAGCACTCCGGTCCGAGCACCGCGACCGCGTCACGCCCGGGCACCTCGTCCTCGTCGGCCCGGAAGCCGCGGCCCACCTGCGGCTCGACGCCGAGCACCGAGAAGAAGTTCCCGGAGACCATCATCCCGCCCTTGACTCGCGCCGTGGCTCCGGGCGCGGCGCTGAAGCCCAAGGCCGTGGTGGCGGTGTGCGCGATGACGCCAGCGAAGCTCCTGGTGCGGTCGCGGATGTCGCGGTACTCGCGATACGAGAAGCCACCGTAGAGGCTGTCGTGGGTGGTGCTCACCAGCGAGACGATCTCGCCCGGGTTGCGTACCGGGTACGGCCGGAAGACCAGCGCGTCGAGCCCCGCGAAGGAGAACGAGGTCATGCCGATCCCCACCGCCAGGGTGAAGACCACGAACGCGGACAGTCCGGGCGTACGCCGCAGGCTGCGTAGCGCGAAGCGGAGATCGGACACGAAATCGGTGAGCCAGTTGACCCGCCGCGCGTCCCGCATCTCCTCTTTCCGCTGCTCGAACCCTCCTATCGCGAGCAGGGCGCGACGCCGCGCCTCTGCCGCCGGCAGACCGGCGGCGAGGCCCTCGTCGATCTTGTGCTCGAGGTGGAACTGCAGCTCCTCGTCGAGCTCTCGCTCCAGCCGCCGGCGGCGGAAGATCGACCGCAGTCGCAACGGCGCCGTGTACCACCAGTGCTCGATGCGCATCGACGTCTAGCCCTCCGAGAGTTGAACGATCTGCGAGATGGCCGCCGACAGCCGCTGCCAGTTCGCGGTCTCCGACTGGAGCTGCTTGCGGCCCAGCCGGGTGAGCGAATAGACCTTCGCCCGCCGGTTGTTCTCCGTCAGCGTCCACTCGGCCTGGATCCAGCCCTCCTGCTCCAGCTTGTGCAGGGCCGGGTAGAGCGAGCCTTCGCTGACCTGCAGCACGTCACCGGACATGGAGCGCAGGCGGAGCCCGATGGCCCAGCCGTGCATGGGCTGCAGCGCCAGGATCTTCAGGAGGAGCAGGTCGAGGGTGCCGAGGACGAGGTCGTTGGGTTTGCTCATATCGGTTTCCTAGGGGAGTATAGGGACATACCCCTTGGTAAGCAAGGGGAGAGGCCCCGGCGCGCACCCTACGATCGAGAGCGCAGGTACCAGAGGGCGGGCACTGCGAGCGAGAGCGCCAGCAGCAGCTTCGCCAGAGCCCTCGTTGGCGCCCCTCATCGTGACGGGGTCTTGCTGAACGGCCTGTTCAGCAGCCGTTCAGCGGGGATGTCCCAGGCTGGCCCGCCATGATCGACGAATCGGCGATTCCCGGAGGGAAGGCGACATGAATCCAACACCGGAGCAACGAACCTACGCCCGCCTGGCGGGCATCTGCCTTCTCGCGGGCATACTCCTGGAGCTCCTGGGGGACAGCGTAACGATCATTGCTCGCGGCGGCGAGACCTTCGCCGAATCCGCGCGCTACGCCGCGGAGAACTACCTGCTCTGGCGCGTTTCGCTGCTCGAGGTCGGCTTGGCGTGGATCGTGGGCGGTATCCTGGCCTTCGCGTTGTACGCCGTGCTCGAGCCGGTGGACAAGCGCCTGGCGCAGCTCGCGCTGTGCTTGCGGCTTGGCGCGTCGTTCGTGGGCGCGGCCAGCCTGATGTTTCGGGTCGCTGGGGCGCAGCTGTACAAGGCGTCGGCGACGGAGGCCCCCTTCACGGCCGAGCAGCTGGGCACGCTCGGGTCGGTGTTGAAGCGGGGCTCTGGTGAGGGCGTCGAGGTCGCCTGGATGTTCCTCGGCGCGGGTACGGCGCTCTTCTTCCTGCTGTTCCTGCGCTCGCGCTACCTACCGCGAGCGCTCGCTGCTCTCGGCTTCTTTGGATCGGCTTTGCTGATCCCCGTCAGCACCGTGATGTTCGTCTGGCCGCAGTACATCGCCGTGCTGAAGCTGGTGTTGCTGCCCGGCCTTCTGGCGAACGTCGCGACCGCGCTTTGGCTTCTGGCCAAGGGACTTCCGCGAGCCACGGTGGAGGCGAGGGCGTAGCAGGTTCAAAGCGAGCATGCCGTCACTTGGACGCCGCGATCGAACCGACCAAGCGTCTACAATGGCGCTCATCGGTCAGTGGCGCCTGACCGCGGTCGAGAATGAGAGTCCTGATCGTCGAGGATGAGCCGCTGCTGGCCAGCCGGCTCGCCGCCGCGTGCGAAGAACGCGGGTATGCGGTCGACGTCGCTGCGGACGGAGAGCGCGCCGACCTTCTCGTCAGCACCGAGCACTACGACGCGGTGGTTCTCGATCTCGGGTTGCCGCGTGTCGACGGGTTGATGCTGCTCGAGCGCTGGCGCACCGGTGGCATCGCGGTGCCGGTGCTGGTTCTCACAGCTCGCGGCAGCTGGAGCGAGAAAGTCCGCGGCATCGACGGCGGCGCCGACGACTACCTCACCAAGCCATTCCGGATCGAGGAGCTCCTGGCGCGGTTGCGCGCCCTGATCCGGCGGGCGAGCGGACAGCTCAGGCCCGAGCTGCGGTACGGCGCGGTGGTGCTGGACCCGAGAACGTCGCGGGTCACTCTCGATGGGCAGCCGGTGAAGCTGACCAGTCACGAGCTTCGCGTGCTCTCCTATCTCATGCACCATCGCGGCCGCGTCGTCTCGCAGGCTGAGCTCGTCGAGCACATCTACGCGCAGACCTACGACCGCGACTCGAACACCGTCGAGGTGTTCATCGCGCGTCTGCGCCGCAAGCTCGGTGCCGCGACGATCGAGACCGTGCGCGGGCTCGGCTATCGCATCCGGGCGGATTCGTGAAGGGTTCTCTCCGCGCGCGCCTCTTGGTCGGGGCGCTGGTCTGGATGACCGCGGTGTTCGTCACGGTCACCGCTCTGCTGCTCAAGCTGACCCGAAATCATCCCGAGCTCGGGATACACGGCGCGACGTATCACGCCGTGATGGGAATCTTCGCCATAGCCTTCGTCATGGGAGGCATGTCCCTCGTGCGCAGGGCGGTGGCGCCGTTGTGGAACCTTCGCGCCAGCCTGTCTTCGGTGCGCGAGGGGCGCAGCCAGCGAATCGATGGCGACCATCCGACCGAGGTGCAGCCGCTGGTGAACGATCTGAATGCGCTACTGGAGGATCGAGAGCGTGCCATCGCCAGGGCCCTCACCACGGCAGGTGACCTCGCGCACGGTTTGAAGACGCCCCTCGCGGTGCTCGCGCAGGAGGCCGAAGGGGCCGACGCCGCGGGCCATCACGAGCTCGCAGCGACGCTCGGTCAGCTGGTCGAGCGGATGCGGCGCCAGGTCGACTATCACCTGGCCCGCGCCCGCGCGACCGCGTCGACGCGTGCGGCGCCGGGACTCCGATGCCCCGCCCTGCCCTCGGTCGAAGGTCTCGTGCGCACGATGCGGCGCCTGTACGCGGGACGCGAGCTGAGAATCGACGTCGATGTTGCGGCCACGCACGAGATCCGGGGCAGCCGCGAAGGCCTCGACGAGATGCTGGGGAACCTGCTCGACAACGCATGCAAGTGGGCGCGCTCCCGGGTCGCCATCTCCTCGTCCCTCGAGGAGGCCCGAATCTCGATCGCGGTGGATGACGATGGGCCGGGCCTCGATCCGTCCCTGCGCGCCCAGGTGCTGCAGCGAGGAGTGCGCGCCGATCAGCAGGTCCGGGGATCGGGGCTCGGCCTCGCCATCGTCAGCGATCTCGCCGAGCTCTACGGTGGCTCCGTTACGCTGGAGACCTCGCCGCTCGGCGGGACGCGCGCCCGGCTCGAGCTGCCACGGTTCTGACCGGCCGCCTGGCCGAGGTCGACGGGCGTCGGCGGGTCGCAATCGGGAGTGGAGATTCGCAGGGTCGCCGGCCGGCTCGCTTTCGGTGGCACTCGCAAGCCGAAGAGCACGGCGAGCAGCGGGATGCGAGGGATCGCCAGCTCGTAGATCGCAAGCGAGCCGAGGGTGGTGGCGGCGATTGCCGTCGCCTCCGCGATCAACGGCCAGCGCAGGGGAAAATGCGCCCACGCCGTGATGAGGAGCAGGGTCTGGTGCAGGGCGTAGACCGGAAGGATCGCTGAGCCCGCGGCGAGCGACGTTCGGGGTCGCCTGGGCGGCGCTGCTGGCGTTCTCCGCCCTCACCAACGCGCTGTCCACGCGCGCTGACTTCGCACGCTACGGCATCGCGGTGCGCCCCTTCGCGCCGTTTGTCTGGGAGACCAGCGCCATCGCCACCTTCGCGCTGCTGCCAGCGCTGGTCTGGTGTGTGGATCGACGCCCCTGGTCGCGCGGGTTGAGCGTCGCGCCGATCGGGCACGGCAGTGCCGAGCTCGACCTCGACGCGGCGCGAATCCTCGCCGTGCGGGCGGCGGGCAACTACGTCGAGATCTTCGGCGTCGGGGAGCGTCCGCTGTTGGTGCGCGCCGCCCTCGCGGAGGTCGAGGAACGCGTGGCACCGCTCGGCATCCGCCGCGTGCACAGGTCCTGGCTGGTGGCGCTCGATCGCGTCGAGCGGGTGTCCACGACCTCGGCTGGCGACTTCCGGCTCGAACTTACGCGCGACGAACGAGGTCGCCTTCCTCGGCCGCCGGGTCCTGAGTGCTCGAGGAAGGAGCTCGCCGCGCTTGACAGCTCCGAGGCCGAGATCGGGGTCAGTGCAGTCGCGTGGTAGGAGCTCTCACGCGGCCCTCGCACGGCGGGGCAGCTCGCCGTGGCGCGAGTGTGTTCGGCGCGCCCTCACCGTGAGTCCGTGCCACCGGGTACCTGCCGCGCGCGCGCAATCGCCTCTTGCAGCGAGAGGTTGCTGAACAGCTCCCGCCGCTCTTCCACGTAGTCGCCGTGGCCAGGGTCGTACTCCATGAGGAACCGAATGGCCCCGGACACGCCGAGGCGTTCCGTCAGCGCCTTCCAGCCCTCAGCCCGGATCTCGTAGCTGGAGAGCGTCGCCGCCCGACTCATAGATCGCTCCGCCGCCAGGCGATCGCAGGAGGTGGCACGACGGCCGTCCCGAGACCGTCGCCAACGCGGCCGGCGAGCTTGATCAACCTGTCGTCACAGGTGACGAACCAACGCGCGCCGGCTCGCTCGGCAAACGCGAGATGAAGGGCATCCAGCGGGCCGAAGCCCAGCGCGACGAGAACGCCGGCGCGGGACTCGACGTCGGAGTCGAGCCCCACTTCCACCGCTGCACGGTCGATCCAGAGGGCCGCGGCCAGCCGGCGGTCCTCCCGCGGATTCGCGTCATTCTCGACCATGTGAGCTGGCGAGCGCACCAGGACGATCTCCTCGGCCTCGGCCTGGGCGACGATGGCCGCTACGGCCGCAGCCTCGGCGCGAATTCGCGGCTGTCGCTGATCGTCGAACGGTCGCTTGAGCGAGCAGATGTCGAGATAGACACGCTCCATCGGCGGTCATTCTAGCCCCTTGCAGCGCACCACCTCGAAGTGCCCCATCATCCCTGCCGCGTGGTGAGGATGTGGCAGTGGTTCTCGGCGACGCGGTCGAGCCTCCCCCCGAGCCGCGCGGCACCATCTGCTTCTGCGCCGGCGAGCTCGCGGCGACGCTCGAGCCCGAGTACGCGCAGGCAATCCGGCGTGTCGAGGTCGAGGGCCAGCCGTCCACACCTTGCCGAGGAGGCGGGATCACGGAGAATTCCACCGCGGTGCGGGTGTTCCGGGCGCGGGAGGCGCTGCGGCGGCAGGTGAGGGCCGCGGCCGAGCCCGACGACTACCGCTGGCAGGCCTTCCTGGGAACCAGCCAGGTGTACCTCGGCAACCTCCTGGCGACCCGCGGCGAGCTGGCGGCTGCGCACTCCCATCTGGAGAGCGCCCGCAATCTCTTCTCCACCCTGATCGCCAGGGACGCCGAGAACCGCGACTGGTCCTACCAGCTCGCCTGGAGCCAGATCTGGCTCGGTCGGGTCCTCGCCGCCGAGGGTGCGCGGCGCGAAGCCGGAGACGTCTGGCGCAGCGCAACGGCGACTGCCGAGAAGCTCGCCGCCCTCGACGCCGAGCGCACGGACTGGCGCCGACTGCTGGCGGTGGCCCGCTACCACCTCGCGCGGGACGCCGTCGCCAGGGATGGGGAGGGCGCCCTGCGCTCGGTGGCGCCGCGGAGGAGCAGCTCGTGCCGCTGCTGGGAACGCAGCGGGGAGATCGCCGGGCGCGCCGTTGGCTGGCGGAGAGCCTGCTGCTGCGCGGGGAGCTGGAGGAGGACCGCGGCGATCGCGCTGGCGCCGAGCGCTCGTGGGGCCGAGCCCGCGAGGTCCTCGCGCCCGTGGTCGACGCGCGCACCCGCGACCACGAGCTCCTCGTTCCGTGGCTCCGCAGCCTGGAGCTGCTCGGTCACACCGAAGAGGCGAGCCGCGCGCGCGCCGTGCTCGAGGAGATCGGCTGCCGGACGGTCATCGCTGACCAATGATCCCAGCCGGCGCCCGCTTGCGAGGGTTGAGTCGAGACGTCGCCCGGATCCCGAGATCCGGAATCCACCGACAGATCGAGGAGGCACCATGACCGCACCGCTGCAGCTTTCCGAGTACGCCTTGAGGCTCACCATTCACCCCGCACCCGAGGGCGGTTGTATCCTCGAGCCCGACGTGGAGTACAACTTCCAGATCCGGAACGGAGACGAGATCCACATGCTGCGAGTGCTGGAGAATGGGGAGAGCCTCTCCGTCCAGCTGATCCTCGGCGACGAGTACGAAACGACGATCAAGGGCCTGAGCTTCGGGAGGACCTCGGAGGAAGCCCAGCAGGCCGAGCCCGTTCTCGACACCGGGGGTGCGTACTACCTGGACACCCCGTTCCAGATCTCGCCGGGGCTCTCGGGCTCGGCCGTGTTCACCGTCGTCAACGATGCCGCCGAGAAGCGATACTCGGGGAGTCTCTGGTACTTCGACGTCTGGCCCGCCGGCAAGGGCCACCACCGCATCGATCCGAAGATCTACAACAAGGGCGACGGTGGGGACGACGGGCAGTGAGCCGCGGTGCTTCTGCACGCGGCACGCATCCCCGAGCGAGGCCAAGCATCCCGAGGTCGCGCAGCGCAAGGGCCATCGAGTCGACCAGCCGCGACCTGGAGAGCGAAGGGCCGAGCTCGATCCACAACTCCAAGCTCGGCGGCACGGGGGTGGGGATGGCGCGCGTCTTCCGGCTGCTGACGGTGCTCGGTGCGGTGCTGACCGGCTGCGCCGGGTCGAATCTCGCCGCGCGCATCGACCGTGTCGTCAGCGACGGCGTCGCCGGTCCGTTGGCCGACCGCCGCTTCGCCGGCGTCGTCCTCGTCGCGCGCGGCGGACGGACGCTGTTCCGCAAAGCCTACGGGATGGACCACACCGCCGCCACGCCTTTCATGATCATGTCGGTGTCGAAGCAGCTCACCGCGGCGCTGATCGTGCGGCTGGCGGCGGCGGGCAAGCTGCGGCTCGACGATCCGGTGGCGAAGTTTCTCGACGACTGGCCGGTGGAGTGGAACGGCGTCGAGATCCGCCATCTCCTCTCGCACTCTTCGGGCCTTCCCATCGACACCGCGTACTTCTGGCTGGTCGAGCACCATCCCGAATACTGGCCCGATCCTGCCACCCAGCCGCCTGCGTACCAGCCGCGCGCGCTCACCGCCGCCCCGGGGATGGCCTACCAGTACGCCAACGTCGGCTATACGCTGCTGTCGATCATCGCGTCGAAAGCCGGCGGGCGGCCGTTCGACGATCTCCTCCGCGACGAGGTCTTCCGCCCGCTCGGCCTGAGGAAGACGATGCCGGAGCGAAACGGCATCCCCGTCGCCGGCAGAGCGCGCGGCTACGCGCGCACGGACACAGGCTTCGCTCTGGCCGAGCAGAAGACCACCGACGTCGTCGGTGCGGGCGATCTCGTCTCGACCGCGGACGACTTGGCGCGCTTCGACGCCAGCTTCGACGACGACCGCTTCCTCCCCGCGCCGCTCCGCCAGGCGATGCTCGCGCCTCACGTCGAGGGCGCGCGCGGCGTCTCCATCGGTTACGGATGGTTCCTCCGCACCAGCACTGCCGGCCGCGCGCTCCAATACCACACGGGCGACGGCGCCGGGTTTCGCGCCTTCAACTACCGACTGCCGGACCAGGGCCTCGTGGTGGTGATCCTCAGCAACGTCGGCGAGCACGACGTCCCGTGGGTCGCGCCGCTCGTCGATCGCATTGCCGCCGCCGCCACGTCGCCCGACGGCTGACCTGGTCCCATCACTCCGTCGCCCCTGCTCGCGCCGCCGGCCCACGGCGGCCAGGCTCCAACCGGTTTGCTGGTGGCGATGAAGGGCCTAGGGAACAACCGGTGAGCAGCATGAGCGATGCGGCGACCTGAGCCAGGACCTCGCCGGTCGTGCCCCGGCGGGTCTCCCCGTTGCCCCGGCATGCACGCTACGAATCGGGATGTCCACGTCGACGGTGAACGCGCACGATCCACCGGCTGGGAGCTGTCCGCCCGCCAGCACGAGGCCCTGGCCGAAGGTGCCGATGGGAGCCAGGCTCAGCGTCGAGCCGGCGCCACACCGCGGGTCGGGTGTGGGGGGCAGCGAGACGCTCAGCGGTGGGGGCAGGAAGGTGGTGAGCTCGTCGTCTACCGCTTCACGCCGTGCGGCCGCGCCGGCCGAGGAGCGTGATTCCCACCCCGGCGAGCAGCACGGCGAGCACGGTCAACGTCGCCGGCGAGGCGGCGGGGATCGCGGCGCCGAGCCCCGCGATCTCCTGGGCGTAGTAGACGAGCTGGCGGGGGAATGGATAGGGACTGGCCGCGGGCACGGGAAGGCCGGGCAGCGGGGCCAGCGCACCCGCCGGCGACACGACGAAGCCGGCGATCTCGTCCCTGCCCACCACGTAGAGGAAGTCGCCCGCCGGCGAGCGGGTGAGCCCGAAGGGCTTGGCGATCCCCGCCGCCAGCGTGCTCCGCAGCGCCAGCGATCCGTCGGCGGCGACGTCGAACACCGTGATGGTCCCGGCATCGAAATCGGTGGCGTAGAGCCGGGCCTCGCTGGCGCCGAGCAGGAGGTCGACGGGCGACGGGCCGGCGGCGTAAGGCGACCGGGGCAACTGGGTGAGCTGGCCTGTGGGCGCGACTGCAACGCCGAGGATGCGGCCACCCACCTGGTCGGCGACGTAGAGGCGTCCTTCCGAGGCAGTCCACGCCGCCCCGATCGGATAGAGGCGGGGCGGGGCCAGATCGAAGTGGAACGGCGAGCCGGCGACCGGCGCCGCCGCGCCGTTGCCGGCCACCCGGTAGGAGCCGACGCCGCCGCTGTGGGTGGCGAGGAGCCGCGTGCCATCCGCCGAGAGGTCGACCTCGAACGAGCCGGGAATCGACGAAAGCGATCCCGCCACCGGGGCAAGACCTCCGCCCGGCTGGATATCGAGCGCTACCACGCGGCCCTCGAAACCGGCTGCCCAGAGGCGGGTGCCGGCGGCGTTGGTGGTCAGCGTCGGAAACGTGATGGCCGGTGAGACCAGCCGAGGTGGTGCCGCCAGCGGCAGAGGCAGAAGCGCACAGTTGGGCAGGATGTCGAGGCCGGTGATCCACTGCTCGGTGGGTAGCGGGGGAGGGCCGGGGAAGCTCGAAGCGTGCATGCCGACGTAGAGGCGGTTGCCCGCGACCACGAGATCGGCGTCTGCTGCTCCCGCCTGCACCTCGCTGATCGGAAACGGCGATCCAGCCACGACCGAGAGGCTGCCGTCGTGGCCGACCTGGAAGGAGGCGATCGAGTCGAGGCCGGCGAGGGAGGTGAAGACGCAGTCGGCAGTCGCGGGCGCGGCGACGAGGGACAGGGCGAGACAGCAGACGACTGGATAGCGCATGGTATTTCCTCCACCGGGCCCGCGCGCCCGTCTATGCTATATCAACATCGGCGCTTTTCCCACGGTTTCGGGCACTTGCTGATCGTCGACCGGTCGCTCGAGCGAGCAGATGTCGAGATAGGCGCGCTCCATCGGCGGTCATTCTAGCCCTTTGCAGCGCACCAACTGGCGACGCGGCAGCGAGGAGGAAGGGAACCCGCTGGAGCGCCCAGCGCCCTGCGCCGGAGAGCGATTTTCTACACGGCGATAGGATCCGACCGTTCTCTCGGAACCCCAGACGCCCGCGCGGGGCATGACGCAGGAGGAACGATGAGCAGGACCACGGCGGCGCTCTGGTTGATGGCGGCGGCGATCGCGGCACCTGGGTTCGCCCGGACGCCCGCAGAGGAGGCGCCGGGTCCGTCTATGCCGGCGGCGCCGAAGCGGGAGTCTGCCGAGGAGGCGAACCGGAGGCCCTCGGCGCAGCCTGGGGAAGACGAGCAGGAGCTGACCCCAGAGGAGGCCGAGGCCGAGAAGATGGCCGGGCCGTTCGCGAAGCTGAAGTTCCGCTTCATCGGACCTCCGGGGAACCGGGTGAGCGCCGTCGTCGGGGTCCCGGGAGACCCGAACGTCTACTACGCGGGCGCGGCATCGGGAGGGGTCTGGAAGTCGATCGACGGCGGCAACGAGTGGAAGCCCGTGTTCGACAAGGAGGACGCGCAGTCGATCGGGGCGATCGCCATCGCGCCTTCGGACCCCAACGTCGTCTGGGTGGGAACCGGCGAGACCTTCATCCGCAGCAACGTCTCGATCGGAGACGGAGTGTACAGGTCGACCGACGGCGGCAAGACCTGGAAACACATGGGCCTCGAGAAGACGGGACGGATCGGCCGGGTGATCATCGATCCGCGCGATCCGGACGTCGTCTTCGTCGCCGCCCTCGGCACCTGTTACGGCCCGCAGCCGGAACGCGGCGTCTATCGGACGACCGACGGCGGGGAGCACTGGGAGCGGGTCCTCTTCGTCGACGAGAACACGGGCGCCTCCGACCTCGCGATGGACCCGAGAAATCCGCGCCTGCTCTTCGCAGGTACCTGGCAGATCGACATCAAGACGTGGGGAAGGAAGAGCGGCGGTCCCGGCTCGGGCGTCTTCGTCTCCCGCGACGGCGGCACGACCTGGAAGCGGATCAAGGAGCACGGGCTGCCCGATCCGCCGCTCGGCAAGATCGCCGTCGCGGTCGCCACGACCGACCCCGATCGCGTCTACGCGCTGATCGAGACCGGGGACCGGGGCTCGCTCTGGCGCTCCGACGATGGCGGGAAGAACTGGCGCCTCGTCAACCACAGCCGCCTCCTCAACGAGCGGCCGCACTACTACACGCGGATGCTCGTCATGCCCGACAACGCCAACGAGGTCTATTTCCCGTCGAACTCGATGGGCGTGACCTACGACGGCGGCGAGACCACCGATCAGGTCGACTGGGCCGGCGACAACCACGACATGTGGGCGGACCCGAAGAACCCGAACCGGATGATGATCGGGAGCGACATCGGCGTCGTGATCTCGACGACGCGCGGCAAGAAGTGGAGCTGGACGCGCCTGCCGATCGCTCAGATGTACCACGTCGCGACCGACACGCGGATCCCCTACGAGGTCTACGGGCAGATGCAGGACGGTGGCTCGATGCGCGGCCCGAGCCGCAACCCCGGTGGGGAGGGCATTCCCCCCGCCCTGTGGACGACGACCGCCGGCTGCGAGACGGGATGGAACACGCCCGATCCCGTCGATCCGAACATCGTGTGGGGAGGCTGCTATGCGGGCGTCGTCGAACGCTACGACGCGCGCACCCGGATGAGCCGCTCGGTGTCCGTCTGGCCGGAGCGCACGATGGGCGCCAACGCCGGCGAGGTGAAGCTGCGCATGAACTGGACGTTCCCGATCGCCATCTCGCCGTTCGACCACAACACCGTCTACGTCGGCAGCCAGTACGTCCACCAGACGACCGACGGCGGCGAGCACTGGACGACGATCTCGCCCGATCTCACGACCAACGACGCCTCGATGATGGGGGATTCCGGGGGCCTCACTCTCGACAATCTCTCCGTCGAGTACGCGGGGGTCGTCTTCTCGATCGCGGAATCGCCCCTCTCCAAGGGGGAGATCTGGGCCGGGACGAACGACGGCGTCGTGCAGCTGACGCGGGACGGCGGCGCGCACTGGGCGAACGTCACCCCGCCGAAGTCGATGCTGCCGCCGAAGGGCACCTTCGATTCCGTCGAGCCGTCGCGGTTCGACAAGGGGACCTGCTACGTCGCCGTCGACCTCCACCAGGTCGACGACCGGGACCCGTTCATCCTCGAGACGACCGATTGGGGAAAGACCTGGAAGCGGATCTCGGGAGGCATCCCGAAGAGCCCGCTCTCCTACGTCCACGTCGTCCGCGAGGATCCTTTCCGCAAGGGGATGCTCTACGCCGGAACCGAGAACGGCGTCTGGGTCACCTTCGACGACGGCGGCCGCTGGCTGCCGCTCCAGGGGAAGCTGCCGCACGCCCCGGTGTACTGGCTGACCGTGGAGCCGCGGTTCCACGATCTGGTCGTCGCGACGTACGGGCGGGGTTTCTACATCCTCGACGACGTGACGGCGCTCGAGAAGTGGGAGGAGCCGAAGAAGGCGGAGGCCTCCGTCGCGATCTTTCCCCCGGTCCCGGCGTACCGCTTTCGCGCGGTCTCTCAGCCCGCCTATGCGCCGGTCGGCGCGGCGCGCGGCAAGAACGGGCCGGACGGCGCGCTCATCACCTACTGGATGGGGAAGGAAGCTCCAAAGCCGAAGCAGCATGAAGAGGGGGAGTTCGACCTTCCCGAGAAGGAGCAGCCGCCGCTGGTGAAGATCCGCATCTACGACGCGGCCGGGAACAAGGTGCGGTCGCTCCGCGGCACCAACGAAAAGGGATTCAACCGCGTCGACTGGGACCTCCGCTACGACCCGGTTCGCGAGGTGCGCCTCCGCGCGACCCCGCCCGGTAATCGCCACGTCTGGGAAGAAAAGCGGTTCGTCGGCAGCGATCGCCGCCCCGTTCTCTATTACGGGATCGAGGACGCGGGACAGGGTCCGCTCGTCCCTCCGGGAACCTACACGGTCAAGCTCGAGGTCGAAGGAACCGAGGTTTCGACGACCGTCGAGGTGCGAAAAGACCCGAGCTCCGGCGGCACGGCCGCCGACGTCGAGGAGGGATCGAAGTTCGCGCTGGCGATCTACCGCGACACCAACGCCACGGCCGAGATGATCGGCCAGCTCGAGTGGGCGCGGCTCGAGGTCGAGCGGCTGCGCAAGATGATCCATGCCGAGGAAGGTGACGCGAGCCTCCTCGACCAGACCGCCACCCTGGCGGACAAGATGGCCGCGGTCGAGGCAAACCTGCTACAGCCGACGATCCCAGAGGAGGACCAGAAGTCGTTCCGTGGCCCGCTCGGGCTGTACCTGAAGCTCATCTGGCTGAACGCCGAGGCCGCCACCGGGGCCGCCGACGTTTCGGGGAACGCCGACTTCGGGCCGACGCAGCCGGAGCGCGACGTGTTTGCGCTCTTGCACGACCGACTCAACGAGACGAAGAAGAAATTCGACGAGGTCTTCGGGACCGACATTCCGGCCTTCAACTCCGAGCTGGAGGCGAAGGGGCTCGGCGCGATCATGCCGGTCAGGGAAGTGCTGCCGGAGTTCCCGCCGGCCAGGGAGAAGAAGGAAGACGACTAGGGGCTCGCTCGCGGCCCGCGGGCTCGAGGCGGTCAGCCGATCCGCTCGGCTGGCTCGACGATGATTCCCTGGCTGGTCAACGGCCTTGCTCTTCTCCCTCGTCACGGTGCGCTGGGGTGCTCCGGCGCGCGGGTATCACGCTCCGGCTCGGCGGTCGATAGGCTTCCAAGGAATTCTGCCGTGACACGCCAGGCCCCGGCGGGCTCGAGCCCCCGACGCTCGTGCGGCGACCTCGCGGCATCCTGCCGCCGCTGTCTCGCGGCGAGGCGATCGCGGTCACCAAGGTCATCCGCTCCCTCGCCGAGGAGCCGGCTGTGTCCCGCGAGCGCTCGGTCAGCTACCGACGTAAGCCGCCAGGTGCTCGCCGGTCAGCGTCGACCTCGCCGCCACCAGCTCGGCCGGGGTGCCCTCGAACACCACCCGCCCGCCCTGGTGCCCCGCCCCCGGCCCGAGGTCGATGATCCAGTCCGCGTGCGCCATTACCGCCAGATGGTGCTCGATGACGATGACCGACTTGCCGGAGTCGACGAGCCGGTCGAGCAGGCCGAGCAGGCGCTCGACGTCGGCGAGGTGGAGGCCGCTGGTCGGCTCGTCGAGGACGTAGACGCCGCCCTTTTCGCCCATGTGGGTGGCCAGCTCGAGCCGCTGCCGCTCGCCGCCGGAGAGCGTGGGGAGCGGCTGGCCGAGGCTCAAGTAGCCGAGGCCGACGTCGGCGAGCTGGACGAGGATGGCGTGCGCGGCCGGCGTACGCGCCTTGCCGGCGCCGAAGAACGCCTCGGCCTCGTCCACCGACATGGCGAGCACCTCGCTGATGTCGCGGCCGCCGAGGCGGTACTTCAGCACCGCGGCCTGGAACCGCTTCCCCTCACACTCCTCGCAGGGGGTGGCGACGCCGGCCATCACTCCCAGGTCGGTGTAGAGGACGCCGGCGCCGTTGCAGGTGGGGCAGGCGCCCTCGGAGTTGGCGCTGAACAGCGCCGGCTTGACGCCGTTGGCCTTGGCGAACGCCTTGCGGATCGGATCGAGCAGTCCGCTGTAGGTCGCCGGGTTGCTCCGTCGCGAGCCGCCGAGCGCGCCCTGGTCGATCGACACCACGCCCGCGCCGGCGGGGATCGAGCCGTGGATGAGCGAGCTCTTGCCGGAGCCGGCGACGCCGGTGACGGCGACGAGCACCCCGAGCGGGATGTCGACGTCGACGCGCTTGAGGTTGTGCGTCGTCGCGCCGCGGACCTCGAGCGCGCCGGTGGGCTTCCGCAGTGTCTTCTTGAGGGCGGCGCGGTCGTCGAGATGGCGGCCGGTGAGGGTGCCGCTCTTGCGCAGCCCCTCGACGGTACCCTGGAAGCAGACGGTCCCGCCGGCAGTGCCGGCGCCGGGGCCGAGGTCGACGGCGTGGTCGGCGATGGCGATCGTCTCCGGCTCGTGCTCCACGACGAGCACGGTGTTGCCCTTGTCGCGCAGCCGCAGCAGCAGGTCGTTCATGCGCTGGACGTCGTGGGGGTGCAGGCCGGTGGTGGGCTCGTCGAAGACGTAGGTGACGTCGGTGAGCGAGGAGCCGAGGTGGCGGATCATCTTGGTGCGCTGGGCCTCGCCGCCCGACAGCGTGCCGGTCGGGCGGTCGAGCGACAGGTAGCCCAGGCCGATCTCCACGAACGAGTCGAGGAGGTGTTGCAGCCCGCTGAGCAGCGGCGCCACCGACGGCTCGGCGAGGCCACGGACCCAGTCGGCGAGGTCGCTGATCTGCATCGAGCAGACGTCGGCGACGTTCTTCCCCTTGATCTTCGACGAACGGGCCTCCTTGCTGAGCCGGGTGCCGTCGCACTCGGGACAGGTCGAGAACGTCACCGCCCGCTCCACGAAGGCGCGGATGTGCGGCTGCAGGGAGTCGACGTCTTTCGACAGCATCGACTTCTGGATCTTCGGGATCAGCCCCTCGTACGTGAGGTTGATGCCGTCGACCTTGATCCTGGTGGGCTCCTTGTAGAGCAGCTCGTGCAGCTCCTTCTTGGTGTACTTGCGGATCGGCTTGTCGGGGTCGAAGAAGCCGCAGCCGCGGAAGATGCGGCCGAACCAGCCGTCCATGCTGTAGCCGGGGATGGTGAGCGCGCCCTCGTTGAGCGACAAGCCCTCGTCGTAGAGCGCAGACAGGTCGAAGTCGGTGGCCGAGCCCATGCCCTCGCAGCGCGGACACATGCCGCCGAGGCGGTTGAAGGTCTCCTTCACGGTCTTGGTCTTGGCGCCGCGCTCGATGGTGATCGCCCCGGCCGCCCGCACCGAGGGAACGTTGAAGGCGAACGCGTTGGGCGAGCCGATGTGCGGCTTGCCCAGCCGGCTAAAGAGAATACGCAGCATGGCGTTGGCGTCGGTGGCGGTGCCGACGGTGGAGCGGGGGTTGGCGCCCATGCGCTCCTGGTCGACGAGGATCGCGGTGGTCAGCCCTGCGAGCAGGTCGACCTCCGGCCGCGCCATCGTTGGCATGAAGCCCTGCACGAAGGCGCTGTAGGTCTCGTTGATCAGACGCTGCGACTCGGCGGCGATGGTGCCGAACACCAGCGAGCTCTTGCCCGAGCCGGAGACGCCGGTGAACACGGTCAGCCGGCGCTTGGGGATCTCGATGCTGACGTCCTTGAGGTTGTTCACGCGCGCGCCGTGCACGCGGATCAGGTCGTTCCTGTCGGCAGCGTGCACGGCAGGCGACTGGTTCTTCGCCGATGTCGTGAGTGGGACGTCCATTGGGGGCCCGGCGGCGAGCTCGGTCCTCAGCACGCCGCCTTCTTCACGAGCGCGCCGATTCTTGCCTCGTCGTCGGCGGTCAACTCCGTCAGGGCGAAGGCGGTCGGCCACATGGACCCTTCGTCGAGGTGCGCCGCGTCGCTGAAGCCGAATGTCGCATACCGCGTCTTGAGCTTCTGCGCGCTCTGGAAGAAGCAGACGACCTTGCCGTTCCTGGCACACGCCGGCATCCCGTACCAGGTCTTCGGCGAGAGGGCTGGCGCGCTGGCCCTGATGATCTCATGGAGCCGCTTGGCCATGGCGCGGTCCGCTTCTCGCATCGCGGCGATCTTCGCCAGCACCTCGCCTTCCCCGTCTTCCTTGTCCTTCTTTCCCCGCGGGCCGTGCGCGGCGGCCTTCACCTTTCGGGCGCGCTCCTTCATCGCGGCTCGTTCCGCGTCCGTGAAGGTGGTGTCCTTGGCGGGCTTCGGCGTCGTCTTCATTGCAGGTTTCCTCCTCGGGGGTCGGCACTCATCGGTCCCGAAGCATGCTGCCCGCGGCCTCGAAGCCGACGTAGTGGGACGAATCTGTCTGCGGCTGCAAGCCGGGGAGGGCGGCGGACACCGCCTTGGCGGTCGCGCGGTCGGACACCGGATGCGGCATGGTCCTGATTCCCTGCGTGGGAGCGTCGCTCATGGTCACTCCTGTGGTTGGGTGGTGATGTCCATGGCGGTCACTGTAACGGGGGCCGGTGACCCCGTGCCTCTCGATTCCTGATCGGTTTGGCTCCTTGGTTCGCCCACGCGCTCACCGGTTCCCGCGCCGGGCCAGGAGCAGGGCGCACGCCAGGGCGCCGAGCGCCACGGTGGCGAGCCCCGAGCTGCCGAGCGTCGCTCGCGGGCCCAGCGCCGTGGTGAGCGGTCCGCCGAGCGCCGCGCCGAGCGGCGAGGCGGTGAGGAGCACCGCGCTGCGGGCTGCGAGCATCGCGGCCAGCTGCTGCGGTGGCGACTTCGCCTGCACGAGTGTCACCGAGAGTGCTTCGAACGGTGCGTAGATCGCGCCGCCGAGCGTGAAGCACGCAACGGTGACGGCCGGCGACGCGTCGAACCCGAAAGGCAGCAGCGAGAGCCCCCAGCCGACCACGATGGCGATCGTCACCGGCCACAGCGGCAGCCGTCGCAGCGCACCGACCGCAAGCCCGCCGAGCACCGCGCTGGCGCCGAACAGCGTCCAGTACAGGCCGAGCAGCGTGCCCGGTGCGTGCAGGTCGTGGGTGACGTGCAGCGGCAGCGCGACCTCGACGGGGCCGTACAGCAGGTTGAAGAACCAGGTGAGCGTCAGCAGCCCGAGCAGCTCGGGATGGGAGCGCAGCAAGGCGAGCCCGCCGCGTGCGGGCGCGCGGTCGACGGCGGAGACGTCCCCCGCCTCCCGCAGCCGGGTGCGTGCGACAAGTAGCGCGAGGAACGCGTAGGTGAGTGCGTCCAGGCCGATGACGAGCGCCGAGCTGACGTAGGTCACCAGCACGCCGGCGATCGCCGGCCCGGCGATCGTGCCGGCGAAGTTGAGCGAGCTGACCAGGGAGTTCGCGGCGAGCCGCTGCTCGTCGGGCAGCAGCTCGGCCAGCAGCGTGTACTTGCCGGCGCTACCCCAGGCGTGGAGCAGCGAGGAGACCGCGAGTAGGCCGACATACAGCGGCGGCGTCAGCAGCCCGGCGAGCCAGGCGAGCGGCACGGCGCCGAGGACCACGCCGCGCACCACGTTGTCCGCGAGCAGCAGCCGCCGCGCCGGCACCCGGCGCAGACGGCGCCCGAGCACCAGCGCGCCGACCACGCCCGGCAACGTGTACGCGGCCACCGCGCCGCCGACCCACAGCCCCGCGGTCGCCTGCGGCGCGAGCTCGATGGCGAGCCACGCCACAGCGACGAAGCTCATCCCGTCCCCGAGGTACGAGACCGCGAAACCGAGGACCAGTCGCCGGAAAGCCCTGTCGGCGAGCACCGGCCGGTAGGCGGAGGGCACGAGGCGTCGGAGCACCAGGGGCACCTCGCGAGGATGCGCCGTCGATCGATCTTCGTCTCGGGCGGTCAGTCGGGCGGGCGACGCAGCGGGCGGCTCAGCCCAGCTTCTGGATGCGGATCAGGTTGCCCGCGGGGTCGCGGACGGCGCAGTCGCGGACGCCGTACGGCTGGCCGGTGGGCTCCTGGACGCGCCGCGTCATCAGATAGGAGTAGGGCGACTCGCCGAAGGCGAGCTCGAGCCGGCGGCTGAGGTGTCCGGCTGACATGTGCGCGCCGCGGGCGAGCGCCTCGACGTCGAGCGGCTGCGCGTACTCCCGGTCGATCCGGTCGCGAACGCGGCGCAGCCGCGCGAGGTCGCGCAGGTGCTGCCCCTCGGCGGGCTTGCTGGTCACCTGCGCGATCGTGCCAGGTCGCACCGCAGGAGTCTACGCGCGAGGAGTCTACGCTTGGCCTCGATTCGCCGGTCAGGGGCGGGCGACGCCCATCTCGCGGAGCAGCGGCGTTGCGACGGAGTCGTGCTCGGCTTCGAGGAGCCAGAGCAGGTAGCGGACGTCGACGCTGATGTTGCGGGCGATGGCGGGATCGTAGCCGAAGTCGTTGGCGACGTTCTCCCACACGCGGTCGAAGTTGAGGCCGACGAGGCGGCCGCGGCCGTCGAGGACGGGGCTGCCGGAGTTGCCGCCGGTGGTGTCGGCGTCGGCGAGGAAGTCGATCGGCACGTCATGGAGGCGCGGGTCGGCCCAGTGGCTGGTGGCTGCTGCCGGCGCTGCGGCGAGCAGGAAGGCTGGGGCTGCGAAGGGGGGCTCGCCCGTGTGCTTGGCGACGGCGCCGGCGAGGCAGGTCTGCGGCAGCATCACCACCGCGTCGCGGGGCGCGTAGCCCTGGACGTGGGCGAAGCTCACGCGCAGGGTGCCGTTGGCGTCGGGCGCCACCGGCTTGCCCGCCTGTGCCATCACCGCGCGCCGCCAGGTGGGGCGCAGGCGCGAGATGGCGCCGGCGCGGCGGTCGTCGCGCTCCTTCGCCGCCAGCAGGTCCTCGTCGAGGGCGAAGGCGAAGTCGAGCAGTGGGTCGTGGCGCGCGCGCAGCTGCTGCGGCGTCTCGGCGAACATCGCCATGCGGGCGTCGAGGTCGAGCACCTGGGTGCCCGCGTGGACGCCGGCGGCGGCGCGGTCCATCGCGGCGGGGTCGTTGGCGCCGCCAAGCAGGGCGTCGACGGCGGCGATGCGGCTCGCCGGCGGCAGAGCCGCGGCGCGCCGCAGCCAGTCGGCGAGGAGCGCCTCCTCGGTGGGGAGGTGGAGCCGCTTCTGGCCGATGCGGACGCTGTCGGCGAGACGGTCACGGTTGCGCTCCATGTAGGCGGGCTCGCGGTCGGCGTCGGGCTTCTGCCGCTCCTTGGCCCAGCGCACGAGGGTGAGCGCGAGCTCGAGGCTGAGCGGGCCGCTGCGGACCTGGTCGAGGAGGAAGTCGCGGTCCCAGGTGACGTCGCGGATCGCCACCAGGGCGTCGAGCTGGCGATGGGCCTCGACCGCCGCTGCGTGCTCGGGGTGGGCCGCGGCCCAGGCCAGCACCTCGCGCTCGGCGGCCTCCTTGCGAGAGACCAGGTTGCCGCGGGTGAAGCCGGCAAGCTGGCCGCGCGCGTTCTTCTCGACGTTGGCGAGGCCCTTGAGGCGCGAGGCGAGGGCGATGCGCGCAGCCTCGTCGTGACTGCCCGCCGCCTCGATGAGGTCGATCCAGGCGTGCAGCAGGTGGGCGCGCGCCGGGAAGTAGCGCGCGGCACGCTGCCGCATCTCGGCGGCGGTCTCGGCGCGGAAGGTGCGGCCTGGATAGCCGGCCACCATGACGAGCTGGTTGGGAGCGACCCCGGCCGTGGACACCGCAAAGTAGTGCCGGGGGTGGTAGGGCTGGGTGCCCTTGCCGGGAGCGGCCGGGCCGCCATCGGGGCCGGCCCAGACGCGCAGCAGCGAGACGTCGCCGGCGTGGCGCGGCCAGCTCCAGTTGTCGACCTCGCCGCCGAAGTCGCCGATGCTGTTGGGCGGCGCGTAGACGACGCGCACGTCGGGGAACTCGATCCCTTCGATGAGGGTGTAGCGCACGCCGCCGTCGAAAGCGGCCACCTGGCAGCGGCGGTGGGGCTCGCGCTCGCAGGCGGCCACCAGCTCCGAGCTCTTGCGTTCGATGGCGCGGAAGCGCGCGAGGTCGTCGGCGTCCTGGTCGCCGGTGGTCGGGGGCACCGCCGCCTCGACCTCGGTGGTGACGTCGCGGCTGGCGTGGGGGAGCACGGCGCGGGTCCCCTCGCCGGGGAGCTCCGCGGCCGTCGAGGTGGCGAGGAAGCCGCGGGCGATGAGGTCGCGCGCGGGGCTCGAATTCTGCTGCAGCAGGCCGAAGGCGCAGTGGTGGTTGGTGGCGACCAGGCCGTCCGGGGAGATGAAGCCGGCCGAGCAGCCGCCGATCGAGATCGCCGCCTCCAGCAGGCCGGCACCGTGGGCGTTCCACAGCGCGGTGGGCGGCAGCTCGAGGCCCAGCTCGCGCAGCCAGGCGGGGTCGAGCTCGCCCAGCTGCTCCGGCGTCCACTTCCCCTCGACGGCGTGCGTGGCGGCGGGGGCGAGCGACGAGAGCAGCGCGCAGCCGAGCGCGGCCAGCGAGACGAGCTTGGTGGGCATGGACACGTAGTCTAGCGGTGGTCACCGCCGAGCGGCCTCCCGCGAGCGCGCTCTCACCCTGGCGCGGCGTCGCGAGCACCGAGCGCATCGCTCTGGGCGGCGCCGCTCGCTCTCACCCTGGGGGCGCCGTTGCATCGCGAGCGGGGGCGAGACAGCGCCTGCCTGCGGCGAGCCGGGCCCCTCACCACGCCAGGCTCCGCAGCTTGACCTCCTCCTCGGTGAGGCCGTAGAGCGGCGGCGTCGGCACCCCCAGCAGGCCGAGGTAGAGGTAGAGCTGCCCGCGGTGGTGGGCTTCGTGCTCGAACATCGAGCGCAGCCACTTCCACGCCGGCAGCGAGGCGCCACCTGGGGTCGCGCAGCGGGCAAGGAGCTGCTCCGGGGTGAGCGCCGCCAGGATCGCCATCGCCTCCCCGTGCAGGCGGTCGTGGAAGGCGAGCAGGGCCGTGGGGCCGCTGGCGAGCTCCTCTCCGTGGCCCGGGTAGCGGCTGGGACGGCCAGCGGCGTTCTCGGCGAACATGTGGCGCTCGATGGCGGCGAGGTGGCGCACCAGGTCGCCGGCGGTGAGCCGGCCCGGGGCGGGTGCCCACTCCACCCGCTCGGCGGGGATGAGCGGCACCAGCCGCCGGGTGCGGCCGCGGGCGCGGTCCCAGTAGTGGAGCAGCTCGGCGAGGTCGACGGCGCCACTCACAGCTTCGCCCGCCGCAGGCGCAGCGCGTTTGCGATCACCGACACCGAGCTCAGGCTCATCGCCGCGGCGGCGAAGGCGGGCGAGAGCAGGAGCCCCGCCACCGGGTAGAGGACGCCGGCGGCGATCGGCACGCCGGCCGAGTTGTAGACGAAGGCGAAGAAGAGGTTCTGGCGGATGTTGCGCATCGTCGCCCGCGACAGGCGGCGGGCGCGCACGACGCCGCACAGGTCGCCCTTGACCAGGGTGACGGCGGCGCTCTCCATCGCCACGTCGGTGCCGGTGCCCATGGCGATGCCGACGTCCGCCTGCGCCAGCGCGGGGGCGTCGTTGATGCCGTCGCCGGCCATCGCCACCCGCTGCCCCTCCTTCTGCAGCCGCTTGACGACCTCGAGCTTGCGGTCGGGCAGCACCTCGGCGTGCACCTCGTCGATGCCGAGCTGGCGCGCCACCGCCTCCGCGGTGGTGCGGCTGTCGCCGGTCAGCATCACCAGCCGCAGGCCCTCGGCCCGCAGCGCCGCGAGGGCGGCCGGGGTGGTCTCCTTGATCGGGTCGGCGACGCCCAGCACCCCCGCCGCGCGGCCGTCGACGGCGACCAGCATCGCCGTCTGGCCGTCTGCCCGCAGCGCCTCGGCGCGTTGCGACCAGCGCGGCGGCATCGACGCCGAGGTCGGCGAGCAGGGCGCGGTTGCCGAGGGCGACGGCGTGGCCGCCGACGCGGCCGACGACGCCCTTGCCGGTGATCGAGGCGAACTCGTCGCTCGCCAGGGGCGTGACGCCGCGCTCGGCGGCGCCGGCGACGATCGCCGCCGCCAGCGGGTGCTCGCTGCCGCGCTCGAGCCCGGCCGCGAGGGCGAGGAGCTGGCGCTCGTCGCCGCCGGCCACGGGCGCCACGGTCACCAGTCGCGGCTTGCCGTCGGTCAGCGTGCCGGTCTTGTCGAACACCAGCGTGTCGACCTCGCGCAGCAGCTCGATCGCCTCGGCGTCGCGGAACAGCACGCCCAGCGAGGCGCCCTTGCCCGCCGCCACCATGATCGACATCGGCGTGGCCAGGCCGAGGGCGCACGGGCAGGCGATGATCAGCACCGCGACCGCGTTGACCAGCGCGTAGGCAAGCGCGCGGCGGCGGCCCCCACAGGGCCCAGGCGACGAACGTAGAGCACGCGCCGCCAGCACCACCGCCGGCACGAACCAGGAGGCGACGACGTCGGCCAGGCGCTGGATCGGCGCGCGGCTGCGCTGCGCCTCGCCGACCATGCGCACGATCTGCGCCAGCAGGGTGTCGGCTGCCGACCCGCTCGGCGCGCATCACCAGCGCGCCGGTGCCGTTGATGGTGCCGCCGACGAGGCGGTCGCCGCCCGCCTTGCGCGACCGGGATCGGCTCGCCGGTGACCATCGACTCGTCGACCGGGCTCGTGCCCCTCGAGCACCACGCCGTCGACCGGCACCTTCTCGCCCGGGCGCACGCGCAGCCGGTCGCCCGGTTGCACCTGGTCGAGCGGCACGTCCTGCTCGCCGCCGTCGGCGTCGAGGCGGCGGGCGGTCTTGGCGGCGAGCCCGAGCAGGGCGCGGAGGGCGGCGCCGGTGCGGCCGCGCGCGCGCAGCTCGAGCACCTGGCCGAGCAGCACCAGGGTGACGATGACCGCCGCCGCCTCGAAGTAGACGCGCGACGCGCCGTCGGGGCCGCGGAAGGCGGCGGGGAAGATCCCGGGCACCAGCGTGGCGACGACGCTGTAGCTCCACGCCACGCCCACGCCGAGGGCGATGAGCGTGAACATGTTGAGGCTGCGGTGGACGATCGAGGCCCAGCCGCGCGCGAAGAAGGGCCAGCCGCCCCACAGCACCACGGGGGTGGCGAGCGCGAGCTCGAGCCAGGCGGCCCGAGCCGGCTCGCCAGCAGCGCGACCGATTCCCGGGAGGCGGTGTCCCATCGCCAGCACCAGCAGCGGCACGGTGAGCGCCAGGCCGATCGTGAACCGGCGCGTCATGTCGACGAGCTCGGGGTTCGGCCCCTCCTCGGCGACGGCGATCGTCCGCGGCTCGAGCGCCATGCCGCAGAGCGGGCAGCTCCCGGGAGCATCGCGCACCACCTCCGGATGCATCGGGCAGGTCCACTCGGTGCGGGTCGCCGCCGGCAGGCCGGCGGGCTCGAGCGCCATGCCGCACTTGGGACAGGCTGCCGGCCCCGCCTCGCGCACCTCCGGGTGCATGGGGCAGGTGTAGCCCACCGCTACGGCGGCCGTCGTTGCCGAGGGTCTGGCGCCGTGCTCGTGCGCGGCATGGTCGTGCGTCGCATGCTGTTGCTCGTGCGCGGCGGGATCGTGTGCGGTCGGCCCGACGGCGGCGGCGCCGAGGAAGCGTGCCGGGTCGGCGTCGAACTTCGCCTTGCAATGCGGGCAGCAGAAGTAGACCGTCGCGCCATCGTGCTGCGACGTCGCCTGGGCCCGCTCCGGCGGGAAGGTCATGCCGCAGACGGGGTCGCGCACGTCGCCCGCCGGGGTCGACTTCTCATCCACCAGTGGCTTGTCCACGAGGCACCTCCGAGCTCCGCCTCCGGGGGCGGGATCGATGCGGTAGCTGCCGCTGCCGCCGTCTCATCGCATCGTCGTCATCGCGCAGGCATCACCTCGCCACAGCCCGCCATCGAGCGGCCGCCGTAGGGGTTCTCGACCGGCGTCCCGTGGGGCTGGAGCCAGTAGCGGTTCAGCATCGGGCAGAAGGCGATGTCGGGACCATCGCCGGCGAGCTTGCGCCAGGCGATCAGGGACTTGGAGAGCGCGGCGAAGGCGTCGCGCGCCGCCGGCAGCTCGGAGGCGGAGACCAGGGCGCCGCTGGCGCTGCGCAGGGCGGGCAGCAGCGCGCGCACCTCGCCGAGCTTCTCCGCTGGCACGCCGGCAGCGTCGGCGGTGAGGTCCTGGTCGAGGGCAGCGATGGCCCGCCGCAGGTCACGGGCCGGCTGCGCGAGGTCGCCCAGCGAATCGGCGGCGAGCGCCCCGCGGGCGTCGTCGTATGCGGGCATCAGGCCGGCGAGCGCCGCGCTGGCGTCACCGCGAGCGGAGGTGGCGAGGACGGTGAGCGCGAGCAGCAGCAGCGCGGCCAGGGCGATGGAGGTGGTGGGGAACAAGCGGGAGCGTCGCATGGAGGGTCTCCTTGGGTCGCGGTCCAGGGTGGCGCGGAGCACCGGGGTGGCTCAGCGGATGGGAGCGGAGGTGGCGAGGGACGCCTCGTCGCCGGGGTCGAGCGCGGCCGCCAGCGAGGTTACCCCGTTGCCGGCGCTGGCGCGCCGCAGCTCGCGTCCCCGCCAGAGCTTGTAGACGGCCGGGTAGACCAGCAGCTCGAGGGCGAAGGAGGTGACGAGGCCGCCGATCATCGGCGCCGCCACCCGCTTCATGACGTCGGCGCCGGCCGAGGTGGACCACAGGATGGGCAGCAGGCCCATGAAGGCCGCGGCCACCGTCATCAGCTTCGGTCGCGCGCGTTTGACGGCGCCCTGCACGATCGCCTCGTCGGCGTCGGCCGCGTCGCGCAGGCGGCCGCGGGCGCGTGCCTCGTCCCAGGCGAGGTCGAGGAAGAGCAGCATGAAGACGCCGGTCTCGGCGTCGAGGCCGAGCAGGGCGATCATCCCCACCCAGGCGGCGATCGAGACGTTGTAGCCGAGCAGCTAGAACAGCCAGATCGCGCCCACCGCCGAGAAGGGCACCGCCAGCATCACCAGCGAGGCCTTGAACGCCGAGCGCGTGTTGGCGTAGAGCAGGACGAAGATGAGCACCAGGGTGATGCGGCACCATCACCTTCAAGCGCTCGCGGACCCGCATCATGTTCTCGTACTGGCCGCTCCACAGCAGCGAGGTGCCGGCGGGCAGCTTCACCTGCCGCTGCACCCGCCGCTTGGCCTCGGCGACGTAGCTGCCGATGTCGCGGCCGGCGACGTCGACGTAGACGTAGCCGGCGAGGAAGCCGTTCTCGTCGCGCAGCATCGACGGCCCCTGCAGCAGCCGGATGTCGGCGAGCTGGGCGAGCGGAACCTGCGCCCGCGCGCGAGCGGCGCGCGCACCTGCGGCCGGTGCTGTGGTCGAAGGCGTCATTGCCGCGCTCGGCAGAGCGCCCGCCGCCGCGACCGCCGGCACCGGCACCAGCACCCGCCCGAGGCGATCGGGGTCGTCGCGCAGCTCGCGCGGGTAGCGCACGTTGACCGGGTAGCGCGCGCGCCCCTCGATGGTGGTGGTGACGTTCTCGCCGCCGATGGCGGTGGCGATCACCGTCTGCAGGTCGTCGATGGTGAGCCCGTAGCGGGCGAGCTGATCGCGCCGTGGCACGATGTCGAGGAAGTAGCCGCCCGCCACGCGCTCGGCGAAGACGCTGCGGGTGCCGGGCACGCCGCGCACAGCCTCGGCGATCTGCTCGCCCAGCCGCTCGATCGTCGTCGACCTTGGAGCCGAAGACCTTGATGCCGATCGGCGTGCGCATGCCGGTCGAGAGCATGTCGACGCGCGCCTTGATCGGCATCGTCCAGGCGTTGGTGAACCCGGGAACCCGCAGCGCCTGGTCCATCTCGTCACCAGCTCGTCCCAGGAGATGTGGTCGGGCCAGAAGGGGCGAAAGACCGGCTGCAGCCACTGCGGCGCCCACGAGGAGTACCAGCGTCGCTGCGGTCGCCACAGCCGCTCCGGCTCGAGGACGATGGTGGTCTCCATCATCGACAGCGGCGCCGGGTCGGTCGAGGTGTCGGCACGGCCGGCCTTGCCGAAGACCCGCTCCACCTCGGGGAAGCTCGCCAGCACGCGGTCCTGGGCGCTGAGCAGCTCCTGCGCCTGGGCGATGGACACCCCGGGCAGGGTGGTCGGCATGTAGAGCATCGTCCCCTCGTTGAGGGGCGGCATGAACTCGCGGCCGAGGCGGAAGTAGACCGGGATCGACACCGCCACCAGCGCCAGCGCGATGGCGATCACCCGGCGCGGGTGGCGCAGCACGAAGCGACAGAGCGGCTCGTAGACCCTGGCCATGGCGCGGCTGATCGGGTGCCGTTCCTCGGCGTGGTAGGTGCCGACGAGCAGAGCGCTGGCGAGGCGCGGCGAGCCAGCGCGGGCGGAAGCGGAAGGGCTCGCTGCGGGCGAAGAGCATGCGCATGCGCCGGATCGAGGGTGATGGCGAGCAGCGCCGCCAGCGCCATCGCCAGGTTCTTCGAGTAGGCGAGCGGCTTGAACAGCCGCCCCTCCTGGTCGACGAGGGCGAAGATGGGCAGGAAGGCGACGGCGATCACCAGCAGCGAGAAGAAGACCGACGGCCCCACCTCCTGGAGCGCCTCCAGGCGTACCCGTGGAAGCTCCTGGCGACGCCGCCGACCTTGCCGCCGTCCGCCTGCCAGCGGTGGATCTTGTTGTAGGCGTTTTCCACCTCGACGATGGCGCCGTCGACCAGCACGCCGATCGAGATGGCGATGCCGGCGAGCGACATGATGTTGACCGTCACCCCCAGCAGGTAGAGCGGGATGAAGGCCAGCAGCACCGACACCGGGATGGTGAGGATGGGCACCAGCGCCGAGGGCAGGTGCCAGAGGAAGAGCAGGATGACCAGCGCGACGATGACCATCTCGAGCAGCAGCTCGTGCTCGAGGGTGTCGATGGTGCGGGTGATGAGCGTCGAGCGGTCGTAGGTGGTCACCACCTCGACGCCGGTGGGCAGCGAGGGCGCGAGCTCGCCGAGCTTGGCCTTCACCCGCTCGATGACCTGCAGCGCGTTCTCGCCGTGGCGCATGACGACGATGCCGCCCACCGCGTCGCCGCCGCCGTCGAGGTCGGCGACGCCGCGGCGCAGCTCGGGGCCGAGCTCGACGCGCGCCACGTCGCGCAGCAGCACCGGCACGCCGCCGGGAGCGACCTTGACCACCACCTGCTCGAAGTCGCCGGTGCTCTTCGCGTAGCCGCGGCCGCGCACCATGTACTCGCGACCGGCGAGCTCCACCAGGCGGCCGCCCATCTCGTCGTTGGACTTGCGCACGGCGGTGGCGACGTCGTCGAGGGCGATGCCGTAGGCGGCCAGCCGGTTGGGATCGACGGTGATCTGGTACTGCCGCTGGTAGCCGCCGATCGACGCCACCTCGGCGACTCCCGGCACCGCACTGCAGCGCATAGCGCAGGGTCCAGTCCTGGTAGGAGCGCAGCTCGTCGAGCGTGTGCGTGCCGCTGTGGTCGACGAGGGCGTACTGGAAGACCCAGCCGACCCCGGTGGCGTCGGGGCCGAGCTCGGTCTGCACCCCGGCGGGGAGGCGGGCCGAGATCTTCGACAGGTACTCGAGCACCCGCGAGCGCGCCCAGTAGAGGTCGGTGCCGTCCTCGAAGATGACGTAGACGTAGGAGAAGCCGAAGTCGGAGACGCCGCGGATGGCCTTGACGCGCGGGGCGCCGAGCAGCGCCGAGACGATGGGGTAGGTGACCTGGTCCTCGATGATGTCGGGGGAGCGGTCCCACTTCGAGTAGACGATCACCTGCGTGTCCGAGAGGTCGGGCAGGGCGTCGAGACGGCTCTGGCGCAGGGTGTAGACGGCGAGCACCACCGCCGCGACGACGCCGCCGAGGACGAGGAAGCGGTTCTCGGCCGAGAAGCGGATGATGCGACGGATCATCGGGGGGCTCGCTCCGGTCCGGCGACTGCGGCGGCCGCGCTGGGGTCGGCTGCCGGCGCCGACGGCGTCAGGTCGGCGATGGCGGCGCGCAGCCGCGACTCGGAATCGAGCAGGAAGTTGGCGTGCGTCGCCACCCGCTCCCCCTCGCGCACGCCGTCGAGGATCAGCGCGCGCCCGTCGCCGCGCACGCCGACGCGGACCTCGCGCGGTTCGAAGTTGCCGGTACCGTGCTCGACGAACACCACCTGCCGGGTGCCGCTGTCGATCACCGCGTCGTCGGGCACCATCACGCCGCTGCCGGGAGCGACCGCGACGGTGACGTCGACGTACATGCCGGGCCGCAGCTGGCCGTCGGGGTTGGCGAGGTCGAGGCGCACCTCGAGGGTGCGGCTCTCCGGCTCCAGGGTGGGGGAGACGAAGCTCACCTGGGCCTGCAGCCGGCGCCCGGCGTCGTAGGGGAGGCGGACCTCCGCCCACTGGCCGACGTGGAGCTGCCGCGCCTCGTACTCATAGAAGTCCGCCTCCACCCATACCCGCGAGAGGTCGGCGAGCGTGAACAGCTCCATGCCGGGCTGCACCTCCTGCCCCTCGAACACCTCCTTGGCGGTGACGAAGCCGCTGGCCGGCGCGCTGAGCGTGACGGTGCGCTGCGGCCGGCCGCTCTTCGTCGAGCTCCGCGATGAAGCTCGCCGGCACGTCGAAGAGCTCGAGCCGCTGCCGTGCCGCGGTGGCCAGCTCCTCGCCCCCCTTGCGCACCTCGGGCAGCGACGAGCCGGCGAAGCGTGCGGCGGCCTCGCGGGCGCGCAGCAGCTCCTGCTGCGAGGCGAGCAGCTCCGGGGAGTAGAGGCTGAGGATCGGCTCGCCGGCGCGCACCAGCTGGCCGGTGAAGTTGACGTAGAGCTTCTCCACCCACCCCATGATCTTGGTGTGCACGTGGCGGATACGGCGCTCGTCGAGGGTGACCATCCCGACGGTGCGCGTCGAGCGGGCGAGGGTGCCGCGGGCGGCCACCGCCACCCGCACGCCCGCGAGGCGGATGCCGCGCTCGTCGAGGCTCACGGCAGCGAGGCCGGGCACGCCGCCGACGCCCGTCTCGTCGGCGTAGACCGGCACGAAGTCCATGCCCATGGAGTCCTTCATCGGCACCGGCGAGGTCACCTTGGGGTCCATCGGGTGGCGGTAGTAGAGGACTTGCCGTTCGGCGGGCGCGCCGGCGGGGGCGCCGAGCGTCGCCGTCGCCGGCTTGCCGGGCACGAAGGGCACCAGCCGCATGTTGCAGATCGGGCAGTCGCCGGGCTCGTCGGAGACGTAGGTGGGATGCATCGGGCAGTAGTACTTCGCGGCGAGCTGATCGCCGCGACCGCGGCACGCTCCGGCGAGGACGGCCGCCGAGCCGGCGAGGACGAGGACGAGCAGGGCGCCGGCGAGCGTGCCCCGGCGGTGTGTGGCGAGGAAGCGTCGAAGGGTGCTCATGGCTGGCTCCCGGGATGGCCCGCGGGGTGGGGGTCGTCGCCGGCGTGGGGCACGCCGCCGACGTGGTGCTCGAGGAGGGCCCAGGCGCTGTAGCGATCCGCCTCGCGCCGCGCGAGCTGCACCCGCGCCTCGAGCCAGAGGTCGAAGTCCTCGATGACGGTCGAGAAGTCGCCGCGGCCGGCGAGGTAGGACGAGCGCGCGGCGTCGAGCGCGGCGTCGGCGCTGGGGAGGATGCCCTCGCGATAGCGTCGCGCCTGCTCGTCGGCGACCTCGAACGCCACCAGCTGCCGGGCGGCGTCGGCGCGTGCGACGGCGCGCGCGTCCTCGAGCAGGTGACGGGCGCGCTCGCGCTCCCCTTCGGCGGCGCGCAGGAGCGGCAGCTGCTTGCGCCGCTTCCACAGCGGCAGCTCGACGCCCACGCCGAGGGTCACCACGGGGTCGAGCGAGCCGCGATAGCCGGCGCCGGCGGCCACGGAGAGGTCGGGCTGCAGGGCGAGGCGCGCCGACTCCACCCGCCGCTCGGCGGTGGCCAGCGCCGCCTCGGCGGTCGCCACCCCGGGAGCGAGCGCGGCGGCACGCGCCTCGAGGTCGGCGGCCGGCGCCGGCGGCTCGGGCACCGCCGTCACCATGCCGAGGGTGGCGCTGCCGGGGCGGTCGAGCCAGCGGTTGAGGTCCGCCACCAGGGAGGCGCGGGCGGTAGCGAGGTCGGCGAGCCGCTCCTCGATGCGCAGCGCCTCGAGTCCGGCCTTGATGACGCCCTCCTGCTCGCCGCCGCCGGCGGCGTAGCGGCTGCGGGCCGTCTCGGTGAAGAGGTCGACGAGCTCGCGGGCGGCGAGCAGCGCCTCGCGCTCGTGGTCGAGGGCGAAGACCTTGGCGTACAGCGTGCGCACGGAAACGGCGAGGTCGCGCTCGAGCGCGTCGAGAGCGATCTCGCGCTCGTGGGTCTTGGCGGCGGCCTCGGCGCGCGCCGCCTCCCGCTTGCCGGGCCAGGGGAGCCCCTGCCGCACCCGTGCGGCGAGCATCGACATCGGCTCGTCGCCGACGCTCCAGGAGAGCCCGGCGTTCTGCAGGGTGGCCTCGAGCAAGGGGTCGGGCAGCGCACCCGCGGCTGGCTCGCGCTCGCGCTGCGCGGCGAGCGCCGCGGCCTGGGCGGCCACCGCCGGCGAGCTGGCGAGGGCCGTCACCACCAGCTCCTCGACCGGCGGCGCGGCGGGACCGTCAGCCGCCAGCGCCGGGCTGGCGAGGGTCAGGGCTGCAACGAGCAGCGGCAGTCGCGGAACGGGCATCGACACTCTCCTCTCGCGGGGTGGGAACGCTCCGGGGCGCGGTGCGTCCGGGAGTCGACCGCAGGGCGCGGGCGCACTACGCCCGCGGACCGCGAGGGGGCCTCAGAGCCGCAGGACCGAGTGCGATGCGGCGAGGCCGACGGGGGGGAGCGCCGCCGACGGCGACGTTCCGGCGAGCACCGGCGCCGGGGGCACCGTGCCGAGGTCGACCTGCACCACCGTCACCGCCGGTGCCTGCTGCTCGTCGGTGGCCGGACGCGGCGTCACCGGGGCCTGCCGGGCGCAGCAGCTCGGCAGCAGCGACGCGGGCGGTGGCGGGCAGCAGTCGTGGTGTGCGGCGGCGGCGAGGTGGCAGCCGCCGGCCGTCAGGCAGCCCTGGGCCGCCGGCAACAGGGCGGGCAGCAGCAGGGTCAGGCTGGCGGCGAGGGCGGTGAGGCGGAAGCGCATGCGAGGCCCAGTGTAGCGCGGCGCTCACGGTGCGGGCCGTGCCGGGAGGGTGGCGCCACCCACCCCGAGGGACGGGGAGAGGCCGGTCCGAGGAGCGGCGGCGCGTCACTCCGCGAGGTCGGTGGGGCTCCCCGGCAGCTCCCCGCGCTCGAGGCGCGCGCCGTCGGGGAGGCGCCAGTAGTCGCGCTGCGGGGCGAAGGGAGCCGCCAGCACCCGGCGCGGCCGGTTGTCCTCGGGGTGCGAGTAGGCGGGGACGCCGATGACCACCAGACGCTGCGGGACGTTGAGGCGCAAGGTGCGGTGCAGCCGGTCCCACCAGGGGAGCAGGACGCCGTAGTTCGACATCGCCTCGGTCTCGACCTGCGAGTGGTGGATGCCGTGCATGCGCGGCGTCACCAGCACCCTGGCGAGGGCGCGCTCGAGGGCGATCGGCAGTCGCACGTTGCTGTGGTGGAAGAGCGTGTTGGCCTGGAAGCAGAGCTCGTAGCTCCAGTAGACACCGGGTCCGAGGCCGAGGATCGCCACCTGCGCCACGCGGAAGGCCGCCGAGAAGGCGATCTCGCCGTAGTGGAAGCGCAGCGCCGTGGAGACGTCGAGGTCGGGGTCGAAGTGGTGGACGTTGTGGAATCGCCACAGCCACGGCAGCCGGTGATTGAGGCGATGCCACCAGTAGAAGCTGAGGTCGAGCAGCAGGAAGGCGAGCACCGCGGCGATTGGCGGCGGCAGGTGGAGCGCACCGAGCATCCCGCGGTCGCCGCGACCGAGGAGGCGCACCACCAGCGGGCGCACCAGGCCGGCGGCCGTGACCAGGGCTACCGCTGCCAGCAGCAGGTTGAGCGCCAGACGGGCGAGCAGCGCGGCGCGCGGGTGGCGCAACGGCCACCGTCGCTCGGCGAGGAAGAGCAGCAGGCCGGCGACGGCGACCGCACCGACCAGGCTCAGCCGCACCCGCGCTGCCTCCGCGACGTCGCCGGGTGGCGCCCAGCAGCCTGCAGGCCCCGCCTGCCGCGCGCCGCACGGGCGCGCGCGGGAAGGGCTCAGGTGGCAGGAGGGACGTGCCGGCGGCTCCGCTCGACGTCGCCGCGCGTCGGCGGGGGCGCCGGCGGCGGCGCTGGGGGCTCGCGGCGCGGCATCCGGCGACGTTAACAGAGGTGAGCGGGCGCCGCCGCCGATCGGCGCGGTGCGCTTGGAGGGCATAGGATTCCCGGCGCCATGGGCGGCGAGCACCCTACGAAGGACGTCTTCCGGCGCTTCGCGCACCGCACCTCCCTCGCCGTGGGCTCGATCTGGGCTTTCTTCGGCGCTGCCGCGGTGATCGTCGTGTGGGGGATCACCGGCCCGCTCTTCCACTTCTCCGACACCTGGCAGCTGGTGATCAACACCGGCACCACCATCGTCACCTTCCTCATGGTTTTCCTCATCCAGAACACCCAGAACCGCGACTCGCGCGAGCTCCACCTCAAGCTCGACGAGCTGCTGCGAGCGGTGTCGAAGGCGCGCACCGGTCTCGCCGACCTCGACGACCTCTCCGATGAGGAGCTCGACAACCTGCTGCACGAGTTCCGGCAGGCGCGGCGGAACAAGGGCATGGCCGAGCTGGTGCTCCTCGAGGCGGACGAGGACGACGGCAGCGAGGAGTGAGGTTGCCGCGCGCTCCCTATCTCGTCCTCGACCCCACGGACGACTACCCACGGCGGATGGTCGAGTTCCTCGGCCGGCTCGGGCTGCAGGCGGTGGCGGTGCTCACCTCGCCCGCTCGGGTCGGCCAGTGGCGGCACGGCTGGAACCGTCGCCTCGCCGAGCACGTGGTGGCGAGCCACGAGGCCGCCGGCGAGCCGGTGGAGGCGGTGGCGGCCCGTCTCGCCGGCGACTTCCCCGCCGGCTTCGCAGGCATCATCCCCTGGGACGAGATCAGCATCCTCTTCGGTGCCGAGCTCGGCGAGCGCCTCGACCTGGGGTGGAACCCGCGTCCGGTCATCGAGCGCTGCCGCGACAAGGGGGTGATGAAGGAACACCTGCGCCGCCACTCGCAGGTGCGCGTCAACGCCGGGGCGGTGGTGCGCGATGCCGATCAGGCGCTCGCCTTCCAGCGGACCCACGGCCGCTGGCCGGTAGTGGTCAAACCCACGGGCGGCGCCGGCTCGGCCCATGTCACCTTCGCCGGGAATCGCGGCGAGCTGCTGCGCGGCTGCCAGGAGGTGCTGGAGAGCGGCGACGGCGAGGTGCTGCTCGAGGAGTACGTCGGAGGCCGCGAGCTCGCGGTCAACGGCATGGTCGACCGCCAGGGCGATTTCCTGATCACCGACGCCTGGCTCTACGACCGCCGCGAGAGCCACGGCGTGCCCAACCTCTACTACGAGACGATCAAGGTGAGCACCAGGGAGCCGCTGTTCTGGCAGCTCGCCAGCTACGCGGCGGAGGTCATCGAGGCGCTCGAGCTGCGCCGGGCGCCGGTGCACATGGAGGTCAAGGTCGACGATCGGGGGCCGTGCCTGATCGAAGTGGGGGCCCGGCTGCCCGGCGGCAACCAGCCGATGCTAGCCTCGATGCTGCACGGCCGCAGCCTCTTCGAGCTCGCCGCCTGCCACTACCTCGACGAGCTGCCGCTCTCCGTCCGCGACGTCGACTACGCGCGCTACGACAAGCTCGAGGCGCGCATCGTCTCCGGGATCCAGCCGGTGGCGCTGGCCGCGGTCACTGCCGTGCGCGGCCTCGCCGAGGTCGAGGCGCTCCCCTCCTACGTCGGCTCCGGGCTGCTGCGGCTGCCGGGGATGCCGCTGGCGCAGACCGTCGACCTGCGCAGCAAGTCGTACGAGGTCTACCTGCTGCATGCCGATGGCGAGCAGGTCGCGGCTGACGCCGAGGCCGTGCGCCGCCTGCTGAGGTACGAGTAGGTTGACCGCGGCGTCGCCGGCGATCCCGCCCTCGAGGGCCACCCGGCGATGGCCTACCTGATCGTCGACCCCGTCGGCCGCTACCCGGCCGAGATGCTCCCCTTCCTCGCGCGGCAGCTCGGGCAGGGAGCGGTGGCGGTGTTCACCAGCCGCTCGCGGCTCGCGCTCTGGCAGGGCAAGTGGAGCCAGCGGGTGGGCGAGCACGTCCTCGACACCTACCTGGCGCCGGCGGCGCCGAGCGTCGCGGCGCTCGCCGCCGAGATCCGCACCCGCTGGCCCGAGCTGGTGGGCGTCATCCCGTGGGACGAGGAGAGCATCCTGCTCGGCACCGCGCTCGGCGAGGCGCTCGGTCTCGGCTGGAACTCCACGGAAGTGATCGAGCGCTGCCGCGACAAGGCGGTGATGAAGGAGCACCTGCGCCGCAGCGGCCGGGTGCGGGTCAACGCCGGAGCGGTGGTGCGCGACGCGACCGAGGCCCGCGCCTTCCAGCGCCGGGTGGGAGCATGGCCGATCGTCGTCAAGCCCACCGGCGGCGCGGGATCCGAGCACGTCTTCTTCGCGCGCGATGACGACGACCTGCTGCGCCGCTGCCAGCAGGTGCTGACCAGCGGCGCCGGCGAGGTCCTGCTCGAGGAGTTCGTGGGCGGCGCCGAGCTGTGCGTCAACGGCCAGGTGGACCGCGCCGGCGACCTCCTGGTCACCGACGTCTGGCTCTACGACCGGCGGCCCAGCCACGGCGTCGACAACCTCTACTTCGAGACCACCACCATCGGCGCCTCCGACCCGCGCTTCGCGCAGCTCGGCGCGTATGCCGCCGAGGTGGTGGAGGCGCTGGAGCTGCGCCGCGCGCCCATCCATCTGGAGGTCAAGGTGGACGTCCGCGGGCCCTGTATCATCGAGATCGGCGCCCGCCTCGGCGGCGGCAACCTGCCGCTGCTGGCCGGGCGGCTGCACGGGCGCAACCTCGTCGAGCTCGCCGCCTGCCACTACCTCGGCGAGCTGCCGGTGCGGCGTAGCGACGTCGACTTCACGCGCTACGACCGCTGGCGCGCCAAGGTGGTGCTCGGCGTGCAACCGGTGGCGCTGCCGCGCATCGGCGCCGTGCACGGCCTCGCCGAGGTGGAGCGGCTGGCCACCTTCGCCGAGGTGGGCATGGTGCGGCCACCAGGGACCGGCGCGCCGCAGACCATCGACCTCGACAGCCGCGCCTGGGAGGTCTACCTCATCGGCGACGACGGCGACCAGCTGGCCCGCGATGGCTGCCGCGTGCGCGAGCTGCTGCGCTACGAGTAAGGCGGTGGGATCAGGGTCGCCGCGCCTGGGATCGCGCGGGGGGCGCGGGCGTCGCCCCGGCCGGAGCTCTGGGCACGCGCGCTACGCGGCCCGCACCTTGAGCCGGGCGCCGACGAGGTCCATCAGCCCGCGTAGCGCGTCGTAGTCGGGGTGGCGCAGGCGGAACCAGACGTTGTTGAGGTAGCCCTTGTAGATGGGATCGGTGGGAGTGCCGGGCTTCGGCAGCCGGTGCTGGAAGAGGTAGGGGCGGACGGCCTCGAGCACCTCGTGCAGGCCCTCGTAGCCGGCGATCCGGCCGTCGCGGTCGGGGCGCACCTGCACCGAGCCGGTGGCGAGCCGCCGGCTCGGGCGGGCACCGGGGCGGCCGTGGACGATCGCCATCGCCCACTCGCGCCAGAGGTCGAGGTCGTTGCCGACGCAGTAGAGGTCCCAGATGCGCTCGCCGGCGGGGCGGGCGCCGATCTCGGAGACCTTGAGGCCCTTGTCGCCGAAGAACCACTCCATGTGGGTGGCGGCGGTGTCGATGCCGAGGGCGGCGATCACCCGCCGCCCCACCTCGCGCAGCTCGGCGTAGCTCGCCACCTCGACGCGGTTGGTGGCGGCGATCTGCGGCGAGCAGCGGCGATCGGCGAGCGCCGGCAGCACGGGTGGGTAGTAGTGGGCGATGAACTCGTGGACCACCGCGCCGGCGATGGTCACGGTGTCGAAGAAGCCCTCGTGCCCCTCGATCCACTCCTCCACGGCCGCCGAGCGTCCCTCGCCGACGCCGAGGGCACGGGCCGCCGCCACCAGGTCGTCGCGCCCTTCCACCCGCCGCGCGCCGATGCCGCCGAGCCCCGCGCGCGGCTTGAGCGCCAGCGGGTAGCCGACGCGCGCGGCGAAGGCCTCGAGCTCGGCGAGGGAGCCGGCGGCGGCCGACTCGGCGCAGGGGAGCCCGGCCGCGCGCAGCGCCTCCTTCATCGCCGGCTTGTCGCGGCAGAGCAGGGCCGTGCGCACCGAGAGCCCGGGCAGCCCGAGGGCGGTCCGCGCCTCGGCGGTGGGCACCACCAGGGTCTCGTCGCCGGTTTCCAGGCGGTCGAGCGGCGCGCGGCGGCCGGCGCGGCGGGCGGCGTCGAGCAGGGCGGCCGGGTCGAGGAGGTTCCCCACCGGCTCCCAGGCGTCGAGCCAGGGCTTGAGCCCGGCGGGCAGTGCCGCCACCGCGGTGGTGGGGCCGATGCCGGTGACTCGCGCGCCGACTTGCTTGAGGCCGCGAGCGAGGTCGTGGTAGGCCGAGAAGAGGTCGGCGCCGACCAGGGCGACGTGCTTGGGCATCGGCGGCGCCGATCCTCCCCGAGCGCAGGGGGCCGCGTCAAACGCGGCAGCTGCGAGCGTAGCCGCCGCGGGAGCGGGGCCGCGGGGGGCCTCTCCGGTGGGACCCGGTGAGGACCCGCGCGGGCGCCCTGGACTGTCACGCGATCGCCGCCCGCGACCACCTTCCCGGGCGCGTCATTGGCGCTAAGATCCCGCCGCTTCGCACCCGCTGGCTCTGCCGAATCCTCGCTTCCCAAGGAGCGCCCCATGCGCCGCAGCCTCATCCTGTCCGGCCTGCTCCCCGCTCTCGCCCTGGCGGTGTCGGTCTCTCCGGCCGTCGCGCAGTGCGTGAGCCTGACCACCCTGGGAGGGACCTACTCCCAGGACTTCGACACGCTGTCCAACGTGGCCGGCACCACCACCAACGTCCTCGCCATCAACGGCTGGTTCCTGACCGAGTCGGGAGGCGGCACCCGCGACAACGAGCAGTACGCCGTCGACACCGGCAGCAGCGGTACCGGCGACACCTACAGCTACGGCGCCACCGCCAGCACCGACCGCGCCCTCGGTGGGTTGCAGAGCGGCACGCTCATTCCCACCTTCGGCGCTTGCTTCACCAACAACACGGGCTCGACGGTCTCCAACCTCACCATCGCCTACACCGGCGAGGAGTGGCGCCTGGGAGCGGCGGCACGCAGCGACCAGATCAGCTTCGAGTACAGCACCGACGCCACCGACCTGGTGACGGGGACCTGGAACGGGGTGGCGGCGCTCAACTTCGTCACTCCCGACACGGTGACGACGGGCGCCAAGAACGGCAACGCCGCCGGCGAGCGCACCGCCCTCTCGTCCGCGATCTCCCCGCTGAGCATCGCCAACGGAGTGACCTTCTGGATCCGTTGGACCGACCTCAACGCCTCGGGCGCCGACGACGGGCTCACCGTCGACGACTTCTCGCTCACTCCCAGCGTCGCCGACGTCGCGCCCTCGGTGCTCGCCACCACGCCCGCCGACGGCGCCACCGGCGTGCCGGTCGCCACCAATCTCACCGTCACCTTCAGCGAGCCGGTCGACGCCGCGGCCGGCTGGTTCACCATCGCCTGTACGTCGTCGGGCGCCCATCCCGGCAGCACGTTCTCCGGCGGCCCGACCACCTTCAGCATCGATCCCGCCGGGGACCTCGTCCTCAACGAGAGCTGCGCGGTGACGGTCAACAGCGCCTTCGTCACCGACCAGGACACCAACGACCCGCCCGACGCGATGGCGGCGGACTTCAACTGGAGCTTCGACACCAACCCGCCGCCGGCGCTGGTGATCAACGAGATCGACTACGACCAGAACGGCACCGACGCGGCGGAGTTCCTCGAGATCCGCAACGACGGCGCGACCAGCGTCAACCTCGATCCGGTGACCGTCGAGCTGGTCAACGGCAACCTCGGCGGCGCCGCCGTCTACCAGGCCATCGACCTGCCCAACGTCAGCCTCGCCGCCGGTGGCTATTACGTCATCTGCGCCGCCAACACTGCCACCCCCAACTGCGACCTCGACGTCAGCCCCAACACCAACCTGATCCAGAACGGCGCCCCGGATGCCGTCGGGCTGCGCTGGAACGGCGTGCTCGTCGACGCGGTCTCCTACGAGGGGGACACCGGTGCGCCCTACACCGAGGGCACCGGCACCGGCCTGGTGGACGACGGCACGGAGGACAACCAGGGGATCTCCCGCTTCCCCGACGGCGCCGACAGCAACCAGAACGCCAGCGATCTCTCGCCGCGCTGCATCACGCCGGGCTACGCCAACGCCAGCGCCGCCACCGGCTGCCCGCCGCCCGCCATCCTCGGCCTGGCGATCGACGACGTGACCGCAGCGGAGGGGCAGTCGGGGACGACGACCTTTTCCTTCCACGTTCACGTCGACCAGCCGGCCGGGCCGGGCGGCGTCACCTTCGACATCGCCACCACCGACGGTAGCGCCGTCTCCGTCAGCGGCGACTACGACGCCCTGAGCCTCGCCGGCCAGAGCATCCCGGCCGGCGGCACCGACTCCTTCTTCGACGTCACCGTCAACGGCGACACCGCGATCGAGAGCGACGAGACCTTCGTCGTCAACGTCACCAACGTCGCCGGCGCCGCGGTCGGCGATCCGCAGGCCATCGGCACCATCCAGAACGACGACTTCACGAGCATCACCCCGATCCACGACGTCCAGGGCAACGGCGTCAGCTCGCCGATCGTCGGTAGCCCGGTGACCGTGCACGGCATCGTCACCGGCGTCAAGGCGAGCGGCTTCTTCGTGCAGGAAGAGGAAGCGGGCTACGACGCCGACCCCGCGACCTCCGAGGGCGTGTCGGTGTTCACCGGCGGCCCCCCGCCGGCGGCGGCCCAGGTCGGCAACCTGGTGTGGGTGACCGGCACGGTGGCGGAGTTCGTGCCCTCCGCCGATGGGTTCCAGCCACCCCTCACCGAGATCGACTTCCCCTCGGTGGTGCTCGACGCCGGCGGGCAGCCGCTGCCGGCGCCGGTGGTGCTCACCTCGACCTTCCCTGATCCGGCGGGTGCCTTCGATCAGCTCGAGCGGGTGGAGGGCATGCGCGTCGCGGTGCCGTCGCTCACCGTCACCGGGCCGACGCTGGGCAACCGCGCCGAGCCCACCGACACCGCCACCTCGACGGGTGTCTTCTTCGGCACCGTTACCGGCGTGCCGCGAGCCTTCCGCGAGCCGGGCATCGAGCCGCCGGATCCGGCCCCCTCCTGCTGCGGCACCATCCCTCCCATCCCGCGCTGGGACGGCAACCCGGAGGTGCTGCGAGTCGACGGCGACGGCCAGACCGGCGCCAGCATCGCCGACGTCGGGTCGGGCGCCGTCGTCACCGGTCTCGTCGGCCCGCTCGACTACAGCTTCCGGCGCTACACCCTGCTGCCCGATCCGGCGTCGCCGCCGGTGATCAGCGGGGGACCCACGGCGACCCCGGTCTCGGTGCCGACCGGCCGCGAGGTGACGGTGGCCTCCTTCAACATGGAGCGCTTCTTCGACTCCGTCGACGACCCCGGAATCAGCGAGCCCGTGGTCAGCCCGGCGGCGCTCGACAAGCGCCTCGGCAAGGCCTCGCTGGCCATCCGCGACTACCTCCACGTGCCCGACGTCATCGGCGTCGAGGAGATGGAGAACCTCACCACCCTGCAGGCGCTGGCGGCGCGCATCAGCAGCGACGCCGCGGCGGCAAGCGAGCCCGACCCGCAGTACGCCGCCTACCTGGTGGAGGGCAACGACATCGGTGGCATCGACGTCGGCTTCCTGGTCAAGACCGCGCCGGTGGTCGGCGCCACGCCGCGGGTGACCGTCAACGCCGTCGTCCAGGAGAGTGCTGCCACGCCCTTCACCAACCCCGACAGCTCGACCGTGCCGCTCAACGACCGGCCGCCGCTGCGCCTCGATGCCGTGGTCAACCACGCCAACGGCGCCACCTTCCCGCTGACGGTGATCGTCAACCACCTGCGCTCGCTCGGCTCGGTCAACAGCGAGAGCCCGGGCAGCAACGGCTGGCCTACCGAGGGCGAGCGCGTGCGCACCAAGCGGCAGAAGCAGGCCGAGGACCTCGCCAACCTGGTCCAGGCGCGGCAGACCGGCAATCCCAGCGAGCACATCGTCCTGTTGGGCGACTTCAACGCCTTCGAGCTCAACGACGGCTTCGGCGACTCGATGCACGTCATCGCCGGCACGCCGGTACCCGACGACCAGACCGCCGTCGCCGGTGACGGCGTCGACCTCGTCAACCCGGACCTCGTGAATCTCTACTCCACGCCGCCTCCCGGCGAGCGCTACTCCTACGTGTTCGACGGCATCGCGCAGACCCTCGACCACGTGCTCGCCAACGCGCCACTGCTGGCGGACGTGGTAGCGGTGCGGGAGGAGCACGGGCGTCTGGATGCCGACTTCCCCGAGACCGCACGCAACCTCGGGGGCACCCCGCTGCGGCTCTCCGACCACGACCCGGTGGTGGCCTTCCTCGAGGTGGCCGGGTTCGCAACGGCCGACCTCGCCGTGACCAAGGTCGACTCCCCCGACCCGGTCAACGCCGGCGCCAACCTCACCTACACCCTGACGGTGAGCAACAACGGGCCGGACCCTGCCGGCAACGCATCCTGGAGCGACACCTTGCCCGCCGCTACCACCTTCGTGTCGCTGTCGGCGGTGGCCGGCTGGTCGTGCACGACGCCGGCGGTGGGCGGAACCGGTGCCGTCTCGTGCTCGGACGCCAGCCTGGCGCCCGGCGCCTCGGTGTTCACGCTGACGGTGGCCGTCGACGGCAACACCACCAGCGGCACGGTGCTCACCAACACGGCCACCGTCTCGTCGTCGACCAGTGATCCCAACCCCGGCAACGGGAGCGCCACGGCGAGCACGACGGTGATCGCGCCGGCGGCACTCGGCGCCACCAAGACGGCGGCGGGGAGCTTCGCGCCGGGCGGCACCGTGGTCTACACGGTGGTGGTGACCAACGGCGGGCCCGGCGCGCAGGCCGACAATCCCGGCAGCGAATTCACGGATGTGCTGCCCTCCGGGCTGACGCTGGTCTCCGCGGCGGCGACGTCCGGAACGGCAGTCGCGACCGTCGCCACCAACACCGTGACCTGGGACGGCGCGCTGGCGGCGGGAGCGTCGGTGACCCTCACCATCGACGCCACCATCACCGCCGGCGACGGCGTCACCATCGTCAACCAGGGCACGATCACCTTCGACGCCGATGGCGATGGCACCAACGAGAGCACCGCGATGACTGACGACCCGGGCGCCCCCGGCGGCGCGGATCCCACCAGCTTCGTCGTCGGCGGTGGCGCCAGCGTCGTCGACGTCCCGGCGCTCGACTGGCGCGGGCTGCTGGCCCTGGCGGCTTTGCTCGCCGCCCTGGGCGCCCGGGGGATGCGGCGCGACTGAGCGGGGTGCGCGATCCACGACCGCCCGGCCGCGTCGCCGCCGACGAGGCCCCGGTTGGAGGCCGGCCCCTCGTCATCCGCCGCGGCGCAGGTGGCGTACTCTTCGCGTCGTGTCCCCGCAGGTCCGGGCGCCACGGATCGTGGGCAGCTGAAGTGAGGGTGTCGTGATGCGTCAGACCTCGCTGATCGAGATCGCGGGAGCGGGCCCGGCCGGGCTCGCTGCTGCCATCACCGCCGCTCGCGGCGGCGCCCGCGTCGTCGTCTACGAGCGGGCCGCGCAGGTGGGGACCCGCTTTCACGGCGACTTTCAAGGGCTCGAGAACTGGAGCAACGGAGAGGACGTGCTCGCGGAGCTCGGCCGCGCCGGCGTCGCTGCCAGCTTCCCCCACGCCCCCTTCGACCGGCAGGTGTGCATCGACCCCGACGGCCGCGAGCACGTGGTGGAGGCTCGCGACGGGGTGCCTTTCTACTACCTGGTGCGGCGTGGCCCCGACGAGGGGACGCTCGACCGCGCCCTGCGCGACCAGGCGGAGGCGGCGGGCGTGGAGATCCAGTTCGGCCGCAGCGTCGACTCGCTGCCGCGCGGCGGGATCGTCAGCCACGGCCCGCGTCGAGGCAACGCGGTGGCGGCGGGGCTGGTGTTCGAGACCGACATGCCCGACGGCTCGTGGGCGGCGCTGGGGCTCGACGTCGCCCCCGGCGGCTACGCCTATCTGCTCGTCAGCGGTGGCCTCGGTACCCTCTCGGTGTGTCTGTTCAGCCGCTTCCGTGAGGTACGCGGCTTCCTCGCCCGGGCTCGCGAGCTGTTCACGCGCCGTGCCGGGCTGTCGATGCGCAACCCGCGCCCCTTCGGCGGCGCCGGGGCCGTGTCCTTGCCGCGCGCAGCCGGTCGTGCGGGGACGCTGGTGGCGGGAGAGGCGGCGGGCTTCCAGGATCCGCTCTGGGGATTCGGCATCCGCAACGCCATCGTCTCGGGGCACCTCGCGGCGCGCGCGCTCCTCGCCGGCAGGCCCGACGAGTACGACCGCGCCTGGCGCCGCTGCATCGGCCGGTCGATGCGCGCCGCCGCCGTCATGCGCTGGTTCTACGGCCGCCTCGGCGATCGCGGCTATCGCAGCCTCTGCCGCTGGCTGGCGGGCGTCGAGGACCCCCACGCGGCACTGCGTTTCCTCTATGCCCCGGCGTGGTGGAAGCTCGCGCTCTTCCCGCTGCTCGGTCGCCCCTTTCTCGCCGCCGACCTGCCGGCGACGCTGGCCTGAGACGGGCGCCGGCGCGCCGCGTCCCTCACCGCAGCCCGGCGAAGGTCGCCGCCGCCATCGCCAGGCCGATGCCGACGATCGTCCAGCGCAGGGCCAGCGGCGGCAGCCGTTGGGCGAGACCGGCGCCGGTCCAGCCGCCGGCGACGGCACCGAGGGCCATCACCGGCACCGTCGGCCAGTGCACGGCGCCGCTGGCGATGAAATAGACGATGGCGGTGCCGTTGATCGCCGCCGCGAAGAGGTTCTTGAGGCCGTTGGCGACGCCGAGGTCCTCGATGCCCGAGAGCCCCAGCGAGGCGAGCATGAGGATGCCGATGCCGGCACCGAAGTAGCCGCCGTAGGTGGCGATGGCGAGCTGCACGAGGGCGCCGGCGAGCAGCGAGCGCCGGCGTACCGCCGCCGGCGCCGCGGCGCCCCGGCTGCGGCGTTGGCGCCGCAGGGTGTCGGCGGCGAAGAGCAGCGTCGAGGAGAGGACCAGCCAGGGCGCGGCACCGGCGAAGATGCGCGATGGCAGTGCGACGAGCAACCAGGCCCCGAGGGCGCCGCCCATCACCGAGGGCACCAGCAGCCAGAACCAGACCGGCCGCGCCTGCCGCAGGGCGCGGCGGAAGCCCCAGGCGCCGGCGAGGCTCCCCGGCCACAGCGCCACCGCCGAGGTGGCGTTGGCGACCACCGCCGGCAGCCCCAGCCAGAGCAAGGCCGGGAACGAGACGTTGGTGCCGCCGCCGGCGATGGCGTTGAGGGTGCTGGCGCCGAGGCCGGCGAGCGCCTCGGCAAGGGCGCGGAGCAGCGGCGGTAGGGTGTGCACTCGCGGGTCTCACTGCCGGTCGGGGCGCGCGGCTGGCGCCGGCGCTTCTCGTAGGTGGCTCGGTTGGGCCACCACCACTCCGGGTTGCGCGCGATCATCGCTCAGGTCGGGGAGATGTATGCTCATCGCATGCGCCCCACGTATCGCCTGCTGCTCGGCGGCGGCGCGCTCGCCGCGGTCGCCCTCGCCGCCTGCCAACCCGCGACCCCGGTCGCCGAGAAGAAGCCGCGACGCAAGAGCTTCGAGGAGTCCTCGAGCTGGCAGCCTTCGGCGCCCGCGGCGGCGCCCGCCGCGGCACCGCCCGCCGCGAACGGCACCACCGATGCCCAGGCGCAGCAGGTGCAGCAGAGCTGGGGCGCGGCCCGCCAGGCCACCACCGACGCCGAGCGCCAGCGGCTGGCGGGCGAGGCCCTCAAGCAGACCCGGGCGATGGCCGACCAGCCGTCCTCGCCACCCCAGCACTGAGGTGGCTTCCCCCGATCCGCCCCTCGGGTGCCGTCGGGGGTCTCGCCGGCCGGGCGCCGCGGGCGCCCCGGCTCGCTGCCGCGGAGCCGCCTGTCACCCTCTCGACGGCGAGCGTGCGCGCGGACCGCGCTGGTCACCTCCGTGTCCCGCCCATCCCGGCGGCCGGGCCCGGCGATGGTAGAGACGGCTCTTCGCCTCCTGGTGGTGGCGGACGAGACCGAGCTGGCCGCCCCCCTCGCCGGAGCCTTCGAGCGCCAGGCACCGGGGGCGGTGGTGACCGTCGCCGCGTCGGCGTCGTCGGCGCCGCTCGACGAGCGTGACTACGACGCCATCCTGCTCGCCCTCGGGGGCGAGCGGTCGATGCTCGACACACTGGCGGTGCTGCGGGCGCGGCAGCCGGCGGCGGCCATCGTCCTCGTCGCCGGCGGGTTCGACGACGAGCTCGCGGTGCGGGCGGCTGCGGCGGGCGCGCAGGACTGCCTGGCGTGTGGGTCCTTCTCCGATGCGGCGCTGGTGCGGGCGGTGCGCAGCGCCGTCGCCCGTCAGCGGCTGGCTCTCGACCGCGAGCGCAGCCAAGCGCTGCGCACCCAGGCGGCGCAGGTGCAGGCCTTCGTGGAGGGCTCCCTCGAGGCACAGCTGGTGCTCGACGCGAAGGGCGTGGTGCGGTTCGCCAACCCGGCGGCGGAGCGCCTGTTCGACTGCCCCCTGGCCGCACTGGTCGGCGCCGAGCTGGGTGCGCCGCTGATCGGGAGCCGACCCGTCGAGCTCGAGCTGACGGGAGCGAGCGGTCGCGAGGTGGAGGCCTGGGCGGTGGCGACGCAGTGGGAGGGGCATCCCGTGCAGCTGCTCTCCCTGCACGACCTCACCTCCCGCCGGCAGGCACAGGCGGCGCTCGAGGCGCGGGTGCGGCAGCAGGCGGCGGTCGCCGAGCTGGGCACCGCCGCGGTGGCGGCCCACGAGCTGGCAGCGTTCTTCGACCACGCCAGCGAGCTGGTGGCGCTCACTCTCGAGGTGGACTCCTGTGGCGTGCTCGAGGGTACTTCCGGCCATGGCGAGCTCGCGGTGCGAGCGGGGTTCGGCTGGCGCGAGGGGATCGTCGGCCCGGCACGGATCGAGGCCGGACCGGGGTCGCTGTCGGGCTTCACGCTGCGCTCGGGCGGGCCGGTGGTGGTCTCGGACCTTGCCAGTGAGACGAGGTTCCGTGTCCATCCCGAGCTCGTCGCCCACGGCGTGACGAGCAGCGCCGCGGTCCTCGTCGTCGGCGATGCGGGCCCCTGGGGGGTGCTCACCGTCCACAGTCGCGCGCCGCGCACCTTCACCACCGACGACCTCCACTTCCTCTCGGCGGTGTCCAACGTGCTCGGCTCGGTGGTGGCGCGGCAGCGAGCCGAGGAGGCGCTGCGCGAGAAGGAGGCGCGCTTCCGCGGCGTCGCCGACTCGCTCGCCGAGGGGCTGCTGCTCAGCGACCTCGACCGCCGCATCACCTACGTGAATCCTCGCCTCGCCGAGATGACCGGCTTCCGCAGCGAGGAGATCGTCGGCAAGAGGATCGAGGAGGCGCCCTACTTCGCCGAGGACCCGCGCCTGATCGAGGAGCGGACGCGCCGGCGGGCGCTCGGCCTGGCGGAGGAGATCGAGGCGCGCTTGCGTCGCGCCGACGGCTCGCTGCTCTGGGTCCGCATCCACGCAGCGCCCTTCCGCGACGCCTCCCAGCGCATCGTCGGGGCGGTGGCGGCGTTCTCCGACGTCACCGAGCGACGCACCGCCGAGCGGGCGCGCGCCGAGGCGGAAGCTCGACTGCTGCAGGTGATGGAGCGGAGCCCGGCGGTGCTGTACGCGGTCACCCCGACGGCTCCGCACGCCGTCACCTGGATGAGCGCCAACGCCGTGCGCATCCTCGGGTTCGCGCCCGAGGACTTCCGGCTGCTGCCCGACCTCTGGCGCCAGCGCACCCATCCCGAGGACGTGGTGAAGATAGGTGAGCTGCTCGACATGCTGCAGAACGAGGACGAGAGCGCCACCTGCGAGTACCGCTTCCTTCACGCCGATGGGCGCTGGTTGTGGGTCTCCGACACCACCAGCGTGGTGCGCGACGGCGACGGCCGGGCGCTGGAGATCGTCGGCGCCTGCCAGGACGTCACCACCGAGCGCCAGCTCGAGGAGCAGCTGCGGCAGGCCCAGAAAATGGAAGCGGTGGGAAGGCTGGCGGGTGGCATCGCCCACGACTTCAACAACCTGCTCACCGCCATCGGCGGCTACAGCGAGCTGCTCCTGCTGCGGCTCGGTGAGGAGGATCCCGCCCGTCACGAGGTGGAGGAGATCCGCCGCGCCGGCGAGCGTGCGGCGGCGCTGACCCGCCAGCTGCTCACCTTTAGCCGGCGCCAGGTGCTGCAGCCGCGGGTGCTCAACGTCAACGCCGCCATTGCCGACACCGAGCGCATGCTGCGGCGCCTGATCGGCGAGGACGTGCGGCTGACCACTGCCCCTTCCTCCGGCGCGCTGCTCGTCAAGGTGGACCCCGGCCAGCTCGAGCAGGTGGTGGTCAACCTCGCGGTCAACGCGCGCGACGCCATGCCGCGCGGCGGCCGGCTGACCCTTTCCACCGGGCTGCTGGAGAGCGCTGGCGCCGATGGCCTGCACCCGCAGGCCAAGGCCGGCCGCTGGGTCTGGCTGCGGGCCGCGGACACCGGCTGCGGCATGGAGCCCGAGGTGCTGGCGCGGGTCTTCGAGCCCTTCTTCACCACCAAGGACGTGGGCAAGGGCACCGGCCTCGGCCTCTCCACTGTCTATGGAATCGTGCAGCAGAGCGGCGGCTGGATCGAGGTCGAAAGCGAGCCCGGCCAGGGCGCCGCCTTCACCGTTTTCCTGCCGGAGGTCGCCGAGCCGGAGAGCGTTGCACCTCCCCGCGAGGCGCGGCCGCACGGCGGCGTCGAGGTGGTGCTGGTGGTGGAGGATGAGGCTGCGGTGCGCGCGCTGGTGTGCACCACGCTGCGGGGGCAGGGCTACGTCGTGCTGGAGGCGTCGAACGGTGGCGAGGCTCTGGAGCTGGTGGTGCGGCATGAGGGGAGGATCGACCTGCTGCTCACCGACGTGGTGATGCCCGACCTGCGCGGGCCGGAGCTGCGCGAGAGACTTCTGCTGCATCGCCCCGGCCTGCCGACCGTTTTCATGTCGGGCTACAGCGAGAACGCCGAGGTTCCCGAGGTGGGCGAGGGGATCGGCTTCGTGCAGAAGCCCTTCACGCCGGAGGGGCTCGCGCGCGCCCTGCGCGAGGTGCTGGACTGGCGACCGGTCAGTGGTGACGAGCGATGAGCGAGCTGCTGTTGCGGCTGTTCATCAGCGGTCGCTCGCTCGCCTCGCTGCATGCCATCGACCACCTCGACCGCCTCTGCCGCGAGGGGATCAACGGACAGCCGGCGCGGCTGGAGGTGATCGACGTGCGCGCCGACCGGGGGCAGGCCGAGGCCCACCACGTGCTGGTGACGCCGACGCTGCTCTTCACCCCCGCCGGGGGCGAGCCGCGTCGCGTCTTCGGCGAGTTCTCCGATGCCAGCCGCCTCCTCGCCCTCCTCGGGCTGGCGCCGCCGCCCTGACGACGGCGGCATCTCGGCACACTAGCGACGAGCTTGCCGGGCGCCGCCTCCAGACGTCGGTGGCGCCCCTCACGTCGCGCGAGGAGGGCTCCTGGCACCGGCGAGGAAGAAGCGGTGCAGGAGGAGGCCGGCTGCGAAGCCACCGGCGTGGGCCCACCACGCCACGCTCACGGCGCCGCCTTCCGGGCGCGCACCCATCGCCCGCGCGCCCGCGAGCAGCTGCAGCGCCAGCCAGACCACCAGCCAGAGCACGGCGGGTACCTCGGTCGCCACCGGCACCACCACCAGCAGCACCAGGGAGCGCACGCGCGCCCGCGGATGCAGGGCCAGGTAGGCGCCCATGACGCCCGAGATGGCGCCCGAAGCTCCCACCGTCGGCAGCGTCGAGGCCGGCTGGGCGAGGGTGTGCACGAGGCCGGCGAGAGCGCCGCAGAGGACGAAGAAGGCGAGGAAGCGGGCATGCCCCATCGCCGCTTCGACGGCGCGGCCGAAGACCCAGAGGAACAGCAGGTTGCCGGCGAGGTGCAGGAGCCCCGCGTGCAGGAGCACCGAGGTGAACAGTCGCGCCGCCTGCCCTGCTGCCGCGAAATCGCCGGCGAGCAGGGGCGCGAGGGCCGCCGGCGCCAGTGCCCAGCGGGTGATGACGGCGGACTGCTCGGCCGCGGATAGCCACAGCAGCGCGGCATAGACGAGCGCGCAGGCGAGCGCCAGCGTCGCGGTGGCGAGCGGCAGGCCACGCCGCCGCAGACGGTCGCCGAGCGGGATCATCGCTCGCCCCGCGCGGGGTCGGGCTCCTCCGGCGCAAGCGCGGCGCCCTCCCCGTGTTCCATCAGTCGGCAGGGTACTACGGAGGATGCGACCGTGGCATGTACGACGACCCTCGCGTCCGTGTTCCCTCGTCGGTGGTGGATGGCGGTGCTCGTCGCCTCCACGGTCGTGGGCTCCTCGTCGGCCGGCAGCGTGGTGTCCCCGGCACCGCCCGGCGACGTTGCCGGACTCCGGGGAGCGCGGCTCGGCGGCGGCGCCACGGTTCTCTCGCGCTCGACGTGGGCGCCGCTGCGCACCGGCGACATGCCGTGGCGTGGCGCCGGGCTCGGTGAGCGCCAGGCCGCGGCACATCTGATCGCGCGCTTCACCTTCGGCGCCCGGCCCGGAGAGATCGACCGCGTGCTCGCACGCGGCCTCGAGCGCTGGTTCGAGGACCAGCTGGCCGCCGCGGCGCCCGAGGGGGACCTCGAGCGTCGCCTGGCACCGCTGCATTCGCTGGCGATGCCGGCGGCGACGATGGCCGCCACCTACCCCAGCCCCGGCCTCCTGCTGCTGCAGGCGCAACGCGAGGGGGCGCTGCCCGTGCGCGAGCGCGCGGTGCCGACGGATGGCGACGGCGCGGCGAGGCCCGGGGACGCTGCCGGGGTGGCCGTCGACGGCGATCGCCTGCGCCGGAATCCCGAGCTGCGCGATGCGCTCCTGCGCTTCGTCGCCGACCACGGCTACCGCCGGCAGGGCGAGCTGCTCGCCGACCTCCTCACCCAGAAGGTGCTGCGGGCGACCTACGCCGAGAACCAGCTTGCCGAGGTGATGACCGACTTCTGGTGCAACCACTTCAACGTCGCCACCACCGACCCGCAGGCACGCGTTTACGTGCTCGCCTATGAGCGAGATGCCATCCGGCCGCATGCGCTGGGCAGCTTTTACGACCTCCTCGCGGCCACTGCCCGTCACCCGGCGATGCTGCTCTACCTGGACAACGCGCGCTCGGTGGCGCCGCTGGGTGCCGTGACCACCCTCGCGGTGCGCCTCGACGACCGCTGGCGGCGAGGGAGCGCGATGGGCCGGCGCGGTGGATTCGGCGGCGCGGGATTGCGGGGAGGCTGGGGCGGTGGCGGGCGGCGCACCGTTGCCGTCGGCGGTGCCGGCGGCCGCGCCGCGGAGCGCGGCACCGCTGGCAACGGTCTCGCCGCAGCGCTTGGCGACCGCCGCCCCACGGGCATCAACGAGAACTATGCCCGCGAGCTCCTGGAGCTGCACACCCTGGGGGTCGATGGCGGCTACACGCAGCAGGACGTCGTCGAGGTGGCGCGCGCCTTCACCGGCTGGACGGTGGTGCCTCCACGGATGCTGGTGGGGGACGAGCTCGAGGGACGGCTCGCCCGCGCGCAAAGGCTCGACGTCGGCATGGTGCGCGAAGGCCCGTTCCTCTTCCGGCCCGACGCCCACGATGCCGGCAGCAAGACCCTGCTCGGCGCGCGGCTGGCGCCGGGGCGCGGCATCGAGGACGGCGAGGAGGTGCTGGCGCTGCTCGCCGCGCACCCCGCCACCGCTCACCATCTGGCGAGCCAGATCGCGGCGCGTTTCGTCAGCGACCAGCCGCCGCCGGCCCTGGTCGATCGCCTGGCGGCGGTGTTTGCCGCCAGTGGCGGTGACACCCGTGCCGTGCTGCGAGCCCTGGTGCGCTCGCCGGAGCTGTGGTCCGCCGCGGCACGCGGGCAGAAGGTCAAGTCCCCATTCGAGCTCACTGTGTCGGCGCTGCGCGTGCTCGACGCGGAGGTGACGAGCGTGGCGGCGGTGGTCGACTGGGTCGCCCGCATGGGGCAGCCGCTCTACGCGCAGCAGGCCCCCACCGGCTGGCCCGACCGCGCAGAAGCCTGGGTCAACACGGGCGCGCTGCTGGCACGAATGAGCTTCGGTATCGAGCTCGCCAGCGGAGGGCTCCACGGTGTGACCTTCGACCTCGGCGCGCTGGTGGGCAACCGCGAGCCGGAGTCGCCGCAGGCGGCGCTCGCCGCCTTCGGCGCTGTGCTGCTGCCGGAGCGCGAGGGCGGCGTCGCGCTGCGGCGCCTGGCGCCACGGGTCGAGGAGCCGGCGCTCGGCGAGCGCCTGGGCGCCTCGGCAACGGCCGCGCCGCCGGGGATGGACATGACCGAGCAGCGCCTCGGCCGCTGGGAGGACCCCTTTCCCGACTACCGGCGCGACCGCGCGCGGCGGCCGGCCGACCGGTGGTTGGAGGCGCGCGTCGTGGGCGTGCTGCTCGGCTCACCGGAGTTCCAGCGTCGCTGAGGGAGCCTGCCATGTGTGAGACCTGCACCCGTCGCGTCTTCCTCAAGGGCGGAGGCGTCGCCCTGCTCTCGGTGGGCTTCGGCTCGCTCGGCGTCGGGCCGCTCTTCCTGCAGCGGGCGGCGTACGCCGCGGCGGCGCCAGGCCCGTTCCAACGTCGCCGCGTCCTGGTGACCATCTTCCAGCGCGGCGCCATGGACGGCCTGATGGCGGTTTCGCCGCTCGACGACGCGGCGCTGCGGGCGCTGCGCCCGCGGCTGGCGATGACGGCGGCGCGTACGGCGGTAGGGGACGAGCGCCTGCTCGACCTCGGCGGCGAGTTTGGCCTCCATCCGGCCTTGGCGCCGCTGCTGCCGCTGTGGCGCGACGGGCGCTGCGCGGTGGTGCATGCGGTGGGCTCGCCCGACCCCACTCGCTCCCACTTCGATGCCCAGGACTACATGGAGACGGGCACGCCGGGACGCAAGGGGACGACTTCGGGGTGGCTCAACCGCGTCGCCGGAGAGCTCGGGCACGAGGCCTCGGCAGCGGTACGTGGGACCTCGCCCTTCCGCGCCGTGGCGATGGCGCCGGCGCTGCCGCGCTCGCTCGCCGGGCCGGTACCGGCGCTCGCGGTGACCGACCTGGCGTCCTTCCGCGTGCGCCTGCCGGGGGCTCCGGAGGTGGCGCGAGCCGCCGGCACGGGCTTCGAGGAGCTGTACGCCGGGACCTCGCAGCTGCTCTTGCGACAGACCGGCAAGGAGACCTTCGAGGCCGTCGACCTGCTCACGCGCGCCGACCTCGCCTCCTATCGCCCTGCCTCCGGGGCCCGCTACCCGCGGAGCCCGCTGGGGGCGGCGCTCGAACAGGTCGCCTTTCTGGTCAAGGCGAACCTCGGGCTCGAGGTCGCCTTCACCGAGAGCGGTGGCTGGGACACTCACGTGCAGCAGGGGACGGCGCGGGGGAGCTTCGCGCGCAGCGCCACCGACCTGGCGCTGGCGATCGCCGCCTTCTGGACCGACCTCGGCGGCTACCAGGACGACGTCGTGCTGCTCACCATGACCGAGTTCGGGCGCACGGTGCGCGAGAACGGCTCGGGCGGCACCGACCACGGTCACGGCTCCTGCCTCTTCCTGCTCGGCAACCGGGTCGCCGGCGGGCGTGTCCACGGCCGCTTGCCCGCGCTCGGCAGCGGCGACCTCTACGATGGGCGCGACCTGCCGGTGAGCACCGACTTCCGCGCCGTCTTCGCCGAGGTGGCGGCCCGCCACCTGGGTGTCACCGACGCGGCAGCCATCTTCCCGGGGTGGAGCGGTGGCGGCAGCCTGGGGCTGTTCCGCGGCCAGGTGAGCTCCTGAGCCGCGAGGGTGCTGTGGCGGGTCTATACTCCTCGTGCGTTTCACCTCATGCCCCGGCACGTCTCGCAGCGCTGGTCCGACTACCTGGGCCCCGGAGCTCTCTCGGCGCTCGGCATCGCCGTGCTGCTCGAGCTGTTCGGCCTCGGTATCCCGGTGCTCATGCGGCTGCGGCAGGTCATCGGGTTCTCGCGTCGCGACGAGCGCGAGCCTGCTGATGCCATCCTCGTCGTCGGCCGTGTCCTGCGCGCCGACCGGCCGACGACGGTGTTCGCCGCCCGCCTCGAGCACGCGGCCGAGCTCTACCGCGCCGGCCTCGCGCCCCGGCTGATCGTCGCCGGCGGGCTCACCGGCGACGCCACCCGCACCGAGGCCGCGGCCGGACGCGAGCACCTGCTGGGCCTCGGCGTGCCGGCGGTGGCGATCCTCTGCGAGGGCGGCTCGCATCACACCCTCGAGAACCTCGCTAACGTGCGCGAGACGCTGCGCCACCAGGGGTGGCACCGGCTACTGGTGGTCTCCGACCCACTGCACCTGGCGCGGGTCTCCGCGCTCGCGCGCGGCCTCGGAATCGATGCGCGTTGCTCGCCGGCACCGGCGGCGACGCCGCGCGGGTTGCGCTACTGGTCGCGGGCGCTGCACGAGGCGCACCTGCTGCACTGGTACCACGCCGGTTGCGCCTTCAACCGCCTCACCGGGAACCAGCGCAACCTGGCCCGCGTGACCTGAAGGGGGCGGCGGTCCCCCGCCGCGCCGGAGCCGGCGATGCGGCCCGGGCCGCATCGCCGCGGCACGCCATGGGGTCGCGGAGGTGGCGGAAGCGCATGGGAATCGAACCCACCCCCCGAACCGGAACCGGCCCGGGACTACGGTTTTGAAGACCGCGGGAGGCACCAGCCCCCGAGCGCTTCCGCACGGGATTCTACCCGTGCCCGGCCACGTCGTCGGGCTCGTCACCCGATCGGCAGCGCCAGGCAGCGCTGCCGGCCGCGGCCGCCGCGCGCGGAGCCGCCGGCGACCCGGACGAGCGCGTTGCCGCGGCGCGTAGGCGGCCAGGTCGTGCGAGCCCTTGGAGGCGATCGGCGTCACCATGCGCCCGTCCATCGCGCCCAGCGAGCTCGGCCGGCAGGAAGCGGTCGCGCCCCTTGGCGCCCGGCGCCGGCGCCGCCAGCTCGCCGGCGATGGCGCCCCCGAGATAGCCGTCGGGGTGGCCCAGCAGCCGGCGCAGCGCCGGCCGCACCAAGAGCCAGAAGGTGACCATCACCGAGGCCGGGTTGCCGGGAAGGCCGAAGACCAGGCCGCCGGGGATGGACGCGCCGCCACCACCGGCTTGCCGGGCTGGATGGCGACGGCGTCGAAGAGCGGCGCGGCAGCCGAAGCCGGCGAGCACCTCCTCGACGAAGTCGAACTCGCCGGCGCGAGACGCCGCCGCAGAGGAGCAGGACGTCGGCGGCGAGGCCGCGCTCGACCAGAGCGGCGAGGCGTCGGCGCGGTCGGGGGCGATGCCGAGGTGGACCGGCGCCAGGCCGAGCGGCGGCGCCGGCGGCGAGCAGGAAGTCGGTGTGGCTGTCGCGGAGCTGGCCGGGCCCGGGCTCGGCGTCGGGCGGCACCACCTCGTCGCCGGTGGTGACGATGCGCCACCCGCGGCGCCCGGTGGACGCCACCGCGGCGGTGGCCGTGGGCGGCGAGCAGGGCCAGGGCGCCGGCGTCGAGGACGGCGCCGGCGCGGGAGCAGCCGGTCGCCGCGGGCGAGGACCTCGCCCCGCCGGCGGATGTGCGCGCCGGCGCTCGGAGGCGACGCGCACCACCACCTCGCGCTCGCCGCCGTCGGTGTCCTCGACGGCACCACGCGGTCGGCGCCGACGGGCACCGGGGCGCCGGTCATGATGCGCACCGCGCGCGCCGGCGGCAGGACGAAGCCCGGGCCGGTCGCCGGCGGCGACGAGGCCGGCCACCGGCCGCCGCTCGCCGGGTGCGACCTCGCCGCCGAGGGCGTAGCCGTCCATCGCCGAGACGTCGGCGAAGGGGACGTCCACCACGGCGTGCAGCGACTCGGCAAGCGCCCGCCCGGCCGCCGCTCTCCTCGACACCCACCGCGTGGGTAGGGGCGCCAGGAGGGGCAGCAGCCGCTCCCAAGCCGTCTCGGGGGGGATCCCTCGCTCAGGGCTCAGCACGACCTCCGTTCTCGCGCCGCGACCCTCGCCGACGGTCGCGGTATACTCCTAGATTCCGTTCCGCTGGAGAGCGTGGCGACCTTCCGATGGCAGACGCCGACCAACAGCCCCGACGGTACCAGTATCGCGGCGAGCTCGGTCAGACCTCGCTGCCGGAGATGCTGTACACGGTCTACCTGCACCGGGTCCCCGGGGTGGTCGAGTGCCATCACGCCGGACTCCTCAAGCGCGTCTTCCTGCGTGACGGGGCAGTGGTGCATGCGGCCTCCACCGACCGTCAGGACAGCCTCGGCAGCTACCTGCGCGCCAGCGGTCGCATCACCGCCGAGCAGTACACGCTCACCGACGAGATCCGCTCCACCAGCCCCGACAAGCGGCACGGCGAGCTGCTCATCGAGCACGGCGTGCTGTCGCCGGCACAGCTCTACGAGGCGATCCAGGAGCAGATGCGGTCGGTGATGTGGAGCCTGTTCGCCTGGGAGGAGGGTGAGGTCGCCTTCTCCATCGGCGACTTCGAGGAAGCCGACATGGTGCGCATCTACCTGCCGATGCGGCAGGTGATCCTGCAGGGCGTCAAGCGCGCCCCCGACGCCAAGGCCATGGTCGCGCGGCTGGGGCGCAAGGAGACCGTGTTCGAGCCCATCTGGCGCACCGAGGACCTCATCGAGGTGGCGATGGAGGAGCCCGAGCTGGGGCTGCTGCGCCTCGTCGACGGCAGGCGCACCCTCTACGACGTGTGCACCAGTGGCCCCTACTCGCCGGCCGAGAACGCGCGCATCATCTACGCCTTGCACGTGCTGCGGCTGATCCGCCGCCGCGTCGCCGAGCGCCCGGGGGTGGTGAAGCTGCGCCTGCGCACCGAGCCCGGCGGCACCCCGAGCTGAGCATCGATGGCCCTCTACGAGTACCAGTGCCAGCAGTGCGGCACCCGCAGTGAGGTGCTGCAGAAGATGGCCGACCCGCCGCTCACCGTCTGTGAGCTCTGCGGCGGACCGCTCAAGCGGCTGCTGTCGTCCCCGGCCGTGCAGTTCAAGGGCTCGGGCTGGTACGTGACCGACTACGCGCGCAAGTCGGGAGGCGCGCCGAGCGGCGGCAGCAAGGGCGACGGCGGCGACAGCAAAGCGGAGCCGTCGAAGAGCGAGGCCAAGGGCGGCGGCGAGAGCAAGGCCGCCGGGGGCGACGGTTCCAGCGGCAGCGCCAGTGCCAGTGCGAGCCCGGGCGGCTCGGGATCCGGCGGTGCGGGTTCGAGCGGTTCGGGCTCCAGCGACGGCTGACCCGACAACCCGGCGCCGGGCGTCAATCCTCGGGCTGCAGACAGGGCAGCGGCACCGGCGCCTCCCGGCAGGGCGAAGGCGTCTCCACCAACAGCGCCGGCTCGTCGAGGGGGACGTGGCGCCCGAGCGGCCACGCCACTACCGGTGGCCACGCCGGCGCGTGGCCGGAGCTCAGGGCACGGCCACACTCCAGGCGCCGAGGTCGCCGCCCTCGAAGCCGTCGACGAGCAGCGCCAGCTGCGACACGTAGCGCTGCCCGAAGATCTCCCACTCGTTGTCGACGAGGCCGCCGGTGTCGTCGTCGCCGCGCCAGACGATCAGACACTCGCCGCTCGGTGCCCCGCAGGCGATGGCGGGAAATGCCGCCGAGTAGAGGTTGGTGCCGGTCGGCCCCATGTCGCTCACCCGGTAGTCGTGGGGTCCCACCTCGGCACCGGTGGCCGCGTCGACCGCCTGCACGAAGGCATCGAGCTCGGCGATGACGTGCACGCCGTCGTCGTCGTCGGCACGGAACGACACCAGGTACTGGTGGAGCGCCGGCACGTAGGCGACGCCCGCCATGTTGGCGTCCCAGCCGATCGCTTCGGGCCCGACGTCGGTGAGGCGCATGTCGTGGGTGCCGATCTCGGCGCCGCTGGCATCGAGGCGCTGGCCGAAGATCTCGAGCTCGGAGCCGCCGGGGCCGACCACCTGCGTGCCGGTCCACACCACCAGGTACTGATCCTCGACGGGGTCGAAGGCGACGGCCGGCTCGACGGCGAGGTAGCTGGTGTCACCGGCAGGGCCCTGGGTGCTGATGCGGAAGTCGTCGGCGCCGAGCTCGCCACCGGTCGCGCCGTCGAGCCGCTGGCCGAAGATCTCGAGCTCGTTGTCGACCATGTCGCCGGTGGCGTCGTCGCCGTCCCACACCACCAGGTACTCGTCGTCGACCGCGTTGTAGGCGACGGCGGGCCGGTTGGCGTCCTGGAAGGCGCTGTCGGCGTCGCCCATGTTGCTGATGCGGAAGTCGTTGGTGCCGACCTCGGCGCCGGTGATGGCGTTGATCCGCTGGCCGAAGATCTCGAGCTCGTCGTTGACGAGCCCATTGACGTTGTCGTCGCCCGACCACACCACCAGGTACTCGCTGCGCGTCGGGTTGTAGACCACGGCCGGCGAGGATGCCCCGTAGGTGCTGTCGTTCGTGCCCCCCATGTCGCTGATGCGGAAGTCGTTGCTGCCCACCTCGGCGCCGGTGGCGGCGTCGAGGCGCTGGCCGAAGATCTCATACTCCTGGAAGGCATACATGGGGAAGGGGCCCTCGCCATGCCAGACCACCAGGTACTCGTTGCGGTCGGGGTTGTAGGCGACGGCGGGCTCGAAGGCGCCGCCGGCCGGCCCGGAGCCCGCCATCTCGCTGATGCGGAAGTCGTTGGCGCCGACCTCCGCGCCCGTGGCGGCGTCGATCCGCTGGCCGAGGATCTCGTAGTCCTCGTCGACCATGCCGTTGACGTTGTCGTCGGCCCGCCACACCACCAGGTACTGGTTGTCGACCGAGTCGTAGGCGACCGCCGGGTTCAACGCCTGGTAGTTGGTGTCGCCGGTGCCGCCGACGTCACTGATGCGGAAGTCGTCGGCGCCCACCTCCGTGGAAGAGACCGGTCCGAGGCGGCGCGCCGCCGCGATCGCCTGCTCGGGCGAGATCGCCGGGGCGGCGGCAGCCAGCGTGGGGACGCCCAGCGCCAGGACGAAGAGAGCAGCCGCGCCGCCTCGGCCGCAGTGGCGTGCGGAGCGGGAGATGCCGCAGGTGGATGGTCGCATACGAGAGCCTCCTGGCTCCCAGATCGACAACCGGGGCGGCGAGGTGCCAGCGAAAGGTGCTCGCCGCAGCTGCGGAGCGGTCTGATGAGCGACGCAGCCGCCTGTCAAGGCTGTGCGGCGCCGGCGGGGCGAGCTCGGACGGCGGCTGAGCGGCGCCCCGGCGCCGGGCGTCAATCCTCGGACAGCAGACCGGGCAGCGGCACCTGCACCGGCACCGGTTCCTCCGCCAAGGGCGGTGGCGGCTCCGCTGACGGCGGCGGCTCGCCGAGGAAGACCTGGCGCCCGAGCGGGCGCAGGAACTGGAAGCCGTGCGCGCCCTCGCGCGCCCGCCGCAGCTGCTCGAGCTTGGAGTCGAGGTCGTCGACGAAGTGCAGGGCCAGCGCCTCGGCGGTCATCGGCTCGACCGGCGAGCCGTACTCGCGACTGCCCTGGTGCGACAGCACCAGGTGCTCGAGCAGGAGCTGCAGGTCGGCGGGGAAGTCGGGGATGGCGGCGCAACGCTCCCGCAGCATGTCCCGGCCGATGACGATGTGCCCGATCAGCCGGCCTTCGCGGGTGTACTCGCTGGAGGGCAGGGCGCCGAGCTCGCGCAGCTTGCCGAGGTCGTGGAAGAGGACGCCGACGAGCATCAGATCGCGATCGAGCTCGCGATAGTGCTCGCAGACGTGGGTGGCGAGCTCGATCATCGACACCACGTGCTCGAGCAGGCCGCCGCGGCAGGCATGGTGGATCGACTTCGCCGCCGGGTGCTGGCGCAGCTCGCGGCCCCACGCTGCGCAGCGTCTCCTCGGCCAGACGTCGCAGCGGCGGCCGCTCCACCTTGTCGAGGACGGCGAGCAGGCGCGCCCACAGCACGTCGGGATCCTCGCGGCTGGTGGGGACCAGCAGCGCCTCGTCGAAGCCGTAGCGGCGGTCGTCGTCGTTGGCGGCGCGGCAGCGGCGGACGTTGAGCTGCAGCTCCTCGCGATAGCGCTGCACCACGCCCTCGAAGGCGACGTAGGAGGGCGCATCGAAGCGGCCGAGCATGGCCTGGCTGTCCGCCCACACCTTGGCGACGATGCCGCCGGTGGCGTCCTGCAGCTCCATGTGGAGGTAGGAGCTCCCCTTTGCGATCCTGCCGGTGCTCCTTGCGCGCGAGGAAGGCGAAGCCCTGCATGACGTCCCCCTCGTGCCACTGACAGATCGGTTGATTGCGCTGCGAGGTCGCCGGCATCGCGGCAGTATAGCCGCCGCGGTCGTGTCGGCGGCCGCGGCGGGGCCCGTCGAGCGAGCTGGACAAGCGGGCTAAGTCTCTGATAAGATGCTGCTTGTTCGATGAGGTACCGGCCCCCCTGCCGGCGCGGCGCGAGTCGTGCCGAGCCGTCACGCCCCAGCCGGTCCATTCCCACCTGCGTCTGGAGAACCCGATGACCAGCGGCCGCCAGCTAATGAACCGCCTCTACTACTTCACCATCGAGGACGAGAGCATCCTCGCGGAAGCGTTTGCCAAGTTCGAGCGCGACTTCTACGCCATCGCCTACAAGGTCAACGGCACCGAGGACGTCTTCGTCACCACCCAGGAGACCAAGGAGGCAATGGACCGCCACGACGTGCCCTACACGCTCCTCGCCGAGGAGGAGACGGCACGTATCGGCGTGCTCCACATCGCCAAGTCCCGCGAGGAGCTGCTCGACTACGACGACTCGCTCAAAGCGCTGGCTCTCGCCTACCGCGCCGTCGCGCTGGCCTGCGTCGGGCGCAACGGCGACAAGGACCTCGGTTTCGACCTCACCAGCAGCCCGCGCAAGTACACCTATTTCACCGCCCCCGCCGGCCACACCTACATCTGGCGGCTGTTCGAGACCCGCGACGAGGCGCTCGACTTCGTCAGCAAGCTCACCGTCAACGAGAAGGAGGCGGTGGAGTGGGCGGAGGCGATCCCGCTCGAGACCGCCGCCGAGCTGCGGGCCTTCGGTTGAGGCTGCGCGGCGGCAGCGGTAGCGGCGGGCGACGTTCCGCCGATAAGCTCGCCGGGTGAAGCAGATCCCGCTCCACCTCCACACCTACTCCGTCTCGGAGCTGGGGGAGGAGGTGCGGGCCTTCCTCGGCGAAGCCTTCCCCGGCGTCTGGGTCTCGGGAGAGGCCCAGCGGCTGCGCCCCAGTCGCAACGGCCACCTCTTCTTCGAGCTGGTCGAGAAGGGACGACGGCGACCAGATCGTCGGTCGGCTCGAGGCGGTGATCTGGCGCACCGACCTCCAGCGCCTGCGGCGCGAGCTCGGCAGCTCGGGGCAGTCGCTGGGGGAAGGCATGGCCGTGCGCTGCCTGGCGGCGGTCGACTTCTACCCGCCGGGTGGACGGCTGCAGGTGACCGTTCGCGAGCTCGACCCGTTGTTCACCCTCGGCATGCTGGCGCGGCGTCGCCAGGAGACCCTCGCCGCGCTCGCCGCCGCCGGCCGGCTCGAGCGCAACCGCGCCCTGCCGCTGCCGGCCCTGCCGCTGCGCGTCGGGCTCGTCACTTCCCATGACAGCGCCGCCTTCCACGACTTCCTCACCTGCCTGCGCGACAGCGGCTACCGCTTCGAGGTGTTGCTCGTGCACGCCGCGGTGCAAGGCGCCGGCGCCGAGCGGGAGGTGGCCTCGGCGCTCGCCACCGTCGCCGCGCTGGGGGTGGACTGCGCCGTGCTGGTGCGTGGCGGCGGGTCGGGCAGCGACCTCGCCGCCTTCGACAGTCGCAGAATCGCCGAGGCCATCGCCACCCTGCCGGTGCCCGTGCTCACCGGGCTCGGCCACGAGACCGACCGTTCGGTGGCCGATCTCGTGGCGCACACGGCGCTCAAGACGCCCACCATGGTGGGGGAGTTCCTCGTCCGCCGGGTGGAGGAGTCGGAGCGCAAGCTGGGCGAGGTGGGGCGCTGGCTCAGCGAGGCGGCCCGGGCACGGCTCGCCGCCGAGAACGAGGTGCTCGGTGGCTGCCGGCAGCGGCTGCTCGCGGCCGCAGGCACGGTGGCGGCGGAGCGGGCGCGGCTGGTGGAGGCGGCCCGGCTGGTGGCCGTCTTCGGCGCTCACCGCCTGGCGCGGGGCCGCGATCGGCTGGAGCGTACCGGCGGCGCGCTGCTCGCCGCCGCGCCGCGCACCCTCGGCGGCCGGCGGCGCCAGGGCGCCGAGCTCGCGGCACGGCTCGCCCGGGCCGCGAGCGGCGAGCTGCGACGCGCCGAGACAGCACTGCGGCGCGCTCGCCCGCGTCACCGCCCAGCTCGCCCCCGAGCGGGTGCTGGCGCGCGGCTTCAGCATCACCCGCCGGGCTGGAGGCGAGCTCCTGCGGCGCCCGCAGCAGGTGGCGGCGGGAGAGCGGCTGCTGACCACGGTGGCCGGTGGTACGTGTCGAGCCGCGTCGAGACGGCCGCGGCCGCCGAGGCGGAGGGGGAGCGATGAGCGACGAGGGCAGCGACAACTCTGCGCGGGCGGGCAGCGTCAGCCTCCAGGAGGCGGTGGATGCACCGGGCTTCGCCGCGGCGATGAGCGAGCTCGAAGCGATCCTTTCCCGGATCGAAACCGAGGAGACCGACATCGATGCCCTCGCCGCCGAGCTGCGCCGCGCCGCCCAGCTGCTCGAGCTGTGCCGCGCCAAGATCCGGCGCGCCGAGGCGGAGGTGACGCTGATCGTCCAGCAGCTCGCCGAGGGCGGCGGCGAGTGACGGACGGCGCCGTTCGTCCGCCGGGCACCGTCCCCGGAGCGCCAGGGGCCCTCCACCCCGGGACGGCATCGCTGCCGCCGCACCCGCCGCTGTCGCGTTACTACCGCAGCGAGACCCAGCGGCGCCAGCGGCTCGGCTCCTGGTTCGACCGCGCGGCGGCCGACTACGACTGGATCAACCTCGCCATGAGCGCCGGCTTCGGGAGCCGCTACCGCCGGCAAGCCCTGCTGCGCGCCGGCCTCGCTCCCGGCATGAGCCTGCTCGACGCCGGCGCCGGCACCGGCACCGTGGCGGCCGCCGGGCAGTCGATTGTCGGTGGGGGCGGACGCGTGGTGGCCCTCGACCCCAGCCTCGGCATGCTCGGCCGCGCGCCGGCGCGCGGCGTGGCGCGCCGCGTCGGCGGCATCGCCGAGGCGTTGCCGTTCGCCGCTGCCCGCTTCGACCGGCTGAGCATGGGCTTCGCGCTGCGGCACGTCGCCGACCTGCGGGCGACGTTCGCCGAGTACCGGCGCGTGCTCGCTCCGGGGGGCGTGCTGCTGCTGCTCGAGATCACACCCCCCGCCTCGGCGTTCGCCCACCGGCTGCTGGCCCTCTACCTCGGCAGGGTGGTGCCCTTGCTGGCCGGGTTCGGCCGCGGCGGCAGTGTCACGCGCGAGCTGATGGAGTACTACTGGGACACCATCGACCGCTGCGTGCCCCCAGCGGTGATCCTCGCTGCCCTCGCCGATGCCGGCTTTGCCCGCTGCGACCGGCACGTGGTGCTGGGGATCTTCTCGGAGTACCGCGCCTGGCGCTGAGGCGGCGGCTCAGCCGAGGTAGTAGTCGGGTGGCAGCGCCTCGATCCACGCGGCCAACGGGGAGGTGGGGGGTGGCGCCCGCCGCGGGTCGGCGGGCGTCGGCAGGCCCACGGTGGCCGGAGGGGCGCCGCTCCGGGGATCCCGCGCCGGCGGCGGCAGTCGCGCGGGCGCGGGGTCGTTACGGCGTGGGAGGGGCGCGGTCGCGGGGTCGGTCATGGTGTCGCCCTCCGAGCTGCGGGCTCGAGCTCCTCCCAGCAAGCGACGTGCCGCGGAGCGTACCGCTGCCGCAACGGGCTGCCGAGGGTGCCACGCGTCCTGCGGCATCCGGGGAGCACCACGCCTTCGGGCCGCGCGGGGGTCGCCGCTCAGACGGGTCCCTCGCGGCTGCTGTAGCGTCCGGCGTGCTCCTTCTCCACGCGCTGGAGCCCCGGTGTGTCATTTCTGCACCCGCCACGCCTGGGCGGCGCCGGCGAAGGCGTGGTGGGGAGCGCCGGCATGCGTGAGCCACGCTATCCGCCCATCGAGGACTACGGGCTGATCGGCGACTGCCACTCGGCGGCGCTGGTGTCGCGCTGCGGCTCCATCGACTGGTGTTGCATGCCGCGGCTCGACGCCCCCTCCTGCTTCGGGCGGCTTCTCGACTGGGATCGTGGCGGGTGGTGCCTGCTGGCACCGGCGGCGGCGGAATGGGAGTGCGAGCGCTGCTACCAGGCGGAAAGCCTCGTGCTCGAGACCCGCTTCCACGTCACCTCCGGCGAGCTGCGACTGGTCGATGCCTTCGCCATGCGCACGGGCGGCCGCGAGCGCCCCCGCCACGAGCTGATGCGGATCGTCGAGGTGGTGGAGGGCGAGGTCGAGGTGCGCGCCGAGCTGGTGCCGCGCTTCGAGTACGGGGCGGCCAAGCCGTGGCTGCGCCGCCACGGCGACGGTCTCTTCACCGCTATCGGTGGCAGTGACGGCCTGGTGATCCGCAGCGACCTGCCGCTCGCCGCCGACGACGGGCACGCGTTGGTGGCCCGCCTTCGGCTGCGGGCCGGCGAGCGGCGCCGCCTGTCGGTGTGCTGGGCCGAGCCGCACCGCCTCCACCCGAGCGCTCCCCGGCCGCGCCCCATCGAGGAGGTCGACGGGCACCTCGAGGAGACGCGCCGCTGGTGGCAGCGTTGGGTGGCCTCGCGCGGCGGCGATCGCCTGCTGGCGGACCCGGCCCTGCTGCGCTCGGCGGTGGTGCTCAAGGGCCTCACCTTCGCACCCACCGGCGCCATCGTCGCCGCCGCGACCACTTCGCTCCCGGAGAGCCTCGGCGGCAGCCGCAACTGGGACTATCGGTTGAGCTGGATCCGCGACTCCACCTTCGCCCTCGACTCGCTCGCCGAGCTCGGCTTCCACCAGGAGGCGCGCGGGTTCACCTGGTTCATCGAGCGCACCACCGCCGGTATCGCCGAGGAGGTGCAGCCGATGTACGGCATCGACGGGCGCCAGCTGCTGCACGAGATCGAGCTCTCCCACCTCGAGGGGTACCGCGGCTCGCTCCCGGTGCGGATCGGCAACGGCGCCGCCGGGCAGCGGCAGCTCGACGGCATGGCCCAGCTGGTCGATCTTGCCTGGGCGCGCCTGCGCCGCGGCGAGGATCCCGATCCGAGCTACGTGCCCTTCCTCGTCGACGTCGTCGACACCATCCTCGAGCGGTGGCGCCAGCCCGACTGCGGCATCTGGGAGATGCGCGACCGGCCGAGGCACTTCGTGCACTCGAAGGTGATGTGCTGGGCGGCCGTCCACCGCGGCCTCGAGGTGGTCGCGCGGGCCGGCGTCGAGGCGCCACGGGCGCGCTGGCGCGCGGCCCGCGAGGAGATCCGCGACTCCATCGAGCGCCACGGCTACGACCGTGACCGCGGCGTCTTCGTGCAGGCCTACGAGAGCCGCGAGCTCGACGCCGCATTGCTGTTGCTGCCGCGGGTCGGGTTCGTTGCCTACGACGACCCGCGCATGCTGCGCACGGTGGAGGCGATCTGCGGGGAGCTGCGCGATGGACCGGCCCTGGTGCGCCGCTACCGCAACGACGACGGGCTGGAGGGGTGCGAGGGGTGCTTCCTCGCCTGCAGCTTCTGGCTCGCCCGCTGTCTGGCGCTGCAGCGGCGCCACGAGGACGCCGAGGCCCTGTTCGCGGCAGCGAGCGGGCTGGCCAACGACCTCGGTCTCTTCGCCGAGGAGCACGACGGCGTGCGCATGCTCGGCAACTTCCCGCAGGGGCTGTCGCACTACTCCCACATCAGCGCCGCGGTGGCGTTGCGCGAGGGGCGCGAGCCCCACGGCCTGCAGCCTAGCGCGACGGAGGCGGAGCAGGCTGAGGAGTGAGCTGCAGCCGGCGCAGGTAGGTGGCGCCGCTGCCGGGGTCGACCAGCACCACCGCCCACACCTGCGGTCCCGGTACGGTGGTGAGCCGCAGCTCGAGCGGATCCACCGGCGCGTGGCGGGCGCTCTCGCGGAAGGAGAGCAGCTCGGGGGCGTGGTCGCCTTGCGGCGCCCGCAGCAGCACCTCGTAGACCTCGACCTCGTGGCCGGCGAGCTCCGCCGGCCAGGTGCCGACGAGCTCGAGCTGCCGCCCGGCCCCTGGCTCGCCGCCGCCTAGCGACTGCACCCGCGCCTGCAGTGGCCGCGCCGCGAGCTCGGGTTGGACCCCCTCGAGGCCGGAATAGGCGGCGCGTTGCACGAGATCGAGCACGGCGAGGCGGCGCTCCGCCTTGTCGAGCGAGTGCCACGGGCGCGGCGAATGCACGGTGCGCGGCGCCAGCACCCGTACGCCGGGGCGGTTGACGACGACCTCGATGCGCGCGCCCGCTGGCACCGGCGCCTCCGGGCGGGCGTAGAAGCCTGCCACGTAGAGCGCGGCGGTGCTGCGTGCCACCTCGCGCGCGAGAGTCCCGGGCGCCGCGCGGTCGACGATCACGCCACCCACCTTGTCGCGCATCTGCTCGAGATAGTCGCGGCCGTCCTGGCGGTTGCCGTCGGGGTTGACGAGCACGAGGTTGGTGCCCGAGGCGGCGAGTGCCGTGAAGGCGGGCGCGAAGGTGTCGACCATCGGGTCGGCGCGTCGCGTGTCGACGTGCGCCGCGAGTGGGTCCTCGGCGGAAGCCACGCTGGTGCCGTCGACCTCACCCTCGAAGTAGAGCTCCGAGTCGAGCCCGGGAGTGAGCATCACCAGCAGCTTGGGCGTGCCGGTTCGCTCCAGCTGCAGGGCCAACATGCGCAGCGCCTGAGCGAGCTGCCCGGCGGCGTCGCGATACTGCGCGATCTCGAGGGAGCGGGCGTTGGCGTAGGTATTGTGGATCTGCTCGCTGGGAACGCCATTGCGGCCGCTTCCCATGACAAAGGGAGGCAGGCTGGTGCCGGTGGCGAGGCGGTTGTGCTCGACGCCGAGCTGGGCGATGCGGTGGCGCAGCTCGTCCTGGCCGGCGGCGTCGCCGGCGACGGGACCGAGGACGATGCGGAAGCCGTGCTGGGCGTCGTTGACGATGAGGAAGAGGCGGTCACCGGGTACGAAGCTCGCGCTGAGCGAATCGGCAATCGTCCGCGCGTTGCGCAGCCCGGCGAGCGACAGGAAGGCCTGGTCGATGAGCAGGAAGACGTCGCGGCGGAAGGGCGGCGCGACGGCAGCGCCGGGCTCCGTTCGCTCGCCGGTCGCGTCGAGGCGGTGGCGATCGAACGTGTCGATCGGTTCCAGCTTGCCGTCGACGCGCAGCTCGACTTCGTCGCTGCGGAGGTCGAACACCGGTGCCCCCTTGCCGTCGACGGCGTAGAAGGGGACGGTGCGCAGGTCGACGGCGACGCTCTCCTCACCGCCGGCGACGGGGGCCGCAGCCGGATCGCCAACCTCGACCGGCGCGCTGGCGAGCGACGGAGCGGCGATAAGGGTGGCGAGGAGAACGAACAGGCCGCGGCTTCGGGAGTCAGGCATCGGGTCCCCTTCGCCTGGTTAGAGACGCGGTGGCGGCCTCTTCCTTCGTGCTTCCAGCAAGCCGCACCCAGTCTGCCCCCTCGGCTAGCGCGACGGGGGCTCGGGAGTGAGCAGCAGCCGGCGCAGGCAGGTGGCGCCGCTGGCGGGGTCGACCAGCACCACCGCCCACACCTGCGGCCCCGACACGGCGGCGAGCTCGAGGTCTAGCGGGTCGGCCGGCACGTGCCGCGCGCTCTCCCGGAAGGAAAGCAGCTGCGGCGCTCGACCTCCCTCGGGTGCCCGCAGCAGCACCTCGTAGACCTCGACGTCGTGGCCGCCGAGCTCCGCGGGCCAGGTGCCCACGAGCTCGAGCTGCCGCGGGCCGTTGGCGTCGGCGCTAGTGAGCGCCTGTATATGCGCCTGCAGCGGTCGAGCCGAGAGCTCGGGCTGGGGGCCATCGGGCTGCGCGTAGGCCGCGCGCTGCACGAGGTCGAGCACGGCCAGGCGTCGTTCCTCGCGGTCGAGCGAGCGCCAGGGACGGGGCGAGCGAACCGCCCGCGGTGCCAGCGCCCGCACGCCGGGGCGGCGCACCAGGACCTCGATGGGGGCGCCGGTCGATAGCGGCGTCTCCGGCCGGGCGTAGAAGCCCACCACGTAGAGGGCGGCGCTGGTGCGTGCCACCTCTTGCGCCAGCACCTCGGGCGCCGCGTGGTCGAGCACCACACCGCCCACTACCTCGCGCATCTGCTCGAGGTAGTCGTGGCCGTCATGACGGTCACCGTCGGGGTTGACGAGCACGAGGTTGGTTCCCGATGCCGCGAGCGCGGCGAAGGCTGGCGCAAAAGCCTCGACCAGCGGCTCGGAGCTGCGAAGGTCGAAGTGGGCTCCCAGCGGGTCGCCGTTGGAGACGTAGTTGGCTGGCGCGGCGTCGCCCTCGAAGTAGGCCTCGGCGTCGAGCCCGGGAGTGAGCGTCACCAGCAGCTTGGGCGTGCCGGTGCGTCCCAGCTGCAGGGCGAGCATGCGCAGCGCTTTCGCCAGTTGCTCGGCGGCGACGAGGTACTGCGACTCCTCGAGGGAGGCGGACTCGCCGTAGAGGACATGCAGCTGCGAGGCAGGAACGCCATTGCGCGCGCTCCCCATGACGAGGGGAGGGAGGCTGGTCCCCTCGCTGGAGAGGCGATCGTGCTCGGGGTCGAGCTGCGCGATGCGCTGCTGCATCCTCTCCCGCCCGGCGGCGTCGCCGGCGAGCGGACCGAGGACGATGCGGAAGCCGTGCTGCGCATCGTTGACGATGAGGAACAGGCGGTCGCTCGGGGCGAAGCTCGCGGTGAGCGCCGTCGCCATGGTGCGCGCGTTGCGGAGGCCGGCGAGGGAGAGAAATGCCTGGTCGATGAGGAGGAAGACATCGCGCCGAAACGGCGGCGCCTCACCACCGGCGGCCGCGGCATGCGCGTCGGTGGTCTCGCCGAGGCGATGGCGGTCGAAGGTGTCGATCGGCACCGCCTTGCCGTCGACGCGCAACTCGACCTCGTCGGCGCAGAGGTCGAACACCGGCGTACCCTTGTCGTCGACGGCGTAGAAGGGGACGGTGCGCAGGTCGACGGCGACGCTCTCCTCGCCACCGGCGGCGGCGACGGCTGTCGAGCGGTCGCCGGCGTCGAGCCCCGGGGCGGCGAACGACGGCACCGCGACCAGGGTGGCGAGGACCGCGAGCAGGCAGCGACGTTGGGAGTCGGGCATGTAGCTGTCCGTTTGCTTGCTTAGAGCGGCGCCCGCAGCGACTTCCTTCTCGTGGGTGTGGTCGGCGGTACTAAGATGCCGCCTCGATGCTGGGACGCAAACGCAGCGGATCGGTGGTGTGCCCCGGCTGCGGGCGGCTGGTGGGGGCGAGCGAGTCGAAGTGTCCGTTCTGCGGCCGTCCGGCTCCCGGCATGTGGGGGCTCACCGGCGTGGTGCGACGGCTCGGTGGCGGGCTGAGCCTGTGGCCGCTGCTCGGCTGGGCCTGCGGGGCACTCTACGTCGCCGCGCTGATCACCGATCCGCGCGGCATCGGCGCCGCGGCCGGAGGCTTCTTCGCGCTGTCGCAGGAGCGGATGCTGGCCTTTGGTGCCAGCGGCGCCCTGCCGGTGCTCCACTACCATCGCTGGTGGACCGTGCTCTCCGCCGGTTGGCTGCACGCCAACCTCCTGCACATCGGCCTCAACCTGCTGGCGCTTCGCCAGATCGCTCCCGCTGTCGAGCAGCTCTACGGCACCGGGCGGGCCTGGATCATCTACACCCTCTCGGGCGTCATCGGCTTCGTGGCGAGCTCGCTCAGCCTCTTCATGCCGGGGATCCTCCTGCACGTGCTGGGCGGTGGCGGCATCACCCTCGGCGCCTCGGCGGGGTTCTTCGGCCTGCTCGGTGCGCTGCTCCACTACAGCCGGCGCGGCGGCAGCCGGGCGCTCGGCCAGATGGTGTGGACGTGGGCGCTCGCCATGTTCGTCTTTGGCCTGCTCTTCCCCGGCGTCGACAACTGGGCCCACCTCGGCGGCTTCGCCGGCGGCTGGCTGCTCTCGTACTGGCTCGACCCGCTGCGCCCGGAGCGGATCGATCACCTCATCGGCGGTGTGCTCTGCCTGCTCGCCAGCGCCGCCTCGGTGGTCTGGTCGCTCGTCACCTGGCGCTGACCGCCAGGCGCCGCGCCGAGTTGCTCGTCGGCCCACAGCGCTGCCAGGGCGAGGACGAAGAGGAGGAAGAGCGGCCAGCGCGGCAGCGGCTCCGGCGCCCCCACGGTCGTGACCGTGGCTCGGGACGGCGGCGGCGCCAGCGCCCGCGTCGCGGTGGCATCCTGCCGCCCAGCCAGCCGCCAGGTCGACCAGCGCTCGGCGGGTGTCACCCACACCCACGCGGGCTCGTCGCCGAGCCGATGCCAGCCCGAGTCGCGTGGCCACCAGGTGGTAGTCCACCGGTCCGCCTCGGCGGCATCCTGTCGCGGCGACAGGTGCAGGGTCCCGTTGCGCGGCGTGCGTACCGTCGCCCGTGGGATGCCGGGCCCGACGTCACCTTCGCGAGTGAGCGTCACCGGCCGGCCGACGAGCAGGGGGCCGCGAGGTGGCTGCCAGCCCGGATTGGCGCCGACCGGCCGCGCCATCGCCGTGATGACCTGCCGCCAGAAGCGGCGATGGTCGGCGGCGTGGCCCGAGAGCACCCAGCGCCAGGTGCCGTCGACGAGGGTCAGGCCCACCGCGCCGCTGCCCTCGGGCCGCCAGGCAGCGAGCAGCCTCCCCTCGCGGTCCTCGACGAGCGGCACGAGGGCGGTGGCCGGTGCGATCTCCCGCGCCGGGAGGGCGAGCGGTGCCGACCCTCCCGTCGGGCCCGGCAGGCGGGCGGCGAGCTCGCCGCCGGGGAGGGGTCGCAGGGGGAAGTCGACGCCGAGCGCGGCCGGAGTGGCGTCGTCGCCAGCCCGCATCAGCAGCCCCACACCCGACTCGCGCACCGCGGTGGCGAGCGCCGCCGTCTCCGCGGCGCCGAGTCCGGCGAGGGCGCGGCGGTCAGCCACCACCAGGTCGAAGCGGCGCAGCAGCGGCAAGGTGAGCGGCCCATGCGGCAATGGCGGCAGCCCCACCACCTCGTCGCGCTCGATGCCACGCGAGAGGCGAGCCCGCCAGGCGAGGGCGCCGCCGCTCTCCGCCAGCCAGCGCTTCACCTCGCGCCCCTCGGTCGAGGGCGCCGCCTCGAGCCAGAGGACCGCCGGGGGTGGCGTTGCCACCACCTCGGCGTCGATCGACTCGACCACCGCGGAGCGTCCGGGTGCCTCGAGCCGCAGCGCCAGCAGGTGGTGTCCAGGACCTCGCGGGGTGACGCGAAGGCGGAACGGCGACGAGCCCGCGGCCAGTCGGGTGGCGCTCTCCGCGATGGCGGCTCCCGCCAGCCGCACCGTCGCCCCACCAGGAGGCACACCGGTCGCGAGCCCGCTGACCTCGAGCGCCTCCCCGAGCGCCAGCCGGCGGCTCCAGTCGATGCGGGCGACGCCGAAGGGCAGGGGTGGGGGCGGTACGGCCACCACCGGCAGGGGCAGCTCTGCGAGCTCCCAGGCGGCGAGCCCATGACCGAAGACGCGCAGGCCCAGGGTCTCGGGGTGGAGGCGCAGCAGCGCGGCGGCGTCGGGGAGGGCGGTTGCGCCGGCGGGGAGGGCGGGCTCCCCGGCGCCGGCGGGGACCGCGAACGCCCGGCGGCCACCCACGGTGGCCGCCCCGATGTCGGCGGGGGTGGCGCCGGTGGTGAGCAGCACGACCTCGCCTCCTCGCCGGGTCGCCAGGTGCCGCGGCCGCGCCGCGAGCAGCAGGAGGGCGCCGCAGACCGCGGCGAGGAGCAGCCGTCGCACCGCCCGCCGGCGGCCGGCGTACCGGCGCCACTCGAGAGCCGCCACCCCCAGCCAGGCAAGCGCCGCGAGCGCGCTGAGGGCGGCGAGCATGCCGGCGCCGGCAGCGAAGTGGCCGCTCAAGGCGTCCCTCCCAGGTGGGCGCGGTACCGTTCCCACAGGCGGCCCGGTGGCGCGGTGCCGCGCACCGGCGCCTCCGGGAACGGCACCAGCTCCCATAGGGCCCGCTCGAGCGCGTCGCGCGCGGCGGCGGCGGGCCGCCTCCCCTGCTCCAGCGCGTCGAGCGCCGGCAGTGCGTCGAGCGCGGCGCCTGAGCCGGCGCGTGCGCGCTCCGCCAACGCCGGGCGCAGTCGGGCGAGCGCCGCCGGCGAGACCGTGGCAGCGGTGCCATGCGCCGTCACCGCCGTCGCGCCGGTGGCCGGGGCGAGAGCGGCCAGCGTGTCGAGCGCGGCGGCGAGCACCGGCTCGGCCGCAAGCGGTCTCTCGCTCGCGGCGAGGTCGTGGACGCCGCGCAGCTCACCGCTCAGCCGGCGGGCAGGGTCGAGGGGTGCCCCCTCGGCCCCACTCTTCGGCACGTAGACGCGATCCGCCTGCTGCACCTGCTTGAGCAGGTCGAGGGCGGTGAGCTCGTGCGGCAGCGCGGCGCGCGGCGTGCCGACGGCGAGCGCCCCCTCGGCGTCCCACATCGCGGCCAGCATCGCCCGCAGCTTGCGCCGCACCGGCTCGGCGAAGAAGGAGGCGTTCTCGGTGCTCTCGGCGCTGTCGTGCTCGTGGATGAGTGCGCCGGGCACCGCCGCGACGCCTCCGAGCCCATAGGCGCCCGCGCCACCGGGTGGCGGTCCGCCCTCTTCCTCGGGGCTGGTCGCGCGCCCCTCTTCGACCTCCTGGCCGAGCAGGCCGCCGTAGCGCAGGCGCAGGGCGCGCTGGTCGAAGCCGATGTCGCGCGAGCGGCGCAGCACCTCGGCGGCGGCGAGGCGCGGTGCCTCGGCGAGGAGCCGCTGGGTGTCGAGGACCACCTGGCGCTGGCTGCGGAAGAGCTCGGGGCCGACGATCACCGGCAGCCCGGTCCCGAACGGCGCGCTCTGCCGCCGCTCGCCGAGCGCGCGCACCACCACTGTCGGCGAGCGCACCTGGTTGGGCTGCGGCGGGGCGTCGGGGCGCGGTCGTCGCGCGTCGCGCGCCTCGACGTGCAGGTAGAGCTCGTTACCGCCACCGAAGCCGAGCGCGGAGAGATCGAGCGTCCGTCGCACCACCTGGCGTGCCGCCTGCTGATGCACCGGAAGTGGCAGCCGCCGCTCCGCGAAGCGCACCTCCTCGCCGCTGCCGGCGGCGACGGTGGCTACCAGCTCCGCGGCGCTCACCCCGTAGTCGTCGGCGAGGGCGACCGCCAACGGCAGCGTGCCTCCGTTCGCTGCCGGTCGTTGCACCACCAGCGCTGCCGGCGCCAGCAGCTCGAGGGTGGGGGGGCGATCCGCGAGCACCTCGAGACGTGCCGGCGGCGAGCGCCAGAGCTCTCCAGCGTCGCCGGCGAGCAGCAGCCGGACCAGTCGTGGCGCGCCAGCGATGGCGGCGCCGGTGAAGTTTCCGGCGGACGAGCGGCGCAAAGGCACCCGCTCTGCCTCGTCGAAGAGCAGCGCTGCCGCGGTTACCGCGGGGGCGGCGTCGACTTCCCAGCTCACCGTGCTCCCCTCCTCGGCGCTGGCGCCGAGGCCCTTCGAGATGCGCGCCGGCCGGCCGGTGTAGGCAGGCGGGCGGACGCGCACCGCGAGTCCGCGCAGCTGGGCGGGCGGTGGGGGGTGGTGCTCGCCAGATGGCCTCGCCACCAGCCTGCGGCCGGTTGGAGCGGCCGGCAAGGGAGCCAACCAGAGCGCCACCGCAAGCGTGAGACCGCCGGCGAGCGCCGCCAGAGCCCGCCGCAGCGGACACCGGGGCAGAAGTGCTCGCAGCCGTGCCTCCGGCTCCGCGACGAGCAGCACGGCAGCGCGACGCTGCTGCAGGCGCTGCAGGGGCGGCAGCCCGGCGGGAGCGAGCAGCAGAACGGCGCTGTCGGCGAGCGCGGGCAGGCGGCGGTCGAGGTGAGCGGCGACGGGGCCGGGGTCGGCGGCGCGGCGCCGCGCCAGCAGCAAAGCGATGGCCACCGGCAGCAGGAGCGCGGCGAGAGCCAGCGGCGGGCCGTCGCCGGCGGGGGCGAGACGGAGGGCTGCCACGGCGAGGGGAAGGCCGGCCCCGAGCGCCGCTCCGGCGCTCGCCAGTAGGCGGCGACGCCGCCAGTGCACGGCGAGGGCCGCGAGGCACGCGGCGGCGGCGGCGACGATGTCGTAGCTGCCGGCAGGGCCGCGGCTTGCGGCGACGGCCACTCTTGCGGCCGGCGGCGGTTGGCGGAGAGGCTGGCTCATCGGCGCATGGCCAGCCAGCGCTCGGCAACCAGCGCCGGGAAGAGCAGCAGCCAGAGCAGCCGCTCGGGTGACGGAGAGGGTGGAGGTGGGGCGGGATGTGCGTTGGCGGTGGCTGGGGCGCGGCTGGGCGCTCCCTGGCCGCCGTCGCTGCGGCGGTCCGAGGTGGCGATCTCGGCCGTGGGCGTGCCTCCCGACACCCCCTCCAGCAGCGCGCGCAGCCATTCCGGGAAGCCGGCGGAAAGGACCAGCGACGACCACGCCGGGTGGAAGCGGCCGGCGAAGCGGAGCCAGCGCCCCTCGCCCAGCGTGGTGGCGGTGAGCACGGCGCGGCCGCCTGCGGTGCGCCAGAGCGCCAGCGCGTCGGCGCCGGTCTGACCGGCTGCCGCGCCGCTGCCGGCGCAGCGGTGGAGCACCACCGGGGAGGTGGCCGGCACGGCCAGGAACGCTCCCCCGCAGGCCTCCTTGGGTAGTCCGCTGTCGCTCACCAAGAGCGTGCCGGCGCGGGCCGCGGCGAGCAGCGCCGGTGGTGGCGGCGCGTCGGCGAGCCAGAAGACGAGCCCTGGCGGGCGCGTGCCGGCAGCCGCGCCTGCCGGTCCGGCCACCGCTTCCAGGGTTCCCCTGTTGCCGGTGAGCTCGAGCTCGACGCCGGCGCTCTCGGCGGCCGCCGCCAGCCCGGCGCGCAGGTAGCCGGCGTCGGCCTCACGGCCGGGAGCGGCGAGCAGCGCCACGCGCGCTCGCGGTGGAGGCGCGAGGCGCAGCGTGTCGTCGCCGGCGACGGCGTCGCCGGGCGGGACGCGGGCGAATGCCGCTCCCGGCGCCAGCGTCCCTTGGCGCCGGAACGTCGTCGCCGCGGTGTCGCTCGACCCCACCAGGAGGGAGCGCCCACCGGGGCTCGCAGAGGCGCCGGCGGGCCAGCGGTTGACGGCGGTGTCGGGGAGCTCGTACCAGGTGACCGCCGACGCCAGCGCCGGTCGCTCGCCGCGGAGGGCCCCCAGTCGGCCCGCGGTGACGACCAGCAACGGGGTGCCGGAAGGCGCCTCCGCGGCCGTCTCCCGCAGGAGGGACCAGCTCCCTCCCGGCACCGTGGCGAGGTCGGGGAGGGTGGCGAGGTCGCCTACCGCGCCGCGCGCCGGCAGCCCGGTAGCGAGCAGGTGGACCTCGGCACCGCGGGAGATCGCACGGCGCACCGCCACGGGCAGGGCAGCGCCGCCGGCGCCGCGTGGCAGCCCCCCCGGTGTCGCGGGACGGGTGGCCGTGCCGTCGGGGTCGCCGGCGCCCGCCGCCCCGGCCGCGCCGAGCGTCGGGGCGGGGATGGACGAGCCGGCCAGGCGGACCGCCACCGCCGGGTCGAGCAGCACCCAGGGGCGTCGCGGCGCCGCCGCCACCGCCGCGTGACGCAGCTGCGGCCCCGCGAGCGCCAGCACTGCCGCCGCGAGCAGCAGGCAGCGCAGCAGCAGCAGCAGGGGTCGCTGCAGCTGCAGGCGGCGCGGCCGCCGTGGCGGTGCGGTGGCGAGCAGCCGCACGCTCCCCACCCGCACGCGGCGACCGCGGCCGCGAGCGAGCAGGTGGAGTGCCAGCGGCAAGGCGAGCGCCGCGAGGGCGAGCAGCCACAGCGGCGCCGCCAGGCCGAGGCTCACCGCAGCCTCCGCCGCCGGGCCAGCACGTCGCACAGCGCCAGCTCGAGCGGCCGGTCGAGGGGGACGCGCACGTAGGTCACCCCCAGCTCGGCGGCGCGGCGCTCCCATTGCGAGAGCCAGGCGGCGAGGCGCGGCAGGTAGGCGGCGCGGAGGGAGGCGCCGTTGCCCGCCACCACGGCGCCGCTCTCGAGGTCCTCGAAGAGCAGGTCGCCGTTCCAGGCGAAGTCGAGCTCGTCACGGCCGATGAGGTGCAGCAGGACCACCTCGTGCCGCAGCGCGCGCAAGCCGGCGAGCGCGGCGGCGATCTCCCCCTCGGACTCCCACAGATCCGAGATCACCACCACCACTTCGCGGCGCCGCGGTCGCAGCAGGCGCGGGCCCAGTTGCCGCCAGCCGGGCCAGCGGCCGCCGGCCGCCATCGCCTGCAGGTGGAAGAGCAACCGCTCGAGGGCCCGCCGCCGGCGCAGCGGCGGCAGGTCGACGCTCGCCGCCCCCACCAGGTGGAGCGCCACCGCGTCCCCCTGGCGCAGCGCCAGGAACGCCAGCGCCGCCGCCAGCATGCGCGCGTAGTGGAGCTTGCTGAGCTCCCCCTCGCCGTGCGCCATCGAGGCCGTGGTGTCCACCACCAGCCGCACGGTGACGTCGCGCTCGACGGGCGACTCGCGCACGAAGAGGCGGTCCGAGCGGGCGTGGGCACGCCAGTCGATGCGACGGGGGTCGTCGCCGGGCTGGTAGGCGCGGAACTGCTCGAGCTCGACGCCGATGCCGGCGCGCGGTTGGCGGTGCAGGCCGGTCACCGCGCCATCGACGAGGGTGCGCGCCACCAGCCGCAGGTCCTTGACGCGGGCGAGGACGATGGGGTCGAGGAGGGGCGAGGCAGGGAGGGGCACCGCAGGCCCTCAGCGATCGCCCGGCCGCCGTCGGGCCGGCGAGGTCATTCCAGCGGGCTCGCGGGATCGGGCAGCGTCGCCAGCAGGTGCGCCACCAGCGAGTCGGCGCTCACCCCCTCGGCCTGGCCGCGGAATCCCACCAGCACCCGGTGCCGCAGCACCGGCGGCGCCAGGGCGTGCAGGTCCTCGAGGGTCACCGACAGCCGGCCGGCGAGCAGTGCCCGACCCTTTGCCGCCAGCACCAGCGCTTGGCCGGCGCGCGGCCCGGCACCCCAGTCGACGAGCTCGCGGATGCGCGCGTCGGGGCTGGTAGCCGGTCGCGTGGCACGCACCAGCGCCACCGCCCAGGAGAGCAGGGCGCGCGAGACGTGCACCTGCCGCACCAGCACTTGCGCCAGCAGCACCTCCTCGGCAGCCAGCACCGGCACCGCCGCGGACGCCAGCTCGCCGGTGGTGGCCGCCAGCACCGCGAGCTCCTCGTCGGCGCTCGGGTAGTCGATGCGCAGGTGGAGCAGGAAGCGATCGAGCTGCGCCTCGGGCAGCGGGTAGGTGCCCTCCTGCTCGATGGGGTTCTGCGTCGCCAGCACGAAGAACGGCCGCGGCAGCGGGTAGGTCTCGCCGCCGTAGGTGACGGCGCGCTCCCCCATGGCCTCGAGCAGCGCCGCCTGCGTCTTGGGCGGGCTGCGGTTGATCTCGTCGGCGAGCAGCAGGTGGGTGAACACCGGTCCCTTCTGGAAGCGAAAGACGCGGCGGCCGGTGCCGTGATCCTCCTCGAGGATCTCGGTGCCGACGATGTCGGAGGGCATGAGGTCGGGGGTGAACTGCACCCGCTTGAACGACAGGTGGAGGGCCGCGCCGAGGGTGCGCACCATAAGCGTCTTGGCGAGGCCGGGCACCCCCTCGAGCAGGCAGTGGCCGCCGGCGAGGAGGCCGACCAGCAGGTGGTCGACGGTCTCGTGCTGGCCGACGATCACCTTGCCCACCTCGCTGCGCAGGGCCCCGAGGCGCGACAGCAGCAGGTCGACGTCGGGCTCGGCGATGGGAGCGTTCATCTGCGGCGGCTCCTAGGCTGTCAACGCGTGCATGACGACGTTGACGGCGAACTTGGTGTTGTCCTCGGCGAGCCAGCGCTTGTTGCGCCAGTCGTAGTCCCACTCGCAGCCGTAGTCCTTGTTGCTGTAGAGCACCGCGATGCGGCCGTCGACCTCGATCGCCTGCAGGTAGTCGTGTACCAGGTCGTCCCCCCAGCCGTTGAGCTCGAAGGAGGTGGTGGGGGGGCCCTCGTCGAAGTGGAAGAAGGCGTGATACAGCGCGTGGTCCTTGGGCAGCTTGCGCAGCGCCGTGGGACCGAAGAGCTCTCGCATCTGCGCCTCGAAGCTCTTGGCGAAGAGACCGTCGACGTCGTGGTTGCAGTCGTCGGCGAAGAGGAAGCCGCCGTTGGCGAGGTAGCGCTCGAGGTTCTTCCGCTCGTCGGGGGCGAGCTCGAAGAGGCGGTGGCCGGCGAGGTAGGCGAAGGGAGACTCCAGAGCCGCGGCGGCGGCGAGCGACACCACCCGCTCCTCGCGCTCGACGTCGAGGGTGGTGTACTGGAGCAGCGAGTCGAGGACGTTGGCCGGCATGCGCTCGTCGACCCACCAGTCCCCGGAGTCGTAGCGCAGGCGCGTGAAGGTGAAGTCGTGCATCGAGGGCGGCGAGAGACCGGCGGAGCGGACGGCCGCTCCGCCGGCTCCCGCATGGCTCACACGGCGTCGGAGAGGCTGGTGAACGTGAAGTCGCGGATGCGCATCGGCGGGATCATGAAGACGCCGCCGCCTTCGCTGGTCACTCGCTGCGGCTTGCCCAGCGCGTCGAGGTTGTTGAGCATGATCACCGGGCTCTCGTTGAAGCGGAAGTTCTTCACCGGGAAGGTGAGCTTGCCATCCTCGATCATGAAGGAACCGTCGCGGGTGAGTCCGGTGACCAGCACCGTCTGCGGGTCGACGAGACGGATGTACCAGGTGCGGGTGACGAGGATCCCCTTCTTGGTGCCGGCGATGAGATCCTCGAGACTGGCGTTGGTGCCCGCCATGACGGCGTTGGCGGGGAACGGGATGGGGTCGATCTTCGTCTTCTCGGCCCAGTAGCGCGACGAGTAGAGGTTCTTGATGACGCCGTTCTCGATCCACGCCACCTTCTTGCGCGGCCTGCCGTCGCCGGCGAAGGGCGCGGTGGGGGCGTCGGGGTCGGCCGGATCCGACCAGATGTTCACCCGCTCGTCGACGATCTTCTCCCCCTTCTTGTTGCCGCCGCCCGGCTTGCTGAGGAAGGAGCGGCCCTCGTCGGCCTGGCGGGCGTCGAGGCCGAACCCCATGTAGGCGAGCAGGTCGACCGAGGCGGCCGGCTCGAGGATGACGGTGTACTTGCCGGGCTCGACCGCCTTCGCCTCGTGGGAGCGCAGCCCCTTGTCGATGGCGATCTGCGACACCTGGGCGCTGTCGAAGGGGGTGGCGTCGTTGTAGTCGCGCGCCACATAGCCCGATCCGGTGCCGTCGTTGGTGCGCACGGTGAGGGTGAAGTTCATGTTGGTCGAGGGGTAGTAGCCGAACAGCCCCTTGCTATTGAGGATGGCCTGGAAGCCCGCCGTGTCCTCGAGGTAGCCCGCCGCCGTGAGCTGCTTCGGCTTGCTGCCGCCGATGCTGTCGTTGGCGGCCTTGGCGCGGTAGTCGGGGGTGATGCCGGCAGTGAACTCCGACCAGCCGGGGGCGTCGACGTAGGTCTGCGGCCCCAGCGGTGGCATGAACTCCGGGTTCTCGGGGCTGAGCTGGGCGAGCTCCTCCGAACGGCGCACCACCTTGGCGAGCGAGACATCGTCGAGCTCGTTGATGGTGGCGATGCCGGAGCGCTTGCCGAAGCTCGACTGCACGACGAGCTGCAGGTCGTCGACGGTGCCCGCCGTGGTCACCGTGTTGCGCGCGTAGCGGATGTTGCCGCGGCGGCTGCCGTTGAGGTTGGCCTCGCAAGCCTCGGCCTTGGAGAGCGCCACCACCTTCTGCAGAAGGGCCTTCGCTTCGTCCTTGCTGAGCATGGTCATGTTCGTGTGCTCCCCTACAGCTTGCGCTCGGTGTTGATGACGTTGACGCCGTTGAACCGCGACGTCGGGCAGCCGTGGGAGACCGCGGAGATCTGTCCCGGCTGCCCCTTGCCGTCGAAGAACGAGCCGCCCATCCGGTAGTCGCGCTCGTCGCACTTGGTGACCAGCGAGTTCCAGAACTCCTGGGTGTTCGACTGGTACGCCACGTCGCGCAGCATCGCCCCCACCTTGCCGTTCTTGATCTCGTAGAAGAGCTGGCCGCCGAACTGGAAGTTGTAGCGCTGCTGGTCGATCGAGAAGGAGCCGTCGCCGACGATGAGGATCCCCTTCTCGACGCCGGCGATGAGCTCCTGCTGCGTCAGCTTGTCCTTGCCGGGGAGCAGCGAGACGTTGGGCATGCGCTGGAACTGTACGTCGTTCCAGCCGTCGGCGTAGCAGCAGCCGTCGGAGGCGGTCTCGCCCACGATGTGGGCCTGATCGCGGATCTTCTGGTAGTCGACGAGGATGCCGTCCTCGATCAGCTCCCAGCGCTTGCACTTGACGCCCTCGTCGTCGTAGCCGACGGTGCCGAGGGCGCCGTCCTGGGTCTTGTCCGCGACGACGGTCATCAACGGGCTGCCGTACTTGAAGCTCTTGCTCTGCCACTTGTCGAGGGTGGCGAAGCTGGTGCCGGCGTAGTTGGCCTCGTAGCCGAGCACGCGGTCGAGCTCGGTGGCGTGCCCCACCGACTCGTGGATGGTGAGCCACAGGTGGCTGGGGTCGAGAACGAGGTCGTACTTGCCCGGCTCGACGGTCTTGGCGGCGAGCTTCTCGCCTACCTGACGGCCGGCCGCCTCGGCGTCGGCGAGCATGTCGTAGCTCTTGCTGTAGAGCGGGGTGACGAGGTCGGTCACGGCGCCACCCTTGCCCAGGTACTCCCATCCCATCCCCATTGGCGCCGACAGCGCAGTGCGGGTCTGGAACTTGCCTCCCTTGGGGTCGATGCCGGTGGCGACGAAGTTCGGCCAGATGCGGTGCACGTCCTGGTCGATCCAGGAGCCGTCGGTGGAGGCGAAGTACTTCTGCTCGTTGACCAGGAAGAGGAAGGAGTTGACGAACTTCGCCCCCGCCTTCATCGTCGCGGCGTTGACCGCCATCAAGAGGTCGACCTTCTCCTTGATCGGCACGTCGAAGGCGTTCTTCTGGATCGGCGTTCGCCAGGACACCTCGCCGTACCCCTTCTGCGGCGCCAGCTGCACCGCCTCCTGCTGGATCTTGGCGTTGGCCTTGGCGATCGCCACCGCCTGCTCGGCGGCGCGCTTGATGCCCTCCCTGGTGACGTCCGAGGTGGCGCCGAAGCCCCAGGTGCCGTCGGCGATCACCCGCACGCCGACACCGTAGGACTCGGTGTTGACGATGTTCTGGACCTTGTCCTCGCGGGTGATGATGAACTGGTTCAGGTAGCGCCCGATGCGCACGTCGGCGTAGCTGGCGCCCCGTGATCGCGCCACTTCGAGAGCGGCGTCGGCGAGCGTCTTCTTGTCGGCGGTGGGGATCGGGGTGGTGGCGCCGAACAGGTCGCGGGGCCTGCCGATGATGGGGATCATCAGCGTGCCCGCTCCCAGCCCGGTCAAACGCAGGAACTGGCGTCGGTCCACGAAGGCCTCCTCCGGGTCAGCGGGTGAACGGGGCTAGCGCCCGGCGCTGCGCGCGCGCCTGGGCAGGATTCCGCGGCGACGGGGGTCCGCACGATCTCGTATATACGACCGCGCACGCGGAAGGTTGCCGCTGCCGGCGCGGGGTTTCCCGGCCGGAGGCGAGCGGCTCGAACCAGGCGGGAGGTGCCGGCAGTGGGCGCACGGCAGACGAGGTTCGCAACGGTTGCCACCCGCCCGCCCACTGCCCGCCCCGAGCGCGCCGCAATCTCCCCACGGCTCGCTGCTAGGCTGCATGCATCGATGAGCGGCCACCGGCCTCGACCCCGTTCCGACAACGCGCTGGCACGCGCCGAGCGACGCGTGGCGGCCACGGTGGTGCGGTTGGGTGGCACGCTGGCGCTGCGGGCGGCCGTCTGGGCGCTCGCCGCCTGGACGGCGCTGTGGGGCGGGCTGCTGCTGGCGCTACGCGCCGGGCTCGGATGGTCCGGTCCGCCGCCGCGATGGGGTATCGCCGGCTCCCTGGTGGTGGTGGCGGCAGCCGCCGTTCTCGGCTGGCGCCGGCGCCCGGCCGCCGCGCTCGTACGCGACCGCTTCGAGTCGGTCGCCGCGTGTGGTGGTCTGCTGCTCGCGGCCGGCGAGGCGGAGCTCGGGGATTGGAGCACGCAGCTTCCCGAGCTCGGCATGCCGCGGCTGCGCTGGCGGGGCGGCCGCGCCCTGCTCGCGCTCACCGCGGCTGCCGCCTTCACGACCGCCGCCGGGCTCGTCCCGGTGGCGTCGCCGGTCGCTCGCGGCGGGCTCGACCTCTCGCATCCGGCGGCGCAGCTGGCGAGGCGCCTCGATCTGCTCGCCGCCCTCGACCAGCCGGTGGCGGAGTGGCGGCAAGAGCTGGGCAAGGCCACCGACCTCGCCGCGGCGGGGGAGGCCGATCGTGCCTGGCAAGCGATCGATGCCCTCGGGGCGAGCCTCGACGAGGCGCAACGCTTGGAGGCGGACGCCGCGCTGGCGGCGGCGGAGCGCTTGAACCGTGCCGCGGCGGCGGCGGCGACCCGCGAGCCCATGCCCGGCGCCCGTGGAGCGGCGGACGCACCGCCATCGGATGGGGCGGCCTCGGTGGAGGCTAGGGGGGGCGGTGGCGAGACGGCGAGCGCGACCCTCGCGGCTCGGCTGCGCCAGCGGGCGGGCGCCGAGACGCGGTTGGCGGCGGCGCTCGCCGCGGGCTCGGCGCTCGACCTCGCGTCCCTCGAGCGGACGAGCGGGCTCGACGAGCGCGCCCTCGCCGAGCTGCTGGCCGATCGCGGCGGCCAGGCGGCGCCGCGCGAGGAGTCCTACGGTCGCGGCGGGGTCGACCGCGGGCGTGGCGACGCGCCCTACATGGTCAAGGAGCCCTCGAACAACTGGGACCTCGGCTTCCGCGACCAGGCACTGCCGCCGGCCGCTCTCGGCACGCTCGACGACAGCATCGTGCTCTCCACCGACGCGGCGCGACCGCGCGCCGGCGCCGCCCAGGGCTCGGCGGGTGGCGCCCTCGGCGGGGCCCGGGCCGCGGGCGGCGCCGCGTTCACGGGGCTGGTGCTGCCGCGCCACCGCGCGGCGGTGCGGCGCTACTTCGTCCGTCCGTGAGGAGCGGTGACCATGGGTGATCCAGCGATGCACCGATGCGAGGGCAGGGTCCGGAGCGGGAGGAGCGAGGTAAGCCATGCAGCCTAGGCTGCTCTCCGCCGACGAGCTGGCCGCCCCGGTGGCGTCGCTCGCCCGGCTGCAGGCCGAGCTCGACCGCCTGCTGCTCGGCCGGCCCGCGTTCCACCACCAGGTGCTGGTGGGCGTCCTGGCGCGCGGGCACCTGCTTATCGAAGGCGTGCCGGGCGTCGGCAAGACCGCGCTGGTCAAGGCCCTCGGCCCGCTGCTCGGCCTCGACTTCCGCCGCGTCCAGTTCACGCCCGACCTGATGCCCGGCGACGTGCTCGGCGCCCACATCCTGGAGGAGACCGCGAGCGGCCGCCGCGAGCTGGCGTTCCACCCCGGCCCGGTGTTCACCAACATCCTTCTCGCCGACGAGATCAACCGCGCCTCGCCGAAGACGCAGTCGGCCCTGCTCGAGGCGATGCAGGAGCGCGCGGTCACCGCTGCTCGGCACGACCCGCGCCCTGCCGTCACCGTTCTTCGTCCTCGCCTCGCAGAACCCGATCGAGCTCGAGGGCACCTATCCGCTGCCCGAGGCGCAGCTCGATCGCTTCCTCTTCAAGCTGCTCGTCGGTGTTCCCTCTCCCGAGGTCCTCGCCGAGATCGCCGGCACACGCCGGCGTGGCGAGCCACCGGCGCCCGGGTTGCGGTTACCGAGTGAGGAGCTCGCCGCGCTGTTCGCGGCGATGGACGGCATCGTGCTGCCGCGAGGCGTGGCGCGCTGGATCGGCCGGCTGGTCGGGGCGACGCATCCGGATGCCGCCGAAGCGCCGGAGCTGGTGCGCCGCCACGTGCGCTTCGGCGGCTCGCCGCGGGCGGCCATTGCGCTCGGCGAGGCGGCACGCGCCGAGGCCCTGCTCGCCGGCCGGCCCACGGCCGGCTTCGAGGACGTACGCGTGGCGGTGGCGCCGGTCCTGCGCCACCGGCTGGTGCTCGGCTACCCGGCGCGCGTCGAGGGGGTCACCACCGAGGCGGTCATCGACGCCGTGCTGGCGGCGGTCGACCCGGCGCCGCTGGGGTTGCCGGCGGACGTGACGGTGGAGCGGCGATGAGGCCGGCGGGCCGGGGCCGCGCGGGAGTGGCGGTGCGCGGCGCGGCGCTCGCTGTGCTGGCGGGCCTGGCGGTCTTCGCTGCGCCGCTGGCGGCGGCAAGCGAACGAACGTACGGCGACCTCACCGTGACCACCCTGCCCACGCTTCCCGGCGAGCGCACGCACGGTTACCTCGAGTACCGCTTCCGGCTCGCCAACGATGGGCCCGCCGCGCACCAGGTGGTGCTCGCGGCGCTGCTCGAAGGGTACGGCTCCGGCCGGCTGCGCCTGCGGCGCGCTGTGGAAGTGCCCGCCGGCAGTCGCCTCGAGGTGGCGATGCGGCAGCCTCCCTTCGCCCTCTGGGTGCACCAGGTGGAGGTCTCCGTCGACGGCCGTGACGTCGAGCCGCTGGGCGCTCCCTCGTCGATGGGCGCCGGGGCCTCCTTCGGCGACTCCCCTGGCGAGCCGCTGGTGCTGGCCTCGAGCCGCCTGGCGCGCGAGGCGCTGCCCCCGGAGCCGCCGGCCGAGGGCTCGAGCGAGGCTTCCGAGGGGCTCGCCGCCGGCCGTCCGCCACCAGGCGTACGGGTGGTGCGTGCCGACGTGCCGCCTGCCGGCTGGAGCCCATCGTGGCTCGCCTACTCCGGTTTCGAGGGCGTGGCGCTCAGCGCCGCCGAGCTTGCCGAGGCCCCCGAGGCGGTGCGTGTGGCACTGCGGGCGTACGCCGAGGCCGGTGGCGTGCTGCTGGTGGTGGGGCCCGGGCCAGCGGCGTCGCTGCTCGACCTCGCCGGTGCCGGGAGCGCGACAGGGAGTGGCCGCCTGGTGCGACGCCAGGAGGGCTTCGGCGTGGTCGTTCTGGCTGCCGATCCCACCGCTCTCGACGCTGTCGCGATGGGCGTGCTGCTCGCCGACCTCCAGCGCGCCGGTGCGCCCTGGCGACAGCCGCGCGGTGGTGCCGCGGCGGCGGCCCGCAAGGCGGTGCCGGTGCACGACGCCACCGTGCCGGTGCGCGGCCTCTTCCTGTTCATCCTCGCCTTCGTGACCCTGGTGGGGCCGGTCAACCTGCTCCTCCTCGACCGCTGGAAGCGCCGGCTGTGGATCCTCGTCACGGTGCCGGCGATCGCCGGCCTCGCCACCGCCGGGCTGGTCGCCTACGGCTACCTAGCCGAGGGCTTCCTGCGGCAGCACAGCGTGCTGTCGGTGACGCTGCTCGACCAGGCCACGCATCGCGCCGCCACCTGGGCGTGGAGCGGCTTCTACGCCAGCCTGACGCCGAGCGAAGGCCTGCAGCTCGGGGAGGAGACCGAGGTGACGCCGCTCTTCGACCTGCGCGGCCCGGGCGCCCGCGACCTCGACCTCGGCATCGACTGGTCGCTCGGTCAGCGTCTCGCCCCCGGCTGGCTGGTGGCGCGCTCCCCCGTGCACCTCGAGACCCGGGCCGTCGCTGCGCGTCGCCAGCGCCTGCTGCTCGCGCGCGGCCCGGACGGCCGGCTGGAGGTCGAGAATGGGCTGGGCGCACCGCTGGAGGCGCTCCTCGTCGCCGATGCCGGCGGTGGCGTGTGGTCCGGGGTGGACGTCCCCGTCGGCGGCCGGCGCCTGCTGGTGCGGAGCGGCGTGGTTCCCGATGCCCCCGGCGACGTTGCCGCGGAGGTCACGTCCGCCGGCCTGCCGCAGGCCGCCGGACGTCTCGTCACCGAGCCGCGGCAGTACCTCGTCGCCGGCACCTACGTGGCGCGTCTCGCCGGTGACCCGTTCAGCGAGCCGGGGCTCGCGCGCGCCGAGGGCGTCCACCTGCAGGCCCTCGTCGTCGGCCGGCTCGCGCCGGGGGAGCCATGAGGCTCGAGGTCCGCGACCTGCGCCGGCACTTCGGCCGCGTCGCCGCAGTCGACGGTATCTCCTTCTCGCTCGGCTCGGGCGAGATCTATGGCTTCGTAGGTCCCAACGGCGCCGGCAAGACGACGACGATGCGGATCCTCGCCACCCTCGACGAGCCCACCGCCGGCGAGGTGACGCTCGACGGCGTCTCGGTCACCGACGAGCCCTGGCGCGTGCGAGCGCTGGTCGGGTACATGCCCGACCACGAGCCGGTGCCCCGTGAGCTCTCGGTGCACGAGTACCTCGACTTCTTCGCCCGCGCCTACGGCGTACGGCTGCCGGCCCGCCGCGTGCTGCTCGACGAGGTCGAGGGCTTCACCGGCCTCGCGGCGTTGCGCGGCAAGGCGATGCAGAGCCTCTCGAAGGGGATGACGCAACGGGTGAGCCTCGCCCGCGCGCTGCTCCACGACCCGCAGCTGCTGGTGCTCGACGAGCCCGCCGCCGGCCTCGACCCGCGCGCCCGCATCGAGCTGCGCGAGCTGCTACGGGCCCTCGCCGAGGCGGGCAAGGCGGTGCTCATCTCCTCGCACATCCTCTCCGAGCTCGCCGAGATCTGCCACGGTGCGGTGATCCTCGAGCGCGGCAGGATCGTGCGCGCGGGAACGATGCGGGAGCTGCTGGCCGCGGCACGGGCGGGGCACACCGTGCGCGTGCGCAGCCTCGGCCGCGAGGAGGAGCTGCGTCGCACGCTCGCCGCGAGCCCGGGGGTGGAGTCCGTGCGCGCGGTGGGGCACGAGCTCGAGCTCGAGCTCGCCGGCGAGGACGCCTCGGCAGGCGCGCTGCTCGCCGCGCTCGTCGGCGCCGGCTTCCCCATCGTCGAGTTCCGCCAGCAGCGCAGCGGCCTCGAGGAGGTCTTCATGGCGGTGACCCGTGGAGAGGTGGCGTGAGCGCGGCCGCCGCCCCTGGCTGGCGTCAGCGGCTCGCCGAGCGGCTCGCGGACTGGCCGAACCCGTTGGTGGTCAAGGAGGTCCGCCAGGCGGTCAACGGGCGCTTCACCGGCGCGGTGCTCATCCTGCTGCTGGCGCTGCAGCTGGTGATCCTCGCCTTCGACGTGCTGGTGGGCGACCTCGATCGCTTCGCGGAGCGCGGCATGGGGCGCGAGCTGTTCACCGCCCTGCAGGCGACGCTGCTGTTCGCCGCCACCCTCGCCATGCCGCTCTACACTGGAGTGCGGGCGATGGTGGAGCGCAGCGGCAACCAGCTCGACCTGCTCTACGTCACCACGCTGCCGCCGCGGCAGATCGTCTCCGGCAAGCTGCAGGCGGCGGCGCTGCTCACCGCGCTCGTCTACGTCGCGTCGACGCCGCTGATGTGTCTCTGCTACCTGCTGCGCGGCATCGATGTGCCGTCGATGGCCGTGGTCGTCACCGGCAGCTACTTGCTGGTGGTGAACGCCATCGTCCTGGCGCTGGCGGTCGCCTGCGTCCCCGCCGGCCGCGTGCTGCGCGTCGTCTTCGCGATCGTCTTCTTCGGCGTGCTGATGGCGGTGATGACCTTCGCCACGGCAGCGACCCAGTGGGCGATCAGCAGCGGCATCGGCGCCCGCTTCTCGACCGGCTGGGCGCCCTGGCAGGAGGCGCTCACCGTGCTCGGCGTCGACCTCCTCGCCCTGCGCCTGGTGTTCCTGCTCAACGTCGCCATGGTGTCGCCGCCGAGCGCCAACCGCGCGCCGCCGGTGCGCCGCTTCCTCGCCCTCGTCTGGGTGCTGACGCTGGGGTCGGCAACGCTCGCCGTGTTCGTGACGCGCGGCCCCGGGCCCCTGAAGGCATGGCTGGTGCTCGCCACCTGGGTGGCGGGGCCGTTGCTGCTCGCCGCCGGCAGCGGCCGCGACCGCCCGTCGGCGGCGGTGCGGCGGGAGCAGCCGGCAGGGCGGCTGCGGCGCGTGCTCGCCTTCCCCTTCGCCTCCGGAGCCGCCAACGGCTTCCTCTTCGCCCTCTTCTGGCAGGCGGCGACGCTCGGCGTCGGCTGGCTCGCGGCGACGCGCCTGCCGCCGGCGATGCGCGTCGCGGCCTCGCTGCCGCCGGCGCTCGCCACCCTCGGCGCCTACCTGCTCGGCTACGCCGGCACGGCGGCGATGCTGGTACGTGGGCGGTGGCGTCGCTGGCTGCCCATCCACCAGGCCTGGGTGCTGGCGCTCACGCTCATCGCCGTCGGCAGCACCCTGCCGCCGATCGTCGGGTTCCTCCTCGACCCCTCGGCGGTGCAGCACAACCACTCCTTCGGGCCCTGGCTGGTGCTCAACCCGGCAGCCGTTTTCCGCGACGACACCGCGGTGCTGGCGGCCCGGGTGGGCCTGCTGTGGAGCGCCCTGGTGCTCCTCGGCGGCGCGCGCTGGTGGCTGCGGTGCGCGGGTGTCGCGGCGGCTCCGCCCCCGGCGGGAGAGCCCGACGCGAGCCCGGCGTGAGCGTCGCCGCCGAACCCGCGCTGCGCGCCGCCCTGGCCGCCGGAGCGGCGTTGGGTGCCGGCTTCCGGCTGGCGCTGGCGTCGCGACCGCGCGGCGGCCGGGCCGGCGTCCAGCTCGGCGTCGGGGTGGGCAGCTCGCTCGAGTTCGAGGACTATCGCGACTATCAGCCCGGCGACGACCTGCGGCGGCTCGACTGGGGGATCTACGCGCGCACCGACAGGTTGGTGCTGCGGACCCATCGCGAGGAGGTGAGCGCCCGCGTCGACCTCCTCGTCGACGTCTCGCGCTCGATGGCGACGTCGCCGACGAAGGCGGCCGCCACCTGGAAGCTGGCTGCGGCGCTCGCGGCAGCGAGCGCTGCCGGCAGCCTCCATGTCGCCGCCTGGCGCGTCGGTGAGGGCGTGTCGCCGCTAGCGCCGGCGGGGGCGGATCCGTTCGCCTGGTCGCCGCTCGCCCTCGACGCCGCGAGAGGCCCCGAGCGCGGCCTCGCCGCCCTACCCGTCTCGAGCCGAGGTGGGGTGCGGCTGCTGCTGAGCGACCTCCTGTTCCCTGCCGAGCCCGACGCCCTGCTGCGGGCGCTGCTCGCGGGGGCCGCAGCGGCGGCGGTGGTGCAGCTGCTCGCCTCCGACGAGGTGTCTCCAGAGGTCGACGGCGAGGTCCGGTTGCGGGACGTCGAGAGCGGGGAGAGCGCCGACCTGCTGGTCACTCCGGACGTGGTAGTCGCCTACTGCCGCCGCCGCCGGCAGCACCTCGACGGCTGGGCCGAGGCCTGCCGCCGCCACCGCGTGGAGCTGGTGGAGCTGGAGGCGGAGAGCCTCGCCGGCGAGGCGCCGGCGGCGGCGCTGGCCGGCCTGGTGGCGCGCGGCGTGCTCACCCTGCCGCCGAGCGGCTGAGATGTCGGTGCCATTCGACCTGCTCGGCCTCGCCACCCCCTGGGCTCTCGCCGGCGCTGTCGCCCTCCCCGTTCTGCTGCTCGTCTACCTGCTGCGCCGGCGCGGGCGCGAGCTCCCCGTGCCCGCCCTCTTTCTCTGGGCGGCGGTGGCGGCACCGGCCGCCGGAGCACGAGTGGCGCGGCGCCGCCTCCCTGCCGTCTTCTGGCTCGAGCTCGCCGCCCTCGGGCTCCTGGTCGCCGGCGCTGCGGGGCCGTGGCTGCCGGGACCCGGGTCGCGCCCGCTGCTGGTGGTCCTCGACCCCTCGTACTCGATGGCGGCGGGTGGATCGCGGTCGCCGTGGCGGCAGGCGGAGACGGCGCTGCTCGACGCCCTGCGCCGGGCCCCCACCGTGCGCACGACGCTGGTCGTCGCCGGCGACCCGCCTTCCGCTCTGGGTGAGGACCTCGACGCCGCCGCGGTGGCCCGCGCCTTGCGCGCCTGGCGGCCGGAGGCGCCGGCAGCGAATCTCGATGCGGCGCTCCGTCTCGCTGCCGAACGAGACGGCGGCGGCGGCCGCTCGAGCGCGATCCTCGTCCTCACCGACGGCCCGGCTCCGGCCGACCTGTCGCCGCGGATCGCCTGGTGGGCCTTCGGCGCCCCGTTGCCCAACCTGGCGATCGTCGCTGCCGATCGCAGCCCCGGGGCAGCGGGCGGACGCGACGGTGGGGATCGGGTGACCCTCGAGGTCGCCAACCTGGGTACCGCGGCCGCCGACGTTCCGTTGGGCGTCGACGCCGGTCGTGGCGAGGGCGTCGTGCGGCGGCGGCTGGACGCCGGTGAGTCCTGGCGGCTGCGGCTGCCGGTGGCCGCGGGGGTGCGGGTGCGAGCCCACCTCCCCGGCGACGCGCTGCCGGTCGACGACGAGTTGGTGCTGCCGCCGCTCGCCGCACCGCCGGTGAGGGTGCGTGTCGACGGGCTGCAACCCCGCCTCGCCGCCGCGGTGCGCTCGGCGGTCGCCGCCAGCGGCCTCGCCGAGCTCGACCCGCCCACCGGCGCGACGCTGGAGGTGGTGCCGGTGATCTCGGCGCCCCCGCGAGCCGGCTGCTGGCGGGTGCTGGTGTCCCGCGAAGCGGCGGCGACCCCCTACCTCGGGCCGTTCGTCCTCGACGCGCGCCATCCGCTCGCCGCCGGGCTCGTCGCGGAGGGGGTGGTATGGGCGGCGGGCGGAAGCAGTGCCAATCCGCCGGGGCGACCGGTGCTCGCCGCCGGCGGCGTCGTGCTGCTCTCGGACGAGGAGCGCGCCGACGGCGGTCACGACCTCCACCTGCGCCTGCGGGAGGACCTCTCGACGCTCGAGCGCGCGCCGCTGTGGCCGGTGCTCTGGTGGAACCTCCTCGGGTGGCGGCGGGCGCAGCTGCCGGGTCCGGAGCAGCCGGTCGTGCGCCTGGGCGAGGTGGCTGGCGTGCGGCTGCCCGCAGGCGTGGTCGCGGCTCGCGCCCGCGGCGCCGGCTGGAGCGCGCAGCTGCAGGCCAGCGAGGGGATCGTGCGCTGGCTGCCGCCGCGCCCGGGCGACTACGAGCTCGAGGCAGGCGGCAGCCGCTTCACCCTGGCGGTGGCCACGCTGCAGCGCGCCGAGTCGGACCTGCGCGAGCGGCGCAGCGAGCGCCGCGGCGATCCCTGGAGCGGTGCCGCCGGGCCCGGCCGCCGGCCGTTCGCGTGGGCCGCCGGGCTGCTGGCGCTGGCCCTTCTCGTCGGCGAGGGAGCGTTGCTCGCCGGCGCGCGGCCCCGGAGCGCCGGGGGTTGACCCTCCTCGCACCTGCCTGGCTGCTGCTGCTCGCGCCGCTCCTGCTGGCGCTGCGGCGCTGGCCGCCGGCGGGACGGCTCGGGCGGACGTTGCGCGCGCTCACCTACCTGCTCGTCGTCCTCGCCCTCGCCGGAGCGGCGTTGCGCGTGCCGGGCCACGGCGGCACGGTGGTGGTGGTGGCCGACCGCAGCGCCTCGCTCCCCGCCGACGCCGAAGCGCGCGAGCGCGAGGTGGTGACGAGCCTGCAGGCGACGATGCACGCCGGGGACCGCCTGGGGGTGATCTCCTTCGCCCGCGGCGCCGCGGTCGAACGGCAGCCGACCAGCGCGGCCTTCGGCGGCTTCGTTGCCGACCTGCCCGCTGACGCCTCGGAGCTCGCCGCCGGGCTGACCCGCGCCGCCGCGCTGCTCCCTGCCGGGGGGCCGGCTCGGCTGCTGGTGCTCTCCGATGGACGCTGGAGCGGCGCCGACCCTGCCGACGTCGCGGCGAGACTGGCGTTGCGCGGCGTCGCGATCGACTACCTGGCGCTCGCGCGGCCGGCCGCCGGCGACTTCGCCTTTGCGCGCGTCGACGCGCCGCCGGAGGTGTCGCCGGGAGAGACCTTCCTGGTCACCGCCTGGATCTGGGCACCGCGCCCCGCGACGGTGGAGGTCAGCCTCGAGCGCGAGGGGGGCGTCGGTGCGTCCGCCGGCGGCGGCGCGGGAGCGGCAGCCCTCACCCGGCTGGCCGCGGGGCGCCAGGCGCTGGTGGCGGGGCTCAACAGGGTGGTCTTCCGCGACCGCGCCGGCGGCCCCGAGCTGCGGGCCTACCGGCTGGTGTTGCAGCCACCGGCGGACGACCGCGAGCCCAGCAACGACGTCGGCCGCCTTCTCGTTCAGGTGCGCGGGAGGCGACCGCTGCTGGTGGTGCGCGCGCGCGCCGGCGAGGCGGGGCTCCCCGAGCTGCTGCGGCGAGGCGGGCTCGAGGTGGTGACCGCGCCGCCGGCGGCGCTGCAGGACGGCGTCGCCGGGCTCGCCGGCGCCGCCGCGGTGGTGCTCGAGGACCTGCCGGCGAGCGCCCTCGGCTCCGGCGGGCTCACCGCGCTCGCCCGCTGGGTGAGCGATGGCGGCGGCGGGCTGGTGCTCACCGGCGGGCGCAACGCCTTCGGCAGCGGCGGCTACTTCGGCTCCGAGCTCGAGCCGGTGCTGCCGGTGTCCATGGAGCTGCGCCGCGAGCAGCGCAAGCTGCGACTGGCCATGGTGCTGTCGCTCGATCGCTCGGGCAGCATGGCGGTCCCGGTCGGCGGTGGCCGCACCAAGATGGACCTCGCCGACCTCGCCGCCGCCACCGTCGTCGACCTGCTGTCGCCCATCGACGACTTGGCGGTGCACGCGGTGGACAGCAGCGTGCATCGGGTGGTGCCGCTCGGGCCGCTGCGCGACGCCGACGAGGTACGGCAGCGCGTGCTGCGCATCGACTCCGCCGGGGGCGGCATCTTCGTCGGCGCAGCGCTGGAGGCCGCCGCCAGCGAGCTGCTGGGAGCCGAGGCCGGCACGCGGCACGTTATCCTCTTCGCCGACGCCGCCGACGCCGAGGAGCCCGGCGACTACCGGGAGCTGCTGGCGCGGATGGTGCGAGCCGGCATCACCGTGAGCGTCGTCGGCCTCGGCACCGAGTCCGACGCCGACGCCGGCCTGCTGCGCGAGATCGCCCGCCGTGGCGGCGGCCAGGTCTACTTCACGGACGACCCCAAGCTGCTGCCGCGTATCTTCGCCCAGGACACGGTGACGGTGGCGCGGAGCGCCTTCGTCGACGAGCGCACGCCGCTGCACGCGGTGGCTGGGCTGCGGCTGCTCTCGGGTCTCGAGCTCGGCGATCCACCGCCCGCGGGCGGCTACAACCTCACCTACCTGCGACCGGGCGCCACGCTCGGCGTGGTCACCACCGATGACAACCGGGCACCGGTGGTGGCGAGCTGGCAGGCCGGGCTCGGCCGCGTGGTGGCGGTGACCGCGCAGCTGGATGGACCCTGGACCGGGCCGCTGGCCGGCTGGCCACGGCTGGGCGAGATGGTGAGCAGCCTGGCGCGCTGGGCGGCGGGGGAGGAGCGCGAGCTGCCAGGGGGCGCGGCGATCACCCAGGAGCTCGTGGAAGGCGGTCTGCAGGTGACGCTCCACCTCGATCCCGACCGGGCAGCGGATCGGTTCACCGCCCCGCCCCGGCTGCTCGTCCTCCACGGCCCGCCGGGGGAGGCGCCCCAGGTCGTGTCCGTGCCCCTCGGCTGGCGCGGTGCCGACACCCTGACGGCGACCGTGGCGCTCGGCGGCGCCGAGGTGGTGCTGGTGACCCTCGACGCCCCGGGATTCGCCCGCCGCGCGCTGGCGCCGGCACGGCAGCCGGTGCCGCCGGAGCTGGTGCCGGCCCCGCCGGCGGTGGGGAGACGCGAGCTCGAGCGGCTCGCCCGCGCCACCGGCGGGCGCCAGCGCCTCGACGCCGCCGCCGTGTGGGACGCATTCCCCCGCCAGCGGCGGACGGTGGAGATCGCACCCTGGCTGCTGCTGCTCGCCGTCGTCTCGCTGCTGCTCGAGGTGGCCGATCATCGCCTCGGCGGGCGCTGGCTCGCCCGCCGCGCGTCGCTGCCGGTTGCCCAGCGAGCAGGGTGGCCTCGATGGTGGCGTCGCCGCGCGGGCGGGCGGGCGCCGACCGCCCCGGCCGTGACCCGGCGAAGCCGGCGGGTGGGCGGCGCGCGGGCCGCGGGCGCAGCCTCCCCACCGGAGGAGGGGACTGCTGGCGGGGAGGGCTTGGCGGCGGGCGGCGTCCCGCCCGCCGCGCACACCGATGCCGCCGACACCGCCGGGTCCGGCACCATTGCGCCACCTGCGAGCGCCACCCTGGACGCCGTCGCCGAGGCGCGCCGCCGCGCTCGTGAACGGCTCCGCTGACGGTCTCCTGCGGTGTGCGGCCGAGATCCCGTGCTATATGTTCCCGATGGGGCTCCGCCTGCCCGCCGCCGTTCTGGCCAGCGTGCGGCGCCACGCCGACGCCAGCTACCCCGAGGAGTGCTGTGGCCTGCTGCTGGGCGAGTCGCAGGGGGGTGAGGTGGGAGTGACTGCCGCGGTGCCGGCGGCCAACCGCGCTGCCGAGAGGCGGCACGGCTTCGAGCTCGATCCGGCGGTGCTCGCCGCGGCCCTGCGCTCGCGGCGGCGGGGCGGCCCCGCCGTGCTCGGGATCTACCACTCGCACCCTGACGGAACGTCGCGGCCGAGCCGGCGCGATGCGGCCGCCGCGTGGCCCGGGTGGAGCTATCTGATCGTGCCGGTCACCGTCGGGAGGAGCGGGGAGCCGCGTAGCTTCCGGCGCGACGTCGACGGCGCGCCGCTCGTCGAGGAGGCCGTGGAGGCATGGTGAGCGTGCCCGAGCTCGATGCCCTGCCGGCGCTCGACGCCGCCGAGGTGCTGCGCTACGGACGTCATCTCGTGATCCCCGAGGTGGGGCCCGAGGGGCAGCGCCGCCTCAAGGCGGCACGCGTGCTCCTCGTCGGGGCCGGGGGGCTCGGCTCGCCGCTGGCCCTCTACCTCGCCGCCGCCGGCGTCGGCCGCCTCGGCCTCGTCGATTTCGATAGCGTCGAGTCGAGCAACCTGCAGCGGCAGCTGCTGTTCGGAGACGCCGACCTCGGACGCGACAAGGTGGTGGCGGCCGCCGAGCGCCTGCGAGCTGTCAACCCCCACGTCGTCGTCGAGACCCACCACGAGCGGCTCACCGCTGCCAACGCCCTCGAGCTGCTGCGCCCCTACGAGGTGGTCGCCGACGGCTCCGACAACTTCGCCACCCGCTACCTGGTCAACGACGCCTGCGTGTTGCTCGGCAAGCCCGACGTCTGGGGCGCGGTGCAGCGCTTCGAGGGGCAGCTGTCGGTGTTCTGGGGGGCGCGCGGGCCGTGCTATCGCTGCCTGTTCCCGGAGCCGCCGCCGCCCGGCGCGGTGCCCTCCTGCGCCGAGGCGGGAGTGCTCGGCGTGCTGCCCGGGATCGTCGGCGCGCTGCAGGCGAGCGAGGTGCTCAAGCTGCTGCTCGGCATCGGCGAGCCGGCGGTGGGCCGGCTGCTCGTCTTCGACGCGCTGCGCCTGCGCTTCCGCGAGCTGGCGGTGCGCAAGAGCGCGAGCTGTCCGGTGTGCTCGGCGCAGCCGACGCAGCAGGGTCTCGTCGACTACCCGGAGCTGTGCGGCGAGGGGGTGGCGGTGGCGGGCGAGGTCGGCGGCGGAGCCTTCGAGCGGCCCTGGGAGGGGCTCGAGGTGGCGATCGCGGCGTTCCGTCGCTGGCGGCGGGAGGGGCGCGACGTGCAGTTGCTCGACGTGCGGCAGCCGGTCGAGCACGCCATCGCCGCCATCGACGGCTCCCTGCTGGTGCCGCTCGCCCAGCTGCCGTCGCGGCTCGGCGAGCTCGACCGCTCTCGCGCCGTCGTCGTTTACTGCCACTACGGGCCGCGCGCCGTGCAGGCCACGCAGTGGCTGCGCGCGCAGGGGTTCCCGCGTGTCGCTTCCCTCGCCGGCGGCATCGACGCCTGGAGCAGGGAGGTCGACCCGACGGTGCCGCGCTACTGAGCGCGCGCGTTCGACCGGCGAGGCGCGCACCGGCGCCGCGGGCGCACCCGTAGCCGGTGCCCTCGCAGGCGAGCCCCGCCCGCGTTCCGCGGGCTCCGCGCGGCCGCGCCGGCGTCGGACGTGCGGCTAGAATCGGCGCGCCGCCCATGAGCCCCCTCACGGTCACGCCGCTCGGCACCAACGGCTTCATTCCCACCTACGGGCGGCAGACGCAGTGCTACCTGGTCCGCCGCGGCGGGTCGGTGATGGTGCTCGATGCCGGCACCGGGCTCGGCCGGCTGCTCGAGGCGCCGCTGGCGAACGCGCTCGCCGGGCTCGAGCGGTTGGAGATCGTGCTCACCCACTACCACCTCGACCACACGGTCGGCATCTCGTACCTCACGGCGGTGGCGGCCTCGCTGCCGGTGCGCATCTGGGCGCCGGCGCCGCCGCTCGTCGATGGCACTCCCGAGGCGCTGGCGAGGCTGATCGCGCCGCCGCTGTTCCCCCTGCGGCTGCCGGAGTTCCCGGCGCCGGTCGAGGTGGTCGCCTACAACGGCGACACCCTCGAGGTCTCGGGCTTCCGAATGCGGCTGCGCCGGCAGCGCCACGCCGGCGGCTCGGTGGGACTGGTGGTCGACGACGCGCTCGCCTACTTGACCGATTGCGAGGCCGAGGAGGAGTCCACCGAGCTCGCCCGCGGCGTCGAGGTGATGTTGCACGAGCTCTGGGTGACCGACGAGGAGGCGGCTGCAGGCGCCCAACGCCGCGGCCACTCGGCGGTGCAGGAAGTGGCGGCGATCGCCACGCGGGCGAGGGCGGGCACGCTGATGCCGATGCACCACCATCCCACCCGCTCGACGGCCGAGCTCGAGGAGCTCGTCACGCGCCTCGAGGGGCTCACCAGCGCTCGCGTCGTGCTGCCGGTGGAAGGGCGCGAGTACTCGCTCGGCGGATGAGCGGGCCGCTGCCGGGGGACGCCGCGACCGGCGGTCGCCACCATCGCGCGTTGATCCTGGCGGCCTGCTTGCTGGGACTGCTGTTGCGCCTGGGCACGGCGCCGCAGGTGTTCGCCGGCGTGCACCCGCACCTCGACGGCACCGACGGCTACTACCACCTGAGGCGGGCGCTGCTCACCCTCGGCGACTGGCCGCGGGTGCCCCAGCACGACCCGTTCCTGGGGCCGCCAACCGGTGGCCTGGTCCAGTGGGGGCCGCTCTTCGACTTCGGTCTGGCGGCGCTCGCGAGGCTCTACCCGGCGGCCCCCGTGCCGGCACTCGAGGCGGTGGGGGCGCGGCTACCGGTGCTGTTGGGCATCCTCCAGGTGCTGCTCGCCGCCGCGCTGGCGCGGCGTCTGGCGGGTCGCGACGCGGCGGTCGCCGCCGCCATGCTCGCCGCGGTGCTGCCGGCGGCGGTCCGCTACACGCTCCTCGGGGCGCTCGACCACGACCCGGCGGTGGAGGCGCTGACCCTGCTCGTGCTGTTGGGCCTGGCGCTGGCGCTCGGGGAGGAGCGGGGACGCCTCCCTGCCGCGGCCGCCCTCGCCGCGGTAGGGTTGGCGGCGCTGCCCCTCACCTGGACGGGGAGCGAGCTCCACCTCGTCCTCATCGGCATGGCTCTCGTGGGTGCGGTCGCCGGCACCGGCTTCCGCAAGACAGCGCGCGCCGGAGTGGCGCTCGCCTGCGGCGCGTTCGTCGCAGCGGCGGGGGTGGCGCCGTTCGCGGCGCGGAGCGCCTGGAGCCATCTCGGCGCCGGAGGGTTCGCCGGGCTGTCGTGGCTCCACGTGGCGGCGCTCGCCGCCCTCGGAGCGGCAGGCGCGGTGGTGGCGCTGGCCGGCCGGGCCGCGCTCTCGGCCACCGAGCGGCGCGCCGCCGTCATCGCCGGCGCCGTGCTGCTGGTCGCCTTCGTGGCCCTGCTGCCCCGGGTGGCGGGCTCGCTGGCGCTGGGGCTCGGCTACGCCGGGCGCCAGGATCCGTTCCTCGCCGCGGCGGCGGAGTCGCGTCCGCTGCTGCGCCTGCTCGGCCCCCTCGACCCGCGGCCGGCGCTGGTGCGGCTCTCGGCGTTGCCGCTCGTGCTGGTGCCGCTCTGCTGGCGTGCGCGTCGGCGTGGCGACGCCGCCTTTGGGCTCACCGTCGCCTGGACGGTGGGGGCACTGCTGCTCGCCCTCGTCCAGGCGCGCTACGTTCACACGGCGGCGATGCCGCTGGCGGTGCTCGGCGGGCTGGTCTGGACGCGGCTGCCGCGCGCTGCGCCGCGAGCGGCGATGGCAGTCTCGCTGCTTCCCGGTCTCGCCGCCTTCGTGCCCTTGCCGGGGCTCGCGGGCCAGTGCCTCTACACCCGTAGCGACGACCTGGTGACGAGCGGGATGGAGCCGGTGACCGCCTTCCTCGAGCAGGCCGCACCCCCTTCACCGGCCTGGAGGGACCCCCACGGCACGGCGAGCGGCGCCGTGCTCGCGCCGTGGAGCTACGGTCACTGGATCCACTGGCTGTCGCGCCGGCCCACCCTCGCCAACCCCCTCGGCCCCTACGGTCAGCGGGCCAGCTTCGAGGACGGCATCCGCTTCTGGCTCCTCGAAGATCCCGGCGCGGCGCACGAGCTGCTGCGGCGGCACGACGTGCGCTGGATCGTGGCGCCGACCTCGCCGGCGCCGCCGTGGGTCCTCGCTCCGCTCGCCGGCGAGGACCCGCGACCGTGGAGCGAGGACGCCGCCGGCGGCGGAGTGCGCTTCCGGCGCACCATGGCGGCACGGCTCGCCTGGTCGCGCGGTCTCCCCTTCCTGCGCGAGGTCTATCGCAGCCCGGCCAGCCGCCAGCTCCCCGACGGCTCCCTGATGCCTCTGCTGCGGGTCTACGAGGTCTTGCCGTCGCGCTCCGGGGCGAGCCGCCAGGGCAGCGAGCTCGGTGCGAGCGCCAGCGCCGCGGCGAGCGTCGCCCAGACGCCCCAGCCGCCATAGACCATCGCGTCGGTCGTCGCGCCTGGCCGGGTGGAGAGCGCCAGCCACCACGGGAAGCCACCTGCCCAGTGGGTGTAGACGACGACGAGAAAGACCGAGGTGGCGGCGACGACGAGCACACGCACCACGGCGCGAGTGAAGAAGGGCAGGAATGGGACCGGCCACAGCAGGTACTGCACGCCGAAACCGGTGCCGGCCACGATCAGGGCCGTGAGCACCATGCCACACGCGGCGAGCAGCAGGGCGAGGTCGTGCGAGGGATCGGCGTCGACCTCGAGCCGACGCCAGAGCCAGGCGGCGATGCCGAGGACGGCGGCAACGATGAACAGGGGGTCGATCGTCGTCACCCATGCGAGCGCCGGCGCCAGCCACGGTCTCCCGCGCCCGCCGGCGACCAGCATCGACACCGGGCCCCACCAGTTGCCGACCCCGCGGTAGGAGAGGATGTGGCGCAGCAGCGAGACGCCACCGAGCAGGGTCGGCAGACCGAACAGCAGCGCCATCGTGACCGCCCAGCCGGCCGTGAATCGCCAGCGACGCGTCCGCGCCGCGGCGAAGAACAGCGGTGCGAGCAGTAGGGGAACGACCTTGAGCCCGGTCGCCGCCGCCAGCACGGCGCCGGCGGCCGCCGGGCGGCACGCCAGCCACGCGGCGGCGGCGAGGACGAGGGCCACCATGGTGGGATCGACGTTGCCATGGAAGCCGCTGATCAGCACCGCCGGCGGCGCCAGCAGGTAGAAGGGCGCCACCCACTCGCCGACGCCGGTGCGGCGACCGAGGGCGAGCAGACACCCAAAGGCGAGGAGGTCGGCGGCGAGCTGCACCAGCCGCAGCAGGTCGCCGAACGGCACGCCGCTGCCGTCCGCGAGGCGGCGCAGCAGCACTGCTTGAGCGAGGGCGAGCCAGGGGTGCATGAACTGCGGCGCCCCCTGCCAGGCGCGGACCAGACCGAAGCGACGGCCGGCTTCCGCCCACAGCGCCCAGTTGCCGACGTCGTCGGTGCCGACCGAGCCGAGGATCAGCCACAACCGGGCGCCGACGCCGACCGCCACCGCGACGGCGAGGAGCAAGGGACGGCCCCGGCCCGCTCGCCGCGCGGGGACGTTCACAGCTCCAGCTCGTGGGCCATCGGGTCCTTGAGCACGCGGAAGTAGTGATTGGCGCCGTAGTAGGCGAAGTTGGCCACTCGCGAGGTGTAGATGCAGGAGAAGTCGTGGACCTGGCTGCCGAACAGGCTCTGGCTGCCGCCCTGCTTGAAGACCGACCCCCAGGTGGGGTTGTAGCGGGTGGCGATCTGCTCCTCGAGTGCGGCGGCACGGCGGCGCAGTGCGCGGTGCTCCTGCTGCAGCTGGTCGAGACGGCCGCGGGTCTCGGCGAGCGTCTCGGCGGGCTCCTCCCCGGGGTGCCGGCCGTAGAGGTGGAGGACGTCGCGCAGGTCGTCCATCTTGTGCCCCATCGTCGACAGCTCCCCCTTGAGGGCGTCGAGGTGGCGCAGCTGCGGCAGCTGGTCCTGCTGCTTGTCGAGCTCTTCCTCGAGCTCGGAGAGCACCAGTGCCGTGCGCCAGGTCGAGGTGAGCTTGCTCGACACGATGTCGCCGTAGATGTGGTCGCCGACGTAGAGGAAGCCCTCGCCGGGGATCTGCATGAGGTCCTCGAGGCCCCAGCGGCTACCGCCGGCGTAGGCCTTGCCCCAGCTCGGCGTCTCCACCTCGCCGAGCGGCCGTCCCGAGTCGTCGAGCTCGACGAAGGGGCGCCGCTTGCGGAAGAAGAGCGGCTTCCTCGACTCGACGATCACCAGCGAGAACAGCTGCCGCCAGCTGTCGAGGCCCGGCAGCACGCCATCGAAGAGGTAGCAGCAGAGGCGGTTGGTGTAATCCCATCCGGAGTTGGTGATGAGGATCAGCTTGCGTTCCGGCAGCCGGAGTCGGGTGAGCGCCAGCGCCAGGTCGCGATCGCGCGGCAGGTAGCGCGGCAGGTCGGCGGCGATGCGCGGCTTGAGCGGTCCGTCGGCGTGCACGCCGTCGACGGCGGCGCGAACGTCGGCGAAGAGGCTGCCGTAGGAGGGAGGATCGAGGAGATGTCGCCGCGACAGCTCGACCAGCTCGGCGAGCAGGTTCACCTCCGGCAGCTCGAAGAGGGTGTCGACCCAGTAGAAGCGCTCGCTGCGCAGGTCGAGCCGCTCGAGCCGGTAGAGCCGCGCCCGCTCGTTGCCGTCGAGCTGCTCGCGGCCGAGGTAGGCGCGGCCGACGTAGCGGTGGCGGTCCATCTTCAGCACCACCCCGGCCTCGCGGTCGACGATGACGCCACGGTGTGGGAAGTGAGGGCGGAACTCGGCATGGCGCACCACCGGCGGGTAGTCGAAGTGACTGACCAGGCGGTCGAGGGCGAGCTCGAAGATCAGCTCCTCGATGGGTAGCCGGTAGTAAGGGGCGATGGTCCAGTCGAGGTCGAAGCCGACGCAGCCGATCCGCTCCATGCGCAGCGCCCGGTTGACGAACACCCGCCGTGACCGCGGTGGCTCGACACCGGCGAGCGCATGACGCAGCAGCGCGAGCTCGGGCGTGGCGGTGGGTGCGGCGGAGCTGGCGAGGGGGGGTTGACGGTCGGGCAAACGATCCTCCGCGCCGATCTTAGTGCCGCCGCCGACGAGAGGCCGACGCACCTCGCGGTGTCCGCGGCCCAAGCGCCAGTCCGGTGGTACCCCGCCTAGAGCTGGAAGTGGATCGGCAGATCCACCCACATCTTGACCGGCTGCCCGTCCTCGATGGCGGGTGCGAAGCGCGCGCCGCGGGCGGCCTGCAGGGCCGACTGGTCGAAGCCGAACCCTGCCGGGTCCCCCTTGAGCTCGGCCTGGATGACATGGCCGCGTTCGTCGACGAGCACCCGGATCACCACTGTCGCCTCCTTGCGCATGCGCTGGGCGATGGTGGGGTAGCTCGGCTGCGGGCGCGCCAGCAGGCGAGGGGGGGTCGAGCCGCGAGGCGGCGAGGCTGCCTCGGTGGAGGCGACGTCAGTGGGGAGCGGAGGCGCCGGGGCGGCTGCTGGTGGCGGCGGTGGGGGTGCGGCCAGCGACGGCGCCGGCGCCGCCGCGAGGGTCGCCGTCGGCAGGGGTAGAGCCGCGACCTGGGTGGCCACCGGCCTTGGCGGCAGCGAGGCGACCACGGTCGGCGCCGTCGAGGGCGCCGGTCGGCTCGGCGGCGGCGCGTCGGCGGCCTGTCGTGCTTGCTCGGCCTTCACCCGCGCCGCGTCCATCTCCTTGCGCAGTGCCGCCAGCTGTTCGTCGTAGCGCTGCTGGAGATCCTTGCTCTGCTTCTCGAGCATCTGCTGGTACTCGGCCTCGAGACGCTTGGCCTCCTCCTGTTGCGCCGCCGCCTGCTGCTGTAGCACGGCCTTGTCGGGAGTCGGCGCCGCGGCGGCGGCAGTGGCCTTCGGCTTGGCGGCCGCGGGAGTGAGACTGAGCTTGCCCTGCATCACCAGCATCACCACCACGCCGACACCGATCACCAGGAGCGCCGCCACGGTGCCGAGGATGAGCTTGGTGCGGCCGGCCTTCTTCCGCGCCCGCACCTGCGTGTCGCTCGTCACTCCGGTGGGCTCGCGCAGCTCGGAGGAGACCGAGGCGAACGTGGGTGCCTTGACCACTGGCGACGGTGGCGGCGCGGCACCGGCCGGGGCGCCGGCGGCGGCGATGGCGGCGGCAGGCGGCAGCTGCAGCTCCATCGTCTTCTCGACCTCGATCTCGCGCGACTCCTTCTCGATCTCGTCGCGGAAGAGGTTGTGCATGAAGAAGGCGAGGTTGAACGTGGTGGGGTTGTACTGCCCCTCGAACATCATCCGCGACAGCGACTTGTGCCAGGTGATGACGTCGCCGATGCGCTTGTCCTGCGTGGTGAGACTCTGCTTGAGCAGCCGCTTGAGATCGTCGGGCAGGGGCGCCCCCTCGGAGGAGAGCTCGGCGTGATCGATCAGCGCCGCGAAGTCGCCGTCGGTGGGCACCGGCGCGCTGGTGAGCAGCTCGAGCAGGATGGCTCCCAGCGAGTAGACGTCGTCGGACTTGCTGGCCGCGGCGCCGGCACGCGCCTCGGGGGAGAGGTAGCGGGCGAGCGGCTTGGTGGCCACGCTCGCCCGCACTACTTGGCGCAGGCCGGGCGCGGCCTCGAAACCGAGCAGCCGGGTCTCACCCTCGTTGGAGATCATCACCAGCTGCGGCAGCACGCAGCCGTGCAGCACGCGCTCATCGTCGAGGCGGGTCTCGTAGCCGACGGCGAGGGCGAGCGCGATGCGCTCGGCGATCAGCAGGGCGTGATCGGAGGGGATCGGATGGTTGCGCCGGCGGGCCTGCTCCTGCAGTGCCGCGAGGTCCTTGCCCGAGATGTAGTCGTAGGCGACGAACGGCACCCCGCGCACCTCGCCGAGGTCGACGCCGGTGCCGATGTTGGGAGAGACCAGCGCCTGGTGCACCGTCCGCCGCTTGGCGAGCGAGGTGGAGAGCGTGCCGGCGTCGATGCCGGTGCCGTTGAACACCCGCAGCAGCACCACCTGTTCCATGCCGTGGGGGCCCACGCGGCCGGCGCGGAAGGTCTCCCCGAGCGCGTCCTCGGCCAGCTTCTTGAGGAGGAGATACTTGCCGAACTGCTCCCGGATGTTCATTCCGTGACTCCTCGCGACTTGTCGGGGGCTTGGCCGGACTCTTTGATACCTCAACGAATGGGCACTGTCAAACGCAGCACAGCCCCGCGGCGGGCCGTGCCGGCGGGACGAATCAGCGCCGCCGGCGGCGCCGCGCGGGTGTCGGCGTCGGCGCTGCCGCTGCCCGCCGGTCGCGCCAGTAGCGGCGCTGCCAGGTCGCCACGTTACGGTTGTGCTCGTCGAGAGACGTGGCGAAGACGTGCGTACCGTCGTTGCGGCTGACGAAGTAGAGGTAGGGCACGTCGGCCGGCCGGGCGGCGGCGAGCAGGCTCTCCACTCCCGGCGAGCAGATCGGACCCGGTGGCAGCCCGGCGTGACGATACGTGTTGTAAGGGGAGTCGAGCGCGAGGTCGGCGCGCCGCACGTTGCCGTTCCAGCGGCCGAGCCGCTTGAGTGCGTAGATGATGGTCGGGTCGGCAAACAGGCCCATGCCACGCTGCAGCCGGTTGGCATAGACGGCGGCGATCAGCGGCCGCTCGGCGGGAGCCCGGGCCTCCTTTTCGACGATGCTCGCCAGGATCACCACCTCGCGCACGGTGCGGCCGCCGTCGAGCGGCAGCCGCGACGCCACCGTCGCCTGCCAGCGGCGGCGGAAGTCGGCCACCATCGCCGCCACGACGGCGCGCGCCGCAGTGTTGGTGGCGAAGGTGTAGCTGTCGGGGAAGAGGTACCCCTCGAGGTCTTTGGCCTCGGGGTCGAGATCGGCAATCGACTCAGGTGCGCGCATGGCGGCGAGCAGGGCGTCGCGGTCGCCGAGGCCGGCGGCCACCAGGCGGTCCGCGGTCTCGTCGAGGGTCAGGCCTTCGGGGACGGTGGCACGGTGCGCGACGACCTCGCCGCGGATCACCTTGCCCAGCGCCTCCGCGGTGGTGAGCGGCGGCCGGAAGAGGTACTCGCCCGCCTGCAGCGGCGGGTCGCCGTGGGCGAGCAGCCACAGCCGCGCCAGCCGGGCGTCGAGGATCACCCCGGCGCGGTCGAGCGTGGTGAGGATCGCCGTGCCGCTCTCCCCCGGCTCGATTCTCACGTGCTGCTCACCCGTGAAGCCGGCGTAGGGGGTGTCGAGAAGGTGCCACACCCAGAGAGCTCCGGCTCCGAGGGCGAGCGCGAGGAGCAGGACGAGCGCGGCGACGAAGCGCAGCAGTCGGCGCAGGCGCCCCGGGCGCCGCGACCTGGTGCCGCGAGACCGGGCCGTGGAACGGGCGGCGCGGGCGCTCATCCTTCGCCTTCCTCGGGCTTCCCGCGCGCCGCGGTGGCGCCGGAGTCGCCGCCACCGGGCGCGCCGGTATCGAGCTCGCCGCCGGCGTCGGCGGGTGCTCGCGGGCGCGGCGCCTCCTCGCGCAGCGCCTCCTCGAGCAGGAGCTGGGCCGCGACCTGATCGACGCGCTCGGGGTGGCGCCGCGGATCGACGCCGGCCTCGCGCAGCCGCGCCTCGGCGGCGCGACTGGTCAGCGCCTCGCCGACGAAGGAACAGGGGAGGCGGGTGGCCGCCGCCAGCTTGCGAGCGAAGGCGCGCACGCGGCGCGCGGCGTCGCCGGCGGTGCCGTCGAGGCGACGCGGCTCTCCCACCACCAGGCCGGTGACGCCCTCGTCGCGCACGAGGGCAGTGAGGGCTGCCACCGCGGCCACGTCACTGCCGCGGCGCAGGGTGGCGAGGGGCAGCGCCAGGGTGCCCTGGGAGATGGCAAGCCCGATGCGTTTCTCGCCGAAGTCGATGGCGAGCAGCCGGCGAGGGGGCGGGGGGGCCTGTGTTAGCATCCGGGCGCTTCCGCGGCGGGCGCCCGCCGACACTCCCAAACAGCGGGGGCTATTATGCCGGACGTCGTCATACTGAGCGCGGCGCGCACACCCATCGGCTCGTTCCAGGGCGCGCTCGCCGGTCTGCCGGCCCCCGCCCTCGGCGCCGCCGCGCTGCGCGGAGCGATCGAGCGGGCGGGCGTTGAGCCGGTCGCCATCGAGCAGGTCTACATGGGCTGCGTCCTGCCGGCCGGGCTCGGGCAGGCTCCGGCCCGCCAGGCGGCGCTCGGCGCCGGTTGCCCGCCGTCCACCGGCGCCATCACCATCAACAAGGTGTGCGGCTCGGGGATGCGGGCAGTGATGAGCGCCGCCAACGACCTGCGGGTCGGTGAGTTTACGCTGGTGGCAGCGGGTGGGATGGAGAGCATGAGCAACGCTCCCTACCTCGCCGCCGGCGCCCGTGACGGGCTGCGGCTGGGCCACGGCAAGCTGATCGACTCGATAATCCACGACGGCCTCTGGGATCCGTACGGCGACAAGCACATGGGCAGCTGTGCCGAGACCTGCGTGGCGCACTACCAGTTCACCCGCGAGGCGCAGGACGAGTACTCGCGAGAGAGCTACCGGCGGGCTCGCGAGGCGTCGGAGCAGGGGATCTCGGCGGACGAGATCGTTGCCGTCGAGGTGCCGGGACGGAAGGGGTCCACGGTCGTTGATCGCGACGAGGAGCCGTTTCGTGCCGACCTCGAGAAGATGGCCAAGCTGCGGCCCGCCTTCCAGCCCGACGGCGGCACGGTGACCGCCGCCAACTCGAGCAAGATCAACGACGGCGCCGCAGCTCTGGTGCTGACCACCGCCGAGCATGCGGCGCGGCTGAGCAGGAAACCGATCGGGCGGCTGGTGGCGCAGGCGAGCTTCGCCCAGGAGCCGGAGTGGTTCACCACCGCCCCCATCACCGCCATGCGGCGGGCGCTCGACAAGGCGGGGTGCGAGGTCGGCGACGTCGACCTCTTCGAGGTCAACGAGGCGTTCGCGGCCGTGGCGATGGCCGCCATGCACGACCTCGGCGTGCTCCACGACAAGCTCAACGTGCGCGGCGGCGCGGTGGCTCTGGGCCATCCCATCGGCGCCTCGGGCGCCCGCATCCTGGTGACGCTCCTGCACGCGCTCGCCGAGCGGGGTGGCCGCATCGGCTGCGCCGGCATCTGCCTCGGCGGTGGCGAGGCGACGGCAGTGGTGCTGGAGTGCCTGGATTGAGCGCCATCGGCGCCGCGACGAGCGTCGCCCGGCAGGCGGCGGCAGTGGCGGGTCGAGGATGATCGCCGCGCCGCAGCTGCTCGCGGGGCTGCTGCTGGTGGCGATGCAGGAGACCACCACGGCGCCGCAGCCGCCGCCCGACACACCGGCGCGGGCGGTCTCCGGCGGCACGACCCCACTGCCGTCGTCGACCGGCGGCCCGCCCCTGCCCGGCACCCCCGCGACGCCGGCGGCGCCCACCTCGGCGCTACCCCCGGGAGCGCCGCCGCCAGCGCCCGAGCCCACCACCAAGCGCATCAGCTTCACCTTGCCGTTCCCCCCCGAGAAGGGGGGCGGGCAAGCCACCGGCTCGGCGGGATCGCTCGAGTACGAGCGTGAGAACTACGCGGTGCTCACCGACGCCGTGCGCCTCCACTACCAGGACCTCGACCTCGCCGCCGACATCCTGTCGATCGACCTCACCACCAAGGAGCTCACCGCGGTGGGGCACGTGGTCATCGACCAGGGCCCCAGCCGGCTCGCCGGCACCTCCGCCACCTTCAACCTCGACACCAAGACCGGCACCCTGCGCCAGGCGGTCGGTGCCGCCCAGCCCGGGATCTACTTCAGCGGCGACCGCGTCGACAAGGTGGGCGAGGACCAGTACGTCATCGAGAACGGTACCTTCACCTCCTGCCAGGGCGACCGGCCGCCGTGGAGCTTCCGCGTCAGCCACGCCCGTCTCCGGCTCGAGGACTACGCGCACGTCAAGAACGCCAGCATGCGGATCAAGGGCGTGCCGGTGTTCTACGTGCCGCGCATGATCTGGCCCACCAAGACCGACCGCTCGTCGGGGCTGCTGGTGCCCAAGATCGGCAGCTCGGCGATCCGCGGCGCCTACCTCGGGCTCGCCTACTATCAGGTGATGGGCAAGAGCTGGGACACCACCCTCTACGGCGACCTCTACAGCAAGAGCTACTACGGGATCGGCGACGAGCTGCGCTACCACCCGAGCGATGGCACCAGCGGGGTGATGCGCATCTATGGCATCCACGACCCGCTGCCGTCGCGCAAGAGCCTGCGCTACAAGGTGAGCTGGGAGCACGACACCCGCGACCTGCCGCTCGGCTTGCGCGGCGTGGTGCAGTTCGAGGACTACTCCGACTTCGACTACTTCCGCGACTTCGAGCGCGGCCTCGCCACCAAGGCGAAGAACTCGATCTACTCCGATGCCTTCGTCACCGGCAACTGGGGCAACGAGTCGCTCAACGTGCTGGTGGACCGCCGCCGCACCTTCCTCACCGCCGAGGACATCATCGACCTCAAGCGGCTTCCCGAGCTGCAGTACAAGCTGCGGCCGACACGGCTGGGGCACACCGTGTTCTATGCCGCGGTCGACAGCACCGCCGACTACCTCGGCGTCGACCGCGGGCTCAACCAGTCGACCTACCCGCGCTTCTACCTGCAGCCGCAGCTGCGGGTGCCGCTGTCGCCGGTGCCCTGGCTGTCGCTGACGCTCAATGGCGGCGGCAACCTGACCTGGTACGGCGACACCACCGGCACCACTGCCGCGGGGCAGCCCACCTTCACCGGCCAGAGTCTCACCCGTTCGCTGCCGTTTGGCGGCGCCGAGCTGATCGGACCGTCCTTCTCGCGCATCTTCGAGGGCAGCGTCGGCAGCTTCGGCAAGTTCAAGCACATCATCGAGCCGCGCTTCGCCTGGTCGTACCTCGGCAAATTCGACCAGCAGAACGAGGTGCCGATCTTCGACCAGATCGACTCCCAGCAGGCGCGCGGCACCAACGTCGGCAGGGTCACGATCGCCAACCGGCTGCTCGCCAAGCCCTCCGATCCCACCAAGGGGGGGAGCGCGCGCGAGATCCTCTCGCTCGAGATCTCGCGCAACTACGGCTTCGACACCGAGCAGCCGCTCGAGAGCGGTCTCGGCCAGCACAGCGCGCTGGGGCCGCTGCAGGCGAGCCTGCGCGCCTACCCCTCGACGCGCTTCGGGCTGCGCCTGGACGCCAACTACAGCGTGCTGTTCCGGCAGCTCACCAGCGTGCAGGCGAGTGGCAACGTCAGCCTCGGCAAGCAGCGCTTCGACTTCACCTGGACGCCGAGCTGGCGGGCGACCACCGGCGACGTGCTCACCAACCAGGGCACCTTCGGCACCACCCTGTCGCTGTTCGGCTCTCACCTCAACCTCAGCAGCTACCTCACCTACGACTTCGAGAAGACACTGCTGCGCGACCAGCGCCACCTGCTCACCTACACCGGCAGCTGCTACGCCTTCCACCTCGAGTTCCACGAGTCCACCATCACCAACGTCCGCCGCCGCGACTACGTGTTCTCGGTCGACCTCAAGAACGTCGGCACCTTCCTCGACCTCAACGGCGGCGAGACGCAAGGGCTGTGACGTGAAGGGCCTCGTCCTCGCCGGGGGCAAGGGCACCCGCCTGCGCCCGATCACCTACACCTCGGCCAAGCAGCTGGTGCCGGTGGCCAACAAGCCGGTGCTGTTCTACGGCATCGAGGCGATCGTCGCCGCCGGCATCCGCGACATCGGCATCATCGTCGGCGACACCAGGGACGAGATCATGGCGGCGGTGGGCGACGGCGGCCGCTTCGGCGCCCGCGTCACCTACATCCCGCAGGAGGCCCCGCTCGGCCTCGCCCACGCGGTCAAGGTGGCGGCGCCGTTTCTCGGCCGTGACCCCTTCGTCATGTACCTCGGCGACAACCTGATCGCCGGCGGCATCACCAGCCTGGTCGAGGAGTTCCGGCGCGGCGAGTGCAACGCCATGATCCTGCTCGCCGAGGTGCCCAACCCCGAGCAGTTCGGCGTCGCCGAGCTCAACGGCGGCGGCGCCGTCCACCGCCTGGTCGAGAAGCCTCCGGTGCCTCCATCCAACCTGGCGCTAGTCGGCGTCTACATGTTCGACCATCACATCTTCGAATCGGTCGAGCGGATCCGCCCCAGCGCCCGCGGCGAGCTCGAGATCACCGACGCCATTCAGGACCTCATCGACCGCCGCCTGGTCGTCCACCCGCACCGCGTGCAGGGGTGGTGGAAGGACACCGGCAAGCTCGAGGACATGCTGGAGGCCAACCACATCGTGCTCGAGCGCATCGAGTCGAACCGCCACGGCGAGATCGGGGTGCGCAGCCGGGTCGAGGGACGGGTCGAGCTCGGCGCCGGAGTCGAGCTCGTCGACTCGCTGGTGCGCGGCCCCGCCATCCTCGGTGCCGGCGCCCGCCTCGAGAACGCCTTCGTCGGCCCCTACACCTCGATCGGCGATGGCTGCGTGCTGTCGCGCTGCGAGATCGAGAACTCGATCGTCCTCGCCAGCTGCGAGATCCGCGACATCCCGCTGCGCATCGACGGCTCGCTGATCGGCCGCAACACCCGCATCACGCGCACCGACTACAAGCCCAAGGCGTACCGCTTCATGCTCGGCGACAACTGCGAGGTCGGGGTCCAATAGGGGTGCGGTCGCTGGTCTTCGGCGGCGGCGGCATGCTGGCCCGGGCGGTGGTGAGCGAGGCGCGGCGCCGGGGCTGGCCGGTGCTCGCGATCCCTCGCGCGCAGGGCGACGTCACCGATGCGGCTGCTGTCGACGGCTGGGTCCGCGACTTCACGCCGGAGGCGGTCTTCAACTGCGCCGCGGTGACCGCTGTCGATGCCTGCGAGGAGCGGCGGGAGCTGGCCTTCGCCATCAACGGCGACGCGGTGGGCGGCCTCGCCGCCGCCGCACGCGCGGCGCGGGCGGTGCTGGTGCACGTCTCCACCGACTACGTCTTCGACGGCGAGCGGCGCCAGCCCTACGGCGAGGACGATGCCGCCGCCCCGTTGTCGGTGTACGGCGCCAGCAAGCGCCGCGGCGAGGAGCGCGCGCTCGCCTACGACGGCAGCCTGGTGGTGCGCACCAGCTGGCTCTTCGGGCCGGGCGGCAGGAGCTTCGTCACCACCATGTTGCGGCTCATCGTCGCCGGCAGCCTGCCGCTGCGGGTGGTCGACGACCAGATCGGGTGCCCCACCTACACGCCGTTCCTTGCCGCTGCGCTCTGCGACCTGGCGACCTGCGGGGCGCGCGGCATCGTCCACTACCGCAACCGCGAGCCGGTGTCCTGGTGGCAGTTCGCCTGCGAGATCGCCGGCCTCTGGGACCGCCGGATCGAGGTAGTGCCGCTGACCACCGCCCAGATGCCGCGCCCGGCGCGGCGTCCGGCCTACTCGGTGCTCGCCGTCGATCGCTGTGAGGCGTTGCTCGGGCGCCGCGTCGAGCACTGGGGCTGGGGCCTCTCGGAATACTTGACCGGCCTGCGTCGAGGTCGGTTCGACTGGCACTAGAGGAGTCACATCCGATGCGTGTCCTGATCACCGGCGTCACCGGATTCGCCGGCTCGCACCTGGCGGAGTACCTGCTCGGCGACCACCCCGACGTCGAGGTGTGGGGCCTCTACCGCTGGCGCAGCCGGATGGAGAACCTCGAGGGGGTGCGCGGTCGCCTGCGCATGGTCGAGTGCGACCTGCGCGACTACACCTCGGTCCACCACGCGCTGGCGCAGGCGCGCCCCGACGCGATCTTCCACCTCGCCGCGCAGAGCTTCGTGCCGTCGAGCTGGAAGGCACCCAACGACACCCTGGTGACCAACATCACGGGCCAGACCAACCTCTTCGAGGCGGTGCGCTTCCTCGCTCTCGACCCGGTGATCCAGATCGCCTGCTCGAGCGAGGAGTACGGGCTCGTCCACCCCGACGAGGTGCCGATCACCGAGTCCAACCCGCTGCGCCCGCTCTCGCCGTACGCGGTGTCGAAGGTGGCGCAGGACATGATGGGCTACCAGTACTTCCAGAGCTACGGGCTGCGGACGGTGCGCACCCGCGGCTTCAACCACACCGGCCCGCGTCGCGGCGACGTCTTCGTGACCTCCAATTTCGCCAAGCAGCTGGCGGCGATCGAGGCAGGCCAGCAGGAGCCGGTGATCCGCGTCGGCAACCTCGAGGCGGTGCGCGACTTCACCGACGTGCGCGACACCGTGCGCGCGTACTGGCTCGCCGTCACCAGGGGCAAGCCCGGTGAGGTCTATAACGTCGCCACCGGCAGCGGCATCACCATCCAGGCCCTGCTCGATCGCCTGCTGGCGCTGTCGACGGCCGAGGTGCGGGTCGAGCCGGATCCCGAGCGCATGCGCCCCTCGGACGTGGTGCGCCTGATCGGTGACAGCTCGAAGTTCCGCGCCGACACCGGCTGGGCGCCGGAGATCCCCTTCGAGCGCACCCTCGCCGACCTGCTCGCCTACTGGCGGGAGCGGCTGCGGCGCCCCTGAGCCGGCGGCCATGCGCGTTCTCGTCACCGGTGTCTCGGGCTTCGTCGGCCACCATCTCGCGCGCGCCCTGCAGGCGCGGCGGCACGAGGTGGGCGGCACCCACCTCGACGAACGCCTGGAGCTGCCGGGGGTCGAGCTCTACCGGCTCGACCTCGCCGCCGGGGCGGCGGAGGTCGAGGCCTCCCTGCGCGCCGCGGTCGTCGCCTTCCGCCCCGACCGCATCGTCCACCTCGCAGGGCTCGCTCACGTCGGCAGCTCGTGGCAGGCGATGCCGACTTACTTCCGCGTCAACTTCCTCGGCACCGAGGCGGTGCTCGCCGCCGCCGGCGGCGTGCCGATGCTGTTCGCCAGCAGCGCCGAGGTCTATGGCACGGTGCCGGACGCGGAGCAGCCGATCGGCGAAGCGAGACCAGCGGCGCCGCTCTCCCCTTATGCACTCACCAAGGCGGCAGCGGAGCGGCTGGTGCTGGCGGCGGGGGGCACCGTGGTGCGCCCCTTCAACATGATCGGGCCCGGCCAATCGCCGCGCTTCGCGCTGCCGGCGTTCGCTCAGCAGCTGGCGGAGATCGACGCCGGCCGCCGGCGGCCGGTGCTGGCGGTAGGCAACCTCGAGGCGCGTCGCGACTTCGTGCACGTCGCCGATGGCGCCGATGCGCTGGCGCTGCTGGTCGAAGCCGGCGAGCGGCGGCGCGTGTACAACGTCGCCTCGGGCCGCGCCTGCTCGATCCGCGCCGCGCTCGACGAGCTACTGGGCATCAGCGGTCTCACCGTCGAGGTGGTGCTCGACGAGCGCTACCTGCGGCCGGTGGACATCCCGCTGCTGTGCGGCAGCGCGGCGCCGCTGGCCGCCCTCGGCTGGGTGCCGCGCCACAGCCTCGCCGACGCCGTGCGCGAGCTCTGGCAGTGGAGTCGCGACGAGGTGGCGGCGGAGGCGCGGCGGTGAAGGTGCTCGTCACCGGGGGCACTGGCTTTCTCGGCCGCGCCGTCGTGCGTCGCCTCGCCGGCGACCACCAGCTCACCCTGCTGGTGCGTCCCACCGCGTCGCGCGAGGGCTTCCCGGCCGAGGTCGCCTTCGCCACCGGCGACGTCACCGACCGCGCCAGCCTGGTGGCCGCCGCCCGCGGGCAGGAGGCGATCGTCCACGCGGCGGCGCTGGTCAAGCTGGTGGCGAGCGCCGCCGAGTTCGATCGCGTCAACGTCGGCGGCCTCGAGAACGTGCTCTGGGCGGCTACCGAGGCGGGAGTGTGGCGCCTCGTCTACGTGTCGAGCTTCATCGCCCTCGGGCCCACCGAGGGAGGCCCCGGCGGCGAGCTCGACGAGAGCGCCGAGCCGCGGCAGCGGCGGTGGATCAACGACTACGAGCGCACCAAGACCCTCGCCGACCGCCGCGCCCGCGAGGCCATCGCCGCCGGCGCGCCGCTGGTCGTCGTCTACCCCGGAGTGATCTACGGTCCGGGTGTGATGACCGAGGGCAACCTGGTGGTGCGTGGCATCGTCGAGGGGCTGCACCGCCGGTTGCCGGCACTGGTGGGCGATCGCACCCGGCGCTGGAGCTACGTGCACGTCGACGACGTCGCCGCCGGCGTGCGGACGGCGCTCGAGCGGGCGCCCACCGGCGGCCGCTACGTGCTCGCCGGCGACAACGTCAGCCTCGGCGACTTCTACGCCGCCGTCGAGGAGCTCTCCGGCGTGCCGATGCCGAAGCGATGGCTGCCCCGCGGTCTGGCGAAGGCGATGGGTGCGGCGATGCGCGCGTGGGCGCGCCTCTTCGGCGGCACCCCCAAGCTCACTCCCGACCTCGTCGAGGTCTGTCACCACGACTGGGCCTACCGATCCGATACCGCCGTCCGCGGCCTCGACTACCGTTTCCGCTCCCTTCGCCAGGGGCTGGGTGAGACGCTGTCGTGGCTCGAGGAAAGCGGCGCCTGGCATCGGCAGGGCCGCTGAGAGCGACGAGGAACCGCGGGCTGCCGAGGGTGGGCTCTGGCCACCACGCCGCCGGCTTTGGGCGGTCTGGTCCGGTCCTCGTCGCGCGCCGGGCCCGGCGGCCCGCTGCCTTGCTCGCGGGGCTCGGTGACACCCCGCGCGCCGTTTCTGCGCTGGAGTGATGGAACGCGTCGTGGGATCCCATGATCCGCCGGCGTCGAGGTGACTCCTTTCATGAGCTCCGATGAGGTGAAGGTGAGCGGCAGCGGGACCCCGGTCACGCTCAAGGTGGTCGCCGGTGACGGCTCGGCAGTGCGTCGCTTCCACCTCGGCCTCGGCGAGCACCTGGTGGGAGCCGACCCCGGGGCCACCGTGGCACTCGACGACGCGCGTGTCTCGCGCCGCCACGCGCTGCTGGAGGTGGTCGACGACGGCGGTGTGGTGCTGACCGACCTGCACTCGCGCCACGGCACCTTCGTGCACGGGCTGCGCATCGGCCGCACCGCCTGGCGTGGTGCGGCGGTGCTCGCCTTCGGCCCGGTGCACGCCATGCTGACGCCCGCCGATCCCGCGGCAGGGGAGGTCCTCTTTGCCCCCTCCGTGGGCGCCACCCCGGCGGGGCTGCGGCGGTGGGAACGGGGTGCCGCTCGCGGCGAGGCGTGGCGAGCGGGAAGCGGGTCGCCGACGAGCGACGGCCTCGATGCGGGGGGGCGGCTGGCCGAGACCCTGCGGCAGCTGCTGCCGCCGCTGCTGGCCGGCGAGGCCACCGCGGCCGCCACCGGCGAGGCGCTCGCCGCGCGGCTCTTCACGCTGCTGCCGGTGGGCCGGGTGGAGCTGCTGCGGGTGTCCCCGAACGGCGCCGAGGCGCTGGTGGCCGCGCAGTCCACCGCCGGTCGGCTGCCGAGGACGCTGGCGACCCACGCGATCGACGGCCCGGCGGGCTGGCGGCTGTCGCTGCGCACCGCCGACGTCGAGCAGGTCCGGCCGGTGGAGCCGCTCCTGGCGCTGGCGCTCGAGCTGCTCGCGCTGGCCGGGCGGACCTGCCATGCCGGTCCACGGGCCGGATCGACGGGTGCGGCGAGCCCCCGGCGCGCCGTGGCGTGCACGGATCTCCCACCACCCGGCGGGCTCGGTCCCGACATGGCTCGCATCTACCGCCGTGCCGGCAAGGTGGCGCGCGGCGACGTACCGGTGCTCGTGCTGGGCGAGTCCGGGTCGGGCAAGGAGGTGCTGGCGCGATGGATCCACGCGCGCTCGGCGCGCGCTGACGGCCCCTTCGTGCCGGTCAACTGCACCGCGCTCCCGCGCGAGCTGCTGGAGGCCGAGCTGTTCGGTATCGAGCGCGGCGTCGCTACTGGCGTGGAGGCGCGGGTCGGCATCCTCGAGCGGGCGCGTGGCGGCACCGTCTTCCTCGACGAGATCGGCGACATGGCCCCCGAGCTGCAGGCGAAGCTTCTCCGCGTCCTCGAGAGCACCAGCGTCTGCCGGCTCGGCGGCCGCAACCCGGTGGCCCTGGACGTCCGTTTCCTCGCTGCCACCAACCGCGACCTCGCGACGCTGGTGGAGCAGGGGAGCTTCCGTCGTGACCTCTTCCACCGGCTTGCCGCTCTCGAGGCGACGCTGCCGCCGCTGCGGCGGCGCCGCGAGGAGATCCCTGCGCTCGCCGCCCAGTTCTTCCGCCGCGAGACCGAGAAGCACGGCGTGGCGAGCGCCGGCATCACCCGCGCCGCGCTCGGCGCGCTCGTCGGCTACGCGTGGCCAGGCAACGTCCGCGAGCTCGAGAACGAGATCGCCAAGGCGGTGCTGCTGCTCGAAGGCGGCGAGCCGCTCGACCTGCCGCACCTCTCCGCGCGGGTGCTCGGTGCGCAGGCGGGACAGGCCGACCCCTTCGGCCTCGAGGCGGCCGTCCGCCGGGCCGAGCGCGAGGCCTTCGCCCTGGCACGGGCCGCCGCCGAGGATGACCCGGTGCGTGCGATGGGGCTCCTGGGTGTCTCGCGCACGACCTTCTACCGCAAGCTCAAAGAGCTCGGCGCGGGCGGCTGAGAGCGATGGCCCGGGTCACGGTCGTGCGCCGCGCGCGGCGAGCTATCGATCTGCGCCTTCCGATGCCGGCCACCCTGCGGCGAGCCCTTGCAGGATCGGCTCCCAAGCCGGGGACTCCGCGGCCGCCAGGAGCGGGTCCGATTCCCGAATCAGGGAGCGGCCTGGATCGTAAATTTAGTGTTTTCAGATATTTCAGCTCTGGCCGCCAGCTTGCCCTAGAGGTCGGTCTCAACAACCGCCGCCGCCAGGCGGCAAGGAGACCGACTCATGAGGAAGATCGCGCTGTTCGTGCTGCTGCCGCTCGCCTTCCTGGCCAACGCGGCCGCCGCCCAGACCCACTCACCGAGCTTCGACATCCAGTACATCTGCACCTATCCGCAGGGAGCGTGGGACAACGAGGCGAACCCCGGGTGGCTGACGTTCACCGGCCTCCACCAGGTCGGTGAGACCCTCTACGGCATCGAGGTCTACCAGGCGACGATTCCTCAGGGACAAGACAATCGCCGCATCGCGTTCGCCAAGCCGGTGGACGCGCAGCCGAACCCTCGCGGCAACATCGGCTTCACGACATGGGAGTTCACCCGCGACACCGTGCAGTGCAAGAACACGGTGGTGCGCGACTACGGCCGCCGGATCACCTTCAACAACTGCACGAACGGCAAGACCCGCGTCTGCACCTACTAGGCGCGGCCGGCCTCACCGCCGTGTCCAAGGGGGCCGCCGCGGGGCGGCCCCTTTCGCGTGTACGCCCGGCACGGGCGCTACCCAGGAGGTGCAAGTCCTCTCGAAAGCAGGCCATCGCGATCGAAGCGAAACGCAACTGCGGAAGGGCGACCGACCGTGGGCAGGAAGCGTGGAGCGAAGCCGCTGGCCGACGTACAGAAACCAGATCCGAGGCGGCGACGGGCGGGGCGAGCGGGCATGTAATCGCGAAGCTCCGATGGCCAAGGGCCGGGGCGCCGTAAAACCGCCTCCATCAGGCCGCTCGCGCCCGAGCGTCTTGGCGCGTGCGTCGAAGCGGAACGGGGGCAGCCCCGGGGTAGACGGGATGAGCGTCGGGGAGCTGCCGGGGTATCTGCGGCAGAGCTGGGGAGCGATCCGAGAGCAGCTGCTTTCGGGGAGCTATCGACCTCAGGCGGTGCTGCAGCGGCAGATTCCGAAAAGCGGCGGCGGGGTGCGCGAGCTTGGCATCCCGACGGTGCTCGACCGGCTCATCCAGCAGGCCCTGTTGCAGGTCCTGCAACCGCAATTCGACGCCACCTTTTCCGACCACAGCTACGGGTTTCGGCCTGGACGCCGGGCACACGACGCTGTGCGTCGCGCGCAGCGGTACATCGGGGAGGGTCGGCGGTGGGTGGTGGACGTGGATCTGGAGAGATTCTTCGACCGCGTTCACCACGACACGCTCATGGGAGCGTTGTCGCAGCGGATTGCGGATCGTCGCGTCCTGCGGCTGATCCGCCGCTATCTCGAGGCCGGAGTGATGGCCTGCGGGATAGTGATGGAGCGCGTGGAAGGGACGCCGCAAGGCGGTCCCCTCTCGCCGCTTCTGGCCAACGTGCTCTTGGATCGAGTGGACAAGGCGCTGGAGCAGCGGGGCCACGCCTTCGTCCGCTACGCCGACGACTGCAACGTGTACGTGCGGAGCAGACGCGCGGGCGAGCGGGTGATGGCGCTGCTTTCGAGGCTCTACGGTGCGCTGCGTCTGCGCATCAACGAAGCTAAAAGCTCGGTGGCGCCGGCGCGGCGGCGCCCCTTCCTGGGCTTTGCCTTCTGGGCAGGGCCCAACGGGGCGACCAAGCGCCGCGTGGCGGATAAAGCCCTCCGGAAGATGAAGCAGCGCGTACGGGAGCTGACACGGCGCAACGGCGGGGCGAGCCTGCCGCAGGTGGCCGAGAAGCTGCGGGAGTACCTACTCGGCTGGAAAGCATACTTTCGGCTGGCAGAGACCCCCGGCGTCTTTGGTGACCTCGACAAGTGGATTCGCCACCGGCTGCGCGCGATTCAGCTCAAGCAGTGGAGGCGAGGAACGACGATCTACCGCGAGCTGCGCGCCCGCGGCGCATCGCCCGTCCTCGCCGCCCGAGTCGCCGGTAACGCGCGCCGCTGGTGGCGCAACTCGGCGATGGATCTGCACATCGCTCTGCCCAACCGCCTCTTCGACGAGCTGGGGGTACCCCGGCTCGCCGCGTAACCTCAACTACCGAACCGCCGGATGCGGACCCGCATGTCCGGTGGTGTGGGAGGGGAGCAGCGGGTAGAACCGCTGCCCCCTATCCCGATTCCGCACACACCTCGCAGCCCGGTCGGCCGGCCTGCGGCGGCTCCCTGTCGCGCCACCGCGGTGCCGGGTAGAATCGCCAACCTTGATCGTCGCCGGCCGTTTCGTGACCGCCAGGTGCCGCCGTTCACGGCGGTCCACGCGTTCCCCGCGTACGCGAAGGGCCGCCCCCGAGACCGCAACCCCAATCGCGCGCCGACTCCACCGTTGCTGGACGGTGCGCGTCGCGGACGATCGGTAGCCGAGCTCGGCGATGACAGGTCAGCGAAGGGGCGGAGCCCGCTGTGGGCCTCCCGGCAGCGACGAGACGCGGTCACGGTCCGGAGGGGGCGCCGCCTGGCGCCGGCAGCCACGATGAGCGTCGCCGCGTCGGCCGGCGATGGGGCCGCACCGGCCCGCCTCTCGCGCGGCGAGGTGGCGCGCAAGGTGGTGCACATGGGGGTGGGCGCGATCGCCTTCCTGCTGCGCTACCTGGGCCCCGTGTGGGGAGCCGCCTGCGCCCTCGCCGCGGTGCTGTTCAACCTCCTGCTGCTGCCGCGCCTGGGTGGGCGGCGGTTGTGGCGCGAGGCCGAGACCGCACGTGGGACCTCGCTGGGGATCCTCCTCTACCCGGTGGCCGTGCTGCTGCTGATCCTCGTCTTCCACCGTCGGCTCGAGGTGGCCGCCGCGGTGTGGGGCGTCCTCGCCTTCGGCGACGGCATGGCCTCGCTCGCGGGCATGGGGTTCGGGCGGCGCAAGCTCCCGTGGAATCCGCGAAAGAGCTGGGTGGGCAGCCTCGCCTACGTGCTCTTCGGCACCCTCGGCGCCGCCGCGCTGCTGCTGTGGACGGCGCCCGGGAGTTACACGATCCCCTTCGCTCTCGCCGCGGCTCTCGCCACCGCGCTGCTCGGCGCCGCCGTCGAGTCGGTGCCGCAGGCGCTCGACGACAACCTCTCGGTGCCGCCTCTCGCCGGCCTCCTGCTGCTCTCGATCCTGCTCACCGCGGGGCGCTGGGAGGCGGTGGTGGCGGCGGGGCTGCTGCCCCGGCTCGCCATCGGCGCCGCGGTGAACGCCGCCCTCGCCGCCCTCGCTTACGCCATCCGCGGCGTCGACCGCTCCGGCGCCGTCACCGGCTGGATCCTCGGGACGCTCATCTGGGCCGCTCTCGACTGGCGGGGCTGGCTGCTGCTCTTCGCCTTCTTCGTCATCGGCACCGCCTGCACCAAGCTCGGCTACCGGCGCAAGGCGGCGGCGAAGCTGGCCCAGGAGAAGGGAGGGCGGCGCAGTGCCCGCCACGCCATCGCCAACGGCGGCGTGGCAGCGGCCGCGGCAGTGTTCGCCGTCGCGACGCCCTATCCACAGCTCTTCGGCCTGGCGTTCGCCGGCGCTCTCGCCACTGCCGCGGGCGACACCGCGGGCAGCGAGATCGGCCAGCTCTGGGGGCGTCGCACCTTCCTCGTCACCACCCTGCGGCCGGTGCCGCGCGGGACGCAGGGCGCGGTGTCACTCGAGGGCACGCTGGCGGGGATCGCCGCCTCGGCGCTGGTCGCCCTGCTCGGCGCCTGGGGCGGGCTCTACCCCTGGCTCGGCGCCGTCGCCGTGGTGGTCGCCGCCTTTGCCGGCTCGCTGCTCGAGAGCGTCGTCGGCGCCACCATCGAGCGCCGCGGCCTGCTCGACAACGAGGCAGTCAACTTCCTCAACACCCTCATCGGCGCGCTGCTCGCCGCTGCCATGACGACCCTGGTGTGAGGCGCTGACGCCGCGGCTGCCCGGGGCATCGCATACCATCGCGACGTCGCCGGCAGCTGGCGGTATGCCACCACCGCAGGCGCCAGAGACCCCTCCGCGAGAGACTGTCCATGACCACCACCGTAGCCGCCACCGCCGCCTCGCCGTCGACGCCGGAACGGCAGCGCGGCAAGCTGGCGCTCTACGTCCAGCTGTCACGCCCGTTCACGCTGCTACCGCCCCTGCTCGGCATCATCTCGGGAGCCGTCTGCGCCTTCGGCTCGGTGCACAACCCAGACCCGGCGCGGCGGCTCACTTGGTCGGTGGTCCTCACGGTGGCCCTGGGGTCGCTCTGCGCGGCCTTCCTCAACGCCGCCAACAACGCCATCAACCAGGTCTACGACCTGGAGATCGACCGCATCAACAAGCCCAGCCGGCCGCTGGTCACCGGCGAGCTCTCGCTGCGCGGTGTGTGGACCTTCATCTGGGTGTTCAACCTGCTCGCCCTGGCGCCCACCTGGCTGGTGGTGGTCTTCCCGCACACCAGCTGGGGCGAGAAGCTGGGAGCGCCGCTGCCGCTGCACCAGACCTTCTTCATCTACCTGCTCGGCTTCCTCTCCACCCTGGTCTACTCGGTGCCCGCCTTCGGCCGCACCAAGGCCCGCGGCATGGCGGCCAACGTCACCATCGCCATCCCGCGCGGCATGCTGCTCAAGGTCGCCGGCTGGGCGATGGTGGCGACGGTAGGCTTCACCGAGCCCTGGTTCATCGGCGCCGTCATCGGCCTCTTCCTCATGGGGGCGGCCTCCACCAAGGACTTCGCCGACATCGAGGGGGACCGCGCCGGGGGCTGCCGCACGCCGCCGATCCTCTACGGGGTGCGCAAGGCGGCGTGGATCATCTCTCCGTTCTTCATCTTCCCGTGGCTGCTGCTGCCGCTCGGCGCCTGGATGCGCGACCCGCTGCAGCCGAGCCATGCCATCCTCACAGGCGACCCGGTGCTGCTCACCGTCCTCGGCCTGCTGCTCACCGCCTGGGGCGCCTACACCGTCTACCTCATCCTGCGCGACCCGGAGTCGCTGGCGAAGGTGGAGAACCACCCGTCCTGGACTCACATGTACCTGATGATGATGGCGGCGCAGGTGGGGCTGGCGCTGGCGTACGTCATCCGTCTCTGAGCGGCGAGGTCGAGGGGGAGCCGGCTAGAATGACGGCGGTGAAGGACGACCTCGACGGCATGGCGGAAGATCCCGGGGCCGAAGAGGGCCCTTACGGCGACGCGCTCGGAGGCCCCGCCGCGGTGGCGTCGGCCGAGGAGGCATTCGTAGGCGGTGTCGGCGAGCTCGCGCCGATCCGCATGCTGGCGTTCTACGACCGCTTGCGCGGTCGCATGGTGGCGGTGCTCGAGCGGCGCGGGGGCAAGCTCGGGCGCGGCACCTGCGACGCGCTGCTGCTGGTGCCCGACGTCTTCATGCTGCTGCTGCGCCTTGCCCTCGACCCGCAGGTGCCGGCTGCCACGCGCGGGCTTATCGGCGGCGCCATCGCTTACTTCCTGCTCCCCTTCGACCTCCTTCCCGAGGCCCTGGTGGGTGGCGTCGGCTTCCTCGACGACCTGGTGCTGGCGACGGCGGTGCTGACCCAGGCCCTCGGTCCCGAGCTGGAGCCGCGCGCGCGCCGCTACTGGAGCGGCCGCCAGGAGCTGCGCCAGGTCCTCCGCGACGTCATCGGCGCCGCCCAGTCGCTGCTCGGCGAGAACCTCGTCGGCCGGCTCGAACGCCTGCTCGCTCGTCGCGGCGTCGCGCTGCCACGATCCGAGGCGCCCTTGCGCGGTGAGCCCATGTACGGCGAGCGGGCCTACGAGGGGTTCGAAGGTGACCCCGGCTCGGACCTCGCCTGAGCACACCCTCCCCCCATCCCGCTGCCGAGCGCCGGGCGTCTTTGCGGCTTCGCCCCTTCCACGCCGCTCTCGCGCTCGCCCTGCTCGCGGCCTTGGCCTTTCGCCTCCCGGCGGTGGGCGCCGGCTACCCGTACCTCAACTACGTCGACGAGGGGCACGTGATGAACCCCGCCCGGCGCCTGCTCGCCACCGGCAGCTGGCGGCCGGCGGAGAGCAACTACCCCGAGCTCACGGCGCTGATGATCGCCGGAGCGGGGCGACTGGCCATGCTGGTGGCGCCGGCGCCGGCACGCGCCCGCTGGCAGGCGGAGCTGGCGCGACGGCCCTGGGCCTTCCAGATCGTGGAGCCGGCCGAGCTCATCCTCGTCGGCCGCCTGCTCTCGCTGCTGCTGAGCCTGGGGCTGGTGGCGGTGAGCGGTTTCTACGGGCGACGCCTGGGCGGCGACCTCGCCGGCGGCGCCGCCGCCCTCGCGGCGGCGCTCGTGCCTGCCCTGGTGTTGCGCGGCGGCATCGTCATCGTCGACGTCTACGCGGCCTTTTTCGCGCTCGCCGCGCTCGCCCTCGTCAACGGTGTCGAGCGGCCGCAGCAGTGGGGGAGGATCGCCGCCGCCGGCGCCTGCTGCGGCCTCGCCGCGACGGCCAAGTACCCCGCCGGTCTGGTCGGCCTGGCGGTGGTGGTGGAGCTCGCGTCGTGCCGGTGGCGGGGGCGTGAGCGCGCGCGGGCGATCGCCATCGCCGGGGTGGCGGGAGCGTTCGCCGCGGTGGCGACGATGCCCTCCCTCGTGCTCGCGGCGCGCGAGGTGTGGTCGCGGATGCAGTGGCAGGCGAACACTTACCGTCGGCTGGTCCACGGCACGTACTGGGACCAGGCTGTCCACGCCGCCGAGTGGGATCTGCCGGCGCAGTCGGCGGAGCTCGGCTTCACCCTCCTGGCCCTGGGCCTGGCCGGGGTCGCCGTGGCGCTGGCTTCCCGGAGGTGGCGGCGCGCCGCGCTCGGCTGGGCGACCTTCGCCGTCCCCCTCGTCCTCGTCCACGTGCGGTTCCCCTTCCAGGCCTTCCGCAACTTGCTGCCGCTCGTGCCCCTGCTCTGCCTCGGCTTCGGGCTGCTCGCCGCCTGGGCGGCGGAGCGGCTCGCCGGGCGGCGGCGCTGGCTGCCCGCATCCGTGGCGGCGGTGGCCCTCCTCCTGCCGGTGGGCCTGTTCGCCGCGCCCGACGTGCGCTACGCCCGCGAACGCGCCTCGCTGGTGGACAGCCGTCGCCAGGCGATCGACTGGCTCGCCCACCGCCGGACGCCGCGGGGAGGGACGCTGGTGCTGCGCGAAGCGCAGGTGCTGCCGCGCGAGCTCGAGCGTCTTGCGGCACCCGCGAGGATGCTGCCCTGGGAGGCGGCCCGGCCGCTGCTCCTGAGCGCGCAGCCGCGCTACGTCGTGGTCCCCGACCTGCGCGTGCCGCGCCGGGAGCTCTTTCTCGGCGCCGACGGGCGTCGCGAGCTCGACGCCCGCTACGTCGTGCGCCGCGTCTTTGGGGAGCAGGAGTGGGATCTCAGGTCGGTGTGGCGCGGCGATCGGCTCCGCCTCTACCTGCTGGAGCGCCGGCCGGGGGCCCGCTCGCGCAAGGCGGCGACCAGCTCGGCGACCGGCGGGAACTCGTCGTTGGGGAAGTTCTCCGGGTTGTCCCAGAACTCCGCCAGGCCGCCGGCGCCCCATCGCTCGTAGAGCGTCACCTTGAGCAGCAGCTGCAGCTTGTCGCAGGCGGCGACGAGCCTCGCCTCGGCGCTGCCCTTGCCACGGTACTCGGCGTAGAGGGTGGTGGCGCGCTCGCCCAGCGGCGCCAGCAGCTCGCCCAGGGCCGCCGCCTCGGCGGCGTGCTTGGCGCCGTCGGGAAGATAGCGAGCGGCCGTGCGCGGCAGGTCGCCCAGGCGCACCTCGGCGAGGTCGTGGACGATGGCGAGCTCGAGCGCGCGCGTGAGGTCGAGGCCGGGCACGGCGGGGCCGAGCGCCCATACCAGGGTGACGACGTGGAAGGCGTGGGCGCTCACGCTCTCCGGCTCGGCGACGCCGCGCAGCACCCAGCCGCTGCGTGGCACGCGGTCGAGGATCTCGAGCTCGAGGAGGGCGTCGAGCAGCGAGGCGTTGGCGTGCACGGGCGCAGTCTACGGCGTTTTCCCGGGCGCCGCCGGCGCTAGGATGCGACGTTAGGGGGTGCGCCATGCTCAAGGAGTTCCGTGAGTTCGCAGTGCGCGGCAGCGTGGTCGACATGGCGGTGGGAATCATCATCGGCGGCGCCTTCGGCGCCATCGTCAAGTCGGTGGTCGGCGACCTGCTGATGCCGCCACTGGGTCTGCTCACCGGCGGCATCGACTTCGCCAACAAGTTCCTGCTGCTCAAGACGGGGAGCCCGCCCGGGCCCTACGCCAGTCTCGACCAGGCGAAGGCCGCCGGCGCGGTGACCTTCAACTACGGCACCTTCGTTAACCAGGTGGTGAGCTTCGTGCTCGTCGCCCTTGCCGTCTTCGTGCTCGTGCGCGCCATCAACCGGCTGCGCCGGCAGCAACCAGCGCCGCCTGCCGAACCGACAACCAGGACCTGCCCCTTCTGCGCCACCGATATCCCCAAGGCGGCAGTGCGTTGCCCGCACTGCACCTCCGAGCTGCCGCGCGCGGCCTAGCGGCCCGCCCGCGCGGGCGCGTTCCGCGGTCGCTTGGGGCGTGCGGCCGCCGTGGAGGGGGCGTGGCATACTCTGCGCGCCGTCCGCAGCCGGCCCGGCTCACCCGCGTCTCCGCGGCGTGCCGAGTGGCGCCACCCTGCCATGAGCGAACCCCGGCCCGGCCCCGCAACCCTGGTCTCGGTTGTCGTACCGGTGTACGACGAGGAGCCGAACCTGGGGCCGCTGGTGGCCGAGATCGCCGCCGCTCTCGACGGAATCGAGTTCGAGCTGCTGGTGGTCGACGACGGCAGCCGTGACGGCTCGGCAGCGACGCTCACCCGCCTGGCGGCCGCCGAGCCGCGCCTGCGCGCGCTGCGGCATGACCGCAACTACGGGCAGTCGGCCGCCCTCGCCACCGGTTTCGCGGCCGCCCGCGGCGAGCTGCTACTCACCCTCGACGGCGATTTGCAGAACGACCCCGCCGACGCGCGGCGCCTGCTCGCCGAGCTCGAGCGCGGCTTCGACCTCGTCTCCGGGGTGCGACAGCGCCGGCAGGACGACTGGGTGCGGCGGGTGTCCTCGCGCATCGCCAACCGGGTGCGCCGCGCCGTGCTCGCCGACGGCATCAGCGACGTCGGGTGCTCGCTCAAGGCCTACCGCACCCGCTTCCTGGCCAGGCTGCCCACCTTCACCGGCATGCACCGCTTCCTGCCGGCCCTCATCGCCATGCAGGGGGGGCGCATCACCGAGCTGGCGGTGGCGCACCGGGCGCGACGCTTCGGGAGGAGCAAATACACCATCCGCAATCGTCTCTGGCGAGGGATCGTCGACCTGCTGGGGGTCTGGTGGCTGCGCCGCCGCTGGGTCGTCGTCGCCGCCGTGGAGGAGATCCTGCCATGCACGTCCACAGCGTCTGGACCCTCGTCGGCTTTCTCGGCCAAGGTCTCTTCTTCGGCCGCTTCTTCGTCCAGTGGCTCGCCTCCGAGCGCGCCCGCCGGAGCGTGATCCCGCAGGCCTTCTGGTACTTCAGCCTCGGCGGCGGCGCCATCCTCCTCTGCTACGCGCTGTTCTCGCTGCACGACCCGGTCTTCACGGTCGGCCAGGCGGCTGGCCTCTTTATCTACTCCCGGAACCTCTGGTTCATCCATCGCGGTGAGAAGCCACCTGGCCCCATGGGGGCTGCCGGTGGTGCCGTCTCGTGAGCGCGCCGCGGCGCCGGCGCCCGGCGGTCATAGGATCGAGGCGTCGATGCGCGCGCTCGTCTTCGCTGCCAGCCTCCTCCTGGCCGCCGCCGCCCCGCTGGCGCCGCCGCCGCCGGCGGAGGATTGGCCGGCCTGGGGCCACGACCCGGGCGGCCAGCGCTTCTCGCCGCTTGCCGGCATCGACCGCAGCAACGTGCAGCGGCTGCGCGTCGCTTGGATCTTCCACACCGGCGACGCCTACCAGCCGCAACACTCGCGGCCGACCGCCTTCGAGGCGACGCCGCTCTACCTCGACGGCACCCTCTACCTGTCGACGCCGCTCGGGCGCGTGTTTGCGCTCGATCCGGTGAGCGGCAGGCAGCGGTGGGTCTACGACTCCAAGGTGCCGCGCGACGCCGGCTACGGCGACTTCGCCAGCCGCGGCGTCGCCACCTGGAGGTCGACGGCAGGGGAGCGGCGCATCATCGTCGCCACTATCGACGCGCGGCTGATCGAGATCGGCGCCGGCAATGGCAAGGTGATCGACGGCTTCGGCGATCACGGCGTCGTCGACTTACGGCACGGGCTGCGCATTCCGCCCCGCGGCGACGGCTTCGCCGACTACGAGGAGACCTCACCGCCGGCGGTGGTGGGCGACACCATCGTCGTTGGCTCCGGCATCGCCGACAACGGCTCGGTGGCGCAGCCGAGCGGTGAGGTGCGTGGCTTCGATGCCGCCACCGGCAAGCTGAGATGGAGCTGGGATCCCATCCCGCAGGGGGTGGGAGGTACCACCGGGAAGGGTGCTGCCGCCCCCACGGCCGACAGCTGGCAGAACGGCAGTGCCCCTCGTACCGGTGCCGCCAATGCCTGGTCGGTGATCGCCGCCGACCCCGAGCGCGACCTGGTGTTCGTGCCCACCGGCAGCCCCAGCCCGGACTACTACGGCGGCGAGCGGTTGGGCGACAACCGCGACGCCAACTCCCTCGTCGCTCTGCGCGCCTCCACCGGCGAGCGGGTGTGGGGCTTCCAGCTCGTACACCACGACCTCTGGGACTACGACGTCGCCACGCCACCCGTGCTGTTCGACGTCCACCGCGGTGGCGACACCATCCCCGCCGTCGGCGTCGGCGACAAGGACGGCAACTACTTCATTCTCGACCGCCGCAGCGGCGCCCCGGTGTTCGGCGTCGAGGAGCGGCCGGTGCCGGCGAGCGACGTGGCCGGGGAGAAGGCGGCGGCCACCCAGCCCTTCCCGCTGGCGCCGCCGCCGCTGGCGCCGCAACGGCTCGATCCCGACCGCATCCAGGGCGCCGAGGAGGATCGCAACTGGTGCCGCCAGGAGATCGCCAAGCTGCGTTCCGAGGGGGTGTTCACGCCGCCGAGCCTGCGCGGCACGCTGGTGGTGCCCGGAAACGTTGGTGGCATGGCGTGGGGCGGTGCGGCCTACGACCCCACGCACCGGTTGCTTCTGGTGCCGGTCAACAACCTGGCGGCGCAGGTGCGGCTGATCCCGCGTGCCGAGCTCGACCGCGAGCGCGAGGCGGCCCACCGCGACCTGCGTGGTAACTGGGAGATCGCCCCCCAGCTGGGGACGCCGTTCGGCATGGCCCGGCGGTTCCTCGTCGCGCCCGGGGGTTGGCCCTGCACGCCGCCGCCGTGGGGCACGCTGGTCGCCGTCGACGCCGACAGCGGCGCCCTGCGCTGGAGCGTGCCGCTCGGGCAGATGCCGTCGCTGGGGCCGGCTGCGGCGCCACCGCCCGAGCTCGGTGCCGTGTCGCTGGGGGGGCCGATCGTCACCGCCGGCGGCGTCGTCTTCATCGGCGGCACCCTCGACCGCGGCTTCCGGGCCTTCGACGTCGAGACCGGCAGGGAGCTGTGGCGGGCCGAGCTGCCGAGCAGCGCGCGGGCCATGCCGATGACCTTCCGCGGCCCCGACGGCAAGCAGTACGTGGTGATCGCCGCCGGCGGTCATGGGCTCCCAACCGCTCCGCTCGAGGACTCGCTGGTCGCCTTTGCGCTGCCCTAGCAGTGGCCCGGCGCGGCTTGACACCCCCCAGCGGATTGATATCCTGCGCGCGGTTTTCGCGGCCCATTCCCAACCCTCCATGGTCACCTCGCGGTAACGGGAGCGTTCGTTGGCGCAGGTCTTCCCCAAGTGGGCGAACAAGGCCCCGATGGTGCTCGGGGCAGCGACCACCGCCTTCGCCCTCTTCGCCGTCTTCGGCGTCTGGTACTGGTTCTCGCCCCGTTTCACCGACGTCGGCTATCGCCCCGAGCAGCCCGTTCCCTTCAGCCACCGGCTGCACGCCGGCGAGCTCCAGGTGAGCTGCTTCTACTGCCATGGCAACGTCGAGCGCGCGGCGGTGGCCTCGGTGCCGCCCACCCAGCTGTGCATGAACTGCCACACCCTGGTGGCGCGCGACAAGGCGAGCCTCGAGCCGGTGCGGCAGAGCGCCAGCGGCGGCCTGCCGCTGATGTGGGTGCGGGTGCACAAGCTGCCCGACTACGCCTACTTCCCCCACGCTCCCCACATCCGCGCCGGCGTGGGTTGCAGCAGCTGCCACGGCGACGTCAAGTCGATGGACCGCATCGAGCAGGTCGAGCCGCTGTCGATGTCCTGGTGTCTCGACTGCCACCGCAATCCCAGGAAGGCCCTGCGCGCCCCGGCGGAGCTGCTCGACACCGCCTGGGTGCCACCGGCGGACCAGGAGGTGCGGGCGGCGAAGTGGATGGCGGAGCGCCACCTGGCGCCGCCGGTCGACTGCAGCGGCTGCCACCGCTGATCCGGGCAGCCAGCGAGACGCGATGAAGCCATTCCAGCCAGCCAGCGACGAGGATGCCGTGAGCCCACGCGAGAGTGCCGACGCCCCATCCGAACCGGTCGAGGCCGCCCCCACCGGCAAGGCCTACTGGCGCAGCGTCGAGCGGCTGCTCGCCTCGCCGGCGGTGCAGGAGGAGCTGCGGCGCGAGGCGGAGTCGGAGTTCCCGCCCGGCGCCCTCGAGGCGCCCGACGAGCTCAGCCGCCGCAGCGTGCTGCAGCTGCTCGCCGCATCGTTTGGCCTCGCCGGCCTCGCCGCCTGCCGCCGCCCGGTCGAGCACATCGTCCCCTACGTCCACCCGCCCGAGGACGTGATCCCCGGCATCCCTCAGCGCTACGCGACCACGCTGTCGCTCGGCACCGAGGCGGTCGGCGTGGTGGTGGAGAGCCACGAGGGGCGCCCCACCAAGGTGGAGGGCAACCCGCGCCACCCGGCTTCCCATGGCGCCGCCGCGGCCTGGGCGCAGGCCGCCGTGCTCGGCCTCTACGACCCCGACCGTGGCTCCCACGTCACGCAGGGAGCGGGGAGCGACGGCAAGCCAAGCGATTGGGAGACCTTCGGCAAGTGGTGGGCGGAGCGCGCCGCCGCGCTCGCCGCCGACGGCGGCGCCAAGCTCGCCGTGGTCGCGGCGCCGTTCGCCTCGCCGACGCTGGCGCGGCTCGCGCGCGAGCTCACGGCGCGCTACCCCGCGATGCGCTGGGTGGGATGGGAGCCGATCTCGGACGAGGCGCTGCTCGCCGGCAACGAGGGCCGGCGCCCCGTCTACCAGCTCGACCGTGCCAAGGTGGTGGTGGCCCTCGACTGCGACCTCCTGCTCACCGAGACCAACGCCGTCCACAACGCCTGGACGTTCGCGCAGGCCCGCCGCCCCGAGGCGCCTGCAGGCGGCCCGGCGGGGATGCTCAGGCTCTACGCGGTGGAGAGCGCCCTGACGCTCACCGGCGCCAACGCCGACCACCGGCTGGCCCTGCGACCGCGTCACCTGGCCGCCTTCCTCGCCGCCCTGGCGCGCGAGCTGGGGGCGACTGCGCCGGGGCTGGCGACTGGCGCGGCGCTGCCGGAACCGCTCGCCGCGCGAGCGGCGGTGATGGCGCGCGACCTGCGCGCCGCCGGTGGCGCCGGCGTGGTCGTCGTCGGGCGCCGCCAGCCAGCCCCCGTGCACGCGGCGGCGCTCGCCATCAACCGCGCCCTGGGCAGCGTCGGTGAAGCCGGCACGAACGCCCCGATGATCCTGCATCCGCTCGATGACGTCGCCACCGCCAGCGTCGCCGGCCTGCGCGAGCTGGCCACGGCGATGCGCGCGGGGCAGGTGGACACCCTGGTGGTGCTCGGCGGCAACCCCCTCTACGACGCGCCGACCGACCTCGCCTTCGGTGACGCGCTCGCCAAGGTGCCCAACAGCGTCTGCCTCAGCCTCTACCGCCACGAGACCGGCCGGGCTTGCATCTGGCACGTTCCGGAGGCCCACGCACTCGAGTCCTGGGGGGACGCCCGTGCCGTCGACGGCACCGCCTCGGTGGTCCAGCCGTTGATCGCCCCACTGCTCGGCGGCGTCAGCCGCGTCGAGATGCTGGGGCTCCTCGCCAGCGGCAATGCGCAACCCGGCCACGACCTGGTGCGCGCCACTTGGACGTCGGTGGCGGCCAACGAGCTCGCCTGGCACCGCATCCTCCACGACGGCGTGGCGCCGGCCGGTGCGCTTGCCGGGAGCGGCCCCGTAGAGCCCCGGCAGGCGATGCTGGCAACGGCCGCCGCCATCGCCGGCTCCGCAGCGGCGACCGAGGGTGGTGCTCCGGCAGCCGCCGCTGCTGCCGCGAACGCGGCGGCGACCACCGTCGGCACCGGCGGCGGCCCGGTCGCTGCCCCGCACGCCGGGGAGGCCCAGGCCGCGGCTGCCGGCGCCATCGACCTGGTGATCCTCCCCTCGCCCCACGTCTGGGACGGCTCGTTCGCCAACAACGCCTGGGTGCAGGAGCTGCCGCACCCGCTCAGCAAGCTGACCTGGGACAACGCCGCCTATCTCTCCGCCGCCACTGCCGCCGAGCTGGGCGTGGAGACCGGCGAGCGGGTGCTGGTGGTCGCCAACGGCAACCGCGCCGCCATGGCGGCGATGGTCCTGCCCGGCGTCCCCGATGGCACGGTGGCGGTGGAGCTCGGCTACGGCCGCGAGGGCCTGGGCAGGGTCGCCGACGGGGTCGGCGGCGACGTCTACCCGCTGCGTACCAGCGCGGCGCTGTGGGGGAGCCCGGGCGTCGAGGTGCACCGCACCTGGGGTGACCACCGGCTGGGCATCACCCAGACTCACTGGGAGCTCGAGGGGCGGCCGCTGGTGCGCGAGGCGAGCCTCGAGGAGTACCGCGCCAACCCCCGGTTCGCCCACGAGCCCGACGCCGATCAGGAGCCGGCGATCCCGCTCTGGGCCGAGCCGATGTCGTGGACCGAGGGGCCGCAGTGGGCGATGGCGATCGACCTCTCGGCCTGCACCGGCTGCAACGCCTGCGTCATCGCCTGCCAGGCCGAGAACAACGTGCCGGTGGTGGGGCGCGAGATGGTGGCGCGCGCCCGCGAGATGCACTGGCTGCGCGTCGACCGCTACTTCGCCGGCGAGGCCGAGGCGCCCGAGGTGGTCTTCCAGCCGGTGCCCTGCATGCACTGCGAGAATGCGCCCTGCGAGCAGGTCTGCCCGGTGGCGGCGACGGTGCACGACCACAACGGCCTCAACGTGATGGTCTACAACCGCTGCATCGGCACTCGCTACTGCTCGAACAACTGCCCCTACAAGGTGAGGCGCTTCAACTTCTTCAACTACACCAAGGACACGCCGGAGCTGCTCGAGCTGGCGATGAACCCCGACGTCACCGTGCGCTCGCGCGGCGTGATGGAGAAATGCACCTACTGCGTGCAGCGCACGGTCGAGGTGCGCCAGGCGGCCAAGCTCGCCGGCCGTGAGGTGCAGGACGGAGAGATCCAGACCGCCTGCCAGCAGACCTGCCCCACCCAGGCCATCATCTTCGGCGACAAGACCGACGCCGGGAGCCGGCTGATGGCCCGCAAGGGCCTGCCGCGCGACTACGTGCTCCTCGGCGAGCTCAACAACCGCCCCCGCACGAGCTACCAGGCCAAGGTGCGCAACCCCAACCCGGAGTGGGCGTGACGGGCTGGGCTGTCGACACGGGACACCGGGACGCCGGTGGCAAGCCGATGCAGGCGCCGGGCTCCGACGGGACCCCGCTTGCGGGGGGTATCCCGTCCGTCCTCGGCGCCGCGGACGGCGCCTGCGGGCGGCCGGGAGCCCTCCTCCCGCGCGCCCGCTCCGCCCGGCGCCCGCACCGGCTCGGTACGGGGTTCCTGTCGCTACCTGCGGCAACAGCGGGAATGTGGGGGTTCCGGAGAGGAGCGCTGCGATCGCTGCCGCTACTCCTCTGCACCTTCCTCGCCGGCTGCCGCGGCTGCACGTCGACCCGTCCTCCCATCCACATCAACCCCAACATGGACGACCAGCCCAAGCTCAAGGCGCAGTCCGAGAGCGGGTTCTTCTACGACGGCTCCGGCATGCGGACGCCGGTCGAGGACACGGTGGCGCTGGGGGAGCTGCACGAGGACACCGCGTACTGGACCGGCAAGACGGCTGACGGCGCCTACGTCACCAGCATTCCCAGCCACGGCGACGCCGCTGCCGTGCTGCTGACTCGCGGCGAGCAGCGCTTCGGGATCTACTGCAACCCCTGCCACGGGCCGGCGGCCGACGGCAAGGGGATGCTCTTCCAGCGCGCGCAGGTACAGTCGGCGAACCTCATGGAGCAGCGTTTCCGGGACATGCCGGTGGGCCAGATCTTCGACGAGGTGACCCACGGTCAGGGGCTGATGCCTGCTTACGGCCCCTTCGTGCCGGTAGCGGACCGCTGGGCGATCCTCAGCTACGTCCGCAAGCTGCAGGCCGAGACGCCGGTGGCGGAGGCGGCGCAGCCGGCGGCGGCCGCGGCTGTCACCACGACCGCTCCGGCCGCCGCGTCGGCGGCTCCGCCCGCGGCCTCCACCGGAGGTGTGCCATGAAGCCGCTCAGCAGGCGCCAGGCGGTGGCGGTTGCGGTGCTGGCCCTCTTCGTCGGTCTCTATGCGATCGGCTGGCTGGCGCGGACGATGAACACGCGGCTGTCGTACCGCTCGCCGGTGCTGGTGAGCGGCCAGCAGGAGACGCCCCGCCAGCAGGCGCTGCGCGACCAGGCCGAGGCGCAGGCGCAGGCCGACAAGGCGAAGAAGTACGAGGAGGCCGAGTACCGCCGCTTTCCGCTGATCGGCAGCCGGGTCGCCATCTGGATGGTGGCCCAGCTGCACCTGCTCTTCGCCGCCTTCGTGCTGGCGGTGCCGCTGTTCGCGCTGATCATCGAATTCATCGGCTACCGCACCAAGGACCCGCGTTACGACGCCCTCGCCTACGAGTTCACCAAGCTGCTGTCGACGTCGTTCTCGTTGACGGCCACCTTCGGCGCCGCGCTCACCTTCATGCTCATCGCGCTCTACCCGAAGTTCACCAACTACCTGATGAGCGTCTTCTCGCCGACCTTCCTCCCCTACGTGCTGCTGTTCTTCTTCGAGGCCGGGTTCCTCTACTCCTACTACTACGGCTGGCACAGCTTCTCCAAGCGCGTGCACCTGCTGCTGGGGCTGGGGCTCAACCTCGTCGGCACGGCGATCATGTTCATCGCCAACGCCTGGCTGACCTTCATGATGACCCCCAACGGGGTCTCCGAGTCGGGGGCGAAGATCAGCACCTGGCAGGCGGTGCACAACTACACCTGGATGCCGATCAACATCCACCGCATCATCGCCAACGTCGCCTTCGGCGGCTCGGTGGCGGCGGCCTACGCGGCCTTCCAGTTCCTGCGCGCCAAGACCCCGGAGGAGCGCGCCCACTACGACTGGATGGGCTACATCGGCAACTTCGTGGCGATCAGCGCCTTCCTGCCGCTGCCCTTCGCCGGCTACTGGCTGGCCTCCGAGATCTACGCCTTCTCGCAGACCATGGGCCTGACCATGATGGGGGGCGCCTTCTCCTGGCTGTTCATCATCCAGGCGGTGCTCATCGGCTGCCTCTTCCTCGGCGCCAATTACTACCTGTGGCTGGGCATGGGGCGCATCGAGGGGGCCGAGCGCTTCCGCCCGTTCATCAAGTACCTGCTCGGCCTGGTGACGCTGTGCTTCATGGTGTGGGCGACGCCGCACTCGATCATCGCCACCGTCGACGAGGTGCAGAAGATGGGCGGCGGCAACCACCCGCTGCTCGGCTTCCTCGGCGTCATGTCGGCGAAGAACACCGCCGTCAACATCCTCATCCTCACCACCTACATCAGCTTCCTGCTCTATCGCCGTAGCGGCCGCATCCCCACTGTCGCCTGGGCCAAGGCGGGCAACCTCGCGCAGCTCGTCATCTTCGTGGCCGCCGCCGGCATCGTCATCTTCTTCGGCATCTACGGCTACTTCGTCGAGGCGGCGGTGCGCATCAAGTTCTCGGTGCCGCAGGTGCTGTCGGTGCTGTTCGCGATGATCGCGGTGACCACCATCGACGTCTTCATGATGCGTGGCGCGCGGCAGACCGAGGTGCGCTGGGGGCAGATCCCCGACCGTGCCCAGTACGTGCTGATCTTCCTCGCCGTCACCTTCACCTGGCTGATGGGCCTGATGGGCTACGTCCGCTCGGGCCTGCGCCAGCACTGGCACGTCTACGGCATCATCCGCGACACCTCGCCCGATGCCTTCACCCCGACGCTGGGCTTTGCCACGCGGGTGGTGTCGGTGACGGTGTTGCTGTTCTTCGCCCTCATCGGCTTCGTCTTCTGGCTCGCCAGCCTGGCCGGCAAGAAGACCCAGCACGACCACATCGAGGCGGCTTACGGGCGGCCCGAGCCGCACGGCGACGCCGGCGCGGCGCTGCCCGGCGGCGGCCTGCCGTTGCCCGCCCCGTCGGCGGAGGCGGACCTCGCATGAAGGCGCCGATCGTCCTCAAGATCGCGGTGGTGGCGGTGGCGGCGACCGGCTTCTATACCTACGTCGGCCAGCTGGTGCCCCAGAAGGAAGTGCAGCCGCCGGTGGAGACGAAGATGTCGGCGACGATGACCACCGCCGACCTGGTGACGACCGGCAAGACCATCATGGAGGGGAAGGGCAGCTGCTTCACCTGCCACACCATCGGCAAGACCAGCGGTCCGTTCCGCTTCCCCGATCTCGCCGGCGTCGGCGAGCGCGCCAAGACGCGGGTGCCCGGCTTCACCGACGTGCAGTACTTCGCGCAGACCCTCTACCACCCCAACGACTTCATCGTGCCCGGTTTCTCACCCGGCATGCCGACCATCAACAAGCCGCCCATCGGCCTCACCGACGACGAGATCCGCGCCGTCATCGCCTACCTGCAGTCGCTCGGCGGCACCCCCACGATCACCATGACGACGGTGATCCCCTACTCGGCCGCCGCCGGCGGCGGCGGCGCGCCAGGGGCCACCGAGTCCGCGGCGGCGGGGCAGGCGCCGGATAGCGGCGCGGTGCCGCCGGCCGCCGGAGCGGCACCGGCGGCGGCTCCGGCGACGCCCCGCGCCCCCGACGCCCTGCTCGCCCAGTACCAGTGCGCCGGCTGCCACCAGGGCAAGGAGGCGGCGACGCTCGCCGACGTCGGCAGGAAGCACGAGCCGGAGATCCTCGCCGGGCTCGCCAGCCATCCACCCACCAAGAGCGGGTTCGAGCAGGCGATGACGCTCGCCGAGGCACGAGCCCTCGCGCGTTACCTCGCCAGCGGCAAGGGAGCCGGCGCGTGAGCTGGTCGATCGTGCTGTCGGCGGTTGGCTTCCTCGTGCTCCTGCGCCTGCTCGACGGTCGTCTCCTCCGGGTGCCCATGCTCGCCTGGCTCGCCGCCTGGTGGGCGGCGGTGGCGGTGAGCCTGCGCTTCGGGTTCGCGGTGCCGATCCCGGGATCGATGCTGAAGATCTACCTCTCGATCCTGACCGGCGCACTGGGCGTTTACGCGACCTCCGACCCCGGCCGGATGCGCGACACCATCGGCCCCGTCTTCGCCTTCCTCACCGAACGCCGGTTCCTGGTGGCCCTGCTGGCAGTGGCGCTGGCGTTGCCGGCGGCGGTGGCTGCCAAGATCTACCGCGACATGACGGCGCCGCCGCAGCCCCCCTTCTTCGGCCGCACGGTGCATCCGGCGCCACCGGGCGAGGTCACGGTGCACGACAAGGTGTACGACCTCACCAACCTGTCGAACCCCAACCGCGAGCTCGAGCGCTCGAACCCCGGCCTCTACCGGCAGAAGGTGGAGAACGGCCGCCACGTCTACTACAGCAACTGCTTCTTCTGCCACGGCGACCTGATGCGGGGGGACGGCATGTACGCGCACGCGCTGCTGCCGGTGCCCACCAACTTCCAGGACCCCGGCACCATCGCCCAGCTCCAGGAGTCCTACCTGTTCTGGCGCATCTCGAAGGGCGGCCCCGGTCTCCCCGAGGAAGCCGGTCCCTGGATGTCGGCGATGCCGGCTTGGGAGCAGTTCCTCGACGAGGAGCAGATCTGGGACGTGATCCTCTTCCTCTACGACTTCACCGGCAACCGCCCGCGCGCCCGCGAGGCGACGGCGCCGACCTCGACGCATGAGTAACGAGGGACACTCCGGCGAGCCGGGAAAGCGGCGGTCCATGGCCAGCGGTGGCGCTACAGGCCGCAGGGCCTTCTTGATCTTCGCGACCGGCGCGGCCGCCCTCGCCCTGCTGCTGCCGGCCACCGACGGTGCCCAGCAGCAGCCCTCTGGGGAGTCGGGACAGGGCTCGGGTCCTACCGCACCCGGTCCCGAGCAGGCGCAGCCCGCCGGTGGTCAGGCGGTCTACGCCAAGTACTGTGCGCAGTGCCACGGCGACAAGGGGGACGGCCGCGGCATCGCCGCGCCGCTGCTGCGACCGGCGCCGCGCGACTTCACTTCCGGCAAGTACCAGGTCCGCAGCACCCCCACCGGTTCGCTGCCCACCGACGACGACATGAAGCGGGTGATCCGCAACGGCATCCCCGGCACCGCCATGCCATCGTTCGCCGCCGCGCTGTCGGCGAGCCAGATCGACTCCGTGGTGCCCTACCTACAGAGCTTCTCGCCCAAGTTCAAGACCCAGAAGCCGGGCGAGGTGATCGCCATCCCCAAGGACCCCGGCTATTCGCCGGGCCAGGTCGACGCGGCGCGCAAGGTGTACCAGTCGATCGGCTGCGCGCGCTGCCACGGCGACGAGGGGCGCGGCGACGGCCCCTCGGCGCCGACCCTGAAGGACGACTGGGGGCAGCAGATCCGCCCCGCCGACCTCTCGCGGCCGTGGACCTTCAACGGCGGCGCCAGCCGCGAGGACATCTTCCGCTCGATCAGCACGGGGCTCAACGGCACGCCGATGGCGGGCTTCTCGAGCGCACTGAGCGAGCAGCAGCGCTGGCAGCTGGTCGACTTCATCACCTCGCTGGCCGGAGGCGACACCCAGAAGTCGCCCTTCGCCAACCTGGTGGTGGCCAAGGAGCTCGACGGTCCGCTCGACCTCGGGCGCGGCAAGGAGCTCTTCGCCGGCGCCCAGGCGGCCCTCTTCCCCACCCTCGGCCAGGTGATCCAGCCCGGCCGCGACTTCCAGCCCGGCGTCGTCGCCGTCGAGGCCCGCGCGGTCTACAACCGCGACGAGGTGGCCCTGCTCGTCAGCTGGCACGACATCCACGCCGACACCCAGGGCAACAACGGCCCCGACTTCGAGCTGCCCGAGCAGGAGGTCCATCCTGGGCTCGAGCCCGTGGCGGCGAGCGGCGGGCAGACGCCCAGCACCTCGGCCAACCCCTTCGCCGAGGAGGAGGAATCGTCGCCGGCGGCGACGCCGAGCAAGCCCACCGACCCCTTCGCGGAGGAGGAGACGGCACCAGCTCCTGCTGCGACGCCGAGCCCTGCCGGCTCCGGGCAGGCGAACGATTTCTGGGGGGAGCCGAGTGAGGGCGGAGAGGGAGCGGTGGCGGCGGCGGAGAGCGGATTCTCCGACGCCGTCGCCGTGCAGTTCCCCCGCCAGCTGCCGAGCGGTGTGCGGCGCCCGTACTTCATCTTCGGCGACCCGCAGGACGCCGTCGAGCTCTGGTTCGTCGACCTCGCCCACCCCGACAGGGTGGAGCTGTGGGAGGGCAAGGGCTCGGCGGACCTGCAGCCGGGCGAGGGCGTAACGCCGGAGGTGCGGGGCTCTTATGCGGCGGGCGAGTGGTCGGTGATGCTCAAGCGCAAGCGCGACGCCGGCCGCGGCGTCGCCTTCCCCAATGACACCTTCGTGCCCATCGCCTTCAGCGTCTGGGACGGTTTCTACCACGAGCGCGGCGCCATGCGTGCGCTCACCACCTGGTACAACCTCTATCTGCCACCGGCGGAGAAGCCGTCGCCGTGGACGCCGATGGCGAAGGCGGCCGGCGTCGTGCTGCTCGTCGAGCTGCTGGTGATCGGCCTCGCGCGGCGGCGTGCGCGGCGCATGGCGGCGCCGCGGACGGCGGCGCCTTCGGGCGCCACCTAGACAGGAGAACCGAGCCATGTACGAAACCATCCTCGTCCCCGTCGACAACTCGCGCCACAGCAACCGCGCCATCGACACCGGCGTGGCGCTGGGCAGGAGCTTCGGCGCCAAGCTCGTGGGCTGCCATGTCTACGCCGCAAAGATGCACGACTACCGGTTCAAGCAGATGGAGTTCACGCTGCCCGAGGAGTACCTCGTCGAGCAGGAGCTCCACCGCCAGCGCAAGATCCACGACAGCCTCATCACCATGGGGCTGGAGCTGATCTCGGACTGCTACCTGGAGTCAATGAAGCAGCTGTGCGAGCGCGAAGGCGTCGCCTTCGACGGCAAGATGATGGACGGCAAGCATTCCACCGAGCTGGTGCGCGACATCCACGAGGGCGGCTACGACCTGGTGGTGCTCGGCGTGCTCGGCATCGGCCGTACCCGCGACAGTCAGGTGGGCTCGGTCTGCTCGCGCGTCGCCCAGGAGTCGAGCCGCGACGTCTGGGTGGTCAAGCACCTCCCCGAGGATGGCGAGGCGGAGCGCGACACCGTGCTGGTCGGCGTCGACGGCAGCCCGAAGTCGTTCGGCGCCCTCGCCTCCGCCCTCGAGCTGTGCCGGCGCTTCGGCAAGAAGCTCGAGGTGATTGCCGTCTACGACCCCTACTTGCACTACGCGGTGTTCAAGGGCGTGGTCGAGGTGCTCACCGACAAGGCCGCCAAGGTCTTCCGCTTCGAGGAGCAGAATCAGCTGCACGAGGAGATCATCGACACCGGTCTGGCAGCGATCTACCAGTCGCACCTCAACGTCGCCGAGGCGATGGCGCGCGAAGCGGGGGTGGAGTGCACCAAAACGCTGCTCGACGGCAAGTGCTTCCAGAAGGTGCTCGACCACGCCCGCCAGGTGAAGCCATGGGTGCTGGTGGTCGGACGGCTGGGGGTGCACAGCGCCGCGGATGCCACCGGTCTCGGCAGCAACACCGAGAACCTCCTGCGCCTGGCGCCCTGCGACGTCCTGCTCACCACTGCCGAAGTCGTGCCAGAGCTCGACGTTCGCGCCGAGGAGAGCATCCACTGGACGCCGGAGGCGCTGGCGCGCATGGAGCGTGTGCCCCCACAGGTGCTCGGCATCGCCCGCACCGCCATCCTCCGCCTCGCCCTCGAGCAGGGGCACAGCGTCGTGTCCTCCGACCTCGTCACCGAGGCGATGGAGCGTTTCATGCCCAAGCGCTCGGCGGAGGCCAACGTCAAGCTCGCCGAGGCACTGGTGCTGGAACGCGCCGAGCGCGGCGAGGCGGTGATGGTGTGCAAGGGCTGCGGCGTCACCGCCCGCAGCGGCCAGGCGGTGAAGTGCCAGGTGTGCGGCGGCGTCGAGTTCGAGGCCTTCGACGCGCAGGTGATCGCGCGCATCATCGCCGAGGAGGGGGGCGCCGAGGAGGAGACCGCCTACGACGGCCGCAAGGTGCGCTGGACGCAGGAGGCCAAGGAGGCGCTGCGCGCCATCGACGATCGCTACCAGCGCCGGCGGGCCAAGGCCCGCATCGAGAAGGCCGCCCACGGGCGCCGCACCGACCTGGTGACGCTCGAGCTTGCCGGGCGCTTCATCGCCGAGGAGACCGGCGTGCTCTTCGCACCGCCGGCGAGGACGCCGGCCCAAGGCGGCAACGGCACGGCGAACGGGAACGGGCACCTCGCCAACACCAGCACCCACACGAACGGCAGCGGCAACGCCCACGGCAACGGGCACGGCGCCACCAGCGGCGCGTCGGTGGCTGCCGGGGGCGACCAGCAGGCTCCGACCGTCGAGGCGACACCCGCGGCACCCCTCCAGCTGGTGGCGCGTGACGGCAAGGGCGTGGCGCTGGTCTCCAGCCGCGAGTGGACGACGCCGGCAATCGAGCGCATCGTCCGCGTGCCGGCGGGCTTCATGCGGGACCGCACGCAGGAGCGCGTCGAGGGGCTGGCGGCCGCCCGAGGGGTCGGCACCGTCGACCTGCCGCTCGTCGAGGAGGGGATCGAGCTAGGCAAGCAGGCCATGGAGGAGATGCTGGCCCAGCAGGCGGCGACCGCCGCGACTGCGGCGTCACCCGCCATTGCCGCCGCGCCGGCCGCCGCGGTCGGGAGCGATGCGGCCGAAGGCGCCAGCTGTCCGTTTGCCCGCTTCGCCGCCAACGGCCAGCACGAGTTGATCCGGGCCGCGCTGCCGCTCGACGAGGTGAGCGTGATGAGCGAGCTCGAGCGCAGGCGGCGCGAGCTCGGGCGCTGATCGCTCCGGCGGGCCGGGCGCGCGAGGGTCGGGGTCGGGACGCGGCAGGCGGGGCTCGGAGCTCCGACGCCCCTCCGATGGAGCAAGTCGTCGAGCGCCCGCCGCAGTGGGTGCCGGACGCGGGGAGCCTGGCGAGCGGCTCCGGCCAGGAGCGCGCTGGCGGTCGGCGTGGGATCGGAGGCACCGCCAGCGCGCCTTGCGCCCGGGCCGCCCGGTCGCTCTTCGGGGCCGCCCTGCTACCATCCCGCGCACCCGTGGTCGCCTATCGCTTCTGCCGCCCGGACGACATCCCCGAGCTGGTGGCGGCCGTCAACCAGTGCTACGACGTCCACTTCGACGCCGCGCCCCTGACGGTCGACACCTTCCGGCGCGAGATGCGGGAGCTGCAGCTGTGGCCGAGCAACAGCATGCTGGCCAGGGCCGGTGAAGAGCCGGTGGCGGTGGTGCTCGGCACCAAGCGCTCGCGCGAGGTGCTGGTGCGCCGCATCGGCGTCGCCCCCGGCTACCAGCGGCGAGGATACGGGCGTCACCTCCTCGAGTCGCTGTCGCACAAGCTGGCGGTGCTCGGGCCGCCACGGCTGGTGGCCGAGGTGCCAGCCACGCTGACCGCCGCCTGCGCCTTCTTCGCCGGTGCCGGCTGGCGCCAGGAAGGGATGCTTCGCGACTGGGTGTGCGACGCGGGTGCCGGGCGGTTCGCCGCCGCTGCGCGCGGTGGGCCCGCCGGCGAGCCGCCAACGCCGATGGCCGAGGAGGCCCGGCCGGTGCGGCACGCCTTTGCGGTGACCGCCGCCGAGCTCGAGGCGGTCGATCTCTTGTCGCCAGGGATGGAGCTCGCCTGGGAGCGTCAGCTCGAGAGCCTGCGCGCCGCCCCGGAGCTGAGGGGGCTCGCTCTCGCCGCGGCGGCGGGGGGCGCGATTCGGGCGTGGGCGCTCTACCGGCCAGGGTCCGAGCCCGGCGCGGTGGTCCTTCGCTACGCGTTCCCGGCCGGTGGCGGAGAGCGCCTGCTCGGCCCGCTGCTCGCCGCCGTACGAGGAGACCTCCCCGGCTCGCTGCGGTTGCTGCGGCTCGGCGAGGACGAGCTGCCGGAAGCCCTGCTCGCCGAGCTCGGGTTCCGCTCCGGCGAGACCTTCCGCCGCTTCGCGGCGGCGGCGGAGGCGGCATGAAGACGTATCGCGACATCGCCGGCGATGGCGGCTCGGGCATCGTCGCCCAGGTAGTGGCGGCGCGGCAGGGCATCACGCGCGCCCTCGGGGGCGTGCGCCACCTGGTGGCGGTGGCCTCCGGCAAGGGGGGCGTCGGCAAGAGCACCGTCACGCTCGGTCTCGCGCGGGCGCTGCTCGCCGAGGGGCGGCGGGTTGCCATCCTCGACTGCGACCTCAACGGGCCGTCGCAGGCGCAGATGGCAGGAGTGACCGGCCTCCCCTGGGTACCCGGCGAGGACGGGCTCGAGCTGCCGCGCGCCGCCGACGGCCTGGCGGTGCTGTCGCTGGGCAGCGTGCTGGCGGAGGAGGCGGCGCTGCGCTTCGATTCGGTGGCACGCGGCGATGAGCAGGTCTGGCGCGCCAGCCGCGAGACCACCCTGCTCGGTCAGCTGCTCGCCGGCGTGCGCTGGGGCAGCTCGACGTGCTGCTCCTCGACCTGCCGCCGGGGGCGGAGCGCACGGTGCAGCTCGCCCAGCTGTTCGGCTCGCGGGCCGCCTTCGTGCTGGTCACGGTGCCTTCGGCGGTGTCGCGCCAGGTGGTGGCCCGCTCGCTCGACGCCCTGCTCGGTGACTCCGCAACCCCTGGCGGTCAGGGGCGCGTGCTCGGTTACGTCGAGAACATGGCCGGCTACTGGTGCCGCGACTGCGGCGCCGTGCGGCCGTTGTTCCCGGTCGCCCCACCGCTGCCACTGCCGTGCCTCGCCGCCATCCCCTTCGATCCCGAGCTCGCCGCCGCCTGCGACCAGGGTGCGCCGGCGCCGCTCACCGGCGCTGCAAGCGCCGCGCTGCGCGAGGCAGCGCGACGCCTGCTCGCCATCCTGGAGGGCCCGCCATGAAGTTCCTCTGCCTGGCCTGCGACGAGCCGATGAAGCTCGAGGAGTCGACGCCGCCCGCCGAAGGCGCTGGTCTGACCGCCACCTTCCGCTGCCCGCGCTGCGGTCAGGGTGTGGCGATGCTCACCAACACCTGGGAGACCGAGGTGGTGGGCTCCCTGGGGGTCAAGCTCGCCAACGGCCGCGAGACCCGTTGCCCGATGGGCGCGATGGTGGCCGGGGCGCATCCAGAGACCGCCGCCGCTGCCGAGGGTCTCACCTGGACCGCCGGTGCCCTGGCGCGCTTGGAGCGCATCCCCGAGCTCGTGCGCTCGATGGCACGTGAAGGCATCGAGCGCTACGCGCGGGAGGGCGGCCGCGCCGTCGTGGACGAGCCGCTGCTCGAGGAGGCGCGCGCGCGACTCGGAGCCTGACGGCCTCGTGCTGACCGAGTAACCCGCGGCGGGTCGCATTGTGGGGCGAGCCCGACCGTCCCCTGCGCCGCGAGGCGAGCTCACCGCCGGAGGATGCCGGTCCCCGGGAGGCGGTCGATGGGATGGCATGCGCTGTCGAGCGGCGTTGCCGCGAAGCCCACGGCGAAACGACCGCCTGCCGACATCAGGGTGGCGACCCAGGCCTGCCCGCGGCCCTCCGCCTGTGGGGGGGAGTGCAGGGGCTCGAGGTCGAAGTAGGACCAGCCGAAGTCGAAGGGCACGGGGAAATCCGGCCCGCCCACCTGCACGCGGTTGGCGACGGCGGGGAAGGGTATCGGCCCGAACTGCGGCGGGCACTCGAAGGGACAGGGCACGGGGAAGACGACGGGGTTCTCCTGTTCGTCGAAGACGACCCATCCGGGATCAACTAGCGGATACCACGGCTCGGGCTGTCCGCTGCAGCTCCAGGGCGCGCTCGCGGCTTCAGGGTCGCGCCAGACCACCAGCTCCGTGCCTCCCGAGAAGGCGCCCCGCTGGACGAAGCGCGCCGCCCAGCTGGTGGCCAGCGGCTCCCGGTCGTCGATCGCCGAGTGTGAGATCAGCCGCGAGTAGAAGGTGGCGTCCCCGGCGTGGAACGTCCCTGGGAATGCCTGCACGCGCACCGGCGGCTCGCCGGTGGCGCCGTTGCCTGCCGGATCGACGTAGATGAAGTCGCCCCAGAGGACGTTCGCATCGCCGGCATCGCCGGCATCGCCGGCATCGCCGGTGCCGCCGGCGACGAAGTAGCCTTCGTCACCGGGGACGCGAACCGTGCAGGTGTGCACGACGTCGACCGTGACATAGCCTCGCGCCACGCCGTCGCCCAGGGCCTGGCCGGTGCACCCGCCCACGTTCGCGACGAAAGCCCCCGTGTGCGCCGCGGCGAGGGCCGCGCGGTCGCCGGCCGTCATCGGCGGTGGCGGCAGCAGCCCATTGCAGGCCGGCAGGTTGAGGTCCGGCGAGAGCTCGCCGTGGGGGCTGATGGTGTCGGTGGGGTCCTGCCCGGTCGAGGCGGTGCGCGGCAGGCTGCCGGCAAAGACGTCGCGCAGGTTTCGAAAAGCCAAGCTGCTCGCCGCTGGCGGAGGGGAGCGTGGCAGACATCGGGCATCGACATACACCAGCCCTCGGGTGAGGCCCGCTAAATGCTGCAACAGCATATTCCGACCCAGACCGGAAGGGAAGGGGGCCGCCCGTTCCGGTGCCGCGCGGTGTCGCTCGCAGCTCCGGCAGGCCCCGGATCGAGCGAGCGCACCCGGCGCCTTTCCGTGGGGCCCTCGCGCTGGTTTCCTCGGGTCTAGTAGAAGCCGTGGCCGAAGGAGAGGAACGGCTCCTCGTAGCGTCGGGCCGACCGCCCCCACACCCACTTGTTGTACCCGGCCTCGACGTACCACCGCTGTTGGCGGTCGAGTGGCACCAGCAGCGACACCCCCAGCCTGGCCATGCTGGCGTCGTTGAAGTTGTTGGTCCTGCTGGCTCCGAAACGGTCGTCGGGCTGGCGGGGGGAGTCGTTGCCGAGGCTGCGCACGAGGAGCCCGGTGGTCTTGACGCGGATGCCCCACCAAGGCAGCGGCACACCGATATCCACGCTCAGGGGCACCTGGTCGGCGGGAGCGCCCTGCCGCCATGTGTAGCCGGTCTCGAGGCTCGCCCAACCGCGCCCTCGCCACAGCGACCGGCTGGCGAGGTAGGAGAGCGTGTAGTCGTGCTTGAGCAGGCCGCGCCACTCGGAGCTCACCCCGCGGAAGGAGCCATCGCTGTTGTAGACGTGACGGTCGTAGGCGCCGGGCTGGTCGTAGAACACCGGCGTCCGGTAGGTGAAGGCGATCGCCATTGGCACCGAGGCTCCCTGACGAACGCCGTACTTGAGCCCGAACCACGAGTCGGAAAGACCCGTGTTGCGCTCGCGGGAGCCGGGTCGCCCCTCGAAGCCATCCAGGTAGGTGATGGTCCAGGTCGCCGCCAGGCCCCGCCAGACTCCTGCCTCACCGCTCAGGTAGGCGTAGCGGAAGTCGTGGTCGGCCTGATTGTCGAGCAACTGCCCGTCGACTCCCCAGGAGCTCTGGGCCCGCTTGCGGCTGGCGCCGAGCTGCACGAAGGCCTCTCCAGGCTTGGGAACCCAACCGCCGCCGGCCCATGCCGGCCAGGAGACGAGCGAGGTGAGGACGAGGATGACGGGAGTACGCCAGCGCATGGAAACCCTCCGGACGCCGAGCACGGCCGAGGTGGAACCCTCGGACCCGGGGTTGGATGTGCGTCGTGGACCGCGGCACAGCAACCGGCGTGCCGGCGCCCATGGCTAGCTCTCGGCATGCAAGTCACTGATCATGCGCGAATTGGGGTCCAACACCTGGGCTCGTCATCGGATCGTCGCCGCGCGATTCCTATGATCATCTCCAGCCAGGGCTCATAATTCGTTGACATCACCTTCCTCCATGCCGTACGGTGCGGCGCGACATGGAGACCGGTCGCCGCGGGTCGTCGCTGCCTCGCCGCCTGTCGGCACCCGCGCTGCCGCTGTTGCTGCTCCTCCTGCTGCTGCTGGGGGCGATCAACGCCCTCGCCATCGCGGGCGTGGTGAGCGCGCGCCGCAGCGCTCGCGAGGCCGCAATCCAGGACTTGCGGCTGCAGACCGAAGGCCAGGCGCGAGCCCTCGAGAAGGCCCTTGCTGCCCTCCGCCGTGACCTGCTGGCGTTGACGCGGTCCCCGCAGTTGCACGCCGCGCTGGTCACGGTCGACGCCCTTGCCGCGAGCGCCGAGGCGGCACGGGACGACGCCGAGGGGACCCTGGAGAACTTCCTGCGGGGACACCCCGCACTGCGAGCCGTCGCACTGCGCGACAACCAGGGCACCGCACTGGTGCTGGTGGCCCGCCGGTCGGGAGCGCCGGTGCGCCTTCCTCATACCTCCGATCCGCCGGCGCCGATCGGCGACAGCCGGCTCTTCGTCACGCAGTTCCCGGTGGCCGGGAAGGTCCGCGAGCGCGGCCTGCTCGAGGTGTGGATCGATCCTGCGCCGTTGCTCGACGCCGTCGCCGGGACGCTCGCGGGTCGCTTGCGGCTGCGGCTTCAGGCTGAAGAGGGCCCGCCCCGGCCCTCTCCCCGGCTCGCCGCCGAGGCGGGTGTTCGCGACCCCCTGTGGGCCCCGCCCATTGCCTGGACCCTGGTGCGCGGCGAGCAGGAGAGCCGCCTCCTCGAGTCGGTCGCGGCACTGGCAGGGCGCTACCGCTGGACGGCGTGGCTCAACCTCGCGGTGATGGCACTCACTCTCGCCCTCGGCCTGCTGGCCTTCCAGCAGGCGCAGCGCTCCACCGCGCTGGCAGCGGAGAATCGGCACCAGGCGCGACTGCGCGAGCTCGAGCGCCAGATCCTCCACGCCGAGCGGCTGGCGAGCGTCGGGCGGCTGGCGGCCGGTGTGGCGCACGAGGTGAACAACCCGCTCGAGGGCACCTTCAACTACCTCTCGCTGCTCGAGGAGGACCTCGCCAGCGGCGAGGTGGGGCGGGCGCGAAAGCAGATCGAGCGCATCCGCCACGGCCTTGCACGCATGGCGAGCGTCATCCGCCAGATGCTGTCGCTCTCCGATCCCGGCCGGGTGGAGAAGCAGCCGCTCGACCTGCGCGAGCCGATCGCCAGCGCCGCCGACTTCGTCCGTTCCTACGGCGCCCTCCGCGACATCGCGGTGCGGCTCGAGCTGCCACCGGTGCCAGTGCCGGTCATCGGGAGCGCGGTTACCCTCGGTCAGCTCTTCCTCAATCTGCTGCTCAACGCCGGCCAGAGCCAAGGCGGGCGCGGTGAGGTCGTCGTCTCCTGCGCCGCCGCCGACGGGCGGGTGGCGGTCCGGGTCGTCGATCGGGGGGGTGGGCTGTCCGAGGAGGCGCTCGCCCACCTCTTCGAGCCGTTCTTCTCCACCCGTGGCTCGATCGGGCTCGGGCTGGCGGTCTGCGACAGCATCGTTCGCGACCACGGGGGGGCGATCCGTGCCGCGAATCGCCCCGGCGGCGGCGCCGAGCTGACGGTCGAGCTGCCGCTCCGCGACGAGAGGAGCGACCGGTGACGGCGGCGCCACCGAGGAGGCGACGATGGCAGTGAGCGGCACCCTGTTGGTGGTCGAGGACGAGGCCTACGTCCGCGACTCGCTGGCCTCCTGGCTCGAACGACGCGGCTTCGGCGTCGTCACCGCCGGCAGCGTCGAGGAGGTGGTGGCGCGCCGCCAATACGAAGGGACCGACCTCGTGCTCGCCGACCTCAAGCTGCCGGGCGAGAGCGGGCTTGCCCTGGTGCAGCGGCTGGCCGCTGACGGGCCGCCGGTGGTCGTGCTCACCGGCCACGGCACCGTCGCCTCGGCCGTGGAGTGCATGAAGGCGGGGGCGGCGGACTACCTGCTCAAGCCCGTCGACCCCGAGGAGCTGGTGCTGGTGGTGAGCCGCACGCTCGCCAGCCGGCGGCTGGAGCGCGAGGTGGCCTACCTGCGCGGGGAGAGCCGCCTCGGCGGCGAGCCGGTGGGCGTCTCCGCGGCCTGGCAGCAGGTGGTGGCGCTCCTGCGCATCGCCGCTCCGGTGCCGACACCGGTCCTGCTGGTGGGAGAGACGGGCACCGGCAAGGAAGAGGCCGCGCGGCTGCTCCACCGCCTGTCGCCGCGCGCCGGCGGACCCTTCGTCAGCGTCAACTGTGCTGCCATTCCGCTCGAGCTCTTCGAGAGCGAGTTCTTCGGCCACCGCCGCGGCGCCTTCACCGGTGCGGTGGCCGACCGCGAGGGACGCTTTCAAGTGGCGCACGGCGGTACCCTGCTTCTCGACGAGGTCAACTCGCTGCCGGCGATGGCGCAGGCGAAGATCCTGCGCGTGCTGCAGGACGGCAGCCTCGAGCGAGTGGGAGAGAGCCGTCCGACCTCGGTCGACGTCCGCCTGGTGTGTGCCAGCAACGCCGACCTCGTCAGCGAGGTGGCGGCCGGACGCTTCCGCCCCGACCTCTTCTATCGCATCAACGTGATGACCCTGCGCATCCCGCCGCTGCGGGAGCGCCGCGAGGACATCGGCCCCCTTGCCGAGGCCTTCCTCGCCGAGCTCGCCGCCCGATTCGCCAAACCGATCCACGGCATCCAGGAGGCCACTCGCAGGCAGCTCGAGGCCTACGAGTGGCCCGGCAACGTGCGCGAGCTGCGCAACGTCATCGAGCGCGGAGTGCTGCTCGAGCGCGGGAGCGAGCTCTCTCCCGCGAGCCTGCTGTTCCCGGCGGTGCTGCCGTCACCCTCCGGGGTGGACGAGCCGGCCAGCGACGGGCTGCACCTGCGCGCCACCCTGCGGCGCACCGAGCGCAGGCTGCTCGAGCGGGCCCTGGCGGCGGCCTCCGGCGGCAAGCGGCAGGCGGCGCGCCTGCTCGGCATCGACGAGCGCAACCTCGCCTACTTCCTGCGCAAGCACGGCCTCAAGTAGGCGCGGCGCGGGTCACCAGCCGGACGCGCCCCTAGCGCGGCTCGGTGCGCCCGGGGAAGCGCTCGCGCAGCTGGCGGTCCGCGCGCGCCAGGTCGAGGCAGTCGAGGTCGAAGCCCGGCAGCCAGACCTCGGCCTGGGGCAGCCCGTCGGCCTGCATGCGGACCGTCTCGCTGGCGTCGGCGACCACCTGCGCGCAGGCAGTCACGTAGGTGTCGTTGTCGTCGGGTGACACCGCCCGCCGCTCGACGGTGGCGAGGAAGATGACCTCGCGGTCATCGGCGGGGGCGGCGTGACGGCTGAAACGCTCCGGGGCGGTGGCGGGGAAGAAGCGACGCTCCAGGAAGATGTCGGCGAGCAGCGCCTCCTCGACGGTACCGATCTTGAGGTAGCCGACGATGTCGTTAAAGTACCACGGAGGCCAGTACCAGCGGTCCTTCCAGGCGAGGCGGATGTGGGCCGGCAGCTGCTCGAACGGCTGGCCACCCCACTCGCGCTCGACCTCCTCGCGGCGCACGCGCACCTCGCGGTCGTGCTCCCGGTAGTAGTCGGCGAACGAGCGCCGGTGGATGGGCAGGGTGAGCAGGACGTAACGGACCAGCATGACGCCCGCGCTTGCCTGCCGCCTCGGAGGCGGCGGAGCCGTTCGGCTCAGCGGTACTCTCTCACAACCGGCGGGCCAACGCGCCCTACTGCCAGAAGGTGTCGCTGCCGCTCGCCGCCGCGGCGATCGACTCCTGGCGGAGCCAGGCATCGAACTCGGCCGCCGGGTGCACGGTCACGAAGCCGCGCATCTTCGAGTGGCCGATGCCGCAGAGCTGGGCGCACGAGATCTCGTAGTCGAATTTGGGATCGCCGAGCCGCTGGCGCATCTCGGCGGTGGTGACGGTGGGGACGAACCAGAGCGGGATGGCGAGCCCCGGGATGGCGTCCTGCTTCACCCGGAACTCGTTGAGCATGAAGCTGTGGATGACGTCCTTGCTGGTCAGCCGGATGATCACCGGGCGGTTGACCGGCAGGTGCAGCTGGTTGACGGTGGTGACGTCGTCCTTGGCGTGAGGATCGGCAGGGTCGAGCCCGAGCGGGTTGGTGGCGACGTCCACCAGCTCGGGCTTGGTGCGTCCGAAGATGCCGTCGTTGCCGGCGTAGTGGACGTTCCAGGCGAACTGCTCGGCGGTGACCTGGATCTCGGTGGACTGGTCCTCGGGCGGGAAGGCGTCGACCCGCTGGGACCACAAGGGCACTGAGTAGCCGAAGAGCAGCACCAGCTCGGCGACCACCACGCCCCACTCGACCCAGCGCGTGGCATGGGTGCGCAGCCCCTCGTACTCGGCGACCGGGTGGCGCCGCTGGCGGAAGCGCACCAGCATGTAGAGGAAGAAGGCCGCCCAGCCGATGAACATGACGAACATCAGCAGATGCACCCAGATGATGACGCGGTCGATCGCGGCGCCGTGCGCCGAGGCGACTTGGGGCAATCCGAGCCAGTTGCTGTTCATCGCTGAGCCCTGTGCAGGTAGTGGTTGGGAGCGAGACCTCGAGGTGCCGTGGTGGCGGCCATCTCAGCCCCCGGTGGCCGGTCGTTGGGCCGAAGCCGCGGTGGTTGCGGCGTCGGAGCCGGTGCCGCGGGCCCGGCGGCGCACCAGGAGCACCATGCCGACACCGCCGCCGAGGACCAGATAGGTGAGACCGAGGAGAAAGACGATGGACAGCTTGGTGCCGTGGATCACCGGGCCGCCGGCGGCTCCCCAGCAGACGCTGCAGGCGAGCAGGTAGGTCACCATGGGCTCACCCCACGCGTCTTGCGCAGGAACCAGGTCTCGTAGAGGGCCAGCCCGATGGCGGCCGCGAAGGAGCCGAGGGCGAGCAGCAGCCAGCCGCCGTCGGCCGCCTGGTGCTGCCGCAGCGACCACATGCCCAGCCCGACGGCGAGCAGGATGGCGGCGCCGATGAAGATCACGTGGAAGGCCTTGAGCGACACCGGGTCCTCACTTGAAAGGGTTGATCTCGTTGAGCTCGGTGATCGTCGGCCCCAGCAGCACGCCGAAGAAGAAGAACACCGTCGCCAGCATGAGGATGAGGATCAGCTTGCGCTCGGAGATCAGGTGCATGAAGTAGCAGGCCACCAGCGAGCCCTTGACGATGGCGATGGCGAGCGCTATCAGGATGGCGGGAATCACGGGCAGGTGCAGGTACTTGACGCCGACGGTGAGCAGCGTGAGGAACAGCAGGCTGCCGAAGACCATCAGGTAGGTGCGGACGTGCTTCTTGAGGTCGATGTGTTCGTGGCCCGAGCTCTCGACGGTCTCCATGGCCTCTCCTAGCGCCTCAGAAGTTGAGCAGGTAGAGCACGGGGAAGAGGAAGATCCACACCAGGTCGACGAAGTGCCAGAACAGCCCGGCGGTCTCCACACGGTTGGCGAACTGCTGCGGGTTGGTGGCCATCATCTTGGCGCCGGGGAAGGCGAAGTAGAAGTTCACCCCCATCCCCGCCAGCACGTGCAGCGCGTGCAGCCCGGTGAAGGTGAAGTAGCAGGCCATGAAGGTGCTGTACGACGGCGGCGCGCCGTGGTGGAACTTCTCGCGGTACTCGATGGTCTTGATGACCATGAACACCAGGCCGAGCGCCACCGTGCTGCCCATGAAGAGCCGGAACTTGCCGAGCTTGCGCTCCATCGCCGCCACCCACGCCATCACCATGGTCACCGACGAGGTGATGAGCACGATGGTGTTGAGGGTGGCGAGCGGGATCGACAGCAGCTCGGCCCCGGCTCCCCAGCCGGGGTTGCCGGTGCGCAGGAGGATGTAGCCCGCGAACAGGGACCCGAACAGCATCACCTCCGAAGAGAGGAAGAGCCAGATCCCCAGCTTGACGTTGTTGAGGCCGGTGTCCGGCCGCGCCTCGACGGTGTATGGAATGGCGCTCGACATCGCGATCGGCTCCTCAGGCGTGCGCCGGCGAGGGGGCGCCGGCGACCGGCGACGCAGCTTCGGGCCCCGGCTCGTTCTGGGGGTAGAAGTCGCCCGGGTGGCCGGGCACGCTGTACTCGTACGGACCGCGATAGACCACCGGCGCCACCGCGAAGTTGCCGTGCGGCGGCGGCGAGGGGGCTGCCCACTCGAGGGTGGTCGCCTGCCAGGCGTTGTCCGGCGCCACCGCGCCGCGCCGCCGGCTGACGAAGAAGTTGATGATGAAGGGGATCTGCGACAGCGCCAGCCCCCAGGCCGAGAAGGAGATCACCTTGTGCAGCCACAGCACGTGCTGGTTGTGGGCGTAGGAGATGCCGCCGTCGTAGAGGCGACGCTGCATGCCGGCGAGCCCCTGGATGAACATCGGCATGAAGACGCCGTTGATGAACAGCAGGCTGGGCCAGAAATGCAGGTGGGCGAGGCGGGTGCTCAGGTAGCGGCCGGTGGCTTTGGGGTACCAGTAGTAGATGCCGGCGAAGAGGGCGAACATAGTGCCCGGCGCCACCACGTAGTGGAAGTGGGCGATGACGTAGTAGGTGTCGTGGAGGTGGATGTCGGGGGTGGAGAGGCCGAGCGGCAGGCCGGTCAGCCCGCCGATGCCAAACATCGGCAGGAAGGCGAGAGCGAACAGCATCGGCGGCGTGAAGCGTATCGAGCCTCCCCACAGCGAGAGGATGAGGCAGGTCAGGATGATCACCGAGGGGATCGAGATGATCATCGTCGTGGTCTGGAAGAAGGTCGCACATCACCGTGCCCATGCCGGTCATGAACATGTGGTGCGCCCAGACGACGAAGGACAGGACCCGATGCTGAGCACCGACAGCACCAGTGGGCGGTAGCCCCACAGCGGCTTGCGGGTGTTGTTGGCGATCACCTCGGCGACGATCCCCATCGCCGGCAGCACCAGCACGTAGACCTCGGGATGGGCGAGGAACCAGAACAGGTGCTGCCAGAGCAGCGGGCTGCCGCCGCCCGAGACCTTGAGCGCCTGGCCCGAGACCACCAGCCCGCTGCGGCAGGAAGAAGCTGGTCTTGGCGACGCGGTCCATGAGCTGCATGATGCCGGCCGCCTGCAGGGCGGGAAGGCGAGCAGCAGCAGGAACGCGGTGACGAACTGCGCCCAGACGAAGAACGGCAGCCGCAAGAAGGTCAGAGCCCTGGCGCCCGCAGCTGGATGATGGTGGTGATGAAGTTGACGGCTCCGAGCAGCGACGAGGTGATGAGGAACACCATGCCGAGGATCCACAGCGTCTGCCCGGTGGGCAGCGATGTCGGACAGCGGCGGGTAGGAGGTCCAGCCGCCACTGCGGCGGCGCCGCCGGGCGCGAAGAAGCTCGCCAGCATCACCACGCCGCCCCAGAAGTAGGCCTGGTAGCTCATCATGTTGAGTCGCGGGAAGGCCATGTCGGGAGCGCCGATCTGCAGCGGCACGACGAAGTTGCCGAAGCCGCCCACGGCGAGCGGCACGACGCCGAGGAAGACCATGATGGTGCCGTGCATGGCGCCGAGCTGGTTGTAGAACTCGGGCAGCATCGAGCCGCCCGGCATGCGGGCGTCGCCGAACAGCTTGCCGATCAGCGGCAGCGGCCGGCCGGGGAAGGCCAGGTTCCAGCGCATCAGCATCATCAGGCTGAAGCCGAAGAGCAGGAAGAGCAGCCCGGTGAAGGCGTACTGGATGCCGATCATCTTGTGATCGGTGGAGAAGACGTAGGTGCGCCAGAAGCCGAGCTGGTGATGGGCCTCGGGGTGCTCGGGCGCAGCCGTCTGCGGCTGATCGTGGGGGTCGACGTGCGCCATCGGGGGGGACTCCTAGACGTTCTCGAAGGCCAGTGACTCGGCGAGTCGCGGGTCGTTGACCGGTACCAGGGCTCGCAGGCGCAGCGCCCAGGCAAGGGCGGCGCTGAAGAGGCAGGCAAGGGCGACGAAGAAGAGCGCGTCGTAGACGTGCAGCCGCGGCCCGCTGGTCTGGAAGCCCGGCATCACCAGCCAGTAGAGGTCGAGCCAGTGGACCAGCAGCAGCCACAGGGAGATCGCCCACAGGGTGGCGCGGTGGCGCTTGACGTCGCGCAGCAGCAGCACGAAGAACGGCAGGCCGAAGTGGCCGGCGGCGAGGGCGATGGAGACCGGCTTCCACCCCGGAGTCCAGCGCTGGGCGAACCAGTTGGTCTCCTCCGGCATGTTGCCGTACCACATCAGCATGAACTGGGAAAACGCCAGGTAGGCCCAGAAGACGACGAAGGAGAGCTGCAGCTTGCCGAGGTCGTGGTAGTGGTCCATGGTCACCACGCCTTCCAGCACGCCCGAACGCTGCAGCAGCAGCGCCAGCACGATCAACAGCGAGAAAGCCGCCACCGCCACGCCAGCGAAGACGTAGCCGCCGAACACCGTCGAGTACCAGCGTGGCGCCAGCGACATGATCCAGTCGAAGGAGGCGTAGGTGAGGCTGAGCCCGAAGACCACCATCGCGGGCGCCGAGTAGGTCTGCATGCGCCGGGTGAGCGCCAGCGCTCCCATCTGGTCCTGGAGGCTCGACTGGCGCCAGAACCACCATGCCATCAGGATCCACAGCAGCAGGTAGACCGCGGCGCGGACGATGAACGCTTCGGGCGCCAGCCAGCCGGCCTTGAAGGCGAGCAGGGGGTCGTGCGCCGCCTCCGGCGCCGCCCAGGGATAGATGGCGCGGATGCCGAAGGCGAGCGGCACGAAGAGCACGGCGAGCAGCGGCAGGGTGGCTCCGACGTCCTCGGCCAGCCGGCGCACGGTGACGCTCCAGCCGGCGCGCGTGAGGTGCTGGAGCAGCACGAAGAAGAGCCCGCCGAGGGCGAGGGTGACGAAGTAGACCCAGGCGAGCAGGTAGGAACGGTAGAGATTGGGGGCGTCGCCGCGGCCGAGCAGGAAGGCGCCCGCGAGCAGCACCACTCCGAGGCCGCCGGCGAGCCAGGGCAGCCGAGCCGCCCAACCCTCGCGCGGCAGCACCACTTGCGAGCGATCGAGGGAACCGGCCCGGTCGTGGTGGCCGCCGCTCGACGTCCCCATTGAGATCATGGCGCTTCCACCACTTCCACCGCCAGCGCGCCGGCGCGCTCGAGCAACCGCGGCGTCTCGGTGCGGTCGAAGCGCGGGTCGGCGGCCTCGATCGAGATGAAGAACCGGTCGTCGGTCACCCGCTCGAAGCGCTTGCTCTCGAACAGCGGGTGGTGGTGTTGCGGCAGGCGCGAGAAGCCGAGCAAGCCGAGCACGGCGCCGGCGGCGCCGCCGAGCACGCCGCACTCGAACATGATCGGCACGAAGGCGGGCCAGCTGAACAGCGGCTTGCCCGAGATCACCAGCGGGTAGGCGCGCGTCGCCACCCACCACTGCAGCAGCATGCCCGCCGCCGCCCCAGCGAGGCCGAGCGTGAGCACTACCAGCGGCACCGGCGAGCGGCGGAGGCCCATGGCCCCCTCGAGCCCGTGCACCGGGAAGGGGCTGTGCGCGTCCCAGCTCCTGAAGCCGGCGTCGCGCACCCGTTCGGCGGCGCGGTAGAGCGCGGCGGGGGAGTCGAACTCGGCGAGCACTCCCCAGGTCTGACCGTGGCTCGCGGTGGCGTCGGCGGCGCTCATGCCGGGGCCTCCTCACGCCGATAGGGCATCGCCGGCGCCGTGGCGTGCGGCTGTGCGTGGGCTTGCGGCAGCACCCCCTTGACCTCGGCCATCGCCACCATCGGCAGGAAGCGCACGAAGAGCGTGAAGAGGGTGAAGAAGAGGCCGAAGCTGCCGATGAGCGTCGAGATGTCCCAGATGGTGGGATGGAAGTAGTCCCACGAGGAGGGCATGAAGTCGCGGTGCAGCGAAGTGACGATGATGACGAAGCGCTCGAACCACATGCCGATGTTGATGAGGATCGAGGCCACGAACAGGGTGGGGATGTGGACGCGCAGCTTCTTGAACCAGAACAGCTGCGGCACCACCACGTTGCAGGTCACCATGATCCAGTAGGCCCAGGCGTAGGGGCCCATCGCGCGGTTCTTGAAGGTGAAGAACTCGTAGAGGTTGCCGCTGTACCAGGCGACGAAGAACTCGGTCGAGTAGGCGTAGCCGACGATGCTGCCGGTGGCGAGGATGAGCTTCGCCATGCGGTCGAAGTGGAGCAGGTTGATGATGTGCTCCATCTTGAAGGCGACGCGGCAGATCACCATCAGGGTGATCACCATGGCGAGGCCCGAGAAGATGGCGCCGGAGACGAAGTAGGGGGGGAAGATCGTGGTGTGCCAGCCGGGCAGCTGCGCGGTGGCGAAGTCGAACGACACCACCGAGTGCACCGACAGCACCAGCGGCGTGGCGAGGCCGGCGAGCAGCAGGTAGCCGCGCTCGTAGTGCTGCCACTGGCGGTGGCTGCCGCGCCAGCCGAGGGCGAACAGGCCGTAGAGCTGCTGCACCCGCCCGCGCGACCGATCGCGCATGGTGGCGAGGTCGGGGATCAGCCCGACGTACCAGAACAGCAGTGACACCGTGCCGTAGATGCTGACCGCGAAGACGTCCCACATCAGCGGGCTGCGGAACTGGGGCCACATCCCCATCTGGTTGGGGATCGGCATCATCCAGTAGTCCACCCACGGGCGGCCGGTGTGGATGGTGGGGAAGAGCAGGGCGCAGGCGACGGCGAACAGGGTCATCGCCTCGGCGGCGCGGTTGATCGAGGTGCGCCAGCGCTGGCGGACGAGGAACAGCACCGCCGAGATGAGGGTGCCGGCGTGCCCGATGCCGACCCAGAAGACGAAGTTGGTGATGTCCCAGGCCCAGGCGACCGGGATCATGTTGCCCCAGACGCCGACTCCCTCCCAGAACAGCCAGCCGATGGCGACGCCGAGCAGGGCGAGCATCGACATCGAGATACCGAGGACGATCCACCAGCCGAGCGGAGGCTTCCACTCCAGCGGGCGCGCCACCGCTTCGGTGATGGCGTGAAAGTCGGGCTGGCCGAGGATGAGCGCGGGCCGGCGATCGATTGGGTCGACGTCGTGAAGCCCGACGTCATGAAGGACGGCCTCAGCCATTCAGCTCCCCCGCGGCGCGCGTCGTCGTCGTTCTATTCCACACGGGTCGACTTGGGTGCCCGCTTCTTAGCAAAGGGGGAGGGGGCGGTCAAGGGGGAGCGAGGGCTCGCGAGGGAGTTTGCGCCGAGCGTCCGCAGCCGCATCGTCGCCAGCCTCGCGGTCAGCGCGACAGGGGCGGCGCCGGAACGCTCTCGCCGGCCCGCCGACCCGCCTCGGGGCGGCCGCTGCCCTGGATTGCCGCCTCCATCAGCTCGGGGGTCACCGCCGGAGCGCCGTGGCGGCGGGCGAAGGCTTCGACCCCGCGTTCCACCTTGCCGCGGATGAAGGCGATGGGGATGCGGTCGAGCCGGGTTCGCGCCCCCTCGCTCCACGCCAGCGGACGTTCGTCGAGCGGCACCCCGCTGGGGACGTAGGTGCACCCGGGGTCCTCGGCCAGGGGGTCGCCGGTGGCGGCGTAGGCGCGGCACCGGCAGCCGCCGCAGAGGTCACGGAACTCGCAGGCGCCGCAGCGGCCGCCGAGCCGCGCCGGGTCGCGCAGCGAGGCGAGCAGGGGCGAGCCCTCCCAGACCGCCGCGAGGCCGCCCTCGCGCACGTTGCCGGCGACGGCCGTCATGTAGGGGCAGGGGGTGACGTCCCCCTCCGGGGTAATGCGGCAGTAGTCCACCCCTGCCATGCAACCACCGCTGTCGAGCCCCGCCTCTCCCTGCTCGTAGGCGATGCGCTTGAAGTGGGGGGCGCACTTGGCGCGCACCAGCATCGGCCGGTAGCGCTGCTGGAGGGTCACCAGCCGCCCCAGCATCGCCTCGGCGCGGGCGGGCGCGAGCTCGTGCATCGACTCGCCACGGCCGGTGCGCACCAGGAAGTAGAGGTTGAACGACCAGGCCCCGAGCCGGCGCGCCAGCTCGAGCAGGGGCTCGACCTCCTCGTAGTTCTCCTCCATCACCGTCGTCTGCACCAGCACCTCGAGCCCGCGGGCGCGGCAGGTCTCGAGCGCCCGCAGCGAGGCGGCGAAGGCGCCGCGACCGCCGCGAAACCCGTCATGGCGGTCGGCCGCGATGGAATCGAGGCTGATGGCCACGCCGCGCACCCCGCAAGCGACCATCTCCGTTGCCACCGCGTCGGTCACCAGCACGCCGTTGGTGCCCATCACCACCCACAGGCCGGCAGCGGCCGCGGCGCCGGCGATCTCGTAGACGTCGCGGCGCAAGAGCGGCTCGCCGCCGGTGAGGATCACCATCTCGGTGCCGAGTGAGCTGAGCTCGCCGAGAACGGCCAGGCACTCCGCCGTCGACAGCTCCGCCGCCGCCGCCTTACCCGCTTCCAGGTAGCAGTGCGGGCAGCGCAAGTTACAGCGCTTGGTGAGGTTCCAGGAGACGAGCGAAGGGCGGAAGCGAGTCATCGTCGGCCGCTGGCGGGAGCGGCTGGCATCCTAGCAGGACCGACCGCTCCGTCGCGCCGGCCGCTGCCCGCCTCCGGCTCGTGCCAGCCCGGCATCGCGGCTACTCGCCGACCGTGTAGACGGTCTCCTGGGCGCGGATCGCCGGCACCACGCGCGCCCAGTAGTCCGAGAACGTGATGCCGACGAGGAAGATCAGGAAGAGCAGCGCCGCGAGCACCGTCAGCCGCACCATGGCGGTGCTGTACTTGACGTGCATGAAGAACAGCACCACCAGAGTGGCCTTGGTGACGGCGATGGCGATGGCCACCACGTCGTTCCAGGGATCCCCGAGGTGGTGGAAGGCCACCGCCACGGTCGCGGCGGTGAGCGCCAGCAGGGCGCCGAAGACGAGCAGGTAGGTGCGCACCGGGATGATCCGGTGCGCCAGCGGGTAGTCACCGGGCTTGTCGAGATGGAGACGTGGCATCAGTAGCGCCCCAACAGGTAGAGCAGGGGGAAGAGGAAGATCCAGACGATGTCGACGAAGTGCCAGTAGAGGCCGAACAGCTCCACCGGGTGGGCGTACTCGGCCGTGAATCGCCCGCGGGTTGCCCGTGGGATGAAGACCATCAGGATGCCGGCGCCGACGATCATGTGCAGGGCGTGCATGCCGGTCATCGCGAAGTAGAGGCAGAAGAAGAGCTGCACGTGGCCCCCCTCGGCGCCCGGGAACGAGAAGTGGGAGCCGGGCACGAGGTGGTGGTGGAACTTGGCGGCGTACTCGAAGTACTTGATGACCAGGAAGGTGATGCCGAGCAGCAGGGTGGCGACGAGGCAGGCGGTGAGCGTGCGGCGGCGGCTGGTCTGCGCCGACCACACCGCCAGCGCCATGGTCAGCGACGAGGTGATGAGCACCGCCGTGTTGATGCCGCCGAGCAGGACGTTGAGCTCGTGGCTGCCGAGGTGGAACGCCTGCGGGTAGAGGAAGCGGTACATCACGTAGACGGTGAAGAGGCCGCCGAAGAACATCGCTTCCTGGGCCACGAACGCCCACATGCCGAGAGTGGAAGCGTCGCGCTGCTGCTCGAGGCTGTCGAAGTGGTGCTGTAGCACGCCGTGGCCACGGCTCTCCTCGCCGTGGCCGGCGCTGGCGGCGAGCAGGCCGCCCTGGGCGTGGACCTCGGCGCTCACCGGCGGCTCTCCGCAGGAGCGGCGCGGCGACGCGGCGTCGGGGGTTGGAAGTCAGGCAACTTTCTTGTCCTCGCGGCGGCGGTAGTCGTAGGCCTCGTGGTCGACCACCGGCGGCTGGTCGAAGTTCTCGGTCGGCGGCGGCGAGCTGGTCTCCCACTCGAGCCCCACCGCGCCCCATGGGTTGGCGCCGGCCTTCTTGCCGTAGCGCATCGACCACACCAGGTAGATCATCGGCAGCAGGTAGCCGACGCCGAGCACCGTGGCACCCGCCGAGGAGAGCACGTTGAGCACCTGGAACTCGGGAGGATAGGCGTGGTAGCGGCGCGGCATGCCGAGGTAGCCGAGCACGAACTGGGGGAAGAAGGTGAGGTTGAAGCCGACGAAGATGAGGAACGCCGAGAGCTTGCCCCAGAGCTCGGGGTAGAGCCGCCCGGTGATCTTCGGCCACCAGTAGTGCAGGCCACCGAGGTAGCCCATCAGCGTGCCGCCCACCATGATGTAGTGGAAGTGCGCCACCACGAAGTAGGTGTCGTGGACGTGGATGTCGAAGCCCATGGTGCCGAGGAACACGCCGGTCAGGCCGCCGACGGTGAACAAACCGAGGAAGCCCATCACGTAGAGCATCGGCGTCTGCCACGACACCGAGCCGCGGTAGAGCGTCGCCGTCCAGTTGAAGGCCTTCACCGCCGACGGGATCGCCACCAGCATGGTGATCACCGAGAACAGCGTGCCGGCGAAGGCGGTCTCGCTGCTGACGAACATGTGGTGGCCCCAGACCAGGAAGCCGAGCACGGCGATCGCCATCGATGAGAAGGCGACGAACGAGTAGCCGAAGACGCGCTTGCGCGAGAAGGCGGCGACCAGCTCGCTGATCACCCCCATCGCCGGCAGGATCATGATGTACACCGCCGGGTGGGAGTAGAACCAGAAAAGGTGCTGGAACAGCACCGGGTCGCCGCCCAGCGTGGGGTCGAAGATGCCGAGGTGCAGCGATCGCTCGAGGATCAGCATCACCAGGGTGATCGCCAGCACCGGCGTCGCTAGCATGATGATCACGCTGGTGGCATAGAGGGACCAGACGAAGAGCGGCAAGCGGAACCAGGTGAGCCCCGGCGCCCGCATGCGGTGGACGGTGACGATGAAGTTGAGCGCGGTGAGGATCGACGAGAAGCCGGCGACGAAGCCGGCGAGCGCCACCAGCGTCACCGGCGAGTTGGAGAAACGGGTGGAGAAGGGCGGGTAGAACGTCCAGCCGGTGTCGGCGCCCCCCTGCACCAGGGCGTAGATGCCGAGGCTGCCACCGAGCATGTAGACGTACCAGCTGGCGAGGTTGATGCGCGGGAAGGCGAGGTCCTTCGCTCCCAGCATCAGCGGCAGCAGGAAGTTGCCGAGCACCGCCGGAATCGCCGGGATGAGGAAGAAGAAGATCATCACCACGCCGTGCATGGTGAACAGGCGGTTGTAGGTGTCGGAGGAGACGAGGTCCCCCTCGGGCGTCAGCAGCTCGATGCGGATGAGGGCGGCGAACACCGCGCCGACGGCGAAGAACAGGGTCACCGAGCCCAGGTAGAGCAGGGCGATGCGCTTGTGGTCGCGCGTGAGCAGCCAGCTCCTGACGCCGAAGGCGGCGTTGAGGTAGTTGGGCCGCGGCGTCCGCGACGGGCTGGCGGTGGCGGCGGCGCTCATGGAGCTCCTCCCTGGCTGCCCTGGGTGACGGCTGTGCCCGCCCGGCGCCGCCTGCGCGGCGGGGGGAGGGGCTGCGGCGCCCGGTGCGCCCGCGGGAGCCCCCGCGGCACCACCCAGGCTCTTGATGTAAGCGATCAGCTTGAAGAGGCTCTCCTCGCTGATCTGCCCCTTGTAGGTCGGCATGATCGGCTGGTATCCGGCCACCACCTGCGACGGCGGCTCGAGGATCGACCGCCGCAGGTAGCTGGCGTCGGCCACCACCGTGTCGCCGCCGGCGAGCCGCACCGGGTTGCCGTAGACGCCGCGCAGGGACGGCGCCCTGCCGCCGCCGGCCTCGACGTGGCAGGTGTTGCAGCCGATCGAGGCGAAGAGGTCGGCGCCCGCCTGCTCGGGTGGCTTGTCCGCCTGCGCGCCGCCGGCGAGCCAGTGCTCGTAGTCCTCGGGGGTCATCACCACTACCCAGCCCACCATCCCGGAGTGCTGGGTGCCGCAGTACTCGGCGCAGAACAGGTGGTAGGTGCCCGGCTTGGTGGCCTGGAACCAGAGGCTGGTGTAGCGCCCCGGGACGACGTCCATCTTGGTGCGGAAGGCCGGTATGTAGAGGCTGTGGATGACGTCCTCGGAGATCATCACCACCTTTACCGGCTGGCCGGTGGGCACGTGCAGCGTGTTGATCTCGCGCTGCCCCTCCGGGTGCTGGAAGCGCCACATCCACTGCTTGGCGGTGGCGGTGAGCTCGAGGGAGTCGGCGGGCGGCTTGACCTGCAGGAAGAAGATGCGCGCGCCCCAGAAGAAGAGAAAGAGCACGATGCCGAGCGGGATGACCGTCCAGGTGACCTCGAGCAGCATGCTGGCGTGGAAGCTGCCGCCCACCTCGTCGGGGGAGCGTCGCCGGTAGCGGATGGCGCAGTAGACCACCGAGGCGGCGATGAGCAGCGAGAAGAAGGCGCTCATCGCGACCAGGAAGACGTAGAGGGCGTCGACTTGGCCCGCCATCGTCGAGGCCGCTTGGGGGAAGAGCGGGAATCCGGACTGCATGGCTACGACCGTCCCTCTGCAGCGATGCGGCCGCGGCGCTCCTGCCGCAGCATGAAGGCGATGAACCCTCCCAGGGCGAGGATGGTGACGATGCCGCCGATGCGTACCAGCCGCATGGTGAGCAGCGTGTAGCGGCCGGTGGTGGCGTCGTAGTGGAAGCAGAAGAGGAGCACCTGGTCGGCGACGGTGCCGAGGCGCCCGGCGGAGGACTCGACGAGCGACAGCCGCAGGTCCTTGGGCGCCGGCTCGGTGGTGTAGAGGTAGCGTGACACCTTGCCCTGCGGCGTCACCATTACCAGCGTCGAGGCGTGCACGAACTGGCCGCGAGCGGCGTCGAAGGTGTAGCGGAAACCGAGAGCCTTGGTCAGGGCGGCGATGGCCGGAGCGTCACCGGTGAGGAAGTGCCACCCCTCGCTACCGCCGTGGCGCCCGTAGGTCTCGAGGGCATCGGCCTTCTTGCGGCGCGCGTCGGCCGGCGTCTCGTGGGGATCGAAGCTGAACACCACCAGCTGATAGTCGGTGCGGGCGCCGAAGGTGAGCACCTTGAGGGCGCGTGCCAGACCCTCGAGCGCGAGGGGGCAGAGCATGGGGCACTTGTAGTAGACCGGCATGACGATGACCGGCTGGTGGCCGAAGTAGTCGCCGAGGTGCACCGTCCCGCCGGTCTCGTCGCGGAAGGTGACCTCCAGCGGCAGCTGCCCGCCCACCTTCTGGTCGATGCCGACGTCGCGCAGGGCCGACGGCAGCGTCGACGCCACCGGGTCGTCGGCGTGCACTGCGGCGGCGAGCGCCATCAAGGCGGCGGCCGCCAGCGCGGCGGCGCGGCAGCGGCGCGATACCGTCACGTCGCGCCCCCCTGACGGGGGCCTGCCGGCGGCGCGCCGGGTGTCGGCACGGCCGTTGCCGTTGGTGCCACACTGCTCGCGGGTGACGGCGGCGCCTCGGCCGCCGGCGGGACCTGCGCGGTGGCTCCGTCGGCCGCCGTAGCCGCGGTGCGGGCTGGCAGGCCCTGCGCTGCGATGATGTCGATGGCCCGCGCGATAGGGATGTGCACCACGCCGGCGGCGGGGTTGACCCAACCGTAGCTGGCGAGCTGCTCCGCCTCCTCGGCGCGCACCCTGGCGAGCTCGTTCTCCGGCCGGGCGAGGAGCTTGGGCTCCTTCGGGGTGATCGGCTGGGGCGCCATCACCGGTGGGGGCTCCGTCGAGGTGGCGCGCCAGCGGACGAAACCGCGTAGCATGAAGAAGACGAGCACCGCCGAGATGGCGGCGATGCCGAGCAGGCCGAGACCCAGCCAGATGAGCTGGTGGTACTGGATCTCGCGGTCGAGCTCGACCGACTCCGCCGGTGGCGCGTAGGGCGCCTCGTGGGCGTGCGCCGGTGCGGGTAGGCCGCCCGCGACGGGCGCGCCCGGGGCACGCTCGCTCATGGCCGCTCACTCATGGGCGAGCACCTCCGGCAGGAAGGGGTCGTTGACGGGTAGCAGCGGCCGGCCGGCGAGCTGGCGCAGGTAGAACCAGACCCAGATGCCACCCAGCCCCACCGTGGCGGCGAAGTCGAGCCACAGCCTCGACCAGGCGCTGGCCCCGTGCCGCATCGCCTGCATCGTCGGCGCCACGTTCCAGTAGTAGTCGAGCCACCGCATGGCGAGCATCCACACGGCGACCTTGACCAGCGTCGCGCCCCGTCGCTTGACGTCGGCGGAGAGCAGGATGAGGAACGGGATGACGAAGTGGGCCAGCACCAGGACGGCAGAGACGATCCCCCAGCCACCGCGCATGCGTCGCAGGTAGAAGGGGATCTCCTCGGGCAGGTTCCCGGCCCAGATGAGCAGGAACTGCGAGAAGGAGAGGTACGCCCACAGCATGGTGAAGGCGAAGAACAGCTTGCCGTAGTCGTGGAAGTGACGCTGGCGGAGGATCCCCGCGAGCGGCTGACGCTGGCGCAGCCAGTTGGCCACCACGACGACGAAGGTGAGCCCCGACAGCCCGAGCCCGGCGAAGAACCAGAGGCCGTAGAGGCTCGACTGCCAGCGTGGATCGAGTGACATCAGCCAGTCGATGGCGGCGAAGCTGCCGGTGATGGCGAGGAGCAGGAACCCGGCTGCCGAGATCGCCTGCATCCGGCCGTGCAGCGCCGGGTCGGCGGTCTCGTCCTGCCGCCGCGACAGCCGCGTCAGCGACCAGGCGAGGGCGAGCCAGACGATGAAGTAGAGGGCGGCGCGGCCGATGAAGAACGGCACGTTGAGATAGGCCGCCTTCTTGGCCAGCAGCTCGTCCGCCTGCACCGCCTCGGGCCGGCTCCACTCGAAGAGCTCGTGCATGCCGAGCAGCACCGGCACGAAGGCCACCATCAAGAGCGGCAGGGTGCGCGCCGCTGCCTCCAGCGGGCGGCGGATGAGCAGCCCCCAGGCGCCGTGGGTGAGGTGGTGGAGCATCGCCAGGCCGAGACAGCCGAGGGCGACGCTGAGCCAGAGGAGCCAGGCGGTCAACCAGGCCTGGAAGAAGTACGGGCGGTCGACGACGAACCCCACGAGGGTGAGGAGCAGCCCGGCGACGCCGGCGACGAGGAAGGGCGTCTGCAGGCGGCGCAGCTCGGGCGGCGGCGCGAAGGTCGCGGCGGTGGGGGCGCGGCGGGCGGCGCGGTCGTCGGGGGTGTCCATGATCGGGGCGGCGTCAGTGGGAGGCGGCCGGCGGCGGCGTCGCCGCGGGGATCAGCCGGCCCGCGGCGCTGGTTTGCGGCGGCGCCGGCGGCAGCGCCGCCTGATCGACGGGCGCGAGGTCGGCGAGGTGGGCGCGCTGCGACAGCTGCAGGGCGCGGACGTAGGCGATGATCGCCCAGCGATCGGCAGGCGGCACCGAGGCGGCGTAGCTCGGCATCACCCCGAAGCCATGGGTGATGACGTCGAAGTAGTAGCCCACCGGGGAGTTGCGCAGCCGGTCCTCGTGGAACGAGGGCGGGTGCTTGAAGCCGCGGCGCGCCACCATCCCCTGGCCGTTGCCGAGGCGGCCGTGGCAGGGGGAGCAGTAGATGTCGAAGCGCTCGTGGCCGCGCAGCAGCAGCTGCCGGGTCACCGGCATCGGCAGCAGGGCGCTGGGGTTTCCGGTGGCGTCCTTGCCGGTGGCGAACAGGGTATCGGCGGCGAGGTGGCCGCGCGCCACCGTGCCCGCGGGCAGCTGGCGCGACGACATGCCGTCGGGAAAGAACTTCGAGGCCTCGAGCGGCTCGTAGCGCGGCTGGTCGTGCATGTCCTGACGGCAGCCCACCGCCAGCATCGCCAGCGCCGTCGCCAGCAGCACCCCGCGGAGCGCTCCCCTCCGGGCCGCGCCAGACAGCGGCCCCCCTGCGCAGGGCTCAGTAGTCAACGTCGGAGACCTCCGTCGGCCCGAGCCCCTCGAGGAACCGGCGGGTGCCGTCGAGGTGGAAGTGGGGATCCGCCGCCTCGATGCAGAGGAAGTAGCGGTCGCGGGAGGCAGCGGAGAAGCGCGGCACGTTGAACACCGGGTGGTAGGGGGTGGGCAACCCGTTGAGGGCGAGCATCCCGAACACGGCGGCGAGCGCCGCGAAGAGGATGGTGCACTCGAAGGTGACAGGAACGAACGCCGGCCAGCTCAGCACCGGCTTGCCGCCGATGTTGAGCGGGTAGGCGACGGCGTTCACCCACACCTGCAGACCGAGCCCCGCCGCGAAGCCGGTGAGGCCACCGCCCAGCACCAGCATCGGCAGCTTCGAGTGGGCGTGGCCGAGGGCGTGCACCAGCTCCTCGATGGGGTAGGGCGCGTAGGCGTCGAGCTTGCGATAGCCGGCCTGGCGTGATCGCTCGGTAGCGGCGATGAGCGCGTTCGGGGTGTCGAACTCTGCCATCAGCCCGTAGAGCCGGCCGCGGCTTTCCTCGAAGCTCATGGCGCCCCCTCCGCCGCCGGCTCCTTGAGCTTGGCCTCCGGCACCAGCGTGCGCATCTCGAAGATGGAGATCATCGGCACGAAGCGCACGAAGAGGAAGAGCAGCGAGAGGAACAGCCCGAGGGTGCCGACGAAGATCGCCCAGTCCCAGATGGTGCCGTGGTAGATCCCCCACGACGAGGGCAGGAAGTCACGATGCAGGCTCACCGAGATGATGATCATCCGCTCCAGCCACATGCCGACGTTGATGAACATGCAGACGATCCACAGCGCCACCGCCGAGGCGCGCACGCGGTAGAACCACAGGGCCTGCGGAACCACGATGTTGCACAGCAGCAGCGCGTAGTAGTGGACACCGGTAGGGCCCGGTGAACCGGTTCCACATCATGAAGGTCTCGTACTGGTTGGCGCTGTACCACGAGGTGAACGCCTCGATGCACGTAGCCGTAGGCGACGATCAGGCCGGTGGCGAGCATCACCTTGCGCCATGTTCTCCAGGTGCCGCGCGGTGATGAAGTCCTCGAGGCCGAGAACGCGCGCAGCGGGATGGCGCAGCGTGAGCACCATGGCGAAGCCGGCGTAGATGGCGCCGGCGACGAAGTAGGGCGGGAAGATCGTCGAGTGCCAGCCGGGGACGATGCCGACGGCGAAGTCGAAGCTGACACGACCGAGTGCACCGAGACCACCAGCGGCGTCGCCAGCCCGGCGAGCAGCAGGTAGGCCTTCTCGTAGCGCGTGCCAGTGCTGGGCCGAGCCGCGCCAGCCCATGCCAGCAGCCGTAGAGGATCTTCGCGCGGCTTCGTGCTGCGCGCGGTCGCGCAGGGTGGCCAGGTCGGGGACCAGGCCCGACGTACCAGAACAGCAGCGACACCGTGGCATAGGTGGTGACGGCGAAGACGTCCCAGATCAGCGGGCTGCGGAACTGCGGCCACATGCCCATGGTGTTGGGGTAGGGCAGCAGCCAATAGAGCGAGCCACGGGCGGCCGAGTGGATGCAGCGGGAACATGCCGGCGCAGGCCACCGCGAAGATGCGTCATCGCCTCGGCGAAGCGGTTGATCGAGGTGCGCCACTCCTGGCGCAGCAGCAGCAGAATGGCGGAGATCAGCGTGCCGGCGTGGCCGATGCCGATCCACCAGACGAAGTTGATGATGGCGAAGCCCCAGCCCACCGGCTTGTTGATGCCCCAGATGCCGACGCCCTCGCAGAACAGCTACGCCATCGCGCCAGAAGAGCACCATCACCAGCGTGAACGAGAGGCGCGAAGGCGGAGTAGAACCAGCCGCGCGGCGTGCCGGAGAGGATGACGGAGCTGATCTTGTCGGTGACCGATCCCGGGGTGTGGCCCGGAGCGAGCACCGGCGCGTGCGCGATGATCCCCGGGCGCGCGTAGCCGCCCTTCTCGAGGACCGACTCGAGGTGTGCTTCGCCGGCCTCGCGCATCACGCCCGCTCCAGCTCGGGGTTGGGGTTGGAGAGCCGCGCCAGGTAGGTGGTGCGGGGGCGGGTGTTGAGCTCCTCGAGCAGCCCGTAGTTGAGCGGCTGCTTCTTCCACGCCGTCACCCGCGCGCCGGCGTCGTTGATGTCGCCGAAGACGATGGCCTCGGTCGGGCAGGCCTGGGCGCAAGCGGGGTGATCTCGCCGTCGCGCAGCGGGCGCTCGTCGCGCTCGGAGTCGATGCGCGCCGCGTTGATGCGCTGCACGCAGTAGGTGCACTTCTCCATGACGCCGCGGAAGCGCACCGTGACGTCGGGGTTGCGCTGCAGCTTGAGTGACTCGGTGGTCCAGTCGGCGAACTTGTAGAAGTTGAAGCGCCGCACCTTGTAGGGGCAGTTGTTGGAGCAGTAGCGGGTCCCCACGCAGCGGTTGTAGACCATGTCGTTGAGCCCCTCGCTGCTGTGGTTGGTGGCGGCCACCGGGCACACCACCTCGCAGGGGGCGTTCTCGCACTGCATGCAGGGGACGGGCTGGTTGTAGACCGCCGTCGGCGACTCGTAGGCGCCGGCGTAGTACTGGTCGATGCGCAGCCACTGCATCTCGCGGCCCTTGTAGACCTGGTCCTTGCCCACCACCGGGATGTTGTTCTCGGCGACGCAGGCGACGACGCAGGCGTTGCAGCCGGTGCAGGCGGAGAGGTTGATGGCCATCCCCCAGGCGTGACCGCTGTAGGGCCAGGGCTTGTAGAGGGTGTCGTCGGGCGGTGGCGCCTCCACCGCGCGGTGCACGAGGTCGGGGTCATGCTGATACGCCGCCAGGGTGCCGCCGCGCACCAGGGGGCGGTTCTCCATCACGAAGTGCCCCTGCGTGGAGGCAAGCTCGTAGCGGCGGTCGAGAGCGCGGGCGCTGGCGCCCACCAGGTTCCACAACGCCGCCGCGGTGCGTAGCGCGTAGGCGTCGACGCCGACGCCGTTGCCCACCTTGCCGACGCGGGTGCGGCCGTAGCCGAGGTGCAGGGTGAGCACGCCGTCCGCCTGGCCGGGCAGCACCCACACCGGTGCCTCGAGGCTGCGTCCACCGGCCTCGATGCGCGCCATCGACGCACGCCGTCCGGGAAGGCCTTCCGCGGTGCCGTCGTCGAGCCCGAGGGCGCGCGCGGTGCGCGGCGACACCAGCACCGGGTTGTCCCACACCACCTTCGAGAAGGGCTGCGGCAGCTCCTGCAACCAGGCGTTGTTGGCGTAGCGGCCGTCCCCCACCGAAGGGCTGGGGCGGAACGCAAGGATGAGACCGGGCACGCGCGGCAGCCGCCGCCGCCAGGACGCCCGCCGCCGTGGAGGTCGCGGCGGCAGCGACGGAGGCGGGGGTGACGGCGGCAGCGCTGCCGGCCAACAAGCCGTCGTGGACCGCCTTGCGCCAGCCCGGCTCGCCGCCCAGCCGGGGCTGCCAGAAGTCCTGCACCAGTTGCCGCGCGCTGGTTCCCGAGCGCCCCTCGAGCACCGCCAGCACCTGGTGTGCCGAATGCCCACCGTAGAGAGGGTCGATGAGTGGCTGCTGCAGGGTGACCGTGCCGTCGTAGGCGCGCGCGTCCCCCCAGGTCTCGAGGTAGTGCGCGGCATTGAGGTGCCAGTGGCAGTAACGGGCAGTCTCGTCGGGGTACAGCCCCCAGTGCACGCGCAGCCGAGCCGCGCTCGAGAGCAGCGCCTGGGCAAAGCCGAGGTCGGCGGGAGCGTCGTAGACCGGGTTGACGTCGAAGATCAGGAGGGTCTCCACCTTGCCCGCCTCGAGCTCGCCCGCAAGGGTGGTGAGGTCGGCCAGCGGGTCCGTGGGGCGCGCCACCACGGGCTCGGTGACCAGCACCGTCGAGCCGAGGTTGCCGAGGTGTGCGTTGATGGCGTGCGCGATGACGTGCAGCTCGGGCGCCGCCGCCTCGCCCACCGCCACCACGCTGCTGCCGCGGTGGGCGGCGAGGTCGCGGGCGAGCGCCGGCAGCAGGCGCGCCGCCGCGGCATGGCTCCAACCGGTCGCTGTCGCCCCCGGCACCCCGAGCTCGGCGGCCAGCGCCAGCGCGAAGGCTCCCACCTCGGCCGGTGTCACCGCCAGCCGATGGTCGGCGAGCGTCGAGGTCGAGCAGGGGGTGCTCTCGACGGCGTAGAGGCGGTTCATCGCCGCCCCACCGTCGGGTGCCGCCGCTCCCTCCCATACCCGCCGTCCGCGCGCGAAGTCGCGGGCATAACGCACGGCTCCCGGCCCGCGGCCTAGAAGGTCGCACTCGAGGGTGAGCACCACCCGCGCCCTGGCAAGGTCGTAGTGCACGTCGACGTCGCGGCCGAAGGCAGCCCGGGCGGCGAGCGTGGCGCTGCGGTCGCCCGCTGGTTCCCACTGGTACCAGCGCGCTTGCGGGAAGCGCTTCAGCACGGCGTCGATCTGCGCCGCCAGCGACGGCGAGGTGACGACGCCGGTGAGCAGCCGCAGCCCGGCGCCGCCGGCTCCCCTCCTGGCTCGCGAGCTCCAGCGTCAACGCTTCGACGAATGCCTCCCAGGTGCGGATCTGGTTGACGTTGACGATCGTCTTGCTACGGTCGGGATCGTAGAGCCCGAGCACCGAGGCCTGGGCGAAGGTGTCGGTGCTGCCGAGGCTCGCCGGGTGTTCGGGGTTGCCCTCGATCTTGGTCGGGCGACCCATGTGGCTGGTGGCAATCACTCCCAGGGCGTGGCCGCCGACCGGCGCGGCGGTGGCGAAGTAGAGCGGCAGGCCGGGGACCAGCTCCTCGGGCTGCTTGACGTAGGGGACGATCTTCTCGATCGGCTGCTTGGTGCAGGCGGTGGCGCCCGCCGAGCGCGAGCGAGGCCCCCATCAGCTGCAGGAAGCGACGCCGGTCCACGCCGAGGGCGAGCGGCACCGCCTGGCGTGGGAACTCCTCCTCGACCGCCTGCTGGAACGCCGCGCTCCCCTCGAGCTCGTCGAGGTTGCGCCACAGGTGCGGGGGCTCGGCGGCAGCGGCGCTTCCGCAGCCGCAGGAGCCGCTGCCGCAGCCGTCGCGGCGTGGCGCCTCGGCACCGCGGAATGGGCGGAGGGCGTATGGCAGGCGCGGCGGTGGGTCGTCGGTTGCTCATCGCACCCTCACCGATGGCAGACCGAGCAGCTGGTCTTGCTGACGATCTTGTACTCCCTGACGAGCCCCGCGCGCTGCGCGGCGGTCAGGGAGTCGGGGTCCCACTTGGGGTTGAACACCTCGGAGCGTGGCCGCACGAACTTCGCGGGGTCGCGGTGGCAGCCGAGGCACCACTCCATCTTGAGGCTCGCCGCCTTCCAGGTCAGCGGCATGCGGCCGATCTCGCCGTGGCAGGTGGTACAGCCGATTCCCTTGGCGATGTGGATGCTGTGGTTGAAGTAGACGAAGTCCGGCAGGTCGTAGACGCGCGTCCACTGCAGCGGCGTGCCGTCGCGGAAGCTCGCCCGCACCGGCTCGAGCAGCGCCGCCTGGTTGAACAGGAGGGAGTGGCAACCCATGCAGGTGGCGGTGGGAGGGATGCCGGCGAAGGCGCTCGTCTCCACCGAGGTGTGGCAGTAGCGGCAGTCGATCCCTTCCTCGCCCACGTGGTGGTCGTGGCTGAAGGGGACCGGCTGCTCCACCACCTGGCGCTCCCGCGTCACCGCGGAGGAGCGATCGAGCGCCATCGCCAGCCAGCCCGCGAAGCCCACGAAGAAGATCAGCCCGAAGATGCTGACCCGAGAGATAGTGTTGGTGCTGGGGTGGAAGATCTGCGCCATCGCTCCCCCTGGTGCCCGTCACCCGGCTCCGCCGCGCGCTCCCCCTGGCCCGCCGAGGCGGGCCCACCATACAGCAGCTGATCTGGCGGCGTCGCCGCTTGTGACGACCGTCACAAGCTATCACGCGTCAGGTCGGCGCGGTCAACAGGTGCAGGGCGGCGCGGGGCACCTGCTATGCTCCGCGGCCGATGCCCGAGAGCACCATGGTGGCCACCGCAGGGGTGCGTTTGCGCGACCTGCTCGGCCTCACCAAGTCCGGCATCACCGCCATGGTGGCGCTCTCCGCCGCCGCCGGCATGCTGCTCGCCGCCGACGGCCCAACGCCGCTGGCGCTGTGGGTGCACACCCTCGTCGGCACGGCGCTCGTTGCCGCCGCTGCCTCCGCCCTCAACCAGGTGGTGGAGCGTGACCTCGACGGCCTCATGCGGCGCACCGCGCGGCGGCCCCTGCCGTCCGGGCGGCTGCAGCCGGACGCCGCCTTGATGTGGGCCGGGCTGCTCGGCATCGGCGGCCTGCTCGAGCTCGCCCTCGGCGCCAACCTGCTTGCCGCCGCGCTGGCGGGTGCCACCGTCCTCGGCTACGTCGGCGTCTACACGCCGCTCAAGCGGGTGAGCTCGCTCGCCACCGTGGTGGGGCGGTGCCGGGAGCGGTGCCGCCGATGATCGGCTGGGCGGCGGTGCGCGGCAGCCTCGGCCCGGGCGCCTGGGCGCTGTTCGCCCTCCTGTTCTTCTGGCAGATGCCGCACTTCCTCTCCATCGCCTGGATCTATCGCGCCGACTACGCCCGCGGCGGTTTCCCGATGCTGTCGGTGGACGACGACGACGGCCTGCGCACCTCTCGCCAGGCCCTGCTCTACTGTGCCGCCCTCGTTCCGGTGAGCCTGCTGCCGGCGGCAATCGGTCTCGCCGGTGGCATCTACTTCGTCGGCGCGCTGCTCGCCGGAGCCTGGTTCCTCGCCACCAGCGCCGCCTTCGCGCTCGACCGCAGCGCGATCACCGCCAAGCGCCTGATGCTGGTGTCGGTGTTCTATCTGCCGGCGGTGCTCACCGCGCTGGCGGCCGACCGCCTGCTGTGAGCCGCGGCTCCGCCGTTCGTGAGCGCGCCGCTGCGATCCGCCCTCGAGCCTACCGGGCCCACCGCCGTTCGTGCGCTGGCTGCCGATCGCCCTCGGCGCCCTGCTGGTGATGATGGTGCTCGGCCTCGCCCTGGTGTGGTGGTGGGGAAACCGGCCCGCCGCGGCCCTGCCGGTGCTGGCGCAGGTGCCCGACTTCACGTTGACCGACCGTAGCGGCGCCACTGTCCGCGCCGCCGACCTCGCCGGTCACCCCTGGATCGTCGACCTCGTCTTCACCCGCTGCCAGATCTCCTGCCCGCGGATGACCGATCGCATGGCCTCGCTCGGCCCACGGCTGCCCCCGGGAGTGCGGCGCGTGAGCGTCTCGGTGGATCCCGGGCACGACACCCCGGAGGTGCTCACCGCCTACGCCCGGCTGCACCACGCGGAGGCGCCGGACTGGCTCTTCCTCACCGGCAAGGAGACGGAGATGCGGCGGCTGGCGGTCGAGGGGCTCCAGCTCGGCGTTGCGCCGGCCGATCCAGAGGACCCGCGGGCTGCGGCGGAGCCGGTGACCCACAGCACCCGCTTCGTGCTCGTCGATGGCCAGGGCCGCGTCCGCGGTTACTACGACGGCTTCGACGACGGGGCGCTGGGCCGGCTGCTGAGCGACGCCTCACGCCTGGCCGCCGTGGACGACGGCGGAGGCGGGGGCGGGTGACCGTTCACGACCTGCCGGCGCTCAACGCCATCCTCAACGCCGGCAGCGCGGTTGCCCTGGTCAGCGGCTTCTGGCTCATCCGTCACGGTCGGTGGCGCGCGCACCGGGCGGCGATGATCGTCGCCTTCGTGCTGTCGAGCGCTTTCCTCACCAGCTACCTCGTCTACCACGCGGCGGTCGGACACGTCCGTTTCCAGGGGCAGGGCTGGGTGCGCGGCCTCTACCTGGGCATCCTCGGCACCCACACCCTGCTCGCCGCCGCCGTGCCGGTGCTTGGCGATCTGGACGCTCTCACGGGCCCTGCGCCGCCGCTTCGCCAGCCATGCCGCCCTTGCCCGCTGGACGCTGCCGATCTGGCTCTACGTCTCGGTGACCGGCGTGGTCGTCTACTGGATGCTCTACCGGCTGTAGCCGTCGAGGGCGGCGCCACCAACTGCGGTGCGAACGCGGCCCTGTATGCTGAATGTCGTGTACCGACCACGGCGCAAGCGCCCGCTCGGGCTGACGCTGATCGTCGTCTACAAGACGCTCTGGGGGCTGCTCGAGATGGCGGCCGGGCTGTTCGTCACCTGGGCGCCGTCGCTGCTGCGTTCCGAGCTCACCGACGACCCCCAGGATCAGCTCGCCGCCTGGCTGGTGGTGCATGCGCCGCTCGAGCCCCAGAAGCTGCGGCTGGTGACCGCGGCATTGCTGGTTCTGGGGCTGTTCAAGATCGCCCTCGCGGTCGGCATCTGGTACGGCTCCTGGCTGGTGCGCGACATCGCCCTGGTGGTGATGGGAATCGCCGGCGTGTTCTCGCTCGCCGCCCTGGCGCTCGAGTTCAGCACCTTCAAGCTGGTGGTCGCCGCCACCGATCTGCTCATCGTGCTCTACCTCTGGCGGTTCATGCCGCGGCACCTGCCACCGCGCTCGCCCAGCCGGCAGCGCGCCGGTGCTACGCTCGCGTCGTGACCGCTCCCGGACCGCTCGAGGTGCTCGCCGAGGCGGAGCGCACGGTGCACGAGCAGGGCCGCGCCGTGCTCTGCCAGGTGGTGCGCGCCGAGGGCTCGACTCCCGGCAAGGTGGGATGGAAGCTGCTGGTGCGCGCCGACCGCAGCGCCTTCGGCAACCTGGGCGGCGGCGCCTGCGAGGCGCTGGTGGCGACGGACGCCGCCGACCTGCTGGCCTCCGCGGCGGCGACCTCGGAGCTCAAACGCTACTACCTTACCGAGAAGGCGGTGCACGGGGAGCCCACCGGCATGGTGTGCGGCGGCCTGATGGAGGTGCTGCTCGAGGTGCTGGCGGCGCCGCCGCTGGTGGTGGTCTGCGGCGGCGGACCGGTGGGGCAAGCGCTGGCCCGCGCGGCCTCGCTGGCCGGATTCGACTGCGCGGTGGCGGAGGACCGGCCGCGCTTTCGCGAGCCCGCCCTGTTCCCTGCGGCCACCCGCCCGGTGGCCGTGTCGCGCGACTTCCGCGAGGACTTCCTGGCCCCCTTCGGCGGCCGCGAGCTCTACGTGGCGATCGTCTCGCGCTGCTGGGAGACCGACGCCTCGGCGCTCGCCGCGGTGCTGCGTCAGGCGCCGGCGCGGCTCGCCTACCTGGGGCTGATGGGCAGCCGGCGCAAGGTGGCCCGCGTGCGGCGCGAGGTCGAGCGCCAGGGGCTGACGCCAGACGGGGCAACGCTCGACGGCACCGCGCTGCGCGCACCGATCGGGCTGCCCATCGGCGGCGACACCCCGGGCGAGATCGCCGTCTCGATCCTCGCCGAGATGATCCAGGTGCGCACTGCCGCCCGCGACGCGGCGCGCCGGGCGACGACACCCGGGCCCGACGCGCTGCCTGCTCCCGCTGCCGGTTGATCCCCGCCGCCGGCGAAGCGATTCCTCGCGAGCGCTCCATGCGCGCCCCCGCTCGGGGTCGAGCGCCAGGGGGTGCTGCTCGTCACCCCGTAGAGGCCGGCGTCCCCGTCGTGCCGGTGCCGAGCCAGGCCACCGCGATGGCCGCCACCGTCGCCGGCAGCAGCTGGAGCTCGAAGCGGGAGAGGGTGGTGACGATGAGGAGCGCGGTGTCGGCGGGCTGTCCGGAGCAGCTCGCGAGGTAGGCCGCGAGCTGCAGGCCGACGACGGTGACGAAGGGTCGCAGCCGCGGCACCGCGAGCAGCAGCGGCAGGGCGAGGAGGGCGAGCGGGAGGCCGTACCAGGCGCGGGGAAGGAAGTTGGCGGCCAGGCTCGGGAGGGCGATGCGCAGCCGCTCCCAGCTCGGCAGGCCTTTGTCGTAGGTCTGCAGCAAGTGGTGCTGCGCGACGCGCGCCAGAGTGGTAGGCGACGACCGCCGCCGGCGGCAAGAGCAACGCCGCCAGGCTCGCGATGCCGGGCCGCAGCCGCCGCAGCACGTGGCGCCCGAGCTGCACCGCGACGAGGCCCGCGGCGAGCGCGATCCCTTCCTGCTTGGAAGCGGCGGCGAATGCCGCGCAGACGCCGAGCTGGAGACTGGCCGCCGTCGTGGGTGGGGCGAGCAGCGCCGGCATGGCGGCGACCAGGGCGAGCGCCGGCAGCCAATCGGCCGCGCCCGCCATCAGGTTGCCGATGGCGAAGGCGCCGCAGCCGAGGGCCAGCATGGCGACCACGGCGTGGCGCGGAAAGCTCGGCACCCGCTCGTGACGGCAGGACCTCGCGCACCGCCACCAGCATGAGCAGCAGCAGCAGCGGCGACCACAGCAGCACCGCCCGCTCCTGCCAGCGGCCGGCGAGCAGCGCGGCGAGCGCGAGCAGCTCGGGGAGGAGGTTGGGATAGTCGGGATGCATGGGCCAGCCGAAGGGCTGTGCCAGGTAGGCGTAGTCGACGTGGCCGGAGAGGAAGAAGCGGTGCCCCTTGAGCCCCCAGTGGTAGATGAAGTCCGGCGTGGCGATCCACGTCGTCCAGGCGAGGGCCGCGAACCCGGCCACTGCAGCGAGCGCCAGCAGGTCCCCCCAGCCGACGTCCCAGTTGCCGGCCTCCGAGGCGGAGGCCCGCGGCCCGCTTCGGTCGGCGAGACGCCAGGCGAGAGGGACGCCGAGCAGGAGCAACGGCGCGAGCGTGAGGGGCGGGCTCCAGCGCACCGCGGCGACGTCGAGCAGGCTCAACCAGAGGTGCAGGAGGACGCTGCCGCCGGCGAAGCCGAGCACCACGCGTTGTAGCGGTGTCCCCCGAAGCCGGCTGACCCACGCCTGGCCGATCAACGCCAGTGCCGCCAGCAGCAGGGGAGCGGCGAGCCAGGGGGGAGGCTCATGGCAGGCGATAGACGCCACACCAGCTGCCGCCGCGCACGAGCTGCCCCCCGGGCGGTCCCCGGCGGGTGGTGGCGATCACCAGCAGCCCGCTCGGCGCGGTGGGGCCGGCCGCCCGGACCTCGCGACCCGGCAGGAAGTAGCAGGCCCACCGCCAGCGGTAGAGGTCTGTGGCGGGATCCCAGAGGTACACGATGCCCGCGGGAAGCGTCGGCTCCATGCCGACGAGGCAGCGGCGCAGCCGCTCCGGCTGCGCCGCGCCGAGCCGCCAGCGGTCGGAGGAAGGGCCGGGGAGACGATGCAGCCGCCAGCCGTCGCGCGCCGCGGCGGCCTCGAAGTAGAAGCCGTGCGCCGTCCAGCCGACGAGCAGGGCCAGTAGCAGGTCGCGGCCGCGGCGCCGCGCACGAGCGCTGCGCGGCAACCGCAGCAGCAGCGAGCGCAGCGACGTGGGGAGCCGCGGACGGGGACCGCCTGGCGAGGAGGTCGTCGGCATCGGGGCGGGACCTTCGCCGGCGCCGCCGGTCACGTGGGTAGCACCGGTGTCGCCACCAGGTCGAGCTCGATGCGCAGCTCGTCGCCGGCGTGCAGCAGAGGGCCCAACGGCCGCCAGGGTGGCAGGCCCAGCGCCGACGGGCGTACGCGGAGCTCTCCGCGCGCTCGCCAGCTCCCATCCTCGAGTCGCGTGTCGACGTCGAGGGCGATCGGCACCCTCGCCTCGCCACGCCGCAGCTCGCCACGCAGTGCCAAGCCGCCGCCACCGAGCGGCGCCACCGACGTGGATCGGACTTCGATCACCGGCTGGCGATCGGCGTCGAGGTAGCGCGGGCCGCGGAAGCGCGCCTCGAGCCGGTGCCTGAGGAAGCGAGGCATCGGCCGCAGGCCCGCCTGGAGGCGCTCGACCGGCTCGTCGGCGAGGACGTGGGCAGTGAGGATGTCCACCTGGACGTCGGTCTCCGCGGGCGCTTCGGGGAACGAGCGCACCGACCCTCCGATCCAGGCGGCGCGCAGCAGGTGCTCGCGTAGCCAGCGCCCGAGCGGCCCTGCCAGCGGGAGGTGTGCCACCAGGCGGCTGCGTCCGGGGTCGAGCTGCCAGCCGAGGGGACGCACCGTGTCCAGGAAGGTCTCGGCGAAGCGCGCACGAAGGGCCGCGAAGCGCTCCAGTGCGGCGGCACCCTTGCGTGCCTCGACGATGAGCACGTGCGGCAGCTCGAGGCTGTCGGGGTCGGTGGCGTGGCGCTCGAGACCGCGGAGGAGCGGGCGCTCGCTCTCCCCCCACCGGCACCAGCAGAGGGCGTCGAAGCCGACCGCCCGCAGGGTCTCCTCGAGCAGCGCGCGGTTCCAGAGGAAGCGGTGCGACCAGGCGTAGAACGCGCGGTTGAGGCGCAGGGCCCCCACCGCGGCGTCGCTCGCTCTCGCGGCCGCAGGGTACTGTGTCGCCAGCACCCAATCGAGGTTGGGCGTCGACAGCCGCAGCCAGCCGCCCGGCGCCAGCGCGCGATGCGCCTCGCGCAGGAAGGCGAGGGCGTGGTCGAGAGGCAGGTGCTCGAGGAAGTGTTCGGCGAAGACGGCGCTGGCGCCCTCGAAAGGGAGGCCCCGTGTCACGTCGAGAACGCGGTCGACCCCCGGCAGGGCCTGGCGGTCGATGTTCACCCAGCCGGCGAGGCGCTGCTCGCCGCAGCCGATGTGGAGCAGCAGTTCCGGAGCGGGCGAGGTGGACGGGGCCGGCGAGGGCACGGGGTGCGCGGCATTCTACCGGCGGGGCATGCAGAAGGACCGCTCGCTAGCCGGTTGGTATGCTCCCCCGCCGATGCCCGCGAGCACCCTCGATGCCCCGTCGCCGGCAGTCACGGCGCTGCTCGCCGAGTGGGGAAGGTCACCGGCGGACCCGCGCCTGGGGATCAGCCCGGGCGACCAGATGCTCGCCTTCCTGCACGACCTCTATGAAGGGGACGCCGAGCAGGCGCGCTGCGCCTACTACCGCAGCGGCGCGAGCATCGCGGCGCTGATGCTGGAGGTGGTGCGGTGGCGCTTTGGCGAGGCACGCCGCGCCCGCGCGCTGCTCGACTTTGCGAGTGGCTTCGGCCGCGTCACGCGGTTCCTGCTCGACGAGGTGCCGCCGCAGGCGATCACCGTCGCGGACGTGCTGCCGGCGGCAATGACCTTTCAGCGCCAGACCTTTGGGGTCCGCGCCGCGCTGTCCTGCGTCGACCCCGAGCAACTCGACCTCCCCGGTCCCTTCGATGCGATCCTCGTTACCTCGCTGTTCTCGCATCTGCCCGAGCGCCGCTTCGCGGCCTGGCTCGCGGCCCTCCTCGACCGACTCGCGCCGGGAGGCGTGCTCGCCTTCAGTACCCATGACCTGCTGCTGCTGCCGGCCGAGCAGCGGCCCGCGGCCGGCCCCTGCTTCCAGCCTCACAGCGAGATCACCGAGCTCGCGACGGCGGAGTACGGCTCGATGTGGGTGGACGAGGCCTTCGTGCGCTCGATGCTGGCCGCCACCGACAGGCCGCTGTCGGCGGTCCGCTTCCCGCGCGCGGTGTGCAACTACCAGGACCTCTGGGTGGTGGTGCCGGAGGCGGCGGCGAGCTTCACCGGGCTGATGCCGCCGAGCGACCCGGAGATCGCCATGGAAACGTGCAAGGTCTCTTCGCGTGAGGTCGCGCTGAGCGGCTGGGCGCACGCGCACGGCGCCGCGGTCGCCGCCGTGGAGGTGCTCGTCGACGGTCGCCGCATCGGCCTCGCCACCGTCGACGGCCCGCGTCCCGACGTTGCCGCGGTGCGTGGAGAGGATGCCGGGACGAGCGGCTGGACGCTCATCGCGCCCCTGCCGGGCGCCGCCGACGTCTACGGTTCGGTGCTGTTGCTGCGGGCGATCGACGCGCGTGGTGGTTCGCGCCTCGGCTGGGTCGGGCGGCTCTCGACGGCGGCCTTCCATGCCCGCTGCATGCAGCTGCGCTGGCACGAGACCGAGCTCCACCGGTTGCGCGTCGAGATGGCGGCGCAGCAGGCGTGGGCGGCGGCAGAGATCGCCGGCCTGCAGACCACTGTCGCCACCATGCAGGCGAGCCGCTTCTGGAAGCTGCGCAACCGCTGGTTCGGCCTCAAACGGGCGCTGCGGTTGACGGACGAGAGCTAGAAGTGGACGGCGCCTGGAGCCCAGCAGCGCTGCTGCCCGCGGTCTGGACGGTGAGCCTCGGCGCCCTCCTGCTCGCGGCGATGCGGCGCTGGTTCGATGCCGTGCCGGCGCGGGTCACGGCGGTCTTCACGGTGCTGGTGCTGACCCTGTTCGCGCCGGTGCTCGCGGGCGGCAAGGTGCTGCTGCCGCTCGGGAGCCTGGTGGGCGTCGTCCCCTTCCGCGGCTTGCCGCGGCCGGCCGCGCGGACGCACCCGCTGCAGGGGGACCTGGTGCACCAGATCACTCCCTGGCAGGCGGAGGTGCGTCACGCCATGGGCCAGGGCCGCTGGCCGTTGTGGAACGAGGACGCGGGAGTGGGCATGCCGCTCATGGGCGACCCGCAGTCGCAGGCGTTCCAGCCGCTGGTGGTCGCCGGTTACGGGCTGCCGCTCGCTGCCGCGGTGGGAGTGACGGCGGCGCTGCGAGTCTTCGTCGCCCTGGTGGGGATGTTCCTGCTGCTGCGCCGCCAGGGGCTGGGCGAGGCGCCGGCGCTGCTCGGCAGCCTCGCCTACGGGCTCTCCGGCGCCATGCTGCTGTGGCTCGGCTGGCCGATCGCCAACGCCGTGGCCTGGACGCCCTTTGCCCTCTACGCCGTGGTGCGCTGCCACCGCGATGGCGGTCGGCGCGACGCCGGCCTACTCACCGCGATACTGGTGGCACTGCTGCTCGGCGGGCACCCCGAGACCGTGGTCTACGCCGGCGCCGCGGTGGCATGGCTGGTGATCGCCTGCGCCTGGGAGCGGCGGCGGGACGGGTTCGCGCTCCGCGGCTTCCTCGTCCGTTGCACCGTCGCCCTGGCCCTCGCCGGGATGCTGGTGGCGCCGGTGCTTGCCGTGCAGCAGCTCTACGTGCCGCAGAGCGAGCGGGCGGTGACCGTGAGAGGGCTGCTCGGCAAGCCGCCGACCCTGAGCGGGCTCGTCGCCGCGCTCCGCGACCCCGCGGCGCTCGCGGCGTGGGGAGAGCGTGTCGACGGCCAGGTCGTCTCCACCTGCGCGGTGCGCGCGCTGGGCAACCATGAGGTGTTCTGGGGGGAAGCGAACTTCGTCGAGGCGGGGGGCGCCTCGGTCGGCGGGGTCATCGCCCTGCTAGCGGCGGCTTCCCTGCTGCGCCGCCAACGATTCCTGCTGCCGCAGGAGGGCGCCATGCGCGCTCTCGGCCTGGGCTGCCTGCTGCTCACCATGCAGCCCCCTTACGTCGATCGCCTGATCGCCCAGATTCCCGTGGTGGGGGCGACCGCTGCCCACCGCAACCAGCGGCTCGTGCTGCTGCTCGTCGTTCCCCTCGTCTACCTGGCAGCGTGCGAGGTCGAGCGCTGGCGCCGCGACGGTGGCTGGCGGCGGGTGGCCCTCGTGGCGCCGCTCGCCGCGGCCACCCTGGTGTGGGCCTACGTCGCCCATCCGCCACCGGGGGGCGCAGGGCTCGGTCCCTTCCAGCCGTGGTGGCTGGGCAAGCAGCTCGCGGCGGTGACGCTCGCCACCGGGCTGGTGGTAGCCGCCCACCGCATGCGCGGCCGTTGGAACCTCTCGCGCCGCACCGCTCCCTGGGCGCTTTGCGCGGTGGTCGCCGCCGAGCTGCTCACGCTCCACGGCGATGCCCTCGCGCCCGGTCCCCGTCGCCTCTTCTACCCGCTGACGCCGGCGATACGCTTCCTGCGCCGCCATCTGGGAAGCGACCGCCTGGTCGGCATGGACGACGCGTTTCCGCCCAACTTCGCGCAGGTCTACGGGCTCAGCGACGTGCGCATCGACAACCCGTCCCGCCCGTACGACTACGTCGAGCTGGTGCGGTCGCTGCGGTCATCGGGGCCGATGACGATGCACAACGCGGCACGCCTCGAGCGGGCCGGAGCGCGGCTGTACGACCTGCTCGGCGTCCGCTACGTCGTCGCCCACCCGCACGCGGACCTCGGGCTGCCGCTCGCCTACCACGACCGCACGGCGCGGATCTACGAGCATCCGCGGGTGCTGCCGCGGCTCTACCTGCCGCTGGCCGCGACCCTCTCTCGCGGCAAGGATTGGGTGGCCTGGGTGTCGCGGCCGCGCGACTTCGTGGCACGCGTGCTGGTCTCGGAGCCACCGCCGCCACCCGCGTCGCCGCGGTGGCACGCCAGGCGGGCACGCAAGGGAGAGATCGTGGCGCAGCGGCGCGAGCCGGCGCGCTGGTCGGCGCGATTAGCCGCCCCCGAGCGCCGCCTCGTCGCCACCAGCATCCTCCAGGAGGGCGGCTGGCGCGTGCTCCTCGACGGCCGGCCGCACCACCCGGTGCTCGCCAACGGGCCGCTGCTCGCCACCTGGGTGCCGGGGGGCGCGCACCGTCTCGAGCTGCTCTACCGGCCGCCGCGCTTCGTGCTCGACTGCCTGCTCTGCGCGCTCGCCATGGCAGGGGCGCTCGCCTGGCTGCTGCGACCGCGAGCCGCTCTGTCGCCGCCCAGGATGGCGCCCGCGTAGAGCGTCCGGGATCGGCGCCCGGAATCGGCGCCGGCGCGCGACCCGTTGGCGGGTGTCGCCACGCTGGTGACGGCGGTCACGGCGCGCCGGGTGGCGGCACACCTATCATCGTCGACATGAAGCCGGCAGCGCCTCCATCGCCCCGCTCCCTCATCCGCTCTCGCAGTGTCTTGGCGCTCGCCGGTGCGACCGCCATCACCCTCGCGCTTGCCACGCCGGCGCCAGCCGCGCAGCTGCTCCCGGGTTTCGGCGAGACCACCGTCACCGACGCTCTGACCCAGCCGACGGCCATGGCGCTGGCGCGCGACGGCCGCATCTTCGTCTGCGAGCAGCGGGGAACGCTGCGGGTGATCCAGGACGGGCATCTCCTCGCGCAACCGTTCCTCAGCCTTGCCGTCGACGCCCGTGGCGAGCGCGGGCTGCTCGGCATCGCCCTGCACCCCGACTTCCCGCGCACGCCCTTCGTCTACCTCTACTACACGGCCACCAGCCCCAGCATCCACAACCGCGTGAGCCGCTTCACCGCCAACGGCAATCGCGTGCGGCGCAGGAGCGAGCGCAAGCTGCTCGACCTGTCGCCGCTCTCGGCCGCCACCAACCACAACGGCGGCGCCCTGCACTTCGGGCGCGACGGCAACCTCTACCTCGGCGTCGGCGACAACGCCAACGGCGCCAACGCGCAGAGCCTCGGCACGCCGCTGGGGAAGATCCTGCGCATCCGCGCCAACGGCGTCATCCCTCACGACAACCCGTTCTGGCGGCGCGCGCACGGTGTCTCGCGGGCAATCTGGGCGCTCGGCCTGCGCAACCCCTTCACCTTCGCCTTCGCCGCGTCCGGCCGCATGCTGATCAACGACGTCGGACAGAGCAGCTGGGAGGAGATCGACGAGGGGCGCGCGGGGGCGAACTACGGCTGGCCGGTGACCGAGGGATCCACCGACGATCCGCGGTTCCAGGGTCCGCTCTTCTCGTATGGCCACGGCGACTCCGCGACCACCGGCTGCGCCATCACCGGCGCGGCCTTCTACGAGCCGGCGGTGGCCCAGTTCCCGCCCGAGTATGCCGGCAGCTACTTCTTCGGCGACCTCTGCAGCGGCTGGATACGCCGCCTCGACGCTGCCGGCGACGGCACCGTATCGGACTTCGCGAGCGAGGTCGGCGGTCCCGTGGACTTCGCGGTGGCGGCCGACGGCTCGCTCTACTACCTCGCCATCGGCGAGGGGGCGCTGCGCCGGATCCGCTTCAGCGGTTGAAGGGTCGGCTAGGCCTCGACCTCCTCCTCGAGCGCGCCGACGATTCCCGCCTTCTTGGCGTAGTAGCGGAACGAGCGGAAGGTCATGCCCAGCAGCTCGGCGGCACGCGTCTGCACGCCGCCGCAGCGATCGAGGGCCTGGCGCATGAGATCGGCGCGCAGTGTCTCGAGGTGGGCCTCGAGGTCGAGGCCCTCGACCGGGAGCTGCGCCTGCTCCGAGAACGATGAGCGCGAGTCGCGCAGCGACGGTGGGAGGTCGCTGGCCTCGATGACGCTGCCGGCGGTGAGCGCCAGCGAGCGTTCGACGAGGTTCTCGAGCTCGCGCACGTTGCCCGGCCAGCGGTAGGACTCGAGCAGCGCCAGGGCGCTCGAGCTGACGCGCTTGGGGGGTGTTCCCAGCTCCTCGCTGTACTTGCGCACGAAGAAGTCCACCAGTAGCGGGATGTCCTCGCGTCGCTCGCGCAGCGCCGGCAGGCGGATGGGGATGACGTGGATGCGGTAGTAGAGATCCTCGCGGAAGGTGCCGGCGGCGATCATTTCGCCGAGGTCGCGATTGGTGGCTGCGATGATCCGCACGTCCACCGCCTCCTCCTCGTTGCCGCCCACCTTGCGAATCACCTTGTGCTGCAGGACCCGCAGCAGCTTGACCTGCATGGTGGGCGTCATCTCGCCGATCTCGTCGAGGAAGAGGGTGCCACGGTGAGCGTCGTGGAAGAGCCCCTTCTTCTCCTTCAGCGCCCCCGTGAAGGCGCCACGCTCGTGGCCGAACAGCTCGCTCTCGAGCAGGTTTTCCGGCATGGCGCCGCAGTTGATCGACAGGAAGCGGTGCTTGGCACGCGGGCTCGCGAAGTGGATGGCGCGCGCGATCAGCTCCTTGCCGGTACCGCTGTCACCGTGGACGAGCACCGTCGAGCTGGTGCGCGCGACGCGCTCGACGAGGGCGAACACATCCTGCATCGGCCGGCTCTTGCCGATGATGTTGGCAAAGGTGTACTTCTGCTCGAGCTCGCGCCGCAGCCAGACGTTCTCCTCCACCAGGCGGGTCTTCTCGAGCGCCTTCTGCACCAGCACCTTGACCTCTTCGACGTCGAAGGGCTTGGAGATGTAGTCGTAGGCGCCCAGGCGCATGGCCTCGATGGCCGACTTGGTGGTGGTGTAGGCGGTCATCATGATCACCGACGATTGCGGGTGGTTCTCCTTGAGCTCGCGCAGCAGGTCGAGACCACTGCCGTCGGGCATGTGGATGTCGCACATCACCAGGTCGAAGCCGTCGCCCCTGGCGAGGCGTTCGCGGGCCGCTGCCACCGAGGGGGCGGTCGCCACCCGATAGCCCTCCTGCTGGAAGAGCAGGGCGAGGAACTCGAGCAGGCTCGACTCGTCGTCGACGATCAGCAGCTGCGGCGTCATCGCCGGCGCCTCACGAGCCGACCGCTGCCGACTCGAAGTCCTGGCTCGCCGGCAGCGCCACGGGGCCGGCGACCGGCAGCTCGGCGGTGATGGAGGTGCCGGCGCCGGGGGCGGAGTCGACGACGACGCGGCCGCCGTGCTCCTGGACGATGCGGTAGACGATCGCCATCCCCAGGCCGGTGCCCTGGTCGAAGAAGGACTTGAAGGGCTGGAACAGCTTGGCGCGCTCGTCGGCGCCCATGCCGCGTCCGGAGTCGGCGACGCGCAGTTGGTAGACCCCGCCCGCCAGCTGTCCGGAGATCGCCAGCCGGCCTCCCTGGGGCATCGCCTTGAGCGCGTTGCGGGTGAGGTTCCAGAAGATCTGGCTCACCTGGTCGGGGTCGGCGAGCACCCGCGCGCTGGGCGGCTCGAGGCTCACCTCCAGTTGATGCGACGGCGACAGCTCCGAGCTGTTCGACAGCAGCTCGACGTGCTCGGCGAGCAGACGCGCGATGTCGAACCAGACGCTCGAGCGCTCCTTGGGGCGGGCGAACTGCAGGAAGCTCTTGATGCTGCGGTCGAGGCGCTGGCTCTCGCGCAGGACGATCTGCAGCAGCTTGCTGCGCTGGGGATCGGCCTCGGCGGTCGGGGAGAGCAGCTGTACCGATCCCGAGATGGCGGCCAGCGGGTTGCCGATCTCGTGGGCGATGCCCGCCGCCAGCTCGCCCACCGCCGCCATGCGGTCCTTGATGCGCAGCTCGGCCTGCATGGCCCGCCACTCGGAGAGGTCCTGGAAGACGACGATGTAGCCGCTCAGCAGACCGTGGGCGTCGGTGAGCTGGGTGACGGTGAAGCCGAACCAGCTGCGCCCCTCCGGCCCGCCGCGCTCGAACTCGGCGCGCACCCGCTGGCTCTCGCGGCTCTGCACGGTGAGCTCCTGCCACTGCTCGGCGGGGAACAGGTGGGCCTCGGTGATGTGGCAGCCGAGCAGCTGCTGTACCGGGCACCCCAACAGCTGCTCGCCGGCCCGGTTGAGGCTGGTGATCGAGCCGTCGCGATCGGTGGTGATGAGGCCCGAGGAGATCGACTGCACGACGTCGTGGTAGACCACCTGCAGGTCGGCGAGGTTCTCGCGCTTCTCCTCGAGCTCGCGCTCGGCGAGGGTGGCGTTGCGGGCCAGGTACGAGGTGAAGAAGGCGACGCCGTAGAACCCGAGCAGGTGGATGGCGAGGTTGTAGGCGAGCCGGAAGACCGAGATCTGCTCGAGGTCGACGCCGGCCGGAAACCAGCCGTAGTGCAGCCCCAGCAGCGTGGTGGCATAGAGCAGGTAGGCGACGTTGGCCACCAGGATGGCGGCGCGGCGCCGCAGCAGCGCCGCCGCCACGCTGATGACGATCAGATAGAGCATCGAGAACGGGCTGGCGCTGCCGCCGAACCAGTAGACGAGGGCAGTGATCAGCAGCAGGTCGCCGACGAACTGGATGTAGGCCTGGGCCTCCGGTTGCGTGCCGACGACCTGCAGCCCCAGGAAGATGAGAGAAAAGCCGTAGGCGAGACCGAGGAGGATGAAGACCAGGCGCGGAGCGATGAACAGCGCCGGCTCGCGAGGCAGCAGCGCGAGCAGGAAGTAGAGCAGGAATACGGTGGTCACCGCGACCATGCGGATGGCGGTGAGCCACTTGAGCTGGCGGCGCAGCAGCCCGAGGTCGCGCCGGCTGGCGCGCGGCAGCAGCGGCCGCCGCGCCAGCGGCGGCCGCGTCGATTCGTGGTCGCCGGCCGCCGCGGCCGGATGCGCCGCGAGGGGCGGCGCCGCCGGCCCGCGGGACAGAGCCATCGTGCCGCCGGCTCCGCCCGACCTACCCGATCTTCTGCAGGATCGAGTACATCGGCAGGTACATGGCGGCGACGATGAAACCGATGATGCCGCCGAGCACGGTGATCAGCAGCGGCTCGATCAGCTTCATCATGCCCGCCACCGCGGTGTCCACCTCGTCCTCGTAGAACTCGGCGATCTTGGAGAGCATCTGGTCGAGGGCGCCAGTCTGCTCGCCGACGCCGATCATCTGTACCACCATGGCAGGGAAGACCTTGGTCTGCCCCAGCGGATCGGCGAGCGTCTTGCCCTCCTCGACCGCCTTGCGCACCGCCATGATGGCGTCCTCGATGATGGTGTTGCCGGCGGTCTTGGCGGTGATCTCGAGGCCGTCGAGGATCGGCACGCCGGAGGAGGTCAGGGTGGACAGGGTGCGGCAGAAACGGGCGATGGCGATCTTGCGCAGCAGCATGCCGAGGATGGGCAGCTTGAGCAGGGCGCCGTCGACGATGCGGGTGAACTTGGGCTGCGTCTTGTAGGCGCGATAGACGGCGTAACCGCCGAGGATCAGCACCGGGATCACGAACAGGGTGTAACGGGCGAGGAAGTCGGAGAGCATGATGACGATCCGGGTGGGCAGCGGCAGCTCGCCGCCGAGGCCGGCGAAGAGCTGGGAGAAGACGGGGATCACCTTCCAGAGAATGATCCACACCACGCCGACGGCGATGAAGATGACCGCCACCGGGTAGATCATCGCCGACTTGACCTGGCTCTTGAGCTTGACCGCCTTCTCGATGTAGGTCGACAGGCGCTGCAGGATGATGTCGAGGATGCCGCCTGCCTCGCCGGCGGCGATCATGTTGGTGTAGAGCGGGTCGAAGGCCTTGGGGTGCTTGCGCATGGCGTCGGCGAGCGAGGAGCCCTGCTCGACGTCGGCGCGCGTCTTCTGGATGATCTCGCGGAAGGTGCGGTGCTCCTCCTGGTCGCCGAGGATCTCCAGGCATTGCACGAGCGGCAGGCCGGCATCGAGCATCACCGAGAACTGGCGGGTGAACAGCGCCACCCGCTTGCTCGACACGCCTTGCGGCAGCCGCGGCAGGATGGCGACCTCGCGCCCCTTCTCCTTGATGCTGGTGATCTGGATGTTCTGCCGGCGGAGCACCGCCTCGGCGGCGTTCCGGTTGTCGGCGAGCAGGATTCCCTCCTGCACCGCGCCGGTCCGACTCTTACCCTTCCACACGAAGTTGGGCATCTCGGGGCTCCTTAACCTCTCTCGGGCGCCGCGGCGGTGGTGGCGGCGCCGACGTTGAGGCCCAGCGCAGCGGGCCCGCGGGCAATGATCTCCTGGAGCTCGTCGGGGTGCGACGAGCGACCCATCGCGGTCTGCAGGCTGATGAGGCGGCGGAAGTAGAGCGAAGCGAGCGACTGGTTCATCGTCTGCATGCCGAACTTGGCCTGTCCGGTCTGCATCATGCCGTAGATCTGGTGGATCTTGTCCTCGCGGATGAGGTTGCGGATGGCCGAGTTGGGGATGAGGATCTCCATCGCCATCACGCGCCCCTTGCCGTCGCCTTGGCGAGCAGCGTCTGGCAGAGGATGCCCTCGAGCACGAACGAGAGCTGCACGCGGATCTGCGATTGCTGGTGGGCGGGGAAGATGTCGACGATGCGGTTGATGGTCTGCGCCGCCGAGTTGGTATGCAGGGTGGCGAAGGTGAGGTGGCCGGTCTCGGCGATGCGCAACGCCGACTCCACGGTCTCGAAGTCGCGCATCTCGCCGATCAGCACCACGTCGGGATCCTCGCGCAGCGCCGAGCGCAGGGCATTGGAGAAGCTGTGGGTGTCGGCGTGCAGCTCGCGCTGGTTGACGATGCACTTCTTGTGCGAGTGCAGGTACTCGACCGGATCCTCGATGGTGATGATGTGCTCGGCGCGCTCGCGGTTGACCTTGTCGAGCATGGCGGCGAGCGTCGTCGACTTGCCGGAGCCGGTGGGGCCGGTGACCAGCACCAGGCCACGCGGCTTGTCGCAGATCTTCTCGACGATGGCGGGCAGGCCGAGGTCGCGGAAGGAACGGATCTCGTAGGGGATCTGGCGGAAGGCGGCGGCGATGGCGCCGCGCTGGTGGAAGACGTTGGCGCGGAAACGCGCGAGCCCCTTGATGCCGAACGAGAAGTCGATCTCGAGGTTCTCCTCGAGGCGGTGCTTCTGGTTGTCGGTGAGGATCGAGTAGGCGATCTGCTTGGTCTCGCTGGGGGTGAGTGGCGGGAAGTTGAGCGCCTTGAGCTTGCCGTCGTGACGGATCTGCGGTGGCGAATTGGTGGTCAGGTGCAGGTCGGAGGCGCCCTGCTCCACCATCGTCTTGAGCAGCTCGTTGAGGGTCGGCGGCATTACGGCTCCTTCCGGCGCGCTCCCAGTGCGCGGGCGATCCCGCGGAGTGACGAATTTTGTCGGCTGGCAGTGTAGCACACCAGACCGCTCTGCTATCGTGCCCCGGGTGGCCGACGATCCGCATCAGGAGGAGGTCCTCGGCAAGGCCTACGACGCCCGCCTGATGCGACGCCTGGTCGGTTACGTCCGGCCCTACCGCGGCCAGATGGCGCTCGCCGTCGCGCTCATCGTGCTCAGCTCGATGCTCGAGCTGGTGGGGCCGCTGGCCACCGCCGTGGCCCTCGACCTCTTCGTGCGGCCGCTCGGCGGTCACCGCTCCGCCGGGGTGTCGCGCTGGGTGCTGGCCGAGCTCGCGGCACACGGCCTCCACCCCGACCCGCTGCAGGGGCTCGCCTGGTGCGCCGGAGCCTTCCTCGCCGCTCTCATGCTCACCTTCGGGGTCCTCTACTGGCAGTCGTACGTGATGCAGCTGATGGGGCAGCGCATCATGCGCGACCTGCGGCGCCAGGTCTTCGGTCACCTGCAGCGGCTGCAGCTGGCCTTCTTCGATCGCAACCCGGTGGGGCGCCTGGTCACTCGCGCCACCACCGACGTCGACGCCCTCAACGAGCTGTTCACGGCCGGCCTGGTCTCGGTCTTCGGCGACGTGGTGACGCTGCTCGGCATCGTCGTCGTGCTCTTCGTGCTCGACTGGCGCCTGGCCCTCGTCACCTTCTCGATCCTCCCCCTGCTGCTGCTGCTCACGGTGTGGTTCAAGACCCGGGCGCGCGACATGTACCGCGAGGTGCGGATCTGGATCGCGCGCATCAACGCCTTCCTCCAGGAGCACATCAGCGGCATGGCGGTGGTGCAGCTGTTCGGCCACCAGCAGCCGGCGTTCGACGAGTTCCGCGGCATCAACCGCACCCACCGCGACGTCAACGTGCGGACGATCTTCTACTACGCGGTCTACTACCCGGCGGTCGAGCTGATCACCGCGCTGGGCCTCGCGCTCATCATCTGGTACGGCGGCCGTAAGGTGCTCGCCGGCGCGGTGTCGATCGGCGCCCTCGTGGCCTTCTTCCAGTACGCGCAGCGCTTCTACGAGCCGATCTCGGACCTCTCGGACAAGTACAACATCCTGCAGGCCGCCATGGCCTCCTCCGAGCGTATCTTCCGGCTGCTCGACACGCCGGTCGAGATCGCCTCGCCGGCCGGGGCGTACTTGCCCCCGCCCCTGCGCCAGCCGGCCACGGCGGCGGCAGCGATGGTGCCGGCAGGCCCGCGGCCTCGGCGGGTCCGCGGCGAGGTGAGCTTCGATCGCGTAGGGTTCGAGTACGTGCCGGGCGAGCCCGTCCTGCGCGACGTCTCCTTCCACGTCGCGTCCGGCGAGTCGGTGGCCGTGGTCGGTCACACCGGTGCGGGCAAGAGCACCCTCGCCGGGCTGCTGCTGCGGTTCTACGACGCCACCCGTGGCACGGTGGCGATCGATGGCGTCGAGGTCCGGCGCTGGGACCTGCAGGCGCTGCGGCGGAGCGTCGCCATGGTGCTCCAGGACGTCTTCCTCTTCGCCGGCAACCTCGCCGACAACGTCACCCTCGGCGACCCGTCCATCTCCCCCGAGCGGTTGCGCTGGGCGGCCGGCGAGGCCCGTGCTCTCGAGTTCGTGGACCGCCTGCCGCAAGGCTTTGCCACCGCGGTGCAGGAACGCGGTGCCGGCCTCTCGGTGGGCCAGAAGCAGCTGATCTCGTTCGCCCGCGCGCTCGCTTTCGACCCCGCCATCCTGATCCTCGACGAGGCCACCTCCTCGGTCGACACCGAGACCGAGCAGCGGATCCAGGAGGCCCTCGATCGGCTGCTGGTGGGGCGCACCAGCCTGGTGATCGCACACCGGCTGTCGACGGTCCAGCGCTGCGACCGCATCCTGGTGTTGCACAAGGGGGAGCTGCGCGAGCAGGGAACCCACCAGGAGCTGCTCGCCCTGCGCGGCATCTACTACCGCCTCTACCTGCTGCAGTACCGCGATCAGCTCGGCCGTGGCCATGACGCGCTGCCGGACGTCGAGATGCCCGTGCCGGCCGACGATGCGCTCATCGGCGGCGAGCCGCAGCGGCTCGGCTGAGACCGGGAACGGCGCCAAGGGCCTTGCCCTGGTGCCACCCACGGGCTCGCACGTGGGGAGTGGCGCCGACTAGACTTCGCAACCGGTCGCCTACCTCGGCGAGGTGGCGGCGGAGGCGGCGCGCCGCGACTACCGTTTGGACGGCGAGAGGCTCGGCACGGTGCCTGCCGTCCCGCCGCTGCCGGTCAGCGACGGGCAACTGCGCTAGGAGTGGGAGTGGCTGCGGCGCAAGCTGGCGGTGCGCAGCCCGGCGTGGCTCGCCACCCTGCCGGCGTGGGAGCGTCGCGCGGCGCACCCGGCGTTCACGGCGGAGCCGGGGCCGGTGGCGGCAGGGGAGCAGGGCACTCTCCTGCCGCCAGCGCCGCCAGCTCGCCGAAGCGCTGCAGGTACTCGACGTAGAGGTCGGTGATGCGCTCGAGGGAGGTCCGGCGCTTCACTTCGCCGAGCGTGGCCAGCGCCCGCCGCCAGGCGTCACCTCCCACCTGCCCCTCGACCTCACGGATGGTGGCCGCCACGTCTGCCCGCTCGGCGCCGGTGTAGAACGGGTAGTCCGTTCCCAGGTGCTCGAGCGCCGAGGCGTCGCGGGTGGTGACGAGCACCGCTTCACACACCGCTGCGGTGACCACCTTCATGTTGGGCTTGTAGAGCATCTCGCGCCCCGGGCGCCGTAGCGACAAGTGCGCGTTGAAGGCGGGGGCGCGGCTGAACCAGCGGTCGACGACCATCTCGACGCCCGGGAGCGGTTCCCACCCGGGCGGGAAGGAGCGCTGCTCGCCGATGTAGGCGAGGCGCAGCCGGTCGAGCGGGGCCTGGTGTGGGGAATAGCGCTCGTCCCAGTGATGGGGGATGACCACCGCCCCGCCACGCCCCTTCCCGAAGTCGGCGCAGGCACGCTGGTTGCGGAAGATCAGCCCGTCGTAGAGAGCCGAATAGCGCACGCCGCGGCGGAACACCACCGTGTCGTGGACGTCGACCACCAGGGCGTTGCCGCGCCGGCGGGCAGCGAGCAGGTGCAGCAGGTCGGCGCGCTTGACGAACACCAGGATGGCGCCGTGGACCGCGCCGAGCTCGCCGGCGAAGATCGAGCGCGCGGCGACGCCTCGTCGCTGGAGGGCTTCGGCCATCTGGTCGGCGGCGATGTCCGTGGACCCCTTCTGGTAGTACTTGACGAAGCAGACCTCGCGAGAGGTGGCCGCGCCGCGCCGCCGGCGGAAGGTCTCGTCGCTCAAGCGCAGGACGCTATCCCACCCCGCGCGTGGGCTGCCAGAAGGGGCTGCGGCCCGCGGCCGGTGCTGTGGCACTCCCCGGGGTTGGCGAGGGGACCGAAGGGGCTTAGAGTGCCGGGTACACGCCCCGAGGACCTTCGGTGGATAGCGCGCTGAGGCGTCTGCGCAAGCGGCTGGATCGCGTCAACCGCGACCTCCTCTCCCTGGTGCAGGAGCGCGGCGAGCTAGTGCTCGAGGTGGCGGTCCTCAAGGACGACCTCGGTATCGACTCCTACGACCCACGGCGCGAAGCCGAGATGCTGCGAGAGCTCACCGCCCACGGCGAAGGGCCCTTCTCCTCCGCCGAGCTCGAGGCGATCTTCAAGGCCCTGTTCGCGGCCTGCCTCGGGTTGCAGCGGCGCTGCCGCGCCAGGCGAGAGGCCGCCGAGCGCACGCATCCGCACCCTCCCCCGGGGGCGCGTATCCACGGCCGTAGCCAGAGAGGAGATGGAGCTCATGGAGCAGACGACGAAGCCGCGGCCGGTGGCCGGCCGCGCGCCTGACAGGATCTTCGCCGTCCCCGACCGGCCGGTGAAGGACTTCGACTTCGGCGGCGAGACCGCCGCGGTCTTCGACGAGCTGCGCTGTGAGGACCTCGAGCGCGGGGTGGTGGTGGAGGACTGCTCGGTGGCGCTGCTCATCCTCACCCTCCAGTTCGTGCGACCGCTCAAGCGCGAGCAGCTCGTCCGGCGCATCTACGAGGGCATGCGCGAGGATGGCTGCCTGATCCTGGTCGAGAAGGTGCTCGGTGAGAGCTCCACCTTCAACCGCCTGTTCATTAACCACTACTACGAGATGAAGCGGCGCAACGGCTACTCCGACCTGGAGATCGCGCAGAAGCGCGAGGCACTCGAGAACGTCCTCGTGCCGTACCGCATCGAGGAGAACAAAGAGCTGCTCGAGGCCCAGGGGTTCCGCCACGTCGACGTGTTCTGGAAGTGGTACAACTTCTGCGGCATCCTGGCGATGAAATGAGCGGCGGCGTGGCGATCGAGGGCGCCGTCGGCGCGGCCGATAGCGCGGCGGAGCTCGCCGCGGCAGCATCGGCGGTGGCAGCGACGCGTGGGCAGGCCGAGGTCGCAGCGAGGCGGCCCCACACCCTGCCGCGATGGCTGCTCCCCGCCGGCCACTTCTTCTTCGCGCATCGCAACTGGGTCTTCCCCTGCGTGTTCGTGGCCCTCGTCGGCGCCACCCAGCCGATGGCCTTCCCCGGCGGCACACGCATCGCCGGCGTGTCCGCCGACGCCTGGGTCGACGCCCTCGGCGTGACGATGGCGTTCGCCGGGCAGCTCTTGCGCGCGGCGGCGATCGGGCTCGACTACATCCGTCGCGGCGGCCGCCACAAGAAGGTGCATGCCGATCGGCTGGTCACCCAGGGGCTCTTCGCCCACTCGCGCAACCCGCTGTACCTCGGCAACTTCCTGGCCATGATGGGCCTCTTCGTGGTGCACGGCTCGGGGGGGGCGCTGCTGCTCGGCGCAGCCTTCTACACCATCGCCTACCTCGCCATCGTCGCCGCCGAGGAGGACTACCTGCGCCAGCGCTACGGCGCCGACTACGAGGCGTACCTCCGGCGCGTGCCGCGCTTCCGGCTGCGGCTCGCCGGTCTGCGGGGCACCCTGTGCGCCTCGGCCTTCGACTGGCGCCGGCTGGTACGCAAGGAGTACGGCTCGACCTTCGCCGGCACCAGTGCCATCCTGGGGATGCTCCTGTGGGAGGCCTGGAGGCGCGGCGGATCGGCGGCGATACGGGCTCGCGCCGAGGTGCTGGGCCCGGTCTGGGGAGGGCTCCTCGTGCTCTACCTGCTGGCGCGCACGCTCAAGAAGCGCGGCGCGCTCGGCCACGGCTGAGGGGCGCGGTGGGGATTGGGAGTGGCCGATCGCTGCCGCAGCGGCAGCGCGCTAGACTGCCTGCCAATCACGGATCCCGAGGTGGTGTCATGCGCAAGGCGCTCGTCGCGCTGGTCGGTTGTCTCCTCGTCGTCGCCGCCGCCCGTGGGCTGGACGCCACCCCGGCGCCGACCGCCACCGTCGCTGCCGCCGGCGGCATCCAGTACGAGGACCCCGGCCTGCCCGACCGCGAAAGGGAGCTGCTCGCGCACTACGCGCGAGCGGTGGGGCGCTGGGCGATGGTGCAACGCGTCGTCCAGGCGGTCGGCGACGAGGAGCGCGACGAGCTGCCCATGGAGCGCGTGCGCTCCATCGACGCCGCCTGGCGGCGCGGCGAGGACCCCGAGGGGCTCGCCGGCAGGCTCGCCAAGAACGAGTGCGCCCAGGCGCTGCAAACCCTGCTCGCCGCCAATCCCGGCTATGGCGACGCCTTCGTGGTCGATGACCGCGGCGCGCTGGTGTGCATGAGCCAGCGCATCGCCCGGTTCTGGCAGGGCGACGACCCGAGGTGGATCCGGGCCTTCGCCGGCGGCGCGGGAGCGGTGTTCGTCTCCACCGCGAGGCACGACCAGACCACGGGCCTCGACCTCGCGCACATTTCGGTGCCGGTGCGTGTACGTGGGCGCGTCATCGGCGTGCTGGTGGTGGGGCGCATCGTCGCTCCCGGCCTGTAACAGGGCCTGTGGTATCATCCGCGGCAGATTTTCCAGTTGTCACTCTGATGGCTGCAGTCCCCTTGGTCCCCGGTCCGCAACCGGCGCCGGTTTCCACCTTCCCGTCGGAGGCCTTCCCCGCCGTTTCGGAGAGCGTCGGCTGACGCTCGCCAACCCTGGAGAGGAGCGATGAAGAGGCTGTACGTGGGCAACCTTCCGTTCAGCGCCACCGAGGACGAGGTCCGCGAGCTGTTCGAGCAGCACGGCCGGGTCCATTCCTGCTCGCTGATCAACGACCGGGAGACCGGGCAGCCGCGCGGTTTCGGGTTCGTGGAGATGGACGAGGAGGACGCCGACTCCGCCGTCGAGGCCCTCAACGGCTACACCCTCGGGGGTCGCGCGCTCAAGGTCAACGAAGCGCGCCCCCGCGAGCCCCGCGGTGGTGGTGGTGGCGGCGGCGGACCGCGCCGCTCCTGGTAACCCGGAGCGCGCTGGGGTCGATCCGCATCGCCTGGCGCTGGCGGTGCGCGATGTCTGCCGTGAAGAGCTGACCGCGGCGCGCGAGGAAGCACGGAGCGCCGGGCTCTGCGAAGACGGCGCCTGGGAGGCAGCTCTCGGCGCCCTCTCGCGGATCGATGCGGAAGAGTTGTTGCGCCGCGCGTGCCTCCGGCTCGCCCGGTGACCACGCCGCGGCAGACTCAGCGCCGTGGCAGCGGTGCGCGAGGGTCGTCGACGACCGCTTCGTCCGCGTCGTCCCCTTCGCCGCCGGTGCCGGGCGGCGCGGCCTCGATGGCACCGCGCCGCTGCAGCGCTCGCCCAGCGATGCCGCAGAGCAGGGCCCACAGGCCACCTGCCAGCCAGCCGGCCGCCACGTCAGTGGGGTAGTGGACCCCGAGTGCGACGCGGCTGCTGCCGATGAGGATGACGAGGATGACCGCCACCGCCACCACGTAGAGCCGCAGGCGACGCCGGCGCATGACGCGGGCCAGCAGCGTCGCCAGCGACAGGTAGACCGCGGCGGAGAGCATGGCGTGACCGCTGGGAAAGCTCTCGTGTCCCGTCGCCGCCAGCCAGGGCACGACGCTCGGCCGCGGCCGCGCGAAGAGGTGCTTCATGGCGAGGTTGAGCAGCATGCCGCCGGCGCCGGCGGCGAGCATCACCATCGCGGTGGCCGGTCGCCGTCCCAGCAGGACGAAGCCGAGCGCCGCCACCAGCGCCAGCGATACCACCGTGTAGCCGCCGAGCGCGGTGAGGTCGCGCGCCGTGGCGAGCAGCCACGCCGGCCCGCGCAGCTGATCGGGGACCTGTGGGTCGCGCAGCGCACGCAGCACTGAGACGTCGAAGGCACGGCTGTCCCCCTCGGCCACCTCGGAGGCGAGCGCGCCGAAGAGCCAGGCGCCGAGCAGGGCGAGCAGGAGGAGGGCGAGCAGCCGGTGCTCGGGAGCCAGCAGCCGACGCAGACGCGGAGCCGTCACCGCCCGATTCTCGCACCGGCGGATAGGATGGCGCGCCTTGACTGCCCCCGCGCACTCCACCCTCTGCATCGGCCGGTGCCGGCGGTGAGCACCACGGCGAGCGAGGCCGGCGTCCGCCGCGACCTCTTGCTGATCGCCCTGGTGACCGCCATCCTGTTCCTTCCCGGCCTCGGCCGCCGGGACCTGTGGAACCCCGACGAGGCGCGCTACGCGGAGGTCGCCCGCGAGATGCGGCAGACGGGATCGTGGGCGCTGCCGCGCCTCGACGGCACGGTCTACACCCAGAAGCCGCCACTGTTCTTCTGGCTCGTCGACGCCGCGGCGCTGGTCACCGGCGAGGTGGACGAGACGGCGGCGCGCCTGCCCTCCGCGCTCGCCGCCATCGCCGCGTCGCTACTCGTCTACCGGCTCGGCCGGCGCTTCCATGGTCGCCATGCCGGGCTGCTCGCCGCCCTCGCCTTCGCCACCTCGTTCAAGGTGATGTGGCAGGCTCGCTTCGGGCAGATCGACATGCTGCTCACCTTCCTGGTGACGCTGCAGGTGTGGTGGTTCGCCCGCGGCTACACCGAGAAGCGCCCGCGTCTCTACTGGCTGACCTTCCTCGCCGGCGGCGTGGCGATTCTCGCCAAGGGTCCGGCCGGCCAGCTGCCGCCGCTGCTCGCCATCGTCGCCTTCCTGCTCTGGAACGGCGAACGCGCCGAGCTGCGGCGGCTGCGCGTCGGCCGCGGCCTGCTGCTGGTAGTGGCGGTGGTCTTGACGTGGCTGGTGCCGGCCGGCCTCGCCGGCGGCGGCGCCTACCTCGACCAGATCGTCCTGCGCCAGAACGTGACGCGCTACGCCAACCCGTGGCACCACTTCGCGCCCTGGTACTACTACCTGACCGTGATCCCTCCCGAGGCGCTGCCCTGGTCCGTGCTGCTGCCGGCGTCGTGGCTCGCGGGCCGTGGCCTCGGCGGCAGGCAGCGGGACGGCTTCCGCCTCGCCACCTGCTGGGCGGTGGTGACACTCGTCTTCTTCAGCATCTCGCCAGCCAAGCGCGACGTCTACGTGCTGACGCTCTACCCGGCCCTGGCGCTGCTGGTGGGGGCGGGGATCGTTCGCCTGACGGCGCTGTGGCCGGCGCACCGGCGCGCGGTCACCTGGGGCTTCGCCGTGCTGGTGCTGCTCGTCCTGCTGCCTGTGGTGGCGCTGCCGCTCTTCGGCGGCCGGCGCCCGGAGGCGGCGGCCCTCGGTGGCGAGGCCTTCATCTGGATGGCCATCGCCGCGCTGCTGCCGCTGCTGCTCGCCGCCGTCTGGGGGTGGTGGGCGGCGCGCCACGGGCACCTGGTGCGCGCCGCCGCCGGTCTCGCCCTCGGCATGGCGGCCCTCGAGCTCGCGCTCGCCTTCGTGCTGCTGCCGCGCGCCGACGCCCTCAAGTCGGCGCGGGAGCTGTCGGCGCAGCTGGTGGCGCGCATGGCACCGGGTGATGTCTACGGCATCTACCCGCGGCTCGACTCGACCTTCCTCTTCTACAGCGGCCGCTTCGCCGCCGACCTCGATGGCGAGGCCAGGCTGCGCGAGTTCGTGCGCCAGCCGGGCCGCCGCTGGGTGCTCGCCCAGCGCGACGAGTGGGCTCGCTTGTCGCCGCCGCTGCCCCTCGTCGAGGTGGCGCGGGATCGCGACCCTGTCGAGGGCTACTTGCTGCTCGCGCCGCCCGAGATGCTGGTGGCGCCGGCCCACCCCTGAGCGCCGCGAAGGCGGTCGCGGAGCGCATGCTATGGTGGCGCCGTGGTACAAGCCCTCGGCAGGTGCCGGGGATCGTTCATCGGCAGGAGTGCGAGTCCATGGCAAAGAAGCTCTACGTCGGCAACCTCCCCTTCAGCGCCACCGAGGACGAGCTGCGGGACCTGTTCGCGCAGCACGGCGAGGTGCACTCGGTGAGCCTGATCAGCGACCGCGAGACCGGGCAGCCGCGTGGCTTCGCGTTCGTCGAGATGGATGACGAAGGCGCGGATGCGGCGATCGCCGCGCTCGAGCAGACGCAGTTCGGCGGTCGCGCCCTGCGGGTGAACGAAGCGCGCCCGCGCGAGCCGCGGGGCCCGCGCCGCGACTGGTAGAGCGCGAGCCCCGCGCGCTCTCTCGACGGCCGGTGCGACGGCGCACCGGTCGTCGCCGTCTCAGGCCTTCAACCACGCCCACGCTGCTTGCGCTCCTCGAGCTCCTCGAGAGTGCGCGGCCAGTCCTCCTTCATCAGCCGCGACAGCACGCGGTCGGCGAGCAGGCGCCCGCCGGTCTGGCAGCTGGGGCAGTAGTTGGCCTCGTTCTCGGCGTAGAGGATCCTCTGCACGGGGGTGCCGCACACCGGGCAGGGCTCGCCGTAGCGTCCGTGCACCGCCATCTGCGGGCGAAACGCCGTCACCGTCTCGGGGAACCCCTCCCCGGCCTCGTCGCGCAGCCGCGCCGTCCACTCCTCGAGCACCTCGCGGGTGGCGGCGAGCAGCCGCGCGCTCTCCGCCTCGTCAAGGTCGGTGGTGCGCTTGAAGGGCGACAGCCGCGCGCGGTGGAGGATCTCGTCAGAGTAGGCGTTGCCGATGCCGGAGAGGATGCGGGGGTCGGTGAGCGCGCGCTTGAGGGTGTGGGTCTCGGCGGTGAGCGCGACGCGGAACGCCGGTGGCGTGGCGGTCAGCACCTCGAGCCCACCGCGGTCATGGGCGGCGAGCCCGGCCTCGCCCGCCACCACGTAGAGCGACGCGCGCTTCTTCGGGCTCGCCTCGGTGAGCAGCAGCGTGCCAGTGGGGAAGTCGAAGGCAGCGAGGCCCACCTTCTTGGGAATCGGCACCTGCCTTCCGCCCGCCGGCGCCCGCCAGCGCAGCCGACCCGCCACCATCAGGTGGAGAACGAGGAACAGCTCCCCCTCGAGGGCGAAGACGAGGCGCTTGCCCAGGCGGCGCAAGCCCACCACTCGCCGCCCGGCGACGGCGGCGAGTGGCGGCGTCACCGAGCGCAGCAGAAAAGGGCTTCCCAGCCGCACCCGCTCGAGCGGCTGCCCGAGCACCCGCGGTGCCAGGGCCTCGAGGTACACCACCACGTCCGGCAGCTCCGGCATGGGGAGACGATACCCATCGGCGGCCGCGTTGGCGGCACCCTGCGACGCGAAGGTCCGCCACGCTCGCCGCAAAGCGGGTACCCTTGGGGCATGCCCGAGCGCGCCTCGAGCCTCAACCGCCCCCACCCATGGCACGGCCTGTCGAGCGGGCCCGAGCCGCCGGGTCGCGTCCACGTCTACGTCGAGCTCACCTCCTTCGACACCCTCGGGTACGAGGTCGACCACCTACAAGATGCGCTCGCCGGGCGGCCCGTCGGGCATCGAGGTGCACGAGGTCTTCGGCCGCGAGCGTGCCCGCCAGGCGGTGGAGGCGGCCCTCGCCGACTACCGCGAGCGCTTCCTCATCAGCCGGTAGCGCCGTGACCACCTTCTTCTGGGACTTCTTCGGCCCCCGCGCCGAGGGCACCGCCCGGCACTTCCAGCGCCACCTCGAGGAGCTCTTCGCCCGCGAGAGGGTGGAGGGGTGCGCCACCGCCGTCGAGGCGCCGCGCGCCGGCCAGTGGACCGTCTCCTGCCGCACGCCCGCCGCCGCCGTCGAGGCGGTGCGGCAGGCGCTGCGCCCGCGACGCGAGCAGACCGACCGCTGAGCGGCCGGGGCCCCCTGAATCGACGCCCTGCCGCGGGCTTGACAGTGCCCCTCCCCGGCGCTATCTTGTTAGCAGCCACCCGAGGTGAGTGCTAATGGCACACGGCGACCGGGGGTGGTGCCAAACACCCGCACGCAAGCCCCCAGGGGGGCACTCGGGACAACCGTCATCAAGGAGGTGGAATCGTGAACATCCGTCCGCTGCACGATCGCGTGATGGTCAAGCGCCTCGAGCAGGAAGAGCAGGTGCGGGGGGGGATCATCATCCCCGACACCGCCAAGGAGAAGCCCCAGGAGGCCGAGGTGATCGCCGTCGGCCCGGGCAAGTTCAACGATGACGGCAAGCGCACCCCGATGGACGTCAAGAAGGGCGACCGCATCCTGATCGGCAAGTACTCGGGCAGCGAGATCAAGATCGACGACGACGACTTCGTCATCCTGCGCGAGGACGAGATCCTCGCCGTCGTCAGCCTGACGCCTCGCCCCCTCCCATCCCAGAGAATCCCCGAGGAGACGAAAGCAATGGCAAAGAACATCACCTACTCCGAGGACGCGCGCGCGGCGATCCTGCGGGGCGTCAACAAGCTCGCCGACGCGGTCAAGGTGACGCTCGGCCCCAAGGGCCGCAACGTCGTCATCGAGAAGAAGTTCGGCTCGCCCACCATCACCAAGGACGGCGTCACCGTCGCCAAGGAGATCGAGCTCGCCGATCCGCTCGAGAACATGGGCGCGCAGATGGTGCGCGAGGTCGCTTCCAAGACCTCCGACGTCGCCGGTGACGGCACCACCACCGCCACCGTCCTCGCCCAGGCGATCTACCGCGAGGGCACCAAGAACGTCACCGCCGGCGCCAACCCGATGGAGATCAAGCGCGGCATCGACGCCGCGGTGAAGGCGGCGGTCGAGGCCATCGACAAGCTCGCCAAGCCGGTCGAGGGCAAGGACATCGCCCACGTCGGCACCATCTCCGCCAACAACGACGAGGAGATCGGCAAGATCATCGCCGAGGCGATGGAGAAGGTCGGCAAGGACGGCGTGATCACCGTCGAGGAGACCCGCGGCATGGAGACCACCCTCGAGGTGGTCGAGGGCATGCAGTTCGACCGCGGCTACCTCTCGCCCTACTTCGTCACCGACCCCGAGCGGATGGAGTCGGTGCTCGAGAACGCCAAGATCCTCCTCCACGAGAAGAAGATCAGCTCGATGAAGGACCTGCTGCCGATCCTCGAGCAGATCGCCAAGCAGGGTCGCCCGCTGCTGATCATCGCCGAGGACGTCGAGGGCGAGGCGCTGGCCACCCTGGTGGTCAACAAGCTGCGCGGCACCCTGCAGGTCGCGGCGGTCAAGGCGCCAGGCTTCGGCGATCGCCGCAAGGCGATGCTCGAGGACATCGCCGTCCTGACCGGCGGCAAGCTGATCACCGAGGACCTCGGCATCAAGCTCGAGAACGTCAAGTGGGACGACCTCGGCGACGCCAAGAAGATCGTCATCAACAAGGAAGACACCACCATCGTCACCGACTGCGACGACCGCAAGCGGCATGAGGCGATCGCCGGCCGCGTCAAGCAGATCCGCACCCAGATCGAGGAGACCACCTCCGACTACGACCGCGAGAAGCTCCAGGAGCGCCTCGCCAAGCTCGTCGGCGGCGTGGCCGTGATCAAGGTCGGCGCCGCCACCGAGACCGAGATGAAGGAGAAGAAGGCGCGCGTCGAGGACGCCATGCACGCCACCAAGGCGGCCGTCGAGGAGGGGATCGTCCCCGGCGGCGGCGTCGCCCTGCTGCGCGCCATCAAGGCGGTCGAGAAGATCAAGGCCGACGGCGACTTCAAGATCGGCGTCAAGATCGTCCACCGCGCGCTCGAGGAGCCGGCTCGCGCCAGATCGCCACCAACGCCGGCGAGGAGGGCTCGGTCATCGTCAAGCAGCTCCTCGAGATGAAGGGCGCGCAGGGCTTCAACGCCGCCACCGGCAAGATGGAGGACCTGGTCGAGGCCGGCGTCATCGACCCGGCCAAGGTCACCAAGACGGCGCTCGTCAACGCCGCCTCGATCGCCGGCCTGATGCTCACCACCGAGGCCCTGGTCTCCGAGATCAAGGAGAAGGAGGACAAGGGCCCCGCCGGCGGCGGCGGCGGCATGGGCGGCATGTACTGATCCACCAACGCGCGAGGGGCAGGCCCAGGCCTGCCCCTCGGCTCGCCTCGATGGCAAACGGCCGGCGTGCTTCCACGCCGGCCGTTGCGCGTGCGGACGCCGGCACCGCGGTGCCTCCTTACAAGCCTCGCCTCACGTCTTACAAGACTTCCACGGCCAGGTGCCCCGCTGCTGCGCGCGGCGGGATCACCGGAAACGGGCCGCGCCTCCCCGCCGGGCCAGCGGTGCCCGAGGCGGCACGTCGCTTGCTCCGACACCTCGTCCGCGGGCTGGGGTTCCGGGCCCAAACAGTCGCAGGGAGACGCCAAGGCCCGGGACCCCGGCTCCTCGACGTGTCAGACACCAGGGAGGATGGAAGCATGCGCAGACTCTTGGTCATGGCGGTACTCGTGATCCTCGCCGCGGCTCCCGCTTCGGCGACGAGCCTCTCGGTCTTCGCGGCGGGCTGGAATCCCAGCGCCGTGAAGCAGGCCCTGGGTGGCGGTCTCGGCGTCACCATCCCGTTCGGCGAGAGCCCGGTCGGTCTCGACCTCCGCACCACCTACTATCGGGACGCCGACGTCGACAACATCGGCCCCAACAACGGCGACGCCTTCGGCAAGCTGCAGATCGTCCCCGTCGACGTGGCGGTGCGGTGGGACATTCCCAGCGAGGGGCCCACCAGCGTCTACCTCGGCGGCGGTGGCTCCTACATGTTCCTGAGCCTCCGGCACAGCGACTTCAACATCGACGACGAGGTGGGCTGGCTGGGCTTCGTCGGCCTGCGCTACCGCAACTTCTTCGTCGAGGGGGACTACCGCAACGCGCGGGCGACGGTGAAGAACGACGACATCAGCAACGGCTTCATCCACCGGGCCAAGATCGACCTCGACGGCCCCGCCATCAACGCCGGCTACAGCTGGACCTTCTGACACCGGAGAGGCCGTGCCCTCTTCCCAGCTGTAGATGCACCCGGGGCCGGCCAGGGCCGGCCCCCTCCTTCCCGCGCGACTCCTGGTGGTCAGCCGCCGCCGCGCACGCCTTCCATCCGGTGGAGCATGCCCTCGAGGGCCTGCATGGAGGCGCGCACGTGCTCCATCACCTCGCGCATCGTATGGGCCGCGCCCTCGTCGCCAGGCGTCTGCTCGCCGGCCACCGCCAGCAGCAGGCGGCTGATGCGAGTGAACACCTCCTCGACGCCGTGGCGTTGCTCGGCGGCCACCGCCTCCAGCTGGGGGGCATCGGGGTGATCCGCCAGCTGCGCGCGGCGCTCGGCGTCGAGCGCGTCGAGCTGCAGGATGAGGCGCTCGCGAATGACCACGAAGCGTTCGCGCACCTCGTCCACGGAGGGGATGGCCCCCGGCGCCGTTGGGTCGCTCATCCCGCAACGATACCGCGTGCGCGCAGCGCCCGCCCGACGCGAGCCAGGAGGTCCAGCGGCCGCCACAACCGGCGCCCGAGGTAGCCCCACCGGCCGCGCGGCCTGCCGTACAGCAGGTCGATCTGCGCGCGCGACAGAAACAGGGCGCCGAGCACCGCCGACCACCGACCGGCCCAGCGCGAGACGGGATGGAGCGGATAGGCCAGCTCCTGGAGCTTGAGCGCCAGCTGGTAGCCGGTGTCGAGCCGTCCGGCGAGCAGGTGACGGAGGAGACCATCGGTGTCGGTGAGGCCGCTTCCTACCGCGCCATCGCCGAGGGCCAGCCGCCGGCAGAGCGCGGCGGCCGCCTGCGCTTCGGCAGTGGGCACGTGCAGTGCGACGAGCGGCAGTGTCTGCGCCTCCAGTGCCTCCCCGCCATCGCCCGCGATGCCGAGATCGAGGAGATCTCCCAGCAGGCGCAGCCCCGGATAGGCGGCGGGCTGGAAGCCGTGCTGGGCGAGGGCGTGGGCGAGCAGGTGGGCGGTGAGCGCCGGGCGCGCCGGCAGCCACGCCGCGCTCCCGAGCTCGTGCCACGGCACGAGCAGCGCGGCGTCCGCGAGCTCGGCCAGCGTGGCGAATCCGGCACCTCCCGGCGACGTCACGCCGGGGAGGTGCCGGTGAACCTCGACCATGCCGAGGCGAACGTGCACCAACGCGGGCAGCTGGTGAGGGTAGGGCTCGCCGGCCGCCGCCACGAAGCCGCGTCGCACGAGGGCCTCGGCGAGCGCCGCCGCTCCCTCGGGCGCGGCCAGCACGTCGAGGTCGCCCTGGGTGCGACTGCCTGGCGCCAGCAGGCCCAGCCCGGCGAGAGCGGCGCCCTTGAGAAAGCAGCAGGCCACACCCGCTTCCGCCGCCGCCGCCGCAACCTCGCCCGCCGCCTCGCGCCCTTGGAGCTGCGCCACCTCGGCAACCGCGCTGGCACGAGCAAGCTGCGCCGTCGCGGCCGCGGCCGCCGCCAGCTCGGGCGCGCGCCGCGCCCGCGCCCCGATGCGTGCCGCGACGCCGAGGCGTGCCGCCAGCTCCGCCGCCGCGGCGACGTCGACACCCGCTGGCGACGGCGCCGCGAGAGGCCCGAAGGCGCGCAGCAGCACCCAGCGCAGCTGCGGCGTCAACGGCAGGTCGGGGGGACGGAAGCGGAAGGCAGTGGTGGTGCTCACGGCCGTGTCAGATCGGGGCAGCCCGGAGACGACGACGCCCCGGCGGCGGGGGCCGACCGGGGCGATGGGCGAAGGGCACCGGCGCTGCAGCGGATCAGTGCAGGGCACCCCGAAGGGCGCCCACCACCCGCTCCTGCTGGGCGACTGTGATGTGGGGGTACATGGGCAGGGACAGGACCTCGCGGGCCAAGCGCTCCGCCACCGGGAAGTCCCCCTCGGCGTAGCCGAGATGCCGCAGCGCGCCGTGGAGGTGCAGGGGCGTAGGGTAGTGGACTCCGGCGCCGATGCCCTGGGCTTGCAGTGCGGCGAGCACCCTGTCGCGATCGGCAACGCGCACGACGTAGAGGTGCCAGACGTGCGTGTTGCCGGGCAGCGTCTTCGGCCGCGCCACACGGGGCAGGCCGGCGAGCAGGCCATCGTAGACAGCGGCCGCCCGTCGTCGCGACTCATTCCACCCGGCCAGGCGCCGGAGCTTGGCGGCAAGCACGACAGCCTGCAGGGAGTCGAGGCGCGAGTTGAAGCCGATCTCGGGATGGTGGTACTTCCGCTCGCTGCCCCAGTTGCGAAGGCGCCGCAGTCGGCTCGCCGTCTCCGCGCAGTCGGTGAGCACCGCGCCGCCGTCGCCATAGGCACCCAGATTCTTGCCGGGGTAGAAGCTGGTGCCGGCGGCGGCGCCGAGTCCGCCCGCGGCCTTGCCGTGGCGCCGCGCCCCCTGGCTCTGGGCGGCGTCCTCGAGCAGCAGCAACCCCTTGGCCGAGGCGATCGCCCCGAGTCGCTCGACGTCCGCGGTCTGACCGTAGAGGTGCACTGGGAGCAGCGCACGGGAGCGGGGACCGAGCCGGGCCTCGACGTCGTCGGGATCCATGAGGTGGTGCTCGTCGCAGTCGACGGGCACCGGCGTCGCGCCCGCTCTCATCACAGCGAGGGCCGTGGCGATGAAGGTGTTGGCCGGCACCACGACCTCGTCGCCAGTGCCGATGTCGTGCGCGCGGAGCATCAGCTCGAGGGCGTCCGTGCCGTTGGCTACTCCCACGCAATGGCCTACGTCGCAGAAGCTCGCGAAGGCTCGCTCGAACTCGGCCACTGTCGCTCCGAGGATGAAGGCGCTGTCGGAGATCACCTTGGCGAAGCCCGCCTCGACCTCCGCAGCGACCTCACGGTGCTGCGGCGCGAGGTCGACGAGCGGGACCGCGGTGGCCGGCGAAGGCTCCGCCTGGCCCGCTGCGGACGGCGATGCTGTCATGACCGCGGGGCCCTTCTCTGGCTCAGTGCGAACGGGCTGGAAGCGCGACGCCGGTGGGCTCACTGGCGCGCTCCGGCTCTTCCTCGAAGGCGGCGCCCACCAGGGCCCGTGCCGACAGCGGGACGGCCAGTGAGCGGGCGAGCAGGGAGAGCTGGATCTGCCCGCCGCCGGCCCAACCCTGGAGCTCGGGGAAGAGGTGACCGAGCACCGCCAGCCCGCGGCCCACCTGCGCGAGCAGACCGAGCCGGGCCGCGAGCTCGAGCACCACCTCGCGCCCCTCGGCCTCCGGCCAGCAGCAGCAGCAGCAGGGCCAGGTGATGCCACAGCGGAGGATCGGGGTGCGCCAGGGGGTCTCCAAGGCGCGCTGCCAGGAGCGTCAGCATCAGCTCGCGGCGGGGCAGTCGCCAGTTGTGGGTGCCGTCGGTCCACCGGCGGCTGTTGTGGCGCACCAGCTCGGCGAGCGGACCCAGGGGCACCACCCCCAGCACGCCGCCCTTGGCGCGCAGGTACAACGGCAGCGCCGTGCCTGCATCGGTAGCGGAGGCGGTGGCGGCGAGCGGCAGGCGCAACGGGAAGGCGCTCAGACTGCCATAGAGGCCAGCCAACAGCCCGGCGTCACCGAGCAGCAGCGCGCAGCTCGTCGTCTCTCCCGAGAGGGTGACCCGCTCGGCGAGCATGGCCAGCAGCCGCCGGTTGGCCTCGGCGGTGCCGTCGCCGACCGCCAGCTGACGGCTGAGGGTGAGCGGCAGCGTCTCATCGCTCCAACCGCGAGCGGCGATCACCAGCGAGGGGCGCAGCAGGCGCTCGCTGACGCCGCGCTCGCGTGCCTGGGCGCAGAGCGCATCGAGGCCGAGCGCTACCGTGGACTCCCCCTCGGCAGCGCGAGCAGCAGCCCGCACGACCTCCCGGAGGGCGACGAACCGAGAGTGCGCGCTCATTTGAGAGGCAACAAGTGTAGCGCAGGGAACGAGTTTGCGCGAGCGGCACCGGATTTCGGTGTCGACTAGCGTGCTTCGGACCGCCGCGCAGGCTCCGGGAAGGCCACGATCTGTGCCGTCAGCGGCCCTTTGGGACCGGTCCCGTCGGCGCTCTCGACGCCGAGATCGCTGCGCAGCGCTTGCCGCTGCTCGGCCGAGGACTCGGCGAGCCGGGCCCGCACGCCGCTGCGCCGCAGGGCGAGGATCACCGCCCCCTCGATCGCCAGCACCAGCAGACCGAGCGTCGGATTCCGGGTCAGCGCGACCACCATCGCGAGGGCGCAGAACGTGATCACGATGCCGTAGAGCCAGGCCACGACCCGCACGCGGCTGCGCCGCCGCAGCAGCAGGTGGTGGATGTGATTCCGGTCGGCGCGGAACATGGCGAGCAGCCGATCGGCCAGTGCGCCGTGGGGCCGTGACAGGAACCGCATCACCATCACCAGCAGCGTGTCGATCACTGGCACCCCGAGCGCCACCAGCGGCACCAGGATGGCGATCGCTGCCGGTGCCTTGAGCGAGCAGTGCACCGTCATCGCCGCCAGCAGGAAGCCCAGCGTCAACGAGCCCGAGTCGCCCATGAAGATCTTTGCTGGCGCCCAGTTGTGTCGCAGGAACCCCAGGCAGGCGCCGAAGATCGCCGCCATGAGGATCACCGTGCCGAGGTTCCCGAGCAGCAACGCGTAGGCGAGGAGGCTGGCGGCGATGATCGCAACCACCCCGGCAGCGAGGCCGTCGAGACCGTCGAGGAGGTTGACGGCGTTGGTGACGCCGACGATCCAGAGAACGGTGAGCACCGGTCCCAGCATGCCGAGGTCGATGCTCGGCTGGCCGGGGATCGAAAGGGCGTGGAATTGCCAGCCGACGTGAACGAGCAGCAGCGCGGCGAGCACCTCGACGCCGAACTTCTTCCAGGTCGAGACCCCGAGGAGATCGTCGACGCAGCCGACGAAGAAGACCAGGGCCCCGGCCATCGCGAGCGCGATGATCTCACTGCGGTGAATCGCGGCCGACAGCGGCACCCACTTGGCGAGCGCCACGCCGGCGGCCGCGAACGCCACGCCACCGACGATCGCCACCCCGCCGAGCCGGGGCGTTGCCGACATCTGCTGCTTGCGGCCGCCGGGGTAGTCGAGCGCGTGCACCGCCATCGCCACGCGAGCGATCAGCGGAACCGAGAGGTTGCTCACCAGCCCAGCGGCGATAACGGCAGCCACGGCCAAAATGAGCATGGTGGTGACCGGGATGGTACCATCAGGAAGAGGATGGGGACGACTGGCATCGGGTGGTTCCTCCGGACGGGGGAATCTCCCCGCCCACCACCCCTCGCTCTAGGAAGTCACAAAAGGACGAAAGGAGGCGATCTTGAGAAAACTCGGAGGTCAATGCGGCGCGAGCACGGGCGCCGAAGTTGGCGAGCTCGTCGTCGGATGAGGTAATTATCGCACGAAGCACGCGCACGGCGCCGGCGACGTCACCGTGGTCCACGTGCCAGCCGATGTCGAAGCGGTCCAGCATGTTGCCGATGTGGGACTGGCGAGGACCCAGGTACAGCACGGGCCGTGCGGCCGCCATCGCCCCGTAGACCTTGCAGGGGTGGACGATCCCCACCATGTCGTTGCCCATGCTCACGAGGTGTGCATCTGCGGCCGAGAGACTGAAGCGAAGCTCCTCGAGCGGCTGGTAAGGAAGAAGCACCACATTCTCGAGCCCATCGCGCTGGATGGCCGCTTCGACCACCGCTCGCTGCCCGCCTTCCCCAATGAACACGAAGACCAGCCCGGAATCTTCCCGGAGCTCACGCGCCGCCTGCAGGATGGTGTCAACGGGATGGACCGGGGAGAGGTTGCCGGAGTACATGACGACCCGCTTGCCCTGCAGGTTGTGGCGGGTCCGGAAGGGGTTTTCGGAGTGGGGGACCGGGGCGATGTGGTCCTCGTGGGGCCAGGGAGGGAGGGCGGTGAGGTTGCTGCCGAGCTGCCAGCGCTCGCGGATCCGGTCGGCCATGAACGGGTCGAGGGCGATGACCGCGCGCGCGCCGCGGGCGGCGTAGCGGTTGGCCCGCTCGAGCAGGCGCGCCGAGAGCGCGCCGGGGCGCACCGCCCCGGTAACGAGCGCCTGGTCGGGGTTCAGGTCCATCAGCCAGAAGGAGTAGGGAGCCCGGCGCAGCGGCGCCAGGACGGCGCCGAAGATCGGCGCCATCGGCGGGCGACGTGCTTACCGAGGACGGCGAAGGGCGCGGAGCGAAGAGCGCGCGGAGGAATGCCTGGAGGAGGAAGAGCAGCCCGCCGACGGTGCGGCGCGCGGAGAGCGAGGCTTGCCGAGAGAGCCGGCAGATCAGGCGGCGGACCTCGACGCCGTCGAGAGTCTCGCGGGCGTGGTAGCGGTGGGAGGGACGGCGTAGCCGCGGGCGGAGGTGAGGACGCGGACGCGCCAGCCGCGGCGGACCAGCTCGCGAGCGGCGTCGTGAAGGTGCTGGCCGACCGAGGTGGGGTCGGGGGGGTAGACCTGGGAGAGAAGCAGAAAGGAAGGAGCCGTTCTCACTGCGTGACGTCGACCGAAACGACACGGGCGGGGACTGCATCCGCTCCCGCGACCGGCGGCACCCTCCCCAGTCGATCCTTGAGGCGGAGGAAGGGCTGCTCGAAGTAACGGTACGAGAGGGCTGCAACTGCGATCGTTCCGCCCAGGGCGATTGCGTAGTAGCCAACGAAATAGGCTGCCAGGTGGCCATGCCACCACGCGGTGAGGCGGAACAGCTCGGCGGTGGCATAGACCACCGGCATGTGCAGCAGGTAGATTCCGTAGGATACTTTCCCGAGATATTCGAAGGCGGGATTGCCAATGCGCACGAGGGTTCGCGGGTTGACCCCGACGTCGACGATCAGCCAGCCATAGAGCGCCAGCTGAAGCACTTCTGCGACTGAGTCGCTGCGCGCCAGCTGCCCGACGAGGTAGTGCTCCGCCACTAGCGCGGCGAGGGTAAGTTGCACCAGCCGGCTGCGAAACAGCGGCAGCTCCAGCAGGCGGTCGCGATGCCGGTGCACCGCCCAGGCCCACAGCGCGCCCACCGCCATGAAATGGAACTTCAGCTGCCCGAGGAACCGGCTGGCCCAGCCGGCTCCGAATGCGTGCGTGGCCGTGAGCAACGAGAGGCTCAGGAACACTCCGACAACGACCCAACACATGGTCGGGAGCCGGTCGCGCACTTTCCGCGCCAGAGGGGCCCAGGCAAGATAGAACTGCTCCTCGACGCCGATCGACCAGAGCGGATTGAGGATGCCACCCATTCGGTACAGGCTGTTCATCAGGTTGGGCAGGAACAGCGAGTACATCGCGACGGCGGTGGAGATCTCGTACGGCACGGTCCGCGAGATCCCCGTGCGTGGCAGGATCCACCTATAGAACACCAGCCCGAAGCCGGTCACGGCAAAGTACAAAGGCCAGATTCTGCACACCCGACGCAGGTAGAATCGCGCCACGTCGACGGTGCCCGTGCACTGCCTCTCTTGGAGCAACAGGTAGGTAATGAGGAACCCGCTCAGCGTGAAGAAGAAGGACACCGCATGGGCGCCCCGGAAGAAGACCGCGCCCAGTGATGGGTAGTCCGACGCTGCCTTGCGTCATGGGAATGTGGCCGATCACGACGAAGAGGGCGGCCAGAAAGCGGAGGCTGTTGAGGCCTGGGAACCGGATCGTCGTCATGGCGGCGGGTCGATCGGGCCGGGGTGCCATCGCTCTCGCGGATAGGCCAAGGTGTTCCACGCCGGTTGGCTGAGGGGCCTTCGCGCGGCCGTCGGCTGCGCCGAGTCCAACATCACGTAGTCGCCTCTGCAAGAGTGCGCGCCACGGTGCTTCCGCCTTCGCTCGTGACCTCGCACAGCAGCACGGGCCGAATGGTGCCCAGCAGAGTCCTGCCCCCGGCCAGACAGAGAGCCTCGGCGCCCTCGACGTCGACCTTCAGGAGATCGGGATCGCGACGCCCCTGCCGGAGCCCGTCGAGGGTTACCGTGGGGACGCGAACCACGGCGCGTCCGCCGCCGCTTTGCGAGGAGCCGTCTACCCGGGCCAGGTGGTTCGTGGCCCGTCCTCGCCGAGCGATCACGAAGGCCGCCTCGCCCTCCTGGTCCGACGCCGCGGCGTGCAGAATTTCCACGGGGGCGACTCTGGAGTCGACCCCAGCCGCCGAGCGTCGCAGGAGCTCGACGAGCCAGAGGTCGGCTTCGACTGCCAGGACACTCCCCGTATCGCCCGCCAGCCAGGCAGCGCCAAATGTGAAGAGGCCGATGTTGGCTCCGATGTCCCACACGCAGCTCCCCCGAGTCACCAGCTCTTCGCAATTGGCGAGCAGCTGCGGGTCGGTCTCGGCGATAGTGCGGCGCCAGAAACGCAAGGACGCGTCGGGGGATACGTGGAGCGCGAGATCTCCGAACTGGGGCGGCAACCGGCGGCGTAGGACCAGGCCGCGACTGAGTCGCTCGGCGAACGACCTCATCCCCATCGGTCCTCCCCTTTCGCGTCGAGGTGCGGCGATGGCGAGGGAGGGGTTCCAGGAGTGGCGATGAGGTGCTTCGCCAGCTGGGCCGCAACCCATCGGTTGCCGGCTTCCGAGAAGTGTCCGCGTGCCCCGAAGAAGGCGACGGTGTCGCCCTCGTGCACGTACAGCTGGTGCGCTTCGGCAACCGGCAGCGTCCTCAGGTCGTCCACCAGATCGACGAGCCCGAATCCGTCAAGCGACCGCAGCCACTGCCGCCAGCCGTCGGCACTGGTGCTCTCGCGGTCTTCCTCGACGGGGAGGTAGACGACCACGAATCGAATGCCGCGGGCAGCATTCAAGCTCGCCAGATCCCTGAAGATCGCGTCGGCGATGGCGCGGGTGTTCGGCGGCGCATGGCTCACGACACCCTGCGTCGGGCTCAGCCGAGTCTTCACGGCAGTCGCGAGCCGAACGCTGCTCAGCATCTGGAGGTAACTGGCATGGCCAACGAGCCAGCGAGCTGCCGCTCCGGCCCGCGGCACGGGTACGTTGGTCACCTCCAGCGTGCCCGATGAGGAGAGCTAAGGAGGGGCTTGCCGTAGCCGACAAAGCGGTCCGAAGCCATGCGCTCGAAGTCCCGGGTGATCAGCGCCATGACGTGCACCTGATGGCCAAGGTGCAGACCGTCGCGGCGGTACCAGAGGTAGGCCTGATCGAGCCCGTAGCCGCCTTGTCCCATGTTGACCGTCTCGATGCCGGGCGGGATCGTGGCGAGCAGGGCGCACCAGGTCGCCTCGTCGCCGACCCCATATCCGAAAGTGAACGAGTCACCCGAGCACACGAGTCGGCGCGCCGGGCGCAGGTCGGGGCGCTGTCGGTCGGAGCCTGCGAAAGCCCTGGAGGTTGATGTGCACGGAGCGTCCCGGGCCATAGAGGGCCGGCCTGGAGGCTCCTGGGATCGAGCACCACCCGAGTTGAGGGTCGTAGCGAGTGTAGAGTTCCTCCGCAAGGCGCCGATCGCGAACCAAGCGCGCAGAGACGTAGGTGAGGCTGCCGAGCCCTTCCACGAGCGCCGCTGTCAGCACCGCTGTTCCCCCCGCGAGGACGACCATCCGAAGCGAGCGCGAGAGCCTGAAGGGCATCACAGATATCCGTGCCGGCGATCTAGGGCGAGGGCCGGTCGAGCCGGCGGGTCGAAGCCGGGAGAGCGCTGCCGTCAGCAGCAGCCGCTCTTGGGGTGGTCAGCGGCGTGTCGCCGCAGAGGGGGAGATCGTCGCAACCTGAGCGAAGCTGCCGCGCGGATGCGCCGATAGCGGCGCACGCCCTCCCCGATGGCCAGGTTCACGAACCCGCACCTCTTTGCCGACGTGCTCCGCATGACCACCGGTTCGCGTTCGGGTTGCCCGGCGGTCTCCGCTTCATGGAAGCCGCTGAGCAGGTGGCGCGACGAAGAGGTGAAGTGCAGCCCCACCGCGTCCACATCCGCCTCTCTAGTGAGCGGAATGCGCAGTTGGCTCGCATCCCAGATGTTGCAGCCAGCGCGGAAGCCGAGAAGGCTCCAAGCCGTCTGCTCCATCCACACCGGCGTCACCGCCAGCTCGGGTCGGGAGAGGTACCACTCGATGAGGTCGAGATCGAGCTCACAGGCGTTGAACTGGATGACACCTGTGTTGGCTCGCAGCGGCAGCCGCAACCGCCGAAACCGCAGCGTGTGCCACGAGCGCAGCGAATAGGCGTTCTGCCAGTCGGCCATGAACAGCGCCGCGGCCCCTGCCGCCTCGGCATGAAAGAGATCACGGAAAGGACGGAGGAAGAGGATGTCGCTGTCGCAGTACTGGAGACGGCCGCCGGAAAAGTGGAAGACGTCGAAGAGCTTGAGAGCGAGGACGTTGCTGGAGCGAAAGCGGCGCGCCGCGGGATGTCCCGCAAGGGTAGGGCCGACGCGATCGTCGGCCTCGCTGCGTCTCACGATTCGTGTGCCGACGAGATTCGCGACCAGCCGCTCGCGATCGCCAAAGGTCAGGGTCCCATCGTCGTGAACACGCAACCGCAGCGGATCGGCCGAGTGACGGAGGAGGCTGCCCAGGCAGCGCAGAGACATCTCGAGGTTGCGATGGCCAACGAGGGTGGCAACCTCGAGCGGCTGCTCCGACGGCTCTGCCCTGCCAGCCTGCGGCATCGCTCAGCGCTCGGTGAGCAGCGCCGGCAAGTACTCCTTCACCTGCTCGCGCTCTCGGGTGCCGAAGTACCAATCGATGGTTCGATGGAGGCCATCCATGAACTTCATCTGTGGCTGCCAGCCGAGCAACTCCTTGGCGAGCCGGTTGCTCGCCACGCGGTTGAGCGGGCCGGTCGGCATGTGGGGAAGCAACCTGATTTCCGCCGAATGCCCCGTATAGCGCAGCACCTCGTGCACCGCGTCGATCACGCGAGTACGCTCCTCGGTTCCGAGGTTGACGGCGGTGCCGTCGTCGATCGCCTCCGCCGCCCGCACCATCCCGCTGACGATGTCGCCAACGTAGGTCCAATTGCGAACCTGGGTTCCGTCACCCCACACGTCGAAAGGGTCCTGGCGAACGAAGGCGCGAGCGATCATGGCGATCACTGCGTGGTTCTCGACACCGCGCTCGCCGTAGACCGTGAAGAACCGGCACGAGGCGGATTTGAACCCGAAGTCCTTGTGGTAGGCCTTGAGCGTCAGCTCCGTCATCAACTTGGCCCAACCGTACATGTTGTCGGCATCGTAGGGCGGCCCCACCATCTCCTCGGTGAGATAGAGCTCCTGGGTCACGTCTGACTGCAGGAAGTTGGGGTAGACGCAGCCCGAAGAGGCGAACACGAACCTGTCGACGCCGGCCTCGTATGCGGCCTTGATCAGCATGCCGTCCATCGCCAGATTCTGGGCGCAGGGTGCCTGATGGAGGTCGACGTACCCCCGACCGCCATGAATGGCGGCGAGGTGGAAGACCACGTCGATCCCGTCCACGGCGTGCTGCGCGACGCCTGGTTTCAGCAGGTCCTCCTGGCGAAACTCGACGATGCCACCGTCGACAAGGGAGGAGATGTTGGCCAGCTTACCGCTGGTGAGGTCGTCGACGACGCGAATCCGTGTCGCACCTTTGGCGACCAGCAGGTCGATCAGGTGGGAGCTGATGAACGAGGCGCCGCCGGTGACGAGGATTCGCGTGCTGCTCCAGTTCATGAGCTTCCCGCCTCCTGATTGGAGGTTGGTCGGGGGACGTTATCACTTGTTAGGGGTGAGACCCGGCGCGCCTGTCGTGCACCCGCCGAACCACCGCGGCCGAGGCTCACCTCACCGGCGCAGGCCCAGCTTGACGAGGAACAAGGGCCGCAAGATCGAGTACCAGCTGGCCCAGGGCACCATCTTCGTGTTCTGCCGCATCTCGGCGTGGTAGATCTTCCGGACCGGCGCCTCGCCGACGCGGTAGCCCAGCTGAACGGCCTTGATGAGCAGATATGGCTCAAGTCGTAGCCGATGAGCCATTGCTGCCAGAGATCGATGCACGGATCGTCGAGCAACCGACTGTGGAAGGCCCGGAAGCCGTTGGTGGCATCGCTGGCCGGGAACTGGTAGAGCAGGCGGAAGAGCAAGGAGTAGACGCGGGTCAGCACCGATCGCGAGCGGGTCATGTTGATCCGCTCCCCTCCCGCCATCCAGCGCGACCCGTGAACGTAATCCAGCTCGCCGTCGAGCAGACGATCGACCACCGAGGGGATGTCCGCTGGGTCATCCTGGTTGTCGCCGGCGGCTCGACGATGACCTCGAAGCCATGCCGGCGCCCGTACATGTAACCGCTGCGGTAGCCACCACCGGCGCCGAGATTGCGGGGGTGAGAGAGCACGACCGCGCCTGCTGCACGCGCTTCGGCGGCGGTGCCATCGGCCGAGCCGTTGTCGACGACGCACACCGTGTCGACGATGTCGCGCGGCACCGCGGACACGCCCGCCCCGACCTTGCCTTCCTCGTTCCAGGAGGCCATCACGGCCACCAGGGAATATCCTCGATAGCGGACCCGCCGGTCGGCCGCGGTCGCTGGCGCGGCATCGATCAGCGCCATCACCTCGCTCCGCGGGAGGTCTCTCATGGCGAGGGGCGGAACCGCTCTCCGGCCGCTGCCGCCTCGCGGAGCGCGGTAGCTGCCGCATCGACGCCGGCGACGCGGATCGGACCCAGTCGCAAGGAATCCACTCCGCAGGCAACGCGGACCTCGCCGTTGGCGCCGGGGACGAGACGACCTGGCTCGGCGCCGGGAACCCTGGCCGCGACCTCGACCGGAGCGAGGAGGCTCGATCGCCACACCTCGCAGCCAGGTCCTGGCAGCGGGGTGCGGCGGAAAGGTGAAGGCGCGGACGAAGCGCTCCAACCAACGGGCCTCGCGGGTCCAGTCGAGGATCCCGCCGAAGGGAATCTGCTTGGGGTGGTAGGACACCTGAGCCGGGTCCTGCGGCCTCCGCTGCGGCGGGGTAAGCGCCCGCAGCCACGGCAGCTGGCGGCGAAACAGACCGTGCCCGATCTCCTGGAGGCGAGTGTAGAGGGTCTGATCGGTCTCCCCGGCGGCGAGGGGCACAACCTGCTGATCGACGATGTCGCCGGAATCGATGTCCGGGTCGATGCAGTGGAAGGTCACCCCGGCCGGTTCGTTCCCGAGAATGGCCCACTTGGTGGGGAAGCAGCCGCGCAAGCGCGGCAACGGGCCGAAGTGGAGGTTGAAGGCGCCGTGGGCGGGGATCGAGAGCAGCGCCGGCTTCAGGATGCGATCGTACTGGATCGAGAGCAGAAGGTCGGGTCGCAAGGAGGTCGCCGCGGCGAGGAACTCAGGGTCGGAGGGGTCGGTGGCGGCGAAGCAATGAAGCGAGGCTTCGGCGGCGAGCGAGAACAGGGAGTCGACTGCTGTCGCGCGCTGGGTGCGATCGCTCGCCCGGCAGAAGACGCCGGCGACCTCGAAGCCATCGAGGAGGTCGCGCAGACATGCGCAGCCCACGGCGCCGTAACCGAAGAAGAGGACGCGAGGTCTCGGCACGAGCCCAAGGACCCGTTTACACGGGCTCCCGCCTGCCGCCGTTGGCGAGCGAGCGCTCGATGGCCTCCAGGACGCGCACTGCGGCCAGCCCCGAACGGCCGTCAGAGCGCGGCGTGGCACGGCCCGTCAGGCAGTCGATCCAGTGGTCACACTCGGCCTTGAGCGGTTCGCCGGTCACCACGCGAGGGATGGTGATGTCTCCCTCGCGAATGCTGGTGCGGAACGACGCGAAAGTGTCGACGAGCCCTGGCGTGCGCTGATCCGTCACCGCCTTGTCGTAGATGCGCAGCGGCTCGGAGAGGTTCATGTCGTCGAACGTGAGCATGCCGCGATCACCGACGAGGGTGATGTCGCGCACCTTTCGCGGGCTCAGCCACGAGACGTGGAGGTGCACCATGACCTCGCTGCGGTACCAGAGCGTGGCGAAGACGACATCGTCGACCCCGCATTGATCCAGGAACCTCCCTGTCCGGCGGCCGCGGTGGGGGGGCCGCCCAGCCAGTCGTTGGCGATCGACACGTCATGCGCCGCGAGGTCCCAGGCGGCGTTGACGTCCTGGCGGATCGGCCCGAGGTTGGTGCGTACCATCGACAGGTAGAGCAAGCGACCGAGCCGACCCTCCTCGAGATACTCCTTGACGCGAACCACGGCCTGATTGAACAGGAACACCTGTCCCACCATCAGCACCAGACCGCTCCGCTCGGCGAGCAGGCACAGCTCCTCGGCATCGTGCGCCCGGGTCGCCATCGGCTTCTCCACCAGCACGTGCTTGCCGGCGAGCAGGGCCGCCCTGGCGAGCGCGTGATGGGTGACCGTGGGGGTTGCAATGACGACGGCCCCGACGGCGGGATCGTCGAACGCCGCCGCAGGGTCATCGCCCACCTCGACGCCCGGGTAACTGCTCTGGACGAGGCTCTCGGCGTTCCCGCCGCCTGTCGACGACCCACCTCACCTCGCACTCGTCGTGGGTGTGAAAGTTGCGGATGAGATTGGGCCCCCAGTGGCCCGCTCCCAAGACGGCGATTCCGATCATGGGTTGGCTTATGCAGGGTCGGATTGCGGTGGCGTGCCCAGGGTGGTTGCCAGCCAGGCGCGCCGAAAGCAGGCGGCGGCGAAGGCAAGACCGCCGGTGCAGATGAGCAGTGCGACCCAGGCCGGAAAGCGACGCAAGCGGAAGGCGATTCGCACCGGCCACCGAGTAGAGGGTGCGGTAGTCCGAGGTATCGAGACGCGGGCCGGCAGGAACGAGCGGGCGACCGGGTGACGTCGATCCCGGTTCGTTCATCAACGTGTTGCGGACGGCGGCGAGCGCGCGGGGAATCCGCTGGCCGACTGCCGTGCAGCTGGGGTACCACTCCGAGCAGGAGCCGGGATGGAGCCTCTCGGCGTTGAAACGGACGTACTCCTCGGTCGACTCCGGGAGCATCGTCGACGTCAGCTGCAGGGCGATCAGCAACGGCAGGACCAGCGTGCTCCGCGGCCAGCGGCTGAAGACCCTGGCCAGCCCGGGGGCGAGGAGGAGCTCGACGCCGGCGAGGAACCGCGGACCCCAGGCATGGCCGCCGGCCCAGTAGTGGAAGCTGGCGATGAACAGGAGCATGCCAAGGCAGGCAGCCACGCCGGTGGCGCCGAGGATGCGCAGGCAGGCACGCGCGGGGAGAAGCGAGCCCGCCAGTCCGAGCAACACCACCGGGGAGTAGACGAAGAGTCCCCGGTACGGGCTGAAGAGCAGGGCGGCGACGTGCTCGACGTAGTGCTCTGACTGGAACATCCTCATGCGCAAGGCGTGGTACAAAAGCCCATAGCCGGTCTCGAGTGGGCTTCCGAATCGCACCTGGTTGTAGTACAGCAGCCCGCCGATCGCGAGGGCGACTGCGCCGGCCGCCGCCAGCAGGTCTGGCCGTTGGATCCGAGCTCGGTAGCGCCAGAGCAGGGCCAGCGAGGCGACGCCGAGCACCGCCAGCAGCGAGGCTGCCGCCCAGCGCGTGCAGATCGCAACGAGGCCGCCCAGGGCCATGAGCAGGCACGGATTCGATCGACCGGCCTCGAGGCGAGCGACGCCGAGGAGCCAGATCGCCATCGCCAGGCCGATGAGATTCTCCTCCTGCCCCATCCGCGCGTAGTGCCAGAACAGGCTGCCGAGACCGAGCGCGAAGGCGGCGAGCAGGCTCTCCACCTCCGAGTAGCCCAGCCAGCGAAGGGCTCGGTACACCAGCACCAGGGCAAGCGTGGAAACCAGCGGGAACAACACCAGCGAGATCACGAACGTCTCGAGCAGACTGTGGTCGCCGCGCGTCGGGACCGCCTCGAGAACGAGCAGGATGGGCACCATCAACACCGACTGCAGTGGCCCATAGAAGGTGAATACCCGGCCGTCGACAGGGCTGATCGCTCCAACCGCCCAGCCTCGCTCGCGAGGGAGCTCGCCATGCTGCCCCGCCAGCCAGGACTTGGCAGTCATGAAGCGGATGACGGTATCGCTGGTCTCGAAGCCGCCGGACGACGAGGTGACGTAGAGCGCCAGCAGACCGATGGCGAGCCAGCGGCACACGCGGTCACGCGTGAGCGGCGGGGGGGTGTGGTTGCTGTCGCGCTGGTCTGCCGTCAACCTGCCATCCTCTCCACGAACGCGACGACCTCGCGGGACACGCTCTGCCAGTCGCGGCTCTGCACGGCAGCCCTGGCGGCCGCCCCGAGCCGTCGTCGCGTCGCCGCCGCCGTCAAGCAGGCCTCGAGCTCGCTCGCCAGGGAGAGAGGCGAGTCGTGGCTGAAGAGGCGCCCCGAGTGATCGTGACGGACGAGATCGGATACGCCGGGGATGTCCGCTGCCACGCAGCAGCAGCTGGCAGCCATCGCCTGCAGCAACGACAGTGGCTGGCCCTCGAAATAGCTGGGCAGGACGAACACGTCGGCGCGCTCGAAGAGACGCGCCTCCTCGGGTTGGCCGAACGACGTGATGATCTCCAGGAGCCGGTGGGCCTCGACAGGGAAGTCCGCGCGAACCCGCTCCGCTGATGCGCCGCTGCCGGCGATCACGAGACGGAAGTCGATTCCCCTCTGCATGAGCGTGGCGATCGCAGCCACCAGGGGGCGATACCCTTGCGGGGGATCCAGGAGCCGAGAAAGAGGACCGTTGGGGCCGCACCGGCATTGCCGTGGCCGGCCGCCACGAGCTCGACCCCGTTGCGAGCGAGCAGCGTCGAGCTGGGGAGCTCGCCCATAACGCGAGCAGACCTCCTCGAAGTCAGCGTGGTTGAGCACGATCGCTCCCCGCCCCCTCCGCATGGCGATGGCCGCGGGCAGGAGGCGGTAGAGGGGGAAGGCGACACGGGAGCGCCATCGAATCGGATCGCCGCCAATCGGCATTTTCGCGACTCGCCAGCCGCGGTGTTCCAGGCCATGGCTGAACACGATCGTCGTCGAGCGGCCGAGGACGAACGGAAGGCCGGCCGGCTCATGGGCGAGCACCGCTAGAGGTCGCGGCAGGCGCTCGCGGCAGTATCGCCAGGCGACGAAGGGGAAGACGGAGGGATGACGCTCGCCGACCTCCTCCGGCCCCACGTGGACGAAGCGGAATCCGGCCTCCTCGAACGCTTGCTTCCAGTGCCAAGCGACGCGACCCATGCCGGTCTCGGGCGATAGGCGAACCTGGGCAACGTGGACGATCGACCGCTCCCTGGAGTCGTGCGAGCGCGCGCCCATGGCGTCAAGGTTCGGCCATCGGCTGGCGAGGCGGCGGCGTTGCCACGCTCGATGCCTCGGCCACGACCCAGAAGGGATCCCTGATGATGCCGGACCTGCACTCCGCTGCGACGCGCTCGTGGTCCCCGCGGACGGCGAGCGCCCCGCCGCCGAGGTAGCGAACTCTCAGGCGATGGGCCAGCGAGCCGCGCAGGCGCGGCAGATAGACGGTGATTCGGTCGTGACTGCGCGCCAGCAGGCGGAAGACGTCCGCCACCTCGTAGGGCGAGTGCATGAGCTGCGGGTGCACTTCCACGAGGACCCGGGGTCTCTGCTCGGCCAGCAACCCGCCGGCACCGCTGAGGACGTGTGCCTCGTGCCCCTCGACGTCGACCTTGATGAAGTCGACGCGATGGTGGATCAGCGTGTCGAGCCGCCTGATGTCGACGCTCATGTCGCCTTCCGTCCCCACCACGCCGTTAATCCCGAAGCGCAGCTGGATGGTGCCGTCGATCTGGCCGGCAGCGAGGGGAAGGATCTGCGCCATGCCGAGGTCGTTACGCTCGATGTTGCGGCGCAGCTCGACGAGGTTGTGAGGCTCGGGCTCGAGGCAGAGCATCGTGCCGTCGCCACCCGTCGCGTGCGCGTAGAGCAGGGCAAAGTAACCTATGTTGGCGCCGACCTCGACGATCGCCATTCCAGGCGCGAGGAGCCTGTGAAGCAGGAAGCGCTCGGGCACGAACCGCTCGCCGTCGACGAAGAGCAGCCGGTGCGTATCGGTCCGCGAGACGTCGACATAGAGGTGCCGGCCGAAGAAACGGCGCCGCAGGACGAGAGGGTGCTCGATGCCGCGAAACGCCCACTTGGCGAGCGGGAGACTCCGCAGCCGAAAGACGGACGCGCACAGGCGCGCGAGCTGAGCGCGAACGGGTGCGCGGCCGACATCCTGTGAGGCGAGCGCCGCCATCTCGGCTCGCTCCCGGTGGCCCTGGGTCGAGGGGTCGGTCATTGACGGTGGGTCAGTCTCGCAAGGTGGTGGTCTCGTAGGCTCGTGCGATGGCGGTCCACTCGAAGCGACGATCGTAGTCCTCCAGATCCGATTCCCTTCCGGGCAGCGCGCCCGTCCACTCTTCGATGCACCGCAGCGAACGCCGGAAGTAGGGCTGCAGGTCCCTGACGCCGCCCGCCTCGGTCGCGAACACCGGCATACCGCTCTCCAGCATCTCGTTGAGGGACAAGCCCCATCCCTCGACCGTGCTGGTGAAGAGGCCGGCATCGTGCTCGGCGAGGAGGACGGGGAGCTCGTCGCGCCGGTAGTGCGGGATGACGCGGACCACGCCGGCCTCGATCAGGGCCGGAGGCACTGGCGCGAGCGTCATCGTCCCCGTCCCCGCGAGCGTGAAGCGATCGCCCGGGCGCCGCTCTGCGATGAGCCGCGCTAGCAGCTCGAGCCCTTTGTGAGCGGCCCAGCGCCCGAGCCAGAGAAGACGCCTGCAGCCATGATCCTGGACGCCGCTGCTCTGCCGCTGGCGCCGAACGCGGCGAAAGCTTTCGCGGTCGGCAGTGGACGGGGCACAGACGTAGGCGCCGAGCTTGGGCTCCCAGCTCGGGAAGCGAGCCCGCATCCACTGGAGCTCCACGGTTCCGAGCGCGACGATCCGATGCGCGTGATGCCAGCCGCGAAGGATGCGCCGCGCCACGAAGGCTCCGTGCAGGCGATGCAGCCACGAGCGGGGCGAGGACCACTGCGAGGCGTGGGCGCGCAGATCGGACTGCAGGTAGAGTAGCTCGGGCTGGATGCTGCGGACGACCAAGCGCGCCGCGGCCGCCAGCGCCGCGGTGGCGGTCACCGCCGGGGAATCGATGACGTCGAAGGGTCCATCGGACTCGACGTGAGCCTCGATCTGCCGCACGCGCCGCCGCCACCGGGTCCACCAGCGCGTCTCCGGCGGCAAGGGCTCGGGGGACCAGGCAATGGCGTCGTGGCCGATGGCTCGCAGCCCGTTGCAGAGGTTGATCGCGATCTGCGCCGCCCCCGACTCGATCTCGAGGGGTACGTGGCTAACCAGCAGGATCCGCATCGCCCTTCGCCGCTGGCTCGCTCACGACGCGGCTCGTACCTGGAGATAGCCACCGTCCTGGAGGGCGCGGAACAGGAGGTCCGCCACGATGCGGTGTCCCCGGGTGGTCAGATGAACCCCGTCGAGGAACAGATGCTCCCGCTCGGGGTCGGCACGTAGTCGGGGCAGCACGTCGATCAAGGGTATGCCCGCTTGGTGGCAGAAGGCGGCCATGCGCGCGTTGATCGCGTCGTACCCGCGGTTGTACAGCTGGACCTCGTCGGGGACGTCGAGGACGAGGAAGGTCGCGCCCCGATCGCGGCATTCGCGAGCCATCGTTCTGAGCAGGCGAAAGGCGTAGACCTGCTCGTCCTCTGGATGCGTCCCGAGGTAGGCCAGCTGTTGCCGCGGCTGATCGGCGTTGAGGGTGGATGGGAACCTGCGTCGACGCAGGTCGTGCAACAGCAGGTAGCTCGCGCGCGAGACTCCCTGGTGAAGGCGCCGATAGAGGGCAGACTGGAAGAGCAACCGGTTGTTGAGCACTGCGAACCGGTCGCGCAAGGAGGGACCCCTCGGCGGCGACGCCGAAGCGCCCCCGCTGCCTGGCTCCCGGAGCCTGACCGAGAAATCGTTGAGACAGAACTGCAACACGACGATCGTTGGACGCTAGGCTCAGACCGTCCTCTTCGAGAGCCGCAGCTCGTGGTCGGTGTCGTAGGCGAACATGGCCAGGCTGACCACATCGAAGGCTCCCGGCTATCGCGCTTCGAGGTCGGCCGAAGCAGCTCTGGAAGGTTTCGTCTTGCTCGACCCCGAGCCCGAACGTCACCGAATCGCCGAGCAGGACGATGATCGCGCCGGCCCGAGCGAGGTCGTGCTCGACATCGCGATAGCCCTGGCTGTTGTCGTGTAGGTGATGGTGCCGTAGCGCTCGGGGACCCGCAGCCGAGTGGATGGGCGGAGCTTGAACCTCGAGCCCTGGCTGACCACGATGTCGTAGAGGCTCCCCGTACCCCCGGCGGGCGTCTCCGCCAGGCGCCTCACCGCCAGCTCGCCGGCGACGACAAGGCAGACAGTGGCGAGACGCCACCTCCGCCATCGCCGCGCCCGCGTCTTCATGATCGGGACGCCGCGACTCCTGCTCGCCGAGCCGACGCACGAGCACGATTTCCCCATCACCAGACGGTCCATCCGCGTGCGCAGGAAGCAATTCAAGGCCTCGGCGGGCGTGTTGACGATCGGCTCGTTTTCGTTGAACGAGGTGTTGAGCACCATCGGCACGCCGGTTGCGGCGCGCGAACGCCTCGATGAGGGCCCAGTAGCGGGGTTGGCGCGGCCGCGAGACCGTCTGCAGGCGGCCGGTCCCGTCGACGTGGGTCACGGCCGGGATGAGCGCCCGCTTCTCGGGGCGGATCGGGTAGACCTTGAGCATGAAGGGATCGGGGTGGTCGAGGGTGAACCATTCGCCGGTGCGCTCGTCGAGAACCGAGGGGGCGAACGGCCGGAACGACTCGCGGCGCTTGATCTTGCGATTGAGCAGGTCCTTCATGTCGGGGCGCCGCGGGTCGGCGACGATCGAGCGGTTGCCGAGCGCGCGCGGGTCCCCACTCCGAGCGGCCCTGGTACCAGCCGACGACCTCCCCGGCAGCGATCGCCGCGGCGGTGGTCGGCCGCCAAGCGGCCCTCGTCGGCGACGCGTCTCGACGATCGATCCTCGCCGTGGCGGCCGTCCTGCCGGCGCTCGCCGCCGAGACCGGCCGCGAGCGCCGCGCGCACTTCAGCCCTCGCCGTACTCGGGTCCCCACGTAGAGTGCTCCATGACGAAGCCGTTTCGCGGCGCCCCGAGCACATCGTGATGGGCGTAGAGCGCGGCGCCGAGCGAGGTGCCGGCGTCGCCGGCCGCCGCCTGGATGAAGACCTCGTCGACGCCGGCGATCGGTCGAACAGCTTGCCGTTGGCGAGCGAGTTGAGCGCGCAGCCGCCCGCGAGCAGAGCCGTCGCAGGCCGGTGCGGCAGCCAACGCGCGCACCAGCGCGAAGAAGCGCTCCTCGTAGACCGACTGCAGCGAAGCGGCGAGGTCGCGGTGGCGCTGGACAGCTCCTCGTCGGGGCGTCTGGCGGGTCCGAGCAGCCCCTCGAGCAGGGGCGTGTAGAGCAGCCGGCCGGCTCGGGCGCGCCGTCCTCCCAGGTCATGTCGACCCCTTCGGACAGGTGGCGGAAGTAGCGCAGGTCGAGCCGGAAGGTGCCGTCGGCGAAGGCGGGCACCAACTGCGCGATCTCCCTCTCGAAGCGGGGCTCGCCGAAGGCGGCGAGCCCCATCACCTTGTACTCGTCGCCGAAGCCAAGGAAGCCGAGGTGCTGGGTGACGGCGCCGTACAGGAGCCCCAGGGAGTGCGGGAAGTGCACGCGCTGCAGCACCTCGAGGCGATCACCCCTGCCCACCGCCATCATGGTCGAGACGAAGTCGCCGAAGCCGTCGACAGTGAGGCACATCGCCTCGTCGAAGGGCGAGCAGTAGAAGGCCGAGGCGACATGAGCGAGGTGGTGCTCGACAGCGACGAACCGCGGCGCCGCACGGTCTGCCGCTCCGTGGCGGCCGACCCGCCCTCCAGTGCGACGACCTGGGTCAGGTTGCGGGCCCGCGAGGCGGCGCGGCGGAGGCTGCGCGGGTGGGTCAGGGCGAGCGCCGCCTTGCGGAGCAGGTAGGCGCGGGGCTGCCGGGCGACGGCGACGGCGGTCGACCTCTCGCCGGGCAGCCCCGCTCACCTCGCCGGCGCACCAGCGCAGCGCCTGCTCGGGAAAGCCGGCCCAGTGCTTGATGCGACGGAAGCGCTCCTCCTCGACGCCGGCGACGAAGTGGCCGTCGACGACGGCGGCCGCCGAGGCGTCGGCGTGGAAGACGGAAAGGCCGAGGATGGTGGTCATCGTCGTTGCCGCCGCAGCTCGGCCAGTCGCACGTCGACGATCAGGCGGAACCAGAAAGCCTGCAGGAAGTGGAAGAGGAATCCGTTGGCGCCGTCAAGCACGCCGAGAAGCAGCACGTAGCGGTAGAAGAAATAGAGCGCCGGCCTCACGAAGAGCGGCATGCGGTAGTACCAGGCCTTCATCCACAGCACGCGCTGGTCCGGTGTGCCGAAGAACCTCGAGCCTCGGTCTTCCATGGCAGACCGTTCCGTCGCCGGAGGATGCTCCTCCTGGGCAAACGCTTCCGCGTAGCGGAGGTGCTTCTGCAGGTAGAAGAGGATCTCGTCCTCCTTGCGATTCCACTCGAGAAGCGGCGCGCGCAGCCGCCCCACCGCGCCGCGCACGTAGACCCGGGTGTCCTGCTCGACGGGGTCGAGCTCGCCGCAGTCGCGACGGAACAGCTTGAGGAGGTGCTTGCTCCCGTAGCCACCGAAGCGGATCGGCTTGCCGCGGAAGATCTGCCGGCGTCGGAGGTAGAAGCCCGCTTCCTCGACCCGTGGCCGCGCCAGCACGGCGGCGATTTCGCTGCGCAGCTCGGAGCTGAGGGACTGGTCGGCCTCGAGGAGCAGGATCCACTGGTTGCGGATCGGCAGGTGGTCGAGGCCCCACTGGAAGATCCACGGGATGATCCGGCCGTGTTCGTAGGGCAGCAAGTGGACCTCGGCGTAGCGGCTGGCGATCTCGACCGTGCGATCCTCGCTCTCGGAGTCGAGCACGAGGATCTGGTCGGCGAAACCCTGAACGCTCGACAGCGTGCGCTCGAGGTTTGCCTCCTCGTTGCGGGTGGCGAGGAGGACGGTGAGCGGGATCGTGGCCACGTTCGCCGGCGTGGCGGGACCGGTGGAGGTGCTGCGGCTCACGCTGCGCACCCCTCCGCCACCGCGACGAGGCCGTGCCAGGTTGCGGCGAGCCCCCACGAGGGCAGCACGGCGTCGCTCGCCGCCACCACCGCCGCCGGGGGCAGGCGCAGCGCCTCGTCGACGCAGGCGGCCAGGGCGCCGACGTCACGGGCGGGATAGACGAAGCCGTTCCGCCCTGGCAGGAGCAGGTCCCGACCGGCACCGACATGGTCCGAGGCGACGACCGGGCGCCCGCAGGCGAGTGCCTCGGCGACCGAGACCCCCCAGCGTTCCTCGCGGGGCGCGTGGACGAAGAGGTCGGCGAGGGTGAAGAGGGCCGGCAGCCGGGGGTAGGGGACGTAGCCCAACAGGAGCACCCGTGGCAGGCGATGTTCGGCGACAAATGCCTCGACCTCGCCGCGGTCGGGCCCGTCGCCGGCGAGGAGCAGCCAGCGGTCGGGGGGCACCGTGCGCGCCCACGTCTGCAGCAGGTCCCAGGGGGTCTCGCGCGGGTGCAGCTTGGCCACGGCGAGGATGACCGCCGCCTCCTCGGGGATGCCCAGCTTGCGGCGGCTCGGCGGCCTCTCAGCGAGGGCGGCGGCGGCGCCCGAACGTAGAACCGCGACGTCGACGGGATAGGGGAACAGGGCGGTGTGCTCCGCCGGCACTCCCAGCGCGCGGAGGTAGTCGAGGGTCGCGCTGCCGACCCCCAGGAAGCGGCGAAAGAGCCGTCGTACCACCAGTCGGAACAGCAGCCGTTTGGCGAGCCGGCGTGGTGCCGGGCCCTCGTCGAACAGCACCGAGTCGAGCCGGAGCGCCGTGGGGGAGGTCGCGCGTCGGGCGGCGGCGTTTGCCGCCAGGAAGGCGCGACGGGTGTAGCCGTTGACCACCACCAGGTCCTGCCGCTGGCCGAGCTGGCGCCGTAGCCAGCCCTCGGTGTCGCCCGCCGGCGCGCTCGCACAGTCGTAGCCGGCGAGCTGGTCGCTGCCCCAGTCGACCTTGTGGCCCAGCTCGGGATCGAACGCCGGTGCGGCCGCCGCCGGATCGGTGTAGAGAACCCGCAGGTGGTGCGCGGGGTCCGCGGCGGCGTGCCGGAAGAGCGGCGCGTCGAACTGCGTCGGGCGCTCGAGGACGACGGCGATGTTCACGCGTGCAGCTCGCCGGCAGGCTCGCGAAGGGGGTGCGCACAGGCTCCCAGGACGTCGAGGTACGCTCGCTCGGTCGCGGCGGCAATGCCCTCCCAGCGGTAGCGCTCGGCGACGACTGCCTTGCCGCGCGCACCCATCGCCTGGAGCCTTGCCGGGTTCGAGAGCAGGGTCTCGATGCTCGCGCCGAGGGTGAGGGGCGCCGGGTCCACGACCATCCCCGCGCCCGAGCGCTGGACTTCGTCGGCGAGGCCCACTTCGGGGCTGAGCAGCACCGGCGTGCCGGCCGCCATCGCCTCGAGCGCCACGTTGCCGAAGTTCTCCGAGTACGAGGTGAGGGCCAGCAGCGCGGAGCGGTGGAGCAACGCGCTCCGCTCGGCTCCGTGCACCGGGCCGAGGAAGAGCACGCGGTCGGCGACGTCGCTCCGCCGGGCCTGCGCCTCGAGCGCCGGTTGGACGCCCTCGTCGTCGCCGCCGGCGATGGCCAGCGTGGCGGTGGGCGCGTAGGGAAGCGCTGCGATCAGTCGGTCGAGACCCTTCTTCCAGCTCAGCCGGCCGAGGAAGAGCACCAGCGGCTGGCGCTGCAGGGCAGCGGTCACGGCTGGCGCCAGAGGGCTACCGATGGGGTCGCCCTCCTCGTCGACGCCGTTCGGCAGCAGAATGAGAGGCGGCAGAGCCATCCCCATCTGTGCGGCGAGGCGGCGCACCTCCTCGGCCTCGAGCTCGCTGGTGACGTGTACCGCGGCGGCGTGCGCCAGCGTCTGCCGCTCCACCAGTCGGATCCACAGCTTCTTGCGCAGCGCGCCGCGGCGGCGCAGAAGATCGCCCACGAGCATGCCGCGCGGCGCCAGCAGGTAGGGAATGCCCACCCGACGTGCCACGCGGGCCGCCGCGGAGGTGGGCCACAGGAACACCGAGTGAAGGTGGAGGAGGTCGAAGCCGGCGATGTGACGCTGGAGCGTCGTGCCCAGGGCCGGGGCCCAGTAGAGGCGCCGCGGCCCCCGCACCGCGAAGTACCAGACCGCCACGCCGTCGCGGTCGATGGGCCGTGCGATGGGGACGAGCCCACGCAGGTCGGTGTCGGTGGTGAACACCGTCACCTCGTGGCCGGCAGCGACGAGCGCGCGGCAGAGACCGTGCACGGAGCGGATGGGGCCGCCGTGTTGCCAGGCAGGCAGGTAGCTGGGGACGACGTGGAGGACCTTCACGGAGCCTCGGCCGACCGGCGGTCGAGACCCGATGGGAGGCCCGGTGCGCGGACGGTGGGGAACGGGAAGGTGGTGAAGAGCTCGACGGCAGCTTTGCGGTAGCTCCCCCAGCCGGCGGCAGCCGCTGCGGCGCGGCACGCAGGCCGCATCGCCAGGAGCTCGCCGGGGTGCTCGAGGCACCACACCATCCTGGCCGCGAGCGCCGCCGCATCCCCAGCCGGCACGATCCAGCCGTCGACGGCCGGGGTGACCAGCGACTTGGCTCCCACCCGGTCCGAGACCAGCACTGGCGCGCCGCAGGCGAGGGCCTCGGGGACGACCAGCCCGAACGACTCGAGGCGTGAGGGCAGGATCAGGCAGTGGCTCGACCGCAGCTCGCCCGCGAGCGCCGCTGGCGCCAGCTGGCCGAGCGTGGTCAGCGGCAGCTGGGGGCGCGACGCCAGGAGGTCGTGGCAGTCGCCGCGCGAGCCGATGATCCTGAGCTCGAAAGGACCGCGGTCGGCGACGCCTTCGCAAGCTTCGATCAGGGTGTCGAAGCCCTTGCTGCGACTGGTGTGTCCCACGAAGACGAATACCACCCTGGAGTCGGGTGGCGAGGAGCCACCGGGATGAAACAGCTCGAGGTCGACGCCGAGTGGCAGCGCATGGACTCGCTCGGCCGGACAGCCGGCCGCCAGATAGGAGTCACGCGCCACGCCGGACGTCGTGAGCACGTGGTCAGCGAGGGCGATCTCGCGGTCCTTGACCCGGGCCACGGCCCTGCGCAGCGGGGTCGAACCGCTGCGTTGGAGCGCCTCGTCCTGGGCCCGATGGTGCAACGAGGGGGCGTCCAGGACGGTCGTCCACCCGCGCCGTCGCGCGACGGCAAAGGTGCGGAGCGCCGAGATCTCACAGCTGACGACGCCTGCGGCGTCGACTCCGCCCAGGAGCCGTGCGAGGCGGCGGTCGAAGGCGCGGCAGAGCAGGAAGTCCCACCAGCTGCCCGCAGGGAGGCGCGAGCCAACCTTGCGGAGCGCCGGCATCCAGAAGAACCACCGCGGGGTCGCGGCTGGAAGCTCGGTCAAGGGGTAGCGGACGAAGCGCCGCCACAACCAGGGTGGCACGAGCCTGCGGTGCTGGGGAACCGAGGGCACCCCGGACCAGTACCCGGCGAGCTGGTGCGAGGAGGCGAGAGCGAGGGCCAGCTGGTGCGAGTGCTGGCGGCCCGGGTGGGTGATGAGGAAGCGCGTCATCCTCTGCGTGGCAGCGCTGCGACGCGCCGCGGCACGCCCCTGCCCACTGCCGCTGCCTCGACCACCGCCTCAGCTGCCATCGACCGGGCCTGCGTCGCGGCCAACACCGCATCCCGGTCGAGGCGTTTGGCCAACACGGCAAGGCCGGCAAAGAACCAGTAGTAGAGACCCGTCGTGACGTCGAACACCGCGCCGGCGGGGAGATTCCCCAGCAGGAAGAGGAAGCTCGCCGTCGCCAGGGCGCGGCTCGCACGCGTCCGCAAGTACATCGCCTGCTGCAACGAGAACAGCAGCAGGGCGATGCGGAAGCCGTAAACGCAGAGAAAGCCGATAACGCCGAGCTCGAGCATCACGCGTCCCGACTCTGCCTCGGCGTTCAGACCGTGCAACCAGCTGTAAGGGAGCAGCGACTTGTAGACCACCGAGGCCGTCTGATGCGTGGCGCCGATGCCGTAACCGAAGATCCCCACCGCGGGAATCAGCGAAAAGGGTGCTTCGATGGGCATCAGGATCCGGTTCGCGGCGTCCGTGCTCCCGGAGGCGCGACCCTCGAAGGCCGTCCATGCGTTCTGGCCGAGCAGGAAGACCAGGGCGACGATCGCGCTGCTGGCGAGCGCGAGCTTGGCGCCGGTCGCCCCCCCATGTCGCTCGCGCAGGACCGTGAGCCACCAGTAGAACGGGAAGAGGAACGCCAGGGTGACCACCGGCCCGCGCGAGCCGGTGGTCAGCATCCCGATGAGGTCGGTGACCAGGCAGATGAAGAGCACTCGGTTCTTGCGGATGTCCCAGTCGGAGCGGCCCAGCAACACCAGGATCAGCACTGCCTGGGCGGTGAGGAACGCGGCGTAGCCGGTAATGAAGGCGAACGTGCCCGTCGTCCGCACGTGCTCGGAGGTGCCGAAGGTGACGATGCTGCTGGGGTCGACGTCCTCTCGCGCGTAGGTGTTGAGCGCGCTGGTCGAGGGGCTGACGAACTGCAGCATCGAGATCGCTGCGACGGGAATCGTCAGCAGCACGTAGCGCCGCAGGAAGCGATCGAGCTCGGCGCCGTTCCTGTAGGCCAGGGGCACGAGCACCAGCAGGGGCACGTAGAAGAAGTACGCCTTGAAGCCGAAGAGACCGACGAGAGGTGTCGGCAGCCGTGGGTTGAGGATCTGCACGAAGCCGATCAACACGCCGAGCAGCAGGAGGCTGAGAACGGCCTGAGGCAGCGCCGGCAGCCGGCGCCGGATCGACTGCGCGTGCTGCAGGAAGCCGACGTAGGCACCCAGCAGCACGACGTCCTTGCCGAAGTACAGGAGTTGCTGGGACCCCGGGAACAGCCACTTGCGCATGGCGCCTTCGAGGACCAGGAGCACGAGCGCTACCTCGAGCGCGCGTTGCCAGCGGCGGGTCGCCCAGACGAAGCCGACCGCGGCGAGGGCGATGACGAGGAGCTTCTCGCCCATCAGCGGTCCGCGCTCGGGGCGAGCTGCAGGGAGGTCGGCCAGAGCCCTGCGTGCACGGCGGTGAGGACTTGCAGGTACTTGGCCACTGTGGTTTGCGTCGAGTGGGCGTCGAGGTGCCGACGCACCCGCTGCTCGCTCTCCGCGCTGGCTTCGACGGGGGCAGCGAGGGTGGTCTCGATCAACGAGGCGAGCCTCGCCACGTCGCCGTTGGGGAACGTGCGACCACAGTCGCCGATGGCCTCCTTGAGCCCCCCTCCTTCGGAGCCGATGACCACGCAGCCGCAAGCGATTCCCTCGAGGGCGACGATCCCGAAGGGCTCGTCGTAGCGCGAAGGGACCACCAACACGCGATGCTCGTTCATCAGCTGGACCAGGGGCTCGCCGGTGTGCATGCCGAGGAAGCGGACCTGCCCGGCCAGCTCTGACCGTTCGACCTGGGCCTCCAGGAGTGGCCGCTCGGGTCCCTCGCCGACGATGGAGAGCCGCGGACGCAGACCGCGGGCAGCGAGCAGTACGAGCGCGTCGACGAGGAGGTCGACGCCCTTGTCGGACACCAGGCGACCCACGAAGAGCACGTCGTTGGCGCGCCCGACGCCGGGGAGGCGCCGGAAGAGATCGTCCCGGTATGAGTTGGGAATGACCACGCAGGGCGTCTCCAGGTCGCGCCCGATCGCTTCGCTGACGGCGATCGAGGCGGCCGCGTAGCGGAGCAGCCACCGCTTGATCCGGTCCTGCAGCGCATACCTGCCGTCAGGGCGGGAGTACCACCCATGGTGCGACACCACCCAGGGCCGCCTCACCAGCAGCATGGGCCACCACCCGCGCAGGCTGACGTTGGCCTGGAAGAAGATGTCGCACCAGCGCACCCAGCGGAGGAGGGCGATGCGGCCGGGCCGGCGAACGACGCAATATCTGGCGGCGTCGGGCGCCGCGCTCGGGGTCTGGGTGACGACCACCACCTCGTGGCCCGCACCCACGAATGCGTCCGCGAGGTGGGCGACATTGAACTCGAGCCCACCCACGTGGGGCAGGAACACCGGCGAGTAGAGGAGGATCTTCATTGTAGGAGCGATGCGTAGAGGGCTACGTGGCGGGACAGCGAGTGATCCTGGTACCACCGGTGGGCGGCATCGGCGTTGTCCTGCCAGCTGGCGCCGGGAGCGCGAGCGTTCCAGTAGGGACCGGTCGCCGTGGCGGATCCATCCCCCGTGCCTCCGAGTGGCGAGGAGCAGACCGGTACCAGGCGATGGGATGCGAAGGCCGCGAACACCGTGGATTTGGGGAGGAACGCCGCCGGGTAGCAGAGGAAGCCGGCGACGCTGTCGGAGAGCAGCGCGCTCACGGCGTCGGCCGGTTGCTCCGCGTACGCCTCCACCGGGACGCCGCCGAGCGTCGAGGGCGAAACCCGCCCCGGCCCGACGTCGATGATCTTCGCTATGTCGAGCGCCGCGCACGCGGAGGCGAGTGCCTGCCGCGCCGTGGTGTAGGCGCGCGCGCGCAGGCCGGCGCTGCCGAAGACGACCAGCCGCCGCTGGCGCGCCGCGAGCGGCGTGGGAGCAGCCGGCTCGCCGACCGTCGAGAACACCGGCAGGATCGTCACCTCGGCGCCGCTCCAGGCGCGAAGCAGATCGCCGTAGCGCTCCAGGCTGGTGACGACGCGGTCGCTCAACCGGCGCAGGCGAGCGGCGAGCCGGCGCTGCACCGGCGAGAGCCAGAACGAGCTTTGCCACGGACGGCCGCTCGCGTAGACCTCGTGGAAGACGGTGACGAGCCGTGTGCCGGGCGACAGGGCGTGCCGCCGTTCGAGCGCCGCGAGCAGCCAGCGCGGGCAGCCCCGGCGGTCGTAGCCGTAGTTCGAATAGTGGAGGAGGATTCGTGCGCCATCGTCGCGGGCGAGCTCGGCGAGGAGCCGCCGCTCCCGCCGGCCGGCGGTGGTTCCATCGGGCGCGATGAACCGGCTCGGCAGGCCGGCGCGCTCGTCGAGCGCGCGGGCGAGGGTCCGCGCATGGCTGGACACGCCGCCGTAGGGCTCGAGATCCGGCACCACCTGAACGATCGTCGGGCTCACCGCGCCGACACCCCGGTGGCCAGCGGCGCGACGTCGGGGGCGGCGGCATAGGCCTCGAGACAACGGTCGGCCGCGAGATCCCATGAGAACGACTCCGCTGCGGCCCGGGCGCCTCTGCTGAGGCTCTGCCACAGCGCCGTGTCGCCCGCCAGGCGCGCGATCGCCGCACGGATGCCGGCCGGCTCGCTAGGTTGTACCAGCAGGCCGCTGCGCTCATGCTGGACGATCTCGGGCAACGACGCGGCGCGGCTGACGATCGCCGGGCACCCGCACGACAGCGCCTCGACGACGGCCAGGCCGAACAGCTCGTTCGCCCCCGCCGATCCCGCTGCGTCGACGGGAGTCGGGTGCACGAGCGCCATCGCCCGCTGCAGCAGGGCGATCACCGCGGCGTCCTCGAGGCCGTGATGGAAGCGAACGTCCTTGCCGATTGCGAGCGCTCGTAGTCTCGCCAGGTAGGCGGCATCCGATGCCGGGCCCGCGACGTGGAGCGTGGTGCCGCTCTGCAGGGCCTCGATGAGCAGGTGCACGCCCTTGTGGGCGAGGATCCTGCCCAGGAAGACCACCGAGCCGTCGTGGTCAGGTGACGGCCGCATGGGGTGCGTTTCGAGGTCGACGCCGCCGTAGATGACGGTGTGGCGCTTGTTGCGACCCGGGAGGCTGGTCGCCGCGTAGGCCGAGATCGGCAGATGTGCCGTGATCCAGCGCGACTGATCGATCTGGTACCCGGGCGTCCAGCCGGCGCCGCCGAGGTCGGAGACGAAGACGCGGCTTCCCTGCAGGTGCCCCTGCAGCGCCGCCAGGAAGGTCGGCAGCACGAAGTACTGGTGGCAATGGATGACGTCGGCGCCACGCAGCTCGCGGAACAGGCGAGGGGAGAACGGCGACATCTTGTTGCGGGTCCAGCTGCGCAGGATCACCCGCTCGAGCCGCGGCAGCGTCCGCTCGCGGTGGCCCTCGCGGCCGAAGCTGACGAGCTTCACCGCCTCGACCTGCGGGCGCCTCGCCGTGGCACGGGCCAGCTCCTCGACGAAGCGCTCGCCGCCGCCGACGAACGACTCGGCGGCGAAGTAGGTGGGTGAGACGTGCACGACCCGCACGTCAGCTTCCCGGCTTGAGGGCGCGCAGCTTGAAGATGAGGAACCAGGCCGGGAAGATCCAGGCGAAGCGACTCTCATAGAGCTGGGGCCGCCGCCTGGCGAGGCGGGCGATCAGCTGGTTCACACGGCCTGCCGAGAAGACGATTTGCCGCTCGACGATCTCGAAGCGCACGTCGCTGTAGAAGCTCCACTGGTGGCCTTCGGTGAAGTAGTCGAACGAGAAGAAGCCGAGGTGATGGCGGTGCGTCGGGTCGGTGTACGAGTTGGAGCATGAGAAGTGCGGTGTCGTGATCTCCAGGACGCCGCCGTCGCACAGCAGGCCGTGCGCTTCCTCCATGAAGGCCTTGACGTCGGCGAGGTGTTCGACGACGTCGAAAGCGAAGATGTGCTCGAAGTGGTCGCGCGGCAGGGGATAGGGGTGCTCGTCGAGGTCCCAGCACAGGTCCGGGTTGCCCCGCAGGTCGACGTTGAGGGCATCCTCGCGGGGCCGCTCACCGGCACCGAGGTTCAGCTTGCGAGGGAGCTCGGCGCGAGGTTCCATTGCACCCAGCGGGGTCGTGTGAAGCCGATCGTCACTACCATCAGCTGGAGAGCCAGCCCGACGGCCGCGCTGGCGACGTTGAAGGTAAGCACGCCGCTCGTGGTCGACATCGGCAGCGCGATCACCGCACAGGCCTGGAAGGAGGCGAGCACGGCTACCGCGGCCACCTCCCAGCGCGTCCAGCAGCGGGCGAGGTTGATGCCCACCAGGTAGCCGCCGAGGAGCGTGAGGCCGGAGGCGGCCACCACCAGGAGCAGCTCGCGGTGCAGCCCGGCGTAGTGCGGGCCGAGCAGCCAAAGAAACGGCGTGGGAGCCACCCACGCGGCCAGCAGGAGCGTGCAGGCGAGGGCGAGGTGCAGTGATCCGAACTGCAACGTCCGGAGGCGGTAAAGCCGGTCGTCGGTGATGCGGGCGAGGCGAGGCAGGAAGACGATGCCGGTGAGGCCGGAAAAGATTCCCACCAGCAAGCCGAGCCGGGTGATCGCAGCCACCTCGGCGATGTTGCGGGTGGCGCCGAAGGTCGCCGCCAGCCAGACGACGAGCGGCCCCTGGATCGAGAAGTAGAGGGCGCTGGGCAGGGTGGGGAGCATGTAGCGCAGGACGGTGCGCCGATAGGGCCGCACGTCGGCTGCGCTGGCCGCCACACCGTGAGACCCGATGGGATCGCGAGCGAGCCATGCCGAGAGCAACGAACCGGCGGCCGCCGTGAGAACGGCAAGCCATGCCCGCAGCCAGGCGGCGGCGACCATCGCGAGCGCGAGGAGGAGGCGCAGCGAGGCGCTGGCGAGGTCGGCCCGGTAGGAGCGACCGTAGTGCCCCTGGAGCCGCAGGACGAGCACGCGGATGACGCTGACGATCTGGAACCCGACGGCGACGATCACGGCCACGGTCGCCAGGCTCACCTCGAGCGGCGGGAAGCCCTTGGCCATGGCGACGCTCGGCAGGGCCACTGCGACCACCGCGGCCCCGCCCAGGAACGCCCTGCGCCGGAGCGAGACCACCGCCGCCAGGTAGCCGGCGAAGTCGTCTCCCGAGGTGTGGGAGCGGTGGAAGAAGTGCACCAGCGAGGTCGTGCTGCCGAGGTCGGTGGCGAAGCTGAAGAAGGTGAGCACCGAGTTGGCCAGGGCGTAGAGCGCGTACTCGCGCAGCGGCATCGTGCGGATGAAGACCAGCCCGGCGAGGATGCCGAGCAGCTGTGCCACCGTCTGGGTGCTGAAGTACGCGGAGAAGATGCCGATCCAGGTGCGTAGCCGGCGAGCGACGCCCGACGGCGCGGTGGCGGGAGGGGCAACGGCGCCCGGGCTCGCGCTTGCAGCGGCGGTGCCGGCGGCCATTTCGGGAGCCTTCACGCCGCCACCACGGGGGCGCTCGACGCCACGCCCACCGGCTCGGCCGGGAGCACGACTCCATGCTCCGCCAGTGCGAGCAGCGCCAGTCGCCGCGAGCGTTCTCCATGCGTCTGTCCCGCCGCCCCGGCCTCCAGCGCCTCCGCCACCGGCACGTAAAACCCGGTCTTCCTCCTCCCGAACAGCTCCGCCGGCAGCTCCGGCGCCGCCGCGCGCACCGCCGCGGCCTTGCCCTCGTGCCGCGCGGGTGCGAACCCCGCGCGCGCCGCATGCCCGCGCAGAACGGGGTCGACGAGCGGCACCCGCAGCTCGACTCCCCACGCCATCGCGGCCCAATCGGAATCGCGCAGGAGCTGGTGGCGCAGGTAGCGAGTGGTCTCGAGCTGATGGACCGTTGCCCAGGGATCGGCGAGCTCGGCCGGCCCGAGCGGCGTCGGCTCGTCGAGGGCTGCCGCAGCGTCGGCCACCGCGTCGTAGCGCCGCAGGGCCTCCCCCGCGGCCTCCTCGCCGAGCAGGGCGGGAAGCTCGTCGGGGAGGAAGAGACCCCGCCGCAGCAGGTAGGCGCCCGGCAGGGTGGTTCCGTAGCGCAGCAGCCCTGCCATCTTGGGCCGCGCGCTCGCCCTCGCCAGGCGCGGCCAAAGCGAGCCGAACCCCGGGACACCCTGCGCGAGCCGCGCCGCCCGGCGCAACCGCGGTACGTCGCGGAACGACGGGTAGCCGCCCATCAGCTCGTCGCCGCCCAGCCCCGAGAGCACCACCTTGAACCCCGCCTCGTGCGCCGCCCGCGAGATGACGAAGGTGTTGAAGCCGTCGATGCTCGGCTGGTCCATGGCGGCGAGGGCGGCCGGCCAGAGCGAGCGCAGCTGCCCCGCCGAGAGCGCGAGCTCGCGGTGGCGGGTGCCGAGCGCCGCGGCGACACGCGCCGCCAGCGGGCCCTCGTCGGCGGTGGTAGCGAGCAGGGCTTCGAACCGCACCGTCAGCGTCGTGAGCTCGGGGTGGTGCCGGCGCGCCAGCGCGGCGACCAGCCCGAGTCGAGCCCCGCGGAGAGGAAGACGGCCACCGGCACGTCCGACACCAGGTGCGCCGTCACCGAGTCGGCGAGGGCCTCGGCGAGCGACACCAGGTCGGGTGCTGGGGTATGTGGGTCGACGGGCAGCGGCTGGTAGTGCCGCCGCGGCTCGCCGACGCGGCCGTCCTCGATCAGCAGATAGTGCCCCGCGGGCAGCGCGCGCACCGCCGCGCGGATCGTCATCGGCTCCGGAACGGAGCCCCAGACGAGGAAGCCAGCGACGGCGCCGAGGTCCACCTGCGACGACAGGGCACCGCCGGCCATGAGCGCCTTGACCTGCGAGGCGAAGCGCAGCGTGCCTCCGTCGGTCGCATAGTAGAGCGGCTTGATCCCGAATGGATCGCGGGTGAGCAGCAGCGTCCCGGCCGCTTCGTCCCACAGGGCGAAGGCGTACATGCCGCGCAGGCGAGGGAACATCGCCACGCCCTCTCGCGCGTAGAGCGCGAGCACGACCTCGGTGTCGCTCTCGGTGGCGAAGCGGACGCCGTCGGCGGCGAGCTCGGCGCGCAGGGCGCGGAAGTTGTAGAGCTCGCCGTTGTAGGTGATTCGGTAGCGGCCGTCGGCAGAGCGCATCGGTTGCGCACCGGCGGCGGAGAGGTCGAGGATGGCGAGGCGGTTGTGGGCGAGGGCGACACGCCGATCGGGGCTCTCCCACAGGCCGGCGCCATCGGGTCCGCGACGCGCCTGGTGCTCGCGGATGCGCACGACCTCGTCGCGATCGAGCGGCGGCGCGGCGGTGGTGAGACGCAGGGCGCCGTTGATGCCGCACACGGTCAGCGGGCCCCGGTGGAGGAGGCGGAGCGGGTGGAGGGGACGACCACCTCGCGGCGCTGACACAAGGGAGCCGGCGCGAGCAGCTGGTCGAGGTGGGGGCGCAGCCCGGCGGCGAACTGCGCGGGGCGGAAGCACTGCTGCCAGCGCTCGCGGCCGGCAGCCCCCATCGCCGCCGTGGCGAAGGGATCGGCGAGGATGCCGGCGATGGCCGCCGCGAGCGGCGCCGCCCCGGCCTCGACGAGCCGCCCGGTCTCGCCGTCGACGACGATCTCCGCCGCCGCCGAGGCGGCGCGAGCGATGCACGGCCGGCCGGTGCGCATTGCCTCTAGGTAGACGAGGCCGAAGCCCTCGCCGTCGCTCGGCATGGCGAAGAGGGCGCAGCGGCGATAGAGCGCGACGAGCGTCGCCGCGCTGACGAAGCCGACGAAGGAGACGCGCGGCGCGACACCGAGCTCGGCGGCGCGTGCCTCGAGTCGCCGGCGATCCTCGCCCTCACCGGCCACGACGAGCCGCAAGTCGGGATGCGTCGGTGCGAGGGTGGCGAGGGCCTCGAGCAGCTCGTCGTGCCCTTTGTAGCGCTCGCCGGGGGCGAGGCGGCCGACGATGAGGAGGAAGCCCTCGCCGAGCGCGGCGAGCAGGGCGTCGTCGGCGCCGGTCGAGGTGGTGGGGAGGTCGTCGACCGCGAGATGCAAGGGAGTCACCGGTGGCGTGCCGGGGTTGAGGCGGCGCAGGCGGTCGGCGGTGAACGACGAGCAGGCGAGCCGCGCGGCGGCGCCGTCGAGGGCGCGGCGGCGGCTGCCGCGCAGCGGGCGCCAGCACTCGATGCCGTAGAGGTAGAGCAGGTAGCGGGCTCGCCAGCGGCGCGGCAGCACCCCCTGGATGCGCGCGACGCCGAGGAAGTCGTAAACGTGGTGGCGGTATCCCTCGACGATCTGGGCGCGCCAGATCGCCCGCGCCAGCGCGCCCCGGTTGCCCTGGAAAGCCTCGCCGTCGGCGCCGGCGGGGAGGTCCGAAGGCTCACCGAGCGTGAGCAGGCGCAGCGCGACGCCCTGGCTCGCCGCCCACTCGCGGGTGGCGGCGAGCAGCAGCCTGCCGGCCGCGGCGATGCCACCACCGCGCGGAGAGAGGCCGGCGGAGACGAACAGCAGGCGGCCCGTCGCGCCGCACTCGTCGTCGCGCGGCCGACCCGCCGCTCCAGCGGGCTGCGGACGCGCCCGGACAGGCTCCGCCCCCTTGGGTGTCCGGGCACCTCGAGAGGTGGTCATCAAGCGTCTGTTCCCGCCGCCCCGCCCGGCCGGCGCCGCCGCCGGCTGCTGTCATCGTGAGTGGTGCGCCTTGCGCACCCTGCCGAACCTCGAAAGACCCGAGGAAGCGAACGTTAGGAGTGAGAGTCCCTGACCATCGCCGCGTGGTGCGCGGTCTGGCGTGGCTGGACCTTGCGCATGGCCGTCGGCGCCACCGCGTCCCGGGGGACCTCCGTCGACACCGCCTGGCGCAGGAGCGAGATCGACACCACGAGCCGGTACTTGCCCTTCTCGCGCAGCACCTGGCCGCGGTAGCCGCGCAAGGGGCCCTGGAAGATCTCGACCTCGTCGCCCGGACCGATGTAGGGGTGCGGCACGAGCGGTGCGCCGGTCATCTGCAGCAGCCAGAGCGAGCGCAGCTGGGAGGCCAGCTCCTCGGGCGCGGGCGCCTGGATCAGCTTGACGACGACGTTACTGCGCAGCGCCATCAGGCGGTCGTGCAGGTCGCCATGGAAGAACACGTAGCCGGTGAACAGCGGCAGATGGGACTTGCGCCAGCGGTCGCCGGCGCGGATCCTGTGCTCTCGCTGTGGCAGGTAGTAGGGAATCTCCCAGTGCAGCAAGTGGCGAGCGAGAGTCTTCTCCTGCCGCGAGAGGGTGTAAGTGACCCACCAGTGGTCCGGGCCGACGGCGCCTTGGCCCTCGTCGTACCCGTTGCCGTGACCGTTGCCGAAGAGGTGGCCATGCCCGTTCTGAGCGGGGCCGCGGTGGTGGATGGCGGCGGCGGCGCGAGCCTCCGAGGGGTCCGGGGCGTCGCTGCCCGGCTCACCGAAGAGGTGGGGCGGCCAGATCTCGGGCTCGCGTTTGAGTAGGGGCACGTCGCTCCGCTCCGGTTCCGGTCCGCCGTCCTGTGGATTCGACCCATTGTAGCAGCCGCTTCGCGGCCCTACAGGCTGAGGGTTCAAGGGTTTGCGGGTGCTCTCCGCGGGGAGCGCGGTGCGCGGCTACACGGCTGAGGGAACGCCGGCAGGTGGCCGCGGAATTCCCCCGCGCTCGCTACACGTACCCCTCGTGCTCGAGGTGGCGCAGCACCGCCTCGGCCGCCTCGGCCGGCGAGAGAGCGCCGGCATCCACCACCACCTCGGCGTCTTCGGGGGTCTCGTAGGGGTCGGAGATGCCGGTGAACGCCGGCAGCAGCCCCGCTCGCGCGCGGGCGTAGAGGCCCTTGACGTCGCGGGCCTCGCACACCGCGAGGGCAGTCGCCACGTGCACCAGCACGAAGCCGCCAAGGGGCGCGATGAGCGCGCGCACCTCCTTGCGGACGGCGTCATAGGGGGCGATGGGGGCGCACAGGGCGACGCCGCGGTTCTTGGTGATCTCGGCGGCGACGAAGCCGATGCGGCGGATGTTGAGGTCGCGGTGCTCCTTGGAGAAGCCGAGCTCTGAGGAGAGTTGCTTGCGCACCAGGTCGCCGTCGAGGAGGGTGACAGGGCGGCCGCCGGTCTCGAGGAGCTTGACCTGCAGCGCCCGCGCGATGGTCGACTTACCCGCCCCCGAGAGGCCGGTCAGGAAGACAGTGAAGCCAGCGTGCCGGCGCGGCGGGTGAGTGCGCTGGAGCTCGCGCGCCACCTCGGGGAAGGTGAACCACTCGGGGATCTCGGCGCCGGCGGCGAGCCGATGGCGCAGCTCGCTGCCCGAGATGGCGAGCGTGGCGGTGCCGGCGGGGACCTCGTCCTCGGGGCGATGGCGTCGCTCGCTCTCGACGTAGACCATCTGGCGGAACGGCACCATCGCGATGCCGATCTCCTCCTGGTGCCGGGCGACCAGCTCCTGGGCGGCATAAGGGAGGTAGAAGGGACGCCCCTGGGGGTCGACGCCGGGGCCGGCATGGTCGCGACCGACGATGAAGTGCGTGCAGCCGAAGTTGCGGCGCACGATGGCGTGCAGGAGCGCCTCGCGGGGGCCGGCCATGCGCATGGCGAGCGGCAGCAGGGCGAGCCGTGCCAGGCCCGCGGGGTAGCGATGCAGCAGCGCCTGGTAGCAGCGGACGCGCGTGTAGTGATCGAGGTCGCCGGGCCGCGTCATCCCCACCACCGGGTGGACGAGCAGGCTGGCCTCCTGCTCGCGGGCGGCCCGGAGCGTGAGCTCGAAGTGGGCGCAGTGCATGGGGTTGCGGGTCTGGAAGGCGACCACGCGCCGCCAGCCGAGACCCGCGAAGGCGTCGCGCGACTGCCGTGGCGTCTCGCGCAGGCTGGCGAAGTCGTAGTGCGGCGGCAGCTGCAGAGCCTCGAGGGGACCAGCGACGGCGACGTTGTTGGTGCGGTGGAGCAGGTGGTGGACGCCGGGGTGCGCCGCGTCGAGGGTGCCGTAGACCGCCTCGGCCTCGCGCTCGCGGTCGTGCTCCCAAGCCTCCTCGTACCTCAGCACGGCGAGCGGCAGACCCTCGGGGTCGCGCAGGACGAGGGCGCCGGCGCGGACCGCCGCGGCGGCGGTCCCGGGAGCGACGTCGAGCGTTACCGGGATCGGCCACAGAGCTCCCCGGGCCTCTCCCGGCGCCGGCGGCAGGCGCATCGTCGCCACCACTGATTCGGCGGCGGCGCGGCCTTGGAAGCCGGCGAGCGGCGTGAAAGCCCCCGTCGCCAGCATCTCGAGGTCGCACAGCTGTCGCGGCGTGAGATCCCACGACGGGAGGTCGGGCAGGCGCACGCGCAGCGCAGCGGCGCGAGCCGGGGAGCAGAGGAGGTCGACGAGGGGCGGCGTGGGAGTGGCCGCGATGCTCTCGCCGGGCGCCTGGCCGGGAGCTACCACTCTCCGGGCTGGCCGAAGCTCAGCGACAGCGCGCCGATCACCTCGCGCACCTCGCGGGTGCCGCCGCCGTCGGGTGTGAAGCGGGTCAGGCGGCCGCCGACGCGCAGGTTGAGCCGGCGGATGGCGATGTCGAGCCAGCCGCCGCGCGCGGTGACGGACTCGTGGCGCGGCGTGGTGCCGAAGTAGTCGTCGTCGCCCGTCTCGTAGAACAGCTGCACGCCACCCTTGCCGACCGCGAAATGGAGGCCGGCGCCGCTGCGGCTCTCCTCGAGGTAGCTGCCGAGGTCGAGCGCCGAGTACCGCAGCTGGCGCCGGCCGTAGAGCTGGTACTGCACGCGCCAGCCGGGATGGAGCACCAGGGATGCCTGGCCGTTGCCTGCCCGGTAGCCGGGGAAGGCGCTGCCGTCGGGCTGCAGGTCGCGGGAGTCGTACTGCAGGCTGAGGTCGAGGTGGTTGCCATGAAGCAGGGACTCGGCGTACCAGGACGAGCCCTTGTTCGAGCGGGTCGCGTTGGCGCCGAGGAACTTGGTGCGCTCCTCGAGCGCTCCGGCGCCCAGATGGCCGCGGTCGCCGCGCAGGAGGTAGCGCAGCCCGAGCCGGGTCTGGGTGGTGTCGCGGTCGAGAGCCTGCGCCGGGTCGAGCGCGGTGAGCCCGGAGGTGGCATCGACACGGGTGCGCACCTGGGTGCCCGCCAGGTAGGCGCCGATCGAGCCGAAGAGACGCACCTGGGCGCTGCCGGCGGCCTCGTCATCGCGGATGGGCTCGTTGACGAGCACGTCCGAGCTCAGGAAGGCGACCTCCTCGACGCGGCGCGCGGTGAGCTCTCCTTGCACCCGGGTGCCCCAGCTGAAGAGGCCGAGCCCATAGTGGCCGACGACGGCGTTGCGATCCTTCTCCTTCTGCCACCAGGCGTACTCGGGCAGGGCGTGGGCGGCAACGATGGTGTGCGTGCCGAGCGGGAGGTAGGCGCGCAGGCCGGCGCCACCGGTGGCGGTGAGGTCGGCTGGCCGCTGGCGCCCGCCGGCGTCGAGCTCGCGCACGTAGCTGACGTCGCGCACCCCGATCCAGGGTGCCACCCGCAGCCCGCCGAGGTGCCACGGCGCCTGTTGCATCGCCGTCTCGAGCTCGCTCTTGCGATCGGGGAGGATCGCGATGTCGCTGCCGGCCGCCCGGTACTGCGCCGCCGCCGGGGCCGCGGCGAGCGCGAGCAGCAGGAGGGCGCGGCTCAGCCGGGGACGCGACGGTGAGCGGAACGCTGCCATCGGAAGCGGCGAGACGCTATCACGGGGTGCCGCCGTCGTAGCCGAGAGAGCGTAGGGTGGCCTCGAGCTCCTCGCTCTCGCGGTGCGGCGGGGTGGCGACGACGCTCATGCGCAGCAGCGGCGAGGCGGCTTGGCGCAGGACGGCGAGCGGCGGCGCGCCGGCGGCGGTGCCGTCGAGACGCTCGGCGAGCTCGCGGTGGGGGGCTCGCGTGTACCACCAGCCGGTCCGCAGCACGCCGACGGCGAGGGCGTGGGTGCCGACGTCGCGGGCCGCGCGCCGGCGGCCGTCGCGCCACCAGTAGTAGTGCTCCTCGGCGTGCAGCTCGCGGGTACCAAGGCTGAGCGCCGCGAGCGAGGCGCGAGGCCCGCCGTGGAGCAGGGGGAGAAGAGAGCTGCCATCGAAGTCGGCGTTGCCGGCGCCGGCGAGGGCGGCGAGCGTGGGGGCGACGTCGATCAGGGACACCGGCGTCGACTCCACTCCCGGCGCGATGCCCGGGCCGGCCACCAGCAGCGGCACCGACAGCAGGTCGCGGCGTAGCGCCCCGCCGTGGTGGGTTGCGCCCTCGCCGGGCTCGAGCCCCTCGCCATGATCGGAGAGCAGCACCACGTAGGTGGCGCGGTCGCCGAGCTGGCGGTGGACGGTGGCGAGCAGGCGCGCGACGCCGTCGTCGAGCCGCCGCAGCTCGGCGCGGTAGTAGCCGGCGAGGGTCTGCCACTCGGCGGCGGGGCACTGGCGCTCGCCGGTGAGACATTGCAGGTTGTGATCGGCGGTGGTGGCGACGCGCGCGCCGGTGGCGGCACGCGCCCACGGGTGCGCCTTGTAGTAGTCGTGCACCGCGTAGCTGTGGGCGAAGAGGAACAGCGGCCTGCTGGCGCCGGAGCGGTGGGCCAGGAAGGCAGCGGCGCGCGCGAAGAGGTCGCTCTCGCCGCGGGCGTCGGGCCGGCCTCCCTGCGGCAGCCAGGGCAGCGGCGCCACGCCGCGGCTCAGGTGGTCGTCATAGCGCAGGAAGCCACGGCCGAAGCCGTAGCTGGCGTCGAGGAAGCCGCCGTCGGTGAAGGCGACGGTCTCGTAGCCGCGGGCGGCGAGCAGCGCCGGCAGGCTGGGAACGCCGCGCGAGATGGTGGCGCGGCGATGGATCGCGCCATGGCGGTGCGGGTAGACGCCGGTGAGCAGCGAGGCGTGCGAGGGCAGCGTCCAGGACGCCGCGGCCAGGGCGTGGCTGAAACGCCGGCTGCCGGCCGCCAGGCCATCGATGGCCGGCAGCGCCGCCGCCGCCGGGTCGTAGGCGCGCAGCGCGTCGCTGCGCAGCGTGTCGATGGAGATGAGGACGACGTTGGGCGCCGGCGCCGGCTGGCGACAGGAGGCGAGCGCGACGGCAGCGGCGACGAGCGCGGCGGCACCGTGCCGTCGACTCCGCGAGGGCGGTCGCCTGGCGAGGTGGCGGGGCGGGGTTCCTGGCGACATCGACGCGGCGGGATTGCGGGCTCGGGGTGCGCAGAAGGTATCACGGCGGTCCATACGGCCGGCCCGGTGCAATCGGCATGCACGCGAGCTCGCGGTCCCGGCTGTCGCCGCGGCGGCTGTCGCTCGGCGGGCGCCGGCGACGGTCGCGGAGCCGGCGATTGGAAGCCTGCCGGGCGCTCAGCTCGCCCCGAGGCTCGAGGCGGGCTCGTCGGCGTCGATGCGGCCGTCGTGGATGGTGAGCACGCGCTGGGTGCGGCGCGCCACGGCGCGGTCGTGGGTGATCACCACCACCGTGTGGCCGGCGCTCCACAGCTCCTCGAAGACGTGCAGGATGTCGGCACCGGAACCCGAGTCGAGGTTGCCGGTGGGCTCGTCGGCGAGCAGGATGTCGGGCTCGCAGGCGAGGGCGCGGGCGATGGCGACGCGCTGCATCTGGCCGCCGGAGAGCTCGGTGGGCTTGTGGTGCATGCGGTCGGCGAGCCCGACCTGCGACAGCAGGTGCTCGACGCGCGCCCGCCGTTCGCGCTTGCCGCTGCCTTTGAACAGCAGCGGCAGCTCGACGTTGTCGTAGGCGGTGAGCTGGTTGAGCAGGTTGAAGCCCTGGAAGATGAAGCCGATGCGGCGATTGCGCACGTCGGCGAGACGGTCGAGATCGAAGCCGGCGACCTCCTCGCCGGTGAGGCGGTAGGAGCCGCTGGTGGGGGTGTCGAGACAGCCGACGATGTTGAGCAGGGTCGACTTGCCGGATCCCGACGGGCCGATGAGGGCCACGAACTCGCCGGGCTGGATGCTGACATCGACGCCCTTGAGCGCCTCGACCTCGATGGCTCCCGTCGCGTAGACCTTGCGGATGCCGGCGAGGGCGATGACCGGCTGCGGACCTGCCGCGGCGGCAGCCTGGCCGTTGCCGTTCTTGCGGAGGCCGTTGAGCAGATTGCTTACCATGTCACTCGAACCTCAGGACCTGCGCCGGGTGGATGGCGGTGGCGCGGCGCGACGGGAACCAGCCGGCCAGCCAGCCGAGGGTGCCGAGCAGGGCGACGGTGACGAAAGCGACCGGCAGCGAAAGATGCGGGCTGCCGAGGAACGCCATCGCCTGGTTGTCGACCTTGGAGGCGGCGAAGGCGAGGCCGTGGACGATGGCGGCGCCGATGGCGATCCCCGCCACGCCGCCGAGGGCGGTGAGCGACAGCGACTCGAGCACCAGCGGACCGGTGATGAAGGAACGCCGCGCCCCCATTGCCATCAGGATGCCGATCTCCCGCGTGCGCGCGGTGACGGCGGCGTACATGATGTTGGCGACGCCGACGCTGCCGATGAGCAGGGTGAGGGCGCCGATGATGCCGAGGAACATCTCGATGCCGAGCGAGATCTTCGCCACCATCGCCTGTCCCTTGGCGGTGTCCCAGATCGGCAAGGCGCGCTCGTCGCTGGGGTCGAAGCGGTAGCGGGCCGCCATCACCTCGTAGAAGCGGCGCTTGGCGAGCTCCATCCGCTCGGGGCCCTCGGGCCTGAAGATCAGGTTGTTGAGCTTCTTGCTGCCGAAGATCGCCTGGAAGGTGGGCAGCGGAATCACCACCGCCTGGCCGTCGGGACCGCCGTAGGCGCCCATCTGCAGCTTCTTCGCCAGCACGCCGATGACGGTGAAGGGGGCGCGGTTGAGCAGCACCGTGCGGCCCACCGGGTCGACGCCTTTGCCGAAGAGGTCGTCGCGCACCTCGTTGCCGAGGAAGATCACCCGTCGCTTGAGGCGGTAGTCGAGCGGGTCGATGAAGCGGCCGCCACTCTCGGGCACCTGCGAGCGCAGATCCCCCCACGACGGCTCGACGCCTACCACCCGTTTGTTGATGCTCTTGGCGCCGACCGTGAGCTGCGTGCCGTAGCGCACCATCTCGCCGGAGGCGGCGGTGATCTCGGGGACGTTGGCGAGCAGCAGCGCCACGTCCTCGGGGGCGAGAGCCACCGAGCGGCCGGGGCCGAAACCGCTCCATGGCTTCTGCGTCTGCCCCTGCCAGGAGACGGCGATGCCGTCGCCGAGGCCGCGCTGGCCGCGGGCGAAGGTCTCCTTGAGGCCCTGGCCGAAGGAGAGCAGCAGCACGATGGCGATGGTGCCCCAGGCGATGGCGGTGACGGTGAGCAGCATCCGCTTGCGCTGGATCTTCGCCGCGCTGCGGAAGAGGTGGAGGATGAGCCCGAGTCTCATCGCCGCGTCGCCGCCGTCACAGCCGCAGCGCCTCCACCGGCTTGAGGTTGGCGGCGCTGCGGGCGGGGAACCAGCCGGCGAGGAAGCCGATGACGCCGAGCAGCGCGGTGGTGAGCGCCGCCACCTGCAGCGAGATCACCGGCACGCCGACGACGTCGTTGTTGGGCAGCATGGCGATGAGCTTGGCGATCGCGAAGGCGATGCCGAAGCCGATGACGCCGCCGATGCCGGTGATCAGCAGGGTCTCGAAGAGGAACTGCCCGAGCACGTAGCGGCGACGGGCGCCGAGCGCCATCTTGATGCCGATCTCCTTGGTGCGCTCCTCCACCACCACGTTCATGATGTTGGAGACGCCGATGCCGCCCACCACCAGGGTGAGGGCGCCGACGATGCCGAGGAAGAGGTTGAAGCCGAGGAAGAAGGCGTCGAAGAACTTGAGCTGCTGGGTGGTGTCCCACATCGCCACCGCCTGCTCGTCGCTGGGATCGAACTTGTAGCGATCGGCGAGCACCCGCAGCAGGCCTTGCTTGGCGGCCTCGACCTGCGCCAGGTCGCGCACCTGGAAGACGATGTTGTCGAGCCGCTGCTGGCCGTAGAGGGCGCGGAAGGTGGTGAGCGGGATGGTGGCGCGGTCGGCGTCGGGGCCACTGTAGTTGGAGTCCTGGTTCTTGTGCTGCATGACGCCGATGACGGTGAAGGGCACGCCGTTGATGGTGACCACCTTGCCCACCGCGTCCTTGACGGCTTCGGGGCCGAAGAGGTCGCCGGCGAGCTTGTCGCCGAGGAACAGGGTGCGCCGCTTGCGCACCATGTCGAGCCAGTCGACGTAGCGGCCGCCCTCCTGCGGGATCAGGTTGCGCATCTCCTTGAACTCGGGGCCGGAGGAGGTGACGTCGGGGGCCACCGCGTCGTGGCCATAGCGCATGCGCAGGCCGCCCCTGTCGCGCTCGCCGCTGATGCGCTGGATGGCCGGCACCTGCTGGCGGATGAGCTCGACGTCCTCCTCGGTGGCGTGGACGCGCCGCCCCTTGGGCAGGCCGTTCCACACCTTGCTCGTCTGCGACGGCCAGGCGATGACGATGTTCTCGCCCAGCCCCTTGGTGGTGATCAGCATCTGGCGCCTGAAGCCGGTGCCGAAGGCGAGCAGGAGGGTGACGGCGGCGCTGCCCCAGACGATGCCGAACAGGGTGAGGAAGGCGCGCAGCTTCTGGTGCCGCACGTCCTCGAGGAACAGCTTGCAGTAGTGGCCGATCCAGCGCACGCGTCGATCCTCGGGCGGCCTAGCCGGCCTTGATCTCCTTCGGCGGCCGCTCGACGATCTTCTCGCCCGCCTCGAGGCCGCTCACCACCTCGACGGTGAGGCCGTCGGAGAGCCCCACCTTGATCTCGCGCTTCTGGGGCGCCGCCTTGGGATCGGCCGCCGGCACCTCCACGAACGCCTTCTCGTTCTCGAAGGTGACCAGGCGCTCGGGGATGGTGAGCACCTCCTTCTTCTCCTGGATGACGATGTCGGCGTTGGCCGAGTAGCCGGCGCGCAGGCGTACGTCGGTGGCGCGGGTGATGGCGATCTCGACGTCGAACAGCGTCGACCCCTCCTGCTCCTTGGCCTTGGGAGCGATCTTGGTCAGCTGACCGTCGACGTGCGCCGAGGGCAGGGCGCCGATCTGGATGCGCACCGGCATCCCCTCGTGCAGCTTGCCGACGTCGATCTCGTCGACGGTGCCCTTGAACAGCAGCGATCCCATGTCGGCGAGGGTCATCAGCGGGGTTCCCGCCTGGAAGGAGGTGAGCGGCACCACCGGGTCGCCCTGGTTGACGAGGCGCTCGAGCACGGTGCCCGTCGCCGGGGCGCGGATGATCGAGTCGATGCCTCCCGAGGGGCGCTGGATCTTCCCCGACTCGAGCAGCTGCATGCGCTCGCGCTCGAGGTCGAGCTGGATGCGGGAGTGGTCGTAGGCCTGGCGCGCGGCGTCGAGGTCCCCTTGCGAGATCAGACCGCTGGTGTGCAGCGCGTCCTGGCGCTCGAAGTCGGCCTTGGCCCTGGCAAAGGCGACCTGGGCGAGCTCGATGTTGCGCTCCCCCTCGGTGAGCTGCAGCGGAGTGGAGTCGGGGCTGATCGAGAACAAGGGCTGTCCGGTGTGCACCACGTCGCCGACGTCGGCGAACGTCTCCTTGACGATGCCGGAGATCTGCGACTTCACGGAGATCTCCTGCAGCGGCACGATCTGGCCGGTGGCGAGGGCCTTGTCGACGACCGTGCCGCGCTTGACCTCGACGAGCTTGTAGGGGGGTTCCTTGCCGCCGCCGCCGGCCGCCTTGGCGATGCCGAAGCCGACCGCCGAGAGGGCACCGATGACCACCAGACCCACGACGGTCTTCTTCTTCATGCTTCTCACTACGGATGACCCCCGCGAAGGTTCCAGTCGCTGCGGCGCTGCCAGAGCTGCCCCGCTCCGACGCGCCCGGCGGGGCGGTACCAGTAGCGCAGGCGGGGTCGAACCGCCGCCCCGGCGGGCATGGCCCAGGTGTAGACGTAGTCGACGACGGGCGCCCAGCGACGCGGCGGGTACCGCTCCGGGTGGGCCTCGAGACCCTGCGGCGGCACGATGCCGGACCGCCAGCGCACGGGGAAGAGGTCGATGCCAGCCTGGTAGTCGCCCCAGTCGACGAGACCTCGGGAGATGGCAGCGTAGGCCGCGCCGTGGCCGAGTGATCCCCGGTCGCGATTCCAGATCAGCGTCGCGACGCGACTGCCGGCCGGCACCTGGGCGAGGCCGGCGAGGAAGGCGTCGACCTCCGCCGCGGCGTGCCGGTTCGCGTCCACGAGGCTCGCCGACTCCCAGGCGACGAGGAGCAGCAGGGCAGCCGGGATCGCCAACTGCAGCGGCCGCGCGAGGCGGGACGTCAGCCAGGGCAGGACGAGCAGGAAGGGCAGGATGCTCAGCCGCGGCGGCAGGATGCCGCCCTCGCCGATGCCCCAGGGGGCGAGCAGGTAGAGTGTCAGAACGGTGAAGGCGGCGGCGACGAAGCCGTGGTGGGCGCGCGGGGCGCGCCTCCCCTCGAGCACGAGGGTGACGACCGCCAGCAGCGCGAAGAGCAGTACCAGCGCATACCCCACCCGGTAGCGGTGTGGGTAGAGGAAGAGCGCGCGCAGCTCCCGCAGGTAGCCGAAGCGAAGGGCCCAGGGCCAGCGGTTGGCGGCGGGTGCGCTCGGGTGGGTGGTGAGGAACCAGAGCGGCAGCGGCACCTGCGGCAGGAGCAGCAGGGGGTGGAGCAGCCAGCGGCGCCAGCGGGCGCTGTCGAAGCTCGCCAGCCACAGCAGGCCGATGGCGACCAGCGCCACCACCAGCCCCACCAGGTGCGCGAAGTAGCAGAGCACGAGCAGCAGGTTGAGGCGCAGGGCGAAGCGCGCGCCGGGGGCCTCGCGCCCGCGCCACCACGCGCCCACCGCCAGCAGCATGAGGGGAACGGAGAGCATGAAGTTGAGGAAGCCCAGCCGGACCATGAAGTTGTAGGTGAACGGCAAGGCAAGGAAAGCGTGCACGCGGCGAGTGGGATCGAGGAGGCCGGCGAACCACCAGGCGATGGCGCCGAAGAGGACCACGTAGAAACTGAACAGGAGCTTCTCGGCCAGCAGCGGCGGCACCACCGAGAGCAGCAGGTAGAGCAGGACCGGTGACAACCAGTTGGGTACCGGCGCCAGGGCAAGGCGGAAGTGGCTGCCGATCGCCGGGTACGCCGGATCGTGCAGGTGGTGCATCACCCAGGCGTTGTAGAGGTGGCAGGGACCGTCGGTCGAGGGGACGCGGTGCACCGTCCACAGCGGCAGCAGCAGCAGCACGACAGCCGTGGCGTAGAGCCAGGCGAGCCAGCGATCCCCTGCCGACGCCGGGCTCGCCGCGGTCGGCGATGCGACCGGCCGGGGAGCATCCCTGCCATGCTGGCGCGGGTCCGAGGGCGCAGCGGCGGCAGGCGTGGCGCCCCCCGCCCGTCTCGCCCGCGCGTCCGTCGGGCTCGTCGAGGGCGCGTCGCCGGTGGCGCCCTCACCGATGTCATCGACACCGCCGACCCGAGGGAGAGATCTCGGTTTCGTGCGGCCCATCGGCGGCGATTCTAGAATCACCGCGGTGAGCCCCCACGACGACGGCTCGGGCCTGCTCGACCTGCGGGCCTTCCTGGATCTGCTGCGCCGCGAAGGGGAGCTGGTCGAGGTGGAAGCTGCCGTCGACCCTTACCTCGAAGTGGCCGAGGTGCACCGGCGGGCGATCGCCGCCGGAGGCCCGGCGCTGCTCTTCCGGCGCCCCGCCGCCGACGACGAGCTGCGCCGCCGCGTCGGCGGCGAGGGGGTGGCGCTCGTCGCCGGCGGCCCGCCGGTCTCGCCGGTGGCCGCGGTGGCGGGCGGCGAGGGGTACGAGCTGCCGCTCGTCACCAACCTCTTCGGCACCCGTCGCCGCGTCGAGCTCGCCTTCGGGCGTCGCCCGGAGCGGCTGCTGCGCCGCCTGGTTGCCGTGGCCGAGACGATGCTGCCCCCGTCGCCGGGCAAGCTGTGGGAGGCGCGCGACTTGCTGGCGGCGGCGCTGCATGTCGGCTTCCGCCGCAAGCGGCGCGGTCCGGTGACCGAGCGCGTGACACGCGACGTCGACCTCGCTCGGCTGCCCATCACCACCTCCTGGCCGGGTGACGGCGGCCCCTTTGTCACCCTCGGCCTCGTCTACACCGAGCATCCAGGGGGCGGTCGCGGAAGCAACCCGAGCGGCGAGCCTGCGCGAGCCGCGACGTCGTGGAGCGCCGGCCCGTCCGCGGGCCGCCGCGGAAGCAACCTCGGCATCTACCGCCTGCAGGTGCAGGGTCCACGCACGCTCGGCATGCACTGGCAGATCGGCAAGGGCGGCGGCTTCCACTACGCGGCGGCGGAGGCGCTTGGCGAGGCGCTGCCGGTGACGGTGTTCCTCGGCGGCCCGCCGGCCCTGCTGCTGAGTGCGGTGGCGCCGCTGCCCGAGAACGTCCCCGAGCTGCTGCTCGCCTCGCTGGTGGCGGGGGCGCGTCTGCCGCGGGTGGCGGGACCCTGGCCGCACCCGCTGCAGGCCGGGGCCGAGCTGGCGCTCGCCGGCTCCGTAGCTCCAGGGCTCCGCCAGCCGGAGGGCCCTTTCGGCGACCACTACGGCTACTACTCGCTGCGCCACGACTATCCAACGCTCGAGGTCGAGGTCCTATGCCGGCGCGCCGACGCGCTGCTGCCTGCCACCGTCGTCGGCAAGCCGCGCCAGGAGGACTTCTTCCTCGGCGACTACCTGCAGGAGCTGCTGGCGCCGCTGTTCCCGCTGGCGATGCCCGGAGTGGTCGACCTCTGGTCGTACGGCGAGACGGGTTACCACTCGCTGGCGGCGGCGGTGGTGCGCGAGCGCTACCACCGCGAGGCGATGGTGTCGGCGTTCCGCATCCTTGGCGAGGGTCAGCTCGCCCTCACCAAGCTGCTGCTGCTGACCGACCGGCCTGTCGACCTGCGCGACTTCCGCGCCACCCTCTCCCACCTGCTCGCCCGCACCCGGACGGAGGCCGACCTCTTCGTCTTCGGCAACCTGGCGATGGACACCCTCGACTACAACGGGCCGCGCGTCAACGAGGGCAGCAAGGGGGTGTGGCTGGGCCTCGGGGATCCGGTGCGCGAGCTCCCGCACGAGCTGGCGGGCGGGGCCACGCTGCCGGACGGCGTCCCCGCCGCCCACGTCTTCTGCCCTGGCTGCCTGGTGCTGGGCGCCGACGAGCGCCTGCCGCGCGCCGGGGACCCCGACTGCGAGGAGGCGTTGCGGCGGATCGCCGGCGCGCCCGCCTTCGCCACCTGGCCGCTGCTGGTGCTGAGCGACGAGGCGGCCCGCGCCGCCGCCTCGCCGATCAACTTCCTGTGGACCACCTTCACCCGCTGCGAGCCGGCGGCCGACCTCCATGCCGCGGCGGTGCGGGTGGTGCGCAACCAGCTCTCCTACACCGCGCCGGTGCTGCTCGACGCGCGCACCAAGCGCGGCTTCCCGGCCGAGCTCTGCTCCTCGTCGGCGGTGGCCGCCCAGGTCGACCGTCGCTGGCGCGAGTACTTCCCGGGCGGCGGCGTGGAGATGGGCGACGCCGAGCGCGGGCACCTCGACGGCTGAACGGTGGACCCTCGCGCCTCGAGGGGCACCGGTACCGCGTGCAAGGGGAAAGAGCCCCGCCGCGTCCGTCCAAGGGGAGAGAGGCCTGAAAGGGGACCCGCCATGACCCGCCTGCCGTCCGTGCTCGCCTCGCTCCTCCTACTGCTCCCCGCGGCGGCCCACGCCTGGGGCGCAGACGGTCACCGCATCGTCTGCGAGATCGCCTGGCTCGAGCTCACCCCCGAGGTGCAGGCGAAGGTGGCGGCGCTGCTGCCGGCGAGCGGCCGCTACTCGCGCTTCAGCGAAGCTTGCGTGTGGGCCGACAACGTACGCCGCAACCCGAGCTTCCCCCAGTACGCGCGCGACGACGAGCGCCACTTCGTCAACATCGAGCCTGGCGACACCGAGGTCGACATGGCCTCCCGCTGCCCGGACACCTGTGCCGTGGAGGCCATCGCGGTCTACGCCAAGGCGCTCGGCGGCGAGCCTCTTGCCGGGCGCACGCGGCGCGACTCCCTGATGTTCCTCTCCATCTACCCGATGGCCGACGGAAGGTACGCCGGCTACGGCTACTACGAGCACCACCGCGGCGAGGTCGCGGAGCGACTGCAGCAGGCGGGGGTCAGGTTGGCGGGCGAGCTAAGGAAGGCGCTCCAGTAGCGGCGGCCTGCGTGGGGCACCACGGGCGGGCATCCTGCCGGCGGCGCCGGTGGGCGGACCGCCTGGCGAGGGGTGGGAACTCCTGAGGCGCGTCTCTCGTAGAGCCTTAGGGGACGCTCATGGCCGCCGCTCCGCTCTCCGTCACCGCCGACCTCCACACGCGCGTCGCCACGCTCCGCGACGAGCACGCCGCGCGCTGGCTCGCCACACCCGCCATCCTGCCGGCGCTCGGTCCTCCGACGGGGCGCTGGCGGCAGATCTCGACCGCGCGTGCGGCAGCGGGGTTGATCGACTCGCTGGCCGGGGAGGCGGCGCAGCTCGCCGGCGATGGGAGCCAGCAAGCCGCCTGGCGGCAGAGCGTCCGCGAGCGCCTGCAGGGCTTCGGCGAGGCGCGCTTGCGCTGGCCCGCCGGCTATCGCCGCCTGCTGTTCGCCGAGGACTTCTTCGCCGCCTCCAAGGCCTTCGCACGCGCGGCGCACAGCTTCGCCCCCGCGCTGCCGCCGGAAGACTCCTGGCAGGCGCTGCGCAACGTCTGGATCGGCAACAGCCTGCAGCTCGTCCTCGAGCGGCCGGTGACGGTGGGCGACGGGCTCTTCGCCTACAGCATGCTCTACCCGCTCACCGACAACCTCCTCGACGACCCGCGGCTGCCGGATGGGGCCAAGCGCGAGTTCGTCGGCCGCTTCGGCCGCCGGCTCGCCGGCCTGCCGGAGCGCCCCGCCAACGGTCTCGAGGAGGCGGTCTTTCGCCTCGTCGAGCGCATTGAGGGGGAGCTGCCGCGGCGTCTCCATCCCGACGTGCACGAGAGCCTGCTGGCGATCCACGGCGCGCAGGTGCGGAGCCTGCAGCAGCAGGACGGAAGCGTCCTCGTCGACGACGACCTTCTGGAGATCAGCTGCGAGAAGGGCGGCACCTCGGTGCTCGCCGACCTCTACCTGGTGGCGGCAGGGGCGAGCGACGATGAGGAGCACTTCGCCTTCGGCTACGGTGTCTTCCTGCAGCTGCTCGACGACCTGCAGGACGTCGAGCGGGACCTCGCCGCCGGGCACCACACGCTCTTCACCCGCGCCGCCGGCCGCGGACCGCTCGACGTCCCGACGGCACGCTTGGCGCGCTTCATCGACGAGGTGCTCGACACCACGCGGTTGCTCGCCGGGGCGACGAGCAGCGAACGCAAGGACCTCATCCGCCGCAACTGTCTGATGCTTCTCGTCGGCGCCATCGCCGAGCAGCCGCGCCGATTCAGCCGCGCCTTCCGGCGCCAGCTGAGCCGCCGTTGGCCGCTCTCGCTGCGCGCCCTGCGCCGCCTGCGCCGGCGCGCCCAGGACCGCTTCGGCGCCGCCGCCCGCGCGCTCCAGCGGCAGACGGGCGCTGCCTCGCTGCTCGACTGGGCGCTGGCGCAGGAGGAGGGACACGGGGCTCGCGCCGAGGGGGGTCATCGACGCGACTCCGCTCCCATGCCGGGGCACACGCCCAGCCGGTGACGTCGCTCAGCCCGTGACGTCGGGGAACAGCGCCGCCACGAGCACCGTCGCGTAGCTGCCCGGCGGCAGCACGAAGGTGAGCTCGAGGGTGTCGTCCTCGTGGCGGTGCTGCGAGGCCTCGGCGACCGGTACCCGCAGGGGGCGGCGCCCGCCCGGGAGGAGGTGGCCGCGCAGCCGCGGCAGGTCGGGCACCCAGGGCACGCCGAGAGCGGCAGCGGCGGCGCGCTCGCGCACCAGCGCCTCGCCGCGCGGCACGCGCATCTTGTGGCCGACGAGCGGGCCGGTGGGGCTGAGCTCGAAGCGCGCGGCGCGCTCGTCCAGCGGCGGCCCCGCCGGCAGCGCCGGCGACCCGACCAGCAGCAGCGCACCGCTCGCGTGGACCAGTGCGAGGTCGCCAGCGAGTGGTTGGTGGGGAAGCGCCGGACGGTCGCGGAGCACGCGGTCAAAGACCGCCGACTGCAGGGCGGAGAGGTACAGCCGCTGGTCGCGGCGGCCGCCGGCGACCGGCTCGCCGCGCAGCAGGCGGGCGCCGCGCTCGGCGTTGCCGCCGTCGTGGCCGTAGCGCTGGGCGCCGAAGGCGTTGGGCATGCCGTGGCTGGCGAGGTTCGCCAGCTGCCTTGCCGCCGCGGCCGCAGCCGTGGCGTCGACGTCGCGCAGCCGCAAACGGAAGCGGTTGCCGGCGAGCTCGCCGAGACGGAGCCGCTCGCCGTGCCGGGCGGCCTGCAACACGCGCCAGCCGTCGCCGCCGAGGGCGGCGGCGCGTCCCGGCGCCAGGCCGGGGACAGAGAGCCACTGGCGCGCCACCGCCTCGCGGTCCTTGCGCCCCGCCCAGCCGACCTGGCCGGGGTCGACGCCCGCCGCCGCCGCCAGCTCGCGCGCCACCTCCTCGGTGGTACGCAGCCGCTTCTCCACCTCCACCCAGATGTGCTCGCCGGCGCCGCTCGGCGCGAAGAGCGGCAGCTCCTCGACGACGAAGTCCTCCGGAGCGGCCTTGAGACGCGGCATCCCCAGCAGGCTATCCCGGCCCCGCGGTCGGCAGGCTACAATTCCGCAGTCGCGTTCGCACCACCGCCATGCCGATGCCTGCCGCCGACAAGTGGGAGCAGATAGCGCTCCTCTCCGAGGGGGAGCTCGCGGAAGTCCCCTACGCGACACTGCTTCTTGCGCTCTCGCGCTCTCGCCGCACCGCCGTGCTCGAGCTGCACCGCAAGCCGATCGAGAAGCGGATCTTCTTCGCCGGCGGCGTGCCCGTCGACAGCCGCTCGAACCTGGTGCACGAGACCTTTAGCCGCTTCCTGGTGGCCGTCGGCAAGCTCGACGACGAGGAGCTGCGGGTGGCGCTCGCCGAGTCGCTCTCTCGCGAGGTGCCGATCGGGGAGGTGCTGCTCGAGCACCAGAAGCTCGACGCCGCCGAGCTCTACAAGTTGCTTCAGCAGTGTCTCGCCCGCAAGCTGCTCGACGGCTTCACCTGGCGGGAGGGCACCTTCCGGATGTCGAGCCAGGCGAGCGACGTCGACTCCACGCTCAAGGTCAAGGTGCCGCAGCTGATCCTCACCGGCGTGCTCAAGCTCACTCCGCTCGAGGAGGTGACCCGCGGCATCCGGCCGTTCCTCACCGAGCCGGTGGCGGTGCGCGCGTCGACGGTGGTGGCGGAGGAGGACCTGCAGCTGCCGGGCTCGGCCGCCGAGCTGCTCGCGGCGTTGCACGAGAAGCCGTTGCGCATGGACGAGCTGGCGTTGCGCCTGCCGCAGCTCGACGCCAACGACCTCGGTCGCGTCGTTTACGCGCTGTCGCTGCTCGAGCTGGTGGCGCCGGCGAGCCGGGCGACTGCCGGCCGGCGGCGGTCACCGCCCGCGGCCGCGGCGCTTCCAGTGCGGGCGGCGTCGGACGAGCACACGACGCGCGCGGTCGAGCGGGCCGCGGAGCTCGCGGATCCGGAGCTCGAGCGCACCTGCAACCGCATCCTCCAGGGCTACCTCTCCTACCGGCGCCGCGACGCCTTCGATCTGCTGGCGGTGCCGGAGAGCTCGGGCAGCACCGAGATCGAGAACGCCTGGGTGCGCTTCGCCGAGGCCTACGCTCCCTGGCCGCTGGCGGGGCTGGTGCCCCCGGACCTGCTGGAGAAGGCGCGCGCCCTCTTTCTCGCTGGCAGCGAGGCCTACGCCGAGCTACGGGACGGCGAGCGGCGGGCGATGCTGGTGCACCGCCGCCAGCTGGCTCTGGCGCAGCGGGCCAACCAGCCGCGGGGTACGGGGATCCAGACCGACCTGCTCGACCCCGAGGCGCAGTTCAGGAAGGGGATGGAGCTGCGCGCCGCCGGCAACGACAAGAAGGCCCTCGAGCTGCTGCAGTATGCCGCCGACCTCGACGCCCAGAACCCGATCTATCGCGCCGAGAGCGCGAGGTGCCGCTTCGACGTCAGCGAGGACGCCGCCAAGCCGCTCGAGGAGCTCGAGGAGGCGGTCCGCATCGACCCGCGCTGCGGGCTCGCGTGGTACTACATGGGCGTCATTCAGGGGCAGGCGGGCCGGCTGACCGAGGCCGAGGAGAGCTTGCGCCGCGCCATCCGCCTGATGGCGCCCGATCGCCGGCCGATCGAGGCGCTCAAGGACCTGCCCGCGAAGAAGCGGTAGCAGGGCACGAGTGTCCGCAGGGCCTGCGGGACTATCCGGCGAGCCACGCCGCCAGTCGCGCCCGCTGCTCGGTGGTGGCGCGCGGATCGGCGGCGAGGCGCCAGCTCTCGCCGGGGTCCTCTCCCAGTGCCACCTCGAGGCGCAACAGGCGCTCGCGGCGAGCGACCAGCAGGTTGACGTGATCCCCCGGCCGGTAGTGTCCGAGGCGCTCGCCGAGGCGGTCGGGCGGCACCCGGAAGTCGTCGATCGCCAGCAGCTCGTCGTCGACCGAGAGGCCGCCATCGAAAGCCGGGGTGCCGCGTCGCACTTCGGTCACCAGCAGCCGGCCGCTGTCGAGCCGCGTCGCCGCTCCGAGCCAGCCGGGCTTCTCGGCCGGCGGCACGCCGGCCGCGGGCAGTGCGGGTGGCAGCGCCGCTGGGGTTGTGGCATCGGCCTCGCCCCCTGGAGGCGCCGTCGCCCCCGCCGCTGACGCCGCCTCGACCGCGTGCGCCGGCGGCGGGCTCGGCCCGGGCGCCGCGACCCTGCCCTCGGCCTCGGCGTCGGCGGGCAGCGGCGCCGCCGCTGCGGCGTCGTCGACGACGCGCAGCCCCAGCCACTCGAGCGCCGGGGCGAGGTCGAGGTCCTCAGTGCTGCGCAGCGCCCGCTCGAAGAACGCCGTCAGGTCCTCGCCCGCCACCTCGCCGGCGAGCGCCTCGATCTCCTCGCCAGTGAAGCCGCGCTCGCCGGAGAAGCGAGCCCAGGCCTGGCGCAGGACGTCGTCGAGGCTTCGCGCGCCGCTGCTGGCGCGGCGGATGTGGGCGTCGAGCAGGAAGGCCACCGCGGCGCCCTTGGTGTAGTAGCTGATGGCGCTGTTGGGGGTGTTCTCGTCGGGCTGGTAGTACTTGATCCAGGTGTCGAAGGAGGCGGCCTCGAGGGTCTGCACGCGCCTTCCCGGGGTGCGCAGCGCGGCACGTAGGGTCTTCGAGAGGTCGCGCAGGTACTCGTCACGGCTGGAGAGGCCGGCGCGATGCACCTGCAGGTCGTCGTAGTAGGAAGTGATCCCTTCGGCCACCCACAGGCTGCGGGTGTAGGTCTCCCCGTCGTAGTCGAAGGGGCCCAGCTCTGCCGGGCGCAGGCGCTTCACGTTCCAGGCGTGGAAGTGCTCGTGGGCGACGAGCCCCAGCCACTCGAGGTAGCTCTCGCGCCGCCGCGACTTCCAGCGGCTCGCCATCAGCACCGTCGAGTCCCGGTGCTCGAGGCCGCCGCTGCCGCCGGTGAGCAGGTTGAGGAAGAGGAAGTGGCGATAGGGAAGCGCGCCCCAAAGGCGGCAGGCGGCGTGGACCAGGCGCTCGACGTCGGCCGCCGAGCGCGGGCCGTTCCACACTCCGTCCTCCCCCTCGTTGACCAGCAGGTGGGGCACTCCCTCGACCTCGAAGCCGTAGACCGCCGGGGAGCCGCAGTAGATGGGTGCGTCGACCAGGGCGTCGAAGTCCGGGGCGCAGAAGAGGTGGGGACCGCCCTGCGCGGAGGCCGGCAGCGCGGTGTGGACGTCGCGCCAGCGCGAGGGGATCACCACCGCCACCTCGTGCGGGCGGGGCCCCGGCTCCGCGAGGGTGAGGAAGGTCGCGGCACCGTTGAGCAGCGCGAAGTCGCGGTCGACGAAGTTGGTGCGCACCGTGAGCTCGCGGGCGTAGACGCGATAGAGCAGGTGGACGCGAGGCGCTCCCCAGGTGGTGAGACGCCAGTGGTTCTTGCGCAGCTTCTCGAGCGGCAGGAGGTTGCCCCCGGTGCTCTCGGCACGCAGGCCCTCGACGTGGCGCGGGTAGTCGCGAATCCTGTACGACCCCGGCGTCCACACCGGCTGGAACAGCTCCAGCACGGGCTGCCCACCGGTGGGTAGCGAGACGTCGATCTCGACGTAGTGGGTTTCGGGGGCCGGGAAGGTGAGCGTGTAGCGGATCGGCTCGGGCGTGACCGTCTGCATGAGGTCCGGCCCGCGGCCGGCAGCAAGATGTTAGCGCCGCGGCGCCTTCGAGCTCAATGGGCGCCGGCCGGGACCCCTGCAGGAGCGGCGCGGCGTTCGCTCGCACGGCGTCGCCGCCGACCGGCCCAGGCCGCCACCAGGTGACCGGCGTAGCCGGCGAGGAAGAGCGCCGAGGCGAGGAGGTGGACGACGACCCACGCCTGGCGCCACCCCTCGCTCACGGAGGTCTGCAGCAGGTAGCCGGAGGCCACCATCGGGGCAACGGCCGCCAGCAGGTTGAGGCCGCTCGAGCGTCGTTCCCGCCCGCCCGTGCGCCAGTGGCTCCAGGCGTGATGCCGCCAGATGAGGCCGATCGCGAAGACGAGCAACGGCGCCGCCAGCACGTGCAGGTGCTGTACCCGCGGCTGCAGGGGGCTGGCCACCCTCGAGTAGGGATCGGCGGGCGGCAGCAGGTAGCGGATGCAGGCGTAGACGACGCCGCTGCTCCCCACCAGCAGGGTCGAGACGTGGACCGACCAGGCCTCCCAGCGCCTCACCGGGTGCGCCCGCCGTTGCCGGACCGGGGTGGGGGTGGCGGTGGTGGGCCGGCCTGCCCTCGCGGAGCGGGCGATGCCTGCGGCGCCGGCGCCGTCGTCTCGGCGATCGCCTGGTGGATGGCGAGCACCCGCCGCACGGCCGCGGTGGTGGCGCGCGCCGTCAGCGAGGCGCCGGTGACCGGCGGGATGCCGCGTGCGAGGCGCAGCTCGGCATCGAGGCTGCGGCCCTCGAACCGCGCGTACCACGGCGCACGGGGAAGGTAGTCGGCCGGCTCGTCGAAGGCCAGCACCTCGACGCGAGCGACGCGGCCACCGGTGTCGAGGATCACGAGGAGCGTCTCCCGCAAGGTGCGCACGGTGTGGACGTCGACGTAGGCCGTGCCGCCGGGCTTGCCGCCGCAGCGCGCGCGGTAGAGCGGCACCAGGGCGCTGCGTACCGGCTCGCCGGCGAGCTCGCGGGCCCGCGCGAGCTGCGCCTCGGTGAGGAAGACGCTGGCGCGCTCCACCTCGCAGCCCGGGAAGGCGAGACGGAGCGCTTCCTCGGCGCGCAGCAGGACCCGCGCCGAGGCCGGCGGACCGAGGGCCACGGAGGCGAGCACCGCCAGGGCGGCCGCGTGGGCGCGCCCGGATGGACGGTGCGCGCCGGCGCTCCCGGCCGGGCCGGGCCGGGAGTGTCTAGAACAGGTAGCCCAGCGCCACATTGAGCTGGTTCACCCCCGTGCGCGCCCCGTTGCGCATCCGCTGCCAGTCGACCTTGACGACCAGCGGGTCGATCGGTTGGTACTGCAGGCCCAGCGTCAGGATGCGTCGATCGTTCGCCGGGTCGCGCGCGAAACCGTCGGCCACCCGGTGCTGGCTGTCGAGCGACTCGACGCGCAGGAACGGCGTCAGCGACTGACTGCCGTGCGGCCAGGCGGCGAGGAGGTCGTACCCGGCCTCGACGTAGGCGCCGCGCTGCTCGCTGCCCACCGCCTCCTCCCCCGCCAGCCCGAGGGCGTCGTTGAGGCGGGCGGTGTCCGCGATCCTGCCGCGCGCGGCGAGGGCGCGCACGCGAAGGCCGCGCCAGCGCCACTCGGTGTGGACCTCGAGGATCGAGGTCCTGGCGTCGAGGGTCCGCCCATCGCCGTCGAGCATCCCCTGACCGGAGTCCCCGCCATACGCCGAGACCCCGGCGACGAGGCCTGGCGTGCCGGTGTAGTCGAGCCGCCCCACCCAGGCGAAGTCCTCGGCGCGCGCCTTGGCGGCCAGGCTCTCGCGCGACTCGCTCACCCCGCCATCGGCGGTGAAGCGCGAGGCGTCGAGCCCGTTGACGACGTAGGTGCGGTAGCTCCAAGAGGCACCGCCGCCGAAGAGCCCGAAGCCGGGCGAGCGCCAGGTCGAGGGAAGGATCACCTGCTCGACGTCGTTGCGCCGCGCGCCGAGGAACACCGGCGGCTCGTGCAGCTCGTTGAGGAAGCCCACCGGCAGCAGGACGAGCCCCGCGCGCACGTTGAAGGCGGGCCGGGAAAGGTAGTCCACGTAGGCGAACTCGAGCCCGGCCTCCCCCTCCTCGTGGGCGTCGCTCGAGCCGCTGTGCTCGAACTCGATCTCGGAGTTGAAGAGGAAGTGGTCGTCGAACTTGTAGCCGACGTAGACGACGCCGCGCAGCAAGTCGATCTGGTCGGTCTGCCCGGAAGGCTCCCCCGACTGGTCGGTGCCGGCGAAGCGCTGGTAGAGCAGCTCGCCGTAGCCGCCGAGCGAGACGCCGTGGCCGCCTTGGTAGACCTTCGAGGCTGCCGGACCGAGCCCGTAGGTGCCGTGCTCCGCCGCCGGCGCCGCGGCCGCCTCGCCGAGCTCGAGCCGCTCGACCTCGGCGGCCAGCACCTCGATGCGGCGCGCCAGCTCGGCGACGTCGGGCGCCGGTGCGGTGGCGCCGGTGGGCGGCGCCGCGCCTGCGCTTGCCGGCGTCGCGGCCTGCGCCGCGCGCAGCGCCGCGAGCTGCGCCCGCAGCTCCTCCACCTGCCGCTCGAGCGCGCGCAGGCGCTCGGCGTCACTGCAGGTCGCGGTGACCTTCGCCGCCGGCCCTGACTGCGCGCCGGACACCGCCGGCATGGCCACCAGGCCGGCGAACCCCAGGATCGCCGCGCCGACGAGGCTGTGAATCCCTACCCGAGACACCTCCGCACGATCGGACATACACTCTCCTCGCTGTCCACGCCGGGCGCGCCAACGCCCGTCCGTGGGCGGTCAGGGGGCAGCGGGCCCGCGCTGCCAGGCGATCCGGCCCGCTGCTCCTTCGTTCTTCTCTCGGACCTCGGGGAACGACATCGTCAGCTCGGGGACGAGGGGCCGCAGGCGCCCGGCGAGGTTGGCGCTCGCCGCGAGCGTCAGGGCGCCGCCGTCGCGCCGCAGCACCAGCACCGCCACCTCGGGGTGCGCGGCAGCCCAGTCGAGGGCGGCGGCGGGCCCCATGACGAAGAGCCCGGTCGACAGGCAGTCGGCGCGGAGCCCCTGGGCCGCCCACACGGTGAGCGTGCCGAAGTCGGGCGCGGGAGCACCGCTGCGCGGATCGAGGAGGTGGCCTAGGCGCCGTCCTTCCACGCGCAGGCCGTGCTCGCCGTTGCCGCTGGTCGCCAGCGAGCCGCCGGCGAGCGCCACGGCGACCACCGGGCGCGCGCGGTCGGCGGGGTCGGCGACGGTGGCCTCCCAGGCCTCATCCCCGAGCACCGCCGCCTGTCCGCCGAGGTCGAGCCAGGCGCCGGTGACGGCGGGCTCGGCGCGCAGCGCGGCCAGCGCGGCGTCCACGCCGGCACCCTTGCCCCAGGCGCCCTCTTCGAGCCGCAGCTCGGGGTGGCGGCGGACGGCGGTGCGCCCCCGCAGCTCGAGGGCGTCGAGCCGGGTGGCGGGGAGCGCGGCGGCGACCTCCCGCGGCGACGGCACCCGGCCGCCACCGCGCAGGTCCCAGAGGTCGATCAGCCGCCCGACGTCGGGGTCGAAGGCGCCGCCGGTGTCGGCGGCGCAAGCGGTGGCGGCGGCGAGCTCGCCGGCGAGGCGGGGCGACAGCGGCACGGGCGTTCCGGCCGGGGCCCGATTGAGGCGCGACAGCTCGCTGCTCTCGCGCCAGGTGGAGAGGCGCTCGGCGGTGGCCTCGAGGGCGCGCACGCCCGCCTCGGCGCCGGCCGCCGCGGCGGCGTGGCTGTCGGCCGTAATGGCCAGGCTGGCCCGCGTACCCATCAGGTAGAGCTGCCGCTCGACGGTGACGTGGCGCCCGTTGCCGGCGGCCCCGTGGGTACCCGCGAGGGCACCGGCGGCCAGCGCAGCGAGCACGGCCACCCCGAGGAGCCCCCGGGCCAGCAGGTGGCTCGATCGGCAAGCTATTGCTCCAGAAAGAGTTACGGAATAGGTCGCGAATGAAGCCGGAAGGCTCGAGCCGCTGTTGAGACGTTGTCTCATTTGCCTGCAGAGATTCTGGACCGGCTTGGTCCGATATGTCAACACCGGCCCGCCTCGTCCCGCCCGCCCGTGGTCCGCCCCTCGCCGAGCGGAAGGGTTCGCCGGCTCCGGCCCGCCGCCAGCAGGTGTGCCCGAAGCGCAGGAAGGGCGGGCGGGTGGGCCGCTACCCGCCCGGCGCGACGCTGCAGGACGGCGCGTCGTCGTCGTCGAGCGGGGTCGGCGCGTCGCGCTCGGCGTCGACGACGCAGAGGAAGCCGAATGGCTCCGACCCCGGGTTGCGGAACTGATGCGGCTCCGCGGGCGCCACCCGTACGAGGTCGCCGGGAGCGAGCGTCGCGACGACCTCGCCGAGCCGCACCTCGCCGGCACCGCGCAGGACGACAACCGCGTGCGCGTGCTGGTGGCGCTCGCGCGCCGTGCGGCCGCCGGGAGCGAGCTCGAAGTAACGCAGCTCGAAGGCGCAGCCGCTCGCCGTGCCACCGGCGAGCAGCCGGCGCGTCACCGCCGACCCGCGGTGGTCGTCGCCGCCGGTGAGGGAGTGGCGATAGGGGAGGGAGTCGATGCCCTCCCAAGCGCCGGGCTGGCCGCCCGCGCGGATCACCTCGGAGGTCGCTGCGCGGCCCGGGGCGATGGCCGCCGCCGCCGGCTCCGAAGGTCGCTCCCCCGCCGACGAGTCGGCCGTGGTTTGGTCGCCCGGGCCCGCTGGCATAACGTGCGCAGCACCCACGCCGGCAGGCTAGCACGGTGCCGCGGAGCCGCCCGGCTCGCGGCGCCCGGACGTCTCGCCACCTTGGGGTGCGCATGACCCACTCCGTCGCCGTCCCGCTCTGGCTCCTCGTGCTGCTGCTCGCGGTGGTGGCGTGGGCGGCGCTCGACCGGCTGCTGCTGCCGAGCGTGCGCTGGTTCCTGCGCTCGCGCGCCAACCGGGTGCTGGAGGAGGTGCGGCACCGCTTTCAGATCGAGATCCGCCCCTTCCAGCTCACCCGCCGCCGGGTGCTGATCGATCGGCTGGTGTTCGACGCCCAGGTGCTGGAGGCGGCGCAGGCGTTCGCCCTCGAGCAGGGGATGCCGCGCGAGGTGGCGATGGCCAAGGTCGAGCGCTACGCGCGCGAGATCGTTCCCGCCTTCAACGCCTACTTCTACTTCCGCCTCGGCTACTGGGCCTCGCGCTCGCTGGCGCAGCTGCTCTACCGGGTGCGCGTCGGCTGGCTCGACGAGGAGGCGCTGGCGGCGGTGCCCCGGGAGTCGAGCGTGGTGTTCGTCATCAACCACCGCAGCAACATGGACTACCTGCTGGTGGCCCACCTGGCGGCGTCGCGCACGGCGCTCTCCTACGCGGTGGGGGAGTGGGCCCGCATCTGGCCGCTGGAGAGCCTGCTCAAGGCGATGGGCGCCTACTTCGTGCGCCGCCGCTCGCGCAACGCGCTCTACCGGCGCGTGCTCGAGCGCTACGTGCAGATGGCGACGGCGGCGGGCGTGCCGCAGGCGATCTTCCCCGAGGGCGGGTTGTCGCGCGACGGCCGCCTTGGTGTCGCCAAGCTCGGGCTGCTCGACTACATCGTCAAGGCCTTCGACCCCGAGGGGGCGCGCGACGTCGTCTTCGTTCCGGTGGCGGTCAACTACGACCGCGTGCTCGAGGACCGCACGCTGCTGCTCGACGTGGCGCCATCGACGCCGCGGCCGGGGGCGGCGCGGGCGGCCGGCAACCTCGCCGGCTTCGTCGGCCGCCAGCTGTGGCTCGCCGTCACCGGGCGCTGGCACCGCTTCGGCTACGCGTGCGTGAGCTTCGGCACGCCGCTCTACCTGCGGGAGTGGTGTGCGGCGCGCCGGCTCGACCCCCGGCCGCTGTCGCGCGAGGAGCGCTTCGCCCGCATCGAGGAGCTGGCCGGCGACCTGATGGACCGCGTCGGGCAGGTGATCCCGGTGGTGCCGGTGGCCATCGTCGCCGCGGTGCTGCGGCGGCAGCCGGAGCGGCGCTTCTCCCCCCTCGAGCTGGCGGCCGAGGCGTACGCGCTGCTGCATCGGCTGGAGGCCGCCGGCGCGCGCGTGTACCTGCCGCGGCAGGACGTCGACTACGCATTCACCGTCGGCCTGCGGATGCTGCAGCTGCGCCGCCTGGTGGTGGAGGACGGGGAGGGGCTGCTGCGCCTGGCGCCGGGCGAGGAGGCGACCGTCGCCTACTACGCCAACTCGATCGCGCACCTGCCGGCGGGCGAGGCGGAACCCGGCGCGGGCACCGCTCTCGCGGCGGGGGTGCCGGTACCCACGCCCGCGAGCGGAGCCGCCTAGTTCCTGCCCCTCCGAGGAACCCCCGATGCCCATCACACGGCACCTGCAGTTTGCCATGCTCGCCACCTGCATCTGCCTCGGCGCCGTCCCCGCCGAGGCCCAGGGCAGCCCGTTCCACGACCTGCCGTTGGCGTCGGCGCTGGCCGCGGCGCCGCGCGGAGGCGCGCGGGAGATCCCCCTCCCGCGGCACTTCCGGCTGCTCGAGGTGGACGTCGCGGAGCTCGAGGGGCGGCTGGCGCGGGCGCCGCGGGAGGGCTCGGCCGCCGCCCTCTCTGCGCCGGTGACCCTGCTGCTGCCCTACCCCGACGGCACCGACCGCACCTTCCGGGTCGAGGAGTCGCCGATCCTCGAGCCCGCGCTGGCCGCGAGGTTCCCCGAGATCCGGACCTTCGCCGCCAAGGGTGTCGACGACCCCGCGGCCACCGCCCGGCTGAGCCTGACCTCCCTGGGGTTCCACGCCATGGTGCTGTCGACGTCGGGAACGCTCTTCATCGCTCCCTACCGCCGCTGGGACGAGCGCTACGCCCTCAGCTACTGGAAGCGCGAGGCGCGGCCGGCGGGGCCCCCCTTCCGCTGCGAGGTGAAGGGTGACGCGGCGGGCGTCGACGCTGCCCTGCCACCGGCGGCCGTCCCCGTCCCCGCCGCCGCCTCCGGCACCCAGCTGCGCACCTACCGCCTGGCGCTCGCCGCCACCGGCGAGTACTCGACGGCGGTGTGCGCCCCCAACCCGGCCGCCGTCGCCTGCGCGATGAACGCCATGGCGGTGTCGATGAACCGTGTCGACGGCATCTACGAGCGCGAGGTGGCGATCCGCATGGTGCTGGTCGCCAACGACGACCTCGTCGTCTACACCAACGGCGCCACCGACCCCTACACCAACAACAACGGCCCGACGATGTTCGGGCCAGAACCAGACCACCCTCGACGGCGTCATCGGCGCCGCCAACTACGACGTCGGGCACGTCTTCTCGACCGGCGGCGGCGGTGTGGCCAACCTCAGGGTTCCCTGCACCGGCACCAAGGCACGCGGCGTCACCGGCTCCTCGAACCCGGTCGGCGACGGCTTCGACGTCGACTACGTGGCCCACGAGATGGGGCACCAGTTCGGCGCCAACCACACCTTCAACGGCACCACCGGCAACTGCGGCGGCGGCAACCGCAGCAGCTCTGCCGCCTACGAGCCCGGCAGCGGCTCGACGATCATGGCCTACGCCGGCATCTGCGGCGCCGAGGATCTGCAGCCGCACAGCGACGACACCTTCCACACCAAGAGCTTCGACGAGATCGTCGCCTTCTCGACCGGCGTCACCGGCAGCTCCTGTGCGGCGATCACCGCCACCGGCAATACCGCGCCCAGCGTCGACGCCGGTGCCGCCTACACCATCCCCGAGCAGACGCCGTTCACGCTCACCGGCTCGGCCAGCGATGCCGAGGCGCCCGGCTCGCTGACCTACATGTGGGAGGAGCTCGACCTCGGCGCCGCGGCGCCTCCCAACGACGACGTCGCCGCGGCGCGGCCGATCTTCCGCTCCTTCGTGCCGCTGACGGTTCCCAGCCGCACCTTCCCGCGTCTCTCCGACATCCTCGCCAACATCGCCACCCTCGGCGAGTCGATGTCGACGCGCGACCGCACCCTGACCTTCCGGCTCACCGCGCGCGACAACCAGCTCGGCGGCGGTGGCGTCGACTGGGACACCACGACGGTGACCGTTGCCGCCGCGGCTGGGCCGTTCACCGTGACCCAGCCCAACACCGCCGCCAGCTGGGCGGGCAACAGCACGCAGACGATCACCTGGGCCGTCGCCGGCACCGACCTCGCGCCGGTCTCCTGCGCCAGCGTCGCCATCGCGCTGTCCACCGACGGTGGCAACACGTTTCCCACCGTCATCGCCGCCACCACTGCCAACGACGGTACGGAGAGCATCACCGTCCCCAACCTGCCGACCACGCAGGCACGCATCCGGGTGTCGTGCGTCGGCAACGTCTTCTTCGACGTCTCCAACGCCGACTTCACCATCACCCCCGACGCCATCGGCGCGCTCTTCAGCGACGGCTTCGAGGGCGGCACGACCGGGGCCTGGAGCGCCGGCTCGCCCTGAGTCGCAGCGGCTCGGCGCCAGGGGACCGACAACCGGGGGGCAAGGAGCCTAGCGCAACCGTGTCGGGGGCGGCGCCGGGCCGCTGTGGAGGCCGTGGGACAACGGTGTGCCGCTGCGCGGTCCGGGCTAGGATCGCTCAGCTGTGGAGCTCGCCGACGTCTTCCTGCGGCTGGGGATCGCCCTCGGGCTGGGGCTTCTCGTCGGCCTGCAGCGCGAGCGCAAGACGGGCGACATCGCGGGCTTCCGCACCTTCCCGCTGGTGACCCTCACCGGTGCGGTGTGCGGCCTGCTCGCCTTCGACTTCGGCGGTTGGGTGCTCGTCGGCGGCTTCGTCAGCCTCACCGCGGTGGTGTTCGTCGGCAACCTGGCGAAGATCCATGCCGGGCACCCCGACGCCGGGGTGACCACCGAGGTGACGGTGCTGCTGATGTTCGCCCTCGGCGGCTACCTCATGGTCGGGCACCCACAGGTGGCGGTGGCGATCGCCGGTGCCACAGTGGTGCTGCTGCAGCTCAAGGTGCCGCTGCATCGCTTCGCCACCCGGCTGGGCGACGAGGACCTGCGAGCGGTGATGCAGTTCGTGCTCGTCTCGCTGGTGGTGCTGCCGCTGCTTCCGGACCGCACCTTCGGCCCCTACGAGGTGCTCAACCCGCGCCAGGTGTGGTGGATGGTGGTGCTCATCGTCGGCCTGTCGCTGGCCGCCTACGTGGGTAACAAGACACTCGGCGCGCGCGGCGGCAACCTGCTCGGCGGCGTGCTCGGCGGTCTGGTGTCGAGCACCGCCACCACCGTCACATTCAGCCGCCGCGCCCGCGAGGGCGCGGCCAGCCTCGAGGGCGCGCTGCAGGTGATCCTCATCGCCACCGCGGTCATCTACCTGCGCGTTCTCGTCGAGATGGCGATCGTCTCTGTGGGCCTCCTCGCCCGTGCCGCGGCGCCACTGCTGTTCATGCTGGCGGTGCTCGGCGGTCTCGCCTGGTGGGGCACCGGCCGCCGCGCCCCCGACGAAAAGGCCCAGCCCGTCGAGCACGGCAACCCGAGCGAGCTGAGCACGGCCCTGGTCTTTGCCGTCGTCTACGCGCTGGTGGTCCTCGCCGTTGCCTGGGCGAAGGCGCAGTTCGGCAGCCGCGGCCTCTTCGCCGTCGCCGGCATGTCGGGGCTCGTCGACCTCGAGGCCATCACCTTGTCGAGCGCGCAGCTGGTGCGGGGGGGCACGCTCGACGCCGACCTCGCCTGGCGGCTGATCCTCTTCGCCTCGCTCGCCAACCTGGTCTTCAAGGCGGGCGTGGTGGCGGTGCTCGGCGGCCGGACGCTGGGGCGGCGGATCGGCGTGCTGTGGGGAATCGGGCTGCTCGTCGGCCTGGCGGTGCTCGCCGCCTGGCCGGGCCCGGCGGCGCTCGTCGCCTGGTGAGCGGCCGCCGCTAGCCCTCGCCCTGCAGCGCCGCGAGGGGATCGACGCGCGCGGCGCGCCACGCCGGCAGCGCCGCCGCCGCCAGGGCCATGGCGAGCACCAGCGCGAGAGCCGTCGAGAAGGTCGCGGGGTCGAGCGGCTCCACCCCTTGCAGCATGGCGGTCATGAACCGCGTCAGCATGGCCGCCGCCGCGCTGCCGAACAGCCAGCCGAGAGCGGCGAGACGGACGCTGCCGCCGGCGAGGCGTCCGACCAGCGATCGCGGCAGCTCGCCGAGGGCGGCGCGCACCGCCAGCTCGCGGCGGCGCAGGGTGACCTCGAGCGCGAGCGCGGCGTAGACGCCCGCCGCCGCCAGCAGCAGTGCGCAGGCAGAGAAGGCGGCGAGCACGGCGGTGGTGGCGCGCTGCTGCGCCATCGCCTCGCGGGTCTCCTCGCCGAGCGCGGCGAGGTTGGTGAGCGCCAGCTCGGGATCCTGCGACCACACCGCGTGCTGGAGCGCCGGCAGCAGGCCGGAAAGCGGGAGGCCGCTGCGCAGCAGCAGGTCAAAGCTCTCGCTCGGCCACTGCCCGAGGCCGAAGTACACCGCGGCCCGTCCGGGAACGGTGGGTCCCTCCATGAGGATGTCGTCGGCGACGCCGACCACCTCGGGCTCGAGGTGGTGCTCGGGATCGATCACCAGCGTCTGGCCGATGGGGTCCTTGCCTGGCCACAGCTCGCGGGCGAGCCCGGCGCTCACCACCACCTGCCGCGGCGGCTCCGCGGTCACGCCGACGGGAGGTGGCGAGCCGGCGAGCAGACGCATGCCGAGCAGGCGGAAGAACCCCGGGGTGACGGCGCGCAGGTCCGCCACCGGGTCGGTGGGCGAGGGCGGGCCCACGGCATGTACGGAGGTCGCCGGGCCGGCGCCGGTGAGCGGCCGCTGGCTGGCCGCCGCCGTCGCGGTGACCCCGGGGATCCCGCCGAGACTCCGCAGCAGGCCGTCTACGAAGGCGAGCCGCGCCGGATCGTCGTAACGGTCGCTGCCGAGGGCGATGCGGAACGACAGGACGTCGCGCGGCTCGAAACCGAGCTGCCGGTGCTGGAGGCGAGCGAAGCCACGTGCAGCGAGGCCGGCGCCGATGGCGAGCGTCACCGCCAGCGCCACCTGGGCCACCACCAGGCGGCGCTCGCCGCGGGCGCCCACGACGCGCGTGCCGGCGAGGCGCCGGGTGGGCAGGGTGGTGGCATGGCGCCGGGCGACGGCCGCGTGCAGCAGCGACAGCGCGACGAGGGCGAGCCCGAGCAGCGCCGCCACGCTCACCGCCTCGAGGCCGCCGAGGCGCACCTCGCCGAGGCGCGGCAGGTCGGCGGGCAGCACGCGACGCAACAGGCCGACTCCGGCCCCCGCACCCAGCAGACCGAGGGCGCCGCCGGCGAGGAAGACCAGCGCCGCCTCCGCCCACAGCTGGCGCGCGATGCGGCCGTGGCCGGCGCCGAGCGCGCCGCGCACGGCGAGCTCGACCTCGCGGCCGCGCAGGTGGGTGAGGGCGAGCGCGGCGACGTTGGTCACCGCCGACAACAGGATGAGGGCGGCGGCGACGAGCAGTGCCAGCAGGGGCGTCCGCACCGGGCTCGCCACCTGCTCGCGCAGCCCCACCACGTCGGCGGTCCAGTCGCGGTTGCTGGCGCGTTCGCGGCCGATGGTGGCGGCCACCGCTGCCATCTCGCGATCGGCGGTCGCCACCGTGACCCCTGGGCGGAGCCTGCCGAGGACGAGGAGGAAGCGCCCCCACTGCCGGTTTTGTGGCGTGGCGGCGAAGGGCACCCAGTAGGCCTGCTCGCGGCCGAGCCAGCCGAACGCCGGGGGCTCGAAGCCCTGGGGCATGACGCCGACGACCCGGAAAGGGTGGCTGCCGAGCTCGATGTCGCGCCCGAGCACGTGGCGGTCGGCGGCGAAGCGGATCCGCCACAGCGCGTCGCTGAGCAGCACCACCGCCGCACCGTCGTGCGCCTCGGCCTCATCGAAACCGCGGCCGAGGGCGGGCACGACGCCGACGACGCGGAACCAGCTCGGCGTCACCGCCGCGCCACGGATGCTCACCGGCGTGCCGGCGCGCAGCGTCGCGCGGTCCGGGACCAATGCGGCGAGGCTCGCGAACGAGGTGGCGCGCGCGCGCCAGCTCTCGAAGTTGTCCATCGAGACGACGTTCTCTCCCTTCTGGCGCGGCACGTTGCGCTCCCACACCACCGCCAGGCGCTGCGGGTGCGGGTAGGGGAGAGGACGCAGGAGGACGCCGTGCACCAGCGCCAGGATGGAGCCCGCGGTGGCGGTGCCGAAGGCGAGGATACCGATCGCCGCCACCGCGAAGAGCCGGCGGCGCAGCAACCAGCGGGCTCCCAGTTGCAGGTCGCGGGCCGTCTCCGGAAAGGAACGGGCAAGCACGGCGAGGAATCGGCCCGGCGTCCGCTCGCGGCTGCGTGGAATCATGGCAACCTCTTGTTTGATGCGATCGATCGGCACTGCTTGGGAGCACGGGGTGTGCCAGCGCGCCGCCACTGCGGGCCGAGCGCTGCGCTGGTCGGCCGGCGCGAGGACCGTCCCGCATCCGCGACGGGCGGCGGCGCCAGCGGACACCGGCGAGTGGAGCGAGTTGCCTCCGTGGGCGCCGATGTCACCGCGCCCGCTCGCGAGCGGGCCCGCGCGGCCGGTGGCGATGGCATAATCCGCCCCCCTCAAGGATCGCCTGGCTCTAGGAGCATCCCCCATGGCCGACCTCGCCGCAGCCACCGACGACGCCATCGCCGCCGCCTGCCCGGCGCTGTTCGAGTTGCTGTCGCCCCTCGGCCGGCGCGCCTACTTCCCGCCCGACATCCCGTTCCAGGCGGCGCAGGCGCGCGGCAAGACCTACAACGCCACCATCGGCCAGATCACCGACGGCTACGGCCAGGCGGTGCCGGTACCGGCCCTGGCCGAGGGGCTCGCGGGGCTCCCTGCGGCCGCCCGCAACCGCGCCTTGCTCTACTCCCCGGTGGAGGGGATCGCCGAGGTCCGCCGCGCCTGGCGGGCCTGGCAACGCCGCGAGCAGCCCGACGACCGGCCCTCCACCCTGCCAATGGTGGTCGCGGGCCTCACCCATGGGCTGGCGGTGCTTGCCGACCTCTTCGGCGGCGAAGGGCGCGCGGTGGCGATCGCGGCGCCGTTCTGGGGCAACTACCGGCAGACCTTCGCGCTCCGCACCGGCGCTCGCCTGCTCACCGCTCCCGCGTACAGCGACGGCCGCTTCGCCCCTGGCGCCTGGGCCGAGGCGCTCGCCGGGCTGCCTTCCGGGGAGCCGGCGGTGGTCCTGCTCAACCTCCCCAGCAACCCGGGTGGCTACAGCCCCACTCGCCCCGAGCGCGATGTCCTCGTGGCGAGCCTCTTCGCCGAGGCCGAACGGCGACCGCTACTGGTGATCTGCGACGACGCCTACGCCGGGCTCGTCTACGAGGAGGAGGTGCCCCGCGAGTCGCCTTTCTGGGAGCTCGTCGGGCTGCACCCCAACCTGGTGCCGGTAAAGGTCGATGGCGCCACCAAGGAGTACTCCTTCTTCGGCGGCCGCATCGGCTTCCTCACCTTCCCTTTCTCCCCCGGCTCGGAGATCGCCCTGGCGCTGGAGAGCAAGGTCAAGGGGCTGGTGCGCGCGACCATCGGCAGCCCCGTCGCCACCAGCCAGATGCTGCTCTTGCACGCCCTCGAGGCGGCTGACGCCGAGGCCCAGGTGGAAGCGGTGCGGTTGCTTCTGGCCGAGCGCTACCGGGCGTTGCAGCAGGCGCTCGCCAGGGTCGACCAACGGCTCCTCCGCCCGCTGCCTTTCAACTCCGGCTGCTTCGCGCTTCTCGAGCTGCCGGAGTCGCTGGGGGTGGCCGCCGAGGAGGTCCGCCAGCATCTGCTCGACCGTCACGACAGCGGCGTGGTGTCGGTGGGGCAGCGCTACCTGCGGGTCGCCTTCTGCTCGGTGGCGGCGGCGGCGATCCCCGAGCTGGTGAGTCGCATGGAGCGCGGCGTCACCGAGGTCGCCGCCGAGCGCGCCCGACGGTGAGCGTCGTCACGACCCGCCGCGGTGCTGCGCGAGGAGCCAGGGCAGGAAGTCGGGATCCTCGTAGGTGCGGCTCCAGGCGTCGTGGCCGGTGCCGGGGTAGATGGTCTTGCGCACGTTGCCGCCGCAGGCGGTGAGCCGCTTGGCGAGCGTCTCCGCCCAGGAGACCGGGATGACGTCGTCGTCGGCGCCGTGGGCGATCCACACCGGCACGTGGGCGAGCCGGCACACCTCGACGGGATTGCCGCCGCCGCTGATGACCGCCAGCGCCGCGAAGCGGTGCGGCTGCGCCACCGCGAGGTCCCAGGCGCCGAAGGCGCCCATGCTGAGGCCGGTCAGATAGACGCGGTCGCGGTCGACACGGAGCGTGAGCTCGAGCTCGTCGAGGAGCGCGGCGAGCACCTCGGCCGACCAGATCTCACCGGCGGGGACCTGGGGGGCCACCAGGATGAATGGCAGGTGCTCGTGGGCGGCGAGCTTGGGCAGGCCCTGCCGGGGCAGCGCCGAGAGGTCGCTGCCGCGCTCCCCCGAGCCGTGGAGGAAGAGCACCAGCGGCCAGCGCTCGTGGCCACTCTCGTAGCCCTCCGGGAGGTAGAGCAGGTAGTGGCTCTCCAGCGTTTGGGTGACGGTCCGGGTGAAGCTCCTGGCGAGAGGTGCCATCCCTGGCTCCTGTACCGGCGGCTCCTTGATGGGTGGCTCGGCGCCGGCCGCCGGACAACCGAGCCCAGCCGCGAAGACGAGGGCCGCGGCGAGGGGGCCGACACTGCTCCAGGCCAGCGGGAGACTCGCGTACCGCGTGAATGCTGCAGCCGCGTGCGGCCATGCCATGGCGGTCGTGATGGTGGTGGGTGACGGGAGTCGGCGCGCGAGCATCGCGGGGCGCGGGAAAGCTACCACGGTGACCGGCGCAGAGGCTCTCCGCGCCGCGGCTGGCGCGCGAGCGGCTGATAGTGTGCCCGGTGCAGGCTCGGCAGTGGGATCGCAACGAGTCGTCAAGGTGGAAGCCGCCGCCCCCACCTCTCCCGGCAGCCCTGCGCGCCCTGGGAGCTCCGAGGGCGCTCCCCGGAGCGCTCCGGAGAGGATCGCCCGCCGGAGGCAGCTGCGGCGTCGCATGCTGGTGTCGATCTCCGGATCGTACGCGCTCACCACCGTCTTCCTCCTGCTCTACGCCGGCGTCGGCACCACCTCGCCGCGCGTCCCGCTCCTCTATGCGCTCGCCGGCGCGGCGGTGTCGGCGGGGTTCTTCGCCGTGTTTCGCACCGGAGCGGGCGAGCGCAGCGGCGACTGGTTCCTCACCATCTGGCAGCTGCTCCCGAGCGCCGTGGTGGAGCTCGTCTTCCTGGTCATCGCTCCCGAGGTGGGCTTCGTCTTCCTCATGGTGCTGTTCGTCGTCTTCGGCTTTGGCACGCTGCGGTTGACGCCCGCCAAGGCCGCCTTCGCATGGGGCGTCACCGCTGTAGCGGCGGTCGCCGTTCTCCTTCTCCTTCGGCCACCGCTGGCCATTCCCCTGCGGACGCCGGCCGAGCGATGGATCACCGGCCTGTGCTTCGTCCTGACCCTCGGTCGCTGTGCGGCCACGGGGCTGCTGGGCAGCCAGTACCGGATCCAGCTGTCCGAGCGGACCGCCGCGCTTCGCCGGCTGACGACGACGCTCGAGGAGCAGGTGGTGCTGCGAACGGAGGACCTCGCCCGCGCCAACCAGAGCCTGGAGAACCTCGTCGCCGAGCGGACCGCCGAGATCCGGACGCTGCAGGGAATCCTGCCGATATGCTCGCACTGCAAGAAGATCCGCGACGACCAGGGAGCCTGGAACCAGCTCGAGGCGTACATCAGCGCGCGCACGGACGTGCTCTTCAGCCATGGCATCTGTACCGACTGCCGCCGTCTGTACTACCCCGAGCTCGGGCCCCTTGGCGACTGAGGCTCGCCCGCTGATCGCCGTCGACGGGAGCAGGCCGCGGTGGTGAGCGCCAGCCCCGCGGGAGCCGCGAACGGACGTCAGGTGGTCGTCGTCGGTGCCGGCATCTTCGGCGTCTGCGCTGCCCGCGAGCTGCAGCGGCGCGGTTGGCGGGTGACGCTCCTCGATGCCGGACGCGTGCCGGCGCCACGCGCCGCCTCCACCGACATCAGCAAGGTGATCCGTCGCGAGTACGGCGGCGATCGCCACTACCTGCGCCTCGCCACGTCGGCGATCGAGGGCTGGCGCCGCTGGAACGACGAATGGCCCGAGCCGCTCTACCACGAGTGTGGGCTGCTGGCGCTGGCCGGCGAGGCGCTCGCGGGCGACGGCTACGAGGCGGCCTCCTACCGGAGTCTGCGCGAAGCGGGGTACACCCCGGAAACGCTCGCCGCCGACGCCGTCGCGGCGCGCTACCCGGCGTGGCGCGAGGCCCGCTTCCGCGCCGCCTTCTTCCACCAGGAGGCGGGCTGGGCGGAGAGCGGCCGGGTGGTGGCGCGCCTGGTTGCCCTGGCGCGCCGCGAGGGAATCGCCGTGCACGAAGGGGACGGCGCCGCGGCGCTGCTCGGGGGCGACGGCGGCGTCGCCGGCGTACGCACGGCGGCCGGCAACGAGATCCTTGCCGACCACGTGGTGGTGGCGGCCGGGGTGTGGAGCGCGCGCCTGCTCGGCGTCGAGTGGGGGATGTGGGCGACCGCGCACCCGGTCTTCCATCTCCGCCCCCGGGAGCCCGAGCTCTTCGCCGGCGAGCGCTTCCCGGTGTTCCTCGCCGACGTGGCGCAGACCGGCTGGTACGGCTTCCCGCTCCACCCGCGGGAGGGCGTCGTCAAGGTGGCCCGTCACGCGCGCGGCCGCCGCGTGGCGCCCGACGCCGAGCGCGAGCTCGCCGCCGCCGACGAGGCGGAGCTGTACGCGTTCCTGCGCGAGTCCCTCCCTGCCCTCGCCGACGCACCGCTGGTGGCCTCCCGTACCTGCTTCTACTGCGACACCGCCGATGGCCACTTCTGGATCGACCGCGACCCGGCGCGGCCCGGCGTCACCCTCGCCTCCGGTGGCAGCGGCCACGCCTTCAAGTTCGCGCCGATCCTCGGGCCCCTCATCGCCGACGCGGTGGAAGGGAGGGACAACCCGTGGCTCGCCCGCTTCCGCTGGCGGCGGCGCGAGGCGACGTATGCCTCCGAAGAGGAGGCGCGGGCGAAGACGGTGGGCTGACGGGAGGCTCGTCGCGTCGCCGGCGCGCGTCGTCCGACCGCGGTTAGAGGAGGCCGCGCACGTAGCCGCCGTCGACGGTGATCGCCTGGCCGGTCAGGTAGGAGGCGGCCGGGGAACAGAGGAAGGCCACCACCTCGGCGATCTCCTGAGGCTCGGCGAGGCGGCCGATCGGCACCTCGGCGGCCCACTCGGCGAGGATCTCCTCGGCCCTCCTGCCGCTGCGCAACGAGGCCGCCTGGGCGAGCTCCTCCTGGCGGTCGGTGCGGGTGTATCCGGGAAGCACCGTGTTGACGGTGACCCCCTCGCGCGCCACCTCCATCGATAGCGTCTTCATGTAGCCCAACACCGCCGGTCGCAGCGTGTTGGAGAGCGCCAGGTGGGGGATCGGCTGCCGCGCCGACACCGAGTTGAGGGCGACGACGCGTCCCCAGCCCCGCTTGCGCATCCCGGGCACCACCAGCGAGCACAGGCGCGGCACGAACAGCAGGCAGAGGGCAATCGCATCCTGCCAGTCACCTTCCTCGAGGTCGACGGCACGCTTCGAAGGCGGGCCGCCACCGTTGGCGACCAGCACGTCGACCGGTCCCAGCGTCCCCTCCGCCTGCTGCACCAGCCGCTTCAACGACTCGGCGGAGCGCACGTCGACGACGCATGCCTCCACCTGCGCGCCCTCGGCGACGAGCTCGTTGCGTGCGCGCTCGAGCTTGGAGCCGCCGCGACTGGCGATTACCAGCTTCGCCCCGCGGTGCGCCAGCGCGCGTGCCGTCGCGAACCCCATCCCGCTGCTCGCCCCGGTGAGCAGCGCTACCTTCCCCTCCAGGCTCCACTTGCTCATCGGTGAGTATCCTAGCGCCGTCAGAGCGCCCTCGGCAGACGATCCGGGCCGTCCCTGGCCCGATTGGTTAGTACTCCCCTGCGTGGAAGCGGTCGGCCGAAGAGCGCAAGCGGCTCGCGACAGCGTGCTGCCCGGCGGCCTCCGCGTGATTGGCGATTCTCCGCAGGTAGTGCGTGAGGCAGTGGGCGTAGCTCGGAAGCTGTTCCTTCGGCAGGAACTCTTTGACGAAGGGCATGAAGTCGTGCGCCTGCTGAAGAAGTTGCTCATAGTCCATGGGTTCGATGGCTCCTCTTTATCAGGACTGCGCAGCTCGGCGGAGATGCCGCGTTGCGTATTCCCCGCGTCGTCGCAGCGATCCGCGACTACCTCGCCAGCAACAAGGCTGCCCAAGCCATTCCCTCGGCCCAAGAATACAGAGTGCGAGTCTCCGCGACAGCAGACTCGCGGTGCGACCGCAGCTCGTCGCTGCGGTCTCTAGCCGCCCGTTGCGCCTGTTGCCGCGTCACACCTCCTCGCAAGATCCGGGTGCTCGCCGGGGGCCTTGCCAGGAACGAAAGACGGTTCGCCAGCCGAGGTGGGCTACGGGCGATGCACCGCCGGCGCGGGAGCGTCGTAGAATTCCTCCCGATGAGCTTGCCTGTCGCCCACTATCGGTTCACGGTGGACGAGTACTACCGACTCGCCGAGGTGGGAATCCTCGACCAGGACGATCGCGTCGAGCTCATCGAGGGGGAGATCGTGATGATGTCGCCGATCGGCGGCCGCCACGCGGCCTCCGTAGCTTGCCTGACGCACCTGCTGGTAGAGGCGGTGGGCAGGCGAGCGCTCGTCAGGGTGCAGAGCCCGGTGGTCCTCGACGACTTCAGCGAGCCGGAGCCCGATGTCTGCCTTGCCCGGTCGCGCGCCGACTCCTACGCTTCGGGGCATCCCCGGCCGGCCGACGTGCTCCTGCTCGTCGAGGTCGCGGATTCGTCGGCCAGCTACGACCGGACGGTCAAGCTGCCGCTGTACTCCCGGGCGGGGATACAGACCGTCTGGATACTCGATCTCGGCCGGGATCTCGTCGAGGTGTATAGCGCTCCATCGCCGGATGGCTACCTCGCGCAGCACACCGGCGGCGCCGGCGATCGGCTCGAGGTTCCGGGCTCCGCGGCGACGATCGACGTCAGCGAGCTCTTTCCGCGCTGACGCCAGTCGCTCACCCCTCAGCCGATGCGTTTTCCTTCCTGGTCGTAAACGTAGACGCCCTTGCCGCTCTTCCTGCCCAGCCGCCCGGCCTTGACGTACTGCGCCAGCAGGTTGCTCGGCCGGTAAGTCTCGCCGAGCGTCTGGTGCAGGTAGTGGAGGATCGACAGCCGCACGTCGAGCCCCACCAGGTCCACCATCTCGAAGGGTCCCATCGGATGGTTGAGGCCGAGCTTGAGCGCCTTGTCGATGTCCTCGGCGCTGGCGACGCCGGACTCGAGCATGCGAAACGCCTCGTTGCCGATGAGCGCGTTGATGCGCGAGGTGACGAAGCCCGGCGCCTCGCGCACCACCACCACCTCCTTGCCCATGCGCGCCGCCACCGCGGCCATCGCCGCGAGCGTCGCCTCGCTGGTCTCGAGGCCGCGGACGAGCTCGACCAGCTTCATGAGGTGCACCGGGTTGAAGAAGTGCATGCCGGCGAAGCGGTCGGCGCGCCCCGAGGCGCCGGCGATCTCGGTGATCGACAGGCCGGAGGTGTTGGAGGCGAAGAGAGCGTCTGCAGGGCAGCTGCGGGCCACCGCGGCGAAGGTCTCCACCTTGAGCGCCATGGTCTCGGGCACCGCCTCGATGACCAGGTCGGCAGTCGCCACGGCGGTGGCGAGGTCAGCGTCGCAGCGGACGCGGGCGAGCGTCTCCGCCGCGGCCGCGGCGTCCACCTTGCCCAGCTTCACCCCCTTGTCGAGCGTGCGCTCGATGGCCTGGCGGGCCTTGTCGAGGGCGCCGGCGGCGACGTCGAAGAGGTGCGTGTCGTAGCCGCCCAGCGCCGCCACCTGGGCGATGCCGCTGCCCATGGTGCCGGCGCCGAGGACGGCGATGGTGGCGATCGGTTTCATCTCGCGGTCTCCTGCTGGCGGGCGGGGAGCGAGCCCCGGCCCGCGATGGGAAGCCCCGTGCGGGGCGTCGATGCGAGCGGCGGCGCGGCCCCCGCCACGGCCGTGGCTACGACACCGGGATGGCGTGCATGCCGGTCGACTTCTCCGCCAGCGTGCGCAGCTCGTCGGCGATGGCGAGCGTGCTGCGCGTCGCCGCCGCGGCGAGCTCCTGCAGCTCGGCGCTGGTGCACAGGCGCTCGAGGATGCCGCGCGCCAGCTCGTGATGCTTGATCTCCTCGGGCTGGATGACGTCGCGGTAGAGGCGGGCCGTGGCGGTGTCGCCCACGGCGTCGCAGAAGGCGATGAACTGCGCGTTGCGCACCTTGGCGATCGCCTCGCGGGCGAAGGGGCCGGCGGCCACCCGCTCGACGGTCGAGCGCAGGCCGCGAAGGTAGTGGTAGAGCGGGCTGTACCCTTCGGCGAGCGGGTCGAAGGCGCTCAGGTCCTCGCCCAGCTCGCCGAGCCGCGCGCAGATCAGCTCGTAGTGCTTCATCTCGTCGCCGCACTGCTCGGCGAGCAGCAGCTTGGCGTCGATCTCCGGCGTGGTCGGCATCCACAGCCCGGCGATCTCGCTCGCCTCGAGCTCGCTCTTCAGCGCCAGCCGGAGCAGGATCTTGACCTCGACCTTCCCCTCCGACTCCGCCTCCAGCGCCTCGCTCTCGCCGAGGCGAGCGAACAGCGTCTCCATCTCGGTCACCAGCACGGCGATGAACTCGCTGCCGTCCATGCGTCCCCCTCGGTTATGACGATTCTATGCCGCCACGGTGGTCGTCTGCCGGCGCCAGGCGGCGCTCATGGGGATATGCTGCGGGCCACCGTGCCGCAGCGATCCGGCCGCCGGCGCCTCCCGCTGGCGGTGGCGAGCCTCGCTCTCGCCACCTTTGCCACCGGCGTGCCGGTGCGCGCCGCCTCCGGGTTCGATCGCGACGACACCACCGCGGTGATGGCGTCGACGGTGCCGGAGACGTTGCTGGCGCAGCTGCTCCTCCTTGCCGACGACGCCTGCGACGTACGCTACGTGCCCGGCACGCTCGACCGGGCGGCGCACGTCGAGACCTGGCTGCGCGGCCTGGCGACGGAGACCGCGCACCGCACCCGACACCCGGCGCGCCTGGTCGGCCTGGTGCTCGGCCACGAGGAGTGGCAGCAGGCGCGGCTGCCTTGCCCCTACGGCATCCCCTGCCGTGCCGGGACGCGGGTGGTGGCGCTGCCCGCCGCCGGCGACGCCACCACGGTGGCGCTCTGGCAAGGAGTGCTCGGGGCGCTGCCGCCGCTCTCCGGCACGCCGCTCATGGGCACCGCCGAGGAAGCGGCGAGCCTCGCCCCCGCCGACGCCCTGGCGCTGAGCGTGACGGCGCGCGACCTGGTGACCGCCGCCGGCTTCGCCGGCGACGAGCCGTGGATCGTCGACCTGCTCGCCCAGGCGATGAGCCTCGACGCCGCCCAGCAGATGGGCCCCGGGCGCGCCGCCGACGTCACCGGCTTCTGGGACACCTTGCACCGTCGCGATGGACCCCAGGGGGTGGCGACCAGCGATCCGCTGGCACTCGAGCTGCGGCGCCAGGCGCGGCTGTTCTTCGCCGCGCAGGCGCTGCTCGGCTCCGAGGGGCGACTGCCGGTGCGGACGCTGCGCAAGCTGCAGGAGAAGGGCGGCGGCGTGCTGCGCGGCGCCGACCTGCGCGCCACCTGGCCGGCGGCGCTCGGGGCGCTGCCGCCAAAGCCGTAGGGCCACGGGTACGGCGTCGCGCCGGCGCCTGCCGGCCGCGCGCGGGCATCGCCAGGCGACGAACCCTGGCCGCGGCGCAAGGAGCGCGCCCTGTTGGCCCGCTCGGCAGTCGCCGGTGCCGCATGCCGGTAAGATTGCCGCGGTACGGCAATGCCGCGGAGGGCGAGCCATGGCGCGAGCGAGAAAGTCGACGAAGGCGGCCGGCGAATTGGGGCCGGCGGGCGCCAGCGAAGGTGTCCCGACGCCGGACGCCGCACCGCCCGCCACCGGCGCCCCGGCGCTGCCCGCCACCCTCAGCGTTCGTGACGGTGTCGCCTGGCTCGTCTTCGACGCACCGGGCAAGCGCGTGAACACCCTCTCGCAGGCGCTCCTGGGCTGGTTCGACGAGCAGCTCACCGGGCTCGCGAGCGAGCCGCTGCGCGGCCTGGTGCTGCGCTCGGGCAAGCCCGACACCTTCGTCGCCGGTGCCGACGTCGAGGAGATTGCACAGCTCTCCGACGGTTCGGCGGCCGGCCGCGCCGCCGCGCGCGAGCTCCTGCGTCGGGGTCACGCCCTGTTCTCCCGGGTCGCCGAGCTGCCGTTCCCCACCGTCGCCGCCATCCACGGTGCCTGTCTCGGCGGCGGCCTCGAGCTGGCGCTCTGCTGCGACTGGCGGCTGGCGAGCGAGCACGAGAAGACCCGCCTGGGTCTCCCCGAGGTGGAGCTCGGGATCATCCCCGGACTGGGCGGCACGCAGCGGCTGCCGCGCCTGATCGGCGTGGCGGCTGCCCTCGAGCTGATCCTCACCGCCCGCCAGGTGCCGGCGTCGCGGGCCCGCAAGCTGGGGCTCGTCGACGAGACCTGCGCGCCGGCCATCCTCGGGCGCGTCGCGGTAGCCCTGCTGGCGCGCGGCAAGCGCGGTCGACCGCGACCGCGAGGGGGCTGGGGCGGACGCCTCGGCGACTTCGTCGCCCGCTCGCCGCTCGGCGGCAGGCTGGTCTACGACCGGGCGCGCGCCAGGACCCTGCGCAAGACCAGCGGACACTACCCGGCGCCGCTGCGCGCCATCGAGGTGGTGGAGAAGGGGCTGCGGCTGCCGCTGCCGCAGGCGCTGGCGGTCGAGTCCGAGGCCTTCGTCGACCTGGTGAGCAGCGACACCGCGCGGAGCCTCATCGGCATCTTCCTCATGAAGGGCGGCGTCGACGGCAAAGCGGCGCAGCTCGCCCGCGGGGCGCGACCGGTGCCGCGCGTCGGCGTCCTGGGCGCCGGGCTGATGGGTGCGGGCATCGCCCAGTCGATCGCCCATCGCGGCACGCCGGTGGTGATCAAGGACCGCGACCTCGCCGCCCTCGCCCGCGGCATGAAGTACTGCGCCGACCGCGAGGCGGAGCTGGTGGCACGGCGCCGGCAGAGCGACGTCGACCGCAAGCAGGCGCTGGCACGCATCCATCCCACCCTCGAGTACGAATCCCTCCACCACCTCGACTTCGTCGTCGAGGCGGTGTTCGAGGACCTCGAGGTCAAGCGGCAGGTGCTCCGCGAGGTCGAGACGGCGACGCCGGCAGGGGCGATCTTCGCCTCGAACACCTCGGCGATCCCCATCGCCGAGCTGGCGGCGGCGAGCGCGCGCCCGCAGCAGGTGGTGGGGATGCACTTCTTCAGCCCGGTGCACCGCATGCCGCTCGTCGAGGTGATTCGCCACCCGGGCACGGCGCCCGAGGTGGTGGCCACCACCGTGGCCGTCGGGCGCGCCATGGGCAAGACGGTGATCGTCGTCGGCGACGGCCCGGGCTTTTTCACCAGCCGTGTGCTGGGGCCGTTCCTCAACGAGGCGGTGTGGTGCCTGCTCGGCGGGGCGACGATCGAGGAGGTCGACGCCGCGCTCAAGGCCTGGGGCTGGCCGGCGGGTGGCCTGTCCCTGCTCGACGAGGTCGGGCTCGACGTCGCCACCCACGCCGGAGAGGTGCTGCTGGCGCGCCTCGGCGACCGCCTCGACCCGCCGCTGGCGTTCGCCAAGATGCTCGCCGACGGCCGGCAGGGGCGCAAGGCGGGGCAGGGCTTCTACCGCTACGACGGCGAGGCGAAGCGCACGGGCGCCGGCCGCGGCCACGACGGCGGAAAGCGGCCCGACCCCGCCGTCTACGGGCTCCTCGGCTGGAGCCCGCGACCGCTGCCGGCGGCGGAGATCGCCGAGCGTTGCTGGCTGCAGATGCTCAACGAGGTGGCTCGCACCATGGAGGAGGGGATCCTCACCAACCCCGACGCGATCGACATCGGTGTCATCTTCGGCCTCGGCTTCCCTCCCTTCCGCGGCGGCATCCTGCGCGAGGCCGACCGTGTCGGTCTCGAGGAGATCGTGCGCCGTCTCGACGGCTACGCGGCGCGCCACGGCAAGCGCCTCGAGCCGGCGCCCCTCCTGCGCCAGATGGCGGCGCGCGGGGAGCGCTTCCACGGCTGAGCGGCGCGACGCCGTGGTGGTGGGGGCGGGGATCTCCGGCCTCACCGCTGCCTACCACCTCGCCGGCGCCGGCCTCGCGGTGACACTGCTCGAGGCCGGCGAGCTCGTCGGCGGCACGCTCGATACCCGCCGCGACGGCGACTGGCTGCTCGAGCTGGGGCCCAACACGGTCGCCGAGCGGCCGGCGCTCTCGGCGCTGATCGAGCACTGCGGCCTCGGCGCCGAGCGCCTGCCGGCGGCGCCGCTGGCGTCGCGACGCTACCTCTGGCGCGACGGCGCGCTGACGGCGCTGCCGACCTCGCCGCTGCAGCTGCTCGCCTCGCCGTTGCTGAGCTGGCACGGCAAGCTGGCGCTCGCTCGCGAGCCCTGGGCGCCGCCGCCGGCCGCCGGCCGCGAGGAGACGGTGGCCGACTTCGTGCGCCGGCGGCTCGGCGCCGAGGCGCTCGAGGTCTTCGCCGCGCCGTTCGTCGCCGGGATCCACGCCGGCGACGCCGAGCGTCTGTCGGCGCGCTGGGCGTTGCCGCGGCTGGTCGAGCTCGAAGCCCGCCACGGCAGTCTGCTGCGCGCCGCGCGGGCGGCCCGTCGTGCCGGTGCGGCGGCCTTCCGTAGCCCGGTGGTGAGCTTCCGCGACGGTCTCGCCACGCTCGGCGAGCGGCTCGCGGCCGCCGTTCCCGAGCTGCGGCGCCGCGCCCCCGTCGAGGCCGTGCGCCGCGACACCGGCGGCGGCTTCGTCGTGGAGAGCGCGGCCGGCGTCTACACCGCGCCGCGGGTGGTGATGGCGGTGCCGGCGGCGCAGGCGGCGTGCCTGCTCCACCCGGCGAGCGCGGGGGGGAGCGCGGCGCTCGCCGAGGTGCCGTACGCCCCCGTCGCCGTGCTCGCCCTCGGCTTCGCGCGCGACGACGTCGCACACCCGCTCGACGGCTTCGGGTTCCTCGCCGCCCCGGGCTCGGGGCTGCGGCTGCTCGGCTGCCTGTTCACCTCCAGCCTCTTCCCCGGCCGCGCGCCCGCTGGGCACGTGCTCCTCACCTGCTTCCTCGGCGGTCGCGGCGCGCCCCAGCTGGCGGCGCGCGACGACGAAGAGCTGTCGCGCATCGCCGGCGAGGACCTCGAGCGCACGCTCGGCGTGCGCGGCACGCCGGCGGTTGTCGTCGTGCGCCGCTGGCCGCGGGCCATCCCGCAGTATGAGATCGGCCACGGCCGCTTCGTGGCGCTCGCCGACGAGCTCGAGGCGGCGCTGCCCGGGATGCGCTTCGCCGGCAACTGGCTGCGCGGTGCCGGCGTCGCCGACTGCGTCGAGGGCGGGGCGTCGGTGGCGGCGGCGCTGTTGCCCACCGCCCACTGAGCTCCCCGCCGCCGGCGCTCAACCCCCGGGCCGACTGCCGACGATCAGCTGCAGCTCGTGAGGCCCCAGGCGGGTGCCAGGTCGGCAGGGTCATGGCGAGGAGGCGGTGGTACACCCGCGGCTGCGAGCTCGTCGCGGCCGAGGTCTCAGGGTGCGGCGGCGGCGAGCGCGGCTCGCGCGGCATCGCCGGCGGGCGACAGCTCGAAGAGATGCGGCGGCGGCTGCCGCGCCTCGAGCTCGAGCAGCCGCACGCGCACCGGCGGCCGCCCGCCGAGCAGGTCCTTCGCCACCGTCTCGGAGGGGATCGGCGGCAGGCCCGGCCGCCAGGCCACGAGCTCCACCATGCGCGCCAGCCGACCGGAGTCGAGGCGGTACTCGATGCGCAGCGGGCGGCGCGTGGCGGCGCGCACGACGTAGTCGACGCGCGCATAGGGCAGCCCGGGGTGTGCGGCGTGCAGCGAGAAGGTCACCAGCTCGCCCTCGCCGGTTCCCTGGTGGGAGACCGCCTCGAGCGTGAAGTCGCGCGAGAAGGAGAGACCCACGAGCTCCTGAAAGCTCGTCCCCGCCGCCACGCGACTGGCGGTGCCCAGCTTCACCGGCCGTGCGCCGTGTGCCAGCAGCCAGGTGCCCTCCGGGCGCTCGAGGAACGCCTTGCCGCGCTGCCGCGGGTCGAGGTAGCGGACGAGGGCGAGGTCGCCGTCGCGCCAGACCTCGAAGCTCGTCGCGCCGCTGCCTGCCAGCGGCTCGACGCGCACCTCGGAACGGAACGCCGCCGGCTGCGCGCGGCCGAGGTCGGCGGCGGCGAGCAGCTCGCGATCGGCGGCCGTCGGCGCCTCGGTCGCGGCGGGCGCAGCTGCGCCCAGTGCGAGCGCGCTCGCGGCAAGCGCCAGCGCCCGCCGGCGCAGCCACGCGCGGGCCGAGCGGCGGGGGTCACGGTGGGGTCGCCGGTGAGCGGACATCACCCTTGCAACGTGGGACCGCAGGGTGGGGATTCCTGTCGCGGCCGCCAACCGAGCCATCGCTACAGCGAGGTGAGGGCCTCGGCGACCCGCAGCCGCACCGCGCGCCCGATCGGCACCGCGGCGGCGACGGCGAGCACCACCAGCATCAGCGCCACCGTGCCGGCAAACGCCATCGGCACGAGCGCCAGCTCGACGTCGATGGGATCGACGGCGCCGGGTGGCGGCGGCATCTGCAGGTGGCTGGCGTTGATGGCCAGCGTCGCCGCCCAGCCCAGCACGCAGCCGAGGGCGCCGCCGAGCAGCCCCAGCCACAGCGCCTCGAGGAGCACGATCGCCGCCACCTGGGCGCGGCTGGTGCCGATGGCGCGCAGCGTCCCCAGCTCGCGGGTGCGCTCGAGCACCGCCATCAGCAGGGTGTTGGAGGCCGAGAGGACGACGAGCACGAGGATCACCGAGCCGAGGAACCAGAAGATACCCAGATAGAGGTTGCGCACCTGCTCGTAGAAGGGGGCGCGCGCCTTCCAGTCGACCACCGCGAGCGGCGGCCGGTGGCCGGCCACGGCCGCCGTGACGGCGCGGCTGCCGGCGGCGAGCGAGGTGCCGTCGCGCAGCATCACCAGCAGGTCCGAGACCGACGCGCTCTGGGTCAGGCGCTGGGCGCTCGCCAGGTGGAGCTTGGCGAAGCGGCTGTCGAGGTCCTGCACCCCGGTGGTGATCGTGCCGGCGACGCGCACGTCGAGGGCGTTGAGCGATCCGTCGGGGGTGAGGGCAAGGAGCGTGACGACGTCGCCAGGCCGTGCGTCGAGCGCCGCGGCGAGGCCGCTGGCGAGCAGCACCACGTCCTCCCCTTCCGCCGGCGCGGCGTCGGGAAGATCCCTTCCCGCGCGCAGCTTGGTGGCGAAGCCCATGGCACGCTCGCGGTCGGGCTCGACGCCCACGGCGACGAACGAGGCGCTGCGACCCGCGGGCGTCGAGGCCATCCCCATGAGGTGAACGTTGGCCGCCACCGAGGCCACCGCGGGCAGCGTCGCCAGTCGGCGCTGCAACGCTCGCCAGTCCGCGAGCGCGCCGCTCACCGGCCGGTCGAGGTGGCCGCTGCCGGCGGCCTCGGCGGGCGCCACCTCGAGGTGCCCGAGGCCACCGTGGATGAGCGCCCCCTCGAGGCCGCGGAAGCTGAAGACGATGAAGCCGCTGGTGAGCAGCAGGGCGACGCTGCCGGCCGCCACCACCAGCAGCGAGATCGCCGTGCGCCGGCGATTGCGCGCCAGGTTGCGCAGCGCCATCCGTGCCCATCTCACGAGGGCACGCCCCCCGAAGTCAGCGGGCCGCGTTCGTCGGCGATCACCCGGCCGTCGCGCAGGCGGACGCGTCGCGGCACGCGGGCGAGGATCGCCGGGTCGTGGGTGGCGATGAGCAGCGTGGCGCCGCTCTGCTCGTTCCAGCGCAGGAGCAGCTCGAGCACCTGCTGCGCCGTCGTCGAGTCGAGGTTGCCGGTGGGCTCGTCGGCGAGCACCGCCAGCGGCCGGTGCACGAGGGCGCGCGCGATCGCCACCCGCTGGCGCTCGCCTCCCGAGAGCTGGTCCGGGCGATGGCGGGCGCGATCGCCGAGCCCGACGGCGGCGAGCGCCTCGGCGGCGCGGCGGCGGCGCTCGGCGGTAGCGGTGCCGGCGATCCACAGCGGGTACTCGACGTTCTCCAGGGCGGTGAGCACCGGCACCAGGTTGAAGGTCTGGAAGACGAAGCCGAGCTCGCGACGGCGCAGCAGGGTGCGCTCCCCTTCGCTCATGCCGCCGAGATTGCGGCCGCCGAGTCGCACCTCGCCGGCGTCGGGGACGTCGAGCCCGCCGAGCAGGTTGAGGAGGGTGGTCTTGCCGCTGCCGGAGGGCCCCGCGAGGGCCACCACCTCGGCGGCGGCGACGTCGAGGTCGACGCCCGTGAGCGCCGCCACCGGCACCCGCCCCAGCCGGTAGCGCTTGGCGACCCCGCGCGCACCGAAGAGCGGCGGGGTGTGGATATCGGGGTCCGCGGTCATGCGGTCGGGCGGGGCCGCCGCAGCATAGCAGCGCGGCGCGCGGCGCGGCCGCTGCACCGGCGCGCGCCAGCTCTCGCCGTCAGCTGGGAGTGGTGGTCGCCGCCGGCGGCGGTCGCGGCGCTGTGCTGAGGCCGCCGGTCGGTGCCGCCGGCAGCGAGGCGACGATCCGCTCGGCATCGCGCACGACTCCGCGCAGCGCTTGCCCTCGGCGATCCATGCCACGGCGAGCGCCCGCGCACCCTCGGGGTCGCCACAGCTGGGGAGGAGGCGGGCGAGTGCCAGCCGCTGGTCGACGAGCTCACCGCATCGCGCCTCGGCCCAGGCGAGCACGCCGGCGGTCTCGACCACGCCGTGCTCGTCGCCGGCCACACGCAGCTCGGCGACCGCCGCGCTGGCGTAGCGAGCGGCCTCCTCGGTGCGGTCGGCGTCGACCTCGAGCCGAGGTCGGAGAGGTACTCGGTGATCGAGCGCGCGCGGCCGCCAACACGCGCGCGTGGGACCTCGATGGCGAGACGCGCGGCTTCGACGACCCGCTGCGGCCCAACGCGGCGGGTGCCACGCACGACGCCGGAGCCGATGAGCTGGTGCGGCCGCTCGAGGACGGCTTCGAGGTCGGCACTACGGCGCGGTGGAGCGCCAGCTCGCCCTGAGCGATGCCGCGCGCGAGGGCGCCGGGTCGTGCCGCGGGGGCTCGGAGCCTGCGGCCCTCATTCCGCGAGCGGCGCCGTCGGCAGCAGGCGCGGTGGCCGGCGCACGCGGGTGGCCTGCTCGAAGGCGAAGGCGAGGCGCACCAGCGTCGGCTCGCTCCACGCCGCGCCCATGAAGGAGACGGCGAGCGGCAGGCCGTGCGCCCACCCCGCGGGAACGGTGATGCTGGGGTAGCCGGCGACGGCCGGGAAGGTCGAGCTGCCGCCGGTCCCCGAGTCGCCGTTGACGAGGTCGATGAGCCAGGCGGGGCCGCCGCTGGGAGCCACGATGGCGTCGAGCTCGTGCTTGGCGAGCGCGGCGTCGAGACCCTCCTGGCGCGCGTAGCGCAGGCAGGTGGCGCGGGCGTCGAGGTAGGCCTTCTCGCTGAGCGGCCCCTTCTTCTCGGCGGCGACGAGGATGTCGCTGTCCGAAGAAGGGCATGACGGCATCGCGGTGGGCCTCGTCGAAGGCGATCACGTCGGCGAGCGACTTGACCGGCGCCGCCGGCCCGAGCTCGGCGAGGTAGCGCTCGAGGTCGGCCTTGAACTCGTAGAGCAGCACCTGGAGCTCGGCGTCGCCGAGCTTGCCGCGGTCGAGCTCGACGCCGTCGACGAGCGTCGCCCCGTGGTCGGTGAGCGCCGCCAGGGCCGAGGCGAGCATGGCATCGACGTGTGGGTTGCCGGCGAGCGAGCGCGGGTGGTGGACGCCGATGCGGGCGCCGCGCAGGCCCTCGGCGTCGAGGAAGCGGGTGTAGTCAGCGGCCGCCTTGCCGCGGCTGGCGAGGGTGGCCGGGTCGCGCTCGTCGACACCAGCGAGGACGCCGAGCAGGGTCGCCGCGTCGGCCACGCAGCGACCCATCGGGCCCGCGGTGTCCTGACTGTGGGCGATGGGGACGATGCCGGCGCGGCTGAGCAGGCCGAGCGTGGGCTTGATGCCGACGATGCCGCAGCGCGAGGAGGGGGAGACGATGGAGCCGTCGGTCTCGGTGCCGACGGCGACGGCGCAGAGGTTGGCGGAGACCGCCACCGCCGAGCCCGAGCTCGAGCCCGAGGGGTTGCGATCGAGGGCGTAGGGGTTGCGGCACTGGCCGCCGCGGCTGCTCCAGCCGCTCGACGAGCGCTCGGAGCGGAAGTTCGCCCATTCCGAGAGGTTGGCCTTGCCGAGCAGGACGGCGCCGGCGGCACGCAGCTGCGCGGCGATGAAGGCGTCGCGCGGCGGCACCGAGCCGGCGAGGGCGAGCGAGCCGGCGGTCGTCGTGGTGTGGTCGGCGGTGCCGACGTTGTCCTTGAGCAGCACCGGGATGCCGTGCAGCGGCCCGCGCGCCCCGCGCTCGCGGCGTTCGCGGTCGAGCCCCTCGGCAACCGCCGCGGCGTCGGGGTCGAGCTCGATCACGGCGCGCAGCTCGGGCCCCTGGGTGTTGAGCTCGTGGATGCGCTCGCTGTACGCGGCGACCAGCGAGCGGGCGGTGTAGCGGCCCGCCTGCATGCCCTCCTGCAGCTGGGCGAGAGTGAGCTCCTCGAGCTCGAAGGGGGGCGTCGACGCCGTCGCAGCCGGCTGCTCCGGGTCCGCTGCCGCGGCGCGCAGGGCGCCGCCGGCGAGAGCCAACGTGCCGCCCGCGAGCCCGGCCTTGACCAGGGACCGCCGCGACAACCGGCCGCGATCGTCTTGTTCGCTCATGCCACGCTTGCGTGGGTGTGCGGCGCCGATCATGCCACGAATGCGGCGGCGGGCGCCATCGTTCGAGTCGCCCGCGCCCGGCCGCCGCCGTGGGCGTGGGCCCGCTGCGGTGTCGACCCTTCCCGCGCCGGTGGGCGGGAGCCCACCCGCCTGACCTCGGCTACGCTGGAACCAATGAGCGAGGTCCCCGAACGAAGCCTGCTGGTGGCGACCGACTTCTCCCCGGAGAGCGCGATCGCGCTGGCCTGGGGGGCGCACTTCGCGGAGGCCCGCGGGGCGGTGCTGTGGCTGGTCCATGCGCTGCACTGGCCGCACCTTGCCGGGGTCAGCGAGATGGCGGCGGTGATGGCCGAGGAGCTACGGGTGGGCACCCGGCGCCGGCTCGAGCAGCTGGCCGCACCGCTGCGAATGCGGTTGCACGACGTGCGCTGCGAGCTCGAGGTCGGGGCGCCGACCGAGGTGGTGCTCAGGGTCGCCGCCCGCTGCCGGCCGGATCTCGTGGTGGTGGGGGCGCGCGGGCTCCACGGCTGGCGCGACCTGTTGCTCGGTAGCACCGCGCAGCGGCTGATCGCGGGCGCGGACTGCCCGGTCCTGGTCCTGCACGGGGGTGACGGCGAGCCACCGACAGGTCCGTGGCGAGCCCTCGCCGCCACCGACTTCTCGGGCGATGCGACGGCGGCCGTGCAGGCGGCGGCGCGGCTGCTGGCGCCGCGGTTGGGAGACGTCGTGCTCGTGCACGTCTTCGCGCCCGAGCTGACCTTCGATCCGGCGGAGATGACAGCGACGGTGCAGCAGTTCGTTGCCGCTGGGGAACGACAGGTCGAGGTTGCCCTCGCCGCTGAAGCCGCCAAGCTCCGCGCCGAGGGCATCCCGGTGCGCGCGGAGCTGCGGTGCGGCGTCCCCGCGCCGATGCTGGTGGCGGCCGCCAAGGAGGCCGACGTCGACCTGCTGGTGGTGGGGACCCGTGGCCGCGGCGCCACCGCCCGCGCGCTGCTCGGGAGCACCGCCGAGCGCGTCGCCCAGCACGCCGGTTGCGCCGTGCTGGTGGTGCCCCGGCGGGCCCACGCCGGCACCGCCTGACCGTCACCACGGTCGGTCTGGGCAGCCGCCCGACGCGCCGGGGACCCCCACCCGCCGAGCCGGGGCGCTGGGCTCTCCGGGCGCGCAGACTCGAGGGCGTGCATCCGGCGGAGGGTGCTCGCTGGACTGGAGGTGACCATGCGGCGCACCAGTTGGCTGGCAGTCCTGCTCCTTCTCCCCGCCCCGGCGCTGGCGCAACGTGAGCCCGGATGGGCGGCCACCCTCTACCTGCAGGAGGCCTTTCCCAAGCAGACCCGCACCAACGAGCAGATTGCCGAGATCAACCGCGCCTTCGGCACCAACTTCGAGGACTGGGGGGACGTCCACAACCTGAGCCTCGGTCTCAAGGTGCTCCGCCAGGTCTCGCCGCGCTGGCTGGTGGGGGTGGAGGGCGACTACAGCCGGGGAGCCATCGACGGCAGGGCCACCATCGACACCGAGGCCGGTCCCGCCCGGCTGGCCTTCGAGCAGCGCTACAGCGTCTTCGCAGACCTCATGGCGGCGGCACACTTCCTGCCGTGCCCCGGCTGCGCGCGGGCGTTCCCCTTCGTGCTCGCCGGCGTCGGATTCGGCTACGAGCGCGACACCACGACGTTGACACTGCGCAACGACTTCCTCGACGAGGGTCTGCGCGTACGCAACGACGGCAGCTTCCCGGTGGCGACGGCCGGGCTCGGGCTCGACGTGCCGTTCGGCGTGACCCGGGGCTGGTACGCCGAGGTCGGCGTCGCCTACTTCTGGGGCCGTCTCACCCATCACGTCGCCGCCAGCGGCTCGCTGGCGCCGGCGCCCGAGGTGCTGGCCGACACCGACTCCAGCGGGCCCAACTACTGGGTCGGCCTCGGCCGGCGGTTCTGACGGTGCGAGCGCGCGCAGGGGCACCCGTGCTGCGGGTCGTCCCGGTCGCGGCAGGCCGGGAGCTCTCCCGGTTCATTCACTTCCCCTGGCGGATCTACCAAGGCAACCCTTGCTGGGTGCCACCGCTGCTGCACGAGCAGCGGCGCCAGCTGTCGCCGGCGGGCAATCCGTTCTTCCAGCACTCGCGGGCGCAGCTGTTTCTCGCCGAGCGTGGCGGCGAGGTGGTGGGGAGGATCGCCGCCATCGAGAATCGGCGCCATCTCGATACCTACCGCGACGGCACCGGCTTCTTCGGCTTCTTCGAGGCATTGGACGATCCCGCCGTGGCGCGGGCGCTGCTCGGTCGGGCCGGGGAATGGGTGCGTGCCGCCGGTCTCACCCGCCTGCGCGGGCCGACCAGCTTCACCATCAACGACGAGTGTGGCGTGCTGCTCGACGCCTACGGTCTGCCGCCGGTGCTGCTGATGGCCTACAACCCGCCCTACTACCCGGCGCTGCTCGAGGGCTGCGGCATGGCCAAGGCCCAGGACCTGCTGGCCTACCGCTTCGAGGTGCCGGCCGAGACGCCGCCGCGTCTGCTGGCCGTGCGCGAGCGGCTGGCGCGAACAGGCATCCGCTTGCGCCCCGTCGACCTCGACCACTTCGACGACGAGGTCGACCGCATCCACCGCGTGCACTCAGCGGCGTGGGCGGAGAACTGGGGGGCGGTGCCCCTGTCGCGCCAGGAGGTGAGGCGGCTCGCTCGCGATCTGCTGCCGGTGGTCGACCCCGAGCTGGTGCTGCTCGCCGAGGCGGGGGACGAGCCCGTGGGGGTGTCGGTGACGCTGCCGGATCTCAATCAGGCGCTGCGCCACCTCGACGGGCGGCTGCTCCCCTTCGGCTGGGCGAAGCTCTGGTGGCACCGCCGGCACATCGCGGTGGGGCGCGTGCTGATCATGGGTGTGCTCGCCGCGTGGCGCCATCGCGGCATCGACGCTGCCCTCTACGCCGAGACGATGGAAACGGGTCGCCGCAAGGGGTTCCGGTGGGGCGAGCTGTCGTGGATCCTGGAGAGCAACGTGCCGATGCGCCGGGTGTTGGATGGTCTCGGCGCGGTGCCCTACAAGACCTACCGCATCTACGACGGCGCGCCATGAGCGGCGGCGCGCCGGTCGCGGTGGAGGCCGCGCGCGCGGCGACCTCCGGCGGCCAGCGCGTCGGGCCGACCGCCCTCGGTGCGGCGGATCGGGTGGTGCTCGCCTACACGGCATGGGTGGGCCTGTTGGTGCTGCTGCGGCGGCCTCCGGCGTGGCCCCTCCTGGTGCTGGCGCACGCGGCGGTGCTCGTCGCGGTGCCGGCGCTGGCGCGAGCCGCACGCCTGGCGCGGCGCGGCTCGCCGTGGAAGCTCGCGCACCGCTGGTACCCGGTGGCGCTGCTGCTCGCGCTCTACCCGGAGGCGGGAGCCTTGCGGCACTTGTTGGTGCCGCACGACCTCGATCCGCTGGTGGCGCGCTGGGACGGCCTGCTGTTCCCCGGCCGCTGGTGGCTGGAGCTTCCGCCCCTGCTCTCTCCCCTGCTGCGCGAGACGGTGCACGCTGCCTACCTCAGTTACTACCTGCTCCTCTTCCTGCCGGCGTTGCTAGCCGAACGGCGGCGGCCGGCTCTGGTGGCGGAGCAGGTCGGCGTCCTCACCCTCGCCATGCTCTCCCACTTCGCGGCGAGCTTCCTCTTCCCGGTGTCGGGCCCGCTGGCGTGGCGGCCGCGGCTGGTGCCGTCGCGAGGGCTCTTCACCACCGCGGTGGAGCACGCCTATCGCGCGTTCGACCGCGGTGGCCTCGCCTTCCCCAGCACCCACGCCGCTGCCGCCGTGGTGGCGGCGACCTATGGAACGCGGCTCTACCCGCGCGCCCGTTGGCTCTATCTGGCGTGGGTGCTGGCGATCGCCGCCAGCACGGTGCTCGGGGCGTTTCACTACCCGGTCGACAGCCTCGCCGGGCTGGCCACCGGGGGCCTGTTCGCGGTGGTGGGGCGGCGCTGGTGGCGGCGCGCCGCGCCACCATGGGATGGGGGTGTCACAGACGCCGAGAGCGCCAGCTATCGAGCACCAGGTAGGCGAGCAGACCGAGGGTGACCAGCAGGCCGCCGCCGAAGAGCCACGGCGCCCACCGCGCCAGGCCGGCCGGCGGGTGGGCGAGGATGAGCAGGCCCATGGCGACGATGGCGGCGGCGCTGAGCGCCGACGCCCGCAGGTTGCGCACCAGTCGCTCGAGCTCATGGACGAAGGCGCGCTGGTCGAGCTGCACCTCCACCTGCAGGGCGCCGCGATCGAGACGATCGCCGAGCCGGCGGGCGCGGGCGGGCAGCTCGCGGGCGACCCCGGTGAGGTCGAGCGCCGCCTGCAGCAGGCGGTCGCCGCCCGGCGGCAGGAGGCGCGCAGCGAGCGCCTCCCGCACCAGCGGTCGCGCCACCGGCACGAGCTGGAACCCGGGATCGAGCCGCATACCGAGCCCTTCCGCCATCAGCACCGTCTTGGCGAGCAGCGCGAGCTCGGTGGGCAGGCTCAGGCGCAGGGTGCGGGCGATCTCCAGCACGCGCCCGAGGACCTCGCCCATGGGCAGCTCGCCGAAGGGCAGCTCGGCGTAGTCGAAGAGCAGCTGGGCGAGCTGCCGGCGGAGCCGGCGCTCCTCGCCGCCGCCGCCGCGCACGCCGAGCTCGGCGAGACGGTCGGCGCAACGGTCGGCGTCGCCGGTGACGAGGGCGAGCAGCAGCTCCATCAACGCCTCGCGCTCGCGCCGTGCCAGGTAGCCCATCATGCCGAAGTCGAGCATCACCAGGGTGCCGTCGGCGAGCACCCGGAAGTTGCCGGGATGGGGATCGGCGTGGAAGAAGCCGTGTTGGAGGGCGGAGCGGAAGAGCACCTCCGCCATGCGGTGAGCGAGGGCGGGACGGTCGACGCCCAGCGCGGCGAGGCTGGCGAGGTCGTCGATGCGCACGCCGTCGAGCCGCTCCATGGTGAGCACCCGGCGGGTGCAGAGCTCGGGATGGAGGCGCGGCACCCGCAGGCCGGACAGGCCGGCGAGCTGGCGGGCGAAACGCTGGATGCTGCGTGCCTCGCGCCGGTAGTCGAGCTCGGCGCGCAGCGTCCGCGCCAGCTCGTCGACCAGCTGCTGCGGCTCCCAGGGGGCGAGCGCCGCGTTGCGCGCGGCGAGGGCGCCGAGGCGCTTGACGACGGCGAGGTCGAGCTCCACCTGCCGCTCCACCCCCGGGCGCAGCACCTTCACGGCCACCTGCTCGCCGCCGGGAAGAACGCCGGCGTGTACCTGCCCCAGCGAGGCGGCGGCGAAGGGCTCGGGTGAGAGCTCCGCGAAGGCCTCGGCGAGCGGCCGCCCGAGCTCTGCCTCGAGCAGCGCGTGCACTTCCGACCAGGGCGCGGCGGGGGCGGCGTCCTGCAGCTTCGTAAGCTCCCCGATCACCTCGGGAGGCAGCAGGTCGGCGCGGGTGGAGAGGATCTGCCCAACCTTGACGAAGGTCGCCCCCATCTCCTCGAGGGCGAGCCGCAGGCGGGCGGCGTGCGTGGGTAGGTCGGCAGCGGTGCCGGAGCGCCAGGGCCACGGCGGCGGCCAGCGGCGGAGGCGCAGCTCGCGAGCCAGCGATCCCAGGCCGTGACGCACCAGCGTCGCCACCACCTCGCGGGAGCGGCGGACGAGGTCGGGCCAGCGGGTCACACCAGTCGCCACGTCGACGTCTCCAGGGAGACGACGGCCACCGTCGCCAGGACGCCCCCGCGCCCCCGCCTTGCCGGCGCGACCGTCGGGTCGTGGGCGATTCCGCCACGCCGGGGCTCTTCGATGGCGTGACCTCCGCGCGGCGTCAGCCGCACCCCGAGCGCGGCGTGGAGGGCGTCTGGCAAGGCGGCGACGAGCTCGTTCTGCGTAGGGTTCTCGGTGGGCATTGCGAGCCCAGCCTACGCCCGCCGGCCGGCAGGCCCGCCGACCCGGCGGGGTGAGGTGGCCTTTGGTGTCACGGCTTCACCATCCCGCCGCGCGTCGCCGGGCTCGCACCGGCCGCCGCCCCCGCGGGTGGTGCCCGTCCAGGGCGATGGCCCCCACCCGTCGGGGATTGTCGGACCGACGGCTCCGGATCGAGAATAGCCCCGCAGCAGCTCCATGGCTGCCAAGAACGGGACCCTCTCCTTGTGGCGGCTCTTGATTCGAGTGCGCCAGGGGCACTGGGCACTGGGTCCGATACCCACCCCTTCGGGTGGGAGGCCCCGTGTCATCGGGGGGTGGAGCCGGGAGCCCCGGGCTCCTAGTGTCAACGGGATCAGAGCTTCGATGCCGAATGCTGGCGTCTCCTCGCGGTCGGACCTCTCCCGGCGGCTCTGGCGCGCGGGATGGCCGCTCGCGCTGGTGGCGCTCACCGCCGCCTGTACCACGAGCGGTGCTCCGCGGCCGCCGGCGCCGGCCCCGCCCGCGGTCGCGAGCGTCGCTCCCGCTCCGCTGCCTGCTCGCCCGTGGTCGCGCGAGGTCCTCTACTTCGCCATCGTCGACCGCTTCGCCGACGGCGACCGCGGCAACGACCGTGACGTCGACCTCACCGCCAAGGGGACCTTCCATGGCGGCGACCTCGCCGGGCTCACCCAGCAGATCGACGAGATCGCCTCGCTCGGCGTCACCGCGCTGTGGATCACGCCGGTGGTCAAGAACATCGATGGCTTCGTCACCGGTGCCGGCTTCCCTGACTGGGCTTACCACGGCTACTGGCCGGACGACTTCTCGCGCCTCGACAGCCGCTTCGGCAGCGAGGCCGAGCTGGCGGCGCTGGTCGCCGCCGCCCATGCCCGCGGCATCCGCGTGCTGCTCGACGTCGTCTACAACCACGCCGGCTACCACTCCCATTACCTGACCGACCCGGTGACGAGGAGCTGGCTGCGCAGCGGCGACAACGGCGGCTGCGGCAGCGACGACCTCACCAGCTGCGTCTCCGGGCTGCCCGACTTCCGCACCGAGGTGCCCGCCATCGCCAAGCAGCTGATGGACTGGCAGCTGCCGATCGCCAAGCGCGCCGGCGTCGACGGCTTCCGCCTCGACACCGTCAAGCACGTGCCGCACGAGTTCTGGCAGCAGCACCGTCGGCGCACCCGCGCCGAGCTCTCTCCCGGCTTCTTCCTGCTCGGCGAGGTGTGGGGTGGCGACGCGCAGGTGCTCGACCCCTGGTTCGCCGCCGACGAGCTCGACGCCGGCTTCGACTTCGGCTTCCAGGGCAGCACCCTCGGCTGGGTGCAGGGTCGCGGCCGCACCGTCGCCTACGAGCACTACCTCGAGTCGCGCGGCAAGGTGCGCGCCGGCCACCTGCTGGCGCACTTCCTCTCCTCGCACGACGTGCCGGGAGCGCTGTTCCAGCTCGCTGGCGACAAGGATCTGTTCCGTCTCGCCGCCGCCCTCGAGCTCACCACCGGCGGCATCCCCGTCATCTACTACGGCGAGGAGGTCGGGCGCCTGGGCGGCGACTGGCCGGACAACCGCAGCGACATGCCGTGGGGCGAGCGAGCGATCCTGCCCGGTGCCGGCAGGCCGCGCGACGAGGCGCTGCGGCGCGACTACCAGAGGCTGATCGCCATTCGCCGCGCCCACCCGGCGCTCGCCGAGGGCACCCAGGAGGGCGTGGCGAGCGCAGGGGACCTGCTCGTCTTCTCCCGCCGCGACGCGGCGAGCGGGGAGGTGGTCCTGGTGGCAGTCAACCGCGGCGGCGCCGCTGCCGGCGCCACTCTCGCGGCACCCGCCGCCTGGGCCGCCAAGGCAGTGCGCGACGAATGGAGCGGCGAGACGGCGCCGGTTGCAAGTGGCGAGCTGGCGCTGAGCGTGCCCGCGCACGGCTTCCGCATCTTGGCGGCGATCCCCTGAGGAGGTGTGCGAGCGATGGCCGACGTGGTGTTCGACAAGGTGACCAAGCGCTACGGCGACCTCACGGTGATCGAGGCGCTCGACCTCGACGTCCACGACCGCGAGTTCATGGTGCTGGTCGGCCCCTCGGGGTGCGGCAAGTCGACCGCGCTGCGGATGATCGCCGGCCTCGAGGAGATCACCGCGGGCACCATCTCGATCGGCGACCGGGTGGTCAACGACCTCCCGCCGAAGGACCGCGACATCGCGATGGTGTTCCAGAGCTACGCGCTCTACCCGCACATGACGGTGCGCGAGAACCTCGAGTTCGGGCTGCAAGATGCGCAAGACGCCGCGCGCGAGATGGCCCAGCCGGTCGACGAGGCGGCGCAGATCCTCGGCATCGGCAACCTGCTCGACCGCAAGCCGAAGCAGCTCTCCGGCGGCCAACGCCAGCGGGTGGCGGTGGGCCGGGCCATCGTCCGCAAGCCGGCGGTCTTCCTCTTCGACGAGCCGCTCTCCAACCTCGACGCCAAGCTGCGGGTGCAGATGCGCGCCGAGATCTCGCAAGCCTGCAGCGCGCGCCTCGAGACCACCACCGTCTACGTCACCCACGACCAGGTCGAGGCGATGACGATGGGCCACCGCATCGCCATGCATGAACGCCGGCAAGCTGCAGCAGGTGGGTGGCCCGCTCGAGGTCTACGACAGCCCCGCCAACCTCTTCGTCGCCCAGTTCATCGGCACGCTGCCGATGAACCTGCTGGCGGGGTCGCTCGAGGACGGCGGTGGCACCTTCGTCGCCGGCGACCTGCGGCTGCCGGTGCCGGCGGCCTGGCGGCAGGCGACCGCCGGCAAGGGCGGGACGCCGGTGACTGCCGGTATCCGGCCCGAGGCGATCCACGAGGTAGGCAGCGGCGAGGTGACGGGCGAGACGACACCCCTGACGCTCGACGTCGACTTCGCCGAGCCGCTGGGGCACGAGGTGGTGGTCTACGGCCATCACGGGGAGCACTCGCTGGTGGCCACCCTCGGGCCGCACCGCGTGCCCGCCATGGGCACCCAGCTGGCCATGCTCCTCGAGCTCGACGCGCTCCACCTGTTCGACACCGCGAGCGAGCGACGGCTCGCCGTCTAGGAGGTCCTGGCGATGAAGACCCTGCGCGCTCTCCTGCGTCTGCTCGCCGCCGCCGGCCTGGTGCTGACGGCCGTGGCTCCCGCCGGCGCCGCCACCGAGCTGGTGGTGTGGCACGCCTACCGGGGCGGTGAGAAGGACGCCTTCGAGAAGGTGGTGGCGGCGTACAACCAGACGCGCGCCGCCAAGGGAATCAAGGTTACGACGCTGGCAGTTCCCTACGACGCCTTCGCCGACAAGATCACCGCCGCGGTGCCGCGCGGCAAGGGTCCGGACGTCTTCATCTACGCGCAGGACCGCCTGGGCGGCTGGGTTGTGGCCGGCAACACCGTCGAGCCCATCGATTTCTTCCTCGACGACGCCACCAAGCAGCGCTTCCTGCCCTCCACCATGGAGGCGATGACCTACCAGGGCAACGTCTACGGCCTGCCGCTCAACTACAAGGTCATCACCCTCGTCTACAACAAGGCGCTGGTGCAGACGCCGCCCAAGACCACCGGCGAGCTGGTGGCCCTGGCCAAGAAGCTGGGCAAGCCCGCGGAGGGGAGGTTCGGCCTCGCCTACTGGTTCTCGGACTTCTACTACCACGCCGCGCTGATGAACGGCTTCGGCGGCCATGTCTTCGGCCCCGACCGCAAGCCGACGCTCGACGACCCTGCCAACGTCAAGTCGATCGAGCTGCTGATGCGCTGGCTCGACAAGGACAAGATCCTCCCCGCCGAGCCCTCGACCGCGCTCATCACCGCGCTCTTCAACCAGGGCAAGGCGGCGATGGTCTTCTCCGGCCCGTGGTTCCTCGGCGAGATCGCGCCCGAGGTGAAGTACGGGCTCGCCATGCTGCCCACCATCGACGAGGCAGGGGGCAAGCCGATGCGCCCGTGGATGACCGTCGAGGGCGTGTACATCGCGGCGCCGTCGAAGAGCAAGGACGCCGCCTACGACTTCGTCCAGTACCTCACCGACCTGCCGGCGGCGCGCACCCTCGCCCTCGAGGGGCGCCAGACGCCGGCCAACAAGGCGGTCTACGACGACCCGCAGGTGAAGGCCGACCCCATCCTCGAGGCCTTCCGCAAGCAGGTCGAAGTGGCGGTGCCGATGCCCAACCTGCCCGAGATGACGATGGTCTGGTCGCCGGCGACGACGGCGATGAACGCCGTGGTGAAGAGGGCGGCGACGCCCAAGGCGGCGCTCGAGCAGGCGCAGAAGGAAGTCATCGAACGTATCGCCAAGCTGCGCGGGTGAGGGCGCCCGCCGGAGGTTTGCCCTGAACGCCGAAGCTACCCGTCCGCTCCCCGACCCACGCAAGCGCCTGCTCGCCGGGCTGCTGCTCGGCCTCGTCATAGGCGTCGGGCTAGTGTGGGCCGGCGTCTCCGAGCTGCGCTCGAGCCTCGCCGAAGAGCTGGCGGCGCGACGGACGGTGGTCTCGCTGCAGGCCTTCGCCGACCTCGCCGGCCGCGCGCGGGAGGCCGCCGCCGCCGCCCAGGCGCCGGCCCCCGGCACGCCGCCCGAGGAGGGCAGCGTCATCGAGGAGACGCCTGTCGAGGCGGCGCGGTCGGTGGTCGGCAAGGCCGTCGAGCTGTGGACCGAGGCCGACCCGCGGGTGCGGGCGCTGCGCGTGGTGGACATCGACAGCCGCACATTGGTCGCCTCGACCGACGCTGCCGATCGCGAGCGCGGGGCGCCGCCGCGCCGCCTGGTGCGCGACGAGAAGCCGGTGTACGACCTCGCCCGGCAGCTGCGCTCGGCGGTGGAGGCCAACCGCGAGGGGGGCGTGCGGCAGGAGGAGATCGTCGTCGAGCAGCTCCCCGACGGCGGGCTGCGGTTGTCGACGCCCTGGGTGACCGGTGGCGAGGTGGCGGGGCTGGTGCAGGTGGACACGCGTCCCATGGCGCCGGCGCCGCGGCCGGCGAGCTGGCGAGCGCTGGCGGCGGCGGCGCTGCCCGTGGTCGCCTTCCTCGCCCTCTGGCCGCTGCTGCGCGGCCGTCGCTGGCTGGCGGGGGTGGCGGCGACGCTGCTCGTCGTCGCCGGCGTCGGTGGCTATGCGCTGTCGACCGCCCGCTCGCTGGCGGCCTCCCGCCGCGGCGCCGCGTCCGAGGTCGCCGTCGACGTTGCCGCCAGGGCACAGCGTGCCGAGGCGGTGCTGGCGCAGCTCGGCGCCGCCACGCACGAGCCCCTGCAGCCTGCGGCCTGGGACGCCGACCGCTTCCGCCATCCCCGCGGCGAGCTGACCACGACCGGCTTGGTGAAGGCGGCCGTGGACGCGGCGGCCGCCGCGGTGCGCAAGAGAGCGCTGCGGCCCGCCGCCGGCGCCGTCATCCTGGCGCTTGCCCTCTTCCTGATCGTGGGCACCGGCGCCGCGCTGCAGGCGTGGACCACCCTGGTCCGCTTCCGCGTCGCCTATGCCTATGCCCTGCCGGCGATGATCGGCATGCTGGTGCTGGTCTTCTTCCCCTTCCTCTACGGCATCACCCTCGCCTTCACCAACGCCAACATCTACAACAGTCAGAAGCCGCTCACCGAGCTGTGGGTCGGTCTCTCCAACTTCACCGACATCCTCGGCGACTTCCACCTCGTCACCCACACCGCCGCGGGTCTCACCTGGAACTACGGCAACTTCTACTGGACCCTGCTCTTCACCATCGTCTGGACGGTGACCAACGTCGCCCTGGGCGTCACCGGCGGGCTCGTCCTGGCGCTCATCCTCAACACGCCGCGCCTCGCCCTGCGTCCCGTCTACCGGGTCATCTTATCCTGCCCTGGGCGATGCCGAACTACATCACCGCGCTGATCTGGAGGGGGATGTTCCATCGGCAGTTCGGCGGATCAACCAGGTCTTGCAGCTGTTCGGGGCTGCGCCAGTGTCGTGGTTCGAGCACGCTCGGCGACCTCGTTCGCCGCGGATGCTCGCCACCAACGGCTGGCTGTCGTTCCCCTTCATGATGGTGATCTCCCTCGGCGCGCTGCAGTCGATCTCCACCGACATCTACGAGGCGGCGAGGGTGGACGGCGCTTCGCGCTGGCAGCAGTTGCGCACATCACCCTGCCCTCGCTCAAGCCGGCGCTGGTGCCGGCGGTGATCATCTCGATGATCTGGACCTTCAACATGTTCAACATCATCTACCTGGTGTCGGCGGGCGAGCCGGCAGGCTCGACCGAGATCCTCATCACCGAGGCGTACAAGATCGCCTTCGAGCAGTACCGCTATGGCTACGCTGCCGCCTACTCGACGATCATCTTCTTCATCCTCTTCGCCTATGGCACCTGGCAGAACCGGGTCACCAAGGGCACGGAGGCCGTGACGTGAGCCATCGCCGTAGCGACGAGCCGCCCCACCGGCCGCTGCACCTCATCCTGGTGGCTGGCGGCGATCACCCACCATCTACCCCGTGCTGTGGGTGTCCAGCATCGCTTTCTCCGGCCAGCAGCAGCTCGCCATCGTCCACCTGCCGCCGGACCCCAGCTGGCTCGACCGGCTGCGGGCGGTGATCCCCTGGCCCGACCACCTCTCGGCCGCCAACTTCACCGACCTCTTCTCCCAGCAGCCGTTCGCGCGCTGGCTGTTCAACAGTGCGATCGTCTCGGCGGCGACGACGGTGCTCGGCGTGGCGCTGGCCTGCACCGCCGGCTACGCCTTCTCGCGGTTCCGCTTCCCGCGGCGCCGCGCCGGGCTGATGTCGTTCCTGGTCTCGCAGATGTTCCCCGGCGTGCTGATGTTGATCCCGCTCTACATCATCATCGTCAAGTGGCTGGCTGGGCTCGACCTGGCCGGGCCTGGTGCTGGTTTACGCGATGACCGCAATACCCTTTTGCGTGTGGATGCTCAAGGGCTATTTCGACACCATTCCCAGGGAGCTGGAGGAGTCGGCGCTCATCGACGGCGCCTCGCCGGCAGGGTCTTCTTGAGCATCGTGCTGCCGCTGGCGAAGCCGGCGGTGGCGGTGACCGCGCTGTTCTCGTTCATGACGGCATGGAACGAGTTCATCCTGGCGGCCACCTTCATGGACAAGGAGACGATGTATACCGCCCCGGTCGGCCTCGCGTTTCTTCGTCGGTACACCGCAGCAGTGGGGGCTACTTCGCCGCCGGCGCCATCGTCACCGCCATCCCGGTGGGCGCCCTGTTCATGTTCCTGCAGCGCTACCTGGTCTCCGGCCTCACCGCCGGGGCCGTCAAGGGTTGATTGGAGAGAGAGCCGAAAGGAGGCTTCGCATGCGACGGTCGACATGGTGGAGAGTGGGAGCGGTGGCCTGGGTCGGCGCCCTGGCCGCCGGTACCCTGTGGGCGCAGTCGATCACCTTCAAGGACCCGGTCGGCGACGACAACGGGCCGGGCAACTACACCTATCCCACCGACGGCGTGTACAAGGCGGGGTCGTTCGACCTCGTTAGCCTCGACGTCACGACCAAGGGGGACAAGGTCACCTTCGCGGTGACCACCAACAGCACGCTAGAGGACCCCTGGCGGATGGGAGTGGGCTTCTCGGTGCAAATGGTGTTCGTCTTCATCGACACCGACCACAAGGAGGGCAGCGGTTCCACCGGCGCTCCTCCGGGCCTCAACGTCGCCTTCGCGCCGGCCGACGCTTGGGATCGCCTGGTGATCCTCTCGCCGCAGCCGCTGGGGCGGGTCAACAACGAGATCGATCAGAAGGCGGCGGCGATGAAGTCGGCGATCGTGGTGCCGACCCGCACCCGCGGGGCAGGGCGCACCATCAGCGCCACGGTCGACCTCGCGGCGCTGGGCGGTGGCGACCCCGCCACCTGGGGCTACCAGGTCATCATGCAGTCCAACGAGGGGTTCCCGGCCGGCAACGACCTGCTCACCCGCAAGGTCAACGAGTATGAAGGCCAGCACCGCTTCGGCGGCGGCAACGACGGTGACTGCGATCCGCACGCCATGGACATCCTGGCGCCGCCGGCCGAGGGCTCGGCGGGCGAGGTGCAGGCGCAGCACGACATGTTGAAGTACGAGTGCAATCCGGACGGCACGGCGAAGACCATGGCCACCCTGACCATGGTCCGCAAACAAGGGTAGGGCGCGCGAGCGCCTACCGTCGGAGGGACATGGCGATGCGATGGAACGCAAGACTGGCCCTGGCGGCGACGCTGGTCGCCGCCCTGCTGCTGCCGGCAGCGGCAGGCGCGCAGGGGCCGCAACGACTGGTGATCACCGGCGTCACCTACACCAAGTGGCTGTGGGGCACCCAGCGCACCGATGGCAGCGTCTACAACTTCACCACCGTCCCCGGGGAGGGGTACGGCGACAACGGCCAGGGGACGAGCTCGAGCTGCTGCTCGCCTCGCGGCCGTCGAAGTACATCGAGGTCTCGGGGCGCATCAAGTCACGCTTCAACCAGAACCAGTGGACCAACTACGGCGGCTTCGGCGGGTCCACCAGCGGCCCCTGCATCGGCGGCGACTGCGGCGAGTTCGACCCGCGCTCGAACCAGTACATCAAGCTGCGGGGAATGACCGTCCGCGTCACCCCGGGCTTCAAGCTGCTCGACGCCGCCACCATCGGCTCCTCGGACCTGGGGATGTTCGACCCCTTCACCATCGGCAAGATCCGCTACATCGACCGTGACAACGCCAGCGCCATCCTCTTCCAGGGCCGCCTCGGCAAGCAGCTGAGCTACGACTTCGCCCGCATCTCGTTGCCGCGGCTGTTCGCGGGGCCCAACTTCAACACCGGCAGCTACACGGCGGCCGACCAGGCCTACGCGCTGCAGCTCAAGCTCGCCGCGTCACCGCTGTTCGACGCCTCGGCGATCTACGACCGCGTGCGCGACGAGGAGCTCGACGTCACCGACGTCAATCGCGACAATGGCACCGACATCGCGTATCGCTTCGAGAACGACGTCTGGGGGGTGCGCTTCGGGGTCCACCCCAACGCCATGGTCGACGTCCGCGGCCAGGCCTACTGGTCCTCGGCGGACGCCAACCGCAAGGTCGACCCCAGCCTGCCCGGCGGCTTCGGTCTCTCGGGCTTCTCGCCCGCCCTGGTCGGCAAGGTCGACGACCACTCCTACAAGGCGGACGTCGACGTCAACGACCCCTTCGGCGCCGGGCTGTCGTTCAACCTCGAGTACTTCGACATCGGCGCCCAGTACAGCTCGATCCTGGCGGCGCGGCGCGAGTCCGACGTGCTGCTCACCGAGGGCCACGACGGCGCCTTCGCCTTCCCGGGACCGGACAACGCGTCCTTCGGCGTCTTCCCCGGCAACCCCACCCGCATCGGCTGGGGGGGCTGGCAGGGTACCGCGCAGCAGGTGGCGACGGTCAACGTCGACAACGAGTTCACCGACTTCGACGAGCCGATGGCGGAGACGGTGATCGGCTGGAAGGGCTTCACCGTCGCCCCCAACTGGACGCTCGGCGACCTCAACCTCTCGGGCGAGTACACCTGGATCGACTACAACACCAACTGGCAAGCCTGGGGCGACACCAGCCGCGCCATCGACAACTCGATCTACCCCAACTTCGAGTCCGATGCCGGCATCGGCTCGTTCCGCAACGCCTACGCGCCGTTCCAGGACAAGAAGACGAAGATCGCCGTGCTGCGCGGCAAGTACGTGCTCGACATCGGCCGCGGCGTCGACGTCTTCGGCAAGCTCAAGTGGATCGACGAGACCGACAAGCGGATGACCGACGCCCGCTTCCTGCCCTACAAGCCCGGTGACTGCCCCGGTGGCGGCGCTGCCTGCCACAACGACGTCAACAACTACTCTGGCGACTTCTCGACGGCGTCCCTGTACGGCAACCCGCCGGTGATCACCGTCAACGGCGTCACCGGCTACCAGTGGAAGCCGTTCGACAGCGTCACCGACGACGACGAGGACATGAGCTACAAGCTGTACCAGCTGGGCACCGGCTACCAGGTCACCGACAACCTTTATGCGTCGCTGACCTTCGAGCGCTACGACGTCGACCTCGAGGACGGCAACACCGCCTTCCAGGCCTACCAGCTGCACAGCATGGCCGCCGGCCAGACCACCAAGGACAAGGTCATCGTGAGCGCCCACTACGTGCTGGGCGGCGCCGAGTTCGGCTTCAGCTACGAGTACAACTCGGGCAGCTTCGACCCCAGCTTCGGCGGCGGGTTCGTGCCGCAGGTGGCCGACGAGTCGATCCACAACGACTTCGGCGTGCCGGTCGGCTCGCTCGGTTTTCGCGGTCGCTTCGGCGGCTGGAACAGCTTGTCGACCCGCGACTTCACGCAGCAGCGCATCAAGACGTTCATGAAGATCGTCTTCTGACGCCATTCCGGGTGCCCGGCGTCGCCACGCTCCCGCGTCGGCGCCGGGCATCGCCCCACACCTGCAGGAGCCTGCAATGACGCCCGCAACGATCCGCCAGCCGCTGGCGATTCTCGGCGCCGCCCTCCTCCTCGGCCCGCTTGCCGCGCTGGCACGGGACCGCCCGCTCTTCGAGCTCACCGACCCGCGCGGCGACGATCACGGGAGTGGCGACCTCGTCTACCCCGACAACTCCGACTACGCCAAGGGCGAGCTCGACCTGCTGTCGCTCAGCGCCAGCCGGGGCGACGGCGGGACCTGGTTCGCGGCGACCTTCGCACGGCCGGTCCGCCGGCCCGAGCGGCGCGCCATCGACGCCATCGGCACTCAGCTCGACGACGTCGCCAAGAACGGCTTCTACACCTTCAACATCGACGTCTACATCGACATGGACCGCAAGCCCGGCTCCGGCGGCACGCGCACGCTGCCGGGTCGCCGCGTGGAGATCGCCCCCGACTTCGCGTGGGACCGTGCGGTGGTGCTCACGCCCCGCCCCTTCTACGCCCGCAGCGAGCTCAAGCGCAGCATGATGCGAGCGCTCAAGCAGGAGATGAAGAAGGACACGTCGCGCTTCACCGACCAGGAAGCCGACGCCATGATCCTCTCCATCCCCGACGACGTCGAGCGTCACGTCTTCTTCCCCAACGAGACGCGCGTGCGTGGCCGCGAGATCGACTTCTTCGTGCCCGATTCCTTCCTCGGCGGACCGCCGAGCTCCGACTGGGCTTACGTGGTGTTGGTCTCCGCCGCCGACTTGCAGCAGAACGTCGACCTCGGGGGGATGCTGGGCGTCGCCAACTCGCAGGAGGAGCGGCTGCTGATCCTGCCGGTGGCGGCGGGTCGTCCGCGCGAGACGCTCGGCGGCGGGCGCGAGGACGATGCCCTGCAGCCGCCGATCGTCGACCTCATCGCGCCGCCGGGGACGACCCAGGAGCGGCTGCTCGCCGACTACAGCCGGCACGACCAGCGACCGGTGCGGCTGCCGGGCGTGGTGCCGTCGCAGCGGGCCGCAGAGCCGGCCAAGCCGTAGCCGGCCGCGCCCTCTCCTGGTGAGCCTGCGCACCGCCCGTGAGCGGGCGGTGCGCAGGGGCCCGTAGTTACTGGACGCGGAGGATCGCGGAGCCGTAAGCGGGCAACGCGACGCGGGCCTGGCGTCCCTTGCCTTCCGCCACCACGCTGGCGCCATCGCTCTCGAGCAGCGGCCGCCGCAGCTGGCGCGGTGTATACGGGAGCGGCTCGCTGGTGAGGGGCTCGCCGCCGAGGTTGTGCAGCACCAGCACGGTCTCCTTGCCGCTGCGGCGCAGGAAACCGAGCAGCGCCGCCGGTTGGCTTCCCGCGGGGAGCAGCCGCAGGTCGCCTTGGCGCAGCGCCGCCGAGCCGTGGCGGGCGGCGATGAGCCGCCGGTACCAGGCGAGCAGCGACGCCGGGTCGTGCCGCTCGGCCGCCACGTTCACCGCTTCGTGACCGGGGCCGAACGGGTACCACGGCGTGGCGGTGGTGAATCCGCCATCGGGCGAGGCGTCCCATGGCATCGGCGTGCGCTTGGCCTCGTCGCCGCTGCCGGGGCCGTTCTCCATGCCCAGCTCCTCGCCGTAGTAGAGGAACGGCGCGCCGGGGAGCGTGAGCAGGACGGCGGCAGCGGCCCGTAGCCTGCCGGGGTCGCCAGCGAGCTGCGTCGCCACCCGCACCTGGTCGTGGTTGGTGAGGAACGGGGCGTCGACGGCGCCCGGCGGGTAGAGGCGCTGCACCTCGGCGATCTTGGCGGCGATGCCGGCGGCGTCCCCGTCGCGCACGCCGGCGAGGATCTGCTCGGCGAGCGGGAAGTCGAAGCAGCTGGTCAGCTCGTCGGGGACGGGGACGGCGTGGCTGCCGTAGTAGCTGGCGATGATCGGCATCTCGGTCCAGCTCTCGCCGACCAGCACCCCATCGGGCTTGGCCTGGCGCACCTTGGCGGCGAGCTCGCGCAGCATGTCGTGGGTGGCGGGGCGGTCGTTCTGCAGCTCGCCAGGCCCATCGGCGAAGAGGTGGCGGGCGGCGTCGAGACGGAAGCCGTCGACGCCGCGCGACAGCCAGCGCGCGGCCACCCGCTCCATCTCCGCGCGCACCTCTGGGTTGGCGTAGTTGAGATCGGGCATCCCCGACCAGAAGATGCCGTAGTAGAAGGCGCCGTTGCGCGGGTGCCAGGTGTGGTTGCTGCCGCCCCAGGGCTGCGTCCACCCCGGGTCGTCGCCGCGCCACACGTACCACTGGCGCCGCGCCGCCCCCCAGCCGCTCGCGGAGTCGACGAACCACGGGTGCTGGTCGCTGGTGTGGTTGAGCACCAGGTCGAGGATCACCCGCATGCCGCGCGCGTGGGCGGCGGCGAGGAAGGCATCGAAGTCTGCCTCGCTGCCGTAGGCATCGTTGACGTGCTCGTAGTCCGTGGTGTCGTAGCCGTGGTAGCTCGGCGACGCGAAGACCGGCATCAGCCACAGCGCGTCGACCCCGAGGTCGTCGCCACCTGGCTTGCCATCGTTGAGGTAGTCGAGCCGTGCGGTGAGGCCGCGGAGGTCGCCGACCCCGTCGCCGTCGGCGTCGCGGAAGCTGCGCACGAACAGCTCGTAGACGACGGCGCCGCGGAGCCAGTCCGACGACGCCGGGGGCCGGCGGGCGCGCGTGGCGACGTTGCCCGCGGGCGCCGCGGCGGCATCGACCATGGCGTGCGGCTGTTGGGCACCGGCACAGGCGGAGAGCAGCACGAGCAGCGCCGCGGCGAGGGCGGGCGCCAGGCGGAGGCGCGGTGGGAGTGGTGGCACCGTGCTGGCGGCAGCGCTTCGCGGTAACGAGGCCGAGGCGCGCGGGATGGCTGCTGGGGTGGGTCGCTGAGGCATGGCCAGGGGCTCCTGGTCCAGATTGTACGGCCGTGAGGTCCGCGCCGCGGATCCGGGTGTAGCCGCGACCGCCCGGATGAGAAGAGGGAGCGGCGCCGCCGCCGCACCGTCTTCGCCGCCGGCGGCGAGCTCAGCGGCCGGTCTCGGCCTTGATCCGTCTGCGGCGTTGCGCTCCCTGCGCCACGCGAAGGCTCGGTCGCGCGCCTTGCCGCCGGCCCCGAGCGCCCCCAAGGCGACCCGCGGGAGTCTCCGCTCCTCCTAGAGCAGCCGTCGCGGCGGCAGGACGACGTTGGCGAGCAGGATCCCGGTGGCCAGCGCGATCGCCACCAGGGTGGTGGCGAACGCCGTCTGCACTCCCGCCAGCACGTCGCGCTCGAGCAGCGCCGCGAGGCTGCGGAAGCCCAGGCTGCCCGGCACCAGCAGGATGAGGCCGGGCACCTGCATCACCGCCGCCGGGCGCCGCCGCAGGCGGGCGAAAAGGTTGGCGCCGAGCCCCACCAGCAGCGCTCCGACGAAGGCCCCGAGCTGCGGCCCCAACACGCCGGCGCCGAGGCGGACGCCCTCGATGGCGAGGAGGCCGGCGAGCACCACCCAGCCGGCATCGCGCGGCCGCGCGCGCAGGAGCACGGTGAAGGAGAGGCCGGCCGCCACCAGCGCTCCCCAGCGCCAGGGCTCGCCGAGCGCCGCCGGCTCGACCGCGGGCGGGTTGGCTCCGGCAAGCTTCGCCCCCAGCTGCGCTCCCACCGCCACCCCCAGTGCGATGGCGAAGAAGAGGGCGACGGCGCCGGCGAGACGAGAGCTGCCGGAGACCAGCTGGCGGCTGGCGAGCTCGCTGATCGCCACCGTCAGAGTCAGCCCGGGGACCAGCACGATGAGCCCGGCGAGGGTGACGAGGAAGGTGGAGAGCGGCGGCCAGGCGGCGGCGGCGAGGGTGGCGACGAGCGAGGCGAGCAGGGCCGCCAGCGGCTCGAACAGCCTGCCGACGGCGGTGGCCCGCGCCGCCAGCGAGGCGAGGCCGCCGATGAGCAGCCCCACCGCCGTGGCCGCCACCACCTCGCGCAGCCCACCGCCCAGCAGCTGTGCCGCCGCTCCCGAGGCGAGGGCGAAGGAGGCGGTGGTGAGCGCCGGGCCGTAGCGCGTCCCGCTGCCGGCGAGCTCGCGCAGGCGTGCCGCCGCCTGGCGTGGGCCGAGGTCGCCGGCGGAGAGGTGGAAGAGGAGGTCGTCGAGATCGGACATCCGCTCGAGGTTGACCTCCCCCGGTTGCACCCGCTCGAGGATGGTGCGGCGCGTGCCGTGCTCGTCTGCGAAGGAGGCGAAGAGGGCGGTGGGGGTGGAGAAGAACTGGCCGGCGAGCCCCAGCCGTCGCGCCGCCGCCTCCATCCCCTCCTCGATGCGGTGTGCCGGGCTGCCGGCGGTGTGCAGCGCCCGTCCGAGCTGCATCACCAGCTCCGGCGGGTCGGCCGCAGGATCGCTGGTCAGCGGCACCGGTGGCGCCACCAGCGCGCCGAACGGAGTGTCGTCCACAGCCATGGTCAGCCGCGACCCACGGCGAGGGCTTGCCAGCGGCGGTCGAGGGCGGCCTCGAGCTTCTTGCGCTCGACCTCGGAAAGGGTGTCGCGGTGGCCGCGCAGCTCGCGCGTCAGCTCCTCGAGGGCGGTGCCGTCGAGCGCCGCCGCGATCCGCTGTTGCAGCGCGTAGAACGCCGCCGAGAGCTCGCCGCACAGCTCGTGCAGGAAGGCGTAGCTCTGGCGGTGCACCGGGCAGGGGCCGTGGCGGCGGATCGCCTGCTGGTGCTCCGCCGTGCCGTACCCCTTGTGGCGCGCGAAGCCGTAGAGCGGGTAGGCGGTGTCGAGCTCGGCCATCAGCCCGTCGCGGTGGGTCTTGGCGATGATGGAGGCGGCGGCGATCGAGAAGTTGATGCCGTCGCCCTTGGCGAACTGGTTCTGCGGCATCGCCAGCCCTGGCACCTCCCGTGCGTCGACGAGCACGTGCTGCGGCACCATCGGCAGCGCTTCGATGGCGCGGCGCATCGCCAGCAGCGCCGCCTGGTAGATGTTGATGGCGTCGATCTCCTCGACCTCGGCGCGGCCGATGCCGATCCCCTCGGCATAGGCGCGGATCTCCACCGCCAGCCGCTCGCGGGTGGGCGCGTCGAGCCGCTTGCTGTCGTCGACGCCCTCGATCTCGGTGCCGGGTGGGAACACCACCGCCGCCGCCACCACCGGGCCGGCGAGCGGCCCCACCCCGACCTCGTCGACGCCGGCAATCCAGCGCACGCCGGTGCGCCAGAGCACGCGCTCGAAGTTGAGCAGGGCATCGAGGTGGAGCCGCCGCTGCCGCTCCTCTTCGGCGCGGCGGCGCAGCGTCTCGTAGAGCTGCCGCACCCCGCGGCGCGGATCGCGGGCGAGCTTCTTGAGCGCCTGCGGCGAGATGCCGCCGCCCCGCGCGCTCACCCACTCGCGCAGCTCGGGGAGGGACATCCTGCCGGGGTCGAAGGCCATCGGTCTCCAGCCTCTCAGAGGAACGGTGTCAGCACGCCGGCCAGGCGGTCGCCCAGCCGGTGCAGGGTACCTCGCCGGCTCCAGGTCGCGGGGTCCACCTCGTGGCTGTCGGCGAGGTCGCGCTCGAAAGCCTGCGCCAGGATCTCGCCCACTCCGTCGTCGAGCAGCACGACGTTGCACTCGGCGTTGAGCTGGAAGGAACGGAAGTCGAGGTTGGTGGAGCCCACCACGGCGACGTGGCGATCGGCCACCAGAGTCTTGGCGTGCAGCAGCGCGCGCTGGTACTCGAAGATCCTCACCCCCTTGGCGAGCAGCCGAGAGTACCAGCCGTGGCCGGCGTGCCGCACCAGCGGGACGTCGGTCTTGCCGGGGAGCAGCAGGCGCACGTCGAGGCCGCGTGCGGCGGCGCGGGAAAGGATACCCACTGCGACGTGGCCGGGGGCGAAGTAGGCGTTGGTGAGCCAGAGCGAGCGCTGGGCGGCGCCGACGATGGCGGCGAGCGCGGCAGCGGTCTCGATGTGCCCGCGCCCTGGACGCGAGTCGAGCACCAGGGATCGCACCGGGCTGTCCAGCGCCGGCGGCTCGGGAGTCAGCGGCAGGGTCTCGCCGCCCGCCCGCTCCACCCCTCGGCGAAGACCGCCGCGAGCTCCCAGGCCACCCCGCCCTCCACGCGCACGTGGGTGTCGCGCATCGCCCCGGGCGCGATGCGCTTCCTGCGCAGCGAGAAGGAGGAGTACTCGTCGGCGATGTTCATGCCGCCGGTGAAGCCGACCTCGCGGTCGACGACGAGGATCTTGCGGTGGTCGCGGAACGCCTGCCACCAGAGGTCGGGGAAGAGCCGGTGGAAGAGGTGCACCTCGATGCCGTCCTCCTGCATGCGCTGCCAGAAGGCGGCGGCGGTGGCGAAGGAGCCGATGGCGTCGGCGAGCACGCGGACGTGGACCCCGCGCCGGCGCGCCGCCGTCAGCATCTCGGCGAAGCGCGTGCCGGTGGAGTCGTCGGTGAAGATGTAGGCCTCGAGCAGCACTTCCTGGCGTGCCGCGGCGATGGCGTCGAGCATGGCGCGCGTCGCCTCCTCGCCGTCGCAGTAGACGGTGACGCGGTTGCCACCCCGGACCGATCCGTCGCCGTCGATGCGCGCCAGCAGGCCAGCGAAGCCGGGATCGTGCACGCCCTGCGGCAGGGCGCGAGCAAGCCGGCCGACCCGCCCGGGCTGCAGCTCCCGCGGCAACTTCCGCTCCGGACGTGGCCGCAGGAAAGACTTCAACGAACGCGGACGGCGCGGAGGGGCTAGCAGCAGCTCCTCCCCGCCCAGCGCCCGCCGCCGCGGCGGCCGGTTCACTTCAGGCAGTCAGGCACGTCGATCTGGATGGGTACGTCGAAGTCGTAGTACTCCATCGTCATGCCGCCGGTCATCCCCTGCCCGACGTCGACCTGGAGCTCCATCTTCATCGGCAGGCCGGTAGCTGCCGAGCTGTAGAAGGTCATGGGATAGGACTGGCCGGTGTTCTCGTCGTCGACGCTGAACTGATAGACCTTGGCCTTCTCGCCGCCGACGCTCTGCTCGCCGAGGTACTTGACGTCGTGGAAGGGGGGCTTCTCGTTCCCCGTCCGCGGCGGCTCCGCTGCATCGCCGGTATCCCGGCACTTCCAACGGTTGAGCGAGATCTTCTGCTTGCCCCTCTCGTTCTCGGCGTGGGCGAGCCGGTTCTGGACGCGGCTCCCGGCGATCTCGGTGATGGCGGCCGCGATCCCCGAGGGGCCCCCGGCGACAGCGTTGACGACCTCGTGGATGAGGCTCGCGGAGGACTGGGAGGCCTGCCGCTCCAGCTCCTCGTCGACGGCCTGGTCCTGGTTGCGCTCACACTCCTCACAGTCGATGAAGGTCGCGGCCTTCGGCGGCGCGCCGGGCGGCGCTTTCACGACGATGATGAGGTTGGCCTCGATCATCTGCATGGCCCCCATCACGCCCTTGCGGCTCGGAATCCGCTGCGGCACGGTGGTGCGTCGCAGGTCGGGGTTGACGACCTCCTGCGTCCCGCCCTTGGGCAGGATGTCGCCGAGGCCCATCGACTTCAGCATCTCCATCTGGGCGCTCATCTGGCCGCCGAAGCTGAAGCTGTCGCGCACCTTGTAGGACTTGAGCGTGGAGAGCTTCCTCATGCTCTCCATCAGGTCGGTGGTGGGATCGCCGGCGCGGGCAACGCCGGTCACCAGGACGAAACCGGCGGCGACGGCTGCGAGGCAGCTCCAGGGTGAACGCATGGCTCTCCTCGTCGATTCGAGCGTCCGAACGGATCTTAGCGCGGCGCTAGAACGCCACCGTCTGCCCCTGGGCGGGCAGCTCCGGCAGCGGCCAGCCGAGCTCGTTCTGCAGCGAGCGGGCGAGCGCCGCGCGGGCGGAGTCCTCGCCGTGGTTGAGGAAGACACGACGAGGGGGGCCGGGCAGGGCGCGGGCCCAGCGCAGCAGCTCGTCGTGGTCGGCGTGGGCGGACAGCATCTCCAGTCGTTGCACCTGTGCGCGCACCGGCACCACCGTTCCGAGGACACTCACGCGCTGCGCCCCTTCCACCAGCGCGCGGCCGCGGGTACCGGCGGCCTGGAAGCCGACGAAGAGGACGCTGTTGCGCGCATCGGCGAGCCGGTGTCGCAGGTGATGGAGGATGCGGCCGCCGTTGGCCATGCCGCTGCCGGCGATGATGACGATCTGGCGGCGCGAGTTGAGGGCCTGCGACTGCTCGCTGGTACGGCACCGACCGAAGCGCTCGAGGGCAAAGGGGTTCCTATCGGCGGCCACCAGCGCCGCCAGCTCCTCGTCGTGCTCGGCGGGGAACTCCTCGTAGAGCTCGGTGGCGCTGATCGCCATCGGGCTGTCGACGAAGACGCGGTCGGCGGCCAGCTGGCCGTCGTCGGCCAGCGCCGCGAGGTGATAGAGCAGGTCCTGGGTGCGGCCGAGCGCGAAGGAGGGGATGAGCAGCACGCCGTCGCGGGCGAAGGTCTCCGCAATCACCTGGCGCAACGCCTGCCGGGGGTCCCCCGCGGGGTGCACGCGATCGCCGTAGGTGGACTCGAGCAGCAGCGTGTCGGGGGCGACGGTGGGTGGCTCGGGGTCCTGCAGGATGGGCACGCCGTAGCGCCCGACGTCCCCCGAGAAGCACCAGCAGCGCCGCTCGCCGTCGCTACCCTTGGCGGTGAGCTCGACGGTGGCCGCGCCCAGCAGGTGCCCGGCACGGCGCATCCGCACCGACACGCCCGGCAACACCTCGAAGGACTCGTCGAAGGCCACACGGTGCAGCTGCGCCAGGGCTTGCCGCGCCTGCTCCTCGGTGTAGAGGGCGGCAGGCTCGGCGTGGCGGCTGTATCCCTTGCGCCGCGCCCATCCGGCCTCCTCCTCCTGCAGCTTGGCGGCGTCGCGCAGCACCAGCGAGGTGAGGCCGCGACTGGGGCGGGTGCAGTAGATGGGGCCGCGGAAGCCGCGGGCGATGAGCAGTGGCAGGCGCCCGCTGTGGTCGAGGTGGGCGTGAGTGAGCACCACCGCCTCGAGCTCCTTGGGGCGGAACGGGAAGGGCTCGCGGTTGCGCTGCTCGAGCTCCTGGCCGCCCTGGAACATCCCGCAGTCGACGAGCACCCGCCGCTCGCCCCACGCGAGGAGCGTCATGCTGCCGGTGACGGTGCCGCAGGCGCCGAGGAAGGTGGCATCTGCCATTCAGGTCCGGCATCTTAACGGCTGGGGCGGTCGCAGAGGGCGCCGTCCAGCAGGCTCGGCGCGTGGTGCGAGAGGCGACCCCCTGCTCCAGTCTTGCTCCATGCGGCCGCCGGCGCCGCCTGCGAGCCGACCTGGCCCGCACCTTGCTGTGGTACCGACACGAGGTCCGAATGGCTCGGACCCGCCGGAGGGCCAGAGCATGCGACGGCAATCGAGGTTCGCGAGCATCCTGGCAGTCGCCGTCCTGGCGCTGCCGTTGGCCGCTTGTCAGGTGACGAGGACGAAGGCGGGCGAGCTGCCCAAGGTCGAGGTCCAGGGTGGCCAGCTGCCGGAGTACGAGGTCAAGCCCGCGCAGGTGCGCGTGACCAGCACCCCCGTGGAGATCGAGGTGCCCAAGGTCGAGGTGCACGCGGAGAAGAAGACGATCGAGGTGCCGCGGGTTCGCCTCGAGATGCCGGGCAGCTCACCCACGCCGACGCCGCATCGTTGAGGACAGGAAACGGCGGATCGCGGCCGCGGGGCTCGCGGTCGCGGAAGACCGCCAAGGGAGGTGGAAACCATGCTGCGTTGGGCACTGATCTTCCTCGTCGTCGCCTTGGTGGCGGCGCTCTTTGGCTTCGGCGGCATCGCCGCTGGCGCCGTGGGGATCGCCAAGATTCTGTTCTTCCTGTTCCTGATCCTGTTCGTCCTCGGGCTGCTCGGGCACCTGCTGCGGCGAGCGTGAGGCGGCCGCGTTCCCCCAGGGGGGCGCCGGGTGGTGCGGGCCCGCGGTCGAGCCGGGGGATGAGCGCCTAGGCTGACGACGGCCTCCCGCCCCCTGTGCGCTCCCCGCCGGCGCCACTCTCGCCGGGCCAGGCGCTCGCGATACAGTGCCGCCGTCCCGGTTTCCTTTCCACGACGCGGCGGGTCCAAAGGGGTGCCATGGACACCTCCACGCTGAACCCGTCGGCTGGCGGCGGAAACATGGCCCTGCAACCGGGGCTGCGACCGGGAGGAGGCGCGGCGATGACCGACGGAGCGGACTCGGCGCCGCTGCTGCTAGCCCTCTCTCGCGGCGACCGCGCCGCGGCGGAGCGGCTGATCGAGACCAGCTACCGGCAGATCTACGCCGCCCTGTTCCGCCTCTGTGGCGGCGACGCCGAGCTCGCCGCCGACCTCACCCAGGAGACCTATCGCAAGGCGTGGCAGGCGCTGCCACGCTTCGAAGGCCGCGCCCAGCTGTCCACCTGGCTCTACCGCATCGCCTACAACACGTTCCTCCACCACCTCCGCCGGCCGCGGCCCTTGCAGGAGCTCAGCGACGAGACCGCCGAGCGTCTCGCCGATCCCGAGCCCGACGCCGCCGAGACGCTGGCGGGCAGCGATGAGGCCGCGCGGCTGCGGCGCGCCGTCATGAAGCTGCCCGAGGACCTCCGCTTCACGGTCAGCGCGCACTTCTGGAGCGAGCTGCCGGTCTCGGAGGTCGCCCGCCTGGAGCACATCACCCCCGTTGCCGTCCGCAAGCGGCTCAAGCGCGCCTTCGCGGCGCTGCGCCTGGCCCTCGAGGAGCCCACTCCATGAGCCGGATCACCGATCGTCAACTGGCGCGCCGGCTGCGCCCCGACACCGTGCCCGAGCCGCCCGCGGGTCTGCTCGAGGAGCTGCGTCGCCAGATCCCCGCCGAGATCCAGGCTCCGGCCCCGCCCGGGGGCGGTCACCTGCTGGTCTTCCGGCGGCCCTTGCCGCGCCGGCTCTGGCTGGCCGCCGCCTCGCTGGCGACGCTGGTCGGTGGCGGCACCTTGTCGTGGTTGGCCCTGCGCCACCAGCTGGGGGTCGAGGCGGTGCCTGAGCCGAAGCCCCAGCAGCAAGCCCTCTACGCTCCGACGTCCCCTGCGGAAGCGCCCGGCGGATCGGCCGAGACGAGGCAGCCTCGGGACCGCCGTGCGCTGGGGAACGCCGGGATGGCTCCGGCGGCCGCCGCGCCGTCGCCCATCCCGGCGTTCCCCGGCCTCTGGTCCCGCGAGCGCCAGGCGCAGCCCGTCCCGCGTGGCATCGCCGCCCCCGAGGTGGCGTCGGCGCCGGCCCCGGCACTCCGCCTCGCCGGCGTCGAGGAAGGGAGAGCGGGTACCGTGTCCAACGCGCCTTCCGGCATGGCGGGCGGCGCTCGCGGCGAAGAGGCGCAGCTCCAGGCGCCGACCACGGCGCCGCGGGCGAACCGCATCGCGGCCAAGGAGGAGGTCGTCACCGCCGCGGAGAGCCCATTGCCCGACGCGCGGCGGATCGCCAGCGGTGTCGCCGCCATGCCGACCGATGCGGATCGCAGCTCCACCACCAGGGACCAGGTGGCGCGGGACCAGGTGGCAGCGACGCCGGCCGAGCGCGCCGACGGCGCGGCCGCCGCCAAGGTGAGGGAGCTCGGCTACGTGTCGGCTCCCGCGCCGGCCGTGCCGCGGGCCCCCGCCGAGCCCTCGTCGGCCGCCGCGACGCTGCCGCCGTCCACCGGCGGCACCGCCGAGCCCAACGACCAGCCCTATGGCGACGTGTTCTTCCACAGCTACGGCGTCAACCCGTTCGTCGACAGCGAGGACGATGCGCTCTCGACCTTCGCCCTCGACGTCGACACCGGCGCCTACAACGTCGTGCGCCGCTACCTCGACGACGGCAACCTGCCGCCGGCGGCGGCGGTGCGGGTGGAGGAGCTGGTCAACGCCTTCGACTACGGCGACGCGCCGCCGCGGCAGGGCGACTTTGCGCTCACCGCCGAGGGGGCGCCCGACCCCTGGGCTCCCGGCGACCGCTACGTGCTGGCGCGCTTCGCCATCAAGGCGCGCGAGGTGCAGCGCGCCGAGCGGCGCCCGGCCGACCTGGTGTTCGTGGTCGACGTCTCCGGATCGATGGCGGCGGAGAACCGTCTCGAGCTCGTCAAGCGCTCGCTGCGGCTGCTGCTCGGCGAGCTCACCGCCAGCGACCGCGTCGGGCTGGTGGTCTTCGGCTCCCAGGCGCGTGTCCTGCTTCCGCTTACCGCCGACGTGCAACAGGTAGCGGCTGCCATCGAGCGGCTCGCCCCGGAGGGGGCCACCAACACCGAGCAGGGGTTGGCGGTCGCCTTCGACCTCGTCTCGCGGCTGGGGCGGCGCGGCGCCATCCATCGCGTCATCCTCTGCTCGGACGGCGTCGCCAACGTTGGCAACACCGGGCCGGAGAGCATCCTCGCCAGCGTGGGGGCGGCGGCGCGGCGGGGCGTCGAGCTCACCACCGTCGGCTTCGGCATGGGCAACTACAACGACGAGCTCATGGAGCAGCTCGCCGACCGCGGCAACGGCCGCTACGCCTACGTCGACGAGATCGACGAGGCGCGGCGGACCTTCGTCGAGAGCCTCACCGGCACCCTGGAGACGGTGGCCGCCGAGGCCCGCGCCCAGGTGGAGGTCGACCCGCGCTTCGTCTCCCGCTGGCGGCTGCTCGGCTACGAGAACCGCGACGTCGCCGACACGCGCTTCCGCGACGACAGCCTCGACGCTGGCGAGGTGGGTGCCGGGCACACGGTGTCCGCCCTCTACGAGCTCAAGCTGCGCCGCGAGGTGCCGCACGGCGCCACCCTCGCAGTGCTGCGACTGCGCTGGCGCCCCGCCGCCGGTGGCGCCTTCGTGGAGCAGCAGCAGCCCCTGCGCTGGGTGGACCTGGCGTCGCGCTGGGAGGCGGCGAGCCGAGGCTTCCGGCTGGCCACGGTGGTGGGGCGCTTCGCCGAGATGCTGCGCGGCTCGTACTGGGCCCGGCAGGGGCCGGCCGGCGACGAGGACCTCGGCGAGCTGGCGCGGCGGGCGGCGCAGCTGAGCGAGGACTGGCCGCGGCAGCCGCGGGTCGAGGAGCTGGTGCGACTCATCTCCCGCGCCCGCGACCTGCGACGCCAGGCGGAGCCGGAACGCCCCCCCGGCCGTCGCTGAGCGAAGGCCCCCCGGGTGGTGGCGGGCGAGAGTCTGCTGCCTCATCGGAATCGGCGCCAGCGGGAACCCACCGGCACCATGCCGTCGAGATCGAGCATCGTGGCGGCGAGGCTCAGCCGGCGCGGCGCCTGACCACGGGCCGAGTGGGGCGCGTGCTGGGAGGGAGAGGGGCGCAGCCGCGCCTGCCGGCGCGCCGGCTACAGCGCCGCCAGCTCGCGCTCGAGCTGGCCCACCAGGCGATCGAGCTCGGCGACCACCGCTTCGACCGGCTCGGGGCGGGTGAGGTCGACGCCGGCGGCGAGCAGCTGGTCGATGGGGTAGTCGTTGCCGCCGGCGCGCAGCAGCTGCAGGTAGCGATCCACCAGCTCCTCGCGCGCCGGCCCGGCGTCGGCGCGGCGCAGCGCCTGCGCGATCTGCGCCGAGGCGGCGAAGCTGGTGGCGTACTGGTAGACGTAGTACGGGCTCTGGAAGAAGTGGGGGATGCGTGCCCAGGTGATGCGGTAGAGCGAGTCGAGCTCGATCGCCTCGCCGTAGTAGTGCTGCAGCAGCCCGAAGTATCGCTCCGACAGCGTCTCGGCGGTGATCGGTTCCCCGCGCTCGGCGGCACGGTGCGCCTCGAGCTCCCACTCGGCGAACAGCACCTGCGTGTAGAAGGTGCCGGTGATGCTGTCGATGGCGTGCTGCAGCAGCAGGATGCGCTCGCGCGGATCGGAGCTCTCGGCGAGCAGCGCGTCGAGCAGCAGTGCCTCGGCGAGGGTCGAGGCCACCTCGGCGACGAAGATGGTGTAGCTCGCGTAGGTGAACGGCTGCGTCTCGTGGGAGAGCAGGCTGTGGAGGGTATGCCCGGTCTCGTGGGCGAGGGTGAAGAGGTCGTCGAGGGTGTCGTTGTAGTTGAGCAGCATGTAGGGGTGGACGCCGTAGACGCCGGCGGAGTAGGCGCCCGAGCGCTTCCCCTCGTTCTCGTAGACGTCGACGTAGCGGGCGTCGAACACCGCCTTCACCCGCTGCCGGTAGTCGGCGCCCAGCGGCGCCGCCGCGGCGATCACCCAGCGCACCGCCTCCTCGTAGGGGTAACGGCGATCCGCCTCGAGCAGCGGGATGCTGGTGTCGTAGAGGTGGTAGTCGGCGACGCCGAGCACCCGCCGGCGCAGCCGGTGGTAACGCTGCAATGGCGCCACTCCGGCGCGCGTGGTCTCGATCAGCCGCTCCACCACCTCGGTGGGAATGCGGTTGCCGTCGAGGGCGGCCTCCAGGGTCGTGCGGTAGCGGCGCGCCATGGCACCGAACCAGTCGCGCTGGCAGACGCCGTTGTAGAGAGCCGCGTAGGTGTTGAGGCTGCGTTCGAAGGTCTCGTAGAAGGCGCCGAAGACGGCGGCGCGGTCGCGCTGCACGCGGTTGGTGGCGAGCAGGGTGCGGTACTGGCCATAGCTGACCGTCACCTCGCGGCCGTCGGCGAGGCGCACGGCGGGGTACCGCATGTCGGCGGTGGAGAGCGCCGAGTAGGCCTCGTCGGGAAGGTCGGCGAAGCGGCTGGTGAAGGAGAGCACGCGCTCCCCCTCCTCGCCGAGCACGTGCTGTTGGCGGCGATAGAGGTCCTCGAGCTTGAAGCGGTAGAGGGCGAGGCCGTCCGGGCGCTCCGCGTCCTCGTCCATCCAGAGGCGGACGGTGGCGAGGGGCAGCTGCAGCAGCTCGGGCTTGAACCAGGCGCCCGCCTGCTCCCAGCGCGCGAACAGCACCTGCACGCGCTGCCGGTGGGCGTTGACGGTATTGTCGCGCTGGTCCTGGTCGTAGGTGAGCGACGGGTAGTACCAGACGCGGTGCGCGAGCTGGCCGATCTCGTCCTGCAGGCGCAGCACAGTGAGCAGCGCCGCAGGGCCCTGCTCGCGGTCGGAGAGGGTTCCCTGCAGTCGCGCTAGGCGGTCCACGAGCTCCCCCAACTCGTCGCAGGCCTGCTCCCAGTCCTCCCAGCCGGGGAAGATGGGGGCAAGGTCCCAGCGGTATCGCGGGTCGATCTCGCCGCGCCGTCGCGAGCGTGGCGGCGCTTCGGCGTCGACCGCGGTGGCGCGCCGGGGCGCCTCCTGGGGAGCGCTCGTGGGGTTGGTCGTCTGCGTTGGGTCGTCCATCGGGCCTCCGCGGCGCGCGATCTTAGCCCGAGCGGCCCGCCACCAGGGCGCCGGCCCCGCGGCCGGTGGGCTTGCTCACCCCGGGGCAGGCGCCGGAGGTGGTGGCGGCGGCACGAAGGTCGCGCCGGCCGCCGCGGCGGCGGGCTTGCGGCTGCGGCGCCAGAGCCAGACCACGAAGCCGACGGCCGCGGCCAGCAGCGCGATACCGAGCAGCGGCCGGTAGACGAGCCAGCCGACGGCGATGGTGACCAGCGCCACCGGCGCTGCCACCAGGAAGGCGGCGAGGGCGAGCCCGCCGCCGACCAGGCGACCGAGGAACGGCACCACGTCCGCTGCCACCCGCAGCGGCTTGAGCACGCCGAGGATGCCTAGGAAGAGCAGCACGAAGCCGACCAGGCGCAGCACCCAGGTGAGCGCGGTGTTGGCGTTGCGCGCGGCCTGGAACATCTCGTCGGCGGTCTTGCCGCCGTAGGCGACGAGGGCGATGTCGCCACCGGCCTCGGCGTGGTAGGGCTCGAGGCGGTCGCCACGCTGCGCCGCCACCACGCTGGCGAGGGCCGGCTCGACCATCGCGAAGCTCACTCGCACGTCGCCGACGCTGGGGGTGTCACCGGCGCTGCCGAGGTAGAAGGTGTCGGCGACGATCCGCAGGCGTCCGCGCAGGCTGGGGTCGACGGCGTCGAGCTGCTCCTGGCCGAGCGGCAGGTCGCTGTGCTGGTCGAGCTCGCCGGCGAGCTCGGGTGCGAGGTGGAAGGCGCCGAGCCGCACGTCGGCGGCCCGCCAGGTCTCCCCCTCGAACGGGAAGCCGGGGTTGTCGTGGCCGCCGGGCTCCTCGAAGGAGGCCGAGTCGACCGGCGAGCTCTGCCACTCCTTGCTGTAGCTGTAGGTGGTCACCGTCTCGGTGCCGCCGCCGAGCTTCTTGCGCTCCTTCCTCTCCTCCTTCTGCACCCACTGGTACATCTCCACCTTGCGCTCGAGCGCGAGGGCGTTGCGGGCGATGCCAAAGGTCGGGTCGCGCAGCACCTCGTCGGTGGTGGCCTGCGCCGAGGTGTGCACGAGCTTGCCCTCGTGGCCGGCGTCGACGGCGCCGGGGGGCACGCTGACCACGGCGCGCGCCCCCTCGGCCAGGGTGCGCGCGCGGTGCACGGCGCGCCCCTCGTTCCAGAACAGCAGCGGCACGGCGGCGAAGGCGAGCAGCACGCCCACCACCGCCCCCTTCACCGAGCCACCGAGGCGGCTGCCCCAACCCTGCTGGGTGACCCTGACGACGCTATTGGCCATGGCTCCTCCTCGTGCGCGCGCCGCGGCGCCGCCGATCCGTGCTGTTCGGGGTGGAGCCGGGATTCTAGCGCGAAGAGCCGCCGCCGGGGCCCGCCGGCACCCGCCGCGTCACCGCCGTGCGGTTGTTGTGCCGCGCCTCGAAGGAGACGTCCTGGTAGTCGACGACTCCAGGAAAGGTGACCCGGAAGTTGGTCTTGCTGCCCGGCTGCAGGGTCCGCGTCCCCAACAGCGCCTGGGCGGTGGCGACCGTCTTGCCGTCAGGCCCGCGCAGGGTTACCTGGAGCGAAGCGTCGTAGGCGACCTCGGCGGTGCGGTTGAGCAGCTCGCCGATGAGGGCCACCGTGCCGTGCTCCATCTGCGGATCGGGCGACCAGTCGAGGATCTGCAGCTGGGTTCCGGGCGGCGCCGGTGGCGCCGGTGGCGGGGTCGGCGTGGCCACCGGCTCGACCTGCTGCTGGATGGCGGCACGGTCGGCGCTGAGCGCGAACTTGGCGTTCTTGATCTCGACGTTACCGGGGTACTCGAGCTGGAAGGTGCCGGTGCCGCCGGGGGCCAACCCGGGGCCGGTGAGGGTCGCGTCCTCCGTGCTGATCGCGGAGCCATCGGCGCGGAACGTCGAGACGGTCACCTTGAGGTTGTAGGCGATGGTGGTGGCGGTGTTGTGGACGATGCCGGCAAGAGTGGTGACGCCACGCTCGAGGTCGTACTTCGCGGCCCAGCTCATCACCTGCAGGTTCTCGCTCGATGCCGATCCATGCGGGACCGCTGGCGTCGCCGCAGCGGCGCCAGGCTCGACGGCCGCGGCAGCGGGCTCGGTGGCAGCGGCCGGCTCGGTTGCCGGCTCGGCCGGCCGGAGGTCGGCATCGGTGATGCTCAGGACTGCCTTGCGCGGCGGCGCCACGGGAGGCACCGGCTTGGGGGCGTTCGCCTCGGCGGTGAGGCGGGCCGAGCCGTCGAGGTCGACGTCCGCGGCGCGCACCGCGGCGAGGGTGCCGTTGGGGAGGTCGAACACCAGCTGCGCCCCCCGCACCTCCCAGGGGCCGCGGGTCTCCACCCGGCTGCCGTCTTTCATCAGCAGCCAGTCGGCCGCCGCCGGCGAGGCGGCGGCCGCCGCGGCCAGGAGAAAGACGCCGACCAGGGGGAGCCCGCGTCGCACGCTCAGTTCTCCTTCCAGTTGCGGTCGACGATGCCGATCGGCACGCAGGCGGGGTAGAAGACGCCGCGCTGAGACTCGCGCTGGCCGAGCCGCAGGAAGTAGTTGCCGTACACCGCGTTGGTCGGGCCGTTGCTCTGCAGCACCCTGGCCACCGCGTTGAGCCGCGCATTGTTGGTGCAGTCGGCGTCGAACGGGATGGGGGGCGGCGCGCCGCCGCCGGTGACGTTCTGCGTCTGCACCTGCTCGACGAAGGGGCTGGTGACGAAGTCCGGTAGGGAGATGTAGCGCTCGGGATTGGTCCCGCCCGAGAGGCTGGTCACCGCGTTGCCGTTGATGGTGTAGACGACGAAGTTGCGGCTGGTGCCGGTGCGCGAGCAGATGACGTCGATGCCGGGGTCGGTGATGATGACCTGCGGCTGGAAGCTCGAGAAGATGAGCACGCCGCTGACCCCGAAGGCCTGGGTGATGACGCGCTCGCTGGGGTCGAGGATGATGTACCAACCCTTGTGGAAGGCGCCGGTCGGGGAGAGCAGGGGGTTGGCGCTGGCGCCGGTGAGCTGCGGATCGTCGGGCTGGATGCGAGTGAAGTTGTTCTCGTTGAGGCCGGTGGCCGCCGTCCACCCCTCGTCGACGATCACGTACATCCGACCCGGGATGTCGTCGAAGTTCCACAGATTCTCGCGGTCACCGGTGCCGAAGGCCAGGGCGTAGCGGCCGAGCTTCTGCACCGAGAGGAGCTGGATTTCCTGGTAGATCGGGTGGGTGACCGCCGGCGGCCCCGGGCTGCCGGCCTGGAAGACGACGAACGGGACCCACTGCGCGGCCGGGACACGGCTCACCGAGACGTTGTTGCCGGCCCGGTCCTTGACGGTGATCGTGGTCAGCACCGGCTGCACCGACAGCAGGTCGATCTTGTAGACGCGGCCGGCGGTGGTGCCGAAGTAGACGGCGTCGGCGACGTTGTCCTGGTTGCTGTCGAGCACCGACACCGCCGGCACCGAGCCCTCGACCTCGCGCTTGTAGATGGGCACGCCGGTGCGGGCGTCGAGCATGTAGATCCAGTTGCCGAAGCGCGGGTTGGTGGCGGTCTTGTTGGCGGTGTCGAGGCCGCCGCCGACGATGACCACCGGGCGGACCACGCCGCCGGCGAGCTTGACGCGGGTGACGATCGGCCGCGACCATGGCGCGCCGAAGTCGCCGTCGCCGTTGGTGTCCTCGTCCATCGGCTGGCCGTTGGCCGGGTTGCGGTCGGTGAACTCCCACAGCAGCGACGGGAAGGGCCGCTCGCAGCCGGAGTTGAGCGAGGTGGCGAGCACCGCGCAGCCGGGCACCGGGCCGGCGGTGGTGGGCACGAACCGGCGCAGCTTGCTGGTGTCGCGCTGGTCGAACTCCTCGCGCAGGGGGTCGGGCTGCGTGACGTCGAGCGCGAAGTAGCCCTCGCGGACCGGCTCGGAGAGGTCGGACGGCGAGCCCGGGAGCGGCGGGTAGCCGGTAGTGGCTCCTTCCTGCGGCCAGGTCACCATGGCGCCGTTGAGCTTGCGCCCCCCCTCGCGCATGCCGATGACCGCGATGGTGTGCCACTGGTCGTCGCCGCCGTTGGCGCTGGAGAAGAAGGTGTCGGCGGACACCACCGGCCCGTCGACGCCGAAGATGTGGACGTTGTCCTCGGCGTCGTCGCGCACGATCGGCATCGCCATGCGCGGGACGATCGCGAAGGCCTCCTTGCCGGTGCCGTTGGTGAACTGGCTGGTGGTGGCGTCGAAGGTGCCGGCGTCGAAGGCGTGGAGCTCGCTCTCGTTGGTGCCGACGACCACCAGCTTGCGCCGGTTCTGCTCCTTGGAGGCGAAGCAGCGGTAGTTGCTCGAGCTGCCCTTCCCCGGCAGGGCGCCGCTGCCCAGGCGGCAGTCACCCTGCCCGGGCTCCGCGGCGGCGTCGTAGTCGACGGTGTCGTGCGGGCTCTCGGTCACCAGCGGGTCGGAGTGGAAGACGTCGCCCATCACGTAGGTGATGTCCTGCGTGCTGCCTGAGGCGAGGTCGATCGTCTCGTGCTTGAGGTTGAGGGTCGTGCCCATGATCTGGATGGCGCGCGCCTGGTTGGCGGTGAAGGTGGCGCCGCTGCCGGTCGGGTTGTCGAAGCCGAACCCCGTGAAGAGGTCGTTCCAGGTGGCGGTGCTCCAGCCGGCCTGGGGTCCGAAGGGCTGGAGGGCGCCGCTGGCGCTGGGGAAGTAGACGCGGCGATCGTCGGGGTTGAGGCTCAGCTTGAGCGTGGCGTTGTCGAGCGTGCCCGGGATGGTCGCCCCGAGATCGGGGGCCTGGCCGACGAGCATCGTGCTGGTGTCCCAGAGGTGGCAGTTGACGGTGGCGCCCGAGGCGGTGCAGCTGGGCCGCGAGCCGGGGACGGTGCCGTCGGCGTCGTCGGGAGTGGTGCCGTCGGGGAGCACCGGCAGTGGCTTGAGGAAGGCGTCGAGGTGGCCGTCCCAGATCGACGCGCCGGAGACCGGCGTGAAGTCGGAGAGGAAGATCTTGTCCTTGACGTTGGCCTCGACCGACGGTACCGCGGCGGAAGCGAAGGCGCGCTCCTCCTCTTTGATCTGCTGGAAGATGTCGGTCAGCTTGTCGACCAACTCCTGCCGATTCTGCGGGTACAACGGATCCCCTTTGCCGTCACCGCACTGCGCGAAGTTGGGGTCATCTTGCGGCACGCATCCGGCCGGGTTGGGATCGCCGGGGGGATTCGGACACCCCGTGCAGTCGTCCTGGCCGCCTCTCTCGGCGATGCATTTGAGGGCGTTGCCGGTGTTGGCGGGCACGCCGTAGGCGACGACGAAGGTCCGGAAGGACTCGTTCAGGCGTAGGTTCTCGGCCACCTGGCACACGCTGTCCAGGTTCGAGCAGGTGTCGTCGCCGTCGGTGACGACGATCAGGTACTTCCGGCGGCAGCCCCACTGCGGGTCGAGCGCCGCCGCGCGCACCCGCCAGCCGGCGTTGGTGCCGGTGGTGGGAGAGCGCAGCCAGTCGTAGAAGTCCGACATCGAGTTTCCCAGCGGCGTGCTGCCGTTGGCGATGAGCGGGCGCCGGCACGCGAAGTTGGCGTCGGCGTTGGCGCTGCCGAGGTCGCAGTTGGGATCGGAGAGGTGCAGGACGCCCCCCGAGGGGTGGTCGGTGAAGTACTGCGCCTGCCCGAAGCCCCCGGGTGAGGGGGCGAGGCGGGCGAGAATCGGTCCCTTCTTGCTGTCCAGGTAGTCGGCCGGGATGACGTCGCCGTTGGTGAAGGCCTGGCCGCGGGGGTCCGCGGAGGCGTTGGGGACGCGGACGTTGAAGTCCTGGTAAGGGTCGCTGCCGGTGTAGGGGTCGCTGCTGCTGTCGGTGTTGCCGTCCCAGCCGTTGCAGGTGGTGTTGGCGACCGAGTGGTCGGTGGCCTGCCCCTGGTTGAAGAAGCTCTCCTGCGCCGGCCCGCGGCTGGGCACGAACTCCCACGAGAGGAACTGGTCGACGAGCGAGTAGGTGACGGTCTGGGTGCCGAGGTCCCTGTCGCACCTGGTGTCGTCACCCGGGGCGCGGCAGTACTTGATGTTCATCGAGACGGTGACGGTGGCGCCGCCGAGGGTGCCGCTGTTTCCGGTGTAGGTGACCTTGTAGGTGTTGCTCGGGCCGCTGGTGCGGATGTAGACCGCCGTCGACTGGCCGCTGACGTTGGTGACGTCGCCGAACTTGGGCAGGTAGCGCGCGCGGTTGATCTCCCAGGCGTCGCTGACGTCGGCCGGGGTGCCGGAGTTGCACGCCGTGCGCACGTTGTTGCCGCCCGCGTCCGTGGAGTTGCAGCCCCAGTTGAAGCCGAAGTACTCCCGGGAGCCGACGACCGGGTAGGTGAAGGTCTGGTCATTGTTGTTGCAGTTGGAGCCTGAGCAGCTCCACGTTGCCGTGTTCTGCGCCTGGTACATCCAGTGCTTGTGGAGGATGCCCAGCCGATCCTGGTTGTAGGTGAAGAAGCCGAACTGCACGTTGTCGACCTGGCGGATGACGTCGTAGAGCGCCGACTTGGCCTGGAAGAACTTGGAGGTGGGGCTGTCGCCGTTCATCGGCGCGTAGCAGTCGCCGCCTGCCGCCGTGCACACCTGCGGGCAGAGGCCGGCGTCGAACTGCGCCTGGCTGCACGCCGGCGTCCAGTTCATCGAGCCGGAGACGTCGAGGAGGATGAAGACGTACGGGTTTTGCACCGACTTGCGGACGAAGTCGCGGTCGTCCGCCGCGGCGCGCGCGCACAGCGCCAGCAACAGCACGGCACCGAACGCGGCGGTGAGGCGAGACGCCGAGCCTGCAGAGTGCTTCGAGCTCATGGTTCCTCCTGAGGAGCCGCCGTTACTGGCCGGCCCCCAGCACCTGCTGGGTGACCTGCTGGGCGTCCGCGTCCTGCGCCTCCGGGCGCGCCGGCCACCAGGGGGAGATCCCCTTCATGGCGTAGACCTGCTTGGTGGCAGTGTGAGGGGCGTTGATGATCTTGTCGAAATCGGGGTTGATCGCCGAACCCCCACCGCTGGGAATGTAGGGGTCGACGTTGAAGCGGGAGTCACCGGTCCAGACGATGCGGTCGGACCGCGAGACCATCGCGTAGGTGGCGGAGACCAGCTTCACACCCGTTCCGGTGTTGGCGTTGCAGAGGTCGCAGGGGACCTCCTGCACGCGAATCATCGGGCTCACCTCCACCGCCTCTCCGAAGTGCGTGGTGGCGGTGGTGGGGTTGATCTCCACCGGGTTGCCGGCGGCGTCGAGCGTTTCGCGCGGCTCGGGGATGACGAACAGCAGCCTGTAGGTGAGCTCGGTGTCGGACTCCGCCGTGCTGGAGTTGACGATCATCTTCCGCGCCAGGCCGAGGGCGACCCCGCTCTCGGCGTTGTAGAGAGCGCGGTGGGTGGTGAGCTCGTTGCTGCCGATCTGCAGCTCGGTCTGGCTGACGAGGGCCAGGCCGAGCCCTAGGAGGCTGAGGACGACCAGCACCATCAGCGCGATGATGTAGGCGCTGCCGTCCTCGGCGCGCCGGCGGTGGGCTTGCTCTCGCATCAGAGGTTCCTCAGGTCGATGATCGTCTGCAGGGTGCGGCGGCGATACATGCGGTCGGGGACGATGGCGTTGGCGGTGCCGTACTCGGGCACGAAGTAGAGGTGGTCCTCGGCTCCCACCTGGGAGACCGGCGGGTGCGGCGGCGGCTGCGGGGCGTCGTAGCCCGGGGCCTGGTACGACTGGTCGCGGCGGTCGGAGTAGGAGGTCGTGCTGAGACGCACGTAGCGCAGGCGACCGCTCGCCCACGACGGCAGCGCCGCGTTGTCGGCGGTGCTGTTGAAGAGCCATTCGTCGGCGTCGTCCCCGGTGTCGGTGATGCTGAACGCGTCGCCGACGCCGGTCTCGATGCCCAGCGCCACCTGCAGGTCGGCAACGTTGTCGGCCATCGGCACGTTCCAGTTGGCGACGTTGTTGATCGCTCCGCCCGGGCCCTGCCCCCACGGTTGCGCGGTGCCGGGATAGGTTCTGGCGCGCAGCAGCCGCGGCTTCGGCGGCGAGCTGGCGCCGCTCTCACGCTCGTCGCCGACGTAGTAGCGGTACTCCTCGACGATCCCCACGTAGCCGAGCTTGGTGGTGAGCCCGGGATTCCATTGATCTCCGGAGAGCCCCCAGTAGGCGATGGCGTAGGGATCGCCGCCGATCTTGAAGGCGACGTTGACCGAGGTGGTCACGCCACCGACCACGGTGACGCTGCTGCCGGCCGGGTCGAGCCTGACGATCTGCCGGATGGAGTCGTCGTCGGGGCTGACGAGGATCAGCGCCTCGGGGCGCCCTTGTTGGATGGCGTCGGCGAGCGGCTCGAGCGCCTGCGGCAGCGAGCCCTGCTCGGTTACGTTGGCGACCGAGAAGGAGCCGCCGTTGGCGCCGCTGAGCGGATTGGTGCTGTTGACGACGAAGCTGCCCTTGGTGACCAGGTAGACGGGCGAGGTGAGAACGCCGCGAATGGTGAGGATGTCGGTCCCCTGGAGCACCGGGAAGGCGGTCCCCGGCGCATCGACGGTGGTGTTGGCGGGTACGTTGTTCTGCACCGCGACGGCGATGCCGTTGGGGATGCTCCAGGTCCAGGGACCTGCTGCCGGAGTGGGGGACTCGGCCGGCACCTTGCCGCGGCCCGCCATGCGCAGCATGCGCACCAGGTCGTACTGCGCCGTGCGCACCGACTCCTGCATGTCGGCGGTATCGACCTGCACGCGGCTGATGCGGGCGGCGAGGTCGAACAGCTTGAGCACGCCGGCGATGACGATGACGAGCACGAACAGCGTCACCGCCATCTCCATCAGTGTGAAGCCGCGCTCGGCACGTCGCGCTGGGGGTGTTTGGAGGTCGCTCATACTGCTTTCACCGCCTCCAGCGTGACCGGGTTGCCGGCGCCGAGGAGGAAGCTCGCGCTCGCCGCCCACGCGCCCCACATGGGCCGCACCATCACCCGGATGCGCTTGATGTTGATCGTCGTGGGGTCGGAGCCGGCGGCGAGCGGCGAGTCCAGGTAGCCGTCGTCCTTGAAGTCGCCGGCGCTGAACTGCTCGATCGTCACCCAGCGCTCGTAGAGGTGGGGCTTGCTGGGGTCGACCGGAGCGGTGCCCGCGGCGACCCAGCGCTTCAGCGAGCGATCGAACACCTCCTTCGTCACCTTCTGGTTGCCGGCGGTGATGGTCAGCTCGGGGGAGTTGAAGTCGTCCTGGACCAGCTCCTCGAGCGACGAGCGCGCGATGTTGGTGATCTCGGTGTAGTTGTACCCCTCGCGGTTCTGGCGGATCGAGCGCGCGAAGAGGGGGATGATGCCGATGGCGACGACGAACATGATCGCCACGCCGATCAGCACCTCGATCAACGACATGCCGAGCTGCGTTGCCTGCGGGCGCCGAGGTATGCGTTGCCAGTGCGTCAAAGTCCCGCCTCCTCTGTCCGGTCCGTCAGTACCACTCCCACAGGGCCTTGCCGTCCTTCATGTCGCGCCCGTACCAGGCGTTGTCTGTCGAGCTCCACTTCTGCAGCTGGATGCGGGCGGCGGCGACCGGTCCGACCGCCACCTGAAGGAAGTTCAGGCTGCCGTCGCCGACGCGGAAGGAGCCGACGTCGAGCACCGAGCCATCCGGGTTGAACACCAGGCGCGGTCCGGCGCCGCGGTCGGTGAAGCCGGACACGATCGCCGGGTCGGCAGTCGGGCCTCCCATCTTCACCTTGGGAGGAAGCTGGAAGTCCTCGAGCACGAAGTCGCGCGCGTTGTCGGGCAGCAGGGGCGAAGGGTTGAAGAGCAGATCGGGAGCGCGGTTGCCCCCGGCGTCGTTGAGGTCGATGAAGGCGTTGACTTCGCCCGTCGTGGTGTCGAGGGTGACGACCGCCGGGGCACTGCGGCGGATGGCCTCGAGACGGATCTGGCGGAGCTTCGTGGCCAGCTCCTGGCCGGCGCCCTCCAGCTGCGCACGCTGGATGAGGTGCTGCAGGGCGGGGAAGCCGATCAGCGCCACCAGCATGACGACGCTGAGGACGATGAGGAGCTCGAGCAGGGTGAAGCCGCTCGCGCGGCGAGGCCGGTGCTGCTGGCGCATGATGCGAACCCGACAGTGGCAAGGACCGTTCCACCCCGCGAGGGCTCGCCTGCAAGCCTTGCGGTAGCTAGTCTTGGCGGACCGGACGGGCGCCGCCCGATGAGCGCGTGGCTGTTTCCATGAGTAACACAAGTGCCAAGTCTCGACGTTCATGGCCGGAACCGGGCACGGATTCGTGCGCACCCGCCCCGCATGCCCTGTTCCCGCTCCCCGGCGGCGGCGCGCTGCTCTTCGAGCGCCCGCTGGGGGTGCTCGTGGGCCGCTGCATCGCCGACGTGCGGCCGGTGCTCGCCGAGGTGGACGCGGCGGTCGCCGCCGGCTACTGGGTGGCCGGAATGCTCGCGTACGAGGCGGCTCCCGGGCTCGACCGGGCGCTCGTCACTTGCCCTCCGGGACCGCTGCCGCTCGTCTGGTTCGCGCTGTTCGCGGCGCCGCGACGGCTGCCTCTGGGGTCGCCGCCGGTCGCCCTGGCAGCGGCGATCCCCGGCGAGGCGTGGGTGCCGTCGCTCGATGCGACCGCGCACGGCGAACGAGTCGACCGCGTGCGCGACGCCATCGCCCGCGGCGACACCTACCAGGTCAACCTCACCTAGCGGCTGCGCGCCCCGTTTCATGGGCCGGCGGAATCCGTCTTCGCCGCGACCTGCTCGCGGCCCAGCCGGTGCCCCACGCCGCGTACCTCGACCTCGGCGACCACGCCCTCTGCTCGGCGTCGCCCGAGCTGTTCTTCCACCGCCGACGGCCGGCTGGTGATCTGCCGGCCGATGAAGGGAACGGCGCCGCGCGGCCGCTTCACCGCCGAGGACGCGGCGCGTGCAGGAGCCCTCGCCAGCAGCCGAGAAGGAGCGCGCCGAGAACCTGATGATCGTCGACATGGTGCGCAACGACCTCGGCCGCGTGGCGCGACCGGGGAGCGTCGTCGCCTCGCGCCTCTGCCGGCCCGAGCGCTACGCCGACGCTCTGGCAGCTCACCTCGACGGTGCGGGCGGAGAGCTGCGCGCCGCTGTCGGAGATGCTCGCCGCGCTCTTTCCCTCGGCCTCGGTCACCGGCGCTCCCAAGCCCCGCACCATGGCGATCATCGCCGAGCTCGAGGGATCTCCCCGCGGTGTCTACACCGGCGCCATCGGCTGGGCGGGGCCGGGGGGACGTGCACGCTTCAACGTCGCCATCCGCACCGTCTGGGTCGACCGCCGGCGGGGCCTCGCCGAGTACGGCACGGGAGGAGGGGTGACCTGGGACTCGCAGGCGGCCGCCGAGCTCGCCGAGTCGCGGCTCAAGGCCCGCGTGGTGCTCGCCGCGCCGCCCACATTCCAGCTGCTCGAGACGCTGCGCTGGTCGCCGGCGCGCGGCTACTTCCTGCTGGGCCCGCACCTCGCGCGCCTCGCCAGCTCGGCGCGGCACCTCGGGTTCCGCGGCGGCACGGCCGCCGAGTCGGCGCTCGGCGAGCTGGCCGGCCGGCTGCCGCCGGTGGTCCACCGCGTGCGCCTGCTGCTCGCCCGCGACGGTGGCGTGACGGTTGCGGCGACGCCGCACGCCGGCGAGCGGCGCGGGGATGGTCGTCGCCGTCCCTGGCGGGTGGGCCTGGCGCCGGCTCCCGTCGACCCGGACGAGCCGCTGCGGTTCCACAAGACGACCCGGCGGGATCTCTACGAGGCGGCACGGGCGGCGCGCCCGGGCTGCGACGACGTGCTGCTGTGGAACCCCGATGGCGAGCTCACCGAGTCGACCGTGGCCAACCTGGTGGCCGCCATCGATGGCGATCTGGTGACGCCGCCGCTCGCCTGCGGTCTGCTCGCCGGCACCTTCCGCGCGCGGCTGCTGGCGCGGCGTCGGGTGGTCGAGCGGGTGGTGCGGTGCGAAGACCTCTCGCGGGCGACCGGCCTGTGGCTCGTCAACTCGCTGCGCGGCTGGATTCCCACCGAGCTCGTGCTCGGGTGCGATGAGGAGGAGGCGGCGGCCGGGCTAGGGTCTGCCGGTGGGCGGCTTCCTCTCCCTTAGCAGCCGGCTGGGCCGCAGCCGCTTCGGCACCAGCCTGCGCAACCGCGCAGCGGCCTCGACGATTTGCGCCACCGCCTGCTCCGGGTCGTCGGTGACCGTGAGCAGCTGCGCCTCGGCGGCACTGACGGTGCCCTCGCGCACCATGGAGCCGGCGACGAAGTCGAGCAGGGGGCGCCAGAAGTCGCTGCCCATGAGGATGAGCGGGAAGCCGAGGATCTTGCCGGTCTCGATGAGGGTGGCGGTCTCGAAGATCTCGTCCATGGTGCCGAAGCCACCGGGCATGCAGATGAAGGCGGTCGAGTACTTGACCAGCATCACCTTGCGGACGAAGAAGTAGCGGAACTCGACGAAGAGGTCGAGGTAGGGGTTGGGGAGCTGCTCGTGGGGGAGCTCGATGTTGCAGCCGACGCTGACTCCACCGCCCTCCCTGGCACCGCGGTTGGCAGCCTCCATGATCCCCGGGCCGCCGCCGGTCATCACCGTGAAACCGGCGGCGCTCAGCCGGTGCCCGACCGCGCGCGCGAGCTCGTAGTAGCGATGGTCGGGAGTGAAGCGCGCGGAGCCGAAGACGGTGACCACCGGGTCGAGGAAGTGCAAGGCGCGGAAGCCGCGCAGGAAGTCGGCGAGGATGCGCAGCAGCCGGGCCAGCTCGGAGCGTCGCAGATGCGGGCCGAGCAGGAAGTGCCGCTCCTCGGGGGCGCGCGTCTCCTTGCCCCAGCGGTGCCGCTGCTGCGGCGTCTGCTCGCTGCTGGCACGCCCCACGGGGGAGACCGCCACGGATCTGTGCGGCGCCTCGCCGGTGCGCTCGTCCTCGGCCATCGACGGATCCTAGCGATGGCGGCTTCGCGTGGCGAGCGGCCGGCCCCGCGACTCCTCTCGCGGCGCCGGCTCAGCCGCGGAAGCCGGCCGGATCGATGCCGTATTCCTTGAGCTTCTGGTAGAGCGTGCTGCGGGGGATGCCGAGCCGCTCGGCGGCCGCCACCACGTGCCCCTTCTCGTGGTCGAGCACGCGCTCGATGTGGCGGCGCTCGAGCTGGTCGAGCGTGAGATGGGGGCCGTCGCCGCCGCCCGCGACCGCTGCCACCGGACCGCTGTCGAAACGCAGGTGGCGCCGCTGCAGCTGCTTGCCGGAGGCCGCCAACACGCCGCGTTCGAGCACGTTGCGCATCTCGCGTATGTTGCCCGGCCAGGGGTAGGCGACCAGTGCTTCCACCGCGTCGGCGGCGAGCTCGAGCTCGCCGCGCCCCATCTCCTGCGTGAGGCGGCGCAGCAGGGCGCCGGCGAGCAGCGGGATGTCGGAGCTGCGCTCGCGCAGCGATGGCACCCTGAGGACGAGGGTGTTGATGCGGTAGTAGAGGTCGGCGCGGAAGCGCTTGTCGCGCACCAGCTCGCCGAGGTCCTGGTTGGTGGCCGCCACCAGCCGCACGTCCACCCGCCGCTCGGCCACCTCGCCGAGACGTCGGAAGCGTTTCTCCTCGAGAGCCTTGAGGAACTTCGGCTGCAGCGCAGCGTCCATGTCGCCGATCTCGTCGAGGAACAGCGTGCCGCGATGGGCAACCTCGAGGAGCCCCTTCTTGTCGGCGATGGCGCCGGTGAAGGCGCCCTTGGCGTGGCCGAAGAGCTCGCTCTCGAGCAGCTCGCGCGACAGCCCGGCGCAGTTGATGTCGACGAAGGCCTCCTCGCTGCGGCTGCCGTTGGCGTGCAGCCAGCGGGCGAGCACCCCCTTGCCGCTGCCGGTCTCCCCCTGCACCAGCACCGGGCTGTCGCCGGCCACCGCCAGCTGCGCCTCGGCGGCGAGCGCGGCCACCGCGGCGGTGGTGCCGAGGAAGGGGTCGGGGGCGCCGCGCTCCTCCTGCGCCCGGCGCGCCGCCTGGTCGCGCCGGCGGGTGCGCTGCGTGTCGAGCGTGCGCTGGATGATCGTGGTCAGCGCCGCGAGCTCGACGGGCTTGGTGAGGAAGTGCTCGGCCCCCTCCTTGACGGTGCGCACGGCGAGGTCGATCGAGCCGTGGCCGGTGAGCACGATCAGCGGCACGTCGGGGTCGGTGCTCCTCAGTCGCGGCAGCAGCTCGAGGGCGTCGCCGTCGGGCAGCATGAAGTCGAGCACCGCGAGGTCGGGCCGGTCGGCCCGGAAGGCGGCCTCGCCACTCGCCAGCGTCGGCGCCTCCTGCACCTCGTAGCCGTGAGCCTCGAGGTAGCGGCGGATCGGTGCCCGCACCGACGGCTCGTCGTCGACGAGAAGAATCTTCGCCTTCAACGGCGTGCTGGGCTCGAACGGGCCATCGTAGGGATCGAACGAGTCGGCCGCGACCGCGGCGAACAGCTCCGAGGGCGATGTCGGCTCGCGATCCAAGCATACATTGAGGAGGCTCATGGCTGGCTCCTCCGTCGGGAGCAGGGGCGGGGAGTGACGCTCACCGGGGGGCGGCGGCCGCGGCGCCGATCGCCACGGCCGCTTGCCGCGGGCGGGTCACAGCCGCTGGCACTGCAGGTTGTACCCCTGGGCGTGGTCCTGATAGGTGCAGCAGTCGCCGGAGTGGCCGAGGTTGTGGCAGAAGCGGTGCTGCAGCTCGTGGGTGAGGACGTTCTCGACCCCCACCGCGGTCTCCACGGTGTCGGAGCCCGGCATGTACTGGCCGACCGCCGCCCCGTCGTAGACCGAGGTCTCGACCGAGATCACCATGCCGTCGAGGCGGATGCCGTCGACCTTGCTGCCCACCTGGGCGCGGGCCTTGTCATAGCCGGCCTCGATCGACGCCACCGCGCGGTCGGCGTCGAAGGGGTTGCCGTTGGTGATCACGGTGATGGTGCCGTGCGTGGTGACCATGGTGGCCGCTGGCCCCTTGGGCTCGGTGGGGCTGCTCGGTCCTCCGCTGCCGCCGCAGGCGACCAGCGCGAGGGTGGCGGTGAGGGCGGCGGCGATCTGCAGCTGGCGGTGGGTCAGGGACATGGCGAAGCTCCTTTGGAAAGGGTTGGGTCCGTTGGGCTCGCCGGTCCCTAGATCAAAGGTCAGGCCATCGTGTGCAAGAGAGCCATCTCTTTTGTTTACAGTCTTTAGTTATCGGCTGCCGGCTCGTTCTCCAGCCCGGAGATCCGTCGTCCAGACCGCGATCAAGGGGGCCGGCCGACCCCGGATCGGGATCCCGTTTCCAGATCGCAGAGCAGGTGTGGAGGTCGGGGTGAGCGGATGGAGAGGAGCAAGAGGAGCAAGAGGAGCAAGAGGAGCAAGAGGAGCAAGAGGAGCAAGAGGAGCAAGAGGAGCAAGAGGAGACAAGAGGAGCGAGAGGAGCGAGAGGAGCGGGAGGAGCGGGAGGAGCGGGAGGAGCGAGAGCAGGAGGCGCGCGCCGCGCCAGAGATCCGCGGCAGACGAAAAAAGGCCTCCGTCGCGCGAGGGGGGTGACGACGGAGGCGGAGAAGTGGAAGCGGAGTGTCGACAGGTTCGGGCTGCGCAGCTAGGCGGTGCGCGCCAGGCGCACCGGGGAGCGCCGCTCGTCGCGTTCGAGTCGCTGCATGAGCAACCGCCGAGCGGCGTGGAAGCGCGCCTCCAGGGCCTCGAGGCGGAAGTCGAGGGTGAGCCTGCGATCGGGCGCCCCGCCGAGCTCCTGGAAGGCGGTGGCGAGGACGGCACCGAGCTCGACCGGCGGCCGCAGCCCCTGGCCGTTGAGGTAGCCGCGGAACTCGACCTCGTAGGCGCGCACTCCCTCCTGGAGGCTCGACAGCAGGGCGCCAGTCGCCCGGCGCGAGGTCGAGAGCAGGTTGCGCATCAGCTCGCCGAGCACGGCGTCGGCGGCTTGCTGCGAGGTGTGGGTTGCTTCGCGGCTCATGACAGCAGCTCCTTGCGATCGAGGTCTCACTTGCCGAGCACCAGCACCGGTACCGGCGTCGGATCGGTGGCGAGGCGGGCCGGGGCGTCGAGACGATCGCGCAGCGCCAGGCCGGAGAGCGTGAGGCAGAAGGCACCGAGCAACAGCCAGGGTGTGAGGCGGGCGGCGGCGCGTTGGCTCATGGCATGGCTCCTCTCGTTGCGGCAGGTCGCGTCTCGTCGACTCGCGGAAGGGGAGAGCAACGGCGATGCCGGTTCGGCTCGTAGGCGTAGGTGCCGTGAGATCAGTCACTTGTGAGCTGGATCCGGACCGCATGCGTGTACGGCGTCTGGACGCCGTCTCGCCTTCCGTCCACCCGCCGGACGCGGCGCGGTGCCGCTGCGGGCCGCGGGCGGTGCGCGGGCAGCGCTGCGTGAGCGCCGTCGACCGCGTCGCGCTACGGCGTGCCCGCGCCGGCGCTCTCGGCGGCGGCGGCGAACGTGCCGCGCGCGCGATCCTTGCGCACGCCGGGGAAGCGCAGCGTTCGCCCGTGGGCGACGCAGTAGACGCCGGGGGGAAGAGCGCCGGTGGCGAACAGCGCCTCGGTGAGGTTCTGCAGCGCGTCGGAGCGCTTCATCTCGAACGGTCGCCAGGCGCCGGTGAGCACCACCGGGACTCGCGGCGCGAGCTCGCGCGCCAGCAGGTCGCCGGTGGTGCACAGGGTGTCGGTGCCGTGGAGCACCACCACCCCCGCGCAATCGCCGTCGCCGGCGGCGAGACGCACCGCGTCGACCACTTGCCGCCGATCCTCGTCGGTCATGTCGAGGCTGTCCTTGCTCATCAGCTCGAGCACGGCGACCTCGGCCTCCTCGAGACGCAGCTCCTCGAGCATGCGGCGCACCACGCTGCGGCGGTTGGAGAGCTCCCCGGTCTGCTCGTCGTAGGTCTTCTCGATGGTGCCGCCGGTGGCGATGAGGGTGAGCTTGCGCATCGTCGGCGGAGTATACGGACGGCCCGTCGCTTCACGGCAGCCCCAGCTCGCCGAGCTGGCGCTCCACGGTCGCCTCCCAGTCGCGGTTGGCGCCGGGGTTGGCGGGGCTGGGATGGAGGATGCAGCCGAGGGCTATGCCGAGGTCGCCGAGGGCGGCGGCGGCACGGGCCGCCGCGAAGCGGCCGACGCCTACCACCGCGCGGGGCGCCAGCGCCAGCGCCGCCTCGCGCAGCGCCTCGTCGCAGACTGCGTAGAGCGCCTGCCGCTCGCTGCTCCGCAGGTGGTCGGGAGTGCGGTTGCGCCCGCTCTCCTCGAGGAAGGCGAGCGGGCAGTAGTTGAGCACCAGGAAGCGCGCGAAGAACGCCTCGGCGCTGCCGAAGCGCCGCGCCGCCCACCCCCAGAGCCGGCTCCCGCTCACCTCGCTGCGCCTGCAGTCGAAGCCGCGCACCGGTCGCCGCGGATGCTCGCGCGCCGGGCGCCCCACCGCGCCGACGATCCCCATCCAGTCGCGCACCCGCGACACGTCGCCGAACGGGACCCCGGTTTGCGCCATGCCAAACGGGCCGGGGTTCATCCCCAGCAGCACGGTGCGGCCGCGGGCGCCGCCGAAGCGCTCGAGGTAGCGGCGGTGGGGCTCCCAGGCGTAGCGCAGGGGGTTGTAGACGTGCGTCACCGGCGGCGCGAAGGTCGGCTCGTCGACGGCGTCGGCGAGCGCCGCGGCGATGGCGACGAGGCGCGGCGCGGCGCTCACTGCTTCGGGCGGGTTCTTCGGGCGCGGAGGTCTCGGCACGGCAACAGGTATTGGGGAGCTCGTGGGGCCGGCTGGCGCGGCGCCGCAGTCGACCGAATCTACCCCGCCAGGGACTCGAACGGCGGCGAGGGCGCGGCGGCGTCGCGCCGACGGAATGAGGAGACGTCGCGGCCGGCCTCCGCCCTGCCGGTGCCGGGTAAGATCGGCAGCCGCCGATGCTGCAACGGCTGCGCGCGCGTCAGGAGTGGACGTTCTTCGGCGTGCTGCCGCGCGCCGACGCCGGGCTCGCCCTCGCCTGGTGGAGCATCGTGCTCGCCCGCGGCGCGCTGCCGGCGCTCTTCGCCGTCGCCATGGGGGCTCTCGTCGGCGCCGTGCAGCGCGGCACCCCCCTCGGCGCATCGCTGGCCTTCGTCGGGGTGGTCTTCCTCCTCCTCCAGGTACTGGCGCCGATGCACCAGACGGTGAGCGCCAACCTCGGCGACCGCACCGCCGCCTGGCTCTACGACCGGCTCACCGACGCCTGCGTGCGGCCGCCCGGCATGGGCCACCTCGAGGACCGAGACGCTCACCAATGACCTGACCGTCGCCCGCGACTTCGACCTCGGCATGACCGGGCCGCCGCTGTCGATCTCCATGGACTTCATCGCCGGCGGCCTGGTAGAGCTGCTCGGCGGCGTCGCTTCGGCGGTGGTGCTGTTCGCCTTCGCCTGGTGGGCGCCGCTGGTGCTCGCCGGCGGCTGGCTGGCGACCCACTGGCTGCTGCGCGAGAGCGCCGTCTGGCGCGACCGCAACACCGACGAGGTGCGCAGCGCGCAGCGCGACGCCGACTACGCCTATCGCCTCGCCGTCGATCCGCCCGGCCGCCAAGGAGCTGCGCCTGTTCGGCCTCGCCGGCTGGACCATCGAGCGCTTCGTCGACCGCCGCACGCGCCTGCACCGGCTGCAGTACGACGCCACCCGGCTGCGCGAGCGGTCGCTGCTGTCGAGCCTGCTGCTGGTGAGCCGTCGCCAACCTCGCTGGTCTTCTGGGCGCTGGCCGCGGCGGCGAGCGGCGGCGGCATCGAGCTCGGCGCCGCCGTCACCTACGCCCAGGCGGCGGTGGGCACCTCGATGATCGCCTTCGGCGGGCTCAACTGGGCCCTCGACGGCGCGGCCGCGCCGGTGGCCGCGGTGCTGCGCCTGCAGCGCGGCGATGGCGCCCGCCGGCGCGCTGCCGGGCGGCGCGCGCGTCGGCCGACCGGGCTGCCGGCGCGCGAGATCCGCTTCCGCGACGTCACCTTCGCCTACCCGCGGCGGCGCTCCGGTCCTCGACGGCTTCGACCTCACCATCCCCGCCGGCTCCTCGCTCGCCATCGTCGGCCAGAACGGCGCCGGCAAGACCACGCTCGCCAAGCTGCTGTGCCGCCTCTACGACCCGCAGCGGGGCGCGATCGAGGTCGACGGCGTCGACCTGCGCGAGCTCGACCTCGACTCCTGGCGGGCGCGCGTCACCGCCGTGTTCCAGGACTTCATCCGCTTCGAGCTGCCGCTGCGCGACAACGTCGCGCCGGCGGGCGCGCCCGACGACGCAGATCCGGGCGGCGCTCGCCGCCGCGGGCGCCGGCGGTCTCGCCGGGCTCGACACCGTGCTGGCGCGTGGCTACGCGGGCGGCACCGACCTCTCCGGCGGGCAGTGGCAGCGCGTCGCCCTGGCCCGCGCGCTCTGCGCGGTGCGGCTCGGCGCCGGCCTGGTGCTGCTCGACGAGCCCACCGCGCAGCTCGACGTGCGCGGCGAGGCGGAGATCTTCGACCGCCTGCTCGCCGCCACCCGCCACTGCACGACCATCCTCATCTCGCACCGCTTCTCCACCGTGCGCCACGCCGACCGCATCTGCGTGCTCGAGCACGGCGGGGTCGTCGAGCTCGGCACCCACGACGAGCTGATGGCGCGGCGCGGGCGCTACCGCACGATGTTCGACCTGCAGGCCCAGCGCTTCACCGCCGCCGAGGACGAGGAGGGGAAGGCCTACGACGTCCTCGCCTGAGCCGGCGGCGGCGAGTGGCGGCGATCGCCTCGGCGCGCCGGAGGCCGGAGGGCCGGGGCGCGACGAGCTGCCGCCGGCGCTGCGCTCGATGTGGCGCCTGTGCAAGCTCGGCTACCGCAACGAGCCGCGGCTGATGCTCGCCGCCTTCGCCCTGGCGCTGCTCGCGGCGCTGCCCGACGCGCTGCTGGCGCTGTGGCTGAAGCTGCTCGGCGACGGCGTGCTCGCGCGCACCGGCGCGGCCTGGTGCTCGGCGCCGCCGTCGGCCTCGGCGCTCTCCGCCACCGCGACCTGGTTCCTGCGCACCGTCAGCGACGCGCGTGCAGCGGCGCTTCCGCGACAAGGTGACGATCGCGCTCGAGTCGCACGTCGCCCAGCTGCAGGCGTCGGTGGCCACCATCGCCCACCACGAGCGCCCCGACTACCTCGACCGGCTGGCGGTGCTGCGCGACCAGGTCTTCGTGCTCGACCACATGTACATGTCGCTGTTCTCCACCGCCGGCTGGATCCTGCGGCTGGGCGTCACCGTCGCCCTGCTGACGTCGATCCACCCGGCGCTGGTGCTGCTGCGCCGCTTCGCGCTGCCGACGGTGCTCGACCTCGTCCTGGCGGCCGGCGGTCGAGCGCGCGGCCCAGGAGCGCGGGGCGCCGTCGAGCCGCCTCGCCCGGCACCTGTTCACCACCGCCACCACCGCGGCGCCGGGCAAGGAGGTGCGGGTCACCGCGCATCGGCCGCGGCTGGTCGAGCGACGGCGCGCGGCCTGGGAGCGCTGGTACGGCCGGTCGCCGCGCGCGCGGTGGGGCACCGCGGTCTGGCACACGCTCGGCTGGGCCGTCTTCGGCGGCGGCCTACGTCGGCGCGGTGGTCTTCGTCGCCGCGGGGCCTCGCACGCGCCGCCCGGCGCCGTGCTGCTGGTGCTCGCCGCCGGGGCGCGGCTGTCGGCCTACATCGGCGCGACGGTCGGCGAGATCGGCTTCCTGCGCGGCATCTGGATGGACGGCTCGCGCCGGCTGGCCTGGCTGGAGGACTACGCCGCTCGCTGTGACGGCGGACGAGGACCTGGCGGTGCCCGACGCGGCTCGGCACGGGCATCCGCCTCGAGCACGTCTCGTTCGCCTACCCCGGCACGCGACCGGCTGGTGCTCGACGACGTCAACGCTGACGCTGCCCGCCGGCGCGGTGGTCGCGATCGTCGGCGAGAACGGCGCCGGCAAGACCACCCTGGTCAAGCTGCTGTGCCAAGCTCTACGAGCCCGCGCGCGGGGCGCATCCTCGTCGACGGCCTGCCGCTGGCGCGGCTGCCGGCCGAGGCATGGCGCGCGCGGCTGGCCGGGGCGTTCCAGGACTTCTTCCGCTTCGAGTTCGCCGCCCGCCACTCGGTCGGCGTCGGCGACGTGCCGCGCCTCGACGACGAGCCGGCCGTCGTCGCTGCCGTCGGCCGCGCCGGCGCCGACGACGTCGTGCGGCGCCTGCCCAGCGGGCCTCGACACCCAGCTCGGCCCGACCTGGCCCGGCGGCGTCGAGGTCTCCTTCGGGCAGTGGCAGAAGCTCGCCCTGGCGCGCGGCTTCATGCGCGAGCGCGCCGCTGCTGCTGGTGCTCGACGAGCCGACCGCCGCGCTCGACGCCGAGACCGAGCACGCCCTCTTCGAGCGCTACGCCGCCGGCGGCCCGCCGCCGCGGCGACGACGGCCGCATCACCATCCTGGTGTCGCACCGCTTCTCCACCGTGCGCATGGCCGACCTGATCGTCGTCCTCGACGGCGCCCGTCTCGTCGAGGTCGGCAGCCACGAGGAGCTGATGGCCAAGGGCGGCCAGTACGCCGAGCTCTACGGCATCCAGGCGGCGGCGTACCGGTGAGCAGGCGGGCGAGGTCAACCCAGGCGATCGAGCAGCCGCAGCACCAGCGCGGTACCGACTCCCCAGGCGCCGTTGAGGAGTAGGGCGCCGACGATCAGCGCCGGACTCCCACCGCCGGCAACTCCCTTGCCCTTGAGCGGCATGACGACGAGGAGAGCCACCGCGGAGGGCAGCACGGCGCCCGCCACCAGCCAGGCGAGCCAGTAGCCCCCGCCGCTGCTCCAGCGCGCCAGCAGCGGCAGCAGCGCCGCCGCCCACAGGCCGCCCCAGAAGGCGAGCGAGAGCACCTGCGGCACGCCCAGTGGCCCGGTGGGGGTCATCACGTAGGCCGGGCGCGGCGACGCGCCGGCGAGGTGGAGGAGCGCCAGCAGGCCCTGGTGGAAGACCAGCGTGGCGACGACGCCGGCGACGAAGGCCGCGAGGTAGAGCATGGCGGTCCGTTCAGCTCAGGGCTTGACCGCCATCAGGCAGACGAGGATGAGGATGATCAAGGCGTTGACGTCGGAGACGATGCCGGGCAGCTTCTCGATGACTGCCGGCTCGCTGCCTGCGGGCGCCGCCGCCGCGGCGGCCACTGCCCGGCGGTGCCGCGACAGGCCGGGGGTGACGAGGAAGAGCGTCGAGAGGAACATCAGCAGGTAGAGGAAGGCGGCGGCGAGCACCCACACCTCGGAGAAGCGAAAGCCGCCGGTGGTGACGAGGTAGAAACCGAGGAAGCCGGCGGCGAAGAGCCCGGGCAGGGTATAGACGACATGCAGGCGCCAGAGCAGGCGGGCGGCGAGCGCGCGCTCCGGGAGGCTGGCGCGCCTGCCCTGCACCCGCACCACGGAGCTGGCGAAGACGCCGGCGGAGAACCACAGCGCGGCGGCGATGTGGAGGAAGAGGAACCAGGTGTAGAACGGGCTCATTCGCGCCTCCTCTCGGCGGCGTGGCGAAAGGGCCCGGCCGCGATCGTTGAATCTACCAGCGGCTGGTTAGAATCGACCGATCTTCTGCCAGGAGGGCCCGCCATGCACAGCCCCCGACCCACCTTCACCTACCTCGGCCATGCCACCGTGCGCTGCGTGCTCCCGGACGGCGAGGTGATCCTCATCGACCCCTGGGTGGCGGGCAACCCGGCCTGCCCGCCGGCGCTCAAGGAGCTGCCGCGCCTCGACGCCATGCTGCTCACCCACGCCCACTACGACCACATCGGCGACGCCGTTACCCTCGCCAAGGCGCACCGGCCGCGCAAGGTGGTGGGGTGCTTCGAGGTCTGCCTGTGGCTCGACAAGAAGGGAGTCGAGAACACCGCGCCGATGAACCTCGGCGGCAGCCAGGAGGTGCTGGGCACCAAGGTGACGATGGTGCGCGCCGACCACTCCTGCGGCATCCTCGACGGCGACCAGGTGCTCTACGGCGGCGTGGCGTCGGGCTACATGGTGCGGCTGCCGAGCGGCTTCACCTTCTACCACGCCGGCGACACCGCCCTGTTCACCGACATGCAGCTGCTGTGCGAGCTCTATCGCCCCGAGCTCGCCTTCCTCCCCATCGGCGACCTCTTCACCATGGACCCGCACCAGGCGGCGCGTGCCTGCCGCTACCTCGGCGTGCAGGTGGTGATCCCCATCCACTGGGGCACCTTCCCGGTCCTCACCGGCACCCCCGCCGACCTCGAGCGCGAGCTCGAGACGCAGGGCTCGAGCTGTGAGGTGGTGACGCTGCGGCCGGGGGAGTCGTACTAGGCGGAGCCCGCCTTTGCCGGCGGCTCGACGAGGATCTTCGAGGCGGCGCGGAAGCCGAGGCTCGAGCGCTCGCCGGCGGCCTCGAGCTCGACGGTGTCGGCGGCCTCGTCGCGGCCGAGGACGCGTACCGACTGGCCGGGACGCAGGCCGCGGCGCTGGACGAGCTGCAGGAAGTCGGGGCTCTGGTCCTGCACCCGTGCCACTTGCAAGTCACGCTCGAGCGGGCAGGAGAGCAGGCTCGCCTGGTGGGTGGGCGGGATGATGCCGCTCGAGGTGGGGATGGGATCGCCGTGCGGGTCGACGGTGGGCGAGCCGAGCATCTCGTCCATGCGCTCGATGAGGCGGTCGGAGACGGCGTGCTCGAGCTGCTCGGCCTCCGGGTGGACCTCGCTCCAGTCGAAGCCGAGGACCTCGACGAGGAAGAGCTCGAGCAGCCGGTGCCGGCGCAGCACGTGGGCCGCGAGCTGCCGTCCCGCCGCCGTCAGGCGCACCCCGCCATAGGGCTCGTAGTCGAGCAGTCCGCCGTCGGCGAGTGCCTTGAGCATGGCGGTGACGGTGCCCGGCGAGAGTGCGAGCCGCGCCGCGATCTGCCCGGTGCCCACCCGCTCCCCCGGCTGCTCCTGCTCGGCGAGCAGGATGTGCTTGAGGTAGTCCTCGACCGTGCTGGTCGGCATGGGCGGGAGATTATGGCAGCGGTCGCCGCTCCCGCCGCGGCGGCGCCGCGGGCGCTGCCCTCAGGAGAGCAGCCGCAGCAGCTCGCGCTGTGGCTCGGCGCCGGTGACCTCGGCGCGCTCCGGGGTGAGCGCCACGTTGATCTCGAGGCGCACCCCGAAGTCCCCCGCGAAGTAGATGCCGGGCTCGATCGAGAAGCCGGTCATGGCCAGCAGCGGTCGCGTGTCGTGGGTCTCGAGGTTGTCCATGTTGGCGCCCTGGCCGTGGTCGGAGACGCCGATCGAGTGGCCGGTGCGGTGGATGAAGCGGTCGCCGTAGCCGGCGCCGACGATCACCGCGCGGGCGGCGTCGTCGACCTCGAAGCCGCGCACGGCTGGTGTGCGGGTAGCGGCCGGTGACCAGCGTCCAGGGCGGCGTCGCGGGCCTTGGCGACGCAGCGGAAGATCTCCTGCTGGCGGTCCGTCGGCGCCGGGCGCAGACGCCGCACCAGGTGATGTCGGCGTAGACGCTCCCCTCCGCCTGCTCCTTGGCGAAGAGGTCGATGAGCAGGAAGTCGCCGCGCCGGATGGGGGAGCTGTGATCCGGGCCCGGCTGGTAGTGGGGGTCGGCGCTGTGGGCGTTGACGCCGACGATGGGTCGGCTCTCGGCCCACAGGCCGGCCTGCTCGAAGCGCTCGAGGATGTAGCGCTGCACGGCGTACTCGTCGTCCTCGCCACTACCGCGGAGGGTGGCGCCGACGCGCGTCGAAGGCGGCGCGCACGATCTCGTGGAGGTGGCGGCAGGCGCGGCGGTGGCCGTCGAGCTGCTCGGCGCTCCAGGTGGCGGCGAAGCGCTGCACCAGGTCGGCGGAGGAGACCAGCTCGACGCCGTGGGCACGCAGGAGCTCCGCGGTTCCGGCGTCGAGGCGCGAGACCGTGGGCAGCTGCGTTGTCGGGGCTGTACTGGGCGACCAGCTGCCGCACGCCGTCGACCAGGCGACCCAGCTCCGGCGCGCGTGCTCGCGCCAGGTGAGGTAGTAGGCCTGCTCCCCCGGCAGGTGGGCCAGCATCGCCGGCTCGAGCCGATGGTTGAGCTTCCTCGGGCTGCCGGTGCGCGGCACCAGGTAGTAGCAGCGCCGCGTCACCAGGTGGCGGCCGCCGACGCCCAGCAGGTCGAGGCTCACCGGGTCGTTGTGCTGGAAGCAGAAGAAGAGCCAGGCGTCGGCACCGGCGTCGGCGATCGCCTGCTGGATCTCGGGAAGGCGCTGCGGGTCGAGCATGCGCGCATGCTAACGCGTCGCGGTCAGGTGATGATGCCTTCCTCGCGCGCGGTCGCCAGCAGGGGCTCGAGGTCGCCGCCGATCTGTTCCCAGCGCCAGCCGGCGAGCGCCGATGGCGGCAGGGCCGCCGGCGGGCAGAGCAGGAGGTGCTTGAGGTCGCGGCGGCTGGCGAGCACCGTGGGGGCGACGCCGAGAGCCTCGGCGCGCAGGCGCACGGCCTCCTGCAGGCGGTCGACGAGGTGGCGCCCGCGCTCGTCGCGGGCCCCGCGTGGCCGCGACGGCGGCAGCTCCTCGGCCGGCAGCTGTTGGACCTCGCGAATCAGCCGCAGCAACGTCTCACCGTGGCGCTCGGCCTGCTTGGGCAGGAGGTCGGGGACGTCGGCGAGCTCGGCGAGGCGCTGCGGCTGCCGCCGTGCCAGCGTCACCAGCACCGACTCCTTGAGCACGAAGTTGCGCGGCAGGTCGCGCTCGCGGGCCTGGCGCTCGCGCCAGGCGGCGAGGGCGCGCAGCACCGCCAGCTGCCGGCGGTCGAGCCCGCCGGCCCCGCCCAGCCGCAGGAAGGCATCCTGGGGAGGCGGCAGGAAGCGCGCCGGGTCGTTCTGGCGGCGCGTGTCCTCGAGCAGCCACGGCAGGCGGCCGGCCTCCTCGAGCCGTGGCCGCAGGTGTTGGTAGAGCGGCAGCAGCAGCTCGACGTCCTGGGCCGCGTACTCGACCTGGGCCGGCGACAGCGGGCGCCGCAGCCAGTCGGTGCGGGTCTCTCCCTTGGCGAGCTCGACGCCGAGCAGCTCGCGCACCAGTCGCTGGTAGCTCATCGCCGCCTCGAGGCCGGCCAGGGCGGCTGCGGCCTGGGTGTCGAACAGCGGCACCGGGAACTCGCCGAAGCGATGGAAGAGCACCTCGATGTCCTCGCTGGGCGAGTGCGCCACCTTGACGATGCCGGGATCGGCGAGCACCTCGCGCAGCGGCGCGAGGTCGGGCAGCGCCACCGGGTCGACGAGCGCGCAGCGGAGGCCGTCGGAGACCTGCAGCAGCCCCAGCCGCGGGTAGAAGGTGCGCTCGCGAACGAACTCGCTGTCGATGCCGAGGGCCGGTGCCCGCCGCCAGCGCGCGGCCGCGCTGGCCAGGGCGTCCGTGCTGTCGACCCAGTCGACCGGCTCCGGCAGTCGCGTCATCGCCGCCGACCGCGGGGAGGGGGAGCCAACCGCGCCACGGCGGCGAGCGTATCAAGCCGGTCGGTGGGCGCGGCCTGTGCCAGACTCCCGTGCATGTTCGAGAAGGACCTCTTGCAGGGCCAGGTGGTGCTGGTTACCGGCGGCGGCACCGGCCTCGGCCGCGCGATGGCGCAGCGCTGCGCCGAGCTGGGGGCGCGGGTGGCGATCTGTGGGCGGCGCGGCGAAGTGGCCGAGGCGGCGGCGGCGGAGATCGCCGCGGGCAGCGGCGCCGAGGTGATCGGCGCCGCCTGCGACGTGCGGCGGTTCGAGGAGGTGGAGGCGTGGGTGGCGGACGTGGTGGCGCGCTTCGGCGAAGTCACGGCGCTCGTCAACAACGCCGCCGGCAATTTCCTCGCCCGCACCGAGACGCTCTCGCCCAACGCCTTCCGCACCGTCGTCGACATCGTGCTCGGCGGCAGCTTCCACGCCACGCTGGCGGCGGGGCGGCAGATGATCGCTCAGGGTAAAGGGGGGACGGTGCTCTCGATCGTTACCACCTACGCCTGGACCGGCTCGGCCTTCGTGGTGCCGAGCGCCTGCGCCAAGGCGGGGGTGCTGGCGATGACCCGCAGCCTGGCGGTGGAGTGGGGGTCGCACGGCATCCGCTGCAACGCCATCGCTCCGGGGCCGATCCCCACCGAGGGCGCCTTCTCGCGGCTGATGCCACCCGGCGTGCAGCAGTTGGGGCTCAAGAAGGTGCCGCTCGGCCGCTTCGGCGAGCCGCGCGAGCTGGCCGATCTCGCCGTCTTCCTGCTCGGCCCGGGGGGGCGCTGGGTCAACGGCGAGGTGGTGACCCTCGACGGCGGCGAGTGGCTCAACGGCGGCGAGTTCAACTGGTTCACCCAGCTGCCGCGCGAGCAGCTCGACGCCGGCTTCGCCGCGCTGCGCGAGGCCACCGGCCGGAAGCGCGGCGGGGAGTAGGCGCTTCGCCGGCGAACCGCCACCTGTCGCTAGGTGGGGAGCGGTGGCGCGATCAACTGGGCCGCGGCGGCTCGGCGGCGCGAGCACCCGACGACGCCGGCTCACCGGTCAGGGTCGCCTGCTCCCCCAGTCGCTGCCGCAGGCTCGCCAGCATCTCCTCGAAGGCGACCTGCACGGCGTGCACCCGCGGATCCGTCGCCCGCAGCCGCAGGCCGGCCTCGAGGTCGCCGTCGCGCACCGTCTCGAGGGCGCGTCGTACGGCGATCCAGGGCCCGGCGATGCGGTGGGTGGTGAACACGGCCAGCGCGACCACCGCCAGGACGCTCAGCACGCACTGCAGGATCAGCGCCTTGCCGAGGCCGGAGGCGGCGCCCACCTCCATGCGGTCGGCGAAGACCAGGTAGCTCGAGGCCGACGCCACGAGGATTGCGGCGATCGAGACCACGAGCCAGAGCCCGGCGAAGCTCAAGACGTAGGGGAGCGTGTAGCGGAGGCCCGATCCGCGGATCCGTCTTTCCATGGCGATGGCTCCTCGCCGGGTCGATTTCGACCGATTCTAGTCCGAACCGCCCCCAGGGGCCGTGCCGGCGGTCTCGGCGACAGGCGGAGCCTGGAACGCGATCGCTGCCGGCGGCACCACGCGCGTCAGCCACCGCCGGCGGTAGTCGCGGTGGAAGGCGTCGTCCGGATAGCCCTCGCCGTTGCCGGCGGCGTGCGCCGCACCGACGCTCCAGGGGTACGGGTAGGCGCGCATGGCCCGGAAGGGGAGGGGCTCGATCTGCGCCGCTTCGCCGGTGTTGCGGTCGGCGTCCTTGTCCCAGCCTCGGCTCTCGAGGAAGACGGTGCGCAGGAACCCCGGCGGCGGCGGTGGCATGGTGCCGGCGTCGAAGCTGACGGCCAGCTCGTCACCGGCGGCGAGGATGGCGAGGCGATCGTCGGCCGCGGCGAGCAGCTCCCGCGCGTCGCCGTATCGTGTGTAGTGGCCGGGGAAGGACAGCCACGGGGACTGCTGCCGCGCCTGCGTGTAGTCGTAGTCGTGCGGCGCGTTGGGGGCGCGGCGCACCAGGCGTGAGAAGCCGCGGAAGCGCAGCTCGGCGGTGGCGGGCGACAGGCGCGCCACGACCCGTGGTGCCGCGTCGTCGGCGGCGCTCGTCCAGGCGATGCGGTCCCAGTGCAGCCACTGCCCACAGACGATGCGCAGGCGATGGGCGCCCGCCGGCAGCGGCGGCGTATCGACCACCATCGTCTTGGTCTTGCCGGCGGGGAAGCCCATCGCCGGCATCAGCGGCTCCCAGCGGGGTGCGCCGCCCGCAAGCGTCGTCTCCACCTCCAGCCGCGGCGGCGTGGGGGAGAGGTCCTGCCGCTGCGCCACCGCCAGGTTCAGGCTGGCGTCGGCGGGGAAGATCCAGCCGTCGAGAAGGAGGCGCACCGGGCCGCCGGGAGCGGCCCCGAGGTCGAAGGTGAACGCCCACGGCGCCGCCGCTACGCCCTGGTAGGGGCTCGCGGCGTAGCCGTCGGCGTAGACCTCGTCGCGGGCGCGCACCTGCGCGGTGACGTCGCGCCCGCGGCCGTCCCATGCCGCGACCACCGGTCGCACCTCGCGGCTGCCGAGCACGCGCAGAGCGGGTGGCGGTGAGCCCGGGGCCGGCGGCCCGGGGACGATCCGCAGGTTGCTCGCCACCTCGACGCCGGCGGGGGCATCCACCACCCACAGCCGCACCTGGTCGAAGTAGGCCGCCTCCCACAGCTCCTCGGTGAGGCGCAGCTCGTAGCGGCCGTCGCGCGGCACCGCGCCGTCCACCTTCACCAGCTCCGCTGGATTGGCGGCGGCGTAGACGCCGGGAGCCACCGGCAGCCCGATGGGTGCGCCCCACAGCAGGTCGGTGACGAAGGCGATCCGTTGCCCGTCCCAGGCGTAGAGGAACGGGCAGCTGCCCTTGAGCACCTGCTCCTCGACGACGTGCTGATCGCCCGCCACGTCGAGGCGGTCCTGCGGCACGCCGTTGGTCCACACCACGCGCAGCAGCCCGGCATGGCGGCGGTCGCCGAGGCCGAAGTGGGTGACGCCCCCCTGCGCCTCGCGCAGCTGTGCGGCGGCGCCGTCGCGCAGCTCGAGCGTGGAGCCGATCCCGAAGACGTTGTTCTTGCTGTTGCCCTCGGTGAGCCCCCTCAGGCGGACCGCCAGCCAGTGGTTGCGGTTGCCGCCGCGGTTCTCGAGCCAGGCGAGCGGGGCGACAGAGCCGGCGGCGCCTGCCACCACCAGGTCGAGGTCGCCGTCGCCGTCGACGTCGGCAGCGGCGAGCGCGCCGGCGTGCGCCGGTGAGCCGGCGATCGCCTGGCGCCCGAAGGTGCCGCCCGCGAGCTGCGGGAAGACGACGACCCCGCCCGGCCCGGCGGCGGCGAGGTCGAGGCGGCCGTCGTTGTCGAGGTCGAGCGCGACGACGGCGCCCACCGCCCCGCCGGCGTCGAGGCGCGGGCCGGAGGAGAAGCGGTCGCCGCGGTTGCGCAGCACCGAGATCGCATCGCCGGCGGCGACGACGTCGAGGCGGCCGTCACCGTCGATGTCGGCACTGACGAGGTGCGAGACCGCCCCGGGTGCCGCCAGGCCGGGCGGCGTGGCGGCGACGAAGGTGCCCTGGCGCCGGTTGTCGAGCACCGTCACGCCGCCGCCGGCGGCGAGCAGCAGGTCGAGGTCGCCGTCGCGGTCGAGGTCGGTGGCGACGACGTCGGCGGCGCTCGCCGGCGCGCCGTGGAGGGCCTGCTTGCCCACTGCCACCAGCGGCCCCGCCAGCGCGTTGCGAAGCAGGTCGACGCCGCCTGTGCCGGCCACGGCGAGGTCGAGGTCCCCCTCGCCGTCATAGTCGAACGCCGCCAGGGCACCGCCGGCAACGCCGGCGAGACCGAAGTCGGCGGTGGCGGCGACGAGCCCTCCCTTGCCGTCACCACGCCAGGTGACGAGGCCGGCAGGACCAGCACCGAGCAGGTCCCACGCGCTGTCGTCGTCGAGGTCGGCGGCGAGCAGGCGGTCGATCCCGTCGGCGGTGCCGACGGGTGAGGGCTTCCACTCCGCTGCACTGCGTACGGCGCCCCGCCACAGCTCGAGGCGGCCGCCGATCACCGCTGCCAGGTCTGGGCGCTCGTCGCCGTCGAAGTCGGTGACGGCGGCAGCCGCCGCCGCCGGCGCCAGCGTGTGGACCGTCCAGGTCACCGCCAAGGGGGCGCCGAACGACTGCGGCGGCGGCTCGTCGCGGAAGCGCCGCACCGGTCGCCCCTGCACCGTGGAGGTGAGCTCGGTGAGCCCCTGTTGATAGAGCGGCGTCGGCTTGAGCACGTTCTCCAGGCGCAGCGCCGGCACCCGCGCCTTCCCGACCTCGCCGTCGGCGAGGGCGGTGCGCACCGAGTCGAGGGCGGTGCGCGCCTGCGGGCTCGTCTGCCACAGCAGCTCGCCGAGGCGCAGGACGGCGGCGCTGCCGCCGGCGCGGTCCCCGCGCGCGATCGCTTGCTGTCCCGCCTGCAGCATCACCACCGCGTTGTCGGGGCGCAGCTCGACGAGACGGTCGAGAGCCTCGTGTAGTCCCGCCGCCGCCTCGTCGCCGGTGGCGCTGCCGGCGAGCCGGTAGAGGCACCAGGCGAGCTCGACGTCGCGCGGCGCCTTGGCGAGGGCCGCGCGGTAGACGGGGAGCGCCGCCTCGGCCTTGCCGCTCCACTGCAGCACGTCGCCCTGCAGCGCCAGCAGGTCGGGGCGCCCGGGCGCGAGCTCGAGAGCGTGCGCGACGGCAACCTCGGCCTCGTCGCTCTCGTGCTGCCGCAGCAGCGCCACCGCGAGGTCTGCGCTGGGCAGGGGGTCGGCGGCGACGAGCTTCGCGAGCTGCCGGAAGGTGGCTTCCGCGGCCGCTGGCTGCTCGTTCTCGAGCTGCGCGAGGCCGCGGTCGCGCAGGGCCAACGCCTGCGACGGCAGCGCCGGTGGGGCGGCGACGAGCGCGCGAGCGAGGATCGCCACCGTGAGCAGCGACCCGCAGGCAACGAGCGGGGCGTGGGCGGGGAGGCGTCGCGTCACGGCCGCCCGATGATAGAGCGAGCCCGCTTCCCTCCGTGCGGCCCATCGCCGAAGATGGGCGGCCATGCCCGCCGTTCCGTCCCGCGACGAGCCCACCGGGGCGATGCCGGCTCCCGGCACCGACGCCGCCACGCCGGTGGCCACGCACGTGCGCCGGCTGCTGGCGCTGGCGCTCCCCTCCACCGTCGCCCAGCTGGGGGCGATGCTGCTGATGGTGGTCGACGTGCTGATGCTCGGGCGGGTCAGCGTGGCGGCGCTCGACTCCGCCTCGCTCGGGAGGGTGTGGGCGCTCGGCACGCTGGTGGCGGCGATGGGGCTGGTGTTCGGCATCGATCCGGTGGCGAGCCAGGCGTGGGGCGGTGGCGACCGCCGCCGTTACGAGGCGGCGCTGGGCAGCGGCGTCGGCATGGCGCTGCTCTCGAGCCTGCCGGTGGGCGCGCTGTGGCTCCTCGCCGGGCCGCTGCTGCGGCTCTTCGGACAGCAGCCGGCGCTCACCGCCGGCGCCGCCCGCTTCGTGCTGGCGCAGCTGCCGGGGCTGCCCTTCTTCCTCGTCTTCATCGCCGCCCGGCAGTTCCTGCAGGGGCAGGGCAGCGTGCTGCCGGCGATGTGGGTGACCCTCGCCGGCAACGGCGTCAACGTCGCCCTCAACTGGATGCTGATCTTCGGCCGCTGTGGGTTGCCGGCGCTGGGAGTCGCGGGCTCGGGGCTCGCCACCTCGCTCACCCACGTCTTCCTCGCCGGCGCGCTGCTCCTTTGGATGCGACTCCGTTACGAGCCCACCGACTGGCGGGGCGCCTGGTCGCGGGGGCGGCGCCGACGCGAGCTCTCGGAGGTGGCTGGCCACGGCTGGCCGATCGCCGTGCAGCTGCTGCTCGAGGTGTGGACGTTCCAGGTGGCGACCCTCTTCGCCGGCCGCCTCGGCGCCGTGCCGCTGGCCGCCCACACCGCCGCCATCAGCCTCGCCTCGATCACCTTCACCGTGCCGCTGGGCGTCTCCCTGGCGGCGGTGGTGCGGGTGGGCAACCTGGTCGGCGCGCGGGCCCACCGCGACGCACGGCGCGCCGCCTGGGTGGCGCTCGCCGCCGGTGCCGGGGTGATGAGCCTGTCGGCGCTCGGCTTCTGGCTCGGCCGCTTCCAGCTGCCGCGGCTGTTCACCGCCGAGCCGGCGGTGGTCGCGGCGGCAGCGGCCATCCTCCCCATCGCCGCCGCCTTCCAGATCTTCGACGGCGTACAGGTGGTCGGCGTCGGTGTGCTGCGCGGCATGGGGCAGACGCGGCCCGCCGCCCTCTTCAACCTGCTCGGCTACTACGGCCTGGCGCTGCCTCTCGCCTGGTGGCTGGGCTTCCGGCTCGGCCTGGGGCTCGCCGGTATCTGGTGGGGGCTCGCCCTCGGTCTTGCCGCGGTGGCGTTGCTGTTGCTGCTGTGGATCCGCCGTTACGGCCCGGGGGCGCGTCGCCCGCGGTCGGAGCGGCGAGCGCTGGAGGGGCGATAATCGCCGCCGTGCCCCGCGACGACCTCTGGCTCTCCCGCGCCGCTTTCGACAAGCTCGTCGCCGAGGCGCTCGACGGCCTGCCGCCGCGCTTCGCCGAGCTGCTCGAGAACGTCGCCGTGGTGGTGGAAGAGGAGCCCGAGCCGCAGCTGCTCGCCGAGATGGGAATGGGGGAGGACGAGGAGCTCATGGGCCTCTACCTCGGCGTGCCGCTGACCGAGCGCGACAGCCAGTACCAGTCGCTCCCCGATCGCGTCGCCATCTACCGCGGCCCGGTGCTGCGCTGCTGCGGCAGCCGCCGCCAGGTGGTGCGCGAGGTGCGCGATACGGTGGTGCACGAGCTGGGGCACTACTTCGGGCTGGACGATGACGAGATGCCGTACTGAGATCGGAGCGGCGCCGAGCGTGCGCCCGGCGGCCGGGAACGGGGGCGCGGTGTTTGCCGGCGACCGGCCTCGCGGGCGCCCGCTGCTGAGCGCGCCATGAGCCGTCCCGTCGCCGAGCACGAGTCCTACGCGCCGCGGCAGCTCGGCTGGGCGCTGCTCACCGTCTCGACCAGTCGCGGTCCGGCCGAGGACCGGAGCGGCGAGCGCATGGCGGCGCTGCTCGCCGCCGCCGGCCAGCGGCGCGTCGAGCGGCGGCTGGTGGGCGACGACGCGACCGCCATCGCCGCCGCGGTCGCCGACCTGCTGGCCACCGCCGGCATCGACGTCGTCGTCGTCAGCGGCGGCACCGGGGTGTCGCCGAGCGACGTCACCCCCGAGGCGGTGGCGCCGCTGCTCGAGCGGCCCCTCGACGGCTTCGGCGAGCTCTTCCGCGCGCTCTCCTTCGAGCAGGTGGGCGCGGCGGCGCTGCTGTCGCGCGCGCTCGCCGGGGTGGCCGGCGGGCGCGCGGTGTTCGTGCTCCCGGGCTCGCCGGACGCGGCGGAGCTCGGCCTCTCGCGCCTCATCCTGCCGGTGGCCGGGCACCTCGTCGGCCAGCTGCGCCGCGCGCGTTGACGCGCCCGAGGGCGAGCAGCAGCAGCCCCAGGAGCGCCGCCAGCACCGCCGTCGCGAGGCCGCGCAGGTCGAAGCCGACGAGACCACCGAAGCCGAGGGCGGTGGCGACGCCGCCGCCGGCGAGCGCGCCCGCCAGCCCCACCAGCAGCGTCAGCAGCCACGAGGTGCCGCGCCAGGGTGGTAGCAGGCGCAGCAGCAGGGAAAGCAGCAGGCCGGACCCGCACCAGGAGACGGTTCCCCACCACGGCGTCACGGCGGCGGAGGGTAGCACGCGTCGTGCTTCGCCCGGGCCGCGCTCGCAGCCCACCGGCGGCGCCCGCCGGTGACGCGCCCGTGACGGAGCGCGTAGAATCCCGCCTGCGAAGGGAGGACGCCCCATGACCGCGCAGCCGAGCTACGCTCCGCCTCCGCCTCCCGGGCCGCCGCCGAGCTCGCTGCCCGGTTGGGCTCGCTGGCTGGGCCTTGGCTGCGGCGCGTTCCTGCTCTTCGCCACCCTCATCGGCTCGGTCGTCTTCCTGGTGGTGCAGCGTGCCACCAAGGGGCCGGAGGACGCCGTCAAGGCGTTCCTCACCGCGGCGGGCAACGGCGATTACGCGGCCGCCCACGACTACTTCTCCGCGCCGCTCAAGCAGGCGCAGCCCTTCGAGCAGTTCAAGGCGGTAGCCGCCGCCAACCGCCAGCTCTTCCAGGTCCAGGACACCACCTTCAACAACCGCTCCGTCGACCTCTCGGGGGCCGAGCTGTCGGGTACGGTCACCCTGACCTCGGGCACCACGCTGCCGGCGTCGTTCAAGCTGGTCAAGGAGGCGGACCAGTGGCGGCTGACCTCCTACCAGATCGGTACCGGCTGAGCCGCCGCCTCGACGTGTCGACGGCTGCCGCGGCTGGTGAGCCCCCTGGCGTCAGGTGGGCGGCTTGGCAGGTGCGGGTGGAAACGAGAGGACCAGCCCGGAGAGGTCCCTGCCGTCGAGATGCGGTGTCCGCAGGCCGAGCAGGGCGGCCAGCGTCGGCGCCAGGTCGACCGTCGCCACCGGCGCGGCGACGGTGTGCGGCGGCACCTCAGGCCCCCATAGCACCAGGGGCACGTGGGTGTCGTAGCGGTACGGCGTCTTGTGCGTCGTCCCCACCAGCCGTTCGACGTGGCCCTCTCGCCACTGGACGACGAAGTCGGGGCTGCGGCTGGGCAGGTAACTGGCGCGGTAGAGGGTGAGCCAGGGGTCGGGGGTCGGCTGGTCCGGGGAGAGCTCGGCGCGCGTCCACACCCGCACCGTGCCGGGGCAGCTCGCCAGCCAGGCGGCGATGCGCCGCTCGACCTCGCCGCGTGGCACGCCGCTGCGCTCCACCTGGGCGAGGTCGAGGTAGAGGTCGTCGGCGAACCAGTCGCGCTGGCCGTAGGCGGCGTCGAGGTGGCGCAACACGGACTGCACGCAGGCGATGTCTGCCGCCGACTCGCGGCTGCCGGGAAGGCCCATCCTCCGCTGGCGCTCGGGCAGCGGCGCCACGCCGTGGTCGGCGCTCAGTGCCACCATCAGGTGCTGCTTGCCCACGCGCTGCTCGAGGAAGGCGAGCAGCTCGCCAAGCGACCTATCGAGCCGCAGCACGGCGTCGAGCGTCTCGCGGCTGTGCGGACCGTAGGTGTGCCCGACCTCGTCGACCGCGGAGAAGGAGAGGCCGAGGTAGTCGAGGTGGTCGTCGACGCCGAGCCGTTCGCGCGCCACCAGCTCCGCGGCGAAGGCGGCGAGGTACTCGTCGATCGCCGGCGTCTCGAAGAGCGCGTCGTAGAACTCCTTGTCGGGGCGCGTGGTGGCGCCACCGTAGGCGTGCGGGAAGGAGCGCGGCTGGCCGGCGGCGTCGATCCGCATCACCCCCAGGCGCGCCGGGTCGATGCCGGCCGGCAGGGGCAGCGGCTGCCAGAGGGTGCCGAAGCGCTCGCGCAGGAGCGGCCGGCGATCGAAGGCGCTCACCCATCCGGGCGCATGCCGGTAGGCGCGACTGGTGACGAAGCCGTGCGCCTTGGCGTCGTACCAGAAGGCGCCGGTGGGCCGCTTGCCGCCGAGCATCACCGCCGCGCGGTCCTTGCCGCTGGCGCTGAAGGTTCGGCCCCACGGGTCGCGCTGGCGCACCCAGTCCGGCAGGGCGGTGGCGAGGAGGTTTGCGGGCGAGACCTCGCCGCTCAGGGTGTTCTTTGCCGAGTACACGGCGCGCCCGGAGCTGCGGTCGAACCAGTCGTTGGCGACGATGCCGTGGTGCCGCGGCGTGAGCCCGGTGACCAGGGTGGCATGACCCGGGGCGGTGGCGGTCATGGCATGGCGATGGTGCGCCTCGCTGAAGACGGCGCCGCCGTCGAGCAGCTGCGCCAGGCCGCCGCGCAGCGCCGGGCGATAGCGCTCGAGGGTGTCGGCAGCGAGCTGGTCCACGACCACCACCACCACCAGACGCACCCCTCCGACCTTGGGGCGGGGCGGCGCCGGCAGGGAGGACGGTCGCCCACTGCAGGCGAGCGCCAACGCGAGGGCGAGCGTCAGCAGCCGCCGGCCGCCGAGCCCCCTGCACCGGGGGAGTGTCAGCACAGCCAGCGTCTCGCCGCCGGCCCCACCCCACCGGCTCCGCGCTGGCGACAGAGCCGCTCGACGCGGGCGAGGAGGTCGTCGAAGTCGACAGGTTTGCGCAGCACGTCGCCGGCGGGAAACGCCGGCACGCCCTCACCGGTGGTGGCGGTGAGCACCAGCACGGGAATGGTCGACAGCCCTTCGTCGCCCAGCTGCCGCTGGCGGAACTCCCAGCCGTCCATGACCGGCATCACCAGGTCGAGCAGGATGACGCAGGGGCGCGGCGCGGCGTGCAGGTAGTCGAGCGCCTGTCTGCCGTTCTCCGCGGTCGCCACCGCGAACCCCTCCTCGCGCAGGATGTCGGACAGTGCCTCGCGCGCCCCCGCATCGTCTTCCACCAGCAGGATGGTCGGTGTCATCACGGTCCTCGTTCGGCTGCGGTGGCTGCCGCTGCCGGCGGTGGCCGCTTCGGCAGCTCGATCTCGAATCGCGCGCCGCGGCCGGGCACGCTGTCCACCCGGATGGTCCCGCCCGAAGCCTCCACAGCCTTTTGGGTGATCCACAGCCCGAGCCCGAAACCCGAGTAGCGCCGGTCGGTCACCGCCCGCTCGAAGCGCTCGAAGATGCGCTCTTGCAGCTCCGGGGCGATGCCGATTCCCTGATCGCGCACCACCACCCGGGCGCGGTCGCCGCGGTCGCGCACCTCTACGTCGATGGGCTTGCCGTCGCCGTACTTGATGGCGTTGCCGAGCAGGTTGGTGAGCGCCTGATCGAGGTGCAGGCGGTCCCACTCGCCGCACACCGGGACGTCGGCGGCGATGCGCAGCTGGCCGGGGAGTAGCAGGTGGGCGTGGCGCTCGCCGACCTCGTGGGCGAGCGCGGCGAGGTCGACCGGCTCGGGATCGAGCACCAGCTGGCCCGTGGAGAGCCGCGAGACGTCGAGCAGCTTGTCCACCAACTCGACCAGCCGCTCGAGCTGCGCCTTGGCGCGGCCAAGCTTGTGGTCGACCCACTGCGGCGTGCAGACCTCGGGGCGGCGGGTCGCCGCCCGATGCACCGAGAGCAGCACCAGCTGCAGCGCGTTGAGCGGGTTGCGCAGCTCGTGCGAGGCGATGGAGAGGAACTCGTCGCGGGCGCGCGTCGCCCGGCGCGCGTCGGCGAGCAGCCGCGCGTTGTCGATGGCGAGGGCGGCGCGGCGGGCGAGGTCCTCGGCAACGGCGAGCTCCTCGGCGCCGTAGCGCGCCCCCGACTCGGCGCCGACGAAGGTGATGACCCCCAGCGTGCGACCGCGGGCCTCGAGCGGCACCATCATCGCCGAGCGCATGTGCAGATCGCGCAGGATCTGCAGGTGCTCGGCGTCGCGGGCCGCCTGCATCAGCATATCGTCGGTGATGTCCGGGTAGATCTCCGAGCGGCCGGTACGCAGGACGGTGCGGGGACCGCCGGGCACCTCCTCGCGGCGCGGCGTGTAGCGGCGCGACCACTCGCGGGCGAGCGCAACCTTGGCGGGGTCGGCGTGGGCGACCACCGGCTCGACGTCGGCCACCTCGGGGGCGAGCTGGATCACGCACCAGTCGGCGAATCGTGGCACCGTCAGGCGTGCCAGGCTCTCCAGCGTGGGGCCGAGCTCGACGCTGGCCGCCAGCAGGGCGGAGGCCTCGGCGAGGAAGGCGTCGCGCTCGCGAAGCCGCTCGGCCTCGGCACGAGCACGCCGCTCGGCCGCGAAGAGGGCGGCGCGCGCGAGCGCCTGGGCGCAGTGCTGGGCGAGCACCTGCTTGTAGGCGCGAGCGTCCGCGTCGACCTGCGGCCGCGTGGGCCAGGCGAAGGCCAGGGCGCCGAGGATGCGCCCCTCGAGCCGCAACGGCAGCACGGTGGAGTAGGGGGCGAAGGTGTTCGTCGCCACTGCCGCGTGCAGCTCCGGGTAGCGGCGGGCACAGTCCTCGCGGGAGTCGATCCGCACCGGGTTGCCGCTGCGGATGGCGTCGCTGACCGGCGTTGGGAACGGCGGTTCGAGCGCGATCTCGGGGTAGCGCAGCACCAGCTCGGGGTCGGTGCCGAGGGAGAGAACCCGGCGCACGACGGCCCGCTCGCGGTCGACCACCCACACCGAGACCGACGACGCCTCGAGCGTCGTCATGCCGTGCTCGGCCGCCTCTCGCGCCACCTCCTCGGGGGTGAGCGCCTTCGCCAGCGCGATGCTCAGGCCCTGCAGCCGCAGGGCCTGCAGCGCGGTGGGGCGTTCCCCTGCCGGCGCCACTGCATCGGTGCTCACCGGCGTATGGTATCGCCAGCCGCCACCGCCCGACCGCCTGCCGCCGGCGCGGCGGCGATCAGCGCGAGAAGGTGCCGACGAAGGCGCCGCGGGCGTTGACGGCGTCCCAGCTGCCGCCGAGGGCGTCGCTGCGGAAGGCGTGCTCGAGTGCCACCGCCGGGGTGGCATCGACCCCCTGGGCGAGGGGCGGCGCTGTCAGCGTCTCGTCGCCGCAGAGGGTGTCGAGGCGATTGAACGGACGCGTGCGCAGCTCGGCGAGGTTGGGCACGTGCAGCCGGCCGAGGGCGCGGGTAGGGTCGACGGCGAGCTCGATCGGCACCGACTCGACCGCCACCACCTCGCCGAGCACCGCGCCCGCCTCGGCGCGCACCAGCCCCTCGAGCGCGGTGCGTTGGGCCGGGCTCGCGCCGTCGTCGAGGAGGATCAGCGAGTGCACGGTGCGGGATCCGGCCGGCGCCGCGGAGAGCGGTACGTCGCCGCGCAGCACCGCCACCGCGGCGAGGCCGGCGATGGAGACGCCACCCCACTCCCCGTCCTCGATGCTCCAGGCGAGGATGGCGGCCTTGCCATCACCGCGCGCGGCGCCCGTGCAGTGCCCGCCGTAGAGGTCGGCGGTGCGCGCCTCGAGGTAGGCACCGCGCACGGTGGCGGCGGCGGATGACGCGGACGCGAGGAGAGCGAGGACGGCGACAGCGGCGACCGCGACGACAGACCTGTTGGGCAACGAGGAAACCTCCGCGACGGGGCGGGCATCGTAGCCGCGCTGCGGCGAGCGCGCAAGGGCGGAAGTGGGGCGCAATGGCGTCGCGACATGCGCTGGCCTGCCTGGGCCGTCGCGAAGCCCATCTTCCGTAGAATCGGTCGGCCATGGTGCCAGCACCGACGCGTCATCCCGATGCCGGGGCACCGGAGCTGCAGTCGCGGATGCGGGTGCAGGTCGGCGAGCGGCGGGCGAGGGGTCCGGGGAAGGCCGATTTGCTCCAGGGGATCGCCCGCAGCGGCTCGCTCGCCGAGGCCTCTCACGAGCTCGCCATGTCCTAGCATGCGCGCCTGGCGGCTGGTGCGCGAGATGAACGACTCGTTTCGCCTGCCTCTCGTCGAGCTGCGGCGAGGCGCTCACGGCGGGGCCCGCCTGACCGCAGAAGGGAACGCGGTGCTGACGCTCTACCGCGAGATGCAGCGCGCCGCTCGACCGGCGGCGGCTCCCGGCTGGCGCAAGCTGCGGCAGCATCTGCGTTGATGGTGGTGCGCGGGGCGCCGCGGGCGGAGCTTGTCGCGAACCTATCCGTTCGGATAGCTTTCAGCGCCATGCCGGCAGCAGCTGACGGGAGTCGCGAGGCGTCGCGCCGCGGTGAGGTTCGCCGCCGGACGGCCGCCGCGTCGTGCGTCCTGCTGTCGTCACTGTGGCTGGCAGCGCCGCCGGTGCAGGGTCAGACGCCGGCCTCGACGGTGCGCGTCGGCGGTCGCGAGGCGACCCTCAGCTTCGGCGGCCTGCTGCAGGTCCAAGGCGAGGGCGGGGACCCCGGTGACAGCCGTTTCGGCGACGCCGGCGATCGCGTCTTCGTCCGCCGCGCCCGCCTGCACGCCACCGCGCGCTTCCGCGCGGACTTCGATGTCCGCGTGGAGGCGGAGCTCGCCGGCTCACTGTCGCCGGCGGCGGGGCTGCACGCCCGGCTCACCGACGGCTACCTCAACTGGAGCCGCTACCCGCAGGCCAACGTGAAGGCCGGCCAGCTCAAGACGCCGTTCGGCTTCGAGCAGCTCTACGCCGATTCCCGGCTGCCGCTCGCCGAACGCTCGCTCGCCTCGGACCGCCTCACCCTGTCGCGCCAGGTCGGCGTCCAGCTGGGCGGTTCCTTCGCCGATCGCCGCTATGGCTACGCCCTGGGGGGCTTCAACGGCAACGGTACCGACACCAGCGCCAACGACGACAACCGCTTCACCGCCATCGGCCGCCTGTGGGGGAAGCCGCTGCAGCGGAAGGTGGCAGGCCAGGACCTCAGCTGGGGCCTCGGTGTGGCCGGCTACCGTTCGCACGACGCCAGCGTCGAGCTCGCCGACCTCGGCTTCGACGCCACGCCCGAGAGCGCCGACGAGGACGGCGTCTTCGCCGGCAAGCGACGGGGTGTCGAGGTCGATTCGCAGCTCGCGGTGGGCAGGTTGGAGCTGTGGGGCGAGGTCCTCCGCGGCCGCTTCGAGCCCGACGACCGCATCCCCGTGCGCCGGCTCGACGCCGACGGCGCCTCGCTGCTCGCCAGCTGGGTGATCGTGCCCGAGCGCTGGCAGGCGGTGGTGCGCTGGGAGACCTTCGACCCGCGGCGCGGCCAACCGGGGGACGACACCACGATCTGGACGCTGGGCGGAAACTGGTTCCTCCAGGGCAACGATCTGAAGCTCGGCGCCGACGTGCTGGCCATCGAGGCACCGGGCCGCCAGCGCGAGTACCGCCTGCTGACGCGGATCCAGGCGGTGTTTTGATGGGGAGAGGTGAGCCATGCTCGACCGCCGCTGTCTCGCCCTCGTCGCCTGCGGGATTGGCGCCCTGCTCGCGAGCGGAGCAGCGCGGGCCGAGGAGGTCCTGGTCTTCGCCGCGGCCAGCCTCACCGACGTGCTCGGGGAGATCGCTGGCAGCTACGAAGCCGCAAGCGGCGACCACGCGACGCTGAGCCTCGGCGCCTCCAGCATCCTCGAGCGACAGATCGAGGAGGGGGCGCCCGCCGATCTCTTCGTCTCCGCCGACGAGGCGAAGGTCGAGCGGCTGGCGGGCAAGGGGTTGCTCGCTCCGGGAACCCGCCGCGACCTGCTCTCCAACCGGCTGGTGATCGTCGTCGCCGCCGAGCGGGGCGTGGCGGTGACCTCGGCCGCGGACCTCGCCGCCGCCAGGGTGCGGGTGCTGGCGCTCGCCGAGCCGCAGACGGTGCCCGCCGGCATCTACGCCAAGGAGTACCTGCAGCGCGCGGGCCTGTGGGTGCAGGTGGCCGACAAGGTGGTGCCCACCGAGAACGTGCGCGCCGCGTTGGCGGCGGTGGAGAGCGGCAACGCCGACGCGGCGATCGTCTACGCCACCGACTTGGCGATCGCCCGGGACGTGCGCGTTGCCTACGAGGTGCCGCTCGAGCTCACCCCGCGCATCGTCTACGTGGTGGCGGTGCCGCGCGACGCGCCGCACCCGGCGGCGGCGCGCCGGCTCCTCGACTTCCTCGGCAGTGACTCGGCGGGGGCGATCTTCCGCCGCTACGGCTTCCTGCTGCCGGCGCAGGCCACCGCACGGTGACCGCGCGGCGGCAGCCGGTGCGCGCCCGCCGAGCGCCGCCGGGAGGGCGCGCGAGGTGAGCGCCGACAACGCGGCGGTGCTGCTGCGCACGCTGGCCTTCGGCGCCACGGCGATCGCCCTCATCGCCCCCGGCGGCACCCTGCTCGCCTGGCTGCTGGCACGCCGCAGCTTCCCGGGCAAGAGCCTGTTCGAGACGCTGGTGCTCCTGCCCCTGGTGCTGCCGCCGGTGGCCACCGGGTTCCTGCTGCTGCGTGCCCTTGGCCGTCGCTCGGCGATCGGCGGCTGGCTCGAGCGTCACGTTGGCCTCGAGATCGCCTTCCACCCCGCCGGCGCCGTCGTCGCCATGGCGGCGATGGCGCTGCCGCTGTTCCTGATCACGGCACGGGTGGCGATCCAGGGCGTCGACCCGCGGCTGGAGCTGGTGGCGCGCACGCTGGGGGCATCGCAGGCGAGGGTGCTGGCGACGGTGACCCTGCCGCTCGCCGCGCGTGGGCTCGCCGGTGCGGCGCTGCTCGCCTGGGCGCGCGCGATGGGCGAGTTCGGCGCCACCATCCTGCTCGCCGGCGCCATCCCGGGGCGCACCGAGACCATGGCGGTGGCGATCTACCAGCGCATCCAGCTCGGGCGGGACGCCGAGGCGACGATGCTGCTGCTGGCCTCGCTGGGGGTGGCGTTCGTCACCACCGTCGCCGCCGAGTGGCTGATGGGCCGGGGGCGTGCGGGGCGATGATCCTCGCCCTCGAGACGGTGCGCGTGGCGCGCGCCGAGTTCGCGCTGCGGGTCGACCTGGTGATGCGGACGCGCGCCACCCTGGTGATGGGGCCATCCGGTGCGGGCAAGAGCACCCTGCTCGAGCTCGTTGCCGGCCTGGTGGCGCCCGATGCCGGGCGGGTGAGCCTCGACGGCCGGGTGCTCGACGACGCCACGGGCGGCGGGCGCGTCGCACCACCGGCACGTGGCGTCGGCTGGGTGCCGCAGGACGACGCCCTCTTCCCGCACCTCGACGTGGCGCGCAACCTCTTCTACGGCGCCCGCCGCGCCGCCGGCGCCGACCCCGCGCCGGTGCTCGACACCCTCGAGCTGCGCTCCCTCCTGGGGCGCGACGTCGCCACGCTCTCGGGCGGCGAGCGGCGGCGGGTGGCGATCGGCAGGGCGTTGCTCTCCGGCGCCCGCCTGTTGCTCATCGACGAGCCCTTCTCGGGCCTCGACCCCGGGCGGCGCGAGCGCGTCGCCGAGAGCCTGCGCCGGGTGCGCGACGAGCTGGCGATCCCCACCCTTTGCGTCAGCCACGACCTGCAGGGGCTCAGCAACTGGGCCGAGGAGATCGTCGTCCTCGAGCGCGGCGCCATCGTCGACCACGGCACAGCGAGCGAGCTGCTGGAGCCGGATCCCCACGCCTACCGCCTCGGCGCGCGCCTGCGGCACGGGGTGACCGAAGACGGGTCCTGACCCGGCCGCAGAGCGCGCCGTCGGCGGCGGCGGCGTCGAAATACGCCGCCCTCGGCGGGCGTTGCTCTCTCGGGGATCGCCCTCCCCACTACAATCCCACCCCATGCCCGGCAAGCGCCTCTTCCTCATCGACGGCTACTCGAACATCTTTCGGGCCTACTTCGCCATTCCCAGCCTCTCCAACTCGAAGGGGCATCCCACCAACGCCGTCTACGGCTTCCACAACATGCTGCGCAAGCTGCTGCGCGAGGAGCAGCCGGACCTCATCGGCGTCGCCTGGGACGTCTCCTCGCGCACCACGCGCAGCGAGAGGTTCGAGGCCTACAAGGCGAACCGCGCGCCGATGCCGGAGGACCTGCGGCCGCAGATCGGCTGGATCCGCAAGGTGCTCGAGGGGTACCGCATCCCCATCCTCGAGCTGCCCAGCTGGGAGGCGGACGACGTCATCGGCACGCTGGCGGTCAAGGCCGCCGCCGAGGGCTACGAGGTGGTCATCGTCTCCGCCGACAAGGACCTCATGCAGCTGGTGCGGCCCGGCATCTCGGTGGCGCACACCTTCCGCGACAAGCTCTACACGCCGGAGCTGGTGGAAGCCGACATGGGCGTGCCGCCCGATCGCATCGTCGACCTGCTGGCCCTCATCGGCGACACCATCGACAACATCCCCGGCGTGCCGGGGATCGGCGACAAGGGCGCGCCGCAGCTCATCCGCGAGTTCGGCAGCCTCGAGGCGCTGCTCGAGCGCAGCGCCGAGGTCAAACGCAAGAACTACCGCGAGGGCCTCGAGCAGAACCGCGAGCAGGCGCTGCTGTCGAAGGAGCTCGCCACCATCCGCACCGACCTGCCGGTGGAGCTCGATCCGGCGACCCTCGAGCGCCAGCCCCCCGACACCGAGGCGCTGCGCAAGCTGTTCGGCGAGCTCGAGTTCTTCTCCCTGCTCGCCGAGCTCACCACGGCGAGCTCGGCGAGCGAGCTGCGCCAGGCCGACGAGGTGACCCGCGCCGCCGAGGTGCCGGCGCTGCTCGCCGCGCTGCCGCCGCGCGTGTCGCTTCTCGCGCTCGGCCCCGAGGTGCCCGTCGGCGTCGCCTTCACCGCCGCCGACGGCGGCGCGCGCTGGCTCGACTTCCGCCGCGACGGGCTGCGCGAGGCGTTCACCGCCACGCTCGCGGTCTGGCTCGCGGCGCCCGACCGCCGCCTGCTCGGGCACGACCTCAAGGAGGTGCTGCGCCTGGTCCCGGCGGTGCGCGCCTGCTGTGGCCTCGACGACGTGATGCTGTGGTCGTACCTGCTCAACCCGGCGCTCAAGGGCACCAGCATGGAGGACCTGGCGCTCGAGGGGCTGCAGCACCGCGCCTTCACCTACCAGGACGCCGGCTGGGCCAAGGGGCAGCAGCCGGCGCTCGGCGACCCGCGCCTGCTCGCCCTCGCCAGCGAGCGGCTCGAGCTGCTCTCCCGCCTCGAGGAGCGCCTCGCCGGCCGCCTCGGAGGCGGACCGCTCGCCAAGGTCTACCGCGACATCGAGGAGCCGCTGATCGGCGTGCTGATGGCGATGGAGGAGGCGGGTGTCGCCCTCGACGTGCCGTTCCTGAAGACGATGGGCGGCGAGCTGGCGGCCGAGCTGGCGGCGCTCGAGGCGCAGGCGTGGGAGATCGCCGGCCAGGAGTTCAACCTCGGCTCGCCGCGGCAGCTGGGCGAGATCCTCTTCGAGAAGCTGGGCTATCCATCGCTCAAGCGCACCCGCAAGACCAAGAGCTACTCGACCGACGTCGAGACGCTGCAGGACCTCGCCGCCAAGGGCTTCCCGCTCGCCGACGTGCTGATGCGGCACCGCGAGCTGTCGAAGCTCAAGGGCACCTACGTCGACGCCTTCCCGGCGCTCGTCGACAGCGATGGCCGCCTGCACACGCGTTACGAGCAGGCGGTGGCGGCCACCGGTCGCATCTCGTCGAAGGACCCCAACCTGCAGAACATCCCGGTGCGCACGCCGGTGGGGCAGCAGATCCGCCGCGCCTTCATCGCGCCGCCGGGGCGGCTGCTGCTGGTGGCCGACTACAGCCAGATCGAGCTGCGGCTGCTCGCCCACATCGCCGGCGAGGAGGCGATGCTCGAGGCCTTCCGCAGCGGCCGCGACATCCACACTGCCACCGCGGCAACCGTGTTCGGCATCGCCCCGGAGCTGGTCAGCCCCGACCAGCGACGGGCGGCGAAGACGATCAACTTCGGCATCATCTACGGCATGAGCGCCTTCGGGCTGTCGAAGGCCCTCAAGATCTCGAGCAAGGAGGCGGACGCCTTCATCACCGCCTACCGGCAGCGCTACCCGGGCGTCACGCGCTACACCGAAGAGACGGTGGCCAGCGCCCTTGCCGAGGGGAAGGTGGAGACGCTCTACGGCCGCGCCCGCTTCCTGCCCGAGCTTTCGAGCCGCAACTACGCGGTGCGCGAGAACGCCCGCCGCATGGCGATCAATGCCCGCATCCAGGGCACGGCTGCGGACGTGCTCAAGCTGGCGATGGTGGCGGTGCACGGGCGACTCGCCGCCGAGCACCCGCAGGCGCGGCTGCTGCTCACCGTGCACGACGAGCTGGTGCTCGAGGTGCCGGCGGCGGAGGTGGAGGCGGTGGCGGCGCTCGTCGAGCGCGAGATGGAGGGCGTGGCGCAGCTCTCGGTGCCGCTGGCGGTGGAGACCGGCTGGGGCGCCAACTGGTACGAGGCGAAGGCATAGGGGGCTGAGATCCTGTGTCGCGAAACAACCGATACGTCAATGCCACGCCGCTTCCCACCAAGGCGCCGATTGCAGGTGCACCCAGGACGAGATAGCTGAAACCACGTCGAGCGCCATCTAGTCGCAATGCCGTCGTTGAGCGCCCTTCGCCGAGCTTCTAGAGGACGCGTTCCAGCTTTCCGCGAATGCCCATCCGCTCCCGAGCTAACTGCCGTCAATCTGTTTCTTTGCCTCGAGCGCGTCGCGGGTGTGTAACACGCCGCCGCAGGCGCATCCTGCCTGTCGGCTCTGCGCCGCCAAGTCATCATCAAACTGCAAGAGAAGGCTGAAGAAGCTGGAGTCGCCGACCAGAGTCTGGTACAAAGATCCGTCTCCTTTCGTCCTCGACAAACGAAAGCAGATAGGCCCCTCGGGGGGGCGTCAATCCCCGAGGGCCTCCTCTCCTGAGCCCAGACGGCGCGCCCTGCGGGCGCGGATGATGAGGCTGATCCCTTCCCCCCTCGTCAAGCTATCCGATGGCCACGACCCACTGACCATCGAAAATCCTGATCACCGCAGCGCCCCCGCCCATCATTTAGCTCGCTCAGGCTCACTCCCCACCCTCAGCGAGCCGTTCGCCGCCTCAATCCTCCCTCGCTCAACCCACCACTGACCTCACCCGCGATTGCCTCGGGCCTTCTCTGCGAAGTGGGTGGAACCTCTCTTGGGCGGAACCGCGACACCTCGCCCGCGCGCGGCGGCAGTCCCCGTAGACGGCCACACGGGCACCTGCATCCACATGCAGGTCTCTCTACGAAGTCGCTGGCAGTGCGTCACGAAGGAGGAATCCGATGGACTGATCGTTGGACAGAGATCGGAGACCTCTGGGTCTCGAAGGCCAGCGGGTGAGAGTCCCGCCCGGGGAGTTGTCGGTACACCCCGGTAGCCACCGGAGCAGTCGATGCGGGTGACCGTCCGGCTGAAGCCTCCGGAACACCTGGAGCAAGTCCAGGGGCGACCGTGCAGGCCGTAACGCGAGTGAACCCTGAGAAGGCCCCGAAAGTTTCTCGCTGGAGCCGACCCTCCTGCCATAAGGGGAAGGCCGATGGGCGGCGGGGGAGCAACCGACCGGTGAACCCGTCGTTACCAGCCGGGGTAGTGGGGGCGGGATGTGCGGAAGGTCTTCGAGGCAACGTGAGAGACCCACGTCGATGGCGGGCTGCGACCGCCAACCGAGGAGACGGAAACGCCGTCCTCGGGTCGTCGTGGGAGTCGGAGGGGCTCGTAGTACCGACGAAGCCGGGTAATGCCGGTGGAGGGAAGGGGCCCTGGTTCTGGCGCGCTTCGGATGGAGGCGAAGAGCGGGATTGACATGAGTCTAGAACCCGATCAAGTCGAGCGACTCCGGAAGAAGCTTTACGAGAAGGCCAAGCGGGAGCCTGGCTACCGTTTCTACTCGCTGTACGACAAGGTGTGCTGGCCGGAAGCGCTGTCCCAGGCCTACGCCAAGGCGAAAGCCAACGGTGGGGCGCCCGGGGTGGATGGAATCCGATTCGAGGACATCGAGGAGTACGGCGCGCAACGGTGGCTGGGCGAGCTCCGAGAGGAGCTCGTGGAGGAACGCTACTGTCCGCAGCCGGTGCGGAGAGTGCTGATCCCCAAGCCCGGCGGTGGTGAGCGGCCCCTCGGGATTCCGACGATTCGGGACCGGGTGGTGCAAACCGCAGTCGTGCTGTTTCTCGAGCCGATCTTCGAAGCAGACTTCGAGGACAACGTCTACGGATACCGCCCTGGTCGCAGCGCTCACGACGCGCTGGGCGAGGTGCGCGAACGACTGTATGCGGGTCAGACCCACGTCGTGGACGCCGACATCGTCCAGTACTTCGACCAGATCCCCCACGGGGACCTGCTGAAGTCAGTGGCGCGACGCATCGCCGACGGGAAGATCCTGCGACTCATCAAGCTGTGGCTGAAGTCCCCGGTGGAGGAGCGAGATGGCTCCGGCCGTGGGCGGAGGACTGGCGGCAAGAAGAGCAAGCGGGGGACTCCGCAGGGCGGGGTGATCTCACCCCTGCTGGCCAACATCTACATCAATCGCCTGCTTCGTCACTGGCGCGAAACGGGGGCGGCCGAGCGCATGGGGCAGATCGTCTCCTACGCTGACGACTTCGTCATCCTCTGTCGAAGCCAGCGCCAGGCTCGCGAGAGCTTGGTGCTGGTCTCCCGGTGGGTGTCGCGCCTCGGTTTGACGATCCATCCGGAGAAGACCCGGCTGTGCTACGTGCGGGACGAGCCCTTTGACTTCCTGGGGTACACCTTCAAGTCCACGGTGCGGATCCACACGGGCCAGCGGGTCTTGACGGCGGTGCCCGCGAAGAAAGCTCGGCGTCGGCTCAAGGAGAAAGTCAACACTCTGCTGCATCGGGGCAACCCGACGCCGTGGCCGGAGCTGTGCGGGAGGCTCAACCGCCTACTGGCGGGCTGGGCCAACTACTTCAGCATCGGTTGGACGGGCGAAGCGGACGCCGCCCTCTGGTGGCACACCTACCGCCGGGTTCGGCGATTCCTCTGCAAGCGGCACAAGCTCCGTGCGCAAGGGAGCAGTCGATTCAGCGTCGCCGAGGTCTACGGCCCTGCCGGAGTCCTCGATCTGAGGCTCTATCGAAAACGGTGTCGCGCCGCGCATGCCCCCTCGTGAGAGCCAGTCCGAGAGCCGGATGCGGGAGACCCGCACGTCCGGTTCGATGAGCGGGGACGGGAAACGGAGCCATGGGGCGCAGTGAGGCACCGGCACATCGCCGAAAGGCGCCGGCAACAGCTACCCGCGTCGCCTACCGCCACCGCGCCCGTCCTCGACTCCACCCTGCCCCCCCCGCACCTGCCCCCCCCCCCCCCCCCCCCCGCCGGGGCGCTCGCCGACGCCGACGCCGCCGCGCCCGAGCACACCCTCGAGGTCGGCGTCGAGTGGGCGATCGGGCAGATGCGCGAGCTGCTCGAGAAGGGCGCGCCGGCGGTGCACTTCTACATCATGCAGAGCGCCAAGGCGGTGAAGCGGGTGCTGGGCGGCGTCAAGGTGTAGACGCCCCGGGCGCGGCGAAAACGCCCGCTCCGCCCGACGAGGCCGCCCGACGGGGTGGGGCGGCAAACGGGGTCATTGACAGCCTTCCGGATTGGTGCTCGAGTGTCGCCGTTTCGCGACGTGCGGTCCGATGGTGCGGGGTGAGGTTCTCTTCCAGCTTGCCGCTCGGTTCGAAGAGCAGCTGACGCTCGTCCAGCGTCGCGCGGCATAGGACCACTCCGTCCGGCGGATCTCGAGTTCCAGGCTGAAGCCGCGGTACAGCGGCGCTATTGCGTGGATGAAATCTTGGGTTTGTCCGGGAGGGTGAGACTTGCGCTTCGTCTTGAAGCCAGTATTGGTGATGCTCCTTGCCCAGGCAGCAAGCTCGCCACTTGCGCAACCGCAGGCGCCAAGACCCGCGAGCGCCCCGGCGTCGAAAGGTGCGAGTGAGCCACGGGCGATCCGAGTCCTCTCCGATTCAGTGCTTCCGCCGGAGCTCAGGTACGCGCTCGACGTCCGATGGGCGAGCGACAACTCCGTGTTCTTGGGCCTCAAGACGGCGGGCACGGTCGAGGTAGGAGTTGACGGGCGGAATACTGCCCCCAAGGTGCTCATCCCGGGGAAGACCTCGCCGGGTGGCTTTTGGATGAGCTGGAACGTGGCGTCCTCGCCCGAGTATCTCGTGGCGAGCTCGTCGTTTTTCGTGCTCACCTGGAGACCGGTGCAGTCACCGGAGCGCAAGGAAGCGACCTTCGAGGCCATCCACGACATCGATCTGAAAGGCGGTCGCCTGGCGATCGTTGGTGCGCAGCGAGACGCCCATACAGTGTTTGCGCCCGAGGGTGCGATTGCTTGGATCGGGTCGCTCGAGAAGAGTCTCGCGGACCTCAAGCCGCTGGTGTTCGACGTCAAAGGCGCGGGTGCGCCAACGTTCAACAACTGCTTGGCTCACAATCTCGGAGTGACCCGGTTCTTGAACGACGGTTCTCTGATTGTTGTGCCCGGCGTTCAGCCGGACGTCTATCACTTCGATGTCAACGACAAGCTGCTCGAAGTGACTGACACAGCCGCGCTCGGCATCGATACCGATTGCGGCGGCCTTTCTCCGGAGCTCGTCACCCAAATGAAGGCCCACTTTGCGCGGCGCCACGCCTGGATCAACGAGCGCCGGACGTTGGACGAGATACTGCCCCTCGCCGACGGCCCTGGGCTCTTGGTGAGAAGTGTGAGCGGTGGACACACGTATTGGGTGTTGAAGGTTATGCATGCCGATCGGGCGGTTGCGACCTACGACGTTCCTTTGCGCTCTGAAGGTCCGCTTGCACACATCAAGGGGGACGTTCGTGGAGGTCGGCTGGTGTTGCTGCTCTGGGAGCACTCCTCCGACGGTAAGTCGGAGGGGGCACCCGCTCCTCATTTGGTACTTGCTGCTTTGCCGGGATCCTAGCGAAGCCCGTTGTGGGCGGAGCGGGAGAGGGAGCCCATGGTTTGAAAGAAGGAGGCGAAGATGGGTCGCACGAGTAGGACAAGGTTATTCACCGCTGTAGTCGCGGCTTTTGTTCTCGCTGTCGTTGTCGGGGCGTCCCAACCAGCGTCGGCCATCTGCAGCAACTACAACAATTCGAGTATGATTGATTACGGCGACGACGCAATCTGTGCGGGGACCGGCGGTGGATGCCAAGAGTGTGTCTATTTCGGGCTCTCCTCAACTTCGGGTGGGTAGCTGGGGAACGGCCTATGGAAGGCGCGGAAGTCCCCAACCGCCGGCCGCCCAAGGACTTCCGCCCCTCCCACAGGCCCGGCGGCGAGGGGCGAGACCGTGCAAGGAGTTGAACGGGGCCGTGCTGCACGGGCCCTTGCGGCGCAAGGGCATGGGCGGCTCTACCAGCGAGAGCGGCCGTCGAGCGCGCCCCCACAGGCCGCTCACGAAGGGCGCGCAGGATTCGGGGGCCACGACGCTCCGCCTAACCGGCTCAGATACAAGCACTTCGGAGGATTCGGAAGCGGTTGTTGACCCACCCGAAGTCTAGGAGAGGCCTCTTTCGATAGAGATGGTGGCGGGTATACGGACTGCCTCTTCGATTTCCATACCAGTCAGATCGATTGCATAGTCTACTCCTTCTAAGGAGGCGGGCTTTTGTGTGGGTAGAGCGCCTTGATACCGCCTCAAAAGGCCCGGTCAGCGCTCGATTCGCGACCGATGTCGCGTGCTACATCATAGCGACCTAAGGAGCCAGGAGATCGACTGTGGAACTTGCTCTGATCCTCGCGGCGTGGATGCACGGGGCGATGGGCCTGCCCCAATGGGCGATTGTGCGACAGGATGGCAGCCTCGCTGCCGGTACTGGATCGGCTTCGGTCGCGCTGCAAACCACTTCTGTTGCGGACCTGCGATCTCTTTGGGTGTGGTCGCAGACCCACGCGCCGCGCGAATTCAAGGGCAGGGGAGCAGTCGAAGAAGCGAAGGCCCCTCTGGGAGCGGAGGGGCCTTCCTGGCTGCAACTCGAGGTGCACGGAAGCGATCCCGCGAGTTTGCGAGGTGCGCGCCTAATCGCAGCACCAGTCAAGATGTGGCAGGAGCTACCGGAAGCGGCGCTCCCAGTTTGGCCTGTGCCATCCACGGGGCGAATCGTGGTGCCGGTCGATCTGCAGCATACCTGGCGGGTGCGAGTCATCACGCGGGCCGGTGGCAGCTGGTGGAGCGATGTGCGTGCTGATCAAGAGAAGGCATCGATCAGCCCGATGCGAGCGCCAGGGGTGGAGGTGTCCGTACTTCTGCCCGATGGAAGGCCTGCGAGGACCGCGCATGCGAGGGTTGGCGATCCCAATGAGCGGTCGCGCGAGTTCGGCGCCTGGGCGTTGACTCGAGGCAATGAGGGGAAGCTCAGAGTGCCGGGGCTGCCAGATAGACAAGAAATCTTCCTGATGGTTCTCGAGGCAGGCTATCCGCCGTTGATCATTCGAGGGTGGCCGAGCACTCTTCCGCGCGTCGTCACGCTGCAGCCCGGAGCGGAGATAGCGGGCCGTCTCACGGATGGCAAAGGGCAGCCGATCTCGGGAGCGAAGGTCGAGATCGAAACCTGGCAGGGTCAGCTTCCACAGCTGATGCGCGTGCAGGAGGAGACCAAGACCGACGGTAGGTTCACGATTGGTGGCGTGCGTTCGGGTCAGGTGAGCTTGACCGTTCGGGCTGCGGGTTACGTGCCGCTGCTGGAGAAGGTCGAGCTCTCGCCGGGTGAACACCGCGACATTGGCGCGCGGGTGCTTGAGCGCGGTGAGCGACTCTCGATCATTGTTCGCGATGAGCGCGGCCAACTCATCGAAGGTGCGCATGTCGAAGCGGGCGCTGGGATTTGGACCACCACAGCTGCGGATGGGAGTGGCGTGCTCGTGGGCGTGCCGCGGGCACCCATCGAGGTGAGCGCTACCGCGTTCGGCCATCTACCTAGCAGCCGACGGGTGCAGCCGCCGTTTTCGCAGCCGATCACGATCGAAATGCGATCCGGAGTCGTTGTACGTGGTCGGCTGCTCGACACCGCGGGAATACCGGTCAGCGTCGGAATGGCTCGGCTGGACTCCGCTTCGTGCCAGAACGAGGGGTCACTCGACGCCGACGGGCGCTTTTCGCTGGACCTCCAGGCTGGCAAGGAGGCGACACTCGTACTCCGGTCACCAACGACGCGTGAGCTCCGCGTTCCGCTCGCCGCGGGAACAGCGGGCGAGGTGCGGGACGTCGGTGATCTGTCAGCGCCCGCGGGTCCAACAGTGACGGGCTTGATTGTGAACAGTCAAGGCGATCCCATACCAGGTGCCCGGGTCTGGGTTCCCCGTCCAGGTCCTGAAGGTTTCGCGGTCGCGTGGGGTACGCACGATCTGATCGAGACCGCCACGAATGAGGATGGACGATTCCATCTATTCGGACTATCTGAGGGCCCCGCCACTCTACGAATAGAGGCCGCCGGGTATGCCCGCGCGACGATCCAAGTTGCGCTGCCAGCCGCAAGCGCAGACCAAGGCGTGGACACGGGCACGACTTACATGAACGCTGGAGCGGTGGTGCGGGTGCACGTCGACCCGGCCAAAGCCGAGCTGATTGCCGAAGGAGACGCTCTCGCGCGCGTCGATTTGAGGCGCCATTGGTCGATTGCCGACATGCTGACTGCACAGGTATGGAACGGCGAAGCAGAGGTGCCGAATGTCCCTTCGGGACCGGCGATCGTGTCTGTCGCTCGCGGCCGCCATGTCGTCTGTGAGAAATCCGTGAACGTCCCTGATGATGGCGGCAGCCTCGACGTCGACTGCGGCAGTGGATCTCTCGTGGTGACCGGGCAAGTCCTCGTCGGCGGCACTGCGGCCGGCCCGGGCGCCTTGACTTGGTTGCCAACGGCTGGAGAGTTTGCCCGCATCGACACGCGCGTCTCGCCGACGGGCCTTCGGCAGCAGCAAACGTTCGGAGGTGGACGCCCCCAGGTCGACGTCCCCCTTGCTGGTGACAACGGAGGATTCATGACGCAGGATCTCAGTCCGGGCTCTTGGAATGTGTTCTTCCAGCCCGAGGGCGGATCGCCAACCTCATCGCTCCGCATTGACATTCCCGAAGGCTCCGAACGCTTTGAGGCGAAACTGCCGTTCGGCGGCACGAATTTGACAGGAGTCGTGGTGACCGACGCAGGCAATCCCGCTGCGGATGCACTCGTTCGCGAAGTCAACACGGGAGCGTTTGCGCTGTCGAAGTCGGACGGGTCATTCGTGCTTTCGGGACTCCATCCTGGTAAGGCAGCGGTCGCAGCGCGTCTAGGAGATCTAAGGAGCGCCGTAGTGTCCGTACCGGTGTCTGCTGACCAGGTTTCCGACCCTTTGCGCCTAGTGGTCCGTGACTCTCTGCCGTCGCAAGTGGCAATCACCGTGCTTGATCAGGCAGGTCGCCCTGCGCCAGGCGCCTTCGTCTTCTTCGAGGAGCAGGGAAGGGGAGTCCGGCTCCTGACTACAGACGCAAGCGGCACCGCCACGGCTGTTCTCGAACCTCCATTCGCACCGCGGTTGCGCGCCGCGGCCTTTGCGCGCGGCGTCTTTACCTTTGGCGACTGGATGACCTTCAACGAAAATCAGGGCGACGAAGCGCCGAGAAGCATGAACCTGCAACTTGTCGCGACGGGAGGCGTCTTGGTCCGCACGACCAGACTCGAGGGTTCCCCTCAGATCGCGTCAGAGGCTGGCTGGAACATCACCTGGTTATTGCGTCTACTGGGTGTCAACCCGCAGGTCACGCTGAACCAGCCGCTTGAACTAGACGGCCTTCCGCTTGGCCTTTACACGGCGCGTCTTGAGACCTCTACGGTCACCCTCGAAGTGTCGGAGGGAAGCGTGAAGGAAGGCGCTTTCGAATAGCGCGCTGCGCTGGAAGTGTCTCGCGACAGCCAGGGCGGTTCTATGCTGGTTGAGAGCCGACCTAAGCGCGCGCGAACACAGCCGCGGATGGGGGCAGACGTCCAGAAAGCTTGTTTCCCCCGGTCCTAGAGGCGTTTGGGCAGGTGTTCGAGCCGCGTTCGAGTGCAGCGTCGCGGTCTCGATGTGCTGAGCCGGCGCGGCCACGATCGCCGGTACAGTCGGCGCCGACGACTTCGGGAGCACCGACAAGCCGACGGGCCTGCAGGCGCTGGTCGTCTACGACGACGGCACCGGTGCCGCGCTCTACGCCGCCGGATGGCTGACGGGCGACCGCTTCGCCTCCATCGCGCGCTGGGACAACGCAACTGGGTGCCATCCTCCCCGTGAACAAGCGGCTAAGGAGTGAGCCAAGAGTGGCGAAGTCGGCATTGCCGAGCGTTTCGGTCCCTGGCGCGCCATGGCAGAGCGGATTGCTGAGCTCTCCGAAGCGCCGGCCGGCGACATCAGCGACCGGTTGGCAGCACGAGTCGGAAGAGGCCTCGCCATCTCCGGCGTTGCCGGCGCGCTAGAGGATCGGTTTGTGAGGCAGGGAGCTGGCGACGCTCAGCCGCTGCCGGGCTGGCAGGGCATGGGCAGTGGGAAGGCGCCGGGAGGGAAGCGGGTGGTGCGGTCGCCGAGTCGCAGCCGGTGAGCGGCCTGACGGAAGGCGGCGACGAACTCGTAGTACGCGGTGCGCAGCATGACGCGGATGGCCTTGGTGGCGGCGTGGACGAGTGGCGCCGGCGAGCGGTCCGAGTGCAGCGGCCGCTCGTGGGGGTGCTGGGCGAGGATGCACCAAGAGACGTAGAATTGCCTAACCCCTCCTTAGGAGCCCGGGAGCAGAGCTGCTGACGTCAAAGCCGGGAGCAGAGCTGGGCATTGTACTGACTTCAGCGTCGAAGCCCACAGGCGGTCCGCACGGGCGAGGTGCCGCCCCAGAGAGTGCAACGCCACGAGTCTCGGTAGGCGACGCTGCGCGTCGACCCCAACGACCGCCGAGGAGGCTCGACCCCTCCCGGCGGATCGAGGTCCGGGTGTGCCGCGCCGGTTCCGTCACTCCCGGCGCAGCGCACACACCGGATCGGTGCTGGCGGCGCGCAGGGTGGGCACCAGCGCGGCGAGCGCCGCCGCTCCCAGCGCCACCGCGGGGGCGATCAGGTAGGCGGTGGGATGCCGGGCGGAGACACCGTGGAGCTGGCTCTGTGCAAGGCGCACGCGCCGCCACTAGCGCGGCGCCGCAGCCGAGGGCGATACCCAGGAGCGTCAATCGCGCCGCCGAGCGCGCCACGAGAACGAACAGGTGGTCGCGTCGTGCGCCGAGCGCCATGCGCACGCCGAGCTCCGGCTTGCGAGCGGCGACCCAGGTGGCGAGCAGCCCGTAGATGCCGGTGGCCGCGAGGAGCAGCGCCAGCCCGCCGAACAGGCTCACCAGCTGGAGGTTGCAGCGCGGTTGCGCGATGGCGCTGCGGTGCTCGCCGGCGAAGGTGCGCACTCGCGCGATCGGCAGCTCGGGGTCGAGGGCGCGCAGGCGCGCGCGGATCGCCGGCAGCAGCGAGGTCGGCTGCTCGCGAGTGCGCACCAGCAGGGCGAGCTCGCGCTGGGGCACCTGGCGGACGTTGAGGTAGAAGGCCGGTTGCGTCGCCTCGTCGGGCTCGGGCGGGTGCACGTCGGCGGCGACGCCGACGATGGTGAAGCGGGTGGGCGCGTCATCTCCCCATGTCGCCTGGCCCACCGAGCACCCGAGCGTGGTGCCTACCGGGTCGCCGCTGCCGAAGAAGCTGCGGGCGAAGGCCGCGTTGACGATCGCTGCGCCGGGAGAGCCCGGCCCGGTGTCGGGTCGAGCTCGCGGCCGGCGACCATGCCGATCCCGAGGTCGTGAAAGTAGCCCGCGGTGGCGAAGCGCAGCTCGCTTCCCCACGGTCGTCGTCGGTCCGGAGCTCTGCCGGCGAGGGCGAAGTCCTGCGTCCAGTTGGTCTCCAGGGGGTGGTCGTAGACCACGTCGGCGGCCACGGCTCCGGGCAGCGAGCCGCCGCCGTCGCGCAGGCGGTCGATGAACCGGCTCGCCGCCGTGCGATCGCGGTAGCGGGAGCCCAGCTCGAGGTTGAGCACCAGGACGTCGTCGGTGGTGACCCCGAGACGCACCGCGGTCATCCAGCGATAGCCCTCGGCGAGCAAGGTGGAGCCGACCGTCAGCAGGACGGCGAGCGCGATCTGCAGGGTGACGAGCGCCGAGCGCAGCCGCAGGCGGCGTGGTCCCCCGCCCGGCTGGCGGTCGCGCAAGGTGGCGATGAGCTGGGCGTCGCGGTCGAAGAAGAGGGGGACCAGCGCGAACAGCACGCTGGCAGCGAGGGTCGGTGGCGGCGAGGGCCACCACCCGCAGGTCGATCGAGCTGTCCGCCAGGCGCGGCACCTGCTGCGGAACGAGTCGGAGCAGGGGCCGCCGCAGCATGGCGGCGAGCGCCAGGCCGAGGCCGGCGCCGGCTGACGCCAGGAGCAGGCCTTCGGCCAGTGCGGCGCGGCCCAGGGTGGCGGTCCCGGCGCCGAGAGCGCGGCGCAGGGCAAGCTCCTCCCGCCGCTCGGCGCCGCGCGCGACGACCAGGCCGCAGACGCTGGCGAGCGCCACGGCGAAGACCAGACCGGCGGCGGCGAAGAGCAGGGCGAGCGCGGGCCGGACGTCGCCCACCGCCTCGTCGACGAGCGGGCGCACCGCGGCGCCCTCGCCGGCGGTGCCGGGCAGCTCGACGTCGAGACGGGCCGCGAGCGCGGCGAGCGCGCGATTGGCCGCCGCCACCTCGACGCCGGGCGCCAGGCGGGCGACGACTCCCAGCACGTGCGAACGCGAGGCCGCCAGCGCCCGGGGAGCGATGGGCACGAGGAGGTCCTGGTACTCGGGCTGGAAGTGCATCCGCGGCCCGTTGACCGGCCAGGTCGGGTAGACCCCCGGCGCCAGGACTCCCACCACGGTGTAGAGCCTGCCGTCGATGGTGAGCGACCCGCCCACGCTGGCGAGCAGGGTGACCGCGGCGATACCGATGGCAAAGATGGCGATCTCCGCCGTCGCGAGGTAGGGATGGCGCAAGAGCTGACGCAAGGGCTGGCGTAAGTTCATCGACGAGACTCCTGTTCGATGCTGCGGGCCGGTCCGCCAGAACGGCAGGGTTCCCAGGAGATACGGTCGAGCCCGCCGCGAGTTAGGCCGTGCGCGGCCCGGCGGTGGAGTCGGAGCCGGGCAGAGGCGCGCTGTCTGAGGCTGCGCCGCGCCGAGAGAGTGCCGCGCCGAGAGAGCGCCGTGCACCGGACTGAGGGGGCCGCGCGCTGAGGAGGTCGCCCGGGGAGTCTCTCAGCTCCCGAGTGACGGGACGGGTAGCCGGCCTCCCACCAACGCCGCTCCGTGGCGCCCCCTCGCCACCGTCTGCGGGTCGATGTCTGTCTCCAGGCCCCTTCTGCGTGGATGGAGACGACGGGCCAACGCAGCATCCCAGCGAGGCACTCTATGGAACCCCGACGACTCCCCATCGCTCCGCTCCTCCTCCTCGGTTGCGCGGTGCTCGGCAGCGCCGGTGTCGCGCGCGCCGCCGACCGGATGATGTTCATCACCTCGGACGCCGGGCCGGGTAACCTGCGGACCTGGCCGGGCTCGGGCTCCACCACGGATGGCCTGCAGGCTGGCGATGCGATCTGCCAGGCGCGCGCGGCCGCCGCCGGCCTGGCGCACCCGGGGGACTACCGCGCCTGGCTGTCGACCCCGACCACCGACGCCTACTGCCACGTGCAGGGCCTGGATGGAAAGCGCTCCGGCGACTGCGGCTTGCCGGGCCTGCCCAACCTCTCCGGCCCCTGGAAGCGTGTCGACGGCGCCCATTTCGGGGCCACCATCATCGACCTGCTGGCGGAAACCTACGTTGCGTACCTGCCGCCGTGGCTCGACGAGAACGGGCAAGTCGTGCATGCCCTCGCCTGGACCGGGACCGACCCGTTCGGCGCGTACTCCTCTTCAGACTGCAGTGATTGGAAGAGCTCTTCCGGGAGTGCCACGGGGATCGGCGGCGGCTCGGAATACACCGGGTATCGGTGGGCGGAGCTAACCGCCAGTGCCTGCAGCAGCGACAACCACCTGTACTGCTTCCAGGTGGGAGGCGGCGATCCTCTGCCGACGCCCGCCAACTGGGGGCGGCTCGCCTTCGTCACCTCCGCCGGCGGCAGCGGCGATCTGAGCTCGTGGCCGCAGGCGGGGGGCAGGAACGGGGTCGCGGCGGGCAACGAGATCTGCCGTAGCCTCGCCACCGCAGCGGGGCTCACCAACGCCGACAGCTTCAAGGCCTGGCTGTCGATCGGCGGCCTCGACGCGCGCGACCGCTTCGCCAACGACGGACCGTGGATGCGGCTCGATCGCGTGCGCGTGGCGAGCAGCCTCGCGCAGCTCACCGATGGCTTTCTTCACGCCCCGATCAATCTCACCGAGACCGGCCAGTACCTGGGAGACGAGGAGGTCTGGACGGGTACCGACGCCGACGGCACGGTCGCCCCGGCCCGGTGCAACGGTTGGACGTCCAGCTCTTCCGGCGACTCTGGTCAAGAGGGTAGTGCCGTCACCGCCGGCGGCTACTGGAGCGACTACGGCAACCTCTCGTGCGACCACCCCGCCAACCACCTCTACTGCCTGCAGGACCTGCCGTTGATCTTCGGCGACGACTTCGAGTCCGGGAGCCTCGCGGTGTGGTCGTCGGCGACGCCTTAGCGCGGGCGTGCACCGCGGGTGGATGGCGTACGAGATCCTCGCGCTGGAAGCAGGCGGTGACCTCCGACGTGGGTCGTGGCATCGAGGAGGATCAGTTCGACACGCTTGCCGGCACCTCCTGCGTCACCTTCCCGTCGGCATCCAGGAACTGAAGGCTGGCGGCACCCTCGGGCGCCACTCGCAGGACGAGCCGCTTCCGCCCCTGGGCGTCGGACAGCGCCACCTGCGCCACACCGTCATCGCCCCTGCCGACGAAGACCCGGCGCTGGTTGGGCCCGCCGGGCGGGCTGTCGGTGATCTTGAGACCGGCCATCCTGACCTCGCGGTCGTTGACGCCCATGAGCTGCACTTCCTGGTTGGCGCCGTAGCGGTCGAAGGAAAGGCTGCCTCCGGAGTCGACGATCTCCCCCTTGTCGTTCTTGTGGCCGGCGAAGATGAGGCCGCCGTTCTCGCTCCCCTCGTCGTCGAGGAAGATCAGACCGGCGTACGGCCGATCCTCGGACCGTTGCTCCTTGCCGTGGTGGTACACACCGGGCAATCGAGTGCGGTCGCTGATCACGAGGCGTAGGGTGCCGTCGGGCTCGACGACGTTGATGCGCTCGACGTCGATCTGCTCGAAGCGCGGATGGCTCGACGGTGCGGCTCCCAGCCAGAGCGCGGCACCCAAGGCGACGGTCAGCGCACCGGAGTAGACGATGAGAAACCGCTCTCCGCTTCGCGACACGGCGACCTCCTTCCTGTTGCAGCTGGCGCAAGGTGCAGGGCTTCCTCCGGCTCACGAAGGCTCTACGCGGCCACGGGCACGGGTGTTTCGCCGCGGTGGGTTGCGTCGCTCGCCTCCGCGTGTCAGCGTGCGCCGCGCCGAAGAGCCGAGACCCGGCCGAGAGGAGGTCCGCGCATGCACATCGACATCGGCTTTCCCGGCGGCCTCGCCGTGGAGGCGCAGGACCGCGGGTTTACCATCCGCACCGATCAGCCGCCGAAGGTGGGGGGCGGCGGCAGCGCCCCCTCGCCTTTCGACCTCTTCCTCGCCTCGATCGGCACCTGTGCCGGGCTCTTCGCCCTCCTCTTCTGTCGCCAGCGCGAGCTCGACACCAGCGGCATGGCGCTCGCCATGCACTGGCAGCGCGACGAGCGCGGCATGATCTCGGTGATTCGCCTCGAGCTGCGGCTGCCGGCGGGATTCCCCGACAAGTATCGCGGGGCGATCCTGCGCGCCATCGACCAGTGCACCGTCAAGCAGCACGTCCTGCAGCCGCCGCGGTTCGAGGTCACCCTGGCCGGCGAGGGAGCGGCCACCGGCGGAGACCCCGCCGCCTAGCCCGGGCCCGCCGCCGGCGGCCGCCTGTAGACGTCGGTGCTCAGGTACTTGAGCCCGGAGTCGACGAGCAGGGTGGCGACGGTGGCTTCGGGCCCCAGGCGCTCGGCGACCCGGGCGGCGGCGAGGACGTTGGCGCCGGACGAGGTGCCGGCGAAGAGGCCCTCCTCGCGCGCCAGTCGTCTCGCCATCGCCTCTGCATCGGCGGTAGGGATGGGCAAGATCTCGTCCACCAGGGCCGGGTCCCACATCGGCGGGGTGTAGCCGATGCCGATGCCCTCGATCTTGTGGGCGCCTGGCGCGCCGCCGGAGAGCACCGCGGACTCCCCGGGCTCGACGGCCACGATCCTCACTCGCGGTCGGTGGCGCCGCAGCACGGAGGCCACGCCGCGCAACGAGGCCGCGGTGCCGATCGCCTGGACGAAGGCGTCGATCCGGCCGCCGCTTTGCTCCCAGATCTCCTCGCCCAGCCCCTGGTACCCCGCGATGCTGTGGGCGTTGTTGAGCTGGTCGGTCCAGTAGGTGTGGGGGCGGCGAGCGATCTCCGCGGCGGCAGCGATCATGTCCTCGATGAGCTTGCTGGTGAGGCATGACGCGGCGGAGCTCCACGAGCGGCGTGTTGCCGATGGCCTCCAGGACGCTGCTGCTGATGCCCATGGCCGGGGTCCCTCCGTTTGCGGCGCGAGCGGCGCTCGTGCCCGTCGACGAGCTGGCCGCAGGCGCCGTCGTCGCCGTCGCGCGCGCACCAACGTCTCGTCGGGGCTCGGCAGCTGGCTTCGTCGTCATCGCCCCCAGCGCCTCCATTCTCGCCTGGATGCCGCACCGTGACTCGGCAATGCAGGTCACGAGCTGCCGGATGCGTGGGGCGAGGCGCCAGGGTCGCGGCGGGCCCTCGTCAGTGCTGTGCCGCCTTGACCATGTCGGCTGCCTCGGGCCCCAGGTACTTCTGGAGCACGTGGTAGTAGAGGCCCGACTCGCGGAGCTGCGCGATGTGCTTGGCCAGCTCGGCAGCGAGCGGGGAGCCCTTGGGCACGTAGTAGCCGTAGGCCTGCGGCTCGCTCAGCTCCAGGGTCATGTGCAGGGCGGGGAGCTTCGAGAGGCGGTAGAGGGCGGGAATGGTGTCGATGGCGGTGGCGACGGCGCGGCCGTCGGCCACCATGGCGAGCAGCTCGGGCTCGTCGACGCCGTAGAGCAGATTCACCTCGGGGATCTTGGAGACGATGGCCTCGTAGGTGGAGCCCTTCATGGTGGCGACGGTGAGGCCACGCAGCTGCGCGAGGTCGGTCGTGGTGCGCGTCTTCGGCTCGACGAGGACGATGCGCACGGGGAGGTAGGAGCCCGAGTCGTCGAACTTCTGGCGGCGGGCCGCGGTGAGGGTGATCCCGCTCGCGACGAGGTCGGCGTCACCGGCTTCGAGCCGCCGCAGCAGGTCGTCGAACTGGTCTACCCAGACGAGCTGCAGCTCGCGCCCCGTCTTCTTGGAGTAGTAGGTGAGCAGCTCGTAGTCGATGCCGACGACCTCGCCGTTGCGGTGGAAGACGAACGGCTCGATGTCGCGGACGAGGGCCCGGAGCGGCGGCGGCTGGGCTGCCGCCGGGATCGCCAGTGCCAGCGTGCAAAGACCCACTACGAGCTGTCGCATGCGGAGACTCCTCCTTGCGAGCGTCGCGTCAGGGATCAGGTGTCTAGGGGAAGGCTACCAGAGCGGCGGGGTAGCGATGCTTCCGCCTGGCGCGATTCGAGGTCCGCGATTCCTTGGCCTCTACCGTGGTTCCTGGCCTCTGATCCGCTTCGGGCGGGGACTCCGTTGGTCTCTCATGAGGTCGTAGTACCGGCGAAGGCCTTCCACCCAGGTCCGGCGTCATTCTTCGAGGGAGAGCTCATGCAGGGCAGCATGTCGTGGATTCTGGCCGGCGCACTGCCGACGAGCGGCGTGCTGGCAGGATGCAACCCACCGGTCTCCTCGACCGCGAGCGCCGCCGCCGCGCCTGTGGCATCCGATGTCGGCGCACTCGCTGCGACGGTGGGATCGACGTGCGCGGCGCTCACCGCAGCGAAGGCCTCGGAGGTCCTGCATTCGACGTTGACACTCTCGGTCGCTCGACGCCCTCGGGCTCCGCCAGGACAGCGCGAACGGTCGCTAGGGCAGCGCGAACAGCTGCACCGGCAGCGTTCCAATGGGCGGCGTCGCCGACGCCGGCGAGAGGTAGGGCGCCGGCCGGTGCCGTTTGACAGCCTCAGGAACGTCCCGTAAGCTCCTCGATGCATTCGGAGCGGTCCGGCCACCCGGCCGGGCTCGGCAACCTGGGACGGACACCCAAGGTGCCCTCCCGCTACCAAGCGGGGATGCGGTCGCCGATCTGGTCTGAAACCAGTGACGCGGCAACCAACTGTCCGGTGGGAAGGGACCCGCTCCAATGCATTCCATGGAGCGGGTTTCTATGTCGCCAAACGCACCTTCCGTGGCACCGGCGATCCATCCCATCGGCGCCCCAGCGCCGATCGAGCTGCCTCCCCCCGCCGCCGATCGCGAGACGCGCACCCACGCGCTGCTCATGGCCCTCGACGAGCGGGTGCTGGTGATGGACGGCGCCACCGGCACGGCGCTGCAGAACCTCGCCCTCACCGCCGAGGACTTCGGCGGCCCCGAGCTCGAGGGGTGCAACGAGGCGCTCAACCTGACGCGCCCGGACGCCGTCCTCGCCCTCCACGAGACCTACCTCGCGGCCCGCGCCGACGTCGTCGAGACCAACACCTTCGGCGGCACGCCGCTGGTGCTCGCCGAGTACGACCTGGCGCCGCACGCCTTCGGCATCAACCGGGCGGCGGCGGCGCTGGCGCGGCAGGCGTGCGCGCGCCACGATCGCCCCGGGCGGCTGCGCTTCGTCTGCGGCAGCATGGGGCCGACCACCAAGGCGATCTCGGTCACCGGCGGCGTCACCTTCGAGGGGCTGCGCGACCACTTCCGGGTCCAGGCGCTGGGGCTCGCCGCCGGCGGCGCCGACTACCTGCTGCTCGAGACGCAGCAGGACACTCGCAACGTCAAGGCCGGCCTGCTCGGCATCGAGGACGCCTTCACGGCGCTCGGCTGGCGGCTGCCGGTGGCGGTGTCGGTGACCATCGAGACCACCGGCACCATGCTCGCCGGCCAGGACGCCGAGGCGCTGGCGGTGTCGCTCGCGCACGCCGACCTGCTCTACGTCGGCCTCAACTGCGCCACCGGGCCCGAGCTCATGCGCGATCACGTGCGCACCCTCGCCGAGCTGGTGCGCGCGCGCACCGCCTGCGTGCCCAACGCCGGCCTCCCCGACGAGGACGGCTGCTACCACGAGACGCCCGAGGACTTCGTGCGCGTGCTCGGCGACTTCCTCGACCGCGGCTGGCTCAACCTCGTCGGCGGCTGCTGCGGCACCCGCGCCGGCCACGTGGCGGCGCTCGCCGGGCTGGTGGTGGGGAAGCGGCCGCGACGGGTCCCCGACCACGCGCGGGCGATGGTCTCCGGCATCGAGGCGGTCGAGCTCACCCCCGACAACCGGCCGCTGCTCGTCGGCGAGCGCACTAACGTGCTGGGGAGCAGGAAGTTCAAGGAGCTGGTGGCGGCGAGTGAGTGGGAGCAGGCGGGCGAGGTGGGGCGGGCGCAGGTGCGCGGCGGCGCCCAGGTGCTCGACGTCTGCCTGCAGGACCCCGACCGCGACGAGGTCGGCGACGTCGAGCGCTTCCTCGACCGGCTGGTGAGGCTGGTCAAGGTGCCGCTGATGATCGACTCGACCGACGCCGCGGTGATGGAGCGGGCGCTCACCTACTGCCAGGGGAAGTCGGTGCTCAACTCGGTGAACCTCGAGGATGGCCTCGAGCGGTTCCGCAAGGTGGTGCCGCTGGCGCGCCGCTTCGGCGCCGCGCTGGTGGTGGGATGCATCGACGAGACGGGAATGGCGGTGACCGTCGAGCGCAAGCTGGAGGTGGCGCGACGCAGCCTCCGCATCCTGACGGAGGACTTCGGCATGCGGCCGGAGGACCTCTGGTGGGACCCGCTGGTCTTCCCCTGCGCCACCGGCGACGAGACCTACCTTGGCTCGGCGAAGGCGACCATCGAAGCGGTGCGCGAATTGAAGCGCGAGCTCCCCGAGACGCGCACCATCCTCGGCATCTCCAACGTCAGCTTCGGGCTGCCGGCGGCGGGGCGCGAGGTGCTCAACTCGGTCTTCCTCTACCACTGCACGCAGGCGGGGCTCGACGCCGCCATCGTCAATACCGAGCGCCTGGCGCGCTACGCCGAGATCCCCGCCGAGGAGCGCGCGCTGGCGGAGGCGCTGCTGGCGCTGGTGCCGGGCGACAAGGCGGCGGGGGAAGCGGCGGTGGCAGCCTACACCGAGCACTTCCGGGGCCGCGGGCCGACCGCCGGGCGGCAGCCGCGCGCCGAGCTGCCGCTCGCGCAACGGCTCGCCCGCGCCGTCGTCGAGGGGAGCAAGGTGGGGCTCGAGGAGGACCTCGCCGCGGCGCTCGCCGAGTGCGCGCCCGGCAGCCGCTGGCCCGACCCTCTCGCCATCATCAACGGGCCGCTGCTCGCCGGCATGGACGAGGTGGGCAAGCTCTTCAACGCCAACCAGCTGATCGTCGCCGAGGTGCTGCAGAGCGCCGAGGTGATGAAGGCGGCGGTCTCTTTCCTCGAGCCGCACATGGAGAAGAAGGACGGCAACGGGCGCGGCAAGGTGCTGCTCGCCACCGTCAAGGGGGACGTCCACGACATCGGCAAGAACCTGGTGGACATCATCCTCAGCAACAACGGCTTCCAGGTGGTGAACCTGGGCATCAAGGTGCCCAGCGAGCAGTTGGTGCAGGCGGCGCGCGAGCATCGCCCCGACGTCATCGGGCTCTCCGGGCTGCTGGTCAAGAGCGCGCAGCAGATGGTGGTGACCGCCGGCGACCTCGCGGCGGTTGGGGTCGACACGCCGCTGCTCGTCGGCGGCGCGGCGCTGACGCGGCGCTTCACCCACCAGAAGATCGCCGCCGCCTACAAGGGGTTCTGCACCTACGCCAAGGACGCCATGCACGGGCTCGAGCTCGTCGACCGCATCCTCGACCGCGCCAAGCGACCGGCGCTCGAGGCGGAGGTGGAGAAGCTGCGCGCCGCCGATCTCGCGGTGGCGGCGGAGAAGGCGGCGGCGTGCCGGCCCGAGGAGACGGCGGTGTCGAGCGTGCGCCGCGACCTGGTGGCGCCGCCGCCTCCCGACCTCGAGCGGCACGTCGAGACGGCGCCGCTCGCCGCGGTGTGGGGGCAGCTCAACCACCAGATGCTCTACAGCAAGTACTTCGGGTTGAAGGGCACGGTGAAGAAGCTCGCGGCGGCGCAGGACCCCAAGTTCCTGATGGTCGAGCGCGTGGTCGACGAGCTCAAGGCGCTGGCGCTCGGCGGCGCGCTCGAGGTGAAGGTGGCGTGGCGCTTCTTCCCCGCCGCGGCCGCGGGCGAGACGCTGCGCCTCTTCGATCCCGCGAGCGGCGCGCCGGTCGCCGCCTGGGAGCTGCCGCGGCAGCCCTCCGGCGAGCGCCTCTGCCTCGCCGACTACGTGCTCCCCGGCGACCACGTGGCACTCTTCGTCACCACCGCCGGCCATGGCGTGCGCGAGCGTGCCGAGGCGTGGAAGGCGGCGGGCGAGTACCTCAAGAGCCACGGCTGGGCGGCGCTGGCGCTCGAGAGCGCCGAGGCGGCGGCCGAGTGGCTGCACATGCGCCTGCGTGCGGCGTGGGGCTTCCCCGACCCACCGGAGCTCACCCCCGGCGATCGCTTCGCGGCGCGCTATCGCGGCCGGCGCTACAGCTTCGGCTACCCCGCTTGCCCCGACCTCGGCGGACAGCGGCAGCTGTTCGCGGCGCTCGCGCCCGAGGAGATCGGCGTGCACCTCACCGAGGGGGACATGATGGATCCCGAGGCCTCGGTGTCGGCGCTGGTGTTCCAGCACCCCGACGCCAAGTACTTCGCCGTGTGAGCCACGGGACCGCTCGTGGCCTGCGACCTCCGCGCGCGGGTGCGAGCGCGAGGTCGATCTCCTAGCCGAGGAGCAGGAGGCCCTCGGGATTCTCCCTGGCAGGTTCGGCGACGTCTCCCGCAGAGCCGGGTCGAGAACCACCGAGGTGCACGTCGCGGGGGCGATGTTGGCGCCCGCAACGACGCTTGCGCTGGCGACGGCATGCGGCATCGGGCCGGCGTGTCGGTGCTGGCGTGCGCTAGGCTCCCTGCCGTGGGGGAGTCTCCTCCCGGCACCGTGCCCGCGGTCGACGACGACCGCCTGCGCGTCGTCTACGAGCTGCTCTGCGACGGCGACGAGGACGCCTTCGCTCGCGCTCGCGAGATCGCCTTCGAGCAGACGGTGGAGCTCCCCGAGGCCTGCGTGCCGCCGCCCCTGCAACGCGCCGTGGTGGGGCGCCTCGAGGGGATGGAGCGGCTGGGCACGCGGCGCTGGCGGGCGACGCTCTCCTATCCGGCGGAGATCGTCGGCGGCCAGGTGCCGCAGTTGCTCAACCTCCTCTACGGCAACGTCTCGCTGTTCACCGGGGTGCGGGTGGCGGAGGTGGGCTGGCCAGGCTCGCTGGTGTCGGCGCTGCCGGGGCCCGCGTTCGGGATCTCCGGCATTCGCGGGCTGCTGCCTCAGGCGGCGGGCCGCGCCCTCCTCTGCACGGCGCTCAAGCCGATCGGTCTCACCAGCCGCGAGCTGGCCATCCTCGCCGCTCGCTTCGCCCGTGGCGGCGTCGACCTCATCAAGGATGACCATGGGCTCGCCGACCAGGCGACGGCGCCGTTCGGGGAGCGCGTCAAGCGCTGCCAGGGCGAGGTGCGGCTGGTGGCAGAGGAGACCGGGAAGGAGAGCCTCTACCTCCCCCACCTCAGCGGGCCGATCGAGGAGCTGCCGGCCAAGGTCGAGCTGCTCCGGCGCGAGGGTGTGCGCGGCGCCCTGGTCTCCCCCTTCACGCTCGGGCTCGACGTCCTGCGCTGGCTCGCCGCGAGCTCAGGTCTCGTGCTGCTCGCCCACCCCGCGTTCTCGGGCACCCTCTTCGGCCGCCAGCACGGCATCGCGCCGGAGGTCGTCTACGGCGAGCTGCTTCGCCTGCTGGGTGCCGACGGCGTCATCTACGTCAACGCCGGCGGCCGCTTCCCGGTCGCCGTCGAGCAGTGCGAGGCGGTCAACGAGCGGCTGCGGCGGCCCTTCGGCGACGTGCGTCCCGCCTTCCCGGTGGCGGGAGGTGGCGTCAAGGTGGAGAGCCTGCCGCGCTGGGCGGCGCGCTACGGCCCCGACACCATCTTCCTCGTCGGCGGCAGCCTCTACCTGCAGCGAGACCTGGAAGAGGCATCGCGGCGGCTGGTGCAGGCGCTGGCGTGGCAGGGGGAGCCGGCTCAAGGGGAGCAGACGACGCCGCGGCCGTCGGGCGCGCAGACGTAGCTGCCGGTGCCGCCGGGTGGCGGCAGCGGACATGGGTCGCCGAGCGGGAAGTCCTCGTCGATGGCGATGTCGCCGTCGTCGTCGATGCCGTTGCAGTACTCGAAGCCGGCGCCGTTGGACCACGCGAAGTTGTCGCCGCTGACGAAGCCGTCACCGAAGACGCAGGGTGGCAGCAGCTTGGCGGCGCCGGCGTTGTTGACGAGCGAGGCGGGGCTGCCCGAGGCCGCGTAGTTCGCTGCGTTGGTGGTGCTGGGATCGCCGGCGGCGCCCTGGAACTGCAGCGTGGAGGCGGTGTTGAAGGGGAGCCTGCCGCCGGACGGCGGCCCGAAGTTGCCATCGACGTCGTTGATGGTGTCGCCGGTGGTGGCGCCGACATAGGCGCCGCCGCCCCAGGCCAGGGACCAGTAGACGGTGCCGAAGCCGTCCTCCCAGGTGAGGCGGCCGGCGCGCAGGTAGCTGTCGGGGATGCGCTGCGTGAAGGTGAAGTCGGGAGTGACGGCGAAGGCGCTGGCGAGCGCGGACGTGGTGATGAGGATGCGGCTCCCCAGGGACTGGCCGGCGACGTTGGTGGGGATGGTGATCAGCACCACCGGGTTGGCGCCCAGCGCGTCCCAGGCCTTGATCTGCTTGCCGGCGACGAGCTCCTGGCCGGCGGCCCGCATGCGCAGCTGGATCGCCTGGTACTCGGGGTTGCCGCAGACGCCGCCGAGCGCCTGCTCGATCTGCATGAGATGGAACGACGCCGCCGCCGGGGCGGCGGCCAGCAGGCAGACGACCGCGAGCCTGAGAATGCGGGACGTCCCGGCCATGGGCTCGGCCCTCCCTGGTTTTTTCGAAGACCAGGGGTGAGTACCGCCGGGCGCGGCTTTCAGTTCACCGCCAGGAAGGCGCAGGTGAGGTAGCGTCCCTGGGGGAAGGCGGGCAGTGTCGGGTGATCGGTGGCCTGGTGCCCGAGCGTCAGCAGGCGCACCTCACGCCGGGCGCGGCGCGCGGCGATCGCCACCACGCGCAGCAGCTCCTCGGGACCGAGGGCGGCCGAGCAGGAGCAGGTGGCGAGGACGCCGCCGGCCGCCACCAGCCGCAGCGCCGCGGCATTGAGCCCCTCGTAGGTCGGCAACGCCTGCGGGAGGTGGCGTGCGGTGGGGGCGAGCTTCGGCGGGTCGAGCACCACCAGGTCCCAGCGTTCGTCGGTGGCCGCCAGCCCGGCGAGGTCGCGCCGCACGTCGCCCTGTCGCCAGCCGATGCGCTCGGCGAGGCCGTTGCGAGCGGCGATCTTGGCGGCGGTCGCGAGCAGCGGCGCCGCGCGGTCGACGCCGAGCACCGAGAGCGCTCCGCCGCGCGCGGCGGCGAGGGCGAAGCCCCCGAGGTAGGTGCAGAGGTCGAGCACCTTGCGGCCACGGCCGAGCGCCTCGACCTGGGCGCGGTTCTCGCGCTGGTCGAAGTAGTAGCCGGTCTTCTGCGCCAGCGCGAGCGGCAGCTCGAAGGCGAAGCCCCGTTCGTGGAAGGCGAGCCGGTCGGAGCCGGGTCCGCGCACGGTGCGCGCGGTGGCGGCGATGCCCTCACGGCGCTGGCTCTCGCCGCCTGGCATCTCGACGACGCGGTGGATCCCCGGCAGCGCCGCCAGGGCGTCGAAGAGCGCGGCCTCGCGCTGCTTCATGCCGACGGTGAGCAGCTGCACGCACACGGTGTCGCCGTAGCGGTCGGCGATCACCCCCGGCAGGTCGTCCCCCTCGGCGTGCACCAGGCGGTAGCCGTCGGTGGCGCGTGCCGGGACGGAGCCGGGGAGGTCGAGCAGGCGCGCACGCAGCGCGGCGGCGGCGGCGACCCGACGGACGAGGGCAGCCTCGTCGAGCGCCTCCTCAGGATCGCGGGTGACGAGGCGCACCGGGATCGCCGACCCCGCCGACCAGAAGCCGCGGCCCAGGAAGTTCCCCTGGCTGTCGCGCACCTCGACGACGTCGCCGGGATCGAGTGTTCCCTCGACGTGGGCGATGGCCTGGGCGTAGACCCACGGGTGGCCGGCCCACACCGGCTTGACGTGCCCCGGCTCGAGGAAGACGCGCGGCGTGATCACCCTCCGAGCGTAGCGCAGGGGCACCGCCGTCGGCGACGCCGGGTGGGCGTCGGCTCAGCGCGCCGGCAGGGCGGCGCCGGTAGCCGGTGCGGCGGTGGCCAGCGCCCCGAGCTCCTGCTCGAGCGCCTCCCAGCGTGCCATCAGCGTGGCGATCTCCCCGGCGAGCCGCTTCTGCTCCTGCTCGAGGCGCTGCACCTCGTGCCGCGCGGCGGCGTCGAAGAAGCCGGGGTTGCAGAACTTCTCGTTGATCTCGTGGATGCGGGCCTCGGCCTTCTCCAGGCGCGCCGTCACCTCGTCGCGCTCGGCGGTGAGCCGCTTGTGCTGCCGCTGCGCCTCGCGCTCCGCGGCGGCGCTGCGCTCGCGGGTTGCCGGCTTGCCGTTGGCGGTCGACTCCTGCTGCCGCTGGCGCTCGCGCTTGACGCGCAGCAGGGCGGCGCCGGCGTCGAGGTGGTCGTCGCCGAGCCGCTCGAGGTACTCCTCGTAGGTGCCGCGGAAGTCGCGGATCCCCTGCGGCGTGATCTCGAGGATGCGGTTGGCGAGGCGCTGCACGAACCAGCGGTCGTGGGAGACGAAGACGAGCGTGCCGTCGAAGCCCTCGAGCCCCTCGACGAGGGCGTCGATGGCCTCGAGGTCGAGGTGGTTGGTGGGCTCGTCGAGGACCAGCACGTTCGGCTTCTCGATGCCCAGGCGCGCGAAGATGAGCCGCGCCGCCTCGCCGCCGGAGAGGGCCGCCAGCTTCTTCTGCACGTCGTCGCCGGAGAACAGCACGGCGCCGAGACGTCCGCGCACGAAGCCGATCGGCTCGCCGGGGCAGGAGCGCCAGAGCCAGCTCTCCACCGTCTCCGCGGAGTCGTCGAGCTGCTCGCGGTGGTCCTGGGCGAAGTACCCGGGGTAGGTCTCGTACCCCCACGACGAGCCGCCGGTGTCGGGCTCGAGCTTGCCCATCAGGACCTTGAGCAGCGTCGACTTGCCGATGCCGTTGGGGCCGATGATGGCGAGACGGTCACCGCGCTGCACGGTGAGCGCGACGTTCTCGAGCACCTGCTTGTCGCCGTAGCGCTTGCTGATTCCCGCCGCCTCGACCACCACCTTGCCCGACGGGCGCACCTGCTGGAAGCGGAACGTGGGGTAGCGCCGCGAGGTGCGCGGCAGGCGCTCGATGACGATGCGATCGAGCAGCTTCTGCTTGCTCGACGCCTGGCGCGCCTTGGTCGCCTTGGCCTTGAAGCGCTCGATGTTCGCCTTGTGGGCCTCGATCTCCTTCTCCTGGCGGGCGATCGCCTGCTCCTTGCGGGCGCGCTCCTCGTGCTTCTGGACGTCGAAGGCGGCGTAGTTGCCGGTGTAGGGGAGGATGGTCTCGTAGTCGACGTCGAGGATGTGGGTGGAGACGTTGTCGAGGAAGCGGTGGTCGTGCGAGATGACCAGCGCGCACCCCTTGAAGCCGGCGAGGAACTTCTCGAGCCAGCGGATGGAGAGGATGTCGAGATGGTTGGTGGGCTCGTCGAGCAGCAGCACCTCGGGGTCGGCGGCGAGCACCTGGGCCAGCAGCACGCGCAGCTTGAAGCCCCCCGAGAGCGTGCGCATGGGCAGCCGGTGCACCTCGGTGGGGATGCCGAGCCCCTCCAGCACCTCGCCCGCCTGCGCCTCGAGGGCGTAGCCGTCCTGGTGGAGGATGAGGTCCTCGAGCACGGCGTAGCGATCGGCGTCGAACTGCTCGCGCGGCAGCGCCAGCAGCCGCTCCTTCTCGGCGATGGCGTGCCACAGCTCGCGGCGCCCCATCATCGCCACGTGCACGATCGGCTCCTCCTCGTAGGCGAAGTGGTCCTGGCGCAGCACGCCGACCCGCGCTCGCTTGGGGATCGAGATGGTGCCGTCGGAGGGAGGCTCGTCGCCGGCGAGCAGGCGCAGGAAGGTCGACTTGCCGGAGCCGTTGGCTCCCACCACGCCGTAGCAGCACTCCTTGTTGAGGTGCAGGCTCACCCCCGAGAACAGGGTCTGCTCGCCGTAGTACTTGGTGAGGTTGGAGATGGCGATCATGGGTGCGGGCGGTGCTCGGCGCGCGCTTGCCTGGCTCTCCTGACGGTGTCGAAGGTGGGGTGGACGAGGCGCCGGCGCGGGAGCCGTAACTGTAACACGGTGAAGGCGCCGCCGATTCCTGGACGAGGAGCGGCGCGAGGCGCCGAAGCGCCTCCACCGCGAGCGTCGATGGTCAGCCGCGACAGGGGTGGCGCGCCGTTGGGCGCGGCCAGGTGCGCGCCGCCGCCCGGCTATCATGCGGCGATGCGGCTGCGCTACCGCCACCACGGCCAGGTGCGCTGGCAGCTCGAGCTCCGCAAGTGGCACCTGGCGGTGGCCCTCGGCGCCATGGCGCTGCTCGTCGGTATGGCCGCCTGGCTGTTCGCGCCCTTCTGGGGGCTCGCCGGGCAGTTCAGCGGGCGCGCTCCCGATCGCCGACCATCGCGGCTCTACGGCACCGCGATGGTGCTGCAGGTGGGGGGGCGCGGGGACCTCGATGCCATGGTGCACGAGCTCGGGCGGCTCGGCTACCGCGCCGTCGCCAGCGGGGCGCTGCTGCCGGGCGACTACCGGCGCGGCAGTGGGTCGCTGGCGGTCTACCTGCGCGCCTTCCCGACGCCGCAGGGCTGGGTGGGGCCGCACAGCCTGGAGGTGGCGGTTCGCGGCGGCACGGTGCGAGCGCTGCGCGCCGCCGGCCAGTCGGTGGAGCGGGCGCAGCTCGAGCCCCCGGTGATCAGCTCCTTCTACGGCCCCGACCTCAAGGAGCGGCGGCCGGTGCGCCTCGAGGAGATCCCCGAGGAGCTGGTGCTGTCCGTGCTCGCCGCCGAGGACGCCGGCTTCTTCGAGCACGGCGGCATCTCGCTGCGCGGCATCGCGCGCGCCGCCTACGTCAACCTCAAGAGCGGCGCCATCCGCCAGGGCGGCAGCACGCTCACCCAGCAGCTGGTGTGGAACCTCTTCCTCACCCACCAGCGCACCTACTCGCGCAAGGCGCGCGAGGCGGTGCTGGCAATGCTCGTCGACCTCCGCTACAGCAAGCGGCAGATCCTCGAGGCCTATCTCAACGAGATCTACCTCGGCGCCTCGGGGTCGGTGAACCTGATGGGCGTGGGAGCGGCGTCGTGGGCCTACTTCGGCAAGGACCCGGCACAGCTCACCCTCTCCGAGGCGGCGACGCTCGCCGGCATGATCCCCTCGCCGGCGCGCTACGACCCGGTGCAGCATCCCCAGGCGGCGAGGGAACGGCGCGACTTCGTGCTCGATCGCCTCGGCGAGCTGGGATGGGTCGACAAGGCGCGCCTCGACGCCGCCCGCCGGGAGCCGTTGACGACCTCGCCGCAGCCGGTGCCGCGGCGCCGCGCCGCCTACTTCACCGAGCTGGCGCTGCGCGAGGCCGGCGAGCGCTTCGTTGTCAGCGACCTCGCCGATCGCGGCTACGCGTTGCTGTCGACGCTGTCGGCCACCGACCAGGCGGCGGCCGAGGAGGCGGTGCCATGGGGTCTGGTGGCGCTCGAGAAGGGGTGGGAGAAGGGGCGCAAGGGGCGCAAGCCGCTGCAGGCGGCGCTGGTGTCGCTGGACCCGTCGAGCGGCGCCATTCGCGCCTACGTCGGCGGGCGTGACTTCCAGGGGAGCCAGTTCGACCGCGCCGGCGCGCGGCGACAGCCCGGAAGCTCCTTCAAGCCGGTGGTGTACGCCGCCGCGCTGCGCAGCGGAGCGGTGACGCCGGCGACGCTGGTCGAGGACACGCCGCTCACCATGGAGATCCCCGGCGCCAGCGTCTGGTCGCCCGAGGACTCGGACCGCCAGTATCGCGGCCTGGTGACGGTGCGCACCGCCCTCGAGCACAGCCTCAACCTGCCGACCGTGCGGGTGGCGATGCGCGCCGGTCTGCCGCAGATCGTCGCCCTCGCCAAGGCGATGGGGGTGCGAGGGAGCGTGCAGCCGGTACCGGCGATGGCGCTCGGCGCCTTCGAGGTCACACCGCTCGAGCTCGCCACCGTCTACTCGACGCTCGCCGCCGGCGGCGTGCGTCCGTCGCCGCACGCGCTCGACGCCGTGCTGGCGCCGACGGGCATGCCGGTGCCGGGCAGTCCGCTGCCGCCGCCGGCACGCGTCCTCGAGCCGGAGGTCGCCTACGTGGTCACCGCCCTGCTGCAGGGAGTGCTGCTGCACGGCACCGGGGCGGGAGTGCACCGCTACGGGCTCGACGACACGCTGGCGGGCAAGACCGGCACCAGCAACGACGCCAAGGACAGCTGGCTCGCCGGCTATGCCCCCGACCGCACGACGGTGGTGTGGGTGGGCTACGACGAGAACCTCGCCACCCGCCTCGGTGGCGCGCGCGGTGCCCTGCCCATGTGGGCGCACTTCATGGAGGAGGTCCGCCCGCGCGGCGGCTACCCGGGCTTCGTGCGACCGCCGGGGGTGGCGACGGCGGTCATCGACCCCGGCACCGGCGAGCTCGCCACCGACGCCTGTCCGGAGACCGCCACCGAGCTGTTCGTCGCTCGCTTCGTGCCCAGCCAGGTCTGCGAGCAGCACGGCGGCTTCTGGGCCGAGCCGTTGGCGCAGCCCGACGGCGTCGCGCGGGAGCGGCATGGCGGCCTGCGCGGGTGGCTCGAGCGGGTGCTGGGAAGCGGCGGCGGCAACGGTGGTGCTGGCGGCGACGGCGGCGAGGACCCACACTAGCCCGGCGGGGGATCGGCTCAGCGCGCGGTGAGCACCGTGCGCCGCAGCCAGCCGTCGAACGGCGCCTGCAGGGCTGCGAGCGGCGTGCCGAGCGCCGCCGCGAGCGCTGCCGGATCCGCGGCGCCGCCGCCGGCGACCGCGGCGAGGAAGGCGCGGAAGGGGCGGTGCCAGCGGCCCCCCTCGCCGTCGAGCAAGAAGCGTACGAACAGCGCAGAGGCCGCATAGCGCTCGGGCCTGCCGCTGGCGGCGGCGAACGCCGGCCAGGGCATCGCCAGCAGCTCGGTGAGCGCCGGCCGCGGGCCGCGCACCAGCGACACCAGGGCCGCCGCCGGGCCGCCGAGGGTCAGCTCGTAGGTGGCGCGTCCCGGCGCGGGCAGCCCCACCCGCTCCGCCGAGCCGCTGGCCCGCAGCGTGCCGGGGAGCGTGTGGCCGTGGGCGTCGCGACGGCTCATCGCCAGCTCCTCGGCGAGCCCCTCCTCGAGCCACGGTGGGAGCTGCCGGCCGCAGGCGTCCCGGGTGAGCAGGTGGGTGAGCTCGTGAACGAGGAGCGCCGTCACCTGCTCGCTGGGGAAATGACCCACGGCGAGCGCGGCGACGCCACCGCGCGCGAAGCCCTCGACGCCGGCGTCGCCACCGCCCTGCCCGGCGAGCCAGCCGCGGAACTCCTCCTCGCGCGCGAACAGCAGCACCGTGCCGGCGGGCGGCGGCGCCAGCCCGAAGCGGGCGGTGAAGTCCGCCGGCAGCGCGGCGGCGACGGCGGCCACGGCGGCGAGCAGCCGCTCGTCGCCGACATCGGTGGCGAGGGTGAAGGGTGGCAGCGGCCGCCGTTGGAGCGCCGGTGGCAACGTCGGCGGCGGGGCCGTCGTGGCGGCGGGGTCCGCTTCCGCGCTGGCAGGGTCGACCTGCTCGGCAGGGCCGTCCGTTGCGGGCGCGTGTACCGTCGCGTCGTCGGGCGGTCTCGTGGCGTTGGTGGATCGTGCGGTCACGGCAACCGTATCGCTCGCCGGCACGTCGGTGGCCAGCCGCAGGGGCCCATCCGTCTCGACGGTGAGCCGCTGCGGCAGGTGCCTCCCCTCCACCCAGGCGATACGCTGGCGGCCGAGGAGGGCGTCGAGCCGGTGCGCCGCGGCCTCCAGGCGGGGCACGCTGGTCACCCTCTCGCCCTCGCCCCACGCGGCGGGAGCGGCGCCGGTGGTCGACCAGACCACGAGTGGCACCCGCAGGCGGGCGAGGAAGCGCCGCACCTCCCCCTCGTCGTAGGCGCTGCCGTCTTTCTTGGCGTCGCCGACGACGAGCAGCACCGCGCGCCGGCGGCCCGGCTGCGCGGCGGAGAGCGCCGCCAGCGCCACCGCGTCGGCGAGGCGCGGCGCCGCCGCGGGTGCCGGCATCGCCGCCGCGAGCAGCAGCTGGTCGAGCAGGCCGCCGGTCTCGGCGGTGCGCGCCGGCGAGGTGGGAAAGAGGTCGTAGCGCAGCTCGCCCTGGCGTCGCGACGAGGCGACCGGCCACACCAGACGCAGGCGTGCGCCGTCGGGAAGCGGCACCGAGGCGCGCGCCTCCGCGTTCACCAGCGGGCCTCCGAGCCCTGGGCCGCCACCGCTGCGCCACAGGCGACGCCGGCTCCCCTGGGTGGCGACCGTCTCCAGCATCGGCAGCGCTCCGGGGTCGATCACGGCGACGAGGTCGGCGTCCCCCTTCTCGAACGTCACCACCGGCAGGGCGTCGTCGCCCTCGCGGAGGACGGCGCCCTCGGTGCGGCCGTGGACCTCGACGGGGACGGCGGTCAGCTCCTCGCTGATCTGCTCGACGACGTCGCCACCGACGGCCAGCTCGCGGCTGGCGGTGACGTCACCGGGGAAGTCCACCTCCACCCGCAGGAGACGCGCGGCACCGCGAGGCGGTGGCGGCATCTCCAGCCGATGAAGGTCGGTGGTGGGGGCGAGCGGCTCGCCGTCGAGCGTGGCGCGCACGGCCACCGGGGCGACGCCACCGGGACCCGCCCAGGCGAGCCGCGCGACCAGGCGTGGCGGCGGTCCCGGCTCGGCAGCCAGCGCCACCTCGAGCTCTGCCGGCTCGCGCGGCAGGTTGAGCCACTGCTGCGCCTCCCCCAGCGGGGTGCCGTCGGCGGCGAAGGCTCGCGCGGTGAGCTCGTGGGGGGCGAGCTCACGCCCCAGCTCGCACGAGCCGGTCCAGGGTGGTGCGGTGAGCTCGGCACAGGGCTCGCCGTCGAGCCGCAGCTCGACCCGTGCCACCTCGGTGTCGGCGAGCAGCTCCACCGGCACCGCGCCGGTGACCAGCCCCAGCCACAGGCTGGCGAAGGCGATCACCGGGGGAGTATGGCCGCGGCCCCCGCAGTGGGCAAGTCGGGCTGGGGGCTCGTGCCCCGGCTGCTAACATCACCGGTTCGGCACCGGTGCGGCACCGTGCCGCTCTCCACCGTGGAGGGTCGGCATGCGGCGCTCGCCCTGCTGCAGCGCACCTTCCACAGAGCGCAGTCACCACTCCTTGGTTGGCCCGGTCCCCGCCCCCGACTCGCTGCTGCTGAGCGGTGCCCGCACGCACAACCTCAAGGGGGTGTCGTGCGCCATCCCGCACGGCCGGGTGACGGTGGTCACCGGCCCCTCCGGCGCCGGCAAGTCGTCGCTGGTGTTCGACACGCTCTTCGCCGAAGGGCAGCGGCGCTTCGTCGAGTCGATGTCGACCTACGCGCAGCAGTTCATCCAGCAGCTCGAGCGGCCGCCCGTCGACTCCCTCGAGCACCTCTTGCCGGCGGTGGCATTGCAGGCCGGGAATCCGATCCGCAACGCGCGCGCCACCGTCGGCACCCTCACCGAGGCGCACGACCTGCTGCGCCTCGTCTTCACCTACCTCGGCGAGGTCGAGTGCCGCCACGGCTGCGGCCCCACCCGCGCGTTCACGGCGGAGTCGGCGGCGGCGGCGCTCGCCGGGGGCCTCGCCGGCCCCGATTTCCTGCTCGTCGCACCGCTCGCCCGCCCCCGCGAGCGCGCCGACGACAAGCTCCAGGAGTTGGTGCGGCAGGGCTACTTTCGCGTCCTGCGCGCCGGCAAGGTGGTGCGGCTCGCCCCCGGCGACGTGTGGGAGGAGCGCTTCGAGCCGCTGCCCCTCGTGCTCGGTCGCTTCCGGGCGACGGCGGATGCCGAGCGGCTGGCGGGCGTCGTCGACGAGGGGTTCCGCCTCGCGCGCGGGCGGCTCCTCGCCCACCGCGACGCCCGTGACACCGCCCCGGTGTGGCTGGCCGAGGAGCTCGGCTGCCCGGTGTGCGGCGAGGCGGCGCGGCGGCCGGTGGCGGCGCTGTTCTCGTTCAACTCGCCGCTCGGCGCCTGCCCCGAGTGCAGCGGCTTTGGCCGCATCATCGGCATCGACCGCCAGCGGGTGGTCCCCGATCCCGGCAAGAGTCTGCGCGAGCGCCCCTTCGCGCCCTGGAACACCCCCTCTTACGAGGAGCACTACGCGCCGTTGCGCAAGGCCTGCAAGCGGCGGCGGATTCCCTTCGATGTGCCCTGGCGCGAGCTCTCGCCGGAGGTGCAGGAGTGGATCTGGAAGGGCGACCCCGGCTTCCTCGGCCTCGAGGAGTTCTTCGCCTGGCTCGAGTCGCGCACCTATCGTGTCCACGTGCGGGTGCTGCTGGCGCGCTATCGCGCCTACCACCCCTGCCCCTCCTGTCGCGGCGCCCGCCTGCAGCCCGAGGCGCTGCGCGTGCGGCTGCGCGGCCGCACGCTGCCCGAGCTGCTGGCACTCTCGGTGGAGGAGCTGCGGCGCTGGCTCGGGCAACAGCTGTGGAGCGACGGCGAGCGCGCGCGGGGCGAGCATCTGCTCGGCTCGCTCGCGCGCCGTCTCGAGGTGCTGCATCAGGTGGGGCTCGACTACCTGACGCTCGATCGCGCCGGCCGTACCCTCTCCGGCGGCGAGGCGCAGCGCATCCACCTCGCGGCGGCGCTCGGCTCGGGCCTCACCGGCACGCTCTACGCCCTCGATGAGCCCACCATCGGCCTGCACGCCCGCGACAGCCGGCGCCTCCTGGCCCTGCTGCGCGACCTCTCGGCGCGGGGCAACACCGTGGTGGTGGTCGAGCACGACCCGACACTGATCCGGGGCGCCGACCACCTGATCGAGCTCGGGCCGGGTGCCGGCGAGGCGGGCGGCAGCCTGGTCTTCGCCGGCACCCCGCACGAGCTGCTGCACGGCAGTGACACCCTGACCGCGCGACACCTACGACGCCGCGGCGCCCACCTGGCGCGGCGTCACGTGGCTCGGCGCCGCCAGGAGCGCGGCGTCACCCGCCCCGAGCAGCAGTTCGCCAACCGGCCCTGGCTGGAGGTGCTGGGCGCCGCCGCGCACAACCTGCAGCGCGTCGACGTGCGCTTCCCGCTGGCTGCGCTGGTGGCGGTCACCGGCGTCTCCGGCTCCGGCAAGTCGACCCTCGTCGAGGGGGTGCTCTACGAGGGAGCGCGGGCACGGCGCGGCGACGCCGACGCCGAGCCCGGCGCCTGCGACGAGCTCCGTGGCCTCGAGGCCGTCGGCGAGGTGCTGCTCGTCGACCAGCGGCCGCTGGGGCGCTCGAGCCGCTCCAATCCGATCACCGCCATCGGCGCCTACGACGAGCTGCGCAAGCTGTTCGCAGCCGCTCCCGAGGCGCTGGCGCGGGGGCTCGGTGCCGGACACTTCTCCTTCAACCTCGACCTCGGGCGCTGCCCCGACTGTCGCGGCACCGGCACCCAGGAGGTGGATCTGCAGTTCCTCGGCACCCTCGAGGTGGTGTGCGAGCGCTGCCAGGGTCATCGCTTCCGGCCCGAGGTGCTGGCGGTGGGAGTGCGCGGCAGGAACCTCGCCGAGACCCTCGAGATGACCGTCGACCAGGCGCTCGCCGAGCTCGGCGACCAGCGCGGCCTGGTGCGCAAGCTGCGGTTGCTCGAGCAGGCCGGTCTCGGCTACCTGCGCCTGGGCCAGCCCACCTCGACGCTGTCGGCGGGCGAGGCGCAGCGGCTCAAGCTCGCGGCCTTCCTGCGCGAGGCGCCGGCGCGACGCGGCGGACGGGCGGGTGCGCCCAGCCGCCGACTGCTGCTCTTCGACGAGCCCACCACCGGTCTGCACCTCTCCGACATTGCGCTGCTCTACCGGTCGCTGCGGCGGCTCGTGCAGCGCGGCGACGGCGTCGTGGTGGTGGAGCACCAGCTCGACCTCATCGCGCGCGCCGACTGGATCGTCGAGCTCGGGCCGGGCGGCGGCGCCCATGGCGGGCAGGTGCTCTGGTGCGGCCCACTGCAGGCCTTCCTCGACGAGGGGGAGGGCCCCACCGCCGAGGAGCTGCGCCGCCACCTCGACTGGGAGCCGCGCCGGCGCCTGGCCGCGCGGCGCGCCGCCGGGATGGGGGCCGGCGCGGGGGAGCGGGCGGCTCCGGGCTGATATATCCTTTCGCCCGCCAGACGAGGAGATTCCGCCATCGGCGACACGTGGACGTACGCGCTCGAGGTCGAGGGGCGTGTGGTCGAGCTCGAGGAAGGTGAGGCGACCATCGGCCGCAGCCGCTCCTGCGCCGTCACCCTCCGCGACCCCAGCGCCAGCCGCAACCACGTGCTCGTCACGGTGAGGACGGGCGAGGTGCGGGCGCGCGACCTGCAGTCGTCCAACGGCACCTACCTCAACGGCGAGCGGCTGACGACCGAGCGACTGCTCCACGACGGCGATCGCATCACCATCGGCGAGACCGACATCCTGGTGCGCATCACGGCGCCGGTGATGGAGGAGGTCGGTGCCACGGTGCGGCTCGACACCGGGAAGCTCGCCTGCCCCGCGTGCGGCGCCGAGGTGCCCCTGGACGCCAAGGTCTGCGCGCAGTGCGGCCACCGGCAGGGGAGCGACGTGGTGCCGGTCGGTGTCGGCGCTGGCTCCGCGCCGCCGCCGCCGCCGGCGAGCGAGCCGGGGGCGCCGCCCTCGCTCCCGCCGCCGCCACCGGAGCCGCCGCGCGCAGCCGCGACCGAGGCCTTCGAGGCGGCGCCTGCGCTGTCGCTGGCGCCGCCGGTGGGCGCCGGTGCAGGCGAAGCCGCCGGCGGCGAGCTGTTGCCACCGATCGCCGACGAGGTCTTCCATGGCTCGGCGCCGGCGCCTCCACCGGCACCGTACCGCCCGGCTCTGCAGCCGACCCCGCCGCCGCAGCCGATGCCGGCGATGCCGCCGGCGCCGCCACCACCCCGGGCTGCGGTCGCCGCGACCCCGGCTGCCCCGCCGCCGATCGGCTCTCCCGCCTACGCCCCGGCGCCCGCCGCCTACCGCCCGGCCGGCTTCTGGCTTCGCGTCGTGGCGCAGATCATCGACGAGGTCTGGATCCTGGCGATCGCCGTAGGGCTGACGCTGGTCCTGGGCGGTATCCGCAGCCCCACCGCGCCCTTCCTGCTGTCGTTCCTGATCGTCCTGCTCTACGTTCTGGTGGTGCTCCCCTGCTGGGCGATCTTCGGTGCCACTCCCGGCAAGGCGCTGCTGGGCCTGCGCGTCGTCAGTGGCAAGCGGCGCAAGGGCCTGGGATTCGGCCTCGCCTTCCTTCGCCTGTGCGGGATGATGGTCAGCTTCGCGACCTTCGGTCTCGGCTTCCTGATGGTGGCGTTCACCCGCGACAAGCGCGCGCTGCACGACCACCTGGCGGGAACCGCCGTCATCCGTCGTTAGAGGCGCCGGCCGGCGAGGCGATTGCCGCCAGGCCCGCGGTCGCGGAGGCGTGGGCGAACTCGCCGAGCAAGGCCGTCACTGCCGCCTCCGCCCGCCGTGCCAGCTGGTCGCGAGCGGCCAGCGGCAGCCCGGCGGTGGGGATGGGCTCTCCCACCATCACCCGCGCCACGCCGGGTCGCAGGCGACCTCCGGGCGGCAGCAGCGCGCGCGTGCCGTCGACGGCCACCGGCACCACCGGCACCCCGGCGGCGAGCGCCGGCGCGAACGCCGCCGCCTTGAACGCCGGCGGCTCCTCGGGCAGCCGGCGGGTGCCGGCCGGGAACGAGAGCACGCTGGCGCCACCACGCAGCAGCTCGGTGGCGGCGTCGATGCCGGCAGTGCCGCTCCGGCGCCGGCGGCGGTCGACGAACACCATCCCCATCGCCTCCATGTACCAGCCCATGAAGGGAACGCTGCGCAGCTCGCGCTTGGCGACGAAGCGCAGGTTCACGGGCAGGGCGCTGAAGAGCATCGGAATGTCGGCGAACGACTGGTGGTTGCAGGCGAGGAACCAGGGCCGGCCGGGGTCGAGACGTTCGGCGCCGTGGACCTCGAGCCGGGTCCCGCAGACACGCATGATGGGGGGGGCCCAGATCCGCCGCGCCATGGCGAGGCCGAGGTCGGGGCGCCGGGTGAGGGTCGCGGTCACCATCGCCACCGAGGTCCACACCGCCGTCCACAGGGCGATGAACAGCCACTGCAGAACGTTGATCGCGGCCCAGAGGAGCGCACGCATGGGGCTCGACGGGGATCTTAACCGCCGGCGCGCCCTGCCGGGGCAGCTCCGCACCGCGACGCCCTCGCTGCCCCCGCGGCGCGGAGCCCCGCGATGCCCCCGGCGCTTCCGCGCCCGCTGCGCCGCGCGCGGTGGGTCGCGCTGCCGGGCCGGGCTCTGCCGCCGTGCCGGCGTGGCGCGTGCACTAAGATCGATGGATGCCGGAGGCGACCCTGAGCGCTGCCGCCGATGCCCCCGCGACCTGGCCGCGACCGCGGCTGTCCTGGCTCGCGCAGGCGGCGGCGGCGGCGCTCGGCCTCGTGCTGCTCGCCGCCACGCTCGCCAAGGCCATCGATCCGCAGGCCTTCGCCGAGCTGCTGCGAGACAGTGGCCTCTCCCTCGGCATGCCGCCGAGGGTCGCGGCGCTGATTGCCCTCGTCCTCGAGGGTGGCCTGGGGCTCCTGCTCGTGCTCGGCGTGCGCCGCGCGTGGACGCTCACCGCCAGCGCGCTCCTGGTCGTCCTCTTCGTCGTCTTCAACGGCTGGGAGTGGTGGCGTACGGCGCACGGAGCCGCTGCTACCGGTTGCGGCTGCTTCGGCAACCTCGTGCAGCGCTCGCCGGCGGCGGCGTTCTGGCAGGACGTCGCCCTGCTGGTGCCGCTCCTCCTCCTCGCCTGCCTCGGCCTGCCGCGGCGCGCCAAGGCCCTGCCACCGCGCCGGTTGGTCATCGCCGCGGTGGGGATCGCCGCGCTGGCGCTGCTCGCCTGGCGAGCGCCGGCGCTGCCGCTCGACGACCTGGCCACCCGGCTGCGCCCGGGGGTCGAGGTGGCGAGTCTCTGCGCCGGGGCCGCGCCCAGCCGCGTGTGCCTCACCGACGTGGCGCCGGAGCTGGCGAAGGGACGCACCTGGGTGGTGCTCGCCGATCCCCAGGACGCGGCGCACTGGGCCGGGGCGCTCAATCACTTCACCGCCGACGCCGCCAACCCGCCGGTGGTCGTGCTCACCACCGCGACGCAGGACCAGCTGGCGGCCTTCAACTGGCAGTGGGGACCCAGCTATCCGATCCGCGACACCCCGTCGCCGCTCTTCCGCCCGCTCTACCGGCGCCTGCCCCGCTCCTTCCTGAGCGAGGATGGGCGCGTGCTGCGCACCGTGCCGGGGCTGCCGCCCGGCGCCGACCGAGGAGACCACGGGACATGACACTCCGCCGCCTGCCGCTATCGCTCGCCCTCCTCCTGCTCGCGCCGCTGGCGCCGCCCGCGCGCGCCCAGATGATCCCTCCGCACCCGGCGCTGCGCGACTTCGAGCCGATCGGCGAGTACGTCCTGGAGGTCGGCGGCGCCGAGCTGCCCGACGTGAAGATGTTCAAGTCAGAGAAGGCCGGCTCGGTGGTGCTGATGATGGGGCCCGGCCTGCGCACGGCGCTGCTGCTGTCGCCGCGCGAGCAGGCGGTGCAGCGGGTCGAGAGCTCCAAGGTGGTGGTGGGGGCCGACGGGCGCGCCTTCGTGCTCGCCGACGCCGCCATCAGCCGCGAGAGCGGCTTTGCCCTCGACGGCCGCGACGTGACCTTCACCGTCGGCGGCCAGCCGGCGCGTCTCAAGGAGAAGCCGTATCTGCTGGGGTTGCACCCCGCCGCCGACCTGCTGCAGCACGACGTCTCCTACGCCTTCCGCGCCAGCCAGTACCAGCCCTCGCCGGCGCTGGTGCGGGCGCTGCGGCAGGCGGCCCAGCCGGTACGGGTGCGTGTCTTCTTCGGCAACTGGTGCCCGCACTGCCAGGAGATGGTGCCCCGCATCCTGCGCCTCGCCGACGCCCTCGCCGGCTCCTCGATCCACTTCGAGTTCTACGGCCTGCCCTCGCCGTTCGGCGAGGAGCCGGAGGCGAAGCGGATGGGGATCACCGGCGTCCCCACCGGGGTCGTCTACCGCGGCAGCCAGGAGGTCGGCCGCATCGCCGGCGGCGAGTGGAGCATTCCCGAGCTGGCGATCAAGAAGATCCTCGACAACTCGCCAGCCAAGGCGAGCCGGTAACCGAGCCGCAACGGCGGAATCGAGCGACGGTCGCTACTGGATCGGCAGGGCGGACGCACGGCAGCGACCCGCTGCGCCCTCGCGGTGGACGGCCCGGGTCGGGAGTCAGCTCAGCACCTGAAGCGGGTCGTGGCCGCCGTTGTGCCAGCGGGCGTCGGCGGCCTGCAGCTCGCCGGGCGGGGCGCACCGTGAGACTCCGAGCGCGGTGAGCGCAGGGGCGAGCTCCCAGGCGTCGGTGCCGGCGAGCGCGGCCCCCTGCAGCAGACCGCGCCAGCCGGCGAGCCGGAGGAGTAGCTCGTCCGTCGCGTCGAGTGGGTGGACGCGCACGGTGCGAAGCCCCGGAGAGGGAACGAGACTCGCGCCGGCGGACGCGAGCACCACCGTGCCGGCGGCGAGCGGCAGGCGGCCCACCAGCGTGCCGAGCAGCTCTGCCTCGCCGCGCAGCTGCTGAACCGCTGCCGCCGGCCGGGCCTCCACCGGACCGGCCGGCAGCTCCGTGGCGAGGGCGGCGAGCGCCGCCGCCAGCTGCGCGGCGAAGCCCGGCGCTGCGGCGGCGGGCGCCACGAACGCCGCCTGCACCGACAGGCAGCCGCGCTGGTCGAAGAGCGCCACGTCGCGAGCCACCCCGGCCGCGGCGCGCGCGAGGTCGAGGTCGCCGGCGAGCAGCGCGAACGAGAGCTTGGGCCCGTAGTCGACCACCCTGCCGGGAGCCCGCCGATCGAGATCGGCGACGGCGTCGCGCCCACCGTAGGCGAGCACGCGTCCGGCGGCGGCGAGCACCGGGGCCTCGAGGGAGGCGTTCCCGCCGGCCCAGGTTGCCGCCGCGATCCCCTCGCCGAGCGCCGGCAGCCGCCTCGCCAGCGCGCCGACGAAGGCGGGCGCGAAGAGCGGCTCCGCCGAGGCCGACTTGAGCAGCAGGGGCCGTCGCAGCAGCAAGGCCGGCAGCAGCGGTTGCACCGCCAGCCCGGGCAGGTTGCCGGCGAGCACGGCGAGCGCCGGCGTGCGCTGCCTTGCGGCCGCGGCACGGTCACCGTGGCGCTCGAGCATCACCCGCGCGTGCGGTGCGCGCACGCCGCCGAGCACCGCCGCGAGCCCTGCACCCAGGCCCGCCGGCGAGAGACCGCTCGACGACACCAGCGCCGGCTCGAGCCGGCGCCGTTCCGGCGAGCGTGGGTCGAGGAAGGCCTCGACGGTGTCGCCCCAGGCGGCGAGCAGCGCCGCGTTCTCCACGGCAGCGAGCGCCGCCGCTCCCGGGCCGGCGAGGTGCGCGAACAGCCGCGCCAGCGATGCCGGCGACCACCGCCCGGTGCGGTATGCCACCCCGGCGCGAGGCTCGCGCGTCTCCATCGCCGGGGGGCCGCCGGCCGGCGTGGCGTAGTCGGCGAGCGCGGCGAGGTCGTCGAAGCTGACCGCGGCTCAGGCCACCTGGCTGAGGAAGGAGCGGAACTCGAGCTCGATCTGGCCCGCCTGGATGAGGTCGCCCGAGGCGAGGCGGGCGGCGCGCACGCGCCGGCGGTTGAGGTAGGTGCCGTTGGTCGAGTCGAGGTCGACGACGTAGTACCTACCGTCGTCGGGCACCACCTTGAAGTGCCGCGCCGAGAGCGCCGGGTCGCGCAGTGTGATGGTGTTCGACCGCGGGTCGCGGCCGACGGCGAAGGCGCCGTCGGCGCGCAGCAGGAAGGAGCGCTGCGACTCGCCGGGCTCCCGCACCATCAGCATGCTCTGGTCCGCGATCACCCGCGTCTTCTCGATCGAGTCGAGGTCGACGGCGCTGGTGTCGAGCTCGCGCACGTTCTCGAGCCGCAGCTCGGAGGCGTCCTCGAGGCGCGTGAGGTCGCGGCTGCGGAGCCGCTCCTGCAGGGCCATCTCGGACTCGAGCGCGGCGCAACGCGGGCAGTCCCCACCAGCGGGCACCTCGCTGCCGCAGCGGCGGCAGATCGTCGTGCGCTGGCGGCCGCGCCGTGAGGCCCAGGTCGCCGCCGGCACGGTGACCGCGACGAGCGCCAGCGGCAGCGCCAGCCACCACCAGCGGCGGCCGCCGGTAGGCGCCGGGGCACGGCCGGCTGGATCCCCGGGCGCGGTGCCGGCGAGGGTGCCGGCCGTGGCCGGCTCGGAGTGGTGCGCCGCCGCCGGCGCGGTGCCGGTCGCCGCCCGCCGCGCCGGCACCGGTTCCGCGGCGCCTCGTGCGGGCGCAGGCGGCGGGGACGAAGAGCGAACGGTGGCGATCGGCCGTGCTGCTGCGGCGGCAGCCAGGGCCTCGCCCGCGGCGCCGGCCCGGCTCGTCGCGAGCGTGCCGAGGTAGCCGCCGCCGGTGAGCAGCGCCAGCCGTCGCAGCGTGCGCTCGTCCATGCGCTCCCCCGCCCCGAGCGCCAGGATGCGGACGCCGCGAGCCTCACAGGCGCGGGCGACGTCCTCCACCGTGGTGGCCGAGTTCTCGTCGCGGCCGTCGGTGAGCAGCAGCACGACGCCTCCCGGCGCGAGCGCCCGGGCGGCGGTGAACAGGGCGTCGTCGAGCAGCGTGTAGCTGCCCGTCGGAGCGAGCGAGGCGAGCGCCGTGGCGGCCTGCTGCGGCGAGCCCGCCGCGAGCACCCAGTGCGGCGCGTCGTCGAACGCGAGCACGCCCACCTGGGTGCGGGCAGGCAGCCGGCCGAGGGCGGCGGCAGCCGCCTCTCCCATCGCCGCGAGCGTCGCCGGTTGCAGCGAGCGGCTGGTGTCGACCGCCACCACCACCGACGGCTCGGCGATCGCCGGTGCCACCGCGAGGAAGGAGAGCAGGACCACGAAGGCCGCCCCGGCAAGGGGTCTGTGGCACATCGCCCCAAAACCCTAGCAGGTAGGTGCAGGGGTTGGAAGTGCACTGGATCGCAGCGCGCTGGATCGCCGGCGCCGGCTACATCCGCCAGCGCAGGGTGGTCAGCAGCTCGTCGCTGGTGCGCCAGCCTGCCTTGGTGCGGAAGCGGTTGTGCGCTTGCTCGATAGTGAGGTCGGCTCCCGGCACGATGCCGATGCGCAGCCCGGCGTCTACCTTCTCCCACGCCCACGCGAGGCTCGGTGCCGGCGTGTTGGCGGGGTTGGTGAAGTCGGGCTCGAGCTTGGAGTAGCGCACCGTCGGCGCGATGCTGGGGAACAGCTGCTGCCCGGAGAGCGCCGCGAAGAGCGGCAGCTCGAAGTGCCAGGCGAGCTCCGCCTCGTATCCCTTGCGGCCGAGGCCGGCGATGTCCTGGTCGACGTACTGGCCGAACAGGGACAGCCCGTCGAGGTAGAGCCAGAGGTTCCCGCCCGTCTCTCTCTTCTCATTGCCATGCAGCTGCGGGTAGGGGGCGAAGGGGACGCTGAGCAGGTCGAGGTCGCCGCCGTACAGGGTCCCTTCGAGCGCGACGCTCTCGGCGAGGGTGCGGCGGTAGCCGTAGGCGAAGAGGTCCATGCGCCGGCTGCCGTCCTCGTTGGAGAAGCGGAGCCCGAGACCGCCGCCGGTTTCCTCGTGACCGCCCGAGCCGGCGTCCTCGATCTCGGCGTCGTAGAGGATGGGGACGCCGCTGTTGAGCGCCGGGTGCGGAGGTGTCGCGCAGGTGGCGACCGCGCCGCAGGGCAGGTTGGCGGGCGTCCCGTTGTCCCCCGCCAGCGCGTTGGGGTCGCGCATGAAGACCGGGTTGCCGCGGGTGTAGGAAGCCTTGAGGTAGGCGTGGCGCCCGAGGTCGGCGCCCACCTCGACGCCGAGATCCTCGAAGCGGTTGAAGGCCGTCGACACCAGGCCGTAGCTCTCGAGGTGGCGGTCGTTCTGGCGCTCGAGCTTGGGCAGCTTGCCGACCTTGACGTAGACGCCCGGATGCGCGGGAAGGAATCCCGGGTCGGTCTGCCGCCCGAAGCGCAACCATGCCTCGTCGACGTCGACGCGGTGGTCGGTGGAGGTGGGGTTGCGATCGTAGAGGTCGATCATGTCGACCTTGAGGTGGCCGAGCAGCGCGTCCCCCCAGTCGGCGTCGAGGAAGAGAGTGGCTACCGGCACCTCGAGGTTGCTTCCCGGGTCGACGGTGCGGAGGAAGAACGTCTGCCCGGGCACCTGGGGGAAGTTGAACGGCACGGCGAAGCTCTTGTCCTCGCTGTCGCGGTACGCGGCCTTGACCTCCAGCCCCCACTTCAGGTGCGGTGCCGTGAGCGTCTCGCCGTCGTTCGCGGGTGAGGCCTGTGCCAGGACCGGCAGGGCGGAGGTGCCCGCGAGCACGCAGATCAGCAGTCGGGAGCGAGTGGCTGGGCGCACGAGTTCCTCCTCCTGGATGGCTCCTCAAAGGCGGTACGGAGCGGCCGCGGGCGGCGGATGACGGGGAGTCTACGGCCTTTGACCCGCGGCGGCCCGCCTACATGAGCTCCTCGACCGTCAGCGAGCAGCCGCGCAGCTCGGCGCCGGCGGCGCGACCGAGCAGGCGGAACCCTCCTTCGCCCGCCACCGCGAGATCCTGGCTGAGCAGGTGGGGCACCGAGCCGACGTTGGCGAGGTCGAACAGCGTCAGGAGGCCGGGCTCTCCCGACGGCTGCTCGGCGAGCGTCTCCGGGTGCAGCACCCGCACGCGCATCCAGTGCGGGGCGACGAACAGCTCGGGGTCGCCAGTGCTGTAACACTGGCTCGACAGCTCGCTCATGCCGTACTCGCGCACCACCTGCTCGGGCGAGATCCCGAGCCAGGTCTGCAGACTTGCGTGGAGCTCCTGGCGCGACAGCTCCTGCTGCCGCCCCTTGTAGCCGCCGGTGTCGAAGACGACGCTGCCGGATGCCAGCCGGAAGTGGAGGAAGCGCCGCTCGAGAGCCGCGAGCAGCTGAGCGAGGGCGAACGAGGTGGCGAAGAGCAACACCGCTCGCCCCTCGCGCTGGCGGGCGGCGAGCCAGGAGCGTGCGCGCGACACGTCCACCCCGCGTTCGGCGAAGGCGGTGGTCGAGTCGACCGCGCCCCAGCGGTCGAGCACGTGGGCGGCCATGAAGCCGAGGCTCGAATCCGACGCCTGCTGGCGCGAGGGGACGAGCGACAGCATCGGTGCCGGGGTGCGCAGCGCGCCCAGGCAGAAACGCGGAAAGGAGCAGTCGATGGCCTGGCGGTAGAGGTCGGGGTAGGGCTGGTAGTGCGTGCTGCGCGCCTCGCCGCCGGTGGTGCCGCTGCTACGAAACACCTCCTGCGGCGGATCGGTATGGAGGGCGAGTCGCTTCATGGCCAGGGCCGGCACCGCCGGCACCTGCCGCCAGTCGCCCACCGTGGCCGGTGAGACGCCCCGCGACGCGCACAGGCGGCGGTAGGGCTCCACCCGTTCGTGCTGGAAGGCGAAGACGGCAAGGGCGAGCTCCTCGAAGCGGTCCCCGGCCGGATCGGCGATGAAACGGGCGATGCGATCGATGAGCATCGGGTGGCATCTTAGTGCCGTGCGCGGCGGGCGGCGGGGCTCGGCGGCGGCGCCAAGCGGCCGGCCTTTGTTATGATCCTCAACCGCCCCATGAAGCGCGCCTCCTCGCGGTCCGCTCGCAGCCTGCGCCGGCTCGCCGTCTGTGCCGTCCCGGCGCTGCTCGTGAGCAGCGGCGCGGCCTTCGGGGACGCCTCCGACCTGCGCGGCACGCTGGTGCTGGTGCAGGACGGCCGCAGCGTCACCAGGGGGGTCGACCAGGCGGTGGTCTTCTTCACCCCGGAGAGGAAGCCCAGGCTGGCAGTCTCCGACGACGTGCCGCAGATGGCGACCGTGCACAAGGAGTTCAAGCCGCGCATGCTGGTGGTGCCGGTGGGCTCCAAGGTGCGGTTCCCCAACCTCGACCCGATCCTGCACAACGCCTTCTCGGTCTCGGGCGCCAACGCCTTCGACGTCGGTCTCTACGATCGCGGCCCCGGCAAGGAGGTCACCTTCAAGGAGCCGGGCCTGGTGCGCGTGTTCTGCAACGTGCACCAATCGATGGCCGGCTACATCCTGGTGGTCGACACCCCCTACGCCACGGCGCCCGACAAGGCGGGGGCATTCGTGCTCAGCGGTGTCCCCCCCGGACCCGGGACGCTCTCGATCTGGCACGAGCGCGGCGAGATGCAGACCCAGGCGCTGACCCTGCCGCTGAGCGCCCCGTTGCGCCTCGCGCTGCCCGTGTCCAAGCCCCGCATTCCCCGCCACCTCAACAAGTTCGGCAAGGCGTACAGCATCGACAGCGACTACTGAGATGCGCCACCCGCCCGCCGTTCCGACCGCCGCGCCGACCCCCGCCAGGGGCTGGCGGCGCCAGCTGGCCGAGGGCTGACCCGTGCGGCTGCGCATCTCCTTCGGCTTCCGCGTCTTCGCGATGACGGCGCTGCTCGTCACCCTGGCAGTGGGTGCGGCGGTGGTGGTGACCTACGTCTTCGGCAACAAGGTCGCGCACGAGACCGCGCGGCAGGCGCTCTCGCGGGCCGGCTCGGTGCAGGCGGCGCTGCAGCACCAGCGGCAGGAGCAGCTCAAGCTGATCGCCCGGGTATTCGTGAGCGACAGCAACCTGCGCGCCTACATCGCCACCGCCGCCGACCAGCCGGGCGGCGCCAGCTCGATCCTCGACCTGCTCGAGGAGCGACAGAACGACCTCGGCTACGACTTCGCCATCGCCCTCGATCCCGAGGGGAAGGTGCTGGCGCGCACCGACAACCCCGACGCCATCGGCGAGGATCTATCGCGGCGGCCGCTCGTCCAGCGCGCCCAGCAGGAGCTCGAGGCCACCGGCTTCTGGTACCAGGACAAGCGCCTGTTCAACGCCGTGGCGGTGCCGCTCGCCGCTGACCAGATCCTGCAGGGGTTCCTGGTCGCCGGTTTCGCCATCGACAACGAGGATGCGCGACGAGATGCGCAAGGTCTCGGACGCCGACGTGGCGATCCTCGCCAGCGAGGGCGGCGCGCCGCAGGTGGTGGCGACCACCCTCGGCCCCAGCGACGTCGAGGAGCTGCTATCGCGATTGCAGCAGCACAAGATGGTCGACACCGTCATGAGCCGCGGCCAGTCGTTCGAGCAAATCGATCTCGACCTGCACGGCCGCCGCTGGATCGGCCTGCTGCGGCCCCTCGCCGACGCCAGCGGTGTGCGCGTCGGGGCGGTGGTGTCGCTCGCCTCGCTCGACACCCAGCTGCTCCCCTTCCAGCGTATCGAGACCATTCTTCTCCTCGTCGGCGCCGGCGCCATCCTCGTCGCCTCGCTGTTCTCCTTCCTGCTCGGCAGGCGGGTGTTCAAGCCGGTGCGCGACCTGGCCAGGGCGGCGACCGCCGCCAGCGAGGGCAACTACGGCCAGCGGATCGCCATCCACCGCGGCGACGAGGTGGGCCGGCTCGCCGAGGCCTTCAACCACCTGCTCTCCGAGCTGCGCGAGAAGCACGACATGGAGACCTACATCGGCGAGCTGTCGCGTACGCTGCCGTCGCAGAGCGGCAGCGCGCCGATGGAGAGCGCCGCCACGCGGGCGGTGGCGCTGCTCGCCGTCGACCTGCGCCGCTACGCCCAGCCCAAGGTCGGCTACGACCCGGAGTCGACCATCGACTCGCTGGCCCAGGACCTGCGGCGCGTGCACTCGGCCGTGGGGTCGCGGCAGGGGACGGTCGAGGGGGCCTTCGGGCAGCGGCTGCTCGCCTCCTTCGCCGGCGACAACCGCGCCTTTCGGGCGCTCTCCGCTGCCGCCGAGATCGGCGCCGCGCTGTCGGTGAGCCAGAGCGCCTTCGACGAGGCGGAGCCGCCGGTGCTGGCGATCACCGAGGGGGACGCGGTCACCGGCTCGGTGGTGTGGGGGGAGGGTCCGGAGCGGGTGATGGTGGGGCGGCCGTTGTTGCAGCTGGAGGGGTTGCTGCGCGAGGGAGCGCCCGGCGACATGGTGCTCTCGCAGCCGCTGTACGCCAATCTCGGCGAGATCTTCGCCCGCAGCGGGGTCGAGCTGTCGTCGCAGCGCGGCATGTTCGGCGGCGCGCAAACGCTCTACGTCATGAACCGCGAGCTGGCGGGCAAGGTCACCGGCGCCGCCGGCGCCGCGGCGGCCACCGCCGACGCCCCGACCCGCCTCGCTCCCGCCGGCGCCACCGGCACACCGACGCCGGTCGGCCGCGAGCACGCCACCCTCTCCGAGATCGCTCCCGGCAAGGTGATCGGCGACCGCTTCGAGATCCTCTCCACCCTCGGCGCCGGCGGCATGGGCATCGTCTACAAGGCGCGCGACCGCGAGCTCGACGACCTCGTCGCCCTCAAGATGCTCCGCGCGACGTGTGGGGCGACCGCGAGCAGCTCGACCGCCTCAAGAGCGAGCTGAAGCTGGCGCGCAAGATCACCCACCCCAACGTCCTGCGCACCTTCGACTTCGACGACGTCGACGGCATCCCCTTCATCACCATGGAGTACGTGCGCGGCATCACGCTGCGCTACCTGCTGTCGCAGACCGGCTCGCTCCCCTACTCGGCGGGGCTGCGGCTGGCGCGGCAGCTCTGTCGCGGCCTCGCCGCCGCCCACGAGGTGGGCGTGCTGCATCGCGACATCAAGCCCGAGAACCTCATCGTCCAGCCCAACGGCAACGCCAAGCTGATGGACTTCGGCATCGCCCGGCCTATCGCCCGCATGGACGAGGGGCAGACCCAGCCCGGCACGGTGCTGGGCACGCCGCAGTACCTCGCCCCCGAGCAGCTGCAGGGCAAGCCGATCGACGAGCGGGCCGACCTCTGGGCGGTGGGCGTGGTGCTCTACGAGATCTTCACCTCGCGCACGCCATTCCGCGGCGAGAATCCGATGCAGGTCATCGTCGCCACTCTCAACGAGCAGCCGACGCCGCCCCGGCAGTACTGGCCCGAGATGCCCGAGCAGCTCGAGCAGATCATCCTGCGCTGCCTCGCTCGCGACCCCAGCCGCCGCTACCGCACGGCGGCGGCGTTGCTCGCCGACCTCGAGGAGCTGCGAGCGTAAGGCGGGGCCGCAGGTTCGGGGCCGGTCGCGGGTTTCACCAGCCATGAGCGGGGCCTTCGAGGAGGCGATGTCGACTTCGGACCTGGCGCGCGAGCAGCCGGCCGACCCCGACTGGGAGCTGGTGGCGCGCGTCGCCGTCGGCGACCGCGAGGCGTTCGGCGAGCTGGTGGAGCGCCACCACCGGCGCCTCCTGCGGGTCTGCGAGCGGCTGCTCGGCGACGCCGAGGAGGCGCGCGACGCGGTGCAGGAGGTGTTCCTCAAGGTGATGGTGAAGGCGGGCGGCTTCCGCCCCCGCGCGCTGGTGTCGACCTGGCTCTACCGCGTCGCCGTCAACCACTGCCTCAACGTGTTGCGCCGCCGCCGGCTGCTGCGCTGGGTCTCGCTCGGTCCGGCGGAGGAGGATGCCACGGCGGTGGCGGTCGATCCGCCGGAGGAGCGCGCCGACCCGCATCGCCAGCTCGATGCCCGCCGGCGCTGGCGGCAGGTCCAGCGCGCCGTCGCCGCCCTGCCGCCGAGCCAGCGAGCGGTCCTGGTGCTGGCGCGCTTCGAGGAGCTCTCGTACAAGGAGATCGCCGAGACGCTGGGGATCACGCTGGGCGCCGTCGAGAGCCGCTTGTTCCGCGCCATGCGGGCGCTCGAGCGGACGCAGGAAGGGCCGCAGTGAGGTGTTCCACCGTCAGGAGCGAGCGCGCATGGACCGGTCCCCCGATCGCCGCCTGATTCGCTACCTGCACGGCGAGCTGCCCGCCGGCGAGGTGCGACGGCTGCGCGCCGAGCTGGCCCGCGATCCCGCCATGCAGGCTCGCATGGCGGAGCTGCACCGGCTCTGGCAGGGGCTGCAGGTGCCGCCGCCGACGCCGGCGCCGTTCGGCTTCGTGCCGCGCTTGCAGCGGGTCGCCACCGAGCGGCGGGCGGTGGCCGGCGCCAGCCTGCTCGGGTGGAGAGCCACGCCCGCCTGGGCTCGTGCGCTCGCCGGGGCGGCGATGGCAGCGGGTATCGCCCTCGGCATCGGTCTCGGGCACCTGCCGGGAGCGCTGCGTTCGCCGTCGAGGACGGCGGGCGCGGCAAGCCTGGCGGCCTCCACCGCCGCGGCACCCTCGCCGGCCATCGCGGTCGCCACTGCGGCGCCGGCGCCGGCACCCTCCGTGGTGGCGGCCGCTCCCAGCGCCCCGCCGATCGCGACGCTCGGTGAGCCCGCCGCGGTCGCCGAGGTGGGGTCGTCGACCGGCGGCGGCAGCCTTGCCGACGAGTACTGGGACGCGCTCACCGGCGAGGGGGAAAGCGACACGCTGTGATCAGCCGCTGGTGGGCGGTGGTCGTGCTCTCGCTCTCGGTCGGGCTCAACCTGGGCCTGGCGGTGGCCGTGCTGCAACAACGCTTCGGACCGCCTCCACCGCCGCCGGCGGTGGTGGTGCTGCCCTCGCCGGCGGGCATCGGCGCCGGTGCGACGGCACCCCTGCCGGCGGCCACCGTGGAGGTCGGCATGGTGCCGGTGGCACCCACCGCTGCGCCAGCACGGCCGACGCCCTCCCTACCGCCCCGGCCGGTCGCCGGCCGGGATGACGGCAGCGATGCCGGATGGCCCGCAGGTCGCGACGGCACGCCCGACGAGCGCCTCCCCCCACCACCGCCGGATCTCGGTCCCCCCGGCGGGGGCGCCTTCGACGCCGGTGGCAGGCCGGCCAATGGCGGCTTCGGAGGCGACGGGCCGACGCCGGCGCGGCTCGAGGAGCTGGCGGAGCGTCTCGGTGTGCCGGCCGCGGAGCGGCCCCGCTTCATCGCCTTGCAGCGACGCTTCGTCGCCGCCACCCGCGAGCGGAGGATCGAGCTCGAGGCGGTGCGCCGGGCCCTGCAGGCCGAGCTCACGGCTGCCGATCCCGATCCGCAGCGGCTGCGCACCCTCGTCCAGTCCTCCGCCCGGCTGCAGGCCGAGCTCGAGCGTTCCCTCGTCGAGCATGTGCTGGCGGCGCGGAAGCTGCTCAACGGTGAGGCCGAGCGGCGCTATCTGCAGTTCCTCGCCCGCCTCGGCCCCCGCGCCGGAGGGCCCGGTCCGGTCGGCGGCCGCGCCATGGATCCACGCAGGCAGCGCGGGGGACGGCCGTGGGGAGGCGATGGCGGCCTGCGGCGCCGTGGTTTCGAGCCTGCATTGCCGCCGCCGCAGGCACCCGGTCCGATGCCGACGCCCCCGAACGGCGATGGGCCGGCACCCCGCCTGGCCGCCGGGTGACAGAGCACCGGCCCCAAACAAAGACCCCCGCCGAGGGGCGGGGGGGGAGAGGGAGAGTGTGGAGATCGCTCCGTGTCTCGCCTCCTCATACGGGCTGAAGGGGTCCAACGTTGCGTCTTTCGGCAGGACGCCCTCAGCTGATCGTGAAACGAACCGTGAGCTGGAAGTAGACCGGCACCGGCCGTCCGAGGAGGGTGGCGGGGCGGAAGCGCCACTGGCGCACCGCCGAGATGGCCTCCTCGTCGAGACCGAGGCCCAGCGACTTGACGAGGCGCACGTCGATGACGCTCCCCGTACGGTCGATCGTCGCCTGCAGCACGACGATGCCCTCGAGGTGCATGGCACGCGCCCGTTCGGTATAGCGGGGCTGCACCCGGACCAGCGTCTCCGGCCGTGTCATGCGAGCGTCGAGGGGGCGCGCCGTCTGATCGTCACCGGGGCTGTCGGCATCGCCGGGGCCACCGGCGACCCCCCAGGGAACGCCGGCGGGATTGGTGGCCACGTCGTCGGCGGGCGGGCCGCTGGCGGTGGAGGCCACGGAGGGCGTGGTGTTGGCAAGCGGCGGAGAATCCGGCACCGGCGGCGCGTCGGGGACCTCCGGCGGCTGCACCGGGGTCACTGTCGCCGCCGGCTGGGGCGGCGGCTGCGGCTGCGGAGCCGGCGTCGGTGGCGAGCCGCCGAGGTCCGGGGGCGGCAGCACGACCTGGAATACCTCGGACACCAGCGGAGGCTCCATCGCCTCGACGCTCCAGCTGCTCGCCAGCAGCAACGCCCCGAGCGCCACTGCGTGGGCCGCCACCGCCGCTCCCAGGGTCACCCACCACCGCCGGCTCCGCTGTCTCCGCACCAGGGTGTGCTCGAACATGTCGCCCTCCTTCTGCGCCCCGTGGTTTCCTCGTCACCGCCACCGGGTCTTCGCTCGGCGTGCGGCACGGCACCCGGCGGCTTCCGCTACCTGGTTGGAGCCGGCTTGCGGCGGGAACGAAACCGGCGTCGCGCGCGCCGGCGCGGCGTGCCTACTCGCGTGCCAGGCGCGGCAGGGTGCCGAAGAACTCCGCCGCCGCCGCCGCCGGCTCGCCGGCGAGGCCGGTGACGCCATCGCGGGGCAGCCAGTGGCCCGGCAGGTATGCGGAGTAGGGGGTGGCGAGGAAGCGGCGATCGAAGAGCGCGATCACGCCGCGGTCCTCGGGAGAGCGCAGCAGGCGTCCGGCCGCCTGCACCACCCGCGTCATGCCGGGGACCACGAAGGCGTACTCGAAGCCGCGCTCGAAGCGCTCCTGGTAGTAGCTCTCGAGCAGCTTGCGCTCGAGGCTCACCGCCGGCAGGCAGGGGCCCACCACCGCCACCGCCTGCAGCATGTCCCCGGGGTAGTCGACGCCCTCGGCGAAGACGCCGCCGGCCACCGCCAACAGGAGCACGTCGCCGAAAAGGGCGCCGCGCAGCGTGGCGAGCATCTCCTGGCGGGCGCGGTCGCTGTCGGCGCGTTGTTGTACCAGCAGTCGCTTGCTCGACACCTCGAGCCGTTCGGCAATGGCACGCAGGAACTCGTAGCTGGGGAAGAGCACCAGGCAGTTGCCGGGCACCGCGGCGGCGAAGGCGGCGAGGCGCTCGGCGATGCGCGGGTAGTGGAAGGGGCGCTGCTTCCACGTCGTCTCGACGGTGGCGTCCACGACGATGCGGCGGTTGCCGGCGGGGAACGGGTCGGGGAGCGAGAGCGACGCCGTGCGCCCGCGCTCGAACCCCAGGAGGTCGCGATAGAACTCGGGCGGCGTCAGCGTCGCCGACAGGCCGATGGTGGTGTGGGTGCGCTGGATCGCCTTGCCGAGGAAGCGGCTGGGGTCCTTGCACAGGATCTGCAGCTGGCAGTCCCCCTGGGCAGTGCGCACCGCCAGCGTCGAGAAGGCGGCGTCGAGCAGCAGCATGGCGTCGAGGAAGCGCAGGACGTCGAAGTAGAGCGCCACGAAGGGATCGTCGTCGCGGAAGGCGCGGTTGCTGCGCTGCCACTCGAGGTAGTCGACGAAGGCGCCGTCGAAGCGCGGGCGCAGCAGCCACAGCTGCTCCTCGGGCAGTCGGGCCTCGATCGCCTGCGCCGCTGCGTCGGGCGCCAAGGGATCGGCGGGCGGCACCAGCTCGACGACGGCGTGCTCGACCAGCCGGGCGAGGTCGAGCGCCGCCTCCACCAGCTCCTCGAGCGCGGGGTCGGCCAGAACCGCCACCGCATCGGCGGCGGCGCGGGCGGCCTGCGCCGAGAGCGCCGGCGAGTAGTAGCCGCGACCGCGCTCGACGAGGTTGTGGATCTCGTCCACCACCAGGATGGTGTCGGTGAGGTCGCCGTCGGCGCCGAAGTCGGAGAGCGCGACGTAGGGGTCGAAGGCGTAGTTGTAGTCGCAGACCACCACCTGCACCTGGTGGGCGAGGTCGAGCGACACCTCGAACGGGCAGACCTCGTCGGCGCGCGCACGATGGTAGACCTCGTCGGGCTCCAGGGTGGGGTGCTCGGCGAGCAGCCGCGGCACGGTGCCGGCGGTCTTCAGCTTGGCGTAGAAGTCGCGCGCGTAGGGGCAGTACTCCTCGTGGCAGATGACCTCGCCGTTGGCGCACATCTTGGCCTTGGCCCGCAGCCGCAGGGAGCGGAATGCCTCGTCGCCGTTGAGCAGGGCGAGTACCTTCATCGCCATGTCCTGCTGCAGGGTCTTGGCGGTGAGCACGAAGACGCGCTTGCCGTGGGTGAGGGCGTGGCGCAGCGCCGGGTAGAGCGCGGCGACCGTCTTGCCGATGCCGGTGGGAGCCTCGAGCAGCAAGTGGTCACGGTTGGCGATCGCCGTCTCCACGGCGTCGACGATGCGCTCCTGGCCGGGGCGCAACGTGGGATAGGGGAAGGCGAGGGCGGCAGCGGCGCGACGGCGTTCCTCGACGGCTTCGCGCTCGGCCTCGTGGGCACGCAGCAGCGCGGAGAGGCGGCGGCGCACCTCCCCCTCGAGGGCTGCCCAGGAGATCGCCAGCGGGAAGCGCTCGACCTCGTCGCTGCCGATCTCGATGAGCACCAGCTCGGCGCGCACCGGCACCTCCTCGGTGAGCCGCAGCAGCCAGGCGTAGAGCAGGGCCTGTCGCTCGTAGAGGTCGCGCGTCGCCGGCGCCAGCTGGCCGCCGCGGCGCACCGACTTGATCTCCTCCACCACCAACGAGCCGTCGGGGTCGCGGCGCAGGCCGTCGAGGCGACCCCGCAGGAGGATCTGCCAGCCGCGGTGGGTGAGCTCGGCGGCCACCGCCAGCTCGCGCCGGTAGGAGGGGTCGCGGGCGAGCGCGGACTCCTGGTAACGGCTGTGGATCGCCTGTCCGAGCCAGAGCCGCTCGTAGCCGCCGCGGTGGCCGAAACCGAGGCTGCCGGCGAGCTCGCGTTCGAGCAGGTCGGCCACCGACAGCTCGAGCCGCAGGCGGTCGGCATCGAAGCGGGGGGGCATGACGGCGGCCAGTATAGAAGCCGTTCCTCGGCGCCGCCGCGCACCTCGGAGCCACCACCGCCGGCCGACCGTCGATCGGCTATCCTCGTCGCTGCCGGCGAGTGCCGGGTTCCCTTTCCGCGACGGTCCGAGGGGGTGAGATGGCCCGAGCGTCGCAATGCTCCGCGTCCCCACATCGCTGGCCGCTGCCGGTGGTGCTGCTCGCCGCGCTGGCGGCGCCCGCGGCCGCCGCCAGCACCACCACTGCCGACGTCGCGCCGGCCCTCGGCAAGGCGCGGCTGGCGGACCACCTGCGTCTCGCCAGCGGTCCCGCCACCCTTCAGCTCGACCGTGGCGTGCTCGCGCCGCTGCTTTTCCCTGGCGAGGAGCGGCCGCGAGAGCTCCTGTTCGTCGGCGAGGGTCATCTCCTGCTGCGACCTGCCGACGCGCTGGAAGCGCAACAGCTCGAGCTCTTCCACGCCGAGCCCGCCCTCGACTACGCCTTCGACGAGCTGGCGCTCTACCTGCCGCTGCGGGCCGCCGGGGAGGCCGTGCTGCGGCGCCCGGAGGCCGTGGTCGACGCCGCCGCCTCGCAGCGGCTCGCCGACCTGCGCTCCCGCTGGCTGAGCTCCGGCGAGCGCGCCATCGCCGGCGTCGACCTGCAGCGCTTCGCCGATCGTGCGGGCGATCCGCTGGCGCAGGGGTACTTCGTCGCCTGGGCGAGGCCGGCCGAGCGGGAACCGGGCGACGAGGGCGGGCTGCTCTACCTCGTCGACCCGGAAGCGCAAGAGCAGGTCACTCTCGGCCGCTTCGTCAAGCTCGCCGGGGACGAACGCGAGGAGCGTCGGCTCGAGCGCCTGCTCCACCGCGAGCAGCGCAAGGGTCGGCTGGTGGGCCTGCGCACCGCCGAGCTCGGGCAGTTCGACACCTGGGTGTCGACCTCACTATCGGGAGCGGATGGTCCGCGCCCCGGGTTCCAGCCCTTCGAACCCGTGGCCTACGAGCTCACCGCCCGCCTCGACGACGACCTCCACCTCGCCGGGCGGGCCGAGATCGCGCTCGTGGCGCGCACTGGCGGGGCACGCACCATCGAGGCCAAGCTCTTCCGCGACCTGGCGGTCGGCGCCGTCGAGGTCGACGGCCAGCCGGCGACCTTCGAGCGCCACGCCGAGGACCTCGTCATCGCGCTCCCGGCCCCGTCGGTGGCGGGGGAGCGGCTGGCGCTGGCGATCGACTACCAGGGCCCCTTCGTCGACCACGTGAGCGGCACCGGCTACGCCCTGCGCAACAGCATCCTCTGGCACCCCCACGTCGGCGACCTCGACCGGGCCACCTACGACGTGCAGCTGCGCTGGCCCAAGGGCCTCGACCTGGTCGCTGGCGGCACCCGGGTGGACGGCGGCGAGGCCGGCGGCGAGCGCTGGGAGCACCGCCGCCTCGAGCGCCCGGCCGCCGCCTTCGGTTTCGAGCTCGGTCGCTTCGACCTCAGCGAGGTCGAGCGGGGAGGGGTCAAGGTGCGACTCGCCCTCGATCGCGCCTCCCGCAAGCTGCCCCGCGACGCCCGCGCGCAGATGATGCAGGCCGCCGGCGACGCCTTGGATCTCTACGGGTCGATGTACGGCCCCTACCCCGACGCCGAGCTGACGCTGGTCACCGTTCCGCGCGACTTCTCGCAGTCCCTTCCGGGTCTGATCACCCTCTCCGACGCGATGGTGACCGACCTCGGCGTCTTCGCTCGCGTGCTCGGCCTCGAGGACCGTCGCACGGTGGTGGCGCACGAGGTGGCGCACCAGTGGTGGGGACACGGCGTCGGCTGGGAGAGCTACCACGACCAGTGGCTCTCGGAAGCGCTCGCGAGCTGGTCGGCGCTGCAGTTCGCCCGCCAGAAGATCGCCGATAACCATCCAGTGGTGGGTCCCACCTACGGCTGGGAGACCCTGCTGGCGGCGACCCTGGCCGACGGCCGGCGGGTGGAATCGGTGGGCCCGCTCACCCTCGGCGGCCGGCTCGAGTCGTCGCGCGCACCCGGCGCCTACCAGGCCATCGTCTACAAGAAGGGCGCCATCGTCTTCGACATGCTGGCGCAGATCCTCGGCCGCGAGGCGCTGGTCAAGGGGCTGCACGATCTCTACGGCATCGCCGCCGGCAAGGTGATCTCCACCGAGGTCCTGCTGGCGGCCTTGCAGCGCTCCTCGGGTGCCGACCTCTCGGGCTTCGCGCAGCAGTTCGTCTACGGCACCGGCCTCCCCGAGCTGTCGTTCGACTACGCCTTCGCGCCCTCCTCACCCGGGCACTGGAAGGTCACCGGCGCCGTGCGCCAGCGACTGCCGCAGCGGTACCGCTACCGCGTCGATGCCGGCCCGGATGGCCGCCTCGACGTCGTCCGCGAGAGCCGCGAGGCGGACGTCAACGGGTGGTGGCTGGTGGTTCCCTTCCAGGTCGGCCTGTGGGACCCGCAGGCACCACGCGATCGCACGCAGAAGGCGGGTGACGTCAGCTGGAACGCCACCGTCAATGGGCAGGTGCTGATCAAGGGCGCCAGCTCGCCGCTCGAGCTCGAGGTGGATCACGAGCCGCGGCGGCTCTGGTTCGATCGCGGCCGGGTGGTCTTCGCCACCTTCTACGACGACACCCGCGACCGCAAGCACAGCGGCTACCGCCTCGGCCTCGAGGCTGCGGCGAAGGGGGATACGGCGGCGGCCGAGCGCCTGTGGCGAGAGGCGCTGGCGGCGCCGCCGGGGGACCCCGACCAGCCGCGCCACCTCACCGAGGAGCTCGACGCGATGATCGAGCTGTCGCTGGCGCGGGAGCGCCTGGACCGCGGCGACGACCAGGCGGCGGCGGCGGCGCTCACGCGGGCGGAGTCCCGGCTCAGCGGCTGGACGCGGGACGACGTGCGTGGCGAGGCCGACGTACTGCGCTCGCGGCTCGACGTGCGCGCCGGGCGCTTCGGCGATGCCTATCGCCGGCTGCGCAAGGCGGTGCTGCGGCGGGGCACCGTCGACTCCGCGGAGGCCCACCTGTTGCTGGCCCTGGCGGCGCTGCGCGGTGGCGACCGGGAGGTGTTCGAGGACGCCGTCGAGGCCGCGGCGCAGCGGGGTGCGGACGTCAAGGCCCTGCGCGAGCTGGCGAAGCGGCAGGGGTCTTCCTGAGCCGCCGGCCGGCGACCGGTTCCTACCCTACGCGGGTGCCGGCGGCGGCAGTGCCACCACGAAGGCGGCGGCGGCGGCGATGGCCGCCTCGAGGTTTTCGCGCTCGCTGCGGCCCGAGGCCTTGAGCGGCTTCCACGAGTGGTCGCCAGCCTCGATCCACTCGACGTGGATCGAGGGCGACAGCGCGTAGCCCGCCACCTCGTCAGGGCGGCCGAGGTCGTCGCGGGTGCCCTGCAGGATCAGGGTCGGCGTGCGCAGCGTGGCGAGGTGAGCGGTGCGCAGCTTGTGCGGTTGACCCGGCGGGTGGAACGGATAGCCCATGCACACCAGCCCGCGCACGCCGGCGCGGTCGGCGACGTGACTGGCGATGCGGCCGCCCATCGACTTGCCGCCGATCACCAGGTCGCTGCCGCCGCCGAGGCTGGCGATGACCGCGAGCCAGGTCGCCTCGAGCACGGAGGGGCGATCGGGGGCGCCGCGCCCGCCACCGTCGCGCCGCCGCCGCATGTAGGGGAACTCGAAGCGGGCGACGCGCAACCCGTGGCCGGCGAGGCCGCGAGCGACGACGTTCATGAAGCGGGAGTCCATCGGCGCACCGGCGCCGTGGGCGAGGGCGACGGTGAGCGCGGCCTGCGGCGGCCCGTCGAGGAGCAGCGGTGGTGCGTCCACGGCGGCGGCCGCCGCCGGCGGTGACTCCGCGTTCGAGCCGGGCGAGCCGATGCCGGGACCTGGGCGAGCCATCACCGGCTCTCCGGCGCGGTGACGCCATGACGTCGCCACCAGCGCTGCGCCTGCGCCAGGGCCGTCTCGCGGTCGCCCACGTCACCCGCCGCCTGGGCCTCGGCGAGCGCCCGCAGCAGCGCCCCCACCCACAGCCCGGGCGGGGCGCCGAGCGCCTCCACCAGCTCGCCTCCCCGCAGCAGCGGCGGCGGCGCCACCACCTCGTCGTGGCGGAAGAAGAAGGCGCCGAGCAGCTCGCCCACCCGCGCCACGAAGTCGGGCCAGGCGCCGCGGGCGCGCCCCTCACCCTTGGCGAGGTTGTCGGCAAGCGCCAGCAGGCAGACCTCGGGAGCCACCTCGCCGGTGGCACGGTGGAAGCGGTGGAGGGTGCGTGGCGGCAGCGGCGTCGGACGCTGCAGCTGCAGGGGCCGCATGTGGTGGCGAACCGTGGCGGCCACCCGCTGCACCTCGACCTGCGCGAAGCGCAACGCCTGCAGGCGGTAGGTGGCGAGGGTCGCCCCCACCGTCTCGTGACCGCGGAAGTGGATGCGCCCGTCGGCCCCGACGCTGCGGGTGGCGGGCTTGCCGAGATCGTGGAAGAGCGCCGCGAGCAGCAGGAGACCGCGCGCCGCGCGCTCGGCCGCGAACGCCGCGGCGAGGCGCTCGCGCAGCGGGCCGGCGCACGGCGCGAGCGCAGCCACCACCTCCCGGTCGGCGTCCGGCGGCGCCGGCTCGCCGGTGGCGAGGCGGGCTACCAGCTCGAGCAGCGCCGCCGTGCGCGCCACCACCGAGAGGGTGTGCTCCCAGACGTCCTCGTGGTGCGGCGTGCTCTGCGGCATGCCCTGTGCGGCGGCGGCCTCCGGCAGCACCACCGCGAGCAGGCCGAGCTCGTCGAGGCGGCGCAGCGTCGCGGCCGGCAGCGGCGCCACGAGGGCCTTCCACAGCTCGTCGCGGACACGCTCGGCCGCCACCGTGGCGAGCGTCGGCGCCGCAGTGCGGATCCAGGCGGCGGATGTGGGGTCGAGCCGAAAGGCGAGCTGGGCGGCGAAGCGCACGGCGCGCAGCGTGCGCAGCGGGTCGTCGGCGAGCACCGCCGGCGAGAGCAGGCGCACGATGCCGGCCTCGAGGTCGCGGCGACCGCCGGCGGGGTCGACGAGCCGCAGGGCGCCGCCGTCGCCAGACGGGTCGGCGAGCGGCAGCGCCATGGCGTTGATGGTGACGTCGCGGGCCTGCAGGTCCCCTGCGAGGTCGCCGGCCCGGAAGTCGGCGACGTCGATCTCCAGCCGCCGCCCGTCGCGCTCCCAGACGATGCGACCGACGCCGCGCTCGTCGTCGAGGGTGACGAAGGCGGCGCCGAGGCCGTCGGCGAGCCGGCGGGCCAGGGCCACGGCGCCGCGAGGCACCGTCACGTCGAGGTCGACGAGCGGGCGGCCGAGCAGCAGGTCGCGGACGGCACCGCCCACCAGGTAGGCCCCGCTCCCGGGCGGCAGGCGCGCGGCGAGCTCGCAGACGGAGGCGGGAAGAGAAGCGGCGGGCGTCGCCATCGCGTCACTCTAGCTCGCGCCATCCACCGGGTATCCGACGGGCTCGCCGCCGACGGCCGCAGCCGCTGGCCGTCGGCGCTCCCTCCGCTACAATGCCTCTGCTGGTCGCGGCGGCGGCGGTGTGGGGGGAGCGAGCGCCCGATCGCCGGCGTCGCCACTCTGACAGCACCCGCCTCAACCCAGCCCCGAGCCAGAAACCAGCCCTCGTGCCGCGCTGCCGTCGCCCCCGCCGCCCCACGACGGTCGCGTGGCTCTCCGCGTGGCTGCTCGCGGTCGCCGCGGCGCCCGGACGCGCGCTCGAGCAGGTCGAGGTCGCGCTCGCCCAGGAGGTGGCGCGCACGGCGCGCCACATGCCCAACCTGGCGGTGCGCGTGGTGGAGCTCGGCGGCCACGAGCTCGACTACGACTACCGCGCCGACGCCCATATGGTGCCGGCCTCCAACGAGAAGCTGCTCACCACTGCCGCTGCGCTGTCGCTGCTCGGTCCCGGCTACACCTTCGAGACGCAGGTGGGCATCCGCGGCAGCGTCGGCGCGGATGGCGTGTTGGCCGGCGACCTGGCGGTGCGCGGCGCCGGGGACCCCACCATCTCGGGACGCGAGAACGGCGATCCCTACGCCGTCTTCCGCCGCTGGGCGGCGGCCTTGCGCGGCCGCGGCGTGCGGCGGATCGCCGGCGACCTCTACCTCGAGCACGGCCTCTTCCGCGGTCCGCTCGTGCACCCGGACTGGCCTCCCGAGCAGGGGCAATGGTGGTACGAGGCGCCGGTCGGAGCCCTCTCGTTCAACGACAACTGCCAGCTGCTGCGTGGCTGGGGAGCGAAGCGCACCGGTGAGCTCGGCGTTCTCGAGCTGGTGCCCCGCCTCGACACGCTGGTCGTCCAGGATCGGCTGCGCACCGCGCGCCGTGGTTTCCACTGGGAGGTGCTGCGGCGCGAGGGCTCGCGGCTGGTGGAGGTTAGCGGCGCGGTGACGCCCGCGGGGTCGCCGCTCGAGGTGTGGGTCACCGTGCCCGATCCCGTCGCCTACTTCGGCAAGGCCCTGCGCGCGGCGCTGGCCGAGGAGGGGATCGCCGTCGTCGGCGAGACCCGCCCGGTGGAGCGGCTGCCCGGTCCCTGGTGGAGCTCGTCACCAGCCACCGGACGCTGCTGGCGTCGGTCCTCGAGGTCACCAACAAGCGCAGCCAGAACTTCTACGCCGAGAGCCTGTTCAAGCTGCTCGGCGCGCGCTTCTGCGGCGAAGGGAGCTGGGAGGCGGGAGCGCGGGTGGTCGCCGACTTCCTCACCCGCGAGGTGGGCTGGTCGCGCGACCAGTTCCACGTCGACGACGGCTCCGGCCTGTCGCGCTACGACTGGGTGACGGCCCGCGGCATGACGCAGCTGCTCGAGCACATGTTCCACCACCGCTGGGGGACCGAGTTCCTGCGCAGCCTGCCCTTCGCCGGCGAGCCCGAGGCGAGCCTCCACCAGCGTCTCACCACCGCCCCCTACCGTGGCAACGTGTTCGCGAAGACCGGCACCATCGGCGGCGTCTCGACCCTCTCCGGGTACGCCAAGGGGGTGTCCGGTCGCCTCTACGCCTTCTCCATCCTGGTCAACGGTGCCTCGGCGTGGGAAGGCCGGCTGGCCCAGGACCGGCTGGTGGCGCTGCTCGTCGACAACGGGTGAGAGGGCGCGATCGCGCTATATTCCGCGCGTGCCGACAGTGACACACCGCCCGGTGGACTATCGGGAGCTGATGAACAAGGTGGAGCGCCTGGTCGCCGCCATCCAGCGCGTCGACGACGTCGAGACCACCGTGCGCCGGGTCGCCAACGAGATCATCTCCCAGTTCCGCCCCGAGCTCGGCGTCATCGGCGGCCGCATCTACCAGCGGCAGCAGAACGACTACGTGGTGCGCGCCACTTTCGGCGAGGCCAAGCCGGTGGAGGCGGGCCTGCGGGTGCCGCGCACCTACTCGCCGATCGACGAGTGCCTCAACCACGGCGTGGTCTACGTCGAGCCCGACGACCCGGGAGTCGACCGTGCCCTCGAGGAACGCCTCGGCGTGCGCGAGTTCGCCTGCATCGAGGTCGCCGACGAGGAGTACATCCTGGCCTTCAACGTCGACCCGGTGGCGAGCCGCGACGACGTCGTCTTCTCGCTGCAGATCCTGCGCAACGCCATCAACCAGAAGGTGCGCCAGGAGCGCATGGAGGAGGTCTTCCGCGAGGCGCGCAAGATCCAGGCCTCGATCCTGCCGCGGCGGGCGCCCGTCTACGCGCCGTTCGAGATGGCGGGGCGGACCGAGCCGATGGACCGCGTCGCCGGCGACTTCTTCGACCTCATCCCGATCACCGACAAGATCCTCGGTCTCGCCATCGCCGACGTCTCGGGGCACGGCCTGCCGGCGGCGCTGCAGGTGCGCGACGTGCACATGGGGCTGCGCATGGGGATGGCGCGCGACTTCAAGATCGTGCGCACCGTCGAGCGCCTCAACGGCATCATCCACAAGAGCACGCTGACCAGCCGCTTCGTCGCCCTCTTCTACGGCGAGCTCGAGCTCAACGGCACCTTCATCTACGTCAACGCCGGCCACATCGCTCCCGTCCACCTGCAGCCGGACGGCACCGCGCGCTTCCTCGGCGAGGGAGGGCCGGTGCTCGGCCCGCTGCCCGACGCCACCTACGAGCGCGGCTTCGTCAAGGTGCGCCCGGGCGACCTGCTGGTGCTGTTCACCGACGGCATCGTCGAATCGCGCCACGGCGGCGAGGGGGAGGAGTTCGGCATCGAACGGCTGCTCGACACGGTGCGCGCCTTGCACGGTCGCAAGCCGGGCGAGATCGTCCAAGGGGTCTTTCAGCGCGTCGAGGAGTGGACTGGCGGCGGCCCCCCGGAGGATGACCGCACCGTGCTGGTGGTGTCCTACCCTGCGTTGCCTGCCGAGGTGCCGGCCACCCCACCGGCGGAGCAGGCGAAGCCGCCGCGCGCGCCGGCGGGGCTCGGGTGAGGCGCTCGCCTTCGCCGACGCCGCGACCGCGCCGAGCAGCGGGGTGATCGAGAGGGACGGGGCTACGAGGACAACAGCACGCGGGCGGCGTCGACGCGCAGCACGCGTAGAGCCGGCATCAGCGTGCCCGAGACCGTCATCAGCACCGCCGCGCCCACCGCGACGGCGAAGGTGACGACGTCTGCGGGCTCGACGCCGGCGAGCGCCCCGGCGAGCGAGCGCGCTGCCGCGTAGGCGAGCACCAGGCCGACGCCGGCGCCGACCGCCGCCACCCGCAGCCCGTGGGCGAGCGCCAGGCGGAGGATCTCGCGCCGGCCAGCGCCGATCGCGAGGCGCAGCCCGAGCTCGGACAGCCGCTGCGACACCGCGAGCGACAGCAGACCGTGAATGCCAATCCCGGCCAGCAGCAGGGCCAACGCGGCGTATGCACCGAGCAGCCAGACCTGAGTGCGGCGGCTGGCGGTCTGATCCCATACCACTTCGGCGACCTCGCGCACCATGCCGATGGGCACCTCGGGGTCGGCGCGGCTGACGATGGCGCGCACCGCCGGCAGCTGGGCGAGGGCGTCGCCGTTCGTGCGCAGCAGCAGCTCGTGCGGCGCATAGCTCGTCGCCTCGCCGTCGGCGACCTGGGCGTAGGGCAGGTAGACCTGAGGCTCGTTGCGGCGCTCGAGGCCGCGCATCCGCACCTCGCCGACGACGCCCACGATGGTGCGCTGCTCACCGGCGAAGCCGAAGGTGCGCCCGAGGGCGTTGGCGCCGGGGAAGTGCTCCCGCACCAGCTCCTCGCTGACCACCGCCACCCGCCGCGCGGTGAAGGTGTCGCCTTCTTCGACGTCGCGGCCGGCGCGCAGCGGGATGCCCATGGTGGCAAAGTAATCGGGGCTCACGAAACGCAGGCTGGCGAGCGGCCGGTGCGCCGGCGAGGCGGAGACCTCGCCCGGGACCTCGACCGGGCGGATGCCGCCGCCCATCTCGAGCGGCAGCCAGCTGACATAGCTGGCCGCCTCGACGCCAGGGAGGGCGCGCGCCGCGGCGAGGACGCGGGAGTAGAAGGCGACCCGCGGCGCGGTGGCCTGGTAGCGCAGCGGCGGCAGCGGCGTCTGCACCGCCAACACGCCGGCGCCGTGGAAGCCGGGGTCGACGGCCTGCACGCGCAGCAGCGCGCGCAGCAGCAAGCCGCAGGCGACGAGCAGCACCAGGCAGCCGGCGACCTGCGCCGTCACCAGCACCGAGCGCAGGGCCGAGCGGGCGCCGCCCAGCGGCCCGCGCTCGCGCAAGCCGTCGAGGCGGCGGCCGCTGGCGCGCAGCGCCGGGACGACGCCGAAGGCGACGCCGGTGACCACCGTGACCAGCAGGGCGAACGCGATCAGCCGCCCGTCGAGGCCGCGGCGGACGACGATCGGCAGCTCACCCGGCACCAGGTGGGCGAGTAGCGGCCCGAGCGCCGTCGCGAAGGCGACGCCGAGGCCGCCGCCGAGCGTGGTGAGCACCAACGCCTCGGTGAGCAGCTGACGGGTGACCCGCTCGCGGCCGGCGCCCAATGCCGCGCGCACCGCGAGCTCCCTGCGCCGCGCGATGGCACGGGTGAGCAGCAGCGTCGCGAGGTTGATGCAGGCGATCACCAGCACGCAGAGCGAGGCCCCGACGAGTGCGGCGAGGAGCAGGCGCGACTGCCGGTTCACCGTGTGCAGCGGCTGGACGGCGACGCTCGTCTGGTCGTTGGTGTCGGGATACTCGCGCTCGAGCTGCACACCGATCGCCTCCATCTCCTTCGCTGCTGCGGCGAGCGAGACGCCCGGTGCCAGGCGGCCGACGACCTTGAAGAAGTTGTTGTCGCGGTCGGCGAGGTCCTCCTGGTTCATCCGGATGGGCGCCCAGAACTCGGTGCGCCGCGACGGAAAGGCGAAGTCGGGAGGCAGCACGCCGATGATGGTGAAGGGCTCGTCGTCGAACCGTACTTGGCGGCCAACGACGTCGGGGTCGCCGCCCAAGACGCGCTGCCAGGTGCCGTAGCCGATCAGCAACGTCCCCGGCGCTCCCGGACGCTCGTCGGCCGCCGAGAACAGCCGGCCGCGCAGCGGCCGTACGCCCACCAGCGGCAGCAGGTCGGCGCCGACGGCGACGCCCTGGAGCCGGACCGGCTGGGCGGCACCGACGAGGTTGCCGGCGCGCGAGTGCCAGGCCGACAGCGCGCTGAAGGAGCGGCTCCGTTCTTTCCAGTCGCGGTAGTCGGGCGGCGAGACCTCGTTGCAGCAGCTGCCTTCCTCGACCTCCCAGAGCTGCACGAGGCGGTCGGGGGAGGGAAAGGGCAGCGGCCGCAGCAGCACCTGGTCGGTGAGCGAGAAGACCGCTGTATTGGCGCCGATGCCGAGGGCGGCGACCAGGACGGCGGTGAAGGCATGACCCGGCGAGCGCCGCAGCGCCCGCAGCGCGAAAGCGAGGTCCTGGCGCAGCACCTCGAGATGGACGAGGACGGCGCTGCGCGGCAGGTCGACCAGCTCGCGCAGCCACAGCGCGGCGCGGCCGCCGCGGCCGCCGGCGCCGCGGCTCCGCGCCGCGAAGGTGCGCGCCAGCTCGGCGCCGTACTCGGCGCGGTAGAAGGCCGGGTAGAGGTACAACAGCGCGCGGTAGAGGCACATCTCAGGCCCCCTCCGGTGCGAGCCCCTTGGCGCGGGCGAGGCCCACCAGCGCGGCGAGCCGCGCCGCCTCCGCCCGCACCACGGCCGCGCCGAGTGGCGTGATCCGATAGTAGCGGCGACGCTCGTCGTCGAGCGCCGGGTCGGGCCGCTCGCTGCTCTCCACCACCAGCCCGCTTTCGAGCATGCGGTGGATGGCGCGATAGAGCGTGCCGGCCCCCAGCTGGACGGCACCCCCGGTGCGGCTGGCGACGTCCTGGAGGATGGCGTAGCCGTGCAGCTCGCCGTCGGCGAGGGCGACGAGGATGTGGAAGTTGGCGGGCGGCAGTGGCAGCAGGGAGGCGACCTCGGCGGCGGAGGGTCGGCGGGTGCTCATGGCCTGCGATTATATGCTTGACGCATATAGTGTCAACGGGTATAGCGACCGCGGATCGCGCCGAACGAGTCACTCGACGAGCTTCATCCCTGCCAGCAGGGCGATCGCGCCTCCCGTCGTCTGGACGGAGCTCAAGCCGAGGCGGAAGTCCTTGTCCGAGAACGTCGCGTAGACGTCGATCGGCTGGTGCCAGGTGGGGTTCCAGCCGGCGCCGGTGTGCATGCCGCGCTCGTTCTCGCGCAGGCTGAGCGCCGGCACGAAGTCCATGAACGGGCCCGAGTCGGTGTTGGTCATGTGGGGGCCGACGGCGGCCGGGTAGTCGGCGGCGAACTTCTCGTTCGCCGCGCGGAAGAAGAAGGCCAGCTTCATCGCCTCGTCGGCGCGCAGCGACGTCGACTGGAACTCGATGTTGATGTCCGCTTCCGGTCGCTGCTCGGGGTTCCACGTGCCGTCGGCGCGCGGCATGCCGTGGTCCCACAGCATCATGTCGTGCTGGATCATGGCGAGCCACTTCGGCTCCGGGTAGCGCCCGGAACCCGGCGGGTCTTCCCTCCCCTGCAGGCCGGCGCGCTGCTCGACGTAGGCCTTGGCGCCGTTGAGCCCGGTCTCCTCGTTGTTCCACAGCACGAAGCGGATGCTGCGCTCCGTGCGCACGTCGGGCATGCTGAAGATGCGCGCCAGCTCCATCACCAGCGCGGCGCCCGATCCGTCGTCGTTGGCCGCCTCGCCCCAGCCGTGCCCGTCCATGTGGGCGCCGACGATGTACATCTCGTCGGGGTGCGTGCTGCCGACCTTGGTGCAGTACACCTCCTCGCGGGGGCCGTTGGTGGCGGGCTCGGCGTTCAGCGCCCGCAGCTTGGCGTCCGGCTGGGCGTTCGGATCCGTGTTCACTCCCGTCTGCCGCTGGATGCCCCGGTAGCGCGAGCCTCCGGGCCCGAGACGGACCTCGCCGCTGGCGATGATCGGTTCGAACGACTTCGCCTCGGCCGGCCGGTAGGCCCGCTCCGGCGCGTCGTACACGTAGTGGATCCGCTCGGTCGGGCAGCCGTAGCTGCGCAGCTGCGCCTCGATCCAGTCCACTGCCTTGCGGTTGCGCTCCGTGCCCTGCCGCCGATCCCCGAACTGCGTGAGCCCCTTGATGGTCGCCTTGTACGTCTCGAGGTCGAGTCGGGCGAGCAGCTTCCGCGTCATCGCGTCCGGATCTTGGGCGGTCTGGGTGCCGCCGTCCTGCTGCGCGATCGCGGGGAAGACGGCGCCGAGCATCAGGATCATCGCCATTGCCGCCGCCAGCCGGCTTCCCGTCCTCCTGCGAAGCGTCGCGTCGAGCATGTGTCCCTCCTTGGTCATGGTGCGGAGGCCATGCTACGCGATGCCGCCGAGGAGACGACTCGTCGCTGCGGGCGGCGAGGAAGGTCGGCCCGACCCGACGGGCCGCGCACCGCCAAGGCCACCAGGCCGAGGATCCTGCTGGCGGACTCCGGCGCCGACCACTGGCTGGCCCGCAAGAGCGAGCTCGGGCCGGGCGAGGGTCTCCGCATCGCCGGCGAGCTGCGGTTGCTGGTCGCGGCGCAGCGGCCGGACTGGCCGCGGGCCGAGCAGCGGGCCGCCGACCTCGAGGTCCATGCCCGCGTCGGGGAGTCCCTGCGCCGTGTCCTCCGCCGCTCCGCTGCTTCTTGACGCGCTTCTCGCGCTCACCGGGGCCTTCGCCGCGGCGGGCGTGCGCTAGTAGTCTTCGGCGCGCAGGCGGTGGTGCTCTACGGCCAGCCCCGACTCACCGCCGACCTCGACGTCACCGTCGAGGGCACCCCGCAGTCGGTGCTGAGCCTGCTTTCGACCCTGCGGCAGCATGGCTTCGAGCCGCGCCTCGAAGACGCCGAGGGACTGCTTCGCCGCGCCCGCATGCTGCCGCTGATCCACCACGCCTCGGGCCTGCCGGTCGACCTCGTGGTCGCCGGCCCCGGGCTCGAGGACGAGTTTCTCGACCAACGCCGCCACGTCCACCTGGGGGGCATCGCCGTGTCGGTCATCAGTCCCGAGGACCGGATCGTCACCAAGCTCCTCGCCGGCCGACGCAAGGACCTCGACGACGCCCGCGGAGTGCTGCGCGAGCAGAGCGGCCGCCTCGACCTCGAGCGCCGCCGTCGTTTCCTCCGCCTGCTCGAGCAGGCACTCGACCGCAACGACCTGGTCTCCGCACTCGACGAGCTGCTCGAGCGTTAAAGGGAGCGCCGCGCGGGCGTCAGTTCGGCCGGTGGAGCTCGACGAGCTCGACGCGCTGGCGGAGCTTGACGAGGTGATGCGGCGGGTAGAAGCCCGGGCGCAGCATGACGCCGGGGTAGATCTGCGTTCCCTGGCCGACCACCACTCCGGGGTGGAGCACGCAGTTGCAGCCGGTGAGGACGCCGTCGCCGAGCAGGGCGCCGAGCTTGCGGCGGCCGGTGGCGATGCGCTCGAGGCCATCGGGCACCTCGATCTCGGCACCATCGTGGCGGAAGTTCGAGAGGATCGTGCCGGCGCCGAGGTTGACGTTGGCGCCGAGCACCGAGTCGCCCACGTAGTTGAGGTGCGGGGCCTTGGCGCCGGCGAGCAGGATCGAGCGCTTCACCTCGGTGTGGGTACCGACGACGCAACCCGCTCCCAGCCAGACGCCACCCCGCAGGTAGGCGCCGGGGCGCAGCTCGCAGTCGTCGCCGATCGCCAGCGGCCCCTCGAGCACGACACCGGGGTACAGCTTCACCCCCTTGCCAATGACGATCCGGTCGCCCATCAGGTGAACGCCGGGAGGGATCGGCGTCTCCAGACGCTCGCTGGGCAGCGTGGCGAGCAGCTCGTCGAACGGCTCGCCGAGGACTGCCCACGGGCGTCGCGGCTCGAAGGCCTCCGCGATGCCGGCCGGCAGGCTCTCGAACAGGTCCGGCCGCTCCCCCTCTGCGGAGGCGTCGCTCATCGCGCCTCCTGGCGCGTGCGCTTGCGCCGGTAGTAGGGGAGGGTCTGCGCCAGCCCGGCGTCGAGCTCGACGGTGGGGGCGACGCCGAAGGTCTCGGCGAGGCGGCGGTGGGAGAGCGCGCTGCGGCGCAGCTCGCCGCGGTTCTCCGGCAGGTAGAGCGGTTCGACGGGATCGAGGCCGAGCGTCTTCTGCACCCGCGAGTAGAGCGAGCGCAGCGTGGTCTCGATGCCGGTGCCGACGTTGAAGACGCCCGAGGTCCACCGCCGGCCCGCCGCCTGGCCGAGGGCCGCCCGCTGCACGGCGACGATGTCGGAGACGTGCACGTAGTCGCGGGTCTGCAGGCCGTCGCCGAAGATGCGGGGAGGCTCGCCGCGCAGCAGTCGCTCGGCGAAGATGGCGACGATGCCGGCCTCACCCTTGGGGTCCTGGCGCGGGCCGTAGACGTTGGCGTAGCGGAAGACGAGCGGCTCGAGGTCGCCGAGCCGGCCGTAGGCGAGCAGGTAGTGCTCGACGGCGAGCTTGCTGCAGCCGTAGGGGGAGAGCGGGCGCGTCGGATGGTCCTCGTCGCAGGGGAACGCCTCTTGCTCGCCGTACACCGTGCCGCCGCTGCTGGCGAAGAGGATGCGGCGTACGCCGGTGTGACGACAAGCCTCGATGAGCCCGAGGCTGCCGAGGACGTTGGCCTCGGCGTCGACCATCGGCTGCTCGACGGAGACGCGGACGTTGGCCTGCGCGGCGTGGTGGGAGACGACGGTGACGCCGCGGTCGCGCAGCAGCTCCTCGAGACCGGGGTCGCGCAGGTCGCGTTCGACCAGCTCGGCGCCCTCCGGCACGTTCTCGCGGCGGCCCGTCGACAGGTTGTCGAGGACGATGACCCGGTGGCCGTCGCGCAGAGCGCCCTCGGCGAGGTGGCTGCCGATGAACCCCGCGCCGCCGGTGATGAGGAGGGTCTCGGACATGCCGCGCGATCTTATAGGGTCCGCGGGACCGACGCCGGTCCGGCCGGACTGGGCCGGCCCGCCGTGCCGCGGCCGGCGAGGATCCGAGCGAGCCGTCACCCATGGACCTCCCCCCGCTGCCCTTCGCCTTCTACCGCCGTTCCGCCGCCGAGGTGGCGCGCGACCTCCTCGGCCGCCTGCTGGTGCGCCGCCTCGGCGACGAGCTGCTGGTGTTGCGCCTGGTGGAAACCGAGGCCTACCTCGGCGCCCCCGACCGCGCCAGCCATGCCTGGGCCGGCAGGCGGACGGCGCGCAACGAGAGCCTCTACTCGAGCGGCGGCCACGCCTACGTCTACTTCGTCTACGGCATGCACTGGTGCCTCAACGTGGTGTGCGGCGAAGCCGACGAGGGGAGCGCCGTGCTGCTGCGCGCCGGCGAGCCGTTCGCGGGGGAGGCGACGATGCTGCGGAATCGAGGCCTCGCCGGCGGCCGTGTGCGCCCGGGCGACGTCGCCGGCGGCCCCGGCAAGCTCTGCCGGGCGCTCGCCGTCGACCGCGCCCTCGACGGCGTTCTCCTCGCCGGCCCGGAGCTGTGGATCGCGCCCGGCGAGGTGCCGCCGGCGGCGCAGGTGGCGAGCGGCCCGCGCGTCGGAGTCGCCTACGCCGGCGAGGCGGCGGCGTGGCCGATGCGCTTCGCCGTCGCCGGCAACCACCACGTCTCGCGGCCGCGCTGGTGACGCCTCAGAGCCTGTGAATCAATCTGCAAGGGGTCGCGTTGGGGGTGCCTTGGGGCCGGATGCAAGGCGCGCGACCGAGCCGTAGCCTTGTCCTACGGCGCAGGGAGCGCAACGCCGCAGACGGCCCCGAGCCACCCCCAACCCGAAGGGCACCAGGGGATTGGGGCCCGATCGCGTCGTTGCTCGTCGTCGCCGATGGGCAAGGCATCGACTCCTCCTCGCGCCTAGCGCTCGGGCCCCAAGCCCCTGGTGCGCGACCCCTTGCAGATTGATTCACAGGCTCTCAGCCCGGTCGCAGCCGCCGTGCCTCGGGATAGGGGAAGACGTCCACCAGCTCGCCGCGGCGGTTGCGCTCCTGCATGTCCTGCCACCAGCCGGGCTCGAGCAGGCAGCCGTGCTCGGCGAGGAAGCGCTCGCGCAGCGCCCCGGTGAGCTCGAGGAAGCGCGGGAACTCCTCGGGGAAGACGTCCTCGTCGGCGACCCCGAACCAAGGCTCCGCCGCCAGCTCGGTGAGGTCGTCGCGGTTGGGCGGCAGCCGCCGGAAGCGCAGGGCGGTGAGCGGTGCCAGCTCGTCGTAGTCGTAGAAGACGACGCGGCCGTGGCGAGTGACGCCGAAGTTCTTGAGCAGCAGGTCACCGGCGAAGATGTTGCCGGCGGCGAGGTCGCGCAGACGCCAGCCCCAGTCGGAGACCGCCGCCTGCTTCGCCTCCGGGCAGTCTCCGAAGCGAGGAAGAGGTCGAGCGGCACCACCCGCCGCCCGACATAGAGGTGGTGCACCACCACCTCGCCACCCTCCTCGCGCAGCTGGCTCCTCGCCTCCGCCACCAGCTCGGCGAGAGCTCGGGCGCGAAGCGGGCGCGGGGGAAGGTGAGGTCCTCGAACTCCTGGAAATCCACCAGCCGCCCCACCCGGTCGTGCTCGAGCACCAGCCGGTAGTTGGCCCGCACCTGCCGCCGCGTCACCCGCTTGGCGGCGGGGAAGCGGTCCTTGATGACCTTGTAGACGAACTCGTAGGAGGGGAGGGTGAACACCTTCATCACCAGCCCTTCCTTCCCCGGCGCCCGCACCAGCAGGTCGTCGCCGGCCTGGATCTGTCGCGACAGGTCGGCGTAGTACTCGGTCTTGCCGTGCTTGTGGTGACCGAGGGCGATGTAGAGCTCGGCGATGCGCTTGCGGGGCAGGATGCTGCGCAGGAAGCCGACCACCGCACGCGGCGGATCGGCGGCGACGAGGAAGTACCAGCGCGCGAAGCTGAAGACGATCGAGATCTCGTCCTCGCTGGTGAGCACGGCGTCGACCTCCACCCCATCGGGGCCGTGCAGGAGCGCCAGCACCACCGGCGCCACGGTGGCGCCGCGACGCGCGCGCGCGATCAGGTAGGCGCCCTTGTTGCGGAAGAAGGGCGCCCGCAACACCTCGAGGGCGTCGATGCGGTTGTCGCCGAAGCACTCGCCGAGAGCGGTGTCGACCCGCGCCGCGGCGAGCGCGGCATCGGCGTCGAGGTGGCGAAACGGCGCATCGATGGCGAGGTCGGCGAGCACTCGCGCCAGCAGCCGGGCGGTGACCGTGGGTCCGGGGTAGGCGCGCACCGCCACGGCGGCGGGCTCGCCTGCGGGGCCGGCGAAGTCGTAGGGGAGGAAGTCGACGTCGGGATCGACGCCACGCCGGGCGACGAAGCGGCGCGACACCGAGTTGAAAAAGGTCTGCGCCAGCTCGCGGTCGTCGCGGTCGAGGATGGCGGTCGCCCAGGCCTCCTTGGCGCGCATCCACAGCCGGCGCTGCGGCGCGCGGTTGCCGAGGTCGTGGCGCAGGCTCGCGCAGGCGGCATCCACGCTGCGGGCGTGGACCCCCAGGCGCGCCACGGTGTCGGCGTGCATCCCCTGCCAGTCGCGGGCAGCGAAGCGGCAGCCGGCGCGCGCCGTCAGGACGCTGAAGCTTTCGCGCCCGTCGGCGAAGGCGGCGAGCAGGGTGGGCAGGACCGTGCCGCCCACGGTCTCGTCAGGCATCGCCGGCGGCGTGCGGCGTGGCCGGTGTGCGCTTCGAGGGCAGCGTCGGCGCCGCCCTGCGCCGCGCGGACCTGCCGCTCCCTGTCCGGACCCACGAGCGGCTCCGTGCCCGGCGCCACCTCACTTGCGTCGCTGCTCGAGCCGCAGGAGGCCGGCATGGACCAGCTCGCGGAAGACCAGCAGCGCCTCGAGGTGGGTCATCGGGCTGATCTTGAGGATGGAGGCGATGTCGTAGCTGCCGTTGACGCGCGAGAGCAGGAACCCGGCCTTGGCGGAGACGCGCACGCGCGAGATCTCCTCGGGCCGCAACGCCAGCTTGGGCACCGCGTCGAGCACCACGCCCTCGCCCGCCAGGATGGCGCGGATGGTGCGCTCCCCCTGGTCCGCCGCCTCGACGATCGCCTGGTGGTCGGGGTCGAGGCTGCGGGCGGCGCGCAGGTAGCGGAGGGCATGGTCGTACTCGCGAGCGACGAGGTGCTTCTCTCCCAGCTCCAATAGCGCCTGCCCCGACGGCGCCCCCGCCGCCACCGGCGGCGGCGGTGGGGCCGCCGCCTGGCCACGCGGCTGCACGATCTTCACCCGGCGGGCCTTGACCTGCGGGTACAAGGCCTCGCAGACGTAGTACTCGCTGGCATGGGTCTCGAGCGAGATCTCCTCGATGGTCCGCTGGTCGTCGACGGCGAGCAGGATCAGGCGCTGCCCCTCTTCGACCTCCGGGTCGTCGCCGACCAGGTCGTCGACCACCCGCACCGGCACCGCCTGGGTCGACGGCATGAGCTGGCGGAACCGCCCCCACTCGTCCTGGCGCCGCATCGACTCCAGCACCAGGCCGGTGACGTCGAGCGAGATCGGCACCATCGGGTAGGCCGGGAGCTCGTCGTCGAAGAAGCGGAACTCCCCTTCCGGCCAGTCGAAGAGGGAGTAGATTCCCTCCATCGCCTTGAGCCGCAGCATCTGCTCGAGATCCTCCTCGCCGATCGCCCCCATCTCGACGAGCACCTTGCCGAGCATGGTCTTCTGGGCTTCCTGGCGGCGCACCGACTCGGAGAGCTGCTCCTCGGTGATGAAGCCGTGGCTGACCAGGAAGTGCCCCAGGTGCTCGCGGGGGTCCGAGGACGCCGACGAGACGATCTTCCCCTTGCTGAAGAAGATGCGCTTCTCGACCGAGCCGTCGTCGATGACGAGCGTGCCCGTCTTGGTCCCCTGGGCGAGCCACTGCAGGAGCTCCGCGAGCTCCATGGTCTTGAGATTGCCGGCGATGCCCATGACGTCGACGGAGGTGCGGGTGGCGAGTCTAGCCTGAAGCGAGCCAGGAGCCCGCAGCGCGCCACCCCCGGCAGCCGGCACAACGTGGGGTACGTGATCCGCAGCCGGTGCGTCTCAGCCCGGGTCGGACCGCGGCGCCTCTCTCCGCGGCCGGCGCAGTCGGCTCCCCGCCGCCAGGGCGAGGCTGCCGGCGAGCAAGGCGAGACCGAGCGGACCGAGGGCTGGCACCTCTGCCACCCCGGCTACCCGGTGCTGCGCGGCGACCGCGCTCTGGCTGGGAGTGAAGTCCGCGTCACCTGAGTAGCTCGCGGTGACCGCGAAGGTGCCCGCGCCCGGCCAGGCCAGCTGGCAGGCGCCGGCGGCGGCCGGCGCGGTGCAGGAGAGAGCGCCGCTCTGCACGGTGACGGTGCCGGTAGGGGAGCCGGCGCCAGGATCCGCCACGGCGACGGCGAACGACACGGTCGCCGGTTGCCCGGGGGGGACGGCTCGGGGGCGACGCCGAGGATGGCGACAGTGGTCGCCGCCGGGTCGACCTGGTGGACCGCCGTACCCAGGCTGGCGGCGATGAGGCCATCGCCCGAGTAAGCGGCGGTGAGCGTCAGCGCGCCGGCATGCGACGGGCTGAGCGCGCACGAGCCGGCGCCACCGGTGCGCGGCGCCGAGCAGCTACCGCCTTGCCCGTCGTCGACGCTCACCGTGCCGGTGGGGGTGCCTGACCCCGAGGCCACAGCGAAGGTGACGTCGATCTGCTGGCCGGTGACCGAGGGCTCCGGGAGGTGAGAGCTGATCGTCGTCGTCGAGGTGCCGGCGACGACCTCGTGCGGCTCGCCGTCGGTGCTCGCTGCGGTGACCGCGTCGCCGGCGTAGCTGGCGGTGAGCGTGCGGCTGCCGAGCGCGGTGAGGAGCAGCGAGCATCCGCCGATGCCGGCGGGCGCGCTGCAGGTCTCGCCGCCGCCGGATACAGTCACCGTGACGTCGCCGGACGGGGTGGCGCCTCCCGGCGGATCGACCGCCACCGTCCAGCCCACCGTGATGGCGGTGTGGATCGCCGACGGGTCGGGCGTGTCGCCGGTGATGGTCGTGGTGGTCGTCGCGACGCCGACGGCGTGGCTGGTGCTGGCCGCGGAGGCCGCGAAGGAGACGTCGCCGCCGTAGGAGGCGGTCAGCGTCCGCACGCCGACCGTGGTCAAGGCCAAAGAGCACTGGCCGGTGGCGACCGAGGCGCTGCAGGAGTCGACGCCATCGGAGACGGTGACGGTGCCGGTGGGAGTCCCGGCTGTAGAAGTCACCGTGTACTGGACGAGGACTGTCTGTCCCACCACCGACGGGTCGGGCGCGTCACTGGTGATGGCCGTCGTCGTGGCGGCCGCCTGCACGACGTGGGGCTCGCCGTTCGAGGTGCTGGGGCAGAACTGCACGCCGTCACCCGGGAAGCTGGCGGTGAGCGTACGCCCGCCGAGCGTCGTCAGCGCCAGCGAGCAGGAGGCGCTCGAGGTGAGCCCCGAGGGCGGCAGCGTCAGGGCGCAGCTCGCCGACTGGACGCCGTCGCCGACCGCCACCGTCCCCAGGGGCGCGGCCGCCCCACCGGTCGCCGTCACCGTGATGCCGACCAGGAACGACTGGCCGGGCGTCGACGGATCGGGCGCGTCGCTGGCGATGGCGGTGGCCGTCGTCTGCACCAGGCTGCCGTCGCCGAGGAAGCGCGCCAGCGCCATCTGGGTGTCGTTGGCGGTGCCGCCGGCGAGCACCAGCCGGGTGTCGGACATCAGGGCGGCGGCGTAGGCGCGATCGAGGTTGACGACGTTCACCGTCTGCCGGCCGTCACCCGTCCACGTGGGATCGAGGTTGCCGCCGGTGTCGAGACGCATCACCGAGAAGTCGAAGGGGATCCAGCCGGTGACCAGGAGCTTGCCGTCGGGCTGCACGATGAGGTGCTCGAGGACGTTCTGGCTCCCCACCTCGAAGTCGTAGTTGACGATGCCGTCGCCGCCCCCCCACGTGGTGTCGAGGGCGCCGGAGTCGGTGAGGCGCGCGATGGCGATGGGTGCTGGGAGCGAAGCCGCCGATGACGATCTTCGGCGGCGAGTCGGGGGTCAAGGCGACCTCCTCCCCGGCGTCGTCGCCGTCAACGCCCGTGGAGCCGGTCTGGGTGAGGTCGAGGATGCGGATGCCGTCGCCGTCGAAGGTGGTGTCGAGCACGCCGCTCGCGGTCAGCCGCACGATCATCGCGTCGCGTGCCACCGTCAGGTTGGGGTCGGCGTCGCCGACGCCGACGATCCGTCCGCCGGGATCGATGGCGATGCCGCGGAGGGTGTCGTCGGTGCTGGTCCCGGGGCTGCTGAAAACACAGCAGGCGCGAGTCGGCGCATGGGATCTCCTCGGTAGATGGCACGGTCCTACCGTGAAGAAGCGAGATTTCGCGCCGATTCACCTCATCGCTTGGTGCCGCGCGGCGCGTCGAGCCGCGCCTGCAGCTCGCCGACCCAGCGGTTGCCGGCGCCGAAGCGCGGCTCGAACGTGGCCAGCGCCTGCTCCCAGGCTGCCCGCGCCTCGCCCGTCCGCCCCTTGGCGGCGAGGCAGTCGCCGAGGTGGAGCCGGGTGCGGGCAACGGCCGGCACGACGGAGGGGCCGATCGCCTCCAGCCGGGCGACGGCGGTGCGGACGACCGGCTCGCAGTCCGCGACCGCCGCGTCGGGAGCGGCGCTCCGAGCGTGGGCCGCCGCTCGGTCGGCGGCCAGCTCGATCACCGACGGGTGGTCCTCGCCCAGGGCGGCCTGCGCCTCTGCCCAAGCCTCGTCGAGCAGCGCGAGGGCCCGCGTGTCATGGCCCAGCTGGCGCTCCACCGCCGCCAGTTGAGCGAGCCCGAGCGCCCGGTCCCCGCTGGGCTGCGGCAGGTGGCGAGCGCGCCACGCCGCCACCTCCTCCATGAGCTGCCGCCCCGCGGCGAGCTCGCCGCGTTCCGCCAGCACCCGCCCGAGGTTGTGGCGGGCGCGCTGCACGGAGGGATGGTCGTCGCCGAAGCGATGGCGCCGGATCGCCAGCGACTCGCGCAGCAGCGGCTCGGCCTCGTCGTAGCGGCCACGGTCCTCGAGCAGCGAGGCGAGGTTGTTGATGCTGATGGCGGTGTCGAAGTTGTCGTTGCCCAGCACCTTGCGACGGGCGGCGAGGGCGCTGCGGTAGAGCGGCTCCGCCTCGTCGAGGCGACCCTGGTCGTGTAGCAGGGAGGCCAGGCTGTTGACGGTGTTCAGGGTGTCGGGGTGCTCCTCGCCGAGGACGCGCGAACGCACCGCCAGCGACTGCCGGATCAGCGACACCGCCTCGTCGTAGTGGCCTTCGCGCTCGACGGCTCTCCCCAGCAGGAAGAGGCTGTTGGCGGTGAACGGGTGGTCTTCCCCGAACAGCCGGCGCCGCAGCGCCAGCGCCTCGCGCTGGAGCCGTGTGCTCTCCTGCAGATGCCCCTTGTCTGCCACCAGCTGGGACAGGTTCGACAGGCTCACCGCCACCGCCGCAGCATCCTCGGGCATCCCGCGGCGGCGGATGTCGAGGGCGCGGCGCAGCAGCGGCTCGGACTCGTCGAGGCGCCCGTCCTCGCGCAGCAAGAGGCCAAGGTTGTTGAGGGTGTCGGCGAGGACGCGGTCGTCGACGGGCAGCCGGCGCTGCTGGATCTCCAGCGCCCGCCGCAGCAGCGGCTCGGCCTCGCCGACTCGGGACAGGGAGCGCAGGGCGTCGCCCAGGGCGCCGATCGTCAACGCGGCGTCGACCTCGTTGGCGGGAGTGACCGGTTGCTCCAGGGCCACCGCGTCGCGGAGCAGCTCGACGCTGCGGTCGGTGGTACCGAGGCCGCCGTATGCCGCCGCCATGGTGCGCAGCAGGCCCGCCCGCACCGCCGGCGACTCGCGGAGCTGGCCGCGGATGGTGGCGGCGCCACGGTCGAGGAGCTCGCGGGCGTCGACCGGCTGCCCCGCCGGGCGCCGGGGATCGGCGTCCGCGAACATGCCGGTGAGGAAGGCCGAGACGCTCTTCGCCTCGCGCTCCGCCTCGCGCGCCCGGTCGCGCTCGCGCTCGATGCGCCGGTTCTGCAGCAGGAGCGCGACGGTGAAGGCGGCGAGCGCGAGGACGCCGCACGCGGCGGCGGCGACCGCCAGGCGATGACGGAGGACGAACTTGCCGGCGCGGTAGCCGAGCGTGTCGGGCCGCGCTCGCACCGGCAGGCCGGCGAGCCAGCGGCGGAGGTCGTCGGCGAACCCCTCGACGGAGCCGTAACGGCGCTCCGGCTCCTCGGCGCGCGCTCGCGCCAGCACGGTCGTGAGGTCACGGTCGGCGCCGGGCTCGGCCAGCAGCTTGTGGAGGACGACGCTGAGCGAGTAGACGTCGCTGGCGGTGGTGATGGCGCCGCCGCCGCGCTGCTCTGGGCTCGCATATTCGGCGGTGTAGTAGCGCTGGTGGAGGGCGGTGCGCTCCGCGCCGCCGGTGGTGCCGTCGCCGCTGCCCTCCTCGGTGAGCAGCTTGGCGATGCCGAAGTCGAGCAGCTTCACGGTGCCGTCGGCAGTGACCAGGATGTTGCTCGGCTTGAGGTCGCGGTGCACGACGAGGCGGCGGTGGGCGTGCTGCACGGCGTCGCAGACGGCCAGGAACAATCGCACCCGGCCCCTGGCGTCGAGCCCCTTCCGCGCCGCGTACTCGGTGAGCGGGACGCCGTCGACGCACTCCATGACGAGGTAGGGCACCCCGTCGTCGGCGGTGCCGCCGTCGAGCAACCGGGCGATGTGGGGGTGGTCGAGGTCGGCGAGGATCTGCCGCTCGGCGCGCAGCCGCTCGAGGTCGAGCGGCGAGCGCGCCCCGCCGCGGGCGAGCTTGATCGCCACCTGCTGGCGGTAGGCGTCGTCGTCACGCTCGGCGAGCCACACCGTGCCCATGCCGCCCTCGCCCAGGGGCCGCAGCAGCCGGTAGGGGCCCAGGCGCTGGCTGCCGGGGCGATCGAGCGCGGCGACGAGCGACGCCGCGCTGGTGCCGACCGCCTGTTCGATGACGGTGCCGGCGCCGCCGGCCGTCGCCTCGTCGTGGGCGAGCAGCGACAGCACCTCGCGGGCGAGCTCCGCGTCACCGTCCGACCGCCGCAGCACGTGTGCCTCCTGCTCCTCCGGAGGCAGCCGGTAGACCTCCTCGAACAGCTCCTCGACGCGGCGCCAGAGCTCGGGGTTCAGCCGCGGGCTCCGTCGGCAGGGGGCGCGGCGCCTTCAGCCGCCAGTGCTCGCTGTAGCCAGGCGCGGCCCAGCCGCAGCTCGCGATGAACGGTGGCCACCGACACCTCTGTGGCCTCGGCCAGCTCGCCGTAGGAGAGGCCGCCAAACACCTGCAGCTCGAGCAGGCGGGCCTTGCGGGCATCGATGCGCTCGAGCGCAGCCAGCGCACGATCGACGTCGAGCACGTCGACGGGCGACGCCTCCTCGGCGGGAACCTCCGGCGCCGCGTCGAGGGAGACCTGCAGGGCGGCGCCGCTGCGCTTCTCGCTCGCCCGGGCGCGGGCGTGGTCGATGAGCACCCGACGCATGGTGCGGGCGGCGAGGGCGAGGAAGTGCACGCGGTCGTGGGCGCCGGGCTCGGAGCCGGCGAGGCGGAGGTAGGCCTCATGCACCAGCGCCGTGGTCTGCAGGGTGTGGCCCCCGCGCTCGCCGCGCAGCCGCTGGCGCGCCAGCCGCCGCAGCTCGTCGTAGAGCGCCACGGTGAGCCCGTCGATCGACCCCGCCATCGCTACGCCGAGCTTACGGGATTGCTAGCGCGCCGTCGTCGTCCCCCGCTGCCCCTGGTAGTGGCTGCCCGAGCCCGGCTCGCCATAGGCCACCTCGGGCTCCTCCTCCATGGCGATGAAGATGAGCTGCGCGATACGGCGCCCGGCGTGGAGGACGAAGGGGACGGGACCGAGGTTCTGCAGCTCGAGGGTGATCTGGCCCTCGAAGCCGGGGTCGCACCAGCCGGCCAGCGAGTGGTTGATCCACAGCCGGCCGAGAGTCGACTTGAGCTTGAGGTCACAGGCGACGTTGCGTGGGATCCGCACGTACTCGATGGTGGAGGCGAGCACCACCTCGCCGGGGAAGAGCTTGGCGTGGTCGGCGGTGAACTCCTCGGGGTCGCGGGTGGGGCAGATCCAGTGGTCGGAGACCCGCACGTCGTAGGACGCGGAATTGACCTGGTCGGCGGCATAGGGGACGACGCCCCCGCCCTCCCCCCAGCGGCGGATCCAGCGGTCGTTCTTGATCACGGGAGAGGAAGGGGCCCCGGGCCCCTGACGTCGAGGTCCCCGACCCGTGAACGGCAATGGGGTCCACCAGGCCGACGAGGGGAGGGAGGGGGCGTGGAGAGAGGGGCGGCAGACATCTCAGCGCAGCAGCACCGGCATCTCGGCGTCGAGCCGGTGGATGGTGTCGACGAAGCGGATGATCTGCTGGTGGGCCGAGAGGAACAGCGTCGAGCAGCGGGTGCCGGCGCCGAAGAAGCGCACGCCGTGCAGCAGCTCGCCGTCGGTGACGCCGGTGGCGGCGAAGAAGATCTGCTCGCCGGGAGCCAGGTCTTCGGTGTGGTAGATGCGGTCGGCGTCCTCGATCTTCTCCTCGACCAGCCGCTGCTTCTGCTCGTCGTTGAGGGGCCGCAGCCGCGCCTGGATCTCGCCGCCGAGGCAGCGCAGGGCGGCGGCGGTGAGCACCCCCTCCGGCGCGCCGCCGATGCCCATCACCGCCTGCACGCCGGTGCCGCGCACCGCCGCCGAGATCCCCGCCGAGAGGTCGCCATCGCCGATCAGCCGGATGCGCGCGCCGGCGCTGCGGATGTCCTCGATCAGCTGCGCGTGGCGGTCGCGCTCGAGCACCACCACGGTGAGGTCGGAGACCTCGCGCTTGAACGCCTTGGCGATGTTGCGCAGGTTCTCCGACACTGGGGCGTCGAGGTGGACGACGCCGCGCGCGGTGGGGCCGACGATGAGCTTCTCCATGTAGATGTCGGGGGCGTAGAGCAGGCCGCCGCGCTCCGCGGCGGCGAGCACGGCGATGGCTCCCGGGGCGCCGGTGGCGCAGAGGTTGGTGCCCTCCAGCGGGTCGACGGCGATGTCGACCTCGGCGTCGCCGCCATTGCCCTTGGCGGCGCCGACCTCCTCACCGACGTAGAGCATCGGCGCCTTGTCGCGCTCGCCCTCGCCGATCACCACCCGGCCGTGGATGGGCAGGGTGTCCATCTCGCGGCGCATCGCCTCCACCGCCACGAAGTCCGAGTGCTTGCGGTCGCCGCGGCCCATGGTCTGGGCGGCGGCGATCGCCGCCTGCTCGGCGACGCGGATGAAGTCCTGCTCGAGGAGGTGCTCCATGGCGCTACCTCCCGCTGCCGGCGGCCACCGGCGATGGCGGCTGCGGCGTGCCCTCGCGCTCGGCAGGGCGCGGCGCGTTGAAGGCGGCGATGCCGGTGACCGCCTCGCCGATGATCAGCGCGTGGATGTCGTGGGTGCCCTCGTAGGTGAACACCGACTCGATGTTCATCATGTGGCGCATCACCGGGAAGTCGTCGACGATGCCGTTGGCGCCGAGGATCTCGCGCGCCAGCCGCGCGCACTCGCGGGCCACCCAGACGTTGTTGCGCTTGCCCATCGAGACGTGGTGGGGACGGGCCTTGCCGAGGTCCTTCTGGCGCCCCAGCTGCAGGGCCAACAGCTGCCCCTTGGTGATCTCGGTGATCATCCAGGCGAGCTTCTCCTGCACCAGCTGGTGGCTGGCGATGGGTTGCCCGTTCCACTGCACCCGTTCCTTGGCGTAGGTGAGCGCGGTCTGGTAGCAGTCCATCGCCGCGCCGAGGGCGCCCCAGGCGATGCCGTAGCGCGCCTGGGTGAGGCACATCAGGGCGTTCTTGAGGCCGCTGGTCTTGGGCAGGATGGCATCGCCGGGGATGCGGCAGTCGTGGAAGCCGAGCTCGGAGGTCACCGACGCGCGCAGCGACAGCTTGCCGTGCTGGTCGGCGGCGGTGTAGCCGGGGGTCCCCTTCTCGACCAGGAAGCCGCGGATCCCTTGGTCGGTCTTCGCCCACACCACGGCGACGTCGGCGAGGGTGCCACTGGTGATCCACTGCTTGGCGCCGTCGAGCACCCAGCCGTCCCCCTCGCGCCGCGCCGTGGTGCGCATGGCGCCAGGGTTGGAGCCGAAGTCGGGCTCGGTCAACCCGAAGCAGCCGATGGCCGCGCCCGACCCGAGGCGGGGGATCCAGGTGTCCTTCTGCGCCTGCGAGCCGAAGGCGTGGATGGGGTACATGACGAGCCCGCTCTGCACCGAGACGAAGCTGCGCAGCCCGGAGTCGCCGCGCTCGAGCTCCTGCATGGTGAGCCCGTAGGCGACGTTGTTGAGGCCGGGGAGGCCGTACTCGTCGATGGTGGCGCCGAAGAGGTTGAGCGCGCCCATCTCGGGCACCAGCTCGATGGGGAAGCGCGCCTCGCGGTGGCAGTCGACGATCAGCGGCATGAAGCGCTGGTCGACCCAGGCCCGCACGCTGTCGCGGACCATCCGCTCGTCCTCGCCGAGCAGCGAGTCGAAGTCCATGAAGTCGACGCCGGGGAAGCGGCTCACGGGATGCTCCTGGAGTGCACGGGAAGGCTCCTTGGCGGTGCCCGGCCTGACGTTGAACGGAAGGTGGCGAAAAGGGGGGCGCGGCGCGCCGCGCCGGGGCGGCAGCATAACACAGCGAATCGAGCCTAAAATACTGCCAACATGGGCAACTTCATGGGCGGCAGCGCCTGGGCGATGGCGCAGCAGATCGCCGACGGCTACATCCTCGTCAACGAGCGCACCTACAAGCGTCTCGACCGCGGCGAGCTCGACAAGCTCGCCCTCGAGATGGACAAGCTGCTGCGCGAGACGCGAAGCGAGCAGGTGCCGCTCGACGACGTCCCGGCGATCCAGCACAAGAACCGCAAGGCCTCGCGGCTGATGGGCGCCCTCAGCCAGCTGCGCGGCTACCAGCTGCGGCTGCGCTGAGCACCGCCGGTTTCACCTGGCCTCGAGCGGGGCTGCCTCCGCTGAGCCCGCATCGGCGCCCGTGGCTACCGCCGCACCGGTGGGTAGCAGCCGCCGGCCGCCGGCATCGTGACGCCGGTAGTCGAGGAGGCGGACGAAGCTCGCGCAGTCGACTCCCATGGCGAGGTCTGGCCGCCATGTCGATACGGGTGGCCGAGAAAGGTCAGGGCCCGTCGCGCGAGCTCGACCCCGGCTCGCAGGACGCCCGCGGGAGCCGAAGGCGTCGGAGCGTTTTCCGGCCCCCCCCTCGAAGCGAGGTGCCGGCGCTGGTTCTCGGGCCGCGAGCCAGCGGGGAGGGCCAGGGTGGCGAAGGCGCTCATGACGCCGGCTCCGGCGGCACGGCCGGCGCGCCGTCGAGGCGGGCGCGCAGGATGCGGGCGCTGTTGACTACCACCACCAGCACCGCGGCGCTCTGCGCCAGCGCGCCGGTCAAGGGGTCGAGGATCCCCGCGGCGGCGAGCGCGATGAGCGCCAGCGACAGCCCGAAGGCGAGCCACACGCTCTGGCCGATGATGCGTCGGGTGGTGTCCGCGAGCTGGATGAGGCGCGGCAGGCGACCGAGGTCGGTGCCGAGCAGCGCGACGTCGGCGCCGCCCAGCGCCACCTCGTTGAGCTCGGCGCCGATGGCGACGCCGACGTCGGCGCCGGCGAGTGCGGGGGCGTCGTTCACGCCGTCCCCGACCATCATCACCGTACGCCCCGCCGCCTGCTCGCTGCGCACCACCTCGAGCTTCTGCGCCGGCAGCACTTCGGCAACCACCTCGTCCATGCCCAGCGCGCTGCCCACCTCGTTCGCCACCGCCGAGCGGTCGCCGGTGAGCAGCACCAGGCGGTCGATGCCGAGCCTCCGCATGGCGTCGAGCGCTGCCCGCGCCTCGGGGCGTGGCCGATCGCGCAGCACCAGGCTGCCGAGGTAGCGCCCGCCGCGGGCCACCCACACCTGCGAGGCGTCCTCTTCGCTCGCTGCCGGGACGGCGATGCCGAGCTCTACGAGCAGCGCGCGCCGGCCCAACACCGCCTCCTCGCCGTCGACTCGTGCCACGACGCCCAGCCCGGGACGTTCCTGCAGCTCGCTGCGGCGGCGTCGGCACGATGCCGCGCGTCTGGGCGGCCGCGACCAGCGCCCGCGACACCGGGTGCAGGGAGCCGAAGCCGCAGCTCGCCGCCACCGCGAGCAGCGTCGGCTCGGAGATCCCGGCGACCGGCTGGATCGCGATCACCGCCGGCGCTCCGACCGTGACGGTGCCGGTCTTGTCGAGAACCAGCGTGTCGACCTCGGACGCGCGCTCGAGGAAGTCGGCGCTCTTGATGAGGATGCGCAGGCGGGTGGCCACCGTCATCGCCGCCACCATGGCGGCGGGACCAGCCACCACCAGCGCGGTGGGCGTCGCCACCACCAGCACGGCGATGGCGCGCGAGAGGTTCGCGGTGAAGAACAGCGTGGTGGCGGCGGCGGTGAGCACCAGGGGCAGCCAGACGCCGGCCCGGCGCTCGAAGAGGCGGAGCAACGGCACCGAGGCGCCCTCCACCTCGGCGAGCAGCTGGACGACCCTGCCGAGCACGGTGTCGGCGCCGCTGCCGCGCACCTGCACCCGCAGGAGGCCGTCGAGCGCCACCGTGCCGGCGAACACCGGGCTGCCGGGTCCGACGTCCTCGTGCAGCGATTCGCCGGTGATGGCGGACTGATCCACGGCGGCGCGGCCCTCGAGGACGGTGCCGTCGACGGCGATCCGCTCGCCGGGGCGGACGAGGATCTCGTCGCCGGGGGCGAGCGCGGCGGGGTCGACCCGCTCCTCGACGCCTTGGCGCCAGCGCACCGCCTGGCGGGCGCCGAGCGCGCGGATGCCGTCGATGGCGGCACGGGCGCCGAGCGAGCTGCGCTCCTCGAAGAGGCGGCCGACCTCGAGGAAGAGCGGAATCAAAGTGGCGGTGACGAACTCGCCGCTCGCCGCCGCCGCGAGGACGGCGATGGCGACCAGCTGGTCCGTGGCGCGGCGGGTGTCGCCGGTCACCATGCCGCGGATGCCCGAGACCAGTGTCGGCACGCCGACCATCAGCGCCGCCAGCGCGCGGCACAGCTCGCCGAGCTGCCACTGGTCGGGCTCGAGCCGCACCAGCAACGTGCCGAGGGCGAGCAAGCCGGCGCCGGCGAGCCCGGTGCCGAGACGGAAGCCGATGCGCCGACGCTCCTCGGGCGCGAGCGTGACAGCGGTGTCGTCGAGGGCCGGGGGAGCCGGGATGGCGAGGTCGGTCATGGTGGGCCTTCAGCTGGGGATCGTTGACTAGTTGCCACTGCTGGTGTTGCCTAAATCTGGCTCGATTTCGCCGGCCGTCGGCGGCGAAATGGAGATGCGCAGACCTTGATAGCGACCGCCGAGCGGTGGCGGAGGCACCCAGCGCAGGCTGCCGGCGGCGGCGGTGGCGCCGTCCACGGCGTCGCGGTAGAGACGTTCGCGCACGACCCGCGGGTTGGCCCGGTACTCGCGCGCCAGCGCCGTGAAGGCCTCGGCGTCGCCGCGCGCGGTGGCCAGCTCGCGGGCGGCGTCGGCACGCGCCGCCTGCACCGTGGCGTCGGCGGTCGCCTGCGCCTGGGGCACGGCGACCTGGGCGAAGGCCTGGGCCTCCTTCTTCCTCGTCTCGGCGCCGATGAAGGCGCTCTGCACGGCTTCGAAGTCGGCCGCCAACGCCGTCGGCGGTGCAAGCTGGGTGAGCTCGAGGGAGACCAGCTCGAGCCCGGAGTGGGCGGCGTCGAGCCCGGCCTGGGCGCGGCGAGTGGCCAGAGCCACGAGGTCCTTGCGGCCGTCGGCGAGCACCCGGTCGACTCCCATCTCGCCCAGCGAGCGGACCATCGCCGCGCTCACCTCGACCCGCAGCACGTCGTCGGCCGGTGGGCCGTAGAAGGCCCACTCGGCGGGCTCGCGCACCTGATAGCGGGCCACCATCTCGACCTGCACGATGTTCCGGTCGCCGGTGAGCGCATAGCCCTCGGTGAGCGGGTCGAGGGTGGTCTCGGTCGCCCACCCGGTGCCGCTGGCGAGGGTGTCGATGGTCAGCTCGCAGACGCGCTTGACCTTCACTCGCACGACCTGGTCGATCGGTCGCGGCAGGGCGAAGAGCAAACCGGGCCCGTGCTGCTGGAGGGCCGGCGTGTCTCCCACCAGCCGTCCCCAGCGCAGGACCACCGCCACTTCGTCGGGCTGCACGACGGTGATGCCGGAGAGCAGGTACAGCACCGCCATCGCCGCGACCCACCAGTGCATCCGCCGCCAGGCGCCGTCGAGCAGCCGGCCGAGGGGCGCCGCCAGGCGCCGCATCTCGGAGGGCGGGCCGAGCCGTCTCACCGGCGTCCTCACTGCGGCTCCTTGCTCTGCAGCAGGGAGAACGGCTCGGAGTCGGTGCGCAGGATCAGCGAGGTGTTCCCCGTGACCAGCTTGTCGAGCGACTCGAGCGAGCGGGTGAAGCGGTAGAGCTCGGGGTCGACGCGGTGGGCGTCGGCGTAGGTGTTCGCCACCTCGGCCGCGGCCTCGCCGCGGATGCGCGCCTCCTCCTCGGCGCCCTTGGCGCGAATCTTCGCCGCCGCCAGCTCGGCCTCGGAGTGGATGCGGCTCGCCTCGCGCTCCCCCTCGGCCTGGAACCTGGCCGCGAACTGGCGGCGCTCGGCCCGCATCTGCTCGAAGACGGCGGTGACGTTCTCCTCGGGCAGCGCGATGCGCTCGATGCGAATCTGCTCGATGTCGACGCCGTAGCTGCGCAGTGCCACCGGCGCCGAGGCCGCCAAGAGCTCGGACTCGATCGCGTCCACCTGCAGATCGGGGAGGTCGGTGGAGACCAGCGCCGAGAGGTCGTGGCCGCCGAGCGTGCCGATCGCCGCGTTCGTGAGCAGGCCGTCGAGCTTGGCCTCGGCTCCCCCCTGGTCGCCGCCGATCGCCTGCACGAAGGCCAATGCGTCGCCGATGCGCCACACCACGAACGTGCGGACGATGATGTTCTTCTTGTCGCGGGTGAGCATCTCGGTGTGCCCGGTCTCGTAGACGCGCCGCCGCATGTCGAGCCGGATGGCGCGATCGATCGGCCACGGCAGCTTCCAGTGCAGGCCCGGGTGCGTGGCGGCGCGCAGCGGACGGCCGAAGCGCGTCACGAGCACCGCCTCGCCCTCGCGCACCACCACGCAGGTGGCGTAGAAGACGATGGCGACCAGCGCCAGCGTGCCGACGATGCCCCGCAGCCAGCGCTGCTGCCGCGAGGCGCGCCGTGCGGGGTCGCCGGCCGGCCGCCGAGCCGGGTGATCGATCTCGGCCGCGGGTCGCTCGTTCACGGAATCAGCCACAGCTCACCTCCATCGCGCTGGATGCGACTGTCGACGACCGTGAAGGCCCGGCCGGCAAGCCCCTTCTCGAGCGTCTCCAGCCGACGGCGGAAGAAGTAGTCGGCTGGCGCGGCACGAGCCTGTGACTCCAGGGTGCGGAAGCCCCACGCCTCGCCGGCGGCGCGGGCGCGGGCCTCGGCGCCTTCGGCGCGTGCGGCGTCGAGGCCGCGGACGACGTCGGCCTCGGCAGCCGGCACCGTCTGATTGCGAAACACCTGTGCGTCGATGGTCGCCGTCACCTTGCGCAGCTCCGCCGAGACCACCGCCTGGTAGTCGGCGGACACCGGTACCGGTGGGTGCATGCCGCCGACGGTGAATGCCACCACCTCCACGCCGAGGCCGAGAGCATCGGCGTCGTGTTGCACCATGGCGCGCATGCGGCGGGTGAGCGACACGACGTTCTCGGAGAGCGCCTGCTCGAGCGTGCGATTCACGGTCGAGCGCATCACCGCTCGGTAGGCGATGGCGCGCAGGGCGTCGGCGGGGTTCTGGCAGCCGTAGTGCCACTTCCGCGCGTCGCGGATGCGGAACTGCACGGCGGCGTCGACGGTGATGAGGTCGCGGCCGTTGCCGAGCAGCAGCGTGTACTCGTTGAGGGCGTGCTGGCGCGCCCACAGGACGTTCTCCGGTCCACCCTCCTCCTCGCCTTCGTGACCCAGGGTCAGCGTTCGTACCCGCAGCGCCGACAGGCGGATGGCGCGGTCGACCGGCCAGGGCCAATGCAGGTGAATCCCCGGAGCCAGTGGCCGCCCGCGGACCGGCACGCCCAGCCTCTCTACCAGCCCCTCCTCGCCGATGCGCACGATGGTGAGCGACGTCGACAGCCAGCCGAGCAGGAGCAGCCCGACCAGCAGGGGCTCGAGGCTGCGACGGACGATGGTGAGCGCCCAGGTCGAGCGCAGGTCGATGCCGAGCTGTCGCTCGGCGGTGTCGAGGAGGCTCGCCAGCGGGTTGGCGCGGCTGCCGAGCAGCGCGAGCACGCCGAGGTCGAGGGGGAAGACGTCGCCACGTGGCGGTGCCACGATGCCGTCGTCGGCGGGCTCGGCGGGCTCGGCGGGCTCGGCGGGCTCGGCGGGCTCGGCAGGCCGGCGGCGGGAGCCGAGGCCCAGGCACACGGCGGCGTCGACGATCAGCACCAGCAGGCGCACGATCTGCGCCGGCACCGCGAGGCGGGCCCAGGTGAGGCCGATCGCCACGCCGGCGAGCACCAGGATCCAGGCCACGATGCGGGCGCCGCGAGTGAGGCCGGGAGCCTCCGGCAGCGCGGAGGGATCCAGCGCGCCGAGGTAGCGGGCTGCAGTGGCGGCAAGGCCGGCCGCCACCAGGCATGCCGCCGCAGCGGCGCCAGCGCGCAACGGCGAGAGGGGGGCTGCTGGCAGGACGGCGACGAGCAGCAGTGCGACACCGAGACCACCACCGAGCGCAGTCGCCAGGCGGACTCGGTCAGTGGCCGCCAGCCCAGAGGCCGCCAGCCGCCCCGACCAGCTCCGCCAGCGAGCCGCAGCTGCGGCCGCCAACGCGACGGCGCCCCCCGGGGTGGGAGTGGACGGCGCGGGACGATCGACGGGCGTTGACGTTGCGGGCGGGCTTTCTGTGGCGGCCGGGGCGGTGGTCGCGGCGGTCGGGCCGGTGACGCCGGTTCCAGCAGGTTGGCCAGACAGCGACATCTCGGCGACCCTTGCAGCTCTCGCCACTACCGTCGCTGCTGCGGCGGCCCCGGGGCCCGCCCCAGCATCGCTTCCCGCCGCTGGCGGGCGCGCCCGCTGGCGCTGCGCGTAGGCGACGCCGAGCAGGACGCCGGCCGCGAGCGCCAGGGTCAGCGCCACGTCGAGGAGCACCGCGAGAGCGAGCACGAGAGCAGCCGCGGCGGAGAGCACGGTGGCCACGAGCGCCGCGCTGAAGAGAACGAGGACGACCCCGCGGTAGGGGTCGATCGGTGGCATGGTGGGAGCGCGATCGAGGGTACGCAAGCGGGAATCCCTCCGCTGGTCGGTGGCACTCGTCTCGGCGGCTCACGCCGCCGGCAGGCGAGCCTGCCGGCGACGACGGCGACCGGCTTCTGCAGCCGGCTCGTCGACGGCTCGGATCGGCGTCGCCGCGGCGCGTGGACGACGGCGCCGGGCCGCGCGATGGCGCCCAGGAGCGACCGGGCTAGACGGCAGGAGCGGCGGCCGGCGGCGCGCGTCCGCTCGGGAAGAGGTGCGCCGGCTCGGTCGTTGCCTGCGGTGGCGCCACCGTCACCGTCTCGCAGAGCGGCAGAGGCAGCAGCAGCGGCTCGCTGAGGAGCTGCAGGGCCGGTGTGTGCTGCGCCAGCATGCACCGTTCGCACGGCGGGCGGACGCTCTCCCGCGAGTCCGCGTGCGAGTGCGCGCCGAGGGCGAGGGGCGCCAGGGCGAGCGCGACACAGATCAGCGTTCGAAGCCAGCGCGCCACGCTGAGGCAGGAGCTACCTGGCCGCTGTCGCATGCCGAAGGCATCGTACGGACATCCTCACGGCGAGTCAATCTGCCGAGATTGGCGTCGTAGCAGCCAAACGGGAATGTGCGCTCTAGCTAGCTGCCCAGCGAGGGCGGGCGGCTGGTGCCGCTCTCTGCCGGAGGCCACGACCCGAGCTCTACGCCTCGCGGAAATGTCCGCTCTGGCTGCACCGGTGGGCAGGCGGCTGCCGCCCGCCACCCAGCCCAGCGTCAGGTCAGTTGCGCGGCCGGATCGCCATCAGGGCAAGGCCGGCGAGGGCGAGTCCGAGGAAGAGAGCGGCGAGCCCCGAGAGCGTCGGCACCGCGGCGATGCCGGCGACGTCGAAGCTGGTGGGGTCGTCCGCGCCGCCGACCGCCGGGTCGTCGGTGAGGGTGGTGGACTCGTTGGTGTCGTTGCCGTCGGCGTCGAAGTTGATGGTGCCCTGGTTGGTGATGGTGGTGCCGTGGGTGCCGTTGTTGATGAGGGCGTTGATGGTGATCGTCACCGAGCCGCCAGCCGTGATGGCGCCGTTCCAGGTGACGGTGTTGGTGCCGACGTTGGCGATCGCGGTGCCCGCGGTGGCCGCGGCGCTCACCAGAGTGAGCGACGCGGGCAGCACGTCGCTGAGCTCATCGCCCGAGTTGTCCTGCTGGTCGAAGGTGCCGCTGTTCTGGATGGTCACCGTGTAGGTGATCGAGCCCCCCTCCTGGAAGCTGCCGGTCACCGTCTTGGTGCGGGTGCCGATCGAGGCGGGGGAGAGGATGAGCACGGTGGCGGTCGCCGTGTTGTCGATCGGGTTGGGATCGGCTGCCTTGGTGCGCGCGGGTCGCAGCGCCGAGGAGGTGGCGGCGATGTTCACCAGGTTCCCCGCCATGCTGGGGGCGGTGACGCTGAAGGAGAGCGTGGCGGTATTTCCCACCGGCAGGCTGGCGAGGTCCCAGTGGCCGGTGGCCGGGTCGTAGACACCCTGGGAGACCGTTATTGGCACGCGGGCGAGGCCCGGGAACGGGTTGAAGGCCTCCTGCACGTCGACGCTGTAGGCGGGATCCTGGCCGCTGTTGGTCACCGTCAGGGTGTAGACGATGGTCTGCCCCGGGTTGGCGGTGCCGACGTTGGCGCCGAAGGTCAGGTGCAGGTCGGCCGAGCGCGGCGCCCGCACCGCCGTGGTGGCGCGGTTGTTGGCCGGGTTGGGGTCTAGCGGCGAGCCGGCGCCGATCTCGGCGACGTTGACCAGCGGCTCGGTGCTGTCGGCGGTGGCGGTGATGTGGAGCGTCGCCGAGGCGCCGTTGACGATCGTCCCGGGGATGGTCCACAGCCCGGTCGCCGGGTTGTAAGCGCCGCCACCGTCGTCGGAGAGCCAGGTGAGGCCGTCGGGCAGGAAGTCGTTGACCACCACGCCGGTGGCGTCGCTGGGCCCGTTGTTGGTGACGATGAGGGTGAAGACGACGGCGCCACCGGCGGCCGGCGCCGGGACGTCGACCGTCTTGGTGAGGGCGAGGTCGGCCGCCGGCGCGGCACCGGCTGGGGTGTCGAGCAGCACCACCTCGGCGCGCTTGCCCACTCCGTTGTGATGGTGCAGCAGCAGCGCGCCGAGCGAGCCGTTGGCGGTCAGGTTGGCGCTGTTCCAGGTCACCGGCAGGGCCTTGCCGTTGAGGTCCTCGTCGAGGAAGTCGCCACCGAAGCTCAGACCCTGGTTGGCCCAGTCCCAGGAGAAGGGACCTGCCGCCTGATCGAAGAAAGTGCCGGCAGCCGGCGTGCAGTGATCGCCGGTCGTCGAGCGGGCGCAGCCCGGGTTGGTGCCGGGACAGGTGACGACCTTGTACTTGATCGAGGTCACCGCCGTCGAGGTGTAGCCGAGCTGTGCCGGCGAGGCGCCCAGCAGCATGACGTTGTTGAGGTGGAGGGCGGAGTCGACGACGTCGGGTCCCACCAGGTTCACCGGCGACCCCAGCCCGAGGATGCTGAAGCCGGAGGTGCTGAGGTTCTGGACGATCGCGGACGAAGTTGTCGTTGAACGAGGCATTGGCGACGAAGATGGCGGGATTGCTGTTGATGATGGCGCGGTCGTAGATGCCGTCGTTGTTGTTGTCGATGCAGATGTTGTAGGCGACGTCGCTGGGCGTGGACCAGTCACCCCAGCTGGCGACCCCGAACATCACCAGGTCGTTGTTGATGTTGAGCGAGCCGCCCGTCTGCAGGTAGGCGATGCCGCCGTAGTGGATGTCGGCGTAGTCGGTCGAGCTCACCGGGTCGACTCCCGATACAACCTGCAGCTCGAAGGGGGAGACCAGCGACTCGACGTCGGTGGGGAAGCTGCCGGTGCAGGTGGGGCCGGCCGCCAGCGTGCCGGTGCAGAGGCCGCTGCCGGAGAGCGCGATGGTGGTCGAGCCGCTGCCGGCACCGCCGGTGACGATGTGGTCGGCGGCGGCCATGTCGGAAGCGGGCCGCTCTGCCATGTACACCGGCAGCCGGAGCTTGAGCGTGGCGCTCTGGCTGAAGGTGAGGTATGCCCCCTCCTCGGTGAGGAAGTTGCGCGGCTGGTCGCCGTAGTTGGCCTGCACCCCCTGGGTTGCGAAGAGGGAGGCGTCACGAGTGTGCTCCATGGCCGGCAGCGTCGCCGTCATCTGCACGTCGATCTCCACCGTTTCGCCGGCGGGCACGGTGACCGAGCTGCCGCCCGGCAACGAGAAGGCGACGCCGGGAGAGTCGACGACGGTGTCGAAGGCGAGGTCGTAGGTCTGTGCCGTCTGCCCCTTGTTGACCACGCGCACCTTCTTGGTGCGCACCACCGGGCCGGGGCCGACCGCCTCGGGCTCGAAGGTGACGCTCACCAGCCCGGCGTCGTCGGCGTTCATGGCGAGGACGTCGCCGAGGGCTGATTTGGAGGGATCGACGCGGCCGGCGCCGACGCGCGACGGTCCGAACCGGGGGGCGTCGCCGCCGGGAAGAGGGTGAGGTCATGGGTGGCGTAGTTCATTGCCAGCGCCTTGAGCTCCTCGACCGACCAGTCGGGCTCGAGCTCGCGCAGCAGGGCCATGATGCCGGCCATGTGGGGCGCTGCCATCGAGGTGCCGGAGAGGATCAGCGGCTGGCTGCCGGCGATGTTGCCGCTGGCGTTGGGCACCAGGCAGCCGGTCGAGGGGGCAGTGCCGGTGCAGGTGACGCCGGTCTGAACGGACGTGATGTTGAGGCCAGGAGCGGCGATGTCCGGCTTGAGGCGCAGCGGCGCGCCGAAGACGCGTCGCGGTCCACGCGAGGAGAAGCTCGCCACGGTGTCGCCGCCGGGCTGGCCGAGCAGCGTCGCGTTGACTGGTGGCGAGGAGGTGATGGTGCTCTTGATCGTCGTGCCGTCGACGATGGAGACCATCTCGCTGGGGATGGTGATCGGCGTGACGATGGTCGGGTCGTCGGCCATGCCCGGTGGCGGCGAGCCGGGTGCATTGTTGACGACGATGGTGCCGATCGCGCCGGCGTTCTGGCAATTGAGGGCCTTGGTCTTGAAGCTGCACGTGCCGCGATCGACCACGCAGAGCTTGCCGGCGATGGCGGCCGCGTTGGTCAGCGCGCAGCAGGCGTCGGAGGCGAGACCGCCCGGTTGCGCCGTGGCCGGATCGGCGGCGATCACCGCGTCGGCGGTCTCCCCAGCGGGCGATGGCCCGAAGGCGGCCGCGCCGCCGAGGTAGTTGCCGGCGATCGACGACCGGCGAATTGACCCCGCACCGACACCGCCGACCGCCGCCGTCCACCGAGGCGGCGGTGGCGATGGCGCGGGTCGAGGCGCCGGGGCTGCCGGGATGAAGAAGGTGTCGCTGGCGTTGCCGGCGGAGGCGACGACGATGACGCCGGCGAGCGCCGCGTTGTCGGAGGAGACCGAGGTGGCGTTGACGGCGCTGCCGAAGTTCGATCCCAACGACATGTTGATGACGTCGAGGTGGTCGGAGAGGTCGTTGTCGCCGTTGGGATCCATCGCCCAGTCGATGGCGAGGTGGTCAGGCCGGTGCTGCCGGCGCAGCCGAAGACGCGAAGAGCGTAGAGCAACGCCTCGGGAGCCGTCCCCGGGCCGATGCGCAGGCTGCCGAATGGAGTGCTGGTGTTCCTAGGGTCCGGCATAGGGGTTGCCGCCGGCGTCGACGCCCGAGACCGGCGGCGGTGCCGGCGACGTGGCTGCCATGGCCGATGCAGTCCATCGGGTTGGCGTCGGGGACAGGGGCGTTGGCGCCGGTGTAGGCGTTCCCCGCGAAGTCGGTGCCCCCCACCACCTTGGCGGTGGGGAAGCTGCCGAGGCGGCGGTGCCGACGGTGGTGTAGCCCGAGGTGTCGGTCGCTTCACCCTGGTAGTCGGCGAGCAGGCCGGTGCCGCCGAAGTCGGCGTGCAGGTAGTCGATGCCGGTGTCGATGATGCCGATGCGGATGCCGGTGCCGTCGGCTCCCGCGGGCAAGGGTGGGACGGTGGTGTTGCCCCAGACGTTCGGGCGTGCCGATGAACGGCACGCTGGTGGAGTTGGTAGGTACCTCGGGATAGATCGGCAGCACGCGCTTGACACCGGGGGTGGCGAGCAGCGCCTCGAGGCGCTCGGGTCCACCGCCAGGGCGATGCCGTTGAGCGCCTTTTGCACCCGGAACAGCTCCCGCCCCCCGATGACGCTGCCGGTGAGCTGCGGCACCATGCTCGCTTGCTCGGCGCGAATACGGTCGACCTGGGAGCGCGAGATGCTGCCGGCAACCGCCTTCGCTGCCGCGTCGTTGACCGCCAGGCCTTCCATGGCCGCCGCGTAGGCGACCGCCGCCGGGGGGACCTGCAGCTCGACCATCACCTGGATACGACCGTCGTCGGTACGCGCGACGCCCTCGAACCTCGCCACCGCGGCGCTGCCGGCGACCGCTCCCACCTCGACCTCGGGAGCGGCGGCGAGGGTGCGCGGCGGTGCGGCCCAGGAGGCGTTCGCGCTCGCGATCAACAGGAGAGCGGGGAGCGTGGTCGAGCGAAGGCAGACACGACGCGACCGGCTGTCGGCCATGGGAGGTCCCCTTGCAGCGGGCGAATCCCGCACTGGATGTCGGCCGGCCTGGTGGTCGTTGCGCCGCAGGATCGCGGCGGGTTCACCGGCCGTTCGGGAGCTTGCGAAGGCGTGGCGCGGGAATGTTAGAACAGGGAGGGCTGTCGTCCACCACCCCCGAGGCGGTATCTTCGAGGCGCTCCGAATCCGTCCTGATCCGGCGCTTCTTGCTGCCGTCCGCTCGCCGCCGCGAGACGGTGCCGGCCCTCTGTTACGATCCTTCGCCACGGCGGCCCGGCGCTACGTCCCTTGCCCGGCGGCCGTTCCAGGAGTGGTGATGAGCACGGCGTTCCCCTGCAGGAAGATCCTCATTCCTCTCGACTTCTCCGATGACTCCCGGCGCGCGCTGGAGTACGGCCTGCGGCTCGCCAGCACCGCCGGGGCGGAGATCGCCCTGCTCACGGTGATCGAGGACAGCTTCCCCTACCCCGAGCTGTTCGCCTGGGACCATCCCGACGAGGAGTTCTACAAGACGATGCGCGAGCGGGCGCTGCACCACATGCAGGAGCTGCTCGAGGTCGCCCCCCCGGGAGCGGCTGTGGAGCGGGTGGTGGTGCGCGGTCGCCCGCGGCGCGAGATCGCCGCCGTCGCCGCCGACCTCGGCGCCGACCTCATCGTGTTGGCGCGCCACGGCAGCAGCGGTCTGCGCAGCGTCTTCATGGGCAGCACCGCCGAGGGGGTGCTGCGCGACGCGCACTGTCCGGTGCTGGTGCTGCCGCCGCCGCCGCCGGAGAGCTGAGCCCTTGCAGCCGCTGCGCCTGATCGGCCCGGTGGTGCTGGCGTGTGTCAGCGCCATGGCGGTGGACCAGCTGACGTTCGCGCGCGGGCTCGCGCCGCCGGGGTTTCGCCAGCTCTGGCGGCGCGGCGCGGCGCTGCTGGTGGTGGCGCTCGTGCTCTACGTCGGCGTCTTCCGTGCGCTCGGGTTGGTGGGCCTGCCGGCGGCGCCGCTGCCGAGCGAGGTTCCGCTGCCGGCGCTCTTCGCCCTGCATGCCATCCTCCTCGCCGCCATCCTCTTCTGGTTTCTGCTCGGTTTCGCCGGCGCCATGCCGCCGGGTCTCCCGTTGCTGCGCGAGCTCGGCCGCCAGCTCGGTCTCGGCACGCCGCGTCCGGCGCGCGAGGCCGGGGTCGGCCTGGGGCTGGGCCTGCTCGCCTGGCCGGGCCTCCTCGGCGTGCTGGTGCTGATAGTGGGCGTGCTCTATGCGGTCGGCGGGCAGCGCCTGCTGCCGACGCAGCCGCCCGCCCTCATCGTGTGGATCGCCGGCCTGCCGGTGGGCCTCAAGCTGGGGCTGGCCCTCTCCGCTGGCGTCTTCGAGGAGCTGTTCTTCCGTGGCTTGCTGCAGCCGCGGGTGGGGATCGGCATCTCCACCCTCCTCTTCGTGCTCGCCCACCTCTCCTACGACCAGCCTTTCCTGCTGGTTGGCATCACTGCGCTGTCGCTGTCCTTTGCCGCCCTGGTGTGGTGGCGACAGAACATCTGGCCGGCCATCGCCGCCCACTTCCTGTTCGACGCCGTGCAGCTGATCTTCCTCATCCCCTGGGCGCTGCGCGAGTGGCACCACGGCGCCAGCGCGCTGGGCCCGGTGGCTGCCGTGGGGGTGGCGTGGCTGCCATGGTGAGTCGGTGCCCGGGGCACGCCGCCGCCGCGGCATCGCTGTTAGACTCGCGACAGCGATGCCCGTCTTGGAGCCCGAGGCGTATCTGGCGGTGGCGAGCCGCTTCGAGAACATCGAGCTGGTGCAGGCAGTGGTCGAGGATCTGCTGCGCCGTCTCGAGCTCGGCGAGGACGACCGTCACTGGATCGGGCTGGCGGTGCGCGAGGCCGTCGCCAATGCCATCAAGCACGGCAACAACGGCGACCCCAGCAAGCAGGTCGAGGTCGAGGTGCGGCTCGACGCCCAGGACGTCGAGGTGGCGGTGCGCGACGAGGGCGAAGGGTTCGACCCCGGCAGCGTCGCCAATCCTCTCGCGCCCGAGAACCTGCTGCGGCCGGGCGGGCGCGGCATCTTCTACATGCGAAGCCTGATGGATCGCGTCGAGTATCGCTTCGGTGCCAGTGGTGGCACCGAGGTCGTCTTGCGCAAGCGGATCAAGGCGGCGGGCGAGGCCCGCGCCGAGGAGGAGGCGAAGTCATGAATATCAGCCAGCGCCAGGTTGGGGACGTCACCGTCCTGGATGTCGGGGGGAAGATCACCATCGGAGTGGGCGACGTCGCCATCCGGGATGCCGTGCAGGTCGCGCTCGGTGGCGGCGCCCGGGACATCCTGCTCAACCTCAAGAACGTCACCACCATCGACTCGGCGGGTGTCGGCGAGCTGGTCTCCGCCTACACCAGCGTCGCCCATCGCGGCGGCAAGCTCAAGCTGGTGGGGTTGCCACCGAAGGTCAACGACATCCTGCAGATCACCCAGCTGATCACCGTCTTCGAGGTCTACGACGACGAGCCCTCGGCCGTGGAGTCGTTCAAGCGCTAGTGAGACCGAGCTCGCCGAGCGCCTGCTGGCACTCGGCGAGCGCGTCGACCGCCGCCTGCCGGCGCTGCTCGTCACCGCCGATCGGCGCCCCGAGCGGGTGCACGCGGCGATGCTCTACGCGCTCACCGGTCCGGGCAAGCGCGTGCGGCCGGTGCTCACGCTGGCGGTGGCCGACATGCTCGGCTGCCGGCGCGGCGAGGTGCTCGACCTCGCCTGCGCCGTGGAGATGGTGCACGCCTGCTCGCTGGTGCTCGACGACCTGCCGGCGATGGACGACGCCCGCCTGCGGCGGGGCCGCCCCACCGTCCACCTGTCGTTCGGTGAGGAGGTGGCGCTGCTCGCCGCGTTCGCACTGCTCAACCGCGCTTACGGATTGGTCGCCGAGGCCGGGCAGCGGCTGGCGCTCTCCCGCTACACGGCGGCGGACCTCGCCCACCACCTGGCGGCGGCGGTGGGGACGGAGGGGCTGATCGGCGGTCAGGCCCTCGACCTCGAGAGCCGCGAGGCACCGGCGGCGGCGGCGACACGAGCCGCGGACGACGACTCGCCGCCGGCCGCTCCCCCGCCACCCGTCGACCTCGCGCGGCTCGAGTACATCCACAGCCACAAGACGGGGGCGCTGTTCATCGCCGCCGCCGAGCTCGGCGCCATGGCCGCCGACGCCAAGAGGCGCGAGCTCGAGCTGGTGACGCGTTACGCCAAGAACCTCGGCCTCGCATTCCAGATCACCGACGATCTCCTCGACGTCGTCGGCGATCCCGCGGAGGTGGGCAAGGACGTCGCCAAGGATGCGGACAAGGTGACCTTCGTCAAGCTGCTGGGCGTCGCCGGGGCGCAGGCGCTGGCGGCGGAGCTGCTCGACTTCGCCATCGCTGGCCTGGAGCCGCTGGGAGCGAAGGCCGACCTGTTGCGGACGCTGGCGGTGGCGGTCCGCGACCGCAAGCGCTGAGAAAAGGCCCTGGGCGGTGGTCGGCGGGCCACCGCCTCCTCCCGCTCCGAGGTGGCGGCGTCGCCACAGGTAAGCTCCGTCCCGCCATGACGCGCCACGCGGCGAACCCTGCCGAGGTCGAGGCGGTGCGCTCGGAGCTGCAGCGGCTGGGCTACCTCAGTCACCGCGTCGAGCGGTACCTGCTGCAGGATGCCCTGCGCCCCGAGCGGCCGCTCGCCACCGCCACCTCGCTGGCGGCGAAGCTGGGGGTCCTGGGCGGCATCCTCATGGCGCTCGGCAGCGCCCTGCTGCTGCTCGCCTGGAATCCGCCCCTGCTCGCCGCGCCGCTCGACTTCGCGCTGCTGGTGCTCCACCTGCTGCCGGTCTCGGCGCTGCTCTTCGGCCTCGCGTTCCTCCTCCTCGCCGGCGTGCTGGCGGCGGCCCTGCGGTTCCGGCCGGCGCTGCGCATCGACAGCTTGAGCCTCGCGGTGGGGCTCGCCGGCGGCGTCGGGCTGCTCGCGCTGGCCCTGTGGCGCGGGCGCGAGCTGCTGGCGCCGCTGCCGCCTCTCTCGGCGACGCTGCTGGCGCTGGGCGGGGCGGCGGCGGCCTACCTGCTGGGCCGGCTGCTCTACCAGGGGCTCCTTGCCCTCGCCATCCGGCTCACCGACCGGGCGCCGCGACGCCGGCTGCTGGTGCGCCGCTACCTGTTGCCGGCCGGTGCGCTGGCGGCGCTGGTGCTGGTGGCGCTCCCGGCGGCGGTTGCCGCCGGCCGCACGCCGGTGGCGGCCGCGACGTTCCTGCCCACGGCGCAAGGAGAGCGGGTGCTGCTGCTCGGCATCGACGGCATCCGCGGCGACGAGCTCGACTACCTCCTCGCCCGCGGCACGCTGCCGGCGCTCTCCGGCCTGGCCGGCGACGGCGTGGTGCTCTCCTACCCTCGCGGCGAGGAGCCGCCGGCGGCGTTCTGGACCACGCTCGCCACCGGGTTGCCGACGCCCGAGCACGGGGTGGCTGCCGTCGACAGCTTCAAGCCCGCCGGGATGGAGACCGCGCTCGCCGTCAACGGCCCCTTCCGCTGGTACTGGGCCGATGTGGCACGGCCGCTCGGTCTCGCACAGCAGCGGCCGGTGCTCTCCAACCGGCGCAGCGCGCCGGCGTTCTGGGAGCTGGTGGGACGCGGCGGCGCGGCGGTGGCCGCCGTCGGCTGGTGGGGAACCTACCCGGCGAGCCCCGCGCCGGGGCTGGTGGTGGCCCATGGCGGCTACCAGCTGCTCGCCGAGGGGGCGGTGGGGGCGGTGGCCCCGGCGGCCCGCGAGCCCGAGCTCGCCGCGTTGCGTGAGCGCGTCGCGGCGGGGGACGAAGAGGCGGCGCTGGGGATCGCCCGCGCCGCCCTCCCGGCGGCGGCGGCGGCGCGGCTCGCCGAGCGAGCGCTGCTGCCGGAGCGCTTCTACCGCCTCGCCTTCGCCGCCGAGGCGGCGCACACGCCGCGTGCGGCGGCGCTCTACCTCCCCGCCGTCGACCTCGCCGCCGACGGCTGGCAGGGGAGCGAGGTGGCGTTCGCCGACCTCATGGCGGCCGAGCTCGGCGCGGCCGACCGCCTGCTCGGTGACCTCGTCGCCAAGGGTGGCTGGGGCACGGTGGCGGTGGTCGTCGACCCCGGCCGGCGCGGTGGCGGCGAGGGGCGGGCCGTGCTCTGGCGGCGCCGCGTGGGCGGGGTGCGGAGCTGCGAGGGGCCGTCGAGTGACGCCTCCGGCGCCCGGCCGCTGGTGACCCCCGAGGCGCTGGCGGCGGGGCTCTTTCGCGCCGTCGGGCTGCCGCAGAGCGCCGAGCTGCCGCCCCCGCCGGACGTCTGTCGCTGGCCGTCTCCGCCCGCCCAGGTGCCGAGCTTCGGCCGTCGCGAGGTGCCGGCGCCGGGACCCGGTGGCGACGAGTACCTGCGGAACCTGCGCTCGCTGGGCTACCTGTGAGGTCGGGAGAGGAGTCTTCGACGGCGGCGAAGCCCGAGGGCGGAAGAGGGAGCGCGCCGCTCGCCGTTCGACCTGGCAGCGAGGCTCGGCCGGTAGCCGAGAGTCCGGCGGTGGCGCCGACGGACGCTCCCACGCTGCGCCTGGTGGTGCGGCCCGACCTGGCAGGCCAGCGACTCGACCAGCTCCTCGCCGCCACCACGCCGCTGTCGCGCCGCCGGGCGCGGCTGCTCATCGCCGACGGCGCGGTCCGCCGCAACGGCGAGCTGGTGCGCGTGCAGGGGCGCCTGGTTGCCGCCGGCGATGTGGTCGACCTCGCGGCGGTGGAAGGGCTCGCGGGGTTCATGCCCCCGGAGCCGGTGCCGGTGAGCGTGCTGCGCGACGACGGCTGGCTGGTGGCGGTGGACAAGCCGGCGGGCGTGCTGTCGCAGCCCGCCGAAGAGCGGGGGCCGCGAACGGGGGGAGTGGCCGCCGGTGCTCGTCCCGGCGAGTGCGAGGGCGACCTCGCCATGGACCAGCGCCTGCTGCTGTGGCTCGCCTGCCAGGAGGGACGGCCGCCGTTCCTGCGCCTGGCGCATCGCCTCGATCGCGTCACCTCCGGTGTGCTGCTGTTTGCCCGCCGGGCGGCGGCCACCGCGCCGCTGGCGGGCGCCTGGCGCCAGGGAACGGTGGAGCGCTGCTACCTCGCCGTGGTCGAGGGGGAGCCCGGCTGGGAGCGCCGCGAGGTCGAGGCGCCGATCGCCCGCGCCGCCGGCGGCGGCTGGCGTTTCGAGGTCTCGCCGCGCGGCGAGCCCGCCGCGACGCTGGTGTGCCGGCGCGCCGTGGGCGGGGGGATCTCCCTCGTCGAGTGCCGCCTGCGCACCGGGCGCACGCACCAGGTGCGGGTGCACCTCGCGTCCCTCGGGCACCCGGTGCTCGGCGACCGCCTCTACGGCTCGCGCGGCGGTGCGCCGCGACCGCTGCTGCACGCCGCCTGGCTGGCGCTGCCGCACCCCGCCGACGGTGCGCTGGTCCGCATCGAGGCGCCGCTGCCGGCGGACTTCCCGCCCGCGCTCGTCGCCGCGCTGCACGCGACGGTCGGACCGCAATGACGCCCTCCGGCGCCTGCCGCGGGCGGCCACCGATGATGGCCGCGGTGCTCCCCGTGCGCGGCGTCCCCTGCCCGTGGGGCCGCCGCGGCGCCACGGTTTCTCGTCAGCGCGCCGCCGGCGCGGTGCGGCTCAGGGGCGATGGCGCGCGCCGGGGGGCGGCCGCCGCAGCGCCGAGGCGAGGACGGCGGCGGCGAGCAGGGCGAGCGCGGCGCCGAGCAGGAAGGCGGCGCGTGGCGACACCTCCTGCCACACCAGCCCGAAGAGCAGGCTGGCGAGGAACAACCCGGCGCCGCCGGCGAGGTGGTAGGCGCCGAGCACCGTGCCGTGACCGACGTCGCCGGCGAGCGCCACCACCAGGGTGCGCTCCGCCCCCTCGGTGAGCCCGTAGAAGCCGGCGTAGAGGGCGAGCAGCGCGAAGAACGGCACGATGCCAGCCGCGAAAGCGAAGCCGGCGTAGACGACCGCGTAGAGCGCCCAGCCGGCGAGCAGCGGTGGGCCCGGACCGAGACGGTCGACCAGCCGCCCGGAAGGCGCCGAGCAGGCCCACTTGGCGACGTTGAAACCCGACCACAGGAGGGTGAGCCCGAGCGGCCCGCAGCCGAGTGCTGCGGCGCGCAACAGCAGGAAGGCGTCGCTGGCGTTGCCGAGCGAGAAGAGGAAGACGGCGAGCAGCGGCAGCCCCAGCGCGCGCGGCAGCTGCTTGGCCGCGGCCGCCCGCGGGGCGGTGGCGCGGGCCTCCGGCGCCGCCGCTGCAGCCAGCTCCCGCACACGCCACGCCACGGTCGCCACGCCGAGCAGCGCCGGCACGGTGGCGAGGGCGAACACCAGCCGCAGCCGGCCGGGGGCGAGGGCCAGCACCGCGGCGGCGAGCAGGGGGCCGGTGGCGGCACCGAGGTTGTCGAGGCCGCGGTGGAAGGAGAAGGCGAAACCGCGGTGCGGCTCCGGCGTGCTGTCGGCGATCAGCGCGTCGCGCGGCGCCGTGCGCAGCCCCTTGGCGAGGCGATCGCCGCTGCGCAGCAGGACGACGTGCAGCGGCCGCGTCGCCAGGGCTAGCAGCGGCCGTGCCAGCGCCGAGAGGCCGTAGCCCGAGACGACGAACGGCTTGCGCCGGCCGGCACGGTCGCTGGCGCGGCCCGCCCACCCCTTGACCAGCGCCAGCACTCCCTCGGCCGCCGCCTCCATGGCGCCCAGGGTCACCGCACTGCCGCCGAGCAGGGTGAGGAAGCCCGGCAGCAGCGGGTAGACCATCTCGCTGGCGACGTCCTGCAGGAACGACGTGAGTGCCAGCGCGCGCACGTTGGCGGGGAGACTGCGGCCGCTGTAGAGGCGCCAGGGAGCGAGGATGGGACGGCTCATCGGCGGGCCTCAGCGCCGCCAGCGCGCGTGCCGCAGGCTGTAGAGCTCGCCGCTCGGGTAGTTCTCGTACCCCTCGAGGCCGTCGAGCATCACCGCCACGGTGTCGCGGGTGAGCAGCGAGACGTAGGGGAGGTCGCGCTGCACGAGCTCCTGCAGGCGCAGGTAGAAGGGGAGGCGCTCGGCGCGGTCGAAACGACGGCCCCCTTCCTCGATCAGGCGATCCACCTCGGCGGAGCGGTAGCGTCCGCGGTTGGCGCCCACCGGCGGGACCGAGCTCGAGTGGAAGACGTAGCGGTAGAGGTCGGGGTCGGCGACGCCGGTCCAGATCATGCTGAAGAGCTGGAAGCTGCCGCGCTTGACGTCGGCATAGAAGGTGGCGAACTCGTAGGAACGGATCTCGGCGGCGATGCCGGCCTCGGCGAGCATGGCCTGGATCGCCTGCGCCTGGAGCAGCGAGAGGTCGTTGTTGGAGACCTTGTAGACCAGGCGCAGCCGCGGCTCGGGGCCGGGACCATCAGGGTCGTGAAATCCCGCCGCCTCGAGCAGCCGCGCCGCCGCCGCGGGATCGTGCGGGATCGGCACCAGCGCCTCGTCGCGCGCCCAGTGGCCGGGGGGCATCAGGGTCTCGGTGGGCCGGCCCTCGCCGCGCCAGACGGTGCGCACCAGCCGCGGGCGGTCGATGGCGAGGGCGATGGCGCGGCGCACCCGCGGGTCGCGCAGCACCGGGTCCTCCATGTTGAGACCGAGATAGACGTAGTTGGCGCCCGGGCTCTGGAGGACGTGGAAGCCGGGCCGGCGCGCGAAGAGCGCCACGGTATCGGGTGGAAAGGCATTCACCACCAGCTGCACGGAGCCCTTCTCGAGCTCGAGCGCCCGCACCGTGGCGTCGGGCACCTCCCGCAGCACGACGCGGTCGAGCGGCGGCCGGCCGCCCGCGTAGCCGTCCCAGGCGACGAGCTCGACGCGATCGGCGCCGCGGCGGGCAAAACGGAAGGGTCCCGAGCCGACGGGGTGGCGGTCCATCTGCTCCGGCGTGGTGCCGGCCGGGATGATGCCGAGACCGGCGCCGAGGTTGACGAGTAGGGCGCCCCAGGGCTCGCGCATGACGAAGTCCGCCGTCGTCGCATCGACGGCGACCACCCGCAGCAGCGGTCCCAGCGCGCCACGTTTGGGGCTCTTGACGCTGCCGTCGAGGATGGTGTCGAAGGTGAAGGCGACGTCGGCGGCGCCGAGCGGCCGGCCGTCGTGGAAGCGCGCCCCGCGGCGAAGGTGGAAGCGGTAGCGGCGCCCCCCGTCGAGCACCTCCCAGGAGCGGGCGAGCCCGGGCACGAAGGTGCCGTCGGGTCGCTTGTCGAGGAGGCCCTCGAGCACCAGCTCGAAGACGTACTCGGCGCCCTGGTCGGTGCCCAGGCGCGGGTCGAGGCGCGTCGGCGCGCTTTCGAGCCCCACCACCAGCTCGTCCGCGGCCGGCGGCGCGGGTTGCCGTGCGCCGCCGCAGGCGAGCAGCGCGACGGCGAGCAGCGGCAGCGCGCCGCGGCGGGCGTGACCCATCGCCGCCAGCGTAGCGGCGAAGGATGCCGCCGTCGAGCGGCTGATATCATGCGCGCCGCGGCCGGCACCGGCCGCCGTTCCGCATAGCCCGTCCCCGATACCTGGCCCGCCGCCGGCCCGCCGTGACGGTGCCAACCTCGATGCTCCTGCCGCGAAGGACCATGATGCGCCGCTCGACGCCGATCCGCCTGCTGCTCGTCCTCCTCGCCGTCGCTCTCCCGGCCGCCGCCAAGGCGCCGCCGAAGACCGTCATCCTCGGCTTCGACGGCGTCGACGCCAAGCTCACCGAGCAGTGGATGAACGAGGGCAAGCTCCCCAATATGGCGCGGCTGCGCGCCGAGGGCACCTTCGCGCCCCTGCGCTCGACCATCCCCTCGCAGACCCCGGTGTCGTGGTCGACCTTTGCCACCGGCCTCAACCCGGGTCGCCACGGCATCTTCGATTTCCTGACCCGCGACGTCTCCAACTACAAGCCCAAGCTGCTGCTCGTGCTCGAGGACGAGCGCCCCTTCCTGTGGGGCACCCGCACACCGGTGGTCGCCGGCCTCGGTCTCGGGCTGCTGCTCTTCCTGCTGCTGTTCGGCGCCCTGCGGCTCTTCCGCGTGCGCCCCCGCTGGGCCATCGTCGCCGGCCTCGCCGTCGGCATCGGTCTCGGCGTCGGCGCCGGCGTGGCCGCCGCTAAGTGGCTGCCGGTGAAGCGCCCGGTGCCGCGCAACCCGCGCCAGGGAGCGACCTTCTGGGACGTGCTCGGCGCCCACGGCGACCGCGTGCGGGTGATGCGGCTGCCGCAGAACTTCCCGCCCAAGCCCTTCCCGGACGGCGAGCTGCTCACCGGCCTCGGCACTCCTGACCTCTCCCTGCGCATCGGCAAGCCCTTCTACTTCACCTCGGAGCTGTTCTTCCAGCCGCGCGGCGGCGGCGACTTCTCGACCGAGGTGGTGGAGCTGGTCGACAACAAGGGGCGCATCGAGACCGAGATCAAGGGGCCGCCGGACAAGCTCTTCGCGCCTCCCGACCAGCCGCGCTACCTGCACCTGCCGATGGTGCTCACCGTCGCCCCCGACCGCTCGCACCTCGACATCGAGGTGGCGGGGCAGAAGCTGGCGCTCGCGCCCGGCGAGTGGAGCGGCTGGGTGCGCTTCCCGTTCGCCTTCAACCCGCTGATCCGCATGAACGGCATGGGCCGCTTCCGCCTGCTCTCGCTCACTCCCGAGGTGCGCCTCTACCTCTCGCCCATCCAGTTCGACCCCACCGACCTGCCGCCGATGGTCGACATCACCACGCCGCGCAAGTTCGTGCACCACCTCACCGACGACTTCGGGCGCTTCAAGACCATCGGCTGGGCGATCGACACCTGGTCGCTCAACGAGGGGACCATCGACGAGGGCGTCTTCCTCGAAGACGTCAAGATGACCCGCGACAAGGAAGAGCAGATGCTCTACGGTCTGCTCGCCGAGACCGACCAGTGGGACGTGCTGGTCGACTACTTCGAGTACACCGACCGCGTGCAGCACATGATGTGGCGGCTGTTCGACCCCCAGCACCCGATGTACGACGCCAAGCTGGCCGCCAAGTACGGCGGCAGCATCCAGGACGCCTACGTGCAGATGGACCGCATCGTCGGCGAGGTGATGCACAGGATGCCGGCGGGGACGCACCTGATGGTGGTCTCCGACCATGGCTTCGCCCCCTTCCGCTGGTCGATGAACTACAACACCTGGCTGGCGAAGAACGGCTACATGGGGCTCACCGGCGAGGACGCCAAGCGGCAGAACCTCGAGGCGCTGTTCGACCAGGGCGACTTCTTCACCAACGTCGACTGGAGCCGCACCCGCGCCTACCAGCTCGGCCTGGGCGGCATCTACATCAACTTACAGGGGCGCGAGGCGAAGGGGATCGTCAAGCCGGGCGCCGAGTACGAGGCGCTGCGGCAGGAGCTGCATCCACAAGCTCGAGGCCTTCGTCGACGAGAAGACAGGGCTGCACCCGGTGGCCCACGTCTTCACCCGCGAGGAGGCGCACAACGGCGTCTTCGACCCGGCGCTCATCCCCGACCTCATCCCCTCCAACAGCTACGGCTACCGCGTCGGCTGGCAGGACACCCTGGGCGGCATCGCCAAGGAGATCGTCGAGCCCAACACCCAGTACTGGAGCGGCGACCACTGCTCGGTCTACCCGCCACTGGTCAACGGCATCCTGTTCAGCAACCGCAAGCTGGTGACCGTCCCGCGGCAGCCGTACATCGGGGACATCTTCCCCACCATCGTCGAGAGCTACGGCGTCCCGGTGCCGCCGGACCTCGACGGCAAGAGCCTGCTGCCGCACTAGGCAGCGGGCCACGAGCGCCCCGCCCACCGACCCCGCTCGCTCGACCGTTCGCCGCCGAGCGCTGGCAGCGGCTGTCGGCGCGGGGCGGCGCCGCAGGAGGGCTAGACTCCAGCCGCGAAGTGGCAAGCGTTGGATGCCCCCACCCGCGGCGTCGCGGGCGCGCGCCGGAAGGGCCGATCGAGCGGTCGGTGGCTGCGGCTTGAGTCGCCGGCGGAGGCTCGCCGGCGCCGCTCTCGGCCTGCTCTCGCTCGCCTGGCTGGGAGCGCTGGCGTTCGCCGCCGACGAGGCCGACCCTCGCGTGGCCGACCTCGCGCGGCTGCGCGCCGAGATCGCGCAGCTGCAAGCGCAGCTCTCACGCGCGCAGCAGCGGGCGCAGTCGCTCGCCGGCGAGGTCGAGCAGACCTCGCTCGAGCTCGAGCTGCAGCAGCGGCGGGTCGACGAAGCGCACACCGCGCGCACGCTGGCCGCCGACCGCACCGCCGCAGTGGCGGTCGAGGTGGAGGGGCTGGCGACGCGCCTCGAGGGCGTGCGGAAGGATCTGCGGGGCCGCCTCGCCGCGCTCTACCGGCTCGGGCGCGCCGGCTACCTGCGGCTGCTGCTCGCCCTGGCGCCGGGGCAGGAGGTGCTGCCGGCGATGCGGCAGCTGCGCTACCTGGCACGGCGCGACGGAGAGCTGATGCGGAGCTTCCACGAGACGGAGGCGCAGCTGGCGGCGGAGCAGCAGAGGCTCCTCGGCGAGCGGCAGCGCCTGGATGGGTGGGTGCAGCAGGAGGAGGAACGGCGGGCCAGTCTCGCCGCTCTGCGCGGGCGCCAGGCGGCGCTGCTGGCACGCGCCGAACGCGAGCGCGAGAGCCTCGCGAGTAGGAGCGACGAGCTCTCCGGGCGGGCGCAGAAGCTCTCCAACCTGCTCGCCTTCCTCTACGGCCGCGCCGCCGTCGGTGACAGCGGTGGCGCCTCCATCCAGGGCTTCCGCGGCGCCCTCGACTGGCCGGTGGCCGGCCGCGTCACCGTCCCCTTCGGGCCCCGCCTCGACCCGCGCTATGGCACCCGCGTTCCGCACCACGGCGTCGACCTCGCCACCCACGCCGGCGACGCCGTGCGCACCATCTTCCCCGGCACCGTGGTGTTCGCCGCTCCGTTCGAGGGCTACGGTCAGACGGTCATCGTGCAGCACGCCGGCCGTGCGTTCACCCTCTACGCCGGGCTCGCCGAGGTCGGGGTGGGGCAAGCCAGCGTGCTATCGTTGGGCCAGGTCGTAGGCGTGGCAGGCGACTCGCTCTACTTCGAGATCCGCATCGACAACCGGCCCGAGGATCCGAGCCTCTGGCTACGAGAGCAGCGATGACCGGCAACCGCACCCGCTTCATGGTCGCCTCCGCGGTGGTGACTCTCGCTCTCACCGCCGCCTCCTGGCTCGCCGCCGAGGCACGCAAGGAGAAGCCGGAGCCCGACTCCCTGTACAAGTACCTGTCGGTGTTCACCGAGGTGCTGGGCCTGGTGCGCCAGGCCTACGTCCACGACACCGACGTGAGCCAGCTGATGGCTGGTGCCTACGAAGGCGCCGCCGACGCGCTGGGACCGTTCACCGTCTACGTCCCGGCCGACGAGGTGGCCGACTTCCGGCGTCTGCGCGAGCACCCGGGCCCCGACACCGGGCTCTACCTGCTGCGCGTGCGCGGCTGGATCTCGGTCGTCGGCGTCGCTGCGGGAAGCCCCGCCGACCGGGCCGGTTTCCAGCGCGGCGACCTGGTCTCCAAGATCGACGGCGAGGCCACCCGCGAGCTGCAGGTGTGGCAGATCGAGCAGCACCTGGCCGGCCGGCCCGGCGCCACGGTACCGGTATCGATCATCCGCCAGGGCGATCCCAAGGTGCTCCAGCTCGAGGTCAAGGACGACGGCGACCTGCCGCTGACCTCGGTGCAGCGGGTGCGCGAGGTACCCCTGCTGCATATCGCGCGCTTTACCACCGGCACCGTGCCCGCCGTGCAGCGCGAGCTCGAAAAGCTCGCCGCCGCCCACACCGACAAGCTGGCCATCGACCTGCGTGGGGTCGTCGGCGGCGACGGCGAGGTCGCCTACCAGGTTGCCGACCTGCTGGTCGCCGGCGACATGGGCACACTCGAGGCCCGCGACCAGGTGCGCCAGCGCTTCGTCGCCAGCGGCGAGCCGGTGTGGAAGGGGCGCATCGTCGTGCTTACCGACAGCGGCACTCTCGGCGCCGCCGAGGTGCTTGCCCGCGTCCTCGACGAGGGAGCCGATGCCACCCTGGTGGGGGAGCCCACCTTCGGGCACGCCGGCCACCAGGCGCAGGTCGAGCTCAGCGGCGGCGCCCTGGTCGAGCTCACCGACGCGTTCTACACCGGCCCCAAGGGCAAGCCGGTGGACGAGAGCGTCGAGCCCGACGAGGAGGTCGACGAGCGCTCGCGCACCCTGCGCGAGAAGGACCTCTCGCTCGACGAGCTGATCCTGCAGCACGGCATCGGCGCCCTCGAGAACCCGGCGCCCGCGGCATCGTCGCAGAAGGCCGCTTAGGGTCCGGCAACGGCCCCGGCGAGGATGGCCCGAGGCACCAGGCGCGGCGCGGCACGTTCGCGTGGCCGGCGGCAATGGCGGCCGCCGAGCCTTCGGCGCTGGGTGTTCCTCGCTGCCGCCCTCGCCGTCGTGGCGGCGGGGCTGTGGCTGGCGCTCGAGTCGGGGCGCCCGCCGCGGCGACCGGTGGTCGGCCGGACCGGCCAGCCGGCGTCCCCAGCGGCCCGGCGTTCCGGGTCGCCGCGAGACCATGGCTCCGCCACCGGACCAGGCGCGCCCCGAGGCCCCAGCGGCCAGCTGGCGGTGGTCGTCGACGACCTCGGCCGCAGTCTCGACGAGGTGAGCGCGCTCGACGAGCTGGCGGTGCCGCTCTCCTACTCGGTGCTCCCCTACGAGGCGCGCACCGCCGAGGTGGTGGCGCGACTGCGCGGCGAGCACCGCGAGATCCTCTGCCACCTGCCCATGCAGCCCGCCAACGGACACAACCCGGGTCCGGGAGCGCTCAGCGAGTCGATGGGAGTCGATGCCCTCGCCGCCGCCACCCGCGCCGCGCTGGCGCGCGTGCCCGGCGCCGTCGGCGCCAACAACCACATGGGCTCGGGCCTCACCACCGACCGCGCCGCCATGGGCGCCATCCTCGACGTCCTGCAGCGCCAGGGGCTGTTCTTCCTCGACTCGCGCACCAGCGCCGAGTCGGTGGGCTACCCGCTGGCGCGCTCGCTCGGCCTGCCCACCGCCGAGCGCGACGTCTTCCTCGACAACGATCCCGACCCGGCGGCCATCCGCCGCCAGTTCGCACGCCTGCTCGAACGCTCCCGCGAGCGCGGCGGCGCCATCGCCATCGCCCACCCGCACCCCGGCACCCTCGCCGTGCTGCGCGAGGAGGTGCCGCGCGCGCGTAGCGAGGGGTTCGTCTTCGTGCCGGTGTCGTTCCTCCTCGATCGTGGCGGCGACCCGCTGTAGCGGCGATCTCGCCCCCCGTCGCGCCGTCGAGCCGCCGACGGCGTCGGTGGCACGCAGCTCCGCGGGGCCCGCCGGGGGCGGCCGTCGCCGCGGGTCGTAGAATGGCGCCGATGCCCCGCTTCGACCTCTACGTCGGCATCCGCTACTCCGGCCACAAGGCGCCCAAGGACCGCATCGACGACCTCGTGGTGTTCGCCGCCCGCGGCGACAGCGAGCCCTACCGCGAGCTCAACCTCGACGACGCGGAGGGGCGCTTCTCCCGCCAGGAGGTCGCGGAGTGGCTGCTGCGCAAGCTCACCGATCCCGAGCGCGTGGTCGTCGGCCTCGACCACGCCTTCTCGTTCCCGCAGAGCTACATGCACCGCCACGGGCTGAACAGCTGGGACGCCTTCCTGCGCGACTTCGAGGAGAACTGGCCGACCCACCGGCTGTCGGTCAAGGAGCTGCTGCCCGGCCTGGCGCGGCTCGGCGACGCCGACGAGCAGCGCCTCGCCGCCCGCTGGACGGCGGAGCCGCGCAGCGTCTTCCGCTTCGACCTCCAGGACAACGACGCCCGCGCCACCCACGCCGGCCTGCCCTGGCTCTCCTACCTCCGTCGCGCCGGCGACCGCGTCCACTTCTGGCCCTTCGACGGCTTCGCCATCGCCGAGGGCAAGTCGGTGGTGGCGGAGGTGCGCCCCGCGCGGCTCAAGTATCGCTACAACCGCGAGGGTCTCGAGCGCCAGGAGCACGAGGCCTTCGCCACCTGCGCCTGGCTCCAGGACCGCGACCGCCTCGACCTGCTGCAGCCCTACTTCGAGCCGCCTCTGTCGGAGTCGGAACGACAGCGGGCCCAGCTCGAGGGGTGGATCCTCGGCGTCGCGTAAGCAGCCCCGCCAGCCGGTGCAGCCCACCAATCGCCACCGAGCGAGTACCGAGTGAGGGAAACCGCACCATGACGACCGGGAAGGTAAGCCTCGCCGGCAAGCTCGCCCTCATCGACGAGCACTGGAGCCCCAAGGTGGTGGCCGAGCTCAACGGCCAGGAGGTCAAGCTCGTGAAGATCCTCGGCACCTTCCTGTGGCACCACCACGAGGCCGAGGACGAGCTCTTCCTCGTCGTCTCGGGGCGGTTGCGCATGGACTTCCGCGACCGCGAGGTGTGGCTCGAGCCGGGCGAGCTGCTGGTGGTGCCGCGCGGTGTCGAGCACCGCCCGCACGCCGACGAGGAGACCGCGGTGCTGCTGTTCGAGCCCGCCGCCACGCTCAACACCGGCAACGTCCGCAACGAGCGGACGGTGGAGCGGCCCGAGCACGTCTAGCCGCGGCGGCCCCCCTTCGACGCCGGTCCCGAGCCTACTCGCGCTCCTCGCGCAGCACCTCGATCGGCCGCTGGCGCAGCGCTCGCGCCGAGGCGGCCAGCCCCGCCACCAGCGTCAACACCACGGCGATCGCCAGGGCGGCGCCGAGCGTGCGCGGGAAGGCGTGCCACTCGAGCTCGAGCTGTTCCACCACCACCTGGTGCGCGACGGCGGCGCCGCCGGCGACCCCGAGCACTCCCGCCAGCAGGCCGGTGAGGGCGTGCTCGACGGCGAACAGCGCGGCGACCCCGCGGCGGGTGAAGCCGAGCGTCTTGAGCAGCGCCACCTCGCGGCCGCGCCGTACCGCCCCGGCGGCGACGGCACCGAAGAGGATGGCGATGCCGGCGACGGCGGTGAAGCCGCCGAGGAAGCGGACCCCGAGCCCGAGGCGGCGGAAGACGGCGGCGATCTTGGCCAGCACCTGTCGCACGTCGATGAGGGTGACGTTGGGGTAGCGCTGCGCCAGCAGGTCCTGCACGTGCCCCTCGCGGCCGGCCGGCAGGCGCGCGGCGGCGAGGCGGCTCTGCGGGGCGTCGTCGAGCACGCCCGGCTCGACGACGACGAAGAAGTTGATGCGGAAGGTGCGCCAGTCGACGGCGCGCAGGCTGGTTACCTCCACCTCGACTGGCACCCCCTGGACGTCGAAGACGAGGTGGGAGCCGAGGTGGACGCCGAGCTCGCGGGCGTAGTCCTCCTCGAGACTGACCTCGGGCTGCCGGGGATCGCTCCACAGCGTTCCGGCGACGAGGCGGTTGTCGGGAGGAAGGTCGCTCCGGTAGGTCAGGCGCTGCTCGCGGGTGAGCGCCCAGCGGCCGCCCCCCTCCCGCCGGCGGCCCCCGCGCCCGCGCTCGCTGCCGTTGCGGGGCTCGCCCTGGCGCCCGCGCTGGGCCAGGGTCTCCACCGGCACGCCGTCGATGCGCGCCAGGTGCGCCATCACCACCGGCACCGACTCGATCGCGGTCGCTCCCTCGCGGCGCAACAGCGCCTCGACGCCCGGCCACTGGTCGGGCTGCACGTCGACGAGGAAGGTCGACGGCGAACCCTTGGGTAGCTGGGCGTCGAGCGAGGCGGTGAGGTGGCGCTCGACGAGCGCGGCCACCAGCACCACCAGCACGCCGAGCCCCACCGCCACCAGCGCCGGCAGGGCGTCTCCTGCCGGTCGCGCCAGCAGCGCCGCGCCGTGGCGCAGGGTGAGCGGCCGCGGCAGGCGGGCGAGGCGCAGGGCGAGCGCGCGCAGGCCGAGCCCGGCGGCGGCGAGCGCCGCCACCGCGAGAAGCAGGCCGGCGGTGAAGCGCAGCGCCAGGCCGGCGTCCTCCGCCTGCGCGAGGGCGAGCAGGAAGGTGCCCGCGAGCAGCGCGCCGCCCGCGCAGGCGCGGGCGAGGAGGCTCGCGGGCAGCGCTTCGGCGCTACGGCGCAGGGCGCGCAGCGGCGGCACGCGCAGCACCGCGGCGAGCGGCGGCAGGGCGAAGAGCAGGCTGGCGGCGACGCCGAGGCCGACGCCGCGCAGCAGCGCCCAGGGCTGCCAGAAGTGGATGTCGTGCGCCGGCAGCACGTCGCCCAGCAGCTGCGGGATGACACGCTGGACGGCGAGGCCGGCGAAGCCGCCGAGCAGGCCCCCGGCGAGACCGAGCAGCAGGCATTGACCGAGGTAGAGCGCGAAAGCCTCGCGCGGGCGCACGCCGAGGCACTTGAGCACCGCCACCGCGTCGAGGCGGCTGGCGAGGAAGGCACGCACGCTCTGCGCGACGCCGATTCCGCCCACCAGCAGCGACAGCAGCGCCACCAGGCCCAGGTAGCGCTCGACGCGGCGCAGCCCCTGGCGCAGCTCGGGCTGCGCCTCGGCCCAGGTCTCGAGGCGCCACCAGGGTAGCTCGCCGAGCGCGGCGCGCAAGCGCGTTGCGGCCGCCTGGACCTCGCCGCGACTGGCGTTGCCGGGAAGCTGCACGAGCAGCCGGTAGCCGATGCGACTGCCGAAGCTCTCGAGGCGGGTGCGGGCTAAGCCGTCCTCGCCGAGGAGCAGCCGGGGCCCGAAGGTGAACGGCGAGACGGCGCGGTCGGGCTCGTTGCGCAGCACCGCGCTCAGCACGAAGGTGGCCTCTCCCACCCGCAGCCGGTCACCCACCCGCAGGTGGAGGCGATCGAGCAGCTCGGGGGCGGCGATGGCGCCGTCGGCGGCGAGCAGCGACTGCAGGTCGGCGGTGGCCGCGGAAGAGCGGGGAGCGCTGCCGGCAGCCGTCGTCGCCGGCGGCGGGGCCGAGGCCGTCGCGCGCGCCGGCGAGGTGGTCAGCTGGCCGTAGAGCGGGTAGGCGGGGCACACCGCCTTGAGCTCCACCAGCAGGCTCGGCGGCACCTTGCCGGCCGGCGCCGTGGCCGCCGCCGCCATGGTGTCGAGCTCGCGCACCAGGCAGAGACGGGCGCCGGGGATCGCCGTCGCCGCGGCCACCACCGGCTCCGGCGGCGGCCGGCGACCGCTGACCGCAAGGTCTGCACCCAACAGCTGCTTCGCCTCCTTGCGCAGCCCCTGGTCGAGGTTGTCGGCGAGGGCCGCCACGGCGACGACCGCCGCCACGCCCACCGCCAGGCAGAGCACGAAGAAGACGAGCCGACCGCGCGCCCCTCGGGAGTCGCGGAGGAGCCAGGTGAGGTACAGCCGAGCGGTCACGTGGCGCTCAGCGCGGGTCGTCCCCGCCGCCGGCGGCGACCGGGGCGGCCGCCTCGTGCCGTGGCCCCTCGACCGGGGGCTCCTCCAGCCGCAGCACCCGGCCGTCGCGCAGGTAGATGCGACGGTCGGCGAGGGCGGCGACCTCAGGGTCGTGGGTGACGAGCACGGAGGTCGTGCCCCCCTCGTCGTGGAGCTCCCGCAGCACCGCCAGCACGCGCTCCCCGGTGGTGCGGTCGAGGTTGCCGGTGGGCTCGTCGGCGAGCAGCAGCGGCGGGCGGGCCGCGAAGGCGCGAGCGAGCGCCACCCGCTGCTGCTCGCCGCCGGAGAGCTGCACCGGGTAGTGGTGGCCGCGATCGGCGAGACCGACGCGGGCGAGCAGCTCCGCGGCGTGCTGGCGCGGCGCCGGGCGCCCCAGAAGCTCGAGCGGCAGGGCCACGTTGTCGAGGGCGGTGAGGTGGCCGAGGAGCTGGAAGGACTGGAAGACGAAGCCGATCTTGTGGCGGCGCAGGAGCGCCAGGCGGTCCTCGGAGAGCGCCGACAGCGGCTCGCCGTCGAGCAGCACCTCGCCGGCGGTGGGACGGTCGAGGCCGGCCATCAGCGCCAGCAGCGTCGACTTGCCGCTGCCCGAGGGCCCGAGCACGGCCACCATCTCGCCGACCGCGATGGTGAGGTCGACGCCCTCGAGGACGGTGAGCAGGCGCTCGCCGGAGGGGAGCCGCCGGGTCAATCCACGGGCCTCGATGCGTGGCGGCGGCGGCATGCGAATCGAGCTTAGCAGGGGGGTCGCGGCCACGTGGAGGATACGCAGTCGCGAGCGCCGGGTTGCGCTAGGATCCTGCCCCATGGCAACGCCCTTCGAGAGCGCTCAACTGATCCTCAAGCTCTTCGAGCTGCGCCGCGAGCCGGTGCTGCGCGAGGCTCGCACCTGGTTCACCCGCCAGTTCCACCCCGACACCATCGAGGACGTGCAGGCGGCGCTGGCAAGCGACCACAACGCACAAGTCAGGATGGTCGTGGGCTACTGGGACATGGCCTGCTCGCTGGTCACCCACGGCGCCATCGACCGCCAGATGTTCCTCGACGCCAACGGCGAGATCTTCGCCACCTTCTCGAAGATCCACCTGCTGCTGCCGGAGATCCGCAGGATGGCCGTCGGTCCCGGCTTCGCCAGGCACTTCGAGGAAGTGGTGATGTCGGTACCCGGCGTCGAGGAACGCCTGGAGGCCACGCGCAAACGCCTGCGCGCGCTCTCGCCGCCCGCGGCCGCGCCGGCCCCGGTGGCGCGCTGAGCGCACGGCAGCGGCGCCGAGCTCTCCGCCGTTCGCGATCGCGGCTACCGCGCCGTCGCCGGTGCGCCCGTGGCCAGCAGGCGCTCGAGGTAGGGGCGCACCACCTCGGCGACGAGGCGCTGCCCCTCGGCGTTGGGGTGGATGCCGTCCGGGAGGTTGAGCTCGGGCCGGCCGGCCACGCCGGCGAGCATGAAGGGGACGAGCGGGACGTCGAGCTCGCGAGCGAGTCGCGGGTAGAGGGCGGCGAAGCCCCCCGCATAGTCGCCACCGAGGCTCGGCGGCACCCGCATCCCGAGCACCAGCACACGCGCCCCGGCGTCGCGACCGCGGCGGACGATCTCGCGCAGGTTGGCCTCGATGCCGTCGAGCGGCTGCCCGCGCAGCGCGTCGTTGGCGCCGAGCTCGACCACCAGCACGTCGGGGTGCTGGCGCAGCACCCAGTCGACGCGGCGCAGGCCGCCGGCGCTGGTGTCCCCCGAGACACCGGCGTTGACGAGGCGGATGGGGCGGCCCTCGGCGGCGAGTCGCGTCGCCAGCAACGACGGCCAGGCCTCGTCGCCATCGAGCCCGAGCCCGGCGGTGAGGCTGTCGCCGAGGACGACGACGCGCGGCGCGGCCGCGTCGCGAACGGTGCTCGCCGCCGGCGTCGGCGCGGGGCTGGTGGCGCCGGCGTCCGGGCGGATCGCCGGTGCGCTCCCGCCGGTGGGCGGCGCCGGTGCCAGCGGGGGCGTCGACGCCTGGCTCACCTCGACCGTGCGCGACGCCGATCTCAGCGAGCCGTCGGCGGGCTCTTCGCGCTCGCGGCAGCTGGCGAGCACCAGCGCGGCGGCGAGCGCGGCCAACGCGAACGACCGCAGCGGCGAGGAGCGAGCGGCTGCACCCACGCACGGATTGTAGCGACCGGGATGCGAGCCGTCCCCTTCGCGAGCCCCAAGCTCGCCCCCCGCCCTCGCCCCGGGCTTGGTCGGGGGCAACTCGCAACTCGAGGGTGGCACCGGCTGGGCTCGACATCCGCTTGCGTCCCGTAGACTCACGACGATGGCCGAGCCCGCCGCCACCACGCTTCGCGACCTCGTTGCGCTCGTCGCCCACCTGCGCTCACCGGGCGGCTGCCCGTGGGATCGCGAGCAACGGCTCGCCGACGTGCGCGCCTACCTGCTCGAGGAGGCGCACGAGGTGGCGGCGGCGATCGACGAGGGGTCATGGCCGGCGATCGCCGCCGAGCTCGGCGACCTGCTCTTCCAAGTCGCGTTCGTGCTGCGCCTGGGCGAGGAGGCCGGGGCGTTCGACGCCGAGCGCGTCGTCGGTGGCGTGCACGCCAAGATGGTGGCGCGCCACCCGCACGTGTTCGGCGAGGAGAGCGCGAGCGACGCCGCCGAGGTGCGGCGCGCCTGGGAGCGGCGCAAGGCGGCGGCGGCGGGAGGCGACTCGCTGCTCGCCGGCGTGCCGACCTCGTTGCCGGCCCTGGTGGCCGCCTACCGGCTGTCGCAGAAGGCCGCCGGGGTCGGCTTCGACTGGCCCGACGCGCCGGCCGTGCTTGCCAAGGTGCACGAGGAGCTCGGCGAGGTCGAGGGCGAGCTGGTGGCGGGCGCCGCATTGCCGCCAGCAGCCGCGCCCGGGCACGTGGCGCCACCCGGCGCGACGCCCGAGAGCGGCCCACCGCCGGCGAGCGCGGCGCCGGCGCCGGAGGCGTCACCATCCGGCACCGCGCTCGAGGGTGAGCTCGGTGACCTGCTGTTCGCCGTCGCCAACCTCGCCCGCCACACCGGCATCGACCCCGAGCGCGCGCTCGCCCTCACCAACGCCAAGTTCCGGCGTCGCTTCGCGCACCTGGAGCGCCGGCTCGCCGCGGCCGGACGCGAGCTCGGCGCGGTGCCGCTCGACGAGCTCGAGGCGCTGTGGCAGGAGGCGAAGGCGATGCCCCTGCGGGTCGGCGATCAGGGAGCGGGTGCGGAGTAGATCACCCGGCCGCCACGGATCGTGAAACGGACCTGGGTGAAGGCGCGCACGTCTCGCACCGGATCGTGGGCGAGCACCACCAGGTCTCCGTCCATACCGGGAGCGATACGGCCGCGGTGGTCGCCCTCGCCGAAGCGGGCCGCGGGGCTGGTGGTGAGGGAGGCGAGGATGTCGCGCCAGCTGAAGCCGGCGCTCGACATCAGCACCACCTCGTCGGTGGGGTCGTAGTCGGTGAGGAAGCCGACGTCGGTGCCGAAGAGGATCTGACCTCCCTGGCGCGCGAACTGGCGGACCATGTCCTGGACCTCGAAGAGCCAGGCATCGCCGCCGAACAGCTCGAAGGTGGGGATCACCGCCATGTCCCCCTCCTTCATGCGCCGCAGGTGCTCCGGCGTGAAGCCGCGGGTGTCCTCGACGGCGTGCGCGAGCACGTCGACATGGGCCGCGAGCGCCACCTCGAGGCCGGGGACGTTCGAGGGGTGGCTGAACACCAGCTTGCCGCGGCGGTGGGACTCCGCGGCGGCGGCGGTGGCGACGTCGACAGGCATCGGCAGCACCCGTCCGCGCTCCACCCACGAGCCGGTGAAGAGCTTGGTGATGTCCGCGCCGCCCTCGAGGTTGGCGGCCACCTGGGCGGTCGCCGCGGCCGGGGTCTCGGGCTGCGGCAGCGCCGCCAGCACCTCCGCCGGCAGGGTGTCCTCGAGGTAGAACGGGATGCCATGGGGGGGATAGAGAGGGGCGCCGGCGGTGAGGATGCGCGGCCCGGCGATCTCCCCCGCCTCGATGCGGTCGCGCAGCGCCGAGGTGTTGGCAAGCGACGAGGCGGTGTCGACGACGGTGGTGTCGCCCCAGCGGGTGAGCATGTCGCGTAGCTGATCGGCGAGCTTTGCCGCCGGCTGGTGCGCCGCGTCGGCCCACTTCGGCTCGGTGAAGTGCACGTGGCTGTTCTGGAAGCCGGCGACGAGGACCAGCCCTTTGCAGTCGATCGTCGTGGCGCCGGCGGGGACGGCGACCTCCTGGCGCTTGCCCACCGCGGCCACCTTGCCGCCGGCGAGCACCACCGTGCCGTCGAAGATCGGCAGCACGTCCGGTGCGGGGTAGATCCTCGCCCCCACCAGGGCCAGCGCCGGCTCCGCAGACGCCGCCGCCGGCGGCGTCGCCGCGGCGAGCGCCAGGACCACGAGCAGAAAGGTGAGCGGCAGCAGGCACGCGGCGAGGCATCCGGATCGCGGCATCGGCGGGTTCCTCCCTCGCCCTGACTACGCTCGGCCCGGGCCGGCGGTTCCGAGCGGCGGCTTGCCGGCTAGTGAAGGTCGGCCCAGACCCGTCCGACGAGGAACACCACCACCGTCAACGCGGCGAGGGCAATGGGGACGGCGGCGCCGGGCTGCAGCCCGAGCGGCAGCGGGTAGAGCAGCCGCTGGCCGCCGAGGAGCACCGGCACCAGCGCCACCACCAGCAGCGCGAGATAGGCGCGGCCGCCGTTGCCGTCCTCGGCGGAGGGGATGCCGGGCAGCATCACCCGCAGCAGCATCGCCAGCATCCCGGGCCGGTTGACGAGCCGTGGCGGCGGCGGGCTGTCACCGCGCGGCAGCACGCGGAAGAGCGCGAGGGCGAGCACCAGCGCCGTCACCGCCACCCCCAGCGGCAACCAGCGCCGCACCGACTGCACCATCTTCGCCGGCGACGACGGCGGCTGCATGGTGCTGCGCAGCTGCGCCAGCACCTCGTGGTGGCGTACCAGCCCGCCGCTGAAGGTGATCACGCGATCGGTGCCCGACTCCTGGATCCAGCGGTTGACGCGCTCCTCGTCGAGGGCGCGGGCATGGGCCAGGGCTGCGCGCTGCTCGCCGAACTGATAGGCGTCCGAGTAGGCCTGGCTCAGGTTGTAGTAGGCGGCAGCGTTGGTGGGCTGCGCGGAGGCGGCACGCTGGAAGTACTGCACGGCGGTGCCGTGGTCACCGGTGAGGAAGTGGTAGGCGCCGAGGTCCATCAGCGTGTCGACGTTGGTGGGCTCCTTCTCGAGCACCTGCGAGTAGTAGATGCGGGCCTCGTCCCACTGGCCGAGGAGGCGATGCAGGTCGCCCAGCATCTGGCGTACCGCGACGCTGTCGGGGAGCATCGACGGCAGCAGGCCGAGGTCGGTGAAGAGCGCGCCGTAGAGCCGCCCCTCCTCGAGCGCCGCCACCGCTCGCGCCGGCGGGGTCATCAGCACCGCCACCGCCTGGTGCTGGCGCGTGATGGCGAGGGGGGCCGAGCCCAGCAGCAGCCAGAGGGCGATGGTGACCAGGCGCTCGGAGACCGAGCAGAACCCCCACAGCAGCACCGACCAGTAGAGCAGCGCCCACAGCACTCCCCCCGGCACCGCCAGCGGCCAGAGCAGCAGCACGAGGGTGAGGGCGTGAGCGAGGGGGCTCGCCATCCCGCTCATGCGACTGGCAATCGCCCAGTAGAGACGGCTCCCCTTGGTGGCGAGCTGCACCAGCACGAAGCCCCCGCCGGCGATCAGCGCCATCGCCAGCACCACCAGCAAGAGGTTCTCCTGCGCCAGCTCCTGGTTGGGCTCGAAGCGGAAGAGGCGCCCGTAGCCGACGAGCTGTTGCCACACCGCCTCTGGATAACGGTGCCCCTCCCAGGCCGCGAGGGCGCGCCCGAAGGCGGTTTCCGGTCGCCCCGGGTCGAGGGCCTCGGCGTCGTCGAGCGCCCATTCGGCGCGTTTGAGGTCCCCCTGGCGCGCCGCCTGGATGGCGCGCACCGTGGCGCCGACGCTGAGCTCGGGGAGCCGGCGGAACCCCAACCTCCCGAGTGAGGTGCGCAGCTCGGTCACCTGCGCCGCCGCCGCCTGGCGATCCCCCTGGTAGAAGGCACTGATCCACTGCAGCCACACCTCCTGCAGGTGGAGCAGGTTCTGGCTCACGCCGCGCGAGAGCTCGAAGCCGGAAGCGGGGGTGCCGGCGGCGCGGGCCGCACCCGCGATCGGCACCAACGCTGCCAGCAGCACGGCGGCGACGAGCGCGCGACCGCGACCGCGCGCCCGGGCGGGGTTGCTAGCCCCGCTTCTGGACATAGCGAAGGCGCAGCCTGTAGAGCACGTCCTCGAGCACCGCCGATTCCTGCGCACCGAGGTTGCCGGCCGTCTTCTGCCGCAGCACGTCGAGCAGGTCGATGTGCAGGCGCGCCATCTCGAGGTTCTCGGCGCTCTGGCCGTCGGGGAGCTGGAGGTCGCCGAGGTAGAGGCTCACCGGTTCGGCGAGCACTGCGACGAGGTCGAAGAACGTCGGGGCGCCGAAGCCGGGCGGGGTGCCAGGGAGCTCGAGCCGCGGCGCGCGCTCCTCGGCGGCCGGCGCCGGCGGCGCGTCGCGCGGCGCGCCGCGGGGGTCGGTCGTCTGCGCACGGGGGTGCTGCGGCGGTGGCGGCTCGGGGGCCGCTGCCGGCGCCGGCTCGGGGGGCCGCTCGACACTCGGCGCGGCCTGATCCTTGAGGTGGCGGAACTCGTCGCGCAGCTCCCCCTCGGGGGTGAAGATCCGCTTGTCGGTGACTTTGAGGTCTTTGCTCACCACTCGCTCCCGCCTGGCGGTATCGTAACCAACGGCCGTCAGGGCCGGCAAGGCGCGTACCTGCTATGGTTGCGCCGACCGGACGAGCGCGGCGGGCGAGTTGTCGGGGCGGCCCGTCGGGCGGCTCCGGCGTAGCTTGCGGCGTCGTCCAGGGGGTGCGCGGCTTCCACCCATGGCGATCGAAGGCAGCCTCGAGACCTTCCAGCTTCCGGAGATCCTGCAGATGGTCTCCGCACAGCGGAAGACGGGCATCCTCACCGTCCAGGGGGAGAGCGACATCGTCGCCGTTTCCTTCAAGGACGGCCAGGTGGTGGCCGCCGACGCCCTCAACCAGACGGTGGAGGAGGGGCTGGGGCAGATCCTCGCCAGCCAAGGGCTGGTGAGCCCGCGCGACTTCGCCGCCGTCACCGCCGAGCACGACGTCGCCGGCAAACGGCTGCTCGACCTCCTGCTCGAGCGCGGCCTCGTCGAGCGCGGGCAGCTGCTCGAGGCGCTGCGCCTGCAGACCTACCGGCTGCTGCTGCAGCTGCTGCGCTGGGACCAGGGGGAGTTCAAGTTCTACTCCGGCGACGAAGTGGCGTACGAGGAAGGGTTCTACGCCATCTCGATCGAGGAGCTGCTCATCCGCTCGCTCTCCGACCTCGGCGACGACGGGCAGGTGGGCGGACCGCCCGATCTCGCCATCGCCTACGAACGGGTCGCGGGCGCGCCGCCCATCCGCTACGTCGGCGTCGACGGCGGCCCGGGCGACGGCGGCTCCGGGGTGTGGATCGCCGCCGAGGATCGGCCGCTCGTGGAGCGGCTCGACGGCAGGACCGCCGTCGGTACCCTCGCCGACGAGACCGGTGTGGGGCACTATCGCGCCCTCTTCACGCTCTACAAGCTCTTGCGCGCCGGCGCCGTGCGCGCCGTGGCGGCACAGCCGGCGGCGGCGCGACCACCTGCCCCCGCCGCCGCACCCGTCGCCACCGGGCCGTTGCGGATCGTCCCTGCGGCCCCGGCCCCCGCCGTCGTCGTACCGGGCCGCCACGGGTTGCCCCCCACGGGTGGGCCCGCCGAGCTCGGGGAGGCGCTGCCGGAGGTCCCATCCGCTCGGCCGGCGGCCGCCGCCAGAGCGCGCCGGGTGGTGATGGCGCGCCCCACAGCGCCGGCGCGGCCGAGCGCCGTCGCGGTGGCGGCACCCCGACTCGCCGCCCTCGGTGTGGCCGTCGCCCTCCTGGCCGCTCCCTGGCTGGGGCCACGCCGGCTGTTGCTCCCCTTCCCCTGGCAGGAAGCGGCGCGGCTGAGCCTCGAGCGCAACCAACGTAGCGCCCAGTACTTGCAGATCGATCGCGCCGCCCGCACGTTCTTCCTGCTCGAGGGGCACTACCCGGATGGCCTGCAGGAGCTGGTGGGCCTCGACCTGCTGTCGCCAGGCGATCTCGCCGACCCGGCGGGCAGGCGCCTGGCCTACTCGGCAGGGGATCTCTCCTACGAGGTCCAACCGGTCGCGGGCGGCGAGCCGATGACGGAGCTTGGGGTGCGCGAGGCGATCACCGGCGACTTCCTGCTCGATCCCGATTTCCTCGACCTGCCGGAGAAGCCAGACCGCCCGCCGCTGGTGCTGCTCGACTGATCGGTTTCACCGCCGCAGGAGAGCCGGGGGCACCCCCTGAGGCCTGGAATAAATCTCAGCGTATTTTTGTCACATATTGCGTGTCGCGCGCACTTTGACAGTGCCGGACTAAGAAATCTGCGGTATACTTCGTGGCGAGCTAGGGGATCCCCGGGGGAACCCGGTGGGCACCGGTAGACACCGTCGAAGGAGGAGAGCCAACGTGAGCAAGATCATCGGCATCGACCTCGGCACCACCAACTCCGTGGTCGCCGTCATGGAAGGCAGCGAGCCGAAGGTGATCGAGAACGCCGAGGGAACGCGCACCACCCCCTCGGTCGTCGGATTCACCAAGAGCGGCGAGCGGCTGGTCGGCCAGGTCGCCAAGCGCCAGGCCGTCACGAACCCCGAGAACACCATCTTCTCGATCAAGCGCTTCATGGGGCGCCGCTACGAGGAAGTCAACGAAGAGATGAAGATGGTGCCGTACCGCGTCCAGCGCGCCGCAACGGCGACGTGCGCGTCGAGGTGCAGGGCAAGCAGTTTTCGCCACCCGAGATCTCGGCCATGATCCTCGAGAAGCTCAAGCAGGCGGCCGAGGACTACCTGGGCGAGAAGGTGACGCGTGCCGTCATCACCGTGCCCGCCTACTTCAACGACGCCCAGCGTCAGGCCACCAAGGACGCCGGCAAGATCGCCGGCCTCAACGTCGAGCGGCTGGTCAACGAGCCGACGGCGGCGGCGCTGGCCTACGGGCTCGACAAGAAGAAGGACCAGACGATCGCCGTCTACGACTTCGGCGGCGGCACCTTCGACATCTCGATCCTCGAGGTAGGCGACGGCGTCGTCGAGGTGAAGTCCACCAACGGCGACACCCACCTCGGCGGCGACAACGTCGACCAGCGGGTGATCGACTGGATCCTCGCCGAGTTCAAGAAGGACCAGGGGATCGACCTCTCGCGCGACCCGATGGCCATGCAGCGCCTCAAGGAGGCCGCCGAGAAGGCGAAGATCGAGTTGTCGACGGCGCAGGAGACCGAGGTCAACCTCCCCTTCATCACCGCTGACGCCTCGGGCCCGAAGCACCTCGCGCTCAAGCTCACCCGTCCCAAGCTCGAGCAGCTCGTCGAGGACATCATCAAGCGCTCCGAGGGCCCCTGCAAGCAGGCGATGAAGGACGCCGGCGTCGAGCCGGCGCAGATCGATGAGGTCATCCTGGTCGGCGGCCAGACCCGCATGCCGGCGATCCAGAAGCTGGTCAAGGACCTCTTCGGCAAGGAGCCCCACAAGGGCGTCAACCCCGACGAGGTGGTGGCGGTCGGCGCGGCGATCCAGGGCGGCGTCCTCACCGGCGACGTCAAGGACATGGTGCTGCTCGACGTCACCCCGCTGTCGCTCGGCATCGAGACCTACGGCGGCGTGATGACGCAGCTCATCGACCGCAACACGACGATCCCCACCCGCAAGAGCGAGACCTTCACCACCGCCTCGGACAACCAGACGCAGGTGGAGATCCACGTGCTGCAGGGCGAGCGCGAGATGGCCAAGGACAACCGCACCCTCGGGCGCTTCCACCTGGTGGGCATCCCGCCGGCGCCGCGCGGCATGCCGCAGGTCGAGGTGACGTTCGACATCGACGCCAACGGCATCGTCAACGTCTCCGCCAAGGACCTCGGCACCGGCAAGGAGCAGAAGATCACCATCACCGCCTCCTCGGGGCTGTCGGACTCCGACATCGACCGCATGGTCAAGGACGCCGACCTCCACCGCGAGGAGGACAAGAAGCGGCGCCAGCAGGTCGAGGCCCGCAACAAGCTCGACGGCCTCGTCTACGCCACCGAGAAGACCTTCGAGGAGCACAAGGACAAGCTCGGCGCCGACGACCGCGCGCAGCTGGAGACGGCGATCTCGGAGGCCAAGAAGGCGCTCGAGGGCGAGGACGCGGCGGCCATGGAGCGCGCCGGCCAGGGGCTCGAGCAGGCCTCCCACAAGCTCGCCGAGGCGATGTACCGGGCGGGCAGCCAGGGCGGCGGCCAGCCGGGCGGCCCCGCGGCGGGCGGCGACGCCGCCGGCAGCGGCGGTACCAGCGGTGGCGGCGAAGAGGTGATCGACGCCGAGTACGTCGACGTCGACAGCGGCAAGAACAACTGAGTGAGCGAGTCGACGGCGACGAGTCGAAGACGGGCCCGAGTGTCATGAGGCTGGCGGCCGACAGCGGCCGCCAGCGCAACAACCGAGTGCGCGATTCACAGACCAGCCGAGGTCATGGCCAAGCCCCGTACCCTTCCCGGCGGTGAGCTCGCGCGGCTGCAGGCGCGGCTCAACAAGCTGCTCGAGCAGGCGCTGGTCGGCGGTGGCGGCGAGCTGGCTCCCGGGGGGCCGCCCGGTCTCTCCGGCTGGCGGCCCCTCTTCGACCTCGTCGAGACCGCCGACGACTTCATCCTCTACGCCGAGCTTCCGGGCGTGCGCCGCTCCGACATCCAGCTCGACTCCGACGGCCGCTCGCTCGAGCTGTCGGGCCTGCGGCGACCGCTCGGCGGCGAGCGTGGTTACCTGCGGCTGGAGGGCAGCTACGGCTCCTTCAAGCGCCGTCTGGAGCTTCCCGAGCCGGTGGACGGCGAGCGCATCGTGGCCCGCTTCCGGCGCGGCATCCTCGAGGTGGTGATGCCGAAGTGCAGCGCCACCAGGTCGGGCACCGAGGTGCCGGTGCGGGGGAAGTGACGTGGCCCGCCCCCGTCGCGAGACGCGCTTCGTGATGATCAGCACCGTCGCCGAGCGCTTCGGGCTGCACCCGCAGACGCTGCGCATGTACGAGCGCGAGGGGCTGCTGACGCCGGTGCGCAGCGCCGGCAACACCCGCCTCTACGACGAGGACACCATCAAGCGGCTGGAGACGATCCTCTTCCTCACCCGCGAGCTCGGCGTCAACCTCGCCGGGGTGGAGGTGATCCTCAACCTGCGGCAGCAGATGAACGAGATGCAGCAGGAGGTGGATCGCCTGCTGCAGGTGGTGCGCGAGGAGATGCGCGACCGCGGCGGCATCCGCCGCGAGCACGCCCTGGTCAAGGTCGAGCGCGGCGCGCTGGTGCACCGCGGTCGCGGCTCCGGCGGCTGAGGCAGGCGGCTCGTGCAGGCGGCTGAGCCCGCCGCCGCCGTGGCACCCCCGTGCTAACCTGCCGCCATGCCCGACCGGCCTGGTGAGGGGAGGCGCGAGGGCTCACCGCCGAGCGCTCTCGGGGGGCGCTCGGCGAGGTGGTCGCCGCCACCCGGGCGCGGGCGGCGACGCCATTCGCCGAGGAGCCCGGCCCCGACGTCTGTCCCGAGTGCGGCGGGCGCGGCTGGGTGATCGGCCCCGACCTCGGCACCGGCAGCGCCCGCCGCTGCGCGTGCAGCGCCCGCCAGGTGGTGCCGCGGCTCGAGGAGGAGGCCGCCATCCCGGACCGTTACCGCGGCTGCCGGCTCACCAACTTCGACACCAAGGGGCCGCGCGAGAAGCTGTTCGCCGCCAAGCGCATCACCGAGCTGTGGGTCGAGGAGTTCCTCGACGAGCGCGGCCGTTTCTGCGAGGGCGGCCTGCTCTTCATCGGGCCGCCGGGAGTGGGCAAGACGCATCTCGCCGCCGCCGCGCTGGCCGAGCTCATCCGCCGCTACCGCGTGCGCGCGCGCTTCGTCGACTTCACCTCGTTGCTCTACCAGATCCAGTCGACCTTCGACGCCGGCTCGCAGGAGACCAAGCAGAGCGTCCTCGACCCGGTGCTGTCGAGCCAGGTGCTGGTGATCGACGAGCTGGGGGCGCAGAAGCCCACGCCGTGGGTGAGCGAGGTGCTCTACCTCATCCTCAACGGCCGCTACACCCGCCGCCTGACGACGCTCTTCACCACCAACTACTACCTAGAGCCCGAGCCTCCCTCGGCGGCCAACCCACTCGATCGCGGGCCGACCCTGCCGGGCCGCGACCTGCTCGGCAGCCGCATCCCGGCGATGCTCGTCAGCCGCCTGTGGGAGATGGCGCGGCGGGTGAACCTCGAGGCGCCCGACTTCCGCCAGAACGTCAAGGCGCACCAGCATCGCTGACCGTCGCCTCAGCGCGCCGCCGGCCCACCGCGGCGACGTCGTCGCCGGCGGCGGCCATCGCCGGTGAGCACGCCGGCGGCGAGACCACGAGGGGCTGGCTCCCCACACGGGGTCGGCGGTTGCCTCGGCGGCGGCCACTTGCTACCTTTGCCTCGGCCGACGACCGCGATGCTGCCAGACGCCCAGCCGACGGCCCCAAGAAGGAACTTCCCGGCCAGCTTCCCGAGTCGGCCGCGTCGCGTGCCCGCCTGGCTCGGCGCCGGCGGTGCCGCTGCTGCGGTCGCCCTGCTCGCCCTCGCCTGCGGCCACCCGCCGCCACCCCGGACGGCGCCGCACGCGACGCCACCGCCGCAACCCGCCGCCACCCCCGCCCCGACGCCGCTGCCCGAGCCCGAGCAGCCGCTGCCGCCCGAGGAGCCTCCGGCGCCCCCGACGTCCCCGGGCGCCGACCTCGTCCTGCGGGTGGGCCTGCTCTCCGATCAGACCTCCTTCACCTTCCCCTGCTGCGCCCCCGAGCTGCGCGCCATCTGGCAGGGGCAGCTGTGGGGGATCACCCGCGCCCTGCGCGTGGAGCCGGCGCCGGAGGCCACCGAGCCCGGCATCTTCCGCGTGCAGGTGGCGGCGCTGCGTGACCCTGGCCAGGCGGAGGCGCTCGCCCGCAGCCTCGCACACGGCGCCGGGCAGCCGGCCGACGCCGTGCTCGACGCCGAGAGCGGCCTCTACCGCGTGCGCATCGGGCGCTACGTCAACCGCGAGGCCGCCGAGGCGGCCCGCCGCGACCTCTCCCGCCTCGGCGTCGCCGACGCCTGGGTGGTGAGCGAGGGTGGCGGCGTGCGCGATCCCGCCATGCACCTCACCCAAGGCGGCATGGCGGTGACCGTCCCCGGGCGCTGGCTCGCCATCGAGGACGCCAGCGGCAACGGCATCGCCGTCGGCGGCCATCGCTACCGCGGCCGCATCCTCGTCTACCTCAACGATCGCGGCACCCTCAACGTCATCGACGAGCTGCCCCTCGAGCAGTACCTGCGCGGGGTGGTGCCGAGCGAGCTCGGGCCTGCCGCCTACCCCCAGCTGGAGGCGCTCAAGGCGCAGGCGGTGGCGGCGCGCACCTACGCGGCGCGCAACCTCGGCGAGTTCCGCCAGGAGGGGTACGACATCTGCGCCACCCCGCGCTGCCAGGTCTACGGCGGCATCGAGGTCGAGCACCCGCGCTCCGACGAGGCCATCGCGGCGACGCGCGGCGAGGTGCTGCTCTGGCACGACCAGCCGATCGATGCCCTCTTCAGCTCCACCTGCGGCGGCCACACCGAGGACGTGGCGGTGGTCTTCCCGCTCAAGCAGGACGAGCCCTACCTGCGCGGCGTGCCCTGCCTGGAGGCGGGGGTGACGCAGCTCGGCGGGACCTCGCCGGGGGCGGCCTTCCCGGCGGCGGTGACCACCGCGCTGCTGCCGGTGCCGGCGACCGCCGGCGGCTCCGGTGCGGCCGTCCTCGGCTCCCGTCTTCTCACGCTCGCCGCCCTCGCCGGCCTGTCGCCGCCGCCGGCGACGCTCGCGAGCCTCGACGCCCGCGACGTGCGGCGCTTCGTGGCCTCGGCCTTCGACCTCGCCCTCGACGCGCGCCTCTTCGTCGCCGCCGAGGACCTGCCGTACCTGGTGCAGTCGCCGCCGCCCGGGTGGAGCGAGGACGACCGCCGCCTCGCCGCCCTGTTCGTCAAGATCGGCCTCGGCAGCGCCCAGCCGAGCGGCCTCGCCGACGGTGAGGCAGAGGAGCTGCTCTACCGGCTCGCTCTCTACCTGCACGTCCTGCACGAGGAGGACGCGGACTTCCTCGGGCTCACCGGCGGCGAGCTGACCGTGGGCGCCGGCGACGTGCAGCGGCGGGTGGCGCTGCCGCCCCAGATTGCCACCTTCCGCCGCCTCGGCGACGACGTGCGCGGCGCCGAGCTCTCGCTGGTCGCCGGCGACCGCCTGCAGCTGGTCTGGCAGGGAAACACCCTGATGGCCCTGGTGCAGGAGGTGCATGAGCAGGGCATCGCCTACGACCGCACCAGTCGCTACAGCTCCTGGCAGCGCTTCAAGACCGACGGCGAGCTCGCCTCGCAGGTGCAGCAGCGCTACCCCGGCTTCCCCTTCGCGGGCTTCGAGGTGGTGTCGCGGGGCGTCTCGGGCCGTGTCGGCGTGCTCCGCTTGCTCGGCAGCGACGGTCGCAGCGAGCTGGTCGAGGGGCTCGCGGTGCGCTGGACGCTCGATCTTCCCGACACCCTCTTCACCGCCAAGCGGCTGCTGCCGGCGCACGGCGAGCCGGGCTGGCTGTTCAGCGGCCGCGGCTGGGGTCACGGCGTCGGCCTCTGCCAGGTGGGCGCCTACGGCATGGCGGTGCGGGGGCACGGCTACCGCGAGATCCTCGCCCACTACTACACCGGCACGCGGCTCGGCTACCTGCCGCCCAACGCCGCCGCGGCGAGCGTGGCGGTGGGCGAGGGCGGGGTGGTGGCAGCGAGCGCCGGCCGGCGCTGAAGCGGCGCTGCCGAGCACGCGCCCGAGCTCCGCCGAGCAGAGCCAGCTGAAGGGCAGCGTACGGATGCCGCCGCTCGGATTGGGTGCCCGTGCTATCGTTCTCGGTCGGTTTCGTAGCTCCGACAGCAGAGCCACCGCCGTGGCCCGAACTCCTGGCGGAGACCTCCAGGGCCTGCATTCCGAACGAACCGCCGCCGACGAGCTTCGCGAGGAGACGCGCCCCCTGCGGATCAGCTGTTGGTTCCTCGCCGCCCTGCTACTGGCAGCAGTCGCGCCCCTCCGCGCCGCAGTCGATGTGCGGGCCGCCGGTGCGCAATGGCCCTCGCTGGACGACCAGCTTCAAGCCGGCGGCGTGCGGCCGGGCACGGCGCTCGAGGCGCTGATCGCGGCGAACCAGGACTTCTCGCTGCTGCGGCCGGACGAGCGCCAAGACAGCATCCCCATCCCTCTCTGGCTGCGCGTGCACTGGCGGAGGGCGCACCCTGAGGGGACGTACACTGCGCTCGATCGGGCGGGCGGATACCCCTTCGTGCTCGAGGAAGCCTGGGAGTGGCTGCGGACCCACCAGGATCTGATGCGAGGGCCAGGCGCGGAGGCTCCCGAGGTGAAGCGGGACACGGTAGACGCAAAGAGCGCCACCGTGACGGGAGAGCAACGCATCTCCGGGCTGCAGACCACGCCCCGCAGCGAGTCCGACATCCGCGTCGACTACTGGGACCCGCAGAAGATCATGGGCGCGTCCAACGACCTCTCGGCGGCCGGCAACCAGGCGCAGTTCTTCTCCACCAACGGAGGCGCCACCTGGGGCCAGAGCAGCCTGCCCTTGCAACTCGCTGATGCCTTCCACTCCGACCCCACCGTGGAGTGGACCTCCGACGGCACCGCCTGGTCCGCCACCATCGGCATCGACGCGCTCGTCACGGCGCTGCATCTCCGCGCCTACAAGTCGGTCGACAACGGCGCCACCTGGACGTTCGACGGCACGTTCGATGGCGGGCAGTCCGCCACCGACAAGGAGATCATGTGGGCCGATCACAGCGCCACCTCGCCCTTCAAGGACAACATCTATGTCTGCTGGCGCAACAACACGCAGGGGTACGTGAATCGGCGCACCGGGCCGGCGGGCTCCTGGCAGACCCCCATTCAAACGACGGGCACCGAGTCGATCGGCGATCCCATCGGCTGCGACCTCAAGACCAATGCCTTCGGTGACGTGTTCGACTTCTGGCCCGCCGCCGGCAATCGCCGCATCGTCGTCGCCAAGTCGACCAACGGTGGTGTTTCGTACGGTGCCGGCGTGGTCGCCGCCACCACGTTCGACGGCCTCGACATCGGCGTGCCGGCGATGGCCAGCCGGCGCGCCCTGATCTACGTCGCGGGCGGCGCCTATCGCACGGTGCTCAAGGACCTGGTGTACGCCAGCTGGACCGACCTCTCGGGGGAGGCCGGCTGTACCTCGCCCGCCAATGAGCCGGGAACCGACGTGGCCTCCACCTGCAAGACCCGCGTCTGGTTCGCGCGCTCGAGCAACGGCGGCACCACCTGGTCGGGGCCGGTGATGCTCAACAACCAGGGCTCGCTCAACGATCAGTTCAACCAGTGGCTGGTGGTGGACGAGGTCACCGGAGCGCTCTCGATCGTCTACTACGACACGGTCGGCGACCCGGGGCGCAAGAAGACCGACGTCTGGTACCAATCCTCCTTCGACGACGGCGTCACCTGGCACCCCGCAGTCAAGGTGACCTCCGCGCAGACCGACGAGACGACCGGCGGCCAGGACAACGCCAACCAGTACGGCGACTACAACGGCCTCTCGGGGTACGCCGGCGTCTTCTTCCCTTCCTGGACCGATCGCCGCAACAATGCGCGGGAGGAGATCTGGACCGCCAAGGTGAACGACCCGGCGTGCACTCCCCCAGGTGCGCCGGCGATCGGCACCGCCACGGCGACCCTACCGAACCAGATCCAGGTCACGTGGGGCAACGGCTCGCCGGCGGCGACCTCGTTCGAAATCCAGCGGGTCATCGGCACCTGCGCGACGCCCGATCCCTTCGGCACCATCGCCGCCGGCGTGCCGTCGTCGCCGTACGCCGACAACACCGTGTCGGGGGGCTCGCACTACGCCTACAAGGTGGCGGGAGTGGACAGCACCGGGCTCTGCCGGTCGGTTCCGTCGGCATGCGCGGAGGCGACGGCGACCGGCGCCTGCACGCTACCGCCGACCTTCGGCGGCCTCGCCAGCGCCACCAACAACAGCACCTTCGGCTGTGGCATCACGCTCGCGTGGGCGGCCGCGACACCGGCCTGCGGGGGACCGGTTACCTACAACGTGTACCGCTCCACCTCGCCGGGCTTCGTTCCCGGCGTCGGCAACCGCATCGCCACGGGCATCGGCGGGACCGGCTACGTCGACACCGGCGAGCTCGCGAACGGCACCAGCTACGTCTACGTCGTCCGCGCCGTCGACGGCTCGAACGGCGCCGAGGAAACCAACGTGGTGACGAAGAGCGCCGCCCCCACCGGCCCCGTCGCCAGCGGCAGCACGCTCGTCGAGACCTTCGAGGGGGCAGGCGGCTTCGACAACCCGGGCTGGACGCACGCCGCGCTCTTGGGAGCAGCGGACTGGGCGCTGTCGACCATCCAGTCGCAGACGCCCACCCACTCGTGGCTCTCTGACGAGCAGAGCACCGTCTCCGACCGCGTGCTCGTCTCGCCGGCGTTCGTGCCGGGCGCGTCCTCGACCCTCTCGTTCTGGCACGCCTTCGCCTTCGAGGGCACCGTCGCCCAGTGCTACGACTCGGGCACCCTCGAGGTCTCGACCGACGGCGGCAGCAACTGGGCGGTGATGCCCGACGCGAGCTTCACCGGCGGAGGGTTCAACGGCACCACCAACGGAGTGTTTTCCAATCCGCTGGCCGGCAAGCGGGCGTGGTGCGGCAACCCGATGGGTGCGATGTCCCACGTCACTGCCAACCTCGCCTCGTTGATGCCCGCCACCGCCGTCGAGCTGCGCTGGCACGAGGGCGACGACTTCAGCGGCGCGGCGACCGAGCCGAACGGCTGGTTCGTCGACTCGGTAACGATCGCCAACGTCGGCACCTACGGGGTGTGCGTCACCAGCGGCCTCTTCGCCAGCGGCTTCGAGGAGGGCGTGCTGCCCGGCACCTGGAGCGGCAAGACGCCCTGACCGCGGCGCGCGGGCCGCGGGAAGACCGTCCTCCACCGTGGGGGTCGCACCGGCCATCGAGCGGCGAGCGCGAGATGGGCAGCCGGTGACGAGTGCGCGAGGTCGGCGGCGGTCGTGCGCGTCTCGACCGGCTAGGTCTCCGCCGCCGCCCCCGCTCCCCGCAGCTCGCTCTCCGGCTCGACGTGCACCACCACGTCGGCGTCGGGGAGCTCCTCCTGGACCGCCTCCTCGATGCGGTCGCAGATGGCGTGGGCGGCGTCGACGCGCATGGCGCCGGGCACCACCAGGTGGAGCTCGACGAAGGGGCGCGGACCGGCGCGCCGCGTGCGCAGGTCGTGGAACTGCAGGGCGCCGCCCATCTCGCGACGCACGGCGGCGGTGACCCGCTCGACCTCGCCGGCGCCCAGCGACTCGTCCATCAGCCCGCCCACCGAGTCGCGGATCACCTTCCAGCCCAGGCGCAGGATGTTGATCGCCACCACCAGGGCGAGCAGCGGATCGAGCACCCAGCGGCCGGTCGCCCACGCGGCACCCAGCCCGGCGAGGACGCCGGCGGTGGTGAGGACGTCGCCCCACAGGTGCGCCCCGCTCGCCACCAGCGCCGGAGAGCGTTCGCGGTGGCCGACGTGACGCAGGTAGGCGGCGAGGGCGCCGTTGGCGAGCGCCGCGGCGGTGGCGAGGGCGAGCCCGACGCCGAGCGCCGAGGGCGGTTGCGGGTGGCGCAGGTGGCGCCAGGCCTCGGCGACGATACCGGCGGCGGCGGCGAGCACCAGCGCTCCCTCGAGCGCCGCCGACAGGTACTCGGCCTTGGTGTGGCCGAAAGGGTGCTTGCGGTCCGGCGGCCGGCGCGCCACCGCCACCGCCAGCGCTGCCGCCCCGGCCGCGGTCACGTTGACGATCGACTCCAGGGCGTCGGCGAGGAGTGCCACCGAGCGCGTCTGCCACCAGGCCACTGCCTTGACCACCAGCAGCAGCACGCCGGCGGCGACGTTGAGGCGGGCGGCGCGGGAGACCCGCCGGTTGGCAGCGGCGCTCAGCGGCACGGGTGCTCCCCTCAGAACCGGCTGGTGTCGCGGCCGAAGGCGGCGGCCTTGCCCCAGTCGGCGAGCACCTTGACCTTGTTGGCGAGCGAGACGAGCTTGGTGAGGTAGACCGAGCGCCAGAAGAGCCAGGCCAGGCGGCCGCTCCACTTGACGTGCGGCAGGTCGGCGAGCGCCTGGTGGGCGCCGATGTAGGCGAGCATGCCGCGCGACGAGAACTCGAAGGGCGGCGGGTGGCGACCCTGCGCCTCCAGGCGCAGTGCCCGCGCCAGGTGGTGTCCCTGCTGCTGCGCCACCTGCGCCGTCGCCGGCAGCGGCGCCTCGGGGCAGCAGGCGCAGTCGCCGAGCGCGAAGGCACCCGTCTGTCGGGCGATGCGGAGGGTGCGGTCGACGGGCAGACGCCCGTGGGTGTCGAGCGTCACCCCGAGGGTGCGCACGAATGGATGCGGGGCGAGGCCGCCGGCCCAGAAGACGGCGCCGCAGGGGAGGTCGCTGCCGTCGGCGAGGGTCACGTGATCGGCGGCGACGGCGGCCACCGGTGTCGAAATGCGGACCTCGATGCCGCCGCGCGCGAAGTGCTCGCGGGTGTAGGCGGCGAGGGCGGCGTCGAAGCCGCCAAGGAGGCGCGGCCCAGCCTCGAGCAGCACCACGCGGGCAAGCCGGGCGACGGTGGGGAAGGTGGTGCGCAGCTCGTCCTCGAGCAGGTCGTGCAGCTCGGCCGCGAGCTCGACCCCGGTGGCACCGCCACCGCAGACGATGAAGGTCAGCCGCCGCCGCACCTCCTCCTCGGGCAGCCCCGGCAGGTCGGCGCGGGCGAGCTGCGTCAGCACCCGCGTGCGCATGGCGCGGGCGTCGCTAACGTCGCGCAGGCAGAGGGCGTGGTCGCGAACGCCGGCGACACCGTAGTCGGCCACTGCCGCCCCCACCGCTACCACCAGCAGGTCGAAGGGCAGCGCCAGCTCCTCGTCGGATACCGCCGAGCGGCACAGCACGCGGCGGGCGATCCAGTCGACCCCCGCCGCCTCGGCCTCCACCACCTGGGCGTGCGGCACGCGCCGCCGCACCGGCTCGAGGATGCTGCGAAACTCGACCGTCCCCACCACCGCCGAGGGGAGCAGCGGCGTGAAGACGAAGTGGTTGCGCGGCGAGACGACGGTGAGCTCGGCCTGGCCGCGGGGGAGCGAACGCGCCAGGGCGTAGCCGGCGAAGCCCGAGCCGAGGATCACCAGCCTGGGGGGCGCCATCCGGCCGATCTTACGGCTCGCTGGCCGTCCCTGCCTGGTGCGGCGGCAGGATCGGGTCTGGGGAGGCGGCGGACGAGCTCGCGCGCGCCGGTGAGGTGGTGCGACCGTCGACTCGCGTCGGTCGGGCGGCTGGCGGGACCCGCCGCCGAGCGACTACCATGCTGACCTCCGACAGGAGGTGCCTGGTGCGTCGAACCGTTCCCCTGGTGCTGTTGCTGGCCTCGCTGCTCGCCTGGGGGGACCGCGGTGCCGCCGCGGCCCGTCGCCCGCTCGCCGTCGACGACCTCTACTCGCTGCGCGGCGTCGACGACCCCCAGGTCAGCCCCGAGGGCACCTGGGTCGCCTACACCGTCGAGTCCCTCGACCGTGACGAGGACAGCTCGGGGACAGATCTCTTCATGGTGCCCCTCGCCGGCGGCCCGCCCTTGCAGCTCACCTCCACCGGCGCCGAGAGCGATCCGCGCTTCAGCCCGGATGGGCGCTTCCTCGCCTTCCTCTCCGACCGCGAGGGCGAGCACACGCAGGTGTGGCTGCTCGACCGCCGCGGCGGCGAGGGCGTGCAGCTCACCGACTTCGACGCCGACGTGAGCGACCTCGCCTGGTCTCCCGACGGCAAGCGCCTGGCGCTGGTGGTGGGGGACGTCGACCCCGACGAGGTCAAGGACGCCGGGGACGACGCGGAGGGCTCCGCCGAGGGGACGCCGAAGCCGATCGTCATCCAGCGCCTGCAGTTCATGGAGGACGGCGCCGGCTACCTGCGCGACCAGCGGCAGCACCTCTACGTCTTCGACGTCGCGGCGAAGACCTGGACGCAGGTGACCGGCGGCCCCTACGACGACGGCGAGCCGGCGTGGTCGCCCGACGGCCGCTGGCTCGCCTTCAGCAGCAACCGCACCGCCGACCCCGACGCCAACGACGACAGCGACGTGTTCGTCGTCGCCGTTCCGTCCGCCTCGCCCGGCGAGGGCAAGGAGGCGCCGATGGCGGCGCCGCGCCAGCTCACCAGCACCCGCGGCTTCGACTCGACGCCGGTGTTCACCCGCGACGGCGAGGCGGTGGTCTACCTCGAGGGCGGCGACCCCGGCGACATCTGGTACGGCACCAACCACCTCGCGGTGGTGCCCCTCGCCGGCGGCGCGCCGCGGGCCCTCACCCGCGAGCTCGACCGCAACGTCAGCGCGCCGCGCCTCTCCGCCGCTGGCACGCTGGTCTACTTCCTGCTCGAGGACGGCGGCAACCAGCAGCTCGCGACGGTGCCGCTCGCCGGCGGCCCGGTCTCGCGCCTGGTGGCCGGCGAGCGCGACGTGCAGGCCTTCGACCTCGGTCCCCACGACGAGGCGGTGGTACTGGAGAGCACGCCGCAGCGTCCGCCCGAGCTGTCGCTGGCGAGCGCCGGCGCGCTGCGTCCGCTCACCACGGCCAACGACGGCTGGCTGGCCGGGGTGACGCTCGGTGAGGTGCGCCGCTTCCAGGCGACGAGCGCCGATGGCACCAAGGTGGATGCTTTCCTGACGCTGCCGCCGGGCGCGCCGGCGCCGGGTACGCCGGGGTTCGAGCGGCTCCCCACCATCCTCCGCATCCACGGTGGCCCCACCTCGCAGTTCAGCACCGAGTTCCACTTCGAGTGGCAGCTGCTCGCCGCCCACGGCTACGCGGTGGTGGCTGCCAACCCGCGCGGCTCGACCGGCTACGGGCGCGACTTCTCGCGCGCCATCTGGGCCGACTGGGGGAACAAGGACGGCGACGACGTGCTGGCCGCGGTGGACGGCGCCATCGCCATGGGCGTCGCCGACCCCGACCGTCTCGGCGTCGGCGGCTGGAGCTACGGCGGCATCCTCACCAACTACCTGATCAGCCGTAGCGACCGCTTCAAGGCCGCCACCTCGGGCGCCAGCGAGGTCAACTACCTCGCCGACTACGGCACCGACCACTACCAGAAGTGGTGGGAGGCGGAGCTCGGGCTGCCGTGGGAGAACGTCGAACGCTGGATCCGGCTCTCCCCTTTCTTCAGGGTGACGAAGATCACCACGCCCACGCTGGTGCTCGGTGGCAGCGACGACATGAACGTGCCACTGCTCAACTCCGAGCAGCTCTACGAGGCGCTACGGCGGCTCGGGCGGCAGACCGAGCTGGTGATCTACCCCGGCGAGACCCACGACGTCAGCACGCCGAGCTACCTGGTCGACCGCTACGAGCGCTACCTCGCCTGGTACGACCGCTTCGTCAAGGGCGTCGCCCCCGCCGCGGCGTCGCCCCCGGTGCGGGCCTCGGCCGCACCCCCGCCGGTGAGGGCGACCGGCGGCCCCGGTGGCCGCAAGGGGTCGGCGCGCCATGGTGGCGGAGCGGGATGGCATCGGGCGCCGCGCCACGACGGGCGCCACGGCGAGGTGAGGCAGGGCGGGCGACTCCCGTCCTGAGCCGACGGTGGGGGTCGGCCGGTGGTGCGCTGCGGCACTGCCGGCCGGCGGGCCCGTGCGATACGATCCCAAGCGGAGACCATCATGCTCGAGACTCCTGGCCAGAGCGCTGCCGTCGCCACGGCGGAGAGCGGCATCGAGTTCGCCCTCACCGCCGAGCAGCGCGCCATCCAAGAGACGGCGCGCGAGTTCGCGCGCCGCGAGGTCGACCCCATCGTCGACGAGACCGACGAGGCCCAGCACTTCCCGCGCGAGGTGATCGCGAAGGCGGGGGAGCTGGGCTTCCTGGGCGTCATCTTCCCCGAGCAGTGGGGGGGAGCCGGCCTCGGCTACGTCGAGTACGTGCTGGTGATCACCGAGCTCTCGGCGGTGGACCCCTCGGTGGGGATCAGCGTCGCCGCGCACAACTCGCTGTGCAGCAACCACATCTTCAAGTTCGGCAGCGACGGGCAGCGGCAGCGCTGGCTGGTGCCGCTGGCCGCCGGCGAGAAGCTCGGCGCCTGGAGCCTCACCGAGCCCAATGCCGGCTCGGACGCCGGCGGCACCCGTACCCGGGCCGACAAGGTGGCAGGCGGCTGGGTGCTCAACGGCGCCAAGACCTTCACCACCCACGGCTCGGTGGGTGACGTGTGCGTCGTCTTCGCGGTGACCGAGCCGGAGGCGCCGAAGGGGCACAACCTCTCGGCCTTCGTCATCGAAAAGGGCACCCCGGGGTTCCGGCCGGGCAAGAAAGAGAACAAGCTCGGCATCCGCGCCTCCGACACCGCCGAGGTGGTGATGGAGGACTGCTTCGTGCCCGACGACAACCTGCTCGGGGCGCGCGGCGAGGGGTTCAAGCAGGCGATGGTGGTGCTCGACGGCGGTCGCATCTCGATCGCCGCCCTCGGTCTCGGCACCGCCATCGGCGCCCTGCGCGCGGCCACCGCTTACGCCAAGGAGCGCGAGCAGTTCGGCAAGCCGATCGCCGAGTTCCAGGCCATCCAGTTCGCCCTCGCCGAGATGGCAACGCGCATCGCCGCTGCCGAGGCGCTCACCTTCGCCGCCGCCGAGGCGATGGACCGCGGCCGGCCGGTGACCCTGGTCGCCTCGCAGGCCAAGCTCGCCGCCGGCGAGGCGGCCGTCTTCTGCAGCGAGCGCGGCGTGCAGATCCACGGCGGCTACGGCTTCATCAAGGACTACCGGGCCGAGAAGTTCTACCGCGATGCCAAGATCTGCACCATCGGTGAGGGCACCAGCGAGGTGCAGCGGCTGGTGATCGCCCGGCAGCTGCTGGGCAGGCCCGGCGCGCGAGGGGGGCGATGAGCCGCGCCGGCGCACGCGGCCGGCAGCGGCAAGGCGTGCGGCGCCCGTGATCCGTGGCATCGCCCATGTCGGCATCGCCGTGCGCTCGATCGCCGAGGCGCGGCCCTTCTGGGAGGCCCTGGGGCTCACCGTCGAGCGCGTCGAGGAGGTGCCGGCGGAAGGGGTGCGGGTGGCGATGATCCCCTGCGGCGGCACCCGCATCGAGCTGCTCGAGCCCACCCGTGACGACTCGCCGATCGCCGGCTTCCTCGCCAAGCGCGGCCCGGGGATCCACCACCTCTGCCTCGACAGCGACGCCCTCGCCGCCGATGACCGCCGCCTGCGTGAGGCAGGGGCGACGCTGCTGCGCGCCGAGCCCAGCGCCGGCGCCGTCGGCACGCGCGTGCAGTTCGTGCACCCGCGCAGCGCCGGCGGGGTGCTCGTGGAGCTGGCGCAAGAAGCGGTCGAGCCATGAACGCCGGCTCGCTCGTCATCCTCCACCTCGTGCAGCCCACCGAGAAGCTCTGGGGCGTGCTGCTGCGCTTGCAAGGGGAGGGTGTCACCGTGCGCGGCATCAACCTCTCCTCCTTCGACGACTGGGTGCGCGCCGTGGCCCGCCACGATGGCACCCTCGATCTGGCGACCATGTTCGTGCCCCTCTTCCGTGTCGAGCGCATGTTCCTCGACGAGCAGGTGGGGGAGGTGGAGAGCTACCGCCAGCGCTTCCAGCGCCTGGCGGGAGTACCGGTGGAGGTCCACCTCGGGCTCGCCGGCGAGCCGGGCGGCCTGGTCTCCTAGGAGGCGGCGGGAGGGCATGGTGGGCGACGCCGCACACCAGGAACCGCCGCCGCCAGCGGCCGCTCGCGAGCCGTTGCTCGTCGTCGGTTGCGGCGCCGTCGGCGCCTCGGCGGCGGCGGGGTGGAGCGCCGCCGGCCACGAGGTCTGGGGGCACGACCGGCGCGACCTTGCCGCGCTCGTCGCCCGCGGCTGGATCGCCCGCCAGGTGCCGATCGAGGCGCTCGGCGAGGCCGCGGTGGTGGTGCTCGCCCTGCCGGTGACGGCCATCCTGGCAGCGTTGCGGCGGCTGCCCTTCCGTGCCGGCCAGCTGGTGACCGACGTTGGCAGCGTCAAGGGGGTGGTGATGGCGGCGGCGGCCGCCCTGCCCGCCGGGGTCGAGCTCGTCGGCGGTCACCCTTTCGGCGGCAGCGCCGAGAGCGGTTGGGAGGCGGCGCGCCCGGACCTCTTCGCCGGCTCGACCTGGGCCCTGGTGGGGGAGGACGCGCCGGTCGAGCGCGTGGCGGCCCTGGCGGCGGAGCTCGGCGCGACACCCCTGCGCTGCGATGCCGCCGCCCATGACCGCGTGGTGGCTCTCACCTCCCACCTCCCCCAGCTGCTCGCCACCGCCCTGGCGGCGGAGCTCGAGAGCCGCGACGAGCCCCTGGCGACGGCCCTGCTAGGCCCCGGCGGCCGGGCCTTCCTGCGCCTCGCCGGCAGCTCCTTCGCGCTCTGGCGCGACGTCTTCGGGCACAACGGCGAGGAGGTGGAGCGCGCGCTGGCGGCGGTGGCGGCACGCGCCGCCCAGCCCGTGGCGGCGCTCGAGGAGGAGTTCGAGCTGGCGCGCCGCTTCGCCGCTCGGCTGCGCCGTTAGAACTCGACGTACTTGAGGTAGAACGCGGTGAGGTCGAGCTGCCTGCTCACCAGCTCCTGCGCGCGCTCGCGGTTGATCAGGAACTGCCCCGCGCGCTGGCGGTGGTCGGTGGCGAGGAAGAGCTCGAGGGCGTCGACGGCACCCGGCTGCTTGCTCTCGACCTCGAGCAGCGCCTGCGCCGCGGCGCCGATCGCCTGGAAGACGCCGCCTTCCGAGTTGGCGGTGATCTCGAGGAGCAGGCGGCGCGGCTGGCTCCCCTCGAAGATGCCGACGTTGCTCACGCCGTGCGAGCGCAGCAGCTCGCCGACGGTGGTGGCGAGCTCGACCTGCGAGACCTGCGTGCGGGGAGAGCGCAGGAAGTCGACGTAGCCGGCCGGCGTCCTCGGCAGCGTCCCCTTGGGCGGCTCGGGGGCGGCCGCCAAGCTGGGTGCGGCGGTGGGCACGAGCGGACGCGCCGGCTCCGGCACCACGCGTCGCTGGGCGGCGAGCTGTGCGAGGCTCGGCGGCGCCGCCTGCGCCGCTGGCGTCGGGGCCGGAGCCGGGCCGGCCACCACGGTGGCCGAGCCGTAGTCGCTGGCGTTGCGGGCATCGGTGGCGGCGACGTCGATCTGCACCATCGGCAAGGTGGTCTTGGCGCCGCTCGGCAGCGTGATCATCGCCAGGCTGCCCTGCACCTGGAACTTCTCGCGTGCCTGCAGCGTGCTGCCGTCCTTGAGGACAATCGTGTAGGCGGCGAGTGGCGCCGCGACGAGTAGCAGAGCCAGCGGCAGCAGCAGTCGGACGCGGAGAGTACGGCGCATACCAGGGCTCCTCGAGGGTGACCTCATATCATAGCCCGCGTGCGACTCTCCCCCGCTCGTCATTGCCGCTGCCCCTCGTGCTCGCCTGGCGCTACCTGCGCGGACGGCGCTCGCGCCTGCTGCAGCGCACGGCGCTCGCCGCCCTCGCCTCGATCGCCCTCGGGGTGACGGCGATGGTAATCGCCATGGCGTTGATGACCGGCTACCGCGAGGACCTCGAGCGCAAGCTCATCGCCGGCAACGCAGCCGTGCTCGCCTACCCGCTGGGGCCCCCGGGGCGGGCGCCGCGCGAGGAGCTGGCGGCGCGCCTCGCTGCCATCCCCGGCGTGACGATGGTCGGGAAGGTGGCCTACGGCCAGGGGACGCTGCTCTCGGCGCGCCGGCCGGAGGGGGAGGCGGTGACGCTGCGCGGCGTCGCCAGCGGACACGACCCGCTGGTCGGCCGCGCGCCCGCGCTCGAGCCCGATGCCGCCGGCGTGCCCGGCGCGGTGCTCGGTGCCGAGCTCGCGCACCGGCTCGGAGCCGGGCGCGGCGACGTGGTCCGACTGGTGGCGCTCGGATTCCGCGCCGGCCGGCCGCAGTTCCGTTACCAGAGCCTCCGCATCACGGGCACCTTCCGCACCGGTTTCGCCGAGTTCGACCGCGACTGGATGGTGCTCGCGCGGCCGCTGGTGGAGCGGCTCACGGGCGGCAGCGGCGGCGCCACCTTGTTCGAGATCGCCGTCGCCGAGCCCGGCCGCGCTCCCGCCATCGCCGAACGGGTCGAGAGGGTGCTGGGCGCCGACTACCTGGTCACCGACTGGCAACGGCTCAACCGCGAGCTGTTCGCGGCCCTGCGGCTGCAGCAGCTGCTGCTGTTCTTCCTGCTCGGGCTGATCGTCCTCGTCTCCACCTTCAACGTCGCCTCGACGCTGATGGTGCTAGTGCGCGAACGGCTGCGCGACGTCGGCGTGCTCGCGGCGCTGGGGCTTTCGCGGCGACGGCTGGCGACGGTCTTCGTGGCTTACGGTGGCGCTCTCGGCCTCGTCGGCACGCTGATCGGCATCGGGCTCGGCAGCGGCGTCTCCTGGCTCTTCGGGCACTTCCAGCTCATCCGCTTCGACCCCGAAGTGGCGGCGATCTACTTCGTCAGCGCGGTGCCCTTCCGGGTCGAGGTCGGCGACCTGCTGGCGGTCACCGCCTTCTCGGTGCTGTTCACGCTCGCCTCCTGCCTGCTGCCGACCCTGCGCGTGGTGCGGGTCACCTCGGCGGACGCGCTACGCTACGAGTAGCGCTGCGGCGGGAGCGCAAGCGAGAGACGGCCCCCGCTCGGGCTACGAGGCAGGGGCGTCGGTGCTCGCCGGGGGCATCGCCGGCGGCGACGGCGTGGAGGCCGGCAGGCGGACGGCGCCCTCGTAGCCGTCGCGGGGCTCTGCATAGAGCTCCACAGCGTCGGCGTCGCCGGTCGGTACCCCGGCGAGCCGGGCGATGCCGCAGGAGGCCGCGTCGGCGGTCGAGCACATCCAGGTCTGCCCCGGGGGACCGCCCAGCAGCAGCGCGATGGTGCGCTGCGGCCAGCGTGACTCGAGGGCGATGCCGGCCGGGCGGTACGTGGCGTCCCACGGCACGCCTGGCGCCGTTCGCGTGTGGACGTTGCCCGCGAGGGCGAGGAGCAGGTCGCCGGCAGGCGCCGCGGCGACGGCGGCGGCGAGCCGCTGCCCCATGCCGTCGTCGCGGGCCTCGGCCGTCCCCCTCGGTGTCGAAGGTGAGCACCCGCAGCCGTGCCCCCTGGCGGCGGAGCCGGCGCAAGCTGTCGAGGAGGCCGAGCATGGCCTGGCTCGATCGCCCGTCCTGGTAGACACGCTGCCAGAAGGGGCCGGCGAGCAACGTCGCGCGGTCGGCCTGCTCGCCGGCGGAGTCGAGGAAGGTCGCGATCCGCTCCTGCTCGGGGAGGGGATCTCCAGCGCCACCGTCACCTCGAGGCCGCGAGCGGTGGCCGCGCAGGCGGCAGCGCCGACCAGCGCAGGGCCTTCCACCCCGCCGTGGATCTCACCCAGCAAGAGCAGGTTGCCGGCGATCAGCAGGGGCCGCAGGCCTCCCGGGTCGCAGCTCGCCGGGGCTGCGGAGTCGCCGGCGCTGGCCTCGGCGCCCAGCGGGGCGAGCAGCGTGAGGGCCGCGAGCGCGGAAACGAGTATGCGCATGGACATTGTGTATCGCACCGCAGCGCTCCAAGGTCAAGCGCGGGGCGGGCGATAATCGCGGTAGTGCCACCGATGCTGCAACTGAGCCCCGTTCGCAGCGCCCGCGTGGGGGCGCGTCGCCTGCGGCGGTGGTACACCGCCGCCGAGCTGCACCCTGGCGCGGCGTTTCGGGCTCGCACGCGGAAGACCGGCGGTTCTTCCTGCTGATCCCGGCGGTGGGGGTGATCGGCGGCCTGCTGGCCATCGTCGTCGACTTCCTGCTGGGCGGCGTCCGCGGGCTGCTATGGGGGCATGCCGGTTACTCCTCGCGCTCGCCAACGGGGCACCGCAATGGCGGGTGCTGGCGGCACCGGTCGCCGGTGGGCTGCTGGTCGGCTTGCTCATCTGGGTGAGCCGGCAGCCCGTCTCCGGGCAGGGGACGGCGCTGCTCATCGAGTCGGTGGTGCTCCGGCAGGGGGTGGTGCCGCGTCGGCCAGTGCTGCTCTCGGCGCTCGCCGCCGTCTTCACCGTCGGCAGCGGTGGCTCGCTGGGCAAGGAAGGGCCGCTGCTGCGGCTGGACGCCATGCTCGGCTCCTGGCTCGGGATCAAAGCGGGTCTGGGCAGCCACCGTCTCAAGATCCTGCTCGGCTGCGGTGCCGCCGCTGGCATGGCGGCCACCTACAACGCGCCGGTGGGGGGCGCGCTGTGGGCGATGGAGGTGATTCTCGGCAACTTCGCGCTGGAGATCTTCGGGCCCATCGTGGTCGCCTCGGTAATCGCCACCGTCATCGCCCGCCTGGCGCTCGGCGACGTGCCGCTCTACGCCGCCACCGGCTACCACCTGCAGAACGGCTGGGAGCTGATCCCCTTCCTCGGCCTCGGCATCGTCGGCGCCGTCGCCGCCGTGACCTTCGTCTTCGGCCTGCGCGGTGCCCGCTCGCTGTTCGACCGCGCCCACTTCCTGCCGTCGGCGCTGCGCCCGGCGGTGGGGTTCCTCATGGTGGGGGCGATCGCGGTGTGGTTCCCGCACGTGCTCGGCAACGGCTTCGAGGGGATCACGCTGGCGCTCTCCGGCCAGCTGCCGCTGCTGTGGCTGCTGCTGCTGCCGCTGGCGAAGATCGCCGCCTCGGGCCTCACCTCGGGCAGCGGCGCCGCCGGCGGCACCTTCACCCCCTCGCTCTTCGTCGGCGCCATGGTGGGGGGCGCCTACGGCGTGTTCGTCCACGCCTTTTGGCCGTTCGCCACCTCGCCCTACGGTGCCTACGCCGCGGTAGGGATGGCGGCGATCGCCGCCGGCACCACGCACGCCCCGATCTCGGCCATCCTCATCCTCTTCGAGCTCACCGGCAACTACCAGCTCATCCTGCCGCTGATGGTGGCGGCGATCACCTCGAGCTTCCTCTCCAAGAGCCTCTACCGCTACTCGGTCGAGGAGGAGTCGCTGCGCCGCCGCGGCATCGACCTCTCCTTCCGCATGGAGGAGGCGGTACTCGCCGGCGTCGACGTCAAGAGCCTGCAGCGCCAGGATTCCGATGTGCTGCGCCCCGAGGACAGCTACGCGACGGTCGTCGAGCGCTTCCTCGCCACCCGCCGGCAGCGGCTGTTCGTCGTCGACCACGCGGGACGGCTGCTCGGCGCGGTCTCGCTGCACGACATCAAGCACCTGCTGCAGGAACCCGCCGCCGTGAGCGCGGTGGTGGCGCACGACCTGGCGGCGCCTGTCGACCACGTGCTCGCTCCCGACACGCGCCTGCATCGGGCCACCGAGGCTTTTGCGCAGAGCGACTTCGAGAGGCTGCCGGTGGTCGAGCCCGCGAGCGGCCGGCTGGTGGGCGTGCTGGCGAAGAAGGACCTGCTGGCGATCTACTCGCAGGAGGTGCTGGGCCGCCCGGCGATGCTCGCCACCTTCGTCACCACCGGCGCCGACGCCGGTCGCGACTACGTCGAGCTGCCCCCGGACTTCGCCCTGCGCCTGGTGCCGGTGCCGCCGGGGCTGCAGGGCCGCACGCTCGCCGCCGCGCGGCTGCCACAGGCGGCGGGCGTGCGGGTCATCGAGATCAAGCGGCCACGGCCCGGCGGGCCACCGGCGCGCGTCATGCCGGCTGCCGAGACCGAGCTGTGCGCCGGCGACGAGCTGATCGTCATCGGTCCCACCGCCGCCATCGAGCGGCTGGAGAAGGGGGAGCTCGACGTCGACGAGGCGCTCGCCCACACGGAGATCGATTGAGACCCCAACTCGGCGGCACGTCGACGTCGGGCACCCCTTCCTCTCGGCGGCGGGCGCTGGCCTCGACAGCGGCGACCGCGGCACCGGGTGAGCCGTTGCAGTGGTAGCCACGAACGGGGACCCCCCCCGCGACGGCGACGACCGCGGCGGCGTCGAGACGCCCGGCGAGCCGCTGCGCGACATCGGCGAGCTCGCCGAGCTGCCGACCCATCCCGGTCTCTGCGCCAGCTGCGCCTACCTGCGCCTGTTGCGCTCGCCGCGAAGCACCTTCGCGCGCTGCTCCAAGGCCGAGCGCGACCCGGCCTTCCCGCGCTACCCGCGGCTGCCGGTGCTCGCTTGCGGCGGCCACCGACCGGTGGCGCGCCCCGAGGCACCGACGCCGCCGGCTGTCACCGGTCCGGTGGAGCGCGCCACCGCCCCCGCCGCGGTGCTGCACGTCACCAACGGCGACTCGGTGCTCACCGGCTTCCGCGCCGGCGCCGTCGGCGGCGACCACCTGGCGTGGCGCGATGTTCTCCACGACGGGCCGGTGCCCGCGACGGAGACCCTCGAGCAGCTCTCCGAGGTGCGTGCGCGCGCCCTCGCCGCCTTCGGCTGGGGCGCCTACCGCGAGCTGCGGGCCGCCTTCGCGCGGCGCGATGCTGCGCTGGCGGCAAGCGGCAGCCACCAGGAGGTCGTGCTCTGGTTCGAGCACGACCTCTACGACCAGCTGCAGCTGCTGCAGCTGCTCGCCTGGTTCGCGCGGCACGGCACCGGGGGCGCGCGGTTGTCGCTGATCGCGATCGAAGCCTTCCCGGGAGTGGTGCCCTTCCACGGGCTCGGCCAGCTCAGCGGCGCGCAGCTCGCATCGCTGTTGCCGCAACGGCGGCCGGTCTCGATGCGACAGCTCGCCCTCGGCGCTGCCGCCTGGGCCGAGGTCTGCGCGCCGGAGCCGCTGGCGCTGGCGGCACGCGGCGGCGCCGCGGTGGTGCCGGCGGGCACGAGCGCGGCGGCGGGCACGCCCGGCAACGACGCCCGCGACGAGCTTCCCTTCCTCGCCGCGGCCCTCCACCGCCTCTGCGAGGAGTACCCGTCGACGCGAGACGGCCTGGCGCGCAGCGAGCGCCAGGTGCTGCAGGCGGTGGCTGACGGTGCCGGGGAGCCGCGGGGGATCTACCTGCGCAGCCGCCGCGCCGAGACCTGTCCGTGGGGGGACGCCTCGGTGTACCTCCGCCTCGAGACGCTGGCGAGGGCTCCCTCCCCCGCCGTCGCGCGCGGCCTCGGCGGCTACGAGGTGACGCCGTTGGGGCGGCGGCTGCTCGGCGGCGCCGCCGACTGGGTGCGCGAGAGCGGCGGCCTCGACCGTTGGGTGGGGGGTGTGCACCTGCTCGGCAGGGCCGTGCGCTGGCGCTGGGACGCCGAGGGCGGACGGCTCGTCGCAACGGCGGCGGCGACGCCACTGCCATAGACTCGGCGACGAGGAGATCCGCCATGGCCGACACCCGTACGGAGAAAGACAGCTTGGGCCCCATCGCAGTCCCTGCCGACGCCTACTACGGCGCGCAGACCGAGCGCGCGCGCCGCAACTTCCCCGTCTCCGGGCTGCGCTTCCCGCGGCGCTTCCTCGCCGCGCTGGGGATGATCAAGGGCGAAGCGGCCGCCGTCAACGCCGAGCAGGGGACTGTGCCGCAGCATCTCGCCGTCGCCATCCGCGAGGCCGCCGAGGAGGTCGTCGCCGGCCGCCACGACGCACACTTCCCGCTCGACATCTTCCAGACCGGCTCCGGCACCTCCACCAACATGAACGCCAACGAGGTGATCGGCAACCGCGCCGTGGAGATCCTCGGCGGCGTGCTGGGCAGCAAGCATCCGGTGCACCCCAACGACCACGTCAACGCCAGCCAGTCCTCCAACGACGTCATCCCCACCGCCATCCAGCTCGCGGCCTACCTCGCCATCGTCGAGGACCTCGAGCCGGCGCTCGAGCGGCTCGCCGCCGCGCTGGGCAGCAAGGCCGCCGAGCTCGACGACGTGGTGAAGATCGGCCGCACCCACCTGCAGGACGCCGTGCCGGTGCGGCTGGGGCAGGAGTTCTCGGGCTACACCCAGCAGGTGCGCAACGGGCTCGAGCGGCTCGCCGCCGTCAAGCCGCGGCTCGCCCAGCTCGCCCTCGGCGGCACCGCCGCCGGCACCGGCCTCAACGCGCCGCACGGCTTCGCCGACGCGGTGATCGCCCGCCTCGCCGCACGCACCGGCCAGCACTTCGTCGGCGCGCCCAACAAGTTCGAGGCGCTGGCCGCGAAAGACGCCTGCGTCGAGACCTCGGGCATGCTCAAGACCATCGCCGCGTCGCTCACCAAGATCGCCAACGACCTGCGCTGGCTGGGCTCGGGTCCGCGCGCCGGCCTCGGCGAGATCCAGCTGCCCAGCCTGCAGCCGGGCAGCTCGATCATGCCCGGCAAGGTCAACCCGGTGATCCCCGAGATGGTGCTGATGGTGTGCGCCCAGGTGGTGGGCAACGACGCCACCATCACCATCGCCGGCATGAACGGCAACTTCGAGCTCAACGTCATGATGCCGGTGCTCGCCTACGACCTGCTGCAGTCGATCGAGCTGCTCGCCGCCGCCTGCGGCCTGCTCGCCGAGCGCTGCATCGAGGGGATCACCGCCGATCGCGCGCGGCTCGCCGAGATGGTCGAGCGCTCGCTGATGATGGTCACCGCCCTCGCCCCCAAGATCGGCTACGACGCCGCCGCCGCAGTCGCCAAGGAAGCCTGGGCCACTGGCCGCACGGTGCGCGAGCTGGCGCTCGAGAAGCGGCTGCTGCCGCCCGCCGAGCTCGACGAGGTGCTCGACCCCCGGCAGATGACCGAGGGTGGGGTTCTCGGCATGGCCGTCGGGGGGTGAGGCGCTGAGCGGGAGCCGGCGATGAGGCGCTCCCAGCGGCGGTTGCTCACCCTCGTCGCCGCCGTCCCGCTGCTGCTGCTCGTCACCGCCGGCCTCTACATGGCCGGCATGCGGGCCCTCGAGGGGCGGCCGCGCGGCTTCTGGGACAGCCTGGAGTGGGCGGCGGAGACCCTCACCACCACTGGCTACGGCGCCGACTTCCACTGGCACCACCCGGCGATGGTGCTGCTGGTGGTGGCGGCGCAGTGGGTCGGCGTCTTCCTCGTCTTCCTCGTCTTCCCGGTCTACCTCATCCCCTTCCTCGAGGAGCGCTTCGAGGCGCGGCTGCCGCGGCGGGCGCCGCGGCTCAGCGGCCACGTCATCGTCTATCACTATGGCGCGGCGGTGGAGCGGGCGGTGGAGCTGCTCGTCGAGCGCGGCGCGCCGGTGTTGGTGGCCGAGACCGACGAGGCGATGGCGCGGCTGCTGATGGAACGCGGCGTGCCGGTGGTCTTTGGCCGCAACGAGGAAGAGCTGCTGGCGGTGGTGGGTCTCGAGCGCGCTCGCGCCCTGATCGGTAACGGCCGTGACGAGGAGAACGCGGCGCTGGTGCTGGGAGCCCGGCAGCGCGGCTTCGAGGGGGACATCGTCGCCCTCGTCGAGGAGCCGATGCACCGCAAGCCGATGGCGCTGGCCGGCGCCTCGGCGGTCTACACGCCGCGCCACATCCTGGCGGCGGCGCTCGCCGCCCGCGCCAGCGAGCGCATCAGCCCGCGGCTCGCCGGCGTGCAGCAGCTGGGAGACCTCGAGGTGCGCGAGATCCGGGTGCGCGCCGACAGCGAGCTCGCCGGGCGCACCCTCGCAGAGGCCCGGCTGGGTGCCCGCACCAGCGCCATCGCCATCGGCCAGTGGGTGGGTGGCCAGCTGGTGACGCCGCTCACCGCCGACACCCGGCTCGAGCCGCGCGGCATCCTGGTGGCGGTAGGCAGCGAGGCTGCCCTGCAGCACCTCGAGGAGGTGTGCGCTGGCAGCGCCCCGGCTCGCCGCGATGGCCCCTTCGTCATCGCCGGCTTCGGCGAGGTGGGGCGCAAGGTGCGGCAGCTGCTCGACGACGCCGGCGAGCCGGTGTGGTCGGTCGACCACCAGCAGGTGCCGGGGGTCGACCTGGTCGCCAACGTGCTGGCGCCCGAGGTGCTGCAACGCGAGGAGGTGCGCACGGCGCGCGCCGTCGTGCTGGCCCTCGACAGCGACGCCCTGACGCTGCTCGCCACGGTGGTGATGCAGGACGTGGTCCCCGAGGCGCCGGTCATCGCCCGCGTCAACGAGCACACCAACGTCGAGAAGATCCACCGCGCCGGCGCCGACTTCGCGCTCTCGCTGTCGCAGGTGTCGGGGCAGATGCTGGCTCGGCGGCTGCTCGGCGAGGAGGCGCTCACCCTCGACGCCCGTCTCAAGGTGGTCAAGCTCGCCGCCGACGGGTTCGCCGGCCGCGCCCTCGCCGAGTTGGCGCTGCGCGAGCGCAGCGGTGCCTCGGTGCTGGCGGTGGAGCGGGCCGGGGCGCTGCTGCTCGACCTCGAGCCTGGCTTCCGCTTCGCCGCCGGCGACGGCATCTTCCTGCTCGGCAGCGAGGCGGCGCTGGCGGACGCGGTGGCGGCGCTCGAGTGAGCGGCGCCGGCGCCGGCGACGGTGGCGGGCGCGGCCGGGCGCGCAGACCGGCGGCTCAGCCCCGCCGCAGCTTCTCGATCTGCCGGTCGCGCTCCTCCTCGAGGCGCCGGCGCTCGAGCTGGTAGTCCTTCTCCTCCTGCTCGCGGGCGGCGAAGTCCTGCATCCGCCGCAGGCGGTCGTGGTGGAGGATCTCCGCCTGGGCGAGCGAGGCCTCGCACTTCTGCCGCGCCTCGCCCACGCGCTGCCGCACCTCGGGCGACAGTGCCTCCTCGCGCGGCGGGGCGATCCCCTGGCCTGCCAGCCGCTCGAGGGCGAGCTCGTAGGCGGACTTCATCTTCGGTGCCTTGTCGTCGCTCATCGCCCCAAGCGTAATGCGGCGGCCGGCGGCGCGGTAGTCTCCTCGTCATGCGCTCCTCCCGCCGCCTCTCGCTAGCCCTCGTCTTCGCACTAGGTGCGGCCGCCGGCGGCGGCTTGGGGGCACCGCCCCCGGCCATCGCGGCCGGCGCCGGAGCGACCGCCGCCAGGGCGGTCGGCGCGCCCGCCACCGCTCCGGCGATCGCAGCCGGCATCGACGCCTACCTGCGGCGCGAGATGGCGGCGCGCGCCATCCCCGGTCTCGCCTGGGCGGCGGTGGACGGCGACGCCATCGCCGCGGAGGGCTACCTCGGTCTGTCGAGCGTCGAGCTCGCGGCGCCAGTCACGCCGGGCTCGGTGTTCGCCATCGCCTCGCTCGACAAGCAGATCACCGCCGCTGGCGTGGTGCTGCTCGCCCAGCGTGGCAAGTTGACGCTCGACGACCAGCTCGCGCGCTGGGTGGCGGGGGAGTGGGGGGCGATCACCGTGCGCCAGCTGCTCGCCCACACCTCCGGGCTGCCCGATTCGGTGGCGCCGCTCGTCGCGGGCACCTCGCTGCTCGACTACACGCGCGAGGGCCTGCTCGCCAACGTGCGCGGCCTGACACCGCTGGCGCCACCGGGCGAGCGCTACGCCTACTCCGACGCCAACCTCTTCCTCGCCCAGCTGGTGACCGAGGCGGTCGCCGGCGAGCCCTGGCGCGACTTCATCCGCCGCGAGATCTTCGCCCCCGCCGGCATGGAGCACGCGACCTTCATGGACCCGCTCGCCATCCTGCCGGGGCGCGTTCCCGCCTACGAGCTCGACGCCGCCGGAGGCCTGGTGCGCGACCGCCGCCTCGAGGTCGACTACGGGCCGCTCTACAACGACCTCGGCATGACGGCGCGCGACTTCGCACACCTCCTGCTCACCCTCGGTGGCGACCGGCCGCTCTCACGCGCCAGCCTGGAGACGATGTGGACGCCGGTCCCACTCGGCGACGGCACACCGAACGAGGAAACGTGGCAGTGGCGCAACTACGGCCTCGGCGTGGCGCTCGACCACTGGAGCGGTCACCGCGTGGTGACGCACTCCGGTCACAGCGGCGTCGGCTTCTTCTACCTCCCCGACGAGCGGCGAGGTGTCGTCGTCTTCACCAACCTGGCGCACGCATCGGGCAGCGATCCGATCGGGCTCGCCTGGGGGATCGCCGGACGGCTGTGGCCGGCCCTGGCGCTCCCCGTCACCCCGGCCGCCAGCGATCCCGACCCGGCGTTGACGGCGACGTTGCGCGCCGAGTACGAGCGCCTGCTCGCCGGCACGCTCGACCTCGAGCGCTGGAGCCCGCGCGACCGCCAGGGAGGCTGGGAGGGCGCCGCCTCGCTCGTCGGCCGCGCCCGGCGGTGGGGCGCGCTGCGCGACGTCGCCTTCGTCGCCGCGGAGCGCGGCGAGGGGGAGACGCGCCGGCTGCTGGTCGCCAGTCACGAGAAGGGCACGGTGCTGTTGCGTTTCGCTCTCGACGCGGGGGGGAGGATCGAGAGCCTCACGTGGATGCACCTGGGGGGTTGACGGCGCTGTGCGACTCCGCCTGGCGCGGGCGGGCGCGCCCCGCGGCGCGCGCGGCCCAGGGATCACCCCGAACGCCGGCGTGTCGCGCGAGCACAGCCGTTCGACCAGGCGCGAGGAACGCCGCCGGAGCCGCCTCGGCACCCTCGCTTCGTGGGTTCGACCAACGTCCGGTGCCCCTCCTGCTTCTCTTCGTCGATGGCGTGGGCCTGGGCGCCGACGAGGATCGCAACCCCTTCGCCTCGGTCCCCACACCGGCGTTCGAGGGCCTCCTCGGCGGGGCGATGACGCTCTCCAGCGTCGGCGTGGCGGCACCCCGGGCGGGCTCGACGGCGGTCGCCCTCGCGGCCCTCGACGCCGTCCTCGGCGTCGCTGGGCTGCCGCAGAGCGGCACCGGGCAGACGACGCTGTTCACCGGCGTCAACGCGCAGGCGGTCCTCGGCCACCACGTGCCGGCGCTGCCGGGGCCACGGCTGCGGGCGCTGCTCGACGAGCACAGCGTGCTGAAGCGCCTCGCCGCCGCGGGGCGCTCCGCGACCTTCGCCAACGCCTACACCGCCGAGTACGCGGGGCGCCTCTCGCGCGGCGAGGCACGCGCCTCGGCCACCACCAGGGCGGTGCTGGCGGCGGGGATACCGCTGCGCACGCTGGCGGAGCTCGGGGTCGGGGAGGCGGTGACCTGGGACGTCACCGGCGAGCTGTTCGCGGGGCGAGCCGGCTCCCCGGTGGTGGCGGTGGCCGCCGAGGTCGCCGGGGAACGACTCGCCCGCCTCGCGGCGCGCCATGACTTCACGCTCTACGAGACGTTCCTCACCGACCTTGCCGGCCACGGCCGCTGGGGGATCGTGCCTGCCGAGGCCGTGCGGCGGCTCGACGGCCTGCTCGCCGGCGTGCTGGCGGCGCGGCCGCCGGAGCTCACGGTGCTGCTCGCCAGCGACCACGGCAACCTCGAGGAACCGTGGCACAAGAGCCACACGGCGAACCCGGTGCCGCTGCTGGCGGCGGGCCCGGCAGCGCCCGCGTTTGCCGCCCTCACGCGGCTCGACGAGGTGGCGCCACGCATTCTCGAGGTCTTGGCGACGGGTTGGCTCCCGTGACGTGGCGCAACTCGTCTCCGGCCGCGCGGAGGCTCTGGCGGCCTCGACCCGGATGGGTCGGTCGCGCCCTGCTGCCGCGCGGCGGAAGCTCGGTGGGCCCTCCCGGGCTGGGTCGCCCGTGGATCCCGTCAGGGCCGCCCGAGCTCCGGCCCTCCCCGACAGCGCGCCGCACCCCGCGCCAATCTGACGCGCCACCCCGGCAAGGTCGCCGCTCGAGCGGGAGTTGCGCCCCCACTCTGGGTTGCTCGCGCCCCGGCGCGGGCTTTGCTAGCACTGGCGACCCCCGGCCGCCGGCCGGATCACTCCTGCTCGCGAGGACCCATGCTGGAAGCCCACTCGCTCACCCGACGCTACGGCGACTTCACGGCCGTTCGCGACGTCTCCTTCACCGTCCAGGAGGGGGAGATCGTCGGCATGCTCGGCCCCAACGGCGCCGGCAAGACGACGACCCTGCGCATGCTCACCGGCTACCTGCGCCCCACCGAGGGCAGCGTACGGGTGGGCGGCATCGACCTCGCCGCCGAGCCCATCGCGGCGCGGCGGCAGATCGGCTACCTGCCCGAGAACGTGGCGCTCTACCCGGAGATGCGGGTCGAGGAGTACCTCGCCTACCGCGGCAACCTCGAGCGCATGCCGCGTCGCGAGGTCAAGCGCGCGCTGTCGGAGGTGCTCGAGCGCTGCCTGATCGCCGACGTGCGGCGGCAGATCATCGGCACGCTGTCGAAGGGGTACCGGCAGCGCGTCGGTCTCGCCGCCGCCATCCTCCACTCGCCGCGGGTGCTGGTGCTCGACGAGCCCACCGTCGGCCTCGACCCGCGTCAGATCATCGCCATCCGTGAGCTCATCCGCGAGCTCGGGCGCGACCGCACGCTGCTGCTCTCGACCCACATCCTGCCCGAGGTCGAGCTGCTCTGCCAGCGCGTGCTGATCGTCGACAAGGGGCGCATCGTCGACCAGGGCACGCCGGAGAGCCTGCGCGAGCGCTGGCGCGGCGCCCACCACGTACGCGTGCTGCTCAAGGACGACCCGACGGGGGCCGCCGAGGCGCTGGCGGCGCTGCCCGGCGTCACCGCCGTGGCGCGCGACGAAGCGACGCCGGGACGCTACCTGCTCGACGGCGAGAGCGGCGCCGACGTGCGCGAGCCGGTCTTCCACCTCGCCGTGGGGCGCGGCTGGGTGCTGCTCGAGCTGGCCGAGGAGAAGGTCTCGCTCGAGGACATCTTCGTGCGCCTGACGACGCAGGAGGTCGCCGCGGCCGAGGAGGCGGCGGCGTGAGGGGCGTGCTCGCCACCGTGGGGCGCGAGCTCCGCAGCTACTTCATGAGCCCCCTCGGCTGGGTGGTGGCGACCGGCTTCCTGTTCTTCAACGGCTGGTCGTTCTACATCATCCTCGACCACCTCAACCGGCCCGACCTGCCGGCCGGCCTGACCCCCTTCGACGCCTTCTTCGGCGGCACCATCTTCTACTGGCTGCTGGTGCTGTTCGTCGGACCGGTGCTCACCATGCGGCTGGTGGCCGAGGAGCGCCGCTCCGGCACGCTGGAGATGCTGCTCACCGCCCCCATCACCGAGGGGCAGGTGGTGCTCGGCAAGTTCCTCGCCGCGTTCCTCTTCTACGTCTTTCTCTGGCTGCCTTCGCTGGTCTACGTGGCGCTGCTCGCCAAGCAGCTGCCGCTCGATTGGGGACCGGTGACCGCCTCCTACCTTGGCACCTTCGCCGTCGGCGCCATGTTCCTCTCGATCGGCGTCTTCACCTCGGCAGTGACACGCAACCAGGTGGTGGCGGCGGTGCTCTCCTTCGCCCTCACCTTCATCTTCTTCGCCACCATCTTCCTCGAGGAGCTGGTGAACGACCCCAAGCTGCGGGACGCCGTGCAGTACCTGAACCTCTACCAGCACCTCGACGAGTTCAGCAAGGGGATCGTCGACAGCCGGCGGTTGGTCTACTACGTGTCGGTGACCGCCTTCTTCCTGTTCCTCTCCACGCGCGCCCTCGAGGCGGGGAAGGGGAAGTGACCATGCGCCGCCCCACCGTCGACGTCGCCACCCGCCGCCGGCTCGTTTTCGGCGGCACCCTCGGTGCCGCCTCGCTGCTGGTGCTGGCGCTGCTGCTGCTGGTCAACTACCTGAGCTTCCGCCACTACCAGCGCTGGGACTGGACCCGCAGCCACCTCTACACCCTCTCGGCCAAGAGCCTGTCGATCCTCGAGGGACTCGACCGTGACGTCGACGTCATCGTCTTCATGGATGACCAGTCGCCGCTCTACGAGCCGGCCCGCGAGCTGCTGGCGCGCTACGGCGCGGCCTCGCCGCGCATCCACGTCAGTTACGTCGACCCGCTGCGAAACCCGGCGCGCGCCCAGCAGCTGGTGCAGAAGTACGACGTGCAACGCGCCGCGGTGGTGTTCGAGAGCGGCAAGGACAAGCGGGTGGTGGAGGCCACCGACCTCGCCGACTACGACTACTCGGCGATGCAGCAGGGTGGCGCGCCGCAGATGAAGGGTTTCAAGGGCGAGCAGAAGTTCACTAGCGCCATCGTCGATCTGGTGGAGGCCAAGAAGCCCTCGATTCTCTTCACCACCGGCCACGGCGAGCCCTCGCTCGACAGCTTCGACGGGCGTGGCTTCGGTCGCCTGCAACGTTTCCTCGGCACCGACAACTTCTCCGTCGAGGAGTGGGCGTCCCTGGGCAAGACGGCGGTGCCGCCCGGCACCGACCTCATCGTCGCCGCCGGTCCGACGCAGCCGTTCGTGCGCCCCGAGCTCGACCTGCTGAGCAAGTTCCTCGACGGCGGCGGACGGGTGCTGGTGCTGTTCGACCCCAACCTCGCCGCCAGCGGCCGCGTCGCCGACACCGGTCTCGCGCAGTGGCTGGAGGCCTGGGGCATCAAGGCGCAGGACGACATCGTCGTCGACCCCACCAACCTGCTGCCGCTGTTCGGCGCCGAGACCATCTTCGCCGGCAACTACGGGGTCCACCCGATCACCGACGCGCTGCGCCAGGCGCGGGTGCCGGTGGTGTTCTCGCTGGCGCGTTCGGTGGTGGCAGGAACGGCGCCCAAGGGAGCGACTCTCACCGAGCTGGTCAAGACGAGCGCCGGCGGCTGGGGGGAGACCGACCTCGACCACCTCGACCAGCCGCTGAAGAAGGACCCGCAGGACATCGCCGGGCCGGTGGCGCTGGGCGTGGCGCTGGAGCTCAACGCGCCGCCGCCGCCGAGCCCGCCGGCAGACGACGACATGCCGGCACCGACGCCGCCTCCGGCGCCGGCCGGACCCAAGGGGCGCCTGGTGGTCTACGGCGACTCCGACTTCGCCACCAACGCGCAGCTCGACCAGCCCGGCAACGCGACGTTGATCGCCAACACGCTCAACTGGATGGTGCAGCGCGAGTCGCACCTCGGGATCGCCCCCAAGGAGCCCGAGCAGGTGCGTCTGTCGCTCACCCAGCAGGAGCTCTCGCGCGATTTCTGGCTGCTGGTGGCGGGCCTGCCGCTGGCCGCGCTGGCGGCCGGCATCTTCACCACCGTAAGGCGGCGGAGATAGGGCGTTGCGTCCGCGTTCCCTGCTGGTGCTGACGGTGCTGGTGCTCGGTCTGGGCGCTTTCGTCTGGTTCTATGAACGCAAGCTGCCGAGCACCGAGGAGGCCAAGGCGCAGGAGAAGAAGGTGCTCGCCGGCATCGAGAGCGACCAGGTGCGCGAGGTGACGATCGCGCGCGACGGCTCGACGGTGCGACTGCTGCGGGAAGGTGTCGCGGGCGCTGGCGAGGAGACGAAGGCGGACGAGGCGCCCCCGGCCCTCGCCGGCAGCGTCGCCGAATGGCGCCTGGAGTCGAGCGGCGCCGGCGCCCGGCTCGCCGCACGCGCCGACCGCTCGGCCGTGGAGGGCCTGCTGTCGAGCCTGCTGGCGCTCGAGAAGGAACGCACCTTCGCCAAGGCCGACCGCACGCAGTACGGGCTGGCCCCGCCGGCGGCGCAGGTGACGCTCACCACCGCCAAGGGGAAGTCGGTTCTCGAGGTGGGTCGCGAGCTGCCGGGGACCGAGCAGCGGGCCGTGTCGCTGGCCGGTTCTCCGGCCGTGCAGGTGGTCGCCAACAGCTTCTGGAGCGACCTCGTGCGCCCCGCCGGAGAGTGGCGCAGCAAGGAGCTCTTCCCCGGCACCCGCGAGGACGTCGAGCGGGTGTCGCTGCAGCACGACGGCACCAAGGTGCTGCTCGCCCGCCGCGGCGACGAGCCCTGGCTCGAGGCGCCCCTCGTCGACCGCGCCGATCAGGAGCGCTTCGACCAGCTCGTCGACGCGCTCACCGGCCTGCAGGCGGTGGAGTTTCTCGACCAGCCGCCGGCGCCGCCTGCCGGCCTCGGCCTCGAGCCGCCGCAGGAGGTCGTCGAGGTGGTGCGCAAGGGCCAGTCGCGTCCCTTCCGGCTCGAGCTGGGCAACGGCACGCCGCAGACGGCGACCACGCCGGCAGCGGGCAGCGGCCCGGGCGAGGCGGAGCAGACGCCCCGCTACGCGCGCGCCGACGGGCAGCTGGTGACGATCAAGGCACCGCCGCTGGACGAGGCCGCGACACGGCCACCGCAGGAGTGGCGGGCGCGCGGCTGGACGAGCTTCGCCGTCTGGGAGGTCGACAAGGTGGAGGTCAAGGACGCGCAAGGCGCGCTCACCCTCACTCGCGCCGATTCCGACTGGAAGCGTGGCAACGTCAAGATCTTCTACGGCGCCGTCTCCGACTTCCTCTCCGCGCTCAGTGACGCCAAGGCGTCGCGGGTGCTCGATGCGGCAGACGCCAAGGGGATGACCGGCGGAGCGCCGATGCTGACGGTGACCCTCACCGGCAGCGGCGGCAAGGGGCAGACGCTAACGCTGTGGCCGTCGCAGCCTGCTGGCGCGGGGGCGCCTGCCCGCACCAGCGGACGCGACGCCGTGCTGCTGCTCCCCGCCGCGGTGCCCGGCGACCTGGCGCAGAAGCTGTCGGCGATCCGCAAGGCGGAGCCCCTGAAGGAGGCGCCGACGCCGACGCCGGCGCCATAATCGCGGCATGGTGGCGCCGCTGCTGCCGATCGCCTTCGCCGTCGCCGCTCTGCTGCTTGGCGGCGGCGGTGCGGCTTCGGCTCCGGCGGCACCTGCCACCCCCGGCGTCGCCGCCGACCCCGCGGCCGACCTGGCACGTCTGTGCGCGACCACCCGCGACGGCGACGACCCCTTCTTCGGCCACGCCGTGGTCGCGACGCTGCGCGGCAACCTGACGCAGCCTCTCTCGCCCCCCGATCGCCTGCAGACGCTGTTCGAGCTCGCCCGCGAGCTGTTCCGCGTCGGCGAGGTCGACGAGGCGATCGAGCGGGCAGCGGCGGCGCGCGAGCTGGCACGGACCCGGACGCTGCCGCCCGCGGCGACGGTGATCATCGGCCGCCTGCTGGCGGCGGCGCACCTGCGGGCCGGCGAGACCGCCAACTGCGTGGCCCGGCACACGGCCAGCAGCTGCATCTTCCCCATCGCCGGCGAGGGCGTGCACGCCGACCCCGCGGAGGCGCGCCAGGCGGGGACATCTACCTCGAGCTGCTCGCGATCGCCCCCCAGGATCCGACGCTGCGATGGCTGCTCAACGTCGCGCGCATGGCCTCCGGCGACTTCCCGCTGGGAGTGCCCGAGGCCTACCGGCTGCCGCCCTCCGCGCTCGCCTCCACGGTCGCCTTCCCACGCTGGCACGACGTGGCGCCGGCGCTGGGCATCTCCACCCGCAACCACGCCGGCGGCGGGGTGATGGACGACTTCGACGGCGACGGGCTGCTCGACCTGGTGAGCTCCGACTCCGATCCCTGCGGCCCGATGACGGCCTTCCGCAACGACGGCAAGGGCGCCTTCGAGCGGGTCACCGACGCCTGGGGCCTCGGCGGCCAGCTCGGTGGGCTCAACCTGGTGCCGGGTGACTTCGACGGCGACGGCATGCTCGACCTGCTGGTGCTGCGCGGCGGCTGGTGGGGCGACCGCGGCCGCATGCGCATGAGCCTGCTGCGCAACGACCTGCACCGCGCCGCCGGGCGCTTCGTCGACGTCACCGTGACGGCGGGCCTCGCCGAGGTGAGCTACCCCACGCAGGCCGCGGCGTGGGCCGACTACGACGGCGACGGCGACCTCGACCTCTACGTCGGCAACGAGAAGGGGGAGGCCGGGCCGTTCCCGTCGCAGCTGTTCCGCAACGACGGCAACGGGCACTTCAGCGACGTCGCCGCGGCGGCCGGGGTCGCCAACCTGCGCTGGGCGAAGGGCGTCGCCTGGGGCGACTACGACAACGACGGCGACCCCGACCTCTACGTCTCCAACATCGGCCCCAACCGGCTCTACCGCAACAACGGCGACGGCACCTTCACCGACGTCGCCGAGAGCGCCGGCGTCCTCGCGCCGCCGGGGCCGAGCTTCGCGACGTGGTTCTTCGACTTCGACAACGACGGCGACCTCGACCTCTTCGTCAACGACTACGAGGCGACGCCGGCGGCGGTGTTCGCCTCCTACTTCGACGGCCGTCGCTCGCTGCTCGCCAGCGGCAATCCCGTCCTCTACCGCAACGAGGGGGGCGGCCGCTTCGTAGACGTGTCGGCGGCGATGGGGTTGTGGCGGCCGGCGCTGCCCATGGGCAGCAACTACGGCGACCTCGACAACGACGGCTGGCCCGACGTCTACCTCGGCACCGGCAACCCCGACTTCGACTCGCTGATGCCCAACCAGATGTACCGCAACGTCGAGGGCCGCCGCTTCGACGACGTCACCTTCGCCGGCGGCTTCGGCCACCTGCAGAAGGGGCACGGCGTCGCCTTCGGCGACATCGACAACGACGGCGACCAGGACCTGTTCGAGGAGATGGGGGGTGCCTACCCCTATGACACCTACACCAACGCCCTCTACGAGAACCCGGGCCGGCGCGCGCCTGGGTGACGCTGCGGCTCGCCGGCCGGCGCCAGAACCGGTTCGGCGTCGGCGCCCGCATCGAGGTGGTGGTGCGCGACGGCGAGCGGCGGCGCAGCATCCATGCCGTCGCCGGCAGCGGCGGCTCCTTCGGCGGCAACAGCATGCAGCAGGAGCTCGGGCTCGGCGACGCCACCACCATCGAGACCGTGCGGGTGCGCTGGCCCGCCGGCGCGCTGGAGACCTTCACCGGGGTGCGGCTCGACGGCGCCTATCGACTCGCCGAGGGCAGCGGCCGCGCCGAGCATCTCGAGCTGCCGCACCTGCGTCTGGGCGGCGGCGTACCGGCCCCGCACCACCATCCGCACCCGGAGTGAGTGCTGCTACCATGAACGAGATGCGCCGTTTCCACCGCTGGTCCCTGCCCCTCGGCATGCTGCTGCTGCTCGCGTGCGGTGCCAACGCCGGTCCGGCGAGCGCCACGCGGCAGCCTGGCTTCCGGCTGCCCTCGCTCGACGGGCACAAGATCGGCCCCGCGGACTTCCGCGGCAAGGTGGTGCTGGCGGACTTCTGGGCCACCTGGTGCGGTCCCTGCCACCTGCAGGCGGAGATCCTCCACCGGGTGCAGGCGCAGTATCCGCGCTCCGACGTGCAGTTCCTCGCCATCGACGTCGGCGAGGATGAGAAGACCGTCCGCGACTTCGTCGCCTCCCGCCCCGTCCCCTACCCGGTGCTGCTCGACGAGGAGGAGAAGGTGAGCGGCGACCTCGGCGTGGTCGGCTTCCCGACCCTGCTCATCATCGATCGCCAGGGGGAGGTCTCCTACCTCCGCCCGGGCCTCGTCGCCGAGAGGCGGCTGCACGACCTCCTCGGCAAGGCCGGGGCCCCCGACCCGGTCACCTCCAGGCCGGCTCCCACGCCCGCTGCCAAGCCGGCCGCGGGTTAGTCAGAGCGTCGCCCGGCGCCTTGCCCGGCGCCGCCTGCTGCCCGTCCGAGCCGATCGCCCGGCGCTGTGGGCGGGCTCCAGGAGAGGAGGCGCCAGAAACGCAGAAGGCGGAGCTCCCGCCCCGCCTTCACCGCAGCATCACGGACGGGCGGCGTCGCCCGCCGGGAGAAGCTACTTGAGCACCACCAGGACGACGCGGCGGTTCTGGGCGCGACCGTCGCGGCTGTCGTTCTCGGTGACCGGCGCCGTCTCTCCGTAGGAGATCACGGACATGCGGTGCAGGGGGATCTTGTGCTGCATGTTGAGGTAGCGACGCACCGCCTCGGCGCGCTCGAGGCCGAGATCGTAGTTGTACTGGTCGCTGCCCACCGAGTCGGTGTGCCCCTGGATCTCGATGTAGACGTTCTCGTTGCTGGCGACGATCGGCTGCGCGAAGGCGTCGAGCGCCGCCTTTGCCTCGTCGGAGATGCCGGACTTGTCGAAGCCGAAGCGCACCTTGTCGTCGGAGAGCACGGTCTCGTAGAGCAGCTTGCCCTCGGCGAGCTTGCCCGCCTCCTGGGCGCGCTGCAGCGCTTCCTGCGCGGTGCGCGACGCCTGCGCGATCTGCTCGTCGTGCTGGTTGATCTTGGTCTGGTTCGCCTCGACCTGCCCCTGGAGGGTGTCGACGCGGGTGTGCACGGCGGCGGTCTCCCGGCCTACCTCCTCACGAACGTAGTTCTTGCTGGCGCAGCCGGCGGCCAACAGGCCGGCGCCAACCGTCAACACGAACATCCCCTTCCAACGCATGCCTCGCTCCTTCGGGTCGTTGACGAGATCGCCGGTCCGTTGCCGGCGTAGGGAAGCCTGGTTCAGCTGGGCTCGCCGTTGGGTGCGGTGCCTCGATAGCCGCGCCGGTGGATGAGGGAGACGTGCTTGCCACCGTTGCGCAGCTCGACGCGGATGGGGTGGTAGCTCGAAGGCCCGGTGCCGCTCACCGAGAAACCGAGCACGTACTGGTGGCGCAGCTCGCTGAGGATACTAGCGCAGGTTCGGCGGGCCTGCGCGGAGTCCTCGATCTCGAAGTACCGACCGCCCGTGGCGTCGGCGAGCTGGCGTAGCAAGTCACCATAGCGGAACGCTGCGGGCGGCAGCGGCTCGTCGTGGCCCGGCAGGGCCAGCACGTAGACCGGCAGGTCGGCCGCCCGCACGAGCTGCTGCGCCTGCTGCGGGGTGATGGCGCTGGCGTTGTCGACGCCGTCGGTGACCAGCACGGCGGCGTGCTTGGAGCCGGTGCTGCCGAGCGAGATCTCGGGTAGCATCGCCACCGCGTCGTAGAGCCCGGTGGTTCCCCAGGGATCCCACAGCTCCATCGCCTCGCGCAGCGCACCCACGTCACCGGTGAGCGGCACGTCGATCTGGGTGCGACCGCCGGCGAAGGTGGCGAGCGCCACCTCGTCGGAGGCGCGGGTGGTGTCGAGGAAGCAGTCGAGCGTCTCGCGCGAGCTGGCGAGCTTGCTGGGCTCCGCCATGCTGCCCGAGAGGTCCTGCAGGAAGACCAGCGACAGGGGAGCTTTGGCGTCGTTCTCGAACGACTCGATCTTCACCGGGCGGCCGTCGACGCGCAGCCGGAAGCTGTCCTTCGGCAGGCGCTCCCCCGGCGCCTCGCCGCGCACCGCGACCGCAACCATGACCACCTCCACCGAGTAGACCTCGCCGAAGGTCAGCTCGGGGGTCTCGGCAGGGCGGTCCTGGGCGTTGGAGGCTAGCGGCAGGGCAACCAGAGCGGCGAGCGCGGTACGGAGCCCGGAACGACGCACTTACTGACTGTAGCCGACGGCAGAGGCCTTCCTAGTGGAATGGATCACAGCGGCCGGCTCCTGCAGGCCCCCTCCAGGCGGTAAGCTGGCCCCCATGGCGAGCCCCATCAACATCCGCAACATCTCGATCAAGTGTGGCAACTGCAACACTTATCAGACTTTGACCAGCTTCGCCCGGCGGGACGAGTGGAACGTCTACACCTACGAGTGCGAGAACGACGGCTGCGACCCGGCGGTGACCCGCACCCTCGTCGAGGTGCCCCGCGACCTCGACGAGTTTGCCAACCGGGACCCGGAGTGGCGCGGCGGGAAGAAGTGGGGCGGCGCGGAGTAGGCAGCGTTCGACCCACCCGCGTGCATGGGGGCGCCCGCGGCGGCGCTTTGTTAGGCTCCCGCTGCGCGAGGCATGCGAGCGATGAAGAAGATCGTCCACATCGTCGGCACCGGCACCATCGGCGAGCCCCTGATCGGCCTCTTCACTGATTTCCACGACAAGCTCGGCGTCGACGAGGTCACCTTCCACAAGCGCACGCCGCTGCCCGCCGATCGCGCCAAGCTCAACCACCTGATGGCGCGTGGCGCCAAGCTGGTCACCGACGAGGAGCGGGTCGACGACTTCGAGAAGCTCGGTCACAAGGTGAGCTTCACCGCCCGCGAGGCGCTCGAGCGCGCCACCGTGGTCATGGATTGCACCCCCGCCGGCAACCAGGCCAAGGACGAGTGCTACCAGCAGCTCTCCGGGCCGCTCGGCTTCATTGCCCAGGGCAGCGAGTTCGGCTTCGGCAAGCCCTATGCGCGCGGCGTCAACGACGAGGCGCTGGTGCCGGGAGAGGACCGCTTCATCCAGGTGGTGTCGTGCAACACCCACAACATCACCACCCTCATTCGCACCCTCTGCGACGACGGCGAGGGCACCTTCTGCCTCGGCCGCGCCATCTTCGTTTGCATGCGCCGGGCCAACGACGTCACGCAGAGCGACAGTTACATCCCGGCGCCGCAGGTGGGCAAGCACGACGACCCCCAGTTCGGCACCCACCACGCCCGCGATGCCAACCACCTGTTCAAGACCCTCGGCAAGGACCTCGACCTGTTCTCCTCGGCGGTGAAGCTCAACACGCAGTACATGCACTCCCTGTGGTTCCACATGGTGATGACCCGCGACACCAGCAGGGACGAGGTGATGAAGCGCCTCGACGACAACCCGCGGGTGGCAATGACCGACAAGCGCCACGCCAACCTGATCTTCAGCTTCGGCCGCGACCACGGCTACTACGGGCGGATCCTGTCGCAGACGGTGGTGGTGCGCCCCACCATCGCGGTGCGCAACGGGCGCGAGGTCTACGGCTTCTGCTTCACCCCCCAGGACGGCAATTCGCTGCTCTCCTCGATCGCCGCCACGCTGTGGCACATCGACCCCGACCCCGACAGCGTCAGCAAGCGGCTGCAGCCGATCCGGCGCTGGGTCTACCAGGAGGTCTGAGCCGCGGCAACGGGGCGCGCCGCCCTCGACAGCCGCGGTGCCCATCGCTACGCTCGGGGCGATGACCGTCGAGCCGCCTCGCCGCGCCGCCATCGACAAGCACCAGATCGCCCTGCGCCTTGCCGCCCTCGACGAGGTGGAGGTAACGGTCGAGAAGCTGGTCGCCGGCGGCGACGGCCTGGCCCGCTTCGAGGGGATTCCGCTCTTCGTGGCACGCGCGGCGCCGGGTGACCGCCTGCGGGTACGGCTGGTGGAACGCCACCCCGACTATGGGCGGGCCGAGATCGTCGCGCTGCTCGCCGCCGGGCCGGGCCGGCGCCAGCCACCGTGCCCCTACTTCGCGTCCTGCGGCGGCTGCCAGCTGCAGCACCTCGAGGACGCCCTGCAGGTGCGCTACAAGGCCGAGGCGGTGGTGGAGACGCTGTCGCGCGTGGGCGGCGTGAGGGCGCCGCCGGCGCTCGAGGTGATCGCGAGCGAGGCCTGGGGCTACCGGCTGCGCACCCAGCTGCACACTGGCCGCGACGCCCAGGGGGCGCCGCAGGTGGGGTACTTCGCCCGCGGCAGCCGGGCGCTGGTTGCGGTCTCCGCCTGCCCCATCCTCGTCCCCGCCCTCGAGGCGCTGCTGCCCGAGCTGCCGGCACGGCTCGGCGGCGACCTCCCTTCGCGGCTCGACCTCCTGGTGGGCGATGAGGGGTCGCTCTCGGCGGCCCCGGTGGCCGGCGACCTGCCCCATGGCGACGTGCCGCTCACCGTCGGCGACCTCACCTTCCGCCTCGACGCCCGCTGCTTCTTCCAGGCCCACAGCACTCTCGTCGGGCGGCTGGTCGCCGCCGCGGTGGGCGCCTGGGGAGGGGAGACCGCCGTCGACCTCTACGCCGGCGTCGGCCTCTTCAGCCTGCCGCTCGCCCGCCGCTACGACGCGGTGGTCGCCGTCGAGGGGGACCGGGTGGCGGCACGCTACGCGCGCGCCAACGCCAAGCACAATCGCCTCGCCGCCGTGGAGGTGGTGGCGCAGGCGGTGGAGAGCTGGGTGGAGCAGCTGCCGGAGGCCGACCGCGTGGTCGTCGACCCGCCGCGCGGTGGCCTCGCGCCGCCGGTGCGCCGGGCACTTCTCGCGCGCCTGCCGGGGCGTATCACCTACGTCTCCTGCCACGCCGCGACGCTGGCGCGCGACCTGCGCGAGCTGCTGGCGAGCTACCGGCTCGAGAGCCTCACCCTGCTCGACCTCTTCCCCCAGAGCGGCCACATGGAGAGCGTGGCGCAGCTGGTCCGCGGCACGACTTGAGGAGCGGTCGCGGGGGCTCGCGGGCATCCCGCGCCGCGATCCTCGGACCGGGAGGGGCGACGCGGCACTGCCTGGCTGCTGACCTCAGCCCGGAAGCCGCTCGTGCAGCCTCGCCTCGACCTCGCCGGGTTGCGGGAACCGCCCCAGCTCCTCCTTCGAGAACAGCAGCTCGTCGCCGAGGCTGACCTCGAAGATGCCGCCCGATCCCCGCACCAGCGTGGCCGCGATCCCGAACCGTTGCCTGAGTGAGGCCGCCAGACCGGCGGCACGCTCCTGGTACCCTCACATCCCGCAGTAGCGGATCACCAGCTCGGCCATGGGCCGATCATAACGCGGCGAACCGGCGGCCGGCCGGGGGGTACCCACGTTGTACGATGAGAGACCGCTCATGGGCTGTGCCCCACGAGCGGGGGAAAGGAGCCCCCCATGACCGACGTCCTCGATCGCACGAGTGCCCCAGCGGCGAGCGATCGCGAGCTCGACGGCGCGGCCATGGAGCGCATCGCCGGCCACGTGCGCGGCATCCTCGACGAGCTCGGCCTCGACCTCGCCGATCCCAACCTGCGCGAGACCGATCGTCGTGTAGCGCGGCTCTACGCCGAGATGTTCTCGGGCCTGCGCGAGGGCTCGCGGCCGCAGGTGACCTGCTTCCCCAACGACGAGGGGTACCGCGCCATGGTCATGGAGAAGGAGATCCCCTTCTACTCCATGTGCGCCCACCACCTGGTGCCCTTCTACGGCCACGCGCACCTCGCCTACATCCCCAACGACCGTATCCTCGGGCTCTCCAAGTTCGCGCGCATCCTCGAGTTCTATGCCAAGCGCCCGCAGCTGCAGGAGCGGCTGACGGAGCAGGTGGTGGGCTTCCTCGAGGCCGAGCTGGCGCCCCAGGGAGCGATGGTGGTGATCGAGGCACGGCATCTCTGCGTCGAGATGCGCGGTGTGAAGAAGCCGGGGGCGGTGACCGTCACCTCCGCCATCCGCGGCAGCTTCTACAAGAAGGAAGTGCGCGAGGAGTTCCTCGACCTGCTGAGGCGGTCGCCGTGAGACGGCTCGCCACCCTGGCGGTGCCCCTGCTGCTGGTGGCGGCCGCCTGCGGCGCGCCGCCGCCACACACCGCGGCCGACCTCATCAACCCCCAGCTCTCCCCCGGCCTCGCGCAGTGGCTGGTAGGGCCGGTCGCGCACCTCGCCACTCTCGACGAGGTCCGCGCCTACCTGGCCCTCACCGACGACGCCGCGGCGAACGCCTTCATCGAGACCTTCTGGGCTCGTCGCGACCCCGACCCGACGCGCCCCGGCAACCCTTTGCGCGAGGTCTTCGACGAGCGGGCGAGCCTGGCCGATCGCCGCTTTTCGGAGGCCGGCTACCTCGGTCGCCGCACCGACCGCGGCGCCACCTTCGTGCTCTACGGCGAGCCGACGAAGATCGATTTCGAGATCAACCCGCGATCCGAGCGCCTGCCGGTGGAGCGCTGGAGCTATGCCGCGACGACGGCGCCCGGTCTCGACGGCAAGCTTCCCGGCGCGGTCTATCGCTTCGTCAAGAATGGCGACCTCACGGTGTTCTACCAGGTGCCGCTGAGCCAACGGGTGCGCACTCTGCCGCCTGCCCGCTGAGCCCCGTGGCGACCGCGGGTGGTGGCGGTTGCTCCCGCTCGCCCGCGGCAGGGTACGCTAGGTGGGTAGTCACCCCGGCGGCGCGGCGTGCGCAGGCGTCCAGCGCGGACGCGCCGCCCGCACCGTGCCCGACCGGCCGGTCGCGTTCCAACCAGGAGCCTCCATGCCGCAGCCCCGCGCCCTCCTGCTCGGCACCGGCGTCGCCATACCGTCCCGACGGGTCGACAATGCCACCCTCTCACGGGTGGTGGAGACCACCGACGAGTGGATCCAGGAGCGCAGCGGCATCGTCGCCCGGCACTTCGTCACCGCCGGCGTCGGCTCCTCGGATCTCGGCGCCGAGGCGGCGCGCGCCGCGCTCGCCGACGCCGGCATCGAGGGCACAGAGATCGACTACCTGGTCTGCGCCACGATGACCCCGGACCACTACTTCCCGGGTTCTGGCACCCTCGTCCAGGAGCTGCTCGGGATCCCGCCGCTGCCGGCACTCGACCTGCGGCAGCAGTGCGCCGGCTTCGCCTACGGCTTGCAGGTGGTGAACGCGCTGATCGGCAGCGGCATCGCCGGCACGGTGCTGCTCGTCGGCTGCGACGTGCACACCTCGCTGATGCCCTTCTCGGAGCGCACCTGGCGGGTGCTCGACGGCGAGGAAGAGGGCCCGCTGCCGCCCGAGGAGATGGCCTACAACTCGCGCTTCCGGCACCTCCTGGTGCTGTTCGGGGACGCCGCCGGAGCGATGGTCTTCCGCGCCCACACGGCCGACGACGGGCGCGGCATCCTCGGCGCGCGGCTCTACGGCGAGGGGGGCGAGAAGGAGATCCTCTACGTGCCGGCGGTGGGCAGCAAGCGGCGCCCCTACGTCAGCGCCGCCGTGCTCGAGGAGGCGGCGATGGTGCCGGTGATGGACGGGCGGGCGGTGTTCAAGCACGCCGTCTCGCGCATGCCCGAGGTGACCCGGCAGGTGCTCGCCGACCACGGCTACGAGGTCGCCGACCTCGGCCTGCTAGTGATGCACCAGGCCAACCTGCGCATCAACGAGGCGGCGCGCAAGGCGCTGGGCCTGCCTGAAGAGCGGGTGCACAACAACATCCAGGAGTACGGCAACACCACCTCGGCGACGCTGCCGCTCGCCTTTCACGAGGCGCGGGCCGAGGGCAAAGCCCCTCCGGGCACCCTGGTCGCCTTCACCGCCCTCGGCGCCGGGCTCCACTGGGGCTCGGTGCTGATGCGGGTCTAGCGTCGTGCCCGGGGCGAGAGGGGCCCCGAGCCTCTCGTCGCTCGAACGTGGCCCAACCGGCCATCCGGCGGCTAGGGCGTCGGGGTCGGCGGCGGCGCGAAGCCGCGGCGCTTGGCGAGCTGGATGAGGATGGTGTCGAGGAGCTTGCCGCTCTTCTGCTCCCACTCGCTCGGGGTCATCCCGGCGGCGAGCGGGCTGAGCTCGACCACCCCCTGGCCGTTGGGGGCGTCGGAGAGCTTGATGCGCAGGGCACCCCACAGCAGGGCCCACTCCGCGGTCACCTCGACGCGCGCGTCGAAGCTTTCGCCGAGCGACTGCAGGGCGTCCATGGTCGCGGGCAACAGCGGGCCCTGGCCGGCGGCGTAGGCGCCCGCGTAGTTGCGCTGGGCGAGAGGAGTGCCGGCGGGCAGCCGGTAGGAGTCGGCGCGCAGCAGCTCCTGGTAACGCGGGTTGGTCGCCAGCTCGGCGAAGTTGGCGTCGGCGCGGGCCGAGGCGCGCATGCGCTCGTCGAGGGCGATCGCTTGCTGCAGGTTCTGGATGGCGAGCCCGGCGTAGCCACCGAGGGCGTAGTTGCGTGCCACCAGGAAGTATGCCGTGGCGTCGCGCGGCCGCTGCCCGAGGTAGTCCTGGAAGCTCCGGCTCGCCGCGTCGAGGCGCCCCAGCAACAGCTCGACGGCACCGACGTTGAGCAGGCCGTCGGGGTTGGCGGGGTCGAGCGTGCGTGCCTGCTGGAAGTCGTCGAGGGCCGCCTGGTAACGCTTCTCGGACACCGCCACTGCGGCGCGGTCGAGCCACGCCTGGCGCAGCGTCGGATCGAGGGCGATGGCCTTGTCGAGGTCCTCCTTGCCGCCCGCCGTGCCGAGCATGAGCCGCGCGGTGCCGCGCAGCAGGTAGCCGCGCGCCAGCTTGGGCTCGCGCTTGAGCAGGGGCTCGAGCAGGGTCAACGCGCCGTCGGGGTCCTCCTGGTCGAGCTTCGCCTGCGCGGCGGCGAGCACCTGGGTGGGGTCGGGCCGCGGCGCGGCGGCGAGCGGTGCCACCGCCGCAGCGGCGGCGAGGAGACAGGCGAGGGGCAGGCGCCAGGGTCGGTTCACGGGGGGGAATTGTAGCCGCTCGCCCCCGCCGCGGCAGCGCGGCGCCGGTGGTAGGTTCTGCCGCCCATGCTCATCGACCTCGGACCGCTGCGTCGCAACCGCGACTACCGCGCCCTCTACGTGGGCCAGTTCGTGTCGCTGGTGGGCAGCATGATCACCTACGTCGCCATCCCCTACCAGGTGTTCGCGCTCACCGGCTCGTCGCTCGCGGTGGGGCTGCTCGGGACGGTGCAGCTGGTGCCCCTGCTGCTGGCGGCCCTGTTCGGCGGGGCCACCGCCGACGCCCTCGACCGCCGCCGCCTGCTGCTCGGCTCGGAGCTCGTCCTCGCCCTCTGCTCGGGAGCGCTGGCCGCCAACGCGACCCTCGCGCACCCGGCGGTGTGGGTGCCCTTCGCCGCCGCCGGCGCCATGTCGGCGCTCAACGGCTTCCATCGACCGGCGCTCGAGGCGATGACGCCGCGGCTGGTGGCGCGCGAGGAGATCCCGGCGGCCGCCGCCCTCTCCTCGCTGCGCGGCAGCATCGGCATGATCGCCGGCCCCGCTCTCGGCGGCGCCTGCATCGCCGCTTTCGGCATGCCGGTGGCCTACCTCCTCGACGCCGCGAGCTTCGTCGTCTCGCTGTTGGCGGTGGCCTCGATGCGGGCGATGCCGCCCGCCGAGGACGCCCGCAGCCCGGGGCTGGGCGCCGTCGTCGAGGGGCTGCGCTACGCGGCGAGCCGCGCCGAGCTCATCGGCACCTACGTCGTCGACCTGGTGGCGATGACCTTCGCCATGCCGATGGCGGTCTTCCCGGCGCTCGCCGTGCGCTGGGGGGGTGCGCAGGCGGCGGGTTGGCTCTACGCGGCGATGCCGATCGGCAGCCTCGTGGTGTCGCTGCTCTCGGGGCGCGCCGGCCGTGTGCGCCGCCACGGCGCGGCGGTGGTGGTGGCGGCGGCGCTGTGGGGGGTCGCCATCGTCGCCCTCGCCTACGCGCGCAGCCTCGGCGCCGCGGTGACGCTGCTCGCCCTCGCCGGCGCCGCCGACATGGTGAGCGGCGTCTACCGCCAGACGATCTGGAACCAGACCATCCCCGACGCCCTGCGCGGCCGCCTCGCCGGCGTCGAGATGATCAGCTACTCGACCGGCCCGCTGCTCGGCAACGCGCGCGCCGGTTGGCTGGCGGGAGCGGTGTCGCTGCGCTTCGCCATCCTCTCCGGTGGCTGGATGTGTGTGGCGGGGGTGCTGCTCTGCATCCCTCTGCTCCCGGGCTTCTGGCGCTACCGGGCCGCGACCTCGGCAGCGCCTCTCGCCGCTGCCGTGTCCGCTCGCGACGGCGGTGCCGCGACGGACGGCTAGAATGGCGGCGAGCATCATGCCCCAGCCCGCAATCCCGGCCGTCGAGCTGCCGGCGCCGAAGACCATCGCTGCCGAGCTATCGCGCCGCGTCATCGGCCAGGAGGAGGCGGTGCGCGAGCTCGCCGTCGCGCTGGCCAAGAAGCTCGCCGGGCTGCGCGTCGGGCACATCCTGATGATCGGCTCCTCGGGCACCGGCAAGACGACGCTGATGCGCGCCGTCGAGGGGCTCCTGGCGGCGCGTCCCGACCTGGCGTTGCGCTCGACGGTGGTGCGCATGCACGCCAACGTGCTCGGCGAGGAGGCCGAGCGCGGCCGCCCCGGCGAGGCCGTGCTCTGGCGGCTGCTCGACCGTGCCCGCGAGCAGCTGGGTGGGACGGCGAGCCGCGACGACGTCCTGGCGCGGGCGAGCCGCGGCCTGGTGTTCATCGACGAGGTGGACAAGATCCGCTCCCACGTCGGCGACCGCCCCAACGTGGCGGGCATCCGCGCCCAGGAAGCGCTGCTGACGCTGATCGAGAACGAGGCGGTGCCGGTGCGCCTCCCCGAGTGGGCGGGCGGCGGCATCACCACCGTCGACTCGAGCGGCCTCCTGTTCGTCTGCGCCGGTGCCTTCGAGGGGCTGCGCGACTCCGTCTACGACCGCGTCACCATCGGCCGCGACCGCGGTCAGCTGCGCGCCACCACCACCCTCGAGGCGGGGCACGTGGAGGAGCAGCTGCGCTTCTCGCTGCGCGACTGGCTACGCAACGAGGACCTCTTCGACTACGGCATGAGCCCCCAGTTCCTCTCCCGCTTCGACGCCGTCGTGCTGCTGCGCGACCTCGGCGTCGACGAGCTGGTGCGCATCTTCCTCGAGGCGCCGGAGTCGGGGTACGCGGTGGCGCGTGACTACTTCACCAGCCAGGGCAAGCGCCTCACGCTCTCGCCGGCGGCGGTGCGCCGGATCGCCGCCGAGGCGGCGCGCCAGCCGCGTCTCGGCGCCCGCGCCCTGAAGGAGGTCTTCCGGCGGGTGATCCGCGACTACGAGATCGACCCCGCGGCCGCCGCCGCCGGGCCGGCGCTGCTGATCGACTTGCCGGAGGTCGAGCGGGCGTTGCGGCGGGAGTAGTCGCAGGCGGCAAGGGATGGCGGGGTCGCGGGAGTCGCTCGCCAGGGCGAGGGCGCTACGACACCCGTTCCCGGCCCGGTTGGCGCGCGTGCCGCTCGATCACCAGCCGGCGGTAGCGCCGCGTGCGCCGCCTCTGCTGGATGATGGTGGGGATGAGGCTCATCGACATGACGATGAGGAAGGAGCCGGCGAACTTGACCAGCTGCCAGGGATTTCCGCCCTTCGCGACGTCGACGATGGTGGAGGCGAAGTAGGTATACATGGCGAGCGCCGGGGTGAGGCCGATGATGGTGGTGAGCAGGAAGGTCGAGAAGGGCAGGCCGGCGATGGCGGCGCCGTAGTTGACGACCGGGAAGGGAACCGGCATGAAGCGCACCCCGACCAGCGACCAGAAACCGCGGCGGCGCAGCAGCGACTCGATGCGCTTGAGGCGCTTGCGCCCCAGCCGGCGCACGAAGTCGCGACCCAGCAGGTGCCCGAGCTGGTAGCTGATGGCCCCGCCCAGCACGCAGCCGACGACGTTGTAGATGGTGCCCCAGAAGCGCCCGAAGACGATGCCACCGGCCACGATGAGCGGCGTCATCGGCAGCCCGATGGGAGCCAGCACGCAGTAGAGGCCGATCAGCGCCAGCGGCGCCCAGCTCGACTGCCGGAGGCTCGAGAAGAGGGCCACCAGCCGGTGGCGGTCGAGCAGGTGTCCGAGGGGAGTGAAGCGCAGCAGCGCTGCGCCCCCGGCGAGCAGGGCGAGCAGGGCGAAGAAGCGGAGCGTGGCGCCGAGAGGGAAGCGCTGGTGGGGGCTCACCCGGGGCGGGTGGCGTGCGGCACCGGCAAGACCGCGCGCGAGGTCGGCACGCAGGGCGAGCACGTCGATGCCGAGCAGCGTGTTGGGCAGCCCGCCGAGCGCGGCCTCCGCCTCGGCGAAGCGGCGAGCGGCGCTCTCACCGTCGCCCTGCCGCTGCGCGTGCAGGGCTGCCGCCAGGCCGCCGAGCGCCAGCAGCAGGTCGATCTCGGCCGCCTCGGTCGAGGTCGTCCGCAACGCTTCCCACCGCTCGCGCGCGAGCGCGAAGTCGCCGCGACGGTAGGCCTCGAGGCCGGGCAGCAGGGGAGCGGCGATCGCCACGGCGGGGGGTGCGCGACGGCGCCCGGCGCGGTCCGCGCCTAGGCGTCGTCGAGGACGAGGAACTCCCGCATGTGGCCTTCGAGGACCTGCTGCGCCGCCGGGTCCATGAAGTTGAGCCGCAGCTCGTTGATGACCATCACCTCGGCGCGCGTCCACTCGCGCCAGCACTCGGCGCAGACGGTCTCGTGCACGGTGGTGCCGAGCGGGCCGGGCAGCGGCGGGCGCGTCAGCCCGGCCCGGGTCTGACCGCAGCGGCGGCAGGTGACGTCAGCCATGGCTTGGTGGCGCGAGATCCGGGCGCACCGCTACACCTCTCCCGGCAGGACGATCGAGCTCTCGCCCCGCGACAGCACGTCGCGCGGAACGCGTACCAGCAGTACCAGGTCCCCCTCGGCGTCGCCGCCGCGGAGCGTCTTGACCACCTCGTCGGGGAGAGCGATCTTCGCCCACGCTGGTCGCCGCGGGTTCTCGCGTGCGGTCTCGGTGACGAGCTGCGCGAGTGGCACCAGCTCGACCTTCTGTGGGTACTTGTCGAGCGCGAAGCGCAGCGCCTCGAGGGGGCTCTTGGGGCTCATGGCGCCGGGGCCTCGGTGCCGGCGGCGGTGCCCACCGCCCTCGCCTGCAGCTCGGCCCGGAAGTAGTCGATGGTGCGGCCGAGCCCCTCGTCGAGCGACACCACCGGCTCCCAGCCGAGGCGGGTGCGCGCCAGGGTGATGTCGGGCTGGCGCGTCCGGGGGTCGTCCACCGGCAGCTCGCGGAAGACGATCTCGCTCGTGCTGGCGGTGGCGGCGCGGATGCGGCGGGCGAACTCGAGCACCGTCATCTCGCTGGGGTTGCCGATGTTGCACGGCTCGTGCAAGTCGCTCTCGAGCAGCCGGTAGATGCCTTCCACGAGGTCGGAGACGAAGCAGAACGAGCGCGTCTGATTGCCGTCGCCGAATACCGTCATCGGCTCGCCGAGCAGGGCCTGCTGGATGAAGGCCGGCACCACGCGCCCGTCACGCGCCCGCATGCGCGGTCCGTAGGTGTTGAAGATGCGCACGATGCGGGTGTCGAGCCCGTGGTAGCGGTGGTAGGCCATCGTCATCGCCTCGGCGAAGCGCTTGGCCTCGTCGTAGACGCCGCGCGGCCCCACCGGGTTGACGTTGCCCCAGTAGCTCTCCGGCTGCGGGTGCACCAGTGGATCGCCGTACACCTCGGAGGTCGAGGCGAGCAGGAAGCGCGCCCGGTGTGCCTTGGCCAGCCCCAGCGAGTTGTGGGTGCCCAGGGAGCCGACCTTGAGGGTCTGGATCGGCAGCTCGAGGTAGTCGAGCGGCGAGGCCGGCGAGGCGAAGTGGAGGATGCGGTCGACCTTCTCGTCGATCTCCAGCGGCCGGCTGATGTCGTGGTGGACGAAGCGGAAGCGAGGATCGGCGAGCAGCGCAGCGACGTTCTCGCGGCGGCCGGTGACCAGGTTGTCGACGCAGATCACGCGGTGCCCCTCGGCGAGCAGGCGCTCGCAGAGGTGCGACCCGAGGAATCCGGCGCCACCGGTGACGACTGCCGTGGACACTAGCCCTCTCTTTCTTGGCGGTACCAGTCGACGAAGCGACGGAGGCCTTCCCGGATGGGGACGCGCGGCGAGTAGCTGAGCAGACGGCGCGCCTTGGTGACGTCGGCGTAGGTGATGGGGACGTCCCCCGGCTGCTCGGGAAGATAGTCGATGCGCGCCTTCACTTCAAGCAAGGCGGCGAGCGTTTGCACCAGCTCGCCGAGGGCGGTGGTCTCGGCGCCGCCGAGGTTGAAGATCTCGAACCCTGGTGCCAGCGCGAGCGCGGCGAGGATGCCGTCGACGATGTCGTCGACGTAAGTGTAGTCGCGCCGGGTGCCGCCGTCGCCGTAGAGCGGCACCCGCTCGCCGCGCGCCAGCAGGTCGGTGAACTTGTGGATCGCCATCTCCGGCCGCTGCGCCGGGCCGTAGACGGTGAAGAAGCGCAGGCAGCAGCAGCGCATGTCGTAGAGATGGTGGTAGTTGAAGCAGAGCAGCTCGCCGGCGCGCTTGGTGGTGGCGTAGGGGCTGATCGGCAGATCGACGGGGTCGTCCTCGGCGAAGGGGACCTTCTCGTTGATGCCGTAGACGGAGGAGGAGGAGCCGAAGACGAAGGTCGCCGGGCCGTGACGGCGCGCCGCCTCGAGCAGGCGCAGCGTGCCGATGCAGTTGACCTCCTCGTAGAGGATCGGCTCCTCGAGGCTGGGCCGCACGCCGGCGCGAGCGGCGAGGTGGATGACGGCGTCGAAGGGCCCCAGCTCCGCCGCCGGATGGCCGAACAGCCGCTCCACCAGGGCCTCGTCGCGGATGTCCCCCTCGACGAGCCGGTAGGCGGCGTCGGCCAGGAACGGCTGCACGTTGTGGCGCTTGCGCGCCGGGTCGTAGAAGTCGTTGAAGTCGTCGAGCACCGTGACGCGGTCGCCGCGGCCCAGCAGGCGGCGCGTCAGGTGGGAGCCGATGAAGCCGGCTCCGCCGGTGAGGAGGAGGTGCTTGCCCATCAAGCTGTTGTCGCGGGTGGCCGCGCCGGGAATGGCGCCCGGCGCTTCGGCGGCCGGATCCTACTACGCTCGCTCGCGGTCGCAGGGAGCCGGGAGGGAGCTCGCGGTCGGGCGCCGGCGACGTCCGGGGTTGCCCCGGCGCGGTGAGCGCGCCTAGCGCGTCATCACGAAGGTGTAGTTGATGGTGACCTGCCCCGCATCGGCGCCGCTGGTCCGGTCCGTGAGGCCAAAGGTCTCCGCCAGGGTGCCGCTGAGGCGGCGCGACGTACCGCTGACGTCGACGTGGCCCGAGACGTCGCGGATATGGAACGCTTGGCCGCTGCCGCAGGTGAAATCAGACTCCGGCACTCCGCGCGTCTCGTTCGCTGCCAACGAGGAGCTGTCGACGGCGCCCTCGTACGCGGTGCGGTCAGTGGGGAAGTCGTTGGCATCGACCTCGAGCGTCACCATCGTGCCTGCCTGGTCGACGGTGACGGTGTAGTCGCCGCTGAAGCCGTGCAGGAGGTTGAGCTGATCGGCCCAGCAGTTCCCGGCGGGGCTGGCGCTGGCGATCGTCTCGACGGCGGCCCAGCTGCCGGCCACGTCGAGGGGGCCGACGGCTGTGGGGGAGCGGCCGCCGCCGCCTCCGCAGCCGGTGACCAGGAGAAAGCCCGACCAGGCGAGGCCGTCGAGGGCATGGCGCAGGGATGAAGCTCTCACGATGACGTGGCGCGTCCGGCGCGCCTCCGGAGCCCGAGACCGGTGGCTGGCTGCGAACGTAGCAGAGCGGCGGGTCGCGGGCAATCGGCGGGGCAGGAGGGCCGCATTGTGAGACGCGAAGGCGAGCAGGGGCGCCGCGAACCCGGGAGGACGAGCGGCGGAAGCCGAGGCCGGGGGCGCTCGCCCTTCGGCGGCGGGGGGCGCCAGCGCGGTGCGCAGGCTGCCGGTCGGGAGGCCGACGAGCCGCTCAGCCGGGACCGCGGGTCGAGAGCGCCTGGCCCGGGCCCGGCGGCGTCGCCGCCGGCTCCAGCGAGGGAGTGGGGGCCGGGGTCGGAGCCGCTGCCGGAGGCGCGTTCGCCGGCGGCAGCTCAGCGGGCGGCGGCGGTGAGGCGGCAGGCGCCGCAGCCGGCGTCTCCTCCTCGCCCCTCCCAATCGGCGGTCCCCCCGCCGCCTCGTAGCGCGTGTGGATCCCCTTCCGCTGCCGGTTGCGGATCAACCAGCGCAGCATCTTCGACTGCTTGACGCCGACGACGACGTCGTTGACGGCGTCGTAGATCTGCGGGTCGTTGATGAGCTTGGCGGCCGATCCCTCGCCGCGGTCGAGCTTGCGCGCCACCGACGAGAGGTCGTGCACCAGCGACTCGAGATCGTCGCCCATGCGTTTGCCGGCGTCGTCGTCGGTCAGCAGCCGGTTGGCGAAGCTGTCGCTGCCCTCGACCTCGCCGCTCCACTTCCTCAGCGACGCCGAGGTCTGGCGCAGGTCGGCGAGGGTGGACTCGAACTCGGCGCGACTGTCGGGGTTGCGCAGCAGCGAGGTCACCAGCCCGTCGCCACGGTCGGCCTGCGCCAGCATCGACTCCAGCCGCTCCACCGCCGAGGCGAGCTCGCCGCCCAGCTTCTGATCGCTGACCAGCCGGCCGAGGGCGCCCTTGCCGTGCTCGATCTCGTCCGCCATCCGCTGCAAGGAGGCGAGGGTGGCGTCGAGGCGGTCGGCGATCTTCCCCGAGCCCCCGGTGGTGAGCTGGCCGACCAGCCCCTCGCCACGGTCGACTCGTTCGAGGATGCGCGACAGCGAGTAGGAGATGCGCACCATGTTGTCGACGACGTCGCCGCCCGAGGCGATCAGCTTGTCGACGTCGGTGTCGGAGGCGGTGGGGATGGTGCCGCCGGGCGGGATCATCGGCGCCTGCGGCGACCCTGAGGTCACTTCCACGTACTTGTCACCGAGCAGCCCGAGAGTGCGGATGCGCGCCTTGGAGTCCTCGCGAATGCGCTCCTCGTACTGCCGCTCGATGCTGATGCGCACGGTGAGCAGCTGCTCGTGGACGTCGGCGGGAAGGGTGATGCGCTCGACCAGGCCGACGGTGACGCCGTTGAGGTGCACCGGGTTGCCCTGGTTGAGCCCGCCGACGTTGGTGCTGGTGAAGACGTAGCGGTTCTTGCGGCTGAACAGCCGGTTCTGCTGGCCGATGAGGAAGAGGCCCGCCATCAGCACCAGCGCCGCGGCGATGACCAGCAGCCCCACCCGGAGCTGCGCTCCCCGGGCGCTCGGCAACTAGGCGTCCTCTCGCCGCCCGGCGAGGAAGTGGCTGACCAGCCAGTCATCGCTCGCCGCCGCCTCCTCCCAGCTGCCGACGAAGCGGAAGCGGCCCTCGTCGAGGAAGGCGAGACGGCTTGCCACCGTGCGGGCGAGGGCCAGGTCGTGGGTCACCACCACGGCGGTGGTGCGGGCGCGTTGGTGGGCGCTGGCGATGGTGTGGGCGACGCTGTCCGAGGTCATCGGGTCGAGACCCGTGGTCGGCTCGTCGAAGAGTACCACCTCGGGCTCCAGGACCAGCGAGCGGGCGAGGGCGACGCGCTTGCGCATGCCCCCCGAGAGCGCCGCCGGAAGCCGCTCCTCGACACCCTCGAGCTCGACCACCTCGAGCACCTCGGCGACCTTGGTCGCGATCTCCTCCTCCCCCAGCCGGGTGTGCGCCCGCAGCGGGAAGGCGACGTTCTCGAAGACGTTCATGGAGTCGAATAGGGCGCCGCTCTGGAACAGCATGGCGATGCGCTTGCGCAGCGGGAAGAGCTGGCGCTCCGACAGCGGCGCCAGGTCGACGCCCGCGAACTCGACGCTCCCGGCGTCGGGCTTCTCGAGGCCGTTGAGCTGGCGCAGGGTGACGCTCTTGCCGCTCCCCGAGCGACCGAGGATCACCAGGCACTCGCCCGTCCAGACGTCGAAGTCGAGCTGGTCGAGGACGCGCTTGTCGCCGTAGCGCTTGCGGAGGCCGCGGACGCGGAAGACGGGCTCGCCGTCGCTCATCGCGGTCAGAAGACGAGGTGGAAGAGCTGGGTAAGGAAGAAGTCGGAGACCAGGGCGAACATCGCCCCCATCACCACCGTGCGCGTGGTGGCGCGGCCGACGCCGTCGGCGCCACCCTGCACGGTAAGGCCGTTGCGGCAGGCGATGATGGCGATGAAGAAGCCGAACACCGCCGCCTTCCCGATGCCGCTCCACAGGTCCTCGATGGTGAGCGAGGTGAGCACGTCGTTCATGTAGAAACCGGCCGAGAGGTCGAGGGCGGTGACGCCGACGATGAGGCCGCCGAGGATGCCCACCACGTCGCCGAGGATGGTGAGCGCCGGCAGCATCAACGCGGTCGCCAGCACCCGTGGCAACACCAGCCGCTTGACCGGGTCGACGGCGAGCGAGCGCAGCGCGTCGATCTGCTCGGAGACCTTCATCGTCCCCAGCTCGGCGGTCATGCCGGCGCCGATGCGGCCGCCGACGACGAGGGCGACCAGCACCGGACCGAGCTCGCGCACCAGCGACTTCGCCACCACGGTGCCGATGTAGTACTTGACGCCGATCTGCGGCAACGAGTACGCCGTCTGCAGGGCGAGCACCATGCCGGTGAAGAGGGTGGTGACGAAGGTGACGCCCAGCGAGCGCCAGCCGATGCGCTCCGCTTGCTCCACCCAGGAGCGCCACTCCCAGGGCGGGCGGACCAGCGCCGAGGCGGTACGCGCGGTGAGGAACGCGAGATCGCCGGCGGCGAGCGCCGGCCGCGCCAGCGCCCGATCGGCGCGCTCGGCGCGGCTGATCATCGCTGCAGCTTCCACAGCCAGCCGTGGGCGACGCCGAAGGCGAGATCGACACCGGCCAGCGGCCACAGACCGCACAGCTCGGGGCGGCCCTGGGCGGCGAGGGCGAACACCGCCGCCCCGGCGCAGCGGCCGAGGGCGGCGACCCCCACCACCGCGCTGTAGCGGCGGGGATCCTCGGCGGCGACCAGGTAGAGCACCGCCAGCATGGCCAGCAGCACGGCGAGCAGCCAGAGGTAGAAGCGCTCACCGGGCAGCGGCAGCGACAGCAAGCGGGCCGGCAGCTGCGGCGCGAGCACCATCATCGCCGCGAAGGCGAGGTCGTAGAGGGCGCCCAGGACCAGGCTGGCACGCAGCAGCCGCAGGTAGAGGAAACGACGGGGCATCGTAGAATTCCACCCTCCCAGCGCCGAGCAGATGGTATCCGAGTGTCAGTGAAGCCACCGCCGACGAGCCGCGCGGCAGAAGCTCCGGGAATGCCGGCGCCAGGGGGCCGGACCGCGCCCGGGAGTTACCTCGCGAGCCTGCTCGCCACCGTCACCGGCAACATCTTCCTGCTCGCCGGCAGCATCACCTTTGCCTCGCTGGTGCTGCTCGTCGGCTGGATCCCGCTGCCGGATGGCAACCGGGTCTTCTTCCCGCTCGTCCGCTGCTGGAGCTGGCTGGTGCTGCTCAGCAGCGGGGTGCGGCTGAGCGTCGAGCGGGCGGCGCCCCTCGCCCGCCAGCAGGCCTACGTGTTCCTCTCCAATCACCAGAGCCTCTTCGACATTCCGGTGCTGCTCGCCACCCTGCCGGTGCCCGCCCGCTTCCTGGCCAAGCGCGAGCTGTTCCGCATCCCGCTGTTTGGCTGGGGCCTGCGGGTGGGCGGGTTCATCCCCGTCGAGCGCGGCGCCCGGAGCGCCGGCGAGAGCTTCCGCGCCGCCAGCGAGCGGCTGAGCCACGGCGGCTCGGTGCTGCTCTTCCCCGAGGAGACCCGATCGACAGATGGCAGGCTGCTGCCGTTCAAGCGCGGCGGCTTCCTGCTGGCACAGAAGGCGGAGCTGCCGATGGTGCCGGTGGGGATCCGCGGCTCGCTGGGGGTGCGGCCGCGGAGCTCTTTCCGCATCCACCCCGGTCAGGTGGTGGTGCGTTACGGCGCGCCGTTGCCGCCGCCGGCGAGCGGGCGCGGCGGCTCGGCGGAGGCGATCGCGCGAGTGCGCGCGCAGATCGCCGCGCTCGCCGGCGTGGAAGCCCCCGCGGAGGGAGAGGAGGCGGTGGCTGGCGCGACGCCCGAGAGCATGGCAGGGAAGGGTCGGGAAGTGCCCTCGGAGGCCTCCACTCCGGGTGGTAACCTAGGCAGCCCCGACTAGGTGGCGGTGGCACCACACCCATGAGCAACGACCTCGAGCGAGCGGTCTGGGACGCCCTGCGCGGCGTCCGTTTCCCCGGCATGAGCCGGGACGTCGTCTCCTTCGGCTTCGTCGACAAGGTCACCGTCTCGGGCGGTGACGTTCGCGTCGCCCTCGTCATCGTCACGGCCAACGCCGAGGCGGCACGGGAGGTGCGCGCCGAGGCCGAGCGGACGATCGCGGCCCTGCCCGGCGTGCGCACCGCCCACGTCGAGCTCGAGCTCAAGGTGCCACCCGCTCGCGGCGAGGGGGCCCAGCAGGCCATCTCGCGCGACCCCGGGCTCATCCCCGGTGTCAGCCACGTGGTGGCGGTCGCCTCCGGCAAGGGCGGCGTCGGCAAGTCCACCGTAGCCGCCAACCTGGCGGTGGCGCTCGCCCGGCTCGGCTACCGGGTGGGCCTGCTCGACGCCGACATCTACGGCCCGTCGGTGCCGACCATGTTCGGTATCCACGAGCGGCCGCGGGTGGCTGACAACCGGGTGCTCCCTTTCGAGCGCTATGGCGTCAAGGTGATGTCGCTCGGTTTCGTCGTCGACACCGACCAGCCGGTGATCTGGCGCGGGCCGATGGTGATGAAGGCGCTCGAGCAGCTGCTCGGCGACGTCGAGTGGGGCACCCTCGACTTCCTGGTCGCCGACTTCCCGCCCGGCACCGGCGACGCCCAGCTCACCATGGCGCAAAAGATCCCGATGGCCGGCGCGGTGGTGGTGACGACGCCGCAGGACGTGGCGCTGATCGACGCCCGCAAGGGGCTGGCGATGTTCCGCAAGCTCAACGTGCCGGTGCTGGGCATCGTCGAGAACATGGCAACCTTCATCTGCCCCCACTGCGGCGAGGCGACCGCCATCTTCAAGCAGGGTGGCGGCGAGCGCACCGCCGCCGAGCTCGACACCGAGTTCCTCGGCCGCATCCCGCTCGACGCCGCCATCGTCGAGGGCGGTGACGCCGGCGTGCCGATCGTCGTCGGCGCGCCCGACGGGCCGCACGCCAAGGCCTTCCGCAGCCTCGCCGAGGCGGTGATCGGTGCCGTCGACCGCCACAGCCGGCAGCCGATGAGCATCGTGTAGGGGTGCGCTCAGCGCGCCTGGCCGACGCGTCCATGGGCGACGACGCTCCGGTGGCGGTCGTCGCCGACGCCCACCTCGGGGGCCCCGGCGGCGAGGTGGCTCCGCTGCTCGTGCAGCTGCGGGCGCTGCCCGCCGCGGGCTGCCGCCGGCTGCTGCTGCTGGGCGACCTCTTCCAGGCCTGGGTGGGGTTCCCCCAGTTCGAGCCGCAGGGCCTTGCCGAGCTCCTCGCTGTCGTCGCCGAGCTGCGGGCGGCCGGAGTCCGCGTCGACTACCTCGAGGGCAACCGCGACTTCTTTCTCGCCGGCAGCCCGTACGCCGACCACTTCGATTTCGTCGGCGACGAGATCGCCTTCACCGCCGGTGGCGTCCGCCACCTGGCGGTGCACGGCGACGGCCTCGACGACGACGACCGGCAGTACCGCCGGTGGCGGCGCGCCACCAAGTCGCTGCCGGTGCGATTGGCGATGCGCTGGCTGCCGGCGAGGCTGGCGCGGCGTCTTGTAGACTCCACCGAGCGCAAGCTGGCGCAGACCAACTTCAAGCACCGGGTGTCGATTCCCGGCGCCGCTATCGAGCGCTTCGCGGCGCGGCGGCTGGCGGCGGGGCACGACGTGCTGCTTCTCGGCCACTTCCACGAGGAGCGTCGCTGGCCGGTGGCGGGAGGCGAGGTGTGGCTGTTGCCGGCGTGGTTTCGCACCCGGCGTGTCGAATGGATAGGAGAGGAGGTCCCGCACGGCTGATCGCAACGGCGCCGGCGCCGTTCCGGGGGCGCTGCGCGCGGCCGGCCGCTGGCGGCGACGATGCGCGTGACCCTGCTCGGCACCGGCACCTCGACGGGCGTGCCGGTCATCGGCTGCCGCTGTCCGGTGTGCACCTCGGACGACCCGCGCAATCGCCGGCTGCGCCCCGGGGTGCGGCTGGAGCTGCCGGCAGGGACGGCGATCGTCGACACGCCCACCGACCTCCGCCAGCAGGCCCTCGCCTACGGTCTCGAGCGCGTCGACGCCGTGCTCTTCACGCACGGCCACGCCGACCACATCCTCGGCCTCGACGAGATCCGCGTCTTCAACTTCCAGCAGGGAACGGTCATCCCCTGCTACGGCCCCGGCTCGGCGCTGGCGGCCATCCGCCGCACCTTCGCCTACGCCTTCGAGCCGGGCCAGGAAGGGGGAGGCAAGCCACGCATCGAGCTGCTGCCCGTCGACGCTCCGTTCCCCCTGCTCGGCACCGAGGTGCTGCCGGTGCCGGTGCGCCACGGCGAGCTGGAGGTCTACGGCTATCGCCTCGGCGCCTTCGCCTACGTGACCGACGTCAGCTTCATCCCGGAGGAGAGCTACCGTCGCCTCGCCGGCGTCGAGGTGCTGGTGCTCGGCGCGCTACGCTTCCGCCCGCACACCACCCACTTCTCCATCCCCGAGGCGATCGTCGCCGCGCAACGCATCGGCGCGCGCCGCACCCTCTTCACCCACCTCGCCCACGACGTCGATCACGCCGCCACCAGCGCCACGCTGCCGCCGGGGGTCGAGCTCGCTCATGACGGCCTCGTCATCGACGTCGCCTGAGACGCGGGCGATCCGGCCGGGGGTCGTGCGCGGCTCGCTGCGGGTGCCGCCGAGCAAGAGTGTCACGCACCGCCAGCTCGCCCTGGCGCTGCTCGCCGGGCGGCCGGTCGAGATACGCCAGCCACTGCGCGCCGAGGACACCGCGCTCTTCCTCGGGGCCCTGCGCCGGCTGGGCTGGCGGGTGGAGGAGTCGGAGGCGGCGGTGCGCCTGACGCCGGGAGCGCTCCCCGCCGCGGCGACGCTCGAGTGCGGCAACGCCGGAACCCTGCTGCGCTTCCTGATCGCCGTGATGGCGACCGTGCCCGGGCAATGGACCCTCGACGGCTCGACGCGGCTGCGCGAGCGCCCGGTGGGGCCGCTGGCGGCGGCGCTGCGCGAGCTGGGGGTCACCATCGCCTGGCGGGGGGAAGCGGGGTACCCGCCGCTCACCATCACCGGTGGCAGCTTCGCGGGCGGCGAGGCGAGCGTCGACGCCGGGGAGTCGAGCCAGTACCTCTCGGCGCTGCTGCTCGCCGCGCTTGCAGCGCCACGGCCGACACGGGTGCGGGTGGCGGCGCTCACCTCGGCGCCCTACGTCGAGGTGACGCTGCGCGCCATCGCGCAGTGGGGTGGCCGGGCGGAGCGGCAGCCGGACGGCTTCCTCGTCACTCCCGGCCTCGTCGCGCCAAGCGCTCTAACCGTCGAGGGGGACTACTCGGCGGCCGCCTACCCGGCCGCCGCCGCGGCGCTCACCGGCGGCGCGGTGGCCCTCGCCGGCCTCGACCCGCGATCGGCGCAGGGGGACCGCGCCTTCCTCGACCTGCTGGCGGCGATGGGGGCGAGCATCGCCTGGCGCGGCGACCAGCTGCGGGTGGCCGGAGGGGGTGGTCTCGCCGGCGTCGACGCCGACCTCGGCGCCATGCCCGACCAGGTTCCCACCCTCGCCGCGCTCGCCCCCTTCGCACGCGGCACGACGCGGATCCGCAACGTGCCCCACCTGCGGCTCAAGGAGAGCGATCGCCTGGCGGCGATGGTCAGCGGGCTGCGCCGCCTGGGAGCGGTGGCCGAGGAGCTGCCGGACGGGTTGGTGGTGCCGGGCGTGTGGGCGGGCCTTGCTGCCGCCGAGCTGCCGGCCGAGGGGGTGACCCTCGACTGCCACGGCGACCACCGCATCGCCATGAGCCTGGCGCTCGTCGGCTTGCGGCGGCCGGGTGTGTGCGTGGCGGAGCCCGAGGTGGTGGCGAAGTCCTACCCGGCGTTCTGGGACGACCTCGCGGCTCTGCAGGGGGGGCCGTGAGCGCCACCGGGGCGCGCTCGGCGGGGAGGTTGCTCCACCCGGCTCTGGGGCCGCCGGCGGGGACGCCCCTCGCCGACGCCACGCTTCGCGACCGCCAGCGGCTGGCGGTGCTGCTGCAGGGGGCGGCCCTGCTGTCGCACCTGCGGCGCGCCGGCTGGCGCCTCGCCGGCGAGCTCACCGCCGGTTGGGTGCGTGATGGCGAGCTGCTGTGCGGCCTTGCCGCCGTCCGCGGCACCGCCGAAGACTGGGGCAGACCGCTGCGTGCCCTCCTCGCCGCCCTCTTCGCTGCCGGCGGCGAGGTGGGCCGGGGCGACGGCCGCCGCGCCGCCCGCGACCTGCAGTCGCGATGGTCGGCCGAGCTGGTGCCCCTGCACCCCGACCAGGCGGTGGCCGAGGTGCTGGCGGCGGCGCCGTTTCTCTGGGAGCCGCGCTTCGCCCCGGCGCGCCGCGCGCTGGCCGCCGGCTGGGCGCGCGGCGACACCGTGCTGAGCTGGCTCGCCGGTCCCGAGGGGTCGACCCGGGGGCTGCTGGCGCGTGCCCACGATCGTGCCGAGCTCGAGGAGCTGCTCGCCGGCCCGGTGGCCCGGCGGCTGTGGGAGGAGGCGCCGCCCGCTGGTCCGGCGGCGGACGTGGCGGCCGCCCCGGCCCTGCGGCCGGGCAAGGCTCCCCGGGCGTCGGCGGGCTCCGGCGTGGCGGCCGCCGACCCCTTGCCCGCGGCCCGCTCGCTGTGCGCCGCCGGTCGCTATGGCGAAGCGCTCGAGCGGCTGGCGGGGGAGCGCGGCGCGGCGGCGCGGCTGCTCGCCGGCTGGTGCCAGCATCACCTCGGCCGCTCCGGCGCCGCCCAGCGCACGGTCTCCCAGCTCACCGCCGAACGCCTGTCGGACGGCGACCGGCTGGCGCTCGCCGAGCTGGGGGCGCGCATCGCCCTCGACGGCGGCGACGCTCAGGCGGCCTGCTCCTGGGTCGAGCGGGCGGCATGCGCCGCGCCGCCGGCGCTCGCCTGGCGGGCGGCGCTGCTGGCCGCCGAAGCGGCGGCGGCGCACGGCGAGCCCACGGCCGCGGTGGCGGCCCTCGAACGCGCCCGCGGCGCCCTCGCCCACCCGCGCACCGCCTGGCGCTGGTACAGGTTGCAGGCGCTGAGCGCGGCGTCGGCGAGCGGCGGCGAGCCGCAGGCGGCCCTGCTCGAGGCGCTGCGACACTGCCGTCGAGCGCTCGGCCCGGCCGACGCCGCGCAGCTGTGGGACGACGTGGCGGCGACGCGCCTGCGCCGCGGCGACCTTGCCGGTGCCGAGCGCGCGGCCGCCCATGCCGCCCTGCTGCTCCGCGGGGGCGGTGGCGGACGACAGCGCCGCCGCGCCTTGCGCCGCCTCGCCGAGGCCCGGCTGCGGCGCGGGCGCCTGGTGGGGGTCGCCGAAGCGCTCGAGCAGGCGCGAGCGGAGGAGCTCCTGGCCGATCCCGGGCCGGCCGAGCGCCGGGCCCGCGGGCGCGAGACGCCGGCCAGCCCCGACGCCCCCTTGCGGGCGCGCCTGGAGCTCGTGCGCGGACGGCCGGGCGCCGCCCTGCAGGTGGCCGAGGAGGCGCTCGCCGCCACGGGTGCGGGGTGCCCGGCCGGCTGGCGGGGGGAGCTGTTGGTGCTGGCGGCCCGAGCCCTCGGCTGGCTGGGACGCGCCGAGGCGGCGCGCCAGCTGCTGGCCGCCGACGTCGAGCCGGCGCGGGTGCTCGAGCTCGAGGAGCTTCCCGCCCTCTGGGCCCACGCCGGCGAGCGCGAGCGGGCGGTGGCGGCCGCCGCCGGCCCCGCCGCCCACCTCTGGGAGTCGGTGCTGGCGGGATCGCACCCGGCGCGGGGACGCTGGTCCGACCTCGAGGCGCTCGAGCCCTACCGCGCCGCGCGTCTGCGCCGGCTCGCCCGGCCGGGTGCGCCGCGCATCGCCACCCTGCGCCGGCTCGCCGCCGGTGACTTGGCGGCGCAGCTCGAGGGGCGCCTCACCGGGCCATGGGACGCGCTCTACTCGCACCTCGCGGAGAGCACCCACGACGAGGACGGGCTGTTCCGGCTGTTCGCGGCGGCGGGCGCCGAGCGCGCCTTCCTCGCCATGCGCACGCCCTACGGCGAGCAGGTGCTCTTGCCCGGTCCCGGCGGCGAGGAGGAGCTCGTGGCCCCCCTCGGCGACGGGCACCTGGTGCTGCGCGCGCCGCGGCTCGATCCGGTGGTCAAGACGCTCTTCCGGCTGCTGCTCAAGCAGCTGCCGGCGATGCGGGCGGCGACCGCAGGTCAGCCGGTGCCGGGGATCGTCGGCGAGAGCCCGTCGCTGCTCGCCGCCCTCGCCCGCCTGCCACGGCTGGCGCAGGGCGAGGTGCCGATCATGGTCCTCGGCGAGTCCGGCACCGGCAAGGAGCTGGTGGCGCGCCAGGTGCATCGCCTGTCGCTGCGCAGTGACGGCCCCTTCCTCCCCATCAACTGCGCCGCGCTCTCCGAGAGCCTGCTGCTCGAGGACCTCTTCGGCCACGCCAAGGGTGCCTTCACCGGCGCCGACCGCGACCGCGCCGGCATCTTCGAGACCGCCCGTGGCGGCACCGTCTTCCTCGACGAGATCGGCGACCTGCCGCTCGCCGCCCAGGGCAAGCTGCTGCGCGTGCTGCAGGAGAAGGAGGTGCGGCGTCTGGGCGAGAGCACGCCGCGCGCGGTGGACGTGCGGGTGGTCACCGCCACCCATCGCGACCTCGGCAGCATGGTGCGCGAGAAGACCTTCCGCGAAGACCTCTACTACCGGCTGCGGGTGGCGGTGGTGGAGCTGCCGCCGCTGCGCGAGCGCGGCGGCGACGTGCTGCTGCTCGCCGAGCACTTCCTCGCCCGCACCAGCCGTGGCCGCCGCCCCTGCCGCCTGTCGCGTGCGGCGCGCGAGCGGCTGCTAGCCCACCGTTGGCCCGGCAACGTGCGCGAGCTCGAGAACGTGCTGGAGGTGGCGGCGGCCCTCGCCGAGGGCGGCGCCATCGAGAGCGACCACCTGCAGCTGCCGGAGGCGCGACCGGCACCCGCCGGCACCTACCATCAGCAGGTGGAGACCTTCCGCCGCCGGCTCGTCGAGGAGGCCCTGCAGGCGGCCCACGGCAACCGGGCCGAGGCTGCCCGCCGCCTCGGCCTCACCCGCCAGGCGCTCTCCTACCTGGTGCGCCAGCTGCAGATCGTCGAGGCGGGACTCTGACGCCATGCCCGGTTACCTGGCCCGCCGGCTCGCCCAGGTGCTCCCCACGGCGCTGCTCGCCGCCACCCTGGTCTTCTCGCTCGTCCACCTCATCCCGGGCGACCCCGTGCAGATGATGCTCGGTGAAGGCGCGCAGGCGGCCGACGTCGAGGCGCTGCGACACGACCTCGGGCTCGACCGGCCGCTGCTCGCGCAGTACGGATCCTTCCTCGGCGGCCTCGCCCGCGGCGACCTCGGTCGCTCGTTGCACTCGGGAGAGCCCGTCATGGGCATCCTTGCCGCGCGCTTCCCGGCCACCTTCGAGCTGGCGATGGCAAGCCTGCTGGTGGCGTTGCTGGTGGCGCTGCCGCTGGGGGTCCTCGCCGCCCTCCACCGCGACGGCGCCGTCGACCACGGCGCGCGCCTGCTCGCCCTCGTCGGCGTTTCGGTGCCGTCGATCTGGCTCGGGCCGATGCTCATCCTGCTCTTCGCCATCACCTGGGACCTGCTGCCGGTGTCCGGCCGCGGCGGCCTCGCCAGCCTGGTGCTGCCGGCGGTGACCCTCGGCGCCGGGATGGCGGGGTTGCTCACCCGCGTCGTGCGCGCGGCCCTCGCCGACGAGCTGGTGCGCCCCTACCTGCTGGCGGCGCGCGCCCGCGGCGTCGGCGGCGTTGCCGTCATCGGCCGCCACGCCCTCAAGAACGCGCTGGTACCGGTGGTGACCGTGCTCGGCCTGCAGTTCGGCGGCCTGCTGACGGGCGCCATCCTCACCGAGACGATCTTCGGCTGGCCGGGCGTGGGCCGCCTGCTGGTCGACTCCATCCGGCTGCGCGACTACCCGCTGCTGCAAGGAGCGGTGCTGCTCATCGCCGTCACCTACCTGCTGATGAACCTCGCCACCGATCTGGTCTACGCTGCCGTCGATCCGCGCATCCGCTACGGGAGGATCTGAACGTGGAGACGACCACGACCGGGGCGCGTTCGGGGGAGACGACTCCAGGCTCGACAAGAAGAGCGTCTACCGAGACCTGCTGCAGCAGCTCGGTGGCGTCCTCCCCGGCTGCAACGGCGACGCGGTGGCGATCATGGCCAGCACCGCCTGCGTGCTGCGCGCGGCGCTGCCCTACGCGAGCTGGGTGGGGTTCTACCGCGTGGTGGCGCCGCGGCTGCTGCGCGTCGGTCCCTACCAGGGACCCCTGGGCTGCCTGGAGATTCCCTTCGAGCGCGGCGTCTGCGGCGCGGCGGCGCGCGAACGTCGAACCCAGCTGGTGGCGGACGTCGACGCCTTCCCCGGCCACATCGCGTGCGACACGGCGGCGCGCTCGGAGCTGGTGGTGCCGGTGGTCGGCCGCGGTGGCGAGCTGGTGGCGGTGCTCGACCTCGACTCCCATCGGCGCGCCGCCTTCGACGAGGAGGACCGCGCCGGCGTCGAGGCGGTGGCGCGTCTGCTTGCGGAGCAGCTCCGAGAGTGACGGACCGCTGCCAGGCTGCGAAACCCGCCACCGGCGCTCCGAGCGCCGCGGGCACCCGGCACGGTGACGCCGGCGCCTGGCGCCCGAGGCCGGCGTGAGGCGCCGGTGGCGCCGCCGCAGCGGTCTCGTCGCCGGCGCGGCGATGGTGGGGGTGGTGCTGTTGGCGGCGCTGCTCGGTCCGCTCCTCGCCCCCTACCCGCCGGCGGCGCAGCTGCTGGAGCTCCGCCTGCAGCCACCAGCCGCCGCGCACCCGCTGGGCCTCGACGAGCTCGGCCGCGACGTGCTCTCGCGGCTGCTGTTCGGGGCGCGGGTGTCGATGAGCGTGGGCCTTGCCGTGGTGCTTCTCTCCGGCACCCTCGGCGCCGCCGTCGGCGCCATCGCCGGCTACGCCGGTGGGCTCGTCGACGCCTTGCTCATGCGTGCCACCGACGTCGTCCTCGCCTTCCCCGGCATCCTGCTCGCCATCGCGCTGGTGGCGGTGCTCGGGCCGGCGCTCGCCCACGTCGTGGTGGCGCTTGCCGCCATCGGCTGGGTGGGTTACGCACGGCTGGTGCGCGGGCAGGTGCTCAAGCTGCGCGAGGAGGACTTCGTGCTCGCCGCGCGCGCCTCGGGGCTGCCGGCCCGCCGGGTGCTGCTGCGGCACGTGCTCCCCAACGTGCTGCCGCTCCTGGTGGTGCAGGCGACGCTGGGCATGGCGGGCGCCGTGCTCGCCGAGGCCGGGCTGTCGTTCCTCGGTCTCGGGCAGCCGCCGCCGGGGGCCTCCTGGGGCGCCATGGTCAACGCCGGCCGCGCCCACCTGCTCGACGCCCCGCACGTGGCGCTCTTCCCTGGCCTCGCCATCGTGTGGACGGTGCTGGGGCTCAACTTCCTCGGTGACGGTCTGGTCGATCTCCTCGACCCGCGTCGCCGGCCGACGGCGCTCGCGCTCGAGCCATGAGGCGTCGCGTGGTGCTGGGCCTGGTGCTGCTGGCCCTCGCCGCGCGCCTGGCGCACCTCGCCTTCCTCCGCGACGAGCCCTTTCTGCACTTCCACCGCGGCTTCACCAACTCCGACATGTACATCTTCGACCAGTGGGCGCAGCGCATCGCCGCCGGCGACTGGCTGGGGCGGGCCGTCTACCACCCGCTGGCGCGCTGGCAGCTCGCGGCCGCGCCGCAGGCAAGGTGGACGGAGTGGTACGGTGCCGCGCCGGTCTTCTACAAGGGGCCTTTCTACGCCTACCTGATCGCCGTGCTCTACCGGCTGTTCGCCGACCCCGCGTGGCCGCTGTTCCTGCTGCAGGTCGCCGCTTCGACCGCGGCGGTGGCGCTCGTCGCGACGCTCACCGCGCGCACCCTCGGCACCACCGCGGGGGTGGTCGCCGGCGCGCTCTTCGCCCTCTACGCCCCCGCCATCCACTTCGACGCCGTCATGCTGCGTGGTCCCTGGGTGGCGCTGCTGGCGCTCGTCGTCGCCTGGCTGCTGTGGTGGCTGCGTGCTGCACCCTCGCCGGGCAGGGCGGCGCTCCTCGGCGCCGCGGCCGGCCTCGCCGTGGTGGCCAACGAGGGCTTCCTCGTCCTCCCCGCTCTCGTCGTCGCCTGCTTTCCCTGGCGGCATGGAGTCGCGCGGGCAGCCCGCCTGGGGCTCGCTTGCGTGGCCGGCATCGTCGTCGCGCTGTCGCCGGTGATGGTGCGCAACGCCATCGTCGGCGTGCCGCCTCTGAACCTGGCGGTGACGGGCGGCACCGTCTTCGCCGTCTACGACTCCGTGGGCTCGAGCCCCTTCTTTCTCGACACCGACCCGGCGGTCTTCGTCCCCATCCTCGAGCGCAGCCATGGCCGTCTGGTGGCCACGACGATCGAGTGCTGGCGGTCGTTCGGCGGGCCCGGCAGGGTGGTGGCGTTCTACCTCCGGAAGGCCGCCGGCCTGGCGATCCCCTTCGAAAACCCCGACAACGCGAACGTCTACTACGCCGCGCTCACAAGCCCGGTGCTGCGGCTGCTGCCAGGCTATGGGCTGCTCCTGCCGCTCGCCCTCGTGGGCCTCGTCCTCGCCTGGCCGCGGCGGTTGGAGGTCCTGCCGTGGCTGCCCTCGGCGCTCGCCTTGCTCATCGGCCTCTTCGTGGCGCTTCCGGCATCGCGCTACCGGGCGACGTTCGCCGTCTTCCTGTTTCCGTTCGCGGGCCTCGCCGCTGCCCGCTTGCTCGAGCTGCTGCGGCAGCGCGACTGGCGGCGGGCGGCGCTGGCGGTGGCGGCCCTGCTTGCCATCGCCGTGGCGGCGGCGCAGCTCGAGCGGCGGGTGGTCTTCGCGCATGCGTCCGAGGACGCGATCAGGTATCGTCCAGCGGAGTTCTTCCTGGGAGCACGGATGCGCGCGGAACGAGGCGACCTGCAGGGCGCGGCGCGGGAGCTGCTGCTCCTCACCCGCCTCAACCCCGACCTGCCGGTGGAGGTGAACGCGCTCTCCATGCTCGCCGAGATCGGCAGCCGGGCGGGCAACGGGCGGCTGGCGCGTCGCGCGCTCGCGGGGGCGGCGCGGCTGGCCGGCAACGATCCGGCGGCGCTGCTCGCCGTCGGCGACTCCTACGCCTCGGTGCTGGGGGAGAGGGAGCCTGCGCTGCGGCTCTACCAACGGGCGCGGGCCGCCGATGGCGGCGGACGGATGCGGGGCGCGCTCGACGCCCGCATCCGCGCCCTCGGCGGCCCGAGCGGAGGCTGACGGCGGGATGGACAGACTCTCCGTCGTCGTGCCGGTGTACAACGAGGAGGAGGTCCTGCCCGCCTTCTGCGAGCGCCTCGATGCCGTCCTTGCCACCCTGCCCGGCGCGGCGGAGATCGTCTTCGTCGACGACGGCAGCGTCGACGGCAGCGGCGCGCTGCTCGCGGCGCTGGCGGCGCACGACCCGCGCGTCGTCGTGATCACGCTGACCCGCAACTTCGGCCACCAGGCGGCGCTGTGCGCCGGCCTCGACCAGGCGAGCGGCGACGCAGTGGTGCTGATCGACGCCGACCTGCAGGACCCGCCGGAGGTGATCCGCGACTTCCACGCTCGCTGGAAGGAGGGTTACGACGTCGTCTTCGGGCTGCGACGCCGCCTCGAGGAAGGGCTGCTCAAGCGCACCGTCTACCACCTCTTCTACCGCCTGCTCCACCTCCTCGCCGACGTCGAGATCCCGCTCGACAGCGGCGACTTCTCGCTGCTCGACCGCCGGGTGGTGGCGCTGCTCAAGGCGCTGCCCGAGCGCACCCGCTTCCTGCGCGGGCTGCGCAGCTGGGTGGGGCTGCGCCAGGTGGGTGTCGCCTACGTGCGCAAGCCGCGCCACCGCGGCGACTCGAAGTACTCGCTGGCCAAGCTCTTCAGGCTCGCCTTCGACGGCATCGTCTCGTTCTCGGCGGTGCCGCTCAAGCTGGCGCTGGTCGCCGGGTTGCTGGTGTCGGCGGGCGGGTTCGGCTGCATCCTCCTCGTCATCTACCTGCGGTTGACGCGCAGCTACGACCTTCCCGGTTGGGCCTCCCTGATGGTGGTGGTGCTGTTCCTGGGCGGCATCCAGCTGCTCACCATCGGCATCGTCGGCGAGTACGTGGCCCGCATCTACGCCGAGGTGAAGGGGCGACCGCTCTACCTGGTGGCGCGACGGGCGGGAGCCGGCGGCCATGCCGTGCCCGAGCCCGGCGCCGCCGCCAGCGGCGGCGTCGACTGAGCGGGAAGGACGGTCGCAGCATGGAGCGCGAGCACCAGGAACGCTACGGCGAGCTCGGCGAAGGCTACTGGTGGCTGGCCGGCAAGTACCGCATCGTCGCCGACCTGCTGGGGCGCGCCTTCCATCCCGACAGCGCGACGCCGCGCGTCCTCGACCTCGGCTGCGGGCCGGGCAACTACCTCGACGTGCTGGCGGCGCACGGGCGCACCTACGGCACCGACTACTCACTGCCGGCCCTGCGCTACTGCGCGCGGCGCGGTCACGCGCGATTGTCGTCGGCGGACTTCCACGACCTGCAGTTCCGCAGCGACAGCTTCGACCTCATCACCTGCATCGACGTGCTCGAGCACGTGCGCGACGACGCCCGGGCCGCCGCCGAGCTGGCGCGCGTGCTCCGTCCCGGCGGTCTGCTGGTGATGACGGTGCCGGCCTTCGCGGCGTTGTGGGGAGACCACGACGAGCTCTACGGCCACTACCGGCGCTACCGCACCGGCAGCTTGCGGCGGCGGCTCGCCGGCGCCGGCCTGGAGGTCCTGCGCGTCACCTACTTCGAGCCGTTGTACCTGCCGCCGCTGTTCGTCTACCGCAAGTGGAAGCGGCTGCTGCCGCGCCGCGCCGGGCTCGCCCAGCGCGACGACTTCGTCGCCATCGGCCCGCGACTGAACCGCTTCTTGACCTCGCTGCTCGCCGCCGAGCGCTTCGTGCTGCGCCATGCCAACTTTCCGTTCGGCGTCACCATCCTGGCGCTGGCGCGCAAGCCCGCCACCGTCGCGGCGAACGAAACATAAATCCGCTCGCCCGCCCGCGATTGACAATCATTCTGATTGTTATTGATAATTGGCGTGCGTCTGAGTTGCTACGCATTCCAATTGCGAAGACCCGTAGGAGACCTCATGGCCAAGGAAACCGCGGAGAGTGCCGGCACCGAGGGCAAGCGCCACATGACGCTGACCGAGGTGGCCGAGCGCGCCGGCCTCTCCATGCCGACTCTGCAGAAGTACAAGAAGCTCTACAGCTCCCGCATTCCGTCGGTGGGTAAGGGGCGCACGCAGCGCTACCCCGAGGAGGCGGTGGCGGTGATCGCGCAGCTGCGCGACGAGAACATGGCGCGCCGCGGGCGCCCGCGCAAGAACGCCGCCGCGGCCAAGGGCACGGCGACGCGCCGTCGCGGCCGAGCGGCCCGCCGCGGGCGTCCGCGCAAGGGCGCCGGTGAGGGCGGCGAGGGGATGCTGACGCTGACGCAGGTGGCGCAGCGCACCAAGATCTCCTACCCGACGCTGCTGCGCTACGTGAAGACGTCGCTGGGCAAGATCCCGCACGTCGGCAGCGGCCGCCGCCGTCGCTTCAAGCCCGATGCGGTGGCGGTGTTCCAGCGGCTGCGCGCCGAGAGCCGTCCGGGTCGGCGGCCGGCCGCCAAGGCCGGTCGTCGTGGCCGTCCGGCGGCGAAGGCCGCCCGTCGCGGCCGTCCGCCGGGCAGCGGCGGCAAGGCCGGCGGCGCCGAGGTGTTGCGCCTGACCTCGGTGATCGCCCGCCTCGAGCGGCGCCTGAGCAAGGTCGAGTCCGAGCTCAAGAAGCCGCTGCGCATCGTCCGCCGGTAGACGACTGCAGGGTGCAGTCTTCTTCGGGCGACCCCGCCGGCCGCTCCCGGCGGGGTCGCCTCCTGCGCTCCTCGCACTCCGCTGGGACCTGCCCCGATGTCATGGCGGATCCCTCGCCCGGCTGGTAGAGGATGCCCAGCGTGTCCCACTCGTTGGCCTGAGCGGGGTGGCGGACGCTGCAGACCGCCAGCCCGACACGGCGCTCGCCGTCGAAGACGAAACCAGCGAGGAACTTGTAGCCGGGGCCGGTGTCCAACGGTACCCCGCTCCTGGCGGTGAGCGGCTTGCCGTTGAGGCGGTACTCGGCGACCTCGACCCGCTCGAGCGGGACGAGACCGCTGCCTGCCGGCCTCAGCCCGCCAGGTGGTCCCAGCCGAGCGGCGGCAGCGGGCGGACGCGGTCCCCTTCGCGCAGCCGCAAACCGCGGCGCGGCTGGCCGTCGATGGTGCCGATGCGCGCGCATCCTGGCGGCGCCGGCGCCCCCGCCGGCAGCGTGAAGAGCAGCACGTAGTCCTCGCCGCCGCCGAGGGCGAGGGTGAACGGATCGACGCCGAGCGCCGCGGCGAGCGCACGCGCGCCGCGGGGAATCGGCAGCGCCGCGGCCTCGACCGTCGCCCCCACGGCGCTCGCTGCCGCCAGACGGCCGAGGTCGCGGGCCAGCCCGTCGGAGACGTCGAGGCAGGCGCATCGCCGTCGGCGAGCGAGCTCGGCGGAGAGCGGGAGCTGTGGCCGCGGCAGTAGGTGTCGTCGCACCGCGCGCCGTGCCGCGCGCGCGGTGGCGGCATCGCCCACGAGATCCGCGGGTAGCTCGACGCGGCCATGGTGCCAGGTAGCGCCGCGAGCGAGCAGCAGGCGCCCCAGTGCCGACTCGCCGAGCGTGCCACCCACCCACAGGGCGTCGCCAGGACGCGCCGCGTCGCGCCGCAGCCAGCGTCCACCCGGGCGCCGGCGGCCGAGCAGCGTCAGCGTGGCGACCAGCTGCGGGGCGCGCGCCAGGTCGCCTCCGACGAGGGCGACGCCGGCGCCGCGGCAGGCGGCGGCGAAGGCGCGCAGGAAGCGCCGGTGGTCGAATCCGGCCGGCGCCGCAAGGGCGAGCAGCGCGAAGCCCGGGGCGGCCCCCACGGCGGCGAGGTCGGAGAGGTTCACCGCCAGCAGCCGGCGGGCGACGACGGCGGGGTCGAGACCGGGGAGGAAGTGGGTGCCGGCGATCTGGCTGTCGACCGTCGCACGCCCATTCGCCGGCGAGCGGCAGCATGGCGGCGTCGTCGCCGATGCGCGCCGCCGCCGCCGATGGCAGGCGACGCCGCAACCAGGCGATCAGCTCGTCCTCGCCGCGCTCGCGCCACGAGCCCGGCGGGCTGGCGGACGCGCGCCGCGCGCGAAACACCGACGGCGCCGCTGCGAGCGCTCTGTCCCTCATGCCCACCGCCGCGACCGTCCGTGTGGGGCGCCCCGGCGGCTGGGTGCGGCCGGGCTCACGCGCCGACGACCGCCACCTCGCTCGCCACCGCCACCACGTCGCCATGGATCGGCGTCGGCAGCAGGGCCCACGCCAGCACGTCCTCCATGTGCTCGACGAAGTGGAAGGTGAGCCCCTTCTTGACCACCGGCGGCACCTCCTCGAGGTCGCGCTCGTTGAGCTTGGGCAGCACCATCGCCTCGATGCCGGCGAGGCGCGCCGCCAGCACCTTCTCCTTGAGGCCGCCGATGGGGAGCACGGTGCCGCGCAGGGTGATCTCGCCGGTCATCGCCAGGCGGCGGTTGATCGGCCGCTGGGTGGCGGCGGAGACGATGGCGGTGGCGATGGTGATGCCGGCCGACGGCCCGTCCTTGGGGATCGAGCCCGCCGGCACGTGGACGTGCAGGTCGTTGTCGGCGAAGAAGCGCGGATCGAGCCCCTGCTGGCGCGGCGTGGGCGCGGGCGAAGGAGAGCGCCGCCTGCGCCGACTCCTTCATTACCTCGCCGAGCTGGCCGGTGAGCAGCAGCTTGCCCTTGCCCGGTACCGCCACCACCTCGATGAACAGCAGGTCGCCGCCGCTCTCGGTCCAGGCGAGGCCGGTGGCGACTCCCACGCGGTCGCGGTCGAGCAGCTCGTCCGAGCGGTGGCGTGGTGGCCCCAGGTAGCGTTCGACGCGGCGCGGGTCGATCACCACCCTGCGGTGCTCGCTCGCCCCCTCCTTGCGCTCCGCCACCTTGACCGCGACCTTGCGGCAGACGGCGGCGATCTCGCGCTCGAAGTTGCGCAGCCCCGCTTCGCGCGTGTAGTCGGCGAGGATGCGGCGCAGCCCGGCGTCGGTGAAGGTGACGTGCTCGGGGCCGATGCCGTGCCGTTCGAGCAGCTTGGGCAGGAGGTGGCGGCGCGCGATGTGGAGCTTCTCCTCCTCGGTGTAGCCGGAGAGGCGAACCACCTCCATGCGGTCGAGGAACGCCGGGTGAATGGGCTCGAGCAGGTTGGCGGTGGCGATGAACATCACCCGCGAGAGGTCGTACTCGATGCCCAGGTAGTGGTCGCGGAAGCTGTCGTTCTGCTCCGGGTCGAGCACCTCGAGCAGCGCCGACCGAGGGATCGCCGCGGTAGTCGGCGCCGAGCTTGTCGATCTCGTCGAGCATGAACACCGGGTTGCTGGTGCCGGCCTGGTTGAGGCCCTGCAGGATGCGCCCGGGCAGGGCGCCGACGTAGGTGCGGCGGTGGCCACGGATCTCCGCCTCGTCGCGCACGCCGCCCAGCGAGATGCGCACGAACTGCCGTCCGAGGGCGCGCGCGATCGAGCGGCCGAGCGAGGTCTTGCCGACTCCCGGCGGTCCGACGAAGCAGAGGATCGGCCCCTTGGCGTCGGGCTTGAGCTTGCGCACGGCCAGGAACTCGACGATCCGCTCCTTGATCTTCTCGAGATCGTAGTGGTCCTCGTCGAGCACGCGTGCGGGCGTAGGCGAGGTCGATGCGGTCCTCGCTCACCACCCCCCACGGCAGGCCGGTGAGCCAGTCCAGGTAGGTGCGGATGATCGCCGCCTCCGCGCGAGTCGGGATGGCTGCGCTCGAGCCGCTGACCTGCCGCTCGAGCTCCTCCTTGGCGGCTCTCGGACAGCTGCTTCTCCTCCGCCTGCTGGCGCCAGCCGGCAATCTCTTCCGCCAGCTCGTCCCCCTCGCCGAGCTCCTGCTGGATCGCCTTGAGCTGCTGGCGCAGGAAGTACTCGCGCTGCGTCTCGTCCATCTCGTCGCGAGCCTGGGAGGCGATCTCCTGCTGCATGGCGAGCAGCTGCATCTCGCGTCCCAATACGTCGGCCACCTTGCGCAGCCGCGCCACCGGGTCGACGCTCCTCGAGCACACCCTGCGCGTCGGCGAGGCGGAGCTCGAGGTTGCTCGCCACCAGGTCGGCGAGCCGCCCCGGGTCGTCGAGGTTGGCGACGATCACCATCACCTCGGGGGAGATGGTCTTGCCCAGCTGCACCGCCTTCTCGAGCTCCTGGCGGACGCTGCGCACCAGCGCCTCCACCTCGAGCGGTCCCTGTGGTAACGGCTGGTCGGGGAGCTGCTCGATCTTCGCCTGCAGGAACGGCTCGCTCTGCGCCAGGTGGGTTACCTTGGCGCGCGCCACCCCCTGCACCAGGATGCGGATGCGCCCGTCGGGGAGCTTCAGCATGCGGGTGATGCTGGCGACGGTGCCGACGCCGAAGAGGTCCTCGGCCTTGGGGTCCTCGGTCGCGGGGTCCTGCTGCGCCACCAGCATCAGCATGCGGTTCTCGGACAACGAGCGGTCGACCGCCTGGATGCTCTTTTCGCGTGCCACCGACAGCGGCAGGATGATGAACGGGAAGAGGACCATGTCGCGCAACGGCAGGACCGGCAGCAGGTCCGGCAGCGGCGGGGTCTCTTCGCTGGCGGGCTCTTCGGTGCTCATTGGGCGGTTTCCTCGGCGGTCTCTTCGCCGCCGGCGCTCTCCTCGATGGTCAGCACGACCTGGCGGCGGCGGCGGTCCTCGACCTTGGGCAGCTCGATGCTGAGCAGGCCATGGGCGAGCTGCGCCCGCGCCTTGGCGACGTTGACCGGCTCGAAGATCTCGACCTGGCGGGTGAAGCTCCCTTCCTGCCGCTCGAGGCAGTGGAAGCGAATGCGGCCGGGCTTGGGAAAGGTGAGCTTGCGCCGCCCGTGGATGCGCACCGTCGTCCCCTCGATCTCCACCCGCAGGTCGCTCGCTGGCACCCCCGCGACCTCGACCTGGACGACGAGGGCGTGCCCGAGGTCGACGACGTCGGTGGCCGGCATCCAGCCGCCGCGGGTGATGGTCTCGGTGGCGGCGAGCACCTCCTGGATCAGGCGGTCGAGCTCGCTGCGCAGCTGCGAGACCACCACCACCCCCGTGTAGCGCCGGCTTGGCCTGGTTGCCACCCTCAGTCCTCGGGCAGGCGAGCGCCGGGCTGCATGAGGTTCTTGAGCACTTCGCGGAAGGCTTCGATGTCGTCGAAGCGCCGGTAGACGGAGGCGAAGCGCACGTAGGCGATCTGGTCGATCTCCCGCAGCCGCTCCATCACGAAGCCGCCGATCTCCTGGGTGCTGATCTCGCGATCCTCGCGCTGGTGGAGGAGGTTCTCCGCGGCGTCGGCGATCTCCTCGAGCTGGCGCATCGAGATGGGGCGCTTGCGCGCCGCGGTGACCAACCCCTCGAGCAGCTTCTTGCGCGAGAACTCCTCGCGCCGCCCGTCGTGCTTGACCACCATGTAGCGCACCTCCTCGATCTGCTCGTAGGAGGTGAAGCGCCGCCCGCAGGCGACGCACTCGCGCCGGCGCCGGATCACCGCGCCGTCGCGGCTCTCGCGCGAGTCGACGACGCGGTCGCGGTTGGCATCGCAGAAGGGGCAGCGCACCGTCGAGAGCGTATCGCAGTGCCCTCCGCGGCGCGCCGCCCCCGGGCTCGGCCTCGGCGCTCAGACGCGGATCTTCACCGCCAGCTCGTGCGGCCCGCGGCGTACGCGCAGAAAGGCATAGTCGCCGGGGTCCTTGTCGCGCAGCAGGCGACGGGTGGTGGCGGGGCTGGGGGCGAAGACGCTGTCGAGGCGCAGGATGACGTCGTCGGCCTCGAGGCCGGCACGATCGGCCGCCGAGCCGGGGGCGACGGCGAGGATGCGAGTGCCCTCGCGGTCGCCGGTCACCTCGAGGCCGAGGAGGTCGTCCTCGCGGGGCCAGCGCGGTGGGGGTTGCCAGGCGCGCCGCGCGGCGCCGTAGTCGATCACCGCCCAGGCCTCGGGAAAGGAGGTGGCGGCGACGAAGCGGACGCTGCGCACCGAGCTCGCGACGTCGTCACCGGCGGTGGTGCCGATGGGCGGGCGGCCGCCGGCCTCGCTCGACATGCCTTCGGTCTTTGGCTGCGGGCTCGCCGCGCTGGGCTCGGCAGGCGCGTCGCGCGGAATGCGGTGCTCGTCGTCGCGGTAACCCCAGTCGGGGCGCGGTTGCCACTCGCGGTAGACCTGCACGGTGAGCAGCCCGATCTGCGATTCGGTGCGCCCCTCGCCCTCGCTCCACTCGGGAGGGCTGAAGACGAAACGCTGCGCGCGGTCGAGATCGAGCTGCCAGCCGGTGAGCGTGCGGTCGCTCCACGGCGAGAGGATCGACCCGACGTCCTGCGCCGAGCTGCCGGCGACCACCTCGCGGGCGTAGACGTTGAGGCCGTCGACGCCCACCACCACCTTCAGCCGCTCGCCAGTGCGGTTGCGCAGCAGGATCGAGTAGGGCGCGCCGACGAGGTCGGCCGTCGAGCCGTCGAACACCCAGCGATGGGGGCCGTCGGCAGCGAGGCGCAGCGAACGCCCGCGGTCGGGGCGCACCGTCACCTCGAGCGAGCCGCCGGCGACGTCGAGGCGCACGGTGGCGCTGCCGCCGAAGTCCCAGGGGCGGGCGAGCGCCGGGCCGGCAGCGAGCAGCGGCCAGGCAACGAGCGGGAGCAGGGAACGGTGGAACCAGCGGCGTGGGTTCATGGCGTGACCTCCTTGGCGGCGTCGGCGATTGGCTCGCCACTTGTTTGGACACCGCCAGGCGCTGCGACGAAACCGCGCCGCCTGGCCGGGACCGGGCGCCGGCGCCGGGAGGTTGCCGCGCCCCCGCTGCTATGCTGCCGGCGCCCTCCCCAACGGCCATGCCCGACCGCGACGACCACCCGCGAGCAGCCGGTGCGACGGAGGCGAGGCTCGCCGAGCTGCTCGAGCGCTACGGTGGGCTGCTGCGGCGCACGCTCATCCACTTCTGCCCCCGCGACCTCGGTCTCGACTTCGACGACCTCGAGCAGGAAGCCCGGTTGCGGCTCTGGCGCAGCCTTCAGCGTGCGACGGAGATCGCCCATCCTGCGTCTTATCTCTACAGGTTGGCGGCGAGCGTGACCATCGACGCCATCCGTCGCGCGACGGCGCGCCGCGAGGAGGCCCTGGAGGAAGTGGAACGAGCCCTGGCTTCGGGAGACAGCACGGCCGCGAGCGGCCTTGCCGCCGCCGTCACGGCGGCCGACCCCGCCTCGCTCGTCGAGCGGCGCCTGGAGCTGGCGCGGGCGAGCGCCGCGCTGGCCACCCTGCCACCGCCGCGGCGCCGCGCAGTGGGCCTCCACCTGCAGGGCTTCTCTCCAGCGGAGATCGGCGAGCTCCTGGGCTGGAGCGAGGCCAAGGCGCGCAGTCTCGTCTACCGTGGCCTCGAGGAGCTGCGCCGGCTGCTCGCGGCGGGAGGAAAGGAGGGGTGATGCGCGCAGCCGACGACGCCGACGAGCTGGCCCGCCTGGCCGAGGCGGTCAGCGATCCGCTCGCCTACCCGCCGCGCCGCGAGCGCGGGTGTCCGTCGCCCGAGCGGCTGGCCGAGCTCGCCGCGGGAGAGCTGGCGCAGGAAGAGCGCGAGGCGCTCGCCGACCACCTCATGCTATGCCCGGACTGCGTGGCCGAGCTGCGGGTGCTGCGCCGCCTCGAGCCCTGGTCACGCGAGGCGAGCGCGGCGCTGGCAACCGCTGCCGGTGCCCCGAGCCGTCGCTGGCTGCAGGCCGCGGCGGCCGGGCTGGCGGCAGCGCTGCTCGGCGTCGTGCTCGGTTGGTTGCTCGGACGGCAGCCACTCGGCGCGGTCGAGGCGCGCCTGGCGGCCGCCCACCGTGACGAGAGCGCGGCCGCTGCGAAGCTCGACGTCGAGCGGCGGCGCGGCGACGAGGCCGAACGCTCGCTCGCCGCGGCGCGCGAGCGGCTCTCCCGCGCGGCGTCCCCGATCGCCAACGTGCCGGTGCTCGACCTCGCGCCCGAGGGCTCGCTGCGCGGCGGCGAGCCGTCCCCGGAGCTCACCGCGCCCGCTGCCGAGACGCCGGTAGTCCTCCTCCTCGCCGCGCGCGCGCACGCGCCAGCGGATCGCTACGCCCTCACCCTGCGGGGGCCGGACGGGCAGCTGCGCTGGCGGCTCGAGGGGCTGCGTCCGAGCCCCTACGACACCTTCACGGTGGTGTTGCCGGCGGGTGGGCTGGCGCCCGGCGGCTACCGGCTGGAGCTGCTGGCGGCGCGCGGCGCCGAGGAACGGGTGCTCGAGCGGTATGCGCTGCGGCTGGTACCGCCTCGCTGAGCGAGGCCGGCGACGGCACTGGCCGGCGGCGCTCCTGCTCGCGGCCGGCGCGGGCGCGTCATCCGGCGCCGCTGCCTCGCCCGCCACGCCGGCTGCTGCCGGGGCCGTCGTCACGGTGGCGCCGGCGGGTGGCGTGGTGCACCCGGGCGAGACCCTCTCCGGCACGCTGGCGAGCGGTGAGGAGCGGCGCCTCTCGTTGACGCTGGACGCCGGCACCAGCGTCGAGGTGACCCTCGAGCAGCGGGGGCTCCTGCTGGCGATCACGGTCACCTCGCCGGGCGGGGTCCGCCTGCTGCGTCTCGGCAACTCGCGGCTTCCCGAGCAGCCGCTGGCGTTCCCGCTCCCCGCCGGCGCCGGCGGCACCTACTCGCTGGCGGTGCGCAACCTCGCCGCCGGCCTGCCGGCGGGCAGCTTCCACCTCGCGGTCTCGGCAGCGGCGCCGGAGACCGCGCGCGATCGCGACGGTTTCGCCGCGACAGCAGTCTGGGCGCGCGCCGAGGAGGGGAGCGGCCGTCTCGGCGACCGCGTGGAACCGGGTGGACGGGAGCGGGCGATCGCCGCCTATGCCGAGTCGGCGGCAGCCTGGGCCGCGTTGGGTGACGGCGAGTCATCCGTGCGTGCCACGGTGCGCCAGGGGGCGGAGCAGCTGCGCTCGGGGGCGCGCGAGGAGGCGGCGACGACGCTGCGCCGCGCGCTCGCCGCGGCGCGTGAGGGCGGGGACCTCGCCGGCCAGTCGGCGGCGCTGCACCAGCTCGGCGAGCTCGCCCACCAGGGGGGGCAGGCGACGGTGGCGCGTGCGGCCTTCGACGAGGCGATCGCTCTGCGCCGCGCCGCGAGGGACCTCGCCGGCGAGGCACGCACCGAGCTCATGCGCGGGCAGGTCCTGGTGCGGGAGGGTGCGGTCGACGAGGGCGTCGCCGCCTACCAGCGAGCGCTCGACCTGGCGCGCCAGGGCGGCGACCCTCAGGCCGAGGAGGCTGCCCAGCACAACCTCGGCAGCGTCGGCCTGCTGGTCGGCGACAGCGAGGGAGCCCTCGACCACTTCGCCGCCGCTCTGGCGCTGCAGCGGCGGATCGGCAGCCGTGCCAACCCGGCCGTCACGCTCTCGTTGATGGCCGACGTCTACCGGCGCCTCGGCGAGCCGGCGCGTGCGGTCGAGCTGCAGCGCGCCTCGCTCGCCGAGCGGCGGCGCGCCGACGATCGCCGGGGGGAGGGGTACAGCCGCGCCAGCCTGGGCGAGGCCTTGCTCGACCGCGGCGAGCTCGCCGCCGCGGCGGCGGAGTGCCGGCAGGCCGAGCGGATGCTGGCGGCGATCGGCGACCCGGTGGGCGAGGCGTTGGCGCTGCACTGCCGCGCGCGCTGCTTCCGGCGCCGCGGCGAACCCGCCGAGGCCGCGGCGAGCCTCGCCGACGCCGTGACGCTGGCGCGGCGGGCCGGCAACGTTCGCCTCGAGGCGTCGAGCCTCGCCGAGATGGGCTGGGCGCGCCTCGCCGGCGGCGCCGTCGACGAGGCCGAGGGGCCCCTGCGCAGCGCGCTGGCGCTGGCCCGGCGCATCGACAACGCGGTGGTGGAGGCGCGGGCGCTGGCGGGGCTCGCCGCCCTTGCCGAGCGCCGCGGCGAGCTCGACGCTGCGCTCGACGACGCCATGCAGGGGATCGCCCGCATCGAGGGCCTGCGGACGGCGATCGCCGAGCCCGGCCTGCGCGCCACCTACCTGGCCACCCAGGCCGACCTCTTCGAGCTCGCCGTCGACGTGCAGATGCGGCGTGCCGCCGCCGGCGACTCGGAAGGCGCCGCGGCCGCGCTGCTCCTGCACGAGCGCAGCCGCGCGCGCAGCCTGGTCGACGCGCTCGAGCGCATCCGCCCGGCGGCGATGGCGATCGCCGCGCCACCGCCCCTTACCGTGACCCAGCTGCAGGCGCTGCTCGACTCCGACACGGTGCTGCTCGAGCTGGCGCTCGGGGAGCGGCGCAGCTTCGGCTGGGCGGTGACCTCAACCGCGGTGGTGGCGCGCGAGCTGCCGCCGCGCGCCGCGCTCGAGCGGCGGGCGCGACGGCTGCGCGAGCTGCTCGAGGCGGAGGAGCCGCACCTGGTGGCGCGACCGCTGGCCTGGGCGCTCGCCGACCTCGCGCGCCTCGTGCTGGCGCCGTTCCGCGACGAGATCGCCGGCAGGAGGCTGGTGCTCGCGCCCGACGGCGCCCTGCAGCTCGTCCCCTTCGCGGCCCTTCCCGACCCCGGCGCGCCGCCGGGGACGCCGCTGGTCGCGCGCCACGAGCTCGTCCTGGTACCGTCGGCGACGGCGCTGGCGGCGCTGCGCGCGGGCGTCCCGGCGAGCGGCTCGCCGCAGCGCGTGGCGGTGCTCGCCGACCCGGTCTTCTCCGCCGAGGACCCGCGGGTCGGCCACGGCGACGGCGGAGGGGACTTGCGCGGCGGCGGCGAGCCGCGCTCCGCCCTCCTTCCCCGGCGCCTGTCGCGGCTGCGGGGGAGCCGGGACGAGGCCGAGTCGATCCTCGCCCTGGTGCCACCGCAGGGGCGCGTCGCCGCCTTCGGCCTTGCTGTCACCCCCGAGCTGCTGCGCTCGCCGGCGCTGCGCGGCGTCGACGTGCTGCACCTTGCCACCCATGCGGTTGCTGACCCCGCGCACCCGGAGCGCTCCGGCCTCGCGCTGTCGCTGGTGGGGGCTGATGGCGCGCCGCGGGCCGGCTGGTTGCGGCTCGCCGACCTCTACGGCCTCTCCCTCGACGCCGACCTGGTGGTGCTGTCGGCCTGCGACACCGCGGTGGGGAGCGACCTGCGTGGCGAGGGCGTCGCGGCGCTGGCGCGCGGCTTCTTCTACGCCGGCGCCCGGCGCGTGGTGGCGAGCCTCTGGCCGGTGCGCGACGACGCCACCGCGGAGCTCATGCGCCGCTTCTACGCCGGGCTGTTGCGCGAGCGGCTGCCGCCCGCCGCCGCGCTGCGCGCCGCGCAGCGCGCCCTCGCCGCCGATCCGCGCTGGCGCCAGCCGCGCGACTGGGCGGCGTTCGAGCTGCAGGGCGACTGGCAGTAAGGCACCGGGATCCCGCGGGCGCCACGTCGCGCTGCGGCCGCCGCTAGCCGACTTGCGGCCGGGATCTGCAACTGCCGCGAGACCTCCTGCGTCTCACCCTCGACGTTGGCATCGATGGCATCGGTCCGCCGAACCCGTGCGCGGCGGACCACCTGGTGGAAGGAGGCTGCGGCATGCTCCGGCAGGTCCGACTCGCGGTCGTTTCCGTCCTCTTCGCTCTCCTCGCGCTGCCACCGGCCGCGTCCGCCGCGCCCTTCCTCTACGCCACTCGCCCTGCCGGCGGCGTGGTGACGGTGATCGACCTCGCGGACGGGACGATCGCCGGGTCGCTCCCCGCCGGCAGCCTGCCTGCGGGCGCCGCGGTCGACGCCGCCGGCAGCCGGCTCGTCGTCGCCGACGCCAGCGGCGGCGGGGCGCTCTCCTACCTGCTCGCCGGCGGCAGCACGGGGCTGGCGACCGGGGCGGCGCCGGCCGGGGTGGCGATCACCCCCGACGGCGCGACGATCGCCGTGGTCAGCACCCAGACCGACTCGGTGGCGCTGTTTGCCGCCGCGGGGGGAGCACCCCTCGCCACGCTGCCGGTGGGCGACGCGCCGCTCGCCGTCGCCGCCGACGCGACGCACCTGGTGGTCACCAACTACGGCGACGACACGGTGTCGGTGATCGACCTCGGCACCCACGCCACCAGTACCGTTGCCGTCGGCGGCTTCCCGTCCGGCGTGGCGCTCGCCGGTGGCCGGGCCTGGGTCGCCGACTTCGGCGACGACGCCGTCTCGGTGGTCGACCTCGCCACCGCGACGCTGCTCACCACCGTCGGCGTGGGAACGGCGCCACGGGGCGTCACCGCCGGCGGCGGCCGCGCCTTCGTCGGCAACCTCGACGACGGCACGGTCTCGGTGCTCGACGTCGCCACCGCCACCGTCGTCGCCACCTGGGCGCTTCCCACCAGCTATCCCACCGACGTGCTGCTCTCGCCGGCTGGCGATCGGCTCTACGCTGCGCATCCGGGCGCGCAGCTGCTGTCGGTGCTCGACACCACCAGCGGCGCCGCGCTGCCCAGCCTCACCGTGCCGGCCGGCCTCACCGTGCTCGCCGGCGTCGCCGGGGTTTCCCCCGGCTTCGTGGCCGCCGTACCGTCGCTCTCCGGGATCGGTCTGCTGGCGCTCGTCGTCGCGCTGGGGGCGCTCGGGCTGCGGCGCTTGCGCGGCCCGATGGTGGTGACTCTGCTGGCGACGATCACGGCTGCCGCCGGCGCCGCCCGCGCGCAGACAGTGGTCTTCAGCGACGACACCTTCGCCGCCGCCGACTGGACGATCCACTCGGCCAGCGTCGGCGGTGGCTCGCAGTTGGCGATGCAGAGCTTGACCGTCGGCAACCCGGCACCCTCGCGGCTGATGGACCACGACAGCCCGGGCACGGGTGGCGGCCCTGCCGAGGTGGTCGAGGTCGTGCACCGCTACACCGGCGGCACCTACGACCCGGCGAGCGCGGGTGCCATCAGCGCCATCGACGCCTCGTGGCAACGCATCGTCACCCTCAACGACGGTGGCACCGGCCTCGTCGAGGAGAGCTTCGTCGTCATCCAGGGGGGCACGGCGTTCGCCACCGCCTCCGAGGTCTTCTCGACCACCTCGTGGCAGGCGGTGAGTCACACCGGCCTCGTGGCGCTCGACTTCGACGACGGCGGCGGCGGGCATCCCGATTTCAGCGCCGGTGGCGCGCCGATCGCCTTCGGCTACCGGCGTCGCACCACCAGCGACGCTCCCATCGAGGCGTTCGTCCAGCACGGGATCGATGCCTTCGCAGTGACGGTGCACAGCAGCGGTGGGTCGTCGGGCCCAGGGACATTGGCTTTCGCCGCCCGCACCTTCGCCGTCGTCGCCGGCCCGGCGACCATCCCGGTGGTGCGCGAGGGCGGCACCGACGGCGCGGCGACGGTCGACGTGGTGCTCAGCATTCCCCTGTACCCCCCCGACACCGTGACCGCGAGCTGGGGTGCCGGCGAGGGGGGGACGCGCACGGTGACCTTCGACGTCCCCGCCGACCTGGCGCCGGTGGCCGTCGACGGCATCGCCCGCTTCAACCTCGAGCTCGTCAACGTGCAGCCGCCGAGCGGCGGGCCGGCGCTGGCGCCGTTGCGCAACCGTGCGGTGCTGCTCTACAGCTCGGATCCCGCGCTGACGGCGACGCTGCAGCTGCTCGGCATCCTGCTCTCGCGGCTCGCCCCGGCCCTGTTGCTCGTGCTCGCCCCGCTGGCGTTGGCGCTCGCCTGGCGGCGCCGTCGCTCCACCCTAGCGCCCACCCGTCGCGCCATGGAGGAGACGCCATGAGCCTTCGCCCGCTGCTCCAGCTCTCTCGCACCGCGCTCGTCCCGCTCGTGCTCGGGCTGCTGCTGCCGGCCTGCGTGGCGCAGTCCGAGATCGTGCTGCGCTTCGACGCCGCCCGCTTCAACGACCGCATCCGCGCCGACTTCCATCCGCTCACCGCGGCGGACCAGGGGACCGACCTCCACTTCGGGATCTTCCGGGACGGCACCGACGGCGGGCTGGTGAGCGAGCTCTATCCGCTCGCCGCGTCGTCGCCCGGCGGTCCGGGCACGCTGGTGCAGACGCCCTGCCTGTTCCTCGGGCGGTCTCTCGACGCCAGCCAACGGGTGGTGGCGAGCGACGAGCTGCGCGTCGCCTGGGAGCTGGTAGGCAGGCTCGACATCAGCCAACCGCCGCTCGCCGACTTTTTCAAGCCGGGGCACGAGGAGCTCGGGCTGTGCAGCTTCTCGTCGCCGGTGCTGCGGCTGTTCGCGGAGGACCCCGAGAAGAGGATGGCGGACGGCAGCCTCCTGCTCTACGCCGGCGCCGACGGGTCGCCGGCGCTGCTCGAGTCGTGCACAGGCGGCGTGGGGGCGTTTGTGGCCGCCCTCGACCCCGAGCGCCTCGCCAACCTCGCCGTCTACTGCCGGGCCGGTGGCGGCGATTTCGCGATGCGCCTCGACGCCTTCTCGCCGAAGGCACCCGACGGCGACGGCCGCTGTCCGGTCGGCGACTTCACGAGCGGAGCCGCGCACCAGGTGGTCCAGGGCGTCGACGGGGCGAGCGGGCCGAGCCGGGATGGGCTGTTCGAGGATTGCCGGGTCCCCGCCGGCGGCGTGGTGCCCTCGCAGGACACCAGCTACCGCGTCTCGCTGGTCCCCGACACCCTCTTCGACGGCGGGGCCCCGCCGTCGCGGCTGCTCTCCCCCAACCTTCTGGTGGTCACCGGCAAGCGCGCCATGGTGCGCCCGATGCGCCTCTCGCCGACGCCGAAGCGCTACTACTGGCAGGCGGACGTGCTGACGGCGGGTGGTGGGCTCGAAGGCCCCGTGCGCTGGTCGGAGAACTTCAGCCCGAGCCTGCGGGTGGAGAGCGTCGAGGTGGTCTCGCGCGCCAGCGACACCGGGGGAGGCGAGCGGACGGAGCCCGCCGACGGCCTCTGCAACCCGCCCAACCCGCAACCGCTCTGCCCCCACCTCGCGATCACCGTGCCGCTGCCGGACGGCTCGGCGCGGACGGTGAGCTGCACCGCCAGACTGCGCGGCGGCCACTGGACGTTCCTCGTCGATCCGCCGCCGGGAACGCCCTCCGACTGCGGGCTCGACAGCCCCGACGTCGCCCTGCTGACGCCGACCTACGCGGTGCCCAACGTGCTGAGCTCGCCACCGGTCTTCACGCCGATCACCTGGCGTGCCGATCTCTCCGCCCTGAGCGGCGGCCGCGACCCCTACCTGCGTTTCGTCCTGCGTGCCGACACCGCGCCGGCGGCGATGCGGATCTCGGCCGTGCACGACTTCGGGCGACTGCAGGTGGGCACATGGGCGGACGGGGAGCTGCGCCTGGAGAACGTCGGCGGCCAGCCGCTGGAGGTGCGCGGGGTAGGGTTCTCTCCCGGCAGCCACAACCCGGGGGACTTCACCTACCGACTCGTCGGCGAGCCGGTACCGGTGCCGCTGCCGGTGGAGGCCCAGCCCGATCCGCACGGCGGTGCAAGCCTCAGCCTGAGCTCCGATCACGACGAGCTCGGCCTGCTGGTGATCAAGCAGGTCGACGAGCGAACGGTCGGGGTCTCCATCGGCGATCCCGGCCGCGGCCGCGCCGAGGAGCCGTTGACGCTCTACGGGCACGCGGCACGCCTGGTCGGTGGGCTGCTGCTGCGCGACGACCCCGCGGCGCGCTTCACCCCGCCGCCGGGGTCGCTGCCGCGGCCCTTCGCGCTCACCGCCCTCGCCGAGCGGCCGCTGCCGTTCGTGCTCGCTCCCGGCGAGGTGGTCACCCTCGCCGTCACCGCCAGCCCGCCGGGGCTCGGGCAGCGCAGCGCCGGCGTGGCGGTGAATGCGGTCGAGGTGGCCAACCCTGCCGCCAGCCACGATGTCGTCTCGCAGCTGATCGTCGAGGGTCTGATGGGGCCGCAGCTGCACCTGTTGCCCAGCCTGCTGTGGGTGGACCGCGCTGCCGGCCAGTCGCGCACGCCGGCGCGGCACGCGGTGATCGAGAACGTGGGTCAGCTCGACCTGCGGCTGACGCGGCTCGCCCTCACGGGTGCCGGCGCCACGCGCTTCGCGGTGGCCAGCGATCGCGGTGCGCCGCCGATCACCTTGCGGCCGGGAGAGTCGACCAACCTCACCATCACCTACGCGCCGACCTGCGATGGCGCCTACACCCTGCCCGACGACGAGGCGACCCTCACCGTCGACTCCAACGACCGCACGGTGACGCTGCCGCTGGAGGGTGTGTCCTACGGCTTCTGCGAGCTGCCCTGAGCGGCGGCGCGGCGGGAAACGGCAGGTCGGCGGCGTGCGCCGCTGACCCGCCTACTCCCTGGTGCGCAGCGCGATGTTGAGGCGCAGCACCACCTTCTGGTGCTGCGCGTTGGCGCCGAGGTCGACCTGGAAGTCGCGCACCGCCTCCATCACCTGGTGCTGGCCGTCCTCGACCTGCAGGGTGACGAGGAAGCGGCGGGCGCGTTCGAAGTCGCCCCGGTTCAGGGTGAGCTGGATCTCACGGTTGATCTCGTGCTTGCCATTGGGGGCGGCGACGGCGGGAGCGAGGGAAGGGGTGACCGCTGCCGGGGCGGCGACCGCGGCCACCGGCGCCACCGCCGGCGCGACCGCCGGGCGCAGGGCCTGACGGCGGATCTTCTCGAGCTCCGCCAGCACGTCGCTCTGGGTCTTCGCTCGCGGCGCCGGACGCGTCGCCTTGGCCGGCACGCTGGCAGCCGCCGCCGGTCGCGCCGGCGGCTGCGGCACGGCATGGACGGGAGGCGGCGCCGGCGTCGGCGTCGCCACCGGGGCGAGAGGAGCGGTGGAGACCGATTGGGGCGCGCGGGCCGCCGCGGTGGCGACCCCCATCGGTGCCGGCTCGGCATGCGGCACGGGGCGTGGGCTCGGCGCCGGGCGCGGCGTCGGGTAGCGCACCGGCTGGTCCTTGGAGAGCCGCTTCTTGAGCGACAGCAGCGTCAGCTTGGAGACCCCCTTGAGGGTCTCGAAGACGCCCGCTCCGGTGAGTGCCGAGGCCTCGAAATGCGGCCAGCCGCCCCGGTTGAGGGCCTGGTTGAGCTCCTCCACCGAGGCGATGTCGTGGAGGTCGCGCTTGTTGTACTGGAGCACCAGCGGGACGTTGTCCATCGACAACCCCATCTCGCCGAAGTTCTCCTCCAGGTTGCGAAAGGAGTCGATGTTGGCCTGCAACATCGGCCGCTGCGAGTCGGCGACGAACACCACGCCGTCGACACCCTTCAGCACCAGCTTGCGCGTAGTGTTGTAGAAGACCTGGCCGGGGACGGTGTAGAGCTGGATGCGGGTGGAGAAGCCGGCGATGGACCCGACGTCGATGGGGAGCAGGTCGAAGAAGAGCGTACGGTCGGTCTCGGTCTCGAGCGAGACCATTTCGCCGCGGGAGTCCTTGGCGGTGCGCGAGTAGATGTACTGGAGGTTGGTGGTCTTGCCGCAGAGGCCGGGGCCGTAGTACACGACCTTCGCAGCCATCTGCATGGTGCTGTAGTTAAAGAAGACCATGCGGCTTCGACCCTCGGCTCGGGTGGACCTAGGAGATTACACCCAGGTCAAGAGGGGGTCAAGAAAACTCGACTGCCCGCAAATCTCGCGTAATGCTGAGCGAAGAGCCTCCTGGGCTGGGGTCGCAGGGGCCCCTTGGGCGAGCTGCCGGAGCCCCTCCAGGGCGAGCAGGACGGCGAGCGGATGGAGGGCTGGAAAGGCCTCGCGGAGGCCCTCGAGCTGGGTCAGGTAGCTCCCCTCTCCCCGCGCCACCGGTCCAGTGAGCGAGGTCGCCGGGCGCCCGTGCGGTGGCAGCTGCTGGGCACCCACCGCCGCGACGGCCCCGCGGGCGAGCTCGTGCAGCCCGGCGGCCGCCGCCGGGTCGACCCCCGCCTCGGCATGCAGCGCGGTGGCGGCACCGAGCAGGGTCACCGCTCCACCCGCGGCCCAGGTGGCCGCCAGGTGGTACAGGGGGCGCAGCGGCGCGCCCACCTCGGCATGCGGCGCGCCGAGGGCAGCCGCCAGCCGGCGGCCGAGGGCGAGCGCCGCGGTGTCACCCTGGAGGGCGAGGAAGGTGCGCCGGGCGATCGCCGGCGAGGGCAGCGGTCGCGGGAAGGCGCGCAGCGGGTGGAGCCCGCCCACGGCGGTGCCGGCGTCGCGCAGCGGCGCCAGCACCTCGGCGGTGAGGGGACCCGAGGTGTGCAGGGCCACCGGCGCCTGCGCGCGCCGCGCCAGCGTTGCCGTCACCGCCGCCAGCGCCGGGTCGGGCACCGCCAGCAGCAGCAGGTCGTTACCGGCGCTGTCGAGATCCTCGAGGGGCACCGCCAGGGCGCCGGTTGCCCGCGCCCAGCCCGGCAGCCGCGCCGCACGGCGTCGCGCCACCGCGCCCAGCGTCGCCCCGTGGGCGAGCAGCCAGCGGCTCACGCTGCTCCCCACCCGGCCCGGTCCCACCAGCGCCACGCGCAGCCCGGCGAGGGGGCGGTCGCTCATCCCGAAGTCCTTTGGCTGCCGTTGAATGCTATCCTTCCCTCTGGCACTCGTGGCGACCGAGTGCTAGAGCCAGCCACCATGCGTGCCCCCGCCCGACCCGCGCCCTCGCTCACCGCCCGTGACCGGGAGATCCTGCGCGACGTCATCTACACCTTCATCTCCGCCGGCGAGCCGGTCTCCTCGCGAGCGGTTGCCAAGCAGGAGCGCCACGGGCTCTCCTCGGCGAGCATCCGCAACATCATGGCCGACCTCGAGGAGAAGGGCTACCTGCGGCAGCCGCACACCTCGGCCGGGCGGGTGCCGACGCCGGCGGGCTACCACTTCTACATCGAGAGCCTGATGCGGCAGCGCACGGTGTCGGCGAAGGAGCGGCGCTACATCGGCTCGCAGTTCGGCGCCGCGGGCGACAGCGAGGAACGCATGGCGGCGGTGTCGCAGCTGCTCTCCGAGCTCACCCACCAGGTGGGCGTGGTGCTCATCCCCGCCCTCGCCGACACCGTGCTCAGGACCGTCGAGTTCGTGCCGGTGTCGGGCCGGCGCGTCCTCTGCGTGGTGGTGTCGGCGAGCGGCTTCATCGACAGCAAGCTGGTGGAGGTCGAAGAGCCGGTTGCTCGCGAGGAGCTGGTGCGGGCCGGCAACTACCTCACCGCCACCTTCGGCGGCCGCACCCTGCGCGAGATCCGCGACCACCTGCTGGTGGCGATGGAGGACGAGCGGGCGCAGGTGGACCGCATGCTGCGGCTGTCGATCGCGCTCGCCCGCCGCAGCCTCGCCGAGGGTCCGCCCGAGCTGCTGATGGACGGCACCGCCGAGCTGCTCACCCAGCCCGAGCTCGCCGACCTCTCGCGTGTGCGGCGGCTGTTCGAGACCTTCCACGACAAGGCGCGGCTGGTTCGGCTGCTCAACGAGTGCCTCGCCGGCGGCGGCGTGAGGGCGTGGATCGGGGACGACACCGAGCTGACCTCGGCGCTCGACTTCAGCCTGGTCGCGGCCCCCTACCGGGTCGGCGAGCAGGTGCTCGGCGGCTTGGGTATCCTCGGCCCCTCGCGCATGGAGTACGACAAGGTGATCCCGCTCGTCGAGTACCTCGCCGACACCCTGAGCGAGGCGCTGGCGCGCACCTTCGAGGGATGAATCAAGGCCATGGCAGATAGCGACCGCAAACCACACGACGGCGAGGACGAAGCCTACGTTCTCGACCTCGAGGACGGCAACGAGGCCGACGTCGACGCGCTGACCCGCGAGGCGCTCGCGGCGGTGGGCGCACGCAAGGCCGAGGCCGCCGCCCAGGCCGAGAAGGGTCTCGATCCGGTGCCCGGCGAGGAGGCGGTCACCGATCGCGCCGTCGCCGAGCTGCAGGCCGAGCTCGCCGACCTCCGCGACCGTTCCATCCGCACCCTCGCCGACTTCGACAACTACCGCCGGCGCTCCGAGCGCGAGCGCGAAGACCTCAAGCGCTTCGCCGTCAGCGACGTCTTGCGCGACCTGCTGCCGGTCGTAGACAATCTGCAGCGCGCCCTGGCAGCTGGTGGCACGGTGGAAGACCTCAAGCAGGGGGTCGAGTTGACCCTTCGTCAGTTCAACGAGTTGCTGCGCCAGCGCGGCGTGGCGGAGGTGTCAGCGGTGGGCGCGCCGTTCGACCCCGCGGTGCACGAAGCGGTAGCCCGCGTCGACGACGAGTCGGTCACCGTGCCGACCGTGCTCGACGAGCTGCAGCGGGGCTACACCCTCCACGGCAAGCTGCTGCGGCCGGCTCTGGTGCGGGTGGCGATGCCGGCGGAGAAGTGGCAGGAGCGGTCAGACCTGAGCTGAGCGCGAGGCGGCCGCGCCCGCTGGCGCGGCCGTGGAGGGGCCAGTGGCGAAAGTTCTCGGTATCGACCTCGGCACTACCAACAGCTGCGCCTCCATCATGGAGGGCGGCGCGCCGCAGGTGATCGCCAACCGCGAGGGAAGCCGTACCACCTCGTCGATCGTCGGCTTCACCGAGGACGGCGATCGGCTGGTCGGGCAGATCGCCAAGCGCCAGGCGATCACCAACCCGCACAACACCATCTTCGCCGTCAAGCGGCTGATCGGCCGCAAGTACGACTCCGAGGAGGTGCAGCGGGCGCGGCAGGTGCTCCCCTACCCGCTGGTGGCGGCCGGCAACGGCGACGTCAAGATCCTGATCCGCGACAAGGAGTACAGCCCGGAGGAGATCTCCGCCTTCATCCTGCGGGAGATCCAGGCCTTCGCCGACGAGGCGATGGGCGAGGAGTTCACCGAGGCGGTGATCACCGTCCCCGCCTACTTCGACGACTCGCCAGCGCCAGGCGACGCGCGACGCCGGCAAGATCGCCGGCCTCGAGGTGCTGCGCATCATCAACGAGCCCACCGCCGCCGCCCTCGCCTACGGCGTCGAAGGGCGCCAGGGGGTGCAGAACATCGCCGTCTACGACCTCGGCGGCGGCACCTTCGACATCTCCATCCTCGCCCTCAACGAGGGTATCTTCGAGGTCAAGTCGACCGCCGGCGACACCTACCTCGGCGGCGAGGACTTCGACCGCCGGATCATGGACTGGCTGATCGAGGAGTTCCTCGGCGAGACCGGCGTCGACCTGCGCGACGACCGCATGGCGCTGCAACGGCTCAAGGAGGCCGCCGAGCGGGCCAAGTGCGAGGTCTCCGCCGCCGAGCAGGCACCGATCAACCTGCCCTTCATCTCGGCCGACGACAGCGGTCCACGCCACCTCTCGCGCACGCTGTCGCGCCAGCAGTTCGAGCAGCTGGTGGGCGACCTGGTCGAGCGCACCGAGGCGCCCTGCCGCGACGCCCTCGCCCAGGCCGCGCTTGCGGCCCGACCAGATCGACGAGGTGCTGCTGGTCGGCGGGCAGACGCGCACCCCGCTCGTCGTCGAGACGGTCTCGCGCATCTTCGGCCGCGAGCCCAACCGCGAGATCAACCCCGACGAGGTGGTGGCGATCGGCGCCGCGATCCAGGGCGGCATCCTCAAGCGGCGACGTCAAGGACATCGTCCTGCTCGACGTCACGCCGCTGTCGCTGGGCATCGAGACCCACGGCGGCCTGTTCACCCAGCTCATCGACCGCAACTCGACCATCCCCACCAAGAGCACGCAGATCTTCACCACCGTCGTCGACAACCAGGACACGGTGGAGATCCACGTCCTGCAGGGCGAGCGCGAGATCGTCGAGGAGAACAAGTCGCTCGGCCGCTTCGAGCTGGTCGGCATCCCGCCGGCGCCGCGCGGCGTGCCGCAGGTCGAGGTCACCTTCGCCATCGACTCCAACGGCATCGTCAACGTCTCGGCGCGCGACATGGCCACCAACCTGTCGCAGAGCATCCAGATCAACCCCGCCGGCGGTCTCTCCAAGGACGAGGTGGAGCGCCTGGTCGACGAGGCGCGACGACCACGCCTCCGGCCGACCAGCGACCGCCGCGAGATGCGCCGGCTCAAGAACCGTCTCGAGGGGCTGATCTACAACAACGAGCGGGTCTTCGATCAGTTCCGCGAGAGCATGGAGGCGCAGGAGCAGAAGAAGCTAGCGCAGATCCTGCTCAGGCGCGCGTGCCGCTCGGCGGCGACCAGAAGGCCGACTGGAGGTGGCGATCTACGACCTCAACTCGATCTCCCACCGCCTCTCGGAGCTGATGCTCGAGCAGACGGCGGCGGCCAAGGAAGGGCATGGCAAGGAGAGGGGCAAGAAGGGTTAGCGAGCCTGGGGAAGACGGCGCGGGCTGCTCCCGGTTATGACTACGACGATGGCAGGCAAACGCGACTACTACGAGGTGCTGGGCGTCGCGCGCACCGCCACCACCGTCGAGATCAAGTAGGCCTACCGCAAGCTGGCGGCGCAGCTACCACCCGGACCGCAACCCGGGCGACGCCGAGGCGGAGGAGCGCTTCAAGGAGGCCGCCGAGGCCTACGCGGTGCTCTCCGACGACGACAAGCGGGCGCGCTACGACCGCTTCGGCCACGCCGGCCTGGGCGGCGCGGCGGCGGCTTCGCCGGCTTCGACCCGCCGACCTTCGCCGACTTCTCCGACATCCTCGGCGACCTCTTCGGTTTCGGCGACCTCTTCGGCGGCGGCCGCCGTCGCGGCGGACGGCGCGCGACCGCCGGCGCCGACCTGCGCTACGACCTGGTGCTCGACCTTCGAGGAGGCGGCCTTCGGGGCCACCCAGACGCTGCGCATCCCGCGGCTGGAGACCTGCCCCGAGTGCCACGGCAGCGGCAGTGCCAGCGGCAGCGCCGCCGGCGACCTGCTCCGCCTGCGGCGGCGTCGGCCAGGTGCGCTACTCGCAGGGGTTCCTCACCGTCGCCCGCACCTGCCCGCAGTGCCGCGGCGAGGGCACGGTGATCGCCGACCCCTGCAAGCGCTGCCGGGGCGAGGGCCGGGTCGAGCAGCGAGCGCACGATGGAGGTCACCATCCCCGCCGGGGTCGAGGACGGGGCCGCGCCTCCGCCTCATCGGGCGAGGGCGAGCAGGGCGCTCGCGGCGGCCCGTCCGGCGACCTCTACGTGGTGCTCAGAGTGGAGGACCACCCGCGCTTCCGGCGCGAGGGCGCCGCACGTCTATCTCCGGGTGGAGGTCGCCTACCCGCAGGCGGTGCTCGGCGCCACCATCGAGGTGGAGACGCTGCACGGCGCCGGCGCCGCTGGAGATTCCGGCCGCCACCCAGCACGGGGGAGCAGTTCCGCCTGCGCGGCCAGGGGATCGCGCGGCTCGACGGCCGCGGCAAGGGGCGACCACCTCGCCTTCGTGCGTCTGCAGGTGCCCGCGCCGCGCGAGGTCTCCGACGAGGAGCGCGAGTTGCTCAAGCGGCTGGCCGAGCTCCAGGGGCGGCCGGTGCGCGAGCGCCGCGGCGTCAAGGAGCGGGTGCGGGACCTCTTCGGGTGAGCGCCGCCGCGGCGGCCGCGCCCTACGCGCGCCGCGTCTACGCTGTGCCGGCGGGCGCCGAGGGGGAGCTGGTGGCGCGGCTCGCCGAGGCGGGCACCCTCGGCATCGAGGAGCTCCCTGCCGCCGCGGCCGAGTCGCGGCTCGCCGCCTACTTCGCCGCCGGGCCGCACGCCGACGTCACCCTCCCGGCCGGCGCGCGCCTGCTCGAGGAGACGTCGCTTCCCGCCGCCGACTGGCTGGCCGGCTACCGCGCCGCGGCGCTGCCGCTCGCCGTCGGCGAACGGCTGCTGCTCGACCCACGGGAGCCGACGGAGCCGGCGCCCGACGTGCCCGCCGGCCGCATCCTGCTGCGGGTGCCGGCGCGCAGCGCCTTCGGCACCGGCAGTCACGCCACCACCCGCCTCGCGCTGCGGCTCCTCGAGCGCCAGGCACTCGCGGGCGCCCGCCTGCTCGACATCGGTGCCGGCAGCGGCGTGCTGTCGCTGGCCGCTCTGGCGCTCGGCTGCGGTCGTGCCGTCGGCCTCGACCTCGACCCCTCGGCGGCCCTGCTCGCCGGCCAGCACGCCCGACTCAACCACCTTTCGGCGGCCTTCTGGGCGGGCGGGCTGGCGGCGCTCGACGCCGGCGCCGGCTTCGACCTCGTCATCGTCAACGCGCTGCCGCACGAGGTGCTGCCCGAGGCCCCGCGCATCGCGGCCGCGGTCGCCGCCGGGGGGCGCCTGGTGGTCTCCGGAGTGCTGGCGGAGGAGGCGGCGCCCGCCCTTGCGGCCTGGGCCGGGGTGGGCTTGCGACCCCTCGACGCGATCGCCGAAGAGGAGTGGGTGGCCTGGACGCTGTCCTGTCCGTGACCGAGAGGGCGGGCTGCAACCTGCTGGTGACCCCCGCCGAGCTCGCCGGTGAGCAGGTGGTGGTCACCGGGGCGGCCTACCGGCACGCCTTCCGCGCCCGGCGCCTCACCGTCGCAGACCGGCTGCGCGTGGTGGACGGCGCCGGCGGCGCACGTTGGGCCGAGGTGGCCGCCATCGACCGGCATCACGCCGTAGTGCGCCTGCTGGCGGCGGCTCCGAGCCACGACCCGGCGCGGCGGGTCGAGCTGCTGGTGGCCGCGCCGCGGCCGGAACGCGCCGCCTGGCTGGTCGAGAAGGCCACCGAGCTGGGGGTGGCGGCAGTGCGCTTCCTCGCCAGCGAGCGCGCCGTGCGCGGCGTCGACGACAAGGCGCTCGCCCGCCTTGGGCGCGTCGCCGCCGCCGCCCTCGAGCAGTGCGGCGGGGCGCGTCTGCCGGACCTGAGCGGTCCGCACGCCGCCGCCGAGCTGGCGCTGCCGGCGGGTGCGGCGTACCTCCTCGATCCCGAGGCCGCGACGCCGCTGCCGGTGGGAAGCGGCACCCCCGTCGCCGTGCTGGTCGGCCCCGAGGGGGGCTGGACGGCGGCCGAGGTCGCCGCCTTCGTCGCCCGCGGCGCCGCACCGGTGCGCCTCGGCGAGCGCCAGCTGCGGGTGGAGACGGCCGCGGTCGTCGCCGCGGCGCTGCTGCTCGCCTGACGGCCCCTGCCGCGGCGCGAGCCCGTCGCCGGCTGCTCAGACGGTGGCGGCCGGCGCCGGACCCGCCGTCGCCAGCGACCGCGGCGAGCGCGTCCGGACGGCCCTCGCCGGGCCGTCGAGGAGCCCACGGACCTCGCGCGCCAGCGCCTCGGAGGTGAACGGCTTCTGCAGGAAGGCCACCGGCCCGTCGCCGCCGCGGGTCACGACGGGGTCGCCTTCGGTGTAGCCGGAGATGAAGAGGGTGGGGAGTCCGGGGTGGCGCACCAGCAGGCGGCGCCGCAGCTCCGGCCCGCCGAGGTCGGGCATCACCACGTCGCTCACCAGCAAGTCGATGCTGACGCCGCGGGCCACGAGGTCGAGCGCCTCGCTGCCAGTGGCCGCCTCCACCACGCGGTAGCCGCGAGCTTCGAGCACCTGCGCCACCAGCATCCGCACCGGGTCCTCGTCCTCGACGACGAGCACCGCCTCGTCGCCGCCGTCCGCTCGCGAAGGCGCCGTCTGCCGGCTCGGCACCATCGGCTGACTCGCCAGCGGCAGGTAGACGGTGAACGTGGAGCCCTCGCCCTCGGCGCTCTCGACCTCCACCCAGCCGCCGCTCTGGTGGATGATCCCGTAGACGGTCGACAGCCCGAGGCCGGTCCCCTTGCCCAGCTCCTTGGTGGTGAAGAACGGCTCGAAGAGCCGCGTGCGGACCTCGTCGCTCATGCCGGTGCCGGTGTCGGCGACGCTCAGGTAGGCCCAGCTTCCCTCCCGGGCGTCGGGGTTGCGCAGCTCGGCAGCGCCGACCTCGCGCTGGCCGGTGGCGAGCGCCAGGGTACCGCCGGCGGGCATGGCGTCGCGAGCGTTGACGGCGAGGTTGACGATCACCTGCTCGAGCTGGCCGGCGTCGGCCTCGACGCGGAGCGAGGCCGGGGCGGGCGAGCTCGCCAGCCGCACGTCCTCGCCGATGAGGCGTCGCAGCATCCTCTCGGTGTCGGCGACGACGGCGTTGAGGTCGAGCACCGCGGTTTGAGCACCTGGCGGCGGCTGAAGGCGAGCAGCTGCCGGGTGAGCCCCGCGGCGCGGTCGCCGGCGCGCGCGATCTCCTCGATGTCGTGGCGCACCGGGTCGTCCGGCTCGAGCCGCCGCAGCACGAGGTCGGCAGTAGCCGTTGATCACCGTCAGCAGGTTGTTGAAGTCGTGGGCGATGCCGCCGGCGAGGCGCCCGACCGCTTCCATCTTCTGCGCCTGGCGGAGCTGCTCCTCGACCTGGCGCAGGGCGTCGGCGGCGGTCCGCCGTGCCAGGGCCGCGCCGAGGACGTTGGCGACGGCCTCCAGGAAGTGGACGTCGTCGCTCGTGAAGTGGCGGGGGGTCTTGCTGGCGGCGCCGAGCATGCCCCACGGCGCTCCGGCACCCGGGATCGGCACCCCCACGCCGCTCACCGCGCCGTGGCGGCCGAGGGGCCCGCCGATGTCGAAGCGGGGATCGCCGGCGAGGTCCCCGAAGGAGAACGGCGTCCCCCGCTGGACCACCCTGGCCACCGGCGACCGCGAGGTCGGAACATGGTCTCCGGCCCTGGTCTCCGCGAAGCCGATGCCGGCGCGCATCAGCAGGTCGTCGTCTCTCACCCGCTCGACCACCCCCACCAGCTCGACGTCGAGGGTGGTCGCCACCGCCTGCACCGCCTCCGGGAACAGGTTGGTGGGATCGGCGGTGTCGAGCGCCCGGTTGCCGAGCGCGGCGACCGCCGCCTGCTGCCGCAGCCGCTGCTCCAGCACGGCATGGGTGGGGACGCCCTCGCGCGGACGCCTCATTGCCGACCAGGCGGCGCGCAGTCGCCGCCCGGCCTCTCGCAGCCACGCCCGGCAGGAGTCGAGCGGCGTGCGGTGGATCGGTCTCTGGGGAGTCGTGGGGGTCGTAGGAGTCGTGCTCATCGGCGGCGCCGGGGGGTGAATCTCGGGCGCGGGGCGGCCGTCACGCCCGAGCCCTAGCGCAAGCCCGATGCCACTCGCGGCGGTACCCCCGGTGTCCCGCCGCGAGCCTCGCCGGCAGGCGCGTTTCGCGGAGACGGGAGCGTGGCGGTACGCTGCCGTTACGAGCTTCGCGGTCCAGAAGGCGGAATCGGATCCGAGTCCTGGACCCGGCACCCAGTGTAGCCGAGGGCGCCATCGGTCCGGCGCCGCCGCCAGGCTCGAGACCCTCCGGTTCGCACGGGCGGCGGATGCTAGGGTTGTGGCGCCCTGAAGCCGCGTCGCCGCTCCCCGCTGCCGGTGCTCCCCGCCGCGCCGCCGAAGATCCGCCCCTCGCGCATGGGGAAGCGGCGGGCGGCGGTGCTGATCGGCGTCCACCTCGTCTTCCTCGCCCACCTCGCCCACTGGTTGACCCGGGGGCGGACGCTGGGGCCCGTCGAGCCCTCGGAGGGGATGCAGCTCGGCCAGCACTCTCTCGTCAACGCCGGGCTGGTCTTCTTCGCTCTCGCCATCCTCTCGACGGCGCTGCTCGGACGCTTTTTTTGCGGCTGGGGGTGCCACATCGTGGCAGTGCAGGATCTCTCGCGCTGGGCGCTCGAGAAGGTCGGCATCCGCCCGCGGCCGCTGCGCTCGCGCTGGCTCGCCTGGGTGCCGGCGATCGCCTTCTTCTACATGTTCCTCTGGCCGGCCACCTACCGCCTCGCCACCGGCCTCGGTTTCCCGCGGCTCACCGTCCAGCTCGCCACCACCAACCTCTGGCTCACCTTCCCCGGCGCCATCGTCGGCGGCCTCACCTTCCTCGTCTGCGGCTTCCTCTGCGTCTACCTGCTCGGCGCCAAGGGCTTCTGCACCTACGCCTGCCCCTACGGCGCCATCTTCGGCGCCGTCGACCGCTTGGCGCCCGGTCGTATCCGCGTCACCGACGACTGCAGCGGCTGCGGCCACTGCACCGCCGTCTGCACCTCCAACGTGCGCGTGCACGAGGAGGTGGCAAGCCACGGCATGGTGATCGACGCCGGCTGCATGAAGTGCATGGACTGCGTCTCGGTGTGCCCCAACGACGCGCTCTACTTCGGCTTCGGCCGCCCGGCGCTGGGAGCGCCGCCGCGCGCGGCGGTGAAGGCGCACCCGCGCTCGCTCGCCCTCGCCGACGAGGTCACCCTGGTGGTGGCGTTCGCCGCCGGCTTCTTCGCCGTGCGCGGGCTCTACGGCGCCTTCCCCTTCCTCTACTCGCTCGGCCTCGCTGCCGTCTTCGCCTTCGTCGCCTGGACGGCGCTGCGGCTGGCGCGCGAGCCCAACCTGGCGCTGCGCGGGCTGCAGCTCCGACGCGCCGGCCGCCTGCAGCGGGCGGGGGTCGGCTTCCTCGTCGCCGCCGCGCTCCTCGGCGTCGCCTGGGCGCACTGCGCGGCGGTGCAGGCGGCGCTGCAGGTGGGGCAGTGGCGCTATCGGCATGTGGAGGCGGTCGCCGACGCCGCGTTCGCCGAGGCGGCGCCGCCGATCAGCGCCGACGAGCGCGCCGCCGCGCTCGCGGCGCGACGCTGGCTCGAGCGCGCGCACCGCTGGGGCGCGCTACCGCAGCCGCAGCTCGACCTGCCGCTGGTGTGGGCCGACTACGCGGCCGGCGACGAGCCCGCCCTGCTGGCGCGTGCGCGGCGGCTTTCCGCCACCGGCGGCGGCGAGGCGGCGCTCACCGCCTGGTCCCTGCTGGCGCGCGACGCCGAGCGGCGCGGCGACCTCGGCGCCGCCGTCGCCGCCAGCCGCGAGGGGATCGTCGCGACGCCGGCGAGCCCCACCGGCTACCTCCGCCTCGGCGTGCTGCTCGCCGGCGCCGGTGACCTGTCGGGGGCCGGCGCCGCCCTCGGGCAGGGCCTGGTGGCGGTGGGCGAGGAGCCCGACCTGCTCTACAACCTGGCGGTGGTGGAGGCGATGCGCGGCGACGCCGGCGCCGCCATCGGCCACTTCCGGCGCGTCCTCGCCCTCGTCCCCGGCCACCTGGCGGCGCGCGAGAACCTGGCGGGCACCCTGGCCAGCGTCGGCCGCTTCGGCGAGAGCGTCGCCGAGTACCGGCGCGCCCTGGCGAGCAACGGCCGCGACGCCGGCACCCGCCTGCTGCTGGCGCGGGCGCTGGTCGGCCTCGGCGACCGCCAGGCGGCGCGCGAGGAGCTCACGCAGGCTCTCGCCATCGATCCCGGGCTGGCGGCAGCGCCGGAGGTGCGCGCGCTGCGGGCGGCGCTCGACGGCCGCTGAGGGGCGGGCCGGCTACGCGCGGTCCGCTACGGCGCCACCGCGCTCCAGGGAACTTCGCTGCCGCTCTCGAAGCCACTGGAGAAGAGAGCCATCCATCGCGGTGAGACGTCCGACGGCGTGCCCGGCGTGAAGAGCCCGAGGTCCTCTTGGCCATGCCCCGGAGGCTGGTCGGCGTCGAACCAGAAGCTGAAGGTGGTGCCCCAGCGTAGGGCGTTGGCGTCATTGTCGGTGGCGAAATCGTCGGTGGACCACGTGATGGTGCCGGGGACCGAGGTGTCGAGGTCCCAGTCGGTGGTCGCGTAGGGCTCACCGGAGTGGTGGTTGATGATGTGATGGCCTTCGTTCGAGATGGTGGACCCGGCCGGGAAGATGACCGAGAAGACGCGCGCGGCGCGGTCGGAGTTGACGTTGCGGACGGCGTACTCGTAGTGCCAAGGACCGGCCTCGACGCCGCTGGTGTCGGTCACCTGGCGCGCCACCTCGAAGCGCTCGACGATGGTGGCGGGGTCGGTGGTGAAGTCGACGTTGGCGATCTCCACCGCCGGGTCCTGCGCCTGCCAGGCGTAGAGCGCCGTCTTCTCGCGTACCGTCGAGCCGGTGAGCGTCATGTTGAAGCTGGGGCCGCCGCCGACGCTGATTGCGCGGTAGGAGGCGTTGTTGAGGCCGTTGTTGGCGGCGGCGTCGTCGGCGGTGACGTACTGCACCTCGCCCCAGTAGAGGGCACCGGCGTTCAGAGTCGGGTCGACGTCGGTCTCGAGGACCTTGATGCGCTGGTCGTACGTCGTGTACGGGCCGCCCGGGCTGCTGTAGGGGTGGGGAAAGACGCCGGTGGTGACGTTGCCGCCGGAGCGCTCCGCCAGCGGGCGGTTGCCGTTGAGCGAGGCGCTGTAGACGTCCGTGCAGCCGAGCCCGAGCTGGTCGCCGTTGTGGGGCGCGCCGGCGCAGGGGATCGAGGGGTTGCAGGCGGCGTTGGGGGTGTTCAGCGACAGGAAGCCGTGCTTGAGCCAGCTCATGCCGATCTGCTCGAAGTGCCCGCCGCCGAGCCGGTAGAGGTTGCCGCTGATCACCGGGTGCTGCGCCTGGCTGCAGTAGGTGTGGTCGTTCTGGCACCACCACACCGGCTGGTCGCCGACGTTGCACGACTCCGAGCCGAGAGAATAGCCGTGGTAGCCATCGCCTTGCGCGCCGTAGTTCGACACGCTGTTGCTCGAGCAGCTGCCGCTGTTGCCGCAGACGACGATGACGGTGACGTCGGGGCCGGTGCTGGTGGCCAGCGCGACGGCGGCGGTCAGCAGGATGAGAACGGCAAGCAGGCCCGCGGCTCGGCCCTTACCCCAGCGCGCAATCCTTCGGCTCATGGAGGTCCCTCCGGAAACGTCGCGACAGGCTAGCACCGATCGGCCCGATTGCGCCGCTCGCGGGACCGCTGGCACCAGGTCGTCGCTTCAAATGACGCGGCGCCGGGGCGACCCTTGGGCTCGAGGTCGGCCGCGAGTCGCGCCACGCCGCCCGCCGGCTCGCACGGCGACGCGCCATGGGCGGCCATCGACCGCGCACGGGCCCGGTGGGGCCGCGAGCTCCCCTGCCGTCGACTCGATTGCGTCGATGAGCGAGGGAACGATCCCGGGGCCATCGGTGTTAACCTCTGGCGACTTTTCCGAGGACCCTGACCTTTCCGGAGGACTCGCTGATGAGCCGGAGACTTGCGCGCTTGGGCATCGGCCGTGTCGCGTTCGTGCTGGGCGTTCTCGTGGTGCTCACCGCCGCCATCGCCGTGGCCACCACCTCGGGCCCCGATGTGACCGTCATCACGGTGAGCGGCAGCAGCAATTATGGCCTCTCGGGTGACAGCCTCTACCGCGGCTACTCGATCGGTGCCACCTCGTGCAACGTCGGCAGCCAGCCTGTGTGGTGGTGCGACAACACCACGGGCTACTGCAACAACACGCAGCACCCGGTGATCGCGCAGAACCTCTACCGGCTCGACACGACTGGGCACTTCGAGCAGATCGGGATGAGCTGGCTCAAGCACGGCTTCCTGTCGACGAACTCGACCAACAGCGCCTGCAACCCGCTGCACCCGACCTGCACCACCCCGCCTCACTTCGACGACCAGCTGGGGCTTGGTTGCACCGATACCTACGGCTCCAGCCTCAACGGCAGCACGCCGCTGGGGAAGCGCTCGGAGGTCAACGCCACCACGGGCGTGTATCCCTACCCGTATACCCAAGTGGGAACCTCCGACGGTTCCGAGCAGCACGCGAGGGTCCTCCAGAGCGACGTCGACCCGGCGCAGAACGCCGGCGCCCTCTACTGGGGCGAGGTGCAGTACGTCACCGCCGACGACGCCGCCGCCAACAACGGCCTCAACAACGCCTCCTACCGGCCGCTGACGGTGAACGCCTCCACCTTCAACCTCACCTTCAGCGACACCACGGTGCGCGAGAAGACGGCGATCTACGCCTGGCAGGCGGCGGACCCGGCGGTGGAGGTCATCAACACCGACGTCGTCAGCGGGTCGTTGATCATCGAGCGCTTCGAGGTGGCGCGCAAGGTGACCGACACCAGCGGCGTCGGCAGCGGTCCGTGGCACTTCGAGTACGCCATCCGCAACGTCAACTCCGACCGCTCCGCGCGCTCCTTCTCCGTCGTCTTCCCGGTGGGGACCACCTTCTCGAACGCCGGCGACCACGTCATCAACCACCACTCGGGCGAGCCCTACGCCACCTTCGACTGGGACCTCGGGACCTCGGCCGACACCATCACCTGGTCCACCGACGACTTCGCCACCGATGCCAACGCCAACGCCCTGCGCTGGGGCACCCTGTTCAGCTTCTGGTTCGACGCCGACCACCCGCTGGCGGGGACGGCCGAGGACCTCGGGCTGTTCACCCCCGGCGAGCCGAGCAGCGTGCGCGTGCCGCTCTACGCCAACGGCTTCGAGGGCGGCAGCTTCGGCAACTGGAGCGCCCACAGCTGAGGCCGGCGGCAGCGCTGTTGCGCCCGGCGCCCGTGAGGAACGACGCCCGGCGACGCTATCCGTGGAAGACGCTCGCGGCCCTCACCGCCGCGGTCACCCTGACCAGCCCGCTGGTCTTCCCCTACGTGCTCGGCCTGCAGGCGATCGCGCCCCATCCAGAGCCGCTCCCGGCCTGGTCCTGGCCGATGCTGGGGATCGTCTCGATGGCGCGCTCGCTGGTCGTCTTCGGGCTGGCGATCGGGCTCGGCCTCTTGATGGCGCGACGAATCGGGCTCGGCGCACCCTTCCTCGAGAGCTGGCTCGACGGGGCGCCGCGCCCGGCCGAGCCGCTCGCCTCGATCGTGCTCCCCGCCATCGGCTGCGCCGTCGGCGGGGCGCTCGTCGCCTTCGCGATCGACGCCGTTTTCCTGCACGGCCTGGGCGTCGTCTTCCCGGCCCCGGAGATCCACGCCCGCATCGACGTCGCCTGGTGGCGCAGCGGGTTGGCGAGCCTCTGGGCGCCGTTCGCCGAGGAGACTCTCGACCGCCTCTTCCTGCTCTCCCTCCTCGCCTGGCTGCTGATGAAGCTGTTCCGCCTCTCCGCTCCCGGGCGAGGACGCACCGCCGCGCTGTGGGTCGCGAACCTGGCGACGGCGCTCTTCTTCGGCTGGTACCACCTGAGCAACGAGCAGCTGTTCGCGCCCGTCCTGCCCGGGATCGTCGTCACCCGCACCATCCTGCTCATCCTGCCCATCGGCCTCGCCTTCGGCTGGCTCTACATCCGCCACGGCCTCGAAGCGGCGATCCTCGGCCACTTCGCCATCGACGTCATCGTCCACGTCGTTCGTCCCGTCCTCGCCGGCTGGGTCGGCTGAGCACCCGCCGGAAGTGTCGCTCGGCATAGGATCGTGGTCGTGGGAGCTCCAGGCGATGACCGGCGCCGAAGGGCCGAGCAGCGATCCTCGTGGCCGATCCAGAAGCGTACCCTCGCCTCGCAGGCCAGCGACGACCTGAGCGACGAAACCACCGCCTTGGAGCGGCTGTCGATGATGTGGGAGCTGGCGCTGACGGGCTGGCTGCTCTCCGGCCGGTCTCTTCCGGCGTACGAGCGCCGGTTGGCACCGGGCCGCTTGATCCGGCCGCGCCGATGAGCGTCGAGGCCGGATTCAACCCGGACTTCCTCGACATCCTCCAGGCGCTCGACGAGGCGGGTGTCGAGTACGTCGTCGTGGGCGCACATGCGATGGCCGTGCACGGCGTCCCGCGCGCGACCGGAGACCTCGACGTGCTGGTGCGCCCTTCGGCGGAGAACGCTCGCCGCATCGTCGACGCGTTGCACGCCTACGGAGCACCGATCGATTCCCATGGCGTCTCGCGGCACGACTTCGAAGTGCCTGGAACCGTCTACCAGATCGGATTGCCGCCGCGGCGCGTCGATCTCATGACCGCCATCAGCGGGGTGGAGTTCTCGGAAGCCTGGGAGACGCACCAGGTCGTGGAGATCCAGGGCATGCCCGTTCCCTTCCTTGGCCGGTCGGCGCTCATCGCCAACAAGCGAGCCAGCGGTCGCGACAAGGACCTGGTCGACCTGCGCATCCTGACCGGCAAGGACTAGCCTCCGCGCGCATTGGCGGTTTGGCGGGCCGGCTGGTTGCGAGGGCCCGCGGGGTCGCGTTGCCCCGCTAGCCGCCGACGCCGAGCAGCCTGGCGGTGGCGGCGACGCGGTCGCGCAGGCTGCCGCAGACGCTGTCGCAGAGGTCGAAGACCGAGCGGTCGGCGATGAAGCAGTAGACGCTGTTGCCCTCCTGGCGGCGGCCGACGATGCCGGCCTCCTGGAGGATGCGCAGGTGCTTGGAGACGTTGGGCTGCGTCGAGCCCACCGTCGCCACCAGCTCGCCGACCGTCCTCTCGCCCGCCTGCAGGGCCTGCAGGAGGCGGATGCGGATCGGCTCGCCGAGGACGCGAAAACGGCCGGCGACCATCTCCACCGCGGCCGGGGACAGCGGCGCGTGCGGGGTGCTGCGTCGTGCCATAGGCCGATGCTCGCACAACTGGAGGGTGTTGACAAGTAAATAACCATATGCTCATATGGCCCAATCATGAAGGAGATCACCCCATGAACGTCGAACGTGCCCTGCGCCTGATTGCCGGCGCCTTCATCGTCCTCTCGCTCGCCCTCGGCTGGTGGGTCAGCCCCTGGTTCTACCTGTTCACCGCCTTCGTGGGGCTCAACCTCTTCCAGTCGGCGTTCACCAACTGGTGCCCGATGATGGCCGTCCTGCGCAAGGCGGGCGTACAGCCGTGATGCCACTCTCCTTGCGGGGAGCCGGCCGCGCCCTCGCGGGCCTGGCGGTGGCGCTCGTCGCCGCCGGTGGCTGGCCGGCCGCCGCCCAGACCTCCTCGCCGCTCGGTCTCGCCGACGCCCTGGCGCAGGGGCGCGCCGGCGCGCGCGAGACGGTGGCCGCCGGTGCCCGCGAGCGAGCCGCCGAGGCCCGCTCGCGGGAGGCGGCCGGCCATCGCCTGCCGCAGGTGCGCCTCTCCGAGCAGTGGATCCGCACCGACTCGCCGGCCGATGCCTTCGGCATGCTCCTCAACCAGGAGCGCTTCTCATTCCCCGCCTTCGTCGCCGGCAACCCCAACGCGCCAGACCCGTTGCGGACGGCGATCACCCGCCTCGAGGTCGAGGTGCCGCTGTGGACGGGGGGCGAGATCTCGACACGCGTGGCGCAGGCCCGGCTCGCCGCCGACGCCGCCGGCGGGCGCGCCGTGCGCGCCGCGGACCAGGCGGCGGTGGACGCCGCCGAGGCCTGGATCCGTCTCGACCAGGCGCGGGAGGCGGTGGCGCTGCTCGCGAAGTCGCGCGACACCGTCGCCGCCCACGTCGCGCTGGCCAGGCAGTACGCCGCCCAGGGGATGCTGGTGCGCTCCGACCTGCTGCGCGCCGAGGTCGAGCTGGCGCATCTCGACGACTTGCTGGCCGAGGCGCGGGGCAACGCCCGCGTCGCCGAGGCGAACCTCGCCTTCCGTCTCGGCGCGCCGCTCGGCACCACCTATGCGCTCGCTCCGCTCGGCGAGCCGCCGCCGCTCGCCGGCGATCGCGAGGCCTGGCTGGCGGCCGCCGGCGACCGCTCCGACCTCGCCGCCGCCCGCCAGCAGCTCGCCGCCGGCGAGCTCGAGGCCAAGGCGCTGCGCGGCAGCCGGCTGCCGCGGATCGGCCTGGTGGCGCGCCACGACTTCGTCGACGACCACCTCTTCGGCCGCCACGGCGACTCCACCACCATTGCCGCCCTGGCGAGCCTCGACCTCTTCGACGGCGGCAGCAAGCGCGCCGCCATCGCCGCTGCCAGGGCCGAGGCCGAGGCCGGCAGGGCCGACGTCGAGCGCCTCGGCGCCGGCATCCAGCTCGCCACGCGCCAGACCTACGAGGCCGCGGCGGTCGCCCTTGAGCGCCGCGCCACCGCAGTGGCCGCGCTCGCCGCGGCCGACGAGGCGGTGCGCATCGTCGAGGAGCGCTTCCGCGCCGGCGTGGTGAAGACCACCGACGTGCTCGACGCAGCGACCGCCCGGCGCGAGGCCGAGATGCGCGAGCTGGTGGCGCGCACCGACGCCTGGCTCGCCCACCTCCACCTCGCGCTCGCCGCCGGCGAGCGCCCCGAGTCGATCCTCGCCAACCCCCAGCCCACTCCCGAGGGAGACCCCGACCGTGAATAGCCGTGCCCACCTCGCCTGCATCGGTTTGCTGGCCACCGCGGTCGCCGCGTGCGGTGGCCACTCCGCCGCCGCGCCCGCCGGCGAGCCGCCGCCGGTCGCTGCCCGCGTCGCCATCGCCGAGCGCGTCGTCGCCGAGAGCCGTACCGCCCTGGCCGGGACCGTCGCCGCCGAACGGACGGCGGCGGTGTCGTCGCGCGTGATGGCGCTGGTCACCGCCGTCCACGTCGACCTCGGCGACGAGGTGCGCGCCGGCCAGACGTTGATCTCCATCGATCCCAGCGCCGCCGAGGGTCAGGCCACCCAGGCGAGGGGCGGTCTCGCTCAGGCCGACGCGGCGCTGGCGCTCGCCCGCCGCAACCTCGAGCGCTACCAGGCGCTGGCGGCCACCGCCTCCGCCTCCGAGCTCGAGCTCGACCTCGCCCGCACCCAGTTCGAGCAGGCCAAGGGCGCCGTCGAGCAGGCCAGGGGCGCCGTTGCCACGGCGCAGTCGGTGGCCCGCGAGTCGCAGGTCGTCGCTCCCTTCGCCGGCCGGATCGCCGCCCGGCTGGTCGAGGTGGGCGACCTGGCAGCTCCCGGCCGCCCGCTGGCGATGCTCGAGTCGCGCGTGGGCCGCCGCCTGGTGGTCGCGGTGCCGGAGAGCGTGGCGCAGACAGTAGCGCTCGCGCCGGGCACCGCGCTCGCCGTCACCCTCGACGCCCAACCGGCGCTGGGCGAGATCGACGGGCGGGTCGCCGAGGTCTCGCCGGGGCCGGATCCGCTCACCCACTCGTACACCGTCAAGGTCGACCTGCCGCTGGCCGGCGTCGCCGCCGGCGCCGCCGGCCGCGTCTACCTGCCGGTGGCGCGGCGGCAGGCGGTGCGGGTGCCGCGCGAGGCGCTCGTCAGAGCGGTGGCCTGACGCTGGTGGTGGTGCGCGACGAGGACGGTCGCGCCCAGTCGCGGGTGGTCACGGTCGGGGCGAGCGGCGCCGACGGCCGCGTGGAGGTCCTCTCCGGCCTCGCCGGCGGCGAGACGGTGGCACTCGGGCTGCTCACGGCGCCCGCCGCCGGCGCCCGCCTCGAGGTGCGGCCGTGAGCCGCGAGGAGGACGGCGGCGCGCCGCCGACGGCTCCGGGCGACGCGCCGCCCGCGGCGGCCGGCGAGCAGGCTGCGGCGCCGGCCGAGGAGCGGCCCGCCGGGCTCTCCGAACGCACCCGTCGCGAGGCGCTGCGGCTGCGCCAGACGCGCCAGCCCCTGGGCTTCGCCGGCAAGGTGGCGGGCGCCTTCCTCGACTCCAAGCTGACGCCGCTCTTGGTGGTGGCCTCGCTGCTGCTGGGCGGCTTCGCGGTGCTGGTGACGCCGCGCGAGGAGGAGCCGCAGATCAAGGTGCCGATGGTCGACGTCTTCGTGCAGCTCCCGGGCGCCACCGCCGACGAGGTGGAGCGCCGGGTGATCTCGCCGCTCGAGAAGGCGCTGTTCGAGATCCCCGGCGTCGAGCACGTCTACTCCACCTCGCAGCCCTCGGGCGGCCTGATCATCGTCCGCTACCTGGTCGGCACCGACCCCGACCGTGCCGCCCTCGCCGTCCACACCAAGCTCGCCGAGCGGGCCGGCGAGCTGCCGCCCGGCGCGCCGCCGCCGCTGGTGGTGCCGCGCGGCATCGACGACGTGCCGGCGCTCGCCTACACGCTGTGGTCGACTACCGCCTCGCCGCTCGAGCTGCGGCAGGTCGCCGACGAGCTGCGCGCCGAGCTCGTGCGCCACCCGCAGGTGGCGCAGGTGCAGGTGCTCGGCGGCGTGCGGCGCGCGGTCAACGTCCGCTTCGATCGCGAGCGGCTCGCCGCCCACCAGGTGTCGATCCTGCAGGTCTACCAGGCGCTCGCCGGGCTCGACTGGAAGCTCCCGGCCGGCAGCTTCGCCGCCGGCGACGTCGAGACCGAGGTCGAGGTCGGCTCGTCTCTTCCACTCCGCCGACGAGGTCGCCGCAGCGGTGGTCGGCGTCTATGCCGACGGCGCGCGGCCGGCCCGTCTACCTGCGCGACGTCGCCGACCGTCAGCGACGGCGCCGACGAGCCCGAGCCAGTACGTCTGGATCACCGCCGGCGCCGCCGGCGCCGAGAAGCGCCTGCCGCGCGGGCCTCGACATGCCGGCGGTGACGCTCGCGATCGCCAAGAAGCCGGGCACCAACGCGGTGCGGCTGGTGGCCGAGCTCGACGCCGTGCTGGCGCGCCTGCGCGGGCCGGTGTGCCGTCGACGTCGAGGTCACCAAGACCCGCGACTACGGCTTCACCGCCGACGAGAAGTCGCAACGAGCTGATGAAGCACCTCGGCCTCGCGACCCTCTCGGTGGTGCTGCTGATGGCGCTCGCGCTCGGCCGCCGCGAGGCGGTGGTGGTGGCGGTGGCGGTGCCGGTGACTCTGGCCCTGACCCTCGCCGCCTCCTACCTCTTCGGCTACACGCTCAACCGGGTGACGCTGTTCGCCCTCATCTTCGCCATCGGCATCCTGGTCGACGACGCCATCGTGGTGGTCGAGAACATCCACCGCCACTACCAGCTCGGCTGGACGCGACCCGCGGCAGGCCACCATCTACGCCACCGACGAGGTCGGCAACCCCACCATCCTCGCCACCTTCACGGTGATCGGCGCGCTGCTGCCGCTGGCCTTCGTCTCCGGCCTGATGGGCCCTTACATGCGGCCGATCCCGATCAACGCCTCGGCGGCGATGCTCTTCTCGCTGCTGGTCGCCTTCGTCGTCTCGCCCTGGCTCACCCTGCGGCTGTTCCGCCGCCACGCCGAGGACGCTCGCCGCCGGCCGCCACCAGAAGCCCGACGCCGAGACCGAGCAGGAGGGCCGGCTCGACCGCCTCTACCAGCGGCTGTTCGCCCCGCTGCTCGCCAGCGCGCCTGCCGGCGCTGGACGCTGCTCGGCGCCGGTCGTGCTGCTGCTGCTCGCCGCGGTGACGCTGTTCCCGCTGCGGCTGGCAGTGGTCAAGATGCTGCCGCACGACAACAAGAGCGAGCTGCAGGTGGTGATCGACATGCCCGAGGGCACCACCCTCGAGCGCACCGCCGCCGTCGCCCGCGAGCTGGCGATGAAGGTGCGCACGCTGCCGGAGGTCACCGACGTCGAGACCTACGTCGGCACCTCGGCGCCGTTCAACTTCAACGGCCTCGTCCGCCACTACTTCCTGCGCTCGGGGCCGCTGGTCGCCGACCTGCAGGTCAACCTGCTGCCCAAGCACCAGCGCCATCGCTCCAGCCACCCCTTCGCCCGCGAGCTGCGGACCCTGCTCGCGCCGCTCGCGCGCCGGCTGGGCGCCAACGTCAAGGTCGCCGAGGTGCCGCCGGGCCCGCCGGTGCTGTCGACGCTGGTGGCCGAGATCTACGCCCCCACTGCCGGCGAGCGGCTGTCGCTGGCGACGCAGGTCGAGGGCGTCTTCGCGACGACGCCGGGGGTGGTCGACGTCGACTGGTACGTCGAGGGGCCGGGGCCGCAGCTCGAGCTCGAGGTCGACCGCGCGAAGGCGGCGCTCGCCGGCGTCTCGCCGGAGGTGGTCGCCCGCACCCTGCGGCTGGCGCTGGCAGGCGCCGACGCCGCCCACCTCGCCGACCCGCGGTCACGCGAGCCGGTGCCGGTGACGCTGCGGCTCGAGCGCGCCCAGCGCTCGGGGGCGTCCGAGCTGCTGGCCGTCGCCGTCCATGGCGCCGGTGGCCGGCTGGTGCCGCTCTCGGAGCTGGTGCGGCCGCTCGCCACCACCCGCGCGCCCTTCGTCTACCACAAGGACCTGCGGCCGGTGACCTACGTGCTGGGTGACGTCGCCGGCGCCTCCGAGTCGCCGGTCTACGCGCTGCTCGACATGGGTCGCGCGCATCGCCAGCGATCCGCGACGCCGCCGGCCGCCCCCTCGAGCGGCTGTTCGCCGGCCGGCCGGCCGACGGCACCCGTTCGGCGCTGGTGTGGGACGGCGAGTGGCAGGTCACCCACGACGTCTTCCGCGACATGGGGATCGCCTTCGGCGTCGTGCTGGTGCTCATCTATCTCCTCGTGGTGGGGTGGTTCCGCTCCTTCGTCACTCCGCTCATCATCATGGCGCCGATCCCGCTGACGCTCATCGGCATCGTGCCGGCGCACGCCCTCGGCGGCGTCTTCTTCACCGCCACCTCGATGATCGGCTTCATCGCCCTCGCCGGCATCATCGTCCGCAACTCGATCCTGCTCGTCGACTTCGTCAACCTCGAGCTCGCCGCCGGGGAGCCCTTGGCGGCGGCGGTGACCAAGGCCTCGGCGGTGCGCTTGCGGCCGATCGCGCTCACCGCCGCGGCGCTGGTGGTCGGCGGCGTCGTCATCCTGCTCGACCCGATCTTCCAGGGGCTGGCGGTGGCGCTGATCTCCGGCGTCGTCGTCTCGACCGCGCTCACCCTGCTGGTCATCCCGTTGCTCTACTACATGTACGTCTCGACCGTCGGCGTGGCGGCGGTGGTCCGCCGCCCGGGTGGCGACGAGAACGCGAGGAGCTGAGCCATGAAGATGGTGCTGCTGATCGTCGATGGCAACCGCCGCGAGGAGCTCGAGGTGGCCCTCGAGGAGGCCGGGGGCGCCGGCTACACCGAGATCCCGCACGCCGCCGGGCTCGGCGCCAGCGGCCCGCGGCTGGGCTCGCGCGCCTTTCCCGGCACCTCGGCGGTGATCTTCACCTTCGTCGCCGAGGAGGCCCTCGCTCCCCTGCGCCGGCGGCTCGAGGAGCTGTGCGCCGCCTGCGGCGAGCGTCTGCACATGGTGGCTTGGGACGTCGAGGAGCTGGTGGCCGCGGGATGAGCGGGCGGCGGGCCGGCGGGGGGGCCGCTGGCAACGAATTGACAGCCCCCGGCCCGCCCTCTACCATGATCGGCAATCCCGGCGAGGAGCCCCCATGAACATCAACGATCTCTTGAAGATCGCGGTCGAGCGCAAGGCGTCCGACCTCCACCTCAAGGTGGGCAGCCACCCGGTGATCCGCGTCGACGGCGAGCTGACGCCGCTGGTCGAGCTCAAGCGGCTGATGCAGGAAGACACCATCGCCATGGCGTTCTCGATCATGAACGCCCGCCAGAAGCAGCTGTTCAAGGAAGAGTTCGAGATCGACATCGCCTACTCGGTGCCCGGGCTGGGGCGCTTCCGCTGCAATATCTTCCAGCAGCGCGGCACGGTGGGCCTGGTGCTGCGCGTCATCCCGGCGCGCATCCTCTCGATCCGCGAGCTGATGCTGCCGCCGGTGCTCGAGCGCATCTGCGACGAGGCGCGCGGGCTGGTGCTGGTCACCGGCACCACCGGCTCGGGCAAGTCGACGTCGCTGGCGGCGATGCTCGACTACATCAACGGCCTGCGCACCGACCACATCATCACCATCGAGGACCCCATCGAGTTCCTCCACCGCGACAAGAAGGCGATCGTCAACCAGCGCGAGATCGCCTCCGACACCCGCGACTTCGCCAAGGCGATGCGCTCGGCGCTGCGCCAGGACCCCGACGTCATCCTGGTCGGCGAGATGCGCGACTACGAGACCATCGAGACGGCGCTGCTCGCCGCCGAGACCGGCCACCTGGTGTTCTCGACCCTGCACACCCTCGACGCCACCGAGACCATCAACCGCATCATCGCCGTCTTCCCGCCGCACCACCAGAAGCAGATCCGCATCCAGCTCGGCCAGGTGCTGCGCGCCGTCATCTCGCTGCGGCTGATGCCGCGCGCCGACGGCATGGGGCGCGTCCCTGCCTGCGAGGTGATGCGCGTGACGCCGTACATCCGCGAGTGCATCGAGAACAAGGACAAGACCAAGTACATCCGCGAGCAGATCGCCCTCGGCACCAGCCAGTACGGCATGCAGACCTTCGACCAGAGCCTGTTCTCGCTCTACAAGGCGGGGCTGATCACGCTCGAGGAGGCGCTGCGCCGCTCCACCAACCCCGACGAGTTCAAGCTCAAGATCCAGGGCGTGCAGTTCACCGCCGACGTCGCCCGCGAGGAGATGGAGGGCTCGCTGCGCACCGCCAACGAGGCGGAGCTGATGGCGCAGGACCAGTTCCAGATCGAGCGCTGAGGGTGGGCGGGGAGCGGGGAGGGTCGCCGCCGGGGCGCGGGCCGGGAGGGGCCGCGAGCCGCGAGCGAGTCTCCTGTCACGAACGGGCGTTGCGGCTGCTGGCCGGGCGGGCGCACTTCCGCGCCGAGCTCGGCCGCAAGCTGGCGGCGCGCGGCTACCCGGCCGAGGAGATCGACGCTGCCCTCGTGCGCTGCGCCGCCCAGGGGTACCTCGACGACGAGGCGACGGCGCGCGCCTTCGTCGCCGAGCGGCAGGCCCGCCAGGGTCTCGGGCGCGTCCGGCTGGCCGCCGAGCTGCGGCGGCGCGGCGCCTCCGCCGCCGCGGTGAGCGCCGCGCTCGCCGGGCTCGGCGAGGGCGACGAGCTGGCGCGGGCGCGCGAGCAGGCGACACGCTGGCGGCGGAAGGGGAGTGCGGAGCGAGCGGCGCCGGGCCCCCCGGCGCGCCGCGCGGCGGGGCTCGGGACGCGAGAATCCTCGTCACGCCGCGCTGCGGAGCTCGCGGCATTGGCCCGGCACCTCGACCGTAAAGGCTTCTCCCGCCGTGCTATTCTGGCCGTTCTCGAAGAGGCGGGCGGGGCCGGGGAGGTCGACCTTCCCGACGCCGCCGCCGAGCCGGTCGACTGACCTTCCGGGGCTCCGGCCCCACCCCCCAGGGAACGCGCGATGCAGAGCAAGGACGTCCGCCAGAGCTTCATCGACTTCTTCGCCGCTCGCGGGCACCTGCAGGTGCCGAGCGCACCGCTGGTGCCGCACGGCGACCCCACGCTGCTGTTCACCAACGCCGGCATGGTGCAGTTCAAGGACTTCTTCCTCGGTCGCGAGACGCCGGCGAGCACGCGCGCGGTGACGGCGCAGAAGTGCCTGCGCGTCTCCGGCAAGCACAACGACCTCGAGAACGTGGGCCGTCGCCGCGGCACCACACCTTCTTCGAGATGCTCGGCAACTTCTCCTTCGGCGACTACTTCAAGGCCGAGGCGATCGACTTCGCCTGGGAGCTCGTGACGCGCACCTGGAGTCTGCTCGCCGGAGCGTGCTGCGGCGACGGTGTTCGCGCAGGACGACGAGGCCGCCGAGCTCTGGCGCCAGGTCTCCGGCCTGCCGCAGGCGCGCATCCACCGCTGCGGCGAGAAGGACAACTTCTGGGCGATGGGCGACACCGGCCCCTGCGGGCCGTGCAGCGAGATCTTCGGCGACCTCGCAGCCCGGACCGCCCGGAGTCGGCCTGGGCGGAGGGCGACGCGAGAGCGGGCGCTACCTGGAGATCTGGAACCTCGTCTTCATGCAGTTCGACCGCGCCGCCGACGGCACGCATGACGCCGCTGCCCAAGCCGTCCATCGACACCGGCGCCGGGCTCGAGCGGGTGGCGGCGGTGCTGCAGGGTGTCGGTCGAACTACGAGACCGACCTCTTCCGGCCGCTCATCGCCGGCGTCGCCGAGCGCTCGCCGGCGCGCCTACGAGCGGCGCCGAGGAGCCGACGACGTGGCGATGCGGGTCATCGCCGATCACGCGCGCGGTCAGCTTCCTGATCGCCGACGGCGTCTTCCCCGCAACGAGGGGCGCGGCTACGTGCTGCGGCGGCATCATGCGCCGCGCGGTGCGCCACGGCATGCGCGCTCGGGTTCGAGGGCCCTTCCTGCACCGGCTGGTGCCGGTCGTCGCGAGTGATGGGCGCGGCTACCCCGAGCTGCGCCGCCTCGCGCGCGGCGATCGACGACCACGTGCGCGCCGAGGAGGAGAAGTTCCTCGCCACCCTGCGGCGGGGGCCCGCCAGGTGCAGGACGCGATCGAGGCGGCGCGGCGGCGGGGAGCCGCGAGCTCGCCCGGCGCCGCCGCCTCAGCTCTACGACACCTTTGGCTTCCCGCTCGACCTCATCCGCGAGATCGCCGCGGAGCAGGGCTTCAGCGTCGACGAGGCGGGCTTCGAGGCAGCGCGCTCGAGGACGCAGCGCGCAGCGCTCGCGCGGCGCCGCTGGCGACCAGCAGAAGCGGATCGCAGGCGTTGCGCGAGCGTCCTCGAGCGCGCGACCGGCGCGGCCGCCACCGAGTTCGTCGGCTACGACACGCTGCGCGTGGACGGCGCCCGCACCTTGCGTGCTCGCCGCCGACCGCCGGGGCAGGCGGTAGTCGTGACCGGCCTCGCCGGCGGCGAGACGGCGTCGACGTCCTCGACCGCACGCCGTTCTACGCCGAGTGCGGCGGCCAGGTGGGCGACCGGGCACGCTCGCGGCGTGGGCGGGCGCGCCCGCGTGCTCGACACGCACAAGGCCGGCAGCGGCAGCGTCCACCACCTGCGTCGCCGTCGAGGAGGGGCGCCTCGAGCGCCGGCGACCGCGTCGACCTCGCGCGTCGACGCCAGCGCGGCGCCGCGACACCGAGCGCAACCACACCGCCACCCACCTGCTGCACGACGCGCTGCGCGAGCTGCTCGGCGACCACGTGCAGCAGGCCGGGCTCGCTCGTCGCACCCCGACCGGCTGCGCTTCGACTTCACCCACGGCCGGCCGCTCGGCCGACGAAGAGCTGCGTGCGCGTCGAGGACGCTCGTGAACGAGCGGGTGCGGCAGGCGATCCCGACGCCGACATCGTCGAGCAGGGATACGCAGGAGGCGATGGCGCGCGGCGCCATGGCGCTGTTCGGCGAGAAGTACGGCGACCGCGTGCGGATCGTCGAGGTGCCCGGCTTCTCGCTCGAGCTGTGCGGCGGCACCCACGTGCGCGACACCGGCGACATCGGCCTCTTCCTCGTCACCTCCGAGCGCGGCGTCGCCGCCGGCGTGCGGCGCATCGAGGCGCTCACCGGGCGCGGCGCGGTGGAGCACGTGCGCCACGGCGAGGCGCAGGCCGCCGCGGCCGCGGCGGCGCTGGGAGTGCCGCCCGAGCGCGCCGCCGACGAGGCGCGGGCGCTGCACGAGCGGCGTCGAGGCGAGCGAGCGCGAGCTGGCGCAGCTGCGCCGCCAGCTGGTCGCCGGGGCTGCCGCTCCCGCCGAGCGGGCGCACGAGGTGGGCGGGGTCAAGGTGCTCGCCCGCGAGGTGCCGCCGGCGCCCGCTGACGAGCTGCGCGACATGGCCGACATGCTGCGCCAGAAGCTCGGCTCCGGGGTGGTGGTGCTGGGCGCCCGCGGCGACGACGGCAAGGTGTCGCTGGTGGCGGCGGTGAGCGCCGACCTCGCGGGGCGAGTGCACGCCGGCAAGCTGGTCAAGGCGGCTGCCGCGGTGGTGGGGGGCGGGGGAGGCGGCCGCGCCGATTTCGCCCAGGCCGGCGGCAAGGACCCCGAGAAGCTGCCGGCGGCGCTGGAGACGGCGCTCGCCGAGGTGGGCCGGCAGCTGGGGGCGTAGGAGCGCGGGAGGCGGGCGGGCGCGCACCTTCGCCTGCCTGGCAACCCGGATCCCTCCGCAGCCGCGCCTCGGCCGGCCCTCGCGGGGAACCGGGCAGCGGCCGTTCGCTTCGACGGGTGGGCGGCGCGGAACGCGTGGGGTGGCGGCTCGGCAGGGGCGGCGAGAGCGCCTTGCCGGGCCGGCCCGGGACGGGCACCGGGTCGGTTCGAGGGGCCGCCGTCGCTTGGCTTTGCTACAATCAACGGTCCTGCTACGACGGAAAGCAACACGGTGACGACGCCGACTCGGCAGTGGACGGTGCTGGCCTGCGCCCTCGCGCTGGCACCTGCCCTGGTCTGCGTGCCGGCCGCGGCCGAGGTCAAGACTCGCGTGCGTGCCGATGGCACCCTCGAGATCTACAACGAGGGTGGCGGCAAGCTGTCGTGGCGCTCGCGGCCCCTCACCCTGCAGCCGGTGCCGCGCGCCGACTGGAGCGTCTGGATCGCCCGGCACGCCGGTCGCGAGGGAGTGGACACCCGGCTGGTGCAGGCGATCATGCAGGTGGAGTCCTCGTACAACCCGCGGGCCGTGTCGCGCACCGGAGCCATGGGCTTGATGCAGCTGATGCCGGACACCGCGCGCCTGGTGCAGGTCGACGACGCCTTCAGCCCGGAGCAGAACATCCGCGGCGGCGTCACCTACCTGCGGCAGATGATCGACCGCTTCGCGGGCCGCCTCGAGCTGGCGATCGCTGCCTACAACGCGGGCCCCGGCGCCGTGCAGCGGCACGGCGGGATCCCGCCGTACGAGGAGACCCGGGACTACGTCGACCGCGTGTTGACGCTCTACCGCGGCAGCTCGACGTCGCTCACCGGGCTGGTGGCGAGCGGCGGGCCGGTGCGGACGAACGGCCTCATGCAGTCGGGGGCTGCCTCGCCGCTGCGGGAGGCCCTGGCGGGGGGCATGCTGCGGCCGCCGCCCCCTTCGGCAGCGCTCGCGCCACCCGCGGTGGCCACCGTGGCCGGCCGGGTGGCGCCTGTCGCGGCCGTCGCGCCGGCACCGGCGCCCGCGGCCCCGAAGGCGGTCGAGCCGCTGGCCGTGCCGGCGCTGCTGCCGGAGCGCAGCGCGCCGGCCCCGGTGGCGCCCACGAGCGGCGGCTGAGGGCCGCGTCCTCGCCTGCTCGGCCGTGTGTCGGCCCCAACGCCGGCGGCTCGACGGCCATGGCGGCTGGCGGGATCGGGCGGCGACGCACTAGAATCCGCGACGCTGCGGCGCGCCTCGCTGACCCCTCAGGCAGTCCGCCGAGCGCCCCGAGCGCCCGCGCCGGAGGGTCTCCACCGGCGCGAGGACGGGGCACCGCGAGCGATCCCCATGCGCCTGCCACGGCACCTCCCCAACCTGCTCTCGCTGTTTCGTATCCTTCTGGTGCCGCTGCTAGTGGTGGTGCTGCTCACCAAGTTCGACAACAAGGAGTTCGTCGGGCTGGGGGTCTTCCTGCTCGCCTCGCTCACCGACCTGCTCGACGGCTGGGTGGCGCGCCGCTTCGGGCTGGTGACCCGGCTGGGGAAGCTGCTCGACCCGGCGGCCGACAAAATCCTCACCGCGGCGGCGTTCATCTCGCTCGTCGAGCTCAACCCCGGCCTGGTGCCGGCTTGGATGGTGGTGGCGATCATCTCGCGCGAGCTGGCGGTCTCGGCGCTGCGCAGCTTCGCCGCCGCCGAGAGGGTGGTGATCGGCGCCAGCCTGTCGGGCAAGCTCAAGACCATCGTGCAGGTGATCGCCATCAGCCTGCTCATCTTCTACAACCAGCTCGGCGAGTTCAGCCACCTCGCGCCGCTGTCGCTGTGGGCCTCGCTGCTGGTGACCGTCTACTCGGGCGTCGAGTACTTCGTGAGGTACGCGCGCCTCATCCTCGCCGCCGAGGCTTCCACGCCCGCCGGCTGATCCCGGTCGCCGAAACAGGCACAAAAAAAGCGGGAAGGCCCTGCGGCCTTCCCGCCTCCGTTGCAGAGTTGACGCGGGCTTACTGAGCCGGCGTGGGGGCGGCCATGTTGTCGCCCATCGCCGGGGTAGCTTCCATCGCCGGAGTGGCCTCCATCATCGGCTCGCCCATCGCCGGGGTGGGGGTCGCCTCGGCCATCGGCTCGCCGGCGGGCTGCTCTTCCTCTGCCTTCTTGCAGCCGGCCAGCATCACCACGCCAGGAACCAACATCAGGGCCAGCATCCACACGCTGATCTTCCTCATGACTTCAAGTCTCCCTCGGTCCAACGGTTAAGAGATCGCTCGCGTAGCGCCCCATTGCCTACGCGGCCTCTCGGCGCCGGCAGCCCCTGCCGTCGCCGAGGGTCGTTCGAGCATGTTGCTTCGCAAGCTCGAACTCGAAAGATCTAAATGAAGCGGGAAGGTCGCGCTGACCTTCCCGGACGCAGATGCGGTCACTTGAGATTTTTCCTAGGTGTTTCGAATCCAGGTTTGCTCCCGACTCGCGCTTGCACCTCTGGCACCACGCTGCGCTGTCCCTTCCCGGGCGGGGCGGATGAAGTCGGGACCTCGACCTGGCAAAAGATCCTAGCGAAATCCTGGCGCCTGTCAAGCGGGGTGGCCAGGGGGTTGCGCCCCCGCCTGATGGGGCTCGCCGGCGTGCGTCCACGCAGCGCCGGCGGCCCCTTGGCGCTGCTACCATGGCGCGCCGCCGCCGGCGGCGAGCGAGGGACGACGATGTTCGAAGGTCTGCAGGGCAAGCTCCAGTCGGTCTTCCGCGACCTCCGTGGCGAGGGGCGGATCACGCCCGCGGTGCTCGACGAGGCCCTGCGCCAGATCCGCATGGCGCTGCTCGAGGCGGACGTCCACTTCCGAGTGGTCAAGGCCTTCGTCGACCGCGTCCGCGAGCGCGCCGCCAGCGAGGAGGTCCTCGCCAGCCTCACCGGCAGCCAGCAGGTGGTGAAGATCGTGCGCGACGAGCTGGTGGCGCTGCTCGGCGAGGAGGGAAGGGAGCTGCGGCTCGACGGGCATCCCGCGGTGGTCCTCCTCGCCGGCCTCCAGGGCTCGGGCAAGACCACCACCGCCGGCAAGCTGGCGCGCCGCCTGCGCGAGCGCGGCAGGCAGCCGCTGCTGGTGGCCGGCGACCTGCAGCGCGCGGCGGCGGTCGAGCAGCTGGTGCAGGTGGGGCGCGCAGTGGAGGTGCCGGTGCTGACCCCCGAGCCCGGCGAGACCGTCGAGGCGCTCGCCGAGCGCGCGCGCAAGACGGCGCGCGACCGGGGTCACGACGTGCTGGTTTTCGACACCGCGGGGCGCCTGCACGTCGACGAGGCGCTGATGGCCGAGGTGCAGCGCCTGGCGGCGCGCCTCGAGCCCTCGGAGACCCTCTTCGTCGCCGATGCCATGACCGGCCAGGACGCCGTCAAGAGCGCCGGCGCCTTCGCCGCCGTGCTGCCGCTCACCGGCGCCATCCTCACCAAGCTCGATGGCGACAGCCGCGGCGGCGCCGCGCTCTCCATCCGCACCGTTGCCAAGGTGCCGATCCGTTTCGTCGGCACCGGCGAGAAGGCGGGCGACCTCGAGCTGTTCTCCCCCGATCGTCTGGCCTCGCGCATCCTCGGCATGGGCGACGTGCTGTCGCTGATCGAGCGCGCCGAGCGCGAGCTCGACCAGGACGAGACGCGCCGGCTCGCTGACCGCATGGTGCGCGCCGAGCTCACCCTCGAGGACCTGCGCGACCAGATGCGGCAGCTGCGCAAGCTCGGCTCGATGTCGCAGATCCTCGAGATGCTGCCCAAGGTCGGTCCGTTGCGCGGCCTCGACGCGATGCAGGTGGACGACGGCCAGCTCAAGCGGGTGGAGGCGATCATCGACTCGATGACCCCGCTCGAGCGCCGCCGACCGCAGGTGCTCGACGGCTCGCGCAAGCGCCGCATCGCCGGCGGCTCGGGCACCCACGTGCGGGAGATCAACCAGCTGCTCAAGCAGTACCAGCAGATGCAGAAGATGCTGAAGGGCGGCCAGGGCAAGATGCTGCGCCGCATGCTGCGCCAGCGCGGCGGCTGAGGGAGCCGGCGCCCAGGGCGGCGTGCACCTTGAGGTGCTCCAGCCGGAAGTGGACGGGCACTGGAGCCAGGCAGCGGCCACCGAGAGCGGAACGAGGCGCAAGGGCTGCCTAACCCGAAGGCGTTGCTGAGGGCGAGCCGAAGCCGACGACGGAGCGGATGCCGGAGCTGGAGCTGGAGCGAGGAGCTGGAGCAAGGAGCTCGAGCAAGGAGCTCGAGCAAGGAGCCTCGAGCGGGGAGATCGAGCAAGGAGCTCGAGCGAGGAGATCGGCGTCGCTGGACGGGCGGCCGGCGTCTGCCTTCGGGGCCGGGGGGCGCCGCCGCGGGACCGGCGCCGCTCAGGTGGTGAACGGGAGGCGGCCCGCGTGTCGCGTCGGTCCACCGGCGGGTCGACGTGGCGGCATCGACCGCGACACGCGGGCCGAAGCGGCGCCTCCGCCCTCCGGGCGCCGCGCCGTTCGCGGTCACGCGAGAGCCGCGAAGCGCCCTCCGGGAGGTCCCGCCGCGGCGCCCCCCGGCCCCGAAGGCAGACGCCTCCGCGAGGGGTGGGTCGGCCGGAAATGGAGAGGTTCAGGCCATCGCCCACGACCCTGCCGCCGTGTGCGTGGGGAGCCATGAACATGGTTCGGCCCGAGCTCCCTCGGTCAGCCAGGGCCACCGAGCGAGGCGCCGTGCTGCGGCGGTGTCTGCGCCCACTGCCAGCCGCGAGGAGCGGGAGCTCCGGCGGGAGTGGGAGGACACTGCCTTGGCGCTCGTCGAAGGCAGGTTCGAAGCAGGGGTGAGGAACGGTCGCGGGCTGCTGAGTCGCCATGTCGACGACGTGCATCTGACTCTTGGGGTTCGGGCCCTGGGCGACGGCCTCATCGGCGACGGATGTAGGCGGGTGCCTGGCGGGCGTACGGGGCCGCTGCAGCGGGACCTCCCACAGGGCGCTTCGTGGATCTGGCGCGGGGCCCAGCGTTCCGGCGCCCGGAGGGCGGAGGCGCCGCTTCGGCCCGCTTGTCGCGCTCACGAGCGGGCAGGCCGTGCATTCGAGGCGCCGACGCGACACGCGGGCCGCGTTCCGTGCACCACGTGAGCGTCGCCGGTCCCGCGGCGGCGGCCCCCGGACGCCCGTCAGGCACCCGCCGGCCGGGTGACCACGAACGCGCCTGGCGCCTGCGAGAATTCGCCCGCGGCGGGTGGCCTGCCGGGGCGGTCTCTGCTATCATCACCCGCCGCTTCGGCCGGGGCCTGCGTGCCGTTCGCCCCCTGCCCGTCACTCTTTCGTCCGCAGAACCGAGGAAACGCCAGATGGTGAAGATTCGTCTCCGTCGCATGGGCTCGCGCAACCACCCGTTCTACCGGGTGGTGGTCTCCGACGCCCGCAAGGTCCCCACCGGCGCCGCCCTCGACGAGATCGGCTACTACGACCCGCGCAAGCAGCCTGCGGTGGTGTCGATCGACCGCGAGCGCCTCGACCACTGGGTGGCCCGGGGCGCCCTGCTGTCGCCCACCGTTCACAAGCTGCTCAAGCAGCGGCCGGCTCCGCCGGTCCAGGCCGAGGCCGCTCCCGCTCAGGCGGCGGCACCGGAGGCCTGAGCGGGGCTCGCCGGTGGCCGACGCCGCCCGCGACCTCGCCCGCGTCATCCGGCGCATGGTCGACAACCCCGAGGCGGTGCGCGTCCGCGAGCTGGCGCGCGGCCGGCTGCACACGCTCGAGCTGGAGGTCGCCAGCGACGACATGGGGAGCGTGATCGGGCGCGGCGGCCGCATGGCGCAAGCGTTGCGCACCCTGCTGCGCAGCCGCGGCGACGTCATCGGCATCAGCTATGAGCTCAAGATCCGTGAGCAGGGCGAAGGGTGAGGCGAGCGACCACCGCGGTGCGGCCGAGCGGGTGGCGGTGGGGCGCGTGGTCGCTCCCCACGGCCTGCGCGGCGAGCTGGCGGTGGAGGCGCTGTCGGACGTGCCGGGCCGCTTCGCCCCCGGCGCCGCCCTGCTGCTGACGCTGCCCGGCGGCCTGCCGCGGCCGCAGGTGGTGGCCGGCTGTCGCGTTCCCGCCTCGCGCCACCGCCACCGGTTGCTGCTGCGTCTCGCCGGGGTCGACGACCGCACCACGGCCGAGGCGCTGCGCGGCGCCCTGCTGGAGGTCGAGGCGGCGGCGGTGCCGCCGGCGCCGGAGGGGAGCTACTACCAGTTCGACCTCGTCGGCTGCCGCTGCAGCGATCGCACTGCCGGCGAGCTCGGTGAGGTGGTCGAAGTGCTCGAGGGCGGTGGCGGCGACCTGCTGCGGGTGGTGGGCGGCGGCCGCGAGCTGCTGCTGCCTTTCGTCGACGCCTACCTCGCCGACGTCGACGTCGACGGCCGGCATATCTCGTGGGACCTCCCGGAAGGGTTGATCGAGGCGTGTGGATCGGCGTCGTGACCATCTTCCCCGAGCTCTTCGGGGAGTTCCTGGCGACCAGCCTGATCGGCCGCGCGCGGCAGGGCGGGCGGCTGCAGGTCGAGGTGCGCAACCTGCGCGACTTCACCGACGACCCGCACCGCGTGGTCGACGACGAGCCCTACGGCGGCGGCGGCGGCATGGTGATGACGGCGCCACCCTGGCTGCGCGCCGTGCGCGAGCTGTCGGCGGGACGCACGCCGCACCGTGTGCTGCTCTCGCCCCAGGGGGCGCGCCTCGACGACGCCAGGGTGCAGCAGCTCGCGGCGCGCGGCGAGCTGCTCCTCCTCTGTGGCCGCTACGAGGGGATCGACGAACGGGTGCGCGACCTGGTGGTGGACGAGGAGCTGTCGATCGGCGACTACGTGCTGTCGGGAGGCGAGCTGCCGGCGATGGTGCTCATCGAGGCGGTGTCGCGCTGCGTGCCGGGCGTCGTGCAGCAGGCGAGCTCGGTGGAGCGCGACAGCTTCCGCCGGGGCCTTCTCGACCATCCGCACTACACCCGACCGGCGGTGGTCGAGGGGCGCGAGGTGCCGGCCGTGCTGCTCTCGGGTGACCACGCCGCCATCGAGCGCTGGCGGCAGCGGCAGGCGCTGCGCGCCACCGCCGCCAAGCGGCCGGATCTGCTCGCCGGCGCCGAGCTCACCGGCGAGCAGCGGGCCGAGCTCGAAACTTGCAAGTGCCAGGACGGGAACGGATAATATGCAGTCCTCGAGCCAGGGGCGGCGGCGGCAACCGGGCGTCATCGCTGACGTGGCGCTGCTGACATACCCGGCGAAGGCGGATCAAGGAGCGACGTCATGGAAGCGTTGAGAGTGATCGAAGCCCCGTTCCTCAAGGACGGGGTGCCGGAATTCCGCGCCGGGGACACCTTGCGCGTGCACGTCAAGGTGGTGGAGGGCAACAAGGAACGCATCCAGGTCTTCCAGGGTGTGGTCATCGCCCGCAAGGGCGGCGGCATCCGCGAGACCTTCACCGTGCGCAAGGTCTCGGGGGGCGTCGGCGTCGAGCGTGTCTTCCCCCTGCACTCGCCGTCGATCGACCGTCTCGAGGTGGTACGCCGCGGGCGGGTGCGCCGGGCCAAGCTCTACTACCTGCGCAACCTGCAGGGCAAGGCGGCCCGCATCCGTGAGCGTCGGGAAGAGATGGCGTCGGACCCCGAGGCGTAAGGGGGCTCCGGTCCACGAGCTGCCCCTGCCCGCGGCCGAGGTGACGCGGTGACCAAGCGCGAGCAAGTCGTCAAGGTCGCCGAGAAGTATGTCGCCAAGGGGCGCATCGACGCTGCCGTCAAAGAGTACCTGAAGGTACTCAAGGAGAACCCCAACGACGTTTCGACGCTGAACCGTCTGGGGGATCTCTACGCCCGCATCGCGCGCATCGACGACGCGGTGCGGCTGTTCACGCAGATCGCCGGCCAGTACACGGAAGACGGCTTCCTGGTCAAGGCGATCGCCATCTACAAGAAGATCATCAAGCTCGATCCCACGCGGCTGGCGGTGTACGAGAGCCTCGCCGCGCTCTACCACAAGCAGGGGCTCACCAACGAGGCGCGGACGCAGTACCAGGTCCTGGGCGACTACTACCTCAAGCACCAGGACGCCGCGGCGGCCATCAACATCTACCAGAAGATGGTCGAGCTCGAGCCCGACAACCCCTCCCACCACCTCAAGCTCGCCGAGCTCTACCAGCAGGGGCAGCTGTGGGAGAAGGCCCTGCGCTCCTACCGCACCATCGCCGAGCTGATGCTGCAGCACGGCCGGGTGGAGGAGGCGGTGCGCGTCTACCAGCGGGCGATCGAGGTCTATCCCGAGGACCTCGCCTTCATTACCGACGCGGTGCTGGGCATCAAGGACGCCGGGCACACCGGGGCCGCCGCCCGGCTGCTCGCCTCGGCGGTGGCCGCCAACCCCCAGGCGGAGAAGGTGGCGCGGCTCGCCGGCCTGCGGGAGGGGGCGCCCGGAGGCGACGGGCGCGAGACGCTGCCGCCACCGCCGGCCCCACGGGCGGCCGCGCCGCCGCCGCGCGCCGCCGCGCCAGCACCACAGCCGGCGCCCCCAGAGGTGCTCGTGCCGCCGGCGCCGCCGCCGCCACGGGCGAGCGCGCCGCCGCCCGCCGCTCCCACCGAGGCCTCGGACGAGTTCTTCGTCCTCGACATCGACGAGCCCTCGGGCAGCCTGGTGAGCCCACCGGCCGACATGGACCAGCCGGGCACCGCCTTCCAGCGTCCGCAGCCGCAACCACCGCCGCCTGCCCAGCCGCCGCTGGTCGTCGACCCCTGGGAGGCGGCGCCCGCCCAACCCGCCGCCGCCACACCGCCTCCTGGCTTCAGCAGCCCGGGGAGCATCTCCGGCTTCAGCTTCGAGATGCCCGACCTCGAGCTGCCCGAGATGGAGGTCGGTGAGCTCGGAGGCGGCGACCTGCTCGCCGACGCCGAGAATCTGGCGGCAGCCTCGGGGTTGGCGGGCGCCGACGAGCCGGAGGCCGGCCTCGAGGAGGAGACCCAGCTGCCCTGGGAGATGGCCGGCGCCGCGCCCGGCGAGCTCGCCTCCGATCTCGAGGAGCCAGCGCTCGGCGGCGACGTCGAGCTCGAGGTCGATCTCTCGCAGCTCGCGCTCGAGCCCGTCGGCGAGCTCGAAGGCTACGAGGCCACCCCCGAGCCGGCCGCCCCCAGCGACGAGGGGTTGGCACCGCTCGGCGAGGTGCCGAGGTTCGAGCTCGAGCTCGAACCCGACGAAGTCGAGGCCCCTGGCTGGGAGGAGGTGGGGCCCACTGCATCCCGCCTCATGCCGACCCAGGCGCCGGAGGAGCCGCGGCTGCAGGACCTCCTCGCCGAGGCCGAGGTGTTCGCCAAGTACAGCCTCGAGGAGAAGGCGCTCGAGCGGCTCGACCAGGTGCTCGCCCGTGAGCCCCACAACCTCGACGCCCTGCAACTGCTCGTCGACCTCAACGTCAGGGCCGGGGATGCCGCTCGGGTGGAGTCCGCCGTCCGCCGTCTGCGGCGTGCCGTCGAGGAACGGCGGGCACCGGAGGTCTGGGAGCGCGTGCTGGCGAAGCTCTCCCGCGCCGGCATGCAGCTCTCCGGCGAGACCGTGGCGCCGATGCAGCCGCCGCCGGACGACCGCGTCTCGCAGCTGATTCGGGCGCTCGAGGAGCCGGAGCCCGCTCCCGCCCCGAGGCCGGTCGTGCCGGCGGCGGACAAGCGTCCCTCGAAGATCGACGACGCCCTCGCCGAGCTCACCTCCGAGCTGCATCGGCCGGCGAGACCGCCGAAGCGGGCACCGGCATCGCCGCCGGTCGCCGCCGCGCCCGGCGAGCCCGCGCCGCCGCCGGTCGCCGCGCCTTTGCCTCCCGTCGCCGCCCCTCCTGCGGACGCGCTGGAGCCGCCGGCGGTCCCACCAAGCGCCGCCGCGCCTCCCGCGGGCCCCGCCGCGGTGGTGCCGTTCCCGACGCCGCCGCCGCCGGAGGAACCCACCCTCGGTGAGGCACCACCGGTCTCCTCACTCCTGGGCGAGGCCTTCGAGGAAGAGCTGCCCGACATCGTGCTGCCCGAGGAGCGCCACCCCTCGTCGGTGCTCGACCTCGACGACACCGGGATGGACTGGCTGCGCGAGGAGCCCAAGGCGGAGAAGGCGGCGAGCCCGGACCGTCTCTTCGACGACGAGGAGGAGTTCTTCGACCTCGCCGCCGAGCTCGAGGAGGAGCTGGGAGTCGAGGAAGGGAAGATCCCGGGCGAGATCCTCGCGCAGAGCGAGGAGCCGACGCTCGAGGAGATCGTCGAGGGGTTCAAGAAGGGGGTGGCCGAGAACCTCTCGCCCGAGGACTACGACACCCACTACAACCTCGGCATCGCCTATCGCGAGATGGGGCTCCTCGACGAGGCGATCGGCGAGTTCCAGCTCGCCGCCAAGGATCCCACCCACCTCGTCGACTGCTGCTCCATGCTGGGCGTCTCCTTCCTCGAGAAAGGGCTGCCGGAGCTGGCGGTCAAGTGGTACCAGCGTGGCCTCACCGCGCCCGGTATCAAAGAGGAGGTGACCCTCTCCCTGCTCTACGACATGGGCGAGGTCTACCTGACGATGGGCGACGAGACGGCGGCCCGCAAGACCTTCGTCGAGCTCTACGGCATCAACAGCAACTACCGCGACGTGGTGGCGAAGCTCGAAGAGCTCGGCGGCAGCCACTGACCGTCGCCGCCAGTGGCGCCGCCCGGCCCCTGCGCTCGCGGCCGGTGGCGTGCGATGATTCGCGCCCATGACGCGCACCATCACGCTGATCCCCGGTGACGGCATCGGTCCCGAGGTGACCGCCGCCACCGTCCGTGTCGTCGAGGCCGCGGGCGCCGAGGTCGAGTGGGAGCACCACAGCGCCGGCAGCGAGGCGCTGGCGCAGCATGGCGACCCGCTTCCCCAGGAGGTCCTCGACTCGGTGCTGCGCAACGGCGTGGCGCTCAAGGGGCCGATCACCACGCCCGTCGGGAAGGGTTTCCGCTCGGTCAACGTCGCCCTGCGCAAGGCGCTGGTGCTGTACGCCAACCTGCGGCCGGTGCGCTCGCTCGCCGGGGTGCCATCGCGCTTCGACGACATCGACCTGGTGGTGGTGCGCGAGAACACCGAGGGGCTCTACAGCGGCATCGAGCACGAGGTGGTGCCGGGGGTGATGGAGAGCCTCAAGATCATCAGCGCCGTGGCCTCGCTGCGCATCGCCCGCTTCGCCTTTGACTACGCCCGCGCGCACGGGCGCAAGCGCATCACCACGGTGCACAAGGCGAACATCATGAAGCTCACCGACGGGCTCTTCCTCGATTGCTGCCGGCAGGTGGGCGCCGAGTACGCCGGCCTCATCGCCGACGATCGCATCGTTGACAACATGTGCATGCAACTGGTGGTCAACCCGCACCAGTACGACGTGCTGCTGTGCGAGAACCTCTACGGCGACATCGTCTCCGACCTGGTGGCGGGGCTGGTGGGGGGCCTCGGGGTGGTGCCGGGGGCCAACATCGGCGAGAAGGCTGCGGTGTTCGAGGCCGTGCACGGCAGCGCGCCCGACATCGCCGGCTGCAACCTGGCCAACCCGCTGGCGCTCATTCGCAGCGCGGTGCTGATGCTCGAGCACCTCGGCGAAACCGCCGCCGCGGCGCGCATCGAGGCTGCCATCGTCCACGTCGTCTCCGAGCAGCGGCTGCTGACCCGCGACCTCGGCGGCAGCTGCACGACGACGGAGCTCACCGAGGCGTTGGTGCGGGCGATCGGCGCCGGCTGAGGCAGGGCCGGCGTTCCGGTGGCGCCGTCAGCGGCCGGCGATGCGAGAATAGCCCCATGGCCGAGGCCCGCCGCACCGTCTGCCGGTGGCTGCTCGCCGCCCTCCTCGAACGCGGGCCGCAGCAAGCTGTGGCGGTGAGCGAATCACCCCGCATCGAGCGGCCGCTGTCGGACCACGAGGCGCGACGGCTCCTCGGGCCCAGCCGCCACCTGGTTCCGGTCTGAGCCCATGGGCCGCTCGCTGTTCGACGAGCTGCCCGATCCCCCGCGCGGCGACACGCCGCTCGCCGATGCGCCGCTCGCCGAGCGCATGCGCCCGCGCGCCCTCGAGGAGGTGGTGGGGCAGGACGAGCTGGTGGGGCCGGCGGGATCGCTGCGCCGTGCCATCGCCGAGGACCGCGTCCCGTCGCTCATCCTGTGGGGGCCGCCGGGCAGCGGCAAGACGACGCTCGCGCGGTTGATCGCCGCCGCCACCGCCTGCCGCTTCGTCCCCTTCTCGGCGGTGACCTCCGGCATCAAGGAGGTCAAGGAAGTGATGGCGGAGGCGGCGCGCCTGCACCGCGGCACCGGCGGCCCGCGCGGCGGCGGCCGCCGCACCCTGCTGTTCGTCGACGAGATCCACCGCTTCAACCGCGCCCAGCAGGACGCCTTCCTGCCCTACGTCGAGTCGGGAGAGATCGTGCTCGTCGGCGCCACCACCGAGAACCCCTCGTTCGAGCTCAACGCCGCGTTGCTGTCGCGCTGCCGCGTCGTGGTGCTCGCGCCGCTCGCGCCCGCGGACCTGGTGCGGGTGCTCGAGCGGGCGCTCGCCGACGCCGAGCGTGGCCTCGGCGGCGAGCTGACGGCCGGCGCCGCGGCGCTCGCCGCCATCGCCCAGCTGGCCTCCGGCGACGCGCGCCGGGCGCTCAACCTGCTCGAGCTGGCGGCGGCCGACGCGAGCTCCGGGGAGCGGCGCGAGATCAGCGCCGCGGACGTCACCCGCATCGCCCAGCGCAAGGTGCTGCTCTACGACAAGTCGGGTGAGGAGCACTTCAACCTCATCTCGGCGCTGCACAAGTCGCTGCGCGAGAGCGACGCCGACGCGGCGCTCTACTGGCTGGCGCGCATGCTGGCGGCCGGCGAGGACCCGCGCTACCTGGCACGCCGCCTCGTGCGCTTCGCCAGCGAGGACGTCGGGCTCGCCGACCCGCAGGCGCTGCCGCAGGCCCTCGCCGCCTGGGACGCCTACCAGCGGCTGGGCTCGCCCGAAGGGGAGCTGGCGATCGCCCAGGCGACGGTCTACCTGGCGCTGGCGCCCAAGAGCGTCGGGGTCTACCGGGCCCTCGGCGCGGCGCGACGCACGGTGGAGGAGCGCCCGGCCGACCCGGTGCCGCTGGCCATCCGCAACGCTCCCACCAAGCTCATGGACCGGCTCGGCTACGGTGCCGGCTATGTCTACGCGCCCGACACCGAGGAGGGCGTGGGGGGGCTCGACTGCCTGCCCGAGGCGCTCGCCGGCAGCACCTTCTACCAGCCCGGCGGCAACGGCTTCGAGGTCGAGCTGGGGGAGAGGCTGGCGCGATTCCGCGCGCTGCGGGCGCGCGCCAAAGAGGGGCAGGGGTAGCGGGCCAGGCGCGCTCCTCAGCGCGCGGCGCGCTGGGTGGGCTCGAGGGCGCCGACGATGAGGTCGCGGGTGATCAGCTCAGGGAAGACGTGGCGCTCGCCGCCCGCGCCGTAGAGCATGTAGAAGGGGATGCCGTAGCGGCCGTGCTCGGCGAGGAAGTCGCCGATGGCGCGGTCGCGGGTGGTCCAGTCGGCGCGCATCGGCACCACGCCGAGGCGCGCGAACGCCGCCGCCACCTCCGGGGTGTCGAGCACCAGCCGTTCGTTGACCTTGCAGGTCAGGCACCAGTCGGCGGTGACGTCGACGAACACCGGCGTCCCCTCGGCGGCGAGCTGCTCGGCACGCGCGCGCTCGAAGGGCTGCCAGGCGATGAGCCCGGGCGGCCCCTCGCTCCCCGTGCCGCGCTGCGCCGGCGGCGCCGTCGCCGCCACCCACACGGTGCCGCCGGCGGTCGCCAGCACGGCGAGCATGGCGGCGGCGAGCGGCCAGCCCGCCCGTGCCCCGCGCCCCAGCCACACCGCCAGCGCCAGCACCAGCAGCCCGAGCTGGACGAGCGCCAGGGAGGCGGCGCTCACCTCCTGGGCGAGGACGTAGAACAGCCACACGGCAGTGCCGGCGAGCAGGAACCCCATGACCTCCTTGAGCCGGACCATCCAGGCGCCGGGGCGCGGCAGCAGCCGCGCCGCGCCCGGCCAGGCGGCCAGCAGCAGGTAGGGGGAGGCCATGCCGACACCGATGGCGGTGAAGATGCCGAAGACGGTGGGTGCCGGCTGCCCGAGCCCGAAGCCGACCGCCGTGCCGAGGAAGGGCGCCGAGCAGGGCGTGGCCATCAGGGTGGCGAAGAGCCCGGTGACGAAGTGTCCGGCCAGGCCCTCGTGAGGACCGCCGCCGGCGACGGTGGCGACCCGTCCCGGCAGCCGGATCTCGAAGATCCCCCACATGTTGAGGGAGAAGAGCACGACCACCACGGCGAGCAGGGTGACGAAGGCCGGCTGCTGGAAGTGCAGGCCCCAGCCCACCGCCGCGCCGGCATGGCGCGCCGCCACCGCCGCGCCGGCCAGCGCCCAGAAGGAGGCGAGGATGCCGAGGGTGGTGGCAAGGCCGGCGGTGGCGATCTCGCGACGGCTCAGGCTGGCGTGCTTGACGAGGGAGAAGACCTTGATCGACAGCACCGGCAGCACGCAGGGCATGGCGTTGAGGATGAGGCCGCCGAGCAGGCCGACGGCGAGCATCGCCAGCAGGTGGCGCGCGGAGGAGGGAGCCGGCGTGGGAGCGTTCGCGGGGCCGGCAGCCGGGGGCGCGGCGGGCTCGACGGCGCCGCGCGCGAAGTAGCCGCTGTCGCGGGGCTTGCCGGCGCCGATGCGCAGCGACGCCTGCTGCTGGTGATGGACCGGCGGCAGGCACTGGGTGTCGTTGCAGGCCTGGTAGGTGACCGTGACCGCCACCGGCACCTCGCCGCTCGCCGCCGCCGGCACGTGGAAGGTGGCGACGATCGGCACCTCGCCCTGGTACACCGACAGCTGCTCGTCGGCGAAGGTGAAACGCGCCAGCTTCCCTGGAGGATAGGTGAGCTCGGGAGCGTCCCAGCCGGCGGGCAGGGCCACCTCGACCGCGGTGGGGATCAGGTACTCGTAGGTGGGCAGGTGGCTGTTGACGTGCCAGCCGTCCTCGATGCGCACCAGCGCGACCAGGCGGCCGCTCTCGCCCGGCGCGTAGGCGGTGCGATCGACGTCGAGCTCGACGGTGGCCTTTTCGGGTCCCAGCGGCAGAGCCGGCAACGGCCCCGCCAGCACGAGCAGCATGCCGACGAGGAGCGAGGCCCTGCGCACGCCGCGATGTTAGCAGCCGGATTCCGCGGCCGCGGGCGCGGCGAGCGCAGCGGTCCGAACGCCGTGGTGGGCCGCCGCCGGCACGCCTCCCGGCACCGCCGCCCCGCCGGAGGGCGCCGTCGTCCCGGTGATACCATCCGGCGGGCATGGCCCTCGCCTCGCGCCTCTCGCGGATCCAGGAGTCGGCCACCCTCGAGGTCTCTCGCCGTGCGGCGGCGCTGCGTACCCGCGGCGTGCCGGTGGTGGACCTCGGCGTCGGTGAGCCCGACTTCGCCTCGCCGCCGGCGGCGGTGGACGCCGCCCGGCTCGCGCTCGCCGACGGGTTCACTCGCTACACGTCCGCGGCCGGCATCCCCGAGCTGCGCCTGGGCATCGCCGAGCGCTACCAGCGCCGCCATGGCGCCCCTTGGGGGAGCGAGCAGGTGGTGGTGACGGTGGGCGCCAAGGCGGCGCTGTTCGAGCTCGCGCTCGCCCTCTTCGAGCCCGGCCACGAGGTGCTGCTGCCGACGCCGGCGTGGGTGAGCTTCCGCGCCCAGATCGAGCTCGCCGGGGCGACCACCGTCGCGGTACCGATGCGCGCCGCCGACGGCTTCGCGGTGCGTGCCGAGCCGCTGCTGGCGGCGATCGGCCCGCGCACCCGCGCCATCCTCGTCAACTCCCCGTGCAACCCCACCGGCGGCGTCCTCGGCGCGGCCGACCTCGAGCGCCTGGTGGAGGGTGCCGCCGCCCGCGGGGTGCTGGTGATCGCCGACGAGACCTACGACGAGTTCGTCTACGACGGCGCCCGCCATGCCAGCGCCGCGGCGCTCGCCGCGCGCTTCCCCGAGACGGTGGTGCTGGTGGGCTCCTTCTCGAAGACCTGGGCGATGACTGGCTGGCGGCTGGGCTGGGTCTGCGGTCCGCCGGTGGTGATCGACGGCGTGCTGCGCGTGCAGGGGCACGCCACCTCCAACCCCACCTCGTTCGCCATGGCGGGGGCGCTCGCCGCTCTTGCCGAGCCGGAGGACGCCATGGCGCGGCGGCTCGCCGAGTACCAGCTGCGCCGGGACCTGGTGGCGACCCGGCTCGCCACCATGCCGGGGGTCCGCTGCGCGCCGCCGGCGGGCGCCTTCTACGCCTTCCCCGACGTCTCCGCGTGCTTCGACGAGGCGCTTTCGGGCTCGCTGGCCCTCGCTCGCCACCTGCTCGAGGAAGCGCACGTGGCGGTGGTGCCTGGCGAGGCCTTCGGCGCCGACGCCCACCTCCGCATCTCCTTCGCCTGCTCGCGCGAGACCCTGGCCGAGGGGCTCGACCGCGTCGCCGCGGCGCTCGAGCAGCGCCTCGCGCGACGGGCCACGGCGTCATCGGTGCCGGGGCATCGCTGAGGCTTCTCTCACGACGGCGCCCGCGCGGGCGACCGCGAAACCGACCGCAATCGACCCAAGGAGGCAGGATGCGCAGCAAGGGAAACGGCAGGGCCTTGCTCCTGGCGCTGGCGGTGGCCGCCGTCGCCGTGCCGGCGGGCGCCGCCGAGGCGGCGCCGGCCAGCGGCAGTGCGCCCACGGTGGAGGAGGCGCAGACGTTCATGGATGCGGCCGAGGCGCGCCTGCGCGACCTCAGCATCGAGGCCGGCCGGGCAGCGTGGGTGCAGAGCAACTTCATCACCTACGACACCCAGGTCCTGGCGGCCGCCGCCAACGACCGGCTGATCGCCGCCACCACCGAGCTGGCGCAGCAGGCCCACCGTTTCGAGGGGCTGCAGCTGCCTCCCGGCTCGACCGCAAGGTGAGGCTGCTGGCGCTGGCGCTGCCGCTTCCCGCCCCCGCCGACCCCGCCAAGCGCGCCGAGCTCACCCGCATCGCCGCGGCGATGGAGGCAGGCTACGGCGCCGGCAAGTGGTGTCCGCCCGGCAAGACGGGCGACGACTGTCTCGACCTCGAGGAGCTCTCGAACACCCTGGCGGAGAGCCGCGACCCGGCCCAGCTGGCGGCGGCGTGGAGCGAGTGGCGCACCATCTCGGCGCCCATGCGCGGCGACTACCAGCGCTACGTCGAGCTCGCCAACGAGGGCGCGCGCGAGCTCGGCTTCAAGGACGTCGGCGCGATGTGGCGCTCGCAAGTACGACATGCCCCCCGACGCCTTCGCCGCCGAGCTCGACCGCCTGTGGAGCCAGGTCAAGCCGCTTCTACAACAGCTGCACTGCTACGTGCGGCGCGAGCTCAACAAGAAGTACGGCGACGCCGTGCAGCCCAAGACCGGCCCGATCCGCGCCGACCTGCTGGGCAACATGTGGGCGCAGGAGTGGGGCAACATCTACGACATCGTGGCGCCGCCGAGCGGCGGCGGCGGCTCGGTCGACCTCACGCAAGCTGCTGGCGGCGAAGAAGGTGCGACGCCATGCGGCATGGTGAAGACCGGCGAGCGCTTCTTCACCTCGCTCGGCTTCGATCCGCTGCCCAAGACCTTCTGGGAGCGCTCGCTGTTCACCAAGCCGCGCGACCGCGAGGTGGTCTGCCACGCCAGCGCCTGGGACATCGACTACGAAGACGGACCTGCGCATCAAGATGTGCATCGAGCCCACCGGCGACGACTTCGTCACCATCCACCACGAGCTCGGGCACAACTTCTACCAGCGCGCCTACGACCAGCAGCCCATCCTCTTCCAGGACAGCGCCAACGACGGCTTCCACGAGGCCATCGGCGACACCATCGCCCTGTCGGTGACGCCTGAGTACCTGCATCAGATCGGCCTGCTCGACAAGGTGCCGCGGCGCGGCAACGACATGCCGCAGCTGCTGCGCATGGCGCTCGACAAGATCGCCTTCCTGCCCTTCGGCCTGCTGATCGACCAGTGGCGCTGGAAGGTCTTCTCGGGCGAGATCCCGCCCGACCGCTACAACGCCGCCTGGTGGGAGCTGCGCAAACGTACCAGGGCGTGGCGCCGCCCGGCGCCGCGCAGCGAGCAGGACTTCGACCCGGCGCGCGAAGTACCACGTCGCCGCCAACGTGCCCTACACCCGCTACTTCCTCGCCCGCATCCTGCAGTTCCAGTTCCACCGCGCGCTGTGCCGCATCGCCGGCTACCAGGGCCCGCTGCACCGCTGCTCGATCTACGGCAATCGAAGGAGGTCGGCCAGCGGCTCGACGAGATGCTGGCGATGGGCGCGAGCCGCCCCTGGCCCGAGGCGCTGAAGACGCTCACCGGCGAGTCGCAGATGGACGCCACCGCCATCTCGACTACTTCGCGCCGCTCAAGACCTGGCTCGACCAGCAGAACGCAGGCCGCCAGTGCGGATGGTGAGCGCGGGAGGGTGACCGGCGTGCCGCCACGCCCCGCCGCCGGTGGCCCGCCTCCCGCCGGCGCGTCGCCGCGCCCCGGGGGCGGGGTGTGGGCGCCGCAGATCGGCAGCATCTTCGGCATCCCCATCCGCCTGCACGCCACCTTCGTGCTGCTGGCGCTGTGGCTGGTGGTGGTGGCCGGCCGCAGCGGCGCCGGCGTCTTCGGTGGCATCGCCTGGCTGCTGCTGCTGGTGGGCTCGGTGACGCTCCACGAGCTCGGACATGCCCTCGTGGCCCGGCGTCACGGGGTGGTCACCGAGGAGATCGTCCTTCTCCCCATCGGCGGCGTCTCGCGCCTGCGAGGCGTGCCCGGCCCGGCCGCCGAGCTCGCCATCGCCCTCGCCGGTCCCTTCGTCAACCTCGGGGTGGCGCTGCTCGGCTCGGTGGCGCTCCTGCTGTGGAACAACCCGCCGGGCGCCGATGGGGATCCCGGGGTCCGGCTGCTGACCGACCTGGTGATCGCCAACGTGGCGCTGTTCGGCTTCAACCTGGTGCCCGCCTTCCCGCTCGATGGTGGCAGGGCGCTGCGGGCGCTGCTGGCGCTGGCGCTGCCGGCGCCGGTGGCGGCACGGGCGACGGCCCGCGTCGGGCAGCTGTTCGCCGCCGGCCTGGCGCTGTTCGCGCTGCTGCTGCCTGGCGGCTCGGGGCTGCCGCTGATCCTCCTCGCGCTGCTGCTCTTCTTCGGCGCCGCGCAGCAGGGAGCGGCGGGGGAGCGGGCGGTGGCGCTGGCCGGACGGCGGGCGCGCGACGCGATGATCGCGCGCTTCGAGCGTCTGGCGCCGCAGGAGCCGCTCGAGCGCGCCGCCCAGCTGCTGCTGCGCACGCCGCAGGAGGACTTCCCGGTGATCGACGCCTGGGGTCGCGCCGTGGGGGCGCTGCCGCGCGGGCTGCTGCTGGTGGCGCTCGGCCGCCTCGGCCGCCAGGCGTCGGTGCTCGAGGCCATGGACCGCCGGGTCCTGGTGGTGGCGCCGGAGTCGGCCCTCGCCGACGTCGTCGCGGCGCTGCAAGGCGGTGCGCCCTCGCCGGCGGTGGTGGCCGACGCCGCCGGCGTCCAGGGGATCGTCACCCTCGACAGCGCGGCGCGCATGACGGGCATCGTCGCCGGGCTGGCGGTGGCGGATCGGCTTCCCGTTCCCCGCTAGCCCTCCGCGACGGCAGGCGCCCGAGGCGCGCTACGGTGGAGGCAGCAGGCTCAGCTGCCGCGCCGACGGCGGCGCCACCTGGCGCACGCACTCCTCCCCCTCGTGGTCGGCACGGTTGACGAACGGGGAGACAGGCACCGCCTCGAGCTCGCCGCCCTGCCAGGGAACGAGCAGCAGCTGGAGCGCCGCGGGGTCGATGTCGGCGGTGAGCCAGGCGTCCCAGGCGGCGGCGGGGAGGATCACCGGCATGCGGTCGTGGAGCGGCCGCACGACGTCGTTGGGTGGGCAGGTGAGGATGGCGAAGCTCTCCACTGGGGGATGACGGGGACCCTGCCATCGTCCCCACACACCGGCGAAGGCGATGAGGCGACGGTCGCGGCGCCGGATGTGGAAAGGGTGGCGGCGGCCCTCGAGCTCGAGCCACTCGTAGAAGCCATCGGCGGGGACCAGGCAGCGCCGTTCGCGGAAGGCCTCGGCGAAGGCCGGGAGCGCCCTCGCGGTCTCGCTGCGGGCGTTGATCGGGCCGCCAGCCGGCGTCTGTGCGCCCCTGGAGACGAGACCCCAACGGAGCGGGTCGAGGTGCCGCTGGGCGAGGGCACCCAGCCGCACCACCGGTGCCTCCTGGCTGGGTGCGACGTTCCAGCGCGGCCCGGAAGCCAGCACGGAGGGGGCGGCGGCGCGCTCCTCGACGTCGAAGGTCTCGCGCACCAGCTGCGCCGGGCTCGACAGGCTGTAGCGGCCGCACATACCCCTCCTGCAACGCGGGTGCTGGTGGTCGATAATCCCGCCGAGCGCCGCAGCAGGCCGGGCGACGAGGGTGGCGGGGCGAGCTAACCGCCGCGCGCGTGTCCGCCGACGAGCTCCAACTGCACGGCCGGCGGTGCGGCCAGGGTCCTGTCGAGAGCGGTCACGCCGATCGCCGGCCGCAGGATGCGCTCGAGCTCGCGACGCATGCACGCGCCGACCGCCTCCGGGGAGTAGAGCTCCTGCACCCGGTGGCGGGCCGCCTCGGCCTTGCATTCGCGCGCGCCGGCATCGGTGGCGACGCGCACCATCAGCTCGGCGGCGTGCTCGTGATCGGGCTCCGCCCACACTGCGCCGCGCGGGTAGGGGCCGTGCGGCTGCGACAGCTGAACCAGCGAGTGACGGATCACCCATCCGACCTGCTCGTCGAGGAAGTCGCAGCAGCCCCCGTAGCCGGTGGCGATGACCGGCCGCCCGAGCTGCATTGCCTCGACCAGCGGCAGGCCGAAGCCCTCGGAGCGGTGCAGCGACACGAAGGCATCGCAGCTCGCCACCATGGCATCGGTCGATGCCCGCGACAGGGGCGCGGCGCAGAAGCTCACCGGCAGCCCGGCCGCTGCCTGGCGCAGCTCGCCGAGCAGCAGGGGCGCCTCGTCGCCGTGGTTCACCTTGAGCAGGAGGTGCAGCGGCACGGGGCTGCGGGCCACCGCCTTGGCGAAGGCGGCGAGCAGGCCGCGCGGATTCTTGCGCTCGGGAACGCTGTGAGCATCGAAGGCGAAGAGGAAGAGGAAGCGATCCGGCGGCACGCCGAGCTCGCTGCGCGGCCGCGGTGCCGCCAGGCGGGGGACCACCGCCGGCCGCACCCAGCGCACGGGCACCGGCGCGAGCGGCGCGAAGGCGTCGAGGCAGAAGCGTGACGGGGCCCACACCTCGTGAACGTGGTCGAAGGCGGGCGCGAAGGCAAGAGGGAAGTGCGCCAGCTCCCAGAACCAGTAGCCGATGCGGTAGCGGGCGGTCGTCGCCCGCGGCAGGCGCTCACTCACCTGGCCGATGGTGTCGGCGTTGACGTGCAGGAGGTCGACCTCGTAGGGCGCGCCCTGCGGCGCCCCGGCTCGGGCGTGGTGCTCGAAGGCGCTGCTGCCCAGGCTCCACAGGACGTGCGGCACGCCGGCGGCGGTGAGGGCGGCGAGCGAGCCGCGGCACGCCTCGCCGACCCCGGTGGGAGCGGCGGCACGGCCGATCACGTTGACGCCCCAGGGGGCTGCCGCCAGCCTCCCGATGCTCGCCGAGGCCGGCGATGGTGCGGCGGCGGGCGGTCGCCGCAACGGCGGCCGACGCCACCAGTTGCGGAGGCCTCGGGCCACGGCCCATGCCCGCTGCCTGGCGGGCAGCGTCCGGAGCACGGGCCACACCAGCCGCCAGGGCAGGTCGTACTCGCTGCGCCCGGAGGTCACGTACCACAACGCGAACGCCGCCCGGTCGGTCCCGAAGGGGTCGGGAAAGCTGGCCTGCAGGTCGGCGCGCAGGCGGTGGAGGACGTGGCCGAGCCGTGGCACCCGCACTTGGCCCTCGGGGTCGGGCCCCGGCCCTGCCTCGACGGTGAGCGAGCGCGCCTCCTGGCGCGACAGGGACTCGGCGGGGAGCAGGCCGCGATCGGCCAGGGATTCCCGCGTCCGCCGCAGCAGCGACTCGAGGCGTCCCCCGCCGAGGCCGCCGTCGGTCGGCGACTGCAGCGAGCAGGCAATGCGGGCGAGAAGGCGGCTGTCGACCCCCTGGTCCGGGTGCGACAGCAGCCAGCGTGCGAAGGCGGCGCGCGGGGCGCCGCTGAGGGCCGGGAAGACCTGCCGCAGGTCGGCACGGGCGTCCCAGATGGCGGCTGCCAGGCGGGGCAGGAAAACGGTCTCGCCAGGGTCGTCGGCGCCGTGCAGCCAGTCCCGGAAACAGCCCGCGCCGCCGGTAGCGAACGGCTGCGGCCAGCGCGCCGCGCCCGGATCGACGTCCTGCAGCAGCTGGCGCGCCAGCGGCGGCACCGCTTCGCCATCGTCGAAGGCGCCGAAGGCATACGGCCGGCGGCCGAGCTCGCGGTGGCCGGCGGCGCGCAGGCGCGCCCCATAGTCGGCGAACAGCGGCTCGACGTCGGGGCGCTCCGCGAGGTCGAACCGGTTCTGGTGGCGCGAGAGCAGCTCGGGGCGCTCCAACATGTGGCCGCTGAAGTGGAAGAAGCGCAGCGGTGAGTCTCCCACCATCCAGACGCCGTCGCGTTGCTGCAGCCAGCGGTGGGCGAGGTTCCAATAGGCGACGTTCCAGCCCGGGTCGCGCAGCACCGCGACGCGATCGAGCAGCGACGGCGCGAGGTCCATCCAGCGCTGATCCACGAACAGGCCGCGCTCGACGGCATGTCGGCAGGAGTGCATCAGGCGGCGATGCCACCAGTCGAGGAATGGCAGCGTGCGCTGGTTGAAGGCGACGCCGAGGAAGCCCAGGTTGTAGGCGCCGGAGAGCAGGAAGTCGCGTTCCCCCGGGGTGGCTTCGTCCTCGAGCGGCGCCGTCACGTGCGGGGTGAGCGCCAGGTCGTTCGCGGCCAGCATGGCGCCGAGCTCGTCGAGCGGTTGCAGGAGCAGGATGTCGGGGTCGAAGTAGGTCGCCGCGGCGCAGCCGGTGCGTGCGTGCAGGTGCATCAGGAACGCGGGCTTGAGGGCGGTCGACAGCTCGAGGACCGAGTAGCGGAAGGCGAGGTGCGAGAATCCCGGCAGGCCGAGCTTCTCGGCGAAGGTGGTGAGGAACGGCTCGGCGGCGTAGTCGATCGTTGGGTCGGGCCGATCGACCACCAGGACGTGAAAGCTGCCCTCCGGGTGGAGATCCCGGAAAGAGCTCGCCAGCACCCGGGCATACGCCAGGTAATTGTTGGCGACGACAGTGCACGCGATCGGCAGTGGCACGGGGAAGAGCAGATCCTACACGCTTGCCCCCGCGAAGGCGCCGCCTCCGGGAGCACACCGGTCGAGCGGGCGGTGTCCCGCTGGCGCGGCGATGCCCAGGGTCGGCACCAGTTGCTTCAGCGACGGAACCGCGTGCGCAGCAGGCTCAGGTAGCTGAAGCTGGTCGGCCAGAAGGCGAGCTTGGACCGGCCGCGCCGGCGGAACACGAAGCGGATGGGCTCCTCGGCGAGGCGATAGCCGGCCTGGTGGGCGCGGACGAGCAGCTCGGGCAGGAAGGCGAAAGCCTGGTTTCTGAACTCCACCGCGCGCAGCACCTCGGCGCGATAGACGCGGAAGCCGGAGGTCTTGTCGTGCACCCGCAGCCCGTAGAGGACGCGCATCAGGGCGTTCATCACCCGGGACAGGAACCGCTTCCACAGCGGCGTTCTCTCGACGACGCTGCCGTGCACCAGGCGCGAGCCGATGAGGACGTCGACGCCGCGGCTCTGCAGGGCGGCGACGAGACGTGGGATCTCCTCCGGCTGGTGGTTGAGGTCGGCGTCGAGGGTGACCACCAGGTCGGTGTCGGCGGCGATGGCCGCGAAGCCGCGGCGGAAGGCGTTGCCGAGCCCGCCCGGCGACTCGCGATAGAGCACGCGGATGTCGCCGCCGAGCTCGGCGGCGAGGTGCTCGAGGATGGTCCGCGTGCGGTCGCGCCCCTCGACGACGAAGATCACCTCCCAGCGCGTGCCGGCGAGCGTCGCAGTGGAGCCGCCGCAGCAGCGGCTCGGCGTTCTCCTCCTCGTCGTAGGCGGCGATGACGACGGCGAGCTTGGTCACCGCGGCGGCTTTCTCCCTACCAGCACGAGGTGGATGAAGGCGTCGCGGGGCGTGAAGTCGACCGCCACCGGCTCGAGACCCGCCGCGTGCAGGGTCTCACGGCCGTGGGCACGCGAGCGCAGGCGGTTGACCTCGTCGGGGAAGAAGTGGAACGGTCGCCCGCCCCGGCTGCGCAGCCACTCGATCGGTGCCAGCACCAGTCGCGAGAGGCCGTGCTCGGGGGGCCAGAAGAGGAGCGCGCAGGCCCCCGGGCGCAGGGCGCGTCGCAGCTCGCGCAGCACCGCGTTCCCCGCCTCGGCGGTGAAGTGCTCCATGACGCCGAGGTTCCAGATCCCGTCCAGGGAGTCGTCCGCGAAGGGGAGGGCGCGGATGTCGCCGCTCACCAGGCGCCGCTGCGGGGAGCCGCCGCGGCGCGCCTCGAGGAGCGCGGCGAGCGAGAAGTCGAGGCCGATGAGCGTGCGTCCGGCGGCGGGGATGGCGGCGGATGCCTGCGCCGTGCCGCAGCCGGCCTCGAGCAGGACGCCGCCGGCGGGGAAAGTACGCTCGCTGTAGGCGTGCACCGCGGGCGCCAGGATGGAGCGGCGCACCAGCGAGGCCAGCCCGCCGAACACCGACGCGCCGCTACCCCGGAGGCGCCGCCAGTGCCGGTCCCAGTCGTCGCGTTCCGGGATCTCGTCGGTCATCGGGCCGTCGAGTTTCGTTGTCGACACCACCGGGAGGGCGGATCATAGCGAAGGAGTGGTGCCACGCCGCTGCTACGATCGCGGGTCCCGTGCAACCCGCGAACCGCGCTCCGTTGTCGGTGGCGAGGCCGGAGCCCTGGCCGGCGGCGCCGAGGAGGCTCACGCTGGCCTCCGGCCCCGGCCTCTGGCTCCTCGCCCTGGGCCTCGGCCTCCTCCTCTACTTTCCCACGCTCCGCAACTCGTGGGCCTACGACGACATCGACTACATCAACCAGGCGGCGGTCGCTCTCGCCGGCAAGAGTGGCTTCTGGGAGACGGTGTTCCGTCCCCAGGGGGAGCACATCGTCGCCGGCTTCCGGCTGCTGCTGTTCGCCAGCCTGAAGCTGTTCGGCGTCCGCGCGCTGCCGTTCCGCCTGCTGGTGCTGGCGGCGCATGCCGCCTCCGCAGCCTTCCTCGGCCTCCTGGCCCGTCGCTACAGCGACTCCCGCGCCGCGGCGGTGGCGACCGCGCTGCTCTACGTCGGCGCCTGCGGTCTGTCGTCGATGTGGGTCTGGTTCCCCTCCGGCTCCTCGCTTCCCTTGGCGATGGCGTTGCTCACCGGCGCCTCGCTGCTGCTCGCCGGCGACGGCTCCCGGGGCCGCTGGCGCGTGCGGCTGCTCGCCGGCGGCGCCATCGCGCTCGCCCTGCTCACCGAGAGCACGCTGGTGCCGATGGTGGCGCTGCCGGTCTTGATCGACGAGGTCGAGCGGCGCCGGGCGGGGGCGCGCCGCTGGTCGATCGGCGCCTTCGGCGCCGGTTGCCTCCTGGCGGCGGCGGGAGTGGCGGCGGTCGCGTCGTGGCTCTACACCCATACTTTCGGCCCGCTGGTGTCGGTGAGCTTCCTGCACGGCGCGCCCCGCGCCGTGTTCCTGCTGCTGACCGCGCCCTTCCGGTTGGTCTTCCCCGGCATCCCCATCGTCGCTTCCGATCCGGGCCGGCGGACCGCGGTCCTGGGCTGCATCCTGGGGCTGGCGGTCGCCGCACCGGTCGGCGCCCTGCTGCTGACGCTCTGGCGCAAGGGGGCGCCACGATTGGCCGCGCTCGCCCTCGGTACAGCGCTGGGTCCCCTGGGATGGCTCGTGCTGGTGGGGCTGGGACGGTGGCGCTCGACGTTCTGGGAGCTCTACGACGCCGATCGCTACTACTTCCCGTTGCTGGTGCCGCTCTCGCTCCTCGCCGGCGCGGTGGTGGCCACCGTCCGCCCGCGCCTCCTCGCCTGGCCGCGGCGCCAACGGCTGGCGGTTGCCGCCCTCCTGCTGCTGGCGCTCGGCAGCGAGCTGGTGCTGCACCGCCGGGCCATGATCGGGCGCATCCCGTTCAGCGTCTACGCGGCGCACGGCAGGCGCTTCGAGCAGCTGGCGCGGCTGGCCGACCGCCTCGAGCGGGCGGCGGCCGAGCTGCCGCCGGGGGCGCCCGCCCTCACCCTCCCCGACGCGCCGCTGTGGTTCCCCGACGTGCACAACGGCTACCTCGGCACCGCCGTGGTTCTCGAGGTGATCGCCCGCGGCGGCGGCCGCATGCGACTGGGGAGTGGCCAGGTCGGAGCGCGGGACGCCGCCGTCCTCAACCCCGTCCTCGAGGCGTGGGCGCGCGAGATCGGGGAGCCGCTGCCCTACCTGGCGATCGACGCCAGCGGCCGCCTCACCGACGCGCACATCGTCCGATTCGCCGACTTCCGCAGCGGCGCGCAGGACGTCGCCGTGGTGAGCGGCTTCTACCCGTGGGAGGGGACCTTCCGCTGGATGGAGAAGCGCGGTGAGCTGCGGGTGACCCTACTCTCGCCCAGGCTGGTCTTCGACCTCGCGGCGCCGGTGACGGAGCTGCGCCGCGCCGGGGTAGGAGACGTCGCTGTTGAGGTCACCGTCGTCGACGAGGCGATCGGCTGGGCCGTCACCCTCGGCACCCTGCGCGTCGCCCGTGACGGGCCCCAGCTCTACCGCCTCGATGCCACGCCGTTTCTCGGCCGCCTCGGCAACGGCCGGCCGGTGCACCTCGTGCTGACTGCCGACCGCACGTGGAAGCCGGCGCAGATCCTGGCCGGCTCCCGGGACCCGCGCGATCTCTCGGTGATGGTGCTCGCTGCCGGCTGCGAGTAGCTGAGTAGCCTTTCACTGCAGCCATCGACACCGCTGGCTATACTGCTTCGCTCCCATGGGGTGTTCCATCCCTCGTATGCGAACGAATCGGCCACTGCCCGTCTGGGCGCGCACGCTCGCCACCACGCTGGTGGTCGGCGCGCTGGCCTGGTCCCCGCTGGAAGGGCAGACCGGGCCCCCTTACGCGCCTGGGTTTCCGCTCGAGATCGCCGGCACGCCGGTCAACCAGGTCTCGCCGGTCGGCAGCCAGGTGATGGCGGCCGACCTCGGCCTCACCCCGGGCTTCAAGTCGATCGTCTTCGGCCTGCGCAACGGCAAGCTCTATGTCATCCGGCGCGTCAACGCGACCACCTGGAGCGTGGCGGCGGGATGGCCGGTGCAGCTTCCCGCCCATATCTACTCGAGCCCGGCGGTCGGGGACCTCGACGGTGACGGTCAGCCCGACATCGTCGTCGGCTACGGCTCCACCTTCGACACCGGCAATCCCGGTGGGCTGAAGGCCTTCCACGCCAACGGCACGCTGATGTGGTCGGTGATTACCGGCGACGTCACCCCGGGGCCGCCCAACGGCCTGAGCGACCCGGTGGAGTCGACGCCGGCGATCGGCGACGTCGACGGCGACGGCACGCCCGAGGTGGTCTTCGGCGGCCTCGACCACCAGCTCTACGTGGTCAACGGCGAGAACGGCCTCTCCAACAACGCCGCCATCTGGCCCAAGGACATGCAGGACACCGTGTTCTCCTCGCCGGCGCTCTACGACCTCGACGGCGACGGCAAGCGGGACATCATCATCGGCACCGACAGCTTCCTCGACGACGGCGGGCGCCTCCGCGTGCTGCGCTACGACGGCACCGAGCTGCCCGGCTTTCCCAAGATCCTCGACCAGGTGATCAGCAGCTCGCCGGCGGTGGGCGACATCGACGGCGACGGCCTGCCCGAGATCGTCCACGGCACTGGCAGCTTCTACCCTCTCCGCAACGCCCGGCTCTACGCCTGGCACCATGACGGCACCGCCGTCAGCGGCTGGCCGGCGATCACCGACGGCGAGGTCATCACCTCGCCGGTGCTCGTCAACCTCGACAGCGACCCGGAGCTGGAGGTGGTCGCCACCGCGAGCAGCTCCCGCTCCAGTGACGGCAAGTTCCGCCTCTACGCCTTCGACGGCGGCGGCTCGACCCTCTTCTCGACGGTGGTGAAGGACTTCTTCGGCAGCAGCCTCAGTGCCGGCGAGCCGGTGGTGGCGGACGTCCTCGACGACCCCGCCGGGCCGCCCAGCCTCGCCAACAGCGACGTCGAGATCCTGGTGCCCACCAACGGCGAGGTGGCGCTCTTCGACCGCCTCGGCAACGAGCTCACCGAGACCGACAACTTCCCGGACGATCCGCCGCCCACTCTGATGACCCAGGACAGCCTCGCCGGCGTGGCGGCGACCGACCTCCAGACCGACGGCAGCGGCGCGAAGATCGAGGTGATCGCGGTGTCCGCCCGCTGCAACCCGGCGTGCACCGGCGGGCCACCGCCGAACTTCGACCACACGATCACGGTGATCCACGTCTGGAACCCGATCTCGCGAACCTCGGCGCCGCCGTGGGGCTTCTTCCGCCGCGACGAGAAGCGGCGGGGCGTGGCGCGCGACCTGCTCGTCGACGGCTTCGAGTCGGGTGGCTTCGGCGCCTGGTCGGCACGAGCGCCGTGAGCGACGGCGCCGGCGAGACGAGGGGCCGTAGCGCGATATACTTACGAGCGATGCCGGCAGTCGACGCGGTGAAGAAGCCGGTGCTGGCGCCCCGTCACGCGGCGCCCACGCCGGAGCAGCAAGGGCAGCTCGAAGCCGAGCGATACGACGCCGCCCTGCGCGAGGACGAGCAGTCGCGGCTGCGCGAGCGGCTGGCCGTTCTCGCCGAGGACGACGACGGCGAGCCGGTCGATGCCGCCGCCCTCGCCGAGCTGGTGCGGCTGCGGCTGCAGGTCGAGGACCTCGCCTCGTTCAAGCACGCGGTGCTGCGCTCGCGTGGCTGGCAGGTGCTCCAGCTGCTGCGCGGGCTGGTCGGACGAGCGTGGTGATCGAGCGGCAGTTCCCGGTCGCGGCCAGCGCCACCATCGCCCGACTGCAGTCGCGGGTGGCGGCGCTCGAGGCGGCGCTCGAGCGGCGATCGCGCGAGCTGCAGGCCATCCAGCGCCAGGTCTGCCGGCGTGACCTAGTGCTCATCGCCCGCGTCGTCTCCGGCCTGGTCACGCCGCCTCCGGCCTACTGCGAACCCGAGCTGTGGCACGAGACCACGCGGGCCACCGCGGCCGACGTCGAGGAGGCGCTCACCGGGTTGTGGGGCTCGCTGCAGGCGGAGCGGGCCGGCGACGGTCCGGATGTCGGCTGATCGCCCGCTGACGCTGATCGTCCTGGCGTGGAACCGCTGGGAGCTCACCGCGCGGTGCCTCTCGTCGCTGCTGGCTACCGAGCTCGGCGACGCCGGCGTCCTCGTCGTCGACAACGGCTCGCGCGATGAGACGCCGCAGCGGCTCGCCGCGCTGGCCGCCGCGGAACCTCGGCTGCGGGTGCTGGCGCTGCCGGAGAACGTCGGTTTCGTGCGCGGCAATAACGCCGGCATCGACGCCAGCCCTCCCGGCGGTGACGTGGTGCTGCTCAACAACGACCTGGTGTTCGCGCAGCGCGACTGGCTGTCGCGGCTGCGCGCCTGCGCCCGTTCGGCGCCCGACGTCGGCGTCGTCGGTTGCCGCCTGGTGTTGCCCGACGGACGCCTCCTCCACGCCGGCACCTACATCCTCCCGGACACCGTGTGGGGGCAGCAGATCGGCGCCCTCGAGAAGGACGTCGGCCAGTACCTCGCCGATCGTGAGGTCGAGGGGATCGTCTTCGCATGCGCGTACCTGCGACGCGAAGCCTTGACCGCGATCGGTGGCCTGTCCCTCGACTACCGCTCCTACTTCGAGGACACCGACTACTGCCTGCGCGCCCGCGAGGCGGGGCTGCGCGTGCTGCTCTGCGGCGGCGTCACCCTCGTCCATGACGAGCACGGGTCGACTCAGGGCGACGCGGCAAGCTTTGCGGCGCTGTTCCAGGAGAGCCGCAAGACGTTCCGTCGCCGCTGGCGGGAGCGCCTCGCGGCCCACTACCGGCACGAGCTGCACTGGCAGTCGCTGACCAACTTCCCGACCGGTTACGCGATGAGCAGCCGCGAGCTGCTCAAGGCCCTCGACGAGCAGGGGGTGCGGGCGACCTACAGCTACCTCTACGGCCCCAACACTGTGTTCCCGATCGCCGAGCCCGAGGACGGCAGCGACTATCGCCTCAACGTCGTCCGCTCGCGGCCGGTGCCGCGCCGCCCGCCGGTGGCGGTGAGCTACGGCCAGGCCGACACCTTCCATCGCAACCGCGGGCGCTACCAGATCGGCTTCACCATGCTCGAGGTCGACGGCTTCCCGCGCGAGTGGGTGCGGCAGGCGAACCGCATGAACGAGGTGTGGGTACCGAGCACGTTCAACCGCGATGGCCTGCTGCGCAGCGGCGTCGAGCGCCCCATCCACGTCATGCCACTCGGCGTCGACCCCCACTACTTCCACCCGCGGGTGGTCTCCTACCCGAATCCCAGCGGCGAGCTCCTCTTCCTCTCGCTCTTCGAGTGGGGCGAGCGCAAGGAGCCCTGGCTGCTGCTCAAGACCTTCAACGACGTCTTCAGCGCCAGGGAGCCGGTGCGCCTGCTGTGCAAGATCATGAACCGCGACCCCCAGGTCAAGCTCAAGCGCGAGATCCGGCGCCTGGCGCTCGACCCCGCCGGCGGCCGCATCTCCTACCTGCTCAACCTCGAGTTCCCGCACTACCAGCTCGGCTCGCTCTACCGTTCGGCGGACTGCTTCCTGGCGCCCAGTCGCGGCGAGGGGTGGAACATGCCGTTGATGGAAGCCATGGCCTGCGGGCTGCCGGCGATCGCCACCGACTGGGGAGCGCACCGCGACTTCGTGCACGCCGGCATCGCCTACCCGCTGCGGGCGCGGGGTGTCGTGCCGGCGGTCGCCAAGTGCCCGTACTACGACGGGTTCTGCTGGAGCGACCCCGACCCGGAGCACCTGCGCCACCTGCTGCGCCACGTCTACGAGCACCGCGAAGAGGCACGCCGCCGGGGGCTGGCGGCGGCGCGAGAGATGACGGAGCGCTGGACCTGGCAACGGGCGGCGCAGCGCATCGTCGAGCGGCTGGAAGCTATCTCCTAAAGGCCGCTGGGGTTCGATCCGGAGCGCTTGGGCGCCAAGTGCCCCCGCGGTGGCTCGGGGAGCCGGATCGGCAGAGAAGCTCAGGACGGTGTATTGTGAAGTGCGTCACCAAGAGGTTGCCCGCGGTGCGGTCGCAGCAAACAGCGGTTCTCTTACAGGAGTGGATCGTATGGCCATGCATCGGCGCCTTCGTCCGTGTCTCGTGTTGGTAGCGTTCGCCGTTCTCGCTGCTGGCTCGAGCGCCTCCCTGCGTGCACAGGCAACCAGGACCTGGGTGTCAGGCGTCGGCGACGACGCCAATCCCTGCAGCCGCACGGCACCCTGCAAGACCTTCGCGGGCGCGATCTCGAAGACCGCCGCCGGAGGGGAGATCTCTGTCCTCGACCCCGGCGGCTTCGGAGCGATCACCATCACCAAGTCGATCACCCTCAATGGTGACGGCACGCTCGCCGGAATCCTGGTGTCGGGAACGAACGGAATCATCATCAACGCCGGCGCCGGCGATCGCGTCATCCTGCGCAACCTGTCGATCAACGGCGTCGGCACCGGGATCAATGCCATCCGCTACTTGGCCGGGCTCTCCGTGTTGGTCGAAAACGTGACGATCACCGGCTTCACCACGCGCGGCATCGACGTCGCCGTGTCGGCCGGCGGCACCCTCACGGTGCACAACGTGACGATGGCCCGACTGGCCACCGGAATCCGCATGAGCTCGACGGCAGGATCGATCGTCGGCATCTTCGACAACCTGTCATTGAACGGGCTGACGACGGGGCTCGAGATGTCCACCAACGCGTTCGCCACCATCCGCAATTCCACGATCACCCGCAACAGCACGGCAGCGCTGGTCTCGGCGAACGGGGCCAATCTGAATATCGAAGACTCCATCCTGTCGTTCAACGGCACGGCCGTGAACGCGTCTGTCTCGGGAGCCGCGATCCGCCTGACCAACAACGAGCTCTATACCAACACCGTGGGCATCGCCTTCGCCCCTGGCGCCAGCGTCGCCTCGACTGGCGACAATCGCCTTTCGGGAAACGGCGGCTCGACGGCTCCCAACGCCAACGGCATCATCACCCAGCAGTAGAAGGCTTCCAGCCGACGAACAGGCCTGCGGGCTCCCCGGACCTCCGGGGCAGGGGAGCCAGCATCCTTCCGTCCTCGATCAGTCAGGCTTCGCGCGGGCCACGTAGGCCGTCTGATAGCCGTGTGCCTGCGGGTGGACGCCGCGGACCTCGAAGGCAACGGAGAGGGCACGACGAAAGGTGTCTCTGCCATAGAAGACCTGCGCCTCGACGTCGTTGCCGATGACTAGCATGCCGAAGTTGCCCGCGTTGGCGCGGTAGCTCGGGTCCTCCTGCACCATCCGGGCAAGCCAGTGCTCGGCGTAGAGACCCTCGAACAACTCCAGCGTCGAGTCGTCATGGATGGTCAGGTACACGAACCCTCCAGTCCTGCAGACCCTTCGTAGCTCGAGTATCCAGGCGTTTGCGAGGTCCGCGAGGTGAGTGAACACCGAGGCGGCGTAGATGAGGTCGAAGTAGCCATCGCGGAACGGCAGGTGCGGGATGGTGGTGGTGGTGGCAAAGTGGAAGGGCGGGCTCAGGTTGGATTCGCACCAGTGCACGTGTGGGGCGCTGATGTCGACGCCCCAGACCTCGCCGCTGACGGCGTGGTCTCCGAGGTGCCGGATCATTCTCCCGACGCCACTGCCGAAGTCGAGAATGCGGCCTCCGGCTGCCAGGCTGCAGCCGCCCTCGGCGAGCTTCGCCAACATGGTGCGCACGTGCAGTGCGCCGCTCTCGAGATAGACGCTGGCGGAGTCTGCGTAGCCGACCACCAGCTCGTCGGGTGGGATGGGCAGGCCGTCGCCGTCGCGCCGAAGGCTGGGGTCGCTTGCCGCCGGTAGCACCCTCGACGGGGTGCTGCGCTGGTGGGGTTGATGCTTTAGGTGGCCAACGAGCGGATCGTCTGGCATCTCGTCCTCGGTTCGCCCTCGGCTGCGGGCTGACAGGGGTGCACGGCCGAATCGGCGGAGCCTGCCGCACCTGGCGGTGCCGGAGCATGCCGCTCGCCGGCGCCGGCTAGAATCGAGTCGACCGGAGCACGTCGGTGAACCAACGCTGCAGCCTGCTGCCCGCCCTCTTGCGCCGGGTCATGGACTTCCGAGTCGACCTGCGGTACTGGGATCAGGACGACCTCAGCTGGGAGCAGCAGACCAGCGAGAGGGCGAAGCCGCTTCCCTATCTGCTGACGACGATCGACCTGCTCGCCATCGCCGGCGGTCACCGCGTGGTCGAGATCGGCGCGATGAGGAACGCCATGAGCCCGAGTTGTCCACTCGCGGCCGGTGGCGACGCCTTTCGCGCACCGCCGTGCTGCAACGACGGGCACTCGACCTTCTTCTTCGCCCGCGCTGGTTTTGACGTGCACAGCGTAGACGTGGATGTCGACTGCCGGCTGCAGATCGAGCGATCGTACGCGAACCTCGGGTTGTCGTTTCCCTCGAATCTGCATCTCCACATTCCGGAAGACGGTCTCGAGCTCCTGTCGCGCTTCGACCAGGAGATCGACCTGCTCTTCCTCGATGGCTGGGACAAGGGGACGCCGCGCTACGCGGAGCTGCACCTGGAGGCCTATCTCAGGAGCTGCGACAAGCTGGCGCCGACGCACTTCGTCGCAGTCGACGATACCGACTTCAGAACCTTGGAGGGAGGAAAGGATCGTCTCCTCGCGCCGGTACTGATCGACGGGGGATACTATCCTCTGCTGCGCGGTCGCCAGTCGCTCTTCGTCAAGCTCGGCGAGCCGATGGCGGGCTGACAGCTCGGTAAGGCGGCAGCGCCCCAAGGGTGGGCCTCAGAAGGGTGGCGAGGGCACCGCGAGACGCGTCCCGCCGCGCGATGCCTGGGCGGGGGCAGGGTAGCCGAGCAGCGCGGCGATGTGCCGTCCCACCACCGCCGCCGAAAGGCCGCGGCGCACGTCGGCGGCGGCGCGAAGACCGATGGCGGCGGCGGTGCGACGATTCTCGAAGACCTGTCGCATCAAGCGCCCGGCGTCATCGACGTCGGGGTCGCCCCAGACGCTGCCGCGCTGGAATGGCCCGTCGGGAATCTCGACTTCGCGTTCGCCGCAGCGGACGAGGAAGGAGTTGTCAGCGGACATGAACTCCAGGTTGCCCGAGTAGGCGCTGGCGATGACCGGCCGACCAAGCGCCATCGCTTCCGCGCAGGTGTAGCCGAACCCTTCGGCGCGGTGGAGCGAGACGTAGCAGTCGGCTGCGGAGAGCAGGCGGAGCAGGTCGTGTCGCGAAAGCGGCTCGAGCAGGAGCCGGATGTTCAGCCCCGGAGGAATCGCTTGCAGCAGGCGCCTGAGGCGTTGACGGTGGTCGAGGCGATGAGCGTTCGAGACTCGCAACGCCAGCTCCACGGGCTCGCCCGCAGCGAACGTCCCCGCGAAGGCGCGAATGGCGGCCTCCGGGTTCTTGCGCTCGATCGAGCTGTTGGCGTCGAAGACGTAGAGGAAGGTGAAGAGATCGGGATCCAGCCCGACCTCGACCTTGGTGGCCGGCGCCGGAAAGGAATCGAAGTCGACCACGCATGGAACCGTCTCTACTCGGCGCCCGAGGAACCGACCGATGCTCTCGGCGGCAAATCCGGAGAGGGCCCAGACCTGATCGAAGTCGGCGTAGACGGTGGGCCAGTAGTGGCTGCCGTCCCGTTGCTCCCAGGCGAGATAGGCGATTGCCCGGCGGCCTGCCACGACATGCTCGGGTTGCCCTCCCAGCAGCATCTCGTGCATGTGCGGATAGCTGACGAAGAGATTGGTGTCGTAGCTGGGATCCCAGGTGCGAACGAAGTCGCGGGGGAGCAGGTCGGGCTCCATCGCGACGTTGCCGACCACCACTCGCTGTTGCGGAGTGCCGCAACTGGCGAGCGCCATGGCGAGACCCTGGGTGAGCGTGCCCAGCCCGATCGGGCTCTTGTGATAGCCGAAGAGGTTCACTCCGGGCCGGAGTCGCGTTCGCGGCGGGCGCGCGGCGCGGCCGCCTTCCACCGGGCGCCGGGGTAGCGACCTATCCGCGCCTCCCGCTCGCCGGTGGTCGACGGCCTCGAGCACGGAGAGGTGGCGCGACGAAGCACTGTCGCGTGGTTGGCGCGCGCACGCCTCCTGGAGCTGGCCCCGCGCCGTGCCGTGTTCTCTTCGATATCGGTCCAGGGCGTCGCGAAACCGGCGATCGCGCTGCAGGACCGGCTGCAGGAGGAGCTCCTGGCCTTCGGGCAGCCACGGCGACGGCTGGCGGCGCGCGTTGATCGGCAGGTCGATGGTGAGCCCGATCCCTTCCCAGGGTCGAACCGCCATGGTCCACAGGAACATGACGACATCCTCGAGGTCGAGCTCTACGCCGTGCCGGAGGACCGCCATGAGGTGCGTAGCGAGCTCCTCGGCCCCCTCGCCTACCAGTGCCAGCGGCCAGTGCTCCATGAAGACCCAGTTGCGACTCAGGTACGAGAACACGCGGGCCAGGGACCGGCCGCCGGCGGTGGCGAGAAAGACGTCGGCGGCCTCGGGAGGCAGAAAGCTCTCGCGATGACCCCACTCCCGGATCCAATCGGCAAACCGCTCGAGGTCGGCTCCGAGGGGCTCGGGGAACGCCCGCTGCAGGTCCAGGCGCTCGTCGAACACCCGGCGAATGGCCCACACGATCGACAAGTGGAAGAGCTCGACGTCGGTGGTGCGTACCGCCACGGCTAGGTCTTCGAGACCGGCAGCGTCGAGGCGCTCGAGGAGTCGATGGCGGTCGCCGCGCAGCGGTGCCGCGAGATCGGCGAACGACTCCGGGAAGCGGTCCATGCCCTCCGCGAGAGCGCGAAGACCGGTGGCGGAGAGAGTGGTCGGTCGGTAGCGATCGAAGAGCGCTTCGTAGCCGTATTCGTAGATCCCGTTGGCGCCGATCCAGCGCAGGAGCTCATGGGGACGGAGTCGCGCATGGCGATAGGAGGACTGGAGGTCGGGACGTTCGCGGAAGATCTCGTCGAACAGCGCCGGCAGCAGGCTCCCGGTGTAGGGGATGGGCAGCAGGAGCGCCGTGCAGTAGTGCGACTCCCCCTCCGGGCTCCAGGGATCGACGTCCCGCCACAGGTACGTCTCGTGCGCCTTGAACAGGTAGCGCATGCGTGCGTCGACGGGGATTCCGGAGGGGAACCGCTCGAAACCGTAGGGAATCGCCGACTGCTCCTCCGCCCCCAATGCGAGGAGTCGCTCGGTATAGGTGTCGGCGAGTCGGGCCAGCGACGGCAGCGTATAGAGCGAGTAGCGGTTGTCGTGACGGGAGAGCTGCGAGGGGCGGAGAGGCGAGAACCCGCTGAAGTGGTATGCGACGAGTGGCCGACCGTTGACCGTCCATGTCGGCTCGCCCAGCTCGTCGTCGAGTGACGAGCAGCGCAGCGAACGGTCGTGCAGGTTCCAGTACGCGACGTTGTAGGCGGGATCCCGAAGGACGCTCACGCGGTCGCTGAAGCATGACACCCAGTTGAAAGCGTTCTGCTCCATCTGGCCACCCTGGGTGACGAGGAAGGCGCCGGGTGCCGTCACCATTTCCTGCCACAAGGCGAGGAAGCGAAGGACCTCCTGGTCGACGACGAAGGCGAAGAGGCCGGCATTGAACGGTCCAGCGAAGGCGAGGTCCCCCAGGCTGGGCCTTTCGTGGAAGCGTTCGGGAAAGGGCAACGGTGCGGTGGTGTGGGGGATGACCACCAGGCTGGCATCTGCGAGGCGCGCCAGCAGCTCGCGCAGGGGCGCGTAGAGGTAGATGTCCGAGTCCAGGTAGACGAACTGGCGATGGTCGGTGGTCGCGACGAGATGCTGGAGGGCGTGTGGCTTCAGCGCGCAGCAGAGGTCGGTCGCCGAGTACTTGAGCGACATGAAGGGCAGATCCCGAGGCGCCACTGCATGGCCTGCCACGGGGGTGGCGCCGTCGACGATCAGCAGCTCGCGGCCATCCCAGTCGGCAACCACGACGTAGACTGCGGCTTCGGGATGGTGGCGTCGGCACGACTCGACGAGTGCCCTCGCGAAGTGCAGGTGGTTGACGGTGCAGACGGTGACGAAGCAGCTGCCGTGGCGCCCGGCAGGCGAGGGTGACGGCGCCGCCACGGCCCGCAGTAGCGATGCCGCCGAGGGTAGCCTGGGCGGAAGCGTGCCGGGCGGGCGGGCGTTTCCCAGGATGGCGGCGGCCCGCGCCAGGCCTGCGCTGTCCAGCGGCGCGACCGCGGCGGTGACCGCGCGGCCACCGACTTGGACCCGCGTGACGCTGCGGGTGAACCTGGCAAGGACCCGTCGGGGCGAACGCCAGTCAGCCATCAGTTCGGAAGCCACGTCCTCTTGCCGCGGTCACTGCGGGCGTAACCCGTCGCGCGCGGGTATCAGTTGGCATAGCCGAGCGCCCGCAGCCGGCTCAGTGTCTCCGCGTCGAGGCTCACCTCCTCGGCCCGCAACGGCCGGCGCGCTCGCACCGTCGAGTAGAGGAGCCTCTGCAGGTCAGCCATCACGTTGGGTCGTTGGGCGGCGAGATCGACGCGCTCCAGAGGGTCGCGCCCGAGATCGTGCAGGCGGCCTTCCTCGAGCTTCCAATGCCCGAGGCGGAGACCCCAGAAACGGCCAGTCTCGAATGGCATTCTCTCGCGCGCAAAAACCACCGCCGGGGTGGCGGTCAAGGGAGCGTTGAGCAAGGGTAACACGTCGTGCCCCTCGAAGTCAGCCGGTGCCTCGATGCCGGCCTGCGCGAGGATCGTCGGCGCGACGTCGATGAGGCTGACGATCGGCTGCAAGGTGCGCCCGTGCTGCCGCTGGCCCGGCAACTTGATCAGTAGGGGCACGCGCAAGAGCTCGTCGTAGAGAGTGTGGGAATGCCAGCCGACGAACCCGTGCTCGCCGAATTCCTCGCCGTGGTCGGAGGTGAAGACGACGAGGAGCCGATCGTAGAGCCCGAGGCGGCGCAAGCTGGAGACGAGGCCAGCGAAGGCCTGGTCCATGGAGTGGATCTCGCCATCGTAGGCGTCGATCACCGGTTGCAGCTCGGCCGGCGAGAAGACGTCCTTCTCCTCGCTCATTTCCCAGAGCCGCTCCGGCGAGTAGGAGGGCAGCTCGCCGTGGGCGTACTTGGGGTCCAGCGCCACCAGGTGCTCGCGCGTTGGCGTGTAGGGGTGGTGGACCTCGTAGGTGTGGAGGAAGAGGAAGAAGGGCCGGGCACTGGGGCGCCGGAGGAGCAGCTCCAAGCCGCGTGCCACGGTGTCAGCGAAGGGGCGGTCCTCCGGGATCTCGTCGTACACCTCGAATCCCTGGGCCAGCCCGTACTGGCGTACCAGCTGGCCGCTGCCGACCACCGCGAGGGTCTCGTACCCCTGCTCCTGCAACACCTCCGCGAGGGTCAGTGCCTCGCGGGAGAGCGGGATCCGATGGGTGTGCGAGGCGCCGTGGTGCTGGGGGATCAGCGACGTCATCAGCGAAGCGTGCGACGGCAGGGTCGACGGCGCGTTGGCGAGCGCCATCCTCGCCATGATCGCGTCGCGCCGAAAGCCGTCGATGGCCGGGGTGGTGGGACGAGGGTAGCCGTAACAGCCCAGATGGTCGGATCGCAGCGTGTCGATCGAGATCAGCAGGATGTTCGGCGGTGTCCGCCGCCACGCCGCCGTCAGCCAGGGGACTACCACCAGCAGGAGGAGTGCAGCAGCTCCCAGCAGGGCACCACGACGTGCCGCCTGTGGAGACATCGTGGCGGGATTTTACAAGATGCAAGCGGGACAGCCCCTTGGCTGTCCCGCCGGTTGTCGAACGCCGCGCCCGTTCGACGCAGCCGCCGAATGCCTACTGCTGAGGGGTGAGCTTGGCGATCGCCTGCTCGAGCGCCTCGATCCGCGTGCGCAGCGACTGGATCTCGGCGTCCTTGGCCTGCAGCTCGGTGTTGAGCCCCTGGATGGCCGCCAAGGCGACGCCCGACGTGTCGGTCACCGAGATGGTCTTGCCACTGGCAGCGAGCCCGAAGGCCGCCTGGAAGTCCTCGGCCATCGGGCCGATGTGGCGGACGTTCTGGCGCCCGTCCTTGAACCGCCACTCGCTCACCGGCAGCGCCTGCACACGGGCGAGCACGTCGAGTGGATCGACGGGCTGGATCTCGGGCTTGAGGGCGCGCGACGACGAGAACACCACGTTGGTCGCCTGCATGCTGCCGTCGACCTTGAACGTTGCCCCATCGGTGTCCGGGCGGGCGACCACTGTCAGCTCGGTGCCGCCATCGCCCTCCTTCGAGATCTTCAACGTGCGATTGGCGTCCTTGTCGTCTCTGGAAGAACCACTTGGTGGCCACCCCGCCAGTGGTGCTGGTGTTCGAGACGGCCATCTCGACGGCGCCGCTCGTTCCGACCTCGAGACGATGGCCCGGCGAGGCCGTGCCGATGCCGACGTTGCCGCTGGCGTTGATGTCGATCGAGCTGGTCGGGCGCGCCCGGCCGGATGCGGAAGGGCAGCCGCGAGCCGCTGGTGACGTCGCGGATGAAGAAGTTCGACTCGTTGCCGGCGATGTCCCAGGTCTGGGCGGAGAAGCCGCCGCGAGCTGTTCTGCTCGAGGCGGATGCCCGGGCGTGTTGCTGGTGTTGATGTGGAGGTCGAGCACCGGGGTCGAGGTGCGGAAGCCGACGCGGCCGGTGCTGTCGACGAAGATCGAGTTCGTGGTCGATGCCCCGGCGTCGATGGTGAAGGGGACCGTTGCCGCTCGGTGATGTCGCTCGATCGAGAACTTGTTGGCGCCGCCGCTGGCCGAGTCGTTGGCGGTGAGCTGCCAGTCGGTGCTCGGGAAGGAGCCGACCGAGGTGTCCTCGAACTTGATGCGGGTGTTGTTCTCCTTGAGGCGGATGGTGTCGAAGCCGAAGCTCTCGTTGTTGACGCAGTCGAGGCCGATGCAGGCGCTGCCCTGGACGATCAGGTCGTCGGCGATGACCTGGTCCTTGGTGCTGAGCGAATTGCCGTTGGCGGCCTTGGCGATGGGCGTCCGCGGCGTCGCCGGCTCGCTCTCGTCACCGCCAGCGACGAAGCTGCCGTCGGCGATGCGGAACGCGCCGGACTGCACGCCACCCTCGGGGAGCAGCCCTTGCTGGCGCAGGCGCTCCACGGCGGCGTCGTCACCGCTGCGGCGAGCCGCGGCGAGCTGGTGCTTGACGGCGGCGCTCACCGGCGGCGTGGCGCGCAGCTCCCAGTGGTAGGCGCCGTCGGGCAGCCGCTGCCCGGCCTTGTCGAAGATGCTGAGGCTCGGCGCCTCGGCGCCGGCGAAGGTCCGCTCGAGCAGGAGGCCGTCAGGGCCCGACACCGTCAGCTTCATCGACTCGTGAGCGACGAGCGGGGTCCAATCGAGGCTCGCGCCCCCGGCCCGCAGCTCGGCGACCGCTCCCTGCGCTGGGCTTGCCACCGCGGGCACCGCAGCGCAGAGCGTGGCGACGACGATGAAAGTGACAACTCCCCTGCACCCCTTGAATCGCATCATGCCTGTCCTCCTTTAGGGCTTTGGCCGAATATTCTATGCGATACGCGGCCATATTCCGCGGCGGGCTTCAAACGAGGCGAACACCGCCCCACCCGCGGACCCACCGCCCGTCCCGCTACACTGTTCTCTCTATCGTACTCGCGTAAGATCGTAGCGCAATGGCTCATTTGCCCGTGCACGATCGTTTCCGCCGCCTCTGGCGCGAGGTGCGCGACCTCGAGGCCGCCCGTCAGCTGCTCGAGTGGGACCAGGAAACCTACATGCCCCCGGCCGGCGCACAGGCGCGGGGGCGGGTGCTGGGGACCCTAGCCGGGCTCGAGCACGAGCGGCTGTCGGGGCCGGCGCTGGCGGGGGCGGTCGACGAGGTCGCCGCTGCGGCGGCCCCGGGGGAGGCGTGGGAGGCGCAGGCGCGAGAGGCGCGACGCCGCATCCGGCGGGCGACGGCGGTGCCGCGCCGGCTGGCCGAGGAGCTCGCCGAGGCCGCCAGTGCCGGCCTGGCGGCGTGGCAGGAGGCGCGGCGTCGCTGCGACTTCGGCCTCTTCGCGCCTGCCCTGTCGCGGCTGCTGGGGCTCAAGCGCGAGCAAGCGGCCTGCCTCGCCGGCGGTGGCAACCCGTACGACGCCCTGCTCGACGAGTTCGAGCCGGGTGCCACCGAGGCCGAGCTGGTGCCGCTCTTCGCCACCCTGCGGGCGCGGCTGGTGCCGCTGGTGCGGGCCGTGGTCGGAAGCGGTCGGGTCGTCGACGAGGCGCCGCTCAGCGGTCACTTCCCCATGGAGGCGCAGCGGCTGCTGGGGCACTTCGTCGCCGCCGAGATCGGCTTCGACTGGCGCGCGGGGCGGCTCGACCGCTCGGCCCACCCGTTCTGCAGCGGCATCGACCGCCGCGACGTGCGTCTCACCTGGCGAGGGCAGGAATCCGACCTCCGCCAGGCCCTCATGGGCGTCCTGCACGAGATGGGGCACGGCCTCTACGACCAGGGGCTGCCCGCGGAGTGGGAGGCGACCCCGATCGGCGAGCCGGCGTCGACGGCGGTACACGAGTCGCAGTCGCGGCTGTGGGAGATCCTGGTCGGCCGCGGCCGCCCGTTCTGGCGCTGGCTGCTGCCCCACGTCCGGCAGGCCTTCCCCGGCCACGCCCCGCGGCTGGAGCAGGTGTGGCCGGCGCTGCACGCCATCCGGCCGACGCTGATCCGGGTCGAGGCCGATGAGGCGACCTACAACCTCCACGTGCTGGTGCGCTTCGAGCTCGAACGGGCGCTCTTCGCCGGCCGGCTGGAGGTCGCCGACTTGCCGCTCGCCTGGGACGACCTCTACGACGAGGTGCTGGGAGTGCGCCCGCCCGACGTGGCGCAGGGGGTGCTGCAGGACCTCCACTGGGCCGCCGGCCTCTTCGGCTACTTCCCCACCTACACCCTCGGCACCCTGGCGGCGGTGCAGCTCTTCGCCGCTGCCGGCGCGGCGCTGGGAGACCTCGACACCCAGCTCGCGCGGGGCGAGTTCGCGCCCCTGCTCGGCTGGCTGCGCGAGCACGTCCACCGCCACGGCGCCCGCTACCTGCCGCGCGAGCTCCTCGCCCGCGCCACCGGCGCGCCGCCCTCGGCGGAGCCGTTCCTCGGCTACCTCGAGTGGGTGGCGGCCGAGGTCTACGGCGTGACTCCCGCCGCGGTGGACGAGGCCGGCCGCGCGGTCGGTGCCGGGTCGGGGTAGCCGGGGCTTGCCGCCCGCCGGGGTCGACGTCGTGGTGCCGGTGTTCGGCGCCGCCGCGGATCTCGAGCGCTGCCTCGCCAGCGTCCTCGCCCACAGCGCGCTCGGGCGCCATCGCCTGGTGGTGGTTCTCGACGGTCCCCAGGAGGAGGCGGTCGAGGCCGTCCTGGCCACGTTGCGGGAGCGCTCCGAGGCCGAGGTGATGGTGGTGCGGTGCGAGCGGCGCGCGGGCTTCGCAGCCGCGGCCAACCGCGGCCTGGCGCTCTCGACTCGCGACGCCGTCCTGCTCAACAGCGACACCCAGGTCACCGCGGGGTGGCTCGAGAAGCTGCAGGCGGCGGCCGCCTCGACGGCGCAGGCGGGCACGGTGACCCCGTTCTCCAATCACGCCACGATCTGTTCGCTGCCGCGCTTCCTGGCCGAGAACACCGTGCCCGCCGGTTACGACGTCGATCGCTTCGCGGCGCTCGTCGAGCGCGTCTCGCGGCGCGCCTACCCGCGGCTGCCCACCGGCGTCGGCTTCTGCCTCTACCTGCGGCGCGAGATGCTGCGCCAGGTCGGCAGCCTCGACGAGGCTCGTTTCGGGCTCGGCTACGGCGAGGAGACCGACCTTTGCATGCGTGCCAGCGCCGCCGGGTTCGTGCACCTGCTCGACGACGCCACCTACGTCTGGCACCGCGGCCAAGGGAGCTTCGGTGGCGCGCGGGCGGCGCGGGTGCGTCGCGCCGAGCGGCGGATGGCGCGGCTGCACCCGGGCTACCTGCCGGCGGTCGCCGACTTCATCCGTCGCGACCCGCTGGCGCCGGCGCGGGCGCGGGTGCTGGCGGCACTGGCGCCGGCGCCGCGGCCGGTGGCATCGGCGCCCCCGCCGGCGGATGGGCCGCGTCGCGTCGTGCACCTCGTGCACGGCTGGCCGCCGTTCGCCACCGCCGGCACCGAGCTCTACGCGCAGAGTCTGGTGCGGCGCCAGGCGAGGTGGCGCGAGGTGGCGGTGTACGCGCGGGTCGCCTGGCCGGGGCGAGCCAGCGGCGACGCCCTCGAGCATCGCGACGGCGCGGTGCGGGTACGCCTCGTCGTCAACCACTTCGACCACCGCGACCCGCTCGCCCGCAACGCGCTCGACGACCGCCGGCTGCGCCGCGACTTCGCCGCGTTCCTCGCCGAGGAGGCACCCGACCTGCTCCACGTGCACCACCTCGCCGGCCACTGCGCCACGCTGCCGGCGGTGGCGGCGGCGCGCGGCATTCCCATCGTCTACCAGCTCCAGGACTGGTGGCCGCTGTGCGCGCGGGTCAACCTGCTGCATCGCGACGGTGCGCTCTGCCCGGGCCCGAGCCTGGCGCGCTGCGCCCGCTGCGCGCCGTTGACGCGGCGGCCGCCGGCGGCGCTGTGGAACCGGCTGCTGCACGCCCTGCGGCGGCGCTGGATGCGCGCCGGGCTCGCTCGCGCCGACGTGCTGCTCGCGGGCTCGCCGTTCCTCGCCGGCAGCTATGCCGCCCTCGGCGCCCTGCCCGCCGGGCGCACGGTGCGCGTGGTGCCTTACGGCGTCGACACCGACGGCCTGGCGGCGGTGTCTGCCGCCCGCGGCGATGCCGTCCCGGTGAGGCCGCTGCGCTGCGGCTTCATCGGCTCGCTGATGCCGCACAAGGGAGCGCACCTGGCGGTGGCCGCCTTCGCCTCCCTGCGCCGCGAGGAGGCGACTCTCGAGGTCTGGGGTGACGCCGGCGCCGACCCAGCCTATGCCGCCGCGCTCGAGCGCGACGCCTCGGACGCGGTGCGCTTCCGTGGGCGCTTCCCCGAAGGGGCGGCGGCCGAGGTGCTGGCAGGCCTCGACCTGCTGCTCGTCCCGTCGCTGGGGTTGGAGTCGTTCGGGCTGGTGGCCCGCGAGGCGGCGGCGGCGGGTGTGCCGGTGCTGGCCTCGCGTCGCGGCGCTCTCGGCGAGCTGTTTGCCGCCGAGGGGGAGGGCGGTGTCCTGGTGGAGCCTGGCGACCCGGCCGCCATCACCGACTGGCTGCGCCGGCTGGTAGCCTCGCCCCAGCTCGTCGCCAACTGGCGCCGGCGCGCACCGTTCCCGAAGTCGATGGACGCCCACGCCGAGGAGATCGAAGGGATCTACGGCGAGGTGCTGGCGGCGCGTCGGAGGCGCCGGTGACGCGGACCCGTCTGTTCGCCACGATGTGGCGGGCCGAAGGGCTCGCCGGGGTCGTCGACCGCGCGCGCGACCACCTGGCGGCGTCCCGCCGCCGGGCCCGTTTCCGCCCCACCGAGCTCGCAGCGCTGGCTCCCGTATCGGTGCTGCGCATCGCCGCCGCCCCCCCGGTGCCCTGGCTGGGCGGCGTGCCGGCGCAGCTCGGTGCGCTCCTGCACGAGCAGGAGCGGCAGCACGACACGGCGCTGCTCTACCCGTGGCGCCACGGTCTGCGACTGGAGGTGGTGGCCGGTGGCTCGCGGCGCGCCGCCCAGCTCCCCCTGCCCCGCGGCTTCGCTGGCGCGGGCCAGCCGGCGAGCTGGGCAACCGCGGTGCGCGCCGCCGCCGCCGCCGTGGGCGCTCGTCTGCTGCACGTCGAGGGCGCTGCGGGGCTGCCCCACACCGTCCTCGCCGAGCTCGCGCGCGAGCGCCCGCTGGTGCTCTCGCTGCACGACTTCGCGCTCTTCTGCCCGCGTCCCAACCTCTACGACGAACGGTTGGGGAGCCCGTGTGGCTATTGCGCCGACACCGCGACCTGCCACCGGCACCTGGCGGCTGCGGCGCACGAAAACGCCGAGCTCGCCTGGGACTGGCGGCAGCACGGAGGAGAGCTGCTGGCGGCCTGCCGCTGTGTCGTCTACCCCTCCGAGTTCCTGCGCGCCACCTACGAGCGGCTCTTCGCGAGTGCCGGCGCGCTGCAGCGCGTCATCCCGCCGGGCATCGACGACGCGCGCGCCCTGCCCGGGCAGTGGCCCTGGGCGGCGCGCACGGCCGTGCCGCGGGTGGCCTTCGTGGGTGGTGGCGCCGCGCACAAGGGCGGCCGGCTGCTCGTCGCGGTGGTGAGCGAGTGGTCGCGCCGCGGCCTGCCGGCGATGCATTGGGAGGTGCTCGGCGGTGGCGGCGCCGAGCAGCTGCAGGAGCTGCGGCGCTTGCGCCTCGCCGGTGGCTCCCGCCTGCGCGTGCGCGGCTACTACCGGCACGGCACGCTGGGGGCGCTGCTGGGCGCGCAGCGGATCGAGCTCGCCCTGCTGCTGCCGCAGGTCCCGGAGTCGTTCTCGCTGAGCCTCAGCGAGTGCCTCGCGGCAGGGGTGCCGCTGATGGCGCTCGCCCACGGGGCGCTCGCCGAGCGACTCGCCGGCGGTGGCGGTTACCTGCTGCCCGCCGGCGCCGCGACCGAGCAGGTGGTGGGGGCGTTGCAGGCGTGGCGTGAGGGGCGGCTGCCGGCACCGGCGCCCGCTCCGACCGTGCCCACCAGCGTGGCCGCCGCCGCCGCCTACGCGGCGCTCTTCGAGGAGCTGCTCCGGGGGGCGGCGCCGTCGCAGCCGGCGCGCTTCCGATATCCGCCTCGGCGTGGCGATCGGCTGCGCTCGCTCGCCGGCGCGGCGCAGCGCGCGTTGAGCGTCGGCGGGCGGTGGTTTCGCGGCGAGGTGGCGACCTCGGAGCTGCGCGCGGCGTGGCGGGTGCGCCGTCGCGCCTCGGGGCCGCGGGCGGCCGCGAGGGCGGCGAGGGCCGCGATCGTCTACCTGCCGGCGCTGCCCTGGAGCTTCCGCTTCCAGCGGCCGCAACAGCTCGCCCGCGCCTTCGTCGCCGCCGGTCATCCGGTGCTCTACGTCGAGGCGTTCCAGCGCGCCAGGGTGCTGCCGCGGCGCGCCATCGGCGTCACCACCGCCGGCGTCGAAGTCCTGCGATTGGCGGTGCCGGGGCGCCCGGACCCCTACCGCCAGTCGCTTGCGGAGGCAGTCGCCCACGGGCTGGCCGACACCATCGCGGCGGGGATCTCCCAGCCGCCGTTGATGGTGTTCTCGCAGCTGCCATTCTGGGCGCCGGTGGCGGTGCGGCTGCGCGAGATGCTCGGCGCTCCGCTGGTCTACGACCGCATCGACCTCCACGGCGGCTTCTCGGGGGTGCCGGAGGAGGTCGAGCGGCGCGAGGCCGCCCTGATGGCGGCGGCCGACCTGGTGCTCGCGAGCTCGCCGGCCCTGCTCGACGGCTGCGACCGCCTGCCGGGCCGCCGCGCGCTGGTCCCCAACGCGGTGAGCGTCGACGACTTCCGCTCGGCGCGCCGGCGCTTCGGCGAGCCGGTCACGGTGGGATACGTCGGCGCCCTCGGCTCCTGGTTCGACGCCGGGGCGGTGGCGGCGCTCGCCGCCGCCCGCCCGCAGTGGCAGGTGCGGCTGGCCGGGCGGGTGGAGACGCCCGAGGTGCAGGTGCTCGGCCGCTACCGCAACGTGGAGCTTCTCGGCGAGATCTCCTACGACGAGGTGCCCGGCTTCATGGCCGGGCTGCAGGCCCTGCTCATCCCCTTCCTCGACCTGCCGCTCACCCGCGCCGTCGATCCCGTCAAGCTCTACGAGGCGCTGGCCGCCGGCGTGCCGGTGGTGAGCTACCGGCTGCCGGCGGTCGAGGCCTGGGGCGAGCCCTTCGTCTACAGCTACGAGCGCGGCGGTCTCCTCGCCGCGGTCGAGCGCGCGCTCGCCGCGGATGGTGCCGAGCTCGCGAGGCGTCGTCGCGCCGCGATGGCCGCCGAGACCTGGGAGGCGCGGGCAGCGGCCGTGCTCGAGCTGCTGGCCTGAGAGCCTTCACAGGCTCTGCGCGCGGTCGGCGGCCGCACTATCCCGGAAGGCCGCTTCCGAGCTCGATGGGGGCGCCTCTCGCTGCGTCCGGCCCGGTCAGCCGGCGGCGCCGGCGGCGGTGAGCCGCAGCTCGCCGCTCCGTGCCTGCTCGCGGAACCAGCGATAGGTGCTCTCGACCCCGTCGCGCAGGGCGATGCGATGGCGCCAGCCGAGGGCATGCAACCGCCCGACGTCGAGGAGCTTGCGCGGCATCCCGTCGGGCTTGCTGCGATCGAAGCGCAACTCCAGCCCGGGGGCTACCACCTCGCGCACCAGCTCGGCGAGCTCGCGGATGGTGACGTCCTCGCCGGTGCCGACGTTGAGGTGCAGATCGCGATCCTGATAGTGGCGCATGACGAAGAGGCAGGCGTCGGCGAGGTCGTCGACGTGGAGCAGCTCCCGCCGCGGGGTCCCCGTTCCCCACACCGTCACTTCGCTGGCGCCGGCGAGCCGGGCCTCGTGGAAGCGCCGCATCAGGGCGGGCAGCACGTGGCCGCCCTCGAGGTCGAAGCTGTCGCCCGGACCGTAGAGGTTGGTCGGCATGGCGGAGACGAAGTCGCAGCCATACTGCCGGTGGTAAGACTGGCAGAGCTTGATTCCGGAGATCTTGGCGACCGCGTAGGGCTCGTTGGTGGGCTCGAGCAGCCCGGTGAGCAGCGACTCCTCGCGGATCGGTTGCGGACAGTGGCGCGGGTAGATGCACGAGCTGCCGAGGTAGAGCAGTCGCCGCACCGGGTGCAGGTGGCTCGCGTGCACCACGGTGGCGTGCATCATCAGGTTGTCGTAGATGAACTCGGCGGGGCGGGTGGAGTTGGCGAGGATGCCGCCCACCGTGCCGGCGACCATGAACACGTACTGCGGGCGGTTGGCGCGGAACCAGTAGTTCACCGCCGCCTGGTCGCGCAGGTCGAGCTGCTCGCGGGTGGCCGTGAGCAGGTTGGAGAACCCCTCACGCTGCAGCCGCCGGACGATCGCCGAGCCCACCAGGCCGCGATGGCCGGCGACGTAGACGCGGGCGTCGAGCGGGATCTCGACCATCGCCAGCGCCAGCTTACCGGTCGGTGGGTGGTGGCTGCCAGCACGGCGGCAGCCGTTCGTCGCAACGGATGGCGGTCGTGGCGATGCGGTCGCGGTCGTGCACCGGCGCTGTAATCGGCGTCACTTGCGCCGCGGTGATGCCATGGCACCATAGGGGCGCATCCGGCTCGCACAACAGGGGTATTCATGGCCCGTCCGCGGATCGTCGGCTGTCTCTCGCTCATCCTCTCGACCTGCGCCGGAGCGGCGCTGGCCGCCGGCTCGACGGCGACGAACCCGCTCGTGACCTTCGACAGCTCGGGGGCCAAGCAGATCCAGCTCACCTCTTGCAACGCCCTGGGCTGTACCACCGTCACGAAGACCGTCATCGTGCACGTGCCGCAGCCGGTGGCGCTGTCGATGATGGTCGACCCGCAGACGGTGGTGCAGGGCGACCTCGTCCACCTGGCCGCCACCGGGCAGGGGGCGCCGCCGCTGACCTTCCGCTGGCGAGTCGTCCTCGGCATCACCCAGGTCGATACCATCTTCGGGGCCACCGGCGACTGGCTCACCTCCGGCTTCGCGCCGGGGACGTACGTCGTGTTCCTGGACGTGATCAACAGCTACGGGTCGCACACGCCGTTCCCCGTCATCGTGGAGGTAGGTGCCTCGCTCGACCTCTTCAGCGACGGCTTCGAGACCGGTCTGAGCCGCTGGCGCGCGAGCCCCTGAGGCTCACCGGCGCGCCCAGTCGCGGTCCCAGACCCCGCCCACGCACGTGGCGGCGACGGCCTCCTCCGAGCCGCCCACCAGGAGGCCGTCGAGCAGCCCGTGGCCGGGTGCGAGCGCCGGCGCGAGCGGCGCCGCGCCGAGGTCGATGGCGACGAAGTCGGCCCAGGCGCCGCGCATCAGCCGTCCGCTGGCGACCCCGAGAGCCGCCGCCCCGCCGGCGGTGGCGGCGGTGAGGAGCAGGGGCGCGACGGCGCCCTGCTCGTCGGCCAGCACGCCGCGGCCGCCGCTGCGCAGGCGCTGGCCGTACTCGAGCCAGCGCATCTCCTCGAGCATCGAGATGCGGGCGTTGGAGTCGGTGCCGAGGCACAGGCGGCGGTGGCTCTCGCCGACGGTGGCGAGCGGTGGGATGCCGTCGCCGAGGTTGGCTTCGGTGAGCGGGCAGACGCACAGGCGCCCGCCGAGCTGCGCGAAGCGCCGCAGCTGGTCGGGGCGGCTGTGGGTGCAGTGGACGGCGGTGACGCCGCCGAGGCCGCCGGGCTGCTCGAGCAGCAGCTCGAGCGGGCGCTTGCCGTAGACGGCGCGGCTCTCGGCGATCTCCTGCTGCTGCTCCTCGACGTGGATATGGAAGGGCAGCGCCTGGCGGCGCGACTCCGCCAGCAGACCGCGCAGCTCCGGCAGCGGCACGGCGCGGATGCTGTGGGCGACGACGCCGAGGCTCTGGGTGCGCGAGTCGAGGTGGCCGGCGAGGTGGTCGAGCTGGTGCCAGTAGGCGCCCAGCGAGGTGGTCTCGAAGCGTCGCTGGGCCCCCTGCAGGGGGCTGCCGATGCCACCGGTGCGGTAGTACGCCTGAAGGAGCACCAGGCGGACGTTGGCCTCGGCGGCGGCGGCGAGCACCGCCTCGTCGCCCACGAAGTCGGGTCCCGCGGCGCTGTGGTGGAGGTAGTGGAACTCGCCGACGCAGGTGATGCCGGCCCGCCGCATCTCGCGGTAGGCCTGCAGCGTGACGTCGAAGAGCCGCTCCGGTGTGAGCGTCTCGACGAGCGCGTACATCGCCTCGCGCCACGTCCAGAAGGAGCCGGAGCCCGCCGGAAACCGTTCGCCCTGCCCACGCAGCGCGCGCTGGAAGGCGTGCGAGTGGGCGTTCACGAACCCCGGCAGGAGGGCGATGCCGGGCAGGGCCTGGAGCTCGAAGGGCGGAGCGCCGTCGGGTCGCTGGCTGGCAGCGTCCGCGACGTCGCCGGCGGGCCCGATACGCTCGATGCGTCCCCCCTCGTCGACCCACACGGCGAGCCCCGGCTGCAAGCCGTCTTCGGTCCAGGTGAGCTCGGCGGTGAGGACGCGGCGGAGAGTCACGCCACCAGCTCCGCCACCGGCGGCTCGTCGCCGCAGCAGCTCGCCACCAGGCGGGTCAAGAGCTCGCGCGCCCGCGCCAGGTCGCCGAGCGGGACGTGCTCGTCGGGCTTGTGGGCGACGCGGATCGAGCCGGGGCCGAGGAGCACGCACTCCATGCCCATCCGCTGCAGCCAGCCGGCATCCGTGGCGTAGTCGGCGGCCGGCACCAGGCTCTCACCGGCAAGCTCGCAGACCGCGCGGTAGAACGGCGCGTCGGCGGCGAGCTCCATCGGGTGCGAGACCGACAGCAGCTCCCACTCGGGCGGCTCGCCGGGGGTCGCCGCGGCGGCGGTCTCCTGCAGCCGGGTGGCGACGGAGGCGGCAGCCATCCCCGGCAGCAGCCGCACCCCGACGTCGACGATGCAGCGGTCGGGCACCACGTTGATCGCCGTGCCGCCCTCGACGCGGGCAACGTTGAGCGACGGGCCGGGCGTCTCGCGGAAGCTCGCCGAGCTGGGCAGCCGCTCCGCGGCCAGCACGCGCCCGAGCTCGGCGAGGGCGACGATCAGCCGCCCGGCTGGCTCGACGGCGTTCCGGCCCAGGTGCGGGTAAGCACTATGCGCGGCCACGCCGTGGTAGGTGAAGCGCGCCTTGAGGTGCCCCTTGTGCAGCCGCACCGGCAAGAGCTCGGTGGGCTCGCCGATCACCGCCCGCCGCGGCAGTGGGCGATCGCGCGGCCAGCAGTCGTGAAGGTGCCCGGCGCCGAGCGTGCCCAGCTCCTCGTCGTAGGTCAGCACGAGCACCAAAGGGTGGCGCAATCGCCCCGGTTCGACGCCGGCGGCGAGGTTGACGGCCACGGCGAGGAAGCCCTTCATGTCGGCGCTGCCGCGGCCGTAGAGGGCGCCGCCGCGCTCGTGCAGCTCGAAGGGCGGCGTCGTCCAGCCGTCGCCCGCCGGCACCACGTCCATGTGGCCCGAGAGCACCAACCCGTCGCGCGTCGCGGGATCGACCGCCGGGCCGAGCTCGATCACCAGGTTGACCTTGGGCTCCTCGGCGGCGGCATCGCGATGGATCCGCACGCCGGGGCGGTCGAGGTAGCCGCAGACGAAGTCGGCGAGCGGCAGGTTGCTGTTGCAGCTGGTGGTGTCGAAGGCGACCAGGCGGGCGAGCAGGGCGCGATCGGAGAGCGGCACCGCCATGTCGCGGCTGAAGATAGCCGCCGCCCGGCAGGCTTTCAACCCCTGTGCCGGGTGTCGGCACGGGTGCCGGCGGTCAGCGCTGCCACGCGCGGTCGCCGTGTTAGCATCCGCCGCTGCTCCGCCCCGCCCTGCGATGAGCCTCCCCTGATGAGCTTCCGCGCAAGAATCCGCGCCGCCTGGCGCGGCGCGGCTGCCGCCCCCGCTGTCGCCGCGAACGACGGCGACGCGCTGCCCGTGGTGGCACCCTTCGACTGCGGCGAGGCCGAGGTGGAGCGCTGGAATGCGGAGTGGCTCGAGTACCTGCGCCGCGAGTGGCCGCACCAGCTCGCGCCCTACACCGCCTACCCCGATACTCCGCCGCTCCCCGCCGATCCGCGCCACCTGCTGGGGCTGCGGCTCGGTCTCGGCGGGCCGCTCTCCCTCTACTGTGACGCCGAGGCGCTCCGCGGCCGCCGCGTGATGGAGATGGGCTGCGGCTGCGGCAACCTCGGCAAGCTGCTCGGCCGCTACGTGGCGAGCTACCTCGGCACCGACTTCAGCACCCTTGCCCTCGCCGTCGCGCGGTTGGTGTCGCCTGACAACTGCACCTACCACCACGTTGCCGATCGCGCCGCGCTGGAGGCCTACTTCGGCACCATCGAGACGGTGGTGGGGCGCTTCTTCTGGATCCACCAGAACCACGAGCTGGCGAGCCGCAACCTCGACTACCTGGCCCACTTCCTCGCCCCCGGCGGGCGCCTCTACGCCGACTTCTACTGGCCCGATCCGCGCGCCGAGCAGGCCGTGGTCTCCACCCCCGAGCAGCCGCTGTCGCGCGCCTACCCCTCGGCGACCTTCCGCTACGCGCGACAGGACGTCGAGTGTCTCCTCGCCGGCCGGCCCTTCCGCATCCTGCGCGAGGAGGTGGTTGCGGAGATGCAGCGGCGGTACGTGGTGCTGGAGCGGGTGGGGGGCAAGTGACCGCGCGCCGCGATGTACCAGCTCAGACCGGCCGGGCACGGCTGCTCTCCGCGCCTCTGCCTCGGCGAGGCCGGGCGAGGATTTCCACTCGGCCAGCCGGCTCCCCAATGAGCGAATCCCAGCCCCGGGCGGAGGGCGTCTTGCCGGCCGACCCTGACGACGACGTCTTCGTACCGGTCTCTCCGCGCCTCTGTCGGGACGAGGACGTGCAGCGGTGGAACGACGAGTGGCTGGTGTACTTGCGTGACGTCTGGCCGAGCGCCCTCGAGCCCTACACCGCCTTCCCGAATCCACCGCCACCCCTCCCGGCGACGGCGCGCGAGGTCCTCGCTCATCGCGTGCGACCCACCTTCGAGTGGCTTCTCTATTGCGACCCCGACGCCCTGCTCGGCCGCCGGGTCATGGAGCTCGGCTGCGGTTGCGGGGGGCTCGGCAAGCTCCTCGGGCTCTACGCCGCCAGTTACCTGGGAAGCGACTACAGCTCCTTGGCGCTGCAGGTGGCCCGTCTCGTCTCGCCTGCGAGCTGCACGTACGTGCACGTGGCGGACAGCGCGGCGCTGTCGCCGTTCCATGGCACCATCGAGACGGTGGTGGGGCGCTTCTTCTGGATCCACCAGAACCTCGCGCTCGCGCGCGCCAACCTCGAGCTCCTGCAGGAGTTCCTCGTCCCGGGCGGGCGCCTCTACGCCGACTTCTTCCTGCCCGATCCCGCTCGGGAACAGTTCATCGTGCGGTCACCGGACGAGCCGCTGTCGCGGCGCTGGCCCTCGGCGACGTTCCACTACGAATCGAAGGACGTCGAGCGCTGTATTGCGGACCTGCCGTTTCGTATCGTGCGCGAGGAGGTGGTGCTCGCCATGCAGCGCCGCTACGTGGTTCTCGAACGCGTCGGGTGAGACCCGCCCGCGTGGGGCGGGGCCGCTCGCATCGTGTACTCTTGCCCGACCCCGCCCCGGTCGGGATGGGCGGCGCAGGGAGGCCATCCGTTGCCCGCACCCGTCAAGCAGGAGGCCCGCGGCGGCGTCGCCGCCGAGGACACGTCTCCCCGCCCCGGCGACACCGCCGCGCTGGACTACCGCCGGCGGAGGGTCCGCCACTGGGACGAGGTGGCGCGGCGCTGGCAGCGGCGTGCCGGTCTCGGTGGCGCCTACCATCGGCGGCTCGAGCGTGTCTACGGCTTCCTGGTGCCGCCCGGCTCGCGCGTGCTGGAGCTCGGCTGCGGCCGGGGCGACCTCCTGGCGTCGCTGTCGCCGGCGTTGGGAGTGGGCGTCGACTTCTCCCCGGAGATGGTGCGCCAGGCGCGTGAGTGTCACCCCGGCCTGCGCTTCGTGGAGGCCGACGCGCACGCGGTGGCGGCCATGCTCGCCGGCGAGCGCTTCGACGCCATCGTGCTCTCCGACCTCGTCAACGACGCCTGGGACGTGCAGCGGCTGCTCGCGGAGGTAGCCCGGCTGTGCGGCCCCGAGACCCGCGTCCTGCTCAACTTCTACAGCCGGCTGTGGGGGCTGCCACTCGCCCTGGCACAGCGACTGGGCCTCGCCCGCCCGGTGCTGTTCCAGAACTGGCTGACCCGGCCCGACGTCGACAACCTGCTCGGCCTCGCCGGCCTGCGCCCGCTACGAACCTGGCAGGAGGTGCTGCTGCCGCTGCAGGTCCCACTCCTCGCGCCGCTGTGCAATCGCCTCCTGGCACGTCTGTGGCCGCTCAACCTGCTGGCGCTCTCCAACTTCGTGGTGGCGCGCCAGGTGGCGCCACCGCTCTCGCCCGAGCCCCTGGTGTCGGTGGTGGTGCCGGCGCGCAACGAGGCCGGCAACGTGGCCGCCATCTTCGATCGCGTGCCGGCGATGGGGGCCGGCAGCGAGCTGATCTTCGTCGAGGGGCATTCCAGCGACGGCACGTACGAGGCGATCGCGCGCGAGATCGCGACGCGGCCGGGCGTGCGGGCGCGTCTGCTGCGCCAGCCAGGCAGGGGGAAGGGCGACGCCGTGCGCGCCGGTTTCGAGGCCGCCGACGGCGAGGTGCTGATGATCCTCGACGCCGACCTCACGGTTCCCCCAGAGGACCTGCCGCGCTTCTACGAGGTGATCCGCTCGCGCCAGGGCGAGATGGTCAACGGCGTGCGCCTGATCTACCCGATGGAGGGTGAGGCGATGCGCTTCGCCAACTTCCTCGGCAACAAGCTTTTTAGCTGGGGCTTCTCCTGGCTGCTCGGCCAGCCGATCAAGGACACGCTTTGCGGCACCAAGGTGATGCGTCGCGACGACTACCGCCGGCTGGCGGCGAACCGTGACTACTTTGGCGACTTCGACCCCTTCGGCGACTTCGACTTGCTGTTCGGTGCCGCCAAGCTCAACCTGGAGATCGTCGAGGTGCCGGTGCGCTACCGCCAACGCACCTACGGCACCACCAACATCCAGCGCTGGCGTCATGGCGTGTTGCTGCTCCGGATGTGGCTCTTCGCGGCCGGCCGCATCCGGTTCGTCTGAGCCCACGTGAGATGGGGCTCGCGAGCTGGCTGCTGCACCCTCTCACTCGCGGGCTCTGCGTCGACGACCCACGGACGACGTCGCAGCGGCGGCGTATCGTGCGCGAAAAGCGGCTGCTCAAAGGCGTCTACGAGGACTGGTACCGCCTCATCGTTGCCGCCCTGCCGGCGGTCGAGGGGTGCGTGGTCGAGCTCGGCGCTGGCGCCGGCTTCCTCGATCGGCACCTGCCGGGGCTGGTTCGCTCGGAGGTCTTCTGGTGCCCCTGGGCCGACGTGGCCCTCGACGGTACGCGGTTACCCTTCCGCCCCGGCGCGCTGCGGGCGATCGTCATGACCAACGTGCTGCACCACCTGCGGGCGGTGTCGCGCTTCTTCGACGAGGCGGCGCAGGCCGTCCGTCCGAGGGGCGGAATCGTCATGGTGGAGCCCTGGAACACCGCCTGGTCGCGCTTCGTCTACCGCCGGCTCCACCACGAGCCGTGGGAGCCCGAGACGGAGGGCTGGGAGCTCGCCGCGGGCGGGCCACTCACGACCGCCAACGGGGCCTTGCCGTGGATCCTCTTTGCCCGTGACCGTGCGCGCTTCGCGGCGGTGCACCCGCAGTGGGAGCTCACCCGACTCGAGCCGCTGATGCCCTTGCGCTATCTGCTCGCCGGGGGCGTGTCGCGGCGCGACCTGCTGCCCGGGTTCACCGAACCGCTGTGGCGCGGATTGGAGGGCGGCCTTCACCCGCTGCGCCACCAGCTGGCGATGTTCGCGCTGGTGGTGTTGCGGAGATGCGACACGTGCGTTTGACGCTTCAATGGATCGGCCGCCGGCTGACCCGGGTGCTGCTGTCGCCCCGGCGGCGCTCGCGCCCGTTGGCCCTCGCTCTCTACGGTCGCGCCTACCTGATCGGCAAGTGGTTTGCGGAGCCGCGCGAGCGCGCCTTCCTGCGGGCCCAGGTGCACCCGGGGATGGTGGTCTTCGACATCGGCGCCAACGTCGGCTTCTATACCCTCCGGCTGGCGCGTCAGGTGGGCAGCGGCGGCCGCGTCCACGCCTTCGAGCCCGACCCGTTGAGCTTCGACATCCTGCGGCAGCGTGTTTCCGCGAAGGCTCCGGGCAACGTGGAGCTGCGCGCGGTCGCGGTGGGTGAGCGGGAGGGGACGGTGGCGCTGCGCTGCGGCGCCCTCAACCGAGCCGACAACCGCATCCATGGTTCGCACGCCGAAGGCGAGGTGGCCGAGTCGGTGGAGGTGCCGTTGGTGACTCTCGACGGCTACTGCGCCGCTCACCGGGTGGAGCGGCTCGACGCCGTGAAGATGGACGTGCAGGGTGCCGAGGTGGAGGCGCTGCGCGGGTTCCAGGATGCGCTGCGGCGGCTGCGTCCATCATGGCTCCTCGTCGAGCTCTCTCCCCAGCACCTGCGCGGCGCTGGCGCGACAGCGGAGCAGCTTTGGCAGCTCCTTGCGGCGGCCCGCTACCGGCCGTGGGGCTTCGACCGGCGCGGGCGGGCCTTTCCGATCGCCGACACCGCCGCCTTCGCCGCTGTTTGCGAGGGGAGCTACACCGACGTCTGGGCGCGGCGGGTGGAGGAGGAGTGAAGGGGAGACGCGACGGCCTGGCTTCGATTCCCGCCTGCCTGCTCTTGACGCTGGGTATCTGGGTCAACACCGGCACGCTGGCTCCGATGGGGGCGACGCTCGCGCACCCCTACGTCTGGCAGCCCTGCCAGTACCTGCTGAACATCGATCACTTCCACCACAAGGCCACCTTCCTGATGCTCGACGGGGCGCCGCGCCGGCAGTGGGAGTTCAGCGTCGTCCTGCGCCGGATCCTCTACCCGCTGATCGCCTACCCGTTCATGAAGGTCTTCGGCTTCGGCGGCGGCGGGCTGGTGGTCAACGTGCTCCTCTCCTGCGCCGCCCTGGTGGTCTTTTGGCGAGAGCTGCAACGTCGCCTCGAGCACCGGGCACCAGCGTGGCTGCTCGGGCTGCTCGCCACCTATCCGGGCTGGTTCTATTGGACCGGTACGCCGTACCAGTACGCCGCCATCGTGCCGGCGAGCCTGCTCGCCATGACTCTGCTCTGGCGGCTGGAAACGGCCGCGGGCTGGCGCGCGACGGCCCTCATCGGGCTCGGCCTCGGGGTGCTGTTCACCGCCTACGACCTGCTCCCCTTCTTCGGCGCTGCGGCGCTGTCGATGCTGTTGTGGCGTCGCCGGTGGACGGCGTCGATCGCCCTCGCCCTCGCGCAGTTGGTGCCGACACTGGTCGCCAACCTGCTTCTCTACCGGCTCTACGGCGTCGCTCTGCGCAATGCCAACAGCGAGGCGTACTGGCGCATCGTCGGCAGCTACCTGCCCCCCTACGACTGGCCGGCCTGGAGAGCGTTGCTGGTGCAGCTGCCGCATGTGCTGGTCGACGACTTTCTGTTCTCCAACTTCCTGGTGGTGCCGCTGCTCTTCATCCTGGCGCTGGCGCTGGCGCGCTTCGCGGGGGACGCGAGAGCACCGGCGCTCGGCCTGGCGGAGACCTGCCTCCTGCTGGTAACCGCGGCACTCTTCCTGTTCAACAACGTGGCGCCGCCATACGCCGGGTGGCAGCTGCGGGGGCTGTGGATCGCTCGCCTCTACCAGCCCTTGCTGCCGGCGCTGTTGTCGGCGATCGCAGCTGTAGGCGCACAGGTGGCCGCGATGCGACGACCGCCACGCGTGGGCCTCAGCGTGGCATTGGCGCTGGCCCTCTCCCTTCACGTCTGGGTGGTGTTCGCTCCGGTTCTCGGCCAGCCGACGCTCACCGGCTGGCTCGACTTCCGCTTCTACCGCCACGCACCGCGGCCCGTCTACGCCGAGAACCTGCGCCGGTACGGGATCCGCCCGATCGGGTTCTGCAGCAGCCAGCCGAGCAGCGACGACAGCGTGACGCACTGAACGAAGACGGTGGCGGGGTAGATGAACCGGAAGTCGTGGATTGGCGTCGCCAGCAGGTACGAGAGGGCGTAGGCGAGCGGCAGCAGGAGCACGCAGGCGAGGAATCGCCATCGTCGCCGATCGCCGGGTCGAAGGAGCAGGGCAGCGATCCACGCGACGTTGGCCAGCATCCAGACCAGGTGGACCCCGGAGATCCAGCGCCAGCCGCTGGCGGCCGTCGCCCTCGTGAGGCGCGACAGCCAGGCGCGAACCGGCGCGAAACGCGGGTTGAGCGTCAGCCCGTAGGGGTTGTCGACGATCGAGTCGTGGAAGAAGTAGAAAGTGCGATCGGTTCCCAGCTGGGTGGCAAACGCCTCGAGCTTGACCCGCGCCAACAGCCCCGGGAATCGCTTCGCCGCCTCGAGATACTCGGCGCGCAGGCGGGGAAAGTCCTCGCGGATCGTGGTGTCCACCCTCCTGGGTTCGTCCCAAAAGATGAACCCCATGTCTCCGGGCCGGTAGCCGCGCAGCGACCGCCGGTCGAGAATGTGCCCGGCGGTCCACGGCAGTCGGTCGCAGGCTGCCTCGCTCTTGGCGCAGATGCCCACCAGGTCGAGGGCCATGATCGCGGACTCGGTGTGCATCGGCTCGACGCCGAACACCAGGCGCATGGCGGGTGTGGCGACGAGGTAGATCGCCGCCGGGGCGAGGGCGAGCGCGAGGGCCGAGCGCCGACGCACCCAGCGGCTGGCGGCGAGCCAGAAGACGCCGGCGAGCACCGGCAGGACCACGACGGCGTTGTGGCGGACGAGGGCGAAGATGCCGCCCAGCGCCGCGAGCGCGCACCAGCACCGGTGGGAGAGGCCGTGGCGGTAGCCGTCGAGCGCCAGCGCGGCCAGCCAGCAGAGCAGGGCCATCGCCCAGGTGTCCTTCCAGAACGTCATCAGGTGGAAGGCGAGCGGGGTGATCGGGGCCAACAGCAGGACGAGGACGGTCAGCGAGATCCAGGCGAGGCGGCGGGGCGGCAGGCGGCCGTCGTAGAACGCTGCGAGCCAGGAGGTCGCCAGGGCGCGGATCCCGAACGTTCCGGCGACACATTGGCCGAGCGTCACCAACCCGATGCCGCCACCGGACGCCAGCACGACCTTGAGGACGATGGCCAGCAGCGGCGGTTGCCAGTCGTTGTACCTGCCGGTCACGGCCTGGCCGTACTGCGCGATCGAGTCCGCCGACATGAGGCCGGGGAAGAACAAGCGCCAGAGGGCGAAGGCGACGGCCACGGTGAGCAGGTCCACCAGCCGGTCGCCTTGCAGCCGCTGCCGCAGGCGAGACCAGGGGGTCGGTCCCGCTCCCGGCAGGGCTCCGCCGGTTGCGTTCGTTGGGGGCGCTTCGGGCAGACCCTCCATCGTCCCGCTCCCCACCTCACCGCATCGAGCGCAGCTCGCGTGCCAGGGCAGGGATTGCCACCTCGGGTGCGAATCGCGCCAGCGCTCGCTCGCGGCCCAGGCCGCCGAGCTCCTTGGCCAGACTCTCGTCCCGCAGCAGTCGGGCGCCCTTCTCGGCCGCCTCGCCGAGCACCCGGGGCGCGAACAGGCAGTCGGCCGACTCGACCAGATCGGTGAACGGGGGCTGCGCCGGCACCAGCACGGGACAGGCTCGCGCCATCGCCTCGACGACGGTAAGCCCGAATGACTCGCGGCGCGACGTCGAGATCAGCAGCCCCCCCGAGGCGCGAACCGCGTCGAGGAGGGCGGGCACCCGTTGATGAGCGAGCCCGTCGAGCCAGCGCAACCGCCGCAGCGTGTCTGTCCGCCCGGCCATCGCGAGCAACTCCTGGGCACCTGTGGCGTCCACCGGCCTGCCCACTAGCCACAGCTCGAGCTCCGGCACCTCGGCGAGCAGCAAGCTCCCGAGCGCCAGGAACTCAGGCCAGTTCTTGTGCCGATCTAGGCGGCCGATCCAGGCCGCGACCGGGCGGGGCGGTACGGCCGCTGGGGCCCGCAGCGGTGCCATGAACGAGCTGGCTAGAGCGTTGGGCACGACGCGGGGCTGGAGCCCGCCGACGCGATCGCGCACGAGGTCCCTTTGCGCCGCCGACGGCGTGAGCACCGCTCGCGGCGCCATTGCCGCGACCAACGGGAGGTAGGCGAGGTTCTCGAGGTAGCCCGAGTGACACTCGAGGAACCAGGGTACCGCTGCACCCGCCAGGCCTGGCACCACCTCCTCGGTGTCGATCGAGCCCACGAGGTCGAAACCGCCGGTGGTGGCGAACACGATGCACGCCTCGACGCTTCCGACGTGCACGAGCGGCTCGAGACCGGCGAACACCGAGCGGCCACCGTAGTCATGGAGGAACCAGGCATGAGCCTCGATACCTGCCGCCGGCAAGGTCTCCAGGCGCACCCGTAGGACGGCCTCGACGCCGCCCGCGGTCAGGTACTTGTAGACGAAGAGGACCTTCATCGGGTCTCGAAGAGGGCGCGCTTCTCGCCCAGGCGCTGGGTCCCCTCAGCGAGGGCGCCGAGCAGCCGTTCGACTCGCGAGTCCCAGCTGTTGGCGGCGGCGTACTCGCGCCTTGCGTCGCGCTCCTCCGCCGGCCCTGCGGCGGCGGCTGCGACCTTGGCGAGGAAGTCGTCGCGGGACTCGGCGCGCGCGACCAGCGCGTTCGCCCCCGGTGGCGGACGCACGCCAGTGGTCACCACCGGCAGGCCCATTGCCAGGTACTCGTAGGTCTTGATCGGATCGGCCCCGCGCGCCAGTGGTTCGTCCTTGAAGGGGATGATCGCAACGTCCCAGTTGGCGGCGAGCGAGGCGAGCTCGCACTGCGGTCGCTTGCCGAGCAACGCCACGTTGGCCGGCAGCTCGATCCCCTCGGGCGTTCCGCCGTAACCCACGAGATAGAACCGCCACGCAGGGCGGCTCGCCGCCGTTTCGGCGACCAGGCGCCAGTCGAACCACGCGCCGGCAAGGTAGCCGAAGTAACCCACCGTCACGTCGCCGCGCGGTAGCGGCATGGGCTCTCCGGGGATCGCCACCTCGGGGCGGAGACCGTTGCGGAGCACCTCGACGGCGGTGGCGCCGAGCCCGCGCAGGCGAGTCGCCAGAGCCTCGTTGACCGCGAAGACGGCGTCGCAGGCGGTGAGTAGGTGGCGCTCGAAGCCCTCCTCGTACCACGTCGCCTGGCCGACGCGATGGAACTCCGCCCAATCGTCGAGCACGTCGTAGAGGGTCGCCCAGCCGGCGCCGTTGAGGGTGGCAACGCAGGTGAAGAGCTCCGGCCAGGGGAGCTCGAAGAGAGCCAGGCGTTGGCAGCCGGCGAAGGCGCCGGCGAGCAGCCCGGGCTGGCGCGCCACGAGGTCGAGGGGCACCTGCACGATCCCCTCCTGGAGGCGATCCTGCACCCGCCACTCCCCCTGGTTCCAACGCCAGTAAAGGAAGACGACGGGCACCTGCCGACGGGCCAGAGCGAGGGCGAGTTGGGCCGGTCGTTGCCCCTCGTTCTCCTCCAGAGGGGTTCCCGAAAAGATGGCCACCACCGTATCCGTGCCGCGCCGCAGCGCCTCGATCTCGAAGTCGAGAAGCTCGCCACGCACGTCCGGGGCTGGAGCGGCGGCAGCCAGGGTCTCCTGCGAGGCGGGAAGCAGACCCACGCGGGCACTACGCCGCCGGCCCCCTCCGAGGACGCGGCGGGCGAGGCCACGCCCGGCGCGGTAGACCGCGCGCCGGCGAGAGCCCTCGGGGAAGGCCCGCCGCATGGCCCCCCAGAACCGTTGCAGGATCCGATAGCCGGCGGTGGCCTCGAAGGCGTCGAGCCGCCGCGCCAGGTCGTTGCGCTCGGAGAGCAGAATGCCCCGCTGCGCGCGGCGCAGGGAGCGCTCCTCGGCCAGGGCTTCCTGTGCCGCGCGCAGGGCTGCGAGACCGCGGCTCGCCTCGTCGACCGCCGCGGACTGAGCGAGCAACCGAGCCTGGCTTACGCCGAGCTCCACCCGCGTCGTCTCGAGCGCGCGTTCCGCAACCCAGGCGGCGACCACTCGCCGTGTCGCGACGTCGGCCACCAGCTGGCGCGCCTCCGTTCTCGCGAGGTCGCAGCCGAGCGCGCCTGGCAGCAGCGCGGCGTTGCCGGTCGCGCGGTTGGTCAGCGCGGCAACTCGTTCGCGGAGGCCCGAGGCGGACTCCGGACCGCCGGCCCAGCGCAGCGCGGCGAACACGTGGTCTGCTCCCCAGCGCTCCGGCTCGAGGCATGCCGCGCCAAGGTCAAGGGCGCCCATGAGCGACCCCAGCTTGGGATCGTAGGCGAGCGCCGCGGGCACCACGCCGCTCCGTGCCGCCAGCAGAGCGGCGTGGTAGCGCATGGCGAGCACCGCCGAGCAGCGACCGAGCAGGGCGGCGAGGGCGGCGGGTGGCAGGTGGCGTTCGACCAGGAGAGCGCGCTCGCCGAGCGCATCGGCGAGGTGTCGGTGGAGGGGCGCATCGTGCACGGGATCGAACGGCAGGAGGAGGACGCGCCCGGGTGCGCCCTCCAGCCAGAGAGAGACGGCACGTCCGATCTCTTGCTCCAACCGTTCTTCGGGATAGCCAAAGCCCCAGGTCCGTAGAGCGAGCGCCAGGGGACGCTCGCCGGGGGCGAGGCCAATCTCCTGAGCCAGCGCCGCGGCCTCGGGGTCGGACAGTCGTGGCAGGTTCCACGCCGGATCGGCGGTGACCGCCACCGTCGCGAGGCCGGATGTGGGCAGACCGGCAGCGGCGAGTGCGGCCAGCGATTCCTCGTCACGGACGCTCGCTGCCTGTGCCAGCTCGAAGGCTGCGCGAGTGAGCTTCCGGCCCTCGGAGCTATGCAGCGGCCCCACTCCGACGCCATAGAGCACGAGCGGCTTACCCAGCAGCGCGGCGAGAACGGGGAACCCGACGTAGAAGGGCAGACCGCCAGAGCGCGGACCGAGCATCGTCTGCAGGGGGACGTGCCAGTAGTCGTGAAAGAGGCCGCCGCCCCCGAGCACTACGGCGTCACTGTTGCGGATCACTTCGATCAGGGCAGGGAGGTCCTCGCGATCGACGGCGGCGACCCCGTGCTGGGAGGCCACCGCTGCGGGATCCCCGGCGGCGACGGTGACCGCGAGCGGACCGCCGAGCGTTCGCAGCTCGGCGAGGAGGCCGGCCAGCACCGCCTCGTCCCCGGCGTTGCCCATGCCGTAGTAGCCGGCGACGAGCAGGCGCGTCGAGGGGGCGCCAGGCTCGCTCAACGGGAGTCCGCGGTGCCGCCGTTGGTGGGGACGAACGGGCTCCAAGGGTCGCCGGCGAGGATCGCCGCGATCCGCTCGCCGGCGTTGCCGTCACCGTAGAGGTCGACACGGCGGGCCCGCGCCGCATACGCTGCGGAGGAACTGAGCAGCTCGCAGGCAGCATCGACGATGCACTGCGTCTCGGTCCCCACCACCATCGTCACTCCCGCCTCGACCGCCTCCGGGCGCTCGGTCCGCTCGCGCAGCACCAACACCGGCTTGCCGAGGGTCGGCGCCTCTTCCTGCAGGCCACCGCTGTCGGTGAGCACGAGACGGCAACGGAGCAGGTGCCGCACCAGCTGACGGTAGCCCAGCGGCTCCTCGAGGAGCAGGTTGGAGATGCCGCCCAGCAGCTCATGCGCGGTCTCGCGGACGCGAGGATTGGGGTGGACAGGGTAGACCCAGCTGATCTCCGGGAATCGGCCGGCGAGCTCGCGCAGGGCCTCGAAGATCCTGCGCAGCGGCGCCCCGAAGCTCTCGCGGCGGTGCACTGTGACCAGCACCTCGGCCGCCAGCGGCTCGGCGGGAATGCCCGCGGCGACCGCCAGCAGGGCATCGATACCGGTGTTACCGACGACGTGAATGCGGTCCGCCGAGTACCCTTCAGCCCGTAAAGCCGCGGCGGCACGGTCCGTAGGGGCGAACAACGCGCTCGCCACCAGGTCGACGATGCGCCGGTTCGCCTCCTCCGGGAACGGAGCGGCGAGGTCGCCGGTGCGCAGTCCGGCCTCGACGTGCCCAACCGCGACACCGCGATGGAAGGCGGCCAGACCCGCTGCCATCGCCGTCGTCGTGTCGCCCTGCACGAGCAGCCAGTCCGGGGCGTTCTCGGCGAGCAGGCCGTCGATGGCGGCGAGCGCCGCCGCGGCGACGCCGTTGAGCGTCTGGTCGCGCTTCATGAGCGCGAGGTCGACGTCCGGAGTGAGCTCGAGCGCGTCCTCCGCTTGCTCGGCGAGCTCGCGGTGCTGGCCGCTGGCGCCCACCGTCACCTCGAAGTCGGAGGGTCGCCGGCGCAGCGCGGCGATGACGGGCGCCATCTTGATGGCCTCCGGGCGGGTGCCGTAGACGGCCAGCAGGCGGAGCGGGCGGGGGCGCATGCGGGCGGGCACTATAGCGCGCTGGCTCGCATCGGCCTGCGGCCGGGCACACCGGCGGACCGGATCCGTTGCGATCGGCGCGACTCCGGCCGCTGGACTAAGATCCGCAGCGCCCGGAGCCGCGATGCAGCTCGACCTCGATCCGTCCACCACGTTGCGCGCATTGCACATCGGAGGCTACTGGCGCGGGCCCAACGACATGGTGCGCCAGATGATGCTGGGGCTGCGCGCGGCCGGCGTCGACGTGCTCGAGCTGTCGACCGACGAGCACCGCGAGGCGCTCGACACCGAGGGTCGGCCCTACGACCGCGGTACGACGGGACCCGTCTGGCTGCGTTGGGAGCACCTCGCGGGCCCCATCGATGCCTTCCGGCCCCAGCTCGTGATCTGCAATGCCGGCGGTCTGGCGTTTCGGCCGGCGCGAGCGGCCGAGTTGCGGAAGCGCGTCTGTCTGCTCGGCATCGCACTCTCGGACCCCGACGTGTTCGCGCCCACCACACGCCACATCGCGGCCACCTTCGATCGCTTCCTGACCAACGCGCCGGAGTGCATCCGGGCCTACCGCGAGATCGGCGCCGCGGTTTCGGTGCTGCCGATCGCCACCAACGAGGCGTTCTTCCAACCCGCACCGCCGCGGCCCGATCTTGCCTGCGACGTGCTGGTGCTCGGTCGCGCCCACGCCGACCGCGTCGAGCCGGTGCGAGCGCTGCGCTCGTCGTTCGCCACCCACGTGTACGGTGAGCGCTGGGAGGAGCACGGCATCCCCAGCCGCGGGCTCATCTTCGGCGACGACGTGCTCGCCGCTCTCGCCTCGGCGCGGATGGTGGTCATCTTCGTCCGCACCGGTGCCGGGCACCGACTGGTGAAAGTTGGTCTCTTCGACTTCGCGGCGGCCGGCGCCTTGGTGCTCACGGAGCGCTTCCCGGAGGTCGAGCGCTACTTCCGCTACGACGCGGAGATCGTCGGCTTCGACACCATCGCGGAGCTGCTCGCGAAGGTCCGCCACTACCTCGACCATCCGGACGAGGCTGAGGCGATCCGCCGCGCCGGACGCGACCGCGTGCTGGCCGAGCACACCTGGTCGCGGGCATGGCCGCGGCTGCTCGCGGAGCTCGCCGGTGGGCCGCGGGCGGCGAAGCGTTCCTCGCCGGCCGGACGCTGGTGGCCGCGCCTGCGCCGCCTGCTGCGGGCAAGCGCATGATCGCCAGCGGGCCGACCACCGCCGGCGACGGCGTCGTGCTGCTGCGCGAGGTCACGCGTAGCGATGCCGAGCGGCTCTACCGCTGGCGCATGGACCCCGCCGTGCGGCCGATGTTTCTCGACGACGCGGAGGTGGCGTACGAACGGCACCTCGCCTTCCTCGAACGCTACTTCCGGCCGGAGAATCGCGACCGCTGGTTCGTGATCGAGGCTGGCGGGGAGGGGGTGGGGGCAATTGCGCTCTACGACCTGACGGCTGATGGCCGCGAGGCGGTCTGGGGGCGGCTGGTGATCGCGCCGGAGCACCGCCGCCGGGGCTGGGCGCGGCGAGCATTGAGCTCGCTCGTCGAGCACGCTCGCCAGCTCGGGGTGCGCCGGCTACGCTGCGAGGTAGTCGCCGGCAACCCGGCCGCGGATCTCTATCGCGAGCTGGGCTTCACCGAGGTCGGCGTCTCCGACCCTGGCGACCGCCGCATCCTCTGCCTCGAGGCGCGTCTCGCACCGCCTACGGCGGAACCGATCCACCTGTTCGTTCCCACCTTTCGCATCGAGGAGTGCCTGGCCGAAATCCGCCAGTGCCTGGAGAAGGGTTGGACGGGTCTCGGCTTCAAGACCGTCGCTTTCGAGGAGGCGTGGTGTCGCTACAGCGGCCTGCCGCACGCGCACTTCCTGGGCTCGGCGACGGCAGGCCTCCACCTCGCCTTCAAGCTGCTCGGGGAGACCGATGGATGGCGGGAGGGCGACGAGGTGATCACCACGCCGCTCACCTTCGTCTCCACCAATCACGCCATCCTCTACGAGCGCCTGCGGCCGGTCTTCGCCGACGTCGACGAGCACCTTTGCCTCGATCCGCAGTCGGTTGCCGCGCGGATCACCGCGCGCACCCGCGCGGTCGTCTTCGTCGGCCTCGGCGGCAATCCCGGTCGCTACGAAGCGGTGCGGGCGTTGTGCGCCGAGCGGGGCCTGCGACTGGTGCTCGACGCCGCGCACATGGCGGGCACCTGGAGCGGCGACCGCCATGCCGGCTGGGACGCCGACGTCACCGTCTTCTCGTTCCAGGCGGTCAAGAACCTGCCCACCGCAGACTCGGGGATGATCTGCTTCGCCGATGCCGCCCTCGACGCCGAGGTGCGCAAGTGGACCTGGCTGGGGATCAATAAGGACACCTACACCCGCACCCTCGGCGGCGGCACTTACAAGTGGCTCTACGACGTCGAGCACGTCGGCTTCAAGTACAACGGCAACGCGATCATGGCCGCCCTGGGGCTGGTGGGGCTCCGGTACCTCGAGGACGACAACGCCCACCGGCGGCGGCTGGCGGCGTGGTACGACGAGGAGCTCGCCGGCATGGCCGGCGTCGAGTGCGTGCCCATGGCGCCGGGCGTCACGCCGTCGCGGCACCTGTACCAGGTGCTCGTGGACCGCCGGGATGAGGTGATGGTGGCCCTCAACCAGCGCGCAGTGTTTCCGGGCGTTCATTACCGCGACAACACGGCCTACGCGATGTACGCCGAGGCGGTGGGTGCCTGCCCGCGTGCCCACCGCGCCAGCGAACGGGTGATCTCGCTGCCGCTGCACCTGCGGCTCGGGCGCCCGGAGGTCGTGCGCGTGGCGACGGCGCTGCGGGAGGCGCTGGCCGACGTGTCGCCGGCGGACGGCGCGCGGGCTTGACCCTGGCGGTCGCGCTCACGAGGCCGACGCCGCAGAAGCAGGAAGCCCCGTCCCGCGGAGGCGGAACGGGGCTTCGCGACGAGGCGCTGACGCTAGCGGCGCCGGATCAGGGCCCGATCTCGGGCGTCGGCAGGGTGAAGTTGGTCTGCATGAACACCGACATCTGCCCGCGGGTCACCGAGGTGCTGGGGCAGAAGTTGGGCACGGCGTCGCAGCCGGCGGTGATGCCGCGGGAGTGGAGCTCCCTGATGAAGGGGCAGAACGGGCTGCCGGTGGGGACGTCGGCGAAGTCCGAGGGGGGGCAGGACATGCCGGTGAACCCGGCGGCCACCTCGAGGAACACCGACATCTCGCCGCGGTTGATGTTGCCGTTGGGGCAGTAGTTGGGCACCGCGTCGCAGCCGGCGGTGATGCCCTCGGCGAAGAACTGCTGGATCCAGTCGGCGTCCGGGTCGGCGCACGCGATGTCCACGAAGTGGATGTGCCCGCTGGTGCAGGGTGCGACGGGCGGCACGTAGCTGGCACCGTGCTTGGCGGTGAGCACGAAGCGCGCCATCTGGCGGCGGGTGATCAGCCCGGGGAGGTTGAAGGTGCTGACCGTGTCGCCGGGGATGACCTCGTTCATGTAGACGCCCTGGACGAACTTCCAGAAGGGCGAGGCGGTCGCGTTGTCGCTGAACGGGAGAGCCGGTCCGATGTAGCCGCTGCGCTGGGAGGCGAAGTCGTCGAGGCGCAGCGAGCCGCTGGTGCCGGTGTTCACCATGCCGGCGCCGGTGGGGTACTGGGCGCCCCAGCGTGCGACGTTGATGCTGGACTGGCCGTTGTTGTCGAGCGTACTGGAGTTGCCGGAACACGGCTGCGGACCGCCCGTGCAGGCCTTGCCGTCGAACCAGACGTTGAAGTGACCGTTGGTGCCGTCCCCCTTGGTCCACTCGAGCTCCACGGAGTGCCAAGCGTCGAAGAGGTTGATCGGTCCCACCGTCGCCGTTCCGGCGTCGGTGGGACTGGTCAGCGTGAGCTGCTTGTTCGAGCCGTTGAAGCTGACGACGGCGCTCACCAACGCGGTACCGGCATCGGCGCTGGCCGCCGGATCGGCACCGTCGTAGGCACCGAAGAGGCGGAACTGGTCGCCGCTGGCCATGGTCACCTGCCGCGCGTTGAAGTAGAAGCGAGCACGGTAGCTGGTCTCGGCGCTCGGTGAGTTGTCCTGCACGTGGGCGGATGTGGTGTCGGCGCTGACCAGGGTCACCGTCGAGCCGCAGTTGCCGCCGAAGCGGGCGGTGTTGGGGTTGCCGGAGGCGCACTGGCCGCCGCCGGTGCCGTTCGGCACGGCGATGCTGTTGGCCAGGGCGACGCCGCTGCCCGCCGCCACCAGCGTGATGGCCACGGCGAGCCGGGTGAAGAGGGAGATGAGCTTGCGCATGTTCGGGTCCTCGTCCTCCGAGTTAGCTGCGAATCAGTGACAAGCGACTGCAGCCCGGCGCGTGCACGGGCGATCGTGGTTGACGGCACCGGCCTCGCCGCGCACGCAGCTCATCGCCACGCTCCGAGGTGGCCGGTCTCGAAATCGACGCTGGAAATCCGTTCGTGGCTACGGGAGAAGGATGCCACGGAGCCGCTCTCGAATCCAGTGGCGAAGATCACCCGGGCCTGCTGCGACGATGCCGTCGCCCGTGCCGCCTGGGTCGGCGCCTGCGGCGCCGACCTTCCGCTCAGCCACGCTCCGCCCACCGACGCCAGCACGGCGGCGATCATCGCCGCCCACGACAGGCGACGGAGCAACCGGCCGCTCCTGGCTGGCTGCAGGCTCGCCGCGGGCAGCGCCGGCCGCGCCTCGACGCCGGGGTCGCGGAACAGCTCCAGTGCCCGCCGGGTGCGCGCCAGCTCGGCGCGGCACCGCGGGCACTGGATGAGGTGCTCGCGGACCTCGCGTCGTTCCGCCGGCGCCAGGCTGTCGTTGAGCAGCCAGGGCAGCGCCAGGGTGGTGCGGTGGCAGGTCCGTTCGAGCGCCATGGTTTCCGTTCCGATTGCCTGGTTTGTCGTCGCCGGCGCGATTTCGTTACAGCTCCTCGCCGGCCTGGAGTCGCTCGCGGATCTCCAGGGCGCGCTGCCGGCAGCGGTGGACGCGCACCCGGATGGCGCCCTCGCTGAGGCCGGTCGCCGCGCTCATCTCCCGGTACGAGAGGCCGTCGGCGACCATCTGCCACAGCTCGCTGCAGTGGTTGGGTAGCGCGGCGACGATCCGCAGCGCCAGCGCCGCGCTCTCGCGCTGGGAGAGTTCCTCGAGGGGCGAGGGATCGTCGGCGGTGAAGGCCTCGTCGTCGAGCTCCACCATGTCCCGCCGCCCCTGGGCCCGCAGGCGGTCGACGCACTTGAAGCGGGCGAAGGAGTGGACGTAGGTGGCAAGCCGGCTCTCGCGCCGGAAGCGGCCGCCGGCGAGCGCCTCCATGAGGTCGAGGAGCACCTCCTGCTCGAGGTCCTCGGCGTCGGCGCCGAGGCGGCCGCGGTAGCGACCGAGGGCCGCCCCGACCCAGCCGCGGACCTGGTCGATGACCGCCGCGTCGCCGGCGAGGAGGAGGGCGATGAGGCGGGCATCGTCATCCATCGGCTGGGCGTGCGGGGGATGCCGCCGCGGGTTCGCGGGCGGCCGGAGACGACGGAAGCGCGTGTGGCCCAGCCTCTCGTGCGGCCGCGAAGCGCGACACGCCGGATTGCCCCGACGAGCTTGGTGACACCCGTGAAGGCTAACAGCTCTCGGGTGCCGGTCGTGCCCTGCTGCCGAACCGTTGCGGGCCGGGGAGTGGCAGTGGCCTGGGACGGCGCGGCCTCGGGCAGCTCACGCACGGGCCCGGCATGCGATGATCGACGGCAGGTCTACCAAGGAGGTGTCGTGTCGCTCCGGCAGCCGCGAGGCGATACCTCGGGGAGGTCCCATGGCATCGAGGAGCGGTTGGATCCTTGCCGTGGCCGCGTTGGCCGCCCTGCCCGCGGCGGCGCAGGTGACTCCGAGCGAGCGCACCGCGATGGCGGCGGCACACAATGCAGTGCGCGAGGATGCCGTTCCCTGGCCGGTCCCGGAGCTGCCCGCCATCGTCTGGAGCGCGACACGCGAGAGCGGCGCCCAGACCTACGCGAACCTGTGCGTCTTCCAGCACAGCCCCGGCGCGCTGCTCGGCCAGTACGGGGAGAACCTCTACGCCAGCACCAGCTCGGAGAGCCCGGTGCCCCGCCCCACCCCCGCGGCAGTTGTCGCGGCGTGGGGCGGCGAAGCCGCGGACTACGACTACGCGTCCAACTCCTGTGCACCCTTCCCCGCGCAGTGTGGCCACTACACCCAGATCGTCCTGCGCCCGGCAGCGCTGCTCGGCTGCGGCGTCGCCCTGTGCGGGCCTGCCACCAGCCCGTTCCCGCCCCCCAACAACGTCTTTGACTGGTGGATCTGGGTCTGCCAGTACGACGTCGAGCAAACGACGGCGCGGCCGTACCTCTGCGACTACGGCGCCGGCAGTGTCGTCTGCGACAATCGCGGCATCTTCCGCGACGGCGTGGAGTCGGGAAGCGTCGGGCGCTGGTCCGCGCACACCTGAGGTGCCACGGGCGAGGCGAGACGCCGCCTCCCCGTCGCGGCCGTCGGGCTCACGGGACCTTGCCGCTCCAGGGGGGCGCGAGGCCGGTCTCGAAGCCGTTGGAGAAGATGCCGGTGGGCGGCCCCAGCGGGAAGATGCAGATCCCCACCTTCGACTGCACGATGGGGTTGAAGAGGTTGACCGTGGTGGGGTGGAAGACCGCCGAGGAGCCGCAGCCGCCGAGGCCGGAGAGGTGGCAGTAGCTCATCAACGTGCCGGTGACGTTGGTGACGCCGTTGTAGGTGGCGGGCGCCGGGCAAGAAGGCGCTCCCGAGTAACAGCCGCCTTCCGTGTTGAAGCAGTGATCGATCGGCGGGTTGTAGCAGTGGGTGTGGGGCGAGCCGAAGTTGTGGCCGATCTCGTGGGCGGTCACCATGATGTCGATGAAGGAGGTGTCCTGGGCGAACTTGAACACCTGGTTGACGCTGTAGCCGGTGCCGGTGCTGCAGAGGCTGTTGAGCCAGGCGATGCCGGAGGCCGAGGAGTTGCCGTTCTGCTTGCCGGAGAGGAACATCACCGTCGCCCTTGCGACACTCGTGCAGGCGCCGCCGCAGCCGCCCGCCCAGTAGCCGGAGAGCTCGTTGAGCATGGCGCCGCTGGCGGCGCTCGAGGAGCAGTTGGTGACCGCGGCGCCGCACGGCTGCACGTAGGGGTCGAGGGTGGTCGACGGACGCAGGATGGTGAAGCCCTGCAGCAGCCGTATCAGGAGGTCGCGCTCGTAGATCACGTCCATCGCCGCGAACAGGTTGGCGATGTAGTTGGTGGCGGCGCTGCCGTTGTTGGCGAACTTGAGGTTCATGAGCTCGTTGTCGGTGTCGACGGCGACGGTGGCGGTGTGCAGCGAGGTGATGGTCTGGGGCACGAGGTGCGGTGCCGTGGCGGGCAGCAGCACCCGGTCGAGCTCGCTGGTCTCCTGGGCGCACGACCAGTCCGGCTTCTCGCCGGGTGGCAGGAAGCTCTTGGTGGGTGCCAGCAGGTAGGTGTCGCCACCGGCCTCCGCCCGTAGCGCGGACAGCTCGCCGCCACGCGCCGTGTAACCGGCGAGCCGGCCGCTGTCGGGATCGACGGAGACCAGCAGGCGCTCGCTGGCGTCCTCGGCGACGAGGCCGCGGAAGAAGGCGAGCCGCGAGCGCGGCACCTCGACCAGGGCAGAGCCGCGCACCTCGACGATGCGCGCGTCGGGAGCGTAGACGTCGAAGCGGGTGAGCTCGACGCTGCCGCGCTCGCCGGCCACGGTCGGCCAATCGGAGAGCAGCACCGAGCCGCCCTGGGAGAGCTCGAGTAGGCGCGCCGCGAGGTCGGGGCGCAGCCGCAGCCGCTCGGCGACCGTGCTGCCGTCTGGAGCGATGGCGGCCTCGCCGACGGCGCCCGCGTGGATGATGCCCTGCGGTGCCTGGCCCGGCGCCGCGCCGGCCGCACCCGGGAGCATCGTGAGGATCGCGGCCAGGCACGCTGTCAGGGCCAGGGTCCTGTGAAACGTCTCGCGCATGGGGGTCTCCTGAGACTTCGACTGCGCCCGGCCCGCTGTCGCCATCTCGCTGGCTCGTGGCAGCAGGCGCACCGTCTGGCTGTCGTTCTTCGTCAGTTGCCTGGTCACGGAGTGTCGGCTCGCGGCCCGATCGGGCGCTCCTGCCTCGCCCGCCTCCCGCTGCTACCTGCTCTGGCGCTGGAGCGCGCGCCTGCCGGTTGGAGTCTCGTGCCGCTCACGTATCGCAACGCGCGTGCCCGCATGGTGGAGCGCTCCCATTGTCGCCCCACCGTTTGCCCGCCGCTGTGAGTCGTGTCAACGGCGAGGTATTCGTCAGTTCACAGATGTGTTAGACAGTTCACACGCGGAGCGCCGGGCAACCCCGCGCCGAGTGGCTGGCGCGGCGCGCCGAGCTCATGCTCGGAGTGGAGCGATCGCTGTGCTCGACCGCGAGAGCGGATCGCGGCGACCGGCGCGGGCCTCGCGGCCGGCGCCTCTGCCGCTCCCGTTTTCAGGCGATGACGCCGGCGGGCGCCGGTGGCTCGCGCAGTAAGGCACCCAGCCGCTCGAGCGCCGCTTGCAGCGCCGCGCGCGTGGGTGGCGGACCGAGGCAGAGTCGCACGGCTTGCGGCGCGTCGCGCTCGACCGCGAACGCCTCCGCCGGGGTGACGAGCACGCCGCGCGCGGCCGCCGCGGCGACCGCCGCGCTCGCCCGCCAGGCGGCGGGGAGGTGCAGCCACAGGTGCGGGCTCGCCGGGCGGGAGTCGAGCTCGAGCCCGGCGAGCGCTTGCGTCGCGATGCGCTGGCGCGCCGCGACCTCCTCGCGCTTCCACTCCGCGACGCGAGCGGCGGTGCCGTCCTCGAGCCAGCGGGTGACGACCTCGGCGAGCAGCGGGGAGGCCAGGTAGATGGAGGCGCCGATGGCTGCTTCGAGCCTCGGCAGCACCGCTTCGGGTGCCCGCAGGAAGCCGATGCGCAGGGCCGGCAGGAGGCTCTTCGAGACGCCGGTGAGCCAGATCGCGTCCGGCAGCACGCTGGCGAGCCGCGGCGCTCGCGGCAGCAGGAAGCCGTAGGCATCGTCCTCGACCACCAGCAGGCCGGTGCTGCCGGCGATCCTGGCGATCTCGTCGCGACGCTTGCGGCCCATCACCGCGGTGGTGGGGTTCTGCAGCACCGGCTGCGTGTAGAGCGCCTTGGCGTCGCCGCTCGCGCAGGCGCGGCGGAGGGCGTCGGGGCGGATCCCCTCGGCGTCCATCGCCAGCGGACGCAGCTGCAGGCGGAGCTGGTGCGCCAGCGAACGCACCCCCGAGTAGGTGAGCTCCTCGACCAGCAGCACGTCGCCGGGGGCGAGCAGGGCCGAGAGGGCGACCATCATGGCGTGCTGCACGCCGGCGGTCACCAGCACCTGCTCGAGCGTCGCCGGCACGCCGGCCTCGGCCGCGAGGCGCGCCCCGGCGGCGCGATGGCGGATCGAGCCTCCATGCGGCGCGTAGCCGAGGCCGCCGCCAACCGGCGCCTCGAGCGCGACGCGCGCCAGCGCCCGCCGCAGCTCGTCGAGCAGCGGCCAGGGGATGAGCGAGTTGCCGCGCAGGTCGGCGATCGGCGTCTCGGTCGCCGCAGCGGCGGCGCGCACGAAGGTGCCGCGCCCGACCTCCGAGGAGATGAGGCCGAGCTGCTCGGCCGCGGCATACCCGCGGGTCACCGTCACCAGCGCGAGGCCGAGCCGCTTGGCGAGCTCGCGCTGCGTCGGCAGGCGCGCACCGGGCGCCAGCACGCCGCGGCCGACGTCACTCTCGATGGCGGCGGCGAGGGCGCGGTAGCGCGGGCCCTCGCGGGCGAGCCTGGGGTTCCAGATTGTCATGGTCAAATTGTAACTATTGACACCTATGACAAGCAACTCTATCGTCACGCCGGCAGTCACGGAGGACCGTTCCATGCCGACCCTCGATCTCGCCTCGCAGCTCGACGACTCCCGGCTCCACGATCCCCAGTACACCCCTCCGTCGACGCTCGATCCCGAGGACTGGGAGGAGCTGCGCCGCCTCGGCCATCGCATGGTCGACGACATGTTCGGCTGGATCGCGAGCGTTCGCGACCGGCCGGTCTGGCGGGAGGTCCCCGAGGAGGTCGAGGCGCGGTTCCGCGCGCCGCTGCCGGCGCGCGGGGTGGGCGCCGAGCAGGCGTACGCCGAGTTCCTGCGCGACGTGCGGCCCTATCCGCTCGGCAACCTGCATCCGCGCTTCTGGGGATGGGTGATCGGCAGCGGCTCGCCGCTGGGTGCGCTCGGCGACTTCCTGGCGTCGAGCTTCAACCCCAACGTCTCGGGTCTGCGCAGCGGCGCCATCGCGGTCGAGGAGCAGGTGCTCGACTGGCTCAAGGAGCTCCTCGGCTTCCCTCCTGAGGCCTCGGGCCTGCTCACCAGCGGCGCCTCGATGGCCAACGTGCTCGGTCTGGCGGTGGGGCTCGACGCGCGTGCCGGGTTCGACCTCGCGAACCTCGGCGTCGGCGCGGCGCCCCGTCCCATGACCCTCTACGGGTCGCGCGAGACCCACTCCTCGGTGCTCAAGGGCGTGCGCATGCTCGGGCTGGGGCGGCGGGCGCTGCGCCAGATCGACGTCGACGAGCGCTACCGCATCGATCTCGTGGCGCTGCGTGCCGCCATCCGCGCCGACCGCGAGGCGGGCTGCCACCCGGTGCTGCTGGTGGGCAGCGCTGGCACCGTCAACACCGGCGCCTGCGACGACCTCGAGCGGCTCGCCGACCTCGCCGCGGAGGAGGGTCTCTGGTTCCACGTCGACGGCGCCTTCGGCGCCTTCGCGGCGACCGTGGCGGCGCTGCGCGCGCTCGTGCGCGGCATGGAGCGCGCCGATTCGCTCGCCTTCGACCTCCACAAGTGGATGCACGCGCCGATCGAGGCCGCCTGCATCCTGGTGCGCGACGCCGAGGCGCAGCGGCGCGCCTTCGTCATCGAGGCGAGCTACCTGTCGAGCCTCGACCGCGGTCCGGCGCACCACGGCACCCGCTTCGCCGATCGCGGGCCGCAGCTCTCGCGCGGCTTCCGTGCCCTCAAGCTCTGGTTGGAGTTGCGGGCTCGCGGCGCCGACACCTACCGCGCGCTGGTGGCGCGCAACGTCGAGCAGGCCCGGCGCCTGGCGACGCGGGTCGCCGCGGATCCCGAGCTCGAGCTGCTGGCGCCGGTCGAGCTCAACATCGTCTGCTTCCGGTATTGCCCCGCCGGCGTCGGGGCGGAGCGGCTCGACGCCCTCAACCGCGAGCTGCTGATGCGCCTCCAGGAGCGCGGCATCGCGGTCCCCTCGCACACGCTGCTCGGCGGTCGCTTTGCGATCCGTGTCTGCATCGCCAACCACCGCACGCGCGACGAGGACCTCGACCTGCTGGTGAGTGAGGTCAAGCGGCTGGGGGCGGAGGTGCTCGCCGAGACGGCGGGCTGAGTGGCGGTCGGCCGACCTTGCCGGGGCGCGCGGCGGCGCCACCGGGCGCTGGCGGAGCTGCCGGTGGGCGCCGGGCCGGGTGGCGCCGGGCGGCCGTCGGCCGGCGGAGGGCTGCTCCAGCGAGCTCGCGGACGCTAGACTGTGAGGGTATGAGACCCGACCCCGTCCTTCGGCTCACCCCCGGCAAGCGCGTCCTCTTCCTCAGCAAGGACCCCGAGCTCATCCGCCGCCAGCTCGCCGGCGAGCTCGACCTCACGCTCGCCGACCTCACCGCTCCCGACGACCTGCTCGACGACATCAACACCGACGTCATGACGCCGGCGTGGGTGTGCTTCCACCACCGCCCCGAGGACCTCGCCCGCGAGGCCTACGCCGGGATGGTCGTCGACGGCGAGCGGCTGTTCCCGCGCGACGCCCTCTACGGCGGCAACTTCGAGGTCATCGTCTCGGGGCTGCGCAAGGGGGTGGGCAGCTCGCGCGAGACCGCCACCCAGGCCGAGAAGTGGAGTGGCATCCGCCTCGCCGTGGCCGCCTCCTTCGCCCCTATCCACGCCGCCAACAACGTCAACCAGGGCCTCTTGATGGCGGGCTACGACGTCCTGGCCCGGTTGATGGCGGGGGAGGGAGTGCCGCTCGAGGAGCTCCGCCGCGACTACGACCCGATCACCCGGCTGATCGTCCAGGAGGGCGGGCTCTTCCCCTTCGCCAAGGCGCTCTCGCGCGGCGAGGTGACGCTGCCCCGCCCGCACACCGGCAAGCGGCCGATGACGATGGCGGAGAAGATCCTCGCCCGCCACATGGTGGGCGTCGACGAGGCGCACCGCTACGTCCAGCCCGGCGACGCGGTGGTGGTGTCGGTCGACGGCGGCTACAGCCACGAGTTCACCACCGCCCAGGTGCACTACTTCCTCGAGCAGGAGTACGGTCCCGACTACCAGATCCAGAACCCGGAGCGCTTCGCGGTCTTCGAGGACCACCTCGTCTACGCCGACGAGGTGCGCAAGATGCGCCCCTTCCTCGCCCAGATCGAGACCCTGCGCGAGCTGCAGCGCGAGTTCCAGCGCCACACCGGCGTGCGCGACTTCGCCGCCCACGAGGGCGTCTCGCCCGGCATCTGCCACGAGGTGGCGCGGGAGCAGATGATCGAGCCCGGCCAGCTCGTGCAGGCAACCGACAGCCACACCTGCATGGGCGGCGTCAACAACGCCCTCGCCTGGGGGGTGGGCGCCACCGAGTACGCGAGCCTCGTCTACGACGGCTTCACCACCGTCGAGGTGCCGCAGTCGATTCGCTTCGAGCTGGTCGGCACGCTCCCCCCCACCTGCACCGCCAAGGACGTGATGCTCTTCGTCCTGCTGCGCTACGCGCGCGAGCAGCTGACGCTCAACAGGGTGATGGAATTCACCGGCCCCGGCCTCGCCACCCTCTCGCCCGACGAGCGCGCCACGCTCACCAACATGGCCACCGAGTGCTCGGCGCGCACCGGCATCTGCGCCGCCGACGAGAAGACGCTCGAGTGGATCGCCGCCCGCCGCCCCGGCACCGACCTCGCGCGGCTGCGCCAGCAGGTGGTCGAGCCCGACCCCGACGCCGCCTACGCCGGCGGCATCCACGTCATCGACCTCTCGGCGATGCGGCCGATGGTCGCCCACCCCGGCGACCCCGACCACGGCGTGCCCTCCGACCCCACCAACGGCGCCTTCGTCGACGAGCTGGGGGAGGTGAAGATCGACATCGCCTACGCCGGCAGCTGCACGGCGGGGAAGATCGACGACTTCGTCTTCTACCACCAGGTGTGCCAGGACGCCGTCGAGCACGGCTGGAAGGTGGCGCCCGGCGTCGAGCTGATCATGCAGTTCGGCTCCCGCGAGGTCGAGGACTATGCGCGCCAGGCGGGCTTCCTCGACACCTTCGAGAAGGCCGGCGTCCGCCTCATCCACCCCGGCTGCGGCGCCTGCATCGGCTGCGGCCCCGGCGTCTCGGAGACCGCCGACCAGGTGACGGTGTCGGCGATCAATCGCAACTACAAGGGGCGCTCCGGGCCGGGCAGGCTCTACCTCGCCTCGCCGCTCACCGTGGCCGCCTCGGCGTTCACCGGGTACATCAGCGAGTACAAGCCGGGGATGTTCGCGCGCAAGCTGGTGCCGGCGTAGGCGGCGCCGTGCGGGCCGCTCCGGCGTAGGACTCCGCCGCGACAGCCGCGACCGCGCGACGGCGTGGGTCGCGACGTGTCCGTGCCTGCAGCCTCCCGTTATCGGGAGGCTTGTCACCGAGCTGCCACGGGTCGAGACGGCGGTGTGTGACGGCCGCCCTTGACAGGCGGCCGTGTGCATCGGAGAGTGCGAGCCGCACCGAATTCGGCCCGATCTTGCGGGCCTTGTGTCGCATCCAAGGCGGCAGTGGAGAATCGGGATGAGCTACCCCGCATCGCGGAACGATCGGTTTGCGGCCACCCGGCACGTGGAGTCTGTTGCGAGGTTCTCGCGACCCTCCGCCCGCGACACCGGCAGGCGAACCGCCGCCCCCCACGCTCCGCCAACAGGGGACCCACGAGGCGTGGTGGCAGGGAATCTTGCTGGCGCCAATCGTCTGACTCTCGAGGAGACACGCATGCTGTTCCGCGCCATCGCTCTGGCCTGCCTCTCGCTGCTGCCCATCTCCGCGGCATCCGCGGCCGTGGCCCAGCCCGAGATCGCCTTCGACAAGACCGCCGTCGTCGCCTCGGGGCTCACCCCAGGGGGCGACGTGGTGTGGTTCGGCGTCGCGCGAGAGATAGCGGAACGCACCGCCACCATCGTGCGGCACCAGGAGATCGCGACCGACGACGACGGAGACGGCTCCGTCACCTTCGACCTCGGCAGGGACGTGCCCTTCCAGTCGATCTGGGTGGCGATCGACCTGACGACGGGTGCCAGCGCCATCGCCGTGCCGGACGGCTACCCGCTGCGCGAGGCGGACCTGCCCGTGAGCGAGGTCCGCCTCGGAGTCGGCGAGGCCGATCGGATCGAGGACAGCCGCGGCTACCTCGACATCCTGGTCGTGCGCCCAGGGGTTGGCGCATGGTCGGTGACGGTGGGCGACGGCGGGCCGGCGGACGCGGACGGCGCCTACGACGGGCACCTCGCGGCGGCCACCGCCGACATGCACGACGTGAGCAGCGGCGAGCCGGGCCCGCCCGATCATCTCGGCCCCAACGACGTCGTCGTGGTCGTCGACCCCAACGCCATGGAAATCGGTCTTCGCAAGCTCGAGGAGGTGCCGCAATGAGACGTTCGTTCCTCGCCTTCCTGCTCCTCGTGCTGGGCGCCCCGGCAGCTCTTCACGCCGAGGGTCACCCCAACGTCGCCCGCGGCTTCGCGCCCGACAAGGTCTTCGCACTCGGCGACATCGACAACGTCAACCTGTTCAACGGCAACCTCGCCCTGACGATCCCGATCGGCGGGGCCTACCCGGTCGGGGGCGGCTTCTCCTACGGCTTGAGGCTGGTCTACAACTCCAACGTCTGGGACTTCCAGGAGAGCGTCGACCAGGCTGGCAACCCCCACCAGCAGGGGCTGCCACAGCGCACCAACAACGCAGGTCTGGGATGGCAGCTGACCCTGGGCCGCCTCATGGCGCCCTCCACCCCCGGCAACGACACCGAGAGGTGGGTGTACTTGGGGACTGACGGCGCCGAGCACGCCTTCTACCCGAAGCTCCACGTCGGCGACCCCGACGAACCGGGCGACAACGAGATGTTCCAGTCGGTCAGCTACACCCGCGACGGCAGCTACTTGAGGATGACCTTGCTGGTCGGGAATTCGCGCGAGATCGAGTCACCCAACGGCCAGATCCATCTGTTCGACGGCTTGCAGCAACTCACCCAGATTCGCGATCGCTTCGGAAACGCCCTGAACGTCGCCTACACCAACCTGCTCTGGACGCTGACCGACACCCAGGGGCGCACGCAGCGGATCTACTTCCAGAACGTCACCCAGGATGGCCACACCATCGAGGTCGTGAACCGGGCAGAGCTCAAGGCCTTCGGCGGTACCACGGCAACCTATTCCTTCGGCTACGCGTCGACCACGATCGGCCGCGGTTGCCCGAGCAACGACCCGGCGATTCTCACCACCGTCGTGGTGCCGCTGTTGACCAGTGTCAGCCTGCCGGATGGCTCCAGCTATCAGATGCCCACGTCCGACTACATCACCAACCTGAATCCGGAGAGCCCCGTCTGTCGCTCGTCGGGTGACCTCAAGGGCCTGACGCTCCCGACCCTCGGGCGCCTCGAGTGGACCTATCAGGACTACATCTATCCGACCGGCGCTGGGAAGGTGCACCTCGGCTTTTCGGCCGGTATCGCGACGCGGCAAACGCGAGGTGCCTCGGGTGACCTCTTGGGCACCTGGACGTATACCCCGACGCTGGTCGGGACGCTCAACAGTCCGACCGACCTCATCAGGACGGTAACGGATCCGCTGGGCAGCCGAACCGAGCACCATTTCCGCCCCCAGCCACGCAACTACGACTACAGCCTCCCGTTCACGCTGACCGTCACCGACGCCGGGTTCTTCCTTTCGGCGAGAACCTACAACTCGAGCAACGTTCTCCAACGGTCGAGCTTCGCCCGCTACGACGCCGACCAACAGCCCACCACGTATGCCGACCTCCAGGAGCTCTACGCCGTGGACCGGCGCGAGCTCGCCTCCCACACCGTCTTCGACGACGACGCCGGCCACTTTGCCGATGTCACGCGCTCGGACTTCGATGGCATGGGGCACTACCGCACCTCGACCACCGACGGCAACTTCAACGTCGGTAACGTGCGGACGACGACGGTTGACTACAACGCGGCTCGCGGCACCTACCTCATCGACCCGGTCACCGGACTGCCCGCTCCCGGATTCAACCCATGGCCCTCGTCTCAGGTCTGGGTGCTCGAGACGTTCGACTCCACCCTGACGACCGAGGGCGGCGCCAGCGCGTTCACCCGCTACTGCTTCGATGCGACGACAGGCTTCCTCAGGCGGCAAAGGACCCTCAAGAATTCCGGCACGACCGAGAACGCCCACGACCTCCTTGCTGTCTTTACACCCAGCGCGAGCGGTAACGTGCAAAGCGAGCAGTCCTTCGGAGGCGACACGCAGAGCCTCACCGCCAACAACACGACCTGCTTGATGAGCGTGCCGTCGGCGGTGTACCAGGTCGACCACGCCTACCAGGGTGGTGTTCGCGCCTCGTCGGCATACTCGGGGGCGGGCTTCAACTTCCTGGACCAGACGATCGATGTGTCCTCGCGCCTGCCTTCTCAAAGCAAGGACACTGCCGGCCTCGCCACCGACTACGAGTACGACGCCCTCGGGCGGGTCCTCTGGGCGAAGCCCAGCCAGGAGGGATACTCCGAGTACGTCTACACGAGAGCCACTTCGGCCGCGTCGCTCGCCAATGTGCTGGTGCGACACCACGACAACGTCGAGACCCCCCCGATTCGGGCGCAGGCGCAGGTGTTCTTCGACGCCTTCGGCCGGGTGTAGCAAGAGAAGCAGCTGCTCCCCTCGAATGTCTGGAACGTCCGCGAGACCCTCTACGACGGGGCCGGCAACAAGGCCTCGGTGTCAGAGCTGCAGACGGGAACGCCCAACAAGAAGACCGAGTTCCTCTTCTACGATCCCTTCGGTCGGGCGCACACGATCCGGCCGGCCGACGGCTCGACGCACGAGGTCGAGGTCAACTACTTCGGGACGCGACTGGTGGAGCGCAAGGTCCACGTTGCCACGTCCTTGGGCTCGGAAGAGCTGGCGACGACGACGGAGACCTACGGCCGCCAGGGGAGGCTGTGGAAGGTCCAGGAACCCTCGGGGACCGCCGGAGCCCAGGTCGGAACCACCTACAGCTACGACGTCGGCAACCGGCTGCACCAGGTCTCGACGAGCGCCAACGGGACCACCCAAAATCGCTCCTTCAGTTACGACAACCGCGGCTTCCTCACCTCCGAGACGCATCCCGAGAAAGGCGTGGCCGGCAACGGCACGGTCACCTACTCGAACTACGACGCGCGCGGCCACGCCGGCCACAAGGTCGATGGGCCCAACGACCTGACGTTCCAATACGACTCGGCGGAACGCCTGCTGCGGATCGATCAGAACGGTGCTCCGCCGAGAGCGGTCAAGGTCTTCACGTATGGGGGCGGCATTATCAACAACGACAGGAGCAATGGCAAGCTGAAGACTGCGGCGCGCTTCAACTACTACACGAGCCCAATCACCGCGACCGTCGAGGTCGACGAAACCTACACCTACGGCGGGCTGCAGGGGAGGGTGTCCCAAAGGAACACCCAGATGGTCTTCAGTGGCACGCCCCGCGAGAGCTTCGTCCAATCCTGGGTCTACAACACCCTCGGCAACGTCTCCCACATCGACTACCCGACGTGCACCTTCGCTGAGAATTGCCCAACCACCTTCCCGCGTGGGGTCAACTTCACATACACCAACGGCATGCTGACGAGCATCCCTGGGTTCGTCAGCAGCATCAGCTATCACCCCAACCTCCAGTACGACCAGATCGTGCACGCCAACGGCGTGACCGACACGCAGGCGAACGATCCCAACGCGATGCCGCGACCCGCCTCGCTATCGGCGCTGCGTAGCGGTTTCGCCACCAACCTCTGGAGCTCCGGCGCCTACAGCTACGATGGTGCGGGCAACGTGACGAGAACGGGGAACGGCTATTACGTCTATGACAAGGTGAGCCGCCTCGTCGACGGTCACATTTATGACAGTGCGCTGGGCACCGGGAACCTGCGCTCGCAGACCTATACCTACGACCCCTTCGGGAACCTGACGGCAATCGGCGGCGACCCCTGGGCGCCCGGCCGCGCGACTCCCGTCAACCCGGCGACCAATCGCTCCAACGGCACCGGTGTCGTCTACGACGCCGCCGGCGACCAGGTAGAGGGTGAAGCGCCGCCTTCGGTGACCTGTGCGACGGGCAAGCCGTGCTACGAGTTCGACTCGCTCGGAATGATGACCCGCATGCGCAACGGCGGTGAAGACTGGAGCTACGTCTACACGGCCAACGATGAGCGCTTCTGGGCGTTCCGGTCCGCTGGCTCAGCGGCCGGCCCGGGGTCCGCCATGACACTGCGGGACCTCGATGGGAGGATCCTGCGGGAGTATTCTCCCTTGCCCACGGCGCCTCGCGACTACATCTATCGGGATGGGCAGCTGGTCGCCTCGGAAGGCAAGGACATGACCTTCACCGACGTGCCGCCGAACCACCTCTACGCGGCGGAGATCGAGGCGTTGAAATCGGGGGCGATCACGAACGGTTGCGCCGCCGGCCAATACTGCCCAGGTAGCAACGTCTCGCGTTCCCAAATGGCGGTGTTCCTGCTTCGCTCCAAGCAAGGAGGAGACTATCAACCGCCGCCCTGCACGGGGGTCTTTGCAGACGTCCCGGTCGGCTTCCAGTTTTGCGACTTCATCGAAGAGCTATACCGCCGCGGAATAACCAGCGGCTGTGCAGCCAATCCGCTGCGTTTCTGCCCCGCCGCCGCCGTTACCTCGATTCAGATGGCGGTATTCCTCCTTCGAACAAAGGAGGGTGCAGCATACTCTCCACCTCCCTGTGTTCCAGGTCAGACGACGTTCTCGGACGTCAGCAGCTCGACTCAGTTCTGCAATTACGTCGAGGAGGTGAATCGAAGGGGCATCGACAACGGATGCGCGCCCGGGAGCTTCTGCCCCTCGGCGCCCGTGACGAGGGGCAGGATGGCCCCGCTCCTCGTGCGCACCTTCTCCCTTCCGTTCCCCGAGAAGGGCTACACGAAGCATTACAGCCTCGACCACCTGGGGTCGCCGCGGTTGATCGCCTCGACGGATGGGAGCGTGATCGCCTACCACGCCTATTTCCCGTTTGGTGAGGAGCTCACGCCGATCGGGCAGGACCTCGAGCAGATGAAGTTCACCGGGCACGAGAGGGATCTGGCGAATCCGGTAAGTGCGGCGGATGATTTGGACTACATGCATGCCCGGTACTACAAGCCGCTGATTGGGAGGTTCTTGTCGCCCGATCGAGTCGGTGGCAGTCGTCAGCGGCCACAGACTTGGAATCGCTATGTCTACGCCAGCAACAATCCGATACTTCGAGTTGACCGGAACGGATTGGTCGACAACAGAACAACTGAAGAGAAGGCGATTCTAGAATCCCCGCGCGTCTTGGCGGCCGTCGGTGAGATGATAGTGAAGTCGGGAGTGCGCGAGAGCGGGCTGAGGCGCGAGGCGGGAACCATAGTAACGAAACTGGCTGACGGGTCCTTTAGTACACTAAAGGTGGGCACAGGGCCATCGTCGGGTGGCGAAATGGCTCTTCCCCTAATAGAAAAGGGGAAGGTTTCTGGGAGCACCTTTGACGGTGTTGAAGCCCTGCATGTGCATCCGGGCACGGGGGCGGCGTTCTTCAGAAACCACGATGTGGCGCGAAGTGATTCAGGGCGCGGGAGCGCGGCAGATCAGGCTTGGGCAAACGAAAGTAAGGCTCCGAATTTGATTCTCAACTCCACCGAGAGTCTGCTGCGAGTAGATCCTGGGGGGAATCCCGCTCAGCCTGGCTTGATGATGGATGGCAAGGACTATCAGGAGTACCTCCAGCGGGCGGATCAAGCCTTCCAATTGCAGCAGCAACAACAGCAGCAGTCACTGTCGCCTCCGCCTCCCTAGGACCTAGTTGTGCGAATGTGCTTAGCCTCCAAGGCGCTTCTGTGCGTCGTCATTCTCGCATCAGCTGGCGGGGCCCTCGCGGGCTGTTCAATCAATCGAAGCCGAGCCGCAGATTCGATGATGGAGGAGCCAGACCCCGCCAGATGTGTGATTGTGCCGCACCCGACTGCCGGCCGGTTCGAGTCGGCAACGTTGGCTGATTTCTCATTCGGCCGGGGGAGCTCGGCGAGATCGCGATCCTGTACCCCGAAGACTCTGCCGGGATGCGGATCGAGGTGGCGCCGGAGTCGGACCGCCCTGCCGGCTGCCACGCAGAGCTCGTCGATACAGCCCCGAGGACTGTCCGCATGACGCCCGAGTTCGTCTCGACCGCATGGCGGTCTGTGGGTCGCTTCGACAAGCCGACGATCTTTAGCGTGCCGCCGGGGCGGTACGTACTCCGGCTTGCGTACGTCGAGGATGGAGAATCAGGTGGGCGCCGGGTGGTGTGCAGATGCCGGTCGGACGCGTTTGAACTGAGCCGTGCGGCAACTTTCGGTCTGCTCTAGGAGCGACCAGGAGCGACCACCAGACGGTGCCACACATTAGAAGGCCCCTGTCAAATGGGTATACCTCCCCCCACCCAGCTCCGGCTGGGTCTGACGCCCTGACAGGTGCTGTCGTACCCGCTACCTCGATCGTTCGCTGCGCGCCTCTGGTCTCTTCGGTTGTGGTGTCGGAGACTCCGCACCAGCCACACATCAGGATCAAGGCGAGGAGTCGTTTGCGGCGACTCGTGCCCCTGGCGCTGTCGCGCCCCAGAGAACCGTCGGGATCACCAGGGCCCGTCCACGTGGTGAGAGATGACAGACAAAGGGCTACCCGTGAGGATGCCAACACCTGCTGGCTCGGGACCCGGGCGCATCGTCGATCGAAGCAACAAGGAGACCGGAGCGGTCCTACCCATGCACTGTGGTTTGACCAGCACCGTGGCGAGGGTCCCGCTCCGGCCTCCAAGATCATCCGAAAGCTTTCTGTGGTTCGAAGGGAATCTGGTCCCTGAGAACGTAGTAGCAGCCGCGAGCCATCTTGTTGGCGAGCGCGCGAACGGCGATGATGCGATTGGTGGCCAACCGCTTCCTCTCGTAGAAACTCTTCGCTCGTGGCTCGTAGCGGATAGCGAAGTGGGCGGCCTCGGTGAAGGCCCACGAGAGGTAGGGATTGCCATTGCGCTTGTTGCCCGCGCCCTTGCGCTTGCCGTTGCTGAGCCGTTCGGTCTTGACGCAGCGACAGTAGGAGGCGAAGTTGCCCACCTTGCGGAAGCGCCGGATGTCGCCGACCTCGCACATGATGGTCAACGCGATGGCCTCGCCGATGCCCCGCGCAGTGCGCAGCAGCTCGAACTCTTTGCGGAGCTTGGCGAAGCCGACAACCTCCTTCTCGACCAGTCGGATCTGAGTGCCCATGACGTCGACCACGCGTCGCATGGCAGTGACGGCAAGCGCCACACGCGGATCCTCGAGCTGCTCCTTGATCGCCGTGGCGGTCCATTGCTTGATCTCGTTTCCATTGACACTCCGCCCGGTGTACTGCTCGACGAGAGCGTGGATCGCCAGCAGCTGCGAGGTCCGGCTCCACCCACCAGACGGTGCCATGCATAGTTTGGCGAATGGAGCGCGGGAGCCCGATCATCGCCGCGCCGTCGGCCAGAAGTCGGCGATGAGGACTTCCTAACCCAGCCGAGAGACGTCGAGAGTGGCGCATGCGCCAGCCGCGCGAACGATTGCAGAGACTCGCTGGGGGCGTTTTCGGCGAGCGCGAGCGCAGGACGCCCTCGAGCTGCCGGTGAGCCTGAGGGCGTTGTCGTCTTCTGGGGCAGCGGGCGGATCCGCCGGTTCAGCCGCTGCGACAGAACGGCAACGGTGGCGGGAAGCAGCCGCGCGGGAAGGCGACGTCGCGGCAGCCAACCTTGAGGCGTTCAGCGGCGATGCGGAAGGCGGCGAGGAAAGAGACGTAAGCGCACCCACCAGACGGTGCCATGCATAGTTTGGCGAATGGAGCGCGGGAGCCCGATCATCGCCGCGCCGTCGGCCAGAAGTCGGCGATGAGGACTTCCTAACCCAGCCGAGAGACGTCGAGAGTGGCGCATGCGCCAGCCGCGCGAACGATTGCAGAGACTCGCTGGGGGCGTTTTCGGCGAGCGCGAGCGCAGGACGCCCTCGAGCTGCCGGTGAGCCTGAGGGCGTTGTCGTCTTCTGGGTAACTCCTCGCCGTGGCCCGTCTCGACGACGATGGTGGTGGCTGGCATCGTTGCTTGCGAAAGGAGGCAGCGATGCAAGAGGTGCTGGAGCGGTTTCGGCGTGAGGCAGCGGGTCGTGGTGGGTTGCGGTACTCGGAGGAGCTGAAGGAGCTGGCGCGGCAGTACGCGCGATCTGCGCCCTTGGGCGAGAGCCGGAGAGAGTTGGCCCGCGAGCTCGGGGTGGGGGAAGCGACGTTGGTGCGTTGGATGGGCGGCGGGGCGGCGCCCGCGGTTGGCCTGTGCGACCATCCACGGTGCCGCCCACCAGTCCGAGGGATCTGGCGTCGGAGACGCGCTGAGGGGCGTCTGAGGAGCTGGAAGCGGCGATTTCGGCGCCACCGGCGCGAGACCGCCGAAGTTGTCAGCGATGGCGGTGTAGAGCGCTCAAGAAGAGCGTCTCGAGAACGCGTTTCGGCGCGTGCGAGCGCAGGAGGCCCTCGAGGCTGGTGACAGCCCGAGGGCCTGGTCGTCTTGTGGGCGGTGGATTCTGGCTCGCGCTCAGCCACTGCGACAGAAGGGCAACGGCGGTGGGAAGCAGCCGCGGGGGAAGACGACGTCGCGGCAGCCGTTTCTGAGCCGCTCGGCGGCAGCGCGGAAGGCGGCAAGGAAGGAGTAGTAGGCAGCACGGAGCTCGATACGCGCGCGCTTGCTCGCTGCGTGCACCAGAACGGCGGGCGAGCGGTCGAGCTTCGGTGGGTGGTAGTGCGGGTCCTGGCGCAGGATGGCGGCGACGCCGAGCGGCTTGCCGCCTTCGGCGCGGTGGCGTGCGGCGGCCTCGTGCTCGATGGCGGCGATCATCTCGAAGACGCGCTGCTGAATCTCTTGCGGCGGTAGATGTCGCCAGCACGGCAGCGGGGCAAGGACGAACTCGTGGTGAGTGACGAAGGCGTCTGGCGGGTGCTCTTCGCCGCGCTCGCGCGCGAGCCACTCCTGATGGCGGTCGAACCACACTCCGGCGCTGGGCTCGCCGGTGGCCAGGGAGTGCGCGCAGTGGGCTCCGGGCCACTGACGCAGCTTTTCGACGAGCCCCTCCTTACAGCCGTGGCTGACTATGTAGTGCAGGCGGCTGGTCTGCGCCTCCTCCTCATTGCTGACCGGGATTGCCTGGTAGCGACGCTGGAACAGCGGGCCCCGCCAGCTGTGGAGACGGCCGGCCTCCTTGGAGAGGTTGGTCAGGATGTAGCACATGAACGCCGCGAGCTCGCGAGCATCGCGGGGTGTCACGAGGCAATGCAGGTGCGAGGAGAGCACCACGAAGCCGTGGACCGCGACGTCGTAGCGCTCGGCGGCGCGGGCGAGGATGCCGACGAAGATCTCACGCAGCCCCGGCGAGGGCTTGAGGAGGAAGCGGCCCTGAAGGGTCCTGGCGGTGACCTCGACCAGCGGTCGGTCGGCAATGTAGCGCAGGCGGCGGCCCACACCACTACAGACGGAATCCGCCGCCGTGCTCTTGCTCGAGCCTGGTACTACCGGCCAGCTTGCTGCAAGACCGAGTCGAGGACCTCGAGCACAAACTTCTGCCTGGCCTTGGGTAGCTGGGCAATGCGCTGGAAGTGCCGCTCGAGTTTAGGCGGGGGTCCGCGGCGCTTGGCCTTGGGCTCGTTGCCGAGGAGCTGCTCAACCGAGACGCCGAGGGCCTCGGCGAGCGCGGAGAGCTGAGATACCGGGATGCGGCGGCGGCCGACCTCGTAGGAGGCGATCTGCTGCTGGCCGACGTCGAGGCGTTCGGCGAGCTGCGCCTGGGTGAGGCCGCGGCTCTTCCGCAGCTCGACGAGTCGCGCCCCAAACGTACACCCACCAGACGGTGCCATGCATAGTTTGGCGAATGGAGCGCGGGAGCCCGATCATCGCCGCGCCGTCGGCCAGAAGTCGGCGATGAGGACTTCCTAACCCAGCCGAGAGACGTCGAGAGTGGCGCATGCGCCAGCCGCGCGAACGATTGCAGAGACTCGCTGGGGGCGTTTTCGGCGAGCGCGAGCGCAGGACGCCCTCGAGCTGCCGGTGAGCCTGAGGGCGTTGTCGTCTTCTGGGGCAGCGGGCGGATCCGCCGGTTCAGCCGCTGCGACAGAACGGCAACGGTGGCGGGAAGCAGCCGCGCGGGAAGGCGACGTCGCGGCAGCCAACCTTGAGGCGTTCAGCGGCGATGCGGAAGGCGGCGAGGAAAGAGACGTAAGCGCCGCGCAGCTCAGCACGCGCCTGCTTGCTGGCGGCGTGGACGAGGACGGCGGGAGAGTGCGAGATCTTGGGTGGGTGGTGGTGTGGATCCTGCCGGAGGATGCCGGCCACGCCGAGAGGTTTGCCGCCTTCAGTGCGGTGGCGTGCGGCGGCCTCGCACTCGATGGTGGCGATCATCTCGGCGACGCGCTGCTGAATCGCCTGCGGCGATAGATGCCGCCAGGACGGCAGCGGGGCGAGGGCGAGTTGGTGGTGGGTGGCGAAGGCGCCGGGCGCGGAGTCGTCGCCGCGGAGCCAGGCAAGCCACTCCTGGCGGCGATCGAACCACACGCCCTGGCAGGCGGCGCCAGTGGCGAGAGGGTCAGCGCAGTGGGCGCCGGGCCAGTCGCGCAACTTCGCCACCAGCCCCTCCTTGCAGCCATGGGCGAGCAGGTAACGCAAGCGGCCAACCTGCGCCTCCTCCTCGTTGCTGACGAGGATGGCCTGGTAGCGGCGTTGCAGCAAGGGTCCGCGCCAGCGATGAAGGCGCCCGGCCTCCTTGGAGAGATTGGTGTTGAGGTAGCAGCAGAACGCCGCAAGCTGGTGCGCGTCGGCGGGGGTGCAGAGCAGATGGTAGTGGGAGGAGAGACAGACGAATCCATGCACGGCAACGTCGTAGCGCTCGGCGGCGCGGGCGAGGATGCCGATGAAGATCTCGCGCAGTCCCGGTGAGGGCTTGAGCAGGAAGCGGCCTTGGAGGGTCCTGGCGGTGACCTCGACGAGGGGGCGGTCGGTGATGAAGCGAAGGCGACGGCTCACACCTTCTATAGACGGAAACGGGGCGGCCGCTCTTGCTACGGACGCGCGGCGGCAGCGGCGGCGCGGGCCTTGGTCGGCCAGCGCGTGGCCTCGTACTTGAGGATCAGGCTCTCGAGAACGGTGCGGACCACGTCCTGGTGCTCGGGCGGGAGCCTGGAGACGGCTTCGAACTGAAGCCGGAGATCTTCCTCGGGATCGCGCTCGTCCTTTTCGAAGACCAACGCATCTGCGCTGACGCTCAGAGCAAGGGCGAGCTTCTTGAGGACGTCGAGAGTGGGCTGGGAGGTGCCCGCCTCGTAGCGACGGATCTGCATGACCGACATGCCGATCGTCTCGGCGAGGGCGATTTGGGTGAGGTGCTTCTCCTTACGGAGGGCGACGAGACGCTGGGGAAACGCCATGACGTAGAGAGCGGCGAGTCGGTGCGGCGTCACTGTAAGCCTCCGATCTGAGGAGGTTGACAGAATAGCACATTTGCGTTCCACTAATAAGAACTGAAGAGGCACTTGACAGGCCGATCGAGAGGAGGCGGTTCGATGGCTCGGATCCCCGACGAGGAGCTGGCGCAGATCAAACGCGACACCGACCTGCTCTCGCTGGTGCGCGAGAGCGGCGTCGAGCTGGTCCGCCACGGCAAGGACTGGCTCGGCCTCTGCGTCTACCACCGCGACACCTCGCCGTCGCTGGTGGTGTCACCCGACAAAGGGCTTTGGCAGTGCATGGGCGCCTGCCGCACGGGAGGCAGTGCCATCGACTGGGTGATGAAGAGCCGCGGCGTGGGTTTCGTCGAGGCGGTCGAGGTGCTGCGCGGCCGCCTCGGCAGCGCAGCTACCACTCCGAGCCTCGACCGCGACGACGCCGGCGGTGCAACTCTCCGCGGGCGAGCGTGCGGCGCTGCTCGAGGAGGTCGTGCGGCACTACGAGCGCCGGCTCGGGGAGTCCTCCGAGCCGCGCGAGTACGCTGCCTCGCGCCTGATCTCGCCGGCGGCGATCGCGCGCTTCCGGCTCGGCTGCGCCGACCGCACGCTGGGCCTGGCGCTGCAGAAGCTCGGCGGCCCGGGGCGTGACAAGCGAGAGATGCTCAAGTCCCTCGGCGTCTTGCGCGCCGACACCGGCCACGGACACCTCAACGGCTGCCTGGTGATCCCCGTGCTCTCGCCCAGCGGCTCGGTGCTCAACCTCTACGGCCGCCGCCTCCAGCCCGCCACCTCTCGCCATCTCTACCTGCCCGGCCCGCGCCGTGGTGTCTGGAACCCCGAAGGCCTCGCGGACACGAGAGAGCTGATCCTCTGCGAGTCGCTGATCGACGCGCTGACCTTCTGGAGCTACGGCTTCTCGCATGTGACCTGCAGCTGGGGCACCAACGGCTTCACCGCCGATCACCTCGCGGCCATCGAGGCGCACGGCATCGAGCGGCTGCTGATCGCTTACGACCACGACCGCGCCGGCAACACGGCGGCGGCAGCGCTCGCCGAGCGGCTCGGCGAGCGCGGGATCGGCTGCTATCGAGTGCCGTTGCCGCGCGGTCTCGACGTCAACGACTACGCGAAGAAGGTGACGCCGGCGAAGGAGTCGCTGGCCCTCGCGATCCGGAGCGCCGAGTGGATGGCTGGCCCGCAGCGGGCGGCCTCGGCGAAGGCCGCTGTGGCGCGCCATCTGCCGCCCGCTGCTACCGAACGCCGCGATAGCGCGCCAGAGGTGCCAGAGGCGGAGCCCTGCGAGCCGCCGGAGGCATCGCTGCCGCCGGCGACGTCGCCGGCGAGCGGTGAGCCACCGATCGACGGCAAGCAACCGCTCGATGTCGCGATCGGCGATCGCCGCTGGCGAGTGCGTGGCCTGGACAAGAACCTCTCCCACGAGAAGCTCCAGGTCCTGCTCCGCGTCGGCAACGCCGCCACCTTCTTCGTCGACACCGTCGACCTCGCGCAGGCCAAGCAACGAGCCGGCTTCGTACGCTCTGCTGCGACCGAGCTCGGCGTCGAAGAGGAGGTCATCAAGAAGGATCTCCTGAAGCTGCACTTGCAGCTCGAACAGCTGCAAGACCGACTCATCCGCGAACAGCTCGCACCGCAGGCGGCCGAGCCGCCGCCGATGGCGGCCGCCTCCGAGGCCGCGGCGCTCGACTACCTGCGCCGGCCCGATCTGCTCGAGTGCATCCTCGCCGACTTCGACCGCTGCGGGGTCGTGGGCGAGCGCACGAACAAGCTGCTCGGCTACCTGGCCGCCACCTCGAGGAAGCTCGAGCAGCCGCTCGCGGTGATCATCCAGAGCAGCTCCGCCGCCGGCAAGTCCTCTCTGATGGACGCCATCCTCGCCTTCATGCCCGAGGAAGAGCGGGTGCAGTACTCGGCGATGACCGGGCAGAGCCTCTTCTACATGGGCGAGACGGACCTCGCGCACAAGATCCTCGCGATCGTCGAAGAGGAGGGCGCCGAGCGTGCCTCCTACGCCTTGAAGCTGCTGCAGAGCGAGGGCGAGCTGACGATCGCCTCGACCGGCAAAGATCCAGAGACGGGCCGGCTCGTCACCCACGAGTACCGCGTCGAGGGGCCGGTGGCGATCTTCCTCACCACCACCGCCATCGAGGTCGACGAGGAGCTGCTCAACCGCTGTCTGGTGCTCGCGGTCGACGAGAGCCGCGAGCAGACGCGCGCCATCCATCGCCTCCAGCGCGAGCGGCGCACGCTCGAAGGCTTGCTTGCTCGCCGCCAGCGCGCGGCGCTTGTCGAGCTGCACCGCAACGCGCAGCGACTGCTCCAGCCACTTCCCGTCGTCAACCCGTTCGCTCCGCGCCTGACCTTCCTCGACACGCAGACCCGCACGCGGCGCGACCACGAGAAGTACCTGACCCTCATCGACGCCATCGCGCTCTTGCACCAGCATCAGCGGCCACGGCAACGCACGGGTGGTGGCGGCGGCGAGCCCGTCGAGTACCTCGAGGCCACGCTCTCCGACGTCGAGCTCGCCAACCGTCTCGCCGGCGAGGTCCTGGGGCGAAGCCTCGACGAGCTGCCGCCGCAGACGCGGCGCTTCCTCGGGAGCTCGACGCGATGGTGGTCACCGACTGCGAGCGGCTCGCGATGGATCGCTGCGACTACCGCTTCCAGCGCCGCCAGGTGGCGGAGCAGACCGGTTGGAGCTACGCCCAGGTGCGCCGCCACATCGACCGCCTGGTGCAGCTCGAGTACGTGCTGGTGCACCGCGGCAGCCGCGGCCAGTCGGTGGTCTACGAGCTGCTCTACCACGGCGAGGGAGAGAGCGGCCGGCGCTTCCTGCCAGGGCTCATCGACGCCGCAGCACTGGCGAGTACGACCTCGACCTTGACCCCCTCGCCGGCGAGTTTGACCCCCGAGGACGGCCGCTTTGACCCCCCATTGACGGGCCATTGGCCCCCCATTGACCCCCGGCTGCCACCCCGGGCGAAAGCGCGCAAGCTCAACGGCCGCAACGGCCATCCGGCGGTGGATGACGAAGAGAGCGAATCCGGCACGTCTGCGGTGAGCGAGCCCGCCGAGGCGTACGGACTCTCGGCGAGTCGGCGCCATGGCTGAGCGGCACGATCGGCGCCACGACAAAGCCAAGCCGATCGAGCAGCTCGTCACCGTCGCACCCGGCTCGCTCGGCGCTTTCGCCCTCGCCTACCTCGACTCTCTCCGCATCCGCAACTACTCGCCCCACACCGTCCGCTCGGCGCGCGTCCACCTGCGGCTCTTCCTCACCTGGTGCGAGGAGCGCGGCGCCGTCGAGGCCTCGGCCCTCACGCTCTCGGTCTTGCAGCGCTACCAGGCCCACCTCTTCCATCATCGCAAGGAGGATGGCAGGAAGCTCTCCTTCCAGTCGCAGTGGGACCGCCTCGGCGGCGTACGGCGCTTCTGCGGCTGGCTCTTTCGCGAGGGCCACTTGCCGACCAACCCGGCGGCGCGGCTCTCGCTGCCACGGCTCGAGAAGCGACTGCCCCGCGGCGTGCTCTCGGCCGAGGAGGCCGAGGCGGTGCTCGCGCAGCCCGACGTTTCAACGACGCGCGGCCTGCGCGATCGCACGGTGATGGAGCTTCTCTACGCGACCGGCATCCGTCGTGGCGAGCTCGAGCGGCTTGCTGTCGCTGACGTCGACTTCGGCTCGGGCCTCCTGCGCGTCGCTCTCGGCAAGGGCAACAAGGAGCGCCTGGTGCCGCTCTCCGAACGTGCTGCGGCGTGGATCGAGAAGTACCTCGAGGAGGTGCGACCGCGGCTCTTGCGCGGTCGAGACGACGGCATCCTCTTCCTCGGCCGCTTCGGTCGACCGCTGCAGGCCGGGCAGCTCGGCAAGCTCACGCGGGAGTACGTGATCGCCTCGGGGATCCCGAAGGAAGGCTCCTGCCACATGTTTCGCCACACGCTTGCGACGCTGATGCTCGAGGGCGGAGCCGACATCCGTTACGTGCAGCAGATGCTCGGCCACGCGACGATCGCGACGACGGAGATCTACACCCACGTGGCGCTGAGAAAGCTCAAGGAGGTGCACGCGGCGACGCACCCCGGAGCGCGGCTCTCGCATCGCCAGCGTCGCGAGCTCGGCGACCCGCGCGAGCTGCTTCTTTCATCCTTAGCTGCTGAAGCTTCCGAAGAAGACGGCGACAGTGAGGACGCCGGCAACGTCGACGACGAGCGCGACGCGGACGGCGACCGTTGAGCCCGGCCGCTCGTGGTGGAAGAAGAGATCCCACCCGGCACACCGGCCCGCCGCGAGGCTCCGCTCGGCGACTGTGACGTGCGAGCAGCGGCCCGGCCAAGACTCCTGCGAAGGGCAGTGGCTTCGAAGAGCCCGGCCCAGGCGGCGGCGGGGGCGGCCGTCCCTTCGGGCACGGGCAGGACCGCTCCCGGGCAAGGGCCGCGCCCGCCCCGGGCGGCGGTCACGTCCCTTGCAGGTCGCTGTCCGATAACGCGCCGTTTTCTCGTTATGTAAACCTGGGCCGGGCTCAGAGGGTGGTGTGCGAGCGACGGTGACTTCGGGGAGCAACGCCGGGCCTTGGTGGCGTGGCGAGCGTACGTGGTGAGCGGAGCGCGGCGGGCCCGTGCTCTCCCACCCGCCGTCGCTTCCGCTTGCTGCGCGCGGCGCCGCTCCGGCAGACCTCGGCGTCGCCGTGCTCGCGCTGCAGCGCCGGCGCGGAGGAGGACCGCAGCAGAGCGCACGGAGTGCGGCGATGCTAGATTGGACCGATGCAACAACGCGCCTTCACACTCGAGTACTGGCAGGACGAGGGGTGGTACGTGGGCCGTCTCAAGCAAGTGCCTGGAGTCATGAGCCAAGGCGAGACGCTCGAAGAGCTCCAGGAGAACATTCGCGACGCGTACCACCTGCTGCTCGAGGACGCCGAGCCCCCGGTGCCGGACCAGGCCCGCGAGCTCGAGGTCCTCGTGTGAAGCGTCGCGAATTCCTGCGCGAGCTCGTCGCCGCGGGCTGTCACCTCAAGCGGCACGGTAAGAAGCACGACCTCTACGTGAACCCGAACAACGGCCGGAAGGCGCCAGTGCCGCGGCACGCCGAAATCAAAGACAGCCTCTGTCGACTGATCCGGAATCAGCTCGGCCTGGACTGAGCCCCAACCCCTCGCCTGCGCGAGGCTATCGCCGTGCTCGGAGCCGTCCAGGCTGCGCGCGCGCTGCGCGCGCGGCGGCTTCGCGGCTTCGCCGCTGCGCCGGCCTGGACCGCTCCTGCGCGCGGCGATGCTGAGCATGTGAGGGCGAGGGGGAGGAGCGGGGGGGCTCCTGGGTAGGAGCTCACCTCGCCGAGCAGAACGGAGCCGAGGGCGGCTAAGGAGGGAAGCACCTCGCCGGCGACGTCGACGGCCAGCTTCCCTCTTTAGCCGCCTTCCGCTCTGCAGCCGTAGAATGGCCACAGCTCTTTGACAGCTTGCGCCCCGTCGACGTCGCCGGCGAGCTCGTCGGGCCCGAGGACCTCGCGTCAGGCAATCGGCATCGGCGGCCGAAACGTCGCGTCAACGATGCTGATTGCATGCATGCTCGTCACTACAACCCACTGCTGGGGAGATTCGTCGCACCGGATCCCATGGATGGCGTGCCCGCGCTCCCGCAGAGCTGGAATCGATACGCGTACGTGCTCGGGAACCCGATGAAGTACACGGATCCATTTGGTCTTTGGTTCCAGGGAGTCTGGCAAGCTCAGCGCTACGCTTTAATGTATGCGAATGCCTACTACGACACCATCGACGCTGTCGGTGGGTGCTCAATCTGCCCGGGTGGTGATACCGGTGTAGCAGGTCTGAACAGTCTGGTGGCTAGTCGCGGTTTCCAGGACAGCTTGTTCGGTGATGCGGGCACTCGGGAGATAGGAAGGCGCGTGGCGGCAACGGCAGGTCCACCAGTAAACGCGATCGGAATCGGCCTGTTGGCCTTCTTGAGTGTGGCCCCGCTCGGAGAGGGAGCGCTCATAGCAACAGGGCTCTCAGAGACGGCTGAAGCTACCGCAGGGCCCGTTATTACTTTCGGACACGGGGCTCGTCACTTGGCGGAAACTGGCCTTGCGAAGGAGGCGGTCGAGGCGGCAATCAAACAGGAAGTAAAGCAAAGCGTGAAGGGGGCTTCTGCGACCGGCAGCTTCTGGGGCAAGGTCGTCGTCAACGGTAGGGCAATCATCTATAGGGTCTACACGCTGGGTGACCGGCTGCACGTGGGAACCTATTACCCGCTATTTTAGGTATGAGCGAATACCGCGATTTGAGTTTCGAGGAGCAGCGCCTACTGGAACGGCTGCTGGAGGTGCAATTCGCTGGCAGAGACGAACTCCTGAATCAACTGCCACGTTGCTTGGCTCGTGAAGTCGATGACAATGGGAGCCTAGAGTTGGTTTCCCATGCAGGAGAGAAGCGAGCCGATGTGCCGAGCAGAGTGCCCGTTGAAGCGGAGTACGAGGATGCCGACGGCGTGACGGTGCACCTCCTATTGCATGTGGTCGAAGGCCAACTAGGGGAGTTAGAGATCTATCGGGAAGATGGCGGGGCGGTGCAGCGGCGAGCCTTGCCGTCTCAATTGAGGGTCGTTTCACTGCCTGCGCCCGGATAGGTGCCCCCGCCGCGAGGTGCCAGCGCCGCGAGGTGCCAGATGAGATGAGTCGGTCGGTCCCCCTTCCGGGAGGCTTAGCCTTCTGGTTGGGCAACGGCGGCGAGAGCCGCGAAAGGAGACCGACCATGCGTCATTGTGGCATCGACGTGCATGCGCGGGCGAGCGAGCTTTGCGAGTTGTCGGCAGGCGGCAAGGTGATTCGCCGCGAGCGGATGGCGACGACCAAGGCGGGGTTCCGCCGGCGGTTCGGGGGCGCGGCGAAGACACGGATCGTCGTGGAGTGCAGCGGCTCGACGCCTTGGGTTGTGCGGCTGCTCGAGGATCTGGGGCACGAGGTGGTGGTGGTGAACCCCCGACGCGTGCGTCTGATCGCGGAGTCGACGTTGAAGTGCGACCGGATCGACGCCGAGATCCTTGCCCGGCTGTCGCGACTCGACCCCGAGCTGCTGCGCCCTGTCTATCAGCGCAGCTACGAGGGCCAATTGCTCCGGACGCGGTTGCGGCTGCGTTCGAGTCTGGTCCAAGCCCGTGCGGCGCTGATCAACCAGGTCCGCGGCACGCTGCGGGCTCACGGGGCGCCGATGTCGTCGTGTGCAACGAAGGCCCTTCGTAGCGCGCTTCGCGACCCATCCACGGTGCCGCCCACCAGTCCGAGGGATCTGGCGTCGGAGACGCGCTGAGGGGCGTCTGAGGAGCTGGAAGCGGCGATTTCGGCGCCACCGGCGCGAGACCGCCGAAGTTGTCAGCGATGGCGGTGTAGAGCGCTCAAGAAGAGCGTCTCGAGAACGCGTTTCGGCGCGTGCGAGCGCAGGAGGCCCTCGAGGCTGGTGACAGCCCGAGGGCCTGGTCGTCTTGTGGGCGGTGGATTCTGGCTCGCGCTCAGCCACTGCGACAGAAGGGCAACGGCGGTGGGAAGCAGCCGCGGGGGAAGACGACGTCGCGGCAGCCGTTTCTGAGCCGCTCGGCGGCAGCGCGGAAGGCGGCAAGGAAGGAGTAGTAGGCAGCACGGAGCTCGATACGCGCGCGCTTGCTCGCTGCGTGCACCAGAACGGCGGGCGAGCGGTCGAGCTTCGGTGGGTGGTAGTGCGGGTCCTGGCGCAGGATGGCGGCGACGCCGAGCGGCTTGCCGCCTTCGGCGCGGTGGCGTGCGGCGGCCTCGTGCTCGATGGCGGCGATCATCTCGAAGACGCGCTGCTGAATCTCTTGCGGCGGTAGATGTCGCCAGCACGGCAGCGGGGCAAGGACGAACTCGTGGTGAGTGACGAAGGCGTCTGGCGGGTGCTCTTCGCCGCGCTCGCGCGCGAGCCACTCCTGATGGCGGTCGAACCACACTCCGGCGCTGGGCTCGCCGGTGGCCAGGGAGTGCGCGCAGTGGGCTCCGGGCCACTGACGCAGCTTTTCGACGAGCCCCTCCTTACAGCCGTGGCTGACTATGTAGTGCAGGCGGCTGGTCTGCGCCTCCTCCTCATTGCTGACCGGGATTGCCTGGTAGCGACGCTGGAACAGCGGGCCCCGCCAGCTGTGGAGACGGCCGGCCTCCTTGGAGAGGTTGGTCAGGATGTAGCACACCCACCAGACGGTGCCATGCATAGTTTGGCGAATGGAGCGCGGGAGCCCGATCATCGCCGCGCCGTCGGCCAGAAGTCGGCGATGAGGACTTCCTAACCCAGCCGAGAGACGTCGAGAGTGGCGCATGCGCCAGCCGCGCGAACGATTGCAGAGACTCGCTGGGGGCGTTTTCGGCGAGCGCGAGCGCAGGACGCCCTCGAGCTGCCGGTGAGCCTGAGGGCGTTGTCGTCTTCTGGGGCAGCGGGCGGATCCGCCGGTTCAGCCGCTGCGACAGAACGGCAACGGTGGCGGGAAGCAGCCGCGCGGGAAGGCGACGTCGCGGCAGCCAACCTTGAGGCGTTCAGCGGCGATGCGGAAGGCGGCGAGGAAAGAGACGTAAGCGCCGCGCAGCTCAGCACGCGCCTGCTTGCTGGCGGCGTGGACGAGGACGGCGGGAGAGTGCGAGATCTTGGGTGGGTGGTGGTGTGGATCCTGCCGGAGGATGCCGGCCACGCCGAGAGGTTTGCCGCCTTCAGTGCGGTGGCGTGCGGCGGCCTCGCACTCGATGGTGGCGATCATCTCGGCGACGCGCTGCTGAATCGCCTGCGGCGATAGATGCCGCCAAGACGGCAGCGGGGCGAGGGCGAGTTGGTGGTGGGTGGCGAAGGCGCCGGGCGCGGAGTCGTCGCCGCGGAGCCAGGCAAGCCACTCCTGGCGGCGATCGAACCACACGCCCTGGCAGGCGGCGCCAGTGGCGAGAGGGTCAGCGCAGTGGGCGCCGGGCCAGTCGCGCAACTTCGCCACCAGCCCCTCCTTGCAGCCATGGGCGAGCAGGTAACGCAAGCGGCCAACCTGCGCCTCCTCCTCGTTGCTGACGAGGATGGCCTGGTAGCGGCGTTGCAGCGAGGGTCCGCGCCAGCGATGAAGGCGCCCGGCCTCCTTGGAGAGATTGGTGTTGAGGTAGCAGCAGAACGCCGCAAGCTGGTGCGCGTCGGCGGGGGTGCAGAGCAGATGGTAGTGGGAGGAGAGACAGACGAATCCATGCACGGCAACGTCGTAGCGCTCGGCGGCGCGGGCGAGGATGCCGATGAAGATCTCGCGCAGTCCCGGTGAGGGCTTGAGCAGGAAGCGGCCTTGGAGGGTCCTGGCGGTGACCTCGACGAGGGGGCGGTCGGTGATGAAGCGAAGGCGACGGCTCACACCTTCTATAGACGGAAACGGGGCGGCCGCTCTTGCTACGGACGCGCGGCGGCAGCGGCGGCGCGGGCCTTGGTCGGCCAGCGCGTGGCCTCGTACTTGAGGATCAGGCTCTCGAGAACGGTGCGGACCACGTCCTGGTGCTCGGGCGGGAGCCTGGAGACGGCTTCGAACTGAAGCCGGAGATCTTCCTCGGGATCGCGCTCGTCCTTTTCGAAGACCAACGCATCTGCGCTGACGCTCAGAGCAAGGGCGAGCTTCTTGAGGACGTCGAGAGTGGGCTGGGAGGTGCCCGCCTCGTAGCGACGGATCTGCATGACCGACATGCCGATCGTCTCGGCGAGGGCGATTTGGGTGAGGTGCTTCTCCTTACGGAGGGCGACGAGACGCTGGGGAAACGCCATGACGTAGAAGAGCGGCGAGTCGGTGCGGCGTCACTGTAAGCCTCCGATCTGAGGAGGTTGACAGAATAGCACATTTGCGTTCCACTAATAAGAACTGAAGAGGCACTTGACAGGCCGATCGAGAGGAGGCGGTTCGATGGCTCGGATCCCCGACGAGGAGCTGGCGCAGATCAAACGCGACACCGACCTGCTCTCGCTGGTGCGCGAGAGCGGCGTCGAGCTGGTCCGCCACGGCAAGGACTGGCTCGGCCTCTGCGTCTACCACCGCGACACCTCGCCGTCGCTGGTGGTGTCACCCGACAAAGGGCTTTGGCAGTGCATGGGCGCCTGCCGCACGGGAGGCAGTGCCATCGACTGGGTGATGAAGAGCCGCGGCGTGGGTTTCGTCGAGGCGGTCGAGGTGCTGCGCGGCCGCCTCGGCAGCGCAGCTACCACTCCGAGCCTCGACCGCGACGACGCCGGCGGTGCAACTCTCCGCGGGCGAGCGTGCGGCGCTGCTCGAGGAGGTCGTGCGGCACTACGAGCGCCGGCTCGGGGAGTCCTCCGAGCCGCGCGAGTACGCTGCCTCGCGCCTGATCTCGCCGGCGGCGATCGCGCGCTTCCGGCTCGGCTGCGCCGACCGCACGCTGGGCCTGGCGCTGCAGAAGCTCGGCGGCCCGGGGCGTGACAAGCGAGAGATGCTCAAGTCCCTCGGCGTCTTGCGCGCCGACACCGGCCACGGACACCTCAACGGCTGCCTGGTGATCCCCGTGCTCTCGCCCAGCGGCTCGGTGCTCAACCTCTACGGCCGCCGCCTCCAGCCCGCCACCTCTCGCCATCTCTACCTGCCCGGCCCGCGCCGTGGTGTCTGGAACCCCGAAGGCCTCGCGGACACGAGAGAGCTGATCCTCTGCGAGTCGCTGATCGACGCGCTGACCTTCTGGAGCTACGGCTTCTCGCATGTGACCTGCAGCTGGGGCACCAACGGCTTCACCGCCGATCACCTCGCGGCCATCGAGGCGCACGGCATCGAGCGGCTGCTGATCGCTTACGACCACGACCGCGCCGGCAACACGGCGGCGGCAGCGCTCGCCGAGCGGCTCGGCGAGCGCGGGATCGGCTGCTATCGAGTGCCGTTGCCGCGCGGTCTCGACGTCAACGACTACGCGAAGAAGGTGACGCCGGCGAAGGAGTCGCTGGCCCTCGCGATCCGGAGCGCCGAGTGGATGGCTGGCCCGCAGCGGGCGGCCTCGGCGAAGGCCGCTGTGGCGCGCCATCTGCCGCCCGCTGCTACCGAACGCCGCGATAGCGCGCCAGAGGTGCCAGAGGCGGAGCCCTGCGAGCCGCCGGAGGCATCGCTGCCGCCGGCGACGTCGCCGGCGAGCGGTGAGCCACCGATCGACGGCAAGCAACCGCTCGATGTCGCGATCGGCGATCGCCGCTGGCGAGTGCGTGGCCTGGACAAGAACCTCTCCCACGAGAAGCTCCAGGTCCTGCTCCGCGTCGGCAACGCCGCCACCTTCTTCGTCGACACCGTCGACCTCGCGCAGGCCAAGCAACGAGCCGGCTTCGTACGCTCTGCTGCGACCGAGCTCGGCGTCGAAGAGGAGGTCATCAAGAAGGATCTCCTGAAGCTGCACTTGCAGCTCGAACAGCTGCAAGACCGACTCATCCGCGAACAGCTCGCACCGCAGGCGGCCGAGCCGCCGCCGATGGCGGCCGCCTCCGAGGCCGCGGCGCTCGACTACCTGCGCCGGCCCGATCTGCTCGAGTGCATCCTCGCCGACTTCGACCGCTGCGGGGTCGTGGGCGAGCGCACGAACAAGCTGCTCGGCTACCTGGCCGCCACCTCGAGGAAGCTCGAGCAGCCGCTCGCGGTGATCATCCAGAGCAGCTCCGCCGCCGGCAAGTCCTCTCTGATGGACGCCATCCTCGCCTTCATGCCCGAGGAAGAGCGGGTGCAGTACTCGGCGATGACCGGGCAGAGCCTCTTCTACATGGGCGAGACGGACCTCGCGCACAAGATCCTCGCGATCGTCGAAGAGGAGGGCGCCGAGCGTGCCTCCTACGCCTTGAAGCTGCTGCAGAGCGAGGGCGAGCTGACGATCGCCTCGACCGGCAAAGATCCAGAGACGGGCCGGCTCGTCACCCACGAGTACCGCGTCGAGGGGCCGGTGGCGATCTTCCTCACCACCACCGCCATCGAGGTCGACGAGGAGCTGCTCAACCGCTGTCTGGTGCTCGCGGTCGACGAGAGCCGCGAGCAGACGCGCGCCATCCATCGCCTCCAGCGCGAGCGGCGCACGCTCGAAGGCTTGCTTGCTCGCCGCCAGCGCGCGGCGCTTGTCGAGCTGCACCGCAACGCGCAGCGACTGCTCCAGCCACTTCCCGTCGTCAACCCGTTCGCTCCGCGCCTGACCTTCCTCGACACGCAGACCCGCACGCGGCGCGACCACGAGAAGTACCTGACCCTCATCGACGCCATCGCGCTCTTGCACCAGCATCAGCGGCCACGGCAACGCACGGGTGGTGGCGGCGGCGAGCCCGTCGAGTACCTCGAGGCCACGCTCTCCGACGTCGAGCTCGCCAACCGTCTCGCCGGCGAGGTCCTGGGGCGAAGCCTCGACGAGCTGCCGCCGCAGACGCGGCGCTTCCTCGGGGAGCTCGACGCGATGGTGGTCACCGACTGCGAGCGGCTCGCGATGGATCGCTGCGACTACCGCTTCCAGCGCCGCCAGGTGGCGGAGCAGACCGGTTGGAGCTACGCCCAGGTGCGCCGCCACATCGACCGCCTGGTGCAGCTCGAGTACGTGCTGGTGCACCGCGGCAGCCGCGGCCAGTCGGTGGTCTACGAGCTGCTCTACCACGGCGAGGGAGAGAGCGGCCGGCGCTTCCTGCCAGGGCTCATCGACGCCGCAGCACTGGCGAGTACGACCTCGACCTTGACCCCCTCGCCGGCGAGTTTGACCCCCGAGGACGGCCGCTTTGACCCCCCATTGACGGGCCATTGGCCCCCCATTGACCCCCGGCTGCCACCCCGGGCGAAAGCGCGCAAGCTCAACGGCCGCAACGGCCATCCGGCGGTGGATGACGAAGAGAGCGAATCCGGCACGTCTGCGGTGAGCGAGCCCGCCGAGGCGTACGGACTCTCGGCGAGTCGGCGCCATGGCTGAGCGGCACGATCGGCGCCACGACAAAGCCAAGCCGATCGAGCAGCTCGTCACCGTCGCACCCGGCTCGCTCGGCGCTTTCGCCCTCGCCTACCTCGACTCTCTCCGCATCCGCAACTACTCGCCCCACACCGTCCGCTCGGCGCGCGTCCACCTGCGGCTCTTCCTCACCTGGTGCGAGGAGCGCGGCGCCGTCGAGGCCTCGGCCCTCACGCTCTCGGTCTTGCAGCGCTACCAGGCCCACCTCTTCCATCATCGCAAGGAGGATGGCAGGAAGCTCTCCTTCCAGTCGCAGTGGGACCGCCTCGGCGGCGTACGGCGCTTCTGCGGCTGGCTCTTTCGCGAGGGCCACTTGCCGACCAACCCGGCGGCGCGGCTCTCGCTGCCACGGCTCGAGAAGCGACTGCCCCGCGGCGTGCTCTCGGCCGAGGAGGCCGAGGCGGTGCTCGCGCAGCCCGACGTTTCAACGACGCGCGGCCTGCGCGATCGCACGGTGATGGAGCTTCTCTACGCGACCGGCATCCGTCGTGGCGAGCTCGAGCGGCTTGCTGTCGCTGACGTCGACTTCGGCTCGGGCCTCCTGCGCGTCGCTCTCGGCAAGGGCAACAAGGAGCGCCTGGTGCCGCTCTCCGAACGTGCTGCGGCGTGGATCGAGAAGTACCTCGAGGAGGTGCGACCGCGGCTCTTGCGCGGTCGAGACGACGGCATCCTCTTCCTCGGCCGCTTCGGTCGACCGCTGCAGGCCGGGCAGCTCGGCAAGCTCACGCGGGAGTACGTGATCGCCTCGGGGATCCCGAAGGAAGGCTCCTGCCACATGTTTCGCCACACGCTTGCGACGCTGATGCTCGAGGGCGGAGCCGACATCCGTTACGTGCAGCAGATGCTCGGCCACGCGACGATCGCGACGACGGAGATCTACACCCACGTGGCGCTGAGAAAGCTCAAGGAGGTGCACGCGGCGACGCACCCCGGAGCGCGGCTCTCGCATCGCCAGCGTCGCGAGCTCGGCGACCCGCGCGAGCTGCTTCTTTCATCCTTAGCTGCTGAAGCTTCCGAAGAAGACGGCGACAGTGAGGACGCCGGCAACGTCGACGACGAGCGCGACGCGGACGGCGACCGTTGAGCCCGGCCGCTCGTGGTGGAAGAAGAGATCCCACCCGGCACACCGGCCCGCCGCGAGGCTCCGCTCGGCGACTGTGACGTGCGAGCAGCGGCCCGGCCAAGACTCCTGCGAAGGGCAGTGGCTTCGAAGAGCCCGGCCCAGGCGGCGGCGGGGGCGGCCGTCCCTTCGGGCACGGGCAGGACCGCTCCCGGGCAAGGGCCGCGCCCGCCCCGGGCGGCGGTCACGTCCCTTGCAGGTCGCTGTCCGATAACGCGCCGTTTTCTCGTTATGTAAACCTGGGCCGGGCTCAGAGGGTGGTGTGCGAGCGACGGTGACTTCGGGGAGCAACGCCGGGCCTTGGTGGCGTGGCGAGCGTACGTGGTGAGCGGAGCGCGGCGGGCCCGTGCTCTCCCACCCGCCGTCGCTTCCGCTTGCTGCGCGCGGCGCCGCTCCGGCAGACCTCGGCGTCGCCGTGCTCGCGCTGCAGCGCCGGCGCGGAGGAGGACCGCAGCAGAGCGCACGGAGTGCGGCGATGCTAGATTGGACCGATGCAACAACGCGCCTTCACACTCGAGTACTGGCAGGACGAGGGGTGGTACGTGGGCCGTCTCAAGCAAGTGCCTGGAGTCATGAGCCAAGGCGAGACGCTCGAAGAGCTCCAGGAGAACATTCGCGACGCGTACCACCTGCTGCTCGAGGACGCCGAGCCCCCGGTGCCGGACCAGGCCCGCGAGCTCGAGGTCCTCGTGTGAAGCGTCGCGAATTCCTGCGCGAGCTCGTCGCCGCGGGCTGTCACCTCAAGCGGCACGGTAAGAAGCACGACCTCTACGTGAACCCGAACAACGGCCGGAAGGCGCCAGTGCCGCGGCACGCCGAAATCAAAGACAGCCTCTGTCGACTGATCCGGAATCAGCTCGGCCTGGACTGAGCCCCAACCCCTCGCCTGCGCGAGGCTATCGCCGTGCTCGGAGCCGTCCAGGCTGCGCGCGCGCTGCGCGCGCGGCGGCTTCGCGGCTTCGCCGCTGCGCCGGCCTGGACCGCTCCTGCGCGCGGCGATGCTGAGCATGTGAGGGCGAGGGGGAGGAGCGGGGGGGCTCCTGGGTAGGAGCTCACCTCGCCGAGCAGAACGGAGCCGAGGGCGGCTAAGGAGGGAAGCACCTCGCCGGCGACGTCGACGGCCAGCTTCCCTCTTTAGCCGCCTTCCGCTCTGCAGCCGTAGAATGGCCACAGCTCTTTGACAGCTTGCGCCCCGTCGACGTCGCCGGCGAGCTCGTCGGGCTCGAGGACCTCGCGTCAGGCAATCGGCATCGGCGGCCGAAAGGTCGCGTCAACGATGCTGATTGCATGCATGCCCGCTACTACGGGCCACTACTTGGGAGATTCCTGAGCCCGGACCGGATTGGGGGAGCGATTCGACGGCCGCAGAGCTGGAACCGGTACTCCTATTCGTATGGCAACCCTTTGAACTACGCGGATCCGAATGGTCTGGAGCCGATCCCCGCAGACCTGCTTCCAATCTACGAGTCCTATTTCGGCCGCGATTTTTCCAATATCAATCTGCAAACCGGTGGTGCCGGGGCGTTTGTGACAAGGAACATGGGCAATCAGTGGGGCGTTACATTCGGTAATCAGATTTACTTGTCTGCTGATGCCGTGTCCGGCATTGGCGATCGCTCGCCAGAGGCGTTAGCGATCCTGGCGCATGAGCTCGAGCACACCGTCCAATACGACGCTCTCGGAACGCGCGATTTCTTCCTCTGGTACGGCGCCGACATCGTGTCGAACATGGCCAGGGGGGTGCTGTCCGCGGACGATATCCACGACAGGATCGCCCTGGAGGCCATGGCAAATCGCACAGAATCGGCATTTCTTCCCGTGGTGAGCGCGACGACGTTGCCTACCCTGACTTGGGCGAGCGTCGAAACCTGCGCCAACTACGGCGGATGCGTGACCACTACCTATTGGTATAGGGCGGTGAGCTTCTCGCCGGCTCTCCTTTTCTCGGGCGGGACTGGGCTCCAGAGGGCAACCTCTTCTCCCTATGATCTCTTCCTTGCTGGTGGGATCTGCATCGAGGGAATTTGCCTGTGACTTCGAGTGCAGCAACAGAGGGGAGGAACACCAGCGGACGATTGCGACCCATCTCCACCACGGCCGTTGTGGCTGGGTCGTTGAGCTTTGTTATGGGTGCGGCACTATACGCTTGGGTTCCGCCCCGCTTCCACGGGTATTTGCACGGACTTGTCTTCATCCCCATGGCCGCAGGTGGGTTGGTGCTCGTAGGAGGCGGGTTGTTATTCTCTTGGAAGTTTCTCGGGCTTCCACTTCGCACGGCAGCGGTTATGTTGGTGCTCTTGGGGTTGTTGCCGATTCTGATCGTTGCGGCGGTTTTGCTTTCCGGCATGATCGGCTGGCCAAGGCCATGAGTAGCCGAGCGCGGACCGACCCGTCTAAAGGCCACTGGGGTCACCAGTGACCACCAAGAAACCGCTTGGAAGCCTTGTCGCCATGACGGTTGTGCTCGCGCTCTGGGCCTTGCCGGTCCCCAGTCGGGCCAACTCGCCAACACCTTCCACGGTGATCAAATCAACGGGAACCTACAGCCATGCCTCTGGCTTGGAGTTTCCCGAAAAGGTGGGCTCTCTCGAACGCACTGAGATCCTCGCGTTCCCAGAGGCCAGGGACGACGTCGGTGTGACCTATCGCTCAGGAGGTGATCATCCCGTCGTCCTGACCGTCTTCGCCTACCCCGTTCTTGACGCCGACTTCGATGCCCACTTCGAGCAAGTCGTGAATGACGTTCGCGAGGCTCACAAGGCCGAGCCGCAACAGAAGGCGACAACGTCGTCCGACACCCCAAAAGGGACCCTCCACACTGGGCTTGCCACGTTTCTCTTTGCCGAACCCTTCTTCGGTGGCAAGCAACCCGAAGCACCGCCATGCACGGTGCCACCCACCAGTCTGAAGAGACCGGCTGCGGAGGCGCGCGGAGCTGCGTGTGAGGAGCGCGCGGCGTCGATTCTCGGCGTCGCCGGGCAAGTGAGGGTGCAGCGAAGAGCTCAGCGAGGGCAATGTAGAGCGGCTCGCGAGAGCATCGCAGGAGGGGTTTGGTCGCGTGCGAGCGCAGGAGGCCCGCGAGCTGGTGTCAGCCCGAGGGCCTCGTCGTCTTGCGGTGATGAAGGAGCGCTCGGGCGCTCAGCCGCTGCGACAGAAGGGCAGTGGCGGCGGGAAGCAACCGCGCGGGAAGACGACGTCGTGGCGGCCGCTTCTGAGCCGCTCGGCAGCGGCACGGAAGGCGGCGAGGAAAGAGAAGTAGGCGGCGCGCAGCTCGAGGCGTGCACGCTTGCTGGCGGCGTGCACGAGAACGGCGGGCGAGCGATCGAGCTTGGGCGGATGATGGTGGGGATCTTGGCGCAGGATGCCGGCGACGCCGAGCGGCTTGCCGCCTTCGGCGCCGCCATGCACGGTGCCACCCACCAGTCTGAAGAGACCGGCTGCGGAGGCGCGCGGAGCTGCGTGTGAGGAGCGCGCGGCGTCGATTCTCGGCGTCGCCGGGCAAGTGAGGGCAGCGAAGAGCTCAGCGAGGGCAATGTAGAGCGGCTCGCGAGAGCATCGCAGGAGGGGTTTGGTCGCGTGCGAGCGCAGGAGGCCCGCGAGCTGGTGTCAGCCCGAGGGCCTCGTCGTCTTGCGGTGATGAAGGAGCGCTCGGGCGCTCAGCCGCTGCGACAGAAGGGCAGTGGCGGCGGGAAGCAACCGCGCGGGAAGACGACGTCGTGGCGGCCGCTTCTGAGCCGCTCGGCAGCGGCACGGAAGGCGGCGAGGAAAGAGAAGTAGGCGGCGCGCAGCTCGAGGCGTGCACGCTTGCTGGCGGCGTGCACGAGAACGGCGGGCGAGCGATCGAGCTTGGGCGGATGATGGTGGGGATCTTGGCGCAGGATGCCGGCGACGCCGAGCGGCTTGCCGCCTTCGGCGCGATGGCGCGCGGCGGCCTCGTGCTCGATGGCGGCGATCATTTCGGCGATGCGCTGCTGAAATGCCTGCGGCGGTAGATGTCGCCAGCACGGCAGCGGCGCGAGCGCGAGCTGATGGTGGGTGACGAAGGCGTCGGGCGCGGCGTCCTCTTCGCGCACCCGTGCGAGCCATTCCTGGTGGCGATCGAACCAGACTCCTACGCTCGGCTTTCCGGTGGCGAGCGATTCCGCGCAGTGGGCTCCGGGCCACTGAGACACCTTCGCCACCAATCCCTCCTTGCAGCCGTGGCTGAGGATGTAGCGTAGTCTGTTGGTCTGCGCCACCTCCTCGTTGCTGATGGGGATCGCTTGGTAACGGCGTTGGAACAGCGGCCCGCGCCAGCGGTGGAGACGGCCAGCCTCCTTGGAGAGGTTGGTCAAGACGTAGCACATGAACGCCGCGAGCTCGCGAGCGTCGCGGGGGGACGCCAGGATGTGCAGGTGCGAGGAGAGCACCACGAACGCGTGGACCTCGACCGCGTGGTGCTCGGCGGCGCGGGCGAGGATGCCGACGAAGATCTCGCGCAGCCCCGGCGAGGGCTTGAGCAGGAAGCGTCCCTGGAGGGTCCTGGCGGTGACCTCGACGAGCGGGCCGTCGGTGATGAAGCGAAGGCGGCGACTCACACTCTCTACATACGGAAGCGGAGCGGCGGCTCTTGCTACAGGCTCGTGCCCACAGCGACGGGGCGGGCGTGGGTCCGTCCGCCCGCTCCGTCCCCTGCTCCCCTTCACCTGGGCGTCACCGTCGTGGGCGTGGACGTGCTGGACCTCGGGTCCGGGGCATGCTCCTGCCGCTCGCTGCCCTCGCGCTGCCCGGCGTGAGATCCAGACGCTAGGGCGACGCCGCCGACCAGCCGAGCACGCCCGATTCGAAGCCGTTGACGAAGATGTCGACGCCGTCGAGCGCGAAGTCGACGCCGGTGAGGAGGCTGCTCGAGCTCGCCAAGATGACCGGCGTGCCGGTGGTGGGGTCGCACAGCCCATCGAAGGCCGGACCGAGGGGGCACGGCACGTCGTGCCACACCTCGTCGATGGCGCCGAGGCCGCTGTCGGTGGAGACGAAGTAGGTTCCCGGGGCGGGCGTCACCTGGTAGAAGCCGCCGGGGCCGGTCATGGCGCTGATCACGTAGGTTCCGCCGCCGCTCCACAGGTCGATGACGACTCCTGCCAACGGGTGGCCGGAGCTGTCGACGACCTGGCCGACGATGCCGACCGCTGGCTCGAGCGCCAAGTCGATGCCGGAGGTGGTGGCATCGCCGGTGACCACCACCGGCGTCCCGGTGGTGACGTCGCAGCCGCCGCCGGGGCAGGGGATGCCGGAGTAGAGCTGGGAGACGTCGTTCGGCGCCCCTTCGGCGACGACGAACCAGCTCCCCGCCTCGGCCGGCAAGTGATAGGCACCCAGAAGATCCGTGAACACCTGTCCCACAAAGGTGCCCGTGGCATCGTAGAGGTACACCCGCTTGTCGCCCAGCGGCAGGCCGCCTACCGAGGCGACGGTGCCCTCGATCGCGCCCTTGCGCGCGAGGTGGAAGTCGATACCGGCGGTGGGCCCGCCGAGGGTCACGGCGATCGGCGTGCCGCTCGTCGGGTCGCAGGCCAGGTTGGGGCATGGCAGGTCGTCGTAGAGCTGGTCGGAGTGCTCGGGGTCGGGGGACTCGGCGACGACGTAGTAGGTCCCCGCCGGCAGCCCCGACGCCTCGTAGGCAGTGCCGAAACCGGTGCTCGAGCTGGTGACAAAGGCACCCGTGCCGTCGTAGACCCGCAGGGTGGCGAAGGCAAGCGGCGCTCCGCTCGACGCCTCCAGCACGGAGCCGGTGATGCTTCCCAGGCGATCGAGCGCGAAGTCGATGCCGGCGGTGGTCGCAGCGAGAGCCACCGGCACCGGGGTACCGCTGGTCAGGTGGCAGCCCGAGGGCCGCCCGCCAGGGCACGGCAGGTCGTCGTAGAGCTCGGCCCGATAGCGAGATTCACCGGCGGTCACGTAGTAGGTCCCTGCCGGTAGGCCCACGATGGTGTAGCTCCCGGCGGCGCTGAAGCCCACACCCCTGATGGAGCCCGAGGAAGCTCCAGACCTGCACCATCACGTCGTCGAGTGGCGCGCTCGTGGCGGCGTCGAGGATTGTGCCGGAGATCGAGCCCAGCGGGGTGAGGGCGAAGTCGATGCCCGGCGTCTCGCCGTCGAGGGTCACGACGAACGGCGTCCCGGTCGTGGGGTCGCACCCCGGCGGGCAGGGGATGCCGTCGTACAGCTCCGTCTGGTGGTTGGTGGCGGAGGCGGTCGCGTGGTAGGTCCCGGCGGGGAGCCGATCGACCACGTAGGTGCCGCCCGACGTGGTGAAGCTGCTGTTGACGAGGGAGCCCGAGCTGTCGAACACCGAAACGAGTGCGGAGGCGACCGGATCGGCGGTGACGCTGTCGATGACCGAGCCCGAGATCCTCCCCATCTCTTGGAGCGAGAAGTCGATCCCGGGCGTGGTGGTGGCGAACGCCACGGCGATGGCGGCGCCGGTCGTGGGGTCGCAACCTGACGCGCAGGGGATGTCGTCGTAGAGCTCGTCGGAGAAGGTGCCGCCGGTGTCCGTCGCCGCGAAGTAGGTACCGGGGAGAAGTCCGCCGGCGGCGTAGTGGCCCGAGCTGTCGGTGAAGGCGTAGGACTGGAATTGGGCCTGGCTGTCCCAGATCCTCACCTCGGCGAAGGCGATGGGCGAGGCGTCGAGGGTGCGGCTGACGGTGCCGGCGATGGCCCCCAGCCGCTCCAGGCTGAAGTCGACCCCCGAGGTCGTCTGGCCCGACTCGACGGAGATGGGCGTGCCGCCGGTGACGACGCAGCCGTTCTGACATGGGAGGTCGTCGTAGAGCTCGCGCCTGTAGACGGAGCCGTACCCGTCGCCTGCAATGGCGAAGAAGACTCCACCGGCGAGGCCGCCGGCGGAAAAGCGCCCCACGTCGTCGGTGAAGGTCTCGCCTGCCAGGGACCCGGTCGGACCGTAGACGTCCACCTCCACGCCAGAGAGCCCGAGCCCGGTCGTGGCATCGCGCACGTGTCCGGCGACGGTCGCTCCCTGGCCGAGCGCGAAGTCGATGCCGGTGGTGATGGTCCCCGCCTGGACGGGGATGGCGGTGCCGGTCGTCGGGTCGCAGCCCCCCGGGGCCCCCCAGGCGCAGGGGCGGTCGTCGTAGAGCTCGTCGAGGAGGCCATCGGGCGATCCGAAGCGACGGGTCGCCGCGAAGTAGCTCCCCGGCGTCAGCCCACCGACCAGGTAGGCACCGCCGCCAAACTCGCTGTCGGTCCCGGTTACGAAGCCGCCGGCGGCGTCGAAGATCTCCACCCCTCGATCCACTGGCTGCCCCGTCGCCGCGTCGGTGACGAAGCCGACGAAGCCCCCCGTCCCACTGGCGAGGTGGATGACGGCCGCTCCGGCAGCACCGTCCCAGCCGGACAGGCGAATCCAGGTCGTCGCGCCTGCGGCCGTCGGAAACGAAACCCGCGCCTGGAGCCCCACCTCGTCGTCGCCGCGGGCGATCGGCGCGCGGCCACCCGCTGCACAGGTGCTGTAGACCTCCACCGTGGTGTCGAAGTCGGAGGCAGCGGTGTCGACCACCGCAATCCCCCTTGCGGGGCTGGTGTAGCGAAGCCAGAGGTCGCCTGCCGCACCGGCGCGCACGGGGAGCTCGGTTGCGAACCAGCCGTCCCCGACCTTCGGCGCGGTCTCGCAGGTGGAGGCGGCAGCCCCATCCAACCGTGCGGCTGACGGGTGCGCGCTCCATGGCGAGGTGGCGCGGCGCGCTTCGCTGGTCGACCTCCCCTCTCGCTCGAGGGTGTCGAGGAGGTGCCCCAGCGAGGACACCTTGCGCGAGAGGTCGCGGCCATCGCTGGGGCCGAGCCGGAGGGCAGCGGTGCGGAGAGCGCCGAGCCGCGTGTCGAAGTCCACGAGGTTGGCTGTCGCACGGCCGGCGGCCACGGCGTCGCCGCGTTCCGCGAGGTCGAGACGGTGGCGCAGCGAGCGCTCGAGCTGCCAGATGGCGTCGCGAAGCGCCAGTTGTGTCGAAGCCGACGCTGGGGCCGACGCGGGGGTTGGGGATGCCGTTGCTGACCCCCGCCCCGCCGTTGCGCCGCCCGCCGCGAGTGCCGGGGCACCCGCTCCGAGGATCGCGGACAGTGCGACGAACACGGAAACGAGCGCTGTCTGTCGAGAGGGGACAAGACCCATGGGAGTTTCTCCGATCGTAAGAGAACCCATTGGAGTGGCGGCGTAAGGGATTGCCGCGAGTCGACGAACGACAGCTATCGGGCCGTCCTGTGCATTGTCAGACCCAGGCCGCGGGGTGTCAACGTCGCTCGTCACCCCTGTTGCGACATTGCCGTGTCATCTCCTGCCCCTGCTGGCAGGCAGGGCTCCAGTGGGCGGGCTTCCGCCGAGTCACCACAAGAGCCGCCCTGCCTCGTCGACGGCTCGGCAGGGCGGCAGGGGGGCGGCCCCTCTGGATCCGCCGGCCTTCGCCTCCCGCCACCTCAGCGGCGGAAGCTGAGCTCGTCGAGGTAGAAGGTGCCGAAGGTGCCGAGGTCCAGGCCCGAGATCGCGCCGGCGAAGACGTCGTTGATCACCGCGTTCTGCATGTTGGGCAGCTTGGCGGAGATCACCTCCACCCTCCCCGCCTGGTCGGGCGCGCCGTCGACCAGGGCCGTGCGCCACATCGTGAGCAGCCCCGGGTTGCCGGCGTTCCCCTCGTAGTCGAACCGTGTGTCGTGGTCGTTGGGGCCGCCCGGCGTGGTAATCACCGACCGGGCCACGGGTTGCAGCGGGCCGGAGGGCGGAGAGGTCTTGTGTGGCCACGGCGGGCGGCTTGCGGCCGGTGCGGTTGGCCGCGGCTGGCGCCGCGGGGAGACGGACCTGGCGCCGGGGGGTCCCCCGAGCGCCTGAGCTATCCTCCTCCGTCGATGCCCTCGCTTTCGGTCGTGGTCCCGGTCTACAACGAGCGCTACCTCGTCACCGAGTCGTTGCGCCGTGTGCTCGCCGCCGCTACGGCGTGGGAGGGGGTATCGGCGGTCGAGGTGCTGGTGGTAGAGGACGGCTCGACCGACGGCACCCGCGAGCTGCTGCGCGAGTACGCCGCCGGCGAGCCGCGCATCACTCTCATCGAGCACGAGCGCAACCGCGGCAAGGGGGCGGCGGTGCGCACCGGCATCGCCGCCGCGCAGGGGGACCTCATCGTCTTCCACGACGCCGACCTCGAGTACGACCCGCGCGACCTCGGGCGGCTGGTGCGCCCCTTCGTCGAGGACGGCGCCGACGTCGTCTACGGCTCGCGCTTCGCCGCCGCCGAGCGCCGGCGCGTCCTCTACTACCGGCACACGGTCGGCAACAAGGTCATCACCTTCCTCTCCGACCTCGCCACCGACCTCAACCTCACCGACGTCGAGACCTGCTACAAGATGTTCCGGGCGCCGCTGCTCAAGTCGCTGCCCATCCGCAGCAACGACTTCCGGCTCGAGATCGAGGTCACCGCCAAGATCGCCAAGCGGCAGTGCCGCATCTTCGAGGTGCCGATCTCCTACGTCGGGCGCACCTACCGCGAGGGGAAGAAGATCGGCTGGCGCGACGGCTTCCGCGCGCTGGGGGCGATCGTCAAGTACTGGGTGGTGGACGACCTCTATTCCGACGATCCCTGGGGCGGCGCCATCCTGCACAACCTCGAGCGGGCGCGTCGCTTCAACCGCTGGATGGCGGAGGCCATCCGCCCCTTCGTCGGCGCCCGCGTGCTCGAGATCGGCGCCGGCATCGGCAACCTCACCTCCTGGCTGCTGCCACGCGCGCGCTACGTGGCGAGCGACATCAACGTGCACTACCTCCACTACTTGCGCAACGGTGCCGTGGGGCGGCCCTACTTCGACGTGGCGCGGGTCGACCTCGAGGATCCCGAGAGCTTCACGGCCCTGGCAGGGCAGTTCGACACCGTCGTCTGCCTCAACGTCCTCGAGCACGTGCGCGATCCGCTGCGGGCGCTGCGCAACGTCTACACGGCGCTGGCCCCGGGCGGACGGCTGGTGCTCTACGTGCCGCAGGGGCAGGCGCTGTACTCGACGCTCGACGAGGCACTGCAGCACCGCTGCCGCTACGACCGCAAGATGCTCGCCGCCGAGCTCGCCAGCACCGGCTTCACGCTCGAGCACTGGGCGCACTTCAACCGCGCCTCGGTGCCGGCCTGGTGGCTCAACGGCAAGCTCCTGCGGCGCCGCAACTTCTCGCGCCTGCAGCTGAAGGGCTTCGACTGGATGGTGCCGATCCTGCGGCGCGTCGATCGCTGGCTGCCGTGGCCGGGGCTGGGGATGATCGCGGTGGCGCGGCGGCCGGTGCCGGCAGCGGCGGCGGCCGCCAGCGAGGCACCCGCGGCGGTCGTCGCCGCCGGCTAGCGCTCCGTCGCGAGACCTGGCATCCGCCGCCGAGCCGTGTCCGGCAGGGGAGCAGGGCGTGCCGACGGAGGGATATCCTCGTTGTATCCGACACTAGCCGGGCGTGCCGCGGCCGGCGCACCGCAGCGTCCGGTAGAGGGCACGCAGGGGGCGCAGGCGCACGAGGCGGTCGCGCCAGCGCCAGGTCAACGTGCCGGTCACCCAGTCGAGCTCGCGACGGAGTCGCTCGCTCTCGTCGCGCGTCGCGCTGCGTTGCTCCTCGAGCACGTCGGCGAAGGTAAGGGCCAGCCAGCGCGGGTCGTGCCCGAGCAGCGGCGGGTCGCCTCCACCGCTACCGGTGGACGGGACGTCGGCGAGCCCCAGGGCGCCGAGGAGGCGACGCCACCGCCGCGCCTCCTGTACGCGCCAGCATGGCTGCCGCGCGAGCACGCAACCGCGGACCTCGTTGCGCCGGGACCAGAGCGCGAGCGCGCTCCGCTCGAGCCCGCCGTCTCGCGCCTGCTCGAGCGACAGGCTCCACGCCGTCTGTCCGGCGTGGCGCAGCGCGCCCAGCGCCTTGACCCGCAGGTACTCGCCGTCGTGGATCGCCAGGCAGGGCACGCCCCCGGCCAGACCGAACACCAGTGGGTGGAAGCGAGTGCTGATGACCATCGCCGCCTCGGCGGTCAGCCAGCGGACGAGCCGCGCGGGGAGCACGGGACAGACATCGCGCTCCACCTCCGGTGGCAGCAGCGATGCGACGAGCTGGCTGAAGGTCGCGTCGCTGGCGGTGCGGCCCTCATCGCCTGCCTGGTGGGGCACGAAGAGGAGCCGGGAGCCGGTGGTGCGGGCCACTGTCGCGAGCTGCGCCGCCACGGCGCGCAACGACTCGTCACCGCGGGCAGCGAAGGGGTGGAGGGTCACCGCGATCCAGGTCCCCTCGAGGCGTGGCAGGCGGCTCCTCTCGGCAGCGTCCGGCGGCCGCGGCTCGAGCAGGAGCGCGTCGTCGAGCTGGTAGTCGAGCCTCCCGGGCTCGACGCCGAGCGCCAGCGCAAGACTGGCCGACGGCAGGTCGCGGACGCCCACCCAGCACGCATCGCGGAGGGCGGTGCCGAGGGCCTGTCGCTGGAGCGAGGTGAGCTCCGGACCCAGGGTCTGACCGACGAAGGCCACTGGCTTTCCCAGACGCCGGGCCAGACCGGCGAGAGCGACCCGCTCGTAGACGTGCTCCGGCCACTTGGCGTTGAGGTTGCCGCCGCCGGAGACGATCAGGGCGTCGGCGTCGGCGAGCGCGCGGCCGGCGCCGGCGATCGCGGTGCAGCCCGGCTCGCGGCCCGCTGTGGCGCGCCGCCACTCGGCGGCCACCCACCGCGCCACCAGCGCCTCCTGCTCGCTGTCGGTCGCCTCGCGGCGGGTGGGGAGGCGCAATCCCGGCACCGCCGACGTGCCGTCGCCGGCCGCCGCCCACGGCCGCGGCGAGACCACCACCGTCTCCACGCCTGGGAGCAGGCGTCGCAGGACGTCGAGGTTCGCCTCGAGCATCGCCTCGTCGCCAACGTGATAGCTCCCTGCGTCGCCGACGTCGGCGGCCAGGACCAGGCGACGCTTGATCATGTGAGGCGACTCTAGTCCAGCGGTGGGAGCGGCGGAGACTTCGAGGCTGGCGGCCTCAGGACCTGCGACTCTCCGATGGCGCCTTCCTGGCCCGTGCCGGCGCTGGCTCGCCGGTGGTGCGTGCCGCGCTCCGGGCGCGGGTGAGGACCTTCGCGGCGACGCGCGCCGACGCCCGCCTGCGCAGCCAACGCCGGCCGCGCTGCGGGGCGGCCGCCAGGAGCTCGTCGTAGAGCGTGCCGATGGCGCTGCCGGTGGTGGCGAGGGCGAAGGTCTGAGCGCGAGCTCGACCGGCCGCGCCGATCGCCCGCCGTTCGCCCTCGTCTGCGAGCAGGCGACGCAAGGCCGCCGCGAGTGCGGCGGAGTCGGCGACCGGCGTCAGCAGCCCGGAGACGCCGTCCTCGATGATCTCCTCGGGTCCGCCGCACCGCGTGGCGACCACCGGCACGCCGGCGGACATGGCCTCGAGGATGGCGAGGCCGAAGCCCTCGGAGTGTGACGGTTGCACGAGGGCAGCGGACACCGAGAGCAGGCCGCGGACGTCGGGCTCGAAGCCGATGCGCCGCACCCGCGCCGCCAGGCCCAGCGCCGCCGAGCGGTTGTCGATGGCAGCGGCGTACTCGCCGTCGCTCACCTCGCCGGCGAGAACGACCACGAGGTGAGGAAAGTCGTCGGCCAACAGCGCCGCCGCTTCCACGAGGTCGAGCTGTCCCTTGCGCCGCTGGATGCCGCCCATGCAGACGAGCACCTGGGCGCCTTCCCCGATGCCCCAGTGCGAGCGTGCGCCGTCGGGCGGCGAGCAGGGGCTGGCGCCGAGGGCGCCGATGTCGAAGCCATCGTAGACGACGCGCCGCAGGGCGATGCGACAGTGCTTCGCCGCCTGCCGCTCGACGGCTCGCGAAACGCAGACGATGGCGTCCGAGAGCGAGTCGACGGCGCCGTAGAAGAAGCCGATGTCGTCAAGGTACGAGGGCGGGAAGCCCCGGTCGAACAGGCCGCGGCTGTGCCAGACGTGCGGCAGTCCCAGCTCGGCGGCGGCGAGCGCCCCCTCGAGCGTGACCAGGGCGTTGGTGTGGACCAGGTCGGCGCCTTCGCGGCGCAGCAGCGCGCCCAGCGCTGCCGCGCGCTCCGGCAGGCCCTCGAGCTGCTCCTGGAACGCGGCGGCGCTCCAGTGCGTGGCGGGTATCCACCAGGCGAGCGGCAGCACGTGAACCGGCACGCCGATCGCCTCGAGCTCGCTGCGCAGAGGTCCCTCCGACGGAAGGACGACGAAGGGGCTGAAGCGGCGCCGATCGAGCGCGGACAGCTGCCGGACGAGGGCGCGCTCGCTGCCCACGGCGGCTTGGTGCGAGATGCACGCCACGCGACCGCGCGCATCGACGCGCCGACCCGGCGCGTGGTCCCCCCACGATGCCGATAGCGTACCGTGCCCCCCGGCCGCGGGCCGGACGAGCCTGCGCAGCGTCGTCAGAAGGTGCGCGGCAGATCGGCCAGCTTCCATAGCCCGAGGCTCTTGTCCGCGTACGCACCATCGGCCACCATCGTCAGCTGCTCGTTGACCAGCCGCAGGGGTGGCGGAAATCGGAACGGCTCCTTCTCGTAGTTGAGCGTCCGCCAGGAACCGCTCGGCACGTCCAGGTTGGCCTCCCGCCCGGGAAAGGTGGTCGTCAGCAGGTACGTCGAGCCGCTGGCGCGGATGCGCCGCAGCGCCCTGAAGACGTCGGCATACGAGAAGTGGACGAGGCAATCCCTGCACAGCACGAGGTCGACACGTGGCAGGGCATGGCGCGTGATGTCGAGAACCCGGAACCTGCGGGTGGAGGAGCCGTATCGCTGCCGGTTGTGCTCGATGAGCTCCGGAACCACGTCCACGCCGACATAGCGCCGCAGCGGCACTTGCAGCTCCTTGAGCCAGTTGAGGTCGCCGCAGCCCGCGTCGAGAACCGATCGGATGCCCAGGGACTCCAGCAGCAGAGGCAATTCGCGCCGGATGGTGACCGTCTGGAACAGCGTCGAGCCGGGCCCCGAGAACGTTTCGCCCTCACGCCAGCTGTTCCGGCGGTAGACGTTGGCGAAGATCGCGTGCATGGCGCTCTCCCGGTTTCGCCAGGCCGCGAGGCGATCGGAAAGCGCTTCCCACATGCCCATGCTTGGAGGGGCGGGAGTATAGCGCCGCCGTCGCGGTGGCGGCGGAAGGCGGCGACCGCCATGCCGCAGCCGAACGGCGGCCCTTTGCCTCTGACGACGTCGGCGATCTTTGGATGGACGCCGGGCGCCATCCCCGCCGGTCAGGCGGGCCGGGTAGAGTAGCGCCAGCGCACTGCCCGGGAGGAGATCATGCCGAGGCTCGACGAGCAGCAGTGGTCGGACTACTGGCGCGACGGCTACCTGCGACTCGGCCGCCTGCTCGAGCCGCAGGAGGTGACGGCGCTCTGCGAGCGCGCCGACGAGCTCGCCCTCGGCCGCCTCCACAACCCGGCCGTCGAGATGCAGCTCGACACCGGCGGCGCCTACGAGGAGCTGCCGGGCGCGGTGCGCGAGCTCGCGCTGGGGACGCTGCGCTACCGCAAGATCCAGGGCCTCGAGACCGACGAGCTGTTCTCGCGGCTGGTGCGGCACCCGCTGATCGCCGAGGTCTGCGCCCGTCACTACGGGCCGCACGCGCCGGTGTCGCTGTTCCGCGCCATGGTGATGAACAAGCCAGCGCAGCAGGGGACCTACCTCCCCTGGCACCAGGATGGCGGCGACGTGTGGAGGCTCGACCGCGACCCGCTGGTGACGATCTGGGTGGCCCTCGACCCGGCGACGCGCGAGAACGGTTGCCTGGAGGTGGTGCCGGGGACCCATCGTCTCGGCCTGCTCAGCCCCAACGGCAGCACCGTGGCGCCCGACGAGGTGGAGCGCCACTGCCCCGACGAGGCGGTGCGGGCGCTCGAGGTGGAGAGCGGGCACGGGCTGCTGCTGCACAACTGGCTCATCCACCGCTCGGGGATCAACCCCTCGCCGGTGCCGCGCCGGGCGTTCACCGCCTGCTACATGGATGGCCGCACGCTGAGCACCCTGACGGGCCGGCGGTTCCCGATGGCGTTCGGCGAGGACGGCCCGCACCTCGACCTCCCCTTCGTGACCCAGCTGCGCGCCGACCAGGAGGCGATGCGCGCCAGCCTGCGCGTCGCCCTGCGGCACTGGCTCGACCGCAAGCTGTTCCGCGGGCGGTCGCGCCGCGGCGATGCCGGTGGCCGGGCCGCCTAGAGAGCCCGAATACCGAATCGCTGGGCAGGCTCGCGGGCCGCGTGGACCAGCTTTCCGCGGACGAGCGGCCCCGACGGCCGGGAGCGAGCGCTAGCCGCCGGCGAAGAGCTCGGCCTCGAGGGCGCGGCAGCGCTCCGGCGCGAGGGCGAGCGCCGCGCCGAGCTGGGAGAGCCAGGCGGCCTCGAGCGCCGAGGTACCGGCATCGACGTTCACCACCAGCGCCGCGAAGCGATAGAGCACCTCGCGCTCGGCACCGCCGCTCGCCATCGCCGCCAGCTCGCCGGGGGTCGCCGGCAGGATGAGGTCGCGCCGCACCTGCGCCTCCTGGTCGTCGCCGAGCTCGCCGGTGCCGAGGTGACCCTGGATGCGGGCGCGCTCGGCCGGGGCGAGGGTGCCGTCGGCGAGCGCCGCCGCCACCATGGTGCGCACGACGGCGAAGAGCAGGGGGGCGGGTAGGGCGGCCTCGCCCGTCTCGTCCTCGGCGGTGGAGGGAGCCGCAACCCCTCCGCCGGCCACTGCGGCGGCGGGTGCGCTGGCGGGTGCCGGTGGCGGCGGAGCGGCTGCCGGCGGCGCTACCGAGGCCGGTGCGCTCGCCACCGCCGGCGGCGTGGGCGGGGGTGGCGGCACGCTCGGTGGTGCGGGGCTCGGCGACGGCGCCACCGGCAGCGAGGGCAGGTTGGGCAACGGCGGCAGGGGCGGAGCGGACGCGCCTTGGGGCGGCGGCGGCGGCAGTGGTGCAGACGCCCAGGGCGCGGCGCCCAGCAGGCCCTGCCCCGGTTGCCCCTCGTGCATCAGCTCCGAGATGAGCGCCCCGGCGATGGCCGCGCCGCCGGCGAGTAGCACCGGGCTGCCGACGGCACGGCGGACGAGACGGCGTTTGGTGCGCGACGACCCCGGGAGGGCATCGGAGATCAGGTCGGCAGCGAGTCTCTCGAGCAGTCCCATGGGCGGCGGCCCTCCGTCGTCGGTCAGCCCCCGACGCGGAACATCTCTACGCGCGAGGGGGGCGCTTCGTGCCCGGCGGCCAGCCGCTCGGCTCGCTCCTCCGAGTAGCGGTCGCGACGAGCGCCCCAGAAGGCAGCAATGCGGGACGTCAGCTCGTCGTCGCTGGCGCCGGCGCGCAGCGGCGTCTTGAGGTCGAGACCGAGGGTGGCGAACAGACAGGAGTAGAGCTGGCCGTCGGCGGTGAGGCGCGCCCGCGAGCAGTCGCCGCAGAAGGGGCGGCTGATCGAGGCGATCACGCCGAGCTCTCCCTCGCCGTCGCGGTAGCGGAAGCGCAGGGCGACGTCGTGGGGGTTGCGGCGCGGCGCCGGCTCGAGCGGCAGCTCGGCGCCGACGCGGGCGAGGATCTCCTCGGCGGAGACCACCCCCGCAGGCTGCCAGCCGTTGACGGTGCCGACGTCCATGTACTCGATGAAGCGCAGCACGAACCCCGGGCGCTTGAAGAAGCGGGCGAGCTCGGGGACCTCGCCGTCGTTGACGCCGCGCACGACGACGGCGTTCACCTTGATCGGCGCCAGGCCCACCGCGGCGGCCGCCTCGATGCCGGCGAGCACCGCCGACAGCTGACCGCGGCTGCCGCTCAGCCGGTCGAAGGTGGCGGCGCGCAGGCTGTGCAGGCTGACGGTGACGCGCCGCAGGCCCGCCGCCACCAGCGGGGCCGCGTCGCGGGCGAGCAGCACGCCGTTGGTGGTGAGCGCCAGGTCGTCGATCCCCGGCACCTCGGCGAGCTGCAGCACCAACCGCGTCAGGTCGCGGCGCAGCAGCGGCTCGCCGCCGGTGAGCCGTACCTTGGTGACGCCGAGGCTGGCGAAGAGCCGCACCAGCCGCGCCGTCTCCTCGTAGGTGAGCAGCTCCGCCCGCGGCAGGAACTCGTACTCGCGATCGCCCGGCATGCAGAAGGCGCAGCGCAGGCTGCAGCGGTCGGTGACCGACACCCGCAAGTCGGTGAGCGGGCGGCCGAGCAGGTCGACGGGAGCGCAGGTCACGAGGTCGATTGTAGCGGGCGATGAGCGCCCGCAAGAGGCCGCGCGTCACTCCACGGCGCGAATCTCGGGCACCAGGCGCTCGCCGTCGACCCGCACCAGGGCGAGAGTGAGGGGAAGCTGGAAGCGGCGGGGGCCGCAGGCGCCGGGGTTGAGCAGCAGGCAGCGGCCGTGCCACGACAGCTCCGGGCGGTGGGAGTGGCCGCAGACCAGCAGCCGCAGCCGGCGCTGCCACTCCGGCGGTGCGTCCTCGGCCCGGTGCACCATGCCGAAGGGGAGGTCGCCGAGCTGCCCGCTCACCGTGTGGGGGAGCCGGTCGAGGCCCGGTCCCTGGTCGACGTTGCCGCGCACCGCCTCGACGGGGGCGATCCGGCGCAGAGCCGCGAGGATCTCGGCGTCGCCGACGTCGCCGGCGTGGAGCACGCGCTCGCAGCCGGCGAGCAGCTCCAGCACGGTCGGCCGCAGCAGCCCGTGGGTGTCGGCGAGGATGCCCACGCGCATGGGGACGATTATCGCCGCGATCGCCGGCCGCCGGTGGTTGCGCGCGGCGCGCCGGGGTGTATTCTTGGTCACCAGGTCCCCGGAGCTCCAGACTCCTCCTCGGCCGCCGGCGGGCCGAGGGCCGCCAGTGCCCTGCTCCGCATTCGCGAAGCGGGTCGCGGCAGGGCAACGACGCCATCGCCGGCGGCGGCGCCGGATCGCCGCTCGCTGGCGCTCGGACGGCGCCCGCGCGCGGTGCACGAGCGCCGCCCAAGTACGGTGCCTGCATCGTGTTCCACCGCCGGCGGACGGAGACGTACACCGCCTGTGCGGTCGGTTGCGACCGCTTTCCGCCCGCTGCTAGACTCGGCGCCGCATGATCGTCGAGAAGCGGCGGATCGAGGACTCGACCCTGCTCAACGTCGAGGGCGTGATCAAGCTCGGCGAGAGCGCGCAGTTCTTCGCCCAGGCGCTCGAGCGCGCCCTCGAGGAGGACGAGGGGAACGTCCTCGTCGACTTCTCGCGCATCAACTACATCGACTCGACCGGCATCGGCGAGTTGGTCGGCTACCTCGGGCGCTTCCGCGACCGCAATCGCAAGCTGATCCTCATCAACCCCTCCGACCGTATCCGCAAGCTGCTGGCGATCGCCCAGCTCGACCGCCTCTTCACCATCTACGACAGCCTCGAGAGCGCCCTCCACACGGAGAAGTGACCGCCCCGGCGCCTGGCGCTGGGCGCTGCCGGCGATCGCCGGCCTGCTCGCCGCCTGCGCCAGCAGTGGCACTGGCAACGGCGACGACGCCGGCAGCCCGCCCACCTACCACCGCGTCATTCCGGCGGTGGCCTTCGAGATGATGCGCGACAACCCCGATCTGCTGCTGCTCGACGTGCGCCAGCCCGAGGAGTTCCACGGGCCGCTGGGTCACCTCAAGGGAGCGGTCAACATCCCCCTCGATACGCTCGAGGGTCGGCTCGCCGGCCTGCGCCGCCTCGTCCAGCAGCCGCTGCTTGTCTACTGCTCGCGCGGCCGCTGCGGCGAGGACGCGATGGTGCACCTCGAGGCCGCCGGCTTCTCGCTTGCCGTGCTGCTCGACGGTGGCATCGACGAGTGGATCCGCGACGGCTTCGGCACCGTGCGGCCGGGCACCGGCGACCACGACCAGCGCGACCGCGAGCGCCAGCAGGCGATCGGCGAGTCGCCGCCGCCGCCGGGCTGAGTGGCTGGGATCGCCGCACGCGCCTCCGTGGTGTGAGTCGCCGCCAGTGAGCCCGGGTGCGCCCTGCGGTCGCCCTCGAGCCGCCGCACCCGCCGCACCGCGGCGGCTTGCTGCGCGGGCGCGGATGACGTAGAAAGAACGGCCCGCGGGGCGCGGAGCCCGCGGCGAGCTCGAGAGGAGACGGCATGACGCTCGGCGCAACGGAGACGACGACGGCCCTGCGGGGCCTGCAGGAACGCTTCCCCGAGTGGGTGACGATCGAGGGGACGGCGCGCGAGGCGATCGCCACCGACTACGGGCGGTGGAAGTTCCAGACTCCCGGCGCGGTGGCCCGCCCGCGCACCACCGAGGAGGTGGCGGCGCTGGTGCGCTGGTGCCACGAGCACGGCGTCACCGTCACGCCGCGCGCCCAGGGGCACAGCCAGAGCGGTCAGTCCACCAACGACGGCGGCGTGCTGCTCGACATCACCGCCATGAACGAGATCTACGCCATCGACGGCGACACCCTGCTCGCCGACGTGCAGGGGGGTGTCGTGTGGCGCGACCTCGTCGCCGCCACCAACGCCGTCGGTCTCGTGCCGCGGGTGCTCACCAACAACCTCAGCGTCTGCGTCGCCGGCACGGTCTCCGTGGCCGGCATCGGCGTGGCGAGCTTCCGCTACGGCCTGCAGGCCGACAACGTCGCCGAGCTCGAGGTGGTGACCGGCACCGGCGAGGTGGTGACCTGCTCGCGAGAGCACAACCGCGACCTCTTCGACGTCGTGCGCTGCGGCTTCGGGCAGTTCGGCATCATCACTCGCGCCCAGGTGATGCTGCGCCCTTGCAAGAGCCGGGTGCGCATGTACCACCTGCTCTACGACGACCTCGGCGCCTTCATGCGCGACGCCGAGCGCATCATGGACCCCGACGACACCAAATACCACACGCTCGAGTCGCGCTCGGCACCGACCCTCATCTTCACCAAGCGCATCGGCGACGGCATCAAGCTGGCGCAGGGCATGCAGACCTACGCCTACTGGACTTACCCGCTCTTCCTCACCGTCGAGTACGAGCCCGGCGACACCATCGACGACGCCGCGTTCCTCTCCGGCCTCGGCTACTACCGGCGCCTGGAGACCGTCGAGTACTCGCAGAACGAGTTCTGCAACCGCCTGGAGCCGATCTTCGAGCTCTGGCACCGGGCGGGAGCGTGGGAAATGGCCCATCCCTGGATGGAGGTGATCCTGCCCTGGGACAAGGCGCAGGAGTACATCGAGCTGGCGCAGAGCAACCTGCCGCCGCAGGCCCTCGGCGCCGGCGGTCACGTGCTGCTGTGGCCGGCCTATACCGGCACCTCCGACTCGCCGCTCTTCATGCACCCGCCGGGGAAGCTCGTGATGGGCTGGGGGATCCTGCCGTCGGTGCCGCAGAAGTTCCTCGACCAGGCGCTCGGCCAGCTGGAGATGGCGAGCGAGCTGGCCATCGCCTACGGCGGCAAGCGCTACCTCTCGGGCTACATCACCTTCGACACTCCCGAGCGCTGGGCCGCCCACTTCGGCGACGAGTGGCCGCGGGTGGTGGCGGCCAAGCGCCGCTTCGATCCCGACAACATCCTCGCGCCCGGCTTCGTCCACTACGAGTAGGGTGCGACGCCGCGCATGAAGGTCCACATCGCCCACAGCCCCGACTCCGACGACGCCTTCATGTTCTGGGCGCTGTCACAGGGCATCCTCGACACCGAGGGGATCGAGGTCGAGCACGTCCTCGCCGACATCGAGACCCTCAACCAGGCCGCCTTCGAAGGGCGCTACGAGGTGACGGCGCTGTCGCTGCACGCCTACGCCCACCTCCACGACCGCTACCAGCTGATGCCCTCGGGCGCCAGCTTCGGCGACGGCTACGGCCCGGTGGTGGTGGCGCGCGAGCCGTTCGACCGCGGCGACCTCGCCGGCGTCGAGGTGGCGATCCCCGGCAAGCTCACCACCGCGGCGCTCGCGCTGCGCCTGTGGCAGCCGGCGGTGACCACGCGCGTCGTGCCCTTCGACCGCATCCTCGACGTCGTCGCCTGCGGCGAGGCGGCGGCGGGCGTCGTCATCCACGAGGGGCAGCTCACCTTCGGCGACCAGGGGCTGTGCGCCGTCGTCGACCTCGGCGCCTGGTGGAAAACCACCACCGGCGGCCCCCTGCCGCTGGGCGCCAACGGCATCCGCCGCGACCTGCCGGAAGCGACCAAGCGTCTCCTCTGCCGCCTGCTGCGCGAGAGCATCGACTGCGGCCTCGGCCGCCGGCAAGAGGCCCTCGACTACGCCCTGCGCTACGCCCGCGGCATCGAGACCGACCGCGACCGCGCCGATCGCTTCGTCGGCATGTACGTCAACGAGTGGACGCGCGACTACGGCGACGAGGGGCGCGCCGCGGTGCAGCTGCTGCTCGACCGCGGCCACGCGGCGGGGCTGCTGCCCGAGCGCGTGGTGGCGGAGTTCGTCACCGGCTAGGGCCTGGCGGGTTGTGTTCTCTTCCCTTCGCCGCTTGAGGAAGAGTAAGCTCCCGCTCTCACGTTCACTCGGGCCCGTCGCGACGATCTCGGGGCTTTTCCAGACCGCCGGGCTCGATTCTCTGCGCGGAGGGTCTGGAGATGAGGGTTGGCTCCCTGCTGACAAGCGTTGCCTTGTCGCTAGCCGTAGCGTCACCAGCGCTAGCCGTCACCGACCAGGAACGTACGGCGCTCGAGCGACTCTTTGCTGCCACCGGTGGGCCGAACTGGCAGTACACGCCGGCCGAGCAGTTGACCCACTGGTTCACCGACGGCCTCCCGGAATGTCAATGGGCCGGCGTGAGCTGCAACCCTGCCGGCACCGAGCTGCAAGGGATTGCCCTGGGTGGGCACAATCTGGTTGGTGTGTTGCCCCCAGAGATCGGCCTATTCGCGCATCTCGTCACGCTCGAGGTCTCCCAGAATCCCGGGCTTGGAGGCCAGATCCCATCTGAGATCACGCAAACGACGCTCGAGAACTTCTTCGCCGATGGTGACGGCTTCACCGGTGACTTGTCCTGGATCGGCGGGCTGCCTCTGTTGAAGAAGCTCAGCCTGAGGTTCAACCACCTCGAGGGACCCATCCCTGCGACTGTGGGTCTAGCGTCTTCGCTGTCAGAGTTCCAGCTCGAGGCCAATGCGATAGGCGGCAGCCTGCCCCGCGAGCTTGGGACGCTGTCGCAGCTCCGTCTTCTGAATCTGACCGCGAATCGAATCCAAGGCTCGATTCCACCGGAGCTGGGAAACCTGTCTTCGCTCGAGCAGCTTCGCCTGGACCAGAACCAGCTCTCGGGCCAACTGCCGGATTCCCTTGGTTCCCTTGGCCAGCTGGTCGTGCTCGTCGCGGGCGCCAACGAGCTGACTGGTCCGCTGCCACCATCGCTGGGCAACCTCGCCCGACTGCGACAGCTGTCGATCGGTCGAGCCCACTTGTCGGGAGTCGTCCCTCCTTCCTTTGGCAACCTCCAACGCTTGGAGATCCTCAGCCTTGGGACCGACGATCTCTCGGGAGCGATTCCGCAGGAGCTGGGGAGTCTGGCTTCGCTACAGGAGCTCTTTCTCGACAACAACCATTTCTTGGGTGAGGTCCCGGGCAGTCTCGGTAACCTCCACTCGCTGCGGGTCCTCAACTTGGCTGGCAACGCCCTCAGCGGTGCGCTTTCGGACCAGCTACTCGGCATGACGGCGTTGCGCTCGGTCGATTTCGGCTGGAATGGGCTTTCTGCTGCCTCTGAGGCAGTCGCGGCGTTCTTGGACGCACGCTCCGCAGGAGACTTCGAGCTGACTCAGACCATCGCACCGGCAGACGTTCAAGTCGTGTCCCTGGGCAGCTCATCCGTGGAAGTGCAGTGGCAACCGATCGCATTCACGGCGCACGATGGTCGCTATGTCATATCGATGGCGGTCTCGTCGGACGGCCCGTTCTCTGATGTCGGCGCCACCACCGACAAGACGCAACGACGCTTCGACGTTGAGGGTCTCGACAGCGGGCAGCAGGTCTTCGTCCGGGTGCGGGCCGTGACCGCTCCTCACGCAGCGAATCGGAACGAAGTGGTGAGCGACCCCAGCGCGATCGCCTCTGGGAGCAGCGCCGACGTGTCTCCTGGTTTTCTCCAGTTCCAGCTGGGGGTCGTTGCAGGGGTCGAGGGTGAGCGCCGGAACGTCGTTGTGACTCGCCAGAACGGGAGTGCCGGCGAGGTCTCGGCAGATGTGGTCGCCGTCAACGGGAGCGCACGCAAGGGTTCGGACTTTCGCCTCGTGGGCCAGACCAGGGTGCGCTGGGCGCAGGGCGACAACTCCCCGAAGACCATCGCGGTCGAGCTGTTTCAAGATGGCAGGGCTGAGCCGACCGAGAGCTTCACGCTCGAGCTCACCAACCTCAAGGGGGGGGGCCTGCCTGGCGGGACCACCCCAACAGCCACTGTCGAGGTCAGTGACCCCGTCATCCGGGATGAAGGTGACCCCATCGCGGACTCCGGCGTCGAGCTCGATGTTGCCGAGGACGGTCTCGGCAATCGCTTGGTCTGCTGGATCGGCGGCCCGAGCGGCGAAGGACTCGTCTTCGCCCAAGCGTTCGATGCGGCCGGCGTTGCCGTAGGTGGTAGGACGCTGATCAGCGATCGGCCTGATGACCAAGGCGCGAGTCACCCGAACGTGGAAGCTCTCGGGCCGAAGGAGTTCCTGGTCGCATGGGAGAAAGGCGGAGTCGTCCGAGCTCGCAAGGTGAGCGTGGGCACGAATGCCATCCGTGTGGCGCCTCCGCCGCCCGCCAACGCCGGGGACAAGAATCTCGACCTCGCCGCGCGTAACGGCGTCGCTGCCGTTCCTGGCGCTCAGCGTGCACTGGTCGTGTGGGTAAGTGCGCGGCAAGTCCTTGGTCAGTTCATGAACGCGCGGGGTGTTCTGCTCGGTGGGCCGCACCGGCTTGACGGTCCGCAACCCCGGCTGGTGAGCGGCGCGGTCGCGGCGTTTCTCAGCGATGGCTCCGAGGTCCTGGTGTCCTGGGAACAGACGACGCCTCGAGGGGTCGCCGTCTACGCGCGAGCGTTCGATGGCGAGCTGAGGCCGCTGAGCGACGAGTTCGGCCTCGATGCCGACGGTGCCATCCCGCAGGTCGGGCCCCGGGTCACGGGGGGTAGATCGAGCTTCCTGCTGCTCTGGCGGCGCGGTCCGATCGATCCGTTCAGGGAGCTCCCCAACGTGCCGCTGAATCCACAGGCACGTCGGCTCCAGCCTGCTGAGGCAGCGAACCCTTCCATCTTCACCGAGCTGGTGGCGGCCAACGTCGGCACGACCGCGCCAAGCGAAATCGTCGTTCTGGCGCGTGACAGCTTCCAGAGCGGGGCGGAGCTGGCTCGATCGCCGACTGGCGACTGCGCAGCGGTCTGGCTGCAGGAGCAGTCTGCCGCGCCGACCCAAACGAGAGTCGACCTCGTGCCCGCTTGCGTGGCAGCTGGCCATCGAGGGTCGCAACCCATCGCTGCTGCGCCGTCGAGCGCTCGCGTCCTGGGAGTAAGCCTGGGAGCGTCGCCGGGGGTCACGGTAGTCGCCGGGCACGACGACGTGGTCGAGGGAGACGGCGGGCTGACGGCCATCGAGGTGCCGGAGCAGTAGGTCATGCCTGACGGGCCTACGGGTGAGAGCGGTGCCGGGAGGTCCTGGTGGCGGATCCATCTGCTCGACCCCAGACTCTGGGTCGCACTGGCTGCGTTAGCGGCGCCGCTGGTGGGATTCGCGTCGCGCCGAGAACAGGCCAAGCGCGACGTGGGGGAGGCCGAGACGTTGCTTCTCCCTGATGGTCTCGATAATGACTCGTCCTGCATTGATGCTCTTCACGAGCCCCGACCGGACAACCTCAAGAAGGCCAGGGAGCTGGCGAACTCCGCCTTGCCCCGATGGCTCTTGCTGCCGTCGTATCGCTTGCGGGCCTTGTACGTGGAGGCAGAGGCCTCGATCGAGCTTGACTACAAGTCAGAAGCCACCAAGGCTCTAGATCAGATTGAGCTGGCAGCCCCGGGCGCTAGCCGACTCCTGGCTGATCGCGCTGCCATGGCGATGCCAGCCGAGGCCCTGGGGATTCTCGAGGACGTCGACGACACGCATCTCCGAGACGACGCCGATTTCGTTTGTGCGGTCCTCTCCCTTGCCCGGACTCGCCAGGAGATGCTGGCATTCCTCGCTGAGTCAGAAGGAACCGAAGCTCGGCGTGCCAAGCTCGTTGCCGGGGTCGAACGCGACTACAGGGAGATTCTGAGGCGCCATCCACAGTCCAGAACCGAGCAGATTCACGCTGACTACGCGGCGTGGCTGGTCGATCAGAGTCGTCCCGACGAAGCTCTGCAGGAGCTGAGCCGCACGCACCCCGACAGGGACTACACCGCCGCCTTGAGCCTTGCCGAAGCCCATCGGGAGCTCGCTGCGAAGGCAGAAGACCAAGGAGATGTCACACGAACGCTCTTTGAGCTATCTGAGGCGGCCAACGCCTACAGGCAGGCATTCGCGTTGGAGGGCGGGATCAGCTTTGCACCTCCGGAAAGACAGGGGGACCGGGCAGTAAACCACCTGCGTTACGCAGCCGTGCTGGTCGGGGTGCATCGGTTCGAGGAGGCGCTCCCGCAGGTTTTGATGGTGCTCAAGAGTGCTTGCGCGGATCCGGACCTGGAGAAGGCCTATTTGCTGGTGCCCCGGATCCTCGCTTGTCTGGGTCGCTGGGACGAGATCCCGCCGCTGCTACGAGAGGCTGTGGCTTGCTTCCCAGGCGATGACGAAGTACGTAACGCTGCCGTTGGGTGGGGGGGCCTACGCTCCCCGAAGGATCGAGAGGGTTTCATTCGGCGAGACTGCGCCCCCGCGACTGCGCAGGCCTCAGGACCTTGACTGGGACGAACCCGTCCTTCGGCGGGGTTGGCCCTCCGCCCCTAGGCTGGCGGCGGGAAGACGAAGGAGTCGGGCAGCAGCGCCGCGAGGGTGCGCTCGAGGCGCTCGCCCTGCGGGTTGACGAGCAGGATCGGCAGGTCGGCGACGAGCTCGCGCAGGGTCTCGCGGCACATGCCGCAGGGCGCCGACGGCGGGGAGGTGGTGGTGACCACCACCAGCGCATGCGGCACGCGCAGGCCGCGCGCCACCGCCGCCGTCACCGCGTTGCGCTCGGCGCACAGCGAGAGGCCGAAGGAGCGGTTCTCGACGTTGCAGCCGGTGACGATGGAGCCATCCTCCATGAGCAGCGCCGCGCCCACCGTGAAGCGGCTGTAGGGCGCGTAGGCGCGCTCGCGCACCGCGTGGGCGGCGGCGATCAGCGGCTCGAGGTCGACAGGCGCCATGGTGGCGAGACGTGACGTGGAGGTCGCGGCGCCCCTTGCCACGCGAGCGGCGGGGGCAGCGGAGAGCCGCCGGCGCCGCGCACCCTAGAGCAGCTCCTCGATCGCCGCCCGCTCCTCGCGCAGCTCGCGGTCGGTGGCGTCCATGCGCTGGCGCGAGACGTCGTCGATGGCGAGGCCCCGGACGATCTCCCAGTCGCCATCCTTGCAGGTGCAGGGGTAGGAGTAGACGACCCCGGGGGCGATGCCGTAGCTGCCGTCCGCCGGCACCGCCATGCTCACCCAGTCGCCCGCCGCCGTGCCGTGGGCCCAGGTGCGCACGTGGTCGATCGCCGCCGAGGCCGCCGAGGCCGCCGAGGAGGCGCCGCGCGCCTTGATCACCGCCGCGCCGCGCTGCTGCACGGTGGGGATGAAGGTGTCGCGATACCAGGCCTCGTCGACGAGCTCGCGAGCGGGCTTGCCGTCGATCGTGCAGTGGGCGATGTCGGGGTACTGGGTAGCGGAGTGGTTGCCCCAGATGGTCATCCGCCGCATGGTAGTGGTGTGCTTGCCGGTCTTGGCGGCGAGCTGCGACAGTGCCCGGTTGTGGTCGAGGCGGGTCATGGCGGTGAACCGCCGGCGGTCGAAGTCGGGGGCGTGGCCGGCGGCGATCAGGCAGTTGGTGTTGGCAGGGTTGCCCACCACCAGCACCTTGACGTTGCGGGATGCATGGTCGTTGATCGCCTTGCCCTGCGGCCCGAAGATCTGGCCGTTGGCGGCGAGCAGGTCCTTGCGCTCCATGCCGGGACCGCGCGGGCGGGCGCCCACCAGCAGGCAGTAGTCGGCGCCGCCGAAGCCCGCGGTGAGATCGGTGGTCGCCACCACGCCGTGGAGGGTGGGGAAGGCGCAATCCTCGAGCTCCATCACCACCCCGTGCAGGGCGCCGAGAGCTGGCGGGATCTCGATCAGCTGCAGGATCACTGGCTGGTCGGCGCCCAAGAGGTCGCCGGCGGCGATGCGGAAGGCGATGGCGTAGCCGATGTTGCCGGCCGCTCCGGTCACGGCGACGCGAACGGGTGCTTTCATGAGTGTGTCCTCCTCGACATGCGGGCGAGCCGCTCCCGCCCCGGGGGGTCGTAGTGTATGCGGAAGGCTGCGCTAGAGTCGGGCTCCTGTTGAACCCCCTGGGCCGCGCCCGCGTGCCCGTTCCGCGAGGAGGTCCCCTTGAGCAGCAGTGCGTTCGACTGGTCTCCGCCGGCCGATGGCCAGGCTGTCACCTGGCACCCCGATGGGGGCGCCGGCGGCCGCCTCGCCGTGCCCGACCGCCCGATCGTCTGCTTCATCGAGGGCGACGGCACCGGCCCCGACATCTGGCGCGCCACCCGCCTCGTGCTCGACGCCGTGGTGGCGAAGACCTTCGGCGGCAGCAAGGCGATCGCCTGGCACGAGATCCTCGCCGGCGAGAAGGCGCGCGACCTGCTCGGCGAGTGGCTCCCCGAGGAGAGCCTCGAGGCGATGCGCCGCTACCGGGTCGGCATCAAGGGTCCGCTCACCACGCCGGTGGGCGGCGGCTTCCGCAGCCTCAACGTGGCGCTCCGCCAGCTGCTCGACCTCTACGCCTGCGTGCGCCCGGTGCGCTACTACCCGGGCGTGCCGAGCCCGGTGAAGAACCCGGCCAAGGTCGACATGGTGATCTACCGCGAGAACACCGAGGACGTCTACGCCGGCATCGAGTGGAAGGAGGGCACCCCCGAGGCCCTGCGCCTCATCCGTTTCCTGCGCGAGGAGCTGGGCAGGGAGATCCGCGAGGACAGCGGCATCGGCATCAAGCCGATCTCGGCCTTCGGCAGCAAGCGCCTGGTGCGCAAGGCGATCGAGTTCGCCTTCGCCGACGGCCGCGAGAGCGTCACCCTCATGCACAAGGGCAACATCATGAAGTTCACCGAGGGGGCGTTCCGCGACTGGGGGTACGAGCTCGCGCGCGAGGAGTTCGGCGAGCGCACGATCGCCGAGCAGGAGCTGTGGGACGACCACGGCGGCAAGGTGCCCGCCGGCAAGGTGGTGATCAAGGACCGCATCGCCGACTCGATGTTCCAGCAGGTGCTGCTGCGCCCCGAGGAGTACGACGTCATCGCCACCACCAACCTCAACGGCGACTACCTCAGCGACGCCCTGGCGGCGCAGGTGGGCGGCCTGGGCATGGCCCCCGGCAGCAACGAGGGCGACGGCTTCGCGATGTTCGAGGCCACCCACGGCACCGCCCCCAAGTACGCCAACCAGGACAAGGTCAACCCCGGCTCGCTGATCCTCTCCGGAGTGATGATGCTGCGCTGGCTGGGCTGGCGCGACGCCGCCACCGCCGTCGAGACCGCCCTCGCCCGCACCATCGAGCAGAAGCGGGTCACCTACGACCTCGAGCGGCAGATGCCGGGGGCGACGCTGCTCAAGAGCTCGCAGTTCGCCGAGGCGATCGTCGAGAACTTGTAGCCACGACGTGGCGCCGTCGCTGCCGGATGGCGGATGCGCGTATGCTCGCGAGGCTCAGCCGAACCTTCCCGCCCGTCGTGCGTAGAGGGTAGGGGAACGGCCCGACCGACGACCCCATGCGCACTCGCGAGCTGCTCACCTGGATCGCTGCGACGGTGGCCGCCGCCCTGGCCATCGCGTTCCTGCTGCCGCGGGCGTTCCCGCTCTTCCCTCGCGGCTGGCAGGTGGAGCGCGACGAGGCGGAGGCGATCGCCCGCGCCCAGATCAAGCAGCTGGGGCCGATCGCCAAGGGGGCGCTGGTGTCGGTCTCCTGGCGTGGCGACCCGCGGCTCGAGCACGCCATCCTCAGCGGCGGCGAGCCGGTGCGCCGGCGGGTCGCCGGCACGCGGCTGGCTGCCGCCATCCACAGCTGGACGGTGATCGTCTACCCGCCGCAGGCTGCTCCCAGCGAGTGGGAGTACATGGTGCGCCTCTCGCCGCGCGGCGAGGTGACCCAGCTGCGGCGCCAGCTCCCCGAGCGCGCACCGGCGGGCAGCCTGACCCCGGAGGTGGCCCGCGAGCGAGCGCGGGAAGAGCTCACCGCCGCCGGCTTCGACCCCGCCGCGTTCAGCGATCCCGAGGTGCGCAGCGAGCAGCGGGCGCGCCGCACCGACCTCACCCTGCGCTACCCGGCCCGTCAGCAGCTCCTCGGCGCCGCGGCGCGCCACGGCGTCGAAGTGCGCTTCCTCGGCGACCAGACGGGTGGCTGGGAGGTGTGGGTCGACCCCACCGATCCGCAGGCCGACGACCGCCTCGTCTCGCCCTACTTCCTCTGCTTCTTCGCCGTCGAGATGTTGCTCTTCCTGTGGCTGCTGGGAGCGGCCATCCTGTTCGCTCGCAAGTACCACGCCGGCGAGGTCGGGGTGCGGCGCGGCGTGCAGGTGTTCCTGCTCTCGCTCACCGCCGGGCTCTTCTTCCTGGTGCCCTACGTGGTGCCGCTCGCCGACGGCGTCGCGCTCGGCAGCACGTCGCGACAGCTCACCACCTGGGTGACGCTGCTGTTCCGCATCGTCTTCGGGATCCTGCCCCTCGGCGCCACGGGAATGCTCGCCTGGTGCGTCGGCGAGTCGTGGGCCCGCGAGCGCTGGGGGAGCAAGCTCGCCGCCTTCGAGGCGCTGTTCAAGGGAGAGTGGCGCAACGCCACCGTGGCGCGCGCCAGCCTGCGCGGCGTGGCGCTCGGCACCAGCCTGGTCGCGCTGCTGCTCGCCATCAGCCTGCCGTTGCACCGGCTCGGGGCGTGGCCGCTGTCGTCGTTGCTCGTGGACATGCAGTTCGGCGGGAACGGCTGGCTGGGCGTCGCCATCGTCGGGCGCCTGCTCGGCTTCGAGCTGCCGATGCTTCTTCTCTCGAGCCTCTTCCTCTCCATGCTGTTCGGGCGCCGGCTCTCGACCGGCCTGACGGTGACGCTCGCCGCGCTCGCCGCCCTCACCGTGTCGCTGCCGCCCTTCATGCCGCTGCCGCTCTCCACCGGCCTGCCGGTGTGGCTGCTCGCCGCGGCGGCGCCGGTGCTGGTGTTCTGGGCGAGCGACCTGCTCGCCGCGCTGCTGTGCGGGCTCTTCGCGAGCGCCATCGTCTCCTGCCTGCCGCTGCTGCTCGCGAGCACCCCGGGCCTCGTCCTCCAGGGGTGCATCCCGCTCTTCGCGCTGGCCCTGCCGCTGCTGCTCTCGCTGCGCCAGCTGCACGGTGGCGCCGAGCTCACCTACCACTGGGACGACGTGCCGCCGCACGTGCGTCGCATCGCCGAGCGCGAGCGGCAGCGGGTGGAGCTCGAGACGGCGCGCGAGATCCAGAGCTCGATCCTCCCCGACCTGCCGCCCCAGCTCAACGGCGTTGCGCTCGCCCACGCGTACCTGCCGGCGACCGAGGTGGGCGGCGACTTCTACGACGTGCTGGCGCTCGACGACGGCCGCGTGGCGCTGGCGGTGGGCGACGTCGCCGGCCACGGCGTCTCGAGCGGCCTGGTGATGTCGATGGTGCGCTCGGCGCTCGCCGTGCAGGTGACCTTCGACCCCGCGGTGGCGTCGGTCTTCCACACCCTCAACCGCATGGTCTTCCAGAGCGCCCGGCGGCGCCTGCTCACCACGCTCACCTACGGCCTGCTCGACCCGCAGCGCCGCGAGCTGCTCTACGCCAGCGCCGGCCACGTCTTCCCCTATCGCATCAGCCGCGAGGGCAAGGTCTACGAGCTCGAGGCCGGCTCCTACCCCCTGGGCGTGCGCCCCGAGTCGATGCCGCCCATCCGCAGCGAGCGGCTCGAGCCGGGAGACTCGGTGGTGCTGCTCTCCGACGGCGTCATCGAGGCGCTGCGCGACGGCAGCGACGAGGCCTTCGGATTCGCCCGCCTCGCCGAGAGCCTGCAGCGCCACGCCGGTGGTGGCCCCGAGGCCATGGTGCGCGGCGTGCTCGCCGACCTCGAGGCCTACACCGGTGGGGCGCCGCGCGAGGACGACGTCACCGTGCTCGCGGCGCGCCTGCCCGACGCCTGAAGCACGCTCCCGGGCCGCTCCGGAGCCGGCCCGCTACTCGGCGAGTGCCGTGCGGGGCCGCCGCGAGATCCTCGTGCGCCCCGCCTTGCCAGGCGGCCCGAGACGACGGCGATTCTCGACCGCGCGGCCTCGCTACGCCGCCCACACCCGCACGCGGTGCCAGGCGTTGTTCATGTAGCCGGTGAAGCTCCAGAGGTGCGCCGGATCCTCGGGCTGCGTCATCGCCGCCGAGTCCCACGCCCGGCACACCAGCTCGTGCGCCCCGGCCGGCAGCTCGAGCGTGGCGTCCCAGAGACGCCAGGCTCCCGGCGCCCCCTCCTCGAGCCGAGCGACCACCCAGCGGCCGCCGTTGTCGGCCGAGACCTCCACCCGCTCCACCGTGCGCCTGCCGCCGGCGAGGGCGTAGCCGCGCAGCGTGACCGGCCCGGCGGCGAGCTCGGCGCCGTCCAGCGGGTCGCAGATCACCGAGGTCAGCGACAGCTCGCCGAGCATGAGGCCCTGCGACCAGTCCGCGTCGCCCGCCTCGACGTCGGCCGGGAAGAGCTTGTACGCCCGCTGCTGGTAGCGGTTCTCCGAAGGCTCGGCCTGCACGTGGACCTGCGACAGCCACTTGACGCTGCGGGCGCCGATCCACCCCGGCACCACGACGCGCAGCGGGAAGCCATGCTCGGGTGGCAGCGGCTCCCCGTTCACCTCCCAGGCGAGGAGCACGTCCTCCGCCATCGCCCGCCAGAGCGGAATCGAGCCGCCGAAGCCGAAGCGCCGCCCCTCCACCTCGCACGGGTCGAGCCCGGTGAACGCCACGTGAGCGGCGCCGTCGAGCGGCCCCGCCCCGGCGAGCAGCGCCGCCAGCGAGATGCCGCGCCACACCCCGGTGCCGATCGCGCTCGCCCCCCACGGCATCTTGCCCGGCATCGTCCGCAGCCGCATCAGCTCCGCGCGCCGGTTCGCCGCGCACTGCAGGGTCGCCGTCACCTCCAGCTCGGGGAAGTTGGCGCGCAGGTCCGCCAGCCGCAGCCGCAGCGGCCGCTCCACCATGCCCCCCACCTCGATGCGCCAGTCCGCCTCCACCACGTGCGGGATCGGCCCATGGGTGCGCACGTAGAACAGCTCGAGCGGCGTCACTGCCCCGCCCGCGAGCAGCTTCCCGAGCGGCGGCTGGGCGTTGAACGGCTCCGCCGAGAGCACCTCGAGGCTGGGGTCTTTGGGCACCTGGGCCTCCAGAGAAGAGCGGAACGGAGCGTGGCCGCGCCGGGTCTGGGCGCGGGAGCGTTTGGGTATGGAGGGAGCTTACCCTTGGAGGGCAAGAGAGGGAGGGGATGCGCGTCCACCTTTGTGGAATCAGGGGTGGAAACGCGAATCACGCGTCCGTCTATACCAGCAGTACGGACAGTGCAACCCCCCGTAACGGTCGACCCCTGCGAGCTGAGGCTCGTGGCTCCTCGCATCGCCACAGGATCCGGCCTGGCACGGCCGGTGGGAGCCTGTGCGTGCCTCGGGCGCGGCCTTGGTGATCGGGGCCTCACCGAGCGCTGCAGTGTGAAAGACTCCGGCCTCGCCCAGGTCATGGAGGTGAGCCGAGGACGCCGTCAGGTGCCCTCGTTGTGGCGTCGTCGACTCCCATTCACTGACACTTTGGAGGCGCCGTGAAGGAAACGCCGCACCGTTGCCCTCGCCCGTCCGCAAGACCGACGCTGGCATCCCTCTGGGTCCTGGTCGCCCTGGCGGCTCTCGCCGGCGACACTCCGGCCCGAGCCGGCTACTGCCCGCCGCCGCAGTACGAAGACACTTACGTGCTCAACGACGGGACCCTGGTCGACGTCTACGTCCAGAACCCCGGCTTCTACGGCGAGAGCTGCATGCCGGGGGGAACGGTGCCCAACACCAGCGGCAACAGCGTCAGCCCCAATGGCCACGGCAACAGCGCCGGCACGGCGAGCTTCGAGACCGTGGGTACCTCTGCGCAACAGCGGGCAGCCTGCACCGTCCACTTCGCCGACGGCACCGCGATGAAGATGAACGGGCTGCCGCGCATCAGCAACGGGCGCTTCGCGTTCACCAACGATCTCGGGCAGCTGGTGCAGCTGCCGCTCGAGGAGGTGCGCGCCACCGACAGCGGCCGGCACTACCAGTGCGGTCGCTGCGCGCGCGACACCGCCGGGAGGCCCTTGCCCAGCCTCTCCGTCCGCGACTCCTTCGTTGCCGCCCACCCCTGCCCCAGCGGCGGCAGCGCCGAGACCTGTCCTGGTTACGCGGTCGATCACGTAACGCCGATCGTCTGCGGCGGCGAGGACGAGGTCGACAACCTCCAGTGGCAGACCCTCGAGCAGGCGGGGGTGAAGAAGGCCTGGGTCGCGAAGGCCTGCGGTCACTGAGCGAGACGGCTGGCGACGGGTCGGTGACCTTCTCGCAGCCAGGTGGTGGCGTTTGCACGACACGCCTGACTCTCGCTCGCATCAGCCGCGACCGGGCAGTCGGCTGGCTACGCTGTTGGGGCTCTGGAACCACCCCGTCGTCCTTCACCCAGGAGCGCCGTTTCGGTAGGCTCGCCGCGGGTCGGCGCACGCGGGGGGCTGTCATGTTTGCAAGAGTCGCATCCTGGATCGCAGTCGGCATCGAGGCGGCAGGGATTCTGGCGATTCTCTTTGGCGCTCTGGCCTCCACTACGCTGTTTCTCAGACGCCTGGCAACGTCACGCTCGTTCCGAGATGCCTACCCCTCGTACCGAAGCGATCTAGGCCGATCGATCCTCCTCGGGCTCGAGCTTCTCGTGGCCGCAGATATCGTCGGCACAGTCGTTGTCGACCCGACCTTCAAGAACCTCGGCGTCCTCGCCATCATCGTGGCAATCCGAATCGCCCTCAGCTTCGCACTCGAGGTCGAGATCAACGGTCATTGGCCCTGGAGGCAGGCGGAGCTCGCTCTCGAGGCCAAGAGACGAGCCCCCGCGAACCCATGACCACCCTCCCGGCACGTCCGGACAGGTGTGGATCGCCTCTGCCGCGCGAACCCGCGCCACCCGAGTGCACCTCGAGCGGGTGCACCCGCGTTCGAGCGGGCCAAGCCCGGGCGTTCGCGCCGGTGTCCGCTGAGCTCCTACACCGTTAGAGGCGACTCTCGGCGAGCACCGATGCCCTCGACCGTTCCTCTCGGAGAGGTCGTCTCCCATCGCATCTATCGGTTCCTGAGTCGCCCAGCCCTCGTTGCAGCGGCAACACCCGGGCCTTCGCCCGGGTGTTGCCGCCGAGCTCATGCGCAGTTGCGGCGCGGGCATCAACGCCTGGCGTCACCCCGTCACGCGCGCTTGCGCGAACCGCAGCGACCCCGGCGTCGTCAGCAACTCGCCTGTCTCGAGCAGCGTCTTCAAGCCCGAGAGGATCATCGGCCAGCCGCCGTAGAGCTGTGCGTTCGCTCCCTCCGGTAGCTCGTGCGTCACCGTCAGCCGGCAGGAGTCCGCGACCTGCTCGATCTCCCATGTCACCGTCGACGTCCCAGCCGCCTTCACCGCATCCCCCCACAACGCGTGAAAGCTCTGCACCAGCCGCCGCGGCGGGTCGACCTCGAGGTTCTTTCCCTCCCACAGCGGGCCCGGGGCGGCGGGCGAGCGGGCCTCGTAGCGCGAGCCGGGCGTCCAGTCGGACTCGACACTCACCCCGAAGTTATACTTGCGGCGCAGCTCCGGGTCGGTGATCGCCTGCCAGAGGCGCTCGGGCGTCGTCTTGATGTAGATCTCGAATACCTTTTCCATCGTTCGGTCCTCCATGTCGTGCTTGAGGTCGCTGAGGCCCGCGGCCCAGGGTTCGGCGTACTTGCTCACCCAGCGGTCGTGGACGAGGCGGATAGGGACGGGATTGAGGAAGTGTAACTTCTCGCGGCCGCGGCGGCGGGTGACGACGAGGCCGGCCTGCTCGAGAATGCGGAGGTGCTTCATCACTCCGAAGCGGCTCATCGGTAGCCGTTGCTCGAGCGCGCTCAGGGTCTGGCCGTCCGCGCGGAAGAGCTCGTCGAGGAGCTTGCGGCGCGTGGGGTCGGCGAGGGCTCGGAAGATGGCGTCCACGAGGCGGATGATAAGTGACCAAGTGGTCACATGTCAATCTCGGTGGTGGGAAGGCTCTCTGCGCTTGGCCCGGCCTCGACCCCGTCATCGTCAACCTGGCGATCACCAAGAACCGCAAGAGTCGAAGAAACGAGCAGGACCTCCTGCTGGCGGTGTCGGGTGCGGTCCTGGTGGCGAGCTCCTACGATCGGCGGGTCGACATCACGCTGCGCCTCGAAGCCGGTGACCAGGTGCTCGCCTCGCAGATCCTGCGGAACCTCAGCGCCGAAGAGGATGAGGTCGACGCCGTTCACGGTCTCGCTGCCGATCACGGCATCGGCGCTCAGGGACGCTTTCACCCCGCAGGGCAGCCCCACCCTCGAGCTGACGCTCACCGTTCGAGACGACAGCTAGGGGTCACCGGCGGCCGGCCCGATGCCGCGAGCAACGGAACGCGCCCGCGAATGCCGGTGGGGCAGATGGGGAAGGCATGTGGCGCGGGCGCCATGGACGCGACACAAGGCTCACGGAGTGCTCGATTTCACGTTTCGAAATCACCCGCTCGGGTGATGAACGACCTCCGCCCTGCCGCTAGGCTCCTCCTCGTCGCCCCGCTCTGCGGGTTGCGGGAAGGAGGTGCCCGTGGCGGAGATCAACCAGCTCTTCGAGCAGACCGTCGCCGGCTGCGAGGCGCTGAGCGCCGTCGTCCTCCAGACCGGCGACGACGTCGATCGCGCCCGCCAGGCGGTGGAGCACACCGAGGAGCGGGTCAACGCCCTGGTCGGAGAGTCGGAAAGCCGGGCCGCCACCGTTTCCGAGGCGCTCGATGCGGCAGGGCAACGGCTGGGCGAGCACAGCGACGGATTGCTCGCCATGGTCGACGGCCTGCACGGCGACCGCGAGGCGGCGGTGCAGAAGCTGAGCGGGCTGGTGGCCAGCGCGAACGAGCGGATCCCCATGCTGCAGCAGAAGAAGGCGGAGCTGCTCGAGACGATCTCCGCCAGCAGCGAGCAGACCAAGGCGGCGATCGCCGATCTCGCCGACCAGGTCACCGACTTCCAGGCCCACGCGGAGCAGATGCACGACGCCGCCAAGCACGCGGTGGAGACCTTCCGCAACGGCGTCACCGGGGTGCGCGAGCACGTGGCCCAGCATCGGCACCAGCTCGGCGAGCACGTCGCGGCCTACAAGCAGAGCCTCAGCGAGCACGCCGACGGGCTGGTGAAGCAGGTGGCGACGCTGCGCGAGAACACCGAGGCGCCGGTCGCCACCTTGAGCGCGGCGCTCGACAGCCACACCGACAATGCGGTCGCCGCGGTCAGCAACACCTTCGCGCAGCAGGTGGTGGGGCAGCTCGGCAGCGGCATCCAGAGCCTGCTCGGCGCCTTCGGCTCCCTCGGCGATGCCACCGGCGACCAGACCGGCGGCGTCGAGTCGGCGCTGCAGACCATCGCCGCCCCGGTGCAGGACATCGGCAAGATCCTCGACGACATCCAGCCGGTGGTCGATCTCATCCGCCGGATGCTGTGAGGCGAGGACGCGGGAGATGGCGGAAGCACAGCTCGACGAAGGTCTCGGCTATCTGCAGTCCTTCATCGCCGACCTCGGCGCGAAGCAGAACGACCTCGGCGCTGTCGGCGAGCGGCTGGGGGAGCTGCAGACCCACATCGACGGCCTGACCGCGAATCTCGAGACGACTCGCGAGCGCGTGGTGCAGATCCACGACGACCGCCACCAGCAGCTCGACGGCGCGCTCTCCGATGCGGACGGAGCGGTCGGCGGTCTCCTCGAGGAGGGGCACCAGACGGGGCAGAAGCTCACCGATGTGGTGGCCCCCGCCCTCGACGAGCATCACCAGCAGCTCACCGCCAAGAGCGACGAGCACCTCCAGCGCCTCGACGACGCCGCCCAGCAGCTGCAGGAGGGGGGCTTCGAGGTGGCCGACCACTCACTGGAGGCCGCCGGCGGCGCGCTCCAGGACCTCCGCGGACGCGCCGACGCCAGCCACGAGGAGCTCATCGCCAAGGTCGACGAGCTGAGCACCACCGTGCAGGCGAGCGGCGAGGCGACGAGCAACACCCTCGCCGACGCCGGCGAGCAGACGCAGGGCGACCTCCTCGAGCTGATGACGACGGGCTTTGGCTCGTTCAACGAGGTCACCGACCACCTGCTGGGAGACGACGGCGTGCTCGGCGCCTTCGGCGGCTTCGGCGCCGACCTCGAGGGTGGCTTCGGCCAGCTCGGCGACTACGTCTCGGGCCTGGGAGACCAGCTCGTGGAGCAGGTCGACGGGCTGATCGACAACACCGTCCAGGTGGTCGACCAGGAGGTGTCGAAGCGGATCCAAGACGAGCTCGAGAAGGTGGTGGTGGGCTCCATCGAGGGTCTGCTCGCCGAGCTCGCCGACAGCATCGGGACGATGTCCGTCGGGTCGGCCATCACCGCCGGCATCAGCCCCTTCGTGCCCGAGCTCGCCGCCGCCAAGGCAGTGGTCTCGACCATCGACGACCTGCTCGACAGCATGATGATGGGCTGAGCGCCGGCAGCCCGCGAGCCAAGGAGGAGGATCCCACCATGGACGCCCAAGGCCTCAAGGCCACGCTCGGCCAGCTCACCGAGACGATGCCGGCGATGAGCGCCCAGGTCGGCGAGGCGATCGACGCCGGCCACGCGGCCTTCGCCGCCGGCGACGACCTGGCGCAGCGCACGGTGGAGCTGGCCGAGCACGCCGACCAGGAGGTCGCCCTCGCCCAGCAGGCGATGGAGGAGTACACAGCCTTCGTCGACGACGCGCGGGGCAACCTGGGGCAGGCGAACGATCAGCTGGAGGCGCGGGCGCAGGAGCTCGCCGAGCTCGACGCGCCGCTCGCCGCCGTCGACGAGGCGGTCGGTCACGTCGAGGAGAGCTTCTCGCACGTGCAGGGAACGCTCAGCGCGGGCGCGGCGGGCCTCGACGAGGCCGCCGCCACGGCCCACGAGCACGTCGAGTCGCTGTTCGGTGCCATCAGCGACGGGCACCAGCGGCTCGCCGGCGGCGTCGAGGAGGCCACCACTGCCTTCAAGGCCCTGCAGCAGGGGGTGGAGGAGGGGCAGCAGGGCCTCGCCGAGGACGTCGACGGCCTCGTCCAGCAGGTCTCGGGTCACCAGGAGACGCTGGTGGACAAGGTCAGCGGCTTCCTCGGCGACAGCAACGACGCGATGGGCTCGCTGTCGGCGGACCTCACCGATACCCTGCCCAAGCTCATGCAGGATCCGGTCGGCCAGGCGCTCGACGAGGTGCAGTCGAAGGTCCACGACCAGCTCCAGCAGCTGGTGCGCTCGGCGATGGACCAGATCCTCGGGGCACTGGACGACTTCGAGGCGAAGGTCAACGACACCAAGAAGAGCTCCGCGCTCTCCCGCGAGCTGCTCAAGCCGATCTTCGAGCAGGTCGAGGACCTCGCCAAGCCGCTGATCGGCTCCCTCGACTCGATCCGGGACGCCGGCAGCATGGTGGGCATCGGGTTCTGAGCCCCGGATCGTCGCCATGGCCGACCTCGACCTCGCCGCCGCCCAGCTGCACCAGCACATCGCTGGCCTGCACGAGAAGGTGCTCCACACCATCGCGCAGGGGGAGCACGTCAAGGGCGCCATCGAGGGCGCCCGCGGCCGGATCGAGGCGCACCACGCCGAGGTCGAGGCCCGCGCCAGCGCCCTGCGCAGCTCGGTGCACGAGCGCCGGCATCAGGTCGAGGGGGCCGTGCAGTCCTTCCTCGACGCCGCCCACCAGCTCGGCGACCAATCCGTCGAGGCGCGCGACCAGATCACCGGCTTCCTGCACGACGCCCACCAGGAGCTGCAGGCGCTGCACGAGCACACCGAGGGGGAGATCCAGCCGGCCCTCGACGAGGTGCTCCACCACGTCAAGAGCGTGCACGAGAGCTTCGGCGAGCGTATCGCCGCCATGCAGGACGAGCTCGGCGGTGTCGTCGACGACGCCCACGACTTCCTGACCGTCGAGACCACCCAGCACCTCGCCGACCTCGAGGCGCAGGTCGACGAGGGGCACGAGGAGGTGCGGAGCCTCATCCGCGACCAGCTGGCGCCGCAAATCCAGCAGCCCGTGGACGACTACGTGGCGCGGCTGGGCAGCCTCGGGAGCGACCTGCAGGAGCGGGTCGCGGGCAGCCGCACCGCCCTCCACGAGAGCACCTCCGCGGCCCTCCAGGAGATGCTCACGCAGTTCAGCCAGCACAGCGATACGGCCCAGCAGTTCGCGCAGCAGGTCGACGGCGTGATGGGCACCCTGAAGGAGACGATCGACGCCGGCGGCACCGCCGTCGCCCAGGGCAAGGAGGTGGTGGAGACCGGGGTCGACACCACGAGCGCCGGGCTGCAGGCCGTCGTCGACACCCTCGACGAGCTGAAGGAGTTCTTGAGCCGCTTCAGCTTCGTGTCGATCTGAGGCGGTGCCACCGGCGAGCCGGCAGCGGCCCGGTCGGTTGCAGGTAGTGCAGCCCAACCGAGAGGAGCCCCCGGCGGATGATCTCCCTGCGGCCGGTCGAGCGTCGCGACGAGGCCACTCTTCGGAACCTCGTGCAGCTCTACTGCCACGACATGGCGGAGTGGCTCCAGCTCGATGCCGGCGAGGACGGGAGCTACGTCTGTCCGCTCGAGCGGCTGTGGACGGGCGAGCTCGCTGGCCACCTGGCGCGCATCGACGGCATTCCCGTCGGCTTCGCCCTCGTCGGATCCGCCCAGCCCTACACCGGGGCGGCCGATGCCAAGGACATGACCGAGCTCTTCGTCGTCCGCCGCCATCGTCGTCACGGCGTCGGCCGCGCGCTCGCCACGGCGGTCTGGGCTCTCTACCCGGGCCCGTGGCTCGTTCGCGTGGCAGAGGCCAACGAAACGGCGCTGACGTTCTGGCGGCGCGCCATCGCCGGCTTCGCGCCCGGCGCCTTCGACGAGCAAGCGCGCAGGACCTCCGGCAGGTCCTGGACCTACTTCACCTTCGCGGCGCCGGGCCGGTGAGGCACCGGCGAGTCAGAGCCCGTTGAGGCGTCGATCGAGAACGGATTGCCAGTCGTCGACGTCGCGTCGCTTCGCCGCCACGTCGGCGTCGAGGACCACCAGCTCGTTCGCCAACTCGGTGAGTCGCTTGCGGATCCTGGCCAGCTCCGATTGGGTGTACAGCTCCATCTCGTCAGCCTCGGGCGAGCCCTCCCGCGCATCCCGCGCGCGCGCGGCCGCCATCTTCACCCGCAGCTCTAGCTGGCCCTTCTGCGCCTCCAGCGATCGCTGCTCCGTCTGTGCGGCCTTCAACGCGGCCTCACTCGCCGCTCGCCGTGCGTCGGCGAGCTCGAGCCGCTTCATCAGCAGCTGCAGGTCCGACGCCCGATCCTGCTTCTCGAGCAAGTCGACGATCTCTCGAAGCGTCGCGTTCAGCTTTCCGAGCTCGATCGCCGTCGCATCCGCCGGCTGGCCGAGCGATGGCCGCGGCACGGCCAGCAACACCACGAGCCCCAACAGCGCTGCGCTAGCTCTCATGGGCGGTCCTCCTCGACAGGGTAGCGCCGATCTTACGTGCCCGCATCACCAGGCGTCGTGGCGATCGGTGCCGTCACGCCCGAGCCGGGTGGGGCATCGTAGAATCTCGTGGGCATCGGCGCGGAGCTCGGACGGCGAACGGGGGGGCAGGTGAGCGCAAGCGAGGTGGCGAATCCAACCGTCGAGGAGCGAGACCTGCTCCGCCAATCTCGGCCCCGACCCGCGGCACTTGTAGCGCCCGACGAGGTCGGGCCGGAGGCTCCCTGATGCGCGCCGTGGCGACCGGCCGACGCAACAGGCCCGCCGTCCGCAGGCGCTCGGCGAGGGAGTACCGTGGCTGGCCCCTCATCGACATCGCGCTCGGCCCCGACCCCGAGACGGGCGAGCGATGCGGCCACGCCCGAGGCATCATCGCCATCGGCGACGAGGCGGAAGGCGTTCTCGCCCTCGGCGGCAAGGTCACGGGCATCTTCGCGCTCGGTGGCAGCGCCCGGGGGGTCGTCGCCATGGGGGGTCGTGCACGAGGCATCCTGGCCATGGGCGGCATCGCCGTCGGCGCGGTCGCCGTCGGTGGGCTCGCGATCGGCCTGGCGGCGCTCGGCGGTGCCGCGCTGGGCCTCGTCTCGGTCGGCGGCGCCTCGGCCGGGTACCTGGCAGCGGGGGGAGCGGTGTGGGGCAAGCGCACGTACTCGGCGAGAGATGCCGCCCCGGGCCCGGAGCTGGAGAGGGAATGAGCGCGCCCGAGAACACCAGGCTCCTTCGCTCGTTGCCAACGGGAGCCAAGACCCGGTGCTGAGCCCCGAGAGGATCAAGACCTTCTACGACCGCTTCGGCAGCAAGCAGGACTCCCAGGGCTTCTACGAAGACCGACCGCTCGAGCTCCTCGCTGCCCACGCCGCCCTCGACGGCTCGCGACGCGTGTTCGAGTTTGGCTGCGGCACAGGCCGGCTCGCCCGGCGACTCCTCGAGCGTTCGCTACCGGCCGACGCTCTCTATCTCGGTTGCGACGTCAGCACCACGATGGTCCGTCTCGCCGGGCCGCGACTCTTGCCCCTCCAGCCGCGAGCTCTCGTCGTCCAGGTCGGGGGCGGAACCAGCCTGCCGATCGCCAGCACCTCCGTCGACCGGTTCCTCTCCACCTACGTCATCGACCTCCTGAGCGAGCCCGCCGCACGCGACCTGCTCCTCGAGGCCGGGCGCATCCTGGTCCCGGGAGGCAAGCTCTGTCTCGTCGGCATCACCCGCGGCCGAGGCCTCCTCTCGACCCTGCTGATGCAGGCGTGGGCGCTCCTCTATCGCATGGCGCCGGCGGCCGTCGGTGGCTGCCGGCCCGTCGAGCTGCTCCCCATGCTCGACCCGGCCGCCTGGCACATCGACCACCACGAGGTCGTGGCGCCCCTCGGCATCGCCTCCGAGATCCTGGTCGCCTCCCGCCACGCTCAGACGCCGGTCGGGGCCCTCGGGCGAACGGGTCCTGCGCGTCGTGAGCGCGAACGCATAGCCTCCCGGCCATGAGCACTCCCGGGCACGTCGTCATCGCTGGAGGGACGGGTTTCCTCGGCCTCAACCTGGCGCGTCATCTGGGTGGTCGCGGCTACGACGTGAGCTTGATCTCGCGTCATCCGCCGGCGAACGGCTCGCCGTTCCGCCACCTCCACTGGGACGGGCGCAGCCTCGGCGACTGGGCCCGAGAGCTGAACGGGGCGAGGGCGCTGGTGAACCTCACGGGCCGCACCGTCGACTGCATCAAGACCCCCGACCATTGCGACGAGATCCTGCGCTCGCGGGTCGAAGCGACTCGCGTTCTGGGGCTGGCGCTGCGCCAGCTCCAGGTACCGCCGCCCGTCTGGGTCCAGATGTCGACCGCCCATCGCTACGGCGACCCTCCCGAGGTCTGGTGCGACGAGGACGCCGCGTTCGGCTACGGCCTGGCACCCTTCGTGGGCCAGGCGTGGGAGGAGGAGCTCGAGGCGGCGCTGCTCCCGGGCGTTCGATCGGTGGTCCTCCGCACGAGCTTCGTTCTCGGGCGCGACGGCGGCGCGCTCCCCCGGCTGGCGAGGCTCGTGCGGTGGCGCCTGGGTGGAACGGTGGCAAGTGGGCGACAGGGGATGAGCTGGATCCATGAGGAGGACATGAATCGCCTCTTTCTGCGTGCAATCGAAGACGACGCGATGACGGGGGCGTACCTCGCCACCGCCCCCAACCCGGTGTCCAACGCGCAGTTCATGCGCGAGCTGAGGCGGGCCCTCGGCGTTGGCCTCGGCCTCCCGGCGCCGGCTGCAGTGGCGTGGTGGGGCGCCCGCCTCATCATGCGGACCGACCCGGAGCTCGCCCTCTACGGCCGCTATTGCGTGTCCCGCCGCCTGCGCGAAGCGAGCTTCGAGTTCCTCTACCCCGAGCTCGCTCCGGCGCTGAAGGCCCTGTATGCTCGCTGACCGGGAGCGGCGAGCATAGATGACGAAGGCGAAGAAGCTCTGGAAGAAGGGGCGCGGGAAGAATCGGAGAAACACCCGTGATCGCAAGCAAGCTGGAGCTTGCAGCCAAGCGAGCCGTGGGGCTCCTCGTGCTCGTGCCGATCGCCGCCTGTGGCACCTCGCGGTTGCCCGCGCCCCTGGCCAGCCAGGAGATGGCGATGGCGAGAGCGGCCTACATCGGTGGCACGGTCGCGGTCGAGCCCGACGAGTACCCGGTGTACTCGCAGCGCCTCGAGCGACAGCTCGCGGAGAGCGGCCTGTTCGAGCGCGTCGGCTGCATCGACACCGTCGCCAGACCGACGCTCATCGCCAGGGTCGAGCGGCACGTCAGCGGGGCCGCGGTGATTCCCCTGTGGACGGCACTCTCCCTGGGCGTCATCCCGACGATCTTCACCGAGGAGCACGGCTACCTCTTCTCGCTGCGGCGGGCGACCGATGCCGGCAGCCGGGTTGTCGTGGATGCCACCTACTCGGGCCGCTCGATGATGGGCTGGTTCGCGCTCTTCGCCAACATCTCCCCCGACTACGCCTTCGAGCGAGTCGAGACCACCGACCGCTATCGCTGGTACTTCCGGTGGGCCACCGCCGCGAAGGCCCGTGAGCTGCTGGGCCAGGAGGCTGCCTCGCCGGTAGGTGGGTCGCCATAGCCGGCTTCGGTCCGGAGGTTCGTCGTGGCCCACCCGCTGACCCTGGCCTGCGCCTCGTTCGCCCCGCTCGCCGCGAGCTGCTCCCAGGCCCACTCCTCGCCGCCGCAAAGCTTCCGTGTCGGTGATGGGCCGGGAACGGTGGTGCTGGCCGACTTCGACGGCAACGGCAAGATGGACCTGGCGGTGGCGAACGAGCAGGGTGGCACCGTGTCGGTGCTCCTCGGGCCAGGGTGGAGGAGCGTTCTCTCCCGCGCCCGGATCGCCGTTCCCCGCCGGGCCCCACCCCAACGACCTCACCGTCAGCGACTTCGATGGCAACGGCCGGCCCGATCTCGCCTTCGCCAACCACGAGACCCAGCAGCTGACCGTCCTCCTCGGCGACGGCAAGGGTGGCTTCGCGCCCGCCCCGGGTTCGCCCGTCGCCGTGGCGGTCCGACCCCATCCGCACGGGATCGCGGCGGCAGACTTCAACGGCGACGGCCACGTCGATCTGCTCACCGACAGCTGGGCGAAGGATCGACTCGAGCTCCTGCCCGGCGACGGCAAGGGGCGCTTCGAGACGCCCGGGACCTACGTCGAGGTGGGCAGGCACCCGTACCAGCGAGTCCGGGTGGCCGACCTCAACGGCGACGGCACGGGCGACATCGTGAGCCCCAACCTCGACGGCAACGACGTCACCATCCTCCTCGGCGACGGCAGGGGCGCCTTCGCCCAGCCCGCGGGCTCGCCGTTCCCCGCCGGCGACTCCCCGTTCAACGTGGCCATCGGCGACGTCAACGCCGACGGCGTTCCCGACCTCGCCATCGTGGACTCACCGAGCAGCGCGACAGAACCGCCGGGCCGCGACGGTCTGACCGTCCTCCTCGGCGACGGCCGCGGAGGCTTTCGCCCGATGCGGGGCTCGCCGTTCGCGACCGCCCGCTTCCCCAACATGGTGGCGATCGGCGACGTCGATGGCGACCGTGTCGGCGACGTCGTCGTCTCCCTCCCCGAGAGCGATCGCGTCGCGATCTTCACGATGACTCGTGAGGGGACTCTCGGCTCCCGCCAGGACCTCCCCCTGCACGGCCATCCCAAGGGCGTGGCCATCCACGACTTCGACGGCGATGGGCGAGGCGACCTCGTGGTCGCCAACAACGCGGAGGATGGGGTGACCCTCGTCTTCGGCAGCAGCCTCCGGTAACGCCTCCCGAGGAGGCGAGAGCGACCCCTGCGCGCTCCCCGGCCCGCGACGCTAGAATCGCGTGTGGAGCAGATGGCTGCGGCTCCCACCCCCATGAAGACCAACGTGCCCAGCCTCGGACGGTCGATCGCCAAGCTGCTCCCCGCGCTCCTGCTCGCCTGCGCGGCCCACCATCCGTCGCCCCTCGCCGCGCAGCAGCAGTTACGTGAGGCGACGCAGCACTTCGCCGACCTCGTCCTCGCCATGGACCACGCGGCGATCGCCGCGCTGTTCACTCCCGACGGCGAGATGGCCGCCGACGACCAGGCGCCCATCCGGGGCCCCGCGGCCATCGAGGCGCACCTCGAGTCCTTCAAGGACTTCCACGTCCTCGCCGAGTCGCTCACCACGGACAGCATCACCATCAAGGGCTCCACCGGCCACGTCACCGGCACCTACCACCAGCGCGTCCGGATCCCCTCGGGCGAGGTCGTCGAGGTCAGCGGGGGCTACACCGCCGACTGGTCCCGCGACGCGACCGGCGCCTGGCAGATCCGGCGCATGGCCACCACTTCGAAGCGCTGACCCGAGGAGGCTCGTCCATGGCCCCCACCCGCGCGAACGGCAAGATCTGCTACCTCGAGATCCCCACCACCGACGTCCCGAGGTCGGTGGCCTTCTACCAGGCGGTCTTCGCCTGGGCGATCCGGCAACGAGGCGACGGCGCCAGCGCCTTCGACGACGGCGTCGGCGAGGTCAGCGGCGCCTGGGTGACCGGCCGACCCGCGTCTCCCGCCCCGGGCCTCCTGCTGTACGTGATGGTCGACGACCTCGCGGCGACGGTCGACGCGGTCGTCGCCCACGGCGGCCGCATCGTGCAGCCGCCCGGCGTCGATGCCCCGGAAGCGACGGCGCGCTTCGCCGACCCCGACGGCAACGTCCTCGGCCTCTACCAGGAGCCCAGCCCCGCCGGCTGAGGAGGCCGTGGCGACCTGCGCGGCCCCTGCGCGGCTGGTTGCGTGGAGGGGCAGGGGGGAGGTGGGAGGTGGGGGAGGGCGTGAGGCTCCCGCTCGCCAGCGGGTCAAGGAGATCCGCGGGGAAACCCGCGATCGGTGTCCGTCTATACCAGGCAGAAGGCGGCAGTTGGGACCATCAGGGAACGCGAACCGCGAGCGGTGCGGGACACCGAGGCGGGCGGAGCCTAGCTCGTGGCCAGGTTCAGGGCCGCTGGGCCGACCCGAAAGAGGCCGCACGGAGGTCGCGTGGCCTCGAACGGGCTACGCAGGCTATTCGCCGCAGGGCTCGTCGTGTAAGGGCTCAATGCGGCTTGGTGGATGTCACGGCAGAAACGCAGCAGAATCGCAGGCTCGGGCCGCCAGCAGCAGGCGATATGCGACAGAGTGGATGTCGAATAATCGGGGAAGACGACTCGTTGCCGTAGAGAGGCGCCGGTGGGCGCTGGAGGCTCGGTGTCGTCGAACTTACGGTTAGGCGTCGCTCGGTACGAGGAGCTAGAATCGGCGCTATAAGATGCTCACCGCCAAGGTCATTGACGGGCACTTGGACGTGCCTGACGGCACCCTCGAGGAGGGCATTACCGTCACCATATTGGTGCCCGAGGGCTCCGAACTGGGGATTCCAGGTAACCGCCGAGGAACGAGCCTTCGCTCGACTCTCTCGAACGCTCGGCGCGGAGAGGGCGTCGAAGGATGGGACCTTCACAGGACCTTCGGGACCGCTCTTGGACACGGCCTCAGCATTGTTCCCAATGCGGAGCAGCAGATCCGCACATCCGCCGATTGGTGGTGGCAGAACCGCCGCAGCGCCTACGATCTGTTCAACGACCAGCTTCAACACCTCGGTCTTCGCATTTTGCGCGCCGCCTAACCCGTCGTGAGCATACGATACCCGGGACGTTCGCCCGACGTTAGGCGCGAACTCTCGCTCGCTAGGCGAATAGTACCAATCTGGTACTACGCCTCTCGAAGCGACGTCGAGAGAGGTCCTCGCGCTTCTGGCATGCCGCCGCCGAACGCCTCCCATCCTCTGAGGCTAGCGACGCCTAACCCCTCGTTGCAGCGGCGTCCGGCGAACGTCCGGGCCGGCAGATCTCTTACGCCTCGGGACTTCTCGGTCCCTTCGGCCTCTCCCTGCCGGTCCAGAGAGGCGGCACTGGCCGATCCAGTCCGACCGATTCCGGAGGCCGCCTCCTTCGTCATTCGTTGACCAAACAGGCCGGTACGCTGGCTCCGAGACTCCTCCTCCCGCTTCCGGCCGGCGTCTGTCCCTCGACCCGCGTGAGCGGTCACCGAGCTGGTTCCCGCCGAGCAGCGCATCTCCTATCAACGGGATCAGCATTGTCGCCTAACCCCTCGTTGCAGCGGACAACACCCGGGCGTTCGCCCGGCTGTTGCCGCTGAACTCATACGCCGTTAGGCGTCCCGGGAAACCGCCCTCGATGAACAAGCCATCCCCGGAAGAGATGTCGACTATCCATCGCTCGTCGCCGCGGCCATCGCGAATCAGCCCGCCGGGATCTTCGCCCATCTTCGCTGATGAGCTGCCCTACCTGGCGTTCGATGCGTATCTTGGGTGCACCGCGTCCCACGAACATCAAACGCGTTCGCCTCGGAACTTGAGTACCTCTACGATGATCTCGATTCGCAGGAGGCAATGAGTCCGGTCTCAACGAGCCCTACCGCGGAATCCCGGCTCGTCAGCGTCCTTGGCTACCTCCGCTCCTAACCCGAAGGTTCGAGCGACGACGGTCGCCTTTGCGGCTTCTTCGGAAGACGACCCCGAGTCGGCACGCCGTGGGACTTGGGGCATCGTAGCGACATGAACCAGGCGGAAGGGTCCCGGAATGGAGGCAACGTTTCATTCAACGCCGCGACCGCGATCGCAGGTGGTCGGCCGAAGGCAAGATCTACCGCGCCATGGAGCGCTTCTGCCGGCCATCCGGGACGTTCTGCTTCTCAAGACCCTTCTACTTCGACGACACCTCAAGCCCTCCTTCCTAGAGTTCGGCGTGCTCAAAGGCCCGAATGACCTCTGGGTCCAACTCTTCGGAATCTCGGCCGCAACCGCTCGCGACGAGTCGCCTAACCCCTCGTTGCAGCGGACAATACCCGGGCGTTCGCCCAGGCTATTGCCGCTGAACTCATACGCCGTTAGGCGACATGGTCACCAGTCTGGTACTCGCTTCTCCGTGACCAGATCAGAGCACGAGATGGGTTTCAGAGCTCCGGACCACAATTGCCTCCGATCCATCCAGTCGGTGCCAAGGGCAGCTCCGCCTCCAGAGTCCGCCCGTCCTGCGTGTGAGCGGGGACACCGGTTCCGCCTCGAGACTGTCGGTCCCTTGGCCACTCCCAACCGGCCCAGTGCAGCGGTCGTGGCCGATCACCCCGAAACGATCACGTAGACCCAGGATCTGCCGTTCAATCGTTGGGCCAAACACGCCCGTTGCCAGCTCCAAGACACCTCCACCTCCTTCCCACCTCCGTCGTCGGCACGTCGACGCAGTCGTGGCAGGCTCGTCAGAAACCAGCTTCCCGTCGAGCAACTGCGCGCCGCCGCCAACGGGCATCAGCGATCTGTCGCCTAACCCCTCGTTGCAGCGGACAATACCCGGGCGTTCGCCCGGGTATTGCCGCTGAACTCATACGCCGTTAGGCGACATGGTCACCAGTCGTGGTCGGTCGCATCTCCGTGACCAGATCAGAGCAAGAGATGGATTTCAGAGCTTGGACCATAGTCGCCTCCGGCCGCGATCCCATCCGAGCTAGCGGCAGCTCCGCTTCCAGAGTGCGCCCGTCGAACGTCTGGGCCGGCAGATCTCTTCCGCCTCGAGACTTCTTGGTCCGTTCGGCCACTCCCTCCCGGTCCAGTGCGGCGGCCGTGGCCGATCAGTCCGACACGAGTCACGCACGGCCGGCTCCTGTCGATCACTCGTTGGACCAAACACGCCTGTTCCTAGCTCCGAGACTCCTCCTCCCGCTTCCCACCGGCGTCATCGGTACGTCGACGCAGTTGTGGCAGACGCGTCAGAGACTAGTCTCCCGTCGAGCAGCTGCGCGCCGCAGCCAACGGGCATCAGCGATCTGTCGCCTAACCCCTCGTTGCAGCGGACAACACCCGGGCGTTCGCCCGGCTGTTGCCGCTGAACTCATACGCCGTTAGGCGACATGTTCACCACTCGTGGTCAGTCGTTTCTCCGTGACCAGATCAGAGCAAGAGATGGCTTTCAGAGCCTGGGCGACCGACACCTCCGACCGCCATCCCATCGGTGCCACTGGCAGCTCCGCTTCCAGAGTGTGCCCGTCGACCGCCAGAGGCCGTACGCCCATTCCGCCCGAGACTTGTTGGTCCCTTCAGCCACTTCCAACCGGCCCAGTGCAGCTGTCGTGGCCGATCACCCCGAAACGAATCACGTAGACCCAGGACCCGCCGATCAATCGTTGGACCAAACACGCCTGTTGCTAGCTCCAAGACACCTCCGCGTGCTTCCACCTCCGGCGTTGGCACGTCGACGCAGTCGTGGCAGGCTCGTCAGAAACCAGCTTCCCGTCGGGCAACTGTGCGCCGCCGCCAACGAGCATCAGCGATCTGTCGCCTAACCCCTCGTTGCAGCGGACAACACCCGGGCGTTCGCCCGGCTGTTGCCGCTGAACTCATACGCCGTTAGGCGACCCGGACTCACTATCATGCAGTCAACGTAAGGGGAGAGGATGGGAACCGACGACAGCGGCTTGCGTGCACGTCTTCGTACATTCTGCATTCAAATCGGTTCGGTGGTCATCGACAGCGTCTTCTTGGCCCTTTGGCTCGTCGCCCATTGGGCCCTCGACGTGTACGTAATTGCACACTTTGCGCTTCATGGCATCCATGCGTACACGCTCACAGCCTTTCAGGTTCTCTTCGCCGTGGCCACGCTCTTTCCCGTTCTGGCTTTTGTAGTCGTCGACCTCTACGCTATTTCCCCAACGAACCAAGCGCTCACTGAGGAGGCTAGCCGCTAATGAAGACAGAGATCCTCCGGCTACTCCAACTTCCCCGTGACCGAGAGCCTGATGTATTGCCGCTGGAGCTCCCAGCACCCCAAGCTCTTTCGATCTATCGCTGGAGAGCCTTCGCATGCCTCTTGACGACGGCACCAAGTCTCATGCTCTACGTGCTTACCTTGCTCCTTGCAGGTACGCGATAGCTCGCACCCAAAGCTAGCAATCACGCTCATAGTCCTCTCGGTACTTGCCCTGGCAGCAGGCACTCTGGCACTCGGAGACTGGCTGCACACAAGAGTTGAGCTAATCCCATGGGAGGTCAGAGTCGTTCTCCTTCCGATTCTTCTCGTACTCTTCGTTGTCACTGGTCTAGTAGTCATCCCCACGATTATTCTTGCTCCTCACGAGCCGCAACGCCCCTACAGTGGCGGGTCGCCTAACCCCTCGTTGCAGCGGACAACACCCGGGCATTCGCCCGGGCGTTGCCGCTGAACTCATACGCCGTTAGGCGACATGTCGACCAGTCGTGGTACTCGCTTCTCCGTGACCAGATCAGAGCAAGAGATGGGTTTCAGAGCCTTGCAGACACCTGCAGCCGCAATCCCGTCGGTGCCCACCGCAACTCCGTTCCCAGAATGCGCCCGTCGACCGCCAGGGCGGCACATCCCCTCCGCCTCGAGGACTCTTGGTTCCCTCGGCCACTCCCGTCCGGCCCAATGCGGCGGCTGTGGCCCGTCAGTCCAAAGACGAGCCAGGCAGGGCCGGGTACCTGTCGATCAATCGTGGGACCAAACACGCCCGCTGCCAGCTCCAAGGCTTCCGCTCCTTGCTTCCAGCCGCGTCATCGGCTCGTCGACGCAGCTTGGCAGGTTCGTCAGAAACCAGCCTCCCGTCGAGCTGCTGCGTGCCGCCGCCAACGGGCATCAGCGATCTGTCGCCTAACCCCTCGTTGCAGCGGACAATACCCGTGCGTTCGCACGGGTGTTGCCGCTGAACTCATACGCCGTTAGGCGACTCTCGGCACACTGTGATATTCCTATAGGACGGAGAAGAGACATCCACCATGTTCTGGAAAGAGTCGCCGCCGGGATAACCGCAAACGCTCTCTTGCGGCGCTAACAATCGTCGTCTGCCTTCCTGTTGCTCGTCGGCGGAAGGCGCTCTTGAGGTTCTGGGGCCTCGCCGAGAGCAGGACCATTCGATCTTCGTCTCCCACTTGCGGATTCCCCCGGCGGGGGCAGCCGATGCAGCTGGCAATCGGCGCTCCTTCCAGGGCAGCGCCGTCGCCCTTCTGGAGGCATCGGCTGCAAGTGCCCTGCAGAGTTTGTTCGCTGCGCCTATACCTGGCCTCCGGGTGCAGCCTCACTGGGCGGCTGGCCTTTTCTTCGTCAATGCCGAGGCCAGCGTAGAAGCGAGTCCTTTGACCTCTCCGTCCGACTTGCTGGGCACCATCGTCTCTCTCGGCTCTCCGGCCTATAACGAGATCTCGCGCCGTCTCGAGAGCGAGTCTCCCGATGTCCCGAGGTTTGTAGGTGACAACACTGCAATCCAGCTTCCCGGCCAGCTGCTGCTCAAGAAGCCCAGCCAAGCCGTAGTGGTTCGGTTCTCCTCGGCTCAGCAGACCTGGTTCTACGCTGCCGGAATCTCAGAGCCTGCAACTGCAGCGGCTGCGTACTATTTGGCCAGATCCTGGAGACGTCTTGACCGCGCCTTTCGGGATACACCCTCGTTCTACGTGGCTTTGGAGATGACTGGCTACGACCTCCGCAGCACTCGTGTAGTGGCTGAATCAGCATTGTGAACGCAACATCTCCAGAATGTCACTGAAGCCGCGATCGGGGAGTCGCCTAACCCCTCGTTGCAGCGGACAACAACCGCGCGTTCGCGCGGGTGTTGCCGCTGAACTCATACGCCGTTAGGCGGCACTCGGAACCGCCTTGCATGCTAACCGTGATAGGGAGTAAGATCACTCTGGGGGTCGTGCTCTGTGATCATCTCTTTCGCCGATGCCGCAACCGAGGATCTCTACCACGGTCGGCCCACGGCGGCCTCAAGGCGCATTCCCTCAACCATCGTGAGCTCAGCACTTCGCAAGCTCGACATGCTCAACGCTGCCAGGACTCTTCAGGATCTACGAACACCTCCTGGTAACCGCCTGGAGCGCCTCGCAGGCGACTTGACTGGCTTTCACAGCATCCGCATCAACGACCAATGGCGTCTCGTCTTTCTCTGGCAAGGCTCAGATGCCCACGACGTTCGAATCGCTGACTACCACTGAGGTCCCCATGATTCCTCAGAATCGCATTCCCACGCACCCGGGCGAGATCCTCGACGAGGAGTTTCTCAAGCCGCTCCACGTGACCCAAGTCGACCTTGCCAAGCACCTCAGCATTCCGGTGCAGCGCATCAATGAGATTGTCCGCGGCAAGCGTGGCGTCTCTCCCGAAACAGCCTGGCTCTTCGCCCAGGCGTTCAAGACGTCTCCCGAGTTCTGGATCAATCTTCAGGCCAACTACGACCTTGCCCTCAATCGTCCCCAGAAAGCGGTTCCGCCACTTGGGAGAGGTGCCGCCTAACCCCTTGCAGCGGGCAATACCCGGGCGTTCGCCCGGGTATTGCCGCTGAACTCATACGCCGTTAGGCGACCGAAAACCAGTAGAGAGGACGTCCTCGATGATCAATCCGCAGGATCTGGCACCCTGGGCCTCCCTTGCCAAGGATCTCCTCACGGCCCTCGCTGCGGCCGTAGGCGCGATCGTAGCGATCCTTGGCCTCAATACCTGGCGGCGCCAGCTTCGTGGCCACACCGAATATGAGCTGGCTCGGCGGTACCTCCGCGCGGCTCTGAGGGTTCGGGACGCGATCAGTACGGTCCGCAACCCCTTCATGAACTATGTCGACAAGACGGTACCAGCCAAGAGTACCGACGCTGGCCCCCAAGCGGAGAGCCTCAACCGCGCCGAATCCACGCGATTGGCCTATGCGGATCGCTGGCAGCGCCTCGACTCGGCCCGCTCGGATCTCCGTCTCGAGGCTATTGAGGCAGAAGTTCTGTGGGGCTCGCAGGCGCTCGCCGTACTGGAACCCCTCAATCGGGCCATCGGTGAACTCTACTCCTCGCTTTCGAGCCACCTCGATCGTCTCGACCGCCCTCATTTCGACGGTCCTAGCGGATGGTCCCAACTCGACTGGAACAGGATCAACAGCGTCATCTACGAGAGCAGCGCTGATCCCGCGGTGGACCAGTTCACCAAAACCATCGTCGAGGCAGTGCGCACCATCGAGGGCTTCCTCGCCCCTCGACTCCGGAACTGATGTGGCCGGTCGCCTAACCCCTCGTTGCAGCGGGCAATACCCGGGCGTTCGCCCGGGTATTGCCGCTGAACTCATACGCCGTTAGGCGTCATGATCACCGCCCGCTGCTACCCAATCGCCCTCCTCGGAGGTCTGTTTCTTTCGGCTGCGCTCTTGGCGAGCGAACCGACTAGCGACGAAGATGCCGCAGTTCACGCAGCGCAAGGGCTAGCGCCGGCCAAAGAGTTGTGGCAGGTAAGGCCGACGAATCTCATTCCACCCATGAGTCCTCCCCCGCGCTGGTTCCGTGTCGACTTCAAACCCACACAGGTCGCTCCCCGTCTCAAGGTCTACCAAACGACCGATTGCTCGCCAACCGAGACCAACGCCGGCTGGTCGTGTTCACCTCTCGGTGACCTTTGGATCGTTACACCGAGCAGCGGGACCTCCTGTCCTAGTGACTTGACCCTGCGCCGCGATTCGGTTTCCGACGGCACGCTCCTCGAGATCGTTGACTTTGTGCAATCCTCTCGGAGGCTACGCCGCCAAATCGAGGCCAACGAGTGCAACGCAGGCTCACTCTGCGAGGTGGCATCGGTCTCGGGCGCGTCACCAGGCCACTTCCGCGTGGCTGTCAGCTCGTCTCTCGGGTGCTGGCTTGACCTGACCCTGCGCCAAAGTTGTCCGTGACAGTCGCTGTACCTACCGCCTCAAACAGTGCCAAGAGGTCTGTGCTTAGCCGACTACGGCATGACGCCTAACCCCTCGTTGCAGCGGACACTACCCGCGCATTCGCGCGGGCAGTGCCGCTGAACTCATACGCCGTTAGGCGTCAGGGTCACCACCGCTCGCCGGGCAAACATCGCTGGCAGAAGGATGGAGCCACTGGGACACCGAGCTCAGGTTCGGAGCCAAGAATCCGGTCCCGGAAAATGCCGTCATACGCTGTTGCGGTCGAAGTCAGCTCCGCTCGGCGCCACCTGCGGCGCCTTCGGCCAATGCGAGTTCAGCCAGGGCAACGGAAGTGACCGCGCAGGCACCCAACATCTTCGCTCCACCGGCACCGCAAACCTCCGCGAGCCGCGTCAGACACTCTCCTTCACGTCCAATGCTCGCTGCGCCGATCCACAAAGCCGGTACGCCTGCGACCTGAACGCCTAACCCCTCGTTGCAGCGGGCACCACCCGCGCGTTCGCGCGGCTGGTGCCGCTGAACTCATACGCCGTTAGGCGGCAGAACAACCGCTATCGCATAGGAAGCGCCATGAAGAAAGCCATCGTCTTTCCGTTGCTGTCTCTCGTCGCCTGTCAGCTGGTGGCACAGGAGGTCAAGGAACTTGCCCACAATGGAGCTACCCCGGTTTGGTGGACGGGTTAGGGCTTTCGGCCAAGTCTTATCAGAGACCGCTCGCTCCGTCGCCGTGGCCGGAGGGCTGTGGGAATCGCGCAGCGATTTCCAAGGGGGGTGGGAGGGTGCCGGGGGATGGGAGGGGGTGGCAGCCTTCCACGCCCCGGCAGGCCTCCGGCCGGGGTGATGGGGGTGCGGGGGAAGAGGGGGCGATTTCCACAGGATGGGCAGGCTGATCGGGTCCCTGTGGCTCGTATCTCGTACCTCGGTCCACCTCGCCGGCATTCTGCGAGCCTGGGGGACCGATCTGACTCGGATCAGACGTGCTCTCGAGCCGTCTCTCGAACTCGGCGGGGCTGACCTGGCCCAGTGCCGAATGGCGGCGGTGCGGGTTGTACCAGCCCTCTATGTACTCGAAGACCGCCATCCTCGCTTCGGCCTGGGTCTGGAAGCACCGCCGATCGATGAGCTCGCATTCCAGTGTGGCGAAGAAGCTCTCGGCCATGGCGTTGTCGAAGCAGTCGCCGACCGAGCCCATGGAGGGCTTGACTCCGATCTCGCCGCACCTCTGACCGAAGGCGACCGAGGTGTACTGGGTACCCTGGTCGGAGTGATGGATCACCTGGGTCGGACGCCGCTGTCCGCTCGCCATGTTCAGCGCCTCGAGCACCAGCTCGGCGCGCAGGTGGGTGGCCATCGACCAGCCGACGATCCGGCGACTGCAACGTCGAGCACCATGGCCAGGTAGAGGAACCCTGCCGAGGTAGGGATGTAGGCGATGTCGGCGACCCACAGCCGATTCAGCCTCTGCGCGCTGAACTCCCGGCTCACCAGGTCCGGTGCTGGCTGAGCTTCCTTGTTTCTCAAGGCGGTCCGCACTCCGCGTCGACGACTCACTCCGGCCAAGCCGGCGTCTCGCATCAACCGACCGACGCGCTTGCGCCCGACTCGTTGCCCCTCGGCAGCCAGGTCGGCGTGGATCCGCGGCACGCCATACGTCCCCCGCGACCGTCCATGCGAGGCCGCTATCTTCTCGGTCAGCACCGCGTCGGACTTGGCCCGCTTCGATGGCGGTCGGTGCCGCCGTGCGTAGTACCCGCTGGTGGACAGACCCAGCACTTGGCACATCGTGGTGATCGGGTAGTCGGCCTCGTGTCGCTTCACGAGTTCGAAGACCTCGGAGGTATCGAATCCGTCTCCCGAGCGAACCAGGCCGCGGCTTTTGAGAGGATCTCTCGCTCCAGGCGCAGCTGCTTGTTCTCGCGACGCAACCGCGTGAGCTCCTCGCGCTCACTGGTGGTCAGCCCGTCCTTCCGCAGCCCCTCGTCGCGGTCGGCCTGCCGCACCCAGTTCCCTATCGACTGGGCGGTGGGCTCGAACTCCTTGGCCAGCTCCTCAGGCGTGCGACCCGCCCTCACGAGCTCGACCATCTGTCGCCCGGAACTCCGGCGCGTACGGCAAACGTGTCTTCGGCATCTGGACTCCTTCACCCAATGGTGAGGTGTCCACCAAACCGGGTCAACTCCACAAGGTCCGCGGATCCGTCGTTCTATTGACCCTTCTGGATGCTGCCGGTGATCCCCTCGCCAGTGGCACCGGCTTTGCCATCGGCCCCTCACTCGTCGCCACGAACTACCACGTGGTCGAGCACGCCACGCGATTGCGGGCTACGCTCGCAGACAACACGTCTGTGGATGTCGCAGCGGTCGTTGCCCAAGACGAGAAGAACGACCTCGCTCTACTCCGCCTTGACGGCCCCAGAACACTCGCCCCGCTCACTCTCGGTCTTGGCAGCATCGAACCCGGCGATAGGGTGGTGGTTGTCGGCAACCCCCTCGGCCTAGCCGGGACCGTCTCCGAAGGCATCGTCAGTGCCGTCCGACTCAAAGGCCTTGGGGAGGATTCGGGCGACTATTCGGATCGGCCGCTGCTCCAAATCACCGCCCCCATCTCGCCGGGGTCAAGCGGTTCTCCGGTCTTCAACTCCGCCGGCGAGGTCATAGGCATCGCGGTGGCGCACCTCGTTGAGGGCCAGAACCTCAATCTCGCCATTCCGTCCCGCTTCCTCAATGACTTGCGCAAAGCTGGCGACAGCCATAGCCTGGTTCGTGCCCTTGGCTCCAATGTCTCTCGCTGGGCGCTTACGCGCAACCTCTCGGTTTCGCTCGTTCTCTTCGGCCTCATCTTCGTTGCCTTCAGGTTTATGCGCCCCCCCAATGAGACCCGAGAAGCTGGCAAGACGCCTCGCATTCGGATGCCTGCTCGCCGCCCCCGCGGCTGGGACACTTGACCACCCTCCGGCGCCAAACCGTGGCGATCTGTCGCCTAACCCCTTCCCTGAGAAGGCCGGTCAAAGTCAAGCCGGCCGCCTTGGCGGCCGACCGAATGGGTGACGAGTCCTGAGCCACGCTTCCATCCGCACTCGAGTGGGCCTCAGTGGGCCCGGTGCATGCTGGGTTCCGTCCTGCCGGGGCGCTGCGATCTCGTTTTCGACCTCGAGGGTCATGGGGTTAGTCGCAGTCGCCCAGACCGGCTTGGACTCGTCCTGTCTCTAGGTGAATCCGTCTGCTTTTCTGATGCCTCTCGGTCTTACGCCACCTTGCGGGGGAGCTCGCGAAGCGGCTGGTAGGTCTGTTGGGTAAGCCACAGTCGATGCAGCACCACGGCCAGCTTGGGAGCGACAGCGATGGCGGCGCGCTTCTTGGCGGCCTTGCCGCCGCGCTCAGCGAGCTTCAGCCCGTGTCGTCGCAAATCGCAGTCGGTGGATCACCCGCAGCCAGTACCTGGCGCCTTCCCCGTCGCCGTGCTCGCCCGCCCGCAGGCCCGGCACGTCCCGCCCGCCGTCCGCGGTGACGCCCAGCGCCAGGCAGACAGGGCGGCCGGCGGCCCGGCCCTCGCGGATCTTCACGTTAACGGCGTCGATGAAGATCACCGCGTACACGGAGCCCAGCGGCCGGCTCTGCCATTCCGCCAGGCCCTCCATGACCCGGCCGGCAATGGCCGTGATCGCCTGCTTCGAGACGTCCGCGCCGTAAACCCCGGCCAGGTGCGCGGCGATCTCCCCGCGGGTGAGCCCTTTCGCGGACAGGGAAATCACCAGCTCGCCTGTTCCGGTCAGCCGCCGCTGCCTTCTGGCGGCGATTACCGGCTCGAAACTGGAATCGCGGTCCCGCGGCACGCTGAGCTCCACCGGGCCCGCCCCGGTGAGCACCGTCTTGGCCCGGTAGCCAGTACGGGAATTGCCGCCATCACGGCCCGCCGGGTCATGCTTGCCATAGCCGAGATGATCATCCAGCTCCCCCTCCCAGGGCGCCCTCGATGACCATCTTGGTCAGCCTGCCCGGCAGGCCGCCCTCGCCGGCCAGCTTCAGCCCGCCAGTCCGGGCCCGCCCGGTCAGCTCGCGCAGCACCTGCTCATCAGCCGCCGACAGCTCCGCCCCGGCCTGGTCCCGGTCCTCTGCCACGTCAGTCATCTGGTGTCTCCTCCGTCTCGGGAGTTACACCGTTGAACCTACAGACCCCCCGGCGAGCTCCGCATGCTCACATGGGATCACGTGGACCTTAACCAGGAGTGATCCACGTGTGGAGGTCGGCGAGCAAGAGCGGCGACACCAAGACTCCCAAGTCGAAGCGCTCGCTCGAACTCCCGAAGCGCGCAGTCGTCGCCCTGACGGCGCACAGGGCCAGGCAAGCTAACGCCGATTTCCGCACAGGAGGTTCGGGGCAACGTTCAGGTGATTTCGTAGCGGATGGTGCGTCCGTTCCACCAGGGGACGGGGGTGGCGGCGGGGAGGTCTGCTTTGCGGAGGACGGGTGAGAAGGCGCGGCGTTCGAGCCGGACGGTGATGGTGTCAGGGGCGGTGATGATCCGGCCGGGGGTTTCGAGGAACCGCCGCTGGATGGTGTCGGGGGTCACGGTCGCGTAGCCGGGGAGCCGGGCGCGCAGGGCGGCGGTGAGGGCCTGGGCGAGGACGGCGAGCATGACGTCGAGGTCGACGTTGAGGTTGACGGTGCTGGAGAGGGCGTCGGCGCAGAACGCGCGGATGATCTCGGCGAGCCGCTGCTCGATGGTCATCCGGCGGGCGTACTGGCCGACGAGCGCGCGGGTCTTGATCTGGTCGTCGTTGGTGATGATGACGGTGGGGGCTTCGCGGCCCAGGCCGGTGACGATCAGCTGGCGGACGGTGCCGGGGTAGCTGGTCAGCTTCACGGCCGGGTCCTCGTGGACCTTGGGCTTGTTGTGCGGGCCGGGCCGGTCCAGGGTGATCGTCGCGTAGTCTGCCGGGGCCAGGCTGGTGATGTGCCGCATCAGGGATGCTGAGCGCATGCGCAAGGTGGCGAACTTGACCCCGCGCTCGTCCAGCTCGCCGAGGACGTCCTGGGTGGTGACCTTCTGGTCCATGATCAGCATCGCCGGGTCGGTGCCGGACACTTGTTTCCAGTGGTCGCAGAAGGTGATCACCTCGCGGGCCTGGGTGGCCTTGGAGATGTCGGCGCTGGCGTAGACCAGGTTATGGGTGCCGGTGTCCTGAGCGAAGAACGTCAGCACCGAGCGGGCGCGCTGGGACCGCGTGGGCACGTAGTGCTTTTCCAGGACCGGGTTGCGGCCCCAGTGCATGATGGCGTGGAAGTCCAGGTCGAAGACCGCCTCCTCCGCGGCGGCCAGCCCGGCGGCGATCATCTGCTTGTCCAGGGCGGCCAGGAACCGCTGCTGGTGGTCGTGGGAGAGCCGGTAGGAGTAATCGGTCAGCGCGGTCTTCTTCGGCAGGACCGCGAGCCCGGCGAACAAGGCGGCGGCGGGGTCGGCGAGCAGGTCATCGACGTGAGAGACCCGCCGGGTGCGGGTCAGCTTCAGCGCCAGCAAGGACAGCAGCCAGCTGACGGCCGGGATGACGCGGGTGCCGGGGTACCCGGCCGCGGCAGCCAGGGCGGGCAGGTCCAGGGACACCAGGTCGGGGATGGCCAGCAGCAGCCCGGCCCGGGTGGTGTCCAGCTGTTCCGGCCAGGTGCCGAAGTCGATCACAGCGGCGGCCGGCAGGTTCGTGTCCCGGCCGGGCGTGGCCGGGGAGATGCTGGCCTCGGGCGCGGGGCCGCGCAGCAGCCGGCCGAACCCCTCCTCGGTCAGGATCTCCGCGACCGAGGTGCGGTTCAGCGGGGTGCCCTCCGCCGACAGCCGGGCGGAAATCTCGTAGGAAGACAGGCCCTGCCGGCGCAGCGCGATCACCCGCCCCCGGACGCGGTCCCGGGCAGGGGCCGTGCCGGGGGCCGGGCCCGGCCTGCGGGGCGGGGTGAACAGCTCCAGATTCCCGGCCCGGTGCTCGCGGACCAGGTTGATCATCGCCCACCGGGTGTAGCCGAACCTGGCGCCCGCCTCCGCGTACGACAGCCCGTCCACGAAGTAGGCGCGCAGCGCCTCATACCGCCGATGGTTTACCTGCTGCGGTGACGTGAACCACTCCGGCTCCCCCTCATGTTGCGCCGATCCGGCTGTCATATGAGAACTATTGCATATTAACTGCGTGGCTGATGAGCGCGGGCAGCCCGCCCGCATCATGCCGCTCTCTGCCCGCCTGTCGCGATCCGTCCCGTTCCGTATCCGGCAAACCAGGCATCAAGCAGCAGCGCTCAAGGCAGATAACAAATCGGCTTCGCGTCATCCGGCGCCCGGATCGCGCAACCGCCGGCCTAACCACGATCAGCGGGCCGTAGCGTTCCAGCAGGTCAGGACACTGGCTACCGGCCGGCCTCCACAGCGATCACGTGGCAAGGTTGCGCCGAACATCCTGCGCGGAAATCCGCGCTAAGGAACGCCGGTCAGCCGGTGAAGCCTGGCACGACAACAACCTCGTCTTCTGCCATGAGAACGGTGACGTCTACACGTCCGACCAACTCAATTGGCGCTTCGGCAAGATGACGCGCCGCGCGGGGCGACCGTAATGGTGAAACTCGGTGTCGGTGCCCAGATAGGCCTCTGGATCGCTCATCTGGCGCCCGAGGTCGTCAAGCACCTGCCGGAGCTCGGTAGCCTGCGCGTCGTTCATCTTGGTCGCGGCCTCGCGTGCCATCAGCGCCTCCAGGGCAACGCGCACCTCGAAGAGATCGTCCAGTATGGCCAGGTCCTTGTCATGCCGGATGGCCGCTTCGAGGACTACCGAGTCCAGCATGTTCCACCGCAGGGCCGGAGCCACCGTGGTTCCCTGCCCCTGGCGGATCTGGGCCAGGCCCTTCTCCTCCAGGAGCCGCATCGACTCGCGGATCACCGTCCTGCTGACGCCGAAGATCGTGCACAGTTCCGGCTCGGGCGGGAAACTCGATCCGGGCGTCAGCCTGCCGCTGACCACTTGGTCGACAAGGTAGGCGACCACACTCACGCCCAGGCGGCCGGACCGGGCCGGCCACGGAGGTGCGAGGATCCCCGCGCCATCCGCAGGCGTCTGGCGGCCTTCCCTAGGCTCAGTGCGCGCTGTGTCACCGGGCTGTTCGAGCACTGGGAGGCTCAGTGCTCGCGGAAATGGTCGCCCCGCCAAGCCTCAGCAGGTTGAGTTTGTCTGGGTGAGCAGACCAAGCCGCCACGGCAGCTGGGAGTAATCGCCGCTGGCGGAAGGATCCTCCCCCTGGTACAGGAACTGCAGGTGGCAGGGGTCGATCGTGAGGTTCTGGTCGACGCCGCTGCGGATCATCTCGCCGTGGCTGAAGTCCTGGGTCCACGGCGTCACGCCGGGAGCGAACGTAACGTTGCTGGATCGGATGAAGGGGTTGGCCTCGGTGTCGGCCAGCGGGGTCCACTGACCATCGAGCGCGGTCGATGTCCACGACCTGAAGTACCGCCTGCCGTCGGAGCCGATGGCCTCCACGTCGAGGAGGTACCGGTCGGTGCCCTTGACCTTGTACACGTTGCTGGCCTCGAAGAGCGCGAAGCGGTTCGGGTCTTGCATCGCGATGACCGTGTTGCCGAAGCCGTTCGGGAAGTCCTTGACGGTGGTCTGGGACCGGTAGAGGTGGCCGTTGTCGTCGGAGGAGAACAGGTAGCAGTTCACGTGATCGCAGATCACCCACATGTCGACCCAGAAGCCGTTGCCGATGTTGTCCGCGATGATCGGCGGCATGCTCGCCAGGAAGTTCTTCGGCGCGGACCACGACGACGGTTTCAGCGGGTCGTTCGTGGTGGAGTACGAGGGCAGGCCGGTCTGGTAGACGAGGTACCACTTGTGCTGCGGGGCGAAGTAGAACACCTCGGGCGCGGCGCGGTAGCCCGTGCCGAAGGCCGGGTTATTGTCCAGGAAGTGCTGCGGCGCCGATGCGGCCTGCGACCACGTGCGGAAATTGAGTTCCTCGATGCTCCAGTTCCCCGCGGTGTTGGCCGTGGTGGCGTAGACGACCCACTGGCCCTGGTACCGGATCACCGACGGGTCCTTGACCGACACGATGTCGTGGGTGGCATCCGGCTTGGGGCTGATCAGGATCCCGCTCGATTCCCACCGGAAGGATGACGGCAGCCGGTGTGCACTGCCGCCGGTTCCCGCCGCCGCCGGAACAGCGGTCGCGGCCAGCCCGAGGCCGATCGCCGCCGCAACCGCCGCTACCATTCGCCGCCGTGGCCTGCGCCGTTGGTGCCACATAGCCGACCTCCGTATCCCGGCTCGAAGTGTTGAAACATTTCGAATAATAGTCGAAAGACAACATTCATCAAGAGAAGAGGACCTATTTTCTGGGTAATTCCTTGCCGAAAGTTTCGAATTTGGTTGAGCAGGTGATCCGTAAGCATTCATCCCTGAAGGAGCGGGCCGGTGTCAAGCGGGGTTTCGGCCTGCGGTTTCGTGGCGGCGGAGGTGTTTGCAGGGCATGTTGAACTGGCCTCGTGGCTCTGCCTTTCTCCGTGCAGGTGCCGTGTTCGTGCGAGCGGGTGGCCTGGGTCCAGGACCGGGCGGAGCCCGGCCGGCGTAGCCGGCGCCGGAGGCGTCCTTGACGCAGGTGCCCGCGAGCCGATGATCGAGGCCTGCGGGGAAAGGCCGCCCCGCGGCGGGTCTTACGTATATGCGGTTGTCGTCACCCCACGGCCGGTTGTCCGGCCGGGCAGGCCGCTGGCTGCATTCATCCCTTCGTTTGTCCCCGGCACGGCTGGCCGGGGGGCATGGGGCGGGTTCGCGTCAGGGCCGGGCGGGGCCAATCAGACAGGCGCCCGCGCCGCCGGGCCGGGCGGGACGTGCCGCTGGCCCTGGCAGGGGGCAGAATGTTCGGCGGCCTCGCGCCCGGTGGCGGGGGGCAGAATAGCTGGCGGCCGCGCGCCTGGCCGGCGGGCGGTCATGCGGCGGGCCGGGCCGGTGGTGCGTCCAGGCGGCGGACGCGCCCGTCGCGCATGCCGTAGAAGACCAGGGTGAGCAGTTCGCGGGCGGCGGCGACCTTGGCGATGTTCTTCGCCTCCTTGCCGCGGCGGGCGATGATGCCGTCCTTAACCTCCCGGGGCCGGGAGCCGGCAGGCTGCCGCTGGATGGCCTCGGTGACCGCCCAGCGCAGCATCCGCGAGCCCTGCTTGGTGACATGCCCGCGGATCACCTTGGTGTCGGACTCGTAGTGCCGCGGGGTCAGGCCAGCCCAGCTGGCCAGCTGCCCGGGGCCGGGGAACCGGCGGATGTCGCCGATCTCGGCCACGATCACCGCCGCCAGCACCGGGCCGATGCCCGGCAGCGCCTGGATCGCGGCGTATCCCTCATGCCCGGCCAGCAGGTCGGCGGTGACCTTCTCCAGCAGGGTGATCTCGCCGGCCAGGTCCCCGGCCAGCTGCCGCAGCGAGGCGACCTTGCCCGCGTACGGCTGCGGCATGGGGAGCTCATCCAGCCACGCCTGCCCGTGCACGCCGAAGATGTCCGAATGGGTGACCGGGGTGCCGAGCTTGGCCAGCACCCCGTGCACCTGGTCCTTGACCGAGGTCCGCGCCTTGACCAGCTTGTGCCGGTACCTGGTTAGTTCCCGCAGCTCGCGGATCTCCGGCGGGGCGATCCACGCCTCCGGCAGCCGGCCCATCCGCAGCAGGTCCGCCAGGTCCGCGGCGTCCCGCTCATCGTTCTTGACCCGCCGGTAGCTGAACGCCTTGACCCCCAGCGGGTGCGCCAGGTGCACCTCCGCGCCAGCCTCTTGCAGCACGTCGACGGCCCAGTACCAGCCGTACGTGGCCTCGACGACCACCCGCGGGTTCTTCCCGGCCTTCGCGATCTCGGCCCGCAGCGCGGCCGGGCTGTTGGTGATCCGGACGGTCTCCAGCTTGCGGCCGTCCTCGGTCATCCGCACCAGCACGCTGCGGCGCCGGTGCAGGTCCATCCCGACGACCTGCCGGCCGTCATATGCTTCCGTCATCGTGGGCCTCCCTTGCCTGGTGGAGACGGATGCCTTGCAACTTCCAGCATCCGCCAGGAGCGGAGGCCCGCTCCTTCATCGCATCAGGCGTGTGGACTGAGTTATCTTTATGTGGCGTTGTGTAGCGGGATTCGGGCGCGGTTCAGTTGGTCGCGGGGACGGGCGGTATCCACGGGTTTCCGGCGAGGGCGTCGCGGATGGCGGTGAAGACGGCGATTCCGTGCTTGGCCGCGGTGGATGCGTAGCCGCGGATCGCGTACCGGTCGCGGGTGGTTTTCTCCGAGCGGAGCCGGCCGCTGATCTTCTGCTGGGTTTTCGAGGGCCGCAGGTCGCGTTCAGCCTGGTTTGAAGTGGCCGGGATGGCGGTGTCGGTAAGGAACCGGAGCACGTCGGCCTGGCGGTCGCGCAGGCATTCCAGCAGCATCCGGGCCGGCGGCTGCTTGCTCTTCGCGCCGGGGACGCGGCGGACCTCGGATAGCCCGACGGTGACGCCGCGGCGGAACAGCGTCAGGTGCTCCGCGGTCATCTCGGCGGGCACGGCGCTCAGGCCCTGGTCGCGGGCCGCGTTGGCGGCGTGGATGAGGCCGCGCAGGGCCTCTGCGATCTGGCCGGGCCAGATGGCGTCCGGGTAGGACTGGCCGGCGTCTTCAAGATCACGGAGCAGGTGCTGGCAGCACAGCTGGTGGCTGATCGCGCCGAAGGAATCGTAGTTGACGTACTGGTCGTGCACGACCACGGTGCCGTGCAGGTCGCTGTAGACGAAGTCTTTGAAGGAAGCCAGGTCCCGCTCGCCGAGGAAGTAACAGGTCAGCAGGTTCGTGCACGCGACCTGCAGGTACTTCTTGCGGGACTTCGGCCCGGGGCCCACGCGCACGGGGGTCTCGTCTCCGCAGACCACGCGGGCGAGCAGGATCAGCGCCCGGATCGCCATGTTCGCCGCGGCCACCGCCTGTGCGGCGCGCTCCAGCAGGCTGTGCACCCACCCGTCGCTGGGGCGGGTCCCGGACATCGACTCGATGATGTCCGCGCACCGCTCGACGGGGATATGGTGCATCACCAGCAGGAACACGCACCAGGCCTGGAAGTTCAGCCCGTAGGTGACCGTGACCGGTGCGCCCGCTGCTTCCGCGGGCGCGTCCCGCCACGTGCACCTGGCCGCATGCGCACCGGACTTCGTGCCGGTCATGCTGGACGGTTTCCACTCGTGCCTCAGGCAGGTCGGTGACCTGGTGCGAATACCGCACTCCCAGGTCAGCCGCGCCGGACAGGTCAGCGCCGCACATGCACCTACCCCGCGGGAAATGATCGACGATCGTGTCCGGGTCCTGGCTCCAGGCCAGGTACGCGCCGGGCGCGCCCGGCTGCTTGCCGGGCTTGCGGCCACCTCCGCGGCGGGCCCTGCGCTCCGACGGCTTCCTGCCCGGCAGGTCATCCGTTCTCGGCGGCATCGATGAGTTCCCCGAGTTGCGGGAGATCAGCCGCTCCAGCCGCGCGACCCGCTCCTCCAGCTCCGTGGCGCGCCTCCCACTTTCCGGACTGCGGATCCTTTAGGATCCTCGGCTGGAAAGGATCAATGAATTGCCAGGAAAATACAAGACGTATTCTCCGGAGTTCCGCGATGAAGCCGCGCGGCTGGTGGTGGAAACGTCACGCGCTATCGCTGATGTCGCCCGCGAACTCGGGATCAGCGAGTGTCCATTCACGGGGGTGAGGTCGGCGTGACACGTCGTGCGGGGTGCTTGAGTCCGTAGTTCAGGTTGAGCATGATCGGGGTTCGTGTCCGATGTGCCTGATCCGTGTGCTGATGCCGGGGAGCAGCGTGAGCTGCTGGCCCGGCTGCGGGCCGTGATCGAGGCGAAGGACGCCGAGAACGCGGTGCTGCGGGCGGAGCTGGACGCTGCGCTGGAGCGGTACCGGCGGCTGGAGCTGCGGGTTGCGGAGCTGGAACGCCGGCTGGGCCAGGACAGCACCGACTCCGGGACGCCGCCGTCGAAGGAGAGCATCGCGGCGGGGGAGCGGCGCAAGGCCGGGCGCCGGCAGCGGCAGGAATCGGAGCGGGAGCGGCGCCAGGACCGCAAGCGGGGCGGCCAGCCCGGCCACCAGGGCAACGGCCTGGCCCGGGATCCGGATCCCGGTGAGGTGAAGGAAGCGGGGCCGCCGGCGGAATGCCGCAGTTGCAGGGCCCGGCTGGATGGCGCGGCGGCGGCGGGCTCGCGGTGGGCGCAGGTCATCGACGTGGAAGTGATCCGGACGGTGACCGGGTGGGCGCTGCCGGGCCTGGCGTGCCCGTGCTGCGGGACGGTCACGTTCGCGGAGCCGCCGCCGGGCGCGCACGCCGGCTCGGTGTCCTACGGGGCGGTGCTGAACGCCGCCGCGGTGGTCCTGACCGCGTACGGGAACGTGCCGCCGGAGCGGGCCGCGCAGGTGATGGCCATGCTGCTGGGGGTTCCGGTCTCGCCGGGCTGGGTGGATAAGGCCAGCGCCCGGCTGGCGGCGCAGCTGGGCAAGGCCGGGTTCGATGAGGCGATGCTCGCGGCGCTGGCCGGCCAGGACGCGCTGGCCGCGGACGAGACCCCGGTGAACGTGCTGGATAAGAGCGCCCTGCAGCCCGCTGCGCGGGAAGAAGGGGGAGAACAGGACCCCGAAGGCAAGGAGAAGGCGGCTGCGGGTGCCCCGCACGTGCTGATCGTCCGGACCCCGGACGGGCGGCTGACCTGGCTGCAGGCCCTGGCCTCGCGGCGCAAGGGCGATGTCGCCGCGGGCATCCCGGCCGCGTTCACCGGGCTGCTGATGACCGACGGCTATGCCGGCTACCAGCACCTGCTGTCCCGGCTGGCCGGCATCCAGCAGTGCTGCCAGCACATCATCAGGCGATGCCGGGCAGTCATCAAGCTCGGCCCCGGCGGGCTGCAGTCCTGGGCCGGGGACATCATCGCCGTCTTGCGCGAGGCGCACCAGGCGGTGGAACAGGCCCGCGCCCGCGGCAGCACCGCCCTGGACGCAGAGGTGCTGGGCAAGCTCCGCCAGCGCTACGACGAGGCCGCCGCCTCCGGGATCATCCATAACCGGCTGCGGGACTGGCACGAGGGAAACCACCCCGGCTACGCGCTGGGCTGCTGGCTGCGTGACTACAAGGAGCAGGTCTTCCTGTTCACCCGCGACTTCGCCGTGGACTGGACGACCAACGTCGCGGAGCGCGGAGCGAAAGCCGCCAAGCGCCACCAGGCCGTCTCGGGCTACTGGCACGAATGGCGATATCGCCATTCGTGCCAGTATGCCGATGCTGTAGTTATGCCGCGTCTCGTCTGGCGTCCCTGGGCGGCGGGCGGGTTGCGAGCGGCGGACGCGGCATAACTGTCAGGCGGCCGGACGGTCAGAGTTCGGCGAGGAAGGCCAGGAGCTCGTCGGGCGCGTGGTAACGTCCCGGCGGTGTCCCTGGCGGGGTGAGCCGGTCTGCGGCCTGCTGCTTGAGCTTCATGTCGGCGTGCAGGTAGGGCCTGGTACTGAGCGGCGAGGCGTGGCCCATCCACAAGGCGATGACGGTCGGGTCGACGCCGGCGCCGACCAGTGCCATGGCTGCACTGTGGCGATTATGTGGAATGCCACATAATC